>NZ_JABAIH010000009.1 GCF_012641395.1 Rhizobium sp. P32RR-XVIII | reverse complement strand
GCCACCAGCTGATGTAGGCGTCGTCGGTCGGCGAGAGCAAGCTGCGTATAGCATCGGGACATGCCAAAATCTCCAAAGTGAAGCCATTGAAATCATTGGCATGTCGCACTTGGAAATAGAATGTACCCCTTCGATGTTTCAGATCGCGTAATCTGTGTTATGGAACAAACGAGCCATTTGTTCTTATTGCCGTGCCGTATCGGCGCTCGACCTTCAGATAACATCTTTATCGATAAAAGCCTCCTCATTAAATTTGGCGGAAGTCACCAAGTAAAGCGCACGATTCTCATGACCTTGCGCGGTCTGTTTTACGCTGCGCAATATGCCGATCACATCCTCAGCCGAGGCGGGAATCCAGTAAACTTGCTGTCGACGCAGCCCTCCCTTACACGGCTCCTATGATCGTCCTACCTCGAACCAATCGGTTATGACCTTTCCCCAAAAAGCATATAACTACGATAGACATATCCTCAGGCCGTCTCTGCCACCGTCCCCTCTTGCACACCACCCCTTCACCAGTTATACCTTTTTTACAAAAGAGGTATAACGCTAGGATTCCATATGATGACGGATCACGATCTCCGTACATACCCGCGGTGCGCAAAGAAGCCTGCAGGGATCGTCCTGAAGATCGGAATGCACGTTCTTAAAGGCGGCAAGATCGCTACGCCGACGATCGGTGCCGATGCACGTCCTGCTACGAGCGAGTAGTAGGAGATGGCTAAAAAGGATGGCACCTTTGAAGACTATTGACCTCATGTACCAGACGATGCTTGCCGAGTTGGGCCAGCGCTCGCTCGACGCCGCATGGACAGTCGACTTCCCTTCCGAAGGCACGTTCACGCCCGTCACCGTCAAGGGTCGCCGCTACTGGTATTTCGATCTTCCGGATGGACAACGCGGTAGGACACGTCGCTACGTCGGTCCTGCGACCGATGATGATATCGCTCGCCGTGTCGAGACCTTCAAGCGCGAGAAAGACGATCTTCGCGCCCGTCGACGGATGGTGTCCACCCTGACTCGCGAGGGCGGCATGCTCGCCCTCGATAGCATGTCCGGCGACGTCGTCGAAGCACTGGCGGCCGGAGGTCTCTTCCGGCTCCGGGGCGTCCTCATCGGCACGGTCGCCTTCCAGACGTACAGCGGCCTCCTCGGCGTGCGCCTGCCCATGGCGGCGATCCTCACCGGCGATGCGGACGTCGCCCAGGACTATGCCATCTCATCCGAGGTGCAGGACAGCCTCCCTCCGATTGTCGAGCTGCTGCAGGGCGTCGATCCAACCTTTCGGCCGGTGCCTCATCGATCCGGGGCCGCGGCGACGTCCGCGTTCCAAACGGACAGTGGGTTCAGGGTCGAGTTCCTGACGTCGAACCGCGGTTCTGACGACTACATGGACCAGCCCGCGAAGATGCCTGCCCTCGGCGGCGCTGACCCGCTGCGCTTCCTCGATTTCCTGATCCGAGATCCAGTGAGGACCATCCTGCTACACAAGAGCGGAATCCCTGTGACCGTCCCGGAACCGTCTCGGTATGCTGTCCATAAGCTCATCGTGGCCACACGACGACGAATGGATGATTTGAGTGCGTTGAAGCGCGAAAAGGACATCCGGCAAGCCGAGCTGCTGTTCGAAGCTCTCTACCAGACGAGGCGAGCATCCGACTTCGCGCTGGCGTACGACGAGGCGTGGGAGCGTGGGCCTGCGTGGCAAGAAGCGCTGCGGGAGGCGAGATACATGTTATCGGAAGATGGGAGAGCCGCTCTCAGCCGCATCCTCCGTCTCGGAAATCAGCAAATAGGGAAAGAGCGGTCGGAAGACCCTCAATGAGCCCGGAGAAGCGTCGCCCGCACGGCTCTCTTCGAGGCGCGGCAAACAAAGTAGCCAGTAAGCTGAATTAAGCTAAAGTGGCCGAGCGGCATATGGCGCTCGACTGACCGTGTTGGAAGGAGAGCACGCGCTCAATGAGGCTTCGATGGGTGGAACCGTAAGCCTGTACATGAGTTTAAAGCTGGCAATGTCTTTGCTCAATTCGAACCGTAGAAGGGATTTCCAGTGAACAATCTGATTTGGCTTGTCGGTGCCGTTGTAATCGTGATCGCGCTTTTGAGCTTCTTCGGGTTACGTTGATGGGTAGCGATTGGATGCGCTTAGTGTCTGCCGGGCCTCGCGGCGATGTTGAGCCGGCTCAGTTCCGCTTATGAGGTCCTCGTGGAGTCTTTGTTCGCGAGAAAGAGAAACGACGTAGCGCCGGCCATTCGAAAGCGAGGATCGCTGGATCCACTTTTCCTTCTTAAAAGTTTGCGCTCTTTCTAGGCCCACCAACTCTTCGCTTTCCCACCGTCGATTAGGACCTCTGTACGCTATTGGACGGGAACATTCGTACATCCACGCTGTTCGCCAAAGGAAACTCGCTGTTTCCTTGAGCCACGAGCGTCCGGTCCAATGGCAAGATATTTCTTTCATATCCGCGAAGACGATCAGATCGAAGAAGACCTCGAAGGTATAGATCTGCCGAACCTCGCGGCCGTACAAGAAGAGGCGCTCCAAGCGGCCCGCGAGATAGTGGCAGAACTAGTTGTACAAGGCGAACAGATAGGCAAAAAGCGGTTCGAAATCGTCGATGAAAATGGGGATATCATCGCGGTTTACCCGATCTCCGCAGTGGTGAAGTAAGTAGCGGCAGATGGAAGATCGTTTAACGCCTGCACTCTTGGCAGAGCCTCGGACCATACCTTAACGAACTGGACGCAGTTGAACCGCGAGCGTTATTTGCGCGGCCGCAGTCCTCTTCCAGTTCTAACACGCGCGATGAGCGACCCTCCGTGCTTCTGCCGCGCGGTCACGGTTTTCCCCAAACTAGGTTGTACGCTAACGTACTCAAATATTTTCTCGGGAACGCCCCTATTGCCAAGGCATTGCTCCAGCAAAGAAGGAGAAATGCCATGCCAAAGGCTTCAGTTGAATTCAACTGCGCATCCCAGACGGAAATCATTTCCCTGCTTCCAGCACTTAAAGCATTTGCCAGACGCTTCGAGCGGGTTGACAATGACGCTGAGGATCTGGTGCAGGAAACCGTTTCAAAGGCACTCTGTCATCTCGAACAGTTCCAAGACGGCACAAGCCTGAAATCCTGGCTTTTCACAATCATGCGCAACACACATTGCAGCAATTACAAACGCCGCAAGCGCGAGCCTGTTGGCTACGTTAGTGATCTCACGGAATATCAGGCGGCGGTGACATCGACGCAGGATTGGTCGCTCAGAGCCCGTGACGTGCAGGCTGCAATCGACAAGCTCGCGCCGCGTAATCGCGATGCTCTGCTCCTCGTCCTGGGAGGCACGAGTTACGAGGAAGCCGCCGTGATCTGCCACTGCGAGGTCGGCACCATCAAGAGCCGAGTAAACCGCGCTCGCAGCCATCTTTGTGAAATGCTTGGTGAAACAAAGTTTTCCGAAGCAGCCTCGCTGCATTAGTCAATAGACGTAAAATGAAAGGTCACGCATGGATAAGGGGATCGCTACGTGCCTGCTCGTTTTGGTAACAATGCGAAGGCGGCCTCGTGCTTAAGCCCGGTATGTAAGTCGTCCACTAGCACGACGAACTGGAGCGTTCCTTAGCTTCCAGGGGCCGGCACGATGCCTTGATCCGCTCAGCGAGCGCCCCAATACTGTTAGGGCGGAACGAACGAATGGATGACGCTGCGGAAGTAGGCTGAAAGGTCCATACAGCAGCCCGAATCGGCAAGGGCGTTTTCTTCGCTTGAGCCGTCATTCGCGCTGTGCGTTAACCATTCACTACCGCACGGATCACTGTGGGACTTGTTGGATAACGCACCAAGTAGAGTTTCGTCGCACGCTCTCTACGAGGTCCACTATTAAGAGGCTCGCTTGCTTCCCAGGCGAGCCTCTTAAGATATTATCGCATCTAGCCGCCGCATGCCGTCTTGCCTTCCGTCATTTCCGCGATTTCCGCCAAGACTGCGTCATCTATCGTACGAGGACTTGCTGGTCATGCCATTTCGGAATCTGCTCTCGAGACTCCTCGAGGGTGATCCAGTTCCCTTCCTGCATGATCACTAGCGAGCCAGACGTGCGATAGGACCTTGCTTGCGCTTAGCCGCCGATACGCGCCGGATGCTTCCCCGCGCAGCACCTTAAAACCGTACGCTACCGCATAGGAACAATGTAAAACCTAGCGTTAAAGGAGCGGACCGGCGGGTGTAGTCCCTATCCTTTGGACGAAATTTCGTGGCTTTGCATTGCGGCGCTCGAAAGAGCCGATCTGAAGATCCAGAATGCTAACCAAGCAGTGGAGTAAACCCGTAGAAGTGGCATTTTGGCGTGGAAGGTGCAGACCGACTCCGGGCTGTTTGATGCCCTGATTTATCTCGACGCGTACTCTTAGGCGAAATGGAACAAAGTTCGCACTCCGATGCTTTTAAGACATTCGCGGAGGAATAGATGACGGCGGCACCAAAGACACATCCATCGATCAAGCCATATGACGGCCCGGCAGGCGGCTGGGGTTCTGCCAAGGCGGTGGGAGAGATTCTTCTTCGAGAACACATTCCTGCTGCCGGACCGACGCTGCTTGCCCACCAGAACAAGCCTGACGGCTACATGTGCGTCAGTTGCGCCTGGGCGAAGCCCGCCAAGACGCGTCCTCTCGAATTCTGTGAGAACGGCGCGAAGGCGACAGCGTGGGAAGTAACACACCGCAAGGCCGACCCGTCTTTTTTTGCGAAACATACGCTCAGCGAGCTCGAAGCCTGGCGGGATCACGATCTCGAAGAACAGGGCAGGCTCACTCATCCAATGCGGTGGAACCCGGCGAATGACCGATACGAACCTGTGGATTGGACGGCCGCCTTCGAAGAGATCGGTAAGGAGCTGCGTTTACTATCGCCTCGTCAGGTGGACTTTTACACCTCGGGCCGCGCCTCGTTGGAGGCGTCCTACATGTATCAGCTTTTCGCCCGCATGTTCGGCAGCAACAACCTGCCGGACAGTTCCAACATGTGTCACGAGAGCACCTCCGTCGGACTACCGGAAAGCATCGGCGCCTCCGTCGGCACCGCGATTCTTTCAGATTTTCAGAATACAAGTTGCATATTCTACATCGCGCAGAACGTCGGCACCTCCTCGCCGAGGATGCTGCACGACCTTCAGGATGCGGCCGACCGTGGCGTTCCGATCGTCACCTTCAATCTGCTGCGGGAACGCGGGCTTGAACGCTTCAAGAATCCCCAGGCGCCGGGCGAGATGCTGACCGGTAAGGAGACGCCCATCTCCTCGGAATACTACCAGGTGAAGAACGGCGGCGATGTCGCAGCCTTGTTCGGGATCTGCAAGGCGCTGATCGAGGCCGACGATGCGCTTCACTCATCCGGTGCAAGCAAAGTGGCAGGTGACGATGACCGTCCGCAGGACCTGTCTAGTGCGGCGGAAGTCGCGTTTGCCGCCTCGATCGCCGCCGCCGACAAGAAGCACGTGCTCGATCACGACTTCATCCGCCAGCATACCACAGGCTTCGAGGAATTCGCCGCTGCCGCTCGCGCTTATGAATGGGGTGAGCTTGAGCGCGTCTCTGGGCTGACGCGCGCGCAGATGTCCCAAGCAGCGCAGACCTACGCGAACGCACAGACCGTTCTCATCATCTACGGCATGGGCGTGACGCAGCAGGTCATGGGCGTCGACAATGTTCACATGATTGCCAATCTTGCCCTGTTGCGCGGCAATATCGGAAAGCCGGGCGCCAATATTTGTGCGGTACGCGGTCATTCGAATGTACAAGGTCAGAGAACGGTCGGCATCACCGAAAAGCCCGGTCTGGCACCGCTCGACAAGCTGGCGGAACTTTATCACTTCGAACCCCCTCGCTGGACTGGACGTTCGACGGTTGAGACATGCGAAGCCATTCTGAAAGGTGAGGCGCGCGGCTTCATCAGCCTCGGCGGCAATTTTCTGCGCGCAATTCCGGAGACGGAGGCGATGGAGGCGGCCTGGCCGAAACTGCGGCTGACTGTTCAGATCGCCACCAAGCTCAACCGGAGCCATGTCATCCACGGCGAAATCGCGTATGTTCTGCCATGCCTTGGCCGGATTGAAATCGATCAGCAGGAAAGCGGAGCGCAGGCCGTCTCGATAGAAAGCTCCATTGCGCATTTCCATGGCTCCAGGGGGCGGGCCACGCCGGCGAGCCAGGAAATCCGCTCCGAACCGGCCATTATCGCCGAAATGGCGAAGGCGACGCTCGGCGCATCCGACGTACCCTGGGATCGATGGGTCGCCGATTACAGTGAGATCCGGAACGCAATCGAGCGGACCTATCCCGAGACTTTCAAGAATTTCAACGAGCGCCTGTTTCAGCCCGGCGGCATCCCTCGTCCCCTGCCTGCTCGCGAGCGCAAATGGGTAACGAAAACCGGAAAGGCGAATTTCATAACGCCCGAGCGTCTTTTCCCGCAGTTCGACATTCAAGGTGATGCCCGAAATGTCCTGCATCTGTCGACGCTGCGCTCCAACGACCAGTTCAACACGACCATCTATGGCTATAGCGACCGCTTTCGTGGCGTGGACGGAACGAGAAGGATCGTCTTCATGAATGCTGAAGACATCGCCCGACTCGGTCTTGCCAACGGCGGCAGCGTCGATCTCAGAACCGCGATCGACACTTCCGTGAGCCGGCAGGTCTCAGGTCTGCGTGTCATCGAATATAACATTCCGAACGGGTGCTGCGCCGCGTATTATCCGGAGTGCAACCCGCTTTTTCCGCTGGGACATCACGATGCGAAATCGAAGACGCCATCCTACAAGCTGCTTCCAGTCTTCGTCACCCGGTCGGAAATCGCGCCGACCGACTAGAGCCTATTGGATCAGCCGATGGCTACGGTGAAGCGGGCAATGTCTGTCACTTGGGCGCCGGCCGCGGCGTTTGTGGCCTGCGTTGCTGTCGGCGTCTGCATCGGTTGGGGTCGCGAGGGGCGAACGTATCGGCTTGATCCCCCCCTCGCAACGGAGCTGGAAAATATCCGGCTCATGCCGAACGGGATCAGCGGAGCTCCGCCTGAAGTGTATTTTGCCCTGGGAAAGCCTTACGAGAACACGGCCTTCGATATGAGCCAGGGTAAGCGTCTTTATTCCTGGTTCGGCTGCCCGGCTTGTCACGGAGACGGCCGAGGCGGCACCGGTCCTTCCTTTCTGGATGGATGGTGGCTCTACGGGCCGGAAATGGTATCGATCGTCGCATCGATCAGGGACGGGCGGCCCCAGGGCATGCCGCCGTTCCGCGACAAGATGACCATAGACGAGATTTGGCAGCTTGCGGGCTATGTGAAATCCATCGGCGCCTATTCCGCCAAATACACCGCGCCCAGCCGCAATGACGACAGCCAGACGCGGCCAGCCGAGAATCGGGCGCCGGCCGCCATCCTTTTCGACCAGGGACCCGCCGGCCCGCATCCTGACCAGGGGACTAGCCCTTGAAGCGCGCTGCGGTTTTTGCCCTCTTTGGCGCAACGATCCTTCTGTCTGCATGTACGGGCATGCAGTCCGCACTCCACGCCGAAGGCCAAGCTGCCGTTGCTTTGAAGCAGCTGATCCTGCTCATCGTCATCGTCTGCGCCATCGTATGGTCGCTTGTGGTGCTCGTGCTTGCTCGGGCCCTCTTGCGCATCCACCGTGAGCGCTTCGACGATCGGCGCGAGCGAAAGATGCGCAGCGCGGTCTACGCAGCAGTCGTTGCGACCGTGGTCATTATCAGCGGACTGACGATTGCAAGCTTCTACACCACGCATGCCATTGGCCAGGCGGCGGAGGACGCCCTGACGGTCCGGATTCGCGGCCAACAATGGTGGTGGCAGTTCATCTATGTCGATCCGATCTCCCGAGCGGAATTTCAGACGGCAAATGAATTGCATATTCCGGCAGGCCGGGATGTGAGGTTGCAGTTGGAAGGCGCCGACGTCATCCACTCGTTTTGGGTTCCGAGCCTCGCAGGCAAGCAGGACCTCATTCCCGGCCGAACCAATACATTGACCATTCACGCGGAGCGGCCGGGTGTTTATCGAGGCCAATGCGCTGAATTTTGCGGGCTGCAGCACAGCCACATGGCGTTACTGATCGTTGCGCAGAGCGAGGCTGACTACCGGCGGTGGCTGGAGGGGCAGCAGCGCGACCGCGCGCCGCCTGGGGATCCGGAAGGGGCTGCGGGCGAAGCAATCTTCATGAGTAAACCATGCGCCGCCTGTCATGCCGTTCGTGGGACGCCGGCGTCGGGCACGACCGGTCCGGATCTGACGCATGTCGGAAGCCGGCAGACGATTGCAGCCGGGCTGCTGCAAAATACTCGCGGCGCGCTCGCGGCCTGGATTGCGGACCCCCAGACGCTCAAGCCGGGCAACAACATGCCGCTGGTGACGCTTTCGAGCGACGAGCTTCAAAAGGTTTCTGCATACTTGGAAAGCCTTAAATGACAAAGCATGATGCACCGCCGACCGATAGCGAATTCGATGACGAGAGCATCGATATCCAGCTGCGACGGACCTGGAATACTCCATCCGGTTTCTGGGGCGCGTTGACGACGGTTGACCATAAGATTATCGGCCGCCGCTACATCGTCACTGCTTTCGTTTTTCTTCTTCTTGGCGGCGTGTTGGCACTTGCGATGCGTTTGCAGCTGGCATCTCCCGAAGCCCGGTTCCTCAGCCCGGACCGGTACAATCAGATATTCACCATGCACGGCTCCAACATGATGTTCCTATTCGCCGTGCCGGTAATGGAGGCGATGGGGGTGTATCTGATCCCTCTTATGGTAGGCACCCGCAACATTGCCTTTCCGCGCCTCAACGCCTTTTCCTACTGGATCTTCGTTGCGGGCGGCATTTTACTGTGGGTGGCATTTGCATTGGACGCGGGACCCGATGTGGGTTGGTTCGCTTACGTTCCGCTTTCCGGCCCCGAATACGGAGCCGGCAAGCGCGCTGACATCTGGGCGCAGATGATCACATTCACCGAGTTGTCAGCGCTCGCGGTCTCCGTCGAAATCGTGGTGACCGTTTTAAAGCAGCGTGCGCCCGGCATGTCGCTCGATCGCATACCGCTGTTTGTCTGGTCCATGCTGGTAACGTCATTCCTGGTCATCATGGCGATGCCGGCAATCATGGTGGCGAGTTCGTCACTCATTCTAGATCGCCTCGTGGGAACCCATTTCTTCAATCCGGCAGAAGGTGGCGATGTGCTGCTCTGGCAGCATCTCTTCTGGTTTTTCGGTCATCCGGAGGTCTATATTATCTTTTTGCCTGCCGTCGGAATGGTCTCGACGATGATCTCGACCTTCGCCCAGAGACCCGCCTTCGGATATCTGGCTTTGGTCATGGCTTTGATCGCCACTGGCATCTTGGCCTTTGGATTATGGGTCCATCACATGTTCGTGGTTGGACTGCCGCGCCTGGGCGAGAGCTTTTTCACTGCTTCGAGCATGGCCATTGCGATTCCGGCCGGCATTCAGATCTTCTGCTGGCTTGCAACGCTTTGGGACGGGCGTCCGATCTTCAAAACACCGATGTTGTTTATCATCGGATTCATAGTCACATTCGTGCTTGGCGGCCTGACGGGTGTGATGGTCGCCTCCGTTCCCTTCGATACGCAGGTGCATGACACCTACTTCGTGGTGGCCCACTTCCATTACGTGCTCATCGGGGGAGCGGTCTTTCCCCTGTTAGGGGCCGTTTACTACTGGTTTCCCAAGATGACCGGTCGGATGATGAGCGAACGTCTGGGCCGCTGGGTCTTCGGGCTGATCTTTGTCGGCTTTCATCTCACGTTCTTTCCGATGCACATCCTCGGGCTCATCGGCATGCCGCGCCGCATATACACCTATCAGCCGGAAATGCCGTGGGCCAATCTGAACCTGTTCATCAGCCTGAGCTCGCTTGTATTGGCTTGCGGCTTTCTCATGTTTATCATCGACGTCATCCGTAGCGCGCGCAGCGGCGCGATTGCCGGGCCCAATCCCTGGAATGCTTCGACGCTGGAATGGGCGACACAATCTCCTCCGCCTGCCTGGAACTTTCGCCGCATTCCGGTCGTGGAGGCGCGCGAGCCCCTTTGGGCAAATTCTGCCGAATTGAAGGTCGTCACCGGCATGCGGCTGGATCGACGAGAACTCATCGTTAGCACAGTTGTCGAGGGCGTGCCCGAAGCCCGCGAATCCTCGCCGATCAATTCCATCTGGCCCCTACTGGCGGCGCTCGCGACATCAGTCATGTTGATCTGGTCAATGTTTTCTCCTTGGGCCGTGGTCTGGGGATCCATTCCCATTGCAGTAGCCTTGATTGGCTGGTTCTGGCCGAAAGGCGTGCCGGAGGACGAGTCATGAATGAACGTCCGGTTCTCGATGTTTCCCACCTGCCGCTCGCCGGCATGGGTAGCGCAAGTCTCACCTGGTGGGGGACGCTGGCATTCATGCTGATCGAGGGAACCGGATTTGCCCTTGTGATCGCCGTCTATTTGTACCTGGCAAGCCTCGCCGGCCAATGGCCCATCGATGCCCCTTTGCCGGATCTGCTCCCCGGCAGTGCGCTGACTGCACTGCTTGTTGCCAGCCTTGTTCCGAACCTTCTCCTTTCTCACTGGGCCAAACAGAAACAGCTCGCAAGAGTCCGCATCGGCATGATCGTCATGGTGCTCCTCGGCATCGCCCCTCTGGTCTTGCGGGCCTTCGAGTTTCCGGCCGTGCACGTCAAGTGGGATACCAACGCTTACGGTTCCATCGTCTGGGTCATCCTCGGTCTGCACACCACTCATATTCTCACGGATCTCATCGATACCCTGGTGCTGGCCTGCCTGATGTTCACCCGTCACGCCGACAATCCGCGGCGTTACGGAGACGTTGAGGATAATGCGATGTACTGGAACTTTGTTGTGGCGACATGGGTTCCGCTCTACCTGTGTCTCTACTGGATACCGCGCCTATGGTAGTATCGCTGATACGGCTGAGCGGCTTGGTTGCAGCACCCCTTATCTGGGCTGCGAACACGCAGCTGGGGCAGATTCTGCCCTATTCCGACTGCCGGACGCACGTGCCGTTGTCGGCGGCCGTTTCGATATTGCTCACCCTTGTGACAGTGGTGGCGGCACTTTCCCCTCTTGCGGAGAGAACGCCTGTCGCGTCGCGAACGCCACTATTTGTCAATCGTCTGAGCCTGCTCACTGGCCTGGCCTTTTCTTTCGCCATGCTGATGCAGTCGGCCGCAACCTTGCTGATCGATACATGCCAACGCTGATCGTCCTATCGATCCTGCTTTTCTCGGCTGCGCCTCAGGCCGCCGCTCATGGCACGGAAGTGCATGCCGGCAATCTGGCGTGGAGCTTTGATCCCTTTGTCGTCTACCTCCTTGCCGTCGCCGGCACTTTATACGTCATGGGTTCGTGGAAGCTGTGGCAGCGTTCCTCCGCAGTACATCTCTCCATGGCTTGGCGCGGTATAGGCTTCGCCGCCGGCTGGTTCACCTTGGCCATGGCATTGGTGTCTCCGCTGCATTGGCTGGGGGAACACCTTTTTACCTTTCATATGATCGAGCACGAAATCATCATGGCAGTCTCAGCGCCGCTTTTCGTCCTCGCCCGGCCGGCAGCTGTCTTCTTGTGGGGACTGCCGAATGGCATCAGACGATGGATTGGAGGAAAGATGGGGACGTCGCCGGCTCGAGCAATTTGGACAGGGCTAACCGGCGGAACCGTTGCCACCATTCTACATGGGGTGGCGATATGGGGGTGGCACGCCCCTGCCCTGTTCGATGCCACAGTGACGAATGTCGCACTTCATCGTCTGCAGCATCTGAGTTTTTTCGTGACGGCCGTTCTTTTCTGGTGGGCGATCCGCTGGCGCAGCGATTTCGGCGTCGCCGCTTGGCATGTGTTTCTCACCATGCTGCATACTGCTCTTCTCGGAGCTCTGATCGCGCTTTCGCCGCATGTTCTTTATCATGCGCAGACGCAGGCGGCCGGCGACTGGGGCCTTACGCCTCCGGAGGATCAGGTACTGGCCGGAATGGTCATGTGGATTCCGGCAGGAACTATCTATGCCGCGGCCGCATTGGGTCTCATCGCATCGTGGATATTGAATTCCAGCCGGGCGAGGTGGACATGACGGATATTTACTCTCCGAACAGATATTGGGCAGTGACGCTGCTGGGCGGAGCAGTCATCGGCCTTGTCGCGGCGGTTTCTACTCAAGCCCTAAAGACCCGGCAACAAACGATGGAAACAGCCCGGCTTCTAACGCGCGGTGATCCCACCCACGCGCCGGAAGTATTCCGGCAGTACGGATGCGCAGGCTGTCATACCATTCCCGGCGTCGCGGGTGCAGATGGGAAAGTTGGAGGCGATCTGTCCGGCCTGCGCGAGCGAGTCTACATCGCCGGCGTTGCCAACAACACACCTGACGATCTCATCCGCTGGATCGTATCGCCCCGCGTCTTTTCTCCTAAAACGGCAATGCCCGAGACCGGAATATCCGACGCCGAGGCGCGGGATTTGGCCGCCTACCTGTATGCTCATTGACCTCAGGGGTGTGGAGTGGGACGGACAGGCAGTGATTTGATATAGACCGCGATAGCGTCCCTGTCGCTTTGCGGCAGCAGGGCTGTATTGGTGACGACGGCGGCCATTGATGAGCCCACGCGCCCATGGTTGGGCGTATTGCCGCTCTTGAGCAGCTCGGCGATCTCGCCTTGAGACCAGCTACCAATCCTCGTCGGCGTGATATTGGGAACGAAACCTGTTCCCTCCGGATCCTCGCCGCCGGCAAATCGCGTGTCGGGTTTGACTGCGCCGAAGAAATTGCGCGTGGAGTGGCATTCTGCACAATGGGCGATGCTCTCGGCCAGGTAGGCTCCGCGGTCGTGGCTCGGATTGCCGTTGAGCTGTGCTTGAAGCTTGCCTTCATGAAAAAACAAGATCTTCCAAAAGCCGACAAAGCGCCGGATGCGAAATAGCGCGGCTAAATCGTGCGGAGGTGCACGGCCCGACACTGGCGGCAACGTTCGCAGATAGGCGAACAGGTCCTTTACGTCTTGCAAAGACATGCCTGTATAGCTCGGATAGGGAAATACCGGATAGTAATGTTTCCCTTGCGGTGAAGTGCCTTCAATCATGGCATTGGCCAGATCGGCGACCGTCCAATTTCCGATGCCGTCGGCGCGATCCGGCGAGATGTTTGGGGGGCGGAAAGTCCCATAGGGTGATGCGAGGGCAAGGCCGCCGCCCAAATGGAGCCGGTCAGGCTGTCCGGGCGTGGCGTGACAGGACGAACAATCACCGGCCGCAAAGACAATCTGGCCCTTTGCTGGATCACCTGAATCCGTCAGCCCCGGGTCGTCCGGTTCGAAGGTCCGGTTGGGTTCGCTGAGCCACCAAGCGACGACCGCGGAGAATACGGTCAATAACGCGATCGGCACCGACCACTTGGGCATGATAGTCCATCTCAAGACACCAGGTTACCCTTACTAACTCTCTATGCATGCAGCCGTTCCTCTCCAGCCGTATTTTCGCGAGTTCCAGCTTCAATGTGCATTGAAGCGGTGGGGCCCCTCGCCCGCAGCCCCTTTGAACATAGGAAAACCAGCCGCACGCACTCCTGCTTCGGCCAAAGCGGCTCAAGCGGAATGCAAACTTGAGCGGGATCAACGCGGGATCGAGCGATGCGAGCTTTCGCTCGCCTATCTTAAAGAGCAGGCATCCGCGAGGCTGAACCGTTTGCCATTACCGCCCAAGGTTTTCCAAAACCCCGCCCAGGGTGACCCGTGCTGATCCCGTGACCTTGCCAAAGGCTAATCAAGCAGTCGGGTGAGACAGGAGCCAAGCTGTCAAAGAAGCTCAATGCTTCATCTTGCGACGTGAAATTCGCCGGCTGCAAAGAACGCCTTTGCCGGTCGTGAGTCAGACGTTACCCCGACAGGCGTCCGAACCTTCCTGTCCTCTTGCACTCGCGACACGTCTCAAGGTTGACGTTGCCGGTTCCCTGACATGGGCGGCAGATATTCTCCGCAGCGTATGGCATGCCTGGGGCGCGGAGTCGTTGTTTCTTGCTGTTGTGGTTTCGGTGCCCGATCGTTCATTCTCCTGATTCCCTGATCTCCGTCTCGATCGAACACCAACAGCTCGAAGCCCAGCAAATTCCAGCGATGATGGAGCTTGGGGCGCCCTGAGGATGCCCAGACGACTCATGACCCGCTGGCGGGCGTCACACGCCGGATCACGTTGCCGACGAGCAATGCTCCCATCTTGTCAAAGGTCACGCCGACCGGACGACCCATGGCCGTGCCGGCTGCCCCGATGAAGCCGCTGAGGACATTTCTCGGCCGGTCTACAGGCTTACCGTTCTGAAAAGCTATGAAGATCACCTTATACCCGCTGTAGACACTTCGGTTCCAGGAGCCGTGTTGGCTCACGAATGCGCCGCCGTGGTATGGCGGCGGAAGTGAAGAGTCCTGATCGAAGGTCAGCCCTAGCGAAGCCGTGTGGGAGCCGAGCGCATAATCAGGTCTGATTGCCGTGGCGACGAGGTCCGGCCGCGGCGGCTTGGCGCGCACGTCGACATTCTGGCCGAAATAACTGTAAGGCCAGCCGCAAAAGCCACCTTCGCGCAGCGACGTCATGTAATCCGGGACGAGATCATCCCCAATCTCGTCGCGCTCATTGACAGCCACCCAAAGCCTGCCGCTCTGCGGATTCCAGGCAAGTCCGTTGGGGTTTCGCAAATCCGAACCGAAAACCCGCGTTCTCCGGCTAGCGAGATCGACCTTCAGCACCGCGGCGCGGCTTTGCTCCGCCGCGATGCCATTTTCGCCGACATTGCTGTTGACCCGACGCTGACGTAGAGCGTCCGTCCGTCGCGACCGGTAATTAGATCCTTGGTCCAGTGGTGATTGATGTCGCCGGCCGGTAGATCGATGACCTTTTGCGGCCGCGCCGTTATTTGGATCTGCCCGGGAGAATAAGGGTAGGCAACGATCGCATCGGTGTGGGCGACATAGAGCTTGCCGTTTAACAACGCCACGCCGAAGGGCGAATTGAGACCCTCAATGAACGCAGTGCGCAGGTCAGCGATACCATCATGGTCCGTATCCCGCAGCAGCGTGATGCGGTTGGCGCTCGTCGTCGCCGCGCCGGCCCGCTTCATCGCCCCCGCCATGAAAATCTTGCGCAGGCTGAAGCCGCTCTCCTTCTTGGTGGGCGTATTTGTCTCCGCAACGAGCACGTCGCCATTCGGCAGTACATGCATCCAGCGCGGGTGATCGAGGCTACCAGCAAAGGCGTTCACTTTCAGGCCCGGCGCTGGTCTCGGTCTCACGCCACAAGGCCATCCTGTCGCGTCGGCGATGTCAATCTCATAATGGGTGAGTAGCAAGTCATAGTCGGCAGTCACCCCGCCGCCGAGCGAATTCGCGATCGGGGCACTCATATATCTGCATGCGCCCTATTGTAATAATACCGAGGAACCGACGCCTTCTCCGGCAGTTCTCCTTTGACGAAAGGAGAACCCAATGACGAACGATCCCGAAGCCGGCTTCACCGGATCACCATCTGAGAAACCCGAAGGCGTCCGGAAGGTGGCATCTGACACAGCCAATGCGATAAAGAGAGAGGCCAATGCTGTCGTCGCAGGCGCGGCAGACCACCCGCACACCGCGAGCACACTGATCCTCGGCATTGGAGCGCTGGCCTTCAGCATGGGCTATCTTCTTGGCCGATCGTCCGCCACCACCAGCCGCCGGTATTGGAGATAATGACCATGGCAGGCGGCGGTGATTGGATGGAGGGGATTAAGGAAAATAAAGGACGAGCTATACCCGTGCATGAAGACGAAGTGCGGAAACGGGCCTATGCCATTTGGGAGCGAGAAGGAAGACCTGACGGTCGTCATGAGGACCACTGGATCGAGGCAAAGCGCGAAATCAAACGGGAGTCAGGTGAAATCGTGGGCGGCGATTTTCCCAACATGGATGCCCTGAGGGAAGCCGCGCGCGCGCATACCGACGCGTTCCTGATTGCAACTGACCTCGAAGATCGCGATCAGCGCGAATCCTCGCCAGGCACAGAGCATCCTTGAGTACGGTGAAAGGAGAAAGATGATGAAGACAGTGACAACAATTGTGACCACATGCTGCATCCTGCTTTCACTCGCCGCCTGCGGCAATACTATCCGCGGGATAGGGCGAGATACTGCCAATACGGTCAATGCCACGCAGAACGCCGGTAATCGTGTTGCAAACGCTGCCGCCCACTAGGAACAAAGAGCCGCCGGCCCTTGCGCCGACGGCTCTAGAAAGCGGAACATCGGTGGCAAAGGCGACAGACCGACGTCAGGCGTGCGGGCACTTACCACTTCCAAAACGGTTCGAAATAATGGCAAGAGCTCTGGGCCGCATCACACACAGTAAAAGGCATAACCGCCACCGGGTTTTGGCACCGGCGCTGCCTCGGCCGTCCCGACAACGTGCGTTCTTACGGGTCAGGACTTATGAAAATCGCCCATTGCGTGACGAATTTTGACGAGAAGGAAAAACACAGGAAAGTGCCTACACCTTTCAAGTCTTTCCGATGCGGTCAGGGGCGAAATCCGTCTCTCACCTTCGGGTTGGCAGCATGGGCGAGCTCGCCAAGCATAAGCCTTGCCTCGCGCATGTTTGCTTCCATCCGTTCCATGCTGCCAAACAAAATCGATGAATTGCTATGGCCCAAGAGTCCATCACACTGGCACCGGCATAAAT
Organism: Rhizobium sp. P32RR-XVIII; assembly: GCF_012641395.1. Classification (GTDB taxonomy): domain Bacteria; phylum Pseudomonadota; class Alphaproteobacteria; order Rhizobiales; family Rhizobiaceae; genus Rhizobium. The sequence continues at coordinate 210,037 of NZ_JABAIH010000009.1, read as the reverse complement.
GACCGCGAGAAAATGGCTGCGAAGGCGGCGTTCGTGCCGGTCAACGGGGTTCGTCCGCAGTCTCACCAAGGGTGTCCGCCACATAGGCTCCGCGCGATCCCATCGGCAACGGCGCTCCCGTGGTGGTGTCCTTCGCCGTCTGGTGTTCCAGTTCCGCGTTCAGCTCGCCTCCCAGGATCAGGATGACGATCGAGAGCCATATCCACACCAGGAAGCCGATCAGCGCGCCGAGGGTGCCGTAGGTCGCGTTGTAGTTGGCGAAGTGGTTTAGGTATAGCGAAAATCCCAGCGACATTGCAAACCACGAGACGGTTACGAGAGCGGCACCCCACGTCATCCATCGAAACTTGGCGGGCTCGCGGCTTGGACCGAAGCGGTATACAGCGGTGGTCGCTGCCCCCGCGATCAAGAGCATAACGGGCCACCTCAGAAGCAGGGCCATGTGCTCCTTGAACTGGTCGAGCCAAAGATAGGAAAGCACCACAGGCATGACGGCGACCAGCGCTATCATTGTGGCGGCAGAAATCATCGCGCCGAGAGTGAAGCACAGCCCTATGAGGTTAAGCTTGATCAGTCCTCGCTTTTCTCTCTCTTCATAGGCCACGTTCATCGCATCAAAGACCGCGAGCGTGCCGCTATGCGTGCTCCAAAGGGCTATAGCAAGGCCCACGAAGAAGGTGATGCCAAGCGTCGAGCTGCGGCTTTCGGCGAGGCTCTTGATGCGATCGGCGATGAGATCGAAAGCGCCCGGCGGAAGCACGCCTGAGAGCTCCTGCAGGTGGTCAGCCATGGTGACCGGATCCGCGATCAGCCCATAGAGCGCGACGAGAGCCGACAACGAGGGAAACAGAGCCAACAAGAGGTAGAACGTCACCCCAGCCGCGATGAGTGTCACACGATCATCGCTGACTTCGTGAACCACCCGCCAAAAGACATCGCGTAGCCCTTTCACAGGTATCGCCTCGGGGACGTTTGCGTCCCTGCCGCGGCCAGCCTCCCGTTCATTCTCCGCTGACCTGTCTGTCAGGGGGTCATGTGTGCCCTTCAGCGCGACGAGTACGCCGCCCACCACGACAAGGAAGGCAGCAATACCCGAGAGCTTGGTGCGCGGACGACTGAGCATGGGTGACTCCACTTCAGCAGGATGCAATTGCGGTAGCAACGGTTCTTACGAGGATGCGCTTCCCGCTTACTCACCCCCGATTTGGGAACGGTCTCCTAAACTAAGCGCGAGAAGCCCCCAAAGTTCCGCGTGGCGATGCCCGTCTCGAAACAGCGCGACCGCGAAGCGCTTCTCCTCGTGTCCTTGCCGCTGCGCAGCGGTTCATCCCGAAGCGAGCTCACCTGCCCGGCGAGATTTCGAAGATCTTCAGGATGATGGAGATCGCCAAGGCCGTGCTCGAGCAGAATCCGCGCGTCAAGGTCGAGATTCTCGACCTCAGCCGCATCGCGTCTGAATACGGCCAGCAAATCCACCATGCAAGGCATGCTTTTCCACCTCGGCGGCGTCGAGGCCCATGGCCTCATGATCGTGACTCCGGTCAACTGGTATCAGACTTCCTCGCCCCTCAAGCTGATGATCGATCGTCTAGTCTGCGCCGACGGCGGCAATCCCGATCCGACCACGACGCATGGTAAGCACGCCAAAGAGGCGAAAGAAATAGAGATGAAGGGCTGGAACTATCCCCGGCATCTTGCCGGCCGGCTGTTTTCCCGAGGGAACGGAAAACGTTCGGCGCGGCCTTTCGGATTGGCTGAAGTCGATGGATCTGGTTCCCGCCGGAACGCTGGCCGAAATCGACCGGTATATCGGTTACTGGGAACCGTATGCCACAAACCATGTGGCATACGAGCAAGATCACGGCATACAGGACGAGCTGCGCAATGCCGCGCGGACGCTGTACGCAGCGGCGTGGCAAAGCGACAGGGTCAACAGGTAGCCGCGGATCCGGCCTAGATCAACCCCGAGAGACGTAGGTGACGGCGATGAAAATCTATGCAATCGCGCTGTTCATCCCCGGGGCTATCGCGCTCCCTCTGGCCTAGCTGCCCTTCCTCGCCGATCGCACTTTCCCGGCTGATCTCCTGCATGGGAACTCGATCGATAACATCCGCTGAGCCCGGCACCTGACGGAACCGTTCATCGTCGCCCTGCTGGCCCGAAGAAAGGCCGTCCTCTGCTACGGCGCGGCGCTAACGACTGTTCCAGTTTCCAGCTACAAACCCAGTCGCGTTGGGAGCTCGACCGAGGTACGGAACCACGAACCGGCTCACAGGTTTTGGATGACAACCGAGATGATTCCAAACAAGGAGCCGACGATGACCAGCTATCCGACCCCGCCATTCAGCACGCCCAAGCAGCCTATGCCCGGCAGCACGAATGCAATGTCGCCCATTCCCGACCATGGAGAGCAGAGTTACCGGGGATCCGGTCGACTTGCAGGACAGAAGGCGATCATCACCGGAGCGGATAGTGGCATCGGCCGGGCCGTCGCCATCGCCTTCGCCCGCGAGGGCGCCGATGTGCTCGTGTCCTATCTCAACGAAGATGACGACGCGCAAGAGACGAGATCCTGGATAGAGAAGGAGGGCCGCAAGGCCGTGCTCGTCTCCGGAGACATCCAGAACGCGGAGCATTGCCGCAAGATCGTCGACACCGCTGTTGCGGAATTCGGCGGCATCGACATCCTTGTCAATAACGCGGCGCATCAGGCGAGCTTTCAGGATATCGGTGACATCAGCGATGAGGAATGGGAGCTTACATTCCGTGTCAATATCCACGCGATGTTCTATCTGACGAAGGCCGCCGTCCAGCACATGAAGCCGGGCAGCGCCATCATCAACACGGCGTCCATCAATGCTGACAGCCCGAGCCCCCACCTGCTCGCCTACGCGACGACGAAGGGCGCGATCCAGAACTTCACGGCGGGTCTCGCTCAGATACTGGCTGACAAGGGCATCCGCGCAAATGCGGTTGCCCCCGGCCCGATCTGGACTCCGCTCATTCCCTCGACGATGCCCGAAGAAGCTATCAAGAACTTCGGAAAGCAGGTTCCAATGCAGCGCCCCGGTCAGCCGGCAGAGCTTGCGACGGCCTACGTGATGCTGGCCGATCCGCTGTCCAGCTACGTGTCGGGTGCGACGATCGCTGTCACTGGCGGCAAGCCGATTTTGTAGTACTTGGACCTGTCGAGTTTCCCCTGTTGGAGTGGTACTACTTCCGCAACGGTGACACGGGACATATCCACGACTTCATCCATCGACGTCGTCGCCAGACTCGAACAGATGCGCGCAGGCGAAGGTCGTCGTCGATTTTGGTATCGTCGACTTTCCCAGCGGATAGAAATCATGGACCGGATCGACGCAGCATTACGCCGGGACGGCGCCCTTGATCAATGCTTTAGGACTCGCGAGCCATTTGAACGGCTAGGAGCCATGGAACAAACAAGAGATTGCCGTGTTCCAATGTCGGAAGCCTACCGGATAGAAAGGAGCTTCGCACCAAGTGGGTAAATGTGATTCAGGAGACCGCGCGGCCTCTACGGACCGAGGTATTTGGTGATAGGGTCCGCACGGAGAAGCAATGTTCAATAGGATTCTCAACCTTCTCGAAGACAGCGACCGCGAACGATTGCTAAAGAATTTGGAACCCGCATACCTGCCGCGTTTGACAGTGCTTTCTGAGCCGGATCAGCCTCAAGACTATAGCTACTTTCCCGAGTCCGGCATCGGCTCGATCATGGCTGTTTCGCCCTCTGGAGAGACCGTCGAAGTGGGCATTTTCGGCCGGGAAGGAATGACGCCTCCGAACAGTCTCTTTGAAGACGATCAAGCACCCTTCAAAGTGTTCATGCAAGTGGATGGGAGCGGTCACAGGATCAGGAATGAGCACTTGTTCGCGGCCATGGTCGAAAGCCGGCCGATGCGAAAGCTCCTGAGCCGTTACGCGCAAACGCTGTTCGTGCAAACGGCTTACACCGCCCTTGCAAACGCCACTCACCGCGTCGACGAACGGCTGGCTCGATCGCTATTGATGGTTCACGACCGTACCGCCGGTGATCGGCTATCCGTTACGCACGATTTCTTGGCTGGACTGCTCAATGTGAGACGTCCAAGCGTGACGACAGCCCTCCATATTCTTGAGGGCCATCGCTTCATTGTAGCCGAGAGGGGTCAGGTGACCATACGCAACCGTCAGGCTTTGGAGGCATTCGCCGGCGATGCTTATGGTGTACCCGAACACGAGTTCGCTCGTCTCATTGGATCAATGTACTAGACACAATCATCACCCCGTGCAGTGTTGCATACGGCAGGCATAAGCAGAGAGCTTTGATGTGCCGACCAATCGGCATCGACGCTCCATTTTAATAGCATGTTATTGCGTTCGCAACTCTTCTTCCGGGGAGTGCAGGTCCCGCTTGCTCACCCCGATTTGAACGCGTCGGCCTCCTCGACCACTCCAGCCTTGGCAGCATCATGAACGTCGGACGCGGCTGAAACGGTCTTGCTATAGACGTCAGATGCAATCTCCGTTCCTTGATCCATCATCGAGGACGCCTTGATGGCAACCGTGTCTTTCGCCGCGTCGGCGGCTTCGCCGAAATACTCGTCTTCGGTTTCCGTATGCGGCAACGCCGCCCCGATCGCAGCGCCCACTGCAAATGCGAGAGCGCCGCCAACGAGGGGTTGATCGCGGAAGTGGGTTAGAATGGCATCGTTCAATTTGCTCGCCTGCTGTTGCATGCTTGCTCCTGCCGAAGTGGAGCTCTCCGAGATCGAGCTGGCAGCATCCGATGCGCGCGTTCCGATATTGCTTGCGGTGCCCTTGACCTGAGCCCATGTTTTTGAGGCCCAGCCCGACGCGGCGTCAAACATCGCTCCCGTCTCGTCGACGATCTGCACGATCTGCCTCCCGGTGGCATCCGCAAAGCCCCGATACGTCTTTCCCGCGTCGTCCATGAAATGCCCGGCGCGGCGTCCGGCATCGTCGGTAATGGCTTTCAAGCGTTTCCCTGAGGTGTCGGCGAAATGGCTGTAGCGGACACCGTTTTCGGTTTCCGGCGGGCCGATCCGCCGCACCGGTCCCTCCACCTGATAAAGAGGATAGTCTTCATCTTCATCCAAACCAGCGCTCGACGAGGCGGCAGACGAAGACGGATATTGCTGCTTTGCCATAAGCCAAGCGAGGCTAATGCCCATCAACGCGACCGGCAGGGGATTGTCCTTCAAAGCCTGGCCGAGATTTCTGACATACTCGCCCCCACCGCTGCTCTTCGCGTAGACCAGAACTTCATCGATGAGCTGGCCCGGCGACATTCGCTCCTGAATGGCGTCTATGCGATCTCCTATACGTTGCCGATCAGCGTCGATCTCCCGCTGAAGATCGGAGGATGTCTTTTCAATTGAGTTGGCCATCAGATCTTCTCCTTCACGGCATCGACGTCGCGGCGCAGCGATGTCGTCGTGCGATCAAGCTTCAAGTTGCTTCCGCGCAGTGCGCTCAAGCCTCGTGACACCATCGCCCAGGCGATCAGGGCAATGATGAGGCCGACAACAAGTGCGGCAAGCGCGCTGGCGTTCGGCTGCGTCATGCCTTGGCCGACCAAAAAGGATGAAAGGCCGCCGACAAGCGCACTCAGTAGGACGCCGACGGCGCCGATCGCGAGCACCACGCCAACGATTAGAACCTCGATGCCGCTCAGCGCCTGTGTGAGTTTTTCAGAAGCTTCGGTCTTGGCGAGGTCGATTTCTTTGCGTAGGAGTCCCGTCAGATCGGCCACGAGTCCGCTCACGAGTTCGGAGAGCGGGATGTTTTCGGTCGGTTTAACCATTTGCAGGCCCTCCGCTCTTCGTGGAAAAATCGGATTGAATACCCGTATTCTCCTGTCGCGAGCTTGCCTTCGCCGGTCGACTTGCCGAGGCCGTTAGAAAGCGGCTGGCCGCAAGCCCTGCCAATGCCGCGATTCCAAGAAAGGCTAGTGGCTGCTTGCGTCCGAAGTCTTCGGCCATGGTTGCTACTTCGCCGAGGTCGCGTCCCTCCATCTGCTTTGCAAAACTTTGCACGCTACTCCCGATCTGCCTGGCGTATCGACCGACCTCGGATTGATCGGATTTTTCGAGCTCCAAGCCAACCTTCTGAAGGGCGGTTGCGATGCCGCCGACCTGACGGGCAGCAAAATTTGTCTGCTCGGAGACGGCCTCCTTCGCCTTGACGACCGCGGCCTCGGCGCCCTCCTTGATGGTGTCGCGTGCGCCGCTCAGGTCCTCGGCGATCTTGTCTTTAAGATCGCTCAACTGCGCTGGGCTCGTCGTCGATGGATTGGGCTCTCCGCTTTGTGGTGGCGACTGGCGCAAGGGCGCCACCTCGCTTTCCGAAAACTCGTTTGACATTGAATCCTCCCATGCATGGTTAACGGCGGCTGCCATATCCCGCGAACTATCGACTGGATGGTTTGTTCCTCTTCGGTGATATGGTTTGTGGAACCTCTCCCTGCGGCCCTTTCTGATCACGAAGCATCCTAAGGGGAACTCATTGATCGAGCGATTTGAACTTGCATACTCTCCCTGCGCGATCATCAATGCCGCGCCCCGGCGCGGCACGCGAGCTGCTCCACGTGGCATTTAATTGCGTGGAAGCTCGTGGCAGGCATGCTAGATAGATCTTCCTCTGGATCGCTCCCGTCTCCGTGAGCTGAACCATGATCTCCTGCGATGGATGGCTTCGTCACCATCAGGGTGTCGTCAGTCACTCATGTGCAAGGAGACGAGCTCGCGGCCCTTCTCCTCTGACCGTCATGGCGCCATCGATTATAAGAGTGTCGATGAGCTGCATTGCTGCTCTCCCTTCCGCCGCAATTAAGCTACGCCAGGGTCCGCAAGAAAGCCCGGCGACAGCCGGGCTTTCGCAGATTCCCAAACCGGGAATCATGGTCCTCAATATCTCCATCACCGCCGGAGGATTTGCTTCCCCGCTGAAAGAGACAAGGCATATGGTCATCGCAGCAGGCCGGATTTCCTTTTGCCGCACAGGAGTTCCTGTGGCCTGATTGGGGGCGCTGAGCTGCCTATTACAATGATCGGCAAGGATAGCGCGGGCTGATATCCACCAGCCCGTTCAATCCGAGACTTCCCTGAAGCTGTAGGAACAAGTTCCCGGGTTCTTTGTTCGAATGGCTGCACAAAGGAGAAGCCCGATGCGATCGATTGTTTTGATGGCCGCCGGTCTTATGGTGGCAACATCTGCCTTGGCGCAGTCTGCGGCGGAAAAATCTGGCGTCAATTCGGCGCTGGCAATCCCTCCCAAGACTGAGGACTTCGTCAAAGAAGTCTCGATGAGTGACATGTTCGAGATCGAGTCGAGCAAACTCGCGCTCGAGCGAGCGGATGAAGCCACGAAGGCGTTTGCTCAGCAAATGGTTCAGGATCACCAGAAGACGACAGCCGAGCTGAAGCGACTTATCGACAGTGGCAAAGTAAAGGCAATGCCAGCTACTGCTATGTCGGACGGTCAGCAGGAAACCCTTAACAAGCTCAAGAAACTTGAGGGAGCAGATTTCACGGAGCAATATCACGACGATCAGGTCGACGCGCACGAGGATGCTGTCGACGTCTTCAAGCGTTACGGGAATGAAGGCGACAACCCGGATTTGAAAGCCTGGGCCGCAAAGACCGTTCCCGCACTGGAACATCACCTCCAGATGGCCGAGGATCTGGAAAAGAAATGAAGATGCTTCACCTTTGACAATCACAAAATCAGCCGCCTCCAGGCGGCTGTTTACTGATGCATGGCCAAAGCAAACTTCCGATGTGACACCCCCCCGTGGCGCAAGGCTGAAGCCAAATTGAACGCGGTGACGGTCACTAGGTCAACGATCGAGGTTCAGCTCCGTTTTTTAGATGAGAACCAAATGATGGGATGACGCTAGCGCTATTGTCGAACTAGCGGGACACCGCCGTAGAGCACTCGTTCCATGACGATACATTAGCCGAACCCAGCTTCGTCTCACCCATCGATTGACTTGCGTGAATTCAGAAGGCCCGCTCCGGTTCCGAAGTCGCTCTCCTGCGAAGGCGACAGGCACGCTAAATCCTCTCTCCCTGGCAGGATGAGGCACCGACTCTGGTGGGCGAATAACTGTAGGCAACCGCCGCATTTCCACGGCGTCACTCACACGCAGGGGGGCTCAGTCGCCTGATGGATCGGCTGGGTCTATTCGATGCCGAAGGCAGGAGACTGGCGTTTCAGATAGGCCGAGCTGATTGCAGTCCGGGCGACGCGGAACGGCTATCCCGTTGCGGCGCATATCGCGCGACCATCTCATCGCAGAATTGGGCGAACTCCTCCGGGACCAAGGGGGGGCTCGTGTGGTGTGGCGCTATACCCCGATGTTCGGGTGTAAAACAGAATGTCGCCGTCACGTCAAAATCTTCGAGAGCACGCATCTGCCTGTCAAACCAGTCCAGCGCATTCGGACGAAAGCGGTCAGCCCACGACAAGCCGGTGCGAACAGATTTGACACCAAGGCGCTTCATCCAAGCGACAGCATTGTCAAGCCTCGGATCTTCGAAGCGGAACCATTGCACGAGACCCAGTTCGGGAGTGTGTTGGGCGAACTCATCGAGGGCGGGCTTTGGCGCACCGTCCTCGCGAAGAAGGCCCATATAGAAATGGCGATAATAGGAGGAGCCTTCCGCCTCGCGATGTCGTGTTGTTGCTTCCCAGGCTTTGGGAAGATCGTAGAGGCTGTACCATTGGCATCGCTCGACTTTGCCTTTCAACAATTCGGCCGTTCGCTTTAGCCCCCACAGCTGAACTTCCTCTGCCCCGAAGGTCGACACGCCGACCTCAGTGACCCAGATCGGGAGATCGGTAACACCTCGAATTGCATCGATCTTCTGGGGCCATTCGTGAATCTGCCACAGGTTCCAATCAAGCGGAAAGCCGTGGATTGCCACGGCATCGACATGGTCGAGCACGCCGTAATCTCTCATGCGCGTCATGAACCCGGGATCAATTGGAGATAACCCGCCGAGGACTTTTGTGAGGGCCGGATTTCGTGTTGCGATCGCGTCGGCCGCAAGAATAGCCATTTGAGCGAAGCGGCTCCAATCCGGGTCGATTTCCGGATCCCAATGAGATTTGTTGTTCGGTTCGTTCCAGATCATTGCGGCCTCGATCATGTGTTTTTCCCCCGCTGCTCTAAGAGATGATTTCGTTGAGTGTCACGACCTTAGCGCCCCAGTCCCCAGCGACAACCACGGTGATGGACGCCGGCGCGATGTCGAATTTCGGCCAGGCGTCGACCGAAAGGCCAAGGACATGGCAGACTGCCGCCTTGATGACATCCGCATGCGAAACAAGAGCTATCCTGGGGCCATGCCCGCTGCTCGTCAGGGTTTCAATCAGTTCCAGAACTCGCCGCTGAACGTCCAGCATCGTTTCACCCCCGGGCGTGCGCACGAGGCTGCGAACGGTGTTCCATCGGCGCCAGTGAGGATCCCCATCGAGCGCCTCGAATGTCTGCCCCGACCAGCTGCCGAAATTCACCTCATCTAGTGCTTCAGTGATCTGCGGTGGCCCGATGGCAGACGCTGATGCGATTGCCTCGGCCGTTTGCCGGGTGCGATCCCGCGGACTCGTGTAGATGGCGGTTAGATCCTCGCCTCTCATTCGCTCTCCGAGACGCCGAGCCTGCTCCAAGCCGGCAGCGCTGAGCGAAACGCCCTCGCATCTGCCGGCCAGAAATCTTCCGACACTGTCGTGTGCCGCATGGCGCACCAAAAGAAACGTGGCGCTCATTGCGCGGCTCCGCGCAGAATATCCTCCTGATCGTCGATGAATTCCTGTGTCCGGCGATGCGCCTCATGGTCTGTGAATTGTTGAGGCGGAGATTTCATGAAGTAGCTCGCAGGGCCGGTCAGAACACCACCGATGCCGCGATCGAGCGCCAGCTTGGCGCATCGTACCGCGTCTATGACCACGCCGGCGGAGTTGGGAGAGTCCCAGACTTCCAGTTTGAGTTCGGCATTGAGGGGTACGCCACCGAAGGTCGTGCCTTCGACCCGGATATAGGCCAACTTCCTGTCTGCAAGCCACGGGACATAGTCGCTGGGCCCGACGTGCACGTCGTTGGCGGCAAGTGGAATATCAAGCTGGCTCGTCACGGCCTGTGTCTTTGAAATCTTCTTCGACTCCAGCCGTTCGCGTTCCAGCATGTTCAGGAAATCAGTGTTGCCACCGAAATTCAGCTGGTAAGTCCGATCGACTCTGACGCCGCGTTCTCGGAAGAGATTTACGAGCGCCCGGTGGATGATTGTTGCTCCCACCTGGCTTTTGATATCGTCGCCAATGATCGGAAGGCCGCGATCGGCGAACTTCTGTTGCCATTCAGCCGTTGAAGCTATGAAGACCGGAATGCAGTTGATGAAGGCGCAACCAGCATCGAGGGCTTGCTCCGCGTACCACTTGGCAGCCTTTTCGGAACCGACGGGAAGGTAACATACGAGCACATCGGTTTCGTTTTCGCGAAGGATGTTAGCCACGTCGGCGACGGGTTCGCGGGCCTCTTCGACTATATCCTCCAGATACTTGCCAATTCCGTCCAGCGTTGGGCCGCGCCTCACTTCGACCCCTGTCGGAGCGATGTCCGCAAAACGCTCGGTATTGTTCGGTTCGGCATAGATGGCTTCCGCCACGTCGCGGCCCACCTTGGAGGCGGCGATATCAAAGGCGGCCGATATCTTGATGTCCCTCACATGGTAACCTCCAAGATCGACATGCATCAGGCCGGGCACCGGTTCATTGCCCAGTACATCGCGGTAATAGGTCAATCCTTGGACGAGCGACGACGCGCAATTACCAACCCCGACCAGACCGACACGAATTTCTCTCGAGCCCATGTCATACTCCAAGCATCTACAATGCTTGCCCAAACAGATTGCAGCGTCATCTGTTCCCAAAGACCTGATGGTTAATTCTGCGAACCGCCAACGACGATCATGTCAGGAGCTCGCAATGAGATGGAGAACCGTCCGATGCTGGTCTACGGCGATATCCGGCGCATTGAACGACCGGCGACAGTATGCGCCGCTCTTGCTGCTGCGATGGTTGCTTGCACAAGAATGCCGCCAGGATTGCGACGCCATGCAGCGCTGGTCAGAGCCTTCATCGCCACGGGCGAGCTGGTCCAGGGATTGGCCGATCAAGAGTTCGAGAGGAAAGGGGCCGATGATGTGTCGAAGGTCCAGGAAGCCGGCGCGAGGCTCTTGCTGACGCATGCTCAAGCCGTCATGCAATCGTGGCAAAACAATTTCGGCGGAGAATTGCTGCTTGCGAATGCCTGGAAAAGCCTTCTTGAGCACTTGGACAGCGGTGAACCCGTTCAGATGAAGGAGACCGAAGGTTTTGCCTTTTACGCTCTTTATCCAGAAAGCTACCTTCAAGCCGCTCTCAGCTCGCAACTCACATCTAACACGGTTGTCATCGGCCTTCGAAGCATCGGGGTCACCCTGGCTGCCCTGGTCGCCGCCGCCTTGGGCTCGGGCCCAGCTTTTTCATTGCGGCCGACTGGACATCCCTTTCAGCGGCGCATGCAGGTCACGGCGGAGCTTTCCGGCCGTATCCTCGCGGATCCGGAGAGCAATTTTGCCATCGTAGACGAAGGACCGGGCCTATCCGGAAGCTCGTTCGGGAGTGTCGCCGATTGGTTGGAAGCGCATGGAGTGAAACCTCACAGGCTTCATTTCTTCCCGAGTCACGCCGGGGAACCGGGGCCGCGGGCGAGTACAGACCAACGCCAGCGCTGGAGAGAACGAGCAAGATATGTTGTCAGCATGGACGATGTCATCATCCGGTCGCCGAAGCCAGTGCGAAACCTTCAGACATGGGTGAGCGAGCTTGTGGGGGTTGAAGGCGTTTCTTGGCAGGATCTATCGGGTGGGGTTTGGCGTGGCATCCACTATGCGAAGCCCGGCGATTGGCCGCCGAGCCATATCCAGATGGAGAAACGCAAATTCCTCATGCGGGCTGGGGACCAATCCTGGCTTATCAAATTTGCCGGCCTATCCGATGCGGGTTCGAACAAGGCGCGAAGAGGCACCTTGCTTAACGAGGCAGGATTCACACCCGATATCGTCGGTGCATGCTACGGATTTACAGTCGAAAGATGGGTGAGAGGAACGCCTGCGGATGCCGCTGACCTGGACAGATCGAACATCATCGATCAGCTGGCCCGGTATCTCGGTTTCCGCGCCCGCCATATGTCTGCCCCGAACAGCGGCGCGTCCCTCGATGAGCTATGCCATATGGCTGTTTTCAACGTCGAGAAAGCCCGTGATAGCGAAGCGGCGGGCAAGCTTCGTCAGCTGATCGGCAATCCGGATCGACTGGTGCGTCGATTGCGCCGCATCGATAGCGACAATCGGCTTCACAGGTGGGAATGGCTGGTCACGGCAACCGGTCAGCTGCTGAAAACCGATGCTCTTGATCACAATTGCGCTCATGACATGATCGGTTGCCAGGACGTGGCTTGGGACGTCGCTGGCGCGTGCGTGGAATTTGACCTTTCAGCGGTTGAGCGCGACCGCCTTGCGGACATCGTTTCGCAGCATGCAGATTGTGACTTGAGAGATGATCTCCTCACCGCCTTTGAAGCCTGTTATCTCGCCTTCCAGATTGGCCTGTGGACGGGAGCACGAAATGGCATTCCCAGGGCTGAGACAGCGAGGATCGACAAAGCCGCGGAAAGCTATCTGCGGCGCTTGCAACTGTTACTTAGCGGCTAACCTTTCAGGTTCCTCTCCGCAGGTGTGGTTCAAGTTGTCGTTCCACTGGTTTGACCTCTGTGCTCCCGCCGGGACTTTCTGCTGGCGGACCGTATCAACTTGACCGAGGCTTTCCCAATTCCCGGGAGTTTCAGGAGATCCGCATCGCTCATGGATGCCGCCTCTGCCAATCGCCGGATACCATTCGCCGCAAGCGCCCGCGCCACCCATCCAGGAAGATAGCTGGTGACTGGAGGATCCCTATTATCCTTTTGACCGGTTTTCATACTGCTTTGAGACGACCGCGGCATGCTGATCATGCCTCACCAGCTAATGAACGAACCGAACAACCCAAGGGCCTATTGGTTCCCGCATTCCATTGAATACTTGCTGGCGCGGTTTCGGCACCGTCGAGGGCGGCGCGATCGGGCCGGATCAAAACCGTGCATAGCCCGAACCTACCGGGCGCGGGCGCCTCGACTTGCCGCCTGGCCGAGTGGCAGCAGACAGTCTCTGCGTAGCTGCTTCAGGTGAGAGCCTAACTCAAGCCTCACTCGATCATCACTATCGCACCTTTCCAGTTCCTAACGGCGTTATAACTTGGGTGGGCCTGCTGCTGCCAGTACCACGCGGCGAAGGTGACCGGTCGATGGCCTCCGGGGCTTCGCTGATCCAGAGGCGGGATCGTTGTTAAAGGTGCCAAGGTCTGAGGACGTGGAGGGTGGTGGTCGTTCGCCATGTCGGCTGGAACTTTTGAGGGCGCAGGCGGTTCCGGCTAGGAAAGCGTAAAAATAGAGGAGAAGCAGATGAGCGGCTCGAAGACCACGACAAACCACGACGAGATTCGCAGGTGGGCAGAGGAGCGGGACGGACATTCCGCTGTCATCAGAACGAAAGGCAAGGGCGGAGTTCTTCGCATTGATTTCCGAGAGCCCGAAGAAGAATTCGACGAGATCGAATGGGATGAGTTCTTCAAGATATTCGATCAAAACAAACTCGCCTTCCTCTATCAGGAAAAAACGCAGGACGGGGGCACCAGCCGCTTCAACAAGTTTGTCGAACGCACCTGAGCCGCACGCGTGAGCGGACCAAATGAGCCCCTGGAAGTCGAACTCGGAACTGAGCTGTTCATATGCTCCACCAGCTTTGACGCAGGAAGCGCACCTGGACCGTTGTGGAGATAACGCCGACACGAAAGATTTCCCGGTCGGGAGGGGGCCGACTTGTTGACCCGCTTCACTTGAGGCAATTGGCGAAGGGGTCGCTAACGTCGACAAAATCTTACGCGATTTTCGGCGGTGGATCGGCCGCAAATGAACGCTGGCCGCGACGTACGAGATAGACTTCGCGCTCGGGGTTTTGCTGGATGACGAAACCGGAACTGCGCAGCATGGCTTCGATCGCGGCCTTGTTTGGAATGAACCAGTTTGTCGGGTCGTTGGAAAACCGTTCCTCGACGAAGAAGAGCTTCGGATAACCCGGCTGCTCAAAGATTCGCCATTCGGAAAAGTCGTAATCGTGTTGCAGCTCCGGAATGGTCACATCGCCGCGCTGCAGGCACTGGAAGAGCATCGTGTCGCCGACGACATGCTCGTAAAGCAGGTCGAGTGCCAGCATCGGATGGCGCAGGTGATAGAGCACACCCATGAAGACAACGAGGTCGAAGCGCTGCCCAAGCTTGGCGACATCATAGACGGACATGAGCCGGAACTCGATTTCAACGCCGGCATGATCGGCCGCGAATTCCGCCTGGCGCAGATAATGAGGATCGGTGTCGATTGCGACGACCGTCCCTGCGTTGCGCTTTTTCATTTCCAGCGAGTAGAAGCCGGCGTTGCAGCCGATATCCAGCACGCTGCGCCCCTCCAGATCTTCCGGGAGGACGTGTTTGAAGCGAGCCCATTTGAACGCCGGATAATCGCCCAGGAAATGGTTGGGAGCCGTTTCGATGCCCCCTATACGCATGTTGTGGAACCAGGGGCCGAGTTCCTTGATCTCGCGCTCCAAATCGTCCTTTCTCGAAAATTTCACCTCCATGATGATGCCCCTGGCGCGACGGAGGCAGGTCGGGCGATATCCAGCCGTGGACGCTTTATGTTCCTGCGCGGGGGGTGATTCGACAGGATGTGGCGGAACCAGGCGATAGTGTGCTCCAGCCCTTCAGTAAGCTGAATTTTCGGCTCCCAGCCCAGTAGTTGGCGGGCTCTTGTGATGTCCGGCCGGCGGCGCTGCGGATCATCGGCCGGCAGCGGCATGTGAATGAGCGTGGAACGTGTGGGAACCATCGACTGCACGAGATCCGCAAGTTCGGCGACTGTGAATTCCCCGGGATTGCCGACGTTGACCGGCACCCCCGGATTCGGCTGCACATTCATGAGTCGAGTGAGTCCATCCAGTAGATCGGAGATATAGCAGAACGATCGGGTCTGTTCGCCGCTGCCATAGATCGTCAAGGGCTCATTGCGCAAAGCCTGAACGATGAGGTTGGAGACGATTCGGCCATCGCTCGGCTGCATGCGCGGGCCATAGGTGTTGAATATCCTGACGACACGGGCATCCACCTTTCCAGCCCTGAGGCTATCGAAGCAGAGCGCCTCGGCCGCGCGCTTTCCTTCGTCATAGCAGGCACGCGGGCCCGTGCAATTGACGTGACCCCAGTAGTCTTCTCTCTGCGGGTGCACTTCGGGGTCGCCATAAACCTCGCTCGTCGACGCCTGCAGCAAGGATGCACCATCTCTTTCAGCGAGCCGGAGCAGGTTTCCCGTTCCGCTGACGCTGGTCATCATGGTGTGGATCGGGTCTGCCTGATACTGCGGAGGAGACGCAGGGCAAGCGAGATTGTAGATCTGGTCCACCTTCTCGTCGATCGCGATCTCGTCGCAGATATCCTGCTCGATCATGGTGAAGGCGGGATGGTTGTGCAGGGGAAGGACATTAGCCGGGAAACCCGTCAGATAGCTATCGACGCAGATCACCCGGTCCCCGCGCGCAAGCAGCGCATCGCAGAGATGCGAGCCAACGAAGCCGGCGCCACCGGCCACGACGACGGTTTTCCCCCCGAAAGCCTGTGTTTCATGCAGCATCAACCAATCTCCTCAATTTCAAGCCGACACCCGTGGGCTGTTGAGCGGTGCTTCCCTGTCAAAGTGCAGCGCGTTGCCGAAAAGCGTGCGTGCGAATTCGCGCGCCCTGGCAACGCCGGTGTGGCTATTGATCACCCGACGGTACGCTTCGCTCGCAAGCGCACTCCTTGCCTTCGCATCCATGCCGCTCAATGCCGAGACGACATCGCTGGTCTGAGAGGCAATGATGGCGGCTTGCCCGTGCGGCAGGAGTTCGTCCAAGCCGGGCCAGAAATCGCTGATGATTGGCGTTTCGCAGGCGGCGGCTTCGAAGAGACGGACGCTCGGCGACCATCCCGCCGCGATCATCGCGGCGCGGGTCACGTTCAGCGTAAAACGTTGGCGGCTATAGAAGCTCGCGTGCTCCTCAGGCGGCAGGTGCTCGATGCGCTCGACATTCGCCGGCCAATCGATCCCTTCCGGATATTGCGGTCCGGCAACGACGAAGCGCATCTGCGGCAGCTGCCGCGCCGGCTCGATCAACAGCTGCCGCAACGCCGGCTGACGGTCGGGGCTATAAGTGCCGAGATAACCAAGGTCCCACAAAGGCTCTTCGCCTGTGTTGCGGTAAAGCTCCGCATCAACTGAACAATAGAGCGCTCCCGCACGCCGGGCGCCGTAGCTCGTCTCCAGCCGGTCAAGGACCTTGCCGCCGGAGAAGGAAAAATACATGTCGAAGAGCGGAATCTGACGTCGCGCCAGATATTCCTCGTCACCGCGATCGAGCTTGGCGAGCGTCACGGGCGTGTCTATGTCGTAGAAGCAGAGCTGCGCCGGATCGACGGCCGCAACTGCATCGATGACCGCAACGCCTTCGGGCACATAGGAACCGATGATGACGGCATCGGCCCTGCGTAGCCGCTCAGCGAAATCCTCGATCAGTCCTGGCACACTGCTGTAATAGGCGAGCTCGCAGAAGTCGGGCTCGGGGAGATCACGATTGCCGGAATACCAGGGAACGTCCCGTTCAAGGAACAGGACATTGTGCCCTTCCGCCCTCATACCCCGGAGCAGTGCGCGAAACGTCGAGGCGTGACCGTTGCCCCAGGATGAGGAGAGTGAAAGGCCAAGGACGACAACGTTGAGCGAACGCGTCATTCGGCCGCCTCCGCTTTGTGGGTGCGCGACCGGAAGATGCGATCAGCCTCCTCGGCGCGGTGCCCGTAGGTGTGCTCTCTCAGCACCCGGGCGAGCGCCCGTTTGCCGATCTCCTGCGCTTGCGCTCGGGTGAGCGCCCTCAGGATTCCCGCAACCTCCTGGCCATCGCGGGCGACGAGGATCTCCTCGTCGGGCTTCAGGAATAGCTCGATACCCTCCCAATGATCGGTGATCAGGCAGGCCCCAGCCCCCGCCGCTTCAAAGACGCGTGTCGCTGGCGAAAAGCCGTTTTCTGCCATGCTGGCGCGCGAGATGTTCAGCACCGCCTTCGGGGTGACATTGAACGCATTGTGGTCGCGCGTGGGCACATGACCGACATAGTTGACGTTTTCGGGCCTTGCCCTGTCCTGCCAACCTGACCCCCCAAGCAGGAAAGTGTGTCGAGACAGCCGCGCCGCCGGTTCCAGAAAGAAGGTTTCGACGCGCGCTTCGCGGTCCGGCAGCCGGTTGCCGAGAAAAGCGAGGTCGGCTTCAAAACGTCGATCGGCTGCGACGCGATGATGGGTTTCAGGGTCGAGGGCATTGTAGATCGCAATGCACTCCCGGGCGCCGAGGGAGCGATAAGCCTCGACCACGGGGTCGCCGCCACCATAGGTCAAGACCAGATCGAGCGCGGGAAGCGAGAGGCGCAAAGGATGGTCGGGTGCAGCGCGTAGTTCGGCGAGCGTCGCGGGGGCATCGACGTCCCAGAATATCTTGAGCGCCCCGGGGCGAGCCGAGTGCATCACCTCCTGCAGCAGCAACTCGTCTTCAAAACCAACGCCGCTCGCCTTGATGACGATGTCGGCAAGCCGGGCTTCTTCGGCAACATGCTTCAATGCGACAATGCTGCCCTCGTAGACCGCGACGTTGCACCACTCAGGCGGATCGATGTCGCGGTTTTTCTGCCTGTCATAGACATCCGGCTCATAGAAGGTGATCTCATAACCTTTGGCTGCGAGAGCGCGCAGCAATCCGCGGTAATAGGTGGCTGCGCCATTCCAATAGGCGGAGACGATGCTGGATCCGTAGAAGGCTATCTTCATTCTGCCCCCTCCCCAGAAAGGAGTTTGTTTCGAACACGGTCCGACCCCTCGGTGCCGAGAATCGCAAGAAGCTCATCGACGCGATGCCGGCAGGTGTGGCGTGCGCGAATTGTCTCAAGGCCGGATCGCACCAGTTCGTCGGCGAATGCCGGGTCGGAAAGCACATCCTTGAGCAACCGCGTCATCTGGGCGCCGTCGCGCGCAAAGAGAAAATCCTGATTGTCTCGGAAGAGGTTTTCGGCGTCGTCCCAGCGCGCGGAGATCAACGGGATTCCGCAGGCGAGCGCCTCGAATACCCGGATTGTCGGAATGCCGGGCAGCGCCTCAACGTAGGGGCGGCGAGGAATGTGGATGGTGACGCGATTTTCCGCAAAGGCTCGCGGAACCTCGGCATTGGCGATCCACCCGCCATAGTCGATCCTCGCGCGCTTCAATGCCTCGCGTGCGCTTTTAGGGTAGCGTACGCCTTGAACTGTTGTCTTAAGCTGCAGGGCCTGAGCAGGCTCGATCAGGAAATGACCAATCTCAGCGCTACGCTCGTCATCACCCCAGTTTCCGATCCAGATCAGATCGCCGCTCTTTTCGACCTCCGGCATCGGACGGAACAGCTCGGCGTCCGCAGCCTCGTGCCAGGTGAAAACGCGCCTTCCCCAACCCGCTCGAAGATATCGCTGTCGCAGCGCTTCGCCAAAAGCGAGGGTAAGATCGTAATCGGCAAGCTCAAGGCGGGCAATGTCGCGTTCGGCCGACACAGCCCGATGGTGCGTGTCGTGGAACAGCAGGGTGAAACTGCCCCCATTGCGCCGCACACGGCCAAGCCGAGCAACGAGCTTCGGATCTGTCCATTCGTGCACGATCACGACATCTGCATTCGCTACGGCTTCCTCGTGATCGAAGTTCGTTCCGTAGATCGTCGATCGTAGAGTCGGGAAGCTTCTGTGGAATGCATCTACGGCACCAGGTCCCTGCTCAGCCATGAGGTGCTCGCGGCTCCAGGCGCCTTCGGGTTCCAAGGCGAATACCTCATGGCCACGCCTCACGAGATCGCGCATCACGCCCCGCAGGAAATGCGCGTTGCCGTGGTTCCAGTCCGAAATCAGCGAGTGGGTATAGAAGAGAAACTTCATGTGCTAGCCCGTCGCGATACGTGTGCTGGCCATGGCTTGCGCGTAGACGCGCAAAATTGCTTCGCATTGGGCCGCAGGCGAAAACTGACCGGAGCGCTGCTGCGCAAGAAAGCCGAGGCCGGTCCGCATGTCCTCGTCTGCCGTCAAACAATCGATGGCATCTGCAAAGCTTGCCGGATCGTGCGGATCGGCAAAAAGCGCGGCTCCGTTCCATAACTCGCGGTAGATCGGAATGTCGGCAAGCACCAATGCAGCGCCCGTTCGCGCCGCTTCAAGCGCCGCCAGACCGAACGGCTCGTAGAGTGAGGGGGAAACGACAATCCCGGCGCGCCGCATCAGCGCTACCGTCTCGGGATAGGATCGTTCGCCGAGATGTTCGGCATGGCCTATTGTAAGGTGTTGTCCCGCAGGGCCCTCAAGCGGACCGGCCATGACGATACGGCGGTTGGTGATCGTCGCGACCCGATCGAGCAATGCGCCGTTTTTGCCCTCGTCCCACCATCGGCCGGCGGCAAAGACGAAATTCTCCCTGACGGTCGGCGCGGCCGAAAGCCACGTGCAGTTGTGCACGATCTCAAGGTTGGGGATCGCTCCGTAGCAGCGTGTCAACGCCCCCGCGTGGCTCCGGCTCGGTGCAATCACAATGTCCGCACAGTCAAATCCGCTCCGGTTTCGGTCGGCCTGCCACGACCAGTCAGCCGAGGGGCGAGCCCCGCGCATAGCCTCAAACCAGGTGACGACGCAGGAATGCGACACTGCAACGATAGGGACGTCGGAGACGAGACCCGCCGCCTGGGACGGGAGGTTCAGATGCAGGAGATCGACCATATGCTTGTCGGCCAGTTCCCTCAGAAGCTCGGGAATGACGTCGAGGTGGTCCTCGCGGTCCGTCATCCAGTCCAGCGGCGCGTCCAGCCAGATGCATGGCCCAATTGCGGTCGCCTCTCGCATCTGTTGCGTCGAGAGACGTGGTCCCAGACCGGCGAATACCGTCTCCACGTTCGCTTCCTTCAGCGCTCGAGCGAGGTCCATGGCATAACGCCGGAGCCCACCAATCGCATCAATCGTCATGAGAATGCGCCGGGGGCGCGGTCGCTGCTGGGACAAGCAAGGAACAAATCCTGGCAGCGGAGAGGTTCTGTCGTGCATCAATTCGGTCACGCCGTCAGCCTCCTTGCGCGCTCAGTTCGTGTCGCACCGAAACGATGTGCGACGAGCCAGTCGTGCAGGTCTCGCAAACCATCTACCCATGACGTCTGCGCTCTCCAGCCGAGCGTCTCGTGAAGCAACCGGGTATCGGCGACAAAAAACAATTGATCGCCAGCCCTCCATTGCCTGTGAGATGTCTTGAGCGCGCGCCCCGTCAGGAGTTCGATCTCGCGCAGAAGGATCTGGATGCTGACGGCATTGTGCGGACCGCCGCCGAGATTAAACGCTCTGCCCTTCACGCGGTTTATCGACGCCAGCAAGGCGCGGTAGGCAGCGACGGCATCGTCCACGTGGAGGATGTCCCGCATTTGTTTGCCGCTGCCGTAGATCGAGATCGGTTCGCCCTGCAGCGCGCGAATGAGGAAATGCGCCACCCAACCCTGATCCTCCGTGCCGAATTGCCGGGGGCCATAAATGCAGCTCATCCTTAGAACCGCCGTCGGCAGTCCGTAGGACTTCGCGTAGTCCAGCACATACTGGTCAGCGACACCCTTTGAGCAGCCGTAAGGCGTGCAGAAATCGAGGTTGCGTTCTTCGCTCACGCCGTACGCGCGAAGTTCCTCGTCAGCGGGGATATAGCGGTCGTTCAGCTCGATTATCGGCATGCCTTCGAGGCTGCCATAGACCTTGTTGGTGCTGGCGAAGATGACTGGAGCGTTGCGACCGGCCTTGCGGACGGCCTCCAGTACGTTGAGTGTTCCGCGGGCATTGGTCTCGAAGTCGTCGATCGGGTGAGCGAGGCTCGTAGTGACCGCCGTCTGTGCAGCGAAATGGAATACACATTTGGCATCCGCGAATGCCGCTTCGATGCTGCGCAAATCGCGAACATCCGCAAGCACGGGATGGACGCGATCCCCGTGGTGATCTTTAAGCCACTGCAGGTTCTGGTCGACACCCGGTCGGCTCAGATTGTCGAGCAGGATGACGTCCTCGCCGTCGTTCAGATAGCTGTCGGCAATGTTGCAGCCGATGAAGCCGCAGCCACCGACAACGAGGATCGGCGCGGCGTTGCCTGCCACCGACGGGGCGGCAAGCTGGTTGACCTGCTCTGGAGTATGCGGGCTCATGACACCAGTCCCCGCTCTTCGAGTTGCCGTTTCATCTCGGCACTGCGGTCAATCGCACCGCTGCTTCGGACCCATTCGGCAAAGGGGCCGAGCGAGTTCTCGAGCCGGTGTTGTGGCTCGAATCCCAGCAGCTCACGTGCCTTCGAAATATCGGCGAAGCAGTTGCGAATATCGCCTGAGCGTGCCTTACCCAGGATTTCCGGGGCTATCTCGGGCAGGCCCATGGCCTCTGCCAGGAACGTGGCGACTTCGGTGATCGTGTAGGCTTGGCCGCTGCCGATGTTGATGACATGACCGGTCGCACGGGGCTGTTCTAGTGCGAGGCGGAAACTGCGAGCCACGTCGCGTACATGCACGAAATCGCGACCCTGCCGTCCGTCTTCGAAGATCATTGGCGGTTGCCGGTTGGCCAGTCTAGAGGCGAAATTGGCCAGGACTCCGGTATAGGGATTTGAAAGCGCCTGCCCGGCACCGAAGACGTTGAAAAGGCGAAGCGCCACCGCTTCGACCCCGTAGGCTTCGCCGAAGATCAGCACCTGACGCTCCTGAGCGAATTTCGTCAGGGCGTAGATGGAGGCAAGGTCCGCTGGCTTTTCCTCATCGGTCGCGACCGGCGTCAGCGTTTCGCCGTTTGGTCCAAGCGGCTCCCATTTTCCGGCCTTGATCTGCGCGCCATTGCGGCGGATGAAGCCAAGGCGGTCACCATCCAGCGTGACATACGAGCCTTCGCCATAGACGCTCATCGAGGAGGCGACGACAATGCGCTTGACGCGCAGACCGATCATGGCCTCGAGAAGGACCGCGGTACCAAAATCGTTGCTGCCGACATAGCGGGCAATTTCATACATCGATTGGCCGACGCCTACCTCCGCAGCCAGATGGATGACGCCATCGACATCCTCCAGCGCTTCACGGACTTTAGCCTTGTCGCGAATATCGGCGCATACCAGTTCGACCTGCTTGGGAATGGCTAGCTCGGCGTCGGCGTGAACCTGGTCAATCAGCGCGTCCAGCGCGCGAACATCATAAGAGTTGCTGAGCAATTCTTCGATGACATGGCGGCCTATAAATCCGCAGCCTCCCGTGACAAGAACTCGTCGCATGGCTCATCCTAGGGTGTGAAAGAGACGACATTCCCCGGCCGAACATTACGCCCTAAGCTTTGTTCCTTCATCGAGGACATCTTTTTCAATGACATCATCAATGACATCTTTGAACTCGATGTCGGTGACCGTGGAACCTGTTATCCCGGTGGAAGTTCTCGATGGGAAAGCACGATCAGTCGGGAGACAGACCGATCGTCACAAACAAGACTTGGGGCCTTTTGCCGGCAAGACAAGCACGGGACGTATCGTCCCGCCTTGGCCGCAACAGGTTGCGACGCCGGTTTCTGCCAAACTGAGGGATTATCTTATTGCCCAGCGGGTCAGGATACAAAGCGGTGTACAATTGAGTGCCGGTTGAATTGCCGCAAAGCCGCAATAGGTGTTGCTCGAGGAGGATTGTCCATGAACATCGTGACATCGGCGCTGCCATCTCGGATGAAGGCTGCGGTGGTTACGGGTGCTGGCCAGATGAGAGTCGACACCCTGCCGCTTCCCGAACCGGCCGCCGGCCAGGTGCGCGTCGCACTCGAAGGCTGCGGTGTCTGCGCTTCGAGCCTCACACCGTGGGCCGGGGCCAAATGGATGACGTTTCCGACAGAACCCGGCGGCCTGGGACACGAAGGTTGGGGCATCATCGACGCGGTCGGGGCGGATGTCGAAGATCTTTTCGTCGGGGATCGTGTCGCCGCGCTCAGCTATCACGCCTATGCGACCCACGACCTCGCGGATAAAAATGCCGTGGTGCGGCTGCCGGACCAACTTGCTGGTCAGCCCTTTCCGGGGGAACCGCTTGGCTGCGCGATGAACATCTTTAAACGCAGCCTCATCGGAGCCGGCCAGACCGTCGCGATTGTCGGGATCGGCTTCCTGGGTGCACTGCTGACGCAGCTCGCAGTCTTGGCCGGGGCGCGCGTGATCGCCATGTCCCGCCGGCAATTCTCGCTGGACCTGGCAAAGCGCATGGGTGCGTCAGAAACTATCCCCATCGATGATCATTGGCGAATCATCGAGGAGGTCAAGGCGCTTACCGGCGGCCGCTTCTGCGACTGCGTTATCGAGGCCGTCGGCAAGCAATGGCCGCTCGATCTCGCCGGCGAACTCACGAAAGAACGCGGAAGGCTCATTGTTGCCGGCTATCATCAGGACGGCCCGCGGCAGATCAACATGCAGCTTTGGAACTGGCGGGGACTTGACGTCATCAATGCTCATGAGCGCGACCCTTCCGTTTACGTGCAAGGGATCCGCGATGCCGTTAAAGCGGTTCAGGAGGGGCTGTTTGACCCCTCAGTTCTTTATACGCACCACCTTCCGCTGGAGCGGCTGGGCGAGGCGCTCGATATGACGCGCGACCGGCCCCATGGATTTCTCAAGGCATTGGTGATGTACGCGTGAATAAGATTTCAAAGGCCGAAAGGCTTCGCGGCGATACCCGCCCGACGCGTCTGGGATTTCTGGGCGTCGGCTGGATCGGCCGTCTCCGCATGAAGTCGCTTCTGGAAACTGGCCTGGTCGATGCCGTCGCAATTTGCGACCCATCGGCGGAGATGGCGGAGGAAGCACGCAAGCTGGCTAAATCGGCCGAGGTCGTTCCTTCTTGCAACGCTTTGCTGCAGCATGGCCTCGACGGAGTGGTCATTGCAACCCCAAGTGCCTTGCATGCAGAGCAAGCGATCGAAGCCCTCAGTCGCGGCATCGCGGTCTTTTGCCAGAAGCCGCTCGGCCGCTCGAAAGACGAAGTGGCGGCAGTCATTGCAGCTGCACGAGCGGCCGACCGGTTGCTGGACGTCGATTTATCTTATCGCCACACAGCCGGCATGCGCCGCATTCGCGACATCATCCGGGCCGGAGAGCTGGGCAGCGTCTTCGCCGCCGACTTGGTATTTCACAATGCCTACGGACCGGACAAGGGATGGTTCTACGACAGGTCGCTCTCTGGCGGCGGTTGCCTGATGGATCTTGGGGTCCACCTGGCCGATCTTGGGCTTTGGACCTTGGATTTTCCAAGCGTCACGAAAGTCGAAGGCAGGTTGTTCCGCCAAGGACTGCCACTTCGCAAGGATGAAACGGAGGTCGAGGATTTTGCGGTCGGGACGATTGAACTTGCGATGGGTGCCGTTCTTCGATTGGCCTGCTCCTGGCGTTTGCATGCAGGATGCGATGCCGTCATAAGCGCGAGGTTCCATGGTACCGAGGGTGGCGCGGCCCTACGGAACGTCAACGGTTCCTTTTATGATTTCGTCGCCGAGCGCTACCATGGCACAAGGTCGGAAACTCTGTGTAATCCGCCTGACGATTGGGGGGGCAGAGCGGCGGTAAATTGGGCGCGGCAGCTGGCACAAGGGCACGGATTTGATCCTGCCTGCGAGAAACTCTTTGATGTGGCTGCCATTCTCGATGCAATTTTCGGCCGATAAGCCGCAGGTGTCGCGGCTCGAATCTTGCTTCATGATCGTTCCATCGAAGCCCACACGTTCTATTGGACAAAGTCCCACCCAAGGGAGCTAAGGGCGCTACGTGCCGACGATCTCAGGGAGGGAACAGAAAATGAGCAATGGCGACGATCGGCCCTCGGGGCACTCCGAGATCGGAAACATGCAGATCGCCTGCCGCTTCATCAACTCAGGAAGCTGGCCAGGAAAACGGTCGGTTTCCCGAGCTTCTCGACCGGGTCGTAAGGTCAGGTACGCCGAGCGCACTTAGATCTGCGAGCTGCTCACGGGGAAGGGAACGCGAAATCACGTTGCGGAGGAAACGATCGATGTCTATGAATCGCACTCCATCTCGCACGCACCAGGAGAAGTTCAGTGGCGAACGGCACCGTCAAATTTTTCAACCAGGATAAGGGCTTCGGCTTCATCACGCCCGACGACGGCGGCCAGGATGTCTTCGTCCACGTAAGCGCCGTCCAGGGCTCCACTCCCCTGCGCGACGGACAGAAGGTCTCCTACGACCTCGGACAAGACCGGAAAACCGGGAAGTCGAAGGCCGAGAACGTCCGGGCAATCTAGCCGCCTCGGCCGTGGCCCCATGGATTGCGCGGGATCTGCCTGGGCCTAATGCGGCGGGACAATGCGGCTCGCTTCGGATCTTCAGACAAGCCGAGGGCGCTCGACCCGTCATGGGAAGCGCCCTCTTTCACCCGACGGCTGCAGGCACGCGAAATCGTTTCGCGGCAGCGCAGGCTGTCGTGAGTTTGGGTGGTAGCGTTTAGATGAGGTTTCCGACGTCGATTGACCTGGACGTGCTGCAGGTGATGCGGAAGCGAGCCTCGCCAGGCTGCGACGCGTATTCTTCTGCGGGCCTTCCCATCGTGGTGACTGGTCAGTCGTTCCGAGAGCGCCGTCTTTCGGTTTGTTCATGCCATGGCGAGTCCTCCTTCTGTAGGGAGAACTTTCGTCGAGGTTGCGAGTCCACGGCCCTGGGACGACGCTGCCGAAACGTCGGAACCATTCCGAGCGATCGACATTCCCTCCGCCGAGAGCGCGCCGTGTCAACCGGACATGACAGGGATAGTGAACGCGGCGATTTTTTCGGTTTCTCGCTGCGGCCAACGACACGGCAGACGAGCGCCCAACCTGTCCGGCACCCCACTCGACCCTTCGATGCTTCGGAGAGACGATGCCCGACGACCTGCAGTCGAAGAAGATCGCCTGGTTCCGGTCGCTGCCGCCGGTCCTGCCCGCCGACATGATCGGCCTCTGGCGGGGCGTCGGCATTCCTTCCGGGCATCCACTGGACGGCGTCCTCGAGAACCTTCAATGGTTCGGGAAGCGATTCCACCCGGATCTGCGCGCAGACGCCTTGCTCTTCCAATGGCGGCCGGGACGTCTCGTGCCGATCGAGCCGGCGTTCGTTCCGGTCAGGACTGCGATCCGCCTCGCCCCCTTCGGGCGCACCTTCGTCGCCCGGAACTGGTTCTCATATCTGCAGAAGGTCTTCCGCGCACGGGAACGACGGCGTCCGTCAAGCTCCGCATGATCGACGGCAAGGAGACGGCCGCGATGGTCTACGACCGCCAGCCGATCGTCGACTACTTCCGAAGGATCGACGACAACGCGTTTGCCGGCATGATGGTCGTCGAAGGCGACGAGCGGCGATACTTCTTCAGCCTTCGAAAGGTCGACCCTCCTCGCAGAGAGGGCGACGCTTGAAGAAGGAAAAGCCGTTCTAGAGACGCCGGACGGCCGCTACATCGTGGTGAGCTTGCTAAACTCGCGTTCTAGTCGAGATCGGCTTTCGTCTGTCATTTTACGGCGAGTGTCGGTGCTTCACCGATCTACTACCTCGCACGGTGGCGGATGCACCTCGCCGCCACGCGGCTCCGCCGCGGCCGTGAGCCGATATCCTCCATAGCCGTTTCCCTGGGGATATGTTTCCGATCGCGCGTTCAGCGCCACCTTTCGCCGGATTTTTGGGCGTTTCTCCGACGCAGTGTCGAGCAGAGAATGCCCGACTGTTCACGACGCCGCCAGGAGATGCTCTCCAGCGGGAAGGTTTTGCTCAAGAGTAGCAGCCTGGGCATGGGAACGACTGGTGCAGAGATCTTTAAACCGCGAGAGACGTCCGCTTCCCAGGCCCCGCCGGGGCTTTCAGTCGACCCTAGCGCGAGCCCGGCTGGGCGATTGGCCGATGGGACTCGCCACGCTCTTGGCGCTGGCTGTTGTTATCGAGAGCTTGGCAAAGCTGTTCGGCGTCTCCTAAAAGCGCACGTAAGCTGCCGCGGAAGTAATGCAAAACTTTGGTCCGATGTAGCGGCGGATCAAAGCCCCAAGGCGGAACGCTTGATGGAAATACTCGTTTGGATGCCAAGAAACAATGGAATCCCTTCATGGCCGGTAAAAATCCCACATCTTCCGTTTTCACCTTCTGGAACGCATCGGTCCTTGCCTTGGGGATCGTACTCGCGGCCATGCTCTACGTCTTCGGAATAGCGATGTCTGGCGACACGACGGAGTTGACGGCAAGCGTCCATGGCGCAGACATCATGGATACACGGGACATCCCCGACTGACGCTCTCTGGTGAAGTGCCGCCGCCCGCTAAACCTTGATATTTAGCGGCCACCGAGTTGCAGGGCGCGCCGTCCCGGCCATCCGCCGCGTGAGGTTTGGCTACGCTGAGGGACTGGGGTAGCTAGTGTTGAGGGGAGTGATACTTACCGCTCCCATCCCTCATCAAATGGAAACTGGTTCGCCCAGAACTCCTTGAACGACTATCGCTACCAGATGATCGTCCCGCCTCGTTCGGACCGAAGGCCAAGCGTGGAACCGTTTCCTTATGTCCTTCGTTGATCCTCCAACTACAACGTGAGGAAAGAGCAATGAAAAGCTTCTGATTGTCACTGTGGTAGCCACGTTGATGCCGGAGGCGACCCGTCTAGACAAATCGGATCGTTGGATTGGATTGGAAACATGAGAAAGCTCTTAATCGCAGCCGTCATTGCGCTTACTGCATTGACCGGTACCGCAGCGCTCGCTGAGACCGTTTTCCGGGTTGGACCAGGCGGGGTTTATGTCGGTTCCGGCGATCACGGCAACCCGCGGTACCACCCTCGTTATTATCGCGACCATGACCGGCCGCAGAAGGCATCCTGCCACACGAAGAAAGAGCGATATTATAGCGAACGCCAGGATAGATGGGTCACGAGGTCGACCCGCGTTTGCTACCGGTAGAACTGCCCGCCCTTTGCAGCGCGGGGGAAGGATCCGCCGCTGCGACGAATAGAATTGCGCATCGCCCTGTGACGAGAAGGGCGATGCGCTTTTCGGATGCCGATCACCGCGAGCGCGCCGATGCCTTCCTCTTCCCACGCGTCTCTTGGGTCCCCGGTCCGGCGTCCGAAGCAGCGGTCAGTCGTTTGGCGATTCCTCGGCAGTAACAAAGGTCGTCTTCCTCGCCCCGGCGAGGCCTCCTTTGTCGTCGGCGGCGAGTTGATCATCGATGGCGGCATGAGCAAATCTTTAAGGTCGAGGCGTCGATTGCGACAAGAAGTGAGCCATCCGAATGAACCCACGAAGGATAGCAACATCATGAGATCTTCTGATGCGGTGATGACCGCATATATCCCTTGCACGAGTTCGGCCCATCCGCTCGGAAGTGCTCAAGAAACCCTTGCCGGGCCAAAACGAGATTCTCATCAAAGTCTTCGCGGCTGGTGCCCTTGGGACGGCCGGCTCCGATCGGACAAGAGTGCACTGCCGCAGCCCCTGCCCCTCACCTAGGATCGGATCTTTCCGGCGTGGTCGAAGCCACCGGGCCTAACGTCGCCAGCGTTAGACCGGGCGAGCCGTCTATGGCGTCACCAATCCGCGTTTCATTCGCTGTTGAAGGGTCGAACCGCAGACCTATCAATTCAATTCCGGCGACATTGGTATATTATGGAATTAAAGGCTCGGACTGAGATTCCCACTCCCTCTTCTCCGCCTTGTCGTCGGCAACGTCCTCGACACAGTCGGCCTTTTCGGCAAGCCTTTTGCTCACCTCGCGGAGCTGCTGCTCGTCGAGCTTTTCGATGCCGACGAACGTGTTCTGCGCCTGCGACGTCAGGATCAGTTCGTCGAGCTTGGCCTGTAGAGCCTTGCCGTCGCGGTTTTGAG
Organism: Rhizobium sp. P32RR-XVIII; assembly: GCF_012641395.1. Taxonomy (GTDB): domain Bacteria; phylum Pseudomonadota; class Alphaproteobacteria; order Rhizobiales; family Rhizobiaceae; genus Rhizobium. The sequence goes on along the minus strand of NZ_JABAIH010000009.1, from coordinate 180,866 downwards.
AGTTCTGCAGGACGAAGACCATCAGGAAGGTGATGATCGTGGTGCCGGTATTGATGACCAGCTGCCACGTCTCGGAGAAGCCGAAGAACGGCCCGGAGATCGCCCACATCAGAACGAGTGCCGCCGCAATTACAAACGTGCCGGGCTTGCCGGACAGATCGGCTATGGCGGTGGCGAATCTGGAAAAGAATTTAGACCCGGTGTTTTCGTTCATGATTTCCTCACGTTACTCGAAGCGTTGATAACGCGATCTAGCGAACTCGGTTCCGTTCATCGTTTGCGACCAGCCGGCGCGGCCGAGGGAGAGGCGTGATTGGGCCAGAACGGAAGGGGCTTCGGCTGGGCCACGGTTCATCATGCCGCCGGACTCTGCGCATGCCTGGAAGGCAAGCCGCGAGGCTCTGTTCAATTTAGCCTCCGTCGTCGACGAGGACCTGCGCGTCGCAGCCACGCGGAACCTCTTTTCCCGCTAAAGCGAGACAATGAAGCAGTCCTGCGCTGCTGGAACATTCGATGCGCGGAGTGGTTGGGCGCGGCATGTCATATCTCATAGAAATTCTTCTCCCGAGGACGGGAGAAAGCAGTCGCGCCAACTTTGACGTCATTCGGTCGGAACTCACGGAGAATTTCGGAGGAGCGACCATGCACGTCAACGCACCTGCCGAAGGCTTATGGGAGGGTGACGGTTCTATTGAGGAGGATCGTATCGTCGTCGTTGAAGTGATGATTGACGAGCTCGACCGCGCGTGGTGGACGTCCTACCGCAAAGATTTGGAGGTTCGCCTTCATCAGGAGGAGATTGTCATCCGGGCAACGAGGATCGAACGTCTCTAATATTCCTCGGAACATTATCGAATCGCGATGGTTTGCTGACCGGAAGGTGAAGCATCCATGCACGATGAAGAGCAAACGATACCTCTTGCCGAGGAACGGCTTTCTGTTGCCAAGCGCGAGGTTCCTGACGGCGAAGTTCGCGTTCGCAGCAGGACGATCGTCGCGAACGAAGCCGTCAGCGTCAACCTTCTCTCGGAAGAAGTCGAAGTCGAGCACGTACCGTTCGAGACGGTGGTGGATGCAGCTCCTCAGATTCGGACGGAGGCGACGTGACTATCGTGCCCGTCCTCGAAGAGCGCCTGGTCATCGAGAAGAGGCTGGTGCTCGTCGAGGCAATCCGGATCAGGAAAAAGGGAACTTTCCATAGTGAACGCGTCGTGGCGAGTCAACAGCGGCTCCGTTCGGGTCCGCGCCTATACGGTCGAGCATCCCGTCCGCGAGGACGTGAGCCTTCGGGATGAGAATGTCGAGATCGAACGCCGCGGCGTCGATCGCCCTTTGACGGACGCCGACCGCGCGTTCCAGGATCGTACGATCTCGGCCGAAGAGCATCACGAGGAAGCCGTCGTCTCGAAGGAGGCCCGCATTGTGGAGGAGGTTGGCATCCGCAAGACGGCTTCCGATCGCACCGAGACGATCGACGACAGCGTTCGGAAGAAGGAAGTCGAAGACACGCGAGGCGATCGTCAGACACGGTCTCAGAATGACATCTCGCAAAGCCAATCACACAAGGCCCCCCGGGATTAGCAGTGAAGACGCCAATTTTACCTCATCGGGACGGCGGCCCTACGCCGTCTCGCGCCTTGGGTTGTGTAAAGGGAGGTGGACTCGTCCCAGTTCGTTGCAAAGCTGGAGATCAGCCCGCCTTGACGGTTGACTGGCCGGCCGGGTCACGCCGACTTCTTCCAAGAGAGCGCGAAGCTGACTTGCGGGTTCACGGTAGAAGGTGCTCTTCTCGCCCTGCGCTAGCTTCTTCGCGACATACGCCATGGAAGGTCAATTCGTTGCTTAGCGGGTTACGTCGTCTGGCAAAATGCGCCGGGTCCCTCCAATCTCATCGTCCCCGGTTGCGGCGACGCCATCGGCTTGAGCAAAGTACGATAGGGTTTGAAGTAGAGTAGCGCGGCGCCGGAACAACGCTCGGGCAGAAACAGATCGTCGTCAGAGAGACCGGGATCGCGCGTCTCTAGCTTTCGACGGGCTCGCCGAGATCTTCTCCATGGTGTCCAGCACCTGCTCCGGCGTCACGTCCTCCTGAAGTTCCGCAATCTCCTCCTTCTGGTCCAGATCGACGTCGAGCTTTTCGGCGATGGCGGAAACGATCGTAAGGAGCTGGGTTGCCTCGTGCTCCGCAAGCAGCAAGATCTGCAGATTCAAGTCGGCGCGCTTGTCGTCTGTCTCCGCCATCCGATTCTGGCTGATCATGACAAAGGTCGAGATGAAAATCGCCTCGACGGATGCTACCATCGCGAGGATCACGAGGGATGGGTCGAATGCTGGCAGGACCGGCAGCAGCCCGACGTTGACTAAAATCCAGGCGCCGAAGACGATCGCGTGGATGTAGACGAAAGTCATCGACCCTGCGAAGCGGGTGATCTCAGCTGCGGCGCGCTCCTGAAGAGAAGCATGTCTCGCCTCCTCCTGCCGCCGCCTGAGGAGGGCCTCGATGTTCCGATCCAGGCGCCGGGAGACGCTGACGGAACGGGTGGAAGACGATGTTGGCATAGGTGGCTCCTTCCTGATGGCCTCCAACGTCTTCGACGCGGCGTTCGCGCGCCATCCCTCAGAAGTTGGAGATGCTAGAGGTGATGTGCTTGAACGCTGCGATCTGGGCGCTTAGCACCGTGCCGTCCAGGCGTGCGACGCAGGAATCGTATGCTGCGATGGCCTGCTCGAGAGGACGAGGTCGTCCTCCACCAGACCCTTTGCGGTCAGACTCCTTGCCTACCACGTTACCATTGTATCTCCCCTCCATTGTTTAGCGGGAAGCAAACCCGCAGTCCCGCCTCTTGTTCCGTTGTTTCGCCGTGGAACAAATAGCGATCCACACGGTTTCACGTCACGGATCGCCAGTGCGATCCTGCAAGAGAGGAAACCACCCATGAAGATGATAATTTTGGCTGCCGCCCTACTCGGCGCGTCAGCTCTGGCTACCCATGCGCAAACCGCGAAGCCTCCGACGTTGGAGGGCAACACGCCGGCAGTCGCGACGCCCGACAGCACAAATCCTACCGCTCCATTAGAAGGCGCCAACAGTTTTACCGAAAGCCAGGCCAAGGAACGGATCGAAAAGGCCGGCTACTCCGACGTCACGGGCCTAAAACTCGATGACAAAGGCATCTGGCAAGCGATGGCGATGAAAGACGGGAAATCCGTCTCGGTCGGTCTCGACTACCAGGGTAACGTCGTCGCGCAGTAGCGATCATTCACCAGAAGATAGGAGAACAGCATGCGAACTGTAACAGGACTCTTCGACGATTATGAAGATGCGCGCGCGGCGGTTGACGCGCTTGAGGCCGCCGGTGTCCCTTCGGATGACATCAGCATCATCTCCAACAATGTCTCGGGCGACCGCTCCAATGCCGCCGAAGGCGCGGGGACCGGCGCTGGCGTGGGTGCTGTCGTTGGAGGCGCTGGTGGATTACTGACCGGTCTCGGTCTTATGGCAATTCCCGGCGTGGGACCGGTCGTCGCTGCCGGTTGGTTGGTCGCGACTGCAGCAGGTGCAGCAGCGGGCGCTGTCGCGGGCGGCGCGGCAGGGGGCATCATTGGCGCTCTGACCTCGTCTGGAGTATCCGAAGAAGACGCCCATCTTTATGCCGAGGGCGTGCGTCGCGGTGGGACATTGGTCACCGCCAGGGTGAACGATGATTTCGCCTTGAAAGCCGATGCGATCTTGAAACAATCGAACTATGTCGACCCCGTTGAACGTCGCCGCGCCTACGGCGAGGAAGGCTGGACGCGCTTCGACCCGACGCTGGACCCGTACAGCGCTGCAGACGTTGATCGTGAGCGCGACCGTTGGCGCCAGCCACTGCCGTAAGCTGGCATAGCAGAGGGCTGATGATCAGCCCTCTGCTTGTAAACAGGCAAGAACAAGCACTCCTATGCCGTCGCTATGACGCGTCGCTAGCGCCGTTCGCGCTCGCTGGCGTCTGGCGGATGCTTTGAAATTGGGCCGGCACCGAAATCCGCACCTTCGCGATTGTCACCTGCCCTGCAAATGAGTGGCTTCGATCCACGACCGCATGCCGGTTATTCTGCATCCAGAAGACTACCAGCGCTGGCTTTCGCCAGAGCGGATCCGGATGACCTGATGAAGCCATTCCCAACCGAGGTGATGACGATGTGGCCGATCGACAAGGTCGGATCTCCGAAGAACGACACACCCAACATCATTGAAGAGATCGACCACGATCCCGAACCGACACTGATCTGAAACTACCGACAGGCGCCACGGCCGCGTTTCACCAATTTTGGGCAATTGACCTCGCAAGGGAAAGGATGACGCATGCGCCAGTTTGTGGGAATGGATCGGACGCCCGGCTCTATTAACATCTGCCCCGATCACTTGGATATCGAGGTTGAATGCAAAGCCTGCGGGAAAACATGGGAGGGAGGTTTCAACATGAAGCTCTACCGACCTTATGCGGCAGGCGTTGATCGACGACTTGGAGAAGAGGCTGAGATGCGCCTCCCATGGAAAGAAGGCGGGCAAGCTGGTATTCGGCTATTACGTGAATGGGGAATAGATGAGCATAGAGGGTCGCACGCCGGCGCCGGGCGCGAACATCATCGAGGGTCATCCGTGGGACATGAGGACGCCGACAGCATCCGCCGCACGAAATGGGGCTGCTACGGCTTCGAGGAACGCAAGGCAATAATGCTCTTTGCCTGAAGCATCCGCCGCTGAACCATCGCGTGCTCGAAGCCGGTAGGCGCCAATCGACGAATAGGTGCGCTGCTGCTATCTCTGAAGCTGGCTGAAATGACGCCGCTTGCCTTGCATCATGTAGCGATCATCACACACGATCTAGGAAAGTCACTGCCTTTCTATCGAGGTGTATTCAGCCTCACGGAAATTCCGCGGCCAAATTTTCCAGTAGGCGGCGCCCTGTGGTGCCTGCAGGTACACCTTATGCTCTATCCCGAAGCTTCGTTCCGAAGAACTCCGCGATTGGCCGCAACGATTGTCACTTCGCGTTCCGCACCAATGACTTCCAACGCACAATCAGGCGATTGACAGCGCTCGGCTTCGGGAAGCGCCGCAAGACGATCCAAAGTGTTTTTTCTGGTTTTCCGCTCTGGCATAAGAGGCTACCCACAGCGTTATCTTCGTGACCCTGACTTAAATGTCGTGGACATCAACGGAGCTGCGGAGCTCAGCGCCGCTAGTGGCAATGAGCGATGACAATAGTTTCACCGGAGAGCCGCGGGAGCCGGATGGGGAATTTGGCTGCTGATCCGTCTGGGCTCGGAGCGATTGACGGCGTCATCGGCAGCCCGTCGGCTCTTTGGTCTTCTCGGCTGATGATCAATGCGGCATATTAGTAGAATGGAACATTGCGGAACCCGGGTCGTTTGAACTGATGGACCGCGCGGCAGTTCTTCTGTTCAGCGACCAGCGATAGCGCCTTTCATCCTGGTACCGCGCGGTCACCTCACACGCGTCTCTGCGGAGGATTGCGTCATGAATGATCGCTCTTTCTGGAAGCCGTCGACCCCGCCGTATGGCAGGAGGATAAAGGCGCCGGCCGCCGCGGATCCCGCTTTCCTCTCGGCCTCTGCTGTCAGCCTATCCACATCAGCGCTCTTGGCTTCACTGATCATGCATCTTGAGCAGAAGGGCGTTTTGTCCGCGCAGGAACAGCGCGAGATCTACGAGTTAGCAGCGGACTTGCTAAACAGTCACCCTGCCGAAGACGGGGGCATTACCGAGCTGGCATGCGAGGTGATCGAACAGCAGCTTCGGCGGGAATGAGGCCTCAACCTTTGAAGTTGTCACACCGGTGCGCTACCGCACCGGAAGCGGAGCGCCCTCCAATGTTAGAATGTTGCTACAGGCAAACTTGCCTCGTTCCGGCGGGGCTTCTTTTTGCCCGCACGTTAGCGGGCCGGAACGCTTCGCCGAACCACACCCGTTATCAAGATCGCCGCGCGGCAGTCTTCCTGTCTCGTCCGCCAATGATCTCGCAGCCCCCATCCTGGTGCCGCGCGGTCAGCGTTCCCGAACAGCTTCGGGAGTGATCAATGATTGATCCTGATTGATATTCCGGCAGACCGCCAAGGCGGACTTTGGGTGTGTGGATACTGATAGCGTTGGCCGTCGCTCTGGCCTTTCTGCTCGCTTGGCTGTTCGGCTGGTTGGGCCCTCCGGTGTCGCATCCGACATTACACTAGCTTCTGGTGGTGCTCGAACAACAGCTGTCGGCCCGCTGAACTTCCTGTTCCGTACGCCATCAGACGCACGATTGCTGCTGGTAATAGTCAGGCGTATTCTTAGTCGTCGGTCTAGATATGCAACCGGGTATTGACCGCTTGAGAGACAATCTGCTCTTGCCCCAAAGGAAGGAGCTGTCATGTCTCTTTTCGATCTGCTTTCCTACACTGACGAAGAAATAGAGCTCGTAACATCGGCGCTCAGTTGCTGGCTGAAGTCAAACCACGTCGATCCCTCCTCTGAACGCGGCCGGGCCGCTCTGTCTAAGGCCATCCTGCTCGTGAGGTCGGGTGTCGCATCACCGGATGACATCCTGGCCGAACTTGACAGGGTGGGAGAACGGCCCTCCGCCAGTGCCTTTCCAGCGGCGACCATAGCCGACCGTTGGTCTTCAAGACAGCAGAAAGGCCACCTCGCCGCGCCGATGACGACCGTGGCACCACCGAACCGGCGCGAAATCGGAGAGCAGCTTCGGCCGAATTAAGTACGCTACCGAACCGAAACATTGCGCGTGCTTCTTCGTGAATTCGGATCGGCGGTGCGGTCCCTTAATCCTGAGGAAGCTGCCCTGCTTCGGCGGGACTTTTTCGGACGTACGGTAACCGCATTGCTGCAAGCGACGAGCAGGTCGGATCCATACTGAGCCAGCATAGGTGCCCATGCTGCGAGCAGGGCGGGATCCTTATACTGATTTCGCCTTTTCGAACTGCGCCACTCATCGCTTGCGCCGGTACCATCCGAATGCCACGGCTCGGTTGCATGCATATTAGACTGCGGGTCGACCGAGCCAATTGGCGAATGCCTGCCCATGATGGCGATTTCAGTGCGAGCAATCATCGTAGCGGCGCACGTTGCCATATACGGCACATAACCCACGGCATTCGAGAATTTTAACCGGATGTACTGCGCAACGGCAGCCGCAGCGTTTCGGCGATCCGCCTGGACTATGTAGATAAAATTGAGCTCGTTCGAGCTCAAACCCCGCATCGTCTCCATGAAACCGTGCAGATCTTGGTAGACGACAGAAAGAGTATCTGGCGCACGGCGAATGGTGAGCCAGAGACCGTCCACCGCGTAGCGTACAGGAGAGCCTACCGGTGATTTCAGCAACCTGATGCAGATACTTCCTATAGACACGGTCTATCCCCGCCCCACCCGGTAGACGCCAGTTCCGCCGGTCTCATCCATGCCCTTCTGAATTTCGTTGCCGGTATCACCCAACTCGGCATCTACAGCATCCGGTCGTAGACGCGGAATGAACCGCACCCAGATCAGGCGATACGGCGCTCGTCGAAGCGTGACCTCCCTCGACCATATGCGCACGCTGCGTATTCCACCTCCAGCTGTCCGTGACCTTCTCGCGCTTGACCGCTCCCGATCCGATCACCTGCGCTGCCGTGTCTGAGGCAGACGAAGGTAGCGGTGCTTGGTCCTGCCGACTGCAAAGCCCCTCGAGCATGATGATGGAGTGGGAAAACCGCTCGTGATGGGAAATAAGCTGGCTATTTCACGCCAGCCTATGCAATGTGAACCGTAAGGAGGATGCCATGCATCTCACCACCCGTGCCGTGCTTCTTTTGCTAACGGCCTTACCGCCCGACCATTGCTTTGCCCGGGACCCGGCGCAAGAGATTTGGCTCTCCACAGAAGACAACATCACCCTCATATCTGGACACGTGGACGGTCGGGAAACTCGCTCCTACCGTTTAAGGATCCCTGCCGCCCAGGTTATCACTTTTGCGGTAACTGCTGATAACACCGCATGTGGTTCAGAGATAAAGAAGACCAGCCAGCGAGGCATTCTGACCGTCATAGATCGTTTCCCGGCATCATTTTCCGATGGTGCTAAGTTCGGAGATCATTACATCATATCCTTCTTCCAGAGCCGCCTCGCGTGGCTTGATGGCGCAATTTGTAAGTTTTCGTTTTCCGTCAGCTCTTGAAAACAGGCAAGGATCATTTCCAAGATCTTGCGCAAGCTTCAATCTAAGCTCGGCAGTGCACACTACAGCGTCAGTATTTCCACGATAAGGTGCTTCCACCGATGTACTATCTGGCGCGATAGCGAATGCGCCCCTCGGTGCCGCACGGCTGCGCCATGGCCGCGAACCAATATTCTCCATAGCCGCTTCGCTGGGCTACGTTTCCTATAGCGCCTTCAGCGCCACCTTCCGGTGGATCATGGACAATTCTCGGTCGCAATTTCGAGGGGACCATGCCCGATACGTCCAACAAAAGGCGAAGATCGAGCGTTGTGTCATGCCTCAGATAGCCAGCATCGTGAGCGATGTGTTCATACACATTGCTGGGATAATTCCGCTGCGAGATATCAAGTGCCATCGACCGCGGACGCCTTTGGTAACTCTGCGCCGCCAATTGCGAACATTGTCCATGCCATTCGCTATCCTTAGGGAGCAGCCGACATGAGCAGGAAGACTACGAATATCACCAGATGGATATGTCCTTGTAGCACCGTAGTGCGCCCCGTACCGAGCGTTAAGGTTCCGACGAACAAGGTCAGCGCAAGCAGCGTCATGTTGGCTGTCGAGATGCCAAGTGCAAGATGGTGGCCGAGGAGAAGCGAGACGACCGCCACTGCCGGAATGGTGAGCCCGATGCAGGCAATGGCAGAGCCAAGCGCCAGGTTGATGCTGTTCTGCAGTTGATTCTTGAGCGCCGATTTCGCGGCCGCGATTCCCTCGGGCAACAGAACAACGGCGGCGACCACAACACCGACGAAGGCATAGGGCAATCCAGCGGCCGCGACAGCTTGCTCCAGCGTCGGCGAGAGAAGTTTCGCCAGCAACACGACGGCGATCAGCGAAACGAGTAACAACGCCAGGCTCGCCATCGCAACGCCATCTGTCGGCTTCTCGAACTCGAACTCGGCGACATCGGACGACGGATCATCAGCCAGTGGCAGGTCGAGAAAATAGTCGCGATGCTTGACAGTTTGAACAAAAATGAAGGCGGTCCACAGGCAAAACGATGCGGCACCGATGACAATGAGTTGTGTGTTCGAGTACGATGGACCGGCGATAAAGGTGTAATTTGGCAAGATCAGCGTAAGCACTGCCAGTGTGCCCAGCACTGCCAACGCCGACGAAGCTCCCTTCAATTGAAACGTCTGCTCGAAATGCCGCCGTCCGCCCAAGACGAGACAGAGGCCGACAATTCCATTGAGCACGATCATCAATGCCGCGAACACGGTATCGCGAGCGACCACGTCACCGCCCTCGACATCCGAGACCATGATCGACACGATCAGAGCCACCTCAATGACGGTGACTGCGACCGCAAGCAAGATTGAGCCGAATGGCTCCCCGAGTTTGACCGCCAATAGTTCGGCATGATGGACGGCCGCAAAAACCGTTCCGAAGAGCAGCACTGCGGCGAGCGCTAGGAACGCCACGGCCTCAGGCTGAACGACGCCAAGGAGCTTCACGACCAGTAGGCCAGCACCGAACGCGGGTATAGCCCAACTCCAGGGAGGATTAGAAACATGATGCGGATTAGCCACGAGCGCTTCTCCGGTTCGCGTGGAGTTTAGAGACAGCAGAATTCGATCGTCGGATTGTCTTGCTCAAGCCTTTGGGGACAGCCGTGCCCGTAGCGACTGCCACCCTGTTCTCTAGTCTCATCGTGGTTCCTTCTCAATGTGGTTTCTTCCCCATTGCCCTCGTGTCGGTCTCAAGGACGGGCGCGGCCAGAGCAGCGCCGCAGCGACAACCGTGTAGATGATGGCGGCTGTGACATAGACGACGCGCGTCGAAAGCGACTCCGCCGCGCTTCCGGGCAGCGGCGACACTCCAAGGCCAAACAGAATGAGGAACGTCGTCAGCGCTCCGGCATACATCGTCGCATCGCTTGAGCGAGACGCGCCGCGTGCGCCAAGGCCCAATGAAACGATGAGTAAAATCGCAAACATGAGGGCCAGGCTCGGCCTCACGCTCAGAAGACCATAGGCAAGCGCTGCGAGGATGCCCCCGAAAACGTTCACAACGACGAGACCCAGTGCCGCGCGCCCGCTGGCCGCAATGTCGAGCTGGTCCAGCAGGGAGACGACGGTGATTGGGATGACCACCGCGGCGACTAGCTGGTTGCTCGCTATGCAAACAGCAACGGCAAACAACAGGATCACGGTGTTGGCGCAGGCTCGATGGACGGGCTGATCATGACGCGCGGTTTCTTGTTCCGGAGCCGCAGTGATGGCCGTTGGTTCTGGAACCAGGGCATGGCTGAGCCACATGAGCGCCGTCGCACTCAAAACTGCGCCGATCAGGATAGAGAGAACGGAGTCGGCAAACGTGGGATGGAGAACACCCACCAGCGGCACGATGATCGCTACGACGAGCACCAGAAAGACCGCGGGCCCGCCCTTTCCAATAGCCTGCACGGCGAAGCAGCAGAAATAGACCAATCCCAGCACCGCCAGAAAGACAATCGGTCGATCGATGAGAGCCGCCGTCAGAAATATCAGAAGTAGGCCAGTGGCCAAAATGAGCAGGACCATGCCGATCGTCTGCGCGACGGGAAGAGGCCGGGAACTGGACAAGAGAAACTGAGCCGCAAAAAGCGGGCCGATGAAAGGGAAGACGGCACCCACTGCCGCCGAGGCGACAAAGCCCACGGAAACGGCCAGCGCCACCCGGAGAGCCCGGCGTTGCGGTTCACTCATGGGGGAACTGTTCGTGCGTCTCCCTTGGTCAACGGACATAGCTCAGCACCGACAGGATTCGAATCCACAACGCGCCCACTGCATTCGTGATGAGGTTGTTTCCGGTATAGACGACGACGGTTGCCTGCGACCCGTAGCGCGCGCCCTGCGGTCGCTGTGGTTCATCCAACAGTAGCCGAACGCGAAAGCGCTGCGGGTCTCTCAGCCAGCCACTGTCCGAGCGGATGATCGGCAGACCGGAGCTGGGGTCCGTCGCGCCTTGTGACACGCCGAAGCCCACGCTTTCCACTTTGGCCGTGAACAATTCTCCGGGCAGAACATCGAAGATGATGTCCGCGCTGTTGCCCGCCGCGATGTTCCCAAGGCTGTTCTCCTTGAACGCTGCCGCGATCCAGATCGTGCCGACGTCGATGAATGTCATGGCTGTCTGTCCAGGATTGAGGACGTTGCCGACCGCAAGCTGAAGGTTCGTGACCACCCCCGCAGACGGCGCGCGAACGGTCGTCCTCAGCAGGTCGACCTGCGCACGTTCAAGGGCTGCCAGTGCCTCCTTGATCTGCGGATTGTCCTTGCCTGCCGGCCCCAACTGTTCCTTTGCCTTGGCAAGCTCCGCCTCGCTTGCCTTGACCAGCGCCTCGGACTGGTCAAAGGCGGATTTGGCTTCGTCGTACCGGGACTTGGCGAACACGCCACGATTGGCAAGCGCCAACGCTCTTGTGGCCTGGTCGCGCAAGTTGTCTCGCCTCGACTCCGCTTCGACGAGCTTCGCCTGAACGGCGTCGACGGTCGCGGTTGACGCACCGATCGACTGGCCGATCATCGAGAGAGTAGCTTCCGCCCGCTCGACCGCGATATTGTACGTGTTCGGATCAAGGTGAAAGAGGACCTGATCCGCCTCGACACGCGAGTTGTCAGTAACGCCGACATCGATCACCCTGCCTGCAACCTCGGGGGCAATGCCCACGACATATGCCTGAACCTGCGCCTGCGACGAAATTGGCGTCCTTCGTTCCATGAATATCGATAGGACGAAGAGGACGACGGCAACCAGCAGGATGCCAAGCGCGATATTGCGCAACTGATTGCCGGGTCTAGCCGGTTTATCGGCTGCAGCCACTTCGTCATCGGGACCCATATTCCTGCCCTCTCATCTCCGTGGCGCGGAGAAATCGCCGATCGGCACGCGTCCAACCCTCCTCCGTGCCCCAAGCTGAAGCCGTCCGGTGATTGAACAAAACATCAGGGAGCGGCGGTCGGACGGTCATCCGTCGTCGAGACGACACGCGCCTCGCGCACGAACAGCGCATGAAATTTCTCCCAGAAGTTACCGCCGAGTACGAGGAAGCTCGCCAGGAAGATGACGTCGGTCAGCACCTCGTCCCAGGTGTTTCGACTGATCGAAGGCCATATCAAGATCGCATATGGCTCAAGTATCGCGATCAGGAGCGGAACGGTGAACATGACGAGACCGATATTGTATCGCACCGGGCCAATGCTGCTTTCCGGCGGGAACCGGAAGACCCCGAAGATGGTCCGTTTCAGCTCTTGAAAGCCCGGCTTTCCCATGACTGCGATAGTCACGAGGATCAACACCTTGTTCCAGATGAAGATCATTCCCGTGACGGTGGCGATGGCTGCGGCGGAGGCGCCTGTCCATGCCAGAATTGGCACCAGCAGCCATGCGCCAATGACAAGACACGCCAAAAAGATGCCGAGCTTGAAGCGCCATGTAGACCTGTTTGAATCGTTCGTATCGAGGTCGCGCACTGTCATCTTACCATCCCCCGATCAGAGCGTTCCACTCTGCTGCTTCACGAGATGCGCGGTCGGTAAGCAGGTGACGTAGAATGCCACATTCAGTTGTGGGCCGATAGCCAACTATTCTAAGCTCTTTAGATGAGCGTGGCGAGGCTATTTCCGCTCGCCTAATTGTCTGGCGCATGTCAAAGTGACGACACGCAGTCATTGCTGCGTGCTCGGCTGCAACTCCGGCGAGGTGGCGCATGTCGACAATACAGGTCCCAGGACTGCTGTCGTTCACCATAGCGATCCTGGTGTTCTTCGCTGGCGCGAACCTCAATCGACTCATCCCCGCTCTCACCCGCTGGAGCATTCCGGAGGCGGTCACGGGCGGCCTCCTGGCAGCGTTGGTGACGCTCGCCGCCTATGAGTTCTTCGGCATCGAGATCAGCTTCACGCTTGCCGCACGCGACATGTTGCTGCTTTACTTTTTCACCGGCATTGGCCTGAACGCGCGGCTCTCCGATCTCCTTGCTGGAGGCAAGCCGTTTCTAATCCTGCTGGCCGCCACGCTTGCTTTTCTGGTAATCCAGAACATTGTGGCCTTCGGAATGGGGAAAGTGCTCGGTCTTCCACAAGGCATGGCAATCCTTCTCGGTTCGACCTCGCTGATCGGCGGGCACGGCACGACGATTGCCTGGGCTCCGATTGTGTCGAGCCGTTTCGGTCTCACAAATGCTCTCGAAATCGGCATTGCCAGCGCAACGCTCGGCCTGGTCGTCGCCAGCCTCGTCGGGGGACCACTTGCACAGTATCTGATCACCCGGAATGGCTTGAGCGGCCCCAAGGACGAGGAGCTGACAATTGGGGTCTCGCGGGATACAGTCAGGAGCCATGAAGACGATGTCAGCTACATCAGCCTGTTGCGCACATTGCTGGTGACAAATGTTGCGATTCTAATTGGCTATGCCCTACACGAGATTATCCTGGACGCGGGTATCAACCTTCCGCTGTTCGTCGTCTGTCTATTGATCGCCATTGCGATGACGAACAGCATTCCGATCCTAGCACCGAGCTTGCCGTGGCCGACGCACACCCGCGGTCTCGCGCTGATATCCGATCTCTCGCTGAACGTGTTCCTGGCGATGTCTTTGATGAGCATGCAGTTGTGGGGCCTGAGCGGGCTCGGCCTTTCGCTCGCGATCGTGCTGGCGGTGCAGACGCTTGCGGCCGTCATCTACATCATCTTGGTCGTGTTCCCAGCCATGGGCCGCAACTACAATGCGGCGGTCATTTCCGCCGGCTTTTGCGGGATTTCGCTAGGAGCTACCCCCACGGCAATAGCCAACATGACGGCGGTCACTAAAATCCACGGAGCAGCGACCATCGCGTTCATCATCCTGCCACTCGTCTCCGCATTCTTCATCGATCTGGCAAACGCAGCAGTGCTTGGGTTCCTTGTTCGGTGATTGGACCTGCGCCCTCCGTGCCATGATGTGAGGAGATTGCAATAGCCGGAGCAATCTCCGTGTCTGCACTCTCGGTGGCCTGTTGTATCGCCTCATCCTTCGCAAGGATGATTCGGCAGCGTCCAAGAAACTCCCTTCGCTCGTCCATGGAATGCCGGTCACAGATCAAGGCGGACAGGACAACGTGGGGGGCAGAACATCGGTTACCAGCACCTCTCGCACAGCAACGGCGGAGGAGGAAATGCGCACTTGAAGCCGAACGTCACGAAGAACTCCGCGAGTCTGGGAAACGTGGCTGCTGCTAATGATGATAGTCGTGCTTGGAGCAATCGCCCGGCGTCGTCGCTAGGAAGCGTACGGTACTATACCAGACCGGAACATTCGCAACCTGTAACTGTTTGAGGTTGGGATCGCGGCAGTTTGTTGCTCCGCCCGTTTCTTGCCGATTCTGAAAGGGCCGCGATCTCATGGATCTTCGTGCATTGGTATATCGCGAAAGGAGGAGTGATCATGTTTATCAATGACGTCCCTTGGCGAGTTCCAGTCGCAATCCACCTGCAATGCGGACTTGAACGCACATTTCATACCGCCTTCGACGCCCTGGATTTTCTCGAAAACGAATGGCCTTTGCGTCATGGCGAGCGATATGATCGGGCAATCGACAAATGCCGTGGAGCGATCAGCCGGGCAGTTCCCGCAGAAGTGGCTCGCGAAGCCTTTATTGCGGCTTGCCTTGAGGCGGGAATGCCCGCTGTCGGGAGGGGCGTCGCCTCACGCACCGAAGTGCCGCCGAAAACCGCGACCAAGGCCTAATCCGCCGTCGTGAGCAGCCAACGAGCGCAGTGACACCCTGAAGCTTGCGCGCGAACCGATCGAATAGCAGCTTCGATCGGATTAAGTCTGGATAGAACGGGTCAAAGTTCTTCCTCGCACGCGTCTGAACCGGAACCTAGCTGAATCTTGATCATTTGGGTCTTTTGGATCGCGTGGGTACCTTACCGCCCGCATCAGCGTCTCTGCGCCGTTCCGAACCCCGGGTAAGTCCGCGGCCAGGATAACCTCTCCCCAGGATCCTGGTCGCTTATCTGCCTTGCCGGCTCGGCGCCGTGGACTGTAGTGCTCTGTTATCACGAGGACGGCCTGAGATCCTCCAGCATTAAGGGGCTTATCAGTGTCAAACTCTTCTGTCCTGATGAGCGCGGTGGTCGGCTACCTGCAAGAGGCACGTGTGGCAGTGGCCAGATGCCACGGTCGGTTTTCGTAGAGTTTTCGTCCCGGAGAATCCGCCGATGCGCTTCAACCATGGAAGCCACCTGTTTATTTATCCAAGATGACGTTGCGAGGCATTCTTGCCGCCGACATCAAAGGCTGAGCAACCTGATCCAGCAACTGTCCCGCATTCTGCTCCTCGCCCAGCGACAGGGTCAATAACTGGGCTACTACCGGCAGCTCAAGTTGCAGTGCCAAATTGCGAGCATTGGTGTAGGCGGCGATTTCGTAGTGCTCAACCCGCAACGCTGCTCCGATCAAGGCCAGATCTGCGGGAGCCTCCTCCTTTTTCTTGCCTTCCGCAATCACTTCCTCGCCTTCCTCTATCAAGCCCGCCATACCCTTGCAGGGCTTGGCGTGAGCTGCTGAACCAAGAATGCGTAGACTTTCGTTTAGGCGTTCCACCTGCTCTTCTGTCTCGTTGAAATGGTGCTGCAATAGCGTTTGGAGTTGCCTCGAGTGAGCAGCTTTCCGCATCTTCGGCAACGCCTTTAATAGCTGCTTTTCGGCATGCAGCAGGTCGCGGAGCTCGTCAACAAGCAGACCTTGAACCGCCTCTAGTCCTTCCGGAGGGGCACTCTGGGCGCGGATGGCTGGTCCTGTGTTCTCCGCTCCCCTGAGATCTTTAAAGGCCGGCGCCTCTACAAACTCCCAAGATTCTCCTTCATTCCATGGACCGCGCGAGTCGACTTCACCGAGATCACCTTGACCCGTGGAATCATTGAAGAATTGATCAACCAAGCCTGGGGTCGGCGCAATACTGCCAATGCTCAGCGATGGCTTGCCCATGCTTTCCAGAGCCAGTGAAAACGCACGCATGTGCGTGATTTCTCGGGTCATCAGGAACTGCAGCGCATCCTTGGTGCCCGGATCACGGCAAAAATTGATCAAGCGCTCGTAAACGATCTTGGCCCGTGCTTCAGCAGCAATGTTGCTTCTTAGATCCACATCCAATTCACCCGTAATCTTGAGGTAATCTGCCGTCCACGGATTTCCCATGGAATTGAACAGATTTACGCCACCGCCGCCGGCAATGGCGATCAGCGGGTCCGCTTCCGCCTCCTCTCTGACCGACTTCAACGGTCTCAGGTGCATCCTTGCTAAGGTGCCCACAATCTCAAGGTGACTGAGCTCTTCTGTCCCGATATCCATCAGGAGGTCTTTGCGTCCAGGGTCCTCGCAGTTCAGGCCCTGAATCGAGTATTGCATGGCCGCCGCGAGTTCGCCGTTGGCGCCACCGAATTGCTCAAGCAACATGTTGCCGAACTTAGGATCAGGCTCGTCAACCCGTACGGTGTACATGAGCTTCTTCACGTGGTGATACATTGGACGTCCTCCCTGATTTGACGTCAACTAACCGACCTGCCGGAGGAATGTTCCACCGTTTTTTCTCCATACATTCGGCCGATTACTCATCCGATCCATTCGCCGTTGTCGCCACCGGCCGCTGAGCCGCAGTTCCTATAGGAGCTGAACTTGGCTGGTCGCTTGAATACCGAGCTTGGTTTCGGAATTCGATGCTTATCACCCGGCGGCCTGAACGGCATTTCCTCAACGTCGGCTCATCTTCCTTTAGGGCAAACGGTGCGGCGGGTGCCTTCTTTAAAACCCATTCGCGGCGTATCTTTTTTGTCGACAGCATTTGACGCGGGCGCTGCGCAAAAGGTTCAGACCCTTCGCCCCCAGCAAAGGAGGACGTCATGTCTTCCATATTCAATCATCCTCGCTTTGATCACGACACGGCAGCCAGAATGTTGGTCGTTTTCAGCGTCATCTTCATCCTGTTCCTGATTGTGGAGGGGTGGCTATGGTGACTTTTCGTTCACCTAGTCAAGCGAGTGCTCCACAGGAACAACGCTCGGCGCTGCAGCGTGTTCTCAAGCGGGCAAACTATGCCACGTCCGAGATGGAAGCCGCCGAAGGCGCTGATTATCAGGAAGAAGTCGTGATTATTCGCCGCATCGAAGCGGGCACCATTTCTTCGGAGAAGTATCTCCCCTCGATCTGGCGCCGGCAAAACGCAGACTCAGAAGCACTAGCGTCATGGGAGAACGAAGGCGGTGCACCAGCGCGACCCGGAGGCCCAGTCGAAGCCACGGGGGACTGAAGTGATTTGACGTAGCGACGTTATCCGCAGGGACAGTCGTCTCAAAGGCTTCCGGGCCGGGAACAGGTCATGATCAGGTCCAGGGCTATAAAAGATGGAGAACTCCGCGATGCAAAGAGCTTCGACCGCGCGCCGAGCCGTCGAATCGGGCCAAAGAACACAACCAAAGGAACAATCCAAACCGCATTCAGATCCACAGTCTGTTCAACGTAGAATCTCTCATCTCTGGTATCGCCGGAAACATCAGCCGTTGAATTATCGCGGGCCGCCGTCGCATGGAGGGAGCGGTATCAATCACCGAACGGCTTATGCGCGCCTTCAGTGGCGACAGTCGACGGTGACATGTCACCGAAACCAGCTGCCATCGATTTCGTAAAATCGCCCGTGGACACCGAAAGGGAGCAGCCTCTTCAAGCAAAAGCCACGCAGGCGCTCCGCGGCCTTTTCTTAGGCTGCTTAATGCTATTGGCAATAGCCACGCGCTCCTGCGCTTACACTAGGGGCGGTCTTCGTCGCATTGTTGGTTGTCGTTTGGCCTTGAACACAGTCGGACGAATCTTTCTTGCCGGTGGAGCCTTTCAGTATTGGAAGTACTTGTACCCGCCGGGCTGTTCCTGGTCGCGGAACCTGAAACGCCGCCGGAGCCGCCGCTGGTGCCGGAACCGCTTGCGGCACCAAGCCCCACCAGTGCTTCCGGAACCGCCCGTCCCACCCGAGCCGCCGCTGGCTTGAGCCATGGCAGACATTGCAAGGCCGATCGTAAGTGCCGAGACTGGGGACCATTGTCGCTCTTCCGTTGGCAAGCGCTGTGGCAGCGATCTGCACGTGGAACGCCTGCATGTATCGTGTGATGAGCCGCCGCAGAGCCGGCCGCTTTTCATTCAAGGACTGCATGTGTCGCAACGGCAGACGTCGAGCGTTCCGGCAATCTGAACGACTTCGAATGGAGAGTGTTTGATGCCGGCAAGTGCTTCCGTTCCGATCATCCCCTCCTTACCGACAACGCCGGGTTCAATCTCTAAGCCGCCCGGGCATTCATGACGATCGAGCACACGCCCAATCCCCGGAAATAATCGTAGTCAATTGGGCGGTTGGGGACCTGTAGCTGTTCGTTGACTTTTGAGATCGATCCACTCGGATGCATTCAGAAAGGCCCAAGCCGTTTCTCCATCCATCGCTGCGATAAAGGTACTGGGTGTTGCGGTTGGGTCGGGCATTTTTCTGCTCCTCCCATAGGCGAGAGCAGATGTCTCTCAAGCGGTCCGCGCCGTTAATCATATAGACCTACGCTACTACAATAGGGCCGGAACGGATTTATTCTAGGCAATGAGGTGGTCGCACGCTTGATGGAAAAACGCGTTGGACCCCAAAGACATAACGGAATCGTGCCATTGTCGAGAGAAACCACACATCTTCCGTTTCTATTTCTGGAATGTATCGGTGCTTGCCTTGGCGTTCGTCCTCGCCGCACTGCTCTATGTCTTGGGATAGCGATGCCCGGCGACACGACGCAGTTGACCGGAAGCGTTCGTGGCTGACGTCCTCGATACGCGGGACGCTCCAAACTGACGTTCTCTGATGAATACCCAGAAATGTTCCTTTACCGTTCCGCGCCCTGACGCCAGGCTGGGCCACCGCGCCCTCGATGTGCCTCACAGAAAGCCTACTCGATTTTACTCGAAGGGCGCGATCGCAAAAGTTGGACTTTGCGCCAATCGCCGCTTATCGCGGACGTCCTGCCGCGAGGTCCCGTCAGGGCATGATCTCCTCCGAAGACGGATTAGCTAATTCTAAATAATAAGTTTGCGTCGCCCTTCCATTCGGCGCATGGTGCCGCCTCCAGCAGCAATCATCACGGGCGCTGCTGTTTGAGGGCCACCAAACCCTAGCCCCGACCGAAAGGAGGGCTTTATGTCTTCCGCAATACCCACCAAAGACCTGACCAGCCAGAACTTCAGCTTGCTGCAACGTGTGCTGAGTGATGCCGGCTACACAGAAGATATTTTCTTTGATCAGCCCCGTCCCTTCAACGTCGCCGCCAAGCTCCTTATCCGGCTGTTCCAAGAGGGCATCACCGATCCCGCCGACCTGGCTGTTCAGCTCGAACGGCATTTCGGCAAGCCACCTGGAAAAAAAAGAGCCACTTTCTTAGCCCTACGCCTTGATCGCTATGCGATCCAGGGACTTCCGCAGACGCTACCCGTGACCTTTCACTGACGAAGGGCCAACAAAATGAAGACGCCAAGCTATGAGGTGGACAATGTTCAGCGGATCGGAGACTGTCAGCGCGTCTTCGATCAGTTGACGAAAGAAATCATCCTGGCTGCGGTAGAAGCGGGCTGGCGCGAAAACGAGGCGTCGATAGCGCTCGCAGATGCCGCTGACGGGTATGTGATGTATGTCGCGGCCGCGCCGCGCGTCCGCCAGGCTGCTAATGGCAATTTGGCGCGCAAGAGATGACTGCTGGTTCCACTGCTCATTACCGTGCTTCGGTCAGGATTCTTTGGAGCGTACGCTAGCGATCTGGAACGCTCGCTATCCCGATCGTTAATCAAGGTGGCCACGCGGTAGGCTTAGTTACTTCAGCCTGTGATGATGGGCTCTCATCCGGTGCCGCGCGGTCTCCATGTCCGTTACCTGCCCTTGCGGGGCTCTTTTTGTTACCGTACGGTTGCGGACCGCAACGATCAGCAGTTCGGCTCGTTGATTTGGCGGAATGTCTTCGGCTCACCCCGCGAGCGCGTCCGGCTATCGACGCTGGCCACCTGCCCCGCACCCGCCTGCGGGGTCTCTCCGTACGCTGGCGTACAGGAACACCGGTAGACTCACTAAGTTGGAAGCTTCCAGACCCAATACCACCGATGACGCGCACACATCCTGGTACCGCGCGGTCACCGTTTTCCGAAGCCCTCAAGGGCAAGCTCTTCGTGGAGTTCTGCGCAACCTTCGTTCTCCTGAAGACCAATCGACTAGCGAAGACCCACCTGTGGCGCCGAGAGATCCCCTGAGGTGTTCATGCGTCCGATGCACGCGCGATCCTTCGCCAGTCATCGGGTCACGTTTCGTTTGCGGCCCACGCACCTAGCCTCGCGGCCAGATTCGTTTGGACTTGGAACAATCAGGCGAGTGATTCGGTTGACTCGCGTTGGTTGCGTCAGGAGTCCGTGTCGATGGTTGCGCCCCGAGCGAATTGGAAAGGCTATATCAAGTTTGGTGAGGTCGCGTTTCCAATCGCACTTTATACGGCCGCATCATCCTCGGAACGGATCGCCTTCAATACCTTGAACCGCAAGACCGGGAACCGGGTACGCCGCGAGTTCGTCGACAGTGAGACCGGAGATCCGGTCGACCGCGAAGGCTAGGTCAACGGGTTCGAAATCGAGGATGGGCGATATGTCGTCCTCGAGCCCGAGGAGGTCGCCGCAGCCATTCCCGACAGTGACAAGACGCTGAGAATCGAGGCCTTCATTCCCTGCGTCGACGTCGACGATGTCTACTTCGACAAACCGTACTACATCGCGCTACATCGCGCCGGACAAGATGGGCGGAGACGCCTTCAAGCTGCTGCGCGACGGCATGAACAAAGCCAAGGTGGCGGCGATTGCCCGGACCGTTCTGTTCCGGCGGCTGCGCACCGTCCTCATCCGTCCCCACGGCAAGGGCCTGGTCGGCTCCACGTTGAACTACGACTACGAGGTCCGTTCGTCCGAGAAGGCGTTTGATGAAATGCCGGACCTGAAGATCGAAGGCGAGATGCTGGAACTTGCCAAGCACATCATCAACACCAAGAAGGGTGGGTTCGATCCCAGCACGTTCGACGACCGTTACGAGGCGGCCGTGGCCGAACTGGTGAAAGCAAAGATCGAGGGCCGGACACTGCCGAAGAAGAAGGCGCCGTCGTCGAAGCCGAACGATCTCCTACAGGCTTTGCGGGAGAGCGCGGGCATGTCGGCACCCGCCAGGACCAAACGCGCGGCCGGTAACGTCAATGCGGGCGCGGACCGGCAGAAGGCAGCAAGCGCGTCCGCAAGGCCGAATTCTCGCAGCTCCAGCGGCGCCCAGCGGCGCCGTGCCGGCTGAGCGGAGGTCCCCCATGGCGCTCCGTCCGTACTGGAAAGGATACCTCAAGCTATCGCTCGTTACCTGCCCCGTGCAGATGATGCCGGCGACCACCGAAAGCGAGAAGGTCCGCTTCCACACCTTGAACCGGGAAACCCAGAATCGCGTCGTCAGCCACTACGTGGATTCAGTCACCGGCAAGGAGGTCGAAAACGAGGACGAGGTGAAAGGATACCAGCGCGGCGAGAATGAGTACGTCCTCCTCGAGGACGAGGAACTCGAGAACGTGGCGCTCGAAAGCACCAAGACGATCGACATTGAGGTCTTCGCGCCGCGCGGGACCGTCGAGTGGATCTGGCTCGACACCCCGTATTATCTGTCGCCTGACGACCCGGTCGGCCAAGAAGCCTTCTCGGTGATCCGCGACGCGATGGCCGCCGAGGAGATGAACACCGCGCGACCTCGCCGGAATTCAATTGAAGATCGTCACCTACACACCGTGAGCGACATCAACGGCCAGCGGGACATCCTGCTGCGGTGGCCAAAAGAAGATCGGCCGGATTATCCTCTGTCTACAGCAGCTGATCGCGAAGACGCATAGGTCTAAGCGGCCATAATCTTCCTGTCTGGCGGATCCGTCTCGGCCAAGGCTCATTCCGCTCCTCCGCTGGAATGAAGACTTTGCCTCCTTCAATGCCGATCCGTGCTCCAACGCCTGGCCCGATGACCTTACGCAGCCTTGACGACTTTGCCGAGACGTTTGATGGCCTGATCCAAAGGCCGTAGTCCGTCACAATAGTCTTCCCATGCGGACGATTTCGATAAAAGCGCCGGCACAGTGTGAATGGTGAAGCGTTTGGGGTCGAGGTCCGATTTCACCTGGCCCCACGTCAGAGGCATCGAGACCGTGGCACCCGGCCGGGCACGCGGAGACAGAGGCGCCACCGCCGTCGCCATGCGGTCGTTGCGCAGGTAGTCGAGGAAGATGCGCCTGTTCCGGAGGCTCTTCGTCATCTTGATCAGGTAAAGCTCGGGGTTGTCGCGCGCCATCTGCTGGCAGACGTCATGCGCGAAGCCCTTCGCCCCAGCCCACGAGAGCGGCTTGCGCTTGTTGATCGCAAGCGGTGTGACGACGTGAAGCCCCTTGCCGCCCGTGGTCTTGCAGAAACTGATCAGGCCGAGTTCCTCGAGGCGATCACGCATCTCTCGTGCGGCGGCAGCAACTGTGGAGAACGGGACGTCCGGCCCAGGGTCGAGGTCGAAGACTAGCCGGCCCGGCACCTCAGGCGTGTTCCGCTCGCAGTTCCACGGGTGTAGTTCCACGCCGCCGATCTGCGCGATGGCCGCCAGACCCTCGATGCGATCGATCTGCAGGTACGGCTTCTTGTCGCCGAAGACCTTGACCAGTTCGAGCAGGTTCGAGGTGCCGGGCATGGCGTGGCGCTGGAAGAATTGCTCGCCGCCGATGCCATCCGGCGTCCTTATGATGGAGCACGGGCGGCCCTTGATGTGATTGATCAACCAGGACCCCACGGCCTCGTAATACCGCGCGAGCTCTTCCTTGGTGATGGGTTCGCCATCGTTGGCACCCGGCCAGAGCGGCTTGTCCGGATTGGAAATCAGCACGCCCATAACCTCGGCCTTCGCACCCTTGCGCCGAGCCAGCTTCGCCATCGGTGCAGCGGGCGCTGGTTCGGGCACTTCTGCTTTCGAAGGGTTGGCCGGCCGCTCGATCTCGACCTCCTTGGCCGGCTTGTCTTCCCGCAGGCCCTTGAACGCGGCTTGACGGACGAGACCGTCGGCCGTCCAGCCCGCGAATTCGATCTCCGCCACGAGCTCGGGCTTCAGCCAGGTGACATCCGCTGCCTTCTTCGGTGCACCTAACCCGGTGAAGGGCGACTTCGGGGCCTCCAGTGTCTTGAGCTTCGGGAGCAGCGTCTCCACTTTCTGCGCGCCGTAACCAGTCCCAACGCGGCCGACATAGACGAAGTGGTCGCCGCGATAGACGCCGACCAGAAGGGATCGGAACTTGCCGTTGGTCCTGGCGTAGGCACCGATCACCACCTCGTGGCCAGCGCGGCATTTCGATTTGGCCCAGGTTTCCGTGCGGCCGGACTGATACGGTGCATCCGCCTGCTTGGAGACAATGCCTTCCAGGGACAGTTTACAGGCAGACCGAAGAACCGCGTCGCCGCCAGTCTCGAAGTGTTCGACGAAGCGGATGCGCGGATCGTTGCCGGCCTCGGAAAAAAGGCTCTGAAGCCGCGCCTTGCGATCGACAAGCGGTAGAGACCTCAAGTCCTCACCACCTTCAAAGAGAAGATCGAAAGCGAAGTAGACCAGGTCTTTGGTCTTGCCCTCCGACAGGGCCGCCTGCAGAGCCGCAAAATCTGGGGCACCATTCTCGTCGAGCGCACAGATCTCGCCGTCGACAATGGCATCGGGCAGCGCGGAGGCGGTCTCGGCGATCTCGGGATACTTTGCGGTCCAGTCAAGGCCCTTGCGGGTCTTGAGGGTAGCGTCGCCGTCGAGCACCCGCATCTGGATCCGGTAGCCGTCGAACTTGATCTCGTGGATCCAGCCGCTACCGGCCGGCGGGCGCCCGAGCGTCTGGCAGAGCTGGGGTTCGATGAAGTCCGGAAGATCGACTGGCGTCATGCTCTTCGGAAGCTGGTCGTCCGTTGCACCTTCCTTGCGCTCGTCGGCGGCAAGCCCATGATTGCTGTCCCAGACGGCATCGGCCTGAACGTCGCCGCCTTGCACCATGAACGGCTTCGGCTTGCGGCCTTTGCCGGCGGCGATCACATCCATGGGTCGGCCCGAGGCAACCGAGGTGTCGTTGTCCTCCAAGACCGCTGCGCCGTTTTCTTCGACGGAAAACTCATCATGGTGCTTGATCAGCAGCCAGTTCGTCCGCTTGCCGCGTTCGCGGTCGTTGCGCATGCGCACCAGGACGAAACTGCCGTGCAGCCGCTCGCCTTCCAGCCTGAACTTGAAATCGCCTTTTGCCAGCGCCTGCTCCGGGCTCTTCTTACCCTCCGGCTCCCAGTATCCCCGATCCCAGAGCATCACGGTGCCGCCGCCATACTGTCCTTTCGGGATGGTGCCTTCGAAGTCGCCGTAGTCGAGAGGATGGTCTTCGACCTCAACCGCCAGCCGCTTGTCATGCGGATCGAGAGACGGCCCTTTCGTCACCGCCCAGGATTTGAAGACGCCGTCGAGTTCGAGGCGCAGATCGTAGTGGAAGCGGGTCGCATCGTGCTTCTGGACTACGAAGCGACGGCGATTGCTGCGGGCGATCCCCGTTTCGCCGCTGGGTTCCGCCGTCTTTTGAAAGTCGCGCTTCGACCGATAGGTCGATAGTTTGTCACTGGCCATGGTCTTCCCCGAAGCAACTCCGATAACGGAATGCCGTCCGATGGTCGGAAGTTCCATGACGGTATTCCAAAAGGCAGGTCCGAGAGCACGCGCGCTTAAGTCAGCCTCGCCTCATCGGATGCGACGCCGGCGTTGATCCGTCAGGTACCGGCTAATCGTGCTAGCCGCACCGGATGGAGAGCGAGCTTCGGTTTCAACGGAGCAATGACGGTAGGCATGCCGGCTTTGAGGCAAGCAGCCAAGAACGCGTCGCGCGCGACCAGGGCCTGTATGAGCCCGTTCAGGGCGCCGCAGCAGGCCTTCACCGCTCGCTCATGCCGTTCTCCGTGGCGCAGCGGCCATTCGTTTTCGAGAAAATCCAAAACCTTCGAATGACCTGGGAGAAATCAGAGCCTCAATGGAAATTGCGCGCTTTCACCTTGAGGGTGTCGATGTGCAGATCCGGGATGAAGATATCCCTGGGCTTTGCGGCGGCCACCTTGTCTCGCGAGTCCGCACTTCCCGGCGAGCCATGGGCGAACTCGTCTCCACGGCCGGTTGCCAGCTTGAAGGCCGCGTCGCGGTCCGCCAGCCCGGAAAGATCTCCGGAAAGGTCGAAGAGTTGCTGGGCAACGAGATGGACGACGTCGCCCTCGCGTTGAATGCGGCCGTTGATCGCCATCATGGAAGACCCTAGGACGATGCGACGACGACGTTCGAACAGACTGGGCCAGACGACCACGTTGGCCGGACCGGTCTCGTCTTCGATGGTCAGGAACATGACCCCCTTTGCCGAGCCCGGCTTCTGCCGGACGAGGACGAGACCAGCCGTCATCAGCCAGCGTCCGTCGCGCGCGCTCATGGCCTCCAAACAGGTGACGATCCGCCGTTCGCTCAGGTCCTTGCGAAGAAAGGCGATTGGGTGCTCGCGGAGGGTCAGCCCGGTGTGCCCGTAGTCTTCGACGACGTTGTGGCCTTCCGTCATCTGGCGGAGCGTCACCGTCGGCTCCCGCTGCTCGGCCACCGCCCTCGCCTCGCGCTGGGCCGCGGCGGCGAAGAGAGGCAGGGGTTCGTCGCGGAGCGCCTTGATGGCCCAAAGGGCGTCACGGCGTTGGAGCTTGAGCGACGGCAGGAAGGCGTCGGCTTCCGCGAGCTCGACCAGTGAGGCCGCCGGGACCGCTGACCGTCGCCACATGTCGTCGACGCTCGCGAATGGATCGTCCATGCGGGCAGCGACGATACGAGCCGCGTCGACCGCGGCAAGACCCCGCACCATGCGCATACCGAGCCGGACAGCATGACGCGCGCTGCCGTCGATCGGCTCGAGGGTACAATCCCATCGCGAGTGGTTGACGCAAACCGGACGGACCTCGACACCGTGTTTGCGCGCGTCGCCGACGATCTGGGCGGGCGCGTAGAAGCCCATCGGCTGGGAGTTCAGCAAGGCTGCACAGAAGACGTCTGGATAATGGCACTTGATGAAGTTGCTCGCGTAGGCAATCAAGGCAAATGACGCCGCATGGGACTCCGGAAAACCATAGCTTCCGAATCCCTCAAGCTGAGAGAACGTCTTTTCGGCAAACTCGGCGGAGTATCCATTTGTAATCATGCCGGAGACCAGCTTGTCCTTGAAACGGCTGACCCCGCCCGTGAACTTGAACGTCGCCATCGACTTGCGGAGCTGGTCGGCCTCGCCACCGGTGAATCCGGCGCAGACCATCGCCACCTTCATCGCGGACTCCTGAAACAGCGGGACGCCCAAGGTTTTGCCGAGGACTGCCGCGAGTTCCGGGGTCGGATACTCGACCTTCTCCTTGCCTTCGCGGCGGCGCAGGTAGGGGTGGACCATGTCACCCTGGATGGGGCCGGGGCGAACGATCGCCACCTGGATCACGAGGTCGTAAAAGGTCCGGGGCTTCATGCGCGGCAGCATGGCCATCTGGGCGCGTGACTCGATCTGGAAGGTTCCGAGCGTGTCGGCCTTTCTGATCATCGCGTAGGTGGCGCTGTCCTCCTGACGGATTTTTGCAAGATCAAGATCGTCCCCCTTATGGACTCGGATGAGGTCGAAGGCTTTCGCTATGCAGGTGAGCATGCCGAGCGCCAGCACGTCGACCTTCATCATGCGGAGCGCCTCGACATCGTCCTTGTCCCACTCGATCACCTGGCGGTCCTTCATGCTGGCCGGCTCAATCGGGACAAGGTCGTCGAGGCGGTCATGCGTAAGGACAAATCCTCCCGGGTGCTGTCCGAGGTGCCGCGGTGCGCCCATGAGCTGCTGCGCGAGCTTCAGCGTCAGGACAAGGCGCTGGTCCTCCGGGTTGAGATTGAGTTCCCGGATGTTACGGTCACTGACCTCCTCGGACCACGACCACATGCCCGATGACAGCGCCTTGGTGAGATCTTCGGGAAGACCAAGCGCCTTGCCGACGTCACGGATCGCTCCGCGCGCCCTATACCGCGTGACCGTCGAGCAGAGCGCGGCCTTATCCTTGCCGTAGGTCTTGTAGATCCACTGGATGACTTCCTCACGTCGCTCGTGCTCGAAGTCGACGTCGATGTCCGGTGGCTCGTCGCGCTCCTGGCTGACGAAGCGCTCGAAGAGCAGGTCATTTGTCTCCGGATCTATGCTGGTCACGCCAAGGATGTAGCAGACCGCTGAGTTTGCTGCCGATCCCCGCCCCTGGCAAAGGATGCCTTGCGACCGGGCGAAGCGCACGATCGAGAATACTGTCAGGAAATAAGGCGCGTATCTCATTGTGCGGATGAGGTCGAGCTCGTGGCGCACGATCTTCAGAGTCTTGGGCGGTAGGCCTTCCGGATAGCGGTCGGGTACACATTCCCAGACATAGTGCTCGAGCGACTCCTGCGCGCTCTTGCCCTTCACGATCGCCTCCTCGGGATACTGGTAGGTCAGCTCCTCGAGGGAGAACTTGCATCGCTGGACGATCTCCATCGTTCGGGCTAACGCCTCCGGATAGCGGGGGAACAGCCTTTCCATCTCGTGCGGCGGCTTGAGATAGCGGTCGGCGTGTCTTTCCCTCTCGAAGCCGATGTCGTCGATGGTGATATTGTTTCGGATGCAGGTGACGACGTCCTGCAGCTGGCGCCGGCCTGGCCCGTGGAACAGCACGTCGTTCGTCACGACCGTGCGAACCCTCAAGCGGGCCGCCATGTTGGAGAGCTCGTGGAGCCGAAGCTGATCGTTTGGACGACGACGGAGGCAAAGCGAGAGGTAAGCCTTATCCTTGAAGATGTCGGCCATCTTGCGGAGCTGAACGCCGCATATGTCGTCTGGGAGATCGGGTACGAGGACGCCGATCAGGCCTTCGGAATAGCAGGCGACGTCGTCGAAGGTCAGGATGGAGTTCGCCTTACCGCCCCTGCCCTTGCCGAGCGTCAGCAGGCGGGTCAGCCGCGAGTAGGCCGTCCTGTCAGTCGGATAGACGAGGATTGACATGCCGTCCTGGAGATCCAAACGGCAGCCGACGACAAGGCGGACGCCGGTGGCGCGTGACGCTTCGAGCGCGCGCACGACGCCGGCGAGCGAATTGCGGTCGACGATCCCAAGTGCGGGTATTCCAAGCATCTTGGCAATTGCGAACAGTTCGTCGGCCGAGGACGCGCCTCTGAGGAAGCTGAAATGCGTGGTCACCTGGAGTTCGGCGTATCTCATGCGAAGATCCCATGCATGAACCATTTTTGAGAGCCCGTCTCCGGGTCGACGCCGTCGCCGGAGCGAAAGATCCAGAAGCGTTCGCCGCCATCGTCCTCGATCACGAAATAGTCGCGGACGGCGTCGAGCTCGCTATCGCGGAGCCACCACTCGCCGAAGACCCGCTCGGGCCCATCGGCGCGCTTGACGCGGCGTCGCCTGCCTCGCCAGGTGATGCTCGCTGGCGGGTGGTCCGGAAGCAGGGCGATGGCTTCGATCTGGTCGGGCCTGTGGAGCAGCCGCACCGGCCGCGGCCAGTGGTGCACCCACGTCTCAGCGACCTCCAGCGCGGCGGCGGCGATGCGTTTCACGCTGCGCTCAGGTACGTCGCTCGCGACCGGTGCCACCCGGTACACGCGCTGCCCGCGGTTGCTATAGATGTCGATGAGCGGCGTGATGTCCTGCTCCTCGCCCTCGACGAGCGCCGATGCCTTCTGGATCTCGGCGAGCGGCTCGGCCATGACGGCGATAAGGGAGAGCTTTTCGATCCCGAAGCCGGGCTCGATCTTCTCGGTCCTGTCCTTGAAGAGTTTAGTCAGCCAGGCAACATCTCGAGCCGGCTTTGCTGTCCCGGCAGGGATCGCCTGGCGAGCGCCGTCCATCTTCTCGACGATCAGGTCGGTGCGGCGAACGCCGAGGCCCTTCCGCTGGAGCTCGTCGACCAACTGGACGACGAGGCGGGCGACATACTTGTTGATCGTCTCCGCCGCGCCGATGGGCTGGGCGAACGACCGGCTGACCTCGATGAGCTCGTCGCTTCTGATAGGATCTATGGGTTCGCACAGGCGGCCGAACATCTGGTCGAGGCGCCTTCCGACGTCCGGGCCAAAACGGAGCGCCAACGGTGCGCGCGGCGTCGCCGACAGCTCGCCGATCGTCCGGAAGCCCAGGGTGCGCAGGTCGCCGACGGTCTTCTCGGAAACTCGCAAGAGCGAGATCGGGAGCAGCTCCACCGCGCGAGCTGTCTCTCCTCGCGGCACGACGACAGTCTCCCGGCTGATGGCCCGGGCGCAAGCGTGGGCGGCGCCCCATGTGTCCGCAACGGCAGTGCGGACCGTCAGCCCCCGGGCGCGAAACCGATTGGCGATCCCGGTCAGCATCGGAAGTTCGCCACCCTGCAGATGGTCGGCGCCTTCCGTGTCCATGACGATGCCGTCCGGCGCGTCCATGGCGACGATCGGAGAATATTGGCTCAACGCCCACAAGGTGATGCGCTCAAGGGCGGAAGTATCGGCAGCCGGATCAGCGTCGATCATTCGCAACCCCTGGAACAGCGCCTGCGCTTTTGCCGCCGGCATGCCGACATGGACGCCCGCCTTCCTGGCTACGGGATCGGCGGCCGACACCCAACGTTTCGAGCCGCTCTTCGAAATCACGGCAATCGGCTGTTCAGCCGGAATATCGGGATCTGTGCGTCTGATCCTGTCGGTCGGCAGCTGGGGGAAAAATATCGATACGACCCTCGGCATTGCAGGCTCCTACTTCGAACTCGGCGCACTCACCCGCCTTCACCCTCATCAGCTCCAGAAGCCACCTCGCTCTCCCGACCCCCGGGACCGGCAGCTCCTCGCTCGGAATGACGCTCACCCTCCAGCGCGTGGTCGAGGCGGTAGGCTGGCCGAAGTCGCTGGCCTCTGTCTGCCGTCGCCAGCGCCGCACCGCGAGTGCCATCGTGCCGGTCTTCTCGGCCGCGAGCTGCAGCCGTCGTGACGCCGCCATCGGCAGCCGGACGACCTCGCCTACCACCGCTCCCAGCCCGCCGTAGGAAAGGCCCTCCTCCATGTTCGCAAGGACGTCCTCCTCTTTGTCGGATTCGACGAAGACGACGCGGTCCGGATGGAGCCCCGCCTGCGCCAGCGCCGGGAAGAACAGGTCTGGGCGCGTCAGGCACCAGACAATCTTGCCCTTGGCGCGCGCGGCGATGCCGGCTGCAAAAAGAGCCGCCGTCGCTCCATCGACAGTGCCCGCCCCGCCGCCCGCGCACTCGTGCAGCGCCCCGTAAGCCAGCCCGCCTCCCGGAAGCCGCGCGTCAATCTGCGAAACGCCGAACGGCAGAACGCTTCGCTCGCGCCGGCCGGCGTTTTCCAGGTGGGCGATCTGCTCGCGCAGACCGTCGAGGAGAGTTGTTTGGATCGCGGCTGAGGTCATGGTCTCCTTGGACGTCGACCCGTTTCTTGCTTGAGGAATAGGAATATGTTCTGTATTTGTTCTCAAAGCGCGAATGAGTCAACGTGTATATCAGGCGAAGATATTGAGTCTGAGCGCCGCGTTGGGGATTCAGGAGCCGATTCAAATCGATGGCAATAGAGGAATATTTTCGCATGCGCCGAACGCGGCTTGTGGAGAAGGCAGCTCCGAGACTAAAAAATCACAAGGTCTCGATAATCGAGCTGACATGCCGTGTGTGCGCCCCGGCACGGCGCGTACCAACGCAAATTGCTGGTCAAGGCGTTCGGTGCTGGTGTGAGCTTGAGCGAAATTCGCCGCCGCATGGCCCGTGGGCTGCGAAAGGATGCAAGCGCCGGAGGGCGACAGGTGCGGCGCGAACTTCCCCTGCCTGGGCGACGAATAGATTCGCCTGGGGGCCGACTGATGACAAATGACGAGAACCAGGAACGGACGCGCAAAATCGTCCATGTCGACATGGATGCCTTCTTCGCGTCGGTCGAACAGCGCGACAACCCCGAACTGCGCGGTCTACCGGTTGCCGTCGGCAGCCCGGCTGCGCGCGGCGTGGTGGCGGCCGCCAGCTACGAGGCCCGCGAATTCGGCGTCCATTCTGCGATGCCGTCGATCACCGCTCAGCGGAAGTGTCCGGACCTGATCTTCGTCAGGCCGCGCTTCGACGTCTATAAGGCCGTCTCGCTGCAGATCCGCGCGATCTTCGCCGAGTACACGCCGATGATCGAGCCGCTATCGCTCGACGAAGCCTACCTCGACGTCACTGAAAATCTGAAAGCCATGGAGATCGCAACGGAAATCGCCGAAAATCCGGTCAAGGATCAAGGCGGCCACAGGCCTGACCGCATCCGCCGGCATTTCCTACAACAAGTTTCTGGCCAAGATGGCGTCGGGGCAGAACAAGCCGGACGGGCAGTTCGTCATCACGCCGAAGAACGGCCCGGCTTTCGTCGAGCGCTTGCCCGTGAAGAAGTTCCATGGCGTCGGGCCGGCAACGGCAGACAAGATGCATCGGCTCGGGATTGAGACCGGCGCCGACCTCAAGATAAAAACCTTGGATTTCCTTGTCGCGCATTTCGGGAAGTCCGGGCCGTATTTCTACGGGATCGTCCGTGGAATCGACAACCGCGAAGTCAAGCCGAACCGTGTGCGCAAATCCGTTGGCGCCGAAGACACGTTCTTGCAGGATATCCATTCCTACGGACCGGCCCGAGAACGTCTCCAGCCGCTGATCGAGAAAGTCTGGGGCTACTGCGAGGCAAACGACATCGGCGCCAAGACAGTGACACTCAAGGTCAAGTATGCCGACTTCACTCAGATCACCCGCAGCAAGACCGTCTCATCACCCCTGCCGGCGATTGGCGACCTCGAGGACGTGGTCGGGCTGCTTCTCGCGCCGCTCTTTCCGGCGCGCAAGGGCATACGCCTGCTCGGCGTCTCCCTCTCCTCCCTGGAAGCTCGAAGGCCCGAAGCGACCCCGCAATTGCAACTGGCGCTCTAGACGGCCAGCCTTGGCTGGAAGGAGGCGCTCGACAGGCGTTTGACCCGGAAAGTCCCTGGCGGGAGCGGCCGCAGGTTTTCGTCTTCAGGCACGAGCCCGTCAAGCCAATCCATCCGCTGATTGCGGGTCAGCACGGCCATCTGCCGATCGTGAAATGGCGCGATGTCTGTATTGGAATCGATCGTCAGGATAGCATAGGCCTCCGGCCAGTCGGCGGTCGCGTGCCGCCAGATCCCCGCGAAATAGAACCAGTCACCACTGGCGAGGGAGAAGCTGAAATTCTTTCCGCCACTGCGATGGCGGAACTCGGATGCCGGCACCAGACATCGGTGGGTTACAAACGTCCTTCCTTCAGAGCGAACGACGTTCACAGGGCGGGGGACCGCCATCCAGAGGACGCAAACCCCACGGTAGTTCCACCATCTCCACATCGCCACCAAGTCGCCTTATGATGATGCGGCGCGCGTTGAGCAGGGTGTTGAAATCAAAAAGTTCCGCGATCATGAAAAGAACATATCCGGAACATACTCAAGGAGCAAGCGTCCCGCCTTCACCTATAATGAAAGCCCATAACCTGCTAGCCTCGGCCAAGACGCTCCGGCGAGACCTTCCGGTGCTCTGCGGCACGCTCGGGTTGGGGGCCGCATCTCGGACGGCAAGCCGGGCTTATCAGGAGGCCGGCCTCGGACGGCCGACATGTCAGGCCAAAGAGCTGCTTGTTCTCCTGGAGCGGGTGCAGTGCGAGCATCTCTTGCACCTGGACCGGCTGGATACGAGGGAAACAATTTAAAGCGATCTGGAGGACGCATGTGCAATGACTACAGGCTGATGGTGGATGTGGCCTCGATCGTCGAGGATTTTGCCCATCTGAAGATCAGGATCCGTTTCGGCGAAGGCGCGCCCAACCTGGAGCCGCGCGACGACATCAAGATCACCGACACAGCGCCGATCATCAGGACAATCGACGGCCAGCGCGACGAGCCAGAGCTGGTGCAGCGCCGATGGAGCTGGCCGCAGAACAAACGCCCCGTCTACAACTTCCGCTCCGAGGGCCGTGAATTCAATTCCAACCGCTGCCTGATCGTTGCGGACGGCTTCTACGAGTTCACGGACGCTAACGACCCAAAGAAGAAACGGAAGGACAAGTGGCTGTTCACCAAGAAGGACGAGCCAATCTTCTGCATCGCCGGCATCTGGCGGGATACGCCAGATGTGGGTCAGGCCTTCACCATGCTGACCATGGAGCCCGGGCTGGACATCGTACCCTACCACGACCGGCAGATCGTTATCCTCGATCGGAGTGCCTGGGCGGATTGGCTGGATCCCACGATTTCGGCAAAGTCGCTGATCCGCCCCCTCCCCGCGGGCACGCTTGCGGTCGAGCAGGTTGGCTGAGCCTCCTCCCGACGGCGAGGCTACGCATTTCGGCACCAAAGCCAATTCGCCAATCGCGGAACGTCTCGAATAGTGGAGGTGCTCCACCGTCGGGCGGAACGCCCTGTACTGCAGATACCATTTGCCAAGCCGCTGTCGAAAACAATGCAAGTCGCCAATGTAAGTATCAGTTGCGAATAGGCTGACAACGCCGGTCGCTCTGTAGACGCGATCCGGGAAAATCCAGAGGTATTCGATTCAAAGAAAAAGGCCGGAACGATACCTCGTGCCGACCTTCCTCGATCCGTCTCAACAGCTGCTGCCAGTACATCCGGGGTCAGCCGCCGGAGACAAATTCTACGAAAAATAAGTGGGACTTGAATTACAATATTCAAGTCCGGTCTTAATTTTGCTGCTGCGTTCCGCCACCTGCTGGCGGAGTAGCAGGGACCGGTGCTGCATTGTCAGCCGGTGCCATTGGCTTTGCTGGAGCTGGTTCTGAATTGGTCGTTGAGGCCGTCGTCTGAGGATCGGTATCCGGGGTTTCGCTCCACTGAGTATAAGCAATCGCCGCCACCGCGACGACAACGAAGGCAACCACCCAGCCAACCCACGAATTCGAGCGTCGGTGCTTTGGTGGTGTTGTCCGAAGATCAGGGTCGAGGGTCGATCCGACTGGGCGGTTCGGCTCATTGGGGTTGCTGGGGTCGTAAGTCATAGTATTTTCTCCTCTTTCCGAGAGGGGAATGTCGCTGAGCTTCATTGGTTCCGCTCTATGCCGGCCTGGGCGATATCTGCGTGCCGGAGTCAAGAACGATATGGAGCGTGCGAATCATGTCGGCCGCGTTCAGCAGCGCCCGAGAAGCTTCCCATGCGTCGCGCTGCGCGACGGAAGAGGCTATCGCTTGCAAGTCGAACACCGCATCGTGGCTCGTATCGCTACTTGGGATTCCTATATGCTCGCGCATATTGCGGATCGTGATCACAGAACGCTGTAGAAGCCGGCGAGCTTCCGAATAGTCGAGCTTGTTTACTTCATTGGCGGCACGGACAAGTTCGGAGATGAAATCTGTGACGGAAGATTTGCGAATACTTCAAAGCCAAGCGCCGAGTGCTGTCAACGCCTCGCCTTTTCGATCTCCATTTTCCGCATCCACTTGTCCTATGGATTTTCCTGATCGCCCGTGGCCAAGCCCGAGCTGATTTCGTCGAGCTTCGCGTCAATTGCGCATCTGTCCGATTTTCGCGCACCAGGGATCGGAGGCGGAATTGCGCCGCCACCCACATGCTGAGCGGGTTGTGCCGGCAGCGCTTGGTCGCATGAAATAGATGCAAAGCAGTGATCATGAAGATATTGGCGATAAGGTATGCCGCGTTCGACATTAGCGAGCTGTTACTGTCATCGGGTATTATCGCGGTCGCTCGCCACGATTCCGCTATATCGCAGTTCCAGTGTTCCTTCGCGTGAGCTTCGGCATACCTCAATTTACGTGCGCAAGGATCGGGGCGCTTCGCAACCGGCCGCCGAAATCGCCTGCCCGCGGCGGCCACCCTGCGCAGCCCGCTCGCGAGCGCGTGGCGGCTATCGCCATCGCTGCCGCCCGGTCGGTAACCACGACGGTCCTTTCCACAAAAAGGCCGTGGCCGATCGCAGCAAATCCATAACATGAAGGGTACGCCGTCGCCGCAGCGGCTGGATAGGCAAAGGCGACCGTCAGCGACGGATGTCTCCGTCATTTACCGGACCATCTGTGGAAGATGCAAGGTCACAGACCGAGCTACTATATGCGGTTGGTATGCTCATCCTTATCCATAAGATCGAAACGGGGTGAGTCGTGATCGATCGGTCGGAGCTCGAAGCGAACAAATTCTATTGGGCGAAATCCCTTGCGAGGGACGAGCTGGAAATCGTTTACGTATCTACGATCTTCGGCACCGACAAGGAATTCTGGACAGTGGCGACGATCGGGTCGGAAGAACATGCCATGCCCGAGGAGTTTGTCTTCCTATGCGAGGTTTTCTCGCCGGAAGTCGAGGCACGGGCAACGCGCTGAGTACCTGACCGGAGGAAGACGCATCCCCGGTCGGCAAGCCGGCGCAGCCTCAAAGCTGTGTGGCGATTTTTCCATCGATTTCCGCTTGGCGGCTACTTGCCATCCAGCCGTCAAGCACGGACCTCATGCGGCATGACCTCAATCTGCGCCTCGTCGATTTTCCTTGCTTCGGAAAGTGGCACGTTTGGCGATGGCCGATATGTCACGTCGGGCGATAGAGGGTCCGAGAAGGCTAAGCACTCAACAGCGCGCCGCCCGCGATCGAAATCGCACCGAATGCTCCGAATTTCTGCAGCCTTGCATGTCCCTCTCCTCCTGTTTGCGCGGCAGCGCCCAACCTTCAGCCCCGGTCAATGTTCCAGAAGAAAGCGATTGGCAGGATTCGTGGCGCACTATTGCAGGGAGACTGCAGCTTTCATCGGACGCCTGAGACACTTTCGCATTCAGTGTGTTTTTCCAGCGCACTGAGGAACCATCCAGTCTCAGCGGTCGTTTGGCCGAGATTGGCTGCGAACGCATTAGCGACAAAATGGGGGCAATGATGGAAGACTTGCCAATTCAGGACTTCGCGGTCTCTCTAGAAGCGATGAGCGACGACGATTTGTTCACGAAAATGGCGGAGCTCGAAAGAGCGAGCGAGACGTCCGACGCAGACCTGAGAAAAGAGACCATGGCGCGGATCGCGCTGACGGAAGAGGTCATCGAGAGGAGATTCCCCGGACAGCTTCTCGCGCCTTACCGAGAGTGGAAGCGCCGGCAGCCAATCTTGTGACCCGAGGAAGGCCCGGGACTACGGTCGAAGCGCTCCTCAGTCCAGGCTGGATATCCTTTTCACCGTAGACGTTCCCTGTGTTTACTTCACGTCGTCGCCTCCCGATGCATGGCGGCGCCGAGGGCCGTATAGAGCACTAACACTCTCTGATACCGCTGTCGGCTTGTTCTAGGGAGTTCGCTCGTCGGCATCCGGTCGAGGTTCCATCACCGACCGGCAGTCGTAGCCCTTTGCCTGGATTCCGAACCAATCTCATTTCCGAACGTTGCCGATATCGTTGGCTTCGCCTACAGACCCATTGCACCTAAGTCGGGACCTGTTCTTTGACCTACCCGCAACTGCGATCCGAAGACCCCGAACTCGAGCATGAAATTGGTAGCGGTCTTCCTTCGCTCGTGCTTGCGGCGCTTGGTGTGGTCTGCAAGCTCGTCATCGCCATGGCATCGAACGAATCCCTCAAGTATGAGGAAATTTCCAAGCATCGAAACTGTGATCCGCGAGGCATCTAATTCAATGCTGCTTCCAGCGCACATTTAACGGCGGCCTTAGTCGCTGCCGAGCAATGTCCGGCTTCGATGCCGTACCGCGATGACTCTTGACCGTCCAATCGTAGGATCATTTTCACTTCCTCCAAAAACATGGGAGGCTACAGTTCTTTATATTAAGATCATATAAACTAAGACATGTGCTCCGGGGGTTCATCGACGGCACGCTCAGCCACCGTCACATGCAATAGGCGTCTATTTGGGGGATGCGGCTCGTAGCCCTCATTGCGGAGGCGACAGCTTGCCGGCATGCGCGAAAAACCAGCGTCGACTCTTTCGTGAAAATTCGTCGACTTCACCTTGAGCGTGTCGATGTGCAGCTCCGGGGTGTAGATATCCTCGCCTTTACCGTTGCTGTTTGTTCCGGTGAATCTGGGCTTCCCGGCGAGCCGTGGGCGATCTCGTCACCCCGGCCGGTCGTAAGCGGGAATTCCATGATGCGATCAGCAAGGTTCGACAGGTCGTCCCAGGATAGATCGAAGACTTGCTGGGCAACGAGATAAACAACATCTCCCACCAAGCGAAGCGGAGCAACACGAAGCTTGGATGCCACTGGCGAATGTTTGAGCAGTTGCCATTCGACCCATTCTCCAGCGATAGTTGCGTGAAGCCTCGATTTATATCACTGTGTAGTCGTGACGGAGAGCTGAAGTGATGGACCAAAAGAAACCGAATCCGATCGATGTCCATGTTGGCGCAAGGATCAGATTGAGACGCACGATGATGAGGATGTCTCAGGAGAAGCTTGGAGCCGGTTTGGGAATTACCTTTCAACAGGTGCAGAAATACGAGAAAGGCAGCAATCGTGTCGGCGCAAGCCGTCTCCAGCAGATTGCAATTATCTTAAATGTACCTGTCAGCTATTTCTTCGCCGAAGCGCCAGACGGCTCACCACTGAGCGATCGCAGGCCGTTTCTACCGGAGGAAGAAGCAGTTTCCGCCTTCCTGGCAACCCGTGAAGGACTGGAACTCAATCGCGCGTTTCAAAGGGTGGCGGACGCAAAGCTTCGCCAAAATATCCTTCAACTCGTCACATCGCTAGGCCGTACGTCAGAGCCGGAACACGACCAAGCCGACTCGGGCGTGGCGCGTTAGTGGATCGTTTCTGTGCTCCGGCTTTTGACATTTGGAGGGCTCCAGCTTGCCGAGGACGGACGAGGAACAGTGCCACTGCCGCACAAGGCAGTGTTTGCTCTGACTTATATGTTGGCCAGCGCTGAATTCGAACTCCCACGCGACTATCTCGCAAGGCTGCTTTGGACCGCCGATCCAAACGCCGCGAAGACTAACTTCCGCAAGATGATCGAGCGGGTGCGAAAATGCGCCGCCGAGGGCTGGCCCGTCCCATTTGAATTCACCGCCTCGACCGCGCGTCTTTCCGCAGAACCGATCGAAGCAGACTTTTCCGTTTTTTCCGGCGACCTTGAAGCACTGCCGCGCCTAGGTGCGGCGTCGAAATTGCTGACGCGGCAGTTCCTGGACGAAGCCAATTTGCCGGTCGGGCTGAAATCATGGGTCGAAAAACAGAGGTCAGCCCAGTGGAAGAGTTTTCGGGAGATGTTCTTCGAGGTGCGCGAGCTGGCCGCCGATCGGTCCGATTGGGTCGACCTCAAGGATAGCGCAAAACAGCTTCTTGAGCATGATCCGGGCGATGCTGCTGTTCGGGAGGTGCTGCTTGAAGCACATCGCCACTCAAGTCGAATTGGCGCCGTCGCTCGATCCACTGGTGGCGCCGAGCTCTCCCTGGCCCCCGCGACCGCAGCTACGCTCCTGGCGGTGCCGACAGAACTTCCCCGGCTGGTTTTACTTCCGCCACAGGGGGCCGAGGAAAATTCCGCCTGTCCAACCCGCGCCTTGCTGGAAGACATTACGATTAGCCTGTGCTCATTGAGAACGGTGGCGGTTGTGGCCCCTTATACGGCCGTCCGCATTCGCCAAGACGCAAATAAGATCGCCCAGTTGGAGCGACATTCCATCTCCTACGTCATCGATACGAGCATCAGTGGCGAAGGTCTCTTTATCCAGATGATCTTCCTTCCGTCCGACAGTGTCTTGTGGGCGGAGCGCTTTCGCCTGAAGCCGAGCTCGCTGGCGTCACATCGAAAGCAAGTTGCGCAAATGATCGTGGCGGCGATCAGCAATCATCTTCAGCATACTGAGATCATGCTCGCCGATTATCGCGCTTACCCTGATGTCTATCGATCCTATCTTGCAAGCGTACAGCATCTCAACAAGTTCACGCTCCCAGACGTACGTCGGGCACGCAATGCCTTCAGAGAAACGCTGAAGATGCGCAGCGATTTCGCACCGGCCTTGGCCGGCCTGTCCCGTACATATGCTTGGGAATGGGTGTTGACCGCACGAGGTGAGGCTGAATTGCTCGTCCAAGCGGAAGAGACGGCGAAAAGAGCGGTGGCGCTGGAGCCTGAGCTGGCTTCGGCGCATCGGGAGCTTGGGCTGTCGAGACTCTACGTCGGCGATGTCGACGGAAGCCTCGAAGCCTTTGACCGCGCCGAAGGACTGAGCCCGCATCTTGCCGACGCGGTCTGCGGATATGCCGATGCGCTGGTTCACGCTTCGAGGCCCGCCGACGGGCTGACAAAGATCGAGAAGGCGATCCAGTTGAACCCGATCTGCCCTGACGACTACTTCTGGATAGCGGCGGGTGCCAGTTACTTCCTGGGCCAATTTCGACAGGCGATCAGCTATATCGACCAAATGCGCGACTCCTCATCGGCCCAGCGATTGCTTGCGGCAAGTTATGCGATGGCCGGCGATGCTGCGAAGGCGCGCACGCATCGCCGCAAGGCCCACGAGCTCAATCCGCATTTCGACCTGGACAAGTGGCTGTCCGTGCTTCCGGTAAAAGAGCAATGGCAGAAAGACCTCTACCGCGAGGGTCTACTCAAAGCCGGATTTTAGATTTTAAGTACCAGAACCTAAGGAGATTGGGCTGCCCGGAGACAATCAGCTTTATGTGGCGGACCTGGACGCGGGAACCGTACAGCCGATGCAGCCACCCGCTTCCGGGCCGCTCGCGGACGCGAACGATCTCAGAAATGCAGGCGGAACCGTTATCAAGGATGTCAATCTTGCCGTCGCTGTCTCCTCCTCTGGACAGGCTTTCTCGGGCGTCTTTGATGGTTAAGCTAGTGATGGCGTGAAGTCATGGAGCGCATATGCTCCCCAAACCAGACCTATGAGCGGGTGCGTCCCTTACTAAAAACGTTTGGGATCACCCGTATAGGTCGCCAAACCGGACTTGATCAGATCGGCATACCGGTCTGGTGTGCCTACATGCCCGACGCCAGGTCGATCGCCGTTGCTCAAGGCAAAGGGCTGACCGACGCTGATGCGAGAACATCCGCGGTTATGGAGGCTCTCGAGCGAGCCGTCGCGAGCGCCCCGTTCCTGTCTACGAGCAACACGTCTGCGCTAGCTCTTCGTGATGCCGGACAACGTGTCGACCTGCTCGTTCCGCTCCTCGCCCGAAACCAACCCCTTCCGCGTGATACCGAGATCACGGCGTTTGCGGCAGGGGTGGATCTAATGACGGGTGACCGCGTCCACGTTCCCAGTGGGGCCGTGCTGCTTGATCGAACCCTGTCGGACTGCCGGTACTGGCAGTCTTCCGACGGCCTCGCATCGGGCAACACCTATGACGAAGCAGTTTCTCACGCTCTTCTCGAGCGCATCGAACGCGACGCCCACGTCTTGTGGCAGGTAAGTCCGGAATCGAAGCAGCACACCCTGTGTATGGATCCCAGCGCTTTTGACGACGAGAACGTCAAGTCGCTCGTCATGCGGATCGAGAATGCCGGCATCGCGCTGCGGTTGTTCGACATCACAAGCGATATCGGCATCCCATGCATCGCCGCATTTCTTGCGACCAAAACCGCCTTGGCAACCAGCGCTGCCCGTTATGTGGACGTGACATTTGGCTGCGGCGTCCATCCTTCTCCCGAACGCGCTGCAATACGAGCGCTGACGGAGGCGGCTCAGTCTCGCGTCACCTATATCAGCGGCGCGCGGGATGACGTGTTTCATGAGACCTATAGGCGACCGTTGCCCGAGCGGTTGCGACGGCTGTTTTACGCCGAGCCTTCCCGCCATGCGCCCGCACCCGGCCCGCGGGATCTCGAAGGAATTTTGATGAATCTGAAGCGCGCAGGTATCACACAGGCAATCGCCATTCGATTGAGCCAGCCGGAATTGCCCTTCTCGGTCGTCAAGATACTGGTGCCTGAATTGGAAAACCCAGAGGGGGAGCGACGGCAAAGGTTTGGCAACAGGGCGATCGCAGCATCGTTTGCGTCATGAAAGTAGTCTTCGTCGGCCCAAGCCTTCCGGATGCAAGGCGCTTCGTTGCGGAAGGTATCATCATAAAGCCGCCAGCGGTGCAGGGTGACGTGCGTCAGGCGGTCGACGACGGTGCTCGCGCCATAGGATTGATCGATGGCGCCTTCGAAAATGTCGCGCCCGTTTGGCACAAGGAAATTCTCTATGGCCTCACGAAGGGCGTAGCGGTCTTCGGCGCAGCGAGCATGGGCGCGTTGCGGGCCGCGGAGTGCCACGCGTTCGGCATGATCGGTGTCGGGGAAATATTCG
This sequence comes from Rhizobium sp. P32RR-XVIII, assembly GCF_012641395.1. Classification (GTDB taxonomy): domain Bacteria; phylum Pseudomonadota; class Alphaproteobacteria; order Rhizobiales; family Rhizobiaceae; genus Rhizobium. The sequence continues at coordinate 139,163 of NZ_JABAIH010000009.1, read as the reverse complement.
AGGCGTATGCGGATGAAAGCCTAGTCGACGATGCGGATGTGGCGCTCCTACATGGGCCGGAAGATCTGGGGTATGTGGCAATCACTATTCCCATGGTCAATGTTTCTGCAACCGTCGGATGGTGTCTCCTCCACGGTCTTGTCTCTAGCCAGGAAGCGCGGCGGCTCGAGGAAAGCGCGCGTTGCTTGTTTTTCAAAGCTCGCACCTGGAAATCGGTCATTGCAAACTACCCGGGGATCAGCGCCGCGCGTGCTGATGAACTGCTCCAAATTCTTCACGACAACTACGTTGATCAGAAGAGAGCGGACGCGATAGCCCTGATCGATGTCCTACATCAGGCTGATGAATGTTCCCCTCCACCGAGCTTCGCATTCAGCCGAACATCTCTCTGGCGTATGGCCTAACGTCGTCAGCCGTGCGTTGTGTCACGCCGATGTCACGCCCGCCGCCCCTAAAACAGTTCTAAGCTATGCGCATCAATTTGGGGGTTTAAGCATGGCATGCTCAGAACTGAAAAATATCGATAGAGAAACAGAACTCGTCGCCTTGGCAAGAATGGTGATTTACGCGCGTGAGACCGCGAGAGATCTCAAATCGAGCGAGGTGGAGGCCGGGCTTTCCGTGACACTCGAAGCGATCACCAAGGAGCTTACCGGCGACATAACGATAGATGTCTCGGGGATCGAACAATCACGAAAAGCACCGGGTCGGAGTTATCAATAAGCGGGAAGCGACTAAAGGGAACCTGGGGCGCTAGAACTGTCATGTAGCCATTGCGCGGTCCAGTGGCGACTGCAGCGGACCGTCGGGAGACGTCCGCAGCGGGCAGGCTTTTAGGGTCAAACCTTCCACGTTTCCTCGTTCTTTTCGCGCGCGGCCCCCGTTCATGTCGGCGGGGTCATTGTTGAGATCCCTTCTTGCCTGGACGTGTCTTGGTTCGGTCGCATCTCCGGAGGCCGTAATTTACCGTCGGCTTGGCGTTGTTGAACGCCCGAGGCCTTCCGGTCAGCTACCGACTTGGCGAACTTACCTTGGCTCTTTTTCTACGTCTGACATCTCATTCGCCCTTCTGCTTGTAGCCGTCCGAAACCTTCTTGACCTCGGGGTCACTGTTGGTTTCACCGTTGGCATCCTTCGCCCGATCGGGGTCGTCCTTTGCAGGAAGGTAGCCGGGCGGAGTGTTTTCCTGCGGGCCTTCCCAGCGCGGCGACTGGTCGGTGGTGCCGGGAGCGCCGTCTTTCGGTTTGTCCATACCCATGAGGAAGTCTCCTTTCATCCGAATCTAACTTACCCGGCCGTTGCAGGTTCCCCTGATGAACGAAAAGGCCACCGGAGACTTGGGAACCATTCCGACCGATCGACATCCATTTTGCCGAGCGAGCCGTGTCAACCGGACACGACAGGGATGGCGAACGCAGCGGTTTTTCCGGTTTCTCGCCATAGTGAACGGAAGGAAGCTCTCGAGTTGGGCGCGACGGAGCAGACAGTGGGCTATGCTTTGGCCTTGGATTATGCGGCAGGTTTACGCTCAATTTTCCTCCTCGGCCAACATTCGCATAGGGTTGGTTGGATCGAACAACCCTACCTCACTCCTCACTTCACCAGTCCGATCTCGCTCAGTCGCCATGACTTGTCGAAGAAAGGCTCGAGCGGGCTGTACAGGCGCAGGATCGTGAACCAGCCCTTCTTCGGGTCAGTCTGAATCCAATTGCCGCGCGGAACGCCGGTGACGAAGTCAGACCGGCTGTCGCTGTCGCCCAGTAACGAAAACCGGCGAACAGGCTGACTGGCTGCCTCTTGCTTTCAAGAAGGTTTGCCACTTGGAAACTGATGGGAACCGACAGTTGGTTAGTCTCGGGATTGCTCGGACGACATCGCTCGCCGCGTAGACGCGGCTCCTCGTCTCGGAGCAAGGGTTTCGACGGAAGCTTGGTCGCACACTTTACAATAACCAGCAACGGCGAAGGCGAGAGCCGACTCATGGCGCCTTGTCCCCCTCCGCTCGCTCCCGCCGCGCCTGCAGTTTGTCGAACTTGCCGACGTCGGTCATGATGCTGACCAGGACGCTTCCCGTCCAACCGAAGGTGAACAAACCGGACATTGCTATGATCGGTCCAAGCAGACGCCACCGATCCGGGAGAGTGACATTGCCCTCCCCAAGCGTCGTATAGCTCTCCAGCACGTAGTAATAGCTGTCGCGCATCGAGGGGATGATATCCCTGACATAGAGGGGAACCGCCCAGAGCAGAGTTTCTGCGAAATGCAGGAGCGCCAGCGCGGCGATCGTCACCGCCAGCACCAGGTTCATTCGCCAGCGCGGCGTGGCGCTCGTGACGTGCGCCCAGAATTTGCTGAACTGAAGGCTGATGCTCCGGATACCCACGCCGTGCACGAAGATGACGACGATCAAAATCACAGTGCCGACGAAGATTTCGAATACCGGGTTCGGGTTCGAAAGATGGTCCAATCGCTAGGTCCTCAGTCTTGTCACCTCCGGTGGAAGGCCCCTTACAAACCTCCCACCGGACAGAAACCAGCACACGCATGTTCCTTCGACCTGGTGCTAGTAGCAGGGAGGATAGGGGTAATATCCGCATGCCGGTGGCGGGTAATAGCGACGATCCTCCGCGACTGCCGCACCGATTGCGGCGCCGGCGACGACGCCTGCACCGTGGTATGCGCCCGGATGCGCATACCACCCGCCACGCCAGACCGGAGCACGCCCTCCGACGGCGACGCCCCCGTACGGACCGCGGGCCGCAAACCAGTCGATGAACAGTGATGCGGGGCCATCGGCTCCGGCGAGATCGCCTTCGAGGACGGCGACCTCAAAGGTCAGGTTTCCGGCCTCAAGCTTCGGTGTCTTCAGGACAACTACCGCATCGGCGACAGAATCTCCCTTGCCGCTCAAGACCGAAATCGTCGCGTTGGGAGGGTCCTTGGCAAAGCTGTCGGCCCCCTCGCCCCATTGCTTGATAAACTCGGAGGTCAGGACATGACCCGCAGACAAGACATACGACGGCTCTCTGACGCTCTCTGGCAACGCACTGAAGCTGAAGGGCTGCGTCCTGAAGGTCGTGTGTGAATCGCAAACCTGGCCCCGCCTCTGAGACCGTCAGGAACTATCACCATAGGGAGATTGTGAAGGTGGGCTCCATCTTATCCCACGAGCGGCTGAAATCCGCGTCAGGCCCGGCATGGGAGGAAGATCGCAAGGTGCCCTTGTCCGCCAGTCCTCACGAGGACCCCGCATCTTGGAGAGGTACTCGTGAGTTAATCAAGCGTGGGTCTTCCACTCGGACCTGACACATCAGCAGCCAGCAAGCCAGACGCTGAACACTCGTCGCTCTTCCGTTGGCGAGTGCCGTACGGCAGTCTGGCACAGCGCTTCGAAATCCTAGATGAAAACGGGGATATCGTCGCGGTTCTTCCGTTTTGGTTCATGGTCCTGGACTGAGTTCGACGAGTAGGTCGTGCCGGAAAATGTTTGCCAGCCGCCGAAACATGCGCGTCATCTGATCGTTCAGTTGTCTGGGGCCGCGTACCGGGGCTTACAGCCCTGCCTCTTCAGCGCCCTTCTGAAAGGTCGCTGGGTCACCCTCGTCTTGCCCCGCTCCGCCGAGGCTTCTTTTTGACCATAACGTAGCGCGCTGGAACGCATTGCCTCCTCGGCTCGTTAGTTTGGCGGATTGCATGTCTTGGCGACGCCCGCCAGCGCATCCAGCCAGCGAAACTGGCGACTTGACCCCGCAGGCACTCTCCACCAGCCGCGGGTCTCTTTTTGTACGCTATCGGACCGGAACGGCGGGTTATCTCAGTCATTGATCGGAATTGCCGCACGGTGGTTTTCCTCACCTCAGCTCGTGCTGATGCCTTTCAGTCTGGCGGCGCGTGGTTTCCGCGTCCCTTACCTGCCCCCTTTGGCGGGACTTTGACCCTCTCTCGCTAATTCGCCGCATTCCCGCCCCACCGGATCGGACGCACGGCACGGGAGCTTCATGACGGAGACCTGCGATGACGACTTTGGGAGGCGGTGGCCTCACTGCGCTATTACCGACCTGATCGGCGCTAACCTTGCAAAGCGTTGGAGATCTCTGTTGCGAGCTGATGCTGGGTGAATGGTTTTCCCAGCCGCACGGCATCAATCTGCGCATCCGACGGCAGGTCCGCGTACCCGGTCGCCATTAGGACCGGCAGACCCGGGTGCAGCTGCCTTGCAACCCTGGCTAGTTCGACGCCGTTCATGCCTGGCATGGAGAAATCGGTGATAAGCAGATCGAACTGCTCGCCGCTCCCGAGTAACTCGAGCGCCTCGGCTCCCGAATGGGCTTCTACAACTTCATGGCCGAGGTCGAGCAACATGTCCGCGGAACTCATGGCAATCAGCACGTCATCGTCGACCAGGAGAACTCGTTTTGATGCGGTATTCGATGCGATGCCAATTGGCCGCTCTTTTTCTTCGACCTCTGCCGCAGTCCCGTTGGCGACCGGTATCCATAGTTCGGCCGTTGTGCCGGCTCCTGGCGTGCTTCTAAGGGTGAAGCGGCCGCCGAGTTGAAGAGCCAAGCCGTGGATCATCGAGAGGCCGAGTCCGGTACCCCTGCCGAGTTCCTTTGTGGAGAAGAAGGGTTCGACCGCCTTTGCAAGAGTCTCCGCGTTCATGCCGGTTCCGCTGTCGGTCACTGACAAGGTGACGTAATGACCGGCCGCAAGGTCAGCGCTGCCCTCTTTCAGCAGGTTCGCAGCCAGTGCGATCTTCAACGAGCCCCCCTCGGGCATGGCGTCGCGGGCGTTGACGGCGAGATTGAGCAAGGCGAGCTCGACTTGGTTGGGGTCGGCGAGAACTGGCGGGAGGTTGTCCGGTAGCTCTCTATCCAAAACAATCATTTGTCCGACGGACCTTCTAAGAAGATCCTCCATGTCCATCACGAGCTTCCGAAGGTCCACGGGTTTGACCTGCAGGTCCTGGCGTCTTGCGAAGGCAAGTAGTCGCTGTGTTAAAGAGGCTCCCCTCCTAGCTCCCTGGAGCGCTCCATCGACCAGTCTGAGCATGCGCTCGTTGCCCGCGACGGCCTTGCGCAGAAGTTCGAGATTTCCGAGCACTGCCATCAGAAGATTGTTAAAATCGTGGGCGACTCCTCCTGTCAGTTTGCCGATCGCCTCAAGCTTCTGGGATTGGCGAAGCTGCTCTTCGGCCCTTTCACGTTGTGCGACCTCGGCCAGGACAGCCGCGTGGGCCGCCTCCAATTCGGCAGTCCGGGCTGCAACCCGCTCCTCCAGGACTTCGTTCATCTTTTGCTGCTGCGCCTGAGTGTTGCGGCGCTCGGTGATGTCCGCCGATACTCCGACCATCTTGACAGCTTCGCCCGCTCTGTTTCGGTAAAGCTGAGCTCTGAGCTCGACCCAGCGGATTGAGCCGTCCGGCCACAGCGTCCTACATTCGATCGCAAAGTCGACACCGGTCTCGATGGTAGCAGCTAAGGCTCCTTGCATCCGTTGAAAATCGTCGGGATAGATGCTGGACAAAAGGTGCTCATATGTGAACGGATCGTCTTGTCCTCTACCAAAGATCGCCCGGCACATCGTCGAGGTCGTCAGTATCCGGCTGCCGAGGGCGAGCTCCCAGGCACCGAGGCTGCCTGCCTCCAGCGCCGTCTGCAGTTGGCGTTCCCCTTCGCGCAGCGCCTCCATGCGAGCGCGCGCTTCATACTGGCGGCGGCGCCCTCGCATTGCCGTATGGGCGACGCTGATGAACGTCGTGGCGTGGAACGGCCTTTCCAGGAAGCTGACGTTGCCAAGGACCTCGGAAAGGCGCGCTGCAGCAGGATTGCGTTCCGGACCGCCACCCCGTTGTGTCAAGACTATGAATGGCATGTCCGACCAGCTCGGCTGCTGCTTTATCCATTCCGACAACGGCTTCAGATCGGCGCTTCGCAGCGCCTCTTCAGTCACGACGACGAAACCAGTAACCTCGTCGAGCTGGCGCAATAGAGAGGGCAGATCGGCTACAGCCTGGCCGGACACACCAGCCTCCTCGAGCAGCGATGCGGCAATTTGCGCGTCCCTTCCGGATGGCGCTAAGATGAGGTTGACTACGGGCTGGTCAGGAATGTTCGCGATCCTCGTTCGAATCCGACAACAAAGAGTGGCCGTCGCCAGCGAAGGTGGGAACGCCTCGGAGAACTCCTTGAAATGCAGAGAGAGGTTCCCCCACCATCAGCCCCCGCTCGCTGATTGAGAATTCCCGGATCGTCTCCTCGTGTCTACCGGTGCGCTTCTTGATGACGGAAACGGCCCTGCGAACTCTGCCAAAGGCTTCGAAGTAACGCAGCAGGATGACCGTGTCAGATAGATAAGTGACATCGATTGGGGATTTCATATCACCGACCAGCCCGTGCTGAGCGACCGTGAGGAAGGTCGCCGCGCCCTGCCGATTCAAGAACTGGAGTAGTTCGTGCATGTGAAGGATGAGTGCGTTCTCCTCGGGCATCGCCGCCTGGTAGCCGTTAATACTATCGATCACGACCGTCTTCGCATCGAAGTCAGCGACACGGTCACGGACCCGCTGTGCAAACTCTCCAGGAGAAACCTCCGAAGCATCGAGCTGTTCTATGTGGATCTTCCCTTCGTCTCTCATACGTTCGAAGTCAAATCCCATGGATTTCGTCCGGGCGAACAAGAGTCCGAGCTCCTCGTCGAAAACGAAGACAGCGGCCCGCTCCCCGCGGTTAACGGCCGCGTCGACGAACTGGAGCGCAAAGAGGCTCTTGCCCGTTCCAGCAGGACCGATCAGCAAGGTACTCGATCCACGCTCAATCCCTCCGCCGAGCAAGCCGTCAAGTTTGGCGACGCCGCTTCCAAGCATACCGCGAGAAAATTCAGCCTTGTGCTCTAGTGCTCGAAGCCGTGGAAAGACCCGGACGCCGCCCGTGTGGATGACGAAGTCGTGAAAGCCACCACGAAAGGATCGTCCGCGGTATTTCATGATCCGCAGACGCCTGCGTTCCGATCCGTATTCCGGCGCAAGCTGTTCAAGATGAATGACACCGTGAACCACGCTGTGAACAGTCTTGTCGAGGGCGTCCGAGGTCATGTCGTCGAGAAGGAGGACAGTGGCTCCCGACTTCGCAAAGAAGTGCTTCAGCGCGAGAATCTGGCGTCGGTAGCGCAATGAACTCTGCGCCAAAAGGCGGATTTCCGAGAGGCTATCGATCACGACGCGGCTGGGGCGGAGCCGCTCAAAAGAGCCGAAGATCATCTTTGTTGTTTCGCCGAGTTCCAAGTCCGAGGAATAGAGAAGACTCTGCTGCTGGTCGGCGTTCAGCAGGCTTTCAGGCGGTACCAGTTCGAAGATCTCGATCTTTTCGTCAAGTTCCAGATTGTGAGACGCCGCGGTACCCCTCAGTTCCTCCTCCGTTTCCGACAGAGTAATGTACAGGCACCTTTCTCCGAGTGCTGCGCCCTCGAGGAGGAACTGAAGGGCGATCGTCGTCTTTCCCGTTCCAGGCGCGCCCTCGAGAAGAAATACATGTCGGCGGGTAAACCCGCCGCAAAGAATTTCATCCAGGCCAGCGATGCCAGTCTTAGCCTCGGTCCTCCGACGGTCGCTCATTTCATTCTCCCATTACCGGCTTCCAGCATTTACGTTCCCCGCTTGCTGCCAAAGTGCCTAAACCTTCCATTTCGACGTCAATGACAATTCGGCCTTCATCCTACAGTCCTTCTAGTTAGCGCCTGGCGATGATCGCTTCCTAACCTAGCCGGCGGTGGACCGATCTCCCGCTCGCGAACTTCTCTCCAAATGATCTCCTTGTTTAGCATTGGTGCCGCCGCATTCTGCCTCATCGTTCGCGCGATCCGGTAAACTTATCTAGGGTGCACCCGCAGAACAGCAATGCACCTGCCGTTGAGCCTTTCGCCGCTTCGGACGATGCTGCATCAGTGGCCATTCGGATAGAAGAATTGCCGACCGGGCTTATGACTTCAATGGTGACGGTTCCCCACATTGAAGGATATGGCTTACCCTTCACCGGGTCGATGGCCGCTCTTGGCCACGCCGTGGCGGGGAGCGAGATTCTGAAGGACGCATTTGCCAACGTCGCTTTCGAGAACGTCTTGATCGCCGCTCACAGGTCCCTGCTCACCATAGCCGAAGTGGGCAATCCTGCGCCGCGACGGCGGGCCTGCAGGCAAACCTCGCCGAAGGATAAGGGGATGGCGGCATGGCTTGACGAGAACTTGGCCACGCTGACGCAAAAATTTCTTTCGCTGAGAGAAGCTGGTGAGACGGCGAAGGTGTATTCAAAGTTTCCTCTCTGGGCCGATCGTCCTTGCGGCAAGCGCCGTATTGTCCGAGCGCGGTCCGTTTTTTTCGGTGTGACGTTTACGAACTGCGGCGAGTTCGTTTGAGACACACAGCCGACGGAAACAAAGACCTAGAGGTGGCATGACGATAGACGATCCTCCACGAAGTAAGAACGGCCGCCCGGTTCACGGGCGGCCGCAACTATACTGTGGTCTGACTCAGAACGCCTGCGTATGACCCTGGTCGCCTTCGACCATGATCCGGAGACTCTCCGGATCGCGAATACCCTGCCGATAAAGCTCGACCAGTGTAGCGGCTATCCGCTTGGCTTCTTCCGAGTCCTTGGCAACTTTAGCCTCCTGAAGAAGTCGATCGAATAGGGGCTGGCAGGCAGCAAGATCGCGCTCATCGAACGGCGCGAGGTTCTTCACATTGATCGTCTTCATGTCTGTAAGCCTCGAGGCTTTTGCCGCCACAGGGACGGCGTCTGCCTTCTGCAGGGTGTTAAGCGACCTGTTGTTCGGCTGCGATCTGCAGAGGCGCCGGAGCCTGGCTGTCGTCGCCAATCGCGATCTTGCGCGGCTTCATCGCCTCCGGGACCTCACGCTTCAGGCAGATATTCAGAAGACCGTTCTTCAGGGAGGCGCTTTCGACCTTCACATGTTCGGCAAGCTCGAACCGCCGCTCGAAGCTGCGGCCGGCCAAACCACGGTGCAGGTATTCGCCCTCAGTCTCCTCAGTCTTCTCGCCCCTCACCATGAGGACGTTGCGTTCCTGGGTGACGTCGAGGTCCCCTTCTCCATAGCCGGCGACCGCCATGATGATGCGATAGGCGTCCTCGTTGGTCTTGACGATATCATAGGGCGGCCATGTCTCCGCCTGAAGACGCTGCGCGTTGTCGAGGAGATTGAAGACGCGGTCGAAGCCGATGCTGGACCGGTAGAAGGGTGCGAAGTCGAACTCTGTTCTCATGACCATATCCTCCGTAAAGCAACATGGAAAGGAGACGCATCGGAAACCTGCGTCTCCGGTATTTCGGCCCCCGTCTGGGCTGCCGCTGAGATCGATTTGGTTTGCCAACTTTCTGGTTTCAAGAGGGTATCCAAGAAAATTTTTGGGAGCGAACAAACACCTGCATGAGACTACTTCAGAGACTGAAAACGGTCTACCGATTCAGCTGCTTTTGCAGCTCTTGGGAAGCGGTATCGAGGCCACCGAGCAGGGACTGAGGAGGCACTCTTTTTAGCCCCGAAGAACCGCGCGAGCCGGGCTAAGCCAAGGCGATCGGCAACCTGGGCGATATCGCGCAAAAAGCCGAAGGCCGGCGGCGCTTGTTCACCATGATGATCATCACCGGCTTCCTTCAGGCAGCTCGCTGCATCGCGTCGTTCACCAGGCGCGAACGCGGGGAAGCGCAGACTGGTCTCCAAGTAATTTTCGGCGATGGCATCCAATATCGCAGCCTTGGAGGGGAAGATTTTGTACACGCTCGCCGGGACTTGCCAAGAAGCCGCGCGACGTCCGTGACGTTTGTCTTCGATGGTCCGTACAGCCGGCAAGGCGACGGTGCCGGCTTTCGACGATCCGGGCGTATTCAGCCCGCGCCCAGCGTCTTACAGTCTTGGTGATTTCCATCGTCCGATCCTAACGAATCCTTGCCAATCGAGGATTCATGCCTTCGGTTGAACGGCTACGGTTCAGTACGAAATCTGCCCGTCCTTTATGGTTGCACCGTCGGAGGTGAGCTCCTCCTTCAGGATCTCTCGCGCCTCCGGGCTGATGACCGCGACTGGCGCCGCGACGGCAAGGCGCGCAGCCGAGCCTGCAAAATTTGCGGCAGTCATCCCGATTTGGTCTGCGACGCTTGCCTTTCCGCCATCCAGGCTCTGCCCGGCCAGCCGCCGCCCGAGCAGGCGCACGATCTCCGGACTATCGGCGAAGGCATTGTGGCCGAGCGGGTCGTTCGTCGCGACGGCGCTGGTGTCGATGACGGAAACGCCGAGTTCGTCGAGAAGGGGCGCATAGGGTCTAAGATCGGAGCCACCGACGCGGTCGACGCCACCCGATAGCCAGCTCGAAACCTCCAGAGCTTTGTCGTGTTTCGACGTCAGGATTGCGAAGTGCGGCCGCTTAGGCCCCATCTCCATGAACTGACGGCGAAATACATCAATGTCGATGTCCGGCGATGCCAGGATGACATTCTTGACCTTCGCCGGGATCGACTTTTCGCGCATGGCGACGCCGCGCAGGGCCTCCGCCGCAAGCCAACCGCCCATGGAGTGAGCGAGGATCGTCACATCGGAGACGTCGGGACTTTTCACAGCCTGGAGGATCAGATCCTCCAGAGCCCGGCGCGAGTAGTTGGCGCTTTCCTTGTCATAAAGGTAGTCGAAGACTCGTCCCCTCGAGGGCCAGGTGAAGAGAATCGGCGCGGCGTCGGTTCCTGAGTCATGGACGATCTGCGCGAAGCGGAATACCGCGTCGGCATAGGTGTTGTTGAATCCATGAACGAAGATGATGACCTGATGCCTTTTGTTTCGGTTCCTTCGGTACCAGTCCAGAGCCTTGTCCTCGGATTGCACCGTGGCGACCTCAGTGACCGCGAACTCCTTTTGCGGGTTGGGCGGCATGCGGGACGGCCACTGCACCTCCCCGATCTTTCGATTCCGGTCGGGAGGTATGGACACATTGACGCTGTTGAGAGAAATCGCCGTCCCGCGATCCCCGGAAAAGAGTTTGCCAGGATCCTCCGACGGCTTGCGCGTCGTAGCGACCAGCATGGTGACCCGAGTTGTGCCGGTCGGGGCCACGGCGAGAGGCTGAAGGACATCTTGCACCCGATTGGCGCAACCCGATGTAATAAGGGACAGGGCCACGAGGACTGGGACGGTTTTGCACGCGCAATGAACGGCGGCGATCGTCGCGGTGAGGCGATATCCGGCGAAACCCTGGGCAATGCGCCCAGGGTGCGAGAGCGGTGACGTCATCTCAGTTCTGCTCGACTTCGCGAGGAATACGGAACCAGGCGACATAGAGCGCCGGAAGGAAGAGAAGCGTCAGCGCCGTGCCGACGACGATCCCGCCCATCATCGCGTAGGCCATTGGACCCCAGAATATCTCGTGCGAGATGGGAATGAGCGCCAGCGTCGCGGCCGCGGCCGTCAGCATGATCGGCCGCATGCGATGCTCGGTCGCCTCAACCACCGCTTTCCATGCCGACATTCCCTCGGCACGTAGCTCCTCGATCTGGACAATCAGGATCACGGAGTTGCGGATGAGGATCCCGACCAGTGCGAGGACGCCGAGGAGTGCGACAAACCCCAAGGGCGAGTTGCTGGCAAGGAGCGCCACGACGACGCCGATGAGCGCCAGAGGGGCCACCGAGAAGACCAGGAGAAGCCTGTGGAAGCTCTGAAGCTGGATCATCAGGAGCGTCGCCATGATGACGAACATAGCAGGCGCCACCTTGGCGATCGGACCCTGCGACTTGGCGCTTTCCTCGACCGCGCCGCCCACTTTGACCGAGTACCCGGCCGGCAGCGTCTTTTCGAAGGCCGCAACCTTGTCGGAGAGCGCCTTCACGACGGTCGCCGGCTGCGTCGCATCGCCGATCCCCGCCTTGATCGTGATGGTCGGAACTCTGTCGCGCCGCCAGATGGTCGGCTGTTCGAGCTCGTAGTGGAAGGTTGCGACCGATGACAGCGGAACGGACTGGCCGCCGCTGCTCTGCAGTTGCAGGTCAAGCAGGGTGTCGATCGAGCCGCGCTCCTTTTCCGCGGCACGGCCGATGACGTCGACCAGATAGATGTCGTCCCGGACCTGCGTCACGGCATTTCCCTGTACGACGGTGTTGAGCGCCATCGCGATGTCCTGGGAGGAGACGCCGAGCTGTCTGGCCTTGTCCTGCAGCACGTCTATCTTCACGACACGGGCCGGCTCGTTCCAGTCGAAGGCAAGGTTCCTGAGGGAAGGATGGGTGCTGACGACCGAGCCCAGCTTCTGTGCCAGGTCGCGCACCGTCTGCAGATTTTCGCCGGACACGCGGTACTGGATCGGCTTGCCGACCGGGGGGCCGATGTCCAGTAGCTTCACGTAGGCGTCCGTTCCCGGAAAGGTCTTCTGAAGGTAGGTTTCCATCTGCCGCTTCAGCTTGTCGCGGACGTCGAGATCCTTGGTGACAATGATCGTCTGGCCGAAGGACACGTCGGCCGGCTGCACGTCGAAGGATAGAAGGAACCGCGGCGCGCCCCTGCCGACGTATGTCGACCAATGTTCGACGCCAGGGTTGCCGGCAAGCATCTCATGCTCGAATTGGGCCATCTGGCGGCTCGTTTCGGCAATCGAACTGTTCTGCGGCAGGTTCCAGTCGATGATCAGTTCAGGACGGTCGGAGCTCGGGAAAAACTGCTGTTGCACCATCGACAAGCCGACGATCGATCCAGCGAAGAGGAGAACTGTTGCGACGATCGTCATCCAGCGCCAGCGCAGGCAGAACTGCAGCAGGCTCGAAAACGCCCTGGCAAAGCGCCCCTTGTGCTTGGCATGCTTCTTCATTGTCTTCGGTAGAATGGTCACGCCAATCAGAGGCGTGAACAAAACCGCGACCACCCACGAAACGACGAGCGACACGGCAATGACGACAAAAAGAGTGAAGGTGAACTCGCCTGCGTTGCTCTTGTTGAAAGCGACAGGAATGAAACCCGCCACAGTTACGAGCGTGCCGGTCAGCATCGGGAAGGCTGTCGAGGTATAGACGTAGGTCGCGGCATTCCTCAGACTGTCGCCAGCTTCCAGCCGCGCGACCATCATCTCGACGGCGATCATGGCGTCGTCCACGAGAAGCCCGAGCGCGATGATCAGCGCTCCGAGCGAGATGCGCTGCAGCGAGATGCCGGTGTAGAGCATCACCAGGAAGGTGATGGCGAGAACCAGCGGGATCGCAACCGCCACAACCAGGCCAGCCCTCATCCCGAGGCTGATGAAGCTGATCGCGAGCACGATCGCGACCGCTTCGAACAGGGCCCTTGTGAAGCCCCCCACTGCCTCGTCGACCACTTTCGGTTGGTCGGAAACCTGTTCGACCGAGACGCCGACGGGAAGGTTCTCAACGATCCTGCTCATCGTCTTGTCGAGCGCTTCGCCGAAGGCAAGGAGGTTGCCGCCGGTCTTCATGCCGATCGCGAGCCCTATGGCCGGCTTTCCGTTGAAGCGGAAGAGCGAAGTTGGCGGGTCGACGTAGCCGCGCGTGATGGTGGCGACGTCCGTCAGCGGGAAAAAGCGGTCGTTGACCCTGAGATTGATCCTACGCAAGGTCTCTTCGGAGATGAACCGCCCGCCGACCCGCAAGGCGACGCGCTCCGGCCCGGTTTCGACAAAACCGGACTGCGTGACGGCGTTTTGCGCCTGCAACGTGGCGATGATGGCGGAGCGGTCGATGCCGAGGGCGGCGATCTTGCGGGTGGAGAATTCGAGGTAGATCACCTCGTCCTGCGCACCGACCACGTCGACCTTGCCGACGTCGCGGATCTTGAGGATTTGCGTTCGGGCGTTCTCGGCGAAATCGCGCAGCTCCCGCTGGCTAAGTCCGCTATTGCCCATGAAGGCAAAGATATTGCCGTACACGTCGCCGAACTGGTCATCGAAGAACGGTCCGACCACGCCTTGGGGAAACTCGTAGGTGATGTCGTCGATTAGATTGCGGACGCGCGACCAGGTGGGCTTCACATCCCGCGCGTTCGTATCCGGCAGCAGGTCGACGAAGACGATCGTCTGACCGGCGGTCGTGATGCTGCGTGTGTGTTCGAGGTTGTCGAGTTCCTGCAGCTTCTTTTCGATGCGGTCGGTGACCTGCTGTGTCACCTCCTCAGCGGAAGCGCCCGGCCACCGGGCCTGGATCACCATCGTCTTGATCGTGAAGGACGGATCCTCTTCGCGACCGAGCCCGAGATAGGCGAAGGTGCCCGCTACCGCGAACATGATCATGAAATACCAGACGAGAGAACGATGCTCGAGCGCCCAGTCCGAAAGGTTGAATTTTTTTACGGGCGTAGCTCCGGTGCGAGTTTCACTTTCTGTCCATCGACAAGTTGGTCGATTCCGGCGACGACAATCTCTTCCCCTTCCCGCAGGCCCGATAGAACCTTGACGGAACGGGCGCCGGACGCCGGGTCATCCAGTTCAACCGGTCGCTTAGCCACGGTGGCTGTCGAGCGATCCACCACCCAGACCTGGATGGCGCCGCCTTCGCTGCGGATGGCGAAGACCGGTAGCGCGATGGCCTGTGTCCTTTCATCGACAAACGGCGTCGCGGTCACCACGGCGCCGAGTCGGAAGATGTCGGGCCCCTGATCGATGGCGATCTTCAGCCGATAGGTGCGGGTGTTCGGATCGGCCTGAGGCGCGATCTCGCGGACGACGCCAATGGCTTGAATCTTGCTGTCGAGCTGGAGGGCGACGCTGAAGCGGTCGTCCAGGCGAATGTTACTGAACTGCGCCTCCGGAACGTCGACGATCACGTCGCGCTGTTCGAGGCGTGCCAGCTTCACGACCGGCTGGCCGGCAGAGACGGTCTGGCCCATCTCTACGAACGCGGCGGTGATGACGCCATCGAACTCGGCCCTCAGCTCGGAGTAGCCAAGCTGCTCATGCGCCTTCGCAAGGCTTGCCGTTGCTTTCGCAGCATTGGCGGTAGCCGACTTGAGCTGCTGTTCGGCAAGATCGTGATCGGCAACGCTTGCCGCATGGCTCTGCATGAGCCTTCTCTTTCGCGTCTCGGTCGTCTCGGCGTTCTCCAACTGCGCCTGGGCGTTGCGCAGATCGGCTTCGGCGCTCTTGACGGCGAGCTGCAGCGTGAGCGGATCGATCTCCGCGAGGACATCGCCCTTGTGCACCAGGTCGCCGACGTCGACCTTGCGAGACACCATTCGCCCCAGCGTTCGGAACGCCAGATCGGTCTCGATACGGGCGCGTACGATGCCAGGCAAGCTTGCCGCCTGGTTGCTTTCGGCCGCGGCTATGACGACTTTAACTGGACGAGGACCCGACTGCTCTCTTGCGACGGAGTTCTGATCGCAGCCTGCAAGAAGCGACACAGACAGAAGAAGCGGGAGAGAGGTGCATATGCGATTGAGAGTCATCTCACTTGCCATCCCAGGCGACTGCCTGGCCTTCCTTGAGGAACTTTCCACCTTCGGTCACGACCAGATCGTGCGGGGCGACGCCGCCCGTGACGACGAAATCGCTCTGGCGGTATCGGCCGACAGAGATCTTCCGGAGCGAAACCGAGTGGTTTTTGCCGTTCACGAGCCACACGGCGGGTTCGCCTTCGGCTGATGCGATCGCGGTGTAGGGCAGCACGATTCCGTCGCGCGGCGCGGCCCGCAGCTTGCCCACCACGGGCGTCCCGAGCGGCCATTGCGCGGCTTCTTGGAGCCCCACCTTGATCCGGATCGTGCCACCCTTCCCATCTATGACGGGTGAAACCTCGCGTATGTTGCCATGGACGTCGCGGGAGGGGTCCGACACCGGTACCACCTCGACGTCCTTCAACGGCCGGCCATCCAGGAAGAACGCCTCGAAGACATCGAACACTGCGTCTCGGGGACCGTCATGGGCGAGCGTGAAGGCAGCCTGCGCCGCTGACACCACCTGCCCGGCTTCGATGCCGCGCGCTGTGATGATGCCGTCCGCGGCGGCCCTCAACTCGGTGTAGGATAGAGCGTCCTCGGCAGTCGCAAGCGCGGCCTCGGCGGCCTCGAGGGAAGACTGCGCGCTCAGCAGCTCCTTCTGCGCATCGTCAAAGATCGCCCGCGGGACAGCCTGCGACCTCAGGAGCGACGTCGCACGGTCGAAGGCCAGTGTCTTCTGTGTACGGACGGCCTGCGCCGACTCCAGCGCGGCGCGGGCGACGCTGACGTCCGCCTGCTGTTCCGTGTCGTTAAGGCGGGCAAGAACGTCGCCGGCGTGGACATGCGATCCGATGTCCACCCTTCTCTCAAGAACCCGGCCGCTGACGCGAAAGGAGAGCTCGGTCTGAACCCTGGCCTTCATCTCGCCGGTGATTTCCGCACCGGGTTGATACTGAGCCTCGGCGGCCGCGACGACACGGACCTGCTGCTGTGGCGGCGCCACTTCAGCTTTGTCTTCGCAGGCAGCCAGAACTGCGCAGGCGAGACCAATTCCCAGCAATCGAAAGGACTGCATTTTTGCTCCGGTAAGGTTGCGAAGAGAGCCACGTTGTTGATCGGCCAGCTTCAATCTGCTGCGTTAAAAGGCCACTGCCAGATGTTGACAATGCCCACTTATTGGCAAAAGTAGGCGATGTCAACATCCTTCGGATCAAAAATGTTGACACGCGCAACATTGATTCAAGTTGAACAGGTAAGACCAAATCACCGGCAAGGGTCCTGAGCGGGCCACCACAGGTGTACCCCCGATGTTGTCAAACGAATCGGAAAGAAAACATCGCGGGCGGAGCAGAAGGCAAGGCGGCCTCGTGAAATACTGGAGGCCGCGTTTGAGGAGTTTGCGAGGAGAGAATATAAGGAACTCCGGCTAAAGACGTCGCAACCCGCTCGGGAATAACAAAGGGAACGGTCTACCTCTATTTTCCGACCAAGGACGTTCTTTTCCAGGAAATGCTTCGGAACAACTCCGCTTCATCCGCGGATCTAGCGACCGCCATCGACAGCCTTCGGGAATCCTGCGCCGACCGATTACGGGCCCTGCTGCGAAGGCCGGATATGTCGTGCGACATCCGGCCTCAGCCTCTTCCACATGCCGAGCTGAATCTAATTTCCACTAGAAGCGCGATTGTAATCCGACGGCGGGACTTCGCCCGTGACCAAGATGTTTCCCTGGATCTTATAGACGATTCGTAGATTGGCGGCGGCAGCCTGAAGCCAACCGACCGCATCTTCCGATGTCCATGCCGTGCCCTCCGGCGGCAGGCTCTCAAACAGGCCGGCAATTAGAGGATTGACAGACTGGGAACTGCCATTGCCGCCGCTCTGGTTCGAGCCGCCCTCTCCGCTGCCAACAGGCCGGTCGGAGCGGCTCTGATCGGAAGAGGTCGCATATTCTCCGCCAGATGAGCCTGAAGACCTGGTGTGAGACGAACCTGAAGAACCCCCGTGAGATGAACCCGACGACGCCGCGTTAGCGGAGCCCACGCTGCCTTGGGACGAACTCGATGACGCTGCGCCATAGGAACCCGTAGAGGATCCAGACTGATCTCCATAGGAAGAGTAAGTCCTTCCGCCGGCGCTCGAGGCGGTGGCCGCACCAGTGACGACGCCCGCCGCATACCCGCCTAGGACGTACGCGTCGCGGCGATTGTATCCACGCCCATAGTCTCCACCGCCATACTCTCCCGGACCATAGTCGCCTACACCATGGTCTCCACGACCATAGTATCCACGGCCAAAGTATCCATTGCGATTGCCCGAGATCTTGAGATCGCCAGAGTTGTTGACGGTAAGGTTGCCCGAGTCCTTCGCGACGATATTGCCCCCGGAGTTCATGAAGGTGCGGTTTCCATTGATGTTACCCCCCGAGTTAACGGTGTTGCGGACGCTTCCGGACAGGTTGCTCCCTCTGTGGCTTGGACCTTCCGCCAATCGCCCCTTTGCGCCGCCGACATCTGGCATACGAGTACGTGGGTTCACTGGTGGACGGTTCTGCGCGCCCACCGGCGGCCGACCGTGGCTCGCCATCGGCGGACGTGGGGGGCCGCCCGGCCCTGCCGACGGAAAATGGGGTGGCCCTCCAGACGGGAGGGGTGGCGGACCTCCGGGTGGCGCAAACTGACCGAAGGCAACGTCCGATGTGATGGCCGTCAAAGCGAGAAAAGCAAGGCAGGTGCGCTTCAGATAGTTCATCACCTGCTCCCTTCCGTTCCCGACGCGACGGCTGGTGTCGGATCGATCTTTTTCACATCCGCAGGAGGCGCAAACGTGAATTCGGAGTCGGACAGAGGCGGCTGGGTCTTCCAACTGGTGAATTCGGCAACGAAGCTTGGTTGGCCCTGCAGCAACGGATAGGTGACGACCAGACGATGCGGCGTCGCCGCGTCATTCTTCTCGACCCACAATTCCACATCGATGCCGGACTTCTGTGAGAAAAGCAGATGCCGGCACTCGACACCGTCGACATTGGCGGTCCCTACCTGTGAGGCGGACAAGGCGTCCCCTAGCAGCACTGTGTCCGGAGAGCCCGCAAAAAGCGCGCCGAGCGGAAAATCGACGTCCAGCTTGGTTGCGACCTCGTCGAGCGCGGACGGTATGTCGCCCGACGCGGAGATCGTCATGTATTTCTTGCTATCAGGAAAGAAGACCGAGGCCGTCGTGCCGTCGTAGAATAGATCGTGTCTGCCGTCATCGCCGACAAACTCGACGGCGATCCGATCGGGCCGGCGGGCGGCGATTTTGATCGTATGGAAGATGTGAAGCGGTTGTCCGAATTCGTCCAGATAGACGCTAACCGTTCTTGCCGTGACCGACAAGTCCCTCGCATGCAGGGTCTTTCCCATCTGCGAAACGGCAGTCGCTGCCTCGTCGCTGATCGCCGGTTTCACCGGCGGGGGCTGGTCATCTGCTCGGGCTGTCGGCAGCGCGGCGAATCCTACGAACATGCCGAGCGCAGTGGTCTGGACGGCCTTCCGCAGTATCTCAGTCACTCCTCGCATGCCTACGACATCGACGGAGCGGCTCGTGGCCACCGAACGTCGTTGGGCGTGCGAGAAGACCCGCCGCAAATCATTGAAGACTGCCATGTTCATTTCCTTTGATACTAAAGAACGAGAGAGCGCCAGGCCACTGCGGCTCGTCGCGAGGTAGAGCTGGTCCAGGGTGCAGAAGTTCCTGTCCCACGGCGTCACAAGGGGTGTCGTCGTTCGTTCGTCTGTTCGCGATTTGATCCTACTGCATGAACCAGCCGTGGCTCACGACCAGCGACTGACCCGTCACGGCGTTCGAACTAGCCGCCGCGAAATAGAGAACGGCGTCGGCCACGTCATCGGTGCTGGTGAACTCGCCGTCGACCGTGTCCTTGAGCATCACCGTCTTGACTACCTGCTCCTCGCTGAGGCCGAGTTCCCGCGCCTGCTCGGGGATCTGTTTGTCGACGAGCGGCGTGCGAACGAAGCCGGGGCAGACCACGTTGGCCGTGACGTTGTGCTCGGCTCCTTCCTTTGCGAGCACCTTGGCCAGTCCGATCAGACCGTGCTTCGCCGTGACATAGGGCGCCTTCAGCTTCGAGGCTTCCTTGGAGTGCACAGAACCCATGTAGATCACCCGGCCGTAATTGGCGGCATACATGTGCTTGAGGCAGGCGCGGGTGGTCAAAAAGGCGCCGTCGAGATGGATCGAAAGCAGCTTTCTCCAGTCAGCAAAGGGAAAGTCGACCAGCGGCCTGACGATCTGGATGCCAGCATTGCTGACGAGCACGTCGACCTTGCCGAACATGGCGACCACGTCGTCAACGGCCTTTTCCACCTGCTCCTCGTCGGCGACGTTCATCGCAACGGCGAAGGCATCGCTGCCCTTGCTTTTGATCTCGGCGGCCGTTGCGTTCGCTGCGTCGAGATTAAGGTCGGCGATTACGGGAATGCCGCCTTCGGCGGCGAACCGAAGCGCTATCTCTTTGCCGATGCCGCTTGCGGCTCCTGTGACAATCGCCACTCGTCCATCAAATCGAGTCATGGATAGTTCCTTTCAATTGCAAGAGATCAGTCGTTTTGGAAGTAATCGAACACGACCTCGCCGAGGCCGAGCGTCAGGTCGGCAACGTAATGGCTGGCCGACGTGACCTCGCGCACAGGTAGACGCGCGACGTAGCACATTGCGTGATCGAACAATTGCACGGCCGCCGGCCCTGCCCATGCGCCCTTCAGCGTCACATCCTCGAGATAGTAGCGCACCAGTTCGCAAATCCGCGGCGAACCGTCCACGTGCGGGATGACCTTCAGCACGAAGGCTGGCTTCGCCATCGCTTTTGCCAGCGGCTCCAGCGGGAGCTCGCGATGCTTGTAGCCCATGGTCGCCGTCACGCACAAAACCGAGCCGTAGTGGAGCGTCCCGACCAGCGTCTCCTGCTCGTGCGACAGCTTCGGAGTCGCCAGTTTCTTTGGAAAGCCCCAAATCTCGCGGCCGCCGGCGATCGGAGAGTTGTCGTCAAGATACATGGCATGCACGTAGCTGCCTTCCTGCACCCTGCCCGATGACGTCGTGAACCGCACCGGAATGACCTGCCCGGTTTCCGTATAGTCGCCGAAGCCGGTCGAATCCGGCATGCGGATGAATTCATAAGCGACAGTGTCGCCGATGACTTCCAGCGGCTCCGGCACGAGAGCGCGAAGGGCCTCCGGATCGGTCCGGTAGTTGATGACGACAAATTCGCGGTTGTAGAACTTGTAGGGTGGCCTCGGATAGGCGGGGTTGTTGAGCGGCATCGCGAAGGCATTCTCGCGGACTGTGGCGATCTTCATGTCGTGCTCTTCTCTTTGGTGAAAACTCAATCGAAGTCGAAAATAGCCACACCGTCCGGCGTGTCGGGCCGCTGCAGCACCTCGGGGTGGCGCAGTGTTCGAAGGGCGTCGTTGTAGCCGGAGGTCCAGTGCTCCTCCATGGTCAGGCGGGAGAACTCGTAATCCTTGGAGCTAGCTTCGTAGTTCTTGGCCCGGTACACGAGCTGGACGATGTTGTAGACCTTCTCGTCGGCCTGATCGACGAGAAGCTTGATCTCCGGATCGGCCCGCAGCAGCGCGTCCTTGGGGACGAGTTCGACCAGATGACCTAGGGCGCGACGCAGCCGCTGCTGCGACCTGAATTGGTCGGTCGCCACGCGCGTGCGGCTCGAGAAGCGGATATCCTTCTGCCGCAGTTCGATTCCAAGGAGGTCACGCGGGAACTCGCCCCGCGCGCTCCAAAGGTCGACCTGAAAGGCCAGCGTGTCCTGGCGCGGCGAGTTGTCGAGCACCCATTGCAGCGGCGTGTTCGATACGAGGCCCCCGTCCCAGTAACACTCGCCGTCAATCCTAGCGGCAGGGAAGCCGGGCGGCAGGGAGCCGCTCGCCATGATGTGTTCGGGGCGGATATCGTGGCTCGTGGTGTCGAAATACTCGAAGTTGCCAGTGCGTACGTTGACGGCGCCGACGCTGAAACGCATGACTCCCGCGTTGATGCGGTCGAAGTCCACCAGCCGCTCCAGCGTCGCCTTGAGCGGTGCGACGTCGTAGAAGCTTTCCGCCTCGATACGACCGGCGGATGAAAAGAAAGGTGGAACCGGACGGGGCGTGAAGAACCCCGCGGCGCCGTTCATAAGGGTTGCGAAGGCGTGCGTCTGATTGAGCAGGCCACGCGCGAAGTCACCCTGGAACCCTATCGCTCCAAAAATTGCCGAAAAGAGAGTGGGAAATCCGTGAGCAGGGCCAGTTACCGTCTCCCAGAAGCTCCGGAGCGCCTCCACTCGCCTGTCGGGCGGATTGCCGGCAATCAGGGCGCTGTTGATGGCGCCGATGGAGATGCCGGCGACCCAGTCCGGATGCAGACCGGCTTCGGCCAGAGCTTGATAGACGCCGGCCTGATAGGAACCGAGCGCCCCGCCACCTTGCAACAAAAGAGCAATACGCTCGAACGGAGGACGCTCCTTTGTGCGGTGCGTTTTGCGTCCGACGGAATGATGAATATCCATGAAGTGTCGCCTCTGTTGCTGGTTCGCGCTGCCTTCCGGAAGATGGAGCGCATGTTGACATCGCCCACTTAAGGGTTAAAGTGGACAATGTCAACATCTTCCAAGCAAAATGTTGACAAGAGCAACTTGACTCTCTAAACGGACGGATATGACCCAAGACATTTCCACCAGAGAACAGCGGCCCTATCACCACGGCGACCTTCACAGGGCGATTGTCGAGGCCGCGCTCGACGTGTTGAGCGAGTCTCAAAGCACGGAGTTTTCGCTTCGGGAGCTCGCCCGCCGGGCGGGCGTCAGTCACAACGCCCCGTACAAGCACTTCGCCGACAAGCGCGAATTGCTGGGAGCCGTTTCTGCGGTGGGATTCGAACTGCTGGCCGAGCGCATGGCCGACGCTACGAAGGAACTCGACAGTCCTCGCCAGAGGCTGGCAGCCATGGCGCGCGCATACGTCGGCGGCGGCGTCAACAATCCGGCGCTCTACAGATTGATGTTCGGGGGCTACCTCGCCGGTCAGGACGAAGGGCGTCCCGCGATCGAAAGAACCGCGGCCTACAACATGAAAGCCCTTATAGTTGCGGCGATTTCCGACGGCGCTCTCGGGCGTCCAATTGCAGATAACGAGGCCAATACCCGCACCATCGATGGAGCGATCCTCGTTTTTTGGTCACAGATGCACGGTCTGACTTTATTGCTGGCGGACCGCCTCGTCGGGCCCGGCGACAAGATGGAGGAGCTGACCGAGAACGTCCTGCATGCAATGCTCGACGGGTTGGTGAACAGCATCCCCGCAGTGCCGGAAGGCGTTTGGATAGGCCCTCCGCTAGCAGGATAGAAGTACTGATGACGCCGGGCACGTAGCTTGTCGGCCGCGCCGCTTTCGATCCGAGAGGAGAATTCTCATGGACCCATACATCTCTGCCCTCATGGGCCTCGCCGGCGTCGCACTCGGAGGTCTCGCCTCGTTCGCCACCGCCTGGATGACGCATCGGTCCCAGGTGAGGGAAAAGCATCGCGAGGTCGAGGTGGCCAAACGCGAAAAGCTGTTTTCGGATTTCATAGCCGAAGCCACGCGGCTTTACGGCGATGCGATAAGCCATCAGAAGGATGACGTCTCGGACCTAGTGCTTCTTTATGCATTGGTCGCTCAAATGCGCCTGATTTCATCACGACCGGTCGTGGACGCGGCCGAACTGGCGATGGCGAGGATCGTCGAAACCTACCTGACCCCCAATCGCTCGCTCTCTGAAATGCGCGACCTCGCGCAGTCCGGCGCGATGAACTTTCTCCTGGATTTCGGCGAGGCTTGCCGCGCGGAACTGGCGGGAGGGCGCGCCGCATCTTCCGCGATGGGGTACTATAAACCTCGCGAACGTGATAAGGCCCAACATCCCAAGCCTTCACTTTTATCAGCTCACTGAACCAACTTGGTTTCCCTCCGGGCCCACCACCTTTTATCCATCTCAACGGGTTAACCAATTATCCATCTCAACGGGTTAACCAAGAAAATCACAAACGAATCAATACGTGACTCGTGGATTGGACTACTTCTCCCTCTCTCGAATCCTTCGGATTTGCGCCGCCGCCTCCGCGGCGCGTAGAGCCATAGGCGTCGCGTCAAGCTTCTTGAGATATATCTGAGTTGTCCCGAATATTTTTATGCCCCAGCGCTTTTTGGACGGCGAAAGGATCGGCGCCGCCCTCGGCCATTTCATTGGCGTAGCTCGTGCGCGGGCCATTTAGGGTGTAACCCGGCGGGATACCTGCTTGCTCGCACCAAACTGCCCTCTGGTTCGTGAGGCTCCTTCGGGAGAACGGCTTGCATAGTGCGTCTTAAGGATGGTGCCGCCGTTGGTCTGATCAAGAGCGGCCAGCACTTCTTGAAGCTCGGGACGAACGACCACCGTCACATACTCGTTTCCGCCGTTATTTTCGTCTTTGCTCGTCCAGAATCCGACTACCGTCACAACGCGGACCTCGTTGGTACTGTCATCGATGTAGCGATAAGGGTGAAGCTGGCCCCATTAAACGAGAGCGACGTCACCGCGCCGGTTGCCGAGGAAGCGAGCGAGCGCGAAGGCGGGTGCGTGCGGCACTCCCAAGCTTATGGAAGTTCTCAAACCGTTCGACGTACTCCGCTGGCCATGGCATGTGGCCTTTGGGCTTCGGAAGTTTATGTTGCTCGATGTCTTTCCCAACGTTCCGCAGACACCATTTCTTTATTACCGCGGCGGTGTAGAGCTTGCGAATGAGAATCGCGACACGTTTCGCCTTTTGGGGGGAGTGGCTAGCCACCTGACTGCGCAATGGTGGTAAGATTTCCTCCTCAGGCGTGGCAATTTCCACCTCTCCGAATGTCGCCATTGTCTCGGGAGAGATCCGAGCTTCAAGGAAGATTTTCGCGTCGGCTTGCCCACCGCATAGCGCGCTTCCCCGCCGCCGGCGGCGAAATGATCAAGGATCGTGTGAACAAAGTGACGCTCGCCCCCATCGAGGAGTTCCGATGCGATTCCGACCTCTTTGGCGAGCTTGTGCGGGTGAAACTGCCCAATTGCAGATGCGCAGGGCATTCGAACGAGGATTCCAGACAAGGGAGGCAGAGCTGGCGCTTGCTCCCCTTCTCGGCTCACTTAACCGCTGAAACAGGACTCGATCAATGTTCAAGAAACACGACCTACGCTTCCCCGCCGAGGGAGGAATCGAGCTCTCCGCGTGGCTGTTCGTTCCGGAGGGACACAAGCTGCCACTTCCCGCCATCACGATGGCGCACGGATATGCCGGGACGAAATATCATGGCATCGAGCCCATCGCGGAAGCCTTCGCAGAAGCTGGTTTCGTAGTGCTGGTGCATGATCATCGCGGCTTCGGTGTGACCGATCGGCGATTGAAAGCTGTCGTCTCGCAGGTTCCAACAATCGACGGGCATGCCGCGGGCCTGCGCCGCGTCTCCCTTCCAGACGCGTTCGCCGCCCGGCTGACCGAGCGGCGCATTCTGGGACATGCTCCGCAGCGCGTACCGATTGGAGATGGCTGGACCTGCGCCGCACAGTGATCTGCATGGTCATAGACTGCGAAACGGATCCGGAGGATGCCCTCTACGCCACAGCAGACAGTGACGATGCGATAATCCGCGAGGCGCTGAACAGGCACGCCGATGCTCTTGACTCGATCATGCAGCAGCACCGGGCTACGGCGGCCAACACAGCCGGCAGCCGCGAAGGACGGATCCTACCGTTTCTGGTCCTGGCGAGGGCGCCGGATCACGCGGGCGGCGCGGACCTTCTCGACGGACTCCACAAGGAGTTCTGCTCGCCCTTCTCGATCCTGACCAGGATCTGCCGGCTCAACCTGGCCAGACTAACCCGAAACCGCGATGCTGTCCCTCTCAATCGTTAAGATCTCAGGATCGCGACATCGACCGGGAGGGCGAAGACACGGTCATGCTCCTGATCCAGAAGCTTCCGACGGCAGCGGTGCTCTCCTCGATGCCTTCGGTCTGGTGCAAGCCCTGTCGCGTTCTAAACGACGGTCAAGACAATTTTCCCCATCGTCGCGCCACTCTCAAGCAGCCGATGGGCGGCCTCAACCTTTTCCAGTGGAAACGTCTTGCCGACTGAGGAACGGATATGGTTGTTCGCAACGAGCGGCAATACATCGTGTGACACCAGCTTTGCGATGCGCGCCTTCTCCGCCTTCGACAGGGGGCGCAGGGTGGAACCGACGAGGGTCAGGCGTCGTCGTAGAAGCGGCTCCAGATCCGCGGAAATCTTGCGTCCGCCCTGAAGCGAAATGATCGCGCAACGACCGTCGGCTGCCATCGCCTTGAGATTGCGGTCGATATAGTCGCCGCCAACCATGTCCAGCACGACATCGACCCCTCGCCCCCTGGTCGCTTCGGAGATGCCCTCAACGAAATCAACGCTGCGATAGTTGATGGCCACGTCGGCGCCTAGCGTTTGGCAGTAAGCGCATTTTTCGTCCGAACCGGCGGTCACGGCCACCTTTGCACCCATCGCCTTGGCACGCTGGATCGCGTGGCTTCCAATGCCGCTCGAGCCACCGTGAATGAGGACCCATTCGTGTCGTTTCAGGGCCGCCCGTTCAACCAGGTTGTATTCCACCGTCATTGCGACCTCGGGAAGCGCGGCGGCGGTGATGAAGTCGATCTCGTCGGGAAGCGCGATGATCTGATCGGCTTCGGCGATCGCGTAGTCGGCGTAACCGCCGCCGTGGACGAGCGAGCACACCCGTTGACCGGGTTTCAGCCCAAGGCCGTCTCCGACCGCCTCGACCGTCCCCGCGACTTCAAGGCCAAGCGTCGGGTTAGCATCGGGCGGCACCGGATAGGTGCCGCGCCTTTGAGAAATGTCGGGCCGATTCACACCGGCCACGTGAACCTTGATCAACACCTGGCCTGCTGCGGGAGCAGGCAGCGGCAGACGCTGGATTACCATGGCCTCGGGGCCGCCGGGAGCCGGACAGCGGACGGCGCGCATCGTTCGAGTTTCGGAGCAATGTTTCAAGTCGAGCATCCTTACGCTTTGGCCGCGGAGATCCGGCTGTTCCTGTAGGTCATGTGCAAGCCGACCGTGGCGACCGCGGAAAGCGCCATGACGATTGCGAAGAACCGATAGGCGTCGAAGGGCGTCCAGTAGCTGGAGAGCATGTATCCCGTCAGCAGCGGCGCCAGAATGGCTACGCCGCGTCCGAAGCCGATCATCAGGCCGACACCCGTGCCGCGCAGCACCGTCGGATAGATTGTCGGGCTGATGGCGTAGAAGGCCGCAACGCCACCATTGGCGCAGATGCCGATGACGAAGGCGAGCATCATGGCGGCAGAGACGACGCCGCTGAACTGGGCATAAAGCGTGAATGCCACCCCGCCGAGCACCAACAGCAGGATCGTCGCGAGCCGTCCGTTAATCCAAAGCGTCAGGAGACCGTAGAGAACGGCCCCCAGCACGCCGCCGAACTGGATCAGCATGGCGATCCGGACGCCGAGATAGGCGTCGCCCGTGGCGTCGGAAATAATCTTGGCGGTCCAGGTGTTGGCGAAATAGAAGGACGAGATAAGAAGCGCGTAACCAATCCAAAGAAAGGCCGTGCGCGCAAGGAGTGGTGGCTGCAAGAGTTCACCAACGCCCGACTTCTTAGTGAGGCTTTCCGACGAGGCCCTCGCTTGCGGGAGAACATCAACCGGCGCGTACCCCATGCGGGCGGCAATACGGTTATAAGTCTTCAGGGCATCCTTGGGCCTGCGATGAACAAGATATTCGATCGATTCAGGAAGATAGAACAGGACCACAAGAAGCATCGCGCCCGTTAGGAGAGAGCCGAAGAAGAAGGGTGCCTGCCAGCCAAATGACTTCAGCATTGGCGCCATTGCGAAACCGGCCAGGGCGGAACCCATGGGCAGACCGGCGCCGTAGAGTCCCATGACGAGACCGCGCCGCCTGTCGGAGGAATACTCCGAAACGATGATGTTAAGACTGGAGATCATCGCGCCGATGAACAGCCCTGCCGCCGCACGAACGGCGACGAGCTGCCACAATGAAGCGCAAAGACCCGAAACCGCCATCAGCGTGGTAATGGCGGCGAGGCAGAGCAACACGTGCCTGCGGCGGCCGATCTTGTCTGCGAGCGGAGACACGAACAAGGCTCCGAGCGCCATCCCGAAGATGCCGGCGCTCAGAAGATAGCCGACCTGCGAATTCGGCAGATTCCAGGCCCTCGCAATTGTCGGCATCGAAAACGGCATGGCGACGACTTCGTAGCCGTCGATCATGGCGAGCAGGACACACATCAGGCAGATCCAGATCTGTGCTGGGCGCATCGGCCCGTTTTTTATAGATTCATCGAGTGTCATGAGCCCTAAACCTCCCTATGGGCAAGCGAATTACAAACCGCAACGAAACGCGCAGTGTCATTCGCCTCTCTTAGTCGAAGGCGGCAGACGCTCTGATGCTGTTTTGGCGGTTCCTCCACCACCCGGCGGTCCTCGCCTTTTCGCGACAGCGCGCACCGCAGCGTAACTCCGCCGGCAATGTTCGTGGAAACGGCGACTTTTGAAACAGGCAGTTCGAAACCGTCCGCCAGGCGGACGCATAACGTCGTGTCCGCCTGGCGGACAAAATGGACGTGGCGATTGTCACGAGGCGTGGCGGCGGAGTTTATATCGCGCCAAGTCAACGGTCAAAATTGGAGTTACTCAATGCGCCTCGTATCTTTCGAAACCGACGGTCGCCGAACTTATGGCCTTTTCCGGGAAGACCGGGTTCATGAGGCAACATCTGCTTTTCGTGCATCCTATCCCGACTTGCGCTTGGTCTTCACTGCGGGCAAGGCCACCGAAATCGAAGTCGAAGCGAAAGGTCTCGCTTTCGCGGATGTGATGCTGCTGTCGCCCATACCGAACCCGGACAAGATCATCTGTGTCGGCCTGAATTATGCCAACCACATAAAGGAAACCGGGCGCGAGAAACCGAAATACCCGTCGATCTTCACCCGCTACCCTTCGTCGGTGCTCGGGAGCGGCGTCCCGCTTCTCAAGCCCGCCTGCTCGGATGAATTCGACTATGAGGGCGAGCTCGCGGTCATCATCGGCAAAGCGGGCCGCAACATTGCCGCCTCGAAAGCCAAGGAACATATTCTCGGTTATTCCTGTTTCAACGACGGCACGATCCGCGACTTCCAGCGCCACACAACGCAGTTCTGGTCCGGAAAGAGTTTCGACGATACCGGTTCTATGGGGCCATGGATCGTCACTGCCGACGAACTGCCGAACCCGGAAAACGGACATCTGCGCACCGTTCTGAACGGTCAGGAAGTTCAAACGACGCCGATTGCGGACCTCGCCTTCTCAATTGGCGAAATCATCGAGTACGTATCAACGGTCACAAGGCTACTGCCAGGAGACGTAATCGCCACCGGTACGCCCGGCGGCGTCGGACGATTTCGGACGCCGCCCCTCTACATGTTCGAGGGCGACCGCATCGACGTCGAGATCACCGGAATCGGCACGCTGTCGAACCCGATTGCGTCGGCGAACTGACGGCTGCGGAGCGCGGCCATCCACCCGCGCTCCGCAGCAGGGAGAGGACCGCTTGAGGAGGACAACGTGGCAATCAACGCACTAGGATACATCGGCATCCGCTCAGACAAGCTTTCCGACTGGGGCGATTTCGCGGGCCGGCTGCTAGGGATGCAGCGCATCGACCGCTCGTCGCAAGAGCTGGCCTTCCGTATGGACGACCGGATGCAGCGGCTGTTCGTTATGAACGAGCCGGGCGAGACTCTGTCAAGCATGGGGTGGGAGGTGGAATTCGAAAGCGACCTCGATCTTTATGGGAAACGGCTCGAACAGGCAGGAACGCGCGTTCGGCACGCCACCCGAACCGAATGCGACCGACGCTTCTGCGCGGCCATGATTCTGTTCGACGACCCGATGGGCAACCGGGTGGAGTTGATCTGGAAGCCGATGATCGCTTCCGACCCCTTCGTTCCGGGGCGACCGGTGTCCGGTTTCGTGACCGGCCCCGTCGGCATGGGCCACGCAGTCCTCCACGTCCGGAACATCGAGATCATGATGCCGTTCTACCGTGACAATCTTGATTTCCACGTTACCGACTACGGCCTGCAGCCCTACGCGCTGTACTTCTTTCACGTCAACAGTCGTCACCACAGCTTCGCGATGGTCGGTTCGGGCGGACAAGGCTTCCATCATTTCATGGTCGAGTTCCGGAACCTGGACGACGTCGGTCAGGGCTATGATATCGCCACGCAACGAGAGGATTGCATTGCCTACACCCTCGGCCGCCACACGAACGACTACATGACGTCGTTTTACGCGAATTCCCCCTCGGGCTTCTTCGTCGAAAACGGCTGGGGCGGCCGGGTCATCGATCCAGCGGCCTGGGAACCGCACGAAACCGCCGACGGCCCTTCCTTCTGGGGACATGAACGCCTCTACCTGTCCGAAGAGGGCGGCAGGAAGCGCCTGCGCGAGATGCGCATGGACGCGGCGGCTCGGGGCGTCCAGGCGCCGCCGGTCGCGGATTGTCCGTGGCTGTTCAACGAACTCGCCCGCTCCGGACGCTGATGCATCCGCACTGATTTTGGGAGGACAAGACATGACACACGAGATTACGCATTACGACGTCATCATCGTCGGATGCGGCCCCGTCGGGGCGACCCTCGCGCACATCCTTGGGCAAGCCGATGTGCGAGTACTGTTGCTCGATCGAGAGAATGCCGCCTATCATCTTCCGCGCGCCGTTCATTTTGACGACGAGGTGATGCGGACGTTCCAGCAGATCGGGATCGCCAAGGAACTGGAAGCCGTGTGCCGCCTCAACGTCGGCATGCGCTTCGTCGATCCCGACGGCACTATCCTGCTGGATTGGCCGCGCCCTGCGGAGGTGACGGCTTTGGGCTGGCATTCGAGCTATCGCGTGCACCAGCCGGACCTTGAACATATCCTGCGCGATCGCCTGCAATCCTATCCCGCCGTGACCCTGAAAACGCGGTGTGAAGCCTTCTTTATCCAGGAGGACGACGAAGGGGTGGACCTACGCTACGAGGACATGAGCTGCGGTCAAATCCGCCGCGTTCGCGCCCG
Source organism: Rhizobium sp. P32RR-XVIII (assembly GCF_012641395.1). Classification (GTDB taxonomy): domain Bacteria; phylum Pseudomonadota; class Alphaproteobacteria; order Rhizobiales; family Rhizobiaceae; genus Rhizobium. The sequence goes on along the minus strand of NZ_JABAIH010000009.1, from coordinate 108,552 downwards.
CTACGTCGTGGGCTGCGACGGCGCGCGTTCATTCATTCGCCGTTTCATCGAAACCGGCATGGAGGATCTCGGATTCCACGAGCGGTGGCTGGTCGTGGACGTTCTGCTGAGAGGGGAAAAGCCGGAGCTTGGCGACTGGTCTCTCCAGCATTGCGATCCCGCCCGCCCCTCGACCTACGTCCGTGGACCGAACAACCGGCGCCGCTGGGAATTGACCGTCCTGCCGGACGAGGACAGTACCGCGATTGCCCGTCCGGAAAACGTCTGGCCGCTTCTCTCGAAATGGGTGACGCCCGAAGAGGCGCACATCGAACGCACGGCCGTCTACTGGTTCCATTCCCTGGTCGCCGACGAGTGGCAGCGCGGGCGCTTGTTCATCGCAGGTGACGCGGCCCACCAGACCCCGCCCTTCATGGGGCAAGGCATGTGCGCCGGCATTCGGGACATCGCCAACCTCGGCTGGAAGCTGATCCGCTGTCTGCGGGCCGGACACGATTCCGCACTTCTTGGCACATACGCCACCGAGCGTCGGGAAAACGCCCGGACATTCATCGCGACGGCAGTCAGGCTTGGCGGGCTGATCAACACAAAGGACCCGCGTTCCGCCCTCACCGCCGCCTTCCCGAGAGCGGAAGGCGGCGCGAAAATGGAGTCAGTTTATCCGCCGATCGGTCCCGGCCTTTTGAGCCATTCCGCACCGCTTTTCGGCCAGCCGCTCATGCGGGATGGGACGCTGACCGACGATGTCACCGGCTATGGCTTTTCCTTTTTGTTCGCGGATTCCTTCCTCGCCGGTCTCGATAGGCAGCTCATCGAGCAGGCCCAGCGCATGGGAACCATCTTGCGCGTCTCGCAAACAAGGGATGGCGCCGTCCATCTCGCCGGCGCGGCCGCAGCGGTCATTCGGCCAGACCGCTACCTTCTGGCCAAGGTAAACTCCCCGGAGGAGCTGGCATTGGCGCTCGAACTCATCCCAAATAGGGTCGACGCCGAAACGACAAGGCTGCGCAACATCGCCTGAGAGGCTGAAGGCCACATTTTCGATCTTGGTTTCGGCATATGATATGGTCGGTTGCTGGCGGTTGTGGGACCCGGTCGGCACTGCGCAACAGCGTCGCTTCCTCGCGACCGCCGGCGACCGGAGGAGAACATCGGAACATGCCAAAGACGCGGAGCAATGCAGGCCAAAGCGGTGTGCGCGCTCTGGTGCGCGGGCTTGCTGTGCTGCGCGAAGTAAACCTTCTCGGAGAGGCGCGTCCGGGCGAAATCGCGACCAGGCTCGGTCTCCCGCGCCCAACCGTGTACCGCCTGCTCCAGACCCTTGAGGAGGAAGGATTCGTCGTGTTTTCCTCCACCAACAACCGGGTCCGCGTCACGCGCTATGCGGCCAGTCTTGGCGATGGCTCGGCGGCGATGTCCGCCATCTGTCAGGCCGCGGGTCCGCTCTTTTCCGAGTACTTGCCGAAAATCGTCTGGCCGCTCGACCTGAGTGTCTATGAAAGCGCGGCGATGGTGATTCAGGAAACCACCCACGGGCGCAGCCCGCTGTCTGTCGACAGGGGCATGATCGGCTACCGCATGCCCGTCCTCAGGACATCGGCGGGACGGGCCTACCTCGCGTTCATATCCGATGAGGAGCGTAGGCTTGTCGTGGAGCATATCCGACGGCTCGCTGTGCCTGAAGACCTTTCATTTCTGGAAGCCATCGATCTGAACGATCTGCTGGCCGATATCCGAGCGAGGGGCTATGCTATCCGCGAGGCAGGCGAATTCCGACCGAATACGTCGTCAATAGCAGTACCGGTGAAATTGGACGGCGTAACGACAGCATGCGTCTCGATCATATGGATCCGGTCCGCTCTCTCGATCAAGGAGGCGACGACCCGATACGTGGAACCGTTGATGGAGATTGCCGAAAGGCTTGCCGCAGCCGTAGGGACCGAGCAGCGCGCTTCCGCGTAGTTCCAGTTGCCGTGGGGCGCTTGCCGCCCTCGCGAATGGTATCCCGGTGTGACACGGACGAAACGGAGAAGCGGCAAAACAAGCGATACGATGATTGGCGGAGGAGCTAATATGAGGATCGTGCTGACCCTGTTCCAACGATCGTGCATCGCGATCTGCGCGGCCGCGCTGCTGGGTATCATGAGTTCAATCCCGGCACAGGCACTGGACGGCAAATGGTGCAAGGACGTCCACATCCGTTTCTTTGTGGGGGGCGCGGAGGGCGATGCGTTTGGAACCATCGTCTACAACGGGGCGAAGCAGGCGCAGGCCGACCTCGGGCCCAAGGTCGATTATATCTTCTCGCGCTGGGACGTCGAGGTGATGACCCAGCAGCTCCGCGAAGCCGTTGCGGTGAAGCCCGACGGCATTGCGATGATGGGTCATCCGGGCGATGCCGCAATCATGCCGCTCGCTGAGCAGGCGGCGAAGGCCGGCATCAAGATGATGTATCAGAACGTTCCGGTGCCGAAGGTGGTGGCCGCTTTCGGCGGCGGTTATATCGGCGCGCAGCAGGAGGAGCAAGGCCGCGCCCTTGGAGTCGAGGCGATCAAGCTTGCAGATCTCAAGCCCGGCGACAAGGCGATCATGATCGGCCCCTTCGAAAACGAGAACCGCGGCGCGCGCGAACGCGGCACGCGAGCGATCTTGAAGGAAGCGGGCTTAGAAGTAATCGATATCAGCACCCCCCCGGCCGGAGAATGGGCGTCTGACCCCAACCTTGCCATCCCTGTCATCACAGCGGCGCTCCTCAACAATCCCGATGTCAAGGCGGTCGGATATCCCGGCGGCCAGATGCTCGGAAACGTGCCGACCTACATGCAGGCAGCCAACAAGAAGCCGGGCGAGATCTTCAATTTCGGGTTCGATACAAGCCCGCAGATCGTCGAGGCGTTCAAGGATGGCTGGGTGCAGCTCGCGGCAGATCAGCAGCCATTCCTGCAGGGATATCTGCCTATCCTGAGCCTTTGTCAGCAGGTCGTGCTAGGCCTAGCGCCGATGAATGTCGACACCGGGGCGGGTTTCGTGACGCCGAAGAACTACGAGATGGTAGCCAAGCTGGCGCAGCAGTCGCTTCGCTGAGATCCCGGCGAGTGGTCGCTGCGAACGCTGGCCGCCTCGGAAAGGAGTGTTGCATGGCGGAGCATCTGATCGAGTTCCGCAACATCAAGAAGAGCTACGGCAGCGTTGACGCGCTCGGCGGGGTAGATCTTTTCGTCGATGAGGGCGAAGTCCTCGGCCTAATTGGCGACAATGGCGCTGGCAAATCGACACTGATCAAGATTCTCGCGGGCGTCGTGAGACCGACGAGCGGTGAGATTATCGTGCGCGGAAGACCCGTCTCCGGGTGGAATGCAGCGCGGTCGCGCGAGGCCGGCATCGAGACCGTATTTCAGGACCGCGCCCTCGCGCTCCAGCAATCGATCGTCCATAACATCTTCATGGGCTGTGAGCTCGCCGGAATGTTCGGCTGGATCAAGGTGAAGCGGCAGCTCGCCGAGGCGGACCGGCTCATGCGGGAGATCGGGTTCACTTCGAAGGTCTTTACGCCGCGTTCGATCGTCGGGCAGCTCTCGGGCGGCGAGCGCCAGGGTGTGGCGATCGCCCGCGCCATCTACAAGCAGGCGGACCTCATCGTCCTTGACGAGCCGACCACGGCCCTCTCGCTGGCCGAAACGGCGAAAGTGTTCCACTTCATGCGGCAGGTGCGGGCGAGCGGCCGATCCATCATTTTCATAGGCCACAACATCCACCACGTCTTCGACATCGCCGACCGCTTCGCCGTGCTTGATCGGGGTAAGATCGTGCTCGATAAGGACCGGTCGAAGGTGAAATCTGCCGAAGAGTTGATTGGTTTCATGGAACGTGTCGCGCACCCGGCAAGTGCCGGTGGGCGCCGCACTGCGGTAGCAGGCGGAGCGGTGCCATGACGGGTCTGGCGGATGAGAGCCGGTCGAGGAGCCCGACCGGGGATGCCACCCAGGCCGAGGCGAACTGGTGTCACCCTTCCGAGTATCGGCTTCGCCGCCTCGTCGTCGAGAACCGGGCAGCGCTCGGCACGCTCGCGGTGTTTGTCGTGATGATGTCGGTCTTCATCGCCGCCAATCCGGCCGTGTTCATGAACTGGTCGATCTACAGCTCCGTTCTGACCACAGTTCCAGTGGCGCTCTTTGTCGTCGTGCCCCTCGTCTTCGTGGTAACGGGCGGCGAGATCGATCTCTCCTTCCCAGCGGTGATGGGATTCTCGTCGTGGATATTCGCGCTGTCGGTGCAGGCTGGCTTCGATCCCTTCGTTGGTCTGGCAGCAGCGATCCTGACCGGGCTGGTTCTCGGGTTCTGCGTCGGCGCTTTGGTCGTCTATGCCGGCCTGTCCTCGCTCGTAGCCACGCTCGGCATGAACTTTCTCCTGCGAGGCCTCATTCAGATCGTGAATGAAGGCAAGTCGATAGCGCTTGTCACGCTTGCCCATAGTCTGGCCTACGAGATCTTCTCAAGTGAGATCCTCGGCGTGCCGGTGCAGATCTTCTGGGCGGTCGGCTTTGTTATCTTGGCGGCTCTCCTCTATAACCGGCACCGCTTCGGAGCGCACGTCAAGGTCGTCGGCGACAACCCGGACAGTGCCGCGCAAATGGGAATCAACGTGAAACGCGTGCGCGTGAAGCTCTTCGTCTTCATGGGTATCGGCGCAGCGATCGGCGGAACCTTCTCCACCATGATCAACTTTACCTGGTGGCCGACCGCCGGCGATGGTTATCTCCTGCCCGTGCTTACCTCCGTCTTCGTGGGCGGCACACCCACCTGGGGCGGTGTCGGCACCGTGATAGGCGGCGCGATAGGCGCGCTCACCGTCGCCTTTATTCAGACCGGGGTTGTGGCAGCAGGGCTTAGCGGCTTCTACGTACAGTTCTTCAACGGCCTGATCATCATTCTCTCGCTTATAGGCCACCGCTGGAACCAGGCTCGCTACCGGTAACCTGCCGCTGACCGATGATGCCAAGTGTTCTGGTTGTGATCACAAAGCCGACATCTGGCCATTCTGTCTGACGGGAGCGCGTTCATCTCTCTCTGCTGGCAATGTAAACTGAAACACGGCGCCCCGAGGCTCATTCGCGCTTGCCCACAAACGGCCCCCATGCGCCTCGATGATTGACCGGCAGATCGCTAGACCCATGCCGAGTCCCTCTGCTTTCGTCGTATAAAACGGCTCGAAAACCCGCTCCGCACCTTGCCCGCTGAGCCCGATGCCGGCGTCCTTCACCGCGACCTCCACTGCTCCGGAGGCCTCGGACCGGGAGGCAATCACCAGCTCGCGCGGCGAGTCTGCCACGTCCTTCATCGCCTCGATGCCGTTCATCACCAGATTGATGATTACTTGCTGCAACTGCACCCGGTCGCCTGCCACCTGCGGCAGGTCGTCCGTCAGCTCGGTCCGTAGCATGATCCGATGGCCGCTCAACTCACCCTGGACGAAGGCGACCACATCTCGGATTAGCTCAGTCAGGTCCACCCGCTCGCGGACGCCGTCTCTCTTTTTCAGGAGTGCGCGCATTCCCGCGATCACGTCGCTGGCGCGGTACCCGTCCCGTACGATACGGGCCAGTGTCTCCCGCGCCTCGTCGAGATTGGGAGGCTGAGCGGCCAGCCAGCGCAGCGCAGCATTGGCATTGGTGACGATAGCGCCTAACGGCTGATTGACCTCGTGGGCGATGGAAGAAGTGAGTACTCCTACCGTAGTCACCCGCGAGACATGTGTGAGCTCAGCCTGCGCCTGCTGCAGCGCCTCTTCGGCGCGCTTGCGTTCGGTCAAGTCGAGCACGAAAGTAACGCCTTCGTCCTCGTTTCCCTCGAAGCTCGCCCCGCCGATCAGCACGGGTACACGGCTGCCGTCTTTGCGCAGATATTCCTTCTCCACAGGCGGCAGAATGCCGGTTTCTTTCAGGTCAGGGATCCATTGTCGCATGTCCCGATCAAGCCATTCCTCAGGGGTCAGATCGGTCCAACGGATGCGGCCAGAGACGAGATCCTCACGATCGTAGCCGATCAGGTGGAGAAATGCGTCGTTAGCGTCTAGAATCTGGCCCTCGAGAGAAAAAATGAAGATTCCAATGATGTTGGCGTCGACCAGCCGCCGAATTCTGGCTTCGCGTCCTGCGAGATCTTCGTACAGCCGCGTATTCTCCAGCGCGGTCGCGGCCTGCGAGGCGAGCAGCTTCAAAACCGCGATCCGGCCCGGAGTGAAGACGCGGGGCGCCAGATTGTTCTCGAGATAGAGGAGCGCGATCAGCCTGCCCTGCTTGACGAGTGGCAGGCAGAGTACCGAACGGGGCATGGTGTCCCGTATGTATTCGTCGGACCAGGTATTCTCGGTGCAGGCATCGTCGACGATAACCGCTTCGCCGGTCCGCGCGACGAAGTTGACGATCGCCTCGGGCACGGGCATCGTTCCGGCAAGCGGGCGCAGGCCCACGGCGACATCCCTGGCGGTGGTCTCGGCCACGGCCTCGACCGTGAGCTTTCCGCCGTTTGGAACAAGCAGCACCCCCCGCCCTGCGCCAGCATGCTCGAGAGCCGTGCGCATCAGCCTGTCGATCAGCTTTTCAAGTACGATCTCGCCCGATACGGCTTCCGAGATCTTGATTACGGTTGCGAGGTCGAGTTGCTCGACCGGTGCCCCGATCGTGCTCTTTGGAGCGGCAGGGTCTTCTTCCCCACTCAGGTAAGGATAGAGCTGGTCGAGTTGCCGAACCTTACCGTCCGCCCCCCAGCGCAGATAACAGTTACGCGCGTTGCGGAAATAGAGACGAGAGAAGTCCTCGAAGCCTCGCGCCGCATAAAAGCGGCCGGCGAGTTCATATGCGAGCGCTTCATGATGAACGAAGCCGTTGTCGCGCGCCGATCGGATAGCTTGTTCGTAGAGACGGGCGGCGTCGATTTCGCAGCCTTCAATCCGCGCTATCTCGGCGCCGACCAGCGCGGCTCGGTTCTCGAAGTTTTCAGGGCAATTCTTCGCATAGATCTGAAGCTGTCGGTGGTGGCCGGCCAGAGCCTCTATATGCCGCCCCCGCTGGTCGGCCACATCAGAGTCGAAACAGGCGGCGCGGGCCAATGCGCCATAGAAATGATGCTCCGGCGTTTCTTCGAAATGCGACACCGATGTCCATGGTAGCCGCTGCGCCCGCAATGACGCATCGACGGCTGCCTGATAGTCGCCGGCAAAAAACCGCGCCTGGAGTTTTCTGACGCAGTAGCAGGTTTCCGCAAGAATCAAATTCGGATCCTTCGAAAATCGGCGTTCGGTCTCAAGTTCGTCGAATCCATAGTCGTCGTCGAAGGAGCCGAATTTCCGCGTCAGGCCGCGCAGCGTCCGGACGAGGCCGAGCTGCGCACTGGCAAGATCCATGACGAACTGGAACCGCACCTTCCGCGCAAAATTGAGGCCAATCTCTGCCTGGCGTTGCACTTCGATCAACGGATCTCCCGCCGCCAGCAGGTTCGAATTCAAGCTGGCATAGCTGTATCCGGCAAAGGTGAGGTCGCCGCTCTGGTTGGCAATTTCAAGCGCTCGCCGCAAGATGTCGCGGCCGGTTCGAATGTGTCTTGTCCACGGTATGACATGGGCCCCGAAGTCCTTGTAAGTCCTCGCTTGGAAGCGCTTCAGGTCGCGTTCTTCGGTCAGTTGGCAGCCGAGCCGACCGAAGCGAAATCCGGCCGCATAATCGCCGAAGCGGGGCCCGGCAATATAACCAAGCGACACATAGTGGTAGCAGGAACCATCGCTGTTGCCGCGCTGGAGGCTCAGATTAACAGCCAGGCAGATTGCCATGCATGCAAGATTCGCGTCGGTATGCCATACCGCCCCAACGAGCCGGGTGAGAATATCCAGCGCCGCGGGGGATGCCGGATCGCTCATTAATGGCAGCTCAATGAGCTCCTCGATCGTACGGCTCCCGAGTTGCGACCAGACCCGGTCGTATTCCCGTTGCACCTCCTCGTTGGCCGGATGTGGCGACCAATCGATGCCGAGATGCTGTCTCAGGTAATCGAGACCGACGGCGGCCGAGCGATCGGTCTGACCGAGCGCAGCATAGAGATCGATGCGTAGGCAGGCGACAGTAGCTTGGTCGTCGGTGCAGACAGCACACTTGGAAAGCTGTGCCAACCGCTCCTCCGCGTCCGCCAGTGCGCCAATGAGGAACTCGCATTCCGCTCGGTTCAGTTCAAGCGCGAAGGCCAGTTGGTGCTGGCGCTCCCAGGCGTCTTCTGGCAGCAGTGTCGTGCCGGCAACAAGATAGCTGAGCGCCGAGGCGTATGCCGTCGATGCCTTGGCGCGCTTGCCGGCCAGCAGATTGAACTCGGCCAATCGCTGGCGCTCCTCGTCTGAGGTGATCAGGGCGGCGCCGAGATTGAGCTGGCTGACGATGTCGAAAATATAATCGTCAATCAGTTCCGGCGCAGTGTTCGCGGCAAGCAGTCTCCCTATGCGAAGGTGCAACTCGCCGCGTCCCTCCTCCGGGATCAACGAATAGGCGGCTTCCTGAACGCGATCGTGGATAAACCGATAGACGCCGCCCTGACGCTCCAGCAGTCCATGAGCGACGGCATGCCAAAGGGGCTCGTGGACCTGCTCCTCGGGGGTTTCGAGGACGAGTGAAAGCATCGCGGTATCTGCGGTGTTGCCGAGACAGGCGAACTGCTGCAGCGCCTCCCGCGTTTCGGGCGGCAGGCGCGCGAGCTTTCCGACCATCAAGTCCACGACGTTGTCGGTGTATCCCTTGGCGTGAATGCGCTCGAGATCCCAGGACCAGCACCCGGCGTCATGATCGAAGAAGAGCATTCCCTCTTCAGCGAGTGAAGAAATGAACTGAATGGCGAAGAACGGGTTGCCGCCCGCCTTGTCGTGCACCAGTCGTGCTAGTGGCGCGGCCCGCTCGGGTTCGCAGTGAAGCGTGTCCGTAAGCAACTGCCCGAGGTGTTCGCGGGCGAGCGGTAGAAGCGTGATCTCCTCTACCCTGCCGCCCGCAGTCTTGATGGCCTCAAGCTTGCCGATTAGCGGGTGGGTGTCGGTCACTTCGTTGTCGCGATAGGCGCCAACGAGCATCAGGTGCCGGACATCCGACTGGCTTAATAGATCCTCCAGCAGATCGAGCGTCGCAGCATCGAGCCACTGCAGGTCATCCAGGAAGAGCGCCAGCGGATGCTCCGGCCGGGCGAAGACATCAATGAACCGCCGGAACACGAGCTGAAAACGGCGTTGCGCGTCTTGCGGCGGAAGCTCCTGGACCGGCTGCTGATCGCCGATGATGAGCTTCAGCTCGGGGACCAAGTCGACCATGAGCTGCCCATTGGGGCCGAGCGCGTCCAGAAGCGCGTCGCGCCAGAGTGCCAAATCGGCGTCGCTCTTCACGAGAAGTCCCCGGATGAGACTCTGAAAGGCCTGTGCCAGCGTCGAATACGGAATGTCGCGCTTGTACTGATCGAACTTGCCGGAGGCAAACAGACCGCGGGGCGGCACCAACTCTTTGTGCAGTTCGTAGACGACGGCGGACTTGCCGATGCCGGAATAACCGGAAACGAGCACCAGGTCCGGCTCGCCGCCTGCGACCACTCGCTCGAAGGCGGCGAGCAAGGTCTCGATCTCCCGCTTCCGCCCGTAGAGTTTTTCGGTGATCAGCAGGCGGTCGGGAATGTCGTGCTCGCCGAGCGGGAACTGGCGGATGCGGCTCTCGGTTCCCCACTGCTCAAGGCAGCGCATGAGGTCGCGCTCGAGCCCGGCGGCGGTCTGGTAGCGCTCCTCGGCCGTCTTGGCGAGCAGCTTCATCACGATGGCTGAGACGATAGCGGGGACTCCCTTCACCCGCTCGGTAGGCGGTACCGGCCATCGCGCGACGTGGCAATGCACCCATTCCATTGGATCGCCAGCCGTAAATGGCAGAACGCCGGTGAGCATTTGATAAAAGGTCACACCAAGCGAATAGAGGTCGCTGCGGGCATCGATCGACCGGTTCATGCGCCCGGTCTGCTCCGGCGCCATGTAGGCGAGCGTCCCGGCGATGACCTCGGGAGGCTCGGGCGAGTGCCGCTCGCGTGGCTGGCGCGAGGCGAGGCCGAAGCCGGTGAGCCGCGCCTCTGCGGCCGCGCCCGTCACCAATATATTGGTGGGTTTGAGATCCTTGTGGACGAGGCCGCGCTGATGGAGCTTGCCGAGAGCCGAGGCAATGGCAACGGCAAGTACTAGAAAGTGCCCCAATTCCATGGGCTCGCCGACGAGGCGGTCAAGCGGTTCGCCGCCGGGGTCCTCCAGCACAAGCATGCTCCGGCCGCTGTCGTGTCCGATTTCCAGCGGTAACACCGCCCATGCAGCGTCCAGCTCGTCCTTCAACTCATACTCGTGCACGAGGCGATCGAGGCTCGAGGGGGCCGGGTGCTCGGCGGCGGGCAGTACGGCCAACACGGCCTTCCACCTGCCGTCGGCACCTAGGCGCCGTCCCCGGCAGACCACGCGTTCGTCGTCCTCCCACAGGACTTGGAGACTGCTATTCTCCATCGGCGCCGATCCGAGAGGATGAGTCCAATTGCCGGACTCCACGCCCACCCCTGGCAGACTGGCGGCAAATTTTTGCGTCGGTTTTCATCTGCCCCAGTTTAGCTAGAGTGCATATTAGCACATTTCGTCATCGTGTGCCGAGTGCGGCCCTCTTCCGGAGCCCTCGGCGTTCTCCGATTCGCTGAACTTCCGCTTTGTGGCCGTGACGGGACCTTCGCGACATCAATGGCAAAAGATGTTGGCGCGATGCGGCAGCTTAAACGTCCGAGATCGATGGAAAATTCCTAGCCTTTACTTGCAAACTATCGATGTTGAGATCGGATAGGAAAATGTCCCTTGGCTTGACCGCCGCCGCCCTGTTGCGGATATCCGGAATTCCAGGAACCGGCGACTTCGTCCGCGGCCGGTCGGGAGCTTGAAGTCCATGTCGCGGTCTGCCAGACCGGAAAGGTCGTCAGAGAGGTCGAAAAGCTACTACGCTGCGAGATGGACGACGTCGCCTTCGCGCTGCACGCGCGTTTTTGATCGATGCGCCGCTTCTGCAGCCTGAACTGGACGAGCGTACCCCGGGGCTGAGCTCGGTGGATAGAATGAATGAGACAGAGCTCAAAAAGCTAGACTTCCAACATCAGGGTTCCATCCCGAGAACACTGGGACGGAATTCGGCCCTGCCGGGTGCGGGTCCGCTGGGGATTGTGTTCATCGGGATGCCTGAGAGCGTGACGGATCGACGGTGGCGCCGGCTTTCACGGCCCGGCTCAGCCGCGACCTACTTCCTGCCGCTATCCTCCTCGGCCCCTCCGTCTACGTGAAACTGGCGGAGACCTTCAACTGCGAAGGAAACCAGTTCATGAGCTGATATCTCACACGGCTCGAAGCCAGTGCTCCAACAATTCTGGGGTCCCATAAGACGACGATTGAGGCGATCTCGGCTTTACCGCGCCTGACGATGGCGGATTGGCCAGTGCAGCGGACCGCCTGAAAGAAACCGCGCTTAGACAACACCAGTTGATGCTGTAGGCACGTCACGGCGACTGCCAAATGTTCAACCTTAGTTGTTCTTGCTGCAGAAAGCAGTTGGCCGTCGTTCAGGCACTATCTGAAGCGACTTCAGGCCAATGTGGCGGAGCTCATTCGCGCCGGCATCGCGACCGAACAGTTCGCTCCGAGGAATGTTGACGCGGCCGCCTCGTGCTTTTGCGATCACCGACCATCATCATCCCTTTCGAACCAATGTCATTTCTGAGCGTTGCCGGTATCATTGGCATCGCCTACAAATCCGTTTACACCTCAGTCAGGACCTGTTCGTTGACCTACCCTCAACTGCGATCCGAAGACCCCGAACTCGACCATGAAACTCGGAGCGGTCTTCCTTCGCTCGTGCTCGCGGCTCTAGGTGTGGTCTATGGGGATATCGGCACCAGTCCGCTCTACGCCTTCAGGGAAGCGCTTCATGCGACGGCCGGCTCGGGCTCGCATCGTGACAACGTGCTGGGAATCCTATCACTCATCGTCTGGGCTCTGACGATCGTCGTGACAATAAAGTACGTCAGCTTCGTCCTGAAGGCCGACAATCGCGGCGAAGGAGGAACTCTCTCCCTGATGACGCTCGCGCGCGAGAGCCTTTCCGGTAGACCCGCATGGGTCCTGGTGCTTGGCGTCGCCGGAGCATCGCTCTTTCTCGGAGACGCAATCATCACTCCGGCGATCTCAGTCCTCTCGGCGGTCGAGGGCATTCAGGTCGTAGCCCCGGCTCTTTCCAACTGGGTGGTGCCGATCACGCTCACGATCATTGCAGTCCTGTTCTTCGTCCAGCGGTTCGGAACGGGCGGCGTCGCGTCGGTGTTCGGTCCGATCATGGCGCTCTGGTTCGCCGCTCTTGGGGTGAGCGGGGCGATCCACATCCTCGACGACCCGGCGATCCTTGGGGCGATCAATCCGCTCCACGCAATGCGGTATGTCGCGAGCAACATCCGCCTCGCGGTCGCCGTGCTGGGCGCGGTCTTCCTTGCGGTGACGGGCGCCGAGGCGCTCTACGTCGATCTTGGCCATTTTGGCAGACGTCCGATTGTGACGGCATGGTTCTCGCTCGTTTTTCCATGTCTTCTGCTCAACTACTTCGGGCAAGGGGCGTTCGTGCTCGCAAATCCCGGGATGGCCGCGCATCCCTTCTTCGGAATGCATCCGGAATGGGCGAGGATTCCTATCGTGTGCCTCGCCACCGCTGCGACGGTGATCGCAAGCCAGGCGGTCATCTCCGGCGCCTACTCCCTAGTCCGTCAGGCGATGCATCTGAACTTGCTGCCACGGCTGCAGATCTTGCATACATCGGAGACGCATTCCGGGCAGATCTTCATGCCGCAGGTCAACAGTCTGCTCTTCGTCTTCGTAGCCGCCCTCGTCGTCTTCTTCCAGAACTCCAGCGGTCTGTCGGCGGCCTACGGGATCGCGGTCACGGGTGAGATGCTTATCACATCGGTTCTGCTGTTCGTGGTCATGCGACGCGTCTGGGGCTGGAGGCCAGCGAGCGCTGCGGCGATCGTCGTCCCTCTTTTCCTGATCGACACCGGATTCTTCGCCGCCAACGTCGCCAAGTTCGCAGATGGCGGCTGGGTGCCTGTTCTCGTCTCGTCGACCATAATCCTGATCATGCAGACGTGGATGGCGGGGCGACGGCTGCTCGCCGCCCGCACGAAGGCAGACGAGATTCCTCTGGCAGTAATCATCGACAAGCTTGCGCAGAAGAAACCTCCGACAGTTCCGGGCACGGCCGTCTTCCTGACGAGCGATGTCGAGGGCGCGCCAACGGCACTCCTGCACAGCCTGAAGCACTACAAGGTCCTCCATGAACAGAACGTCATCCTCAGCGTCGTGACGACGACGAGGCCCTTCGTGCCGGACGATGAGAAGATTTTCCTGGAAAGCTTTAATCCTCTCTTCAGCCGTCTTGTCATCACCTTCGGCTACATGGAAACGCCCAACATTCCACGTGCACTTGTCCTTGTGCGCAAACTCGGGCTGAAGTTCGACATTATGTCTACGTCCTTCTTCCTGTCGCGCCGGACGATCCTTCCATCGAAGAAAGGAGGGATGCCCCTCTGGCAGGACCGGCTGTTCATTGCGCTCGCCCAGAACGCCAGCAATGCGACCGACTACTTTGGTCTTCCCACCGGCCGGGTCGTCGAACTCGGTCTTCAGACGGTGATCTAGCGCTGCGTCGATGAGCATCAGACATAAACGCGCCGCACCTCCATGGGAACGCAGATCTCGTTGCAGGTCCCTGATCCGAAGTCGAACTGGCAAAGGTCGATGCCTTCGTTGCGGAACTACAAGCGTCTGACCGCGTGAAGTTCTCAGTAAAGGAACAGAGGCCGAACGAGTTGCTGGACCACACCGCCGAAGAGGCACCGGCATCCTAAACAATCAATTGTACATCGGTGGCCTGATGTTCAACAGGCTGCCCTACCGCAAGAACCCCGTAAGCGAACGACGCGTGTCACGGCTTAATTCGCCCGAGCACCACGCCGTCCAGGAAGTGCCGTCACTTGTGAATGACTCGCTTGGGAAGAGAGTGAAGCGACGGCAAGCTAAGCTAACCAACGGATTGACCGCTTGGGGCCCGCACCATCATTCGGCGAAGTCACCTCCGCTGGGGACGCCAGCGCTGCGGCCCGATAGCAAGCCATTGCAGGAGTTCTTCGGTTATGCGGAGATGGTGATACTCAGCCGTGTGCTTGCCGCAGGAAATTATCCGTGGACATCAACTCGAGCTGGACGGAAAAGCGATTTCGCAGCAGTTCCAGCGAGGCTTCGTGCGTTTGGTCGTCGCCGCTGCAGAGGGCATCCTCGATGAGTATGATGCGGTAGCCAAGGTCGACGGCCCCGAGCAACGTCGCCATGACACAGACATCAGTTTCGCCGCCGGTAATCACCAGCGTCTCGACTGCCCTGGTTCGCAAAGCCGTATGGAGCCTGCCGTCGAGCCATGGGGAATAGATTTTCTTGTCGAGAAAAGAAGCCGGCGGCACCAGCCTTTGCAGCGCGGGTACAAGCTCCAACATCTCTGCAGGAAGATGTTCGCCGGTCATCATCCACCATTTTTCATAGTAATTACGCCACGTGCCGTTTGCCACATCCTTCGTTTCCGGCGTCAGGAAGCGCGTAAAGATGGTGCGTTCGGGATAGGTCGAGGCGATCTCAAGCACCTGCGGCAGCACGGAATCCATCCACGCGACATGCCAAGGCGTGTCTTCCGCAAACAGGCGCTGCATGTCGACACAGATATGGCGCCAGTTTTCGAGCCTGCCTTTGTTCATAGAATCTCCTCTGACCCCCTAATTCGGCATAAGGTCGTCGGGTTCCCTGAATCTTGGTGAGGATGGGGTGGCGCACGTCCGGATTGGCGAGGACCAGCGGTGGCTCAAGGGATCGCAAGCCAAGTGGGGGACGCCGGCTCGAGGACGATGACGAACTCTGCAGGCAACTGCAGCGAGATGACTGCCTTCTCGTCTGGACGGGGAAGTGGCGATCGGTCGCGGTCGTCTGGAGGATGCCGGGCCGAAGCGTGGGCTGGAGCGCTCAGGGGCCGAACGTCCGGGAGCGGCCGCTACCGCATCAGGGATTTTGTCCCACGGCCCGGGAAGCGTCGCGCATAGTCGAGGACCTATTATCACCGGCTGATGAGGCACAACGAGATGCGAGGAAGTCAGGATGTCGATTGAGGGACACACGAGCGCACTAGGCGCGAATGTGCACGTCGAGCACTACTGCGACCATGAGGACGCTAGCGGCATCCGCTGCACAGAATGGGCTGCTACGGCTTTGAGGAGAGCAGCGCAATAACGCGGTGGTATTGCCGGAGGCATGAGCCTCTGAGCTATCGCGAGCTGCCGCCGCATGGAGGGGTACAGCGGTGGTAGTTGAGATGTCTTCTGCGCGTCCGAGAAAGTGTCCGCAAGTTCCGCTGCTGCGAAACGCGAGGCGCTTGTTACTGCCGGAAGAGGCTGAGAAGATTCTGCGGCGAGCTGTTAGCAATAGAAAGAGACTGAAGCGCGAGCTGCTGTTGCGTCTGCAAAGCGCTGAGCTTCGACGACTTCTTCCATGTCGGCGTCTACGAGCTTGCCGACACCTGATTCGATGGAAGCCATTAGCCTGCTGGAGAAGTTCGTTTGCATGTCAATCCGCGTCTGCAAACTGCCGATCATGGAAGCTGCTGAGGTCATCTTTGCCAACATCGTTTCAACGCCGTCGATATAGGTGTCGAGGTCTATCGCATCCGAGGTGATGTCTACATCCAAGATGCCGAAATTTGGAAGTACACCATAGTTGTCGTAAGCTGGACCGATTCCCAGCGAGGTTATGCTGCCGGCCTCCGGGTGAACTGTGTCATCCATCTCGTAGAGGATGTATGTGCCCTCGTTCATCGCCTTCACTCCGACGTTCTGCGCGGCCATCGCCGCATTGAAGACCGTCACGACATCGTCGGCCGACGTGATGTCGCCATCCGTAGTGCCAAGCGCGTCATCGACAATTTTGCGGTTGATCGTCACGGTTCTGTCCGTGCCGTTGATCGTGATCGGGAGATAGATCTCCGCCGAGCTGCAGATGTTGAAGGGGTCGTCGAAGAAGCTGACGAGTTCTGGCCGGTTACCGTAGTCCGTTCCGGTGGTGGCGAGTCCGCCCGTACTTCCGCTTGCTAGCGTGGAACTCGCGCTCGTGACCTGGATCGAGGATCCGGAAAGGCCGAGGTCTCGACCGAAAGAAGCGCATAGCCGTCAGTCGTTCCGCTCACGGCGAACTGTGCTCCGACGGGAGTGAGAGCCGCGCGGATCACCCAGGCGAACTGGTCGCGGGTGGAGATGACACCGTTCAGCGTCGGGTAGACCTGATCAACCAGAGAGCGGTCGATCGTTATGCTGACCGTCGTCCCCGATCCTGGGACGCCGTGTTGCCGCCCAAAAACCCAGCGCATCCTGAACAGCGGAAATTGCACCGTTATCCGAGCGCATTGTGGTTGCGATAGACCAATAAGGTGCGTTGTCGGAGGCAGTCGGAACTCGAAGGCCGCTTGAACGTGTTGTTGCGTGCTTGCAAATTGGAGTTGACGGATCTCAGAGTCTGAAGCGCGGCAATCGCGGAGTAATTCGTATTGATGAAAGACATCAATGATTCGAAATGAAACTAATGATTATGCATTGGTAGGAAAATCGCGCCTCCTCACGCACAGGGAGTGAAATTGGGCAGAAATGTTTAACAAAGTGAAACTAACTCGGCCGTTAAATATCGCAAGGGACCGATGTCTCTAAATCCGCGGTAGGCGTGAATGAGACTGGAAAGAAAATGAACGATGACGACAATTTCTCCGATGAGCCGCGCGAGCCCGGCTGGGGAATGTGGCTGCTGATGAGGTCGAGAAGAGTAAGGCAACCACGCTGTGGTATTGCCGGAAGCATCAGCCGCCGAACTATCGCGGCCTGCAACCGCATGCAGGAATAGGATGCCGAACGGACAGAACGCCGCCCGGTGAGTAACGCACGCGGTGGCCCTATCGTTTTGCTTAGAATTTGTAGCCGAGCTGCACGCCTGCACGTGTCATGCCGTCATTTGGCCCGTTGCAGAGGTTGGCGTGAGAGGAATGGGCAACCTGAGCCATGACATTCCAGTGACTGTCGAAGCGATAGCCTGCGCCGACATACTCACGGAAGAGGACACGGCAGCCGAGTGCAGGGCCGTCGTCGTTGTGATCGAGTTCGCCGGTATGGATCAAACCGCCAAAACCAGCCTCGGCAAAAAGCTTCTCGGTAAAGTTGGCAGTCCAGGAAAAGCCGGTGAAAAACTGGGTCGCTTCGCCCTCAGTTCCGATCGACGTACCGAGATGGATACGCGGGCTCACAAGCGTCTGGGTCCAGGTCGTGGCGGAATCGGCACCAAACGGATCGAAAAAGACGGTGACTTCCGGAAAGATGCCGTCTTCCCGCTCGTGGCCGCCCTGGATCGACGTCGAGGCGCCAAAGCGCAGCTCATCGAAGATCTGGTCCTGCGCGTAACCGGGACTCGCCAACACCGGCATTAGCAGCGCAGCCGCCAACACGCCGTTGAACTTCATTGATGGTCCTCCGCAGGCCGAATCTCACCGGTGAGCAACATGGAAGGTGCTCACAGCAAAGTAAAGGGTCGGGACGATTTGATCGCGGACGGGGACGCTGATGGGGTTGGCCATGCTGGGGGCGATTGCGGGCGTCATCGGCAGCTTCGCGGCATCGTTCGGCCTCATCGGCTGATTCTCACGGTACGCTACCAGACCGGACGTTGCGCCACACTGATCGTTTAGTATTTGGGATCGCGCGGCGAGCTCACTGCTTTGACCCTTCCGTGCTCCTTTTTGGAAGGCCGCGCGATCCTCTGGATCAGATTGCCCGGTTTCGGCGGGGCTTCTTTTGGTCGAATGGTCTGGCTGGAACCTGAGGCTTCCTTATTCGTTTCCTGCGTCGGGATCGGTTGCGCGATCCCTGAATACTGATGAGAACTGCCCTGCTTCGGCAGGGCTTCTCTTTTGGGGCTGGGTCTGTCAAGCAAAAGGTTATGCTCCGCGTCGACGCGGCGCGGTTACGGTCATTGTAATAGTTTAAGAGTCACGGCTGTAGCACGCCGGATAGTGATGAGCGCCCGCCAGGGCTCTGGCTTCTCTTCGAAGTCGGCGCGTGACCGCTTCATGATCGGGTCGGATGGAGAGGCATCTCAATCTTTTTTCCGAAACTGTTAGCTCTGAGCTGACGTCCAGCCCCGCCTCGAGATTGCCTACCCACTCGTCCCTGAACGGGACCTCTATCCGTGGCGAAGCGGAACCCTTAACTCAATCTCTCAGGCGGCACTGGCACTGGCCTCCCAGCGATAGGGTGTGTTGTCGACCCACATCCGATGCAGAATGATTGCCAGACGTCGAGCCACCGCCACGGTAGCCTTCGCAATGCCTCGCCGACGAGCGATGGTGAGGCCCCACGCCTTCAACGGCGAGCTCCGCTTCGAGATTCGCAGCAGGATCCCGGCGGCTTCGACCAGCGCCCATCGTATCGCGGCATCACCGCATTTCGAAATGCCCCGATCTCGATCGATCTCACCGGATTGATAGCGCGAGGGCGTCAATCCGAAGTGGGCGGGAACGGAGCGCGACCGGCGGAACCGTACCGCGTCGACACCGGCCCGGAAACTCAGGGCGACCATCGGCCCGACGCCCGGTGCCGTCATCAGCAGCTTGCAGTGTCGTCGCTCTCGGCCAGCCGTTCCATGGCCCTTTGCAGGTGCCGAAACTGCTCTCTCAGCACGTGGCGGACTTTCAGGAGAGGGTCGATTACCAAGCGTAGATGGGGGGATTGTTTGAGCAACTCGATAATACGCCGCTCGAACTGCAGTTTGGTCACGGCTCCCACCTTGAGTCCGAAGTTGCGTAGTAGGCCGCGCAAGTTATTCTCCACATCGAGAATCTTCGTCTGCACGAACTTGCGCGCGGTCAGCAGCATCCGGATCTCTTGGCTCCCGACGGTCTTGACATGGACTGGCTTGTAAAGCCCCACACGCATCATCTGCGCGATGCCGCGGGCGTCGTTGCGATCGGTCTTGTTGATCTGAGCCGAGAGCGCAGCCTTCATGTGCCGTGTTTCGACGCAGATCACCGGATGGCCTGCGGCTGCCAGGCCGCTGTAGAGCCATTGCGAAGCGGACCGGCCTCAAGGCCGACACGCTTACAGGGGTCGCCAATTACATGAAGCAAGGCGCCGATCGCATCCGGCTCGGTCTCAACCTTGCCCTCTTTGATGAGTTTACCACTCGTGTCCATCACGCAGACGCTGGTGGTGCGAACGGAAACATCAAGACCGACGAACAGTTCCATGGCAGATCTCCTGACCGGTTGAACCATTGGAGCCTGCCCGGAAGATCGATATCCCGTTACTCCCATGCAGAGAGGCCGCCGGAGCCCCAGTCATCCGATCTTTTTTAGTCGGTACGCCACCGTACGGGAACATCGCACGGCCCTGGTCGTTCAACTGTTGCTACAGGCGAACTCGCCCCGCTTCGGCGGGGCTTTCTTTTTGATCGTACGGTAACGGACAGAAACGCAGCGACCGTTTCGCGCGTTAATTTGCCGGATTGCGCCAGGTGTCACCCTACCACCGCATCCAGCCGAACCCGGCGACCTGACCCCGCAACCTCTCCACAAGTCAGCGGGGTCTTTCTTCGTACGCTAGCGAACCGGAACAGAGATGGACTTACTTGGTTAAGCAGGTGACCGTGCGGCAGTCTTGCTGTTAACCACCATCAACGAAGACGCACTCTCAATCGTCGCGCCGCGCGGTCACCGTTCCCATAACCTGCCCTGCTTCGGCGCGCCTTTTTTTGGAACATTACCGAACCAGCCTTGTTTAGCACAATTCGGCCGCGTGGCAGTTCCTCCTGTTCAACCGGATGACACCCCTGTCCGGGTGCCGCGTGGTCAATCCCGCGCTGAATGGCAGGGGATCCATGACGCGCGGCAAGGGCTCGCTTTTCCGTAGGAGCGGGCCCTTCGATCCCAGATAACGACTGGTTTAACCCTAATTGATTATTGACGAGCAGGCTCCCCGGAGCTTTAGTTTTAGGCGCTGGAGCCCCCAAAGCACAGCCCCGTGACGGCCACGTTACCCAATATCCGAGGCGGCCATTTAGACCAGGGGCTCGCCATCTTTGACCCTTTGGACGAGCTTGGTAGTATTTCCAAGTCTAGTTCGACGGCCCTGTCTGCCCCGCAGCAATCCTTGAACAGGAACGCCTTCAGCGCGAGGCCAAAACCGCACGGTTGCGTGAGGCTCGACTTAGAAGCCTCAAGAAAGGTAGCGCCCTGAATCCCGACTAGAGCGAAAGTTGCGTTCCGTCCCATGCGGAGCCTCACCTTCTGCGCTCACAACGATCAGGCGCCGGTATTCCGTCTCCGGTGCTCCATAGATTCCGCCGGCCCGCTCAATGAGGCCCGGCCGGTTCGTGATCGTGCAAACACCTCGCGTGGATCGTATTAGGTGGTCACCTTCGAGGACATGTATCGCTGTGGTTACGCCGGCCCTGCGGGTGCCTAACATCGTCGAGAGGTACTCGTGGGTCAACGCCAGGTGTGGGTTTTCGATGCGATCCTGACACATGAGCAGCCAGCGAGCTAGCCGCTGAACGATCGTCGCTCTTCCGTTCGCGAGCGCCGTGCCGGCGATCTGCACCTGCAGGGTCTGCAAATAGCGGATGAGGAGATCCTCAAGAGCCGCGCTTTCGTCAATCAGGGACTGCATGTGGCGCAGCGGCAGGCGACGGGCGCTGCCGGCTATCTGGACGACGACTTCATCCGGGGACTGTATGATCCCGGCGAGCGCGTTCGTTCCGACCACTCCCTCCTTCCCGACAAGCCCGGTTTCGATCTCCAAACCGCCCGGCGCGTGGACGATGATCGAGTTCAGCCCTGTTTCCGGAAAATAGACGTACTGGATGGGCTTATGAGGAGCCTGTAGCTGTTGATGGATCTTCAGATCAATCAGCTCGGAGCCATTCAGAACGGCCTCAGCCGACTCTCTATCCATCGCTGCGATGAGGATGTTCGGTGTTGCGTTTCCATCGAGCATTTTCCACTCCTCCCAAAAGGGCAAGAGCAGATTGTCTCCCAAGCGGTCCACACCCGTAGAAATTGAACCGACGGGGTACAATGGTCCCATGCGAGATTTGTTCCATCAGTTCTCAGATTAATCGGCAACTGTGCGCTTCCGCTCAGGAACATTGTCGAACTCAGATTGTTGAGGCAGTGGACCGCTTGGGTGCGCAGTCCCTCACTTCCCTTCCAGGTCCGAGCGGCAAGGGCTCGCTTCAGTCATGGCGAGCCCTTTCTCGTGAGCTCCTGGGTAATCCTAACTGATGATTGTCCAGCGGACATCAGGCCTTAACTCTTTTAGCGCCTTTGCCCCCAAGCCGGAAACCGCGGCGGCCGAAGCAAAGCCCCAAACTCCTCGACGCCGTGATCTGCGGCAGGGCTCTGTCCTTTTTGATGCTTAGGACGACCCCTGGCCATGCCTTTGGGATGCTGGGCGGCGCGGCAGTTCCTCCTGTTCAACCGGATGACACCTATCCGGATGTCGCGTGGTCGATTCCGCGCTGAATGGCTAGGGGATACAGGAGGCGCGGCAAGGGCTCGCTTTTCCGTAGGAGCGGGCCCTTCGATCGGCAGATAACGACTGGCTTAACCCTGATTGATTATTGACGAGCGGGCTCCCCGGAGCTTTAGTTTTAGGCGCTGTAGCCCCCCAAAGCACAGCGCCGTGACGGCCACGTTACCCAATATCCGCGGTCGCCATAAGACCAGGGGCTCGCCATCTCCGACACTTTTGGACGAGCCCTTGGTCCCCCCAGACAGCTCGTTTACAGGACTGGAACCTAGAGCCTGCTCGGGTCGTTGACTGGTGGATTGCGCATATTGCCTCTCCTAGCAGCGCATCCAGCCAGCAGCAGTTCTGGCGACCTGACCCCGCAACCACTCTCCACGGCAGGCGGGGTTTCTTTTGTCCGCACCCTAGCCGACTGGAACGCTCGCCTATCCCTAGCGTTATTCATGATGGCCGCGCGGATAGCCCTCTATCTCAGCCACCAGTGATAATTCGCCCTCATCCTGGTGCCGCGCGGTCACGGTTCCCGAACAGCTTCGGGAGTGATCAATGAGTGATCCTGATCGATATTCCGGCAAGCCACCACGGCGTACGTTGGGTGTGTGGATCCTGATCGTGCTCGCCGCCGCAGTGGCTTTTCTGCTTGCTTGGCTGTTCGGATGGCTAGGGCCCGGAGACGGGCCGACGCCCGACAGTGAACCAGTACCTTTGAGCTGGTTGGTCGCTGTTCCGACTGCCACTCACCACTCACTGTTAGCGTAATGCCAATTGATCATTGACAAGAGCGCCGGCGCCGGCCGTCGGCATGCAGGAGGAAGCGTCGCCGTCACAACCTTGGTTATGACGACCGGCTCTGGTTTAGTCTGGGAGCAAGCGGACACGATCAGCGGTAAGGCTGACATCGCCGCCATGAGGTAAGGCTGCATTTCGTTTCCTCAGTTCTTCGAGTTGCCGTGATGCCGCATTGATGCGCGCGGTAGCCTCCGCCTCGATTTGCAGGGCGTGAATGGCCTGGTCGGTAATCTTCTGATTGGCTTCGGCGTTCGACTTCTCGAGCTTCGCCGTCCACGAAGCATCGGCGAGCTCAGTGGCGCTTGCTGCCGCCTGGTCGACCATGGAATGGATGTCCCGAACGGCGAGATATGCAACGCCAGCTGCTGCCAAGAGAAATAGCAGGCCCGCGGCGATGGCGGCGACCAAGGGCTTCGATAGGCCAAAGATCATGGCTTCACCTCAACAGTCGCGTCGGCCTCGCCCTGCTCTATCGCCTGCTGGGCAACGGCCACCTTGCGGGCGGAGTTCGTCTCCCACACGGCGCCGAAGACATAGCTGCCGATGATGCCGCCGAAGAGCAGGATCAGGTTCATGGCGATGGTGTCGCTGAGTGCGATCGGCCGCCCCCAGACGGCCAGGTACGTGACGATCGCCGCAATCCAAAGCAGCGACAGGATGATGATACGCTGGCGAACCGCCCAATCGGGTGATGCTTTGTGGTCCATGAAGAACTTCATCACAGCAGCTCCTTGACGCGCTCCCGCATCTTGTTGCCGCAAGCCTTGGCGCCGACGGTCTTGGGGTCGAGCGGCAGCCGAGCCACGTCCCACTTGCCGCGCTGCTGGATGCCAAGGTTCGTTTGCACCTCCGCATGGGAGAGGATCGTCTTATCGGTGACAGGGATATGGTAGAAGTCCGCGAGGTGAGCGATGACCTCTATCGCCCGGTTCCACTGTGTTTCCGTCATCGGGAACTTGCCGGCATTGAACGGGCTTTCGACAGCTCCCGCCATGCAAGCCATGGAGACGCCGATGGAGCCGGTGTTCGCCCGCAGGGTATGAGCTGCATAGTCGTCGTTGACGGTGCTCACGTTGTCGGCAATCGTGTGATCGCCGCGAACTACGTTTCCGTCGCCTTCGACGATGAAGTGATAGTGCTCCTTGTCGAGCTCCGAGCACTTATGGCCGCCGGCAGATCAATGAAGTGTGAGCGAGCATCTTGGCGATGCCGTCAGTGCGTCGGAGCATTTCAACGACATTGGCCGGAATGGTAGCGGGAACTTTCCCTTCAATAACGGCACGCACCTGGGTGTTGCACCACATGTGGAAGTCAGGAGAAAGGTATTTGGCATAGGCCAAGCCAATCTGCCAATGGGCGAACGTTTCGCCGCCGACGCCGCGACCGCCACGCTTTACTTGGATGCCGGGATTTCCGGCATCCAAAGTCGCTTCCACTGCCTCGCGGAATTCCTTGGTACTGGAAAGCGCCAGCCAATCGCTTGGGCGGCGAGCGTCTTCACCGCCCGCTGCCTTCCACATGTCTGTCAAGGACAGCATGTCGCCTTTGTCTGCGATGACGTGGCCCTGGTAGTTCAGTCTAGCTACTTGAAGATTTCCCATAATATGGGTTCCCATCGTGACTGCTCCACTCCACTGGAGCAAGACAAGAAGGGGATGGTTGGCTACCCAAGGTGTCCAAGCTAAGGGCCAACCGTCCCGCCGTTTTTGGAGCCACGGCAATTCACGGCTGAGTGAATCCTACATTTTCTGTCAGAACTTTGCTTTCCAAAGCAAGGGGAGCCCTGTGAATATCGGGGACAATTGCGGTTTTCCGCGACGATGCTCACAGAAAGACCGACACTTGCCGCCCGTCCTTTGCAGGATCCATTGGATGATCCAGATCGTTGTCGAAGGGTTCAGGCAAGCAACCGGCGCGATAGGCGGTCCCACTTGCAACAAGTGACTTGGCGTGAGCACAATGCCGGAAGTCGATTCCGCTTGTGCCCGATGATCATGAGGATCTTCGAAATGGTCTATGACTGGACTGGTGTGCGTACCCGGCGTATCCGCAGAATTAAGTTGGCAGTGGCCTCGATCATTGCCCTGGCAATCATCTCTGCACCGGTCCTCGCCTTTTCCTAAAGAAGTCTGTATCGACGTCCAACGCAGCATTGAATGTGCTGCGCCGGTGGCTGACCCGGCGCGGCATGGAGACCCGGTAAGGCCCCAGCCCTATGCCGGGTCTCCACCCTCGCAGCGAAGCGCCGCGTGGAAGTTGTGCGTGCATGGTGGGGTGTTCCTGAAAGTGAAGCCCGCCTCAGCGAGTGGCCTTTGGGGCATCAGGTGGTACTAGGATGCGTGATGCGGGTTGCGGCTCCAGCAATGGATGGAGAACCCGATGCAGTGGCAATCCTTTTTGACACACCTAGGTACTTGGACTGCTCGTCCATCGGCTTTCGTGATCGTATTCCTTTATGCCATCGGATGGCTCGTCTTCAGCCCGAAGACATTGGAGTGGCATGGCGCTGCCACGCTTGCCACATGGTTGATGACGTTGTTCATCCAGCGCGCCGAGCACCGAGACACCCAAGCCATTCACGCCAAACTAGACCAACTGCTTCATACGCAGGGCGAGGCGAGGAACGAGATTACGCGTATAGATGAGAAGGAGCCGGAAGAGATCGAGAGCTTCCGTGAGGTCCAAAAGACAGAGGAGTAACAGACGAGATGGAGCGAAGAGGTCTAAAAACCATCAGCCCGGGACCCTACGCAGGGTCTCCGCCTCCGCGGGGCCGCGAAACGCCGCGTAAAAGTTTGAGCGGTTCATTGGTGTTCCTTGGTGGAGAAGGCGCAGGGAGCGGTGGCTAGTGTACCGAGTACATGCCTACGGATTATCTTCATCGGCCGGAGCGAATTCAGCAGGCGCTGGCAAATGATAGTGATTATCGTTGAATACTCAGCGCTTGATCTCTAAACCTGTCTATGCAGTTTTAGATTTTCTTCATTCGATGTGTTTAGAAGGTTCTCGGCCGCCATGCTAAGCGCTATCTCTTCAGCCATTCATTGGCGCCTCGGCAAGGCCAGCAAAGGCAAAGACAAGCAAAAGTTCGCAAATCACATCTTTGAGGCCGTTAAGGACAAGCCGCATCAGGACGCCAAACTTCGGCGAGCTGTCGGATTGCTTGTCGATGAGAAAATGTATGGCCACGCGCTCGACCTCTGTGACAGAAAACTTGCCGGCGACACTTCGGGCTTCTGGACCCATTACCGGACATTCGTCGAGGAATTGGCGCGGGCGAAAAGTTCAAACGGCAATTTCAAGCTGGCGTTATTCAATGACACGGACTTCCGGGTCAACATCGGATGTCGGCTAACGAGCCAAGGGTTAAAAGATAAGATCCGCAAGATCTTCCCTGAAGCCGCGATCACGTCACTTGGGTTTCGGTTCTCAGCCTTTCGAGAAGATTTCGCGATAAGCATCGCCGTGAAAAATCCAGATCAAGATGAACTCAAGAACCGTCTGCGGGTTGGCTATGGCGACAACGCCCTCGGTACCATCATGGAGTCCAGTTTCGTGGTCCTCCAACCGGAAGGTTCTCTTGATCCCAAGACGACAATGGAGGGCCTTGCAACCTTTTTCACGCCAGCGCTCCTTGCACAGCAAATAGGGATACCCTATGCCGTCTTGAACGGTACCATCCCAATCTACTCAGACGAGCGGGACGTCTATCTTCGCATGCTGTTCGAAACGCTGAAGTTCGTTGCGGCACGCGATGAAATATCGGCAAGTCATCACAATGTAAGATTTCTGCCGGATGCCGCCTTTCTACGCATCCCTCCGTCCCAAGCCTCTGAGCGAGATGGTTGTCTGATAACCACTGGCGCTCGCAACGATGCGGCGGATGACATCACGATATTCAAAGCCGCAATTGACGCATGTGACACGCTTTCCCTGCGCCCCATAGTCCTCACGCACGCCGTTGATCGCCTCGCCGAATTCGAGCGGGACATAGTGGCACGGGGCGGTATCTTCGCTGAAACCGCCAGTATCGAGAAGGCTGCTGAGACATTGTCCCGATGCTGTCTGCACATCGGCGGTCGTTTCCACATGGCGATATTTAGCATTTTGTGCCATGTGCCAACGCTACTGTTCGACGTGAAGACACATAAAAACCAGTGGTTAGCACAATACTCGCCGCTCGTCCGCCTGGTGAAACCCGGGTCGGATTTAAACGTCGAAGCTCGCACCTTTCTTGACGAAGCGCCCGACCAGTCGTCGCCAAGGGTTGCCGGCTACGAGGAATTCTTGGCCGCCGCTTACAGCGCCAAAGCTCTGCGGTAGCGAAAAACTTCTTAGCCCATCTAATCCACATCGCATCAACCTATTCGTTTCCATGTTCGTTCTCCGGTTGAATGAGTTTTTGCTTGGAACAAACCGCCCGAGATTGCGTTCGATTGTCCGATGAGCACCAACAGATACAACTTGACGCGAAATTTGCTGACCGGCTGGGACGTCGTCGACTCTCACACCAGTCTGCTTGCCGAGATGCCACCCGGAACGCCACTCAAGGGGCTCCGGAGGGCTGAGGCAGAAGAACTCTGCCACTTGCTGAACATCAACCTAAATCAAGCCATTAGCGAGCCTGAGGGTAATTCACCAGGTCGAGCCTCAGCAGACGAGAATTAGGCCGGGGTCGAAGCCCCGGCCGGTGTTAAGACCGGTCAGCCAAGCACCAGACCGATGTGGTCCTTCTTGATCGCTGCGCAGCCCCAGGCCGCTGCGATCTCGTACTGGATCTGGCGATACTGCTCGTAAAAAGAGAGCTCGACGGGAAAGACCGGAGAGCGGATCGGTGATGATGATGCGGTCGGCCGCCATATCGCCTTGCGCCGCCGCCGGGGCACGGGTCGCAAGAGCGAGGGCGGAGCGGGCGAAGAACATGTTGCGGGCGGAGTTGCCGACAACGGTGATTGCCGTCGCAGAGGCTCGGATAGCCTGACGACGGCCCGGATTCTGCAGCGTGATCGTGCCAGCGTTTAATACGTCGGAGTCACCAGAGGCCACCACATACTGGTTGGTATCTCCTGCGAAGGTGATGATGTCACCATCCGCTGGTGTGAAGAACTTCACCAAGGGCACTGGTGCATCGGCAACGACGAAGCTTTCCGCGAAGGCACTCAAAAAGTGTTCCTACTTACAATCAGCTAGCGAAGCCATCTTGCCTCCGGGAAGCACTTGCGCCAACCTCCAATGCAACCTGGGGAGGAGTGAATGAATTGGTACAGCGACACTTGCCCGATATCCGATGAACCAGCCCAGGAGGAGCTATCGGGGATAGAAGACATTGCCGAGTTCATCTCCCCCTCCTGCGGCCGATTTCGGATCACGAGAACCGCCTTGGCGATGATCCTCCACCGAACCCAGAAGCCAAAGAGTTCGCACTTACACAAGCGAAGATGAGGGTAGAGGCAGGCGAAATCCCGACGATCGATAGCTCTCTGCTTTAGTCCGGCTGACCCACTTCACGCCGTGAATGAAGGGTGGCTTACCCCGGAGAACAAAGTCTAATGCCGTGCGTTCCCCGTGCCTGGGACCTTGGAGGACGGGATGGACGACGACCTTATGGCCGCAATCAATGGACAGGCTGATCTGGCCGAGCAGGCAAGGCCGAATAATCACGGACTTGCATGCGTTGGCTATGACCTTGAACCAAGACTTTGACGAGCGGTCACTCAAAGAGATCGAAGCGAAGATCAGGGATGTCTGGCGCCACCGCGGTTTATATTGGCGAGAGTGAGCAAAATCATTTGTACTGATCGTGGAGCCTTCGCACTTCGCGATAAGAATTTTCTAGCGGCGTGCTGCCTTGAACCAATTTCCGCTAGAGTGCGTTATTTAAGGCGGCGGTAGCCAGCGGTGGGTTGAAGACATCGCGGTGCCCGGAGGCGGCATTCATGGAAGGCGGTACCTGCACCTCCTGGCCCGGTAGCAGAGAGGATGGGAGCATGCCTCCGTTCATCCTTACTTTCGAGCTCGTCAAGAAGGAGAGCGCACCCCTTTACCGGCCGCTCTTTCGTGACCTCATGCGCCACGGAGCGCACAAATACCAGCTGTCATGTTGGCTCGTAAACGTGGCCAACACGGCTGCCGAAGTTCACGATTACTATCAGCGATTCCTTCTGGAGAACGACAGGCTGATGGTGTCCGAGTTGACGCACAACCATAAGCACGAGCGATACCACAAAGACACGGACAGCTGGATCGAAGCGAATCCACCGTTCCGATAACTCTAACAAAATTCCCAAAGCCTCCGTCGACGCCGAGAAACTTGGCTTTGGCGAGGGCTTGAGCGAACTTCTCATGCCGTGCGTTTTTCAGATGGCATGGCTTAACCTTGGGAGCGTCTCATGAAAGACGACGAGATCGAGCGCCTAGCGAAGCTATTGTGGGAACAAGAAAATCCATCGAAGCCGTGGCTCACTCCAACGTCGCGGAGCGTGCTCGGGCAGGATGTAGTGACCGGTGCCTCCGAAGAGGATCGAGAGCGCTACAGAAACAGAGTCCGAAACGGCGAAAGGTGAACTTTCGCCGTGCCGAAGTAGAATAGCCGAACTCCAACATACGTCGGAGTACCCGATCCTTTCAGAAGCGTCAGTTCGGCCACCATGCCGCGAGAGCGGCCGCCGCGAATGTCAGCGCCACCAGGGCGAGATAGACGATCCATGCAGCAGCGTTGCGGACAGGAGGAGGGTAGGCGAGCCAGACGGCCTTGCCGGCGATTTGTGAGGCTTGATCCTGAGCGAACGTCGTCCCGCCCCCAACCGCTACCTCGTCGATGATCGTGTGAGCCAGCCATTCCGCTAACCCGAGCCACACACTGCCGGTGACCAGCCCTACGCCGGCGATCAGGTGATAAACGCGCAGCGGGCCCGATTGTTTAGGCCCGGAGAGGAAAGTCACTCTGCAGCGGGTGGTCGAGCAGCCAATGAACGGCCAGCAGCATGACCGCTAGCCAGAGGATGGTTTCGATCATCTCGCTCTCCGAATGAAAAACCGGTTACGGGGCGGGCTATGGGCGGCCACCTAAGGGCCTTTGTTTTCTTTTTCGGTATTCATCCATTCACGGGATTTTCCCGTGTTTGTCCGGCCGCCCTGCGTTCAGCAATCGAGGTAGCGACCCTCTAACCCATCCCACTTAAACTTTCCCGAGTGTTTTGCGTTGATACCGCGAAGACAAACCTCGCGTGCAGGAGGGATGACATGAGGCTTGTGCAATTGACACTGATTGGACAGGCTGCGGTGCCTGTTTTCATAAACCCGGATCAGGTGGTGTCCCTAGTGGCGCTCCCTGATCGTACATCAATAGTCACGACCGCCACCAGTAACCATGGCGCGGCCATTGTGTACGATGTTACAGAGTTGGCTGCCGAGGTCGTTCGCCTGCTGACGGCTAATCCAGGTGTCGCGGCACCAGGACGAGCGTGAAGCCACAACGCAGGCATGGGAAGCCTGCCACCGCTTAAGGTGACGGGCTGTGATGGTCATTTCGGTAGATTGGTCAGCAAACCAATCTCTGACTATTTGCGGCCGCCGCTGGGGCGGCGGTTCCCACCTTGACTACTACCCCCCGAGGTCTTGGCATCATTGGCCTGGCCGAAATTGGTGCCGCCGAGATGACCGCCGCCACTCGTGTTGGCAACCTGGCGCTCGGCTCTTCGCCGGATCTCGGCTGCATTGGTCTTGCTCATACTATCTTCCTTCGTTCCAACGGGTAATCGCCTCCGGCTTGCCGCCAGACGACGTAGAAATCGATTTTGAAAGGAAAGATCAGCTTGAACGCGCGGTGCGTGAAACGAAGCTCGACTAGCAATTTCGATGGACGACCTTTGCACCCCAATGTGTTTAAAGCAAGTTCCGCTTTGGCTCGAATTGGCGCCCGAGCCGAAGCCCGGGCGAGTGAGGATGTTTCCGGCGACCAATCCAGGCAGAGCCTCAGACACGAATGATGCCGCTGTTTCACCCGCGTCCGGTGCGGGCCATGGCTTCGGCGCCAAGTGCAGGGTCAAGCCCACATGTGCGCTTTCGCGGCTCTCCAACGGGCTATAGCCGCCCGGTTCTCAAATTGGTGTCGGCGTGAGGCTTGGCCTTACCGGCTCGGGAAGAATGCGCCCTGGCTCATGCGCGGCCCGAGAGCCGTAGGCGAGGCAGCCAGCGTCTCCGCTACCTCGATGATTCTCGCCCGCACCTGCTCATAGGTCCAGTCCGCAAACACCGCCACGTTCATGCCGCTTCATCATGTCAAGTAGATCGCCCTGTAGGGCCTTGTAGAATTTCACGCCGATCAAACGCGGAGAACATGGTTTGTCGGTATTCCGCAATTGATGGCCTTAGCCTTGCGCCGGAGCTGCCGAGGTCGATTGCATTGATCACCGACGAGCGACGGCGAGCGGACCAAGGCGGGGTTCTGGACGAGGATCGAGGAAACCGCCTTGATCATGTCGCTATACAGTTCGCGCGCATTAACCGGCGTTCCCGTGATTAGCATGCCGGTTGCTACCATTCTCTGCCGGCAGGAGGTCGGAGGACCACGGTCGAGAAAAGCATTCCAACGGTGCCAGTGAACTCACGGCCTACGAGCACCCGAACGACCTGGTCGAGCTGCGCGTCTTGATTGGAAAGGCGAAGGATGTCTGCATCACAGATCCAACTCCGGCCGGGCGCTCTGGCCGCATCGATACGTATCGGGTGAATTGCGCCTCGAAGGTCATACGCTCGCGAATGGTCGGATCACCGAAGCGGCATTTGATGCTGCCCATCTCGGCTACTCCCTCGACGTTGGAGCCGAAGACGCTGTTGATCTTCTTCCAGTCGGCATCGGTAGCGGCGATGGCCACGCGGTCGGCTTTGTACTTCTCGGCGCGGTAGAGCTAGACGATGGCGTCATAGTCGGCCTTGGCGCCCTCGCCCCCAGCAAATCGCCAGGGCGCAGGGCTCTCACCTCCGAAGAGTTTGCCACGGCATATTGGAAGGCCCGCAAAGCCGCACAGCCGCTCAGGGAGCGCGTTGGCGAGGCCAAGGCTCTATCCAGTCGTTGTGAAGCACAATACGTTCCGGTGGCTCTGCATGGAGTACATGCGCTCCCTCGCCTTCACCAGCCTGGACAAGACAACGCAGGACCGGCACCGGAATATCATGGAGGCTATGTGGGCAGAGCCGCTAAGTGAAAAGGATGATCGCCTCTTCGCTGACATCCCACTTCGAAAAATGACCGCAGCTCACATCGAGGTTCTTCGCGATCGGAAGAAGGAAGCGCCATTTGCCGCCGATGAGCGCTTGAAGGTCCTCCGCCAGGTCTTTGAGACGAAGAAAGACAATAAGCCAATCACGCCGAACATCGCGCGGCTGGTAGACCCATTTAAGGTTCACACCGACGGCCATGAGACAGCCAAGCCGGAGGAGCTCGCCAAGTTCATCGAACATCACGGCGCCCAATCCAAGGCGGCCCTGTACCTCGCCATTCAGATGTACACCGGCCTGCGCGTATCGGATCTTGCGCTCCTCGGTCCTCAGCACCGCCGGCGGGATGCTTTCAAGCTTCGCCTCTTCAAGAACCGAAACCGGACGCCTGTGGATATCGAGATCGCGATACATCCGATTCTCGAAGGCGTCTTGGCGATGCACAAGGTTACGGCCCTCACCTATCTCGTGACCGAGTTCGGAAAGCCATTCAGTGTGAAGGTCTGGGGAATCGCATTTCGGATTGGTGGCGTCAGGCAGGGATGCCGCATCTGACCTCGCATTCAGTGCGCAAAGGGCTCGCGACCGACGTCGCCCACAACGAAGCGACGGATAATATGCTTGAAGCGATGTTCGGCTGGAAGGACGCGAAGACGTCGAAAATTTACACCCGGAATGCGAACCGGGCACGTCTCGCCAGACAAGCAGCTGCGAAGATCAACTGGGATGGAATCGGCACGAAACTGCTGCCGGCGGCCGATGGAACGGATGGCTAAAACAGGAACGGACTGCCACACCTCGATTTGGTGTGGCGGAACGGTTCAAGTCCAAATTGCCACACCTGAGAATTTCAGCGGCAAAATCAACCACTTACAATGGGGTGAAAGAAGGTTTGGAGGCCTCGCCCGAAATATCGAAATCAGGCGATTTCAAATAGATGCAGCGATGATTGCCACACTTAGGCTGAAATAATTTTCGTGAAGAATCAATCGAGGCTGCCACACCCTGCCACACCTAACGCCTTCAAATCGGCCGCGCGATAAAGACCTCGCACGCACTGTGCGAGGTCTTTAATGGTCGTCCGCCCCGTTGGATGTTACTGGCAGTTGCCACCGGCGCGCTTGGCTGTACCAGGTACGGGCTTGCCCGCCTTGTTGGTTGCGGTCTTGCCCTGAACGCAGTCCGAGGACTCTCTGATATCACCGCCGGCGGCATCAGTCCCGCCGTTGAAGTTACCGCTCGTGTTCTGATTTTGGCCGGCAGAACCGCCGGTGTTGCCGGAGCCGCTCGTGGTACCAGAACCACTAGAACCGGAACCGCCGCTGGCCTGAGCCATCGCCGATGTTGCAAGACCAATCGAAAGAGCAGAGACCGTGATGAGTTTCAAGAGCATTGGAGATCCTCCCATTTAGCTTGGTTAGATGCGGCCCAACTACGTTGCTCCTTCATTGTTCCAAATTCGTATCGGAGATGTGATCGATGAAGGCTGCGTTAAGCTGCGCAGCTATGTCGTCGGCGTCCTTACGGGTCAGACCGCCGAGCTTCCGTCCCGACGCCTCGATGGGCAGGCCGGTTTCCTTATCGAAGACTGACGGCTTGTTGGGTTGAAGCGCATCACATGATCGACGGCGGGCCGTCGGTGCTATTTGACGCTGTTGCAATTTTGACCTCGGCGGAGGGGATCAACGACATCATCAAGGAGGCAACGGCGCGAGACTTCGTCGCCGACGCCTTCCAGCACTGCAAGTTCATCGGTTACGACCAGTCTGCGCTACCCCTGCTTGAAAAGGCCGGGATCGCCGACGACTTCGACGACGGCGTACTAGCCCTTGCGCGAGAGGATGGTCTGCACGCTTTCGTCTCGAAGCTCGGCAAGCTTCGTGTCTGGGGTCGCGAGCCATCGGTAAAACTGGGCAAGGCCTCTCCGCCAATCAAGTGGCAAGCTATTGTGCGCGGCACCGGTGTCGCGGCCACCTCACCGACCTGGGCCGATTAGTTGCGAATTCCGTTCAGATCGTGCCGCCGCTAACAGGATTAACGATCGGCCGCGCGCTCTCATCTTTAGAGCCCGGCGGTTGTACTGTGGCGGGGCCAAAGATTCCTTGTCAGCCGCCTCCGGTTTCCCGGCAACCGGACCGACGTCCTTGGGACGGCGCTGCTCGGGGTGTGGCGTTCTGATCGTTCGTGCTCATTGGTTTGCCTCCGGGATTACGGATGTGATCCAAGTCATGAAAGAGCCAGTTCCAAACCGGCTCGTTCATGGTTCTATTTCGAATTCTTGTGGCTCTGTTCGCCAGCCTTTACGTGCTGCTCGTGAGAACCGCCTTGCTTGCCGCTCGAAGCCGAGCTGTCTTTACTGGAGGCACTCTTGCCCCCGCCGGACTTTGAGCTTGTTTTGCTGCCCTGTGTTCCGCTGGTTGATGGCATAATCGTTTCTCCTATAATCGAGATCATGATTGACCTCGATCAAATCCAAACCACCATGCGGGTGAACGGTTCCCGCGAACGCAGCTATGTCGGATGCTGAGTACGCTAACGGACCAGACAGCAGGTCCTTGCCCGTTGAAATAATCCATTTTGAAGCAAGCCTTGGCCCTTCAGAGGACCATGAACCGCAACCGATTCACGGACGAACAGATCATTGGCATCTTAAAGGAGCATGGAAGGAACTCCGAAGAAGCGTCCGTTTGGTTTCTTACGCGATCTCATAGATCGCCGCCTCGTCCTGCTCCTCTCGAAGCCCCTTGTACGAGGCATGCCGGAGCTTCCCGTCGTGGGTCCAAGCGCGATATTCGATCTCGGCTATTAGCGTCGGTTGTACCCACACAATGTTCTTTCGCTTGACGTGAACGGCTGGCTTGCTGGTTTTGAGACTGTCGAGCGTCTCCGAAAGATAGATTAGATCGCGCTCTTTGAATCCGGTCCCGACATCGCCAACGTAGACGAGACTATTGCCCTTGCGCCCTGCGAGTAGCAGGCTCGCAATTCCACGGGTCGCCGAGGCAGATTTCTCGTAGCCAACAACCACGAAGCTGTCGCTCTGGAGGCACTTGACCTTGACCCAATCTCCCAGCCTGCCGGAGCGGTAGGTGCTGTGCCGATTCTTGTCGATGATGCCCTCAAGGCCGAGCTCGCAAACTGCAGCAAGGAACCTGTCGCCATCGGCTTCAATCTCTTCCGATAGCCGGATGACGCTATTCGGATCCGTGACAAAACCTTCGAGCAGGTGCCGCCGCGCCTGCAGATCCATATTGGTCAAATCGTGCCCGTCGAAGTACAGCAGGTCGAAGGCCACGAACGACGCTTCGAAGGAATTCTGCTTTCCACCCCGGCCGCCGAGCGATTGCTGCAGCCTCCCGAAATCAGACCGGCCCTGCTCGTCAAAGACAACCGCCTCCCGGTCTAGGATGACCGTATTCACGCCGAGCTGCTTCGCGGCCTCCTCAATGCGAGGAAAGCGATGCGTCCATTCATGCCCGCCGCGGGTGATGATCCGCACACCCTTGGGTTCGATATGAACCGCCAGGCGGTATCCATCCCACTTGATCTCATAGACCCAATCCGGACCTTTCGGCACTTTGCCTTTGACCAGCGCAAGGCATGGCTCGATCCCATCGGGCATGGGATCAAGGGGAAGGTTTGGCTGTGCAGGATCGCGGCGCTTGCGCGGCCGGGATCGAACCGGTGCGCCGGCATCACTGAGGAGAGGCTTGGACGTCTTCCGAGGGGCTTTTGTCATGCCCTCAGTGCATCAGAGAATGCTTAAAGAGTCCACGGGAGGCCCAAATGTCCGCTTGGCGCCAATAGAAGCCGTTCGCATCGAGTCGATGAGTGACGACGGGATTAGATCCCGAAGCAGACACTGATGCAACCTTCGTCCCTGATCAGCCGAGTCCGCTTGGGTCTGCTTGCGAAGAATTGTTCCGGTCCACAGCCTCACTCATCGAACCCCCGATCCCGGACCGCAGCAAGTCGAGTTGTTCTTGCAGCGGCCGCTTGCGTTCGGGCGGAGCGACAGCGAGCAAGTCTTCGAGTGCTGCGCGCAGCCGTCGTGCAATCTGTGGCGAGCCTGAACCAGCAATTCGGATCTCATCGAAGGCGAGGTGAATGTAGTCTTCCCATGTCATCGACGACGTCACCAGGCGCACCTCGCCTGCCTCGTCGCGGTATCGACCATCTGGAAAAGGACGCGGCGCCAGTTGACGAAGGCAATCGTGCAGCCGGTCAATGGCCTGTACCGCCGTCGTTGGGTCTTGGAAGGGACCGTCCGACAGCGACCGTTCACCAATGTCAACCAACAGTCGCAAACCATAGGCCATGTCCTGGTCAAGGGTGCGCTCAAGTCCGAGCTCGATCGAGCGCATCGCTGCGTTCACGTCGAGGCGCGCCGTGTTTCCGGTGATCTCAAAAAGTGGGGCGCCAGCCGGCACGAACTCCCCCAGTGCTGGCCGCAGCGTGAGAACACAGCCGCCGGCCTTGGCAACTCGGACTAGCTTGTCGTGGTCTATTCGGATGATCACCCCCGATGTGGGAGCGGGGATCGTTGACCCGTCGGAGTTCGTAGCACCAACGTCCGCATAGATCTGGTCGAGCAGCTTGCGGGTATCGTTGCCCACAAGCTCAATCAGTGCCGACACTCTGAGTGCGCGCCCGATATGATTAACATACCAGACCAGAATCATTATGCTTGCCACTACAAGTACGAAAGCGACCAGAACCGCGACGCCCGGAACCACGCCTTGAGCATCCGTTTGCACCTCACGGAGTGCCAGCATGGCGTGGGCGAATGTACCCACAAAAATGCCAATCGCGAGCTGACTTGGTTTGTCCTGAAGGATTCGCTGGACGATTCGAGGAGAGAATTGGCCCATGGCGAGTTGCACGACAACCATTGTGATTGTCAGCACAAGCGCCGCGAGGCTAACCATTGACGCCGCTATTGTTCCGAGGATTTCGATAGCCGCATCCGGCCCACCACTGAGCCATTGCGGCACGAGGTTATAGTCGTATGTCTGGTCGATCGCGATCGTGCCAAACGACAGGGCAACGCCGGCCAGCACACAAGTGAGCGGGATGAACCATAGGCCCGCACGTAGTCTGGAAAACCGCCTAAGGAAGCGCACGGATGGCCCTCATTTGAGTGGAACAGATGTTTCAACGGGACGAGAGGTCACTCATTGGCATGCATTGCGGTCTCTTGCTTGCGAACGTCCTGACACCGGTCCAGACAAGCTGTGACATGTCCAACTTAGCGGCATTAGGTAGCAAAACCACAGATCATTACTCAACCCGCTGATAACTAATGGCTATTTCGACGTCTCATAAAGGCCGCAAGCGGTCATCGCTCCGAATAGCCCAAGCGCTGAACCTGCTCCGACGCTTCATAGTCGCGCCTTGTTGACTCCTCCTGAAATGAGAACATAATAAGAACATACGGCTCCCGGCCGGTAGCTAAACATTTTTGGGAATGGAGAACGGATATGCCTCGGCAGCCGAACGATGAAGAATTGGAGCAAGGCACCTATTGGACGCCGCCTTGCGAAGTCACCATCACCGACGCGCACCCACGTCTGCTTGCTGCGTTGAAGGCCGGCGCGGCTATCGAGCAGGTGCACCTCTTCGTTGCCGGCGCCTACGACATGGGTTCCGGAGCGCCGATGGGTCAGCTGGAAGTCGCAATGGATTGCAAGCGCGGACTGGCTTGCGGCGCCTTCAGATCGATCATCAACGGAGAAGACATCTCAGGTAAACCGGCGTGGTTTGCTTGTGACAACGATCCCGACACCGCGATCCAATTAGTCCTTGATACGGCCAGGGCTGAGGGGCTCGTTCTCTGATGCAGCCGGCCACGAAAGAAGACGTCGACTACGAGGTCGAAGCTGCCCTCGCCTTTCACGACGAGGATGCCAAGGCAACGATAGCAACATTGCTGGCCGATATCCGCCACCTCAGGCTTCAGCTCGCATTGACGGAAAGCGCGATTAGCCGCGGGATGGTTCGTGGCTGGTCGCCGAAGTACGACCGCTAAACCGCAACCTCATTGCCGAATAACAAATGGGCGTGTTTAGATGCGCCCCCGGAAACACGTGAGCGAGCTCTGGCATGTGCGGACGCGTATTCATCAAAACCAATCTTGAAAGCATGATGGACGCGTTCGCGTTCGCCGATCGGAAGGCAGCACTCGGCCTCTCCAATCAGCTCCCCGCTATAACGGCGCCCCTTCCCTCGATTACCCGATCATCATCAAAGACCTGGTGCGGGAGCCTGTCACGATGGGGACCATCTTCGTCAGTGCCCGATGGGGATTGATGCCAGGATGGATGAAGCCCGGCGGAAGGCCGCCACCGATCAACGCGCGCTGTGAAGGCATCGCCACCAACGGCATGTTCAAGTCTGCCTACCGCGCGCGGCGCTGCCTGATACCGATAGACGGCTTCTTCGAATGGAAGGACATCTTCGGCACCGGCAAGAACAAGCAGCCCTATGCCGTTGCAATGAAGTCCGGAAAACCCTTTGCGCTTGCTGGCGCTTGGGAAACATTTCGAGATGCGGCCAGCGTTGAAATTCGCACATTCGCCATCGTTACATGCCCCGCGAATGAGATGATGGCCGCGATCCACGACCGCATGCCGGTCATTCTGCATCAGGAGGACTATGACCGCTGGCTGTCGCCAGAGCCGGATCCAAACGACCTGATGAAACCATTCCCCTCCGAACCGATGACGATGTGGCCGATCGACAGAAAAGTCGGTTCGCCAAAGAACGACACACCCGACATCATCGAAGAGATAAACCCCGATCCCGAACCGACACTGATCTGAACCCGCGGGGTGTCATTTGGGACGATGACAGCAAGGAGGCCACGACCCGGACGGTGAGTTAAGCCGTGGCCTCCTTCCCCCTGGAGGAGGGCTACGAGGAGCGGTATCCCAGTAACCAAAACGCTTCCTCGTCACTCAGCTAGGCGAAAGCGCGGTGTAGTGGACCAAGGTCCTAGGGCTTGCCCTCTCAGCGCCTTCGCCATTTCTATGCGACTAGCTACGGCCATGCGCTTATCGCCTCCAAGAACTGAAACTCAAAAAGTGCCATGCGGATTTCCGAGTAAGTCAAAGTACTGAAACCACGGACGACCGATAACCTGCCCTCAGGGTGCGCGGCTGCTTCGTACCCGGGGCTTTCGCGACGTCCTTCGGGATAATTGCCGAGGGAGGTACTTTACCTATCGCGCAATCCGCAACGGGAACCGCTACGAGATCGGGGTCCGTCAAAGGGATGGGCGCATCGTCGACGTGCGGCGCACTAGCCGACGTTGGTAACCCCTTTCCTGCCGGCCAGCCATTAATGCTGGCTACGACAAAGCCCGCCTCCGGGTTACGGGGCGGGCTGGATGATGGCTCCACAATCGGCTTTGTGGCCACGCCGCCGATTGCACCGTGTGTTCACGCGCTGGCTTGAACGCCCCCGGTGACGAACCACCGCCTGCATTCAGAGGCCGGAGCCGACCTGTGCTGAGGCATTGCCTCGAATTGATTATAGCCGCCCCGATTGCCATTGCCGATCAGTTGAGGGAGTATCCGTGCTCTGGCCCCTGAGGCCCGCACAGTCTCTGATGATAGGACGATGCCATGCCTCTGAAGTACCTTTTAGCTGCGGTCGCAATAGCGCTATTGACCCTTTCGGGGTGCACAACGACCAGTGCGGAGAATACTACCTACGCAACTCCCGCAGGGATCGGCCCTGTTCGTGGCGGCGGCGGTATGAACGGCCTTTACAACTAACTCTCATCGCTTCCCAGTCGATGCTGAGACGCCGCCTCGAAAGGTTGCCCGCCCGGCCGCTTTTCGAGCCGGAGACGCGCTATGCCGCCTGTTTCCGCCGGGCCTCACGCTGGCGGCGGGCATTTTGTGCCTCAGCCCAATCGAACCGCTCCAGCGTCGTGTCAAAGTCGCAGGCCATCGGCTTTGCCTCAGCGTCCCGCC
Source organism: Rhizobium sp. P32RR-XVIII (assembly GCF_012641395.1). Lineage (GTDB taxonomy): Bacteria > Pseudomonadota > Alphaproteobacteria > Rhizobiales > Rhizobiaceae > Rhizobium. Next base: position 68,851 of record NZ_JABAIH010000009.1, on the reverse strand, counting down.
AGTGTGTCGCACCTTCTGCGATGATGACATCCTTATCGCTGATTTCCGGGTCATCAGGCAACAGGGAAAAAACGTCGATTTCGTTATGCTGCAATGGCTTGCGAGGCAAAGCTAACAAAATACGCAAGATTGCCCGCGCTTTTCGGCGCCGACCGGTCTCGGGATGAATGCATTCTTCCTTGCACCAGTCCTGGAAATAGCGCTTCCGAGCTGAGCACCATGCCAATGCTGTGAGGCACCGCCGCTCGCTCTCGTCGGTGACATGGGATAGCCAGCCTTGCGTCTCTTCGGCCTCAGTGATGTCGCGGGCGGTAGGTGTCCGCATGGTGGCCCAGAAGGCTTTCCGCTCCTCCGCAAGCCGTTCAGCGCCCAGCCGTTCTTATCTGCCTGGGTGTATGGATACTCTATCCAGGCAGCGCGGCTGGATACCCTCGGGCCGACTGATGCGAAGCTGATCTCCACAGCCCGGATGAAACGCTCACCGATGTCACGTCCTGTCATCATGCCGCACCTCGTCTGTCATCAAGAAGATCAGGCTGGACCGCCAAGGCTCCGAACGGCCGGCGCATCCGTTCGTATATCATCCCGCCCAAGGCGTGTCGTTTCGATATGACGCCGTCGAGGTCCAGAGCCCAGTATTGAAGCCATCCCAGCGGTAGACCGTCGAAGAAGGCGAACCAGGCGGAGACATTGTTCTCGACTAGCTCGGGGTGGTTCTTGGCCGCCGCCCTTACCATGTCGCTGATTACCCATAGGGAGGTCTCATCGATAAAGGCCTTGTTGTTGGCGGTCTCAGACAGCGTCATGACCACAAACCTCGCGTGAGCCTCGCCATGGCGGTTTCTGATGCGGTCAAGCGTGGCGATGGCGCGCGTCTGCCCGTTGGCCGGCATCACGTTCGCCGGCACCACTTCGATGCCGTATTCTGCGAAGATCGCTTGGGCCTCGTGATGCTCGGTCATTCGATCTCGCCCATCCCTGCGCGGTGCTTCTTGATCGCATAGCGAACGGTGGAACCATTCATCCCCATGAACCGGGCAATCTCAGAATGCGTCATGTCAGGGATGCGATCGGCGAGAGCAATGATGCATGCGTGACGGCACGCGACGATGTGCTCCGCCCGACGGCGGTTCCTGATGTGCGCCATCGTGAGATCGGGCCAACCCTTCATCACTTCGGCGACGATCTCCTCGCAGCCGTCGAAGCCTTGAACCTTTGACGCTCCTCCGGCCTGCGCCTTGCGAAGCTCTGCCTTGAGGATGTCCTCGCTCTTGCGGGCCTGCTGCAGCTCTTCCTTCAGCCGGTCGATTATCGACTGCTTCTGCTGCTGCATCTGCTCGTGAACGCGGATCGTCTGGCAAAGGGAAGCTATCTTGGCGTCCTCCGCTTCCAGGACCTCGCGCGTGACCTTGACCGGCGGGTTGATGACCCGAGGATGCGCCCGCGTTAGCCGACGATCTCAGCGGCGGATGAATGGTTTTGGACGGCGATGGTCATGCGGGATCCCTCCGCGCTTTCACATCTGTTTGTCTTGCGCAGGCAAGCAACTGCCTTAAAGTACCATCGTTCCAGTTCTCGAGGGTTGGGCAATGGGCAATAGGCGCTGGGATTCGCCGATTCTGGTGGTCTGCAAGCGGACCGGCCAAATGCTGATGGTCAACACGACGAATGAAGCGCGCGACATCCTGCTGAATGCATGGCCGACGGCGGAAGGAAAAGCCTTTATGTCGGCACTTCAAATTTGCGCTGACGTCGACGCAGGGATACGCGAGCCGCGAGAGGCACGAGAAGCGTTCATTATCGCCGCCCGAGAGGCAAACGTTCCTATAGAGACGTCCATGGAACAGTGAGACTCCGCTGAATATCTCACTCATGCCGCCGCCCCTTTACGCTCGACTTCGATCCTCTTCCCCTTACGGAAGATCGGCTTGAGACCGGGGAACAGCGCATCGCCGGCGGATGATGCTTCGAGCTTCGCGCCGTCGCGCCGGTAGTCGCCGTTGAAATAGGCAAGCAGGTGCTTGTTCACGGCCCGCAAGGCTTCGACCTCGGTCGGGTGCAAATTCCGAGGCAATCCGCCCCCCGATTCCGAAATGATGCCGCCCCCTCTATTCCGAGGATTAGTCGCCCCCTGATTCCGAGATGATGCCGCCCCCTTCGAAGGCATCTGGCAAGGGTTGTCTGCAGGTGTGAAGTTTCTTCCTTCGACGTTGACGAGGAAGGAACGGGATGCCTGCGGAGAGATTGGAGATGCAGCGTGTCCGCGAGATATTAAGATATCGATTTGAGCAAGGGCTTGGGCATAAGTCGATTGCGGTGCGAGTTGGCGCTGCGCCCTCGACGGTGCGTGAGACGCTTCGGCGTGCGGCGGTGGCGAAGCTTTCGTGGCCCTTGGGTGACGACCTCAGCGATGCAGTCCTGGAGGCGGCGCTTTACAAAGCGGCCGGGACGAAGACGGGCCATCGTCGTGCGCCTGAGCCGGATTGGGCACACGTCCATCGCGAGCTGAAGCGTAAGCATATGACGCTGCAGATCCTTTGGGGCGAGTACATCAGCCGCCATCCGGACGGCTATCGCTATAGCCGCTACTGTGACCTTTACCGCGGCTGGGCTCTGAAGCTGCCGGTGACGATGCGGCAGGATCATGCGGCCGGCGATAAGCTGTTCGTCGATTATGCCGGCGACACGGTCACCGTGGTTGTCGATCGGTTGTCCGGTAAGACACGACAGGCCCATCTGTTCGTGGCGGTTATGGGCGCATCAAGCCTGTCATACGCTCATGCTCGCTGGGAGCGAGACGCTTCCCGACTGGATCGAATGCCATATCCAGGCGCTGGAGTTCTTCGGCGGCGCGCCAGCCTTGCTCGTTCCCGACAATGCCAAGGTAGCGATTATCAAGGCCTGTCACTTTGATCCCCAGGTCAACCGGACCTATTGTGCGATGGCGGCCCATTACGTCAGCGCCGTTCTGCCAACTCGGCCGCGACGCCCTCGCGATAAGGCGAAAGTAGAAGCTGCGGTTCGTATCGTCGAGCGTTGGTTGCTGGGCCGCCTTCGCCATCGCACCTTCTACAGCCTGGCAGAGGTCAATGCGGCAATTGCCGATTTGCTGCATGATCTCAACGACAAGCGTGTTCTGCGCCGGGTTGGCGTCACTCGTCGCCAATTGTTCGAAGAGCTTGATCATCCGGCTTTTCGACCACTGCCGGTGGAACGTTATGTCTTTGCAGAATGGCGTATCCGGCGTGCGGGGTTGGATTATCACGTCGAGATCGAGCGGCACTACTATTCTGTCCCCTATCGCTTCGCCCGAGAGCAGGTCGAGGCTCGGATCACCGCCAATACGATCGAGATCTTCCACAGGGGCGAGCGAATTGCCGCTCATCGCCGCTCCAGCGGAAACGGAAAGCATACGACGATCCCCGATCATATGCCCTCGGCGCATCGCCGCTTTGCCGACTGGACGATCGAACGCATTCAACGCGAAGCCTCTGCCATGGGGCCGGATGTTGCGCTGTTGTGCGAGCGCATTCTTGCCGACAGGCCGCATCCCGAGCAGGGCTTTCGCGCCTGCCTCGGGATCATCCGCCTCAACAAGAGCTTTGGCCGCGACAGGGTCAATGCCGCTTGCGGCCGTGCACTGGAGATCGGGGCACGGACCTATGGCTCGGTGCGCTCCATCCTCGACAATCACCTCGATCGAACTGCTGCCTCAAATGGAACGGCGTCTCATGAACCAATCCACCACGCCAACGTACGCGGACCTCGCTATTACCACTAAGGAGAACGGAAGATGCTTGCTCATCCAACACTGGATAAATTGAATTCCATGGGCCTCGTCGGCATGGCAAAGGCCTTCGGGGAGCTCGTCGCCAACGGCGAAGCCGACCATCTCTCGCACGCCGAATGGCTCGGACTGCTGCTCGAACGGGAATGGAGTTCTCGCTACGATCGCAAGCTCGCCGCACGCCTTAGGTTCGCAAAGCTGCGCCACCAAGCAACCCCGGAAGATGTCGATTATCGCGCCGAACGCGGTCTTGATCGCGCGCTCTTCTTAAAATTGCTTGGCGGCGACTGGATTAATGCCCACGACAATCTGGCCATCTGCGGACCCTCGGGTGTCGGAAAGAGCTGGTTGGCCTGTGCTCTTGGCCACAAGGCTTGCCGAGACGATCGATCCGTTCTTTATCAACGCGTCCCGCGACTATTTGCTCAGCTCGCGCTCGCTCGCGGCGACGGCAGGTATGCCCGCCTGCAACGGACCCTGGGCCATGTTCAACTCCTGATCCTCGACGACTGGGGACTTGAACCGCTCAATGAGCAGGCCCGCCACGACCTTCTCGAAATCCTCGAAGATCGCTATGGCCGTCGATCCACGATCATCACCAGCCAGCTTCCCGTGTCCGCATGGCATAGCGTCATAGGAGACCCAACTTACGCCGATGCGATCTTGGATCGCCTCGTTCATAACGCCCATCGCATCGAACTGAGCGGCGACAGTCTACGCCGGAATCTGTCGCGCAAAGCTTGACACTTCGCCTGAATGAACTGACAACAATCATCGCCTGCAGACCCCCTAAACAGGGGGCGAGATCATCCCGGAAACCGGGGGCGTAATCATCTCGGAACAAAGGGGCGGCTTCATCGGAATCGGCAGGTCGGGAACACGATTGGCCTATCCCCGTCGCCCATGATCGGCTTCGGATGGCCGTCACGGGCAAATCTGAGCATGCCCCAATGGCCGCCTGGTACCGGCTTGTATAACCAGCAAACTCGTTCAAGCTGCATTCTCCTTCGGAACAAATTCCTAATGCGCAAGTTCGAGGCCATCCAAAATCGAAGGTGCAAAATGGCTAAGGTCATCAAGATCGACTTCAAGGTCTCCTGAATGATTCCGGTGCACGTTAAGATTGGAGACGGTTCTCGCAAAAAAATCTGCGGCCCCGATGAAGCGCTGGAATGTCTCAATCACCGTTGGCCCGGAGCCACGGACGCCCTTTATGAAACGGCTAAACGCAAATGCTGGCTGCGCTGAGTCAGAATGCGAGCGCCGAGGAGGCTCGGATGGCATTCGTGAACGCCGCTGCTACAGCAAAGATGTTGGCGTGAAGGCCAAAAGTAGTTCATTTGCTTCTCCAAACTTCTTCCGGGTCTATGCCTTCAGCGGCCATTCGCTCCAGTGCAGCAGCTTGCTTCGCGTCGTGCTCTGCCCGTCGCTCTTCGGTCCAACCGTCTATGCGCGCATATTTTTCGGCGTAATTTCGGGAATCCCGCCACTGCCGCGCATAGGAAGGCCATGCTCGGGTTAGGTGGATCTTCTTCTTTCCGCCTTCAGTGAGTTGCCCGAGGCAAACCCTTTCTAGCCAGCGCCGGCAGTCGCGCTTTGCGGCTGCAATCACGAAATCATCAGGGCAGACTTGAAATGATCGGTAGCCTGTTTCGGAAAAGAACGGCTTTTCATGGTCGATGACACGAGCATCGCCACCGCAGAAACCGAAGATGCCCGCATAGGCGAAATCAACCCGACAACCGGCGTCTCGATCTCAAAGCGGCCTTTCTGACCGAACATCGAAATCTTACCGTCGTCAGCGGCGAGCGCAGCTGATAACCACTGCCATGCATCGTATAGGCAGAAGAACCGCTCGTTGCCGTCCGGAGGGCCACCCTTTTGAGCTTCTTCGACCGTCAACCCGAACGCATGCTCGCCGATCGCCTTCAGGCGGTTCCCAGAGATCACCATACCGTCGTAGTCGGCGTTCCGAACCGCGGTGTCATAGGCGCGAAGCTCTATCCAAGCTTGGTTGAGCATTCCGGCATCATCGCTGGGCAGGCTGTCACGGTACGCAAAGCGGGCTAGCCGGCTGTCTCTTTGCTCGATCTGCCAAGGCGAGAGCTTTACTTTTGCCGCAACCGGCGCGGCTACCGGCGCCGGGGGCGCTGCCATCATGTCGAAGAATGAGAGCTGCTTCATCAGAACAACTCCGCCGGCCGCTCTGGCCGCATCGATACGTATCGGGTGAATTGCGCCTCGAAGGTCATACGCTCGCGAATGGTCGGATCACCGAAGCGGCATTTGTGCTGCCGATCTCGGCTACTCCCTCGACGTTGGAGCCGAAGACGCTGTTGATCTTCTTCCAGTCGGCATCGGTAGCGGCGATGGCCACGCGGTCGGCTTTGTACTTCTCGGCGCGGTAGAGCTAGACGATGGCGTCATAGTCGGCCTTGGCGCCCTCGCCCCGTTATAGGTCGGCCGAGATGGGCCGTGGGTTGTCGCGGCGGGTGCCGAAGCTGTTGCGCTGGTTGAGGATGAGGATCGCGCTCTCGGTCTCGTCGGCCAGCGCCTTCAACTCGACTGTGACTTCACCGGAGATGCGGTCCCGGAGACAGCTTCGGATCGCGCGGCTTCACAATGCCAATGTGGTCGATGACGATAAAGCGCGTCTTGCCGTTGGCGCGCTTTTTGATGAAGCGGCGGGCATATGTCACCAGTTGGGTATGCTCTCTCGCTGGCAGCGGATGATTTCGAGGGGCTGCCGATCGATCCACGTGGCGAAGCTATCGCATCGGTCCTGCTCGTTCTAGGTCGTCAGACGAGACGGATCGCGCTGCTGGCGGACGTTGATGCCGTGCACCTGCGCGATCATCTGGCGAATGCATTGAGCTGAGGCTGGTCATAGGAGAGGAGAGAACCGGATGCCGCTCGACGACCGCGTGATAGATCAGCTGCATCGTGAGGGATGATTTCCCCTCGCCGACGAGGACAGGAGGCCATAGAGGTTGAGGAGAAAACGGATTTCGTTCCACCCCGCACGGCACGGCTCTTGCACGGTTACTAAAGTATTTACCGTCAGGAGTTCGAGTGTAATGAACGGACACACATTCAGAGCATTCCCTCCGCTGATGCTGGTGATGAGTGGCTCTGAAAAATACAGATTGGTGAAGTCGGTGGGAGACGCTGCAGAAGCCCTGTTCGCTTCCTGGCCTTTCGACGATGGGGAGGAATACCTCGTGGCCGTAAAGACCTGTTTGGAGGCGTTGCACGGCAAGACGGCGGCGGCAGATGCGAGAGCTGCGCTCATCCGAGCGGCCGAGGAAGCTGGCATCCCGGTGATCACTGTCGTTCACTGAGGTCGTCAGGAACAAACTGCGCCACGAATGGATTGGGGCCATAGAAAGGACCCCGCCATGGCGACCATTTCCCCAGACCCGAAACCCAGTCCGAAGCCGGAACCGGTTCCCGACCTCCCGTCCGATGTACCGCAGCCGCCGAACGAGGAGCCGATCCCAGATTTGCCGCCTGCTGAGGTTCCTAATCCGGCCCCGATCCCTAAAGACTTTCCACCGATGATGAAGTGAGATCACGGCCGCGTTAACGACGCGCTTGATGATTGAACGGGATTTTTGCCTGCTCAGGACTTTGGTCCCGCGCGCTGGCATCTGGATCATGCCAACCTGCCTCGCCGACAATCGTAGGCGCCAACGGAGGAATTCGTGAAAAACGATATATGGGACCGCAGCGTGGAACTGGTGATCGACGGAAAAGACCAATTCCGTACCGTGAAAAGCACCAGGGAGGCCGTAGAATGCTTGATGACTAGTTGGCCAAATCAGAAAGGTCCGGCATACGCGGCGGCTCGGAAGGTATGTCTCAGTGCCCTCAACGGCGGGCCACCCGACCTTGACCCTCGTGACGCGTTCATAGCGGCTGCCAGTGAGTGTGGAATTCTGCGAACGAGTTGAGGTCCTCATGCCGCGCTCCTCTCGTTCCGCTGCATGCGAAGATCCATAAGCGGTTGCTGATACCGTCCGGCATGGACCTTCATCTCGCGGATGCCCCAGCAGATCGCCAGGGCGCAGGGCTCTCACCTCCGAAGAGTTTGCCACGGCATATTGGAAGGCCCGCAAAGCCGCACAGGGAGCGAGTTGGCGAAGCCAAGGCTCTATCAGTCGTCGTGAAGCCAAACACGTTCCGGTCGATCTCCATGGCGTACATGCGCTCCCTCGCCTTCACCAGCTTGGACGAGACAACGCAGGACCGGCACCGGAATATCCTGGAGGCGATGTGGGCCGAACCGCTCAGGGAGAAGGATGCGCCCCTTCGCTGACATCCCGCTGCCAAAGATGATCGGCTCCGATAAAGGCACCGATATGGCGGTCCTCCAGATCCCAGCCGTCATCTGACCGCACTGCCTTTTGGTGACTCCGATGCATTGCGGGTGGGCGACTATGTGGTGGCGATCGGCAACCCCTTCGGTCTTGGCCAAACAGTCACGTCTGGCATCGTGAGCGCGCTTGGCCGAAGTGGCCTCAGCCGCGAAGGCTATGAAGATTTCATCTAGACAGATGCGTCGATCAACCCTGGGAATCCCGGTGGAGCATTGGTGACCTTTGATGGGCGGCTCGCAGGCATCACCTGCAGGCGGCAATATCGGTATCGGCTTTGCAGTCCCAAGCAAAATAGCAAGAGCGGTCATGGCGCAGCTCATGAGGCTTGGGAAACTCTGGTTCGCGGTCCGGGACCTTGATCCTGGCACAGCAGTTTCGCTTGGCGTTGATGACGTCCAGAGAGCGGTGATAGGGGGGCAGTTGAGGCAGGATCTCCGGCGGCGGCGGCGGGATTGAAGCCAGGTGACGTCGTGGCGGCCATCGACGGCCGCCCGGTTCAAGGTGCGGCTGATCTGCGTAATCGTATCGGACTTACGACTGCAGGAACTCGGATCCAGCTAACCCTGAAGGCGGGGGACGTCCGAACGCACTGTCATAGCACGTGCTACTGGGTCGTAGAGACGCTCGCCCACATTACGCGTGTGCGTCCCGGCCGTCGTCAAGGAGTTGAACCACATCCGCCCCTAACCGCCGGCCGGCCAGCGATCCTCGCTGGTCGGCGCAGTTTGTGCCAGGGGAGCTCACGCCATTGGATTTCTACCGGTGAGGGGCAAAATCGTCAGCAATTTGCGCCAGGTTAGCCGCAATCACACATTCAACACCATTTCGATTGAAGGTGATCTCGCAAGAGCCCTTGAGCTCCGCAGCCAAAAGGCGCTCGATCAACCTGGAGCCAAATCCCTTCGTTGCCGGCGGTAGAACGTCCGGACCGCCTTCCTCTTTCCAGCGTAGTCGAAGTACCGCGTTTACAGACTTGTCGTGCTGCCAGTCGATAGAAACGAGACCGGTGGAGGCGGAAAGCGCTCCGTATTTGGCGGCATTGGTCGCCAGTTCGTGAAGCGCCAGCGAAAGCGAAACGACAGCCTTCGGGGGAAGCGATACCGATGGTCCTTCGACGCGAAACCTCTCGCCTGGATAAGGTGAGATGGCCTGTTCGACGACCGTTCGAAGATCAGCGTGTTGCCAATCACCGTTCAAGAGCAAGTCCTGTGCCCTTCCGAGCGACGTCAACCTTGCTAGGAAAGCTTCGACATCTTTTTTGTTCGCGGCGTCACGCCCTATTGTCTGCCGCGCGATTGCGGCAACCGCGGCGAGAATGTTCTTGACGCGATGACTCAATTCACCCGCCAGCATGGCCTGCAGACGTTCCGCCTCCTTTCGCGCAGAAATGTCGTGGGCGACTTTGGAAGCGCCGATGACCTTTCCGGATGCGTCTAGAATGGGAGAGACGCTCAGAAGAACGTCGACCTGCCGCCCGTCCTTGCGCGTTCGTTTGGTCTCGTAGGGTTCTACCACCAGACCGGCCTTGATCTGCCGCAGGATCGAAGGCTCTTCGTCTTTGCGGTCATCGGGAACGAGCGTCAGAACCGATTGACCGATGACCTCCTCCTCGGAGTAGCCGTAGAGGCGCGCGGCGGCGGCGTTCCAGCTGGTGATCGTCATCTCGAGGTCTATGCCCAAGATAGCGTCGTTGGACGAGGCGATCATGGACGCAAGATGCCGTTCGACTTCCTGGGTTCGTTTGCGCTCGGTGATATCGATCGTGATGGCAACGGCCTTGGAGATCCGACCTTGCTCGTCCCGGATGGCCGAGACCGAGTCGGCAACCCAGATCAGGCTACCGTCACCGCGAATGTAGCGCTTTTCGATATTGAAGCTCTCTCCGGTCTCGACCAAACGCCCGAACAACCTGGCGTGTTCTGGCAGGTCATCCCTATAGGTTATGTCCTGCATCCGCGTTCCGATTAATTGCTCGGCCGGGTGGCCAACAATGTCGCAAAAGCGCTGGTTGACGCTCACGAGCTCTCCGGTTGGCTCGCCAAGGGCGATGCCTGCCGCCGATTGTGAGAAGATCGCTCGAAGACGCTCCTCGCTTTCGCGGACAGCCGCGTCGGCGTTGACGCGTTCGGTCGTCTCGTTGACGATGCACAACACTCCCCGAACGGCTTTGTGCTCATTCCGTACGGGTGAGTAGGAAATATCGAAGTAGACCGTTTCCGGAAATCCATGCCGCTCGATGTAGAAAGGCCGGTCTTTGGCCGCGACGGTTTCCCCGTTTTCCAGCACACGCTTGAGAAGGGGCTCGAGATCGTCCCAAAGCTCGGACCAGTATTCCCGAGCCGGCCTGCCAAACGCATGGGGGTGCTTGTCCCCGATCGTCGGGGCGTAGCTGTCGTTGTAGAAGGCAACGAATTCAGGGCCCCAGAACATAACGATCTGGGCCTGCGAGGGCAGCATGATGTCGAGCGCCGAATGCAGACAGTTGGGCCACTGAGACATCGGGCCGACGGGTGAGGACTCCCAATCGACCGACGCCAGAAGTGCCTGCGCGCTTGCGCCCCTTGAGACATGCGGTATTTGTTCAGCCAGTGGCGCGTTCCCCTCTACTTTCCCAACTACGACCCGTTGATCATGATCGGCCTGAGTTTACATCAGTCGATCTTTCTCTCAAACCGACTGTCCGGGCAGACCCATGCTGCGACGCTGCGCATGCTTGCGCACCGTGCGAGGTTGAGCGTCGCAGGCGAGAACGAGGCTGGGTGGCGCCGCGCCGTCCTCATCGCCTGAAACCACTGCAGAGATGTACTGCAAGGCGTTCTTCATCCCGTTCACCGTGTACGGTTTCTCGATCGTGCCGAGTGCACCCGCGAAGTCATCGGGAAGGCGCTTGATGTTGCCACTGACAAACACGAATGGCACTTGCGCTTCCGCAAGACGACGGCCTACATCTATTCCCGTTGGGCCGTCCGTGAGATGGATGTCTACGAACGCGAAATCTGGTCTTGAGGCTGAGAGAAGATCACGAGCGTGGTGACTGCTAATGGCGAGACCGATCACCTCGTGTCCCGCCGCTTCCACTTCGCTTTCCAGTTCCATTGCAAGCAGCATCTCGTCTTCAACGATCATCACCCTCAATGGCCATTCTCCTGATGTTCATCAACAAGCAGCGTTACATTCACGATCGTTTTCCTGCCCTGGCTGCTTCGTTCGATCTGGGCGTCGAGCTGCTGGGCGGAAGCTTCAAGAAGCAGACGGCTGAACTCCGCGCTTTCCGGATCAGGCTCGACGGGTTTGACGGTATCTTCGATTCGGATCAGAAAGTGTCCATTCAGCCGCTTCACGACGATATGGATCTCGCCGCCGCCATCGCTCAGGCCGCGTCTGACGGCGTCACCAACGAGCTCATTGAGGATCAGCGACAGCGGCGTCGCCTTGACGGCTGGGACATAAAGCGGCTGCAGGTCGAGTGTCAGGTGAATATCCTCGCGGCCAATCCCGCCGATCAGATCGGTGACAAGCTCGCGGGCGAAGTCAGCGACATCGAACCTTGCGATATCGTCAAGGGTAAACAGCTTGCGCTGAACGGTGCTGAGCGCTTCCACCCGATTGAGAACGGCCATCAGGGTACGCTTCTGGCTCTCATCTTTCGTTGTGCGAGCCTGCAGCTTGACGATCGAAGCCATGGTCAAAAGGTTGTTTTTGACCCGGTGATCGACCTCGTGGACGAGGAGTGTTTTGGCCGCCAGCGCAGCGCGAAGATCGGCGGTGTTCTTGGCGACCTCCTCCTCGGCTTGATGTCGGGCTGCGGCGAGCTCGGCTTCCCGGCTCTTGACGTTCGTGAAGTCGAGCTGCGAAGCAAAGAAGTAGACGATCCGGCCTTCATCATCTCGGACGGGGCTTATGAAAAGAGCGTTCCAGAAGGTGGTGCCGTCCTTGCGGTAGTTCAGAATGTCGACCGCAATGTCCCGACCTGCGCCGACCGCCTCGCGGATGCGTGCGACTGTTGTCTTGTCCGTTCCCGGCCCTTGCAGGATGCGACAATTGCGACCCACCAATTCGTCGCCCGAGTAGCCAGTAAGCTTTTCAAACGACGTGTTGCAGAAGATGATGGGGTTATCGTCTTGGTTAGGATCCGTGACGATCATCGGCATGCGTGTCGCCTTGAAGGCTGCCGCAAATGGATCTTCACGGACATGGCGCGCGACAAGCCTGTCGCCGGCGTCTTGCGCGTCGGTTTTGGATCTGTTCTTTTCCCGCATGAGGGTCCCGCAAAAATGAAGCCCTATATAATGCAGGAACTTGATTTTGGTTCCCGGTCGATAGTCGGAGCAGGATAGGCTCCGAAACTGCTCGAATGCGTCGGTATTGTCCGCTACTGCTCTTGAAGGGCACCGAACTCTCGATGCCACAACTTGGCCGTCTCGACGAATGCACCAAAGATCTACTAGGTGAGGACCTTTGGTTAAGTCGGTTCAGCAAGCGCGCTCGCGCATATTAGGAAGGTTGGCTCTCTCTCATCGGACGGCCCCTGGTTGGACCCAAGCTTGGGCCGTCCGGGCGACGGGAGACGCGACAACATGATCCTCAGAAAAGGACGATGACGTGCTGGTGCCCTCGGCCCGAGACAGGCGCCCAAGAAGCCACGCGAAGCGATCATCGAGATCGAGCACCTGATGCTGAGGAAGGCTCCGTATTGAGCGGCGCATAGATGGATCGAACACAAGTCTCGCATCTGAAGAGTTCATAATCATGATGGCGGGTTCATAATCATGATTGCGGTACGCCCCTACGATGCAGCCAAAACGCGCTAACAGGTGTTTTGTTCAGTCGTCGATTTCGTTTGCTCCGATAGACCGGTCCAGCGCGGGTAGTTCTTGTCGCCTTCGCGGAAAAACATGTTCTGGTCGCGCCGCAGATCAATTGCATGGGATCACGGCCCGGCGCAGCAAGCGCAACGCGATCCGTATACTCGAGGAAGGCACAACGATCTGTTGGGACGACAGGAGCCGGCTTTGCATTCCTCGTCCTTGAAGGCGATGGCTCGGTGCTGAGCGCGCAGACGACATGGTCGCCGGCCGGAACGAGCCTCGCCGCACCGAAGATTATGCCGCGTCCCTCGAATCAGGCCCGATCATATGTGAACGACGTCAAAAGGGTCGTCACGAAGTTGCTGGCTCGTTCCTTGACGAGGACCTCCGTCCACTCGTCGGTACCGCGAAGTTTTAGGTCGGTATAGATGCTGTCAACTGCCGCTTCTTCAATCCGTTTGATATGGGCATTGAATGCTGCCTCGCCGCCTGCATGGTACATGTCACGAATGATCATGCGGAGGATTTCCTGGATCGCAATCTGCCAGGATGTGTTGATCGCTTGAAGCTCGTTCGTGTCCAGCGCCATGATGGCTCCTGTTGTTCGCGTAAGTTTCGATATGATTGTGCCACAGCTCCTGGTCAGTGATATCGTTCACCAACGCGATTTCAGGAGTGTGAAGGCTAAGCCTGTCTAGCCTTGCGGTTTGCGTAGCGTCTGTCTCGCTCTGCCTTCCGAGCAGCTTCATCTTCGACCACCCGGGCGATACGGGCATTCTCAGCCTACGCACGCGCCCTGGTTTCTGCCATGGCTGCGGCCTCCGCGGCCGCTTGCTCTTCAGCCACCTGCGCTTCCAGGAGCATGCGCTCCTCAAGCTTCAGGCGTTGCCTTTCAGCACGGCGGGCTTCACGAGCTTCACCAACCGAGATGCGCTCGGCTTGCCTCGCAACCCGCAAGGGCTCTGCAGCAGCCTTTGCAGCACGGTATGCACTGAGAAGCGATGCTTTAGCCTCCGCAGCTGCGGATCGAGGATCGGCGAGTTCTGTGTCTGATGTTCTTCAATTTTTTATCCTGATGAGGAGAGGTTCGATCAGCCCCTTTGGCCACGTTTGGCAAGCAGGGCTGACGTAGCAGAGGTCCGGTCGGCGAGCTCCTTCGCCAGCCGCGCCTCCCGCAACCTTTGAGTCTTGGCGACTCGAGACTGAGCGATCGCTTCGAGTTCGTCCATTGCGTGATTTTTGGCGAAGAGCTGGGTCTGGAGATTACCGAAGGCAATCTCCGCCGCTTGGCGAGATTTACTGTAGGTCTGTGTCATCGAAAAATCCTGATAGGTTCATCTTGTGAACGGAACGAAAAAGGCCAGGCAAACTGCCTGGCCTCAAAGTGATACCTGCTTCCGGCAGTGCCAGTACATCCGTGGTCAAAGGAAAGCAGATACCGATCAGGCGGACTGCAGATTGCAGGCCGACATCTTGCCCGACTTCCTGTCGCGCTCAAGTTCGAAGCCGATCTTTTGGCCTTCGACGAGTTCGCGCATTCCAGCGCGTTCGACAGCCGAGATGTGAACGAAGGCGTCAGCGCCGCCATTATCAGGCTGAATGAAGCCGAAGCCTTTGGTGGAATTGAACCATTTTACTGTGCCAGTGGTCATGATGAACCTTTTCAAAGCATAGAGTGAGGGACCGCGAAGCGGATGCTGCGCAGATGGAAACCGACTATTTTTGAAAGGGGAGTTCGCTTAGAGCGCGGTGCCAATCGCGCGATAGACAAAGCTCGGCAAGCAAAAGATCGATGACGCATCTATACGGGACCGAGACGACCGCGTCAACGCTTAGTTTTTGTCAGATGTCGGTTTCGCCCCCAGATTGTATCGGTTTAAACGTCGCGCGAGGACTCGATGGAAAAAGACGTCGGCGCTGGTCGACTAACACAACGCGTCAGAGTTCAGCTTGATTGACGTGGTACGATTCGCGTAATCGAGGTACGCGATGGTGACTCTTGTGACCGGATCCCCCAGCAGCTGATGGAGATAGGTGGTCCTCATCCGCCAAGAAACATGTCGAACTTTAAACAGGAAAGCCACGATGGGTTGGAAAACGCCTAAGATCGAATACGTAAACGGCTATAAAATTGTCGAGATCGACGGGCCTATCTTCAAGGTCTACGATGGCACACTCCAGATCGGGGAGGATTTCCCCTACTCCGGCGAAGCGGCCGCTCACGCAAAGTCCCTGCCGAGGCGGGACGCTCCACGGGAGTGAGCAGGCAAGATGAAAATCATCAGGTTCGAGAAGCGCGGAGACCCCATCTTCTAACCGACATTCCTTGACACGGTCAGCGCCGCCAGGCTTGCGGCCAGTTCGTCGCTTCGGAGGGGTTTCGTCAGTCGGGGCAAATCAGACGCCGCTCCTTCACGCTCGACGTAGCTGGAGACGAGGAGGACTTGTACCTGCAAATGTTCCGCACGTACGCGTCGCGAGCTCGGTGCCATCCATGCCAGGCATCATGTGGTCCGTGACGCGGCAGTGTATAAGTCGCCACCGACCGGAAGCCAGACTCGATTTCCGTGCCAACACCGACTTGGCTGCGTATCTCCTGCGATGCCACCAAGCTGCAGAGCCAAAGCACGTGCCATCGACAGACCGAGCCGGTGCCTTTCCCCAACCTTGGTAGAAAAGAACGGTTCGACCGCTGTAGCACTTTCAACCGCTCGGCGCGATTAGGCCCAACACGCACAAGCTGTCCAGGCGTGCGGCTCGCGGGCGCCATCTAAGAAGCAGAACGTGTCGCACAGGATTTCCGGAAAAGAGGCCTCGCTTTCGCGCCCTTTTGTTGGGAAGCGGCAACTCACGTGCGTATGCGCAACGCCTCAAGGACGACTGCGAACGCAGGCGAAGCCTGCCGGCGGCTTGAATAGTATAAGTGATAACCAGGCCAGGGCGGACACCAGTCATCGAGCACCCGGCGTAGCCGACCGTTAGCAAGATGAGGCTTAGCGATATCCTCAGGGACATGAGCGAGCCCGAAGCCTTCCAGAGCGGCGTCGAGTACATGGAAAATGTTGTTGAAGACGAGTTGCCCTTCGACGCGCACCTTGAGTTCCTGACCATCCTTTTCGAACTCCCACGCGTACAGGCCGCCGAAGGTGGGAAGCCGCAGGTTGACACAGATGTGCTCGACCAGATCCTGCGGCATAACGGGCGAGGCACGATCGGCAAAGTAGCTCGGGCTTCCGACAACCAGGAACCGGATATCCGGGCCGACGCGCGCGGAAATCATGTCCTTTGCAACCTGATCGCCCAATCGCACCCGGCATTGAAGCCATGGGCCGAAATGTCGGTCAGTCCGGCATCCGCACTGATTTCGAGTTTGATGTCGGGATAAGTCGCAAGCAAGCCACGCAGCTTCGGCCATAGCAACGTGGCAATCGCATGGTCGCCAGCGGTTATCTTGATCGTGCCGGCAGGTCGTTCGCGAAGTTCGCTCAATTCCTCGATTTGCGCCGCCACCGCATCCAGATGTGGTCCGACATTCTGTAACAAGCGCTCGCCCGCCTCCGTTGGTGAAACGCTTCGCGTCGTTCGCGTCAGCAACCGGAGGCCAATCCGCTCCTCAAGCTGGCCGACGGTCTGGCTCAGAGCCGATTGTGACACACCCAACCTGGCGGCCGCCTTCGTAAAGCTTCGCTCGCGCCCAACCGCCAGGAACGCAGCCAGATAGTCATCCGGAAGTATTCGCCACCAATGAACAATCGGCAATAGAGGTTTTTTAAGGTGGCCCTCGAGACCGCTGGGGCCGACAGAGATGCGCTTTTCAAAAATCGCCTGCCTCCATGCCACTCTTTGAAAATAGCTTCGGTTGCGTCTCGCACACCAGAACGACGCTCCTAAGCAGGCGTCGGTCCGTGCTCAAATATTAAGCAAATGCCGCAGAGTGTACACAATCCTAGATGCTCAAGGTGTAGAGGCTTGAGAAATCAACCTGTTACAAGGTGGCACACCTCTTGCAGGGAATTTGTTGAGTTGGTGGCTAGGGTTCCGGCGCTTTGTAGAAGTGCGACTGGTCCGAGAGCCACCACCGGCGGAAGAGAAATTCCGCCGGGTGCACGGCGGGATAAAAGCCCGGGAGACCTCGTAAGCCAAGGGATTGGCGGCGCGATGGTCATTGCCGATCCCTTTTGAAGAAAAGCAAAAGGGGAATTTCAATGCAGACTTTTTCGAAGATCTTTTCGGTAACCGCCCTCGCCGCTTCGCTGGTGCTTGGGATAGGCTCTGTTGCCAGGGCCGAGCAGAAGACCGAATTCAAGGTCGCATGGTCGATCTATGTCGGCTGGATGCCGTGGGGTTATGCCGCCGACCATGGCATTGTTAAAAAATGGGCCGACAAATACGGCATCAAGATCGATGTCACTCAGTTCAACGACTATGTGGAGTCGATGAACCAGTATACGGCCGGCGCATTCGATGCCGTGACCCTGACCAATATGGATGGCCTGTCGATCCCGGCTGCCGGCGGTGTCGATACGACCGCCGTCATCGTCGGCGACTTTTCGAACGGTAACGACGCCGTCATCCTGAAAGACAAGGCCAGCCTGGCCGATATCAAGGGCCAGAACGTCAACCTCGTCGAGTTTTCCGTTTCGCATTATCTGCTTGCGCGTGCGCTCGAAAGCATCAAGCTAACCGAACGTGATGTGAAGGTGGTCAACACCTCAGATGCCGATATGGTGGCCGCCTATAAGACGCCTGATGTCACCGCAGTCGTTACCTGGAACCCACTCGTCTCCACCATCCTCGAAGATCCTTCGGCCAAGAAGGTTTTCGACAGTTCGCAAGTGCCTGGCGAAATCATCGACCTGATGGTCGCCAATACCGAAGTGCTGAAGGACAACCCGAATTTCGGCAAGGCGCTTGCTGGCATCTGGTATGAGACTGCCGCGCTGCTGAGGGACAATAGTGCCGAGGGCAAGGCGGCCCGGGAGGTCATGGGGTCCGCGTCCGGCACGGATCTCACCGGTTTCGAAGCCCAGCTTGCCGCCACCAAACTGTTCGACAAGCCGGCCGATGCCGTGGCCTTCACCGCTTCGCCCACACTACCGAAGACCATGGATCTTGTGCGCAACTTCCTCTTCGAGAAAGGCCTGCTCGGCAATGGTGCTCCCTCTCCTGACGTTATCGGCATCGAAATGCCAGACGGCAAGGTGCTGGGGGATACCGGCAATGTGAAGCTGCGCTTCAGCGAGACCTACATGAAGGCCGCCGCCGACGGATCGCTCTGATCGCGCTAGGCGGCAGGATCTGCCGCGCCGCCTCTTTCCCCTACCAGCGGAGCACTTTCTCATGCGTTGGATCAACACGAAGCCAGGCCGCGGCGCGCAGTTCGCCCTGATGCTGCTGCCGTTCGTCCTGCTCGTCGTGGCCTATACTGTCGGCTCGGCCGAGCGGCTGGCGGCAAACGCCAATGACAAGCTTCTGCCGAACCTTGCCGGCTTTGCCGATGCGATCAACCGCCTGGCTTTCGTGGCCGACCAGCGCACCGGCGACTATCTGCTCTGGTCGGATACTGGCGCCAGCCTGATCCGCCTGCTTGCCGGCCTCGGCATTTCCACCGCGATCGCGCTCATTGTGGGCATGCTGGTCGGCATGCTGCCTTACCTCAGGGCACTGCTTTCTCCTTTCGTTGCAGTCATTTCCATGGTGCCGCCGCTGGCCCTCCTGCCAATCCTCTTCATCGTCATGGGGCTCGGCGAAACGTCGAAGATCGCCCTCATCGTCATCGGCGTGGCGCCGACGATGATCCGCGATCTTGCGCTGAAGGCATTGGAGCTGCCGCGCGAGCAGATCGTCAAGGCAGAGACGCTGGGCGGCTCCTCCTGGCAGATCGGCCTGCGGGTCGTGCTGCCGCAGATCCTGCCACGGCTGATCACCTGCCTGAGGCTGCAGCTCGGCCCGGCCTGGCTGTTCCTGATCGCCGCCGAAGCGATCTCCTCTGATTCCGGCCTCGGCTACCGCATCTTTCTCGTCCGCCGCTATCTCTCGATGGATATCATCTTTCCCTATGTCGTCTGGATCACCCTGCTTGCGGTGGCGATGAACGCCCTGCTCGATCGCCTGCGCATCGCCGTCTTCCCCTGGTCCGAACTGGAGAAGCAGGCATGAGCGAATTGAAGATCGAAAAGGTCTGGAAGGAATATGGCGACCAGATCGTGCTCGAAGACGTGTCACTGACAGTCGCCTCGCGCGCCTTCGTTGCTCTCGTGGGCCCTTCCGGCTGCGGCAAGACCACCTTCCTGCGCATGTTGCTCGGCCAGGAACAGCCGACCAAGGGCAAGATCCTGCTCGATGGCGAGGCGCTGCCGCCGGAGCCGGGGCCTGATCGCGGCGTTGTCTTTCAGCGCTATTCCGTTTTCCCGCACCTGACCGTTCTCTGCAACGTGCTGCTCGGCAAGGAACTGACCGCCGCACGCTACAGGGCAAAACTTTTCGGTGCAGCCCGCCGCAGTGCCATCGAGGAAGCCCACCAGCTGATTGCTGAGGTCGGTCTCGCGGGCTCGGAAGGCAAGTACCCGGCACAGCTTTCCGGGGGCATGCAGCAACGCCTTGCGCTTGCCCAGGCGCTCATCATGAAGCCCAAGATACTTTTGCTCGACGAGCCCTTCGGCGCGCTCGATCCAGGCATCCGCGCCGAGATCCACACGCTGATGAAACGGCTCTGGAATGAGACGCGGATGACTGTCGTCATGGTCACGCATGACATGCGCGAAGCCTTCACGCTGGCAAGCCGCGTCGTTGCCTTCGAGCGGCGGCGCGACCGGCCCGAAGAGAAGGAGCGCTACGGCGCCACCATTACCAAGGACATTTCCATCTGGCCGCCACGCCTTGCCGGCCAGCCATCGATCTTCAGCCCCGACCGGGACGGCCCGGTCGCTTCCCTGGGGCATAGCCGGGACGACCTGGCACCGTCAGGAGAGAAGCCATGATACATGTGAGACGCTCGCCCGAAGAGATCGCCGCAAACCGTGCGCGCTACGAGGAGCATCAGAAGAAGGGGCTGGAATTCGCGCCCAAGGCCCTGCCTGGCCTGAGCACGCTGCCGGCGCCAGCCATCGATGCGGCTACTGTCATCCACCAGGAGATCATTCCGGGCGGCTGGTACTGGTCGACGAAGCTTTTGCGCGGCGAAGCGGTCCGCATCGATCAGGCGGAGGGCAATTCCACCGTGGCGCTGATCGCCTGGAACGCCGCCGATACGAGCGAGCGGATCAACCTCGTCGATACCGCCAAGGTCCAGTGGACGACGGCGCTCGGCAAGGGTCGCGTGATTTTCTCCGATATGGGCCGCGTCATGTTCTCGATGATCGAAGACAGTTCCGGCGCGCATGATTGCCTGATGGGCGGATCGACTTCTGCCTCGAACGCCGCGAAATATCCGGGTGAAAAGACACGCAACACCCGCGACAACCTGGTTCTCGTTGCCGGCAAGCTCGGCCTCGACCGCCGCGACATCCCCGGCATCCTCAATCTTTTCGCGCCCGTGCGCCTTGCCAAGGCCGGCGGTTTCGGCTGGCAGGGCAAGCGGTCCAACAGCGGCGACTATGTGGAGCTGCGTGCCGAGATGGACATGCTGGTCGGCTTTTCCAATTGTCCGCATCCGCTCGATCCCGATCCGACGTACCAGCCGAAGCCCGTCGTCATCGCCCGCTACGAGGCGGCGGTCGCCGCTGCGGATGATCTTTGCCGCACGGCAAGTGCCGAAGCCGTGCGCGGCTTCGAAAACAACGCCCTGATGCAGGCCTGAGGAGGAGACCATGTCCGATTTCATCCAGACCTCCCCTGCCCGCAGCCTGGAAGCCGCTGTGGAGGACCATTTCATCGCCGCCGAAGCGCCGTGGTCCGGCGTCGTGCGCAAGGGCCAGACGATCCGCATCGAGGACAGTTACGGCCAGCAGGCAATCGACACGCTTTTCTACCGTGCCGACGATTTCTCCGAGCGCTATTCCAACCAGGATACGATGCGCATGCAGGGTGCCTCCTATGTCGGCATCGGCACGAAGATCATGTCGAGCGAAGGTAACGTCATGCTGACGATGACAGCCGACAGTTGCGGCCGCCATGACACCTCGGCCGGCGCCTGCTCATGCGAGAGCAATACGGTGCGCTTCGGCCACGGCACGAAATATCTTCATGCCTGCCGCGACAACTTCCTGCTCGAAGTTTCGAAACACGGAATGGGTAAGCGCGATATCGTGCCCAACATCAATTTCTTCATGAACGTGCCGATCCAGCCGACCGGCGAGATGACGATCGTCGACGGCATTTCGGCGCCGGGCGACTACGTGGAACTCGTCGCCGAGATGGACGTGCTCTGCGTTATCTCCAACTGCCCGCAGATCAACAATCCCTGCAACGGCTTCGATCCGACGCCGATCCGGGTGCTGATCTGGGATGGCGAGGCCTGATCATGTTCAAGAAAGTCCTGATCGCCAACCGGGGCGAAATCGCCATCCGGGTCATCAAGACGCTGCGACGGATGGGCATTGCTTCCGTCGCCGTCTATTCCGATGCCGACCGCTTTGCAAAGGCCTCACTGCTGGCCGACGAAGCCGTGCGCCTCGGCCCGGCCTCGGCGAGCGAAAGCTATCTCAATGTCGATGCGGTCATCGCCGCCTGCAAGGCGACGGGGGCGGAGGCGGTGCATCCCGGCTACGGCTTCCTGTCGGAAAATATCGGCTTTGCCGAACGACTTGCCGCCGAAGGCATCGCCTTCATCGGCCCGCGGCCCGAACACCTCTCGGCCTTCGGCCTGAAGCATACGGCACGCGAACTCGCCCAGGCGAGCGGCGTGCCGCTGCTGCCCGGCACCAGTCTGCTGTCGAGTGCCGATGAAGCACTCGCCGCAGCCGAAACGATCGGCTATCCCGTGATGCTGAAAAGCACGGCCGGTGGCGGCGGCATCGGCATGCAGCTCTGCGCCGATCCCGAAAGCCTGAAGGCATCCTTCGAAAGCGTGCAGCGCACCGCACAGGCAAGCTTCGGCGATGCGCGCGTCTATATCGAGCGTTTCGTGGCCGAGGCACGGCATGTCGAGGTGCAGATCTTCGGCAATGGCGAAGGCAAGGTCATCGCGCTCGGCGAGCGCGACTGCTCGCTGCAGCGGCGAAACCAGAAGGTGGTCGAGGAGACTCCAGCCCCCGGCCTTTCTGCCGCCACGCGCGCGCGCCTGCACAAGGCAGCCGTCGACCTCGGCGCGGCGGTCTCCTACGAGTGCGCCGGTACCGTCGAGTTCATCTACGATCCCCTACGCGAGGAGTTCTACTTCCTCGAGGTGAATACCCGCCTTCAGGTCGAGCATCCGGTCACCGAAGCCGTGTTCGGCGTCGATCTCGTCGAATGGATGATCCGCCAGGCGGCAGCTGAGGATATGCTCTCGGGTGCGGAAGCGCTGCAGCCGAAGGGAGCCGCAATCGAAGTGCGCGTCTATGCCGAGATGCCGCATGCCGATTTCCGCCCGAGCGCCGGCCTGCTGACAGAAGTCTCCTTCCCCGAGGATGCGCGCATCGACGGCTGGATCGAGACCGGAACGGAAGTGACGCCCTTCTATGATCCGATGCTCGCCAAGGTGATCGTGGCTGCTGAAGATCGACCGACGGCGATCGAAAAGCTGAAGACGGCCCTCAAGGGAACGTCGATATCGGGTATCGAAACCAATCTGGATTATCTTCGCGCTGTTGCCGGCTCGGAACTTCTTGCCAGCGGCAAGGTTGCGACGACGGCGCTCCGCGACTTTTCCTTCGTGCCCGATGTCATCGAGGTGATCGCGCCTGGCGCCCAATCGAGCATTCAGGAACTGCCGGGCCGCCTTGGCCTCTGGCATGTCGGCGTGCCACCGAGCGGACCGATGGATGAGCGCTCCTTCCGCCACGCCAACCGCCTCGTCGGCAATGGCGACACGGTGGCAGCACTGGAGCTGACAGTGTCCGGCCCGGTGCTGAAGTTCCACACTGATACGGTGGTCGCGCTTGCTGGCGCGAGGATGGCGATGAGCGTCGACGGCGAGAAGCTGCCGCATGGCGAGGCCGTGATGATCCGCGCCGGCCAGATCCTCTCGATCGGCAGCATCGATGGACCTGGGCAGCGCGCATACCTCGCCGTAGCAGGCGGTTTCGCCGCCCCGGTCGTGCTTGGCTCGCGCGCGACATTCGGGCTCGGCCAATTCGGCGGCAATGCCACCGGCACGCTGAAGACCGGTCATGTGCTGCATCTTGCCCGTCAGGCCGCAGCCGATGCGCCGAAGCCGGCAACAGAGCCTGCGGAATTGACGCGCGAATGGGAAGTCGGTGTCGTCTATGGTCCGCATGGCGCACCCGATTTCTTTCAGGATGGCGATATCGAGACACTGTTTTCGACTCGCTACGAGGTGCATTTCAACAGCGCGCGCACTGGCGTGCGCCTGATCGGTCCCGCCCCGACATGGGCGCGCAGCGATGGCGGCGAGGCCGGCCTTCATCCCTCCAACCTGCATGACAATGCCTATGCGATCGGCGCTATCGACTTCACTGGCGACATGCCGATCATTCTCGGACCGGACGGGCCGAGCCTCGGCGGCTTCGTCTGCCCGGCAGTGATCGCCCGTGACGAGCAGTGGAAGATGGGCCAGTTCAAGCCGGGCGACCGCATCCGCTTCCATCCCGTCGCGCGGCCTGAAGATCCGATTGCCGGCCCAGTGGTGCATCGGGCGAAGGAAGAGGCGGGCTCGCCGATCATCGGGCAACGCCACGATGGACCTGTCTCGGTCGTCTACCGCCGGCAGGGTGATGACAATCTGTTGGTCGAATATGGGCCGATGACCCTCGATATCGCCTTGCGGCTCAGGGTGCATCTCTTGATGCAGGCCGTATCACAGGCGCGCCTGCCCGGCATCATCGACCTCACGCCCGGCATCCGCTCGCTGCAAATCCATTATGATGACACTGCGTTGACCCGCAAACGTCTGCTCGGCCTGTTGGCCGAGATCGAGGCGAGTCTGCCTTTAGCGCAAGACGTCAAGGTTCCGAGCCGCATCGTGCATCTGCCGCTGTCCTGGAACGACCCGGATGCCGAACTCGCCATGCGCAAGTATCAGGAACTCGTGCGGCCAAGCGCGCCCTGGTGCCCCTCCAACATCGAGTTCATCCGCCGCATCAACGGGCTGGCGGACGAACAGGCGGTGCACGACGTCGTCTTCGACGCCAGCTATCTCGTGCTCGGCCTCGGCGACGTCTATCTAGGCGCGCCGGTCGCGACGCCCGTCGATCCGCGCCACAGGCTGGTGACGACGAAATACAATCCGGCCCGCACCTGGACGCCGGAAAATGCCGTTGGTATCGGCGGGGCCTATATGTGTATCTATGGCATGGAAGGGCCTGGCGGCTACCAGCTTTTCGGCCGTACCATTCAAGTCTGGAACACCTGGCGGCGGACGCCGGTTTTCCCCAAGAACAAGCCGTGGCTGCTCGATTTCTTCGACCAGATCCGCTTCTTCCCGGTCGATCATAGGGAATTGGCAGAAGCCCGCGGCGCCTTCCCGCATGGCGGTTATCCCATCCGGATCGAGGAGACGGAATTCTCCTACACCGCCTATGAGAGGGAATTAAAGGCGAACGCCACCTCCATTGGGATCTTCAAGGCGAGCCAGCAGGCGGCTTTCGATGCCGAGCGCCAGCGCTGGAAAGAGGCGGGCCTCGACAGCTTCGTCACTGACGAAGGCACCGGTGAGAGCCCGGACGGGGATATTCCAGAAGGTTGCTTCGGCGTTGCCAGCGCCGTACCCGGCAATATCTGGAAACTACTGGTCGAGCCGGGCGCACCGGTCGCCGCTGGAGACACGCTTGCCATTATCGAATCCATGAAAATGGAAATCAACGTCACCGCACATGCGCCGGGTCGCGTCCGTGATCTGCGTGCCGGACCCGGGCGAAACGTCAAAGCGGGCGATATCATTGTTGTTCTGGAGGAATGCTGAACCATGCTGCCGACTATTCTGGACCTGGCAAGCCTTCGTGCAGCCTATGCGGCCGGCACTACCCCGCTCGACGTTATCGAGACTGTGATTGCCCGTCGTACAGCCTCGAAGGATCCGGCGATCTTCATCACGCCGACGCCTGCTGATACGCTGCGGGCCGAGGCGCGCGCCCTGACGGAGCGCGCCCCGGAGGCAAACTGCCTGCCGCTCTGGGGCATTCCCTTCGCTGTGAAGGACAATATCGATGTGGCGGGGCTGCCGACGACGGCCGGCTGCCCTGCCTTCGCCTATCATCCCGAAAAGGACGCAACTGTGGTCGCGCGGCTGCGAGCCGCGGGCGCGATCGTCATCGGCAAGACCAATCTCGACCAGTTCGCGACCGGTCTCAACGGTACACGCTCGCCCTACGGAGCGCCTCGCTCGGTCTTCGACGAGAATTATGTGTCGGGCGGCTCGAGCTCCGGCTCAGCGGTTGCCGTCGCCTCGGGCCTGGCAAGCTTCGCGCTCGGCACGGACACGGCAGGCTCTGGTCGGGTGCCGGCGGCTTTCAACAATCTCGTCGGCATCAAACCGACACCGGGACTAGTGCCGAATGTTGGGGTGGTGCCTGCCTGCCGCAGCGTCGATGTCGTCACCGTCTTTGCTGGTACAGTCGGCGACGGCGTCGCGATCCGCAAGGTGATGGAGGGCTACGATGCCGCCGATCCGTTTTCGCGCAAGGCGGTTCCATCCAGCCTGCCCGCCTCCGGTCTGCGGATCGGTGTGCTCGATGGAGCCGAGCGGGAATTCTTCGGCAACAGGCACGTCGAAGCGCTCTATGATGCCGCGATCGAAAGAGCGCGCGCACTCGGCGCCACCATCGTTCGCTTCAACTACGCGCCGTTCCGGCAGGCGGCCGAACTGCTCTACAACGGCCCCTGGGTCGCTGAACGCCTGGCGGCCGTTAAGGATTTTCTCGCGACGAACGCCGCCGACTTCGACCCGACGGTCCGTACCATCATTGAGGGCGCGAGAGCCTATGACGCGGTCGCCGCCTTCGAAGGCAGATACAAGCTCGAAGCGCTGCGCCAAAAGACCGGAAAGGAATGGGCAAAAGCTGATATTCTGATGGTGCCGACCTCGCCGACCACCTACACGGTCGAAGAAATGATGGCGGATCCGATTGTGAAAAACGGCCATTTCGGTCGTTACACCAACTTCGTCAATCTGCTCGATTGCGCGGCGATCGCCATTCCAGCCGGTTTCGATGCCAATGGTCATCTCCCAGCCGGCGTGACTCTGATCGGGCTGGCCTATACCGATGACGCCCTCGCCCCCTTTGCCGACGCCATGCACCGAACATTGAATGCAGGAATGGGCAAGGACCGCCTGGCGGCAATACCGGAGGCAAGCCGGGTGCCGCAGGCCGATGACGGCTTGGTGCCGATCGTCGTCGTCGGGGCGCATCTTACCGGCATGCCTCTCAACCATGAACTGACCCGAACAGGCGGCAGGCGGGTCAAATCCTGCCGCACTGCACCCGATTACCGCCTCTTCGTTCTACCGGATACTAACCCGCCGAAGCCGGGCCTGATCCGCGAACCTGGCCTTGACGGCAAAGGCCTCGAAGTTGAGGTTTGGAAAGTCACTCCGGAAGCTTTCGGCCGTTTTGTGCAGAATATCCCGGCCCCGCTCGGCATCGGTAAGATAACGCTTGACGACGGTTCTCAGGTTTCAGGTTTTCTCTGCGAGGCTCATGCAATCGAAGGCGCGCGCGAAATCACCGAATTGGGAGGCTGGCGCGCCTACATGACCGACCAAAGGAGCTCGAAATGGCGAGCATGAAGTCCCATCTCAAAAGATTCCTGCGGGCGATACTCGCCGGCCTTGAAACACGAAGCGACTCGCGACGGTTCGGTCGCGCAAGACGGTAATCGATTATCGGTCGATCCTTTCGCCCCAGATCACGTGGCGAGGCGGGACCGAGATGGTGCCGCCTTCGCCATGATTTGCTTCCACGTCTGAGGACGATCGCGAATAAAGGGTCGCCCGCGCTGCGGCCCCTCGATTTGTTGACCGATCTCCGCATGAGTCTGGCAGCCAACGAGTGGAAAAGCCGGCAGTCAGCACCGAGGCTGTGGCCGAGACGGTCGGTATCAATCTGTTTCGGCATTCCGCCGCGTCTTTGCCGAAAGAATGGGGATGACGCCGGGGGAATGGCGCCGACTGGCGCACGCTGGCGGCTAAACGCGCGGCCCGAGATTGCGACGCCTCAATTTGATCCTTTCACGCATCATATTGGGAAAATACAGTCTCGATATTTTCACTGCCGGCCGTAAATTGGGCTCCATAATCACTTGATGAGGAGCCACCCAATGAACTACATCAGCATCGCCTCTAACGAAACGGCAACCGCCGCAGCCGCCGAAATCCATGCGCGGACCGCGCCGACACGATCGACGCCGACGAACGCCGTCATCGAGACATTCTGAGCCGTAGCGCCGCCAAGTACTACGACCCCAACGCCACACTGAGCGATGATCAGATCCGCGACCTGGTGCGGATCGGCACTTCGGCGCCGACATCCTTCCATCTGCAGAACTGGCGGTTTATTGCCGTGCATACACCGGCTGGATCGATCTAACTCTCCCATCGCAACCTTTTGAACCAGCTGGGATCGATCACATGAACATCCTCCATATTGATAGCAGCCCTCGTCTGGAATCGCATAGTCGCGCGCTTTCGGCGGCAATCGTCGAAAGGCTTCTCGAGGTTGCGTCTGGGGCAGGCATCAGCCGGCGTGACATTGGGGCAGACCCCCTGCCGCAAACCGTTGCCCTCTACGCCGCAGCGTTGGCCTCACCGGGCACGTTGGCCGCCCCGCCGACGGGTTCTCTCGATCTTTCGGAGGCGCTTATTGCGGAGGTCGAAGCGGCCGATGTGGTTGTCATCGGAACGCCGATGCACAATTTGACTATTCCCTCGGTTCTCAAAGCTTGGATCGACCAGATCCTGCGTGTCGGCCGCACAATGAAGTCGACGCCGGCGGGAAAAGAGGGAATGCTGCGAGACCGGCCGGTGTTTATCGGCGTCGCGTCCGGCGGCTTCTATACTGGTGAGCGAGCCAACCAGCCGGATTTTCTCACGCCCTATCTGTCGGTGGCACTCAGCGCCATTGGGCTGAAGACCCAACAATTTCTCCCATTACAGGGCACTGCTTTCCTCGACTGGGACCATGCGCCGTTAGCGAGGAGCAAAGCGCTCGCTGCTCTCGACCTGACCGCCGTAGAGCACCTGCGAGAATTCCACAATTACCCTGCGGTGCTCGCCAGCGCCGGCAGTCAGTCTCGCTCGCGCCGGCAATCGTAGCCGGGAGCATTCTGAGGACGCACATATACGTTTTGGCGCCAGCATCCTAACCTCCGGCCGCCGCCGAACCATGAATGAGAGGCTTCAGATGTTTTCATCAGTTAGTACCCTTTTCAAAGTTGGCGACAGGATCACCGACAAATCAGCACCGCCCGATGACATCGCTGTGCGCGAATGGCTCGGACCAGAGGCGTTCGGCCACTGGTCCGAACTGCGCACTTGGATCGACGGGTTTTATCCTGCAGTTTTCGAGCCGGACTGGCTCTACGGCGGCAAGAACCGCGGCTGGTCCTTGCGCTATAAGAAAACCAAGGCATTCACCACGTTGGTGCCAGAATACCGCCGGTTCTCTGCCCTAGTGGTCATGGGCGGAGCAGAACGCGAGAAGTTCGAGGAACGGCGTTACGTCTGGCGCCCGCAATTGGTCAATCTCTACGATGAAGCGAAAACATACATCGACGGAAAATGGCTGACGCTCGGTATCGCCTCGGCAGATGATCTGCACGATGTGAGAGAACTTCTGACAATGAAGCGACCGCCACTGGCGCACAATTGAAGCCAGAAAGACCGGGCTCGTGGCGCGACGTACACAGGAAGCCGACGTTAAACCCTTGGCCGCGGGCGTCCCGCCGACAGCGATCTGCGTGGGATCGAGAAGACACCTCCACGCCTCTTAAATTACCGAACCAACCAACACACATAGGGGAGATGATTCTCATGAAAGCGATTGTAGTCGGACCAGGCTGCATGCACGGCCGGAATGAAGCTGGTGGAGCGGCCCGAGCCGCAGAGTGCGATAAACGACGTCGTCGTAAAGGTTCACGCGGCGGCATTCGTCAACGCCGAACTCGAATGGCTTCGAGCCGGACTGATCGCTCGTTTCATGATCGGGACGCCATCGATCCTCGGCCATGTAACAGCCGTTGGACCGACGGATATTCGTCTGATCGCGCACAGCTTTCCGAGATCGAACATCGGCAAAGTCTCTAGCCTGGGTGATGCGGTCGCGACCTTCAATTCGACTGAGCGGCGCCCGGGTAAGACGGTCATCCGCGTTGCCTTGAGAAACCGAGTGGGCGCGGCGCACGAATCTGTGGAGAGCCAATTGGCTCTCCAATTTGGCTAGGCTCGGCAAGTCGATGAAACAGGCAGCCTAAGATCGCCGAGATCAGAAACCGTACCGCCGGTCGAGCTCTCTGAGCGCAGACTGGATTTCATCGATCGAAACAGGCTCCGGTGTTCCGGGAATATGACGGAACGCCGGCTTCGAATCGGTCGCATAAAAGTCTGAAGCCCATGCCGCCAAAATGGTCCGTTTGTCGTCGGCTGACAGTGCAGTCGCTTTCACCACGTCGATCGGCCGCTGAAGCTGCATGCCCTGGAGCAAGATCGCTGGATCCATCGTCCTGGCATTGCTCGCGGCCCGCTGCAACATATCGTGCATGTCGAGCCTCCTTAACGCACGTGCGGATCTCTGTCTCGCCGAAGGTGAGACGCGGCGATGGCATCAATCTCCGGCGCCAGCAAATCGTGCTTTTCGGCAAAGGCGGCAAACAGGCCCCGCGCAGTCTCTGCTTCTATCTCGCCGAGCAGTGCCGCGCGGCAAGCCTTCAGCGCAACCGAATCGGCGGCGTCCCTAAGTGATTGAGGCCATTCGGAAAGATGTCGATAGGCGTCCATGACGCTGCGAACCTCGGCGCGAATGCCAAGGCCGACAAGAATGGACACAGGTTGTTTGAACATGTCGGGTTTCATGACGCTCTCCTTTCCAACCCGCGATGTTGACGGGCGCCGTGACGACGACGCCCTTTCTCCAAAGCTCTGATTAGGCGGCCTTCTGCGCTTCGATCTGCGCCGGGGCGGCCGGGCGTGCAAGAGCCGGATTGGTCTGGATGTCGATCTTCCGCGGCTTAAGGGCCTCCGGGATTTCTCGAACGAGATCGATCGACAGGAGACCGTTCTTCAGATCGGCGCCGTTCACCCTGACATGGTCTGCCAGCTCGAACCGGTGCTCGAACGGCCGGGCGGCGATGCCGCGATGCAGATAGCCTTCGGACGCCGTCTCCTGCTTCTTGCCGGTGACCGTCAGTAGATTGGATTCGAAGGTGATGTCGAGATCATCCTGGGCAAAGCCCGCCACCGCAATCGAGATGCGATAACTGTCATCGCCAGTCTTGACGATGTCATAGGGCGGCCAATCGCTGATCGAGCGGGCGCGCTGGGCATTTTCGAGAAGATTGAAGACCCGGTCAAAGCCAACGCTCGAGCGGAACAAAGGTGCATAGTCGTAAGATGTTGCCATAGCCATATCCTCCTTGAAGCAACATGGGTACGGAAGCGCCGAAAGACGGGCGCTCCAAGCAAGACCAGCCCTGTCTTCAGCGGCTGGCGGCAATCGATTTGGTTTTTGGGATTTTCGGATTCAAGACCACCCGGAAAAAAAATCGACGATCGTTCCAGGTCACGTCAGGGAGATTGCGATTACCCCTGCTCAATTCCCTTGGTGATCGCTGTACGCTGACATTCCCACTCCAAAGCAGAGTTTGGCAACTTATATAGAACGAGAATTGTTATGCCGTTTGCCTGACAGGAGACATGTATGAGCCAAGACCCATACCAGCTTCGGGGCTGAAACCGGATGCGCATCAAAAGGAAATTCAGAGCACATTTCGCAAGCTCGCAAAGAGTTGCACCCCGACTTAAACCCCGGCGATAAACGCGCCGAGGCAAAATTCAAGGAGATTTCCGCTGCGTACGAGCTGTTGAGCGACGAAGAAAAGCGCGCCCGCTTCGACCGCGGTGAGATCGATATGACGGGCGCCGAACAAGCGCCCCGCAACTTCTATAGCGACTACGCATCGGCAGCCGGTCCTGGTGAGCCCCATCACAATGGAGCCGCTGTGCCGATTTTGGTGATGTGGACAATGTTTTCGCGAGCTTTTTTCGCGCCGCGCGGGCCCCGGCGGTGGGTCTCGATTTCGTGCTTCTGGACGCGACCGCCATTTCTCATTGGAAGTCGATTTCTTCGACGCGGTCAATGGCGCCACGACCAAGGTCAGCCTTCCCGTCGGCCCGGCGCTTGAAGTCCAGATACTGGCCGGCACGCGTGACGGTCAGACCCACTACGGGGCAAGGGCGACGCTGGTTTCGGGGCGGTCCTGCCGGCGACGCACTGATCAATATCCCACCCGCTTTTTCACCCGCGCTGGCGACGATATCCGCCTCGACCTGCCAGTCACGCTCAGCGAAGTCGTGCTTGGCGGCAAGGTGCGCGTGCCGACGCCCTCCGGCCCGGGCAACGTGGTCCTGCCGCCCAATTCCAGCAGCGGAAAGGTATTGCGCATCCGCGAAAGAGTATGGATGATTTGATCATGGGCGATCGCGAATTCCGTCATCGCCTCAAGATCGAGGCGACTGAGCTGGAACTGTGGATCGAGCAGGGTTGCCTTGCACTGCAGATCGCCGAGGACCAGCGCGACTTCCGGGATGCACATGTTTGCCCGCGCGCGCCTGATCTTGGACCTGACGCGCGACGGCGGTGAAGCAACGCTTGCATGCCGCCTTGGACGGACTTTCCGACGCACAATCTTCATAGTGCCACGATCGTGCGGGGAACTGAAGGAGCCGTGAAGTAGTCCTTAGTGCACGGCCTTGCTCACCATCCGGTAGGGATGCACGGCATTGAATTGCGAGATCATGGTAGACGCCTGAAGCAGCACGCGCTTGGCGTTCTGAACATTGTCGCGCGCCAGCTCGTCGGCGTTGACGCGGATTGCCTGCGCCATGTTGGCCGAAAGTGCGGCGAAGTGGCGGTTGCCTTCGACATAGGCCTCGTGTGCGGTACCCTCCAGAACGCGCGCAATATCGGCAAAGACCTCTTCTCGCTCCTCGATGCTGAGGTCTTTCATCATTTGAATTCTCTCTTCCATTTCGGTCTCACT
Organism: Rhizobium sp. P32RR-XVIII; assembly: GCF_012641395.1. Lineage (GTDB taxonomy): Bacteria > Pseudomonadota > Alphaproteobacteria > Rhizobiales > Rhizobiaceae > Rhizobium. Next base: position 36,587 of record NZ_JABAIH010000009.1, on the reverse strand, counting down.
CTGAACAGGCGTGCGATGCTGACCGAGCCCTTGCCCCCCTCGATCGGGGAAAAAGCTAGGAAGGGAAAAATGTGGTTTCAAGCCTCAGTGCAGCTTGAGCTCGCCTTCAACGCTGCGCCATTCGTTGGGTCCGATCAGGCGTTGGTGGGTGTAGCGGACGGAATGCAGCGGCCCGTCGAGGGGGGCCTGCCAGAAATCCAGGAACTTGTGCATCCCGGGAAAATCGGGCGCCAGATCATAATCCTGCCAGACGTAGGTCTGGAGCACGGATTCGAAATCGGGAATCCGGTAGAGGATGTGCGCAGTGGTGAGGCCGTAACCGTTGAGCTGACGCTCCAGATCCGATGAAATTCGCATTCTTGATCTCCATTTCGTGACACTCCGAAGCTGACGCAAAATCTCGTGGCTATCAACGGATTTCTGAACGTCCGAACACGGTTTGTTGTTCCTTTCCAGCATGTTGGCAGCCGTCTTACAAGAGTGCTAATTTTTTTGTTTCGTCCTCTTGAAATCGAAAAACCGCAAAAATAAATTTTTCGCGCGAACGCTCGAGTGAGGTTCGCACCCGCCCGGACTGGTCATCCGGTCCGGCTCGGGGATCAGCGTCATCTTTTTTGTCCATCGGAGGAAAACATGTCGTTCCGACCGCTTCATGATCGCATTCTCGTCCGCCGGGTCGATTCCGAAGAAAAGACCAAAGGCGGCATCATCATTCCCGACACCGCAAAGGAAAAGCCGCAGGAAGGCGAGGTCATCGCCGTCGGCCCCGGCGCGCGCAACGATGCCGGCCAGCTTCAGGCTCTCGATGTGAAGGCAGGTGATCGCATCCTGTTCGGCAAATGGTCCGGCACCGAGATCAAGATCAACGGCGAAGACCTGCTGATCATGAAGGAAAGCGATGTCATGGGCATCATCGAGCAACAGGCCGAGCAGAAAAAAGCTGCTTGAGCTGACCCAGCCGCAAACATCAGTCAACTAGCTGCCTATTGAGGAGTTAAAGAAATGGCTGCGAAAGAAGTCAAGTTCCACAGCGACGCCCGTCAACGCATGCTGCGTGGGGTCGATGTGCTGGCAAATGCCGTTAAAGTCACCCTCGGCCCGAAGGGCCGCAACGTGGTGATCGACAAATCCTTCGGTGCGCCGCGCATCACCAAGGACGGGGTGTCGGTCGCCAAGGAAATCGAACTGGAAGACAAGTTCGAAAACATGGGCGCCCAGATGCTGCGGGAAGTGGCGTCAAAGACCAATGACCTTGCCGGCGACGGTACGACGACCGCGACCGTTCTTGCCCAAGCGATCGTCAAGGAGGGCGCCAAAGCCGTTGCCTCCGGCATGAACCCGATGGACCTGAAGCGCGGTATTGATCTTGCTGTCGACGCTGTCGTCAAGGAGCTGAAGACCAACGCGCGTAAGATCACAAACAATTCCGAGATTGCCCAGGTCGGTACGATCTCGGCAAATGGTGATTCCGAGGTCGGCCGTTACCTTGCCGAAGCGATGGAAAAGGTTGGCAACGAGGGCGTCATCACGGTCGAAGAAGCCAAGACCGCCGAGACCGAGCTCGAAGTCGTCGAAGGCATGCAGTTCGACCGCGGCTACCTGTCGCCCTACTTCGTCACAAACCAGGACAAGATGCGGGTCGAGCTTGAGGATCCCTACATCCTGATCCACGAGAAGAAGCTGTCGAACCTGCAGGCGATGCTACCGGTTCTCGAAGCTGTCGTTCAGTCGTCCAAGCCGTTGCTGATCATCGCTGAAGACGTCGAAGGCGAAGCACTTGCGACCCTCGTAGTCAACAAGCTCCGCGGCGGCCTCAAGATCGCTGCTGTCAAGGCTCCGGGCTTCGGCGACCGCCGCAAGGCCATGCTGGAGGACATCGCCATCCTGACGGGCGGCACTGTCATCTCCGAAGACCTCGGCATCAAGCTTGAAAACGTCACGCTCAACATGCTCGGCCGAGCCAAGAAGGTATCGATCGAAAAGGAAAACACCACCATCATCGACGGTGTTGGCTCCAAGGCTGAGATCGATGGTCGCGTTGCACAGATCCGTGCGCAGATCGAGGAAACCACCTCCGACTACGACCGCGAGAAGCTGCAGGAACGTCTTGCCAAGCTCGCTGGCGGTGTCGCCGTTATCCGCGTCGGCGGTTCAACGGAAGTCGAAGTGAAGGAGAAGAAGGATCGCGTTGACGACGCCCTGCATGCCACGCGTGCCGCCGTCGAGGAAGGCATTTTGCCAGGCGGCGGCGTTGCACTGCTGCGGGCGGTCGAGGCACTCGATAATCTCACGACCGTCAACCCGGACCAGAAGGTCGGCGTAGAGATCGTCCGCCGCGCGATCGAAGCACCTGTTCGCCAGATCGCCGAGAATGCCGGTGCAGAAGGCTCCGTGATTGTCGGCAAGCTGCGTGAGAAGGCCGATTTCTCCTACGGCTGGAACGCGCAGACCGGCGAGTACGGTGATCTCTACGCTCAGGGCGTCATTGATCCGGCCAAGGTCGTGCGCACCGCGCTCCAGGATGCCGCTTCCGTTGCCGGTCTGCTGGTGACGACGGAAGCGATGATCGCCGAAAAGCCCAAGAAGGATGCCGATCCGGCCCTGCCCGCTGGCGCCGGCATGGACTACTAAGAAGGCGTGCCCCGCCGCGAAAGCGGCGGGCGTTCCTTGGAGCGGCAGATGACGAGCAGTCATCTTTCGAGGGAAGACCTCCGCATATGTGTCGATGTCGTCAAGACCATCGCGCGCGAACGCGGGATTGCAAAGGACCCGGCGGCCGTCGCCGAATTGATGACGGCTGTCGGCCGCTGCTTCAAAAGAGGCATCCGAGTCCACGACGAACTGGTGGAGGCCATGAGGGACAACGCCTCGCAGGAAGTGCCCGGTCAATGACGCACCGGGCGCTTTGCTAGTGAGTTTCAAGGAGCCGCATCTGCCGTCATTCCTCGACGAGGTGATCCTGCGGCGCCTGCGGATCGGCGATGGCATGGCCGACGTCGCCATCCGCCACTCCGGCCGTCAGGTCGTGGTCGACGTCCTCGATCGCCGAGGCGATGTTCGGATGGTCACGATGGCATAGGCCAGGCAGCAACTCAAAGGAGGCGGGGTCGCCCGCCTTGCCTATTCCGGCTCCTCTTCATTCGAGACCAACAGATCGATCAGGGCGGCAACTCTGCCGGTCGGCAGAGGCCGCCCTTCACCCATCAAGGCTTCGTCATTGTTGGCCCACGCAAATGCCTCAGCGAGTTCAGCCGCCGTCGCACCTGTCGCCCTGACCTCCGCCACCAGAATTTCATCGACAGGCCCAAGAATGGCGATGACGTCTTCAGATGTCATTGTCATATCCACTCTCCTTCTCTTGCCTTGCTCTAATGTGGTGCGACCAACAAAAAAATCATTTCCTATGTCAGGCAATTCCACTCCTCTTGAAACGGCAAGCCACTGGATTATATCAATATTGTTCGATTGCCCAATGGGAATCGACAAGTCCAGGAAGCGGCCAAGTGCTCTTGGCGTGTCCTTGTGTCCATGTTGCTTATAAGGAGGATATGGCTATGAGGACAAACCTCGATTTTTCTCCCCTGTTCCGGTCGAGCGTCGGTTTCGACCGGATACTGAATGCGCTCGAAACTGCAAGCCGTGTCGAGGCGATCGACAACTGGCCGCCCTACGACATCGTCAAGTCCGGTGAGGACGATTACCGCATTGCCGTGGCAGTGGCGGGCTTCTCGCAGGACGAACTGACGATTACCCAGGAGCAGAACATGCTCGTCGTATCGGGCCAGAAGGCGAATGCTGAAGATGTGCAGTATCTGCATCGCGGCATCGCCGGCCGCTCGTTCCAGCGCCGGTTCGAGCTCGCCGACCACGTCAAGGTCGTGGGCGCCGGGCTTGTCAATGGTCTTCTGACCATCGACCTCAAGCGCGAAATCCCGGAAGAGATGAAGCCGCGCAAGATCGAGATCGCAACCGATACGCTGCCCATGACTCAGACGAAGCAGATCGAGGCCGAGAAGCAGGCGGCTTAAGGCTTCCACCACAATAAGCGCACTGACGCCGGGCTAGGCTCGGCGCCAGCAGTGAAGATTTGCCAAGCGAACCATCAGAAAGGAGAAAATCATGAGTATGCGTGATTTGATTCCCTGGGGCCGCGACAACGGCAACCAGGTTCCGAGCCTTTTTCGCGATGACGGGCGTGATCCGTTCCTGTCGCTGCATCGCGAGGTAAACCGGCTGTTCGACGACGTCTTCCGCGGCTTCGGCTCCAGCCTGCCATCCGTTGCCCGGACATCCGCATTCAGTACCGGTTGGCCGAGCGTCGAGATCTCCGACACCGAACAAGGAGATCAAGGTGACGGCCGAAGTGCCCGGCCTTGAGGAAAAGGACATTGAGGTCCTGCTCAATGACGGAGTGCTAACGCTGAAGGGCGAAAAGCGCTCAGAGAGCGAGGACAAGGATCGGCACTTCTCTGAGCGTTATTACGGCCGGTTCGAGCGCCGCATCCCGCTCGGTTTCGAAGTCAAGGAAGATGAGGTCGATGCTCGCTTCAAGAACGGCGTGCTGACCGTGACCTTGCCGAAGAGCGACAAGGCGCAGTCACAGGTCAAGCGCATCGCCATCAAGAGTTGATGTCAATCAAAGCGCCGAGGGCGGCCGTGGGCCGCCGTCGGTCTCGATCCTTCGCCAGCAGGGAGGGGTGAATGACAGAGACTGTTAGACGCACCACGAAAACAACACACCTGTTTCGGCTTCCAAGGCTCGAACGACAACCGGCGAAGCAGTCTTTCTCTCGAATGCTCCCGGTTTCCGAAAATGCCATTGCGTGTATCTCGCCAAACAGGTGCGGCACCGAGGCTGGATCTGCTGGGGCCGTACCTACCAGCAGGAACAGTGCCTGTTCCGTCTCCTCTTCCCCGACAACCGGACATCGCAGCAAGGCGGTTCAATTGCTGCCGCCGCACCCGTCTTCTGCCAGCAGGAGGCGGCCCATTAATGCGCAACACTGATGAGGAAAAATGAACCAGGTCCCTGCCTTCGAACAACCGGGCGGCTTTCGATGTCCTCAATATCGTTGCCGGTCTTGGTCTGTGCTATCGCATGGCCGCTCGGCTTCGCCGCCGAACCCTACGCCGCCTGGAACGCCTGGGTCGTCGGTATTGTCATTGTCGGCATCGCCGCTGTGGCGCTTTATGCTTTCTGTGAGGCGGAAGAATGGATCAATCTGATGCTCGGCATCTGGGCCGCGGTCGCGCCATGGGTCCTTGGCTTCTCGGTGGTGACAGCGGCAATGTGGGCGCATGTGATTGCCGGCATTGTGGTCGCAGTCCGGGCCACTGGCAGCATCTGGTTTAACCACAACCATCCGCTGTCCACCGTGTAAGAAATTGAGAACGGTCGAGGCCTTCGGCCCGTCCTTTTTGCACTCTTCACGCGTCACGCGTGAGGGGAAGGAAGCTCCAGATGGACAACATCGTGATCGGTTTCGAGGGTGACCTCTATAGAAATTGGAACGAAGAGGATTTCGGCGTTCCCGCTTCCGTTGAAACCACCGCTCAAGGGTCGGTTCCAGGTCGCCCCGGGTTTGCTTTAGAACGAGCCTTGTTTTACGGCATGGCGGGTTGGACGGCCGCGCGAGCCGAGGCACATACCCCTGGCAGCACGTCGAGCGATACGCTTAGCGGGTACACGGTTGGGGCGGGTGTCGATTATGCGTTCACCAACAATGTCTTTGCCAGGGAGAATATCGCTTCAATGACTTCGGCACCGGAAACTTTGGTTGCGGATCAGTGGACTTTGATCTCGACCAGCACATGCTCACGGTGGGCATCGGCTTGAAATTCTAAGAATGACCTGTCGCGGTTGCCAAGGCATAGAGGAGCGCAATAGTGGTCACCGAACTGCTGGTTTGCGCCTCAATGGCGGCTGTCGACGGCGATACGGTCAAGTGCCTGCCGAGTGGTCAGAATATGCGATTGCTGGGGGAAGGTGTTCCGTTCGTCTCGGGGCATCGACACGCCGGAGATCGGGTCGCACGCGAAGTGCATCAAGGAACGGAGGCTGGCGTTAATCGCCAGGGAAGGTTGAAAGAGCTTTTGGCTAAAAAAGGCTTGCGGGTGGAATGGAGCGGAGCGGTGGACGCACACCTACTCACCGCCCGCTGGTGAATATCTACCGGGCCAATGGTGAAGAAATCGGCAAGACGCTACTCAAGGACGGCTTTGCTCGAGAGTGGCGGCCCGGGCATCGAAACGACTGGTGCACCACAGAGTCCTGACGAGATTGCAACCGTACGGCAGCAGACCAATGCTTGAAGCTGGCCACTAACAGCCCAAATTTCAATTAATGCCGTTTAAACAGGGAGCCGTTTGTAATCCGTTGCCGCATTGATGGCGGGCTGGTTCCCATATCTCGATGGAGGGACAGTTGGCACATTTACCTGCTAGCGAGCAACGAGCAAAATTCGAAAAGACGAATGAAGTTGCCAAAGCAACCCTTGAACGGGAACGCGCTCAGCGCGAAGCCAAAACCGCACGGTTGCGCGAGGCTCGACTTAGCAGCCTGAAGGAGGATAGCGCTCCATCGGCCGACTAGAAGAGGCAACCTAACGATGAAGGAGAAGCGGGCACAATGCCGATATAGACTTCGGGGAAGCTCTCAATTCCCAGGGTTGTGGTGTGTTGTCGATATCTTCACAGACGAGCCAGCCGAGAGTGGCGGCGACCTTCTAGACGGCATGACAGCAGACGATGCGCTCGAAATGGCCGACTTGATGCCGCAAAAGACCTCTTTCGGCGATGGAAGCTGACGCGAAGAGATGGCAACGGCTCAGGGCCCCACTAATTGGGTCATCGGCAGCCTTGCCGCCCTGTTCGGCTTTATCGGCTGACGCTCACGGTACCCTACCTGACCGGAACATTGCGATTTCCTTACAGTTTGGCCATTCGATCGCGTGCCCCTATCCCGATCTCCATCGTACCACTGCCCGCTTCGGCGGGGCTTATTTGGGGCCAGCATACGGTTTGAAAATTTGGGGCCAGCATACGGTTTGAAAAATTCCCGTTGGAGAATGCCATGTCCGTCGACTTTGCAACCGTTCAGCGCGTTGCGCACCTTGCCCGTATTGCCGTCTCGGAGGAAGAGGCAAATCGCATGGTTGGCGAGCTGAACGGTACTCTCGGTTTCGTCGAGCAGCTTTCGGAAGTGGACGTCGAGGGCGTCGAGCCGATGACTTCGGTCATGCCTATGACAATAAAGATGCGCGCGGACGAAGTCACGGAAGGCAACAGGGCCGCTGATATTGTTTCCAATGCGCCGCTCGCCGATCAGAATTTCTTCCTGGTGCCTAAAGTGGTCGAATAGCCTTTCCCGCTTTCGGCTCCCAAAGCCGTCGCCCAAATCCGTACGCGTCAACACGCCAAGTTAAGGAGGTTGCCATGGCGCTCGACAAGTTTGACCACCCCATTTACGCGCGGCGGAAATACTTCGTTCAGGAAATAGCGGGACTTGACGACGTGTTCGACTACCTGGATGAGTGGCCCCTGAGAAGCGAAGCCTCACCTACGAAACCTTAATCGACCTTTGCCGAGACGAAGCATGTGGCAGACATCCAACGTCGGCAGTGCGCGAGAATTTTCGGCGCTTTTTGAAAGCAAAACGGGAAACTCGCGGAACTCGAGGACATCCCACTGTTCATGAGGCGTGTCACCAATCGCAGCATCGGCGGCACCTAAGCCTTGCGCCGTCTGGGCGTCTTGAACGGCAAATATTCCGTCACTACATTTAGTTTACCGGATGCCCAAGGCGGACCGGCAAAGCTGAGTGAGCGTCGAGGACGACTTGGACTTGGCGCTCTCGTATCCATGTTGCTTCAAAGGAGGATGTGGCTATGAGAACCACCACTTTCGATTTCTCTCCCCTGTTCCGGTCGAGCATCGGATTCGATCGTATGTTGGACGCGCTTGAGGCGGCAAGCCGCATCGAGACCGGCGACAACTGGCCCCCGTATGACATAGTCAAGACCGGCGAGGATGATTACCGCATCGCAATGGCTGTGGCGGGCTTTTCGCAGGACGAAATGACGATGATCCAGGAACAGAACATGCTTATCGTGTCGGGCCAGAAGAAAAATGGCCAAGACGGCGAGTACCTGCACCGGGGTATGGCGGGTCGGAGCTTCGAGCGCCGCTTCGAGCTTGCAGACCATGTCAAGATCGTTGGCGCAAACCTGAACGACGGTCTCTTGACAGTCGATCTCAAACGTGAAGTTCCGGAGGAAATGAAGCCGCGTCGCATCGAGATCAAGAGCGACCTGGCCGTTGGCAACGATCAGACTAAGCAGATCGAAGGTGAGAAGGTCGCCTGACAAACAGTATCAGACGTCTAACGGGCATCGGGCGCCCCGCCCGGTGCCTTTGGCGTGTTTAGCTCATGGAGAGCCTATCAAGTGCCATGTTGATCATGATCTACGGGAGGAGAAGCAAAATGGCTACGGAACTCCCCGACAACTTGATTGCATTCCGTGTCGCGCTCCCAGCGCAGTGTTCCCTGCCCCCATGAGACGGCACAGTGGCGCGAACTGCGATCTGGAACCGACGCTCCCCGTCAGCGGACGATCGTCTCAATCGCGTCGTGATGGCTGTCCTGACCGGATTCCATGAGAAAAGCCAGCTGTAGGGTCACGAGCGGGACACGTGACAGCGACGAGCGGCCGGCCATGTATATCGCCAAGGGCCTGGCTGCGGCTTTTTGCCTAGCGGGGCGAGGAAGCGGGCGTCGTAGCGGCTCGTGGCGTCGACACCTATCTCCTGCCTCCGACTTCATCGATGTGGTGCAGCAGATCGGCCGGATCCTCATAGACCCTGATTGCACCGGCGTCGCGCAGTTCCTCCCGGCCATAGCCCCCGCTGAGAAGGCCGATTCCGAGCGCCCGGCAGCGGATCGCAGCGAGCATGTCCCAAATGCTGTCTCCGACGACCACAGAGTTTTCGATAGGAACCTTCAAAGCCTTGGCTGCGGCGAGGAAGAGATCAGGATCCGGCTTGGCATATTTCACCTGATCTCTCGTTATGACTGGCAACGATCTCGGGTCCACACCCAGAGCGGCAATGTTGACCGCGGCTGTTTCAAGCCTGCCGCTGGTGGCGATGGCATAGGGTATTCTTTCGCTGGACAACCATTGAAGCAATTCGACTGCTCCAGGCAGAGGCTTTATCTGGCTGCCCAGCCGACGGTAGGCAGCCGCGTGCAGTTGACGCAGGCGCTCGTTTTTCTCATCAGTTATCGCTACGGCAGTTTCTCTCAACAGCTGGTTGGTGAACAGTCCGCCGCTCATCCCAATCTTTCGGTGAATCCGCCAGATCGAAAGCTCGATGCCTTCTTCGTCCAACGCTTCCTTCCACGCGAGTACATGTTGATAGACGCTATCAACCAAGGTTCCGTCGAGGTCGAAAAGAAAGGCGTGTTCGATACGCATGTCCTAACCCTTTCGTGCTGCGGCCGATGGTGACCGACGTGAAACGTTGGCCAGAGGCCAGTGCTTGATGATCCGTTAAAGGTTCCGCGATCTCGCCGAGGGACTGATTCCCTCTTGAACCCAGTTTCCTTTAGACAAATCAGGAAGGGTGAGAAGCCTGGGCGTATTCATTGAGAGCATCCACAAGGTCCAGGCACTTTCCCTCATCCATACGATCCAAGACAACTCCATAGCTTAGGATAGCCACCTATCCGGTACTTAGATCAGTGACTGACCACGACCCGTCTTCTTGCGCTTTGGCGCATAGCTTTGCTGCGTCTGCCGCTTCATCGCACATCTCCTTCGCTAACGAGCTGTCCGCCACAGCACTCTGTCCTACCGGTCGACCTGTGTCGGTTCGACTCAGAAGCACTTTCGAGGTCTATGTTGCCTTCGCTGTCTCGACCTCGCGACAGTGCTGCGCGCCTATGGAGCGACTGGTAAGTGGCGATCCCAGGATCACGAATGCTGCACTGCAGCAAGAATAGCTCTCCCTTTGAAAAAAGCTAGTCCCTTCGTTGCGTTCGCGCTTTCTCGCTCCATTCGGGTAAGATTTTCACGCCGCTTCAAGGCCATTTGAGGCAAGGCGAAATGGTCAGGGAAGGCTGGCTCTACGAAAACGGTGCTCCGGCCGATCCAACTTTCAAGACGCCTGACCAGGGGCGCTGCGACCCAAGTCTGGACGCGACCTCGCCGCTCCTCGATGGCTTCGGCGGTGTCAATTGCGAGGATCGCGACATCGCCGCCCGCACGGAGTTGGCCGGTGAACCGTTCATGGGTGTCAAGGCTTATGGCACCAAATTCCAATGAAGCCGAGCGGCTTTGCAACGTTTTGATTTTTTTGCCGTTCGAGCAGCACCATGATCCCGGGAGCAATTTTTAGCCGATATGGTTGAACACTGTGAGTCCCGGCGATGAGGATCGCTTCCGGGCCAAGCCAGACCGCATCCGATCCGAAGCCGTTGCCGTCGGCCGAGCCAAGACGGTTTCTTCACGGCCTAAAAATATGCCGTAGCGATCCGCGCAACAGTCGTCCGGCGAAGATGGTTATGCAGTCTCACCTCTCAGAAGAAGTGCCATGCAGCGGCGATTAGGGATAAATGGATTACCACGGAGCTAGACTGTCAAATGACGACGGGCCTCCAGCGTATCCAGCGCCTCTGCAAGCCCCTCATGCACGATCTCGCCGCGGTCCATGATGTAGACGTAGTCGGCAAGTTCGCGGCAGAAATCGAGATATTGCTCGACGAGCAGGATCGCCATGCCGGTGGTGTCGCGCAGATAGCGGATCGCTCGGCCGATATCCTTGATGATCGAGGGCTGGATGCCCTCGGTCGGCTCGTCGAGCACCAGGATCTTCGGCCGCGTCACCATCGCCCGGCCGATCGCCAATTGCTGCTGCTGGCCGCCGGAAAGATCGCCGCCGCGACGCGACAACATCGACTTCAGCACCGGGAAGAGGCGGAAAATGTCATCGGGGATGTTGCGGTCGCGGCGGCCAAGCGGAGCAAAGCCGGTTTCGAGATTTTCTTTCACCGTCAGCAGCGGAAAAATCTCGCGCCCCTGAGGCACATAGCCGATGCCCTGCTTGGCGCGGGCAAACGGCGGCAATCCGTTCAGTTTCACATCGTTGAAGCTGACACTGCCGGCCGACAACGGATGCTGGCCGGTAACGGCGCGGAGAAGAGAACTCTTCCCCACGCCGTTACGCCCCAGCACGCAAGTGATCTTGCCCATCTCTGCCTTGACCGAGATTCCGCGTAACGCCTGTGCGGCGCCGTAGTGAAGGTTTGCATTCTCGACTGTTAGCATCTCAGCGCCCCAGATAGTTTTCGATCACCTTCGGATCGGAACTCACGAAGTCGATTGAGCCCTCGGCCAGCACCGAGCCTTCCGCCAAGCAGGTTACCTTGACGCCGAGGTCGCGGATGAAGCCCATGTCGTGTTCGACGACGACCACCGAACGCGTCTTGGCGATCTCTCTGAGGAGGATCGCGGTTTCCGCGGTCTCGGCATCCGTCATGCCGGCGACCGGTTCGTCGACGAGCAGCAGCTTCGGCTCCTGCGCCAGAAGCATGCCGATTTCCAGCCACTGCTTCTGGCCGTGCGACAGATTGGCAGCTAGCTCGTCATGGCGATGCGTCAGCCGCACCGTTTCGAGGATTTCGTCGATGCGTATCTTGTCGTCGGCGGAGAGGCGGTAGAACAGCGTCCAGAAGACACCGCGCCTGCGGTTCAGCGCCAGTTCCAGATTGTCCCAGACCGTGTGGCTTTCGAAGACGGTCGGCTTCTGGAACTTGCGGCCGATGCCGAGCTGGGCGATGTCGGCTTCATCGAGCTTCGTCAGGTCGGTCTGGCCGTTGAAGAATACCTCGCCCTCGTCGGGCCGTGTCTTGCCGGTGATGATATCCATCATCGTCGTCTTGCCGGCGCCGTTTGGGCCGATGATGGCGCGAAGCTCGCCCGGCTCGATGACGATCGACAGCGAGTTCAGCGCTTTGAAGCCGTCGAAGGAGACGGACACGCCATCGAGATAGAGCACGCTGTTGGGTTTGACGTCAGGGATCATGCGCGCTCACTCCGCTGGCTGGATTTTTGGATCGACGCCTTCTTCTTGAAGCGAAGCAGGCGTTGCTTCCGTCCGTGGCGTCTTGCGGCCGAGATACTGGGCGATGGTGCCGACGATGCCCTTCGGCAGGAACAGCGTGACGAGCACAAAGAGGCCGCCGAGCGCGAATAGCCAGAACTCCGGGAAGAGACCCGTGAAGATCGTCTTGCCGCCATTGACCAGGATAGCGCCGATGATCGGGCCAATCAGCGTCGCGCGGCCGCCGACCGCCGTCCAGATGACGACTTCGATCGAGTTGGCCGGCGCAAATTCACCGGGGTTGATGATACCGACCTGCGGCACGTAGAGCGCACCGGCAATGCCTGCCATCATCGCCGAGACGACGAAGGTGAAGAGCTTGAAACGCTCGACACGGTAGCCGAGAAAGCGCGTACGGCTTTCGGCATCGCGCACGCCGACCAGCACCTTGCCGAACTTCGAGCGGACGATCCCCGAAGCAATCATCAGCGACAGCGCCAGGAAGATTGCGGTTGCCGCAAAGAGTGCCGCGCGCGTGCCGTCGGCCTGGACGTTGAAGCCGATGATTTCCTTGAAGTCGGTCATGCCGTTATTGCCGCCGAAACCCATGTCGTTGCGGAAGAAGGCAAGCAACAGCGCGTAGGTCATAGCCTGGGTGATGATCGAAAGGTAGACGCCGTTGACGCGGGAGCGGAAGGCGAACCAGCCGAAGACGAAGGCAAGCAGGCCCGGCACGAGGAGCACCATCAGCGCCGCAAACCAGAACTGGTCGAAGCCGTACCAGAACCAAGGGAGTTCCTTCCAGTTCAGGAACACCATGAAGTCGGGCAGGATCGGATCGCCATAGACACCGCGCGAACCGATCTGGCGCATCAGATACATGCCCATCGCATAGCCGCCGAGTGCGAAGAAAGCGCCGTGGCCGAGCGAGAGGATGCCGCAAAAGCCCCAGACGAGATCGAGCGCCAGCGCCAGCAGCGCATAGCTCAGATACTTGCCGAACAGGGCCATGATGTAGGTCGGGATATGCAGCGGGTTCTCGGGGGCGGTCATCAGGTTCAGCACCGGAACAAGGACGGCGACCGCCAAGAGGATGGCGATGGCAATGGAAATCTTGCGATCGAGAGACCGGAGCAGAAAGGCCGTAATCATGCTTCCGCCGCCCTTCCTTTGAGTGCGAAGAGCCCGCGCGGACGCTTCTGCATGAAGAGGATGATGAGGACGAGCACCAGGATCTTGCCGAGCACGGCGCCGGCGAAGGGCTCGAGGAACTTGTTGACGAGGCCGAGCGACAGAGCGCCGACCAGCGTGCCCCACAAATTGCCGACGCCACCGAAGACCACGACCATGAAGCTGTCGATGATGTAGCTCTGGCCGAGGTTCGGCGACACGTTATCGATCTGAGAAAGCGCGACCCCCGCCATGCCGGCGATCCCTGAGCCGAGCGCGAAGGTGAAGGCATCGACCCAGCCAGTTCGGATACCCATGGACGAGGCCATGCGACGGTTCTGCGTGACGGCACGCATCTGCAGGCCGAAGGCGGAACGCTTGAGGAGCAGCAGCAGCGTGACGAAAACGGCCATCGAGAAGACGATGATCCACAGACGGTTCCAGGTGATCGACAGTCCACCGAGTTCGAAGGCACCGGACATCCAGCTCGGATTGCGCACCTCGCGGTTGGTCGGGCCGAAGATGGTGCGCACCGCCTGCTGCAGGATCAGCGAGACACCCCAGGTGGCAAGCAGCGTTTCAAGCGGTCGACCATAGAAATAGCGAATGACGACGCGCTCGATGACGAGGCCGAGGAAGCCGGTAGAGACGAAAGCGGCGGGAACGGCGAAGGCCGGCGAATAGTTCGCCATCTCGGGAAAGCTGGAGGAGATATACTCCTGCACGACATAGGTCGTGTAGGCGCCGATCATCACCATTTCGCCGTGTGCCATGTTGATCACACCCATCACGCCGAAGGTAATGGCAAGGCCGATCGCTGCCAGCAGCAGCACGGAGCCGAGCGACAGGCCGTACCAGACATTCTGGACGATATCCCAGAGCACCAGATTGCGCTTGATGCCGTCGATATCGCTCTGGATCGCCGGCTTCAGGTCGTCGGGCGCGGTGTCCATCGCCGTCGTCAGGATCGTCACCGCATTGCGGTCACCGCGGGCGGCGATCGTGTCGATGGCGGCCTTCTTGTCCTCGGCGCTGACGTCGCTTTTCAGCATCATGACGGCGCGGGCGGCTTCCATCGTGTTCTTCACCTCGCCGTCCTTCTCTCCGGCAAGCGCCGAATTCAAGAGATCAAGGTTGGAGGGATCGGCGTCCTTGAGCAGGCCCTGGGCGGCAGCGAGCCGCGCGGAACGATCCGGGCTCAGCAGCGTCAGGGTGCTCATCGCGCTGACGATCGCCCCGCGCAGCGAATTGTTGATCTTCACCTTCGACATGGAATCCGGGTCGATGCCGTCGACAGCTTCGCCGGTGATCGGATCGGAATAGGTCGGCTCGTCATCCGTGCCGCCCTGGAGCAGCACCGGGCCGCCCTCTTCGGAATTCACGTAAAGCTGGCCGTCGCTGAGCTGCTGCAGGATCTGGCCGACATGCGGATCCTTGGACGCGACGAGCGCCTTGATGGCTTCGGCGCGGGCATCGAAGTCGCCTTCACCTAGCGCATCGACGAGGGCGTGGACATCTTCCTGAGCCTTCAGCGGCGGCGCGAGCGCCGGAAGCGCGAGGCACAGGGTAAGGAGGATAATTTTGAGGGGGCGATACATCGGCTTTCTCGCCTGGACTATCGTTCGCATTTTGGGCAGCAACCGTTTGGGACGGAGCTTCCGCCCGGAGATGGGATCCGGACGGAAGTCATCAGGCAGTTATCGGATCGGCTTTGCTCAAGACCCTTTGCCGCCGCACTTGCCGGTCGCGACGTTGAAGTTTCCGCAGTTCAGAGGCTTGCGCCAATCGGAGATCAGATCCTTGGAGTCCGGCAGGTAGTCGGACCATTCGTCACCGACGACGGCAGGCGTCTGCTGCACGATTTCGAACTGGCCATCGGCCTGGATTTCGCCGATCAGGACCGGCTTGGTGATGTGATGGTTCGGCATGACGGTGGCATAACCGCCGGAAAGGTTCGGAACCGTGGTGCCGATGATGGTGTCGAGAACCTTGTCGGTATCGGTCGTGCCGGCAGCCTGAACAGCCTTAACCCAGGCGTTGAAGCCGATATAGGCGGCTTCCATCGGGTCGTTCGTCACCCGCTTGTCGTTCTTGGTGTAGGCATGCCATTCCTTGATGAACTTCTTGTTGGCCGGGCTTTCGACCGACTCGAAGTAGTTCCAGGCAGCTAGGTGGCCGACGAGCGGCTTGGTGTCGAGACCGGCAAGTTCTTCTTCGCCGACCGAGAAGGCGACGACAGGGATGTCGGTTGCCTTGACGCCCTGATTGCCGAGTTCCTTGTAGAACGGCACGTTGGCATCGCCGTTGATCGTCGAGACGACGGCGGCCTTCTTGCCGGCCGAACCGAATTCCTTGATCTTGGAAACTTCGGTCTGCCAGTCGGAGAAGCCGAACGGCGTGTAGTTGACGATGATGTCTTCCTTCGGAATGCCCTTGGATTCGAGGTAGGCTTCCAGGATCTTGTTGGTCGTGCGCGGATAGACGTAGTCGGTACCTTCGAGCACGAAGCGCTTAACGCCTTCCTTCTCCATCAGGTAGTCGACGGCCGGGATCGCCTGCTGATTCGGAGCAGCACCCGTATAGAAGATGTTGCGAGAGGATTCTTCACCCTCGTACTGGACCGGGTAGAAGAGGATCGAGTTCAGCTCTTCGAAAACCGGCAGAACCGACTTGCGCGACGACGAGGTCCAGCAACCGAAGACGGCCGCAACCTTGTCCTTTTCGATCAGTTCGCGTGCCTTTTCGGCAAACAGCGGCCAGTCCGAAGCCGGATCGACAACGACGGCTTCAAGCTTCTTGCCGAGAAGCCCGCCCTTCTTGTTCTGCTCGTCGATGAGCATCAGCATGGCGTCCTTGAGCGTCGTCTCGGAGATAGCCATGGTGCCGGAGAGCGAGTGCAGGACGCCGACCTTGATCGTGTCCTCGGCAGCGACTGCCCCGTGGAATGCGGCCGTGGCCGACATTACGGCGCCGAGAACGGCGCCTGAAACGTATGATCGCAGATTCATCTTGTGATCCCTCTTCTTGTTCGACAACAGGCCGGAAGGCAAAAATTAACTGTTGCTTAAAGAACTATCGGGTGCTGCACTGCGAAAACACATACGTAATATGACGTAGGCAACGGGGCTAAATCTGCAGGCGAATGCTGCGCTGCGCTCTTAAGCGCTCCGGCCATCCATGTTACGGAAGTGTGACAAGGGGAACGAAGGGACCAGCAGAGCAGCATGGCAGCGCGGCAACGCATCATTCCGGTCAGGCGCGAATATAACCGCTGGGTCGCGAACCAGACGCTCGAGGACTATGCGCTGCGCTTCACCGCAAAGAGCGCCCGGCAATTCTCCTCGCAGCGCATCTCGCAGACGGCGATCGGCGCCATCTCCTTCCTGGCGCTGGAAGCGATCGGCGGGGCCATCACCCTCTCCTACGGCACCACCAACGCCTTCTTCGCCATCATCGTCGCCTCGATCGCCATGCTCGCCATCGGCCTGCCGATCAGCCGCTACGCGA
The DNA here is from genome assembly GCF_012641395.1 of Rhizobium sp. P32RR-XVIII. Taxonomy (GTDB): domain Bacteria; phylum Pseudomonadota; class Alphaproteobacteria; order Rhizobiales; family Rhizobiaceae; genus Rhizobium. Next base: position 19,811 of record NZ_JABAIH010000009.1, on the reverse strand, counting down.
TCCGCCATGGCGTCGATATCGACCTGCTGACCCGCGGCGCGAGCTTCGGCTATATCGGCTCGACGATCACCTCGCTGATCTATGCCAGCTTCACCTTCATGCTGTTTGCGATCGAGGCGTCGATCATGTCCGGCGCGCTGGAGCTGACGCTCGGCATCCCGCTCTGGATCGGCTATATCATCAGCGCCATGATGGTGATCCCGTTGGTGACGCATGGCGTCAAGCTGATCAGCCGGTTCCAGCTGGTCACTCAGCCCTTCTGGATCGTCCTCAACGTCCTGCCTTTCATCTTCATCGCCTTTCTCGACTGGGAGAAGTTTGATGTCTGGCGTGCCTTTGCCGGCATCCGCCACGCCTCCGGCCCGCCCGGCACGGTCGCGGATTTCAATCTCGTCGAGTTCGGCGCTGCCTCCGCCGTCATCTTGGCGCTGATGTCGCAGATCGGCGAACAGGCCGACTTCCTGCGCTTCCTGCCGCCGGACGGGCAGCGCAAGTGGCGCCACCGCCTTGCCGTCTTCCTCGCCGGTCCCGGCTGGGTTATCATCGGCGCACCGAAGCTGCTTGCCGGTTCCTTCCTTGTGGTCCTGACCTTTACGGCGGGTGTGCCCGTCGACCGCGCCGCCGATCCGGCGCAGATGTATCTGACCGCCTTCGGCTACATGATCCCTTGGCACAATGCGGCACTGCTGCTGATGGCGGCATTCGTCGTCGTCTCGCAGCTGAAGATCAACGTCATGAACGCCTATGCGGGCTCTCTCGCCTGGTCGAACTTCTTCTCGCGCCTGACCCACAGCCATCCCGGCCGCGTCATCTGGCTGATCTTCAACGTGGCGATCGCCCTGCTTTTGATGGAACTCGGCATCTACAGGCTGCTGGAAGAAACGCTCGGCATCTTCTCGATCATCGCCATGGCCTGGCTCTGCACAATCTCCGCCGATCTCTTTATCAACAAGCCGCTCGGCCTCGCCCCTCCAGGCATCGAGTTCAAGCGCGCCCATCTTTACGACATCAACCCGGTCGGCCTCGGCGCCATGACGCTCTCGGCCGCCGTGGCGCTGATTGCGCATTTCGGCGTGTTCGGCTTCGTCGCCGCGTCGCTCGCACCCTACATCACTCTCGTCGTCGCGCTGATCGCCTCGCCGCTGATCGCCTGGGGTACGAAGGGCAAGTTCTACCTCGCACGCAAGCCGCGCCACAGCTGGAAGAACCTGACGAGCATCACCTGTTCGGTCTGCGAACATCCCTTCGAGCCCGAGGACATGGCCTGGTGCCCGGCATATGCCGCACCGATCTGCTCGCTCTGCTGTTCGCTCGATAGCCGCTGCCATGACATGTGCAAACCGAAGGCGCGCTTGAAGGCGCAGGTCGGAGCGGTCGCCAAAGCTGTCTTGCCTGAGACCGTCGTTGAGAAGCTGACGACCCGCCTCGGTCGCTACGGCATTGCCGTCGTGCTGGCCCTGACTGCCATCGGCACGATCCTTGCCATGATCGCCCATCAGGTCTCCGCAGCCTCGCCGGAAACTGCCGAGGTGGTGAACCGCACCATCCTGGTCGTCTTCTTCGTCTTCGCTGTCATCGCAGGTGTCGTCTGCTGGTTCTATGTGCTTGCCCATGACAGCCGCGTCGTCGCCGAGGAGGAATCCTCGCGTCAGAACACGCTGCTGCTCAAGGAAATCGCCGCGCACAAGAAGACCGACGCGGCCCTGCAGAACGCCAAGGAGACGGCAGAGGCCGCCAACCGCGCCAAGAGCCGCTATGTCGTCGGCCTCAGCCACGAACTGCGCACGCCGCTGAATGCCGTCCTCGGCTACGCCCAGATCCTTGAGCGCGACGAAACGATCCCCGCCCCGCGCCAGTCCTCCATCAAGGTCATCAGACGCAGCGCCGAGCATCTGTCCGGCCTGATCGACGGCCTGCTCGACATCTCGAAGATCGAGGCCGGGCGTCTGCAGGTCTATTCCAACGAGATCAACATCCAGGATTTCCTGGATCAGATCATCGACATGTTCCGCCCGCAGGCACAGGCCAAGGGGCTAACCTTCCATCACGATCGCTCTGTCGCCCTGCCCCAGTTCGTGCGCACCGACGAAAAGCGCCTGCGCCAGATCCTCGTCAACCTGCTCTCCAACGCCATCAAGTTCACCGACGAGGGCAGCGTCACCTTCGATGTCGGCTATCGCAGCCAGGTCGCGACCTTTACCGTCACCGATACGGGCCGCGGTATTGCCGAAAAGGACTTGAGCCGAATCTATGAACCTTTCCAGCGCGGCGACGCCGACAGCATCCGGCCGATGCCAGGCCTCGGACTCGGCCTGACGATTACGCGGCTCCTGACCAACACCCTTGGCGGCGAAATCTCGGTGAAGAGCGAGAAGGATCAGGGCTCGACCTTCCGCGTTCGCCTCATGCTGTCGGCGGTGATGCGCGAAATGACGGCGCCGCCGCAGGAAAAGAAGATTGTCAGCTACGACGGCCCGCGCCGCACCATTGTCGTCGTCGACGACAACGAGGACCACCGTGAAATGATGCGCGAGGTGCTTGCCCCACTTGATTTCGTCGTCCTGACCGCAGCGAGCGGCACCGACTGCCTGACCTTGATTGAAGGCATCCAACCAGATCTCTTCCTGGTCGATATCTCCATGCCGGGAATGAATGGGTGGCAACTCGTTTCGCGCTTGCGCGCAAGTGGCCAGACCGCTCCGATCGTGATGCTCTCCGCCAATATCGGCGACGCGGCAGCGACGGCGGAAAGCGACGACAGCCACAACGACGCGATCGGAAAGCCGGTCGACATCAAGCAGCTGCGCGACAAGCTGGCGCTGCATCTCGGCCTGAAATGGGTCTACGCTGACGCGACACCAGCACCGGCTCCGCCGCCCAAGCCGCCACTCGTCAGCCCCGGTGCCGCCCATATCGAGGAACTGATGCGGCTTGCCGAGATCGGCTACATCCGAGGCATCGAAGCAAAGCTCGCCGACCTTGCCAGGATCGAAGCAAATCAGCCATTTACAGAGGAACTTCGTTCCTATGCGGTCTCATTCGATCTGAACGGCCTCATGAATTTCCTGCACCGTTTTGATGAAAAGGTAGAGACCCTTGGCTGAGCTCCCGCGCGATATTGTTCTACTGGTGGATGACTCGCCTGAGGCTTTGGGGTTCCTGAGCGATGCTCTGGAGCAGTCCGGCTTCTCTGTATTGATCGCGACATCGGGCTCGGCCGCGCTGAATATAGTGGAACGCATTACCCCCGACCTCATTCTGCTGGACGCGGTCATGCCATCCATGGATGGCTTCGAGACCTGCAGGAAACTCAAATCCAACCCGGCAATCAGTCAGATACCGGTTATCTTCATGACCGGTCTGACGGAAACCGAACATGTCGTTCGCGCTCTCGAATCCGGAGGCGTCGATTACCTGACGAAGCCGATCAACATCGATGAGCTGCGAGCCCGAATCGGTGTCCACCTGCGCAACGCACGTTCGACACAAAGCGCGCGTGTTGCGCTGGACGCTGCCGGCAGACATTTGCTTGCAGTGAAGGGCGATGGCGACATTCACTGGACGACGCCACAGGCCACACGTCTCATCAATGCTGCAATGGGTCGCAACGATGGCATGGACGCGGTGACGGCGCACATTGCCGCCTGGAAGAAGGATCGCATAGCAACCGGCCGCGACGACGCCTTCTCCATCAGCCATGCTGGCCAGCCCGTGCTCCAGCTAGCTTTCCTCGGCGCCATCGGCCCCGACGAATATCTCTTTCGCCTCACAGCGAACAACGCGCGCGCTGATGACGAGGTGCTACGCCGGCATTTTTCGCTGACACAGAGAGAATCCGAAGTCCTGTTGTGGATTGCGAAGGGCAAGGCGAACCGGGACATCGGCGAGATTCTCGGCCTGTCGGCGCGCACCGTAAACAAGCATCTCGAACAAATCTACGTGAAGCTCGGCGTCGAAAACCGCGCCTCAGCCGCCGTCAAAGCCGCTCATGTCCTGCACGAGATGTGACTAATGCCCTAGCGTGCTCAACGACAGTTAACGGCAGGTTCGACAGTGCTTGTTCTTGAAATCAAATGCTTCCCATCTCCCTCCGAGCCCATAGAGCGCCACAACTACCGAAGAAATTGGACAAGCCTCCGCTCAGGCCAGCAGAAAAGCCGTGCTGGCAGCCGCTATTGCCGAACGGTACTGGCAAGATACAAAGGCATGGTTGGAAGAAGTCGCACAGAGCAAAAAGGATCCGTTAGGAAGCCTTCGGACATATCATGATACGTTCTGGATGTCGTCGGACAATGGCAACCGCCTCTGCTTGGGAAGCTTCCTGGGCGGGGAATATGACGATCTTCCGGAGGCTGTTAGAAAAGAGGTTCACCTTCGCCGACGTCAATGTGGCGTGGCTCAAGGAGCGCTGATCAATACCGTGGACATTGCAAAAGAAGATTGCGAACAGCGGACGCGTGCGATCTTTGTAGCAGTCGCAGGAGCGCAGCTCCTTGCGCGAAGCCGATCAGATATTTCGTTCTTCGACTCGATGATAAAGAACTACCGCGTTTCGGGCTAAAGCAGTCCGCGGCTTGAAAAGCACATGACACTATGTCGGTCAGGTGCTGGCGCATAGTTGCCATGCCCATCAAGGCTGCTGGTCCTAAACACCGAATCCAGGATTGCTGTCCAGGTGCGAGCGAAACACCGCTTACCAAGAAACCGCCGCAGCTTGCAACTACCGGGTGGCGCGGCGGATAGCTCGTAATAAAAAAAGCCTGCCGCGGGAGGAGGTGCGGCAGGCTTTAAAAATGACCGAACAGCGACGGGGAGGAGGAGTGCCGCCGTTCCAACAGACGTTCCAGGGAGGAGGAAGGAACGTCCGAAGATCGAAGCCGTGCGGGAGGAGGTGCACAGCTTCCACGGTCTATTCTCTACAATATGTTTTTGGCACACAAAATAGACAATGCTGCAGTGCACCTATGCGCGTTGCGAATGGTCGGGCATTTCGAGCAATCGGTGATCTTGCTGTGCGTGCGCTGGTATCCGAGCTATGACCTGAGCCTGCGCGACCTGAAGGAAATGGTGGCCGGACGCAGCATCCGCGTCGATCACGCGACAATCCACCCCTGGGTCGTCGACATGCTCGGCTTTAAGTCGCTCAAATCCGCAGCGGCGACCCTGTCCGGCATCGAGTTGATCCACATGCTGCGCAAGCGTCAGTTGCAGGACGCCCACACTTCCAGCCTGTCAATCGCCGAACAATTTGAAACCCTGGTTGCCATTTCTTGAGCACCGCTAAATCCCACCCCGGCCCTGTGCGTCGCAGCAACGAAACTTGCTTGCATTGTTTACAAATTCGTCTATTACTAAACATATTGCTAAACATGAGAATTGAGGAGTTCATGTAGGCATTTCTCTAAAATGGGTGAACTTGCGCGGCCGGCGGGGAGTCGGCCTTTGGTTCTGGGAGGAACTTATGCAAAAGAAATCGAAAGCCCTTCTCGGGTTGGCCTCGACGTTCATCATCTCGTCGGCCCTACCCAATCTCGCTAAAGCCGACCAATTGACGCTCTGCTGGGCCGCCTGGGACCCGGCGAATGCGCTGGTCGAACTCTCGAAGGATTTCACCGCCAAGACCGGCACCGAAATGAAGTTCGAGTTCGTGCCCTGGACGAGCTACGCCGATCGCTTCCTCAACGAACTGAACTCCCACGGAAAACTCTGCGACCTGATCATCGGCGACAGCCAGTGGATCGGCGGATCGGCGGAAAACGGCCACTACGTCAAGCTCAACGACTTCTTCGACAAGGAAGGCATCAAGATGGATGACTTCGTGCCGGCGACGGTCGTAGGCTATTCGGAATGGCCGAAGAACACGCCGAACTACTGGGCACTGCCCGCGATGGGCGACGTCGTCGGCTGGACCTATCGCAAGGACTGGTTCGAGCGGCCGGAGTTGCAGAAAGAATTCAAGGAAAAGTATGGCCGGGATCTCGCAGCGCCGAAGACCTATGACGAGTTGAAGCAGATCGCCGAGTTCTTCCAGAAACGCGAGATCGACGGCAAGACCGTCTACGGCGCCTCGATCTATACGGAGCGCGGCTCCGAAGGCATCACGATGGGCGTGACCAACGTCCTCTATGACTGGGGCTTTCAGTACGACAACCCCGACAAGCCCTACGAGATGGAAGGCTTCGTCAACTCGCCTGATGCAGTCAAGGGACTGGCATTCTACAAGGCGCTCTATGACTGCTGCACACCGCCCGGCAGCTCGAACGTTTACATGGTTGAATCCGCCGACGCCTTCAAGTCAGGCCAGGTCGCCATGCAGATGAACTTCGCCTTCACATGGCCGGGTCTTTACAAGGATGAGAAGGTCGGCGGCGACAAGATCGGCTTCTTCCCCAACCCGGCCGAAAAGAAGCATTTCGCTCAGCTTGGCGGACAGGGAATTTCGGTCGTCTCCTATTCCGACAAGAAGGACGCCGCTCTGCAGTACATCAAGTGGTTCGCCCAGCCTGAAGTGCAGGCCAAATGGTGGCAACTCGGCGGCTACTCGTGCCTGAAGTCGGTCGTCAATGCCCCCGACTTCGCTTCCAGCCAGCCCTACGCCCAAGCATTCTTGGACTCGATGGCGATCGTCAAGGACTTTTGGGCCGAGCCGAGCTACGCAACCCTGCTCCAGGACATGCAGAAGCGCGTTCATAACTATGTCGTGGCCGGAAACGGCACGGCCCAGGAGGCGCTTGACGGTCTGGTGAAGGACTGGGCCGAAGTCTTCAAGGACGACGGCAAGATCTAGTGTCCGGCTGGACGCACAGTATTCTTGCTAGAATGGCGGCCCGGATTGCCAAGACTGCCGAGCCGCCACGTGTCTCACATATGCAAAGACCAGGTGACACCTTGAACATTTCCTCTTCCTCTATGGTCGAGCATGCAGCGGATGCGACTGCAAGAGCAACGCCGGTATCGGTCGCTCGCCGGGTCCGCGGTCTGTCCGACCGGGCGATCGCCTGGGTGTTTATCGCCCCCACCATCATCTTGCTTCTCGCCATCAACATCTTCCCGCTTATTTGGGCGATCTATCTGTCGTTCACGAACTATCGCGCCAATCGCCCAAATGCGCCGGTTCAGAACGTCGGCTTGAATAATTACGAGCGCGTGCTTACCGACCCCGACATCTGGCAGGCCATGCAGACGACAGCCCACTTCGTGTTCTGGACGATCCTGCTGCAGACGGTCATCGGCTTTGCGCTTGCCTATCTCATCGACCGCAAGTTTCGGGGCCACGCGTTCTGGACGACGGTCATCCTCATCCCGATGATGCTGTCGCCAGCGGTCGTCGGCAACTTCTGGCGCTTCCTCTACGAGCCGCAGATCGGACTCTTTGCCTATGCCGTTTCTCTGGTCACCGGCATTCCGACCGCTGACATCCAGATGCTCGGCAGCGTCACGCTTGCGCCTTGGGCGATCATCATTGTCGATACCTGGATGTGGACGCCCTACGTCATGCTGATCTGCCTGGCGGGCCTACGGTCCATTCCCGACTATATCTACGAGGCAGCGGAGGTCGACCGCGCCTCCGGATGGCGGCAGTTCTGGTCAATTACCGTGCCGATGGCCCTGCCCTTCATCATGCTCGCCGTGCTGTTTCGCGGCATCGAGAACTTCAAGATGTTCGACATGGTCACGCTTTTGACCGGCGGCGGTCCGGGCTCGACCACCGAGGTCGCCTCCATCACCTTGAAACGTGCGGCCTTCGAGAGCTGGGCAACCGGGCGAGCCTCGGCCTTCGCCATTGTCCTCTTCGTGGCCGTGTTCGGCCTCGCCAACATCTACGTCAAGGCACTCAACAGGGTGAAGCAACGATGAGTTCCGCCACCTCAGCCCATTCGGTCGTCGAACCGAGCCCAATCAGCAAGCGCATCGCCGGCGCCATCGTCATCCTCTACGCCCTGATCACGCTAATCCCGCTCGTCTGGATCTTCCTGACCAGCATCAAGTCACCGCCCGACTCGATCAGCTATCCCCCCAAGATCGTCTTTACGCCGACGCTGGAAGGCTACTGCAACCTTCTGACGACGAGAACGCGCCAGACGCCGGAATACATCGCCTCCCTTCCCGCGCCGACCGGCACCTGCGACGAGGTGACCCGCAAGCGCAACATGGTGATCGCCGGCCCGTCGAACTTCCTGCCGCGTTTTGCCAACTCGCTGGTGATCGCCTTCGGCTCGACGTTTCTAGCCGTCTCGTTGGGAACGCTGGCCGCCTACGGTTTCTCCCGTTTCAGGGTACCGCTTGCCGATGACCTGCTGTTCTTCATCCTGTCGACGCGCATGATGCCCCCGATTGCCGTCGCCATCCCGATCTATCTGATGTTCCGCGAGCTCGGGCTTTCCGATACGGCGCTGGGCATGATCCTGCTCTACACCGCGGTCAACGTCTCCCTCGCCGTCTGGTTGCTCAAGGGCTTCATCGACGAGATTCCCCGCGAATACGAGGAAGCCGCGATGATCGACGGCTACACGCGGCTGCAGGCCTTCTGGAAAGTCGTCCTGCCGCAGGCGACCACCGGCATTGCCGCCACGGCGATCTTCTGCCTGATCTTCGCCTGGAACGAGTATGCCTTTGCCGCATTGCTGACATCCGGCGAAGCCCAGACGGCGCCGCCCTTCATTCCTACCATCATTGGCGAAGGCGGTCAGGACTGGCCAGCAGTCGCGGCGGGAACGACGATCTTCCTCATCCCGATCCTTGTCTTCACCATTCTCCTGCGCAAGCAGCTCTTGCGTGGCATTACCTTCGGAGCGGTCCGCAAATGACGCACTTGATCGAAACACCGCGCCCATCTCGTCCGAAGCGCCCGTTCTTCCTGCGGCGTGGCCCCATGGAGAATATCGCGACTACGTTGATCGCCCTCGGCTTCCTGATGCTTTTCCAGCCGTTCCTGCTGGTTCTCTACACCTATTCGCTGGTGACGCTGCTGGCCGGCACGGCTATGTTCATCATCGTGTCGAAATTCCCGGAGTGAGCCATGGCCGACATCAGGATCAAAAATCTCCGCAAGCAGTTCGGCAACTTCGTCGCGGTGCAGGATTCAAGCTTCGTCATCCATGACGGCGAATTCCTTGCACTGCTCGGCCCGTCTGGCTGCGGCAAGACGACGACATTGCGCATGATTGCCGGACTTGAACTGCCGACCAGCGGCAAGATCTATCTCGACGGCGAGGACGTTACTTTCAACCGCGCCAGCGCCCGCGACATTGCCTTCGTTTTCCAGCTCTTTGCGCTCTATCCGCACATGAACGTGCGCAAGAACATCGGCTTCCCGCTGCTCTCGCAAGACATGCCGAAGGCCGAGATCCGCCAGCGGGTCGACGAAACCGCGCGCCTGCTGCAGATCGACCATATCCTTGACCGATCCGTCTCCGGACTTGCCGGCGGCGACCGCCAGCGCGTGGCGCTCGGACGGGCGATCGTGCGCCGTCCGAAGTGCTTCCTGATGGACGAGCCGCTCGGGACGCTCGACGCGGAATTCCGCGAGGTCATGGTCCATGAACTGCGCGAACTGCACAACCGCATCCATGCGACGACGGTCTACGTGACGCATGACCAGCATGAGGCAATGGCGATGGCCGACAAGATCGCAGTGATGAACCATGGCGTCATCGAGCAGTTCGCCACCCCTCAGGAAATCTACAGCAAGCCCGCCACGATGTATGTCGCCGATTTCATCGGCTCGCCGCCGATGAATTTCATGCGTTTCACCTCGGGCCTTCGGACAGGCGCACGATCTGTCTCGCTGCATGGCGTCGATGTCAGCATTCCTGAAGTGCACCAGGATATGGCCGAAGCCGAGTTGGCGCTTGGTGTCAGACCGGAGCATATCCGCTTCAGCGACACCTCTCCATTGCGTGGCGCCGTCTACGGCAGCGAATATCTCGGGACCAATCAGGTGGTGGCGGTCGAGACCTCGAGCGGCGTCATCAAGGCGCGCGTACCGGCAAACCGCAATTTCCATATCGGCGAGACGGTTGGACTTGAGTTCAACCCGGCCAAGCTTGCGCTGTTCGATTGCAAGTCGGGCCGCGCCATTGCCTCGGCACTCTATTCGGAGGAACGTCATGACTGACGTCGCTCTCGAGGGTCTCAACAAGCGTTTCGGCGATACCAAGGCCCTCGCTGATCTGGACCTCTCGATCCGTGACGGCGAGTTCGTGGTCCTGCTTGGGCCGACGGGCGCCGGCAAGACGACGACGCTGCGCCTCATTGCCGGCCTGGAGCGCCCCGACAGCGGCCGGATCGAAATCGGCGGTCGCAACGTCGCCGGCGAAGCTCCCGCTGAAAGGGATGTTGCCTTCGTCTTCCAGCAATATTCGCTGTACCCACACATGACGGTTTACGACAACCTCGCCTTTCCGCTGCGAGCGCCGGTGCGCAAACTCGGAGCCGAGGAGATCGACCGTCGCGTCCGGGACATTGCTCGCATGGTCAGGATCGACCACAAGCTGGAGAACCGTTCGACGCGCCTGTCGGGCGGCGAAATGCAGCGCGTCGCGATCGGCCGGGCCCTGGTGCGCCGGCCGTCCATCTACCTGATGGACGAACCGCTTTCCTCGCTCGATGCGAAGCTGCGCGCGGAACTGCGCCTAGAACTGAAGCGCATCCAGAAGGAGCTCGGCTCAACGCTGCTTTACGTGACCCATGACCAGATCGAGGCAATGACGATGGCGGACCGCATCGGTATCGTGGCGGGAGGCCGACTGCTGCAGGTTGGAACGCCGCGCGAAATCTACGGCAATCCCGCCAGCCTTCATGTCGCCGCCCGTCTCGGCCAGCCGCACATCAATCTGCTGCCCGCCGATCTTCTTCCCGGCGCCAATCCACCACCCGGAACCAGAACGGTCGGCGCGCGGACCGAACATCTCGAAATCGTCGTCGACAAGAATGCCAATGCTGAGATCGACTGGATCGAGCACCTGGGGGACCAGAACCACCTGCATATCCGGGTGCGCGACCACAAGCTCGTCACGCTTGCCGATCCCTATCTCGCAATCCGGCCAGGTGATCGAATCAGCCTCACGCTGCGCGATCCGCTCTACTTCGACGCCAGCGGCCAGCGCCTGTGACACGGAACAGAACGAAACGAAGCACTTGCATGAACAGACGGGTCTCTTTCCATGAAACATTTCTTCAATCGCCGGGAAACGATCGTAACCGAGGCCCTGGATGGCTTGCTTCTGACGAGCAGCCCGGGTCGACTCGCCCGTCTGGACAGCTTCCCTGAGATCAAGGTAATCCTTCGCGCCGAATGGGATAAATCGAAGGTCGCACTCATCTCCGGCGGTGGAGCAGGCCATGAGCCCTCGCATGCTGGCTTCGTCGGCAAGGGGATGCTGACGGCCGCGGTATCCGGCGAGATCTTCGCTTCGCCCAGCGTCGATGCCGTGCTGACCGCAATCCGGGCCGTCACCGGCCCCAAGGGCGCACTGCTCATTGTCAAGAACTACACCGGCGATCGTCTGAATTTCGGTCTTGCCGCCGAAAAGGCACGCGCCGAAGGCTTCGATGTCGAGATGGTGATCGTCGCCGACGACATCGCGATCCCCGAGATAAACCAGCCCCGCGGCGTTGCCGGTACGCTGTTTGTGCATAAGATCGCCGGCTACCACGCCGAATCCGGAGCCGACCTGACGACAGTCGCGGCACAGGCGGCGGCCGCAGCGCGCGACATCGTTTCACTCGGCATGTCGCTTTCGACCTGCAGTGTACCCGGCCAAGTGCATGAGGATCGGATGGCCGCGGACGAGGGAGAACTCGGCCTTGGCATCCACGGGGAGCCCGGCGTCGAGCGCATCGCGCTGCAGCCGGTTGCGGACCTTGTGGCCACCATGAGCGAGCGACTGGCTGCAAGGGTTGACGGCGCAGGCGACTATGGGCTGCTGATCAACAACCTCGGCGCGGTGCCACCGCTTGAAATGAGCGTGATTGCCAACGCGGTGCTGTCCTCTCCTCTTGCCCGCCGCGTCCAGCTGATCGTCGGGCCGGCACCGATGATGACCGCGCTCAACATGAACGGCTTTTCGCTTTCGCTGATCCGTCTGGATGCCACCCGCGATGCCGCACTGAAGGCTGCTGTCGAACCGCATGCATGGGCACCCGTCGTCGAACGGCACGAGATCACAATCATTCCCGCTCCCAAAAAAGCAGTGCTGCAGAGCGGGACGATGTCGGCAAGCAACGATACGCAAAGTCGCCGTCTCCTGACGGTGCTCTGCGAACATCTGATGTCCCTGGAAGGCGAGTTGAACCGCCTGGACAGCCGCGTCGGGGACGGCGACACCGGATCCACCGTCGCTACCGGCGCACGCAGCGTCCTGTCGCGCATCGACACCCTTCCATTGAAGGAGCCGACCGCCACAATGGCCGCCATCGGCGAGATTCTCAGCACCAGCATGGGTGGCTCAAGCGGCGTATTGCTCTCGATCTTCTTTACCGCCGCATCGAAAGCCATGGCGGAAAAGGCGGATCTTACGGCTGCCCTGCTTGCCGGGCTTGATCGGATGACGTTCTATGGTGGGGCCGCCGTCGGCGACCGCACGATGGTCGACGCGCTGGCGCCGGCGCTCGCGGCCCTGAGGTCGGGTGGCGTAGCGGCTGCGGCAAACGCTGCGGCGGCCGGCGCCGAGTCGACAAGAGCGATGCGCAAGGCAAAGGCCGGACGAGCTTCTTATGTCGGCGAAAAGGATCTGGAGGGAGTGCCGGATCCGGGAGCCGTCGCGGTGGCAGGTGTATTCGAAGTCGCGGCAAGGCTGGCGTGAGCTGGTGCCGCGGTTGGGAGGCTATCAGGTGCAGGCAGAACCGGTTCTTCTTGCGGGATTGATTGAGGCGTGTCGGGCGGTGATTACGGCAAACAGCGATCACCTCTGCGCACTCGATCGCGCGATCGGTGACGGCGATCATGGGACCAATATGCAGCGCGGCTGCGAGGCGGTCAGCGCCGAAGAAGAGACGGTCTCAAGCCTTCCCTTGCCCGAGGCGCTGGAACGGATCGGCCTCACCCTGGTGATGAGCGTCGGCGGCGCGGCCGGTCCACTCTACGGGACATTGCTGATGGAGATGGGGCGTGAGCTTCGCAAATCGGACCAGGAACAGGATTTTTCTCTTGCCCTGAAGCAGGCCATCGATGCCGTGGCCCGCCGTGGGCGCTCGCACGCCGGCGACAAGACCCTGCTCGACGTCCTGTATCCCGTGCAGGATGCCCTTGCACAGCGTTCGCCTCTGACGGATATCGTGCGCCGCGCGGAACTTTCCGTTCGGCTCACCGCCGCCATGAAGGCCATGCGCGGCCGCGCGGCCTACCTTGGAGACCGTTCGATCGGACACGTCGATCCTGGCGCTTCGAGTTGCGCCCTTCTGACAACCGCCATCTGCCGCTACCTTGAGGAGCACCGCCCGGGATGAATGCGAAGACCCCAAACGTCGGGATCGTGATCGTCTCCCACTCGCCGCTGGTCGCGAAAGGCACCGCCGACATGGTCCGGCAGATGGTGGGTGACAGCGTGCCGCTTGCCTGGTCGGGCGGCAACAGTCGCGGCGAACTTGGCACGGATGCCGGGGGAATTCTCAAGGCCATCGAAGAGGCCTGGTCGGAAGCTGGCGTCGCCGTCTTCGTCGACCTGGGAGGCGCCGAAACCAACAGCGAAATGGCGATCGAGATGCTCGGCGCGCCCCGCTCCCAACGGGTTTCGATCTGCAACGCCCCTATTGTCGAAGGAGCCGTTATTGCTGCCGCCGAGGCCTCTGGTGGGGCATCGTTGGCCAAGGTGGTCGGAACGGCAGAGGAGCTGTCACCGTGATGAACGGCGGTTTCCGCATTGGGACCCACGAGGCCGGGCAGGTCCATGCCAGTTGCCAGACCGAAGTCGAGGTCAAGCATGGAGTTGGGCTCCATGCTCGCCCCTCCGTGACGTTCACGCGGCTGGCAAAGTCGTTTCCCTGCTCGATCGAAGTCGCGGTCAACGGCAACGACGTCTGGCTGAACGGAAAGAGCATCATCAAGATCATGGGTGCCAAGATCCGCAAGGGTTCGGTGCTCAAGATCCGCGCAAACGGCATTCTCGCCGAAGAGGCGATCCGGGCATTGAAGGACCTCGTCGAGCGCAATTTCGATGAGGAAAAGAAGCATGGCCGAACCGCTTAGATTGAAAGCCACGAGTGCGTCCCCAGGTATTGCCAGCGGCCCGGCCTTCGTCGCCGAGCCGGTCGAACCCGCCGCGACAATCCCATCAAGCGTCTCCGGCCAGGTCGAGCTCGCAAGTGCGATCGAGACAGCTATTCTCGAACTGCAGGAACTGGCGACCGGGACGGATCCCGACGGCGGCGATATCGTCGAGTTTCAGATTGAGGTGCTTCGCGATCCAACGCTGACCGAAGCGACCGGCGCGCGCATTGAGGCTGGCGAAAACGTAGCATTCGCCTGGGTCGGGACGCTCGATGGATACATCCGGGAACTGGAGTGCTCCGAAGGAGACCAATTGCGGGCGCGCGCCGTCGACCTCCTCGACATCAAGAACCGCGTCCTGTCCGTGCTCACGGGAACGCCCGTCAACGACTTTCCAGCCGGATCCATCTATGTTGGAAAAGACATGGAACCCAGCCGCTTCCTCGCCCACGACTGGTCGGCCGGTGGCGGTATCGTTCTTTACGCAGGCAGCGCGGTCGGTCATGTCGCCCTGCTTGCCAGATCCCGGTCGGTCCCGATGGTGATCGGCGCCGGCCGCGTCGCAACAGCAAGGGGGCAATATATTGGAGTTGATGGTGACGCTGGTCTCGTCATTCTTGAGGCAGCCAGGTGGAACGCGACCTCCGTAGAGCACTGCGCTCCGTCAACAGGCACTGCCCCGCCACTCGACAACGGCATAGTGTACACGTCGGACGGCACGCAAGTACTCCTGTCCGTCAACGTCAACGCGCCGGAAGAAATCGACGCGATTCCTGCCGAGGTGACCGCGGGCATAGGGTTGATGCGGTCGGAATTCGCGCTGATGTCGCTCGGTGATGCAGCAAACGAAGAAAAGCAGTTTGCAATCTACCGACACCTCCTGGATTGGGCAGATGGGCGCCCTGTAACAATCCGCATGTTGGATGTCGGGGGCGACAAGCCGCTGCCGGGCATTACCGAGGCCTCCTCGCTGCGCGGCATCCGCCTGCTTCTTGCCCGGCCGCAGATTGCGCGGGTTCAGGCGCGTGCGCTCCTTCGAGCGGCGGTCTTCGGTAATCTGCGTATCATGTTGCCAATGGTGACATTCCCGTCTGAAGTTGACGCTATGCGGCAAATCTGTCGCGAAGAAGCCGGCGAACTTCACCGCCGCGGCGTGCCGCACCGCACTCCGCCGATCGGGATGATGGTGGAGGTACCGGCAGCTGCGCTCATGCTTGACGAATTCGAAGGCGCTGACTTCTTTTCGTTCGGCACGAACGACCTGGCGCAATACCTCGTGGCTTCCGCCCGCGAGGAGGCCGGCTTCAGCCTGGACCAAGAGCAAGCCGTACCGGCCGTGCTGCGCTTGCTGACCCAGGCGGTGAGGCTTACCGGCGGCCGACCAGTCAGCATTTGCGGTGACATGGCTGGCGACCCGGTTCGCATGTCCGGTCTTCTCGCGGCAGGCATACGGCATTTTTCGGTGGCGCCAGCTCGACTTGGCGCGATAAGATCGGCACTCGTCGGTCTGAACGCCGATGGGACAAAGGCAGCCGGGGACTAGGGATGGCGCGCGAAGACACCGAAGACGCCATTATCGCCTACAAGGATATTCTGGCGCAGATTATCGACAACCGACCGTCCGGAACACGTCAGAGGCTGGCGACGGAACTCGGCAAGCATCGCAGCTTCGTCACCCAGATAACCAGCCCCACTTATGCGACGCCTCTTCCCGCGCGTCACCTCGCGACCATCTTCAGGGTGTGCCATTTTAGCCCCGCCGAACAGGACCGCTTTCTGGACGCCTATCAGGTCGCCCATCCCGGCAAACTGCCGGAGTTTGGCGCCACGGAAAAACTGCGGCATCTTTCCATAATGGTGCCTGACTTCGGCGATGAACGCCGCAACCGGCTTCTGGAAGAGGCGATCACGGACCTAGTCCAAAAGATCGCTGCAATTTCGGGGCCGCCTGATTGAACAGGCGCTTCGCGCGGGACGAGCACTAGATGATCATCGCCTTGGGAGGGGTTTGATGAAGAAATTCATGAATGCTGCGGAAACAATGGTCGCCGAAAGCGTCGAGGGTTTCGTGCGCGCCCATGAGGAGTTCGTTGTATTCGGCGCAGACCGTCAATTTATCCGCCGTCGCCACCTCGTTCCAGGCAAGGTAGCGGTCATCTCCGGGGGTGGGGCGGGCCACGAGCCGATGCATATCGGCTTCGTCGGTCGCGGTATGCTGGATGCAGCATGCGTCGGGCATATTTTCACGTCGCCTACACCGGGCCAAATCCTCAGCGCGATAGAGGACGTGGACACCGGTGCTGGCTGCCTGCTGGTGGTAAAGAACTATGACGGCGACGTTATGAATTTCGAGATGGCGGCAGAGATGGCGTCGAGCCGCCACAGGATTGAGATCGTGATCGTAAGCGACGACATCGAAACGGCAAGGACGCGCGACGGCCGCGGTCGACGTGGCGTTGCCGGTACGGTGATCATGGAAAGGCTTCTCGGCGCCGCCGCGGAAAACGGCATGGCGCTTGCTGAGTTGAAAACCCTTGCTGCTGGCCTCGAGTCCCGTGTCAGATCGATGGGTGTCGCACTGACCGGTGTCACGGTGCCGCACACGCGGCGACCGACCTTTTCACTCGGCCCCGGCGAAATCGAAATGGGTGTCGGCATTCATGGAGAGCCAGGCCATTCAAGAGAGACCTTCTCTAACGCCGACACCATCGTGAGGCGTCTAAGCGAGGTGGTTTTCAACGAAGTCGCTCCGGTTTCTGACAAGGCGTTGCTTTTCGTGAACGGACTTGGCGGCACGCCGCCAGCGGAACTTTACCTCGCCTACAACGTAGCGCATAGCTTCATGCTGAGTCATGGTCTGCAGATCGCGCGCTCACTGGTTGGTACTTACGCCAGCTCACTTGACATGCAGGGTCTTTCCATCTCGCTCGCTCTCCTCCGTGACGAAGAGTTCATTCTATGGGATTCGCCCGTTGCGACGGCTGCATTGCGCTGGGGCTGCTAGGGATGGGCCTGTCTTAGCGAGGTTAGCCTAGCGGCCAACTCGTCGGATCTAGGAAGGTTGGAAACTCCTACAATTTCGGCGTCAGAATCTCGAAACGGTCACGAATCGTCGAGCGGGTATCGCCGCCAAGGCGCGCGATGGCATCGACTTGCGTGGGATCGGCAACGCGTTCGTCAAGGCCTGGACGAAGGTCACGGTTGGCGTCGAAGGCGTGTTTCCGCCCTTCAATTCGACGACGCCCAGCGGCGAGCTTCAGGGCCTCGATCTGGATGCCATCAAAGAGTCTGCAAGCACGTTGGAATGCGATATTGTCGCGCGGGACTGGGACAGCCAGATCCCTTCGCTCCTTTTAGGTAAATTCGATGTGGTCCTGACGATGGGGCCGAACGAACAGCGCCGGAAGGTAATCGACTTCTCCGATCCCTACGTCATCACGCCCAACACATTCTTGGTGGCTGCCGATGGACCGCTGGCAAAGCTGCCGCATACGGGCGAACACCTGTCCAGTGACACCGAGGAAGGCCAGAAAGCCATTGCCGAAATCAAGGACGTGATGAAGGTATGACGCTCGGTGCCTCGCTTTCCACGAGCCAGTTGAAGTTCGTCGAGCAGAACTTCGGCGATGTCGTGGAGATCAAGACCTATAAGTCATCCGAGCAGGTCGGCTCGATATCGAGGGCGGACGTCTCGATGGCCAGTTCGACAATGTCGTGTTTGCATGCGACCGCGCAGATGCCAGCAATGGCACGCTGACGACGAGCGGCCCCCTCCTCGTTGGCGGCATTCAGGCCACCAATGTCTGCCTCGGTATCCGCAAAAACGAGCCGGAGCTTCAGGCCATTCTCAACAAGGCGCTCGGTGAAATGGCCGCTGACGGCACGCTCGCGGAGCTGTCGAAGAAGTGGTTCAAGGTCGATCTCAGCCGAAAGGTTGATCATATACCCCTCCCGACAAATCCTGCACCATCCACCAGCCCCGCCGAATGCGGGGTTGGTTTTTGGCTCTGAGGCCACGATCGACAGGGGCGCCAAAGGCTCTTTGAAGGGATCTGAACCACTGGCGGTAGATCGACTATCGAAGGCGCTGAAAATCAAGGCATGTGAGGCGTAAAGCTAATATGGAACTAAGTTGTTAATTATCTAATTGTGTTGGCTGCGGTTGCCGACCGTGTCAAGCCATGGCGGAATGTCGCGCTTGCCATGCAAGACGCGCCAGACGTCGATGTATCCGGCTTGCTCAACATAGAATATTAGATACGGATACCGCTTAAGCTGAACGCTTCGCAGATCGGGAATCCCTAGCTCATAAGCGTAACGCGGCGAACCTGAAGACGGATGGTTCGCAATCAAAGTGTAGGCATGCCGCAGGTCATCGACAAAGCTCAGAGCGACCTGCGTATCGGCCTCCCGGACATAATGATCGATGGCTTCGTCAACGTCCTGGCTTGCTCGTTCTCGAGGGATAACCGGCTTTGCCGTCACTTATGATGCCGGCCTTGAACCCGATCGCGGAGGTTGTCGAAATACCGCTCGTCTACCGGCGTGGTCGCGGGTGATGATGCTCCTTCGAAGAGCAAGCCGCGCAGATGTTCTCGGTCCCGGTCGCGACGGATTAGCTCCCGTACGTACTCGCTGCTGGTGCCGTAGCCCCGCTCCGAAACCTGCTGGTCAACGAAACTCTTCAGGTTGTCGGGTAGAGAAATGCTCATCGTGATCATGCCGATAAAATAGCCCTATGCCAAAATTTGGCAAGGTGCTGATGTGACCGTCCCTTGCAGGCCCCATGACGGTGCGATTGCGGGGCGAACGGCTCTGCCCTTTCAGAAGCCTGCGCATCTAACGCATTGCAGCCTTGGTACTAAGGCGGCTTTGCACCAGCCCGTCGAGGACGAAGCCGTCCTGATCGACGGCGCGCCAAAACCAGTGCTTCTTTCCCTGATGGTGATGATGGCCTCGTCGAGATGCCATTTGTCGCCGAGCTTGCCGACTGAGCGCCCGCGAATATCATTGGCGAAACGCCTGCCGAATTTCTCAGCCCGAAGTCTCACGGTCTGGTGAGAGACGATGATGCCACGGGCCGCCAGCATATCCTCGACCATGCGCAGGCTGAGCGGAAACCGCAAATAGAGCCAGACGGCATGGGCAATCACTTCCGCTGGAAATCTGTGGCGACGAGAGAGGACCACGTGCAAATCTGGTCATACCGCCAGATCCCACATTTTCATCGCTGCTCGGTTAACGTTACGGTGCCAGCGGAACCGAAAGTCCGACGCACTGAGCCGAGCTTGCCGCGTTGATACACGCTTATGGGAGCATTCCACGCGTTCGAAACCAAGCTTGGTTGCAATACTTGGCCTCGTGAGGAATAGCGGATCATCTCGCCTCAGGGATTTGCGGCACGCTGATGACTTAGCTTCGACACTTCGTTAAAGGTGGCGAAGCCCCAATCCTGTGGCCAGAGATCCCAACCGGCGAAGAGATCATGGCCGATCGACCGGCCAATCGATACGAAGGACTAGACTTTATGAAAAAGCCACAGAGGAACTTCGTGGTCGAGTTTAAATCCAGTAGCCGACGACAGTCTCCGAAGCCAACCTCC
>NZ_JABAIH010000092.1 GCF_012641395.1 Rhizobium sp. P32RR-XVIII | reverse complement strand
GGAACACCAGCTGAAACCGGGCCTGCTGGTCCTGCGGCGAAAGATCGGGCGCCAGCGGCTGCTCGCCAATGATCAGAGCCAACTCCGGAACGAGATTGACCATGAGCTGGCCGTTCGGGCCCAACGCCTCCAGCAAGGCGGCACGCCAGTGGCTGAGCTCCGCGTCGCTCTTGACCAACAGCGGCCGGATCAGGCCCTGGAAGGCCTGGGCCAGGGTGGAATAGGGGATGTCTCGCTTGTACTGGTCGAACTTGCCGGATGCGAACAGCCCGCGCGGCGGGACGAGCACCCGGTGCAGCTCGTTGACCACCGCGGACTTGCCGATGCCCGAATAGCCGGAGACCAGCACCAGCTCAGCCGCGCCATCCTGGACGACACGGTCGAACGCCGCGAGCAAGGCCTCGACCTCGCGCTCGCGGCCATAGAGCCTTTCCGGAATCAGCAGCCGGTCGGGCGTGTCGTGTGCCCCGAGCGGGAAATCGTCGATACGGCCCTGGGCCACCCACTGTGCCAAAC
>NZ_JABAIH010000091.1 GCF_012641395.1 Rhizobium sp. P32RR-XVIII | reverse complement strand
GCGCCCCTGTGCCCGCCTCGACCGATACGATGCAGCTGACCGCGCTCGCAGAACGAACGCTTATGATCGTACGATGGGCAAAGACGAGCCGCCGCGCCGTCGAGTTCAGCCTGCAGCGTCTGAAAAGTGCACGCAACGCCGAAATCTCGGTCGCTATCAATAATGTAAGGCCGGAACGACACGCCCAATACAGCTTTCGTGACTCAGAATTATTCGCGAAATCATTGATGAAATACCACCCAGTCTGTGGTCATTCGGCAAGGCATTCCAACTGCTAGGCGTGCGACTGCGTTGGTCGGCGCACCGCGCCTGTCCCTCGCGACATCAGCTTCTCAAAAAAGTTAATACCGGGGTCGGAGGGAAATCATGGATACCGCAGTAAAAAAGAACGGAAAAGTTGCGCTGATTACGGGTGTAACAGGTCAGGATGGTGCGTATTTGGCCGAAATGCTCCTGGAGAAGGACTATATTGTCCACGGCATCAAGCGGCGCTCATCGTCCTTCAACACCAGTCGTATTGAGCATCTCTACGAGGATC
>NZ_JABAIH010000090.1 GCF_012641395.1 Rhizobium sp. P32RR-XVIII | reverse complement strand
CTGACCTTGCCCGTTGAAATGATCCATTTTGAAGTAAGCTCTGGCCCATTGAGAGGACCAGGGAATGAAGCGCAAGTGTTTTACAGACGAACAGATTATCGGCATTCTGAAGGAGCACGAGGCGGGCACGCCAGTCGCGGAGCTTTGCCGCAAGCACGGCGTCAGCGATGCCAGTATCTATAAGTGGAAAGCCAAGTTCGGCGGCATGGACGTGTCCGAGGCCAAGCGGTTGAAGACGCTGGAGGACGAGAACACGAAGCTGAAACGGCTCCTGGCAGACGCCATGCTCGACAATGCTGCTTTGAAAGACCTTTTGGGAAAGAAGTGGTGACGCCCGCAGCAAGGCGGAAAGCTGTCGCTCATCTGATGGATCGCCACCAGATGAGCGAACGGCGGGCGTGTAAATCCATCGGCTTTTGCCGGATGACGATCCGTTACGAAACCAAGCGCAGCGATGACCATGACCTTCGCGAGCGGATGAAGGCGCTGGCGCATGAGCGCCGCCGCTTTGGATATCGACGCCTCCATGTGCTGCTCAGGCGTGAGGGTCACCTTGTGAACCACAAGCGGCTCTTCCGGCTCTATCGGGAAGAGAAGCTGACGGTACGCAAGCGCGGTGGTCGGAAACGAGCGATGGGCACACGAGCACCGATGCTGATCCCG
>NZ_JABAIH010000008.1 GCF_012641395.1 Rhizobium sp. P32RR-XVIII | reverse complement strand
CTGCGACCAGCGCGATCGCCAGCAGAATGTCCGGAAAGGCCATCATCGCATCGATCAGGCGGGCAATCGGTGCATCGAGCTTCTTGAAGAAGCCGGCGAGCAGGCCGAGCGTCACACCGATGACCGCCGAGAGCGTTACCACGGCCACGCCGACCAGCAGCGACAAGCGCCCGGCATAGATGGTCCGCGAGAAGATATCGCGGCCGAATTCGTCCGTACCGAAGAAGAAGGTTCCGCTCGGCGGTTTCAGCCGGTTCACGATCGAAAGCTTCGACGGCGAATAGGGCGCAATCCAAGGTGCAAGCACGGCAAGCAGCACGAAGATCGCCAGGATCAGCACGCCGAAAGCAACAGTCCTGCGCTTCAGCAGGCGCCTGAAGAACTTGCTGCGCTCGCTCTGTATGGGTTTCGAAGCAATATCGGTCATCAGTAGCGCACCCTCGAATCGATCAGCAGATAGAGCATGTCGATGGCGAAATTGATCAGCACATAGAGCGCGGCGATGACCAGCAGTGCGCCCTGGATGACCGGATAATCGCGGCGAAGCACCGCGGAAACCACCAGATTGCCGACACCCGGCAGGCCGAAGACGGTCTCCGTGACCACCGCGCCGGAAATCAGCACGGCTGCGGTGAGGCCTATCACCGTCAGGATCGGGATCAGCGCATTCTTCAAGGCGTGCTTCAGGACGACGCGGCGCTCGATCAGGCCCTTGGCGCGAGCGGTGCGGATATAGTCATCTCCGAGCACGTCGAGCATCGAGGCCCGCGTGAAGCGCAGGATGAGCGCCGAAGAGACGATTCCGAGCGCAAAGGCAGGCAATGTGAGGTGATACATGCGATCGAGGAACGTCGAACCGGGACCGCCATAGCCCGACACCGGGAAGAGGCTGAAGCGGACGGCAAAGAACTGTATCAGGATAAGGCCGAGCCAGAAGCTCGGGATGCTGGCAGCCAGCATTGCGACCGTCGTCGCCGCCTGGTCGACGAGGGAGCCGCGGCGATAGGCGGCATAGATGCCGATTGGCAGCGCGATGATGCTGGCAATCAGAAGCGAAAAGACGGTCAGGAAGAAGGTAGGCTCGGCGCGATCGAGCAACGCGGACGTGACCGGCATGTTGAGGAAGATCGACTGGCCGAGATCGCCCTTCAGGAGCTGGCCGATATAGTAGACATATTGCACGCCGAGCGACCGGTCGAGGCCGAGGTTGGCGCGAAGATCGGCAATGTCCTGAGGCGTCGCATCCGGCCCGAGCATCACGGCCGCGGGATCGCCAGGTGTGACACGCACGATCACGAAGACAATCGTGACCACGAGGAACATGACGACGATCATGCCGAACAGGCGTTGTAGGATGTAGCGTATCATGGATATCCGATCCTCAGGACAGCGGGAGACCGGCCGCCATGCGGCCAGCCTCCGGAGCCACCGTTACTTCTTGATCGAAGCGTTCCAGAAATACGGCCAGGGAGCCGGATCAACGCCCTCAAGTTTGGTGGATTCCGCAGCAAGCGCGTTGAAATCACCGATTTTCATGAAGGCGACATCGCCGTAGATAGCCTTCTGGACATCAGCCCACAGTGCCACCCGCTTGTCCGGATCGACCTCCGACGTGAAGGCATCGACCGCCGCCTTGCGGACCGGCGTATCCCACCAACCGGGCGAGCTGGTCGAAAGCGCGCCAATCAGCGCCGGCTCGGGCAGGAACGGGCTGTGGGTGATATAGATGTCCCAAAGCTTCGGATCGGTGCGGCGCTGCGTCAGCGTCGCCCAATCGACCACCTGCATGTCGACGGTGAAGCCGGCAAGCTTCAGATATTCCGCGGCGACCTGCGCCATCTTGTAGTGGAATTCATACTGCCGGCTCGTCAGGATACGAAGCGGTTCGCCATTGTAACCCGCCTTCTTCAAGGCCTCTGCAGCACCCTCCGGGTCGGCGAGGTTGTAGGCGCCCTCGACACCGGCATCGGTGTGCCAGGAATAGGCGTCGGGATAGATGTCGCCGTCAAGCGTGTAGAAATCCGTGCTGCCGAAGGCAGCCGCCATCATGTCTTCCATGCTGAGCGCCTGGCGGATCGCCTTGCGGACCTCGACGTTCTTGGCGATGCCTTCCTTGGTATTGAAGACGAATACCGGATAGCCGAAGGGTTTCAGCATGACCGGCTGGGTTGGGCTCGAGCCTTTCAGCTTGTCGAAGGATTCGACCGGAAGGGAATCGACATAGTCATACTGACCGGAAACGGCGGCCTCGACTCGGGTGTTCGGATCCGGAACCGGCACGAAACGGATTTCGTCGAGATACTGGTGGCGTGCGCCGCCATAGCCGTCGCTCTCGCCGTCACGCGACTTGTAGCCGTCGAAGCGTGTGAGCTGGATATACTGGTCCGCCTTGCGCTCCTTCAGCATATAGGGACCGGTTCCGACGAAATCCTTCATCGGCGCGTCCTGCTTTTCTGACGGAATGATGATGGCCGCCGAGTTGTTGAAGGCAAGCAGCGAGGTCAGCGGTGCATAGGGCTGCTTCAGCGTGATCTTGACGGTGGCCGGATCGACGGCGGTGATCGTGTCGATAAACCCGGCCGCCTGCTTGCCGCGCGAGGCGACCTTCGTCCAGCGGTTCAACGAGGCCACGACGTCTTCCGAGGTCATGTCGGTATTGTCGTGGAACTTGATGCCGGTCCGGAGTTTGATGGTGTAGGTTTTCCCGTCTGCGCTGATCTCAGGAAGGCTTTCGGCAAGAAGCGGCGTGACCTTCCAATTCTTGTCGAACGTATAGAGCGTCTCGAAGATGTGCTGCGTCACGATGCCGACGAGATCGGCCGTCGACGACATCGGGTCGAGCGTCGGCGGCTCGCCGATGGTCGCGACATTGATGACGCCACCCTTCTCCTGAGCCATGAGCGCGGAAGGCAATGCGACGAGCGCGGTGCCAAGAAGGCATGCAAGGACAGTTTTCATGCTGCTGATCTCCCGTTCAGTAGTTCCACAATTATGTTATAGTGAATTTTATAATAGAATAGCCAACGAGGAGGACCTGTCAATCAAGAAAGAGCAAACGGTCCGATCTCTCCCTATCCGCGTATCCGCGCAAAGCGTGAACGAGAGGGATTTCGTCGTCACCCACCTGAGCAACGACGAAGCGCGTCGATCATGGGTCAGCCGTAGCAATGAGTGTATTCGCCTACTCGGAAGTCGTCGAAACGTTGGGACCAGCGTTTCCCCGGCCAGATGTAGTCCACGCGTCCTTCTGCAGGCCGGTAGACGGCCGTGTAGAGCGTTGGGTAAGGACTCCGCCCGGAATAGAGCGGCGGCATAAGGAATAGGTCAGTCAGCCTCGAAAGAGACATCGAAGGCTCCTCCAGAGCCTGTAGAACCCGGAGCTGACGCGCCATTGAAGACGATGAGGGCCTTGCGGTTCGCTGATGGTTCGTGCAGGCCTTCAGACGCGAAATGACCGGTCGCTGGCGGGGGCCGAGGAACAGGGTGGCGTAGCGGCCCGAACGGTCCAGGACGGTCACGTTCTGTGGAAGCGCCACCGGAATTCGGCACAGCGCCTCCACCGCCTGGTTCACGTGGTGGCAGGTCTCGAGGACGTAGCGGATCATGAGGATTATCGAGAAACCGACGCCCTGAGTGCGGCTTCCGCCGAGGGTCACGCTGGCGACCAGTCCTTCTTCGTTCATCCCGTCGACGCAACCTCCCCAGGGTCGCTGGGCCTTCGAGATCACCCTTAATCCCGACCATGCGGTCATCTCAAAGCGGTCCGAGACGATGTCGGGCGGATAGTCGAAGTTGCGGACCAGTGCCGGGCCTTCTTCTCCAAGCCAGACAGCCTGGCTGCAGCCATAACGTTCCGGCGCGGGACGGTAGTGGCTCAGCATCCTGTGCGCGACCTCATCGTCTCCGACGAGGGCGCAGGCGTCCTCATAGTGGGGAATCAACTCCGGCATGTGCTGCAGCAAGGCAGCGCGACAGTCTTTGGCGGTTGGGATCTGCGACACGGCTTGGCCGAAATACCAGCTCTCGGCCTCAGTTCGCCCAGCGATAAAACGGGATAGCCAAGCTTTCCCGGGCCGGTCCTCCCGCGCTGTGACGAACGTCTTGTCCATAGCAAAAGGAGTATAAGAATTGAACAGCGCGAATGGCAAGGAAAGCCTTGACGTCTACTCGCGACCCAGCCTCTGCCGGTGAACCTTTCTGGGTCAGACACTCGCTCCTGAACGAACAAAGCCCGGCGCTGTGCTGGACAGCTCCGGGCCTGTTTGACTGCGATTGAAGACAATGCAGTCATTTGCAACGACATTATGGACGTGCGTTGCACTAAGCTAACGTGTGTCGAAGCGATATGTTCCCGAGCCAAATCAAATGGTGAAATCGCACGTCTCGGTCCGCGCCATTCCGCGCCAGACCAGACACGTCAGGTCCGTTGCCGCTTTTATACGAAGATTATATCAGCGCCTGCCCGTCCCAATCGAAAACATATGCCACAATCGATAGTTTTTCCGTCGCGGACGAGTCTTCGTCGGTGCTGATAGATGCATTTTTGCTGGAAGGAAAAAGACGATGTATGGTCGCTGGTGGGCATATTACTTGCAGGCGCGCGAGCGTCAGGTGGCTCAGTCTCATCCATCTTGGAAAACGCGGCAAACGAATGAGGTTGCGTTCAATCGCACAGACGACCTCTGGATCTTGGTCAGGCTCGCCCTGGTCCTCGCTGTCTTCTTTGCCGGCCTCGCATGCATCCTCTGGGTCGCGAGCTGACTGCCGAACGATGAAGTCAATCGAGCTGAACGAGATATCGCGGGCGACGGTCAGGAGATTTGTCTGGAAGTGCTACATCGCGTCTGCGATTGCCTTGTTCTCCAAGGCAAACTACCTGACATCGGCATCCCGATGCTTGTTCCTGTACGCAGCCCTTGCGGCCGTCGTCGCCACATTTACCCGCCAGCGCTACTCCGCCGACAGCCTTAATCATTGGAGCGAAGCGCTGTGGCTGAGCTTCCTCGCAGCGGGCCTGTATTTGCTTTTGTGAGCTTTCGGATCGCTCTTCGTCTCCATTTGTGCCGGATCCTATACTCAGATGCGGCCTGCTATGCGATCCTGCTGCGTGCTGTGAAATACATATCCTGTCCCAGGCTCGGTAACCAGGTATCTGGGTTTCGCCGGATTCGCCTCGATCTTGCTGCGAATTTGCGAGACATAGACACGGACATATTGGCTGTCGACCTGTTCGTTCCACATCTGCGAAACCAAAAAACGGTGCGTCAGAACCTTTCCCGCATGCCGAGCAAAGATCTGTAATAGGTCGAATTCCTTACGGGAGAACGAGATCGAGCGTTCCCGTAACGTTACGGAGCGCTTCTCGGCATCGAGCTCGAATTCTCCAATCCGAACGGGCAGCCGAGTCTCCGGTCTTATCATACAGCGTCGCAACATTGCTCGGACCCGCGCGCCGAGCTCTTCAAGATTGATGGGTTTTGTCAGGAAATCGTCCGCGCCGGCATCCAGCGCCGCAACCTTCACCCCGGTATCGCCTCTATGCGAGATGACAAGAATTGGAGCCGCGGCGAATATCTTGCGAAGCTCCGGGATCGTCTGAGAACCATCAATATCGGGAGCTGCAAGATCAAGGATGATGAGATCCGGCTCCGTCTCTGCGCGTCTGACAGCCTGAGCGGCGGAAGCGGCGGCAAAGGTGCGATAACCCAACGAGCCGATCAGCGCGGCGAGAGTGTGCCGAAGCTTTTCCTCGGTTTCAATGATCAGTATCTCGGGGGCATGGATCGGCATCGCAGACACGTTGGTTGCCTTTCTGTCTCGCTGCTTGGAAAAGCGACCTTCGACCGATTACCAACTTAATTGTCAGAACGACGTTATATTTTCGGGATCTCTATAAAGGCTATATAAGTATCGGCATCAAACGCTTGGATCATTACGCCGTCTTTACACAAGCGCGTAAAATCTCAGCACTAACCTTATACGCGAAGCAATAAATCACGTCGGCAACTCTGATTACTTAAGGAGTCGACACACATGATAAGCGTTTTCCTACCCTTTGCTCGGCGGTTTGCATCTGCCGCGCTGATCTTCCCGTCAGGAAGACCCGACAATTCGTTATGCCGGATCAATCGCTTTCCGGGGGAAACACTGTCGTGACATCTTCACTGATGACAACGTTGGCCGGCGTCTGCGCCACTGGCCTGTGCGTTTACCTATTCTACGCCCTCGTGAAGCCAGAGCGCTTCTGAGGACGGATCAACAAATCCAACAATCAACCTGGTGGCAATTATGGGCGACCTCGTATTCGTGGCGGTGACGCTCGTCTTCTTTCTTTTCACAGCGGGGTTCCTCGTGACCCTGGATCGGATCTGAGGACGCGCACGTGACACAAGACATCATTCAATTCATCGTCATTCTCTCGATCATGACCGGCTTGGTCGTGGTCCTCGGCAAATGGATGACGCATCTTTTCACAAGCCCCAAACATAACATCCTCGAACGTGTGACATACGGTGTCCTCGGCGTCGCGCCGGAGGAGAGGATGTCCTGGAAGCGGTACGGCATGGTGCTCGTGCTGAGCAACGCCGCGATGATGCTTTTAGGCTACCTGATCTTGCGATTGCAGGACCTTCTGCCTGGCGATCCATTGGGCCGCGCATCTCAAGCACCGGATCAGGCATTCAACACCGCTGCCTCGTTCATAACCAACACCAACTGGCAGTCCTATGCTGGCGAGTCGAGCCTGTCGAATTTCTCGCAAATGGCGGTGATTACCTTCCTTATGACCGTCAGTGCTGCGACCGGCGTGGCAGCAGCGGGTGGTTTCATCCGGGGCCTCAGCCGCAGAAGCACCGCCGATATCGGCAACTACTGGGTCGATTTCACGCGCGTTACCTATCGCTTGCTTCTGCCGCTTTGCCTGGTCATGGCGCTGGTCTATGTCTGGCAGGGCATGCCGGAAACGCTCAGCGCGGAGGCAATCGCAAGCACTCTCGAGGGCGCCAAGCAACAACTTGTTGTCGGACCGGTCGCCAGCCTGGAGTCGATCAAGCACATCGGCACCAACGGCGGCGGCTTCTATTCGATGAACGCGGCACATCCGTTTGAAAACCCGACGCCGCTCACGAACACGCTGCACATCCTCAGCATGTTGCTGATCCCTTCGGCGCTCACCTACACCTTCGGCGCTATGATCCTGCGTCGCCGGCAGGGATGGGCCTTTTTTGCCGCCTTTCTCGTCATGTTCGTGGGCTTCCTTGCCCTCGTCTATAACTCCGAGCAGAGCGGCAATCCGTTGCTTGCTCGACTGGGAGTCGACCAGACCCACACAGTTCTCCAGGCTGGCGGTAACATGGAAGGCAAGGAGCTGCGTTTCGGCATCGCCCAGACCAGCCTGTTCGTAACGACCACGACCGCAGCCACGACCGGCTCGGTTGACTCGATGCACTCGTCACTCACTCCGCTTGGCGGTTTCGTACCGATCGCGCAGATGATGCTGAACAACGTTTTCGGCGGCGACGGCGTTGGTCTCATCAATTTGGTGACCTATGCGATCCTGACGGTGTTCCTGGTTGGCATGATGATCGGGCGCACGCCTGAATTCCTCGGAAAGAAGGTCGAGGCCCGCGAGATGAAGTATGTGATGCTCGCGATCCTGGCTCACCCGTTCAGCATTCTCAGCTTCACGGCGCTCGCATGCCTCATGCCATCGACGCTCAACAGTCTTGCTAACTTGGGCCCGCACGGCTTCAGCGAGGTTCTCTATGCCTACACGTCGGGCACCGCCAATAACGGCTCAGCCTTTGCAGGCCTTAACGCGAACACGCCCTTCTTCAACACGACGATTGGCTTGGCCATGTTGATCGGACGCTTCCTCACGCTGCTGCCCATGCTGGCGGTCGCAGGCGTGCTGGCAGCCAAAAAGACCGTGCCGGAAGGTCCGGGAACGCTTTCGACTGCAACGCCTTTGTTCACCGGTCTTCTAGTCTTCGTCATCATTGTCGTCGGCGGTCTAACGTTCCTGCCGGCCTTGGCTCTGGGTCCGGTCGTCGAGCATCTATTTATGCTCTCCGGCACGACTTTCTAAGGATTGCTTCCCATGCAAAACATATCCAAAGCAACAGCGCCCGTTGCCCATTCTGTCACTCGCGGCGTTGTGCGACCGGCTCTCGTGTCTGCCGCCTTCTTCATGGTGGTCACCGGCATTGCCTATCCCCTGGCGACAACCGGCCTTGCCAAACTTCTCTTCCCGAGGCAGGCCGAAGGAAGCCTTGTTATCGCCAATGGACAGGTGGTCGGTTCAAGCGTCATTGGCCAGTATTTTTCGAAGCCAGAATATTTCCATAGCCGGCCAAGCGTGACGTCGGGAGCGGACCCGGCTGATCCATCGAAGACGATCGATCAGCCTTACAACGCCGCCTCAAGCGCGGCGAGCAACCAGGGCGTTACCAGTAAGAAGCTTCTGGACGCGGTTGCGGATCGCACCCAGGCTTACCGAGAGGAGAATGGACTTGCACCGGATACCCCGGTTCCGGTCGACGCCGTCACGGCATCCGGCTCAGGCCTCGATCCCCATATTTCTGTTGCCAACGCCAGGCTGCAGGCGGCCCGCGTGGCCACGGCACGCGGCGTTTCGACGGAGAAAGTGCAGGCGTTGATCGATCAGAACACGAGCGGTCCGCAGCTTGCCATTCTCGGTGACCCGAGGGTCAACGTTCTTGAACTCAATCTCGCGTTGGACGAGACCTCACCGGTCCGTCCTAACGCACAGTGAATAGGCGGTGCCTCATGTCACGTATAGACGCAGTGGCGCCGCAAGGCGCGGATATTGGCAGCAAGGCTAGGCCGGTGAAATGGACATCGGTCATCGGTGAGGCTTTCAAGAAGCTTTCCCCGCAGGTCCAAGTGAAGAACCCGGTGATGTTTGTCGTTTACCTCGGCAGTATCATCGCAACGCTTTTGTGGATCCAGGCCCTACAGGGTCAAGGGGAAGCCCCTGCCGGCTTTATTTTTTGGATCGCCGCCTGGCTCTGGTTTACGGTGCTCTTTGCCAATGCCGCCGAGGCGATGGCAGAGGGGAGAGGAAAAGCGCAAGCCGATGCTCTCCGTGCAACCCGTCAGACAGTGGTAGCGCGAGTTCTCAGTGATGCCACTCGAGGAAGCTCGTCCACATTGATGCCAAGTGACGAGTTGGAGGTTGGGGCCTATCTGCTCGTCGAAGCCGGCGAAATCATCCCGACGGACGGCGAGATCGTGCAGGGGGCTGCCTCGGTAGACGAATCGGCCATCACCGGTGAATCTGCCCCCGTGATCCGTGAGGCGGGCGGTGATTTCTGCTCGGTCACCGGCGGGACCCGCGTGCTGTCCGACTGGATCATCATGCGTGCGACTGCAAAGCCGGGCGAAGCCTTCCTCGACCGCATGATCGCCATGGTAGAGGGCGCCAAGCGCGGCAAAACCCCGAACGAGATCGCTTTGACGATCCTGCTCGTGGCACTCACGTTGATCTTCCTCCTGGTTTGCGTGACGCTGCTGCCGTTCTCGAGTTTCGGTACGATCGTCAATGGCACGGGATCCGTAGTGACGATCACCGTGCTCATCGCCCTGCTGGTCTGCCTGATTCCGACAACCATCGGCGCATTGCTGTCGGCTGTCGGCATCGCGGGCATGAGCCGGATGATGAAGGCCAATGTGCTCGCAACATCGGGGCGCGCTATCGAGGCAGCCGGCGACGTCGACGTCCTGCTTCTCGACAAGACCGGTACGATCACGCTTGGCAATCGCGAGGCCACCAGGTTCCACCCCGCGCCGCGTGTCGATGAGCGCACGCTTGCCGACGCCGCCCAGCTTGCTTCGCTCGCTGACGAAACGCCGGAAGGCCGCTCGATCGTCGTGCTCGCGAAAAACGCCTTCAACATGCGCGGCCGCGAACTCAAAGGAGCGGAGGCAATCGCGTTCAGCGCTCAGACGCGCATGAGCGGCATCAACATCGAAGGGCGCCAGATCCGCAAGGGCGCGGCGAGCGCAATCCGCGCCCATGTCGAAGCGATCGGCGGTGTGTTCCCACAGGAAGTCACCAAGATTGTCGAGGATGTGGCCCGGCGCGGCAGCACGCCTCTGGTGGTTAGCGATGGTGTCACCGTTCTCGGCGTTGTCGAACTCAAGGACATCATCAAGGGCGGAATCAAGGAGCGCTTTGCCGAGTTGCGCGCCATGGGCATCAAGACCGTGATGATCACGGGCGACAACAAGCTGACGGCTGCGGCCATTGCGGCCGAAGCGGGCGTTGACGACTATCTGGCCGAAGCCACGCCTGAAGACAAGTTGCGCCTGATCCGCGAATACCAGGCGGAAGGGCGGCTTGTCGCGATGACCGGCGACGGTACCAACGACGCGCCCGCGTTGGCGCAGGCAGATGTTGCTGTTGCAATGAACAGCGGCACGCAGGCGGCCAAAGAGGCCGGCAACATGGTCGACCTCGATAGCAACCCCACGAAGCTGCTGCGAGTCGTCGAGGTCGGCAAGCAGATGATCATGACACGCGGTGCGTTGACGACGTTCAGCGTTGCCAATGACCTGGCGAAGTATTTCGCTATCATACCGGCGGCTTTCGTCGCGACGTATCCGCCGCTGGCAGCCCTTAACATCATGGGTCTCCATAGCCCGGCGTCGGCGATCCTGTCGGCGGTGATCTTCAACGCGCTGATCATCGTAGTTCTGATCCCGCTCGCTCTGCAGGGCGTGAAATATCGTGCCGAGCCGGCCGCGCGGCTGCTGAGCAGGAACCTGGTGATCTATGGATTGGGCGGGATCATCGCGCCCTTTATAGGTATAAAGCTGATCGATATTCTGCTGACGCCTTTCCTCTGACGGAGGGACTGCCGCTAGAGAAAGAAAGCAGGCTTAGGGTAGACAATTGACGATGAAGGATCACCGACCCGATCCCGACGACCTTCTGAAGGTTGCCAAGGATGAAAGCCATCGCTCCAAACGCGGACAGCTGAAGATATTCTTCGGCGCCTGCGCGGGGGTAGGCAAAACCTTTGCAATGCTTCAGGCGGCGCGCCAACTCCACGCGGAGGGTGTTGCAGTCGGAATCGGGATCGTTGAAACGCACGGGCGCAAGGATACCCAAGAGCTGACGGAGGGACTTCCCGTTTTGCCGCGCAAGACGATGAGCGGCAACGGGAGGTCCACCACCGAGTTCGATCTCGATGGTGCGCTCGTCTCCGGATATAAGCTCCTGGTTGTCGACGAGTTGGCACACAGCAACGTCACCGGCAGCCGCCATACCAAACGCTGGCAGGATGTCGAGGAACTGCTCGATGCCGGTGTCGACGTCTATACGGCGGTGAACGTCCAGCACCTCGACAGCCTCAACGATATTGTCGGCGGCATCATCGGGGTTCGCGTGCGGGAAACCGTTCCTGACCGCATCTTCGACGCCGCAACCGATGTCGTTCTCGTTGACCTGCCGCCGGACGACCTGCTGGCGCGCATGAATGCAGGCAAGGTCTACCTGCCGGTATCGGTCGAGCGAGCGCGACAGAATTTTTTTCGCCGCGGCAATCTGATTGCTCTGCGCGAACTGGCGCTTCGGCGCGTCGCCGACCGCGTCAATTCCGATGTGCGGAGCTACCGCGTCTCCCACGCCATCAAAACGGTTTGGCCCACGCAGGAATTGCTCATGGTCTGTGTCAGCGCCGACCGCTCCCAGGATCGGCTGGTCCGCGAAGGTGCGCGGCTTGCTCAACGCCTGCAGGCCAAATGGATCGTGGTTCATGTCGATCAACCGTTTCAAGGCGACGACCCGAGAGCGCGCGAGACCTTGTTGAATATCGCCGCCTCTGCCCAAGCCGCAGGGGCGGAGTTTGCGAATGTACCGGGGCAGGATGTTGCCGAAACTCTCATGGATTATGCGCGCAAGCGCAACGCCACCAAACTCATTATAGGTAATTCAGCCCGTCGGCGGTTCATGCCTTACCGGCCGCGACTTCAGGAACGCATCGCACGCGCAAACCCGGAAATGGGTTTGATCCTGCTGGGCGTGGACGAGGTTCGGCCGACAATCAAACGCAATGTTGCCGATGAGCCCGTGGGTTATGGCCGGACACTTGCGATTGCGACGCTCGCCTGCGGCGTGACGACCGCACTCGCTGCCTCATTGATCCGCGTCTTTGACCTCTCCAACGTCGTCATGTTGTTCCTGATGACGGTCGTCTTTGTCGCCATGCGTCTCGGGCGTTTCGCCGGTGCCTGGGCGGCTTTGCTATGCGTCGCGTGCTTCGATTTCTTCTTCGTCGAGCCGAGACTGTCCTTCGCCGTCACCGACACCCAATATATCTTCACCTTTGCCCTGATGCTGGTCGTAGCGCTCGTCATCAGTCAGCTCGCCGCTCGCATGCGTTCCGAAGCCAGGGTCGCACGCGCAGGAGAGCGTCGTGCATCTGCACTTGCTCGCGTTGCCCGCGATCTCTCGAGCGCCATAAAGCTCGAGCAGGTCATCTCGGTGTGCCGTGATGCCATCACGCCTTTGTTCGGTGCAACCGTGCTTCTTCTGATCCCGGACGAAAAGGAACGCCTGGTCCCCACCCAGGATGCTGCCCTTATCGACTTGTCTGTGGCTCAATGGGCCTTCGATCACGCTCAGGAAGCAGGTCTCGGCACCCAAACGTTGAATGCGGCTGACGCGCTCTATCTGCCTTTGAAGGCGTCGATGGCCACCCGAGGGGTGCTGGCCATTCTGCCAACCGACGCTCCTTTATCAAACAATCCCGACGACCGGCGCCTCCTCGACGCCTGCTGTTCGTCCATCGCTCTTGCCCTTGAACGCATCCACTTTGTCGAGGTTGCTCAAGACACGCTGGTCCGGATGGAAGGCGAAAAGCTGCGCAATGCGCTCCTTTCAGCGGTCTCTCACGATCTCAAGACGCCGCTCACCGCCATACGCGGCCTGGCTGAAACGCTCGAATCTACAAAGGATCTTCCCGAGGAGGATCGAAGCGATCTCGCACGCTCTATTCGCGTTCAGGCGGATGAGCTCAAGCGGCTCGTGAGCAATCTGCTTGACCTCGCGCGGATGCAGAGCGAGGGGGTGCGTCTCAACAAGGAATGGCATTCTCTTAGCGAGATTGTCGGCAGCGCGCTGGCGCAATCGGCTCCGCTTCTGAAGCCACGGACAATCCGGACCAACCTGGCGGCCGACCTGCCTCTCGTCGAGGTCGACGCGACCCTCATCGAGCGCGTTCTGATCAACCTGTTCGACAATGCTGCGAAATATACGCCGACGACGAGCACCATTGCAGTTCGTGGCGGCGCCTCAGGCGATTCCATGTATCTGGTCGTCGAGGACGATGGTCCCGGCTTGCCCGCGGCTGACCCCCAAGTGCTATTTGAGCCTTTCACCAGGGGTCGGAAAGAGTCGTCGATTGCCGGAGTTGGCCTTGGTCTTGCGCTTTGCCGCAGTATTGTTACGGCCCATGGAGGAACTATCCGGGCCGAGATGCGAAAGCCACACGGCGCTGCCTTTGAAATCCGGTTGCCATTGGGCACGCCCCCTGAAATCGAAAGCGAGATTGTGAATGATCAAGTCAAGAGTGCTGATCGTTGAAGACGAAGCCGATATTCGCCGTTTCGTCCGCATGGCGCTTGAAAAGGAGGGAATGAGTGTCTTCGAGACCGCTACGGCTGAGGAAGCCCGCATAAACGCCGTAAGCCGCAAGCCGGATCTAATGATCGTCGATCTCGGCTTGCCGGACGGTGACGGAAAAGATTTGATCCGCGAGGTCAGAGGTTGGGTTTCGGCACCCATCCTCGTACTTTCCGCTCGGGAACGGGAATCCGAGAAGGTCGAGGCACTGGATGCTGGGGCCGATGACTACCTCATAAAGCCCTTCGGCGTGCCCGAATTGCTGGCCCGTGTACGGGCACAACTGAGACGCGCCAACTCGGTGGGGCAGGGAGTGGCGATTTCTCCCTCCGTCAAATTCGGGAAGGTCGAAGTCAACCTGGCCACACATGAGGTGCTGCGGAAGGGCGAGGCCGTCCATCTGACGCCGAACGAATTTCGGTTGCTGACCGCCTTGATCAGAGGTCACGGCAAAGTGCTGACACACCGGCAACTGCTTATGGATGTCTGGGGGCCGGGCTACGCCGAGCGCTCTCATTACATTCGCATTTACATGGCTCAGTTGCGGCAAAAGCTCGAGGACGATCCATCGCAGCCCGTCTATCTTATCACCGAATTGCAGGTTGGCTATCGTCTCGCCGGGCTTGAGGTCGAAGTCGGCTGAGGCAATTGAGCCGTGCAGTGTTGTTCACTGCGGCTGGTATGGTGAAGCAGACGGGTACCCTGTTCGCAATATAGAACCAAGCAAGCTTCTTTACGCCGACTAGTGCACTGCCGGGACCTCACATCAGAAACTAATAGGCCGTATTTTCCATCAGGGCGTGTATGCTTAGAATGTATAGAGCCATGCTGTTTAAGTCGTTGACCGCATAGGCAAATGGCGTTTTTCTTTCCGTCAAATTCTTTTGCACGGAGAGAAGGTTTCAATGACGGGCAGCTTCACCGACGCCATAGATATCGAAATCCAATGGCAACGTTTGATCTCCTTCCTTTCAGAAGCGGCGCTCACGATCGTCAAGACATCGTTCTCGAAGATCGTAAGCGAAGGCGGCGATTTCGGTTGCCTCTTCTATGACAAACACGGCCGGATGATCGCCCAGGACACAGGCGTCTCCAGCAAGCTTGCGCCGTCTCCACGAACGGTGGCCACGATCCTGGAGCGCTTTTCGGCCGGCAAAATCAACGAAGGCGACGTCTTCATCACCAATGACCCGTGGCTGTGCTGCGGCCATCTCTACGACATTTCGGTCATTAAGCCGCTCTTCCATCGTGGTGCGCTCATCGGCTTCGGCGAATGCCTCGCGCACGTGCCCGATATCGGTGGCAGCCTGACAAACAACTCCCGCGAGGTCTACGAGGAAGGCCTTTGCCTTCCGGTCATTCACCTCATCAAGGCCGGTGAGGATATTCCGGAGGTATGGGACCTGATCAGGGCAAATGTCAGGGTGCCCGACCAGCTGGAGGGCGACATCCGCGCGTTCATCTCCGCCCTGGAACTCGGCGAGAGACGCGTTACGGCATTCCTCGCGGATCAGAAGCTCGACAACCTGCAGGGCATTGCCGACGAGATCATCCGGCGCTCGGAAAGCGCCATTCGCAAGAGCATCCTGGAGAACATTCCCCCGGGCGTCTACACAAACCGGATTTCGCTCGACGGGCTTGAATCGGAGGAGCCGCTTTCACTGTCGGTCACCATCGAGAGGGACGAAAACGGCAACCTGACAGTCGACTACGATGGAACCGATGGTCAGAGCGCTGTCGGCATCAACTGCACGGAAGCCTACTCCCACGCATGGACCTTGTACGCGATCCGCTGCATCGTGGCGCCGTCCACTCCCTATAATGAAGGCCTGTTCAAGCCGATATCCATGAAGGCGCCGCTCGGCTCCTTTTTGAACGCCCGCCATCCGGCTCCGGTCCGGATGAAGTCGAGCACCGGCAACTTCATCCCGGCCGCGATCTTCGGGGCGCTTGCATCCATCACGCCGGAGAGGGTCATTGCCGAATCCGGGATCAAGTGCGTCATCCGCTGCTTTGCCACCGCGGACGACGGTCGTGCCCTGGCGGAGACCCCGCACTTCATGGGTGGAATTGGCGCGAGATATTCGAAAGACGGTGTCTCCTGCATGTCGTTTCCGGCCGCCGGCGCGGAAACGCCCATCGAAATGCTCGAAAACTCCCTCCCGATTACCATCACTCACAAGAAATTGATTCCGGACTCGGGAGGCCCAGGGCGCTACCGGGGCGGTCTCGGACAGCAAATCGGGATCCGATCGGAAAGCGCGCACCCGCTGAAGATGCTCGTCCAGAACATCAAGGTCCATACCGCAGCCATCGGCTATGCCGGTGGCCACGACGGTGGCCACGGCTTTAACCGCATGGGAGATCGCGACCTGCCTGGAAAGACGAATGTCGTTTTGCAGAAGGGCGAAACGATCGAAATCGGCCTTTCAGGCGGCGGCGGCATGTTCGATCCCCAAACCAGACCGATCGACAACGTCCTGAGCGACGTTGCCGCAGGCCTCGTCACGCCGGCGGCCGCAAGGCGCGTTTACGGGCTGGTCTTGAGCGACGACGGACAGCTCGACAAGGCAGCGACACAGGAACTGCGCACGGCAAGGAGGGCTTGATATGTATCGGTTAGGCATCGATATTGGCGGCACTTTCACCGATCTGGTTCTTCTCAACATCGACACAGGCGAACGGAGGCTGGGCAAGGTATTGACGACGCCGGACGACCCCGCCGTTGGCGCATTGCGGGGCATTGAAGCAATCCTCTCCAACGCGGGTGCTACGGCCGACGAGCTCCGGCATGTCATTCACGGCACCACTCTCGTCATCAACGCGATCATCGAACAGAAGGGCGCCCGCACGGCGCTTTTGACCACCGAAGGCTTCCCCGACATTTTGGAGATGCGGCGGGGCAAGAGATTCGACATCGACGATCTCTTTATCGAAGTTCCAAAGCCTCTCGTACCGAGAAACCTGGTGGGCGAGGTGACCGAACGCATGGACCACAATGGCAAAGCGCTGACGCCTCTTGACGAAGAGACGGCCAGGATTGCCACCCAAACCCTGGTCGAGGCGGGGGTCGAGGCGATTGCCGTGTCCTTCCTTCACTCCTACCGAAACGCCGAACATGAAATCCGCACACGTGAGCTTATCCGGGAGGTAGCGCCCGAAATTCCGGTCAGTATTTCATCCGAGGTCGCACCCGACATCAGGGAATATGAGCGCACGTCGACGACCGTCGCCAACGCCTACACCCAGCCGATCATGCGCCGTTACCTGAACAGGATGGCCGCCGATCTGAAGGGGCTCGGCTATCGGCACGATCTCTATCTGATGCTGTCCGATGCCGGGCTGACGACGGTCGATACGGCGACGGCCTTTCCGATCCGTCTTATGGAATCTGGCCCGGCAGGGGGAGCGGTGACCGCCCGCCACTACAGTGACCTGCTGGGGCGTCCGGACCTTGTCGCCTTCGACATGGGCGGCACGACTGCCAAGATCACTTTCATTTCCGGCGGAGAGATATTGACATCCGACGAGCTGGAAACGGCGCGCCGCTATCGCTTCAAGCGCGGCAGCGGGCTGCCGATCCGCATTCCCGTCGTCGAGATGATGGAGATCGGCTCTGGGGGAGGGGGGATCGCCACAATCAACGACATGGGCCTTCTCAAGGTCGGTCCCCACAGCGCCGGCGCAAGTCCAGGACCGGCCTGCTACGACCTTGGCGGCGACAATCCGACCGTCACGGATGCCAACCTGGTTCTCGGATACCTCAACCCGTCCTACTTCCTCGGCGGGAGGATGACCCTGTCCGCAGAAGCCGCTGGCGCCGCCCTTGGCAGGCTCGGCGATCGAGCAGGGCTCGATCTGACCCGGACCGCCTGGGGTGTCCACGAGATCGTAACGGAAGACATGGCGCAGGCAGCCCAGCTGCATCTGCTGGAACGCGGTGTCGACCCGCGGAAATTTTCCCTGGTCGCGTTTGGCGGCGCGGGTCCACTCCATGCCTGCCGCCTCGCCAAGAAACTCGGCATTGGCGAGGTCGTCATTCCGTCCGGCGCCGGCGTGGCCTCCGCATTCGGCTTCCTTGCGGCTCCGCTGTCCATCACCCTCGTCCAGGGCTATCCGATTGAGCTCGCGAGCATCGATCTGGACCACTTGCACGCCCTCTTCGAGCAGTTGGAAAGCCGCGGGCGCACATTCGTGGAGCGGGCCGGCGTCAAGGCCTCGGAGATCTCAATCCGTCGCTTTGCCTCGCTACGCTATCGCGGACAGAGTAGCGAGCTCAAGATCCCCGTCCCGAACGGCCGGCTCACGAAAGACGATATCACCCATCTGTCTGCGGCTTTCTCGGATGAATTCCAGCGTGTCTACGGGCGCGCAAACCGTAAGGTGAAGGTTGAAGCCCTGAACTGGCAGGTCCAGACCTCCGGCCCGAAGCCGGTTGTGGCGAACGCCAAGGACAGCGGCACGATCGAGCACACGCCTGTCGGCGGCACCCGCATGGCCTTTTTCGAAGAGGCCAACGGCTATGTCGTGACGCCAACCTACGTACGCTCGGCGCTGGCGGTCGGATCCAGCCTGCGGGGGCCACTTCTCGTCGAGGAGGACGAGTCCACCACGGTGATCCCACCGGACGCGTCCCTGACAATCGACGAGCACCGCAATCTCATCATCAGGTTCGATACGCATGTGAATTAGCCGACAACAATGGTTCAAGGGAGGAGTAACCATGTTCAAGCAAGTAACAGGTTCAGGCAGAGGTCAATCGATCATGCGAGGGCTGATGGCGCTCGCCGTGAGCGCCATTGGCTACCAGGCGGCCGCAGCCGCCGACGAGGCGACCATCGAGGCCGCCAAGAAGGAAGGTTCGGTCGTCATCTACAGCGCCTCGCCGTCCGAGCTGCTCGACGAGCTGACGAAAGCCTTTAACGAACGCTATCCGGGGATTCAGGCGGAGTACTACCGCGCAGGCTCCTCGCAAGTCTATGAAAGACTGATTGCCGAACAGGATGCCAACCGGGTCAACGGCGACATCATCCACGTCTCGGATGTGGCGACGATCACCGACCTGAAGGATCAAAAGCGGCTGGAGGCCTACCAGTCGCCGGAATACCAAGCCTACGATTCCAAATATGTCGACAAGGACTTCACCTGGTTCGTGGCCCGGGCCCACTTCCTCAACATCGCCTACAATCCCGCCTTCGTCTCGGATGCCGAAGCGCCCAAGACCCTCAAGGACCTCGCCGACCCGAAATACAAGGGCAAGGTCGGCATCATGGATGTCCGTCTCTCGGGCGGCGCCTACACGTGGCAGTATGCGATCTGGAAGCTTTACGGACCCGATTTCTTCGCCCAGATGGCCAAGAACGAGCCCAAGCTCTACCCCGGTCACGGGCCGATCAACGACCGCATCATTACCGGTGAGCTGACGACGGGCGTCGACCTCAACTACATGACCGATGAAGCCATCCTGGACAAGGGCGCTCCCATCAAGGCCCTCTATCCGCAGGACGGCGCGCCAATGATCTGGAGCCCGGTCGGCATCGTGGCGAAGGCACCCCACCCGAACGCCGCCAAGGTGATGATGGACTTCCTGGCATCGAAGGAAGGCCAGGCGATCTTCAACTCGCAATACAGCTACTCGCTTCGCCCGGATGTTCCAACGCGCGAGGGAATGACCCCGCTCACCGAGATCAAGGTGCTCGATACACCGCTCGACGACATGATCGCCCAGCAGAACGCGATTCAGGCAGCCATCCGCAAAGCTTGGGGTTTTCAATGACGCATTCATCGCACGGAGCCACGCAGAGCCTCGCGCAATTCTGCTCGCGGCTTACCTATGACGCCATTCCGCGCTCTGCCGTGGAGATGGCAAGGAACCTGCTGCTCGATGGGCTGGCCTGTCTCGTGGTCGGGACACGCGGTGGCCCTGGAAAAAGTGCCGCGGCAACGGTGAAGAGGCTCGGCGGCCATCCGCAGTGCACGATCTTCACCGGAGGTTTCAAGGGCTCCGTGCGCGACGCCGCCTTCGCGAATTCGATCGCACTTTACAGCGTCGGTCTGAACGATATTCACAAGCCCTCGACGTCGCACCCTGGCGGCTGCATCGTCATGCCGGTCCTGGCGACCGGCGAGTGGCTGGAGCGCGACGGAAAAGACATCCTGACCGCGATGGTGGCGGGCTACGAGGTGAACGGCAGGCTTGGAACCGCGACGGCTCCCAGCCACCGTGAGAGAGGGTTCCACACCACCGGGACCATCGGCACCTTCGGCGCGACCGCCGCCGTCGGGCGCATGATGGGCGCCGACCCGGCCGCGCTTGCGAGTGCCTTCGGGATCGCGGGGAGTCAGGCGGCAGGCCTTTACGAATTCCACCACGACGGCACGCTGACGATGATCTTCCATGCCGGGCGGGCAGGCCAGAACGGCGTCGAGGCCAATCTTCTCGTTCAAGACGGACTGTCCGGTCCCGCGACCGTCATAGAAGGCAGCAAGGGCTTCTGCAAGGCGACGACGGATCAGTTCGACGAAACCGTGC
The DNA here is from genome assembly GCF_012641395.1 of Rhizobium sp. P32RR-XVIII. Taxonomy (GTDB): domain Bacteria; phylum Pseudomonadota; class Alphaproteobacteria; order Rhizobiales; family Rhizobiaceae; genus Rhizobium. The sequence continues at coordinate 291,866 of NZ_JABAIH010000008.1, read as the reverse complement.
TGACGCAGGATCTCGGTGAGAGGTTCCTGATCGAAGAGACGAGCTTCCGTCTCTACTACGGCTGCAGCTCGACGCTCGCAGCCTCCGGGGCGACCGAAGAGATCCTGCGCGGCCTTTCGAACGAGGCCCGCATCGCCGAAATCGAGGTCCGCTGTCATCCCGTCGTCTTCCGTGACAACAACGAGGTCAATCCGTCCACGCTACTCGCGGCCCGGCTGAGCATGCAATACAATATCGCCCTCATCCTGCATCGCGGTTCGGTGCTGAGGGGCGATCTTGGAGAGGAAGAGCTCTGGGATCCGGATATCCGCCGTCACCTGCCTCAGGTGCGCTTGATCGCGGACGAGAGCATGCCTCGCTTCGGCGCTGCCGTGCGCGCGCAGATGGAAGACGGCCGAATCGAGGAAAGGGCCATAATGGCGCCCGTCGGCGACGCCGCCAGCCCACCGAGCTTTTCCGACGTTGCTGAAAAATTCCGCCGGATGGCGGGACCGATCGGAGAATCCTCCGCAGTCGAGAGGGTCATCGGCCTTGTGGAGAACCTGGAGGCAAACAGCTGCCTGGATCTCACCTCGGCGATTTCGGACGCATGCCGCGCTGCGGTACATTAACACTGAGATATCGAAAAATGACGCAGAAAACAAAGAGTTGGCGCATGCCCGCCGGCGAAACTGCTGTCACGGCAGTCCTCGTCGTCATCATGCTCATTCTGGTCGCCTATCCACTGGCGAGTCTTGTCTATGGAAGTCTGAACGTCTCCGGTCCGGATCGCTCGGCGGGAGGACTCAGCGCGGCGAATTTCGCAAGGATATTGAGCGACCCGCAGTTCTGGATGGCCTGGCGCAACACCATCCTCGTCAGCATCGGCTCGTCGGTGTTGGCGCTCGTCTTCGGGCTCGGAACGGCCTTTTTGATATCGCGCACCGATCTCCCCTACCGGCGCATCTGCGAACTGCTGGTGATCCTACCGATCTTCATCTCCCCCTTCATCGGCGCGATCGCCTGGAGCGGGCTCGCCGCACCGAATGTCGGCCTGCTCAACCGCGTGTTTTCGGGACTGGGACTGCCGATCCACGTCAACATCTACAGCCTGCCGGGGATCGCCATGGTGCTCGGCTTCTATATGACGCCCTATGTGTTCCTGTTTACTTCGGGTCCGCTGACGTCGATCGATACCTCGATGGAGGAAGCTTCACGGCTGTCGGGTCAGGGCATGTTCCAGACGCTGATGCGCGTGACGTTTCCCCTCGTGACACCCTCCATTTTCGCCGCCGCACTGCTCGTCTTCGTCCTGTCTATGGAAAATTTCGGGGTTCTTGCTGTGCTCGGCGTGCCGTCGCAGATCCCATTCATCCCGACGGAGATCTATCTGAAATTCTCCTATCCGCCGCCGGACTACGGATATGCAACCGTCGTGTCGATCTCCTTCGTGCTGATGACGGCTCTTGGCCTGCTCGTCCAGCGCAGCTTCCTCGGGCGTAAGAACTACGTCGCCATCAGCGGCAAGAGCTACCGCCCGATGCTGATTTCCCTCGGCCGGGCGCGCTGGGTCGCCTTCGGCGGGGTTCTGCTGTTCGTCTTCATTTCTACGGTCCTGCCCCTGTTCACGATGGTGATGGCGTCCTTCCAGTCCTACTGGACTACGAAATTCACGGCGTTCACCTTCGTCAACTATGAGGCGGTGTTCACCCGCGGCCTGTTCATTCGCGCCGCCCAGAACTCTTTCCTGCTTTCCTTCGTGGGTGCATTCATCGCCTGCGCCCTTGCCGGTGCCGTGGCCTATGTCGTGTCGCACACGCGGGCGCCGGGCAGGGCTTTCCTCGACATACTGAGCTCGATGACGGTCGGCGTGCCCGGCGTTGTCCTCGGCGTCGCGCTGCTTTGGGCATGGATCCGCGTGCCCCTGCCGATCTACGGCACGATCTGGATCCTGCTGATCGCCTACATCACCCGCTTCCTGTCCTTCGGCATTCGCAACATGTCGGCGGCACTCACCCAGGTGGATCGCGACCTGGAAAATGCCGCCAGGGTCTCGGGCGCCTCCAAGACGAAGGCCGCGCTGACGATCACCTTCCCGTTGATCAGGGGCAGCATCGTCTCCAGCTGGGTTCTCTACTTCATCTCCTTCATCAAGGAGTTGAACACTTCCGTCCTGCTCTACGCATTCAATTCTGTCGTGCTGCCCGTCCTGATATTCGACGCATATCTTGAGGGCCGCTATCCGGAGGTAGCCGCGCTCGGCACCGGCATATCGGTCATCGTGCTCCTGACGCTTGTGCTTTCGGCGCTGGTATTCGGCGTAAAAATCAAACCCAAGGCTTAAGGAGAAAGCCATGCTTCGAGTTACTTCCCTCGGCAAGTCTTTCGGCGCCTTCGATGCTGTTCGCGACGTAACCATCGAGGCGGCCGAGGGCGAGCTGGTCACGCTCCTTGGTCCCAGTGGATGCGGCAAGTCGACGACCCTGCGCTGCATCGCAGGCCTCGAACCGCCGACATCCGGTGAAATCACCATGGGCGGGGAGTGCATTTTCTCCGACCGGAAGGGCGTCAACATCCCGCCTGAGCGCCGCCGGATCGGAATGGTGTTCCAGTCCTATGCGCTATGGCCGCATATGACCGTTCTCGAAAATGTCGCTTATCCGCTGCGCCAACAAAAGCTGTCGGCAACGGACCGGCAGAAGCGCGCGCTGAACGCGCTTGAACTCGTCGGCCTCGCCGGTGCGAGCGCATCCTCTCCCGGCATGCTTTCCGGCGGCCAGCAGCAGCGCATCGCGCTTGCGAGGGCTCTCGCGTCTGAGTGCCGGATCCTTCTGTTCGATGAGCCTCTCAGCAATCTGGATGTTCGGCTGCGCGAACAGCTCCGCAATGAAATCCGCGATATCCAGAAGCGCCTTGGCATCACTGCCGTCTACGTGACGCACGACCAGTCGGAGGCGCTGGCGATTTCCGACCGCATCGTCGTGATGGACAAGGGCCGGATCGTGCAAATCGGGCCGCCGGAGGCGCTTTATGCCCGGCCGAAGACGCGGTTTGCCGCGAGCTTCCTTGGAAACGTCAACCTTCTCGAAATGACGGAAATCGGCACCGCTGTATCCGATCCTGGCTGGTTGCGCTTGAGCGGCGAAGACGGCGAAGAAAAGCGAGCGCCCATCGGCGATCACGCCAGCGGGGCGGCGGCCGGCAATCGCGTTCAGCTCGGCGTGCGGTGCGAACTCATCAAGCTCATGGCGCCGGGCGAGGATGTCTTTGTCGGCGACAATCGCTGGGAGGGCACGATCCGGGCTTCGATCTTCCTTGGCGACTGCATCGAGTACGAGATCGCGACACCGCGCGGCACCGTGCTGAAGGCCAAGGTTCCCCCCTATGTCCGTTTCAAGGCCGGCCAGGCTGTTGTGGCGAGCGTGGCCCCCCAGGACTGCTTCATCATCAGAGATTGAAAGAGGAGACAAAACATGAAGCTGCGTGACTTGCATCCCGACCTTCTCAAAGAAGTCGATATTGATCCCCAGGAGCGATGGATGACGCCGGTCGTCAACAAGGTCGCGATGGGGCACCGCCCGCAGGGCGTGATGGATAAGGTGATCATCCGCGACGACACGCTGCGTTCGGGCGTCAACACGCCCGGCGTCTACGTCAAGAACGACGTCAAGATGCGCGTCGCCGAGAAAATCGAAGGCATGGGCGTGGTGGAAGCCGAGGTGGGTTATCCGACCATCCCCGAGCATGTCGAATTCGTGAAGATGTTGAAGGCGGCCGGTTCGAAAATGGAACTCGGCATGCACACACGCTATTACGATCCGGACTATCGGACCGAAATCGAAAAGACGATCGATGCCGGGGCCGATCTCGTCAATCTCGTGGGCTACTGGGGCTACATCATGACCCATGCACTTTGCCCGCAAAACTGGAACGGCAATATCGAGGAGCGGATCGGCGATGCGGTGCGCCATGCAAAGCGGCACGGCGCCAAAAAGATTGCGGTTGGAACCGACTACCATCGCCTCGACCTCGTCGCCCGTGTCGTCAAGGCGGCCGCCGAGGCGGGTGCCGACCGGATTGTCGTCTACGACGTGCGCGGCTGGTTCGTACCCGAGAGCATGTCGTTCCTGGTCCGCTACGTGCGCGCGCTTGCTGGCCCCGACATCGAAATCGGCGTGCATTGCCATGACGACATGGGCCTGGCAACGATCAATTCCATCGAAGCCGTCAGGGCCGGAGCGCTGACCTGCGACGTGACAGTCAACTCGACCGGCCATCGCTGCGGCAACGCCGCCTTCGAACAGGTCGTTCCGGCCCTGGAGTCGCTTTACGGGATCAAGACCGACATCGACATGACGCAACTCACCTCGCTGACCGACATGATTGCCGAACTCTACAAGGTTCCGATCCCGACCAACCTTCCGATCACCGGCAAGCACATGTACTCCTATGGTGGCAGCCATCTCGGCGGCATTCTTCGCGGTCAATGGTACTTCTGGGAAAACATCCGGGCCGAGACGGTCGGCAACGTTCGGTCGGTTGCCTTTGGGCCGACATCGCTGCGCCGCGGCAAAACCGCGCCGGTCTCCATCAAGGTCGAAACGATGGGCTTCGATCCGGCTTCCGCCAATATCGAAAAGGTCTTCGAAAAGCTCGAAGAGCTGATTTACGAGAAGGTCGAGATCAGCGAAGGCGAGGTCGAAGAGGTCATTCGCAAGATCTATGCATAACCGAACTTGCCCCGGCCGGCTGCGGCCGGGGCAGGCCATACGTTGCTTTCCTATTGCAGGAACCCGAGCTCGCGTGTGTAATCAGCGGCAAATTTCGCAAACAGCTGCGTCAGTTTCGAGCGGGCCTTTTGAAGCGGGAAAAGCATGCGAAATTCGTAGATTAACTGCGGCTCGAAGGGGCGTATCACGAGCCCCTTGGCGACGAAGGCATTGGCACTGATCGGATCGATGATCGAAACGCCGTTGCCTGCGGCGACGAGATCGGAAATGATCGCGCTCGTCTGCGCTTCGATGACGATGTGCGGCTCGATGCCCGCTTTTGCGAACGCCCCGTCCACCTTCTGTCGATGCCGGGTCTCCGGTGCCATGGCGACGAACGGAACTCCATTGAGATCCGACGCCGAGATGCGCTCCTTGCCGGAAAGCAGGTGACCGATCGGCATGATGCAGACGCCGCTCGATCTTGCGAGTTCGGCCGTGGCGGACGCCGGGTAGTCGACCGGATAGTTCGTCAAGGCAATATCGAACTGCTGCGTGTCAAGCCACGACCTCACGTCGCGACTGAGAACCGTTTTGACGCTGACGACGGCGTCGGGTTGCACGGCCATGAACCGATTGATGACGGTCGGCAGCACGCCGTGCGCGATCGGCATCGTCGACAGCGTATTGACCGTGCCCGAATACCGCTTCAGCCCCTTTATGTAATTTCCGAGATAATCGAGCCCGACAAAGGTGCGCTCCAGCTCCCTGAAGAGCATTTCCGCCTCGGGCGTCGGTCGCAGGCGGCCTTTCGATCTTGCAAAGAGGTCGAGGCCCGCGTGATATTCGAGATCGGAGACAAGCCGGCTGACTGCGGGCTGCGTCATGCCCAGCATCGCGGCCGCTTGAACCGTCGTCCCGGTCAGCATCAGAGCGCGAAACGCCTCAAGCTGGCGCAAGTTCAACATATGTTTCTTTCGACCTCCGTCGCTATTCCATGCGGGAGCATAAACGGATTTGCTGTGAGATGAAGGACAATAACGCGCTTGAATGGCTGACACCGGGGCAGTGGTGCGAGGAGGGATTTGTAGCCGGCAAGGAGGTGTGCCACGGCGATCTTGAGACGAACGCGTGAAAATGAAGGGCGCGCTCGCCTCGTTTGCGGCCTCAGTGGCCGGTTTCGAGTTCGCGACGTTCCTTGGCATAGCGAACCAGGGCCAGGAAACGGTAGATGCCATGCATGAACTTGCCGTAAGGCATGGTGAAGAACAGGCTGAAAACCACGCCGAGATGCAACGCAAGCAGCAGTCCCATCGCCGGCGACGCGCGGAAGATCATCAACAACAGGCCGGTCAGACTGGTCAGAAACAGCATGACGATAAACGCGACGTCCATGCCCCAGCGCGGCCGATCGAGAAGGAGCGGATCCCGGCGCAACTTTGCCAGAAGGAGACCGCACGGACCAATGACCAAGCCGATACCGCCGGCGGTACCGAGCAGGACGGGAAGATCGTACCATGGATACGGTGCCTCGATGCCGAGCAGATAGTGGTAGAGGGTTGCCGTCGAGGTCGCCGCGAAGCACAGCAGGAAACCATAGAACGTCATGTGGTGATAAAGCCGACGCCGATCCGTCGGCATGTCGTCATCGTTGACGCAGCCGACGCCGCCACCATCGAGATATCGCAGCGTCCCGGCGTCGCGGATCGCCTGCCACAGCGAGACGGGCTGGCGCAGAGTCGCGGCGGGCTCGCCGATATCTTTCCAGAACGCACGACAGCTCATGATGACGGCAACGACCACGTAAAGCGTCACAGCGATGAAAAGGCCGGCCATGGCGTTGTGTGGCATCAGCCTGTAGAAAGCACCCGCTCCGCCATCCGCGCGGAAAAGCGAGGCTTTATCATTCCAGGCCACAAACCCTGCGATGAATAGAAAAACGCTGAGGGCCGCGATTGACGCGATCGCCAAGCCGTTTCGCTCGAAAAGTCCAGATAATGCGCGCGGCCATGCATAGGCCTGATACGTATCGCCTCGAAGTCTCGCAAGGGTCTGCGGGACATTGACGTTGAATTCGTGCGGCGGGGAAAACTGGCAATCCGGCAGGCAGGCGCCGCAACCGTGACACAGGTTGGCCAGATAATTGAGGTCTCCCTCCGAAAATGCTCGCCGCATTTCCATGGCCGGAAAGACGGCGCAAAGCCCTTCGCAATAGCGGCATGAGTTGCAGACGGTCATGAGGCGTTCAGCCTCCGCTACGGTCTTGCTCATGTCGAGAATATCGATCGTCGTATGAATATTCATGCAACCTCCGCCTGCATCGCCCTTGGCCGGCTATTGGTGGGCAAGCAGGCGGCGGCCGCCGCCTGCCCGGCGATCCGTCCGAAGACGCTGCCGATCGTCATGCCGATGCCGGCCGCGTAACCTTGACCGAGCACATTGCCAGCCATGATTTCACCCGCAGCGAACATATTTTCAGCTTCGCTGCCGTTTGCCATGAGCATGCGCGCTTGCTCGTTCACCTTGACGCCGAGATAGGTGAATGTAATGCCCGGCCGCACGGGGTAAGCGTAGAAAGGCGCCTTCTCGATCCGCCGCGCCCAATGGCTTTTTGGCGGCGCAAGCCCTTCGGTGCGACAGTCGTCCAGAACCGTGTGATCAAACTGGCCCGGCCGAACAGCCGAATTGAATGAAGTGACGGTCTCATCGAGCGCTGCGGGGTCAAGACCGAGTTTTTCGGCAAGTTCCTCGATGCTGCCGGCCTTGATTGCAGGGAAAAGCGACGGCATGAAAAGTTCAAGCGAGCTCGCATCGAAGATGATGTAGGCGATCTGGTCGGGCTGGTTTGCCACGAGCCGCCCCCAGATGGCATAGCGCTTCGGCCAAACATCCTCACCCTCGTCGTAAAAGCGTTTGGCATCTTTGTTGACGACGATACCGAAGACCACACAATCCAGCCGGGTGATGATGCCGCCGTCGAATTTCGGCGCTCGCGCATCGATCGCCACAGCGTGACATTGCGTTGGGTCGCCGATCTGTTTGACCCCTTGATCGATCAGCATTCTTGTAACCGTCCCGCGATTGTAGGGCGTACCGCGGATCAGAAAGTTCTCGGCGATCTCACCCCAGCCCTGTTTGAGCCATTCGATGTCGGCTTCAAAGCCGCCGCAGGCCGCTACAAGTGCCTTTGCAGGCACGGTCACGTCGCGGCCGGCATGGCGAATGGCGGCTGACGAAAAACGACCGCGTTCAGTCTGGAGGGCGACAGCTTCAGCGTCGTAGACGACATCGACGCCCAAGCCTTCCGCGGTCCGATAGAGGGCATTCAGCATCGCCCGCCCGCCGCCCAAGAAGAACGAATTCGTCCGTCCGAGACTCAAGGTTCCGCCGAGGGAAGGCTGAAACCGCACGCCCTGTTCGACGATCCAGTTCAGCATGTCCTTCGATTCGCGGATCATCATGCGCGCAAGCTTTTCGTCGGTGTTCCCACCGGTCACACGCAATAGGTCGTCGAAGAATTCTTCTTCGGGATACGGGCCGGAAAGCGTCTCAGTGGCCGCATCATGGGCACAGCGCATGTTACGGGTATGTCGCGTATTGCCGCCCCGATAGAATTTCGGCGCCTTTTCGACGACGAGCACCTTCGCTCCGTTCCGCGTTGCACTGATTGCAGCACACAGCGCTGCATTGCCGCCTCCGATGACAAGCACATCATAATTGCGGGAAATATCGATCATTGTCGTATCCGTCTGAATACAATTGCATGCAAACGGATACGGCATGATTTGGCGCTTGTCAAATCCGACGCGTTCGTCGGGTTTGGTGATGTCAGCCGGGGGAGATGGTGAGCCTGACCTTCAGGGCTTCCTGAATGTGTTCTGCCGCAAGTGCGCTCGCTCCCTCGCCATCGCGTTTGCGCATCGCCATGATGATCGCATTGTGCTCGCGGGCAGCGGTCGCGGTGCGACCCTCGACGGTAAACGTCGTATCTGGAAGCAGCGCGATATTTTCCTGGAGGTCTTCGACAACCTGACGAAGATAGCGATTGCGGGCAGCCTCGTAGAGGCGGGCGTGAAATTCCCGGTTGAGCTGGGCCGCTCTGCGCGCATCACCGGCGGCTTCGGAGAATTCGCGATTGATGCGCTCAAGATTGGCAATTTCCGCTTCTGTCGCATGATGCGCGGCGTAGCGTGCGACAATCCCCTCCAAGGCCTCGCGGATGGCGTAGAGCTCGAAGATTTGCGGCATGGAGAGCACGGCGACTGCAACGCCTCGACCGGGAGCAGCCTCAAGCAAACCCTTTTCCTGCAATCTACCGAGCGCTTCGCGTACCGGCGTGCGGCTTACCCCAAGACGGGCGGCCACCTCTTCCTCGCGCAACGCGGTGCCCGGCCGATAAATGCCTTCGCGTATTGCCGTCAGGATGGCTTGATACGTGTTCTGACTGCGTGAGACGGATTGGCTGTCGATTCTTGTCACGATTCTTTTCCGCGGGTCGAAGAGTGGCAAATCTTATTACAGGGGCTAACGATTTTACGAAAGCCGGACTATCCAAGGGCCACGCAAGGCGTTCCGGAGGTCAAACTGGCACCGCAGGACGTTGAGATCAGCTTTCAGGCACTGACCAAACCGACGACGTCGGCGCAAAATCATCAGTGCCGCTGCGCGTCGCCGCGATGATCTCCTTGATCAGAGCCTGGCTTGCCACGGGGATCGATACGTCCGATCGGAAGATCAGGCCTACTTTTTGCGGCGGAACGAGCTTGTGAATGTCGAGATGGTTCGACAGGTCCACTTCGACAAGCGAGCCGGTCTTCAGTTCCAGGCGAATTGCATCCTGGCGCACCAAGCCGATAAACTCGCTTCTCTGCAGCACATTCTTGACGAACATCGGCGAACCGCTCCTAAGCAGCGACCGGTTGAAGTCGGCACCGACGAGGTTGCGCAAGGCGCCTTCGAGGTCGCGGTTGCCGGTAAGGACCACCCAGGGATACTGGGCCAATTCGCTGACTTCGACCGAATGGCCGTCGAGCAGGGGATGACCGGCGCGGACCGCGAGGATCATCGAATCGAGATAAAGCTCGCGCTGCTCGATGTCGCGCGGCAGGTCTTCCGCATCGAAGAGCGTCGCGATCAGGAAATCGAGATCGCCGAGCAAAAGGGGCCGAATCAGGTCGCTGCGGGTGCCGTTGGCAATGTTGACGGTGATGCACCGCGCTTCGGTCACAAGGCGCAGAATGGCGAAGGCAAGCGTGCGGCTATCTGGGCCAAGCGGTGCCCCGACATTGATCTCGCCGGATCCGAGCGTCCGGATCGCCTCGATATCGCTCTCCATCTTGCGGGTCTCCGCTGCAATGCGCCGCGCATGGTCGAAGACCGTCTCTCCGAATGAGGTGAGGGTGATCCCGCGTGGCCCGCGGTCGAGCAGAGGCACACCAAGCGCATATTCCAGCATCTGGATGCTTTTCGACAGTGCCGGCTGGGACAGGTTCAGGCGTTGTGCAGCCTTGTTGAGGCTGCCCAGTTCCGCGACTGCGAGAAAACGGCTGACGGAACGCAGATCCATATTTCACCTCCCTGAGAAACCGGATTTGACAGCCGCCGAGTTATAACTTTTAGCTTGAACGCTATCAAATCATTCTTCTTGATTTTAGAACTTCGGGATCGCAGTCTTTCATCATTCCCGGCGGTCAAGGAGTAGGTTCCGCAAGGGGAGGCCGAAGCAAAGGCCCTTTTGGGACGAGCATTCTTCAATGCCGTGAGGAGACGGCGTTAAGGGATCTCAGCCTCGGTCAAGGAGGAGCTTTCCCGGAGAGTATCCGGTTTCATTTTTTTATTTGCCTGATCATGGTTGGCCACAGGAGGCGCTTGCGCTGTCTCCGACGATATCGGCTGGCCTGTTGCGGGCGATGGGAGGATTGCGATGTCGGTCAGGGTTGGATTCGTAGGCGTCGGTGCGATGGGGCTCGCCATGGCCTCGCATGTATTGAAGGCCGGTTTTGCCGTTGCGGCCTATGATCTCAATGCGGAATGTCTCGACGCAGCTTCGGCCGCGGGCATAACGTCGGCCAGGAATCTTGCCGATCTTGCGACGATGGCCGATGTCTTCGTTGCAGTCGTTGCGACCGACGACCAGTCACGCAGCGTCACGAAGGAGCTTGCCCCGCTCGTCAAGAAGGGATCGGTAATTACGATTGCTGCGACCAACAATCCGGGCACCATGCATGAACTCGGCAAGTATTGCGACGGATATGGCGTCCGCCTCATTGATGCTCCTGTTGTCTACGGTCTCGACGGCGCCCGCGAGGGTACGCTTCTGTCGCTTTGCGGCGGCCGCGATGAGGACGTCGAGATGGCCCGCCCGGTGCTGATGAGCTACAGCCGCGATGTGCTGCATGTCGGCGAGCTTGGCTCCGGCCAGCTCGCTAAGGCCTGCAACAACCTGCTGCACTGGATCCATTGCATCGGAAATTACGAAGCCCTGCTGCTTGCCAAGCGCTATGGCGTCGATGCCCAGCGTATGCGCGAAGTCCTGCTGAAGAGCCCTGGTTATAACAATACCCTGGAGCGCTGGGACGGAACCCGCTTCACCTGGCAGGAGAAGGACATGGACGTTGTCCTCGACCTTGCTCAGGCCGGCGGGCTGGTGTTGCCGCTCAGCGGTCAGACGGACCAACTGATCAAGCTGCTTTCCGCAACGGACGTGCGCGACCTGCTCTACGGGGCAGAGGCAAGTTATCTCGGGCGACGCGTGGCTCCCATCAACCGCCAGGCCGGGGCAGCCTGACATTCCGCTCTGCCGAAACCACCTGCAGCGAGAGCATTCTCCATGGAAATCACAGCATTCGATATCGAGCCGGTGATCCTGAAGAAGGAGGATCCGGAGTGGAAATTCGCACTCGGCGCCAATCCGAATACGGAAGGGGTCGTCCTGCGCATCGCCACGGCTGATGCAGAGGGCTTCGGTTATGCCTCGGCGACGGCGCATATGGGATCGATCCAGTCGACGCTGGTCGCCGAACTCAACCATTTTCGGTCCTTGGTGATCGGCAGCCGCGCCGACGAGATCGCCGCGATCATGCAGCACCTCGACAGGCGGCTGCGCGGTGCACCACAGGCCAAGGCGGCCGTCGATTGCGCCTTGCATGACCTTCTTGCACGCGGTCTCGGCATCCCACTCATCACCCTGCTTGGCGGCAAGATCAGAAACGAGGTGCCGATTTTGCGCATCCTCGCCATCAAAACGCCGGAGCAGATGGCCGTCCAGGCGCGGCGCCTGGTCGACGAAGGCTATCGCTACCTGAAGATCAAGGTGCACGGAGAGGTCGAGGAAGATGTCGCGCGTGTCGCCGCGATCCGGGCCGAGGTCGGGCCTACCGTGCATCTGACCATCGATGCCAATCAATCCTATTCCCCGAAGGATGCGGTACGCGCCATCCTCCAGATGGTCGATCACGGGATCGAACTCGTCGAACAGCCCGTTCCTGCCGGGGATGTCGAGGGCCTGTCGCTCGTGACCAAGATGGTTCCCATTGCCGTCGAGGCCGACGAAGCGGCAGGCTCTCTCGCCGAAATCTACGAGCTGGTCAGCAACCGGCGCGTTGATGCCGTCAGTCTGAAGATCCCGAAGCTCGGCGGCATCCGCAATACGCTGGCGGCAGCCGCACTCTGCGAGCAGGCCGGCATCCGCTACCGCATGGGAGCGGCCGTCGGCAGCAGGCTGCTTTCCTCCTTCGCCATTCATCTCGCCTGCGCCATGCCCGGCGCCGACTATGCCTGCGAGCTCGGCGAATTCGAAAGATTGCTCGGCGATCCCTTCACCGGCCTCTCCGTCGAGAAAGGCGTATTGCGGCTGCCGCCCGGTCCGGGAAGCGGCGTCCGCAAGATCAATACTGGTCGCGCCGAAGCCGCGGCGAGAGAAAATTCCGAAGCATTGATGATGACGAAAGGATGACTGAGGTGGGAAAACACGCATCTTCCGGGAAATACGCGATCGTCGGTCTCGGCGTCGTAGCTGGCCAGCAACCGGATCATTCCGAGCGCATGATCGCGGCCGAAGCAACGAGGCTGGCGATCGCCGACGCAGGGCTGACGAGGGCCGATATCGGCGGCGCGATCGATCTGAGGCGCACTGGCGGCGGCGGGGACCGGGCCAGCTACTCCGATGCGTTCACCCGCGTGCTCGGTATCAAGAACAACTTCTATTTCACCTGCGGGCGCGGCGGTGCGCTGGCCGGTCTCGGCATGGCGGCGGCCATGTCCTATCTCGACCGCGGCATTGCCGATTATGTCGTGCTGACAGGCGCGGTGACCGACTGGTCGCAATCGCAGGAGACCCGCAAGAAGGGGTTCCGCGGCATGGCACATACCGAAAAGCGTGGCTACTGGGGCAAGCCGCTCGGCGATTCCCGCGCCGTCAGCCATCATAGCTGGATGGCCGCCCGCCACATGGCCGTCTACGGAACGACAAGCGCCCAGCTCGGTGCCATTTCCGTCGCCGAACGCCAATGGGCCTGCATGAATCCGGAGGCCAAGATGTATGGCCGTCCGATTACGATCGAGGATCACCAGAACTCTCCGCTGGTCGCGGAACCCTATCACCTGCTCGACTTGAGCCAGGTGTCGGACGGCGGCATCTCCTTCATTCTGACGACCGCCGACCGCGCCAGGGATTGCGCCAAGGCTCCTGTCTATGTGCTTGGCCAGGGCTTCGGCGAAGTCTCCGCCGACTTGTGGTGGGAGAAGAAGAACTTCACCCATATGGCTGTCGAACCGGCAAAGAAACAGGCCTTCGGCCAGGCCGACATTACGCTCGCGGATATCGATTGCGCGCAGCTCTATGACTGCTTCACGGCGGAGGTGCTCTTCCAGCTGGAAGATTACGGCTGGTGCAAGAAGGGCGAGGGCGGCGCCTTCGTCGCTGACGGTCATATGGCGCCGGGCGGTTCGATCCCTGTCAATACGAGCGGCGGCCTGCTCTCCTGCTACCATCTCGGCGATCTGACAGGCCTTGCCGAGGCCGTCCGGCAGCTTCGCGGCGAAGCCGGCGCGCGCCAGATCGACGACTGCGACATCGTCATGACCACCGGACATGGCGGCGAGCTTGTTTCGCCCGGCATGTGCTCAATCCACACCTGCACGCTGCTCGGGAGGCACGCATGAACGTCAAGCCGGAATCCTTTACCGTCGATCTGGAATGGAAGAAGCCCTATCCGAGCATCGACCATGACAACGAACCCTTCTGGGATGGCCTGAAAGAGCACAAGCTGCTCGTCTGGAAATGCAAGCAGTGCGGCGCAGTTTACTGGCCGAAGGCCTACTGCCAAAACCACGATAACGAGCCCTTCGCCGCAAACTGTGAATGGACTGAGGCGTCCGGGCGCGGCAAGGTCTTTGCTTTCAACATCCATCACTGGGCTTTCCACCCGGGCTTCAAAGAGGAAATTCCCTATACCTATGCTCTGATCGAACTCGACGAAGGGCCGCTGATCAGCTCCCAGCTCCTGGGCGACAATCTGCCGACCGACATACACGATGTCGGGCAGACTGTGGAGGTCGTTTATGAAGACCATCCGGCGCAAGGCTTCACGCTTCCGAAGTTCCGTATCGTGAGTGAATAGGAAAGAGCGACGATGATCGGCCAGAGCCATTCCCTTCCGACCAGCAGCCTGCTTGCGCCTCGTTCCGTCGCTTTTGTCGGCGTGTCCGCGAAAGGCGGCGCCGGCACCAAGATGCTGAATTCGCTGCTTCGCTCCGGGTTCGGGGGCAAGATCTGGCCGGTCAACGCCAATGCCGCCGAAATTGCGGGCGTTCCGTGCGTGCCGAATCTCGACGTGCTGCCCGCCACCCCCGATTGCATCGTCATTTCCATTCCGGCGGAGGGCGTGCTCCCCGTCGTGGAGGAGGCCGCATCGATCGGCATCCGCGCGGCTCTCATCGTTTCCGAAGGCTTTGCCGATGACGGCACTGCTGAAGGCAAGGCGCGGCAGGAACGCCTCGTCGCGATCGCCAAGGCCTCGGGCATGGCGGTTGCCGGGCCGAACTGCATGGGGATTGCCAGCCTCGGCCATGGCTTTGCAACGACGATGGCGGATATTCCCGAAAAGCTGGGCGCGGGCGGGATATCGCTTGTCTCCCAGAGCGGCGGCCTACTCAACGCCGTCGCCGAGCTCAGCGCCAATCGCGGCATTGGAATGAATTATCTGATTTCGATCGGCAACCAGGCGGTGCTCGATCTTGCGGATTATATCGACTTCCTGGCCGACGATCCGAAGACCAGCGTCATCGCCTGCATCATGGAAGGCGCCAAGGATGGACGGCGCTTCCGTGCCGCTGTGGACCGGGCCTCCAGGATCAAACCCCTGGTCATCCTGAAGCTCGGAAAGAGCGCTGCCGGGCAGGCGGCAACCTTCGCGCATACCGGCACGCTTGCTGGCAAGCACGAAGCCTATGAAGCCCTGTTTTGCGCAAACGGCGTCGCCTCGGTGATGAGCCTCGATGAGCTGGTGGAGACAGCTGCGCTTCTAGCAACGGCACCTTTGCCGAAGGGAGATCGCGTCTGCTTGCTCACCGTCTCTGGTGGGGCCACCTCGCTGATCAGCGATCTTGCGGAGCGCGCAGGCGTGAATTTCGGCCGGATCGACGATGAGACGAGCCGGCGGGTCGGCGAGGCACTCGGCGTCTCGCGCCATTTTGGAAATCCTCTCGATACGGTCGGCATGCCGCGGCTGTGCCGTGACGGCGCGATCGAAGGCGTTGTCGGCGCGCTGCTCGACAATGCGGAGATCGACGTCATCGGCCTTGTGCTCGGCATGCGAATGGAAGGCGCCGAAAATCATGACAAGCTCGTTGGCCGGATGGCCGATATGGCCAGGACGGCCGGCAAGCCGCTGCTCGTGCTCTCCTTCATCTCGAACAGCCTGACCGGGCATTGGCGCGGCTATGCGAGCGCACAAGGTCTGCCGTTGGTGGAAGATGTCGAGCTCGGCCTGCGCGCCATCCGCCACCTCACGGATTACGCTACCTTCCGCAGCAGCGTGCCCATTACAGAGAGCCCGCCGAAAATCGCCAGCACAGTCGGCAAGACAAGCACACGTGGCGTTTTGAGCGAAGCCGACAGCAAGGAGATCCTTGGCAAAGCCGGCCTTCCGGTCACGCGCGAATATCTCGCAGCGACGATCGCGGAAGCAAAGATGCTGGCCGAGAAGATTGGCGGTCCGGTCGCCCTCAAGGTTCAGTCGCGCGACATCCCGCATAAATCGGATGTCGGCGGCGTCCATCTCGGCGCCACCGCCGAGGATGCAGAAATTATGTCAGCCAAGATCTTGAAGAGTGCCAGAACCGCCTGTCCGGACGCTGCCATCGACGGTATCCTCGTGCAGGAAATGGTTGATGAAGGCGCGGAGTTCATTATCGGGATGACGTATGACGAGCAGTTCGGCCCTCTTGTCGTCGTAGGAGGCGGCGGTGTGATGGTCGAGGTGTTCAAGGATGCGAGCGTCGGTCTAGCTCCGCTTACACGCCACCAGGCAATGGAAATGGTTGCCAGGCTCAAGGTTGCCGTCCAGCTTGACGGTTTCCGCGGTGCTCCCCCGCTCGACAGAGATGCCCTGATCGATTGTCTTGTCGCATTCTCGAACTTCGTGGCCGCAACCGACGGCCAGTTCGAAGCGATCGATCTCAATCCCGTTTTCGTTCGCAGCCGGGGGAAGGGCGTGAAGATAGCGGACGCCCTCATCATCACTAGAGGTCCGTGGGAGGAATATAATGAACAGACGGAGTCGCATTACGCATTTAGTTAGTGTCCTTGCAGTTCTCCCGCTCGCGGCGGGATTGGCAACGCCGGTATGGGCGCAAACGCAGGAGGAAATTCTGCACTATACCGGGGCTGACCGCGAAAAAATCCTGGCCGACGGTGCCGCAAAGGAAGGCGAGCTCGTCGTCTATTCGGCGATGATCGTCGATCAGGCGCTGCAGCCGCTTGCCGATGCCTTCATGAAGAGATATCCGTCTGTTACGCTCACTTATTGGCGCGGTGACTCGGAAGACATCGCGCAACGCGTCCTTGCCGAAGAGCGGGCCAAGAACGTGGTGGTCGACGTGGTCGAAGGCACGAGCGTCAGCGAAAATCTCATCAAGGCGAATGTCGTTCAGACCTTCAGCTCGCCCATGCTGGAGCAATATCCAGAATCCTACCGCGACCCCGATCACCTCTGGGCCGCAACGCGTGTCAGCTACTACTGCATGGCCTACAACACCGACATGGTGAAGGCCGAAG
Organism: Rhizobium sp. P32RR-XVIII; assembly: GCF_012641395.1. Taxonomy (GTDB): domain Bacteria; phylum Pseudomonadota; class Alphaproteobacteria; order Rhizobiales; family Rhizobiaceae; genus Rhizobium. The sequence continues at coordinate 274,901 of NZ_JABAIH010000008.1, read as the reverse complement.
ACGTGCCGAAGAGCTATGACGATCTGCTCAATCCGAAATGGAAGGGCCAGATCGCCTGGCGCATCGGTAGTGAAAGCGGCACGCCGCTCTTCATCACCAATCTTCGGTCTGCCTGGGGCGAGGACAAGGCGGAAGATTATCTGAAGAAGCTTTCCGGCGAGAAGATCGTCAACTTCGGCGCCGGCAGTGCCCGCACGCTGGTCGATCGCGTGATTGCTGGCGAATATGCGATGGCGCTCAACATCTTCTGTCACCATCCGCTGATCAGTGCCGCCGACGGCGCACCGGTGGCATCGCAGCTGATGAGCCCGGTTGCCTCGACGACGGCAACTCTTTTGATACCGAAGAATATCCGCCACCCCTATGGCGCGGCGCTCTTCACCGACTTCCTGCTGTCGGAAGACGGCCAGAAGATCCTGCTCGGTGCGGATTATTTCCCGGCCCATCCGAAGGTGCTGCCGTCCAAGATGCTGCAGGCGATCGTGCCGCATGCGGCCGGCTTTGACGAAAACCTCGTCCGCCCGGAAACGCTCGTTAACGACGGCGTTCGATCCGACGAACTCTATCAGAAATATTTCCGATAATCCGAGGAGGCCGCCACCCGTGTGGCGACCTCCGTGACCGGCAATAATCGAGAAAGTTCAAGGCGATATGAAAACGCTCCAACTCACTGCAGCAACGATGCCGACAATGAAGAAGATCACCTTCTCGCCCGTTGTATTGATCCTTGCTGCCATTCTGCTCATCGTCATCGTTCCGCCGGCCGCCTATCTGGTCGCCTCCAGTTTCTATACGACGAATTTCGACGGTTCATTTGATCAGTTCACTTTCCAGTTCTTTGCCGATCTCGTCCAGAACCCGTATTTTCTGCGCAGCCTGCTGCATACGGCGATCTATTCACTCGGTTCGGCGGTCGTCGGTATCGTGCTTGGTACCGTTCTTGCGATCATCGTGGAGCGGACCGATACGCCCGGCCGCAAATATGCCTTTCTCGGCGCCGTCATCTCGCTTGCCATTCCGCATGTGCTCTATACGGTCGCCTGGCTGCTGATCCTCGGCAAGTCGGGCCCCTTCAACCAGATCCTGAAGGCAATTTTTGGCGCCTCCGCACCGGTCTTCGACGTCTATTCCCTGCCGGGCATGATCCTCATCGAAGGTGTCGGCTTCGTGCCGCTGACATTCCTGATGATGTCGGCGATCCTGCGCTCCACGGATGCCGCCTTCGAGGAAGCATCGATGATGAGCGGCGCCGGGCCGGTCGCGACCTTCTGGAAGATTACGCTTAGAATGGGCATGCCCGGCGTATTGGCACTGTTGCTCCTCAGCTTCATCCGCGCCTTCGAATCCTTCGAGGTGCCGGCGATCGTCGGCCTGGCAGGCAATATCGAAGTTTTGACCACGAGCATCTACCAGAGTTCGCGGGCAACGACGCCGCCGAATTTCGGACAGGCAGGCGCCTATTCAGTCTGTCTCTTCGCCTTCCTCGCCTGCCTTCTCTATTTCTACGGACGGCTGTCCCGGCATGCGCATCGCTACCAGACAATTACGGGCAAGGGCTATCGGCCGCGCGTCATTCATCTCGGCCGCAGCCGGTATATCAGCACGCTTCTGCTCGTCGCCATCCTGCTCCTCGTCATCGGCCTGCCGCTTGCCATCATCGTCTTCGCCTCGTTCAAGCCCTTCTTTGGCGCCTTCACGCTGGCGAGCTTTTCGCATTGGACGCTGAAAAACTACACGACCGTCGTCGGCCCCGGACTTGTGCGCTCGACCCTTATCAATACGCTGAGCCTTGGGGTCGTCACCGCAAGCATCGTCGTTCCCTTTACAGCTCTCTGCGCCTGGCTGGCGGCCCGGCGCAAGCCAGCCGCCTGGGTTCTCGACCAGCTTGCCACCGCGCCGCTGACCTTTCCCTCGATCGTCATGGGCGTCGCCTTCCTGCAGGTTTTCGTCAACCTGCCCTTTCCGTTCTACGGCACGCTAACCTCGGTCATCCTGGCATCCACAGTCGCTTACCTGCCTTATGGAATGCGTTATGCCTATGCAGGCGTATTGCAGATCCATTCGGACCTTGAGGAAGCCTCGACAGCCTCCGGCGCGCCGCAGATGCGGACTTTCATCAAGATCGTCTTCCCGCTGCTGTCCGCCTCGATGATCAGCTGCTGGCTGTTCGTTTTCCTGCTGGCCGTACGGGCGATGTCCCTGCCGCTACTGCTGGTCGGGCCGGGAAGCTCCCTCGTCGCCGTCAGCCTGTTCGATCTCTGGCAGAACGGCCAAGTGACGGAGCTCGCCGCCATGGGCACCGTCTGGGTCGCTCTGATGACCTGCGTCAGCGGATGTTTCTATCTGGTGGCGCGCCGCTATCGCATCGTCGCCGCTTAAGCCAATTCCAGGGAGGTGGAATCATGCTCAGAGTTGCCAATCTCGTAAAGCAGTACATCAACGAAACTGGGGAACGGAAAGGCGGCGTGTCGAATGTCAGCTTCGACGTCAAGGAAGGCGAGCTATTCACCCTTCTTGGCCCGTCCGGCTGCGGCAAGACGACGACGCTGCGCTCGATCGCCGGCCTCGAACATCCGGAAAGCGGGCAGATCCAGCTCGACGGCCGCGACCTCTTCGACAGCCGTTCGGACATACAGCTGCCGATGTATGAACGCGATATCGGCATGGTCTTCCAGTCCTATGCGATCTGGCCGCATATGAACGTCTTCGAAAATGCGGCCTATCCTCTGCGGACGCGGCGCAATGGCCATGTTTCGCGCGAGGACATCGAAACTCGGGTCATGCGGTCGCTCGAAATGGTCGGCTTGGCGGAATATCGCAATCGATCAGCGACGAAGCTGTCCGGTGGTCAACAGCAGCGTCTGGCACTTGCCCGCGCACTGGTGCGCGAGCCGAAGCTCCTCCTGCTCGACGAACCGCTCAGCAATCTCGATGCGCTGCTTCGCGAACAGATGCGCGCCGAAATCAAGCGGCTACAGAGTGAATGGGGCGTGACGACAATCTACGTGACCCACGACCAGAGCGAGGCGATGGCGCTGTCCGACCGCGTCGCGGTGCTCAACAACGGCATGATCGCACAGATGGGTACGCCGTTCGACATCTATGACAGGCCACGATCGGAATTTGTCGCAAATTTCATTGGCAGGACCAACCTCCTGAGAGGCAGGCTCGCGAGCCGGGTGAGGGCAGGCGATATCGCGCCCGTCGATACGTCGATCGGTTCGATAAGATGCATGTTTTCTTCAGGCATGCCGGCTGGCAACCAGATCTCCTTCGTCATCCGTCCGGAAAACATTCAGCTCCATACAGCCGAAGGAGCGCCCGCAGATGCCATGCCCAACTGCATCGACGGTCTCGTGCGCAACAAGGTCTTCCTCGGGGAGGTCGCTGAATATTCGATCGATATCAACGGCGGTCTCAATATCATCGCTCGCACGCATCCCTCGATCAGCCTGAACCGCGGTGACAGGGTGCGCGCGTCGTTCCCGGAAAATAAGGTGATTGCGATTTGTAGCTAGGTCGGACACTTCGGCCGCGGGAATATCACGCAAATCAAAGGATCCCTCCAGCGGCCATTGTCATGTTGTTCCGCAGGCTGATGCCGCGGATACTGCTTCGCTGGCCGGCGGCGGCAACGGTCGGATGTCGTCCTGACCCCGGTCGAAGCCCATTTCGAGAGGAGGAGGCAACGTCCATCGATCGCCGTCGCCGCTACCGTACTCGTCCGAAGGCTCCATGCGGGTGTTTAGCCGCCCGGCGTCTAATTCAGTCGCGAACCTTGAGAACGATCTTTCCCTTTGGGCGGGGGCGTTGGCCCTCGAGCATCTCATGCGCTGCAACGGCCTCCGAGAGGGGAAGGACCAAGCCGATGTTCTGACGGAGTTCTCCCTTATCGATCGCAGCCGCGATGTCGACGAGGTCCGCAGTGTTGACGGCGACAAGGAAGAAGAACGCCTCGACGCCGGCAGACTTTGCAAGTTCCTGATCAGGTTGAGAAACGGCCGAAACCAGCTTGCCGCCGCGCTTCAGCACACCAAAGGATCTGGTCTGAGTGTCGCCCCCGACCAGATCGATGACGGCGTCCACATTGCTGACGCTGTCCTCAAAACGTTCCCGCTTGTAATCGAAGACCTTGTCGGCGCCTAGCTCCTTCACACGGTCCACATCGTCGCTGGCCGCCGTCGCTATGACGTTCAGATTGGCCTTCCGGGCGAACTGCAGGGCGTAGGCACCGACGCTGCCTGCTGCGCCGTGGATCAGCACGCTATCGCCTGCCTTGAGCTTGCCATGCTGGAACAGAGCCTGGTGTGCCGTGACGGCAATCACTGGAACGGATGCAGCCTCGACATGGTCGATTGTCGTTGGCTTCCGCGCGACCATTCCTGCCGCCGCAATGGCATATTCGGCGTAGGCACCAATGAAACGCGGATTGGTGACGCCGTAGACAGCGTCGCCCGATCTTAGGCTGGTGACGTTTGGCCCGACGGCTTCGACCACGCCGGAAAGATCCGATCCTAAGGTGAGGGGCAGGGGCTGCGGCAATGCGCTCTTGCCCGATCGAATCCAGCCGTCCCAAGGGCCGACACCGGCCGCGAAGACCTTGATGAGAATCTCGTTTTGACCCGGCACGGGCTTTTCGAGCACCTCCGCGCGGATGATCTTCGGCGGCCCGAACTCGTGCACGGTATATGCGGTCATCACCGCATCAGAAGATCTCTCGATGTTCTTGCTATCCTCGGTGGGGTTCATTTGGATGACTCCCTTCTTTCGCGATCGATGCATCGATCTTAGAGGTTGCTCATGCCGCCGTCGATGAAGAACCGCATCGTCAGGGCATCCATGACGCGCACGCGGACGTTCGATGGCGACGTCCCCTAGTGAGCTGATGGCCACCTATTATGGCAAAGCGCCACAGCCTGCCTGGGAAAAGCGGAAGGGCGGAGCTAAGGCGCATCTGGTTCGATCAGCGGGCAGTCAGGAAGATTCTAAAGTGCATCGCTACTGACTGGCAAACTGGCCTTGACGGTTTCCAATCTTTCCGAAATGCTAAGATGTCAGACCAATTCTGGGTCTGCCGGAGGGGAATTGGAAGAGTATGAAGGCAAATGTCAGCGACAGGCCGTTGATCAGGCCGCTTCCGGCGATAGATCGCGCGCGCCAGGTCACCGACGCGCTCGCCCACTATGTCGAGGACGCGAAATTGCAGGCCGGCGACAAGCTGCCGGCGGAGCGCGAGCTGATGGCCGCGCTCGCCGTCGGGCGCTCGACCATTCGCGAAGCAATCCGCCACTTTCAGGCGCTTGGCGTCATCGAATCCCGCAAAGGAAGCGGCACCTATTTGCTGAAGCCCGTTTCGGCGGCAACCATCCACGTGCCGCTTTCCTTCGAGGGTGCCAATCTGCGCGATGCCTTGCTGCAGACGCTGGAGGTTCGGCGCGGGATCGAATGCGAGGCGGCCATGGTCGCGGCCCGCAAGCGGACGGCGAAAGACCTCATCATTATCGAGGAAAAACTCGGCGAGATGGAGCGCGTTCATCACGCGAAAGGCGCCTCTGGTCCGGAAGATCTTGCTTTCCACATGGCCGTATATGACGCGACCCATAACCCGCTGTTCGGACAGCTTCTGGAACAGATGCGTGAAACCTTCATGCGCTTCTGGAGCCATCCGTTCGACCGGCAGGATTTTGCCCGCCGGTCCTTCCCGTTTCACCGCACGCTTTTCAACGCCATCGCTGCCCAGGACACTGAAGCGGCGCGGCGCGAAACATTAAAGATCCTCGACGTTGTCGAGGAAGACATCAAGGAAATGTCCAGATGACTGACGGCCTCGAACCGTTCGAACTCGCTTCGCTGATCACCGCGCATGACGAAGGCAACTTCGCCGAAGCGGTGGTTCCGCCAATTTTTCAGGCATCGCTTTTCACCTTCTCCGATTACGACGACATGATCGCCTCTTATCGCGGCGAAAAAGTACGGCCGATCTATACGCGCGGGCTCAACCCGACGGTGCGCATGTTCGAGGAGATGCTGGCAAAGCTCGAAGGTGCGGAAGACGCGCTCGGCTTTGCAAGCGGCATGGCGGCGATCTCATCGGCGGTGTTGAGCTTCGTCGAGCCGGGCGACCGGATCGTCGCGGTCAAGCACGTCTATCCCGATGCCTTCCGGCTGTTCGGCACGATCCTGAAGCGGATGAAGGTCGAGGTGACCTATGTCGACGGCCGTGACGAGGAGGCGGTTGCCAGGGCGCTGCCGGGTGCCAAGGTCTTCTACATGGAAAGCCCGACGAGCTGGGTGATGGAAGCTCATGATGTCGGCGCGCTTGCGGCGCTTGCCAAGCGGCATGGCGTCGTTACCATGATCGACAACAGCTGGGCGAGCCCCGTCTTCCAGCGCCCCATAACGCTTGGCGTCGATCTCGTCATCCATTCGGCATCGAAGTATCTCGGCGGTCACAGCGACGTCGTCGCCGGGGTGGTTGCCGGCTCGAAAGAGATGATCGCCCGGCTGAAGGCCGAAGCCTATCCTTATCTCGGCGGCAAGCTTTCGCCTTTCGATGCATGGCTTCTGATCCGCGGGCTGCGCACCCTTCCGATCCGCATGAAGGCGCATGAGGCAGCGGCGATGACGATTGCTCAGCGTCTGCAGGCGCTGGATGTGGTGGAGCAGGTCTGCCATCCGGGCCTTACCAACCGTCTGCCCGCAGGCCTCAACGGCACGTCGGGCCTCTTCTCCTTCATCTTCCGCGAAGGCGTTGACGTGCGTACCTTCGCCGATCACCTCAAGCTCTTCAAACTGGGCGTGAGCTGGGGTGGACATGAAAGCCTGATCGTACCGGGCGAGGTTGTGCTTCAGCAGAAAGCGCAGCCGAATTCCGCGCATGCCTTCGGCATCAATCCGCGGTCCGTACGCCTCCATGTGGGCCTCGAAGGAACCGAGGCGCTGTGGAGGGACATCGAAGAGGCGATTGCCGCCGCTTCATAATCTTCAACCGAGAGGACACCAAAAAGGGGAACCGAGCATGAAAAGACTGATAACCGCAACCCTCTTCGCCACGATGATGGCGGGCACCGCCTTTGCCGATACGACGCTCAAGCTCGTCGAGGTGATCACCAGCCCAGAACGCACCGAGACGCTGAAGTCGATCGTCGGCAAGTTCGAGGCGGCAAATCCCGGTACGAAGGTCGAGATCATTTCACTGCCGTGGAACGAAGCGTTTCAGAAATTCGCGACGATGGTTTCGGCCGGCGATGTGCCGGACGTAATGGAAATGCCCGACACCTGGCTGTCGCTTTATGGCAACAACGGCATGCTCGAGAGTCTCGAGCCTTATCTGGAAAAGTGGGAGCACACGAAGGAGCTGACGCCGCGGGCGCTCGAACTCGGCCGTGACGTGAAGAACACCGCCTACATGCTGCCATATGGCTTCTATCTGCGCGCCATGTTCTACAACAAGAAGCTCCTGCAGGAGGCAGGTGTTGCCGAACCGCCGAAGACGCTGGAAGAATTCACGAAGGCTTCCGAGGCTGTCTCCAAGATCCCCGGCAAGTACGGCTACTGCATGCGCGGCGGCCCGGGCGGTCTGAACGGCTGGATGATTTTCGCCGCGTCGATGGCTGGCGACAACAAGTACTTCAAGGATGACGGCACCTCGACCATGAACAGCGAAGGCTGGGCGAAGGGCATCGAGTGGATGGTCGACCTCTACAAGAAGGGCTATGCGCCGAAGGACAGCGTCAACTGGGGCTTCAACGAAGTGGTCGCCGGCTTCTATTCCGGCACCTGCGCCTTCCTAGATCAGGATCCGGATGCGCTGATCGCCATTGCCGACCGCATGAAGAAGGAAGACTTCGGCGTAGCCCCGCTGCCGAAGGGACCGGACGGCAAGTCCTTCCCGACCATCGGTTACGGCGGCTGGTCGATGTTCACGACGAGCCAAAACAAGGACCTTTCCTGGAAGCTGATCGCGACGCTTGAAGGCCCGGAAGGCAACCTCGAGTGGAACAAGAAGATTGGCGCACTGCCGGCTTATACGGCTGCGGAGAAGGATCCCTTCTATGCAGGGGATCAGTTCAAGGGCTGGTTCCAGGAACTCGCCGACAAGAACACAGTTCCGACGGTGATGCCGACCTACCTCGAAGAATTCGCCTTCTTCAAGGATTCTCTGGCGATCAAGACCTCGCAGCAGGCGCTGCTCGGCGACATCTCGCCGAAGGATCTTGCCGACCAGTGGGCCGATTACCTGACGAAGGCGCAGCAGAAGTTCCTGGCCAAGAAGTAAAGCGGACGCAGAGGAAGCAGCCCCCTCATCCGGCCCTTCGGGCCACCTTCTCCCCCAGGGGAGAAGGCACGGAGGCGCCGCGGCACAATCCCTTCTCCCCGCCGGGGAGAAGGTGCCGGCAGGCGGATGAGGGGGTGGCACCTCCTTAGGGCCCCTATAGTCAAAACACGAAAGCCGACCACCGATGACCATGACCGCCGAAACGCTGGATGGGCGTCACGACCGCAGGCCGTGGCTGAAGCGCCTTGCCGATGCCTCGGAACCCTATCTCTACAGCGCCCCCTCGCTGATCCTGATCATCGCGGTGATGCTTGTGCCGTTGGTGGTGGGGATTTCCTATGCGTTTCGCGATATCCAGCTCCTGAACCCGTTTTCTGGCGGGTTCATCGGGCTTGAGCATTTCCGCGTGCTTTCGAAGGACGCGGCCTTTTACGGCGCTCTCAGGAATACGCTCTGGTGGACCGGGGCTTCGGTCATCCTGCAGTTCGTCTTCGGGCTCATCCTGGCGCTGCTGCTCGACAAGCCGTTCTGGGGCAGAGGCATCGTGCAGGCGCTAGTCTTCTTGCCCTGGGCGGTTCCGTCCTTTCTGGCTGGCCTCAACTGGGCATGGCTCTTCAATCCGGTGATCGGCCCGATCCCGCACTGGCTCTTCGGCCTTGGCCTGATGAGCGAGCCGGGCAATATCCTCTCCGATCCGCACTACGCAATGTGGGGGCCGATCATCGCCAATGTTTGGTGGGGCATCCCGTTCTTCGCGATCACGCTGCTCGCCGCCCTTCAGGCGATCCCGCGCGATCTCTACGAGGCGGCCTCGATCGATGGAGCCGGCTGGTTCCAGCGCTTCGGCTCGATCACGCTTCCGTTTCTAGCGCCGACGATTGCCATCACCGTGTTGCTGCGCACCGTCTGGGTTTCGAATTTTGCCGACCTGATCGTCGTCATGACCGGCGGTGGACCGGCGGACCGGACGCAGATCGTCGCCAGCTACATCTTCACCCAGGCGTTCAGAGCGCTCGATTTCGGTTACGCCTCGGCGATCGCTCTGGTGCTGCTCGCGCTGCTGCTCGCCTATTCGATGCTGATCATCCTGCTGCGGCAGACCCTGCTGAAGGATTGAGGCCATGAGACGATCCATCATTCCAACCATCGCGCATCGGCTGGCACTCCTCTGCTACATTGCCTTCGCGCTCTTTCCGCTGTTCTGGCTGCTGAAGGTCTCGGTGACGCCGAACGATCTGCTCTACACCGAAGGTGTGCGCATGTGGCCCTCGCGTACGACATGGGACCATTATGCCTTCGTGCTTCAGCACAGCGCATTCCCGACCTTCTTCAAGAACAGCCTGATCGTGTCGGCCTCGACCGCGATTGCGGTGACGTTCTGCGCCTCGCTGTCAGGTTACGCGCTATCGCGCTTCAATTTCCGGGCGAAGTACTGGATCGTGGCACTGATGCTGCTGACGCAGATGTTTCCGCTGGTCATGCTCGTTGCACCGATCTTCAAGATCCTCTCGCCCTTGCACCTGACGAACAGCCTGACCGGCCTCGTCGTCGTTTACACGGCATTCAACGTGCCCTTCGCGACCTTTCTGATGCAATCCTTCTTCGACGGCATTCCGAAGGATCTGGAAGAGGCGGCGATGATCGACGGAGCGACACAATTCACCGCCTTCCGGCAGATCATCCTGCCGCTGACGCTGCCCGGGATTGCGGCGACACTCGGTTTCGTTTTCACGGCGGCATGGAGCGAGTTGCTCTTCGCGCTCATGCTGATCAACGGCAATGACGCAGCAACCTTCCCGGTGGGGCTGCTCACCTTCGTTTCGAAATTCTCCGTGGATTTCGGGCAGATGATGGCAGCGGGCTGCTTGGCGCTCATTCCCGCCGGCCTCTTCTTCCTGCTCATCCAGCGGTATCTCGTCCAGGGCCTGACGGCCGGCGCGGTCAAAGGGTAATCACATGGCATCGATCGATGTTAAGAACATCAAGAAAGCCTACGGCCACGTGCAGGTGCTGCATGACGTCGACCTGCGCATCAAGGACGGCGAGTTCGTGGTGCTCGTCGGCCCTTCCGGCTGCGGGAAATCGACGTTGCTGCGCATGATTGCGGGACTGGAGGACGTCACCGGCGGTGAAATCCGCATTGCCGGCAACCGGGTCAACGAGTTGCACCCGAAGGATCGCGACATCGCCATGGTGTTCCAATCCTACGCGCTCTATCCGCACATGAACGTCGCCGGCAACATGAGCTACAGCCTGAAGCTTCGGAAGACGGCGAAGGAAAAGATCGCAAGTGCCGTCGCGAATGCGGCCTCGAAGCTCGGTCTCGATCCATTGCTCGAACGCCGGCCGAAAGCGCTATCGGGCGGCCAGCGCCAGCGTGTCGCCATGGGCCGCGCGATCGTGCGCCAGCCGAAGGCGTTCCTTTTCGACGAACCGCTCTCGAACCTCGATGCTCGCCTGCGCGAGCAGATGCGCGCGGAAATCAAGAAACTGCATGGCGACCTGAAGGCGACTTCGATTTACGTCACCCACGACCAGATCGAAGCGATGACGCTGGCAGACCGGATTGTCGCGATGCATGGCGGCGTGGTCCAGCAGGTCGGCAGTCCTCTGGAGCTTTACGATCGCCCCGCCAATCTCTTCGTCGCCGGCTTTATCGGGTCGCCGGGCATGAACTTCCTCGAGGCTACTTATGAAGCAGGCGCCGTGAAGCTGAAGGACGGCACGGTGGTCCCGCTTACCGCGCCCTTGTCGGTCGCCAATGGATCAAAGGTAACGCTCGGCATCCGGCCGGAACATGTGGTCATGTCTTCGAATGGTACCGGCATGAGCGCCGATGTCGAACTCGTCGAACCGACAGGCTTCGGCATCATCCTGCATCTCTCGTTGCACGGCCTGCCGTTCAAGGTCTTCACACTGAACCGCGAGGCGTTGACCGCGGGGCCTCGGGTCAGTGTTTCCTTCCCGGCCCAGAACCTGCATGTATTCGATGGCGAAGGGAACAGGGCCGGGTGATTTCATCAGGAAGCGTCGGTGATCCGCAGTTCGCCCGTGGTAAACTTGCTTGCTGAGCCGAGGTGATTTCATGAATGCGACCGACCGCCAGGCGCATTGGGAGAATGTCTACACCACCAAGGCAGCGACCGAGGTGAGTTGGTATGAGGCCGCGCCGGAATTGTCGCTCGCCCTGATGCGCGAGGCCGGGCTGACGCCGGAAATGTCGGTCATCGACATCGGGGGCGGCGCGTCGCGGCTGGTTGATGCTCTGGAGGCCGTCGGGCAGGCTCATGTGAGCGTCCTCGACCTCTCAGCCGCAGCTCTCGAAACGGCAAAGTCGCGGCTGGCGGACGCCGAACGGGTGCACTGGATCGTCTCGGATGTGACCGCCTGGACGCCCGACCGCCAGTATGATTTCTGGCATGACCGCGCCGCCTTTCATTTCCTGACATCGGAGGCGGATCAGCAGGCCTATGTTCGCGTGCTGTCTCGGGTTCTGAAAGACGGCAGCAAGGCCGTGATTGGCACCTTTGCACTCGACGGCCCGGAGAAGTGCAGCGGCTTGCCGGTCGCCCGTCACGATGCCGAAAGCCTTCAGGCGGTCCTCGGCAGACAGTTCAAGCTCGTCAGGACGCAGCAGCACGAACACATAACCCCATGGGGGGCGGTGCAGAAGTTTCAGTTCAGCACGTTCGAGAAGGTTGCTAACGCGGACTTGCTTCCGTAGCTCCAAGGGTCAGGATCGCCGCTTACCGGATCAGCGGTCCGTCTGCCTTTTTCCAGGCGTCGATGCCGCCCTCGATGTGACAGGCGCTCGTCAAGCCGGCGTCCTGGGCGGCCTGCACGGCCATCGCCGAGCGCTCGCCGAAGGCGCAGTAAAAGACGATCCGCTTGCCGGTCGCGGCTGCCAGTTCGTGCAGCATGCCGCCGAGGCTGATGTTTTCCTGTAAATCCGGATAGGGGGCGTGGATAGAGCCAGGGATAGTTCCGTGTTTTTCCCGTTCTGCCCTCTCGCGGAGGTCGATGATTGCAATGTCGGGGCGACCGTGTAGCGCCAGCGCCTCGGTTGCGGAAACCGCCCAGCCTCTTCGCGCGATTTCGTCCTGATGCAGGCCGATATGAACGTTGGCCGGCACAGCCACATCCATCATCTTCGGGTTGGGAAGGTGCAGGTTGTTCATGAGGTCGACATACTCGTCCACGGAGCTGACCAGCAGGCGCGGATTGAAGAGCTTCTCCTCGCCGATGGTGGAAACGGTGTCGCCCTTGTAGTCGTGCGCCGGATAGACGAGCGTTTCGTCCGGCAATTTGAGGAGCTTGTTGAAGATGGAGTCATATTGCTGGCGCGGGTTGCCATTCTGGAAATCCGTGCGGCCCGTTCCGCGAATGAGCAGCGTGTCGCCCGTGAACACGCGGCCATTCATGAGAAAAGAATAGGAATCGTCCGTATGGCCTGGCGTATAGAGTACATCGAGACTTAGTCCCTCGATCGCGACTCGGTCGCCCTCGGCCACGCGCATGGAGACGACATCGGCAAGCGTCTGCTCGCCCATCACCGTGATGCAGTGGGTGCGGTCACGCAGCGCACCCAACCCGGTAATATGGTCGGCGTGCAAGTGGGTGTCCACGGCTTTGACCAGTTTGAGATCAAGCTCCTCGACGAGCTTGAGGTAGCGGTCGACCTTCTCGAGTACGGGATCGATGATGAGTGCCTCACCGCCCTGCCGGCTGGCAATGAGGTAGGTGTAGGTGCCGGACACGCTGTCGAAGAGCTGGCGGAAGATCATCGGCACCTCCCTTTCACAAATTGTTTCGCGGGTTCCCGGATGTCCTTATCAGCTTTCCGGCTGCGGAACGATCCGGATATAGGGCTTCGGCGAGTTCCATCCGTTAGGATATATCGTTCTGGCTTCGTCGTCGCTCACCGAACCGGCGATGATCACGTCCTCGCCCTGCTTCCAGTTCACCGGAGTCGCCACCCGGTGCTTGGCGGTCAGCTGCAGCGAGTCGATCACACGCAGGACTTCATCGAAATTACGGCCGGTCGTCATCGGATAGACGAGTATCAACTTGATCTTCTTGTCCGGGCCAACGACTAAGACGTTGCGCACGGTCTGATTGTCGGCCGGGGTGCGCTGGGTCGGATCGCCCGAGACCGCCGCAGGCAGCATGCCATAGAGCTTCGACACATTATAATCGGTGTCGGCGATCATCGGGAAGTTCGGGGCGATGCCCTGTGTCTCCTTGATGTCGTCTGCCCAGCCGGAATGACGGTCGAGCGGATCAACCGACAGGCCGATGATCTTTACCCCACGCCTGTCGAATTCGGGCTTGATCTTCGCCATGTAGCCCAGCTCTGTGGTGCACACCGGCGTGAAATCCTTGGGGTGCGAAAACAGGACTGCCCACGAATTGCCGATCCAGTCGTGAAACCGGATCCTGCCTTCCGTCGTTGCTGCCTCAAAATCGGGTGCGGTATCGTTGATCGCGAGAGACATAGCCCCCTCCCACCTGGCATCTGGTTGCCAAAACGTTGTTTCGTACGTTTATTCTACATTTTGCTAATTTAGGCAACGCGAAATCAATGGCGGAACCAACGCTCCCGAACGCTTCCGCAATGATGCTTGCACTTCCAGCCAGTCACCCTTCAGGCGTGCGTCACGCGCTCCTGAACAGCTTCCAGCGGGTCGGACGGAACGCGATCCGGTTGCGGTCGAGACTGTCGACCTGCGCGGGCGGCAGTTCCAGCTCGATCGAAGGATGGCCCTTGCCGATGTCGACCTCGATATGCCGGGTTCCGGCCACGCGGCGGCTGGAGACCAGCAGGCCGGCAATGCAGCCACCGCAGCCGTCACGCAGTTCGATATCGTGCGGGCGGAAATAGAGCTGCGCATCGCCCTCCGGCTCGTTCTCGACCTTCAGGCCGAGCGGGCGGTCTTCGAACCAGATGTCGCCCCCAGCGACGCGCACTTTCAGACAGTTCGACTGACCGACGAAACCGAAGACGAAGGGCGAATTCGGATTGTCGTAGACCTGGTCCGGCGTGCCGACCTGCTCGATCGCGCCCTGGCTCATGACGACGACGCGGTCGGCAAGCTCCATCGCCTCGTCCTGGTCGTGCGTGACGAAGACCGTCGTATGGCCGGTGCGGTCATGGATTTCGCGAAGCCACTTACGGAGATCCTTGCGGACTTGCGCATCCAGCGCCCCGAAGGGCTCGTCGAGAAGCAGTACGTTCGGCTCCACCGCCAGCGCGCGAGCGAGCGCGACGCGCTGGCGCTGGCCGCCCGAGAGCTGGGCCGGGTAGCGTTTCTCGAGGCCGGAAAGCTGCACGAGATCGAGCAGTTCCAGTGCGCGGCTGCGGATCTCGGCCTTCGACGGGCGGCGTGCGGCATCGCGCACCTTGAGCCCGAAACCAATGTTGTCGAGAACCGTCATGTAGCGGAAGAGGGCGTAGTGCTGGAACACGAAGCCGATATTGCGCTGCTGCACGGTCTTCTTCGAAGCATCTTCGTCGCCGAAGTAGATCAGGCCTTCGGTCGGGCTTTCGAGGCCGGCAATCAGGCGCAGCAATGTCGTCTTGCCGGAGCCGGACGGCCCGAGCAGTGCGATCAGTTCGCCGGAGCGGATATTCAATGAAACATCATGCAACGCCGGAAAGCGGTCGAATTCCTTGCGCAAGTTTTGGACGCGAACTTCCATTCTATTTCCTTCAGTGCCGCCGGCTGGCGGAGATTTCTGCGCTGTATCGCAGTTCGAGCAGCGTCTTCAAAACAAGGGTCACAAGGGCAAGCAGGGTCAGCAATGCCGCAACGGCAAAGGCGCCGGTGAAATTATACTCGTTGTAGAGAATTTCCACTTGCAGCGGCATGGTATTCGTCTGGCCGCGGATATGCCCGGATACAACGGAAACGGCACCGAATTCGCCCATGGCGCGGGCGTTGCAGAGCAGAACGCCGTAGAGCAGCCCCCATTTGATATTCGGCAGCGTGACATGCCAGAAGGTCTGCCAGCCGCTGGCACCCAGTGAAAGGGCCGCCTCCTCATTCGCCGTCCCCTGTTCCTGC
Organism: Rhizobium sp. P32RR-XVIII; assembly: GCF_012641395.1. Lineage (GTDB taxonomy): Bacteria > Pseudomonadota > Alphaproteobacteria > Rhizobiales > Rhizobiaceae > Rhizobium. Next base: position 259,559 of record NZ_JABAIH010000008.1, on the reverse strand, counting down.
ATCAGCGGGATCAGCTCTCGTGCGACGAACGGGAATGTGACGAACATGGTGGCAAGGACAAGCCCCGGCACAGCGAAAAGGATCTTGATTCCGTTGGCATCGAGCCACTTTCCGAGATAGGCGTTTGCGCCGAAAAGCAGCACGAAGACGAGGCCCGAAATAACCGGTGAAACGGAAAAGGGTAGGTCGATCAACGTCGTCAAGAAGGCTTTGCCCTTGAACTCGAACTTGGCAATCGCCCAGGCTGCAGTCACCCCGAAGATGAGGTTCAACGGCACGCTGATCCCGGCGACGATGAGTGTCAGCCAGATGGCAGAGAGTGTTTCGGCATCTTGCAGCGCCTCGAAGAACGCACCCCCGCCCTTACGGAAGGCCTCGACGAAGACCGCAGCCAGCGGCAGTAACAGCATGAGCAGCAGGAAGACCAGGGACAGGGCGATGAGCATCCAGCGGGCGAACCTGGTTTCGGTGATAACCGAGCGCACCTTGGCCGAGCGAGCGATTGTGTCAAATGCCATCGCCATACCTCCGCCGGCTCCAACTCTGGATGAGATTGATGACAAGCAGCATGCTGAACGAGATGATCAGCATCACCGCGGCAATGCCGGTCGCTGCCGCATAGTTGTATTCTTCCAGCTTAATGACGATCAGGAGCGGTGCGATTTCCGATTTGAACGGCAGGTTGCCGGCGATGAAAATAACCGAGCCGTATTCGCCGACGCCGCGGGCGAAAGCCAGCGAAAAACCCGTCAGCGCGGCAGGCGCGAGACCGGGAAGCAGGACGCGGAAGATCGTCTGGAAGCGGTTGGCTCCGAGGGTCGCGGCCGCTTCTTCCACCTCCTTGTCGATCTCTTCCATCACCGGCTGCACGGTACGCACGACAAAGGGCAGCCCGACAAAGACAAGAGCGACGACGATACCAGCCGGCGTAAAGGCGATCTTGACGCCGAGCGGCGTCAGAAACTGGCCGACCCAGCCGTTCGGGGCATAGAGCGTCGTCAAAGCGATGCCGGCGACGGCGGTCGGAAGCGCGAACGGCAGATCGACCATTGCATCGATCAGGCGCTTGCCGGGAAAGCGATAGCGCACGAGTACCCAGGCAAGGATGACGCCGAAAACTGCATTGATGCAGGCCGCGACAAAGGCGGCGCCGAAGCTGATGCGAAGTGCGTTCAGCGTGCGCGGGTCAAAAGCGATCGACAGGAACTTTTCCCAGCCCAGTTCGCTCGAACGCCAGGCGAGGCCCGAGAGCGGGATGAGGATCAGAAGGGTGAGCCAGGTCAAGCTAAGGCCGAGCGTTATTCCAAAGCCTGGAATGACGCTCGGCTTTCTGAACCGCCACCACGTGGGGCTATGTGCTCTCATGCGATATTATTGGGCCGGCTTGTAGATTTGGTCAAACACGCCGCCATCCGCGAAGAATTTCGGCTGCGCTTCTTTCCAGCCGCCGAAGTCATCGATGGTTGCAAGCTTCAGGTCCTTAAAGCGGGCAATGTCCGCCTTGTCGGCTGCTTCGGGCTTGGTCGGGCGATAGAAATGCTTGGCAGCGATCTTCTGCCCTTCGTCCGAGTAGAGATAGTTGAGATAGGCTTCGGCAACCTTGCGCGTGCCCTTCTTGTCGGCGTTGGCGTCGACGACTGCGACCGGCGGATCGGCGCGGATGGAAAAGGACGGCGTGACGATTTCGAACTGGTCCGGACCGAGTTCCTCCAGCGAGAGATAGGCTTCGTTCTCCCAGGCGAGTAGAACATCGCCCAGACCGCGCTGGACAAAGGTCGTCGTTGCACCGCGAGCGCCGGTGTCGAGAACCGGAACATGCTGCAGGAGTTTCGATACGTACTCCTGGGCCTTGGCGTCATCACCACGGTTTGCCTGCTTGGCCCATGCCCAGGCAGCGAGGAAGTTCCAGCGTGCGCCACCCGAGGTCTTCGGGTTCGGCGTGATGACCTGAACGTCATCCTTGATCAGGTCGCCCCAATCCTTGATGCCCTTGGGGTTGCCCTTGCGAACGAGGAAAACGATCGTGGAGGTGTAGGGCGTGGAGCTATTCGGAAACTTGGTCTTCCAATCGGCGGGGATCTTTCCCGTAGCCTTGGCGATGGCGTCGATGTCGCCCTCGAGCGCCAGCGTCACCACATCGGCCTCAAGGCCATCGATGACCGATCGGGCCTGTGCCCCGGAACCGCCATGCGAAGTCTGGATCGTAAGGGTTTCGCCAGTGTCCTTCTGCCACTTCGCGGCAAACGCGGCGTTGAAATCCTTGTAGAGTTCACGCGTTGGGTCATAGGACACGTTGAGAAGCGTCTGATCGGCCAGAGCCGGGGCGGCGCCGCCGATTGCGACGCTTCCCGCAAAGACCGCGGCCGCGAGGAGCCGGGTAATCCGAATTGACTGCATGGGAACCTCCTTCGTTTCTGCGGAAACTCTATCAACTTAGTCGTATAATGAAACGAAAGTTCTTCCGGTTCCAGAAGGGCCGCTAGAATGCCATGCCATTTGAAGGGCAAATCTGAAATGGACTTCCCGTACCCACGGTTGCCAAGCTAACCACCGGGAAGTCGCTGCGGTCTCAGTTCGAATCCGTCAAGGGGTCGGTTTCGTCGTTGAACGTTGAATGATTTTTGGCAGGCAATAGACGACCCCGTCCTCACCGATCCGGTGAGGACTAGTCGAACAGAAAGCGTCCTGCGGCCTGTTTTGATGCAGGTTAATATAGTGGACCATCCGGCCCACCATTTCGCTGAGCGGCTGTTCGAACGTGGTCAGCTGATAGGGCAGCCAGGAAGAAGCCGCGAGATTGTCGAAGCCAAGGAGCGATAGGTCGGCAGGAATGCCTGTCTGTCCGCGCACGCCATCCATGAAGCCGAGGGCCAAAGCATCATCGGTCGCAAAGACCGCATCCGGCCTTTCATGATGGCGAAGCCCATGAAATGCCGCGGCGCATTCCTTGCCGGCTTCCATCGTCATCGCTTCGTTGTGCCAGATGATCACGGATTCGCCACGTGAACGGATGGCCTCGACGAAGCCCTGAGTACGGAGCGCGCTTGCCCAGTTGTTCTGCGGCCCGCTTAGAACAAGGAATTTTCGCCGGCCCTCGTCAACTAGGAGCGAAGCTGCCATAGCGCCGCCTTGCTGATTGTCGGTCGCCACGGAAAAGGCATCGGGATGGTTGGCGGGGCGGTTGAGGGTTGCCAGAAACTGGCCACCGGAGATAATCGCCTCGGCCCGGCGCGCCCGAATATCACCTGCCATGACAATGACGCCGCGCGTCCGCCATTCCATCGTTTCGCCAAGCAGACGATCCACGTCATCATCATTCTCGGCATAGAAGAGCAGCGGCTTTAGATGCCATGCTTGAATGGATTTCAGCAGATGGGAGAGGACCTGGGCTCTCCAGTCGAAATTCAATCGCGCCGTGACGACGGCGACAAGCGGCGCGTCTCCGGTGACCACGCTGCGAGCCAGCGCATTTGGATGCCAGCCAATGTCTTCGGCTACTTTCAGAATCCTGGCACGTGTTTCGGGCGATATGCGGCCTTTTCCGGAGAATGCCCGGCTAACAAGGGCCTGTGACACGTTCGCCACCCTGGCGACGTCGTGAGAGGTGACAGAGTTGGATTCTTTGTTTTTATTCTGAACCATTGCTTTGCACCCCGGCAGTTATTCCCGTCACCATTCATTGCTGCCGGCAGTCGTCCGCATAACGCTCATTCCCGACAAAGCCGCCGGGCAAGAATCGTCTCATAACGCGTAGAGTACCATGGTTGTAGAGGGATGTCGTGACAACCGTGTCACGACATCCGGTCAGCAACTTAGATCAGCTCGATTTGCACCATCAGGCACTCGTGATCCGAGGAGGGCGTCCCGTCTGCCTTCAGCGCAGGGATGACGGCCGGAAGAGATGCCTTCAGACCGCGACTGAAGAACCAGTCGATCTTGCCGAGCACGCGTTCGGCCGGATCGTCCGGCCGCTCGGTCGGTGCACCCGGAACATTGCATCGCGTCCAGTCATATCCTCGCTGGGCCATCAGCGCGAACAGCGGCTCGTACGGCTCGACATCCACGCGCCGCCGGGGATCGGCGGCAAGCGCTGCCGCAAGCGCCGATGCAGTCTCCCGCCGGGAGAACGTCGACGTGTTGAAATCGCCGCCGATCAGAACCGGGGCACCCGGGTCATAGCGGTCGATCACATCAAGAAGATGTCCAGCCTGAGCGGCTCGATGCTCCGGGTCGGAATGGCTTTCGAAATGCGCCGCAACCAGAGTCACCTTGGTGCCGTCGAGCTCGATTTGCCCACCGATCGCCATCCGGCCCCCGACACGCGGTTCCTCCCGCTCCCAACCGAACCATTTCCCTTCGGCCTCCAGCCTGATCAGGAACGGCCGGCTCAGGGTCAGATCGGTGACGATGCCGTTGCCGTGAAAGCCGAGAAGGTTGGTCTCATGCGCGTGGGTGACCCGCTCTTCCGGGTCGCCGCGATCGAGCTCGATGAATTCGACGCCGTAAGCGTAGCCATGGCCAAATCGGCCCGCGAGCTCCGCGATCCGATGGCCGTTGCCCGATCGCGCCATGCCCTTGTCGATTTCGGTCAACAGCATGACGTCCGGAGCGAGCTGCGCCAGGGTATCGCCGATTGCTTGAAGATGGCGCAGCCGCTCCACGTTCCAGCTTGCCACCTTGAGCGAGCCGCGCGCGGCCGTGCGCTGCGGTGGCTTCCCACCGGTTTCGATCTGGCGCAGTGCAGGAATGGAATCGAAGGCGGCGGCAAAGGTTGCCGCATCGGTGGGGCCATCGCGGAGGCGCTCCCGCTTATCGAGAGGGACCACAGCCAGTTCGGACACCTGTTCGCTCGCGGGAAAGGCGATCCATTCGCTCATTTTGCGACACCTGCTGCCTTGAGCTCTGCCAGAAAACCGACATCGTCACCGGAAATGGTATCGATCACGCCGTCTGCGACATAGGACGAAACCGGTGCAAGCAGATCGACGCCGAGCGCCTTGTAGCGGTCGTAATAGGCCGGCCGCTGCAGGTGGAACCGCACGGCGACGCCGGCCTTGTGCAGGGCGACCCCGTCCTCCGGCCTGAACATCTGATGCTCGATCGAAAGGGAGTCGAGACGCGCTGCTTTCGCGACGCCGACGAAGTCGGCATGGCGGGCATGGGTGATGCCTTCGGTGCGAACGCCGGGCAGGGCATCCTTCATATCCCGCAGGAAAGCGTGGTCAAACGAGATCATGACGAGATGGTCGGCGCCAGCGGTCTCGGCGAGAACCGCGCCGAGGCGCCGGACGAACCGGTCCGTCTGGCGGGCTTCCTTCACCTCGACTACGAGACCGAAATCATAAGTCTTCGCAAATTCAATCGCTTCGGCAAGCGTCGGGATACGTTCGCCGGAAAATCGGCCGTCCAACCAGCTGCCGGCGTCCAGCTTCCGGATGTCGGTGAGGCTTTTGGCGGAGACCAGACCGGTACCGTTGGTGGTGCGGTCGACCGTCTGGTCGTGCATCAGAACAATCTCGCCATTTTCCGTCAGCACGCAGTCGATCTCCGCTGAATCGCCGCCGTGCTCGCGGGTGGCGACGAAGGCCGCGATGGTGTTTTCCGGCGCGCCGATGGAGTGGCCGCGGTGGCCGCAGACATGAACGTCGGCAGCGTTCTGCGCGAGAAGTTTGAACATTGAATTCTCCTGTATGTGAAGGGATTAGAGTTTGCCCATGCCGGCGGCGAGCGCGCTTTCGTTGCGCAAGGCACGTTCGGCAAGCATGAAAATGACGACGGTGGGGGCGAGCAGGATGAAGGTCACCACGGCCGCGTTCGGAAAGATCAGCACCTTCCCGCCGAGGACCGCCCAGAGCTTTACGGTCAATGTCTCGACCTGCGGGGCGCCGACGATGAAGGTCTTCTCGAACTCCTCGAAGCTCGAAATGAAGGATAGAAGGCCGCCGGCGACGAAGCCCGGCCAGGTGAGCGGCACGACGATTCGAAGCGCAACCTTGAGCGGGCTCGCGCCGAGTGTACGGGCAGCATGGATGAGATCCATCGGCAGATTCTCCAGGGTCGCCGCCAGAATTCGGATCATGAAGGGAAGCGTGCCGATGGTTTGCGCAAGGATGACGCCGGGGATGGTATAGGCGAGGCCGATGCGGAAGAAGACAAAGCCGATGCCGATGCCGACAACCAGGCCGGGAACGATCAGCGGCGCCAGCACGAACATCTCGACCGCGCGCTTCGCCTTGAAGGGGATCTTCGCGAGCGCGAAGGCGGTTGGGAGGGCAAGGATGGCCGAGAGGACCATGACCACGGCCGATATCGAAAGACTCGTGAGGATGCTCGCAATCAGGCTGCGGTCCTGAGTGATCGCCTGCCAATGCACGAGGGACAGACCGCGCGGCAGGATATCGGGCGCAAACCATCCGCCCTTGGGATCGACCAGCGACCACAGGAGTGCGACGACCAGCGGTGCCAGCAGCGTCAGGGCGAGAGCGGTATAGAGGCCGACAGACAACCACCATCCCTCTGGGACTCGACTGCGCCTGATAGCTGCCCGATCCAGGCGTGACGGAAGTGAAACGGCAATCGTCATCGGGTCTCTCCGCTGATGCCGGTGCGCATACCGGACGTGATGCGATAGTAGATGACCAGCACGAGGCATGCGACGATCGAGAGCATGATGCCCATCGCCGATGCGCTCGCCCAGTCGTTCTTCTCCAATGCGTTCTGGTACATCCAGATCGACAGGGGCTTCGGATATATCGGCCCGAGCAGGGAAGGCACGGCGAAAGCCCCGGTCGTTCCAACGAAAACAAGCAGCGTAGCAGCTGTGATCCCGGGCAGCGCAAGCGGCAACTCGACCCGGCAGAAGACGGTGAGGCGATTGCCGCCGAGCGTGCGCGCGGCATGCTTCAGATCGTGTGGGATCGCGGCAACCGAGCCGCCGATGATCAGCGTCATGAAGGGGATCGATTTCCAGGCCGTGGCGATGATCACCCCCAGCGCCCAGGGGTCGCGCACCAGCTTCGGCAGCTGCAGGTTAAGGGGCTGCAGCAGCCGCGGGATCTCCCCGCCGCGGTCGAAGAGCGTCATGACGATGAAAGCGGCCACGATTGCCGGTACGACGAGCGGTATCTTGTAAAGTGTCTGGAACAGCCGCTTGCCGGGAAAACTCTCCTGCAGGAGAACGGCGAGCGGCACGGAGATGACGAGGCTGACCAGGGTCGGCGCAACAGAAATATAGATCGAGAACAGCAAACCGTCTCGATAGACGCTGTCGGTGAATAGTGACCGGTAGTGCTCCAGTGTGAAGCCGTTGCTGTCCCCGAGCGCGCCGAGACCGACGCTTGCCAAAAACGCGAGGGCAAGTGGCAGCCCAAAGAAAAGAACAAGAAATCCGACACCGGGCAAAAGCAGCAGCAGAAGGGCAGCCGTACGGTTCATTCCATTGCCTCCCTTTAGGACAGCACGTGCAGATCGTCGGGAAGGCCAATGGCGACGCGCGTCCCGACCGGAAGGATTTTCGCGCCGCGCCCGCTCGCCCGTGCCCGCATCGTCAATCCGCCGACATCGAGCTTGTGTTCGATATCCGCGCCGAGGAAGGTTACGTCGGTCACGACCGCGGGGCCCATGCCTGCCGCTTGGATGGAGATGTCTTCCGGTCGGATCGAGAGGTCGAGCCGGCCGCTCTGGCCGTTCCATCCGGCCTGCTCCTCGCCCCACGGGAAATGGATGGTGCCGTCCGAAGCCGTCGCGGCGAGAATATTTGTCTGGCCGAGAAATTCGGCGGTGAAACGCCGCCTCGGCGTCTGGTAGAGGTCGCGTGGCCCACCTTCCTCGACGATGCGCCCGCCGTTCATGACGACGACGCGATCGGCAAGGGCGAGCGCCTCGGATTGGTCATGCGTGACATAGATCGTCGTGATGCCGAGGCGACGCTGCAGATTTCGAATATCCTCACGCAGGTGCTCGCGCAATTTGGCGTCGAGATTGGAAAGCGGTTCGTCAAGGAGCAGGACATCCGGTTCGGTAACCAGTGCCCGGGCGAGGGCGACGCGCTGCTGCTGACCGCCGGAAAGCTGGCGCGGATGACGCTTGGCGAGTTTTGCAAGATCGACCGTCTCGAGAACGGCCGCAACGCGCCGGCGCATCTCGTCGCGCGGGACGCGGCGCATCTGGAGTCCGAAGGCGATATTGGCTTCGACCGTCATATGCGGAAAGAGTGCGTAGGACTGGAAAACCAGGCCAATATTGCGATGCTCGGGCGGCAGGCCATCGACGCGCCGTTTCCCGATCGCAATCTCGCCGCTGTCGGGTTCCGCGATGCCGGCAATCATCCGCATCACTGTCGTTTTGCCGCACCCCGAAGGCCCGAGAAGGGCAACGAATTCGCCCTCGGCGACATCGAGGGAGAAATTGTCGACCGCCAGCGTGGCGTTGAATCTCTTATGGAGGTTGGCGAGGACAACATGCGCCATGATCTGCAGCTCCAAGGATGAAGAAGGATGGAAGGGCCGCGGTCGGCGGCCCTTCCCTGAGGTTTCGAAGAGAATCAGCTGCCCTGCAGGATGGTCTCGACAAAACGCTTGGCGGCGGCGTCGGAGATCGTGCCGACGATGCGCGGGCGCGCATAGTTCAGATACTGTTCCTGCGGCACGAGGCGGTTGGTCACGTCCGACGTCAGGGCCTTGTCGATATCGAGCTTCGTACGGGCCGAGCGTGATCCGTTGACGGTGAGCTTGTAGAGCTGGATCTCGTCCGACATCAGGAAGTCGAGGAAGAGAAGGCCGCCGGCGACGTGGGTTGCGCCAGACGGCATCATGGCGCCATCGCCGTCGCCGACTTCGCCATCGGTGAGGAGGCGGGCCTTGACGGTCGGCGGCAGCAGACCGCGGCCGGTGAAGTCATAGACCTCGTCTTCCCATACAGTCGCCACTTCAGCCTGGCCGTTTGCCATCAGATTGAGCGAGTCCGTATTGCCGTTGGTGAACTCGACGTTGGGGCGCAGCTCCTTGAAATAGGCAAGGACCGGGTCCAGGCAGGGGCCGTTGGCCCAGGCAGCCGCGTCGGCTTCCGTGACGGTGTAGTCATAGAGGCGAGCCTGACAGTCCTTGGTCGTCATCGCCAGGATGGCGCTTTCGAGGAAGCCGATACCGGAACCGCCACGCGTCGGGTCGGTGACGACCATCTTCTGCGGGTTTGCCTTGGCGAAGGCGAGCAGTTCGGCAAAGTTCTTCGGTTCGGTGCCATTGGGGAAGGCTCGCGTATCGTAGCCGATTGCAGTGACGTTGCGGTGGTAGGGCGCGACCTTGCCGCCGTGGACGTAGCCGCGCGAAACGGTCGCCGCATTCTGCTCAAGGTCCGGGGCGCTCGGCAGCATGGTGTTAAGCGGCAGATTGGCGATTATGCCGGCCTGATCGGCGACGCGAACCGAGCCGTTGGGCATCCAGAAGACATCAACGGGAGAAGGCTGACCGGCCTGCTTGGCGGCGATCAGCTGCTGTACGGCCTGTTCGCCGTCGACCTGATGATATTCGACCTTGACGCCGTATTTCGCTTCGAAGCGGCGAATGATCTCGGCAAAGATGACGTTTTCCGATTCGCCGAAATCATAGAAGCTGATCTGGCCTTCCGCCTTGGCGGCCGGGACAAGCACGTCGTAGAAATTTGCGGGTGTCAGTGCCTTCAGATCCACATTGGTCTTGATGTTGAAGTCGGGCCCGCCCACGGGTTCGGTTGCGCCCGCCTGTGCATAAGCCGCACAGAGAAGCGTTGCTGTCATGAGTGCAGTGCGAAGTTTCATTGCGTCCACCTTTTGCGCTGTTGGCACGTTTTGATGACGCCAACGAATAACGTGGTAATACGAATTACCGTTGAAGGTTCGGTGACAATTTGATGAATAATGCAGGGTAAGCCGGACCCTTTGAAGGTAAGACTTTCATCAAACTGTCATTTGACAAACCGCCTACTTTAGGCGCCAGTCGCGCCCCTACGACATTCATGCATACGTATGAGCATGGCTTTTGTACTTACGTCACTGCTTCAATTCAAAGCGAGATACCCGATGCTAGTCCACGAAATCAGCGAGTTGGCTGCTCAAGCAGGAAACTTGGCACTGTCGCGTCAAAAGGCGCTGTCAGAACTATCCGTAACGGCCAAGGGCCACCTTGATTTCGTCACCGATGTGGATCGCGCGGTGGAGGAGATGATTGCGGCCGGGATCGGCCGACTCTTTCCTGATGATGGCATCCTGGGAGAGGAAGGACGAAGCCTGTCGGGCATATCCGGCCGTACCTGGATCATCGACCCGATCGACGGAACGCATAACTTCGTTCGGGGTGGTTCCTCCTGGGCCGTGTCCATCGGCCTGGCGTCGGATCGCCCGGTCGCCGCAGCCCTGAATGCCCCAGTTGAGGGAACCATGCTCGTGGCCGAAGCGGGAAAGGGCATCTGGCGAAATGGGGAAAAGCTACCGGCACACCGCAGACCCGCCGAGCCCAGTATCGCATACACCGGCGTTTCGACCTGGATGTCGACGGACAACGATCGCTGGCTGTCAGGTTTCGTGCGCGACGAACTGGGGCTGGCCGATCGGCGGACGGGATCGGCGGTGACCGGTCTGATCCCTGTCATTCTCGGCGAGGCCGATCTCTATATCGGCTTCGGGGAACATATCTGGGACGTGGCCGGCGCGGCGATCATAGCGGCGGAGGCCGGCTGTGCTCATTCGCTCGACTGGTCTGCCGGTCTGCCGCAGGGGCCGTTTACCTTTGTCTGTGGAGAGCCGGCATTGGTGGAGCGCACGTCGAGAGCGCTGGAGATGCGGCGTACTTGAATGGATCATGCCCAGTGGGCCTTCTCACGGGTAAGAAGTCGCCGATCAAGCACCTAGCTCGGCCTGGCGACGAATGTCGTCTGCGAGCGGGTGCAATAGATCGGGTGGTAATGCGCCGACAAGGCTATAACCCATTCCGTTCGCCGCCCAGCTCCATCCGCCGACCTCGCCCTTGGAAAGTGCCGTCATCGTCTTGTTCTGGTCGACTACCATCGGACGGGTCAGCATGACGAGACGAGAGCCACGGTCGTTGTCGTACATCAGCATAAGCCCGGCGCCGTGCGGCGTGGCGATGAGACGGCCGCCCATAAGGCGATAGCCGGACTTCGAAAGGTCCGGCAGCACCGGCTTGCGGCCCATGCGCTGCGTCGCCCAGTCGACCAGTTCGCCCATGTTGTCGGCGCGCAGCTCGACCGGCCTTACCCTGTCGGAGGCATAGGTCGCAAAGCTGTCGGATGCTTCGCGTGCGAGCGCCAGAACGCCCTCGCTCGGCGGCTGGTAGAAATCGTGCGATATCCAGCCGCCGGAACCGCCCGCCACGAGAAGCACGGTCGCAGCGGCGGCCATGCGCCAGAACGGAGCCCGGCCTCGAGTGCGCGTCTCCATCATATGGCTCAGGTTGAGGCGGCTCGGTACCGGCTCTTCCAGAACGGGATCGAGCGCTGCCCGCAAATCAAGACGCTGCCTGCCGTAGCTTTCGATCCGCGCGGCAATTTCCGGATGCGCTTCCAGATAGGCCGAAACCTCGGCTTCACGCACCTCGTCGAGCGCACCGTCGACAAAGCCGTGAAGATCGTCCTCGGAGATCGGTTTCACGCTCATTTCACTCTCCGAAGGTGGGCGGCAGGCCCCTTTGCTGCCTGTCCCGGATTTTCCAGTATCTGCCGCAGCCGCTCGCGCGCCCGCGACAGGCGTGACATCACAGTGCCGACGGGGATCGCCAGCACGGCGGCCGTTTGCGAATAGGACAGATCCTCGACGGATACCAGCAGAAGCACGCTGCGCTGTTCTTCCGGAAGCTGCTCGAGCGCCTGGAGGATATCCCGGCGCATCAGGCTGTCCTCCTGCGTCGGCTGCCGGGCGAAGGCGGTTCATCCACCTTTTCAAATGGCACATGCTCGCCGCGACGGACGGTCTGCCTCAGGCGGTTGATGGCCAAATTATGAAGAATGGCAAAAACCCAGGTGCGCGGATCGTCGCTGCGGCGGCGATGCCAATGGGCAATGACCCGCTCCAGGCAATCCTGGACGAGATCGTCGGCCGCAACCGTATCCCGCAGCAGGCCTCGCGCATAGCGGCGCAGTGCCGGTATCATCGGTTCGACAAGCTGCAGAATATCACTCATGAGAGTTTCGCCTTCAGGAGCTTCCGCCCGCCACCCTATCACGGGCGGCGGGCAGAAGGGATTTACTTCGCCTCGACCTGAACGACGTCGCCACGCCCTTTTTCAACAGCCGCCGCGACGACGAGATAGCGGCGCTCGGCCTTCCCGGTGCTTTGGACTATCTGACGGATTGGTCCGACGGCGTTGACGATCGCCGAGCCGGCCGGATTCGTCATGAACGAAGCCAGCGGCTGAAGGTCACCGGTGCCGTCGGCCCCGGTCGAGAGCGCAAGAATGTAGGGCTTCTTGGGCTGTAGACCGGTTACCGATGCCTGCAGCACCTGCGACAGGCCCTGATCGAAGAGGGAGACGCTGGTAGGTGCGACGGCTTCCTTCGTTTTCGGGGCTCGCAATGTCAGGTGAACCGCCTGTCCGGCAACACCGAGCGGCTGCAGGTTCTGCATGCCATCGCCCTCGGGCACGGCATTTGGAACATAGTTGACCGCCTGCGGCGCCTGTCCGATCGGAATGGTGGCGATCACCTTGTTCGTCAGCGTGTCGATGGCGGCAAGCGCATCGGCATTTTCGAGACCGACATAGACTCGCGTGCCGTCGCCGGATGGCCAGACGCCGTGCGGAAGGTTGCCGACCGGAATGGTAGCAACCTGCTCGAAATTGTCGGTGCGGTAGACCTTCACCTGGTTGAGGCCGCCGACAGTGATATAGGCGAAGTTGCCGTCGGCGTTGTGAACGATGTTGACGTGGTTGGTGATCGGTCCGGTATCGATCGTCTTGATGAGATCGAAAGGCGCCTCGGCATTGAAGACCTGTGCCTTGCCGACATCCTTCAGCGTGAACCAGACCTGCTTGCCATCAGGCGTCGCCGCAATGTTCGGGCAGAACGGGCTTTCCTGCTTGATATGGCCGACGATCTGATGGTCGGCGACGGAAACGACGACGGTCTCCGGATTGAACGAGGAGCAGATGTAGCCGTATTTGCCGTTCGGCGAAAAGATCTGCATGCCGGGACCGGCCGGAACCTTGATCTGCAGCTTTTCCTCATAGGTATGCGCATCGATGACGGAGATATAGTCCTCGCCGCGAACCGTAACCCAGACCTCGTTGCCGTCAGGTGTGAAGAAGGCTTCATGCGGCGAGCGGCCGACATAGGTGGTGTGCTTGACGGTGTTGGTCGGCGTATCGATGAAGGTCACCGAATTGGAGCCGATGGAAACGACAGCCAGTGTCTTGTGATCTGGCGAGAACCCCATCCCGTGGACGAGGACCTGCCCCCGGTAAAGCGGGCTCAGATTGCCCGGTTGCGGATCGCCGAGCTTGATGACGCCGAGAAGCTTGTTGGTGGCGGGATCGGTGACGGAAACCGTGTTGGAGAACTGCTCGGCCGCATAGACACGATCCTTGCTGCTGACCGGGATATCCGGATCGGAGGCAGCACCCGGCGCCTGGCCGGCGAAGCTCGCCAGGGGCGCCAGCATCGTGCCGGCGAGAAGGCTGAGAGCAAGAAGGGTAGGCTTCATGACGGGGTCCTTTTCAATTGCCCATTTTCATGTCGGGGTCCATGCCCGGCATCATCGGTATGCCGGGCATGGAGGAGGGGGCCGGCGGGGAGACCTGCGTCGGCGCGGGATCCGACGGAGGGGGCGGATCGCCGAGGGCCAGCCGCATGGCGGCGATTTCCTGCTGCTGGTCAACGATGATTTCCTGAGCGATCCGCTTCAGCTGCTCATTGCTGCCATAACGCAGATAGGCCTGCGCCATATCGATCGCGCCCTGGTGATGCGGAATCATCATCTCGACGAAATCGCGATTGACGTCACCGGTCGGCTCGACCGCCATGCCGTTCATCATCCTGGTCATCGCCGCGTCGTTTTCGCTGACGAACGGGGCTTCGTCGCTAGTGGTGGACGATGCTGTGTGCTGAGCATGCTCTGCCGGGTCATGGGCAAAAGCGGGGAACGCAAGCGAGACCACAAGCGCGGTGGCGGTGATCCGTCTCGTATGTCGTGCAATCATGCGGGTCTCCCTGAGGGCTGAAGAGCGGGTTCAGGGAGGTAGACAATGCGGGAGCCGGATTATTCCGCCGGATCACAAATTTTCCGGCGCGGACGAGATGCTGCCTACCGAAGCGGGCGATGGCCGCATCGCGTAAGAGATACGATCGCGCTTATCCCGCCAGGTGCTTTCGCGTATCAAGTACTTTCGGAGTTCGTTTCCGTCAGAGCAGTCCAGACAAAGGCGGTCGCTGATCGCGGCCAGCCTTGGATTGCCAGTGACTGCTCCTTTGGGCCTCATCCAGAGTGCGTGACCGACGCTTACAGCCGCTGTAGCCGGTATTCGGTATCGTCGGGCGCTACTCTTTCTTATGCGCGTGTCTGGTGGTGGGAGACCTCACGCCAGGTGCTGACGAAGGCGACGGCGCTGTCGGCTATTTCCTTCAGTGATTTCCCTGGGCGGTAGAGATTGCCGCCAACACCGAAGCCGCTTGCGCCGGCCTCAACCCAGGAAGCCATCGCCTCCGGCGTGATCCCTCCTGTCGGCAGAAGCGGAATGTCGTTGGCGAAGACGGCGCGCCAAGCCTTGAGAACAGACGGCGAGATAGCCTCGGCCGGAAAAATCTTGAGACCATCGGCGCCGGCATCGAGCGCCGCAAAACCCTCAGTTGGCGTGGACACGCCGGGAAAGCAGGCAAAGCCATGCTCTCGCGCCGCGCGGACGACGGCCGTATCCGCATGCGGCATCACAATCAGCCGGCCACCGGCATTGCCGACACGAGCAACGCTGTCCGCCGACATGACCGTGCCGGCACCGACCAGCACTTCGCTGCCGAAGCGGCGGGCGAGCCGTTCGATGCTGACATAGGGGTCCGGCGAGTTCAATGGCACCTCGATCAGCCGAAAGCCGACCTGGACGAGGGTTTCCGTCACGCTCTCAACCTCTTGCGGCGTGATCCAGCGCAAGACCGCGATGAGAGGGCAGGTCTGCAGCGCTTCGCGCAGTGCGCTGCTGACGATTGATGACGGTTGCAAGGCGGTAGTCATTTTGTACGGTCCTTTTTATGTTAGCCATACATGCTGGAAGCCTGCACGGCCGCGATCGAATGCTTCGCACTTGGGCTGCCTGGCCGACGAAGATCTGAGATGACGATCGCCGCGCGATCGACCGGGCCTACCCAATCGACGGTGTTGCGATAGAGGGAGGGCCATCAATGTCGCCGTCCGTAAGGGCATCCATGGCGGCATGGCGCTGCGTCAGGAAGCCCGTCATCCACCGCACGCTGTCGAGGATACCCCCGAAGGGATAGAGATGGAAAAGAACTGGACCGAATTGGCGACCTTCAAGACCGTCAATAAGCCGGTCGGCAAAGCGCTCCGGACCGGCTCGATGAAGCAGGTTCGTCAATGAGAGACCGTATTGACGAAGAACTGCCGCCGATGTGACGACACCGAATTGCCGGGCAAAGCGGGTCAGCTTGCCGACGTCGGCCGGTCCCGGCACGCCGACCCTCACGGGAACGTCGATGCCGAAAGTTCGAAGCTTTGCGATCCAATCTACGATGGCGCTCGCGTCGAATCCGAATTGCGTGGTGATCTCGATCGAGCAGCCGGCGTCCTTCAGAAAGGCGATCTTCCACCGGAGCGCATCCCACAATCTGTCGTTTTCGATCTTCGGATGCCCTTCCGGGTAGCCAACGATCCCTACATGCCGGATCGCGTGACGCTGGAGCACCCCGCTTCCAAGAAGGGAGAGGGAATCCACGTATGGGCCGGCCGGCACCGCCGGGTCTCCTCCCACGAACATGAACCGTCGTGGGTGTGTTGCGCGGATCAACCCGGCGATCAGATCATCCAGGTCCTCGCGGGATCGGATCCTCCTGGATGAGATGATCGGGACCGGCTCGAAACCGCAGTCGCGAATGATCCGGGCGGCCTCGATGCGCTGCTGATGCGTTTCGTTTCCGAGGAAGGCTATGTTGATCGGCGTTCCTGCCCGGATACCCTCTCTGGCCGACTTGATTTGGGCAATATCTTTGCCGGTTATCTCCAGCGTATAAAGCGGACGCTTGGCGGCCCATCGCTCTTGAGCATCTCTATGGAGGTCGTGCATCCTCATCTCCGCGCGTTGCCGAGAAGTGATCCTAAATTTATTGCTTTCATCGATGTCCCATACATGGTAGAGATAATGTATGTCAATAAGCCATACATATGGAGTGAGCTAGATGTGGCGACCGCGGTTGGTTGAAGGCGCCCGCATGAAATATCTCGGGATCGTCGAGGCGCTCGAGGCCGATATTCGGTCGGGCCGCGTCGGGCGCGGCGAGCGCCTGCCGCCGCAGCGGGCGATTGCCGAGGTGCTGAATGTCGATCTGACCACCGTCACGCGGGCTTTCAACGAGGCCCGTAGGAGGGGGCTGGTCGAGGCCCAGGCCGGAAGAGGAAGCTTCATCAGCGAAACTCTGGAGGCGAACAGTTCGTCCGAGGGCTCGCCGCCCTTGATCGATCTCAGCATGAATATCCCGCCTCAGCCGCAGGTCGCGAACCTGCGGAAGATTTTTCCGCAGGGGATTTCCGATATATTGGCCGGCTCGCGAGGCTTGCTGAGCCTCCACTATCAGGAGAGCAATGGCGCGGAGCTGGACAGGCAGGCGGGAGCCAATTGGCTTGGGCAGAGGATTGATGGCGCGACTGCCGATCGCATCGTCGTTGCCGGAGGCGCGCAGAGCGCCCTGTTCGGAATTTGCGATCTGCTGCTCCGCCGCGGTGATGTCATTGCTGCCGGCGCGGTCACCTATCCCGGCCTGAAGGCCGTCGCCATGCAGAAAGGAATTCTCCTGGAGCCGCTCGCCATGGACGAGCAAGGCATCATTCCTGACGCCTTCGAAAAGGTCTGCCGCGAGAAGGGACCGAAAGTCCTCTATTTGATCCCGACGATCGACAATCCGACGACGGCCACGTTGACGGAAGAGCGGCGGCGGGCGCTTGCCGCGCTCGCGCGCAGGCATGGTGTTGCGATTGTCGAGGACGATCCCTATGCGCCGCTGCGTCCTGAGCGTCTCGTCGCCGTGGCGGAACTGGCGAGCGACATCACCTGGCACATCGCCACGCTCTCGAAATGCGCAACGCCCGCGCTGCGGGTTGCCTATGTGGTGGCGCCGAATGCCAGCCAGGCACTCAGGCTCGCCGGCGTGCTGCGTGCGACGATCCTTATGGCGCCGCCTCTGATGTCAGCGTTGGCAAGCCGTTGGATCTCGGACGGCACCCTCGAGGGGATTGCGAATGCCATCCGGGCAGAGAACGTCGAGCGCCAGAAGCTCGCGTCATCCATCCTCAGGGACATTCCCTTTGCCGCCGATCCGCATGGGCATCACCTCTGGCTGCGTTTGCCCGATCATTGGCGTGCGGCCGATTTCGCCGAACATGCCGATCGCGCCGGGGTCTCGATCGTAGCGAGCTCTGCCTTCGCAACGAGCGCCCATCCGATCGAGGCTGTGAGAATATCGCTCGGCGTCGCTCCGGATCGCGGCGCGCTGGAAGACGCGCTCACGCTGCTTTCCGGCCTGATTGCACAGCCATCGCTGGCATCCAGAGCCGTCGTTTAGGTTTTGGGGGATCATCGTCATGTCCGATATTTTCAAAGCCGCCGTCATCCAGGCCGCACCGGTCCTATTTGACACGCCGAAAACGATCGCGAAACTTGCCGATCTTACGCGCGATGCCGCAGGGAAGGGGGCTCAGCTGGTCGTGCTTCCCGAGGCTTTCGTCGGAGGCTATCCGAAGGGGATCGATTTCGGAGCGCGGCTCGGCATGCGCAGCCCCGAAGGCCGGGAGGACTTCCGACGATATTACGAGAGCGCAATCGACGTGCCCGGCCCCGAGGCGGCACGGCTCGGCGAGGTCGCCCGTGACAACGGTGTTCATCTGGTCGTCGGCGTGATCGAGCGGGACGGCGGAACCCTTTACTGCACGTCTCTCACCTATGGACCATCGGGCCGGCTTCTCGGCAAACATCGCAAGCTGATGCCGACAGCGCTCGAACGCCTTGTCTGGGGCTTTGGCGACGGATCGACGATCGGTGTCACCGATACGCCGCTCGGCCGCATTGGCAGCGTCATCTGCTGGGAAAACTACATGCCGCAGCTGCGCATGGCGATGTACGCGCAGGGGGTCGAGCTCTATTGCGCGCCGACGGTGGATGACCGCGATACATGGCTGCCGACAATGCGGACGATCGCGCTCGAAGGGCGATGCTTCGTCATCTCGGCCTGCCAGTATTTCAGGCGCGACAACGCGCCGCTGGACTACGCGCCCATTCAAGGCGATGATCCTCAAACAGTGCTCATTCGCGGCGGCTCCTGCATCATCGACCCACTCGGAAATATCCTCGTCGAACCCGACTTCACGGGAGAGACCATCAAACTTGCCGAGATCGACCGGCGGGTGATTGCGCGCGGCAAGTATGACCTCGACGTCGTGGGGCACTACGCCCGTCCCGATGTTTTCCGGCTGTCAGTCGACACGCGGCCGAAGTCGGCGGTGGAGTTCGAGCCGCAATCGAACAAGGGCTCCGACCTGGGATCTGCCACCCCTGTCGAGCCGAAGGAGGATACGCTATGTTCGGATTGACGGCACTGGAACTGGCGCGCATCCAGTTTGGCTTTACGATTTCCTTCCACATCGTCTTCCCCGCCATCACCATCGGGCTCGCCAGCTATCTGGCCGTGCTCGAAGGTCTCTGGCTGTGGCGGCAGGAGGCGGTCTACCGCGACCTCTATCATTTCTGGTCAAAGATCTTCGCTGTCAACTTTGCGATGGGCGTCGTCTCCGGCCTGGTCATGGCCTACCAGTTCGGCACCAACTGGAGCTATTTCTCGTCTTTCGCCGGCAGCGTCACCGGACCACTTCTCACTTACGAGGTGCTGACGGCCTTCTTTCTCGAGGCCGGCTTTCTCGGTGTCATGTTGTTCGGCTGGAACAAGGTCGGGCCCGGGCTGCATTTCTTCGCGACGATCATGGTGGCGCTCGGCACGCTGATCTCGGCCACCTGGATTCTGGCCTCCAACAGCTGGATGCAGACGCCGCAGGGCTTCGAGGTCATAAACGGTCGCGTCGTGCCGGTCGATTGGCTGAAGGTGATCTTCAATCCGTCCTTTCCCTACCGCCTGGCGCATATGACGATCGCCGCCTATCTCACGACCGCGCTTTTCGTCGGCGCCTCTGGCGCCTGGCATCTGCTGCGGGCAAACGCTACGCCGGCGGTGCGCACCATGCTCTCGATGGCGATGTGGATGGTGCTCGTCGTGGCGCCGATCCAGATCCTGGTCGGTGACCAACATGGCCTCAACACTCTGGAACACCAGCCGGCCAAGATCGCCGCTCTCGAGGGCCACTGGGAGAACATACCCGGCGAAAGCGTGCCGCTCATCCTCTTCGGCCTCCCCGACATGGCGGCGGAGACGACGCGCTTTGCGATCGAGATCCCCTATCTCGGCAGCTTGATCCTCACCCATGATATCAACGGCCACATTCCGGGCCTTAAGGAGTTCGCGCCGGAGGACCGGCCGAACTCGACGGTCGTCTTCTGGACCTTCCGGCTGATGGTCGGTCTCGGCGTGCTGATGCTGCTGCTCGGCCTCTGGAGTCTCTATCTGCGCTGGCGGGGCGGACTTTATTACTCAAGACCGTTTCTGCGCTTCGCGACGCTAATGGGCCCAGCCGGCGTGATCGCCATCCTTGCCGGCTGGCTCACCACGGAGATCGGGCGGCAGCCATGGGTCGTCTACGGCGTGATGCGGACGAAGGATGCGGTCTCGAACCATTCGGCACTGGCGCTCTCGACGACGCTGATCATGTTCGTCATCATGTATTGCGCCGTCTTCGGCACGGGCGTCAGCTACATGCTGAAACTGGTCGCCAAGGGACCGCAGCCCTTCGACGAACATCCGCCGCACGACAAGATACAATCGCAGCGGCCGGCGCGGCCGCTTTCTGCGGCACCCGACAACGTCGAATCGGCGGCGGATGCCGGACGGAAGGAGGCTTGACGGCTATGGGCATCGATCTTCCCCTCATCTGGGCCATCATCATCGGCTTCGGTCTTATGATGTACGTCATCATGGACGGTTTTGACCTCGGCATCGGCATCCTGTTTCCATTCGTCACGAGCCGCGAGGACCGGGATACGATGGTCAATACCGTGGCGCCGGTCTGGGACGGCAACGAAACCTGGCTCGTCCTTGGTGGCGCGGCCCTGCTTGCCGCCTTTCCGCTCGCCTATTCGGTCATCCTCAGCGCGCTGTATCTGCCCCTCGTCCTGATGCTGGCGGGGCTGATCTGGCGCGGCGTCGCCTTCGAATTCCGCTTCAAGGCAGATGAGGCCCACAAACCCTTCTGGGACAAGGCCTTTGCCTGGGGCTCGTATATCGCTACCTTCTCGCAGGGCGTGTCGCTCGGCGCCTTCATCAACGGTTTCGAGGTTACCAATGGCGCCTATTCCGGCGGGCTGCTCGACTGGCTGACGCCGTTCAGCCTGTTCACCGGTGTCGGCCTGCTCGTCGCCTATGCGCTGCTCGGCTCAACCTGGCTCGTCATGAAGACGGAAGGGCCACTGCAGCAGCGCATGAAGGACCTTGCCCGGCCGGTGACGCTCGGCCTGCTTGCCGTCGTCATCGTCGTCAGCGTTTGGACGCCGCTTGCCCATGCTCCGGTTGCCGACCGCTGGTTCTCGCTGCCGAACATGATCTTCTTTGCGCCGGTGCCGGTCCTCGTGCTGCTTGCGACGCTCGCGACCCTCAGAACCTTGCAGCGCGACGCCCACGCCGCACCCTTCTTGCTGGCGCTCGTCATGCTGTTTCTCGGCTATAGCGGCCTGGGGATCAGCCTGTGGCCGAATATCATCCCGCCTTCGATCTCGATCTGGGATGCCGCCGCGCCGCCGCAGAGCATGGGCTTCACGCTGGTCGGCGCGCTCTTCATTATCCCCTTCATCCTCGCCTATACCGCCTGGTCCTATTACGTCTTCCGCGGCAAGGTGAGGCCGGGCGAGGGCTATCACTGATGCCGGACGCCACCACCCGCAAAGGCTGGTTGCGCCGGTTTGGCTGGCTCGTGCTGATCTGGACCGCGAGCGTCGTCGCGCTTGCGGTCGTTGCCATGCTATTCAGGCTGATAATGGGTTTTGCCGGATTGACCGTGTAGCCTTATGGCGGCGGGTGCGACTGGAGGCGGCTCATCGCACGCCTCCCGAATGGTTTCAATTCCCGCGTTTCACGAGCCGCTGCAGGAGCGGCTGAGGACGTTCGCCTTCCGCCGTGCTGGCAGAACTTGCCTGCTGCCATTGTGCAGGTGGATGCTCGGCGGGGGTTACGATAGACGTGAAACCACATTGCGCCAGCAATAAAAGCTGATCCGGGAGGATGTGGCCGATGGCTCGAACATCGCCCATGAAGCCATGGCGCTGCCGCAGCGAACGGGCCGCCGTAAAACCGCGTCCGTCGCGGAACTTCGGAAATGGAATGACCACTAGATCAATCTGATCGAGAAACGGCGCCAGAAGGTCCGGCGAGGTCTCCGGCGACAGCAGAATGCCGGCCGGTCGTGCCTCGATGGATACCGCACCGAATTCCTGCAACACATCGAACGATGCGATCCGGTACGGCCCGAGCGAACCTTGCTCACCTGCCTCCGGATAGATCCAGCGGTCGGGAATCTCGTTCCCCAGCTGATTAATCAGCGCCATAGACGGCCTCCTTGAAGGGGGTTGCGCCGAGCCGCCGGTAAGTGTCGATGAACGCTTCGCCCTCGATGCGGTTGCCGAGATAGGCATCGACGATCGCCTCGATGGCATCGACGACATTTTCGGAGGAGACGGAAGGGCCGATGATGCTGCCGATCGACGCCCTGTCGTCGGCCGAGCCGCCGAGGGTGATCTGGTAGACTTCCTCGCCGTTCTTGTCGACGCCGAGCAGGCCGATATGGCCGACATGGTGATGACCGCAGGCATTGATGCAGCCGGAGATGTTGAGATCGATCGCCCCTATCTCCTGCTGGCGTTCGGGATCGGCGAAACGCTCGGCGATGCGCTGCGCGACGGGAATGGAGCGTGCGGTGGCAAGGCTGCAATAGTCCATGCCGGGACAGGCGATGATATCGGTGATCAGCCCGACATTGCCGCTCGCAAGCCCGGCTGCAACCAAGCCCTTCCAGAGGGTATGCAGATCGTTCTTGCGCACATGCGGCAACACGAGGTTCTGCTCGTGGGAGACGCGGATCTCGCCGAAGGAATGCCGGTCGGCAAGATCGGCGACAGCCTCCATCTCTTCGGCACTGACGTCGCCTGGGATGCCGCCGACGGGCTTCAGCGAAACGACGGCTGATATATAGCCCGCCTGCCGGTGCGGATGCGTATTGGTTTTCACCCAGGCGCGGAAGGCGCGGTCCTCGGCGAGAGCGTGGTCGAGCGTGGCCGAATGGCGCGGCAGATTCTCGAAAGGCGGCGGAACGAAGCGGGCGGCGACGGCTTCCACGATCTCGTCTTCCAGCACGCAGTGATCCGCCGGCAGACCAGCGAATTCCTCCTCTATCATCCGGATGAAATTTTCGGGCTTCATCTCGCGCAACAGGATCTTGATGCGGGCTTTGTAGATGTTGTCGCGCCGGCCGAGCGCATTGTAGACGCGCAGGATCGCCTCGACATAGCGCAGGAGGTCGCGAACGGGCAGCCAGTCGCGCACCTTGGTGCCGACGACTGGCGTGCGGCCGAGACCGCCGCCGGCATAGATGGTGAAGCCCGGTTCGCCAGCGGCATTGCGGCTTGCCAAGATGCCGATGTCGTGTACGCGCACGGCCGCCCGGTCCTGAGGGCTGCCGGTGATGGCGATCTTGAACTTGCGCGGCAGGTAGGTGAACTCCGGATGATCGGTCGACCATTGTCGGAGGATCTCGGCATAAAGCCGCGGATCGACCACCTCCTCGGCGGCGGCCCCGGCGAAATGGTCGGTCGTGACATTGCGCACGCAATTGCCGCTGGTCTGGATCGCATGCAGGTCGGCTTCGGCCAGGATCGCCAGGATATCCGGCGCATCCTTGAGCCGCGGCCAGTTGAACTGGATGTTTTGCCGCGTGGTGAAATGTCCGTAGCCGCGGTCGTAGTGCCGGGCGACATAGGCGAGCTGGCGCATCTGCGCGGCGCTGAGCACGCCATAGGGCAGGGCGACCCGCAGCATGTAGCCATGAAGCTGCAAATAAAGACCGTTCATCAGCCTGAGCGGCTTGAACTCCTCCTCGCTGAGTTCGCCGGCAAGCCGCCGGTCCACCTGCCGGCGGAACTGTTCGGCGCGGTCGCGTAGGAACTGCCGGTCGTACTCGTCATAACGGTAGATGCCGGCGTAGGGCGAAACCGAGGAGGCCGAGGGCGGCTCCGGAAAGGGCGGCTCCGCCCATTGCGCGGCCGGTGCCTTCTTCGCCAGGTCGGGGCGCACGCTCGGGCCGCTGCCGCGCAGGCGTTCGCGCCTAACGCTCGCCCTCCATTCCCCGTCTGTTTCATCGGCGCCGATCTCGCGCACGTCGACGACGATATTGCCGCGTTCGCTGAGGCGGGCGGTCTCCAAAGATGCGGCAAGCCCTTCCTCATCAACGGGCATGGCCCTCTCGATCTCTTCGGTCCAGCGCTCTCTGGCGTCGAGCCAGACGGCAACGCCATCGGCGAGCCGGTTGGCGGTAATCAGGTGTGCGGGCATATCCGTCCCTCCCTTTGCAAGAAACCAACGTAAGAAATCAGGCTGCCGCCCGACGGCCGTGCCAGCCGAGCCGGTCGCGAACGTCGACGAGGCCTTCGACAAGGGCGCGCATGTGCGGTTCCGTGTGGAAGGGCGTCGGCGTGATCCTCAGCCGTTCCTGGCCCCGCGCCACCGTCGGATAGTTGATCGGCTGGACATAGATGTTGTGACGGGCGAGCAGCAGCTCGCTGGTCTGGCGGCACAGATGCGCATCGCCGATGATCAGCGGCAGGATGTGGCTCGGGCTGTCGAGGACCGGCATGTCGGCTTCCGCCAGCATCGCCTTCAACTGCCGGACATTCGCCTGCTGCTCCGCCCGCTCCTCGGGATGCGCCTTCAGGTGCTGTACGGCCGCAAGCGCGCCTGCGGCGAGATGCGGGCACATGGACGTAGTGAAGATGAAACTGTCGGCAAAACTGCGCACGACGTCCATCAGCAGCGCCGGCCCGGTAATATAGCCGCCCATGACGCCGAAGGCCTTGGCGAGCGTCCCCTCGATGATCGTCAGCCGCGCGGCGACGCCCTGTTGCTCGGCAACGCCGCCGCCATGGGCACCATAGAGACCGACGGCGTGAACCTCGTCGAGATAGGTGATGGCACCATGCTTTTCGGCGACGTCGCAGATGGCGGCGATCGGCGCGATATCGCCGTCCATGCTGTAGACGCTCTCGAAGGCGACGATCTTCGGCCGTGCCGGATCGATCTCGCTCATCAGCTCGTCGAGATGGGCGGGGTCGTTGTGGCGGAAGATGAAGCGCTCCGCGCCGGAGCGGCGGATGCCCTCGATCATCGAATTGTGGTTCAGCGCATCGGAGAAAATGGCGCAGCCGGGCAGCAGCTTGCCGAGCGTGCTGAGAGCAGCAAGATTCGAAATCCAGCCCGAGGTGAAGATCAGCGCCGCCTCCTTGCCGTGCAGGTCGGCGAGTTCCGTTTCCAGCGCAACATGCTGGCGGTTGGTGCCCGAGATGTTGCGCGTGCCGCCGGTTCCGGCGCCGAAATCGTCGATCGCCGCATGCATGGCGGCAAGCACGTCCGGGTGCTGGCCCATGCCGAGATAGTCGTTGCTGCACCAGACGGTCACGCGGCGGGTCTCGCCCGTCGGGCCATGCCAGAGTGCGCTCGGGAATTCGCCGGCGATCCGTTCCAGCTCGGCGAAGGTCCGGTAGCGGCCGTCGAGCTTCAGTTCCTTGATGAGGGCCTCAAATCTTGCGGCATAGTCCATGGCCTTGCTCTTTTCTGCCGCCTCGCAACACAGGCGATCCAGCGGCTTTTGGGGATGTGAACGGTTGCTAGTCGCGTACCTTCGCGCGTTCGATCGTCATGCTTGTCGGCATCATGTTGACGTTGGCGTTGTGGATGACCCAGAGCGAGCCACTGACGATGATGGCGATCAGCATGATCGTCAGGAGGAAGATCGTCGTGTTGTTGCGCTGCTCCGGGCTGGTGCCGAGATGCAGGAAGAAGACGAGTTGCACGATGAGCTGCACTACGGCGAGGACGGTGATCGCCGGCAGGATGGCATCACCGGGAACGAGGCCGCTCATGACGGCGCCGAAGGAGAGGCCGGTCAGCAAGAGCGACAGCACGAAACCGATCACATAGGATTTCAGGCTGGCGTGCGATGCCCCGGAACTGGTGTGGGAAGAGGGATGAGACATTACAGAACCCCGCGCAGATAGACGAAGGTGAAGACGCAGATCCAGACCAGGTCGAGGAAGTGCCAGAAGAGGCTGAGGCAGGCGAGCCGGCGGCGGACGACATGATCGAGGCCGAAGCGCGAGACCTGGTGCATCATCGTTGCGAGCCAGAGGAGACCGGCCGTCACATGCAGGCCGTGCGTGCCGACCAGCGTGAAATAGGCCGACAGGAAGGCGCTGCGGTCCGGGCCGGCGCCTTCCTGGATGAGAGCCAGGAATTCATGCACTTCCATGGCGATGAAGACGGCGCCGAAGACGAAGGTGATGGCGAGCCACTGAATGACCTTCTCCTTCGCACCGGCCTGCATTTGCAAGCCGGCCATGCCGAAGGTGAAGCTGCTGACCAGTAGCACCACGGTCTCGATCGCCACATACGGAAGATCGAACAGTTCCCTCCCGCCGGGCGCCCCGGCGGTGTTCGCGGCGAGCACGCCGAAAGTGGCGAACAGCGTCGCGAAGATGAGGCAGTCGCTCATCAGGTAGATCCAGAATCCGAGCACGGTGTTGGCACCGCTATCGTGTTCATGGTCGTGCTGAACCGGTGAGTGGCTGCT
Source organism: Rhizobium sp. P32RR-XVIII (assembly GCF_012641395.1). GTDB lineage: Bacteria > Pseudomonadota > Alphaproteobacteria > Rhizobiales > Rhizobiaceae > Rhizobium. The sequence continues at coordinate 233,368 of NZ_JABAIH010000008.1, read as the reverse complement.
TCCGTGGGTGGATTTAACGAGGATGTTCATCGGTCATGCTCCCTTTCGCAACAGGGCGAAGCGTGCGTTTTCGATGCGGGCGACTTCCGCCGCCGGCACGTAGTAGTCGACGTCCCGGTCGTAGGACCGGGCGATGAAAGTGCCGACCATGCCGAGCAGACCGATGGCGGCGAAGACCCACATGTGCCAGATGAGCGCAAAGCAGAGGACGAAGCTGAAGGCGGAGATCACGAAGCCGGCCCCTGTGTTGCGCGGCATATGGATGTCCTCGTATTCCCACGCCCGCTCGTTGGCGCGGCCGGTCTGCTTGTTTTCCCAATGCTGTTCGAGCGAGGTGATCCTTGGGACATGGGCGAAGTTGTAGAAGGGGGCCGGCGAGGCGGTCGCCCATTCCAGGCTGCGCGCGTCCCAGGGATCGCCGGTGACGTCGCGGTTCTGCTTGCGGTCTCGGATGCTGACGAAGAGCTGGATCAAAATGGCGAGGATGCCGACGCCGATGATCACTGCACCGATCAGCGCCACCACCAGATAGGGGTGCCACCCGGGCACGTCATAATGGTTCATGCGGCGCGTCATTCCATCCAGGCCGAGGATGTAAAGCGGCGTGAAGGCGAGCCAATAGCCGATCATCCAGCACCAGAAGGAGACCTTCCCCCAGAATTCGTTCAGGGTGAAGCCGAAGACCTTGGGGAACCAGAAGCTCATACCGGCGAGGCAGCCGAAGACGACGCCGCCGATGATGACGTTGTGGAAGTGGGCGACCAGGAACAGGCTGTTGTGCAGGACAAAATCGGCGCCGGGGACGGCAAGCAGCACGCCAGTCATGCCGCCGACGGTGAAGGTCACCATGAAGCCGATGGTCCAGAGCGTGGCCGAATGGAAGCGGATGCGGCCGCGGTACATCGTGAACAGCCAGTTGAACAGCTTCACCCCGGTCGGGATGGAGATGATCGTCGTCATGATGCCGAAGAAGGCATTGACGTTGGCCCCCGAGCCCATGGTGAAGAAGTGGTGCAGCCAGACGAAGAAGGAGAGGATGCCGATCGACGAGGTGGCGTAGACCATTGACTTGTAGCCGAAGAGCGGCTTGCCGGAGAAGGTCGCGATCACCTCGGAATAGACGCCGAAGCAGGGCAGGATCAGCACATAGACCTCGGGATGGCCCCAAACCCAGATGAGGTTGATGTACATCATCGCATTGCCACCAAGCTCGTTGGTGAAGAAATGCATGTCGAAGTAGCGGTCTGCGGCAAGCAGCGCGAGGGTCGCGGTCAAGACCGGGAAGATCGCGACGATCAGGATGTTGGTGATCAGTGCCGTCCAGACGAACACCGGCATTTTCATCAGGTCCATGCCCGGCGCGCGCATGCGCAGGATGGTCACCACGAAATTGATGCCGGCAAGAGTCGTGCCGAGGCCGGAGACCTGCAGCGACCATATGTAATAGTCGACCCCGACCGTCGGGCTGTAGCCGAGCTCGGAGAGCGGCGGATAGGCAACCCAGCCGGTAGCGGCGAAGTCACCGACGAACATGGAGATCATGACCAGGGCGGCACCGACTGCCGACAGCCAGAAGCCCAGCGAGTTGACGAAGGGATAGGCGACGTCGCGAGCGCCGAGCTGCAGCGGCACGACAACGTTCATCAGGCCGAGGATAAAAGGTGTCGCCACGAAGAAGATCATGATCACGCCATGGGCGGTGAATATCTGATCGTAGTGATGCGGCGGGAGATAGCCGGCGGCATCGTTGCTGGCGATCGCCTGCTGGGCGCGCATCATGATGGCGTCGGCAAAGCCGCGCAGCAGCATGACCAGCCCGAGGCCGAAATACATCACGCCGATCTTCTTGTGATCGACGGAGGTGATCCATTCTGTCCAGAGATATTTCCACCAGCCGTTATAGGTGATCCAGGCGAGGAGGCCCACGCCGAGAAGGGCGACGACTGCGCCAGTCCCCATGATGATGGGCTCATGGAGGGGGACGGCATCGAGAGTGAGTTTACCAAGCATCAGTTCTTGTTCCAGGCGAGCGGATAAGGGGTTTCAGCGGTGCAGATGTCGGTGCTGGCGTCGCGCGCCATCTCCGGCATGCGGTCGGCCATGTACCGGTTGACAACCGTGTCGAAGAGGCCGGGCTCGACGCTGGCATAGAGCGCGACGGGGTTCTTGATGCTCGGCTGCTCCAGGGACTGGTAGTTGGCGGCGTCGAGTTTCAGCGGCGAGGTCTTCACCTGATTGACCCAATCCGCGAACGTATCCGCACTTGTTGCAGCGACGTCGAAATGCATGTCGGAGAAGCCGGGGCCACTGAAGGCCGAGGACAGCCCTTCATAGGTGCCCGGCTCGTTGGCGATGAGGTGCAGCTGGGTCTGCATTCCGGCCATGGCATAGATCTGGCTGCCGAGCTGAGGGATGAAGAAGGAGTTCATCATCGATTCCGCCGTGAGCTTGAAACTGATCGGCGTATCGACCGGGATTGCCAAGTGATTGACGGAAGCGATGCCGTAGTCAGGGTAGATGAACAGCCATTTCCAGTTCAGCGCGACAACCTCGACGCGAACGGGCTTGGCGTTCGATTCGAGCGGCTTGTATGGATCGAGTGAATGGGTCGTCTCCCAGATCATCACCGCGAGAATGCCGACAATCAGGCACGGGATCGTCCAGACCACCGCCTCGATGGCGGTCGAATGCGCCCAGGTCGGCGCATAGGTCGCCTTGGTGTTGCTGGCTCGGTATCGCCAGGCGAAGTACACGGTCAAAACCATGACGGGGATGACCACGAGCAGCATCAGCCCGAGCGCGACGAGGATCAGCGTCCTCTCCTGAGCACCGATGTCGCCCTTCGGGGCCATGAGCTGGATGTTGTTGCAAGCGGTCAGCGGGAGAAGCAAGAAAAACAACGTCGCATGCCGAAACCACCGGAAGAGGTCAGTATGCACACCGCCCTTGCCTTCGATGGCGCGAGGCCGCGAAGAGAAGAGCCGTCCTTCCCGGCGGCCGGCGACGATATCGCCCGTACATTTTTCAGACATTATATGCTCTATAACCATACATTTATCGGATTGCTGCGTATGCGGTACCAGCAAAATATCAGGCAATCAACACATACATTCTGTATGTTGTATGGGTGCGACAAACTGCGCGCGTATGGCCGAAAAGCGAACGGGCCGCGTCGCAAGCTTTTCGGGCCTGGCTGCCTGCGAGGATGCACGGACAAAAGCCGGACAATTGAAGCATGGATCATATTGGCGATGGCCCGGCATGGGCGCCATGCCTGACCTGCGGACTTCGACGTCGATGAGAGCGCGCTCCAACCGGTGGGTGCTTGGGTATGCGCTCACAATCGACGCCCCCAGACCGGCTAGGCTTCCATAGAGTCTACGTGATGCTACATAGGCTCGGTTCATTTCCTTGTTATCTTTGCTGGTGCCATCCCAAGAGGTTGGTCAGGCGAGCATTCAATTCTGGAAGGGGCCCGAATGGTTGTTCCAGCGAATAGCAACCGAAGGCTCGGCGCTCCGCGCACACGCAAGGCGGAACTCCTGATTTTTTTGAGCCTTGCCTTTGGAGTTTGGCCTATTCTGGCCGTCGCTTTCGTCGGTGGCTACGGTTTCTTGGTCTGGATCTTCCAGATCATTTTCGGCCCTCCCGGCCTCCGGGGCATTGAAGGCGATGGCCATGGCGACGAGATTGCTTTCGCGGAGACAACTTCTGGGCGGCCACTGTGCCCATCCGGACGGCGCGCTTCGATCTGGTGCGACTGCCGATGCCGCCTCGTTGCCTCTCATAGCAACGATAGGCGAGCGATGTCTGGGAATGAATTGCGTCGCCTGTCAGTGTTGCAGGGACGTCTGCCCTAAACAGGCAATCAATTTTCGCCCGCGCTTGGGCGGGCCGTTCGTTCCGACCATCGATGAGACGATCTGCACCGGGTGCGGCGAGTGCGTTGCGAGTTGTCCGGTCGGTGCAGTGGTGCTGCGAAGCGTCGAAGCGGAGCGTGCCGATGTCTAAGGGCGCACAATGGCACATCTCAAGTGCAGTCGTGATGACCAAACCCGGCTCATTGGAGCCTACACTCGCGTCGCTTGCGCAAATGCCGGGGGTGGAAGTGCATGGCCACGCAAGCGGGAAGATCATCGTTGTCATCGAGGGCGAGGGGCCAAACGTCCTGGGGGACCGGCTTCATCGCATATCGCTGCTCGACGGCGTGATCAGCGCCAACATGGTCTTCGAGCATGTCGAACGGGAGGAGAATCAGGATGTCCGGAGAACTGAGCCGACGTGACATTCTCAAAGCCCAGGCTGCCGGAATTGCCGCGATTGCCGCGGGAATTGCACTCCCTGCTCGCGCACAGCCCGTGCCCGGCGGCGTCGAGGCGTTGCAGATCAAATGGGCGAAAGCACCCTGCCGCTTCTGCGGGACGGGGTGCGGCGTCATGGTCGGCGTCAAGGAAGGGCAGGTCGTTGCAACGCACGGCGACATGCAGGCCGAGGTCAATCGGGGGCTGAACTGCATCAAGGGCTACTTCCTGTCCAAGATCATGTACGGCGAAGATCGGCTTCAGACCCCGCTCTTGCGCAAGCGCAACGGCGCTTACGCCAAGGACGGCGAATTCGAGCCGGTGAGCTGGGATGAGGCGTTCGATGTGATGGCCGCGCAATGCAAGCGGGTCCTGAAGGAGAAGGGGCCAACGGCGGTCGGAATGTTCGGCTCCGGCCAATGGACGATTTTCGAAGGCTATGCGGCGACCAAACTGATGCGCGCGGGCCTTCGATCAAACAACCTAGACCCCAATGCCCGCCATTGCATGGCGTCGGCGGCCTACGCATTCATGCGCACGTTCGGCATGGACGAACCAATGGGCTGCTACGACGATTTCGAGAACGCCGACGCGTTCGTGCTTTGGGGTTCGAACATGGCGGAAATGCACCCGATCCTCTGGACCCGCGTTGCGGATCGCCGCCTTGGGCAACCGCATGTCCGGGTCGCCGTTCTTTCCACATTCACCCACCGGAGCATGGACCTCGCCGACATTCCGATCATTTTTAAGCCCGGCACCGATCTGGTCATCCTGAACTATATCGCCAACCACATCATTCAAACTAATCGCGTCAACCAAGACTTCGTCACCAAGCACACGACGTTTGTGAAGGGTGTCACGGATATCGGCTACGGACTGCGTCCCGATAATCCCCGTGAAACCGGAGCTGCCAATGCGGCCGATCCCGCAAAGACGGAGCCGATCGATTTCGAGCAATTCAAGGCCTTCGTCTCCGACTACACGCTGAAGAAGACCGCCGAGATGACAGGCGTCGATCCGCAGTTTCTCGAGCAGCTTGCTGAGCTATATGCGGACCCCAAGCGCAAAGTCATGTCGCTGTGGACCATGGGCTTCAACCAGCATGTGCGCGGCGTGTGGGCCAACCAGATGGTCTACAACCTTCATCTGCTGACCGGCAAAATCTCCGAGCCGGGCAACAGCCCGTTTTCGCTGACCGGGCAGCCGTCGGCTTGCGGTACGGCGCGAGAGGTAGGGACTTTCGCGCACCGCCTACCTGCAGACATGACCGTCACCAATCCCGAACATCGCGAGCACGCGGAGGAGATCTGGCGGATCCCCCACGGCATCATTCCCGAGAAACCCGGCTACCACGCCGTCCAGCAGGATCGCATGCTCAAGGACGGAAAGCTCAATTTCTATTGGGTGCAGGTCAACAACAACGTGCAGGCTGGTCCTAACACCGCCAACGAGACTTGGCAGGGCTACCGAAACCCGGAAAACTTCATTGTCGTGTCTGATGTCTATCCGACGGTGACGGCAATGAGCGCTGATCTGATCCTTCCCGCGGCGATGTGGGTTGAGAAGGAGGGCGCTTACGGCAATGCGGAACGCCGCACTCATGTCTGGCACCAGCTTGTCCAGGCCCCCGGAGAGGCACGCTCGGACCTGTGGCAGCTTGCAGAATTCTCAAAGCGCTTCACGACCGACGAGGTCTGGCCCGCGGATATCCTCGATGCCAATGCCCAGTATCGCGGGAAGACATTGTTCGACGTCCTGTTTCGCAACGGCCAGGTCGATCAGTTTCCGCTCAGCGAGATCAGTGAGGAATACGACAACAGCGAGGCTAAGGCATTCGGCTTCTACATCCAGAAGGGGTTGTTTGAGGAATACGCGTCGTTCGGTCGTGGGCACGGTCACGACCTCGCACCCTACGACATGTACCACGAGGTCCGCGGATTGCGCTGGCCGGTGGTCAACGGAAAGGAGACGCTCTGGCGCTATCGCGAGGGCTTCGATCCGTACGTCAAGCCGGGCGAGAGTGTGAAGTTCTACGGGAGGCCGGACGGCAAAGCGGTGATCTTCGCCGCTCCTTATGAGCCGCCGGCCGAACCGCCTGATGAGGAATTCGACTTCTGGCTGGTCACAGGGCGCGTGCTTGAGCACTGGCATTCCGGATCCATGACGATGCGAGTGCCCGAACTCTACAAGGCGTTTCCGGGTGCGCGTTGCTTCATGAACGCCGAGGACGCTCGCGCGCGAGGCATCAATCAGGGAGCCGAAGTCAGGATTATTTCGCGGCGGGGTGAGATCCGTTCGCGCGTCGATACTCGAGGCAGAAACCGCATGCCGTCCGGCGTGATCTTCGTTCCCTGGTTCGACGCCAGCCAGCTCATCAACAAGGTCACGCTTGACGCGACCGACCCGATCTCCAAACAGACGGATTTTAAGAAATGCGCGGTCAAGATCCTTCCCGTGGCCTGATCCGAGATTCCGGAGGCCGGCTCTTCGCCCTCGTCGGGCTGGTGTTCGTGGCGACGGCCGCAGGCGGCCAGATGCTGCAGCAGGAGGTGCCCCAACTCGAAGGCCCGACACCATCGATGGCGGTTATCGGGGCCGCGCCGCTTCCCAGGTGGGTTGTCGACGATCAGCGTCGAATGCGAGCATATCCGGATCAGCCGCCGATCATCCCGCACTCGATCGAGGGCTACGAGCTTTCGGTCAATGCCAACAGATGCCTGTCCTGCCATAAGCGGGAATTCACCCAGGACTCCGGGGCGCCGATGATCAGCGTGACCCACTACATGACGCGTGACGGCCAAATGCTCGCGGACGTATCGCCCAGACGGTACTTCTGCACTGCCTGCCATGTGCCACAGGCCGATACCCGCAATCTCGTGGTCAACAAATTCAAGGATATGAGCGAACTGGGCATCAAGCCCGCCGGAAGCGAGTGATCCGATGATTTTGTGGCTCAAGAAGATACTACTCTGGGCCTGGTCGGTCCTGACCACGCCTGCCGCGACCATCGGCCTGGGAGTCCTCACGCTCGGGGGCTTCATCGGAGGCGTCATGTTCTGGGGCGCATTCAATACCGCGCTGGAGCTTACCAATACCGAGAAGTTCTGCGTTTCGTGTCACGAGATGCACGACAACGTCTACCAGGAGCTGACGCGGACCATCCACTTCTCTAACCGCTCCGGCGTGCGGGCGACGTGCCCGGATTGCCATGTGCCGCACAACTGGACAGACAAGATCGCCCGCAAGATGCAGGCGTCGAAAGAGGTGTGGGGAAAGATATTCGGGACTATCGATACGAGACCTGAGTTTCTCGCAAAACGCCTTGAACTTGCGCAGCACGAGTGGGCGCGAATGAAAGCCAACGATAGCCTCGAGTGCCGCAACTGCCATTCGTCAGTCGCGATGGATCTCCAAAAACAAGCACCGCGTTCTGCCGACATTCATTCCCGGTACCTGCTTCCCGGAAAGGCGACGTGTATCGATTGCCACAAGGGTATCGCTCACGAACTTCCGAACATGCAGGGCGTCGATCCAGGCTGGAAGATGCCGCGGGAAGTCGAAGGCAAGGAGATGACCGCTGCCTCGCCGATCGATGATCTCGAAAGGGCGATGGCCGAGGCACATGCTGCCGTCGTCGATGCCGTTCCATGAACCGAACAAAGCATGTGTAGCGGACAGTACCGGATGTGTCCTGCCCAGGGATGCTGCCTGTCACCGCGATACGACGCATCGAGCGCCCGGCGTTCCGAGGCGTCGCCGCGTTCGCCTGCTACGCACGGGTCGTAGCCTTTTATTGCGTCAGCGTTTGTGGCTTCAGGTCGCCTTCAAGCGTCTCATCGGCCGGAAGTGGTCTCCTTTTTCGCGTGAGGGGCTGCTCCACGATCGTGGCCGGGACCGCGACGGCTGTCGCAGCAACGGTGCCGATATTGGTCACCGTCCCGCCGACGACAGCCGTAATGCCTTGAGCCAGCGTGACCTTGGAATCGGTGAGCGTCTGGCCGGTCATCAGGCGCTCGCCGATGAGCTGGACGATCTCCGGGCTTTCGGCGAACTTACCGTGATTAAGGCGATCGCCGGTTTTCACCTTCGTCAGGTCAATGGCAGTGATGCCGGCTCTCTCCAGCTTCGTGCGATAAGGCTCTTCGGCCGGGTTGATGGCACCGAGGCGGGACACGCGTCCAGTGATGAAGCTCGAGATCGCCAGGGCCCTGTCATCCTGGGAGACGAAGATCGTGAACTTCGGCCGCGGCTCTCCCATCTCGACGTACTGCTTGGCAAAGACCTGGATGTCGATGTCTGGCGAGGCAAGGATGACATTGTGGATCTTCGGGTTCACGTGACCATCACGGATGCCCATCTGTCGCAAGGATTCCATGGCAAGCCAGGTCCCCATTGAATGGGCCATGATGGTGATGTCCTTGACATCGGGATCGGCGGCAAGCGTGCGAAGCGCCTGCTCCAAGGCGGTGCGCGAATAATTCGTGCTTTCCTTGTCGTATTCGTAGGCGGTGACCTCCGCTCTCGACGGCCAGGTGAACAGCAGTGGCGTCGCCTGCATCTTGCTGTCGTGCACGATCTGGGCCAGCCGGAAAACCGAATCCTCGTATGTGTTGTTGAAGCCATGGATGAAAACGAGCGCATGCCCGCCGTTCACATGCTGCCGGAACCAGGTACGCCCTTCGGCCACGGTATCTATCTGCTGGACATTGGTCACGGCAAAGTCCGTCGCCGGATTGGGCGGCAGGCGCTGCGGCCATTGCACTGTTCCAGGTTCGCGCTTGGGCGGGATCGAAACCGATATCTGGGTGAGATGCGGCTTCGGGCTTCTCTCGCCGTTGAAGAGCGTCGCAGGATCTCCGGATGGCTCGCGTGTCGTCGCAACCAGCATGTCGACCTTGGACGTCGGCGGGGCGGATGCAGAAAGGGAGATCGGCGTCATAACGCCACTGGGATGTCCGCAACTTGTGAGGAAAACAAGAAAAAGAGCTGCACTGCGCTTTGCCATTCACGCGTTCCCGCAACTAACTCGAGATGGGGCCTCTTTCAAAGCTGGACGCTAACATCCTGTTCCGCCTGACGCCCGTAGAATCTCGTAGCATCTATCGCTGTAGCTGCCGGGTCGTTGCGAAAATGCAACAGAGGCTGCGGCCGCAGTACCATCAGGTTACGCGAAATGGGCGGAGCTATCCTCGATCGCGATGTCACCGCATGCAGGCCCTGATGGATCTCTCCATTCAGAACCGGGTGACGCCGCCATCGACGAAGAGTTCTATATCGCCGGTTGTCCTACATGCATTTGCCGGGCCGCGTCCGAGAACGAGCCGGTCTCAACGACTCTGGATGCGAGGTCGATCGCATCACCTCGCACTACTCTGTAGGAAGCCGCAGCGCACTGCCCTTATGTTCGGTTCTTTGCAACGCCGTTCAGAAAGAGGTCGGCGCACATCCGTGCTCGCGCAGCGATCTCCTCGATGCTTGGTACCGGCTGCTGACCCAGCATGGCGGCGCGCTGAGGTTCCATGATCATCATTCCGCGCAGCATGCCGCAGGCGGCATGCGGATCTTCGAGTACGATCGTGCCGCGATCGACCTGCTGGCGCAGCCAGTTCTCCATCAATGTGTTGGTCCGGACGATCGCCTGCTCGTAGAAGGAGGTCGCAAGCTCCGGAAAGCGGTCTGACTCGCCAATAACGAGCCGCATGATGGTGACGGTGTCGCCGGCAAGCGCCAGCATGCCATAATCCGTCAGCATCCGCTCCAGCGCCTGCCGCAAATCTGCTGTCGCAAGCGTCCTTGCGTCCTGCGCCAGCAGAAACCGGCCGGTGCGAGCGGAGACCAGGTCCGAAAAGAGATCGCCCTTCGTCGGGAAAAGCCGGTAGAGCGTTTTCGTGGAGACGCCTGCCTCCTGTGCTATGTCGGAAATGCACGCTGCCGCATAACCCTTCTCGTGGAACTGCTTGCTTGCAGCCTCGATGATCACGCGCCGCGTGTCATCGTCGCATCGCACCTGCGGCCTGCCGCGGGATCTCTTCACGTCTTCGTTATTTTGGAACATAACCATTTTCCAAATTTTTGTTGACTTCAATTTTATACGGCATATTTTGGAAAACGTCAAATTTCCTATTTCGACACCAGAGGCCGCAGCCCCCATGAGACCGCGACCGGGATCCGGAGAAAGCAATGACCATCCAGAAGCTGCATGCCCTGAACAACAATAGCGTCCCGATCTCTGAAGCCGTCGCGGAAGCCTCTCCGGAAACGCTTGAAACAGGCAAGCCGCTCCGCGTTGCTGAGGCAGCTACTCCGCCCGCCGCCGAGCCGTCCCGCAAGCGGCCGGGCAGGGCGCTATTGCTTGGCGCAAGCGCCCTCGTGCTGGTAGCGGGCGGCGTCTACTACGGCCACGACTATTGGACCGTCGGTCGCTTCCTCGTTTCGACCGACGATGCTTACGTAAAGGCCGACAACAGTACGATCGCCCCCAAGGTATCCGGCTATATCGCCGAGGTGCTCGTCAAGGACAACGAAGCTGTCAAGACCGGCCAACCGCTCGCGCGCATCGATGACCGGGATTTCAGGGCAGCACTTGACCAGGCCAAGGCGGATGTTTCCGCCGCCGCTGCAACGCTCAACGCCAAGCAGGCGGCCCTCGACATCCAACAGTCGACGATCGCCGCTGCCCGCGCCACCGTCGAGGTCGACAAAGCCAACGAGACTTTTGCCGAGCAGAACAACAAGCGCTATGCGAGCCTTGCCAACAACGGTTACGCCCCGGTTCAGACCGCCCAGCAGGCAGCCTCGCAGATTGCGGCGGCACAGGCTACCATCGTGCGCGACAGCGCGGCCCTTGATGCTGCCGTCAAGCAGGTCGATCTCCTGAATGCCGAAGTTTCCCAGGCAAAGGCGGATGTTGCCCGCAGCCAGGCCGTGGAGCGCCAAGCCGAACTCAATCTGTCCTATGCCACGATCGTGGCTCCGGTCGATGGCACCGTCGGCAACCGGACGCTTCGCGTTGGCCAGTATGTCCAGGCGGGCACGCAATTGATGTCCGTTGTCCCGACCAGTGCGGCTTACGTGATTGCCAACTACAAGGAAACGCAACTGACCGACGTGCACGCCGGCCAGCCGGTCGATATCGAAGTCGATATGTTCCCGGGCCGCACCTATCACGGCCATGTCGACAGCATTGCGCCGGCGAGCGGCCAGGAATTCGCCCTGCTGCCGCCTGACAATGCCACCGGCAATTTCACCAAGGTCGTGCAGCGCATCCCGGTAAAGATCGTGCTCGATGGCGACAGTGCCGCCTCCGGCGATCTTCGCCCCGGCATGTCCGTCCAGCCAAGCATCGGCACCAAGACCGATGCCGATCGCAAATAACGCGAGGGCCGGGAGATCGTGTCATGTCCAGCATCGCAACAACCGCCATCGCCGCACCGCAGCCGCGCGCCAGCACCAAGGAATGGATTGCCGTTCTCGCCGGTATGATCGGCGCCTTTATGGCGATCCTCAACATCCAGATCACCAATGCCTCGTTGCTCGACATCGAGGGCGGCATCGGCACCGGCGTCGACAACGGCGCCTGGATCTCGACCTCTTATCTGATCGGCGAGATCGTCGTCATTCCGCTCACTGCCTATTTCAGCAGCGTCTTCTCGTTTCGCCGCTACATCCTGGTGAATTCCGTCCTCTTCCCGCTGTTTTCGATGGCCTGCGCCTTCGCACACGACCTTGGCACAATGATTGTGATGCGCGGCCTGCAGGGATTCGCCGGTGGCGTGTTGATCCCCATGGCCTTCACCATGGTGCTGACCAAGCTGCCGAAGGCCCAGCAGCCGCTCGGCCTTGCGCTCTTTGCGCTGTCCGTCACCTTCGCGCCGGCGATCGGTCCGACGATCGGCGGCTACCTCACCGAAAACTACGGCTGGCAGACGATCTTCTTCATCAATACTATCCCCAGCGCCGTCATGGCGATTGCTCTTGCCTTGACGCTCGACAAGCAGCCGATGCAGCTGCATTTGCTGAAGGAAGGGGACTGGGCGGGCATCGTCACGATGGCGATCGGCCTTTCGGCCCTGCAGACGGTGCTGGAGGAAGGTAACAAGGACGACTGGTTCTCCTCGCCCTTCATCGTCAAACTCAGCATTGTCGCCTTTGTCTTCCTCGCAGCCTTCATCTGGATCGAGCTGAAGGTCGAAAAGCCGTTGGTGAAGCTGCGGTTGCTGAAGCAGCGCAACTTCGGCATCGGCGTGCTCGTCAATGTACTGGTGGGCGTCGCTCTCTTCGGCACTGTCTATATCCTGCCGCAATATCTGGGCCAGGTGCAGCGCTACAATGCTGAGCAGATCGGCAACGTACTTGCCTGGACCGGCCTGCCGCAGCTTCTGCTGATCCCGCTGGTGCCGGTGCTGATGAAGCGCTTCGACGTTCGCTACATCGGCTTCATCGGTATCTCGATCTTCGCGGTGAGCTGCTTCATGAACATCACGCTCTCGGCGGATAATGCCGGCGACCAGTTCTGGATCCCGAACATCGTGCGCGCCATTGGCCAGGCCCTGGTGCTGACCCCGATCACTGCGATCACGACGGCCGGTATTGCGCCGTCCGATGCAGCGGCCGCCTCGGGGCTGACGAACATGCTGCGCAACCTCGGCGGCGCCGTCGGCACGGCAACGCTTGGCACGATCCTGACCAAGCGCGAGCAGTTCCATTCCAATATCATCGGCCAGTCGGTGACGCTGGCTCGCGACGAGGTCCGCGCCCGCCTCGGCCAAACGACCAACTATTTCCTGGCGCACGGCGTCTCCGACCCGGCCGTCGCCACCCAGAAAGCCATCGTCGCCCTGGGCCAAATCGTCAAACGCCAGGCCCTCATCCTTGGCTTCAGCGATACTTTCGCGGTGATCGGCACCGTGCTTGCCATTGCCGCCCTTGCCCTGCTGCTCACCCAAAAGCCAAGTGCAGGCGGGGGCGCTGGCGCCCACTGAGCACCGACGTGCCATGGTTTGACGCGAGGCAGATGAACGGCCTCGCGGATTTCTTTGAATGCACCGAAACAACGGATTACGGACCGCTGAAGCAGGCGGACGCAAGCCGTTGAAGCCGTAACAAAATCCCCGCATCAGCCGGTAGGCTCCCGTGATTCAACGTAGATGTGATCCGCAGAAACATTTGACAGAGGCCGATATCGCCTGTAGTTTTGCGAAATAGGAACATCGTTCCCTATAGCAGAACATCGATGGAATTTTTGGCGGGGCAGGAAAAGCCGGTCGCGCAGATGTTCATTCAACGCGGAGGAAAATGTGAACAAGATGATTCTGAGCGCCGCCCTCGCCGGGTGGATGTCATTGGGCTGTCTGCAGGCAAACGCGGCAGACATGACGACGGTTAACGTCGGAATTGCGAACTCAAGCAGCGACGTCGCCTTCTTCATCGCTGACAAGAAGGGCTACTTCCACGATGAAGGCATCGATGCGAAGTTCATCCCGTTCGATTCTGGAGCAAAGATGGTGGCTCCGTTGGGCGCTGGCCAGCTTGACGTGGCAGGCGGATCGCCTTCAGCCGGCCTCTACAATGCCGTAGCCAGAGGCATCGGCATCAAGATCGTCGCCGACAAGGGCTCGACGCCCCCCGGATACGGCTACCAGCCGCTCTTGATCCGCAAGGACCTTATCGATAGCGGCAAGTTCAAGAGCCTCGCCGACCTCAAGGGCATGAAGGTTGCCGGCAGCGCCAATGGCAGCGCCTCGACCTCCACCATGAACGAAGCACTGAAGAAGGGCGGCCTGAAGCCGGCCGACGTCGAGCGCCTCTTTCTCTCCTTCCCCCAGCATGTGCTGGCGCTCGAAAACAAGGCGGTCGATGCCGCGTTGACGACGGAGCCATCCGCATCGGAGGCGGTGCGCCGCGGAGCTGCCGTGCGCTTCATGGGAGACGATGAAATCTATCCGAACCACCAGCTCGCCGTCGTGCTCTATTCCAGCACTTTCGCGCAGGATCATCATGACGCGGCCGAAGCGTTCATGCGCGCCTATATCCGCGCCGTGCGCGACTACAACAACGCCCTTTCCAACGGCAAGCTCGCCGGCCCGAATGCCGCCGAAGTGATCTCGATCCTGACCGAATACACCTCGATCAAGGATCCGGAGACCTTCCGCACGATCGTGCCGCAGGGCACAAATCCGGATGGCAAGCTGAACCTCGCAAGTCTTCAGACCGATCTTGATTTCTTCAAGTCCGAAGGCGTGATGGAAGGCGGCGATGTCTCGCTCGACAAGGTCGTCGATGCCTCCTTCGCCGAAGACGCCGTCAAGAAGCTCGGCGCCTACCAGCCGCAGAAATAAAGGATAGCGACATGGCGAGATCCCCCCATCTTCGCAGTCTGCCGGAGGCATCCCACGAGACGCAGACGAAAATCCGGCTGCGCAACCTCACGAAATCCTTCGAGACGCCGGCCGGGACCATGACAGCGCTCGACAACGTCTCGCTGGACATCGCCGAAGGCTGCTTCTTCATGATCGTCGGCCCGAGCGGCTGCGGCAAGACCACGTTGCTGCGCATCCTCGCCAATCTGGAAACGGCGACCTCGGGCAGCGTCGAGATCACCGCGCCGGCGCAGAACCGGCCCGGCAACTCCATGGTCTTCCAGGGCGATTCCCTATTTCCCTGGATGACCGTGTGGGACAACGCGTCCTACGGGCTGCGCCTGCGGCACGTTCCGAAGGCGCAGATCAAGGAAGTGGTCGGCCACTATCTGGATCGGACGGGGCTGACCCGCTTCGCGCAAGCCTATCCCCACCAGCTTTCCGGTGGCATGCGCCAGCGCGTATCGATCGCCCGCGCTTTCGCCAACGATCCGGACATCCTCTTGATGGACGAACCGTTCTCGGCGCTGGACGAGCAGAACAAGCTGCTGCTGCAGGAAGAACTGCTGCGCATCTGGGAGGAAACCCGCAAGACGGTTCTCTTCATCACACACAGCGTCGATGAAGCCGTCACTCTCGGCGACCGGGTGATGGTCATGTCGGCCCAGCCCGGCCGCGCCAAGGAGATTGTGGACGTTCCCTTTGAACGCCCACGCTCCGTGCTCGAATTGCGTTCGCGCCCGGCCTACGGCGAATTCGTGTACTCGATCTGGGGTCAGCTGCGCGACGAAGTACAGCGCGCCCGTTCACGCGATCTTGGGGAGACGAAGGCATGAGCATCGCATCTAACATCACGCAGGCCGGCAGCAAGGCCGCCCGCCCGAAGAAGGGGCTTTTTGTCGGCGAAAACCGCGACCGGATGATCAGCATCGCATCACCGCTGGTGCTGCTGCTCGTCTGGCAGATCGCAGCCCAGGTTGGCTTGATCGACCAGCGCTTCTTTCCGGCGCCGTCGAAGATCTTTTCCAGCTTCCTGTCGCTCGTTGCCGACGGTTCGCTCTGGAGCAATACCTGGGCGACGCTGCAGCGGCTCTTCTGGGGCACGCTCGTCGGCGGCATTCCGGCACTGCTCCTCGGCGTGGCGGTCGGTCTGTCGCGGCCGCTGAGGGCCATGGTCGATCCGCTGATCTCGGCCACCTATCCCGTGCCGAAGAGCGCGATCTTCCCGCTGCTTCTGCTGGTCTTCGGGCTCGGCGAAGGCTCGAAGATCGCCATGGTCGCGATCGGCGTCTTCTATCCTGTCCTGATCAACACGGCGACCGGCGTTCTGGAGATCAACAAGATCTTTCTCGACGTGGGGCGCAATTACGGTGCCAACCGCTGGCAGGTGTTCACCACCATCGCATTGCCTGGGGCGGTGCCGCACATCATGAGCGGCATCAAGCTCGGCCTCGGCCTCGGCCTGATGCTGATCGCGATCGCCGAGATGATCGGCTCCAAGAGCGGGCTCGGCTACATGATCTGGAACGCTTGGGAACTGCTCTCCGTCGAGCAGATGTATGTCGGCCTGCTCGTCATCGCTTTCCTGGGCTACGTCATCTCCGTCATCCTGACCGAGTTCGAGCGCAAGCTCGTGCCCTGGAAGAAAACCGCACGATAACCTCCCAAGCCTGACCGCAAGAGCGGCCGCCATCCGGGCGGCCGCAACTGTTCCGGGCACCCGTGCCCCTGTTATCGGACCGCTAACATGACGAAAAACACCGAAGACCGGCATAACCTCGCCCGCGCGATCCTGATGCTTGAGCGCGCCGGCATCATCGACTTCAACGGCCATGCCAGCATGCGCCTGCCGGGCGGCGATGGCATGCTGATCAATTCCGGCGCCTCGGTGCGCAGCGCGCTGACGGCGGACGACATCGTTGCTGTCGACTTCGACGGCCGGCCGATCGACGGTGGTCCCGTGCCGCCGATGGAATTCCACATCCACTCGGAAATCTACCGCCGCCGCCCTGACGTCAACGCCGTCATCCACGCCCATCCGCTTTGGTCGACGCTTTTCAGCTCGACGGGAAAAATGGTCAAGCCTGTCATCATGCAGGCCGCTGTGCTGGGCGAAATCCGGGAATTCCCAACCATCGCCTCGATCAACACCAAGGCGCTGGGCGAGGAACTCGCTACCACGCTCGGCGAACGGCGCGTCGCGCTGTTGAAATCCCATGGCGCGGTCATTGCAGCCGGCAACATCCTCGAGGCCTTCGTGCTCGCCGTCTACCTGGAAGAAAACGCCGAGCGACAGCACCGCGCCGAACAGATCGGCGAGCCGGCAGTTCTCACCAAAGAAGAGGTCGCCGTCATTTCTTCGAACCTCTGGAAACCGCATTTGCTACAGAAGGTGTGGGATTATCACGCTGCAAAACTCGCCCGGGTTGGCCAGTGAGCATCGATATCTTGGCCGGATACTTGCGTGTTTGAAGCGCACCCGCTGCAAGCCTGCCGGCGCTGCTATCGCAGGACGAGCCTCAGCGCCCTCTGTGTCTCTCGTAGCAGCGGCAGATAGCGGGCCGGCATCTCGGCGGCCGGCACGTGGGCTGCCGGAGCGCCGATATTGATCGCCGCGACCGTTTGCCCGCGGTCGTTCTCGACGGGGACGGCAATCGAGCAGAGGCCGATCTCCAGTTCCTGGTCGATGACCGCATAGCCTTGCTCGCGCACGTGCCGGAACTCAGTGAGCAGTTCTTCCACGTCCGTCTTGGTGTTCGGCGTATTGGGCTTGAGGTCGGTGCGGGCGAGGATTGCTCTGGCTTCGGTCTCCGGGAGCGCGGCAAGCAGGACGCGGCCCATCGATGCGCAGAAGGCCGGCAAGCGGCTGCCTGGCGTCAGGTTGATCGACATGACCCGGCGCTGCGAGGCGCGCGCGACGTAGACGATCTCTGTACCATCGAGCACTGAAGCCGAGGCGCTTTGCCCGGCTTTCTCGGACAGTTGATCGAGATGCGGCTGGATAAGGACGGGCAGGGGTGTCGCCGAGAGGTAGGCGTGTCCGAGCCGCAGGATCCTCGGCGTCAGCGTGAAGAACTTGCCGTCGTAGTCGGCATAGCCGAGTTCGGCCAGCGTCAGCAGCGAGCGGCGGGTCGTGGCGCGGTCCAGCCCGGTGAGTTTCGAGGCGTCAGTGATGGACAGGCGCTGGTGCGTCTCGCCAAACGCCTCGATGACCTTCAAGCCGCGAGCGAAGCCGCTGACGAAATCCGTTTCCCGCATCATCGACATTGCACTTTTGATCTGTCCCTACGATGAAATCTCATCATTGTTTTTACTGCAAAATTTCGAACATGTATCTCTTTGTTTTGGGTATTTTGTGCCGATTGGCGTGTCCAGCATAATTTCATGATATTCAGGCTGTCGAGAGATCCTTGGGAATGACCTCAAAGAGGCGATGATCAGCCGCCCTGCGCCGTGGCTGATCGGTGCGATTGTCACGATCCATGCCTTGCTTCTTCAGCAATCCGACCAGCAATCGGCTGAAGGAAATTATGAGGCGTCTAGGCGCTGCGCCTCGCCTGCGCGCACGACGCTCTCGATGAGCGAGTCGCAGATATTAACGAACGGTGCTGGCAATCGCCGTGCGCTGTCTCTCGCTAGTGCGCTGACTAGTTCTTCGCCCTAGGAAATCTGGCCCAGGAAGGTCTTCAAGCGCTCGTTCTTCGGATTGCCGAAGAATTCGTCTGGAGCGCCCACTTCGAGGATCTCGCCGCGGTCCATGAAGATCACCCGGTCGGCGACCTGACGCGCGAAGCCCATTTCATGGGTGACGCAGAGCATGGTCATGCCTTCCTTGGCAAGGTCGATCATCGTGTCGAGCACCTCCTTGACCATTTCCGGGTCAAGCGCCGAAGTCGGCTCGTCGAAGAGCATGATCTTCGGGTTCATGCACAGCGCACGGGCAATCGCCACGCGCTGCTGCTGGCCGCCGGAAAGCTGGGCCGGGTATTTTTCCGCCTGCTCGGGAATGCGCACCCGCTCCAGGAATTTGCGGGCGGTCTTTTCCGCCTCGGCCTTGGAGATGCCGCGCACCTTCATCGGCGCCAGGGTGCAGTTTTCCAGCACCGTCATATGCGGGAAGAGGTTGAACTGCTGGAAGACCATGCCGGTCTCCTGCCGCACGATATCGACATTCTTGCCGCCGGCGGTCAGATCATGGCCGTCGACGACGATCCGGCCCTTCTGGATCGTCTCGAGCTGGTTGATGCAGCGGATCAGCGTCGATTTGCCGGAACCGGAAGGACCGCAGATGACGATCCGCTCCCCCCGGTTGACGGAAAGCTCGACGTCCTTCAGCGCGTGGAAGCCGCCATACCATTTGTCGACGCCTTCCATCCTGACAGCCAGATCGGAAGCTCCCCGCGCGCCTGCTGCGGATGTGTTTGCGCTGATCTCATTCATACGAGGAACTCCTTTCCTATGTATTCCAGCCTTAGTTCTTGGCGTCTTTCACGAACTGCGGGAGTGGCGAACCGAGCCACTTCTCATGGATCTTCTCCAACTCTCCGTCGTTCATGACCTTGACAATGAAGTCGTTGATCGCTGACTGCAGTTCCGGATTGCCCTTACGCATTGCGATGCCCTGCAACTGCTGATTAAAGACGAACTTCTGGTCGAAGCGGCCGGGAGCGGCCTTTTCGATCTGGGCAAAGACCACGTTGGAGACGCCCATCAGCTCGACCTGGCCGGAGAGGAGTGCCTGCACCGCGCTTGCATCGTCGTCGAAACGCTGAATTGTCGCATCCTTCGGCGCGATCTTGGTCAGCGCCGTGTCCTGCGTCGACGCCCGCGCAACGCCGATCGTCTTGCCGGACAGATCTTCGGCCTTGGTGACGTTGGCGTCCTTCACGCCGAAGACGCCGATCGAGATACCAGCGTA
Source organism: Rhizobium sp. P32RR-XVIII (assembly GCF_012641395.1). GTDB lineage: Bacteria > Pseudomonadota > Alphaproteobacteria > Rhizobiales > Rhizobiaceae > Rhizobium. The sequence goes on along the minus strand of NZ_JABAIH010000008.1, from coordinate 213,791 downwards.
GGGGCGGCTGTAGTCGATACTCTTCTTCCGCTCCTCCGTGATACCCAGGCCCGCGATCAGGATGTCGACCTGATTGCTTTGCAGGTACGGGATGCGGTTCGGGCCGCTGACGGGCACGATCTGGATATCGACACCCCATTCCTTGCCGAGCAGCTTGGCGACGTCGGCGTCGTAGCCGTCCGGCTCGTTGTTTGCGTTTGTAAGGCCGAAGGGTGGGAAGTCGACCAGCATGCCGATCTTCAAGGTTCCTGCCTTCTTGATGCTGTCGACGGTCTGCGCCGCCGCCGTCGTTGCCACTGCACCAACGATCAGGCCCGCGCCAATCGCGGCCAACATCATGCGTCTCGAAATGCTCATGCTCCTACCCTTTCGGTTATGCCGGGATACCTCCCTCCGGCGCGGGCCCCTCAACGTTTCGTTGCCAGGGAGAATTGACGTTCCATGCGGCCGGCGAGCAGCGAGAGCGGCCAGCAGAGGACGAAATAGACCGCAGCCACCGTGGAGAAGACCAGGAAGGGGCTGAAGGTCGCGTTGTTGATGATCTGGCCCTGACGGGTCAGCTCGGTGAAGCCGATGATGGCGGCCAGCGACGTGCCCTTGATGAGCTGCACAAGGAAGCCAACCGTCGGCGCGACAGCGATCTTCGTCGCCTGCGGCAGGATCACGTAGCGCATGCGGTTATAATAGCGCAGCCCGAGAGCGGTGGCAGCCTCCCGCTGACCTGATGGCACCGCCTCGATGCAGCCGCGCCAGATTTCACCGAGGAACGCACTGGCATGCAGCGTGAAGGCGAAGGCAGCCGCAATCCAGGGATTGATGCCGAAACCCAGGATATTGAGGCCGAAGAAGACCAGGAAGAGCTGCATCAGCAACGGCGTGCCCTGGAAGATGCGGATGAAGCCGGTCGCAATGAGGCGCGGCCATTTCGTGTCGGAAACGCGCACGAGCGCAATGAACAGGCCGCCGACGCCGCCGCAGGCGAAGGCGATCGCCGACGGTGCGATCGTCCACTGTGCCGCGAGCACGATGATCCAGAGTTCATTGATACCGAAAGGTCTGATCAAAGGCATTGGTCGATCTCCTTATCGGCTCAACGGGTATTTGAATGCCGCCCTCTGGATCACCGCGAAGATCGCGGAGAAGCCGATGGACATAGCGAGGTAAATCAGCGTGACGACGATATAGACCTCGAAGCTCGCAAAGGTCGCCGACTGCAGGTCGTTGCCCGCGGCAGCAAGGTCATCGGCCGAGATCGCCGAGACGACGCTCGAGGTCAGCATCAAGTATATGAACTGGCTGGTGAGCGCCGGATAGACCGTGCGCAGGGCCGGCTTCAATATGATGTAGCGGAAGACCTGCAGCTTCGAGAGGCCGAGGGCTGTGCCTGCCTCCATCTGCCCTTTCTGGATGGATTCGATGCCTGCACGGATGATCTCGGTACCATAGGCGCCAAAATTGACGACGAGCGCCAGAAGCGCTGCGCTGTTTGGCGTGAGCCGCAGGCCGAGCGACGGAAGGCCGAAGAAGATGAAGAAGATCTGCACGAGGAAAGGCGTGTTGCGGATGATCTCGATATAGGCGTTGATCACCCAGCGCAGCGGCGCCACGTTCGACGTCTTGGCCGAGGCGCAGATGATCGAGACGATCAGGCCGAGCAACATCGCCGCGCAGGAGAGCTGAATCGTCAGCCATGCGCCGTAGAGCAGCTTGTCGATGCCCTCCAATACGGGCGCGAAGTTGAAAACGTACATGGACATTCCTCCTGCTCCAAGTCATTCGAAGGGGCACAGCATCCCCGAAGGGCCCGTGTATTTCGGCCCGAGAATGCAGACGCCTCCCTCGCCACCATGCTTTCATCAGCCGGCTCCCATGCAAGCCGGCATCGCTCTTTCCCTCTTGTGCCGAGACACATAAATTGGAACGTTCTAAGTTGCAAGCATCTTTTCTTGTTGTTTTGAGAATCGCCGTAGAGGTTCTTGAATCCGCATGCGGGCGGTCCAGCGGCCTATAACCATGTGAAATAAATAATAAATGTTTGTTAGCACGCTGTTCGCGAGATCTGTTTAATAGGAAACCGATCCGCGAATATCACTTGACAAAGTTGGAACGTTCCAATTATTTTTCCATCATAAGCGACCGGGAAGGAGGGGAATATGGCTAAGGGGCGAGTCACTGTCGTCGACATCGCCGAGGCGGCTGGCGTTTCCAAATCGACCGTCTCGCTGGTTCTGCAAGGCTCGTCTTTGGTCAAGGGTGCGACCCGCGCGAAGGTCCTCGAGGTGATGAGCGAGCTCGGTTACGTGTACAACCGGGGGGCCGCGAATCTTCGTCAGACGAACGCCAGTTCCAGCATCATCGGGGTGGTCGTAAACGACCTTACGAACAACTTCTTCGCGGAACTCGCGGTGGGCGTGGACATGGTCGTGCAGTCGGCAGGCTTTGTTCAGTTCCTCTCAAACACGAGCGAGAGCATCGACCGGCAGCGTGAGGTGATCTCTTCGATGCGCGAGCATGGCATTTCAGGATTGCTTGTCTCGCCGGCCCGCGCGACGGAAGCTGCCGACTTCAAGCCTCTCGTGGCAGCCGGAATTCCGGTCGTCGTCGTCGTGCGAAGCCTTCCCGGAGCGAAGGTTTCCTCGGTGGTTGCGGACAACGCCAACGGCGTGGCGATGGCCGTCAGGCATCTGGTGTCGTTGGGACACAGGCGGATTGCTTTTCTCGGCGGTTTCCCGGACACGGCTGTCTTCGACGAGCGCATGCAGGGATACCGGACGGCCATAAAAGCCAGCGGCATCGAGTTCGATCAGAAACTTGTCGTGCCTGGCCCGCCATCGAGGGCCGGGGGTATCGACGCGATCGGACGTGCCTTGATGATCGACGACCGCCCGACCGCGGCGGTGTGCTTCAACGACGCCGTCGCCTTCGGCGCATGCGACGGGTTGCGCGCCCGCCGGATGGAGCCGGGACAGGACTTCGCCGTGGTTGGATTCGACGATGTCATCGAGGCAAGGTCGGCGGTTCCGGCACTCACCACGATTTCCGTCGATCCGCAGGCCATGGGCAGGCGTGCCGCGCAGCTACTCCTCAAGCAGATTAGCGCAGGCAAGGCCGAACCGGAAAGCGTCGTGACGGCGGTCCGACTTGTCGTCCGCGAGAGCTGCGGTGCGAAGAACGGGCGAACAGCCGCCTGACAGGGCAGACTTCCGTCTCCCAGATGGGGACAGGCCGTGGGCGTCGGTTCAACGTCGCGCGGCTATCCACGTATGAAACCATGCAAACAGGACGAAAAGTTATCCATATGAGCAAGCACCTATCCCCGGCCGAAGCCGCCGAACTGATCCCCGACGGCGCGATCGTATCGGTCTCGTCGTCAAGCGGCCTCGGCTGCCCGGATCTCATGCTCAAGGCGATCGGCGAACGGTTCGACGCCACCGGACACCCTCGGAGCCTCACGACGCTGCATCCGATCGCGGCGGGTGACATGAGCGGCATCAAGGGGGTCGATCACATCGCCAAGAAGGGTCTGCTGGCCAAGATCATCGGTGGGTCCTATCCGTCCGGCCCCTCCAGCGCCGAACCTCCGCTCATCTGGCAGATGATCACTGGCAACGAAATTCCTGCCTACAACATCCCATCCGGCCTTCTGTTCGACATGCATCGCGAAGCCGCCGCGAAGCGTCCCGGCGTGATCACCAAGGTCGGTCTCGACACCTTCGCCGACCCGTCGCGACAGGGCTGCGCAATGAACGAGGCTGCGGCCGGTGAGCCTGTGGTGAAGAAGATCGCGTTCGAAGGCGAGGAATATCTCTACTTCCCCGCCATCGTTCCTCAGGTCGCGATCATTCGCGCGACGACGGCGGACGAGCGCGGAAACCTCACATACGAGCATGAGGGTGCCTATCTCGGCGGGCTCGACCAGGCGCTCGCCGCACGAAACAATGGCGGCATCGTCATCGCGCAGGTCAAGCGCATCACGACTGAGGGCAGTCTCAAGCCTCACGACGTCCGCGTCCCCGGCATGCTTGTCGACTACGTCGTCGTCGATCCGGACCAGAAGCAGACGACCCAGACGCTCTATGATCCGGCCATTTCCGGTGAGATCTTCCGTCCGCTCGACACGTTCCGGGTGCCCGAATTCAACATCCAGAAGGTCGTCGCCCGTCGTGTGGCGCAGGAACTGCAGGCGGGAAGCTGCGTCAACCTCGGCTTCGGCATTTCTGCGAACGTGCCAAGAGTGCTTATCGAGGAGGGCCTGCACGGCGAGGTCACATGGGTGATCGAGCAGGGTGCCGTCGGCGGCGTTCCGCTTCTCGACTTTGCTTTCGGCTGCGCGTCGAATGCCGACGCCTTCATGCCGTCGCCATATCAGTTCACCTATTTCCAGGGTGCAGGGTTCGACGCATCCCTCCTGTCCTTCCTGGAGATTGGCAAGGACGGCTCCGTGAACGTATCCAAGCTCTCCTTCCGTCCGCATGTGACGGCCGGCGCGGGCGGGTTCGTGGACATCACCGCTCGGGCGAAGAAGATCGTGTTCTCCGGCATGTTCAACGCGGGGGCAAAGCTCGGGATCGCCGACGGCAAGCTTGTGATCGAGAAGGAAGGCAAGCTGAAGAAGCTGGTCAACGAGGTCGAGCACGTGACTTTCTCGGGTAGACGCGCCGTCGAGCAGGGCCAGGACGTCACCTATGTCACGGAGCGCTGCGTCATGAAGCTGACGCCCGAGGGTGTCGTCCTCACCGAGATCGCGCCAGGCATCGATCTGCAGACCCACATTCTGGACCAGTCGGAGTTTCCTCTCATCGTTGCCGACGATCTGAAGGAGATGGACGCGAACCTCTTCAAAGAGGCGAATATCGGCCTCTCCCTGCCCGAAAGGGGCGCCCGCGTCCTGGAGGGAGCACGTCAATGAGCGGCACCGTAAAGGTTCACATCGAGGCTCACGTCGCGACCTTGACGGTCTCGCGACCGGAGAAGCTGAACGCTCTCGATCTCGACATGCTTAAGGCGCTCTCGGAAGCGGCCGACGCCGTGGATACCAATCCCGAGGTTCGCGTGGCGATCCTGACGGGAGAGGGAAAGGGTTTCTCCGCGGGCGGCGATATCAAGGCTTGGGGGGCCATGCAGCCGCAGCAGTTCGGCCACGACTGGGTCCGTTACGGACATCGCGTCTTCGAGAGGCTTGCGGTCCTTCGCGTCCCGTTGATCGCCGCCCTCAACGGCCATGCGCTCGGCGGAGGGCTGGAGCTGGCGGGCGTGGCGGACATCCGTATCGCAGAAGAGCAGATCAAGATCGGACTTCCGGAGACGGGTCTCGGCATGGTTCCCGGCTGGTCCGGGACCCAGCGCCTCGTCAAACGCTTCGGCGCCCAAGTCGTGCGCCGGATGGCGCTTGGCGGCGAGATGTTCACCGCCGCCGAGGCCATGCAACTTGGGATCGTCGACGCTGTGACGTCGACGGGCAACGCCGTGGGCGCTGCCACAGAATACGCTCAACGGATCGCGACGAGGGGCCCCGCCGCAATCGAGATTGTGAAGCTTATGATCGCGTCGGCGAGCGGCGAGGACAATGGTTCCGCCGTCGAGGCACTCGGATCGATCCTGGCGGCGAAGACAGGGGATCTCAGGGAGGGCGTCGCTTCGTTCACCGAGAAGCGGCCAGCCAAGTTCGAAGGTGCCTGGTAGCGACCAATCCATCATTCGACCATGGGCGGCGGCAGCCCGTGGTCCTCGGCCTCATTGCGACTTACGGCCTTCCAGCAAGGACTAGAGATCCATGACTATCGATGTTCCTCAACACATCCTGGACGCCCTCACGGACGTCGACATGCCGAAACTTCTTCCGGAAGCCGCAGCCACCGAAACGGTGAATCTCGGCGGGATCGACGTGCCGCTCTATCGAGCCGGTTGCGTCGTGGTCGGATCCGGCGCCGCCGGACTGCGGGCGGCGGTCGAGATGAAGCGTCGCGGCGACGACGTCGTCATCGTGAGCCAGAGCGCCTGGGGAGGAACTTCCGCCTGTTCCGGTTCGGACAAGCAGACCCTCCATACGGCGAACACCGCCGACCAGGGCGACAATTTCAAGGCGATGGCCCGCGCCATCCGAGCGGGCGGCGCCATGGACGAGGACACGGCCTATGTCGAAGCGGTTGGTTCCGCACGCATGATGGCCTCGTTGCAATTCCTTGGCTTGCCGCTCCCGCAGGACCCGCTCGGCGGCACGCTGAGATATCAGACCGACCACGACGAGGTGGGACGAGCCACGAGCTGCGGCCCACGGACGTCTCGCCTCATGGTCAAGGTTCTGGCCGAGGAGGCGATCCGCCTCGACATCCCGTTCTTCAACCATACGACAGCGGCCAAGCTCCTAACGGAGGGCGAAGGCGACGGACGCCGCGTGGTAGGTGTCTTGGCGGTTCGCTTAAACGACCGAACCGAAGCGAATCCCCTCGGGCTTGCACTGTTTGCCTCATCGGTGGTCGTGCTCGCCGCCGGCGGGCCAGGCGAGCTCTATCGCGACAGCGTCTATCCGAACGGTTGCTTCGGTTCGCTGGGCCTCGCGCTCGAGGCGGGCATCGAGCTGGTAAATTTGACGGAAAGCCAGTTCGGTATCGGCACGCGGCGTGAAGGATTCCCGTGGAATCTCTCCGGAACCTACGTGCAGGCCATCCCTCACATCTATTCGGTCGACGCGGACGGAACCGAGCATCATTTCCTTGCAGAATACTATCGCACCACGCAGGAAATGGCGTCGAACATCTTCCGCAAAGGCTATCAATGGCCGTTCCACTCGACGCGAATGCTGGATTTTGGCTCGAGCCTCGTCGACTTGGCGATCTATCGCGAGACGGCCGCCGGCCGACGCGTCTTCATGGATTTCAATCGCAATCTCCTGCCCGTACCAGGCGACCTGCCTTTCGATCTTGGACGGCTTGACGACGATGTGGCGCGGTACCTTGGCAACGCCGGTGCGGGTCAGGATACGCCGATCCAGCGTCTACGAAACATGAACCCGCTCGCGATCGAACTGTACCGCCGCTACAAGGTAGACATCGCCGCAGAACCGCTCGAATTCGCCGTCAACAATCAGCACATGAACGGCGGGATCATGGTCGACGTCTGGGGCCGTAGCAGCCTCGCCGGCTGCTACGCGATCGGAGAGGCCGCGGGAACGCACGGAGTGACGCGCCCCGGCGGCGCCGCCCTCAACGCGGGCCAGGTCTTCGGCACGCGCGCCGCAGAGCACATCGGGGCGAGTGGCAAGGCGAAGACCGCATCGGCCGCCGACATACGAATTCCCGCAGGCGCGGCTCTTTCAGAAGTGCTTTCGGTCGTGAAGCCCGACAGCTCCCTGTCCGTGAGGTCGATCCGGTCCGAGGTCCAGGCTCGGATGAGCGACAAGGCGGGCCTGATCTGCGACGGTGAGAGCGTCTCCGCGGCTCTCGCGGCGGCGAGAAGCCTAAATGACCAAATCCGGCAGAATGGGATCGCCTACGATCGCGCCGCTGAGGCGGGCAGGGCGATCCAATGGCAGCAGATGGCACTCGCTTCGGAGGCGGTTCTGTCGGCTCTCGACCACTTCATCCGGAACGGAGGAGGGAGCCGGGGAGCACGGGCCATCTGCGACCCGAAGGGCGTGTCGGTGCCGCTGACGAGTTCTGGCCCGCTTGAGGAATACCGTTTCCGGAAGGAGCGCGACGCCCATCGCGACGAGCAGATCGTTGTCTGCAGGCGAGGCGACGTCGTCAAGATCGCCGCTCGCGCCAACCGAAAATTCGATGAGAGCGCCAAGTCCTTCTTCGAGCGCGACTGGCCCGCATGGTTGACGGGACAGATCTATGATCTCCAAAAAAACTCTTAGAGATTGCCGGGTAGCATAGGGACCCCCCGCGCGTCACAGGCCTTCCATCGGGAGTTCGGACCCCATGCTACAGGTGGCACGGGGTTGACGCAGCTTACCCCAGAACACCCTTGACCGCTTCCTTCACGGCTGCGACGACCTTGTCGGCCTCTTCCGGTGTAAGGCAGAGCGGCGGGGCAAAGCCCAGAATATCGCCCTGGGGCATGGCCCGCCCGATTACGCCCTGCTTGAGTAGGGCGGCTGCGACCTGAGGGCCGATCTTCTTCGCCGGATCGAAGAGGCGGCGCTCATCGCGATCCTCGACGAATTCGATCGCGCAGAGCATGCCTTCGCCGCGCACCTCTCCGACATGGACATGGCCGCCCAGCGCTTCCCTCATGGCCTTGAGGAAATAGGCGCCTGTCTTGCCGGCATTTTCGACGAGGCCGAGTTCGTCGATCAGTTTCAGATTGGCGACGCCTGCCGCGGCCCCGATCGGATGAGCCGAATAGGTCCAGCCGTGCCCGATTGCGCCGTTCTCGTCCGTGCCCTGTTCCAGAACCTTCCAGACCTTGTCCGAGACGATGGAGCCGGAAAGAGGGGCGTAGGCCGAGGTGAGGCCCTTGGCGATGGTGATGATATCGGCTTCGATACCGTAGTGGTCGGAACCGAACATCGTGCCGAGACGGCCGAAACCGGTGACGACTTCGTCGGCGATCAGCAGGATGTCGTGTTTGCGCAGCACCTTCTGGATTGCATCCCAATATCCCGCCGGCGGGGGAACAATACCTCCCGTGCCGAGGACCGGCTCACCGATGAAGGCTGCGATGGTGTCGGCGCCTTCGCGCTCGATCAACTTTTCCAGTTCCGCCGCACAATGGACCGAAAAATCCGCCTCGCTCATGGCGGCGTCCGGACGGCGGTAATAGTAGGGCGCCTCGGTATGGATCACCTGCGCCAGCGGCAGGTCGAACTTCTTGTGAAAGAGCTCCAGGCCGGTCAATGATCCCGTCATCAGTCCGGAACCATGATAGCCGCGCCAGCGCGAAATGATCTTCTTCTTCTCCGGCCTGCCGAGAATGTTGTTGTAGTACCAGATGAGCTTGACGTTCGTCTCGTTGGCGTCCGATCCGCCGAGCCCGAAATAGACTTTGGACATGTTCTTCGGCGCGCGGTCCAGGATCATCTTGGCGAGCGTGATCGAAGCTTCCGTCGCGTGGCCGACATAGGCATGATAATAGGCGAGTTCTTTCGCCTGCGCCGCGATTGCCTCCGCGATCTCGGTACGGCCGTAGCCGACATTCACACAATAGAGCCCGGCAAAGGCATCGAGCAGGCGGTTGCCGTCGCGATCCTCGATATAGACGCCGGAACCGCCCGTCACGATGCGGTTTGGACTTTCGCCGCGCGCGTGCTGGGCAAGATGGGTCGAGGGATGGAGGAAGTTCTCGCGGTCCCACTTGTCGAGTTGATCGTTGGTCAGCATCGGTCTTTCCTTTCTGTTATGCCCAATCGCGGCAGACATATTTCACGTCCATGAAGGCCTGCATTCCGTGAAGCGCCCCTTCACGGCCGAGTCCGGACTGTTTCATTCCGCCGAACGGGATGGGCGCGCCGGTGACCTTCGTCCGGTTTACGGCGACCATGCCGTATTTCAGGCTCCGGCTCGCCCTGTAGATCCGGCGCGGATCTAGCGTGTGCACATAGGCGACGAGGCCGTATTCGGTATCGTTTGCCCATCGCAATGCCTCGTCCTCGCTGTCGAACGGCGCTATCGCCGCCACCGGACCGAACGTTTCTTCGCGCATGATCAGTGCATCCGGCGGAACATCGACGAGAACGGTCGGCTCGAAGAAGAGCGGACCTTTTCCGTGGCGCTTTCCTCCCGCGAGAAGTCGCGCCCCGCGCCTCAGCGCGTCGGCCACCTGCTCTTCCTGCTTCAGCGCCGCTTTCTCGTTCATCAGCGGGCCGATATCGGGGTCATCGAGACCGGCGCCGACAGTCAGCGCCGATGCGCGATCGGCAAAGCGGCGGCAGAAGTCCTGGTAAACCGACCGCTCGACGAGGAAACGATTGGCGCCCAGGCAATCCTGGCCAGAGGTGGCGAACTTCGCCTTCACGGCCTCGTCAACCGCTCTCTGCATCTCGGCATCGGCAAAGAGGAGGAAGGGCGCATGGCCCCCCAGTTCCAGCACGAGACGTTTCACTGTATCGGCGGAACGCCCATAGAGCAGCCTGCCGATCTCCGTGGACCCGGTGAAGGAAAGCGCGCGCACGCGAGGATCGGCAAGCCATGGTTCGACGACGGTCGCAGCGTGTCCCGTCACGACGTTGAAGACGCCGGCTGGAAATCCCGCCCGCTCGGCAAGCTCGGCAAGGGCGAGCGCCGAATAGGGCGTTTCATGGCTCGGATGCGTAATGACCGTGCATCCTGCGGCAAGGGCTGCGGCGGCTTTCCGGGTCAGCATGGCGGACGGAAAATTCCAGGGCGTGATGAGCGCCGCGACACCGACCGGCTCCAGCCAGACTTCCATCTCGGCATCCGGCAGATGCGAGGTCACGCTGGAGATATCCGGGCGCTTTGCCTGCTCCGCATAGTATTCGACGAAGGATGCAGCGTAGTCGATCTCGCCGCGGGCCTCGGAGATCGGCTTGCCCTGTTCGAGCACCATCAGGCGGGCCAGGTCTTCGCGGTTCTTTAGGATCAGCTCGAACCAGTGCCGCAGGATGCGTGACCGCTCCTGCGGCAGAGCTGCCGCCCAGCCGGCAAAGGCGCGATCAGCCGCGTCGATGGCAGCACGGCTCTTCTCGGCGGAGAGGCTTGCCACATCGCCAAGCCAGCCGCCGCTTGCGGGGTCTGTCACCGCGAACGTCTCGTTGCGAGCGGAAGCCACCCAGTGGCCGCCGATATAGGCGAACTGGCGTATCAACCTTTGGTCGCTGAACCCAGTCAGCAGCGACTTCGGAGCTTCGGCCGGATATGCCATGCTGCACCTCTTCCCATTGATCAGGCTTCATGATCCCTCGAACGAGGCAGCCGAATTGTCTTTTCCAGGCATTGGCGGCAGACGAAATATCTTTATTTGCCACCCTCGATGGCAGCTTCTTCTCTTCCGCTCTCGAACAGGCTGTCGAAAGGCAGCACTCCGCCCTCTTTCACAGGCTTGGTCACGATGTAGGTGTAGTAGCGCGCGACGCCCAACGGCTGCTCCAGGAGGCGATCGATCAGGCGCTGATAGCTGTCGATATCGCGGGTGACGATGTGCAGGAGGTAATCGAAGCCGCCGCCCAGTGCCCAGCAAGCGACGATCTCCTCCTTACTCTTCACTGCTCGCTCGAACGCCTGGAACGCGTCCGAGCGGTGATGCTCGAGCTCGACGGTGACAAAGACGGTGACGCTCGAGACGATGGATTTCAGCGAGATCTCGGCCCTGTAGCTGCTGATCACGCCGGCCTTTTCCAGCCGGCTCAGGCGCTCCCAGCACGGACTCGGGCTCAGATTGATCCTGCTCGCGAGATCCGCCTTCGAAATGCGGGCTTCGCTCGAAAGGATCTTCAGGATTTCGATATCGCGATTGTCGAGTTTCAACATGACGTCACTTGCTGCTCGAACCGGCCGTCTCACACATTCATCACGGTGCCGGCGCCCTGATCCTCGCACCGCCCACAGGCAAAGGTGGCGATTGCGGTATCTTGCGCTCCCGTACCCGTCAGGTCCGAAATCGTCACATCGCTTTCACTCTTGCGTCCAGCGGCTCTTCCGGTCAGCACCGCGCCGAGTTCCGCCGGCGCTCCCGTCGTCCAGAGGCCGGCGGCGATCACGCTGCGCAGTTCGCCGAGCTTCTCGCATTGGCTCACCCGGTCGCAGACATAGAGATCGGCGCTCGCGAGCGCCCTCGGGTCGATCTCGTTCTTTTCCTCCTGGTCGGATCCCATCGCGGTAATGTGCAGGCCGGGATGCAGCCATTCGGCCTTCAATATCGGTTCGCGTGAAGGCGTGGTGGTGATGACGAGCTGGCTTTCGGCAACGAGCCGCGCCGGGTCCGCCTCGGCGCGCGCTTTGATGCCAAGCCGTGCCGCGAGATCGGCCGCGCAGGCCTCTGCTTTCGCTAGCTCTCTGCCCCAGACGATGACGCGCCTGAAGGGACGAACGAAATGCGCCGCTTCGATCTGCAGCCGAGCCTGGACACCGGTGCCCATTACCCCCGCGGTCACGACATCGGCCGGCGCCAGATGGCGTGCCGCAACGGCGCCTGCCGCGGCCGTGCGCACATCGGTGAGGTAGCCGTTGTCCAGCAACAGAGCCTTGACGAGGCCCGTCTTCGCAGAAAGGAGGATCATCAATCCGTTGAGGCTCGGCAGGCCGATTTTCGGATTGTCAAAGAAACCCGGGCTGACCTTGATGGCGAAGCCGTCGAGACCGGGGATATAGGCGGTTTTGACATCGATCTCCCCATTGGCCTGCGGGATCGCCATCGAAAGGATCGGCGGCATGATCACCTCGCCCGTGGCAAGGGCCGCGAATGCCTGCTCAACGATGTCGATGGCGGCAAGATCGAGCGGGACTGCCCTTCGAAGCTCCTTCTCGGCCAGGATCACGATGTCATGCGCCATAAAGCGTGCCTTCCATTAAAACGTCGCCGAGCATCACGTCCTCGCCTGATATGATTTTCGTGAATGTCGGCATGTCGAGATTGCGCCCGGTGACGATGCTGGCGGTTGGTCCTTCCGGCAGAGAAAGCTTCCCGGAAAGCACGGCGGCCAGTCCCACGACGCTTGCGCCTTCGGCCACAAATCGATCCTCGAAATAGAGCACCTGCATGGCCCGGTAGATTTCGGCCTCGTTCACAAGAACCATCTCGTCGATCAGCTCCCGGCAGAGATCGAATGTGTAGCGGTTGTCGAGTCCGATGCCGCCGCCGAGGGAATCGGCAAGGCTCGGCACTTCTTCCACCTCGACCGGCCTTCCGGCGACAAGCGACGCGGCCATCGCAGCGCCTCGATCCATGGAAATGCCGATCACACGGATATCCGGCCGGATCGCCTTGGCGGCAAGCGCAACGCCGGCCGCAAGGCCGCCGCCGGAGAGCGGAACGAGCAACGAGGCGACGTCCGGGCGGTCCTCCAGAATCTCGAGGCCGATCGTGCCCTGGCCGGCGATCACATCGGCGTGGTCGAAGGGCGGCACTTCAATGAAGCCGTCCTCGGCGCACAGGCGTGTGCATTCGGTCTGGGCGTCGTCCTGGCTCCTGCCGACGATGCGGACATCGGCGCCAAGCGCGCGAATACCCTCGACCTTCGCCTGCGGGACGAGGGACGACATGCACACGACAGCCGGGATGCCTCGCTTTTGCGCGGCATAGGCAACGCCCCGGCCGTGATTGCCTGTCGAGCAGCAGGCAACGCCCTTTGCCTCGGCAGGCAAACGCGCGACCGCGTTGGCCGCGCCGCGGATCTTGAAGGCACCGATCGGCTGGGCGATCTCCAGCTTCAACAGAAATTCCCGGCCCGCCTTTCGGGTCATGAAGGGCGAGGGAACGAGAGGCGTGCGCATGGCAATACCGGCGATCCGCGCGCGCGCAGCCAACACATCGGCAAGCGTGATCAGTTCACGACCGCTCATTCACCCCTCCGTCACCGCCCTCAGGAACTGCTGCGTGCGCTCCTTCTGCGGATTGCCGAAGATCTCCGCCGGCGTTCCTTCCTCGTGGATTTTGCCCTTGTCGAAGAAGCATACGCGGTCGGAAATCTCGCGGGCGAAGCGCATCTCGTGGGTCACCATCAGCATCGTGAGATCGTGCTCGGAGGCGAGCCTGCGAATGACGTTCAGCACTTCGCCGACCAGTTCCGGGTCGAGCGCCGACGTCGGTTCGTCGAACAGCATGATGCGGGGCCGCATGGCGAGCGCCCGGGCGATGCCGACGCGCTGCTGTTGCCCGCCGGAAAGCTGGCCCGGGAATTTCTGCGCATGTTCCTTGAGGCCGACAAGCTCCAGCAGCTCTTCAGCCCGCCCCCTGGCCTCGGCCTTGGAAAGGCCCAGCACCACGTGCGGCGCTTCCATGAGGTTTCTGAGGACCGTCATATGCGGGAAGAGATTGAATTGCTGGAAGACCATCCCAAGCTGCTTGCGCATTTCGCGGAGATGGTTCTCTCCGGCCGGGACGAGATCGCCATTCCTGCGCTCGTGCCACAGGGGCTCTCCGCCGACATACACGGTGCCCCCGCTGATCTTTTCCAGCGTCATCAGGATCCTGAGAACGGTCGACTTGCCGGAACCCGACGGACCGATGATCGTCACCTTTTCTCCTGGAGAAACGGTGAAATCGAGATCGTTGATGACGACGAAGTTGCCATAGGCCTTCTTGACCTTGTCGAAAACGATGACTGGCTCGCTCATCTTAACGGGATACCTCCCTTCGGTAGATTAATATCGAGATAGCGCACCAGCGCGGATGCGAAGATGGTCAGGATCAGATAAAGGCCGCCGACCATCGACAGTGGCACCAGATAGTCGAAGGTCTGATCACCGATGATCTTGGCGACGTTCAGCATTTCCAGCACGGTGACCACCGACAGCACCGGCACGTCCTTCATGATCGAAACGAGATAGTTGCCGAGCGCCGGGATGATGCGCGGCACCGCCTGCGGCAGGATGATGTGCGTGAAGGTGCGGCGCGGCGGCAGGTCGAGCGCCTTGGATGCTTCGTGCTGGCCACGATCGATCGCATCGATACCGGCCCGATAGACCTCGGAAGTATAAGCGCTGTACTGAATGCCGAGCGCCAGGGCGCCGGTCATGAAGGCCGGCAGCACGATGCCGTAGTCCGGCAGCACGTAATAGAGAAAGAAGAGCTGGACGAGCAGCGGCGTGTCGCGGATGAACTCCGTGATGAAGGTCGCAGGCCACGAGATGAACCGCGACGGCGCGCCCTTCAGGACGGCCAGCAGGAGGCCGATGACCATGGCGACGAAGAAGCCGAGGATGGAGGCTTCGATCGTTACCAGAAGTCCGTGCAGCAGTATGGGCAGGATGGAGATCGCGAAAGCCAGTTCGCCGTTAGCGGTATCCCATTCGTATCCGAACAGCATGGGCCTACCTCCTGCAGCCGCGCCAGCGGCTGAGCGAGTTTTCCAGGATGCGCATGATCAGCGTCAGCACCAGGGCCATGCCGAAATACATGAATAGAATGATCATGTAGATCGTGGTCGAGTCCTGATAGAAGTTGCGCAGCTGTTCCGCCTTGAAGGCGAGGTCGGCAAGGCTGATGAGGGATACGAGTGCCGTGTCCTTCAGGTTCTGGACGGCAAGGTTGCAGAAACTCGGCATCATCTCCGGTAGCGCCTGCGGCAGGGCCACGCGAAAAAGCGCCTGGCGCGGCGTGAAATTGAGCGCGGTCGCAGCCTCGTACTGGTTGCGGCTGACGGCCTGGATCGCACCGCGCACCACCTCGGCGCCATAGGCGCCGATATTGAGCGCCAGGGCCAGCACCCCCGCTGCGACCGGCGGCAGCCTCAGATCGAGCCCGATCATGTCACCGGCGATCGGGAGCGCGAAATAGAGCCAGAAAAGCTGGACGAGCAGCGATGTGCCGCGGAAGACTTCGATGTAGACGATCGAGAAGCCCTTGACGAACCAGTTAGGCGAGAGCTTTCCGATCCCGAACAGGAAGGAGAATATTCCGCCGAGAATGGTCGAATATACGGTAAGTTCGATAGTGACCTTGGCGCCCTGGGCAAGCGGGCCAAGATATTCCGTCCAATGCATCCGCGGCTTTCCCCATTATTATCGGGCGACATGCCGGCACCCTAGAGCGGGATGATTTCAGGTCGAACCGACCTGAAAACTGAATCCGGCATCCCGCTCTAAACAGGATCGGCCGGAGCTTTGCCATTTTCGCCCCGGCCAGTGGCCGTCGTAATCCGGTGTGATCCGCTTGATCACATTGCGCAGAGGTCTTTGGTCGTCTTGGCGGACGAGCCTTCGATATCGGCGGGCGTGAAGCCATAGCCGGTAAGGATCTTCTTCCAGTCGTCGGTCTTCTTGAAGGCTTCGAGCTCCTTGTTGAAGGCCTCGACAAGATCCTTGGAGTCTGAATTGAAGTTGAAGCCGCCCCAGCTGCGAACTTCCTTGCCGTCGACGACCGGATCCTTGAAATCGTCCACGATCGCGACCTTGTCGCTCTTGGCTGCCAGTTCGCTGGCCGTCAGCCCCGTCGCGGCATAGGCGTCGGCGCGACCGGTCGAGACGGTCGAGATCGCATCGGAGTTTGCTGCGATGGTGACGATGTTGCCTTCCGGCACGCCGAGCGACTGCATCATGTGAAGCTGGTCGGCGCCGGCCATGACCGCGACCTTCATGCCTTCCTTGGCAAAGTCGGAATAGGTCTTCACGCCCTTCGGATTGCCGGCCGGCACGAGCAGACCCTCACCGTAGGATGTGTTCGGCTCGGAATAGACGACCTTCTGGCAGCGCTCGGGGCGGATCGCCATTTCGCTAGCGGTCATGTCGAAGCGATTGGCCTGGAGCCCCGGAATGAGCGATGAGAAATTCGTGACCACCCACTGGATATTGTCGGCCGCGATGCCGAGCTTGCCGAGAACGGCTGTGGCGACATCAGGTCCGGCACCCTTCGCAGCACCGCTCGGGTCCATGAAGCCATAGGGAATTTCGTTGGCGACCGCAACGCGGATGTAGCCGCGGTCCTTGATCTCCTGCAGCGTGACCGCGCCTGCCGCGCTGGCGCCGAAGGCCACGAGAATTGCGGTGGCCGCAGCCGCCCCAAGCATTTTCCGATTCATGATTTGCTCCCATTTTCTGTTTGTTGATCCCACGCGAATTTTTATTATGTTGTACACAACAGCATCCTGATCGCGGGAATGTCAATATTTTTCTTGCTATTTTTTGGGATTTGTAGCCTCAATTAAGATACCTTGTACACAAATACAGCATCTGCACGAATAAACGTCACTCCCGGAGGAACCATGATCGTCAAGCGCTTGCCCTTTTCCCAGGATGAGTTTTTCCGCCGTCTGGCAAAGACCCGCGCGGCCATGGAGAAGAAGGGGATCGATGTTCTCTTCGTGGAGGATCCCTCCAACATGGCCTGGCTGACCGGTTACGACGGCTGGTCCTTCTACGTGCATCAGGGCGTCATCGTGTTCCACGACGAGGACCCCATCTGGTGGGGCCGCAGGCAGGACGCCAACGGCGCCTATCGCACCGTCTGGATGGCCGATGACCGCGTCACCTTCTACGCCGACAATTACGTGCAGTCGACCGAGCGCCACCCCATGCAGGCGCTGGCGGCAATCCTGCGGGACAAGGGCTACGGCAACAGACGCATCGGCCTCGAACTTGAGAACTATTATTTCTCCGCCAAGGCCTACCTGACTTTGCGGGAAGAACTGCCGGACGCGGATCTCGTCGACGCGACCGCGCTCGTCAACTGGCAGCGGAACGTCAAGAGCGGCGAGGAAATCGCCTTCATGCGCAAGGCAGCACGCATTTCCGAAAAGATCGTGGACGGTATTGCGGAGCGCATGCGGCCGGGCCTGAAGAAGAACGAGCTGGTCGCCGACATCCTTGGCGACGCCGTGCGCGGCACCGGCGACGCTTGGGGTGACTATGCGGCGATCGTGCCCTTGCTTCCAAGCGGCAGCGACGCCGCCGCACCGCACCTGACATGGGACGATCGGGAAACCGAAACGGGAACCGCGACCTTCTTCGAAATCGCCGGCTGCTACCGTCGCTATCACGCACCTTTCTGCCGGACCGTTTTTCTCGGCAAGCCGCCCGCCTTCCTGCTCGAGGCAGAGAAGGCCCTTGTCGAGGGTCTCGAAGCCGGTCTGGAGGCCGCGCGCGCCGGCAACCGGGCCTGCGACATCGCCAAGGCGCTTGCCGCGCCGCTCGAGCGTGCGGGCATCGAGCGCGGCGCCCGCTGCGGCTATCCGGTCGGCCTCTCCTACCCGCCGGACTGGGGCGAGCGCACGATCTCGTTGCGCGAGGAGGATCAGTCCGTACTCGAACCGGGCATGACCTTCCATTTCATGCCGGGCCTCTGGATGCAGGACTGGGGCATGGAAATCACCGAGACCATCCTGATCCGCGAAAATGGCGCCGCGGAATGCCTCTGCAACAGACCGCGCAAGCTGATCGTCAAGGACTGATAGAATGCTCATTTCCGAGACGCGCTCGATCCTTGCCGATCTCGTCGCCTTTCCGACTGTCTCGTCCGACAGCAACCTCGCGCTGATCGCTTACGCCGCGGACCGCCTGAACGATTGCGGGGCGCGTGTCTCCGTGATGCGCGACCAGAGCGGAACGAAGGCGAACCTCTTCGCCTCCATCGGGCCGGAATGCGATGGCGGCATCGTGCTATCAGGCCATACCGACGTCGTGCCGGCGGACGGGGACGAGTGGCAATCAGACCCGTTCTCGCTGCGCGAGGCGGATGGGCGTCTTTACGGCCGCGGCACCTGCGACATGAAGGGGTTCATCGCCGCAGCACTCGCCATAGCGCCGGACTATGCGAGCCTCGATCTCAGGAGGCCGGTTCACTTCGCCTTTACCTTCGATGAGGAAGTGGGCTGCCTTGGCGGCCAGGAGCTGGCTGCCGAACTCAGGCGCATCGAGATCAAGCCCTCGGTCGCCATCATCGGCGAGCCGACCGAGATGCGCATCATCGAAGGGCACAAGGGCTGCTATGAATACACGACCGAATTCACCGGACTGGAGGGGCACGCTTCCAATCCCGATCTCGGCGTGAATGCCATTGAATACGCGGTTCGCTATATTGGCCGGCTGCTGGAGATCGGCAAAGAGCTTCGGGAGGCGGTTCCGGCGAGCCCCTTCACCCCGCCATGGACGACGCTGCAGGCCGGCCGCATCCAAGGCGGCACGGCCCGCAATGTGATCGCCGGTCATTGCGCCGTCGAATGGGAGATGCGGCCGATCCGCCGGGCGGATGTTGACTATGTCAAAAGCCATATAAGGGCCTATTGTGAGGAAGTCCTGCTTCCCTCCATGCGTTCGGTCTGTCCCTCGGCGTCCATCCACACGCATGTGGTGGGCGAGATCGACGGCCTCGAGCCGACGACGGAAAACGAGGCCCGGGCGATCGTCTCCGCGCTAACCGGCGCAACGACCGCGGATGTCGTTTCCTTCGGCACGGAGGCTGGGCTCTTCCAGCAGCTCGGCATCTCTACCGTGGTCTGTGGACCGGGTTCCATCGCCCAGGCCCACAAGCCAGACGAATTTGTAAGCCTCGATCAGTTGAAGGCCTGTCTGGATATGCTAAGCGGACTGAAGCAGAGGCTCATCACTTGATGTAAGGGACGATGAGACCCGACAAAGGATCCATCGTCCATGCGTGAATATGAGACGGACAACGATTACGAGATGGCTAGAGCGGCGAAGTCCGGCGGCGGTGACGAAACGCAGGTGAACGCCTCGCGCGAACGCTTTCAGCGCATCTATACGCTGCTCAGAAATCGTATCTGCCTTCTTGACTATCCGCCGGGAACACGGCTTAGCGAAGAAGCGCTCGCCGCCGAATTCGGCATCAGCCGGACGCCGCTCAGGCGCGTGCTCGGCTGGCTCGAATCCCAGGGTCTCCTGCGATCCGTGCATGGCGTGGGCACGATAGTGACGGATGTGGAAATCGACGCATTCGTCCAAGTCTATCAGCTTCGCATGGAACTTGCCGAACTGGTCGGAAAACTGTCACCCGTTCCGCCGACGCCCGAAACGATTGGGCTATTCCGTGAACTCGAACGCCGTGGAAGCGAACTGCAGCAGAAGCCCGATCCACGCGCCTTCGCCCAGCTCAATATCGATTTCTTCCACGGCCTGATGCGGCTGACCGAGAACGAACCGTTGCGCGAAATCTCCGAACGCCTCTACTATCAGACCGCTCGGATCTGGCTCAAATCGATTTCCCAAATGAACCTCGCACAAGAGGTGGCAATCTTTGCCCGCGAAATCGCCGAGGTTCGTACCGCCGTCGAGATCGGCGATGTCAGCGCCGCGAGCCACATTCGCCGCTCGCACATCTCCATGAGCTTCGTGCGCCTCAGCAACACGAAACCCGAGACGGCAACGCAAGCTTGAGTCTCGCGCCACGCCGTTAGTTCCATAAATCATCGTTATGCCGCCGGAATCGAATTCACAGGTCTGCGGTGGAGTCCCTTTCAAGAGCGACTACGTCGCTTCGCTGCTACTTTCCACATCTCCGGCTGGTTTAGCTGAATAGGGTCTCAAATTGCATTGGGCGATCCGCCAGTGGAAGAATGCGCATAGAGCACGTCTCCATCGTAACCGATCGTGAAATCAGGGATGGAATATGTGCCGTCGTTATTGGCCCGAATTAACGTGCCGCTCACGCTCGTGTGGTTGGTCAAGTAGCGGACATTGTTCGAAATAATGTCCTTCAGACGGCCAGTTAGCGCGTCTATTTTATTCCGATAGGCTTCATCCGTCTGATATTGCTCTGTTTTCGACGCGGCAATGAAGTTATTGAGGCCACTCGTCCACATGATCAGGTCGTTGGCACGTTTCGGTGCTTCGTCGCGGACGACCGCCTCCTTCATAGCCTGGTTTTGCGGGCTGGCCGCGATGTCTTTGATGGCATTTTCTTCGTATCCTCCGCTTTCAGCGATCAATTCTTGAAAATGTCGATAGGCGGGATTGTTCTTCTCTATATCCTTTTGAGATTTACCAGGATGTTCCCAAAGATTTGCAGACACGTCACTCGCTGGTGCACCGGATTCTTGTGTAGCCGAATCAGGAAGATTCTCGCGGCCTGAAGTAAAGTTGCCGGCGGGATCGTAGATGAAGTCATCTACATTTCCGTCGCCGGGGATTAGATTTACCGAAGGTCCGCCCGTCGTGTTTATCGGCTTCGCCTGATGCGCTGCCAAGGCTTCCGGTCTGTGAATTGCCAAAGCCAAAGCCGGATTTCCGTAAACTGAGGGATTTAAGCTCACCATCTAAACCTCTATGGAAGAACGGTCCCTTTGGGCCGTAAACGGGATTAACCGCAGTTCCTGCGGCTTGAATGCACGATTTCGCATCTTAGGAATCATGCACCCTCAGGATGTGTATTGGAGGCGGCTTGCACGTAGCTGGCGGGTGGGTTCGAGGATCAGCGATGGCGCTCCATGGCCGTGACAGCCTTGCGAACGATCTCGCCGGACTGTTCTGCGCCCTGCCGGGTATATGTCACCAGCTCGCCTGCTTCCTGAGCTCGTGAACGCGGGCACCGTCGAACGGCCACCGACCACGATCCGGTCAGAGCCACGGACTAACCACCCACGAGCGTGTCGGCATGTTCAGCGGGAAGAGGCGGACCCGCTACTGAAGTCAGGGTAAATTGAAAGACCGCGCCGCGAGGGCTGTCTGCCTCAGCCCACAATCGACCTCCATGCGCTTCGACGATCGAACGGCAGATCGACAGACCGAGGCCCATGCCGCCAGGCTTGGTCGTGTAGAAGGGACTGAAAATCAGTTCGAGCAACTCCGGTCCCAGGCCGGGGCCTGTATCAGCCACGGCCACGCACAGGCAGTTGGCGCCGTCCTTCATCGTCCGAACCCGCAGCTCTCGTGAACCGTCGATCATGGTGCCCATGGCTTCGGTAGCGTTGATGACCAGATTCAGGATCACCTGCTGCAGTTGCACCCGGTCGCCCTGCAGGAGCGGCAGGCGATCGGCGAACTGCCTGTCCACCTTTATCCCGTTCTTGGTGATTTCGCTCCGGGCAAGGCTGATCACCTCGTCAATTGTTTCATTGATGTCGACCACGTCTTGCTGTGGTGGGGCTTTCTTGATCTGCCCGCGTATGCGGCTAATGACCTCGCCAGCCCGCCTGCCGTCCCTGGCGATCCGATCAAGCGCCTGGCGGACTTCTGCGAGATCCGGCTGCTCCATGTCCATCCAGCGCAATGCAGCCTGGGCATTGGTGACGGTTGCAGCGATCGGCTGATTGACCTCATGGGCGATCGAGGCGGTAAGCTGCCCCATGGTCGCGACCCGGTTGGCATGTGCCAGCTCCATCTGCATGTCGCGATACCGCTGCTCGCTGGCCCGGGCCTCCGCTTCGGCGCGCTTGAGCTCGGTGAGGTCGAGTACGAATATGACCGCCTTGCTGCGCGCCTCGTCGAAGGCGGCACTGGCGATCAGCACTGGCACCCGGCTGCCGTCTTTACGGATATATTCCTTTTCGAACGGGTCGCAGCTCCCCCTGGCGCGGATATCGGCCGCCGCCCGCTCGCCGACGGATCGCCACTCGGGGGGCGTCAGCTTCGTCCAGCGGATATGTCCCGCTGCAAGATCCTCGCGGTCGTAGCCCACGCACTTCAGGAACGCGTCGTTGGCCTCGATGATCTCGCCTTCCAGAGTCATGATCAAAATCCCGATGATATTGGCATCGACCAGGCGCCGGATCTTGGCCTCGCGCTCCTCGAGGTCACGATAGAGGCGGCTATTTTCCAACGAAATCGCCGCCTCCGACGCAAGCAGCTTGAGGACCGCCATGCGGGCCGGCGTGAAGACGCGCGGCGCTAGATTGTTCTCGAGATAGAGCAGCGCAACCATCCGGCCTTGCTTGATCAGCGGCAGGCAAAGCACCGAGCGGGGCTTGTTGTCGCGGATGTACGCATCATTGAAGTCGTTTTCTGCTGCCGCATCGTCGAGGATTACGGGTTCTCCGGTCCGGGCGACGAAATTAGCGATTGCTCCCGGCATGGGGGCCGTGCTCGGCTCGGGACGGAGATGGACGGCGACATCGCCGCCGGTCGTTTCCGCCTCGGCCTCGACCCGGAGCTCGCCTCCTCTCGGAAAGATCAGCAGGCCACGCCCGGCTCCAGCGTTTTCGAGAGCCGTGCGCATCAGCGTATCAATCAGCTTCTCCAGCACGATCTCACCCGATATCGCTTGCGATACCTTGATCACCGTCGCGAGATCGAGTTGTTCGACGGGTGTCCCGATCGTACTCGTCGGAAGTGGAACGGCCTGTGGCTCCGCGAGTTGAGGGTAGAATTGATCCAGTTGGCGGACCTTGCCGATTGCTCCCCAGCGCAGGTATCCATACCGGGAATTCCGTAGATACAGCTGGGCGATATCCTCGAAGTCATGACCTGCGTAGAAGCGCGCAGCCAATTCATGGGCGAGCGCTTCGTTGTGGACGAAGCCGTTTGCGCGGGCCGAGCGGATGGCCTGTTCGTAGAGCCGCATGGCGTCGAGCGTGCGGCCTTCGATGCGGGCGATCTCGGCACCGATCAAGGCAGCGCGGTTCTCGAAGTTTTCCGGGCAGTTCTCCGCCCAGACCTGCAATTGTTTGTGATGGGCAGCGAGAGCCTCGGCATGCTGCCGGCTTTGGCCAGCCGTGGCAGAGCCACAGAACGCAGCATGGGACAACGCACTGTAGAAGTGATACTCAGCCACTTCAAAGAAAGACGGAGATGTCCAAAGCAGCCGTTGCGCCCTTGATGAAGCGTCAATGGCGGCGGCATAGTCGCCGGCAAAGAGGCGCGCCTGCAGCTTTCTGATCCAGTACCAGCACTCGGGGAGCGCCAGGCGCGAGTCACTCGCCAAATGGCGTTCGAAACCGAGCTCATTAAATTGCTCACTATCAAAGGAGCCGAACTTCGGCGTCAATCCGCGAAGCGTCCGGACAAGCCCAAGTTGGGCCTTGATAATGTCGATGACGAGACCAAACCGCGCCTTCTTCGCAAACGCAAAACCATGCTCTGCTTCGAGTTCTACCTCGGCGAGCGGGTCACCCGCCGCGAGAAGATTCGTGTTCAGGTTGTTGCAGGTATAAGCCGCAAACGTGAGATCGCCTATCTTGTTCGCGGCGTCGAAAGCGCGACGCACCAAATCGCGGCCGGTCTTGACGTGTCTCGTCCATGGCATGACGAGATTTCCGAAGGACATATAGGTACGCGCCTGAAAACGTTGCAATCCACGCTTTTCCACCAGGTCGTAGCCGAGTTGGCCGAAGCGGAATCCGGCCTCATAGTTACCGAAGTGCGGTCCAGCAATCATGCCAAGCCAGACGTAGGCGAAGCATGATCCATCGCTGTTACCATGCTCGAGACTGAGATTGACCATCCGGCAGATGACGAGTGAAACCAGATTATCATCGGTGAACAGTGCCGGCGTCACGACCTCGGTCAGAACATCGAGAGTGGCTAGAGCGTCTGCGTCATTCATCAAAGGCCCGTCGATGAGGCTCTCTATTGACCGGCTTCCGAGCTGCGACCAGATTCGATCGTACTCGCGACGCACTTCCTCTCTCGTCGGATGCGGTAACCATTGGGTGCCGACCCGTTGGAGGTATTCAAGACAGACCTCCACGCCGCTGTCGCTCTGGTCCAAAGTCGTGTAAAGCGTCAGGCGCAAACGTGCGACGGCAGCGATATCATGCACGTCTCTGGAAAGCCGTGCCAGCATCGAAAGCCGAGTGTTCGCCGCTGCCAAATCAGCCGTCAGCAATTCGCACTCGGCCATGTGGAATTCAACAGCAAAGAAGAGTGGGTAGTTGCGTTTCCGGCTCGCCTCGGACAGCAGCATTTCGCCGACCGCAAGATACTTCAACGCCGAGGTATAGGCTGTCGCCGCCTTGGCGCGCTTGCCCGCAATCAGGTTGAGCTCAGCCAGTTGCTCACGTTCATCCTGCGACGAAATCAAAGGCGCGCCTCGGTTAAGCTGATTGACGATCTCGAAGATCGCCTCCTCACGCTGCTCGGGAGGCGTATGCGCTGCCAGTTGCCTGCCGATCCGCAGATGGGCCTCGGCCCGTAAGCCTTCCGGGATCAGCGAGTAAGCCGCCTCCTGTACCCGGTCATGGATGAACCTATAGAATCCTTCCTGTTGCTTAACCAGCTCGGCGCGGACGGCCGCCCATAGGTCCGAATGAACCCGCGCCTCCGCGGTGCCAGAAACCAGGGACAGCGTCCTGATGGCCGCGACGTTTCCGAGACAAGCGAGTTGTTGCATCGCTCCCTGTGTTTCAACGGGCAGACGGTTCAACTTGCCCACCATGAGGTCCGCCACGTTATCGGTGTATCCCCTGGCGCGAATGCGTTCGATGTCCCACGACCAGCGCGCCGGCTTGTGGTCGAAGGTGAGCAGTCCCTCGTCGGCGAGGGCCGAAACGAACTGGATGGCGAAAAATGGATTGCCGGCCGTCTTGTCGTGCACCAGCCGCGCAAGGGGGAGAGCCCCCTCCGGCGTGCCGCAAACGGCATCCGCGATCAGTTGCGCCAAGTCCCTCTGGCGAAGAGGCGCAAGAGCAATGTCATGGACGATGGCTCCCGCTTGCCGAATAGCTTTGAGCTTGCGCCGCAGCGGATGCGTGGTTTCGACTTCATTGCTCCGATAAGCACCAATCAGCAGCAGATGCTGCACATCCGGCTGCGCCAGCAGATGTTCGACGAGATCCAGCGTCGCTGCATCCAGCCATTGCAAATCGTCGAGGAACAGCGCGAGCGGATGCTCGGACCGGGCGAATACGCCGATAAAGCGCCGGAATACCAGCTGGAAGCGGCCTTGGGCGTCCTGGGGTGGAAGATCAGGTATTGGGGGCTGCTCTCCAATGATGAGTCGCAACTCGGGGACCACATCGATCATGAGCTGTCCGTTCGGGCCCAACGCCTCCAGAAAAGCATCGCGCCAGCCGCCCAACTCAGCTTCGCTTTCTCCCAAAAGCGGATGGATGAGGCTCTGAAACGCCTGCGCCAACGTCGAATACGGGATGTCGCGTTTATACTGGTCGAACTTGCCCGCGGCGAATAGGCCACGCGGCGGTACCAAGCTGCTGTGCAGTTCATGGACGACGGAGGACTTGCCAATGCCGGAATAGCCGGAGATCAGTACCAGCTCCGGAGCGCCGCCCTTGACGACACGGTCGAAGGCGGCGAGCAGCGTCGCGACCTCCCGCTCGCGGCCGTAGAGCCTTTCGGGGATCAGGAGCCGATCCGGCGTGTCGTACTGGCGCAGTGGAAAGGCGTCGACCCGCCCCTGAGCTTCCCACTGCGTCAGGCAGCGTCGAAGATCCTGCTCGACCCCGGCGGCAGTCTGGTAGCGCTCCTCGGCCGTTTTGGCGAGCAGCTTCACGACGATCGCTGAGATCATGGTGGGTACCGTCTTGCACCGCTCAGCGGGCGGGACCGGCGTCCTGGCGATATGGCAGTGTACCCATTCCATCGGATCGGCGGCCGTGAAGGGCAGATTGCCCGTAAGCATCTGGTAGAAGGTCACGCCGAGTGAGTAGAGGTCGCTTCGGGAGTCGACCGACCGGTTCATGCGTCCTGTCTGCTCGGGCGCGATGTAAGCCAGGGTTCCGCTGATGGACTCGGGAGGTTTCGGCGCCTGCTCCTCGCGGCGCAGGCGCGAGGCGATGCCGAAGCCAGTCAGCCGCACCTCTCCGCCCGCGCCGGCGAGCAGGATGTTCGCCGGCTTGATGTCCTTGTGAACGAGACCTTGCTGGTGGACCTGACACACGGCCGCGGCGATATTGACGGCCAGGCGCAGGAACTCTCCCATCTCCATCGGAGCACCGAGCAGCCGGTCGAGCGGCTCGCTGCCGGGGTCCTCGATCACCAGCACGGCCCGACCGTGTTCACGCACGAGCTCCAGCGGCCGCGCCGCCCATGCGCTGTCCAGTTCGTCCTTCAATCCATATTCGTGAGCGAGACGATCGAGACTGGCGGGCGTCGGATGCTCCGCGGCGGGCAGCACCGCGAGCACGGGCTTACGTGTCCCGTCAGGGTCGAGATGCCACCCCCGGCAGAAGACGCGTTCGCCGTCTTCCCATAGAAGCTGGAAACTGCCGTCATCTTCAGTGCCGAACCGAAAAGTTGGGGTCATCTGCAGGACTTTCACCGCCAGGCCCAGCTCTCCTGGCAAACTGGCCGCAACATTCGTCTCCAGTTCGTCCACCCAAGTTGGCCAGAGCCGGGATGTTAGCACATCACCGCCCTTTTTCCTTTAAGTCGCCGTGAAAAATTATGATGGATGAAGGGGTTTGCAGGGCAGCCCAGTTACCGATTTTGTCTGGATGGAACCTGCGCTTTTGCCTCGATGAAGTGCATTTCGGCGGCTTCGGTCTTTCCTGGGCTCCTCCGAAACAGCGCTCTGGAGCTGGAGTGCTGTGGCGCGTAGGGACAGAATTGCGGAGGTTGACAGTCGCGGGATTCGAAACTGGCGCAAGGCGGGAGCCGTGATCATCGGCCGCACGAACACAGCGGCGATGCGTGGCGGAAGCGGCAAGGGCGTTCCTTTGTGGGCGTTGGCCGCTGCCGCTTCGCAAAAACCAGGACCGCTGCGCTCAAAGCTCGCGCAGGGCGTTGAACTGGTCGACATAGCCCGATCCGTCGATCCGTACCGCGACAACAGTCGTCTTGCCGGTCTTAAGGGCGACCTTGAGGGCGTCCTGAAGGCCGTTTTCCGTGTCGACGGTCACGCCGTCCGCACCGAAACCCTGGGCGAGCTTTTCCCAGTCGCATCCGCCGACCGAAATGCCGTATTTTGGGATCTTTTTGATCTCCTGCTTGACCCGGATGAGGCCGATCTCCTGGTCGTCGAGCACGACGACGATGATCGGCAGGTTTTCGCGCACGGCCGTCTGCAGTTCGGCAATCGCCATGAGGAAGCCGCCGTCGCCGGTGAACGCGACCACCGGCCTGTCCGGATAGGCAAGTCGAGCGCCGAGCGCTCCCGGCACGGCATATCCCATCGAGCCGAGGCCGTTGGAAGTCAGGAATTCGCGCGGGCCGTAGGATTGCCATTTCTGGACGATCAGCAGGCGGCTTGCGCCGGCGTCGCAGGTTGCGATCGTGTCACGGGGCAGGACCGCCCGGGCGACCTCCATGGCACGCTGCGGCGACAAACCCTTGCTCGGCGTGTTCAGGGCGTCGATAACGTCCTGACGGAAGGTCGCAGCCGCCTTTTCGCCCCAGTTTCCGCCTGCCGAACTGAGCTCGGTCAGTCCCTTGAGAAGCCCTTTCAATTCGCCAACGACTTCGACCTCCGCCGGCACCAGCGCATCGAGCGACGGGATGTTGGCGATGGAGACGACGGGAATGTTGTAAGGCCAGGGCATCGGCTGCAGTTCGATACCGTCAAGCCCGATCGTGATGATGAGATCGGCCGCACTGACGAGCTTGCGCTCGATGATGCCGCCGATGATGCAGCCGGCTCTCAAGGGATGATCTTCGGCAATGACGCCCTTGCACTTCGAGGTCACCAGAACCGGCGCGCCGAGTTGTTCGGCATAGCGCACCACCTCCTCGGATGCCCGATCCCACAGGACGCCCAGCCCGGCGAGGATGATCGGCTTGCGGGCCTGCGCGATCCGCTGCGCGAGCGGGCGCAGCGCCAAGGGATCCGGCTCGGGCTGAAGCGTGTTCGGCATCAGCGGCGGCGGCACGGCAAGCGGCTTTGCTTCCTTGGTCGTCTCGTCGTGGGGGAAATCGAATTGAACGGGGCCGGGTGCCACGGCTGTCGCCGTCCGCATGGCGCGCCGCAGCTGCTGGTGGATGATCCGCGCATCGATCGTCGTTCCCCACTTCATCAGCGGCCCATAGACGGCTCGCTGATCGAGGCGTTGCCGCAGTCCGATCTCATGGGCAGGGTTGCCGTAGCGGTCGGTGATCATGATCAGCGGCGCCCGATCGAGCGCGGCATAGGCCGCACCGTTGACCATGTTCGTCGAGCCCGGTCCTCTCGTCGAGAGGCACACGCCTGGCGAACCGGTGATTTCCCCCCAGGTGGAGGCCAGTATGGCTCCGGCTGTCTCCTGCTTCATCAGGATGAAGCGCATGTCGCGCTGGCGGGCCGCATCCATGAGCTCCACGGACTCGCCGCCCGGATGGCCCACGATGAAGGGGGTTCCTGCTTCTTTGAAGGCGTCAGCCATCACTTCGACGGTTGTCGGCATGATTATCTCCTCGATTTGAATAGTTCCGCCATCACGGCGCGTTGTTCGTTTAGGTTGAAAGGCTCAGGAAACGCGCCAATAGACGCCTTTCGGCTCGAGATAGGTGCGCATGCCAAGGCGTCCTTTCTCGCGATTGAGGCCGCTTTGCTTGAAGCCGCCGAAAGGAACCGAGATCGACATTTCCTTGTAGGTGTTGATCCATACCGTGCCTGCCCGGATGGCACGCGCCACCCGCCAGGCCTTGGCGAAGTCGCTGGTCCAGAGACCCGCTGCCAGGCCGAAATCCGTTTCGTTGGCGTTACTGACGAGCTCTGCCTCGTTCGCAAACGGCAGAACGACTGCGACGGGGCCGAAGATTTCCTCCTGGCAGACCCGTGCCTGATTGCTGACGCCGGTGATCAGGGTCGCCGGATAGTAGGCACCGCCGGCCAAGGCTTCCGAAGCGGGAATATCGCCGCCGACCACCACCCTTCCGCCCTCTGCGCGGGCGCTGTCGACGGCTTTGGCGACATTGTCGCGATGCGCGAAGCTGACCATCGGTCCCATGCGGGCCGCGGCATCGTCCGGCGGTCCGAGGCGGTAGTCCTGCGCCTCGCGATACAATTGGTCGAGGAAGCTGTCGAAGATGGACGCCTCGACAAAGATACGGGAGCCGGCGATGCAGGATTGTCCGCCGCCAGAAAAAATCCCGTCCGAAACCGTCTTCGCGGCCTTGGCGACATCGGCGTCGGCAAAGACGATATGCGGCGACTTTCCGCCGAGTTCGAGCACGACCGGCCGCAGGCGCCGTCCGGCGTTCTCGGCGATGGCACGCCCCGATGCCGTACCGCCGGTAAAGCTGATCATATCGATGTCGTCATGATCGACGAGCGCGCGACCGACATCTGCGGCGCCGGTGACGACGTTGACCACACCTGCCGGAAAACCGGCTTCCACGAACAGCCGTGCGTAGGAGAGCGCGACCTGCGGAGTGACCTCGGACGGCTTGAGGACGACGGTGTTGCCAGCGGCGAGGATCGGGGCAAGCTTCTGTGCCTCGAGCGTCAACGGCGAATTCCATGGCGTGATGGCTGCCACGACACCGACCGGCTCGTAGACGGTCATCGTCATGCTGGGGCCACGCTGCGTGTTGACTTCGCTTTCGAACGTCTCGCAGACGGCGGCATAATATTGAAATGTTGATGCCGCACTTTCGGCCTGTGCACGACATTCCGCGAACGTCTTGCCGTTGTCCCGCATCTGCGTCCGCGCAAGGTCATCGGCGTTAGTGCGCACGAGGTCGCCCATGCGATAAAGGAGCCGCGCTCTCTCATGGGCCTTCAGATTGGCCCAGGAAGGGTGGACAAGCGCCCTGCGGGCCGCCGCCACCGCCTCGTTGATGTCGGACGCATCGGCACCCGCTATTTCTCCGGCTACGCTTCCGTCGGCTGGATTGATCGAGAGGAAGGGTTTGCCGGCGCCTTGGCGCCATTGATTGTCGATCAGGAAAGGGCAAGGGGTCATGATGGCGAACTCTTTTCCGGTCTCAGGCTTGAACATCGAAGGTCGCGGCGCGCCTCTCCGGCGCGACGATGAGCTCCAGCGGGGACAGTTCCTTGCCGGTCAGGTAGAGTTCGGCGTTCCGCACCGCACGCTCGGCGACCGGCTTGAAGTTGTCGACGGTGCCACCTGCCGTGTGCGGCGTCAGGATGGTCTGGTTCAGGGCGAGCAACGGACTGCCCGAAGGTGGCTCTGTGGTGAAGGTGTCGATTGCCGCCATGGCGGGTTTGCCGCCAGACAGCGCGTCGTGCAGTGCCGTCTCATCGACGATGCCGCCGCGGGCGCAGTTGATCAGCACGCTTCCCGGTTTCATCGCCGCAAGCCGCTCGGCGTTGATAAGGTGTCGGGTCTCCGCGTTCAGCGGCAGATGCAATGAGACAATATCGGATTGCGACAGCACCTCTGCGAACGAAAGCCATTCCACCCGAAGCTCGCTCTCGACATCCTTCGGTGCATGGATCGGATCGTAATAGACGATCCGCACATCGAAACCGGTGAGAAGCTTCGCGACTGCCCGGCCGATCGCGCCGAAGCCGACGAGACCGACTGTCTTCTGGTGCATCTGCCGGCTGATGGCACGCGCCGCCTCGCGGTTCCAGTCGCCTCCGCGTGTTTCGCGGTCAAGCTGCGGCAGCCGCCTGTAGGCCGCCAGCATGAGCAGTAGCGTGTGTTCGGCAACGGGAATCGAATTTCCGGCCTGCAATCTGGCAACGCCGATGCCCCGGCTGAGGCAAAGCTTGAGATCGATCGAATCGAGGCCCGCGCCCAGTTTCTGGATGAAGCGCAACTTTGGCGCTTCGGCCAGCAACTCCGGCGGCAGCGGGGCCGTCATCTGGAAGAGGACATCCGCGTCGCGCACCGCCTTGCGGCATTCTTCGAAACTCTCGTCGGCAGCGACGTTCATGCGCCAGCCTTCCGGCATGGCGTCCGCTATTGTTTCGATGATCTTCGGATGAAATGGATCGAGGACTGCAATTGTTGGGCGGATCATGTCCCTGTCACCTTCGATGCGGGTAGGCCTGTTAGCCGTGTTGCAATCACCATCACCGGGTTGGGGATAAATAACCAATCATATAATTGCGGCATGTCATAAACTGAGGTTATGATGCATCTGGTGCCAGCAGGGAGGAACGCCATGAGTGAAGCGCTTGAACGATCGTCGACGATGAATCTGCGGCAGCTCGAGGTATTTCATGCCATCATGGTAACGGGGTCCGTAACGGCGGCCGCCGATCTGCTCAATGTCAGCCAGCCCGCGATCAGCGCGATCCTCAAACATTGCGAAAGCCGGCTGAAGCTGAAGCTTTTTGAACGGACGGGCGGCCGCCTCAGGCCGACGAGGGAAGCCGAAGCACTTTTTCCGGATGTCGCTGCGGTGTTCGGACGGCTCGACGCCATCGGACGCCTGACGAACGATCTGGTTGGAGGCCGGATCGGCTCGCTCTCGATCGCCGCGGCGTTTCCGATCGCCAATGGGTATCTGGCGGAAAGCGTCGCGTCATTCGCCGCAAGCCGGCCAAACGTCACATGCTCGCTGCAGTCGCTGACCTCGCCGCAGGTTCTCGACCGCGTCATCAATCGCGAGGTCGAGCTCGGCGTCGTCCACGAACCCGTTGTGAGCCAGATGGTCGATACGGAGGTGCTGATGAGCTGGAGCCTCGGCTGCGTCGTGCCCGACACCCATCCGCTGGCCCGCCAGTCGGAGGTGCACATCCGTGATGTCGAACCTTATCCGATCATCACCTACCTGCCGCAGATCGTCTTCCGGCCCTATATCGATCGTGCATTCAGCGACGCGGATATCGCCCCCTTCGTTACGATGCAGGTCAGCATCGCCCTGACCGGCATCGTCCTTGCGCGGTTCGGCGCGGGCGTGGCGATCGTTGATACGATGCTGGTCGACACGCTTGGAATTCCCGGCGTGGTCACCCTCCCGCTCGTTCCCCAGATCCAGGCGAAAACGTTGCTCATCAGCGCAAAGACGGCGCCGCGGTCGCTTGTCATGAATGACTTCGTGGATCACCTGAAGCGATCGCTCCACATGTCGAGGCATGGCTGATATTGTTCAGCAATATCGATTTCAGACCTGATTTCATCTGCGTCGGGGTTTTATTGAAACCAGATCCCCTGCTTTTTGGTTATAATTACCTGCACTAAACTTCTTTGACCTCCCACCGGCACCTCCCCTAACCCTAGAGAGCATTTCGGGAGGCGGGAATGGAAGCGAAGGTGCCGAGCGACGAAGAAAAAGGCAGGCTAGACCAGGCCCGGAACCCGCACGCGCCTTCGATTTCGCAACGATTGGCCTATTTTGCCAAGGGCCTCGATTTTCAATCGATTCCCGCAGAAGCTGTATCGGCCGCCAAGCTTTTGATCCTGGACGCCGTCGGCATCGCCTATGCGTCCTCTACCTATGGATTTGCTGCAACGACGCTCTCCGCTCTGACGCAATTCGGTAGCGGCCAATCCGCGGTGATTGGTTTTCGCGAGCGGCTTTCGTTGCGCGACGCCGCGACGATGAACGGGGTGCTGTCTCACGGGCTCGACTACGACGACACGCATCTGATGGGCGTCATCCATGCAACATCCAGCTGCTTTCCGACGGCGCTTGCGGTGGCAGCCGATCTCGACCGTTCGGGCAAGGAGCTCCTGACGGCCTACGTCATTGCCATGGAGACGTCTGCGCGGATCGGCATGGTTGCAAAGGGCGAGTTGAACCAGGTCGGCTTTCACCCAACGGGAGTGGTCGCCGCATTCGGAACGGCGATTGCTGCCTCCTGGCTGCACAGGCTCGACGTGGAACGGCTCATCATGGCGCAGGGCATCGTGCTCAGCATGGCGTCGGGAACGCGGGAATACAGCCTGGAGGGAGCAGGTACCAAGCGGCTTCATCCCGGATGGGCAGCGGTCTGCGGGATCACGGCGGCCAAGCTCGCGGCCGTCGGTGTCACCGGGCCGACCCTTGCCTATGAAGGACAATTCGGTCTCTTCAACACGCATCTCGGCGTCAACGGCGCGGCGATCGATCTTCCGGCGGCGACGTCGGGTCTTGGCGAGACATGGGAAGTCACCCGTGTCGCGATCAAGCCGTTTCCGGCCTGTCAGCTCAGCATCGCATGCATCGATGCCGCCATTGCGATCAACCACGCCCATCATTTCCGCCCGGAAGATATCGTTCGTATCGAAACGGCTATTCCGCCGCATGCGGTGAAGATCGTCTGCGAGCCTCTCGAGCAGAGACGGCATCCGCATTCGAGCTATGCGGCGCAGTTCAGCCTCCCCTTCGTGGTTGCCTGCGGTCTGATCCATGGAAGGCTCGGATTGCCCGAACTCGAGCTTTATGCCGATCCGACCATCGTCGCGCTGGCCGAGAAGGTGGAATACCGCGTCGATCACGACACCGCCTATCCGCGCTATTTCTCCGGCGAGGTTCGGGTCACGCTGCGAGACGGCCAGGTTTTCGAATGGCGGGAAGACATCAATCGGGGTGCCGCGGAGCGCCCCGTCGGTTCCGACGAAATCATCCGGAAGTTCATGGACAACGCGACATTGCGCCTGTCGCGGCGCGAGGCTGAGCGCATCCGCGATCTGGTCCTCGCGCTCGACGATCAGCCTAGCGCGCGGATATTCGCGGACGCACTCGCAGCACCTGCAAACAGAAAATCATAAGGGGAGAAGGTTGGAATGCGTTTGAGCAAAAAGATAACAGGCATATTCGCTACCGCGGTAGTCAGCCTGGCGATTGGTGCCGGCGCCGTATCCGCCGAGGAGCCGAGCTACCCGACGCGTCCGGTCAAGGTCGTCGTCGGCTTTGCGCCCGGCGGTGGAACGGATACGGTCGCGCGTTTTGTCGCCGAGGCGCTCGGAAAGCTGTGGAAGCAGAGCGTCGTGGTGGAAAACCGGCCCGGCGCCGGCGGTCAGATCGCTGAAGGCTACGCCGCGAAGGCGAATGGCGACGGTTACACGCTGCTTGCAGACTCCGCCAGCCTGACGATCAACCCCGCGCTTCGCAAATCGCTGCCTTACAAAATGAGCGACTTCGTTCCGATCTCGCTGATGAGCTCGTCGCCCTATGTCCTCGTCATCAATCCGCAGGTGCAGGCCAAGTCGGTCAAGGAACTGATCGCGCTTGCCAAGCAGAAGCCCGGCGAGCTGAGTTACGCGTCTGCAGGCGTCGGCAGTTCGCTGCATCTTGCCGGCGAACTCTTCAAGAGCATGGCGGGTGTCGACATCGTCCACGTTCCCTACCAGGGAGCGGATGGCATCACCGATCTCATTTCCGGGCGGGTTCAGATGGCCTTTGCCGGATTGCCGCAGGCATTGCCGCAGATCAAGGCCGGCAAGCTCGTTGCGCTGGGCGTCTCGACGCCGACGCGGTCACCGCTTCTGCCCGATGTGCCGACCATTGCGGAGGCCGGCGTTCCGGGTTTCGAGGTCATCTCGTGGTACGGCCTGCTTGCCCCGGCCAAGACCCCTAAGCCGATCGTGGACAAGATCAGCGCCGATGTCGCGACGGTACTCAAGGACAAGGACATCAAGGATCGCTTTCTGGCGCTCGGCCTCGAACCGGTAGGGACCAGCTCGGATGAATTCGCGGGCCACATCAAATCCGAAGTCGAGAAGTGGGACGGGGTCGTCAAGAAAGCGGGCATCACCGCCGACTAGGACGCAGGAAAAGGGAGGATATGAGATGACGACAGGCAAGGCAGCAATCGAATACCGCTCAGGAAAGCGGAGGTTTTCAGCAGGACATATGCGCTTCGTGGCAGCGGCTCTGAGCGCCCTGATGGCAGCGCCGCTCGCATTGGGGCAGGCGCGGCCGGCAACGGCCGCGGACGATTATCCATCGAAGGCAATCCGCATCGTTGTTCCTTTCGCGCCGGGCGGAGGCGGCGACATCGTCGTCCGGCTGATATCGCAGAAGCTGACGGAACGCACGCATCAATCCGTCGTCGTCGACAACCGCTCCGGTGCCGGCGGCGATCTGGGAACGGCGCTTGTCGCCAAGGCAAAACCGGATGGCTACACGCTTGTCATGGCGAACGTTGCGCCGATGGCGATCAATGTCACGCTGGACAAGCATCTGCCTTACGATCCGCGCAAGGACTTCGCGCCGGTCTCCCTGATCGCAAGCTTTCCGAATGTGCTGGTGGTGAAACCCTCGCTGGGCGTCACGACCTTCCAGCAGCTTGTCGATATGGCCCGCAAGAACCCCGGAAAGCTTACATTCGCTTCGGCGGGCACCGGCAGCACGACGCATCTGGCAGCCGAACTGCTGAAATCGGCAGGGCATCTGGATCTTGTTCACGTTCCTTATCGCGGCGGCGGGCCGGCCGCCGAAGCAACGATCAGCGGGGACGTTTCGATGTATTTCGCAAGTCTTCCGGCAGCGCTTTCCTACATGAAGAACGGCCAGCTTCTCGGCCTCGCCGTGACGAGTTCCAAGCGCTGGAATACTGCGCAGCAGATACCGACAGTCGCCGAAAACGGCTTTCCCGGTTTCG
The DNA here is from genome assembly GCF_012641395.1 of Rhizobium sp. P32RR-XVIII. Classification (GTDB taxonomy): domain Bacteria; phylum Pseudomonadota; class Alphaproteobacteria; order Rhizobiales; family Rhizobiaceae; genus Rhizobium. The sequence continues at coordinate 177,971 of NZ_JABAIH010000008.1, read as the reverse complement.
AGGCGGTGACATGGATCGGCATTGCGGCGCCAGCCGGCACGCCGGACGTGGTCGTCACGAAGCTGAACAGTCTCCTGGGGGAGATCATGCATGACCCGCAGGTGGCCGCGAAGGTGCGTGAACTCGGGGCCGAACCCCTGACGGACACGCCGCAGGAATTTGCCGACTACATCAAATCCGAAGTCGATAAATGGGCGGATGTCGTCCGCATTTCCGGAGCAACCCTTGAATGAGGAATGCGATGTCGCCTTCATTGTCCGGTTCGGCCACCTCGGCCGAACCGATCCGCCTGGTGATCGGTTTTTCACCCGGCAGCGCGTCCGATACGCTCGCCCAGATCGTGGCGCCGGAACTCAAGCGCGTCACCGGGCGGCCGATCGAGATCGAACGCCTGCCCGGAGAGGACGGAGCGATCGCCGGGCGCGCCCTTATGGGCCGCCCGGCCGATGGCGGACATCTGATGATCGTGACGCTCGGAACGCATGCCCTGCTGCCGAATATAAGACAATGCGGTTACGACCCGATCACGGATTTCAGTCCGATCGCCTGTCTGGCACGTGCGCCCCTCGTCCTCGGGGTAAGCCAGTCTCTGGCGACGGTCAGCCTGACCGCCTTCGTCGATTATGCCAGATCGGCTAGGAGACGCATAAGGTTCGGCGTCTCTGCGGCGGTAGGCGCGCCGCGGCTTGGCGCCGAACTGTTCCGCGAGCAGTCAGGTCTTGATATCGAGGTGGTGATCTATGCGCACACCCGCACGCTCTATGACGATCTCGTCGCAGGCAGGATCGAGGCAAGCTTCAACAATCCCATGACGATGCTGCCGCTGTGCGCAGCAGGCAAGGTGACCGCCCTGGCGGCAACCGGCGCGGTTCGGTGCCCTGCCGCCCCGCAGGTTCCGACGATGCGCGAATGCGGCTTCCCGGATTTTCAGGTCGAAAACTGGGTCGGTCTCGTGGCGCCGGCGAGGTTGCCGCGAGAGACGGCCATCGCCCTGAACCAGGCCGTCCGCGATGTGCTTGCGGACGACCGGATCCGGCAGTCCTTCAACGAACAGGGCATGACCGGACCGCTCGAAAGCGCCGACGAGTTCGGCCGCTACATGCGCGATGAGGTCGTTCGCTGGGCGCCGATGGCCCGCGTTCTGGCCGGCAATTAAGGAGGAGCCAATGACCATCAATCGAAAGGAACTCGCGGCCGGCGTCATTTTCATCGCCTTCGGCGCGTTCTTCGCCCTCATGGCGCTGGAGACGCTTTCGATCGGCAACGCCTTCCGCATGGGGCCGGGCTATTTCCCACTGATCCTGGCAGGCTTGCTGGTACTGCTCGGCATCGGTGTCGCGATCCAGGGCATCACGATCGAGAAGACGCCATTCGGAAGCGTGTCATGGCGCGGCGTGATCCTGATCCTGGCGGCGCCGATCTTTTTCGGCGTCACGATCGAAAATCTCGGCCTGCTTGGATCGGTGTTCTTCAGCTGCCTGATCGCGACCGTCGCCAGCAGAAAGCTGAGCATCCTGCGCGCAATCGCGGTCAGCGTGCTGCTCACCGTCTTTTGCGTGGCGCTGTTCGGCTACGCGCTGACGCTGAACATTCCGATATTCGGGCCATGGCTCGGCGGGGGAGACTGAGATGGACCTGATTTCACATCTTGCCACCGGCTTTGCCGTGGCGCTGACGCCCGAAAACCTTCTGTACTGCTTCATCGGCACGATGATCGGCACGGCGATCGGCGTATTGCCGGGGATCGGCCCGGTGGCGACAATCGCCATGCTGCTCCCCCTGACGTTTTCGCTTTCGCCGATCTCATCGTTGATCATGCTGTCCGGCATCTATTACGGCGCGCAGTACGGGGGATCGACGACAGCAATTCTCCTTAACCTTCCCGGCGAATCGGCTTCCGCGGTCACCACGATCGACGGTTACCAGATGGCGCGGCGCGGGCGGGCGGGTCCGGCGCTCGCCTCCGCCGCCCTGGGCTCGTTTTTCGCCGGATGCGTTTCGACGGTGCTGATTGCCGTCTTCGCGCTCCCCTTGACGCAACTCGCCCTGGAATTCGGCCCAGCCGAATATTTTTCGCTGATGGTGCTCGGTCTGATTTCCTCGGTGGCGCTTGCGCACGGCTCGATCCTGAAGGCCATCGCGATGATCGTACTCGGTCTCCTGCTCGGCCTCGTCGGCACCGACATCTACAGCGGGGCGCCGAGATTTACGCTGGGCATTCTCGAAATGTCGGACGGTATCGACTTCGTCGCGGTTGCCGTCGGTCTCTTCGGCCTCGCCGAGATTCTGCGCAACCTCGAAGACGAAGGCGAAGAGCGCTCGTTTGTCACCACCGCCATCACCGGCCTCTGGCCGACACGCGACGATTTCCGGCGCATGTTAGGCCCCGTCGTTCGCGGCACGGCCATCGGCTCAATTCTCGGCATATTGCCGGGCGGCGGCGCGTTGCTGTCGTCCTTTGCCGCCTACACGATCGAAAAGAAGGTGTCGAGAAATTCGGCGGAATTCGGCAAGGGAGCGATCGAAGGCGTGGCGGCGCCCGAAAGCGCGAACAATGCCGGCTCGCAGACCTCGTTCATTCCGATGCTGACGCTCGGAATACCTTCCAATCCCGTGATGGCATTGATGATCGGCGCCATGATCATCCAGGGCATCGTTCCCGGGCCGAATGTCGCCACCGATAATCCGGAACTTTTCTGGGGCATCATCGCCTCGATGTGGATCGGCAACGCCATGCTGCTGCTGCTGAACCTGCCATTGCTCGGCATCTGGGTGAAATTGCTGAAAGTGCCGTACTACGTCATGTTTCCGGCGATTATCGCCTTCTGCTGCATCGGCGTTTACAGCGTCGAGAGTAACGCCTTCACGCTCTATGAGGTGGCCTTCTTCGGCGCGCTTGGATATCTGATGGCAAAGCTTGACTGCGAGCCGGCGCCGCTCGTCCTCGGCTTCATCATCGGCCCGATGGTCGAGGAGCACCTTCGCCGCGCGATGATCCTTTCCCGCGGCGATCCGATGATCTTTGTCGAACGGCCGATCAGCGCCGGGCTTCTGATCGCCGCCGCCGCCACTCTCGTGATCGTCTGCCTTCCGAGCATTTCGAAGCGCCGCGATGAGGTTTTCGTGGAGGAATAAGGCTGCGGGACGGGGGCGTAACCGGCGGCTTCCGACCTCTTCCGGGGGCGCCGGTCTTCTCTTGTGATCAACGACCGAGGCGGTCAGAAACCGTAAAGCCTTGCCGGATTGTCGACCAGTATCTGGTTCCGAACCGCCTCATCCGGAATCCATTCACCCAGAAGGTCGACGAGATCGCCGTCGTTGGGCATGGCGTTACCAACCCTCGGATGCGGCCAGTCGGATCCCCAAAGAGTGCGGTCCGGCTTGGTGTCGACAAGTGCGTGGATAAAGGGTGTCACGTCCCGATAGGGAAACTTCTGCGCGGACATTCGCATCGGTGCGGAGAGCTTGATCCAGCAACGTCCGTTGCGGACAAGACGATGCAGCGACTGGAACGCATCCGCCTCGACACCTTCAGCAACAGGAGCCTGGCCGAGGTGATCGATGACGATATCGGTCGGCAGGCGAAGCAGCGTCTTTTCCAGCCTCGGCAGATCATGGGGCCGTAGATAAAACTGCAGATGCCAGCCGAAAGCCGCGATCCGTTCGGCGAGGGCAGGGGCAAGGTCGTCGACGTTTCCGTGCTCGTAGTAAAGATTGAGCCTGCAGCCGCGAATGCCCAGGTCATGCATGCGCTCAAGCTCACTGTGGGCGATGTCCGGTTCGATGACGGCGACGCCGCGCAGCCGCGCGCGTGTCCGCTCCAGGCCATCGAGCATCGCTGCATTATCCGTGCCGTAAACGCTTGGCTGGACAAGAACGCCGCGCTCTATCCCAAGAGTGTCGAGCAGGGCGAGATATTCCTCCAGACTTGCGTCGGGAGGCGTGTAGCTCCGGTTCGGATCATAGCCATATCTGTCCTGCGGCCCGAAAATATGGGCATGGCAGTCGCAGGCCTGAGCGGGCAGCCTCAGACGCGGCGTTCGAGTGTTGGGGTCGGGACCCGGAATTGTGGGTTCGAAGAGCTTCTTGCCGGAAACGGTCATGATCCCAACCCTTCGCCGCAACACTGGGCTATTCGCCCGACAGTTTTTCGGCCAGATCTTTTGCGCTGCCCCCGCCATCGAGCCGCATTACCGCATCGCGAATCTCGTCGGCCCGGCTTCGCGGGACGATCGCAGCCATGTTGTCGTAATATTTCTTGTCGATCTCGGCAGGCAGGACGGGCCGATCCGCCGATCCGCGATTGATCGCCTCGTCGTGAACGAGGCGCTGGCCGCTCTTCAGCACGATGGTCATCCTGCAGGGAAAATGTCGCGGATAGTCGGTTTCGTGATCGACGCGGTAATCCACACGGTCGGCAAGCTGAAGCAATTCCGGCTTTTCATAGAGCTCGAGTTCCGCGGGCGAAAGCCTGCCATAGCTAAGAGCGGCAGAGACCAAGAACGGTATGCTGAATTGCGCCGAATAGCTCGAATGCGGGCGTCGTCGTTTCTCAAGCGGTTCCAGCATGATGGCGACCGCATGCGGCGGGATCGCCACCTCGACCGACTCGATTTCTGCCGGATCGATCTCGTGGCGCGCCCTGAGCACGAGGGCGGCATCGATGCAGGATATGCCGAACTGGCCGGAAGGATAAGGTTTCACCGCGACCTGAGTGACTTCCCACCTCTTGCCGAGAGCCGATGTCGCATAGGACAGGTCCACAGCCGCCATTTTCGCGCCGAGATGGGTGGCATACAGCCCGAACTTTCCCTCATAAGCCCGCGTCGGGGCCACAAAACCCGACTTCGCGAGCGAGGCCGAGGTGATGCCCGAAACCCCCGCCCAGCCCGGATGCAGACGTTTGGTCCAGGCACCTTCGCTGCTGTATTCTCGCGTGCCGGACGCCATGCTGAGGACGATGCCCTGGGCATTCGTCATCTGATCGGCGTCAAGGCCGTACAGCTTCCCGGCAGCAACCGCTGTTCCGAAGGCGGCAACGAGACCGGTCGGGTGAAAGCCGGACTGGTTGAGTTCGCCCTTCGCGACGGCGCCGATACGGGCGGCGACTTCGATGCCGAGGATATAGGCCAGAAGAAGGTCGCGACCGCTCAGATCGAGGTCGGCCGCCAGAAGAGCCGTCGGCAGACAACTGGACGTCGGATGCACCACGCTGACCAGATGCGTGTCGTCGTAGTCGATTCCGTGGATGAGCACGCCGTTCAAGAGTACGGCGTCGCGTATCGAAAGCCTGTTTGCGAAACCGATCGCGACACTGGATCCGCCTCCGAAGCGTAAGAGCGCCTCCAGTGTCACCTGTGCGAAATCGTAGCGGGAAGAGGCGAAGGCGATGCCGATACCGTCCAGAATGAGGTGCTTGGCGTATTCGCGCGCCTCCTCCGGGATATCCGCCCATGTGAGAGCCTGAGCGAAGGCGCCGAGCTGCTGCGAAATGGATTGATTTTCATCGCTTCGGTCAGCGAGACTGATGTCGTTCATTCCTGGAACCCCTGCGGTCGTTTCGCTACTTCGGAAATGGCAATGATCACATCTGCCGGCGATGTTGCCATCGCCGCCATATATCTTAAGCTACTGGATTTTATAGGCTTTCTTCCAGCGGTCGATGAAGCTGGCATAGTCGTCGATCAGCTTTTGGTCGTAGGGTACGACGATCAGGTTCTGCTCGCCCCCGACGTCGTCGATCAGCTTCGAAAAGGTGTAGAAGCCACCGACGTCGCTCGGCTTCACGTCGGAACGGATCGGCGTCAGCTCCTGCTCGCCGAGCGTGATTTGTCCGGTGCGGGAGAGGAAGAAATCGGCCATCAGTTTGGCGGCATTGACGTTCTTTGCTGCCGCGGTCACGGCGAGGCTGCGCGGAATGACCGTCGTTCCCTCCGATGCGAATTTCCAGCCCAGAACGTCCTTCATGTTCGGGTCGGTACCGAGCGCGTGCCAGAGCGCATTCGGCGAGACGAGATAGGCAAGCGAGTACTCGCCGGAGACGACGTTCTCGAAGACGTTACCGACGCTCTGCTGCACGCGGGACGCCGGTCCTACCGCATCATAAAAGTCGAAGGCGTTCTTTTCGCCGACATGCTGTGCGTAAGCCCAGCCGGTCGAATAACCGGTGCTTGTCAGCTGATAGGCAAAGGTCGCAATCTTGCCGTTGAAGATCGAAGGATTGGCAAGCACCTTCTCTTTGAGATCGCCGTAGCCGGAGGGAACCATGTTTTCCGGCAGGATCGCCTTGTTCCAGAAGATGACGCTGGGATCGGTCGTGATCGCGTAGAGACCCGAGACTGGCTTGCTCCAATCCGGATAGTAGGAGGCTTCCGGCGAGGCGTAGGGCTTGATCTCGCCGCGTTTGATCAGGTTTGCCCAGCCGTCGGGCGAGGACGTGATGATCATGTCCGCCGTCGCGCTGCCGGTCCCCTTTTCGGAGAGGTAGCGCTGGATCGGATCGCCTGCGCCGAGCTCGACATATTGCACGTCAATCCAGGGGTAGAGTTCCTTGAACTTGCTGATGTAGGCAGGCCAGCTATCGACATGGATGTTCGAGTAGATGAGGATCTTTTCCTCTTTCTTGGAAGCATCGACGATCGACTGATAGTCCTTCGGATAGTATTGTGGGATTCCGTTGGGGTATTCGGCATGCGCTGCCGTCGAAAACCATAGGCCGGACACGGCGGCAAGAACGATCTGCTTGAGATTTTTCATTTACTTCCTCCCAGAAGTTGTTCACCCACTCCCGTTCGCATTCAGGCCGGAGCTGGCCTTCTCGACTGTTTCATGTCTTGTGCACGGAAGATCGTCGCGCTGGCGGCATCGATGGTTATGGCAACTTCGTCACCGCTGACCTGGCGTGCGGATTCGACCCTCGCCAGCGTTTCGCCGATCGCGATTTCGTAGAGAAATTTTCCGCCAAGATAGCTCCGGCCGGTCAAGCGACCCTTGATGGGCTCGCCCTCGGAGCAATCGCGGTGGGCCGCATTCGCTGCCAGCAATTGAATGCGGTCCGGCCTCACCGCCACGAGCACGCTGTCGCCGACACCGATGCCGTTGCGAAGGTTTGCGCGAACGCTTCCCCCGCCGGCTAGCGTCACTTGTCCGTAGCCCGGCTCGCCGTCGGCGGCCATGAGCGCGCCGGGAAGGAAGTTGCTGGAGCCTATGAAATCGGCAACGAAGGGATGTGCCGGGTTCTCGTATATTTCCATGGGCGTGCCGAGCTGGACGATCTTGCCTTCGCTCATCACCGCGATCCGGTCGGAGAGAGCCATGGCTTCCGCCTGGTCGTGCGTCACATAGATCGTGGTGATCCTGACCTGCGACTGCAGCCGCGAGAGCCAGATGCGGGCTTTTTCGCGAAGCTTGGCATCGAGATTGGACAGCGGCTCGTCGAGCAGCAGCATCGCCGGCTGATAGGCGAGCGTGCGCGCCAAAGCGACGCGTTGCTGCTGACCTCCGGAAAGCTGATGCGGGAAGCGATCCATCATCTCGCCCATCTCGACCAGATCGAGCGTCTGGCGCACGCGCGCGGCAATCGCGGCCTTGCCCATCCTGCGCAGTTTCAATGGGAAGGCGACGTTGCCGAAGACGCTCATATGCGGCCAGAGCGCGTAGGACTGGAAGACGAGCCCGCAATTGCGGGCTTCCGGCGGAAGATAGATGTCTCGCGCCTGATCGAAAAAGACGGTCTCCCCCAGCCGGATTCGGCCGCCATTCGGCTTGTCATGGCCGGCGATCGCCGACAAGGTCGTCGTCTTGCCGCATCCCGACGGGCCGAGGAGCGTCAGAAACTCCCCGTCCTCGACGCGGAAATCGATGTGATCGATTGCTACTGCCGGGCCGAAGCCGCGATAGAGTCCTTCGACGGAGAGGCTAGGCAACGACGTCCCTCCGCATTCTCGCTTTCAGGACGAGCATGAGCGTGGCGACCACGGCGATCTGCAGACAGCAGAGAGCGGCGACCGGGCCGACCCGGCCGTTGCCGTAAAGGGACAGAAGCATGGTGCCGATGACCTCGCTGCCGGAGGCGTAGAGAAAGATCGCCGTCGCATATTCCTTGAAGAAGGTGATGAACATCAGCGCGTAGCAGGAGAGAATTGCCGGCCTGATCACGCCCGCGAGTACGAAGCGGCAACTCGTCCACCAGTCCGCCCCCACCGTGCGGGCGCAGCGGTCGAGATCGGGACTTGCCTGCAAAAGCATCGGTGAGATCGCGCCGAAGCCGAGCGGAATGTTCCGCATCGTATAGGCAATGACCAGCACCCATATCGTGTTGCGCAGGCCGCCTGAGGGAAGGATCACGAGCGCGTAGAAGAAGCCGAGGCTGGCAATGATACCGGGAATCGCTCTCGGAACCATCGCGAGATAATTCAGCGCCGCCTGATAGCGGAAGTCGGAGCGGTGCGCGACGAGCGCGGCGAGGGTTACGAACGCCGTGGCGATTGCTCCGCCGACGATGCTGATGATGAACGTGTTGACGATCGCGCGGATATAGACCGGTACGGAAAACAGCTCTCTGAGATTGCCGAGCGTCAGCGCCTTGTAGAGGGGGATGGCCGGGGAGAGATAAGAAACGCTGGCGCGGATGACCAGAAAGCCGATCGGCAGCAGTATGGCGCTGACGAGATAGGCCCAGACGATGACCGCTGCCACCCACTTCACCCATCCCAGGGAGATGATGCGCTGCCTGCTCGCCTTTCCCGAGATGGTGACAAACCGTTTCGAATTCCTGAGCAGTACGCCTTGAAGAAGGACGAGCAGTGCCACCAGCACCAGCAGGAGGCACGCGGCAACGCTGACGATCGCATAGTCTGGCTGGCCGACAGTTTGCATCTTTTCGAACAGAAAAGTCGAAATCAGCCTGATCCCGACCGGTTCCCCGAGAATGAGCGGGACCGACAACGTTTCCAGGGAAAGGGTGAAGTTCAGCACGGCACTATACAGGAAGGCCGGCAACATCAACGGCACGGTGATATGGATCAGCGTGCGCAGCGGTCGGGCACCGCAGCTGCGGGCCGCATTCTCCAGTGTTGCATCGATGCTGTCGGCCGCGTTGAGGCAATAGAGCATCGTCAACGGCGCCTGCGTGATCCCGGTCACCAGGGATATTCCTTGGATCGAATAGAGGTTCCACGGCACGAAGCCCAGTTTTGTCTGCGACAGCTGTGTGAGAAAGCCGGCCGGGCCGTAGACCAGGACGAATCCGAAGGCGAGCACGAGTCCGGAAATATACATCGGCCACAGGATCACGCTGCCCAGCAGCGACCGCGTCGGCAGATCGGTGCGCGAGACCAAAATAGCGGCAAAGAGGCCGATGAGCTGGGCGATGATCGTCGCGCTGACCGCCACCACGAACGTATTGATCAATGTATCGCGAAACGTTGCATCGCCGAGAAGCCTGCTGAAATTCGCGGTCGTGAAGGCCGCGTCGCTGTCGTAGAGCGGCTTGTCCAGCAGGGATTGATAGAGGATCGGCACGATCGGCGACAGGACGAGAAAGGCCGTAACGACAAGGACGGCATATTGTATCAGCTGGTCGCGTCCAACGCCCCGGTATCGGAGATAGCCGGGAAGTGCCGGCGTATGACCAAACTCGCTAATCACGAATGCCTCACATACCTTGGGTTACGGCCTTGCATCGCCGGGAGATTCAGCCTGCTTCAAAACCGAAGAGCCTAGCTGGATTGTCGACCAGGATCTTCTTCCGCGTGTCGGCGTCGGGAATCCATGTCGAAAGCAGATCGCAGAGATCGCCGTCGTTCGGCATGGCCGTTTCGATCGTGGTATGCGGCCAGTCCGTCCCCCACAGCAGCCGGTCCGGCGCAGTCTCGGCGAGGGCCTGCGCGAACGGGACGACATCGGCATGCGGAAACTCCTGCTTGGAGATCCTCATCGGCCCCGTCATCTTCATCCAGAGGCGCCCGCCGCGCAGAAGCCGCAGCAGCGCCGTGAAGAGCGTTCCGTTGAGACCCTCTTTTACCGGGATCTGTCCGAAGTGATCGATTGCGACATCCACGGGGAGCTTGTCGATTAGCCGCTCGGTGGCATCCAGGTCGTCGCTGTCGATGCGAAGCACGATGTGCCAGCCGAGATCCTTGATGCGCTGGGCAATCCGCAGGGCGCCGGCCTCGTCCATGCCGTTGGCGTTCTTGAGATTGAGGCGAAGGCCGCGAACGCCGAGCGTGTTCATGCGTTCAAGTTCGGAATCGGAGATCGTCGGCTCGACAACGGCAATTCCGCGAAGCGGAAATTCGCTCTCCGCCAGCGCGTCGAGGAGTGCCGTGTTGTCGGTCATGTAGGCGCTCGGTTGGACGAGCACGCCCCGTCCGAAGCCGAGCACCCGCAGCATATGGACGTAGTCGGGGAGCAGCGCATCCGCAGGCGTATAGCGCCGGGACGGGCTGTATTTATAGCGGGTCTGCGGGCCGAACACGTGGGCATGGCAATCGCAGGCGAGCGCTGGAATGCTGACATGCGGCTTGCGCGGGTTCGGATCCGGACCGGGGATGGTCGGGGGTACGATTTGGTTTTCGGTTGTCATCGATTGGTCCTTGGTTGCATCCAAGCCGTCGAAGCGACATGCCGAAGGGCGGATCGCTTCGACGTAGTATCCTGATGGTTATTTCTGCATCTGCTTGATGACGGCGTCGGCAAATTCCGCCGTGCCGGCCTTTCCGCCGAGGTCGGCCGTCGTATTGCCGGTTTCGACCGCACGGCGGACGCCTTCCTCCATCAGCGTCGCCGCCTTGCGGTAGGATGCCTCGCCCGTCTTCTGGAACCACCAGGTCATCAGCATTGCGGCGGAAAGGATCAGGGCGGAGGGATTGGCCTTGCCCTGGCCGGCGATATCAGGCGCGGTGCCGTGCACTGCTTGCGCCATGGCCTTGTCGGTGCCGGCATTGAGCGAGGCTGCCATGCCGACGCCGCCGGCAAGGCCGGATGCCTGGTCGGAAAGGATGTCGCCAAAGAGGTTCGTGGTCGCAACGAGCTTGTAGCGATGCGGTTCACGCGGGAAGGACGAACTGAACGTGTCGATGCGCAGGAGCTCCACGGAGATGTCGGGGAACTCAGGCTGCAGCTTTTCAAAGGCGGAAATGAACAGCCCTTCGGTCTGCGGCATCGCCGTGCGTTTGTGCGCGATGTGAAGGACGGAGTTGCCGTTTGCCTTTGCATGTTCGAGCGCGAAGCGCGCGAAACGGTCGCATGCGACGCCGGTGATGACGCGCAAGGACAATGCGACGTCCTCCGTCGGCTTGAATTCGCCGTAACCCCAGGCGAGGTTGCGATCCGGATAGAAGCCTTCCGTGTTCTCGCGGATGATCGTCACCTTGAGGTCGGGGATGAGGGGATTGAACTGAGACCACGCCTCGACGGGACGGACGTTGCCGAACAGCTTGAAATGGCGACGGAGAAAGCCGCTCGGATGACCGCGGATCGGATCGTCCTTCGGATATTCGCCGGCAAATGTCGGCCCGAGAATCCAGCCGTCGCTGGCATTGAGAACGTTGAGCGTTTCATCAGGAAGTGTGGACTTCGACTTTTCGTAGGCTTTCCACCCCACCACAGCGGGCGTCAGGGTGACGGGTGCCGAAGCAATGCCAGCCGCTGCCTCGAGAACGCGAACGGTGGCCTCCGTAATCTCCGGTCCGATACCGTCGCCCGCAAGTACGCCTAGCCTGAAATTGCTCTTGTTCGTCATGATGTTTCTTTCCTGTCGTGGATAACGGCTGAGAATTATTTCTTCCTTGGATGAAATCCTTCGCTTGCGTTTCATCTGCGGTCAAATACTATAATCTTCGTTTCTAATAACATTTAGGCATAAAGCGATGACGCTCCAGCAACTGCGATATCTCTGCGCAATCGTTGATCACGACCTCAACTTGTCGAATGCATCCGACACCCTCCACCGGTCCCAGCCAGGCGTCAGCCGCTATGTGAGGACCCTGGAGGACGAACTCGGAACACGGTTATTCGTCCGCAGCGGAAAGCGCCTCGTGGCGCTCACCAAGGCCGGAGAGGCGATCCTGGGCGTGGCGCGAAGAATGCTTGCCGATGCCGGTACGATCTCGCAGATCGGCCGGGAGTTTTCCGCAAAGGACGAGGGCGATCTGACGGTGGCGACGACCCACACCCACGCCCGCTATGTTTTGCCGAAGACCATCAAGGCGTTCATCGATCGTTATCCGAAGGTCCGTCTGAGCCTGCGGCAGGGAAACCCGACCGAGATTGCGGAATGGATCGCGGCAGGCGAGGCGGATCTTTCGATTGCCGCCGAACCGCTGACGCCGGTGCGCAATCTCATTCTGCTGCCCTGCTATCAGCTGATGCGCATCGTTCTGGCGAAGCCCGATCACGAGGTTCTGCAACTGAAGAAGGTCACGCTGGCCGACCTTGCCCAGCATCCGATGATCACCTACGATTCGCTTTTTACAGGCCGGGCGAAGATCGCCGAGGAATTCCGGCGTGCCGGCCTGTCGCCACGCATCGTCATGAGCGCGACGGATGCCGACGTCATGAAGACCTACGTCAAGATGGGCATCGGCATCGCGATCGCTGCGAGCATCGTCTATGATCCGACGCTCGATGCGAGCATCAGAATGCGGGATGTCAGTCACCTCTTCCCGCCCAACACTATTTATGTCGGCATGGCGAAGGACAGCTACCTGCGCAGCTACGCTTATGACTTCATCGAGATGTTTGAGCCCTCACTGACGCGCAAGGCGGTTGACGCCGCATTCTCGGCGGCAATTCTCTCCGAGTGAGACGCTATCCGATCGAACGCTCTGCGCGCCTTCCGGCTATGTGCCGGGGCCGAAGCAGAGCACCTTCGCCGGCTTGACGCTGCAGTAGACCTCGGAGCCTACGGGAATATCATCGGCATGCCAAACCCGCAGCTTCGTTCCCAGTGCGTCTATCAGGGATTCTATGCGGTCTCCGAGGTAGGTTTCGTCGGCGATCGTGCCGGTAAAGACATTCTCTCCGGGCGTGGGGAACTGTGAGAGAACGACGTTTTCGGGCCTGACGGCAATTGTAACAAGTCCTCCGACGTCGAGTTTCTGATCCGTGCAGGAGACGATCTCGGTTCCATCCGGCGTTTGGACCACCACCTTCCCGTCTGCCGGCGGCCGCACGACCTTGCCGTCGATGAAGGTGGCGCTGCCGATGAATTGGGCGACCCGCTTGCTGTTGGGCGAGCGGTAGAGCTCCCGCGGGGTGCCAGCCTGCTCGATGCGGCCCCGGTGCATGTAGATAACCTTGTCCGCGATCGCCATCGCCTCGTTCTGGTCGTGGGTAATATGGATTGCCGTCATGTTGAGCTTTCTGACAAGCACGCGCAGATCGGTTCGCATCTGCTCGCGCAGCTTCGCATCGAGGTTGCTCAGGGGTTCATCGAGCAGCAGAACCTTGGGCTCGACCACTGCGCTTCGCGCCAGTGCCACGCGCTGCTGCTGGCCGCCGCTCAGCGTGGAGGGAAACCTCTTCTCAAGCCCGCCCAGCCCGACGAGATCCATCACGCGCATCACCGCCTCGTTGATCTGTGCGGCGGGCGTCCGTTTTAGGACCAGCCCATAGGCGACGTTCTCGTAGATCGTCATGTGAGGCCAGAGCGCGTAGGACTGGAAGACCATGCCGATGCCGCGGCGTTCCGGCGGCACGAACAGCCCGGAGGACGACACCGTTGCTCCGTCGATCGTGACCTGTCCGCTGCTTGGCTCTTCGAGCCCGGCAACGCATCGCAACGTCGTTGTCTTTCCCGAGCCGCTGCCTCCGACGATGACGAGGATTTCGCCGGCGTCGACGGTGAACGACACGTCATCGACCGCCGTTAAAGCCCCGAATTTTTTTGTAAGGTGGCTTACCTCAATAACGGGCACGTATTCGACCTCTTCTATGAACTCTCAAGGGATGACCGCAAAATACCGAAGAAATGATTGGTGATATAAAGAACCACGAAAATCGTCGTTGATTCCACGACGGCCACGGCAAATGCTGCGGTCAGATTTCCTGCCGAAAGACTTTCCCAAAGAAGTATCGGCAAGGTTTTCGTCTGCGGATTGTAAAGCATGATGGTAACGCTGACCTCCATGAAGAAGAAGATGAACAGCATCGTCCATATCGACAGGATCGCGGGCCTGAGGATGGGGAGCATGACATCGCGGAAGGCGCGTAGCGGCGATGCGCCTGTCATGCGTGCAGCTTCGGAAAGTTCGTCGGAAATCTGGACGAATGCGGCGCGCGCCTGCCTTATCCCGTAACCGTAATACCGCGTTATGTAGGCGAGAACGAGGATCCAGATCGTTCCGTATATGGGGATCGGCAGCCAGATGTAAGTCCATACGAAGCCGACCGCGAGAACCAGTGCCGGCATGACGGTGGGGGCGAGCGCAACGTAATCCATCGCCGCGCCAGTCCAGTTTCGCGACCTGCGAATGAGGTAGGCCATGAAGATGTAAAGGAAGGTTGCCACAAAGCCGACGACGAGCCCCAGCAACAGCGAGTTTCGCAGGGGAATGAGGGCTTCCCAGCGCAGCAGCCTCGTGTAGTTGTCCAGCGTGAACAGCCTGTAGCTCAGCCGGGGCGTCACGAACTTCAGGAAGGACGAGAATACCAGCGCGGCGTACGGCAGGACGACGGAAACGAGAAAATAAAGAACCAGCACGCCCGTTGCCGCATACCGCCATTTGCCGAGCTTCGTCACGCGCGCCTGGCCGCCCTTGCCGGCGATCGTTACGTAACGGGACGAGCGATTTGCGATCCGGCGCTGCCATATCGTCCCCACAAGGGCGATCCAGAGCAGCATGGTGCCGACCGCGGCAGCAAGCGGTGGGTTGGACGGTTCCACCTGCATCTCCGTGAAGATGGTTGATGCAAGCGTCTGGAAGCCGCTGTTCGAGCCGAGAACGGTTGGAACGGGAAAATTCTCCGCGACGAAAATGAAGATCAGCAGGAACGTCGATGCGAGCGTCGGAAACACGAGCCGCACCGTCATGCGCCATGCAGTCTGAAACGGACTGGCGCCCAGCATGTATGACGCTTCTTCCAACCGTCCGTCGATGGATCGCAAGGCGGTATAGATCGGGATGAAGGCGAAGGAGGTGTAGTGCAGGACCAGGATGAGCACCATTCCCTTGAAGGAATAGATATCGAAGACCGTACGGATGCCAAACAGCGAACGGCAGATGGCGTTGATGAACCCTGCGTTCGGAGCAAGCAGCGCAATCCAGGCAAGCGTCGTCACCAGACCCGAGATCATCAGAGGAATGATCAGGAAGATTGCCAGCTGCTTGCGGCCCGGAGCATCCGTTCGCGCAACGATCCAGGCAATGACGGAACCCATAAGGATCGAAATCAGCGCGACCGTTGCCGACAGCATGACCGTATTCAGGAAAGCGATCCGGATGACCGGATCGCTATAGGCGGTTATCCAGTTACCGAAGGTAAAAACCGCCTGCGGATCGCCGGGCGATCCGCTACGGAAGGATCCGAAGAACAGAAAGGCAAGAGGCGCGATGATGAGCACGAAGCTCACGGCCATGGCGAGGGTGCTGACGATCCTGTCGAAATTCAGCCAGTGCCGGCCGGACGAAGGAAGGCTGATTTCTTCCTTCTCAACCACGCTCATTGTTTGATCCTTTCAAATATGTTCATTCCGGCGTCGCCGCGCGCTGCGCATAACGGCGCCGTTGTCTGTCTTTCCTCAACCGGAAGCCATCCGTTAGGCAAGCCATCCGCGGAGACCCCGTCTGCACGGGATCCGGGATGCGGCCCTATTTTCCGACGACATCGTGAAACTGGACGTTGACAGCGTCGCGCGCCTTCGACGCATCGGCTGGATCGTACTCGACGAACTTCGTCGGTGTCTTGTACCAGCCTTCCTTGGCGACATCGCGCTGATCGGCGAAGCCCTTTCGAACCGAAGGCCCGCCGCCGATGCTCTGCCAGGCACCGTAACCTTCTTCGGTGAACGCATATTCCTGATAGAGCCGTGCGGCATTGGGATGCGGCGCGGTCGCCGATATTGCCTGTCCGGTCGGGGTGCTGATCGCCGGCTCCGGCAGGACCCATTTGATCGGTGCGCCGGACGCCCAGGCCGGCGACAGCGAAGCGTCGTCCGCACCGAAATAGACGTCGATGTCACCGGACGAAAGGGCTGCGACTGTCGGATTGACGGCGATGAAGGCCCGCGGCTGATTTTTCTTCAACCCGTCCATGAAGGCCTGGTCGAACATCTTTGGCCAGAGGAACCAGGGGAGATAGGCCGCGCCGCCGCTCGCAGGATCCGCAACGCCGACCCGTCCCTTCCAGCGTGGATCGAGCATTCCCTTCCATGTCGCGAAGGCTTTCGCGTCGTCGTCGGAAACCGCATCCGTGTTCCAGGCGATACCCATGGTCGATGACCGGAACGGATACCAGTAGCCGGTCTGCTTCAGGCTGTCGTCATAGGCGCTGTCGTTTGTGATCTTGTAGTTGGCGATCAAGCCGTCCTTCGCCTGGCTTTCGAGCGTGCCGGGGTCGGTGTCCTGAATGATGTCAGCAATATTATGGTTCGAGCGGACCTCCGCCAGAAACCGCTCGCGACGCGGCCCGGTCTGGGTCACGAATGTCTGGACGTCCTTGATGCAGGGAAAGCGCTCCTTGAAGTGCTTGACCACATTGTCAGTCGCATCCGGCCAGGTTCCCGAATAGATCATCAGGGCTGCTTCCGCACAGGCATTCTTCAGAAGGTCGTAAGGCAGGCCCGGCATCTCCTTCTGAGCGAAGGCCCAGGAATCGGCGAGCGCCGGATCCACCGTCTGAGAATAGGCGGTCGAGCTTGCGACCGTCGACGCGACAAGAGCGCCCACAGCCATTGCAGTAACTCTGATATGTTTCTTCATGTGCATGTCTACCTCCCAGCAATTGCACGTGATCGACGTCTCGCTCCTCAACCAGACGTCGACAGGTTTGTCATTAATGCAGCAAGATCAGGGGCTTCGTTCAGTGACGAAACGTCGCTGCAGATTCTGCGGGCCCGCTCGATGCCGACGATCGGAGCCATGAGATCGAGTGCCTTGGTCTCGACCTCATCGAAATCCATCGGATTGTCGGCCGTGCCACGCACGGCATTGGCCTTTTCGCGGAGCTTGCTTCCATTCCTCAGCGTGATTTCGACATCGACCGGGCGCCGTGGAGCGAGCTTGTCCATTTCCTCGTCATAGATCAGATTGACCTTCGCTTTCTGGCGAAGCACCGCCGGATCGGACATGCGTTCCATGTCGTGGCAGCTGTCGAAGGTCACTTTTCCATCGGCCATGCGCAGGCCGAGAATGTGCTGAAGGT
This sequence comes from Rhizobium sp. P32RR-XVIII, assembly GCF_012641395.1. GTDB lineage: Bacteria > Pseudomonadota > Alphaproteobacteria > Rhizobiales > Rhizobiaceae > Rhizobium. Next base: position 160,607 of record NZ_JABAIH010000008.1, on the reverse strand, counting down.
TAATCGTCGGGTTGTCCCGGTTGTCTACCACGTGCGCGTGATGCGAGGCTACCCGCGCATCGACCTGTACGATGTCATCCGCGGTCGCACCCTGGCGCATCAGCGTATCGAGACCGTCCAAGGGCGCCTGTATCGGCCCGCCGACGCACCATTTCTTGATGCTTGTGCGCATGATCTCGTTGTATTCGCCAAGCCGACGCAGGAGGATTGACTGGTCAGCTCCCGGCGAATGCGCGGCGAAAAAATTGAAGTCGCCGGAGAAGACATCTTCCACGCCGGTGAAGCCGGACGCCATCAGCAGGGCAAACATCACGCCGTTTCGGGCAGGGCTGCCGCCAAGGACGTGGGCTTTCTCCATATGGTCGGCGTCGCGCTGCCAAGAGCGCGAGCCGGCGGCCTGCTGGGCGCAATAGGAAAGACAGTAACGCACCTGGGCTTCGTCGAGCCGAAGGAGTGCGGCGGCGGCGGCGGCGGATCCGAAGATGCCGCCAAAGCTCGCCATGCTCTTGCCTTCGAAGAAAAGCCTGTTGCCCAGCGCTTCACCGATGCGCGCCGTGACATCATAGCCGAGCGCGACCGCCTTGATCAGTTCGGCGCCCGTTGCCTTTACCCGCTCGCCGACGGCAAGTGCCGCCGGAATGACGCAGCAGCCGGGATGGGTGATTGACGCAAGATGATGATCGTCGGTCTCGTCCGCATGGCCCATCATGCCGTTCGCCCAGGCGGCGTTGATGGCACTCGTGCTGATATTGCTGCCGACGACGGTCGCCTCCTGCGTTCCGCCTTCGCCCTTTATGAAGTTGATCGCCATGCGGCCCGGCAACAGATGAGAGCCCGACACGATCGCACCAATCGTATCGAGCAGATGATTTTTGGTCTTGGCGACAACGGCGGCTGATAGTTCCACGCTCATTGCGGAAGCGATGTGGCCGCTAAGCCGATAGATTGGCGGTGTCGTCGTCATGAATTTTCTCGTTTCTCCAATCGTTGCAAGATGAAGACATGACCTTGCGAAATCCGCACGATGGCTGGCTAAAGCTTGCAATATTGCGTTTCTGTATCGATTGCCGAGTTACCATCTGCGGTCAAATACTATAATCTGTGGTCGTAATAACTTTTACGCATAAACGCCCCTTTGGGGGCCTGCGATTGTAGGAGGACGGGGGTTACGTTGGCGAGCGGACCGAGCAGGGCGTACGTCGATATCGGCCTGGTGCCGCGTGGATCACTTCCGCGCTGAATGGCTACGCAACCCAGGAGGTGCGGCAAGGGTTCGCTCTTCCGTAGGACGGGCCGTCGATCGCTCGATAACCGCGAAGAGTCAGACAGTAGAGCATGCAACTATCTGCAAGCGAGCCCGAAAGCTCCGCCGTCGCCGCCATCTCTGGCGGTGGTTCTTGATCGCGGAGTTGGGTCGATAATTATGTTTCCGCTCCAAATCCGGGGGGGCGATAGGCGGCGGTGTTTGGCTCAAACAATTCAATCACATTTCCGGAGGGGTCCTCCAACAAGATCTGCTTCCCGCCGACGCCCTGGATAATTTCGTTGCGAAAGCGGCAGCCCGCCGATTTCAGATGTTCGACGAGCTCATCCAGGTTCTCGACGGTGAGATGAATGCGATTCCAGCCGCCCGGCGCTTGTTGCTCTCCTGACGGCATGGAAGCGCCACCACCCCGTGGGCTTGGCTGGCTAAGATAGAGGTGCATGTCGCCGCGTGAAATTTCTGCGAACGGCGGGGCAGGATGCATCTCGAGCTTGAAGCCGAGATGTTTGGTGTAGAAATCGATTGCGGCCTCGACGTTGTCGACGATGTACCGGAAGCATGCGGCCATGATCTGCACCTCCGCTATTGTCGCGTTCAGGTTACGCCTCTGTCAGCGAACCGCAAGCCTTCCTACGTGTCAGGGCAGGAGCAGTTCCATGCGCCTACGAGCCGGGAGAGGTGAGATACGAGAGAGGCCTCGCTGCTGGGGCAGGCCCATTTCAGTGACGCAAGAGACAGCCGGGATCGAAGCTAGGGCATCCGCGTCCGCTCTCAGGCGGACAAGCTATAGAAGCGCTTGCGACAGGCCGGACGTTGCGCGGAAAGCCTTGAAGGCAGCGAGGGCGCGTAGCGAGCGGCCATCGTCGATCGCGGCGAGATCGAGAATCACGGCATTTGCAATCGTCATGGGCACGACCAGTGATTGGGACTCCCCGGCTTCGCCGCGCGAGACCGAAATCTGACGATAAGGCGCGGGATCGATGCGCGCGCCGCGCAAGTCTGTCAACGCCAGCGTTTTGGTACCTCGCCGGGCGGCAATTTCCCGGACCTGGTGAATGAGCGGCGACGCTCTGCGGAAGGCGAGCAGCCACAGGACATCGTCCGCCGAAAGCGCCGTCAGCGCTTCGGGAAATTGGTGCATCTGGCTGCCGACGTCGACGGCGTCATAACCGGAGCGGTTGAGCCGCAGTGCGATAAGCGAGGATAGGGCCGCGGAATGGCCGCGCCCGAACACGTAAACCCGGCGGCAATCGCGCAGGCTTTCCGAAAATGCGCGAATGTCGATGTCGGAGACGCTGTTGCGGACCTGTTGAAGCGCCGCGATCTCGCTGTCGAGCACCGAAGCCAAAACCCCGCCTTCCTCCGCCCGGACAAGGCGGGCTGCCATGCGGGCTGCCGGACTTTCAAAATCGCCTCCTCCTTCCATGAGATTGGTCTGGAGGAAGCTTCTGAATTCAGGATAGCCCTTGAACCCGAGTCGTCGCGCTAGGCGCACGGCTGAGGCCGGGTGCACGCCCGCGCGGAAGGAAACCGCCTTGCCGTTCTCCATCGCTGCACGCAGCGGATCTTGCATCAGCACATCCAGGAGACGTGTATCTGCCTCCGTGAGCCTTGCTGAATTGCGGCTGATGAGATCGACGAGAAGTTGCGGAATTTCGTTCTGCGTGCCCATCGATTCCCTGCCGATTGTTGCCGCTAAGGCTTTAGCGCCCGGCTGCCGCTATTTCAATTCGCCGGTCTTGGGGCGCAAGATCGACGCGGCTCCCGTTCTGGTTATCGAAAAACACCGCCCGGTTCAGGTTGTAGGTCACCCAGAGGTCGCCGGCATTGCGCGGCACATCCTCACGTGCGCTTGTCAGCGTGAGGCGGCCGGCCGGGCTGTCACAATGCAGGATGATGTCGGAGCCGGTCATTTCCGACAGCATGATCCGCACGGGAAGGGCCGGTTCACGCGGCTTTTCGGCCAGAATGGACATGGATTCAGGCCGCAAGCCGACGGTTAGTCCCTGTCTGCCCTGCCAACCGGGCAATTGTTCGACAGGAATGAAATTCATGGCGGGAACACCGAGAAAACCGGCGACGAACCGATTCTGCGGCTGGTCGTAGATTGCTTCCGGGGTGTCGAACTGCAGCAGATCGCCGTCTTTCATGACGGCGATCCGGTCGGCAAGAGACAGCGCCTCGGTTTGGTCATGGGTGACGTAGACGATCGTGGCGCCGAGTTGGCGGTGCAGTTCCTTGATCTCCGTGCGCATGGCGACGCGCAGCGCGTTGTCGAGGTTCGACAGCGGCTCATCCATCAGGAAGGTCGAGCTGTTCCGCGCCATGGCTCGCCCCATTGCCACGCGTTGGCGCTGGCCGCCGGAAAGCGCTCCCGGCTTGCGGTCGAGATAAGATTCGAGCTGCAAGGTCTTCGCCACGCTTTCGGCGCGCGCGTTGCGCTCAGCCTTCGGCATGCCGCGCAACTCCAGGCCAAAGGCAATGTTTTGGCGCACCGTCATGTGCGGATAGAGGGCGTAGTTCTGAAAGATCATCGCGATGTCGCGGTCTTGGGGAGCAAGATCGTTGGCCCGTCTGCCGCCGATCTCGATATCGCCCTGTTCGCAGCGCTCGAGGCCGGCAATCAGCCGCAGCAGGGTGGATTTGCCGCAGCCGGAGGGGCCGACGATGACGATGAATTCGCCGGGTCTGATATCCATCGAGACGCCGTGCAGAATTTCAGGGCCGCCGGGATAGGACTTGCGGATGTCGCGCAGAATGATTCCGCTCATCGATTGTCTTCTCCCCGCGGGCGGTCACGCAGGGTGATCGCAAGGCTCGGCCGGTCCGTGGTGAAGACTTTCACGCCAAGGGCCAGCACCTTTTCGATCTGTTCGGTGGTATGCGCGGCCCAGCAGCCAAAATCGAGACCCGCCCCGCGGACCATCGCCATCAGAGCCGCATCGGCCGTATCCACATGCACGCCGATTTCCCGAATGTTGTGGGTACGCGCCACCTCGATGACGGCGGCCGTTCCGAGTTGGCGCAGCACCGGCGGGCTGACGAGCCAGAGCATCGGCCGGTGGGTGGCCGCGGCGAGCGCATCCAGAGAGTCGACCAGGAAAGAGGAGAAGGTCGTCCTTCCCAGCATGCCGTGACGCGCGAGCAGTTCGACCACATGCGGCACGAAATCGGCGTAAGGCCGGCCATCGATGCCGGGCTTGATCTCGCAGCGGAAGTCGACCTTGCTGTCGGCGTAGATGGCGCAGAGTTCCGACAGAGAGATCGGGTGGCCGCCGGCGCCGTAGTTAATGACCGCAGCGCGGACCTCGGCCTCGCTCAGCGCAGCAATCGCGCCGTTGCGGTCGGTGGTACCGTCGAGCGTGGCGTCGTGATGCACCATGATCGCGCCGTCGGCTGTCGGGTGGACGTCGAACTCCACTTCTTCCAACGCCATTTTCGCCGTGGCGGCGAAGCCTTGCGGCGTGCTGTCGCCGAATTCCAGAGTGCCGCCGCGATGTGAAGCGATGCGTGTCATATGCTTGTCCCTTTTCATGAATTACTTGACCGCGCCCATCGTGATGCCGCGTACGAGATGGCGCTCGACCAGCAGGAAGCCGAGGAGCACGGGCAGGATCGTGATCGTCGAGGCAGCCATCACGAGCGGCCAGTCGACCAGCCCTTCGCCGGGATTGATGTGGTAAAGCCGGGCGAGACCGATCTGCAGCGTGTAGAGGTCGTCCTTGCCGACAGCGACCAGCGGCCAGATGTAGTTGTTCCATTCGGTGATGAAGATGTAGAGACCCATCGAGAAGATCGCCGGCCGCGCGATCGGCACGATCACCCGCCAGAGCACCTGCAAGGGCGTTGCGCCATCCATATAAGCCGCCTCGTCCAGCGCCTTCGGGATGCCCTTGATGTATTGACGCAGGAAAAAGGCCGCAAAGCCGTTCGATATCGCCGGCAGGATGAGACCGGCATAAGTATCGAGCAGGCCGGCCTTTGCCAGCGTCAGGTAGTTGGGAATCAGGCTGATATGGCTCGGGATCATCAGCGTTGCGACGGTCGCGCCAAACAGCAGGTTGCCGCCGCGGAACCGGTAGCGCGCAAACGCAAAGGCGGCCATGGTCGCGACCGTGATGCCGAGCAGCGTCACGAGACCGGAGACGATGATGCTGTTCAGAAGATAACGAGCGAAATTGTATTCCGCGATCGCGCGGACATAGTTGTCGAGCGTGAATTCGTAGTTGCCGGTATAATAGGCCTGGGCCGTCTCGAAGGACATCCAGATGGAGTAAAGGACGGGCGACAGGAAGAGGAGCCCGGCAAGGAGCGCCACGCCCGTCACGATTGGGCTTTCAAGCTTCATAGTGCACCCTCCGGCCGATAACGACGGACTTGATCAGTGCCAGCACGATCAGGAAGATGAAGAGCAGGACCGCAAGCGCCGAACCCCTGCCGATATCGAAGAGGGTGAAACCCACGCGGTAGAGAAGGTTGACGAGCATGTCGGTTGCGCCAGCCGGGCCGCCATGGGTCATGATGTCGACGATGGTGAAGACCTGGAAGGCCTCGATGACCGAGATGACCAGCAGGAAGTAGGTCGTCGGCATGACGAGCGGCACGGTCACCCGCCGGAAGACGTGGAAGCGCCGGCCGCCATCGACGGCTGCGGCATCGTAGAGCTCCTGCGGCACCGCCTGCAGGCCGGCGACATAGATGACGATGTCGTAGCCGAGTTGCTTCCAGGTGTTGACGACGATCAGCACCCAGAGGGCGAGGTGTGGATCCTGCAGCCACTGCACCTTGCCGAGGCCGAGTGAGGTGAGGGCGGCGTTCACCATGCCGTAATCGGTTGCGAAGAGCCAGGAGAAGACGACGGCGATCGAGACGGTGGAGGTGACCGACGGAAGGAACAGGGCCCCGCGCAACAACCGCACCGGCAATGTTTCGCGGACGAGATAGCTTGCGATCATAAGTGCCAGCCCGAGCCTGATAGGCACGGAAATCAGCGCGAAGAGTGCCGTGACCTTCAGCGAGTTCCAGAAGTCGCGGGACTCCAGCAGCAGGCGGTAGTTCTCGAAGCCGACGAAAGGCATGGTCGGGGAGAGGAAATCCCAGTGGCGGAAGCTGAGGTTCACGCTCGTGATCACCGGAACATAAGTGAAGACCGTGATGAAGATGATCAACGGTGCGACGAGCAGATAGGGTGTGAGGGTGCGGATCATGGGACCAGATCGGTTGCGACGACGGGCCGTCCAAGGCCCGTCGTCTTGCCGGGAGAGGCTTAGTTGCTGGAACGCTTGGCTTCCTCGCGGGTCTGCGCGGCGAAGTCCTTCATCGTTTCCGTGACGTCGCGCTGGCCTAGTGCCATTGCTTCCCACATCTTGTACTCGGTCGAGCGCATCCAGGTGACGACCGGCGGACGGGCGCGGCCATGAGCGAAATCGAGCTGCTTGACGGCTACGCCGATACCCGGCTGGGTGGCAAGCGCTTGAGCGGCAACCGGCTGCGATGCGCTCTTCTTGTTGATCGGCAGGTAGCCGGTGGCGGCGAACCAGATGGCATTGGCTTCCGGCGAAGCGGCGTAGCTGATGAACTTGTAGGCGGCGTCCTGGACCTCCTTCGGGGAGGACGACAGGATGCCGATGCCGGCGCCGCCGATCGGAACGGAGCAGACCTTGTTGCAGGGCATCGGGCGGACTTCGAGCTTGTCGCCGAGCGCCTTCTTCGCGCCACCGTAATCGCCGGTCGAGTTCAGCAACATGCCGACCTTGCCGGCATAGAAAGCGTCACGGCCGACATCTTCGTCGGTAACGCCATCAGGAGAGGCGACCTTCTGCTCGTGTACCAGCGAAGCCATCCACTGATAGGCTTGAATCGTATTGGGAGAGTCGAGGAGGATGTCACTGGTCTTGGAGTCGATCAGCTCGCTGTCGTTAGACATCACGAGACCCCAGCGGGCGAACTGGCCCGGAGCGGCGATGCCGGTGATGCCTTCGGAGCCGAGCTTTTCGGTGATCGTCTTGGAAACGGCGAGGATATCGTCAAAGGTCTTGAGCGGCGGCTCCTGGGTAAAGCCGGCGCGGTCGAGGATATCCTTGTTGTAGTAGAGGACGGGCGTCGAGGAGTTGAACGGCACAATGTAGTTCTTGCCGTTGTAGACGCCGACTTCGCGTGCGTAGTCATATAGGTCGCCCTTCAGCGGGTCTGCGTCGAAATAGGGCGTGAGGTCGGTCAGCGCGCCGCGGTCGGCGAAGAGCCCGTAGCGGGTGACTTCCATGATCACGGCATCGGGGGCGCGGTTGGCCGGAATGGCCGCCTGCAGCTTGGCGACGATATCGTTGTAATCGCCGACATATTCGGCTTCGACATGGATATCGGGATTGGCCGCTTCGAAATTGGTAATGATCTTATTCAGCGCTTCACCGGAGGATTTGCTGAAGCTGTGCCAGAACTTCACCGTCGTCTCGGCATGAGCCGAGCCGACCATGGCAAACATTGAAAGGACGCTCGCCGCGACCGCACGTTGCAATTTCCGTGACATTGATCTCTCCTTTGCAAAAAAAATTGCATTCGTTTCGGCGACCTTTAGCGAGAGGTCGAGACAGTTTCTTGAAGGCTGTGCGAAGTTTTGATGACGCGGAGTGCGTCCAACATATCGAGCGGTCCGGAATTAAGGCCGCGGCCGGTGATCGATGAGGCTTGTCTGGCGCAATACGGCCGGAATCATGGAGGATGGCATCGGCTCAGGCGGCTTCGATGCAGTAATATCGACGAGCAGCTTTTCTACGGCGTGGGTGGTGCCCCATCGTTCGTGGTCCTGCTGCTCTCGAAATATCCTCCTTGGCGCCGCCGGCGGAATAACTTTGGCGATGTCAGCGCCGGGCGGTTTCCCGGTCAGGAGCATGCATTCCAGGGCAGGGGCCAGGGCAGCCGATCAGGCCGCTATCCCTGCCGCAAACATCGGACCACCCTTATGGGCCGGAAAACCGTATCCGTTGATCATCACGAGATCGATGTCGCTTGCGCGTATTGCAATGCCTTCCGATAGAAGAGTCTGGCCCTCGTCGGCCATCGCCCTCAGGAGCCTTGTCATAATCTCGTCCGCTGTGAGCGAACGCGGTTTGATCCCTTTCCTCGTCCGCTCTGTCACGACGAGGGCGGTCACGTCAGGATCGACTGTCCGTTTTCCATCGGGATAGGCATACCAGCCGCGACCGCTCTTCTGTCCGAAGCGTCCGGCCTCGCAGAGGCGGTCGGCGATATCGACATAGCGCGCATTCGGATCGCGCTTTGCCGCCTGCCGTTTGCGACGCGCCCAGGCGATCTCCAGCCCCGCCATGTCGTAGACGGCAAAGAGACCCATCGGGAACCCATAGGCTTCCATCGCCTGGTCGATCTCGTGCGGCAAGGCGCCGTCCTCAACCATCAATTCGGCCTCGCGCCGATAGGCGGAAAAGACCCGGTTGCCGATAAAGCCTTCCGTTACGCCGCAGACGATGGCGAGCTTGCCGAGACGCTTTGCAAAGGTCATCGCCGTCACAAGGACCTCGCTCTCGGTCCGTGCGCAATTCACCACTTCGACCAGTCGCATGATGTTTGCGGGCGAGAAGAAATGCAGCCCGACGACACGCTCGGGATGGCAGGTCGCAGTGGCGATGGCGTCAGGATCGAGATAGCTCGTGTTCGTGGCGAGGATCGCGTCGGTCCGCACGACGTCGTCGAGATGGCGGAAGAGGTCAGTCTTGACGTCGAAATCATCGAACACCGCCTCGATGACGAGATCGGCATCCCGAAGCGCGTTGAGGTCCGAAACGACGGTGAGCCGGCGCAGCCGCTCCTCCCGGCCAGCGGCGTCGAGCCGACCGGTTTGCACCGCTTTGTCGAGAAGCCCCGCTATGCGCTCGTGCCCCTTGGCGGCGCCTTCCTCACTCTGTTCCACGCCAATGACCTGGTAACCGGCATTCAGCGCCGAGACGGCGATACCGGAACCCATCAGCCCGGTCCCGACCACGCCGACGCATCGAATGTCTCGTGGCGTAACCTTTTCCAGCCTCTCGACCTTTCCGGCCGCCCGCTCGGCAAAGAAGACGTGCCGTAGCGCCGCCGCCTCTTGTGAATCACGCAGGCGAAGGAACGTCCTCCGCTCTTCGGCAAGACCGTCCGCGAATGGGAGCGTCATGGCGGCCTTCACTAGCCGCAAGGCCTCGACCGGTGCGGCCTGACCGCGCGCCTTGGCAAGAATTTTCGCGCCGGCAGCATCGATGTCGGCATCGCTGATCGTCTTGGCAACAAGCGCACCGGTTCTGCGAAGCTCGCCGCCTGCCATGGCGTCAACGAGGGCGCTCGCGTCGGCAACCAGAGCCTCGGCAGCGATGCGGTCGATCAAGCCGATGCCGAGCGCTTCGCTCGCCTTCAGCGAACGACCGGTACCGATCATCTCGACAGCCGCGACAAAGCCAACGAGCCGCGGCAGGCGTTGCGTGCCGCCGGCGCCTGGGACAATGCCGAGCTTGACCTCCGGCAGGCCGAAGCTCGCGGCGGACGCGGCAACACGACCATGGCAGGCTAGCGTCAGCTCGCAGCCGCCGCCGAGCGCGGCGCCGTTGACCGCCGCCACCACTGGCTTGCCGAACTGCTCGATGCGCAGATAGACATCCGGCAGCAACGGAGCCTCGGGGGGCTTGCCGAATTCCTTGATATCGGCCCCGCCGATGAAGGTCTTGCCGGCGCCTGTAATGACGATGCCGCGAACGGCGTCCTCAGCCGCCGCATAATCCAGTGCCGCCATCAGACCGGAGCGGACGCTGAGAGATGTCGCGTTGACCGGCGGATTGTCGATGGTGACGACCAGCACGCGATCGGCGATGTTACCCGAGACCGTATCCGAAAAGTGCAGGTCACCCATGATCCACCTATTCCGGAATGACGGCGGTTGCCTGGATCTCGATTTTGGCGCGCTCCTCGACGAGCGCGACCACTTGGACGGCGGCCATGGCCGGAAAATGCCGTCCGATCGTTTCGCGATAGACCTGACCGATGCCCTTCAGGTTGCCGAGATACTCCGCCTTGTCGGTGAAGTACCAGGTCATCGAAGTGATATGCTGCGGTTTGGCGCCGCCCTCGGCGAGCACGGCTACGACGTTCTTCAGCGTCTGGCGCACCTGCTCGACGAAGTCGTCCGTTTCGAACTCGCAGCGCTCGTTCCAGCCGATCTGGCCGCCGACGAAAACCATGCGGCCCGTCGCTGCCATGCCGTTGGCGTATCCAATCGGCTTCACCCAGCCTTCAGGCTGCAGGATCGTGTGCATCAGTCGTCTCCAGATGATGTGTCAATGCGGCGCGGATGTCGACCGGCCATGCGAGTGATTGGTGGGTATCGAGCGAGGTGGCGACGACGCGCTGGCGCGCAGTCCAAAGCACCTTGCCGTTTGCCGATATCGTATGCTCGAGATCGAGCGAGGAACGGCCGATACAGCGAACCGCAACGTCGAATTCGAGTTTATCGCCCTGGAAGCCAGGATATGAGAAGGTCACGTCCAGCCGCACGGTGGGGACACCGATCCGGCGGTCCTCGATCAGGGTTTTCCAGGGAAAGCCAAGCGATGCGAAGTAGTCCTCCAGAACACCGACGAGGATGTTGAGGTAGGATGGGAAATAGGCGATCCCCGAGGGGTCGCAGTCTCCGAAACGCAGCGGCTTTGTCGTTCGAAACCCCACGGCTTGCCTCAATTCGCGAATGCGGCGATGCCGGTAATGGCACGGCCGAGAATGAGGGCGTGGATGTCGTGGGTGCCCTCGTAGGTGTTGACCACTTCGAGGTTGACGAGATGGCGGGCAACGCCGAACTCGTCGGAGATGCCGTTGCCGCCGAGCATGTCGCGGGCGGCACGGGCGATATCGAGCGCCTTGCCGCAGGAGTTGCGCTTGAGGATCGAGGTCAGCTCCACCGGCGGATGGCCTTCCTCCTTCATGCGGCCGAGCCTCAGGCAGCCCTGCAGGCCGAGCGTAATCTCGGTTGCCATGTCGGCAAGCTTCTTCTGGATCAGCTGGTTGGCGGCCAGCGGCCGGTTGAACTGCTTGCGGTCGAGCACATATTGCCGCGCCGTCGCATAGCAGGCTTCGGCCGCACCCAGCGCCCCCCAGGCAATGCCGAAGCGGGCGGAGTTCAGGCAGGTGAACGGACCCTTGAGGCCCGACACGTTGGGCAGCAGGTTCTCGTCCGGCACGAAGACATTATCCATCACCACCTCGCCGGTGATCGAGGCGCGCAGCCCCACCTTGCCGTGGATGGCGGGTGCCGACAGTCCCTTCCAGCCCTTCTCCAGGATGAAGCCGCGGATCACGCCGTCCTCGGTCTTGGCCCAGACGACGAAGACGTCGGCGATCGGCGAATTGGAGATCCAGGTCTTGACGCCGGTGAGGCTGTAGCCGCCATCGACCTTCCGTGCCCGCGTCGCCATTGAACCCGGATCGGAGCCGTGGTCCGGCTCGGTGAGCCCGAAGCAGCCGATCCATTCGCCGGTGGCAAGCCTGGGCAGGTATTTCTGCTTTTGCGCCTCCGAACCGAAGGCATCGATCGGCACCATGACGAGGGAGGATTGCACGCTCATCATCGAGCGGTAGCCGCTGTCGACGCGCTCCACTTCGCGGGCGATCAGCCCGTAGGCGACATAGCCGAGGCCGGCGCCGCCATATTCCGGGTCAATCGTCGGGCCGAGCAGCCCGAGCTCGCCCATTTCGCGGAAGATATCAGGGTCGGTCTTCTCATGGCGGAAGGCTTCGAGAACGCGGGGAGCGAGCTTTTCCTGCGCATAGGCGTGCGCGGTATCCTGCACCATGCGCTCCTCGTCCGTCAGCTGCTCGGCCAGCCGGAACGGGTCGGCCCAGTCGAAGATCTCGCGGGTATTAGACATGAATAGCTCCCATCATTTGGTCTTCAGGAGTTCGCGCGCGATGATGAGCTTTTGCACCTCGGTCGCGCCCTCATAGATGCGCAGCGCACGGATCTCCCGGTAGAGTTTCTCAGTGATTTCGCCCGACCGCACGCCGCGACCGCCGAACAGCTGGACGGCGCGATCGATGACGGCCTGCGCCGTTTCCGTCGCGGTCATCTTTGCCATGGCCGCTTCCTGCGTCGTCGGCAATTGCTGGACGTCGCGTCGCCAAGCCGCCCTGTAGGTCAGAAGCGCCGCGGCATCGATCCCCGTCGCCATGTCGCCGAGGGCCGCCTGTGTCAGCTGGAGATCGGCTAGTTTTGCGCCGAACATCGGCCGCGCCCTGGCATGCCCAAGCGCCTCGTCAAGGGCACGCCGGGCAAAGCCTAGGGCGGCGGCTGCGACCGAGGCCCGGAAGATATCGAGGGTACGCATGGCGATCTTGAAGCCTTCACCCGGATTGCCGAGAAGCCGCGATGCGGGGATGCGGCAGTTCTCGAAGCGGATCGTTGCCAGCGGATGCGGCGCAATCACCTCTATGCGTTCGGCGATCGAGAAACCGGGGTCATCGGCAAAGACGACGAAGGCTGAAATGCCGCGCGTGCCCGGCGCCTCGCCTGTTCGAGCGAAGACGGTATAGACATCGGCGATGCCGCCATTGGAGATCCAGGTCTTTTCGCCATCGAGAATGTAGTGGTCGCCATCTGCGCGAGCCGCACAGGCCATGGCAGCAACGTCCGATCCGGCCTCTTTTTCAGACAGTGCAAATGCAGCGAGCCATTCGCCGCTGCGCACTTTCGGCATGACGGCGGCGCGAAGCGCGGCCGAGCCGCTGAGGCCGATCGCTCCGGTGCCAAGGCCCTGCATCGCGAAGGCGAAGTCGGCCAACCCGTCGTGCCAGGCAAGGGTTTCGCGCGTCAGGCATACCAGCCGTGAATCGATCAACGGATCGGTCTCGGAAACGCCCGTTGCTACGGTCAGGACCCCCGCATCGCCCAATGTCCGGACGAGCTTGCGGCATGCGGCATCGACATCGGCGTGATCGATCGCCGTCATCACATCCGACCTCGCGAATGCGTCCAGCCGGGCTGCGAATTCGCGATGGCTGCCTTCGAAGAAAGGCCAATCGAGATGATCCCGGGATGGACCGGTCAATGTCGCGGCGGTGCTCATCGCCTAGTTTCCCTGGAACTCTGGCTTGCGCTTGGCGGCGAAGGCTTCAAAGGCGCGGCGAAAATCCTGCGTCGCCATGCAGATGGCCTGTGCCTGCGCCTCGGATTCGATCATCTCGTCGATGCCCATCGCCCATTCCTGGTTCAGCATGGTCTTGGTCATGCCGTGAGCAAACCACGGGCCATCGGCCAGCGAGAGGGCGAGCTTGTGCGCCTCGCCGTCCAGATCGCTGCTCTGATGAAGTGCATTGTAGAAGCCCCAGGCGTTGCCTTCGGCGGCCGTCATGGAGCGGCCGGTGTACAGCAGTTCGGCGGCGCGTCCCTGGCCGATGATACGCGGGAGAATCCCGCAGGCGCCCATGTCTGCCCCCGCAAGCCCGACGCGCGTGAAGAGGAACGCGGTCTTGGCTTCAGGGGTCGCCAGCCTGAGATCGGATGCCATGGCGAGAATTGCGCCGGCCCCGGCGCAGATGCCGTCGACAGCGGCAACGATCGGCTGCGGGCATTTCCGCATCGCCTTGACGAGATCGCCTGTCATGCGCGTGAAGGCAAGGAGTTCAGGCATTGCCATGCGTGTCAGCGGCTCGATGATCTCGAACACGTCACCGCCAGATGAGAAATTGCCGCCGGCTCCGGAAAGCACGATCGCCCGCACGTCCGACGCATAGGCGAGATCGCGGAACAGGTCGCGCAACTCGGCATAGCTGTCGAAGGTCAGCGGATTTTTTCGCTCGGGCCGATTCAGCGTAATCGTCGCAACGCGGCCGTTCTCACTCACCTCCCAGAGGAAATGCCGGGCCTGATAGTCCTTGAAGGAGCGCAGGTGTCCTTGCATCGTCATGTCCTTGTCGTTCATCCCGCCAAAACCTCCCCGCCGGCCACCGCAATGGCCTGCCCGTTGATCGATGCGCTGCCGGGTGCCGCCAGCCATAGCACTGCATCCGCAACCTCTTCGGGCTTGACGAGCCTGCCTTGCGGATTGGATTTCGTGAATTCAGCGAGCGCCTGTTCGGCGCTGCGTCCCGTCTTTGCGACGATCGTCTCGATCGATCGCGCGATGATCGGCGTGTCGGTGAAGCCCGGGCAGACCGCATTGACGGTAATCCCGGTCCTTGCCAGTTCCAGCGCCAGCGACCGGGTCAAGCCAACGACGCCGTGCTTGGCCGCGACATAAGCGGAGACATATCCGTATCCTGTCAGCCCCGCGGTCGAAGCGATATTGATGATGCGCGCGCCGGCGCCCCGCGCCTTGAGATCCGGCAGAACTGCTTGGGTCACGAGGAAGACGCCGGTCAGATCGACGGCGAGAACCTGGTTCCACATGTCGAGGCTGGTCTTTTCGAAGGCTGCGCTCGGTGCTTCGCCGGCATTGTTGACCAGGATGTCGACAGGGCCGAATGCCCTCCGCGCGCTCGCCAAGCCTTTCGCGATCGCTTCTGCATTTGTCACGTCGAAAGCATCGACGACATGGACGCCCTTGGTTCCGATCTCTTCGGCGAGAGCCTGCAGCGGCTCGCGCCTTCGACCGGCGAGCGTCACACGTGCCCCATCCGAAACCAAAGCACGGGCGATCGCCGCTCCGATACCGGAACCGGCGCCGGTGACGAGGGCATGACGGCCCGCAAGTTTTCCGGAAGTGGTCATCATGCCTTGCCTATTTGCCGGGCGCTGCGGTTGCGGCGCGGGCGAGGTTGGCCTCGTATTGATATTTGCCGGACTGATATTGCTTCGGCCATGGTATCGCAGTCAGGCCGATCTTTGCCGCTTCATGCAACGACCATGCGGGGTCGGCAAGATGCGGGCGGGCAACGGCGCACAGATCGGCGCGACCGGCGGCGATGATGGAGTTGGCATGATCGGCCTCCGAGATTGCGCCGACGGCGATCGTCGGGATGCCGATCTCATTGCGAATCTTGTCGGAGAACGGGGTCTGGAACAGGCGGCCATAGACCGGCTGCTCTTCCTTGGACACCTGGCCCGACGAACAATCGATCAGATCGGCGCCCGCATCCTTGAACATCTGCGCGAAGATCGCCGCATCCTCCGGCGTGTTGCCGCCGTCCGTCCAGTCATGGCAGGAAAGCCGTACCGACATCGGCTTGTCCTCGGGCCAGACGGCGCGCATTGCGCGAAAGACCTCAAGCGGGTAGCGAGCGCGATTTTCGTGGCTGCCGCCATACTCGTCGTCGCGTAGGTTGGTGACCGGCGAGAGGAAGCTCGACAACAGATAGCCGTGGGCGCAGTGCAGCTCGAGCCAGTCGGCGCCCGTCGTAGCCGCGAGTTTCGCCGCACGGACATGATCTGCCTTGACGCGATCCATATCGGCGCGATCCATCGCCTTCGGGACCTGGCTATTCTTGAGATAAGGCACGGCGGAGGCCGAGATCAGCGGCCAGCCGCCGTCGCTGACGGGCTGGTCGATGCCGTCCCAGGCAAGCTTGGTCGAACCCTTGCGACCGGCATGGCCGATCTGGATTCCGACCTTGGCAGGGCTGTTGGTGTGTATGAAATCGACCAGCCGGCGCCATTGCGCGGCCTGCTCTTCGTTCCAGAGGCCGAGGCAACCGGGCGTGATGCGGGCGTCGGGTGAGACGCAGGTCATTTCCGCGAACACCAAGCCGGCACCGCCAAGCGCCCGCGAGCCGAGGTGGACGATATGAAAGTCGTTCAGCAATCCATCCTGTGCCGAGTACATGGCCATCGGCGAGACAACGATGCGATTGACCAGCGTGGTTCCACGCAGCTGATAAGGCGTGAACATCGGTGGCAGGCACCTGTCATTTCCGACAGCGATGCCCGATTTCTTCGCAAACCAGCGCTCGTAGCCTTCGAGCCAGGTCTTGTCGCGCAGGCGCAGGTTCTCGTGGCTGATGCGCTGCGAGCGGGTCAGCATGGAATACATGAACTGCTCCGGCTCAAGCGTATCGGCGTAGCGGCGACCCACCACCTCGAACCATTCCATGGCGTTGCGCGCCGCATTCTGGATGCGCGCCACGTCGACGCGGCGGATCTCCTCGTAGGTTTCGAGGACCGCCGGGATCTGCTCCTTGCTGTGACCGTGAATCTGGAACTGTCTCGTCAGCTCGATCGCGTCGTCGATCGCGAGCTTGGTGCCGGAGCCGATGGCGAAATGCGCGGTGTGGGCCGCGTCGCCCATCAGCACGACATTCGAGTTGCCGTTGAAATGGCTCCACTTGCCGCAGATCAGGCGATTGAAGTTCAGCCAGGCAGAGCCCCGCAGATGGCGCGAATTCGTCATTAGCGACGCGCCTTCCAGCACCTCCGAGAACAGGTTCTCGCAAAACGCGATGGAGCTGTCCTGATCCATCCTATCGAGACCGTGCGCCAGATAGGCTTCGTCGGTCGTCTCGATAATGAAGGTCGAGGTCTTGTCGTCGAACTTGTAGATATGCGCCTGGAACCAGCCATGGTCCGTCTTGCGGAAGTCGAAGGTGAAGGCGTCGTAGAGTTTGTCGGTGCCGAGCCAGATGTAGCGGTTCGGCCGCGTGATCATGTCGGGCTGGAACACTTCCGGATAGTGGTTGCGGATCTTCGAATTCAGCCCGTCGGAACCGATCACCAGATCGGCATCCGGGAAGTCGAGATCGGAGCTGACGTCGGTTTCGAAGATCAGTTCGACGCCGAGTTCCTCGCAGCGCTTCTGAAGGATGTTGAGCAGCTTCTTACGGCCGATGCCGACGAAGCCATGGCCCGAAGTGCGCTGGCGGGTGTTCTTGAACCAGACCTCGATATCGTCCCAGTGATTGAAGGCGTCCTGGATTTCAGCCGCGCTTTCCGGATCCCATTCCTGCATCGCAGCCATGGTTGCATCGGAGAAGACGACGCCCCAGCCGAAGGTGTCGTAGGGGCGGTTGCGCTCGACGACGCGGATGGAATGCTCCGGATGAAGCTTCTTCATCAAAAGCCCGAAATAGAGCCCCGCGGGGCCTCCCCCGATACAGACGATGCGCATCTTCATTCCTTCCCACTCACGCCGTGCCATGTGAGTTATTTGAAGTTTAAAATATATCGACGCAAAGCGAGGCGTCAAGCTTTAAATCCACTATGTTCTTGTAGGCGGTCGGCTCGTGGCTATTGTTACAGGGCGAGACATCCGCGCGTCGTTGCTGATTGCCGCCGCCCACCGCCGCTCGAATCCTTGAGTTGCCGAACCGTTACACCTCGGCGACCCGGTTCAGCCAGCCGGGTTCGATGCGCGGCAGAGGGATGGCATCCAGCAAGGCGCGGGTGTAGGCGTGCTCGGGTGCCGAGAAGACGCGATCGCAGGATCCTTGCTCGACCACGCGACCGTCGCACATCACATAGACCCTGTCACAGACCGCGCGGATCACCGACAGATCGTGGCTGATGAATGCCATGGACAGGCCGAGATCCCGCGAGAGTTCCTTCATCAGGTTGAGGACCTGTGCCTGCGTCGAGACATCGAGTCCCGAAACGATCTCGTCGGCCAGCACGAAGTCCGGTTCAAGCAGTGCAGCGCGGGCAATGCCGACGCGCTGGCGCTGGCCGCCCGACAGCTCATGCGGATTGCGGTCGAGGCAGGCGGTCGGCAACATGAAGCGCTCGAAGATCGCGGCGACCCGCCGTTCGGCGGCTTTCGCGTCGTCTGCCAGATGGTGCAGCAGCAGTGGCTCGACGAGAATGCGCCGGATCGTGTGGCGCGGATTGAGCGATGCCATCGGATCCTGAAAGATCATCTGCATGCGGCTGCGCAGCGGCCGAAGCGCAGCGTCAGGCATCCGGGTGATGTCAATCCCGTCGAAATGAATGGTGCCGGCCGAGACGTTGATGAGCCGCAAAAGGCTGCGTCCCAGCGTTGTCTTGCCGGAGCCGGATTCACCAACGATGCCGATCGTTTCACCGCGCCTGATGCCAATGTCGACGCCATGCAGCACCTTGCGGCCGCCACCGGGTTTGCCCAGCAGCCCGCGGGTCGCGCCATAGGTGACTTCGATGCCGGATGCCGTCAGCAGTACGTCAGACATGGGGCCTCGTATCTGTTCCGATTTCCCGCCGCAACTGGTCGAATACGGCCTGCGGAACAGGCGTCAGCCCGGCGTCCGGCCGATCATAGCGCGGGCTCGCCGCAAGAAGAGCCTTCGTATAGGCATGAACCGGGCGGTCGAGCACATCGGCCGTCGACCCGGCCTCGATGACCTTGCCAGCATAGAGCAGGGTCACATGATCGCAGATCTGCGCGACGACGCCGAGGTCGTGCGTCACGAAGATGACAGCCGTCCCGTGCTTGTCCTGCATTCCGCGGATCAGACGCAGGATCTGCTTCTGCACGGTCACATCGAGTGCCGTCGTCGGTTCGTCGGCAACGACGAGCTTGGGTTCGAGCGCAAAGGCGGCGGCAATCAGCACGCGCTGGCGCATGCCCCCGGAAAGCTCATGCGGATAGGCCTTGAGTACACGCTCGGGATCGCTGATATGCACCTCCTCCAGGAGCGCAATCGCACGTGCATGCGCTTGCCGCCCAGACATCCCCCGCGCCATTCTGAGGCCGTCGGTCAGCTGCGCCTCAATACGCCGGCCCGGATTGAGCGCTGTTTGCGGATCCTGCGGAATGAGCGCGATCTCGCTTCCCATGATCCGCCGCAAGGCCTTTGGAGGAAGGGTCAACAGATCGCGACCCTCGAACAGAACGGAGCCGCCAGTGACACGAACGGTGCGCGGCAGGATGCCGAGCAAGGCCTTTGCAATGGTTGATTTGCCGGCGCCGCTTTCGCCGACGAGACCCAGCACTTCGCCGCGCGCCAGCCTCAGCGATACGTCCCTGAGGATGGGAGCACCATCGTCGCGATCGGAAACAGCCGCCAGCCCGGTTATGGAGAGGAGAGGACCGGTGCTCATCGGCGCATCACCGGATCAAGGGCTCGGCGCAGGCCGTCGCCCAATTGATTGAACGCAAGGACCGTGGCGAACAGTGCGACCAGAGGCGCGACCATGACCCACCAGCCCTGATAGATCATCTGCCGGCCGGCTGCGATCATGCCACCCCAGGTCGGTGTGTCCGAAGAGACGGAAAGACCGACGAAGGACAGGATTGCCTCGACGATCACCGCAATGCCCATTTCCAGGCTGACGAGCGCGATAAGGACAGGCGCGACATTGGGCAATATCTCGGAGAAGAGGATGCGAGCACGCGGAAAGCCGATGGTTTGCGCGGCGGTCACATAGTCCATCTGCGCCTGAGCTTTCGTCTCGGATCGGACAACGCGACAGAACCGCGTCCAATCGATGATGACGATGGCGGCAATGACCGAGTGAACGCCGGCGCCGAAAACAGCGACGAGAAGGATTGACAGCAGGACCGGCGGGAACGCCATCCATATGTCGACGAGGCGCGAAATGACCCGGTCCGCCCAGCCGCCGTACCAGCCGGCGACAAGGCCTAGAAAGGTACCGATCACCGCCGCGAGCGTTGCTGCGACGAAGGCAACGAGCAGCGCGATGCGGGTGCCGAAGATCAGACGCGAGAGCACGTCGCGGCCGAGATCGTCGGTGCCGAGATAATAACCGGGCTCGGCCCCGTCGATCCAGGCGGGCGGCAGGGTGCCGAGCATCAGATCCTGTTCGAGCGGATCTTTTGGCGCGATCCAGGGCGAGAAGATTGCAAGGACGATGAGAATGAGGATGAAGGCGCCGCCGAGGACGACCTTTGGCTGGGCCAGAAGAGCGCGGAGCCGCCACTGGGCTGCCGTTGGATGGACCGGGTGAGACACGATATCAACCATGGCGCAGCCTCGGATTGAACGCGGCGACGAGCAGGTCGACAAGCAGGTTGACCAGAATGAACAGCACCCCGAACACCAGCACCAGCCCTTGGATCAAGGGCAGGTCGCGGTTGATGACGGCGTCGATCGCCATGTTGCCGATGCCGGGATAGGAGAAGATGCGCTCGACGATGACGGTGCCGCCGATGAGAAAGGTGAATTGGACGCCGGTCAGTGCAATGGTCGGGCCGATTGCATTGCGCAGCGCCTCCTGCAGTACAAGACGAAGCTCCGACATGCCTTTCAGCCGTGCGAGCAGGATGTAGTCCTGGACCATCGCTTCGGACAATGCCGCCTTGAGGACGCGGGCTATGATCGCGGCAAGCGGCAGCCCAAGCGCCAGAACCGGCATCACCATGTGCGCGACGACATCGCCGAACACCGCAAACCGCAGCCGGACCAGGCTTTCGATGAGATAGAACGGTGTGGCGAACTGCATGTCGATCGTCGGGTCGATGCGGCCGGAAAGCGGAAACAGCGGATAGAAGACGCCGAGCACCAGGACGAGGGCCAGGGCCCAGACGAAGTCCGGAACGGCCAGAAAGAGACCGTTCAGGGCGTCGATGATTGGTTCGAATGGGCCGTGCCGCAGCAAGGTGCCGACGACCGCGATCGCCGCCCCCAATCCGACCGCCACGAAAAGGGCCGCAATGGCGAGCTCAAGCGTTGCCGGCAGGCGCTCGCCAAGCAGGTCGAGTACGCTGCGTTTGAGGGATATCGAGGTGCCGAAGTCACCAGCCATCATGGCCTTCAGCCATAGGTCGAACTGTACCGGCAGACTCGCGTCAAGACCATAATGTGCGCGTAAGGCGGCAACATCCGCGTCGCTCGCACCCGGCGAAATCATCATGGCGATCGGATCCCCAGGGACGACACGCAACAGGACGAACACGATCAGGGCGACGCCGAACAAAGTGACGGCGGCCATGACGACGCGATTGAAGATAGAAAGCGCTATCATCAGCTCATATTTCTCGCAGGACGTTGAGTTGCCGCGAGGTTGCGGCAGCAGCGCCTGCAAAGGATGCCATTTCGGAATGCGGACGGGCCTTTCAACCCGCCCGGAGCCGGATTCATCATCCGGTTGGAAGCAGGTTTACGCCTTGGCGACCAGTATCGGCTGCAAGGCGCCCGAAACGTTCGGGGTCACCTTGAGGCTCGACTTGTAAACGATCGGCTGGGCGTATTGCAGAAGCGGGATCACGTAGCCCTCTTCGGCAATATACTTGCTGACGGCCTTCCAACCCGCAATTCGCTTTGCCTCGTCCTTTTCGCCCCAGAGCGGTCCGATCATGTTGTCGAGATCGTCGGTGTTCCAGACCGAATGCGGCGAGGGGCCAAACATTGCAAAGCCCGTCGATGTGGTCGGATCGCCGATCGCGTTGCCCCAGTTGTAGAAGGCGGCCGGCGCCAGAGTGTCGGCAGCGCGCAGCTCGTAGTGCTTGGCGATTTCGTAAACCTCGATATCCGCCTCGATGCCGACCTTGCGCCACATGCCGACGATCGCCTGGATCATCTCGTAATCCTTGGGCTTGAAGCCTCGCGTCGTCTGGATCTTGAACTTGGCCGGCTTTGCCGACGAGTAACCGGACGCGGCGAGCAGCTTCTTCGCCTTCTCAGCATCGAAGCCGACGACGATCGACGGATCAAAGGCGTCGTACTCCGGTGCCTCCAGCGTGTCGATCGGCACACCGTAGCCGCGCAGCAGGCGGCCAACGATCGCCTTCTTGTCGATCGCGTGGTGAGCCGCCAGACGCACGTTCTTGTCCAGCATCACGTCGATGTTGTTGATGAATATCATGCCGATATCTGAGATCGGTGTTGCGACGCCGGCAAGTCCAGACTTCTTCTTCAGGCGATCGAAATCCTCGTAGGGAATCTCGAGCGTGAGGTCGGAAGATCCGGATTCGATTTCAGCAACGCGGCTTGTCGTATCGGGCACGAACTTGAAGACGACCGTGTCGAAGGCCGGCTTGCCGCCGAAGTAGTTCGGGTTTGCCTTGAGGCGCAGGAAGGCGTTGCCCTCATAGGCATCGACCATGTAGGGGCCGGTGCCGATCGGCTTCTTCTCGAAGCCTTCGGCCCCGACCTTCTCATAATAGGCTTTGGGCAGGACGTAGCCGGTAAGAAACGCCATCCACTTGAAGTAGGTCGGCTCGAAGCGCAGCACATCGCCGGTGATGCGCTTGCCGTCAATCTTGTAATTGCCGGCCGTCGACCAGATGAAGGAGATCGGATTGCCACCCTTCTGGTCAGCCGCACGCGTCAGCGACCAGACGACGTCTTCCGGGGTAAACGGCGAGCCATCGTGCCAGGTAACGCCTTCGCGGACATCCATCCAGACCTTGGTTTTGTCCTCGTTCCAGCCCCAGTCCGTCAGCAGGCCAGGTTGAAACTTCAGGTCCGGCCCTTGGCCGATGTATTGGTCAAAGATCGACCGATAAATGGCCTGGATGCTCGGATTGACCGCCGATGGGCCGGTCGTGGGATCGAAGGATGGCAGGTTGACGTTGAAGGCTATCGTCAGCGTGCCGTTTTCGGCAGCAGAGACGATATTTCGACCTGCGAGAATCCCAGTAATGAAAGTTGCTGCGCCGAGGCTCAATGCCTCGCGCCGAGTAAGTGTCGTCATAGTTTTCCGTTCCCCTGTTAGCGGAAGGAGGCTTTGCACCGGCCTCGGCTGCCGCTGGCAATTTATTATCGGAATGTTTCAACCTTAAAATAAGTAATGCGAACCGGCAAGCATTTTGCTGAAGCTTGGACAATCCCTCAATCATATGCTGTAGCATATATTGATGGGCGCTACTCATTGGGTGCGTCGGCGCGAGCCTACAAAGGTGTCAGCTGGGCAAGCATTTGCTGATTGACAGTGCTGCGTCAGCCGAAATATGCTTTTGCAAATGAATATAAAAGCAGTCCGCATGGACGGAGGGGAATGCCATGGCCGAACGCTCGTTTGCGCGTGAAGTCGAGGATCTGAAGCGGGGGGAAGGAGAAATCTTCCGCGGCGAAGGCATCCTCGCAATCACCAAAGCCCTCCTGCAATCCGGTGTATCCTATGTCGGCGGCTATCAGGGATCGCCCATCTCGCATTTGATGGACGTGCTTGCCGATGCCAAGGACGTGATGGAGGATCTGGGCGTTCATTTTGAGACTTCGGCGTCTGAAGCGGCCGCCGCCGCCATGCTTTCCGCTTCGGTGATGTATCCGCTGCGCGGAGCGGTCACCTGGAAGTCGACGGCCGGAACGAACGTTGCCTCGGATGCGCTTTCCAATCTCTCCTCCGGCGGCGTGACGGGCGGCGCTCTCATCATCATCGGCGAGGACTATGGCGAAGGCTCCTCGATCATGCAGGAGCGCAGCCATGCCTATGCGATGAAGTCGCAACTGTGGCTCCTCAATCCGCGGCCGAATCTGCCCTCGATCGTGGACGCCGTGGAAACCGGCTTCGAACTGTCGGAAGCCTCCAATACGCCCGTCATGCTGCAGGTCGGCATCCGCAGCTGTCACATGCATGGGCAGTTCGAGGCCAAGAACAACAAGCGCCCCGAATTCACGTTGAAGCAGGCGCTCGAAAATCCGGTGCGCGACGTCAACCGTATCGTTCTGCCGCCGGCCTCCTTCCTGCACGAGAAGGAGAAGCTGGAGAAGCGCTGGCCGGCCGCCGTCGAGTTCATCAAGAGCCGTAAGCTCAATGAATATTTCGGCCCGTCGGAGGGCGAGGTCGGTATCATCCTGCTTGGCGGCGCCTACAACGGCGTCATGCGCGCGCTTCAGCAGCTCGGCCTTGCCGACGTCTACGGCAATTCCTCCATTCCGCTCTACGTGCTGAACGTTGCCTATCCGCTGATCGACGACCAGGTGGCCGAGTTCTGTGCGGGCAAGAAGGCGGTGCTGATGGTCGAGGAGGGCGCGCCCGAATATATCGAGCAGTCGCTCAACACCATCCTGCGCCGCCGCGACATCCAGACGAAGGTGTCGGGCAAGGACGTGCTGCCGATGGGCGGCGAGTACACGGCACCGGTGCTGGTCAAGGGCATCAAGACCTTCATCGAGATGCATCAGCGCCTCCTGCTCGGCAACCAGCCGCCCATCCCCGATCCGACGCCTGTTCTCAACGATCCGAAGGTCAAGGCCCTTGCCGAAGTCGTGCCGCCACGTCCGGCGGGCTTCTGCACCGGCTGTCCCGAGCGGCCGATCTTCGCGGCCATGAAGCTGGTCGAAAAGGAGCTGGGCGAACACCACGTCTCGGCCGACATAGGCTGTCATCTGTTCTCGATCCTGCCCCCCTTCAACATCGGCGGTACGACGATGGGCTATGGGCTCGGTCCGGCCTCGGCTTCCGCCTTCAACGTGGAAGCGGACAAGCGTTCCATTTCGGTCATGGGCGACGGCGGCTTCTGGCACAATGGCCTTGCGACCTCGGTCGGCAACGCCGTCTTCAACAAGCAGGACGGCGTCATTCTCGTCGTGGACAACTATTATTCTGCTGCAACCGGCGGACAGGACATCATGTCGTCGCGTGCGCTGAACCCGCGGCGCAAGACCAATAATTCCATCGTCAACGCGGTGAAGGGGATTGGCGCAACCTGGGTACGCCAGATCGACCGCACCTACGACGTCGCCAAGATACGGGACACGTTGCGCGAGGCGCTGACGACGAAGGAGCCAGGCCCGAAGATCATCGTCGCCTCGTCGGAATGCATGCTCAACAAGCAGCGCCGCGTGAAGCCGCAATTCGCCAAGGCGGTGAAGGACGGCAAGCGCATGGTCAAGGAGCGCTTCGGCGTCGACGAGGATGTGTGTACCGGCGATCACGCCTGTATCCGGCTTTCCGGTTGTCCGTCGCTGTCGGTCAAGCATACTGATGATCCGCTGAAGGACGATCCGGTCGCGGCGGTCGACAACACGTGCGTCGGCTGCGGCAATTGCGGCGAGGTGGCGGAAGCGGCCGTCCTCTGTCCGTCGTTCTATCGCGCCGATGTCATTCATAACCCGACGGGCTGGGATCGCTTTGTCGCACGCATGCGCAGCCGCGTCATCGGCTGGCTGCAGGCGCGCCGCCAGGCAAGCCGCATCGTCTTCGCCGATTGAGGAGCGCGACTGTGAACGAACAAGTGAGCCTCAACGAGCGTCTTTCGACCGACAAGCCTATTTCCGTCGCTATCCTCGCCATGGGCGGGCAGGGCGGCGGCGTGCTTGCAGACTGGATCGTGGCGCTTGCGGAAGAGCAGGGTTGGATGGCGCAGACGACGTCGGTCCCCGGAGTGGCTCAGCGCACCGGCGCCACCATCTACTATCTGGAAATGCTGCCGGCCCGCGACGGCCACGCACCGATCTTCTCGCTGATGCCGACGCCGGGTGATGTCGACATCGTGCTTGCCGCCGAACTGATGGAAGCCGGCCGTTCGGTGCTGCGCGGGCTCGTCACTCCGGACAAGACGACGCTGATCGCCTCCACGCATAGATCGTTTGCGGTCGGCGAAAAGGAAAAGCCCGGCGACGGCACGGCCAATCCTGTTGTCGTCACCGATGCCACCGATTTCGCCGCCAAGCGCATCATCGCTTTCGACATGGAGACGCTGGCGACCAGCAATGGCAGCGTGATTTCCGCCTCGATGTTCGGGGCGCTCGCCGGATCCGGTGCATTGCCTTTCGGCAAGGAGGCTTTCGAAGCGACCATCCGCGCCGGCGGCAAGGGGATCGAGGCCAGCCTGAAGGCCTTCAACGCGGCCTTCGAATGCACCTCCGGCAAGCCCAACGATGCCGTATCCGCAACGCCGCACAAGCGTCTGGACGCGCTGCCGGAAACGGCGGGGCATCCGGATCTCGACCGGCTGGTCAACCGCATTCGCGCCGAGTTTCCGGAACAGGCAAGGCCGCTGCTCTTTGCCGGCGTCAAAAAGCTCACCGATTTCCAGGATCCCGCCTATGCCGGCGAATATCTGGATCGCGTTGCCGCATTGCGCGCGCTCGACCGTAAGGCGGGCGGCGAGGCAAAGGGTTTCGCCTTTACCACGCAGGCGGCGAAGTACGTGGCTGTCGCCATGGCCTATGACGACGTCATTCGCGTTGCCGACCTCAAGGTTCGCGGTTCGCGTTTCGAGCGCGTGCGCAAGGAAGTCGGCGTCAGATCGGACCAGATCCTCTACATGACGGAATACATGCATCCGCGCATGGAGGAAATCTGCGGCACGCTGCCGAAGGCGTGGGGCCTGTGGATCGAAAAGCGGCCGTCGCTGTTCAACCGGCTCGACCGCATGGTCAACAAAGGGCGGCGCGTGAAGACCGGCACGCTCTTCTGGTTTCTCAGCCTCTACGCGGTTTCGGCGCTGCGGAAGACGCGTCGCGGTACGCTGCGTCACATGCGCGAGACGGAGCACCGCGAAGCCTGGCTCGCGGCCGCAACCGGTCTCCTCGCCACCAACTACGCTCTTGCCGTCGAGGTGCTGAACAATCGCCGGCTGGTGAAGGGGTATTCCGATACGCATGCTCGCGGGCTGTCGAAATTCGACCGCGTCATGTCGGCGCTCACGATGCTGCGCGATCGCGAGGACGGCGAAGCCTGGATGCGGCGGCTGCGACAGGCAGCACTGCTCGATGAGAGCGGCATTGCGCTCGACGGTGCATTGAAGACGGTGGCGACGCTCTGAACCCTTTCTGCCTCGGTCTCACGCGGGCTTCTAGGTAAATAGTTTAAGCCTAAAATTATTGCTTTAAGCTTAAAATTAATATATTCATACCGCCGCGGTCGCGCCTTTGAGCTGCGTCCGGCGCCGGTTCATGCATGGGAGCGGAATCCGGTTTTTCAAAAAGGGGAGGTTGCATGGATAGTCTCAAGGGAGTAGGCGCCGGAGCGAAAGCCCATGGCGCAAAAGAGATTTCTCCTGGCAAAAGTCTGCTCGTGGTCCTGCTCTGCTGGATCGCGATCTTTGCAGAAGGGTATGACGTCGGCGTTCTCGGGGCCATTCTGCCGTCGCTGGCAGCCGACACCGCCTGGAATCTTACGCCGATACAGCTCGGCGCGATGGGCAGCTACACGCTGTTCGGCATGCTGATCGGCGGGATCGTCATTTCAACTCTCAGCGACGTATATGGCCGCAAACCGATGTTCCTGATGTGCCTGACACTGTTTGCCGCTTGCATGATGGTGACCGCCTGGTCGCCGACGCCAGCCTGGTTTGCGGTCAGCCGCTTCGTCGCCGGTCTCGGGCTTGGCGGGATCATCCCGGTGGCGGCCGCACTCACCGTCGAATACTCGCCGTCGAGCCGAAAGAGCCTCAACTACGGCATCATGTATTCCGGCTATTCGCTGGGTATCCTCGCCGCTGCTCTCGTCGGTCGCGAGCTGGTGGCCGATCACGGCTGGCGCGCCGTCGTGCTGGTCGGTGCCGCGCCGCTCGTCTTCGTGCCGCTTCTCGCCTGGCTACTGCCGGAATCCCTGGATTACCTCGTCGGTCAGAAGCGCAATGAAGCCGCGCGCAAGCTTGCCGCGCGCCTGGGCGTCGAAGTACCGGCGACCGTGCAGAAGCCGGGGGCCAAGACCGGCTGGCGGGAAGTTCTCGGCGAGATCTTCGCGCCGCGCAACGCCTTCATGACCATCTGCTTCTGGGTGGCGCTGTTCTCCGGTCTTCTCTTGGTCTACG
The DNA here is from genome assembly GCF_012641395.1 of Rhizobium sp. P32RR-XVIII. Taxonomy (GTDB): domain Bacteria; phylum Pseudomonadota; class Alphaproteobacteria; order Rhizobiales; family Rhizobiaceae; genus Rhizobium. The sequence goes on along the minus strand of NZ_JABAIH010000008.1, from coordinate 132,806 downwards.
GCCTCGCACAGTGGCTGCCGCAGATCATGCGCAAGAGCGGTTACGATCTCGGTGATGCCTTGCTGTTCCTGGCCGTTTTCAGCTTTACGTCGGCGATCGGCGGCATCGTGCTCGGGAAGTGGGCTGACCGCTTCGGTCCGCGGCGTACCGTCGCGCTGGCCTACATTGCCGGGGCTTTCGGTATCGCCGCCATGGCCTTCCAGAGCTCGATCTGGCTGAACTATACCTTCGTCGCCATCGCCGGTTTCGGCACGGTGTCGGCATCGCTGGTTCTGACCGGCTATCTCGCCTCGCATCTGAAGCCTTTCGTCCGCGCGGCGGGCACGGGCTGGGCCTTGAGCTTTGCCCGTATCGGCGCGCTCAGTGGACCGTTGCTCGGCGGCTATATCGCCAGCCTCAACGTCGGGCCTCAGTGGAACTTCTATGTCTTTGCCGGCGTAGCACTGGTCGCGGCACTAGCTACGCTCCTCATTCCTGCCAAAAGGGCGGACTGATCGAAAAACGAGCTCAGCTCGCCACAGGTCACGCATTTGGAAAGCCGCGCGTCGAAAGATGCGCGGTTTTCACTTTGAGCCGGCTGCCGCATTCGGCCCGTTACGGTTGTAGCGCCTGCCGGCGGGACGGCCGTCAGATCTCGTGCTTGCGGATATTGTGCAGCACCTTGTGCAGCGTCGAGATGAACACGCGATATTCGCTTTCGTCGACGCCATCGAACATCTGCAGGAAGAGGTCGTACATCGTCGGCCAGATCTTCTCAAAGACAGCACGGCCTTCCTCGGTGATAGACACGTCGCGGACGCGCATGTCCTCGGGCCGCGGCTGGCGGCGGATGTAGCCCTGCTCTTCGAGCGAATCCAGGGTGCGGCTCATCGTCGACTGTTCGGTAACGGCAAAGATGGAGAGTTCGTTGATGGTGACGGAGGTGGATACGGCCAAGACCGCCAGCGCCCTCATCTTGGCGGTGGTGATATCATGCTGCTTGAGCTCCTCGGCCATGTTGGCATTCCAGCGAGTCATGATCCGGTTCATGAGGTAGGGGGCGAAATGGTTGAGCCCGATTTCACCCATGGCCGGCCGTGTTTCGTAGCCGTCCTGCTTGCGTCTCAGTACCGTGCCCGAAAAGCGCTCCGCCATGGTTTCTCCTAGGTTTTCCTTATGTCAGGGAGGATGCGAGAAGGAACCCTGATCCGCCGCTAAGTCCCGGGCCGGGATGGGTCGAGGCGCCGATGTGGTACAGTCCCGAAATGTGGGTGCGGTGGTTAACAGAAGACTTGAAGGGCCGCCACAGGAAAAACTGGTCGATCCCGCAGAAGCCGCCATACGGGTCGCCGCCGACGAGGTTCATGTTCATCGCCTCGAGATCGGCCGGAGAATAGGCGCGGCGCTTGATCTTGATGCTATCGAAATTCTCGATATGGCGCGACAGCAGCGCCTCCACGCGATCGGCGTAGCGCTCGCGCACCGTTTCGTTCCAGCATCCGTCGGCCGGCGTTTCGATTTCGCCGGCGGCATCGCCCTTGAGAAACCGCGGCGCTTCGGGAAGCTGCAACCACAGGATTGATTTACCCTCAGGCGCGCGGCTCGGATCGAAGGAGGCCGGCTGTCCGACGCAGACGGAAGGTTCGGCCGGCAGCAGGCTGCGCTCGCATTCGTTGCTGGCGCGCGACACCCCGTCGAGACCGGTAGTCAGATGCAGGAGGGCAACCTTGGCGAGCTCGGGATTGGCCTTCCAGCGCGGCGGCTCGGAAAGCGCGTAGTGGATCTGCATGTTGCCCTTGCCGTAACGATAGCGGGCAACGCCTTCGTTGACGGTTTCCGGCAAGGGGGTGGGCCAATCTTGTGTCAAACGTCCGTAAAGTTGGTTCGGCGTGGTCGAGCAGATGACGCCGCTCTTGGCGCGCCATGTCTCGCCGTTCGCGAGCCGGACACCGCCTGCGCGATTTCCGGGGCCAGGAACGACGCGCTCGACCTCGGCGCCGGTGCGGATCTCTCCGCCCTGATCGGCGATCAGCCGCTCGAAGGCGGCGGTCAGCGACGCGGCCCCGCCCTTGGCGACCGGGCAGCCGGCAAGTTCGATGGCAAAGCCGATGACCCTCAGCATTTCCGCCGAGTAGGCGCTTTCCGGCCCGAGGCCGCAGTGCAGCACCCAGGGCGCCCAAAGCGCCCGGATGTCGTCCGACTGGTAATTGGTTTCGAGATAGCCGCGGGCGGGCGCCAGCGCCTCGCCGAACCAGGCGGCAAGGTCGCGCAGGCCGCGGCCCCAGCCCTGTTTTGCAATGGTCTTCAGCGTTGTCCCGGACCAGAGCGCGCCGCCGAGCAGAGCAAACAGGAACGGCGCGTCCGCGCCGAGCCTGTCCATGTCGCGCGCATAAGCCTTTCCGTCTTCGGGCGAAAGGGCTTCAAAGGTCGCGATGTTGCGCTTGCGGTCCTTTGAAAAGATGACGTGCGCGCCATCCGGCTTGAGCACGCCAGTCGGCAGGTCGGCATGCGCGAATTCAAGCCCACGTGCCTCCAGATCCTTGCCGAGCGTGCCGTAGGCGGGCGAGGTCAGGAAGAGCACCATGGTCGTCGCCATGACGTCGTGGAGGAAGCCGGGCGCGGTGATCTCTTCCGTGCGCAGGCACCCGCCGACGCGGTCGTTGCGCTCCAGGACAAGGACCTTGCGGCCCTTCTTGCCGAGCATGGCGGCGGCGACCAGCGCGTTGATGCCGCTGCCTACGATAATATAGTCATAATCGCTCATCGGCGGTGGCGTTCCAGTAGTGAATAACCCTTGAAAGCGGACGCGATTGAAGGGACATGCGTAGTCGCGCCAAAAGAAAGGCCGGGGCGCTTCGGCGACCCGGCCTAGTAAGATCACTTAGCGATCAGCGCCAGCGCGCGTACCGGCGAGCCGGTGCCCTTGACGAACTTCAGCGGTGCAGCGATCAGCACGGCGCCCTTGGCGGGCAGCTGGTCGAGGTTGCTGAGGCTGGCAAGGCCGTAGCGATTGTTCTTGTGCATCAGGTTGTGCGCCGGGAAGGGCGGGTTCATGCCCCCGGCCGAACCGGCGTCGGTGCCGATGGTTTCCTGGCCCCAGCCGATGACACCCTTGTCGACCAAATACTGGATCGCCTCGGCGGTCGGGCCGGGCGAGTGCGGCCCGTTTTCGTCGGCGTTGAGGAAGGCTTCGGTCGAGCCGTTGCGCTTGTACCAGTCGGTGCGCAGCAGAACCCAGGTGCCAGCCTCGATCTCGCCGTGCTCGGCTTCCCACTGCTTGATGCTGTCGACAGTCAGGAGATAATCAGCATCGGCCGCGGCTTCCTTGGAGCGGTCGATGACATTGACCGGCGCCACGAAATTCTGCGGCGGGATGGTGTCTGTGGTGTTGTTAGGGTTGTCCTTGCCGGTGATCCAGTGGCAGGGCGCATCGAAATGCGTGCCGGTGTGCTCGCCCAGTTCCAGCCAGTTCCAGGCCCAGAACGGACCGTCCTGATCGTAGTGCGAAATGGTGTGCACCTTGACGGATGGGGTGTTCTTGCCGAACTGCGGCGGCAGGTAGAGCACCGGCGTGTCGGGGCCGAGTGGCGCGGTAAGATCGACGACCTTCACGGCGCCGGAGATGAGTGCGGTTGCGAGGTTGGAAAGAGCGGTAGAAGACATTTTCAGGGTTCCCCTTGGCGAGATGCCAGCGCGACAGTGCAAAGGGCTTTTGAGGCTTCTTGTCTATTGCCCGCAGCGACTGGATGAAGGGAGCCTATGTTACGAAATATGATATTGCAAGTATTTGGAGCCAGCGAAAGCGATATGCCCGGTGCATGCTCAGACGCGGCAAAGAACAAGGTATTTCTGCCTGAGGCCAGGCATCTTAGGACGTTCGACCAGGTCGCCAGTACTTACATCCTGGCCCCGCAAACCCTTGAACAGGCTCTTCGAAGATGTATGCATGTGCGAATAAAAAAGTGAATTAAACAAGGGGTTCAAGCATGAGCTACGATGCAGTGGTGGTCGGCGCCGGCCACAATGGACTTGCAGCGGCGGTCCACCTGGCGGCGAAGGGATGGAAAGTTGCTGTGGTCGAGGCCAAGGCGGAGGCGGGCGGCGCCGTCAAGACGCGCGAGCTGACCGTTGCTGGTTTCCGCCACGATGTTGCCGCCATGAACCTCTCCATGTTTGCCGGCTCCGCCTTCTTTGCCGAATATAAGGACGCGCTGACGGCGCACGGCCTTGCTTTCGTGCCCGCTGCCGATTGTTTTGCAACCGTGTTTCGCGACGATACCTTCCTTGGCGTCAGTTCCGATCTCGAAAAGACCAGTGCGGGTATTGCAGCGCTTTCGTCGGCGGACGCTGTCGCCTGGCGGGCAATGCTTGCGGAATTCGGCTCCGATGCGCCCCATATTTTCGGTCTTCTCGGGGCACCTATGCCGTCCCTGGCGGCCGCCAAGGTTGTCTGGAAGGCATGGCGGCAGAAGGGAACCGGATGGCTCTATGATACGCTGCGGCTTCTCTTTGCCTCGCCGCGCGATTTTCTCGACGCGCGGTTCAAGCATGTGAAGCTCAAGACGATGATGGCCGCCTGGGGGCTGCACCTCGACTTTCCCCCTGACGTCGCCGGCGGGGCCTTGTTTCCCTATCTTGAATCGATGGCAAGCCAGGCGTTCGGCATGGTGATCGGCAAGGGCGGTGCCGACACGATCATCACAGCGATGACAAGCCTTCTCACGGCAAAAGGCGGGGAGTTGATCCTTAACGCTCCGGTCGAGAGCATCAGAGTGTCCGGGGGCCGGGCGACCGGCGTCGCGCTGGCGGACGGGCGTATCCTGGAAGCGCAGAAAGCGGTGATCGCCAACATTCATCTCAAGATCCTGTTTGGTCGCCTCGTTGCGGCCGACGAGGCGCGCGCCGATTTTGATCGCAAGGTCGGTCAGTTCCGCGCCGGGCCGGGAACGATGATGATCCACCTTGCACTCGAGGATTTGCCCGACTGGCGTGCGGGCGAGGCACTCAAGCGCTTCGCCTATGTTCACGTGGCGCCGGACCTCGAAATGATGTCGCGCGTCTATGCCGAGGCCGCCGCCGGACTACTCCCGACCGAGCCCGTGCTGGTCGTCGGCCAGCCAACCGCGATCGATCCGACCCGCGCGCCGGAGGGCAAGCATGTCCTTTGGGTGCAGGTGCGTGTTCTGCCGGCAGAATTCCATGGCGACGCCGCGGGAGAAATCACCGCCCGGAATTGGGATGATGCGAAGGAAGCCTATGCCGAGCGCGCTCTCGACATTATCGAGCGCTATGCGCCGGGGCTACGGTCGAAGGTGCTTGGACGTGCAATATTCTCGCCGACGGACCTTGAGCGTGAGAACCCGAACCTGATCGGCGGCGACAATTTATCGGGGAGCCATCACCTCGACCAGAACTTCATCTTCCGTCCGGTTGCCGGCTACTCGCGCTATGCCACGCCGGTGAAGTCGCTCTATATGTGCGGCGCCTCGACTTGGCCGGGCGCCGGCACGGGCGCCGGTTCCGGTTTCATGCTTGCGAAGATGCTTTCCCGGCGATAGCGGCGTTTGCCGAAAGCTATTCCTTTGACATTTCAAATATTGATGCATAGACCATCGAGACTTGTTTAGAACGGTTCGAGCGGAGTGAAATGGCAGAGGCGGACGTCGATACCGTCGACCTGGAGACGATCGTTCAGGGAGCCCATGAAAAGCAGGAGCTTAGGCTCTGGCTGCGCATGCTTTCCACGACGAAACTCATCTCGCAGGAGGTTCGCCGGCGCCTGCGAAACGAGTTCGGCGCAACCCTGCCGCAGTTCGATCTGATGGCCCAGCTCTACCGCGAGCATAGCGGGCTTCGCCTTGGCGAATTGTCCAAGCGCACGATGGTGACCAACGGCAATGTAACCGGGTTGGTGGAGCGGCTTGAGGCAGATGGCCTCGTCGTTCGCGAGACCCCGGACGACGATCGCCGCGTGACCGTTGCCAAGCTGACAGCCAAGGGGGATGACCTTTTCGCCACCATGGCCGCCGCTCACGAGAGCTGGGTGCGCGATATGATGGCCGATCTCGACCCGGCGGACGTCGCAGCCCTCTGGTCCCGGATCGGAGCTGTCAAGGCTTCCGTCAGCAACCATCTTTCCGGCGCGGACTTCGACTAGCCGATACGCCGTGGCGGCTCAGCGGGTCTTTTCAGCCTGGAAGCGCTTCTCTAGCAGGCTGACCAACCGAACCATCGGCCACAGGAATATGATATAGACCAGTGCTGCGCCGATCAGCGGCGTCGGGTTGGCATAGAGCGCCTGCGCGTCGGTTGCTTCTTTGAGCAGTTCCGGCAGCGCCACCGTCGAGGCGAGCGAGGTATCCTTGAACATCGAAACGCAGTTGCTGGTGGTCGGCGGAATGACGATGCGCAGCGCCTGTGGCAGAATGACCTTGCGCAGCGTTACCAGGAAGGGAATGCCGAGAGCGGCCGCCGCTTCGAACTGGCCGCGCGGGACGCTTTCGATGCCGGAGCGGAAGATTTCGGCCGAATAGGCGGCCATGACGATCGAGAAGGCAAGAACCGCCGAAGCCCAGGACGAGAGGCGGATGCCGAGGAACGGCAGCGCATAGTAGATCAGGATCAGAACCACAAGCACGGGAACCGCGCGAAAGACGTCGATGTAGATCGTCGTCAGCAGGCGAAACGGCTTTGGCGCGTAAAGCCGGATCAGGCTGACGACCAGCCCGGCGGGAACGCCGACGGCGATCGCAAGAAGTCCGAGCAGGAGCGTGTTCCACAGACCGCGAAGGAGTGCCGGCAGGCTGGACAGCAGGACATCGGCGTTGAAGAAGGTCTCGACCAGCGACATGGGCATTCCTTGCAAGTACAGAGTAAGGCATCACGCCGGCCAGAGGCCGGCATGACGAATTCAAACTCGGTTGCGAGCTTATGCCTTCGGGATCGGCCGTTCGGTGATCGTTGACGAACCGGCCGGTGCATCGCTGCCGAACCACTTCTTGTGGATCTTGGCGAGCGTGCCATCCTTCTTCATGTCGGTGATTGCACCGTTGATCTTCCCGAGCAACGGGTGATCCTTGGACATCATCAGGCCGTACTGTTCGCCGGTCTTGATGCGATCCTTGACGGTAAAGCCCTTCATCTTGACGAAGAGGTACTCCATGCCCGGGATGTCGCTGATGACGGCATCGACGCGGCCAGCGCCGAGGTCCAGGAACATTTCCTGCTGAGCGTTGTAGCCCTTGACGTCACCAAAACCGTTGGCTGCGGCATTGTCCTTGACCCACTTGTCGCCAGTCGAGCCGGAGAGCACGCCAATTGTCTTGCCCTTGAGGTCGCCAAGCCCCTTGATGGTGCTATCAGCCTTGGTGGCGACACCCATGTCGGAGTCGTAGTAGGGCTGCGTGAACGACTGAGACTTCAGGCGATCCGGCGTAATGGTGATCGAGGAAATCGCGACGTCGATCCGCTTCGAAGTCGTGCCTGCAAAGAGGGCCTGGAAGCCGTAGTCGGCGATTTCCGGCTTCAGGCCGACGCGCTTGGCAGCTTCGGTGACAATATCGACCTCAAAGCCTTCGAAGGCACCGCTGTCGTTCTTGTATTCGAAAGGGGGGTTGCTCGGATAGGAACCGACGTTCAGGACATCGGCGGCATAGGCGGTGGATATTCCACCGGCAAGGCCGATGGCGGCCGCAAGGGCCAACAGGTTTCGACGGGTCAGGCTCATTTTTTATCTCCCTCTGGTTTATCGGCCTGCGCCGGGTTTTGCCGGCGCCGGTATTTCCCGTTCCGCCCTGCGGCGGAGCGTCATTTCATCGCGTCGACCATGCGATCAAGCGCAATTCTTATCTGTTCGATGTCGCGGAATACGCACATGCGCAAGAACGCCGCGGAAGAATTGCCGAAGAGATGGCCCGGCGCCAAACCGACGCGGGCCTTTTCAAGGATATCCGCACAGGCTTCGCGCGCGTCGGCGCGACCCTCGAGAGCAAAGAACGCATACATGCCACCCCGCGGCTTGTCGGGCAGGATCATGCCAGGGATTTGGCCAAGGCGCTCGTAGGCGAGATCGAGACCAGCCTTCGCCTTGCCACGGATTTCCGCCACAAGCGGTTCACCTTCGGTCAAGGCGGCAACGGCGCCGGCCTGGATCATCCCCGCCGTGCCGCTGTTCATATACTGCGTCATGGCCGCAAGCTGATCGGCAATGCCAGACGGATGAGAGAGCCAGCCGATCCGCCAGCCGGTCATCGCCCAGGCCTTGGAGAAGCTGTTGATCGAAATTACACGATCGGTATCGTCGGCGATCTGCAGGATCGAGGGCGCGACATTGCCCTCGAAATAGAGGCGGCCGTAGACTTCGTCCGATATGATCCAGATGCCGGTGCGTCGGCTGAATTCGAGGAGGGCCTGCATCTCGTCCGCACTGGCCGTCCAGCCCGTGGGATTGGCCGGGGTCGACAAAAAGATTGCCCGCGTGCGGGCATCGCAGGCGGCAAAGAGCTTGTCGAGATCGAGGCGCCAATCGGTATCGAAGTCGAGCGAAACAGGGCGTGGCTCGCCGCCAATTAGATGGATCGCATTGTGGATGTTCGGCCATTGCGGCGCGACATAGACGACGTTGGTGCCGACATCGACGAGAAGCTGCAGGGCAATATAGAGCGCCTGCATGCCGCTCGGTGCCACGGTCGTCCGTTCGACAGGAATCGGTCGGCCGTGCAGGTCCGACTGATATCGGCTGAGAGCCTGGTTCAACGCCTCAAGGCCACGCATGTTCGGAATGTAAAAGGTCAAACCGTCATCCAGCGCCGCCTTGGCAGCCTCGCGGATGAAGGCCGGCGTCACCATATCGCCTTCGCCGTACCAGAGCGGGATGACATCCCCAAGTTCGCGGGCGCGCATCGCCAGCGCTGCGATGTTCTCCGTTCGGAGGTCGCGAATCTGTGCGCGGATACCCTCGAAGGCGTGGCGGGCCTTCGCTGTTTCCGCGGAAAGTGGTGACGCCAAAAAAGACAAGGATCAGTCCTTACATTTCTGGCCGAACGCCTGCTGCTCGGAAGCAAGGATCGACGTTCGGCGGGGAAACGTTATTCGAACTCGGGCGCAATTCAAGAGAAATTTTAAGTTTCAAAGGTCTCGCAGCGCCCGAGACGGTTTTGTGGTCAGCGGCTTCCCGCTAGACTTTCCGCTTTGCAAGAACCTCGCCCAGTACTTTATCGAAGCGGGCGATTTCCTCCATCTTGTTGTAGTGAACGAGCGAGACACGGATGGCGCCGTGCTCCATCGACAGACCAAGCCGCTTCATCAAACGCGGCGCAAACATATGACCGTCGCGCAAACCGATGCCGGCCTCTCCCATATCCGCTGCGATCTGCTGCGGCGTGACACCGGGAATGTTGAAGCAAATGGTCGGAACGCGTTGGGAAAGCCGCTCTTCGTCGGAGATCCCGTAGATCACGGCGCCGTGCTTCTTCAGGACGGCGATCATTTCGCGAGACAGAGTCAATTCGTACTCACGGATCGCGCCCATCGCAGCCGCCAGCGCCTCGCGGCGCGAATGACCGGTGCCGGACAGGAAGCGGCGACCGAGGGCTTCGAGATACTTCACGGCAGCATTCATGCCCGCGACGTTCTCGTAGGTGAACGTCCCGACTTCGATCTTGTAGGGCGGCACATCAGGGATGAAGTCTTCCTTGAATGTCGGAAGCTTGCAGAGCGCGTCGTAGCGTCCCCAAAGGAAACCCATGTGCGGGGAGAAATTCTTGTATCCGGAGCAAACCAGATAGTCGCAATCCCATGCCTGAACATCGATCAGGCCATGCGGACCATAGTGGACGCAATCGAGAAACACCTCGGCGCCGGCGGCATGTGCGAGCTTGCCCACGGCTTCAACGTCGACAATGGTGCCGATCGAATGCGCCGTGACCGTGCAAGCGACGAGACGGGTCTTGTCGTTCAGGAGCGGCTTCAGATCCTCGACGTGCAACCTCCCGTCTTCGCGCATGCGCCACCAGACCACCTTGGCTCCGTCCGCTTCAAGCGCAAGCCAGGTGGCGATATTGGCGTCGTGGTCCATGTCTGTAACGACGATCTCGTTGCGCTCCTGCAGCATCTTGGCGATGCCGAGGCTGACGAGCCGGATGAAAGACGTCGCGTTGAGGCCGAAAGAGATTTCTTCCGGGCGAGAAGCGTTGACGAGGAGCGCGACAGTTTCGCGGGCCTCATCGAGATTGCGGTCGACGCCTTGGCTGTGCTGGTATTTCGCCATCCGCTGGACGTTGAAGTCGACGAGATGGGTCGCAACGGCGTCAACGACGGCCTGGGGAACCTGTGCGCCACCGGCATTATCGAGGAAAATGAAGTCTCCCGCCTTCTGTATGGCAGGGAACATGGCGCGGACTTCGTCGACGGGGAAGCTGTTCTGGCCTGTGAAGCCCTTCGTGGAAACCGATACACTCATAATCGCTCCTGCAATGCCGATGATATGGAACTGTCGCGGATGCGAATGCCCTGGCGTCAGTGTTTGATCATTTGATCACAAAATATTTGATGGTTCAACTAATTTTGGAAAACAAACCACGCTCGGTTCGGATCTCTGGGCTAGGGGAGGGCTAGTCGCGACTTCCGCCGCAGAAATTTCTAAGGATCTCATGCGTGTGTCGGATGTCGTCTGCGACGGCTTGGCGAGCAGCGGGGAAATCCCCGGCTTTCAGAGCCTCGATGATAACACCGTGGAACCCGGCCGGATCGAGCTCCCCTTTGCTGATCAGCGGACCGACGGAGCCCGCGAGCAAGCGCATATAAGGACCGAGCCGAAGCCAAAGCGTGTCGATCAGCTGCAACAGAACCTCGGATCCCGACGCACGATAGATGGTGAAGTGGAAGCGTTGGTTCATTTCGATGAGTTCGTAGACGTTCTCTCGCGCTGTGGCATGCTGCTGATTGATAATGGATTCGAGCAGCGCGATGTCGACGGGTGTCAGCCGCGGGCCGCCGAGCTCGGTGGCAAGGCCCTCGACCGCTATTCGAGCGCGCGCAAGATCGTCCAGCCGCGCAGCGGTCACCGGCGGGATGCGCGCCGAGCCGTTCGGAGCAACCTCAAGCGCATTTTCTGCTGCCAGGCGACGCAGCGCTTCACGAACCGGCATGTTGCTGGTGCCGAATGTTTCCGCGAGCGAGGCTATCGTCAACGTCTGTCCGGGATCAAACCTACCGGTCATGAGGGCATTGCGCAGTTGTTGGTAAACTGCCTCCTGGATCGTCGTCCGCGATGAAACAGGGCCAAGGGCCATCCGCACTATCCTATTCTTCTTGCAATGGAGTTTTGATCCGAGGGGCCGATCCTATCCGCGCTTGAAACCCTTCTTCAAGCATCCTCCGATCGTTCACTGTCTGTAGCCGGCCTGTATCAGCAGCGGCAGGACGCGATCGCAGAAGAAGGGCAGCTCCTGCGTATAGTTGACGAAGGAAAGCGCGATACCGGCGTAGCCCTGCTGTGAGATGGCGATCATCTCCTCGGCGATGCGCTCCGGTGTTCCAACGAGCGGATAGCTGCCGGCACCACCGGCAAAGCGCTGACGATAGCGATCGTAAGCCTCGCGGTCATGCGATTGCGAGAACTCCTTCTTGCTGGCCATATGGACATCGACCGCCTCGTGATCGGCCAGTGTAACGGCGTAGCGATGATAATAGTCGTCGGCCTCGGCCTGCGTCTCCCGGCAGACGACGTGGCACACCGTATATACGCCGACCTCGCGTTTATTGGCTTCTGCGCGGGCGCGGATGTCGGCTACATGTTTTCCTGCTTCGCGGATCTCCGAGAAGGTCGTGAACAGGTAGTCGCAGCTCCTGGCTGCAAAATCCCGCCCCGGTCCGCCGAAGGCCGCGTTCATCGTGACCGGACGGGGGCTTTGCAAGCTCGCCGGACGGCTGATGGCCTGCGTCAGCTTGTAATAGGTCCCGTTGTAGTCGAACGGCGCATCCGACGCATAGGCCTGCTCCAGCACCTGAAGCCATTCGTCAGCCTGATCATATCCTTTTTCGACTAGCGACGTGCCGAACATCGCGAATTCCTTGGGATTCCAGCCGCAGACGATATTCAACCCAGCACGTCCGCCGCTGACATGATCGACGGTTGCCAGCGCCTTGGCGGCATAGAGCGGGTGGACAAGGGGAACATGCACGGTCATGAACAATCCGATCCGCTCGGTGGATGCCGCTAGGGCGGCTGCCCAGGTGAACGTCTCAAAGGACCACTCGCGCACCCGGTTCTTGCCCCCGAATCCACGCCAGCGGGCGATTGGAAGCAAGAACTCCAGACCGGCGCGATCGGCAATCTGAGCAGCCGTCAGATTGTCGGCCCAGCCCGCGGTCCAGCGCTCGGGGACGTCCGTGATCGCAAGGCCGCCATCGGCGTTCGCAGAAAAAACGCCGAGTTTCAGGCGATTTGCGCCTTTGAGCGGATGCTGCTTCACGATACTGCTTCCTCTGTGTCGAGCAGCTTCGCGCGCTGCCTATGCCTTAGCTTGACCATGTTTTTGGCTTGAGCGCAAATTGCTTTATGTTTAAACCTTCTCGATCACGGACCACGGAAGCCGACCGGAGATGCTGAGATGAATGATTTTCGTACGCAGTGCCTCAATCGGGCGTTGCTCGTCGGCACCTTTTCAGCGATCCCGCATCCGGTGGCCGTCGAGGTGATGGCCCAGTCCAGGCCTGATTTCATCTGCATCGATTGGGAGCACGCCCAGATCGGCCGCGAGCGGATCGAGGATCTGGTGCGTGCGGCGGATGTCCATTCGGTTACGGCGCTGGTGCGCGTTCCCGGTCATGCGCCGGAAGCGATTGCGGCCGTCCTCGATGCCGGCGCCGGGGGCGTCCTCGTTCCCAGGGTTTCGACCGCCGAACAGGCCAAGGCCGCCGTGTCTGCCACGCGCTACCCGCCGATCGGCAACCGCGGCGTTGGCCCCGGGCGCGCGGCGGGTTATGGCTACCGCATCCCGGACTATCTGGCCAAGGCCAACGAGACGCTGGTGCTGGCGATACAGGTCGAGACGGCCGAGGGGCTGGCCAACATCGAGGAGATTGTTGCCGTTGAGGGCGTGGATCTGATTTTCATCGGTCCCGGCGATTTGTCGGTTTCTATCGATGCCATGGGATCGGACGGCCAGGAAAAGCTGGACCGTGCGATCGGGACGATCACGTCAGCGGCTTTACACGCGGGTCGTACCGTCGGCATCTTCCGGCCGTCGCCCGCCGATGTAGGCAGATGGCGGCGGGTAGGGATCAGCTTCTTTGTTCTTGCCAGCGACACCATGTTTCTCGGTGCGGCTGTTTTCGATAATCTGGCCGCAGCACGCAAGGCAGGCTCGTCAGCTGATTAACGAATTTTGTTCGGGCGGATTGAGCCGTCATCGTCAGCCTCCCATAGCCGGTGGAAATCTCGCTGTCGAATAATGGTCGCATAGTTCCTTCGGGTGATCTGATCGTATGGATCACGATAGCTGTCCCACGTTCTATGTCGTGACGGTATCTCGCCAGCTCGGGCCGAGCCGGTACCCGAACTGCATTCGGCGCCTCTTTATCCTTCGCCCCGGCGCAACTTAATGCTCTACGAGCTGATCTTCCCGGTCGGGCTGATGATCACGGGCCAGATCGGCACGTTGATTGTGCCGGTCTTCGGCTGGAAATCGCTTTTCATCGTCGGCGGCATCTTCGCCTGCTGATTGCCTATTTGCTCTACCCGCTTCCCGAATCGCCGCGTTGGTTGATCGGCCAGAGCCGGCTCGACGGAGCGGAGAAAGCCGAAGAGAGTGCAAGGCGCAAGGATCCCGGCTATTCTTTCGTCGATCGCGCCTACCACGAAGCGACATTGGCGCTCGGCGGCAAGGTTCAGGCCGCGCCGCGGACGCGAAGCCGATGGCGTGAACTATTGTCCCCGACCTTCCGCGTACGCACCATCATCGCCTGATGGCTTGTGGGCCGATGCCGGATCCGAGCAGTCCGGACTTGGCCAGTCTCAACTAAACGCGGGAAACGAACCACCGTCGGGCAGAGATGGGTGACAACGTCGTTGGGTGATGATCGGCGGCAGCGGCTGGGGAAACGGCTCGATATCTTACGCAATCCGGGCGAACAACGTGGTCTCGGAAAAAAAACGGGCCGTCGTCCGGCCCGTGATGTCGTCCTGAACGCAGGCTGTCAGCCGTCAGTCCTTGCCATGTGTAGCATACTTATCCCACATATCGAGTAGGCGCTTGCCGAGCGCCGGGTCGGAGGAGTCCGAGATGACGATCTTGGCGTCGGCCGGCATATACGGATGTGGAATGGTTACCGGGCCACGATATCGCTCGGCGGTATATCTCTGGCTTTCGTCGGAAAGCACCCAGTCGCACCAGAGGGCCGCGGCATAGGGATGCGGCGCGTTCTTGTTGATGATCATCACGCCGGCGGTCGCCTGGACGGGAGCCGACCAGACCGGCTGGAACGGCGTGGACGGGTTCTCCTTCTTCATCAGAAGGCCCTGATAGAGATAGTTGTCGCCCTGGATCGCGTAGTCGCCGGCGGCCATCAGTTGGACGCGCTGGGTATGGCCGCGCTGGATGATCGGATCATTCTCGCCGATGCATTTCATCCAGTTCTCGATCTTGTCGGGGCCAAGGATGGCGTACATGCCGAGCAGGAAGCGCACTTCCGGCGGATCAAAGGAAATCTGGCCCTTATATTCCGGCTTGCAGAGATTCTCCCAGGACTTGGGCGCCTGTTCGGGTGTCAGCATGTTGCTGTTGTAGGAGATGCCGTGTTCGCTCCAGTAAAAGGGAACCCAACGGTTATCCGGATCGAGGAAGCCGTTGTATTGCGGCAGGATGGCCTTGGTGGCAGGTGTTGGATAATGGGCAAAGAGCTGCCGCACGCCACTACTGTCGCCTAGTGACATGTTGATCGCATCCGTTAGATGGCGGCCTGCGGTCTCTTCGGCGAGCAGCCGGTCGGCGGCATCCTGCGAACCGATATCGATGAGCTCGACCTTGAGGAAGGGATATCTCTTCTGAAAAAGCTTCAGATGATCGCGGGACAGTTCGCCACGCCAGGTATGAATGAGGGAAAGCTCGCCCTCGGCCTTGGCGCCTTCCTCGATCTTTTTCTGGCGCTCCGCCGGATCGAGCTTGGCTAGATCGGCATAGATCTTTTCGTCCGCGGTTAATTCCTGCGCGAATGTGCGGCTTGCAGCACCTGCCGTCAGCCCCACGGTGACAGCCAGCAAAATTCCCATGCTCTGCACGCGCTTCATGATCTTCATTGGGTTCCCCTTATTGTCAAGTTCGTGGTGTTTCGACGCATAAGGTTGTCAAATGTATTAAGGGCATTGTCAAATATTTTATGACGTGCTAGCCCTTCGAATGTCAAACAACAAATATCAGCAGGGGAACTGCTATCATGCATTATGGCGTTCAGTGGCCGCAGCCGAAGCTGCGTTGGCCAGAGGATAAACTCGTTTGTTGCACATTCCGCGTTGCCTACGAGGCCTTTCAGAAAAGTGGGCGTTTCAAGAAGTCGCCAAAGATACCGGTCAACGTCTCGTCGCTCTCGCACGCCAATTATGGTGGTGCGGTCGGCATCTGGCGGTTGATGGATATATTTGACAGACACGATGTCCGTGCTTCGATCGGCGTCAACGGTTACGCCGTCGAGAAGTGGCCGGACACCGTCAAGGCGCTTCATGCCGCCGGTCATGAGATCTGCAGCCATGGCATGACCAACGATCACCACATGACGGATCTGACGCCGGAGGAGCAGCGCGAGGAAGTACGCGGCTGCACCCGCATCATCACCGAGTGCACCGGCGAACGCCCGGTCGGTTGGGCCGGCCCAGGCAATCTGGTAACGGCCGAAACGCTCGGCATCGTGGCCGACGAGGGCTATACTTGGTTCGGCGATGCGTTCGACGACGACGTGCCCTATATCGCCGAGGTCTCCAGCAGGCAGATCGCAGTGATCCCGAAACTCAACTACGCCAATGACTGGCGCGCCTGGTCAAACGGGCTCGGCAATGCAACCACCTATTTCGAAGGCTTCAAGACTTCCTTCGACTATATCTATCAGGAAGCGTTGCGTGGGCGGCCCGGCGCCGTCGACGTCATCGTCCACGCCGAACTCGGCGGCCGGCCGAATATCGCCACCGCGCTCGAAGCGATGATCCGCTACGTCAAGCAGTATCAGGGCGAGGTGTGGATCCCCCGGCGCGCCGAAATGGCGGACTACATCCTGAAATCGTCTGGTCTGAAGCCCGAAGCCTACCGGCCGCTGGATTAAGGTTCTCCATTATGCACGTAGCAATGATTACGGGCGGCGGGAGCCTGATCGGCGAAGCTATAGCCCAATGTCTGAATGAAGCCGGATGGCATGTCGCCATCACCGACATCAACGTCGACCATGCCAACCAGGTGGCCGCGGGCCTTCCCGAACCGGCCCGGTCGGAAGTCCATCGTATGGACGTGACGAAGCCGGACGAAGTCGCTGGCGTTATCGAGGCCATCAAGGCGCGCCATGGCGGTTTCGATGCGCTCGTCAACGTCGCCGGCGGCGGACGCGGCATCGGCATCCCGAAGAAGGACTTCATCGATTTCACGATCGAGGAGCAGGACCGCATGCTGGAGATCAATCTCAAGGGCGTGCTGAACTGCTGCCGCTCGGTGCTGCCCGACATGATCGCCCGCAAGCGCGGCGGCATTGTCAGCATCACGGCAGCCCGCGGCCTTCGTGGTGGGCCGCAGGCCTCGATCTATTCGGCATCCAAGGCAGCGATCATCGCCTTCACCCAGTCGCTGTCTCAGGAGGTGGGACGGCACGGCATCCGCGTGAACACGGTGGCGCCCGGCAATACGGCGGCACGGTGGAAGAAGGATATCGACAGCGAGACGCGCTCGCCACTCGGCACGCCGACAAGCCCGCGCGATGTCGGCAATGCCGTCGCCTTCCTGCTCTCGGAGCAGGCAAGCCACATCACGGGCAGTTGCCTCGATGTCTCCGGCGGCACGGCGCTGCACTAGCAACCTGGATAGTGGATCAATGACTGCAGTCGAAAAAATGGCGCCTTCCGATCAGGTGTCGCGCAGACCGACGATGGGCAACCCGGCCATAAGCTGGCGTGGCGTCGTCTTCGTTCTGGTCATGCTGGTGCTCGTCTATCAGGTCGTGCTGCCATTCATCATGATCGTCTGGACAAGCTTCAAGACGATGCGGCCGGGGGAAGAGGGCTTCCTCAGCCTCACCACCTTCAGCTTCGACAATTACGTCAAGGCCTTCGGCACCTCGGAATTCTGGGGCGCGACCTACGAGACGCTGACTTTCTCACTCGCCTCGACGCTGCTTGCCTTTGTCTTCGGCGCCTTCATCGCCTGGGTGGTGGAGCGGACGAACACGCCCTGCGCCAAGCTGATCGGCACGATCATGTTGGCCCGCATCGTCATTCCGAGCATCCTGATCACCATCGTCTGGATCCTGCTCGCAAGCCCGAACATCGGCATCCTCAATGCGCTGATCAAGAATGCCACAGGCATCCGCAATTTCCTCAATGTCTACAGCTTCGGCGGCATGGTCTGGATCCATGCGATCGAGATGGTGCCGCTCGCCTATCTGCTGCTGTCCTCGGCCTTTCAGGCAATGGACCCGCGCCTCGAGGAAGCCTCGACCATGACGGGGGCGGGGACTTTCCGCACCTTGTTCCGCATCTCGTTGCCGCTTGCGCTGCCTGCCGTCGGCGCCGCCCTGCTGCTGCTCTTCATCACCACGGTCGAGACCTTTGAGGTGCCGCTGCTGATCGGCGGGCGCGCCGATATCAAGGTCTATTCGACGGAGATCTTCTTCAACACCTCGCAGACACCAGTCGATTGGGGCCTTTCCGGCGCCTATTCGATGGCGATGCTGGTGCTGGCGATCGTGTTGCTCGCCTTCTATTTCAGGCTGGTGCGCCATGGCGAGCGCTACCAGACGATCACCGGCAAGGACTTCAAACCGCGCAAGACCGATCTCGGCAAATGGCGATACCTGACCTTCGCCATCTCGCTGCTGCTGGTTTTCATGATCACCATCTTGCCGTTCCTGATGATGGTCTATGTCTCGCTGTTGCCCTTCTACCAGCCGCCGAGTGCGATCGCCTTCGAGACGATGACACTGAAGAACTATGCCGATCTCTTCGAGGACGACTACCTCATCAATCCGATGATCAACAGCACTATCCTTGGTGTGGTCACCGCGACCTTTGTTGTGCTCTTCGTGACGCTGATTGCTTATTTCGCCCACAAGAGCCGCATGCCGGGCCGCAGGGTCCTGGATTTCCTGGCCTTCGGCTCGATCGCCATCCCGAGCGTCGTACTCGGTGCCGCCTTCATGTGGTTCTACCTGCTGGTGCCGCTTCCCGTTATCGGAACGCTGACCATCATCTTCCTCGCCTATGTCACGAAATTCATGCCCGTCTCGCTGCGTTTCGTGTCGACGTCGATGGGCCAGATCCACAGCGAGCTCGAGGAAGCGGCCCAGGTGGCCGGCGTCTCCTGGGTGCGGAACTTCTTCAAGATCATGCTGCCGCTGCTGAAGCCCGGCCTGCTCGGCGCCTGGTTCTGGGTCATGGTGCATGCCTATCGCGAACTGACGCTGGCCCTCATGCTCGCCCGCGCCGACAATCGCACCGCGGCTGTCGTCATCTACGATCTTTGGGAACAGGGCTCCTTCATGAGCGTCAGCGCCTTCGGCGTGCTGATGTTCCTGGTGCTGATGATCCTGGTTTCGATCTCGAATGCCATCGGCCGACGCTACGGCGTCAAGGAGCAGCTCTAATGTCGGCCGGTCCCGCTTCCCATTCCGAATATCCATCACCGCGTCAGATCAGGCGAGGAGCGAAATGATTACCATCGAACAGCTCAAGAAGGGCTTCCCGACCGGTTCCGAAAGTATCTTTGCGGTCAGCGGCGTCAGCCTGAATGTCGACCGCGGCGAGATGGTGACGCTGCTTGGCCCCTCCGGCTGCGGCAAGACGACGACGCTGCGCTGCATCGCCGGTCTCGAACGCGCCAGCAGCGGCCGCATCGTCATCGACGGCCAGACGGTCGCGGATCCGCAAGCCGGCATCTTCGTGCCGCCGAACCGGCGCTCACTCGGCATGGTCTTCCAGTCCTATGCCATCTGGCCGCATATGACGGTGCTCGAAAACGTCGCCTATGCCCTGGAAGGGCGGGGCATACCGAAGGCGGAACGCCGCAAGGTTGCCATGGAAGCACTGGAGGTCGTGCGCCTGGCGCATCTCGCCGACCGGCCGGCGCCGCGCCTTTCCGGTGGGCAGCAGCAGCGCGTCGCCATAGCCCGCGCGCTGGTCGGCAAGCCGAAGGCGCTGCTATTCGACGAACCCCTCAGCAACCTCGACGCCCAGTTGCGCGGCGAGATGCGTGCGGAACTCAGCCGGCTGCAGCGCCAGATCGGGCTGACGTCCATCTATGTCACGCACGACCAAGCGGAAGCGCTGGCGATGTCCGATTGGATCGTCGTCATGAAGGACGGCAAGGTGGTCGAACATGGCCGCCCGACACAGATCTACCGCAAGCCGCGCAATGCCTTCACCGCGAGCTTTATCGGCACCACCAATTTCGTCTCCGGCAGGATCCTTGAAGTCGATGCCGCCTCGCATGTCGTGCTGGTCGACACGCCGCTCGGCAAGTTTCGCGGCACCGATCCGACCGAAAGCCTGAAGATCGGCGATGATGCTCAGCTCAGCCTGCGTCCGGAGGACCTGCGTGTCGCATCGGCGATCAACACATCGGGGATCAACCACTTCTCCGGAACGATCGATTTTGCCCTCTTCGTCGGCGCCGTGATGGAGGTCGACGTCCAGGCGAACGGCATCAAGGTTCGGTGCCTAGTCGGCCGCGGCGCTGATCCTGCCATCGGCGATCCGATCACGCTCGAAATCGCGCCGGAGGCCTGCATCGTTCTGCCGGCCAATGACCGGCTTTCCTAAGATTATTGGAGGATAGAATGGAAACCTCGCTCAAGAACCAGGAATGGCGGCCGCCGACCGATGTCAGCCGCGATGAACTCCTGAGGCTGTCGGACGAAGTGCTGGCAAAGCCCGATCTCCCGCTCCGGCAGACGGAAGACATCTTCCGCATCAGCGCCCTCGGCCTCGACTGGGACATGGGCGTGACTGTCTACGAGCCGGAAGATGAAGCCCAGGCGGCACGCGGCGCCGACGGCAAGAAGATCGGCATCTTCCTTCTCCATGGCGGTTCCGGCGACTACAAGTCGATGGAACCGATGGCGAAGACCTATGCCGCCAAGTTCGGGCACAAGGCGGTCGCCATGACTTTCCCTGGCCGTCTCTATTTCGACGATCCAAACCACGACTGGCCGGGCGACACGATCATGGCCGACGGCACCGTGCGCACGCCGATGTGGCTGCGCGGCGAACATATCACGCCGGACCAGTATGAAGTGATCCGCGACACGTCGATGCGCATGCGCTACGGCACGCGCACCGTCGCCCGCGCCAAGCCCGGCTCGCGCTTCTACGACCGCATGGCGGCATGGCCCGTCGCCTTCGAGGAAGGCATGAAGGAGGCGATGCGCCGGCACTTCCCGGAAGCCGACTATTCGATCTATGTCACCGGCCATTCGACCGGCGGGCCGATGGTCTTCATGATCTCCCAGCGCGTGCCGAATATCGCGGGTGTCATAGCCGTCGAGAATTCGCCCTTCGGCTTCATCCAGGAGCAGCAGCACCACTGGTCGGGTGCGCTTGGCAAGATCTCCGGCTATGAGCGTGTCACCAAGAAGGCTGCACCACGCAGCGACCCCTTCAACGAACTCTATATCCGCACCTGGCGCGACCGTGCCCGCTATGCCGGCCCGGAAGCGCTCGGCCAGGAAGGGCCGAATGCGCTGATGCGCCTGCCGTGGCTGATCGAGGACATCCTCGACTGGTGGGACCGCACCAAGGCTCGCCCGCAGTTCAAGGCGGAATATACGATCACCCACAATATCGTCGCCTCGCTGACAGCCGCCGCCGAAGCGGTCGCCGACCGGTTGAAGCTGTCGGGCGAGGAACGCGCCAAGCTGATCGAGCATTACCGCGGCTTCCCCTATCCGCAGACGGGACCGGGGACCAAGCCGGTTCCGCCCGTGCTCTTCATCATCGCCAAGGACAGCCGCGACCACAATCCCGAGGTCTACGAGGAGGTGGTGATGCCGATGTTCGCCAAGATCGAGCCGGCACCGAGGGTCAAGCTCATCCGCTTCGGCGCGGGTGTCCATACCTACAACAAAGCAGAGCCGGGCCTGCCGCTCGGCATCGTTCCGCCGGCCGCCGCCGTCTATCACGCGGCGATCACTCACGGCTACTTCCTTTAAATGTCTGAAACTGTCGGGGTAATATCATGAGCGCAATTGCGGAAGATAAGAAGACGGCCGGCGACGTGCCCGAAACGGTATCGAGGGCGGATGTCATTGCCTCCTCGAATGCCGTGCTGGCGATGCCCAACGTGCCGCTGGACGAGCGCGAGGATATCTTCCGCGTCGAGACCGTCGGCATGGAATGGGATATCGGCGTGCGCGTCTACGAGCCGCAGCCGGCGGATTCGATCAAGCGGGGCGCCGACGGCAAGAAGGTCGGCATCTTCCTGCTGCACGGCGGCTCGGGCGACTACAAATCGGTGGAAAAGTTCGCGCTGCTCTTCGCGCAGAAATTCGCCTTCAAGGTTGTTACCATGACCTTCCCCGGCCGTCTCTACCTCGACGATGAGAGCCGCGACTGGCCAGCCGACACGATCAATGCCGACGGCACGGTGCGCACGCCGATCTGGCAGGCGGGCGAATATGTGAGCCCCGACCAATACGAGCTGATCCGCGATCGCTCCAAGCATATCAAATACGGCACGCGCACATTGGCGCGCGCCAAGCCCGGCAGCCGTTTCTACGACCGCATGGCCGGCTGGCCGATGGCCTTCGAGCTTGGCATGAAGACGGCCTGCGCCCGCCATTTTCCCGAAGGCGAGTTCTCGATCTATGTGCACGGCCACTCGACCGGGGGGCCTTACGTCTCGATGCTGTCGCAGCGCGTGCCCAATATCGCCGGCGTCATCGCCATCGAGAACTCGACCTTCGGTTATATCAACGAGCGCAAGCACCTCTGGAGCGGCCATGTCGGCAAGATCGAGGGCTTCAAGCGGGTTTCCGAGAAAGGCGATCCGTGGAAGGACCCGTTCAACGATCTCTACATCCGCACCTGGCGCGACCTTGCCCGCTATCGCGGCCCGGAAGCACTCGGTCAGGAAGGGCCGAATGTGATGATGCGCCTGCCCTCGCTGATGGAGGAGATCCTGGAGGCCTGGGAGGTTGCGCGCAAGCGGCCGCAGTTCAAGGCCGAATACATGATCACTCACAATATCGTCGGCGCGCTCGAAGAGGCGGCTCGGGTGACCGCCAAGCGCCTCGGCATGAACGAAACGGCGACGCAGGAACTGGTCGATCACTATACCGGCCTGACGCATGAGCTGACCGGTCCCGATGTCAAGTCGGTGCCGCCCTTCCTCTTCGTCATCACCAAGGACAGCCGCGACCACAGCCCCGAGGTCTACCGGGAGGTGATCATCCCGATGTTCCGCGAGATGAAGCCTGCGCCGCGCACCGCCGTCTGCCGCTTGGGGGCTGGCGTCCACACCTACACCAAGCCCGAGGCCGATCTGCCGATCGGCGTCGCGCCCTGTGCCGCCAAGCTTTACCACGACGCCATCGTCAACGGCTTCTTCGTGGTCTGAGACTTTCCAAGGAGCGAATTCATGCGAACCAAAATTCAATGGCCGGGCAACAAGCTGGTCTGCGCCACCGCAACGGTTGCCTTCGAAGCTTTCGTACGAGGAGGGCATTTCAAGAAGGCCAAGGGGCTGGAGATCAACCTCGTTTCGGTCTCCCATTCCAACTACGGCGGCAATGCCGGCATCTGGCGCATCATCGAAGTATTGGAGCGCACCGGCTTCCGCGCCACGATCGACGTCAATGGTCTTGCTGTCAGACGCTGGCCGGAAGCCATCCGCGCCCTGCATGATGCCGGTCATGAGATCGCCGGGCATGGCACGACGAACGACATCAAGATGATCGACCTCAATCCGGATGAGCAGCGGGCGGAGATCGGGGAGGTGACGAAGATCATCGCGGATGTGACAGGCACGCGCCCCGTCGGCTGGGTCAGCCCCGGCGGCTACCACACCCGCGAAACGCTCGGCATCCTCGCGGAAGAGGGCTATACTTGGTGTGGTGACCAGTGCGACGACGACCTGCCATACCTCGTCGAGGTCGACGGCAAGGTCATCACCATCATTCCAAAGCACTGGTTCTTCAACGATTTCCGCGCCTGGAACGGCGGGGCGAGCAGCGGCCGCATGGCGCTCGAAGGCTTCAGCGACGCCTTCGACTTCGTCCTGGAAGAGGCAAAGCGCGGCAAGCCCGGCCGCATCGACGCGCTCGTCCATGCCGAGCTCGGCGGCCGTCCCTACATGGCCTATGCATTCGAAAAGATGCTGAGCCTGATGGCGGAACGCGAAGAGGTATGGCGCCCGACCCGCGCCGAGATCGCCGATTTCATGTTGAAGTCAGACATGGTGCCTGAGCTCTACCAGCCGGTCGCCTGAACCGAAAATTCATGGGAGCCTTCAGTTGACGCCGAGCACCTCGACGGCGTCGAATGCCTCTGGCGGCAGGCGGCGGTGCCATGTCGCTATCTCGGCAACGAAAGCCCGGCGGCATTCGCGGGCGAGATCGTTCGGCACGTCCATCAGCCTGTTTTTCTCGTTGGAAAGATAGAGTTCGCGACTATATTGCGCCGGTAGCATCACCCAGGCGATTTTCTCCATGTCAAAATAGAGCCGCGCGAGGCTGAGCGGCGTGATGACGGCCCATCCGAAGCCCTGTGCCACGAGATCGAGTGTCGCGCCGGTCGAAAGACAGTCAGTGCTGCGGCTGATGACGACGTCGTTTTCGTCGAAATAGCGCTTGGTCAGTGCCAGCAACTGCGCCGGCACGCCGTTACTGAGGAAGGTCAGCCGCTGGGCGATCTCGGCGATGCTGGTGGTGGACCGGTAGACCTCAGCTGGAACGATGGCGATCAGGCGCTCGCGGAAGAGCGGCTGGCTCTCGATGTTGGGAATATGGGAGAGATCGTCGGTGGAGATCAGGATATCCCAGACTCCACGCAAGAACTCCTCGATATAGTCCGAGCGCGGTGTCGACTGGACCGAGAGATCGCCGACCATATCGCTGAAGGAGGTGATAAGTGTTGGCAGCAGCACCTTCGCGACCGTTTCACGAACGCAGATGCGCAGCCTCGGCAAAGCAAGGTTCCGGTACCCGTCCAGCGTCTCGAGCATCTCCTCCCCGACTTCGAGCAGGATCGACGCATGACGGCGCAACGCGGCTCCTGCCGGAGTCAGTCGGATGCCGTGCGAGCTGCGCTCGAGTAGGGCAACACCGAAATCGCGCTCCAGCCGGGCAATCGACTGCGAAATCGCCGCGGGGGAGACGCCGAGACGAACTGCCGCTGCCTTCATGTTGGGGGCATTGCACACGATCATATATTGGGAAAGCGAACGCAGATCAGGGAACTTTGTCAGGATACACTCCTCGATATCCAAGCGGGCAATATGCACTTCATCGTGTTGAACCGCCCCCCGCCACTCCCAAGCAGGAGGGATGAGGAAGTCTACATCAGTCCGATCGGCGCACCAGTGAAAAATCCGGAGTTTCCCCGCGAAGAACTGTTGTCGTTTAGCCTGGCATGACAAATCGGCGGCGTAATTGAGCTATGGAGCGGAAGCCAATGCCCGCGGCGAGCCCGTTACATCATGGAAAGCGAATATAATATCCAGCTTAACGCCGAAGCGCCTAAATATTGGGCATATTTTACATTTCATCCCAATAAATTTGACAAAACCGGGGCCTGAAGCGCCCTTTGTCAAATTTGACCTAAAAATCGCATTGCAGGCTCGTCAAATCTCATGCGATAATGCTGATACTGATTAAGTCAGCAATTAATCGCTTTGGATGGAACTTCGTGGAGACGATTGCAAAGAGCGCCATGGTAGAAACGCATGCCAACTTTGACGAGTTGGCGGACGGCGCTAGCCAGTGGGAGTTCGATCTCGGGCTTCGCTTGAAGCAGGCCCGCATAGCAGCGCACCTATCCCAACGTCAACTTGCCTTGAGGGCGGATATATCGAATACGACGATTTCATTGATCGAACAGAACCGTACGAGCCCATCCGTGGCTATGCTGAAGCGCATCCTTGCTGCGCTACCCGTCTCTTTGTCGGACTTCTTTGATGGCACTGCGGCCATTGCGCGGAAATCGATCTATCGTGCGGCCGAGCTGGCGGAGGTTTCATCCGGGTCCGTGACCACGCGTCGGCTCGAACTACCGGGCGAGGGGGCGGCGCAGATCATGCACACTTTCTATCAGCCCGGTGCCGACACGGGAAACCGCGTTAGCACCAGCGAGAGCCTCCAGGGCGGGGTGATCGTCCGCGGCCATCTTCAGGTGACAATCGACGGCGTCCGCAGCGTTCTCGGTCCCGGCGATGCCTACTCGCTCCAGGGGAGCCTGTCACACCGTTTCTGCAATACCAACAGGATCGAGTGCGAAGTGGTCAGCGTGTTCTCGACGCAGCCGGCCTGAATGCCCGGAGGCGAGTCCGTCCTGTTTTATTCTAGTTCACCTTTCCCGAGGCAAAGAATTTATGTTCTGGGTGAGAAACTGGAATGGCTTCCCCCAAGCGCAAAAGCCAATACGCGTTGGCTCTAAATGCGGGCTATTGGTTCGAATACCTTCAGAACGAGGGCTCGGTCGACAGTAGCCAGGGATTCCCAAGCTGCCGAGGAAGCCATGCGTGCTCAGCAGACTCCCGTACCGAGGGCAGAAACCACATTGCCTATCGCGAACGGGGATCGAGCGCGTCGCGCAGGCCATCGCCGAGCAGGTTGAACGACAGCACCGTCATGAAAATCGCCATGCCGGGCCAGAGCGCCATCCAGGGTGCGTTGCCCAGGAAGCGCTGGGCGGAATTGAGCATCGAGCCCCAGGAAGGCGCCGGTGGCTGCAGGCCGAGTCCGAGGAAGGACATGCTGGCTTCCGCTATGATCGCCGACGCAATCGTCAGCGTCGCCTGAACCATGAGCTGCGGCAGGATGTTCGGCAGGATATGCCGGACTGCGATGCGCCATTGCGGATTGCCGACCGCGCTTGCCGCCTCGACATATTCCTCGGCCTTGATGGAAAGCACCTGGCCGCGCGTCAGCCGGATGAACAGCGGCATGGCGGTGATGCCGATCGCCAGCATCGCATTGGTCAGGCTCGGTCCCAGGAAGGCCGCAAAAGCGATCGCCAGGATCAGGAAAGGACAGGCGAGCATGGCGTCTGTGAAGCGGCTGATCAAGCCGTCGACGAGGCCGTCAAGGAAGCCTGCGGCAAGCCCGAGCGGCACGCCGATCGCCATGGCGATGCCGACCGATGTCAGACCCGCCATCAGCGAAGCGCGGGCTCCCCAGACGATGCGGGAGAGAATGTCGCGGCCGGCTTCGTCGGTTCCCATCCAGTGGAGGGCGGACGGTGCCTTGCGCACCGCGGTCCAGCTTTGTGCGGCCGGATCATAGGGGGCGAGAACCGGCGCGAAGACCGCGACGAACACCATGAAAAGCACGACGACGAGGCCGACGAGTGCGCTTTTGCGTTTCGACAGCCGCCGCCACAGGCGGCTCCGAAAGAAGCTCGTTACGGAATTGGTCGAGGTTTGGGTTTCCGAAATCGTCAGCACGGTCAGCCTCTCAATCGGGGGTTGACGAGGATATATCCGATATCAGCCAGCAGGTTGAGGATGATGTAGAAAAGCGAGGTCACGAGAACGACACCTTGGACGACGGGATAATCGCGGGTAAAGACCGCATCGACGATCAGCTTGCCGAAGCCGGGAATCGTAAAGATCTGCTCCGTCAACACAGCGCCCGAGAGCAGTGCGCCGAATTCGAGCGCGCCGAGTGTGATGATCGGCGTCAGCGCGTTGCGCATTGCATGCTTGAACACTACGACCCACTCGCTCAAGCCCTTGGCGCGTGCCGTTCGTACGTAGTCGCTCTCGAGCGCCTGCAGCATCGCTCCCCGGGTATGGCGCATGATGACGCCGGCGATCGCCATGCCGAGCACGAAGGCAGGCATGACCGTCGTCGAAAGGCTCATCCGCCAGTCCTCCCAAGGACTGACGAAGCCGGACGCCGGCAGCCAACCGAGATGGACCGAAAAGAACAGGATCAGCATGATGCCGAGCCAGAAGTTCGGTACCGAAATGCCGGCGAGCGACACGACGTTCGTCGCATAGTCCACGGCTGTGTTCTGCTTCAGCGCCGAAATGACGCCGCCGGTGATGCCGAGGATCAGGGCGACGACGATACCCATGACCGCGAGCTGCAGCGTGACGGGCAGCTTCAGCAGGATCAGGTCGAGGACAGGGCGGTTGTGGCGCATGGATTCACCGAGGTCGCCGGTCAGTACGCCCTTCACCCAATAGAGATACTGGACGAAGATTGGCTGATCGAGGTGATATTGCGCCCGGATTGCCGCGAGCGTCGCCTCGTCCGGATTGTCGCCGGCGAGCACCAGCGCCGGATCACCGGGCAGCAGGTGCTGAAGCGAAAAGATGATGAGCGACAGGAGGACAACCGTCGGAATGAGCTGCAGGAGGCGGCGCGCGAGAAGCGAGGACATGGCTTAGCTTCCTGTGACTGTCTGGGCCGACCGCGCGGCCATGGCCTCGAAGGCTGCGAACAGCTTTTCAAGCTTGGGATTGCGGGGCTCGCGAACGCTTTCTGCCTCGTCCTGCGCCGGCAGATCGCGCCAGAAGGCGCAGGCGTTGGCGTGACCGTTCTCTTCGGTTTCGAGCCTCATGCTGACCGTCTGGCACTCCGGCCGGGTATGCGGACAGCGCGTGTGCAGCCGGCAGCCCGGCGGTGGGGATAGCGGGCTCGGCAGGTCGCCGTGCAGCCGCGCGGCGCGCGGCCGCTGATGGCTGGGAGGTGCGGCCACTGGAATCGCCGAAAGCAGGGCGCGGGTGTAGGGATGACGCGGCGCGTCGAATATCTCGTCGGACGTGCCGATCTCGACCACCTTGCCGAGATACATGACCGCGACGCGATCGGCGATATGCTTTACGACGCCGAGATCGTGCGAGATGAAAACGAAAGCGAGACCGAGCCGGTTCTGCAGGTCCTTCAGGAGGTTGAGAATCTGAGCCTGGATCGACACGTCGAGCGCCGAAACCGCTTCGTCGCAGATGATCGCCTTCGGCTCGGGGGCGAGCGCGCGCGCAATCACCACGCGCTGGCGCTGGCCACCGGAGAACTCGTGGGGATAGCGGCTTGCCTGGTCGGGGCGCAGGCCGACCATTTCCAGCAGTTCCGCGACCCGCTTGGAGCGCTGGCCGGGCGGCACGATGTTGTGCAGCATCAGGGGTTCGGCGATCGTCTGGGCGATCGTCATGCGCGGGTTGAGCGATGCGTAAGGGTCCTGGAAGATGAGCTGAACATGCCGGCGCTGCTGACGCATCGCCCTGTGGCTGATGTTCGTGACGTCCTGTCCGTCGATGAAGACTTCGCCCGCAGTCGGCCTGATGAGGCGCATCAGCAGCCGGCCGAGAGTCGACTTGCCGCAGCCGGATTCTCCGACGATCGCGAGCGTTTCGCCCGGCATGAGGGAAAACGTGACGTCATCGACGGCGCCGACCTGCGCCAGTGGGCGGCCAAGGATGCTTCGCTTGACGATGAAGTTCTTGCCGAGCCCGCGGACTTCGATGATCGGCTTTGCCGTGAAGGAAGAGGAAAGGGCTTGGTTCACGGAACGATGTCCTCCATCGGCGCCCGCCAGCAGCGGCTGAAATGACCCTGCGACACCTCCCTGAGTTCGGGCATATTGGCGCATTGCTCGACGCGGAAGGGGCAGCGCGCCTGAAAGCGGCACCCGCTCGGCGGATTGGCCATGTCGGGGACGGTGCCGGTAATCGCCACAAGCCGCTCCCGCTTCTCGTCGAGGCGCGGCAGCGAACCGAGCAGGCCGACGGTATAGGGATGCTGAGGGAAGGTGAAAAGTTCCTCGACCGAGCATTGCTCGACGACCTGGCCCGCATACATGACGATGACGTCGTCGCAGGATTCGGCAACGACGCCGAGATCATGGGTGATGAGGATAATGGCCGCGCCGGTCTTTTGCTGCAGCTCACGCATCAGCTCGAGCACCTGCGCCTGGATCGTCACATCCAGTGCCGTGGTCGGCTCGTCGGCGATCAAGAGCTCCGGATCGCAGGCGAGCGCCATGGCGATCATCACGCGCTGACGCATCCCGCCGGAAAGATTGTGCGGATATTGGTAGTAACGGGTTTCGGGGGAAGGGATGCGCACCAGCCGGAGCATGGCGATCGCCCGTTCCGTCGCCTCTTTCTTGGACATCCGCCGATGCCGCAGGATGACTTCGTTGATCTGCTCGCCGACCGTGTAGGATGGGTTGAGCGAAGTCATCGGCTCCTGGAAGATCATCGCCAGCCGGTTGCCGCGCAAGCTGCGCATGGCGCTCTTCGTTTCATCGAGCAGCTGACGGCCGTCGAAATTGACGCTGCCGGAAATGCGTGCCGTGTGCTCGGGCAAGAGCCGCATCACGGCAAGCGAGGTGACGCTCTTGCCGCTGCCAGATTCTCCGACGATCGCAAGCGTGCGTCCCTTCTTGACAGAAAAACTCACTCCGTCGACCGCGGTGACAGTCCGCGTGTCGCCCTCGAAGACGACGCGCAGGTCCGAGACATCAAGCACGGACGGGACGGGATCGTCAGCCCGATTGGATCGGGCTGACTGGTCGTGAACCATATGGTGAGGCGTGCTCATCGAAGCTTGGTTGCCGACTTAGTTCTTACGGCTGACGCCGGCGAGACGGATGATGCCGTCCGGAGCGGGCTGGAAGCCGGTGAGGTTGGAATTGTGCGCGAAGATCCACTGCGAGTGATACAGATAGACGATCGGCAGATCCTTCAGCAGGATTGCGATAGCCTTGCCGTATTCGACGTTGCGGGCCCCGGTGTCGGTGAGCGCGCGGGCCTTGGTCAAGATCGCATCGAGGTCCTTGTTGCAATAATGCGCATCGTTGCCGGCAGCGCCACAGGCCAGCATCGGAGTGATGTTGAGGTCGGGATCGACACGACCGCTCCAGCCCACGAGATGGGACTCAAACTTGCCCTGACGGGCGACGTCGAGGAGGGTCATCAGTTCGGTCGGCTTGATCGAGACGTTGATGCCGATCTCTTGAACCATCGCCTGAATGAGCTGGGCTACCTGCTGGCGCTCCGCATCCGTGGGAACGAGAAGTTCGAGGTTGACGGACGTCACTCCGGCTTCTTCCATCTTCTTTTTGGCGGCGTCGAGGTCACGCGCCGGAACCGGGAAGCTCTTGTCATAGAAGGGGCTCGAGGGCGGAAAGGGCTGGTTGCCGGTGCTTGCCTGACCGTCGAAGACGACGCTGTTGATCGCGTCACGGTCGATCGCGAGGCTGAAAGCTTCACGGATAGCGGCCTTTTTGCCGGCATCGAGGTTTGCGCCTTCACCGGTGATATCGAAGGTGATGCCATAATAGCCGAGCCCGACCACTGGGTCGACGGCAAGCGCGCTATCGGCCTTGACCGCTTCCACGTCGGTCGCGGCAAGGCGCTCGATCAGGTCGAGCTGGCCGGAGCGTAGGTTCAGCAGGCGGACGTTGGAGTCCGGCATGCCGCGATAGATGAGCTGATCGAAATGGAACTGGTCGGCGTTGTAGTATTGCGGGAATTTCTCAAGCGTGATGTGGTCCTGCGTCACGCGTTCCACGAACTTATACGGGCCGGAGCAAACCGGGGCATCTGTGAACTTGTCGCCAAGCGCCTCGCCGGCCTTCGGGCTGATGATCATGCCGGCGCGGTCGCTAAGCGCGGCAAGCAGCGGAACGGAGGGTTCCTTGAGGTTGATCTTGACCGTGTAGTCGTCGACCACCTCGACGTTGCTGATCGCACTGATTTCGGCCTTGCGGCGGGAGATCTTGAGGTTCAGGTCGCGTTCGAGATTGTACTTGATCGCAGCCGCATCCACCTTGGTACCGTCGTGGAAGAGGGCGTCCTTGCGCAGTTTGAGCGTCAGCGCGGTGCTGTCTGCGTTCCATTCCCAGCTCGTCGCGAGCATCGGCACGATCTGGCCCTTGTCGTCGATATCGACGACCTTGTCGCAAAGCGACTGCAGCACGTGGCGGCCGACGAAACTCCAGTTGGAGGCGGGATCGAGTGTGTCCGGATCGTCCTGCAGGCCGATCTTCAGAACCGACTGGGCCGCGGCCGGAGCAGCGGTGGCCGCAAGGCCGCTCAGGGCCAGGCCGGCTGCAAGTGCGAGATACAATGGTTTCATCAATCTTCCCTCTCTTTAGTTTTGATTGGTTATTTCTGAGTCAGCGGGCGACGGCGTATCCCTGCACGCCGCGCGGATTGGCGCCGGCCTTTACCAGCTGCGTCTCGCCGTCCATCTCTCTCGCGACGGCGGAAAGCCTGCCTTCCGACCAGGCATCGCCAACGGTGATCTTGTGTCCGCGTGCTGCCAGTTCCTCCCGCATCGCTTCCGGGAAACGGGATTCCAGCGTGATCGCGCCGAGACTGATCTCGCGTGGCCAGAAGGAGCTCGGCAGATGGTCGGTGTGGAAGGAAGGCGCGTCGATCGCCTCCTGCAGATTCATGTTGTTGTGGATGTGGTGCAGCAGCATGATCAGCTGCCACTGTTCCTGCTGGTCGCCGCCCGGCGTGCCGAAGGCCATGTAAGGCCGGCCGTCGCGGAAGACCGTCGACGGCGTCAGCGTCGTACGCGGCCGCTTGGACGGCATCAGCGTGGAATTCAGGCCTTCCTCGAGCCAGAACATCTGCCCGCGGGTCGTGAGGCTGAAGCCAAGGCTCGGAATGACCGGGCTCGACTGGAACCAGCCGCCGGAAGGCGTTGCCGAGACCATGTTGCCCCAGCGGTCGACAGCGCTGACCTGCACGGTATCGCCGCGCTGTGCGCCCTCACGGGTGAGGGCCGGTTCGCCTTCTTTGTCGTTCGGTAGTACGGGCTCGCGCGCCACGGTAGGCTCGCCGCCGCCGAGGCCGGGTTGCGGAATGGTGCCGACCGCCCGCAGCGGCGGCAGATTGGGATTGCGGCCGTCCGGTGAGCCGGGGCGCACCTCCATCGAGGCCGTGCTGCCAATCAGCGCACGTCGAGCGTCGGCATAGCTTGAGGATAGCAGCGTCTTGAGCGGTACGTCCGAGCTGTCGCCATACCAAGAATCACGGTCAGCCATAGCAAGCTTGGCGGTCTCGACGACGAGATGCACAAAATCGGCGCTCATCGGGTCGAGATCGGCGATATCGGTGCCCTTCAGGATCTGCAGCATCTGCAGAAGCACGGGGCCCTGCGACCAGGGTCCGCATTTGAAGACCTCGTAGTTGCCGTAGGTGACGGAAACCGGCTCCTCGACCAGCGGCTTGTAATCCGCCATGTCCTGAGCGGTAATCAGGCCCTTGTGGTGGCGGCCCGAGACGTCCCATGCCTCCTCGGTCGCGCAATATCCCTCGATGCGTTCGGCCACCGGTCCGCGATACCAGAAATCAAGTGCCGCATCGATGCGTGCCTCGCGGTTCTTGCTGGACTTCGCGTGATCGAGGATCTGCTGGTAGAGCGCGGCAATCTTCGGGTTGCGGAAGAGCTTTCCCGACTGGGGAGCCACGCCGCCCGGCAGATAGACCTCGGACGAGCTCGGCCAGTGGGTTTCGAACAGCTCGCGCATCGACGCAATTGTATTGGCGATGCGCGGCACCAGCGGATGGCCGGTCTTGGCGTAATAGATTGCAGGCGCCAGCACGTCTTCGAGTTCCGCCGTGCCGTAATCGCGCAAGAGCGTCAGCCATGCGCCGAAAGCGCCGGGAATGCAGGCCGCGAGCAGACCGGTTCCGGGAATGATGTCGAGACCGAGATCCTTGAAATACTTGACCGTCGCTTTGGCGGGGGAGGGGCCTTGGCCGGAGATCACGGTCGGCTTTTCGGCGCCGGCCGGCGTCACGATGATCGGCACTTCGCCGCCGGGGCCATTCAGATGCGGTTCGACGACCTGCAGCACGAAGCCGGCCGCGACCGCTGCGTCGAAGGCGGTGTGGCCCTTTTCGAGAATCGACATGCCGACGGTAGATGCCAGCCAATGCGTGGAGGAGACAGCGCCGAATGTGCCCCTGAGTTCCGGACGCGTCGTAAAGGTCATTTCAATTCCTGCTCCCTATCGGCCGCCGGAGCCGACCCGAATGATACTTCGTTCCAGAGTTGTGTCGACAATGTCAGCCTTTAGAGGCCAGATTATATACGCGTCTTGATGGCTTTGACGCGCCAGAGACTATTGTCACGCGGTTCCTGTAGACATATTGTATATTCGTAACGCGCTTGGCAAGCGGATTGTGTAAATTGTGCGCGCTTGCATAATCAAAAGGGCAGGCGGGAGGAAAAGCGCCGTGGGGCAAAGGACGAGAAGATGCTGGATGAAGCGGCGCCCGCTAAGAAAAGTCGCAGTGATTTCATTGCCGAACAGCTCGAAGAAGCTGTGATCAACGGTGCGATCCCGGCGGGCTCGCGTCTCGACGAGACCTCGATTGCCGCGCAGTTCGGCGTATCGCGCACACCGGTGCGCGAAGCGCTGCACATTCTCTGCGGGCGCGGGCTTGCCGAGCGGGAGCCCTACAAGGGGGTCGTTGTCACGCAGATTTCGACGCAGCGCATCGACGAAATGTTTGAAGCCATGGCCGAACTCGAAGCCACCTGCGGTCGTCTGGCATCTCACCGGATGACGATGAGCGAGCGGGCAGAGCTGGAGAGCATGCATCACGAGATGAATGTGCTGGCCGATGAAGGCGATCACGTCGCCTATAACGAGCTCAACACTCGTTTTCACAATCTCCTCTTCCAGGGCAGCCATAACAGTGACCTGATCGCTGCGGCCCAGACATTACGGCTGAAGCTTGCGCCTTTCCGCAAGTACCAACTCAAAGACAAGGGACGCCTCAAGCGCTCCTGCAGCGAGCATCAGCAGATCGTCGATGCAATCCTCAACCAGGATCCCAAGGCGGCGGAAAATGCATTGCGCAGGCATCTCGTTTCTGCGGCGCAGGAAGTTCTGATCAAGCGTCAGCGGCAGGAAGAAAACACTGTCGCCAAAACAAACCTTATCGAGGAGGCATGAGTTCGAAATGTCCGTGAACGCAGATCAGGATGCTATCCGCACCGTCATCGCCGACATGGAGGCGGCCTGGAACCGCGGGGATTTCGGCGGTTATATGGCAGGGTTTGCCAATCCGGATGTCGTGTTCGTTTCGCGCGGCCGCATCCAGAAGGACTGGCAGGCGACGCTGGATCACTACGTCGCCGATTATGGCGGTTCCCCGGGGTCGCAGGGGCAACTCGCCTTCTCGAATATCCGCATCGAGATGCTCGCGCCCGACGCCGCGCAACTCATCAGCGACTACAATCTCGTGCGTTCCGCCGGCAATCAGACGGGCGTCAATACCCGCCTGATGCGCAAGCGCGATGGCAGATGGGTGATTGCGCTCAATCACGTTTCGCAGATCGAGAAATGACGATGCCAGGCCGCGCCTTAGACCGGAGGCGCATCACGCAAAGGGTTCGGTCGGGCCCTTCGCCGGCTTGGTGAACCACTCAGGTCCGGTTTCGGTCATGTGGATGTGATCTTCGAGCCGGATGCCGAAGCGACCGGGGAAGACGATCATCGGCTCGTTGGAGAAGCACATGCCGGGCTCCAGCATGGTGGCGTTGCCGCGAACGATATAGGGCTCTTCGTGGATTTCCATCCCGAGGCCATGGCCGGCGCGGTGTGGTAGGCCGGGCAGGGCGTAATCTGGACCGAGGCCATGTTTGGCCAATACCCGGCGTGCGGCGTCGTCCAGACTGCCGCAGGCGGCGCCGAGGCGGGCCGCCTCGAACACGGCCTGCTGGGCCTCGCGCTCGATTGCCCAGGCGTCAGCGAATTCCTTCGTCGGCTCCTCCAGCACATAGGTGCGGGTGAGGTCCGAATGATAGCCGTCGAGCCGGCAGCCGGTATCGACGAGGACCACATCGCCCGGTGCATAGATCTGGTCGCCATCGGCGCCATGAGGAAGCGAAGTCGCCAGCCCGAAGGAAACGATGCAGAAGCTCGAGCCGCCCTCGGCGCCCAGCGCCCGGTGCTGTTCATCGATATGACGCACAACGTCCGAGGCCCTGACGCCCGGCTTGATGAAGGCATGCGCGCGGCGATGCACTTCCAGTGTCAGGCCCATGGCATATTCGATGAGGGCGATTTCGGTCTTGGATTTCCTGAGACGCAGGTCGCGGATCATTCGACCGCCATCGACGAGCCGGTCGGCGCCGAAGACGCGCGCGAGCTGGTGGTAGACGAACAGCGGCAGGGCATCGTCGAGCGCCAGTCTGGCATTTGCCGGAAGCATCGAGGCGATTAGCGCTGCGCTTGACTGTTCCTCCTGCCAAACGACGATTTCGCCCGGTAGATGCGGCAGGCTTTCGACCCTGCTCTCTTCGAAGCCTGGTGCGATGTAGCGGACATCCTTCGGCGTCACCAATGCGCCAAGCAGCCGTTCGCTCGGATGCCAGTCGAGACCGGTGAAATAGCGAAGGCTCTCCGTCGAGCCGAGCAGGCAGCCATCCAGAGCCTTGTCCTCGAGCGCGGCCTGAAGGCGCGCAAGGCGCTGGCGCCGCTCATCATCGGTGATCTTCGCAACGGGATGGGACCAGGACATGTCGACGTTTCCTTTTCGCGGAGCCTGAGGGCGAGTCGCTCTATACGATCATGTCGTCAGATTGTCGACAGGTCACACGTCGGCATTGCACCCGAAGCCGGTCGGTCCTTGGCGGGCATAGTCGTTTCTTTCCTTTTCCAGGAAATGGGATGGCCTCAATGGGCCGAAAGATCGATCGGGTCGGAGAGATCGCGGGCGAGATAATCCTGGACCTGCTTGACGATCTGTTCCGCGTGCTTGGTGGCAAGCTTGTCGGCAAGCTCGACGTCACGTCCCTCGATCGCCGCGATCATCTCTTCGTGTTCGTCGACATATTGGCGGGGGAGGCGATCGTCGAAGGTGCGGTAATAGAGGCGCAGGATGCGCCGCCCTTCGTCAAGAAGCCGGCTAAAGAAGGTAGTGTAATAGGCGTTGCCGGCGAGCTCCGCGATCGCCACGTGGAACTCCCGGTTCGCCTCGATCATCGCGAAGGCATCGCGGGCGGCCACGGCGGCGGCGAATTCCTCCTGCCGTTTGCGGATGTTGGACATGGCCGCAGGCGTTGCGCGCTGCGCGGCGCCACGAGTGGTCACGCGGTACATCAGCGTCAGCGCATCGAAATAGGTGGGCAGTGCGGCGAAATCTATCGGCGCAACGATCGAATTGCGGTTGGGTAGAGTCGTGACCAGGCCCTCGCCGGAGAGCCGCAGGAGTGCCTCGCGGACCGGCGTGCGCGACATGCCGAAACGCTCCGAAAGCCGGACTTCGTCGAGCGGGCAGCCGGGCGGCAGCGTCATGGCTAGGATTTCCCCGCGCAACGCCGCATAAACGCTTTGGGTGCCGGTGCCGCGCGCGCGGCGGAAGTCGCTTTCTTCTGGTTCGATATGCGCCATAGCCTATTCTTCTTCTGGGAGACGACCACCGGATCGGGGCAGCTTGTCGACGACCAGGGCACCTTAGTCAAGCAGACGCCCCGGTGAAGTCAAGGTGTCCGCCCGCCTCATCCGCCGTACATCGAATTTCTTGTCGACAAATAGAATACAAGGCGCTATGACCTAGCCGAGGCACGGTTTTTCTGTGCGAACGATCGTCAGGCTGGCAGGCCAATAGGAGTTTGAATGAAAGCCAAGATTTTTTCCGGAGTCATTCCGGCGCTCATGACCCCTTGCAAGAAAGACCGCAGCCCGGACTTCGACGGGCTCGTGCGCAAGGGCAAGGAACTCATCGCGCAGGGCATGTCGGCCGTCGTCTACTGCGGCTCCATGGGGGATTGGCCGCTGCTCAGCGACCAGCAACGCATGGAAGGAGTGGAGCGCCTGGTCAAGGCGGGTATTCCGGTCATCGTCGGCACTGGCGCCGTCAACACTGCTTCGGCCGTTGCTCATGCGGCCCATGCGCAGAAAGTCGGCGCCCAGGGCTTGATGGTGATTCCGCGCGTCCTGTCGCGTGGCTCGGTGATTGCGGCCCAGAAAGCGCACTTCAAGGCAATCCTGTCGGCTGCCCCCGATCTTCCGGCGGTCATCTACAACAGCCCGTACTACGGTTTTGCCACGCGGGCCGATCTGTTCTTCGCGCTGCGCGCCGAACACGCCAACCTCGTGGGCTTCAAGGAATTCGGCGGCCCGGACGACTTGCGCTATGCCGCCGAGAACATCACCAGCCGCGATGACGGCGTTTCGCTGATGATTGGTGTCGATACGGCCGTTTTCCACGGCTTCGTCAATTGTGGCGCCACGGGCGCCATCACCGGCATCGGCAACGTGCTGCCGAAGGAAGTGATCCATCTTTGCAGCCTTTCGCAGGCTGCTGCCGCCGGCGATGTCGATGCACGTCAACGCGCTCAGGAATTGGAACAGGCGCTGGCTGTCCTTTCGTCATTCGACGCAGGTCCGGATCTCGTCCTCTACTTCAAGCATATGATGGTGCTGAAGGGCGACAAGGAATACACGCTCCATTTCAACGAGACCGACGCGCTGACCGAGAGCCAGCGCGGCTATGTCGAAGCTCAGTTCAAGCTCTTCAACACCTGGTATGCCGAATGGAGCAAGCTTCCAGGTGCCGTGCAGAAGTGGAAGTCCTGAGATCGAAGAGATCGAGGATTGAATGAAGTCCCGCCTCGGCGGGCCTTTTGTTTGAAATATGCCGGAAGCAAATTGAGGACCGGTGACTACCTCGACGGCATCCCGCCCGTAGCATCTATAAGTCGAGGCTTGGAGTAACCCCGCCGAGATTTACCCTGTGCCTTCCGTCTTGCAAACAAGCGGATGTGTGCTGTGCCCAAAATGGCTTTAGGCGGGACGGGTAGCGAACAATCGTACGCCGCTAATGACAACGCCTAAAGCAGCAAACCCAGCCCCGATGCCGAGGCATTCCAACGCCGCGTCGGCCCCTCTTGACGCGAAGATCAGAGCGACGAGCGCTGATCCCAAGGACCATCCCACCGTTCGAGCGACAGCAACCATGGCACTGGCGGCCGCATTGCGTGTCACAGGGCCAGCCGTCATCAAGGCGGTATTGTTCGGCGTCTGGAAGAGGCCGAAGCCGATGCCGCAGAGCGCCATACGCCAGGCAATGTCGAGATCGCCGGGGAGGGACGGCAGGGCGGCCAGGAGCAGAAGCCCGGCGGCAAGGAGCGTCAGGCCGATGCTGCCAAGCAGAGACGCCGGATAGCGTGTCGAAAGACGTCCGGCGACGGGAGCGGTAAATGCAACCAGTACTGGCCAGGGTGTTATCAGCAGTCCGGTCGCTACCGCCGAGCGATGGAGCACCGTCTGGAAAAGGAAGGGCAAGGAAACGAACGCCATGATCTGTGCGATGTAGGAGCAGACCGAGGTGGCCGCCGACAGCGCGAACACCGGAATACGCAGCAAATCAAGCGGCAGCATCGGCGTGACGCGTTGCCGCTGTTGAAGGATGAACACAGCAAAACAGACGAGGCCGGCGCAAATCTGAAGGAGACTCGCTACCGTGTGTTCGCCGCTCAGGCTCCCCACGCCGACCACGATCAGCCCGAAAGCCAGGGCGTTCAGCACGGCGCCGGAATAGTCGAACGGCTTCTTCTGCCCCGGAGTGGCCGGCGCAATGGCCTGGAAGAGGGGCACGGTAACGAGGCAGAAAGGCACGTTGACCAGAAACAGCCAAGGCCACGACGCGATGGACAGGATCAGGGCTGCAACTGTCGGCCCCAGAGCCGCTGATACAGCAACCATGAGGGCAAGCAGCGCGAACCCGTCTGCTATGAGGCGGCGTGGATAGATAGACCGGATCATTGCCGGAGAGAGAGCCGCGAGGCACGCTCCACCGATCCCCTGGAAGAGACGCGCGGCGATCAAGATATCGATGTTCGGCGACAATGCGCAGCCCAAGGAGGCCAAAGTGAACATGACAAGGCCGAAGACGTAGACGCGCTTCAATCCGAAGATCTCACCCATCGCGGCTGCCGGCAGCAGACAAACGGCGACCGTCAGCTGGTAGATGTTGACCACCCAAACAGTGGCTCCCTCACTGGTCCCGAAGCCATGCGCGATCGTGGGCAGCGCGACATTTGCGATCGCCGCGTCGAGGTTCGTCAAGGTCGTAGCAAGCAAGATGCAGACCATAACCCAATAGCGCTGCGGTGCCGCCAAGCCGTCGGCCACATTTTGCGTTGCTTGCACTTCATTCTCCGGATGTGCCGGTTAATCGATGGGCTCCTTGAATCTCATAATGCGGGATTTTGCAACGGAACATTTCACTGCAGCGTCTATTTGGGTCCGTGTTGTGTTGCCGCAGCAGCACCGCCGCCATTGATCGCGGCCCAGGTGGCATGCGCCACGTCGGCATGGCCTTGACGTCCGGCCCCATTCCGAACCGGAATAAAGATTAGTCCCCCGCCAAGACTGGAAAACTGGCGGATAATTCGAGATCTAGCTTGTTGAAGATTGGCAGCGATGTGAGTGCCACGCTGGATACGGCCGCTCAGTCACATTGAGATCTGGTTCAGAAATGGTGCCGGACGCTTGCTGCCGAGGCACGGGAAAATTGGGATTTGATCACCATGTTCGACGATCGCGGCGACGACGAGGTCACCTTTTATGCACGTTTACTCCCCGGCTCAGCCGCACCAATAACCGTCGAGCCTAATCCCGACCGGGTCGTGGTCTTCCTCTCAGGGCGACTGATCGCCGACACGAAGAATGCGCTCACGGTCTACGAAGCCGGCCACAGGCCCGTACAGTACATCCCTCGAACGGATGTCCGAATGGACTTCCTCGTCCGCGGGAAGTCACCTGTAGATTCCGATGCCGTCAACTACGACGCCGCTACTCCGTCGGGCGTAAGCACCAATGTTGCTTGGTCCTTTGAAGACCGGCACCCTGTCATTCAAGAACTCAGGGGATATGTCGCGTTCAGGTCGGAACTCGTCGACCTGCGTGAACTTCCAGCCCTCAAGAGCAAAAGCGGGTCTTCCGTCAGAACCTGATCTTTTCGCCAATCGGGTCTGTTCGCGCTGCCTTATGCCGCACACAGGCTAACAGCATGGCATGCGTGTCCCACTATGAAGGAAACCCACCCCCGTACCAGACAGATGCTCGACGCGATCAACTCGACCTTCGCTCTGCCTTGTTGCATCTTGAAAACCTTCTAGGCAGCCAGTGTAGCTGAATGCCTAAAAAGCCATCGGGATCGAGACAGGGCGGAAGTCGAACCTCCGCCCCGTCGTCCCCTCAGTACTGTGAGACGCCACCGTCGACATCCAACTCGACGCCGGTAATGTAGGCGCTGTCGTCGGAGGCCAGGAAGACCGCGACTTTCCCCATATCCTCGGGCGTGCCCAGACGACCAAGGGGGATTGTGCCGACCAGACCCTCATGGGCCTCTGCGGGAAGTAGTCCAGAAAGACCGGGGGTCAGCGTATGACCAGGGCTCAGGATGTTGATGCGGAACCCGCGTTCTTTCGTATCGATCATCCAGCCGCGCGCGAGATTCCGCACCGCGGCCTTCGTCGAAGAATAGACGGACATGCTGGGGATGCCCTTCGAGCCGGCGATAGACCCGATCAAGATAATGGAAGCGCCGTCGTGAAGCAGCGGAAGTGCCTTCTGGAATGCGAACAGAAGACCCTTGACGTTCGTGTTGTAGGTTTTGTCGTAGTGCTCTTCAGTGATCTCGCCGAACTTCATGAATTCATAGAAGCCCGCGTTGAGGACGAGCACGTCAATGTGACCATTGTTCTTGCGGACTGTGTCGTACACCCGGTCGATGTCGGTTAAGTTCGAAGCATCCGCTTGAACCGCGATCGCACCGTGCCCGATTTCGGCAACCGCCTTGTCAAGTTCGCTCTGACGCCGGCCTGTGATGTAGACAGTGGCGCCTTCGCGCGCCATTTGCTTTGCAATGCCAAGCCCGATGCCGGCGCTGCCCCCGGTTACCAGCGCGACCTTTCCATCCAACTTCATGCTCATGTTTAATCGTCCTTCGAAAACCCATTGGCCTGCCTCGTTCTTCTGATTGGTGGCGACGCAGGAGGCGCCGGTCCGGCGCCGGGTTCTCAAATAGAAGCAATGTTGGCGGCGCTGTAGCAGTTGGAACGGACTATTCTTTATTCCTGATTGGAATGAGGGTTCGGCTTGCCGAACACTATCCGGCCGTTAGCCCGTCGCCTTGGATGGCCGATCTGCCGAAAATATCGCGTTAATCGGGGTAGGGGAGGACCAAAGCTCGCGAGACCCCCAAGCGCCCGCGGTAATGCCAGGGTAGGTCTGGAAGAATTCCGGGAGCCGGGGAATTGCCCATAGCCGGCCGCCGCATGCGATTCCTTTGCCTTTTTATCGCATCCTCGAATTGGTTAGGACGCGAGCCACTCGCGCGGCCCGCGTCCTAGCACTCTCGATTTCGTTGGGCCTGTGGTCAGGCGTTCTTGACTTCCAAGCCGAGGGTGATGAGGGACTGCTTCGCGTCGCCGAAAAGCATGGACGTCTTCGGGCTGACGAAAAGGTCGTTCTCGACCCCAGAGAAGCCAGCGCCACGGCCGCGCTTCATGGCGATGACGCTCTTCGACTCTTCTACCTTCAGGATGGGCATGCCGTAGATAGGCGATTTTGGATTTGTCCTGGCCGCCGGGTTCACGACGTCATTCGCACCGACCACGAGAGCGACATCGGCCTCCGCGAATCTGTCATTGATGTCTTCCATGTCGAGCAGCTTGTCGTAGGGGACGCCTGCCTCTGCGAGCAATACGTTCATGTGCCCGGGCATGCGACCGGCCACCGGATGTATCGCAAAACGAACATCGCCACCGCGCTTTTCGATCAAATCTGCGAGCTCACGGGCCTGGTGCTGGGCTTGCGCCACCGCAAGGCCATACCCGGGGACGATGATGACCTTCTCGGCATAGGCCATGCGAAGTGCAGCGTCCTCGGCAGAGATCGGCACCATCTCACCGCCCGTCGGAGATGGTCCGCCCGCGTCGGCAGAAGGTGCCGACCCGAACGCTCCGAACAGGACGTTGGCGAAAGACCGGTTCATCGCCTTGCTCATTGCAACGGAAAGGATGAAGCCGGACAGGCCATCGAGCGCCCCGACAATTATGAGGATATTATTGTCGATGGCGAAGCCCGTTGCCACTGCCGCGAGGCCCGCATAGGAGTTCAGCAGACTGACGACAACGGGCATGTCAGCACCACCGATAGGAAGAACCAGAAGAACACCGACAATAAGGCTGACCGCAAGCATGACGGCGGCGACCGTCACGTTCATCGGATCTGCGACGAGCCACACGAGGCTCGCAACACCAACCGCGAGGACGGCGAGGTTGAAGGCGTTCTGACCGCGAAAGGTAATCGGCTGCCCGGGCAGGATGTCCTGTAGCTTCCCGAATGCCATTAGACTGCCTGTAACAGTGAGGCCGCCGAGCAGTACCTCGAACCCCAACGCCAGCACATGGCCCCGTGTGAGTTCCCCGACGGAGAGGCCGTTGTGATACTCACCGATACCAACCAGCGTAGCTGCAAGAGCGCCGAGTGCATGGCTAAGTGCGATGCGCTGTGGCATCGCCGTCATGGGGACCCATTTGCCGAGCGGGTAGCCCGCGACCGCTCCGACAACGCCGCCGATGGCGATCCACTCGTAAGAGACGATGCGTGAATTGAAGAGGGTTGCCGCGATGGCAACCGCCATACCGAAGGCCGCGAGTTGTATGCCCCGGCGCGCCGTGTCGGGTTTGCCGAGGGCGCGCAATGCGGTCAGGAAAAGAAACGCGGCGAAGAGATAGGCGAGTTGGATGAGAGTGTCGCTCATTGGGCAGAAGCGCTGGATGCGCCCTCCTTGTTCCGGGAATTGTCGCGTTTGAACATCGCCAGCATTCGGTCTGTGATCAGGAATCCGCCAACGACGTTGGCCATGGCGGCAGCAACCGCAACCGTCCCGAGAACAGTCGCCAGTAGTCCGTGGTCAGAGCCAGCCAACACCAGTGAGGCAAC
This sequence comes from Rhizobium sp. P32RR-XVIII, assembly GCF_012641395.1. Taxonomy (GTDB): domain Bacteria; phylum Pseudomonadota; class Alphaproteobacteria; order Rhizobiales; family Rhizobiaceae; genus Rhizobium. The sequence continues at coordinate 89,485 of NZ_JABAIH010000008.1, read as the reverse complement.
GAGGGAAATCCCCGATATGGCGTTAGTCGCGGCCATCAGGGGCGTGTGCAAGAGCGGTGGGATGCGGCTGATGCTCTGAAAGCCGACGAATCCTGCCAAAAGAAACACGAAAAGCTGGATGAGAGTTGTGGTGTTCATATGGGAGCCCTTTACTTACGCTGCCGTGCGGAGGACCGCGTCTACGCCGAGCAGAGGGCCGACGATGGGATCCTCTGACTGCAAGAGCACGCCGGTCTCGTCCGGGATGAGGTATTCGAGCAAAGCGCGAATATTGCCGCTGAAAAGCCTGCTTGCATCAGCGGCCATCTGACTCGGCAAATTCACCGACCCGATAATCGTCACGCCATTGAACCGGATCGTTTCGCCCGGCTTTGTACGGCTCGTGTTGCCGCCCGTTTCTGCCGCCAGATCGACGATGACTGTTCCGGGCGTCAGCGACGATAGCGCTGCGTCGTCGATCAGCAGCGGGGCGGTTCGCCCGGGGATCTGTGCGCTGGTGACGATCAGTTGCATCTGCGCAAGCGTTGAAGCAAGCGCCTGCCTCAATCTGGCCTGTTGGTCAGCGGATTGTTCCCCTGCATAGCCGTTGGCGACGTCCTGCGACTTCAATGCGTCGCCAAGGGAGACAAACCGCGCGCCAAGGCTTTCGATCTGTTCCCGGGCAGCCTCACGCACATCGAACCCGTGCACCATTGCTCCAAGCCGGCGCGCTGTGGCGATCGCTTGCAATCCGGCAACCCCGGCACCGAGTGCAATCATTTTGGCCGGCTTCACGCTTCCAGCCGCGGTCGTGAGCATGGGCAGGAATACATCGAGTTCACGCGCGCCCTCGATGACCGCCGCGTAGCCAGCCACAGTGGCCTGTGATGACAAGACGTCCATTGCTTGCGCGCGCGTCGTACGCGGCAGGCGTTCGAGACCGAGATGTTTGATATCCCTTTCCAGAACGGCGTCGAGGACATCTATGTCTCGGCCCCCCAGGGAGATCAGAATTTTTCCCTTGGGCAAATCCGAAAGATCGATGGGCGCGCGCACGCCCAAAAGAATGTCGGACGAAGACTTCAAGTCGGTGCGGTCAACAATGGCGGCACCTGCCTCCATGTAAGCCTGGTCGGAGTATCCGGATTTGGTTCCTGCGCCTCGCTCGACGATGAACGTCACGCGATTTGCCATCCGCTTGATGTCGGCGGGAACGATCGCGGCACGACGTTCACCGTCGTGACGTTCCGACAAGAGCCCGATGATCGGCCGAGGGTTCGTATCTGTCATGTTACGCTCCACAAAAAATGCTTGGCCATGGAATCTCCCGCTCGGGGTCGTGCCGTGGCGCTGCTGTGAATAGTGGTTGGTGTCAGGAGGACCCGCCCATGCGGTCGGCTCTCGCCGGAGATGGGTCAGGCCAAAGGTGCTACTGAGGCCTTTGATGCGTTAAGCAGCAGGCACGAGCGCGGTAACTCGCTCGACGCCCCGCTTAACCGCCGGTCGGGCATCAACTTCGTTGTACCAGCGAGCGATGTTGGGGGTTTTCTCGAAGTCGATGCCTGCGAATTCGCGGCGCCAGAGCCAGCCAAAATGGACGATGTCGGCAATTGTGAATTCATCACCAGCGACATACTTGCGACGGCCGACGACACCCTCAAGAACGGCGAGCACCCGTTCCGATTCGGCCTGGAACCGGGCTATGGCGAACGGGATCTGCTCCGATGCTTGCCGCTTGAAGAAGCCGAGTTGCCCGAAAGCAGGCCCGATCCCTGTGAGATGGAAGAACATCTGCTCGAAAACCCGTGCCCGCGCCACGCCATCCTTCGGCAGAAGCTTGCCGCTCTTCTCGGCAAGGTAGACGAGGATCGCGCCTGACTCCGTCAGCGTTATTGGTTCGCCGCCGGGGCCGTCGTTGTCCACGAGAACCGGTACCTTCCCGTTGGGGTTCATCGCAAGATGCTCGGGAAGCTTCTGTTCGCCCTTCCTTACATTGACCGGTCTGAGTTCGTAGCTCAGACCCATCTCTTCGAGCGCAATTGGTACACGAACGCTATTCGGTGTGGAAAATGCATACAATTCAATCATGTGTTCTTTCCGTGCTTATTAATGAACAGAGGGATTACGTCGGCTTTGCATGAAGACCGGGAACGCTTGGTTTGCCTCCGCCCTGCTGTAGGCAACGAAGCCCGGCGAGGATGTCTGATGGTTCGATCCGATTGGTAAAATCGCTATCCAGGTAGGAGAACACGATCGTTCCCGAGCTATCGACGATGTAGACTGCCGGTATCGGCAGCTCCGTCGCATTGTTTTCGCCGGCAGGGCGCCCGAGAGCGGCGTAAGTCTCGTCCATCTCGGAGACCGGCGTGAGAGCAATACCGAACAGTTTGGCGACGGCTGCTCCTGCATCCACGAGCAGCGGAAACGAGACGTCCGCCGTAGTGATCCGACGGTCATGCGCAGGCTGTGGGGCAATGGCGACCATTGTGGCGCCTAGTCTTTCGACCTCGCTCGCAACCTCCGCAAGAGCGGCCAGTGCCAGCCGGCAGAAGCCGCACCAATCTCCCCAATAGAAGCAGAGCACGACCGGCCCCCGCTGTAGAAGCTTGTTTAGGCCTACGATCGATCCGAGGTCATCCGGGAGTTCGAAGTCCGGTGCCGAATTTCCAGCCCTCAGCGCGACCTCGCGTCTGCCCGGCTGCTCAAACGCAGCTGCTTCCAAACGTAGCCGTGTCAGCGCGCCCGAGGGAAGATCGCTCTCGAGCGCGAGGCGCAGCGTGGCGAGTTTCTCTTTCAGGGACATAATTCAGGTCTCACGTTTTGCCGATTATCTACCGGCGTTGATCGAACCTATTTGCGCGTCCGCACTTGACGATGGTAGGCGGCAGAAGGACATATGCTTCATTCCAAGGAGGAATGACGATGAATCGGCTAGCAGCCATGGACGCGTTTGTGCGTGTCGTTGACACTGGATCCTTTACCGGGGCGGCCCGACAATTGCGGCTTGGGCAGCCGGCGGTTTCCAAGATGATTGCCCAACTCGAAGAGCGTGTCGGAGTAAAGCTCTTGCTGCGAACGACACAGGGGCTGACGCCGACTGAGGCCGGTGAAAACTTCTATGGACATGCCAAGCGGGCTGTCGAGGAGGCGGACGAAGCCGAACTGAAAGCAAGGGGATCCGGCGCCGCCCTGAGTGGTCGGCTGCGCGTCAGCGGTGCGGTGACCTTCTCCAGGCTTTACGTTGTTCCCCGCCTGCCCAAGTTTCTATCGATGCATCCCGCCCTGGACATTGAAGTCTTTCTCGATGATAGGAACGTAGATCTCGTCGAAGCAGGCATCGATGTCGCCTTGCGTATGGGCGAATTGCAAGATTCCTCGCTGACGGCACGGAAGATCGGGCAAAGCCCCCGTGTGGTCGTGGGCTCACCCGAGTATTTCGCGACTGCTGGCGAGCCAACGACGCCTGCAGAACTCGTTGCTCATGAGGCCGTCGTCTATGATCTTCGCGGGGGAGGAGCGGTCTGGACTTTCACACAAGGAACAGCCGAGAGTGCTGCGACCATCAAGGGCCGAGTCCGCTTGACGGCTGCCGAGGGCGTTCGGGAAGCGGTATTTGCAGGCATGGGATTGGCCGTCGCATCGGAATGGATGTTCGCGCCTGAGATAAAATCCGGCAAGGTGCGGCGAGTCTTGAATGATTGGCGGCTGCCGCCAGTTGACCTTTGGGCAGTCTTCCCGACCGGGCGAAACGTAAGTACAAAGGCACGAGCCTTCGTTAATTTCATCGAGCAGGAACTCGCTCAGGATTTCCAAGATAACGCTGGGGAAGCTGACATGACTACGAGCGAACTGGTTTCTAAGGTAAGTGAGCTCGGATAGGCTTTGCGTTCGGCCCCCGTGTCAATTCAAGCGCCCGCTCTCAGCGAACCCAACGCACTCACGGTATTCCAGCTAGGAATGATTTTCATTCCAGTCACCTGTCTTACGCACATGCCTTCAAGATTCCATTTGTTGCCACAGCCGCCGTCATCCGGGCGGCGACGAAAGGAGAAAATCGTGTCTAGTCTTGAAGGAAAAGTCGCAGTCGTCACCGGCGGTTCGAGCGGAATTGGCCTGGCAACTGCCAAGCGTTTTGTCGCAGAGGGCGCATATGTATTCATCACGGGTCGCCGCCAGGCGGAGCTTGAGAAGGCAAAGGCTGAAATCGGAAAGAACGTAACGACCGTTCAGGGCGACGTTCAGAATCTGGCTGACCTGGACAGGCTGTATGCACAGGTGAAGGCCGAGAAGGGCGTCGTTGATATCGTCTTCGCAAACGCTGGTTTCGTCGAACATGCCCAGATCTTCGACCTCACCGAAGAGCACTACAACAAGACCATGGACATCAACGTCAAGGGTGTCGTGTTTACGGTTCAGAAGGCTCTGCCGCTCATGACCCGAGGTGGCTCGATCATCGTGAATGCCTCGGTTGTGGGTGTCAAAGGCATTCCGGCGCATGGGATCTACGCCGCGACGAAGGCAGGCGTCCGCGCACTGGTACGCACCTGGGTTCAGGAACTGAAGAGCAAGGGCATCCGCGTGAATACTCTGAGCCCCGGCGCTACGGAAACCCCGATCATCCGCGGCCAATTCGACAGCGATGCAGCGTCCGAGGCGGCGAAGAAGGTCTTTGCTGAGGCTACGCCGCTCGGTCGTATCGGTCGTGCGGAAGAGCTTGCGAATGCAGCGTACTTCCTGGCGTCCGACGAGAGCAGCTATGTCAACGGCATCGACCTTCACGTCGATGGCGGCCTTGCACAGGTCTAATCGAGAGCGCTGAGCAGACTACCTCAGCCTCAGATCTCACCGGCCATCGAGGACTAGATGGCCGGTGAAACTGCCGCAGCGTTTGAACGCGGGTCGCCTTCGAAGATTATCAAATGCGAACCCGTTTGGTTTGCGTCATAAATTGGTCCTCGAGGATCGAGGCGTCTTGGATGACCGGAACGCTTTCCTTTGTGGTATTGGTTGCCATTGACTCCGGTGCATCACGCACTCGTTACCTCCTCGCCTGTAACAAGGCTCTCTCCGCTTGCGAGTAGCTGACGTGCCCCAATGAAGAGGGGCGTCAACGAGCAACGGAGAACACGAATGTTGAAGACTTCCATCAGCGCCGCCCTTCTTGCCGGCGCAGTCACGTCTGCCCTCGCCACGATGGCAAGCGCCGCGCCACTGACCAAAGCCGAAGCCGCCGCCGCGGTCGCAGCGCACAAAGAGAAGTGCTTCGGCGTTGCGCTCAAGGGCCAGAACGATTGCGCCGCCGGACCGGGCACGACCTGCCAGGGAACCTCCGTCAAGGACTTCCAGGGCAATTCCTGGAAGTTCGTTCAAGGCGGTACCTGCGCATCGCTTGAACTGCCTGGCGGCCGCCATGGTTCGCCGAAGCCGCTGACGCGCGACATCTAAACGGCAGAATCAGGAAAGCGGAGGCGAACATGGCCAACGTCAAGGTGACGACCGACCTTCCCATGGAGACGGAAAGCACCCTCCGCTTTCCGACGATTTCAGTTGCCGGACAGGCCGGCACCAGCTTCAAGCCGGAGCATCTTCTCTCAATCGCCGCGGAAGCCGGGCCCCAAGGCTTCTTCGAGGTCCACGCCGAGAATTACATGGGCGCCGGCGGCCCTTCCCACCGAGCGCTGGAAAAGGTGCGCCGCGACCATCCCATATCCCTGCACGGAGTCTGCATGTCGCTCGGTGGGCCACAGCCGCTGGACAAACAGCATCTTCACCGTTTCAGGAGTCTCGTCGACCGCTACGAGCCGGCATTGGTCTCGGAACATCTGGCCTGGTCGACGCACGCGGGCACCTATCTCAACGACCTTCTGCCGCTGCCCTATACCAGCGCGACACTGGCATATGTCTGCGATCATGTGGACGAGATGCAGAATGCGATCGGTCGTCCGATCCTGCTCGAGAATCCTTCGACCTATGTGCTCTTCGCGGAGTCCTCGATGAGTGAGACCGACTTCATCCGGGAAATCTCCCGACGAACTGGATGCGGCCTGCTTCTCGACATCAACAACGTCTTCGTGTCGGCGACCAATCACGGCTATTCCGCGCTCGAGTATCTTTATGATTTTCCGCTCTCAAAGGTCGGCGAGATTCACCTCGCTGGTCATGCCGAAGAGGAAGACGACGAAGGAGAGCTGCTGCTGATCGACAGCCACGACGGACCGGTGGCAGACGCGGTGTGGCGGCTTTATGAGATTGTGATCGATCGGTGCGGGCCGATCCCTACCTTGATCGAGTGGGACAGTAAAATCCCGGAATGGCCGGTGCTTCGCGCCGAAGCGCTCGCCGCACAGGCGATTCTCGACAGACACGCGGCGCGAAGGAAGACCTCCCATGCCGTCGGCTGAAGTCATAAAGATCAGCCGGGAGTTCCCGGATTTCACCAGCCAGTTCTCGGCCCCGCTGCTGGTGCCCGACGCCCCGGCGCCGGCGCTCGTGTCGGGTCCGCGCGGCAAGCAGGCGGACAAACGCTACAATGTCTACCGCAACAACGTCACGGTGAGCCTCATCGAGGCGCTCGCTTCGATCTTTCCGGCCGTGCAGCGCATCACCGGGCCGGAGTTCTTCCGCGCCATGGCGCGCTTCCATATCCGCGAGACGCTGCCGAGCTCGCCGCTGCTGTTCGAATACGGCCGGGAGTTTCCGGCCTTCATCGATCGATATGAGTACGCGCAGGACATGCCATGGCTTGGCGACGTGGCGAGGATCGAGCGCGCTTGGCTGGATTCCTATCATGCAGCGGACGCGCCCGTGCTGCGAGGAGAAGAGCTTGCAAGCGTTTCACCCGACCGGCTCGAAGACCTGAGGTTCAAGCCGCATCCGGCTACGCGCATGATCTCGTCGGAATATCCCGTCGTGACCATCTTCGCCATGAACCGCAACGCAGGCCCTGTCGGCCGCGTTGAAAGCCTTCCAGAAGATGGGCTGATCACGCGCCTGGCGGACGAGGTCGTCATCCGCCTTCTCCAGCCGGGCGGCGCAGCCTTTCTTAACAGTCTTGTCGCCGGTGCGTCGCTTGGAGCGGCGGCTGCGGCGGGACTGGACGCCAATCCCAGCTTCGACCTGTCGGGAATGATCGGACAGATGATCGAGGCCGGCGCCTTTTCCAATATCGAGATGGAGACCTCAGATGTCGAACACGCTTGATTCCCTGCCCGACCGCGGCGCCTTCTCTTTCTTGGCAAGGCTGATGGCGACGGCCAGCGGGCTCGTCCGGGCGGTCGCTCAGCCCGACTTCGTCCAAGCTGTCGTCCGCTTGGCGCTTGCCGTACCCTTCTGGCGGTCCGGCATCCTCAAGTGGGACGGCTTCCTTCAATTGAACGACACCGCTGTCGATCTCTTCACACAGGAATTCATGCTGCATCTTCCGGGCGGCCCGTATCCTTTCCCCGCGCCGGCGACGATGGCGTTTCTGTCGGGATGCGGCGAGATCGTCTTCTCCACGCTTGTCGTTTTAGGCTTGGGGACGCGCTTTGCAGCTCTTGGTTTGCTGTTTATGACGCTCGTCGTCGAACTCACCGTTCCTGACGGCTGGCCCATCCACATCACTTGGGCGGCGATGGCGCTTTCGATAATGCGATGGGGGCCGGGCCGGCTGTCGCTCGACCATCTGATTGCGCGGACAGCGGGAGCTCCCAATCTTTAGAATGAACGTCGGTCCTGGCTATAGTCTCGTCGTCTGGCTCAAAATCGAGCCGGGCGGCCTTTGCGTTTTGTTGCCGCGCTGCCCCTTGCCGTTTGTTCTACAATGCGCTCAATAGACGCCGACGTCCGCCTCGCCTCCATTGCCGTGTAAGCAGAATTTTCGAGGCGAGCGTAACAAACACGTGGCCGCGTGCGTAGGGGTTAATGGCGGATGAAATATTCGGCCCGTGAAGAGGAATGGGCAGCCTGGATGCGCGCGGCGATGGCCGGCGACACCCAAGCCTACGACCGATTTCTGAAGGCCGTGACACCCTATCTCCGGTCGATCGCCCGGCGGCGGTGCGATCAGTTCGGTGCTCCGCCAAGCGAGGTCGAGGACGTGGTGCAGGAAGTTCTATTGGCAGTACATCTCAAACGCGGAACCTGGGACGTTTCGCGCCCGATCGGCCCGTGGCTGTCGACCATTGTGCGGAACAAGCTCGTCGATAGCCTTCGCCGGCGTGGCCGTCGTTCTAGCGTGCCCATAGAGGATGTCATGGAGACGCTCGAAGCGGATCATCGTGACGAGCGAGTGGATCGCGTCGATGTCGATCGCATGCTGGAGGGGCTTAGGGATCCGCAGCGCGACATCGTGCGTTCCATCTCGATCGGCGGCGCTGGTATCCGGGAGACGGCCGAGCGGCTACATATGACAGAAGGCGCCGTGCGGGTGGCGCTGCATAGGGCACTGAAAGGGCTGGCGGCCCTCTATCGGAGCGAAGCACGTGAAAACGGATGACTTGATCAACCTGCTTGCAAACGATGCGCGTGTGCGCGTCCGCTTTGGTCGCGCATTCCTGATCGCGCTGGCCGTCGGGGTGCTGGTGTCCGCCGTCCTGTTGCTGTCCACAATTGGCCTCCGCTCTAACATGGAACAGGCCATTCAGACGCCACGCGTCATGTTCAAGATCGGCCTGACCCTGCTTCTTGCGATCGTCACAACAAGGGTGGCCTTCAGGATCGGGAGGCCTGGCGCTTCAGTCCGATCAGCGGCCATGGCGCTCGCCTTGCCCCTCGTGATCCTGGTCGTCGGGATTTTTACCGAGCTTCTGTCAGTTCCTCAGGACGCGTGGGGGCCGAACATGAAGGGGCACTTCTCGGGGTTCTGCCTGTTCTTCGTTCCGACACTTTCGATCGCCCCCCTTGCATGCATTCTGTACTCCCTCAGGCAGGGTGCTCCGGAAAACCCAGGAACGGCTGGGGCCGTGGCAGGTCTCGCTGCGGGAGGCATCGCTGCTGCCATCTACGCCTGGCACTGCCCTGACGACAGTCCGCTATTTCTGGCAACCTGGTATTCCATCGGGATCTCGATCGCTACCGTGGCCGGATTTCTTGTAGGACGGCGAATTCTTCGCTGGTGAGACTGAGATGCTCGTCGGCATCGCTTGATGTCAAACAGAACGCGTTGACAAGAACCTCCTCCGGAGTAGCATCTCCTACCAATGCCATGGTCGGACGAGGATCCGATTAAACGCAGCGCATCATCGCCACAGGTTGATCCTGTCGAGGGTTGAGCAATGGGACTGTCCTGGCAACAAGGTCCGCTATCTCCGGGAGCAATTGGCCGGTTTCTTCTGCCAGAACCGCTGCCAGAGAGACTATTGTACGTGGAACGTCTTCGCCGGCGCATGCGCGTGCGCTTTGGCGGGGCCTGGGTCGCCGATAGCCAGAACGTCGTCGTGCTGTTCGAACCGGGGCGTTATCCCGTGGCTTACTTTCCCGAGAGCGACATCTCCCCGGATGCCCTCCAGCGTACGGAGCATACCACTCGGCATCGAGACCTCGGCCTCACGGCTTGGTACACAATACGGCTAGGCGACGAGAGCGCTCAGCGGGGGGCGTGGCAGCATATCGAACTGCCGGAACACGCGAAAGAGTTGCAGGGGCGGGTGGCTTTTGCGTGGCCGGCAATGGACGCCTTCTACGAGGAGGAAGAACGCATCCTCGGCCATGCCGCCGACAGCTACCATCGAATCGACATTCGGCAGACCTCCCGTAAGCTGATCGTTCGTCAGGCAGACCGCATCATTGCCGACACGGAAAAGCCACTGGCGTTGTACGAGTCAGGCTTTGCGCCGCGGTGGTACGTCCCACGCGCCGACGTGGACGAATCCGCCTTGACTGCTGTGGAACTCAAGACCTTCTGCCCTTACAAGGGGCTGTGCAGCTACTATGACATCGGCGACGCCAAACGGGCTGCGTGGTCTTATCGGGAGGCCTACCGCGAGGTCAGCCGCATCTCCGACTTCGTGTCGTTTGAGCCCGACATCCTTTCTGTTCAGCTCGATGGGGTTCAGCTTCGTCTTGAGCCGGGTCAGTCTGTGGTTCCTCACGGGCCCGATCGCGACCTCACCGTCGATGAGGCGCTGCCTCCGCATACGCGCTCATGACAGGCGTACGCCATGCTGACGACCACGTTTCGCCAAGATAAGAGGTGAGGGGAGGCTGCCAGCCGCCAAGAGAGCAAGGGTGCTATGGCTCAACTATTATCGGTAAATGTCGGACTTCCGCGCGACATTGAGTGGAAAGGCCGCACAGTACATACAGGGATATGGAAGAAGCCGGTGAACGGCCGCTGTCGGGCCGGTAAGCTGAATCTTGAAGGAGATGGGCAGGGCGATCTCGCCGGGCATGGCGGGGAGCAGCGCGCCGTTTTCGTCTATCAGATCGAATCCTATCGATATTGGCAGGAGCAGTTGAAACGGACTGACTTCGTGCACGGCGAGTTCGGCGAGAACTTCACCATCGAAGGCTTGCCCGACGATACCGTTTGCATCGGCGATCGCTATCAGATCGGAAGCGCGCTGTTTGAGGTCACTCAGCCTCGCGTCACCTGCTATCGCGTCGGTATCCGCACGAACGAGCCCCGAATGCCCGCGTTGCTGACCGGCAGTGGGCGGCCGGGATTTTACTTCCGTGTGTTGCAGGAAGGAATGGTGGGCGCTGGCGACGAAATCGTCAAAGTGGGAGAAGCCAAGGAGCGCATGACCGTTGCGGAGATCAACGCACTCCTCTATTCGCCCAACCACCCGCGCGACCAACTGAAGCGGGCGATCGCGATAGAAGCGCTTTCACCGGGATGGCGTTCCTCGTTCGAGGCCCTCTTGCAGAGCGGAACCTCTCCCGCCGAGAGTGGCAATGCTGGTCTTATCCCGGCGGCTGCGGCACATCCCGTCAAATCAGGATTTCGGCGGCTGGTGGTGACGTCAACCGATCAGGAATCTGCGGATGTGCTCTCGCTGACGATGAAGAGCTCGGACGATCAACCGTTGCAGATGGCGCTGCCGGGTCAGTATGTCGTCTTGCGTCTGCAAGGAGCGGGCGGATCACCGCTCTATCGCAGCTATTCACTCTCTGGTTCTCCTTCAACGAAGGAATATCGCGTCAGTGTCAAACTTGAGCCGAACGGAGCGGCCGGAGCCTATCTGAAGGAGCATGTGAGGGTTGGCGATGTTCTCGACGTCAGCCTGCCGCGCGGTAACTTTCTTCTACAACCCGGAGAGCGGCCAATTATACTGATCAGCGCGGGGATTGGCGCGACGCCACTGCTTGCAATGCTGCATGAGTTGGCTGGCACGCGATCGGCAAGGCAACTCGTGTGGATCCATGGAGCTCGCGATCGCGAGCATCATCCCTTTGCCGGCGAGGTTCGTCGGCTCATGCGCGCGCTTCCACACGGCCGAAGTGTTATTTATCACAGCAGACCTGGGCTGGACGAGAAAACGAACGAAGACTTCGATGCGGCAGGGCACCTGTCGCTATCGGTCTTGAGAGAGATCGGCGTCCCTGGAGATGGGGATTTTTACCTATGCGGGCCCGCGTCTTTCATGTCGGAGATGAAGGGGGCGCTTGCAAGCCTCGGAGTCCCGCCTACTCGGATTTACCTCGAAGTTTTCGAGGGAGGCGAACCGCTGACGCCGGGCATCGTCCGTGCGCCGACGCGGCCTCCCCATGTTCCCGAAAACGATGCGAAAACCGGTCCGCTCGTTTCGTTCGCGCGCAGCGGGATTGCCGCGCATTGGAATGGCTCGTTATATCAAAGCATTCTGGAATTGGCGGAAGCGTGTGACGTGCCGGTGCGCTGGTCCTGTCGTACCGGCGTCTGTCACAACTGCGAAAGCGGCCTCGTCTCGGGCACCGTAAGCTACATGCCCGATCCACTTGATCCACCGGCGAGCGGAAACGTTCTGATCTGCTGCTCCCGGCCGCAGAACGACGTCGTGGTCGACATTTGATGAGGTCAGACGTGGCCGCGTTCCTGCAAGGTCCAGGTGTTGCCATCCGGATCGGCAAAGTGGGCAAAGCTGGCGTAGTCGCGACGCTGCGGATCCAGTCCTTCGCTCCATCCGCCTGCCCAGGCTTCCACCGGGCTCTTGTGCCGCATCTTTCCGACCGCGACACCACGACTGATCAGCTTCCTGCGCTCGGCCTCGAGGTCATCGGTAACGAGGTAGAGGTTACGCACGCGGTCAGACGAGGCTGCGGCAACCAACTGCACGGAGCATGCCGATCCGGGCGGCGTAAGCTGGACAACGCGGAACGCAGGCGAGAGGCGGTAGTCGACGTCCAGGTTGAAACCGGCCTGCTCCGTGTAGAACGCAAGAGCGCGATCGATATCCGAGACAGGTAGCGGACCAGCCTCCAGCGTAAGCATCGTTGGCCCCTAAAGCTTGCAGCGAATGTTCGGCGTTGCAGTGCTCAACAGCCATCAATCTATCGCGAAGGCTATGATCGGTCCATTCCGAAGCCGATATACAATTCGCCGGCGCAACTGCCCGCATGGAGACAGGGTAATGGGGCCTATTTGCTAGGAGCCTGAGGTCGCACGTACAAGATCAGAGCGCAGCAAATCAATCCAAATCCGATCAGGGGAACGAACGGCGATATCAAGGCCGCGGCCACGAATATTGCGAGAGCGGCAATCGACCTGCACCGGGCCAGACGACGGGCCTTTTCGGGCATTCTGGTGGGATCAGACTGAGCGAAGACTTCCCTTTCAAAGCCCAGATAGGCGACTTCGACAAATACGAAAATCGCGGCGTAAACCGCGACGGGAGCGGGGGCCAGATGTGATCGCGCCAGCCAGGCAGTGGCAAACGGAAGTAAAGATACCGCGAACAAATGGACGAAGTTGACCCAAATCAACCGCGGCGTCGCATCTTGAACAAACCGCAATAGATGATGGTGGTTCACCCAGATGATCGCAACGAAGAAGTAGCTCACGCCATAGCCGATGATCGTCGGCCAGAGCGGCGCGAGAGAATCGAAACTCGAATCTTCGGGAGCTTTAAGTTCCAGAGCCATGATCGTGATGATCACCGCCATGACCGCATCCGAAAAGGCGGCAAGGCGATCGGCCGTTATCCTTTGATCATGCATGCGCTAATCCTCCCATATAAAGGCGACGAACTCATCTGTTTGTCGGATATTCTCCATGGCTTCCTAGTTAAAGCCCCTCGATTGATAAACTCTCCGCGTCTCCAAGCAAAGCCGCATCAGGGCAGCCAGGCAGAGCCAGTTCTCTGGCCGAAAAAGAGGCGACCTTCCGAGAAGCCCCGACCGCGGTCGTCGCCCAGCAAAGGCATTGGACATACGGGGTTCGCGCCTGAGACGCTGCTCCCAAACGAAGGTCCTAATGCACCGTCAGAGGCGGCGAAACTGGTGGGCCCACCCAGCCGAACAGCCAAGCAAGCAGAAACGCCAGTGCCACGGCCAAAGCTATCAATATCCACACGCCCAAGGTACGCCGTGGAGGTCTGCCGGAATATCGATCAGGATCGCTCATTGGTCACTCCCGAAGGTGTTCGGGAAACGGTGACTGCGCGGGTGCCAGGACGAAGGGTTTCATCGCTGGCGTTTAACAGGAAGACGCCGCGCGGCCATGCTGATAACCAGTCAACACCGGCAAACGTTCCAGTCAGCTAGCGTACAAAAAAAGCTCGGCCGGAAGGGGGCATTTGCGATGAAGAATGACGCCGCGCGGCTCTGGTTCGAACACAAATCCCACGCCAATAGTACGGTGGGAATGTTACCCAGCGTCCCTCGCGAGCTCTACCGGATGCGCTGACGGGCGCCGGAAATGAGATTCTCGGTTTCTTTTGAAGTAACTCCCTGGGCGAGAGCGACATTGCAGCCCCGCCATAGGGCATCGCGCTCCACTCAAATTATACCCATAGAGTATGAAGTTTAACTTTTTTAGTTTTGGACCAGCCAAGCCCAGAACGCTAATTTCCTATGGACCGCTAGGAGAATAAGACAGTGACGGCTGACATCAGCATCCTTGCAATCGAAGCTATTATACTCGATTTGCCCATCATGCGCCCGCACCGCTTGTCGATGACGACCATGAATCGACAGAGCATGACGATCGTTCGGGTGCGTTGCTCGGATGGCGTCGAGGGCGTGGGTGAGGGAACCACGATTGGCGGCCTTGCCTATGGGCCAGAAAGCCCGGAAGGCATCAAGCTGACGATCGACCAGTATATCGCCCCTTGTCTAATCGGCGCCGATGCCACCCGTATTCAGCTGGCCATGAGCAAAGTCGGCAAATCGGTCAAAGGCAACAACTTTGCGAAATGCGCTGTCGAAACTGCCCTGCTCGATGCCCATGCCCGTCGCCTCAACGTTCCCTTGTCGGAACTCCTCGGAGGTCGCCAGCGCGACCGCCTGCCAGTGGCTTGGACGCTCGCTTCGGGAGACGCCGGCCGCGACGTCGCCGAAGCACAACAGATGCTGGACCTGAAGCGGCACAAGCATTTCAAAATAAAGATCGGCCGCAAGTCGATTGAAGAAGACATCGGCCATGTCGCGCAGATCAGGAAGGCTTTGACGGACAACGCGACCGTGCGTGTCGACGTCAACATGGCATGGCGCGAACGTGAAGCGATCAATGCCGTGGCCGCTCTTGCAGATATTGGCTGCATATTGGTGGAGCAGCCCGTATCCGGTATTGCGCCCCTCGCGCGGGTTGCCCGCGCCTCCTCGATCGCCTTGATGGCCGACGAGGCCCTGGTCGGTCCGCAGAGTGCGCTCGAAGCAGCCTCGGAGCGGGCTGCGGACGTCTTCTCGATAAAGATAGAACAGGCGGGTGGACTGTTTGCGGCATGGCAGGTGATCGCAGTCGCTGCGGCGGCCGGGATCGGCATTTATGGTGGCACCATGCTCGAGGGACCCATCGGGACAATCGCAGCGGCACATCTGTTTGCGGGCGTCGAAGACTTGCAATGGGGCACGGAACTCTTCGGGCCGCTACTTCTGACCGAGGAAATTCTGACCGAGCCGCTCGTTTATCGCGACTTCGAGCTTGAGTTGCCTGACGGCCCCGGTCTTGGCGTCACCCTGAACGAGGCAGCAATAGATCGGTTCAGGCGCGATGCCCAACCGGTCCCCAATCTGCGTATGGCGAGGTGAACGCGATGCTGTTCCATGTTGAAATGACTGTCAATCTCCCGCACGACCTTCCCAAGGATGTGGCCGACAACCTCAAGGCAACAGAGAAGGCGAGGGCGCAAGAACTGCAGCGCTCGGGCAAGTGGCGTCACCTCTGGCGGATCGCCGGCCGATACGCGAATGTCAGCATCTTCGACGTCAGCGACACCACGGAGCTGCACGACATTCTTTCCACGCTGCCGCTCTTTCCGTTCATGGCCATCGAGGTCACACCATTGTGCAAGCACCCATCGGCGATCGCAGAGGATTCAAACTGATCGAGACGACGGCCGTCAGCCCCAGGGTTGCCAGCCTGAATGAATACACGGTGGCCCCAACATTTTGTGAGGCTGCCCAGCCACAGGAGGAGAAAATGGCAAAAGGTATCATCGAAAGAAGCGTTATCGAGGATCTGGCAAGTCGTGCCAGCGGGCTCGACATCCAAGGAGGTGACCGGCGCATCAAGGAGATCATGAACCGGCTTCTTGTCGAACTGTTCCAGGCCATCGACGACCTCGACATCAGCATGAATGAAGTCTGGAGTGCCGTCGGCTACCTCGGTGCGGCCGGACGGAGCAACGAACTCGGGCTCATTGCGCCGGGTATCGGACTTGAACATTTCCTCGATCTCCGGCTCGACGAAGCCGAGCGCCGCGCCGGGCTTGCCGGTGGTACGCCGCGGACGATCGAAGGTCCGCTTTATATTGCCGGCGCCCCGATCTGTCACGGAGCCGGGCGCCTCGACGACGGATCGGACGAGGGCGAAGTCCTGTTCATGCAGGGCCAGGTGCGCGACCAGAACGGCAAGCCGGTTCCAGGCGCGATCGTCGACGTCTGGCACGCCAATACCCGCGGGAACTACTCGCATTTTGACCCGCAGCAAGCGCCATACAATCTTCGCCGCCGCATCGAGACCGATGCCCAGGGTCGCTATCAATTCCGTACGATCATGCCGAGCGGGTATTCCACGCCTCCGGGTGGCTCGACCGAGCAGCTTCTGTCCGCGATCGGCCGCCATGGGAACCGCCCGGCGCACATCCACTTCTTCGTCGAAGCCCCAGGTTTCCGCCACCTGACGACGCAGATCAACATCGAAGACGATCCCTACCTCTTCGACGACTTCGCTTTCGGCACGCGTGACGACTTGATCCCCCCAGTCGCCCGCATCAGCGATCCGAAGCTGATGGCCGAAAAGCAGGTGCAGAGCCCCTATGCATCGATCGACTTCGACTTCGTGCTGACGCCGGCTGCGGAAGGCCTGGTCGATACGATCGTCGAACGCGAACGCGTAGTGGCCTAACGTCAGATCAATATCCATGGGAGGCGTCTGAGGAGGCGCCTTGCCAGACGCCATAGGAGGAGAGCCATGCTCGACACGAACGCGAATGATCGCATTGAGGAAAAACTCTACAACGCTGTTGTCGACGATGTAGATGCGGGCACGTATCGGTGCTGCCGCGACATCTTCACGGACCCCGATCTATTTGAGCTCGAAATGGAGCATATCTGGGAGGGAAACTGGATTTATCTTGCTCACGAGAGCCAGATTCCGAACCCAAACGACTATCTAACCGGCTATATCGGGCGTCAGCCAATTGTGATTTCCCGGGATCGGAGCGGCACACTGCACTGCTTCCTGAATGCCTGTTCGCATCGGGGTGCCCAGATCTGCCGCCACAAGCGCGGCAACAAGGCGACATATACTTGTCCGTTCCACGGATGGTCTTTCTCCAACACCGGCAGGCTACTGAAGGCAAAGGACCAGGATGGCGCAGGATATCCGGAACAGTTTAACAAGAACGGCTCCCACGACCTGACCAAGGTTGCCCGGTTCGAGAACTACCGCGGCTTCCTGTTCGGAAGTCTCAACGCTGACGTCCTGCCCCTCGAGGAGCATCTCGGCGAGGCGCGGAAAATCATCGATATGATCGTAGACCAATCGCCCGACGGCCTCGAGGTGCTGCGCGGCAGTTCCACTTATGTCTATGACGGGAATTGGAAGTTGCAGACCGAAAACGGTGCCGATGGCTACCATGTTTCATCTGTGCACTGGAACTACGCTGCCACGACCAACCACCGCAAGGATGCGATCGCCGCTGCCGCTGGCCAGGACGTTACCCGTGCGATGGATGCCGGAAACTGGGCAAAGCAGGGCGGTGGTTTTTATTCCTTCGAGCATGGCCATCTCCTGCTCTGGACACGCTGGAGCAACCCTGAGGATCGGCCGCTGGCAGAGAAGCGTGATGAACTGACGGCGCGCTTCGGCCAAGCTTGGGCGGACTGGATGATCGACCGATCGCGAAATCTCTGCCTCTATCCAAACGTCTATCTGATGGACCAATTCTCCTCACAGATACGGATGTATCGACCGATCGCCGTCGATAAAACGGAGGTGACGATCTACTGCATTGCCCCGA
Organism: Rhizobium sp. P32RR-XVIII; assembly: GCF_012641395.1. GTDB lineage: Bacteria > Pseudomonadota > Alphaproteobacteria > Rhizobiales > Rhizobiaceae > Rhizobium. Next base: position 71,924 of record NZ_JABAIH010000008.1, on the reverse strand, counting down.
AGGGTGAAAGTGCAGACGCGCGCGCGCGCCGCATTCGTCAGTACGAGGATTTCTTCAACGCAAGTGGCATGGCAACTCCCGATGACCTGGAAGAATTCCGATCCTGCCAGATTGGATATCAGGCGCGTCATGCGGCTTGGAATGATCTTAGCCGAGGTGCGACACATTGGATTGACGGTGCCGACGAAGGCGCGGCTTCCATCGGCTTGAAGCCATTGCTGTCCGGCGCGAAAACCGAGGACGAAGGTCTCTTCGTTATCCAGCATGGTTACTGGAAAGAAGCATTGGTGAAGGCGATCGGGCGCGACCCGTCGCGCTGAATGTTGCGAGGCCAGCAGAGCCGCACCTCGCCGTCATTTCGAAATATCCAGATTGAGCGGGCTGAGGAGCGGTCCGCCGGAGGAGATGTCATGACTATTTCACGCCAGAAGGTCGAGGAATTTCTCTATCGCGAGGCCCGTTATCTTGACGACCGCGACTGGGACAACTGGCTTGCCCTTTATGCACCGCATGTCGAATTCTGGATGCCGGCTTGGGACGATGACGACAAGCTAACCGAGGATCCGGAGTCCGAAATCTCGCTGATGTATTACGCCAGCAAGCAGGGGCTTGAAGATAGAGTGTTCCGGATCCGAACGGATCGGTCGAGCGCGACAAGCCTGCCGGAACCCCGCACGGTGCATCACATCTCAAATGTCGAGATCCTGTCTCAGACCGAAGGTCGCGTCGAGATCCGCTTCAACTGGATGACGCAGAACTTCCGCTACAAGACGACCGACACACACTTTGGCACTACTTTTTATACGCTCGAAGTCGCGGGCGAAGAGATGAAGATCGCCCGAAAGAAGATCGTCCTCGTCAACGATTACATCCATCACGTCATCGACATCTATCACGTCTGAAGTCCGAGGAGGTTCCGACGATGCCCAGGATTGCCCTTAATTTCGAAGACGGCGTTACACGTTTCGTCGAATGCGTCACGAACGAACGCCTGGTCGACGCAGCATATCGCGCGCGGCTCAATATTCCGATGGATTGTCGCGATGGCGTCTGCGGGACCTGCAAATGCCACTGCGAATCCGGCAGCTATGACATGGATTCCTATATTGATGAAGCGCTCACAGAGGACGAAGCGGCGCAGGGCTTTGTGCTTGCCTGCCAGATGCGGCCGCGCAGCGATTGCGTCGTCAACATTCCAGCGACATCGGCGCTATGCAAAAGCGGGGCTCTGACCTTCGCAACCCAGCTCACCGACGTCCGCCGGCTTTCCGATAGCACGATCGGCTTTACACTCGCGCTTGAGGAGCCCGACAGCCTTTCGTTTCTGCCGGGACAATACGTGAAGGTCTCGGTTCCGGGCACGGAGCAAAGCCGGGCATATTCCTTCTCCTCCCGGCTCAATGACGGTCGTATCGATTTCCTGGTTCGCAATATTCCAGGGGGGCTGATGTCCACCTATCTTTCGGAGCAGGCCACGCCTGGCGACCAACTGACGATACACGGGCCGTCCGGTGCCTTTTATCTTCGCGACCTCAATCGCCCGGCGATGTTCCTTGCCGGGGGGACTGGCCTGGCGCCATTCCTCGCCATGCTCGACCACCTGCGCGAAAAGGGCGATTCAACGCCGCCCATCCGATTGCTCTATGGCGTCACCAGGGATGCAGACATGGTCGAGGTCGGCAGGCTCGAGGAGTTCGCCGGGGCACTACCCAACTTCACCTTCGATGTCTGCGTCGCCGATACTGCGAGCACCGCCGACCGCAAAGGCTTCGTTACCGACCATCTCGGACCGGAAGACTTTCATGGTGGCGACACCGATGTTTATCTGTGCGGCCCGCCGCCTATGGTCGAAGCCGTGCGAAAACACTTCGACATAATCGGCATCAAGCCGGCGTCCTTCCATTACGAAAAGTTCAATGCTTCCGAGGCAGCGTGATGAGGTCGGACCGCTTTGCGGAGAGGGTGATGGTTGTGACCGGTGCCGCGCAGGGCATCGGGCGCGAGGTGGCGGTCCGCGCCGCGACCGAGGGCGCGCGCCTCGCTCTTATCGACCGATCTGATCACGTTCACAAGGTTGCAGAGGGCATCGAGGCCGCCGGTGGCACCACGACCGCCATTCTGGGCGACCTGGAGAATTGGGATGGCGCCCAAAGGGCCATTGCCCATGCCGAGCAACACTTCGGCCGCATCGACGTTCTCGTGAACAATGTCGGTGGGGCGATATGGATGCGGCCATTCGAGTATTTTGACGAGCGGCAGATCGAGGCTGAAATCAGGCGTTCGCTGTTTCCGACGCTATGGTGCTGTCGAGCCGTTCTGCCGTCGATGATCAAGTCGGGCCGCGGTGTCATCGTAAACGTCTCGTCTATCGCCACGCGCGGGATCAATCGCGCGCCATATTCGGCGGCAAAGGGAGCCGTTAACGCCCTGACCATTGCGCTTGCCATGGAGAATGCAGAGCGCGGAATCCGGGTGAACGCGATCGCACCAGGCGGCACCGTAGCGCCGCAACGCGTCATACTGCGCAACAACGATGACCAGACGGAAGACGATCGGCGTTGGATGGAAGAGGTCGTGCAGCAGACGACGCAATCCAGCCTGATGAAGCGGTACGGCACGCTTGAAGAGCAGGCGAATGCGATCTTGTTTTTGGCATCGGAGGAGGCGTCCTACGTGACTGGAACCATCCTTCCAGTCGGCGGCGGCGATACCGGATAAATGCCTGAATGCAAACGTCGTTGGCCGAGGAAAATCGGTGAACGGCAAGCCAATCCAAGGGAGGAACTATTATGCAGCGGAGAATTGTCGATGTTCAGGAGGTGTTCGATGCACACCCCCTGTCGAAGTACCAGAAGATCGTGATCGTACTGTGCTTTCTTGTTGCCGCCCTAGACGGCTTTGATACCGCAGCCGTGGGATTTATCGCGCCCATGCTGAAGACTGAATGGGGCGTGTCGCCGGTTGAATTGGCCCCCCTTTTCGCCGCAGGCCTGTTCGGCCTCATGACAGGGGCATTTATCTTCGGACCGCTCTCTGACCGGATCGGCAGAAAGCCGGTACTCCTGGTGACCACCGTGTTCTTCGGCCTCGCCACCTGTGCATCGACCTTTGCGACAGATATCGAGATGCTGACGGCTATGCGCTTCATCACCGGACTTGGTCTTGGCGGGGCGATGCCGGCATCGGTGACAGTCACCGCTGAAATCAGCCCTCAGGCAAGGCGAGCCACCCTCGTGACAATGATGTTCTGCGGTTTCACCATCGGGTCGGCTGCGGCGGGACTTGCCGCTTCGCATATCATGGCCGTTTGGGGCTGGCAGGGGCTTCTTGCCCTTGGCGGCGTGCTGCCCCTCCTGCATTTCCTTCTCCTATGGGCATTGCTGCCTGAATCGCCACGCTATCTCGCACGTCACGGTGCTGCGCCCGACAGGATCGCCGCATTGCTGAAGCGCCTGGTGCCAGCAGCCAATCTTGAACAGACGGAGTTTGCCGTTCCCGTTCGTGCCCCCGGATCGCCAGTCCGGCAGTTGTTCGGACGGGGATTGGCCATGGGCACAATCCTGATCTGGGTGACCTTTTTCATGAGTCTGCTGGTCTTCTATTTGCTATCGAGTTGGTTGCCGCTTCTGATCACGTCCGCCGGGTTCTCCATGGGAAGCGCTTCTGCAATGGGTGCGATGCTTGCTATGGGTGGCACTATCGGCGCCATCGTGATCGGGAGAATGATGGATGCCTTCGAGCCCCACAAGGTATTGGCCGGAGCCTACATCGTGGCTAGTCTTTTTGTTGTCATCCTCGGCCACGCCGTGACGGTGCCTTGGCTCCTCGTCGTCGCGATCTTCGGCGCCGGTTTCGGGGTCGCGGGAGCACAGGTCGGAATCAACGCGCTCGCCGCGGGCTATTATCCGACCGAAAGCCGCGGTACCGGTGTCAGTTGGGCGCATGCGGTGGGTCGTACAGGGTCCATTTTGGGATCGGTGACTGGAGGCGTCCTGCTGTCGCTTGGCTGGGACCTTTCCACAGTCTTCGCCGTTGCCGCGTTATCAGCCCTGGTCGCTGCATTGGCAATGCTTGCAAAGGCGCCGCGATCTACCCGCACAGCCGTCCAATCTTCGCCGTCGAGAGCCGAATGAACGACATGCTCATCGACCTTGACGATCTCACCATGTACCTGCGGGCAGATGGCCCGCAGGACGCACCGGTTCTCTTGATGCTACATTCGCTTGGAACAGATCATGGGGTCTGGGACCCGCAGGCAGAGGTGCTTTCTCAATATTTCCGCGTCCTCCGCCCTGATCTGCGTGGCCATGGCAAGTCCTCTGCTACCTCGGGCCCTTACAGCATCGAGGGTCTGGCTCTGGATATACTGTCCGCGATGCATCGGCTGGGTATCAGGCGTGCGCATGTCGCCGGCCTGTCCATCGGAGGCATGGTCGCTCAGGCCCTGGCGGCGGCTGCACCTGACGTTGTCGCTTCGCTTGTGCTTTCTGACACCGCCACCTCAATTCCCCCTGCTAGTCTCTGGCGAGATCGGGCCAAGACTGTCCGTCTGTCGGGCATGACTGCGATTGTTGATGGCGTTCTTGCCCGCTGGGTAACGCCGGCTTTCCTCGATGCTCCGGAAACCCAGCGGCTCAGGTCAATGCTTCTGAATACGGCACCAGAAGGATATGCATCGGCGGCCGAGGCAATCGCCGATGCGGACCTTTCAACAAAAATTCAAGGGTTGCGAATTCCGGCGTTGATCCTCGTCGGTGATCAGGATACCGCGACCCCGATATCGAGCGCGAAGCAGCTCGCCGACAGCATTCCTGGGGCGGAGTTCAGGCTGATAAAAAACGCTTCCCACATACCGACGTTCGAACGTTCGCAAGACGTTACAAAATTGATCCAGCACTTCCTCTGTGGGCACCTGGAGACGAGGCAAGAAAGTACCTGAAACAAAGTAGATCGCTGCAATGGACCGGGAGAAGATCTGACAAGCAATCGTCCGATTGCTTGTCTTCCACCTTGCTGTGATCGCTACGTGATCATCCTCAGTGTGACGACGGTAAGCGAATATTTGATAGTTGCAGCCATGGCGGGTTGGCGGCGTACATCTCACTGATTAGCTGCTTGACTTGCTTGATCCGTCCATTCGCGTCGGCGCGCCGGTAGCTCATGATGATCGGTGACGTTGCGTTTTCATCCGCGATCATCCTGTAGCAGACATCATCCGGCCTCTGCCTTTGCGAGGCGGCAGGAATGATGCAGAGCCCCATGCCCGCCGCGACCATTCCCAACGCGGCCTGGATTTCTCGAACTTCCTCCACTGAAGCGGGAACGACATCCAACTCGCCAAGGAGGTTCAAGATCTCATCGGCAAAGCTTGGTCGGGGTGTCGAAGGATAGACAATCAGAGGTTCATCCTGCAGCTCGATGAGCGCGATCGGGTCCTTCGGTAGTGATTTTGCATGGCCTTTCGGCAAAGCTACGACCAGTCGCTCTTCACGAAGCGTCAGCCGCTCCACCTCGCGATCGTTGAAGCGCACCCGGCCGAAACCAACGTCGATTCGACCATCCTTCAATGCGGTGACCTGTTCTGTCGACATCATTTCGCTGATCTCTATGTCCAGTTCCGGCCACTGAGCGCGCATGCGTCGGACAAGGTCCGGAATACCACCATAGAGCGTCGAGCCGACGCAGCCGATGACGAACCGTTCACGTTGCGACCGGCCAATTCGCTGGGTTTGTTCCTTGATGTGATCGATATTGACAAGCGTCCTCGTCGCTTGTTGATAGAGAAATCGCCCTGCTTCAGTGAGAGTGAGAGGTCGTTTTGACCTATCGAGGAGATTGACGCCAAGCTCTTCCTCCAGCTGTTGGATCTGACGGCTAAGTGGCGGCTGGGCAATATGCAGTTTGTCCGCGGCGCGCGAAAAATTCTGCTCGCGGGCGACCGCAACAAAATATCGAAGCTGGCGCAGATCCACGCTACTATACCTCCTCGGTATGGAAATCGACCATTATAGTTTTGGACCGGATTTAACGCGAGAGCTAGTGTTCTTCTCCCGAGGGGAGGCGTTTGTTTTTGTCTCAAGCGCACGTGTCGTGTCTCGAATGGTCGCCACCTGCCAAACAAAAATGCCCCGAAAGATATGAGTAAGCGAGGGCGGCTTCGACACCGCCTGCCTAAGCAGGAGATCAGACATGGATACTGGTAAGTCGTCGGAGCGTCGAGAGCTGAGTCGAGTATCAACTGACAGGGGCGCCTCGGAAGCAGCGCTCTGGAGCTGGAGTGCGGTGGAGCTCGCAACGGCGATACGTGAGCGCAAGATCAGTAGCCGTGAGGCCACGCTCAGTGCTCTTGAGAGGGTTGCTTCCGTCAATCCAAAGGTCAATGCAATTGTCGATCTCCTTGCAGATGAGGCGTTGGCTGCAGCCGACATTGCCGATATTGCCATCAAGGAGGGGAGGGCCGTTGGCAGCTTGCATGGCGTGCCGGTGACCATAAAGATCAACGTCGACGTCAAGGGACGCCCGACGACGGAAGGCGTTGTGGCGCATAGGGACAGAATTGCGGAGGACGACAGTTCCGCGGTTCGAAACTGGCGCAAGGCGGGAGCCGTGATCATCGGCCGCACGAACACACCGGCGATGTCATTCCGTTGGTTCACCGAGAATGACCTCCACGGCCGAACCTACAATCCTTGGGACCGGCGCCTTACGCCAGGTGGTTCCAGCGGCGGCGCCGGTTCGGCAGTCGCGGTCGGAATGGGTGCGCTTGCCCACGGAACGGACATCGCCGGCTCTGTTCGCTACCCCGCATATGCGTGTGGCGTCTGCGGAATCCGACCATCATTTGGCAGGACTCCCTCACGCAACCTTCAAGGGGGGCCTATCAGTGCAGCGCTGATGGCCGTCCAAGGCGTGCTCGGCAGGAGCATCACAGACCTTCGACTTGGGCTCGAAGCTCTCTCCGCACCTGATCCTGGAGACCCCTGGTGGACGCCTGCTCCCCTTCACTGGCCCGGCTCGGCGAGCAAGCTGAAAGTCGCATTCTTCTCGCATGCGGAAGGCTACAAGCCGGCCCCATCTGTCGTTGCGGCACTCGAAAGCGCAGCCAAAGCCCTCATGGCTGCAGGCTACATCGTCGAAGAAAAGGAACCGCCGCACTTCGCAGAAGGTGCACAGCTCTGGTCTCGCCTCGTGATCAACGAGCGTCGGCAAGAGCTGAGCGTTGGCATGGAGAAATTTGGAGACGATCGTCTCCGGAATTTCGTTGGAGCATGGCTGAAGGTCACGCCGGAAGCTGATATCTACGACTTCTCACAAGCGATGAAACGCCGTGCTGCGATCGCGGCAGCCTGGGACCTTCTATTTGAGGAATATGCGGCGGTTGTCATGCCAAATTCTTGGGAGCCACCATTCCTGAACGATCGCGATCAGGGTGGGCCGGAGGCGGTGCGAGAGATCCTCCACGCACAGTCCCCGATGCTGCTTCCTGCGGTATTGGGCGTGCCGGGACTTTCAGTTCCGACTGGGGTGCTGGAGGGCGTGCCGACGGGCGTCCAAATAGTTTCACGGCGATTCCGAGAGGATCTATGCTTCGCAATTGGAGAGGTGATCGAGAACGCGCACCCTATGCCGGTACCCATCGATCCCAAAGGCTAGTTCAGCAATTTACTGGGTCGCCGAGTGCTGAGACTACCTTAAAATTTCGATCCCGGTCAGCCTATAACCAGTTCGGTAATGTGATCTCCTTCCAGCCTGATGGACATGGTTCCTTCACCGTTGAAACCATCGCTTCTGACGGCGCCTGACTGGATATCCTTCAACCTTCATCCAAAAGGCGGAGTGGCCCTCATCTTTGATTATGACCGCAGCGACTATAGGTACGTAGAGCGTGAAAATGTGCAGGTTTTCTAAAATGGAAAGCTGATGCAGAATGACGTGCAGCATTCCGTCTCCGGGGCCGGTCAAAAGGGAGAGAGCTATGTCGTCAAGCGAAGAACGGTACCCGCAGCTCAATCATGCGCGGCGTCATTCCTCGGTCTGGCTGCTCTGCTACGGTTGCCAGAGTTGCGGCGATGGGTGCTCTTGCGGCGACGATATTTCCTTCGTTCAGCGCTCAAGCCCAGCAGGGTGGCAATCAGGGCGGCAACCAGCAGGGAGGTAATCAGGGCGGCGATCAGCAGGGCGACGGTCGCGGCGGTTCCAGGTGCTTTCTCCGTGGCACCTCTGTTCTGACCCCGACAGGTGAGATTTGCGTCGAGGATCTTCAGATCGGCGATCTTGTCGAAACCGTGCGGGGCAAAGCCATGTCGGTGAAGTGGATCGGTCGTAACCTCTACAAGCGAAGCGGCCCATTCTGGAATCCCGACATCGCGCCGATCCGTATCTCGCGGTATGCGCGGGACGATCGGACCCCTCACAGGGATCTTTATCTTTCCCCCGGGCATGCTCTGTTCATCGATGGCGTCCTCATCCTGGCGAAGGATCTCGTCAATGGGACCTCCGTTGCGTCGGCCCCTCCTGCCGACGGGGAGGTGATCGAATATTTCCACGTGGTGCTCGAAAGCCATGAAGTGATCCTCGCCGAAGGAGCGCCTCCCGAGAGTTTCCTTCTCTGGGTGCACGGATCGGAAGTTTTCGGATTGGGGTCTGGCGAAGTTGCCGTCTATGCAGTGGTTGACGTGTGACGGACGGATTTCGAGCGTGCACATGCCAACATGCGATTGAGGACAGCGCAGCCGATGGCGACCTCGTTCTGTTGCGCTTGGAAAGAACGCGCCCGCAGGCGGCGGCCGATGATGGATTTGTATCTGCCGATGGCGGTTTCGACCAGTGAACGCTTGCCGTAACCGGTGGCGGTTTGCCACTTCATCCGGCCGTTTGTGTTGATCGCGACGATATGACGGTCCCGCTGGCTCGAGGGTTCTATTTTCGACCGAGCGACGGCATTGGCGCGGGGCGGAATCACGATTGCCGCATTGGCGCTGTGGTTGTTGACGGCGTCATATGTCGGTTTGCAGTCATAGGCGCCATCAGCGGTAAACTGGCGGATCGGGACGTCGATCTGGTCGAGCAGCGGCTCCACCTGTGAGGTGTCGCCGGCATCCTGGTCAGTCAAGACGTGTGCGATGATTTCGCCGTTATCGGCATCCAGCGCAAGATGCAGTTTCCGCCAACCTCGCCGCGACCTGGCACCGTGCTTTTCCCTCAGCCATTGGCCGGCGCCGTAGATTTCAAGCCCGGAGCTGTCGATGAGAACGTGCACAGGTCCTTCTGCTGAAATCGAGCGGCATTGCCATCTGTCAGACGATCGCCTTGTCCGTGCCCGTCGGCTCAATGTCGTGTGATCGGGCACAGCGATATCCAGTCCGGAGGCCAGAAAGCCCTCCGTCTGGCGCAGCCGCAGACCGAACACCATCCCGAGCGTCAAAGTGGTCTCGATCGCCAGATCGGAATAACGCTGCTGGCCGCCGCGGCTCGTACGCTTTGGCGCTTGCCACTGCGACAGAGCTTCCGCGGTCATCCACAGCGTCAGGCTGCCGCGTCGGCGAAGGCCGGCCTCATACTCACGCCAGTTCGCCACCTTGAACTTCATCTTCCCGATACGTTGGCGGCCGTTGGCATTCTGTTTAAATGGCATCGCTGTGACAGTCGGCTATTTCGATCCCAGACCGATTACAACACGACCGATAAACGATCCATGCACCAATGCCAACCGCATATCAACGGCATCACCACGTGGGGCTTGAAGTGAGCGGCCACCTTACGAAATCTACCGAGTTCCCTGAACGAGATTAGAAGGAAACGAAGCGATATGAGCGATCACGTGTACAAAAAGGTAGAACTCGTAGGCAGCTCGAAAGTGTCCGTCACCGAAGCGATCGAGACGGCGATCGCGCGAGCGTCGAAGACGATGCGCAACCTCGATTGGTTCGAAGTCGACCAGGTCAGGGGGCATATCAAGGACGGCGCTGTCGAATACTACCAGGTGGTGATGAAAGTCGGATTCAGAATTGACGGCTAACGCGAGCAGTACGCCGACTGCAGAGGCGACCATTTCAGCGATCGATCGCGCAACCGAAAGACGGAGTGGATTCAATCCGGCTTATCTGGCGTAATGCGCCGATGGCAAAGCCTCCGCATTCTCAGCCACTCGTTACGTCTGGGGAACCATTCCGCTGCAGGTCCCGCAGACCGCGCGTTCCGTCGCAACCACGTCTTCCACTCGATCCCATGAAGCACACCCTTTTAAGCGGCTGCGCTCCTGGACATTGCAGTCGGCCTTGGATCAGGGACAGCTCGTCGTCAGTTGCGACTACTGTCGCATGACCCATCGCTACCTTCCTGCGGACCTGCTGACGTTCTCGGGCGACTAACGCTCGATCGTCTGCTCGGCCGGTTTCGGTGCGAGACGTGCGGCAAAAAGCATTACCTGCGCATGACGTTGCACTTTCCCCACGGGAGCGAATATGGAGCACTGGCGGTGAGGCGGCTCAAGAATGTCAGGACGATCAGAATTCCAGTCTGGGTCGACGACGTCCTAAGATGACCCGCCGACTTCATCGCTCTTACATAGTAAGTATGCTATTGATGCGCCGAGAGGTGGGTCATGGTCCTCACGCTCATCGCCGAACTTCGGCTTGTACGAGCTCGCGTGCAGCCGCTGGAAAAGCATGGAAAGCTCCGGATTTCCCGCCAGAGTGCTTATCGCGCCTAGTTGTCCGCCCTGACGGCAGAAAACTGCGCAACTAGGTACCAACTGCCACCAAACTCGGGTCGCCTAGGCGCATATAGAGACCTTATCCCTCCAGCATACGTGCGAGCATATGTCTGATATGGTCCTGCGCGCCGTAGAAAATTGCAGCAATAATGATCCTGCGACTACTTTCTACCGGCGAGAACCAGATCGCCGCCTTGTTTCGCCGAAGAAACCGAATTCCAGGGTAAAGGTCGGCCCGCAATGTCCCGATATAAGGCGTATCGACGAAACGATCGATTTCGAGACGCAATTTACGGATTCGTTCAGCGGTACGCTCCAAAGCCTCGTCCGGCGAGTCTCCGAGTTCGACATAGGAGTCGAAAAGATGATCGAAAATCAACTCAAAATCGCGTTCGGCATCCTCGGAATATTCAAGCGTCCACACGAACAGCCCGTCGCTTCCGCTCGATCATTGTCTCGACGCGGCTTTCCATTTCCGTCGTGGAAATCATCGGGCCTTTCAAACGCCGCTGGACCAATTCGCGAAGCGCTGCCGTTTCGACGGTCTCAGTTTCCGTTTTTTGGCGGAGGAGTTCCAAGCCCTGCTGAAGAACGGAACTCATGCTGGAATACCGGCCGCTCTCCACCAGCGAACGGGCAAACGCGTCCTGCTGGTCGGTCAGCGAGATCGACGATTTAACACTCATCGGTTTATCTCCATTGAGCCGAGTTTGCTACTCAGTAGCACACTTGTCAATCTGCCGGAACCCCTCCCTCTATTCGTCATGAAGGTGACGGCCATAGGCCGAACTCCGTTGATGATGTTGTAATAGCTATTTTAATTCGAACACCTAGGCCGCTATTGGTGGTCTTTGCTACCTAATGCCGGAAAACTGTTTGTGGCTGGACCGTCTCATCGGATATATGACGACATTTGCTGCCGAAACCGCACAGATGGACGATCCGAGTTTCTCGGCATCATGTAGCCGACGCACGTCAGGGTGCCCGTCTGCAAAGCTCGCAACCGGCTAGAACGTGGGGCATGAGCACAAGACTGGCCCGCACCGACACCTTCGAGCACACGATCTCAGGACTTCTGAAGAAGCGAGCTGACCTATTCGGCGAGGCAGAGCTCCGGCGCGACCGCATGGCGGAGATCAGGAACGACATCCGCGCGATAGACAGGGTGTTGCAGTCCCTGGACTACGCTGGCACCTCGCCGCCGCGATGCCTCGTCAGAACCGGGACGTCATCTTCGGACGCGGGAAGCTGACGTGCGCCATCCTGCCAGAGCTTCGGGACAGCGACAGTCCTTTGTCCAGCAGGGAGATAGCGCAGAGCATCGTGGTGCTGCGCGGCGACGATGCCAAGGATCGGAAATACGTCTCCGATCCGGTGAAGCGTGTATCGAAGGCACTCCAGCGCGACGAGGGAAACGTCCGATACGCAACGGATGACAGAGGCAATCAGGTCTGGGCGAGAAGAACACGGTAGGCCGTTCTCAGCGCAAGCGACAGCTTTGCGCCAAAAGTCACCGTGGCGCAGCACGTCGCACCCAGCCGCGCTTGTCACTGGCTCATGCCAGTGGTCAGGTTCTGACACAGTTTTTCCTGTCTATGGTTGAGTTCGTTGTTGGACGTCGGTCTGAGGATTACCACTGTTTTCCTGTTTAGTGCGCCCGGTGGATCACTACGACGGCCTGTTGCTGATGCGCGCGTAGGTTTATAGGCCATCCGCCACTCACTTGCACCGAGCTGTCAAGTGGATCATAATTTCACCGTGAGATTGGCGGTAGGCAGGCGGTTGTTGCTGTTCACGACCGCCCGATAGTTCGACGGCTGACAGCGGATCATCTTGACTGCCCCCCAACCGCAATCCGGGACAAGTTGCATCGATGGGAGGACCAACCATGAAGCCGCGATTCTTCATCGCGCGCCGTATCGGCGTGCTTATGTTCTCACTGTGTGCTTTCGGGCTGATGACGTCAGCCTCAATGTCGGCAGATGGACAAATTCGTCATCGATCCGGTGGTTGAGAAAAAGGTGAAGGAACTGCCTTCCGGACCGTTGTACTGGCGGCTGGAAAATTTCCCAACGCTGACACAGGCCCAGGCCGCTGCGGGTCCGACCTCGCTGGCGGCGGACGTCGCAGGCAAGGTCTGGCTGTTCACGCTCGGACCAAAGGAGGGCTCTACGCCCGGCGGAACCGAGGTCGTCGAGATCGGACCCCTCCCGTCGATCGGCGCAACCGAGTATTTGCTGCGCGTCAACCGCGCCGGTGGAGCGCTCGGCGTGAAGTCGGCGATCCATACACATCCCGGATCGGAGGCCTTTTATGTGCTGACAGGCAAGGTCGGCCAGAGAACACCCCACGGGGTGACCCAATGATCGGACACGGGGCCGACACGCCGATGGAGGTGTTCAGCGCCGGCACGACCGATCTCGATCAGATGGCCATTTTCGTGGTGGACGCCAATCGGCCGTTCTCGTCGCCGGCCAAGCTCGACTAGGGGGCTTACGTATCACCGGCCGCGCATGTTTGGTGCTAACTGAGACGGCAAGACTCCAGAAATTTGGATTTTCGCCGACAGGCATCACGGTCGGCTCAATCACAGGTTTCGGGAGGGAAGTCGGTCCGTCAACTCGTCTAGAGCGGTTCTTGTTCTTTCGGAATCGGCATAGGATTCCCAAATCTGAGGCACGTTTCCAGGAAGACCGACGGGGGTGGCGGACGCTCGAGACACGCGGCGATCCGCTCACCCGTCATGGCGGAAGGCAGCATAGGGCAGCCGCGACAATCGCCGCGGCGTGGACACTCGGCCGGGACGCCGGCCTCGCCGTTCGGTTTGCACATGGTTCTTCTCCGGAAATTCTCCTCGATGCCGCGGACGGAGCCTCGATCCTCCGTGCGCAGCAGCCTTCTCAGGCCGCCAGCTTCAGCGCGTCGGCAAGCTTAGCAAAGTCGCTGGCCGAAAGCCCCGGACGGACGGCGAAGTCGATGACCGCCTGGAAGATTTCCGGCGGCGCATCCTTCTTCATGGCGCCGAGAAGTGCAGCACGCTCCGCCGGATTGATCGCCGGGATCATGATGCGCATGAAGGCCATGCTCTTCTCCGGTGGCAGGGAGCCGATGATGCGCATCTCGATGCCGAGGATTTCCTGGTCGTTGAAATTGCGCCACAGCAGAGGGCCGGTCACCGCCTCCTCCTCATGCATATGCGCGAAGTCGTCGGCGATATAGGCGGCAAAGGCCAGATAAAGCTTGCGGCCGCAGGCGGCCTTGTGCAGCGGCCAGGCGTTTTCCCAGGCGACAATCAGCTCGTCCAGCTCACGGAAGGCGGTGCGGTGGTCGTCGTGCTGCTCGTCCAGCGTGACGGTCGAGACGCCCTTGTCGGCCAGCGCCGTGTGGATGTTGTCGTCTTCGTGAGTGACGTGGGAGGCGGCAAGCATCAGGTAATGGCGCAGGTCGCCGATCAGGAAGACCGTCTCCTCGACATTCTGGAAATCGGCCGTGCCGAGGCGTCCGAGCAGGTCGCAGCCTGCCTTGCGCAGGCCCTTGTGTATCGCGCCGTAAATGTCGTAGCGGCCGTTGAGATCGGGGATGCTGGCAAGCGAGAATTCATGGCTCATGGTGGTTTTCCTCTCGTTGGCCGGCGCCTCTTCCTGTGCGCCGGGCTGATGACCGGGAGATAACCGAGGCCTTTGCGAGGTGCTTCCTAAAACCATCCTAAGCAATTGGAACGATTGCTAAGAATATCCTAACTAATTATCATCGCCTGATCTCGGGGAGAAAAAGCATTGCTGGGGCCGGAACTCGTGGACTTCATAGAAAGTCCCGTCATGACACTGTTTGCGACGCGCGACGAAGCCGGCCGGCCGATGATTGGCCGCGGCTCCGGCGTGCGCGTCGACCGGCAGAGCGGGCATCTGCACTTTCTCGCCTCCCGTTGCCAATGGCCGAAGGCCGTGGGCGAGGCGCTGCCCGGCCGGCCGATTGCCACGACCTACGTGCGGGCCTCCGACTATAAAGCCTGCCAGATCAAGGGCCGGGTCTTGGCGGTGGGGCCGGCGGATGCCGCCGGCCGGGCGCTGGGTCAGGCCTATGTCGCAGAACAGTTGGCGCGGATGCTGGCGCTCGGGGTCACCCGCATGCAGCTCTCCGGCACGCTGTCGGACGAGGACCTCATCTGCCTGACGATCGAGCCGCAAGCGATCTTCGAGCAGACGCCGGGGCCGGGCGCCGGACGCAGGCTGACGCCGGAAGTCGCCGCATGATCCCGCTCGAAAGCCTGCGGGACAGCTTCGAGGGCGTCATTCCTTCCGTCATCGCCACCACCGATGCGGACGGAATGCCCAATATTTCCTATCTCTCGCACGTGCATTACGTCGACGAGACGCATGTGGCGCTCTCCAACCAGTTTTTCTCCAAGACCGCCACCAATGTGGCGCGCAACGGGCTTGCGACCGTGATGGTGGTCGACGGCTATAGCGGCCAGCAACACGTGCTCGACCTGGCGTTCGAGCGCTCCGAAACGGAGGGCGAGACATTCGAGCGGGTGGCGATCCATCTGGCGATCCTGGAAAGCCGGATGAGCGGGATCATGAAGTTGCGCGCCGTCGACATCTACCGGGTGGAGGACTGTCGGGCCGTGCCAGCCGCCAATCCGCTGGTCGAGCCCGAGCCGCTCTTTCTGCCCGACCTGATGGGCAAGGTGGCGCGGCTGACGGCACGGATGTCGGATTGCAGCGATCCGGAAACACTGCTCGACGTGACGCTCGAGGGCCTCGGCGAGCTCTTCGGCTACCACCATTCCATGGTGCTGGTGCCGGACGGCGAGCGCGGCGGGCTGACGACGATCGCCAGCCGCGGCTACGACCAGTTCGGCTTCGGTGCCGAGGTTCCGGCCGGACGCGGTATTATCGGGCTTGCGGCCGAGCGACGGCGTAATGTGCGGATCACGGACCTCAGTCGCGGCCAGCGCTACATCCAGGCGGTGCGGGCCATGGCAGGCGTCGAGGATGCGACGCCGATCGCGCTTCCGGCGCTCGACAAGCCGCTCAGCCAGATCGCGCTGCCGCTTGTCGCGCGGGGCAGGCTCGTTGGCGTGCTGTTTTCGGAATCGACCGAGCGGTTTACCTTCCGCCATCGCGACGAAGAGGTGCTGATCGTGATCGCAGCGCATCTGGCAACCGCGCTCTTCTTCCTTTCCGAGGAACGCGAGCGGGCGGAGCCGAACGGGCGCGAGAAGGCGGAGGCCCCGGCCGACCAGACCGGTAGCGTGCCCGCCGGCCGGCGCATCGCCGTGCGCTTCTATCCGCGCGACGGCTCGCTGTTCGTCGACGACGACTATCTCATCCGCGGCGTGCCGGGGCGGCTGCTCCTCCACTTCCTCGAAGACTATGCGCGCACCGGCAAGCGGGACTTTCTGAACCGTGAGATACGCCGCGACCGGCGCCTGCAACTGCCTGACTTCAAGGACAATCTGGAGACCCGGCTGATCTTGCTGCGCCGGCGACTGGAGGAAAAGGCGGGCCCGATCATGCTCGAGCGCGCCGACCGCGGCCGCTTGCGGCTCACCCTTGCCGGCCGTCCCGAGATTGAGTTGGTGGAAGACTGACCGCGGCGGGTTTCCCTTCCTGACTACAGGGCCGACGGAGAATCACATAATTCCTGATTATGAAGCCAGGCTCCAAATAAAATTTCACCACGGCGCCCTAGGTTGCGACAAGCTCACTGCGCCCTGCGTCTTCGACGGTCCCATCCGCATGACCACGACGACCCGACGTTTACCGTTCTGGTTCTTCGCAAGGCGCCTGTCCCGGCGATTTTTGGAATAGTTCGCAGGCTTTATGTAGCCTCCGAAATACCTGCCATCGACTTCCACGGCCCCCGAGGCCTCCCTGTCGACGGCGTCGAGTCCGATCGCCTCCCGGATTTTGTGGCAGAGCACGAAGGCGGTCTTGTACTGGCGGTCGAGGTCTCGAGACATCTGTAGTGCCGAGTAGCCCTTGGCACCGTTTACCCACAACGCGACGGCAATCAGATACATCCGGATCGGCAGCTTATGGCTGCGAGGATGGTCTTGCTTGTCACGCTGAACTGCTTCAGACACGCCTTGCGGGAGAAGATGCGGCCGGTTTTGTACTTGTAGACCGCGCGCCGCACTGGCAATGGGGACAGACGGGGTCACCCCCCGTCTCGCTCCATCTGATCGACTGGAACTGGTCGTGGGCCTCGTCGCCGCTCAGCCTGGCGACCTTGAGAACTGAAAGTGTTCTTGCCTCAGCGGATAGTAGAAAGTGCTGCCCGTGCGTATTGCCCATTGATGCGCCCCTGTTTTGGAGCGCTGAGACTCTGGGCTGCGAAATTTGGCAGGCACTTTCCCAACGACATCCGGAGGCGCTCAGCCGGAAAGCTCGGCGACAAATGGTACGTCGATGAGGTCGTCATCACCGTTCAAGGAAAGAAACACTGGCTTTGGCGGGCCGTGGATCAGGAGGGCTTTGTTCTCGACGTTCTGGTGCAAAGCCGCCGCAATGCCAAGGCCGCACAAGGGCCTCAACACTCGGGCGGAGAATTCCCATCAGCCGGTCCGACGACGCGAGAAGATCATGACGCGCTTCAAGTCAGCGCGGCACCTCCAGCGTTTCGTGTCCATCCACGAACCGGTCGCCAACTTGTTCCACATTCCCCGACACGACATTTCATCTGTCCATCATCGCGAACTGCGAGCAATTGCCATGCAAATGTGGAGTGCAATCGCGCGCATCGAAGCCGCCTGAGCCAATGCCATCCTCCATGATTCTGGCCGGGTAACTTTACAGTGCCGCGACTAGTGCCGCGGAACATCTTGTACAACGTGGCGACAGAACAGCACGACACAGATTCCCGGACGCGGCGATCGGCCCGCCGGCACCGTCAGCGCCAACCGAGCGCGGGTGCCACATGCTTCAGGATCGCCTCGATCACATGGACGTTATAATCGACGCCGAGCTGGTTGGGGACGGTGAGCAACAGCGTATCGGCTTCGGCAATGGCTTCGTCCTCGGCCAGTTGCTTGATCAATGCATTGGGCTCGGCCGCGTAGGAACGGCCGAAGATCGCTTTCGTACTGGCGTCGATGTAGCCGATCGTGTCCTCCTCCTTGCCACCCCGGCCAAAATAGGCACGGTCGCGATCGTCCACGAGGGCAAAGATACTGCGGCTGACTGACACGCGTGGTGTGCGGCTGTGGCCGGCGTCCTTCCAGGCGTTCCGGTACGCGCGGATCTGCGCCGCCTGTTGCACATGGAACGGCTCGCCTGTCTCGTCGTTCTTCAATGTCGAGCTCTGCAGATTCATGCCGAGCTTGGCCGCCCAAATGGCGGTTGCGTTCGAGCCTGCGCCCCACCAAATGCGCTCGCGCAACCCTTCTGAGTAGGGCTCAAGCCGGAGCAAACCAGGAGGATTGGGAAACATCGGGTGCGGGTTTGGCTGGGCGAAGCCGTCACCTTTTAGCATTTCCAAGAATACCTCGGCATGGCGGCGGCCCATGTCGGCATCAGTCGTGCCCTCCTCAGGCTGGTAGCCGAAATAGCGCCAACCGTCGATGACCTGTTCGGGAGAGCCACGGCTAATGCCGAGTTGCAGGCGGCCGCCGGCGAGGAGATCGGCGGCGCCGGCATCTTCTGCCATGTAGAGAGGATTCTCGTAACGCATGTCGATAACCGCCGTACCGATCTCCATCTTCTTGGTCTTCGCGCCGACAGCGGCCAGCAGGGGGAAGGGGGAAGCAAGCTGCCGCGCAAAGTGGTGGACGCGGAAATAGGCCCCATCGGCGCCGAGTTCCTCGGCCGCGACGGCGAGATCAATAGATTGGAGCAACGCATCGCCCGCGGCGCGCGTTTGCGACTGGGGTGAGGGAGTCCAATGGCCGAAGGACAGGAAGCCAATTTTCTTCATAGTTTTGCGCCTTGAGCCGTTCTCGTTTGTTGCTTTGATTGCATAAGATGACGTGCGACAATAGTCATCAAAGGCCGTTGAACGTATTTTCTGATAAACCAATTGCAGCAAACCGACAAACGCGTCCAATTCAGCGATCACTATCGGTGCTTGGCGGGAAGAGCGGAAGTAATGTCGTGCCGCTTCAGTTGGTGCATCGGTTATCACTCAAATGCATTATGATCTGGCGAATTTGCCCATAGCCAGCCTGCTGCGGCCATTGAGGACTCGGCAAAGCGCGCGCTCGCTTGGGCGGATCCACGGTCACCGAAGGCATAGATCGAACAATCCCACTTCTCCGCCCAACAGCGCCTCTCTGTTGGGCGTGAGGCGCCAAGGACTGATATCTGACAACGCGTGCTGCTATGCACTGAGATTGCAACGGGGATAACAGCCGCTGGAGGACAAACTCAGGGTTGAGAGATCCTTCTCTTCCGGGCGGCCCGGCGAATCAAACATTTACGGGAGTCGACTGCCACGATGAAAGAACCCATCCCTTCCGTCATTCTTGTCCAAGTCATGATGAAGAGATTGTCGAGAACACGTCGCTGACCATATTGAACGATTTCCATCACGGCGCTTCCGCTGAGCAGCGTGGCGTCGCGGCCGAGCCGCCATACTCTGAAGACTTCCATATCGATCATATTTGATAGCCTGCGAGCCTACAATAATCACGTGATTGCTGCATGCCAGAATCGGGCTGACCCCGTTTCTCGTGAGGTCCGCACGGAGCAATTTCGGCGATTTCACTCTGCCAACCCATGGTCGGCCGTTTTTACAGCTCCCGGCTTTGTTTTGCGGGCGATCGGATAATGCAACATTGCTACAACAGCGATATGATTGTTCTAATGAAAGTGATTGTGTTATGGAGTATTCAATAGAAAATCGTTTGACATTGTTATAGATAGAAATATTGTCATTTCAGCTTGCCTCGTGTTGAGATGTATTAGCGTCGAAATATTACTTGGCGTGATGAAAAATGTTAAGAACATGGCTTATAACCGAAAATTACTTCAGTAGAGAGCTGAAGAAGGTACGTGAAATTCCAGTAGAGGAACGCATTGGAGCGCTCCGGCGAATTGCCAACCGCAACATCGACTTTCCAAGCGTTGTAAAGCTTGATGGGTTAATTCAACGAACGATTGAGCATATCCCTGAACCCAGGGGCCTCACCTCCGCGCGGCTGGCCATTTTAAGCACGTCGACGACCGTCCACTTGCCGCCTGCCATCCGCGTCGCCTGCTTGGGTAGGGGACTGCTTGTCCAGGTTTACGAGCCAGCCTATGGACAGTTCCTGCAGGAACTGAGCGACCCGCAATCTGGCCTTCGCGCATTTGCACCCTCGGCTGTGATATTTGCTCACGATCCTTATACTTTGTTCGGCAATGACGGAGCAGGGCTTTCAGTGGAGGCACGTGTCGAGCGCAAGCTCGATGACATCGTATCGCAATGGCGTCAGGTGCGCGAAACATCGGACGCTATCATTCTGCAACAGGTTCCGTTCAATCCTCTGCCGCGTTTGGTTGGAGAGAACGAACGCCGATTTGGCGAATCGTTATCCGCATTGATCCGGCATTTTCAAGAGCGCATCATCGCCGCTGCCGCTGCCGCCGGTGTGGATGTCATAGATCTCGACCATTGGTCGGCCAAGAACGGTCTGACTACGTGGCACTCCCCTGCACTGTGGCACCGGAGCAAGCACGAGGTGCATCCTGTTGTCACGCCGCTCTACGGCGACATCGTCGCGCGCGTGCTTGCCGCCCGGTTCGGGAAGTCGGCGAAATGCTTGGTTCTCGATCTCGACAATACGCTCTGGTCGGGCGTCATCGGCGATGACGGGCTGGAAGGCATCGTTATAGGTCAAGGATCAGCTCTGGGCGAGGCGCATCTGAGCCTGCAGCGTTACGCGAAGCAACTTGCGATGCGGGGTGTCATTCTGGCGGTCTGCTCAAAGAATGACGATGCCGTAGCGCGTTTGCCATTCGAGCGGCATCCGGACATGCTCTTGAAGCTCGATGATATCTCCGTATTCTGCGCGAACTGGTCTAATAAGGCCGACAATATTCGCCAGATAGCGGCAGAGCTGAATATTGGAACCGACGCTGTTGTCTTTGTCGACGATAATCCATTTGAGCGTGAACTGGTGCGCCGCGAATTGCCCGAAGTCAGCGTTCCTGAACTGCCGGAAGACGCGGCTGACTACGCAAGCACCATCTCGGATGGCGGGTATTTCGAAGCCGTGGCCATCACGGCAGAGGACGTAGCAAAAACCGAACAGTATCGTTCAAATGCACAGCGTAAGGAGCTAGAAAGCTCCACAACCGATCTCGGCGCCTATTTGTCAGCTCTGGACATGACGCTCAAAGCGGCTTCTTTCGACGAAATTGGGCTGGCCCGCATCGTTCAGTTGATCAACAAAACCAATCAATTCAACTTGACCACTCGCCGTTACACGGATGAGGAAGTGCGCAAGCTGATTGGCCGGCCGGACGTCGTGACGCGGCAGCTGCGGTTGATCGACCGATTTGGAGATAACGGGGTCATCGGCATCGTCATCGGGCGGCTGCTGGATGACGGCGCATCCCTCAACATTGAAACATGGCTGATGAGTTGCCGGGTCCTTGGTCGCCAGGTGGAGCAGGCGACGCTCGATATTGTCGTTCAAGCAGCGGCGGAGCTACAGGCCACTTCGATCATTGGCACATTTATCCCCAGCGGGCGGAACAACATCGTCCGCGATCATTTTGCAAATCTCGGTTTCTCGCGAGTGTCAGAGAGCGGCGATCATTCGCGGTGGTCACTGGATCTTTCGCACTACATCGCCAAGCCCACGCACATAACCACAGAGATCC
Source organism: Rhizobium sp. P32RR-XVIII (assembly GCF_012641395.1). Classification (GTDB taxonomy): domain Bacteria; phylum Pseudomonadota; class Alphaproteobacteria; order Rhizobiales; family Rhizobiaceae; genus Rhizobium. The sequence goes on along the minus strand of NZ_JABAIH010000008.1, from coordinate 50,399 downwards.
ATGTATGACGAACGATCAAATTCTGGCATCCCTCACGGAGATATTCCGCGATATTCTCGACGACGAAGATCTGCAGCTCACGCTGCAGTCTACGGCTGCCGACATACAGGATTGGGATTCGGCCAATCATATTAACATCATCGTTTCGGCGGAGATGCGTTTCAAGATCAAGTTTAACAGTGCGGAGATCGAACGACTGAAGAATGTCGGCGATCTTGTTGAACTCACGCAAAAAAAATTGGTGAGCAAGGCGTGATCAACGAACGGGGACGCATGTTTTCCAGAGCGCTCAGCCCGAAGACATTTTCATCAATCGTCATTCTGGTAGGCGTGACGATTTTCGCCGCCCCCCTCATCGACATTCCACAGCTGCGGCTGATTGCTCTAGCACGCACGGCGTCGGCGAGGATTGTGATCGTGGGTCCGTCAACGATCGACACCGTTTCCAAATGCGATAACGATTCGCGCACGATTGCCGAAATGTTGCAGGATGTTACCCACGAGCCTGTGGTCGATCTTTCCGTCGGCGGGCAAACACTGAGCCAGTCCATCAATTTGGCCGCTATAAGCAGCAAGAATCCCGCGGTCACGGACGTCGTTCTTCCGATAACCCATCAGGCGACCGAAGATTGGACGACCCCATCCTATCGGGAGTTTCTCGCCTTCAAGCTCGTAATGCCGGGGTTCCGAACCTTCGCAGCGGCGGATCTTTCAGATTTCTGGAACGGCATCGCCAATAAGCAGCGCCGCGTCGAGAAGGCTTATTCCTTCGAAGGTAACCAATTTCCCGACTACCACACGATCTCGACGACAGTGTTTTCCAAAGAAAAGAGATTGAGCGGCTGCCCGGAAGTTCTCACGCATGATTCTACCTTCACCAGGAGCTATTTTTGGTGGACGAACGTGCAAACACAAGAAAACGAAAGTCTCTACGATCTTGTGGTCGATCTCCAGAAGGTTGTGACGCAAAATGGAAAGCGGTTCCACGTCGTTGCACTTCCGACAAATCTCGAACTTCTCACCAAGCTGGACAGCAGCTGGCGAGACGTCGTGCAGGCGCAGCAGGTCCGCTTTGTGACCACTCTGAGAGGGCGCGGGGTCGATGTCATAGACCTGTCGGACCGATTTCGCGGTGCTGAATTCATAACGCAATGGTGTGCCTGCATCCACCTTACCGATGCTGGACGGATGCATGTCGTGCGGGCCATCGTTGAGAAAATGCCTGTCCACGTCAGCACGGCGAGCGATCCGACACATGAGCCGCCGACAAGGTAACAAGACATGGTGTTTAGTTCTCTCACGTTCGTTTTCGGCTTTCTGCCCGTTACGCTGATCGGCTTTTTGATCTGCTCAAAGATTAATCTCGGACTCGCAAAGCTCTTCTTGTGTATCGCCTCCATAGCATTTTACGGATGGTGGGAGCCACGCTGGGTCCCGGTCCTCTTGATTTCCATTATTTTCAACTACGCCATGGCTGTCGCGATTATCGATTGCTCAAAGAGGGGGCGCTCGCCAGCTGTCTTGTTATGGGCGGCAATCGGACTGAACCTGCTCGCACTGGTTTACTACAAGTACCTAGCCGCAATGTTGGGTTTCTTCTCGATCGACAGCGGTTGGGCATCGACCGGGCTGCCCCTGGGGATTTCGTTCTTCACCTTTACCCAAATCGCCTTCCTGGTCGATGTCAGCCAGCGGTTTAATGGGCGGCGTTACAGCCCGACGAATTATTTTCTCTTCGTGACCTTCTTTCCGCATCTGATCGCGGGCCCGATCGTTCATCACCGCGATTTGATGCCGCAGTTCGAAGAAAAACGGAACTATCTATTCCAGCCACGCGAATTCGCGATCGGCCTTGCGCTTTTCAGCATCGGGCTGGCAAAGAAAACGCTTCTCGCCGACAGCCTCGCGTCGCTTTCCGCAAAGATGCTCGCGCATGATCATGTCCATGCCCAAGCCGCGTGGGTGGGCGTCATTGCCTATTCGCTGCAACTTTATTTCGATTTTTCCGGCTATTCCGACATGGCAATCGGCCTTGCGCGGATGTTCGGCATCAAGTTTCCGATCAACTTCGATTCGCCTTATAAAGCGACCAGCATCATAGATTTCTGGCAACGCTGGCATATCACGCTAACGCGCTTCCTGACTGCCTATATTTATAATCCGATCGCGCTCGTGCTTGTCAGGCGCAGGGCGTCGGCCGGATTGTCGACCTCGAAAAAAGCCTCGAAGACGGTCGGGGGCTTTCTTGAGATGATTGCGATGCCGACCTTCATCACCATGCTTCTGGCAGGCGTCTGGCATGGAGCAGGGCTGCACTTCGTGGTCTTCGGAGCGCTTCACGGATTCTATATTTCCGTCAACCACGCTTGGCGGACATTTGCGCCTAGAAGTGACGCGCTTACCGGGCGTGCAGCTGGATCCTTGCGGAAAATGGCATACTGGGCACTGGTCTATCTTTGTGTTTTAGTCGCTCAGCTGTTTTTTCGGGCCACTTCGGTTGGCGAGGCGCTGAGGGTCCTTCACGATATGCTCGGTCTTTACAAGGGGGCGACATTTCTCGAACTGCCGGCGCGGCGTGAAATTGCGATCTTCGTCGGTGCTGCGCTGCTTGCTCTCTTTGCGCCTAACACACAGCAAATCATGGCCAGCTTCGAGCCCGCTTTGCCATCCGGACAGGTATTTCGGCAGTCGTTCCTGCAGGCCCGCCTGGACTTGAAATGGGCGGTTAGCCTCGGAGTCATCCTGTCTTTAGGACTGTTCAGCATCAGAGATGGGCAACCCTTTATCTATTTTCAGTTCTAGCACCTGTTAGATTGAGGCCAGAAGATGAGGGTTGTCTGATAGACCTCCGATGTTGAAGCGCTGCCGGATCAGTGTTCTCCTGACCAATCCGGGGGTCGCGTGCCTGCCATTACGTTAAAGTAAAACTCATTCTGGCAATTGTCTTTCGCAAGCCAGTGACAAGCTCCGCCGTAAAACGTGGGCGTACGAGGAGCAATCTGCGCGAAGCCGCTGATGGCCAAGGGTTTCCGCGGCGACAACGACACGATAAGGGTAGCCTCGAAGGCTGACCGTGAAGGAGCCGGAATGCTGTAGCCGTTGCGCTCCAGATGGACGAGGCAGGTCGAGGTGACCCGGCTGATAATGGGCGTAACGCCGGCATGAGAGCCGACGCCTTCTCGGCCAGATATCGGCCATGGTGCCACGCATTATGCGGCGAGAGGCATTGAAGCGTCGCACGGCCTCCGAGACCTGGCTTAGGATACGAGCTGCAAGTGCCGCCTTGTCCTGCGGCAGGAAGCGACCGTAGTGCTGTTGGAACATGTCAGGCGTATCTTGGATCGCGTGGCTCGCCGTTCATACGAACCGCTCTGCTTCAGAACATGGCAACGATTCGCCGAGATTTAGTGGCGGCCGGTGGCGCATGCGCTCACATTGAGAGGTTCTGTTGCAAAGTTTGAGGTAGCCGCGATATGAAATTGATTTAGCGGTGCTCAAGAAAGGGCAACCAGGGTTTCAAATTGTCCGGCGATTGACAGGCTGGAGGTGTGGGCGTCCTGCAACTGACGCTTGCGCAGCATGTGGATCATCTCGATGCCGGACAGGGTCGCCGCTGCTGTCGATGGCACGGTAGAGTTACATCCACCGGCCGCGCACCTTGATATAGGTCTCGTCTGCGTGCCATTTGCCGGTGACGGCGCGCTTGCGCTGATTGAAGCGATCCGCCGGCAGCAGTGCAACGTGGACGACCCAGCGGTGGATTGTCGAGCGATCGACGCGGATACCGCGTTCGGCCATCATTTCCTTCAGATCGCGCAGGCTCAGGCCATAGCTCAGATACCAGCGCACGCACAGCAAGATCACCGATTACTCGAAATGCCGGCCTTTGAACATTGCCAATCTCCGCGACTATCGGAGAGCAATGCCATGTCACCAGTAACCAGAAAGTTTGCAACAGAACCTCGGCGCGGGCAAGTGCCATGTGCAAGTTGGCACTGACGAAGCCTGCGGGCGAGCCGCAATCGAAGGTGCGGCCGTGGAACTCGAACGGCCTGATCATCTGCTTGCCCATAAGAGCGATCATGGCGTCGGTAAGCTGAATCTCGCGGCTGGCGCCGGGGACTGGTTCTCCAGCAGATCGAAGATCTCGGCCTGAAGGATGTAACGTCCGGAAATGAACAGCTTGCTCGGCGTGGTGTCCGGCGCCGGCTTTTCCACGAGACCCGTCACCAGCGGACTGCCATCACCCGTCGGCGTCAGGGACACGATGCTGAATTTGTGGGCCTCCTCGGGGGGCGCGTCTCTCCACGGCGATAATGTTGCCTCCGTGACGGGCATAGAGGTCCATCATCGACTTGAGGCACGGTTCCTCGTCGATCATCAGCATGTCTGGGAGCAAGACGGCAAAGGGCTCGTCACCGACAACCTGGCGCGCCGTCACACCGCGTGGCCAGGCCACGCGCCTGTTGCTGGCGCACGAAGGAAATGCTTCCGGCACCCGGCGCGTGCTGCGCCATCCAGTCGGCCAGGCTATGCTTGCCAGCGTTGCGCAAGCAGGCTTCGATCTCGAAGGCGTGGTCGAAATAGCCTTCGATCGCACCCTTCATCCGCCCGGTGACGATGACGACATGCTCTATCCAGCCTGGAAGGCCTCGGCACCGATGTAGTCAAGGATGGGCCGATCGACGATGGGCAGCAATTCTCTGGGAACGCTCTTGGTTGCCGGCATCATCCCTGTTCCAGAACCGGCGGCGGGGATGATCGTCTTGCGGACTTTCGTTCGCATGTAAGTAGGCTCCAGTCAATGTGACCTTAGATGTTTTCTCAAGGGCATCGGTCGTCTCTTGGTCGAAGCAGTTTTTCAGGGTTGCTCAAGACGAGCGCCGTCAAAGCGCGTGCGGGAGAAGCACAGGGTTCTCGGCCACGGCGGCATCGAGTTTCCGCCGTAGCAGCGCGCCGTAGAGCTTGACGTGGTCGCGCGCGCAACTGAGGTGGTCGGCGGGTTGTCGCATGGAAGTGCGTAGCCGATCCCAGGTTTGGTTATCACCCAATACCTCGACGATGCGGTCCGCGAGATCCTGGCTGCTTCCTGCACGGAAGTGCAGGCCGTCCTGTCCGTCACGCACCTTCTCGGCCATCCCGCCGATATCGGAGCAGATCATCGGCCTGCCATGGAGCAGGGCCTCCTGGATCACGACGGGCGAATTTTCCCACCAGACAGACGGCAGAACCACCCAGTCGACCGAACGCATCAGGCGTGGCACGTCCACGTTCTGGTAAGCGCCATAGAATCGTACGCGCTGGCCGGCGTCTGCGATAAGCGTCTTCATCCGTTCCTGGAATTCGATCGGCTGTCGCTCGAGGTTGCCGCCGAAGATCATCAAGCAGGAGTCTTCGCCCCATATCTCCTTCGGGATGCGCAAAACAGCGTCAATCAGGACGTCGACCCCCTTGAAGGGGGTCATCTGACCGAAATAGGCAAAGCGGTTGCGACGTGGCTTGAGACCTTGCATCGCGCGCGCGGGCACAGCCGCTTCCACGGCGATCCCGTTTTCGATCACACGGAGCTTGTCCTCTTCGATGCCCCATTTGACATAGCGCTCCGCCAGAAACCGGCTGGGCGAGACGAAGGCGTCGGCAAGGCCAAGCATCCCGCGCGCAAACAACTCCCGCTTCAAGAAGTGCGAGACGGGGATGTCGGGAAAGCAACCGTGGCAGGCGATGGGCGAGGCCGCTTCGCAGAGCTGGCCGGACGGCCGTTTCACCATCTGCCCGTGATTGTGGCAGATCGACAGGTATTCGTGGAACGTGACCAGTATGGCCGCGTGGGGAAATGCTTCTCTAAGGGCGTAGAGCGCTTCGAGACCGATGCCGAGGACATGGTGGAAATGCACGACATGGGGCCTAAGATCGCGCGCCAAGCGCAACAGGTCCCGGCTGATCGCCTGCGTATCGCCATTGGACAACAAGAAGTGGTCGTAGTCGTCCGTGTGAAACAGCAACTCATCTTCCGCAAGGCGAAAGCTCATTAGCGCGGACGCGGCATGCCGGGGTACCGGATGGCCGACCCGGGCCAGGTAAACCGATTTCACGTCCGGCAATGCGTTTAGGCCACGATGCAGGTTGTGCGATGCGATTTCTGCCCCGCCGAGCGAGACTGTCGGGTGCGCATGCGAGACCACAAGGACACGAAGCTGCTCGTTCATGCGGGCCTCCTTTCCGGGTGCTTTTCAACTGCGAGGATAGGCCACCATTGGCTCTTGAAGATCTTTCGATCGATCTCTTCCACCAGAGCCGGCATTGCCGGACTGTCCCCGTCGCGTGCGTCGTCGCAGCCCCACATCTGCACCGATGGCAGCAAATAGGAGTCGATGCCGGACCGGCTGAGACGGAGGCCGAGATCCAGGCCTTTTTCTTGCGCGCCCAGATAGCCGCCGGAAAAGCCGCCCGCGCGCGGCAAGGCGTCGCGGGGCATGACGCAGCACTCGAGCGAGGCCGCCGCGATGCGAGTCAGCTTCATTTCGGTAACTGCTTTGAGCGGATATCCGGCATAGCGACCCACAAGTGGCTGGTAGCCGTCGTCGTCCTCGATCCAGTTTCCCGCCCAGCGAACGGAATGGTCCTCGTAAGCCAGGACGGGCGAGACGATACTTCCTTTCAGGGTCGCGGTCGTGGCCAAGAGCTTGCCGTACCAGCCTGTCCCGCGCGGGACCAGTGAGGCGGAGAGCGACACGACCGTTTCACAGGAGAGTGCCTGCGTGCCTGCTTCAAGCATGTCGTAGAAGTCGCCTGCTCCCTTCACCGATACCAACCTGGCCGAAAGGCGATAGAACCGTACGAGTTCTTTGAGGCGGGCGGCCAGCCTGCGAAAGCGCTCGGCAGGCATGGCGATCACGATCGGCGCGCGTCGGGTCTCCGGATCGAGCGCGAGCAGGGCCAGCAGGGGGGAAATGTTCTCCTCTCCCTCCCCAACGCCGATGACGATCGGGGGGCTCCTTTCCTGATCGAAGGATCCATCGTCTAGGATTGCGTCGGTGAACGGTGTCGACCGTCCGCAGTCTCTGAGAAACGGCACAATTTGTGTGTCGACGATCGCCGGCAACGCACAGTTCGCTGGATCGATGGAACCGATCTGGCGCAATGCCGCCAAGCGCGCCGAAACCCGGGTTGGTTTGACTGGCAAAAACGCACGGCGCGAATCGCGAAGCGTCAGTTCGAAGTAGAGAGGCGCACCGGGATCTTCACTCGGCAATTGGGCGTGGGCGATGAACCCATGGGCACGCTGTTCACCTCGAATGCTCTGCGCGAAGTGCTGCAGGTCATTGAAACTGTCCGTGACATCGGGGCGATCGAGGCGCGTCCAGCATTCGTCGAGGCGAGCCGCGCTGTCGCATCTACGAAGTCTTACCGCCGCGACGTGAGCGTCGGGATCATAAAGCCAGCCGGAGGCGAGGAGTTTTCCTTCATCGGCTTCAAATATATTGTCTATTCCCATCCGGACGGGATACGGCAGGTTGGAGACGGTTTCTTTGCCATCAAAGCTGTTAGCAGCCGCTCTCAGGGATAGGAGCACGTCCGGCGCGCCATGTGCGCGCGGCAGGATCGACCGGACGTGTTCGGGCGTTTCCAGCGGGCCGGCGATGCGCTTTCGGGGGTGGACCGCGGCATACCTCCAACCGGCGCGCCCCCGAAAGACCAAGCCTTCGATGTCGCGCGCGCCGGCAGCCTGGTTGGCCTCGAGAAGACCAACAAAACCCGGGGCGCCATCGGGCGCGTCCGGGCGGGAAAAGACGGCGATGCCGCACTCCGAGGCCACCGGTGTCGCGTTGCCGACCACGGACACCCGGCAAGGCCCGGGCACTATGCCGCGGCTCCAGCCCTGCAGGAACGTCGCGCCCTCATGGCTTTCACCAATCAACTCGATGAAACCATCGCTTGCGTGAGCTGTCTGCAAAAGGGCGGTGATGGTCAGAAGTCTACGGCGGTTAAGGTTGCCGGCCATCAGAACCTCCACGAGCCGGTCAATGACGGCGGCTGACTGAGATCCCGCGGATTCGGCCACAATCGAGGCCGCTTCCTCCGCGGAGGCAAGTCGGGGCGCAAAGATGTAGCGTGCGCCCGTTTCCTCCTCGCCGAACAGTATCGTGGCCATGGCGCGGTCCGTGCCCTCTGTCGGCAGGAGCGCTGCGAAGCCGTGCTTAGCCCTTGATGAGGGAGCGGCCAGTCGCCATTCCGAGACAAACGCGCTTCGCGTGCCCGCTTGATCCCCGTCGATGCCGACCGTCACGTCGCCGGCCATCACTTCGCCTGCCATGAGACGACCGAGGCCGATGGTCAGCAAGGTTGTGTCGTCTACGCGGCAGCCGATAACCCTTCCAGGGTGTATTGCCCTGCTCGCCCCATGCTTAACCGCCGTGGGGTTCGTAACCGCGGGGGACTGTTCTGTAACTAGCACTCCTTAACCCCCCACGTCAGATCCTGACAATCAGCGCAAGGCCAGCGCCCGCGGCAAATCCCACCAGAGCGAACAGCAGCAACAGCAGGGGTTTTAACTCGCCGTTCTTACGCTTCTGCAACGCATTCAGGTTCTTCTCCATTCCCGACACCACCCCATCCAGCCGCATCAGATGGACATCGAGATCATTCAGCCGTTGGCCGATATCGACCCTGAGACTTTCGACGGCGTTGCTGAGATCGCTCAGGCCGACTGTCTCGCTCTTGTCGGCATCGATTTCCGTTGTGCGCTGCAGCGAGCGCTGTGAGACCTGCAGTTGCCGCTGCGATGCCATCAGTACGTCGAGCTTGTCGAGCACTTTCGCCAGCGGCGCGGCGATCAGAGCTTCGGCCGCCTGCTCGTCTGGCTGGGGAACGCGCAAGGTCTGCTCCGAACCGCTTCCATTTCGCGCCACGACGACGAGATCGTTCGCGCGCGACTGCACGGGATCGGGCAGTGCGATTTCAAATGCGTGCTTGCCGTCGCCGATACCGTTGCGCCGCAGGTCGGGACGATTGCGATCGGCAACCGTTTCGGCAATCACCTTGCCGTCGAGCAGGACACGGATGGTCAGTCGTTGGTCTGGTGCCATCGGGTCGAATGCCCAGCCGAATACCCGACCCATGTCGATGGCATCCACCCGGCCGTTCATCGGCTTGGCGTTGTCCTGTTCGGATGCGGCGTCCGGTCGTTCAGCGGGATTGGCCATGAGTTCTCCTATGCCTGAAGCTGTGCCGGCTCGAACCGCTCGAGGTAGCGGCGGGCGGTCGTATCGATGTCGTCGGGCTTGCGAGCGTTTTCGGCGAACTGGCGCAGCAGGTCAGGCTCTTCCAATATGTTACGCATCGCGGCGGCGAGCGCTCGCGCATCGTTGGGTGGCACAGTCAGGCCGTTGACGCCGTGCTCGATCATTTCAGCCATGCCCCCGATGTTGCTGGCGATGACCGGGCGGCCCTGAGCCTGGGCCTCCTGAATGACCAACGGCGCGTTCTCCCACCAGACGGAAGGAACAATGGTGCAATCGACCGCAGCCACCAGATCGCCAATATCTTCGCGTCGATAAGGCCCCCGGGGCTGTACGCATTCCGCCGTTTCGGCGAAGCGGCGATCGACCTCGTCGACGAAGGTCTTGCTCTGGAAGGGCGCGCCGCCATGGACGCGAAGCTCGAATTCGAGGCAATCGGCCTGAAGCTGGCGCGCGGCGTCGAGCAATACGGTCACCCCTTTCCAGGGATTGAGATTTCCGAAATAGCCGAAGACCGGCCGCCCGCCTTCGAGTAACTCTCGTCGGGTCCCGGCGTTTCGGATGGGGATGCCATTGGGAATGACGCTAATCGCATCTTCGCCCAACCCCCACTGCACGAAGCGATCCCTTAAAAAAGCGCTTGGCGAGACGAACTGGTCAACCGTGCTCAGCAGGGCCTTCAGGTGCCGTTCGCGCAGGACAAAGCGATCGAGTGGAATGTCCTTGAAGCAGCCATGACAGCGGTCCGGGCTGGCTTGATAGCAAAGCTCCTTGCTGCCGGTGCGCACCATCAGGCCGTCATGATGGCAAATGGGGTAATAGTCATGGAGCGTCATGACGATCTGGCAGTGGGGCAAAGTGCGGCGGACGATGTGAGGGAACTCAGCGCCAAGCAGCAACAGGTGGTGGATGTGGACCACATCCGGCCGGAACTCGCGCAACAACTCCGTTATATCCGGCACCACGCCATAGAGGTCGATCTGGCTCATGAAGAAGCTGTCGAAGTGTCCGGACCACAGCAGGACTTCGTCTCCCGCCGGGCCGATGCCCTGAAAGCTCGTGCCCGGCCTCGCCTCGCGATGGATTTGGTTCGTGGCACCGAGAAACAGCGCCTCGTGCCCCGCGCGCTGGTAGGCGCGAAACAAGTCGTGGGCGAATATCTCCGTTCCACCCGGATGGAGGGACGGGTGGTTGTGGGCGGCCACCAGAATGCGCTTGTTCATCGAGTACTTCCCCGGCGCTTCGCCACGATGAAGTCCTGGTGGTGGCCAGCGTTCGTGCCGCGCCAATGGCCAAGCGATTTCAGCGCGACGGAGAGGCCGGCCCGTTTGAGCGCCTTGTCCAGAAAGCCTTCTTCAAAGCCGATTGCGGCAAGCGGTGGCTGGTTGGGTACGAACCAGAATGGGCTTTGGCCATAGCGACGGAAAGCGAGACGCGGATCGCGCCGCCCGTTTTCATTTGCCGCGGCGATGCCGTCGACCACGAACGCGGTCATGAACATGCGGCCGCTGGGTGACAGGACTCTGCGGATCTCGGAGAGGTAGACAAGCACCTCCGCGGGCGGCAAATGAGTGACCACGGACGTCATGATGACGAAGTCGAAATGATGATCCGGAAAGGGCAAGGCCAAGGCCTTTCCGCTGATCTTGCCGCTCGGGTTGTAGAGCTCGTGCGCGATATCCAATCGCTGAAAGGCGAAATTGGGGTAGGCGGGCGTGATCGTACGCTGGCACCAGCCGATGCCGCCCTCGACCGGGTCGATACCATCGTAGCGGCTCGTTTGCGGATCGAGATACTGGGTGAGCGGCACGGCCATCCGGCCTATACCGCAACCAATGTCGAGCACACGGCTGTCTTCGCGCAGGCCGCCGATGCGAATAAAGTAACCGAGAAACTCCGCCCCTATCGCGCGAAAATCACCGTCTCCCACGAAGACGTTGGTCGAATACGGTCGCGGCAGAAAACGATTGCATCGAACGGATTCGATGAGCCAGCGAACACGGTCTTCATCGATTAGCCGGGCCGGCGCGGGGGGATGCATGAGTGCCGCGTGCGTCACGCCGCGTTCCTTTCCCGGATTCTCCCACCCGCGGCGGCGGGTCGATCCGGGTCTTTACCGAATTGATTCGCCATCAGTTCGGTGATGTCGTCCTCCCAGCGCTGCGTGTGCAGCCATGAGTTGTATTGACTTGCAACGCCGCGCATGTAGTCCTGGCTGCGGCGGATCGAGCGACGCTCGAAATGATACAGGCACGCTGCCGGTTCATAGACTATCTGGAGCCCAAGGCGACGGATCTTGAGGCAGAGGTCGCTGTCCTCGTAGTCGCCGATCACGTAGTCCTCGGTGTAGCCGCCAACGCTCTCGTAAGTGTCCCTGCGGGTCACGAGGCAAGCGCCGGTGACGCCGGGAACCTCGCGGGCATGTTGCGCCGGCGCGTAGTCGCCCGGCATGCCCTTGTGGAAATGGTGGTTCAGCCAGATCCCGCGCTGGTCGCGGCCGAAGTAAAGCCCTGCATGCTGCAGCGATCCGTCTTCGAAAGTCAGCTTCGGGCCGATGGCGCCCAGTTTTGGCCTTTCCAGCAGCGGACGCGACAACACTTGGAGCCAGCCTGGCGCACAAGGCACGACATCCGAATTGAGCATCACCAGGATGGCGCCGCGTGCAAAACGTGCGCCGGCATTGCAAGCGCGCGCGTAGCCTCCGTTGCGATTCATCACCACGAACTTCATCGCCAGCCCGTGCAGAAGGTGCAGGCCGCCCAGCAGGTGCTCCGTCTCGTCCTGAATTTCCGGGGAATCGAGGACATAGATGATCTCCGCGTTGTCGGCGAGCCATGGATCCGTCGCCATCCCGGACAACTGGAAACGCAGGAAGTCGAGAACCCGGTAAAGTGGGACTACGATGGAAACGAGGGGCGCACCTTTGGGAAGGCCGTAGTCCTTGGTGCGGTTGACCTCTATGGTCCTCCCCAATCGTCGCTCGACGTCCTGCAAGGCGGGGGCGAGAATTGTACGGAAGGCGCGGTCGACCGCATGCTGCGGGGGCACGGCGCGAAGGACATGGTTTCGTTGCATTGCGGCCTCGAAAGCCTGTGGCTCCGGGACAAGAGGCATTACCACTCCAGAGGCGAGGCGCATCTGAAATCGTGGCTGCAGGAGCGGTCCGGGGGATTCCGCCAGAGGGACCCAGGCAACGAAACCGGTCACATCGGTTTTACTCTTCTCATCCTTCCCTTGCGCCCATGCCGGAAATTCGTAGCTGTTCCCGTCGAGCGGTACGCCCGTGCCGTCCTCTTTGACGTAGTCGATGCCGGCGAACACGGTTGACGGCGCATGAAACCAGCCGCCGGCCAGCAGACCGCCGTCGAGCGCCAGAGCGAGATCGACCTCTCCGGACGGATGCATCGACGACTTGGCGATCCGGCTTGCCGCCAGTGGCGCGCGAACTTGCAGGTCGATCGCCGTCGCGGCGCCGCTTTCCGGCAATGCGGCGAGCCGACGGACAATCATTTCGCGCAGGTCCACCGCCTGGCGATTTTTATCCCACCAACTCTGAAGGCTGGAATAGCGAGGCTTGCCGTCGGCGAGCTGGCGGATGGCGACGCCATTCTTGCTCAGAAGGACGATGAGAAACGGAGGGGAGGGGGAAGGCGCCTCCGTGATGAAATGGCACGACCGCAAGCCGTGTTTCGCGTTGCGTCCGAGGACAATCCTTACGGCCATGCGTGTGATCGACGCCGCGCCGACCGCGTAGATCGCGGTGATGTCGCCCAGATCCGGATTAATAGTCGTCTCAATCAGATGGCGCCCTTGCGCAACCTGGCACACTATGCTGGCGGCCTGCGGTTCGGGTACGAGCGCGTGAAGGGCGTCTTCAAGCACCATGCTGAACAGATCATCGCTGGCAATGCGGAAGGCGCTTCGCCACACAGTCAGAAGGTTGTTGACGAACTTGATGCGAGCATCTGGCGCGAGACCGGCGAACAGGGCCTCAACATCGAGAGGAGCGAGCGTGCGCGCGGGCTCCATCACGATGGTATCAACGGTGGCGCCGTCTTCAGTGCAGATGTCCACACTCTCCGGCTGCTTTCCTGGCCTCATCGCCCAGAACATGCGTTGCCGTCCGTTGCCAAGCGGGAGCGTCATGCTGACGAGCGGTACTGGCGACTGGTCCATGGACAACAGACACCTTGTGGCGGCGGGAAGGGCTGGGGGGAGATCCAAGATAAGGACGGCCAACTCGGCGCCGAGCCGAAAAATCTCTGCATTCCTGAAATCGCCCGTGGCGTCTATCGATCTGTCGAACGTCACACGCTATCCTCTGAATTGGAATAGCGCGCCCCACGGGAGGAAGCAGGGCGCGCGGGGCTCACGCTCAGTGAACCGTGAAGTAGTGATCGGGATTGGCCTGGATGTCGTCGGCATCGACATTGACCAGGGTGAGCGTATCACCATGTCCGAGATCCACGACGACATTGCCGCCGACCTGGGTGACGCGCGAGGCCAGGTCTTCGGGCGAAGACACGTCGAGGCCATTGATCCCCTTCGAGATCTGCAGCAGATCCTCGCCCGCAGCAAAGTCGAGAATGACGTCATTGCCGCCGCCGCCGTCGAAGACGAAGACGTCATGGCCAGCACCGCCTGTCAACACGTCATTGCCGGCGCCGCCGTCGAGGAAATCGGCACCATCGCCGCCATAGAGGATGTCGTTGCCTTTACCGCCGGACAGAAGGTCGCTTCCGTGTCCGCCGAACAGGGTGTCGTTCCCCTTGTCGCCGTACAGAAGGTCATCACCCCAGCCGCCGACGAGGGTGTCGTGACCGTCTTCACCGTTCAGCAAGTCGCTGCCCTCGCCGCCGAACAGGGTATCGTTTCCCTTTCCGCCGAACAGAAGGTCGTCACCGTCATCACCGAACACGAGGTCGTGCCCGTTGCCGCCGCTCACGAAATCATCGCCCCCATGGGCGCGAATGAAGTCGCTGAAACGGGAGCCGAACAGGGCGTCGTGGTATGCACCGCCTTCCAATGTGGCCATCTGCCTCTCCTCTTCAGGTTTCTATGCACGCGTTGTTCGCACGGGGTGCGACGATTGCGCGCCTGGAATGTGCACTGCAATAAAGAACAGCGCAAGCTTCCTTGGAAGAGAAAACGTCCATTTATGAGAAATAAATTTCCGTTTTTGAGTCTTACCGGTACATAATTTCGGAAATTGCGGCTTTTATAACGTAAATTTCCTGTAGTTTATTTCGAAACAACTTCAAAAATTGAAACAATATACATGTGATATGTCCATATTTTATTCCGCGTCCTAGTCTTCTCTGAAAGCGCGATTGAAACTCTCGGCGACGGGAGAGGTAAGGTACTCGATCGCAAGGCGTGGCTTGTGGATGATCAGCACCTCCGCGGGCATGCCGGGATAGAGGCGGACATCGGGGTTTGCCTTGAAAGATGCCGCGTTGATTTTGGCGCGCGCGACGAAAAATGCGGAGTTTGACTTCTCATCTACCGACTGGTCCGCGGCCACATATATGATGGTGCCTTCCATGGGCAGGCGGGAACGCTGATTATAGGCCGTCAACCGGATTTGCGTTTTGGAGCCCACGGCGATGCTGTCGATGTCACGAGGATTGACGCGCATTTCGATCAGGAGAGGCTCATTTTCCGGAACGATCTCGAGCAGCGCTTGGCCGGGCGTGACCGCGCTGCCAGGGGTGCGCAGGAAGATGTTGCTGATGATCCCGTCCTGCGGAGAGCGGATCTCAAGACGCCGCAGCACGTCGTTCGAGGCCGTGATCTGCTCTTCGACATCCGCGAGATCGACACGTGCCGTTGTGATTTCGCCGGCAATCGTCGACTGAAAATCGGTTTCGATGCCAGTCAGCGCAAGCTGTGCCCCTGCTCCGGCTTTTTCGGCCTGGGCCTTGCCGCCGACGAGTTCGCCCCGCTCCCTCGCAAGCTCGCTTAACTTGGAGTCAATCTCGATAAGTTGCGCGCGCGCCGCGGCGCCTTTTTTCACCAACGTTTCTATCGCCGTCCGCTGCTCGTTGATGAGGCCGATCTGTCGATCGGTCGCCTGGATCTGGATGCCGAGTGACTTCGCTTGTTCGGTATACTCCTCGATGGTTTTTCCCTGGACCTCTAGGCGCCCAGCCTGGTTCTCGCGCCGCTTTTCGAAAAACATCGTCTCCGCCCTGACGGCGTCGTCGACCGCGACGTCCTGGGCATCGCCGAGTTCATGTGGAAAGCTGATCCGCGGCACGTTGGTCTGCTCGGCCTTCAATCGCGCCAGTTTCGCGATCAGGCCGATGCGTCGGATTTGGAGCGACCGCAGGCTGGAACGGGCGCGCGTATCCTCCAACTCGATCAGGGGCTGCCCGGCGGACACCTTGTCGCCCTCCTGAACGAGTAGCCGGCTCATGACGCCGCCTTCAAAATGGCTGACGGTCTTTCGCTTCGAATCGACGATAACCGTGCCGCTGGCGACTGTCGCGCTGCTGAGTTCGGTCGAAAGCGCCCAGGCAAAAAATCCACCGAAGGACACCAGGATCGTGGCCATCCCCGCGATGACAAGACGGCGGAGCGGCGAGCGGGTATCAAATTGTTCGAATTCCAGATCCGAAGGGCTGACACTCAGCGGCACCGGCTGGTGCATCTGTAGGCGCCGTTCGGAAAGGTCGGGGCGGGCCGCAAGGGGCCTCTTCTCCGTCATATCGCGGCCACCTCGCGGCGTACTTCGCCCGGCATTGTGGCCGGAATCACGTCCGTTCGCGGCCCGAACTGTGTGACGCGGCCGTTTTCAAGCACGAGCAGCTTGTCGGCGACCTGCATGATGGCTGGCCTGTGAGCGATTATGATGACGATGGCGCCGTCGTCGCGCGCGTGCTGGATCGCGCGGATGAGAGCCCGCTCGCCAATCGTGTCTAGGTTTGCGTTCGGCTCGTCGAGCACGATGAGGCGAGGCCGGTTGTAGAGGCAACGTGCCAACGCTATGCGCTGCCGCTGCCCTCCGGAAAGGGTCAGGTGGCCGTCACCGACGGGCGTGTCGTAGCCCAGTGGCAGGCGTCCGATCATGTCGTGGATGTCGGCCAATCGCGCCGCCTCCAGCACTTTGTATGGATCGCTGTCCGCCATCCGCCCGATGTTTTCTCGAATCGTGCCCTCCAAAAGAGAGACCGATTGCGGCAGATATCCGACCACTTGGCCGAACGAGCTGCGCTCCCAGAGATAGGTGTTGTTGCCATCGAGGAAGACGCCGCCGGACGTGGGTCGCAAGATTCCGACCAGCAGCCGCGCGAGGGTCGATTTACCAGCCGCGGAGGGACCGATCACACCCAGGACCTCGCCCGGAGAGAGTGAGAAGGAAATGCCCTTGATGATCGGCACATCCAGTCCCGGGGCTGCGTAGACCAGTTTGTCGACCACGATGTCGCCCGACGAATGCGGCGTGGGCATCGTTTGGCGGATAGCAAGGTCCGACTTGAGCGTGGCCTCAAGGCGACGCCAGCCCTCGATCGCCAGCACCCACTGCCGCCAATTGTCGATGACCGAATCGAAAGGAATCAGGAGGCGTCCAACAAGAATGCTCGATGCCATCATTGCGCCGGGCGTGATTGCCTGCTCAAGCACCAGAAACGCTCCGGCCGCCAGGGTGACGATCTGGATGGAATAGCGCAGGCTGCGGGTGATGGACGACATCGCCTTGCTCCTGCTCCCGCTCACTTCAAAGGCACCGAGGGCTTGCATTTGCAGGGCGCGCCAACGATGCGCCAGGGCCGGTAACATGCCCATCGCCTCGATAGCCTCGGCATGTCGCAGGGATGCGCCAATCTTTGACACAGCTTCGACATTAGTCTGGTTCGCTTCCTTGGTGAGTTGGCGTGTCAGCATGTCCGTGACAAGGCCGCCGCAAAGGAGCAGCGCCGCGGAAACCGCCCCGATGAGGCCGAAAAGCGGATGCAGAACGAAAAGGGTGCCGAGGAAGATTGGTGACCAGGCCGCGTCGAGGGGCGCGGTCACCGCTGACGAGGTCAGGAAACTTCGCAATTCCGCGATGTCCCGAAGCGACTGGGTCGCGCGCGACAGGCCCTGGTCGACCGAGGCCTGAACGGCGGCGGCCAGGACTGGCATGTTTAAACGGCGCACGAGCGCGCCACCGATGGCTTGGAAAGAGAGGGCGCGGATGAATTCCAGAACACCGAGCACCACAAGGGCGCCGATCGCCAAAATGGTGAGCATGACGAGCGTGTCCATGCTCTGACTGTTGAGCACCCTGTCATGAACTTGCAGCATAAACAGAGGCATAGTGAGTTGTAGTAAATTCAGACAGACGCTAAGCGCCGCCGCATATAGTAACCCGGACAAGAATACACGCTTTGCTTGTGCAATCAGCAACCCTGGGCTGCGTTGATCTTTGCCTCTCGAAATTTGACCCTTGCTTCTTGTCTCATTTTGAACAGTATCACGCATGGCGATTTGCCTTGAGTTAACGTTATGGCCATCTGCTGAAGGACAGAATTGGTTATAACCGGGCGGAGGTGTAGTATTGCTTTTGCCAATCTGGCATAGAAGGGGGGGGTGTGCAAGGTCAGGTTAATCGGGGTGATGAGGCGTAATTTAAGATTACTTCAATTTTTGAAGTAGTTTTCCGAAATGGGGACTATAATGGACGAAAGTAATGCGCTTAATCTTTCCGAACTGAATGACGATCTGAGAATTCAAAATAAGGGTCAGGCAGCACAAGCAGATCCCGGGCATGCTCAAGATGTCGAGTCTGGTGACCTCCGGCAGATCACGTATTTCGAGCTCGCTCGCCTCATGGAGCGGGCAAGCCGACGGTTTTCGGGCTTGATACGCGCGGAGCTCACCAAGCTTCGTGTAGATGACGTTGGGCCGGCGCAGGCAATGATACTACTCGCAATCGGCGATTCGGAGCTTTCGGTCGCCGAGCTTCTGGATCGTGGGCATTATGTTGGTTCCAATGTTTCCTACTATTTGAAGCAGCTTGCCGACGGCGACTATATTGATCGCGTTGCCTCCCAGCGCGACAAGCGGTCCGCACGCATCAAGCTGACGGAGAAGGGGCGGCAGCTGAGGGCAAATCTCCGCGACGCGGCGATGACCTATGAGCGCGCGGTGAAGCGTGGTGACCAGGATCAGCGGATGCTTGAGACGGCCTTCCAGACACTGCACGAGCTTGAACTGGCCTGGGCCAACGCTTCACGGTTCGGCGTCTAAGCGGTGGGTGGTGCCGTGGGCCCGGCGAGGGCGGACTAGACGCGATGCACGTGGCGTTTGTTCATCGTAGGGGCTTCGGCCAGTTCGCTGCCTTGGCCGCTCAGCTCGCGCAGGCGGGCAATGAGGTCAGCCTTATTACCGAGACCATAGACCAGAAGATCCCATCCGTTCGCGTCGTTCGACATCGAACGGAATCGGGCCCGCGCGCAAATCCGCACATGGCCCGGCACATGGGTATTCCCGATCATCACGCGCGAATCGGCCATCGCGTTGCCGAAACGCTCGACGCCATGGCGCGGCAGGGCCTGGCGCCCGACGTTGTCGTCGGCCATATCGGCTGGGGCAGCATGATGTTCTTGAAGGACGTGCTGCCACAGGTGCCCGCATTGGGGTATTGCGAGTTCTTCTACCGGTCGGAAGGCGCGGACATCGGGTTCTCCCCCGACGATCAGCCTGATCTGGAGACGCGCAAGAGGCTGCGCCTGCGCAACACCGCGCAGCTCTTGTCCCTCGAGGCCATTGAGGCCGGTATCAGCCCCACCCATTGGCAGAGAAGCCTGTATCCCGCCGACGCCCAAAGGCGCATTTCGGTGTGCCACGAGGGTATCGATACGGTGCGGTTTCGGCCGGACCCGACAGCTTCGGTCACGCTTCCGGATGGACGTATGCTCACTGCTGGCGGGCCTCCCATTGTCACCTTTGTCGCGCGCGACCTCGAGCCGTACCGCGGATTTCCACAGGTTTTGGAGGCTGCCGCCAAGGTTGCGCGGCAGTGTCGCGATGCGCTGTTCGTTTTCGTCGGCGGAGATGGCGTCAGCTATGGTGTGCCGCCGCCCGGCGGCGGGGCGTGGAAGGACCATCTCCTGGAGACTCTGGATATGCCGCGGGAGAATATCCTCTTCCCCGGCGTGGTGCCGCATTCCGTTTTGCGGCGGCTTTACCAGATCTCGTCCGCGCACCTCTACCTGACCTATCCGTTCGTTTTGTCCTGGTCGGTGCTGGAGGCAATGGCGTGCGGCGCCCTGGTCATTGGATCGGATACGGCGCCTGTCCGGGAGGTCATCCGTTCCGGCCAGAATGGCCTGCTGGTGCCATTCTTCGACACGGACGCGCTGGCCGAGGCTGTGCTCGACGCTCTGGACAATCCCGAAGGTCACACCGGGCTGCGAGCTGCGGCGCGCCGGACTATCGAGCGGCGCTTCAAGCTGACGGATTGCGTCGATCGCCAACGAGAACTTCTTGAAAAATTGATCGGGAAATCGCCGGTTCGTCATGCTGGCACGCAAGCTAATCAGGTATTACTTTGATTTTTGAAGTATATCAGAACTTTTTTACTTTACATAAGCTGTAATTTCTTATTGTGCGCTGCAAGAATCGTTGCTACGTTCCTGCCGCTGACGCCAGATAAGTTGAGTAATCAATTGTTTATCCGACGTCTTCGAGTTCAAGGGCGGCATATTTCTACAGAGGCGATGCGTGCAAGAGTTGATGTCTTCTGGTATAGCGCAACGAATGGCAGCGAAAAAGCTGGTGGCGGCATCCGACCGGGACAGGTCATGCTTCGAGGGAAGCGATATCGAACATCTGGTCGTTTACCTCGATGCGAGCGGACGTCCTCAAGCGACATTGCAAAATGCTTTTCCATTGATCGCCGTCGCCTTTTCCGACGAGGGTGAGGCGGATCTGCAAGAACAGCTGGCGCTGCTTGGATCGCTGGGGACGGTCCCCACGGTTCCCGTCCAACGGCTTGATCCCGCCAAAAAGTCGGAAAGTTTCACGCTTCTGCGGGCGCTAACCGAAGGTGGCGTTGGCAGGCTCGCCCGGTACAGCGCTTCGATCACCTCGGAGCTTGCGATCCTGCGCCGGGAGCGCGAAACGCTGCTAGAAAACTACCGGGCTCTCGAAGATGCGTTCCAGGCGCGAAACTGGGAGCCGGTTTCGGAGATTTTCTCCCACGATCCCTATGCCGATCCAAAGGACGAAGGGATCGAGCAACTGCTTGCCACCGCCTTTGTCGAGCAACTGCTGCCGGTCTCCAGCCTCGGTGTGGCGGGGCTAGCGCTTCATCTTCACACGGTGCCCAAGGTCAGCGGAGAGCTTGTTGTCGCATTGAGCTATCTCGAGAGCGGCGAAGGGGTGGCCGAGTGGACCGTACCCTATGCGCAGCTCGTTCCGAACTGGAATTTCTTCTCGCTGCCCCGGGCCTGCGGAGGGGCGGCGCGAACGCTTCGGCTACGGGTCTCCGCGACGGGACCTGAGACCGTCGGCCTTTCGCTCGGCTATTCGATCGCCGGCGAGCGGTATTCGGCACGGTCGGAACTTCCGCATCCGGATCTCGATCTGCGCCCGCTGGCGTTCAAGGTGTTCACGGGGCTGCCTGGCGTAAAACCCGCAAGCGCGCCCAACATGATTGCGCCAAGCAGCCTTCTCGAGGGCCAATACATCGTCGATTATCGCCTTGCAGTCGACACACTGAGCCAGATCGTAGACGTCTCGGTCACGCCCATCGTGCCTGAGTTCCAGACGGTGCGCTTCCTTGAACATGAGCACGCCGTCGTCTGCCACCCGCTGCCGAGCGGCATCTCTGCCGGAGCGATCAGCCGTGCTGTCGAGCCCGGAACGATATCCTTCTCGGCAAGCGCCGTCATCGACCATCCGGAAGGGCAGCCTGCGGCGGTCAGCTTTTTGCTCGCCCCGGCTAATTCGAATGCGCGCTCCGAGGTGGCCGAGTTGGCGCGAAAGGGCGCCGCGAAACCATCGGCGTTCTTCAGCGGGTGGCGCGAAGTCAACTCCCAACAGGCCGTCAACATCAACATCCAGCTGGAAGAGCCGCTACGCGGGCCGATGGATCTGATGATCCTCAGCCGCGCGGTCACGGATTCGGTCGATTACTCCTGGCTCAAGGTATTCGGCTTCAGGCTGGTCAAGCAATCGACGGAGTCCGCCGATGTCCGGTAACAGGGAGTTCCTCGACCTGATCGTCGTGGCCATGCCCCTCTATGGCCACGCGGCACTTGCCCTGGAGGCGATCGAGTCGGTCCTCTCCTCGAACCATCCCAACTGCCGAGTTGTCATTGTCATCTCGGTCGACGGCGACCCGCGGCACGAGACGTTCGATCAGTTGTTGCTCTACGCCGCAGCCCATCCTACCGTCCATGTCGTTTTCGGCCAGAATGCCGGGCCAGGCGGCGCGCGCAATCGCACCATTGAGTTCGTCCTTGAGCGTTTTCCCGAGGCGAAGGCTGTCTATTTCCTGGATGCCGACAATCGCGTCCTTCCCGGCACCATCGAGACGCTTTACCGGCAGCTCCAATCCAGTGGTTGCGGGTGGGTCTACACCAATATCGACACGTTTTCGGTCAGCTGGCGCGCCCACTACGGCAACCGCTATTCGCGGCTGGTCCACTGCATCACCGACAATATCTGCGACACGGGATCAATGATCTCGATCGACGTTTTCCAGGCGGGCGTCCGCTTCAACGACGACAGGCAGAACGGCTTCGAGGATTGGGAGTTCTGGCTGTCCTGCATCGAGCATGGCTTCGTTGGCACGCCCTGCCACGACACGGTCTTCGAATACAGGCTGCGGGCGGAAAGCCGCTTCAAGGAGGCGAACCGAGAGCGCGCCACGTCGGTAAGCTTCCTGCGCAAACGCCACACGCCGTTGTTCCAGCGGCCGATGCTGGTGGATTTCGAGCATGAGGAGTGCCCGCGCTACCTGTTTGCGCGAACGGAAGATACGGCGATCTCCTTCTTTACCGATCCCACCAAGCCACCGACGATGCTTCGCCTCGACGACATCATCCCGGCGTTCTGGGCCAGCATCGGCGAACCCGACAATGAACACTTCCCGCCGTTCATGGTCGCCGGAAGCGGCGCGGCGCTCGACCTGCTCCGGCGTTCGCGCATGCTGCCGAACGTGCTTGCCCACCTTGAGCGCTTGAGCGAGAGCAGCAACGTCGTCTTCGTCCAGCTCGCCAACGATGCCGCCCAGCGCAAGATCGAGCCGATCGTTCATGGAGCGGGCGGAGAAAAAATCGGCCCCGCCGATCTCATTTTCCTTTCGACCCGGCTCGTCCAGGACGTGGTCCAGAACAACGCGGTGGACTGGTTCGCTTCGATCGGCAGCCAGCAAGTATGGCCGACATCGACTGTTCTGAAAGTGCGTTTCCCTTTTCCAAGAAGCCTCCCGCGCCGCTCTCTCATCACGCCTCAGCAGGTGATGATCAATTGCGTCAACGCGATTGCCGCGAGTCCCCTGCGCGAGACTGCGGGCAGGCGGTGGACCTGGCGTCCGGCACGGCTCGTGCCCTACGCCGATCTGCACAAGGCGCTGCGCAAGGAAGTTGGGGGATCACCGGTTCTGCCGCTCGGGCACAGCGAAGGCAAGAGGACCGTAGCACTACTCGTGCCGAACGCCTCGTTCGGCGGGGCCGAGAAAGTCGTCTACGCGGCCGCCCGGGAATTGAAGGCGGCGGGTTACGAAACCCATCTCTTCGTGCTCGGCACGTCCCGGATGGACGTGATCGATGAATTCGATTCCAGCTTCGACTACATTCACTTCTGGGACGCGGGAATTCCGGCCTGGGGAGGGTCGGGTTCCTTCCTTGGGCAGGACTTTATCGCCGAGGGGCATTCGGTCGACTGGGAGGCGCTGAAGGGACAGCTTTCCGGCTTCGACCTGGTCATCAACAACCACGTAATGGCCGTCCATCCCCTGATCGCGCGACTGCGCTCCGAAGGCACGCGCACCGCCTGCTATCTTCACGTCGTCGACAACACGGCCTTCAAGAGGCCCGCCGGCCAGCCGTTCGCAGCGATTGCCCACGAGCATTGCTACGATGCCTTCCTGACCTGCTCCGAACAGCTCAAGATCTATCTGCACAGCTACGGCGTCCCGCACGAGAAAGTTTTCGCCGTTGCCAATGGTGCCAGTTTCACGGTGCCGCCCAAGGCCCTGGCGGAGGTTCTGGCGGTCAGGCGGATCGAGCGCAAGGACGACCGGTTGCGGCTTCTCTACATGGGGCGGCTCGATCAGCAGAAGGGCATCGATCGACTGGCGGCGACGCTAGCGCAACTACGGGCCTCCAACGTCTCCTTCGACGCCCGGGCCATCGGAGGGGAAATCCTCGGCGATTCCAGCTTATCTTGGAGCGAACGATTGAAGGACCTGGGCGTCGACGTGCGCCCGCCCGTCTTCGCCAGCAAGGATCTGATCAAGGCGCTGGGCTGGGCCGACGTTCTCGTCATGCCGTCACGCTGGGAGGGCGCGCCGCTGATGATCGCCGAGGCGCAGCAGCTCGGCTGCGTGCCTATCGCGACTGCGGTCGGCGCCGTAGACGAGCTCATTGCCGACGGCGAGGACGGCATCCTCATTAACGCTTCCGATCCTCAGGTCGTGAGGGAGATGGCACGGATCATCGGAGAGGTTGCGCACAATCGCGAGAGGCTCGCTCCGCTCATGGAGGGCTGCATCAGGACCGCCGCGCGCCGGTCATGGGCCTCCTCCTTCTCGGATTTCATCGCGTGGAGCGATCGCTCCGTGAAAAATTCATCACTGTCCCGCGCCGCAGTCTTTCGCGAGCAGCCGGCGGCAAATTCCGTGGTCGCGGCGATCGGCTGATTGCCGCGCCGCTTCCCTGAAACAGAAAGGTTTAGTCGAATGCGTCCACGAATTCTCGTGACGGGTATTCCTGGTCACTACACGCGCCTTGCCAATGGCGCCGACGGCTTGTCCGTCTCCTATGCCGAGCGGCAGAAGCAGCCGGAATCGAAAGAGGATTTCCTGCAGGAGCTGCGCAACATCAGCAACACCGGCAACTACCTCATCGGTGAGGGCGCCCTGCGCGCGCTTGCGCCGCATGCGAAGCAGGTTCCCTTCTGGCATCTCTATAATTTGAGCAAGAACGGCGACGGGTTCGACGAGTTCAACGCCAACTTCGACATCTGCGTCTTCACCTGCGCGAACCTGTTGCGCAAGGGGCTCTCCGCGGACGCCGAGGCTGAGGTCCTCAGCCGGCTCAACATGCCGATCGTCATGCTGGGCATCGGCCTGCAAAACCGCAAGGACCTGGAGAACAATCTTCCGGAGGGGACGAAGCGGCTCCTGGCCATCTTGAAGGAGCGTGAGCACTACTTCCTGACCCGCGGCCACGAGTCGGCCGGCTTCCTGAAGGACCAAGGCTTCTCCTTCGTGCGCCCGACTGGCTGCCCTTCCGTCTATTTCATGCCGGACAACATGCGCCGGTCCATGACCAAGCTGTCGAGCGTAAAAATCGGCAAGGCGCGGACGATCTTTTCAGGTTACCTCGGCGGCAATCAGGATGCGATCCTCGACGCCAATGCGCTAGCCCCACAGGACACCGTTCCGCAATACGTCGTGCAGGACGAGTTTCTCCACTTCGACATGAAGGTGGAGCCCAACGACGAGGGGCGTGTCTATGATTCCGCATCGGGCCTGATGATCGGCGATCTGGCCTACCCTGGCACCGAGCGGGAGAAGCAGCGGTTCGAGGTTCGCACTTTCTACGACACCAACCAGTGGCGCGCCTGGGCCTCGTCGATGGACTTCAATCTCGGCCGTCGTTTCCACGGATCGATCATCGCCATGCAGGCGGCGGTGCCGAGCCTGATGGTGGCGGTGGACGACCGCATGCGCGAGATGCTCGGCTTCACCGGCCTGCCCGCTGTCGACATCACCGAGATCGACAAGGCGGAGAACCGCGCCGAGTTCGTGGCCGATCATCTGGCAAAGCTCAACACGAGCGAACTTGTCGACCGATATTCCGACCGCGAGCGCGCCTTCCGCACCACGCTTCGTGAAATCGGCATCGGACACTAGCGGCCCCCGGGCCATCTCTTTTCGGTTCAGAGGACAGTTATGCGTATCTTGCTTACGGGAATTCCATCCTATCTGCAGCGGACGATTGCGGACGTGTCCGGCACGACCGTCATCCACCGGCCCTATTTCGACGATGCTAGGACCAGGAAAGGCCTGATCTCGCAGGTCAGGAGGATCGCCAACACCGGCAACTACCTGATCGGCGAAGGGGCGGCCGAAAGCCTGCGCGGCCATGACGTCACCTATCTGCCGTTCTGGCATCTCGTCAACAATCGGGATTCGAACGAGCTCTACGAACGCGTGAACCGCGAATTCGACTTGTGCGTCTTCGCCTCCGCCAATCTCCTGCGGCCCGGCTATTCCGCCGATCTCGAAGCGGAGATCTTCGCCAAGCTCAAGATGCCGGTCGTGGTGATGGGCATCGGCATCCAGCGCAAGGAGGGCCTCAAGGAGCAGCTACCGGCCGGTACGCTAAAGTTCCTGGAGGTCTTGAGAAACAAGGAAAGCTTCTTCCTCACGCGCGGCTATTTCACCGCCGAGTTCCTCCGGGAGCAGGGGATCAAGTTCGTCAAGCCGACCGGCTGCCCGTCGCTCTACTTCTCGCCGGACGACATGAAGCGCTCGCTTTCGGCGCTTGCCAATCCCGGACTGGCGGAAGCCCAGAAAATCACCTTCGGCGGCTATCTCGGCAGCGTTGCCGATACGATCGTCGATGCCCACGCGCTGCTCAAACCCGACAGCGTTGCAAGCTATGTTGTCCAGGACGAAGTGGTTGCCTACAATCTCTCCCTGATCGGCGACGACAACGACATCGTCTATGACCGGGCGAGCGGACGTATCACCGGGGGGACCGAATACAAGCACTCGGAGAAATGGCAGCTGAAATACGAGCTGCTGGTCTATTTCGATACGAACCAGTGGCGCACCGCGATGTCCGCCCGCGATCTCTGCTTCGGCCGTCGCTTCCACGGCTGCATTATCGGCATGCAGGCCGGCACGCCCGCGCTCATGATCGCGGTCGACGACCGCATGCGTGAAATGCTTGAATTCATCGGCTTCCCGTATATCGAGGCGGCCACTTGGAACAGGGAGGTGGACAAGCGCGCCTATCTCGCCAATTTCCTCGGCAAGATCGACACGCAGGCCGTGATCGACCGCTATTCCGCCTGCGAGGCGAATTTCCGAAACGCTTTAGGGCAGATCGGACTTTGAGCGGATGACGGCGAGGCCGCGAATGCGCGCGCTACTCGCTTGCGCGCTGGCAGCGCTCTGGGCCTTAGCCCCGGCGCCGCTGGCGGACGCGGACGATGTGTTCCCCGATCGCATCGGCATTAACCGGGTAAACCTCGCCTGGCTTTCCCGCGCCGACCAGAAGCGCGTGCTGAAGGAGATAGCGGCAAGCGGCATCACCCATGTCCGGCTTTCGCTGTCAAGGCCGGTAGACAAGAGCATCGAAGCGCTCGAAATGGCGGACCGGCTCGGGCTGAAGATACTCCTCGAGATCCAGCTCGGGAACAAGGACTACTATCCGCCGGAGACGCGTCCTCGCACCGGTTGGGGCCGCGTTTGGGATGTTCAACGGCTTTCGGATCTCGACCTCGATCTTTACCGTGAGTACCTGCGCGCGGCGCTTCGCCGTATCGACGGCATGGGCATCCGCATCGACGCCGTCGAACCCGGAAACGAGATAAATTACAGCGCCTACAATGGCGACCTCGTCGTCTACGAAAACCCTGGGCGGCGGACGCCGCGCAGGGTTTCGGAAGTTGCAAATCGCTCGGCGTTCGAGCGCGGCCTCGACGCCTATGTCGGCACCGTCCGCGTCACTCGGGAAGAATTGCGGGCGACGGTGCACAGCGGCGACGCGCTTCTGATTTCAGCTGGGCTTTCCGATGTCGGCACTGGCGAGGCCGATCGCCGTGGCATGGAACGGCTCGACCCCGGGGCGGTTATTTCGCTCCTGCGCGAGCGGGGCATTGATGCGCTGGTCGATGGCTACGGCATCCATGTCTACCCAGGGCGCAAAGGTGACGCGGCGCTTGCGCGCTACGTGACGACGCTCCTTGATTTTTGCCAGCCCGAAGGGCAGGGCAAGCCGTGCTGGGTGACCGAATGGGGCATTGCCAACACCGCGCTTTCCTGCCCACTCGACGACCGTGAGCGGGAAGAGGCGGTCCGCGCCGTGCGCCGCGGCTTCTCGGAGATGATGGAGGAAGGGAGGCTGGAAGCGGCGTTCTACTACGACTGGGATACGCAACCGGTCTACAGCGTCTGGCGCTGCGGCGTCTTAAGCCCGGCTGGCGTCGCGGCCACCGAAACGAATACCGGCGGTGGGGTGCCGAAATGACGGGTCTAATCTGTCCGCTCCCGTATCCGAGGCCGGCGCGACCGCGATGTGCGAAGCGCGAAAGGGTAACAGGAGACAGCGCATGAAAGAGATCATTCTTGCAGGCGGCAGCGGAACGCGGCTCGACCCCGTACTATATCGGTTTCGAAGCAGATGCTGCCCGTGCACGACAAACCGATGATCTACTATCCGCTCGGCACGCTGATGCTGGCGGGAATCCGCGAGATATTTGTGATCACGCTGCCGCGAGACGGACCGCTTTTCGAGGGCCTTCTAGGAGACGGAAGCGCGCTCGGGCTTTCCAGTTCCTATGCCGAGCAGGCGCAACAGAACGGGCTCGTCGAGGCCTTCGTCATCGGGCGCGAATTTGTCGGAGACAGTCCGGTCGCTCTCATTCTGGGAGACAACATCTTCTACGGAGCCGGGCTCCAGGAAATCTGCCGGGACGCGGTCGCCCAACAGCGACCATTTTCGCCTACCACGTGGACGATCCGGCGCGCTATGGCGTGGTCAGCTTCAACACACTAACCGGCAAGGCCGACGCGATCGAGGAAAAGCCTGCGAGTTCCAAGTCGAACTGGGCGGTCACAGGTCTCTACTTCTACGACAACGACGTGCTTGACATCGCAGCCTCCATCCGCCCTTCCGGCCGAGGCGCGCCGCGCAGATACGAAGACGAGCGCGGCTTCTTCACCGAGGAAGCTGATCCCGCTCACGATCATCAACACCATTGAGGAGAAGCCGCTGCCGGTCTACGGTACTGGGTTGAACGTGCGGGACTGGGTGCATGTGGAGGACCATGCGCGCGCGCTGGAACTGGTGGTGAGGCATGGAAGGCCCGGTGAAAGCGATAACATCGGTGCACGCGCCGAGCGCAGTAACGTCGCCGTTGTCGAGCGGATCTGCGATCTCCTCGACGGTCGGCGGCCGGGCGTGCTGGGCGGAAGCTCCAGGGATCTCATGACGTTCGTCCCCGACCGCCCGGGTCATGACCGCCGCTATGCCATCGATCCCTCCAAGATCGAGCGAGAGCTTGGGTGGAAGCCGCGGCTGGGGTTCGATGACGGGCTGAGCATGACGTTGGATTGGTATCTGACCAACCGGTGGTGGTGGGAGCCGATCCGGCACCAGCGCTATTCAGGCACGCGTCTCGGCGAACGTCAGCGACGTCTGGCATGAGGATCGCCGTAACCGGGACCAAGGGCCAAGTCGCCTTGGCTTTGATGGAGCGGGCACGAGCGTTGCCCCACGTCGAGCTATTTACCTTGGGGCGCCCCGAACTTGATCTGGCCCGGCCCGAGACCATCTAGCCGGCACTGGCGTCCTTGCGCCCCCAGCTTGTCGTTTCCGCCGCCGCCTCTACGGCCGTCGATCGGGCTGAGCGTGAGCCGGAACTGGTCTATGGGATCAACACGGTTGGCGCCGGGGCTGTCGCCGAGGCGGCGAACCGTCTCGGAGTGCCGATCGTCCATCTTTCGACCGACTACGTCTTTGATGGAAAAAAGCGGGGCAGCTACCGCGAGACGGATGCGCTGGCGCCCCTGAAGGTCTACGGCGCGGCGCCCCGCCATCTCATCTCGCGGACGAGCTGGATGTACAGCCCGTTCGGGGCGAACTTCGTAAAGACGACGCTGCGGCTGGCGAGCGCGCGTAAGGAAATCGCGGTCGTCGCAGACCAGCGCGGCAATCCCTCGTCAGCGCTCGACATTGCCGATGCCATTCTGCGTGCCGCCGTTACGATGGGTGAGGTTGCGGCATACGGCACCTATCACGTCGCGGGAAGCGGCACGACCTCATGGGCCGATTTCGCGCGTCACGTGTTCTCCTCAAGCCGCGCTCGCGGCGGGCGTGGGCAGAGGTTCGTGACATACCAACCGCCGAATTTGCCGCTCGGGTGCCCCGCCCATTGAACACGCAACTGTCCACCGCCAAGTTCGCCTCGGCATTCGGCTGGACCATGCCGCAGTGGCAGCGGTCTCTTGACGAGGCCGTCGGACGGATTTTCCTGGGCGTTGCGGGGCGTTGTCAACAGGCTGTAAGGCCGAATTCCTGGCAGGCCCGAAAGCCCCTCTCATGAAAACAACTCTCGGAAAAGGAGGGAGCCAGCCTGTTCCTCCGCGAGGGCGGCGCTGTTGGCAGCCTCGCGGAGTGCCTGAAAGGCGGACTGGTCCCCGACCCTGGTACCGCCAAAGCGCACCGTCACGGATATCTGCCGCTCTTGCCCGGCTGTGAAGGTGGTTTCGTATACCCGCGCGCGAATGCGCTCGCAGATGTCGCTGACATTTTCCGTTGTTGCGCTTGGCAGATAGATCCCGAGTTCGTCGGGGGCAAGCCGGGCGACGAGATCACCATAGCGCACGGAAGAATGCACGATCCGAGCAATCGATTGAAGCAGTGTATCTGCCCATTGCGGTCCATAGCGACGACCGATCTCATCAAAATTGCCGACCCTGAGAACGAGTATGACGCCATCCGGGCTTTCCGCGGTGCTCACGCGCCTGCGGTCTATCGCATGCTCGACCGAGGTCGCAAATGCCTCGGCGCACAGTGTACCTGTGACGGGATCGCGATGGAGGGCGTGTTGAAGTTCTTTTTGGAGATCACGAAGCGCTTTTTTGCGTCGGTGACGCGCAAATTGCAGAGGAAATGTAACAGCCGCTGATATCAACGCCACAGCGCTCAATTCTACCCAAAACGGATGTTCGGGAACAAGCAGGCTTAACAAGCAAACAACCGCGGTCGCCCCAACCGCCGAGGCAAGGGCACCGCGCATTGCGCTCTTGATATGCGCGACGATTGCGGCTTGGCGAAAGCGAAATTGCAGAGTCATCGGTTAAACGGAGCTTGTGCAGTTGTCGCTATCTTTGACAGATTCGGCGAAAATAGCAGGTGAATAAATCTGATGGCATTTTAGCAGTAGGCCACGCAGAATTTTATCGTCACGCCAACCAGATCGCGAGCCTGCAAGACCAAGGCCTATGCGCTTGTGTAAGAAACCCATTCGCACCCTCCGCGTTGGCGTCGCCAGTATTTGCTTCTAACACAGAATACGGTGGAGACCTGCAGTTCGATTGCCACTTCGCCGACAGCCATTATCTTGGTGCGGACGTGGGATGATTTTGCGTGTTCTACGCTAATTCGGCCGTAGATTCCGATTTTTCGCGTTTCGTTCCCAACAATCCGGTTTTCGTTCCGATTTTTCGGATGGCAGTCAATAAGAAGCGGTTCCATAATTAATGAAGTGCTACCCGATGTTGGGCCAGCCAGAGCTGGAATTTTCCGCGGTTAAGGCCCAGGTCGGCGCTGGGGCCGATGAGCCGTTCATCAGCGAAATCGGCACCTTGTTGCCGATCGCGCTGTGTGGCCGGAACTCGTTATAGTCTCTACGCCAATCCTCCATTTTCGCCCGCGCGTCGTCAAGGCTCAGGAACCAGCGAGTGTTCAGGCACTCGGCCCAGAACTTACCGTTGAAGCTTTCGATGTAGCCGTTGTCCGTCGGCTTGCCAGGCCGGGAGAAATCGAGGACGACTCTCTTCTGGTAGGCCCACAGATCGAGGTCACGTGAGATGAATTCGCTGCCTTGGTCGACCCGGATCGTCTTCGATAGCCGACAATCTGGCAAGTCCGTTCCAGGGGCAGCACGACGTCCTCGCCGCGGTAGCTGAAGCGTGGATCGACGACGGGAGAGAAACGCGAAAAGGTATCGACCACCGTCAGAACACGGAGCTTGCGGCCGGTTGCCAACTGGTCGTGGACGAAATCCATCGCCCAGACCTGGTTGGACTGCGTCACCGCGCAGCGATCCTCCCGGAGCTTCGCCCGCACACGGCGTTTGGGGACCTTGTTGCGGAGCTGCAGATCCATCTCCTTTTAAAGGCGGTAGATTCGCTTCGGATTGACCGACCAGCCCTCTCGTTTGAGCAGCACATGCACGCGCCGATAGCCGTAGCGCACCCGCGTCTGGCAGATGTCTTTGATCCTCAGCTTCAACTCGGCCTGCTCGCCGCGCCTGGACTTGTAGACATAGAGCGACCGATCGATCTTCAGCACCGAACAGGCGCGGCGGGTCGAGACCCTCCAATCGGCTCTCACCCCGTCGACAAGCACACGCTTGCGGGCGGGCCTCGAATTTTTTTGCCAGCACGTCCTGCAGCATCGCCTTGTTGAGCGACAGGTCAGCGACGATCCGCTTCAGCTTAGCATTCTCTTCCTCGAGCTGCTGCAGCCGCTTCATTTCCGACGGCATCAGGCCGGCATAGCGCTTGCGCCAGTTGTAGCACGTCGCGTCCGAGATCCCCGCCTTGCGGCAAACATCGGCGATCGGTGTGCCGTCTTCTGCCTGCTTCAGCACGAAGGCGATCTGCGCCTCCGAAAACTTCGACGCCTTCATGGAATTCTCCCCAATGTCCCCGCAGGGATCATAAGTGGACAATTCCAGTTCCAAATGGCTCAATTTGCCGGGAGCACGTCAAAAAGAACTCAAAACTGGATAAAACTTGGGGGCAAGGTCATCAAGACCACGGCGCCCGAACTATATGGAGCTGAACTCCGGCCCGCACGCCAACGCTAAATTTCATAAACCGCCGCCTCGCCCTGCTCCTCTCGAAGCCCCTTATATGACGCATGCCGCAGCTTCTGGTCATGCGTCCAGGCGCGCAGGACAAAGCGGTGATCTACTTAGAGCTTTGATCTCCTGCCACAGTATGTAGTTGGGGGCGGCAGAGCCTCGTGTGCCTGTGCCAGTGTTTCCAACCAGGCAGCCAGGCCTGCAGGAATTTCCTCGTTCCCGGCTTCGAGCGCTTCGATCCACGACAGTTCGCATTGAAGCGCGGACGCGATGTTGATCGGCGTCCATCGGATATGCAGGAGGCATTCAGAAAATCGTTCTGGGGTCATGATTACAACTAGCAGATGATTCCGATCGAGCCCACAACGGCAAACAGGTCTGGAGAGCCAATTGTCATCTCGCTCCCCAGTCCTTTTTGCCATCGCCGTCGACAATGCGTTTGCAAACAGAGAACGGACCGGGCATTCTGCGCCTGGTCCGTCTGGGGAAATGATCCCAGAGTTATGCCTGGGCCAGCATCTGGACAACTTCTTCCGTCGTCCAAAGACCGTTAGGCATGTAGCGGAAATTGATCAGCGCCGAGAGATAGCCGTCCCCTTCCGGAAGCTTCGGCGCGGCAACCGCGTCGCGAACCACGCCGACCTCGACGCCAAGTTCGAGGAAATCGCGGCAATGCGACTCGACGCACATGTTGGCGAGCATTCCTGCGAGGACGATCTGGTCAACGCGCTGCTTTCGCAATTGCAATGGCAGGTCGTTGGCTGCCGGACTGTACAGCTTGTGCGGCGAGCAAATGATCGTCTTACCGTCCTCGATGTATTTTTTAAGGTCCGGAAGGAAATCCGCGCCGGAGTCACGGAATCCGTCCAGCGTGTATGGGCCTTTTCGATCGAAGATGCCGGCCTCATGCTGGAAGACTTCGAGGGGGGCTGGATTTTCCACGAATGGTCCCAAGGGTAATAGTGGTGCGGCGAAATTGCCACGACGATGCCGGCTGACTTGGCGGCCTCGAAAAGGTGGCCGAGGTTTGCGACCACGTTGTGCTCGGTCACGCTCTCTCCCACGACCGGCCAGGCATGGCCCTTTGGGCTCAGGAAATCGATTTGCGGGTCGATTACTACCAGGGCCGCACGCGACCGATCCACCTTCATGTTGCCCTTTTCAAGGCCCGGATTTGCTGGATCGGCATAGGGGTCAGTGGTGGCCGTCTGCGCGCTTGCGGTACCAGCCGCCGTGAGCGCGCTCGCCGCCGTGATCCCGGCGACGCCACGTAAGAAGGATCGGCGAGGTGTGTTGCAACAATCATAATCGTGCATGTCGAGACTCTTTCTGTTTTGGATTGGAATGACCGAAAATTATGCTCCCGGTCTCATACGCCCGAAAGGACATAGTTCCGAGAATTAATCACATTTACACCTAGGACTGCATTGTCTGGACCTCTGCGGTACTTGCCGCCAGATTTCGCGATCTTGCTCATATTTTGGAGGACAGCACCCTGCTCAAATCCCGTTTAACACAGGGAGGCTAAATCGATGAAAAGGACCAGCCTTATACCCTTTACGCTCATATTTGCGGCGGAGCCTTCATTTGCAGTCGAGCGGCTAAATGTTGGTTCAACGACCTGCGCCGCCGCTCAGCAAGCTATTGCTCGCGATGGAGCCGCCATCCTGCGTTATCCATCGGACAGAGTACCTGGTATGATGCTTTACAAACGATATGTCCGTAACAACGCCCAATGCGATAGCGATGATCAAGCTGTGCTGACATCAGTCAAGACCGCTGACGAGCCAAGATGCCGACTGGCGCTTTGCCGATCATCTTCACACAATCAATCGCGGACGTCAGGTTCCCGATGACAAGTGTCGTCCCTGCCTAGTGATTGCTTGGGGACGGTGCTGTTCCTTCCGGGTACACCGGAGCGCCGTCTGAGAGACTAACGGCGCGCCGGCCAGAATGTTACGCCTTCACGAAGGCTAGTAGGTCGGGGTCCACTACATCGGCATGGGTCGTGCACATGCCGTGCGGCAAGTTCTTGTAGATCTTGAGCGTGCTGTTCTTAAGCGGAGTTGTCACATTATCGAGAGGAGAACGAACGACCGCTCTGCTGCCTGAGATCAGGCAATGGCACTCGTCACTATTTTCCAATGGGCCATGGCGCGGACACGATGAATGTGAGTGGCGAGCAGAGCGGCTGGACCTTGGTGCGCGGATCGTTAACTCCGTTGGCCAACACTTCCAAAGTGAAACCCCATCAGGCGCTTACAACTGGCCTCGGACACCTCGTCACAATGTGCTGGAGATACTTTCGTTGGTTTGAACCGGTCATTCGATTGGCAGGTGATTTGACCGCTTGACCTGCGTTAACGCAAAGCTTGTTTCAATCGACGCCACCTCCTCGAGCCGTGTCAACTTTTCTTTGAGAAAAGCCTCATACCCCGCAAGATCTCGAACCAGGACACGCAGCAAATAATCTCGCTGTCCGGTCATCAGGTAGCAATCCACGACTTCCGGCCAACGGCTGACTGCCTTGGCGAAACGGTCAAGGTCGTCCTCATGTTGTCGGGTGAGCTTGACTGAAGCAAAAGCACTGACTGACAACCCGAACTCGGTCTCGTCTATCACCGCAGCATAGCCTTTTATAACGCCAGTTTCCTCGAGAATTCTTACGCGGCGTGCGCATGGAGACGGTGATAGGCCGACCTGCTCAGCCAGCTGTTGTGCAGTCATGCGTCCATCGTTCTGCAGCAGGGAAATTATTTTTAGATCGATTCTGTCTAATTTTGCTTTTGGCATTTTTCACCAAGCGATGAGCATCAAGTAGCGTATCAAGCTACAGGGCACGCTCCATACATGCAAGATTGATTACTTCAGGCGCGGAAGACGGGATACAGTTTAAAGCATGTATTGCGGAGGCCCCGATGTCTGACACTATGTCGAGTTCCAAGATCGCGAATGTCGTCAAACGGCTCGACCTCACCACATTGCAGCTTTTCATTGCCATACACGAGGAGGGAAACCTTCGTCGGGCTTCAGAACGCGAAGCTATTGCGCCATCGGCGGTCAGCAAACGGCTGCACAGTCTGGAAGAGACACTGCAAGTCTCCTTGTTCGAGCGGACTCCGCAAGGCATGAAGCTAACGCCGGCGGGAGAAGCACTTCTACATCACGCGCGTCGGACACTGCTGAATATCGAGAAGATCGCAGTCGAGCTAAATGAGTACGCTGCCGGCGTACGCGGTCATGTCAGGATGCTGGCCAACCTTTCCGCCATTGTTGAATTTCTGCCGGACGATCTCCCAAAATTCTTCAACGAATATGCATCGCTTCGGCTCGATCTTCATGAGCGCCCGAGCGCCGATGTGGTTCGCGGTGTCGAGGATGGTGTCGCAGATATCGGCATCTGCTCCGACGATGTCGATATTCGGGGCCTTGAGCGTTTCGACTATCGGGAGGACCAGCTTGTCATCGTGGTACCCTCCAATCATCCGCTATCGGCTGCCAAGGATATCTTTTTTGCCGATACGCTAGACTTTGATCATGTCGCGTTGTTCGCAACGAGCTCAATCTATCTGAGATCACAGTATAGCGCCCAGCAAGTTGGCAAGTCGCTCAAACTCAGGATTCATGTTCCGGGCTTCGATGCGGTATGTCGTATGGTCCAAGCGGGCATGGGAGTGGGACTGATGCCGAACCGCGCCTTCGATGTCTTGAGCACGGGTATGGACATTAAAGCGTTGCCCCTCAGGGACATCTGGGCGGAGCGGCAGTTATCGGTGGTTGTCAAAAGCGTACATGATTTGCCCGTCGCCAGCCTCATGATGTTCAACCACCTCACCGGCAATCGAGAACAACACAGCTACCAATAGTTATTCCAGTCTCGACAGCCATTCGCAGCGATCCCACGCCAATTGGGAGCGCGTGCGGTCATATCCGCGATGCATCCGGTCGAGGCAGTGGGCGAAAGCCTTGGCAACCGTTCTCCAAACGAGAACAAGCGTTGAAAAATGACCATTGGACCTCGCGATCGGAATAGAGAACCATCCTCCAAATTGAAACGGAGGAGACTTCGCAATGAATGGACCCCTGATCGGGATCAAGGTTGTCGAATTCGGCACGCTTATCGCAGCACCATTTGCAGCGCGGTTGATGGCTGAATTTGGAGCGGATGTGATCAAAATCGAGCAACCGGGGAGCGGTGATCCGTTACGCAAATGGCGCAAGCTACATCAAGGCACATCGCTGTGGTGGTATCTCCAATCCCGTAACAAGCGCAGCATCGCGGTTGACCTCAAAACGCCTGAGGGTGTCGAAATTGCTCGCGAACTTGCCACGAGTGCAGATGTCATAATTGAAAATTTTCGCCCCGGTGGACTTGAGAAGCTCGGGCTCGGCTGGGAGACGCTGTCCGCCCTTAACCCCAACCTGACGATGGTTCGCATCTCTGGTTATGGCCAAACCGGCCCCTATCGTGATCAACCGGGTTTCGGCGCCATAGGCGAGGCAATGGGCGGGCTCCGCTATACGACAGGGGACGTTGATAGTCCTCCTGCTCGCGCGGGGATCAGTATTGGAGACAGCCTTGCATCGCTCCACGGAGTCATCGGAGCGCTGATGTCGCTTCTGCGTGTCAAGACTGGCCAAGGCAGGGGGCAGGTCGTCGATGTCTCGCTTTATGAAAGCGTCTTCAATCTCATGGAAAGTCTTGTTCCTGAGTATGATTTGATGGGGCACGTTCGAACGAGGACTGGTGGAGCGCTTCCCGGCATCGCGCCTTCGAACACCTATCCAACGGCAGATGGCGGCTATGTCGTCATTGCCGGCAATAGCGATGCGATCTTCAAGCGGTTGATGCGAGTGATCGATCGTATCGACCTCGCGGATGATCCGGCACTCGCGCAAAACGATGGACGTGTCGCGCAAGTCGAGATGCTCGACGCTGCCATTAGCACATGGACCCAAAGCCATCCCATCGCGGAAGTGCTGGAAAAACTGGCAGCTGCCGATGTTCCATCCAGTAAGATTTATTCCGTCGCCGATATAGTGACCGACCCGCATTACCTTGCGCGGGATATGATCCTCGAGACAAGCTTGCCCGGAGATATAAAGGTCAAGATGCCGGGCATCACGCCGAAGCTGTCAGAAACCCCCGGAGGTGTTCGATGGCCTGGCCCGATGCTCGGCGAACATACTGAAAGTGTTCTTGCTGACATGGGTTATGACGGGAAGGACGTTCAACATCTTCGCCGATCCGGAGTGATCCAATGATCCCGTTAGATGGCGTGACGATTCAAGAAGTTGGTCCGCGGGACGGCCTTCAGATCGAGCAACGATGGGTTCCGACAGGCGAGAAGATTGCCCTCGTAAACGCGATTGCGGATTCAGGTATCAAGCGGATCGAAGTCAGTTCGTTTGTCTCACCAAAGGCAATCCCTTCGCTGAAGGATGCATCCGAGGTCTTCGCCGGCATAAAGCGGCGGCCGAATACTATTTACTCTGCGCTCGTGCCGAACACCAAGGGTGCCGAGCGGGCCATCGACGCCAAAGCGGATGAATTGAATTTCGTTATGTCCGCGAGCGAAACACACAATTTCGCGAATATGGGTATGACACGAGAGCAGTCTTTCTTGGAACTGGGCTCGGTGGTTGCCATCGCAAACGGAGCCTCGATCAATGTCAATGCTACGATAGCTACCGCATTTGGATGCCCCTTCGAGGGGCCGCAACTGACTTCGAAAATCACCGACACAATCAAACGATATTTCGATCTTGGAGCCACCTCGATCACTTTGGCAGATACCACTGGCATGGCAAATCCCGTCCAGGTGACGACTTTGGTGGAGTTGTCGTTGGCTCTTGTCTCGCCTAACGACCTTACTTTGCATTTTCACAATACGCGCGGCCTTGGCCTTATCAATGTTGACGCAGCATTTCGTTCTGGCGCACGTCGTTTCGACAGTTCGTTGGGAGGGCTCGGAGGCTGCCCGTTTGCGCCCGGAGCTTCCGGCAATGTATGTACGGAGGACCTTGTGAATTTCTTTCACGAGATCGATGTCCCGACAGGGATTAATCTTCGCGAACTTTTGCGCCTTTCGGCAGAGCTGCCGAAACTGGTTGGTCACGAAACGCCGGGCCAGTTGGCGAAAGCGGGTCTCGCGAGTGATTTGCATCCGCAGCCAAACATCAAACGGTCTGCGTAAAATATCGGCGCTGCATCAGCGTCGCTCTTGGAGGAGTCGGAGGAAAAATGACCCTAACAATAATAGACTCGTCCGATCGCGCGGAAAGTGCATCGGCGGAAGACGGCGTTATACGGAAGATTGCCTGGCGGCTGATGCCGCTTATCATTGTCTGCTATTTTTTTGCCTTCTTCGATCGCATCAACATTAGCTTTGCAAAGACGGCATTACAGACTGATCTCGGCCTCAGCAATGCCGCATACGGGTTTGGCGCGAGCCTTTTCGTCCTTGGATATGTCCTGTTCGAGGTACCTAGCAATCTGCTTCTATACCGCTTCGGACCACGCCGTTGGATCGCAAGGATCATGATCTCGTGGGGCATAGCGACCGCGGCCATGATCTTCGTCCACACTGAATGGCAGTTCTATGCACTGCGATTCATCATCGGTGCAATGGAAGCTGGTTTCGCTCCAGGTATCATTTATTACCTTACCCTATGGTTTCCGAAGAAATACCGTGGGCGGATGACATCGACCTTCTTTTTGGCAACCGCCTTTTCGGGGATTATCGGCGCACCCGTCTCCGGCCTGGTGCTCAAGTACCTAGATGGCTCCCTCGGATTGGAGGGCTGGCGATGGCTCTTTCTCGTCGGCGGGCTCCCGTGTCTCCTCTTAGGCGCTATCGTGTTAATGCGGTTTGACGATCGAGTCGAAGACGCTAACTGGCTGAAACCAAGCGAACGAGCCCTCATTTCTGGCCAGTTGCGAAAGCAGTCAGAAGCGATTGGAAGGAGTTCATTCTGGCGTTCGCTAGCGGCGCCGGGGGTGCTCTTGCTCGGCTTTATCTATTTCCTCATTCAGATCGCTTCCTATGGCCTGAATTTTTGGGCTCCTGATCTCATCAAAACTGCTGGCAGCAACAATCCCGCCTTCACCGGCTTTTTGACCGCAGTTCCTTATATTTGCGGTGCAATCAGCATGATCGTCGTCGGCCGTCTTTCCGACAGTTCAGGTGAGCGGGCGAAGTTCGTGGCCGCGCTGATCTTCGCTGCCGCGTTGGGTTTTTTTGCTGCAGGCTATTTCGACAAGAACATCGTCATGCTCATATGCGCCTTGGCGCTCCTGGGAGCGGGTGTCGTAGCTGCCATTCCGACCTTCTGGACACTGCCTCCGAAGATGATGACTGGCGTTGAGGCCGCAGGTGGCATCGCGCTCATTAACACGCTCGGTCAATTGGGAGGTATCGTCAGTCCCAATCTGGTGGGGATTGTGAAAGATTACTCGGGCAGTACAACCCCAGCTCTTTATGTTATCGGAGCGCTTTGCTTGCTGTGTGGCGTAATCCTGCTCTTTGCAATGCCGGCTGCTCTTCGGTCTAACGATCGCGTAAGCTCAGGCTGAGTGTGCAGAGCGGGCGCTTGTGCGCCCGCTCCAAACATTGCGGTTGTTCGAAGTTTGGAATAACTGACAAACTCCGATCTTGGATGACCACCTTCCGTAGGCTCTCAAGACGACCGACCTTGGTGCGCGGATCGTTAATCGCGTTGGCATAGGTGATCGGCAAGTGCAATAACTGGTTTTTTGCAACGATGCCTTTCAAACACAATGCCGCTCGCCGCCATCGTATTGGCAAGATGGAGTTCAAGGTGACGAACTGGGCAGAGTACGAGGCAGGCCTTCGCCGGCGTGGCAGCCTGACGCTGTGGATAACCGCGGAAGCTTTGTCGTCGTGGGGGGCGCCGAAGCGGACGACGCGCGGCGGTCAACCGCGCTATTCCGATCTTGCGATCGAGACCGCTCTGACGCTGGGCCTGGTGTTCGGCTGGCGGCTGCGCCAGACGGAGGGTTTGCTGGCATCGGTGCTGAAGCTGATGGGATTGGATCTCGCCGTCCCCGATCACACGACGCTGAGCCGACGGGCACGGAGGGGTCGATCATTTGACAGACGGCGAGGCCGCTCCGTTTCAGCAGAAGGGCCTGTGCACGTCCTCATCGACAGCACCGGGCTTGAAGTCTACGGCGCGGGCCAGTGGTTGGAGGAGAAGCACGGTGCCAGATCTCGTCGCAGTTGGCGGAAGTTGCATCTGGCGCTGGATGCCGACAGCGGCGAGATCATCGCCCATGTCATGACCGACCAAGACGCTGGTGACGCCTCGCAGGTGGAGCCGCTACTCGACCAGATCGACGCTCAGATCGGTCAGTTCACGGCCGATGGAGCCTATGACGGTAACCCGACTTACGACACCGTCGTCAAGCACAGCGCCGATGCTGCCGTTGTCATTCCGCCCCGCGCCAACGCGGTGGAAAGGCCGGACACCGAGCTGTCCTACTCAACGAGACCAACATATCGCGGCGATCAACACGGACGGACGAATGAAGTGGCAGACTGCGACTGGCTGCGGCAAGCGTTCGCTGGTCGAGGCTGCGATCGGTCGCTACAAGTCGATCATCGGTGGCCGATTGCGCGCACGAACCTTCGGAGCGCAACAGACCGCGGTTGCCATCGGCTGCGCCGTTCTCAATCGGATGCTCGCGTGCGCACACCCGAAATCCATCCGTCGCATTGCAACCACCTCGTAAACGACGGCATCAAAGATCAGAGTCCGAAAACTCTCCGATCCCCGCGCCAACGCTGTGGTCATGCACAAAAGTTCGGTTCAAGTTGCGTTTTACATTGTGGGTTTGGTCGTAGCGATGACCGCACTGGCGTTCGCCTTGCGAATGGGACACACCCCGCCGTCGATCCACATTTAGAAATCTGAGCCACGCCTCGGCAGCCCGCGATAATTCAGCGGCGGCGCCTGGCGCAGTGGGAGAGGCGGAACCGTGTCCACTACACCGGTAGCGCCGAATAGCCTAACTGTTAAATGACGAGGAGACAGTCTGGTCATCATGGCATCGGCCCTCGTATGCTCCTCCGGGGCAAGAACGCCACCGTTGAATTCAACGTCCCGTTTGTGGCTTCCTTCAATCGTCAGATCCAATACCGACGTCTGCCGTTCTCCGGACGAGGTCGCGGCGGGCTCAGCCGCGACCTCGTCCGTATCAATCCTTCGTGACAAACCGTCTTACGTTCCAGACGCCTCGGCGCGCTGCTTCCGGTACTGCACGGTCGGCAGCCCACCCCAGCCCCAGTTGTCTAGGTCAACCTCCTCGATCACGACATAGGTCGATTCCAAAGGCTTGTTGAGGACGTCGAGCAGAACCTCGCTGACGCCTGCGATGATGGCGGCTTTTTCTTCCGCTGTGACTGAATTTCGGTCTGAGGT
Organism: Rhizobium sp. P32RR-XVIII; assembly: GCF_012641395.1. GTDB lineage: Bacteria > Pseudomonadota > Alphaproteobacteria > Rhizobiales > Rhizobiaceae > Rhizobium. Next base: position 8,727 of record NZ_JABAIH010000008.1, on the reverse strand, counting down.
CGATCCCTCGCGGGTGACCTGTACGGTGACGATCGGCATGGCTTCCTCCTTTCGAAAGCTTTGGTTTGATAGTGTGATGCGCTGGCGCAAGCGGCCTTGCGCCGCACGTGGTGGTGGTCCGGACAGAGGCTGGGCCACCACCTTGTTCAGCCTACCAGCGGCCGGCGTTCGAGCCGCCGTCGATATGAAGGATCTCGCCCGTGATGAAGTTCGCGTTCTCGAGGTAGAGGACTGCATCGACGATGTCGCGAATTTCGCCCATACGGCCGACCGGATTCAGCGCAGAGAGGAATTCGTGCTTTTCAGGCGCGTGCATCGGCGTCTTGATGATGCCGGGCGAAACAGCGTTGACACGTACGCCCGTCTTCGCGAACTCGATTGCAAGCCCCTGCGTCACCGCATTCAGGCCGCCCTTGGTAATCGAGGCAAGCGCGGCCGGAACGCCGGCGATCGGCTGGTTGACGAGGCTCGTCGTGATGTTCACGATATGGCCGGAGCCCTGTTTCAACATCTCCCTGGCGGCACGCTGCGTGATATGGAAGAAGCCGGCGACATTGACGCCGATGTTGTGGTCGAAATCCTCCTGCGTGAACTCGACAAAGGGTTTCGCGAGGAAGACGCCGGCGTTGTTGACAAGCGTATCGACGCGTCCGAAGCGCTCCAGCGCTTCCCTAACGACGCGCTCCGCCGTTTCCGGGTTCACGATATCCCCGGCGACCGTGTGAACGCCTTCGTCGGAACTCTGCTTGATCGACCGCGCCGTCGCGACGACGCGATAGGCACGCTCGCGGTATGCCCGCACCAGTCCTTCCCCAATGCCCTGGGAAGCACCGGTGATGATGGCGACCTTCTGTTGACTGCTCATGATGTGCATCCTTTCAAGTACAGCGGCTTAGATTTCGGAGCCGCCCTACGCCCTCGGCGTCGGTGCTACTGATTTAGATGCATACGATGTTCGGGAGAATTGCTGGCGATTGGCAGACAATCGTCCGGTTTTCGGCATAATCACAGCATTGAACCTGCTTCGGCCGCTATGCGGGCGAGTTCAACGCGGAGGCGGGGAACCGCAAAATCTATGAAGGCTCGCACCTTCGGCACGGACGTGCGGCCCTGGGGCGTCAGCAGATGGACAGGAAGCGCAGGAAACTCGTCGTCCGCAAGCACGATCTTCAACTGGCCGTCCCGAACGTACTTCGCGACGTGATAGGAATATAGCCTCGTCAGGCCAACGCCCGCCGCGGCCGACGCCGCGGCGGCGCGCACGCTGTTCACCACATAGCGCGGCGTGAAATGGACCGTTCTCGGAATCGAAGATCCTTTCGCCGGATTGAAGCTCCAGGACTCCAGCCCGAAGTTGCTGAACGCGATGATCTGGTGCTTGGTAAGGTCGGCCGGCTCTACGATGCTCGGATTGCTGGCGAGGTAGCGCGGCGACGCCACGATCACACGCCTGACGTCACCGCCGATCCGGGTCGAAATATGAGACGAGTCGGTTAGGTTGCCGATGCGAAGCGCGAGGTCCACACCCTCGTCGACGAGGTTTACGAACCGATCCAGCATCAGAAAGCGAACGGAGACGCTGGGATGGAGTTCGAGAAAGTCGTCCAGAATGGGCCGCAGGACCTCCTCGCCCAGAATCGGAGGCGCGGAGATGGTCAACGTACCCCGAGGCGACGCGCGCTCCCCGCCGGCAACCATGTCGGCGTCCTCGAGGTCGACGAGCACGCGCCGGCAGGCAGCTGCATAGCGCTGCCCGGCCTCGCTGAGCTTGAGACTTCGGGTGGTACGATGCAGCAGCTCGACGCCGACATGCGCCTCCAGCGAGCTCAATGCCCGGCTGATCGCCGTCGGAGACCGCCTCAGCTTGCGAGCGGCGCCTGCAAGGCTACCCTCGTCCACCGCGGTGATAAACACTTTCATTGCATCGATACGATCCATTTCCGAGCTCCGCAGACGCTGACTTGCGAACTACTCATCCCCGGATTTTCCTCCGACGTAAATATCCCTGCACTTCGCTGAGCCTAGGCTGCAGGGGTCGGAGCAGTTGGCGTAACGTAGAATCCGCGTTCTTTGCAGTGAAACGAAACTGTATTACAACCAGATCCATCGTCTTGGTGGCCGTCATGGATAGACTTGATGCGATGCGGGTGCTGCTTGCCGTCGTGGACGCCGGGAGCATCTCCGCCGGAAGCAGGAGGCTCAATGCTCCGTTGCCCAGCGTCAGCCGCAAGGTGGCCGACTTGGAGCGGTTCCTCGGCGCAAACCTCATCGTTCGTACAAGCCGGAACCTGCAGCTTACCGACGCCGGGCGCGAATATGTCGAGGCTGCACGAAAGATCATGGCTGACCTCGAGGAGGCGGAAAGACGCGCGTCAGGGGAATATCAGACGCCGCGTGGAACCTTGACGATCACCATGCCGGTCGAGTTCGGAAACCGATACGTCCTCCCGATCGTCCTGAGCTACATGGAGAGGCACGCGGAGGTGTCATTGAACCTGTTGTCTCTCGACCGCTCGGTTCATCTGGTCAACGAGCAGGTCGACATCGCCATTCGTCTCGGCGACCTTGAGGACAGTTCCTTGTATGCTGTCAAGGCGGGCGAGTTCCATCTGCTCACCTGCGCCAGCCCCGGATACCTGGCGAAGCGTGGAATTCCCGCACATCCTGGCGATCTGTCAGGACACGACGGGATCATTTTCAACAACCGCACGTTCTTTTGGACGTTCCAGGTTGACGGGGCTCCTGTCGAGGCCCTGCCGCGGACTCGTCTCGAGGTCAATACGGCGGCCAACTGTGTCGCCGCAGCGCTAGGTGGGGCGGGCATAGCGCGCCTCTTCGACTACCAGATTCCGGAACACTTACGATCTGGTGACCTTGTACCGATCCTGACGGAGTATGACGGGCCGCCCCGACCAATCCACATCGTCTACTCCCGACAGGGCCCGCTCACCTTGAAGGTGCGGTCCTTCATCGACTGGGCATTGCCGCGGCTTCGTGAAACCAGCGGCAGCTACGGGAACGCCGGCCAATCGGACGCAATGCGCTCATCTGGCTGATGCGCGCACCTCGTCGACAGTCCGCGCCGGCTTCTGAAGATGCGGGTAATGTCCCGTGCCGGGAAGAACATCGAGCCTTGCTTCGATTCTCTTGGCGAGCTCGACGCCCATGTCCTTGTTGATGTACAGATCCTTCTCGCCCCAGACTACCTTGATCGGAGTCTTCAGCTTGTCGAGGTTGGCTTCGAGGAAGTCCTGATCGCGTGTGAACTTGGCGTAGTAGTGGTAGAAGGCGTCGGCCGAAGTCAGATCGCCATGGGACCACCCACGGTTCATATCTTCCTGGACGTCTGTCGGAAGATCAAACTGCTCCTCCTTCGAGAGGCCCCGCCTGTAGACGTTCGTCAATATCTCCGCGCTGGTCTTGTTCATGTAGGCACGGGTCTGTGAGGCGGACGGCTCCGTCTTCAGGTTCTGCAGGCTCTCGTACATGTATTCGGGCCGGTTGAATGGCGCGAAGTCGCCGACGACGATGTTCTTGGCGATATCCGGCTCTTCGATCGCAAGAAGCAGCGCGGGCAGGGCACCGATATCCGTTGCGTAGATCGTCAGCTTCGACCGATCGATGCCGGCCCTCTCGATGTAGGCCTTCAGAACGTCCGCGTAGTCCGTGGGCGCATAGGAGAACTTTTCGACCGCAGGTCTTGTGGACTGTCCAAATCCCGGCCAGTCGAAGGCGTGGACTTCAAATTCGTCGCCCAGCGCCATGGAGATATCCTTCCAGACGAACAAGGTTTCGGGAAAGCCGTGAAGAAAGAGCACTGTTCCTTTTGGGTTCACCGAGTGGACGACCATCCTTCTCAGCGTGATGTCCTTAGTGACCTCCACGAAGCCAATTTCGGCCTTTTGGCCGGAAGACGCGGCATGTCCCAGCGATGTCGAGGTGCCGAACACCACGGCGGCCGTCAGCAAGTTCGTGATCAATTCCGTCGGCATTTGAGCATTCCTTCGATTTCGACGAGCGGCATGTTGCTTACCGCTAAAATCGAACATCACCGACCCGTCCGGTAGAGCGAGAATGCGAGAGGAAGCCTCTTGAATTCGGCAAGGCCCGCACTGGGCGAGGTCGAGCTAAAAGGATTGCGAAAGGAACAATGCCATGTGAACCAAGGAACGGATGGTCTGCGTCGGTGATGCTGGAGCGGATGCCGAAAAGCGCGCGCATTCTTGGGCGACGTCCCGCTCTAGCATTTACCGACAGGCAGGTTCTCCTCGACGATCTGAACAAAGGTGTTCCGCGGGAGGAGACCGGGGACGATCCTTCCGCCGACCAGCCATGCCGGAGTGCCGTGAACACCCGCCCGCCTACCGAGCATCTCCGTTTCGTTCACCAACAGATAGGCGGTCTGGTCGTCCAATGCTTGGCTCATGTCATCGACACTGACGCCGGCTCTACGCGCGCGCTCGCTCACGACGTCCTGACTGCCGATATCTTTTCTTTCGGCGAAATGGGCAGCAAAGAGCGATTTTGAAAATTCGCGGAACGCGTTCGGCTGGTTGCGCCTGACCCATTCCGCAGCCGCCAGGGCAAGGCGGCTATTGGGCAAGCGCTCGGGCCAATTTAGCCGCAGGCCCGCCTCGTCGGCTTCTTTCTGGAGTCTTTCGTACATCTCTCCGCTCCGCGGCCCCACGAGTTTTCCGCCAATCGGGATCTCCGGGTGGATTTCAAATGCGAGATCAACGACCGCAAATCCGTGATCCTCGAAAATCGCGTCGCGCGTCTGCCCAATGTAACAGAAAGGACAGATGAAATCGTACCAATGAAGAACCGTCTGAGGGTCTACTGGCTGGCCGATGATTGCGGCGATCCCGCCGGATGTCTGTGAAGGTCCTTGGTCGTTCATCGTGATCCTCTACGCGTAGCCGAGTACAGCGAAAAGCCTTTTCATCCGTGACGGGGTAGTTCATTCTCGCCAACGATGAAATGCACTGTCACCAAAATAGATTTACCTTACCGCTCGGCAATCCTGCGTAGGCTCGCCTCTGGGGAGCTTTCACCAGAGGATGTGAGTAGATGGCAGAGACTTGGCGGCTCGCCGATCAGACGCCCGGCACAGGCGTGCAGATCACGGATTGGCCTGCGTGGGAAGCCGTCAAGCTACTTGCGGGGCCAAACTTTCCAAGACTGGCTGGAAAGCCTCAAGGCCGCGCCGCTTCCGCCTGAAGGGCCGACAACTCGTTAATGAGTTGACGTCCTAAAGGGCACACCAGCAGCGGAGACTTTTTGGACAGTATGGGCGCAGACGCGACTTCGCCCGATGACCGCTTCCGGCCCGAAACGCTCATCACCGATGGAGGCAAGAGCCGTTGTTGCATACGGGGAGGCGCATCTGAAAATTGCTAAATACAACCTCAGGCCTTCAGCGCATGGGCACTAGCCGACGCATATCCTTGTCCAGCCCGCGAATGGGTGGACAAGCCCGGCGTCTGTGAGGCCGATAATGAAAGTTCCCCAAACTAGGTCGCCAGCGAGAGGCGCGCGAGCGTCAGGCGGGATAGACCCCGCGAAAAGGGCCGACGATTGGGTCGAGGGTCGCTACCTCGATCGCTATAAACCAGCCCGCTGGCGGGAACAGGACGGCGGCGGCGTCGAGACCGACAAGCCGGAGTTAGCTGATACCGCCGAGCGCGTTGCGTGTGCTCTATTTCCACGGTAGTTTAAGGGATGCTAATCCGGCCCGCGAGCAATGATGATCGAAGCGCCATCTGGCGGATCATTGGTCCGGCAATTCGCGCCGGCGAGACTTATGCACTCGACCCCAATCTTAGCAAAAGCGATGCACTGGCTTACTGGATGGGTTCGGACCGTGAAACGTTCGTCGCGGAAGAGAATGGCCTGATCCTCGGAACATACTACATACGCGCGAACCAGGCGGGCGGCGGACGACATGTTTGCAACTGCGGTTATATGACAGACACAGCGGCAAGTGGCCGAGGTGTGGCCAGGCAAATGCACGAGCACTCACTTGCGCATGCTCGCGCGAAGGGCTTTCGGGCAATGCAGTTCAACTTCGTCATCAGTAGCAACGAACGCGCGGTGCGGCTATGGCAGTCTCTTGGGTTTGAGATTGTCGGGCGGCTTCCTGAAGTCTTCCTTCATCCTTCGCGCGGTTACGTCGACGCCTTCGTTATGTTTCGCACGCTCTAAGGGGAGCGACCCGAAGGCTACGTGCCCGCTGAGTAAGCAGCCAATCCCACCCGCCCCTAACCCGGCGCGGGCTTGCTATCGGTCGAGTGTCTTAGCAACCGACAGAATCATGTCTTTGAGATGTAGAGGAAGCGCTTGGGCTCGTTCCGAGGACTCTTGAGCAATCGTAATCGCCGCCATCTCCGCGGCCCTTAAATGACCGGCCCGAGCGGGGCTGCGACCGCTTTCGATATCTTGGTAGCTGCGAAATGGCATGCCCATGTAGTTGGCGAAATCTCGCTGCGTTAGATTAAAATCGGCGCGAAGCTATCGCTGCCGACTAAGTCTCTGCATGTCGACAACGCGGCCGTCGCGTTGACGAATTGCGATCTCGAAGCGTGTATTGCCGCGCCAGGCGCGATAGACGAAGAACCTGCTTCGGCAATCGATGCGACGAATATCCCGGAAGCCGCGATTACGGAGCAGGCGCTCCCCCTGACTGCAGGTTATCCCGCGACCTCTATTGAGATCGGTGCCGACCCCGATGTTGATGTTGATATTGGTTTGAGCGTTTGCCTCACGTGGAACTGTCACCGGCGATACCGCCATCATCACGGCAACCACCGATGAGACGAGCGAAGACCTGAGTAACATTTTAACGAGCTTCATAGTCATCCCCGAGGTTGACCCATGTCAGTTCCAAAGAACGCCCAGCATGAGAGCATGGCCCAGCGACTCTCGCAAGGAGATGCGACCGCCTACTGCAACCGGCTGATCACACAGCAATTTTTAATCGCGGCTTCCGCCTTGGGCGGCATGTTCGTCTGGCGACTGTTCGGTGCGCGTCGCCAGACATTTCTGTTTCGGTACAGACGACTATTTGCCGGTCGTTATGACCATCCGGAACCGCGCCGCGCCACTCATCATCCGCTCATAGGCTTCTGCAGCCCGCTCGAGCGGCATTGTTTCGATCATTGGCCGAATGTTGGCGAGGGCGCTGAAAGCCAGAGTGTCCTCCGAGTCAATCGAGGTCCCAGACGGCCATCCCTGAATGCCGCGGCGGCCGCCAATTAACAGAAACGGGGAGACCTCGATCGGATCGGGTGAAGCGCCAACCACGATCATCTTGCCATCAACGGCCAGCCCGCCAAGCACCGCGCTCATCGCCTGCGAATTGGTAACGGTGGACAGGATCACGCGGGCTCCACCCAGCTTGCTTAGCTCGGCGGCCACATCCTGGGCCGTGCTGTCGAGGTAGTGATGGGCACCAAGCTTGCGCGCCAACGGCTCCTTGTCGGCGCCGCGTGCGATGGCGACCGTGCGACAGCCCATCTTCGCGGCGAATTGCACCCCAAGGTGACCGAGACCGCCAATACCAAGCACTGCAACCGTATCGCCCGCACGAACGCCGCTGTTGCGCAATGCGTTGTAGGTCGTGATCCCAGCGCATAGAAGGGGTGCGGCCTCGGCTGCCTCGAGCTCATCCGGGATTGCAGCCAGCGCTTCGAAAGGCGCAACCATGTAGTCAGCATAGCCGCCGTCATAGCTGATCCCCGGAATTTGCGCGTTCTCACAGGTTATGAAATCGCCGCGTCGGCAGGAGCGACAATGCCCGCAATGGCCGCCATGCCAGCCGACCCCGATGCGCTGGCCAGGCTGCCAATTGGGCACCCGTTCGCCGACTTTCTTGATAACTCCGACCACTTCGTGGCCTGGTACGCGCGGGTAGGCAATGCCGGGAAATGCCCCCATCACCGTAAAGGCGTCGCTATGACATATTCCGCACGCCTGGACCTTGATCAAAACCTGGCCGGCAGCGGGGTTCGGAACCTCGCGTTCGACAAGTTCTAACGGTCCGTTGGCGTTTTTTACTTCAACAGCGCGCATGCTTGGCATGGAACCCTCCTCAGATTTCGTTACCTCATGTTCAGCAGGCATTGTCATCGCCCTTACCACAGCAGGCTTTGGCATGCGTGGCGGCATCTAGTGCGCTGGAGGCTCTTCTTCAATCCGCTGACTGCCGCCGAGCACACGGGCTGGGCAGGCGGCAAGGGGGACGATCTTTGAAATCAATCCACGGCAAATGGACGAATATTTCCCCGGCGTACGCTTCGATCGGTTGGAGATCGAAATCACCGATGCGCCCCGTGACATCAGTTCTTAGATCGCGTTTGCCTTGGTTGAACAGCCCGGCGGGCAAAACTACCTTCGACCGGGATCCACCAGTCATCAACGAAAAGCAAGTGAACTTCCGTTGAGTTACCTCATTACCGAAGCGCGTTTCTTTGGTAGCGGTAGCCCCTAGTGCAAGGCGACCTTTGGCGACTAAGGTCCGAACGCTTGAGGTTCGGACTCACGCATTGCCAATTGCAAAGACCATCGCATGTGCCTTGAGTGGAAGCCGCAACGTCCGCTTCTGATGCTGTGGACGGCTCCTCCGCCGGCATCGCGATGTGCCAAGATTGCGGTGTTGCTAGGAACCGCATGGGAGGAGCCATCCATGGAAGAGATTACCACGATTGGACTCGACATTGCTAAGTCGGT
>NZ_JABAIH010000089.1 GCF_012641395.1 Rhizobium sp. P32RR-XVIII | reverse complement strand
AGATACCGTAAGCGAAGGAAACCAATTGCCCGTCCCCTTTGGGGCGTATCGGACGATGTAGCCAGTTACATGCCCCACATCAGGCGCAAGCCACGACACGGTCAGCGCGGACGTTGCCGGCGTGGTACTCCATATCCGCTCGATCGCGGACATCGAAGACGGAGCATAGGAGCGGTAATCGATCAGCCCCGGAATGCCCGTTTCGAAATCCGGTATGGTGCCCTTGTCCGCATCCATGATTTCTGGCGCGTCATCGACAAGCTCAAGCTGCGCCGTCAGATCCTTTTGCGGCGTGATGCTTTTTACCCGAAGGACGACGCTTTCAAACCCGTCTTCGCCGAACATCACCAGATCGCCGGTGGTCGGCAGGCCACCCGTATCGCTGAGCGTGAAGCTGGAGAATTCGCCATCCGCCCCCGTGATCTTGCGCACCAGCGTCGAGCCGTCCGCAAGCCGGAAACGCATGGAGTAGGTCTTGCCCGCCTCCATCGTGAACGTGTCATCGATAGTCACCGTATCCGGAGAGGATGTGACAGCCTTTACTCGTCCCGCACCAATCCCCCAAAGCACCGTATCGTGGTTGACCAGTACGCGGTCGCCGCGTGTGCAGACAAGGTGCTCGAAATCCGTGGAAAGTGTGTAGACTTCGCGCTGTAGGCGGTTCTGCGCGATGTGATAGCGGCCATGCTTCC
>NZ_JABAIH010000088.1 GCF_012641395.1 Rhizobium sp. P32RR-XVIII | reverse complement strand
GGGGCCTCACAATGGAAGGTCTCGCCCGGAGGGTGGGATTGTGACCATTGCATTGACACTCCAGGCATATCTCGATCGCAAGGGCGTCGAGTACGATCTGGTCGAGCACAGGCCGACCAGATCATCGGTGGCGACCGCGCGCGCCTGCCACATCGCGGCCCGCTGGCTGGCCAAAGGCGTCGTGCTGCCCAGACGCGGCGGCTATCTTCTGGTGATTCTGCCGGCCCCCCACCATATGCGGCTCAGGAAACTTAAAGCAGCACTAGGCGATGAGGTGACACTCGTCATAGAGCATGAGCTCGATCAGCTGATCCCGGATTGCGCACACGGCGCTGTTCCCCCGATCGGCGAGTGCTACGGGCTGGACGTTGTCATCGACGGCCACGTCTGCGCCCAACCGGAGGTATACTTCGAGGGCGGCGATCACACCACCCTCGTCCATATGAGCCAGGCACAGGTCGCGCGGCTCATGCGGGAGCCGCTTCGTGTGAATTTCAGCGCTCGCAACCGAGGCCCCACGCCTACGGGCAGCTGATCGAGTGATGCTGCACCCGATCGGCGGAAGAAGGGTCGACGGCGCAATCTCGGTCCGGCCTCGGTTCGACGGATCGATATGAGGAAGGGAGGCGGCGATGTCTTCCAATAGCTACGCCAGCCCGGATGACATTCTCCGGACGATCAAGGACGGCGAGATCGCGATGATCGATCTGCGGTTCGCAGACCTTCCCGGTCTGTGG
>NZ_JABAIH010000087.1 GCF_012641395.1 Rhizobium sp. P32RR-XVIII | reverse complement strand
CATAGCACGGCAAGCGAACCCCGGGTACTCCTTGTCTACTCGAACCGTACGTCGCATCCCATTCGACCCACGACCGCACCCCTTGGTAGAAGGTGGCCAGGTAGGCACAGACAAACAGTTCGGCTATCACAGCATTCCTCCGTGGAGTGAGCGACAATCTGTCGCTTCGATAGGTCCATAGGCCATCACTATCTTTAGGTCATGTCCAAAAGCTCGGTTCAAGTCGCGATTTACATTTTGGGTTTGGTCATAGCGATGACCGCTCTGGCGTTCGCTTTGCGAATGGGGCACACGCCACCGTTGATCCATCTCTAAAAGAAGCGGCGTCGTCTGCTTTCGCAAACGCCTCGGCAGCCTGCCGTACTGAGTGGCTAATGATCAGTAGCCTCGCTCGGCTCGCATTGGACCGTGACGCCGTCGACAGCCGCTATTGAGGCACAAACCAGCAGCTCGGTGATCATCCCATCTTAGCCTCAGCAGACTTGGTGTGCGGATCGTTAATCGCGTTGGCATAGGTGATCGGCGAAGGCAATCAGGGGTCTTTCGCAACGATGCCTTTCAAAAGACAATGCTGCCCGGCGCGATCGTATCGGCAAGATGAAGTTCGAGGTGACGAACTGGCGGAATATGACGCAGGCCTTCGCCGGCGAGGCAGTCTGACGCTGTGGATGACGGCAGAAGCGCTGTCGTCTTGGCGGGCGCCGAAGCGCACGACCCGCGGTGGCCAGCCGCGTTATTCCAATCTG
>NZ_JABAIH010000086.1 GCF_012641395.1 Rhizobium sp. P32RR-XVIII | reverse complement strand
ATCTATAGGCTACGATCAGGTAGCCTGAAGACAGGCGATCTCACGCCACATCCGCATCGCGGCTCCTCGCAGCTCTCGATGATGGTCCGCGGGAATGTCGTGGCGGGGAATGCGGAACAGGTTGGCAATCGGATCATGGATGGAGACGAAGCGCTGAAGCTGTCGCGCCGACTTAAAACGCTTCATGATCTTCTCTCGTCGTCGGATCGGCTGATGAGAATTCTCCGCTCGGTTATTCATACCCTTGTGGGAGCGATGTTCAACACCCGGCATAATCTGGCGCCTGGCCGCTCCGTAGGATCGAAGCTTGTCAGTGATCATTACGCGAGGCGATCGGCCTTGCCCTTGCAGAAGCTTTCGCATGAGACGCATGGCGGCCCTGGCATCGCGGCGGCTTTGCACCAGAACGTCCAGCACGAAACCGTCCTGATCTACGGCACGCCACAGCCATTGCTTCTGTCCACGAATGGTGACGGCGGCCTCGTCGAGGTGCCATTTGTCCCCGAGCTTTCCAACTGAGCGCCTGCGGATGTCATTGGCAAAGTGCCTTCCGAATTTCTCCGCCCAAAGACGCACTGTCTGGTGGGAGACGATAATCCCACGCGCGGCCAGCAGATCCTCGACCATTCGCAGGCTGAGCGGAAACCGGAAATACAGCCAGACCGCATGGGCAATCACCTCAGCGGGAAATCTGTGGCGGCGATAAAGTGGGTCACGGGCAATATTCGTCATGCCCATTCATCACATGCCGAAATCGACCGACGGTTAATGTTACGGAGCC
>NZ_JABAIH010000085.1 GCF_012641395.1 Rhizobium sp. P32RR-XVIII | reverse complement strand
GGTGCTCGAAATCCGTGGAAAGTGTGTAGACTTCGCGCTGTAGGCGGTTCTGCGCGATGTGATAGCGGCCATGCTTCCACACCAGATCCTTGTCGGTAACGCCGGGGAAATCCAAGCCCTCGAACTTAGTGGCATTCGCAGCCGTGTATCCATCGTCATAGACAACCCGCTCGTCATTAAGGTAGCCGTTGTCACGGTTGATAAAGGACACCCGGAAGCCATGCGGCAGGTCGGCATAGCCACGATTGGACGAGAAGCCCCACGAGTTGCGCGGTGTGAAGTGCTGGACGATCGGCGAATCCTCGACGTCCCAAACAACACCCCATCGGCCGTCACGAAGCGACACGGCGGCACGGCCAGCAGCCGCAATCATCGTCAGCATCTCGTAAACAGAGCGCTGTTCCGTCGCGACATACTCGAAGGTGAACCCGTTGACGTAGCAATAGACAGCCCAGTCCTGCAGGCTTTGCAGATCGATCTGGCTATCCGGCACAGGCCGTGCGTTGGCACTGCCTTGGAGAACGTTTCGGAAGTAATCGGCGGGGTTGGTCGTCGTATTCAAGATCCATGCCGTGCCGCTCCACGACGGGATAGTGGGATATGCGATGCAGTTCAACGTATCGACAGTTCCGGAAAGCTCACCGGTCGCCTTGATGCGAACGGCGATTAGCGTCAACGGCTTGTTGAAGCTGACAACCGATGCATTGCGCCGACCCCGAAGAGCTGTCCAGTATGTCGTCTCGGATACGGTATCTCCGCCGTTGTAGTCCGGGGACGCTTTGCGGACACGGATGTCATATTGGC
>NZ_JABAIH010000084.1 GCF_012641395.1 Rhizobium sp. P32RR-XVIII | reverse complement strand
GGAGGTTGGCTTCGGAGACTGTCGTCGGCTACTGGATTTAAACTCGACCACGAAGTTCCTCTGTGGCTTTTTCATAAAGTCTAGTCCTTCGTATCGATTGGCCGGTCGATCGGCCATGATCTCTTCGTCGGTTGGGATCTCTGGCCACAGGATTGGGGCTTCGCCACCTTTAACGAAGTGTCGAAGCTAAGTCATCAGCGTGCTGCAAATCCCTGAGGCGAGATGATCTGCTATTCCTCACGAGGCCAAGTATTGCAACCAAGCTTGGTTTTGAACGCGTGGAATGCTCCCATAAGCGTGTATCAACGCGGCAAGCTCGGCTCAGTGCGTCGGACTTTCGGTTCCGCTTTAACGCCACGGCTCACGCCGCCCACTCCAGGTCCTCGCCAAACCTTCCGAGATGAGGATGTCGCCGAGGCTCCGGCTGTCTCGAACGAGAACCCGAAGCTGTCGGCCACACTTGTCTTCCCGGGGTAGCGTCGCCTTAAGTTATCGCAGGGTGCAGCAAGGGATTGCAATCTCGCTTCACACGGCCGTGCACATGGCGATTTCGCTCCACACAGCCATAGCGGCAGCACGGATCGCGGTGGTCGGCTGCGGTGAGATGTTTACGTTGAACATGGAAGAGGTTGGCGATCGGGTCGTGGATTGAATTGTCGTGCCGACTTGAACCGCATCATGCCTTGTTCTCGCCGCCAGACAGCCAGATGCGAATTCTCAGATGGGGTATTCGGCCTGCCGCTGGCACCTGTCAATTTGCGATGAGGTGCAGCGGCCAGACTGATGGCACAATGAGGTTGCGGCCTCGAGCCTCAGTGGGAGGAATGCAGCATGAAAC
>NZ_JABAIH010000083.1 GCF_012641395.1 Rhizobium sp. P32RR-XVIII | reverse complement strand
CTTTTACGTTACCCGATCCCAGCGTGTAGCACCGGTAGATAGGCGGCGGAAGCAGAGATGAACATCGATCTGAAGAATAAGCGTGTTCTCGTGACGGGAGGCAATTCGGGCATTGGAGCGGCGATTGCAAAGGCATTCGCGACCGAAGGTGCACGGGTCGCGATCAATTATCTGGCCAACCCCGAAGAAGCCAATAGACTGGTGGAGGAGTTCACCGGCGCCGGTGGCCAAGCTCTCGGGCTGATGGCCGACGTTAGCGACCCTAAAGCAGTCGAGACAATCTTTGGTACCATCGATGATGCGTGGGACGGCATTGACATACTGGTCAATAACGCCGGTATCGACGGCAAATATGCGCTCGGCTGGGATGCGGATGCCGATGTATGGGGCCAGGTGATCGACATCAATTTGAAGGGCACATACCTGTGCGCACGCGAGGCGCTGAAACGGATGGTCGTTCAGAGGTCGGGCGTGGTGCTCAATACGTCGAGTGTTCACGAGGTGATCGCCTGGACCGGCTACAGCGCTTACACAGCCAGCAAGGCGGGCATTTCAATGATGTCCAAAACGCTGGCGCAGGAAGCGGCACCGTATGGCGTCCGCGTGCTTTGCATCGCGCCGGGAGCTATCCGCACGCCGATGAATCAGGCTGTATGGGAGAATGCTAGGGGTTACAAGGATCTTTTGACGAAGATCCCGCTCGGGCGCATAGGCGAGCCGGAGGATGTCGCGAAGATGGCTGTCATACTGGCGTCCGATGCTGCCTGCTACATCACCGGAACGACGGTCTTTGTCGATGGCGGCATGAGCGACTACCCGTCCTTTTCGCACGGCGGCTGATCCTAACATGGC
>NZ_JABAIH010000082.1 GCF_012641395.1 Rhizobium sp. P32RR-XVIII | reverse complement strand
GACGCGCCGGGACCACTGTCGACCTTGCCGCTGTCACCTGCGTGCGCCTCAATCTCTACACCAACCTGGACCGGAGCGACCGTGCCGTGGAGGTTGGCCTGGAGTATCTCCGGCGGATTGACGGCCAGTGGTCGCTGCACCCGACAGCGCAGGATGTCGGGCAAGATTATGATCGGTTGCGGCAGCAGATAGGATCGAGCTCGATTGAAGCCCTGCTCGACCTGCCGTCGATGGCCGATCCCGACCAGCGCGCGACCATGGACGTGCTCACGGCGCTTGCCTCGCCGGCCATGTTCACCGATTTGAATCTGTTCCGGCTCGTCGTCTGCCGGATGGCGACCCTCAGTCTGGATAATGGCAACTGCGACGGATCATGCTACGCTTATGTGTGGCTGGGTGGCGTCCTCGTAACTTATTTCGGGGACTACCAGGCAGGACACCGTTTCGGCAGACTTGGCCTGGACCTGGTCGAGAAGCGCGGGCTCGACCGGCACAGCGCCCGCGTCTACCTGGTCTTCGCCGTCCATGTCGCGCCCTGGCTACAGCCCCTGCCGACCTGCCGCGTCTTCCTGCGGCGCGCCTTCGAGGCAGCGAAGGAAGCCGGTGACCTAATTTATGCGGCCTACAGCCGCGCTGACCTGATCACGAACCGTCTCGCCTCCGGAGATCGGCTCGATGACGTCGAGCTGGAGGCCGGGAATGCGCTCGAATTCGTGCAGAAAATGCGGTTCGGTCTTATCAGCGACCTGATAGCCGCTCAGCTCAGGCTCATCCGGATGCTCCGTGGGCTGACGCCGGACTTTACCTCCTTTAATGACGCGGACTTCGATGAGGGCCGCTTCGAGCAGCATTTGGGGAGCAATCCCCAGCTGGCCATTGCCGCGTCCCGATACTGGATTCGCAAGCTGCAAGCGTTCGTCTATGC
>NZ_JABAIH010000081.1 GCF_012641395.1 Rhizobium sp. P32RR-XVIII | reverse complement strand
TTCGCTCCTTTGTTGAGAAGGCTTTTGCCAAGGTTGGCATGCCGATCGATTGGCGTGGGGAGGGTGTCGAGGAAAAGGGCTATGATAGGATATCCGGTCAGTGTGTTGTGGAGGTCGATCCAGCCTATTTCCGGCCGACTGAAGTTGATCTTCTGATTGGCGATCCGACGAAGGCGCATACGAAGCTTGGCTGGAAACATGAGACCAGTCTTGACCAACTTATTACGGAGATGGTTCGCGAGGACCTGAAAGTCATGGCACGAAATGTTCCGCCGATAGGTGTGAACAAAGGTTTGGCGTATGCCTGAGATGATCTACAGCCTTGCCGGAAAAAAGGTCTATGTCGCGGGCCACCGCGGCATGGTTGGGTCTGCGATCGTGCGACGTCTCGCTTCTGAGGGCTGCGAGATTTTGACGGCCACGCGCGGCGAGGTCGATCTAAGACGGCAGGAACAGGTGGAGGCTTGGATGGGTAAGAACCGTCCCGACGCTGTCTTCCTAGCCGCTGCGAAAGTCGGCGGCATTCTCGCGAACGATACCTACCCTGCCGACTTCCTTTACGACAACCTGATCCTCCAAACGAACGTCATCCACGCAGCTCACAAAGTTCACGTCGAGAAGCTGATGTTTCTGGGCTCATCCTGCATCTATCCGAAATTCGCCAATCAGCCGATCGTTGAGGAATCGCTTCTGACCGGATCGCTCGAGCCCACCAATGAATGGTATTCGATCGCCAAAATTGCCGGGATCAAGCTCTGCCAAGCCTATCGCAAACAGCACGGCAACGATTTCATCTCGGCCATGCCGACCAATCTTTATGGTCCGGGCGACAATTTCGACCTCAAGTCGAGCCACGTCGTACCGGCGCTAATACGCAAGGCGCATGAGGCGAAGATAAATCAACGGCAAGAAATATGCATCTGGGGTACTGGCATGCCGCGGCGCGAGTTCCTGCATGTTGACGATTGCGCCGACGCCTGCGTCCATCTCATGAAGACCTATTCC
>NZ_JABAIH010000080.1 GCF_012641395.1 Rhizobium sp. P32RR-XVIII | reverse complement strand
TTGGAGAAGCTCACCCAAGTGCATCATGCCTGTTTTGCAGGGTAGGGGATCAGACCTCTTCGTGCAAATGCGCCATGAACACTTCGGCTGGTGTTTTATAGCCGAGGCATTTTCGAGGCTGGTCGTTGAGGTAGCGTGTGAGGTGAATGAGGTCTCGCTGAGAGATGGTTGCAAGATCCGTATCGCCTGGCATGAAGCGGCGAATGCGCTTGTTGGCGTTTTCCACGGCTCCCTTTTGCCACGGTGCACTGGGATCACAGAACCAGCTACGCGCGCCGATCCCTTCTTCCAAAGCCCTGAATCCAGCAAACTCGGTACCGCGATCAAACGTGAAGCTCTGACGCGCAAAGGCCGGCAAAGGAGAAAACGCTCTGATGATCTTGTCCATGATCGGGCGAGAATGCCGGCTTGGATTCTTTATGAGAACGGTGTAGCGGCTCTTGCGCTCCACGAGGGACGTGACATTGGCATGGCCGAGTGGACGCTCAAAGATGAGGAGGTCGCCCTCCCAATGCCCAAACTGAGATCTATTTCCAATAAAATCAGGACGTTGGGATATGCGGTGCGAGGCTGGAAACGCACCGTCGCGCGGCTTCCTGGAGCTCAGTGGACGACGTTTGCGGCGGGCTTCCGGTAGATACTGATAGAGGCCTAGCCCATAATCTTCCTTACTGTAAATGAAGCGGTAGATAGTCTCTTTACAGACGCGGACGAGGCTGCGCCCCTCCAACAACAGGCGCCCGGCGATCTGCTCGGGAGACCAGCGTGCCTCCAACTGGTTGATGATCTCCGTGCGTAAATTCGGGTGCCGCCGCAGCTTTCTCAGCCGGCGTCGCCGGTCCTTGGAGATATCGTGAGCTACCGTGCTGTAGTAGCCGTCGTAGTCCGGCAGTTCGCGATCGCGAAACGTGTTGCGCTTGATCTCGCGGTAAATCGTCGAGCGGTGACGGCCAAGCTGACGGGCCATTTCGTTGACGGGAACTTTTGCCGCCACCAGCTGATGTAGGCGTCGTCGGTCGGCGAGAGCAAGCTGCGTATAGCATCGGGACATGCCAAAATCTCCAAAGTGAAGCCATTGAAATCATTGGCATGTCGCACTTGGAAATAGAATGTACC
>NZ_JABAIH010000007.1 GCF_012641395.1 Rhizobium sp. P32RR-XVIII | reverse complement strand
TCTCTTTCTTCTCATCTTCAATTGTCAAATAACAGACCAGTCAACCCGGTCGAATAAAGTTCCACAAAGTCCAAAGCACCTAAGCCTCAAACCATCAATCAGCAATCCAGCCAATCCGGAAACCCTAAAGCGAGAAACTTCGTCGCCAGCAGCGCCGCCGCCCTCGTTCAGTGACGCGGCTTATAAGTCCTTCCCTCAGACATAGTCAACACCGCCAATCCAACTTTTTTGACATTTTTATAACAGATTGATTCCTATAGGGAATTTTTGGTGATGACGGAGACTGGCCAAATTTCCGGGCAATTTGCGATTCCAGGAGACTTCGTTTTGCCGAATGCTCCCTGCTCGCCATCATTCATGCCAATTCCCTTATATAGAAACGCCATCGTCACTTTCCAGACCCGCTTGGCTGAGCCGCGCTCAATCGCTAGTTTGGGTTCCCCGATGCTCGGCTATGGAGACTGAAATGCTCGTCCTCGATGAAACACGAACACGTGCAGCGCTGCCCTGGGCGGAGCTGATCGAGGCGATCGCCGCGATGTTTAACGACGGGTGCATCATGCCGGTGCGCCATCATCACGACATGGACGTGCCGGGCGAAGAAAATGCCACGCTGCTTCTGATGCCGGCCTGGGTGCCTGGGCGCTACGCCGGCGTAAAGATGGTTTCCGTCTTTCCCGGAAATGCGATGCGCGCGATACCTGCGATATTCGGCACCTATCTCTTGTCTTCAGGCGCAACAGGCGAGATGCTCGCGGCGATCGACGGCGGCGAACTGACGGCACGGCGGACGGCCGCGACCTCGGCACTGGCGGCGCGCTACCTCGCGCGGCCCGAGGCGGCGGACCTGCTGGTCTGCGGCACCGGCCGCCTGTCGCTCAATCTGATGCAGGCGCATGCGGCAGTCCGGCCGATCAAGCGCATTCATGTCTGGGGACGCAGTCTCGCAAACGCTGAGAAGATTGCCGCAGAAGCACGCGACCTCGGCCTGCCCGCCGAAGCCGTGTCCGGCATCGAACCGGCCGCCCGCCAGGCGGACATCATCTCCTGCTGCACGCTGTCGAGCGAACCGCTCATGTCCGGCGCATGGCTGAAGCCCGGCGCGCATCTCGATCTGGTCGGCGGCTTCAAGCCCGGCATGCGCGAGAGCGACGACGAGGCGATCCGCCGCGCCTCGGTATTTGTCGACACCCGGGCTGGTGCGATGAAGGAAGCAGGCGATATCGTTCAGCCGCTCGAAAGCGGTGTCCTCACGGCCGAGGCGATCAGGGCGGAGCTTGCGGACCTCGTGCGCGGCACGTCAGCCGGTCGCCGGGCGCCAGACGAAATCACGCTCTTCAAATCCGTGGGCGCCGCACTCGAGGATCTCGCCGGAGCGATCCTCGCCTATGAAACCGTAATCGGCGGGAAATAAGCGGAATGCCTGTTCTGCCGGAGCTTCCGGTTTCTCATGTTCTCGCCGATATCGGAACCGCGCTTGCCGAAAGCGGACGGGCGGTCCTGTCGGCACCGCCAGGCGCCGGCAAGACCACGCTCGTGCCACTCTATCTGCTGGATCAGCCGTGGCGCGACAACGGCAGGATCATCGTTCTCGAGCCGCGCCGGCTGGCTGCCCGGGCGGCGGCAAGCCGGATGGCCTCGCTGCTCGGCGAGCAGGTGGGCGAGACGGTCGGCTACCGCATGCGCCTCGACAACCGGATTTCCGCCAGAACCCGGATCGAGGTTGTGACCGAAGGCGTCTTTGCGCGCATGATCCTCGACGATCCGGAACTTTCGGGCGTTGCGGCCGTCATCTTCGATGAGTTTCACGAACGGTCGCTCGATGCGGATTTCGGGCTGGCGCTTGCGCTCGACGTGCAATCGGCGCTTCGAGAAGATCTGCGCATTCTGGTGATGTCGGCGACGCTCGACGTGGAGCGGGTGGCAGCTCTCCTCAACAATCCGCCGGTGATCGAAAGCATGGGAAGAAGCTTTCCGATCGAGATCCGTTATCAGGACCGGCCGGGAGGCGAGCGCGTGGAGGATGCCGTCACGAGGGCGATCATCGATGCCCATACGCATGAGACGGGATCGATCCTCGCCTTCCTGCCCGGGCAGGCCGAAATCACCCGGACCGTGGAGCGGCTCGATGGCCGGTTCGGACCGGATACGTTGATTGCACCGCTCTACGGCAATCTCAGCCAGAAGGAGCAGGATGCCGCAATCCGGCCGGCGCCGGTGGGCAAGCTCAAGATCGTGCTCGCCACCTCAATCGCGGAGACGTCGATCACCATCGACGGCGTGCGCATCGTCATCGACAGCGGGCTGCAGCGATTGCCCGTTTTCGAAGCCTCGACCGGCATCACGCGGCTGGAGACCGTGCGCGTGTCGCGCGCTTCCGCCGATCAACGCGCCGGGCGCGCGGGTAGAACGGAGCCGGGCGTTGCGGTCCGGCTGTGGCACCAGGGGCAGACGGCTGCCCTTCCCGCTTTCACGCCGCCGCAGATTCTTTCGAGCGATCTTTCCGGCCTGGTGCTCGACCTCGCGCATTGGGGCGTCCAGGATCCGGCGTCGCTTGCCTTCGTCGACCAGCCGCCCGAAACGGTGCTGAAGGAAGCGCGCACACTGCTTCGCGAGCTCGGCGCCCTGGAGAGCGACGGAGCCTTGACAGAGCGGGGACGAACGATGCGCGACCTTGCGCTGCCGCCGCGGCTGGCCGCCATGGTGGTCTCGGCCGGCGAAAGCGGGCATGCGAAAGAGGCCGCCATGCTTGCCGTTCTTATGACGGAACAGGGGCTTGGCGGCGCGAGCATCGACATCGAGGAGCGTTTGCGCCGTTTCAAGACCGAGAAGGGCGAAAGAGCGGATGCTTCACGGCGGCTTGCCGCTCGACTCGCGAATGGGCTGAACAAAATGCCCTCCAGCGCGCCGCCGCTTGCCGGTCAGCTCCTGATTCATGCCTTTCCGGACCGAGTGGCCCTGCAGCGCGGCGCACGCGGGCGCTATGTGATGGTAAACGGCCGCGGCGCGGAGCTGCCGGAGACGGAACGGCTGGCGGGCAGCCAGATGCTGGTGATCGCCGACCTGACAGGACGCGCCGCGCAGGGGCGTATCCTGGCCGCGGCGGAGATCTCGCGGAGAGACGTCGAGGCCGAACTGCCGGATGCCATCAGCACCGGCGAGCAGGTCTATTTCGACCTGCCGAGCAGGCAGGTTCGCGCGAGACGGGCGACGCGACTCGGCGCGATCGTTTTCGATGAAACGCCGCTGGCCCGGCCGACGGGCGAGGCAGTCGTCAAGGCCCTGGCGGATGGCGTGCGCCAATTGGGCCTGGACGTGCTGCCCTTTTCAAAGGAAGCGATCCAGCTGCGCGAGCGGATCGGATTTCTGCATCGGACACTCGGCGAGCCCTGGCCTGACGTCAGCGATTCCGCGCTGCTGGAACGGCTGGATGAATGGTTTACGCCCTACCAGACCGATGCACGCCGCATCTCGGACATTTCCGCCGGATCGCTTTCCAGCGGGTTGATGACGCTCGTTCCGCACGAGCTGCAGCGTGACCTCGGCCGCCTCGCGCCGACGCATTTCGAGGCGCCCACCGGACAGCGGCATCCGATCCAGTATGGCGGCGAGGAGCCGCTGCTGACGATCAGGGTGCAGGAACTTTTCGGATTGAAGCAACATCCGGCGATCGGCGGAGGGCGGCTGCCGCTTCTTCTCGAATTGACCTCCCCGGCGCACAGGCCGATCCAGACGACGCGCGACTTGCCGGGGTTCTGGGTCGGTTCCTGGAGAGACGTGCGCGCGGAAATGCGCGGCCGCTATCCGCGCCACCCGTGGCCGGAACGGCCGGAAGAGGCATTGCCGACGACACGCGCAAAACCGCGTGGTACATAAGGCCTTTCCAGGGAGCGATGATGGTCAACGACGCCGACACCAAACCGCGGGACGACAGCCATAGCAGCCGCAGGCTGCGGCTTCAGACGCTGGTGCGCTTGCGGTGGCTCGCGGTCGCCGGCCAGGCGGCCACCGTTTTCATCGTCACCTTCCTGCTGAAATTTCCGCTGCCGCTGGTCGCAAGCATCTCTCTGATCGCAGCACTGGCCTGGGTCAACTTCTACCTGATGATCCGCTATCCGCCGACGCATCGGCTGGAACCGCCGGCCGCCTTCGCGCTGCTGGCGCTGGATCTGTTGCAGCTCTCCGCGCTGCTGTTCATCACCGGGGGCCTGGCAAATCCGTTTGCGGTGCTCGTCTGCGTGCCGGTCATTATTTCGTTTGCTTCGCAGCCGATCCGCTACAGCACCGCCCTCATCGTCTTTGCCATGGCCTGCATAACGGTCCTCGCGCTCTCTCCCTTTTCGCTTCCATGGTATAACGGCGCCACGATAAACGTGCACACCGTCATGCAGTTCGGCGTCTGGTGCGCGATTGCCTCGACGATGGCCTTTGCGGCGTTTTATGCCTACCGGGTTTCGATGGAGGCGAGCCAGCTGGCGGATGCGCTGGCGGCGACCGAACTCGTGCTACAGAGAGAGAAGCACCTTTCGCAGCTCGACGGCCTGGCGGCCGCGGCGGCGCACGAGCTTGGCACACCGCTTGCGACCATCAGCGTCGTCGCAAAGGAGATGGAACGCGAACTCAAGAACGACGACAGGTTTCGCGAGGATGTGCAACTGCTGCGCAGCCAGAGCGAGCGCTGCCGCGATATCTTGAAACGGCTGACCAGCCTTTCGGCCGAGGGCGATGCGCATATGCAGCGGCTGCCGCTGTCGTCGATGATCGAGGAGATCATTGCGCCCTATCGCGAGCTTCCGATCGCGCTGGAGTTGATCGAGAAGAGCCCGCGCAAGGGCGAACCAGTGACCGAACGCAACGCCGGGATCATGTATGGCCTCGGCAATCTGATCGAGAATGCCGTCGACTATGCGCGCAAAAAAGTGACGGTCACGATCGAACATGATCATGACAGGGTGTTGATTGTCATCGAGGATGACGGCAGCGGTTATACGCCTGATATCCTTGCCCAGATCGGCGAGCCTTACGTCACCAAAAGACAGAATCAGGATACGGCTGGCGGGCTCGGGCTGGGGCTTTTCATTGCCAAGACTCTGCTCGAGCGTTCCGGCGCGACCCTCGCTTTCGGGAACCGCGATCCGGAAAGCCGCGGAGCGCGCATTCGTGTCGAATGGCCGCGCATGCTGCTCGATGCTCATTCGACAAAATGACTGTATCGGCATAATGAAGACACGAGCAGTTGACAAAACGACAGCGGGCAACCGCCGGGATTGGAAGCCATGACTGAACAAACGCACGAAACTCTTGCCGCCAGCGAACACGACATCGGCCCGGATGCGAGCCTGTTGATCGTCGATGACGACGGCCCATTTCTGCGACGCCTGGCACGCGCCATGGAGACCCGCGGTTTCCAGGTGGAAATGGCTGAGTCGGTTGCGGAAGGGATTGCCAAGTCGAAGAGCCACCCGCCGAAATACGCCGTTGTCGACCTGCGGCTCGGCGACGGTAATGGTCTCGACGTCATCGAAGCGATCCGCCAGCGCCGGGATGACACGCGGATCATCGTCCTGACGGGCTATGGCAACATCGCCACCGCGGTAACAGCCGTGAAGCTCGGTGCTGTCGATTATCTCTCCAAGCCTGCTGATGCGGACGACATCTTCGCCGCCTTGACGCAGCGGCCGGGCGAGAAAGCCGACCTGCCGGAAAACCCGATGTCGGCAGACCGTGTCCGCTGGGAACATATCCAGCGCGTCTATGAAATGTGCGAGCGCAATGTCTCGGAGACGGCGCGGCGGCTCAACATGCACCGGCGTACGCTGCAGCGTATACTCGCCAAGCGCGCGCCGAAGTAAGTTAGATATCGTCCGGGGTGAGCTGTTTGCCGTTCGCCCATTCGGCCAGCATCAATCTCTGTGCTGCGGCACGCGAGAAATTCAGCGTCACCGACTTGCGGGTTGCCGGCGGCAGGCGGTGTTCCGGCGCTTCGCGGAGCAGATGCGCACCGTAGCCATCCGAAAGGAACAGACCGCATTCCTCCGGGAAGATATCAAGCGGCACGTCCTTGTGCGTCGCAAAGAAAAGCCGGTCGCAATGCAGCCGGTATTCCGGCCATTTGCGATCAACGCGGAAATCCTCGACAGAAGTCTTGATCTCGACGATCCAGATTTCACCCTTCTCCGAAATCGTGATCAGATCGGCGCGCCGGCCGCTGGCCAGCGACAGCTCGGGCAGGACCGCGTGGCGCATCTCATGAAGTAATATCTGAGTCCCGCGGCGCACGAGCATAGCCCTATCCGATTGCCGGCCATCTATTAACGGATTGTTATTGTAAACGCTCAAAATCGTCATGGATTACCGTGTGGCAGGACCGCGTTTTGTTGCAAAAAAACCATCCGGTTTTAATTTGCGCAGCAGGTAACTCTTGTCGCGCTGCAGCATCTTGCAAAGACGAAGTTAATCGAAAATAACCCATCGTCAAAGACCGTTCCTCATTGCCCCTTTTCCTAAGAGATATTCATGCCCATCCGCAATGCATTCCCTGTGTTCGGCCTGATGGCGACCTTAGCCCTGGCCGGCTGCTCCACCACCTCCGATAGCGCCTCCCTGGAAAACAAGCCCTCTGGCCCCACGGTCCAGACCGCGCAGATCTTCGACGACGCCTATGGCGTGACGAAGGATGCCGGATATGCCCTGCCGGCGATCCCTATTCAGAGGGTCAAGCCCGAGTTCCGCCGCCAGATCGTGTCATACGAGACCACGGAACGCCCAGGCACGATCATCGTCAACACGCGTGAGCGCCACCTTTACTATATTCTGCCGGACGGCAAGGCGATGCGCTACGGCATCGGCGTCGGCAAACAGGGCTTCGCATGGGCGGGCACGGCATACGTCGCCTGGAAGCAGGAATGGCCGACCTGGCACCCGCCGAAGGAAATGGCAGTCCGCAAGCCCGATGTAGCGAAATACGTCGAGGATGGCATGGGACCAGGCCTCGATAACCCGCTCGGTGCACGCGCCATGTATCTCTTCAACGAGCAGGGTCAGGACACCCTTTTCCGTCTGCACGGCACGCCGGAATGGGCTTCCATCGGCACCGCCGCTTCGTCGGGCTGTATCCGCCTGATGAACCAGGACGTGATCGACCTTTATAGCCGCGTCCGTCCTGGAAAGACGACCTCCAAGGTCATTGTTATCCAGTAAGCCAGAAGCCTACTGCATAAGAAAGGCTGCCGGAGACCTCTCCGGCAGCCTTTTTGCTTGGTGCTAGACCGCCTGGCTTCGTTTCAGTTCAAGCCGGCGGCGGTGAAGAACGGGCTCGGTGTAGCCGTTTGGCTGCTCCCTGCCCTTCAACACGAGCTCGACGGCAGCCTGGAAGGCAATCGAATCGTCGAAATTGCCGGCCATCGGGATATAGGCCGGATCGCCGGCATTCTGGTGATCGACGACAGCGGCCATGCGCTTCATCGTTTCAATGATCTGCGCCTCGCTGACCACCTTATGGTGCAGCCAATTGGCCATGTGCTGGGCGGAAATGCGCAGCGTCGCGCGGTCTTCCATGAGGCCGACATTGTTGATGTCGGGCACCTTCGAGCAGCCGACCCCCTGATCGACCCAGCGGACGACGTAGCCGAGGATGCCCTGGGCATTGTTGTCGAGCTCCCGCTGGATTTCCTCCGGCGTCCAATTCGGCCGCACGGCCACCGGAACGGAGAGGATGTCGGAGAGCTTGGCGCGGGCGCGATCCTTCAACCCGCGCTGAACGTCAGCCACGTTGATCCGGTGATAGTGTGTGGCATGCAGTGTCGCTGCCGTTGGCGAGGGAACCCAGGCGGTATTGGCGCCTGCCTTCGGATGCGCGATCTTCTGCTCGAGCATCGCCGCCATCAAATCGGGCATCGCCCACATGCCCTTGCCGATCTGCGCATGGCCGGAAAGCCCGCATTCCAGCCCGATATCGACGTTCCAGTTCTCATAGGCGGAAATCCACGCCGCCTGTTTCATGTCGCCCTTGCGGATCATCGGGCCGGCTTCCATCGACGTATGGATCTCGTCGCCGGTGCGGTCGAGGAACCCTGTGTTGATGAAGACGACACGCTCGCGAGCCGCGCGGATGCATTCCTTGAGGTTCACCGTCGTGCGGCGCTCCTCGTCCATGATCCCCATCTTCATCGTGTTCTTCGGCACGCCTAGAAGCCCTTCGACGCGGGAGAAAATCTCGACCGCAAAGGCAACTTCCTCTGGCCCATGCATCTTCGGCTTAACGATGTACATCGATCCCGTGCGCGAATTCTTGCGACGGCCGCCGGCGCCGATATCGTAAAGCGCAATCAGCCCCGTGATCGCGGCGTCCATGATCCCTTCCGGAACCTCATTGCCGTCGCGATCGAGAATTGCCGGATTGGTCATCAGGTGGCCGACATTGCGCACGAGCATCAGCGAACGGCGGTGCAATTCAAGGGCCGAACCATCCGGTGCCTCATAGGTGATGTCGGGATTGAGCTTGCGGACGAAGCTCGAGCCGCCCTTGCTCACTTCCTCCTCAAGGTCTCCCTTCATGAGGCCGAGCCAGTTGCGATAGACGACAACCTTGTCTTCGGCGTCCACGGCGGCGATCGAATCCTCGCAGTCCATGATGGTCGTGAGTGCCGATTCCAGCCAGACATCGGAAATCTGCGCCGGATCGCTCTTGCCAATCGCGGTGGAGGCATCGATGACGATCTCGATGTGAATGCCGTTGTTCTTCAGAAGGACATGCGTCGGCGCAGCCGCATCGCCGCGATAGCCCGCGAAATGCGTCGGATCCGCCAGCGATGCATGTTCGCCATCCATTGCGGTGATGGCAAGAGCCCCGTCCTTCACCGCGAAGCGCGCCACATCTTTCCAGCTCCAGCCCTCCAGCGGAACCGCCATGTCCAGAAAATCGCGAACCCAGGCGATAACCTTTTCGCCGCGTTTCGGATTGTAGCCCCTGCCCTTTTCCGCGCCGTCGCTTTCGGGGATGGCATCGGTCCCATAGAGGGCGTCGTACAGCGAGCCCCAGCGCGCATTTGCAGCGTTGAGCGCATAGCGCGCGTTCATGACCGGTACGACGAGCTGCGGTCCGGCGATCGAGGCAATCTCGGGATCGACATTGCTGGTAGAGATCTGGAAGTCCGAGCCTTCCGGCAACAGGTAGCCGATTTCGCGGAGGAAGGCCTCGTAAGCATCCATATGAGCCGGCGCGCCGTTCTGGCGGTACCATTCGTCGATGCGCCCCTGCAGTTGATCGCGTTTCAGAAGCAGCTCACGGTTCTTCGGCGCCAAGTCGTGAACGATCGCCGAAAAGCCGGCAAGAAACGCGTCCGCATCGATCGGAAGGCCGGCAAGCGCCTCGTTGACGATGAAATCGTGAAGGACGGTTTCGATGGAAAGACCGTGCTTTTCAATGCGGCTCATGCAATTTTCCTCCTGCGGACGGCAGCATTTCTGATGCTGCTACTTTGCGCGGCTTTTATTCACAGTCAATTCTGCAATAATCCAAAAGATTTATGCCCCAGCGGAAACAGTGCGCGACGTGACCCGCATCGGCAGACCGTTCTGCGGCTGGGTCGTCAGCTTCTGTACCGGCCAGGGGTTCGTTTCGTCCGTCACGTCGAAGCGGAACCGGCTCATCAGAACGGCAAGCGCGATGACTGCTTCCTGCAGAGCAAAGGTGGCGCCGATGCAGACACGCGGGCCGGCACCAAATGGCAGAAACTGGAAGCGCCCGATTTTGCCTCGATTCTCTGGCAGGAACCGCTCCGGCATATAGGCCCTGGGTTTCTCCCAGTAGAGTTCGTGGCGATGCAGCGTCCAGGGCATGATCAGAACGGTGACGCCGGGATCGATTTCAACCGTCTCGCCCGTTGCAGTCGTCCACCGGTCCGCCCCGATCGCGGCGCGGTTGATCGAAGGTGCGGGGGGATAGAGCCTCAGCGCTTCCTCCAGAGCGGCACGCGTGTACGGCATCAACTCAAGCCAGTGGACGGGCTTCGCGCCGCTGGCGAGAACGCGGTCGATTTCCTCCTCCATGGCAGCACGAATATGCGGGCTGTTTGCGACGCAATAGAGCGTCCAGGCGAGCGCCCTCGCCGTCGTTTCGTGGCCGGCGCCGATGAAGGTCAGTATATTGTCTTCGATTTCTTCGTCGCTAAGGCTCCCGCTTGCCGCCTGGTCGAGAAGCAGGGTGAGGAAATCCTCAGGCGTTGTCGCTCGATCGGCCTTCATACGCCGCAGGCGGGCATCCATCGTGTCGCGCACGATGTTGCGGAACTTGTCGAGGACTTTCCGGCCGCCGATGCGCGTCACGCGCGGAACCCAGGACGGCGCCCGCAGCAAATCCATCGGATCGACGCGCCCCATGCGATGCAGAAGCGCGTTCACATCGTCGGCGAAGCTGTCGGAGGTGACGATCTCGCCCGAAAAGAGCGTGTCGGCGAGAATGGCGAACGTCAGCTCGGTCATGTCGGTGGCGATCTCGAAGACCTTTCCCTCGCTGCCGGCCGCGGCGTATTTCCGAGCATAGTCCTCCGCCTGCCGGAGCATCTGGCCGGCAAATCCGTTTGCGTGGCGTGGCGTGAAGACCGGCGCGACCGCCTTGCGCGATCGCTTCCACACCTCCCCTTCGGCGGTTAGCAAGCCATCGCGCAGGATGGGGCGCAGGATGAGCTGGCGGACGTCCGACATGCGATAGTTTGCGGCGTTGTCGACCAGCACGTGCTTGATCAGCCCGGGTTCATTGACGATCAACGTGCGTCCCCCGAAGAACCGCGTCTCGACCCACGGCAGCGTGTAGGAGGGCTCGCCCCAGAGCTCTAGGGGATTGCGAAAGATCGTGCGGATGAGCTCAAGCCGGCCCGGCGGCGCGGTGCGCGGCAACGGCGCGGGTGGAACGAAAGGCTCCGGTCGCATATCCATGGAAATGGCCCTTCGCGGAAGATCGCCTCCGCGTAGGCGAAAGTTAGAGCAGGCCTTTGAGCTCGTCCAGCTTGTCGTTGATCAGCCAGCCGTAATAGTTCTCCTCCGGCCAGACGGGGACGCTCGCATCGCGGTTCTTGGCCGCGAGGGTTGCCGCGCGCTGCCTGGAATTGCCGACATTGTAGAGCGTGGCGGTCAGGCCGGGATTTCCGGAAATATCCATGCCGGCGATCTGCTTGTAGTCGTCGATCGATTTCCGAATGGAGGCTGCAACGAAGGCGAGTGAAACATCCGGCTCCATGATGGCGCGGTAGACAGCACCTGCATCCTTTTCGTTCAGCTTCGGATAGCCGGACACACGGCTGACCAGATCCGAGAGCATCAAGGCTGTCAGCGGGTTCACCTGACCGAGACCAAAGGTCTGGCCGGCATAGAACGGCTGGAAGAACACGGCGCTGAAGCGATTGTTCGGGAAACTCTTGCCGCCGACGGTCTTGCCGCGGAAGTCGCTTTCCCAGACATCTTCGCGGCAGGACCAGAGCGTATAGGAATCGCCTTTACTGTTGCACGCGGCAAATTGCGGACGCCCGACAAAGGTATCGACATCCTCGCCATCATAGGCAAAGCGGAAGCTCTCGCCGGCATAGGAGGCAGCCTTCACGTAGTAAGCCTGAAGGCGGTCGTAGGCATCGACATTATAGGTATGTTCGCCGACGATGGCGCCGATGACGTGGATCGGATCGATGCCGTAGGCCGCCGCGGTCTTCCTGATCTTGCCCATCAGCTCGTGATCGGTGGAGAGAAGTTCGTAAACCTTCTCGTATTTACGATCGAACGTCGTCTTGGTCCCTTTGGTACGCCGGACGGATGCGCCGGGGACCGCCGGCTGCTCGATGTTGCGGTTACCGGGCGGCACGACCTGCATGGCGTAGGCGGGCACGGATGTCAGCGCCGCAATGGCGATCAGGAGGCATGTCAAAAGGCGTCGCACGATCAGCTATTCCGTCTGGTTACATCGTCTTTAGGCGAAGCGCGCTGACTGGACCACAATCTTGGCCGAAAAAAGCCGCAGCCATAAACAAAGCGGGCCTTTCACTAAGAAGTAAAAGGCCCGCTGTCGAGAGTTTAGAATGTCACATCCGCTGCGAGATCCGCAAAGGCTCCAGCCGGTGCGGCTATGTCACAGGATAAAGCGCGAGAGGTCCGTGTTCTGCGCCAGATCGCCGACGTGCTCACGCACGTAGGCCGCGTCGATTGTTACCGCCGAACCGCCGCGATCCGGCGCATTGAAGGAGATCTCGTCCAAGACCCGTTCCATGACGGTCTGCAGGCGGCGTGCACCGATGTTTTCTACCGACGAGTTCAAATGGACAGCGACGTCGGCCAAGGCGTCAATCGCATCGTCGGTGAATTCGAGATGCAGTTCTTCCGTTTCCATGAGCGCACGGTATTGGCGGATCAGGCTCGCCTCCGTTTCGGTCAGGATACGGCGGAAGTCTTCCTTGTTGAGCGGCCGAAGCTCGACGCGAATCGGCAGACGGCCCTGCAGTTCCGGCAGCAGATCGGACGGCTTCGAAACGTGGAAGGCCCCGGACGCGATAAAGAGAATATGGTCAGTTTTTACCGGGCCATATTTTGTCGAAACCGTCGTGCCTTCGACAAGCGGCAGCAGATCGCGCTGCACGCCCTCGCGGGAGACGCCCGCTCCCATGCCACCGTCTCGCGCCGCGATCTTGTCGATTTCGTCGAGGAAGACGATACCGTCATTCTCGACCGCCCGCACGGCTTCGCGCTGAATGATCTCGTTGTCGATCAGCTTGTCGGATTCGTCGCGGATCAGATCGGTATAGGAGGCCTTGACCGTCGTGCGGACCTTCTTGGTCCGTCCGCCCAGCGCCTTGCCGAACATCTCGGAGATATTGAGCACCCCGATGTTGGCACCCGGCATGCCCGGAATTTCAAATCCGCCCATGCCCGCGCCCGTGTCAGCGACTTCGATATCGATTTCCTTGTCGTCCAGCTCGCCGTTGCGCAGCTTCCGGCGGAAGCTGTCGCGTGTTGCCGGAGAGGCGGTAGCGCCGACGAGTGCGTCAAGGACACGTTCCTCGGCGCTCATATGGGCCTTCGCCTCGACTTCGGCGCGCTTCTTATCGCGCGCGAGCCCGATGCCGATTTCGACGAGGTCGCGGACGATCTGTTCGACATCGCGGCCGACATAACCGACCTCGGTGAACTTGGTGGCCTCGACCTTGATGAACGGAGCACCTGCAAGCTTGGCGAGACGCCGGGAAATCTCCGTCTTGCCGACGCCGGTCGGGCCGATCATCAGGATGTTCTTGGGCATGACTTCGTCACGCAGGTCCGGATCGAGCTGCTGGCGCCGCCAGCGGTTGCGCAAGGCGATCGCCACCGCCCGCTTGGCTTCGTGCTGGCCGATGATGTAACGGTCGAGTTCGGAGACGATCTCCCGGGGAGAAAAAGTGGTCATATCAAGTCCGTTTCTTCGGGTGCGTCCAGCGCCATGAAATGGGCCGGACCATAAATGGAAGTTCTTGTGTCGATGTAGCGGAAGCCTGCCTTTTCATAAGCCCTGATCGCTTGCACATTTTCGGGATCAGGGTCGATGACGATGCGCGTGGCACCGCGGGCGAAAAGCTCGGCGGAAAGCTGCCGGATGATGGCGCTGCCATGCCCCTTGCCTGTCAACTCCGCGATGCCGATCGAGATATCGATGCCCAACGTACCCTTCGGCTGATCCTGATAGGGGTGTCCCCCTTCAAGATGCGGATCGTAGCTCTGCAGATAGCCGATCGGCTCTCCGTCCAACTCCACGATCATTGGCCGCGTTTGCCCGCTGGTCATCGCTTCTTCTATCGATGCAAGCTCCGTCGATGGCTCGCCCCACCATTTCGCGACGTGCGGCTCCGCGAGCCAGTTGGCCAACCGGGGAAAATCCTCGCGCTGGACATCGCGAAAGCGGTAGCGGGGCGTGGGCTTAGCTCTCGGCATCCAGCGTTTCCACTACCACGTTGTGGTTCGTATAGACGCAGATGTCGGCCGCTATATCGAGCGCGCGGCGCGCGACGTCTTCAGCGGATTTGTCGGAATCGACCATGGCACGGGCAGCCGCCAGCGCAAAATTGCCACCGGAACCGATCGCCATGACGCCATGCTCAGGCTCCAGAACGTCGCCATTGCCGGTTACTGCCAGCGTGACCGTCTTGTCTGCGACGAGCATCATGGCCTCGAGATTGCGGAGATATTTATCGGTGCGCCAGTCCTTGGCGAGTTCGACGGCAGCGCGCATCAGCTGACCGGGATATTGTTCGAGCTTCTTCTCGAGACGCTCAAGCAGCGTGAAGGCGTCTGCGGTCGCGCCTGCGAAGCCGGCAATGACCTCGCCCTTGCCTATGCGGCGCACCTTGCGCGCATTGCCCTTCATGACGGTCTGGCCGAGGCTCACCTGGCCATCGCCCGCGATTACGACCTTGCCGCCTTTTCGTACCGTAATAATCGTAGTCATCAAAACACCCTTGCCCGCATCACCGGGCGTTACGCCGAGCCGCTCACAGGCTCTGTTGGGACCCTATGTAAGTTGGCCGGCGCCGATTGCAAATGGCGGCTTTTTTCTGTCGAAGCGGTTCTGGATATTTTAGGGAACGCCTGATAAGGAACGGCCGTCATTCCTATGGAGCCGCCATATGGCCGAGACTGCAGCAAGCCGCACGGGTACCGTTTCCCGTAAGACCAACGAGACTTCGGTTTCCGTTTCCGTCAATCTCGACGGTACCGGCAAAGCCAAGATTTCGACGGGCGTCGGCTTCTTCGACCATATGCTCGACCAGCTTTCGCGACATTCCCTGATCGACATGGAGATCGAAACGAAGGGCGACCTGCATGTCGACGATCACCACACGGTCGAAGACACCGGAATTGCCATAGGGCAAGCGATTGCAAAAGCACTCGGTGACCGCCGCGGCATCACCCGCTACGCGTCGATCGACCTTGCCATGGACGAGACGATGACGAAGGCCGCCGTCGATCTTTCCGGCCGTCCATTCCTGGTCTGGAACGTTGCCTTCAGTGCGCCGAAGATCGGCACCTTCGACACCGAGCTTGTGCGCGAATTCTTCCAAGCGCTCGCGCAGAACGCCGGC
Source organism: Rhizobium sp. P32RR-XVIII (assembly GCF_012641395.1). Lineage (GTDB taxonomy): Bacteria > Pseudomonadota > Alphaproteobacteria > Rhizobiales > Rhizobiaceae > Rhizobium. The sequence goes on along the minus strand of NZ_JABAIH010000007.1, from coordinate 301,669 downwards.
ATCACATTGCATATCTTGAATCACTATGGCGCCAACAATCACCATATTGCAGAGACCTGCTTCAAGGCCGTTGCCCGTGCGCTGCGCACGGCGACGGAAATCGATCCGAGACAGGCGGGCCGTGTTCCCTCGACGAAGGGCACGCTCGTCTAAGCCCCTTGAGGGAGCTTGAACGATATGACTTCCAGCTATGTGGTTCTGACGGCTCCGGGCGGAGCGGATGTGGCCCATGAAAAGACGCGGATCATCCGCGACGGTTTTACGCTGCTCGGCTTTCTCTTCCCCTGGCTGTGGCTTCTTGTACACCGGCTTTGGCTCTTTGCGATCGCGGCGTTCCTGCTTCAGGCAATCGGCGGTTGTCTGATGGATCGACCCGGTCTTTGGCCCGCAGGCTTTGCGATCACCGTCGGCACCTGCATTCTCACCGGCATCGAAGGCATGAACATTTGGATCCGAAATCTGGCCTCCAAGGGCTGGAACGAAGAGGCCTTGATTACAGCGGATTCGCTTGAGACCGCAGAAGACATCTACTTTTCGAATATAGAAACCCCTACGAGTGGCAAGGCCCTGCCGGCCCCTGATTGGAAGCGAAACCCTTCTTCCAACAAATCTGGCGATACGACGTCGCTCGGTCTCTTTGGCTTTGACGGAGGACGCTGATGCGCGTCGCAATTATAGACTACGGTTCAGGCAATCTGCGTTCGGCAACGAAGGCATTTGAACGCGCCGCACGCGAGGCGGGTATCGATGCGCATATCGATCTCACGGACAGGGCCGAGAACGTCGCGGCGGCCGATCGCATCGTCCTTCCGGGGGTCGGCGCCTATGCCGATTGCCGCCGCGGGCTCGATGCCGTTCCGGGGATGACGGAGGCCCTGATTGAATCCGTCGAGAAAAAGGCTCGCCCCTTCCTCGGCATTTGCGTCGGCATGCAGCTGATGTCGTCGCGCGGCCTTGAAAAAACAGTGACAGAAGGTTTCGGCTGGATTCCCGGCGATGTCGTTGAAATGACGCCGGACGATCCGGAACTGAAGATCCCGCAGATCGGCTGGAACACGCTCGACCTTAAGCATCCGCATCCGCTTTTCGATGGCATTCCGACCGGGCCGGATGGCCTGCATGCCTACTTCGTGCATTCCTACCATCTGGCTGCCAGGGACAACGCTGACGTCATTGCGACCACCAGCTATGGCGGGCCGATGACGGCATTCGTCGGACGCGACAACATGGCCGGATCGCAATTCCATCCGGAAAAGAGCCAGAAGCTCGGTCTCGCCCTGATCACCAACTTCCTGCGCTGGAAGCCGTAAGCTCGCACGGATAGTAAGGACTGAATGAACATGATCCTATTTCCCGCCATCGACCTCAAAGACGGTCAATGCGTTCGCCTGAAACTCGGCGATATGGAGCAGGCAACCGTCTATAATCCCGATCCTGCGGCGCAGGCGAAAGCCTTTGAGGACCAGGGCTTCGAATGGCTGCACGTTGTTGATCTCAACGGCGCTTTCGCCGGCGAGAGCGTCAATGGCGCCGCGGTCGACGCAATCCTCAAGGCAACGAAAAACCCCGTGCAGCTCGGCGGCGGCATCCGCACCTTGTCACACATCGAAAACTGGCTTGCCCGGGGTCTGGCCCGTGTGATCCTCGGCACGGTTGCCGTTCGGGATCCCGCGCTCGTCATCGAAGCCTGCAAGCAGTTTCCCGGTCGGGTCGCCGTCGGCATTGATGCGAAGGGTGGCAAGGTCGCGGTCGAGGGTTGGGCCGAAGCGTCCGAGCTCGGCGTCATCGAACTTGCCAGGAAATTCGAAGGCGCCGGCGTTGCGGCAATCATCTACACGGACATCGACCGCGACGGGATCCTGGCCGGCATCAACTGGGCCTCGACGCTGGAGCTTGCCGAGGCGGTCTCGATCCCGGTGATCGCCTCGGGCGGGCTGGCATCGATCGAGGATGTGAAGCGCATGTTGCAGCCCGACGCCCGCAAGCTAGAAGGTGCCATCTCCGGCCGTGCGCTGTATGATGGACGTATCGATCCCAAGGAAGCCTTGGCGCTGATCAACGCGGCACGAAAGATAGAGAGTGTGTGATGACCCTGAAAGCCCGCGTTATTCCCTGCCTCGACGTGAAAGACGGCCGTGTGGTCAAGGGTGTCAACTTCCTCAATCTGATCGATGCCGGCGACCCGGTCGAGGCGGCAAAGGCTTATGACGCCGCCGGAGCAGACGAGCTCTGCTTCCTCGATATCACCGCCTCATCGGACAATCGCGAAACGATCTTCGATGTCGTTTCCCGAACGGCCGACCAATGCTTCATGCCGCTGACGGTCGGCGGCGGCGTGCGCAGCATCGCCGACATCCGCAAGCTGCTACTTTGCGGCGCCGACAAGGTCTCGATCAATTCGGCGGCGGTGAACAATCCGGATTTCGTCGCCGAAGCGGCCGACAAGTTCGGCGACCAGTGCATCGTCGTTTCGATCGACGCCAAACGCCGCCGTACACAGGCGGTCGGCCAGGACAATCTCAGTGCCTGGGAGATTTATACCCATGGCGGCCGCAATGCGACCGGCATCGACGCGGTCGAATTCGCGCGGAAGATGGTCGCCCGCGGCGCAGGCGAACTCCTCGTCACCTCCATGGATCGCGATGGGACGAAGATCGGCTACGATCTTGAGTTGACCCGGGCAATCGCCGAGTCTGTCCGGGTGCCCGTCATCGCCTCAGGCGGCGTCGGCGATCTCGACGATCTAGTAGCGGGTGTAAAAGAAGGCCACGCCAATGCGGTGCTTGCCGCTTCCATCTTCCACTTCGGCACATATTCCGTCGGTGAAGCGAAGCATTATATGTCGTCGCACGGCATCGCGATGCGACTCGATTGATTGAAAGCGACAGATGAGCGGATTTTCCCTTTCCGATCTTGAGAGGATCGTCGACGAGCGGTCGAAGGCCTCGCCGGAGGAATCCTGGACGGCCAAGCTTGTCGCCGGCGGGCAGCCGAAGGCGGCAAAGAAACTTGGCGAGGAAGCCATCGAGGCCGTCATGGCCGCCGTGACGGCCGATCGCAATAACCTCACCTACGAGGCGGCCGATGTTCTCTATCACCTATTGGTCGTATTGAAGATAGCAGGCATTCCGTTGCAAGATGTGATGGCTGAGCTTGAGCGGCGTACCACTCAATCCGGTCTTAAAGAGAAGGCCAGCCGGCAGAGTTCATGAGTATCGCGACACAAATCCTTGGTGCGCCAGAAGCACTCGATCACTTCCAGGCGAATTCCTATTCGCCCTATAACTTCTTTTCTTCCGAGGAATGGGCGAAGTTCCGCGCAGATACACCGCTGACGCTCACGGGCGAAGAGGTTGCGAGGCTGCGTTCGATGGGGGATCCGATCGATCTCGACGAAGTGCGGCGAATCTATCTGTCGCTGTCGCGCCTGCTCTCCTCGCATGTCGAATCATCGCAATTGCTCTTCGAGCAGCGCAACCGGTTCCTGAGCCTGTCCGACGTAACGAAGACGCCATTCGTCATCGGCATTGCCGGCTCTGTCGCCGTCGGCAAATCGACGACCGCGCGTGTCCTGAAGGAGCTTCTGCGGCGCTGGCCATCGAGCCCGAAGGTCGATCTCATCACGACCGACGGCTTTCTGCATCCGAATGCCGTGCTCGAACGCGAAAACCTCATGCAGCGCAAGGGCTTTCCGGAAAGCTACGACACAGGCGCAATCCTGAAATTCCTCTCCGCGATCAAGGCCGGGCAACCGAATGTGAAGGCGCCCGTCTATTCACACCTCGTCTATGACGTCGTTCCGAACGAATATACGGTCATCGACCGGCCCGACATCCTGGTCTTCGAAGGGATCAACGTTCTGCAGTCGCGCGACCTTCCCGCCGACGGCAAGATCGTGCCGATGGTTTCCGACTTCTTCGATTTCTCGATCTACATCGATGCCGAGGAAAAGCTGATCAACAACTGGTACGTCGCCCGTTTCATGCGCCTGCGTGAAACCGCGTTCCGCGACCCGAACTCCTATTTCCATCGCTACGCTTCGATCAGCGACGAAGAAGCGCTTTCGACCGCCGAAGGGCTGTGGGCGAACATCAACCTGAAGAACCTCCGGCAGAACATCCTGCCGACGCGCCCGCGCGCGGACCTGATTCTGCGCAAGGGTCCGAACCACCTCATCGAGCAGGTGGCGCTGAGGAAGCTTTAGCGGAACTCACGGACCGACGCGCCTTAACGTCAGATTGATCCGGCCACCACTCTTCAGCAGCGTCGACGTGGCCGGGTAGATGCGGTCTACGCCGTGGAAGCAGAGGCGGCCCTCGCCGCCGAGAACGATCACGTCACCGCTCGCCAGCTTCAAAGATTGCGTCCGGTCGTCGCGGGAAAGCCCGCCGATGCGGAAGAGACAGCTATTGCCGAGCGAAATCGAGACGACAGGTGCTTTCAGGTCCTGCTCGTCCTTGTCTTGATGCAAGCCCATCTTCGCGTCATCGGAATAGAAGTTGATGAGGCAAGCCTGTGGCGTTTTTTCATAGCCGGAAACCTCATTCCAGATATCGAGCAGCACTGCCGGCATCGCCGGCCAAGGCTTGCCAGTGAGCGGATGCGTCGTCTGATAGCGGTAACCGCGTTCCTTGTCCGTGACCCAGCCAAGCGGACCGCAGTTGCTCATCCGCACGGACATCGGTTTGCCCGTGCCTGGCATAACCGGCACGAAAAGCGGCGCTTCGGCGACAACGGCGCGGATCGTTTCGACAAGCGCTTCCTGACGGGCACGGTCGAGATATTCGGGGAAATGACGGACGCCGCTCGATAGCTCCAGCATATCACTCCCCACCGGGACGGGTACGCATCCTCTTCACCTCGGCGCGGCCGGATTTTTCCTTGAGTCGGCGTTCGATCGAGCCTTTGGTCGGCTTCGTTTTCTTGCGCGGCGGCGGCGGCGGCTTGGCGGCTTCGAGGATCAGTTCCTTGAGCCGTTCGCGCGCGTCCTCCCGATTTCGGTCCTGGCTGCGAAAGCGGCTCGCCTCGATCATCAGCACACCCTCTTTCGACATGCGCCTACCGGCAAGCTTCACGGCATTCGCCTTGATGCGATCGGGAAGCGAAGGTGAATCGGGGATGTTGAAGAAGAGCTGGACGGCCGTCGATACCTTGTTGACATTCTGGCCGCCGGGGCCGCCTGCCAGAACGAATTGTTCCGCCAGTTCCCATCCAGCGATGGTGATCCTGTCATTGATATAGAGCGCGTCGCTGGCCATGCCGCTTCTATCTCATATCGGCGGCGATTTTGAAACACGCAAAGAAAAACCCGGCGGAGGTCGCCGGGTTTCACGTGAATCATCAGTCTCTTGCTGTTATTCGGCAGCGACCTTGACGCCAGGTGCCGCGTCCCGCACCCCGCCGTCCACATGTGCCTCGAACTTCGCGAAGTTCGAAATGAACATCGATACGAGCTTTTCTGCCTGGACGTCATATGCCGCACCGTCCGCCCAAGTCGAGCGCGGATCAAGGATGCTGGTCTCGACGCCGGCAACTGCGACCGGAACGGCAAAGCCAAAATTCGGATCAGTGCGGAAATCGACTTTGGCCAGCTTTCCGGAGAGCGCTGCCGATAGCAGAGCGCGCGTTGCCTTGATCGGCATGCGCTTGCCAGTGCCATATGCGCCGCCGGTCCAGCCGGTATTGACAAGCCAGCATTCAACACCGTGCCGGCCGATCAGCTCCTTCAGCAGATTGCCGTATTCCGCCGGATGACGCGGCATGAACGGCGCACCGAAGCAGGTCGAGAACGTCGCTTCCGGTTCGGTGACCCCCTTTTCCGTGCCTGCGACCTTCGCTGTGTAACCCGAAAGGAAGTGGTACATTGCTTGGTCCGGTGTCAGACGCGCGATCGGCGGCATCACGCCGAATGCATCGGCAGTCAGCATGATGATCGCCTTCGGGTGGGCGGCGAGGCCCGTTTCCGAAGCATTCGGAATGAAGTCCAACGGATAAGCGCAACGCGTGTTTTCCGTCAGCGAATCGTCGTCGAAGTCCGGTTCGCGCTGTTCATCAAGCACGACATTTTCCAGCACGGTGCCAAAGCGCTGTGTCGTCGCATAGATTTCCGGCTCGGCTTCAGCCGAAAGACGGATTGTCTTCGCGCAGCAGCCGCCTTCGAAGTTGAAGATGCCGCTTTCGCCCCAGCCATGCTCGTCGTCCCCGATCAGCGTACGCGACGGATCAGCAGACAGCGTTGTCTTGCCGGTACCGGACAGGCCGAAGAAGACTGCCGAGTCGCCATCCGGGCCGGCATTCGCCGAGCAATGCATCGGCATCACGCCCTTTGCCGGGAGCAGGTAGTTGAGCACCGTGAAAACCGATTTCTTCATTTCGCCGGCATAGGACGTGCCGCCGATCAACACGAGACCGTTGGTCAAATCACATGCGATCACCGTCTCGGAGCGGCAACCATACCGCTCCGGATCGGCCTTGAAGCTCGGCAGATCGATGATCGTCAGCTTCGGCACGAAGGCCGCCAGAGCAGAAAGCTCCGGGCGGATCAGCAGATTGCGGATAAAAAGCGAATGCCAGGCAAACTCTGTTACCACGCGCGTCGGCAGCGAATAATTGACGTCAGCGCCGCCGATCAGATCCTGTACGAACAGTTCCTTGCCGGCCGCATGTTCCAGCATGTCCTTACGCAGAAGCGCGAACTGCTCGGGCGACATCGGCTTGTTGTTGTCCCACCAGATCTCACCGTCCGTATTGGCGTCGCGCACGACAAATTTGTCGCGCGGGGAGCGGCCAGTATGCTGTCCGGTCAGAGCGCGAAGAGCGCCTTGCGCGGTAAGTTCGGCTTCGCCGCGGCGAATCGCTTCCTCATAGAGAGAGGCGGCCGTCAGGTTATAGCGAACGCTTTTTGCGTCTCCCAAACCAATCGTCGCCAGCGCTATTGCCGGGTTATGAATTCCGAACGTTTCCATGGCTCTTCCTTTCGCTCAAGGCTCCCGCCGTTAAATACTGAAGCGAAACTAAGATCGAGAATTTTAAAAAGCAAGACCGAGAAATGAAGAAAATATAACGATATCAAATAATTAATCGATTTAAATTTCTGAGGCATATTTTAAATCGTTTGAAGCGGGCGCGGGAGTACGGTTTTTATCGCGCCACCGGTGACCACCGCTTCGACGCTGTGATGGCCCGTGCCCTTTATCTTTGCCACAATTTGTTCCACCTTTATCCTCCATAAGCGCCATCGGTCGAAAGGGCCGGCCTGGGGACATCGAACAATTCCGGGAGCTGCGCATAGATGGAGACGAACACCATGCCGACAATCGCGCTCGTTGACGACGACCGCAATATCCTAACTTCGGTGTCGATCGCACTTGAAGCGGAAGGATACAAGGTTGAGACCTATACAGACGGTGCCTCGGCCTTGGACGGTCTGATCGCCCGCCCGCCGCAACTCGCCATCTTCGATATCAAGATGCCGCGGATGGACGGAATGGAACTTTTGCGCCGCCTGCGCCAGAAGTCCGACATGCCAGTGATTTTTCTGACTTCCAAGGACGAGGAGATCGATGAGCTCTTCGGCTTGAAGATGGGAGCAGATGACTTCATCACGAAGCCGTTCTCCCAGCGGCTGCTCGTGGAACGCGTCCGCGCCGTGCTCCGCCGTGCTTCCAGCCGGGAGATCGCAGCGGCTGCGGGTGCCGGGGCTGCACCGAAGCCGGGCGCCGCTCAACTCGCGCGTTCGCTCGAGCGCGGCCAGCTTGTCATGGACCAGGAACGCCACACCTGCACATGGAAGAGCGAACCGGTGACGCTGACGGTGACCGAGTTCCTGATCCTTCATTCGCTCGCCCAGCGTCCAGGCGTGGTGAAAAGCCGCGACGCGCTCATGGATGCGGCTTATGACGAGCAGGTCTATGTTGACGACCGCACGATCGATAGCCACATCAAGCGCCTTCGCAAGAAATTCAAGATGGTCGATACTGACTTTGATATGATTGAAACACTTTACGGAGTGGGGTACCGCTTCCGCGAAGCAGCCTGACGCCTGAGGGCGCGGGCCGCATGATTGTTGTCGAGGGACGCCTGCCGAAGAGCCAGCAGCGCCCTCCGAAAGGGCCTGTCATTGGCACAGTTAGTGCAGGAAAGGGATCTGGATGACGCGGAAGGCTTGAGCGCCCGCCGCGTCAGGGGAAGGCGCTGGTCGCACCCCTTCACCATCATCCGCCGCATTTTTGGAAATGCGGTCTTTTCCAGCCTGACGCGCCGCATCCTCTTCTTCAATCTTGCGGCACTGCTGGTACTCGTCGGCGGCATCCTCTATCTCAACCAGTTTCGCGAAGGCCTGATCGACGCGCGTGTCGAAAGCCTGCTGACGCAGGGCGAAATCATCGCCGGCGCCATCTCCGCATCGGCCTCGGTCGACACGAACTCGATCACCATCGATCCGCAGAAATTGCTGGAGCTGCAGGCCGGGCAAAGCATTACACCCGTCCCGAACGATGAGGACCTGGATTTCCCCATCGATCCGGAAAAGGTGGCACCGGTTCTGCGGCGGCTGATTTCTCCGACGCGAACACGCGCCCGCATCTTCGATGCCGACGCCAACCTGCTTCTCGATTCACGCCACCTCTATTCGCGCGGCCAGGTTCTGCGCTTCGATCTGCCGCCGGTGGAAGAGGAGAAGCAGACGTGGGGCGAATGGTTCACGACACTGTTTAACAAGGCGCTGCAGCCTGGAAACCTGCCCGTCTATAAGGAAGCGCCGGGCGGCGACGGGTCGATCTATCCGGAAGTGATGAATGCGCTGACCGGTGTACGCGGCGCCGTTGTGCGGACCACCGAAAAGGGCGAGCTGATCGTTTCGGTCGCCGTCCCGATCCAGCGTTTTCGCGCCGTTCTCGGGGTTCTGCTCCTTTCGACGCAAGCCGGCGACATCGACAATATCGTTCATGCCGAGCGGCTGGCGATCATGCGGGTTTTCGGCGTTGCGACGCTCGTCAACGTTTTGTTGTCGCTGGTTCTTTCCTCGACGATCGCCAATCCGCTCCGCCGTCTCTCGGCGGCGGCGATCCGTGTCCGGCGTGGCGCAAAGGAACGCGAGGAGATCCCTGACTTCTCGGCGCGCCAGGATGAGATCGGCAATCTTTCCATTGCGCTCCGCGAGATGACCACCGCACTTTACGATCGCATCGACGCGATCGAGAGCTTTGCCGCCGACGTCAGCCATGAGCTCAAGAACCCGCTGACTTCGCTTCGCAGCGCCGTGGAGACCTTGCCGCTCGCCAGGTCGGACGATTCCAAGAAGCGGCTGATGGATGTCATCCAGCACGACGTCCGCCGTCTCGATCGCCTCATCAGCGATATTTCCGACGCTTCACGGCTCGATGCCGAGCTCGCCCGCGTCGATGCCGGATCTGTCGATCTCGAGCACTTCCTCAGCGACCTGATTGACGTCTCAAGACAGATCCGCCACAAGAACAAAGAGGTTCAGATCGAGCTTTCGATCGAGCGCAAGCCCGGCGTCAAGACGCGCTTCGTCGTCAACGGCCATGATCTGCGTATAGGCCAGATCATCACCAACCTGATTGAAAACGCCCGCTCCTTTGTCCCGGATGAGGGCGGTAGGATCACCGTCCGGCTGTTTCGAACGCGCTCCCGCTGCATTGTCTATATCGATGACAATGGCCCCGGTATTCAGGCGGAGAATATCGACCGCATCTTTGAGCGCTTCTACACCGACCGGCCCGAGTCGGAGGGCTTCGGGCAGAATTCCGGCCTCGGGCTTTCCATCAGCCGCCAGATCGCGGAAGCTCACGGCGGATCGCTTCGGGCCGAAAACATCATCGATGCCGAAACGGCGGAAGTGATCGGCGCCCGCTTCATTCTCGCCCTGCCCGCCGATTCAGTCGCATGATCACGGGCGCCGCTCTCAATATTCACGCCACGGCGATCGTCATCAACAGAACCGGTCTCATCTTTGCTGGTCCCTCGGGCTGGGGCAAATCCATGCTGGCTTTCGCCTGCATCACGGAAGCCAAGCGGATCGGGCTCCCGGCCTCGCTGGTCGCCGATGATCAGGTGTTTCTGTCGAAACGCGATGGAGCAATCGTCGCCGAGTGCCCTCCGTCAATCCGCGGTCTGATCGAGCTGCGGGGTACCGGTATCGTGCAGTGCGATAGTGTTTCCGCCGCCCCGATGCATTACGCGGTGCTGCCTGGCAGCGCATCAGGCGAAACCAGGTTGCCACCGGACGACGAGGTGGCGCAGCTCGCCGGCGGCTTTTCGCTGCCGGCGGTGCGATTGTTGGCAAGCACGCCGGTTCCTCTCGCGGTGTTGATGGCAAGGGCGCCGGATATTGGCCGGTGATGCCTGCTCCATAGGCGACTCGGGTATATGTCTGCATTTTTATCTTGCACTTCAGCTTTTGATGGCCAAGATGTGCCCCCACCGGTGGACGCGATTGCTGCATTGCGATATTGGGGCCACCGTTTGTTGCCATTGGGAGCATTTTAATCATGATCGGACTTGTGCTTGTCACTCATGGCAAGCTGGCTGAAGAGTTTCGTCATGCGGTTGAGCATGTCGTCGGTCCTCAGAAATTTATCGAGACGGTCTGCATTGGCCCCGAAGATGACATGGATCAGAGACGCCAGGATATCCTGCAGGCGGTATCCGGCGCTGACGACGGTCACGGCGTCGTCATTCTCACCGACATGTTCGGCGGCACCCCTTCCAATCTTGCTATCTCGGTCATGAACAGCGGCCATACCGAAGTGATTGCCGGAATGAACCTGCCGATGCTGATCAAGCTTGCGGGCGTGCGCGGCGAAAACAACATGGAAAAGGCGCTGATCGAAGCGTCGGAGGCCGGGCGCAAATACATCAACGTCGCCAGCCGCGTTCTGAGCGGCAAGTAGTGAGCACCGCTCCTGTCATGACCTCGCTTTCCCGGGAACTGCTCATCATCAACAAACGCGGCCTTCACGCACGCGCCTCCGCCAAGTTCGTTCAGATGGTCGAAACCTTCGATGCCGCCGTCACGGTTTCCAAGGACGGCATGACCGTCGGCGGGACCTCAATCATGGGGCTGATGATGCTGGCTGCAAGTCCAGGCACGACCGTTCTGGTCTCCGCGAGCGGCAATCAGGCTTCCGAAGCACTCGACGCGCTTGATCAACTGATCCAGAACAAGTTCGGCGAAGAGATCTAGCCCTCTCTACCCTCATATAAACATATAAAGACTTCTTTATATCCCTGTTGCCATCGGTCTGGAAGACTGCTAAACGGGCGGTTATGGACGTGCTTGAAGCACGCATTCGCTGTTGCGTCCGTCAATAGCGCGCCTTGATTTTGAGACGCTTTTCAGCTGGAGACCTCGATGAGCACTGAAAAAGATTATGTCGTCGCCGATATCGGTCTGGCGGATTTTGGCCGCAAGGAAATCTCGATCGCCGAAACCGAAATGCCGGGCCTCATGTCCTGCCGCGCCGAATTCGGCCAGTCGCAGCCGCTGAAGGGCGCGCGCATCACCGGCTCGCTGCACATGACGATCCAGACCGCCGTCCTGATCGAAACGCTCGTCGCGCTCGGCGCCGAAGTCCGCTGGGCTTCCTGCAACATCTTTTCGACCCAGGACCATGCCGCCGCCGCGATCGCTGCTTCCGGCGTTCCGGTCTTTGCCGTCAAGGGCGAGTCGCTCGAAGATTACTGGATCTACACCGACAAGATCTTCCAGTGGGCCGATGGCGGCGTCTCCAACATGATCCTCGACGATGGCGGCGACGCGACGATGTACATTCTGCTCGGCGCGCGGGCCGAGGCAGGCGAAGATGTGCTCTCGAACCCGCATTCGGAAGAGGAAGAGATCCTCTTTGCACAGATCAAGAAGCGCCTCGCCGCTTCGCCGGGCTGGTTCACCAAGCAGCGCGACGCGATCAAGGGCGTGACCGAGGAAACCACCACGGGCGTCAACCGCCTCTACCAGCTCAGCCAGAAAGGCCTGCTGCCCTTCCCGGCGATCAACGTCAACGACTCGGTCACCAAGTCGAAGTTCGACAACAAGTACGGCTGCAAGGAATCACTGGTCGACGGCATTCGCCGCGGCACTGACGTCATGATGGCCGGCAAGGTTGCCGTCGTCTGTGGCTACGGCGACGTCGGCAAGGGTTCCGCCGCTTCGCTTTCGGGCGCCGGCGCACGCGTCAAGGTTACGGAAGCCGATCCGATCTGCGCGCTGCAGGCTGCGATGGACGGCTATGAAGTCGTTCTGCTCGAGGACGTCGTTTCCTCCGCCGATATCTTCATCACCACGACCGGTAACAAGGACGTCATCCGCATCGACCATATGCGTCAGATGAAGGACATGGCGATCGTCGGCAATATCGGTCACTTCGACAACGAAATCGAAGTTGCCGCGCTCCGGAACCTGAAGTGGACGAACGTAAAGCCGCAGGTCGACCTCATCGAGTTCCCGAAGGGCAACCGCATCATCCTTCTTTCGGAAGGCCGCCTGCTCAATCTCGGCAACGCAACCGGCCACCCGTCCTTCGTCATGTCGGCGTCGTTCACCAACCAGACCCTGGCGCAGATCGAACTCTTCACCAAGCCTGGCCAGTACGAAAACAAGGTCTACGTCCTGCCGAAGCACCTGGACGAGAAGGTTGCGCGTCTGCATCTCGGCAAGCTCGGCGTGAAACTGACACAGCTTTCCGAAGAACAGGCTGCCTATATCGGCGTTTCGCCGAGTGGTCCGTTTAAGTCAGACCACTACAGATATTAATCTGCAGGACAATATCCACAATATCTTGATGGTGCCGCATTGACAAATGCGGCACCTTATTTTTTGGGCGCCACCTTCCCGCAGATTCTCTTCCGAAGTATTGTTTTAGAACTCGATTCGTGGCGCGGCCAGCCGTGCCCGAAAATGGGATGTCTTGTCGTAATGCGGCACATTGAAGGACGGAGACATACCGCGGATGTCGGAAATGACTCACAGCCTGCTTGGACGGGCGGAAGACGGCGATCGGCCTGACATCCGCTCACTCCGGGCAAGCCGAAAAAATACTTTTGCCACGGCCGTCAATGCCGCGAAGCAAAGCTCCGGGTCGCTGGCGCGGCTCTCGAAGATTTGCGCCGCCGGAACGGCGATCGCCGCATTGGCGCAGCCCGCTCTTGCCCAAGTCGAAGCAAAAGCCGCAGCCTCCACACTTCTTTTCACGTCTTCCCAGATCGTCGGTTTTTCCGTCGTGATCGGCGTCATTTCCGCCGCCCTCTTCTCGATGCTTTGGCTCGTGCGTCAGCGCGGCAACCTTGAGAGCGAGAGCCGGGAGATCCGATCTGCCCTCTCCGATGCGCATCAGCGTATTTCTCAGTATCAGGCGCTGATCGCCGACAAGAATCGCCGTATCGTCGTCTGGAACGGCAACGAGCGGCCCGAACTGCTCGGCCAGCTTCCGGTCGAAACGGGCGCCCCGCAGGACGGGGACTTCCTGGCTTTCGGCCGCTGGCTGAAGCCTCGCTCCGCATCCGAGCTCGAAAGAGCAATCGATCTCCTGCGCAGCGGCGCTCAGAGCTTCGATATGGTGGTCGAGACCAATCGTGAGGAAATCCTCGAGGCGCAAGGCCGGGTATCCGGCGGTCGCGCCTTCGTCCGATTTGTGGCGCTCAACAATCTGCGCGCCGAACTTGCCGAATTGAAGATCGAGCGCGACCGGCTGATTTCGTCCATCTCGGCGTTCCAGAGCCTTCTTGACGCGATCGACCTGCCGGCTTGGCAACGGGACACCGAAGGCCGCCTCACCTGGGTCAACCAGGCCTACGGAGACGCCGTCGAGTCGAAGTCCCCGCAACATGCGGTCCACGAAGGGCGGGAGTTCCTGACGACAATCGCCCGCGAACGCATCCGCGCGGGAGCCACTCCCGAAACACCCTTCCACGACAAGATTTCTACCGTTGTTCATGGCAACCGCACTTTCTTCGACGTCGTCGACGTGAAGCTCCCGAGCGGTTCGGCAGGTATTGCAATCGACGTTTCGGAAGCCGAATCCGTTCGCGCCGAGCTTGAGCGCACCCTCAAGAGCCATGCTGAGACGCTGGATCATCTTGCAACGCCCGTCGCGATCTTCGACGGCAATCGCCGGCTGCAATTCTACAATCAGGCCTTCGTCGCGCTCTGGGAACTTGATATCGCCTTTCTGGAGAGCAAGCCCGACAACGCCGAGCTGCTCGAGCGTTTGCGCGCCGCAAAGAAGCTTCCCGACCAGCTCACCTGGAAAAGCTGGAAGGAAGCCGCGCTTTCTGTCTACCGGGCGCTCGATACGCAAACCGACCTCTGGCACCTGCCGAACGGACAGACGCTGCGCGTCTTTGCGACCGCGCATCCGCAGGGTGGGGCGACCTGGGTTTTCGAAAACCTGACCGAACAGGTCGATCTCGAAACGCGCTACAATACGCTGGTCAAGGTTCAGGGCGAAACGATCGACCATCTCTCCGAGGGCGTTGCAGTTTTTGGACCGGACGGCCGTATTCGTCTTTCGAACCCTGCCTTCCGCGTGCTCTGGGGCATCACCGAAGCCGAAGCCAAGCCGGGGACGCATATTCGCGCGATCGGCGAGACCTGCCTGCCATCCTATGACCGTCCGGACGGCTGGAAGGCCTTTGCAGAGCTGATCACCAGCTTCGACGACGAGCGCCGCTCCGGCCAGGGAACCCTGGAACTCTTCTCCGGGCTTGTGCTCGATTATGCGGTCATTCCGTTGCCGAATGCGCAAACCATGCTGACCTTCGTCAACATGACCGACAGCGTCCGTGCCGAACGCGCCTTGACTGAAAAGAACGAGGCGCTGCGCAAGGCCGATGAGCTGAAGAACGATTTCGTCCAGCACGTCTCCTATGAGTTGCGCTCGCCACTGACCAATATCATCGGGTTTGCCGATCTGCTGCGGACGCCAGGCGTAGGGCCATTGAACGACCGTCAGGCCGAATATATCGATCATATTGCAACATCGTCTTCAGTGCTTCTGACGCTGGTCAACGATATCCTCGACCTTGCCACCGTCGATGCCGGCATCATGCGGCTGAACTATGCGGAAATCGACCTCAACGATCTTCTCGACGATGTCTCGATCCAGATTGCCGACCGGCTGCAGGAAAGCGGCGTGGCGCTGGAGATTACAGCGCCGGCTTATCTCGGCTCTATCGTTGCCGATCCTCAACGGTTGAAGCAGATCCTGCTGAAGCTGCTCTCCAACGCGGCGAACTTTTCGCCTGAGGGCGCAGCCATCTCCCTCGAATGTCATCGCGAGGCCATGGATTTCGTCTTCTCCATCACCGATCGCGGTCCCGGCATCTCAAAGGACATGATCGCGACGGTCTTTGACCGCTTTGCCACCGGCGCCAAAAGCGGCAAGCGTGGCGGAGCAGGTCTCGGTCTTTCTATCGTCGACAGCTTTGTCAGCCTGCACAACGGCAAGGTGACAATCGACAGCCAGCCCGGCAGAGGCACGACGGTCGTTTGCCGGATTCCGTCCGTCAATCTGCCACAGTCCATCGCAGCAGCAGAATGAACCCGGCAGACGGCACGATCTCGCTCTTCCTCGAAGACGAGGCGGCAACGATCCGCTTCGGAGAAGACCTGGTCCTGGCGCTGAAAGCTGGCGAATGCCTGGCGCTTTCAGGCGACCTCGGCACAGGAAAATCCTCGCTCGCCCGCGCGTTCCTGCGTGCGATGGCGGATGATGAGCAGCTTGAAGTGCCGAGCCCGACATTCACGCTGGTTCAATCCTACGATCTTCGCATTCCGGTTTCGCATTTCGACCTTTACCGGCTTGGCGACGGCGCGGAACTGGAGGAACTCGGCTTCGACGAAGCTCTTCAATACGGCATTTGCCTCGTCGAATGGCCGGAGATGGCGGAAGAGGAACTGCCCGCCGATCGCATCACGATAAAGCTTGAGCATGAACACAAGGGGCGCCGGGCAACGATCTTGGCACCGCCCAAGCAGCTGCAAAGAATCCGGCGCGTTCTGGCGATTCGCAATTTCCTTGGAAGAGCAGGGCATCCAACGGCCAAGCGCCGTTTTCTGACGGGCGACGCGTCGTCACGCGCCTATGAAGCCGTTTATCCGAATGGTGAACCCCGGAAGCTCCTGATGGACTGGCCGCCCCTTCCGGAGGGACTGGCGGTGCTCGACGGAAAGCCATATCCGAAAGTCGCGCATATTGCCGAAAATGCCTATCCCTACGTCGCAATCGCCAATGTGCTGCGCGAAAGAGGCTTCGCGACGCCTGAGATCTACGCCGTCGACTACGACCAAGGCATTCTGCTGATCGAAGATCTTGGCACCGAAGGCGTACTCGATAAAGACGGCAACCCGATCGCCGAGCGGTATCGCGACAGCGTTGCCTGCCTAGCGCATCTGCATGGGATGAAAATTCCGAAGGACATCCCCGTCACCGAGACGCACATCCATCACATCCCCGATTTCGACCGCACGGCCATGAAGATGGAAGTACGCCTTGTTCTTGACTGGCACCTGCCCTGGCGGCGCGGCACGCCCCCCAATGAGGCGGAGCGCGAGGAATATCTGGCGATCTGGGATGCGCTCATCGACGAGCTGGCATCGGCCGAGAAGAATTTGTTGCTCCGGGACTTTCATTCGCCAAACATCATTTGGCGCGACGAAAAGGAGGGCATTCAGAAGATCGGCATCATCGATTTTCAGGACGCGATGATCGGGCCGACCGCCTATGATCTTGTGTCCATCACACAGGATGCACGTGTCACGAT
Organism: Rhizobium sp. P32RR-XVIII; assembly: GCF_012641395.1. Taxonomy (GTDB): domain Bacteria; phylum Pseudomonadota; class Alphaproteobacteria; order Rhizobiales; family Rhizobiaceae; genus Rhizobium. Next base: position 284,887 of record NZ_JABAIH010000007.1, on the reverse strand, counting down.
CGAACCGCCCCTGTTCAAGCAGCTCATGAATGACTATCTCGCGCTCCGGCGCGCCCAAGGCGGCTTTGACGAGTCCGGTTTCATGAAAAGCTGGGCGATCATGTCGGCACAGCGCAATTGCAAGCTCGCGGGTCTCTGGGTGCGGCTGATGCAGCGCGATGGAAAACCCGGATATATGAAGCACATGCCGCGCACGCTCTCTTATCTCAAGCTGGCGCTTGAACATGATGCGCTCGCCCCCTTGCGCGATTGGTGCGCAAGGGCTGGAATAGGCCAGAGCGAATCATAAGTTCCGGATCAGATGACCATCAAACAAGCCATGGTGCTGGCGGCCGGCCTCGGCACCCGCATGCGCCCGATCACCAATACGATGCCCAAGCCGCTGGTGAGGGTCGCCGGCAAGCCGATGATCGACTATGTACTCGACTCGCTTGCGGAAGCGGGCGTCGAGAAAGCAGTGGTCAACATCCACCATTTCGCCGACCAGATGGTGGCGCATCTGAAGGCCTATAACGCGCTCGAGATCATCATTTCCGACGAACGCGACCGGTTGATGAACAGCGGCGGCGGCCTGGCAAAAGGCTTGAAGCTGCTCGATCGCGGCCGCGTTTTCGTGACCAATGCCGATCTCTTCTGGATCGGCGAGCGTTCCGACCGGCCGAGCAATCTTCGACGCTTAGCCGGATTCTACGATGCGGATCGCATGGATATGGCAATGCTCTGCGTCAAGCTCGCGGATACCACTGGCCACAACGGCAAGAACGACTTCAGCCTTTCCCCGGAAGGCAAGCTCGCGCGCTACCGCGAAGGCGATTCCAACCCGGTCGTCTATGCCGGGTCGATCGCCATGGACACATCGTTTCTGGACGATGCGCCCACCGATGATGCATTCAATCTCAACATCTACTTCGATAAGGCAATTGAGCGCGGGCGCCTGTCCGGCATGATGCTTGAAGGCCATTGGCTGACAGTCGGAACACCCGAGGCGATCGACGAAGCGGAGGAGACGATCCGGCGATTCCGGACGTTTGCGTGAGGCATGAGCGAGCGCCATCAGCCACGTATACTCACGATACCGGCCGGGGTGCCCTTCCTAAAAACGCTGGCCGCGACACTCTGCGGCGGACGGCTGACGCCGCTTTTCCGGCACGACCCGAATGACCCCCTTTCACTTTCACAGGTGACGATCTATCTGCCGACGCGCCGCGCCGCCCGCGTGCTGCGTTCGGAGTTCGTCGATCTTCTCGGCGGCCGTTCGGCGATCCTGCCGACCATCCGCCCGCTTGGTGAAACGGATGACGACAGCGGCTACTTTGACGAGGCATTGCCTGCAACCCTTGACCTCGCTCAGCCGCTTTCGAATACGGCGCGCCTGCTGGAGCTTGCCCGTCTCATCCTCGCCTGGCGCAACAAGCTGCCGGAGATCGTGCGGCATATCCACTCCGACTCGCCATTGGTCGCGCCGGCGAGCCCGGCGGATGCGATCTGGCTTGCCCGCAACCTTGCCGAACTGATCGATTCCATCGAGACCGAGGATCGCGAATGGTCCGAGCTCTCGAAGCTCGATGTCGGGGATCATGCTCTCTGGTGGCAGCTGACGGCGGAATTCCTGCAGACTGCCAGCACGTTCTGGCCCGATCGGCTTGCCGAACTCGGCAAATCGTCACCGGCGCGGCATCGCAATGCGATCCTGCGCGCGGAGGCGAACCGGCTTGCAACGGCCACACCTACCGGACCGATCATCATTGCCGGATCCACAGGTTCCATGCCCGCGACCGCCGACCTCATCGCCGCTGTCGCCAATCTGCCCGAAGGGGTGATCGTGCTGCCGGGTCTCGACCTTTCCATGCCGGAGACGCATTGGCAAATGGTGGCGCCGGAGACGGCCTCCGGCCAGCGCGAAAACCCGGCAAGCCGCAGCCATCCGCAATACGGCCTCTCCTCTCTCCTCAAGCGCCTGAAGCTCACGCGCAGCGACGTCGTGGCGATTGACGAGGCGTCGGCGGATCTCAGACGCCGCGCAGAAATTCTATCCCATGCCCTTGCGCCGGCGGAAGCCACAAGCAGCTGGGGCGACTGGACGAAGGATCTGCCGGATGATGCATTGGAGGCAGCCTTCTCCGATGTCGCGCTGATCGAAGCCGCAAATGAGCGCGAGGAGGCAACGGCGATCGCCATTGCCCTGCGCCTGGCGCTCGAGCAACCGGGGCGAAACGGTGAAAGCCAGGCAGCGCTTATCACGGCCGACCGCAATCTCGCCCGGCGGGTGATGTCGGAGCTCTCACGCTTCGGCATTCTGGCTGACGACTCAGCCGGCACGCCACTTTCTGCCATGCAGCAGGGCACGCTTCTGCAGCTTCTTCTCGAGGCAACGCTCCGCCCCGGCGATCCGGTTACTATTGTTGCATTGCTCAAGCACCCCCTCGCTCGCTTTGGCCTTGAGCGGAGCGCGCTCGTCCAAGCCGTTGAGGCGCTGGAACTGCTGGCTTTGCGCGGTGGCGTTGCCGAGGTCGATGTCAGCGCTCTGGAGCCCCTGCTCGAACACCAGCTTTCAGAGCAGGCCCGAGACAGGCATGCACCAAATTGGCGGAAATCGCTTCCGCCGGAGGCGGCCGAGCAAGCGCGCGATCTTGCCCGGCGCGTGGCGACGGCCACCGAACCCTTGGCATCGGCGCTTGTCCGGCATGGGCCGGGTGGCCGTGGATTGACCGCCAGCTTCACACTTTCAGACTGGGCTGAGCGAACCGGACGTGCGCTTGAAGCTGTGGCGGTCGATCAGCGTGGCAATCTCGCCAGTCTCTGGAGTGGCGAAGCGGGTGCTTCGCTCGCAAGCCTGCTTGGCGAAGTGATCGAGACGGATGGCCAGATCGAAGCAGATGGGCCACAATGGATCGATATCGTCGCGGCGCTTTCGGCCGGGCAGGCAGTCAAGCCACGCGCCCTCAGTCATCCGCGCGTCTTCATCTTCGGCACACTCGAAGCGCGCCTGCAAAGCGTCGATACGCTGATCCTGGGCGGCCTTAATGAAGGCTGTTGGCCGGGTCAGACCGCCAACAATCCTTTCGTCTCGCGGACGATGAAGATGGAAATCGGCCTTGAGCCGCCGGAGCGGCGCATCGGCCAGCTCGCGCACGACTTCGAGATGGCGAACGGCACGCGGCACCTGATCTATTCGCGTGCATTGCGGCAGGGTTCGACGCCCACCGTCGCGTCGCGCTGGCTGCAGCGGCTGCTGGCGCTTGGCGGCGAGGCTTTCGAGCGGGAATTGAAGGCGCGTGGCGACCGTTTCGTCCATTGGGTGAACCTGCTCGACGAAAGCAGGAGCCAGGCACCGGCGCAACGGCCCTCGCCCACCCCGCCTCTGGAATTGCAGCCGAAATCCTACTCCTTCAGCGAAGTCGGCCGCCTGCGGCGCGATCCCTATGCCATTTATGCCCGGCGTATCCTGCGGCTCGACCCTGTCGACGCCTTCAATCGCGATCCGGGTGCTGCCGAACGCGGAACGCTCTATCACACGATCATCGACCGCTTTGTGCGCGAGGGCCATATCGCCGGTACGCCGGAAGCCGCAGACGCGATGGAGAGGATTCTGACGGAGCTCTTCGACATGGAGCATCTGCCACCGCACATCGATGCGGTGTGGCGTCCGCGCTTCCGCGAGGTCGCCCGAGCGTTTCTCGAATGGGAAGCCGAACGCAGGCCGGCAATCCGCAAGACCTATACGGAGGTCCGCGGCGGCGTGGAGCTCGAGCGCATCAATATCCGGCTGACTGGCGTTGCCGATCGCATCGATGTTACCGGGCCTAACGCTGCCGACATCATCGACTACAAGACCGGCTCCAATCCATCACCCACCCAGGCGCGCGCGCTTCTTGATCCGCAGCTGGCGCTGGAAGCCGCTGCTCTCAGTGCAGGCGCCTTCCGGGATGCTGGAAGCCTCGTGCCGCAGGATCTCATCTATGTACGCCTTCGGCCCGGCAGCCGCTTCCGTGCCGATGTGGTTAACAACGAGACCTCGGCGCGTAGCGACAAGGCAAAGTCGGCCCTCGATCTCGCGAATGAATCGATCGATCAGCTCGTCAAATTCGTATCACTGCTGCAATCGGGCGAGCGCGGCTTCACGTCGCGGCTGATCCCGGCGCAGCAGTTCGATTTCGGCGGCGATTACGATCATCTGGCGCGCGTCTCCGAATGGTCGACAGCCGAGAGTGACGAAGGAGGCGGCGATGAGTGATCAAACCGCACTTCCAGAAGGCGACGATCCGGGCGTCTGGATCAGTTGGACGACAATCCAGCAGTCGATTGCTTCCGATCCATTGCGGTCTGCCTGGGTTTCGGCCAATGCCGGTTCGGGCAAGACGCATGTGCTGACGCAGCGCGTTATCCGGCTGCTGCTTTCCGGCGCGCGCCCCTCTGCCATCCTCTGCCTGACCTATACGAAGGCAGCGGCGTCCGAAATGTCGAACCGCGTCTTCCAGCGCCTTGCCGAATGGGCGGTGCTGCCGGACGAGGAACTGAGAAGCCGGATAGCACAGATCGAAGGCGCAACGCCGGGCGAGCTCAAGCTTGCCGAGGCGCGACGACTTTTCGCCAAGGCGCTGGAGACGCCAGGCGGGCTGAAGATCCAGACGATCCACGCCTTCTGCGAAGCCTTGCTGCACCAGTTTCCGCTGGAGGCAAATGTCGCCGGACATTTTTCGGTTCTCGACGATCGCGCCGCAGCGACATTGCTTGCCGATGCCCGGCGCTCGCTGCTGACCGCCACCACGCCGGAGCACGATCCCAATCTGGCCGACGCCTTTTCCTATGTGCTCAATCTCGGGGATGAGACCGGACTGGAGACGCTGCTCGGCGAGATCGTCGCGAACCGCAACGCAATCCGCCGGTTCATGGCGGCCGCTGAACAACAGGGGGGTGTCGCGGCCGCCTTGCGCAGAGCGCTCGGGCTGTCCGCTGGTGACACCGAAGCCGGGATTGCATCGCAGTACTGGCCCCTGCCCGGCCTGTTCGGTCTGACGCTTGATCTCTACATCACGTTGGCCGCCCAGAAAGGCGGTTCGAAAGCTCAGGAAGTCGCCTATGGCCTGCGCCAGGCCTCCAATGAGCGGAACCACGCAAAGCGCGCCGAGCTGCTTGAGAAGATATTCCTGACGGCAAAAGGCGAACCCAAGTCGGATTCGCAATTCACCGTTAAGGCCATGCTGTCGGATGCACCTGAGCTGGCGGATGCCATTGCGGCGGCGCGGGCGCACGTCGTTGCCTGCCGCGACCGCGTCAAAATCATGCGCATGTTCGATGCGACGCACGCAGCGCTTATCCTCGCCGACCGGCTGAACCGGGACTACGAGGATCTGAAGAAACAGCGCAGCCAACTGGACTTCGAAGATCTCATCACTCGGACCGCGGATCTGCTGACGAAAAGCGGTGTGGGGCCTTGGATCCACTATAAGCTTGATCAGGGCATCGACCATATTCTGGTGGACGAGGCCCAGGATACGAGCCCCATCCAGTGGAGCGTGATCCAGTCGCTGGCGGAAGATTTCTTTTCCGGCGAAAGCGCGCGGCCGGTGGTGCGCACGCTCTTTGCCGTCGGTGACGAGAAGCAGTCGATCTACTCCTTCCAGGGCGCCCGCCCGGAGCGGTTCTCCGAAGAGAGCGACCGTACACGCAAACGCGTTTCGGCCAGCGGGCAGGTGTTTTCCTCCGTGCGCCTGCCCCTTTCGTTCCGCTCCACGTCCGATGTTCTCGCCGCCGTCGACCATGTCTTTACGCCGCCGGAAAACGCCCGCGGCCTCAGTGCCGTTGACGAGCCGGTCGTCCACCGCTCCAGCCGGATCGGTCATCCGGGTGCGGTCGATCTCTGGGAGATGATCGCGCCTGAAGTTGCCGTAAAGGACGAGGACTGGACGGCGCCGTTCGATGCGACGCCTGAAAGCGCTCCGGCCGCGATCCTTGCCAGGCGTATGGCCTTTACCATCGAGCGGCTTGTCGGCCGCGAGACGATCGTCGAGAAGGGCAAGGAGCGCCGGATCGAAGCCGGCGACATCCTCGTTCTCGTTCGAAAGCGCGATAGCTTCGTCAATGCGCTCACCCGGGCCCTGAAACGGCGCAACAACATTCCAGTCGCCGGCGCCGACCGCCTGAGGCTCACCAGCCATATCGCCGTTCAGGACCTGCTGGCTCTCGGTCGTTTCCTGCTCCTGCCGCAGGACGATCTTTCGCTGGCAGCCGTGCTCAAAAGCCCGCTCTTCGACCTGTCCGAGGATGATGTCTTTACGCTCGCGGGGTTGCGAAACGACGATGAAAGCGTCTGGGCTCACCTCCAGAAGTTTGCGGCAGACGGTAACGAACGGTACGCGGCGGCGACAGACAAACTCAAGCTGTTCATCGGCCAGTCGCGAGATCTGTCCGTTCATGACTTTTACTCGCGCGTTCTTGGCGTTCACGGCGGACGGCGGCAGTTCCTGGCGCGGCTCGGCACCGAGGTCAGCGATATTCTGGACGAGTTCCTGACGTTCACGCTCGATCACGAAAGCTCCGGTCTGCCCGGCCTGCAATCCTTCATCTCGACGCTGGAGCTCGAAGCACCTGAAGTGAAGCGCGAACAGGACAAGGGCCGCAACGAAGTCCGGATCATGACCGTGCACGCCTCCAAGGGCCTGGAAGCGCCGATCGTCTTCCTTGTCGACGGCGGCTCGAAAGCTTTCACGCATACACATATGCCGAAGGTGCGCCTGATCGAGAGAGGCTCGGAAGCTCCTCCGATGCCGGTCTGGGTTCCGGTCGGTGATCTTGCCAATTCGATGACGCAGGCCGATGCGGCGCGACTTCAAAAGCTGGCGGAAGAGGAATACCGGCGGCTGCTCTATGTCGCGATGACGCGCGCCGCCGACCGGCTGATCGTCTGCGGTTATCGTGGTGTCAGGCCGAACAACGACACCTGGCACATGATGATTTCATCGGCGATGGCAGACAGCCATCCGCATGTCACGCCGGCGACATTCGACGGTCCCGATGGCGAATGGACGGGCGTCAAATGGCGCGTGCCGCAGGTGAGCCGAAGCTTCGAGCAGTCAGTAAAGCAGGAGGATAAGAACCGGCAGGAGCATTTACCCGCCGGCATTCTCAAGCCGCTCCCGCCGCAAAGGCAACTGCCGCGACCGCTCAGCCCATCCGGTGCCGGAACGATCATCGATGAGGAGGCGGATGATCTGCTGGTCACCTCGCCGCTTTTTTCGGAAAAAGCCCGCTCTGACCGGTCACTGGAAAAGGGGCGCCTGGTCCATCGGATGCTGCAGACGCTGCCGGACCTTGCGCCACCCGAGCGGGCGGCGGCGGCAGAGCGCTACGCGAACCGCGCCGCGCGTTTCTGGCCGCAAGCCGAGCGGCAGCAGTTGGTCGATTCGGTTCTGAGGCTATTGGCGGATGATAGTCTTCAGCCCGTCCTTTCAACGCACGCCCAGCCGGAAGTCTCGATCATGGGCACGCTAACCCTGGAAGGACGGCACTATGCCGTATCGGGCCGTATCGACCGGCTGGCGGTGTTCGGCGATCGTGTCGTTATCCTCGACTACAAGACCAATCGCGTGCCGCCCGCGACCGCCAAGGATATTCCCTTCGCGCATCAGGCGCAGCTTGCGATCTACCGCGAAATCCTGGCGCCGCTTTATCCCGGCAAGCGTATCGACTGCATGCTGGTCTATACGGAGAACGCTACCGTCCATACTTTGACCGAGCGCGCGCTCGCATTGGCGCTTGCAGGACTCAAAACAAAGTGAAATACCGGACATTGAAAGTTCGGCACCGCACCATCACATGTGGTTCAACAGCAATTCCGCTAAAGGAGCAGCCTATGGCTACCGTGAAAGTCGATATCAACAACTTCCAGTCGGAAGTCCTGGAATCCGCAGAACCCGTCGTCGTGGATTTCTGGGCTGAGTGGTGCGGCCCGTGCAAAATGATCGCTCCGAGCCTCGAGGAAATCGCCACCGAACTCGCCGGCAAGGTGAAGGTCGCCAAGCTCAACATCGACGAAAATCCGGAACTGGCAGCTCAGTTCGGCGTTCGCTCGATCCCGACGCTTGCCATCTTCAAGGGTGGTGAAGTTGCCGATATCAAGGTTGGCGCTGCCCCGAAGACCGCTCTTTCGAGCTGGATTTCGAACGCCGCCTAATTGGATTTGCGCATTGAAGGAAAAAGCCCGGTTTCGACCGGGCTTTTTTCATTTCGGTGGTGTTCCATTGTCGGCAAGGACATCGCCGACAAGATAAAGGGAGCCGCCAATCAGGATTCTCGGCGGTGCAGCCTGCGGATCAACGATCGCCTTGATCGCGTCCAAAGCTTCGCCGACCGTCGATACCGGCTCGGCCACCAATCCCGCATCATAGGCAGCGTTCGACAGGATCACCGGGTCGATCATCGCGTCACTTCCGCGGATCGGCACGCAGAACACCTTCTCGGCCAGTCCTGCGAAGGCCTTGAAATAGCCGATCGGATCCTTGGTATTGATCATACCGGTAATGAGATAGAGCGGCCGCGGCCGCTTCTCCTCGAAATTCGCCATCGCCTCGGCGATCACTTCGCCGGCACCGGGATTGTGCCCGCCGTCGACCCATATCTCGGCACCGGTCGGAGCATGAGCCATCAGACGGCCTTCCATCAGCCGCTGGAGCCGCCCGGGCCATTCGACGGAACTCATCGCCTTTTCCATCATCGCCTCGGTGACGACGAACCCGGCTGCCTTGACGGCGCGGATTGCGGCCGCGGCGTTGGCATATTGATGGCGACCGGGAAGGCGCGGCAACGGCAGGTCAGCGAGTCCGAACTCATCCTGATAAATGAGACGGCCATATTCCTCGTGCGCCATGTAATCCTGGCCGAAGACGGCCGTCGGGCATTGCAGCCTTTCTGCCGTCGACATCAGCACTTCGAGCGCCGCGTCGTAGGGCTGCTGGCCGATCACGACCGGACGGCCGCGTTTCATGATGCCGGCCTTTTCGGCTGCGATCAGTTCGACCCGGTCGCCAAGATAGGGCTGATGGTCGAGCGAGATTGGCATGATGACGGACACGGCCGGATCGGAAATCACATTCGTCGCGTCGAAGCGGCCGCCGAGACCGACTTCGACGACTGCCGCATCGGCCGGGTGCTCGGAAAAAAGCAGAAAAGTCACCGCTGTCAGGATTTCGAAGACGGTAATCTTCTGCCCTGCATTGGCCTCTGCAACGCGACGCAGCGCGTCTGCGAAAATGGCATCATCAACGAGCTGACCGGAGCCGCCCTCGACACCCATCCGATAGCGCTCGTGCCAATTGACCAGGTGCGGCGAGGTATGAACGTGAACACTGTAACCGCCCGCTTCGAGCAGCGCCCGGCAAAAGGCGGTAACCGAGCCCTTACCATTCGTTCCGGCGACATGGATAATTGGCGGCATCTTGCTTTGGGGATTACCCAAAACTTCGAGAAGGCGCGTGATGCGCTCAAGCGAAAGGTCGAAGCCCTTGGGATGCAATCCCATGAGCTTGTCGATCTCCTGTGCCGCTTCACTCACTGCAGTCTGGCCTCTGGGTATCATTCAGCACCCCGTCCAAGCCGGTTATTCGCTCAGGCGCTCGCCGCCAAAGCGATCGCGCCACCGTTCACCGCAACCGACGCGGCCGGCTTCTTTGTCAGGATACTCAGCACGCGCGCGAGCGTCTCGGGAATATCATGGCGCTTGACGACCATATCGACCATGCCATGCTCGAGCAGGTATTCGGACGTCTGAAAGCCTTCCGGCAGCTTCTCGCGGATCGTCTGCTCGATGACCCGCTTGCCGGCGAAGCAGATTTCAGCACCCGGTTCCGCCAGATGCAGATCGCCCAGCATAGCATAGGACGCCGTGACGCCGCCCGTGGTCGGATTGGTCAGCACGACGATATAGGGCTGGCCTGCTTCCTTCAGCATATCGACGGCAACGGTCGTGCGCGGCAACTGCATCAGCGACAGGATGCCTTCCTGCATGCGCGCGCCACCCGATGCCGGGAACATCACCAGCGGGCACTTCTCGGAAATTGCGCGCTCGAAGGCTCGCACGATCGCTTCGCCGGCCGCGATGCCGAGCGAGCCGCCCATGAAGTTGAACTCATGCACGACGGCAACAAGCTTCAAGCCACGAACCTTGCCGACGCCGGCGACGATCGTATCTTCCTGCTCAGTCTTGATGCGGCTGTCTTTCAGACGATCCGTATATTTCTTGGAATCGCGGAATTTCAACGGGTCCTGCGGAACCTTTGGCTGCGGCAGCGACTCGTATTCGCCATTGTCGAACAGGTCGGCAAGACGCGCCTTCGCCGGCATCTTCATGTGATAACCCGAGGCCGGAATGACCCACTTGTTCTCTTCCAGATCCTTGTGGAAGACCATCTCGCCCGTTTCCGGGCACTTGATCCATAGGTTCTCCGGCACTTCGCGACGGCCCAGCATGGAATTGATGCGTGGGCGAACGTAGTTGGTGATCCAGTTCAAGTCGAAAACTCCTGATTGACTGCAGCCAATGTGGGAAATCTATTCGGCAGCAACAAGGCGTGCCGAACGTGTCCCGGACGAGAGACCGCGAACGAGCGTGGCCACGGCCTGAACAGTATCAGCCGTCGCCTTTCCGTCCGCCGTCAGGCTCGTCGCCACCTGGTTGACGATTGCGGTACCGACGACAACGCCGTCGGCCGAGCTGCCGATGACCTTGGCATGGTCGGCCGTCTTCACGCCGAAACCGACGCACACGGGCAGATCGGTGTGCTGCTTGATGCGCTTCACTGCGCCGGAGACCAGCGATGGATCGGGCAGAGCCGAACCGGTAATGCCGGTCATCGAAACGTAATAGACGAAGCCCGACGTGTTCTTCAGCACGGTCGGCAGGCGCTTGTCGTCGGTGGTTGGCGTTGCCAGGCGGATGAAGTTGATGCCCTTCCGGATTGCCGGGATGCAGAGTTCATCGTCCATTTCCGGCGGCAGGTCGACAACGATCAGACCGTCGATGCCGGCGGCAAGCGCATCGTCCAGAAATCTTTCGACACCGTAGACATAGATCGGATTGTAGTAACCCATCATGACGATCGGCGTAGCATCATCCGTCTTGCGGAAATCGGCAGCAAGGCGCAGCGTCTTTGCGAGCGTCTGACCACCTTTCAGAGCGCGCTGGCCAGCCATCTGGATTGCCGGACCGTCAGCCATCGGATCGGAAAAGGGCATGCCGAGCTCGATGATGTCCGAGCCCGCTTCCGGCAGTGCCTTCATGATCCCGAGCGAGGTCTCATAGTCGGGGTCGCCGCCCATGAAATAGGTGACCAGCGCCGGGCGGCCCTCGGCCTTCAGATCGGCAAAGCGTTTATCCATACGTGCGGTCATGACTTATGCACCCATTCCCAGAATCTTGCCGACGGTGAAGATGTCCTTGTCGCCGCGGCCCGAGAGGTTCATCAGGATGATCTCGTCCTTGCCCATCTTCGGCGCGCGCTTGATCACTTCGGCAAGCGCATGCGACGGCTCCAGCGCAGGAATGATGCCCTCAAGACGCGTCAGCGTCTGGAAGGCTTCGAGCGCCTCATGGTCCATGATCGGCACATAGTCGACGCGGCCGATATCGTTCAGATAGGAATGCTCGGGGCCGATACCGGGATAATCGAGACCAGCGGAGATCGAGTGACCTTCCTTGATCTGGCCGTCACCATCCTGCAGCAGGTAAGTCCGGTTGCCATGGAGAACGCCCGGCGAGCCGGCGGTGATCGACGCACAGTGCTCGTCGCCCTGCAAACCCTTGCCGCCCGCTTCGACGCCGACCATCTTCACGCTCTCGTCATCCAGGAAAGGATGGAAGATGCCGATGGCATTCGAGCCGCCGCCCACGGCAGCAATGACGAGATCCGGCAGACGGCCCTCGGCCTCCAGCATCTGCTGCTTGGCCTCAGTGCCGATCACGGCCTGGAAATCACGGACCATCTCCGGATAGGGATGCGGACCGGCAGCCGTGCCGATCAGGTAATAGGTGTTGTCGACGTTGGTGACCCAGTCACGCAACGCCTCGTTCATGGCGTCCTTCAGCGTCCCGTGACCTGCCGTTACCGGCTTGACCTCGGCGCCAAGCAGCTTCATGCGGAAGACGTTGGGCGCCTGGCGCTCGACGTCGGTCGCGCCCATGTAGACGACGCAGGGAAGCCCGAAGCGGGCGGCAACGGTCGCAGACGCGACGCCGTGCTGACCGGCACCGGTTTCGGCGATGATGCGCGTCTTGCCCATCCGCTTGGCAAGCAGGATCTGGCCGATGCAGTTGTTGATCTTGTGCGAACCCGTGTGGTTCAGCTCCTCGCGCTTGAAATAGATCTTCGCGCCGCCAAGTTCGGCCGTGAGGCGCTCGGCGAAATAAAGCGGACTCGGCCGGCCGATATAATGAGCGCCGAGATGTTTCAGTTCGGCCTGGAATTCCGGATCATCCTTGGCCTTCTTCCATTCCTCCTGCAGATCAAGGATCAGCGGCATCAGCGTTTCCGCAACGAAACGTCCACCGTAGATGCCGAAACGGCCGTCTTCATCGGGGCCGGAACGGAAGGAATTTGGTTTTGGCGTCTGGTTCACACTCAACTCCCTGAGGCGGCTTGGGGCTCGCAGGCCGTTTCAACCGCATCGAAAAACTCATCGATCATGGCAACGCTCTTCACGCCTGGCGCACTTTCCACACCAGACGACACGTCGATGCCGGGCGCCTTGGTAATTGCCAAGGCTTCTGCAATGTTGTCCTTGTTCAATCCACCGGAAAGCATGTAATCCACGCTGTCGTCAAGCCAGCCAAGCAGGCTCCAGTCGAAGGAAACGCCATTGCCGCCGGGAAGTTCAGACCCTTTCGGCGGCTTGGCATCGAACAGAAACCGATCGGCGATGCCAATATAGGCCTCGACCCGCTTCAGGTCGTCGGCGCTGCGCACGGAGAATGCCTTCATGACCGGCAGGCCGTAAACAGCCTTTATCGTCAACACACGTTCGGGGCTCTCGTCGCCATGAAGTTGGATCATGTCCGGCTTCAGAAGCTCGACGATCTCATCGAGCTCGTCGCTTGTCGGATTGACCGCGACGGCCACTATCTTCGCCTTGCCGCGTATGGGTTCGGCAAGCTTTCCGGCAACGTCCGGCTCGATATAGCGAGGGCTTTTCTCGAAGAAGATAAAACCGATATGGCTTGCGCCGCGCTTCAACGCACAGTCGATCGCTTCAGCGCTCTTCAGGCCGCAGATTTTGATATCGGGTTTCATGGCAGCGGAGTGACACGAAAAGGCAAGAGAGTCGAGCCAATTTGCGACTGGCGCTTAATTTAGAACGGCCCGCACTCAATCGAAATCGATTGCATGAAGCTGGCTGCCGTGGCGTTTCAGCCAGGATTTCGCCTCTTCCATATGCGGGCAGAGCTTCCCGCAGAGCGCCCAGAAACGCGGGCCGTGATTCATCTCCTTGAGATGCGCCACCTCATGCGCGGCCAGATAGTCGATCACCGAGCCAGGCGCCATGACGATACGCCAGGAAAAACTCAGATTTCCCTCCGACGAACATGAACCCCAGCGGCTGCGCGTATCCTTCATGGAAATCGACTTGATCGGTGCCTTTATCGAACGCGCGTGGACGTTAGCGAGCCGCTCGAGGTCGGCGCGCGCTTCCTTCTTCAGAAACGTCGCAATTCGGCGGCCGAGATGTTCCGGCAGGCCGCTGACCTTGAGCACATGCCGGCCATCGATCACGATCGCTTCGGTTAGACCGCGCAGACTGCCGGTGTGCTCGATCCGGTGCTTGATGCCGCGGAAGAGGATCTGGCCGCCATCGTGTAACGCGCTGTCGACTGAAAATTTTGCGAGCTTCGTCAGCAGCCATCCCTGATGACGATCGAGGAACGCATTGACCTCACGTGACGCAAGCCCTTTCGGAACTGTCATTTTCAGCGCCCTGCCGCCGGGCTCGATCCGCAACGTGATCCGCGTTGCGCGATCATGCTGCTTGATCGTCAGCGGCATCAGCCGCCCCGCCACATCAAGCGTCCGCGTTTCAGGCGGCGCAGGCTTTCTGGCGGCAGACCGCCGCAGCTTTGAAAGAAGCGGAAACATAGGGCTTTTCTATACGATTCGCGGGAAATTCAGGCAAAGAAAAACCGGCATCGCCGGGATGCCGGTTAGGTGAGGTCCATTAAGTCCGTCAAGGTGTCTGGAACTCGGCGGCCGGGCCGCTGTCATCGCGCTTTGCATTCTTGCGGTCGCGCATGAAACGGTCGAATTCTTCCTGGTCCTTGGCGCGGCGAAGCTCGCGCATGTAGGTATCGAATTCTTCACGCATTTCGTCGAGCTTCCGGCGCTCTTCTTCGAGGCGGTCGAGTTCAGCCTTCCGCCAGTCGTCAAAGGCGACGTTGCCGGTCGAAAAATGCGGGCGGTAGCGGCCGTGCGAACGGCGGCAGCCTGCAAAGAAGCTGTCAGTCGCGTTATTCGTATCGCGCTTGAAGCCACGAAGGCGTTCGCCGAAGATGATATAGGCAAGCATGGCCAGGCCCAGAGGCCAAAAGACCACGAAGCCGAGCACCATCAACGCAATGGTAGCCGGAGTCCAATCCGGGCGGAGCAATGCTGACTGGTTCATCGTGCGGTATCCTCCCTTTCGGCGTCCGGCAGAATACCGAACGCTGAAAATCGATGTGGTTACCGCTACGCAACCCTTCAAGACGATCGATTATGAAATCGGACAAGCCCTTGAACGGTCAAGCTTAAATCAGCAGACGCTAACTCAGGCGGATCTTCCGCCTTTGATGACGCGCTTCACGGCCGGTTTCGCTGCCCGAGCGTGGTCGCGGACAAAGTTGACGATGCGAGGCGCGATCTCGCGTCGGAAGCGTGATCCGTTGAAGACGCCATAGTGCCCGACATCCGGCTGTAGGTAGTGCATCCGCATATCCTCGGGGATATTGGTGCAGATCGTCTGGGCTGCCTGTGTCTGGCCGACACCGGAGATATCGTCGTTCTCGCCCTCGACGGTCAGAAGCGCCACATTGCGGATTGCGGCCGGATCGACGCGCTTGCCGCGATGAATCAATTCGCCCTTGGGCAGGGAATGCTCCTTGAAAACCTGATCGACGGTCTGCAGGTAAAATTCCGCAGTGAGGTCCATGACGGCCAGGTATTCGTCGTAGAAATCGCGGTGCTTCTCAGGCTCACCATCATTCTTCACGAGATGCATGAAGAACTCCTTGTGGGCGATCACGTGGCGGTCGAGATTCATCGACATGAAACCCGATAGCTGGAGGAAGCCCGGATAGACCGGGCGCATGAAGCCCGGCTGCGGCCACGGCACATTCATCACGACGTTTTCCGCAAACCACTCGAGCGGCCTGTCTTCCGCGAGCTTGTTGACGGCTGTCGGATTGATCCGGGTGTCGATCGGTCCGCCCATCAGCGTCATGGACGACGGCGACAACGGATCATTGGCCTCTTCCATGACAGCGGCAGCCGCCAAAGCCGGGACCGAGGGCTGGCATACGGCGACCACGTGCGTATCGGGACCGAGGAAATGCAGCATCTCGATGACGTAATCGATATAGTCGTTGAGATCGAAAGTGCCTTCCGTCATCGGCACCATGCGGGCATCGACCCAGTCGGTGATGTAGATATCGGCGCTTGGGAGCAACGCCTCGACCGTACCGCGAAGCAGCGTGGCATAGTGGCCGGACATGGGTGCAACGATCAGTATTCGCGGATCGTTGTGACCGGAGGGCGTGTCGCGTTCGAAATGGAGAAGGTTGCAGAAGGCTCGAGACCAGACGATCTTTTCACGAACTGCGACCTTGCTGTCGCCGATCACCGTTTCCTTCAGCCCGAACTCCGGCTTGCCGTAGCGGCGCGTCGTGCGCTCGAACATTTCGAAACTGGCAGCAAATGTGCGGCCGAGAGGCGTCTGCGAAAACGGATTGAGCGGGTTGGTATAGGCGAGCCGCATTACATCGGCGGCAGCGCGGAACGGCGCTACCATGGCATGATTCAATTCATAGAGCTGATAAAACATAGGATGCGCCACCTTTCTTTATCGGAAAAGACGGCGCCTTTGGGGGCAGGCACACACTTCTTTCCATCATCTCTGCTGGCACTTCAACGCAGATTAACAGGCTTTTGTTGCATAGCAACATAGGGGTCCGCACCGCAAAAAGAAATGCCGGGGCTATCAAATCCCCGGCATCATGATGCGCTTCAATCGTTAAGAGATCGGCGAAGTCAGCGGTCTGCGACGAAAGTCTGCTTCTGGGTACCGAGACCTTCGATCCCAAGCTCGACGACATCGCCGGCTTTGAGAAACCGTGGCGGCTTCATGCCCATGCCAACGCCCGGAGGTGTGCCGGTGGAGATCACATCACCCGGATGCAGCGACATGAACTGGCTGAGATAGGAGACCAGGTAGGCAACGCCGTAAACCATCGTCTTCGAAGAACCGTTCTGCATCGTCTGGCCGTTGACCTTCAACCACATGCCAAGGTTCTGCGGATCGACGATCTCATCCTTTGTGACGAGCCACGGACCGACCGGGCCGAAGGTGTCGCAGGACTTGCCCTTCGTCCACTGTCCGGACCGCTCCGTCTGGAAGGCACGTTCCGAAACGTCATTGGAGACGCAATAGCCGGCGACGTAGTCCAGCGCTTCAGCTTCGGCGACGTATTTTGCCGTCTTGCCGATGACGACACCGAGTTCGACTTCCCAATCGGTCTTTTCCGAACCGCGCGGGATGATGACATTGTCGTTTGGTCCGACGATCGCGGAGGTCGCTTTCATGAAAATGATCGGCTCCGGCGGAACGGTCGCGCCGGTTTCGGCGGCATGATCCGAGAAGTTGAGGCCGATGCAGATGAACTTCCCCGTGCCTGCTACGCAGGCGCCGATGCGGCTCGGCGCCAATTCCGGGAGGCTCTGCGGGTCGAGCGCTGCGATCCGCGCAAGACCGGCCGGCGAAATCGCTTCGCCACCAATGTCGGCCACATGCGCCGAAAGATCGCGGATCTTGCCTGTGGAATCGAGCAGAGCCGGCTTTTCCCGGCCAGATTCGCCAACACGCATCAGCTTCATGAGATATCCTCCTTACCGAAAATAGACGTGCCACCTATGGACCAGTTAGCCGTACTTGTCAGTACAGCTTTTCGCCTGAGCGGTACGCACTCTCGAAAATTTTCCCTGCACAAAGCCAGGCATCGATGGCGAGCCGTGAGCATAACCCGTTCCTGGCGCCCGTTCACGGAACGCCCCCTTTGGAATGGGTTGGCTTGCAAAGTTCCTTCGGCGGGCAATATGATCCGGCACATCCCGCCCCCAACACCCGGAAACAAGATGACTGAAGCCAATAGCCGCAAATCCGAATATCCGATTGACGCCATGTTTCTCAATCGTTGGTCGCCGCGCGCCTTTACCGGCGAAATCATAAGCGAAGAGCAATTGCTGACGATCCTGGATGCCGCGCATTGGGCGCCGTCCGCCAGCAATCTGCAGCCCTGGCGCTTCATATACGCGCTCAAAGGTACCGAACACTTCGAAAGGCATCTCGGTTTGCTCGTCGAATCAAATCAGGAGTGGGCAAAGCATGCGTCCGCGCTGATCTTCGTCGTCTCGCGCGGCTTTCGCGGCGATTTTTCGGAAAACAAGCGGAGTTACACGCATTCGTTCGATGCCGGTGCTGCTTGGGGGCATCTTGCCTTGCAGGCACGTTTCTCAGGCTTCTATGCTCACGGCATGGCCGGAATCAAACTCGATGAGATCAAAGAGGCCTTTGCGATCCCGGAGGGTTATCGCGTCGAGGCGGGCATTGCCCTCGGTCGTCTCGCCGACAAAAGCGTTCTCTCGGAGCAAAATCAGGAACGCGAAGTACCGAGCCACCGAAAGCCGCTCTCGGACGTCGCCTTCAACGGCAAATTCATCGCGAATTGAGACCACAAAACAAAAGGCGCGCCCGTAGAGCGCGCCTTTTGGTGAAAGCACTTCCATTAAATATCGAGGTTCGCCACGCTCAGCGCATTGTCCTGGATGAATTCGCGCCGAGGCTCGACTTCGTCGCCCATCAGGCGGGCGAAAAGACCATCGGCATCCGTCGCATCGTTGACTTTCACCTGCAATAGCGAACGAACGTTCGGATCGAGCGTCGTCTCCCAGAGCTGCTCAGCGTTCATCTCACCAAGGCCCTTGTAGCGCTGCATCGTCAGTCCCTTGCGTCCGCTGGCGAAGATGGCGTCAAGCAAAGCACGCGCGCCGGAGATCTCAGCATCGCCGTCGCGGCGGGAAAGCGCTGGCGATATGTGATAGATTTCCTTCAGGCGCGACGACAACTGATCAATTTGGCGGGCGTCTTGCGAACCGATCAGAGCCATGTCGAGCGTCACGACTTCCTTGACACCGCGCACCATGCGCTCGAACCGCAATCCGCCTTCGCTGGTGAGGGCGCCTTCCCAGCCGCGCTCGGTTTCCTCGGCGATCATGTCGAGACGTTTGGCGACTTCGCCGGCAAGCTGTTCGGCCCGAGCGCGATCGCTCACCGCCTCGGCGTTCAAAGCCCCGGCGATTGCCGCCTGCTCAACGACAGCGCGGTTGTAGCGCGAGTGCAAGTTGTCGAGCAACGCACGCAAGCGCAACGCATCGACAATGACTTCCCGGAGGTCCTGCCCCGCACGGACCTCGCCGCTTCCCAGCTTCAGCGCCGCATCCTCTAGCCCCTGGCTAATCAGATAGTCTTCCAGCGCTTTTTCGTCCTTCACATATTGAACGGACTTTCCGCGCGAGACCTTATAAAGCGGAGGCTGGGCGATATAGAGATGGCCGCGCTCGATCAGTTCCGGCATCTGGCGGAAGAAGAAGGTCAACAGCAGAGTGCGGATGTGGGCGCCGTCGACGTCGGCATCCGTCATGATGATGATCTTGTGATAACGAAGCTTTTCAGCGTTGAATTCGTCCTTGCCGATGCCTGTGCCGAGCGCGGTGATCAGCGTGCCGATTTCCTGGCTCGAAAGCATCTTGTCGAAGCGGGCGCGCTCGACGTTCAGGATCTTGCCTCGAAGCGGCAGGATCGCCTGGTTTTCTCGCGACCGGCCTTGCTTGGCCGAACCGCCTGCAGAGTCGCCCTCGACCAGGAAGACTTCTGATTTGGCCGGGTCACGTTCCGAGCAATCGGCAAGCTTGCCGGGCAAGGAGGCAATATCGAGGGCGCCCTTGCGGCGCGTGAGTTCGCGCGCCTTGCGGGCAGCTTCGCGAGCCGCAGCGGCTTCGACAACCTTGCCGACAAGCACTTTCGCCTCCGTCGGGTGCTCTTCGAACCACGTGCTGAGCGCCTCGTTGACGAGGCTTTCGACAACCGGCCGAACTTCAGAGGAAACGAGCTTGTCCTTGGTCTGCGAAGAAAACTTCGGATCAGGCACTTTGACGGACAGCACCGCCGTCAGGCCTTCGCGGCAGTCTTCGCCCTGCAGCGTGACTTTCTCTTTCTTGGTGATGCCGGAGCTGTCGGCATAGGACACGACCTGGCGCGTCAGCGCGGCGCGGAAGCCTGCCATATGCGTTCCGCCGTCGCGCTGCGGAATGTTGTTGGTGAAACAGAGCACGTTTTCGTGGTAGCTGTCGTTCCACCACATGGCCACTTCGACGGTGATGCCATCCTTTTCACCGCGGATTGCAACGGGCTTGTCGACCAGCGGCTTTTTGGCGCGATCGAGATAGGCAACGAAGGCCTCCAAGCCGCCGTCATAGCGCATCTCTTCCTGCTTGATATCCGAATGGCGCTTGTCGGTGAGCAGAATGCGGACACCGGAATTCAGGAAGGCAAGCTCGCGCAGACGGTGCTCCAGCGTAGCGTAGTCGAAGTCCGTCATCGTGAATGTTTCGGTGCTCGGCATGAAGCTGACTTCCGTGCCGGTCTCGTTGCCAGCGTCCCCCGTCACCTTCAGCGGCGCGTCGGCCACGCCATGCGTGAAGCTCATCTCATGAATCTTGCCCTGGCGACGGATTTTCAGCTTCAGCCAGACGGAAAGCGCATTGACAACGGAAACGCCGACACCGTGCAAACCGCCGGAAACCTTGTAGGAATTCTGGTCGAACTTACCGCCGGCATGGAGCTGCGTCATGATGACTTCGGCTGCAGACACGCCTTCGCCGCTATGGATATCCGTCGGAATGCCGCGGCCGTTGTCGGTCACCGTGACGGACCCATCGGGATTGAGCGCGACAGTGACAATATCGGCATGGCCTGCGAGCGCCTCGTCGATCGCATTGTCGACCACCTCGTAGACCATGTGATGCAGACCGGAACCGTCGTCAGTGTCGCCGATATACATGCCCGGACGCTTGCGCACGGCATCGAGTCCCTTCAGGACCTTGATGGAGTCTGCGCCATATTCGGTGTTAACGCCGTTTTCCGTCGCGGATATGTCAGTCATACTGTCTTTGAATTTCCCTGTTGTCGAAGCCTCGATGAGCCTTGCGAATCACCGGCTTTTTCCATTCCAGAATATAGGGTTATTGCGCCCTATTCCCAATGGCGGAGGCCGAGAATCCGCCATAAAGCAGGGGATTATGACGCTTTTCCGTCAAGTCTTCCGAGATTCTCGAGCGTGGCTGCAAGCGCAGCCAAATCCGCACTGTCAAGGCTGCGGATCCTGCCCGCCAGACGGTTGGCAAAAGCCGTGTATTCCGGGGGCAAACCCGAGGTATCGATGACGACGCGGGGGTCGGACGAGCGGGCGAGCAGAAACAGTTCTTCGGCTTCGTCCCAGATAATGTTGAAATAGCCTGCAATCCGCTGGAGAAGATCGAACGTCGGAATGCCGCGCCTTCCGTGTTCCAGCGCCGAGAGATAGGCAGGCGAGACGTTCAGGGCCGCCGCCATCTCCTTCTGCGACACGCCTTTGCGGATGCGCAACCTTCTGACAGCTTCGCCGAAAGGCGTCATGACTTGTCCCCTTGGCGCCGGGAAAGCCGGATATAGAGCGCGCCTTCGCCGCCGTGGTGCTGCGCCGCCGATTCGTAAGATGATATCAGATAGCGAAATTCGGGTTTGGAGAACCAAAGCGGCACCGCGCGTTTCAACGCACCTTCGCTTCCGATCGAGCTGCCCTTGCCGGTTATCACGAGCACGTGCCGCATCCCGCGCCCATGTGCCCGCAGGAGGAAATCGAGAAGAATGACATGAGCTTCGCTTTGTACGAGGCCATGGAGATCGATGCGCGCCTCGAGTGCCAGCCTGCCTTTTGCGATCTTGCGTTTGACGGGCCGCTCCAGCGGTTGATGGAGGCCGGAGGGGCGTTTCTGGGTCGCAGTTGGCGCTGCGGCTTGCGTTGCCGCCTCGCTCAGTGATTTCCGCCCGGCATTCTCGATCTCGGCCTCCGCGTCCGCGAGAAAGGCGTCGAGTTCGTTCCGTTCCTCCTTCTTGCCGGCAAGCGGCCGCGTACTGCGTGCCACCTTGCCCCAGAGAATTCTCTCATCCGTGCTGAGCTTGCGGTCCCTGGCCATCAGCGGAACCTTGCGGCGGCTGCATCCGGAATCAGGATGAAGAAATCCGCATCGTTGCGCACCGTGCCCGCGAGCTCGCCCGCTTCGTCGCCGGAACCGGTAAAGATATCGCCGCGCGCCGGGCCGACGATGGCGGAGCCCGTGTCCAGGGCAAGCATCAGCCGTTGGAACGGCTTGCCCCGATCTAGATGCGTAAGGCTGTCCGAGCGGATGAAGAAGGGAAACCCGAAAGTATGGATCAGACGGTCGACAGCGAGCGACCGGCCGGCGAGCAGCGGCACTTTCGCAGCGGCGACCGGTCCCGCTTCGGGATCGGCGGCCGAAGCCTCGCGAAAGAAAATGTAGGATCGATTGTGCCAGAGAACGTCATCTGACCTTTCCGAATGCGTAGCCAACCAGGCGCGAATCGATTGCATGGAAATCTTCGCGCGGTCGATTTCGCCCTGATCGACCAGCAGCTTGCCGATGGCCGAGAAAGGATGTCCGGCCTTCGCCGCATAGGTAATTCGCCCGATCCGGCCATCCGGATAGCGCAGACGCGCGGAACCCTGCACGTGAATGAAGAAGACGTCGACCTTGGATTTTGCCCAGGCAATCTCGAGCCCTCGGCCATCAAGGAAGCCCTGGTCGATCGCCTGCCGGTCCGGATAGGCGCTGATCTTGCCGTCCTGCAGGCGGCCGAAGGCATAGGAAGGGTCTAGGCCCGGAGGGCGATTGCCATTGTCCAGATCGATCAGGTCATCGGGACGGCGATAAAAGGGGAAGCGGTAAGTAGCGTCGCGCGTGTCTGAGACGGCGATTTCGGGCTCGTAGAAAGCAGTCACGAATCCCGGCTTCCCATCGTCTCTTCTTATGAAGAACGGCTGACAGTTCTGCTCGAAAAAGGATCGCGCTGCAGCCGCAGTGGCGGGTTTGACCTCTCGTGCCTCTTCCAGGAGCGGCAAGAGATCGTCAGCACTCAGCCCGAGTGATCCGGTGCGGTATGGCTTCGTCCCGGTAATTTGTCGTCGGCAGCTTTCCATGACCTCAAAAAGGCTGGAAGGATCATCATCCTTCCAGCCTTTGAGTTCATCGAAGCTTGCATCATGCAGAACGAAGTCCGCTTTATCGTCACTCATGTTCCGATTCGGTTGCCACGAGTTTCCAATTGGGATCGCGCGAACGTGTGTCGCGGGCGAAGGTCCATATATCGTTGACTTCGGCTACGCTTTCGGCATCACCCTCTACCAGTTTGCCGGCCTTGTCGTAGGTCGCGGAGATCAGCTGGCTGGCGATGCGCAGCGTAATCTGTGCTTCGCTACCCTTGACCTCGGCATGCGTGATATCCGCCTTGTCGATGCCAACGAAGGTGGATTTCACCGTCTCGCCCTTGCCTTCCCGATCCGCAATCGCCGCGTCGAAGCCATCGTAAACTTCGCGTGAGAGAAGGTTTTTCAATGTCTTCCGGTCACCATCCGCATAGGCCATGACAATCATTTCGTAGGCCATTTTCGCGCCGTTCAGGAATTCCTTGGGCGTAAAGGATGGATCGGCCTTGTTGAGTTGGCGCAGCGCTTCATTGACCGCAGTGCCGGCAGGGGCGACGGCATCGATTTCTGCGAAGCGGTCTTCATCTTCCGCAGGGGTATCGCGGCGCGGAAGCGTCACGACCTTGCCGGCGTCAGAAGGTTCCGAGCCGACCGAATCCCGCGGCGTAAAAAGATCACGCGGCGGCTTCTCGTTTCCCGTGCGGCGCCCGAGCACGCTGCGCAGCTGAAAAAATATCAGCACCGCCGCTACAAGGAAAAACAAAGTGATGAAGTCGTTTGAACTCATTTCGTACCGCAGCCGCCGTTAACATCTCTGATATCTACTCCCATATAGTCCGCATATACAGATGATTCAAATAGCTATGGCAATCTAGCGATCGAGATAGAGAGCCGGGCGGAGAGACGATGCGACTTTCGATGCTTCCAGGTTTCGTCCTGCTGCTGCCGCTGGCGGAAATAGCAGGCTTTCTCATAGTCGGGCACGCCATCGGCGTGCTGCCGACCCTTGGTCTTGTTGTTTTGAGTTTCGTGGTCGGGATGGCATTGCTACGACGCCACGGCATCGGCATCCTTCAGCGTCTATCCGCGCAAGGCCGGAATGGTGTCATACCGGGACGCGAGCTCCTGCGGCCGGCCATGTTCGTGATCGCCTCGCTGCTCCTCATCATCCCCGGATTTATCTCGGATATCATCGCCATTCTGATGTTTATACCGGCCGTTCGCGATCTTGCCTGGAACTATATCTGCAAGCGCTTCGTTACCGTGAGAACGACGGAAGGCTTTACAGCCTCGCAATCCTCCGGCTTCGGCAGCCGATCCACACCGACCTCAAAGGTTGTTGATCTCGATCAAGACGATTTTCGCCGTGAGCCGAACGGCAAATCGCCCTGGTCCGGCAAGCGGCTCGGAGAGTAGGACCGGCCTCGGTTTCCCAGGGTTGTAAGCCTTTTCTCGAAATGTTAGATGGCGGCACCATCCAATGCGCTCGAGGAAAATCCAATGGCTGATGAAAACAACGGCAACGGCAGCAACACAGCAAGCCCCAGCCTGACAATCCTGGCTCAGTACACGAAGGATCTTTCCTTCGAAAATCCGGGCGCGCCACGCTCTCTTCAGGCGCGCGACAAGGCGCCGGCGATCAATATCAGCGTCAACGTCAACGCCAATCCGCTTTCGGATACCGATTTCGACGTGGTGCTCTCGCTCAACGCCGAGGCCAAGGAAGGCGACAAGACAGTCTTCCACGCTGAGCTCGTTTACGGCGGCGTGTTCCGCGTCGCTGGCTTCCCGCAGGAACACATGCTGCCGGTACTTTTCATCGAATGCCCGCGCATGCTCTTCCCGTTCGCCCGCCAGATCATCGCCGAAGTCACGCGCAATGGCGGCTTCCCGCCGCTGATGATCGATCCGATCGATTTCGCCCAGATGTTTGCCCAGCGCGTCGCCGAGGAGCAGGCGCGCGCAAAGGTTCAAACCAACTGATTCGATCCGCACGGATTTCGAGTCATATATGCCCGGGTGAGAGCCCGGGCATTGCTAATTTTGGATGTCGTATTTGGCCCAGATGCCTTTTCCACCGAGCGTGGCAATCAGCGCGTCATGAGCCTGGGCTTCGGCCTCACTGAGGCGCGGTGCGAGCGGCCGCGGCCGTTCCAAAACGATATCAACCGCTTCGTCCAGAACAAGCGCCGCGTTACCTGCCGCGTTTATCGTCGCAACACTCAAACCGAGTGCGGTCTGACGGCCACCAATCATCTCGATGTAAACCTCGGCAAGCAGTTCCGAGTCGAGGAGCGCGCCGTGTTTTGTACGGTGCGAATTGTCTATGCCATAGCGCCGGCAGAGCGCGTCGAGCGAGTTCGGACCCATGGGGTGCTTGCGCCGGGCAAGCGAAAGTGTATCAACCACCTTCTCCGGCAGGATTGGCGGCAGGCCGAGCCGAGCGAATTCGGCATTGACGAAGCCCATGTCGAAGGTGGCATTGTGGGCAATCCAGCGTGCTTCGCCGAAAAAATCGATGATCTCGTCGACGACGTCCGCGAAGGGCTTCTTATCCTTCAGAAACTCGTCGGTTATGCCGTGAACGGCCAGGGCGTCGGGGTGGACTTTCTGATCGCCTGGACTGACGTAGATATGAATGGTTCGGCCGGTAGGGAAATGATTAAGCAGCTCGATGCCGCCAATTTCGATGATCCGGTCCATGCGTGGGTCGAGGCCGGTGGTCTCGGTATCGAATATGATTTCACGCATTCCGGAATTCTCCCTTCGCGATCCGCGCTTTCAGATCGGCGATGATTTCATTCACTCTTCTCCGCGTCGTTTCGATAGGGTGACTGGTATCGATCACGTAATCGGCGCGTGCCCGCTTTTCGGCGTCCGGCGTCTGCCGCGAGAGAATCATATTGAATTTTTCCTCAGTCATGTTCGGACGCGCAAGCACCCGATCGCGCTGAATCTGTGGATCACAGCTAACAACGACGATTATATCGACCCGATCCTCTGCACCGGTTTCGAAAAGTAACGGAATGTCGAGCAGGACCATTTCCGAACCTCGTGCCCGCTCGCGCGCCACGAATTCGGCTTCGCGCTGGCGCACAAGCGGGTGGACGATCCTTTCGAGAGCCTCGAAGCCATCCGGCCTTTGCGAAAGCTGACGGCCAAGTTCCTGCCGGTCCACTGCGCCGTCCTTGACCGTCCCTGGAAATTCAGCCTCGACCAGGGGCGCAGCCGCTCCAGCATACAAGTCATGCACCACGGCATCGGAATCATTGACGGGGATGCCGCTGCCGGCAAAGAGTTTTGCCGAGGTGGATTTTCCCATCCCGATGGAACCCGTGAGACCGATCCGGATCATCAATGCTTTTCCATATCCGCGATGATGAGCTTGCGAAGATCGTCATCGACAACCGGCCGTTTGCCGAACCACTTTTCGAATCCAGGTACCGCCTGATGGAGCAACATGCCAAGGCCATCGACGATCCTGAATCCCTGTTCCTCCGCTTGCTTCAGCAGCGGCGTCTTGAGCGGGACATAGACGATATCGGTCACGACGGCCTCGGCCGTAAGAGGCGAAAAATCGATCGCTGGTGCTTCCGAACCGTCCATGCCGAGTGATGTCGTATTAACGAAAAGACCAGCACCTTTCATGACTTCGGCGAGAGCGCCCATCGGATGGGCATGAACCTTCTCGCCGAAGCGATCGGCAAGTTCCTGTGCACGTGCAATGGTTCGGTTGACCACATGGATCTCCCGAAAGCCGCGATCACGCAGCGCCTGAATAACCGCCCGGCTTGCCCCGCCCGCCCCGAGGATTACCGCGGCATCGTGGCTATCCCAGCCAGGGCACCGCGCGTCGAGGTTCGCGGTGAAGCCGTGCCCATCAGTGTTGGTGGAATGGACTTTCCCCTCCTGCAGCCACAGTGTGTTTGAGGCACCGAGTTCCTGGGAGAGTTCGTCTGGGCGGTCTGCGAGTTCGTAGGCCATCTCCTTGTGCGGGATCGTGACGTTCCCGCCGGCAAAGCCAGAGCTTCGATCTTTGAGGGAAGCGATGAATGTTTCGAAATCGGCTGGCGCAACCTCGTGGGCGCAATAACTGCCCGGCAGCGCAAGTGTTTTCAGCCAGTATCCGTGGATCAACGGCGAACGAGAATGCTTCACCGGAAAGCCGGTCACAAACGCGTTCGGGCCGAATGTTTCACGTGAATCATCCATCAAGCGCACCCAATTCCCTCAATTTCCCAAGCAGCGGCAACATCGGCAGCCCAAGAATGGTAAAGTAATCCCCATCGATTTTGTCGAAGAGTTGAATCCCCTCGCCTTCGAGCTGATAGGCCCCCACGCTGCCAAGCGCCCTTTCGCCAACACGGGCTAGGTGGCGCGAGATGAAATCGGCCGATAGGGCCCGCATGGTCAGCGACGCGTGCGACACATGCTGCCACAGCAGGTCGCCATCTCGCATGATTGCAATCGCACTGTTCAGCCGATGGGTTTGTCCGGAGAGCAGCATTAGGTGATTTGTCGCATCAGCTATGTCGCGCGGCTTATGAAACACCTGCTCGCCAAGCGACATCGTCTGGTCAGATCCGATGACGAGGGCACCCGGAAACCGGGCGCTGACTTCCTCCGCTTTGGCCCTCGCAAGCACCAACGCGACTGTGTCGGGCGATGCGCCATTTTTCTCAAGCGGGGCTTCGATCGCACGCTCGTCTATCTTCGCCGCATGCGCTTCAAATTCCAGACCCGCGTTCGTGAGCAGCATCCTCCGAAAAGGGCTGGACGAGGCAAGGATCAGCTTCGATGTCGTAGGCGCGCGATTCATGCTATCAGCGCTTAGCGCAGCTTTGGCCGTAGAGCAACGATCGCAGCCGCCGTCTCTTCGATCGAGCGGCGTGTGACGTCGATCAGCGGCCAATTGTGTCGCGCACAGAGAGAGCGGGCATATTTGAGCTCCTCGGAGATCGCAGCCCGATCCGTATATAGCCCGCGGTCAAAGCCGGGCGCCGAGCCGAGCACGCGATTCTCGCGGACCTGGGAGATCCGGTCTGTTGTTGCAATGAGGCAGACGATCACTGGCCTGGTCGCAGTCAGAAGCGCGTCCGGCAGCGGCACCCCTAGGACGATCGGCATGTTCGCCGTTTTGATACCGCGATTGGCGAGGTAAATGCTCGTCGGTGTCTTGGACGTGCGGCTGATGCCGACGATCACGACGTCGGCCTCGTTATAATCTTCAGCCATCTGCCCGTCATCATGATCCATGGTGAAGTTCAAGGCTTCGATGCGCGCGAAATACCCCGCATTCATCACGTGTTGCGCACCGACCCGGCGCCGCAACGGCGCGCCGAGATAAAGCTGAAAGGCCGCCATGACGGGCTCGAGCACATTCACCGAAGCGACTCCCATCTCCGCACATCTCTCGTCAATCAGCGTCGCGAGTTCCCGGTCGACGACCGTGTAGAGAACGATGCCGGGCTCACTGTCGATCGCGTCGAGGACCGCAAGGAGCTGCTTGCGGTTCCGGACCAGGGGATAAACATGCTCAACCGCCTGGGCCGACTTGAATTGGGCGGAAGCAGCGCGGCCGGCGGAAATCAGAGTCTCACCGGTCGAGTCAGAAATCAGATGCAGATGGAAGAAGTTCGTCCGGTTCTCCACGCTATTTTCCGCTGGCTGTTGAAAAGACTGGATGGCGAAGACCTAAGGGCGGCGCGGGCTGTCGGGCAAGGGAAAACATGCCCGTTTATCCACATTTCGGTTTTGCGGGACGGCGAACGCCGCGACCTGTGGACTTTGTAGACGGCTTCAGACAGCCACACAGCAATGCACAGGATATCCACAGAAGGCAACACGCCGGGCTGAGACACAAGCTGCTGGAATCATTTTCGGATTCGATCTCGTCCCGACAATGCAGATTATGCGAGGGGATCTTTGCACGTTATCTGCGGCGCCTGCGACCGAAGGTGTCACCGGTGGATAGATTTTAATCCTTGATAGAAACCGACTCTAAGAAATAGAAACCTTTTAAAATATCTTTGGATTTTTATAGGGAAGAAGCGCTTGAGCGAAACGCGCCGGAAAATCATGAGAGTTCTCGACGGTGAAACTCTCTCCCCTCCTCCGATCTGGCTTATGAGGCAAGCAGGCCGTTATCTGCCCGAGTACAAGGAAACGCGTGCCAAGGCCGGAAGTTTCCTGGAGCTTTGCTATTCCCCGGATCATGCAGTCGAGGTGACGCTTCAACCCATCCGTCGCTACAACTTCGACGCAGCGATCCTGTTCTCTGACATTCTCGTCATTCCCGATGCGATGAGACGCAATGTGCGTTTTACCGAAGGTCACGGTCCGGAGATGGATCCGATCGACGAGGCTGGAATCCTTCGGTTGGATGGCATGGGCGTTGTCGACTACCTGGAGCCCGTATTCGAGACTGTGCGGCGTCTGCGCGCGGAACTGCCGGAGGAAACCACCCTTCTCGGCTTCTGCGGGGCGCCATGGACGGTCGCGACTTATATGATCGCCGGTCACGGCACACCCGATCAGGCGCCGGCCAGGCTTTTCGCCTATAAGCACCCGAAAGCCTTTGAGCGGCTGTTGATGCTGCTTGCAGACGTTTCGGCCGACTATCTCGTGAGGCAGATCGATGCCGGCGCCGATGCCGTGCAGATTTTCGATTCCTGGGCGGGTGTGCTTGGAGAGAAGGAGTTCGAGGCCTTTGCTGTTAGGCCGGTGGCCCGAATGATTTCCTCCGTCAAGGCACGGCGGCCTCAGGCGCGGATCATCGCGTTCGCCAAAGGCGCGGGGTATCTTCTGAAGACCTATCGGCAAAAGACAGGCGCCGACGCGATCGGCCTCGATTGGTCGGTGCCGCTCGGATTTGCCGCCGAGCTTCAGAAGGAAGGTCCGGTTCAAGGAAATCTTGACCCGATGCGCCTCGTTGCCGGCGGGAAGGCACTTGAAGAGGGCATCGACGACATTCTGGCGCATCTTGGGAGTGGTCCGCTGATCTTCAACCTGGGGCATGGAATCACGCCGCAAGCCGATCCGGAAAACGTCCACTTGCTCGTTGAACGCGTGCGCCGGAGCGGGAACTGAGCGATGGAAAAACAGACGGATCACGCTTCAGGCAGTTATGCCAGGCGGCGCGCGCAT
The DNA here is from genome assembly GCF_012641395.1 of Rhizobium sp. P32RR-XVIII. GTDB lineage: Bacteria > Pseudomonadota > Alphaproteobacteria > Rhizobiales > Rhizobiaceae > Rhizobium. Next base: position 255,189 of record NZ_JABAIH010000007.1, on the reverse strand, counting down.
TTCGCCCTCGTCGTCTTCGCGCTGCTTTCCGTAGGGTTGTTCGTATGGAACCCGGAAAACCTCTACCTTTGGATCAAGGCGCTTCACATCATTGCGGTGATCTCGTGGATGGCGGGCCTGTTCTATATGCCGCGGCTCTTCATCTACCATACCGATGCTGAGCCCGGCTCTGTGCAGTCGGAGACGTTCAAGGTCATGGAACAGCGCCTGCTGAAGATCATCATGAACCCGGCAATGATGCTGACCTGGATCTTCGGTCTCTATCTCGCCTGGTCTGTCTACGGCTTCCAGGGCGGCTGGCTGCACGCCAAGATCGCCTTGGTTGTGCTTTTGACAGCGGTTCACATCTTCTTCAGCCGTGCTGTGGATGCATTCGCAAGAGATGAAAACCGGCGTTCAGCCCGTTATTGGCGGTTCATGAACGAGGCACCGACGGTGCTGATGATCCTGATCGTCATCCTCGTGGTCGTTAAACCTTTCTGAAGAGAGTGCCACCTCAGGTTAAATTTGCTTCATTTTAAGCAGCCCCCTTGCGGCGCGCCATCTTAGTCGCTATTTTCCGCGCATCTCATCTTCGTGGCATGTGTTCTGAGTTCAGTCGTCTGCGAGCCCTTTCGCAACATTGAAACGACCTGACATAGCCTTCCCCCTTCGAAATACAGAGCAGTGGTCACTTCATGGCTGAAATGAAGCTTCAGGAACTTAAGAGTAAATCCCCGACCGATCTCCTGGCGTTCGCCGAATCGCTCGAGGTTGAAAATGCAAGCACAATGCGCAAACAGGAATTGATGTTTGCAATCCTGAAGGTTCTGGCGAGCCAGGATATTGAGATCATCGGCGAAGGCGTCGTGGAGGTCCTGCAGGACGGTTTCGGCTTCCTGCGCTCCGCAAATGCCAATTATCTCCCAGGTCCGGACGACATCTATATCTCCCCTTCGCAGATCCGCCGCTTCTCGTTGAAGACGGGCGACACCGTCGAGGGACCGATCCGGGGGCCGAAGGAAGGCGAGCGCTATTTCGCACTTCTGAAGGTTAACACGATCAATTTTGACGACCCGGAGAAGATCCGCCATAAGGTTCACTTCGATAACTTGACGCCGCTTTACCCGAATGAGCGCTTCAAGATGGAACTTGATGTTCCGACGTCGAAGGATCTGTCTCCGCGCGTGATCGATCTCGTCGCCCCGCTCGGCAAAGGTCAGCGCGGACTCATCGTCGCCCCGCCGCGAACGGGTAAAACGGTTCTCCTGCAGAACATCGCGCATTCGATTACCGCCAATCACCCGGAATGCTATCTCATCGTTCTGCTGATTGACGAACGTCCGGAAGAAGTGACGGACATGCAGCGCTCGGTGCGCGGAGAAGTTATCTCCTCGACGTTTGACGAGCCGGCCGTTCGTCACGTGCAGGTTGCCGAAATGGTGATCGAGAAGGCAAAGCGGCTCGTTGAGCACGGCCGCGACGTCGTCATCCTGCTCGATTCCATCACGCGCCTCGGTCGCGCCTACAACACCGTGGTTCCTTCTTCTGGTAAGGTCCTGACCGGTGGTGTGGACGCAAACGCGCTCCAGCGGCCGAAGCGCTTCTTCGGTGCTGCCCGAAACATCGAGGAAGGCGGCTCGCTAACGATTATCGCGACTGCGCTCATTGACACTGGCAGCCGCATGGATGAAGTGATCTTCGAAGAATTCAAGGGTACCGGCAACTCGGAAATCGTTCTTGACCGCAAGGTAGCGGACAAGCGTATCTTCCCGGCAATGGATATCCTGAAGTCCGGTACGCGCAAGGAAGACCTCCTCGTTCCGCGTCAGGACCTGCAGAAAATCTTTGTGCTCCGGCGCATTCTCGCTCCGATGGGAACCACGGATGCGATCGAGTTCCTTATCGACAAGCTGAAGCAGACGAAGAATAACCCGGACTTCTTCGAGTCGATGAATACATAGTAATTAGCCGGATTCCCGCTCAGAGAGCCGGTCACTAGTGGCCGGCTTTCGCTTTTCAGGGGATGGCTTTCTGTCGAGTAGCAAGGATGTCGAGCGAAACCATTTATGCGCTATCAAGTGGAGCGGTGCCCTCCGGTGTCGCGGTCGTGCGACTCAGCGGACCTCGGACACGTGATGCCCTGCGAATGCTTGCCGGCGAGCTGCCCGCGCCGCGCCGCGCGTCCCTGCGGACGATTCGGTCGCGAAACGGATCTGTTCTCGACAGCGGGTTGGTGCTCTTCTTCCCTTCCCCCAGCTCTTTTACCGGCGAAGATTGCGCGGAGCTTCAGGTTCACGGCAGTCGCGCCGTCGTCAACGCGCTGTTCGACGAACTGGCGGCGATGCAGGATGTGCGCATGGCGACCGAGGGTGAATTCTCGCGACGCGCGTTTGAGAACGGTAAACTTGATCTGGTGGAGATCGAAGGCCTTGCGGATCTCATCGCCGCCGAGACGGAGATGCAGAGACGCCTGGCGGTGGAGCACGGCTCCGGCACGTTATCAAAACTATACGATTCGTGGGCGGAACGATTAACGAGAGCCCGGGCTCTCATTGAAGCGGAGCTCGATTTTGCCGACGAGGACGATGTCCCGGGCTCCGTGTCGGAGATGGTTTGGGACGACGTTGCAGGGCTGCGCACGGAGATCGAGAGCCATCTCAGCCACGCTCAGGCCGGCGAGATCATTCGTGACGGTTATAAGGTTGTTATTGCCGGGGCACCAAACGCTGGTAAATCGACCCTCATGAACGCGCTCGCCCAGCGTGAGATTGCCATCGTGACCGACATCGCCGGAACCACGCGCGACGTTCTGCACGTCGATCTCGACATCAATGGCTTTCTTGTCAGGCTCTATGACACCGCTGGCCTGAGAGACACAGAAGAGGTGGTTGAGCGGGAAGGTATTCGGCGGGCGGAAAAGATCATTTCTGAAGCAGACCTTGTACTCTATCTCGAAGACATGACTGACGGTCTTCAAGGACCGCTCCCGGCTGCAAAGGCCGAGGTCTTGCGAGTGGGTACGAAGGCCGATATATCGGCAGACGGAAATGCCACCTCTTACGAGCTGGTGATATCGGCGATCGCGGATGCGGGGCTTTTGGCGTTGCGCACAGCCATTGCGGAACGCCTGGAGCGACAGACAAGCGGTTACAGTCTGGCGATCCCCAGCCGCAGGCGGCAGAGGGATTCGCTGTCGGACTGCTTGAAGGCAATCGATGAAGCCCTGGCGAACACCTCCGCAGGGCTCGATATCCGAGCCGAGAGTCTTCGGGTGGCAGGTAACGCGCTGGGCAGGATCACCGGGCGCGTCGATGTCGAGAACCTCCTCGATGTGATTTTCTCAGAATTTTGCATCGGCAAATGATTCACGTGAAACACCGCAGGCGCGGGAGAGACCGGAAATGAGTGCGAACCAATACGATGTTGTCGTGATCGGAGGCGGGCATGCAGGTTGCGAGGCTGCCAGCGCTTCCGCGCGTCTCGGTGCCCGCACCGCGCTTGTAACGCATCGCCGCGACACAATTGGCGTAATGTCCTGCAATCCTGCAATCGGCGGCCTTGGCAAGGGGCATCTGGTGCGGGAGGTGGATGCGATGGATGGCCTCATGGGGCGCATCGCTGATGCCGCTGGTATTCAGTTCCGCATGCTCAATCGCAAAAAAGGCCCCGCTGTCCGCGGCCCACGTACCCAGGCGGACCGCAAACTCTATCGTGCAGCGATGCAGGCCGCAATTGAAGCCATCGATAATCTTGATGTTATCGAAGGCGATGCGTTCGATCTCGAGGTTTCGGATGGACTCGTGACCGGTGTCATTATGAAAGATAGCCGGCTTATTAAATGCGGCGCGGTCGTGTTGACAACGGGGACTTTCCTGCGCGGTCTCATCCACATCGGTGACAAGAAGATACCTGCCGGCCGCGTCGGTGAGGATCCGTCGCTCGGCTTATCTGGCACATTGCTGCGGCTCCGTCTTCAACTCGGGCGGCTCAAGACCGGTACCCCTGCCCGTCTTGATGGCAGAACGATTGATTGGGCGTCCGTCGGACGCCAGGGAGCCGATGAGGAGATTTCACCGTTTTCATTCATGACGGACGAGATCCGGAACCCGCAGGTCGAATGCGGCGTGACGCGCACAACCGCGGCAACGCATAAGCTCATTCAGGACAATCTTCATCGCTCAGCTATGTATTCCGGGCAAATTGAAGGTGTGGGGCCACGCTATTGCCCCTCGATCGAAGACAAGATCGTCAAGTTTGGCGAGCGCGACGGTCACCAGATATTCTTGGAGCCGGAGGGCCTGGACGACGACACCGTCTATCCCAATGGCATTTCGACTTCACTGCCTGCAGAGGTGCAAGAGGCCTTTATTCAGACCATCCCGGGGTTGGAGGCTGTTTCTATTCTCCAGCCCGGTTACGCAATCGAGTACGATCATGTCGATCCTCGGGAACTGACCCCGGCCCTGGAAGTGAAGCGGATGCCGGGCTTATACCTGGCTGGTCAGATTAACGGCACCACGGGATATGAGGAAGCAGCCGCGCAAGGTCTCGTCGCAGGTCTCAACGCCGCTCGCCGCGCCGGTGATCAGCGACCAATCTATCTAAGCCGTACCAACTCCTACATTGGGGTGATGATCGATGACTTGACCTCTCGGGGGGTCTCCGAGCCCTACCGGATGTTTACGTCTCGCGCGGAATATCGGCTTTCGCTGCGCGCGGACAATGCGGATCTGCGCCTTACTCCGATTGCAGAAGATATTGGCTGCGTGAGCCACGAGAGGCGCATGAAGTTTTCGGCGTATAAATCCGCGATCGATCATGCGCGCGGCCTCTTGCAATCGTTGAATATTACTCCGAGCGAAGCGCGGCGCCATGGGCTTCAACTTAACCAGGATGGTCAGCGCCGCTCCGCTTACGAGCTACTGTCCTATCCCGATTTGAATATCGCGCTGTTGTCGGACGTATGGTCTGAGATCAAAGGTTTGAGCAAGCCGGTTGCAGAGGCGATCGAGATCGAAGCATCCTATGCCGTCTATATGCGGCGGCAGGCGGCCGATATCGTCGACATTCAGCGCGACGAGGATCGGATCATCCCGAAGGATTTCGACTATTCCGTCCTGTCCGGGCTTTCCAACGAGCTGAAGCACAAGCTGGGGAGGCAACAGCCGTTTAACGTTGCGCAGGCCGCAACGATTGACGGGATGACTCCCGCAGCGATTTCGCTGTTGCTCGTGCATCTGCGGAAAACAGATACTGCCGAACGGTCGGTTGCCTAATACACGTTTTGAGAGTCCTTCATGAACTTGAACGGTCAAAGTGTTTCACGTGAAACACAAGAGCGGCTGGAGCATTTTCTCGCTCTTTTCAGCAATTGGGCAAAATCGATCAATCTGGTCGCGCCCTCGACACTTGAAGACGCCTGGCGAAGGCATGTGGGCGACAGCGCACAGATCTACCAACTATATCCCGGCCCCAAGAGATGGATCGACATGGGGAGCGGTGGTGGATTCCCTGGCGCGATCACCGCGATCTTTCTTGCTGAGCTTGGTGACGGATGGGTTGATCTCATCGAGAGCAACAAAAAGAAGGCATCATTTCTGCGCCTCGCGCTGCGTGAAACTGGTGCGCGAGGCTCCGTTCATCCGATCCGACTTGAGGCTGGGCCGGGCGAAATCGCCGGTTGCGATGCCATATCAGCGCGTGCACTCGCGGAACTCGATAAACTTTGCGAGTTTTCCGAGGCCTGGATGCTCAGAAACGAAAATACCAGTGCATATTTCCACAAAGGCCGGGATTATGCCGCCGAAATTGCCAAGGCACGTGTTCGGTGGCGTTTTGATCTGATAGAACACCGAAGCGTTGTGGAAAAAGATTCGGTGATCCTCGAGATATCTAATCTCCGGCGCTTGGTTTAACAATTCGGATGGTACGGAATGGCCATTAAACGGAACCGAATTATCACGATAGCAAATCAAAAGGGTGGTGTCGGGAAAACGACAACCGCGATCAATCTGGCAACCGCCTTGGCCGCAATCGGCGAACGGGTGCTGATTATCGACCTGGATCCGCAGGGAAATGCCAGTACGGGGCTCGGGATTGATCGAAAGGACCGGAAGCTTTCCTCTTACGATCTGTTGATTGGGGAAGCTGGCGTTGCCGATACGGCCTTGCCTACAGCCGTGCCAAATCTCTTCATCGTCCCGTCCACTATGGACCTGCTCGGCGTCGAGATGGAGATTGCACAGCAGAGCGACCGGGTGTTTAAGCTGCGAAAGGCGCTTTCGACGCCGGAAGCCATTGAATTTACTTATATTCTTCTTGACTGCCCGCCATCGTTCAATCTCTTGACGATGAATGCCATGGCTGCGGCACATTCCGTTCTGGTCCCGTTACAGTGCGAGTTCTTCGCCCTAGAGGGACTGAGCCAACTGCTGGAAACTGTCGATCAGGTGCGCCGGACCGTGAATCCGCATTTGGATATCCAGGGCATCGTGTTGACGATGTTCGATGCCCGAAACAACCTCGCGCAGCAGGTCGTGCATGACGTTCGCACGCATCTCGGTGAAAAAGTCTATCACACGCTTATTCCGCGAAATGTCCGCGTCTCGGAGGCGCCGTCCTACGGCAAGCCTGCCATCCTCTATGACCTGAAATGCGCCGGCAGTCAGGCCTATTTGCAATTGGCTTCCGAGGTCATTCAGCGTGAGCGCCAGCGCCTCGCAGCTTAACGTAAGTGAGTATTGCAATGAATGATGATGCATCAAAAAGACGTCTGGGCCGTGGTCTCGCTGCGCTGATCGGCGAGATGGATCAGTCGCTTCCGGTCGATGGTGAGAAACCGAGCGTCAGCGCTGACCGCCTGATACCGATCGAATTTGTGAGCCGCAATCCGCGCAATCCGCGCCGCTTTTTTGATGATAGCGAATTACACGATCTTGCGAGCTCGATCCGTCAGCACGGCATTGTCCAGCCGATTGTTGTTCGTACGCTCGCAGCCAACCACTACGAAATCATCGCTGGCGAAAGACGGTGGCGCGCCGCGCAGCTGGCCGGTCTTATCGAAATCCCGGTGATCATCCGCGATGTGGATGACAAGACTGCGCTTGAGATTGCGATCGTCGAGAATGTTCAGCGGTCTGACCTAAATGCCCTTGAAGAGGCGCTGGGATACGAGCAGCTGATTGCAGAATATGGCTATACTCAAAATGATCTTGGTGAAATCATCGGCAAGAGCCGGAGCCACGTTGCCAATTCTCTGCGCCTCCTGAAGCTTCCAGAGCCAGTGCGCGAGTTTCTCGCAGCCGGCAGTCTCTCGGCGGGGCATGCGCGCGCTCTCGTTTCGACATCCGACCCAACGGCCCTTGCCCGAACCATCGTGGTAAAGGGAATGTCGGTCCGTGACGCAGAAAGGCTCGCGCAGCACAACATCAAGGCGCAGTCCGAGCCGCAACGCGCTCCCAGCACGCGTAATCAGAAGGATTCTGATACGCTGGCCCTCGAGCGCACGCTTTCCGACGCTCTCGGTCTGGATGTCACGATCAATCACAAGGCCAATGGCGGGCAAATCCGCATTGCCTATAAGTCATTGGAACAATTGGAGGAAATCTGCCGCCTCCTGGAGCGGCGTTAGCTCGAGGCCTTCCGGCCGCTTTGGATCGTTGTCGCCAGGAGCGTTTGCAGCGCGATACTGTCCTCGATGCTCTGCCGCCTGCGTGTTTGCAGGATCGCAGATTGCAGCCTGTTCGTTTCCCGGCTGATCGCCTCCGCGCTCCAGGCGCGGAGCGCTTGCGCCACGATGGGCTTGCGCCGGAAATGCAAATGGCGCCCATGCGTCTGCATGATTTGCGCGGGCTGAGCGCGCTTTTCGTCCATTTCCGCGCGCATTGTATCCAGAAGTTGGAACTGCTTCAGGCAAGCCTGGAGGACCAGGAACACGGCGGTTTTGGACGCCGCTATTTTCTGCATCGAATGCAATAAATTGCCGACATTTCCGCTCAATACGGCATCGACAGCATCATCGACCGAGATCGCGCTGGCATCGCCGATAATCTCTGTCACATGATGCTCTTCAATCATCTCCAAGCCACGGCAATAGAGGGCGAGCTTTTTGATTTCGTTGCGCGATGCGATGCGGTCGCCGCCGATGAGTGCGGTTAGGGCCTGGCGTGCGGCGGGCGTTATGCGAAGACCTTCTGACGCTAGCTCGCTGTCGATCAAACCATTCAACGCGCGAGCATCGTCCGAATAGCAGGGAATTGCCACGATGCTGCGTGTGCTTTCGGCAAGCTTACGAAGAAGTGAGCCCTTTTTCAGATCTCCGCCTTCGACAATGATGAAGGCGCCGTCTAGCGGCGTCTTCGAAAGCTGATCCAAAGCTTCTACCAGATACTTTTCATTCGCCGCCCCTCGTACCCAGAGGAGCTTTTCGCCGCCGAACAGTCCTATGGCGCCTGCTTCGTCCTGTAGCCGTCCGGGATTCTTCTGAAGGTCGGCGATGTCGAGCTTGACCAAGGAAAACGGATCGTCGAGCGCAACGCCGGTCTTTGCGGCTATATGCCCTGCCCGCTCGGAAACCAGACCGCGATCTGGACCATAGATGATGAAAATGCGGTAGGCGGAAACCGAACGTTGAAGAAAACCTTCGAACTCATGCGACTTTATTTCCGCCACGCCTGCACCTTAACGGCCGAGCGCGCCGGCGATGTCCAAGCCGACGAATTCAGCAGCTTGACGCGCCGCGCGATCTTCGCCGTCACGAATCGCCCGTTGCTTGGCAAATTCCTGTTTCGGGAAATCGACCAACGCGGTGGCGAAACGGTTGCCTGACTTGATCACCCTGCCGTCGGCGGTAGCGGTCAGCGTGTAATCGACGCTGACCGTCACGCGGCCCGCACGCGACGTGTCGGAGGATTCGACAAGAAGGGCATCGATAACATCCGAGCGTACCTGCAGTTCGGCTTCGTAGGCCGGTTTGACGGCCTCGCCAGCGCCGTGGGTGGCCAAGAATATCAGATGGTTGCGAACCTCCTGTCCAACGCGGCTCGTCGCGTCCGAGAAGCCGACGGAGGCGAGCTTGCCAGCCACTGGCGACGTTTCCGAGTAAAGCGGCTGGATCTGGCAGGCCGAAAGCAAGCCTGCAAACGCAAGGACGAGCGTGATCGCGGCGCCGCGTGCGTGCTTGGAAGCGATATCAAACGACAATGTTCACAATCCTTTGCGGAACCACAATAATTTTCTTCGGCGTCTGACCGTTCATCGCGCTGACAACTGCGTCGAGCTCCAAGACTGCCTGCGTAACGGCATTCTGATCTGCATCACGAGAAATTGTCAATTCAGCACGCTTCTTGCCGTTGATCTGAACCGGCAGCACGACCTCATTATCCTTGACCAGAGCGTCGTCATAAACCGGCCAGGCAGCGTGGGCGAGCATCTGACTATTGCCGAGTGCGGCCCAGCATTCTTCGGCCAGGTGCGGCGTCATCGGTGCAACGAGCTGAACCAAAATCTCCGCCGCGTTGCGAACCGCCGAGCGATAGGCGGCGTCGCCCTCGCCGGCCGCCACCTTGGTCAGCGGGCCTGCCAAGGCATTCACCAGCTCGTAAATCCGCGCGACGGCCTTGTTGAACCAAAGCTTGTCGTAATCGTTCTGCACAGCATTCAAGGTCTTGTGGGCTGCCTGAGAAATCGAAAACGCCTCGCCGTCCTTTGCCGGCTGCGGTGAGACACCGGCCAAAGCGCCCGATGCTTCGGAAATCAGGCGCCACAGGCGCTGTGTGAAGCGGTGCGCACCTTCCACCCCTGCTTCCGACCAAATGACGTCGCGTTCCGGCGGGGAGTCTGAGAGAACGAAGAAGCGCGCCGTATCAGCGCCGTAGGAGGCAATGATATCGTCGGGATCGACGACGTTCTTCTTGGACTTGGACATTTTCTCGATCGAGCCGATCGAGACCTCCTCACCGCTTTCCAGCAGGAAAGCGGTCCGTTTACCATCGGCTTCTTCAATGCGGATATCGGCCGGTGCTACCCATTCGCGCCCCAATCCAGAGTTGCGGCTGTAGGTCTCATGCACCACCATGCCCTGAGTAAACAGTCCCTTGAACGGCTCCTTCACATCCACATGCCCGGTTTCGCGCATCGCTCGCGTAAAGAAACGCGAGTAGAGCAGATGCAGGATCGCGTGCTCGATGCCGCCGATATACTGGTCGACAGGGAGCCAGCGGTTAGCTGCGGCCACATTGGTAGGCGTCCCTTCCCAAGGGGCGGTAAAGCGGGTGAAGTACCAGCTTGAATCGACGAAAGTGTCCATCGTATCCGTTTCGCGCCGGGCATCCTTGCCACAGCTCGGGCAGGCGACGTGCCGCCAGGTCGGATGGCGGTCGAGCGGGTTACCCGGCTGATCGAACGTAACGTCCGCCGGCAGCTTTACAGGCAGGTCCTTTTTCGGCACCGGCACGACGCCACAGTCGTCGCAATGGATGACCGGAATCGGGCAGCCCCAATAGCGCTGCCGCGAAATACCCCAGTCGCGCAGCCGGAAATTAACCTTGCGCTCGCCCTGAAGTGCGTTCCCGAGCAGCGTGCTCGACAGACGATCGGCGACGATATCGAAGGCCTCATCCGTGGTTTTGCCGTCAAGGAAACGCGAGTTGATCATGACGCCGTCGCCGTCGTAGGCCGTATCGCCGATGGTGAAACTCGCAGCATCGCCATCCTTCGGCATCACAACCGGAACAACGGGCAGGCCATACTTACGAGCGAAATCGAGGTCGCGCTGGTCGCCGGAAGGGCATCCGAAAATAGCGCCCGTGCCGTAGTCCATCAGCACGAAGTTGGCGACATAGACCGGAAGCTCCCAGGAGGGATCGAGCGGGTGCCGGACGCGGATACCGGTATCCATGCCCTTCTTCTCTGCCGTCTCGAGTGCTGCCAGCGATGTGCCGACCCGACGGCATTCCTCGCAAAAGGCTTCGATTGCCGGATCCCGTCCGGCAGCTTCCTTTGCAAGCGGATGGTCGGCGGCAATCGCAAGGAACGACGCGCCGAACAGCGTGTCCGGACGCGTCGTGTAAACCGTCACTTCGGTTTCGCCAGCCGGCGCCGTCTGCGGTACGATTTCCCAGCGGATCATCATTCCTTCGGAACGACCGATCCAGTTCTTCTGCATCAGGCGAACCTTCTCCGGCCACTGGTCGAGTGTGTCCAGAGCGTCAAGCAGCTCCTCGCTGAAATCGGTGATCTTGAAGAACCACTGCGTCAGTTCACGCTGTTCGACGAGGGCGCCGGAGCGCCAGCCGCGGCCGTCGATCACCTGTTCATTGGCGAGAACGGTATTGTCGACCGGGTCCCAATTCACCTTCGACTGCTTGCGGTAGACCAGACCTTTTTCCAGAAAATCCAGGAAAAGGTGTTGCTGATGCTGGTAATACTCGACGTCGCAAGTGGCGAATTCGCGGCTCCAATCGAGTGACAGGCCCATGGCCTTCAGCTGCGATCTCATCGACGCGATGTTCTGGTATGTCCAGGCGCCCGGATGGACGCCGCGCTCCATTGCTGCGTTTTCAGCCGGCATTCCGAAAGCATCCCAGCCCATGGGATGCAGAACATTGAAGCCCCGGGCTCGCTTGTATCGGGCAACAACATCGCCCATCGCGTAGTTGCGAACATGGCCCATGTGAATACGGCCCGACGGATAGGGGAACATCTCGAGCACGTAATATTTTTCGCGCGGATCGGCATTGTCGGTCTCAAAGACCTTCGCCTCGTTCCATTTTTGCTGCCAGCGGGGCTCGGCGTCGCGCGGATTATAACGTTCGGTGGCCATGGTATTCTAATTTCCGGAAATCAGGGGAGGTTGGTGGTGACCTTCACCATGAAACCGCCGTACCGTCAAGTTTTCCGGGCGTCTAAACCTCGGATCCGCGGCATCAAAAGCGCTTTTTACAGAGACAGGTCTTGGCAAGAACACCATGCGTGGTTAGTGCATGCCATTCTCCTTGCGCGGACATGTCGGGTTAACACGATGGAACTTCAAGAGCGGTTGAACGAGGTGCGCTCTCGCATTGCGGCAGCAGAGCATCAATCCGGGCGCCCGGCTGGGTCGGTTCAGCTCGTTGCCGTGTCAAAGACCTTCGATGCAGAGGCTATTCGCCCAGCAATCGCAGCCGGTCAGCGCATCTTCGGCGAGAACCGCGTCCAGGAGAGCCAGGGCAAATGGCCCGAACTCAAGACCGAGACATCCGGCATTGAGCTACACCTCATCGGCCCCCTGCAATCAAACAAGGCAGACGACGCCGTTGCACTTTTTGATGTCATCGAAACTGTCGATCGCGAGAAGATCGCCCGTGCGCTCGCTAGCGAAATGAAGCGGCAGGCGAAGACCCCCCGCCTCTATGTTCAGGTGAATACGGGGCTTGAGCCGCAAAAGGCCGGCATCGCTCCGAACGATATGCCGGCGTTTGTCGATTTCTGCCGAAGCGAGCTCGGTCTTTCGATTGAGGGACTGATGTGCATTCCGCCAGCCGAGGAAAACCCTGGGCCGCATTTTGCCCTGCTGGCCAAGCTTGCCGCGAGATCTGGCGTGGAGAAACTCTCCATGGGCATGTCCGGTGACTACGAAACAGCGGTCGCCTTCGGCGCCACGAGCGTCCGCGTGGGCTCCGCCATCTTCGGCGCCCGCTGATACGCGCCTTTCGTCGGGCTTTCTCTCCGGCCCTGCCTCCCCTAGATTGATAGGATAACTTGCATGTCCTGGGGAGGAGCAGATGCAGGGAGGCTATCGGCAGACTTATGCCAGGTGGAAGGACGATCCGGAGGCCTTTTGGCGTGAGGCGGCGGCGGAAATAAGCTGGTTCAAACAGCCAGAGCAGACCTTTTCGCGAGCGGGCAGTCCATATGGCCGCTGGTTCGTCGGGGGCGAAACCAATACCTGCTACAATTGCCTCGACCGCCATGTTCGGGCTGGCCGCGGTGGCGATATCGCATTCATCTACGATAGCCCGATTAGCGGTACGAAGACTGCATATACCTATGACGAAGTCCTTGTCGAAGTGGCCGCCATTGCAGCGACGCTGCGGCAACGAGGGATCGCGAAAGGCGACCGCGTCATCATCTACATGCCGATGGTGCCGCAAGCGGTCTTTTCCATGCTTGCCTGCGCGCGCATCGGCGCGGTCCATTCCGTCGTGTTCGGCGGCTTTGCCGCAAATGAGCTTGCGGCGCGCATCGACGATTCGGAAGCGAAACTAATCATTACGGCAAGTTGCGGGCTCGAACCGGGGCGGGTGGTTCCCTACAAGCCCTTAGTCGATCAGGCGATTGCGATCGCGAAATTGAAGCCGGCCCATTGTCTCGTCTTGCAGAGGCCGCAGCTTGTGGCCGAACTGATCGATGGTCGCGACGAGGATTTCGAAGCTGCCGTCGCGGGAAATCGCGGAGTGAATGTTGAGTGCGTCCCCGTCAGTGCAACGGACGAGCTCTACATCCTCTACACATCCGGGACGACGGGCCAGCCGAAGGGCGTTGTGCGCGACAATGGCGGCCACATGGTTGCCCTCCACTGGTCGATGGCGAACATCTTCGGCATTAAGCAGGGCGACGTGTTCTGGGCCGCTTCCGATATCGGTTGGGTCGTCGGTCATTCCTACATCGTCTATGCACCGCTCCTGGTGGGCGCCACCAGTGTGATATTCGAAGGAAAGCCGGTTGGCACGCCGGATGCCGGCGTCTTCTGGCGCATCGCTTCAGAGCATGATGTCCGGGTTCTTTTCACTGCACCCACCGCCTTCCGTGCCATTCGCCGCGAAGATAGCGAGGGCGTTCACATCAAGACGTATTCCATGCCGAATTTCCGTGCCTTGTTCCTGGCGGGGGAGCGGGCGGATCCGGAGACACTGAAGTGGGCCGAGCGTATGCTCGGTGTTCCCGTGATCGATCATTGGTGGCAGACGGAAACTGGATGGCCGATGGTGGCGAACCCGTTGGGCGTTGAGGTCCTGCCGGTGAAGCATGGTTCCCCATCGGTGCCCATGCCCGGCTTCGGCATCCACGTTCTCGATGATGCCGGCCATGCGGTTACGCCGGGGACACTCGGAAACATCGTTGTAAAGCTTCCTCTGCCCCCAGGTTGCCTACCCACGTTATGGAAAGCCGACGAGCGCTTCCATTCAGCTTACCTCGCTGAGTTTCCCGGTTACTATAAAACAGCGGATGCCGGCTATATCGATGAAGATGGCTATCTCTTCATCATGGCGCGCACCGATGACATCATCAACTGCGCCGGCCACCGGCTGTCGACCGGAGCAATGGAGGAGGTTTGCGCCAGACATCCAGATGTCGCCGAATGCGCGGTGGTCGGCATCGCCGACCAGCTGAAGGGCCAGGTACCCTGCGGTTTCCTGGTCCTCAAGAAGAATGTTTCACGGGAAACATCGGCCATCGAATCAGAGGTCGTGGAGCTGATCCGCGATGTGATCGGCCCAGTGGCCGCGTTCAAGACCGCAATAACCGTCGACCGCCTTCCCAAGACCCGCTCCGGCAAGATTCTTCGCGGCACAATCCAGAAAATCGCCGACGGCGTTCCATGGAAAATGCCAGCGACGATCGATGATCCAGCTATTCTCGAAGAAATCGCGGAAGCCCTGCGCAAGCGCGGGTTCGGTTCGCTGCCGATGTAGAGCGCAGAAATAGAAAGGCCCCGCTTACGCAGGGCCTAATGTGTTGATCGTCAAAGACAATCAATACTGATCGTCCTCGTCCTCGTCCTTCGGAGCGGACTTCAGCGACTTGAGCTTGGCAAAGACGGCATCGGCGTCGATCTCCCGCTCTTCCTCGCGCTCGAAGCTCGGAGTAAGGCGCTCGGTTTCCTGCGCAGACTGCAATGTTGCGCCGAGTTCCGCAGCGGTCGGCAGTGGCCGACCCTTGGATGCTTTTTCCACTTCCATATCGAGATCGATCTGGCTGCAGAGGCCGAGCGTGACCGGATCCATCGGCGTCAGGTTTGCCGAGTTCCAGTGTGTCCGCTCGCGGATCTGCTCGATCGTCGACTTGGTGGTGCCGACGAGGCGTGAAATCTGCGCATCCTTCAGTTCCGGATGGTTGCGGACAAGCCAGAGAATGGCATTCGGGCGGTCCTGACGCTTGGAGACCGGCGTGTAACGCGGGCCGCGGCGCTTGGATTCCGGGACGCGAACCTTTGG
Source organism: Rhizobium sp. P32RR-XVIII (assembly GCF_012641395.1). GTDB lineage: Bacteria > Pseudomonadota > Alphaproteobacteria > Rhizobiales > Rhizobiaceae > Rhizobium. Next base: position 240,013 of record NZ_JABAIH010000007.1, on the reverse strand, counting down.
CTCGGAAAGCTTCAGCTTGTGGTTCGGATTGGCTTCAGCACGGGCGATTTCGTCGCGGGAAAGCTGCCCGGTCGCGATCGGGTCGAGGCCCTTGATGCCCTGCGCGGCTTCGCCGTCGGCAATGGCCTTGACTTCGAGAGGGTGCAACTTGCAAAACTGCGCGATCTGATCGAAAGACAGGGCGGTATTGTCGACAAGCCAGATAGCGGTCGCCTTCGGCATGAGCAGCTGTTGAGCCATGGATATAGTCCTTCTGTCGTCCGCGCCGGTGCCGCGGTCCGTGGATATCAACCACAATGTCCGGAAAATATGGCGCTATATAACCGCAGTGATGCGGAATTGCAATTGATGCGTAACGAAATGACCTTTGTCTAATTGCCGGGCGATTTTGACCTGCTATGAATGCCAATGACAGGTACCGCGCTGCCGTGTCTTTGTAAGGAGGAGTTCCATGTCGGAAAAGACCTATCCGGTTTCGAAGCCGGTGAAGAGCCATGCCTTGGTCGATAAGGACAAGTACGAGAAGTGGTATAAGGAAAGTATCGAGAACCCGGATAAATTCTGGGGCAAGCACGGCAAGCGCATCGACTGGTTCAAGCCTTATACAAAGGTTAAAAACACCTCCTTCACTGGCAAGGTCTCGATCAAGTGGTTCGAAGACGGCCAGACCAACGTCTCCTACAATTGCATCGATCGCCATCTGAAGACGCACGGCAATCAGGTCGCGATCATCTTCGAAGGCGACAATCCGTATATCGATAAGAAGATCACCTATAACGAGCTCTACGAGCATGTCTGCCGCATGGCGAATGTGCTGAAGAAGCACGGCGTCAAGAAGGGCGATCGCGTCACCATCTACATGCCGATGATCCCGGAAGCGGCCTACGCCATGCTCGCCTGTTCGCGCATCGGCGCCGTTCATTCCGTCGTCTTCGGCGGCTTTTCGCCGGAAGCGCTCGCCGGCCGCATTGTCGACTGCGAATCGACCTTTGTTATCACCTGCGATGAAGGTCTACGCGGTGGCAAGCCGATCCCCCTCAAGGAGAACACGGACACCGCCATCGATATCGCCGCGCGCCACCATGTAAAGGTCAGCAAAGTGCTTGTCGTGCGCCGCACCGGCGGCAAGACGGGCTGGGCGCCCGGCCGTGACCTCTGGTATCACCAGGAAGCGGCAACGGTGAAGGCAGAATGCCCGCCAGTGAAAATGAAAGCGGAAGATCCGCTCTTCATCCTCTACACGTCAGGTTCCACGGGCAAGCCGAAGGGAGTGCTTCATACCACCGGAGGCTATCTCGTCTATGCGTCGATGACGCATGAATACGTCTTCGATTATCATCCCGGCGACATCTACTGGTGCACGGCCGATGTCGGCTGGGTCACCGGCCATTCCTACATCGTCTACGGCCCGCTTTCGAATTGCGCGACGACGCTGATGTTCGAAGGCGTGCCGACCTTTCCGGACCAGGGCCGCTTCTGGGAAGTGATCGACAAGCACAAGGTCAACATCTTCTACACGGCGCCGACGGCAATCCGCGCGCTGATGGGGGCGGGCGATGATTTCGTGACGCGCTCGTCGCGTTCGTCGCTCAGGCTGCTCGGCACGGTCGGTGAGCCGATCAATCCGGAAGCCTGGGAGTGGTACTACAATGTCGTCGGCGACCAACGCTGCCCAATCGTGGACACGTGGTGGCAGACGGAAACCGGTGGCATTCTCATCACGCCGCTGCCCGGTGCAACCGACCTGAAGCCCGGCTCGGCGACCAGGCCCTTCTTCGGCGTCAAGCCGGAGCTCGTCGACAATGAAGGCAATCTGCTGGAAGGCCCCGCCGACGGCAATCTCTGCATTGCTGACAGCTGGCCGGGCCAGATGCGGACGGTCTATGGCGACCACAAGCGCTTCGTCCAGACGTATTTTGCCACATACAAGGGCAAATATTTCACCGGCGATGGCTGCCGCCGCGACGAGGACGGTTATTACTGGATTACCGGACGTGTCGATGACGTGCTGAACGTCTCCGGCCACCGTCTCGGCACGGCCGAAGTTGAATCAGCACTGGTGTCGCATAATCTGGTTTCGGAGGCTGCCGTCGTCGGCTACCCCCATCCCATCAAGGGACAGGGCATCTACTGCTACGTGACGCTGATGGCCGGCAGCGAAGGCTCCGACGACCTGCGTCAGCAGCTTGTGAAGCACGTCCGCGCGGAAATCGGCGCAATCGCGGCTCCGGACAAAATCCAGTTCGCCCCCGGCCTGCCGAAAACTCGCTCCGGCAAGATCATGCGCCGCATCCTGCGTAAAATCGCGGAGGATGATTTCGGCTCGCTCGGCGACACGTCGACGCTCGCCGATCCTGCTGTCGTCGACGATCTGATCACCAATCGCCAGAATAACCAGAAAAAGACGGGCTAAATTTTTAGGCGCTCCCGCCGCCATGTGGCGGCAGGAGCATCCGATGACAAGGAAACGGCAGAAGACCAGAGGCAAGCTAACCTGTCGTGCAAACCTGCTGTGGCTTGCGCCCGCCGTCATAGGTCCGCGCAAGGCCGGCGAGGAGCAGATCATCGGCGACGCTCCGGCCGTCGGAGAGCGTCACGTCGGCCACGATGCGGCCGAAATACTTGTCCCCCGAAATGCGCGTGAGCTGAATTCTGGGTGATGTGGCAGCGAGCTCTTCCAGCGCGTGCTGCGCTTCGAGGCCCGCCTGGCGAACGCTTTCGCATTTCGAGCGCAGCTCCGGTGTATCGATGCCGCGGATACGCATATAGACTTCCATCTTCTGCTGCGGCCAAGGCTGCGCCTCGACAAGCAGCGTATCGCCATCGATGACGCGCAGGATCTCCGCAGCGACCGGCCCCGAAATCTCATCGCGCGCTTGTCCTTCGGCGACGAACGCCGCAGTAAAACTAGCGAGAATCAAGAGCATCTTGGGCATAGAAAGGAGTAAATTCCGATCCAATGTCAAAGTCAATAGGAATATTTACTTAGAAGTCGATGGCGCGGCCGTTGATTTCATAATCCCCGAACCGGGCCGGCTCTGCGCCGCCTCGCCCGCCAATCTCGGGCGGAAGGTCGAGAGGCTTGGCGTTGCGTCGCCGTTCTTCCGCTTCCGCGAGCGCGCGCTTTGCAGCAGGCGACAGGGCTTTGTTTGGCGCAGCGCCTTCTGTAACCGGGCTTTCGGTGTTGTCGTTGTCCGCTGGCTGCATTTGCCTCTCTCGTCGGAATGTTGAAAATGGCTGACGAATAACCAAATCATAATGCGCCGGTGCCGCGATTTAAACCCTTTCGCCGCAGATGGGAGATGGAGACCTCGATGAACCTCGTTCGTACTGCCATGTTGCTTGCCTTCATGACGGCTCTGTTCATGTTCGTCGGCTTTCTGATCGGCGGCCGCGGCGGCATGATGATCGCCTTGTTGATAGCTGCGGGGATGAATTTCTTTGCCTACTGGAATTCGGACCGGATGGTGCTCTCGGCCTACCGGGCCCAGGAGGTCGACGAGCGCAACGCGCCGGAATTCTTCGGTATCGTTCGGGATCTCGCGCGCAATGCCGGCCTGCCGATGCCCAAGGTCTATCTGTACGACAATCCGCAGCCGAACGCCTTTGCGACGGGCCGCAATCCGCAAAATGCCGCCGTCGCTGCCTCGACCGGACTCCTCAGCATGCTTTCGCCGGAAGAAGTTGCAGGCGTGATGGCGCACGAGCTGGCGCATATCCAGTATCGCGATACGCTGACGATGACGATTACGGCGACGCTTGCCGGTGCGATCTCCATGCTCGGCAACTTCGCGTTCTTCTTTGGCGGCAATCGAGACAACAACAACTCCGTCGGCTTTATCGGTGCGCTCGTGGCGATGATCGTCGCGCCGCTTGCCGCCATGCTCGTGCAGATGGCGATCAGCCGGACGCGCGAATATTCCGCCGACCGGCGCGGCGCTGAAATCAGCGGCATTCCGCTCTGGCTTGCTTCTGCCCTGGCTAAAATTGCCGGAGGCGCGGCGCATATCCCGAACTACGATGCCGAGCGCAATCCTGCGACCGCGCATATGTTCATCATCAATCCGCTTTCCGGGGAACGGATGGACAATCTGTTTTCGACGCATCCGAATACGGAAAACCGCATTGCCGCGCTTCAGGAAATGGCGGCGAGCGGCATGAATGGCTCGACGGCCGCGGTTCGCGCTGCTAATCCGTCGCGCAAATCGCGCTCGGTTCCGAATACGGGTATTGGCCGCGATGGTTCCCAACCGCCTAAAGGTCCGTGGTCTTGAAATCAGCCAGCAGAGACAAGCCATCCAGCAAGAAGAAACCGCCTGCAGACCGTCCGCCCGCAAAACCGGGTCTGCAGGCGCGTGCGGCTGCGGCCAAGATTCTGTCCGCGGTTGTCGATCGCAAGCTGCCGCTGGATGGCGCGCTGGATCACGAACACGGAAATCCGGCCTACAAGGCGCTTGGCGAAGGCGATCGGGCGCTGGTTCGGGCCATCCTGAATACTACGCTTAGGCACCTGCCCCGCATCGATGCTGCGATTGCCTTGCTGCTCGATTCGCCGCTGCCGGAAGGAGCGCGCGCTCTTCACCATGTGCTTGCCGTCGGCGCTGCACAGATCCTTTACCTCGATGTTCCTGATCATTCGGCCGTCGATCTTGCCGTCGAGCAGGCGAACCAGGATCCCCGCAACCGCCGCTTTGCAAAGCTGGTGAATGCGATCCTTCGTCGCCTCGGCCGTGAGAAGGAAAAGATCCTTGAAGAGATCGCCAAGATTCCGCCAATGCCGGTCTGGTTCCTCGAGCGTCTCGAAAGGGCTTATGGGAAGGAAGCGGCCGCGGCTATATCCGAATCACAGCTTGAGCCTGCCGCAATCGATCTCACCGTGAAGTCCGACGCCGCAGGCTGGGCAAGGAAGCTGAATGGCGAAGTCCTGCCGACCGGCGGCGTGCGGCTTGCAGCCTTCGAGGGCTCTATTCCCTCCCTCGAAGGCTTCGACCAGGGAGAATGGTGGGTGCAGGACGCTGCGGCGAGCATTCCTGCGAAGCTCTTCGGCGATCTCTCCGGCAAGCGCGTCGCCGATCTTTGTGCCGCACCGGGCGGCAAGACCGCGCAGCTCATTGTCGCCGGCGGCAGCGTGACGGCGATCGATCAATCCGAAAGCCGTTTGAAGCGGCTGCGATCGAATCTCGATCGACTGGGCCTCAAGGCGGAAACGCTTGTAACCGATCTTACGAAATTTGACCCTGCAGAGCTTTTCGACGCCGTTCTGCTCGACGCGCCCTGCTCTTCGACGGGCACGACGCGCCGCCATCCGGATGTTCTCTGGACGAAAGGCCCCGAGGACATCGCCAAGCTTGCCGGCGTCCAGGAACGGCTGCTTCGCCATGCGCTGACGCTCGTGAAGCCCGGCGGCGCGGTCGTCTTTTCAAACTGCTCGCTGGATCCCGCTGAGGGTGAGGATGTCATCAGCCGGATTTTGCAGGACACGCCGAATATTGAGCGGGTCAGAATCGATGCGGCCGGATGGCCCGGTCTTGAAAGCGCGATCACTCCGCTCGGCGAATTCCGCACGATCCCTGCCATGTTGCGCATGCCCGCGACGGTCGCCTCGGGCCTCGACGGCTTTTATGCCGCCATATTGCGACGTGTTGCCTGATTTCTACGCGCGCCGCTTATATTTCGTTTTTGTCACAAATTAATGCAAACTTACCGCTGAAACCGGCCTTCCTTCACCTATTCTTAATCATGAGGGTCAATAGAAAATAAAGTATGCAGTCTGGCCGGCGGTTTTCGACTTTGTATGTTCGGGAGGCCTGGCGTCGCTTTTCGCGGCGCAGGGTGCTTCTGAGGCTGCGTTTTTTCCGCCGGACGATCAAGGTGCCCGAGCGCCTCATCGTCGCCCCGACCGATCTTCGCGCTATCGATTCGCACATCGCCGACGAGATCATGAATGGCCGCTTTCCTCTGGCGGGGCGACTGCTGGAGACGAATGGCAAATCGCCCTTCGGCTTTACGCTTCCGTCACGCGCCTTTGCGAGCCGCCTGCATGGCTTTGGCTGGCTCCGCCACATGCGCGCCTACAAGAATGACCGAGCTTCGGCCGTTGCCCGGGCGATTGTCGATGGCTGGCTCTCGCTGCATGCGGGCCGCATGGAAGGCATTGCCTGGGAAATCGATGTTACTTCGCAGCGCGTAATTGCCTGGCTGTCGCATTCGCCGGTGGTCCTGCAGAATGCCGACCGTGGCTTTTATCGGCGTTTTACGAAATCCTTGGCCTTTCAAGTTCGCTACCTTCAGCGCATGGCTCCCTTTGCGCCTGCTGGAGAAGGTCTCTTCCGTCTTCGCATCGCACTCGCCATGGCTTCGATCGCAATGCCCGCGCGGCAATCCGTGATGCGCAAGGCGGCTCTGGCGCTGGACAACGAATTCGATAGTCAGATTCTTCCCGACGGCGGGCATATCTCACGCAATCCGCGTGTGGGGCTCGAATTGCTTCTCGATCTCCTGCCGCTTCGGCAGACCTATGTGAATCTCGGCCACGATCTGCCGCAGAAGCTGATTGCCGGCATCGACCGCATGTATCCGGCGCTTCGGTTCTTCCGCCACCAGAATGGCGATCTTGCGCTCTTCAATGGGGCAACAGCAACCCTCGCCAATGAGCTCATGTCGGTCCTGCGCTACGACGAAACGGCGGGCCAGCCTTTCAAGGCGATGCCGCATTCCCGTTATCAGCGCCTGGCGGCGGGAAATACAGTGTTGATTGCCGATACCGGTCCACCGGCTGCCGGCACCCTGTCTCGTACGGCGCACGCGGGCTGCCTTTCTTTCGAAATGTCGTCGGGCCGCCACCGCTTTATCGTCAATTCCGGCTCGCCGAAATTTGCCGGCCGCCGCTATGTGCAGATGGCGCGCACGACCGCGGCGCATTCGACCGTGACGCTGAACGACACTTCGTCGAGCCGTTTCTCGCCGTCTGAATATCTCGGCCATATCATCATTGACGCGGTGAAGACCGTCAGCGTCGAGCGTGCCGAAACCGAAGACGGACGCGACGTTATCAAGGTCAGTCACGACGGCTATCTCAAAAATTTCGGCGTGCTTCACGAGCGGGAATTGACGCTGAATGCTGCGGGCTCAATTGTCACCGGTCGCGATCGGCTGGTGCGGCAGGGCGAGCGCTTGAGCAACGCGCCGCTTCGTGCTGCCGCACGCTTCCATGTCCATCCGGCCATCAATGTGAGGCAGAGCGACCGCGAGTCCGCATTGCTGACGGCGCCAGACGGCGAAAGCTGGCTCTTCTCCTCGCCGGGGAACGAAGTCTTGATCTCCGAGGACGTCTTCTTCGCCGACGCCTCCGGCATCTGTGGTTCGGACCAGATCGAGATTGACTTCGTCTTCGCCGAAAAGCCGGAAATTCGCTGGTTTTTGTCCCGCAAGAGCTAGTGACTGTTTGCGCGGCGGCAAAGCTGTGCTAACGCGGCGCCATCGCCCTAGCGTCCCTCGCCGGATGTCTCCCGAAGCCCGAACGGAGAAGGTTCATGGCCGTCATTTCCAAAAAGATCCCCGCCCCCGACAAGGTCAAAATCACGACCGCGTTGCTTTCCGTTTCCGACAAGAGGGGCGTCGTCGAGCTCGCCCGCGCGCTTTCCGAAAAGGGAATCCGCCTGCTTTCGACCGGCGGAACGCATAAGGCGATTGCGGCTGCCGGTCTCGCCGTCACCGATGTTTCGGAGGTCACAGGTTTTCCGGAAATCATGGACGGGCGCGTGAAGACGCTGCATCCCAAGGTTCACGGCGGTCTCCTGGCGATCCGCGATGATGCCGAGCATCAGCTAGCCATGAAGCTGCATGGTATCGAGAGCATCGATCTCGCCGTTATCAATCTTTACCCCTTCGAGGATCTTCGCGCTGCCGGCGGCGACTATCCAACGACGGTCGAGAATATTGATATCGGCGGCCCGGCAATGATCCGCGCTTCGGCCAAGAATCACGCTTATGTGACGATCGTGACCGATCCGTCAGATTATGCCGAACTGCTCGAGCAGCTCGCGGCCGATGTCGGCCAGACCAGCTATGCCTTCCGCCAGCGCATGGCCGCCAAGGCCTATGCTCGCACGGCCGCCTACGACGCCATGATCTCGAACTGGTTCGCCGAGGCGCTCGCCATCGATACGCCGCGCCACCGGGTGATCGGCGGCGTCTTGAAGGAAGAGATGCGCTACGGCGAAAATCCGCATCAGAAGGCCGCCTTCTACGTCACCGGCGAAAAGCGCCCCGGCGTCTCGACGGCGACATTGCTCCAGGGCAAGCAGCTTTCCTACAACAACATCAACGACACCGATGCGGCCTATGAGCTGGTCTCCGAATTCCTGCCGGAGAAGTCGCCCGCCTGCGCCATCATCAAGCATGCCAATCCCTGTGGCGTCGCAACCGGTCCGAGCCTCGTCGAGGCTTACAAGCGGGCGCTTGCCTGCGATTCCGTTTCTGCTTTCGGCGGTATCATCGCATTGAACAACACGCTCGATGCGGAGACGGCGGAAGAAATCATCAAGCTGTTCACCGAAGTCATCATCGCTCCGGATGTAACCGACGAGGCCAAGGCGATCGTTGCGAGGAAGCCCAACCTGCGCCTGCTTTCTGCCGGCGGGCTGCCTGATCCGCGCGCCGCGGGTTTGACGGCGAAGACGGTTTCCGGCGGTCTGCTCGTCCAGAGCCGTGACAATGGCATGGTCGAAGATATCGACCTTAAGGTTGTCACCAAGCGTGCGCCGGCGGCGCAAGAGCTGGAAGACATGAAGTTTGCGTTCAAGGTCGGCAAGCATGTGAAATCGAATGCGGTCGTTTACGCCAAGGACGGCCAGACGGCCGGTATAGGCGCCGGCCAGATGAGCCGCGTCGATTCCGCCCGCATCGCTGCGCTGAAAGCCGAGGAAGCCGCCAAGGCGCTTGGCCTGCCCGCTCCGATGACGCGTGGCTCGGCGGTCGCCTCCGAGGCTTTCCTGCCATTCGCTGATGGCCTTCTGTCGATGATTGCTGCCGGTGCCACGGCGGTCATCCAGCCGGGCGGTTCCATGCGCGATCAGGAGGTGATCGATGCCGCCAACGAGCACAATGTTGCGATGGTATTCACCGGCATGCGCCACTTCCGGCACTGAGCGTGAAGGCCCCGTCACCCGACGGGGCGTCGCTTCACTTTTGGTCCCTATCCGCCGGATAAGGTGTCGCGATCAGCAGGATCAAACCGCCGACGAGGAAAAGAAGCAGCGTCGCCATGCCGAGGCGCGCTGACCCGCTGGCATAGGTCATCAGCGAAAAGAAGAGCGTTGCCATGAAGCTCGTGGCGCGGCCTGAAAGCGCATAGATCCCGAAATAGCGCCCTGCCTCCTCCAGGCTGACGCTGCGCGCCAGATAGGAACGCGAGGAGGCCTGTACGGGGCCGAAGGCGAGGCCGATCAGCAGTCCGTAGAGGATATAGGCCTTCTCCGCCGCCGTGCCGAAAAGCCCTCCGGCGTCTGCCGTGGACAACGGCACGAGGCCGAAAAGCGTGTAGCCCGGCCCTGTCGAAATAATGCCGGTCGTGGCGAGCAGCAGCATGGTCAGGCTGATCAGGATCGTCGCCTTTGAGCCGATCCGGTGGTCCACCTTCCCGGCGATGACGCAGCCGAAAATCGCGACAACATTGAGGATGATCCCGTAAAGCCCGATTTCGATCGTTGCCCAGCCGAACATGCCGGCGGCAAAGGCGCCGCCAAGGATCAGCAATCCGTTGACGCCGTCCTGATAGATCATTCGGGCAATCAGGAATTTCAGAATGCCCCTTCGGTGCTTCAGCTCGCCGATCGTGTCCCGGACCTGCTTCAGGCCGGAACGGACCGCGGTCGTGAACGGCAACCCCTTCGGCGCATCAGGCGTGAAGAGAAACATCGGGATGATGAAGATCAGATACCATACCGCGGAGATTGGCCCGGTAATGCGTGCGTCCTCGCCGGTATGCGGGTCAAGGCCAAACAAGGGAGCAAATCCCAGCAGCGTTTTTCCGGTTTCCAGACTTCCCGCGAGCAGCGCCACGACGGCGATGAGCACGATCATTCCACCGAGGTAGCCAAGGCCCCAGGCGGTGTTGGAGAGCTTGCCCACCTCATCCTTCCCCACGAGGCGCGGCATCATCGAATCGTTGAAGACGATGGAAAATTCGGCCGCGGTCGAAGCGAGAATCATAAAGATCACCGGGTAGATGACCGGCGATCCCGGGGCCGCAAACCAAAGGCAGAAGAGACTTGCGATCTTGATCAGCGCGAAGAAGGCGATCCAGGGTTTGCGGGCGCCGGACTGATCGGCGATGGAGCCGAGGATCGGAGAGAGCACGGCGATGATCACCGAGGAGATCGTCGCCATATTGCTCCACATCGCCTGTGCGGAGACGGGATCGGCAGTCAGTCTCGAGACGAAATAGGGGCCGAAGATGAACGTGGTTACGACGGTAAAGAACGGCTGGGCCGCCCAGTCGAAAAGCATCCAGCCCCAGATGCCTTTCTCCGGCGCCTTTTGCGGCGCGGGCGTCCCCGTTCCGGTCCAGTCTATCCTGCTCACGCATCCACTCCCGCTTCGCAGCGGACTGTGTCACCTCGCCCGGTCGCGCGCAAGGTCGGTCAACAGACCTGCAGCGACTGTAATGCGCGCAAGGCTCGGGTCGCCGCTGTCGCTAAGGTTCGAAAGCTCCTCGGCAATGCGGTTGATCCTGATGCGGTCGACCGCATGCCAAGCCTGAACCGGCAGCTTCTCCTTGCCGTGCTCGGCGAGCGCCGAAATCACGATATCGCGGCGCGCGCTGGCGATCTGGTCGATGCTGCGGGCCAGCGCCAAGCTCTCATAGTGATCGGAGGTAACGATGCGGGCACCGGCGGCGAGCAACCTCCCCACCCGGAAGGTTTGGGATACGGCAAAATAACTATCCGCGGCGCGTGCCAGCGGTTCGCCCGTCCGTTCGGCGACCTGCATGATCTCCGGCACCAGAGCAAAGCCCGGCAGCCCGGCAATGGCAGCCGCCAATTTTTCTGGTATTCCGGCCTCGCGGTACTCGTTGGCGCGGGCTTCAAACTCCGCAGGAACCTGTGCTGCGAAGACTGGCGCTAGCTTCTTCAACGCGTCGCGTAGTCGGCTAATTGTCTCCGCCATATCGGCTTTCGCCATACCGGTCTTCAGGAGCAGACGGGTCAAGACCGTAAAGATATGGCCGATTTCCTCATAGACACGGTTCTGCATCTGGCCGGAGATCCTGCCGTCCAGCGCATCCGTTTCCGCCCAGAGCCGGGTCAGATCAAAACCATCGCGGGCGATGATGGCTGCGCGGACGACTTCCGGCGCCGAAGCGGCTGTCGCATCCATCATGCTGACTGCAAAGCCCGGACCGCCGCGATTGATTGCCTCATTGGCAAGGATGGTCGCGATGATTTCGCGCTTCAATCGGTGGCCCGCGATATCGGAGGCATAGGGTTTCTGCATCTTGGCCGGGAAGTAGTTCGAAAGCGTCGAAGCGAAATAGGGCTCGTCCGGCAGATCACTTGCGGCAAGGGCGTCGAAAAGCACAATCTTTGCATAGGAGAGCAGCACGCCGATTTCAGGCCGCGTCAGCGGCTTGCCTGCGGCATAGCGTTCGGCAAGCGTCGAGTCGTCGGGAAGCGTTTCAACTTTCCGGTTCAGCTGCTTGGCGCTTTCCAGCACGCTCATGAAGCGCGCGAGTTCAAGCCCGTTACCGGTGCCTTTGCGCTCCGTGAGCGAAATCGCCAGCGATTGCAGATAGTTGTTACGCAGGACCAGTGCCGCGACCTCGTCCGTCATCGAGGACAGCAACTGATCGCGTTTTGCCCGCGTCAGCCGTCCATCATGCATGGCACTGGCAAGCGCGATCTTGATATTGACCTCGACGTCCGAGGTGTTGACGCCGGCCGAATTGTCGATCGCGTCGGAATTGCTCCGCCCGCCCTTCAGGCCATAGGCGATGCGGCCCTTTTGCGTGACGCCCAGATTGGCGCCCTCGCCGATCACCTTGGCGCGCAGCTCTTCGGCCGTGATGCGGATCGGGTCGTTGGAGCGATCGCCGACTTCCGCATCGGTTTCCGATTGCGCCTTCACATAAGTGCCGATGCCGCCGAACCAGAGAAGGTCGACCGGGCTTTTCAGGATCGCGGTCATAATTTCGAAAGGCGTTGCCACGGCCTTGTCGATCCCTATTGCGGCAATCGCCTCGGGCGTCAGCGTCACGGACTTCGCCGAGCGCGAAATGATCATCGCACCTTTGGAAAGAACCGACTTGTCGAAATCCTGCCAGCTGGAGCGCGGCAGGTTGAAAAGCCGCTGCCGCTCCGCAAGCGTCTTTTCCATGTCCGGATCGGGATCGATGAAGATATCGCGGTGGTCGAAGGCCGAGAGCAGCAGGATCTTCGGGGAGAGCAGCATGCCGTTGCCGAAGACGTCGCCGGACATGTCACCGACGCCGGCCACCGTAAACGGCGTGGTTTGAATGTCGATATCCATTTCCCGGAAATGGCGCTTCACAGCCTCCCAAGCGCCTCTGGCGGTGATGCCCATCTTCTTGTGGTCGTAGCCCGCCGATCCACCCGATGCGAAGGCGTCATCGAGCCAGAAGCCCGCTTCCTGCGCCAGCGCATTGGCGGTGTCGGAGAAGGTGGCTGTTCCTTTGTCGGCGGCGACGACGAAATAGGGATCGTCGCCGTCGAGCCGCACCGTATCGGCAGGCGGCACGACATCGGTGCCGGAAATGTTGTCGGTGATCGAAAGCAGCGTACGGATATAGGTCTTGTAGGCTTCCCGACCCGCATTGAAGATTTCGTCGCGGCTGCCCCCGGTGGGCAGATTCTTCGGATAGAAACCGCCCTTGGCGCCCACAGGGACGATGACGGCGTTCTTGACCTGCTGCGCCTTCACGAGCCCCAGCACTTCCGTGCGATAGTCCTCTGCACGATCCGACCAGCGCAAACCGCCGCGAGCCACCTTGCCGAAACGCAGGTGCACGCCCTCGACCTCGACGCCATAGACGAAGATTTCCCGGAATGGCTTGGGATCGGGCAGGCCATCGATGAGTTTCGGATCGAGTTTGAAGGCAAGCATCGCCTTCGGCGAGCCGTCGGCATTGCGCTGGAAGTAATTGGTCCGCAGCGTCGCATCGGCGACATTGATGCAGCGGCGCAGAATGCGATCATCGTCGAGGCTCGGCACGTCGGCGAGCGCTGCTTCGATCGACTGGTGCTGTTCGGCGAGTTTTTTCACACGCGCCTTCTCGCCCAACTTCGGATCGAGCGAGTCGTAGAAGAGCCTGAAGATCGACGCGGCGATCCGGGGATATTTGTCGAGGGTCGTTGCAATGTAGTCTTGCGAATAGGCAATTCCCGCCTGGCGGAGATAGCGGGCATAGGCCCGCAGGACGTTCGCCTCGCGCGCGGAAAGCCCCGCTGAAAGGATCAGCCGGTTGAAACTGTCATTGTCGATCGCGTCGCTGAAGGCAGAGACGAAGGCTTCTTCCAGCCGAGCGCCATAATGGCTGAGGTCGATCTCGGCGCCACTGCGGGGTTCTAGCTCCATATCGTGCAGCACAACGATGTTGACTGAACCGTCGGCCGCCGGAACCTCGATGTCGAATGTCCGCTCGCTAAGCACATTGAACCCAAGATTTTCAAGCAGCGGCACGCGGCGCGAGAGCGGAAGCTGCTCGACGGGATGGAAAATCTTGAGCGAGAAGATTCTGCCGCGCTCCGCGTCGTTGCGGTAGTAGAACTCAATGCGGATCGGCGCGCCGGAAGCGGAGGCCGTCATGTCCGGCAGATCGGCAACCGCTTCTTCCGGCGTGAAGGAATCCTGGAAAGCGTTGCTGACGCCGATTCTTGGCGCCTTCGGTCCGGCCAGCGCCTCAAAGCGATCGTCCCAGCGGGCGGTGATCGTGCGGATTGCTTCTTCGAGCCTTGCTTGCGGGACGCGCGGCGTTTTTCCGCCGGACCGGCCGATGATGAAGTGCACCCTGGCAACGCGGCCTTCCGGAAAGGCCGGATAGTAGGCAGAGACCCGACCGTCATATACCGTCTTCAGGTAGTTGCCGATCTTTTCCCGAACGATGGAATCGTATTCTTCGCGTGGCACATAGACGATGACTGAAACAAACCGGTCGAAATGGTCGATGCGCGGCAGAACGCGGACGCGCGGCCGGTCTGCAAGTTCGTTGATTTGCTCGGCGAATTTCGCAAGCAGTGTCGTATCGATCTGGAAAAGATCGTCACGTGGATAAGATTCCAACGTGTTGTCGAGCATCCGGCCGGAATGGCTCATCGGATCAAAGCCGAAATGATCTTTCACCTTGGCGATCTTGGATCGAATGAGCGGAATTTCCGATGCGAATGCGGTGTAGGCCGTGGAGGTGAATAGGCCGACGATGCGCAGTTCACCAGTGACGTTTCCGTCCTTGTCGAAGCGCTTGACGCCGACATAGTCCATATAAGCGCGGCGGTGGACGACGGATTTCACGTTCGCCTTTGTGACGATCAAAAAATCCGGGCCGTCGAGAAAGGCCAGGATCTCCGGTGTTGTCGTTACCGCGTCCTTGCCGGTACGCAGGACCAAAACGTCCGGATTGGAAAGGATTCCGAGCCCGGTGCCCTTGCCGCGCTCGACCTTCGCCTCGCTGCCCTTGCCGGAATAGACATACTCGCGCATGCCGAGGAAGGTGAAGTTTTGGTCGCGTAGCCAAGTCAGGAAAGCCAGTGCCTCGTCGCGATCGGCCTTCTTGCGGCTGGCATTGTAGCTGCTGAGTTCGGCAATGACCGTGTCGAGCTTGGAAAGCATAGGCTTCCAGTCGGAAACGGCCTGATGAACCTGCTCCAACACCCCGAGAACGCGCTGCCGGAGGTCGGCGGATTGCTCGGCAGTCAGGGGCGAGATGTGAAGCTGGATATGGCTGACACGTTGTTCAGGATCGCTTGGTTCCTCGGCAGAATAAAGCACCGGCGCTTTGCCCTGCTCGATCACCAGGATCGGATGCACGGCCATATAGAGATCGCGGTAGGTGCTCGTAACCTCACCCATGACCGATTCGTAAAGGAACGGCATGTTGCGATCGGTGATCGTCAGGACCGAGACGGCCACGCCGGCGGGCTCGACATCGGGAAGCGTATCAACACTGACGCGAGGCGTCTTGCCATCCCAGGCCGAAAGCTCCTTTGCGGAATGAATGGCGGAAAGCGCCAGCATCTCCGGCGTGTAGCAATCGAGGTCGTCACCGCTTGCCCGGCCGAAAAGAATCTCCGGATCGAGATGCCGCTCGCCCGTCGCCGCAGCGATCTTCTGCGCGCTTTCGATTGGCTTTTCCCGTCGCGGATTGTTTCTGACAGCCATTTTAAGAGTTCCCCAGTTTGCGTGATTTCCTGCAAGTTAGCAGAAGATTTGTCGAAAAAATCTCTAAAAGAGGCCTCGCGACAGCAGCTTTCGTGCGTTTTTGACCCGCTTTGGATAAAATTCTGGAAGATTCTCCAAATTCTGGATCAGTCGAATCCGAAGCCTGCCAATTCGGCGAGAATTCCACGCGTCGATGAAGAACTGTTGACAGCCGCGCGGCAAAAGGATCATCAACAGCGCGTCGAATTCAGGGTCAAAAATCAATCATGTCGGATATCAACCAAGCAGGAACGGTGATTGTCGTCTCCAGCCATGTCGTTCGCGGTTCAGTCGGCAATCGGGCGGCTGTCTTTGCCCTCGAAACGCTCGGCCATCAGGTTTGGGCCCTGCCGACGATCGTTCTGCCTTGGCATCCCGGTCACGGCCGCTCGACACGGCTTACTTTTGCGGAAGCTGATTTCGATGCAGCCATCGACGATCTCATTCGCGCGCCATGGATCGGAGAGGTAAAAGCAGTGCTGTCGGGCTATTTCGGCAATGCTGCCCAGGCTCGCTCCGTCGCCCGTCTCGTCAGCGCCTTGCGCGAAAAAAATCCGGACCTGTTCTATGTCTGCGATCCGGTCATGGGAGATCTCGGCGGTCTCTATGTACCGGAAGCGACGGCGGCAGCGATCCGCGACCATCTCATCCCGCTTGCTTCGCTGGCAACACCCAACCGTTATGAACTGGCCTGGATGGCAGGTGCGCCACTGGAGGACAACACGGCGGTCATGGAGGCGGCCCTCTCGCTCGGTCCCTCACGCATGCTTGTTACCTCTGCGGTCCCCATGATGGCGGGAGGGACCGGAAATCTCTATCTCTCCGGCCGCCACGCGCTGCTTGCCGAACATCGCGTCATCGAGAATCCCCCGAATGGGTTGGGCGATCTTCTGGCGGCGGTCTTTCTCTCGCGGCTTCTTTCCGGAATGGATGACGAAAAAGCGCTGCAGCTTGCGACGGCCAGCGTTTACGAAGTGCTGGCGCGCGCGGTCAAACGCGGCAGCGATGAGCTCACGCTGGCAAGCGATTCTTCAAGCCTCTCGACGCCGATGGCCATGGTGCAGATGCGCCACCTCATGCATCCCGCGCAGCGGCGGAGGAATTAGCCGCAGGCGCTAGCTGCGCATTTCGCGCCTGCGGTAGTTGATCTTCGGGCGTTTGCGCGCTAATCGGAAGTCATGCAGCGTTTTCCAACCCCTCTTCTGGACGGTTACCGCAACTTCATGAACGGGCGGTATGCCGACGCTAGCGACCGCTACAGGACGCTGGCTGAAAACGGCCAGAACCCGACCACCCTGGTCATTGCCTGTTGCGATTCCCGCGCCGCGCCGGAGCTCATCTTCGATGCCGGCCCGGGCGAGCTTTTCGTCATCCGCAACGTTGCCAATCTCGTTCCGCCCTATGAGCCGGACGGTCATTTCCATGCTACCTCGGCAGCGCTGGAATTTGCCGTCCAGGCGCTGAAGGTGACGGATATCGTGGTGATGGGTCATGGCCGTTGCGGCGGCATTCGCGCGGCGCTCGACCCGAATGCCGAACCTCTTTCTCCCGGCGATTTCATTGGCCGCTGGATGTCTCTGGTGAAGGACGCCGCCGAGCAGATCGGCAGCAACGACATCATGACCCAGACCGAGCGCCAGACGGCTCTCGAACGCGTTTCGATCCGGAACTCCATCACTAATCTGCGTACCTTCCCGGAGATCAAGGCGCTCGAGAAAGAAGGCAAGATCGCCCTTCACGGCGCCTGGTTCGACATCTCAACCGGGGAATTGTGGGTCATGAACGCAGAGACACGCGACTTCATTCGCCCGGAAGTATAGCGCCTCCGGGCGGAAGCTTATTGGCCGTCGATCTGCTGGCCGATATAGGCGATTGCCTGCTGATACACCGTCGCAGCGTTCCAGCCCGCGATTGCGGAAAAATTCGGCTGACCGGGCTGATAACCGGCGCCGGCCTGCCAGCCGTGGCCCCTGAGAAAGTTCGCGGTCGAAGCCAGGGCGTCAGCCCGTGAGCCGACCATATCGACACGGCCGTCGCCATCGCCATCAGCGCCGAAACGGACGACATTGCGCGGCAGGAACTGTGTCTGGCCGATTTCGCCATGGGCCGCACCGCGGGCCTGCGGGTTCAGGTAGCCTTCGGAGACAAGCTGAAGTGCGGCATAGAGTTGATCGGTGAAATAATCGGAGCGACGGCAGTCGTAAGCGAGCGTCGAAACAGCAGACAGCGTATGCTGGTTGCCCATATAGCTGCCAAACCCGGTTTCCATACCCCAAATCGCAATCAGCGGGCCGGCCGGGACGCCGAAGCGGCGCTCGATGGAGGCAAACAGTGCCTGATTGGAGCGCTTCACGCCCCTGCCCCGGGAAATGATCGCCGCCCCGCCCCGCTTCTTCATGAAGGCGTCGAACGACAGCTTGAAGCTCTTCTGGCCGCGGTCGGCGGCGATGGTTTGCCTGTTATAGTTTACGTTGGCGAAGGCCCGGTTCAGGACCGATGGGCTGACGCCATTGGCCGCTGCTTCCTGCTTGAAATCGGCTACCCAGGCTTCGAAGCCTGCGCCGTTGGTGCCGCACTGGGCAGCCTTTGCCGCTGCCGGAACAGTGTGGAGCGCGCCCGCCGCCGCGATGGCCGCCACGAGGAATTTTGTCATGCGCATGAGAAACCCCGATCTCGATCTGCATAGGCCTAGCGCTGGGCAAGGATGCCATCGTGAGGTGATTTTGTCACGATCACCATTGGCGAGCCTGCTTCAGCGTGATTTTCCGGTCTTCGCAGGTAACCCCGCATATCCGGCGATATACGGGGCTGATAGCAAATTATGGTTAATGTTTGGTATCAGGCAGCCTTTTTGCGTGGCTTGACGAGACCGCGGTTGACGAGCAGCTCTGCAATCTGGATCGCATTGAGGGCAGCGCCCTTGCGCAAATTGTCTGAAACCACCCAAATGTTGAGGCCGTTCTCGACGGTCGCATCCTCGCGGATACGCGAGATGTAGGTCGCGTCTTCGCCGGCGGATTCGTATGGGGTGATGTAGCCGCCGTTTTCGTGCTTGTCGATGACGAGGCAACCGGGCGCATCGCGCAGGATGTCGCGCGCCTGATCGGCGGTGATTTCGTTTTCGAACTCGATGTTGACCGATTCCGAATGGCCGATGAAAACAGGAACGCGGACCGCGGTGCAGGTTACCTTGATCTTCGGGTCGAGCATCTTCTTCGTCTCGGCCAGCACCTTCCACTCTTCCTTGGTATAGCCATCTTCCATGAAGACGTCGATGTGCGGGATGACGTTGAAGGCAATGCGCTTCGTGAACTTCTTGTTCTCGATCGGATCGGCGACGAAGACGGCGCGAGTCTGGTTGAAGAGCTCGTCCATGCCTTCCTTGCCCGCGCCGGACACGGACTGGTATGTCGAGACGACGACGCGCTTGATCTTCGCGACGTCATGCAGCGGCTTCAAAGCCACGACGAGCTGAGCCGTCGAGCAATTCGGGTTGGCGATGATGTTGCGCTTCGTGAACTGTGTGACAGCGTCCGGGTTTACCTCCGGAACAATAAGCGGAACGTCGGCGTCATAGCGCCAGGCCGAAGAGTTGTCGATGACGACGCAGCCCTGCTGGCCGATCTTCGGCGAGAACCTCTTGGACACCTCGCCGCCCGCTGACATGAGGCAGATGTCGGTATCGGAAAAATCGTAATTTTCGAGATTGGAAACCTTCAGCGTCTTGTCGCCGTAGGAAACTTCCGTGCCTTGCGACCGTGCGGAGGCAAGGGCCACGACTTCATCGGCGGGAAAGCCCCGCTCGGAGAGGATGTTGAGCATCTCCCGGCCGACATTTCCGGTTGCTCCCGCAACTGCAACTTTGAAACCCATTTTCAAGCTCTCTTTCTCTTCTCTCCTCTTGTCCGGTGAGGGGAAGGCTGCGAAACGATCGCAGCTTCCTGTCCCCAGCCGGGCCGGGGAGAGAGCGGCAGGCCAGAGACGTCAGACGGTTTTCGTCGTCGTTTTGGCCTTGGTTTTGGAAGAAACCGGAACGGCAATACCCATCCCGGCACTCAGTGCCTGGTCATTGCGTTCAGCAATGGCGTGCTCGTCGCGAACCATGGATATTCCTTTTCCGTCGCTGCTCTTAGAAGGTTTTCCACAGGAGTCAAGGTTCTTGCGGCGTCCTTGCCCATTGAGGGCTTAGCAAAGGCGGCGTCTTGTTGCTTCTTCGCTGCAGTGAGGCCGCGCCATCGGATCACCCGCGTCAATCTGTCATTGCGTCTTAGACTAAAGTCATAATCCCAAAGCCTCTCTCTTTATCGGAATCCTTTTCTGTCACACTCGCGCTAGGCGAGTCGCATCCCAGGGACATGCTTTGAGGAGAGCATGGGGTGGGCTCGTTGCTCATCACTCTGTGGAGGACAGACAATGGCAAATGTCGCAAGCGTCGGCGGCGCAAAGGCCGCTCCGATGACGGGCGAGGAGAAGAAGGTTATCTTCGCTTCCTCGCTCGGCACGGTTTTCGAATGGTACGATTTCTACCTTTACGGTTCCCTCGCGACCTATATCGGCGCGACCTATTTTACCCAGTATCCGGAAGCGACGCGCAATATCTTCACGTTGCTCGCTTTCGCGGCAGGCTTCCTGGTTCGCCCCTTCGGCGCGCTGGTATTCGGGCGCCTCGGCGACCTCGTCGGCCGTAAATACACCTTCCTGGTCACGATCCTGATCATGGGTCTCTCGACCTTTCTCGTCGGTATTCTTCCGGGTGCTGCGACCATCGGCATTGCAGCTCCGATCATCCTGATCGCGCTCCGCTTGCTGCAGGGTTTGGCGCTCGGCGGTGAATACGGCGGTGCCGCCACCTACGTTGCAGAGCATGCACCGAACGGCCGCCGCGGTTACTTCACGTCGTGGATTCAGACCACGGCAACGCTCGGGCTTTTCCTCTCGCTGATCGTCATCGTCGCGGTTCAGTCTCTCATGGGATCGACAGCCTTTGCTGCTTGGGGCTGGCGCATTCCGTTCCTCGTTTCAGTCGTCCTGCTCGGCATCTCTGTCTGGATCCGTTTGAGGATGAACGAGTCGCCCGTCTTCCAGCGTATGAAAGAGGAAGGCAAAGGCTCGAAGGCGCCGCTGACGGAAGCGTTCGGAACATGGAAGAATGCAAAGATCGCGATCATTGCGCTTCTCGGCGCGACCATGGGCCAAGCCGTCGTCTGGTATGGTGGCCAGTTCTATGCGCTGTTCTTCCTGCAGAACGTGCTCAAGGTCGATTTGCAGGCTGCCAACATCATGGTTGCCATCGCGCTTGCGCTCGCAACGCCGTTCTTCGTCGTCTTCGGTGGGCTTTCCGACAAGATCGGCCGCAAGCCGATTATTATGGCGGGCCTGTTGATCGCGGCGGTCACCTACAACCCGCTGTTCAAGGCGATGACGTGGACTGCGAACCCGGCGCTCGCCGAAGCCCAGGCTTCGGTCCGTGCAACGGTTACGGCCGATCCGGCGGATTGCAAGTTCCAGTTCAACCCGACAGGCACGGCAAAGTTCACCAGCTCGTGCGACGTGGCAACGGCGTTCCTGACCAAGAACTCCGTGCCGTATGATGTTGTGCCAGGCCCGGCCGGCCAGCCGGCCACGGTCAAGATCGGCGACGAGACGGTCACCAGCTTCGATGCCGCCGCTGCCGGCGACAAGGCGAAGGGCATGACCGCCGCCTTCGAAAAGGGCGTCAACATTGCGCTTCACGATGCCGGTTATCCGCTGAAGCGCGCCGCCGCCAAGGTTCCCGATTCCAAGCTCGATGCCTTCATTGCCGCGAATCCGGAACTCGCTCTCAATGCCGACGCGGTACGCGCCGGCGAGAAGGAAACGATGCCTGCCGACAAGCTCGTGGCCGGCAAGTTGCTGACGGCCGAAGAGACTAACGGCGTCACCGACATGGCAGTGTATACGATTGCCAATGGCGGTACCTTCGCCATGGTCGCCGATCCGGCGCGCGTCAATTGGATTGGCACAATCGCCGTTCTCTTTGTCCTCGTTCTCTATGTGACGATGGTGTACGGCCCGATCGCGGCCCTGTTGGTCGAGCTTTTCCCGACCCGCATCCGCTATACCGGCATGTCGCTGCCCTACCACATCGGCAATGGCTGGTTCGGCGGTCTGCTGCCGGCAACCGCCTTCGCTATGAGCGCGGCGGCTGGCGATATCTACTACGGTCTGTGGTATCCGATTGTCTTTGCGGCAATCACGTTCGTCATCGGCCTGATCTTCCTGCCGGAGACGAAGAACCGCGACATCCATACGATGGATTGAGGTTTATCGACGCAAGGCTGAAAACACCCGGCGTTCGCAAGACGCCGGGTGTTTCTATGCGCGCAGGATGCGCTTGGGTGCCGGCCAGCCTTCGACGAGCTTGAAAAGGACGCCATAGCGCGAAAACACGATGGCGATCATCAGAGAAAACCAGCCGCCAAGAGCCAGCCCCGCGATCACGTCGCTCGGATAGTGCGCGCGGACCATGACGCGGGTCATGCCGAGCCAGAGCGCGCAGGCGAGAAAGGCGATGCGATAGCGCGGGAAGAGCAGCGAGAGGGCCGCGAAGAACGCTCCGATGGTGGTCGCATGTCCGGAGGGAAAGCTCTCAAAGCCGGAATGGCCCGAAAAGGGCGAGAAGGAAACAATACCGTAGTCGTCGAAATATTGCGGCCGGGCGCGGCCGATGGCGCGCTTCAGCAGGTTGGCGAGGACGCCGGAGAGCGCGATCGACGTCAGCAGATAGGCGCCGATCCAGCACATTTGCAACGCCTGGATCCGCGTGCGGAGTGATTTGACGATACGCAGCGCCGCGAGGCCCTCGAAGAAAAGGAAGGCGCTGACGATGATGATCCAGCCGGACGTGCCGAAATCCGTCAGCATGCGCCCGACGCGGCGGATGACCGGTGGCACGTGATTAGCGCCGACAGGGCCGTCGAGCAGGAGGATCGAGAGAATGACGGCATTGCAGGTGATGAAAAGACAGGTCTGCCACCGCAATTGAGGCATCCGGCAGGTGCTGCGCCGCCAACGCCTGTCGAGCGAGGAAAGTATTGCCTGCATCAAACCTTACCCGTTCGAAAGTAATTTTTTAGAACGGATTGACGCTATCAGTTCGCGGCGACAGTTTTTTTACGGAGGCTTAAATAAGCCGACTCAGCCGAGGGATGGGCCATCCATCGCGGCCGACGGCAAAGATCAGGCCGAAGCGGGCAAAAAGGATCGACATCGCAAAAGCAAACCAGGCACCGAGCGCCAGCCCGGCGGCGACATCGCTTGGATAGTGGACACCAATGATGACGCGGCTTGCGCCAAGCCAGAGGCCGACGCCAATGAAGACAAGCCTGAACCGCGGAAAGAGCAGTGCGAGCGCCACGAAGAGCGCGCCGATATTGGTCGAGTGGCCCGACGGGAAGCTCTGATGCAGGAAATCCATGCTGAAGGGCGAGAAACTGAAAATACCTTCCTGCTCATAGAGGAGTGGCCGCGCCCGGCCGATCAGAAATTTCAAGGTGTTGGCGACGGCGCTGGCGCAAATGACCGAAAGCGCGACATAAGCGGCCATCTGGCCGAAATAGACCATGCGGAACTTGCGTCGCACCTTCCAAAGCCGTCGTCGAACCGCGTAACCGGTGGCGAGAACCGTGCAGAGCCCCGCGAGAATCCAGGCAAGCCGGCCGATATCCGTCACGTCGCCGGCTATGGTGACCAAAGGCGGCGAAAGGCTTTTCACCGCCTCGCCGAGCGGCTTGTCGAAGACGAAAAAGGCAATGGCGACGACGTTGATTGCGAAAAGGGTAAATGCCTTCCAAGGAACTCTGCGATGGATCGTGCGCCGGGCCTCGTAGCGCTTGCGCAGGTACGACAGGAAGCCTGGCTTATGATTGACGGTGATGCTCATCCCATTCCTTCGAGGTTCGGGAATGGACATAGGAGCCGGAGCCTGGACCTTCAATAAAAAAGCCCTCGCGCCGGCCGGCGCGAGGGCAGAAACGTTTCACGTGAAATATCAGGCAGAAAGCGCCTTGAACTCGGAGAGGATCGCCTCGCCCATTTCAACCGTTCCGACTTTCCTTGCACCTTCGGCCATGATGTCGGCCGTGCGGATACCCTTGTCGAGAACGTTGGCGATTGCCTTTTCGAGGTTATCGGCTTCGGTAACCATATTGAAGGAATAGCGCAGGCACATGGCAAAGGAGGCGATCATGGCAATCGGATTGGCGATGCCCTTGCCGGCGATGTCGGGCGCGGAGCCGTGGACCGGTTCGTAAAGTGCCTTGCGTTTGCCTGTCTTGCCATCCGGTGCGCCGAGAGAAGCGGACGGCAGCATGCCGAGCGAGCCCGTGAGCATTGCGGCCACGTCGGAAAGCATGTCGCCGAACAGGTTGTCGGTGACGATGACGTCGAACTGCTTCGGCGCGCGTACGAGCTGCATGCCGCCGGCATCAGCCAGCATATGCTCGAGCTTGACGTCGGAATACTTCGCCTTGTGCGTCTCGGTCACCACCTGGTTCCAGAGCACGCCCGACTTCATGACGTTGCGCTTTTCCATGGAGCAGACGCGGTTCTGGCGGGTGCGGGCCATTTCGAAGGCGACGCCGGCGATGCGTTCGATTTCATAGGTGTCATAGACCTGCGTATCGATGCCGCGCTTCTGGCCGTTGCCGAGATCGATGATCTCCTTCGGCTCACCGAAATAAACGCCGCCCGTCAGCTCGCGGATGATGAGAATATCGAGACCTTCCACCAGCTCCGGCTTCAATGAGGAAGCCGACGCAAGTGCCGGATAGCAGATTGCAGGTCGCAGATTTGCGAAGAGCTCCAGATCCTTGCGAAGGCGCAAGAGACCGGCCTCCGGACGCACTTCGTAAGGAACGCTATCCCACTTGGGACCGCCGACGGCACCGAAGAGAACGGCATCTGCCGCAAGCGCCTTCTTCATGTCGTCTTCGGAGACGGCTGCGCCATGCGCATCATAGGCGCTGCCGCCGACCAGGCCTTCATCGGTGACGAAACCGGCCTTCATCTCCTCGTTCATGTAAGCAATGATCTTGCGGACCTCGCCCATGGCCTCGGGACCGATGCCGTCGCCCGGCAGCAGGAAAAGATTGCGCACTGTCATGAAATCCTCCACGGAAAAACAAGTTGCGGTTTCTTAGACCCCGGAAAACGGCATTTCAAGCAAGGGAGAGGCCGAATCGGTACGGTTTGCCGCGGTACCGGCCTTCCCTGATGTGTTGACCCCTGCCCGTCTCCGCGCCAAAAGATGGTCACGTTTCAAGAATGGAATTCAGAATGTCCTCTTCTCCACTGCATCTCAATACGCCGCTCCTTCGCACCGCCACCGATTACAGCGCCAATGGCAAGCCTTTGTGGCTCAAGCTCGATGCGCTGCAGCCTTCAGGTAGCTTCAAGATGCGCGGCGTCAGCAGGCTTTGTCAGCATGAGGTGGAAAATGGCGCGAAGGAAATCTTCTGTGCTTCAGGTGGAAATGCCGGGATCGCCGCGGCCTTCGCAGGCCGCGCGCTAGGTGTTCCGGTAACGATCGTCGTTCCCGAGACGACGTCGGCGGAGGTTCGCCAATCGATCGAGGCGACCGGGGCTTCGGTGCTGGTCCATGGTTCCGTCTTCGACGAGGCCAACGCCTATGCGATCAAGCTCTCGGAAGCCCGGCAGGCCGCCTATGTGCATCCGTTCGACCATCCTCTGCTTTGGGAGGGGCATGGCACGCTGATCGATGAGGTCGTGGCGAGCGGCACGCGCTTCGACTGCGTCATTGTGAGCGTCGGCGGCGGCGGCCTGCTTGCCGGTGTCGTTGCGGGGCTGAAGCGTAACGGGCTATCGCATGTGCCGGTCATCGCGGTGGAGACGGAAGGCGCTGCTTCGTTTCATGAGAGCCTCAAGGCAGGCGAGCGCATCACGCTGCCGGGGATCACATCGATCGCCAACTCGCTTGGCGCGCGGCAGGTTGCGCAGCATGTTTTCGATCTGCCGAAGCACCACCCAATCGAGAGCGTAACGGTGAGCGATGCTGAAGCCGTTGCCGCTTGCCTGAAATTCGCCGATGCCCATCGCATCCTGGTCGAGCCCGCTTGCGGGGCAGCGCTTGCCGTAGCCGACGTCCATCCGGGCCTGCTTTCGCGTTTCGAAAACCCGCTCGTCGAAGTCTGCGGCGGCATCGGTGTCTCGCTCGACAAGCTGAAGGTTTGGAAAGAGCGCTTTCTCTAAAAGAAAAAGCCGGGCGAAAGCCCGGCTTGATCGGTAAGGTGTTCCTGCTCGCTCAGGCAGCCCAGGGGTGCGAAGCGGCATTTTTCTTTTCGAAGCTGTCGATCGCCTTACCCTTTTCCATCGTCAGGCCGATGTCATCGAGACCGTTCAGCAGGCAATGACGCTTGAATTCGTCGAGATCGAACTTGATCGAGCCGCCGTCGGGGCCGGTGATTTCCAAATTTTCGAGATCGACCGTCAGTATGGCATTGGAGCCACGCGAAGCGTCGTCCATCAGCTTGTCGAGGTCTTCCTGGCTGACCATGATCGGCAGGATGCCGTTCTTGAAACAGTTGTTGTAGAAGATGTCCGCAAAGCTCGTGGAGATGACGCAGCGGATGCCGAAATCCAGAAGCGCCCATGGCGCATGCTCGCGCGAGGAGCCGCAGCCGAAGTTGTCGCCGGCGACGAGGATCTTGGCGTCGCGGTAAGCCGGCTTGTTCAGCACGAAATCGGCGTTTTCGGAACCGTCCTCGTTGTAGCGGGCTTCGGCGAAGAGGCCCTTGCCGAGGCCGGTGCGCTTGATGGTCTTCAGATAATCCTTCGGAATGATCATGTCCGTGTCGATGTTGACGACAGGCAGGGGCGCGGCGACGCCGGTGAGCTTCACGAATTTATCCATGACCTAGGCTCCAAATTCAGCGGATGTACGTTCGTTGATCAGCATCTAGTCCAGTTTCCCGCCGAAATGAAGGAGAATCTTTCTAAAATGGCGGCCACGCGGCGTTTCGCGCGGCCTGCCCATCGTGCATGCTCCGTTACTTGGACGTTTCGTTCAGCCCCCAGAGCACGCCGAATGGATCGCGAAGCTGGCCGTAGCGGTCGCCCCAGAACATCAGTTCGACCGGCATGACGACTTCGGCACCGGCAGCGACGGCGCGCTCCCACCAGGAGTCGATATCGTCGACGACCAGCTGGATGGCGAAGCCTTCATGGCCTTTGAAGGGATGACCGTATTCGGGATAGGCATCAGACAGCATGAGAGAGCTGCCGTTGATATAGAGATGCACATGCATCGTCCGGCCCTTCTCGTCGGCCGGCACGACATAGGCTTCTTCGGCGTTGAATGCCTTCTTATAGAATTCCGCGGCCTTGAGCGCGCCGTCGACCGTCAGATAGGGCAGCAGGCCGTTCTTGACCGCCGGCATCTTGGCGGGGGCGTTTTCATTGCTATCCATGTTCTTCCTCCGTCTCCTGATTTTTTAAGGTCCGGCATCATGGCCGACCGCTTCAAGGACGTAGGATTAGAACGGGAGCCGACAGCTCCATAAAGAATTTTTTGTGAAGGGCTGAATGGCCGGTTGCGATCAGAGGTCGATGATCGTGCCGCGGCCGTCGTTCCAGACGCGCATTTCGCGCTTTGCCTCAGCCTTGGCACGGACCGGAGCCGGCTTCATCTTCATCGAAAGCGCGCGGGCGGCCATGAGCACAGTCAGGATGCCACCGACGGCGAGCGTCACCGAAAAGGTGAGAGCGGCAAGCGCCACGAATACAGTGAACCCTGCCAGCATGACGAAGATGAAGCGTATATTCTGCATTGAGCTTAGAACCTTTCTTCGAAAGGGATGTGGTCCTTCTTCTGCCTCTCTGCAAGTCAAGCATGGCATTTTGTTGTCTTGCCAGGCTTCACAAAGCTTGGCACACATTTGTGATGAGCCGAAATCTTCCCACACGTTCCTTCAGCCTGCACCGTTCTGTGCTCAGCGTCCCCGCGATCAATACCCGCGCACTCGAAAAGACCTATAGCCTCGATTGCGATGCTGTTATTTTCGACCTGGAAGATTCGGTGGCGCCGGAGAAGAAGGAAGAGGCGCGCGAAGGGCTGAAAGCCTTCTTCTTCTCGGCGCGGCCCCTTGAAAACAAAGAAAAAATCATCCGCATCAATCCGCTATCATCGAACTTCGGCCATGCCGATATGGAGCTGGTTCTGGCGCTCGAGCCGGATGCGGTGCTTTTGCCGAAGGTTGACGAGCCACAGGACGTCATGACGGTCAGCGACCTGCTGAGCGATGCCGATGCGCCGGAAACGCTCAGAATATGGGCGATGATCGAAACGCCGCGTGGGATTCTGAACGCTGCGGCCACCGCCGAGTTCGGACGCACGCCGGGCTCACGGCTCGACTGCTTTGTCGTCGGACTGAACGACTTGCGGAAAGAGACGGGCGTTCTGCCGCAGCCGGGCCGCACCTATCTTGTGCCTTGGTTGATGCAGGTGATCCTTGCTGCGCGTGCCTATGGTCTCGACGCCATCGACAGTGTCTTCAATGATTTCAAAGAAATGGATGGCTTCGACGCCGAGTGCGCGCATGCGCGGGCCATGGGCTTCGACGGCAAGATGCTGATCCATCCGGCACAGATCGAGGCAGCCAACCGGCATTTCGCTCCGGACGAGGCGGCGACCCGTGAGGCGGAAGAGATCATCGCCGCGTTCGCCGATCCTTCAGCCGATGGCCTCAACGTCATCAATTTGAACGGCCGGATGATCGAGCGGCTGCATCTTGTCCAGGCGGAAAGTCTGGTTCATAAAGCCCGCCTCATTGCTGAACGGAAATGATAACATGAAGCTCTACCGTGTTCTGACTGGCCAGGACGACGCCGCATTCTGCCATCGCGTAACCGATGCCCTCAACAAAGGCTGGTCTCTGCACGGCTCTCCCTCACTGACCTTCAATGCCCAGACCGGCCAGGTGATTGCCGGTCAGGCGATCGTGAAAGAGGTCGAAGGCAAGCATTATCATCCGGACATGAAGCTTTCCGAGCAATAATCTCAGCGGCCGACGGCTTCCTCGGCGCTGGCTTCGATCCGCTCCATGTCTTCGTCGCTGAGCCCGAAATGGTGGCCGATCTCATGGATGAGGACGTGGGTGATGATGTCGCCCAGCGTTTCATCGTTTTCCGCCCAGTAATCCAGAATGGGACGCCGGTAGAGGCGGATGCGATTGGGCATCTCGCCGGTTTCGACGGTGAAGCGTTCGGAAATACCCCTGCCCTCGAAAAGGCCTAACAGATCGAACGGTGTTTCCAGCGCCATGTCTTCGAACACGTCGTCGTCTGGAAAATCCTCGATTTCGATCGTCAGATTGCCGGTCAACGACCGGAACTCATCCGGCAGATGGCTGTAGGCCTCCATCGCCAGGGACTCGAAGGTACTGAGCGTTGGGGCGTGGCGGTCGCGCCAATCCTCGCTCTGGTCTATGCGGGCCATGAAAATTCCCTTCCTTTGGCGCGCATATAGAGCCTTTGCGAAGGATTTTCGAGTGTGAAATCAAGGCAGGAATAAATTCACATGAAATTGCCTGTTGACTCTTCCCGGAAGCTCTGGAATCCATAAGAACATAACATGAACAAGACAATTGGAGTGAACGTCATGGCGAAGACAGCCGTGGCGCGCGAGCGGCTTTTTGCGCTCCGCGAAACCATTGCAAAGCTCGAGGGAAAGCCGGTGCCGGGGTTGGCCGCTGCCGAGCAGGAAGCGCTGGGCGAAGGCGGTTTTAGGAAGAAAACAAAAAGATCTCCACGCTTCTCCTTCCACATACCGGCGCTGGACGAGGCCTTGGATGGCGGCTTGCCGCTTGATGGACTAACGGAAGTGCGAACGCCGATGCTGCGCGATGCGGCGGCCAGCAGCGGGTTTGCATTGGCCCTTGCAGCAGTATTGCAGCGGCAGGACGAAGAGGAAGCGCACGGTCCCGGGCCCATCCTCTGGATTGCCGATAAAGTAGCCGCGATGGAGGCGGGCATTCCTTATGCGGTCGGCCTGAAGGATTTCGGCCTGCGGCCGGAGCGCTTTTTCTATGCGAGCCCGCGCAAGCTCGAAGACGCTCTGTGGCTTGCGGAAACGGCCATTGAAAGTGGGGTCTTTTCTGCAACCATTCTGGAGGTTCGCGGCAATCCAAAATCTTTCGGCCTGACCGAGAGCCGGCGCCTGCATCTCAGGACGAAGGCTTCGGGGCGCCCGCTTTTCCTGTTGCGGCAAGCTGGCGAGGAGGAAGCAAGCAGCGCCTGTTTCCGTTTGCTTTCCGAAACTGTGCCGGCTCAGGCGCGGCCACTGCCGGATGGTTTGATGCTGGGCGGTAGCATCGGCAATCCGGTCTTTCGTCTCACCCTGGAGAAGAGCCGTAATCCGGCTCCCCTCTCTTTTCTTTTGGAGTGGAACCCTCATGACCGCCGGTTTTTCCCTATTCACCAATCAGCCGACTCTCGCTTTCCAGGCGAGCTCGCAGCGCATTCTGGCGCTCAACTTCCCGCATCTTCCGACCGACCGGATAGCACGCAAGAGATGGGGTCTCTCCTGGCGTTCGGCCGGGCGTCCTGACGCGCCGCCGATCGTCTGCTCCGGACGGCTCAACAATGCCATGCGCCTGACGGCGTTGGATGAAGTGGCGGAAAAGATCGGACTGAAGCCGGGATTGGGCGTTGCCGAGGCACGGGCGATCCATCCGATCCTCGATGTCGTGGAGGAGGATCCCGCAGCCGACCAGCGTCTGCTCGAAGGCATTGCCGACTGGTGCGACCGTTATACCCCGCTGGTGGCACTTGACGGCAAGGATGGCCTGTTCCTCGATATCACGGGTTGCGCCCATCTTTTCGGGGGTGAACGGGCGATGCTCAAGGAAATATTGTCGCGCCTTCATCAAATGGGACTTGATGTCTACGGCGCCATATCGTCGTCGCCGGGACTTTCCTGGGCCGTCAGCCGCTACGGCCAGGGCGGAGTTATTGCGCCGGAGGAGGCCGAAAATGTTCTGGCCCCTCTCCCCGTCGCATCGCTTCGCCTCGACGAGAATGTCGTCGAGTCCCTGCAGAAACTGGGCTTGCGATATGTCGGCGATCTTCTGCAAGCGCCGCGGGCGCCGCTGACCCGACGTTTTGGCGCCAGCGTTCTGTTGCGGCTCGATCAGGCCTTGGGGCTGGATGAGGAGCCGGTTTCCCCTCGCCTGCCTGTGGCAAGCCTTTCTGCCGAACGCAGGCTCGCGGAGCCGATCGGCACCGAAGACGATATTCTTGCCTTGGCCGGACAGGTCGCCATGTCCTTGAAACCCTCCCTTGAAGCGCGGGGCGTTGGCGGCCGGCTTTTCGAGCTCGTTCTTTTCAGGGTCGATGGCCGCGTCTTTCGGATTTCCGCTGGCGCATCACAGCCGCTTCGTGAGCCTCACCGCATCGCATCGCTTTTTTCCGAAAGGCTGACGGCGATCCATGATGATCTCGACGTGGGGTATGGTTTTGAAATCCTGCGGATAAATGTGCAGCGCCACGAGGATTTCGCGATGCTGCAGGGCGATTTCGATGGTGACCGGCAAAAGGATGTTTCACTGGCGAATTTCGTCGATCAGGTTTCGGCCCGGCTTGGTGCGGATTGCCTGACGAGCTTCGATCTACGCGAAAGCCATGTGCCGGAGCGGGCTGCCTTCGCCGTTCCAGCAATCGACACTCTCTCGTCGCCTGCAGGGAAAGTGCAGGGCAGTTTTCCTGCAGCAAGAAGTGAACGGCCCTTGCGGCTACTCGGCCGGCCGGAGCTCATGGAGGCCTTCGCGATTGAAGTTCCGGACGGTGCGCCGGCCAATTTTCGCTGGCGCCGCATCCGGCATCGTATCGTCCGGAGCGAAGGACCCGAGAGAATCGGCATGGAATGGTGGATCGATGGCGCGGATGCCCCAGACCGCGATTATTTTCGCGTCGAGGATGACAGAGGCTATCGTTTCTGGATCTACCGCGAAGGTCATTATGGGCCGGCCATGCCCCAATGGTTCATGCATGGAGTTTTCGCATGAGCATGGGCTTCTTCGAAATCGGCGCAAAAACGAACTTTTCCTTTCTGGAAGGTGCTTCCAAGCCTGAGGAGATCGTGACCCAAGCCGCCATCCTTGGCCTTTCCGGGATCGGGATCGCCGATAGGAATTCCGTGGCGGGTGTCGTGCGTGCCCATGCCCAGATGAAGGCTCTTCGCAACAAGCATGAAAGGAAGCTGGCAGGGCGCCTGGAAGAGAAAGAGAAGGCGGAAGACATACTTACGCCCGTGCCATTCCAGCCGGGTGCCCGTCTCGTCTTCTGTGATCAGACGCCTGATATCCTGGCCTACCCGAAAGACCGGAAAGGCTGGGGGCACCTCTGCCGCTTGCTGAGTGCCGGTAACCTGAAGGACGGTGCCGTAAAGGGAACCTGCTTACTGGAAGAAGCGGACCTGATGGAATGGGGTGATTGCATGATGCTTGCTGTCGTGCCCGATCCTAACCTCATCAAGGATATTGGTCGCCGAAGCCTGTTTTCGGATTGCCTCCGGCTTCTGAAAGACCGGTTCGGCGCCAATCTTTTTCTGGCACTAACCCCCTCCTATAACGGCCATGATGCGCTGACATTTGCCGCTTTCTCCAACATGGCGGTACAAAACGGTGTGCCGCTGATCGCAACCAATCAGCCACTTTATCACGATAGGGCGCGTAGGCCGTTATCCGACGTCGTAACTGCCATTCGGGAGCATGTGGCAATCCCGAAGGCCGGTTTTCTGTTGGCGCCGAATGCCGAGCGCTATCTCAAGGAAAGCCGGGAGATGTCACGGCTCTTCAGGAACTATCCGGAAGCGATCGGAAATACCGGCAAATTTTTTGCCGGGCTGAAATTCTCATTGGACGAGATCAGTCACAACTATCCGGCTGAGAATGCGCCGGGAGAAACGGCGTATGAGACGCTTGATCGCCTGACACGAGCCGGTGCGGTGAAGCGGTATCATCCCGAGCCAGTTCCCGAAAAAATCCAGGACCAAATCGATTACGAACTCGATTTGGTCAGGCAGAAAAACTACGCGTCTTACTTCCTGACGGTTCATAGGATCGTCCAGCATGCGCGTTATGAAAAAAAGATCCTCTGCCAAGGCAGAGGGTCGGCAGCCAATTCCGTTATCTGCTACTGCCTGGAGATAACGGAAGTCGATCCTGCAAAAAGCACCCTGCTCTTCGACCGGTTCCTTTCCATGGATCGCGACGAGCCGCCGGATATCGATGTCGATTTCGAGCACGACAGGCGCGAAGAGGTCATTCAGTTCATCTATGAGACCTATGGTATAAACCATGCCGGGCTGACGGCCGGGGTGACCACCTACCGCACCCGCTCGGCCGGGCGTGAGGTAGCGAAGGCTTTCGGCCTGTCGGAGGACGTCCAGTCGGCGATCGGCAGTCTGGTGTGGGGTTGGTCGGATGACACTCTGTCCGAGCGCGAGGCAAAAGCGGCAGGCCTCGACATGTTCGATCCGATGACGAAAAACGTGCTGCAATATGCATCGGAGCTTCTGTCGTTCCCGCGCCACCTGACCCAGCATGTGGGCGGCTTCGTCATCACGCGGGACCGGCTCGACGAGATCGTGCCGATCATGAAGACGGCAATGCCCGGCCGTTACATGATCGAATGGGATAAGGACGACCTGGACAATCTCAAAATTCTGAAGGTGGATGTGCTGGCGCTCGGCATGCTGACCTGCCTGCGCAAGGCTTTCACGCTTCTTGAAGATCATTATGGGGTCCGGAAAACCCTCGCCGACCTCGGCAATAAGGAACATGGAGACGAGGGTAAGCCAGTCTATGCGATGATGTGCCGCGCCGATACGCTTGGCGTCTTCCAGATCGAGAGTCGGGCGCAGATGAGCATGCTGCCGCGGCTGAGGCCCGAGCGTTTCTATGATCTTGTCATCGAAGTCGCGATCGTGCGGCCAGGCCCGATCCAGGGCAATATGGTCCATCCTTATCTCAAGCGGCGCGAGCAGTTCAAAAGTGGTGCCGAGGTGGACTATCCAAGCCCAGAACTTAAGGATGTACTGGAGAGAACGCTTGGCGTCCCGCTTTTTCAGGAGCAGGCGATGCAGATCGCCATTACGGCAGCCGGCTTCGCGCCGGCGGAAGCGGACAAGCTTCGGCGCGCCATGGCGACATTCAAGCGAACCGGCACGATCGGAAATTTCGAGAGCAGGTTCATAGACGGCATGGTCGCCAAAAATTATCCTCTCGAATTCGCGCAGCAATGTTTTAATCAAATCAAGGGCTTCGGCGAATACGGCTTTCCGGAAAGCCACGCGGCTTCCTTCGCGCTGCTCGTCTATGCCTCGTCCTGGGTCAAAGCCTATTATCCCGATGTCTTCTGCGCGGCGATGCTGAATTCGCAGCCGATGGGCTTCTATGCGCCGGCGCAGCTGGTGCGTGATGCGCGGGAGCATGGCGTGGAAATTCGCGAGATCGATGTCAATCGTTCGGATTGGGACTGTCTTTTGGAGGAAGCGCGTTTCGACAGGCCGAAAGTCGATTTCCGGCACAAGGACATGCGCGAAATCATCCGAACGAAAAGAGCGGTTCGCCTTGGTTTCCGGCAGGTGAAGGGCCTTTCCGAAAAAGCCATCAACGAAAAATTGATTGCAAATCGAGGTGCCGGGTACGGATCGATCCGTGAACTCTGGCTGCGCTCAGGCCTCGAAAGATCGGAGATCGAACGGCTGGCGGATGCGGATGCCTTCCGTTCGATTGGTCTGTCTCGGCGGGAGGCGCTCTGGGCGGTGCGGGCGCTTGATGTGAAAAGTGCCGCAGAGAAACTGCCCTTGTTCGATCAGGTGTCTCATGCCGAACTGCAAATCGAGCCAAGCGTGACGCTGCCCGAGATGTTGCCGGGGGCGCAGGTCGTCGAGGACTATCGCTATCTTTCGCTATCGCTGAAGGCCCATCCGGTTTCCTTCCTGCGAGAGGATTTCCGGAGAGCAGGCATTACGCGTAACGTCGATCTTCTCAGCGTCCCGAACGGAAAGAGGGTGACGATTGCCGGGCTGGTGCTGGTGCGTCAGCGTCCGGGCACGGCCAAGGGAGTAATCTTCATGACGCTGGAAGATGAGACGGGTGTTGCCAATGCCATCGTCTGGCAAAAGGTTTTCGAGAAATACCGCCCGATCGTCATGGGAGCGCGGCTCGTAAAAATCCGAGGTAAACTGCAAAGTCATGGTGGTGTGATTCACACTGTCGTCGAGCATATCGAAGATATGACGCCCGCCCTCGGCCTCCTGAAGAAGGAAGCTCGGAGCTTCGGGGTCAGCGAGCGCGCCGACGAGACAATGAGGGCGACGGTCGATGCACGCGAAAAGAAGATGGCACGCATGCTCGAAAAGGCCGCGATTGAAAGGCGAATGAGGTCAACAAGCGGGCAGACGGATGGCGTAGAGACTGCTCAGGTCATGCCGAAGGGGCGCAATTTTCATTGATGCTGCCGTGCGACGAGAACGTTGCCGGGACGCCCCTCAGCGATCTGCATCATTGAAGCGATCCGATCCGGCCCAATCAATATCGTTTCAACCTGCTGAATCGTCACCTGTTTCGAAGAAAAACGGCAAGGACCATGACCTGTCTGTTCACCCACTGCGGTCGTGCCACCTCCGAGATCTCTAGGTGATGAGTGCCCACAATTCTTACGAGGCGCTTGCAGGATCGGAAGCGAAATGCGCGAGTTCACCCCGAACCTCACACGGCCATGTGAACGGGGGACAACCAGTCGCATGCTTTCGATCTCGATTTTTTCTTGACAGCCACCATCTTCTTTTGCAGAAAAGACGATAGTGAATGTCATGTTTGGAATGAAGACGTGCTTGTCTGCAGCTGCAATTACATAACTGACCACGAAATCCGCGAAGTCATCAACGAGCTTCTCGATCAGGATTGTTGGCAGCTTATTGTTCCGGCGAAGGTCTATCACGCCATGGAAAAGCGTGGTCGTTGCTGCGGCTGCTTCCCCAACGTCGTCGATATCATCATCCAAACAACCGAAGAATATCATGCTCGCCGCGACTCGACGGAGGGTGAGATATCTGATTTCATGTCCCGCCTGAAACAATTCCACGAGGATAACAGGAGGGCGGACATTGAAAGGCGACAAAAAAGTCATCGAGCGGCTTAACGAGGCGCTATTCCTCGAACTCGGTGCCGTCAATCAATACTGGGTCCATTACCGTCTTTTGGAAGACTGGGGCTACACCAAGCTCGCAAAGAAGGAACGCGCCGAATCCATCGAGGAAATGCACCATGCCGACCGCCTGGTCGCGCGGATCATCTTCCTTGAGGGGCATCCGAACCTTCAGACACTCGCGCCTTTGCGCATCGGCCAGAACGTCAAAGAAGTTCTCGAAGCCGACTTGGCCGGTGAGTATGACGCCCGCACGGCCTACAAGAAATCACGCGACATCTGTCATGACGCCGGCGACTATGTCTCCATGAAGCTGTTTGAGGATCTCCTCGCAGACGAGGAGGGCCATATCGACTTTCTCGAATCTCAGCTGCAACTGCTCGAGAAGATCGGCGAATCCAAATATGGCCAGCTCAATGCAGACTCGGCCGACGACGCAGACAAGGACTGAGGTCTGCCCACCGGCCGAAAAATTCGGCCGGTCCTCTTTTCCGTCGCATCGAGGCGATGTTCCTTTATCAGAGCTGCAGACTGGAGTCCTTCTTCGCGGAAGACGCCCTTCTTAATCCGGCGCTCTCAAGCCTGCCAGGTGGCTGAACTCTGATATGACCCGATCATAGACCGCTCGTTTGAAAGGCACGATCAAGCCGGGTAACTCCTGCATGGGCCTCCACTCCCAGGCATCGAATTCCGGCTCATGACCGCCTGGCGGTGGATTGATGGCGATCTCGCTTTCGTCGCCTTCAAACCGGAAGGCGAACCAACGTTGTGTCTGGCCACGATATTTTCCCTTGAGGCCAATGCCGATCAGCTGCGGCGGCAGATCATAATTGATCCAGTCCTTGGTCTCTGCCAACAGTGTCACGGTTCTGATGCCGGTTTCCTCGTGGAGCTCCCGGTAGGCGGCCTCCAGGGGATCCTCGCCCTTGTCGATACCCCCTTGCGGCATCTGCCAGAGGTGCGGTGAACCATCATACTCGGCATTGCCGTCCGGAATACGTCGGCCAGCCCAGACAAGGCCGTCGCGGTTAAGGATCATGACACCGACGCAGGGGCGGTAAGGCAGGTCTTCGGCTTTGACTATCGCCTGGTTCACGGGGCATGCTCCTCAAGGGTTTTTCGGATCGGTGGCGAGAGCCGCGACGCCGACGACCTCGATGCCGCGCATGCCTGCCTCTTCGCTCCATTTGGCGATAGCGTCAATACTCTCGTCGAAGGCCGAGGCGACACCGATAGCTTGACCGTTCCGCTTGGCGATGCGCTCGAGCTCGTCGAGTTTCTGCAGGATCGCGTTGGTATCGACCTGTCCGTCGAGTTGCAGATCCGCGAACGCATAGGGAAGTTCGGTGCCTTTTGCGACAGCCTCCGTCTTTGACTGCGCGGAAGACCCGTCGTCGAGAAACAGCAAGCCGCGCTTGGCGACATCGCGCATCACCGGTTCAAGAGCGTCCGGATTGGAGAGAAAGCGTCCCCCCTGGTAATTCATGATGCCTGTGTAGTTGGTGATTTCGCCCATCGCCCGGTGCAGGCTCTCGATGTTCTTTCCAGGCGATTTCGACGTCAGCAGCGTCTCCGGACCAGGATCATTAGCTGGGTAATCGAATGGCTCCATTGGAATTTGCATCATGATCTCATGACCGCTGCGACGCCCCTCCTGCATCCAGCGCTGCAGGCTGTTCCCGCTCGCTGCGAATGCGAGGGTGATCTCTTCGGGAAGTTCCTTGATAGCGCGTTGCGTGCCCGTCTGGCTGAGGCCAAGGCCGCTGACGACAATTGCAACCCGGGTGCCGCGAGCGCCGGACCACGGCCGCGCATACTGATCCATCGGGCGGCGGCCATCCGGTCCGACAATCGGCAGCCGGCCGAAGGAGCTGTCTTCCAGCAGGCTTTCGTTCGGCATCGCCGCCATCCGCGGATCCTGGCCGATCTGCATAGCGTCCACCAGCACCGGACCGCTGCCGTCGCGTGGTCGCGGACTGTACTTTGTCACGACGGAGCCATCACCCGTCGTCATCTTTTCGACGTTGGCGCCGGAGCGAGGGTCCGAGCGAGGCATGCCGCTTCCCGTCTGGCTTTGCGTGGAGGCTCTTTGGGTCGTGTCCGTTGGCGGTGACGCCGCCACATCCGTCGCAGGCGGTTTCGCCTGTTGAAGGCCGTCGTCACGGAACGCTGAGTAGAGTGAAAATCCGCCGATCGCGATCAGGCAGAGGCTGGCGACGACGCGGCCGATCCGCAGTACGCCTGGACGCCTGGGGCCAGCCTTACGGTTTTGGCCCAATGGTGCATGCAAATCCGTTCCCAATTTCCTCGCCCGCCCCAAAACCGGGAAACAGCAGAAAGCTATCAGGCGGGATCAATACTCCCGCCTGATAGCATAGCAAAACTACTTGGCAGATACGGCCTTAGCCGGATTCGGCGGGAAGGACGGGTCGGTCTTGACGCCGCGAAGCAGGTCGAGCGCATAGTTGAGCTGGATGTCATCCTTCGGATCCGGCGGCACGTAGGCAACGGAGCCCGAGCCTTCATCGGTCTCGCTCTGACCCTTGATGTGGCCGCGCAGGCTGGATTCGCCTTCGGTCACCATCTTGCCCTTCAGATCGTCCGGCAGGGGTTCTTCGACCTTGATGTCCGGCGTAATTCCAGTGCCCTGGATAGAGCGGCCCGACGGGGTGTAGTAGAGCGCCGTCGTCAGACGGAGCGCGCCGTTCTCGCCGAGAGGAATGATCGTCTGGACAGAGCCCTTGCCGAACGACCGAGTGCCGAGAACGGTCGCACGGCGAAGATCCTGCAGAGCGCCGGCGACGATTTCCGAAGCCGAAGCCGAGCCGCCGTTGACGAGCACGATCACCGGCTTGCCATCCGTCAGATCGCCGGGACCGGCATTAAAGCGGCGGGTTTCATCCGGGTTGCGGCCGCGAGTCGAGACCACTTCTCCCCGCTCAAGGAGAGCATCAGAAACCTTGATTGCCTGGTCGAGCAGGCCGCCTGGATTGAGACGCAGGTCAAGAACATAGCCCTTGAGCTTGTCGGCCGGAACCGTCTCCTTGATCTTGGTGATCGCCTTTTCAAGGTCCGGATAGGTCTTTTCGGTGA
Source organism: Rhizobium sp. P32RR-XVIII (assembly GCF_012641395.1). Taxonomy (GTDB): domain Bacteria; phylum Pseudomonadota; class Alphaproteobacteria; order Rhizobiales; family Rhizobiaceae; genus Rhizobium. Next base: position 201,280 of record NZ_JABAIH010000007.1, on the reverse strand, counting down.
AGGAGATAACCCGGAGATAACCGACGTCGCCTTCGACACGTGACTTTACGGCCTGGACGGCAACGATGTCGCGAACGATCGTCAGCTCGATCGGCTTGTCTGCACCCTTGCGGATGAGCGTGAGTTTGATCGGCGTGTTGACCGGGCCGCGCATCTTTTCGACGGCGTCTTCGAGCTTCAACCCGCGCACCGACTGGCCGTCGATTTCCGAGATGTAGTCTCCGGCAAGAACGCCAGCCTTGGCGGCGGGGGTATCGTCGATCGGGGTGATGACCTTGACGAGTTCGTCTTCCATCGTCACTTCGATGCCGAGACCGCCGAATTCACCCTTCGTCTGGGTGCTCATGTCTTCGGCATCTTTGGCGTTCATGTAGCTTGAATGCGGATCGAGGGATGAGAGCATCCCATTGATGGCATTTTCGATCAGCTTGTCTTCTGCGGGCGGCGTAACGTACTGGGCCCGCACGCGCTCAAAAACGTCACCAAACACCGACAGTTCCTTGTAGGTGGATGCTCCGGCCGCCTCGGCCGGCACTCCCGCGGCATAGATGACACTCATACCGGTCGCGCCCATCAATGCGCCGACCAAAACAAGAGAAGCCCTACGAATCATTGCGTGCCTTTCCAGTATCTCTGGCGGTCCACCAAGGCCGGGAATCGACCGGTTTTCCGTCTTTTCGAAATTCAATGTAAAGCGTCGGCCTGTTGGTTTCCAGCGCCAATGCTGTTGCGCTCGCGACTCTTTTCGCACCCATCACGGCCAATGGCTCCCCGGCGAAAACAAATTTCCCCTGGCGGGTGCTGATCATGTCCATTCCGGAAATCACCAAGTGGTATCCATCGCCCGCATCGAGGATGATCATCTGGCCGTAGCTGCGGAACGAGCCGGCGAAAACCACTAGTCCGTCCGCCGGCGCAGTCACCACCGTGTCCGGATTGGTGGCCAGTGTCATTCCCATGGCCTCGTGTCCGGTGCCATCGGCATCGCCGAATTGGCGCAGAATCTCGCCCGCCACGGGCAACTCCAACTTCGCCTTCAACTCTCCGAACGGATATGCGGGCGCAATACGGTTTTTATCGGGCACACCATTCTCGGCAAGCGCCTTGGCCTGCGCCCGCTGCTCCTCGGTGAGGAGCCTCCGGTTCTCCTCTTCCCGGCGGGCCGCCTCGGCGGCCTCACGGACGGAGGAAATCTGCGATTCCATCGAGGCCACAAGGCTCTCCAGCGTCGTCGCCTTGCCCGCCAGTTCCTCCGAACGTTTCTTTTCGGCTTCAAGATCTGCGGCATTGCTGCGATTGAGCTTGTCGTTTTCGGCAAGCAGCATGTCCATGCGCCGCTCTTCCTCGATGTTGTTCGTCATCGTGGCGGCAAGATTTGCCTTTTCCTTGGTGGTCGCTGCCTGCAGGGCCGCGAGGTTCGCCAAGTCGCCGGCGAGCTTGTCGGTCTCCTTGCGCATACCGGGCACGACCGCACCGAGCAAAATGGCACTGCGCACGGAGGCAAGCGCATCGTCCGGCGTTACGAGGAGGGCAGGGGGCGGATTGCGGCCCATTCGCTGAAGGGCGGCGAGCACTTCGGCGAGCAGGCCGCGGCGCTCATGTAACGAGCGGTGGATGGCATCTTCCTTGACGCCAAGATCGGCGAGCTTCTTTTCGCTTTCCAGCATCTGCCTTTCAAGCGTCTTGCGCCGGGCAGCGGAATCGATCAGCGCCTGGCGGATATTCGTGCTGCTCTTGTCCAGATCGGCAATGCTTTTTTGCAGCGCGATGACTTTGTCGGATGAAAGATTGATCGTTTTCGACAGCGCCTCGAGCTCTGCGCGGGTTTCGTCCCGCTTCTTTGCGAGCTCTGCAGCCGGATCGGGCGGAACCTCATCCGGGGCGGGAACCACGTCAGTTGCTGCATTGGGCGTAGCGGGCTCCTGAGAACTTTCGGCCGTCGGCATCTGGGCCGGTGCGTCTTGAGCAAATGCACCGGTTCCGCCGAGATCGGACTGAGCGAAAATTGCCGTCGCGCCGAGGCCAGCCGCCAGTACGGGCAGGATCAGTCTCTTTCGCTTAGGGGCAGTTCTCGTCATGCGCGTTCAGGGTAACTCTCAAATCGCGCGGAGACTAAGCCGATTTGGCATCATTTGCCAGAACGATTGGCAAAGAGAGCCGCGCTTGGCAAGACACGGCTTCGTGACCGTCAGGCGCGATGATAGGGATGACCGGCAAGGATGGTCACGGCCCGGTAGAGCTGTTCCGCGACGAGTATTCTAACGAGCTGATGCGGCCAAGTCATCTTGCCGAGGCAGAGAATCAGGTCGGCTCGGTCGTAAAGCGCGGGATCAAGGCCGTCGGCGCCACCGATTGCAATCATCAGGTCGCGCTTGCCCTGATCGCGATAGGTACCCAGCAGATTTGCAAAAGCTTCGCTATCCACTGCCTTGCCGCGCTCATCGAGGAGAATAAGGACGCTGCTCTCGCCAAGCGTCTTTTGAAGCATGGCCGCCTCTTCGCGCTTGCGCGTTTCCGCATTCGAGGCGCGGCTTTCGGCGACTTCTGCCACGCGGGAAAATTCCAGGCCGATTCCAGGACCAGCCTTGGCAAAACGTTCGAAATAACGGGCCGCAAGATCTTTCTCGGGGCCGGACTTCAGCCGTCCCACCGCAAAAAGACCCACACGCATTCATCCGCTCCCGTCACGCCTCAAAAGACACAATACCAAGATGTGCCGGTCCTCATGTTGCCGGCTATTCTGTGCCCCGTCTCAGGCGCCGGATAAACGGTCCGGACGGCCTGTCAGTGCCGCGTTTCTTCCATATCCGGAGCTGCCCACATCTTTTCGATGTTATAGAACTCGCGGATTTCAGGACGGAAAACGTGCACAATAATATCGCCGGTGTCGATCAAAATCCAATCGCCACCTTCCTGACCTTCGACACGGGCTGTTCCGAAGCCTTCGTCCTTCAGGTCGGTGAGGAGGTGATCCGAGATCGCCAGGACATGGCGGTTCGATCGGCCGGAGACGACGACCATGTAGTCGCCCAGCGCAGATTTCCCAGCAATGTCGATGGTAACGATATCTTCTGCTTTAGAGTCCTCAAGGCTCGTGAGGACGGCTTGCAGGGCGCGGGCGGCGGCATCGGCGCCACTTTCCGGGCTCTTCGGGACAACGGCGAGCGCTCTTCCCTTGGCTTGTACTGTTGTCAGTGCTTTTCCTTTCTTGGAATAACAGAACATGCGCATCACTGATTTGGACGAACCAAATCATGAGTTAAGATAGGCATCAAACCATTAATCTTTCAAGACACGCGCTCCGTTTCATTCAGCGAAGCTTAAGTTCGCGCAAAAGATTGTCTCACCGCGGTGGAGGAGGGGTTGTGTACAGCGCGGTCGGCCAAGCGTAAAGTATTGGCGATTTTCGGGAATTGTAGAACTGCATGGACACTACCGCCAAACATCAAATCGTTCCCATCCTCCGCATCAGCTTTCCGCAGGAAGATCGGCTTGGCCGCGGCAAGATGGAGCTTCTCGAGCACATCCGCGAAACCGGCTCGATTTCGGCGGCGGGCAGGGCGATGGATATGTCCTACCGTCGCGCCTGGATTCTGGTCAGCGACATGAACCGAATGTTCAGCGACCCAGTGGTCGAATCTCAACGCGGTGGACAGAAGGGCGGCGGTGCGGCCCTGACGCCCTTTGGCGAGGAGCTGCTCTCGCGTTTCCGGCGCATGGAAGCGACAGTGCGGGCTAGCCTGGCGAGCGATCTCGCCTGGCTCGAAAGCAACCGCCGACCGGTCGACGCGCCGAGCAACACTCAAGGCTGAAGCGCGACTGACTTGACGACGGCGAAGACCGGCTTGCCGGATACAAGGTCAAGCCTCTCGGCGGAGAGCATCGTGATCCGCGATAGGATGATATCGCCGCCGCAATCGATCTCGACTTCGACCGTTCCGTCGTCCTCCGGCGATATCTTCCGTACGCTTCCCTCTATGATATTCAGGGCGCTCAAACCCTCAGGCCTCGTGGTCGCCAGCATGACCTCACGGGAAGGGATGTGCACGCGGACGCGCTTGCCCTGCGACACACCAGCGGCAGGAACATAAAGGCGCGACGTCTTTAATACGAGCGTTGCAAGGCGATGCTTTTCATCAAGCTTTTCGACAATGCCTTCGAGAAGGGCGCCTGCGTCGCGCGGGTCCTCCGCTGCCGAAGGCCGGCTCAGCACGTCCGTCGCATTGCCTGCGGCCTCGACCCTGCCGTCGCGCATCACCACGACCTGGTTTGCAAGGCGGGCCACCTCGGCGATCGAGTGGCTCACATAGACGATCGGGATCTCAGTCTCGTCCCTCAGGCGTTCGAGATAGGGCAGGATCTCCGCCTTGCGAGTTTCGTCGAGTGCCGCGAGCGGTTCGTCCATCAGCAACAGGCGAGGAGAGGAAAGCAGCGCGCGGCCGATCGCGACCCGCTGCTTTTCACCACCTGAGAGCGTGGAAGGACGCCGGTCAAGAAGGCTTTCGATGCCGAGCAGATCGACGATGCGGTCAAAGCTGCCGGCGCCTGGAGCCTTCGCCGCGAACCAGCTTCCGTAGGAAAGATTGTTTCGAACGTTTAGGTGCGGAAAGAGCCGCCCGTCCTGGAAAACATAGCCGAACCTGCGGCGATGGCGGGGGACAAAGATGCCTTTCGCGGTGTCGGTCAGCGGCTCGCCGTCCAAAACAACAAGGCCCTCATCCGGCCGGACCAGACCGGCGATGATGCGGATCATCGAGGTCTTGCCAGAGCCGGATCGGCCGAAAAGCGCGGTCAGGCCGGCTTTCGAGGTGAAGGCCGCATCAAGGGTGAAGGCGCCGAATCGGTGTTTGGTTTCGATCGTCAGCGTCATTCCGGGTCGACCCTCCGGCCTGCGAGATGCGCCATGAACTCCGAGGCCAGCAGCGCGGCCATGGAGACGACGATCGCAACGACGGTAAGACGCATGGCGCCGGCGTCGCCGCCGGGAACCTGCGTAAACGTATAAATCGCCGTCGACAGCGTCTGCGTCTCACCTGGGATGTTCGAGACAAAGGTGATGGTCGCGCCGAATTCACCCATAGCCTTGGCGAAGGACAGGATCATCCCGACGATGATCCCGGGCAGCGTCAGCGGCAGGGTAACCGTGAGGAACACCCAGAGCGGGCTTGCTCCCAGCGTTCCCGCCGCTTCCTCCACCTTGCGGTCAATCGCCTCGATCGAAAGCCGGATGCTTCGCACCATCAGCGGGAACCCCATGACGGCGCAAGCAAGCGCCGCACCGGTCCAGCGGAAGGAAAAGACGATCCCGAAATATTGATCCAGCAGGCTGCCGATTGGCCCGCGCCGGCCGAAAAGGATCAACAGAATGAAGCCAGTAACGACGGGCGGAAGGATGAGGGGCAGATGGATCACGCCATTGAGGACGGATTTGCCATAGAAGCGGCCGCGCGCCAGCAGGAGTGCGACGAGGATGCCGAAGGGCAGGCTCGCCAGCATGGCAACAACTGATACGCGCAGGCTGAGAAACACTGCGGTCCATTCTTCATCGCTGAGGCCGAACAGGTCCAAGCAGTGTCTCCAAAAAAAGAAGGCTTGCCGAAGCAAGCCTTGACGCTATGTCGGGGCGCCCGAAACCGCAATCACTTCAGAACAGTAAAGCCCTGCTGGGTGAAGAACGGAGCTGCCTTGTCCGACTTCAGGAAGTCGAGATAGGCAGATGCGTCCGGATTCTTGCTCTCGGCAAGCAGCGCGATCGGATAGATGATCGGCGGATGGGAATCGGCGGGGAAGGTGCCGACAATCGCCACACCCTTATCGGCGGCCGCATCCGTTTGATAGACGATGCCGTAAGGGGCTTCGCCGCGAGAAACGAGCGCCAGCGCTGCGCGAACGCTCTCGGCATAGGCGGCCTTCGGTTCAACCGACTTCCAGATGCCGAGCTTGTCGAGCGCCGTCTGGCCATACTTGCCGGCCGGGACAGATTTGGGTTCGCCCATGGCAAGCCTGCCGTCGCCGATCAGACCTGAGAGGTCGAAGCCCTGCTTGATGTCGACCGGCTTGGCGTTGTCCTTGGCTGCGACAAGAACGAGGCGGTTACCCAGGAGATTGGAACGGGTGTCGTCCTTGATGAGCTTCTTTCCGGCGACGTAGTCCATCCAATTCAGGTCGGCGGAGATGAAGACGTCGGCCGGCGCAGCATTTTCGATCTGCTTGGCAAGCGCCCCACTGGCGGCATAGGAGGCGACGGCTTCCTTGCCGCTTTCCTTTGCCCAGGCCGCGTTCGCGGCGTCGAGCGCATCCTTGAGGCTCGCTGCCGCAAAGACGGTCACTTTGTCAGCGGCGCTTGCGGAGTCCGGCGCGAGTCCGGCGGCGGCGATCCAGACTGCAGAAATGATGCCGATCGAACTTTTTATCCATTGGCGAAAAGTAGGCATGTTTTGGAACCTCCAGGTCGAAATATCCGTAGGAATATATCGATATCGGTGGAATGGCTAGAGGGATAGTTGGCGAATGTATAGCAAGATGCCTATAGGTTCTTTTATGTGAATATCTGCAATTTTGTACAACATTACCGGGATATTCGCGTATCGATTGAGAAAATGACGGTAAATTTAAAGTAAAATCGGCGATCAAATGGCTTGAATTTGCCAAAAATAGCCTATCTACTCGCCGCCTTCTTTGGGCCGCCTGGCAAATTGAATGGTAAGAAACGAGGATCAACGATTTCATGAATTCGACGACGCGGAAATTCATCTTTCACGACTTGCAAACGGTTGAAGGATACATCGATCCGCCAGACGCACTCGTGTTTCTTTCATTGTTGCAAGGCCAACAGGGCAGGGCGCTTGACGGGGGAATTGCTGAAATCGGTGTCTTTTATGGGCGCTCCTATTACCTGTTCAGGAAGATCTGTGGCCCTGACGCAAAACTGCTTGCAATCGACCTGTTCGACATCGGCAAGACGAGCGACGGCGTGTCGCTCCAATACAGCCGGTTTCTGGAGAATGGCCGGCGGTTGGGGCTCGAGGTCGACGAGAACCTGATTGTCAAGGGCGATAGCACCAAGCTGACCGCGACTGAAATCAGGGAAAAGATCGGCGAAGTGCGCTTCTTCAGTATCGACGGGGGACATATGCTGCAGCATGTCGCGGCCGACAGCCGGCTGGCGATGGATTCGCTTGCGAAGCATGGGGTCGTCGCATTCGACGATACGTTCAACCCCGCGTGGCCCGAAGTGACCGTTGGCGTCGCGGATTTCCTGCGAGAGCGAGGATCGGAGTTCTCCGCCTTTTGCATGACGAAATACAAAACCTATGTCTGCCGGCGGGAATTCCATGAGTTTTACTATGGCATGATCGCTGACGCGCCGGATCTGACGGCTTTCGACCACGTTGAGACGGAATTTCTCGGCTCCCGGGTTGCAAGGCTGCACAACCCGATCAGCAGGCGCATGGTCTACGAGTTGATGGTTCGTTCGGGCATGAGCGCATTTTCCGAGCGCGTTTATCGCTAAGCCCTAGCGTGTGCCGCAAAAAGCGGCACAGGATCAATGCATATAGGGAAGAGCTTTGCGACTCCTGCATTGCTGCAATGCAATATACAGACTTCCAGTCTCGCGAGATCATGATAAAACATACTTATCGAAACGGCGATCTCCTCCTCCCAAAGCCGTTAGATAGAGATCGGCAACACTCCTCCTCCCAGTTGTCGATCAAGTTTATAAAGCCCGACGGATCTCCTCCCCCGTCGGGCTTTTCATTTGCGCCTTACTCAGCGGCTTTGCGAAGTGCGGTCGAACTCAGTGTCGAGCGCGGCCCGTGGATGAAAGTCCAGGCGGGAGCCGACTTCTTCCACAGTGCACGGGCATCATCCTCGTCGATACGCGCGAAAGCGAAGGTCTTCGCCAATTTCGAGGAGAGATAGGAAAGCGTCGAGCCGGGCCGATCGATGACGGCGATCGGGAAGGTGCGCGCGATGTCCTGCCACTTTTGCCATTTGTGGAAGCTCTGCAGACTATCGGCGCCCATGATCCAGATGAAATGGACGTGCGGATTGCGCGCCTTCACCTTGGCGAGCGTATTTGCCGTGTAGCTGACGCCCAGCGTCTGCTCGAACGCGGTCACCTTGATATGCGGATCGGTTGCGATCGCTTCGCTGAGCGCGATCCGCTCGGAAAGCGGCGCAAGATGGTTGCGATTCTTCAGCGGGTTGCCGGGTGTCACCATCCACCAGAGCTGGTCGAGGCCGAGGCGCCTTATGGCGATCTCGGCGACCAGCGCATGCCCCTCGTGCGGCGGATTGAAGGACCCGCCGAAAAGACCGACAACCATGCCACGCTCGACATGCGGCATGCGAAGATACCGTCGGTCCATGCCGTCAGTCGTCACGTCAGGGCCGCGTTTGTCCGGTGCCATGTACACGGTACTTGAATGAGGTGAGCTGTTCGACGCCGACTGGACCGCGGGCGTGCATCTTGCCCGTTGCGATGCCGATTTCCGCTCCCATGCCAAATTCCCCGCCATCGGCAAATTGCGTCGAGGCGTTGTGCAGCAGGATGGCAGAATCGATCTCAGTGAAGAAGCGCCCGACGACCGCCGGATCTTCTGCAATCACCGCTTCTGTATGGTTCGATGAATACTTCTGGATGTGGTCGATTGCACCGGAAATGCCGTCGACGACGGCAACGGAAATGACCGCATCGAGGTATTCCGTCGACCAGTCCTCTTCCGTGGCCGGCTTCATGCCCGGGGCGACTTTCAGCACCGTCGCGGAAGCGCGGATTTCGCAGCCGGCATCGGCAAGCCCTTCAAGAAGGGGCGTCAGATGAGTGCCGATTGCCGCGCCGTCGACAAGCAGGGTTTCAACGGCACCGCAGATACCCGTGCGGCGCATCTTGGCGTTGACGATGATCGCTTTTGCCATTTCGATGTCGGCCGAGGCATCGACATAGATGTGGCAGAGGCCTTCGAGGTGGGCGAAAACCGGGACGCGGGCCTCGTTCTGAACGCGAGCGACGAGGCTCTTGCCGCCGCGCGGCACGATGACGTCGATTGCTCCCTCAAGGCCCCGCAGCATGGCGCCGACGGCGGCGCGATCCGAAACCGGAACGAGCTGGACGGCGTGTTCGGGGAGGCCCGCTGCCCTCAGCCCCTCAACCAGGCAGTCATGGATCGCCTGCGATGAGCGGCGGGAATCCGAACCGCAACGCAGGATAACGGCATTGCCGGCTTTCAGGCAAAGCGCACCGGCATCCGCCGTCACATTCGGTCGGCTTTCAAAGATCACCCCGATGACGCCAAGCGGTGTCCGAACGCGCTCGATCTTCAACCCGTTCGGCCGGTCCCAGGCACTGATGACTTCGCCGATGGGATCCCTCAGCGCGGCAATCGCCCGAATGCCGTCAGCCATCTCGGCGATGCGCTTGTCGTTGAGCGTCAGACGGTCGACGAAGGAGGCAAGCATGTTGGAGCCCGCGACGTCCTGCAGATCCTTCACGTTTTCCGCAAGGATATGATCCTTGCGGGCGACGATCGCATCGGCCATGGCGTTCAGAGCCCTATCCTTTGCCTCGGTGGACGCAAAGCCCAACGGTCGTGCCGCAGCCTTGGCCTTGCGGCCGATGTCATTCATCAGCGCGTCAATGTCAGGGCTTTGCACAACGGTATCAAGCATAGCTCGCGTCCTTCTTCTGCCTTTCCGATTTCGGATTTACCTGTGATGTCATGACCATGTCGTCACGATGGATCATCGCGGCGCGACCTGCATAACCGAGGATCGCCTCGATTTCCGCTGATTTGCGGCCAACGATCTGGCGGGCTTCGTCCGCGTCGTAACCGGCAAGGCCACGGGCGATCTCGCGGCCGGACGGACCGATGATTGCCACCGTGTCGCCGCGGCTGAAAAGGCCAATTACCTTGCGCACGCCAGCCGGAAGCAGGCTCTTGCCTGCACCCAGCGCCGTCACTGCACCATCGTCGATGTGCAGTTCACCAGCCGGCTGCAGCTGGCCCGCAATCCAGGTCTTGCGCGCGGTAACGGGCGTACCGGACGGCGCGAACCACGAGGAGCGCGCACCATTCGCCATTGCCGAGAGCGGGCTATCCGTCTTGCCAGAAGCGATGATCATTGCGCAGCCGGAAGTCGTCGCGATCTTGCCAGCGTCTATTTTCGTGCGCATGCCTCCGCGTGACAGCTCGGAGGCGGCTCCGCCTGCCATGGCCTCGATTTCAGGCGTGATCTCAGCGATCGTCTCCAGGAATCTGGCATCGGGATCGAGATGCGGAGGCGCGGTGTAGAGGCCATCGATATCCGACAGCAGGATCAGCAGATCAGCACCCGTCATCGTCGCGACACGGGCTGCGAGGCGGTCATTGTCGCCGTAGCGGATTTCGCTGGTCGCGACCGTGTCGTTCTCATTGATGATCGGCACGGCGCCGATCTTCAGCAGCTGGTTGATCGTCGCGCGCGCATTGAGATAGCGGCGGCGTTCTTCCGTGTCTCCAAGCGTCAGCAGAATCTGCCCGGCAACGATCTCGTCGCGCGACAGGCTCTCCGACCACGCCCGCGCGAGCGAAATCTGGCCAACGGCTGCAGCCGCCTGGCTCTCCTCCAATTTCAGTGCCCCGGAGGGTAGATCGAGAACCGAACGGCCGAGTGCGATGGCGCCGGAGGAGACGACGAGGACATCGGCACCTTTCGCCTTCAGTGCGGCGATATCGGCGCACATGGCATCCAGCCACGCCTTCCTGAGGCCGGTCTTGCGGTCAACGAGGAGCGCCGAGCCGATTTTGATGACGATGCGGCGATATCGATCAAGCGGCTTACGCGTCGTCATCCGTCCGTTCCTCGTCAGCCGACGCCATGTCGCGGTGCCGCAACTTCGGCGCCTTGGCCGGCTTTTCGCCGCCCGCGTTCGCTTCAACGATGATGTCGCGCAAAGCACGCAGGACCTCGGTCATGCCCTTGCCGGTCGCGGCAGAAATCTGGAACGGCGTCTTGCCGCAAGCCTTGGCAAGCTCCTTGGTCTTCTTCTTCAGCGTTGCGTCGTCGAGCACGTCGATCTGCGAGAGTGCGACAATTTCCGCCTTATCGGTGAGTTCGTTGCCATAGGCCTCAAGCTCGTTCTTCACGGTCGTATAGGCCTTGCCGACCTTTTCTTCCTGAGCCGAAACCAGGTGCAGCAGCACGCGAGTCCGCTCGACGTGACCAAGAAACCGGTCGCCGATGCCGACTCCTTCATGCGCGCCTTCGATCAGACCCGGAATATCCGCGAGGATGAATTCCTGGCTGTCGATGGTGGCGACGCCGAGGTTCGGGTGCAGGGTCGTGAAGGGATAGTTGGCGATTTTCGGCCGCGCGCGCGTCACAGCGGCGAGGAAGGTCGATTTGCCCGCATTCGGCAAGCCGACGAGACCGGCGTCAGCAATCAGCTTCAGATGCAGCCAGATCGTCTTCTCTTCCCCGGCCAGGCCGGGATTTGCCCAATCCGGCGCCTGATTGACCGAGGACTTGAAATGCGCATTCCCGAAGCCGCCGTTGCCGCCGGCGGCAAGCCGGAAGCGCTGGCCCTCTTCGGTAAGATCGCAGATCAGTGTTTCCTGGTCCTCTTCCAGGATCTGCGTCCCGACTGGGACTTTGAGCGTCACGTCGTCGCCGTTCGCGCCGGTACGGTTTTTGCCCATACCGTGCATGCCGATCTTGGCCTTGAAATGCTGCTGGTAGCGGAAGTCAATGAGCGTGTTGAGGCCGTTGACGGCTTCAACCCAGACGTCGCCGCCGCGTCCGCCGTCGCCGCCATCCGGTCCGCCGAACTCGATGAATTTCTCGCGCCGGAACGAAACGCTGCCCGCGCCGCCGTCACCAGACCGGATATAGACCTTTGCTTCGTCGAGAAATTTCATTTTACTTCCATCACCGGTGGTTCTGTACGCGCCCCATCCTGCCGCTTTCGATATAGGCGGTTCAAGCCGAGGTCAAAGATTATCGTGAAGTTTGCGAGCTATAACATACAGTACGGCTTCGGTCTTGACGGGATCTATGATCTCAACCGTATCGCCAGGAGCATCGCGGCCGCGGATATCATCGCCCTTCAGGAGGTGACCAGAGGTTTCTCCGAGAACGATTTTGCCGACATGGTGGACGATCTCGCGGCTCTTTTTCCCAACCATTTCTGGGTCTATGGAGCGCCCTGCGACGTGCATGTCGATACCGGCGACGACGGCTTTCCACCGCGCGGGACCCGCTTCCAGTTCGGCAACATGATCCTCTCCCGCTGGCCGGTCCTTTCGACGCGTACCCTGCTTCTGCCGCGCGGCCGCACCGTCACGAAACTCAACCTGCAGCGCGGGGCGATTGAGGCCGTCATTGACACGCCGGACGGCGCGCTCCGCGTCTATTCCGTTCACCTCGATCACGTCTCGGCAGACGAGCGCATCCGTCAACTCGCCTTTTTGAACGAGCGGATCAACGCGTTCCCGTTCGAGGGCGGATCCTTGACGGGTGCTGGCGAGTTCGGAATGGCGGAGCTGCCGCTGCCCGAAGATTACGTCGTCATGGGCGACTTCAATATGGTGCAGGAATCGCCGGAATACTGTTCGCTTGCCGGTACCGCGGACAAGTCTTTTGGCCGGGTTCCGAGGATCGGCACACCTGTCGACGCACTGGCGGTGCTGGAGGCCTATCCGCCCGGGAGCTACAGCTGGATGGACCCGAAGGATCACGACAAACGCATGCATCTCGATTACTGTTTCGTCAGTTGCGGGCTGCAGAGAAGGCTGAAATCCGCTTATGTGGATACGCAGTCGGTGGGTTCCGATCATTTTCCGCTCTGGGTCGAGATCGGCAGGTAGGGGAGACGCCGCAGCAGGGCTGCGGCGTTTCGTGTCTGTTCAAGCAGCCTTCGTGATCTGCAGCGCGCCGGGCTGAAGCACGGTCTCGATATGCGACACCATGGTGTTGCGCGCGAAGCTGTAGACCTCGCTGCACCCGCTCATCCGGAAGCCAAGCTTTTCCTGCAGTCTGAGCGAAGCCGGATTGTCCGCGAACACGCCCGAATGAACTGCTGTCTCCGGCATTCGCCGGGAGAAGCGCTCGAGCATTGCCGCAACGGCCTCGCCCATATAGCCCTGCCGCCAGAAATAGCGGTTCAGCCAATAGCCAAGGTGCCAGCGGCCGTGGCGGAGTTCCAGCGAGACGACACCGATATGGGCATCTTCACCGCTGGTGATCGCCATGTGCCAGTCCGTCAGCGCGCCGGACGTTACCGGGACGAGCCAGTCCAGCGCATCCTGCCGGTCATACGGAGCGGGCACGCGGGCAAGCATGCGGGTGATCGCGAAATCGGAAAGCGATTCCGCGATCGCGTTCGCATCGCTTAGCCGATGCGGGCGAAGCGTCAGCCGGGCCGTGGTGACGACCGGCACGGGGCCGGGCGTCATTGCTTGGGGCTTCAGCCGCTGCAAGGTGGGGGCGCTCATGACAGGCTCCCCCAGCTTCTCAGCGACATCCAGGTCTTCCGGTCGAGCCGGTACCATTCGACCGGCACGTTGCTGCCAAGCGCCAGCGAGGCGGCAAGCCCCGAACCCTGGAACTGGAAACCGCATTTCTGGATGACGCGGCGCGATGCGACGTTGGTCACCCGGCAACGAGCGTCGATCTGATCGACGTTTTCGCGAGTACGGAAGACCATATCGATCAGTGCGTGGCACGCTTCGGTCGTATAACCCTGCCCCCAATAGGGCTCACCCAGCCAGTAGCCGATCTCGACGGTGCGCCCGTCGGCATGCGGCTCGACCCCGCAGCACCCCATGAATGCGCCGTTCTCGGCCTTAGTGATGGCATAGACGCACTTACCAATCTCGCCATTCTTCGTCCGACGCACGAAGTCGGCAGCATCATTGGCAGTATATGGGTGCGGCATACGCGATACCATTGTGGCGACTTTGGCGTTGTTGGCGAGATGGGAAAGGGCGTCGATGTCTTCTTCGTGGGGCGCGCGCATGACGAGCCTTTCCGATAACAAGACAGGGCAATCGGTCCTTAACCGCTCCGGCCTCAGCCGCTCCTTGGGAGACCTCTGGTCTTCCCGGGGTGACCGGGATTGGTCTACCCTTATCAGTTCGCCTTGCATGTTCAGTCCTCCTATGGACAAAGAAAAAGGGGAGATGGCGCCCCATCTCCCCTGTTTTCTGAACTGAACCTGTGCGGTCAGCCGGGTCGATGAGACGCCGGCTGTTTTAGAGCGCTACCGGCTTATTCCGCTGCTTCCGCTTTCGGCATTACAGACACGTACACGCGACCATTGGCCTTCGTTCGGTAGTCCACATTGCCTGCCGTAAGCGCAAAAATGGTGTGGTCCTTGCCGAGGCCGACGTTGGCGCCCGGATGCCACTGCGTACCGCGCTGACGCACGATGATGTTGCCTGCGATGACGGCTTCGCCGCCGAACTTCTTCACGCCAAGGCGCTTGGATTCGGAATCACGACCGTTGCGCGACGAACCGCCAGCTTTTTTGTGTGCCATTGGAGTTCTCCTTTAAACCTTGAGTCCCGAGATCGATTACTTGGCTGCCAGGATGTCCGTGATGCGGACAACCGTGTGATGCTGGCGATGACCGCGCGAGCGCTTCGAGTTCTGACGGCGGCGCTTCTTGAAGGCGATGACCTTCTTGCCACGGTTCTGCTCGACCACTTCGGCCTTTACCGATGCGCCCTTGATGAAGGGAGCCCCGATCGCTGCATCGGCGCCTTCGCCGATTACGAGGACTTCGGTGAATTCAATGGAGTCGCCAGCGGTGGCTTCAAGCTTCTCGATGGTCAGCACGTCGTTGGCTGCCACACGGTACTGCTTACCGCCGGTCTTGATGACTGCGAACATTTTTTGATCCTTTCATGTTCGATCCAGCTCTCCCCGCAAAGCGCAGGTGGCCGTCTTTTTATCAGTCTGACTTAAGCAGGGATTTCAGGGCGATGCCCGGAACTCTGTCTGCCGGTGAAACCCCGCGCGGGCGCGAGGCGGCCAAGGCACGGACTTTTCCACGCCTATTGCGTGAGCGGGATACGCGACTGTCAAAAACGTGTCAAGGCAAAAGGATGAAAAGCTCTGCAGTTTCGTCTTGCCAGCCTTCCTTTTGATCGCTATGAGACACCCCGCGCCGAACAAGCGCCAACCAACGACCGCGGAGAGGTGGCAGAGTGGTTGAATGCACCGCACTCGAAATGCGGCATAGGTGCAAGCCTATCGGGGGTTCGAATCCCCCCCTCTCCGCCAGAAACTCTGTTGATCTCAGATAGATAGTCCTATTTCACCTAGGGTGAATGTGGAACTGTATACGGGCACGATCACGACAATCACGGAGCCACGCTGACGGCGCTCCCGTTCGGGGCCAGATGCTATATTCAGGACCGATTATTTTTTATTGCGGTGTTCGGGGCTCGTAACTTCTCCAACGCCGCAACCTCGAAGCTGCGGCGCTAGGGGCAAGGCAATCCTGTCCAGTTACGATGCGCACGGATCAGGTTGAGCTTTGGTCAAGTTTCAGCGCTGCCGAAATCTCGGCAAGCGTGGCTTTTTCGACATCGCTCACCTTTACGCCGCCAAAACCAAGAAAGCCGCCTTCCTTTGCGGCTTCGGCAACGCTCTCGCTAATCCGGTAGAGCCAGGTCTTAAGCGCGGTGGCGGCCTCTGGCGCCTTGGATGCGACAATATCGCTGGTCTGCCGCAACACGGCAATGCATTTGGTCTTGATTTCATCCGGCTTAGAGCCCTTGAGCTTTTCCTGAAGGCCTTCCCGCGCGGCAGTTATTCCTTCCGAAGTCTCGAAGTCGCTGACGAGTGCGGAGACGAGCGAGTTCGCTCCGGGATCGGTCTTGGCCTGGAGCAGCGCGCGTGCGCTGGCCATTCCTTCTTTCAGCATGCCCCAAAGTCCACTTGGCTCGGCGGCGGTGACGGCAATGCCTGCCACCATCACGCTTTGCAGCAGCAACTTCCATTCGTCGGGCGTAAATGTTGATTTGTCAGCCATCGTCTCCGATCCTCTTTTCTTGCTGTTCATCTGGGGGAAGCGAGCGGATTTCGAACGCCGGCCGTGGCCGGCGATCGATTTCACCTGCGGTCAAGCGGGCAGGGTCGCAAGTTTTGCCCTTAGCGAATCGACTGTGGGCTTTAGAACGTCGGATACGCCGGGGATGGTCAGGATCTTGTCGAATAGCCCGTTAAGTGTCGACATCATTGGCTTGAGCATGCCTGCAAGTGCGGTCTTTTGCTCTGCCGAAAGTTGTCCGATCGTCGCCGCGACCTTGTCAATTTCGCCTTCGGCTGCCTGCAGCTTGGGGAGGGCTGCCTGCGCCGACGGCGCGTCGGTGATGCCGGTGACTGCGGCTTGCAGATTTGTGAGGGTATCCGTGAGCTGTTTGCCCACATCGATATCGCCAACCGTCAGGTTCGGCGTCGGGACCGCGCTTTGCGGGACGGTCTGTTCGGTTGGCCGTGCGAAGATATAATAGAGCGCTGCCAAGATCACGAGCGCCGCAATGAACCAATAAAGCCAGCGACGGGGTGCGGACGCCGACGCGGTGCGCTGGCTGACATTGCTCACAGACGATGCAGTTGCCGCCGCTCGGCCAGCTGCCTGACCTGTCGCCGTTCGCATGGAACCACCGAGCGCACTCAAAAGGCCGGTGCCGCCAAGCATATCGCTGACACCTGAAGGCAAAGCGGAGACAATGTTGTCCTTTTGACTGGCGAGAAGACTGGCAACGCCGTTGGCGCTGAGATCGTTGCCGCCTTGCTGGGCAACACCGCCCATGACAATCGGGGCCAGCATGCCCAGAAGGGAACTGCTCGCGTTCTTGTCAAGGCCAGCGTAGCTGCCGACCGCGTTCGCCAATGCTCCGCTGTCGCCAGCTCCGAACAACGATGACAGGATTTGCGAACCGGTCTGGCCAAGGGACGTCTGGCCATTCGGCGTGAGCATTCCGGCAAGGTTGCCGAGTGCGCCACCCTGCTGTCTCGCAGCGTCGGCGATTTTCTGTGCTCCGCCAGATTGCGCCGCAATGCCGCCAAGACCGGCCAGCAGCGCAGGCACCGCAGCCGCTATCGCACGCTGCGTCTTGGCGGCGTCGAGGCCAAGCGCGCCCGCCAGGCGACCGATCAAATCCGGCGTCAGCAGTTGCATGATGGATGAAACAAGATTGCTGGCCATTGAACTTTCCTCCGCAGCTTCGGATCAGAAACAGCTTAAACGGAAATTTCGCTCGAATCCGGCACTTGACTAAATCCTCCTGCCTCGAACGGAGGGTATTATCTTTTATGCCGGACATATTTCCTGCCGGATGAAAGTATGAAGGAGGCAGCGCAGGCGGCGTAATATTAGCATCTAATGCTATATTTCGCTAGAGAGACGAGTCTATTCTTCGAAAGATTGTGATGGCCTTTGATCAGGTGTGGAGTAATCCTTGGCTCCTCTCTAGAGGCATCCTACGCGTGATCTTCAATATCGATTGGAGATCACATTGGCGAATGTCGGTGATGGTATAAGTTTAGCATAGGCGACTGATATTATCCGTTACATGGATCGTATTCTATAATGCACACTGGATTTTGTTATAAAACTTCCTTATTCAAGAAGAAATGTCACGCGTAACTCTGATGCAAAAATACATTGCCTAAATTCACGGTACGTGTCGGGTTTTTACGTCGGGTTCCGTGTTAAAGTTTACTTTAGGTACCAAGGATCATGCGCAGGTAATTTCCCAGCTTTTGGCATTGATCCTTAATGGAATACTGAAATCAGAAAGGAGGCGAGCAAATGACGATTGCTTATAATTGCCTTCGAAAGGGATTTTGTAGCGTTAACGTTCTATCGTCGTGATGGCCGAGCCAGGGATACGGGGAGCAGCATGAAGTTTCACGAAACGCCTTTGCACGGGGTCTACGTCATCGAACCGGAGCCGCGTGGGGACGAGCGCGGATGGTTTCAGCGCGTGTTCTGCGAACGGGAGATGGGTGACGCCGGTCTCGAAAGCCGCTTCGTACAAGTCAACAATTCGTTCAACGCCGAAGCCGGCACTCTCCGTGGGCTGCACTACCAGCTCCCTCCATCGCCGGAAGTGAAGATCGTCCGGTGCCTTTCCGGGGCGCTATGGGACTGCATCGTTGATCTCCGGCCCGATTCCCCGACATATCTCCGGTGGCATGGAGTTGAGCTGACGGGCGAGAACCGGCTGGCATATTATGTGCCTCGCGGCTTTGCCCATGGGTTTGTGACGCTCAGGCCCAATACCGAGACGTTGTATCTTGCCAGCGGATTCTACGATCCGAAGGCGGAGCGCGGTGTGCGGTGGAACGATCCCAAGTTCAGTATCGCTTGGCCGGTCAAGGGGGCTTTGATCTCGGAAAAAGACTCCAATTGGCCCGACTTCGATGAAGGGTTTCACGGCGTCGAGAGCCTACGCGGCGTCTAGCTCATTGGACGCTTTCGCATGAGCAGCGAGCCTATTAGGGCTTATTTGATCGGCCCTCGGCCAAAAAAATTGCCTGCTGTTTAGCCCTGTAGTCCAAAGGTTTGGCGTCCTTCCGATGGTGCGCCGCAGCATGCCGGGCAGATTCGTTCTTTTTCTTGCCGTCCATCTCCTCTAAGTCTTCTCACATCCGCTGTGGAAGCAAAGGTGATATATGGCAGGTGAAACTGTTCTCGTGGTCGGCGGTGCCGGCTATATCGGCTCTCATACGTGCCTCGATCTGGCAAACAAGGGATACAAACCCGTCGTCTTCGACAATTTCTCGAACGGCCACCGCGAATTCGTAAAATGGGGACCGGCCGAGGAGGGCGATATTCGTGATCGCGTCCGGTTGGACGAAGTGCTCGCAAAGCATAAGCCCGCGGCGATCCTGCATTTTGCGGCGTTGATCGAGGTCGGGGAGTCGGTAAAGGACCCGGTCTCCTTCTACGAGAATAATGTCATCGGCACGCTGACCTTGCTTTCGGCCGCACAGGCGGCGGGTATCAACGCTTTCGTCTTCTCGTCGACGTGCGCGACATACGGGCTGCCCCAGAGCGTGCCGCTCGACGAGACGCACCGGCAGGTGCCGATCAATCCTTACGGACGGACCAAATATATCGTCGAGCAGGCTTTGGCCGATTACGATCAGTATAAAAATCTGCGTTCCGTGATTCTGCGCTACTTCAATGCGGCAGGCGCGGATTTCGAGGGCCGTATCGGAGAATGGCATCAGCCGGAAACGCACGCCATTCCGCTCGCGATCGATGCGGCGCTCGGCCGCCGGCAGGGCTTCAAGGTTTTCGGCAGCGACTATGAGACGCGCGACGGCACCTGCGTGCGCGACTATATCCACGTGCTCGATCTGGCCGATGCCCATGTGCGGGCGGTCGAATATTTGCTGAAAGGCGGAGAGTCCGTTGCGCTGAACCTGGGAACAGGAACGGGGACGACCGTCAAGGAACTCCTCGGCGCGATCGAGGATGTATCGCAGCGGCCTTTCCCGGTTGAATATATCGGGCGCCGGGAAGGCGATTCGCACACGCTGGTCGCCAATAACGACAAGGCTCGCGATGTGCTTGGCTGGGTACCGCAATATGATCTCTCCCGGATCATCCAGTCGGCATGGAACTGGCATTCGAGATCCAATCAGCACTGAGGCTGGCAATTCATGAAGCGGCCGAATGTTCTTCTGATCACCGCGGACCAATGGCGCGGTGATTGCCTTTCGGTGGCTGGCCATGCCTGTGTCAGAACGCCGAACATCGATGCGCTGGCAAAAGAGGGCGTGCTTTTTCGCAATCATTTTGCTGGTGCGGCACCCTGCTCGCCGGCGCGGGCGACGCTCTATACCGGCCTTTACCAGATGAACCACCGCGTTTGCCGGAACGGTTCGCCGCTTGATCGTCGCTTCGACAACCTGGCGCTCGCGGCACGACGTGTCGGCTATGATCCAACCCTGTTCGGCTACACGGATACCGCGCCCGATCCGCGCGGGCTGGATAGAAACGACCCGCATCTGACGACCTATGAAGGCTTGTTGCCGGGATTCACGGCGCGCCAGCTCCTGCCTGAGCATGAGAAGCAGTGGCTTTCGTGGCTCAGGACGCGCGGGCACGCCGACGCGATCAGCCGGGATATTCATGTCCCGGCAGGTGCAGCACCTGGTGAGATTTCGGCGGAGACGACCGTCTATTCCAGGGATGAAACGCAGACCGCGTTCTTGACCGGTGAATTCATACGCTGGCTGGGCGAACAGGATGCGCCATGGTTCGCACATGTCTCCTTCCTGCGGCCGCATCCGCCATTTTCCGGGCCCGAGCCCTATGCCACCATGTTCAATCCCGGCGACGGGCCGCAATTTGCGCGGGCGACGAGCCATGAGGCGGAACAGGCGCTGCACCCCTATCTCGCCTATGCGATGCCGAAGAACGGCAAGGGCAGCTTTATCCATGGCGCCGAAGGCCAGGTCAGCGACTGGCGGGCGGAGGACTTCGCCGCGATCAGGGCGATCTACTACGGGATGATCGCCGAGGTGGATGCGCAGCTCGGCCGGATTTGGCAGGCGCTGAAGGATCACCGTGCCTGGGACGACACGATCGTCATCTTCACCTCCGATCATGCCGAGATGATGGGCGATCACTGGACGCTCGGCAAAGGCGGTTTTTTCGATGGCAGCTATCACATTCCGCTGGTGATCCGCGATCCCAAGGGGCCGATGAAAGGCCATGTTGTCGAGCGCTTCACGAGTGCCGCGGATATCTTTCCAACGCTTTGCGACAGCTTGGCGGTTGAGGCGGAAAACGATCTCGACGGCCGCTCATTGCGGCCGTTCATCGACCGCGGCGATGCCGATGAATGGCGCGATGCGGCATTCTGGGAGTTCGATTTCCGCGATATTGCTCATGGCGAGGCCGAGAGCCATTTCGGTTTGATGTCGAACCAGTGCAATCTCGCCGTCATCCGCGATCAGCGGTTCAAATATGTCCATTTCACCGGCTTGCCGTCTCTGCTCTTCGATCTTGAGGCCGATCCGATGGAGCTCAACAATCTCGCTGGCAATCGCGAATACTTGGCAACGCGCCTGGACTATGCCGAGAAGCTGCTTTCGCTTCGGGCACGGCATCTCGATCAGACGCTTGCCTATACGGAGCTGACGGAAAAAGGGCCGGTTACGCGCCGGCCCTGATAAGGTTACGAGAGGCGCCCAAGATAGTCCATCTTGCCGACCGGCACGCCTTGATTGCGCAGGATGGCATGTGCCGTCGCCACGTGAAAATAGAAGTTCGGCAGCGCAAAGGTCGTGACGTATTCATCGCCGCGGAAGGTGATCTTGTTGCCGCCGGGGGCAATTGTCACTTCATTCGCTTCGGTGCCGTCGAGCGCTTCAGGCGCGATAGAAGCGAGGTAGGCTTCCGTCTTATCAAGGCGTTCGCGAAGCTCGGCGATCGTCGTTTCGTTGTCTTCAAATTTCGGTGCTTCGGTCTTGGTCAGCCGGGCGACCGCAAGCTTGGCACTGTCGGTCGCGCGCTGATACTGGCCGGATAGCGGCAGCATATCGGGTGCCAATCTGGCGCCGACAAGTTCGTTCGGATCGATCCCCTTGTCTTTTGCATAGGTTTCGGTCTTGTCGAGGTAGTTTCTCAGCGTGGCAAGCCCGCGCTGAAAGACAGGAACGGTGAGGCGGTACATGGACATAGATCTCTCCTGAGGCAAAATGATTTGCGGTTGCGGTGAGCATTTAGGCGTTCGTTATGACGATTTCATCGGCTCGACGGCCGCGCTCATTCAAATTCCTGCGGAGCTCGACGGTGCCCGCAAATCAGCGAGAGCGCGTCTTCAGTGCCCGGTTTTTCGCCATCAGCCCAAAGTCTTTTATCCATCAAATAATTTTCAAAGAGGGGGCTGGCTAATTCCGCCAGCTTTTCTATTCTGCCCGCTTGTTATTTGCCCGGAAGGGCAGAGCAGGAAGACAGATGCAGTTCGTATTCGATGGCCACAATGACGTTCTTCTCAGGCTTTGGACACATGAAAGGGATGGCGGCGACCCAATCGCCGAATTTCTGAACGGGACGACATCGGGCCATATCGACGGACCTCGCGCCAGGCAGGGCGGCCTCGCAGGCGGCCTCTGCGCCATCTATGTGCCCTCGGGCGATCTTGTCTTCGCCGACCCGGATCAGAACGGGCACTATGTAACGCCGATGGCCGCACCCCTCGACCGTCTGCCGTCGCTGGGCATCGCGACCGAGATGGCGGCGATCGCGCTCCGCCTCGACAAGGCGGGCGCATGGCGGCTATGCCGGACAGTCAAGGACATTCGCAGCGCCATGGAGAGCGGTGTTTTTGCGGCCGTCATGCATATGGAAGGCTGCGAGGCAATCGGGCCCGATCTTGCGGCCCTCGAAGTGTTTTATGCGGCGGGGCTGCGGTCGCTCGGACCGGTCTGGAGCCGGCATAATATTTTCGGACATGGCGTGCCTTTCGCCTTTCCGATGTCGCCGGATACGGCGCCAGGGCTGACAGGTGCCGGTTTCGATCTGGTGCGCGAATGCAACCGCCTTGGCATCATGATCGATCTATCCCACATCACCGAGAAGGGCTTCTGGGACGTTGCGAGGACGACGGATCAGCCGCTCGTCGCCACGCATTCGAACGCGCACGCCCTGACGCCGGTCGCGCGCAATCTGACCGACAAGCAGCTGGATGCAATCAGAGAGGGCAACGGTCTCGTCGGTCTCAATTATGCGACGGCAATGTTGAGGGCCGACGGCCGCTCGGACGCTGAGACGCCGCTCTCCGATATGATCCGCCATATCGACTATCTCGTCGATCGAGTCGGGATCGATTGCGTTGCGCTCGGCTCCGACTTCGACGGCGCCACCATTCCGGAGGAAATCGGTGATTCGGCTGGCAACCAGAAGCTGATTGCTGCTCTCCGGGACGTTGGATATGGTGAGGAAAATCTAAGAAAGCTCGCCAGCGAGAACTGGCTTCGGATCCTGGCTTCGGCGTGGAAAGAGAAGAACGCCTGAGCCAAATACTGCTTTATAATCAATCAAGAACAGGGGAACAGACCGATGATGGTTACCAAACTCAGCCGCAACTTTCGTGCTCTTTCCGCAGGGGCGGCGCTTTCGCTTCTCATGCTGACGGCGCCCGCTGCCTTCGCGGAGACGCCAAAGGACACCGTCGTCGAAGGCTTTGCCTTCGACGACATCATCACCATGGATCCAGGCGAGGCTTTCGAGATTTCGACGGCCGAAATGACGAGCAACACCTATAGTCTTCTCGTCCGGCTCGACATGAAAGACACGTCGAAGGTCGTCGGCGATCTCGCGGAGAGCTGGAGCGTCTCCGACGATGGTCTCACCTACACGTTCAAGCTGAAGCCCGGTTTGAAGTTCGCTTCCGGCAACCCAATCACGGCCGAGGATGTTGCCTGGTCCTTCGAGCGTGCTGTCAAGCTGGACAAGAGCCCGGCCTTCATTCTCACGCAATTCGGCTTGACGGGAGACAACGTCACCGAGAAGGCGAAGGCGGCGGATGAAAACACCTTCGTCTTCACCGTTGACAAGCCCTATGCACCGAGCTTCGTGCTGAACTGCCTGACGGCAACGGTTGCCTCCGTCGTCGACAAGAAGCTCGTCATGGATCACGTGAAGTCCGTCACCGTCGATGCCGATCACAAGTACGACAACGACTTCGGCAATGAATGGCTGAAGACCGGCTACGCCGGCTCTGGTGCCTACAAGCTCCGCGAATGGCGTGCCAACGAGGTCGTGGTGCTGGAGCGCAACGACAATTACTATGGCGACAAGCCGAAGCCGAATCGTGTCATCTATCGCTACATGAAGGAAAGCTCGGCGCAGCGCCTGGCGCTCGAGGCCGGCGACATCGACATCGCCCGCAACCTTGAGCCGGGCGACTTCGACGCCGTCTCGAAGAACGCCGATCTGGCGACCACAAGCGCGCCAAAGAGCACGATCTACTACGTCAGCCTCAACCTGAAGAACGAGAACCTGAAGAAGCCGGAAGTGCAGCAGGCCTTCAAATATCTCGTCGATTATGACGCCATCGGCTCGACCCTCATCAAAGGCATCGGCGAAATCCACCAGACCTTCCTGCCGAAGGGCCAGCTCGGTGCGCTTGACGAAAATCCGTTCAAGCTCGACGTCGCCAAGGCAAAGGAACTGCTGGCGAAGGCCGGTCTTCCGGATGGCTTCTCCGTCACTATGGATGTTCGCAACACGCAGCCGGTAACCGGCATTGCCGAATCCATGCAGCAGACCCTCGGACAGGCCGGCGTAAAGCTGGAAATCATTCCGGGCGACGGCAAGCAGACGCTCACGAAGTTTCGCGCCCGCACGCACGATATGTATATCGGCCAGTGGGGCTCGGACTATTTTGATCCGAATTCGAATGCCGATACCTTCACGGCGAACCCGGACAATTCGGACGCCGGCACCAACAAGACGCTCGCATGGCGCAATACCTTTGAAGCGCCGGAACTCGACAAGGAAGCCAAGGCTGCTCTGCTCGAGCGCGACAGTGCCAAGCGTGCTGCAATGTACCAGGACATCGAGAAGAAGTACCTGGAAAACAGCCCCTTCGTCTTTATCTTCCAGCAGATCGAAGTGGCCGGTTACCGCAAGAACCTGAAGAACTTCAAGCTGGGTCCGAGCTTCGACACCAACTACGTCGGCCCGATCGCCAAGGAATAATCCGGTAGGATTGGTTCATTGAGCATTGTCGAAACCAAAATGGAGGCGCGGCCCGCAAAGGGCCGGGCCGTTCCTCTTGCGAAAGCAATCGGGCGTTTCCTGATTGCTGCCGTGACGACCTATCTTGGACTTCTGGCCGTCACCTTTTTCATTGGCCGCGTGGTGCCGATCGATCCGGTTCTCGCGATCCTTGGCGACCGGGCGCCGACGCACGTCGTCGAGCGGGTGCGGGAAGAGATGGGTTTCAACCTCCCGCTCTACCAGCAATTCTTCATCTATCTGAAGGGGATTCTTTCCGGCGACTTCGGCAATTCGGTATTGACCACGAACCCGGTGATGACCGACATCCGGCGCGTGTTTCCGGCGACGATCGAACTGGCTACGCTCGGTACGCTGATCGGCGCGGCGATCGGCATTCCGCTCGGCGTGCTGGCGGCTGTCCGGCGCGGCAGCATCGCTGACCAGGTCGTGCGTGTCATAGGCCTGATCGGCTATTCGGTTCCGATCTTCTGGCTGGCGCTGATCTCGCTTGTCGTCTTCTATGCGAAGCTCAGATGGGTCGCTTTTCCGGGCCGTATCGACATCGTCTATGAATATAGCTTCACCCCGGTGACCGGCTTCTACCTGATCGACAGCGCAATGCAGGGGCAATGGGACGTCTTCTACGATGTGTTTCGCCACATCGTCCTGCCTGCCTCGCTGCTCGGCTATTTCTCGCTCGCCTATATCAGCCGCATGACCCGCAGCTTCATGCTGAACGAACTCGGCCAGGAATATGTCGTGGCCGCGCGCGCCAAGGGCCTTTCGGAGACCCGGGTGATCTGGGGCCATGCATTGCGGAACGCAGCCGTGCCGCTTGTCACCGTGATCGCGCTTTCCTACGCCGGCCTTCTCGAAGGCTCGGTGCTGACGGAAACGGTGTTCTCGTGGCCGGGCATCGGACTTTACATCACCAATTCGCTCCAGAATGCGGACATGAATGCGGTCCTGGGCGGTACGATCGTCATCGGCACCGTTTTCATCACCATCAACCTGTTGTCCGATCTTCTCTACCGCACGCTCGATCCAAGGACGCGAAGCCAATGACGGTTCCAGCAAGTCAGACGGCGCCGATGACCCGCCGCGAATGGTTGCTATCCGATCGCCCGCAATCGCGTATGCAGGCCCGTCTCGGACGCGCCTATGTGACATGGCGCCAGTTCGCCGCCAACAGGCTGGCCGTCGTCGGCCTGGCGATCATCATCGCACTGCTTCTGATTGCGGCCCTCGCCGGTGTGATTGCAACACACTCACCGGTCGTCGGCGATCTGAAGAATGCGCGGCTCCTGCCGCCTGGAACCGGCGAGTACCTTCTCGGCACGGATGATCAGGGCCGCGACATCTTCTCACGCCTGATCTATGGATCGCGGCTGACGCTGTTTGTCGTGGTGCTGGTCGCGATCATCTCGGCACCCATCGGGCTGATTGTCGGCACCGTTTCCGGCTATGCTGGGGGCTGGGTCGATGCCGTGCTGATGCGCATCACCGATATCTTCCTGGCCTTCCCCAAGCTGGTGTTGGCGCTTGCCTTCGTTGCTGCGCTTGGTCCGGGCATCCAGAATGCGATCATCGCAATCGCGATCACCTCCTGGCCGCCCTACGCCCGAATTGCCCGTGCCGAAACCCTGACGGTACGGCGTTCCGACTACATCTCGGCGGTCAAGCTGATGGGCGCCTCGCCGATCCGCATCATCATCCGTCACGTGATGCCGCTCTGCATCTCGTCGCTGATCGTGCGTGTGACACTCGATATGGCCGGCATCATTCTGACCGCAGCCGGTCTCGGCTTCCTTGGTCTCGGCGCGCAGCCGCCGCTGCCGGAATGGGGGGCGATGATCGCCTCGGGTCGCCGCTTCATCCTCGATCAAT
The DNA here is from genome assembly GCF_012641395.1 of Rhizobium sp. P32RR-XVIII. GTDB lineage: Bacteria > Pseudomonadota > Alphaproteobacteria > Rhizobiales > Rhizobiaceae > Rhizobium. The sequence goes on along the minus strand of NZ_JABAIH010000007.1, from coordinate 174,651 downwards.
GGTGGGTAGCAGGCATGCCGGGTATTGCAATTCTCATCGTCAGCCTGGGTTTCAACCTACTCGGCGACGGTTTGCGCGATGCGCTCGACCCCAAGGAGAGCGGCCAATGACGGATTTGCTGACGGTCGGGAACCTGAGGGTCAGCTACCCAACGCGCACGGGTGTGATCGAAGCCGTTCGCGGCGTGTCCTTTACCCTCGGCAAGGAGCGCCTCGGCATCGTCGGGGAGTCTGGATCCGGCAAATCGCAGACCGGCCGTGCAATCATGGGGCTTACGCCCAAGCACGCCATCGTCACGGCGGACAAGCTCGTCTTCGACGGCATTGATCTGCTTTCAGCCTCGGCGAAAGAACGGCGGCTCCTGCGCGGCAAGCGCATCGCCATGGTGCTGCAGGATCCGAAATATTCGCTCGATCCGGTGATGTCGATCGGCCGGCAGATTTCCGAGACTCTGAGAACGCATGAGAAGGTCAGCAAGGCGGAGGCGACCGAGCGGGCGCTTGCCATGCTGGAGGCTGTACAGATCCGCGATCCGAAGCGCGTCTTCGATCTCTATCCGCATGAGGTCTCGGGCGGGATGGGCCAGCGAGCGATGATCGCCATGATGCTGATCGCCGGGCCGGATCTGCTGATCGCAGACGAGCCGACCTCGGCGCTCGATGTCACCGTGCAGCTCGACGTTCTCAAGATCATGGACAAGCTCGTTTCAGAGCGCGGCATGGGACTGATATTCGTGTCCCACGACCTGCGGCTTGTTTCGTCGTTCTGCGACCGCGTCATTGTGATGTATGCGGGAAAGATCGTTGAAGAACTGAGAGCTTCGGACCTCAAGAATGCGCAGCATCCCTATACGCGAGGGCTTTTGAACTGCATGCCGCAAATCGGGGAAGATCGCCATCCGCTGCCGGTGCTCGATCGCAAACCGGAGTGGGCTCAATGAGCGCTACGCTTTCGGTCGAAAATGTCAGTGTCGCCTACGACGATTTTCTGGCGCTGAAAGATGCCAGCATCGCCGTGGCTCAGGGCGAGTCCTTCGGCCTGGTTGGCGAATCAGGGTCCGGGAAATCGACCTTGCTTCGTGCGGTGGCGGGTCTTGCTCCTGTCACCGGCGGCACTATTCGTATTCATGGCGAGTCGCTGCATGGTTCAAAACGCAGCAAGGCCTTCTACAGAAATGTCCAGATGGTGTTTCAGGACCCTTATGGTTCCTTGCATCCGCGGCAGACGATCGACCGCTTGCTGATCGAGCCCTTGGCAATTCACGGCATCAGAGACAGCGACAAGCGTATCGCACGCGCGCTCGATGAGGTTGGGCTCGGAAACGGCTTCCGCTTTCGCTATCCACACCAGCTCTCCGGCGGACAGCGGCAGCGCGTGGCAATTGCCCGGGCGCTGATCGTCGAGCCGTCGATCCTGTTGCTGGACGAGCCGACATCGGCGCTTGACGCTTCGGTGCAGGCGGAAGTGCTCAATCTCCTGGAGCAGATCAGACGCGACCGCAAGCTGACCTTCGTAATGGTAAGCCACGATCTCGGTGTCGTTACTCATATGTGCGAAAGGCTTGCCGTGATGCGCAACGGCGCGGTCGTGGAACGGCTGACCTCCGGCCAACTCGCCAATGCGGATGTTCAAGAAGACTACACGCGAAATTTAATGATCGCGAGCAAAGGCTTCGTCAAAGCCTGAAACCCAGCTTTTATCAAGTATCTGAAATGCCTGGATGTGCCTGTGTGTTAAGGTTAAATGCTGGTTAAAAGACGACCATTCGGCTAGACTATTGACAGCGGCTTTTCATCTGTCATGATCCTGTTAACGCTTGTTAGCTTTCGTGATCGTGGAGGTAACGCATGTTCTTTCTCGGTGGGATGACCATGGGATATCTCGACCCTCCGGCCAAGGCTGGACGCACCGAACGGGCACCCATTTCCATTCCTGCGGAGAAAGACCGCCGATTGATCGAAGCTTCCGGTGCCCAGCGGGAAGAAAATGCGATCGAGCGTTCATTGATCTGGGCATGGCGCACGCTTTGCTGAGCCAATCGTCGGGTGCGGGTTAGATTTTCCATCCTCTGCGCCTTGGAAGGAAATTTATCTCTACCTACCATATAGAGAATATAGGAATGTGGCGGCGATTGACTGCGGCATCAACGAAAACAAGACGGAGGCAACACATGGCAGACTTGGGTATTTCGCATACTCACGCGAACCATTATAGTTCCGCACCGGCAAAGAAGCTGACGTCGACGCGTCACAAAATTCACTTCGCGCTGAACGCGACCCTGTTCGCTGCGGCGTTCGTCTTCGTTGCAGCATTGGTCTGCGGCCTTATCAGTTGACGATTATGCTGGCGCCTTGCCAGCACACTTATCCTACATAGCTCGCGCAGCATTCTGGCCTTGCAGATTGTCGGGCCTAAATGCCTCCTAGACGAGGCGGGAGCTTTGGTCGGAAACAACGATCCGCCAGACGTACCGTTTGAACTCCCCTGAGAAAATGGAAAATGCGATGGCTGCGCGAAGCGTTCGGACATGCGTCCGAGCGATATCGCCAATTGCCGCGCGGCGATAAATTGAAGTCCGGTGCCACAACGGTGCCGGATTTTTCTTCGAGTAACTCCAGGCTACAGAAATGACGCGAAGGGTGCAGCGCAATTGATGTCTCTTGACTTGAATTATCGCGATGGTGTCCAACTTTCCGGAGTGCCTCTTGGGGTGGAGTCAAAAGGCAGCAGTGGCCCGCGGGGGGCACGCAGCAGATCGAGCCTAAACCCGTTTAGTATCGAGGATCTGCGTCCCTTGCGTCTTTATGCAATGGCTTTGGACCGTTCATGCGACAGTCATAATTGCCGGTGCAAAAGGCTAGCGAAATTATCATAACGTTGTTTGGATCCAGAACCGAACCCATGACCATTTCCATTCCGTCTTCAGCGTCCTCACGCGAGTCCGAAACGAAGCACATCGATTACGGCGATGCGATCCGCTCGACCTATCTCTCCATCGAAGACATCAAGGCGATGGGTGCTGCGGTCGCTCGCAAAAGCGTCGTTTCGCTGCCCGGTTTTGCGCCGTTCGATTTCTTTGCGCGGCACAAGGAGAACGAGAAGGAAATCCTTCGCGTCTATCGCACAACCGCGACCGACGTGGAATCAGGCGAGACCATCACGCCCGCCGCAGAATGGCTTCTCGATAACCATTACATCGTCGAAGAGGCAATCCAGGAAATCCGCCGGGACTTCCCGCGGCGCTTCTATCGCGAGTTGCCGACGATCAATGTCGACGGTGTCCAGATGCCGCGCACCCTGGTGCTCGCCTGGCTCTATGTCGCCCATACTCACAGCACGGTTTCGCAAGAGAGCCTGACGGCGCTTGTCGACGGTTTCCAGCAGAGCGAAACGCTGCGCATCGGTGAGCTCTGGGCGTTGCCGTCGCTCGTCCGTTATGTGCTCGTCGAAAACCTCCGCAGGATTTCGAGCCGCGTCGAGCACAGCCGCCGCTTGCGTCGCCGCGCCAACGAAGCCGCCGACGAACTCGTGCGCCTGACCGATCCGGCGAGGGCTGCAGATTATCTGAGAACGCTGGAACCGCTTGCCGAGGACAATACCTTCTCGACGCAGTTCCTCTATCGCATGCGCGACGGTTCGCAGGCTTCCAGTCTTGCGATCGCCTGGCTCGACGAGCGCTTACAGCTGCTCGGCCGTGACACCGAAGAAGCGACAATGGCGGAACACAGCCGCCTGTCCTCCGGCAATGTCACGATGGGCAACATCATCCGGAGCCTTCGCGAGATCGACGACACGGAGTGGTCGGTCTGGGTGGAGCAGGTCAGCCACGTCGACAAGCTGCTTTGGGAGAATTCCGATTACGGCGCACTCGATTCAGGGTCGCGAAACAAGTACCGCAAGCAGATCGAAAAGCTCGCCAAGCGCTCGCCGCTGACGGAGATGGAAATCGCTCAGCTGGCGCTCGACATGACTTCCGAAGCGAGGGCTTCCGAGGAGCCGCAGCCGCATGAGCCGAATGTCGGTGGCTTCCTTACCGGCATGCACCGGCCGAAATTCGAGGCGCGGGCCAATTATCGGCCGACGATCGCCCAACATCTTGTTCGAGCAGTCCGCAAGCTCAACTGGCTGTCGATCGCGGCTCCCGTCTTCCTACTCACCATCATCGCAATGGCGATCGTTGGGCACTTCATGGCGGCCGCAGGCATGGGCGCTTTCGCAATCGCGGTGCTGCTCGTCATGTTCTCGCTTCCGGCATCGGAGGGGGCGACAGGCCTGTTCAATACTCTGCTGTCTTTCTTTGTAATACCGGCACGGCTTGTCGGCTATGAGTTCAAGGAAGGCATTCCGAAGGACGCGCGCACGCTTCTGGCGGTGCCATGCCTTATTTCCAACCGCGACAGCGTCGACGAACTGGTTCGCAATCTCGAGGTTCACTATCTCGCCAATCCGCGGGGCGAAATCTATTTCGCGCTGCTGAGCGACTGGCCGGATAGCACCGTTGAAGAGACGGCGAACGATCTCGAAGTGCTGGACTATGCCCGCCGCGAGATCGCCAATCTTTCAGCCCGCTATGCCTATGATGGCAAGACACGCTTCTATCTCCTGCATCGCCGCCGCATTTATAATCCGTCCGAGGGCGTCTGGATGGGCTGGGAGCGCAAACGCGGCAAGCTGCACGAACTGAACATGCTTCTGCGTGGCGACAGCGACACGACCTATCTGCCGGGCGCCAACGTAGCCCCCGCCGATGTTCAGTACGTCATGACGCTCGATTCCGACACGCGCCTGATGCGCGATGCGGTCACCAAGCTTGTGGGCAAGCTCTATCACCCTATCAACCGTCCGGTCATAAATCCGAAAACGGGCCGGGTCGAAAGCGGCTACGGCGTGCTGCAGCCGCGCGTGACCCCGTCGCTGACGACCGGAAAGGACGCTTCGGTATTCCAGCGCGTCTTCTCCATCAACCGCGGCCTCGACCCTTATGTGTTTACGGTTTCCGACGTCTATCAGGACCTTGCGGGCGAGGGCACGTTCACCGGCAAGGGCCTCTACCACGTCGATGCCTTCGAAGCTTCGCTGAAGGGCCGCGTCGAGGAGAACTCGGTTCTCAGCCACGATCTTCTCGAAGGCTCGATGGCGCGCTGCGCGCTCGTCACTGATCTCGAGCTGGTCGAAGATTTCCCGGTCCGTTACGAAGTCGAGACCTCGCGCCAGCATCGCTGGGCGCGCGGCGACTGGCAGCTTCTTCCGTATATGTTCAATCCGAAATACGGCGTCACCGCCCTCGGGCGCTGGAAGATGTTCGATAACCTCCGCCGGTCGCTGACGCCGATCGCCTGGTTCTTCGCCTCCGTGCTCGGCTGGTATTTCATGAGCCCGCTTGGGGCGCTCGTATGGCAGATACTTCTGATCTTCTGCCTCTTTGTCGCGCCGACGCTCTCGCTCATCCACGGCATCATTCCGCGTACCAGCGATATAGTTGCGCGCGCACATCTCTATACCGTCTGGTCGGACATCCGCGCCGCCAACGCTCAGGTCGCCCTTCGTATCGTCTTCATTGCCGACACGGCGTGCATGATGGCCGATGCAATCGGCCGTTCCCTTTATCGTCTCTCCGTCAGCCATAAACTGATGCTGCAATGGCGCACCGCCGCTAGCGTGCAAGCCCGCGGGCAGGGAACGATACTCTCCTACTACAAGGCGATGTGGCATGCGCCGGTGCTTGCCCTGCTTGCTCTCGGCTTTGCCGCGCTTTCCGGGGACAACGCATTCCTCGTCGGCATTCCGTTTGCCTTGTTGTGGATCCTGTCGCCGCTCGTTGCCTGGTCTGTCAGCCAGTCGGCAGAAACCGAAGACCGGCTCGAAGTTGCCGACTCGGTATCGAGCGAACTCAGAAAGGTTGCCCGCCGGACCTGGCGTTATTTCGAAGCGTTCACAACGGCGGAACAGAACTACCTGCCGCCGGATAACGTTCAGGAGACGCCACACGTCATCGTCGCGACCCGAACCTCGCCGACCAATATCGGGGTCTATCTTCTCTCGGTCATTTCCGGCCGCCAGTTCGGCTGGTTTTCGTTCGAAGAGACGATCGAGCGGCTGGAACGGACTATCGCCACCATCGACAAGATGGAAAAGTACCGCGGCCATCTCTTCAACTGGTATCACACCGATACGCTGCAGACCCTCGGGCCCCGATACGTTTCCTCGGTCGACAGCGGCAACCTCGCCGGTCACCTGATCGCCGTTTCGTCGGCCTGCCGCGATTGGGCCGAGGCGCCTTCGGCTCATATGCAGGGCAATCTCGACGGTGTCGGCGATACCGCCGGTATCCTCGGAGAAGTGCTCGCCGTTCTCCCGGATGACCGCAAGACCATTCGTCCGCTCCGTCGCCGCCTGGAAGAGCGGATCGTTGGTTTCCAAAACGCGCTCGCCGCCGTCAAGCGCGAGCACGAGTTCGCCTCCATCCGCGTCATCAACCTTGCGGTTCTCGCACGCGACATCCAGAAGCTTGCCGCGAACCTCGATCACGAAGTTAAATCAGCACAAAGCGCCGAACTCACCCGCTGGGGGGAGTCGCTCGTGAAGGTCTGTGAAGCGCATATTGCCGACAGCACATTCGATCTTTCCAATATCGATGCTTTGCGCCCGCGTCTGATCGCTCTCCGCGAAAAGGCCCGCGATCTCGCCTTCTCGATGGATTTCAGCTTCCTATTTCGTCAGGAACGCCGTCTTCTCTCGATCGGCTATCGTGTCGAAAGCAGCGAGCTCGATCAGGCCTGCTACGATCTGCTGGCATCGGAATGCCGCCTTACCAGCCTTTTCGGCATCGCAAAGGGTGACCTGCCGACCGAGCATTGGTACCGCCTGGGCCGCCAGGTCGTGCCGGTCGGTTCGCGCGGCGCGCTGGTCTCCTGGTCCGGCTCGATGTTCGAATACCTGATGCCGCCGCTGGTCATGCAGGAGCGTGGCGGGGGTATTCTCAACCAGACCAACAACCTGGTCGTGATCGAGCAGATGAACTACGGGCGCAAGCTCGGCATCCCGTGGGGTATTTCGGAAGCGGCCTTCAACGCCCGTGACCATAACCTCAACTACCAGTACACGAACTTCGGCGTGCCTTCGCTCGGCCTCAAGCGCGGTTTGGGGCACAACGCCGTCATCGCGCCCTATGCTTCGATCCTTGCCAGCCAGTACGATCCGCAGGGGGCACTCGAAAACCTGCAGCGCCTGCGCCAGGTCGGCGCGCTCGGAAAATTTGGCTTCCACGATGCCGTTGACTTCACGCCGACGCGCGTACCGGAAGGCAAGAAATGCGCAGTCGTCTACAACTACTATGCTCACCACCACGGAATGTCGATTGCGGCCATCGCAAACGTGGCGTTTAATGGGCATCTGCGCGAACTCTTTCACTCCGATCCGGTGATCGAAGCGGCTGAGCTGCTGCTGCAGGAAAAAGCACCACGGGACATTCCTGTCATGAGTGGTAAGCACGAATCCGATACGCTGCGGCCGGAGCTTCGCAAGATCTCCGACCCGCTTTCGCGGGACCGCGAACTCGTTTTCCTGTCCAATGGTCACTATTCGATGATGCTGACCGCAACCGGCGCCGGCTATGCGCGCTGGAACGGCCAGGCCGTCACCCGCTGGAAAGCCGATCCGACGGAAGACCGTTGGGGAAGCTTCATCTTCCTGCGCGATACCGCGACCAACGAATGGTGGTCGGCAACGGCTGAGCCGAAAAGCGTCGAAGGTGAAAAGGTCAACGTGCTCTTTGCCGACGAAAAGGCGGAATTCACGAAGGTCGTCGGCGACCTGAGCAGTGAAGTGGAATGCATCGTTACGACCGAGCACGATGCGGAGGCCCGCCGTCTGACGTTGTTCAATATGGGCTCCGAAGACCGCTTCATCGAGATCACCTCCTATATGGAGCCGGTGATCGCATCGGATGATGTGGACAACGCGCATCCGGCCTTCGCCCGTATGTTCGTGAAGACGGAATTCGGCAAGCGCGGCGATATCATCCGCGCCGAGCGCCAAAAGCGCGACCCGAATGAACCGAATATGAGCATCGCTCATCTGATCGTCGATGGTTCGGGTCCTGCCCGCCAGACGGAGTTCGAAACCGACCGCCGCAAGTTCCTCGGCCGCGGCCGGAGCCTCGCGGATGCTGCTGCCTTCGATCCCGGTGCAACGTTGTCGGGCACCGACGGCTTCACGCTCGATCCGATTCTGTCGCTGCGCCGTACCCTCCGCGTGCCGGCGGGCAAGAAGGTCAGCGTGATCTTCTGGACGATCGCCGCTCCCAGCCGCGACGAGGTGGACAAGGCCGTTGAACGCTATCGCCACGCTGATGCCTTCAACCACGAGCTCGTCCAGGCCTGGACGCGCACGCAGGTGCAGATGCGTCATGTCGGCGTGACGTCGCAGCAGGCTGCGGCCTTCCAGCATCTCGGCCGGTATCTGGTCTATCCGGATATGGACCTGCGTGCAGATGCTGCAGTCGTCCAGGCGGGCATGCAGTCGCAGTCATCGCTCTGGCCGCTCGCGATCTCCGGCGACTTCCCGATCTTTACTCTGCGCATAGACGATGACATGGACCTCGAAATTGTTCGCGAGGCCCTTCTGGCGGAGGAGTATCTTCGCTCGCGCGGGCTCACGGCCGATCTCGTCATCATGAACGAGCGCGCATCCTCCTATGCGCAGGATCTGCAGCACGCCGTTGACCAGATGTGCGAAAACGTGCGCCGAATTGGTCAGGCCGATGGTCTGCGCCAGCATATCTTTGCCGTCCGCAAGGATTTGATGGAAGAGGCGACGTATCACGCCCTGATCTCGGCTTCGCGTGTCACCTTGCACGCGAAAAACGGCAAAGTTGTCGATCAGATCAACCGCGCGGTTGCGCTTTCTGCGCCTTCGAAAGAAGAGCCTCAGGAAATGGAACGCGCGGAGCGGAAGGCACCGGTCAAGCGTGTAGCCGCCATCGTGCAGCCGAAGCCCGCGCCGCTTGAGATCGAAGACAAAGGCGACCTTGACTTCTGGAACGGCTTTGGCGGTTTTGCCCGCGACGGCCGCGAATATGTCACCCGCCTCGCCGGCGGCACGGCGACACCGCATCCCTGGATCAATGTGATCTCCAACGAGAAGTTCGGCTTCCACGTATCTGCGGAAGGCGCCGGTTTCACCTGGAGCGTCAACTCGCGAGACTACCAGCTGACCTCCTGGTCGAACGATCCCGTCATCAACCGCTCAGGCGAGGCAATCTACGTCGCCGATCTGGAAAGCGATGCGGTCATGACACCGTTCGCAGGACTTTCGGAGCGGAGCGATATCCGATTCGAAGCGCGCCATGGCCTCGGCTACTCGGTCTTTTCCAGCGAGCAGAACGATATTGCCCTGGAAGTGACGCAGACGGTCGATCGCCAGAAGCCCGTCAAGCTGCAGCGTGTGCGGCTGCGCAACCTCGGCGCCTCTCCGCGCAAGTTGCGGCTTTACGGCTATGTCGAGTGGGTTCTCGGCAACAACGCGCAGCGCACGGCGCCCTTCATTCTCTCGTCGCACGACGAGGAAACGGGCGCGCTGATTGCGACCAACCAGTATAGCATCGACTTTTCGAGCAGGGTTTCTTTCTTTGCTGCGAGCGAGAAGCCGTCCAGCTTCACGGTAAGCAGACGCGAATTCATCGGTAAGGCTGGTACGGTCCAGGCTCCGCAGGCGCTCAAGCCGTCCGTCGCGCTTTCCGGCGTTACGGACCTTGATGGCGATCCGGCGGCTGCGCTTGCATTCGATATCGAAATCGGTGCCGGCGAAGAGCGTCATGTCACTTTCTTCCTAGGCGACACCGGCTCGAAGGAGGAAGCTCAGGCGTTGGTCGCGGATATCCGCAAGACGTCGATCGAAGACGCCGTCCAGGCAAACCGCGACTTCTGGCAGGGCTTCACCGGCAAGGTGCAGATTTCGACACCGAACGCGGCGATGAACAACCTGATCAATACGTGGTTGCCGTATCAGAGCCTCGGTTGCCGCATCATGGCGCGTTCGGCCTTCTATCAGGCAAGCGGTGCCTTCGGCTTCCGCGACCAGCTGCAGGATACGCTGGCCTTCGTCCTTCAGGAGCCGTCGCTTGCGCGTAACCAGATCGTCAACGCCGCTTCCCGGCAGTTCCGCGAGGGTGACGTTCAGCATTGGTGGCTGCCGGGAACCGGTGCCGGTGTGCGGACGCTGATCTCGGACGACGTCGTCTGGCTCGCTTATGCAATCCACCACTATTGCAGCGTGACAGGTGACAAGAGCCTGCTTGAGGAAGAGCTGCCGTTCGTCGAGGGGCCGGAGCTGCTCGAAGGGCAGCACGACTCATTCTTCCGTCCGGAAGTTTCGGATGACAAGGTCAGCATTTACGAGCATGCGGCCGTGGCACTTGACCTCGCAATCAAGCGCAAGGGAGAAAACGGCCTGCCGCTGATCCTGGGCGGCGACTGGAACGATGGCATGAATCGCGTCGGTATCCATGGCAAGGGCACGAGCGTCTGGCTCGGCTGGTTCCTGGCTGGCGCGTTGCGGTCCTTTACGCCTTACGCTGAAGAGCGGGGTGACACTGCTCGCGTCGAACGCTGGACAAAGCATCTCGCCGAGCTGAAGGCAGCGCTCGAACGCGCCGCATGGGATGGTACTTACTACCGCCGGGGTACCTTCGACGACGGCAGCCTGCTTGGATCAAAGGAAAGTCTGGAATGCCAGATTGACTCGATCGCGCAGTCCTGGAGTGTGCTTTCCGGCGAAGGCGATCCGGATCACGCGGTAAAGGCCATCGACGCGGTCATGAACCGTCTCGTCGACAGGGAAGCACGGATCATCCGTCTGTTTACCCCGCCGTTTGCCACGTCCGCTAAGGATCCGGGTTACATCAAGTCCTACCCGCCGGGGGTTCGTGAGAACGGCGGCCAATACACGCATGCCGCCACCTGGGTGGTCATGGCGCTCGCCGAACTCAACCGAGGCGATGATGCGATGGCTTGCTTCGAGCTTCTGAATCCGATCAACCACTCTTCGGATAGGGCCTCGGCTGAACACTACCGGGTCGAGCCCTACGTCATCGCTGCCGACGTCTATGGCGAAGGGGCGCTGAAAGGACGCGGAGGCTGGACGTGGTACACGGGTTCTGCGGGCTGGCTGTACCGGGCTGCAGTCGAAGGCATTCTCGGTATCCGATTGAAAGATAAGCGCGTCTTCGTTCGCCCGGCGCTGCCGAGCGGCTGGGATGGCTTCACGGCGGAGATCGAACATTCGGGTGAGAAATACCGCATTTCGGTCTCAAAATCGTCCAATCCGGACGGCTACACTCTGTCTATCAACGACAGCGAAGTCGCCGATCCTAAATCGGGATATCCGCTCGGATAGCCGCATTTTCCACGCGCTCACTCCGGCGATTCGTTGTGGCCAGAAGGAGGAACCCTTTTGGCCACAACCGCGTTCAAATCAAACCAGGAGAGACATCATGGCGGCTTTGCCGAAGAAACCGGTCGGCGCTCGGTGTATGTCCCAGTCCCCAGTAAAGCCGCAGCGCGATACGAGACTTGATGTCTTACGGGGCCTTGCTCTCATCACGATTTTCATCAATCACGTTCCCGGCCAGATACTCGAAGATCTGACGACGAAGAATTTTGGCTTTTCCGACGCGGCCGAAGCCTTCGTGCTGATCTCGGGTATTGCCGTCGGTCTCGCTTATGGTTCAGGCTTCAAGGTCGGCCGGCGGCTGGAGATGGCGAAGAAGGCGGTGAAACGCGCTTTCACACTTTATCTCGCCCATATGATCACGACCTTCATAACGCTCGCGTTGTTCATCTGCGGCGCCTGGCTGTTCCACCGGCCGGGATTGCTGGTCGAGATCAATATCCTCGCCGTCCTGATGAACCTGAAGGAAGGCATCCCGGCTTTGCTGCTGCTCGGCCACCAGATCGGCTACAACAACATCCTGCCGATGTACGGTGCCTTGATGCTCATGGTGCCCGTGATCCTGCTCCTGAACTCGATCCATCCGCTCCTGGCGCTCGGTGTTTCGGGAGCCGTCTGGCTGCTTGCGGGCATCTATCAGATCGCCCCGCACAACATGCTCATTGCCGACTACTGGTTCCTCAATCCGCTGTCCTGGCAGTTCATTTTCACGATCGGCATCGTCGCCATCATGCATGTAAAGCGCGGCGGCAGGCTGCCTCAGCACCCGATCCTGTTCATCCTGGCCTCGGGCTATGTAGCGCTCTCCTTCGCCTGGGTGGTCGGCCACCTTTGGGCCTTGGGGAACTCGCTTGCAGCGCTTGGGCTGCCGCCGGTTCTCACCGGTTTCGACAAGACCTTCCTGTCGCTGCCGAGACTGCTGCATGTTCTGGCGCTCGCCTATCTGGTTATCAATATACCAGCGCTGTCGAGCGCGCTGCGCCGTCCGTCGGATCATCCGCTGACGATAATCGGCCGTCACTCGTTGAACATATTCGTTGCAGGAACCATCCTGGCGATGGTCGGGCAGGTGCTGCTTTACGTGACCAACCACGACCAGATCTTTGGGCCTGTCCTTGTTATTGTCGGCATTGCCGTTCAGTTCGCTTATGCCTATCACCTCGAGCGGAAACGCATCGGCGGCAGCGCGAAAACCATATCGATGGGAGGAACTGCTCCCATTCCTGTCCCCGTCCGCGTCAATGAGGACCAGAAGTTTTATCGCGATAGCCGAAACAACTAATTGCTCTGGTGTTCGGCGCAGGTTCTGCGCCGCCGGCACCGCTGGTGCTCGCAGTCAGGGGCTTCCTAAGCAGGGCTTTGGCCGAGAAAAACAGTCTAGACATGCGGACATTCGGCATATGTTTCAGACCTGACACCTAAAACCAGTCGCCGGCAGGCGGTTGCCGGGCTTGGGTCGAGCTGCGTCCAGGAAACCTCCGGCGGCCAGCCGGTCCCAAGGAGGGAAGGCAAACGTTAACCACACGAGCCTAACAGTCTCATGGAAACATGGATCGATTCGATGGCATCTTCTTTCGACACTCATTTCGCTGCGCTGACCACGAGTGAAATCGTGATATTTCCGAACCGCCCCCGGCCGGGCGATATCGAGCGCTGCGCCGCGGCTCTTGATGATCTGCATGGGGAAGCGGCTGTCGCGTTCTGGAAAGCGGAGTGCCGTCTGCTGGCGGATGAGCTGACGCGATGCGGGTTGGGCGAGGCGAAGATGCGGGAGCGCGTCTTGTCTTTCCAGGCCGCAGTTCAGGCTGCGCTGGTGGAGAGGCACCAGATGCGGGCCATAGCCGAAAGCCGTGTAGCGCAAGACAGAAAGCGCCGTAGCTTCTAACCGTCCCTCGCCTCAACTCGCCAGCCCCGGCGCCATGCATTTCTTGCGCGTTCATCTATCCAGGCGTTAAGTCCGTCGTCGATTGACGCGCCCCATTGGCGGGCCACCAAATGGAAGCCCGCCAACAAAAATGGCCGGAAGTTTCCTTCCGGCCATTTCAGTTCGTCTTTCAACATATTTAAGCGGCTTCGGTCGTATGAGCTTTGCGGACCTCTGCGTCCGTCAGGATGCCGCTGGCGCGAAGCAGGGCGGCGAAGCGGCCGTTGCTATGGCTGAGCTCGTCGAAGCTGCCCTGCTCGACAACGCTGCCGCCGTCGAGGAACAGCACCTTGTCCGCTTCGCGTACCGTCGACAGACGATGCGCAATGATGAAGGTGGTGCGGTTCTGACGGAGGTTGTCAATCGCAGCCTTCACGCGGTTCTCGGTTTCCACGTCGAGCGCGCTGGTCGCCTCATCGAGCACCAGGATCGGTGCGTCCTTGAGGATGGCACGGGCGATGGCGACACGTTGGCGCTCGCCGCCCGAGAGCCTGTTGCCGCGCTCTCCGACATGGGTCTCATACTGCTCCTCGCGCGTCTCGATGAAGTCGGCAGCGGCTGCTGCTTCGGCAGCGCGGCGCATGTCCTCTTCGCTGGCACCTTCGCGGCCCAGGCGGATGTTGTCGCTGATCGAGCGATTCAGCAGACCCGCATCCTGGAAGACGGTCGCGATGTAACGGCGCAGCGACTTACGGGTGATCTTGGTAATGTCGTGGCCATCGACCAGGATCTGGCCGCTGTCCGGATCGTAGACGCGCTGCAGGAGATTGACGAGCGTCGTCTTGCCGGCGCCGGTGGGGCCCACGATCGCAACCGTCTGGCCAGCCTTCACTGAGAAGGAGACGTTATGCAGGCCCTGCGACGAGTTGCCGAAGCCGAAGGAGACGTCCCGGAATTCGACCTCACCCTTGACGTCCTTGATATCGGCATTGCCAGCCGGCTCTTCGCGCTCGCGGACGGAGTCTTCGAGTACGTAAAAGTCTTCAAGTTTCGACCGAGCCTCGAAAATCTGCGTTGCGAACTGGCGCATCTGGTCGAGACGCGAGATCAGCAGGTTCGCAAAGCCGATAAAGGCGATGACGTCACCGATCCGCAGCTCGCCGGCCTGAACCATCAGCGTGCCGATCACCAGGATGATCATCATGGCAATGGTGGATGCCATGCGGTTCAGCGCGCCGGCAATTGCCCACCAGTCGAGCACCGGGTACTGAGCCTGCAGCAGACGGTCAGCAAAGCCTTTGAGCGCCCTGGTTTCAGCTTCGATGCGGTTGTAGCTGTGCAGCACCGAAACGTTGCTGATCGAGTCGCTGACATGCGAGAAGACGGTGTGGTAGTGGTTCTCGACCGAGGCCTGACCATCCTTCGTGCGGCTCATGACGACGCGGCCGATCAGCCAGTAGGCGAGGCCAAGCACGACCAGGACGCCCGATAGACGCAGGTCCATGGACATGGCGGTCGGAACCAGGAGCGCGATTGCGACGGCGGTCGACAGGTGATTGCGCATGAATTCGAGCCAGAGGCCGAACAGCGTTTCACAGGCGCGCAGCAACGTATGCAACGCATTCGATGTGCCGCGCTGGTGATGCCAGGAGAGCGGCATGGAAATGATGCGGCCAAATGCTTCCGTCAACAGTGTAGCGCGCCGCCCGTGCGCCAGCCTGTCTGCCTCACGCGCCACAAGGACGAACGCAATCGTATTGAAGACGGCAAATCCAGCCCACATGAAGAGGATCGGCTTGACCTCACCTTTGCCCGAGATGGCATCGATGATGCGACCGAACAGGATAGGCTCGGCAATCGTGATCGCAGCTAAAACAATGTTCGCAACGACCACCAGGGATACGCGGAGCTTGTAAGCGCCAAGGTAGCGCAAAGCTCTTGCATAGACCTTGAATAACGACACGGCGTACCTCTTGTGTGCGATCTGCAAAACGGGATGTTGCGATGCTATAAAAAGCCACCTGAACCGACGATTAACGGAGTGTTCAGATGATCCTTATCTGCAGGGTGCGACGAGATGACTCGATCGGCCGCTGTTCGGCCAGCTAAAAGTGCAACAATTTCCACTTGCATTTAAACCAAGCATTAGCACACCATAAAATTTAGTAGGACCCGTTGGTAATGACACCACTATTCCTGATTCGGCGAGCTGATCGCCGTCTTCAGGCCGCCCGTTGCCGGGCAGGGGGCACTTGTGAATATTCATACATTAGTTCAGTCTCTGGTCGTGCTTGAGGAGTGTAAGCAACCAGAGGGTGTTGTTGAGGAGCTGCGGCGAGCCGTCCACCTCTACGGTTTCGAATATTACGGGCTCCTTCGTCACCTGAAGCAGAGCGAGGAACCTTGGCGTCTGGTCCTTGCCGGGCATTGGCCCGAGAAATGGCCACAAACCTATATTGAGAAAAAGTACGTCCTCGTAGATCCCACGGTGCGGTATCTGGCTCGGGCGCAGAGACCATTTCGATGGAAGGAGAGCCTTGCGGCCTATCGGCGCGACCCAAATCAGCGGCGGATGGAACAAATGATGGCGGATGCGCATGCCCATGGCCTGCGCGACGGTTACATCTTTCCCATTCACGGGAGGAGCGGCGTGCTCGGAAACCTAAGCGTCGGCGGCGGGCCAGTTGAATTGTCGCCGGTCGAGATGTCGCTATTCGAAACGATCGCGCGCAAAGCCTTCTGGCGGCTGCTCGAGCTCAAGGGTGAAGCGAAAGCTCTCGAGAGTGCTACATCGCTCGAGATGCCGCTGACGCGGCGCGAGATGGAAATTCTGCATTATCTTGCGGAGGGGCTGACCTCCGTTGAGATCAGCAAAGTGCTCAAGATCTCCAACCACACGGTAGATTGGTATATGAATGGACTTCAGCAAAAGCTGAAGGCCAAGAACCGCCAGCAAGCGGTGGCGCTAGCCTTCCGGCACGGTCTCGTTACCTAGCTCTCCGGAAGTTCTACCGGAAGGAAATTGAACTTTCCGTGACAGCGCGTTAAGACTTCTCTTCGCGGGTGCAGCATTGCCCGTTTCAATGCCGTGAGGAGACTGCATTGCCCATTTCCAAGATACTGGTCGCCAATCGTTCCGAAATTGCCATCCGCGTGTTTCGCGCGGCCAATGAACTCGGGATAAAAACGGTCGCCATATGGGCGGAAGAGGACAAACTTGCGCTGCACCGCTTCAAGGCCGACGAGAGCTACCAGGTGGGGCGTGGCCCGCATCTTGCCCGGGATCTCGGGCCGATCGAAAGCTATCTTTCGATCGACGAAGTGATCCGGGTCGCAAAACTTTCCGGCGCCGATGCCATCCATCCCGGATACGGACTGCTTTCCGAGAGCCCGGAGTTCGTGGATGCCTGCAACAAGGCCGGCATCATTTTCATCGGCCCGAAGGCCGATACGATGCGCCAGCTCGGCAACAAGGTGGCGGCCCGCAATCTGGCGATCTCGGTCGGCGTGCCGGTCGTTCCGGCCACCGAGCCGCTGCCGGACGACATGAAGGAAGTCGCCCGCATGGCCGAGGAAATCGGCTATCCGGTGATGCTGAAAGCCTCCTGGGGCGGCGGCGGGCGCGGTATGCGCGCGATCCGAGAGGCGAAGGATCTCGCCCGCGAAGTCACCGAGGCCAAGCGCGAAGCGATGGCCGCCTTCGGCAAGGACGAGGTCTATCTCGAAAAGCTCGTCGAGCGTGCCCGGCACGTCGAAAGCCAGATCCTCGGCGACACGCATGGCAATGTCGTGCACCTCTTCGAACGCGACTGCTCGATCCAGCGCCGCAACCAGAAAGTGGTCGAGCGCGCGCCGGCGCCGTATCTCGCCGAAGCGCAGCGCCAGGAACTCGCCGCCTATTCGCTGAAGATCGCCCAGGCGACGAACTATGTCGGTGCCGGTACCGTCGAATACCTGATGGATGCCGATACCGGCAAATTCTACTTCATCGAAGTCAACCCGCGCATCCAGGTCGAGCACACGGTGACCGAAGTCGTCACCGGCATCGACATCGTCAAGGCGCAGATCCACATCCTCGACGGTCATGCGATCGGTACGCCGGAATCGGGCGTTCCGAAGCAGAAGGATATCAAGCTCAACGGCCATGCGCTTCAGTGCCGGATCACCACGGAAGATCCCGAACACAATTTCATTCCGGACTACGGCCGTATCACCGCTTATCGCTCGGCCTCCGGCTTCGGCATTCGCCTTGACGGCGGCACGTCCTATTCGGGCGCCATTATCACCCGCTACTATGACCCGCTTCTGGTCAAGGTCACGGCCTGGGCGCCGAACCCGCTGGAGGCAATCGCCCGCATGGACCGTGCGTTGCGCGAATTCCGTATCCGCGGCGTTGCGACCAATCTGACCTTCCTGGAAGCGATCATCACGCATCCGAACTTCAAGGACAACAGCTATACGACGCGCTTCATCGACTCGACGCCGGAGCTTTTCCAGCAGGTCAAGCGCCAGGATCGCGCGACGAAGCTGCTCACCTATCTTGCCGATGTGACGGTCAACGGTCACCCGGAAGTCAAGGATCGTCCACGACCGCCCGCAGACATTGCACGACCGGTTGTGCCCTACACCAACGGCGGCGGCATTCCAGACGGCACGAAACAGCTTCTGGATAGGCTCGGTCCGAAGAAGTTCGGCGAGTGGATGCGAAACGAGAAGCGCGTGCTGGTGACCGACACGACAATGCGTGACGGACACCAGTCGCTCCTTGCCACGCGTATTCGCACCCATGACATTGCCCGCATCGCCGGCACCTATGCGCATGCGCTGCCCAACCTGTTGTCGCTGGAGTGCTGGGGCGGAGCGACCTTCGACGTCTCCATGCGCTTTCTGACGGAGGATCCCTGGGAGCGTCTGGCGTTGATCCGCGACGGTGCCCCCAATCTGCTTCTGCAGATGCTGCTGCGCGGCGCCAACGGCGTCGGCTACAAGAACTATCCGGACAATGTCGTCAAATATTTCGTCCGTCAGGCGGCCAAGGGCGGCATCGACCTTTTCCGCGTTTTCGATTGCCTGAACTGGGTCGAGAACATGCGCGTGTCGATGGATGCGGTGGCCGAGGAGAACAGGCTCTGCGAAGCGGCGATCTGCTATACCGGCGATATCCTGAATTCCGCGCGTCCGAAATATGACCTGAAATACTATGCCGACCTCGCCGTTCAGCTCGAGAAAGCCGGCGCTCACATCATCGCGCTGAAAGACATGGCCGGCCTGCTGAAGCCGGCGGCAGCCAAGGTTCTCTTCAAGGCGCTGCGGGAAGCAACCAGTCTGCCGATCCACTTCCATACCCATGATACGTCCGGCATTGCTGCGGCAACCGTGCTTGCGGCGGTCGATGCCGGCGTCGACGCTGTCGATGCCGCCATGGATGCGCTGTCCGGCAACACGTCGCAGCCTTGCCTGGGCTCGGTCGTCGAAGCGCTTCGCGGTTCGGAGCGCGATCCGGGGCTCGATCCGGAATGGATCCGCCGCATCTCCTTCTACTGGGAAGCGGTGCGTCATCAGTACGCGGCTTTCGAGAGCGATCTCAAGGGACCGGCGTCGGAAGTCTACCTGCATGAAATGCCTGGTGGCCAGTTCACCAACCTCAAGGAGCAGGCCCGCTCGCTCGGCCTCGAGACCCGCTGGCACCGCGTTGCGCAGGCCTATGCCGACGCCAACCAGATGTTCGGCGATATCGTCAAGGTGACGCCGTCCTCCAAGGTGGTCGGCGACATGGCGCTGATGATGGTCTCGCAGGACCTCACCGTTGCCGATGTCGTCAATCCGGACAAGGAAGTGTCGTTCCCCGAATCGGTCGTTTCGATGCTGAAGGGCGATCTCGGCCAGCCGCCGGGCGGATGGCCGGAAGCCCTGCAGAAGAAGGCGCTGAAAGGTGAAATGCCCTATACGGTGCGCCCCGGGTCGCTGCTCGAAGACGCCGATCTCGATGCCGAGCGCAAGGCGATCGAAACCAAGCTGGAGCGTCAAATCAGCGACTTCGAGTTCGCATCCTACCTGATGTATCCGAAGGTCTTCACCGATTTCGCCTCGGCTTCCGAGACCTACGGCCCGGTCTCGGTGCTGCCGACGCCCGCCTATTTCTACGGTCTCGCGGATGGCGAGGAACTCTTTGCCGATATCGAAAAGGGCAAGACGCTGGTCATCGTCAACCAGGCGATGGGTGGCACCGACGACCAGGGCATGGTCACGGTCTTCTTCGAACTAAATGGCCAGCCACGCCGCATCAAGGTTCCGGACCGCGCGCACGGTGCGTCGGGTGCCGCCGCCCGCCGCAAGGCGGAGGCGGGCAATGCGGCCCATGTCGGCGCCCCGATGCCGGGCGTCATTTCCCGCGTCTTCGTTTCGCCGGGCCAGGCCGTCAGCGCGGGCGATGTGCTGGTTTCCATCGAGGCCATGAAGATGGAAACGGCAATCCACGCCGAGAAGGACGGCACGGTTGCCGAAGTGCTGGTGAAGGCCGGCGATCAGATCGATGCAAAGGATCTGCTGGTCGCTTATGCGGGTTGACCGGCCGCTGAAAGGTTGAGGGCGGCTTTAGGAGCCGCCCTTTTTTGTTTTGTGAATAGAGAAAGGGTTGAAATGAGTAAGATCAAGATTGCAGTCATCGTTGGAAGCACGCGCATTGGCCGCTTCGCCGATCATCCGGCGAAGTGGATTGCCGACATTGCCCGGAAGCGGCCGGAATTTGAGGTCGAGGTCCTCGATCTTCTGGACTATCCCATGCCCTTCTTCGGTGAAGCGCGTGCCTCTGAAGCCGAAAGCGAGACGGCGGAACGCTGGAAGAAAAAACTGCGCGAATTCGACGGCTTCATCTTCACCGTCGCCGAATACAATCATGGGCCGACCGCCGTTTTGAAGAATGCCATCGATCTGGGCGATTTTATCCAGAAGCCGGTCGGCTTCGTCGGCTACGGCGGTGTCGGCGGCGCTCGCGCCGTGGAGCAGCTTCGTTTGGTATTCGTGGAAATGAGCGCCGCTTCGGTGAAGACGGGCGTGCACATTTCCTTCCCGGAGTATCTGAGCGTCGTCAAGGAAGGCAAGAGCCTCGGCGACTACGCGCACCTCAACGAAGCCGTCAAGAACATGCTTGACCAGCTGAGCTGGTGGGGCAATGCGCTGAAGGCAGCCCGCGCCGTCGTCACCGCAGCCGCCTGATGAGCTGACGGTGAAGCCGGGATTGTTTCGGACGATCCCGGCTTTTCTCAGATGTCGTAAGTATGCGCGGCGTTGATCGTCGAAATGAAGCGCCTGGTGCGCTCGCGTTCGGGAGCGGTGAAGATGGTCTTTGCCGCGCCGGTCTCGACGACGCTTCCCGCTTCCAGGAACACGACGTTGTTGGCGATCTTTGAGGCGAGCCGCAGATCATGCGTCGCCATGGCCATGGTCGTGCCTTCGCGGGCGAGCTGAGCCAATACTTCCACTACTTCCGCCGACAGCTCCGGATCGAGGGCCGAGGTCGGCTCGTCGCAGAGCAGGACGCGCGGCGAGGGCGCCAGCGCGCGGGCAATCGCGACGCGCTGTTGCTGGCCGCCGGAAAGCGTCGCGGGCCAGGCATCTGCCTTGTGCGCCATGCCGACCTTGGTCAGCAATTCCATGGCGCGGGCATGTGCCTTGTCTTTCGGCCATTTGAGGACGGTGACGAGGCCCTCCATGACATTTTCGATTGCGGTCTGGTGCGGAAAGAGCTGGAAATTCTGGAAGACCATGCCCGTCTGACGGCGGATCTTCTGGATCGCCGGCCAGGCGACGCGCTTTCCGGGCGCGAAGGAGAGCGCCTCCTCGCCGAGGCGGATGGCGCCTGCGGTCGGAATCTCCAAGAGATTGATACAGCGGAGCAGAGTGCTCTTGCCGCCGCCGGAGGGGCCGACAAGGGCCGTGACGCTACCTTCCGGGATGCGGATGCTAATGTCCTTCAGGATGACGGCATCGCCGAAGCGCTTTTCGATGTGAGAAAGCTCGATCATGCATTTGCCTCCAGCATGCCGCCGTAGCGCGCAAAGCGGCGCTCGAGCCGCACCTGCAGCGCGGAAAGGACGGAGCTCAAAGCAAGGTATATCAAAGCAGCCTCGATGTAGAGGATCAGCGGTTCATAGGTCGTCGCAACGATGCGCTGGGCCGCCTGGAAAAGCTCAGGCACGGTGATCGCGGCCGCCAGAGAGGTATCCTTGACCAGCGAGATGAAGGTATTCGAAAGTGGCGGCACGGCGACACGGCCGGCCTGCGGCAGGATCGTGCGGCTCATGGCCTGGCGCCAGTTCATGCCGATCGAATAGGCGGCTTCCCATTGACCCTTGGGCACGGAGGAGATGACGGCACGGATGATCTCGGAGCTGTAGGCGCCGATATTCAGCGTGAAGCCGATGAGGGCTGCCGGGAAGGCATCGAGCAGGATGCCAATGCTCGGCAGGCCGTAAAAGATCACGAAAAGCTGCACGAGCAGCGGTGTGCCGCGGATGATCCAGACATAGAAGCGGGCAACGGCCACAACCGGCGCCGGAGCGAACAGCCGCGCGACGGCGGTGATCAAGCCAAGGATCAGCCCGAACAAAAAGGAAAGCAGCGTAAGGGGGATGGTGAACTTGATGCCGCCCCAAAGAAGCGTAGGCAGCGATTCCACCATCAATTGAAGCCAGTGCGGCACGGGGTATTCCCTCTCGCTGGTTGATGCGTTGACGTGGAATACCCTTCCCCAACCCCTCCCCACAAGGGGGAGGGGCTTAGAGGATGCGTCGTACGGGCATAAAACGGCTAATCATCCCCATTAGCGCGGTCCTTGATTGCGGAACGGCCAATAAAAAACCCTCCCCCTTGTGGGGAGGGGTTGGGGAGGGGCCTTTTGTATAGGCGGGACTTACTTCGAAACGTCCTGGCCGAAATACTTGTCAGCGATCTTCTTGTAGGTGCCGTCGGCCTTGATTTCCACCAGCGCCTTGTTGATTGCGCCCAGCAGCTCCGGCTCACCCTTGCGGATGATGATGCCGGAATAATCGGCGTTCTCCTGCTGGGCGGCGATCTTCACGTTTGCGTCCGGCTTGTGCTTCTTGAAGTCCAGGAAGGAGAGGCTGTCATTGATCGTCGCATCGGCACGGCCGGTAAGCACCAGCTGGATCGACTGGTCGAAGCCGTCGGTGCCGACGAGTTCGGCGCCGGACTGCTCGGCAAGCTTGCCGAAGTTGCTCGTCAGAGACTGGGCAGACTTCTTGCCCTTCAGGTCCGCGAAACTCTTGATGCTGTCGTCGTCGGCGCGGGCGATGAGCACGGCCTTGGACGCGATGTAAGGTTCGGAGAAGTCGTACTTCTGCTTGCGGGCATCGGTGATGCCGACCTGATTGATAACGGTATCGTAGCGCTCGGAGTCGAGGCCAGCGATCAAGCCGTCCCACTTGCCTTCGACGAATTCAGGCTTGACGCCGAGCTTGGCGGCAATCGCTTCGCCGATCTCGACGTCGAAGCCTACCAGCTTGTTGCTTCCGTCATGATAGGTGAAAGGCGCATAAGTGCCTTCCGTGCCGATCTTCAGGACCCCTGCGGACTTGATGGCGTTGAGATTGTCGCCGGCTTGAGCCGAAGCAAAGGCAGCTGCGGAGATGAGGGCTGCGGCGGCGATGGTCTTGAGCAGTTTCATTTTTTGCGTGTCCATTCTGGAGGAATTCAATGATGGATAGATTGCAGAAAATAGCGCAGCACGAAGCGTAGAAAACTGCAAAGAAATTGGGCAAGTGCGAATATTTTTCTCATTTATTTCGGTTTTTGGCGCGGCTTGTTTCATGTTGTCAGAAATCGTGTGACGGATGCCTGTTGTCTGCACGATCATATACGTTTATGCACGATTACACGTTGAATTTGTATCCGGCGGGCTAATCGAGCATGAACACGCATGAAATGCTCCTCAAGGAGCGGCAGAGCATCATATCGGGGAAGCTTCAGGCGAAAGGCCGCGTGCTCGCGACGGAACTTGCCTTGGAATTCGGGGTTTCGGAAGACACGATCCGCCGGGATCTGCGTGAGATGGCAGCCGCGGGACTTTGCGAGCGGGTCTATGGTGGCGCGCTGCCGGTTTCGCCTGCAGGCGGGAGCCTGACGCAACGCATGGGCATCGCGCTCGATCGCAAGGAACTGCTGGCTGAGGCCGCCGTCTCGCAGATAGCCCCGGGCTCGACCGTATTCTTTGACGCCGGAAGCACGAATCTTGCGATCGCCAATGCATTGCCCGTCGACCTGGCGCTGACGGCTGCAACGAACGCTCCGGCAATTGCCGCCGCCTTGATCGACAAGCCCGGCGTCGATGTCATTCTGATTGGCGGTATGGTCGACCGGCAGGTGGGCGGTGCCCTAGGCGCCAAGGCAATGCGGGATATGGAGCAGTTCTCGCCCGACCTTTGCATTCTCGGCGCCTGCGGTGTCGACCTGGAGGCGGGGGTCACGACTTTTGGCTTCGAGGATGCCGAGTTCAAGCGATTTGCGACGTCGAAAAGCAGGAAGGTTCTGGTTGCCGCGACTTCGGAAAAATTCGGAACAGCGGCTCCACACAGCATTCTGCCGATCGTGCAGTGCGAATGCCTTGTGGTGGAGCACGATGCCGACGAGGCGCTGCTTGCGGCCTTTCGCGAGCGGGGCTGCCGGACAGTGAAAGCGCAGAAGACGCGTTGATTTACGTTTGCGAGCCGGCTTAACGCCGGTTGCGGAAGGAAGACGGTATTACAATGGATAATCCTCCAAATGTTGTTAACGGCGTAAGGCGCGGCTTCCTGCCGAAAAGCAGGGTTGCTGTTTCGCTGCTGTTCCTGATGAACGGGTTTGTCGTCGGTAGCTGGGCACCGAAGATTCCGGATTTCGCCGAACGGCTGCAACTGACGAAGTTTCAGCTTGGTTTGATGATACTGGTGTTCGGTCTCGGGTCACTGACGATGATGCCGATTGCCGGCGCACAGATTGCCAAGCATGGATCGCGCGTGATTTCGCGGGCCACTGCAATTTGCGTGCTGCCGATCCTTCTCGCGCTCACGGTGGCGTCGAATGTCGTTACCGCGGCAATTGCGCTTTTCCTGTTCGGCGGCTTCATCGGTGCGATGGATGTCGCCATGAACGCCAATGCGGTTGCCGTTGAAAAATCGATGCGCCGGGCGATCATGTCGTCCTGTCATGCCTTCTGGAGCCTCGGAGGTCTGATCGGCTCAGGCCTTGGCGGTTTCGTCATCGCCAAATTCGGCGTCCTCGGCCACGCCGGACTTGCGACTTTGCTCGCGCTGATTTTCCTGGCTGGCGCCTGGGCGATCATACTTTCCGATCCGCCGCATCCGGACGAGAAGAAAGAGAAGACGCGGCTGCCGATCGACCCTCTGCCCTGGCTGCTGGGATTGATGGCTCTCTTTTCGATGGTTCCGGAAGGTGCGGTGCTGGACTGGGGTGCGCTTTACCTCCGTCAGGAGTTGAGTGCTTCCGTGGCTCTTTCCGGCTTCGGTTTTGCCGCCTTTTCATTGACGATGGCCATCATGCGTTTCGCTGGCGATCTGGTGCGAGACCGGCTCGGCGCGGTCAAAACGCTGCGCGTCTGCACCCTCTTTGCCATTGTGGGCATGCTCGCCGCCGCTTTCGCGCCGAGCGCCGAGATCGCGATCATGGGTTTTGCATTCTGCGGCATCGGCATTTCGAACATGGTGCCGATCGCCTTTTCTGCGGCGGGCAATGTTCCTGGCCTGAAAGCAGGAATCGGTCTCTCGGTCGTCACGACGATGGGCTATTCCGGGATGCTGGTCGCACCGTCTGTAATCGGTTTCGTCGCCGAACATGTCGGTTTCGGCGTGGTCTTCATGGCGTTGCCGGTGTTGCTGGTCGTCGTGCTGGTCTTCTCAAGGCTTGCACGCTACGCAGACGGCATTTCCGGCAGTGGCCACTAGCACCGCCGAGCAAAAGTGATGCGTTGGGCGTTGACAAGAAAGCAGGTATGATCCACCTGAAAGCACGAATTTGAAGGGTTCAAGAGCTCTATCCATGTCCTCAGCCAGCGATTTTGATCCGAAACCGCGCCGGGCTTCCGTCGCTGTCGACGTAGGTGGCGTCATCGTCGGCGGTGGTGCGCCGGTCGTCGTGCAGTCGATGACGAATACCGATACGGCGGATGTCGATTCCACGGTCGCGCAGGTGGCGGCCCTCTTCAAGGCAGGGTCGGAACTCGTGCGCATCACCGTCGATCGCGATGAAAGCGCTGCAGCCGTTCCGAAGATTCGCGAGCGGCTGCTACGCCTCGGCCTTGATGTGCCGCTTGTCGGCGATTTCCACTATATCGGCCACAAGTTGCTCGCCGATCATCCGGCCTGCGCTGAAGCGCTTGCGAAATATCGGATCAATCCCGGCAATGTCGGCTTCAAGGACAAGAAGGACAAGCAGTTCGCCGAAATTATCGAGATGGCGATCCGCTACGACAAGCCGGTGCGCATCGGCGTCAATTGGGGTTCGCTCGACCAAGACCTCCTGACGGCGCTGATGGATCAGAACGCCCAGGCAGGCTCGCCGCTTTCGGCCCGTCAGGTCACCCGCGAGGCAATCGTGCAATCGGCGCTGATCTCCGCCAATCTCGCAGAAGAGATCGGCTTGCCGCGCAACCGCATTATCCTGTCGGCCAAGGTCAGCCAGGTTCAGGATCTGATCGCCGTCTATTCGATGCTGTCGGAGCGCTCCGATCACGCTCTTCATCTCGGCCTCACCGAAGCCGGCATGGGCACCAAGGGTATCGTCGCCTCGTCTGCAGCCATGGGCTACGTGCTCCAGCACGGCATCGGCGATACGATCCGCGTTTCGCTGACCCCAGAGCCGAATGGCGACCGCACGCGCGAAGTGCAGGTGGCGCAGGAACTGCTGCAAGTCATGGGTTTCCGGCAGTTCGTGCCGGTCGTTGCCGCCTGCCCGGGTTGCGGCCGTACGACTTCGACGGTTTTCCAGGAGCTGGCGCAGAACATCCAGAACGACATCCGCAAGAACATGCCGGTCTGGCGCGAGAAATATCCGGGCGTCGAAGCGCTGAACGTCGCGGTCATGGGCTGCATCGTCAACGGACCCGGAGAAAGCAAGCATGCCGATATCGGCATTTCGCTGCCCGGCACCGGCGAAACGCCGGCCGCACCGGTTTTCATCGACGGCAAGAAGGCGCTGACGCTGCGCGGGCCGAAGATTGCTTCGGACTTCGAGGCGCTGGTCGTCGACTACATAGAAAAGCGTTTCGGCCAGAAGACCGCTGCTGAATAAGCCAATTAGATCCGGCTGGTGAGCAGCTTCAATCCTGCAAAGCAGTAGAAGGCAGACATCGCGCCTTCGATCCAGCGGCGCAGCCCGCGATAGACCTTCAGCGCATGCGGCGTCGAAAACAGCGCCGCATATCCCATGAAGATCGTAAAGCCGGTAATCATGCAGACGGCGATGATGAGCACGGCAACCGAAGCCGGAGCGCCTTGCGGCATGCCGAGCGCGATGATCGCAAGCCAGGCGAAGATCGCCTTGGGATTGGTGACGTGGATGCCGTAACCACGCAACAACAGGGCTTTGGTCGAGAGCTTCCTTTCGTCCGCTGTCCGTGGAATATCCTTGCCGGCGCGCATCGCCTTGAAGGCTTTGTAGGCGAGGTATAGCAGATAGAGCCCGCCGAAGACCTTCAGGATTTCCAGAGCGATGGCATAGGTCTGCAGGATCGTCGCAAGCCCGAGGGCGGCAGCGCAGGCCCAGGTGAAGGAGCCGCCGAAAATCCCAAGCGCGATCGTCATGCCCGCTTTGCGGCCCTGTGTCATCGAGGTGGATATTATCGCCATGACTGCCGGGCCGGGGCTGATGACGGCGATGATATAGGCGATGTAGGCAGGGAGAATTTGCGGCAGGTAGGACAGGGTTTCGCGCATCTTGCGTCTCTTGTTCGGCCGGTTGGCTGTATGCCCCGTTTTCTAGGCCGAGCTCCCGGCGATCGACAAGAGACTGCGTCTCGTATGTCGGCGGAAATATTGTCCCGGTGACGCTTTTTCAGCTCTTGCGTCCGGCGATGAAGCGAGCCGCTTCGGCCAGGATGGTACTGCGCTCGGCGTAAGGAGACAGCAGTGCTTCGGCCTCGCGCACATGCTCAGCAAGCCTGGCTTCCGCCCAATCGATGCCATGGAGGCCAACTAGCGTGCCCTTGCCACGTCCGGCATCCTTGCCCGTCGCCTTGCCCATTGTGGCGGCATCCGAGGTGAGATCGAGAATGTCGTCTGCGAGCTGGAAGGCGAGCCCGATCTTCTCGCCGAAGGCGCGCAGACGCTTGCGGTCATCGCTCGGCGCGCCTGCGACGATCGCACCTGCCTCACAGGCAAAGCGGATCAAGGCTCCGGTCTTCATCGCCTGCAATGTAACGATACCCGGCTCGCCGGGCGCGTTCTTCTCGGCCGCGAGATCCAGTGCCTGGCCGCCGGCCATCCCACCCAAGCCCGCGGCGCGCGCGAGCGCGAGGGTCAGAGCCACCTTGCTTTGATCGGGAAGTTTTGTCTCGTCAGCGGCGATGATGTCGAAGGCATAGGTCAAAAGGCTGTCGCCTGCGAGGATTGCGGTGGCTTCGTCGAAGGCGATGTGAACCGTTGGTTTGCCGCGGCGCAGATCGTCGTCGTCCATGGCGGGCAGATCGTCATGGACGAGCGAGTAGCAATGAACGCATTCGAGCGCCGCAGCTACTCTCAAGGCTGCCTCCTTGTCTCCGCCGAGGAGAAGCGCGCTCTCCACGACGAGGAGCGGACGCAGTCGTTTGCCACCGTTCAGCACCGCATAATGCATCGCCGCCCTCAGATTCTCGGGGCGGTCGATTTCATCGTTGAGCATGCGATCCGAAAGCAGCCTATCCAGCACCGCCTCGATTTCCCGGGCGTTGGTTTTCAAGCGTGTTTCGAAGGCTTCGGGGCTCGCGTCCATGCGCGCTCTTTGGCACGAGCAGCAGCGCGGTTGCAATGGAATTGTAGATGACTGAGGCAAGTTTTCGGTTGCGCTCTGGCCTTCAAGCCCGGCAAACGGTATGAGAACGCAGGGAACAGGTCGGGCTCGCAGATTGGATATTACGCCGGAAAGAGAGGACAGCATTGCGATGCCGGCTCATCGCCGTTTGTTCGCTTGGCTTCAGAGCCGATCGATCATGATGCGCATCGTCCTTGCGATCGCCGGACTTCTGATCCTGCCTTACGTCCTGATCTTCGTGTATCTCATCCCTTTCATTCACCCCGTCTCGACCCTGATGTTGCGTGATCTCTTGCTTTTGCGGGGTTACGACCGGCAATGGATCTCTATCGATGACATCTCGCCGGTTCTCGTCCAGTCGGTGATGATGTCCGAGGATGGGCAATACTGCTTCCACGACGGTGTGGACTGGGGGGAAATGCGCATGCTGGTCGAAGATACGCTCAATGGCGAAAGCACTCGCGGCGGCAGCACAATTCCCATGCAGACGGCCAAGAACCTGTTTTTGTGGAACAGCCGCTCCTTTGTGCGCAAGGCGCTCGAACTGCCGCTGGCGGTGGCTTCGGATCTCGTCTGGACGAAGCGCCGGCTGATGGAGATCTATCTTAACATCGCCGAGTGGGGACCGGGCGTTTACGGCATCGAGGCGGCGGCGCGTTACCACTTCAAGGTACCCGCTTCCAAGCTGTCGCGGCGCCAGGCTGCCCTTCTGGCCGTTTCGCTTCCGAACCCGATCGATCGCAATGCCGGAAAACCCGGCCGTGGCCTTCGGAGGCTTGCTGCCGTCATCGAGCGCCGGGCCCAAGGGTCCGGCGATTACATCAGATGCATTTATGACTAGGGCATGAATTATTCATTGGTCGCCGCCCTAGGCCGCCGGTAAGTTCGCTTCGAATTCAAAGCGCGGATGGCCCATGGACAAGCTTACTCTCTACATTGGCAACAAAAATTATTCCTCATGGTCGTTCCGGCCATGGATTGCGATGGAAGCGGCCGGAATTCCCTTCGAGGAAATTCTGATCCCCTTTGATTTCCCCGCAGGCAATCCGCGCTTCAGGGAAATCTCGCCGACGGGCAGGGTCCCGGTTCTGCGTCACGGCAATCTGCAGGTCTGGGAATCTCTTTCCATCATCGAGTATGTGTCCGAGCTCTATCCGGAAGCGGGGCTTTGGCCCAACGATCGAGCCCAACGCGCCGCGGCGCGCTCGGTCTCGATGGAGATGCTCTCCAGCTTCCGGGCGCTCAGAGGTGCTTGCCCGATGAACATCCGGCGCGAGAGAGCCAAGATCGCGCTTCCCGATGGCGTGATGGACGACGTTGCGCGCATCGAAACGATCTGGCGGGAAATGCGCGCCGCCTCCGGCGGTCCCTTCCTCTTCGGTGCCTTCTCGGCCGTCGATGCGATGTTTGCCCCGGTCGTCAACCGCTTCGATGTCTATGATCTCGTGACCGCCAGTGACACGCTGAGTTACATCGCGGCGGTGAAGGCGCATCCGGCCTGGTTGAAGTGGGAAGCTGCCGCCCGGGCGGAGCCCTGGATCGTCCCTGAAGACGAGGCCTGAGCCGTCATTCGCCAGAATCGCAAAAAATGCGTTTGGGGACTGGTCAACCAACTTCAAGGCATGTATAAGCGCGCGAAATTTCCGAAATCGCGATACGTCCGTTTCGGCCGCCAGCTTGGCCGGGAATGTGTTGCCTGTGAATTGGAGTATGTAAAATGGCTGTACCGAAGAGAAAAACGAGCCCGTCCAAGCGCGGTATGCGCCGTTCTGCAGACGCACTCAAGGCTCCGACCTATGTTGAAGACAAGAACTCCGGCGAACTGCGCCGTCCGCATCATATCGATCTGAAGACCGGTATGTATCGCGGCCGTCAGGTTCTGACGCCGAAGGAAAGCGCATAAGCTTTCAGGTTCTGGTCCGTGAGGATTTAAAAGGCCGGCTTCAACGCCGGCCTTTTGCTTTTGAGCATTTATCTATTTCGACGACTTGAAGTTGCGTCGAGATCTGCTGCAGTATTCCCCAGTCAAAGAGGGGGAATGACAAGATGATCGCTGCAGTGCCGCTGATGGTAATTCCGTTTATTCTCTACAATATGGCGATGCTCGGCTTGATGGGCAGCGGTGGTATTCCCGCGCTTCAGCAGGACGTCATCGTTCTTTCGATGATTTCCGGTGCGATCTGGAGCATGTCGCTTGGCGATCTCTTCATCGTCGTGGCTCTGGTGGTTCTGTTTTTCGAACTCTTGCGGGCTACCCGCCACGGATCCGGCAGCCTAGTCAACCACATGTTGTCGATGCTCGTTTTCATCGCCTTCCTGGTCGAGTTCCTGCTCGTGCAGGACGCGGCAACGCAGGTGTTCTTCATCCTGATGACGGTTGCGCTGATAGACGTGATCGGCGGATTTGCCGTTTCGATCCGCAGTGCCGGGCGCGATGTGTCGATCGGGCTCTGAGCCTTAAAGACTATCGAGCTTGTTCTGCAGCGCCCGCAGCTGTTCCTTCAGCTCGTCGATGTCCTTCGACTCTGTCTTTTTCGTCTCCTTTGCAGGGGGCGTCATAAACGGAGAGAACATTTGCATGGCCTGTTGGAACATCTCGGTGTTGCGGCGGACCTGCTCTTCGACCATCTGCATCGGCAGCTGCAGGTTCTTGCCGAGCGGCGTTTCGCCAAAGGCACGGGTCACTTGCTCGCGCATCTGAGACTGCTGTTCGGTGAAGGCGCGCATGGAATGTTCCAGGAAGGTCGGAACCACCATTTGCATTTGATCGCCATAATAGGTGATGAGCTGACGCAGGAAGGAAATAGGCAGCAAGGTGTTCCCCGTCTTCGATTCCTGCTCGAAGATGATCTGGGTCAAGACCGAATGCGTGATGTCGTCACCGGTCTTTGCATCCTGTACCGTAAAGTCCTCCCCCCTTTTTACCATCTCCGCCAAATCTTCCAGCGTCACGTAGGTGCTGGTGCCCGTGTTGTAGAGGCGGCGGTTGGCGTATTTCTTGATAATTATCTGACCCTCGTTCTTGGCCATATCAGTCTCCTGATCCCCGTCTGATTGTTATGGATACTCCTCCGCTACAGACTGTAGACGCAAAAGAAGCCCGGTGACAATCTCTTTGTGCGATGCGGCAACTCCTTTGCCTAAAGGCATAAAATTGCATTTTCGTAAGCGCTCACGAAAATTGCGTTGTCATCGTGTTGCCGTTTGACTCGGGGCCAAAGCTTTGCCAGTTTCAACTTATAAATGATGAAGGAAACGAGGAGGCCCCCATGAGCAATTCATCGATCGTCATCGCCAGCGCAGCCCGCACAGCGGTCGGCTCTTTCAATGGTGCATTCGCCACTGTCCCGGCGCACGAGCTTGGAGCAACCGCCATCAAGGGCGCACTTGAGCGCGCGGGCGTTGATGCGGCGGAAGTCGACGAGGTCATCCTCGGCCAAGTGCTTCAAGCGGGAGAAGGACAAAATCCGGCTCGCCAGGCCGCCATGAAGGCAGGGGTTCCCAAGGAGGCGACGGCCTGGGGCGTGAACCAGCTTTGCGGCTCGGGGCTGCGCGCCGTGGCGCTCGGCATGCAACAGATCGCCATGGGGGATGCAAAGATCATCGTGGCTGGCGGCCAGGAGTCCATGTCGATGGCACCGCATGCCGCGCACCTGCGCGGTGGCACCAAGATGGGCGACATGAAAATGGTCGACACCATGATCAAAGACGGCTTGATGGATGCTTTCTATGGCTACCACATGGGCATCACGGCCGAAAATGTCGCTCGTCAGTGGCAGCTTTCCCGCGCCGATCAGGATGAGTTCGCGGTGTCCTCGCAGAATAAAGCCGAAGCTGCCCAGAAGGCAGGCCGCTTCAAGGACGAGATCGTTCCCTTCGTCATCCAGACGCGCAAGGGCGATGTGACGGTGGATGCCGACGAATATATCCGTCACGGAGCAACGCTCGATACCATGGGGAAGCTTCGGCCGGCCTTCGACAAGGACGGCACGGTAACGGCCGGGAATGCCTCGGGGATCAACGATGGTGCGGCAGCTGCCGTGCTGATGACGGAAGCAGAAGCCGGCAGGCGCGGGGTTCAGCCGCTTGCACGCATCGTTTCCTGGGCAACTGCCGGCGTCGATCCCCAGGTCATGGGTACTGGCCCGATCCCTGCGTCGCGCAAGGCACTAGAAAAAGCCGGCTGGTCGGTCGGAGACCTCGATCTGGTCGAGGCAAACGAAGCCTTTGCGGCTCAAGCCTGCGCAGTGAACAAGGATCTTGGCTGGGATCCCGCAATCGTCAATGTCAATGGAGGAGCAATTGCGATCGGCCATCCGATCGGTGCATCCGGGGCACGGGTCCTCAACACCTTGCTCTTTGAAATGAAACGGCGTGGCGCAAAGAAGGGGCTTGCCACTCTTTGCATCGGCGGCGGCATGGGCGTCGCCATGTGCTTCGAGGCGCTCTGAATAGGCCTTGGAACCAACGATTCACCAGCGCCTGAGCAAAGGCGGAACTAGAACGAGGGGAGCGAAATATGAGCAGAGTGGCTCTGGTCACCGGCGGCACCCGTGGAATCGGCGCCGCCATTTCGATGGCGCTCAGGAACGTGGGATACAGGGTCGCTGCCAACTATGCCGGCAATGACGAAAAGGCGAAGGCCTTCCACGAGGTGACCGGCATTCCGGTCTTCAAGTGGGATGTTTCGGATTACGACGCTTGCGGTAAGGGCATCGACAAAGTAGCGGACGAACTCGGTCCAGTCGAAGTGTTGGTCAACAATGCCGGCATCACCCGCGACGCAATGTTCCACAAGATGACGCCGCAGCAGTGGCACGACGTTATCAATACGAACCTCACAGGCCTGTTCAACATGACGCACCAGGTCTGGGGCGGAATGCGCGACCGCAGCTTCGGGCGGATCGTCAACATCTCGTCCATCAACGGCCAGAAGGGCCAGATGGGGCAGGTGAACTACTCAGCCGCCAAGGCAGGCGATCTCGGCTTTACGAAGGCCCTTGCGCAGGAAGGGGCGGCGAAGAACATTACAGTCAACGCCGTCTGCCCGGGATATATCGGTACGGAAATGGTTCTTGCCGTTCCCGAGAAGGTACTCAACGAAAAGATCATTCCTCAGATCCCTGTCGGCCGCCTTGGCGACCCGGAAGAAATCGCCCGCTGCGTTACCTTCCTGGTGTCGGACGATGCCGGCTTCATCACCGGATCGACGATTACGGCGAATGGCGGCCAGTTCTTCGTCTAAGTCTGCGCGATGAAGCTTGCGTCACCTACGGTGGCGCTCGTTCCTTGCCTTGACCGGAACTTTCTGCGCCGCCCGATCGTCGCCGCGCAGGGCGGCTGCGGTTGTCGTGAGAAATGCTGCCGCGACAAGGATGGCGAGAGCGGAATTCAAAATGATCTGAGCCATGAGATCCGTTCCTTTCTTACACAGGCTTATTGCCGTGATGTTGACAAGGAATATGCGCCTTACGCCCGAGGCGCGGTAGATTTGCCTTTCATGACCGATCGTCAACATATTGTTGACGGCGAGCATAAACAAAAACGGGCGCCGAAGCGCCCGTCTGAACCCTTCTAATGGCAGTTCTCAGTAACGGCGTGGGCAACGTGCTTCGTAGCGGCGGCCATACCGGTCGCGATAGACGCAGTAGCCGCGGTGTTCCACGGACTGGCCGATCAGCGCCCCAGCAAGACCACCGGCAACAGCGCCGACTGCAGCGCCGCCCCAGCTGTTGCTCACAGCGCCACCGATGATCGCCCCAGTGCCGGCACCAATTGCCGTTCCTTGTTCAGTCGGGGTGCAGGCCGCAAGTGCGCCTACCATAGCGGCTACGATGGCAATTCTCTTCATCATGTCTTTTCTCCGTAGGTTACAAGCCGCTAAATTCGGCCCATTAAAACAAGGATAAGAACGATAATGAGAACTAGCCCCAAACCGCCGGAAGGTCCATAGCCCCAGCCACGGCTATAACCCCAATTCGGCAGGGCACCAAGCAGGAGCAGAATAAGAATAATAAGAAGTATTGTTCCGAGCATGTTTTGAATTCCTCCAATTCGCCGTGACGAATGGACAATAAACACGCATCTGTCTTTTTTGTTCCCGGTTGGGATGAGACGCCGGTGATTTTTCTGCCTATCGGTGCATTGCGCAGGCGCGCCGTTCAAATCTTAACAAAGCCGCTCAAACAGCGGCGCATGGTCAGCTTTCCATTCGAGCTTTATGGTTAAAATTATATTCAAATACAATATGTTGCGGTGAACAAATCCGGAAACGCCGGGTGTCGGTGATTCGTAGGCGATTCGTTCTGCATTTGATCAATGGTTAATGCAGGTGCGGTACGACGGAGTGCCGATCGGTGCGAATCCGGCTTCCGAAACTAGGACACGGCGTGTAGCCTGATTCAGCATCTAGTAGGAAAAACCGATTCAAAACCAATACTTAGCCGTGAACAAAAGCTGAATCACGGAGAGTCACCGATTCGTCGCTGATTCGTTCTCAGGCTGTTCCGAATCTGAAAACAGCGACTTAGCGCCATTTTTTGAATCGAGTTTGCAGCTCGCCTCTTGCGTTTGAAGAGGCACCTGTCCATGTGTTGTCTGCTTAGGAAACAAAGCGCCCTTGACCCTGAGGCTCCCCGCCTCACTTGCATGGACAATGAAACTGACATCGCAGCCCATGATACTGAGCGGGCGCGGCGTGACCGCGGTGCTCGGGCCGACCAATACAGGCAAGACCCACTATGCTATCGAGCGCATGGTTGCGAGCGGTACCGGCGTGATCGGGCTGCCGCTGCGTCTGCTGGCGCGTGAGGTCTATACGCGTGTGGTCGAAAAAGTCGGCGCGCAGAACGTCGCGCTCGTCACTGGCGAGGAGAAAATTTCTCCGCCGAATGCGCGCTTTTCCGTGTGCACGGTGGAGGCCATGCCGCGCGAGACAAAGGCTGCCTTTGTCGCCATCGACGAGGTCCAGCTCGCCGGTGATCTCGAACGCGGCCATATTTTCACCGACCGTATTCTGCATCTGCGCGGCCGCGACGAGACCCTGCTACTCGGCGCTGGTACGATGCGTCCCATTCTCCAGCAGCTCCTGCCGGGTATTACCGTTGTCGAGCGTCCAAGACTGTCGCAACTCCTCTATGCTGGTCAGAAGAAGACTACCCGTCTTCCCCAGCGGACGGCTATCGTCGCCTTCTCGGCAGATGAGGTCTACGCCATTGCGGAATTGATTCGGCGCCAGCGTGGAGGAGCCGCGGTTGTTCTCGGCGCGCTGAGCCCCCGCACCCGAAATGCCCAGGTCGCGCTCTACCAGGCAGGCGATGTCGAATACCTCGTGGCGACCGATGCGATCGGAATGGGCCTCAACCTGGATGTCGATCACGTCGCTTTTGCGCAGGACCGCAAATTCGACGGCTATCAGTTCCGCAATCTCAATCCCGCCGAACTCGGACAGATTGCCGGACGCGCCGGCCGTCATATGCGTGACGGCACCTTTGGGGTGACGGGGCAAGTGCAGCCTTTCGACGAGGAATTGGTGCAGCGGATCGAGGCGCACGAATTCGACAATGTCAAAGTCCTGCAGTGGCGGACGACGGACCTCGATTTCTCCTCGATACGCTCGTTGCGGGCAAGTCTGGAAACTCCGCCGCGCGAGCAAGGCTTGACGCGTGCCTTGCCCGCCGTCGACCAGCAAGCTCTGGAGCAACTGGCTCGCTATCCGGAAGTTATTGACTTGGCTACCAGTCCGCAGCGCGTGGAGAAGCTATGGGAAGCTTGCGCCCTGCCGGACTATAGGCGTATCACGCCCGCACAGCATGCCGATCTGATCTCGACCCTCTTTTCCGATCTCGTGCGCTATGGCACGGTGAACGAGGGGTTTCTCGCAGAGCAGGTGCATCGCGCGGATCGTACGGACGGCGAAATTGACACGCTTTCGGCACGAATCGCGCAGATAAGAACCTGGACCTATGTGTCGAATCGACCCGGCTGGCTTGCCGATCCGACACACTGGCAGGAAAAGACGCGGGAAATCGAAGATCGATTGTCCGATGCGTTACATGAGAGGTTGACGAAACGCTTTGTTGATCGCAGGACATCTGTGCTCATGAAGCGCCTGAGAGAGAATGCGATGCTGGAAGCTGAAATCAGTGTGAATGGCGATGTCTTTGTTGAAGGACATCATGTGGGACAGTTGTCCGGTTTTCGGTTTACCCCCATTTCGGGTGCGGACGGACCGGATGCAAAGGCAATCCAGGCTGCTTCGCAAAAGGCGCTTGCCCTGGAATTCGAGGCTCGTGCCGCACGCCTCCATGCTGCCGGAAACAGCGATCTGGCGATAAGTTCTGATGGTCTCGTCCGCTGGCTCGGCGATCCGATCGCCCGCCTTGCCGGCAGCGACCACATCATGCGCCCCCGTGTTATCCTGCTCGCGGACGAACAGCTCACGGGGAACGCGCGCGATCACGTTGCCGCGCGCATCGAACGCTTCGTCAATCATCATATCAGCACGGTTCTGAAGTCGCTCGATGATCTTTCGCGCGCTGAGGACCTGCAGGGCCTTGCTAAGGGACTTGCGTTTCAACTCGTCGAAAATCTCGGCGTGCTCTTCCGCCGCGACGTGACGGAAGAGGTGAAGTCGCTGGATCAGGACGCGCGCGCTTCCATGCGCCGATATGGTGTTCGCTTCGGCGCGTACCACATTTTCGTTCCGGCACTTTTGAAGCCGGCTCCGGCCGAACTCATCACCCTGCTGTGGGCCTTGAAAAACGACGGCTTGGAAAAGCCGGGTTATGGCGATCTGATTCCGGTGCTTGCTGCCGGCCGCACGTCCGTCGTGACCGATCCGAGCTTCGAGCGGGCCTTCTACAAGCTCGCCGGCTTCCGTTTTCTCGGCAAGCGCGCCGTCCGCATCGATATTCTCGAGCGGCTCGCGGACATCATCCGTCCGTTGCTGCAGTGGAAGCCTGGCCAGGCAAACCGGCCGGAAGGCGCCTACGACGGCCGCCGCTTCACGACGACGACAGCGATGCTTTCGATTCTCGGCGCGACGCTGGAGGACATGGAAGAGATCCTCAAGGGCCTAGGTTATCGCGCCGATCCCGTGACGGCCGGAGAAGCGGCAACTCATCTGGCTGCTCAGGACGCGTCTGTCGCTCCAGCAGCGGAAACCTCCTCCGAGGACGCCGCCGAGAAGGCAGATCACGACGACGCCGACAGCACAACCGAAGAAGCAGCCTCCGAGGTGCCGGAAACGGAAGCCAAGCCTGCAACGGAAGCCGAGACTGCCGAAGGATCTGCGGCGGAGACATCGGAAGCCGGCGAGGCTGTCGAACCGAAGCCGGTTCTTCTGTGGCGGCTCGGCGGCCGCAACGACAACCACCGCCAGGCACGCGGTCAACAAGGTGAGCGCCGCGGCGGCGAACGTCAGCAGCAGGGCAACCGGCGGCATAGTGGCAATGGTGGGGAAGGCGGCGAAGGCAACCGTCGCGAAGGCCGCGATGGAAAACGTCAGGACCGCGGTCGCGACGGCGGAAAGCCGCATCAGGGCCGTGGCGATCGCAACGAGCAGCGGGGCGACCGTCAGGATCGTGGCGACCGCAAGGATCGTAATGAACGCAACAACAATCGCGGCGGCTCCCAGCCGCTGCGCTTCGAGGCGAAGCCACCGCGGAAGGAAAAGCCAATCGATCCGGATTCTCCTTTCGCAAAGCTCGCTGCCTTGAAGGAGCAGATGAAGAAATAGCCTATGCGCAAGGAGACACAGCCAGAAAGCGGTTCGCGGCAGCGCATCGACAAGTGGCTGTTCTTCACGCGCATGGTGAAGTCGCGTTCCCTGGCGCAAAGCCACATCCAATCAGGCCATGTTCGCCTCAACGGCGAGCGCGTACAGCTCCCCAGCCAGACCGTGAAGGCGGGCGACCGTATCGACCTTGCGCTTGAGCGTCGGGGCGTTGTTCTGATCGTGAAGGCGCCGGGCGAACGGCGCGGGCCTTTCGAGGAGGCAAAACTGCTCTACGAGGATCTGACGCCGCCACCGGATGAGGCAAAACGTCTCACGCCTTACGAGCAGGCGATCCGTGCGACGGGCACCGGGCGGCCGACAAAAAAGGAACGGCGCGCAATCGACAGGCTGACGTCGGACGACGATTAGAAAACTCTGTCTCTCAAGCCGGGGCAGGGAGATCGTTTATTCTTGAAATCCGGCGGCAAAGCCGGTACGTCACAGGCAACTTGCCGGGGAGTGCGACTTGCTCCCAAGCCTGCCCACGCTGTCCTCCGGCTTGGGGGAATGGTGCGACGTTCCAGGTTGCCCGCCCCGCCTACATGAAATTCCTGGAGTTCTCCATGACCTATGTCGTGACCGACAATTGCGTTCGCTGCAAATATACCGACTGTGTGGAAGTCTGCCCCGTCGACTGCTTCTATGAAGGAGAGAATTTCCTCGTCATTCATCCTGACGAATGCATCGATTGCGGCGTCTGTGAGCCGGAATGTCCTGCTGAGGCCATCAAGCCGGACACCGAACCGGGGCTGGATAAGTGGCTGAGGATCAACGCAGAATATGCCAGCATCTGGCCCAACATCACCGTCAAGAAAGAACCGCTGCCGGAAGCCAAGGAGATGGATGGCCAAACCGGCAAGTTCGAGCAGTATTTCTCCGAGAAGCCGGGTTCGGGCGACTGATGATTGCCTGCCCGTGAAATCGGGTTCACAGGCAGCTTAAACGTTTGAATTATGCTCTGCTTAAATGCGTGCCATGTGCTGCGTGCATGGCCCATCTTAAGCAAATTATTGATTTCGTCATATTTTTGTGATAGGTTTCGCACACTGATCCATTTGAGGCACGAGTGTGCCCAAAACCATCACGAAAGCAAAAGAAATCCGTACGCGGTTCCCCGTAACATATCAATGCCTTGGGCTGTTCGATCCTTGATCGCGCGCAAGAGCTTCTTTTGCTTCGGTCTGGTGGGACCAGAGTGAAGTCACCCGACGGAACTGATCCGTCTCATCCGGGCCTGACTGACCCGGCTCCGGCCGCCGCCGGACGCGTAATAGGGAGTTTTTGATTAGAATGACGATCCAGCAGAAAAAACCTTCAGCAGCACGCCATGGCTTCAAGACCGGTGAATCGATCGTGTACCCCGCTCATGGCGTCGGTACCATCACCGCTATCGAAGAGCAAGAAGTCGCCGGCATGAAGCTGGAACTTTTCGTTATCGATTTCGAGAAGGACAAGATGCGCCTGAAAGTCCCGGTTGCCAAGGCCATGAGCATTGGCATGCGCAAGCTTTCGGAAACCGATTTCGTGGAGCGCGCTCTGAAGGTGGTGCAGGGAAAGGCGCGCGTAAAGCGTACCATGTGGTCCCGCCGCGCCCAGGAATACGATGCCAAGATCAATTCCGGCGACCTGATTTCCATCGCTGAGGTGGTTCGCGATCTTTATCGCGCCGAAAATCAGCCAGAGCAGTCCTATTCCGAGCGCCAGCTCTATGAAGCTGCGCTTGATCGCATGGCGCGCGAAATTGCCGCTGTGAACAAGATGTCGGAAACGGAGGCCGTGCGGATCGTCGAGACGAACCTCAACAAGGGGCCGAAGCGCGGCAAGGCCATCGACGAGGACGAGTCGCAGGACGAAGCGGCTTAAATACCGTCGCATTGTTTCAAGAAAAAGCCCGGCTTTCAGCCGGGTTTTTTTGTGGAACTTTTTCTGGCCTGCCGCGTTTCTTGGACGTCAGTGCGGACTGCATTCGGCCCTCGCCGAATGTTCGCAATCCTGTAAACGTTCGATGAGGAGCGGATCATGCTTTCCACGATTTGCCAGGCCGGCAACTTGAAGAAACAGGTCCAGCCTTACCGCCTTACCGGCACATGATGAAGAGATAGGGCTCCCTCCTGAAAAATCCAGGAGCGGGGCCTTTACGCATTGGGACGCCGGATTGGTGTGAGGCTCTCTAAACAAATCTCGTTTGTTTTCTTTCCAGGGCACGAGGCCTGATTTTTAGGAGACCGATATGAAGAACATGTCTGCAGACCGGCGCATGATTAAAATCGCCATGGCGGCTCCGTATCTTGCTCGCGAAGAAGAACATGATCTCGCTCTCCGTTGGAAGGACAACGAAGATCGTGGGGCCCGCAACCAGATCGCGATGGCTCATATGCGCCTCGTCATCTCGATGGCGGGTAAGTTTCGCAACTTCGGTTTGCCGATGAGCGATCTCGTTCAGGAAGGCTATGTCGGCCTTCTGGAGGCGGCGGCTCGCTTCGAGCCGGAGCGCGAGGTGCGTTTTTCCACTTACGCAAGCTGGTGGATCCGCGCCTCGATCCAGGATTATATTCTGCGCAACTGGTCCATTGTCCGCGGCGGCACGAGTTCGGCCCAAAAGGCCCTCTTCTTCAATCTGCGCCGTCTTCGCGCCAAGCTCGCCAGAGGCGACTCGCACCTGACGCTTCAATCCATCCATCAGGAAATAGCCGCAGCCCTCGGTGTCAGCCTCGCCGACGTGCAGACGATGGATGCTCGTCTTTCCGGCAATGATGCCTCGCTGCAGGCGCCGTCCGTTTCAGGCGACGCCGACAGCGCCGAAAAGATGGACTTTCTGGTCAGCGAAGATCCCCTGCCGGACGAACAGGTGTCCAATATGATCGACGGCGAGCGACGCCGTGTCTGGCTGACGTCGGCGCTGAAGCACCTGAACGAACGTGAAATGAAGATCATTGCAGCACGCCGTCTTGCAGAAGAAGGCGCTACGCTCGAGGAGCTCGGCGCCGATCTCGGTATCTCGAAGGAACGCGTTCGCCAGATCGAGAGCCGCGCGATGGAAAAATTGCGCACCGCCCTTGTCAGCGCGGATCCGCATATGGCGGCGCATGCTTGAAAGTCTCTTTAGTTCCAGCAGCACCACTTCACCCGGCTAAAAAGCCGGGTTCTTTTATTCGGAAATGATTTTCACGCGGTCGCCGGGCGACACCGATGCGCCGGTCGGGAGGGCATTGATCAGCTTGAAGAGGTCGAGCTTGCGATCCGTGCCCATCATCCGGGCTGCCAGCGTCGTAATGTTTTCACCGGGCCGAACGGTGACGACGCGGACCCTGAGAGGCTTCAACGTTGCGGCTTCCTGCGGCGTCATGCGACGGAAGCTGGCGCGCAGGACGTCTGCCGTCTGCTCCAGCGTGGCATTGCCCTTCGGAACGGCCGTGAGGAAGCGGAAGATCTGTGAATTGTTGCGTATCACCGTGACGTCGAAATCCCATCGATCCGCGCTGGCGCGTGCCGTTGCCGCTTCCATCCCGTTGAGCGTGATCGGCCGGATCGTAGAGGGATCGAGGCCGGTGACCCAACCGCTCGATATGTAATTGGTCAGGCTCTGGTTACCGCTGTCCGCCACACCATCGAAGCGGATCGCCACATCGCCCGGACCGGTCGCCATGACGGCTTCGACTTTGTTGTCGATGGTGAAGTCCGGCGGCACGTCGAAGCGAATGCCGAGGCCGCCATGCAGGAAGGTCTGGCCGCGTACATAGCCTTCCTCCGGGCTGTCGCCGTACAGAAGACCGTCGATACCATCAAGGTAATAACCGTGGCCCGTGTCGCCGACGGTGCCTTCCTGGCCGAAGGCTCGGGCGTGCTCGCGTGCGAGTTCGATGCGCTGCGCCGAGTTCGGGTGGCTCGAAAGGAAGTCCAGGCTCTGGTCCGCCTCAGGATCGGCGGACATAAAGCGGCTATAGGCCCCCATGGAATCGAGGAAACGAGCGGCGGCGTAAGGATCATAACCTGCCTCACCCAGCATGCGGACGCCGATCACGTCAGCCTGCAGTTCCTGCTGCCGGGAAAAGGCCGCGAGACGCAGCTTTCCTCGGGCAAGGGCCTGCTTGCCGGCAACGTCGCTTGACAGCACCTCGGCAACCACACGGCTGGCAATGACTTCCGCCTCCTCGCGCTTCTGGCGCTCGATGCCGTGATTGGCGGTAACGTGGCCCATCTCATGCGAGAGCACAGCCGCGACTTCCGAAGCATCATTGGCGAGTGCCAGCAGACCACGGGTCACGTAAAGATAGCCGCCCGGCAGCGCGAAGGCGTTGATCGCCGGCGAATTCAATATTGTGATCCGGTAGGACTGGCTGGGGTTTTCCGACACCGCCGTCAGCGCGCCGGCGATGCGGGCGACAAGGCGTTCGGTCTTGGCATCCTTGTACTCACCGCCATAGCTCGCAACGATACGCGGGTGTTCGCGCGCGCCCATGGCTGCACGCGGATCGTTCT
Organism: Rhizobium sp. P32RR-XVIII; assembly: GCF_012641395.1. Lineage (GTDB taxonomy): Bacteria > Pseudomonadota > Alphaproteobacteria > Rhizobiales > Rhizobiaceae > Rhizobium. The sequence goes on along the minus strand of NZ_JABAIH010000007.1, from coordinate 132,064 downwards.
TTTGTACTTCGTCGACGATCTGCGGATTGGCCGAGGGCGAGACAGTCGGCTGATATGTTTGCTCTAGGATGGACTGGCAGCTACTGAGCGCTACCGCAGCCGCGGACAAGAGGAACGCACGGCGGCTCCACCTGGGGGTAGCGGAAAACACGTTACTGGAGGGCGCAGGGCGTTTCCACGTCGTCATGCTGTCCAGTCTAGCTCTCCGAGTCATCTTGTCTTTCGGCCGGTTTGCTGCGTGTCCGATCCGACCGATTCCAACGGGGTTCAACAGGCTTCCATCCCGGGTCTCGCACTGCGCAACGGGAATACCCGAGCCACTGCTGTAACTGATTTTCGTGTCGGTTGCATAGCGAGACTCTGCGTAATTATAGCGCTTATGCTAACTCGCAACCGCAACGTAGTTAAGGAGTTTCTCTCGCTCCGATGAAATTGTGGCGAAAGTGCCATCACTGCGGCGAGATTCGTCAACCTTGCCGAAATTACCTTAGCGCGGGGTGTCTTCGTGCGGGAGATAATCCGCAAGCGGTGCAGCAAGAGCAATCGTTCCCTTATCTATGGAAACACCGTAATCGGCTACGCGGCGCACCTCATTAGGATCGTGCGAAACGATAACGACCGTGTTGCCAGTTTCCTTGTGCAGGTCGATCAGCAGGTCCGCCATGCCGGTACGCAGGCCGGGGTCAAGGGCCGCAAAAGGTTCGTCCAGCAAGAGGACGGCCCGCTTGCGCACAAGTGCCCGCGCAAATGCAGCCCGCTGTCGCTCGCCGCCTGAAAGCGTTGCGGGCAAGCGCCTTTCGAAACCGGCGAGGCCAACCTTTTCCAGCGCTTGGGAGATGGTTCTCCGGTCTTCGACCCTAAGCCTCAGCGCAGGATCGATACCGAGACCGACATTGGTCAGGATATCGAGATGCGCGAAGAGATTGTTGTCCTGGAAGACAATTGAGACCGGGCGTTCGGCGGGATGGACTGCTGTTACGCCTCTGCCATGCATCAGCACGCGGCCGCTATCGGGCTTTTCGAAACCTGCGAGCAGGTTGAGGAAGGTCGTTTTTCCGGAGCCGGACGGGCCGCTCACTGCGATGATCCGGCCTGCCGGGAGGTGGCAGTCGAATTGAAAAACGTGCGCGCCGAGCTTCAGCCGGACGTTCTGCATTTCGATCCCGGCTTGGTCAGCGGCCACCACTCTCGCTCCCTTGTTTTGACTGCCCCGCGGTTCCGGCGATGGTCAGCAGCAGGCAGATCATGCCGAGGATCAATGCAAGACCGTCGGCGTCGTTCGTCCGGTAGCTACCCATGCGGCTATAGACGAGCCAGGGCAATGTGACGAAGCCTTCGGAGCCGAAGAGCGCAACGGCGCCAAGGTCGCCGAGCGAGAGCGCCATGGCGAATGACAGCGCAGTCAGCAGAGGTTTTCTCAACGCCGGCCAATCGATGAGTCTCCACCGTGCGGTGCCAGTAATGCCGAGGCTTGCCGCGAGTTTCTGCGTCCGGCGCTGGTGGACGACATAGGCTGGCTCCAGCACGCGCATGACAAAGGGCAGTGCCATCAGCATGTTGATGAGAACGACGATCAGCGGCGCGAAGCGCGAGGCATCGCCGAAGGGTCGAAGTGCCATGAACCATCCGGTGGCGAGCACAACCGGCGGCACAAGCAGGATCATCGCCGAGGCGCTGCCCATGGCTGTGAAAAAGGACTTGCTGGCGACGCCGCGACGCCGCGACGAGGCGATGGCATGCCGGGCGCGAATGATGGCCATCGAGAGGATGATGGAGAGCAAAGCCGCCGAAAGCGAAATCGCGAAGCTCATTCCCGCTGACTGCCAGAAGATCTGTTCCCTCAGCAGCTTCAAGAGATCGGCGCGCAGCCCTGCCATGATGACAGAGACGAGCGGAAGGCCGAGAAAGAGCACGGCAATCAATAAAATCAGGGCGTCGGTCACTCTTGCGCTCACGCCATCCAGCCGCTTGATGTCCTTGCCTGTGGTCAAACCCTCATCCGCGGCGAGCGGAAGAAGGGACATCGCGCCGAGGATCATCGCGGTGAGCGCGATCTGCAGGAGCGACAGAGCGATTGCGCGACCCGGATCGAAATCGAAGCGCAGCGACTGATAGATCGCAACCTCGATCGTCGTCGCTGCCGGCCCACCACCCAGGGTCAGGACCAGCGTAAAGCTGGTGGCACACAGCATGAAGATCAGCCCGGCGATACCCGCAATGAGTGGGCGGATCGCCGGCCATTCGATGAAGCGGAAGATCGACGGCGGGCGCATGCCGAGACTGCTTGCCATCAGCCAGTATTCCGATGGTACTCGCTCGAGACCGGCGAGCATCAGCCGGCAGGCAAGCGGCAGATTGAAGAAGACGTGAGCGAGGAGAATGCCGGTCAACCCATAGATGCTCACGGGTTCGGCAAGTCCAAGCTGCATCAGCAGCGCATTCAGCAGCCCCTGCCTGCCCCATATGCCAATCAGTCCCAGCGCGCCGATCAGCACGGGCAGCCCCATTGGGACCGCCATCAGACGAATGATCCAGATGCGGCCGGCAAAATGCGGCTGGCGGGCGAGCGCGCGTGCGACCGGGATCGCAAGGATGATGGAAAGCGCGGTTGAAAGCAGTGCCTGCAGCACTGTAAAGCGCAGCACCCGGAGGATATAGGGGTCGAGAAGAATGCCGGCGACGGCTGATCCGCCACCGGCAAGAAGCAACGAGAACGCTGCGAGGCCGACGAACAACCCGATGGCGGCGAGGCCGACCGCCCCGCCGGTCAATGCACGTTGTCGCTCGGCCGCGGTCTGCAGCATCAGTTCATGCTCATGGCCGTGAGCCACTCGTCGATCCAGGCCTTGCGGTTTTGGGCAACCTCGTCAGGGCTCATCAGAAAGGTCTTGGAGGGCGTGACGAGTTTACCGAAGGCATCCGGCAACGGCGCGGAGGTGGCGGAAACCGGCATCATCCAGTTGTTCGTCGGGATCGTATCCTGGAAGCCAGGTGTCACCATGAATTTCAGGAAGTCGCGGGCGAGATCCTTGTGCGGCGCGTTCTTCAGCAGGCCTGCGACTTCGATCTGGATATAGTGACCTTCGGAGAAAGCGGCGGCCTGGTAGCGATCGGTATTTTCGGCGACCATGTGATAGGCCGGAGACGTGGTGTAGGAGAGAACCATCGGAGCTTCGCCCTTGGTGAACAAGCCGTAAGCCTCCGACCAGCCAGGCGTCACCGTCAGGATGCGGTTCTTCAGTTTGGCCCAGGCTTCCGGCGCCTTGTCGCCATAGACGGCCTTGACCCAGAGCAGCAGGCCGAGGCCCGGCGTGGAGGTTCGCGGATCCTCGATGACGATCTTCTGCGAAGGATCGCCCTCGACCAGATCCTTCATGCTCTGCGGCGGGTTCTTGATCGCCTGGGTGTCGTAGACGATGGCGAAGTGGCCGTAATCGTAGGGAACGAAGACATCGTCCGCGAAGCCACCCGGCACTTTCAGGGCACTTGCATCGACACCGCTTGTGTCGAAGAGGCCGGTCTCCTTGGCTTCGGTGATGAGGTTGGTGTCGATGCCGAGCACGACGTCGGCTTTGGTTGAGGCGCCTTCCAGCTTCAGGCGCGAAAGCAGTGCGACGCCATCGGCGACGCTGACGAAATTGATCGTGCAGCCGCATGTTTTCTCGAAAGCTGCCTTGACCTTCGGGCCTGGTCCCCATTCGGACGTGAAACTTTCATAGGTATAGATGGTCAGCGCCTTTTTCGCGGCGTGAGCGGCCGTCAAGCCGAGTGTCGCGGCGAAGAATGCTGCGGTCAGCGAAGCGATGATCGATGTGCGGCCGGACATGGCGCGCCTCCTCCTTGGTTTCGTTTGAGCGGGAAAAGGGCGTTGCCGAATGTCACGCGTCTAATCCCTCCGCCGGTGTTAACCGGATCAGGTTCCGCGGGTTGGCTGTAAGCCTCTCAGCCGGGTGTCCTTGCGGACATCCGGCACCCCGTTAGAGCGTCGGCAGATGTATCGCCATGAAGGCTTTATGACAAGGGCGAAGGCGCCGTTGCAACTATTCGGCGGCTTCCGCGGCCGCTGCCGAATTTGCCGCTTCGCTCTCCGATCGCGGGAGCTGAACCGGCTTCAGTATGACCGCTGCCAAAAGGCCGATAAGGGCGATGGCACAGGAGGTCATGAAGAGCGGCGAGAAAGCGGCGGCATAGGCATCGGCGACGGCGTGGCGGCTTGCTTCGGGAAGGGCTGCCAGCATCTTCGGCGTCAGTTCCTTGATATTGGCAACCCCTGGAATGGATTGCCCGGCATTAGAGAGTTGCGACGCGATGATTGCCCCGTAGATCGAAATTGCGATCGACGCGCCCCCCATGCGCGACAGTGTCACCGAGCCAGTCGCCGCGCCAACGTCACGCGGCGGCGCGGCATTCTGCACCCCGATGACCGGCACCTGCTGAGCAAGACCGATACCGATACCATGCAGCGCCAGGATCGCGCCGATCAAGGCGATCGGTGTTCCCGCATGGACCTGCGAGATCAGAGCAAAGGCAATCGCGCTGCAGCTGAAGCTCGCAATCGCGAAGGGCTTGTATCGCCCGGTTATCGAGATGATGCGCCCGGCGGAGAGCGAGCCGCAGACCAGTCCAGTCGTCAGAAGAACGAAGAGCAGCCCGGCTTGCGACGGCGAAAGACCAGTCGTCGTCTGCAGAAAGAGGGCAAAGTAGTTCACCATGCCGATTGCTATGCCGCCGCTCATAACGGAGATCACCAAGAGCAGGCTGAAGACGGGATTGCGAAAAAGGGTCAAGGGAACGATCGGCTCGGGTGCACGGCGCTCGACGAAGATCCAGGCAACGGCACAGACGATGCCGAAACCGACGATGGCGAGGCTTAGCGGCGAAACGAGGGAGCCGAAAAGCTCGCTGCCATCGGCCGTCATCACGATGCTGGTGGTCGTCAGCGCCAAGAGGATGGCGCCGGCATAGTCAATTTTCGGGCGACGCTGCGGCTTGCGGTAGGGCAGCATGAGCGCAAGGCCGACGAGGACCACAAACCCGATCGGCACGTTGACCAGAAAGATCGAACGCCAGCCGAAAAGGTCGCTCATCATGCCGCCAAGCACCGGTCCGATGGCGCTGGAGGCCATCAGGGTGAGGCTGGAATAGCTTTGGTAGCGCGCCCGCTCGCGCGGTTCGAAAAGATCGGCGTTGACGGCGAAGATCGAAACCATAATGCCGCCACCGCCGAGCCCCTGCAGAACGCGGGCCGCGATCAGGGTATTCATGGAGACGGCGAGACCACAAACGGCCGAGCCGAAGGTGAACAAGGCAATCGCCGCCATCATCACATATTTTCGGCCGAAGAGATCGCCGAGCTTGCCGTAAACAGGCATGACGGCGCTGAGCGACAGCAAATATGCCGAGCCGATCCAGCCGAAGCGTTCGAGGTGGCCGAACTCACCGACGATCGTCGGCAACGCCGTGGATACGATCTGATTGTCGAGCATCGCCATGAACATGGAGATCATCAAAAAGAAGAAGAGGATGAGCCGCCGCCGGTGATCGGTCACGAGCGGTGCGGGCGCTAATTGCATATTCATGAGGAAACTTTCTGGCTTTGATTGGCAAATTTATGTGCTATTAGCATATAAATGTCAATGACAGATGAGTGACATTTGCATATTCTCATCTGCCACAAGCTCTGTTATGATTTGCGAATGAATGAAACCATGACCAAACCTGCCGAACTCGACCAGGATTCGCCGGATGCCATCGGTGTGCCGCGCATCGGCCGCAGCATGACTCGCCTGCGCCTGATGACCGGCCGCCGGCTGATCGGCCGGCTGGCGATCGAGAGTGTGGCGCCCGGTCTCGAACTCTCGCACCTTGATGTCCTCGACGCGCTCCGCCGGACTCAGACGACCGGCGAAGTCACGGTTGGTACCATCGCCGAGATGCTGCGCATCGATCCGTCGCGTGCCAGCCGCATCGTCGCAGATATGGTCAGCCGCAACGTGCTTCGCCGCAAAGCGTCCCAGGCAGACGCGCGGCGTATCATCGTCGTCCTGACCCCGCTCGGACAGCGGCTTCTTTCGGAGATCCGGGCACAGAAATTGTCATTCATTTCGGAGATTGTCGCCGACTGGCCGACGAAAGATGTCGAAGACTTTGCGGCGCTCTTCGAGCGTTTCATCGACGGCTATGAAGAGGTCTTCCTGTCGCGCGACAAGGATACGCCCGGCTGATCGCTGCCCCTTTCCCTTGACCCCCGCTTTGCGCTATGGGCAATGCCCATGAGCCAATCCATCTTCACGATCCTGCTCGGCGGTGAACTCGTCCTGACCGAACGTCTGCGCGGCGCCGTCCTTGGCAGCCGCTTTATCGCGGCCGATGGCGGCATGCGACATGCGGCAGCGCTTGGCGTGGTGCCAGAGCTTTGGGTGGGGGATTTCGACTCCACGCCGGCCGATCTTGCAGGCGCCTTTCCGGATGTTCCAAGGCAACCCTACCCGACGGCCAAGGCTGCCACGGACGGCGAGATCGCGGTTTCCGAGGCGATCGCGCGCGGTGCCAGACGGCTGGTCCTTGCCGGGGCGCTCAGCGGCGAGCGTTCGGATCACGCGCTGCAGCATCTGCTCTATGCCGTCAGCCTTGCCGAGCAGGGCTTCGACGTTCTGCTCACCTCCGGAAAGGAGGAGGCCGTTCCGCTTATTCCCGGCTCGATGGAGATCGACCTGCCGAAGAGCAGCCTTTTTTCGGTATCCGGCTTCAGTGAGCTTCGGGGTCTCCACATCGAGAATGCGCGCTATCCGCTCGCAGATTTCCATCTGCCCTTTGGCTCCTCGCGCACCATTTCCAACGTCGCGGAGGGAAAGGTTCGTTTCACGCTCGGCAGCGGCCGGGCGATCGTCCTTGCCCGTCCTTATGATCTTTCCGGAGTCTGATTTTTGGCCCCCCCCTATCCTGAAACTCGACAACATCTTCCTGAGCTTCGGCGGAACGCCCCTCCTTGCGGGCGCGAACCTGCAGGTTGAGCCCGGCGACAAGATCTGCCTGGTTGGGCGCAACGGGTCGGGCAAATCGACCCTTCTGAAGATCGCTGCAGGAATTGCCGAAGCGCAATCGGGCGAGGTTTTCCGCCATCCTTCCTCGACGGTGCGCTATCTGGAGCAGGCGCCGGACTTTGCCGCGTTCAAGACGGTGCAGGCTTACGCGGAAGCCGGTCTTGGACCGGGAGATGACCCCTATCGTGTCGCCTACCTTCTCTCACACCTCGGCCTCACCGGGGAAGAGGACCCGAACAGCCTGTCCGGCGGTGAAGCCCGTCGCGCAGCGCTTGCCCGCGTGCTGGCGCCCGAACCGGATATCCTTCTGTTGGGCGAGCCGACGAACCATCTCGACCTGCCGACCATCGAGTGGCTGGAAGGAGAGCTTCAGAAGAGCCGCAGCGCGCTCGTATTGATCTCGCACGACCGCCGCTTCCTCGAAAAGGTTTCAACGGCGACCGTCTGGCTCGACCGCGGCACGTCGCGGCGCCTCGACAGGGGCTTTGGGCATTTCGAAGCCTGGCGTGATCAGGTGCTCGAGGCCGAAGAACTGGAACAGCATAAGCTCGGCAAAGCAATCGAGCGCGAAGAGCACTGGCTACGCTACGGTGTGACCGCCCGGCGCAAACGCAATATGCGCCGCCTCGGCGAACTACAGACCATGCGGTCGCAGTATCGTGGCCACAAAGGACCGCAGGGCACGGTCCAGGCCACCGCTTCCGACGCTCAGGAATCCGGCAAGCTCGTCATCGAGGCGGAAAAGATAAAAAAGACATTCGGCGATCGGCTGATCGTCGCGCCGTTCTCGATCCGCGTTCATCGTGGCGATTGCATCGGTCTTGTCGGGCCGAATGGCGCGGGTAAGACAACACTGCTCAAGATGCTGACCGGTCAGCTCTCGCCGGATAGCGGAACCGTGAAGCTCGGAACCAATCTTGAAATCGCAACGCTCGACCAGAAGCGCGAGGACCTCAATCCGGAGGATACGCTTGCGAATTATCTGACCGACGGACGCGGCGAGAACCTGCTGGTGAACGGCGAGCAGCGTCATGTGACCGGCTACATGAAGGAGTTCCTCTTCCAGCCGGAGCAGGCACGCACGCCTATAAAGAACCTGTCCGGCGGCGAGCGTGCGCGGCTGATGCTGGCCCGCATCCTTTCGCGGCCGACCAATCTCTTGATCCTTGACGAACCGACCAACGATCTTGACATCGAGACGCTGGACCTGCTGCAGGAAATCGTTGTTGGTTTTCCCGGAACCGTCATCCTTGTCAGCCACGACCGCGATTTTCTCGACCGGACGGTGACCTCGACCATCGCGCCCGCTGTTCCCGATGCGCCTGACGGCCGGTGGATCGAATATGCGGGCGGCTATTCCGACATGCTGGCGCAGCGCAAGGGCGCCATGGAGGAGCGGCGTAAGGCGGAGAAAGCCGCAGAAAAGCCGAAGGGCGAGGCGACGCAGGCTTCCGAAGCGCCGAAGGCGAAGGGGAAGCTTTCCTTCAAGCAGAAGTTCGCGCTCGACAACCTGCCGAAGGAGATGGCCAAGGCCGAAGCCGAGATCGCCAAGCGCGAAGAAAAGATGGCGGACCCGAACCTTTTCACCAAGGATCCCGCCGCTTTCAACAAGCTCGCAGCCGAAATGGAAAAGCTGCGCGACAGCCTGACGACGATGGAAGAGGAATGGCTTGAGCTCGAGATGCTGAGGGAAGAGCTCGAGGGCTAAGCTCTCACATTTCCTTGATTCGCCGGTAGCCGGCAGCAGGCCTAGAGTTCGCCGCGGCAGCCGGGGATATGCCGATCATGGCGACGAGGAAAAGTTATATGTCTAGAAGGCTCTATTCCGGAATTTTCGCAGTGGCAACCGCCGGTGCGATCACCCTTTGTGCAGCTCAATATAGTCAGGCCGCAGACACGCAGCGCGTCCGCATTCGTGGCTCGATCGAAAGCCTCAGCGGCGATACGCTGATGGTCAAGACGCGCGAGGGCGTCGAACAGAAGATCGCGATGAAAGCTGGCTGGAAAGTCAGCGGCATCAAGCCTGCGTCGGTCGATGACATCAAACCAGGCGACTTCGTCGGCGTCGGCTCCATGCCGAAGAGCAATGGTCCGAACGATGCAATCCAGGTGCTGATCTTTCCGGCTTCGATGAAAGGGACCGGGGAAGGCGACCGCCCCTGGGACGCGAAACCGAATAGCGACATGACCAATGCAACCGTCAGCAACGCGGTAAAGGCCGTTAACGGCCACACCATCACCCTAGCTTGGCAAGGCAAGGAGAAGACGATCTCCATTCCCGACGGAACGCAGATCGTCACCCTAGCGCCAGCGACCAAGGATGACCTCAAGCCGGGTGCGGGCGTTATCGTTAGCGCGGAGAAGGCATCCGACGGCAGTGTTTCCGCTGGCCAGGTGTCCGTCGGGCTGAGCGGCATTACGCCAATGTAAGCTTCTAGCCTAGAGCACCCGGGCAGGCTTGGCCGGCCTGCCGGTGCCCGCCTTTGGCGGAGCCAAAACTTCCGTCTTCGCAGTGAGCGCCTCCAGATGCAGAACGCGCGGCTGCAAGACTTCCATGTAGATTTCCGACCGGCCGATATAAATAATCGTCATATCGGGCAGGTCGGCCAGCAGGTTCGTCAGCGTCGACTGCCATTCCGGCTCCAGGCCTTCGAGCACTTCGTCGAAAACCACCCAGCGCGGGCGGGCCAGGAGCAGACGGGCGAAGCCGATTGCCTTCTGTTCGTCTGCCTCCAGGATCTTGTCCCACCGGGCCCGCGTGTCGAGCCGTCCTATGAGGTGGTGGAGACCGGCCTTTTCGAGTGCTGCCTTGACGGCATCGTCCTCGTAGGCCGTTGCCGGTTCAGGGAAGGACAGGGCTTCACGCAGCGTGCCGCCCGGTATATAGGCCACTTCCGGAACGAACAGGATGTCCTTGGCGGGCGGCAGCCCTATCTTGCCGTTGCCGCAGGGCCAGACGCCGGCGAGTGCCTGGAACAGCAGTTTGCGGTTCACGTTGTGATCGCCATTGATCATGACCTTCTCGCCAGCCTTGATCGTGACATCCTTCTCGCGGACGGCAAAGCCGCCGCAGTAATCGACTTCCTCTCCGAGCTTGGCGGCGATCCTGACATTCTTGAGGGTCAGCGTATCGGCGTTATCCTGGTAGGCAATTACATTCTTCGGATTGAGCGGCTCGTCGATCCCCTGCAGGGCATAGCGGAAATCGGTCACGCGCATCAGCGTGGCACGCCATTCGGCAATTGGGCCGAAATTGGCGACATACCAGCGCAGTGCCGTGTTCACTTGGTTGAAGGCGCCAACCGACATCATCAGCTCGCCGAAGGTCAGGCTACCCGAGAAATAGGCCGGAGCCGCGACGATGATCGGGATGACGATGACCAGCCAGCCGTAACCGGCCGAAACCCAGGTCAGGTTGGTGGTCGCCATCGTCAGCCGCTTCAGGATGGCAAGGACCGTGGTGATGTCCGTATTGATCCGTTGCCGTTCGTTTTCCTCGCCGCGGGCGACGGTAATCGCCGGCAGATTCTCGTTCGCATGCATCAGCGAGAAGCGGAGCTCCGCCTCCTTCGAGAAGCGGTCGGCGTTCAGTTTCACCAGTTTCCGGCCGACGATCTGGCTGAGGATGGAGGCGGATGCAGCATAGAAGACCGCAGCCCAGACCATGTAGCCCGGGATTGCAAAGGTGTAGGTGCGGAAATGGAAGACGAAGCCGCTCGAAAGCTCCCAGAGGACACCGATGAAGCTGACAAGCAGGATTGTCGACTGGAGAAGGCCGAGCGTCAGGCCGGTGGTGCTTTCTGCGAGATTGCGGGCATCTTCATGCAGCCGCTGGTCCGGGTTGACGCCGATCAGGCCCGATGACGCGAGGCGCAGCGCACGCTTGCGCTTCAGCCACTGATCCACGAGGTCACGGGTCAGCCCTTCGCGCATATAAAGCGCGGTCATCTGGTTGAGCCATGCCTGACCGACGTTCAGCAGCAGCAGCGAACCGGCAATTAGCGCGAAGACCTGAAGCTGATGAAAGAACTCGCCGACGTCGCGGCGCTGCAAGGAATCGTAGAACGGCGCATTCCAGCGGTTCAAGACGACCTGACCGTAGGCGGTCGCCAGGATCACACCGACCAGAATCAACGCGAGAATCAGAATCTTCCCGCGTGCATTGGAATCCCAGAATGCCGAGAACATCAGTTTCAGCCGGTATCCGAGGCTTAAATCGTAACCTACTCTATCCTGCGCTTGAATGCTCGGCCTGCCTTTGACCACTTTCATTGTGACTTCCTATGCGTACCACAGTCCCTGATTAACATGGTGACGCGTGCTGTCCAGCAACAGATTCTACCAGCCATTAATGCGTGAGTGACCCTAGCTCAAAGTACAGCTTGCGAATTCGGATTGATTCGTGTGTCTGCTAGCGCTATCTAAGAGACCTCGTGGTGATTTGGCCGGCCGGCTTGCAGCCACGTTAAATAAGTCGCTAAAGGGCCGCGTGCGGACCGGTAGCGATTCTTGTCGCCGCCGGTTTTTTATTTTGCCGGTACACATTGTTTTGATCGAGTAACCGCAATGCCCATCAAGATTCCCGATACGCTGCCCGCTTTTGAAACCCTCGTTCATGAGGGGGTCCGGGTGATGACGGAAACGGCGGCAATCCGTCAGGATATCCGCCCTCTGCAGATCGGACTCCTCAATCTCATGCCGAACAAGATCAAGACCGAGGTGCAGATCGCCCGGTTGGTCGGTGCTACGCCGCTGCAGGTGGAGCTCTCGCTGGTCCGCATCGGAAACCACAAGGCCAAAAACACTTCCGAAGATCACCTGCTTGCCTTCTATGAGACGTGGGAAGAGGTCAGGCACCGCAAGTTCGACGGCTTCATCATCACCGGCGCGCCGATTGAGACCCTCCCTTACGAGGATGTGACCTACTGGAAAGAGATGCAGCGGATCTTCGACTGGACGGAGACGCACGTCCATTCGACGATGAACGTCTGCTGGGGCGCGATGGCGGCGATCTATCACTTCCACAAGGTTCCGAAATACGAGCTGAAGGAAAAGGCCTTCGGCATCTATCGCCACAAGAACCTGAAATCCTCGTCCGTCTATCTCAATGGCTTCTCGGATAATTTCGAAGTTCCGGTCTCGCGCTGGACCGAGGTGCGGCGCGCGGACATCGATAAATCGGAAAGCCTCGAAATCCTGATGGAATCAGACGAGATGGGCGTCTGTCTCGCACATGAGGAAAGAGGCAAGCGGCTCTATATGTTCAATCATGTAGAATACGATTCGACGTCGCTTTCGGACGAATACTTCCGCGATGTGAATGCGGGCGTGCCTATCAAGATGCCGCACAATTATTTTCCGCATAACGATCCGTCGCTCCCGCCGCAGAACCGTTGGCGCAGCCACGCCCACCTGCTCTTCGGCAACTGGATCAACGAGATCTACCAGACGACGTCCTATAACCTCGACGAAATAGGCACCAAAATCTGACCGGCGGCCAGTGCCAGGTCGCGGGACGGCGTCGCTTTTGCATTTCGTGGTTGCGAGCCGCAGCAAATGGAGGCAGGTTCGGGGCCTGAACCCAACAGATTTGCGGATGGCAGACCATGGCTGAAAAGCTCGAACGGGAAGTTTTCGGAACGACGAAGGACGGCGAAACTGTCTACCGCGTCGAGATCAAGGGCGGCGGCCTGACCGCCAAGATCATGACCTGGGGCGCTGTCATTCAGGACCTGCGGCTTGAAGGTCACGACGCCCCGCTGCTTCTGGGGTTCGATAATTTCGCCGACTATCCGGCACACTCGTCCTATTTCGGCGCCACGCCCGGCCGCTGCGCCAACCGGATCGGCGGCGGCAAGTTCACGCTGGACGGCAAGGCCTATCAGCTGGAACTCAATGAAAAGGGTGTCTCGCATCTGCACGGCGGCAGCGACAACATCGCCAAGCGCAACTGGACGATCGTCGAGCACGATGTCGATCGCGTCGTCTTGAAGATCGTCGATCCGGACGGCCGAGCGGGCTATCCTGGCAACTGCACGGTCCAGGCGACTTACCGGGTGCACGGAAACGGCGAATTCTCGATCGTCTACGAATCGACCACCGATCAGCCGACACTCGCCAATGTCTGCCAGCACGCTTACTTCAATCTCGATGGCCGCGATGATGCGCTCGGACACGACATTATGATCGCTGCGGATCACTACCTTCCGACTGACGAGCGACAGATTCCGACCGGTGAGCTAGGTCCCGTCGCCGGCACGGCGTTCGACTTCCGCGAGATGGCGCCGATGGAGCGGTTCGAAGGCGGCGAGCAGGCGCTCTACGATCACAACTTCTGCCTCTCGAAAGAGCGCACTGCCAAGCGTTCCGTCGCGCTGGCGCGCAGCGTCAATTCGGGCGTCTCGCTGGAGGTGCGGACAACAGAGCCTGGCGTGCAGTTCTATGCCGGCTTCAAGCTCAATGTCGCCGTTCCGGGCCTCGACGGCCGCAAATACGGGCCGTTCGCGGGCTTCTGCCTGGAAACCCAGGTCTGGCCGGACGCCATAAATCATCAGGGCTTTCCGAATGCGGTGTTGCGCCCAGGCGAAGTCCTGCGGCAGGAAACCGATTACATCTTCACCAAGAATTGATCATAGGTCCCTGTCGCCTTTGAAACCCTCGTGCTTGTCACGAGGGTTTTGCTTTCCTGGTCTAGAATTATCTTGAAAATTGGTCCTAAACAGGTTCTATTATCGGCTTATGGATAGAACCAGTCTGGTGACGGAGCTCAATGCCCGCGGTCTGCGCGACGAGGCGATGACTGGCCCGCTTTACAAGCGGTTGGCCCTGGCGCTGACCGGCCTTATCCAGGAAGGCCTTCTTAAACCGGGTGCCGCCCTTCCCGGCGAGCGCGATCTTGCCGAAGCCCTCAAGCTCGGGCGCGTGACGGTACGAACCGCCTATCGTGATCTGATGAGTTCCGGCACGCTGGAATCTCGCCATGGCAGCGGTACGTTCGTTTCGAGCAAGGTCGAACGCATGGAGCAACCGCTCTGGCGTCTTTCCTCCTTCTCCGCCGATATGCGCTCGCGCGGCCGCTCGCCGGCGGCAAGGATATTGTCGCGTGCGATCACTTCGCCGTCGCCGGAAGAAGCTTTCCTGCTCGGACTCGCACAGGAGGAGCCTGTTCTTCGTCTCGACCGTCTCAGACTCGCGGATGGTCAGCCACTGGCGATCGAAAGGGCCGTTGTGCCGCTCAAGTTCCTGGACGACAATGCCGGTGACGAGGGATCGCTCTACGATGCACTGGCCGCAAGCGGGCACAAGCCGGTGCGGGCGCTGCAACGGCTGACAGCTGTTACGCTCGATCCTTCCTCGGCCTCGATGCTGAACGTGAAGACCGGTGCACCGGCGCTCTTGATCGAACGGATTTCGCGCCTGGAAGACCAGCGCGTCGTTGAATACACCCGCTCGCACTATCGTGGCGATGCCTATGATTTCGTCGCCGAATTGAGAATTGGAGATGACCTATGAGTGAGAACCAGTCGCTGATGCTGCAGGAGTCGGGCCAGTCGCCGGACGTCGCCGCGACGATGCTGCAGAAGGAGAAGCCGGTCTTTGCCGAAATCGCCAAGCTTTTCTCCTCGGCAAGGCCGAGCGTTGTTACGACTGCCGCACGCGGCTCTTCCGACCATGCCGCGACCTTCTTCAAATACCTTTTCGAGATCACCTGCGGCGTTCCCGTCGCCTCCATCGGCCCATCGATCGCATCCGTCTATGGCGCGCCCCTGCATCTAAAGGGCGGCGTCCATTTCACGGTTTCGCAATCCGGGGCCAGCCCGGATATCGTCGCCCTTCAGGACGCTGCAAAGCGCGGTGGCGCGACGACAATCGCCGTTGTCAACGTCACCGACAGTCCTCTTGCCAAGCAGGCCGACATCGTGCTGGGGCTGAATGCGGGCGCAGAAAAGAGCGTTGCCGCAACGAAGTCCTTCATTGCCTCGGCAGCGGCGCTCGCCGGTGTGACGGCCGCAATCGCCGGCACGGCCGATTTGCAGGCATCGCTGGAGAAGCTGCCGGAGGCGCTGTCGGCGACCGCAGGTATTGATACTGCAGCCGCTGAAGACGTGCTCTTCAATGCGACATCGCTTTATACAGCGGGCCGCGGCCCGGCATTTGCGATCGCGCTCGAGGCGGCCCTGAAGGCCAAGGAAACATCCGGCCTTCACGCCGAGGCCTTCTCGCTGGCCGAGCTGATGCATGGCCCTATGCGCCTCGTCCAGCCGGGTTTCCCCATCGTCGCCTTCGCGCCGGACGATGCCGCTTATGCCAACAACGTTCAGGCGCTGGAACGGCTGCAGAAGCTCGGCGCAACCACGGTGCCATTCTCGGCGCAGCCGCTTCCCGGCATCAATCTGCGCGTGCCGACGACGGGCAACGGTTTGCTCGATCCGCTGGTTTCGCTTCTCGTCTACTATCGCTTGATCGAGTCGGTAACGCGCCGCAAAGGCTTTGATCCCGACAGGCCGGCGAACCTGCTCAAGGTCACGGAGACCATCTGATGTCCCGCAAGATTTTCACCGGCGCCCGGATTTTTGACGGCGAGAGGTTTCACGACGAGAAAGCGCTGATCGTGGCCGACGGCCGCGTGGAGGGCATCGTATCGCGCAGCGAGCTGCCCGAGGGTGAAACCATCTTGCTTGACGGTGGCGTGCTTTCCGCCGGTTTCATCGATGCGCAGGTCAATGGCGGTGGCGGGCGGATGCTGAACGACGAGCCTTCGCCGGAATCGATGTACATCATCGCCGACGGACATCGTCGCTATGGCACGACGGCGCTGTTGCCGACACTGATCACCGATACGGCAGACGCGACGGCGGCGGCGATCGAGGCCGCGAAGGACGCGGTCAAGACAAATCGCGGCGTCGCCGGTCTTCACCTGGAAGGTCCGCATCTCGCGCCGGCTCGCAAGGGCGCCCATCTGGCCGAGCTGATGCGTCCCGTCGAAGACAAGGATGTCAAAGCCTTCATCAGGGCTCGCGAAGCGATCGGCACGCTGCTTGTAACGATGGCCGCCGAGCAGGTGACGGTCGCGCAGGTTCGCGAACTGGCCGAAGCCGGGGTCATCGTTAGCATCGGCCATTCGGACTGCACCAGTGAGCAGGCCGAAGAGCGTTTCGATGCCGGCGCGCGGGGTGTCACCCATCTCTTCAACGCCATGAGCCAGTTGGGCCATCGCGCTCCCGGTCTGGTCGGCGCCGCGATCGATCATCCGTCGACGTGGTGCGGGATCATTGCCGACGGCCATCATGTCGATCCGAAGGCGCTGCGCACGGCGTTGCGTGCCAAGCGCGGCGAAGGCAAGCTCTTCCTCGTTAGCGATGCAATGTCGCTCGTCGGATCCGACAAGGACAGTTTTACATTGAACGGCAGGACCGTTCATCGCGAAAGCGGCAGCTTCTGCTCCAAGGTGGTACTGGCCGATGGAACGCTTGCCGGCTCGGACGTCGATATGGCTTCCAGTATCCGCTATTGTGTCGCCTATCTGGACCTGACGCTTGCCGAAGCCCTGCGCATGGCGACGCTTTATCCGGCGCGCTTCCTGCGTCTCGAAGGGTATGGCCAGCTGTCGCCGGGATACCGCGCCGATCTCGTCCACCTGACCGACAAGATCGAAGTTACGGCGGCCTGGATCAGCGGGGAGAGGAAATAGCGATGACGGCGATCACCAACGCGTATTTTACCAACCTGATCGAGCGGCTGGGGCAACTGAAGTCCACGCTCGAAGATCCGATGCGTCAGGCGGCTGCGGCAATCCTCGATGCTGCACGCAACGACAAGCGCGTTTACGTGTTCGGAACCGGCCATTCGCACATGCTGGCGGAAGAGGTGCACTATCGGGCCGGCGGGCTCGCCTTCACGGTGCCCATTCTCGTCGGCTCTGCGATGCTGCACGAGGGGGCAGTCATCAGCTCAGTCTACGAGCGCACTCAGGGCCTCGTGCGGCCGGTCCTGGAGCGATACGGCGTGCAGCCAGGCGATGTCGTCATCATTGCTTCGAACTCGGGCGTGAACGCCGCGCCGATAGAGGCTGCGGATTACGCACGCGAGATCGGGGCGAAGGTGATCGCAATCACCTCGGTTGCCTATTCAAGCGCGATTGCCAACGGGCGGCGGCGGCTTGCGGATACCGCCGATATCGTGCTGGACAACGGCTTGCCGCCGGGCGATGCGGTTCTTGCTCTCACGGGCACGGACATCAAGGTCGGGCCTGTTTCCACGGCCGTCGGTGTGACCGTTTTGAATGCGATCTTCGCGGAAGTGGCATCGGAACTTTCGAAGTCCGGAGATGCGCCTATTTATCTCAGCGCCAATATGCCGGGTGCGGCCGAGGTCAATCAACGGCTTGTCAAGAAGTACCGGCCGCGCAATCCTCACCTCTGAGAGAACAGGCCGGCGTTTGCCGGCCTTTCCATGTCAGGCGACCTGCGGGCGCCAGGCGATCATGCCCTCGGTGCGGGCGCGCACCTCGGGCGGGGCGAGACAGGAGGCGACGACCTCATAGCCCGGCGTTCCCGGATAGGGCGCGACGAAGAACGGCGGGCTGTGATTGGGCGGGCAGAGGATGATCGCCTCTTTCGGTCCCATCGCGTTCAGATCAAGGATCACCGAAGAACGGGTCATTAGAAAAAGCGGTTTTGCCTCGGCGCTGCGGCGGCGCAGCCAGGCAATTACTGCTTCCTGGGAGGCCTGCTCCAAACCCTGCTCGACCATATCGATGACATGGATGGTCGAGGCGGCGGACTGCAGCGCAACGACGAGCGCCTTCAGCGCTGGGGATATCGTCGCTCCATCTTCTGCAAGCCATTGCAGTATCTCCTCGACCTGCTCCTTGAGCGCGGCATCGGCGTCCAGCCGGGCGTGCGCTTCTGCGGCTTCGTCCTGCAGGCGGTCGAGGCCGAGGAAACGGGCATCGGGCAGGTTTTCCGCAATTGCGTGGGCGAGGCGGGTCTTGCCGCTACCAAGCGGGCCGGTGATGAAGGTCAGAGGCCGGATCTCGCGCAATTCGAATTCTTCACCGCCCCAGGGCCACGGCAGGCGGAACGGTACACCGATGGCAGGCGCCGGCTGCATCAGGCGGACTAGCTCGCCTGCATTCGGCATGCGGCCGATGGTGATGTCGGCGCGCAACGCGCGGACCTTGTCGACGGCTCCGGCGAGTTCAACGATGCGGTTTTCGAGTGTCGCCTGATGGGCAGCAAGGGCTGGCTCCAGCGATTGCGGATCGCCCTTCAGAACGCGGCCGATCTGCGACAGGCTGAGGCCGAGGGCGCGCAGGGCTACGATTTCGGCGGCGCGTGCCATCTCGGCGGGACCATAAGTGCGCCATCCCGACGATGTGCGGACGGGCACGATCAGGCCGCGCTGTTCGTAAAGGCGCAGGGCCTTTTGGGAGATGCCGAGCCTGCCGGCAGCTTCGGACGGGCTTAGGAACTGTGCGGAGTAACTCACGAATCACCTCTTTGTTCGTTGACCGCATCCTTATCGGGGCGGTCCCAAGGGCCGGGTCAACCGGTTATTCGCGGAATTCCGCCGTCAAACGAAAACGGCCCGAAGCAGGTGCTTCAGGCCGTCCGAATTTCCAAAAAACCGATGCGATCAGTTCTTTGCGCGCTCAACGTAGGAGTTGTCTTCCGTGGCGATGACGACGCGCGTACCTGCGTCGATGTGCGGCGGCACCAGGGTGCGTACGCCATTCGAAAGGATCGCCGGCTTGTAAGAAGAGGAAGCCGTCTGGCCCTTGACGACCGGCTCGGTCTCGACAATTTCGAGCGTGACATGGCGCGGCAGTTCGAGCGCCAGCGGAATGCCTTCGTGGATCGACAGAATGCAGGTCATGCCTTCCTGGAGGTAGGCCTTCTGGTCGCCCATGGTGTCGACATCGACGACGACCTGGTCGTAGGTTGCCGGGTTCATGAAGTGGAAGCCTTCACCGTCTTCGTAGAGGAACTGGAAGTTCACGTCTTCGACGAACGCACGCTCGACCTGCTCGGTCGTGCGCCAGCGTTCGGAAACCTTCACGCCGTCGACGATGCGGCGCATGTCAACTTGAGTGACCGGCGTGCCCTTGCCCGGGTGAAAGTTCTGGGCGGTGAGAACGACGTAGAGCTTGCCGTCCACGTCGAGAACGTTGCCCTTGCGGACGGAGGAGGCGATGACCTTGACCATAAGACTTCCTTGTAACTCGGCATTCGGCGTCGTAGAGGATCTGCCGAAGTATCCCCGGGAGACGCAAATTTGTTTTTCGTTGGGGCGCAACTATCCTAAAATCCGGCAAAACGCCACCCCCGCGTTGACCGATACGGCGAAGAAAGCTTTGAATGAACCTGACGAGCGGCAAAGCGTCTCCCTGGTGGACACCCGGCGTCCATGCGGATCGCCGCCCTTTCCTGATCGGGCGCAATGCGATCCAGGCGGCGGTGCGCGGCTACTTCGCAGGCGAGGATTTCATCGAGGTCGATACGGCGACGCTGCAGGTTTCGCCGGGGAATGAGGCGCATCTTCACGCTTTTGCGACACAGGCTCTGACGACGGACGGGCAGGCGGCGCCTTTCTACCTGCACACATCGCCGGAATTTGCCTGCAAGAAGCTGCTTTCGGCGGGCGAACAGCGCATCGCTTGCTTTGCCCATGTCTACCGAAACCGTGAGCGCGGCCCGCTCCATCATCCCGAATTCACGATGCTGGAATGGTATCGGGCCGACGAAAGCTACGAAACATTGATGATGGATTGCGTGCGGCTTCTGGCGCTTGCCGCCGAGACCGTCAAGACGCCGAAGCTGACCTACCGGGGCGCCGAAGCCAACCCATTCGCGGGGCCCGAGCGTATCACTGTCGCCGAGGCGTTCGAGCGCCATGCGGGCATCGATCTGCTTACTTCGGTCGCGACCGACGGGTCGACGGATCGGGAGCATCTGGCTTCCGAACTGCGGCGGAACGGCATGCGCGTTTCGGCCGATGATGCCTGGGCGGACCTCTTCAGCCGCGTGCTCGTCGAAAAGATAGAACCGCATCTCGGCTTCGGCCGCGCGACCATTCTTGACGAGTATCCGGTATCCGAAGCAGCGCTCGCCCGTCCTTCGGCCCGCGATCCACGGGTTGCCGAGCGTTTCGAGCTTTACGCCTGCGGCGTCGAGCTGGCGAACGGCTTCGGCGAACTGACGAATGCAACCGAGCAGCGCCGTCGCTTCGAAATCGAGATGGCCGAGAAAGCGCGCATCTACGGCGAGCGTTACCCGATCGACGAGGATTTCCTCGAGGCGCTTTCGATTATGCCGGAAGCCAGCGGCATCGCGCTGGGCTTCGACCGGCTGGTGATGCTCGCCACAGGTGCGTCGCGTATCGATCAAGTGCTCTGGGCGCCTGTCGCGGAGTATGGCCGATGAATATCGTCCGGCCGGTCAAAAGCGTCGATGACCTGGCGAATGCCGGGTTGATCGCCGAGCGCGACCGGTTGGCCCTGGAAGAGGTCGCCGCCCGATATGCGATCGGCCTGACGCCAACCGTTGCCAAGCTGATCGATCGCGCCGATCCGGCTGACCCGATAGCGCGTCAGTTCATTCCGGATGCCGCCGAACTTGCCATGACCCCTGAAGAACGCGCCGACCCGATTGGAGATCATGCGCACAGTCCGGTGGAAGGCATTGTGCATCGCTATCCGGACCGCGTGCTCCTGAAGGCCGTGCATGTGTGTCCGGTCTATTGCCGCTTCTGCTTCAGGCGGGAGATGGTTGGCCCCCAGGGGCTCGGGACGCTGGATCCGGCGGCAATGAAGGCGGCTTTCGAGTACATTCGCAGCCACTCCGAAATCTGGGAAGTCATCCTCACCGGCGGCGATCCGCTGATCCTTTCGCCCCGCCGCCTCGAAGAGATCATGTGCCAGCTCGCCGCCATCGATCATGTGAAGATCATCCGCTTCCACACGCGCGTGCCCGTCGTCGATCCGCAGAGGATCGATGCGGCCTTGATCGCATCGCTGAAGGCGAGCGGCAAGACGACGTATATAGCCCTCCATGCCAACCACCCGCGCGAGATGACGAGCGAGGCGCGCGCAGCCTGCGGACGGCTGGTCGATGCCGGAATCGTCATGATCAGCCAGTCCGTGCTTCTGAAGGGCGTCAACGACGATGCGGCCGTTCTTGCGGATTTGATGAAGACCTTTGTCGAGACGCGCATCAAGCCTTACTATTTGCATCATCCCGACCTTGCGCCTGGCACCAGCCATTTCCGGCTGACGATCGAAGAGGGCCAGAGGATCGTCGCTTCGCTGCGCGGCCGTATCTCCGGCCTTTGCCAGCCGACCTATATCCTCGACATCCCCGGTGGTTACGGGAAGGCGGTGATCGGAGAGAGTTCTATCCGCAAGACGGCGGACGGCTGCTTTTCGGTGTCGGATTACGCCGGCGGAGAGCATGTCTATCCGCCCGCCGAATAGCAAGATTCGAGACGGAAACGTATCATTTCCGTACTTTCAGCTCGCAACGGAATCTCGTCGTCTACGGCAGGAGCTAAAGCTAAGTATCTGTAGATCAAAAAATAAAAGCCATCGCCGCCAAGTGCTTGCTACAATTTTAAGCGCGAATCTTCCTCATATTTAACCAGACCAATTAGCGGAATGTTTTGTTTTCCGGCCTAAGAGAATGCCCATGATGAAGGCGAGTCCTCGCCGGCTCGGGATCATGACAATCTTGGAGGTTTTAAGGATGAACAAGACAATCCGCGAACTGCTAGCCAAATTTGGCAAGCTTCCTGTTTCCATCGACCAGGTTGCCGACGATGCCGATCTTTACGCGGCCGGTCTTACTTCCTTTGCCTCTGTGCAGCTCATGCTCGGCATCGAAGAAGCCTTCGATATCGAATTTCCCGACAATCTCCTGAACCGCAAATCCTTTGCCAGCATCTCCGCCATCGAAAAGACGGTCGATCTGATCAAGGATAGCCGGAAGGTCGCGTGATGAACTTCCAGGTCAAGATCAAGGAAGAAAGCTTCGCGGCGAGAGCCGTGCGCGTCGCCGAGATTGCGGCCAAATACGCCGATATCGTCGACGCCGAAGGCCGTTTCCCGCGCGAAGCGGTCGATGCGATGAAGGCCGAACGCTTGCTCGGCATTCAGGTTCCCCGCCACCTGGACGGCGAGGGTGCGACGACAACGGAAATCGCCGAACTCTGCTCCATTCTTGGCCAGGCCTGCGCCGCGAGCGCCATGGTATTCGCCATGCATCACATCAAGCTTTCAAGCCTCGTCGAGCACGGGGTCGAGAGCGCATGGCACGCGAGCTTCATGCAGCGCATCGCGACAGAACAGCTGCTGATCGCCTCGGCAACGACGGAAGGTGGTATCGGCGGCAATCTGCGCAACAGCATCTGCGCTATCGAAGTCGACGGTGACACCTGCCGCCTCGAAAAGGACGCAACGGTCATTTCCTACGGCTCGCATGCCGACGCGATCCTGATCACCTCGCGCAGCCATCCGGAGGCCGCATCCTCGGATCAGGTTTTGACTGCGTTCTTGAAGGACCAGTACACGCTCGAGCGCACGCATGTCTGGAATACGCTCGGCATGCGCGGCACCTGCTCCGATGGCTTCCTGTTCAAGGGCGAGGCGCCTGCTGTTCAGATCCTGCCGAAGCCTTTTGCGGAAATCGCCGCGCAGTCGATGCTTGCTTCTTCGCATCTCCTCTGGAGCGGGGTCTGGTATGGCATTGCTGTCGATGCCGTCTCTCGCGCGCAGGCTTTCGTCCGCGCCGCGGCGCGGAAATCTCCGGGTGCTCCGCCGCCGGGGGCGCTGCGTCTCGCAGAAGTTTCCAACCTGCTGCAGATGGTGAAGTCGAACGTCGTTGCCGGCCTCAAGGCCTATGAAGACGCCAAGACCGATCCCGACAAGTTGTCGTCGATGGGCTTTGCGGTCGCCATGAACAACGTGAAGATCGCCTCGTCGGAAACGATCCTTGAGATCGTCAACCACGTCATGCTGATCTGCGGCATCATGGGCTACAAGAATGGCACGCCCTTCAGCGTCGGCCGCCATCTGCGCGACGCCCATTCCGCGCAGCTGATGATCTCGAATGACCGCATCCTCGGCAACACGTCGAGCATGCTTCTCGTCCACAAGCAGGACACTAGCCTACTGGGGTGACTCACATGGATATGCAGACCTCGTTTCTGGACCGGCTTTTCGAATCCGGCCTGCTGATTGATACCGGCGTTGACGGGCTTTACGGCCGCAGCGGCCAGTTCGAAGACGTGATCACCGCCTTCGAGCGCCTGATCGATAAATTCGGCGGCGCCGATGGCGCGGAAGCCATGCGTTTCCCGCCCGGCATGAACCGCGCGATTTTTGAAAAGAGCGGCTACATGAAGAGCTTCCCGCAGCTCGCAGGGACGGTGCACAGCTTCTGCGGCAGCGAACTCGATCACATGAGCCTGCTGCAGTGCATGGAAGTCGGAGACGACTGGACGAAGGGCCAGGAAGCGACCGAGATCGTGCTGACGCCGGCGGCCTGCTATCCGCTTTATCCGACGATCGCCAAGCGCGGCAACCTGCCGGCCAAGGGCGGTCTCTTCGACCTGCAATCCTATTGCTTCCGCCATGAGCCCTCGAAAGATCCGGCCCGCCAGCAACTCTTCCGCATGCGCGAATATGTCTGCATGGGCACGGAAGGCCACGTCACCGAATTCCGCCAGCGCTGGATGGACCGCGGCGTCGAGATGATGAAACAGGTCGGCCTCGAGGTCATCATCGATGTCGCCAACGACCCGTTCTTCGGCCGCGCCGGCAAGATGATGGTCAACAACCAGCGCGACCAGAACCTGAAGTTCGAGCTCTTGATCCCGATCACCTCGACGGCCAAACCGACCGCCTGCATGAGCTTCAACTATCATCAGGACTCCTTCGGCCAGAAGTGGGGTCTCAATCTCGAAGACGGCAGCGTCGCGCATACGGCCTGCGTCGGCTTCGGCCTCGAGCGCATCGCGCTTGCGCTCTTCCACCATCATGGCCTCGACGTGAAGGAATGGCCGGCCAGCGTGCGCAAGGCGCTCTGGGGCTGAGTCGTTCGATGTCATCCGTCTTCCCGGCCGTCCGTCCCGATGGCTACCGCCAGCATGCGCTCCATTCCAGCGAGCGCATGTGGCCTGAAACCAACTGTTATGCCGATCTCTGGATCGAAGTCCTGAATACGCTCGGGCTGCCGCCGGAAGCGATACTGGGCTTTACGCTGACGCAGGATTTCGAAGGGGATCAGTTCACCTTCTTCAAGGTGCCGCTCGAAGACCTCGAGGCGCTTTACGGCATTCGCGTCAGCGAACTTGCGATCTTTGATCGCGTTGAGCGTCACGTCGAAACGCAGATTGCGCGCGGCCGTCTCTGCCTGATCGAGATGGATTCGTTTTATATGCCCGACACGCAGGGCACGGCGTATCGTAGCGAGCACGGCAAGACGACGGTTGCGATCAACCGTCTGGATGTGGCGGGCAAGCGGGTCGAGTATTTCCACAACGCCGGCTATTTTCAGCTTGAGGGGGAAGATTTCGACGGCCTCTTCCAGATGCATCTGGAAAGGGAAAATCCGCCTTTCCTGCCCTATACCGAATTCGCGAAATTTCCGGAGAGATTTTCTGGCGAGAAGCATATCCGCGACGTGTCGGACCGGCTTTTCAAAGTGCATTTTTCGCGCCGGCCGGCTGAAAATCCAATCCGCGCTTTCGCCAAGCAGTTTCCGCAGCAGGTGGAGGCTATCGCTGATCGCCCCTTCGGTTTCTTCCACAAGTATGCCTTCAACACGCTGCGCCAGTTCGGCGCCAATTTCGAGCTGGCCGCGGACCATCTTGCCTGGCTGTCGTCGGGAAAATTCACCAGGGCGGAGGAAGATGCGCGGCGGATTTCCGAAGTGGCGAAGTCTGTGCAGTTCCAGCTGGCTCGCGCAGTGACGCGCAGAAAGTTCGAGCCGTTGCAGACGGCACTTGATCCCGCGGCGGATGCATGGGATTCCATGATGACTTCGATTTCCGAGCGGCTTTGATACCGGGGGCTTGAGCATGCGGGGGCGATTGGCGAGCGTGGGCGCGGAAGAGGCCCCGCTCACCGAAGGTTGGAATTTGGTTCTGACGGAACCTGGGGCGTGCGCAACTCCGCGCGACATTCCGCCGTCTTCCCAGTTCATTGCCGCGCCCGTTCCGGGAACCGTGGCCGAAGCGCTGGAGCGCGCCGGTCTCTTTGATCGCGAAAATCCCGAATCCCTGGAGACGAAAGATGCCTGGTACGTCTGCAGGCTCTTCGACGCCGAGCCCGGTGATGCCATTCTTCGTTTCGATGGGCTTGCGACGCTCTGCCATGTCTTTCTGAACGGCCAAGAAATCCTCTCTTCCGAGAGCATGTTCACCGCCCATGAAATCCCGGTCACGCTGGCGGGCGGCGATGATCTGGCCCTCTGCTTCCGCGCGCTCGGTCCTCATCTGGCCGATTCTGGCGCTCGCGCTCGCTGGCGTCCGCAGATGATCACGCCACAAGGCCTCAAGAATTTTCGCACGACACTGCTCGGCCATATGCCTGGCTGGTGCCCAGAAATTCATGCCGTCGGTCCATGGAGGCCGATTACGCTCGTCCGCCGCAACGCGGTTTCGATCGACAATGTTTCGATCCGGGCCGTGCTGGAAGAGAGCGGAATTGGCCGACTCAGCGTGTCGCTGCACACGGATGCGGAAGACCCCGTGATGCTGCTTCGCTGCGGCGGGGTCGAGCAGGGCTTCGAGAAAGTCGGTGACAACCACTATTCGGCGATCATCAAGTTGCCGGAAGTTCAGCGGTGGTGGCCGCATACGCATGGCACTCCGCATCTTTACGAGCTGACGCTTGTTTCAGACGGCGTTGAGTATCCGCTCGGAAAGACCGGCTTCCGGTGTATCGAAATCGATCGGGGTGCCGATGGCGAGGGTTTCGGCCTGCTGGTGAATGGCGAGCCCGTCTTCTGCCGAGGTGCGGTCTGGACGACGGCTGATATCGTGCGCCTACCGGGCACGCGGGCAGACTACGAACCCTTCCTGCGTCTCGCCGCCGACGCCGGCATGAACATGATCCGCATCGGCGGGACGATGACATACGAAACGCCTGAGTTCTTCGAGCTTTGCGACGAACTCGGCATCCTCGTGTGGCAGGACTTCATGTTCGCGAATTTCGACTATCCGCGAAACGACAAGGCGTTCACCAGCCATGTCCATGCAGAGGTCGAGCAGTTTCTTCATAGCGTCCAGGCTTGCCCGTCTCTGGCGGTCCTTTGCGGCGGCAGCGAGATCTACCAGCAGGCGGCGATGCTTGGACTGCCGCGGGAATTCTGGAATGGGCCGCTCACGGAGGACGTCATCCCGGCGATCGCGGGGCGCATGCGACCGGACGTTCCTTACGTGCCGAACTCGCCCTGTGGTGGCCCGATGCCGTTCTCGCCGAATGCCGGTGTGACGCATTATTACGGCGTCGGCGCCTATATGCGTCCGCTGGAAGATGCGCGACGTGCCGATATCCGCTTTGCCGCCGAAAGCCTCGCCTTCGCGCATGTGCCGCAACAGAAGACGCTGCAACGGCATCTGGATGTTCCGGCGGTCCATAGTCCGCTATGGAAGGCCCGTGTTCCGCGAGACCGCGGCGCCTCCTGGGATTTCGAGGATGTCCGCGATTTCTATCTGAAGGAACTTTACGACGCCGATCCGGCAGCGTTGCGCCGCGAAAATTCGGAGGGCTATCTCGATCTGTCCCGGGCCGTCACAGGTGAGGTGCTGACGGAGACCTTCGCCGAGTGGCGGCGCAAGGCTTCCAGCTGCAACGGCGCGCTTGTCTGGACGCTGCAAGATCTGCTGCCCGGAGCCGGTTGGGGCGTCATCGATTCCACCGGAGAGCCCAAGCCGGTGTGGTATGCCATGCGCCGGGCCTTCCGTCCGGTCCAGGTGCTGTTGACCGATGAGGGCACGAACGGCCTCGACATCCATGTCATCAATGAAACCCGCGGAACCTTGGAGGTCGAGCTCGAAGTCGTCTGCCTGCGGGACGGCAAGCAGAGGGCTGTCGGCGGTAGCCGCGCGATGAACCTTGCGCCGAGGTCGAACGAAAGGATTCCGGCAACCGACCTCTTCGGTGCTTTCTTCGATACGACCTACGCCTTTCGTTTCGGTCCGCCGTCGCATGACGTGACCGTAGCACGGTTGCGCTCGGCTGACGGCCTGCTTGCCGACGCCTTCCACTTTCCGCTCGGACGATCAAAGGCGTTCCATGACGCGACCGTCGAGGCGAGGGCGGTAGTGGAGGGCGGCCATTGGATACTTGAACTGCAGGCCGATCATTTTGCGCAGTCCGTGCACCTCGATGTGCCGCACTATCGCGCCGCCGATGACTGGTTTCACCTAGCGCCAGGCATGGTCAAGCGCGTCAGATTGCATGCGCTTGCGAGTGCAACGGATGGTGAGGCACCATCCGGCGAAATCAGGACGTTGGGGAGTTCGCGTATTTTCGCGATATGACAGCGCGGCCGCGTTCCTCTTTTGGCGCCGTCTGGCGTGTGCCGACCTTCAGCGACACGGAGCGGACTTCCTGCAGGTAGAAGGTCTGTGCGTGCGCTTGGGTGAGATTATGATCGGCTTCCGGTATGATGCTCAGCCGCACGTTGCTGTAGCGCTTCAGATGCGAGCCTTCCTTGCCAAAGTGATCATTGAACTGCTCAAGTCCGGTATCACGGGCGGTATAGATCAGCGATACATCGACCTTGCGGGCTTTCAGGGACTGGAAAAGCTCGAGAATCGCATTCCTCTCTGGGGAGCGGAAAGGCAAGAAATCCAAGAGGGGGCGGCTGTGACGGATCGCCCGCCGTATGACAGACGTCGTGAAATTCTTGATTGCCCGTGGGCCGTCGATGTCGCCGCGCAGCAACCGCCTCAAGGTCTCAAGCTGCAGCAGCTTTAGGCCATATGTTTCAAGCGAACGCGGCACGTGGCGGAGCGACGCATCGACCGTGAGGCTGCCGTCCCAGTGAAGGACATAGGGGTTGGCGGCAACGAGACCACGGGAGCGTTTGTCCGAAAGGCTTGCCTGGAAAGCGAGATAGCCGCCGCTGCAACGGCCGACGAGCACGGCCGGCAGCAGTTTGCATGATTCGAGGAGATCAAGAGCCGCAGTGATTTCATCGTTCTGGCCCTTGAAATAAAGCACCTGCTCCGGCGCGCCCGGAGTGGGAGGACTATCGGCAACATTCGCGTTGTCGAAGCGCAGCGAGGGGATGCCGTCGCGGGCAAGTTCGCGTGCCATTTTCACGGAGGTGCGGCCCCAGCCCGCAGTCCGGTCGTAAGCGGTCGTCAGGATGATTGCTGTTGCACCGCGCCGCGGAGCCGTTGGCTCGCACAGGATGCCGTAGAGTTCGTTGGCCTTGCCGAAGCGCAGCGGCATCTCGCGGAATTCGGCGGTCGCCAGCGGCACTGGGGCCGGGCGCTGCGGTAGCTTCGACGCGCCGGCAATCGGCTTGGAGATCGATTCAACCCATTCGACAAGAGCATCGCCGGTCTCGGCGGGCATCGTTGCGATCGTCGGATTGAAGACGAGTTCGTCATAGCCGCGATAGACGACTTCCCGTGTGGCCGGCTGCAGTTCTCTTATATGAGCGGCAAAATCCTCGTCGGCGGAACGGTTCGGGCGCGTGAGCACGAGGCAGTTCGCGGCCTCGACCTTCGCGAGGTTCATGAGGTTGAGCTTTCGAACCTCGGCCGCGATCTCCTCCGGCATGCGAAGGCCGGCAATCGATACTCCCTGCGTTTCGCGCTGGCTCTCGGGAACGCCCATTCCATCGTCGATCATCTTCGACCAGACCGAGAGCTCACGCAGATAGAGCCGGCCCGAGATCGCCGGAGCCATCAATGCAACGCCGTCGACGCCGCCGAGCCTTTGCGCGAGCTCGAGAGCGACCGCGCTGCCGAGACCCTGGCTTACAAGAATGATGCTGTCGCAGCGGGAAAGCGACTTCAGCTGGGACGCAGCCTGCTCTGCCGTTTCGAGCCACACGGCCATGCCGCGGCTATGGTCCGTCACATCCAGTGCATCGCCGGTTCCCGCATAGTCGAACCGCAGGTTCGCGACCCCAGCTTCGGCAAACCCTTCCGCCAGGATGCGGAAAAACTTGCGGGTGCACATCTCCTCGAAACCCCAAGGGCTGACGAAGAGAACGGCGGTGGCCTTGCGGGCGGCCTGTCTGGCAGGAGTGTAAAGGCCGATCGTGCCGGCAAAGGTCACCGGCTCGGCTGCGAACACGGCAAGGTGGGTATTGGAGGGATTTTGCTCATTGAAATTCATCGTCATATCCCTCCTCAAGCTCGCCGTGGTGTCAGCAGGGCAAGAGCCTGCAGGACCAAGGGGTGCACGAGTCTTGGCAAACGGCCAGAAAGTTGTTCCATAATAATAATATCTTCTTTCGGCACCGCATTCAGCAGCCTGAGCGCGGCGACATATACAAGAACGGCAAAAGCAATTGCGAGAATAAGACCAGTTGTGCCGCTGATATGATCAACGATCAGATAGGCGGCGGCGGCGCACGCCGCGGAAGCAGCCGCGACCCGCAAGACGTTGATGAACATTCCGCGCATCGAACCATCGAGATCCATTCGCCGCATCATTAGCAGGCACATCAGCGAAAAGGCGACCAAGCGGACGAGAGCTGCCCCTTCTCCGCCATACGCAGGCACAAGGACGAAGCAGCCGGCTACCATCAGCGCGCTTGCAAAGCCGCCGATCATCAGCCTCTCGCGGATACGGTCGACCGAATAAAGGTATTGGGTGCAAATCTGCATGAAGACATAGGGTGTCGCAGTCAATGCCAGCAGCGCGACGGTGCCGCCCGCGGGCCTGAAGGGCTCACCGAAGACAGCCACGATCAGTGGTTCGGAAATCGCGGCAAGCCCGAAGCTCATCGGAAGGGTGATGTAGGAAATGCCGCGCACAACGCCTTCGAATACGCTCACCGGCAGCTTACCGCCGGCGTTCGAATGAATCCGCTCCGAGTAATAGGGGAGAAGGCTGCCGCTTAGCTGGACGGGAAGCTGAAGCGCCAGATTCGCAAGCGTCAGGCCAACCGCATAAAAGCCAACCGCCTCGATACCCCAAAAACGCTGCAGGAACAGAAGCTCGATGCGGTTCAGGAAAATGGAGCTGTTGATGTATTCAAACGACAGCATCAGGGACGAGCTTGCGAGATAACCGACGCTTATGCCGCAAGCGTTCTTCGGAGCGGCGGCAATTCTCAGGGTGTAGAGGAACATCGGCAGCTGGCCGGCCACATAACCAGCCAGGGCGCCGCTAACCCCGAAGAAGATCGCGCCAAGCGTAACGACGGCCAGCTGTATTGCTGAACTGACGATCGTGAGGCGGAAAAACCGGGTGAGATCCTGCTCGCCAATCAAATAGTTCTTCGTATATGCGCCAATCGACTGAAACAGAAACAGGACGCCGGTGACCGCAACAACGGCGGGGGCGCTGTCGATCCAGTGCAGATCCTCGGCCTCCCGGAAAAACAGGCAGTAGCCGACAAGAAGCAGGATGGTGGAGAGAATTGTCGGCCGCACGAGGAAGGCCGCAAAACCGCGCCGCTGGAGCGGGCTGTAGCCCTGGGCAGCGAGCTGCGGCAGAAGCCGCAGGAGAGTGACGCCGGTCCCGAGCTCGGCGACAAGCGCGCCCGTCGTCACGAGCCACAACGAAAAAGCGATCGCACCGCTCGCTTCCGGACCGAGAAGGCGGGCGGCGACGATGGAGCAGGCAAAACCGGTCGCGAGCAGGGACAGCCCCGCCGCCGCGTTGAGTGCCGAATTCGCCATGATGCCCTTCGCCATGAAGACGCTTTCCCCTTTGCGCCGAACCGCCGGACGGCTTCGCGACGGCGCCCAGCCTATTTTTGAACCCTTAACATTTGGCCTTTAGAGTGCGGTTAACGTCGCCTTACGCGGCGCCTTTCCCGATTTGCGGAGGTATCGCTTGTTCAGCCTCGTCGTCTGCACGGTGGATCGTTTCGATCAGCTGGAGCGGCTGTTTTCATCGCTGACGCGGCAGGAGGAGCGCCGCTTTGAGGTGATCCTCGTCGACCAGAACGAGGACGACCGGCTCGGCCCGCTCGTCGACGGCTTCGCCGGCCGGCTGGCGATCCGACGCATCCGCTCGCCGCGCGGCCTTTCGCGGGCGCGCAACCGCGGGATCGATGCGGCGGCCGGCGACATCGTCTGCTTTCCCGACGACGACTGCTGGTACCGGTCCGGCACGTTGAAGACGGCGGCGGCGCTCCTTGCCGCCGATGCGCGGCTTGCGATCGTGACCGGCCGGACGCTCGATGCGGACGGGGCGCCGTCCGTCAGCCCGACGGGCGAGCAGCCGGTGACGATCACCCGGCGCAATTACCTTTCCTGCGGCAATTCCAACGGCATCTTCGTGCGCCGGCAGGCGCTTGCCGCCATCGGCGGCTTCGACGAGGCGCTCGGTGTGGGGGCGGCCTCGCCTTTCCAGAGCGGAGAGGAGGCCGACCTGCTGCTGCGCGCCATCGCCGCCGGGAAGACGCTCGGCTATTTTCCGGAGCTCATCGTCCACCACGACCAGGTGACGGCGGAAATCGGACCGCGGCAGATCGAGCGGGCGCGCAAATACGGGCGGGGCTTTGGGGCGCTTCTGCGCAAGCACCGCTTTCCCTTCGCTTACGTCCTGTGGCGGCTGGCGCGGCCGCTCGCCGGCTGGACTATTGCCGCTCTTCGCCGCGATCGGGCAGCGGCCGACTACAAGCGTGCCTGGCTTGCCGGCATCGCCGAGGGCTACCGCAGTTGGCCGCGCTGGGACGGAGCCTGATCCGGCAGGGCGATGATGCCGGCATAGACCTCGAAATAGCGCTCGGCCGCCGTTTCCCAGGAATAGGCTGAAGCCTCGCGCATCAAGCGGGCGCGCAACACGTCCGCCTCCTGCGTCAGCGCCGCATGGGCGTCCGCGAGCGCCGCCGCAGCAGCCTCAGGGCGAGAGAAATCCGCAATCCGCAGCATGCCGTGCCGCTTGCCCAGCGTGACGAAAGCCTCGTTGGCGTTCAGGACGGGCAGCAGGCCGGCGCTCATCGCCTCGACCGCGACGATGCCGAAGCCTTCGTATTCCGAGGCAGAGGCGAAGAGCGAAGCGCGAGAGAGGATCTCGCGGATCGCGGCGTTTTCCGGCGAGACGTGCAACGTGACGGCCTTGGCGAGGCCGCGTGCCGCGATCTCGCGCTCGAGGTCCGCTCCGCTAAGATCGGACGGCGCGCCGACGATATCGAGGTGCCAGCCGCCACCGTGCGCCTGCAGGGCTGCGACCGCATCGAGAAGCCGGTCGAGCCGCTTGTTCAACGAGAAGCGACCGATGGTGACGATGCGCCGGAGGGGTTCGCGTGCTGCCGCGCCAGCGAATTTGCCGATATCGGCGCCGTTCTCGATCAGCGGCGCGCGCTGTGGCGCGATTTCAGCGAACTGGCGTAGATCCGAGGCGCTGCAGCAGACGACGGTGCGATAGGCGCTGGCGGAAAGGCGCGTCAGCGTACGGAACCAGATCTTTTTGAGGGTTGCGAATTTGCGCGTGTGGAAGAAGCCGCCGTGGGTGGTGGCGACCATCGGCCGGCCGTGCAGCAGCCTGCCCCAGGCGAGCGCGTCGAAGAAGAAATCGACAGCGTGGACATGGACAAGATCGGCATCGGCGACGTGGCGGAAGACCTGCGGGGCGAACGGATATCGCGTGCTGCCCGACCAGGGAATGCGCACGATCTCGATGCCCTCGACGATTTCGCGGGCCGCGAGCTTTTGGCCCGGCGCGGAAAAGAGCGAATCGCAGGTGACGACGCGCACCCGCAGGCCGCGCTTCAGCGACTGCCGGCAGAGATTGGCGACGACATCCTCCAGACCGCCACGATTCGGCAGGAATTGGCGAACGACATGGACGATCAGCGGCGCGGCATCCGCGTGCCGCTCAAATGGGACGGTCTCTGTTTCGACTGCTGACATCTTCCACCTACCGGCCGCACGGCGGCAACTCGCCTAGACCAGATAGTGGATGGCGTTAAGGCGCGGTATACGCGCGAGGCAGGCAGAGCAAATTGTTGCGGAAGAAGGTTAACCGGATCAAAAGGCCCTGAAGGTCAACGTCGTCAGCGAGCGCACGATGCCGGGTATATTGGCGATGTTGTCGTTGATGAACTTACCGATATCCTGGCCTTCCTCGATGTAGACCTTGAGCAGCAGGTCATAGTCACCGCTGGTCGAATAAAGCTCCGAGACCAGTTCGGTCTGATAGATGGCGTCCGCGACCTCGTAGGTCTTGCCGGGGGCGCACTGGAGCTGGACGAAGATCGTCTTCATGGGAATTTCCTGCATCGAATTCTGATGGCGCGCATAATGCGCGAAAGCGCTCTTCCGATGCAAGCGCTCCTTCACTGTGCTTTTGCTTCAGCGACGATCCAGTCGCGAAAGGCGGAAAGGGGCGCATAGTCCGCCCGCTCAGGCGGATAGGCGAGGTAGTAGCGTTCGCTGCTTTCCAATTCCAGGCCGGTCGCGGTCACAAGGTCGCCGCGCTTCAGCTCGTCCTGAATGAGGAACGTCGGCAGAAGTGCGACGCCGAGACCGGCGATCGCAGCCTGTGCCGCTGTGGCAAACTGGTCGAAGAGCATGCCGTGCACGCTCTGGAAGACGACACCATTATCCGCAAACCACCGCTCCCAGGCGTCGGGACGGGTCGTCAGATGCAGGAGCGGAACACCAAGCAGATCGTCAGCTTTCAGGATGCCGTGTTGTTTCAGGAAATCCGGACTGCAGGCGGGAACCGTCGTTTCGGACATGAGGAATGTGAGTTCGGCCCCAGGCCAGTGAGGATGACCGAAATGGATTGCAGCATCGATGGAATCCAGCCGGAAATCGAAGGAGGAGAGCCGGGTGACAAGATTGATGGTAACGCCGGGGTTCCGGCTCAGAAAGCGGCCGAGACGCGGTGCCAGCCAGCGGGTCCCAAAGGTCGGCAGGATCGCGAGGTTCAACGTGCCGCCATGCGGGTTGGCTCGCAGGTTCAGTGATGCGCTGGAGATGCGGCGCAACGCTTCGCGGATCTCACGCGCATAGCTGTCGCCTGCGAGCGTCAGACGCACCGTCTGCCGCTCGCGAACGAAGAGCTCGACATCGAGTTGCTCCTCGAGTGCCTTGATTTGGCGGCTGACGGCGCTCTGCGTCAGGTCCAGTTCGCGCGCGGCAGCCGTCACGCTGCCGGTCCGAGCAACGGCTTCGAAGGCGGCGAGCAATGAAATGGACGGCAGAAGACGTCGGGACGGCAGCATAGTTCATTCCGTTTTAGAATGATCTGTTTCCAAAAGGTCGATATTCATAGCGTGGGTGGCTTTGTAAAGGACATTATCCTGCCAAAGCGGAATGACCCGGAGTTCCTGATGTCGAGCGCCTTCGTTTCCACCGACCGCATCCGTTCGCTTTTCACCGAAGCGATGTCGCAGATGTACCGCACCGAGGTGCCGCAATACGGCACGCTGATCGAGCTTGTGGCGGACGTGAACAGGGAGGTGCTGGCGGCGAACCCCGAATTGCGCGAACGTCTCAACCGTGCAGGTGAACTCGCCCGCATCGATGTCGAACGCCACGGCGCGATCCGCCTCGGAACCGCGGAAGAGCTTTTCACCATCCGCCGTCTCTTCGCGGTCATGGGCATGCAGGCGGTCGGATATTACGATCTTTCGGTTGCCGGCGTACCGGTGCATTCCACCTGTTTCCGGCCGATCGATGAGGCGGCGCTGAGCGTCAATCCGTTCCGCGTCTTCACCTCCCTGCTACGGCTTGAGCTGATCGAGGACGAAACGCTTCGCGCCGAGGCGGAAGCGATCCTGGCGAAGCGCCGGATCTATACGCCGCGCGCCCTTGCGCTGATCGAGCGGCATGAGCAGGCCGGTGGCCTGACGGAGGCCGAAGCGATCGAATTCGTCGGCCAGGCACTCGAGACCTTCCGCTGGCACGGTGAAGCGACCGTCAGCGCCGAAACCTACAAGCGCCTGCATGAAGCCCATCGTTTGATTGCCGACGTCGTCAGCTTCAAGGGGCCGCATATCAACCATTTGACGCCGCGCACGCTCGACATCGATGAAGTCCAGCGCCGCATGCCGGAACGCGGCATCACGCCGAAGGCCGTGATCGAAGGTCCGCCGCGCCGCGACTGCGACATCCTGCTGCGCCAGACGAGCTTCAAGGCGCTGGAAGAGCCGATCGCCTTTGCCGATGAAGCGGGAAGGAAGCAGGGCACGCATACGGCCCGCTTCGGCGAAATCGAGCAGCGCGGCGTTGCGCTGACGGCGAAGGGCCGCGCGCGTTATGATCAGTTGCTTGCTTCTGTTCGCGGCGAGGTGCAGGTGGGCGCCGCAGGCGCCAAGGCAACAGACTACGACAACGAGCTTGCCGAACGCTTCAAGGCCCTGCCGGACAGTTGGGACGCTATGCGCCGCGAAGGTCTTGCCTTCTTCCGCTATTCCGCCGCGCCCGCAGGTCTTGCGGCCGCCGTTCGCGGCAAGTTGCCGAGCGACGTCGAGGCGTTGATCGCTACCGGTTACCTGACGTCCGATCCCATCGTCTATGAAGATTTTCTGCCGGTCAGCGCGGCGGGCATCTTCCAGTCCAACCTCGGCATGGACCAGCAGCAGAACTATGCGACGCGCTCCAACCGGGCGGCTTTCGAAGACGCGCTGGGTGCAAGCGTGCAGGATGAGCTGGAACTTTATGCCGAGCTTCAATCGGGCTCTCTCGACGCCGCCATGACCATGCTGGGCATTGCCGGGCCGCAATTGAAAACCGTCGCTTGATGTCGCTTCCGCAATGCCCTCGGCGGCGCTAAAGTGCCCGCCATATTTGCCCAGAATGGACTGACCGATGCTGGATGATCCCCGCTCCCACGGGCTTTGGGAAAGGACCGCTCCGCAGCCGCCGGAAACACCGGCGCTGGACGGCGCGGTATTGGCCGATGTCGTGGTCGTCGGCGGTGGTTACACAGGGCTTTCGTCCAGTCTTCATCTTGCCGAGGCCGGGTCGAAGGTCGTGCTGCTCGAGGCCAAGGAAATCGGCTTTGGCGGGGCTGGGCGCAATGTCGGGCTTATCAATGCCGGTATGTGGGTGATGCCGGACGATCTGCCGGGCGTGCTCGGTCCGGTCTATGGAGAGCGCCTGCTTGAGCTTCTGGGCAATGCGCCAAGCCTCGTCATGGAGCTCATCGAAAAGCACGGCATTGCATGCGAGCTTGAAAAGAACGGCACGCTCCATTGCGCCGTGGGCGCGGAGGGGCTGAAGGAAATCGAGGCGCGTGCGGCGCAATGGTCGGCGCGCGGAGCCCCGGTCAAGCTTCTGGACGCTGCCGAGACCGCGCGCCGTATCGGCAGCACTGCTTACGCCGGTTCGCTGCTCGATATGCGCGCCGGAACGCTGCAGCCGCTCGCCTATGCCCGCGGCCTGGCGCATGCGGCCGTCAAGGCAGGCGTTTCCATCCATACATCGAGCCCGGTCATCGCGACCGAGCGAAATGGTAGCCGATGGATAGTGAAGACGGCCAAGGGCCAGGTGACCGCCGAGTGGATCATCGTCGCCACCGATGCCTATAGCACCGGGCCTTGGGAGCAGGTGCGCAGCGAGCAGGTGCATCTTCCCTATTTCAATCTAGCGACCGCACCACTCGGTCACAACCTGCAACAGTCCATCCTTCCCGGCCGCGAAGGCGTATGGGACACAAAGGAAATCCTCTCCTCGTTCCGGATGGACCAGGCTGGGCGCCTTGTCTTCGGCAGCGTCGGGGCGCTGCGCAACACCGGCGCCTCGGTTCATAAAGGCTGGGCGAAGCGCTCCCTCAAAAAACTCTTTCCGCAGATCGGCGACGTAGAGTTCGAATACGAGTGGTACGGCAAGATCGGCATGACCGACAATGCACTGCCGCGTTTTCACAAATTCGCGCCGAATGTCGTGGGCTTCTCTGGCTATAATGGCCGCGGCATAGCGCCCGGCACAGTCTTCGGCCGTACGCTGGCGGAGCATATTCTCGGCAAGATCGGTGAAGCCGATCTGCCCTTGCCGTTGACGGACCCGCGCGAGCCAGGGTTCCGCGCCCTCAAGGAAATGTGGTACGAAGCCGGCGCCCAGGTCGCGCACTTCGCCGATGCACGCTTTTAAGAACAAGAAGGTTGGAAACACATGACCATCGCTAGCCTCGATCTCGCAGCTGAAACGAAGAAGCTGCTTTCCGAACTCGGCGTCGATGCCGCCCGCTACACCGGCGGCACGCTGCGCGTCACCTCGCCGGTCACGGGCAAGGAAATCGGCCTGCTCAAGGAGCATTCCGTCGCCGATGCCAAAAAGGCAATTGACGAGGCACACAGGGCTTTCGCCGCATGGCTCGCCGTGCCGGCGCCGAAGCGCGGCGAACTCGTCCGTCTGCTGGGCGAAGAGCTTCGTGCGGCGAAGTCGGCGCTCGGCCGTCTCGTTTCGATCGAAGTTGGGAAGATCACCTCGGAGGGCCTCGGCGAGGTCCAGGAGATGATCGACATCTGCGATTTCGCCGTCGGCCTTTCGCGCCAGCTCTACGGTCTGACGATCGCCACCGAGCGCTCCGAACATCGCATGATGGAAAGCTGGCATCCGCTCGGCGTCGTCGGCATCATTTCCGCCTTCAATTTCCCGGTTGCCGTCTGGTCATGGAATGCGGCGCTGGCGCTCGTCTGCGGCAACTCCACCGTCTGGAAGCCATCGGAAAAGACGCCGCTCACGGCCCTTGCCGTGCAGGCGCTGTTCGAGAAGGCGCTGAAGCGTTTCGTCGCCGAAGGCGGCCAGGCGCCGGCAAACCTCTCGACGCTCTTGATCGGCGGCCGCGATGTCGGTGAAGTGCTCGTCGATCACCCGAAGGTGCCGCTGGTTTCCGCCACCGGCTCCACGGCCATGGGCCGCGCTGTCGGTCCACGGCTGTCGCAGCGTTTCGCGCGCGCAATCCTCGAACTTGGTGGTAACAATGCCGCGATCATCTGCCCGACGGCCGATCTCGATCTGACCCTTCGCGGCGTCGCCTTTTCGGCCATGGGGACTGCCGGCCAGCGCTGCACGACGCTTCGCCGCCTCTTCGTGCACGAGAGCGTCTACGATCAGCTCGTTCCGCGCCTGCAGAAAGCCTATGGATCGGTCACGATCGGCAACCCGCTGGAGAACGGCACGCTGGTTGGTCCGCTGATCGACAAGGCGGCTTTCGACAAGATGCAGTCGGCGCTTTCCGAAGCGAAGTCGTCAGGCGGCAAGGTCACCGGCGGCGACCGTGTTGAGAACGGTTCTGCCGATGCCTTCTATGTGCGTCCGGCGCTGGTCGAAATGCCGTCGCAGACGGGTCCGGTCGAGCACGAGACCTTCGCGCCGATCCTCTATGTCATGAAGTATGCGGATTTCGATGAGGTGCTCGAGCTGCACAATGCCGTGCCGCAGGGCCTTTCATCCTCAATCTTCACGAACGACATGCGCGAAGCCGAAACCTTCGTTTCCGCGCGCGGATCGGACTGCGGTATCGCGAACGTGAACCTTGGGCCGTCGGGCGCTGAAATCGGTGGTGCCTTCGGTGGCGAAAAGGAAACCGGCGGCGGCCGCGAGTCGGGCTCGGATGCGTGGAAGGCCTACATGCGCCGCACGACGAACACGATCAACTACGGCAAGACGCTGCCCCTCGCTCAGGGCGTCAAATTCGACGTTGAGTGATCGATAATCGCATGGAACCTGAAAGGGACGATGGCGTGACGCCGTCGTGCCTTTTTTTGTTCATGGCATTCCTCAATGGAATCGTTCTAAAGTTGATGCGTTTATTCAAGTATTTTTGATCACTTTGCTCTCCTGTAAACTTGAAAAAACCAATCAAGAAAAATATAGGGGGTGCGCGTCACCGAAATGGGGTGACACCGCCATGGAGGGTATCAATGAAAATTTCTCTTTCGCGCTTTTCCGCGCTTGCTTTTGCCGCCTCGCTCCTTGCAGCGACGTCGCTGGCTTCCAGCGCGAATGCGCAGGATTCCGAAGGTATCGTCGTCTACAACGCCCAGCATGAAGGCCTCGGCCGTGAATGGATCGATGCCTTCACCAAGGAAACGGGCATCAAGGTGACCATGCGCCAGGGCAGCGACATGCAGTTCGCCAACCAGATCATCCAGGAAGGCGACGCTTCTCCGGCTGACGTATTCCTGACGGAAAACTCCCCGGCTATGACGCTCGTCGACGGCGCCGGTCTCTTCGCTCCGGTCGACAAGGAAACGCTCGACCTGGTCCCGGCGCAGTACCGCCCGGCCGACGGCATGTGGACGGGCATCGCCGCACGCACCACCGTCTTCGCCTACGACAAGAGCAAGCTGACGGAAGACAAGCTGCCGAAGTCCATGCTTGACCTCGCAGACCCAGCCTGGAAGGGCCGCTGGGGTGCGGCGCCGGCCGGCGCCGATTTCCAGGCGATCGTCGGTGCGCTGCTGCAGCTGAAGGGCGAAGACGCAACGGCCGCCTGGCTGAAGGCGCTCAAGGAAAACGCAACGCCCTACAAGGGTAACAGCGTTGCCATGAAGGCCGTCAATGCCGGTGAAGTCGAAGGTGCGATCATCTATCACTACTACTGGTTCGGCGATCAGGCGAAGACCGGCGAGAACAGCAAGAATGTCGGCCTGCACTACTTCAAGAACCAGGATCCGGGCGCGTTCGTCAGCGTCTCCGGCGGCGGCGTCCTCAAGTCGACGCAGCACATGAAGGAAGCCCAGGCGTTTCTGAAGTTCATCGCCGGCAAGGCCGGTCAGGACATCCTGAAGAACGGCACGTCCTATGAATATGCGGTAAGCGGCGACTCCAACCCGGAGCTCGTTCCGCTCAAGGACCTGAACGCGCCGAAGGTCGAAGCGTCCGAGCTCGACAGCAAGAAGGTGGTCGAGCTGATGACGGCCGCGGGTCTCATCTAAGGCTTTCTGCCGCAGGCTATGTGAGTCAAAACCATTGCTTTTAACTCAAGAAAACCTTAGGGCATGACCCGATCCCTGCCAACCGCTTGAAACAGAAGCGGTTGGCTTCCTTTTTCAGCGACAAAAGGCGTGTGCCTTGCTGCAAGATAACAGACCATTTGCTTCTGAGTTCGCGCCTGTTAATGGCGCGCAGATTGGCGGTGGTTTGCTGCGAAGGCGCATTCCCCACCTCTCCGTCGTTGCCTTTGCCACGCTGATTGCCGCCCTGAGCCTTGTGCCGCTCGGCTTTATCGGCTGGGTCACTGTCGAGGTCGGCTGGCATACCGTCGAGGAGCTGGTGTTCCGGCCGCGCGTCGGCGAACTGCTCGTCAATACCGTCCTCCTCGAAGCGCTTACCATCCCCTTGTCGCTCGCTCTTGCGGTGACGCTCGCTTGGCTGACGGAGCGGACCGACATTCCCTTTCCGCGCATATGGTCGTGGCTCGCCGTGGCACCGCTTGCCGTTCCGGCGTTCGTGCACAGCTATGCCTGGGTCAGCCTCGTTCCCGGCAT
Organism: Rhizobium sp. P32RR-XVIII; assembly: GCF_012641395.1. Lineage (GTDB taxonomy): Bacteria > Pseudomonadota > Alphaproteobacteria > Rhizobiales > Rhizobiaceae > Rhizobium. The sequence continues at coordinate 91,431 of NZ_JABAIH010000007.1, read as the reverse complement.
GCGCGGCCTGCAAAGCGGCGTCTTCGTTTCCGTGCTTGCCTATTATCCTTTTCTCTATCTGCCGGTTGCCGCTGCCCTTCGCCGCCTCGATCCGGCGATCGAGGATGCGGCGGCATCGCTCGGCCTCGGTCCCTGGGGCGTCTTTTTCCGCACGGTGCTGCCGCAGCTGCGGCTTGCGGTCTGCGGGGGCTCGCTGCTGATCGCACTGCACCTGCTTTCCGAATACGGCCTGTTCGTGATGATCCGCTTCGACACGTTTGCGACGGCGATCGTCGATCAGTTCCAGTCGGCCTATAACAGCCCTGCTGCCAATATGCTCGGCGGCGTGCTCGTCGCTTGCTGCCTCTTCCTGCTCGGCCTCGAAATCCTGCTTCGCGGCAACGAGCGGTATGCCCGTGTCGGCTCCGGTTCCGCGCGCCCCGCCGATCGCCGCCGTCTCGGCTGGTTCGTGGTCCCTGCGATCCTGTTGCCGGTCGCGCTTGCGGTCCTGACGCTCGGAGTGCCGCTGGTAACGCTCGGACGGTGGCTCTATCTTGGCGGTGCGGACATCTGGCGGCTGGATACAGTCGGAAATGCTTTCCTACAGACGATTGTCCTTGCGGTCGCAGGCGGCGTGCTGGCGACGATTGCGGCTGCCCCGATGGCCTGGCTTTCGGTTCGCGCACCTGGCCGTTTCCAACGGGTGCTGGAAGCCTGCCACTATTACGTCGGCTCGCTTCCGGGCGTCGTCGTAGCGCTGGCGCTGGTCACGATCACCGTGCGGGTGGCGTTGCCGCTCTACCAGACCTTTGCGACGCTCCTCGTCGCTTATGTCCTGCTCTTCCTGCCGCGCGCCATGGTCGGTCTTCGCGCCAGCATCGCACAGGCGCCGGTGGAGCTGGAGCGGGCGGCGATGGGCCTTGGACGGACCCCAGCGCAGGCCGTGCGCCAGATTACCATGCGGCTTGCCGCCCCCGGCTTTGCTGCGAGCGTTGCGCTATCGGCCCTCGGCATTACCAACGAATTGACGGCAACGCTGATGCTGTCGCCGAATGGGGTCGAGACGCTGGCCACGAAATTCTGGTCTCTTACCAGCGAAATCGACTATGTGTCGGCCGCTCCCTATGCGGTGATGATGATCGTGTTGTCGCTGCCGCTGACGCTTCTTCTCTATGTCCAATCGAAACGGACCGCCGGCCAATGACCCTGCTTACGATCCAGTCCGCCAGCAAACGCTATGGGCCGGTGAAAGCCCTGAACAATGTAACGCTGGAGGTTGCGGCCGGCAGCCGCACCGCGGTCGTCGGTCCCTCGGGCTCCGGCAAGACAACGCTGCTCCGCCTCATTGCCGGCTTCGAGTGGCCGGATGAAGGCCGGATCGTTCTGGATGGCCAGGCGCTCGCCGAAGGTTCGGCAGCGGTTCCCGCCCATAAGCGCGGCATCGGCATCGTTTCGCAGGACGGTTCGCTTTTCCCGCACCTGAGCGTTGCCGACAACATCGGCTTCGGCTTCGAGCGCGGCGCGCCCGATCGCGAAAAGCGGATCATCGAATTGCTGGATATGGTCGAGCTCGACCGCAACATGCTGACGCGCCGCCCTCATCAGCTCTCCGGCGGTCAGCAGCAGCGCGTGGCGTTGGCGAGGGCGCTCGGCCGCAAGCCGCGCCTCATGCTGCTCGACGAGCCTTTTTCAGCGCTCGACACCGGCCTTCGCGAGAATATGCGCAAGGCGGTTGCCCGCGTGCTGCAGGCGGCGGGCATCACGACGATTCTCGTAACCCATGACCAGGCGGAAGCTCTTTCCTTTGCGGATCAGGTCGCGGTGCTGCGGGAAGGCAAGCTGATCCAGGCAGGCACACCGCAATCGCTCTATCTGCATCCGAAGGATCGCGAGACCGCACTGTTCCTCGGCGATGCCGTCATGCTGCCGGCGATCATTCGCAATGGCATTGCCGATTGCGCGCTCGGCCGCGTAGCCGTCGAGGGGCAGCATCAGGGCAAGGCTGAAATCATGCTGCGGCCGGAGCAGATCCGCGTTGTTCGCGACGAAAGCGAACCGGTTCATGGCGGCCGCGTCGTTGAGGTAGAGTTCGGGGGCGCGACCTGCACGGTCGCGGTGTCGCTCGAAGGTGTGGCTCTGCCGCCGATCGTCATCAAGACGTCGAGCGTCGCCCTGCCTGCACGCGGCGATCGCGTTCGCCTCGATATCGCTGGAAAGGCGCATGTCTTCGCCGGCCGTTAAGCCGTCTTTCGCGAGACGCTTGGCGCTTCCTCTTGCTCCAGCCAGCCGCCTGTGAAACCGGCGCGCTCCAGGCCGCGACGGATTATCGGCGATTGCCGCATCAGGTTCCAGATGAAATCCGACCGGTCGTTTTCGATCGTCATCACCAGCAATCCCTGATCGATGCCGACGCAGCGATCGTCCACCCAGCCCTCCGGCCGCGCCGTCTTGACCGTGGGGTTGAAGCCGCCGGGGAAGCGGCCCTCGTAAAGCAGGCTGGGGTAGGTCGCAAGCAGCGCCTCCACGCCATCGAGCGCAGCCTGCCGGTCGTAAGGTAGCGAGGCGAGCGCCGCCCAGGGCGCAATCGTGCCGTCGTCCGGGCCAAGCGGTGCTCCGCGCGCAGCGTAGCCGAGGACCTTTGGATGGCGGCCGCCGCGCATCCGCCGTGTGGGCGGTGGACCATCGGAAGCGGAAAACCCCCAGATATCCTTGTTATAGCCGACGAAATGACCCGGATTGCGCTCGGCATAATCGCGCTGCACAGCGATCGAAACCTGCGTGTTGCGGAAATAATCCCAGTTGTGCGCCACCATCTCCTTGTCCTGGATTCCGCGGAAATCGATCCAGGCATGCGAAAAGAGGTGAATGAAGAGCGGTCCGGCGTAAAGATAGGGCTGCTTGCCGAAGAGCATCCACGAATAGCTTGAGACGAAGGCATCGTAGCTCGACTGTGGAATCGGATGCGTCGGCGAAGCAAGCGCCAGCGTATAGAGCAGGATCGCCTCGTCATAGCCCTGGTAGCGCCAGCGCAGAAAGCCGCTGCCGGGCTTCCAGCCCATGGATACGGCCTGCCCCTTGTTCAGTGCCCAGTGCCAATCGATCCGCTCGTAGATGAGCTTCGCAAGCTCGCGGATTTCTGTCTCGGCCTCGCCGGCACCATCGAAATAGGCGGCAGCCGTCAACATACCGGCGACGAGCAGGGTGGTGTCGATCGTCGAGAGCTCGCTGTTCCATGCACGATGGCCGGTGTCCATGTGCAGAAAATGATAATAGAAGCCGCGATAGCCCGTCGCGTGGCGTTCGCGCCCCTGACGGCTTTCGGCAAAGAAGCGGAGTGTCGCAAGCGTCCTGTCTGCGGCTTCGGCCCGCCGCATCCATCCGCGTTCGACGGCAACCGGATAGCTTGAAAGTGCAAAGCCGACGGCGGCGATGCTGGCCGGAACTCCAGCTATGGATGTATCCGCCACCAGGCCGTTTTCAGTGTTGGAATGTTTCAGAAAATACTCGAATGCGGATCTTTGCAGCCTGTCAATCAGGGCCGCGTCCGTCTCACCAATTCGTTGCAGCATACATCAAACCAACTGTTGCGCCCCGTCTCAACATGGCGATGCGTTGCGCACAAATCAATTGGTTTTCAGACGGCGCGACAAAAAGGCTGCAGCCGGGCACCGGTAAACGCCAGGATACAACACCTGCGAGGTCAACGAAAAAAATGCTGGAGAGCCGAAGAAGACAGCATCGCGCGCATGATCGCATGTGACGGCGCTTCTTCTTTTGAGAGAAACTGGAGCGGGCGAAGGGATTTGAACCCTCGACCCCAACCTTGGCAAGGTTGTGCTCTACCCCTGAGCTACACCCGCTCAATCCGCATCGGTCCGGGGTAGTTGGTGGACCGTGGGCTGCCGCCTTGCGGCGACGGGCGCTATATGGCCTAACCGATTTTCAAATGCAACAGGGAAATGACGGAAAGGCCAAGAAAAATTCGAAGGCTTCGGGAGCGGCTTCCTAAAACGCCGTATTTCCAAGGAAAAGCGCCTAGGGTGAACATTGCAAAACATGTTGCGCCGACTTAATCAGGGCGTCTAACCTCTTTCTTCCAGAGCAAGACGGATGCCGCGATGACCGAAGCCCAGCCGAAAAACAGAGACGATCTTTTTGCCTTTCTCGATGGTCTCGGCATCACGCATAGCACGCAGGATCATGTGCCGGTCTTCACCGTGGCTGAATCGGTATCGCTGCGCGACGCGATGCCGGGCGGCCACACAAAGAACCTTTTCGTGAAAGACAAGAAGGATCAGTTCTACCTTTTGACGGTCGAGGAACACGCCGTCGTCGATCTCAAGACGGTGCATACGCTGATCGGTGCTGCAAGCAAGGTTTCGTTCGGCAAGCCGGAGAAGCTGATGGAATACCTCGGCGTCGTCCCCGGGGCGGTCACTGCCTTCGGCGCCATCAACGACACGGGCAACAATGTGACGTTCGTGCTCGATGCCGACTTGATGAAAGACGAGATCATCAATTGCCATCCGTTGTCCAACGATGCGACCACGTCGATCGCGAGCGCCGATCTTATTCGATTCATGGAAGCGACCGGGCATAAGCCGCTTGTCTTGAAAGTGACAGCCTGAGATACGATTTTAACGCTAGAAAAGAGCCGGGAGACCGGCATGGCGGGAGATAACAATGAGCGGTAGCGACAATCCTTACGCAAATTCCTTCGGCGCACAGATGTCGGCAAAGGCGAGCTTTGGCTCGGCGGCGCCGCAGCCTGCGGCAGCCGGAGACCTCATCAAGGACACGACGACCGCCAACTTTGCGAAGGACGTCATCGAGGAATCGCGCAATCAGCCCGTGCTTGTCGATTTCTGGGCGCCCTGGTGCGGCCCGTGCAAGCAGTTGACGCCGGTGCTGGAAAAGGTGGTCAACGAAGCTCAGGGCCGCGTGAAGCTTGTGAAGATGAATATCGACGACCATCCGTCGATCGCAGGCCAACTCGGGATCCAGTCGATCCCCGCCGTCATCGCCTTCGCGGGCGGCCGTCCCGCCGATGGCTTCATGGGTGCCGTCCCGGAAAGCCAGGTTCGCCAGTTCATCGACCGCCTTGCCGGTCCTGCCGGTGCCGATCAGGCGGCGGAAATCGAAGCGGTGCTCGAGGAGGCAGCCGGGCTTCTGGCGGCGGGCGATGTCAACGGTGCTGCGCAGCTTTATGGGGCTGTGATGCAAGCCGAACCGGAGAATGCCAAGGCGCTTGCCGGCATGGCCGAATGCATGATTGCAGCCAACCAGCATCAGCGCGCTCGGGAAGCGCTGACCGGTCTGCCGGAGGAGCTTGCCAAGGACGCGGCCATTCAGGCGGTCCTCACCAAGCTCGACCAGATCGAAGAGGCCCGCAAGCTTGGCGATCCCGTTCTCCTGGAACAGGATCTCGCACGTGATCCGGACAACCACGAAGCCCGCATGAAGCTTGCGAAGATCCTCAACGTGGAAGGCAAGCGCGACGAGGCGGCCGACCACCTGCTGTACATCATGCGCAAGGACCGCACGTTCGACGACGACGGTGCACGCCGGCAGCTTTTGCAGTTCTTCGATGTCTGGGGTTTCAAGGATCCGGCGACGGTGGCAGCGCGCCGCAAGCTTTCTGCGATGTTGTTCTCATAACTTTACAAGCCCTGCCCTTGCGTTTTTGGGGAAGGGCCCCACATTTCAGAGCCAGGGCAGGAGGATCGTTCCTCCCGGGCGGGCGAATGCGGGACGAGTTTTGATGCAAGTCGGGAATGCCAGATATTTAAAGCCCGGCGATCTGCCAGATTCGATCGCCGTGTTTCCGCTGTCGGGTGCTCTTCTCCTTCCTACGGGGCAGCTTCCGCTGAATATTTTCGAGCCGCGTTACCTGACGATGATCGACGCTGCGCTCGCCGGCAACCGGCTGATCGGAATGGTTCAGCCTGCGCTCAGCGAAGGCGAGGTGAAGGTCAGCGACCCCCAGCTTGCTCCCGTCGGCTGCATCGGCCGGATCACCTCTTTCGCGGAGACGGGCGATGGGCGCTATATCATTTCGCTGACGGGCGTCTGCCGTTTCCGGTTGCTTGGCGAGAAGGTGACGCATGAGCCCTTTAGATGCTTCCGGATCGCTCCCTTCATTTCCGACCTTTCCGCACGCGATGAGGAGGATGCCGTCGATCGCGCCGCTTTGCTGTCGGCTTTCAGGGCTTACCTCGATGCCAACAAGCTGGAAGCCGATTGGGATAGCGTCGAGCGCGCCAGCAATCTGACGCTCGTCAACTCTCTTGCGATGATGTCGCCATTCGGCTCGGCGGAGAAACAGGCGCTGCTCGAGGCTCCGGATCTCAAGACCAGGGCCGAAACACTGATCGCCATTACGGAAATCGTGCTCGCGCGCGTTTTCGGTGACTCCGATACGGTTCTGCAGTAATCATCGGGCATGGACGAAAAACTCAGCCACGTTGATCCCAAACTGCTTGAGCTTTTGGTGTGCCCGCTGACCAAGGGCAGGCTCAGTTATGATCGCGAGCACAATGAGCTTGTCTCGGAAAAGGCGCGCCTTGCCTATCCGATCCGCGACGGCATCCCGATCATGTTGGTGTCAGAGGCCCGGCGGCTGGACGACTAGGTCGCGATTCTTAGATCGCTTCGCCCGCCAGAAGCCGGGGATTGTTCTTCGCCGTCGTGCCGGCTGCCTGGCCGATGAAGAAGGACTTGAGATTTGGCAGCCTGTCGACGATGCCGAGGCCGATGTCACGGACAACGCGCACCGGCGTTATGTCGTTGGAGAACAGCCGGTTCAGCACGTCGGTCGTCACTCCCATGCGAAAGGTGTCGAACCGGCGCCAGGACTGGTAGCGCTCGAGAATGTTGATCGAGCCGATGTCGAGGCCAAGGCGATCGGCCTCGACAATCGTTTCAGCCAGCGCCGCGACGTCCTTGAAGCCGAGATTAAGGCCCTGGCCGGAAATCGGATGAATGCCGTGTGCCGCATCGCCTGCGAGTGCGAAGCGCGGCGCCACGAAGGCGCGGGCGAGCGTAAGGCCCAGCGGAAAGGCGCGCCTTTCGCCGATGACCTTCAGCGCGCCAAGCTTGTGGCCAAAGCGGCGCTCCAGTTCCTCATCGAAGATCAGGTCATCGCCGGCGACAAGCCGGTCGGCATCGTTGGTGAATTCGGTCCACACGAGCGAAGAACGGTTGTTGGTGAGCGGCAGGATCGCAAAGGGGCCGGAGGGAAGGAAGTGTTCTTCGGCGCAGCCGTTGTGGGACCGCTCGTGCTCGACGGTCACCACGATGCCGGACTGGCCATAATTCCAGCTCACCGTTTTTATGCCTGCCAGATCGCGGAGCTTCGACCGCACGCCGTCGCAGGCAACGAGCAGGCGTGACTCCAGCGTACTGCCATCGGACAACGTGACGGAGATATGATTTTCTTCCGTTGTCAGTCCCGTGGCGCTCAGCCCATGCCGGATTTCGACGCCAAGCCGCTGGCAGACGCCGCGAAGCGCGCGAACCATGACGGCATTCGGGATCATGTGCGCAAAGGGACGGCCTTCTTCCACCTCGCCATCGAAGGTGAGAAAAACCGGACGAACCGGGTCGGATGTCCTGGAGTCGGTGACGATCATCTTGGTGATCGGCTGGGCATCCGGCAAGATTTCGTCCCAGATACCAAAGACTTCCAGCATCTTTGACGCCGCGGCAATGATCGCGGAGGCGCGCATATCCTTTTGCCAGATATGCTCGGGCGCTGCCTCAACGACGGTCACATTGAGGTGGGGTGCTGCCTGCTTGACCGCGACCGCTGCTGAAAGGCCGACGTAACCTCCGCCAACAATCAGCATGTCCAGCATCGCCTATTTCCCCGCGCCTTGTGATGACAATCGTGATCTATATAGACCATCGCCTTCTCACTTCCTACAGCCGGGAGCCGAACAAAATGATGAAAGACGCGGCAAAGCCGACCGCCATGGAGACACTGCTCGCCACTCTCGATCTCGAACCGATCGAAGTGGATATTTTTCGCGGCCGCAGTCCGCAGGTCGGCTGGCAACGCGTTTTCGGCGGCCAGGTGATCAGTCAGGCGCTGATGGCGGCCCAGCGAACGATCGAGGCTGAGCGCTTCGTTCACTCGCTGCATGCCTATTTCATGCGTCCGGGGGATCCTTCCGTGCCGATCATCTATCAGGTGGAGCGCATCCGCGACGGATCGAGCTTCAACACGCGCCGGGTTGTCGCGATCCAGCACGGTGAGGCAATTTTCGCCCTCTCATGTTCCTTCCAGGTCGAGGAATCGGGTTTCGACCATCAGATCGTAGTGCCCGAGGTGCCGATGCCGGAAAAGCTGCTTGGCGAGCAGCAGATCAAGGAGCAGTACCTGGCGCACGCGCCGGCGGCCATGCGTAAATATTGGGAACGCGAGCGGCCGATCGAGATCCGGCCTGTTTCGCTGACGCACTACTTTTCCGACAGGAAGCTCGACCCGCGCCAAGACGTCTGGGTGCGCGCGACGGGGCCGGTTCCCGAGGACCGACGCTATCAAGCTGCAGTGCTTGCCTATCTCTCCGACATGACGTTACTCGGTACCTCGCTCTACGCCCATGGAACCTCGATCTTTGACCAGACCCTCCAGGTGGCCAGTCTCGACCATGCGATGTGGTTCCACCGTCCGGACAAACTCGACGACTGGCTGCTTTATACGCAAGACAGCCCGTCCGCTTCCGGCGCTCGCGGTTTAACCCGCGGTAGTCTGTTTACGCGATCCGGTATTCTGGTTGCGTCAGTGGCGCAGGAAGGACTGATCCGGAAAAAGGCAAATGAATAAATAATGTGCATATTTATAAAATTGCGCATTATTTGTTCATTTGCTCGCCGATTATTTGCGGGTTTGTTCGTGCCTTCGATTATAGCTGTTACATTTCAATAGCTTATAAACTGTCGCGAATCTGGCACATCCTTTGAATGTCTATCTTCGGTCGCTGCCCGTGAACGTCAGCGGCAAGGAGAGTCGGCTCCGGGCCGAGGATAACGAAGGATGGGAAAACCAGATGAAAATTGTGATGGCCATTATCAAGCCGTTCAAGCTCGATGAGGTCCGCGAAGCGCTTACGGCGATCGGCATACAGGGCCTGACCGTGACCGAAGTGAAGGGCTACGGGCGCCAAAAGGGACATACCGAAATCTACCGCGGCACGGAATATGCGGTCAGCTTCCTGCCGAAGCTCAAGATCGAAATCGCAGTCGCCTCCGAGCTCGTCGACAAGGCGGTCGAAGCCATCGCGTCGTCGGCCAAGACCGGCCAGATCGGCGACGGCAAGATTTTCGTCTACTCGATCGACCATGCCGTTCGCATCCGCACGGGCGAAACCGATTCAGAAGCGCTCTAAGAACCGCTGAGCAAGGAGCATTATTCCAATGTCAATCTCGAAGTTTTCCTCCATCTTTGCGCGGTTCGGCACTGCGTCGGCTGCGCTTCTTGCGCCTGTCGCCGCCTTCGCACAGGACGCGGCAACGACGGCCGCTCCGGCCGCCGCTGCAGCTGCCTCTGCCATGACCATGGACAAGGGCGACAACACCTGGATGCTGATCTCCACGGTTCTCGTCCTGATGATGACGATTCCGGGCCTCGCGCTGTTCTACGGCGGCCTCGTTCGCGCCAAGAACATGCTTTCGGTTCTCATGCAGGTCTTCATGATCACGTCCGTCGTCATGATCATCTGGGTCACCTACGGCTACTCGCTGGCCTTCACCGATGGCGGCTCGCTGAACAGCTTCGTCGGCGGCTTCTCCAAGGCCTTCCTCGCCGGCGTCGACACCACGTCGCTCTCCGAAACCTTCACGAAGGGCGTTGCCATTCCGGAGCTGACCTTCGTCTGCTTCCAGATGACCTTCGCCTGCATCACGCCTGCCCTGATCGTCGGCGCATTCGCCGAGCGTATCAAGTTCTCGGCTGTCATGCTCTTCGTCGTCCTCTGGGTCACGTTCGTCTACTTCCCGATGGCGCACATGGTCTGGTTCTGGGGCGGCCCGAGCGCATATGACGGTCCGTCGGGTCTCATCTTCTCGTATGGCGCGATCGACTTTGCTGGCGGCACGGTCGTTCACATCAACGCCGGTATCGCCGGTCTCGTCGGCGCGATCATGCTCGGCAAGCGCACGGGCTATAAGAAGGAGATCATGGCTCCACACTCGATGACGCTCACCATGGTCGGCGCATCGCTTCTGTGGGTCGGCTGGTTCGGCTTCAACGCCGGTTCGAACCTCGAAGCAAACTCCTACGCATCGCTCGCAATGATCAACACCTTCGTTGCAACGGCTGCTGCCGCTGTGTCCTGGTGCATCGTTGAAACCGTCGCCCGCGGCAAGGCTTCGATGCTCGGTGCCGCTTCCGGTGCCGTCGCCGGTCTCGTTGCCGTTACCCCGGCAGCTGGCTTCGCAGGTCCGATGGGGTCGATCGTTCTCGGCCTAATCGTCTCGCCGGTCTGCTACTTCTTCGTCGACGTCGTGAAGAACAAGTTCAACTACGACGACAGCCTTGACGTTTTCGGCGTCCATTGCGTCGGCGGTATCCTCGGCGCAATCGGCACCGGCATTCTCGTCAACCCGGCTCTCGGCGGTGCAGGTATCGTCGACTACTCGACGCCGGACTTCGCCGCTTCCTATGCCGGTACGGCAACTCAGGTCTGGGCTCAGTTCAAGGGCGTCCTGACGACGATCGTCTGGTCCGGCGTAGGTTCCGCGATCCTCTACAAGATCGTTGATGTCATCGTTGGCCTGCGCGTGACCGTCGAAGCAGAGCGCCAAGGTCTCGACCTGTCGACCCACGGCGAAGCCGCTTACCACTCTTCTTGATTGGCGTAATTGCGGCGCCCGGCGAGGGCGCCGCTGAACAGCCCGTCGCGGCTTATTGATATGTAAGCCGCATTTGGCCCGGACCTTGAAGGTTCGGGCCCTTTTATTTTCGCCCCGCATCGCCCGCGCATGGTTAACATCGCTTTAACCCTCCTCTGGTTAGGTGGAGCGGACGCACATTGCGCAGCGACGCATCGGCGATTCGCGCGCTCAGCATTGGACGGGTTGGGTACATGGCAAGAAGCACGTCGCCGGCGATCGATAACCGGCCGGACCGGTTCTCTCTTTCCGGGTTCCTGTTCAGGCAGGCGCAAGCCCTCGCGGGTTTTGCGATCTTTCTGCTCTTGGCTCTCGTGGTCGCAGCGCTTGCGACCTGGAATGTCACAGATCCGAGCTATTCCTACGCGACCGGCAATCCGCCTACCAATATTCTGGGTTATGGCGGTGCCGCCTTTGCCGACATCGCGATGCAGTTCTTAGGGCTTTCAAGCGTGGTCGCGCTGCTACCCGTTGTTGCCTGGGCCCTGGCGCTGATTTCCGGCCGTCACATCAGCCGCATTCCAGCGCGGGCAGGTGCCTGGGCCCTCGGTTCGATCCTTTCCTCTGCCGTCGTCGGATGCTTTCCGCCGCCGCTCACCTGGCCGCTTCCGAACGGCATCGGCGGTGTTGTCGGCGATATGATCCTTCGGTTCCCGGCGCTCTTCGTCGGCGCCTATCCCAGCGGCACATTTGCAACGGCCGTCGGCTGCGTGTTTGCGCTGCCGACCGCCTGGATGATGCTCTTCGCCGCCGGCATTATCGGCCGCACGGAAGCCGACGAGGATGACGCTGACGATCTCGTCGATACACGTTCCAAGGCACGCTCGGTTGGCGATGCCGATGACGGTGATGACGAAGAAGAGGGCGGCTGGCTGGCGTTCGGGGCGCTGACGCATGCCTGGTACATGAGCCAGGCGCGCATGCGCCGCATCTTCGGCATGGGGCCGCGCAAGCGTCGCCAGAGTGATTTTGAATCGCCCTACGACTTCAACGATGATGAATTCGGAACGCTCAACGAGCCTATCCGGGCCAAGGCACCGGCAAGCCGTGGTCTTCGTCTCGATCCCTCCATGGAGCAAGGTGCCTCACAGCGCCGCGTTGTTTCCGCGCCGTCGATCTCGCTCAATGATGACGACGATGATGACGATGTGCCGTTTGACAGCGACATGCCTCCGCGCCCGGCCGGTATCCTGCCGGATGAGGATGGCGACGACTGGATGATCCGTGCACCAAGGGCTTCAGGCGGAAAGCCCGAGCCGCGCGTTGTGCCGCAGATATCGCGTCCGAAACCGGGGACCCGCATCGAACGCGAATCGCAGGGTTCCTTCATTCGGCCGGAGGGCTTTCAGATCCCCTCCGTGCATCTGCTCGCCGAGCCAAAGAACGTCGTTCGTGACTCGTCGCTTTCCGCTGATGCGCTGGAGCAGAATGCGCGCATGCTCGAAGGCGTTCTTGAAGACTTCGGCGTCAAGGGTGAGATCATCCATGTCCGTCCCGGCCCGGTCGTGACGCTCTACGAACTTGAGCCGGCCCCCGGTATCAAGTCCTCCCGTGTCATCGGCCTTGCCGACGACATCGCCCGCTCCATGAGCGCGATCGCCGCCCGCGTCGCCGTCGTCCCGGGCCGTAACGCGATCGGTATCGAGTTGCCGAACTCGACGCGCGAGACCGTCTTCCTGCGCGAACTGATCGCCTCGCGTGATTTCGAAGGGTCCAAGGCGAAGCTTGCGATGGCGCTCGGCAAGACGATCGGCGGCGAGGCCGTCATTGCCGATCTCGCGAAGATGCCGCACCTGCTGGTGGCCGGCACCACCGGCTCCGGCAAATCCGTCGCCATCAACACGATGATCCTTTCACTGCTCTACCGCATGACGCCCGAGCAGTGCCGCCTTATCATGATCGATCCGAAAATGCTGGAACTCTCCGTCTATGACGGTATCCCGCATCTGCTCTCGCCTGTTGTCACCGATCCGAAGAAGGCCGTCGTTGCGCTCAAGTGGACCGTCCGCGAGATGGAAGAGCGCTACAAGAAGATGTCGAAGATCGGCGTGCGCAATATCGACGGCTTCAATGCGCGTGTCGAGCAGGCGCTTGCCAAGGGCGAGGCGATCTCGCGAACCGTGCAGACAGGCTTTGACCGCCACACCGGCGAAGCAATGTACGAGACCGAGGAATTCGACCTGCAGCCAATGCCCTACATCGTCGTCATCATCGACGAAATGGCGGACCTGATGATGGTCGCGGGCAAGGATATCGAAGGTGCCGTCCAGCGTCTCGCGCAAATGGCGCGTGCGGCTGGCATTCACGTCATCATGGCAACGCAACGCCCGTCCGTGGACGTCATCACCGGCACCATCAAGGCGAACTTCCCGACGCGCATTTCCTTCCAGGTCACGTCGAAGATCGACAGCCGCACCATCCTTGGGGAGCAGGGCGCCGAACAGCTGCTCGGCATGGGCGATATGCTCTATATGGCGGGCGGCGGGCGCATTCAGCGCGTCCATGGTCCCTTCGTTGCCGATATGGAAGTCGAAGAGATCGTTTCCTATCTCAAGACCCAGGGAGCGCCGCAATATCTCGACGCGATCACCGCCGATGACGATGAGGACGGCGATTACGGCGGCGGTCCGGCGGGTACGGCCAACCTGTCGGACTCCGAGGATCCCTATGATCAGGCGGTGGCAATCGTGCTCAGGGACGGCAAGGCTTCGACCTCCTACATCCAGCGCCGCCTCGGCATTGGTTACAATCGTGCCGCTTCATTGATCGAGCGAATGGAGCAGGAAGGCATCATCGGTCCTGCAAATCACGCCGGCAAACGAGAAATTCTCGTTCCGACGGAAGGTGATATACTCGATCGCTAGCGCCGGAACGGGGCAATGGCTTCACGGAAACCTGATAGCCCCGAAAACGTTACTTTCTGCAGCGATGCTTCTGCGCCATGAAGACGCCGCGTTTCGGCAGCATGCAGGGCATCAAAGGAGACCTAGATGACCAACTCCGAACTCTATTTCAACGGCTTCTCGCTGACACGCCGGCACCTTCTCGGTGCGATGGGGCTGGCTGCCGTTTCGATTGCGGCTCCCGCCAATGCCTTCGCACAGGCTGCGCCGGACGGTTCTGCCGTGGCACCGGCTGCGCCAGACGGTTCAGCGGCGACACAGACTGCCGCTCGCGGTTCCACCGCCGGCGGTTCCGCAGCGGCGCAGGCGATCGCGGATCATTTTTCCGGAGTCGCCACCATGCAGGGCGAATTCGTGCAATTCGGCCCGCGTGGCGAACAGACGGGCGGAAAATTCTACATCCAGCGTCCAGGCAAGCTGCGGTTCAATTATGACAATCCGTCGCCGATCCGCGTCATTTCCGACGGCAGGAATGTTGCGGTCGGCAATTTGAAGCTGAAGACCTGGAGCCTTTATCCGCTTTCCAAGACGCCGCTCAGCTTGCTGCTTGCACGCAGGATCGACCTGTCGGACGGCTCGGTGAAGAGCGTGAAGGAAGAATCAGACCTGACGACGATTGCGCTCGGCAACAGGACGATCTTTGGTAGTTCGACGATTACCATGATGTTCGACCCAAAGACCTACGATTTGCGTCAGTGGACGATTACCGACAATCAGGGCAAGAACACCTCTGTGATGGTCTTCAATGTGAAGACCGGCGCCCAGTTTGACGACAAGGTCTTCAGGGTGCCTTACGAAAGCATCCAGGGCACTGCGGCTTCCCGCGATTGATGCCGAACGACATTCTGTGAAAAATGCCCGGTGAAAGCCGGGCGTTTTGCTTGTGGACGTTCCATCGGCACCCCCTTTCCTCTAAGGGCTTTCTAGTCCTGTTGGAAAGGCAATGGCATGAGCTTCTCGATCACTACCTGGAACATCAATTCCCTGCGGCTGCGCATGCCGATCGTCGAGCAGTTCGTTCTCCGGCACAGACCGGACATCCTATGCCTTCAGGAGACCAAGGTTCCGAACGAGCTCTTCCCGGCAGCTCCCCTGCGCGCCATGGGCTATGACCACATCATCATACACGGCCAGAAAGGATACCACGGCGTTGCCATTGCCTCGCGCATTCCGCTTCTGGAAGACCATCGCCTGGACTATGGCAACGTCGGCCATGCGCGTCATATCTCGGCCGTCTTCGAGCGTGGAGGACGCCGTGTCCGGCTGCATAACTTCTATGTTCCGGCCGGCGGCGACGAGCCGGATCCGGCCGTCAATCCGAAGTTTGCCCACAAGCTCGACTTCGTCGAGGAAATGAAGCTGTTGAAGGCCAACGGCGAAGCGAATACTTCGGCGATCCTCGTCGGCGACCTGAACATCGCGCCGCTTGAGCATGACGTCTGGTCACACAAGCAGCTGTTGAAGATCGTCAGCCATACGCCCGTCGAAACCGAAGGTCTGCTGGAGGTCATGAAGCGCGGGGCGTGGCTCGATCTGATGCGCCAGCACGTACCGCCGAGCGAAAAGCTCTACACCTGGTGGAGCTATCGCGCCAAGGATTGGCAGGCTGCCGATCGCGGCCGCCGCCTCGACCATGTGTGGTCATCCTCCGACCTCGGGCCGCTGCTTCAGCGCATCGAAGTCCTGAAGGAAGCGCGCGGCTGGGACCGGCCATCCGATCATGTGCCGGTGACGGCGTTCTTCAATCTCTGAGATTACGAAAAGCGGTGAAGCTGCGCGGTCGCTCGCGCCGCCAATCGCGCGATGTTGTCGCGGATACGGTTTTCTATCACGCGGGCTGCGTCCGGATATTCTTCGATCAGTCTGTGGAACAGCGCTCGGGTGATGCGGATCACGCTGGAATCTTCCCGCGCGACTGCTGTGAATTTGCGCTCCACGAGCGTTACCAGTGCGAGCTCGGACAACAATGTGCCTGGGCCTGCGATATGCTGGACCTTCGGCTGACCATCCGCGCCTGTTGTGCTGAGCTCCAGCGCGCCGCTGACGACGACGTAGGCGCTCTCCGCAGGCGACCCCTCGCGGAACAGCATCTGCCCGGTGGAGATCAAACGCCGGTCGGAGCCGAAGGCGATCAACCGCAGTTGGTCAGAAGACATGCCTCCGAAG
Organism: Rhizobium sp. P32RR-XVIII; assembly: GCF_012641395.1. GTDB lineage: Bacteria > Pseudomonadota > Alphaproteobacteria > Rhizobiales > Rhizobiaceae > Rhizobium. The sequence goes on along the minus strand of NZ_JABAIH010000007.1, from coordinate 75,490 downwards.
AGCGGCTGCTGTGCCAGCAGGTCAATATCGTCTGTCAGCGCCATGCGGCTTTTGCCTTACGGTATGATCTTGTATCCGCCATTTTCCGTCACCAGGATTTCAGCATTCGATGGGTCGCGCTCGATCTTCTGGCGCAGTCGGTAGACGTGCGTTTCAAGGGTATGGGTCGTCACGCCGGAATTGTATCCCCATACCTCTTCGAGAAGAACGTCACGTGTGACCACTCTCTGCTCGGCACGATAAAGATAACGGATAATCGCCGCTTCCTTCTCCGTGAGGCGGATCTTCTGGCCGTTCTGAGTGGTCAGAAGCTTCTGGCTCGGTTTGAAGAGATAAGGTCCGACGGTGAAGGTTGCATCCTCGCTCTGTTCGTGTTGCCGAAGCTGAACGCGGATGCGCGCCAGAAGCACGGCGAAACGGAACGGCTTGGTGACGTAGTCGTTGGCACCCGCCTCCAGGCCAAGAATAGTATCCGAATCCGTGTCGTGCCCGGTCAGCATGATGATTGGAGCCTTGAAGCCGCCCTTGCGCAGCAGCTTCACTGCTTCTCGTCCGTCCATATCCGGCAGCCCGACATCCATGATCAGCAGGTCGACAGGCGTATTGCGGGCGACTTGTAAGCCCTTGCCTGCTGTCGGCTCCTGCAGCACCGTGAACTCGTCATAGAGCGAAAGCTGCTCCGTCAATGTTTCGCGGAGGTCGTTATCATCATCCACCAGTAGAATGGTGCGTGCGGTCATGCGGTTCTGTTCCTCAGATTCCGTCCAATCAAGTCCTACGCCATATTCGATCATTGGCAAAGACCAGAGACGCGCTGTTGCCGGGTCTCGCCCGATGTGATTTCAATTGAACTCACAAGCAAAACAACAACATGTGAGAAAGATGGAGAAAAAAAGGCGAACCCGAAGAACGGTGCCATCCACCATTATCGTCCGCCCGGCACCCGGCAAGAAGAGTCGCGCACTGGTTCAATGTGGTCCTGTCGTCGTCTCAGCGGCCATTGGCCGCTCCGGCAGGGCACTCTTAAAGCGGGAGGGCGATGGCGCAACCCCGGTCGCATCGATGAAGCTGCTTTGCGGCTTCCGCCGCGGCGAGCATCCGCGCCGCCTGGAAACCGCGCTTCCGATCCGCCGCATCCGCGAGGACATGCTCTGGTGCGACCAGCCGAACGACCCGAACTACAACCGCCTCGTCAGGGCGCCGTTCCGTCCGAGCCACGAAGAGATGAAGCGCAAGGACGGGCTCTACGACATCTGTCTCGTCATGGACTGGAACATCACCTCCCGTGCGCGCAATCGCGGATCGGCCATCTTTTTTCACCTGATAAAGCCGGGCTACCAGCCCACCGCCGGTTGCGTGGCCGTCAGCCCGCGCGACATGCGCCGGCTTTTGCCGCATATGCGCAGGGGAACAATCGTGCGTGTTCTCTGAGCCGCCAGGGGTGATAATCTGCCCGCCGTGTCCTATATCCGTTTGACCGGCGTTGGGCTGAAACGCGTTCCGGGAGTCCGCTTTTGGACTCAGATCATGCCCGCCCCATGTTTTAAACTTACGGAGATATATTGTGGCCAATCAACCGATCGTCACCTTCCACGACGGACATTCCATTCCCCAGGTCGGCCTCGGCGTATGGCAAACGCCGCAAGAGATTGCAGCGCCGACGGTCCGCAAGGCCCTCGAAGTCGGTTACCGCCATATCGATACGGCCTCGGGCTATGACAACGAAGAGGGCGTCGGCGAAGGCGTGCGCGCATCGGGCCTCGACCGCAAGGATGTTTTCATTACGACGAAGCTTCGCAACACCGATCAGGGCTACGACAACACGATGCGGGCCTTCGAAGGCAGCTTGAAGAAGCTCGGCACGGATTACGTCGATCTCTACCTGATCCACTGGCCGTCGCCGCACCGCGGCCTGTGTCGCGAAACCTGGAAGGCTTTCGTCAAGATCAGGGAGGAAGGCCGCGCCCGTTCGATCGGTGTTTCCAATTTCTATCCCGACCATCTGGATCATATCATCGGTGACACCGGCGTGGTTCCGGTCATCAACCAGATCGAACTGCACCCGGATTTCCAGCAGAAAGCCGCGCAGGATGCGCACAAGAAGCTGAACATCATCACCGAGTCCTGGAGCCCGCTCGGCCAGGGTAAGTTCATCGCGAACCCGGCCATCGGCCAGATCGCCCGGAAGCACGGCAAGACGCCGGCGCAGGTCATCATTCGCTGGCACATCGATAGCGGCCTGGTCGTGATCCCCAAGTCGGTGACGCCGTCGCGCATCGAGGAAAACTTCAAGGTCTTCGATTTCAAACTCGATGCAGAGGATATGGCCGCGATCGCCAAGCTCGACGACAGGAGCGCTCGGATGGGACCGGATCCCTATACGGCAACGTTCTGAGCTGTCGATGGGAGGGCGGCGTCGGAACCGTTCTCCCGCGCCTCACCGATGCCGCTTACTCAGGCGAGCGCCCGTGGCCTGACGAAGCGCTCGAGATGCCCGCTTTCCGGCGTGATGTCCTCCCAGCGATCCGCCTTGAAATCGATGATCGCCATCCCGGCCGTCACGAACTTTTCCTTCAGGCGTGCCCAATCCTCTGAGTCGCCGCTGCCGATGAGGCCGTTCGCGAAATCCTGAAAGCCGGGGTTATGTCCAACAAGCATGACCGTCTGCACCGTTGGCTCAATCCCGCGGAGAATGCCAGCAATCCGCGCCGCCGGGGCTTCATACAAATCCGGCACATCGCGTTTGACGGCCGAACGCGGCAACTCCTTGGCCAGCAACTTCCACGTCTCCTGCGCGCGACGCGCTGTGGATACGAGAACGAGGTCGGGGAGGAGTTTCTCGCGCGCCATATAGCTACCGATCAGCGGCGCGGCTTTGCGCCCGCGATCAGCAAGCGGGCGGTCATGATCTGCAACATCGCCCGGCCAGGCGGACTTTCCGTGCCGCAGAAGAAAAAGGCGCCGGTGCTTTGGCAAAGGCTTGTGTGACGCATTCATGTTGCTCACCCAAGGGCAACGAAGCATTCGAGAAGACTATTGTCTCACTGAATGCACGCCTTGTCTTGCGGAGATGATTTGCCTCCCTCGGAGTGGGAGGGAGGCAAATGTCGTTAGTTCCAGTCGCGGATATCGATGAAGTGACCTGCGATCGCAGCGGCTGCCGCCATTGCCGGCGAGACGAGATGCGTACGGCCCTTGAAGCCCTGGCGGCCTTCGAAGTTGCGGTTGGAGGTCGAGGCGCAGCGCTCACCCGGTTTCAGGCGGTCGTCGTTCATGGCAAGGCACATGGAGCAGCCCGGTTCGCGCCAGTCGAAGCCGGCGGCCTTGAAGATCTTGTCGAGGCCTTCGGCTTCCGCCTGCTCCTTCACGAGGCCGGAACCCGGTACGATCATGGCGTTGACGGTGGAAGCCACCGTCTTGCCCTCGACGACCTTGGCGGCAGCGCGCAGGTCTTCAATGCGGCCGTTGGTGCAGGAGCCGATGAAGACGCGGTCGACGGCGATGTCGGTCATCTTCGTGCCCGGCTTCAGGCCCATGTAATCAAGCGCACGCCACTTGGAGGCACGCTTAGTCTCGTCCTGGATTTCATCCGGGTTGGGAACGACGCCCTGGACCGAGACCACGTCTTCCGGCGAGGAGCCCCAGGACACGATCGGCGGCAGTTCGGCGGCGTTGAGCTTCACGACGCGGTCGAAATGTGCGCCTTCGTCGGTCTTCAGCGTCTTCCAGTAGGCGATCGCCTGCTCCAGATGCTCGCCCTTCGGCGCGCGCGGCTTGCCTTTGATGTATTCGAAGGTGATCTCGTCCGGCGCAATCAGGCCGGCGCGGGCGCCGCCTTCGATCGACATGTTGCAGATCGTCATGCGACCTTCCATCGACAGCGCGCGGATCGCTTCGCCGGCATATTCGATGACGTAGCCGGTGCCGCCGGCGGTGCCGATCTCGCCGATGATGGCAAGCACGATGTCCTTGGCGGTAACGCCGGGCGGCAGCTGGCCGTCGACCTGCACCAGCATGTTCTTGGCCTTCTTCTGGATCAGCGTCTGCGTCGCCAGAACGTGCTCGACTTCGGACGTCCCGATGCCATGGGCGAGCGAGCCGAAGGCGCCGTGGGTCGAAGTGTGGCTGTCGCCACAGACGATCGTCATGCCCGGCAGAGTGAAGCCCTGTTCCGGCCCGATGATGTGCACGATGCCCTGGCGCTTGTCGTTCTCGGAGTAGTACTCGACACCGAATTCGGCGGCGTTCTTGGCGAGCTGCTCGACCTGGATGCGGCTTTCCTCGTTCTTGATGCCGAGATGCCGGTCGGCCGAAGTCGGAACGTTATGGTCGACGACGGCAAGCGTCTTTTCGGGTGCGCGAACCTGGCGGTTCGACATGCGCAGACCTTCAAAAGCCTGCGGCGAGGTAACTTCGTGGACCAGATGACGGTCGATGTAGAGAAGACAGGTGCCGTCTGCCTGTTGGTCGACCAAGTGATCGTCCCAGATCTTGTCGTAAAGGGTACGCGGTGCGCTCATGGCGTTATATCCGTATTGAAGCGTATGGAGAAAATGGAGTTTGGCGGATAGGCCCGCCGGCCGTCATTCGATCAACGAAGTCGGCTGTTGAGCGCACCGGATACGGACGCAAAGAAACGTGCCGGCAGGCGATAATGGTCCTGCAGCACGAAGACATGCGCGCCAATGCACTTGAACTTGCTTTCCATGGTGCTGGATATAGCGATTTTTCTCGGCAACGGCAATTTGAATCGTGCAGTGCTATCGCCGCTGGACCTCGCGCATCCTCATCTCCACTTGTCTCAAGGCCAGCGATAATCCGATCGTCAAGATCAGATAGATGTAGGTGACGATCGAATAGGTCTCGAAGAACCGGAACGAGCCGGAAGCATAGACCTTGCCCATCTGCGTGATGTCGGACACGCCGAGAACCGAGACGAGGGAGCTGTCCTTGACCATGGACACGAAATCGTTGGACAGCGGCGGGAAGATGACGCGGATCGCCTGCGGAAAGACGACGAGCCGGAAACGGTGATAGCGCGACAGACCGAGCGCCTTGGCGGCTTCGATCTGGCCGGGATCGACGGACTGAATGCCGGCGCGGAAGATTTCGGCGATGAAGGAGGAATAGCCGATCATCAGCGCAATGATCGCGCGCCAGATCAGCGGAAGATCGCGCACGAGGATCGGTTCGGCAAAACCGGCTTTTACAAGCGGCGTGATCAGGAAATTGTAGGCGGCGACAATGCCCGGTGCGCCGACGAAGGCGACATAGAAGAGCAGCACCAGCATCGGGATGCCGCGGATGATCTCGATATAGAAGCGTGCCGTCTGTCGCAGGAGAAGGCTATCTGAAAGCCCGAGCAGGGCGATGCCAAGTCCGAGCAAGGTCGCGAGCGCAAAAGCCACCAGCGTCACGAAGATGGTGATCCATACGCCGTTGACGACCGTCCGGAAGACCTGTGCATAGATATCGTTGATGACGATGACGACGGCCAGGATGATGCCGAGCGCGGCAAGGGCGACCAGCCACAAGGGATAGTCGCCCTTGAGATTTCCGGCAGGAGAGGGCTGCAGCGCCATCAGACGCTTGCCCGCGTCATTCGCCCATCTTGTAGTCGAGGAACCATTTCTTGTTCAGGGCATCCAATGTGCCATCGGTCTTGAGCGCGGCGATTGCGGCGTTGACCGGGGCGACCAGATCGGAGCCTTTCGGGAAGATGAAGCCGAAATCTTCCGTGCCCAGCGGGCCGCCGATAACTTTCAGGCCACCCTTCGAGGCATCCACATAGCCTTTTGCGGCAACGCCATCCGTCAGCACGAGATCGACGTCGCCGGTCTTCAGGGCTTGAACCGTGGCGCCGAAGGTTTCGAAAAGCTTGACGCGCGGGTTCTGCTCGTTGCCGTCCAGAATTTCATAGACGGCCGTATAGAAGGGCGAGGTGCCCGGCTGCGCGCCGATGAGGCCATCCTTGAATTCGCCGAAGGTCTTGGCATCCGTGAAGCGGTTTTCATCGCCACGCACGAGCATGAATTGCTGCGAGCGCATGTAGGGATCGGAGAAATCCACCTTCTGTTTGCGGTCGTCCTTGATGGTGATGCCGGTCATGCCGATGTTGTACTGATTGTCGGACACCGCCTGGATCATCGCGTCCCAGCTGGTGTTCTGGTACTCGACCTTGAAGTTCAGCCGTTTGGCAATCTCGTTCATCGCGTCATATTCCCAGCCGATCTGCTTGCCTGTCTTCGGATCGACGAATTGCAGCGGCGGATAGGCGTTCTCCGTAACGACGACCACCGTTTTGCCTCCGAGGTCCGGCAGATCCGCCGCAAACGCTGCAAGCGGCGAAAGAACGAGAGCGGCGATGCCTGCAAGAACAGTTCGGCGGAACGGCATGAAAGTTCTCCGGTGAAATGCGTTTCGTCGAAAATTGTCATAGTTGCAAAGGCGATGGCAAGAGCATTGCAAGGTGTGGCCGGGGCAAAAACAGAAAAGGCGGTCCGAAGACCGCCTTTTCATGCAAGAATTTTGCGTTGAGCAGAACTTATTCTGCTGCCGGTTCCGCAGCGGCTGCCGCTTCTGCAGCTGCCTTTGCTTCCGCGGCTTCGGCTGCTGCCTTTTCGGCTGCGAGAGCCTGAGCGGCTGCAACCTTTTCAGCTTCGATACGTGCCTTTTCCTCGGCAACGGCCTGACGCTCTGCGTCGTTGAGCTTGCGGGCGCGGGTGCCGGTGTTTTCGACGATACGGGCAGACTTGCCGCGACGGTCGCGCAGGTAGTAGAGCTTCGCGCGACGGACCTTACCGCGGCGAACGACTTCTACGCTTTCGATCATCGGGGAATAGATCGGGAATACGCGCTCGACGCCTTCGCCGTAGGAAATCTTGCGGACGGTGAAGTTTTCCTGCAGGCCGCCGCCGGAGCGGGCGATGCAGACGCCTTCATAAGCCTGGACACGGGTACGGGTGCCTTCCGTGACCTTGACGTTGACGCGGAGCGTGTCGCCCGGCGAAAATTCGGGAAGCGTGCGCTTGGCTTCGATCTTGGCGGCCTGTTCGGCCTCAAGCTGCTGAATGATGTTCATTGTCTTAACCTTTGGTTCTTCTGAAACAGCCAGAGCGCTCGACAGGTGATCCTTTGGACTTGCCTCGGGATTTTGCCCTTCGCGGGCGGGAGCGGATTCGCCATTCTTTGTTGCTGGTCGACAGGGCTAGCCCCATTTCCGCGTGCGCCAATACACGAAAGCGGTAGGCTTGTCACCCCTTGCCGGGAAAAAACGGCACCGAAGCGCCTTGGCGGCGAGGCGATATCGATCAATGCCGAATAATTAAGCGCATTCGCGCTGCGATTAAATATTTGTCAAATTCCCATTCCTGCGGCACATTCACCACGGGCCTCGATTTGCCCAGGGGAACTTAGAGGGGTAATCATGACAATAACGAATCCGTCTGCCTCGCTCCACAATGAAGATCTTGCACCAGCAGAAGAAAGAAAGTGGGGAGCTTTCAGCATCTTCAACGTCTGGACATCGGACGTTCATAGCCTTTGGGGATATTATTTAGCCGCCAGCCTTTTTCTACTGTGCGGCAGCTTCATCAACTTCGTGATCGCTATCGGCATCGGATCGCTGGTGATCTTCTTCCTGATGAGCCTGGTGGGCAATGCCGGCGTCAAGACGGGCGTTCCGTTTCCGGTACTGGCGCGGGCCTCGTTCGGCACTTTCGGGGCAAACGTGCCGGCGCTGGTGCGCGCCGTGGTCGCCTGCTTCTGGTACGGCGCCCAGACGGCGGCCGCATCCGGCGCGATCGTCGCGCTTCTCGTCCGCAACGAGAACATGTTGGCGTTCCACCAGAACAGCCATATGCTCGGCCATTCGACCCTCGAAGTCATCTGCTATGTCGTCGTGTGGGCCTTGCAGCTGCTCATCATCCAGCGCGGCATGGAGACGGTGCGCAAGTTCCAAGATCTGGCCGGTCCGGCCGTCTGGATCATGATGCTCATCCTCGCCGTTTATCTCGTGGTGAAGGCTGGCACCTTCTCCTTTGGCAGTGAAATTCCGCGCGACGTGCTGCTGGAGAAAACGAAGGATGCGGGGGTTCCCGGCGAGCCCGGTTCCTTCCCGGCGCTTGCGGCCGTCGCCGCCACCTGGATCACCTATTTCGCAGCGCTTTACCTGAACTTCTGCGACTTCTCCCGCTACGCCAAGGACACCAAAACCTTGCGCAAGGGCAATCTCTGGGGTCTGCCGATCAATCTGCTGGCCTTCTGCCTTGTGGCAGGCGTGACGACCACGGCGGCGTTCATCGTCTACGGCGAGGTGCTGCTGCATCCGGAAGCGATCTCGGCGAAGTTCGACAGCTGGTTCCTGGCCTTGCTTGCGGCCCTCACCTTTGCCGTCGCAACGCTCGGCATCAATGTGGTCGCAAACTTCGTCTCGCCGGCGTTTGATTTCTCGAACGTCTTCCCGCGGCAGATCAGCTTCAAGCGGGGCGGCTACATCGCCGCACTGATTGCGCTGGTGCTCTATCCGTTCGCGCCGTGGGAGACGGGGGCGGTGCACTTCGTCAATTTCATCGGTTCGACGATGGGCCCGATCTTCGGGATCATGATGGTGGACTACTATCTGATCAGGAAGGGCGAGCTGAACGTGGCGGCGCTCTATCAAGAAGACGGCGAATTCCGCTTCCAGGGTGGCTGGCATACGAATGCCTTCATCGCCTTCGTGATCGGCGCGCTGTTTTCGTCGATCCTGCCGACCTTCACGTCGATCCTGCCGGAATGGTGGGGAACCTACGGCTGGTTTTTCGGCGTCGGCATCGGTGGCGTGGTCTATTATGTGCTGCGCATGAGCGCACGCGGCTCTGCTGTTGGCGCCGCTACCTGACCGATAATGCGCGCCCGGTTTCGGCCGGGCGTCCTATTCTTCCAGCATGTCGGGCCGTCGTTGCTTCGTCAGAGCGACGGCCTGTTCATGGCGCCACTTTTCGATGGCGCCATGATTGCCCGAAGTGAGGACTGCCGGAATTTCACGGCCCTCCCATGCCTGCGGGCGCGTATAGTGCGGATGCTCGAGCAGGCCGCCTTCGAAACTCTCATGCAGACCGGACAGATCATTGCCCATCACGCCAGGCAGGATACGTACGATTGCGTCGAGAACGATCAGGGCTGCGGGCTCGCCACCGGAAAGCACATAGTCGCCGATCGAAACCTCTTCGAGGTCACGCGCCTCGATCACCCGCTGGTCGACGCCTTCGAAGCGGCCGCAGACGATGATGACGCCTTCACCCGCCGCAAGCTCACGCACGCGCTCTTGCGTCAGCGGCTTGCCGCGCGGGCTCATCAGGAGCTTGGGGCGGTTGCCGGCTTCCGGGACGCTGTCGATCGCACGTGCCAGCACATCGGGTTTCAGCACCATGCCCGCGCCGCCGCCGGCCGGCGTGTCGTCGACCGTGCGGTGTTTATCCGTCGCAAAATCGCGGATCTGAACTGTATCCAGAGACCACTGCCCGCGCTCGATTGCCTTGCCGGCCAGCGAGACGCCGAGATGTCCCGGAAACATCTCCGGGTAGAGTGTGAGCACGGTCGCCCGGAAAGCCATGGCCCTACTTCTTTTTCTTCGGCTTGCCGGAGGCAAGCCCTGATATGTCTTCCGGGTCTTCGACGAGGCCTGCGGCCAGCGGATCGATCAGGATCGTGCCGCCTTCGAGATCGATTTCGAGAACCGAAGCCTCTGAGAAGGGGATGAGGACGGGCCGTTTGCCAGGGCCTTTCAGCTCCAGCAGGTCGCCCGCACCGAAATCGAAAACGCCGGTAATGGTGCCATAGCTGACGCCCTTGTCGTCCAAGGCTTCCAGCCCTTCGAGATCGGCGTAGAAGAATTCGTCTTCTTCCAGCTCGTCGTCGGGTAGATTGTCGCGCTCGATGTAAAGTTCCAGGCCGTTGAGCGCCTCGGCAGCATTGCGATCATTGATGCCACGGAAACGAACGACGACGACATTCTTCATCTCGCGGATTTCGAGGATCTCGAAGCTCCGTCCGTCCATGCTGTGGAGATGGCCATAATCGCCGAGCGCCGTGGGATCGGCGGTATAAGCCTTGGCACGCACTTCGCCCCGGATGCCCTGCGCACCGCCAATCGTCGCCATCAGCACGGGGTTTTCAAGCTTTGTCATGGGACCCTTCATGTGAAGCCGGAAATCTGGCTTCTCATAAACGAAGTCCGCCAGAATGAAAACGAAAACGGGCGGCATGTCGCCATGCCACCCGTCCGATCAGGATATGATCCCGAAATTACTCTGCGGAAGCTGCAGCTTCAGCGGCGTCAGCAGCCTTCTGAGCCTTTTCAGCAGCGCGCTCCTGAGCCTTCTTGCCCGGCTTTGCCTTTTCCGGGTTGTTCTTGGAGTCGCGCTTTGCAAGGCCGGCTTCGTTGAGGAAGCGCAGAACGCGGTCGGTCGGCTGTGCGCCCTGCTCAAGCCAATGCTTGATGCGGTCGTTGTCGAGCTTGATGCGAGCGTCGTTGTCCTTGGCGAGCATCGGGTTCCAGGAGCCGAGGGTTTCCAGGAAGCGGCCGTCGCGCGGCGAACGGGCGTCGGCGAGAACGATGTGGTAGTACGGGCGCTTCTTGGAGCCACCGCGGGCGAGACGAATTTTCAGTGCCATTCATTTACTCCTTAGGCTTTTCTTGACCGCTTCGTAGGGCGGTATGGTTCATTTTGCCGCAGCGCTCTGTTCAGCGTGATCCGCAGCGATCTGCTCATGATGCCGGATGACTTCCTTAATGACGAAGTTCAGGAACTTCTCGGCGAAATCCGGATCCAGATGCGCGTCTTCGGCAAGCTGCCGAAGACGGGCGATCTGGTATTCTTCGCGCGCCGGATCAGCCGGCGGCAGCTTGTATTTGGCCTTCAGTACGCCGACCTCTTTGGTGCAGCGGAAACGTTCGGCCAGAATGTGAACGAGCGCGGCGTCGATATTGTCGATCGACTGGCGATAGCTCGAAAGCTGGGCTTTGACTTCTGGATCAATCATGGGACAGGCGATCCTTTCACTTCTTCTTCGGCAATCCGGGCAGGCCCGGGAAACCACCGCCGAGGCCCGGCAGCTTCGCGCCGCCAAGGCCCGGTAACCCCCCCGGCATACCACCGAGACCGGGCATGCCCCCGCCCGGCTTTCCAAGACCCGCAGCCTCAGCCTGCTTCTGAAGCGCTTCGAGCTGCTTCGGGTCGATATTCGAAAGATCGGGCATGCCGCCCATGCCGCCAGGGCCACCCAGGCCCATCTTGCCGGCAAGGCCGCCCATCAGCTGCTTCATCATGCCGCCTTTGCCCTTGCCGCCCATCATCTTCATCATGTCCGCCATCTGGCGATGCATCTTGAGAAGCTTGTTGATGTCGGAGGCGTCAGTGCCGGAGCCGGCGGCGATGCGCTTTTTGCGGGAATGCTTGAGCAGGTCCGGATTGGCGCGCTCGGCCTTGGTCATCGACGAGATGATGGCGAGCTGCCGGCCGAACAGGCTGTCGTTCAAGCCGGCCGAAGCCATCTTGTCCTTCATGCCGGCCATGCCCGGCATCATGCTCATGATGCCACCCATACCGCCCATCTTCTGCATCTGGCGCAGCTGGTCGGCGAGGTCGTTCAGGTCGAACTTGCCCTTGGCCATCTTGGCGGCCATGGCGGCCGCCTTTTCGGCGTCGATGTTTTCGGCGGCGCGCTCGACGAGCGAAACGATGTCGCCCATGCCGAGGATACGGTCGGCGATGCGGCGGGGATGGAATTCTTCGAGCTCGCCCATCCTCTCGCCGACGCCGATCAGCTTGATCGGCTTGCCGGTGACGGCGCGCATCGAAAGAGCGGCGCCACCGCGTCCGTCGCCATCCATGCGGGTGAGCACCAGGCCGGTGATGCCGACGCGCTCGTCGAAATTACGCGCCAGATTGACGGCATCCTGACCGGTCAGCGAGTCGGCGACCAGGAGGATTTCATGCGGGTTCGACTTCTTCTTGATGTCGGCCATTTCGACCATCAAGGGTTCGTCGATATGCGTGCGGCCGGCGGTATCGAGGATAACGACGTCATGACCGCCGAGCTTGGCTGCCTGCACGGCGCGCGCGGCAATATCGGTCGGCGACTGGCCGGCGATAACAGGCAGCGTGTCGATATTGGCCTGGGCGCCGAGCTGGCGAAGCTGCTCCTGCGCGGCCGGACGGCGCGTGTCGAGCGATGCCATCAGCACCTTCTTCTTCTCGCGCGTCGTCAGCCGGTTGGCGATCTTCGCCGTCGTCGTCGTCTTACCGGAGCCCTGCAGGCCGACCATCATGATGACAACCGGGGCAACCGCATGAAGGTCGACGCCCACGCCTTCACCGCCGAGCATCTCGATCAGCTCGTCATGGACGATCTTGACGACCATCTGACCGGGTTTGATCGACTTCAGAATCTCGGCGCCGACGGCCTTTTCGCGCACACGATCGGTAAAGGAGCGCACGACATCGAGGGCGACGTCAGCTTCCAGCAACGCACGGCGAACCTCGCGCAGCGCTGCGGAAACATCGGCTTCCGAAAGCGCGCCACGGCCTGTCAGTCCATTCAGGATGGATCCAAGACGGTCCTGGAGGTTTTCAAACATCGGCTCTTCCTTGATACGTTTCGGGCGGGTGGAATACGCCCGGAAACGTCGTGCTTTTCCTTGACGAAAACAAGACGCAAAGCCAAAAAGCACCCGAGGGCGCATCGCGCTGTCGGGTGTGGACCTCCGGGATCTGTTTATACCTTTGCGGGTCCCGGTCGGTGGCTCGAGGCTTGTGCTCGTCGCAGGTTGAGCGGCGGTAAACAGGAAAACGCGGCTGGTGTCAAGGGAAAGCCCTAGAAAAGACCGCGCCCTGGACTTTCAAAAGCACGCGCGCGAACCCAGATCCTTCTTCCATTCAAATGGAACGCTTCCGCATGCGCAATGCCAAAAGACCCAATCCTTATTACCAAGGCCCTGTTTCCGATCACTTCGACGGTACGCACTTCTTCAATCCGGATGGCATCGAGCCCCTTGGCTTCCGCGATTTGCTGCGATGGCAGTTCGGCGGTCGCCGTGACCAATGGCCGAGGTCGGTTCCAAGTCCGTTTGCATCGGCCAAACCGGACCTACGCGTGGAAGGTGACAATCTGCGGGTGACCATGGTCGGCCATGCGACGATGCTGATCCAGGTCGCGGGCCTTAATATCCTCACCGATCCGGTTTGGTCGGAGCGCGCCAGCCCCTTCACCTTTGCCGGCCCGAAGCGCGTCGTCGCACCAGGCATCGCATTCGACGATCTGCCGCCGATCGATCTCGTGCTTGTTTCACATAACCATTACGATCATCTCGATATCGCAACGCTCAAGCGCCTGCAGGTGAAGCATCGGCCGCATGTCGTCACCCCGCTCGGCAACGATACAATCGTTCGCCGTGCCATTCCTGACATGCCGGTGACGGCGATGGATTGGAGCGAGCGCATCTCGCTTGCCGGCATAAGCATCGATGCCGAGCCTGCACACCATTGGTCGGCGCGCAGCACCGGCGATCGCCGGATGGCGTTGTGGGCGGCCTTCGTCCTATCGACGCCGGCTGGCAAGATCTATCACATCGGGGATACCGGTTTTCACGGCGGCGTCAATTACGGGGCGGCACAGCAGAAGCACGGCGCCTTCCGGCTTGCCGTCCTGCCCTTCGGCGCATACGAACCGCGCTGGTTCATGAAGGGGCAGCATCAGAATCCGCTGGAGGCCGTGATCGGCATGAAGTTGGCCAATGCCGCTTACGTGGCAGGGCATCACTTCGCCACGTTCCAGCTGACTGATGAGCCGATCGATGCGCCGGTCACAGCATTGAAATTAGCCATGAGCGAGCACGGCGTTTCTCCGGAGCGATTCCGGCCGCTCAGGGCAGGCGAGGTCTTCGACGTGCCGGCGGCCTGATCAGTGCGCTTGCGTTCCGGAACCGTGCGTATTGATGATCGTGTCAGCCTCCTTGCCGTAGATCTCTTCAAAATGGTCGAACGCTTTGGAGAAATATCCGATCCCTTGCGTGGCGGAGCGCAGAGCCCGCGCCAGCTCGTCGAGTGCTGCACCCGGAACCAGCGCGCGGAAGAGGTCCCATCCTTTGGCGTTCTCGTCCCGATCGAAGCCGAGCACCTGGCCCTTGAGCGCGGAGACGATCGCCACCATGCTGCCGGAGAAGACAGAGGGTATGTGGATCTCGACACGGGCAACCGGCTGCATCAGCACGGCAGACGCCTGCGACAAGGCTTGCCGGACGCCCATCCTTGCGGCTGCCCGGAAGGCGAAATCGGAACTGTCGACGGAGTGGTACTGGCCGTCCGTCAGCGTGACCGCCACGTCGATCACCTGAAAGCCGAGCGGCCCTTTTTCCATGGCCTCGCGAGCACCAGCCTCCACGGCCGGTATGTAGTTTCGGGGAACGGTGCCGCCCTTGACGGTCTCGTCGAAGGTGAAACCCTGTCCCCGTTCGTTGGGACGTACGATGAGCTGTACGTCCGCGAACTGCCCAGCACCACCGGTCTGCTTGCGATGACGGTAATGGACGTTGGAGGGCTTCGAGATCGTTTCCCGGTAGATCGGGTTCGGAGAGCGTTCGCTCACCTCGACGCGGAAGACCTCTGAAAGGGTCTTGCATAGATCGCGCAGATGCACGGGCCCCTGCGTACAGATGAGCTGTGCGCCCGTGCCCTCTTCCTGCATCACCTTCAGGCCGCGATCGGTTTCAGCCAGCTTTGCCAGCGTCGCCGAGAGCTTGGTCTCATCGCGCTCGCTGCCCGGCACGAGAATGCGCTCGAGCATCGGCGTCGGTGGGGCCGCCCAGGCGGGCGGCTCCAGTACGTCGGCAGAGGTCAGCAGGGCGGGAGCGGGTAGATGGTCCGACTTGACGGCCATGAAAACGGCGCCACGCGCTACGCCGCCGGCAAGCGGGCGGCCGTTTCCCGCCTCCTGAACCGAGCCGAGCCCTGAGCCGCCGAGCGTCGTACCCTGTTTCAGACCGTCAGTGAGCGCACGGGCGAGGATCGTCTTTCCGATGTTTGCCCGGTAATACGCATGAAGGCTAACGGTAGCCAATGCCGCTTCGTCGGCGCCGGCGCCGCCAGCCAGCCGGCTCTTCAGCGCTTCGACCGGCGGCGCCTCGTGGCGCAGTGCCTTCATCAATCTCATGATGCCGTTGCTGTGAGACGCCGAACCGAACAGCACCGGAATGATCCTGTTTTCCTTGAGCGTGCGGGAGGCAATGGCAAAGAGTGCGTCGCTTGCCGGTTCGCGATCTTCGATGATTTCTTCCAGGAGCCAGTCGTCGAATTCGGAAAGCTGTTCGAGCAGTTCGGAGCGTGCTTCGTGCTCGCGTTCGGCGGCACTCGCGGGTAGTTCTATGAGGGCGGATGGCTGTCCCTCGCGGTAGCGCCAGGCGCGCTCCGAAATCAGGTCACAGTGGCCGACGATCGTTTCTCCTTCGCGGATCGGCACTTGCCGGAGTACAAGCGGATGGCTCGAATAGGCCTGCAAGGAGGCGATGATGTCGCGCAGCCGCCCGCGCGGTTCGTCGATCCGGTTGACGAAGAGGATGCAGGGCGTTCCCGAGGCTTCGATAGCGCGAAGATAGGGTGCCGCCAGCACGGCCTCCTCCGGCGCCGGCGACACGCAGAGTATGCAAGCGTCACTCGCCAGCAACGAATCCTGTGCAAGCGCCAGCGACTCGTTCGTGCCGGGCGTGTCCAGCGCGCACCACGCTTCGCCTCCGAATTCGAATTCCGTCAAGCTCAATCCGTAAGGAGAAACGGACTTCTTCGGAGTCCCTTCGAGCGAAGCCAGCTTTGTGACGAGCGTTGACTTCCCCGTCTGCGAGGGCCCAAGTACCGTGACGCAGCGCATCGGCGATCCTCCCATGCCAAAAACACGCATTCGATCGCCAAGAATGCCTTCAACCGAGGAAAAGCGCTAGATAGTTGTGATCATTCTTAAATATGAAGGCCGTCCAGCCGCCATGGAATTCTCCGGCGGCGAGGCTCCAGGGGAGAGTTTGGCATCCGCCGCACCCACTGGTAATTCCCCCGCATTTCCGTCATATACAGCCGATGACAGAGGAATGGTTCCCATGAGCGCAACGGTCGAATTCGCGAAGATGAACGGGCTTGGCAACAAGATCCTGGTCGTCGATATGCGCGGCCGTCCGGACAAGGTGACCCCGGATGCGGCGATTGCACTCAATGCCAATCCGGATACCGCCTTCGACCAGATCATGGCGATCCACGATCCGAAGGCTCAGGGGACCGATGCCTGGATCGATATCGTGAATTCCGACGGATCAAAGGCGCAAGCCTGCGGCAACGGCACGCGTTGCGTGGTGCAGGCGCTCGCCGCTGAAACCGGCAAGAAGGTCTTCACCTTCCAGACCGTCGCCGGCATCCTCAATGCCGTCGAGCATGAGGACGGCACGATCTCCGTCGACATGGGCAAGCCTGTTTTCGACTGGGACAAGATCCCGCTTGCCGAGGAATTCCACGATACAAGCCGCGTCGAGCTGCAGATTGGGCCGATCGACAATCCGGTGCTGCACTCGCCCTCGACGATGTCCATGGGCAACCCGCATGCGATCTTCTGGGTGGACAAGGACGTGATGTCCTTCGATCTCGGCCGGTTCGGCCCGCTGCTCGAGAACCATCCGATGTTTCCGGAGCGCGCCAATATCACTTTGGCGCAGGTTAACTCGCCGGAGTCGATCACCACGCGCACCTGGGAACGCGGCGCCGGCCTGACGCTGGCCTGCGGTTCTGCCGCTTGCGCCACCGCAGTTTCGGCTGCCCGCACCGGCCGTACCGGTCGCAAGGTCGCGATCAAGGTTGCCAGCAGCCCGGGCGGCGGCTCGCTTTCCATCGAATGGCGCGAACGCGACGATCACGTCATCATGACGGGTCCGGCCGAGTGGGAATGGTCGGGGCACGTCGATCCTTCCACCGGCTCATGGTCGCGTGATCAGGCGCAGGGAGCCGAGGCGCGGTGAGCGGCGTCGAGGTGATCACCTTCGGATGCCGTCTCAATACCTACGAATCCGAAGTGATGCGGGCAGAGGCGGAAAAGGCCGGGCTCAACAACGCCATTGTGGTCAATACTTGTGCCGTCACCGGTGAGGCCGTGCGCCAGGCGCGCCAAGCTGTCCGCCGCGCGCGCCGCGAAAATCCGCATGCGCGTATCATCGTCACCGGTTGCGCGGCCCAGACGGAAAAAGAGGCCTTTGCGGGCATGCCGGAGGTGGATGCCGTGCTCGGCAACGAGGAGAAGCTGAAAAGCGCCTCGTATCGCGCGCTACCCGACTTCGGGGTTTCGGCGGAAGAGAAGCTCCGCGTCAACGACATCATGAGCGTCAGGGCGACGGCGCCGCAGATGGTCAAGCATATCGATGGCCATGTGCGCGCCTTCATCCAGGTGCAGAACGGCTGCGATCATCGCTGTACCTTCTGCATCATCCCGTACGGCCGCGGCAATTCCCGTTCGGTGCCCATGGGCGCTGTCGTCGATCAGGCTCGCAATCTCGTCGAAAGCGGTTATCGCGAAATCGTGCTGACCGGCGTGGACGCCACGAGCTATGGTGCCGATCTGCCGGGACAGCCAACTCTGGGTCTGCTTGCGAAGACGCTTCTGACGCAGGTTCCGGAGATCCGCCGCCTCCGGCTCTCGTCCATAGACAGTATCGAGGCCGACAGCCATCTCTTCGCCCTGATTGCCGATGAGCCGCGTTTCATGCCGCATCTGCATCTGTCCTTGCAGCACGGCGACGACATGATCCTGAAGCGCATGAAACGGAGGCATTCTCGCGCCGATGCGCTGGCGTTTGTCGATCAGGTCCGCCGTCTGCGGCCCGACATCAGCCTTGGGGCCGATATGATTGCCGGTTTCCCGACGGAGACAGAGGAAATGTTTGCCAATGCCGCCCGGCTGGCGGAAGAGGCCCGTATCGCGCATCTGCACGTCTTCCCCTATAGTCCGCGACCGGGAACACCCGCCGCGCGCATGCCGCAGCTCGATCGCGGGCTGATAAAGGACCGCGCCGCGCGTCTGCGGGCCACTGGACATCGGCTACATCAGTCCCATCTGGATCAGATGGTCGGAACGCGGCAATGGCTGCTGGTGGAAAATAACGGGCTGGCGCATACCGAAAACTTCACGCTTGTCGCAGCCCCAGGTCTTCGCCCGCGTTCGTTCGTAGAGGCAAATATCACCGGCCACAATGGCAAGCACCTCGACATGCAATTGACGGCCGCCCACGCGGCCTGACTTTTACGGAATTCTCATGGCGCTCAGTTTCATCAAAAAGGTCTTCACCTTCGGCAAGGAAAAGCCGGTGGAAGAGCAGGTGCCGGAGACCGTAGAGACGAAAGCTCTCGACGCCGAACTGGAGCCGCATTCGCGCGAGGAGAACCTGCCGCTCGCGAACGATCCCGTATTGGCGGAGGAGATGGATACGGCGGGTGGGCCGACCGGCGATCTGGGCGACAACGCCTCCGTGGAGGAGCTCGCCGAGAAGGCCGACGCGCTCGCACCGGAAGAGGACGATGTTTCCGAGGTCCTTCCGCCCGAGGTGCAGGCGGGCGATATGGGCCTTGTGCCGCTGTCTCTCCTTGAGGCGGAGGCGGAGGCCGAAGTCGTTGCGGCCGAGGATTCCCCCCCTACCTTGCCGGGCATCCCCCCCACGGGTGGGGAGACTGAGGCGCGGGATGCTCCCCACCAGGCGACTGAGGTCGAGGGTGAGCCGACCGCCGCCGACGTTGAAAGAGATGACACGACCGCTACGCAGGAAACTGCGGATTACGGGCAAGACGCTGCCACGAGTCTCGCCCCACTTGTGGGGGGGATGCCCGGCAGGGTAGGGGGGGAGATCCCGGAAAGTGACGTTTCGGCCGAAACTCCTTTGGAGCCGCCATCCCCGCCGTTGGCGCCTATCCTCCCGAGAGGCTTTGCCACCGGCTCGGCCGCGCCGGAACCGGCGCCGCTTGTTCCGCAGCCGAAGCTCAGCTGGTTCCAGCGCCTGCGCGCCGGTCTCGCGCGCACCTCCTCACAGCTTACCGGTCAGATTTCGGCGCTTTTCACCAAGCGCAAGCTGGACGACGATACGCTGCAGGACCTCGAAGACCTGTTGATCCAGGCCGATCTCGGTGTCGAGACTGCCATGCGCGTCACCGATACGCTGGCTTCCGAGCGTTACGGCAAGGATGTCACCGGCGAGGATGTGAGCCGCATCATGGCGTCGGAAATCGCCAAGGTGCTGAAGCCGGTTGCAAAGCCGTTGCAGCTCGATCTCAGCCACAAGCCGCATGTCATTCTCGTCGTCGGCGTCAACGGCACCGGCAAGACGACGACGATCGGCAAGCTCGCGGCGAAGCTGTCGGGTGCCGGCTTGAAAGTCATGGTGGCGGCGGGCGACACTTTCCGCGCGGCGGCGATCGAGCAGCTGAAGATCTGGGCTGACCGCACCAAGTCGGAATTCATCGGTACCAAGCTCGGCGCCGATGCGGCAGGGCTTGCCTATGACGCCTTCGAACAGGCGAAGGCCAAGAAATGCGATGTGCTGATCATCGATACCGCCGGCCGGCTGCAAAACAAGGCGGAGCTGATGGCCGAGCTCGAAAAGATCGTGCGCGTGCTCGGCAGGCTCGATCCCGATGCGCCGCACACCGTGCTGCAGACGCTGGATGCGACCACCGGCCAGAACGCCCTGAATCAGGTCGAGATCTTCCGCAACGTTGCCGGCGTCAACGGCCTCATCATGACCAAGCTCGACGGTACGGCGCGGGGCGGCATCCTCGTCGCGATCTCCGCCAAGCACAAGCTGCCGGTCTATTTCATCGGCGTCGGCGAAGGGGTGGACGATCTGGAGCCCTTCGAAGCCGAGGATTTCGCCCATGCCATTGCCGGTCTTGGGCAATGATGCCACAGATAAGCCGATAACAGCGCGCAAGCCGCGCGAATGACGAACAGGTTTGACGAACGCATGACCACCGAAAGCGATGTTACGCCCAGCGCTGCCGACCGCCACCATCCGATGCTGAAGATGGCTCTGGAACTCGGCCCGCTGTTGATTTTCTTCTTCGCCAACCTGCGTGGCGCCTGGCTGGTGGAGAAATTCCCGGCGTTGGCCGAGCTCGGCGGCCCGCTCTTCGTGGCGACCGGTCTTTTCATGGCGGCGACGATCGTCTCGCTCGTCGTCTCCAAGTTCATCCTTGGGCATCTGCCGGTCATGCCCTTCGTGTCGGGCATCGTCGTTCTGGTCTTCGGTTCGCTATCGATCTATCTCCAGAACGAGACCTTTATCAAAATGAAGCCGACGATCGTCAATACGCTGTTCGGCGTGGCGCTCTTGGGCGGGCTTGCCTTCGGCAAGTCGCTGCTCGGCTATGTCTTTAACGCCGCTTTCCAGCTCGATGCCGAAGGTTGGCGGAAGCTTACGGTCCGCTGGGGCATCTTTTTCCTGTTCCTCGCGGTGCTCAACGAAGTCGTCTGGCGCAATTTTTCGGATGATTTCTGGATCGCCTTCAAGGTCTGGGGGACGATGCCGATCACCATCATCTTCACCATGGCGCAGATGCCGCTCATCCTGAAGCATACCATTACGCCTGCAGGAGAGACCGAGAAGTGACGGTAGCCGGCGCGGCGGAAAGATCGAGACGTCAGAATTTCTGGTTCGCCGCCTGCGTGGCGGTCTTGGTCATCCAGATCGCCGCCGAATATCTGATGGGCCGCACGCCGATCTGCACCTGCGGTTACGTCAAGCTCTGGGAGGGCGTCGTCAAATCGAGCGGCAATTCCCAGCACCTCTCGGACTGGTACACGCCGTCGCACATCATCCACGGTTTCCTGTTCTATGGGCTGACGCATCTTCTGCTGCGCGGCAAGCCGATCGCAATGCGACTGCTTTTGGCGCTCGTCATCGAATCCGGCTGGGAGCTGCTCGAAAACTCGCCGATTATTATCGACCGCTACCGTACGGCGACGATCTCGCTCGACTATTACGGCGACAGCATCCTGAACTCCGCGATGGACACCGTCTTTATGGTCGTCGGCTTCTTCTTCGCCGCACGCGCTCCGGTCGCGCTGACGGTTGCGATCGCGATTTTCTTCGAGATCTTCACGGGCTACATGATCCGCGACAACCTGACGCTCAACGTGCTGATGTTGATCTGGCCGGTCGAGGCGATCAAGACTTGGCAAGGGGCGCTTTAAGAAAGCGGCTTCCCAAGCGCTTTCTCCATCGCTGGAAAAAGCCCTTCCTTCAGGCTGATATCGTCGAAGGGGCCGACGCGCTTGTAGAGGATCGTGCCGTCGGGCGCGACCAGATAACTCTCCGGGATACCATAGACGCCCCAGTCGATTGCCGCCTTGCCGTTCGGATCGATGCCGATTGCGGCATAGGGATTGCCGAGCTCGCCGAGGAAGCGGAGGGCGTTGTCGTTCTTATCCTTGTAATTGATCGCCACAATGTTGAGCCGGCTATCCTTTGCCAGCTCCTTGAGGATCGCGTGTTCTTCGCGGCAAGGAATGCACCAGGACGCAAAGACATTGACGAGCGTCAGCTTGCCCTTGATGGCGGCATCGGTCAGCGGCGGTAGGTTGGACCCTTCAAGCGGGGGAAGGTTCAGCGCCGGAGCCTTTGTGCCGATCAAAGCCGAAGGAATGTCCGCAATGTTCTTGCCGTGGAAATCCTGATCGTAGAGCATCTTCGCCGCCGTAGCGGCAATGCCGCCGAAAACGACAAGCGGGATCAGCGCCAGGACGTAGCGGCTGAAGGGACGCGGTTTCGGCCGATCTGCTTCCGGCATGCTCATGTATTATCCTTAGGGCGGGCCGAGCGCCGCCGGATGCCCGAAGCTTCAAGCGCTGCCAATTCCTTCTGCCGCGAACGCCCGTCGGCCCAGACCCAGAGTGTCACGACGATCGTGATGAAGGCTGCGAATGCATAGGCACTGTAAACGTAGAAGGCGTGGGTCATCGGCTATTCCTCGCGGCCTGCCATCCGGGCGGCAAGGCGGCGTTGGGCTGCCACGCGGCGGCGCCAGATCTCGTTGCGCATCGCCATGATGTGCAGCGTGAAGAAGAGCAGCGTAAAGCCGATCGCCATCGTAAAGAGCGGGCGCAGAAATTCCGGGTCGATCGCCGGGCCGTCGAGGCGCATCACGCTCGCCGACTGGTGCAGCGTATTCCACCAGTCGACGGAAAACTTGATGATCGGGATATTGACGAAGCCGACGAGGATGAGAACCGCCGTAACACGCGCGGCCCTGGACGGATCGTCGATGGCCCGGGTCAACGCGATAAGGCCGAGATACATCAGGAAGAGAATGAAAACGGATGTCAGCCGAGCATCCCAGACCCACCAGGTGCCCCACATCGGCTTGCCCCAGAGCGAGCCGGTGACGAGCGCCAGCAGCGTAAAGGCCGCGCCAAGCGGCGCGGCAGCCTTTGCCGAAACATCGGCGAGCGGATGGCGCCAGACGAGGGTGCCGATCGCCGAAATGCTCATGACAGTGTAGCACATCATCGCAAGCCAGGCCGATGGCACATGGATGTACATGATGCGGACGGTTTCGCCCTGCTGGTAATCGCCTTCGGTGGAGAAGCTGAGATAAAGGCCCGCGATCAGACAGAGCGCGGTGGCTCCCGCCATCCACGGGATGATGCGCTGCGCCAGAGCCAGAAATCGCGTCGGGTTCGCAAGGTCGCTGAATTTGCTGATGACAAGGCTCGTTTCGCTCATGAACGGTTCTTTACCTTGAACGGCGTGCTGCCGCAATTGATCGTGACAACGGGCTCGATCAATCCGATGTGTTTCGCAGTGCAAGCGCCGCGCCTGCCGGGCCAATGACAGCAAAGAACAGCGTCAATGCGATGAGAATAAGGAAGGGCGGCAGGAAAGGTGCTGGATCCTCGACGGCGGCATAAGTGGCGCTGACGCCGAAGATCAGCACCGGGATCGTCAGGGGCAGAACGAGGATCGAGACCAGCAGCCCGCCCCGGGGGAGCGCGACGGCAACCCCTGCGCCGACGGCGCCGATAAAGGTAAGGGCGGGCGAGCCGACCAGCAGCGTCAACATCGTCGCGCCGATTGCAACCTCACTCATGTTCATGAAGAGCCCAAGCAGCGGCGAGGCGATCACCAGCGGAAGGCTGGTCGCCGCCCAATGGGCGAAGCATTTGACGAGGACGGTCAGCACCAGCGGCGTTTCCTGCATCAGCATCAGATCCAGCGAGCCGTCGTCGCGGTCGGCCTGAAAAAGCCGGTCGAGACCGAGAAGAGCCGAAAGCAGGGCGCCGATCCAGACGATGGCGGGACCGATCCGCGAAAGCAGGTTCAAGTCCGGTCCGACGCCAACCGGAATGATGGCGGCAACCGTCAGGAAGAACAATACCCCGATCAACGCGCCGCCGCCGGCGCGGATCGAAAGTTTTAGATCGCGGAAGAAGAGGGCGGTCATTGTGGCGAGCCCTGATGAAGTTGAGATGAAGACCCCTCCCCAACCCCTCCCCACAAGGGGGAGGGGCTCAACTTGCCACCCCTGTCACGGGTTATAGAGTGCGTTGTCGTATAGGAAGAGCAGAGGCGTCGCGAGGAGCCCCTCCCCCTTGTGGGGAGGGGTTGGGGAGGGGTCTTTGCCAAGTACGCATTCATCATCCCCAAACTCCCTGCGATACACCCGCAAAACCAGTCATCCGCAACTCTCGCGCATTTTCCAGTCCGAGCGGCTGGTGCGTCGCTGCTAGAACGATTCCGCCCTTTTTCTGGTGTTGTCCGATCAGCTCTGCAAACAACCGGTCGGCGCTGGCGTCGAGTGCGGCGGTTGGCTCGTCGAGAATCCAGACCGGACGATAGGAGACGAGCAGTTTCGCAAAGGCAAACCGGCGTTGCTGCCCGGCGGAGAGATAGCCGAAGGGAAGATGCGTAATGCCTCCGAGGCCGACGGCCTCGGCTGCGTCTTCGATCGACAGGTCCGAAGAGCCGAGCACGTCACCGAGAAAGCTTTGCCAGAAGGCCAGATTTTCCGAAACAGTGAGCTCGCTTTTCATCGCATTTCGGTGGCCGAGATAATGGCTCACTTCGCGCGCGCGGCGCTCCCCCGAGCCGTGCGAATCAGTGAAGCGGACGCTGCCTTTTTCGGGGCGGAGCAGACCGGCGATGACGCGCAGTAAAGTGGACTTTCCCGATCCATTTTTACCAGTCAAAACCAGAGCTTCGCCTGCTTCCAGGCGAAAGGAAATGCCTTCGAAAATCAGGTCTTCGCCCCGCCTGGCAGCGAGGTTGACGGCGTCGAGATGCATAGGCGTTCCGTTCAAAAATATTTTAATCACCGCGACGCAAAAAATATCCAAATGGGCCAAACCCGGTCTGGCACCTTCCGGAGAAATTATCTATAAGACCGCAACCACGCCAGCGGTCGGCGTGAATATCATCCTTGCGCCGAACATGGAATATTTCTTCCACGTGCGGACAGCGGAAATGGCCGTACCCGCATCCTGATGTGCATCAAGTGCATAGGCGTTCGCACGACTGTGTTGGCTATCAGAAACGGGGTCTCTCGTGTCTAAATCTCTTGACAGTTTCAACTGCCGGTCCACGCTTTCCGTGAACGGGAAGGATTATGTCTATTACAGCCTCCCCAAGGCTGAGGCGAACGGTCTGCCTGGCGTGTCGAAACTTCCTTACTCGATGAAAGTTCTTCTCGAGAATCTGCTGCGCTTCGAAGACGGCCAGTCCGTCACCAAAGAGCACATCCTGGCCGTTGCCGAATGGCTGAACAACAAGGGTACCGTTGAGAACGAAATCGCCTATCGTCCGGCGCGCGTTCTGATGCAGGACTTTACCGGTGTTCCAGCCGTCGTCGACCTCGCCGCCATGCGCGACGCGATGGTGTCTCTCGGTGGCGACCCGGAAAAGATCAACCCGCTTGTTCCGGTCGACCTCGTCATCGACCACTCGGTCATCGTCGATGAATTCGGCACGCCGCAGGCCTTCGCCAAGAACGTCGAGCTCGAATACCAGCGCAACGGCGAACGCTACCGCTTCCTGAAGTGGGGCCAGCAGGCATTCAAGAACTTCCGCGTCGTCCCTCCGGGCACCGGCATCTGTCACCAGGTCAACCTCGAATACCTCGGCCAGACCGTCTGGACGAAGGAAGAGGATGGCGAAACGATTGCTTATCCGGATACCTGCGTCGGCACCGATTCGCACACGACGATGATCAACGGCCTCGGCGTTCTCGGCTGGGGTGTTGGTGGTATCGAAGCTGAAGCCGCCATGCTCGGCCAGCCGGTGTCGATGCTGTTGCCTGAGGTCATCGGCTTCAAGCTGACCGGCAAGCTGAAGGAAGGCGTCACCGCAACCGACCTCGTTCTGACCGTCGTTCAGATGCTGCGCAAGAAGGGCGTCGTTTCCAAGTTCGTGGAATTCTTCGGCCCGGGCATGGACAACATGCCGCTCGCCGACCGCGCGACCATCGGCAACATGGGTCCGGAATACGGCGCCACCTGCGGCTTCTTCCCGGTCGACAGTGAGACCGTCAACTATCTGAACATGTCGGGCCGCTCCAAGGATCGCATCGCGCTCGTCGAAGCCTATTCCAAGGCGCAAGGCATGTGGCGCGACGGCGACGGCTCGGACCTCGTCTTCACCGACACCCTGGAACTCGACCTCGGCGACGTCGTTCCGTCGATGGCCGGCCCCAAGCGTCCGGAAGGCCGTATCGCTCTCGAGAACATCGCCTCCGGTTTCGCGACCTCGATGGATGCCGACTATAAGAAGCCGGGCCAGCTTTCCAACCGCTATGCGGTCGAAGGCACCGATTTCGACCTCGGTCACGGCGACGTCGCGATTGCCGCCATCACCTCCTGCACCAACACCTCCAACCCGTCGGTGCTGATCGCTGCCGGCCTTCTCGCCCGCAACGCCGTTGCTAAGGGCCTGAAGACCAAGCCGTGGGTCAAGACCTCGCTGGCGCCGGGATCGCAGGTCGTCGGTGAATACCTTGCCAAGTCCGGCCTGCAGGCCGACCTCGACATGCTCGGCTTCAACCTCGTCGGCTTCGGCTGCACCACCTGCATCGGCAACTCCGGCCCGCTGCCGCCACCGATCTCCAAGACGATCAACGACAAGGGCCTGATCGTTTCCGGCGTGCTCTCCGGCAACCGCAACTTCGAAGGCCGCATCTCGCCGGACGTTCAGGCGAACTACCTGGCATCCCCGCCGCTCGTCGTCGCCTACGCGCTCGCCGGTACGGTCCAGAAGGATCTGACCAAGGAGCCGCTCGGCGAAGACAAGGACGGCAAGCCGGTCTACCTCAAGGACATCTGGCCGACTTCCGCGGAAGTTCAGGAATTCATCCTGAAGTACGTGACCCGCGAGCTCTACGAAACGAAATACGCGGACGTCTTCAAGGGCGATGCCAACTGGCAGGCCGTCGATATTCCGGCCGGCAAGACCTATGCCTGGGACGACAAGTCGACCTACGTGCAGAACCCGCCGTACTTCGTCGGTATGGGCAAGAAGGGCTCCGGCACTTCGGACATCAAGGGCGCTCGCGTTCTCGGCCTATTCGGCGACAAGATCACGACCGACCACATTTCTCCGGCCGGTTCGATCAAGGCGGCGTCTCCGGCAGGCTCCTACCTCATCGGCAACGGCGTCGGCGTTGCGGACTTCAACCAGTACGGCACGCGCCGCGGCAACCACGAAGTCATGATGCGCGGCACCTTCGCCAACATCCGTATCCGGAACCACATGCTGGGGCCGAACGGCAAGGAAGGCGGCTACACCATCCACTATCCGTCGAAGGAAGAGGAATCGATCTACGACGCTGCCATGAAGTACAAGGCAGAGGGTGTTCCGCTGGTGATCTTCGCTGGTGTCGAGTACGGCAACGGCTCATCGCGCGATTGGGCGGCGAAGGGCACGAACCTTCTCGGCGTCAAGGCCGTCATCGCCCAGTCGTTCGAGCGCATCCACCGCTCGAACCTGGTCGGCATGGGTGTCATCCCCTTCGTCTTCGAAGACGGCACGACCTGGCAGAGCCTCAACCTCAAGGGTGACGAAATCGTCACCATCGAGGGCCTGGAGAACATCAAGCCGCGCGAGAAGAAGATCGCCAAGATCACCTATAGTGACGGTACGGTGAAGGACGTTCCGCTGCTGTCGCGCGTCGATACGCTTGATGAGGTCGTCTACCTCAACAACGGCGGTATCCTGCAGACCGTTCTGCGCGACCTCGCTGCCTAATTATTAAGGCGCATTGCAGATAGTGGCCGCCGGAGAGGGCTCTCCGGCGGCTTTTTCTTTGTGGCAAGGAGGTTCACGCCGTTGTGTCCCGGCTGTGGGAGCGGCGGGGGATGTCTCACCCCTTCGTGACTTTTCGTTTGTAGCCGGAAAGACTATTCGTACGGTGATAAGACAGAACCTGCGCCTCGAATTGGCTGCCGGGCTCTGAAGAAGGGGTGCAGGTGAATGTCCGCGCGTTTTTTGATTTCGCTGGTTGCCAGCGTGGTGCTCGCCACGCCGCTTTATGCACAGGACGGCAAGCCGAAAGGCGTGATTGAGCTGTTTACATCCCAGGGATGTTCTTCCTGCCCTCCCGCCGATGCCGTGTTCCGCAAACTTATAGGCCAGGACAACGTGATCGCGCTCGCCTATCATGTGGACTACTGGAATTATCTCGGCTGGACGGACACGCTGAGCTCCAAGCAAAACACCGACCGCCAATACGGTTACGCGCGAATGCTGGGACGCAGCAACGTCTATACGCCGCAGGTGATAGTGAACGGCCGCGACCATCTGGCGGGGGCGGATCTCTCTGCCATAAACAATAAGATCGATACCTTTTCAACGGAAGGCAAAGGCCTGACGGTGCCGGTCGAGGCGCAGATGCGCGGCGACCAACTGGAGATCAAAGTCGGCGCAGGCGAGGGTAAGGCCAACGTGGTCCTCGTCTATTTCGACAAGGAAAAGACGATCGACGTCGAAAAAGGCGAAAACAGCGGCCAGAAGATCTCCTATCTCCACAGTGTCAGCGATATCGAAACCGTGGGAATGTGGAACGGCAAGGCGACGAGCATGACGCTGCCTGCAACGGTCATGGAGAAGGCGGGACTGGAAGGTTGCGCGATCCTGCTTCAGTCCGCAACGGCGGACGGCGATCCAGCCGCGATTCTTGGCGCGACAGTCATCATGGCAGGCAAGAATATCTGATTGTTTTCTTCTGCTCGGAAGCGGTTGAAAACAGGGCGGCCCGGCTGGTCGTATTCGGGGCTGGGGTTAAGGTCGATACGCTCAGCCGGGCCTTTTGGCGCTGGCGCCAAATCAATTGAGTGAACTTCTCCCGGAAATGAGGCGCTGT
This sequence comes from Rhizobium sp. P32RR-XVIII, assembly GCF_012641395.1. Taxonomy (GTDB): domain Bacteria; phylum Pseudomonadota; class Alphaproteobacteria; order Rhizobiales; family Rhizobiaceae; genus Rhizobium. The sequence continues at coordinate 47,090 of NZ_JABAIH010000007.1, read as the reverse complement.
TTTGACTGAAATACGGCGTTCGGGAGATTGCACAGCATATGTTGAATGTGATGGGGCTCCACACTTGCAATTTGAGATGGCTCGGGCAAACTGTCGTCTCCCTGTCACAACCGGAGGCCTGGGAGACTGATGGCAGATCAGCCGGATTTGCGGCATGGCGACGCCCATGCCGCCGATAACAGGGTCGTCGTCGATCTAAGGGAATACAGGCAGAGCAAAGACCCGTTGCCGGTGACTTTTAATCGTCGGGAGCTGGATGCCATTTTGTGGATTTACGGAAGAATGGTCGGCGAGGGCGAGTGGAAAGACTACGCGATCGACCATTTGAAGGAAAAAGCCGTCTTTGCCGTCTTCAAGCGTTCAGGCGAGATGCCGCTTTTCCGAATCGAAAAAGACCCGAAGCTTGCCGCCAAGCAGGGTGCCTATTCGGTGATCAACACGAACGGTATGATCCTGAAGCGCGGCCATGACCTGCAGCAGGTCCTGAAGGTCTTCGACAAGGTGCTCAAACTCGTCGAGAAGTGACCGTATCAACCTTTGAACAACGCTCCTGGGTAGACTGACGGATCGGGATCACTGTCTTTGCCATCGCCGAGCGGCAGCTGCATGATCATCGTATCCAGCCAGCGGCCATGTTTGTACCCGGTGCCCTCCAGCAATCCCTTGTCTTCAAAGCCCAATGCGCGATGGAGCGCGATCGAAGCAGGGTGGGCGCCGCCAATGACCGCGATCATCTGGCGGAAGCCGAGTCCGGTGCAGCGTGAGATCAGTTCGCTGAGCAATGCCCTGCCGATGCCGATGCCACGGGCGGCAGGAGCGAGATAGATCGAATCCTCCACCATCCAGCGATAGGCTGGCCGGGTCCGGAAGGCTGAAGCGTAGGCATAGCCGAGCAGCGCTCCGCCCTCGTCGATTGCCGCGATATAGGGGTATCCAAGGCCGGTATTGGCGAGGAAACGGGATGCCATCTCATCTTCCGAGGGCGGCGTGATCTCGTAGCTCGCGACACCATGGAGGACGGAGTCGCGATAGATTTCGGTGATTGCGGGAAGGTCGGAAGATGTCGCGTCACGAAGGGAGAAGGGCATTGCGTCGACCGGTGATTGAGAGGCGCTCCTAGAAACCATTCCACCGATCGAGCCGCAACAAAAAAAGGCGGCTAAAGCCGCCTTTTCCGATATGTCATTGCCTCTTACTTGCGGTCGCCCATGAACTGCAGGAGGAACATGAAGAGGTTGAGGAAGTCGAGGTAGAGCGTCAGCGCGCCGATAATCGCCTTGCGGCCGGCAACGGCAGCGCCGTCGGCTTCGTAGTACATTTCCTTGATCCGCTGCGTATCATAGGCGGTAAGGCCTGCGAAAATCAGAACGCCGATCACGGAGATCGCAAACTGCATCGCGGAGGAGGCCAGGAAGATGTTCACGATCGACGCGATGATCAGACCGAAGAGACCCATGATCAGGAACGAGCCCATCGCCGACAGGTCACGCTTGGTCGTGTACCCATAGAGCGACAGCGCGCCGAAGGAAGCGGCGGTCACGAAGAAGGTCTGCGTGATGCTCGACTGGGTATAGACCAGGAAGATCGACGACAGAGACAGACCGACCAGTGCGGCGTAGACCCAGAAGGTCGTCTGCGCGGCGCCCACGCTCATGCTGTTAATGCGGAAGCTCAGGAAGAAGACGACCGCAAGAGGCGCAAGGATCACGACCCAGCGCAGGGGAGACTGGAACAGGAGCACGCCGAACTGCGTGAGCTGGTTGTCCTGAACAGCAAAGTTGAATCCGAGATAAGCGGCCACACCCGTGATCGCCAGACCCAGCGCCATCAGGTTGTAGACCTTGAGCATATAAGAGCGCAGGCCCTGGTCGATCATCTCGCCAGTTTGCACTCGGCTTTGGTAGTTATTACGAAGGTCAGCCATAGTTTCCTCTTAAAAGCTCCGATGGAATACGGTGTCGGGCTGTACCGCCCAGGCGCCGCTGCGGAGCTCCAGCTTGCCTGGCTACAATATGAGCCTTTCGCGCTTTCCAAACAAGTGTCTTGCAACCCCGGATCGGGTTAAATCAGCGTAACGTGAAGGGATTTCGTCAATCGTCTGTTTCAGAGTTCGCGCAAAACGGGTGCCGCCTTCTGACCGAGAATTCGCCAGGTGCCGATCAGCCCTATGCCGACGGTCAGGACCAGCGCGGTCACCAGCGTGAGGACGGCAACATCCGGCAGGAAGGTCGAAGGCATGTGCATGATGCGGCTGACGATGAACCAGGCAGCGATTCCCCCGGCAATCAACGCGAAAACGGCGGTTGCCATGCCGAGGATGAGATATTCATAGCTGAAGGCGCGAATGAGCATTGCCCGCGTCGCGCCGAGCGTCTTCAGGACGACCGCATCATGTGTCCGTGCCCGGTTGCCGGCGGCAAGCGCGCCGGCAAGCACGAGAATGGAGGAGATGAGCGCAACGGAGGCCGCCGCGCGGATTGCAGTCGCAAGCTGGGCGACGAGCGTATTGACGATGTCGATCGCATCCTTGACGCGTACCGTCGTAATCGTCGGGTAGGTATTGGTGACGGACTTGAGGATTGCCGCTTCTTCGGCAGAAGTCGCCGAGGGGTCGGTGAGCGTCGCCAGCCACGCATGGGGAGCGCCGCGGAACGTATTCGGCGAGAACACCATGACAAAATTCATCGAAAGGGATTCCCAATCGACTTTCCGAAGATTTGCAATCTTCGCCGTGAGACTGCGCCCCAATACGTTGACGGTGACGGTATCCCCAATCTTTAAGCCAAGTTCCTTGGCTTCCTCCGAGGAAAATGAGACGAGCGGCTCACCGCTGTAATCCTTGGGCCACCAATTCCCCTCTGTGAGCAAAGCGTTCTCCGGTATGGACTCGGAATAGGTGATGCCGCGGTCGCCGCGCAGCACCCACTGGCCGCCCGGCGGCACCTGTATCTTGGCCACGTCCCTGCCGTTCAACGCCAGAATACGGCCGCGCATCATCGGAACTTCGACGAGCTTGCCTTCCGGCGCCTGCCTGCCAACCAGATTGCGGAAGTTCTCGACCTCGGAACCTTGAATGTCGACGAAGAAGAAGTTTGGCGCGCCTTCCGCCATGCGTCCGGTCAATTGCCGGCGGAAATTGCCGTCGATGAGCGTCAAGGTAACCAGTAGCGCGAGACCGAGGCCCAGCGAGAGAACGACGGATGGCGTCAACGCTCCGGGGCGATGGATGTTGCCGATCGCCAGTCTCAATGCGGGCGAATTGACGCGCGGGCTGCGCTTGGCGAGCCAGGCGATCAGCGCTGCCACGCCACGCAGGATCACGAAGGCGAAGACGATTGCGCCGACGAAGATCACGGCGATGAACCGGTCGTAGGCGGTGATGATGGCAAGACCGGCCAGCGCTGCCATGAACAGCGCGGCAAGCAGAATATAAGGCCACGAAGGCAGGTGCCGCGCCTCGAAACCCTGTTCGCGGAAGAGCGCCGTAGCGGGCACTTCGCGGGCATGACCGAGCGGCAAGATGGCGAAGGCGAGCATCGTCAGCAAGCCGAAGACCGCAGCAAGCAGCAGCGCGCCCGGATAGAGCGTTGGCTCCGTGGAAACCGGCAGGAATTGCGCGAGGAATTGTGCCGCGAGCATTGGCGACAAGGCGCCAAGCACGAGGCCGATGAGAATGCCGGCGAAGGCGATGATCGCAATCTGGAACAGATAGACAAGCACCACGACGACCGCAGGCGCCCCGAGGCATTTCAAAGTCGCAATCGTCGTGCGTTTGGAATCGAGAAAGGCACGGACGGCGTTGGCGACGCCGACGCCGCCCACGATGAGCGCGGTGAGGCCGACGAGTGTGAGGAATTGGGAGAAGCGGGTAATGTTCTCGGTGAGAGAGGGCGCCGCGCGATCGCTGGTCCGGATCGACCAGCCCGCCGATGGGAATTCCTGGTCGGCGCGTGCGCGGATGCCATTGCGCTCGGCGGTATCGTCGAGCTTGATCTTGTAGACATGCTCGACCAGACTGCCGGTCTGGATGAGCCCCGAGGCAATCAGCGCCTGGCGGCTGACCACCAGTCGTGGTGCGAATCCGAAACCTTCCGAAATTGCATCCGGCTCAGTCTTTACCGTACCGGTGATGTTGAGCGTCGCATTGCCGAGCAGGATCTCATCGCCGACCGAAAGGCCAAGCCGCTCCAGCAGCAAAGGTGCTGCAACGGCGCCATAGGTTCCGTTCTGGTCCGCAAGAAGGGCGGGAAGCGGATAGTTCGGTTCGGCTATGAACTTGCCGTAGAGCGGATAGGCATCATCCACCGCTTTGACCTCGACGAGGGCCTGATCCGAGCCATCGGGTTTTCGCGCCATGGAGCGGAGCCCGGTCGAGACCGCGACCTCGCCAAGGCCCCGGAGGAAATTCATTTCCGGCTGGGTTGCCTCGCGATTGTTCAGCTCGATGCGCACGTCGCCCGCCAGCAGCTCCTGGCCCTGAGATGCGATCGTATCGGTGATCGACTGGGAGACGGAGTTGACTGCAGCGATGGCGCCCGTGCCGAGCGCGATGCAGGCAAGGAAGATGTAAAAGCCCTTGAGGCCGCCGCGAAGCTCGCGAAGGGCGAGTCGAAGGGCCAACAATGCGCGGGGTGTGACGAGCTTCATGCTATGGCCGCTTCGGACCGGCGATCGGCGCTGTCGCCTTCGATCTGGCCGGAACGGACCTTGATTTGCCGTGAGCAGCGGCTGGCAAGCGAGACATCGTGAGTGACGAGCAGCAGAGTCATGCCGCGTTCGGCCTGCTTGGAAAACAGCAGATCGGCGATCTGGCGGCCGGTATCGGTGTCAAGATTGCCGGTCGGTTCGTCGGCTATGAGCAAAGCGGGTGAGGGTGCAAGGGCTCGGGCGATGGCGACACGTTGCTGCTCACCGCCGGACAGCTGTCCGGGATAGTGGTTCAAACGCTCGCCGAGGCCGACGGCTTTCAACTCGCGTTGCGCGATTTCGAAGGGCGTCGGCACGTTCGCCAGCTCGAGCGGAACGGCGACGTTTTCGAGTGCCGTCATATTGGCGATCAGATGGAACGACTGGAAGACGATGCCGACATTTCGGCCGCGAAAGTCTGCGACTTCATCTTCGCTCAGGGCATGCAACGGTGTCCCGTTGACATTGATCTCGCCGCTATCGAGCTTTTCGAGACCTGCAAGCACCATCAGCAACGTGGACTTGCCCGAACCGGACGGTCCGACGATGCCGACGGATTCGCCGGCCGCAACCGAAAGGTCGATGCCTTTCAGTACATGGACGGAGGCTGCGGCACTGCCCAGCGTCAAATCCGCTTGCTTGAGCTCAATGATGGTTTTTGCCAACAGAAAATCGCCCTATATGAACGTCAACGACTTTGCCAATCTAGGGAAGGCAGCATGAGATTTAAAGTTGCCGCGTTTCACATCGCCGTCATTGTTTCGTCGTTGATCTTCGGGACGACAGCCAATGCTTCCACAATCAATCTTGTCGGTTTCGGCGACAGCCTGATGGCAGGCTATCAGCTGCCGCCTGGTGACGGTTTTCCGGAGAAGCTGCAGGTTGCTTTGAAAGAGAAGGGGGTCGATGTTTCGATCGCCAATGCCGGGGTTTCCGGCGACACGACGACCGGCGGGCTGGCGCGCATCGACTGGTCCGTTCCCGATGGCACGAACGGCGTAATCCTAGAGCTCGGGGCCAATGACGCGCTGCGCGGCATTCCGCCGGAGGAGACCGAAAAAAATCTGGATGCGATGATTGCCCGGCTAAAGGAACGCGGGATTGGGGTACTGCTTGTGGGCATGCTGGCGCCGCCGAACATGGGAGCGGACTATGCTGCACGGTTCAATCCGATCTACCAAAAGCTCGCGGAAAAATACCAGGTCCCGCTTTACGCCTTTTTTCTCGATGGTGTCGTGACCGACGCCAGTTTGAAGCTTGAGGACGGAATGCATCCGAACGCCAAGGGCATCGATGTGATGGTTCAGAAGATCGAGCCGGCGGTCACGCAATTCATCGGGACGATTTCTTCTTTGAAGAAATAGGGGCTTGCGCGTCTCCCGAATGCGTGATTCCGTGTGAGCACCTGCAAAAGATTCGGGGAGTGCTCGTTATGCCGAGACTGTTTACCGCCCTCGAAATTCCGCGCAATGCGGCAATGAGCCTTTCCTTGCTGCGCGGTGGTCTCCCTGGTGCAAGATGGATCGATGTGGAGAATTACCACATCACGCTGCGTTTCATCGGCGACGTCGACGGCCGCACCGCGGACGAGGTCGTTGAGCGCCTGGACCGGATCGACCGATCCGAATTCCAGATCCGCCTCGACGGCATCGGCTCCTTTGGCTCGAAGAAGCCGCATTCGGTCTGGGCCGGCGTTTCCTCTTCGCCGGAGATGTACGCCCTTCAGGCTGAGATTGAGCGCATGTGCCAGCGGATCGGCCTGGCCCCGGATCCACGGAAGTTCACGCCGCATGTTACGCTCGCGCGGCTGAAATCTTCGCGTGTTGATGATGTCGTGCATTACCTTTCCGGCCGCGGTAACTTCCAGACGTCATCCTTCACCGTTTCGCGGTTCGTGCTGCTTTCGTCGCGGGAATCGGTCGGCGGCGGGCCTTATCTGACCGAGGAAGTATTCCCGCTGAGCGAGGCCTGGTCCGTGCCAAGCTTACCCACCAGCGCGATGCAGCCGGTCAAGAGCCTCGCATAGACCTGCTCGAAACCGTCCAGGCCACCGTAGTAGGGGTCTTGAATGTCTTCGCCGGTCTGAAGCGCGAACTCGCCGAAAAGCTCGATGTTGCTTGCTTCCGGCGCCATTGCGTGAAGCGCGGCCATATTGCTTCGATCCATTGCAAGGATAAGATCGGCTTCTTCGAAATCCTCGAGACGGATACGGCGTGCACGCTGCCCGGTGATGTCGATGCCGCGGGCCTTTGCGATTGCTATTGAGCGCTTGTCGGGCTGGGCGCCCTGGTGCCAGCCACCGAGCCCCGCTGAATCAATCTTGAGACGATCGGCAAGACGGGCTTGCCTTGCGACATGCGCGAAGATTCCCTCGGCGAGAGGAGAGCGGCAGATATTGCCCATGCAAACAAAGAGAATACTGAAGCGTTTCATGAAGAGACCTGAAGGAAGAGATAGGAGAATGATGCCATGAAACCGGAAAAACTGGAACGGAATGCGATCGAAGCGCAGCTTGCCGGATTGACGGGGTGGTCCCTGGACGAGCAAGCCGCATCGATTTCGAAAACCTTCAATTTCAAGAATTTCGTCGAAGCCTTCGGCTTCATGACGAAGGCTGCGTTCGCGGCGGAAAAGCTTAATCACCATCCGGAATGGTTCAATGTCTATTCCAGGGTCGAGGTAAAGCTGAACACCCATGATGCTGGAGGGCTGTCGGAATTCGACTTCAAGCTGGCCAAGGCGATGGACAAGGCAGCCGGACAGATCGATTGAATCCGATGACACCATCACCATATCTTCGCTTGTACGTGAAGGGAGACCGGAATGGACGATGTGAAGTTCGGTGAGATCCTGCTGCCCGGGGATGAAGATACCCAGAGCCGCCGCGAGAGAGCTGTGCGGAAGAAATTCTGGCCGACCTTTAAGCGGGCGGTGCGGCAGATTCCGTTTTCGCGCGATGTCGTCGCGGGCTTCTATTGCGCACTCGATCCTGAATCGCCGGCGCGCGTCCGCGGTATTCTGCTTGCGGCTTTCGCCTATTTCATCCTGCCTTTCGACGCGATCCCCGACGTTTTTGCGCTCGTCGGCTTTTCGGACGACATTGCCGTGCTCTCAGCAGCTTTGGCGATGGTCAACAGCCATATGAAGCCGAAGCATTACCATGCGGCGGATCGGGCGCTTGCCGACCCGCCGGAAGGCATGAAAACGGTCTGAGGCCGTTCGGTTCTGCGTTGCCTTTGACGCTCAATTCTTCCCCGGGTTTCCAGTGCTTTAATGACCCGGTGCGGTATTTTTGAAAGGTCAAACTCTTGCCCGAATCTTTATGTCTTAAATTTTCTCGAAAGGATGGCATCACGCCATCCGGGCAAACTATCGTTGCGGGGCGAAAACGCGTCGATTGTTGGATGGTCAGGCCAGGAATGGCACAGCTGGGGACGGTTCGCAGCCTCCGTTGACGCTTTAGTAACCTGACTTAAGTCAAAATAGACCACATCGTGACGAAGATGCCGCTCGCTCCGACAGGGCGCTGAATCGCAAGAACCGGCAGGAAATCCATGTTAGTAAAACGTATCGTACCCGCTCTCGCACTCGTTGTTATTACGGCCGGAGCCGCAGGAGCGCAGCAGCAGGCTGCTGCTGCACCTACGCGCATTCAACAATTCCAGGCTTGGGGCGCCTATTCCTACAAGCAAGGCAACGGTAACGTGTGCTACGTGCTTTCGGTGCCGACGACCAAGCAGCCGGCCGGCGTCGACCATGGCGACAACTTCTTCATCGTGTCGCAGCGGCCGGGCCAGAACATCTCCTACGAGCCGCAGGCGATGATGGGCTATACCGTCAAGGAAAACTCGAAGATCAACGTGACGATCGACAACAAGACCTTCGTGATGTTCACCAAGGACAAGGCCGGTTGGGTCGAGAATGCCGCGCAGGAGCCTGCCCTCGTCGCCGCCATGAAGGGCGGCCATTCGATGACGGTAACGGCGGTTTCGCGCAAGGGCACCGGCACGTCCTACAGCTATTCGCTGTCGGGCATCTCGGCCGCGCTGAAGCAGATTGAAAGCTGCAAGTAAGCCGTCTTATTCTCTCTATCAAAGTCAAAGGCCGGCCTTGCGCCGGCCTTTGCCGTTTCCATCTATGGTGACGCGCGGCAAAAATGATGATAAAGCGGCGCGCAACAGCGGAACGAATGCGGCCTTGATCGCAGCTCCGCATTCAACTTTCTGCGAACTGCCGATGCCGCCCGCCAAGTCTTCCGGCTTACCGGGATGCGTCCAGTTTTGATTTCGGGATAAGAGACTATGTCCGTCATGGATGCTATGGCCGTTACCAAGCCGCAGGCGCCCCGTGTGCCGCTGGGCGACGAGAAGCCCTCGCTGATCGGGCTTTCGCGCGAGCAGATGGGCAATGCGCTCCGCGAAAAGGGCGTGGTTGAGAAGCAGATCAAGATGCGCGTCAGCCAGCTGTGGAACTGGATCTATGTGCGCGGCGTCTCCGACTTCGACCACATGACGAATGTCGCCAAGGACATGCGCGAGATGCTGAAGCAGCATTTCACCATCGCCCGCCCCGAGATCGTCGAAGAGCAGGTGTCCAACGACGGCACCCGCAAGTGGCTGCTGCGCTTCCCGGCGCGCGGTGCGGGGCGTCCCGTCGAAATCGAAGCGGTCTATATTCCGGAAGAGGGTCGCGGCACGCTCTGCATTTCGAGCCAGGTCGGCTGCACGCTGACCTGTTCCTTCTGTCACACCGGCACGCAGCGCCTCGTCCGCAACCTGACGGCCGAGGAAATTCTCTCGCAGCTCCTGCTTGCCCGCGACCGGCTTGGCGATTTCCCGGACCGCGAAGCGCCGCAGGGTACGATCATGCCGGCCGAAGGCCGCAAGGTCAGCAACATCGTGATGATGGGCATGGGCGAGCCGCTCTACAATTTCGATGCCGTGAAGCAGGCGCTGTTGATCGCTACCGATGGTGACGGTTTGTCGTTGTCGAAGCGCCGCGTGACGCTCTCGACCTCCGGCGTCGTGCCCGAAATCTTCCGCACTGGCGAGGAGATCGGCGTCATGCTTGCAATCTCCCTGCATGCCGTGCGCGACGACCTGCGCGATATCCTGGTGCCGATCAACAAGAAGTATCCGCTGAAGGAACTGATCGAAGCCTGCCGGAACTATCCGGGGCTTTCGAATGCCCGCCGCATCACCTTCGAATACGTCATGCTGAAGGACATCAACGACAGCCTGGAAGATGCCAAGGGGCTCGTTCAGCTGCTGAAGGGGGTTCCGGCGAAGATCAATCTGATCCCGTTCAATCCATGGCCGGGCACCAACTATCAATGCTCCGACTGGGCGCAGATCGAAAAGTTTGCCGATTTCATCAATTCTGCGGGCTATGCCTCGCCGATCCGCACGCCGCGCGGCCGCGACATCCTCGCCGCTTGCGGGCAGCTGAAATCGGAATCCGAACGGATGCGCAAGACGGAGCGGCTGGCCTTCGAGGCAATGATGATCGCCAATCACGGCGCGGATGACTGATCAGGAAGTTTGATCCTTCCAGCAGTTCTTTGCGGTTGATAAGGCGGTTCGCTTTTCCTAGAAGCGCCTATCATCGATGGAGGACTGACATGCGCTCGATTTTGCTCGCCGTTGCGGCGACCCTTGCCCTCACCCTGCCTGCCAAGGCCGAAGACGCGACCGTCGCCGTGACGGCAATCGTCGAACATCCGGCGCTCGACGCCGTTCGCAAGGGCGTCCAGGACACGCTGGCGGCTGCCGGCTACAAGGAAGGCGAGAACCTCAAGTTCCTTTTTGAATCGGCCCAGGGCAACCCGGCGACCGCCGCCCAGATCGCCCGCCAGTTCGCCGGTGAAGATCCTGATGTCATCGTGCCGATCTCCACGCCTTCGGCGCAGGCTGTCGTTTCGGCAACGCGCGACATTCCGGTCGTGTTCACCGCCGTTTCCGATCCGCTCGGCGCGCAGCTCGTCAAGGACATGGACAAGCCCGGCGGTAATGTCACCGGCCTCTCCGACATGTCGCCGGTTGCCGAGCATATCGGGCTCATCAAGGAAATCCTGCCGAACGTGAAGTCGATTGGCTATCTCTACAATTCCGGTGAAGCGAACTCCGTTTCCCTTCTTGCCGTCCTCAAGCAGGAAGCCGAGAAGGCTGGCCTTACGGTGGTGGAATCCGCGGCGACCAAATCGGCCGAGGTCCAGGGAGCTGCGCGCGCGCTCGTCGGCCGTGCAGACGCAATCTACGTGCCGACCGACAACACGATCATCTCGGCCCTTGAAGGCGCAGTCGCCGTTGCCGAGGAAAGCAAGCTGCCGCTCTTTACCGCGGATACGGACTCCGTCTCCCGCGGCGCGATCGCAGCGCTCGGCTTCAACTATTACGACGTCGGCAAGCAGACCGGTGACATTGTCGTTCGTATCCTGAAGGGTGAAAATCCGGGCGACATCGCGGTCAAGGTTGCGGCAGGTAGCGACCTCGTCGTCAACAAGAAGGCGGCGGAGAAGATGGGCGTCACGTTGCCGGAAGGCGTACTGAAGCGCGCCAACCGCGTCATCGAATAACTGCAGAGTCTGCGCTTTAATATTGCGCTCGGCCGCTCCTGTTTCTAAACGGGGGCGGTTTGATATTTTAAGACCCGTTAAAATACGGGCAAAAGGAAGAAAGGCGGGGCCTTGAGTCAGATTGCTTTTTGGGGAGCCGTGGAGCTGGGGCTGGTTTATGCCTTCGTCGCCCTTGGCGTCTATCTCGCCTTCCGCGTCCTCGATTTCCCGGACCTGACCGTGGACGGTTCCTTTCCGCTCGGAGCGGCGGTGACCGCTGTGCTGATCATCGCCGGCCTTAATCCCTGGCTTGCGGGTTTGGTCGCGATGGTGGCGGGGGCGGCCGCGGGTCTCGTGACGGCCATGCTCAACGTCCGCTTTAAGATCCTCAATCTGCTTGCCTCGATTCTCACCATGATCGGGCTTTTCTCGGTGAACCTGCGCGTCATGGGTAAGCCGAACGTGGCGCTGATCAATGCCGATACGATGATCAGCCCGTTCTTCGGCCACGGCCTGCGTGATTTCTACGTGCGTCCGCTTTTCGTCGGCGTGCTGGTGATCGTTGCCGTGATCGTCGTCTGGCGTTTCCTCGAGAGCGACGCCGGGCTTGCGATGCGTGCGACCGGAGCCAACGCCCGGATGGCTCGCGCCCAGGGCGTCGATACCAACCGTCAGATCTATCTCGGCATGGCGATCTCCAATGCACTCGTGGCTTTCGGCGGCGCGCTGTTTGCCCAGACCAACGGTTTTGCGGACGTCACCTCCGGCGTCGGCACGATCGTCGTGGGTCTCGCGGCGGTCATCATCGGCGAGACATTGCTTGGCCGCCGTGGGTTGCTGATCGCTCTGATCGGCTGCGTCTTCGGTTCGATCATCTATCGGATCGCCATTCAGCTTGCGCTCTCGACCGATTTCATCGGCCTGCAGGCTTCCGACCTCAATTTCGTGACGGCGGTTCTCGTGACCATCGCGCTTATCCTGCCCCGTCTTCGCCGTGGAGGAGCCGCATCGTGATCAGCGTCAAGGATATCAAGGTTGTCTTCGGCAAGGGAACGCCGCTCGAAAAGAAGGCGCTCAACGGCATCAGTCTGACGATCGAGCAGGGCTCCTTCGTCACCGTCATCGGTTCGAATGGCGCGGGCAAGTCGACGCTTCTGGGCGTGCTTGCAGGCGACGTGCTTCCGAGTGAAGGCAAGGTGACGATCGGCTCTACCGATGTGACGCGCAAGCCAACGGCCGCGCGTGCCGGTCTCGTCGCGCGCGTGTTCCAGGATCCGCTCACCGGGAGCTGTGGCTCGCTGTCGATCGAAGAGAATCTTGCTCTCGCCGCCCGGCGCGGCGAGCGCCGCGGCCTTGTCGCAGCACTCGGCCCGAAGCGCCGCGAGCATTTCCGTGAACGCATCGGCGAGCTCAATCTCGGCCTCGAAAACCGCATGGCCGACCGCATGGACCTGCTGTCCGGCGGCCAGCGTCAGGCGGTTTCCCTTGTCATGGCGACGCTTGCCGGTTCGGAGGTACTGCTGCTGGACGAGCATACGGCAGCACTCGACCCCGGCATGGCGGAATTCGTCATGGGCCTCACGGACAAGATCGTGTCTGAGCGCAAGCTGACGACGCTGATGGTAACGCATTCCATGCGCCAGGCACTCGACTATGGTCACCGTACGGTCATGCTGCACGGCGGCGAGATCGTCCTCGACGTCAGCGGCGACAGCCGCAAGGACCTGCAGGTCGAGGATCTGATCGCGATGTTCCGCAAGATGCGCGGCCAGACGCTGGACGACGACGCGCTGTTGATCGGCTGAGTTCAGCTTCAACGAAATATTTTCGGGGCCGTGTCGATCCGCTTGCATCCCGTTCGTTATCGGTCACCATCGCAATCAAGCGATGGATGACCCGAGGAGACGGACAATGAAATATATCGCGCTGATCTATATGGACCCGAACACGCGCACGCCGCCGGATTCGCCGGAATTCGGCAAGATGATGAGCGGTTATGCGGTCGCGACCGAAACCTACAAGAAGGACGGCGTCTGGGTTGCCGGCGATGCACTGCAGCCGGTGACCACGGCCACGACCGTGCGGGTGCGAAACGGCAGGACCGAAACCATGGACGGCCCCTTCGCCGACACCAAGGAGCAGCTCGGCGGGTTTTATATTTTTGACTGCTCCAATCTCGACGAGGCGATCAAGTATGCTGCGATGATCCCGCATGCCGCCATGGGCAGTGTCGAGGTGCGGCCGATCATGGTCTTCGACCGCTGATGAGCGAGTTTTCGGCGACGGCCCCGGTTGCCGTGGCGATCGACAGGATCGCCCGGCAGGACGGCGGTCGTCTCCTCTCCAGCCTGGTGGGCTCGTTCCGGGATTTCCAGCTGGCCGAGGACAGCCTTCAGGACGCGCTGGAATCGGCGCTTGTTCACTGGCACCGGAACGGCCTGCCGGCCTCGCCGAACGCCTGGCTGATGCAGGTCGCCCGCCGCAAGGCGATCGACCGGCTGCGGCGTTCGGCCAATTTCCAGGCGAAGTCGGCCGAGATCACCCATCTTATCGAACTCGAAAACACATCGCCCGTGGCGGACGAGCCCGATCCGATTGGCGACGAGCGGCTGAAGCTGATTTTCGCCTGCTGCCATCCGGCGCTTGACCGGAAGACCTGCGTGGCCCTGACTTTGCGCTCCGTCTGCGGGCTGAAGACCGAGGAGATCGCCGATGCCTTCCTCGACCGGCATGAGGCCATGGCGCAGCGGCTGGTGCGCGCCCGCGACAAGATCGCCAAGGCCGGCATCGCCTATGAAGTGCCGGGGGCGGATGACTGGGCGGCCCGGCTCGAAAGTGTGCTTGCCGTCGTCTATCTCATCTTCAACGAAGGATATGCGTCGGGGGGCGACAGCCATATCCGCGCCGATCTTTGCGACGAGGCGATCCGGCTCGGGCGGCTACTGACAATGCTCCGGCCGGGCGAGCCGGAAATCGAGGGGCTGCTGTCGCTGATGCTCCTCCACCATGCCCGCCGGGCGGCGCGGATCGGTGACGGTGGCGAGGTTCTGACGCTCGAAACGCAGGACCGCAGTCTCTGGGACCGGGAGGGGATCGCGGAGGGCGTCGCGCTGATCGAAGGGGCGCTCAAGCGCGGCCGGCCCGGACCATACCAGTTACAGGCGGCGATCATTGCCGTGCATGCGGAAGCGCCGAACTTCGCCGGGACGGACTGGCAGGAGATCGCCTGGCTCTACGCCGAGCTTGCCCGCACCGCCGACAACCCGGTCTACGAACTCAACCGTATCGTTGCGCTCTCCTATGTTGAAGGCCCCGCCTCGGCGCTTGCCTGTCTCAAGCCCATCGCCATGGCTCTGGTGGAATACCAGCCCTTCTACGCCGTGCAGGCGGATCTTCTGGCGCGCGCCGGTCAGCTCGATCAGGCAAGGCTCGCCTATGTCAGGGCGATCGAGCTGTCGCAGTCCGATGCGGAGAAGCTGTTCCTGTCGCAGCGGCTCGAGGCGCTTGCCAGCGGATAGGCTCTAACGTCCCTGTGTCATGAAGATCTTCAAGGCGAAGATCGAGAAGACGCCGGCGAAGGTGTAGTCCATGCCACGCAGCACCTTCCTGTTCTTCTGCAGCCAGGAGGCTAGCCAATCGGCGGCGAAGACGACGCTGGCATTGACCGGCATGCCGATGAGGATGAAGCAGAAGCCGAGGAAGAGCAGCTTGTGCGTGACCGCCGGATCGCCGGCGCTAACGAACTGCGGCAGGAAGGTCATGAAGAAGATGATGACCTTGGGGTTCAGAAGGTTGACCCAGAAGCCCGAGGAGACGTTCGAGAGTGCCGTGCCTTTCGGTTCTTCGACCTTCGCGACCGTCAGCTTCGAACCGAAGCGGATCGCCTGAACGGCAAGCCAAAGAAGATAGGCCGCGCCCCCGGTCTTCAGGATGAGGAAGGCCGTCGGAGAGGCAGTGATCAGTGCCGAGATGCCGAAGGCGACCAGCATCGTGTGGACAACGATGCCGAGGCTCGTGCCGAGGACGACGAACAGCGCAGCCTTCTTTCCCTGCGCCAGCGCGCGACTGATGGACAGGGTCATATCGGGGCCGGGTGTCGCTGCGAGTAGAAGGGTTGCGGCAGCAAAGGCGAGAAGCGTGGCAAAGCTCGGCAGGAAGTCCATGGTATACACTCTGAAAGCCGGAAAACGTCGATTGCTTTTATCCGGCTTCCAGAAAATGTCTAATCAAACCTTCTAATACGACCTATTCCTTCCGTTCGAGATAGGCCTTGAACTTGTCGGCATAATCCTTGTGCCAGCGCGACAGCGGCGGGCGGTTCTCGATGATGTCCCCCATCGCCCAGGCCATGCGGCGCTCGTCGAGCGGGCGAGGAACGTCGTTGTCGGGGCACAGGATGTAGAAATCGCCGCGGCCCAGGCTTTCCACCATGAAATCGACGGTCTGTTCAGGAGTCCAGGCGGCGGCTGGCTTCTCTGCGCGATCGCCCTTGGTCAGGCCGGTGAAGACAAAGCCGGGGATCAAGAGGTGGGCCGAAATCTTCGAGCCCTCGGTATTGCGCAGCTCGTGTTGCAGCGCTTCCGTGAAGACCTTTACCCCTGCCTTGGAGACGTTGTAGGCGGGATTTCCCGGAGGCGTCGTAATGCCCTGCTTGGAGCCGGTGTTGATGATGAGCCCCGGCTCGCCGAGGGCGACCATGCCTGGTCCGAAGACACGCGTCCCATTGATAATACCGAGAAGATTGACGCCGAGGATATTGTCCCAGCTCGCCTGATTGCTGAAGATCGAGGTCTCGGGACCGATACCGGCGTTGTTCATGAGCACGTGGACGCGGCCGAAGCGTTGAATGACGGCGCGTTCGAGGGCTTCCAGCGAAGTCTTGTCGGAAACGTCCGTTTCGACAGCCATCACGTGTTCCTGCCCTGCAATGGCTTCAAGCTCGCCGCGAGCCTTCGCAAGCCTGTCGCCGCCGAGATCGGCAATGACGACGTTCATGCCTGCCTTGGCGCAATGTTTCGCCGCTGCAAGGCCGATGCCGGATGCGCCACCGGTAATAACGGCAACATTGGACTTCCTGAAAATCTCTTGAATATTCGTCATGGGACGGACCCTTCCTCAATCGTGGTCGTATGTTGCCTGATATGGGTGAGCGTGTCGCGCTGTCAAACGCAATGCGCTTCGGCAGCGGCAATCCTTGCCCTTGCGTCGTGTGACAATCTCGCTAAAAGTGCCCGCGACACCGGGCTATGCGGGTTCGCCGCCGCCCATATGCAACGGACTCATCATCATGGCACCTTACAAAGACGTGAAGAAAGTCGTGCTCGCCTATTCGGGCGGCCTCGACACCTCGATCATCCTGAAGTGGCTGCAGACCGAGCTCGGCGCCGAAGTCGTGACCTTCACGGCCGACCTCGGCCAGGGCGAAGAGCTCGAGCCGGCGCGCAAGAAGGCCGAAATGCTCGGCATCAAGGAAATCTATATCGAGGACGTCCGCGAAGAGTTCGTGAAGGACTTCGTCTTCCCGATGTTCCGCGCCAATGCCGTCTATGAAGGGGTGTATCTGCTCGGCACCTCGATCGCCCGTCCGCTGATCTCCAAGCACCTGATCGACATTGCCCGCAAGACCGGCGCCGACGCGATTGCCCACGGCGCCACCGGCAAGGGCAACGACCAGGTTCGCTTCGAGCTTTCAGCTTACGCGCTGAACCCGGACATCAAGATCATCGCGCCGTGGCGCGACTGGTCGTTCAAGAGCCGTACGGACCTGCTCGAATTCGCGGAGAAGCATCAGATCCCGGTCGCCAAGGACAAGAAGGGTGAAGCGCCGTTCTCCGTCGACGCCAACCTGCTGCACTCCTCCTCCGAGGGTAAGGTTCTGGAAGACCCGGCGCAGGAGGCTCCCGAATACGTGCATATGCGGACCATCTCGCCGGAAGCCGCGCCGGACAAGGCGACCGTTATCAAGGTCGGCTTCGAGAAGGGTGATGCGGTTTCGATCAACGGTGTTCGCATGAGCCCGGCGACACTGCTGGCGGCGCTCAACAATTACGGCCGCGACAACGGCATCGGCCGTCTCGACCTCGTCGAGAACCGCTATGTCGGCATGAAGTCGCGCGGCGTCTATGAAACGCCCGGCGGCACGATCCTGCTTGCCGCGCACCGCGCAATCGAGTCCATCACGCTCGACCGCGGCGCAGCCCATCTGAAGGATGAGCTGATGCCGCGCTACGCCGAGCTCATCTATTACGGCTTCTGGTTCTCGCCGGAGCGCGAAATGCTGCAGGCGCTGATCGACAAGAGCCAGGAGCATGTCGAGGGCGAAGTGACGCTGAAGCTCTACAAGGGCAACGTCATGGTCATCGGTCGCGAGAGCCCGAAGTCGCTCTATTCGGACAAGCTGGTCACCTTCGAGGACGACCAGGGCGCCTACGACCAAAAGGACGCGGCCGGTTTCATCAAACTGAACGCCCTGCGGCTGCGCACCCTCGGCAAGCGCAACCTCAAGAGCTGACTGCGTTTACCTGCTTAACAAAGAGGCCCGCCGGCAGTGCCGCGCGGGCCTTTCTTTTGGCTACGGTGGCGCTTGACGGATTGCAGGGCTAGCATAGTCTGCGGCCATAGTCCCTCGGAGCATTTTCCATGACGCAATCCCTGCTGCTCGGTGCCTTTCTGGCGGCCCTTTTCTATGTGCTCATCCCCGGTCCGGCGTTCCTGCAGCTGCTCGGTATTGGTGCCGGGCAGGGGCGCAAGGCCGGTGCATTCTTCATGATGGGCCATCTGGTCGGCGATATCCTCTGGTCGGCGCTCGCCTTGATCGCAATCGTTGGCGCCAGGACCATCGGCACTTTCGTCTTTGATCTGCTCGGGCTGCTCTGTGGCTTCTATCTCGCCTGGATCGGCTGGAGTGCCGTCACGGCAAAACCCAAAGGCGACGGGCAGGCTCTGGTAAAGGTGGAGCGGCCTTTCCGACGCGGGCTGGTCTTCGGCGTGACGAATCCGAAAGGCTATCCGGTGGCACTTGCGACTTTCACTGCGTTGGTTGCCGGTTCGGCCGGGGCGCTCGACTTCGAGGCTTTACCGCTGCTGCTCAGCGTCTCTTTCGTCGGTTTCGTAACCGCCGACATCATTCTGATCGCGATTATCGGGGCAGGCACCGTGCGACGCTTCTACCGCGCCCATGAGCGGCTGATCGTCCGCTGCTCCGGTGTTCTCTTCATGGGATTTGCGGTCCAGGCACTCTGGCACGCAACGCCCGGCCTGCTTGGATGGCGACGGGCCTAGAGCATCCTGCACTCTGGCGGACTCGTCTAAGTGCAGAACAGACGCTCTAGGAGAGCGCCTTTTATGCGTCCATTCTGACACCCGGTGCTCTAGGCGGCATCGCTTAGGAAATCGACGACGGACTGCATCGTCCTTGCTGCTGCCGGATCGCCAATCGATGTCTCGATCTCCAGCTGATTCCGGAAATAATCGAGAAAATCGAAGCTCGTCCCATCCGTGACGTGCGACAGATCAATGAGATTGCCGCGGGCATCGATGGCATGCATCGGCAGCGGTTCGGAGAGCGCGGCAAAGGTGTCCTGGTTGATCATACCGCTATCGAAGCTCTGGCGGGCAAAGCTGCGTAATTCGCCAGGACTGATCGATGCGAAATTCGGTCCGCCGGCAGCTTCTTCTATCTGGAATGGCGCGGAATGGCCGGAGGCTGGCGCAACTGCAAAATCAGCGGTCTTCGAGTTTTTCGCATTATTGGCATTATTCTTATAGAGCAAATTCTGAGAAGACCGCAGAGAAAAGATTTCCATGCGAATGCCCTTTGTTACTATGGCGCAAAAACTATCGCCATGGTTGCGGGGGGCGTCAATCGCGGACACACGCCAAAATATCGTCTGCCGGCCTTCATCCCCAACTTACCGCGATGCAACATATGCCGGTAGTCGTGACGCGCCATACCAATCGGCCAAGCCTTTGCCTATATAGGCAGGCGCAACAGTTTCAGAGGATCTGCGATGCCTTCCACACCAGAGTTCAACCCGGCGCTCGTCAACTGGAATGGGCTTCATGGCCTGCCGCGCTTCGACGCGCTGAACGACGGCGACTTTGCCGCAGCCTTCGATGCCGCCCTCGGATCCCATGACAAGGAGATCGATGCGATCGCCGGGAATCCGGAAGAGCCGACATTCGACAATACGATCGTCGCGCTGGAAGTCGCAGGTGACGAGCTTTCGCGCATTTCCGCCCTGTTCTGGAATCGCGCCGGTGCCCACACCAACGATACGATCCAGGCGCTGGAACGCGATATCTCGCCGAAAATGTCCCGCCACTATTCCAAGATCGGGATGAACGCCCCGCTCTTTGCGCGCATCGATACGCTCTGGGAGAAGCGGGAGAGCCTCGGGTTGACCCTCGAGCAGACGCGCGTGCTGGAGCGGCGCTGGAAGAGTTTCGTGAAATCGGGTGCCAAGCTGCCGAAAGAGGAGCAGGAGAAGCTCGCGGCCATCGACGAGAAGCTTGCGGCTTTCAGCACGCAGTTCGGCCAGAACGTGCTGGCCGACGAGAAGAGCTGGGCACTGGTCCTTTCCGAAGGGCCGGAGCTCGAAGGCATTCCGGACTTTCTGAAGGACGCCATGGCGGCGGCGGCGCGCGAAAGAGGCGAAGAGGGGAAATTTGCGGTCACCCTGTCTCGCTCGATCATCGAGCCGTTCCTAACCTTTTCCGGGCGGCGCGATCTGCGCGAGCAGGCCTTCAAGGCTTGGGTCGCTCGCGGCGAGAACGAGGGCGAGACGGATAATCGCGGCATCATCCGCGAGATGCTGGCCCTTCGCGGCGAGGTGGCGCAGCTCCTCGGTTATGGCAATTTCGCCGAGCTGAAGCTCGACAATACGATGGCAAAGACACCGGCCGCGGTGAATGGTCTGCTGCGTTCGGTCTGGGCAAGGGCCGTCATCCGGGCACATCAGGAGGAGGACGATATCGCCGCGCAGATCGCCGAAGAAGGCAAGAATCACGAGGTCATGCCCTGGGACTGGCGCCACTATGCCGAGAAGATTCGCGCGCAGCGTTTTAATTTCTCCGAAGCGGAGCTGAAGCCCTACCTGCAGCTCGAAAAGATCATCGAGGCCTGCTTCGACGTCGCCGGCCGTCTGTTCGGCATTCGCGCCGTCGAGAAGAAAGGCGTTGCCGCCTATCATCCGGATGTGCGTGTTTTCGAAATTCGCGATCGTGAAGACAAGTTGATTGCGCTTTTCATGGGCGACTATTTCGCCCGTAGTTCCAAGCGCTCCGGTGCCTGGATGAGCGCGTTCCAGTCGCAGCACAAGCTCATGATGAAGAATGGGCAAAAGGGCGAACTGCCGATCATCTACAACGTCTGCAACTTCGCAAAACCAGCAGAGGGCAAGCCGGCGCTGCTTTCGCTGGACGATGCTCGCACGCTTTTCCACGAATTCGGCCATGCGCTGCATGGCATGCTGTCCAACGTGACCTATCCGTCGGTGTCGGGCACGAGCGTCTCGCGCGACTTCGTCGAACTGCCGTCGCAACTCTACGAGCACTGGCTGACGGTGCCGGCGATCCTCAAGCAATATGCCGTGCATTTCGAAACCGGCGAACCCATGCCGCAGGAGCTGCTTGGCAAGGTGCTTGCCGCGCGCACCTTCAACGCCGGTTTCAACACCGTCGAGTTCACGTCGTCTACCATCGTCGACATGGAATTCCATACGCGCGATACCGTGGAGGACCCGATGGCGCTGCAAAAGCAGGTGCTTGCCGAACTCGGGATGCCGAAGTCCCTGGTGATGCGTCACGCCTCGCCGCACTTCCAGCACATCTTCTCCGGCGGTTATTCAGCCGGATATTACTCCTACATGTGGTCCGAGGTGCTCGATGCGGACGCATTCGCGGCTTTCGAGGAAACCGGCGACGCGTTCAACGGTGGGATGGCGCAGAAGCTCAAGGATAACATCTATTCCGTCGGCGGCTCGATCGATCCGGAAGATACCTACAAGGCCTTCCGCGGCAAGCTGCCGAGCCCGGATGCGATGCTCGTCAAGAAAGGCCTTGCGACATTCGAAGAACTATCCGGCAGCGATGCTTGATAGCGCATGTATCGCGCATTTTAGATGAGTAACGGCTAAAGTATTGGCGGGCGGCAACGTTGTCACATGACTGTCATTAAACCTTAATAAGCAACCGGCATCGATTTCAACCGATGCCGGTTTTTTCATGACTCCACAACCTTCAGAGCTTTGTGCCGCCGTTTCGACGGCCGGCGTCGAGTTGCACTATGGGGCTACGCCCGTTCTGAAGGGCATCGACATTTCGCTCTCCAGGGGCAAGACACTTGCGCTCCTCGGCCCGTCCGGCTGCGGAAAGACAACCTTGCTGAGGCTCGTCGCCGGGCTGCTCGCGCCGACGAAGGGCTCCGTCTCCATCGCCGGCCGGATCGTCGCGAATGCAGCAAGCGGGGCTTTCTCGCCGCCTGAAAAGCGCAATCTCGGCATGGTCTTCCAGGACTATGCGCTCTGGCCGCATCTGACGGTGGGCGGGAACGTCTCCTTCCCCCTCGAAATGCGCGGTATCGGCAAGGCAGAACGGCAGGAGCGGACGATGCGTGCGCTGGAGCGCGTCGGCCTCGCTGCCCTTGCCGATCGGCGGCCGAGCGATCTTTCCGGCGGCCAGCAGCAGCGCGTCGCGATTGCCCGCGCCATCGTCGCCGAGCCGCAGCTCATCCTATTCGACGAGCCGCTGTCCAATCTCGACCGGGAACTGCGCGAGAACATGGTCGGCGAACTCGCCGAACTGATCGCCACACTCGGTCTGACGGCAATCTACGTTACCCATGATCATAGCGAAGCGCTGACGCTCGCCGATGATGTCGCCGTCATGCGCGGCGGCTTGATCGAGCAGCTGGCATCGCCGGATATGCTGATCGAGAAGCCCGCTACGCCTGAGGTCGCCGACTTCCTGCGCCTCGGGGGTGTAGCCGAGCTCGAATATCGCGATGGACATTGGTTCTTCAAAGGAAGCGGCGTTGCGCTGTTGCGCGGTGCGGATGGCGTCGATTGCTCGGTGCGCGTCCTCATTCCCACTGCGTCGATCACACCAGGCGAGATCCTGCCGGGAACGCTTGCCGCGACAGTGCTGCGCTCGCAGTTCCGCGGCGACGGACATCTTGCGACCGTCTCGCTGGTGGGCGCGGAAGCCATCGAATTGCAGGTTTTAAGCCGCGCCAAGCTGCGATCCGGCGAGAGCATCGGTCTATCGATCGATCCTAGCCAGATCCGCTGGTTCGGCACCCAGGTTTATTTGTCCAAAAAGGAGAAATTGGAGCATGTTTAAGTCGTTGAAGAGCATCACTTTTGGCGTTGTTGCTGCCGCCCTGATGGCCGGCGTTGCCCATGCCGATGTCACCGTTTATACCGCTGGCCCGCAGAGCCTGATCGACAAGCTGTCTGCCGGCTTCACCAAGCAGACAGGCGTCAAGATCAACGTCTTCCAGGCAACGACTGGCAAGGTCATGGCCCGCATTGAAGCCGAAGCCGCAAACCCGGTCGTTGACGTCGTGATCTCGGCTTCGTGGGATACGGCCAATGACTTCGCCAAGCGCGGCTGGCTCGTCAACTATACGAGCCCGAATGCCGCCAAGGTTCCGGACTTCCTGAAGTCCGAAGGCGCCGTTGCCCAGGGCATCTCGGCTCTCGGCATCGTCTGGAACTCCAAGAGCGGCACGCCGAAGCCGGCCGAATGGGCCGATCTGACGAAGCCGGAATACAAGGACCTCGTCAACATCCCGGATCCGGCCCAGTCCGGCTCGTCCTTCGAACTGACCGCGGCTCTCGCTGGCCAGGACGACTGGAAGCTCTTCAAGGACCTGCAGGCCAACGGCGCAATCATCGCCGGCGCAAACGCCGACGCCCTGAACCCAGTTCTGCAGGGTGCAAAGGCCGTCGTCTTCGGTGCTGTCGACTACATCGCTCTGGCCGCCCAGAAGAAGGGCGAGAACATCGAAGTCGTGTTCCCGAAGTCCGGCACGGTCATCGCGCCGCGTCCGGCCATGATCATGAACTGGTCCAAGAACCAGGACGACGCCAAGAAGTTCATCGACTACATGCTGTCCGACGAAGGCCAGAAGCTGGTTGCCGATGAAATGCTGATGCCATCCCGCACGGACGTCGCCGCCAGCCGCCCGCTGATCAGCGACCTCACGCTCCTGAAGTACGACACGGCTGCTGTCTACGGCAAGCGCAAGGAAACGCTGAAGGCCTTCGCCGGTCTCTACGGCGCCAAGTAAGGCCAGGTAGATGAGAGGAAACGGCATCGGCGGCACGGCTCCGGCCGCCTGGCTGGCAACAGCGGGTCTTGTCCTCGTCGTTGCCGTTCCCTTCGTCGCGGTGATGCTGCAAGGCATCTTCCCGGAACTCGGACAGGGCTCCTTCGCGAGCCCTTTCTCTTCGCTTTATGCAACGCTTGCCGACAGTTCGCTCATCCGCATGGGCGGCAACACCATCCTGCTCGGCGGCTGCGTGGTGCTTGCCTCGGCGCTGGTCGCCGTACCGCTCGGCGTGTTTCGCGCCCTTTATAGAATTCCATTTGCGCCTCTCTGGGACGTGCTGCTGCTCGTGCCCTTCATGATCCCGCCTTATATTGCGACGCTCGGCTGGATCATGACCCTGCAGCCGCGCGGCTACCTGCAGCAGCTCGTTGGCTTCAATCTCGCGCCCTTCCTCTTTTCGCTGTTCGGCATGACGCTGGTCATGGCCTTCAACACGTTCCCGGTCGTTTATTTCGCGGTGTCGCGCACGGTGGAAGCCGTGGGCGCCCGCTATGCCGATGTCGGCCGCGTCTTCGGCGCGAGCCCGGCGCGCGCCTTCTGGCGCATCACGCTGCCGCTCTCGGCTCCGGGTCTCACGGCAAGCCTGATGCTGGTCTTTGCCGCTGCGATCGAGGAATACGGCACGCCGGCCGCGCTTGGCCGCCGTGCCGGCTTCCAGGTGCTGGTCACCGGCATCGACCTGCGCGTCACCGACTGGCCGATCGACCTGCCGGGGGCGGCGATCCTGTCGCTCGTGCTGGTCGCAATGTCGCTGGTGACCTTCCTGCTGCAGCGCTGGATCCTGTCGCGCCGCTCCTATCAGACGGTCGGCGGCAAGCCGACGGCGAAGGACAAGCGGCCGCTCGGCGCACTGAAGATCCCCGTCATGGTCGCTTTTGCGGTCGTTGCCTTCCTGGCGACCGGCGTGCCGCTGCTTGCGATTCTGGCGACCGCGCTGGCGCGCACCATTTCCGGCGGGCTTGCCTTCGACAATGTCAGCCCCGACAGCTTCATCGCGGTGTTCAGCAACAGCGCAGGCGCGGTCACAGCGCTCATCAACAGCTTCTCGCTCGGCATCGGCACGGCGCTGATCACCGGCCTGATCGGTGTCACGGCTGCCTATACGGTGGTCAAGACGAAGATCTCCGGCCGCATGGCCATCGACGTCATGACCATCCTGCCGAACGCACTGCCGGGCATCGTCGTGGCTGTCGGGCTGATCCTTGCCTGGAACATGCCATGGTTGCCGGCAACACCCTACAACACTGCCTTTATCCTGCTGCTTGCCTATTGCTGCATCCTGCTGCCGCAGCCGGTGCGTTACACGACGGCGGCCTTCCAGCAGATCGGCGACAATCTGGAGGCTGCCGCCCGCGTCTGCGGCGCCAGCGGCGTCACGGCCTTCCGGCGGATCCTTCTGCCGCTTGTCTTCCCGAGCCTTGCCTCTTCCATGTTGCTGGTCTTTGCGCTTGCCTCGCGAGAGCTCGTCGCTTCGGTCGTCGTCGCTCCGGTCGGCATGCAGACGATCGCCACCTTCATCTGGCGCCAGTTCGAGCAGGGATCGATCGGGCTCGGCATGGCCATGGCCTTCATCGCCATCTGCATCACCACGCTGCTGCCGCTTCTTCTTCTCACTCTTCTGCGCCGTAGCGGACTGGTGGCGGAATGACCGGCAGAGCAGCATCCCGGCAGCGGCGCCCAAGGCCATCACTTAACAAAACTGTCGTTGAAGTTTCGAAAAACCGTCATGCCGCCTTCAAGAGGATGACATCACGGCGGCCATAGGTTCGGCGCGGGAGGCTCGCTCCCGCTCTCACAAGCCGGACACATCTTTGCATGAAATTGACTGAAACGACCCGTCGACGCTTTCTCGCATCCATGGGAGCGGTGGGGGGATTTGCGGCGGCAGGGTTGGCTATGCCCTACTATGCGCGTGGTTCCTCAAGTCGTCCTATGTTCACGTCAGGCGTCCAGTCCGGCGATATTGATGCCAGCTCCGGCATGATTTGGACGCAGGTAGACCGGCCCGCGCGTCTCTACATCGAGTACTCGACGAGCAACAGGTTCGCCAATGCCGTGCGGGTGGCGCCCATCGACGTCACGCCGCAAACTGGCCTGGCTGGAAAGCTGCTGCTTCAAGATCTCCCGCCCGATCAGGATATTTTCTATCGCTTCCAAGCGGCGGACCTACAGGACGTCAACGACCTTTCGGAACCCATCTTGGGCCAGTTTCGCACCGCGCCCTCGCAGAAGCGCAGTATTCGCTTCGCGTGGTCGGGCGATACGGCGGGCCAGGGCTGGGGTATCGATGACGACGGCATGCGAACCTATGCGACGATCGCCTATCATCGTCCGGATTTCATGGTCCACTCGGGCGACACGATCTATGCCGACAACCCGATGCCCGACGAGATCAAGCTGCGAGACGGCGGTGTCTGGAAGAACAAGATCGTCACGGAGGCGAAGCGGGACATTGCCCAGACGCTCGATCAGTTTCGCGGACAGTGGAAATACAATCTGCTCGATGATCACGTGAAGGAGCTGAACGCGGTCTGTCCCGTCTTTTATCAGTGGGACGACCATGAGGTCCTGAACAACTGGTCGCCATCGACCAACCTCCGCGATGACAATCGCTACACCGAAAAGTCCATTTCGACGCTGGCAGCACGCGCAAGCCGCGCCTTCCACGAGATGACGCCGATCCGCTATGTCGCCGAAGAGCCTGGCCGCATCTACCGCAGGGTGTCCTATGGCCCTCTGCTTGACATCTTCTTCGCGGATTTGCGCTCCTATCGCGGGCCGAACAGCCATGGCGTTGATCCCACCGCTTCTGACGGTTCGCGTCTGCTGGGCGAGCGTCAGGTGGCATGGCTGAAGCGGGAGCTGGTTCGTTCGACGGCGACCTGGAAGGTGATTGCCTGCGACCTGCCGATCGGGTTGGTGATCTGGGACGACTACGGCCATCGGCGTGGAAGCGAGTCGATCTCGAACGGCGAGAATGGCGCGCCGCTCGGTCGAGAGTTGGAGTTTGCCGATTTGCTGCGGTTCATCCGCGATGCCGGCCTATCCAACATCGTTTGGCTCACAGCCGACGTGCACTACGCCGCGGCCCACTACTACGATCCCGGCAAGGCGAAGTTCAAGGAGTTCCTGCCATTCTGGGAGTTTGTGGCTGGGCCGCTCCATTCGGGAACCTACGGCCCGCAGCAACTGGACATGACGTTTGGGCCAGAGGTGAGATTCATGAAGGCAGCGCCTGGCGGTGCAGAGCAGAATCTTCCGCCATCGGCCGGCATGCAATTCTTCGGCTTGGTCGATATCGATGGGCAGACCGAGCAACTGACGGTACGGCTGATGGACCGGAACGATACCGAGCTGTGGCGGACGGTTATCGACCCGCAATATCTGAGCTAGGCTTGCGCATGGCACCTATCCGTTGCCCCCCCTTTCGCAAACGCGAAAAACCCTGTATGAGCGCGCCAAACGTAATTGGCGCATTCTCCCAACGTAGCGCCTTAGCCTCAGAGATCTAAACATATGGCACTTCGCAACATCGCGATCATCGCGCACGTTGACCATGGCAAGACCACCCTGGTGGATGAGCTTCTGAAACAATCCGGTTCGTTCCGCGAGAACCAGCGCGTTGCAGAACGCGTCATGGACTCCAATGACCTGGAAAAGGAACGCGGCATCACCATTCTCGCCAAGGCGACCTCGGTCGAGTGGAAGGGTGTTCGCATCAACATCGTCGATACCCCCGGCCACGCCGATTTCGGCGGCGAAGTCGAGCGTATCCTCTCGATGGTGGACGGCGCGATCGTTCTCGTTGACGCCTCCGAAGGCCCGATGCCGCAGACGAAGTTCGTTGTCGGCAAGGCGCTGAAGGTCGGCCTTCGTCCGATCGTCGCGATCAACAAGATCGACCGCCCCGACGGCCGCCACGAGGAAGTCATCAATGAAGTGTTCGACCTCTTCGCCAACCTTGACGCCACCGACGAACAGCTCGACTTCCCGATCCTCTACGGTTCGGGCCGCGATGGCTGGATGAACGTCAACCCGGAAGGCCCGAAGGACCAGGGTCTCGCACCACTTCTCGACCTCGTGCTCGAGCATGTTCCGGAGCCTACCGTCCACGAAGGTCCGTTCACGATGATCGGCACGATCCTCGAAGCCAACCCCTTCCTCGGCCGCATTATCACCGGCCGCATCAACTCCGGTTCGATCAAGCCGAACCAGGCCGTCAAGGTTCTGCATGCCGACGGCAAGACCATCGAAACCGGCCGTATCTCCAAGATCCTCGCCTTCCGCGGCATCGAGCGTCAGCCGATCGAAGAAGCGCATCAGGGCGACATCGTCGCGATTGCCGGCCTCTCCAAAGGCACGGTCGCCGATACCTTCTGCGACCCCGCCGTGACTCAGCCGCTGCAGGCGCAGCCAATCGATCCGCCGACCGTCACCATGTCCTTCATCGTCAACGACAGCCCCTATGCAGGCACCGAAGGCGACAAGGTCACTTCACGCGTCATTCGCGACCGGCTGTTCAAGGAAGCGGAAGGCAACGTCGCACTGAAGATCGAAGAATCCTCGGAAAAGGATTCATTCTTCGTCTCCGGCCGCGGCGAATTGCAGCTTGCCGTTCTGATCGAAACGATGCGCCGTGAGGGCTTCGAACTGGCCGTGTCGCGTCCGCGCGTCGTCATGCACAAGGATGAAGCGACCGGCGACATGATGGAGCCGATCGAGGAAGTCGTCATCGACGTCGATGAAGAGCATTCCGGTATCGTCGTCCAGAAGATGTCGGAGCGTAAGGCCGAAATGGTCGAGCTGCGTCCGTCGGGCGGCAACCGCATCCGTCTGAAGTTCTTCGCGCCGACACGCGGCCTGATCGGTTACCAGTCGGAACTGCTGACGGATACGCGCGGCACCGCCGTGATGAACCGCCTGTTCCATGACTACCAGCCGTACAAGGGTGAAATCGGCGGCCGCGTCAACGGCGTGCTGCTGTCCAACGACAATGGCGAAGCCGTTGCCTACGCCCTGTTCAACCTGGAAGACCGCGGCCCGATGATCATCGACGCCGGCGAGAAGGTCTATGCGGGCATGATCATCGGCATCCACAGCCGTGACAACGACCTCGAGGTCAACGTGCTGAAGGGCAAGAAGCTGACCAACATCCGCGCCGCCGGCAAGGACGAAGCCGTCAAGCTGACGCCGCCGATCCGCATGACGCTCGACCGCGCGCTCTCCTGGATCCAGGACGACGAACTGGTCGAAGTGACGCCGAAATCGATCCGTCTGCGCAAGATGTACCTGGACCCGAACGAGCGCAAGCGTTTCGAAAAGGCCAAGTACGCTTAAGCAACTGAAGTCCTTCAGGCTTTAACGACCCCGGCCATCGCGCCGGGGTTTTTTATTTGTGCGCTTCACCGAATCTTGCTTGTCGCAATAGTTAAAAAAGCGTTAAATTTTGCTCCATCGTCCACATGTTAAGTCTGTGGGCAACCGGCCGAAACGCATGATCGCGTATGGTTAATTGCCCGCTGGAAGACCAGAGTAAGCGTTATGAAGACGTTGTCGATCGATGTCCGGCGGGCAGAACCGCACGATGCACGCGCCATATCAGAGGTGCATCGCCTCGCCTGGCAGCATACCTATGCCGGGATCATTCCGCATCGCGCGTTGACGCAGATGATTGAACGCCGCGGCGAGAACTGGTGGCGCAAGGCGACGCGGGGGCCGGCAACGCTTCTCGTTCTCGACGTTGCAGGCACGGTCGCCGGCTATGCCACGCTCGGCCTTAACCGGGCGCGCGCATTGCCGCAGGAAGGCGAGATCTACGAACTCTATCTTCGTCCGGAGTATCAGGGGATTGGTCTCGGCCGAATGTTGTTCGGCGAGGCACGGCGGCTTCTGAAATCGCTCGGCTGCAAGGGGCTCGTTGTCTGGTGCCTGGAGGAAAACGAGAATGCCAGCCAGTTCTATCGCGGCCATGGCGGCATCGACTTCTGTGAAGGCATCGAAAACTTCGATCACAGGCAGCTGAAGAAAATCGGCTTTATCTGGAACTGAGAAGCGCAGGCGTCGCGCCTTTTAAAAACGTCTTTCAAAAACAATGTAACACATTGAAGTGGTTGGGCAAATGCCTTGCCCGTTTTTCAACGTTGCAGAATGCATCTTACAGAAGACGGGCGCGTCGTGTTGCGCTGCGGAATGAAACAGACTATTTGGCTGCGAACCGTTCACTTTGTTGGAGTTTCGAATGCGCATAGACGCTGTTTCAATCGGCAAGAATCCACCTGAGGACGTTAACGTCATCGTTGAGGTCCCGGTCGGCGGTCACCCCATCAAGTACGAGATGGACAAGGAAGCCGGCACGCTGGTTGTTGACCGCTTCCTCTATACGCCGATGACCTATCCCGGCAATTACGGCTTCGTGCCGCACACGCTCTCGGAAGACGGCGATCCGATCGACGTGCTGATCGCCAGCACGCGCCCGCTGGTCCCGGGCTGCGTCATCAACGTCCGCCCGATCGGCGTTCTGAAGATGGAAGACAATTCCGGCAAGGACGAGAAGATCATCGCTGTTCCTTCGCCGAAGCTGACGCTGCGCTACGAGAAGGTGAACGACTATACCGACCTTCCGGAAATCACGCTGAAGCAGATCGAGCACTTCTTCGCGCACTACAAGGACCTGGAACCCGGCAAATGGGTGAAGATCTTCGGCTGGGGCGATTCGAAGGAAGCAGGCCAGCTGATCCTCGAAGCCGTCGAGCGCGCCAAGAAGGCGAAGTAAGCCGATTACGGCTTGAGAAGCATTTCGAGCCTTTCGACCAAATCCTTCGGATCACCTTCGATCCGGAGGATTTTTTTGCGCGATGTATCGCCGGAGATCAGTTCGATCGAGGATTTCGGAATGCCGAGCGCTTTGGAGAGAAGCGCAATCAGCGCCTTGTTGGCTTTTCCCTTTTCGGGGACTGCCGTGACGCGGGCCTTCAGATGACTCGCGCCGTCTCCCTCGGTCTCGATACCATCGATCGCATCGCGCCCGCCGTTCGGCGTGAGCCGTATGGCGAGGCGGACGTGGTCATCGAAAATCTTCCAGGCGGAGGTCACGCCACCAGCGGGAAAATCGTGTTCCACATGAAGGAGCGCAGGAAGAAGATGATCAGCAGCAGGATGATTGGCGAGATGTCTATGCCGCCCAGATTGGGCAGCAAACGGCGGATCGGCCGGAGCAGCGGTTCGGTGACATTATAGAGGAACATGCCGACCGAATTGACGAACTGATTGCTGGAGTTGATGACGTTGAAGGCGTAGAGCCACGAGAAAATGGCGCTCGCAATCAGCACCCAAGTGTAAAGATTCAAAGCCAAATCAATGGTTTGAAAGAGGGCAATCATCGTCGTCTCCAGTTCGTTGCTGACAGACATGTAGCCATTGGCGGCTAAACGGGCAAGTGCCGCGTAAAAACGGGTGGTGAATCGCGCTTTCCGGTGTGCCAGAGGCTCGTCGAACGCATCGTTCAGCAGAAGAGCAGATTGACGGCCGGATCTTGTTCGTTGGGGATCAAAAGGGGAGCGAGCGGGGGTGCGTTTAAGCGGAGAGCGCAGCCATTGAGCTCGGTGCGGTCTTTGCCGTCTTGCCTTCGAAGACGATATCGAGAAATTCGTTGAGCCATGCCTTGAAGTGGCGCGTCGAAAAGCATGCGCCCTTCGAGATGCTCACGCCCCTGCTGCGCATTGGGCAGGATGAAGCGATGGGCGCCATGGACGACCCAGCGGTGCATCATTACGCGAGTGAGCTCCGCATGGAACTGCAGCGCCCAGGCATTGCGGTTGTAGCAAAAGGCCTGGTTGGGATAGGTATCGCCTTCTGCGAGCAGGTGAGCGCCGTGCGGCAGATCGAAGCCTTCACGATGGAAGTGATAGACCATCTTCGGCCAATGCATCAGCAGCCGGCCCTTTTCGGTCGGTCGCAGCGGATACCAGCCGATCTCGGTCGAGCCGTCGGCATTTGGCTGGACCTTGCCGCCGAGATGGCGCACGAGCATCTGTGCTCCAAGGCAGATACCGAGCAGCGGCCGGTTCTCTTTGAGCGGAATGTCCATCCAGTTGATCTCTGTCTTGACGAAATCGTCGGGATCGTTTGCGCTCATAGGTCCGCCGAACACCACCGCTCCGGCATGGCCTTCGAGCGTGGTCGGCAGCTTGTCGCCGAGAGCAGGGCGGCGTATGTCGAGGCGATAACCCTTCTCGACCAGGAGCTGACCGACGCGACCGGGGCTGGAGTGCTCCTGGTGCAGAACGATCAGGACCGGGCGTTTGTCGCGGCTGAGCGGGCGGTCAATCGGCGTCATCTTGCTGTACCACCGCATGGGTCACGCGGGCGGCGGCCTCCTGACGCTTCTGGATGCGCTCGCGGGAGGAGACGCCGAGCAGGTCGGCGATCCGCCAGATGACGTGGTCCTCCATCTCGCTGCGCTCGCCATCGGCATAGACGATGTCCCAAAGGATGCCGATGAGTTCCAGCCGCTGCTCGGTGTTGAGATGGCGCTTCAGATCCGATGTGAAGTGATAATAGTCAACAGCGGTGCTTTCTGCTGCCTGCGCTGCTGCGATCACGCCGTCCAGCTGCTTTCCGTCGAGACGATATTGCTCCTTCAGCAGTTTGCGCAGCCGCTTCTTTTCGCTGTCTTTGATTTTGCCGTCAGCTTCCATCACCTGCATGCAGAGAGCGGCAACGGCGACGCGCGGATCGTCAGGATCGAAACCCTTCTTGGGATTGTCGGCAGTGATGTTGTGGAGGAATGCCTGAAAACGTTCGAACATGCGGATTTTCGTTCCATTCAGAAAAGGCGAAGCCGTGTCTTGGGTTCCGGTTCCGCGCTTGTATTGTGAACGCCAGGATCATCCGGCATTCCATAATAGGGCTGTGGTTGTGGCTGCTCATGAACCACGGCCGCGTTGGCCGGCTTCGGCACGGAAGCCGGTGCCGGGCGCGCTGCCTCGGCAATCGTTGCGGCGCGCTCCAGTTCGATGATTCGATGGTCGTTAGCCGCGCTTTCCGACCGTGTCCCGCGCACGGGCGGCAGGGTTTTCAGCGCGGTATCGATGGAGACGGTGGAACCTTCCTCGACCGGTCCCTCGAGTTGGCCAAAGGGCGCCTTCCACTCGAAGGCGTCGAGACGGCCGGTGACGGGTGAGACAGGAAGCCATTTATCCGAAACGAAACCGTCTGCGACCCAGGCCGGATCGCGTGGAGCCTTGAGCGCTTGCGCCAGCCAGTGGCGGACGCGACCCTGGTCGCCGGTGTCGGCTTCCTCGATATCGGCAAGCAGCAGGAAGGCTGCTTCCCGCGGCTGCATGCGGGCAGCGGCTTCGGCCTTGACCCGCGCCTTGGTGAAGTCCCTCGCATCGAGCGCCGCCTGCGCCACGACGAGGAGCGATTCGACGTTGTTTGGGCGCAAGGCCTCCAGCCGCTCAGCGCGTTTCAGGCGATCAACCGTGGAGTCACCGCTTCGGGCGAGAACATAGGCCCGGCCGACTTCGGGATGCGGTTCTGCCCTCCATGCCTGCTCGAGGATCGAGGCAGCCTTGCGCACTTTGTCTTCGCGGAAAAGCGCCTTGGCAGCAATAAGGGCGGCCGGCTGGAAATCCGGGATGAGCTTCAGCGCGTATGTCGCGTCGTCGCGCGCGCCGGCAGGGTCGCTTTCCAGCTTGTCGTCGGCACGAGCCGTGAGCAGGACCCCTCGCAGGCGGTCCGCCTCCTGTTTTTCGATGACACGGGCAGCTTTCTGCCGGTCGAGAAGGCGAATGGCATCGTCCCAGTGGCCGGCCTGGCTGCGATACTCCAGCGTCGCCTGAGCTGCCCAGGGCAGATAGGGCGCGGTGTCGGCCGCCTTTTCGGCATATTGGCGAGCGGCCTCTTTGGCGCCAAGGCGTTTGGCTTCGAGATAAAGCCCGCGAAGGCCGAGTTCACGCGTTTCCGGATCGTTGGCCATGGCCTCGAATTTGGCGCGCGCCTCGTCATGCCGTCCCTCGATCAAGGCCGCCTGTGCTTCGAGGAGGTTGATCAGCGGTTCCTGATCAGCGCGGATGAGCCCTCGGGATCTGGCTGCCATCTTGCGTGCCAGCAGGGCATTGCCGGCGCCGGCAGCGATAAGACCGGTCGACAGCGCCTGATAGCCGCGGTCCCGCTTGCGGGCGCGAAAATAGCGGGTGACGGAATGGGGCGAGGTCCAAATCGTGCGGACCAGCCACCAACCGACCATGACGATGGCAAGCAGCGCTATGAGGCCGCTTGCCGCGACAATCAGCTTTGTTTGATAGAGCTGACCTTCCCAGACCAGCGACAGATCGCCTGGGCGGTCTGCAAGCCAGGAAAAGCCATAGCCGAGAACGAGAACGAGGACGGCGAAGACCACGAGACGGATCATCGGTCAGCCCTCCTTGCCAGTGCCGGAGATGGCATTGGAGAGCGTGCCCGCGACAAGTTCCTCGACGCGGATGCGAGCTTCCAGCGACTGCTTGAAGGCCGCAGAAGCCTGTTTTGCGTTCGCGGGCAAATTGTTCCACTCGTCGGAGGCACCCGGGAGGTCGCCATTCTTCACCTTATCTTCCATGCGGGCGGCGACTGCCTCAACGCTGTCGCCTTCGATGTTTCCGACAGGGCGCACTATGACCAGCGACTTGGCGCTCGCCATCAGCCGGTCGGACCAGCTCTGGTTCGGATACTGCTGGTCGGCGGAATGGACGATGGCGGTCGCGACATCGGGAATTTGGCGGATCAGCTCGGTGCGCGACGGTACGCCGGTTTCGGCAAAGTTGCGAAGATCGGCGACGGCGGGGTCGTCGGGAGAAACGCCGGCAAAGGTGTCGAGCTCGGCCATGAAGGGACCGCCACGGTCGATTGCCGCCTTGAGTGCAGCTGCCGCAATGGCCTTGGCGACGGCGACATCCTGACGCGGCTCGTTCAGCTTCTTCTCGGCTTCCTCGAGGCGCTTGGCGATATCGGCGTCGCTCGACGCCTCTTGTTGGGAGGATTGCGACAGCGAAGCTTGCAGCTGCTCCACCTGAGAGGTCAAATCCGCGACCTTCTGGTTCAGTGCGTCCACTGCTGCGGTATCTGCCGGCGCGGCGGTAGCGGGCGTCTTTGCGGCCGTTTCGAGGGTAGAGATGCGATCCTCAAGCGCGGCATTAGCCGTGTCGGGGGCTGCAGCGAGACTGGCGACGGATTGCTTGAGGCCGTCGATCTCAGCAGAAAGGTTGGCTGTTTCGGGCGACGTCTCCTGCAGCGGCGCCGAGGGTGCCGGAAGATAGCCTGCATATTGGATCACGCCAGCGCCGAGCAGGGCAACAAGGCCACCGAATATGCCGGCGGCGATAAGGCCGGAGGTCGTCCCGCCACGCTGTGGCTGCCGGACCGGTTCGGACGCCGCTCGCATCTCGGGCTGGGCGGGCTCCTCGGGAGTCGAGAGAGACTCGTCGGTGTCCCTTACCTGCGGCTCTTCGTTCGGGACAACAGTCTCGGCCTGATCGGCTGCGATCTCCCCGGGACCTGCAGCTTCTGCCTCAGTTGCGGGCTCTTCGGGCTTCTCGGTACCGGCTGCGTTGGCAATTTCCTGCGCCTCCAAATCGATCGTCACCGGCTCGTCGGTATTCTTCGAATGGCGTGGCGGCTTTCCCGATACCATGAGGATCCTCATTTTCCTGCATTGCAACGAAACTAGTCAGTGATGCCAGTGAAGAAAAGAGGCCACCTCAAATTTGGTGGGCTAACCCTTCAAAGAAGCGAGAGAAGGCTGGTTTCGTCAGGCGATGCTGCAATGCGAAGTTTTTTACCGAGCGCGGCCGGAATGGCCGTCGCAACTGATTTGCTGAGACATAAGATGAGGGCATCGTCAATCCAGGCCGATTCCGATTGGATTTCAGCGAGATGAAAAAAGCTCTCCGCAGTCTGACGGGAGTAGAGAAGTATGGCCTGTGGAGGCGGTGTCAGTGCCGTTCGCAGAGTGTCCGGATCGGGTGTTGCGGGCTGCATGCGATAGCATTCGATGACGTCGAGCTTCAGATCAAGTGCGCGTGACCTGAGTTCAAATGTCTCAGCGCGCGGCCGCCCGGCAAGATAGGTGACTGTCCCCCGCGTCTGACGTGCGATCAGTTCGGCCAGTTGCGCCCCGTCACCGGATGAAGCGGCGACCGAATTGAAGCCGATGGCTTGAGCTTCCGTCGCACTGGCGCCTCCGACCGCAAACAGAGGCCGCAGGAGATGGGGTTTGATATCTTCACCCGACAAAGAAAGCACGCGAACAGCCTCGGCGCTCGTGATTGCAATCGGGCCGTTGCTCTTCGTCAGCCCGTCTATTGCGGCCCTGCTATCATGCACCGGCCGCGAGAGCGGCAACAGCACCGGCTCGTGCCCCATGTCGCGCAAGCTGTTGGCGGTTCGTTCCCCCGAAGGCAGTGGGCGGGTGACGAGCACGCGCATCGTGCATCAGCTCCAGTCGTCGAAGAAGCTGCTGCCGGCGCGCGCCCGGATGTCCTGACCGGCACGCGTGCCAAGCGCTGCGGCATCGCGCCGGTGTCCGTCGATGGTAACCGAATGCTGGTTACGGCCGTCCGGCGTGATGATCAGGCCGGAGAATTTGATCAGATCGCCTTCGCAGATGGCGTAGCCGCCGATTGGCGTGCGGCAGGAACCATCGAGTGCGCCAAGGAAAGCGCGCTCGCAGGATACGGCATCGAAGGTTATCGGGTCGTTGATCGGAACAATCAGATCGTCGGTTCTCTGATCGCCGATGCGGCTTTCGATGCAGATTGCGCCCTGTGCGGGCGCAGGCGGGAAAGTGTCGGGGTCAAGGATGTCGGTAATGACGCTGACCTTGCCGAGACGCTTCAGCCCCGCGAGCGCCAGCAGCGTCGCATCGACCTGGCCTTCGTCCAGCTTGCGCAGGCGGGTTTCGACGGCGCCCCGGAAGACAACGACCTTGATGTCCGGGCGCATGCGGCGGACCAGTGCCTGCCGGCGGAGCGAGGCCGATCCGACGGTTGCGCCGTGCGGCAGCTCCATCAGTTTCGGCGCCGTGCGGCCGATCACTGCATCGCGAATGTCTTCGCGCGGCAGAAACGCGGAAAGATAGAGTCCTTCCGGCAGCACCGTCGGCATGTCCTTGGCGGAGTGGACGGCGAGGTCGAGGTCGCCGCTGGCGAGCTTTTCTTCCAGTTCCTGTGTAAAAAGCCCCTTACCGCCGATTGCGGCGAGCGAGCGGTCGGTGATGCGATCGCCTGTCGTCGTCAGCACGACGATTTCGAACATTTCCTCCGGCAGGCCGTGCGCTGCCATCAGCCGGTCGCGCGCTTCGTGGGCCTGGGCTAGCGCCAGCGGGCTGCCTCGCGTGCCGATCCGGAAAGGTTTTGTTTGCATCCGCTTTGATCCGTTGTTACCGGAAGGTCTCGTAACCGGGTTTATCAACCATCGCAATCAACGATAGGCTTCATGGCTCCCTTTCTCCGCATCCTCGGCATCGAAACAAGCTGCGACGAGACCGCTGCGGCTGTTGTCGAGCGCGATGCCGACGGGCGCTCGAACGTGCTCTCCGACGTCGTTCTGAGTCAGCTCGACGAGCATAGCGCCTATGGCGGCGTCGTACCAGAGATCGCCGCGCGCGCCCATGTCGAGGCGCTCGACACGCTGATCGACGAAGCCTTGCAGCGCGCCAATCTGTCGCTCTCCGACGTCGATGCGATTGCCGCAACCTCCGGGCCGGGGCTGATCGGCGGACTGCTGGTGGGGCTGATGACCGGCAAGGCGATCGCCAAGGCCGCCGGCAAGCCACTCTATGCCGTGAACCATCTCGAAGGCCATGCGCTGACGGCGCGGCTGACGGATGGGCTCGCCTTTCCCTATCTGATGCTGCTGGTGTCCGGCGGGCATACGCAGCTCATCCTCGTTCGCGGCATCGGTCGATACGAGCGCTGGGGAACGACGATCGACGATGCGCTTGGCGAGGCATTCGACAAGACCGCGAAGCTGCTGGGGCTGCCCTATCCAGGCGGGCCGCAGGTGGAAGAGGCAGCAAAGGACGGCAATCCGGACCGCTTCGACTTCCCGCGGCCACTGGTCGGAGAAGCGCGCCTCGATTTCTCCTTCTCGGGGTTGAAAACGGCGGTAAGGCAGGCAGCGACGGATATCGCGCCGCTGACCGACAAGGATGTCGCCGATATCTGCGCCTCGTTCCAGAAGGCGATTTCGCGGACGTTGAAAGATCGCATCGGCCGCGGATTGCCGCGGTTCAAAGCGGAGTTTCCGCATCTGAACGAGAAGCCGGCTTTGGTCGTCGCGGGAGGGGTCGCGGCCAATCTGGAAGTGCGCGGTACGCTGCAGGCGCTTTGCGACAAACACGGGTTTCGCTTCGTCGCGCCGCCGCTGAGATTGTGCACCGACAATGCTGTCATGATCGCCTGGGCGGGGCTCGAGCGCATGGCCACGGGTGTTGCGCCGGATGACCTCGATGTCCAGCCACGCTCGCGCTGGCCACTGGATTCGAATGCGGAAGCGCTGATCAGCTACGGAAAGCGGGGAGCAAAGGCATGAGTGAGCGGATTGCTGTCGTTGGCGCCGGTGCGTTCGGAACGGCGCTTGCAGCCGTTATTACCCTGACCGGCCGCAGTCAGGTCACGCTTGTCGGCCGCGATCCTTCGCTGATCGCCGACCTGAAGGAGGAACGCATCCACGATGCCGTTCTTCCCGGGATTGTGCTGCCGGAAGCGCTTGCCTTTTCGGCGGAGCCTGACGCGATCACTGATGCGGATATCGTGCTCTTCGCCATGCCGTCGCAGGCGCAGGCGGATGCGGCCCGGCAATATGGCCGCTATCTTGCCAAGGACGCGATCGTTGTTACCTGCGCCAAGGGCATCGAGCGGGCGACCGGCAACCTGCTGACCGATATGCTCGAACGCGAGTTGCCGCAGCATCACATTGCGGTGTTGTCCGGGCCGGGCTTTGCATCTGATATCGCGAAGGGGCTGCCGACAGCGATGGCAATTGCGGCGTCGGATATGGCTGTCGCCGACCGGCTTGCGCAGGCAATTTCCGGCCGGACCTTCCGGCTTTACGCATCGGTCGACCGCATCGGAGTGCAGCTCGGCGGCGCCCTGAAAAACGTTCTGGCGATTGCCTGCGGCATTGTTGAAGGCTGCGGCATCGGCGATTCCGCGCGTGCGGCCCTCATTGCACGCGGACTGGCGGAGATGTCGCGCCTCGTGGTCGCCAAGGGCGGGCAGGCGGATACGGTGCGCGGGCTTTCCGGGCTGGGCGACCTGGTCTTGACGGCAACGAGCCATCAGTCGCGCAACCTGCGCTTCGGCATTGCGCTCGGACGCGGCGAAAAGGCCGATCCCTCGCATGGCGATCTGGTGGAAGGCGCATTTGCCGCGGCCGTCGCCTCGCGGTTGGCACAAGAGGTCGGCGTCGAAATGCCGATCACCGACGCCGTCTCGGCCATTATCGACGGCAAGCTCGGGATTGCAGAGGCCATCGAACAATTGATGACACGTCCGATTACGACCGAATAGGAGACAGACATGTTTTTCGCCCTTCTTTGCAAGGATAAGCCGGAGCATCTCAATCTGCGTATGGAAGTGCGCCCCGTGCATGTGGAATACTTGAACAAGCTGAATGCCGACGGCGCGCTCGGCATGGCCGGACCGTTCCTCGACGGCGACGGCAAGCCTTGCGGCAGCCTGGTGATCGTGAAGGCTGAGACGGCCGAAGCAGCCAAGGCGCTTGCCGATGCCGACCCCTATGCGAAAGCCGGCCTGTTCGAGAGCGTCGAGATTAAGCCGTTCAACTGGGTCTTCAACAAACCGGAGGCGTGAAATGGCGCATTGGCTCTATAAATCCGAACCGTCTTCCTGGTCCTGGGAGCAGCAGAAGGCTGCGGGCAAGAAGGGTACCGAGTGGACGGGCGTTCGCAACTACCTTGCCCGCAATAACATGCGCGCCATGCAGATCGGCGACAAAGGCTTCTTCTACCATTCCAACGACGGTCTGGAGATCGTCGGCATTGTCGAGGTCTGCGCGCTGTCGCATCCGGATTCCACGGCAAAGGGCGATCCGAAATGGGATTGCGTCGATATCCGCGCCGTGCGCGATATGCCGAATCCCGTGACGCTGAAGGACATCAAGGCGAACGAGAAGCTTTCGAAGATGTCTCTGGTGACCTCGATGCGGCTTTCGGTCCAGCCGGTGACCGACGATGAGTGGCTCGAAGTCTGCCGCATGGGCGGCCTCGACAATCCGCCGCGCTGACCGACTTTGAAGACCGATCCGGAAGTCTTCATCCGCGCCAATACGAGCCTGATCACGCCGCCGCATGTGCCGGAGATCAGGCTGCACCTCGCGAGCGAAGCGCACGAACTCTGGCTCAAGACCGAGGAAGAACTGGCGGAGATCGGTCTGCCGCCGCCGTTCTGGGCCTTCGCCTGGGCAGGCGGGAAGGGACTTGCACGCTATATCCTCGATCATCCGCAGACGGTGCGGGGCAAGCGCGTTTTCGACTTTGCAACGGGCTCAGGCCTCGTCGCGATCGCGGCGAAACTGGCAGGTGCGGCGGCGGTGAGGGCTGCGGACATCGATCCCTGGGCCGAAACTGCCGTGCGGCTCAATGCAGCCGCAAACGGTGTCTCGGTTGATTTCGATGGCGCCGATCTCATCGGTCAGGACGTCGATGCCGATGTCGTGCTGGCGGGCGACGTTTTCTATGACCGCGCTTTCGCGGAGGCGCTCGTTCCGTGGTTCGAGCAGCTCTCCGGTGAAGGCAAGGAGGTGGTCGGCGATCCGGGACGCGCCTATGTGCCGAAAGAACGGCTGGAGTTTTGCGCGATCTACGAAGTCCCCGTGACGCGGGCGCTCGAGGATAGCGAGATCAAGAAAACGACTGTCTGGCGGTTCAGGGCCTGATTACGCAGACGTTGGCCTCATAGCTGCAAGGGTCACCCTGCTGGGCGACATCAATCACCTTGGCTATAGGCGCGAGGGATGCGGCCTGCGGTGCGCCGTAGGGCGCATAACCCTCGGCGCCGAAATAGGTGTTGCCTTCCGTCTCATAGGCGTAGGAGCCGCCGTACACGCCATTGTGACCGTCGTAAGCGCCATTGTAGAAGTTCGGTGCCAGTTGCGGCGATACGGCAATGACACTGCGGACGCGATAGCCGTTCCATGACGGTGAGAAATGCCTGAGGCGAACAAAGCGCTTGTGGAAGTGCCGGCGATCGCCGAACTCGTGATTGAAGAACCTTTGATTGCCGAACAAGGGCTTGCCGAACAAGGGCTTGGCGCTGTTTACCCTGTGAAACATGCCGGGATGATGCGAGTGGCGCTCGCCTGCGCTGGCAGGAAGCGCAATCAACGCGCATAGCACCAGCGGAACGACTTTCGACATACGCTGCAACATGGACGCTGGCCTCCGGAAATCCGACATTAACAAATCGTTAACGCCAGCTTGCGTCAAAAGCGTCCTTAAGTCCACTTGAGCGATGAAAAATCAGGATAAAATGTAAGTGGCAGCGGGTGAGTTTTTGTTTCAGACCACCTTGCGGGGGCGCGAATCGATTAAAATAAGGCGCGACAAGAATTGCACTTGTCCTCAGGGGTTTCGAAGATTAAACGTCGCCATGATGCAACGCACACAGACAAATTTGTCATTCCTGTGGTTGCCTTGGATGCTCCGAACATACAGGAGCGCAGAGAAGACGCCGCGAGGTTCTGATGGCGAATGTAACAAGTAACCGGCCCCTGTCGCCGCATTTGCAAATTTATAAGCCTATTCCCACAATGGTTATGTCGATTGTCCACCGAATTACCGGTGCGGCGCTCTATTTCGGCACGATCCTGGTTGCCTGGTGGCTGATCGCCGCGGCGACCGGCCAGGCCTCTTTCGACCTGGTCAATTGGATATTCGGCAGCATCATCGGCAAGATTGTCCTGCTCGGCTATACCTGGGCGTTGCTGCACCACATGCTCGGCGGCTTCCGCCACCTGATGTGGGATCTCGGCCATGGTTTCGAAAAAGAGCTCTCCACCAAGCTCGCCATCGCCAACATCATCGGATCGCTCTGTCTGACCGTCCTGGTCTGGGTGATCGGCTTCCTCATTCGCTTCTGAAGGTCGCTCTCATGGATATGCGCACCCCTCTGGGTAAGGTTCGCGGCCTCGGCTCCGCCAAGGAAGGCACCGACCACTTCTGGCGCCAGCGCCTGACGGCCGTCGCCAACATCCCGCTCATCGTCTTCTTCGTCATCTTCATGATCGTCTATGCCGGCGCTCCATACGCGGATGTCGTGCATGCGCTGTCGAACCCCTTCGTGGCGGTCATCATGGGCCTGATGGTGATCTCGGGCATCATCCACATGCGCCTCGGCATGCAGGTGATCATCGAGGACTACGTGCATGGTGAGATCTGCAAGCTTGTCCTGCTGATGCTGAACACGTTTTTCGCGCTCCTGGTCGCAGGGTTCTGTCTCTTCGCCATTCTGAAAATTGCATTTGTAGGATAACCGTATCATGGCACCGACTTCACCCGCCCAGAATGGGAAGGCCTACAAGTATGTCGATCACTCCTACGACGTGATCGTCGTTGGCGCCGGCGGCGCCGGTCTTCGCGCCACGCTCGGCATGGCCGAGCAGGGCTTCCGCACCGCCTGCATCACCAAGGTATTCCCCACCCGTTCGCACACGGTTGCGGCGCAGGGCGGCATTGCCGCATCGCTGCAGAACATGACGCCGGACAGCTGGCAGTGGCACC
This sequence comes from Rhizobium sp. P32RR-XVIII, assembly GCF_012641395.1. Lineage (GTDB taxonomy): Bacteria > Pseudomonadota > Alphaproteobacteria > Rhizobiales > Rhizobiaceae > Rhizobium. The sequence continues at coordinate 4,736 of NZ_JABAIH010000007.1, read as the reverse complement.
TCTACGACACCGTCAAGGGCTCCGACTGGCTCGGCGACGTCGACGCCATGCAGTACATGGTCATGGAAGCGCCGAAGGCCGTCTACGAGCTCGAACATTACGGCGTGCCCTTCTCGCGCAATGAGGAAGGCAAGATCTACCAGCGTCCATTTGGCGGCCACATGCAGAATTTTGGCGACGGCCCGCCGGTGCAGCGCACTTGCGCCGTTGCCGACCGTACCGGCCACGCCATCCTGCACACGCTCTATGGCCAGTCGCTGCGCAACAACGCCGAATTCTTCATCGAGTATTTTGCCCTCGACCTCATCATGTCGGAAGACGGCAGCCGTTGCACCGGCGTCGTCGCCTGGAATCTCGACGACGGTACGATCCATCGCTTCGCCGCCAAGATGGTCGTACTGGCGACCGGCGGTTACGGCCGCGCCTATTTCTCTGCGACATCGGCCCATACGTGCACCGGCGACGGCGGCGGCATGGTTGCCCGCGCAGGGCTGCCGCTGGAGGATATGGAATTCGTGCAGTTCCATCCGACCGGCATCTACGGCTCGGGCTGTCTGATCACGGAAGGCGCGCGCGGCGAAGGCGGCTATCTCGTCAATGCCGAAGGCGAGCGTTTCATGGAGCGCTACGCGCCGTCCGCCAAGGACCTCGCCTCGCGCGACGTGGTTTCCCGCTGCATGACGCTGGAAATCCGCGAAGGCCGCGGCGTCGGCAAGAACAAGGACCACATCTTCCTGCATCTCGACCATCTTGACCCGGCCGTTCTGCACGAGCGCCTGCCGGGCATCTCCGAGAGCGCCAAGATCTTTGCCGGCGTCGACGTGACCCGCGAGCCGATCCCGGTCCTGCCGACCGTCCACTACAACATGGGCGGCATTCCGACGAACTTCTGGGGCGAAGTGCTGAACGCCGACAGCGCCAATCCGGACCGTGTCATCCCCGGTCTGATGGCCGTCGGCGAAGCGGGCTGTGCCTCGGTGCATGGTGCCAACCGCCTCGGCTCCAACTCGCTGATCGACCTGGTCGTCTTCGGCCGTGCCGCGGCGATCCGCGCCGCCGAGGTCATCGATCGTGCAGCACCGGTGCCGCATCTGAATGTCGCCGCCTGCGACAAGATCATGGACCGCTTCGACGGTTTGCGCCACGCCAGCGGCAGCACGCCTACAGCGCATCTGCGTGAAAAGATGCAGCGCGCCATGCAGGAAGACGCAGCGGTCTTCCGCACACAGGAATCGCTGGAATCCGGCTGCCGCCGCCTTTCGGAGATCTGGGGCGAGATGAAGGACATCAAGGTCAGCGACCACTCGATGATCTGGAATTCCGACCTCGTCGAAACGCTGGAACTGCAGAACCTCATGGCCAACGCGATCACGACGATCTACAGCGCCGAGGCCCGCAAGGAGAGCCGCGGCTCTCACGCGCGCGAGGACTACACCAGCGGTCCGTTCGGCGGCCGCGACGACGAGAACTGGCGCAAGCACACGCTCGCCTGGGTCAACGAGGCCGGCGACGTCAAGCTCGACTACCGCCCGGTTCACACCGAGCTCATCGCAGAAGGCATCGATCCCAAGAAGATCGCGCCGAAGGCTCGCGTGTATTAAGAGGAACTGGACATGGTTGAACTCGCTCTCCCCAAGAACTCCCAGATGCGCGAAGGCAAGGTATGGCCGAAGCCCGCGGGTGCCAAGAACACCCGTGAGTTCCGTGTCTACCGCTGGAACCCGGATGACGGCCAGAACCCGTCGATCGACACCTTCTATATCGATGTCGACGATTGCGGTCCGATGGTTCTCGACGGCTTGCTCTACATCAAGAACAACATCGATCCGACGCTGACGCTGCGCCGTTCCTGTCGCGAAGGCATTTGCGGTTCGTGCGCGATGAATATCGATGGCACCAATACGCTTGCCTGCACCAAGGGTCTGGATGACATCAAAGGCACGGTGAAGATCTATCCGCTGCCGCACATGCCGGTGGTGAAGGATCTGGTTCCCGATCTCACCAACTTTTATGCCCAGCACCGTTCGATCGAGCCGTGGCTGAAGACGGTTTCGCCGACGCCGGCCAAGGAATGGAAGCAGAGCCACGAGGATCGCCAGAAGCTCGATGGCCTCTACGAGTGCATTCTCTGCGCCTGCTGCTCGACCTCCTGTCCGAGCTACTGGTGGAACGGCGACCGCTATCTCGGCCCGGCCGTCCTGCTGCAGGCCTATCGCTGGCTCATCGATTCAAGAGATGAAGCGACCGGCGAACGTCTCGACAATCTCGAGGACCCGTTCCGCCTCTATCGCTGCCATACGATCATGAACTGCGCGCAGACCTGCCCGAAGGGTCTCAACCCTGCCAAGGCGATCGCCGAAATCAAGAAGATGATGGTCGAACGCCGGGTCTGATTCCCGAATGTTTTCCAGGTACCCGGCGCCGGCCAATCGCGGCGCCTGGTACTTCACCGCTTACCCACCGGCGGGAATACGCATAAAGATCGCACACTCCATCACCTTGCTGACAAATTCTGCCTGCAGGAAGTCCGAAAGGCTTCAGCTGAGTTGTCCCGGTTCGGGTACAGAAATCATCACGGGCAATTTATGGCTGTGCCGACTTGATTAACCAAAGTGAAATACGGTAATTCGAAAATCGGTCTGATGGCTAATACTGCCCTGCAAGAGCGGACAATCAGGAGCATTATGATGCAGTTGCGATATGTGTTGACAGGTGTAACGGTTGTTCTGTCGTTGGCTGGCTGCCAGCGGACGGCATATGACAGTGCGAGTTACTCGCCGGCTCCTCTCGCAGCGCAGCCTGTTCCTTCCGTCCAGGGCGGCCAACTTCCACCGCCGGGGGGTGCTTCCCAGTTTCCGGCTGCTCCCACGGCAGCGCCGACCACTCCGGGCCAGACGGGCGCGATGGCGGCAAACGCGCTCGACGTGACAAAGGAATCGATGGTCGGCAGCTGGCGGGTCAACGGCAGCTGCGACATGTTCCTGACCCTGACCAATCTCGGCAGCGGCTCGCGCGGTGGCACACGCGGCTGTGTCGGCGAACTGACGACGATGGGATCCTGGGAAGTCTCCGGCAAGCAGGTCCTGCTGAAGGATCGCGGCGGCAACCAGATCGGCAGCGTTTATAAGACGGCCGACAACAGCTTCTCCGGCCAGACCAACAGCGGACAGCCGATCACTCTCAGCCGGTAAGGCAACCGGCGGTCGCGCCGCCAACGACGCATAGGCGACTGATCCTCATGCAGCCCATCCCCGAATACACTTCGAGCGTCAGCGAGCACCTGAAATCGCTGACAGCTTCCGGTTCGCTTCAGATTGATGCCGCGCAGATGGACGTGGCGAAATGCCTTGACCGGGTGCTTTTTGAACTGAAGCGCCGCCGCCCGGCCGCGAAATCGAGCTCGCTCGGCTGGCTCTTTGCTCCTAAGAAGAAAGCGGCAGATCACATCAAAGGGCTCTACATTCACGGCAGCGTCGGCCGCGGCAAGACGATGCTGATGGATCTCTTTTATGGCATGGCGCCTTGTTCGAAGAAGCGCCGCGCGCATTTCCATGAATTCATGGCCGATGTCCATAATCGCATCGCCGCACATCGCCACAAGCTGAAAAATGGCGAAACCAAACAGGCCGATCCGGTTCCGCCTGTTGCGGCGGCGTTGTACGCGGAAGCCGAACTTCTCTGCTTCGATGAGTTTACGGTGACGGACATCGCCGACGCGATGATCCTCTCTCGGCTGTTCTCGGAGCTTTTCGCGCGCGGTTGCGTGCTCATCGCGACATCGAATGTCGAGCCCGACAATCTTTACAGGGACGGCCTCAATCGCGGCCTTTTCCTGCCGTTCATCGGACTCCTGAAAAAGAACATCGAGGTAGTGACGCTCGACTCGCCGACTGACTACCGCATGGAGAAGCTGAACAGCCAGCCGGTTTACTTGACGCCGATAGACAAGCGGACGGATATGGCTATGGATGCCTCGTGGACACAGGCGCTGCACGGGCGCAAGGCCCAGCCGCTCGATATACCGATGAAGGGCAGGTCGATCCACGTGCCGCTCGCCGTCGATCGCATGGCGCGGTTTTCCTTCGCCGATCTTTGTGACAAGGCGATGGGTGCCGCAGACTTCCTCGCCATCGCCAAACGGTTCGATACAATTTTTATTGATCGCATCCCGTTGCTTAGTGCGGACAAGCGGAACCAGGCCAAGCGTTTCATCATTCTTGTCGATACGCTCTACGACCATGGAGTTCGGCTTCATGCGTCCGCCGCCGCCATGCCGGAAGATTTGCTCGTCGAGCGGCGGGGGACGGAAGGCTTCGAATTCGACCGCACCGTCTCGCGTCTTTTCGAGATGCGGAGCTCGGAATATCTCGCACTGCATCGTGAAAGACGAGCCGCCGAGTAACATTTTGGTGACGAAATATCTTACGTTTACGTAAGATATTTTTGATCTAAACGTTTGAAATTGCTGTGTACAAAATAACACGTTGCCATTTTTTCGCTTTGGGTCTATGCGATTGCGGCATTGGACGACGCTTGGACGCGCCGCCCGCCTGATTTTGATCGCAAAGGAAACAGCGAAATGGCGCGTAACAAAATCGCACTCATCGGTTCTGGCATGATTGGTGGCACGCTGGCGCATCTCGCCGGCCTGAAAGAGCTCGGCGACATCGTCCTCTTCGATATCGCCGACGGCATTCCTCAGGGTAAGGGTCTCGACATTGCCCAATCGTCGCCGG
>NZ_JABAIH010000079.1 GCF_012641395.1 Rhizobium sp. P32RR-XVIII | reverse complement strand
TTTTCGACCCGTGCAGGATCTACGTTTGAAGTACATCGTCGCGGCAGGTGCTGAGTGCACCTCCAGGCATTGTTTGCGAACTTTCCGTAGGTACAGCAGATGTCAAAATATCGCAGTATGTTGCCGCAGTTGAATGCCGGAATATTTCTGACAAACGCCAGCATGAACACAACGCTATCCTATAAGAGAAATATCGATTTTCCATACAGTGCCACATTTACACTTCTTTTCGATCAGGCCGGAATTGAAGAACTCGAACGCTGCTACCGCGAATATATCGACGTTGCCGTGCGTTACGGCCACGGCATAATCCTCGAAACCGCAACGTGGCGTGCAAACTCGGATTGGGGAGAAAAGCTCGGCTACGACCGCGACAGGCTGCTCGCGGCCAACGACCGGTCGGTGGCATTGCTGGTGGCGCTGCGCGACGAGTTCGAAACGGAGCGTTCACCGATCGTTATCAACGGAGCCATAGGACCACGCGGCGACGGCTACGTCGCAGAACGCATCACCGCTGCGGAAGCGGAAGACTACCACCATGCCCAGGTCGAATGCTTTGCTCGAGGCGAGGCCGATATCGTTACGGCATACACTCTGACCGCGCCGGAAGAGGCGGTGGGCATTGCACGTGCAGCTGCGGTGAACGACATGCCGTGCGCAATCTCGTTTACCCTCGAAACGGACGGCCGCTTGCCGTCGGGCTGGAATCTGGGCGAGGCGATCGAGCATGTCGACGCGGCGACCAATGGAGCGCCCGCCTACTACATGGTCAACTGCACGCATCCAATCCACTTGCAGCTGGGACTGGACGCGGGCGCGCCGTGGATGCGCCGTTTGCGCGGATTCTGCGCCAATGCCTCTTCGAAGAGCCATGCCGAATTGGACCAGGCGACTGAGTTGGACGAAGGCGATCCGATCGACCTTGGCGCGCGCTACCGTGCGCTGCGGAAATTGATACCGTCCCTTAGCATCGTCGGCGGCTGCTGTGGTACGGACGGCGCCCATCTGGCGGCAATTTGTGACGCTTGTCAGTAGCAAAACACTTGCCGGAGCTCGGTCCTGGCCAACTATCACCAGATCCGGCCGCCTATTCGGGCACATGGACGGTTCGAACCGACGGCTACCTGAATTCCGCGACAGCACCGGCCGCGACAATAACGACCGTTGG
>NZ_JABAIH010000078.1 GCF_012641395.1 Rhizobium sp. P32RR-XVIII | reverse complement strand
CGAGCGTCTCTATTCGGCCGGTTGAAGTCAAGCATGTTCAGGTTTTCCGGTTCTAGGGCTTCAACTGTCCTGCGGGCTCTTGCTTCTCTTCGGAATCGGCACAATGGCCCTTCCATCATGGGGTCGGAAGAATGAAGCGGAACTATCTGAGAAGCGTCCTTCTACGCCCACAAGGGCGCGGGGAGCATGCCCGATTTCGAACTCACCTCATTCTCGTCCCGCAAGGGCAGCCTTCCGCCCTGGTGCGGAAGCTCGTGTTCTTGTTTATGGATGCTCTCGGTCGGCTAGGTTGCCATCAGGCCGCTCGGCCTCCCTTGTCCACCGGAACTCCGTTCCGTCGCACCACATGCGATGCATGATCACGGCCAATCGCCGGGCCAGTGCGACGACGGCCTTTGCGCCTCCGCGTCGCTGTGCGACCTTCATGGCCCAGGCTTTCAGCCACGACCACCGGGTTGTCGGCCGTAGCATCGTTTGAGCCGCCTCGAACAGCAGCGTTCGCATCATAGCATCACCACAAAGCGAGATTCGACCGACACGGTCAATGTTACCCGACTGGCTTCGAATGGGCGTCAACCCCAGGACAGGCCCGACGGCTTTGGAGTTCTGAAACCGGGCCGGAGTGTCGATAGTTGCCACAAAGGCTAGCGACACCACCGGCCCAACTCCAGGGACGGTCATCAGGCGCCGGCACACCTCATCGCGGCGAGCAAGCTCCAGGAGCTTGCGGTGCAGCGCGGCAAAGTGTTCGCGTAGTCTGCGACGGGCATCCAGCAACCGCTCGACAATCTCGGCCAGGTCCGGCATGCCTTCAATGAGTTCGTGGATGCGCGCCTCGAACTTGACCGCTCCGACCACGCCGACCTTGAGGCCGAAGTTCAGCAACAGGCCGCGGATGTCGTTCTCGATCGCAATAGCTTTTTCCTGCAGCAGCTTGCGGGCCGTCAGCAGCACCCGGCGCTTCTGGCTGGTGAGCGTCTTCACGTGCACGGGGCGAAAGAGATTGACCCGCATCATCTGGGCGATACCGCGCGCATCATTGCGGTCGCTCTTGTTGATCTGAGCTTTCAGAAAGGCTTTGGCGTGGCGCGTCTCGATACAAACAACAGGCAAACCGGCGTCTGCCAGCCCGTCGAATAGCCATTGCGAGAGCTGACCCGCTTCGAGCCGAATCCGCGCCAGGCG
>NZ_JABAIH010000077.1 GCF_012641395.1 Rhizobium sp. P32RR-XVIII | reverse complement strand
TGATGCTGTGGACGGCTCCTCCGCCGGCATCGCGATGTGCCAAGATTGCGGTGTTGCTAGGAACCGCATGGGAGGAGCCATCCATGGAAGAGATTACCACGATTGGACTCGACATTGCTAAGTCGGTGTTCCAGGTGCACGCCATTTCCGCAACCGGCACGGCCGTCGTTCGTCGACCACTGAAGCGCCGTTATATTGCTCAGTTCTTTGCAGGCCTTAAACCGTGCCTGATTGGCATGGAAGCCTGTGCGACTGCCCACCATTGGGGGCGAGAGCTGACGAAGCTCGGTCACGAGGTGCGGCTCATGCCGCCACGCTATGTGAAGCCGTACGTGAAGCGCAACAAGAACGATGCGGCTGATGCCGAAGCCATATGCGAAGCGGTGATGCGACCACACATGCGCTTTGTCCCGATCAAGACAGTGGACCAGCAGTCGATCCTGATGCTTCATCGTACCCGTATGCTGTTCATTCGCCAGCGCACGATGACGATCAATGCTGTTCGCGCCCATCTTGCCGAGTTCGGCATCGTCGCGGGCGTCGGGCGCAATGGGCTGCAGGCACTTCTTGATCTTATCCGTAAGGGCGAAAAGACTGAGATACCGGCAGAGGCGTACCTATGTCTCTCAGCACTGGCAGATCAAGTTGACTTGCTGAAGCAGCGCATATTGGACATGGATCGGCGGATTTTGAAATGGCATCGCGCCAATGATCTCAGCCGCAAGCTCGAAGCAATTCCAGGTGTTGGCCCCTTGGTAGCAACGGCATTGGCGGCCAGCATCCCCGATCCGACCGTCTTCCGCTCCGGGCGTGATCTGAGCGCCTGGATCGGCCTAGTACCCAAGCAAAACTCGAGCGGCGGCAAGGAGAAGCTTGGAGGCATCAGCAAGGCTGGAAACCGATACCTCCGGCAATTATTGGTCGTCGGCGCGTTGGCGGTGATCAAGCGAGCGAAGCTATTGGGTCATAGTCGCCACCCCTGGCTCGTCAACCTCATGGAGCGTCGCTCCTCGAAAGTGGTGGCGGTAGCGCTCGCCAACAAGATGGCGCGGGTTGCCTGGGCAATGATGAGCCGTAACGAACCCTATCGAATAACACCGGTCCTAGCCGGAGCCTGAAAACACGACGCTATGTCGTGAACGTCGTTGGTAAAAGAGCAGGAGACTTATAACGCACCTATGTCAGTCGGCCCAAGG
>NZ_JABAIH010000076.1 GCF_012641395.1 Rhizobium sp. P32RR-XVIII | reverse complement strand
TTGACTCCAGCAACCTTTATGCGACTGTGGTCTCGATCGAAGTCACAGTTACAGCCATGACGCCAGAACGATTTTCCGAATGCCTCCTGCATATCCGATGGACGCCGATCAACATCGCATCGGCTCTCCAATGCGAACTGTCGTGGATCGAAGCTCTCGAAGCGGGGAACGAGGAAATCCCAACGGGTCTGGCTGTCTGGTTGGAAACACTGGCACAAGCACACGAGGCTCTACCGCCGCCAACGACATACTGCGGCAAGAGATCAAAGCTGTGACCTGTCGGACGCCGAGGCCTTCCAAAAGCATCAGCCGTTAAATTATCGCGGGCTGCCTCCGCATGGAGGCTGCTTGCCCGGCAAATAGCCAAGTACAAGTCCACGGGAAATAAATGACTGGATGCAATCTTGTGTTGACCAATTTCCATTTAAGTAGTTGATTGCATTGACTTAGCTTAATGGGGGAAGCTTTGAGCAAGATTCTACGGGAAAATCTTCTATATCTTTTGGCCGCGCACATGATTTGGATGGCCGAACCGCGACGGTTCATGCAGAAAGCGAGAACTATCACCCAGTAAATTTTATCCAGCCGCTGAACACCGCCAGAGGCGCAATCACGCCAATTGGAGAAGAGGCTTTCTACCTTCCAGGTAGTGAGCGATGCACGTTTCTCGTAGAAATGTTTGGTTGGGACACCGAACAATACTCCAAAGTCGAGCAGTTTCTCGCAAATATGGGTGACGCCGATACCGTGTTAATCAACAAACCGGTGAGCGATGGGCGCGTATCACTCGACGATTGGGTCTCCGATAGCGCGAGTGGTGAGATTGATAGTATTACTGAATACCTACAAAGCATCTATCAAAAAACAAGCCGAAGTGCTCCACAAAAATATCGAATTTGGCGGGTGGCGTTTGTATCCGCAAGTCGACATATCTCGGCACTACATGTATTTTGCGAATGTAGTAAAGTGGAGTGGCGAGGACTCCATCAATGTTAGCGTTATTCTATTTGACCGCTACGGCTACGTCCCAATGAAGATAGTCCCAAAGAGTTCTGAACTTTCAGAACCGCAGCTCAAGGCGCTGGTGGTGACCTTGCCCCCAAGTTTTATCCAGTTTTGAGTTCGCTCCAGCGGTTTTGGGTTGCTGTATTCGGGGCGGTAGCGGCGGGTTGCGGTGCGGAGCCATTCCGGCTGCGCAGCACCGCATCACGTCGC
>NZ_JABAIH010000075.1 GCF_012641395.1 Rhizobium sp. P32RR-XVIII | reverse complement strand
CGAAGAGATCATGGCCGATCGACCGGCCAATCGATACGAAGGACTAGACTTTATGAAAAAGCCACAGAGGAACTTCGTGGTCGAGTTTAAATCCAGTAGCCGACGACAGTCTCCGAAGCCAACCTCCATCTGGGGAAACGTGGATCTCAAGGCCATTTCGCTGGAGGTCGAAGCAGATGCGCCGGGTCAGGTTCTTCAAGCAACAGAGAGAAACGCGAACAGTCCACCGCCGGGCCCACAAACACGCGAGCGGCTGTTGACTAAAACCGTCGAGCAGCCAAAAACTGTGCTGCCACCACAGGAGGAACGTATGGCCGAAGAAACCACCCCAGTGCTAAGTGCCGACAACTCAAGCATCGAGACTGCGACGACGATCACAGAACCGAAAAAGCGTCGTGGACGCCAGGCCAAAACTGTTGGTCCACAAATGGCGGCGGGTGACGAAACGTCCGCGGTTCCTGGTGATGCAAAGACCACCCCCGCAAAGCCCGCAAAGAAACCACGCATAGCAAAATCCGTAGCAGCGGCAGAGGCAAAGGTTGCGACAAAGCAGCCCCGCAAGACGCGTATGCGTAAAGCGGCAACTGCGGCCGTGAATACTCCTGCAGCAGACGACATGGCCGATCTTCTTCAACTCGAAGAAGAAAACCGGAATTTGCGGAAACAGCTTGCAGAAAAGTTGCGCAGCGAAAACGCGGATCTTCGCAAGCGTCTCGGCCAATCCTAAGCATCACGAAGAGCTGGTTGACCGAAACCTCCCGAGGATCGGGCCCGTTTGGTCTGATCATGATTTCGGCGGCGCAAGAGCGTTGCCGAAATTGACTGCGTGATTGAAAGCAGATGAGGTTAAACAGCGATCATGAAGTCTCCCTGGAAATTTCTAGTCGGCCTCACCGGGCGACACGACAAGAAAGACCCGGAGGAACCTCCGGCCCATTTGACTGACGATGTACATCCCAACTCCGATCGACGCGAGACGCCATCGGTTTTGCCAACCGCCCCTGAACCCGCTGCAGAGGTCGATAGAAATGCCCCAGTTGAGCCTGATGGAGACGGGTTTGAGCCGGTTGATGACATTGCCGCTCTAGCGGTTATTGCGTCTACAGCCGCAGGGCTTAAACCGCAGAAGCAAACACAAGCCCTTAGGAAGAAGCCCGCTCGTCGGGCTCGAAAGCAAGCTCAGCTTGTCTCTCGCAACGACATTCGAACACCTCC
>NZ_JABAIH010000074.1 GCF_012641395.1 Rhizobium sp. P32RR-XVIII | reverse complement strand
GCGCCCCTGTGCCCGCCTCGACCGATACGATGCAGCTGACCGCGCTCGCAGAACGAACGCTTATGATCGTACGATGGGCAAAGACGAGCCGCCGCGCCGTCGAGTTCAGCCTGCAGCGTCTGAAAAGCGCGCGCAACGCCGAAATCTCGGTCGCTATCAACAATGTAAAGCCGAAAAGACACGCCCAATACAGCTTCAGTGACTCGGAATTATTCGCTAGATCTTTGATGAAATACTACAATTTTAAAACATGAACTCAAACTTATTAGAATAAATCAATTTTCCTTGGCCGCAACTGTATCCGGCGATGTAAAAATGAGTGGGACGAAGGTGCTGCAATGACAAACAACGGTAAAGTTGCGTTGATTACAGGTGTAACAGGTCAGGATGGTGCGTATTTGGCCGAAATGCTCCTGGAGAAGGACTATATTGTCCACGGCATCAAGCGGCGCTCATCGTCCTTCAACACCAGTCGTATTGAGCATCTCTACGAGGATCCCCATGTTGAGAACCCTCGGTTTATCTTGCATTTCGGGGACATGACCGACTCAACGAATCTCATCCGAGTCGTTCAGGAAACGCAGCCTGACGAGATCTATAATCTCGCCGCACAAAGCCACGTTCAAGTCTCTTTCGAGACGCCGGAATATACGTCTAATGCGGATGGAACTGGCACCCTTCGGCTACTTGAAGCAATTCGTCTTCTGGGCCTGACCAAGAAAACCCGCTTCTATCAAGCATCTACCTCGGAGCTCTATGGTAAAGTTCAGGAAGTCCCGCAGAGTGAAACGACACCGTTCTACCCTCGATCACCCTACGCGGCTGCCAAGCTCTATGCCTACTGGATCGTGGTCAACTATCGCGAGGCATATGGCATGCATGCCTCGAACGGCATTTTGTTTAATCACGAAAGTCCGATCCGAGGCGAAACATTCGTGACGCGTAAAATCACCCGAGCGGCCGCGGCGATCCATCTCGGGCTGCAGGATCGGCTCTATCTCGGCAATCTGGACGCCAAGCGCGACTGGGGACATGCGCGAGAATATGTCCGCGGCATGTGGCTGATGTTGCAGCAGGACGAACCAGAGGACTATGTTCTTGCGACCGGCGAAACGCACTCGATTCGCTCCTTTGTTGAGAAGGCTTTTGCCAAGGTTGGCATGCCGATCGATTGGCGTGGGGAGGGTGTCGAGGAAAAGGGCTATGATAGGATATCCGGTCAGTGTGTTGTGGAGGTCGATCCAGCCTA
>NZ_JABAIH010000073.1 GCF_012641395.1 Rhizobium sp. P32RR-XVIII | reverse complement strand
ACCTGATGTGGTGGACGGCCTCCGCTCCCGGCATCGCAATGTGCCAAAGTGTGGCTGTCGAAAGTCACATAAGGGAGAGCCGTCCATGGAGAAGATTACCACAATTGGTCTGGATATCGCCAAGCATGTATTTCAGGTTCACGGGATCAATGGTGCCGGCGCGACCGTGAGCCGCCGCAAGCTGCGCCGCGACGATGTCGTTGGATTCTTCAAGGCATTGCCGCCCTGCCTGATCGGAATCGAGGCTTGCGCGACTGGACACCACTGGGCTCGGGTTCTTATGGCGCTGGGTCACGACGTGCGGCTGATGCCGGCGTCTTACGTCAAGCCATATGTGAAGCGGCAGAAGAATGACGCGACGGATGCCGAGGCGATTTGCGAGGCGGTGACGCGACCGACGATGCGCTTCGTTCCGGTGAAGAGCGAGGAGCAACAGAGTGTGCTGATGCTACATCGGGTCCGCGAGCTTTTGATCCGGCAGCGGACAATGCTGGTGAACGCCTTGCGCGGCCACTTGGCGGAGTTCGGCATCGTAACGCGACAGGGGATTGCCGGGGTCGGAATGCTGATCGCGTTGATCGAAGACGATGATCACGATCTCATCCCGCCGCTTGCGCGGTCCGCACTTCTTCCGCTGATCGAGCAGTTGCGGGAGGTGCACGAGAAGGTCAGCGAGATGGATCGCCAGATTCATGCGTGGCATCGCTCGAACGAGCTGAGCCGACGCCTTGAGACGATCCCCGGAATTGGCCCGATCACTGCCAGCGCACTCGCCGCGACAGTGACAGACGCGTCGCTCTTCAAATCCGGCCGACAATTGGCGGCGTGGATAGGCCTGGTGCCGCGGCAGAACTCATCGGGTGGCAAGGACCGCCTCGGAAGGATCAGCAAACAAGGCGATCCCTATCTCCGCCGGCTTCTCGTTGTCGGGGCGCATGCGGTGCTTCGTTTCAGCCGCAAGGCTAAAGTTGCACCGACGCGTTGGGCCGCCGAGCTTCTGGTGAAGAAGCCGTACAACGTCGTCGCTGTTGCCTTGGCGAACAAGATGGCGCGGATCGTCTGGGCGTTGATGACGACCGGCAGGCGCTTTGAGGCTACCGCCTCCCTTTGAAAGCTCACAGAGGATGCAGAAATTGGTGAGGTGCTGATGGTGTGATGGCGAACGGTCGAGCCGGGATCGGACAAACCCGATCAGTGGGTGCCGCTTGAAAGCGCGTTGACCTGTCTGGGATCTGATCAGCGGACTACATCAGGGCCAGCGGCATGAACCAGCCGCAATCAAAGGCCGTATACATGCCTGCACCCGACCAATCGTCAGAAATGCCAAAAAGCCCTTGCCACGCGGAGGCCGTCCATACATGCCACTGAA
>NZ_JABAIH010000072.1 GCF_012641395.1 Rhizobium sp. P32RR-XVIII | reverse complement strand
TAGCATTACAGTTGCATATTTATCTATGATCTGAATCTATGGGTCTCCATGATTCGGAGGTCATGGATGGCAGGTGCATCAATCGAGACGACGCTTGAGCTATGGGCATCATCGTTGCGCGACGTGAAGGCTCGCATGCGCGGACTGTTTACGCAGGAGCGAGTTGCAGCATCTGCGAACCTTTTCCTGGACGGCTTGCTGGGTGACGAGCGGCGTAAGACAGGTTGGATGCGCGCTGAGGCGGCCGGTGATCCCGGCCCGTGGCGGCAACAAGCCATTCTGGGGCGCGGGCGCTGGGACGCGGACGCACTTCGCGACATCGTGCGAGAGTATGTCGTAGAGAACCTCGCCACGGATGATGCGGTCCTGGTCATCGACGAGACGGGCTTCCTCAAGCAGGGCAAGACGTCGTGCGGTGTTGCACGTCAATATACAGGTTCGGCTGGCAAGATAACGAACTGCCAGATCGGTGTGTTCGCCGCCTATGTGTCCGTTCGCGGTCATGCCTTTATCGATCGAGCCCTGTACTTGCCCAAGAGCTGGACTGGCGATCCGGCAAGGCTTGCAGCAACTCATGTTCCTCAGGCTACAGCCTTCGCTACCAAGCCAGGCCTGGCTGTCGATATGATACGGCGGGCGCTGGCAGCCGATGTGCCGTTTTCATGGGTGGCCGCAGATGCGGTGTATGGCGTCGGGGACGTCGAAGGAACCCTGCGCCGAGCCTGCAAAGGCTACGTTCTTGGGGTTAAATCGGACCACCATTTCGGCTCGTGGTCGGGAAAGCCTCCGGTCGCCGGCACAGCGCAGGAGATCGCCCGTGATCTCGATCCAAGCGCATGGCAACGTCTTTCCGCCGGTGAGGGCACCAAAGGCGCGCGGCTTCATGACTGGGCCTACTGCGAACTCGCCGATCTCGATGCCGACGAATATAACGAGACGAAATCGGGGCTTTGGACCCGTGGCCTACTGATCCGGCGCAATATCAGCGACGGTGATCTCGCATTCTTCACCACATGGTGCCCGGCCGGGACGGACATCCAGACGCTCGTTTCCGTTGAAGGCCATCGCTGGGCGATCGAAGACAGCTTCGAGACCGCCAAGAACGAGCTCGGACTCGATCACAACGAAACCCGGTCATGGCATGGCTGGCATCGCCACGTCTCCCTCGTCATGCTTGCCTTCGCCATGATGGCGGTGATCCGGTACCGCGCCAATGACGCGACGCCCCAAAAAAGACCGCGGATGCCGACCATCAGGATTTGATCCGCTGGTCTATCCAGGAAGTCCGGCGCATCGCCATCAGACTCGCTCAGCGTCGCATAAACCCCGCCTACGTCATCGCATGGTCATGCTGGAGGCGCGCCCATCAGGCGGC
>NZ_JABAIH010000071.1 GCF_012641395.1 Rhizobium sp. P32RR-XVIII | reverse complement strand
GTCGGCGCCGGAAGGCAGCCATCCCGAGGGGTCGTTCTCAATGTTGCCGGCTGAGACCGGGGCTTTGCAGCCTAATAAACGCCCAATCGCTTAGCACCGTCACGCCAGCGGTGCCTGCACCTGTCAGCTGGACCGCTTTCGAAACAAAGTAGCCGTGGCTGCACTCAAACCCGAGGACCAGGATCATATGAAAATCGTTATTGCCACGACGCCAGCGCCGGGCCATGTCAATCCAATGCTCGGAATCGCGCGCATCCTGATGGCCGAAGGTCACGAGGTGATGGCTGTCACAGGGAGCGCCTTTCATGAGCGCGTCAAAAGTATCGGCGCCATGTTTCGTCCCATCCCTGCCAGTGCGGATCAGGATGTGGTGGATCCTTTCTCGAAGTATCCCGAACTGAAGGAGACACCTCCGGGGCTGGAGTTGTTACGCCTCATCATAGAGCGTTTGTTCGTCGACCACATTCCCGCGCAGCATCAGTGCTTGCAACAGGTGCTGCGCGATTTCCCCGCCGAGATCCTGATAGGCGATGACTTCTTTTGTGGCCTCCTGCCAATGCTCCTCGCACCCCGCTCGAAGCGGCCCCCAATTGCGCTTTTCGGCACCTCGATCCTGCATTGGCACCGCGAGGACGGAGCACCAAACTTCCTCGGCTTGTCCCCTGCAACCACCCAGGCGCAGCGCGAGGAATACGCGATCGTCGCCCAGGAGTATGACGACATCGTCAACCAACCTGTCGCGCGTCGCGTAAACGGGTTCTTGGATGCCATGGGCGTTGGCCAGCTCTCGACGTCCCTTTTCGAGTCGATCGTCGGACTCGCAGATGCCTACATGCAGCTGACGGTGCCGAGCTTCGAGTTCCCGCGCATGCTCCCGCCTTCGGTGCAGTTCATCGGCGCGTTGCCCATGATCCCGAACCAGGCGCCACTCCCGCCCTGGGCGGATGAGCTGGACGGCCGGAAGAAGGTGGTCCTGGTCACTCAGGGGACAGTAGCGAACCACGATTTCGGTCTCTTGGTTGCCCCAACCTTGGCCGCGCTGGCTAATGAGGCGGACGTGCTCGTGGTCGTCACTGCAGGCGGGCGTCCACTCGAGGCAATCCCGGGCCCCCTCCCGACCAATGCGCGGGTGGCCAGCTATCTGCCATTCGAGTGGATCCTGCCAAAAACTGACCTACTGGTTACCAATGGCGGCTATGGCAGTGTCAACCAGGCGATGAGCTTTGGTGTTCCCTTGGTCACGGCAGGGCTGACCGAAGATAAGGCCGACGTGAACGCGCGGGTCGGCTGGTCCGGGGTCGGCATCAACCTTGGAACCAATGCACCGACGCCGCAGCTATTGCGCGGGGCCGTCCGGACTGCCCTCGATACGCAGAGGTATCGCGCGCGCGCCTCCTTCATGGCCAG
>NZ_JABAIH010000070.1 GCF_012641395.1 Rhizobium sp. P32RR-XVIII | reverse complement strand
TACCACGCCGGCAACGTCCGCGCTGACCGTGTCGTGGCTTGCGCCTGATGTGGGGCATGTAACTGGCTACATCGTCCGATACGCCCCAAAGGGGACGGGCAATTGGTTTCCTTCGCTTACGGTATCTTCGCCGCAAACAGATCTTCGTAACCTCGATCCCGGCGCCTACGATGTGTGGGTGAGGGCCATCTTCGACAACGGGCAGCTCTCCGATTGGCTCAAGGGTGTCCTTAGCGCCAGCATCTTCGCTGGCTATCCGGGTGCTGTCCCGAGTTTCACCATTGCGGTAGCGGGCGATTCCGCAACGCTGCAATGGGGTGCCGCAACCCCGGCGGAAATCATCTCGCATTACGAGATCCGCCACTCTAGTGCGCTGACCGGCGTCACATGGCAGACGGCGAATATCCTGCGCATCGCTTCTGGTACGCAAGTACAAGTTCCAGCGATACGAGGCACATTCCTGATCAAGGCGGTGTCCTATGCGGGGCTGCAGTCGAAGCTCGAGACAATCATCATCAACGCTGTCGATCCGCTGACGAAACTCAATGCTGTCGAAGCGCTTGAGGAAGAACCGCCATTCCCTGGCATGAAGAACGGGACTTACTTCGACGGTTCGGCTCTTCGCCTCGGCGGCGCGTCCGATCTCTTCGCGCTGGATGACTGGTTCGAGGTCGGCGACTTCTTCCTTGGCACCGACGGCTACCTGACGGAGGGTCACTACGACTTCGTTGATACCGTTGACCTTGGAGCGGTTTACACGTCGCGGGTATCTTCGCAGATAGAAGCTCTTGGCGAGCGGTCCAGCGATGACGTCTTCGGCTTGGTGAACTTCTTCGAGCGGGATGACTTCTTTGGAGATATCGGCGGTCTGTGGAGCGTCACTGTTGAAGTGTCTACCACGGACGATGACCCCGGCGGCTCCCCTGTCTGGACGGATTGGGCGCCCCTTGTCACTGGGGATATCTCGGCAAGGGCCTATCGGTTCAGGGCTAAGATGGCGAGTTTCCAGCAGGACGTAACGCCTCTCGTAACCAGCCTTGCCGTTACTGTCGACATGCCGGATCGCGTCATCGCAGGCAATGACATTGTGGTTTCGGGCGCCGGTCTGACGATCCCGTTTACCCCTGCATTCAGAAGCCTGCAGGGTCTTTCGATCGCGGCCCAAGGGCTGGCTACCGGGGATTACTACGAAATCACCGCCAAGGATGAAACCGGCTTTCACATCGCATTCAAGAACGCGGGCGGGTCTGCAATCACCCGCACGCTCGATTATGTCGCGAAAGGACATGGGTCAATACAATGAGCCAAGCAACAACATGGAGCGTCCCGCTTTCGGGACCGGTCACGCCGAACGACATGGCGGACAGAATGGACAAGAGCCTTGATGCGCTCCTGAGTGCGAACTCGGGAGCGTCGCGGCCATCCTATGCCGTGGCAGG
>NZ_JABAIH010000006.1 GCF_012641395.1 Rhizobium sp. P32RR-XVIII | reverse complement strand
TCTCTTTCTTCTCATCTTCAATTGTCAAATAACAGACCAGTCAACCCGGTCGAATAAAGTTCCACAAAGTCCAAAGCACCTAAGCCTCAAACCATCAATCAGCAATCCAGCCAATCCGGAAACCCTAGAGCGAGAAACTTCGTCGCCAGCAGCGCCGCCGCCCTCGTTCAGTGACGCGGCTTATAAGTCCTTCCCTCAGACATAGTCAACAGTGCCAATCCAACTTTTTTGACATTTTTATAACAGATTGATTTCATTAGGGAATTTCGACGGCGTTTATTCACAGGCCCCACCGCCATAGCGCGTCACCGGGCAAAATCTTTATCGGGCGGTCAAAAATCATCGAAATTTCCCCTCTCCGCGGCCAAAAAGATCTTCGAAATCAGCCGCAAGCCCGGATTTATGGTTAACAATCGGTAACGGCGCGCGTCAAAAGCACTGATAGACCGGCGAGCAACTGAAGTCGGAACCTAAATGCCGGTTTCCGTGTTCCTCTCATCGAACGAAAGGAGACCGACATGGCTGCCAACACCGACGACATCCGTGAATCCGTCAGCAAGGACATTGCAGCACTTCAACGCGAAGTGTCGCGCTTGCAGAAGATGATTTCCGCACAAGGAGCCGAAGCCTATTACGAAGTGCGTGACCGCGCGGCAAAGGCCTACGAGGACACCCTTCCCCGCGCCAAGAACGCCGTCGCCCAGATCCGGGCCGAGGGCATGGCGGCCGCAGGCGCCGCGCGCGAGCACCCGACTGCGACGACAACGGCGTTGGTTTTCGCTGCAGCCCTGGGCTTTCTTGCCGGCTATATGATGAGCAATCACCGGCAGCCGCAGTCCCGCTATTGGTGGCACTAGGGTCGGTATCCAATGAATTCATCCACCCTGGTCGCCGGATTTTGTTTCTAACCAAAGGAAAGACAGAGGGCGTACTTCATGGCCCTCAAGTCTCTTCCGACGCAGTCAGGGGCAAAATCCGTCTCGCCCTTTCGGCTTAGTATGGACGAATTTAGTATTTCCTAACTTTATACTGCAACGCACAATAAAGATGACTATTTCAGGGTCTGCGGATGGAAATTTCGTAGGATCCGTAAATACTTATGTCTTAGAAAAACCAATTTTTAATGCCAGGAAGGCGACAATAATAATGCGGGAGGATGAATTATGGAGAATAAGAGAGCGCACTGTATTGTTGAGGTCAGCCTCGAAAGCGCAAATGGCCGCCGTGCAGTCGGTATTATGAATATGCGCCAGGCGCTCGAATTGCCTGAAATGCCGTGCCTGTCCTATACGCATCCAGACCCGGTGAAAGCTGCTGCCGGCGTCGTCGTCAATCGGCAGGAACTCGCAGGGTTCCTGGCTTGCCAATAGACCAACCTCGTCCGAGGATTAAGCCGGCCATTGCTGCCGGCGATCCTGTTGGCTGCGCTCCACCTTTATATTCGTCTGAGTTCACCGCCCTGCTGGTGTGTGGCTGCCGTTCGTGCAAATAAACGGCATCGCAACCGGACAAGGACGGCTGAGTGAGAGAGCGGCGCCCACCGCAGAAATCGCATGAACGCGGAAAACCGAGCGCCGAGACCGGCGGCAAGCGGGTCACCCTGCCGCGCGCCCTTTCGAAACTCGGCTATTGCTCCCGCACGCAGGCCGAGCGGCTGATTGCCGACGGCCGCGTAATGGTCGATGGGCGGATCGTCAGGAATGTTGATGCCTGGGTCGATCTTTCATCCGCAAAGCTTGAAGTGGACGGCAAAGCGATCGCCGCCGAGACAAAAATCTACCTGATGCTGAACAAGCCCCGTGGCCTGGTGACCACCCGGCATGATCCGGAGGGCCGGCCGACGGTCTATGACTGCCTCAAGGATTTCGATGTTCGACATCTGTCGCCGGTCGGCCGCCTCGACAAGGCAAGCGAAGGTCTGCTGCTGTTCACCAACGACACCGAATTCGCGCAGGCGCTGCTCGATCCGATCACCCACGTGGCGAAGACCTACCATGTGCAGGTCAATCGCCTCATGGATACCCAATCACTGGCGGAGATGACACACGGCATCCGGCATGACGGCGAAGTGCTGACGGCAACGGCAGCTCGGCTTCTGCGAAGCGGTGACCGGAACTCCTGGATCGAGGTGGAACTTGACGAGGGCCGCAACCGGCAGATCCGCCGGATGCTGGAAGCGACCGGCACCGAATGCCTGCGACTCGTGCGGGTGGCGATCGGCGGGCTCGAACTCGGCGAACTGCCTAAAGGATCAGTGCGCGCCTTGACGGAGGCCGAACTGCGCGATCTGAGGCGCCGTACGGGCATGGAAAAGACGAAACGGGTTTGACGCGGATGGACGATATGGCGCCGCATGACTTCTGGCAGGAATTCCACCCACCGGGCAGCTTTCCGACAGACGGCGATTTCACATCATTCTATGTTGCCGAACTGGAGGATGGCTGTCAGCTTCGCCTGCCGATCCGCGTGCTTGCGGACGGTGAACATGCTCTCGCCTCGCTCATCGTCAATCAGGCGAGCTTCGCCGTCCTCGATGCGCTCGCCGAACAATTGGCCGCAAAGATCATGCCTTTCGACATCGAGATCGTCGCAGGCCTGCCGACGCTCGGATTAACGCTTGCTGCGGCCGTGGCACAAAAGCTCGGACACGCACGCTATGTGCCGTTCGGAACCTCCCGGAAGTTCTGGTACCGCGACGATCTTTCCGTTGCCCTCTCGTCGATCACGACGCCGGAGCAGCAGAAGCGTCTTTATATAGACCCGCGCATGCTGCCGCTGCTTGAAGGCCGCCGTATCGCACTGATCGACGATGTCATCTCGAGCGGCACGTCGATCGTCTCCGGTTTGCACCTGATGGCGACCTGCGGCATCGAGCCCGTGGCGATCGGCGCCGCCATGCTGCAATCGGGTCGCTGGCGGGAGAAGCTGGGCTCGCAAGGCGTCCAATGGCTTGATCGCACCGTCGGTGTCTTCGCGACACCCATACTCGAAAGAACGGCAGATCGCCGCTGGCGTGCAGCCGCCTGATTTTGAGGATTGCTCGACCTTTCCTCGCGCCATCTCTGTACAGGCTCGCGCGAACGGCTACATTTTCGCTGACGGTTGAAACGCGAGCCCGCCCATGACGTTCGAGCAAGCATCACTGCTGATCCTTCTGGCGGCGATGCTTGCTCTATTCTCGCTCAGCCGTATCCGCATCGAGGTCGTAGCGATCGGCGGCCTGATCGCAGGTTATCTGCTCAGGCTTTACCCCACAGATCAGGTGTTTGCCGGTTTCGCCAGCCCCGTTGTCATTACCGTCGTCGAAGTCCTGCTGATCGTTCAGGTTCTCGCCCACGCGAAGCTATTCGATAAGCTTGCTGCGCGATTTGCCGCCTCCGGCCGATCCGGCTTCACGGTTATCGCCAGCCTTTCGGCAATTACCGGCTTCATCTCGATCTTCATGAACAATATCGGCGCCTTCGCGATCATGCTGCCCGCCACGCTGCGCATCAGTGCCGTCATGAAGATCCCCCGGCGCCAGCTTGTCATGCCGATTTCCTTTGCAGCACTTCTGGGCGGCCTCGTATCCCTTATCGGCACGCCCGCCAATTTGCTGGTCAGTGATGCATTGGCCAAAGCGACAGGCACCGGATTTCGCTTCTTCGATTTTGCCTATGTCGGCCTTCCGGTCGCCGTTGCCGGAATTCTGCTGATGGCTTTTCTCGCACGGCGCTTGTTTGCGGAAGCAGACGCCCAGCCCATGCTCGCCGCGCCCGCGCGGCAGGTCGTGACGGAGCGGCGCATTCCCGAGGGCTCGCCGCTGGTCGGTAATAGGCTTGTTGATTGCCCCGGCCTCTTTGCGATCCAGCCGCATGCATTGATACGCGACGGCAAATTCGTTTTCGGTCCGCTCGATCAATCCACGATCGAAGCGGGTGATACCCTGCTCGCCGAAGGTGCCGAGACGGTCTTTGCCGATCTCGCCGCCTCCGATGCGCTCGTGGCGGAAAGCCATCCGAATGGATTGCAGCCGGACTTCGTGCGGATAGAAGCTGTCGTCATGCCGGAGAGTACCCTCGTCGGCTCGCGTATCCGCTCGCTGGAAGTCTTCAGAAGCCGGGGGATTGTTGTCGCCGCCCTTTCCATGCGTTCGCCGCGCATCGAAGGCCGTTTCGACGACCTGCAGCTCTCGATCGGCGATATCCTTCTGCTGGAAGGCTCGCGCGAAGCGGTCGCGGAGGCGCTCGATGAGTGCGAATGCCTTCCGCTCGCAACGCAGCCTTCGGTGGACGCCGTGTCGAACGCCTGGCTGCCGATGGTCGTTTTCGCCTGCGGCGTTGCGCTTTCTGCTTTCGATTTCGCCCCTCC
Source organism: Rhizobium sp. P32RR-XVIII (assembly GCF_012641395.1). Classification (GTDB taxonomy): domain Bacteria; phylum Pseudomonadota; class Alphaproteobacteria; order Rhizobiales; family Rhizobiaceae; genus Rhizobium. The sequence continues at coordinate 369,824 of NZ_JABAIH010000006.1, read as the reverse complement.
CGACATCGCTTTCGCGGGTGTCGTGCTTGCCCTTGCACTGCTGAGTTACCTCAACATTCGCCAGGGCATGGCAGACATTAACTGGCCTATCGTCATCATGCTGGCGGCGATGATCCCGATCGGCTCGGCCGTGGCGACGACCGGGACCGCGCAAATGCTTGCAGCGTGGCTGAGCCTGATCGTGCCGATATCCGTGCCCTTGGCCGGAATTGCCCTCCTGCTCTTCATTGCCATGGCGCTCACGCCCTTCGTCAACAACGCGACTGTCGCCATCGTGCTCAGTCCCATTGCGCTGGAATTTGCCCAAGCGGCACATCATTCCCCGGACGCCTATCTCATTGCGGTTGCCGCCGGCGCGTCGCTCGATTTCCTGACACCCTTCGGCCACCACAACAATACGCTGACGATGAGCATCGGCGGCTACCGCGTTTCCGACTTTCTGCGCGCCGGCGGTCCGCTGGCTGTCGTATCCTATCTCCTGACTCTGCTTCTTATCGCTCTGATCTGGCTTTAAGCGCCATTTACTTGACATCCCTCGCAATGAAACTAGAGCATGGGCAACCCGAGTGAGAAGGACTGTTGAGCCCGTGCGAATTCTTTCCGAAGCCCATTTCCCCGAACTGCCGAACTACTATCGCGGCAAGGTGCGCGAAAACTACGATCTTCCGGATGGCAGCCGCATCATCATCAGCACCGACCGTCTCAGCGCTTTCGACCGCATCCTGACCTGCATTCCCTATAAGGGCCAGGTATTGACGCAAACCGCCCGCTACTGGTTCGAAGCAACCAAGGACATCTGCCCGAACCACGTCATCGCTTACCCGGACCCGAACGTGGTTATTGGCAAGCGGCTCGACATCCTGCCCGTCGAGATCGTGGTTCGCGGCTATCTCGCCGGCACGACCGGCACATCGATCCTCACTCTTTATAAGAAGGGCGAGCGCGAAATGTACGGCATGCGCCTGCCGGACGGCATGCGAGACAACCAGCTTCTGCCCGAGCCGGTGATCACACCGACGAGCAAGGAATTCGACGGTGGACATGACGAGCCGCTGACACCTGATGAAATCGTCAGCCGCGGGCTGCTCACCGCGGAGCAATGGGCAACGCTTTCCCGCTACGCGCTTGCGCTTTTCGCGCGCGGCCAGCAGATGGCGGCCGAGCGCGGGCTTATTCTCGTCGATACCAAATACGAATTCGGGACGGACGAGAACGGCAACATTATCCTCGCCGACGAAATCCACACTCCAGACAGCAGCCGCTACTGGCTCGCCGACAGTTACCCGGAAGCCTTCGATCGCGGTACACGCCCGGCAAGCTTCGATAAGGATTTCGTTCGGGCCTGGGTGGCCGAGCGCTGCGACCCCTACAAGGATGCGATCCCCGAGATACCGGCGGAACTGATCGAGCAGACTTCACAGGTGTACATCAAGGCTTATGAGGCGATTACGGCGCAGCCTTTCGTTCCGGACGACAGCGGTGAGACCCCGCTCGCCCGTGTCCGAAGCAACCTTGCACGTTATTTCCCTTAAGACTCTGATCCGCCCGCGAGCCGCTCCGTGCTTGCGGGTTTTCGGCGGAAGGCACTAGTATTTGCAGAAGGGAACTGGTCGACAGACCGGAGGGGAAACGAATGGCACGAAGGCCCCGGCGCAAGGCCGAGGAGACGCGGGAAGACATTCTGTCGATGGCCGAGTCGTTGTTCCGCCAGCGCGGTTTCCTTGCCGTATCGATCGCCGACATCGCCTCCGCCCTCGGCATGTCGCCGGCCAATATCTTCAAGCATTTTCACTCGAAGACGGCACTGGTCGATGCCATTGCAGAGCGGCATCTTGCCAATGCCGCCGAACGTTTCGGTTCGATCGACGAGAACCTCCCGCCAGAGCAGCAACTCCTCCGTTTCGTGCTGCGGCTTCTCGACAGTCACCTGCAGGACATTCAACAGAATCCCTACATCTTCGAAATGGTGCTGACGACGATCGAATCGAAGCTCGAGGCAGGCAACCGTTACCGCGCCCGGATCGAACAGAAGCTGGAGGAAATCATCCGCCGAGGCGTAAGCTCGGACCGTTATAAATGCCGTGATCCGCAGCGCGCCGCCAGAACTGTTGCCGATGTCCTCGCATCGGTGCTGCACCCCGTGCTGATCGTCCAGGACGACAAGAACACACTTATCCAGAGAGCGGAGGAAATCGTCCGTTTCGTGGATATTGCGCTGCGAAATAGCGCTTGCTAAGTGACGGTTTATAAATTACGTCACTTCGGCAATCTTTTCTTAAGCTCGGTCGATGGCATGTGATTCCGGAAAATCCTGCTCTTTTCATATTGAAGCAGCGCGCGCCGGGGCCGATGATCGATCCAAAATCCCAATCGCAAGGGAAGCAGCATGATACGGCGTGTCTTCATCATTTCTTCGATTTTGGCGCTTAGTGGCCTACTCGCCGCCTGCAACGATAGCGGCAACAAGCAGACTGGGGGCGGAGCCGGCCCGGCGGGTGCTGCGCCGCAGGCAGCACCGGTCGGCGTCATCGCCCTGAAGAAGGACACCTTCCCGGTTACCACGATCCTTCCCGGACGGGCCGAAGCCTACCAAACGGCCGATATCCGCCCGCAGGTCAGCGGCATCATTCGCGAAATCGCCTTCCGTGAAGGCGGTGAGGTGAAGAAAGGCGACCTTCTCTATCAGATCGAAGACTCGCCCTACGTTGCGACCGTCGAGCAGGCCAAAGCGGCAATCGCCAAAGCCGAAGCCAGCGTACCAAGCGCACAGAGCAATTTCGACCGCTACCAGCGCCTTGTCGGAAGCGGCGCCACGCAGATCGAATTCGAAACGGCAAAGACCACCCTTCTCCAGGCGCATGCCGAAGTCGAATCGGCCAAGGCCGCCCTCGCCTCAGCCCAGATCGATCTCGACCATACGAAGATCGTCGCCCCGTTCGACGGCGTCATCGACCAGACGGCTTACAACGTCGGCAACGTCGTTGCCGCCAACCAGACCACGGCGCTGACGACGATCCGTCAGCTTGATCCGATCTACATCCTGCTGACGGAATCGAGCACCAATCTCCTGAAGCTGCGTGATGCCATGAGGTCGGGCGCAGTTCAGAGCGAAGCGAATGCCATCTTCCGCCTGATCCTCGAAAACGGCAAGGAATACAACCAGAAGGGCAAGCTGGATATGTCGAAGCAGATCGTCAGCGAGACGACCGGAACCTTCATCATCCGCGTGCTCTTCCCGAATCCGGATCGGGTCGTTCTGCCGGGCATGTATGTCCGCGCGACTGTCGAACTCGGCGCAGAGGTTGGCTATGCCCTGCCGCAGCTTGCCACCAGCCGTGACGCGAATGGCCGCCTGACGGCGCAGTTCATCTCCGCCGACGGCAAGGTGGAGACTCGTGCCTTCGAAAACGCCTCCCCTTCCAACAATTCCTGGCTCGTGACCGACGGCGTCAAGGATGGCGATCAGCTGATCGTCAGCGGCCTTCAGTCGATAGCCCCCGGCATGCCGGTCAAGCCGGTTCCCATGAAAATCAATGAAAGCGGTGTGGTCGTAGCTGCCGAACAGGCAGGAGCCGGTGACGCTCAGAAGCCGGCCGTACAGTAAAAACGCGCCCGCCTCGAACAGAGAGCCCACCGCACAGGAATAATTTGATGGCCAAGTTTTTCATCCGACGCCCGATTTTTGCCTGGGTCATTGCGATCACCATCATGCTCGCAGGCTTGCTCGCGATCTTCACGCTGTCGATCTCGCAGTATCCGGACATCGCGCCGACAACGGTGCGCATCAACGCCAGCTATCGCGGCGCGAGTGCTGAGACCGTCGAGAAATCGGTTACGACGATCATCGAAGATGGCATGACGGGGCTCGACGACCTCACCTACATGACATCGACCTCGTCGACCGGTTCGGCCAGCATCTCGCTCACTTTCGGCACGAGCGCTGACCCGGATATCGCTCAGGTCCAGGTTCAGAACAAGCTGCAGCTGGTGCAGTCCCAGCTTCCCAGCGACGTCATCGATGCCGGCATCAGCGTGACGCGATCGACCTCCAGCATCCTGCTGGTCGGCTCGCTCGTTTCAACCGACGGGAAGCGGAATTCTGTCGACCTCGGCAATATTCTGTCCAATCAGATCGAAGACCAGATCCAGCGGCTCGAAGGCGTTGGCAGCATCAACATCTTCGGCTCCGGTTACGCCATGCGCGTCTGGCTTGATCCCTTCAAGCTGCAGAAGTTCCAGCTCACGCCGAGCGACGTGACCTCGGCCATCCAGGCGCAGAACACGCAGGTGTCCGTCGGCTCCCTCGGCGCGCAGCCGGCCGTCCAGGGCCAGCAGCTGAACGTCACCATCACGGCTCAAAGCCAGCTGACAACCGTCGCAGATTTCGAGCGAATCATCCTGAAAGTGGAAAAGGACGGCTCGACCGTCCGCCTCAGCGACGTCTCGCGCATCGAAATCGGCCAGGAAAGCTACGGCGGCTCATCGCGCTACAACGGCCAGCCGTCGACCGGTTTCGCCGTCAATCTCGCGGTCGGCGCCAACGCCATCGATACCGCTGCACGCGTTCGCTCGGCACTCGACACGATCAGCCGCGGCCTGCCGGAAGGCGTCGAGATCACCTATCCGTATGACACGACGCCCTTTGTCGAGCTGTCGATCGAAAAGGTTGTCCACACCCTTATCGAAGCGATCGCGCTCGTCTTCGTCGTCCTTCTGATCTTCCTGCAGAACCTGCGCGCGACGCTGATCCCGACCATCGCCGTGCCCGTCGTGCTGCTTGGAACCTTCGGCATCCTTGCGATCACGGGATACTCGATCAACACCTTGACGATGTTCGCCATGGTTCTTGCGATCGGCCTCCTCGTCGATGATGCCATCGTCGTCGTCGAAAACGTCGAGCGCATCATGTCGGAGGAAAAGCTGTCGCCGCTCGAGGCGACGGAAAAGTCGATGGGCGAAATCACCGGCGCCATCGTCGGCATTGCGCTGGTTCTGACGGCCGTCTTCATTCCGATGGCCTTCTTTGGCGGCTCGACCGGCATCATCTACCGTCAGTTTTCGGTTACCATCGTTTCGGCCATGCTGCTTTCGGCGATCGTGGCGATCGTCCTGACGCCGGCGCTTTGCGCGACCATGCTGAAGCCGGTCGACGAACACAAGAAGCGTCGCCTCGGCGACTGGTTCAACCGCAACTTCACCCGCTCCACCAACGGCTACGTCCGCACGATCGGCTATTTGTTGAAACGCCCGATCCGCGTCATGCTCGTGTTCCTGCTCATCGGCGCGGGCTGTGCCTATCTCTTCACCCGCCTTCCAAGTTCGTTCCTGCCGCAGGAAGACCAGGGCGTTCTGCTGACGATCATCACGACGCCGCCCGGCTCGACAACGCAGCAGACCCAGGCCGTCGTCGAGAAGGTGGAGAACTACTACCGCGAGAATGAAAAGGATGCCGTTGATTCGGTCTTCGGCGCCCTCGGGTTCGGCTTCAACGGTTCCGGCCAGAACAGCGCGATCGTGTTTACGAAGCTCAAGGATTTCTCGTTGCGCACAGCCCCCAACCTGCAGGCGCAGGCGGTCGTGACGCGTGCCTTGAAGACCTTCTTCACCTTCCGCGAAGCGCAGGTCTTCGCATTGCTGCCGCCGGCAATCCAGGGGCTCGGTGTCTCCAGCGGATTCTCGATGTATCTCGTCGATACCGGCGGACACGGCACGGAAGCGCTCGACGCGGCCTCCAAACGCCTTATCCAGATGGCCAATGCCAGCGGCAAGGTGGTTGCGCTCCGTAGCAACAACAAGGAAGTCGAGCCGCAGATGAAAATTCTGATCGACCAGGAAAAGATAGGCGCCATGGGCGTCGATATCGCCGCGGTCAATTCGATGCTCTCGGTCATCTTTACCGGCCGCGACGTCAACGACTTCACCCTGAACGGCGAGATCAAGCCGGTCTATGTCCAGGGCGACGCACCCTTCCGCATGCAGCCGACCGATCTCGACCACTGGTATGCCCGAAATAGTTCAGGCGAGATGGTACCCTTCTCGGCCTTCACCACCACGGAATGGGTCAGGGGCGCGCCGACGCTTGCCCGCTTCAACGCAGTGAGCGCAATCCCGCTTGACGGCGCATCGGCACCCGGCGTCAGCTCGGGCGATGCCATGAACGAGATGGAAGCGCTCACCGAGCAGCTCGGCGGCGGCTACACGGTCGCCTGGCAGGGCATTTCCTATCAGGAACGCCTCTCCGGCTCCCAGGCGCCAATGCTTTACGCGATCTCGGTGCTCGTCGTCTTCCTCTGCCTTGCAGCACTTTATGAAAGCTGGTCGATCCCGTTCTCGGTCATCATGGCAGTGCCCGTCGGCGTGCTCGGAGCGCTGACTGCGGCGACCCTCTTCGGGCAGGCGAACGACGTCTACTTCAAGGTCGGGCTGCTGACGACCATAGGTCTGGCCGCGAAGAACGCGATTCTGATCGTCGAGTTTGCGAAGGACCGCATGGAAACCGGCATGGGACTCTTCGAAGCGACGCTGGAAGCAGCAAGGCTGCGTCTGCGTCCGATCATAATGACATCGCTCGCCTTTATCCTCGGCGTCGTCCCGCTGGCGGTCGCCACCGGCGCCGGTTCTGCAGCGCAGAACGCCATCGGCATCGGCGTTCTCGGCGGCATGCTTTCAGCGACGGCACTCGGCATCTTCTTTGTGCCCTCCTTCTTTGTCGTGATCCGTCGCATCTTCTCGCGCCGGGCGAAAAATTGAGGCGTGAGTGTGATAAAAATGCACTGCCAGAATGAATGAGTCGTTGCTACATTGCGGCCGACTGCTTCGGCATAGTGTATCTCGTTGGGACGAAGCGCAGCCGACGGCAAAGCATGACGCTTTTGGCAAGAATTTAGACTTGGTCGAGTTACAGGAAGAAATGAATGGTATCTCTCCGTATTGCCTCACCGGCATTGTTGCTTTTGCTAGCCGGCTGCGTGGTCGGGCCGAATCATACACCCCCCGAGATGCCGCTTCCTGGCAAGTTCGCTGAGGGTGGCGCCAAGAACATCGGCGACGTTGCGACGGTGCAGTGGTGGACGGCGTTCCGCGACAAGCAGCTCGACAGCCTGGTGGCCCGCGGCATCGACCAGAACCTCGACGTGCTGCAGGCGATGGAGCGCATCAACGCCGCCTCCGGCAATGTGACGGTCGCCGGGGCCGGCTCGCTGCCGAGCCTGGTGGTCGGCGCCTCGCAGACGGTCTCGGGGCAGATGGGCTCGCGCCGCAACCAGGTCGGCGCCGAGAACACCTCCGCCGGCGATGCCAATATCTCCTGGCTGCTTGATCTCTTCGGCCAGTACCGCCGCTCGAAGGAAAGCGCGCTTGCCTCGCTCGATTCGGCCTATGCCACCGCCGACGTCGCCCGCCTCGCCTTCCTGCAGGATCTCGCTAACTCCTATATCGACGCCCGCTTCTTCCAGGAGCGCCTTGCGCTGTCGAAGGACAACCTGCGCTCGCGCCAGGAAACCTACGAGCTCACCCAGTTCCAGCTGGAAGCCGGCGCCGCCTCGCGCCTCGATGTCGTCCAGGCCGAGGGCCTGGTGCAGCAGACGCAGGCGGAAATCCCGACGCTGGAAATCAACTTCCGCGTCGCCGCCCATCACATCGCCACGCTGCTCGGCCTGCCGGCTCCGGCGCTGCTGAGCGAACTGCAGAAGGGTGCTGCCCAGCCGATCTACCGCGCCGGCATCATCTCCGGCATTCCGGCCGACCTGATCCGCAACCGTCCCGACATCCGCCGGGCCGAGCGCGATCTCGCCGCCGCCACCGCCAATATCGGCGTCGCCCAGTCGCAGCTTTATCCGACGATCGCGCTCTCCGGCTCGATCTCGCCGTCCTGGGTCAATCCCGCCGGCGGCAAGGGCGGCGGCCTGACCACCTGGTCGTTCGGCCCGACGCTCACCCTGCCGATCTTCGACGGCGGCCGCCTGCGCGCCAACGTCGACATCGCCCGGTCCGACGCCAAGACGGCCTATCTCGCCTGGAAGCAGACGGTGCTGAAGGCGGTCGAAGAGGTGGAGAACGCGCTGTCGGCGGTGCGCCGCGACGCCCAGACGGTCGAAGCACTGCGCGCCAACGTCAAGACGACGGAGGAATCGCTGGAACTGTCGACCGCCAGCTACAAGGACGGCGCCTCCTCGCTGCTCGACGTGCTCGATGCCCAGCGCAACGTCTCGCTGGCCGACGCCAGCCTGGCGGCCGCCATCCAGCAGATGGCCAAGGACTACGTCTCCCTCAACGTCGCCATCGGCGGCGGCTATGCCGCAGCCGGCGTCAAGACCGGAGCCGCCGCCACATCCGCCGCCGCAGCAGCACCGGTCTCAAAAAGCTGAATTCAGCATTCGCTTTGATGGCAAAGCCTCACACATGAAAAGCCCCGAAGTTGGACAACAACTTCGGGGTTTTGTTATTTTCTACTTTCCGCTGTGGAAAATTCGTCATTCCTCAAAATGGATTCGACAAGGTGGCACGCTTCATATAGTCGCCGATTAAACGATTAATCAAAGCGCTGCAAATCATGCCTCAATTGCGCTCGGGACCGAACCTTAGCAGGATTGCAACGTCACTTGGCGTGTCTGTTGCAACGGTGTCGAATGCGCTTTCTGGCAAGGGACGCGTCTCGGAACGCCTTGCCGAAAAGATCAGGGACCATGCCAGGGCGCTCGGATATGTTCCAAGCCATGCTGGCCGTGCACTTCGCACCGGCCGTAGCGGCGTGCTAGGGCTCGTTCTCCCCGATATTTCCAATCCCCTTTTCCCCAAGATCGCGCAGGCGATCGAGTTTGCTGCCGCTTCGGCCGGCTATGGCGTATTGATCGCCGACTCCCGCGGAGATGTTGCGACCCAGACCGAAGCAATCAACCGGCTGGTCGAGCGTGGCGTCGAGGGCATGATCATCGTGCCTCGCCGCGCAACGCGCATTGCCGCGGCAAGCTGCCCTGTGGCCGTCATCGACACCGCTTCGACCCCCGGCAACACGGTGGCCGCGGATCACTGGCAGGGCGGCCAGCTGATCGCGGCCCACCTTGCAGACCTTGGCCACAAGCGAATCCTCATCATTGGAAACAATCCGGAATCGAACGTACAGAACGACCGGGCCGACGGCATCCGTTCGGGTCTTCACGAGGACATGAGCTGCGAATCACTCTGGATCGAAAAGCTCGAGCGTCGTGCCGGGACCGGCTGTTCGCTTGGCCTCGCACGGAAGGTCGAGCAGGGACACACCGCATTTGCCGCGCTGTCGGATCTTCAGGCATTGCGCGCCCTGACGGAACTGCAGCTGCACGGCATTAAGGTGCCCGCTAACGTCAGCGTCACCGGTTTTGACGATCTCATCTGGTCTCCAGTCACCGCGCCTGCACTTACGACCGTGAAAATGGACATGGATAAGATTGCCGAGATCGCCGTGGAAGCCTTGCTGGACAGCATAGGCACAAGCAGCATCCCGGAGGGCAGAATCGTCACGGCCAAGGTCGATCGTGTCCCCATGCACTTGATCATCCGCCAATCATCCGGGCCAAGGAGCCCGCTTTCAAACCTGGAGAGGGAGAACTCCTGACATGAAGACAGCGCTCGTCGCATCGGCAGCAATGCTCTCGCTATTTCCGTTGGGCGCGATGGCGCAGGAGAGGACCCTCACCATCTCCGTCTATGCCTTTGCACAGGACGACTTCAAGGCGCTGGTCTACGATCCGTTCGAGAAGCAGTGCGGCTGCAAGGTCGTTGTCGAAACCGGCAACAGCGTTGAGCGCCTTGCGAAGATGGAAGCCAACAAGGCCAATCCCGTCATCGACATGGCGGTCGTCTCCATGGCCGATGCGCTGTCCGCGGCGCGCAAAGGCCTGATCGACAAGATCGACACCTCCAAGCTCTCCAATTTCGGTAAGCTCTATGATGTCGCCAAGGATCCGAACGGCGACGGCATGAGCGTCGGCTACACTTTCTATGCCACCTCGATCGCCTACCGATCCGACAAAATGAAGATCGAATCCTGGGCCGATCTACTGAAGCCCGAATATGTCGGTCACATCGCTTTTCCGAACGTGACCACAAACCAGGGGCCTCCGGCGCTCTATATGCTCGGCCTCGCGCTCGGTAAGGATACGCCCGATCTCAAGGGGCCGATCGAGGCTATCGGCGAGAACAAGGATGACATCGTCACCTTCTACGAAAAGTCCTCGCAGCTCGTGCAGCTGATGCAGCAGGAAGAAATCTGGGCCGCCCCGATCGGCCGCTTCTCTTGGGCCGGCTTCACCAAGCTTGACGTTCCGGTTGCCTGGGCAAAGCCGAAGGAAGGTCAGACTGGCGGCATGAACGTCATGGTCGTCACCAAGGGCTCAAAGAACCAGGATCTGGCCCTGCAGTTCATGGATTTCTGGCTGTCGACCGACATCCAGACGAAACTCGCCGAAAAGCTGATCGATAGCCCGGCAAACAAGGAAGTGAAGGTTTCCGACGCCGCCGCTAACAATCTTACTTACGGCGAGGACACCGCAAAGAGCCTCAAGCTCATTCCGTCGGCACAGGCGCTCGATAATCGAGCCGCATGGCTCAAGGAATGGAACGACAAGGTCGGCCAATAAGGCTGCCATGACATCTGGTCCCGGCTTGCCGGGCCCGCCCTCCGCCATCCGCCCCTCAGCTCCGAAAGCCGCATCATGTTCCAGAACCGAGCAGAAGCCATGGCGCTCGCCCTGCCCGCAGCGGTATTTGCTGCTGTGGTCTTTCTGCTACCTGTTGGCATTCTGCTTTCGGAAGGCTTTCGCGTGGATGGCGGATGGACGCTTGCTGCCTATAGCGGCTTCTTTTCCGAGACCCTCAACCGCACGGTCTTCCTGCGCACCTTCAAGCTCGGGCTGGAAGTCACCGCCGTTTCAGCCGTCGTTGGCTATGCCGCAGCCTTCGCGATCGTCAACCTGCCACCGAAAGGCAAGGGCCGCATGATCGGCCTCGTCACCCTGCCGCTGATGATTTCGCCGGTCGCCCGTACCTATGCCTGGATCGTGATCCTCGGCCGCACCGGCATCGTCAACCACGCGATCACCGGCCTTGGCCTCAGCGACGAACCGCTCCGCCTGCTGTTCACCGAGACGGCTGTGTTCATCGGCCTGCTGCAGCTCTTCCTGCCGCTAATGATCCTGTCGCTGATCAGCGCGCTCGAGAATATGCCGAAGGATGCGATCCCGGCGGCCCGGGTCCTTGGCGCCAACTGGTTCCAGGTCTTCTGGAAGGTCATCCTGCCGCTGACGAAGGAGGGTCTTGTCGTCGGCGGGACGCTCGTCTTCACCGGCTCACTCACCGCCTACATCACCCCTGCCGTCCTCGGCGGCTCCAAGGTGCTGATGCTGGAGACTCTGCTCTACCAGCAGGTCTCCGTCGCCAACGACTTCGTCTCGGCAAGCGTCGTCGCCTTGATACTGATCATCATGAGTTTTGCCGCCAATGTCCTCCTGAAGCGTCTTGCCACCGCGAGGAACAAGCGATGACCTCACGTCTGTTTCCTCCGATCATCCTCCTCCTGCTGCTGACGTTTTTGATAGGCCCGTTCCTGATCATCATCGCCGCATCCCTTTCGGCAGGCGATACCCTCGCCTTCCCGCCGCAAGGGCTGTCGCTGAAATGGGTAGCGAAGGTCTTCACCATCGACAGTTTTCGCGAAAGCTTCGGCATGTCGATGTTCCTCGCGGTCTTCGGCACGCTGGCGGCTCTCATCCTCGGAATTCCGGCGGCCTATGCGCTCTCCCGCTATAGGCTTCCTTTCGGCGAAACCGTGCGTACGATCGTGTCGCTGCCGATCATTGTTCCCGGCATCGTCGTCGGTCTCGCGCTGTTGCGCTATCTCGTCGTCCCTTTCGCCTTCAACATCACGCTGGCGCTCTTTCTCGCCCATACGGCGCTGGTCCTTCCCTACGCTGTGCGCGTCGTCTCCGCGAGCCTGAACAATCTGCGCGCCGACATCGAGGAGGCCGCCGTGCTGCTTGGTTCGTCGCGGCTCGGCGCCTTCTTCCGGGTGGTGATGCCGAATATCCGCGGCGGCATTCTGGCCGCCTTCATCCTCGGCTTCGTCACCAGCTTCAACCAGGTGCCGGTTTCACTCTTCCTGTCCGGACCCGGCGTGCGCACCCTGCCAATCGACATGTTGGGCTACATGGAAACTACCTACGACCCGTCGATCGCGGCGCTCTCCTCGCTGCTCGCCTTTCTTTCGATCGGCATCGTTTTCCTGGCCGAACGCTTCCTGGGATTTTCTCGTTATGTCTGATGCCTATCTTCAACTCGACAAGCTGACGCTGGCTTATGGCGATACGGTCGCGGTGAAGGACCTCGACCTTTCGATCGCCAAGAGCGAACTCGTCGCCCTGCTCGGCCCCTCCGGCTGCGGCAAGACGACAACGATGCGGTCGATCGCAGGTTTGCTGAAACCGGCCGCCGGCCGCATCAAACTCGACGGCGCCGATATCACCGGCGTTTCGGCAAACAAGCGTGCTGTCGGCCTGGTCTTTCAATCTTACGCGCTCTTCCCGCATCTGACGGTCTATGAGAACGTGGCCTTCGGCCTGCGACTAAAGGGTATCGGCGGCAAGGATCTCGACGCAAAGGTGAGCGCCGGTATCAAATCCGTCGGCCTTGCCAAGTTTGTCGATCGCAAGCCCGCCGAACTGTCTGGCGGCCAGCAGCAGCGCGTCGCCCTTGCGCGCTCCATGGTCATGGAGCCGAAGGTGCTCTTGCTCGACGAGCCGCTGTCCAACCTCGACGCGCGTCTTCGCCTCGAGATGCGCGCCGAACTGCAGCGCGTGCAGAAAGAGACCGGCGTCACCATGATCTTCGTCACGCACGACCAGGTTGAGGCGCTGGCGCTCGCTGACCGCATCGTCGTCATGGTGAACGGCGGCATCGAGCAGATCGGCACGCCGGAGGAAATCTACAACAAGCCGGTCTCCGCTTTCGTCGCCGATTTCGTCGGCTTCGAAAATGTCTTCAAGTTGGAGAACGGCAAGCTCGCAACCCCGAATGGCGCCATCCATTTGCCAGCTCCTGCGCCCAACGCCGCAGGCTTGGCCTGGCGGCCGCGCACGGTTACCCTTGGTTCCGGTCCTTTCCAGGGAACTGTGCGCGGCACTTCCTTTGCTGGCAACACGCGTGAATATCTGCTGGATACCCCGCTTGGGCCGATCAAGGCCGAGGTGGACGCAAGTCTGTCGCCTCATGAAATCGGCACGGCGCTCGCCTTCGACCTCCCGCTGGCTGCGGCTGCAACCCTCTCTCGATTCGGATGAAGATCATGGGCGTTTGGATCGATACCGACATGGGTTTTGACGACATTGCCGCCATTCTGGTGGTCAGCCAGTCAGGGCTCGAGATAGACGGCGTCTCGCTCGTCTTCGGCAACACGCCGCTGGCGCAGGTAGAGGCAAACGCCGCAGGCGCCGCGCAAGCCTTCGGCTGGAAGTTCCCCATCCATGCCGGACGCGGCCAACCCGTCTTCGCCAAGCTCGAGACGGCCCAGGCTGTCCTCGGGGAAACCGGAATTCCGACGATCGGCAAAGGCCTGCCAAAGGCAGCAACACCGGCAGAGAGCGATGCCTTCACGGCCCTCTGCCGCTGGCTGGAGCAAGAGGGGCCGCGACGCATTCTGGCGCTTGGCCCGCTCACGAACATCGCGGCTTTGGCGCTTGCTCGGCCTGATCTCGCCGCACTCATCACCGACCTCACTTGGATGGGCGGCGGTGTGACGAGCGGCAACCACACCGCCTCGGCGGAATTCAACGCGTTTGCCGATCCGGAAGCGCTGGCGATCGTCATCGCCCATGGGCTGCCGCTGCGCATGGTCGATCTCGACCTCTGCCGCAAGGTGCTGGCCAAGCCGGAAGACATCGAGCCGGTGCGCAGCGGTGGCGGTGCGAACGCCGAGATGCTCGCCGATATGCTTGCCGGCTATATCCGTATCGGCACCAGCCGCGGCCGCACAGCGATGGCGATCTACGACCCGTCGGCCGCCGTTGCCTTCGTCGCGCCGGATATCGTGCGCTTCCGCCCCGCCCGCATCGACGTCGAGCTGCACGGCCAGTTGACGCGCGGCCGCACGGTTGTCGAGACGCGCGCCAGCCATTCAACCTTCAACGCGCGATTCGCCGACGACATCGACGCCGAAAAGGCGCACACCATTATTCTCGCAGCCCTGGTCAATGAGGCCCGCAAATGACTATCGAACTTGGCCGGGAACCCGCCGATATCAACGACCCGTCGCTACGCGCCAGGGCCGTCGCCGCCGCAAAAGGAGCCGCTCCGTTCGACGTCCTGATCACCGGCGGCAAACTGGTCGACCTGGTCACCGGCCGCTCGCGCGACGCGGATATCGGTCTCGTCGGTGGCTTGATCGCAAGCGTGCATGCCCCTGCGAGCCGAAGCGACGCCGTCGAAATCATCGATGCCCGCGGGACTTTCGTGACGCCGGGCCTCATCGATACGCATATGCATATCGAAAGCTCGATGGTAACGCCCGCCGAATATACGGCAGCCGTGCTTCCGCGTGGCATCACGACGATCGTCTGGGATCCGCACGAATTCGCTAATGTGTATGGTCTCGACGGCGTGCGCTGGGCGATCGAGGCCTCCTATGCTCTACCTTTGCGCATGATCCTGCTCGCGCCGTCCTGCGTTCCTTCGGCGCCGGGGCTGGAGGCCGGAGGCGCGGACTTCGATGCCTCGGTGATTGCAGCGATGCTCCGCATGCCTGAACTCGGTGGCGTTGCGGAAGTCATGAACATGCGCGGCGTCATTGACGGCGATCCGCGAATCACCGCCATCGTCAATGCGGGGCTTGCCTCCGGCAAGCTCGTCTGCGGGCACGCCCGGGGGCTTGAGGGCGCCGATCTCAACGCCTTCATGGTGGCCGGCGTTACCTCCGATCACGAACTGACCTCCGGCGCCGACCTGTTGCAGAAGCTCGACGCCGGAATGACGATCGAGCTTCGCGGCTCGCACGATCACCTGCTGCAGGAATTCGTCGAGGCGCTGAACGGCATCGGCCATATGCCGCCGACCTTGACGCTCTGCACCGACGACGTATTTCCGGACGAGCTTTACCGCGACGGCGGCCTGGACGACGTGGTCCGCCGTCTGGTGCGTTATGGCATGAAGCCGGAATGGGCGCTTTCCGCCGCGACCTTCAATGCCGCCCAGCGGCTGCAGCGCAGCGACCTCGGCTTAATTGCCGCGGGGCGCCGGGCGGATATGGTCCTCTTCGAAGACCTTGAGGACTTCAAGGCACGTACCGTCATTGCCAATGGCCGCACAGTGGCGCAGGACGGCAAGCTCACCGTCACCGTAGATCCGCTTGATGCCACGCCGCTTGCAGATTCTGTAAAACTCTCGCCGCTGACCGAAGACGACTTCAAAGTGCCGTCGGAGGGTAGTCGCGTTCGCGTCGCCCTGATCGACCAGCCGCGCTTTACCCGATGGGATGAAGCCGAAGCCGAGGTTGAAACCGGTTTCGTCGTGCCGCCGCCAGGCAGTACCTTGATTGCCGTCGCGCATCGTCACGGCAAGGCGGATCCCCGCCCGCGCATCGGTTTCCTGAAGGGCTGGGGCGAATGGCGCGGCGCCTTCTGCACGACGGTATCGCACGACAGCCACAATCTCACCCTCTTCGGCGGAAACGCGACGGATATGGCGGTCGCCGCCAATGCCGTCATTGCTGCAGGCGGCGGCATGGCCGTCGTTAAGGATGGCCACATCGAAGCAATCCTGCCGCTGCCGCTTTCCGGCCTCGTCACGGAAGCGTCTCTGCAGGATACAGCCTCGGGCTTTCACAATATCCGCAAGGCGATGGAAAAGATCGTCGACTGGCAGCCGCCCTACCTCGTCTTCAAGGCCTGTTTCGGTGCGACGCTCGCCTGCAACTCCGGCCCGCACCAGACGGATCGCGGTATTGCGGATGTGATGACGGGAGAGGTGCTGGAGAGCCCGGTGCTGGAGATTTTGTAGCGCCTACGCTCAAGGCCCCCTCATCCGCCTGCCGGCACCTTCTCCCCGAGGGGAGAAGGGACACGTAGCGGCGCTTCATCCGAAAGGCGATGTCGGCGGACTGGCGAGACGTCGCCTGTTTTCCCTTCTCCCCTCGGGGAGAAGGTGGCCCGAAGGGTCGGATGAGGGGGCGATCCGTCTCGGCCTAAGCCACCAACTCCCGCTCCACCAGCTCCACCCAATAAGCCACGCCATAGCCGATCGCCGCATCGTTGAAGTCGTATGACGTGTTGTGATGCAAGGCGCCGTCTGCCGCGGGCCCGTTGCCCAACCAGACGTAGCAGCCCGGCGCATTCTGCGCGAAGAATGCAAAATCGTCCCCCGCGGTAGAAGGCGGAAAGCTCGTCCGCACCTTCTCTCCAAATACCGTTTGCGCTGCCCCGAGCGCCCGCCGTGTCGCATCGGCATCGTTGATGACCGGCGGAATGCGCCGCTCGAATTGATAGTCAACGGCAATGCCGTACATCGCCACCGTCCCGTGAGCGAGACGGCCGATCTCCGCTTCGAGCTGATCGCGCACTTCGGCGGAATAGGCCCGGGCCGTTCCTCCGATCTCGACCGTGTCCGGAATGACATTAAGCGCCTTGGGGTTGCCCGCCTGCAGCGAACAGGCGCTGACGACGGCAGGCTGGAGGGGATCGACGACGCGGCCGACGATGGTCTGCAGCGAGGCGAGGAACGTACCTGCGGCGGTGATCGGGTCTCGCCCGAGATGCGGCTTTGCGCCGTGCGTTCCAGTTCCGCGAAATGTGATGCGCCAACTGTCGGAGGAGGCAAGCTGCGGCCCTTCGACGACCGCAATCTCATCGACGTCAAGGCCCGGCATATTGTGCAAACCATAGACCGCATCACAGGGGAAGAGTTTGAAAAGCCCCTCCTCCACCATGCGCTTTGCGCCACCCCTGCCCTCTTCCGCCGGCTGAAAGATGAAGTGCACCGTACCGGAAAAACTCTTGGTCGCGGCCAGATGGCGTGCCGCGCCGAGCAGCATGGTTGTGTGTCCGTCATGCCCGCAGGCGTGCATCTTGCCGGGGACGGTTGACTTGTAGGGCCGCTCGGCGATCTCCGGCATGGCAAGCGCATCCATGTCCGCTCGAAGTCCGATCACCCGCGTACCGTTGCCGACCTGCAGCGTGCCGACGACGCCTGTGCCGCCCAGTCCGCGATGCAGCTTGATACCCGCCTCCTTCAGCAGCTTCGCCACGATGCCGCTCGTGCGCTCTTCTTCGAAACCGAGCTCCGGATGGGCGTGCAGATCGCGGCGCACCGATGTGAGAAAAGCCAGATCGTCCTTGATCCGCGCAGGGATGTTCATAGGCCTGGATATCCTTCATGCGAAACGGGCGCCAAAACCGGCGCCCGCGTCAGATGGCCCTTTGTTCAACAAACAACGTCGAACCGCAACCCTCAAGCTTCCTCGACGAAAACCTCTTCGCGCTTCTTCTTCACGCTCGGCAGGAAGACGACGACGAGGACGGCTGCTGCTATTGCAAGAAGGGTCGCGCTGATCGGCCGCGTGACGAAGGTCGATGGATCGCCGCGCGAAAGGATCATCGCGCGCCGCAGGTTCTCCTCGAGCAGCGGCCCCAGCACGAAACCGAGCAGCAGCGGCGCCGGTTCGCATCTGAGCTTGGCAAGCACGTAGCCGATGAAGCCGAAGAAGGCGACGGCATAGAGGTCGTAAACGTTGGAATTGACGCTGTAGACCCCGATCGAGCAGAAGGCCATGATGATCGGGAAGAGCACGTAATACGGCACAGTCAGCAGCTTCACCCAGAGCCCGATCAGCGGAAGGTTCAGGATGACGAGCATCAGATTGCCGATCCACATGGAAGCGATGATGCCCCAGAAGAGCGCCGGCTGCTCGGACGCGACGTTCGGTCCAGGTACGATCCCCTGAATGATCATCGCGCCGATCATCAGCGCCATCACCGGATTGGCCGGGATACCAAGCGTCAGGAGCGGAATGAAGGAGGTCTGCGCCCCGGCATTGTTAGCCGATTCCGGACCTGCAACGCCGGCGACGGCGCCTTTGCCGAATTCCTCGGGCCTGTCCGAAACCCGCTTTTCGACAGTATAGGAGGCGAAGGACGCCAGGATCGCCCCTCCGCCCGGCAGGATGCCGAGAGCCGAGCCGATCGCCGTTCCGCGGAGCACCGGCGCGATCATCTCCTTGAATTCCTCGTGTGACGGCAGCAGGCCAGTGACCTTTGCCATCAGCACCGTCCGGGTTTTCTCCCCTTCGAGGTTGCGCAGGATTTCGGCGATGCCGAAGACACCGACAGCAAGCGCCACGAAATTCAAACCATCGGCATATTCACGGATACCAAGGGTAAAACGCGGCGTGCCGGTGTAGATATCGGTGCCAACCAAGCCGAGCAGCAGTCCGAGCGCCACCATCGCCAGCGCCTTGACGACGGAGCCGTGGGCAAGCGCGATCGACGACACCAGTCCGACGACCATCAGCGAGAAATATTCCGCAGCGCCGAATTTCAGGGCGATCTCGGTCAGTGGTGGCGCAAAGATCGCGACAAGGAAGGTCGAGACGGTGCCTGCAAAGAAGGAGCCGAGTGCGGCGATCGCGAGCGCCGCTCCGGCCCTGCCTCGCCGCGCCATCTGGTAACCGTCGATCGCCGTTACCGCCGAGGACGATTCGCCCGGCATGTTGATCAGGATCGCCGTGGTCGAACCGCCGTACTGCGCACCGTAGTAAATGCCGGCGAGCATGATGAGCGACGACACCGGCTCCAGCTGGAAAGTGATCGGCAGAAGCATGGCGATCGTCGCGGTCGCGCCGATACCGGGCAGCACGCCGATCAGCGTCCCGAGCAGGACACCGATGAGGCAGAAAAGGAGGTTCGCGGGCGTTGCCGCCGTTGCAAAGCCGAGTGCCAGATTGCTGAAAAGTTCCATTGCGACCTCCTAGAACCGGACCCAGGGGCCAAAGCGCTCGAATGGCAGTCCGAGGCCATAACTGAAGACGCCGACGGAAAAGGCCGTCAGCAGCACCGAGAGCAAAATCCCGTAGATCACCGTCATCCGATGCGAGGCGAAACAGGCAATGAAAGCGGTCAGGAAGATTGCAGGTACAAACCCCATCCCTCGAACCGTCAGCCCGAAGAAGATCGGAGCAGGCAGGATGAAGAGCATCCCGCGCCAAGCCAGCGGCCCTATCGGCTCACCCTGCACGCGAAGCGCCTGCACAAAGACGATCCCGCCGAGAATGATCAATACGCCTGAAAGCAGCAGCGGGAAGTACCCCGGGCCCATGCGCAGCGTCGTCCCAAGGTCGAGGTTGTAGGATTGGATGGCGAAGAATGCACCGGTCGCAACAAGAAGCGCGCCGCAGATGGCGTTGGTGGTGTCGAAGCTAACTGATTTCATAATGTCTCCGTGAGGTTGGAGAAAGGTCGCATCCTGCCGGGCAGCCCCCTCATCCGCCCTTCGGGCACCTTCTCCCCGAGCGGAGAAGGGGGGTCATGACAAGTCCCCTCTCCCCGCCGGGGGAGAGGGTGAGGGTGAGGGGACACCCAATGAGCGCCGGCGATCAGTCGGCATATTCGCCGGCAGCGTCAATCACCGGCTTCCAGCGTGCAATCTCGCTTTCGAGCTTGGCCTTCAACGCAGCAGGCGTAGCTTCGGCTTCCGTCGAGGGTGCCGTGCCGAGCTCTGCGAAGCGGGCAGCGACGTTCGGATCCTTCAACGCCACCTGCAGCGACTTCGAAAGCCGTTCGTTGATCTCTGCCGGCGTGCCCTTCGGGGTATAGATGCCGTGCCAGATGCCGACTTCGAAACCGGGCAGACCGGCTTCGACCGCCGTCGGAATGTCCTTCAGGACATCGAGGCGCTTCGGCGAGGTGACGGCATAGGCCTTGATGGTCCCGCCCTGGATCTGCTTCGTCGTGTTGGTCGTCTGGTCGCACATGATATCGACCTGACCGCCGAGAAGATCGGTCATCGCCGGGCCGGTACCCTTGTAAGGAACGGTCGTGAGCGGCGTCTGGATCGCGCTCATGAACATCATGCCGCAAAGATGCGAGGCGGCGCCGATGCCGGCGTTGGCGACCGTCACCTTGTCCTTGTTGGCCTTGACGTATTCGATAAGGCCCTTGAGATCGGTCGGCTCGAAGTCCTTGCGAGCGACGATCGTCATCGGAACGTCGGTGACGAGGCCGACATATTCGAAGGCGTTCAGCGTGTCGTAGGCGAGCTTGCGGTAGAGCGTGGCGCTGGTCGCCATGCCGATGTGATGCAGCAGGATCGTGTAACCATCCGGATCGGCTGCGGCCACCCGCCCTGCGCCGAGCGTCCCGCCGGCACCGCCAACGTTTTCGACGACGATTTGCTGGCCGAGATCCTTGGACATGGATTCGGCGACGAGGCGGGCAACCGTGTCGGTCGGGCCGCCGGCCGAGAAGGGAACAACCATCGTGATGGCGCGCTCGGGATAGGTCTGTGCGGAAGCCGCGTTTGCAAGAACCGCGACGGCAACAGCCGCCGTCATGCCAAGCATGGTCTTCAGAATTTTCATCGTTTTCCTCCCTGAAAATACGATACCGTCGACGCCTCCACGCGCCAGTGCGGATCGGACCATTAGGACGCTCTGAACTCACGGCCGCAAACAGCGCCGGGCTGCCCGTTGATGAGATTTCACGCGCGTGCAGCGCAGCATGGGTCGAAATGGACACAAAGGCGGTCGGCGATGTGTGGAAATCCACCCATTCGCCTATTCAGAGACGAGCAGCTTCTTGTCCAGCCCGTATTTCTGCATCTTTTCATATAGCGTCTTGCGGGAAATCTGTAGCGACTCATAGACGGGTTTCAGGCTGCCGCCATGCGCGACGAGTGCGCTGGCGATCAACCCGCGCTCGAACTCCGCGACGCGATCGGCAAGGCCGCTGAGCTCGCCCATCTGCCGCCCGCCATCAAGACCGAGCACGAAGCGGTCCGCAGCATTGCGCAACTCGCGAACGTTGCCTGGCCAGTCGCGCTGGGCGATCTCGGAAATCACCTCGGGCGGCACAGCCATGTCTTCGCGGCCGTAGCGTGCGGCCGCTTCGCGAACGAGCTGGAGGAACAACAACGGGATGTCCTGCCGCCGCTGCGCCAGCGCCGGTACATGCAGCGTTGCGACGTTCAGTCGATAAAGAAGATCGGCGCGGAATCGTCCCGCGGCAACTTCGGCTTCGAGATCGACCTTGCTGGTCGCGATGAAGCGCACATCGAGCGGCACCATCTCATTCGAGCCAAGGCGCGTAATCACGCGCTCCTGAAGGACGCGGAGAAACTTCGCCTGCAGATCGAACGGCATCGAACCGATTTCATCGAGCAGGATCGTGCCGCCGCGCCCGTGCTCGAATTTGCCGTATCGCGGCCTCACGGCACCCGGAAAAGCGCCGGCCTCGTGGCCGAAAAGCTCACTCTCGATCAGGTTCGCAGGCAGCGCTGCGCAGTTGATCGCGATGAAGGGGCGGCTTGCGCGCGCGCTGATGTCATGCAGCGCCCGCGCCACGACCTCCTTGCCCGCGCCCGTCTCGCCGACAATCAACGTGTCGGCATCGCTCGCCCCGATGGCGCGGATGCGGTATCGCAGATCCACCATCACCTGCGTGCGTCCCGGCAGGCGCGCCTCGAGGTCGTCGCGCTTGCCGGCTACGGCCTTGAGCAGCCGGTTTTCCAGCACAAGGCTCCGCCGCTCCAAGGCCCGCTTTATCACCCCCGCCAGCATCTGCGGCGTGAACGGCTTTTCGATGAAATCATAGGCGCCTTCACGCATCGCCTTCACGGCGAGCTGAACGTCGCCATGGCCGGTGACGAGGATGACCGGCACTTCCGTATCGATCTCACGGATCTTCTGCATCAACGTCATGCCATCGGTTCCCGGCATGCGGATATCGCTGACGACGACGCCCGCGAAGCTGTAGCCGATCAGTTCCAGCACGTGATCGGCATTCGAAAAAGTCTCGACATTGAAGCCGGAGAGCTCCAGCGCCTGCGCGGTCGACCGGCGCAGTTCCTCCTCGTCGTCCACCAACAGGATCTTCTGCTCGCTCATTCCGCCGCCTCCGGCATCTTACCCGCTGCCGATTGCAGCTCGATGCGGAACATCGCACCCCCCTCCGGATGATTGGAGACCGTCAGGCTGCCACCGAAATCCTTGACGATGTTATAGGAGATCGAGAGTCCGAGCCCCAATCCTTTACCCACGCCCTTGGTTGTAAAGAAGGGATCGAAGATACGCTCGGCGATAGCCGCCGGCACGCCAGGCCCGTGATCGCGCACCGTCAGCACCACCCTGCCCTGCTCCTCCAACGCCGTTATCTCGATCCCCCGGTCATCAAGCCCCTCGACGGCATCGGCGGCATTGGAAATCACATTCACCAGCACCTGCTGCAGGCGCACGGATCCAGCGCGCACGACCGGCGGCTGAATGCCGAGATCGATCCTCAGATCAGCATCCGCCGCCTTCAGCCGCCATTCGACGATCTCGAGCGTGTCGCGGATCGCCTCATCGAGAGGCACGGGGCCGAGCTTCTCGTTTGGTTTGCGGGCGAAGTTGCGAAGGTGCCGGCTGATCGACGCCATGCGATCGATAAGTCCGCCGATGCGCTGGATATTGTCCTGCGCTTCGGCCGTCCTTCCGCGATCAAGAAGCACGGCGGCGCTGTCCGTATAGGTTTTCGCCGCGGCAAGCGGCTGGTTGAATTCGTGCGACAAAGCCGCCGACATCTGGCCGAGCCCGGCAAGCTTACCCGCCTGGATAAGATCGGCCTGGGTCTGGCGAAGCCGTTGCTCGGTCAGGCGCCGCTCCGCAATTTCCTCTTCGATGCGGCTGTTGACGCGGGCAAGATCGGCGGTGCGCTCCTCGACGCGCCGCTCCAGTTCGTTGCGCGCTTCCGCCTGCAACTGCATGCGCTCGTTGAGCCGCATCCGCCGCTGCCGAATGATCGCGACTGCCAGCCCCGCGATGCACAGAATGAGGAAGACCGCGGCAAGTGCCGTGCGGGCCTGGGTCCTGATGGACCCGGTTTCCATCAGCACGTGAACGGTCCAGTCTTCGGCGGCCATATAGTGCGAGAGCACCAGATATTCCTTTTGCAAGCCCTCCTCGACAAGTGTCATCAAGTCATGCTCTTCGAAGCGGCCACGGGCGATCGGCAGCGCGGCCAACGTTGCGTTTGCGTAGCGGCGGGACGCTTCGGTGCGTGCAATTCTATCCGCAGTCAGCGGCAGAATGCCTTTGTAGAGCCAATCCGGCTTGCCGGACATGAAGATAATCCCTTCCGGGTCCGACACGAAGATGCGGTATTCTCCGTCACTCCACGAAGCCTCGATCATGTCGATATCGACCTTGAAGACAATGACGCCGCGGATTTCGGCACCGGCGAGGATCGGCGAGGCAAAATAGTATCCGCGTTTCAGCGAAGTGGTCCCCAGCGCGTAGAAGCGCGACCTGTTGCCGCCGATCGCCTGCTGAAAATAGGGCCTGTAGCTGAAATTCTCACCGACGAAGCTGCCCGGCAAATCGAAATTGCTGGCCGCGATCGTTTCACCGTCCGGCTTGATCACATAGATGTCGGAAGACTTCAGAAGCCCGTTGATTTCCCTGAGATAAAGGTTTGCCGCGTTGCGCAGCTCCCTGTCGTCCGGACTGCTGACCAATTGCTTGATGTTGTCGTGATCGGCAATCAGCGCCGGTAGCGCCTCGTAGCGGCTGAGGTGACCGCTGAGCGCGGAGACCGCCAGCCGCAGTGCCGTGCCTGCCTGCGCCGAAGCCTCGCCCATATAGGCGCGCGTCGCCAGCGTCCCGCCGTAATAGAAGAAGGCGAAGACGATGAACGGCACTGACAACAATGCGGCTATCAACCTGTATCTCGGTAACAGGTCCGGCTCCTCTCCCTTTGCCTCCTTCCCCGGAAGGCATACCCCGACTGCTCAAGTCTAATGACCGGACGCCGGATTTCCAAGGGCCGCCTTGCCTTGACTTGCGCGAAGCCGGGATGTCCTATTGCGCCAACCCGAGAAGGATAACCCGCATGAGCGACGAGCACCCCCCCGCCGACAGCAAGCTCACCACCTCGAAGCGCCGCTGGGCGGCCGAAGGCAAGTTCCTGACAGGACGCATCAGCCGCCCGGAAACCGAACGCCTGCCGCCCGGCCAGCATCTGGTCAAGAACTGGCCCGTCCTCGATCTCGGCCAGCAGCCGGTCATCCCGCTCGACACTTGGCGGCTGGAGGTCCGCGGCCTCGTCGAAACCCCGCTCGACCTTTCCTGGGCAGCCTTTCAGGCGCTGGAGCAGAGTACCAAGGTCAGCGACATCCACTGCGTCACCACATGGTCGCGCTATGACAACAACTGGAACGGTGTTTCGACACGCGATCTACTGGATCTTGCGATGCCGAAGCCGGAAGCCAGTTTCGTCATGCTGACGAGCTATGACGGCTATACGACCAATCTGCCGCTTGCCGATTTTGCAGCTGAGGATGCGATCCTTGCGACAGCATGGGAGAGCCTGCCGTTGACGCGCGATCACGGCGGCCCGATGCGCCTCGTCGTGCCGCATCTCTATTTCTGGAAAAGTGCCAAATGGCTTCGCCGGATCGACCTCATTGCCGCCGACCAGGCAGGCTTCTGGGAAAAGAACGGGTACCATATCTACGGCGACCCGTGGCGCGAGCAGCGCTATACGGACGACTGAGGGCGAAGCAGCCTGCGGACCGCGATATAGACGCCGAAAAGAATTGCCATCAGCCCCGATAGCGACGCCATGCTGGCCGGATGCGTGGGAATCTCACTCCAGCGTGGACGCACGACATCCGCCGTATTGAACGCCTCGCCGCTGAAACGGCAGGTGATGAGCGAAAGCCCGCGCCGCACCATTTCGACGTCGGCGTCTGAAATAATCGCCGAAGCGACGTCCGCTTCCTGGGGCATGCCGCGCATGGCCATCAGCACGGCCTTCGTCGCAGCCAGATAGGCATGAGCGCATTCGTTAAACGGGCTCTGCTCGTCCGTGACGCTGCCGGGCACCCGGCCCCACAGGCAGTAGGAATACTGGATCTGCGCATAGTTCAGGACGCGTCTGAACGGCTCGTTCGTATCGGTCGCCTTCGAGGCCAGATCAATGATCCGGTCCCGATAGTCCGCGATCACCGCCATCTCGCCATGGGAGATTTCAGGAACCGGGATGCCAGTGTGATTGCCGACGGCGCTGCGGCCATGCGCCATCGCGCTTTGGGCGAAGGCGGCACTGACCGAAAGAATAAGAAGCGGAAGACTGACTCTCTTCATGGTCTTGGAAAATGAGCCCCAGGAGTTCCAGGGCTCATCATTGCCCTCTCAGCGGAATGCCGGACGGCCAACCGCAGTCCCGGATGCAAGCCGCTTCTCGGCGAACATGCCGAAAACGATCCCAAGCGTCGACCACAGGACGACATGCATGCCGAGCGAAGTCGTTCGGAAGCGCCAGAGCACCATCGCCGAATAATTCTCCGGCACCTCGTTGATCGGCGGCAGCAGGTATTGCACGAGGCCGATAAAGACGATGTAGGCCACGCCAGCGATAATCGAAGCGTTCCAGACGCCGAAGCGTGCCGTGAGACGACGCGCGAACGCCACTGCCGCAATCAGCGAAGCGATCGACACAACGATCATGAGAAAGAACAGCTCGGTGCGCACTCCGATCGTATCCCCATTGCCGACCGCCGGCGGATTGGCCGGATACTTGATGCCGGGTACGAGGATGATGGCAACGAAGGCGGCGAGCGCGATCACTGCGGACGTGCCACGGGCGCTGAGCCGGCTGAAGCGGCCATGAACGAACGCGAATGCAAGAGCGAAGAGACCGCCAACGGCAATCGCATAGGCCATGACGCCGGTGAAGAGGCCAAGGCCGGCCTGCGTGGCGCGGCTGACGAGTTCAGGTTCGGCCGCTTCGCCCGCCGCCTGGGCGGCCGCTTCTTCGAAGGCAATGGCCTGGTCGACCAGCGGCTCGCCGAAGAAATGGGCGAAGGCAAAGACCAGGACGCCAGCGATCACCCCCGCGAGCATGCCGCGAAGCAAAAGGTTCCCAACCATGTCGGTCGTCCTTTAGTGGCAGGGGAAGCCGAGAAGATGGCGGCCGTCATGCACGAATTCATGCACATAACCGCCGGAGAACAGCGCCATCGCGCCTTCTTCCGTGCCGACGAAATAGATAGCGATGATCATCAGCAAACCGCCGAAGATCGCCCAAGGCAGGATTTCACCCACCGGGATCGGCGCCGGTGCTGCGACAGGCGTAAAAGTGGTGTCAGACATGTGTTCCTCCTGGAAAACGCGTTCAGTCGAAAGAGCATTGTGCGGTAAGGGTCTGACTTCCAGCCTGCTTTCGCATCCTGGTTACAGTGGCGCGACCGCGCCGGATTCTCACCGGCTTCCAAACCCGCAACATGACCGTTATATCTGCGCGTGGAAAACTGTCAACGAAACTTCATCCGCCTCCCCATCGGAATTCCGGAGAACCAGGAATGCACACCCGCCTCACCTGGATCTGCCACGGGCTGACGAGCGCCAACCGCTCTGGCCGTTTTCCCCTCGACGAACCGCTTGAGGAAAAAGCCATCGCAGAGACGCGCGCAATGGCAGAGCGGCTGCAACGCGCCGATCGCGTCCTGGCCAGCCCGGCACTCCGCGCACGCCAGACAGCCGAAGCGCTCTCGCTCTCTGCTCTTCCCGATCCGCTGCTTGCCGATTGCAATTACGGCCGGTGGAGCGGGATGACCATCGCCGATCTGCAAATGCAGGAACCCGAAAACCTGCTTGCCTGGATGAGCAATCCTGAATCAGCGCCCCACGGCGGCGAAGATCTCAAACAGCTCGCAGCGCGAGCCGCCGCGTGGATGGAACCGCAATCAGCGCTCGGCGGCCACGTCGTCGCGATAAGTCACGCGACGCTGATACGCACCGCGATCCTCAATGTGCTGCAGGCACCACTATCCTCTTTCTGGCTGACGGATGTCGAGCCGCTGTCCGTCGTGCGCATGACCCACAACGGCAGCCGCTGGGCGCTACGGTTTGGCGACTGAAGCTGCGAATTCCCTAATTATTACAGTGATAATTTAGATCAGCCTTACGCAAGCAAGTTGTGCCATACCTATTGAACCCGGCGGACCGGGCTCTAACTCCCAATCCCGAGGAGACCGGCTATGACTTATGATTGGAGTGGGGAGCGTACACGGCGCCTCCGTATCTTGCGGATCGCGAGCGCCGTTGTTCTCGTTTGCCTTGCCGTCGGCATTCCCCTGCTGATGACATATCGCTAAAAAGGCGAGCAGCCGGCGGCTGCTCGCCTTTTCTTTCACTGCCGCCCAATCCGGGCGGCGATTTGCGCCTTCTAGTGCTTTGAAATAGAAGGGTTCGTTACCGAGACCGGATCGCTGGCCGGAAACGTTTCCTCAAGCCCTTCATCCAATTCCTCCTCGAGCACCGATCGATCAGAAGGCGAGCGAGCGCTCGTTGCCCCACCCTCGGGAGTATCGGAGGATGAGATCCGGCTCATCAGCTCCTTTGCCTTGTCTATCGCATTTTGCCGGTTGAGCGAGCGCTGATCATCGTTCGGCAGCTGTACCGAGACGATTTCGCCTCCGTCGCAAACGAACTCGACCGTGAAGCCGGCCTTCCCGCCACCAGCAGGTATGACCTGTGTTCCAACGATGCGCATAGTGCCTTCCTTTCGTTAAGGTTCAGGACCGAAACGGACATGCTTGCCGCTTGGTTCCAGCATGTCGCTCGCTACGATTGCTGGTCCTCGTTCCATGAGATTGCGACTAAAGCCCGGGCGTGTCCATGCCCGGTGGCGCCTCTCTCTTCAAATGTGCGCTTGTTTCCACCTGCGGGCTTGCGCCGAGCCCGCGCCTAAGCCGATACCTGTACCAAAGCGACAGCAGCGGCTTTGCCGGCACCACCGTCGACCTGAGAATAACCCAGGGTCGCCATGAGGTCATTGCCGTTACCCGTGTTCACGTTGAATAGCCGCTGGTCCTGACTTCGTCATTGCTGTTTCCGGCATCGACGGTCATGTACGAATTTTCATAGACACAGTCTTTATCTGCGCCGGAACTCACAACGCTGTTCTCAACGCAACTTGCCCCTCACGCCCTGAAAATTCTTCTGATTGCGTAGGTTTCCGCGCCTTCTGGCCGGCCCGCGAGCCCCCAAAGGGCTGCCGTCAGCCCGCCGTAACACGCGATCATCAAGGCGCATGCGGCGGAGGCTCGCCATAGGTGGGCGAAAATATCCTGTCCCTCAAACTGAAACGGCGAGGCATATCTGAAAAGCGCAAAGGTGAGCGCGAGGCTGGTTAGCGGCCGTATGAACGCGGCCACCTGGGCGATCACGCTTGCGCCCGTCATCTCGCGAACGCTCCAAAGCACGATCGCCAGAACGGCAAGAGCCGCGGCGGTCTGAGCCACGAGAGCTCCGTTCACTCCATAGAGGGCGATGCAGACGAGTGTCAGCGGGATCCTGACCGCCATCTCTGCCGCCATCCGGATTGTGAGGAAATGCATCTGGTTAAGCCTGAGCGCGAGCGGCACCAGGGGCAGAAGCGGTATGGCGATAATGTTGATGATCGCCAGCCAGGTCAGGATCGGCGCTGCGGACAGCCATTGAGGACCGAAGACGATAGCGATCAACGGCTCCGCAAGAGCACCCATGATCATGAAGGCCAGCCCTAGGAAAAGCACGTAGCCTCCGACCACCTGGCAGTAGATGATGCCAAGCTCCTTCTTATCCTCAAAGCGTGCAAAGGTCGCGACCAACGGCTTCACCAACGGCTGGACGACTGCCTGATGGGGAATTGCGCTGATGTCCGTCGCGACAGTGAACTGGCCGAAGGGAGCGACGGGGATAAAGCGGGGGAGCATAAGGCGCTCGAGCTGCCAGTTCAGCGCCGAGATGAATTGCGTAAGCGTATTCCATCCGAAGATGCTCGAGAAGAAACGCCACTCAACAAGGGTAAGCCTTGGCGCGACGGGGACGAAGGTGAACGACAGGATGAGACCGGCAAGCGGCGTCGCGATGATCGCGGCAACGATGGCCCAGTGGCTGTGAAAGACGATGGCGACGGTGACCGCGGCGAGAAAGGCGCAACTCTTCGATGCGACGTCGATGGCGCAATCGCGTCTTAAATCGAAATGCTGCGCGAAGACGATCATCCTTGGGTTCGCCATCCCCCGCATTGCGGGTGCCAAGCTGAGGATTCCGATGACAGCGGCGAGCTCGGGGTACCCGTAGAACTGCGACAAGGGCCAGGCCAGGATTCCAAGTATCAGGCCGATGACGAGACCACGGATCACGCCAAGCGTGAACGCAGTATCGAACATATCGTCGGTGGGGTTCTGGGTCCGCAGAAGCGCCGCGGCGATTGGAAGGTCGAGAATGGCCTCGATGATGAGGACGGCCGTCATGGCCATCGCGATCAGACCCATGTCCGCGGGCGTCAGGTAGCGGGCCAGAATGACCAGTGTTCCGAGATCGATCAGCTTGGCGCCGAGCTTGCCGGCGATGGCCCATGCCCCCGCAGACGTTGCACGGCTCGACAGCGGCTTCCTTGACCCGCCGACTGGTTTACCGACCTCCTCCAACCGGTCCGCATCGGCGTGCCCGCTATAATGATTGACGCTCATAAACACGATTACCAAGCATGATGTGTATTTCCTGACATCATCGGCCGCCCTCCCGGCGCGCCAACGGACGCTTTTCGCCGAAAAATTTCGGCACCAAAACGCAATAGCAATACACGCAAAACGCGCATACGCTTCTGCACTTAAAAGTCAAACCATAAGCAATACTGCAACCATTCAGCGTGCATAATCGATGCAAATCGCTTGGCGACAGTAAGGGAAGATAAACTTACGGGGTGAAGAACATAGTCGCACTCCAACCTGGGCTATCCACCGAAATGATACGCGCGGTGTGCTTGCTTAGAGGTTGCCCAGCGGATCGGCGGCTGGGATAGCCACCCACGAGTGTGGGATCCATGTTCACGGTAATTAATGGCATACTTCTCCATTACTCGCAATACATAATAAGTATTCTTTCGAATTTTCTTAGAAACGCTTGGCTTTAAGACGTTTCTTGTCTTCGCCATTGGCTTCTTGTCAGAGTGGCGCTGAGGGCAGCTTCGAGATCGACCTAATATTTGACTTCCAAGTTCTAATTTTTTTCTTCGGGCTTGCATGCTGTTTTTTGGGTTGAAATTTTCGAAGATCCGTGAAAGCCTTTCCTGCAGTTCCTGGTTGCGTATGAGGATGGAGTGATGGATTCGCATGCCAAAATTGCTTGTCTACCAGCCTGCAACGCTCGCCTCGAATTTGGCGCGCCGAGATGACCTGCATTGAGCGCGGGGACGGGGGCAAACGGGCAATCTTCCTTGCCTTCATGAGACGACCGGAAGTTACCGCGTCGTCGCCGGAGACCACCATTGATCCCGAGCAGCGTAGGGGAAAACGATGTCATCGGACCACGATAACACGATCGCATTGACGGGCCTTCAGGCCCTAGCTCCCATCATGATCTTCACCTCGCATTGGACGGAGGGGCTATTCAAAGACCCGTTCACGCAGGGCCAGTTGAGCATCGATTTCTTTTTCGCCATCGAAGGTTATTTCTGCGGACGGCTGATGGCGGAGGGAGGACGGACCGCCACCTTCCAGAGCCTGATCTGGGGCCGGCTTTCCAGGATATATCCTCTCTACCTTCTCGGAATTCTGATGAGCCTTTCCGTCGCGGCAATCCTTGCGGAGGTGGGATCGGTCGAATGGCCATGGCCGGTCGTTCAGCAGGCGGTCACGTTCAACCCGTTCTTCCTGCCGACCTTCGTAGATCCGGCCTACGTATTTCCACTCAACCCGCCGACCTGGGCGATCGCGCTTGAGGTCTATGCTTTCGCTATGCTGTGTCTCCTGCGGAAGTGGCTAAACCTTCATCTGCTCATTCCGCTGGTCTTGTCCGCGGGTCTGCTATGCCTCGCAGTTGCGTTCCTCGCCCGAAATCCGAACATGGGCTACCAACCACAGTCCTACTGGGGCGGGTATCCGAGATGCCTGTTCGGCTTCTTCTACGGCGCCTTGGCTTACCACCTTGTCCAGCGCTGGGGACATAAGCTGCCGCGTCTCAATCCGCTCCTGATGTGGTGCGCCTTCCTCGCCATGATGCTGCTGCCGTCGAAGTATGTCAGCCTTCCTCTGCTGGTCGTCGCGATGCCGATTGTCGTCCTGCTCTCGGCGACGGCGACCAACCCGTTGTGGCTCCGCGGCGTCGCGAGGCAGGCCGGGCGTCTTGCGTACGGCTTCTACATGCTGAGTTATCCGGTCCTGATCGCGCTCCGCCATGGGGTTGAAGCGATCGGTCGGCCGCAGTCCGCGCTCGGCTTTCTCTTCTTTTACATCGTCGTCCTCGGGTCGATTGCCGTTGTCTCTCATGTGGCTGTCGCCGCGCTGCGCTCCAAAGGCGAGGCCACGAAGGCCGCAGCATGACGACCGCGTGAACCTGCGCCACGGCCTAAGCCGTGTCCGCTCCGGCATGCGCCAGACCGTCGGGATCATCTTTCACGGCGCGAGATGATGACACGGCGAACGCCGCTCGATCCGATCGCCATCGGGAGGGCATCCCCATTGTCTTCTCAAAGCTCGGTGCGACGAAGCAGGTAATCGAGGCCTCCGACGCGGAACCATTTGTGGGCAAAGCCCTCGAGATAGAGGCAATGTTTGCCGCCCTCGCCCGCCTTGCTGTCGCTCCCATCCGCAATGTCGACCAGAAGGTCTCCGGTATCCTTGACGCCGGGATCGATCTCCACCTCCACAGGCTTCGAGTTGAGATTGTGAACAACGAGGACCGAATTGTCGCGCCAGTCGTAGCGAATTGCCAGGACACCCTTCTGGTCAACCTCGACGCACGTGTACGCGCCCCAGCCAATTTCAGGAGCTTCTTTGCGCATCCTGATCAGCCGCTCCATCCAGTTCAACATGGACTCCGGGCTCTTTCGCTGATCCGCCACGTTGATGTGCTCGTAGCCATAGGGTCCACCGGATATCACTGGCAGCACCGGCTTGCCGCTCTTCGTGAATCCTGCCTGGGGCTCGGTCGACCACTGCATCGGCGTGCGTGCGCAGTTGCGCTCCGGCAGCGATAAATCGTCGCCCATGCCGATCTCGTCGCCATAGCGTAGCACGGGGGTCCCGGGCAGCGAAAACATCAGGCTGTATGCCATGCGTATTCGGTCTTCGTCGCCGTCCATCATCGGCGCCAAACGCCTTCTGATCCCGCGATCATAGAGCTGCATATCTTTCTCGGGTCCAAACGCCGCAAACACTGCGTCGCGCTGCTTTTCGCTCAAGCGGCCGAGATCGAGCTCGTCGTGGTTTCTGAGGAAGAGACCCCATTGGGCGGTTTCGGGCCGCGTGCGCGTGGCCTCCAGAGCTTTCACGAGCGGCTGGCAATCAGCGTTCGCGAGTGCGTAGAACAGCGTCTGATTGACCTGGAAATTGAACATCATGTGCATCCGGTCGCCATCTTGCCCGAAATACTCCAAATCGGTCTTCGGTAGTACGTTTGCCTCGGCGAGGATGATGCAGTCGCCCTGTCGCCATTGCAGGAATTCGCGGAACGTCCGCAGCATATTGAATTGCTCTTGCGGCCGGGTGACGTCCGCGCCCTTCGTGCCGATCACGAACGGCACGGCATCCATCCGGAAGCCGGAGACGCCGAGCTGTATCCAAAATCCCATGATCTTCAGGATTTCCGCCTGGACATGCGGATTTGCCGTGTTGAGGTCGGGCTGGAACTCGTAGAAGCGATGAAAGTAATATTCCTTGGCTTTGTCGTCATAAGTCCAGGTCGTCTTCTGGACGCCGGGAAACACCATTCCCTCGTCAGCGTTCTTCGGCTTTTCTTTCGACCACACATACCAATCGCGATAGCGGGAGTTCTCGTCGCGCCGCGCCTCCTGAAACCAGGCGTGCTGATCCGAAGTGTGGTTGACCACAAGGTCGATCAGAACCCTGATGCCGCGTTGCTTGGCTCCATGCGTGAATTCAACGAAGTCACCAAGCGTGCCATAGCGGGGATCGACATTATAGTAGTCGGAGACATCGTAACCGTCATCCTTGCCCGGCGAAGTCTGGAACGGCATCAGCCAGATCGCCGTAACGCCCAGGCCCGCGAGATAGTCCAGGCGCCGCGCAAGCCCTTGAAAGTCGCCTACCCCGTCTCCGTTGGCGTCCATGAATGTCTCGACGGACAAGCAATAGACAATGGCGTTCTTGTACCAAAGGTCGTTGATCATAAGCGCCTCCAGTGTGTCGATCGAGGCGCAACAGCACGAGCTGGAGAATTGTTCCGAGAGAAATGGAACGCATGGGCGTCGCCCGGCTGGCCGAGTTTTGCGACGAGACATGCGCCTGCTATTCGACCGCCTCCAGCGCCGCCTTCAGCTCGTCCATGCCATGCGGTTTCGGCAGCGGCGCCGTCCCGGACGAGTCCTCCAGCTCCAGGCCCCGATCCGTGCCGGTGGAACACCTTTGCCGTGACGTCCTTCGACATGCCCGAGCCGGTGTCGGTCACAGCCAGCATGAGATACTGTCGCGCACCGACCCCCTCGCGCTGGCGAGAATGGCGTTGTCGACCTCGATCGTAAGCCTGCCGCTGCTGCCAGCCTAGTCCGGACGTGACGATCAGCATCTACCCCAAGGGATGCGTATGCCAATTGGTTCGGGCACCCGGTCAAGGGTCACGGCAGCGCCGCCAACCCGAGCCGCGTTGTCGCCAGCGAACTGCGCATCGAGGCGCACAGTTCCGGTAAACCGACGGCAGCCTACCTCGGCATTCGCCGTGCTAGTCGATGCGCTACGATACCGAAGTCGAAACTCTTAACACAACGACCACCGCAAAATGCCGGCAGGCGGTGGAGCGTCCGCATATCGCCCGCGCTTGGGCCATTGGCAAAGAAGAAGAGAGAGCCTACATCGGGCTAGGATATGAAGATAGGAGCGTGGCAATGTTCCAGACAGCGTTGATCGAGACCGCCGACAAGCCGGAGTTCTACCGTGTGCTGGCGCAGCAACTGCAGGCGTTCCTGGAAGGAGAAACCGACACGGTCGCCAATGCCGCCAATGCGTCGGCCCTGATGTTTCAGATGATGCCGGACCTCAATTGGGCGGGCTTCTATTTCCTGAAGGACGACGAACTGGTGCTCGGACCGTTCCAGGGCAAGCCGGCCTGCGTTCGCATTCCTGTCGGTCGCGGCGTTTGCGGGACCGCCGTCAACGAGCGGGCTTCCATCCTGGTGGAGGACGTTCACGCATTTCCAGGCCATATCGCCTGCGATGCGGCATCGCGCTCGGAACTGGTGGTGCCAATTCGACATGCGGACGAGATCATAGGCGTCATCGATCTCGATAGCCCGATTCCATCACGCTTCGATCAAGACGATCAGGCGGGGATCGAGCGGCTGGCCGAAGTCTTTGCCGCATCTTTCCGGCAATAGCTCCTACGCGCCGGCGCTGCGACGCGACCTCATCATGGCCTCGGAGCCAGTCCGCAACGCTTCTAGAGACTACATCAGTCCTTGACGACGCGCGTGTAGGACGTCGAGGACGGCGGCGGTCCAGTTACTGTAGGCCGCCTCCAGCTCTATTTTTGCTCTCTCGAGAGCCTCCTCTCCATACAGGGCGACGAAGCTTTCTTCGTAATAGCCATTCGTCGCCAGTTTCTCGTGGATTTCCCTTGGAAGGGCATGAGGGGATAGCCGGCTGATCTCCTGGAAGTTGTCCTTGCCAACCAGTTCCATAAGGTGAAGGCTCTGTTTCTTCCCTACAACTGCACTCACCACCGCCATCTCGCGGTCGACGTTCGGATAGTCGCCAGTCATGATATGGCATTCGACAGACAGTTCGTCAGGAATACCCTGCTGCCTGCCCTTGTCTGCCTCGGGACGGATCACAAAACTTATGATCTTGCCACTATCCGAGGCGGGGGCATGCCTGAGTGACAGCGTCTGCGGCTGGCTCGTGGCGTTCTCGCAGAGAAGCGCGTTCAGGCGAGCCAGCACGGCTTCCGTCGAACCGACGAGGGCCTGACCTCCAAGCATCGTCAGCCGGAGTTGCCCGTCCTTCGCCCGCGGTACGCTGAAGACGAAGTTCGGACCGTTAAGGTTCCTCTGCACGACTTTGAAGGCGATTTGGGCATCGATGAGATCGTGGAAGAGACTCGAAGGTATCATGGCATTTATCCTTTGATAGCTCTTTCGACTCCAAACGATAAAAGAGGGGCTGCGCGTGGGACGATGCGAACCGCCGAAAGGAAGGGAATCGCGATTCGAATCGCTGTTCACCAGCGTCGCTTCAATCGTCCACGATGTCAATTTTACCTAACGGAAGGCCAGCCAGCCTCTTGGCTGATAGGTTAGCGTTCCCTACCCAGTGTCCTCTCGGCCGGCTTTCTCGATAGGCGCCGGCCGCACTGATGCTTCACCGCTTCATTTCTGGGCACACAAAAGGGGCCTTGCCGGCAGTATACCGGTGTTCGATCAAATCCCTGCCTGCCTTTACCCGCAGCGTAAGCTGCGATTGCGAAACTGCCTGAACCTTCGCCGTGATCCGGGCGCCGTCCTCGTCCCACGAGATCTCGTCCTTCGAAGTACGGGTCCATTTCCGCAGCGCGTATGTTTCCCAGCACGAATCGATCAAAAGCGTGCCGTCGGCGAGGAAGACCAGCATGACGCCGGGAAGACCAGTCTGCGGTTTCGTTTCGACCCACGCCCGACCGACAAGCGGATCGGATGGCGATTGTGCCGCAAGGGCGGGCCAAGCCGCCGCGATGATCGCCATCACCAAGGCGAGTATTCTGAATTTCATCATGAAGGAAGGCTCCCGAGCCGTTGGAATCGCGCGCAAGGCAAATCGTCAGTTGCGGCGACATTGTGACCTCCTCTTTCTCAGCCTATGGAAAGGTGACGATCTGTCCCCGTTCGTCGGCGAAGGCTGACCGCGTGTCTGCTCGGCAGATTTGCACAACCGTCACGCCCGTACCCTGCAGGGCCGGGAATGCGTGACTGAGTCGTGAGATATTTGAAATGGTGAATAGCGATGAGTGGCGGGATGTCCCCAACACGCAACCTCCAGCCGCCTGGATCGGCGGCAAGCGGACGCTCGCGCCGCGACTGGTGAAGATGATCGCTGACGTACCGCATTCCATCTATGCCGAGCCGTTTGTCGGCATGGGCGGGGTGTTTTTCCGGCGCACCAGAGTGCCGCGTGGCGAGGTGATCAACGACCGCAATGGCGAGGTGGTCAACCTCTTCCGGATCCTGCAGCGGCACTATCCGCAGTTCATGGATACCCTGAAATTCCAGATCACAAGCCGCCGAGAATTCGAGCGTCTCAAAAGCTGCGATCCCGCCACTCTCACAGATCTCGAACGCGCTGCGCGTTTCATCTATCTGCAGAAGCTGGCCTTCGGCGGCAAGGTCACCAGGCAGAATTTCGGCGTGGATACGACGGGCAGCGCGCGGTTTAATCTCACGCGGCTGGCTCCCCTGCTCGAAGACGTCCATGAACGTCTTGCCGGCGTCGTCATCGAGAACCTTGACTGGCTGGCCTTCATCGACCGCTACCATCGGCCGGGTACGCTGTTCTATCTCGATCCGCCCTATTTCGGCAGTGAGGGCGATTATGGGAAGACGCTATTCGGCAGGGACCAGTTCGAAGTCATGGCCGAGCGCCTCAGCCGGATCAAAGGCAGCTTCATTCTGTCGATCAATGACGTTCCGCAGATCCGCGAGACCTTTAGCCGCTTTCAGTTCGCGGAGGCTGCTCTCACATATTCCGTTGCCGGGGGCGTCGAAGCGTCGGCCAAAGAGCCGATCATTGGGTCGGTCAGCTGAAAGCGGTACGACCAGGGATCGTCCAAAAGGTTCAAAGGAGGCGTGCTCTGTCGCATGCCACGGCAGCGGACAGTTTGGACCTGAGCGTTGCCGTGGCCGGGCGCTGTGGGTTGGCGCAGCAGCATCTAAATGAAGCTCCAGCCAAGCGTGCTCGTCAATGATTAATTAGGATTTAGGTAAGCCGTTATCTAGCGATCGAAGGGCCCGCCCTACGGAAAAGCGAGCCCTTGCCGCACCTCATGGATCCCCTAGGCATTCAGCGCGGGTTTGCCACGCGGCACCCGGATAGGAGTGTCATCCGGTTGAACAGGAAGAACTGCCACGCGGCCGAATTTGTGCTAACAAGGCTGGTTCGGTAATGTTCCAAAAAAACCCACCGAAGCGGGCAGGTTAGGGACATGGAGAACTCGCGGCGATGAGACCATCATCACAGGCTGAGGTAAGGAAGCCTACCGCGCGGTCTACCTCATCCACGATCAGCGTTAGTGATCGTTCCCGTTCGATACCGTACGGAGAAAACGAGACCGTGCGAACTGTGGAGATTGGTTGCGGGGGTGTAAGGCGTCCATAATCTCCATAGCGGTCGTCTCATCAAGGTGCTTGAGCGTCATGGCTTCAGCAATAACAGCGATCCTGCCAGTCCTCACGTCGACGATCGACCACGTCCCGTCTTCGTCGCGCCTTGCTTGATATTGCGTGTACATTGGCAAGGTCCCCATCGCTCATGTATCAAAAGAAGCCCCGCCGAACGGGGGCAATCTGATCCAGAGGATCGCGCGGTCTTCCAAAAAGGGCGCGGAAGGGTCAAAGCATTGAGTTGCTTCCACGCGATCCCAAACACACAACGATCAGATGCCGCTAATGTTCCCGTCCAAGGGCGTTACTCAATTCGGCCTAAGCTGCTCTTTGATGATGCTGCGTGCCAGCTCGGTCACGCCACCGTCGTCGGCTGGACCGGTGTCCAGCAGGGAGACCGCGAGCTGATAAATCATTTGGTGATCCTGGGTGGACAAGATGCCTTTCTGCTCAAGATACAGCATCAGAGCTGCAAAGAGTGCTGACGTGGAAAGGGAAACGGCCGATGAGCAGACGAGAGCAGGATCTAGGCTCACATCAGCATCGATATTTTGTGGTGAAAGCTGGCTTCGAGGCGTTGTCTGGAAGCGCCGTCTGAACTTTAACATGACACGTTCCTCCTGAAACGGACGCGCAGTGTCTGGCTTAGATATTAGAAACAGCTAAATCGTAGGCGAGTTCCGGTATACTACCGTACGATGGCCCCCTATTCGAAGAAGCTGAACAGCACAGCTATGGCGCATTAACATCCACGCCTATTCTGAACCCTCCTCAAAAGGCTCAGCAGCCTACTCCTTTGGTCGGATGATTATCGCAATGGCTGTGCTGAACAGCCAATGTGATACCTTTGTCAGATAGCGATTTAG
Source organism: Rhizobium sp. P32RR-XVIII (assembly GCF_012641395.1). Classification (GTDB taxonomy): domain Bacteria; phylum Pseudomonadota; class Alphaproteobacteria; order Rhizobiales; family Rhizobiaceae; genus Rhizobium. Next base: position 331,399 of record NZ_JABAIH010000006.1, on the reverse strand, counting down.
CTAGAAGATAGCGGCAGAGATACTTCCACAAAATTAGCCCAAAAGGAGAAAGCTATGTCGACAAAACGACCATCACAGCTCGATCACGCGCGTCGCCATTTCCTCGGTCTCGCCGCTGCCACAGGTGCCAGAGTTGCGGCAATGGGTATCGCCGCATCGACGATATTACCTTCGTTCAGCGCTCAAGCTCATCAGGGCGGCAACGAGCAGGGTGAAAATCAGGGCGGCAACGAGCAGGGCGGCAATAGCCGTCACCCGTGCTTTCTCCGCGGCACCTCTATCTTGACACCGACAGGGGAGGTCCGCGTCGAGGATATTCAGATCGGCGATCTTGTCGGAACCGCACATGGGCGGGCCATGCCAGTTAAATGGATTGGTCGTACGCTCTATAAGCGAAGTGGTCGGTCCTGGAATTCCGACGTCGTCCCGATCCGCATTTCACGGCATGCGCTGGATGACCGGACCCCTCATAGGGATCTATATCTCTCCCCCGGCCATGCCCTGTTTATCGATGGTGACCTCATCCTCGCGAAATTCCTCGTCAATGGGATCTCCATTGTGCCGGCCCCGCCTGCGGACGGGGAGGCGATCGAATACTTCCACGTGATGCTCGAAAGCCATGAAGTGATCCTCGCCGAAGGAGCGCCCGCCGAGAGTTACCTTCCCGGCGGCGGCAATCACGAACACTTCACGAACTTCGCTGAATTCGCCCGCCTCTATCCCGACAGTCTTGCGATGAAGCCGTTTGCACCGGTCGTGGGTTTCGAGTCCGGCCGCGATCACCTGAAGGCTCTTCTACGCCTCGGGATGCATCCCTTCGAGCCAGTATCGGACCCGTACGAGCCAGTACATCGCGCCTACGAGAGAATTGCAGCACGCGCCGAGCAGCAAGTAGTCGCGGCAGGATGATGTGTTTTAAAAGCTGAAATGATGCAGCTCTGCCCCGCAAACGGCCCTTGAATGGATTTTGAAAATTCCGGAATTGCGTGTCAAAATTCCGGAATTTCGCGTCCGGCTACACCCGCGGCGGGCTACACCGTGCTCGTCGGAAGTAGAGCCGAAATACCGGGAGGGACGTATGGTAGCGGAGGAGGGATTTGAACCCCCGACACAAGGATTATGATTCCTCTGCTCTGACCTACTGAGCTACTCCGCCACTGGTCAACGATGCCGGTCGCGAAGCGTCGGCTCGTGGGATGTGCGGCTTATAAGGTGCGGTCCTGTCTGGTGTCAAGCAGGTGATTTCAAGAAAACCGCGACCTGGCCACTTGTCCTTTTCGTGCCCGGTTCAGGCGGCAACCGGGCTGGCAAGCAAGGCTTTCAACGAAGCTTCCGCCGCAGGCTCGCGCTCGGAACGCTCGACGAAACCGCCGCCGAAGACGCGGGCATCGTCGCCCGGTGCCGAATAGAGTGCGCAGGCCTGGCCGGGCGCGACGCCGGCCTCGCCGATCGTCAGGTCGACATAGATGCCGCCCGCATTAGCATGGAGAACGGCAGGTGCGGGCGCGCGCGTGGAGCGAACCTTCGCGTAGCAGGCAAAACCTTCGCCGGCCGCCGCCTGTTCGAGCGGCTCGTCGCCCAGCCAGTTGACGTCGCGGAGGTAGACGCGATGTGTCTCCAGCGCTTCCTTCGGGCCGACAATGACCCGGCGGGAGCGCGCATCGAGAAAAACGACATAGAGCGGCTCGCCGGTGGCAACGCCGATGCCACGACGTTGGCCGATCGTATAGTGCAGAATGCCCTCATGGCTGCCGAGCACGCGGCCGTCGAGATGCACGATCTCGCCCGCAAGAGCGGAATTCGGCTTAAGCTTGTTGATGACGTCCGAATACTTGCCCTGTGGCACGAAACAGATGTCCTGGCTGTCCGCCTTCTTGGCGACGACGAGGCCCATTTCCTCGGCAAGCCTGCGGGTCTCCGCCTTCGGCAGTCCGCCGAGCGGGAAACGCAGGTAATCAATCTGCTCCTGGGTGGTCGCAAAGAGGAAGTAGCTCTGATCGCGATCGGCATCGGCGGGGCGATAAAGCGCGCGACGGCCAAGGTTGCCCGGCGCCGGGTTCGGCCGCGAGCGGATGTAGTGGCCGGTCGCCAAAGCGTCTGCGCCGAGTTCCTTGGCGGTCGCCAGAAGATCGGCGAACTTGACGGTTTGATTGCAGGAGACGCAGGGGATCGGCGTCTCCCCGGCGACATAGCTCTCCATGAAAGGATTGATGACCGTGTCGCGGAAGCGCTTCTCGTAATCGAGTACGTAGTGGGGAATACCGAGCGTCTCGCAGACGCGGCGAGCATCGTCGATGTCCTGCCCGGCACAGCAGGAACCGGCGCGGTGAACGGCAGCGCCATGATCGTAGAGCTGTAGCGTGATGCCGAGCACATCGTAGCCCTCGCGCTTCAAAAGGCCCGCAACGACAGAACTGTCGACGCCGCCCGACATGGCGACGACAACGCGCGTATCTTCCGGCTTCTTGTCAAAATCCAGTGTATTCACGGGTGCTGCCAATTCAGTGCTTGTTTCGCTCCGCCGTTTGCCCTGCAAATGCGGCGAATTTTCCTGCGCTTCCGGCGGGCTCGTCTGCCGGGCTTCGTGGCCGTGGATATAGAAAGGATCACGGTGTCGCGCAAGAGGCGGGGACTTGGCTCTGTTAACGCGGCGGTTCACTGCTCGAGACTGGGGTCAGAGAAGAGCGCGCCGTAGATTGGCCCCTGCAAGCGTCTTCAGCGCGACAACAATCCGGATCGCCGAAAGCGCTGCGATCAGGACGACATCGAATAGGCCAAGCAGTGAGAATTGTGTCCGCCGACCGATCAGCAATGTCGCCGTGGCGTACCTGGACGTGTCGGTGGAGCTGCCTGCCAATTAAACTGTAATAGGCGCCTGCGCCTTGCCGCCCTGTTGCCTAGGAACAATCGCAGCCGGAATTTGTTTCTAGTACAAGGAAACGAACGATGGGCGGCACCGCTCGTCCTCCTCGCCGACGAGCCAACGATCAGCCAGTTACATTCCAAAAGGAGGCTCAAATGACTCTCCTGGAGCTTAAGCCCAACCAGGCGGACAGCGTCGCACATGCGATCCGCCATGCATGCGAGCCGCTGCCCGACCCAGCCTACATGATCGAGTTCGGCGCCTTCTTCGATCCTTATATCGGCGGTGCGAAGGTCGTGCTGCTTGGCGAGGCATCGCACGGCACGGCTGAGTTCTACCAGGCGCGCACCGCAATCACGCGCAACCTCATCGAAAATCACGGCTTCAACATTGTTGCCGTCGAGGCCGACTGGCCCGACGCCGCCCGCACTGACAGATATGCTCGCCATCGCAATGCGCGAGCATCTGATGCCGAAGCGTTTGTACGCTTTCCCGAATGGATGTGGCGGAACCGCGAGTTCGAGCAGTTCGTCTCGTGGCTCCGCAGTCACAACGAAACCCTGACGCCGGATCGGCGCATTGAGTTCCGCGGCCTGGATATCTACTCCCTGCACGGCTCTATCAAGGCTGTGCTCGACTATCTCCAGCGCATCGATCCGGATGCGGCAGCCGACGCACGCCGCCGTTACGCATGCCTGACGCCTTGGCAGGAGCGGCCGGCAGGCTATGCCCGCGCCATCCGTTCCGGCGTGCAGGAGGAATGCGAACCGGCTGTCGTTGCCCAGTTGCAGGAACTGCTCGCCCGCGAACTCGACTATGCCGCCGAGGATGCCGAGGGCTTCCTGGATGCCGCCCAAAACGCGCGCATCGTCGCGACCGCCGAGCACTATTACCGGGCGATGTACCGCCACGGCAATGATGCCTGGAACCTGCGTGACAAACACATGTTCGAAACGCTTCAGAAGCTGGTGGAACACCGGCCGGAGGCAAAGACAGTGATATGGGCCCATAATTCGCACATCGGCAACGCCGCTGCCACTGCCATGGGCTGGGACGGCCAGTTCAACATCGGGGAACTTGCGCGCATCGCCTATGGCGACGAAGCACTGCTTGTCGGTTTCGGTACGGACCGGGGTACGGTGGCGGCGGCCGACGACTGGGATCAACCGGTGCAGATCAAAGCCGTCACGCCGTCGCGTCCGGATTCCTATGAGCGTGTTTTCAGACAGACGGCCATAGCGAGATCGCTCACCGATCTGCGGGGCGGCCGGGACCGAACGGTGCGCGAGACACTGTCGGATCGGCGCCTTGAGCGGGCTATCGGCGTGGTCTACCGGCCGGACACCGAATTCTACAGTCACTATTTCGAAGCCGTGCTTCCCGAACAGTTCGACTGCTACATATGGTTTGAAGAAACGAAAGCCGTAACTCCGCTTTCGGCCGCTCGCCCGCAGGGCGTGCCCGAAACCTACCCCTTTGGGCTTTGACGATGCTGCACCCCTCACGCTTTCGCAATCGTGCCGACGCGGGCAGGAGGCTTGTGGAAGCCATCGGCCCCAGGAACGATGACCCGGTCGTCCTTGGTCTGCCCCGCGGCGGCGTACCGGTCGCCTTTGAGCTTGCCCGCGGTTTGCATGCGCCGCTCGATATCTTGCTGGTACGCAAAATCGGCGCACCGGGTTATCCGGAATTCGCCATCGGTGCCGTGGTCGATGGAAAAAATCCGCAGCGCGTGATCAACGAAGACACGCTTTCCTATTGCGGAGCTTCGCTGGACTATTTCGAACGGGAGGCGGCGAGACAGTTAGAGGAAATCGAAAGACGTCGAAAGACGTATCTCGGCAATCGCACGCCGATCGATCTTGCAGGCCGGAGCGTCATTCTCGTTGACGACGGTATTGCCACCGGCGCATCGGTGAAAGCCGGATTGAAAGGGCTGCGGCAGGCCGGTGCAGGTCATGTCACGCTTGCGATCCCTGTAGCGCCGCGAACGGTGATCGAGGAACTGAAGAAGGAAGTCGACGAAATCGTCTGCCTGTCCGCACCGGAAGATTTGCGGGCGGTCAGCCTTCACTACGAGGATTTCGACCAGACCAGCGACGAGGAGGTCACCGAGTTGCTCGCGAGAGCAGGACAAGGCGACCTCTCCAAAAGCTGAGGCGATTCACCGTTTCAGCTTCACTTCGCCGTCCTCCTCGCCATTCCAGTAATGAAGGCGATCGGCATGCACCTTGATCATCGCGACGCCTTTTGTGTCGATGCCGTCCGTGAACCAGTTGTCGAGGTCATCCGTCCAGTGCTTTTTGAAAGCCTTCTTGTCGCGGATTACTTCGGCCATGCCTTCTACGGCGAGGGAGAAAGCTTTCTTTCCCTGGAACGTCAGAGACACCTTGGGATCGCTCTCGATATCAGCGACCATGCGCGAAGCTTCCCATGTGAAATAGTAGGAGTCGCCGTCGTAATCGACGTCGCGATTATTGCTCATCGGCCGCCCGGCGATGGCACCGCCGTCAGTATGGGTGCACAACATCGCCATATCGATATCGCGCATCTTCTTGGAAATATCGGAAAGACTCATCTGTGGCATCGCTCTCTCCTCCTTGACTGGAAAGGAGAAACGATCAGCGGCGCTTTAAGTTCAGTGGTGCGCGTGCGTACACTGGCCGTGATCGGCAAGGACTTCGATGACCCGGCACTGATCGACCCGGCCGTGGCCGCAGCCTTCAACCATCATTTCCAGCTCGGCCTTCAAAGCCATGAGACTGCGAATACGCTGCTCGACCTCGATGAGCCGCGCCTTGGCGATCGCATCGGCCGAAGCGCAAGGTTGATCAGGCTCGTCCTGCAGCGTCAGCAGGGTTCGAATGGCATCGACTTCGAAACCGAGCTCGCGCGCATGACGAATGAAGGCAAGCCGGCGGACATCAGCGGGTTCATAGGAACGCTGGTTACCCTCGCTGCGGCTCGGAGCGGCAAGCAGGCCGATGCTCTCGTAATAGCGGATTGTCGGAACTTTAACGCCGCTCTGGCGCGCCGCATCGCCGATCGTGATCTTTTTCATGATTTTCTTCTTGCACCTCTAGTCGCTAGAGCATGTAGGTAGAGAGCTGCTGAAGAACAAGGAAATCCGAAATGGCGGAAGCGGCACAGGCAAAATACAGAGTCGGCGGCATGGACTGCGCATCCTGTGCGGCCAAGATCGATACGGCCGTTCGCCGCATTGCCGGGGTCGAGGACGTTTCGGTCTCCGTGACCAGCGGCACGATGACCATCAGGCATGACGGGACCAGTGATCTGAAGGCGATCGAGAAGAAAGTGACCGGTCTCGGTTACTCGGTTGTGCCAATGCACGGGAAGACGCCGAACCATGACCATACTTTGCACGCCCATGGCCACGATCATGCCGGTCATCATCATGACCATTCCGATCATGAGCACGCGCACCCTGAAAGGGAAGCCGCAGAGCTGCATGGCCATGACCATGGATCGCTGAGCGGCTCTTGGTGGCAAAGCAAGAAAGGCCGCCTGACGATCCTGTCCGGAATGGCCCTCGTTGCCGCCTACGTTGTTGGCCATCTCATGCCGGGAATCGCCCCCTACGCCTTCATTGCCGCGACGCTGATCGGTCTTGCGCCCATCGCGCGCCGGGCAGTCATGGCGGCACTGGCCGGAACGCCCTTTTCCATCGAGATGCTGATGACGATCGCAGCGACGGGCGCCATCATCATTCATGCCGCAGAGGAGGCTGCTGCCGTCGTCTTCCTGTTCCTGGTCGGTGAACTGCTTGAAGGCATCGCTGCCGGAAAGGCGCGGGCGAGCATCCAATCGCTGACGGCGCTCGTGCCGAAGAGTGCCCTGCTGGACGAAGCTGGCGAGACGCGAGAAGTGCCGGCGGAAAGCCTCGCCGTAGGCTCCATCATCCTCGTGCGCCCGGGCGACCGCATTTCCGCCGACGGCGTCATCGTCTCGGGTGAAAGCGCCATCGACGAGGCGCCTGTAACGGGGGAAAGCGTTCCGGTACGCAAGGCCGCCGATGACGCGGTCTTTGCCGGAACCGTGAACGGCGATGCCGCGCTCCGCATTCGCGTCACCGCCGCGGCCGCCGACAATACGATTGCCCGCGTCGTCAAACTCGTCGAGGAAGCACAGGAATCGAAGGCGCCGACCGAGCGCTTCATCGATCGTTTCTCGCGCTACTACACGCCGGGTGTCGTCGTGGTCGCGGCACTCGTCGCGATCCTGCCGCCGCTGCTTGCAGGCGGCGCGTGGGACGAATGGGTCTACAAGGGGCTCGCGATCCTGCTTATCGGCTGCCCCTGCGCGCTGGTGATCTCGACGCCCGCTGCAATTGCAGCTTCGCTGTCGGCAGGCGCACGGCGCGGATTGCTGATGAAGGGCGGTGCGGTATTGGAAACGCTCGGCAAGGTGACGGCCGTCGCGCTCGACAAGACGGGCACACTGACGGAAGGTAAGCCAAGGGTTACAGACATCGTGCCCTTCGAGCGGACGGAGGCACAGGTGCTTTCGCGTGCCGCCGTCCTGGAAAGAAGCTCCAGCCACCCGCTTGCGCTGGCAATCCTGGAGCGCGCGAAGAACGACAAGGTGCCCGTCCCACCGGCGTTCGAGGTGGAAGCCGTTCCCGGCAAAGGCATGACCGGTCGCGTGGGAGGCGAAGAACTCGCCCTTCTCTCTCCGGCGGCAGCCCGCCTGACGGGTGCGCTAACGGCCGAACAGGACGAGCAGATTGCTGCACTGAACGAGCAGGGCAAAACCGTTTCGGTCCTCCTCATCAACGGGAAAGTCGCCGGGTTGATCGCCATGCGCGACGAGCCACGCGAGGATGCAAGAACTGGGCTAAGGGCCTTGACCGATGCCGGCGTCCGGACCTTGATGCTAACCGGCGACAATGAACGTACGGCGAGAGCAATCGGCGAGCAGCTCGGTATCGACGTACGCGCCGAACTCATGCCTGAAGACAAGCAGCGCATCGTCGGCGAATTGAAGCGCGAAGGCTTTCTCGTGGCCAAGGTCGGCGACGGTATCAACGACGCCCCTGCCCTCGCGGCAGCCGATGTCGGCATCGCCATGGGCGGCGGGACGGATGTGGCGCTTGAGACTGCCGACGCGGCGGTGCTGCACGGCCGCGTCGGCGACGTAGCGGCGATGATCGCCCTTTCCAGGCGAACGATGCGAAACATCTTCGAAAACATCACCATCGCGCTCGGCCTCAAGGTGGTCTTCCTTGTCACGACCATCGTCGGCATTACCGGGTTGTGGCCTGCGATCCTCGCTGACACGGGAGCGACGGTGCTGGTGACGATCAATGCGCTACGCCTGTTGCAGCCCGTACGTTGAATTTTACGACGCAGGAACTAACTCACCTTCCGTGCATTCCCGCATTCCGGGGCATTGGTCGAATGCGGCCCAACTCAACGGGAGGACATCATGGATCGGAGAAATCTCACCGCATTGCTCGGCATACTCGCCGTGGCTGGCTACCAGAATCGCGATAAGATCGCCTCGGCATTGAGGGAGCTTACGCAGGGCGGCGCACAGCCGCAAACACCCGGTGCGCAGCCCGGAATACCATCCCAGTCATCGGACGGCGGTCTGGGCGGACTTCTGGGCGGACTTGCCGGCGGCGGTCTCGGTAACCTTATCAAAGGCGGCTCTGCCGGCGGCGTTTTGAGCGGCGGCCTTGGCGGTCTGCTCGATCAGTTCAGCAAGAATGGCTATGGCGATACGGCGGATTCCTGGGTATCGCCCGGCGAGAACAAGCCGATCGACGACCGCCAGCTCTCGCAGGCGATTGGCCCGGATGTTCTGGAGGAGATCTCCTCCAAGACGGGGCTCAGCGCGGACGAAATCCTGAGCCGCCTTTCAAAAGATCTTCCAAAGGCCGTCGATGACCTGACGCCGGAGGGTCACATTCCAAACAGCAGTCAATTTATGATCTGATTGTCAGGCAAAGATGCTGGCAAAAAGCCGGGCGCAGTCCCCTGTGCCCGGCTCCCGACCTGTTCAGCACGCAAGCCACACACAACGCTGCGCGACTATTGAATTCTCTACAAAAGGATATCCGTCTCGATCACCACATCGAGACGGACATTTCGATGCTGCGGACAGTTTCCCGTTCCGATTGCTTCTGCGGCTTGGCAGGCAAATCGATTTCCTAATTCAAAGAGGTTTCAATGGTTTCATTAGTTGATTCGACAAGACTTCTCTCATCGCAACTGGCGCTGCAGGTGCTGCACGGCGGGGAACCCTCTTCCGACGGGCTGGCCGGCTCCGACGATTCTTCCTTCGCCAACGGCGATTTCTCGAGCCTTCCCTCTCAGTCGCGCTCGGCGTTGACTGCTCTACTGAACGGCTTGCCCGCGAACCAGACCAGCGATACCGACGCTTCGGATTCGACGCTCGCAAGCACCGACATCACCACGTCATCCTTCATGGCGCTGCTGAAGCAGAACCTCACCGCCGCCGCCGAGGCCAAGGGTGGGAACAGCCAGGAAGCGGCGATGTTCGAAGCATTCGACAACGGCACGCTGCAGGTCACCGACCCGACAAAGGGCGTGACGATCAAGGCGTGGGACGTGGCCGACGAGGACCAAGACCTCGAAGGCAAGCCCGGCCGGACGACCGAGACGAGCGACTGGAACGACTTCCTGAGGAGCCATCTGGAGCGCGACAACCACGGCGCGCTCGTCAAAACCGACGACGGCAGCTTCGTCGAAAAGAACACCGGCAACCACGTCTATTTCGGGCAGGTCGGCAGCCAGTATTACTATCTGACCTGGCCGGCGGCGGCTGATCCAAAGCCGGCCGCCAACGCGCCGGCTTCGGATGCTCCGCCTGCGGACGCTCCGGAAACGAGCAAACCCGATACGGGCGCGTGATCTCCGCAGCATCGATCCATCAAAAATAAAAAAGCCGGGCGCAGTCCCCTGCGCCCGGCTTTCTCGTTCTTCCTTGGGAGGAAATCTACTCGACCGCAAAGACCAAGGGCTTCGCCTGGCGGATAGCCTGGTGGGCCGTCAGCTTGGTGAGGACGTCATCGCCGATCGGTCCGTCGACATAGAGGAGTGCGATCGCATCTCCGCCCTGCCTGTCGCGGCCGAGCTGGAAGTTGGCGATGTTGACGCCCGCCGCACCCAACGTCGTTCCGATGAAGCCGATCATGCCGGGAACGTCGGTGTTGGTGATGTAGACCATGTGCGAACCGACATCGGCGTCGAGGTTGATGCCCTTGATCTGGATGAAGCGCGGCTTGCCGTCGGAAAACACTGTGCCCGCGATGGAGCGAGTCTGGTTCGCCGTCGTCACCGTCAGCTTGATATAGCCGTCAAAGACGCCGGTCTTGTCGCGCTTGACCTCGGAAAGGATGATGCCCTTTTCCTTGATCATGATCGGCGCCGAAACCATGTTCACGTCCGCAACCTGCGGGCGGATAAGACCGGCCAGCACCGCGCTTGTCAGAGCCCTGGTGTTCATCCCGGCCGTCGAACCGTCATAAAGGATCTCGATCTCCTTGATGGCGCTTTCTGTCACCTGTCCTACGAAGGCGCCGAGCACGTCGGCAAGCTTGATAAAGGGCTTGAGGATCGGCGCTTCCTCGGCCGTGATCGACGGCATGTTGATCGCGTTGGAAACGGCACCCTTGATCAGGTAATCCGACATCTGCTCGGCAACCTGCAGCGCAACGTTTTCCTGAGCTTCCGTGGTCGATGCGCCGAGATGCGGTGTGCAAACGACGTTCGGCAAGCCGAAAAGTGGGCTTTCCTTGGCCGGCTCAACTTCGAAGACATCGAAGGCTGCACCGGCGACATGGCCGGACTTGATCGCTTCCGCAAGAGCCGCTTCGTCGACAAGGCCGCCACGGGCACAGTTGATGATGCGCACGCCGGGCTTGGTCTTCGCCAGTGCTTCCTTGTTGAGGATGCCGCGCGTCTTGTCTGTCATCGGCACATGCAGCGTGATGAAGTCAGCCTTGGCGAGCAGCTCATCGAGCTCGACCTTGGTGACGCCCATTTCCTCGGCGCGCTCCTTGGAGAGGAAGGGGTCATAGGCGAGAACGTGCATCTTGAGGCCGATGGCGCGGGCGCAGACGATCGAGCCGATATTGCCCGCGCCGATGACGCCCAGCGTCTTGCCGGTGATCTCGACACCCATGAACTTCGACTTTTCCCACTTGCCGGCCTGGGTCGAGGTGTCGGCTGCCGGAAGCTGGCGGGCAACGGCGAACATCAGCGCGATAGCGTGCTCGGCTGTGGTGATCGAGTTGCCGAAGGGCGTGTTCATGACGATGATACCGCGGCGCGAAGCGGCCGGAATCTCAACGTTGTCGACGCCGATGCCGGCGCGTCCGATGACCTTGAGATTGGTCGCGGCGGCGATCAGTTTTTCCGTCACCTTGGTAGCGGAGCGGATGGCGAGGCCGTCATAATTGCCGATGATTTCGGCGAGCTTGTCCTTGTCCTTGCCGAGTTGCGGCTGGAAATCGACTTCGACGCCGCGATCACGGAAGATCTGGACGGCGGTTTCCGACAGTTCGTCGGATACGAGAACGCGAGGTGCCATTTGGGGGGCTTCCTTCAAAAGTGTTCAGCGATGGATGAAAATCGGGAATGCTGGGCTCCGCTCAGCGAGCGGAGCCGATCACATCAGGCAGCAGCCTGGGAAAGCGCCGCCTTCTGCGTTTCGAAGGCCCAGGACAGCCAGGGCATCAGCTTCTGCATGTCGGCGGTCTCGATCGTGGCGCCCGCCCAGATGCGCAGACCCGACGGCGCGTCGCGATAATGGCCGATGTCGTAGGCGACACCTTCCTTCTCGAGCAGCGAGACGAGGCCCTTGGCGAAGTTCGCCTGCTCGTCGTCGGAAAGCGCCGTAATGTCCTTGTCGACGATCTTCAGGCAGATCGACGTGTTGGATGCCGTTTCCGGCTTGACGGCGAGATTGGCGATCCAGTCGTTGGCTGCGATGAAGTCGGCAATTACCTTGGCGTTCGCATCGGCGCGCGCCATCAGAGCCTTGAGGCCGCCGAGCTGCTTGGCCCAAAGGAGCGCATCGATATAGTCCTCGACGCAGAGCATCGAAGGCGTATTGATCGTCTCGCCGGTGAAGATGCCTTCGATCAACTTGCCGCCGGATGTCATGCGGAAGATCTTCGGCAGCGGCCAGGCCGGCACGTAGGTGACGAGGCGCTCGACGGCGCGCGGCGACAGGATGATGATGCCATGTGCGCCTTCGCCGCCCAGAACCTTCTGCCAGGAGAAAGTGACGACGTCGAGCTTGGCAAAATCGAGGTTCTGCGCGAAAGCGGCAGAAGTCGCATCGCAGATCGTCAGACCCTTGCGATTATCAGGAATGAAATCGCCGTTCGCAACGCGAACGCCGGAAGTGGTGCCGTTCCAGGTGAAGACCACGTCGCGGTCGAAATCCACGGTGGAAAGGTCGGGAAGCTCACCGTAGCCGGCTTCTAGCTTGCGCACGTCCTTGAGCTTCAGCTGCTTGACCACGTCGGTGACCCAGCCTGCGCCGAAGCTTTCCCAAGCGAGCATGTCGACGCCGCGCTCACCGAGCAGCGACCAGAGCGCCATCTCAACGGCGCCGGTATCCGATGCCGGAACGATGCCGATGCGGTAGTCCGCCGGCACTTCCAGAATTTCGCGGGTAAGATCGATGGCCTGCTTCAGTTTCGTCTTGCCGATCTTCGCGCGATGCGAACGCCCGAGAGGCGCGTCGGAAAGAGCATCAAGCGTCCAACCAGGGCGCTTCGAGCAGGGGCCAGAAGAAAAATGGGTATTTTGCGGACGTACGTCCGGCTTTGCGGTCTTCGCCATGTGCTATCCTTCCAGATAGATAGCTCCTCGTTGGGGAGGAGTGTCCCGCCGCCGTGGATATAGAGGGTCGCGACCGTAGTCAACTGGGGAAGTGTCGCAGCTGGAGGATTTTTTGCCGCAGGCACGATGAAACGAAAACGAAAAAGCCGCCCCGAAGGGCGGCTTTCAAATGGTTCGCGGAGATCGCTCTTACTTGTAGACCGGCTGCTGCAGCGGGATTTCCGGCGGCGGCTCGTAGGAGGCCTGCTGGCAACCGCCGAAAAGATAGCGAGCGCCGATGCGGGCTTCGTGCACATTGAAGCCCTTGTCACGACCGGGACCGCCATTTTCCGCAAAACCGAACATGTCGCCGCCGTTCACATGCAGGAAACGATAACCGACATCGGCCTTGACGTTGCAGGTGACATCGATCGAGGCGCCGGCCATGAGTCCGTAGCTGAACCGCCAGCCGCTGCGGCCATGATGGGTGACTTCGTCATCGCATCCCGAACCGTCGTCGGCGCAAGACGTGTTGTGGAGATCCTTCCACTTGACGTAGGTGCCGCCGATACCTGCGCCGACGTAGGGCGTGAAATAGCCATAGGTACCTAGATCGACATAGGCATTGGCCATCAGCGACCAAGCCGTGAGCGAGGATACGTCGCTCGAGGTGCAAGCAACAGGTGCAAAGCCGCACGTGCCTGTGGTCGAGCCATGGAAATCAGCCTCACCCAGATAGTCAAGCGTCAAATCCGTCCGGAAGTAGTTGTTTACCTGGTAACCAACACCACCGCCCGCCGTGAAGGCATCGCGCAGATCGGCGCTGGTGAAGTCGACCTCATTGCCGTTGCTACCCTGGAAGTAGCGCGCCCCACGCAGATCGGTCCAGCCATATCCGACGTCGCCACGAAGATACCACCCCGTGGCTTCGGTGACGGTGACTTCCGGCGGGATTTCCGGAACCGGCTCGACAGGAGCGAGATCGGCCGCGAACGCATTTGATGTGACAAGCAATGCGGCAAGGATGCCGGACAAGCTTCTTTTCATGATCCACTCCAAGATCCGGTTGCATCGGCAGAGTGGGCACCCCGCCAATGTGATACGCTTTTCATGGATAATGAATGGGAAATGTTAAAAGCCGCTTAACTGTAAACATTAACTATGAATTTTAGAAAGCGCGAAGATTTTCCGGCTTTTAGACTAGCGGAAATTCGTTGCGGCTGAAGAATTCACATCGGCTGAAGTTCAACTGCCCTGACTTTGGTCGGTCTCTAAGGAATAACTGCCGACTTCAGACTGATACTGGCAGCAGCGATCCTTGTCATCCCAGGGATGCAGGCGCTATTATATTAGATAGACAGAATATTAGGACATTCATTCAGTAAATTAGCACATCGGAGGATTGCGCAAATGTCGTGGGGCGACAGAATACCGTGTCCTGCTTGCAACCCCAAGGGCGCTCCTGTTCCGCCAGCGCAGCTACGTGTCTGTCAGCGGTGTAATGGCTCGGGATGGCTCGAAAAGTGGCCTGAGAAGCCTTACCCCTCTCAGGACGGCAAAGTGTGACAATTCAAGAGCTTGTCCCCTGGGCCCAGGTCGCCTCAACTCTCATCGCGGGAATTGGCATAGCCGTTTCCGTGGCGCTTGGCATTGCAACCCTAAATAATAGCCGAAAGGATAGGCTTTCCAAAATTGAGCCCAATCTCCTCTTCAATATTGGCGGCCAGCAAGTAAAGGCGATCATACACAACTTGACTGCAATCCCCGGGTTGTCCCAACAGGATCCGGACGTCGTCAACTTCTTGAAGTCGATCGAAGCTGGGCAAAAGGCTATCTATCTAGACGGTCGCTATGGCCAGCTGTTCAACCATGGCGCCGGACCGGCCCTGTCGGTATCGATATGGTTCAGGCCTGAGCGGATAACTGTGGACGACAAAGAGCGCCCGCTTGATCCAAGCGAGCTAAGCTCCCCGCCTTATACGAGAGAATGGAACATCGTTACCCCGACGCCCGCCAATCTACCCCCTGGTGCGGAGGCGTCTTTCGGAATCCTCCCCGTGTGCGTGTTCGCATCCGCTGCTGAAGCGCGGGCTATCGCGGGCATGATTTACATCGAGTGCCAAGACCAAACGGGACGGCCTTTCTATTGGTCACAGCCCGCTATGTTCTTTGTTGATCGGTCAGCGCCTAGCTTGACAGTCTCTTTTGGGCGGCGCCCCTCGTAAGCGCCGCTCGGCGAGAAAGCCCTCCACCGACTTTTCTTCGATGCATATCGCCCGCCAAGCGGAAACCCTAAAGGCCCGCACTGGAAAACGTTAGCCGCGTAAAGATCGTGTAGTGCGATTCCGAGACCATCATCGCGACGAAAACGAGCACGAGGACGGGCGGGACGAGAATTGCATAGACGAGTGCCAGCCGCTCCCAGGCCATGTGCATGAAGACGGCAACGATCAAACCGGCCTTCAGCATCATGAACAATATGATCAGGAACCACCGCGGATAACCCTGGATGCCGAAATAATCGACAAGGTAGGAAAAGGTGCTGAGAACGAAGAGCAGCCCCCAGACCAGGAGATAGAGCTTGACGGGGTGCTGCTGTCCAGAATGCGTTTGCGCCTGTGCCATGGCAATCCTCACCACAGATAGAAGAATGCGAAGATGAATACCCAGACGAGATCGACGAAGTGCCAATAGAGACCCATGATCTCAACGCTTTCGTAGTTTCCCTTGCGGCTGGTGAAAAAGCCACGCCGCTCCGTGTCGAAATCACCCCGCCAGACCTTGCGGGCAATGATGAGGAGGAAAATCACGCCTATTGTGACATGGGTGCCGTGAAATCCGGTGATCATGAAGAAGGAGGAGCCGAATTGCGCCGCGCCCCACGGATTCCCCCAGGGCCGCACACCCTCCGTAATCAGCTTCGTCCATTCGAACGCTTGCATGCCGACGAAAGTCGCGCCGAGGGCAGCCGTGAGCAGCATGAGGGCCGCGGTGCGGCCGCGCTCGCGGCGATACCCGAAATTGACGGCCATCGCCATGGTGCCGCTACTGCTGATGAGGACGAAGGTCATGATCGCAATCAGGATCAGCGGAACGTCCTGCCCTCCGATGTGAAGCGCGAAAACTTCGCTCGGATTGGGCCACGGAACCGGCGTCGACATGCGCGCGGTCATGTAAGCAAGCAGAAAGCAGCCGAAGACGAAGGTATCGCTGAGGAGGAAGATCCACATCATGGCCTTCCCCCAGGATACACGCTTGAACGCCCGCTGGTCCGAGGAGATATCCGCCACAACCCCACGCAACCCCTCGGGTTGTTCGAGCGTTTCTCCGGTTTCTACTTGCGTGAACTGAGCCATCTTTCATTCCTCACGAAATCAACTGGCGGCAAAGGTCGACGAAGTCATTCGCCCAGCCTTCAAAGAGTGCGAAGAGAACCAGCCAGACGAAGAGCATGAAGTGCCAGTAGATGGCGCACAGATCGAGGCTGAGGAGCAATCTTCGACGAGGGAAGCGACCGTCGAAGGCATGCGCCGTCGTGCGGCCGAGCACCGCCAGGCCGCCCAGGATGTGGAGCCCATGCAGGCCGGTGAGCATGTAGAAGAAACTGTTCGCCGGATTGTCGGCAAGCACGTAGCCTGCCGCCACAAGCTCCCGCCATGCCATGACTTGCCCGGTAATGAAGAGCACCGCCGTCGACAATCCCAGGAGAAGCGCAATCAGCATGACGTCGCTTCGTCCGCGCCGTGCCTCGAACTTGGCCCATTCGACTGACGCACTGCTGAGCGCGAGCGCAGCGGTGTTCACCCACAGCAGCCGGGGAACTGGCGTTGCCCACCAGTCGGCGGCCGTCATGCGCATGAAGTAGGCGCTGATGAGCAGCGCGAAGAGGGCTCCCACGACGCCAAGGAAAACCCCGAGGCCGACCCTGGCGGGCTCGATCGGCAACCGGCTTGCACCGCGCGCGTCGGGCAAGAGGCCCACTTCCAGCCACGGCTTGGATGCCAGCCGGTGATGTGCCGACCACCACAGCACAATGACGGCGATGATCGCCAGGAAGATGACGATGACGGTCATGAGGCTGCTCCGTGCGCCATCCTGCCGGTGCCCGGATCGTTCTGCGCAAGGAAATCCCGGCCGCTGCCCGGCACGCTGTAGTCATAGGCCCAGCGATAGACCACCGGCAGTTCCTTGCCCCAGTTGCCATGGACTGGAGGGGTTTGCGGTGTCTGCCACTCGAGCGTCGTCGCATGCCATGGATTGCCGCCGGCCTCCCGGCCCCTGAAAAGGCTCCAGACCAGGTTGAACAGGAAGACGATCTGCGCCGCCCCGACGATCAGCGCCATGACGGTGATGAAGATATTCAGCGTATGGGCGGATGGTGGAACGAAAGCCGTTTCGCCGAGCTCGTAATAGCGGCGAGGCACTCCGATCAGCCCGAGATAGTGCATCGGGAAGAAGATCGCATAGGTGCCGACGAACGTGGTCCAGAAATGAATCTGTCCGAGTGTCTCGTCCAGCATCCGTCCGGTCACCTTCGGATACCAATGATAGATCGCACCGAAGATGACGAGGATCGGCGCCACGCCCATGACCATGTGGAAATGCGCGACAACGAACATCGTGTCCGACAGCGGCACATCCACAACGACATTGCCGAGAAACAGCCCGGTCAGGCCGCCGTTGACGAAAGTCACGATGAAGGCGAGCGCAAAAAGCATCGGCAGCGTCAGGTGAATATCGCCCCGCCAGAGCGTCAGCACCCAGTTGTAGACTTTGATCGCGGTCGGCACTGCGATGATCAGCGTCGTCGTGGCGAAGAAGAAGCCGAAATTCGGGTTCATGCCGCTGACATACATGTGGTGCGCCCAGACGATGAAGCTCAGTCCACCGATGATCAGGATCGCCCACACCATCATGCGGTAGCCAAAGATGTTCTTTCGCGCATGCGTGCTGATGAGATCGGAAACAATCCCGAAGGCAGGAAGCGCCACGATATAGACCTCGGGGTGACCGAAGAACCAGAAGAGATGCTGGAACAGGATGGGGCTGCCGCCGGCATGCGGGAGCTGCTCGCCCATCTCCACGATGGCCGGCATGAAGAAGCTCGTTCCGAGCACCCGGTCGAACAGCATCATGACGGAAGCGACGAAAAGTGCTGGAAAGGCAAGGAGCGCCATCACCGTCGCGGTGAAAATCCCCCAGACCGTCAGCGGCATGCGCATCAGCGTCATGCCACGCGTGCGGCCCTGCAGCACGGTCACGACATAATTCAGGCCGCCCATCGTGAAGCCGATGATGAACAGGATCAGCGACGACAGCATCAGGATGATGCCCCAGTCCTGCCCGCCGGGCGTTCCGGAGAGAATGGCTTGCGGCGGATAGAGCGTCCAGCCGGCGCCGGTCGGTCCGCCCGGTGCGAAGAAGCTCGCGACCAGCACCAGCACGGCCAGCAGATAGACCCAGTAGCTCAGCATGTTGGCATAGGGGAACACCATGTCCCTAGCCCCGAGCATCAGAGGAATGAGGTAGTTGCCGAAGCCGCCGAGAAACAACGCAGTCAGGAGATAGATCACCATGATCATGCCATGCATGGTGATGAACTGGTAATAGTGCTCCGGATCGATGAATGCGAAGTAACCGGGAAAGGCGAGCTGGATGCGCATCAGCCAGGACAGCACGAGCGCGACAAATCCGATCGACATGGCCGTCACGGAATATTGGACCGCGATAACCTTGGCATCCTGGCTGAAGACATATTTCGTCCACCAGCTCCTCGGATGATAGAGTTCCACATCCTCGACTTCCGCAGGCGGGATGATCTCCCCGGCGCCCGATCGAATATCGACCATGATATCTATATCCTCCCTGTTCCTCCGGTAGCTATTGCCGCTGTTCGGCCGGCTGCGTCTCTCCCGATGCGAGCATCTGCGTGAAGGTCGGCTGCTGCTGCAGCCAAGCCTGATAGGCCGTCTCCTCATCGACCATGACCGTGCCGCGCATCTGCGGATGCCCGACACCACAGAGCTCGGCACAAAGAATCTCGAACGTCCCGGTCCGTGTCGGCGTGAACCAGAAGTAGGTCACCATACCGGGAATCATATCCATCTTGGCCCGGAACTCCGGCACGTAGAAGTCATGCAGGACGTCGGTCGAGCGAAGCAGGACCTTGACCGGTTTGCCGATGGGCAGATGCAGTTCACCTCCCTCGACGATCACGTCATCGAGACCCGAAGCGTCGCTCTTGGTCAGGCCAAGGGGATTGTCCGGGCTGATATCACGGGTATCGAACTTGCCCAGCTTTCCGTCTGCTCCGGGCAGGCGGAAACTCCACTGCCACTGCTGGCCGACCACCTCTATCTGCTGCGCATCGGCCGGCACGGTGATGAATTGCTTCCACACGAAGAGACCGGGAGCAAGCATTGCGGCAACGCCGACGGACGTTACCACCGCAAGCCATATTTCCAGCCGCCGGTTTTCCGGCTCGTACATCGCCCGGTTTCCCGGCCTGTGCCGGAACCGGAAGACGCAATAGGCCATGAACGACACCACCGCGACGAAGACGATGCCGGTGATGATGAAGGTGATGGTAAGCGTGCTGTCGATGTAGCTCCAGTTGGACGCGATCGGCGTCGACCACCACGGGCTAAGCAGATGGAACACGACGGATCCTACGACAATCAGAACCAGAACCAGCACGATAGCCATTGCCTGCTCCTTGAACCGCGATCCCGCCACCAATGAGCGAAATCCGCAATCCACCGCTGTATTTTTCAGCATTATCTCATGAACACGTCACGCCGACAATGACAACGGCGAAGCGATCCTGTGGGCGATCCCCTGCAGCATCCACCACATCCGTTCTGACCTTTTGGGAAAATTGCTTCAGATCGGAGAAACGATTGTTGATCTCGCTGTCGTCCTTCAGCCCCGCAAACATCATTTGCGATCAAGAAAAAGTTATGTTTCCCTTCCGATAAGTCAATTCATCCTATCAGGTGGTACGACTTTAGGGATTGGAGCGCCGCAACCCCTCCTTACGCCTTCGCTCGGACCGGTTCGTGATGTATTTGATCGGCGAACGTTCTCTTGAAGGGCTGGCCTGAATAAATGAGTGACCCGAATCCTGCCGAAAAAATCTCCGCGCTTTATGAGCGGCATGCTGCCGTGTGGGATGCGAGCCGTGGGAAAAACCTGTTCGAGCGCAGCTGGCTGGATCGATTTGCCAGCCTCCTGCCGCGGGGCGGCACGATCCTCGATATGGGCTGCGGCTCCGGCGAGCCTCTCGCAAGGCATTTCATCGAAAGCGGCTATGCCCTTACGGGAGTCGATAGTTCGCCCTCGCTGATCGCCCTGTGCAAGGAACGCTTTCCCACCCACACGTGGCACGTCGCCGACATGCGCGCCCTGTCGCTCGGAACGAGCTTCGACGGGCTGATTGCCTGGGACAGCTTCTTCCACCTGAGACCAGAGGATCAGCGGCGGATATTTGCCGTCTTCGCGGCGCATGCGGTAGATGGCGCGGCGCTGATGTTTACGAGCGGGTCTGCCTATGGCGAGGCGATGGGAACGTTCTGCGGTGAGCCGCTCTATCACAGCAGCCTTGACGGCGCGGAGTATCGCAGCCTGCTGTCGGAACACGGTTTCTCGGTTGTTGATCACATGGTCGAAGACCCGGCCTGCGGCGGCCACACCGTCTGGCTCGCTAGGCGGACATGAAAAAGCCGGCGACTGAGCGCCGGCTCTCACTCAACAATCGCAAACGATTCAAGCCGCGGTTCTGACGCCCGAGATCGTGCCGATCAGTTCGTTGACGATACGCTCGATCTGCGCCCTGTCGTCGCCTTCCGCCATCACGCGGATCAGCGGCTCGGTGCCCGAAGGGCGGATAACGAGGCGACCGTTCTTGGCAAGCTCGGCTTCCGCGTCAGCGATCGCCTGTTGGACGTGCAGGTCTTCCAGCGGCTTGCCGCCGGAAATGCGGACATTGCGGAGAAGCTGCGGCACCGGCTCGAAACGCCGGCAGACTTCGCTGACGGTCTTGCCGGTTCGCTTGACGGCAGCGAGGATCTGCAACGCGGCAACCAACCCGTCCCCGGTCGTGCCGTAGTCCGAAAGCACGATATGGCCAGATTGCTCGCCGCCAACGTTGAAATTGTTCTGGCGCATATGCTCGACGACATAGCGGTCGCCGACTTTGGTGCGGGCAAGGCCCATTCCCTTGCCTCTGAGGAAGCGCTCCAGGCCAAGGTTCGACATGACAGTGGCGACGATGCCGTTACCGCGAAGCTGCTGGCTTTCCGCCCAGGTTTCGGCGATCACCGCCATCAGCTGGTCGCCATCGACCAGCGCACCGTTTTCGTCCACGATGATAACCCGGTCGGCATCACCATCCAGAGCGATACCGATGTCCGCCCGCACCTCATCGACCTTCTTTTGCAGAGTGACGGGGCTGGTGGAACCGCAATTCAAATTGATGTTAACGCCATTCGGCTCGTTGCCGATGGTGACGACGTCGGCACCGAGTTCCCAGAGCACCGCCGGTGCGACCTTATAGGCGGCGCCATTGGCGCAGTCGATCGCAACCCTCAGCCCCTGCAGCGTCACATCACGCGGCAGCGTGCGCTTTGCATGCTCGATGTAACGGTCGTGCACGCCATCGACTCGCTTGGCGCGGCCGATGTAGTCAGACTTTGCGAGTTGGGTATAAAGGTCTTTCTCCAACAGTTCTTCGATCTGCGATTCGATATCGTCGGAGAGCTTGTATCCGTCGGGACCGAAGAGCTTGATGCCGTTGTCCTCGTAGGGGTTATGCGAAGCGGAGATCATTACGCCCACATCGGCGCGCAGCGAGCGGGTGAGCATGGCAACGGCGGGCGTTGGGATCGGGCCAAGCAGGAAGACGTCGAGGCCAGCGGCCGTGAATCCGGCAACCATGGCGTTTTCCAGCATGTAGCCGGAAAGGCGCGTATCCTTGCCGATCACGACCCGGTGGCGATGATTGCCGTTGCGGAAGATCGTGCCGACGGCAATGCCGACGCGCATCGCCAGATCCGGCGTCATCGGGAACACGTTCGATTGCCCGCGAATACCGTCGGTGCCGAAGTAACGTCTTTTCATATGTACCTCTATATTGTTTTTCAGCGAGCCATATAAGGCCGCGGAACCTCCCGCAAAATCAGCCGAGGACTATCAGTCCCAATACAAAGCGAAATTGCGGCTTCCCATGATAGCGGCATGCCATAAATCGTAGGCGCCATCACGTAAATTACAAAGAAAATTGATTATATCCCGTTACCAATAGAAAAAGGCCGGACCTCCTGCTGGAGAATCCGACCTTTGTCCATTCAAGTTACTTGCGTCAGTGCGGCTGGGGCTCGAGGCCACCTTCCGCCTCGTCGCCCTTGGACGCGGGGCGTGCACCGGCCTTCGGCACGGCCGAACCGCGGCTCGGAGGCGCATCGTCGCCGAGGTCGCGAGCGGGCTTTTCGCCACGCAGCAGCGCCTTGATTTCTTCGCCGGTCAGCGTCTCGTATTCGAGCAAGCCTTCGGCAAGCGCTACGAAATCGTCATGCTTTTCGGTGAGGATATCGCGGGCCTGCGTGTATGCCTCGTCAATCAGCCGACGGACTTCGTTATCGATCTTCTGGGCCGTTGCTTCGGAAACATTCTTCGTCTGCGAGACGGAATGTCCAAGGAAGACTTCCTGCTGGTTCTCGCCGTAGGACACCTGGCCGAGCTGATCGGAGAAGCCCCACTGCGTGACCATGGCGCGGGCAAGCTTGGTGGCCTGCTCGATATCCGAAGATGCGCCGGAGGTGATGTTCTCCTTGCCGAACGTCAATTCTTCGGCGACGCGGCCGCCCATCATAATGCAGAGGCGCGAGACCATCCACTTATAGCTCATCGAATAGCGGTCGCCCTCGGGGAGCTGCATGACCATGCCGAGAGCGCGGCCACGCGGAATGATCGTCGCCTTGTGCAGCGGATCGGCAACGGCAACGTTGAGCGCCGTGATGGCGTGACCGGCTTCGTGATACGCCGTGAGCTTCTTTTCCGCCTCGGTCATTGCCGAAGAGCGACGCTCGGCGCCCATCATGATCTTGTCCTTGGCGTCTTCGAACTCCTGCATGGTGACGACGCGCTTGTTGCGACGTGCGGCCATGAGGGCGGCTTCGTTGACGAGGTTCATGAGGTCTGCGCCGGAGAAACCGGGCGTGCCGCGGGCAAGAACCTTGAGATCGACATTCGGCGCCAGCGGAACGTTGCGGGCATGAACCTTGAGGATCCGCTCACGGCCGACGATATCCGGGTTCGGAACGACGACCTGACGGTCGAAGCGGCCCGGACGCAGCAGCGCCGGGTCGAGAACGTCGGGACGGTTGGTCGCGGCAATCAGGATGATGCCTTCGTTGGCCTCGAAGCCGTCCATCTCGACCAGCAACTGGTTGAGCGTCTGCTCACGTTCGTCGTTGCCACCGCCGAGACCGGCACCGCGGTGACGACCGACGGCATCGATTTCGTCGATGAAGATGATGCAGGGCGCATTCTTCTTGGCCTGCTCGAACATGTCGCGGACACGGCTTGCGCCGACACCGACGAACATTTCGACGAAGTCGGAACCGGAAATCGTGAAGAACGGAACGTTGGCTTCGCCGGCAACGGAGCGGGCGAGCAGCGTCTTACCCGTGCCCGGAGGGCCGACGAGCAGCACGCCGCGCGGAATCTTGCCGCCGAGACGCTGGAATTTCTGCGGATCGCGCAGGAATTCGACGATTTCTTCAAGGTCCTGCTTGGCTTCATCGACACCGGCGACGTCATCGAAGGTCACGCGGCCATGCGCTTCGGTCAGAAGCTTGGCCTTGGACTTGCCGAAGCCCATCGCGCCGCGCGAGCCGCCCTGCATCTGCCGCATGAAAAACAGCCAGACGCCCAGAATGAGCAGCATCGGCAGCAGCGTACCGAGATAGCTCAGGAAGCCGGACGAACCATCGGTTTCCGGACGGGCCGAAACGACCACGTTCTTCGACTGCAGGCGATCGAGAAGGCTGTCATCGACAACAGGAGAATAGGTCTGGAAGGTGGTGCCGTTTTCAACATAGCTTCCGGAGACACGGTTGCCGGTGACGACAACCTCCTTGACGCGGCCCGCATCGACCTCACGCATAAACTGCGAGTAAGGGATATCACGCGAGCTGGTTTGCGCCGGCGTCGTCTGGAACATGCTGAAAAGGGCAATCAGCAAAAGCGCTATGATTGCCCACAAGGCGAAATTTCGTAAGTTAGGGTTCATCGAACTCCCCAGCACTGGAACAGCAGCCTCATGGCAACCGTCTTATTTGGCCTCTAACATAGGGTTGCGCTGTGCCATTGCCAAGGCGATCCACTCTGTCAGTTGGTTTTTCCGTCAATAAGACCTAAAGGCGGGCTTGGATAGGGGCGCGTTCCAAAAGCCGCCGCGAGGCTTCCAGCAAAGATGAAGTCGAATCGTGTCAAAAAGCGGTCGAACGGTGCAAAATAAGGCGTCGCGCTCACATCCAGATGAAAATCAGCCGGCAGGTTTTCAGCGACCCGAACATATGGTTGCGCTGCCAGTGCTCGCTTGAGGGCAGCCTTGGGTAGGTGCGCGGCCTTCGCGCCCTCAAGCTCGCGCTCGCCCGAGAACTCCAGTGCACTAGATACAGGCAAAGGAAAAAGGCAGCCGTTGGCGCGATGACCTGCATCCAGCGCCGAATGCGTATCAATCTCCAGGCTGAACGGCGAGTTATTCTTGATGACGACCCGCCCGTCCCATATCCCACGCGCTCCCTGCGCAAGCACCAGTGGCAACATGCCGCGGTCCTCGCGGGTCAAGTAAAGGCCGTCTCGCCGGAGATCGAATACCACCCGGCCGACTGTCATCCGGCCGGGAACGCCGGCAGTCACGAAGCCGACGACGCGCGCTATCTGCGTGCGTCCGGGAGGAAACGGCTGCCCCCCGAAGACCGCGGCCAGGCGGCCGAGGGCGTAACTTATTACCGGCCCGGATGCCGAAAGACCGTCTCGGGCAACATGCCCCAAACCTTCGACAGGAAGTTTAAAATACTGGCCGGCCCAGGCCATCGCCTGGCTCGCAAGTGCCAAACGGGCATCTGCAGCCGCCGGCTCGTCTTGAACAGTCCCCTCGCCCGCCAATGCCGCGCGCGTCCGCACGCGCTCGTATTTCATATTTTCATTGCTCGGATCATCAAGCCACGTGGCACCGCGCGCCGTAAGATATGCCCGGATATCGGTACGCAGACAGGATAGAAGCGGCCGGACAATCCAGATCCGGCGATCAAACAGAACCGCATCGGCAATCCCGGTGGTGAGGCTGTCGCTTCGCGTGCTGCGCATCGCCAGGGTTTCCCGCTGGTCGTCCAGCGTATGCGCGGTCACGACCAGATCAGCCCTCAGTTCCGCCGCTGCATCGGCCAGCAGCGCGTAGCGCGCTTCGCGTGCGGCAGCCATGATGCCGGTCTTCGGTTTGGCACCGCGCCAGACGCGGGTCGCGTGCGGAATGTGGAGCGACGTGCAGAGGGCTGCAACTTGGCGCGCCTCATCTGCAGAACCTGCGCGCAGATCGTGATCGATTGTCGCGGCGCATAGGGAAATTTTCGGGTCGGGTTCGGCCTTCAATGCCTCGGAAAGGGCCAGAAGCAGGCCGGTCGAATCGCTGCCGCCAGAGATCGCGACGAGGATGCGCGTGGGGCTGGCAAGCGAATGGAGTAAGCGGCGAGCCGCTGCCTCGGGTGAAAGAACGGCTTCCGGAGACAAACCGGAAACCCTTAGCAGGCGAGGCGCTTCTGTTCGCTCGCAACCTTGCTTATGACGGCCCGCGAGGCTTTCGGATAGCGCTTGCTGACTTCTTTAAGCGTCGCGCAGGCGGTATCGACATTGTCGAGAGCTGCCAGCGACATGCCGAGCTTCAGCAACATTTCGGGCGCCTTCTCGGAGGAGCCGTATTTCTGGTGAGCGTTCAAAAAGGTCTTCGCGGCTTCGTTGTACTTGCCTTGGGAATAAAGCGCCTCACCGAGCCAGAAATTGGCATCAGCAGCCCGAGCGCTGCCCGGATACTGCGCGATATACTGGGTGAATTGCTGTTCAGCGACAGCATAATCGCCGGAGAGGACATGACCATAGGCCGCCTTGTACTGATCGGCCTCGCTGCCGAGAGAGGCAGTCTGTTGCTGCGAGGTAGGGGTGTTCACATCCGGCAGCGGAGCGGAGCCGACTTCCGCATTCTGGTTCACACTGCCGCCGATCGGGTTACCGCTCTGATCGAACTGGATCGAGCCCAGCTGCGGCGGCGGACGGCCGAGATCGCCGTTCGACGGAACGCCGTTGGAGGGAGCCGTTTCGGCTCCCTGCGGTGTCTCGATGATTGTCGCGACGTCATCGCTCTGGCGCTGTGGCCGTGCGTCGGCCTGGCCCGAAGCCGGAGCCTGTATATCAGCCTCGCTCTTCTTCGTGCTGCCCTTCGATCCGGCGGAGCCGCCGCTCTTTTCCAGGTCCTGGAACCGGAATTCGTTGTCCTCCTGCGTCTTGCGCAGCGATTCCTGCATCTGCAGGATCTGGTAGCTCATTTCCTCGATACGGCCGTTGAGCTGACGCAGTTGCTCTTCCAGCTGTTGCACGCGCATCTCGGTGCCGCTGCTCTGCACGTCGACGACAGGCGGCGTCTGCGCCTGGCTCTGCGCGGGCCTGCCGCCAAAGTTCAAGCCTAGAAACGAAGCGGAATAAGCCGCTCGCTCGGTTCCGGTTACGGCCGCGAGGCAGAGCAAGCCTGCCACGACAAGTTTCTTCATAGGTATCGTCCTGTCCCAGTGATTCTTCGCGCTCCAAGGCACGAACAGGAGATTTTGCTAATTGCTCTCAAAAAGCAACGGAGTCTGGCCAAAGTGTGTTCAAAAAGAAAAGGCGGCCCGCAAGCGGACCGCCTTTCCAAAAAGTAATGTAAAATCGGGTTATTACATGCCGGCGCCGCCGAGAACCGTAACTGCGCGGCGGTTCTGCGACCAGCAGGAAATATCATCGCAAACGGCGACCGGGCGTTCCTTGCCGTAGGAGATCGTCTTCATGCGCTGAGCCGGAACGCCGCGCGAAGCGAGGTAGTCCTTCGTTGCAGCGGCGCGGCGTGCACCCAGAGCCAGGTTGTATTCACGCGTGCCGCGCTCGTCGGCATGGCCTTCTACCGTGATCGCATAGTTCGGATAGCGGGCGAGCCACTGTGCCTGACGGTCGAGCGTCTGAGCAGCATCCGCACGGATCGAGGTGGAGTCAGTGTCGAAGAAGATGCGGTCGCCGACGTTGACGGTGAAGTCCTGAGCCGAACCCGGCGTTGCTGCACCGGCACCGAGGCCGAGATCGCCGGCGCTATTGGCCATGTTCTTCTTGTTGGCGCAGCCAGCAAGCGCCAAACCGGCGACGAGTGCGATCATGACTGGGTTGCGGGCGAAATTCTGCATGCGGCTCATTGCCGGGGTTTGAATTCGGCTCATGGCCGGTCTCCTTGCGATTTCATTAGGGTTGCCGGACTGTAACTGTTCTGGGTTAACCGGCACTCAAAAAGTATGGTTAACGAACTACTGATTTGTCCCCGTAATCGCCAAATTCCAACACTTTGCGGCGACAAGAAGGCGAAATCTGGCCCATCCACTACTCAAGCAGCGGCGACCAGGCGGGGTCGGATGCATATGACGGCGTCTTGATAAGCTGTTCGTTGTAGCCCGTCAGGTCTATCGAATAGAGTTGCGGGCCACCCGCACCGGCTGCCTGACGGAAGAACATCAAGACACGGCCGTTCGGTGCCCAGGTGGGGCCTTCGTTGTGGAAGCCCGTGGTCAGAATACGCTCTCCCGAACCGTCCGGCTTCATCACGCCGATCGAGAACTTGCCGCCCGACTGCTTGGTGAAGGCGATCAGGTCGCCGCGTGGCGACCAGACCGGCGTCGAGTAATTGCCGTCGCCGAAGGAGATGCGCGTCTGGCCGGAGCCGTCGGCATTCATGACGTAGATCTGCGGATGTCCGCCACGGTCGCTTTCGAAAGCGATCCTGCCGCCGTCCGGAGAGAAGGAGGGCGACGTGTCGATCGCCGCAGTGGAGGTCAGGCGCGTGGTGGTGCGGGAACGCAGATCCATCGTATAGATATTGGCGTTCCCCTCCTGCTGAAGACTCATGATGACCTTCTGGCCATCCGGCGAGAAGCGCGGCGAGAAGGTCATGCCCGGGAAGTTGCCGACGACCTCGCGCTGTCCGGTCTCAAGCTGCAGCAGATAGACGCGCGGCTGCTGGTTAGCGAAGGACATGTAGGTCACTTCCTGCCGGTTCGGCGAGAAGCGCGGCGTGAGCACGAGGTCGCTACCGTCGGTCAGCATGCGGACGTTGTAGCCGTCCTGGTCCATAATGGCGAGCTGACGTTTACGCTGCTGCTTCGGGCCGGATTCGGAAACGAAGACGACGCGCGTATCGAAGTAACCCTCTTCGCCGGTAATCTGCTTGTAGATCGCGTCGGCGATGATATGGGCGACGCGGCGCCAGTTTTCCGGTTGCGTATAGAACTGCTGGCCGGTCATCTGCTGGCCGGCGAAGGAATCCCAGAGGCGGAACTCGGCACGAAGGCGGCCGTCCGCTTCCTGCGTGACGCGGCCGGTGACGAGGGCCTGGGCATTGATCACCTTCCAGTCCTCGAAGCGCGGCGCCTGGTCCGGATTGGAGATCTTCTCGATGAAGGCATTCTTGTTGATCGGCGCAAACAGGCCGGAACGCTGCAGGTCGGCTGCGATCACCTGCGAAACCTGCGCACCCATGTCGCCCTGCAGGAAGTCGGTGATGGCGATCGGCAGCGGCTCAACGTTGCCCTTGTTGATGTTGATCTCGACAAGCGCGTGAGCCGGCGTTGCAATAGCAGCCGTCGCAGCCATGCCGAGCGCCACCATGAAGGCGCGGAAGAGGGAACACTTGGTCATGAGGAGCAAGCCTTTCAGCATTTAAAGAGCCATCTGACTGGGGTCGAAGTTCACGATGACTTCGCTCCACGCGTCATATTTGTCTTTTGGAAGGTTGGTGAACGGCGCAGACCGTTTGACGGCACGATAGGCACCGCCGGCAAGCGCCCGGCGCGTGGCGTCGTTGCCGCCGGTCGCTTCGACCTCGGGGTCTCCGATGATCTCGCCATTTTCGTCCAGCTTCATGTGGACGGTGATGCGGACCTGGTCCATGTCCGCAAGGCCGGGTATGATCTGCCAGTTGCCGGCAATTGCGTTACGCAGGGCGTCCATTTCGCTCATGCTGAGCTTGGAGCCGGTGTTGTTGGACTTCTTTGCACCCAACGAGGCCACTTCGGTCGAACGCTTGGCGCCGCCATTCGAAGGGTCCTGCTTGTTCAGCAGCGCCGCTATGTCGTCGGCGTTGAAGTCGCTCTCCTTCGAGGAAGACGCCTTGGCCTTTTCCTGTGCCTTGTCGGCTTTCTTCTTGTCCGGCTGCTTCTCGGCAGTCTTAGGCTGTTCCTGCGGTTTTTCCGGCGGCTTTTCGGCGGGCTTCTGCTCCGGCGGCTTCACCTGCGGCTTGGCGACCGGTGTTGGAACATTGTCCGGCAGCGCTTCGGCATCCGGCTTCGGGGGCTCGGGCTTTGCCTGCTCCTCCGGCGGCTTTTCCTCGGGCTTGGGCGGCGTCACTTCTTCCGGCTTGGTCTCAGGGATAGACGCGACTTCCTTCGGCTGGTCGACGACCGTGTCTTCCTTCATGATCTCCTTCACCTCGTTGGGGACGGGATCATTCTGGGGGAGCGGCTTTTCGGTGGCTTTCGGCGCCGCCGTGCTTTCGTTGTTGTTCGGCTTGGCGTTCGGGATCGGCGGCGTCTTCAGATCGACCTTGTTGTCGCCGAGGTTTTCGGCATCGGGAACGTCCGCGGGCCTCGACGTCGGTTTCGGCGCGGGCTTGTCATTGGGCTTCGCCGTCTTGTCGCCCTGCTGCATCTGGGTGATGGATTCGACGGGAACCAGATCAACCGGCATCGCTTCGAAGTCGTCGACCTTGAAGGATTCCGGCGTGCCAATCGTCACCAGCGCCCAGGTGAGCACGAGTCCATGCAGAACAGCAGATGTGACGACACTGGCCTTCATCTTGCTTTCTACTGGTCCTTCTTCTGCTGCGTCACGAGGCCGATGTTCTTGAAGCCCGCACCCTGGATGCGTGCCATCACGTCGGCGATCACGCCGTAAGGAGCAGTGGCATCGCCGCGCACAAAAATGCGTTCGTTATAGCCGGTGGTCGCGATCGCCTCGAGCTTGGCGGCGATCTCGTCGGTCGGGATCGGTGTTTCCTGGAGGAATACCGCACCGTCGTTCTTGACTGAAATGGTGATGGGCTGGGTTTCGGAATTCAACGCCTTGGCCTGCGTTTCCGGCAGGTCGATCGGCACGCCAACAGTCATCATCGGCGCAGCCACCATGAAGATGATGAGCAGCACGAGCATAACGTCGACGAGCGGCGTCACGTTGATTTCGGAAATAACCCCTTTGCTCCGGCCACCGCGACGGCGGCGGCCACCGCTTCCGTTGTTGCCTCCAACAGCCATACCCATCGTCGTGTACTCCGTGGTTACTGTGCGGCCTGACGCGGCTGCAGCTTCTCGTCGATCTGGCGCGAAAGGATGGCGGAGAACTCATCCGCAAAGCCTTCCATGCGGCCGGAGAGCTTGCCGGCGTCTGCGGAGAACTTGTTGTAGGCGATAACTGCCGGAATAGCCGCGACAAGGCCGATTGCGGTTGCAAGCAGCGCTTCCGCGATACCGGGAGCAACGACCGCGAGGTTCGTCGACTTCGAACCGGCGATCGCCTGGAACGAGGTCATGATACCGACCACGGTACCGAACAGGCCGATGAAGGGACCCGCCGAGCCGATCGTCGCAAGCGAGCCGAGACGAGCCGAGAGGAATTCGGATTCACGAGCGAGCGTCACGTCCATCGCACGGTCGATTCGCATCTGCAGGCCGATCGGCGAACGCGCGCCGCGTTCAAAGGATTTCTTCCACTCGCGCATGGCGGCAACAAAGATCGAGGCAAGGCCGGTGTTGTTGCGTTCCGAAAGCGTGCGGTAGAGTTCTTCAAGCGATTGTCCGGACCAGAAGACCTGTTCGAATTTGTCGAACTGGCGGCGTGCGCGCCCGTAGGCCAGATACTTGTCGATGATGATCGCCCAGGTCCAGACTGAGGCTGCGATGAGCCCGAGCATGACCAGCTTGACGACGATGCCAGCCTGCATGAACAGCGACCAGAGGCTGACGTCGGCCGTTGCTGCTGCCAATCCTACTTGTTCCATAGATCCAAAATCCCCGAATCCAAACGCCCGGTGCTTGACCGGGCGGCACAGAAAGTGATCTCGCAAGAATTGTCTGGCGACCGCCGCCCAAAGCCCTGGTCAAGCTTAAAGCTCTTGTCCGCCTTCCTTGCCGTCAAATTTGGTCAAAGGAAGGCGTGCACCGCACAATCTCTGACTTCTGCAGTAAGACACCATTATGGTTAACAGATAGTTAGTGCCGGACTACGACAGCAAGCGTGTGCGCTGAAGATTAGTGCAGGACGAACGTGACCGGAGCCTTTGGAAAGGCGGGCCGAACTCCACTTGCGATGCGGAATTCCTTCACATGAAATTCAAGTTTTTACAAGCCTGCGCTCTTGCGATTGCTCGCGACCGAGCCGAAGTCCCGCCGATCGCTTCGTCTTCCGCTTCATATGCTTTCAGCTCTGAAGTTCTTTCCCAGATCATCACCCAGGCCGAAATAGTGCCGGAAGACATAGAAAAGTGGCGTCCATCGGGCCGTATTGATGTGATTGGTGCCAGGCACGACGATTTCTGAATGGGCGTGGACGCGCAGGACCTGCACTTCGATGATTAGATAGCCGGCAGCGTGGACGGGATCGGCCACACTCCCCTCATCGTGAACGGCCACGACCTTGGCCTCGCACTGCATCTGACACTCTGAGATACGGGGAGGACGCACCAATTCCGATGCCATCGACCCGAAACCACCGAGGGCAAACTTGTCGGCGGCGTATTCGTAACCCATCCGTGCCTTGTAGTCTGGCACGGGATTGCGGCCTGTTGCCCGCGCGATCCGTTCCACCCGGTGCCAGTGTCTGGCGGCCGGAAAATTGAGTGTACATTCGCCTTCTCGTCGAAGATTTTCAGCCCCTTGCCCTGAGGCGGCAAGACCCAGGACGACTCGGTCTCCAAGCGCCCATGCCGAGGACATGGGGGTGATATTGGCGGTGCCATCGGGATTGAGCGTGCTGATAAGCACGACCGGCGTTCCAAAATACAGGACGGACGGCGTTATCGTCAGATGATCTTCGCCAGGGGCGGAGGCAATTAAAGCAGGCATGAGCGGCTCCTTCAGGAATTTCCAAAGCCGCAAACTAGCGCCTGCAGAGCGAGAATGCTTCGATCGTCATCGAACTGTAGCGGATCGACTACCGAATGAGTGCGTTCGCGCTGATCATGAATTTCGTGGCCAGCGCCTCCGGAAGCCGCCGCGGCCTTCCCTTGGCGTTGATGACCGCAATGATCACCTTCGCCGCTATCAGCGGCGTTTCGCCGCAGCGGATTTCCTGCTGGAGCACCATTTTCGCACCGCCGGCCTTTTCCGTCCGCGTGACGATCGTCAGGATATCGTCCATTCGGGCCGGGCTCCTGAAGTCGATTTCCATGCGATGAACGACGAAGACGAGACCCTCCTCGTCGGCGCTGATCAACACCCGCTGCTCGACGCCGAGGCAGCGGAGATAGTCGGTACGGCCGCGCTCCAGGAAATGCAGATATCGTGCATGATAGACGAGACCGGAGAAATCGGTGTCTTCGTAATACACGCGCTGGTTCAGGCTGTGTCCCGTTTCCGTCAGCTCGCCAGAAATCGAAAAACCGTTATCCGCCATAATTTTCTCCAAACTCGCATGCCTGTTGGCGACAGGCCGCAACGCACTAGTTTTGAATAATCGTCATAGTTCTTAGATATTTCCGATAGTAGATGAAGACGCAGGAGGCAATGCGATGAAGATTGCGGTGATGGGCGGAGATGGGTTCATTGGCTGGCCAACATCGCTGCATCTCTCAGACGCGGGACACGACGTCCACATTCTCGACAACCTATCGAGGCGCTGGATCGACACCGAACTCGGCGTGCAATCGCTGACGCCGATGGACTCCATTCAGGAGCGCACGCGCATCTGGCATGGCGAAACGGGGCGGCGCATCCATTTCAATCTGATTGACCTCGCCAAGGACTACGAGCTTCTTAAGAATTGGCTTGCCGAGAACCGGCCGGAAGCGATCATTCATTTCGCCGAGCAACGTGCCGCGCCCTATTCGATGAAAAGCGACCGGCACAAGAACTACACCGTCAACAACAATGTCAGCGCAACGCATAACCTGCTGAATGCGCTCGTTGAGTTGCAGCTGGACGCCCACCTCGTCCACCTCGGCACGATGGGGGTCTATGGCTATTCGACAGTCGGCGCCGCTATCCCCGAAGGCTATCTGACGGTCGGCGTCGATACGGCGGCAGGCGATACCGTAAACCAGGAAATTCTCTACCCGTCCAATCCCGGCTCGATCTACCACATGACCAAGTGCCTGGATCAGCTGCTCTTTCAGTTCTACGCAAAGAACGACGCGCTCCGCATCACCGATTTGCACCAGGGCATCGTCTGGGGCACGCATACGGAGCAGACGCGCCGTCATCCGCAGCTCATCAACCGCTTCGACTACGATGGCGACTATGGCACGGTTCTCAATCGCTTTCTCATCCAGGCGGCGATCGGCTATCCAATCACGGTGCATGGGACGGGCGGCCAGACGCGCGCCTTCATCCACATCCAGGATTCGCTCCGCTGCATCGAGCTTGCACTGAAGAATCCGCCAGCGCGGGGCTCGCGGGTCGAGATCTTCAACCAGATGACCGAGACGCACCGCGTGCGCGATCTTGCCGAGATGATCGCCAGGATGACCGGCTCAAAGATTGCCTGGCTCCCGAATCCACGCAAGGAAGCGCCGGAAAACGACCTGATCGTCAAGAACGACAAATTTCGCGATCTGGGGCTCGAACCGATCACGCTTGAAGCTGGCCTGCTCGCCGAGATCGTCGATGTCGCCAAGAAATTCGCCTACCGCGTCGATCGCTCGCGCGTTCCCGCCGTTTCCGCCTGGACGAGGGACATCGCCGCGACGCTCAACCACGATCCGGAAGGCAAGCGGCTGAAATCGGTGTCGTGACACTCATGACCGTGCACCGCTACGCTTATGTCACCCTCGTCACGAATGCCGATTACGCCATGGGCGCAACGGCACTTGTGCGCTCGCTGCGGCTGACGGGAACTGCAGCCGACATCGTCGTGCTGCACACGGGCGGAGCGGATGAAAAAGCCCTCGCCCCGCTTGCCGAGTTCGGCTGCCGCCTGATCGAAGTCGAGCACCTGCCGCTCTCTGACGCCTTCAACGAGCGGCATGCGCGCGGCCAACTGCATTCCGCCGCCCCCTTCACGAAAGGCCGCAAGCCGGATTTCCATTCGCCGCTCGACAATTTCTGCAAGCTGCACCTGTGGCAGCTCACCGAATACGACCGCGTCGTCTTCATCGATGCCGATGCCATCGTTCTGAAGAACATCGACAAACTCTTCGGCTATCCGGAATTCTCCGCGGCGCCGAATGTCTATGAAACGCTTGCCGATTTTCACCGGATGAATTCCGGCGTCTTCGTTGCCAGGCCCTCGGAAGAGACCTTCGTCCGGATGCTCGCCATGCTGGACCAGCCGGATGCATTCTGGCGGCGCACGGATCAGACTTTCCTTCAAAGCTTCTTCCCGGATTGGCACGGCCTGCCGGTCTATTTCAACATGCTGCAGTATGTATGGTTCACCATGCCCGCGCTTTGGGACTGGAAGAGCATTTCGGTCCTGCACTACCAGTATGAGAAGCCGTGGGAGACGAACCATCCGAGAGCGGAAAAGCTCAAGCCGCTGATCGATCTCTGGCACGCCGTCTATGCCGGCAATGACCTGCCGGATCTTGAGGTCATGGCGAACCCGGAGGCGGCATGAAGGTTTTGGTATCCGGCGGAACAGGTCTGGTCGGACGCTATGTCGTCGAGGAGCTGCTTGCCGCCGGATATTCGGTCATCATCGGCGGGCGGCGCGCGCCATTGCCTCGGCTGTTTTCCCGGCCCGTCGAATTCGCACCGCTTTCGCTCGATCCCGACGAGGAGCATAGCGGGGCTTTCGACGATGCCTATTTCTTCGTACATGCCGCCTTCAGTCACCTGCCCGGAAAATACCGCGGCGGCGAAGGCGACGATCCAGAGACTTTCCGCCGCCTGAACCTCGATGGCACGGTGAAGCTCTTCGACACCGCCAAGCGCGCCGGCACCCGCCGTTGCATCTTCATCTCCAGCCGCGCCGTCTATCAGGAGGCGCCGCCCGGCACGGTGCTGACGGAAGAGATGCTGCCCGAGCCGGACACGCTTTACGGTGAGGTGAAACTCGACGGCGAGCACGCGCTCGCCGATCTGTGCGGCCCCGGCTTTGCAACGGCGAGCCTGCGCGCCACCGGCGTTTACGGCGATCTCCTGCCGAACAAATGGACCAGCCTTATCGATGACTATCTGAGCGGCAGACCGGTGCCCGTTCGAGCCGGCACGGAAGTTCATGGGCGCGACCTCGGCCGTGCCGTGCGGTTGATGCTGGAGGCGGAGACCGCCCGCATCTCCGGCGAGGTGTTCAATGTTTCGGATATCGTTGCCGATACGCGGGACATCCTGTCGGTCGTACAGCAGGAAACGGGCTCTCCCAACCCTTTGCCCGCCGCAGCCGACAAGGCTGCCGTCAACCGGATGAGCACCGATAAGCTGGAAGCGCTCGGCTGGCTGCCGGGCGGCGAAGCGCTGTTCAAACGGACGATCCGGCAACTCGCGAGCGCAATACAGCGCCAGTGACGTGCACTATCCTTTTGCCATCTGCAGGGGTCCTGGTCTCACTGTAACAGCAAAGCTTACGCCGCTTTCATGCATTGCAAAGACCGGCCAGCCGTTTATGGTCCGTCTATGCAGCCGACGATACCAAAGGAACTGAAAGCTCAGATGCGCGCCGAACGACTTGCGCTGCGCGACGTGATCCCGCCGGAAGTGCGGATCGAAAAAAGCCTCGCAATGGCCGAGCATGCCGGCGAGGCGGTGGCATTTGACCCTGGCACGACCGTTTCCGGCTTCATGCCGATCCGCTCGGAAGCCGATATCCGGCCGCTGATGGGACGGTTCCAGGCACGTGGCGCCCGCCTTTGCGTTCCCGCCATCCTCGACAAGCAGACGATCGTCTTCCGTGAACTTGTTCGCGGCGCGCCCCTCATTGCAACAGGTTTCGGCACCTCCGGACCACCAGCGGATGCCGCCGTCCTTGACCCTGAAATCATGCTCGTGCCGCTTTCGGCCTTCGATGATCGCGGCCATCGCATCGGCTACGGCGCGGGCTATTATGACCGCGCGATTGACCGTTTGCGGCAAAAAGGCATGCATCCGAAGCTGATCGGCATTGCATTCGACTGCCAGGAAGTGGCACATGTGCCCGACGAGCCGCATGACATAAGCCTGGATGCCATCCTGACAGAAAGCGGCCTTCGCTTTTTTGCTTCTTGGATCGGATAAGGAATGCGTCTGCTTTTTCTGGGTGACATGGTCGGCAAGACGGGACGCACGGCGGTATGGGATCGCCTCCCCGGCCTGGTGTCCGACTTGAAACTCGACTTCGTGATCGTCAACGGCGAGAACGCCGCCGGCGGTTTCGGCATTACGGAAGACATTTTCCTCGAGACGGTCAATGCCGGTGCCGATGTCGTCACCACCGGCAACCATGTGTGGGATCAGAAGGATGCGGTCGCGTTCGCGGGACGCCACGACCAGTTCCTGCGCCCCGCCAACTATCCGCAGGGAACGCCCGGCCGTGGTTCCGGCCTCTTCTATGCCCGCAACGGGGCTCGCGTGCTCGTGGCAAACATCATGGGCCGCGTTTTCATGCACCCGGAACTCGACGACCCCTTCAAGTCTGCCGAGACGATCCTCGACGCCTGCCCGCTGAAGGAGCAGGCCGACGCAATCATCTTCGATTTCCATGCCGAAGCGACCAGCGAAAAGCAATGCTTCGGCCACTTCGTCGATGGTCGCGCCAGCTTCGTCGTCGGCACGCATACCCACGTGCCGACCGCCGACCACCAGATCCTGAATGGCGGCACCGCCTATATGTCTGACGCGGGCATGTGCGGCGACTACGACTCCTCACTCGGCATGGACAAGGAAGAGCCGCTCAACCGCTTCATCTCGAAGATGCCCAAGGGCCGCATGGAGGCGGCCACCGGCCCCGCAACCATCTGCGGCGTCGGCGTCGAGATTTCTGATGCCACAGGCCTTGCGGAAAAGATCGCGCCGCTGCGATTGGGGCCGCGGCTGGCGGAGACGATTCCGGATTTCTGGCGGTAAACTCTCTGCTCCCTCATCCCTGTGCTTGTCACAGGGATCCAGCGCGCCCAAGTCCTTGGGCGCGGAAAACTCTCAAATACGTCATTCACCGCGCAGACGCGCGGTGGCTAGATTCCTGTGACGAGCACAGGAATGAGGGAAGAATAGCGACGGCCTCAAGGAACATTTATCCGCCCTTCGCCAACACGCAATTGTGAGCACCTTCCTCTGGACCCATGCGACGGCTTGTCGCATCCTCCCGGCAACGTGAAAGCGCCGGAGGGGGTGGCATGAAGCCGCAATCACTTATCCTCGCTATCGCATGCCTTCTGCCGCTCGCCCTGCCCGGCACAGCCGCCGCGCAAGAGGATCAGAAACCCGTCAGTCAATGCCAGGCGATCGCACAGGCGCTTCCCAAGGCGACCTTTGCGAGTTTTTCCGGCAACACGCCGATCACACCGGCGGTTTCGGAAGGCGAGGATGTCCAGCTGACCTACCTCGGGCATTCCACCTTCGAAATCGAAACACCGGGCGGCATTGTCATCGCAACGGATTTCAACGGTTGGTACCGGCCGGACGTGACGCCTGATGTGGTGACGATGAACCGGGCGCACTCATCGCATTACACGTTGACGCCCGATCCGGCGATCAAACACGTTCTGCACGGCTGGAGCGATGTGCCGGGAGAAAAGGCCGAAATTCACCTGATGGTTGGAGACGCCTATATCCGCAACGTCACGACGGATATTCGCGGCGGCTACGGCGCGGCCCAGCAGGATGGGAATTCAATCTTCATTTTCGAGATCGCCGGTCTCTGCATCGGCCATCTCGGGCACCTGCACTACGAACTGACGGAGGCGCACTATACCGAGATCGGCCGCCTGGACATCGTCATGGTACCGGTCGATGGCGGCCTGACCATGGGTGCCGATAGCATGAGCCGGGTCATCAAGCGCCTGCGGTCGTCACTGATACTGCCGATGCATCGCCGCGGCCCGCCGGTCGCGCGCTTTCTGTCGATGTTCGGCAAGGATTTCGACGTCAGTCTAGCGACGGATGACACACTCACCGTTTCCATGCGTTCGTTGCCCAAGAAGCCGCTTATCTATGTGATGAAAGGCGTGCAATAGGCGTGTCTGGTTGCGGCCCCCTCACCCTGGCCCTCTCCCGGAGGGG
The DNA here is from genome assembly GCF_012641395.1 of Rhizobium sp. P32RR-XVIII. Classification (GTDB taxonomy): domain Bacteria; phylum Pseudomonadota; class Alphaproteobacteria; order Rhizobiales; family Rhizobiaceae; genus Rhizobium. The sequence goes on along the minus strand of NZ_JABAIH010000006.1, from coordinate 293,030 downwards.
AGAGGGGACTATGCAATGAAACCCCTCGCCACAAAATCCCTCTCCGCTGGGGGAGAAAGGTGGCGGCAGCCGGATGAGGGGCCATGCGTCAGAACCTATAACGTCCTGCTAGCGCCAAGCATCAGGCAAATTGCAGATGCCGCTTGATGCCCACTTCCGGCATCTTCTCATCGTCGAGATTGGCCTTGGCGATCTCCCAGCCGAATTTCAGTTTGCTTCCAGTGGAGACCCAGATCTCGGCATCGTCGACATGCATGGCAAGCATCGTCAATTTCGGATCCTTCTTGCCATCCTCGTACCAGGCGGCAACCACGGAATTCCAATATTCATCGATCTTTGAGGGGTCCGGACGCAGCTCGATCTTGCCTGCGAGGCAGGCATGATAATCGTGATCCTTGCCGACGACACAGAAATGCGCACGCGTTCCCGGTTTGACGGCGCGGACAATGTCGGCATCCGACTTGGTGTAGAACCAGATGGTGTTGGTCTTCGGGTCGGCGTACGGGGCCATCGGCTGCATGTGCATGTCGATTCCGTCGATACCAAGCATGCCGGCAGATATGTCGTTCACCTGATCCCAAAGCTGCTTTGCCGGCTGTTCGCGGGCTTCGCTGAAGCTTGCCATGGCCTTCCCTTCCATTCTAAATCCCAACGTTTCAAAAACGTCAGGTCTTTCGCTTTGTTCCGCTGCTTTTTCAGCCCGCCGAGCGGGCCGGAACAAACTGCTTTTCCCTTGAATGCCGCCCGTTTCGCTCTTATAAGGCCGTCCATTCCGAACAATGAGACGTGAACAGGGGTGCCATGGCTGGCCATTCACAGTTTAAAAACATCATGCATCGCAAGGGCCGCCAGGATGCCGTGCGGTCGAAAATGTTCTCCAAGCTCGCGCGCGAAATCACCGTCGCGGCTAAGGCTGGTCTGCCAGACCCTACCATGAACGCCCGCCTGCGCCTGGCCATCCAGAACGCCAAGGCGCAGTCGATGCCGAAGGACAATATCGACCGCGCCATCAAGAAGGCCGCTGGTGCCGACGGCGAGAACTATGATGAAGTTCGCTACGAAGGTTATGGTCCGGGCGGCACGGCGATCATCGTCGAAGCACTGACCGACAACCGCAATCGCACGGCGTCCAACGTCCGCTCGATCTTCACGAAGGCCGGCGGCGCGCTTGGTGAAACCGGATCGGTTTCCTTCTCCTTCGATCACGTCGGCGAAATCACATACAAGCTGTCCGCCGGCGATGCCGACACCGTCATGGAAGCCGCGATCGAAGCCGGCGCCGACGACGTGGAGACCGACGAGGAAGGCCACACCATCACCTGCGCCTTTGAAGCCCTCGGCGAAGTAGCCAAGGCGCTGGAAGGCGCGCTCGGCGAAGCCGAAACCGTGAAGGCCGTCTGGCGCGCGCAGAACAACGTGCCGGTGGACGAAGAAAAGGCACAGTCGCTGATGAAGCTCATCGACAGCCTGGAAGACGACGACGACGTGCAGAACGTCTATTCGAACTTCGAGGTGTCCGAGGAAGTTCTCGCCAAGCTTTCAGCCTGAGCGCTGCCTGCAAACAATAACAAGAGACCCGGCTCCGCAAGGCGCCGGGTCTTTTACGTTTCGTGCCTCATCGGCCCCGGCTCTTCTCCGAAGCCGCACCTTGCACCGAGTATCTGGACCAGCCGGCGCTGCTATCGAAGCGTCGCAGCAATAGCTCCCTGGGTCATTTCCGATCATCGCCGGTCACAGCTTGGTGAACCGGCGCCGTTTTTTAACAGGTCGGTAACCTTGCCGCCCTTTGTATGCCCCTGCTCATTCCAGCCGGTCTGTTCCAGGCCAGCGTCTCTCAAACATCGGCGGGGAAAATGCCATGAAAAGACTTGCTCTCGTTCTCTCTTTCACATTGCTCGGCGCGTTGTCAGCACAGGCTCAGCCGAGGATGATCGAGCGTTTCAACGACTGGGGCGTTTATTCGTATGAGTCTGGCGATGGTACGGCCTGCTATCTGCTGACGGTTCCGAAGACGAAGGCACCCGCCAACGTCGACCATGGCGACAATTTCTTCCTGATCGCGCCGGGGAACGACCGGATAAAATACGAACTGCAGGCGAAAATGGGCTACGATCTCAAGCCGGGATCACGGCTGAAGGTGCAGATCGGCGATCAAACTTTCTGGATGGTCGTCAAGGATAGAACTGCCTGGGTGCAGAAAGAAGACCGCGAACCGGAAATGATCAGCGCAATGCGCGACGGCAGCGAGATGACTCTCGAAGCAACCTCGCGCCGAGGAACGGAAACGACTTACACCTACTCGCTCGATGGCGTTACCGCCGCGTTGAAGCGCGTCGGCAGGTGCAATTGAGTTGCCCCGCCCTGTTCTTAGGCGGGCGGGCCCGGCGTGCTTCGTCTTGCTGTGCTTTGCGGCGCTCGCTTTCCTGCACCGGCCAACCACCGCCAATCCTTTGCAGGCGCCCACTGCCGCTGCAGGTATGGCGAAAGGACGCGAAACGGGGTTGCCCATACCCCGTTTCGTGTCGCTCAAGGCGAACGGCGGTCGTATGCGCATCGGCCCATCGTTGGAGTATGCCGCGAAATGGGTCTACACCAAGCGAGGTGTCCCGTTCGAAATTACCGCTGAATATGACAACTGGCGCGAGGTCCGCGACTGTGATGGCGTGTCGGGGTGGATGCACCGCGCGCTCCTCTCGTCGCAACGGACGGCCGTCGTGGGGCCGTGGCTGAAAGCTCCGGTCGCCCTGCACGCAACGCCGGGCGACAGTTCGCAAATAACGGCGAGGCTTTCCGCCAGAGTTGGGTTGCAGATCAATAGCTGCGATGGCGATTGGTGCGCCGTGGCCGTGACCGGCCATGCGGCGCGCGGCTTCCTCCACCAATCATCAATTTGGGGCGTCTACCTCCATGAAATCATAAAATGACGAGATCTTCGACCCGAGATTCTGGCGGCACATCATCTCCGCGACCTAATCGGCCAGGCGTGTCCTCAGAGCGTCGACGATCTTCTTCGTGAGCAGATCGTAGTCCTCATCGAAATGATGATCGCCCGGCAGCTCGATGACATCTGCCCCCGTATCCTTCAGCGCGGGGCAGGCTACTTCGTCTTCGTCTTCCTTGCCGTAGATGCACTGTACAAGCTTCGGGTCGATGCTCTTCAGATCGTTGACCGGATCGCCACCCGAGCCCTCGGTCTTCTGGCCCAGCCAACCCATGACCGAAATCACGTAATCCACCTGATGCGACAGCGACAGCAGCGAAAGCTGAGAGATCGCGGCCTTGTCGGCTGCTTTCAGCCTGTTGTAGGTCGCCGGCACCACATCGGCACCAAAGGAGTAGCCGATCAGGAGGACGTGCTTCACCTTCCATTGCTTGCGGTAGAATTCGATGATCTTCGTCAGGTCGTCGGCCGTCTCCTGGGGCTTGCGTTCCGACCAGAAATAATGAAGCGCATCGATGCCGACGACCGGAATGCCCTGCTTCTGCAGCGCAGCGCCGACTTCCTTGTCGATGTCGCGCCAGCCTCCGTCTCCGGAGTAAATGACCGCCATCGTGTCCATGGCAGGTTTGGCATCGAGCACCGCAAGGGGAAGACCTAGCGGATTTCCGGCGCTTCCCGACGCAGCGATAAGGTCGTCCAGCGTATCGGAGAGCGCCGTCTGTGCATCGTCATCCGCATCGCGGATGTCGATGGCCGGATGCGCCTTCTTGAGCTCTTCGACATGCTCCCGTCCGTCCTTGGGCGCATCGGCCGTGAAGGCAGCGATGATCGGGTCCGGCAGGCTTCCGTCGGCTAGGCCATAGATCATGCGGTCGCCGACCGTCTTCTTGCTGGCGGGCGTGCAGAGCTGCTGTGTCAGCGGAATCCCCGCGACGGGATCAACGGCCAGCGTTTGCCCGATCGTCGCATCCGGCGTCTGCGCGGCAATCGCCAGCGCCAATGCGCCGCCCTCGCCGATGCCCGCGATGATCGGCAGATGATAGGCACTGTTGCCCGCGGCGCGCTGGATCTGCTGGCTTAGAGACTCGATGTCGGAAACAAGATAGATGCATCCGTCGTTCTCGCTGACATCATAGTTTCGAAGCGCCTCCATGTAGGACGGAAAGTCGACGCCGACGACCACAGCGCCCTCTTGCACCAGTGTGTCAGCCTCGGCCTTTTCCTTGTCTCCCCAGCCGGCGCCATCCGAAATCAGCATCACGACGCCCTTTACCTCGCCGTCCGGCAGGAAGACATGAGGCGAAGGAATAAGCCCGGTTTCGAAGCTCTGGTTGGTTTCCTCGGCGGCCACGGCCGGAGCCGCCAGCGCGAAAGCGCACGCGGCTGCGAGGAGATACTTTCTGATCATTTCCTGACGACTCCCTTTAATCCGCCACCAATCAGAAAGGTCGCGTCCATCAACGCGATCATCGGATTGCCCCCTCCGGATACCGCCAGATAGCGCGGCTGCCAGTGCGGATGAAATTTTGCTTTGAACGCCCGAAGGCCTTTGAAATTGTAGAATCGCTCGCCGTGCTCGAAGACGGTGCTGCCGATGCGGTCCCAGACGGGTGCCGTCTCGCGCTTGGACATGCCGGAAAGCGGGGCCATGCCGAGATTGAAATGCGAGTACCCCTCGCCGCGCAGATATTCCATGATCTGCACGAAAAGAAAGTCCATCGAGCCTTTCGGCGCATCCGGCGAAAAGCGCATCAGGTCGATCGTGCCTTCCGACTTCGTCTCGGTGATAAGGATATTGGCGAAGGCAACGATTTTGCCATCCTTCTTCAACACGCCAACCGGCTGGGCGCACACATAGTCAGGCTCGAACGCGCCGAGCGAGAAGCCTTTCTCCTTGGCGTGGTGATGTTCGAGCCAGGCGTTCGAGACCACCGAGAGTTGATCGATGACATCAGGCACCGTCTCAGGCTGAATGACGTCGAACTCCAACCCGTCGCGCTGCGCGCGCGCCGCCGTCTGCCGAAGATTGGCCCATTTGCCGCCCTTCATTTCGAAACGGGTCAGATCTGCTACTGCCAATTCGCCGAGCTTGAACGCGCGCAGCCCCGCATCGGCGCAGTGAGACAGGATTGCCGGAGAGATCTGATAGAATACGGCCCTGCAGCCGGCAGCGCCCGCGGCCTCGACGAAACGCCAGATAAGGTCCGGTGCCGCTTGCCTTTCGCCGACGGGATCGAAGAGTGCGATCCAGGAGCGGCCCTGCCGGCCATACATGATGAAGGCATCGCCTTGCTCGGAAAACATGATGCTCTTGTCGCTCATGCGGACGAGATTGGCGTCGGCCGAATTTTGCCTCCGGACGATGTCAACGGCGCGCAGCAGTGCCTCTTCCGTCGCCGGCTCCGGCTTGAAGGCCGCCGGGCGAAGGAGGCTGGAGATCGCTATCGCCGTCGAAATGATCGTCAGCCCGAGAACCGCACGCAGGCCGCGAGGCGCCTCGTCGGCGAATTCGAACTGCCACCAGAGCTCGTTGCTGTATTCGACATCGCGATAGACGAAGAGCAGGATGACGACCGCGCCGACGCAGATCACGCCGATCGCCGTCAGCCATGACGCCGTCAGCGTCTGGTTCAGCAACGAGGCATGGCGGGTAAAGAGCCGCCGGCTGACAAATAGGCTGAAGACGAGAAAGGCAAGGAACATCGCCTCGACGAGCGCGATAGCCTTCAGCAGGGAAAGCAGCAGCGCTGCAGCGGCCGAAACCACCGCCACCAGCCAGGCGCCATCCAGCCGCTGGCTGAGACCACGAGCAGCGACGACCAGTGCCAGGCCCATAAGGCTGGAAAGAAAATGGGCGCCTTCAACGATCGGCAGCGGCAAAACGTCGGCCAGGAAGGCCAGGTTCTCGTCAGGGGTCGGCGTGACGCTTGAAAAGATCAGCATTATGCCGAGCAGGAGGGTCAGCGCCGAGAGAAGCTGCGGCGTCAGCCGTCCTCCGACGCGCCTGATGCTGGAGGCAGCCGGATGATGGACGACGCGGCGAAGCTCCGTCATTGAGACGGCAAGCACTGCGATCAGAAGCGGCAGCACATTGTAGATCAGCCGGTAGAGAACCAGCGAACCGAGCACGGCATCGATATTCACCGCGCGCCCGAGCGAAGCGATAATTATGGTCTCGAAAACGCCGAAACCGCCCGGAACATGGCTTAGCACGCCGAGCCCGAGGGCAATTGCATAAACCGCGAGAAACACCGGCCAGCTAACCGCCGTCTGCGGCAGCAGCACGTACAGGACCGTAGCCGAAACACCGATATCGAAGGCCGTGACAAGGAACTGCCTTGACCACGTGCGCGAGTCGGGCAGGTGGATCGCGAACGGACCAACGTTGAATGCCCGCCCACCGCGTCCAAGAAACACGACAAGGCCGAGAGCGGCGATGATGGCGCCCGCGACCAGCCGCAGCAGCAGCGCACTCGTGCCGATAAGAGGAGCAATCTGGCCGGCGATGATCATCAGCGCGATCGCTGAAACACCGGCAAGGCCAAGCCCGAAAGACAGCGTCACGAAGGCAATGACCCGGCCGACATCCTCGGGCGTCAATCCAAGACGCGAATAGGCGCGGTAACGGATCGCACCAGCGCTAAGCGCCCCGAAGCCAGCCGTATTGCCGACGGCGTAAGCACTGAATGCCGTCAGCGCCACATGCGGAAAGGGCAGCCGCTTACCGATATACTCCAGGGCGTTGAGGTCGTAGAAGACGAGCGACAGAAAGCTCAGTCCGGTGAAGAGAAGCGAAAGCAGGATGGCGCTGACCGGTGTGTTGGCAAGCGCGTTCACGACGTCGTCATAGCGCACTTCGTTGGTGAGCTGGACGATCGCATACGCGACCATGCAAAAGACCAGCAGCGTGGCGATCGCCACCAAATGGTTTCGATAACGCCGCAAGAGCCCCCGCGCGCCCCGGCTTTCCTCGACTTCCATCTCTTCCAAGCTGCCGTGACTCGCCATCTCTGCCCTACCGCACCCTCCGGGTGCTTCGCTCCCGAAGACGTAAAACACGCGGCTGAAAGCCCTAGGAACTATGCCTGGAAACCCACGACCGCGGTTTGCGCCTCATTCCACTCGAATTGGGGCGAAATTAGCACCGCCATACTTACCTGGATCTTGCATCTTCGTAAGGTTTGGCGACCCGTTTCGAAAAGCAAATTGGGGTCGCCGGAATAGGTATCCCCCCGCCGTTTACGTGCGGGGCGGAATGTCTTGGCAAGGCTTCGGCGAACTTCTGCTCGCCTCAGGCCGCCGGCTCGCTGGCCGGATCCGGTTTTTGTGCGAAATGCCGTGCGGCTACCGCATTCATCTCAGCTTCGCGGCCCTCGCCCGCAACCTGTACGGTCGGCACAGCGAACTCGATGCCGTTTTCCTTGAAGGCAGTTCGGATCATGGCAAGCGCATTGCGCCGGATGACGAATTGCTCGCCAGGTTTGGTCATCATCGCCAGGCGAATGACGATGGCGAAATCGCCAAACTGCTCGACGCCCTTCATCTTCAAGGTTTCGATGATGTGCGGTCCGAATTCGGGATTGTCGAGTAGCTGCTGGCCGATCTGCTTGATCACCTTTTTCACCTTCACGAGATCGGTGTCATAGGTAAGGTTCAGGGTGATCTTGTCGATGGTCCAGTCGCGGTTGAGATTCTTGACCGCTCCGAGCTCGCCAAACGGCACTGTCGTCAGCGGGCCGCGATGATGGCGGAGTTTCACCGAGCGCAGGCTGAAGGCTTCGACCACCCCCTTGTGATTGCCGCTCTCGATGTACTCCCCGACCCGAAAGGCATCGTCCCACAGATAGAACATGCCGCTGATGACGTCCTTGACGATCGTCTGCGCGCCGAAGCCGACCGCAACGCCGACCACGCCGGCGCCGGCAATCAGCGGACCGATCTGGACGCCCATCCCCGAGAGCACCATCAGAACTGCGATGACGGCGATCACCACCGCAAGGATGTTGCGGAAAATCGGCAACAGCGTCCGCAGACGCGCACGCTTGGCCTTTTCCTCGTCGGTGGCGGCTTCATCGACGCGTGCTTCCTCGAGCTTGCCGTTGATGTAGGCGCGCGCCAGGTGCCAGAGCAGATCGGCAACGAGGAGAATGACAATACCGCCGAGCGCCCCACGGGTAAGGCGATCGACCATCGTATCCCCCGCCGCCATCCGGTCCGCTGCAAGCCCGAGCATACGCCCGAGCCAAAGGGCCGCCGCGGCTATGATGATGGCGCGAACGCCGCGATCCAGCAGCGCCGTGACGAACGGGCGGTGCGCCAGGAACCCTGCCTCGGCCTGATGGAGCGAGCGGATGGCAGATGTGGCGACAGCCAGCACGCGCGGCAGCAGCACGGCATAGATGCCGATCCAGAGCAAAAGGTTAAAGCCAGTGACCCACAGAATCCAGAGCAGAGCGAAATACAGCGTCAGCCCCCAGGAAACCGCCAGGCTGCGCGACCCATCCTCCGACGGACGCGACCAGACCGCTTCGGCGGCAATCAGGAATAGACCGATGCCGAGAGCGTAGCCGACGAGATAGCGCGCTCCGGTGGAAAAGCCGAGCGGAACCAGCAGCTGGATCGCAGCCCATCCGAAAGCGAAGTAGATGACGAAGATGGCGCAGTGGCGAAACCAGAACGAGGCTTGCACCCGCGAGACGTTGCTGCCGCTGTCGGCGCGCGGAAGCGTGACCAGCGCGACCAACAGATGTCCAAGCGCGATGGTGAAGCGGGCGACGATGAGGGCGATCGCAATGGCAATCGCCATCGACCGGGTGACCGGCGGCCAATCGAACGCGAATAACGGCACAAGCGTCGCAACGGCAAAGACAATTGCAGGCATCATACGATGAAGGAGGTTCGCTGCGGCGTGGTGAACAACCGTCGGGACCTCGCCATCGCCGCGGATCCGCGGTCGCGGCGCGACGAGACGGAACAGCATTTCAGCCGCCGCCCCCGCCAGCAAAAGAACAAGGACTTCCGTCGTCACCAACGCCCAACCGGCCGGCGCAATTTCCTGTTCCACGATCGCCGAAGCGGATGTCACCTCCTCAGGCAGATCCATGGCGGCGCCGGACACCATGTCCACGTGCCGACGCGCCTGATCAACAAGATCCGAGAGCACCGACATCTCTTCAGCTTCTCTTGAAACGGCTGGTGGCGCGGCATTCGTCTGCCTCGCCATCCATTCCTTCACCTGCGGCGTCTGCATGAGCCTGAGTAGCTGCTGCACCTCGACCGGCGGCTGGACTGGAGGTGCCGTCGTCTGCGCACCGGCGGCGCCGGCAGCGGCGATGGCGACAAGCAGTGGAATCAAAAAACGCAGCACCCCATACGCACCAATTCGCTTACCCATCGCCTTGCCCCCCGATGTTGGTACCTCGACCATACATCGTGCCGTATGAAAGAAAAACCCGCGCAGCGGGTGCTACGCGGGCTCCAGATCGGTTCTGCGGGATATCTTATCCTTTAGGCTTTTCCACGTGGCCACCGAAACCGGCACGCATGGCGGACAGCACCTTATTGGCGAACTCGTCATTGTCGCGCGAGGAGAACCGGCCATAAAGCGCGGCACTCAGCACCGGCGTCGGAACGCTTTCGTCGATCGCCGCCATAATCGTCCAACGTCCTTCGCCGGAATCCGAAACGCGGCCGGCATATTTCGACAGCGCTGGATCGGCATGCAGCGCATCGGAGGTCAGATCAAGCAGCCACGAGGTGATGACACTGCCCCGCCGCCACACTTCAGCAACATCCTGGAGGTTGAAGTCGTAGCGATAATGCTCCGGATGGGAGAGCGGTGCCGTTTCTGCATCCGCCTCATGGGTTGCTGCGCCGATATTCGCATGTTTCAGGATGTTCAGCCCCTCGGCGTAAGCAGCCATCAGACCATATTCGATGCCGTTGTGAACCATCTTGACGAAGTGACCGGCGCCATGCGGGCCGCAATGCAGATATCCCTGCTCCGCCGTGCTGCTCGGGTGAGGCTCGCGGTTTGCTGACGGGGGTATGCTGCCGGCGCCAGGCGCCAAGGACGCGAAGATCGGCGAGAGGCTCTGCACGATGCCCTTCTCGCCGCCGATCATCAGGCAATAGCCGCGCTCCAGGCCGAAGACGCCGCCGCTGGTGCCGACGTCGACATAGTGGATGCCCTTGGTGATCAGCTCGGCGCCACGGCGAATGTCGTCATGGTAATAGGAATTGCCGCCGTCGATGATGATGTCATCATCGTGCAACAGCGGAACGAGCTGCGCGATCACCTTGTCTGTAATCGCCGCCGGCAGCATCAGCCACACTGCGCGGGGGCGCGACAGCTTCGATATGAACTCCTCCAGCGAGGCGCTGCCGACTGCACCTTTTTCGACAAGATCGGCCACACTTTCCGGCTTCGCGTCGTAGACGACGCATTCATGGCCATCCCGCATCAAGCGTTGGACCATATAACTGCCCATACGGCCCAAACCCACCATGCCAAGCTGCATCTCGAATCTCCTAATCGATATGATCGGGGAAACTAGCACTCGCGATCCAGCAGGCAAGCAAAGTCTCTGTCACATTAAAGCGAAGGCGGCTCCCACCCGTCCGCCGCGCGGACGAGATGGAGCCGTTCGCTCATTTAAGCGCCTCGTAATCCGGGGCCTCGGCCGGCTCACCGCGCATCTCGCTCAGGAACATGCCGTCACGCAGGTTGATGCCATATTCGACAAAGGCCTTCATGCAGCAGAGCATATTGGTCCAGCCCTCGCAGTTGAGATAGGTGCCGCGCCGGCCGGCCTCATCCTCATGCCAGCCATTCTCGGAGATCGTCACCATCGTTCCGCCATCGTCCAGCGCTTCGAACTTCATCTCGACGATCGTCTTGTACCGGGCGTTGTTCGCATCGGCCCCTCCATCCCAGCGGAGGACGATCAGTTTTTCCGGAACGAGATCGACGACTTCAACCGGAGCATCCTTCCACCACGTCACCGTCGTGCCTTTGACAAGCGGCGCGCTCGCTCCGCCGATCGTCGTGAAATAGCTTGAGAGCTTTTTCGGATTGACCACCGCATCGAAGACTTCTGCAGCCGGGCGACCGATCCGGCCGCCGACGCGAATACCGAGGGACATGGCCCTTCCTCCTCTTTTCCATTGAGCCTGCGGGCATTATGTTATAAAAACATAACATGTCAAGCGAATCAGACGACGACCCCGTTTTCAAGGCTCTGGCGCACCGTCGCCGCCGCGAGATTCTGGATCTGTTGAAGGAAGGCCCGCGCACGACCGGCATGCTCTGCGAGACCTTCGCGGACATGGACCGCTGCACGGTGATGCAGCATCTCAAAGTATTGGAGGAAGCCGATCTCGTGATGGCGAAGAAGGAAGGCCGCGAACGCTGGAACCACCTCAACAGCCTGCCGATCAAGCACATCTACGACCGCTGGATCAGCGCCTATGCCGGGCATGCTCTATCCATCATCGACCGGCTGAAGAGTGACCTCGAAGGCCAATGAAAAACGGGCGCCCCAGGCGCCCATTTTTCATGCTGGAAAGATCAAGCCGCGGCCTTCCGCAGGGGTTCGGCCTCCGAAATCGGACGGCGGTCGAGCGCTGAGCTTCGCAAGGTCAGAAGCAGCGCGACCGCGACGAGGATCGCGCCGACCCAGGGGGTAGCGGCGAGCCCGAGCGAGGATTCCACGACGATACCGCCGATCCAGGCACCCATGGCGATTCCGAGGTTGAAGGCGGCGATATTGAGCGCCGAGGCGACATCGACGGCGGCCGGGCGGACCTGCCGCGCCAGCTGCACGACGTAGAGCTGCAGCCCAGGCACGTTGGCGAAGGACAGGAAGCCGAGCGCCGCAAGCGTCGGGATCGTCAGCCAGGGCGAAGCCGCCGTGAAGCTGAACAGCACCAGCACGATCGTCTGCGCGACGAAGAGCCAAGTCAGCGCCTTCACGGGATCGCGGTTGGCGATACGCCCGCCGACGACATTACCGACTGCAATGGCAAGACCGTAGAGGACAAGGATCAGGCTGACGGCGGAGGCGGAAAACCCGGCGACCTCCTGCAGGATCGATGCGAGAAAGGTGAAGGCAACGAAAGTGCCGCCATAGCCGAGAGCAGTCATTGCAAAGACAATCAGCAGCCGACCGCTGCCGAGAACGCCGACCTGCTGCTTGAGTGTCGCGGGTTCGGCCTTCGTGAGGTTCGACGGCAGCAGCAGGGCAATTGCAGCAAAGGCGATCACGCCGAGCACGGCCACGGCAGCAAACGTCGCCCGCCATCCGAAGGTCTGGCCGATGAAAGTGCCGAGCGGAACGCCGGTGACGATCGCGACGGTCAATCCCATGAACATCATGGCAATGGCAGAGGCGCGGCGGTTTTCCGGCACGAGGTCGGCGGCGATCGTCGAGCCGACGGAGAAGAATACGCCATGCGCGAAGGCTGAGAGCACGCGTGCGATGAGCAGCGGCGCATAAGCGGGGCTAAGTGACGCCATGGCATTGCCGGCAACGAAGAGCGCCATCAGCCCGAGCAGCAGCGGCTTGCGTTCGATCCGTCCGGTCAATGCCGTCAGGATCGGCGCGCCGAAGGTGACGCCAAGCGCATAGACGCTGACAATGAGACCGGCGAGCGGCAGAGTGATATGGAGGTCGCTGGCGACTGTCGGCAGCAGACCGACGATGACGAATTCCGTGGTTCCGATCGCATAGGCCGCGATCGTCAGAGCAAAAAGAGCAAGTGGCATGAATTGACCCGATCGATGACGCACCCGGGACTTGGGCGCCTGGTTCTTGTTCGGGTCCGAATGTGGGTGAGCGGCTTTCCTGAATTAATCCCTCGCAAAGCGCAACACTTGTGAATTGAATTCATCAAATTCCGTCATGAGCGGCCGAGCTCGACGCCGGAAGTTTGTAAGAATCGGAAATAGTTTGTTACTAAACCTTTATAAAAGCTGATGTTTTTCGACTTGCCGCGCACCGAGACATGCAGGATATTGCTTCCAACCTTGAGGAAGCCGTCATGATCAGAATGATTCAAGATCCCGCTGAACTGGCCGGTGAAGACATTACTGGCAAATATATCCTGCGGAAGCTGAACTATCACTGGTTCGCTTACGGCAAGGCGGCCATTGTAACGGCCTGCAAAGGAACAATCCTGTCCCTCGACCGCGAGGAAACGGTCTACTCGGAACGTTGGGGCCGCCGTGCCTATAGCGGTACGGGCAAGCGCTATCCTGGCGGCGTCTGTCCTATATCGGCGGTCGCGTGCGTCTGCGATACGCCGGACGATGTGAATGCGGTCATCCAGCTGGATGTCGAAGCGCAGGACGAATTTTATCAGCTGATCGCCAAGGCAGAAGCCCGGGTGCAGGCCCTCGCCTCTTCCTCCCAGAACAGGTTGTTTCTGGCAGCAGCCGAATAAGGCTAAAGCTGGACCACCGCGTCCACTAAGGCCGGCGACTATCGGCGCTTCCCGCGTGCTCCATCAACGAGCTACCGGCGGAATTGCTCCTGCCCGGTCTCGCCGACGAGCCATTTCCTGAAAAGCGCTACCGAAGATTTCTCCAAGGCGCCGGCCGGATAGAGCATGGCATAATTCAGTGCAGCCGGCTGCTGTTCGACAAAGCAACGTACGAGCTTGCCTGAATCGAGGTCTGCGCCCACGAGCGAGCTGCGGACAAGCGCAAAGCCCTCTCCCCTGCCGCAGGCTTCCAGCATCTCCTCGAAAGCATCGAAGACCTGCGCATCGCGAACCGCCGCCACGATGTCAAAACCGGCAAGCTCCCCGGCTTTGGGATCGCCGCCAATCTGTTCGTACCATCGCTGCCAGTCGAGCACCGTGTGCCGCATGCCGCGATAGAGAAGCAAGGGCGCTGCGCGAATGGCGCCTCGGCTCGGAAGCCTGCGAGACAGCTCGGGCGCGCAGACCACGAATTCATCGTCGAGCAACAGCGGTTCGGTGACGAGATCAGGCCCCCCGCGTCCAAGCCAGATTGCCAAATCGACGCTTGCGAAATCCGGCCGCTGATAAGCGACGGCCGTCCGGACCTCGATTTTGGGATAGCGGCGGCAGAATGATTCCAGCCGCGGCGCAAGCCATTGGCTCGAAAACTCCGGTGTCGTAGCTATGACAAGCGAAGGACTGGCGCTGGCCGCTCGTCCGTGATGCAGGACCGTTTCGAGCGCTGTCAACGCAGCGGAAATTTCCGGCTGAAGCTTGAGCCCGAGCGGCGAAAGCCGCGCTCCGTGCCGCCCGCGCTCGAAAAGTCGGCCACCCATCCAGCCTTCCAGCTGGGCGATCTGATGGCTGATGGCGGTCTGCGTCAGCCCAAGCCGCTCCGCCGCGCGGCCAAAGCCGCCCGTCTCCGCGATGGCGCAGAAGGCCTGCAGTGTCGAAAGCGGCGGCAACGGACGGTCTGACATGAAAATCTCTCATGAATATTGACAGCGAGTTTCATTATACGCCAGACCGGTTCGCACCTAAATTGGCGTCATGGAGAAAGACCATGACGCTTACGATGAAAATCCTGAATGTATTGGTGCGGTTTCAGAGCGTCCTTGCCGATGCCAGGCTACGCGAACCCGCGGCACGCCCACAGGCTGCGGCCGCGCTGAGCAGCCATATCAAAAAAGATATCGGGATAGACGAGGGGCGGACATCGTCCGCTGAAGGATGATGCGCGATCCACGCAACCGATGGAAGCGTTCGATCCTGGGCGCCTACGAAAGTAGGTGGGCGCCGTATGTCCAGACCCACGAGCCCGGACAGGGACAGCTCCCATAGGATCGGGTAAGGCCCCGAGGATTCATTGTTCCTGTCGAGAGGCGCAGACCGCGAAGACGAATATAGGGGTATTCGGGCGTCCGCACCAGTGGGTGCGGCAGCCATCCAGGCAATTTTAATTGAGCTCCGCCGGCGCGCGGCCGTTGAGTTTGTCGGTGATGCCGCGAATGCGGTTCGTCACCTCGCCGATTGCTTCAGCAAGGCTTTCTTCCGTCCGCGCGGTGGCAGCGAGAACCGTGTCGCGATGGCCGCGCAGCGTTGCGAGTTCGGCTTCCAGCCCGGCCAAACGGCGGCTCAGCTCGGAGATTTCGTCCATTACCATGATCCCCGCCATGACGGTGATCCGCAAATCTCCGATTTCGCCAAACTGCCCCTTAAGATGGCCGACATAGCGGTCGAAGCGGTCGGCGAGGTCGGTCAGGTGTTCTTCCTGCCCCTCCTCACAGGCCATTCGGTAGGCTTTTCCGTCAATCGTTACCGTTACCTGCGCCATAGCAGTGTCTTTCCATTAGCGGTCCAGGACCGCGCGGATCGTTTCCATCGCCGTTACCAACCTTCGCGAAACTTCGCGATTGACCTCTTCCAGCCGGTTGGCACGGAATTCGGCCTGGTCCAACTCCTGCGCGAGCTTGGAACGGTCGGCATGAACGCGCCGAACCTCGCCTTCGATATCGCCCTGCTCGCGCTGGCGCTCAATGCGCATGTCCACGGCGTTTTCCAGCCCGGAAATAGCTTGCTTCAGCTCGTTGAGCGCCGCTTCCATGGTTTTACCTGTGGGAGTCATGTCGCTGTCCGTTCCTTCGCGCGAGACCTCTCGAATCGGCATCCAATGCAGGTCCAGTGATTTCAAAAGGATATGCAGCTAGCTGACGGCACGTCAATAAAAGCCGTGTCACGGCATGGGCCCTATCTTGTGGATGACGGAATGTTCATACCACGCAGGCGAGGACTCGTCTTTTGTACAACCACTCGGTCAAAAGTCAAAAATCGCCGTAACGTGACCCCGACATGGCCCGCCGTTTATTGACTTGGCCGTTCCAACTGCTATGTCTCACCGCGCTTTCATCGATGGTCTTCAGAAGGCTCAAGGCCATCTCCTGACACCGGAACCCCGTGGAAAAGCCATGACCTCTCCCGAACAACATGATCGCATGGCCAATGCGATCCGTTTCCTCTCCATGGACGCCGTCGAAAAGGCAAATTCGGGCCACCCGGGCCTGCCCATGGGTATGGCGGATGTCGCCACCGTTCTCTTCACCAAGTATCTGCGCTTCGACCCAAAGAAGCCGCACTGGCCAAACCGCGACCGTTTCGTGCTGTCAGCCGGCCACGGCTCGATGCTGCTCTATTCGGTGCTTTACCTGACCGGCTACCCCGACATGACGATCGAGGAGATCAAGCGGTTCCGCCAGCTCGGCTCCAAGACCGCCGGCCACCCGGAATACGGCCACGCGACGGGCATCGAAACGACGACCGGGCCGCTCGGCCAGGGCATTGCCAACTCCGTCGGCATGGCTATTGCAGAGCGGAAGCTGCGCGAGGAATTCGGCGCCGATCTGCTCGATCATTATACCTATGTCATCTCCGGAGACGGCTGCCTCATGGAAGGCATCAGCCAGGAAGCGATAGCGCTTGCCGGCCATCTGAAGCTCAACAAGCTCATCGTCTTCTGGGATAACAACTCGATCACCATCGATGGTGCCGTCTCTCTGTCTGACTCCACCGACCAGGTTGCCCGCTTCAAGGCGGCTCACTGGAACACGATCGAACTGGACGGCCACGACCAGGCCGCCATCGGCGCGGCGATCGAAGCGGCGCAGAAGTCCGATCGCCCGACGCTGATCGCCTGCAAGACCATCATCGGCTTCGGCGCGCCGAACAAGCAGGGCACCCACAAGGTGCACGGCAACCCGCTCGGCGCCGACGAAATCGCTGCGACCCGCGAGGCGCTGAACTGGCACGCCGAAGCCTTCGTCGTCCCGGAGGACATTCTGGATACCTGGCGCAAGGCCGGCACGCGCTCTACTGAGGCCGTGAAGGCCTGGGAAGGCCGTCTCGCCGCCTCCGACAAGAAGGCCGAGTTCACCCGCCGCTTCGCCGGCGAACTGCCGCAAGGTTTCGATGCCGCCATCAGCGAATACAAGAAGAAGCTCGCCGAAACGAAGCCGACGGTGGCAACCCGCAAGGCTTCGGAAGATGCGCTCGAAGTCATCAACGGCTTCCTGCCTGAAACGCTCGGCGGCTCGGCCGACCTGACGCCGTCGAACAACACCAAGACCAGCCAGATGCATTCGATCACGCCGACGGACTTCGCCGGCCGCTACATGCATTATGGCATCCGCGAACACGGCATGGCGGCCGCGATGAACGGGATCTCGCTGCATGGCGGCCTGATCCCCTACGGCGGCGGCTTCCTCATCTTCTCGGACTATTGCCGCCCGCCGATCCGTCTGGCGGCGCTGATGGGCATTCGCGTCATTCACGTGCTGACGCACGACTCGATCGGCCTCGGAGAAGACGGGCCGACGCACCAGCCGGTCGAACAGCTTGCGGCATTGCGCGCTGTACCGAACCTGATGATCTTCCGTCCGGCCGACGCGACGGAAACCGCCGAATGCTGGCAGATCGCCATCAAGACGAAGAACCGTCCGTCGGGCCTGGCGCTCACCCGCCAGAACCTCTCGGCCGTCCGCACGGAATACAGCGAGAAGAACCTCTCGGCACAGGGCGCCTACACGCTCGCCGGAGCCGACGACGCCAAGGTTACGATTTTCGCAACGGGCTCTGAAGTCGAGATCGCCGTTGCCGCACGGGCAGCGCTGGAAGGTAAGGGCGTTTCCACCCGCGTCGTCTCGGTCCCATGCACCGAGCTCTTCTTCGAGCAGCCGGAAGCCTATCGCAAGGCGGTCATCGGCAACTCGCCGGTAAAGATCGCCGTCGAAGCCGCCGTCCGCGAAGGCTGGGACGCTTTCATCGGCCCTGAAGGCACCTTTATCGGCATGAAGAGCTTCGGCGCTTCTGGCCCGTACAAGGAGCTCTACAAGCATTTCGGCATCACGGCGGAAGCCGTCGTCGCCGCAGCAGAAGCCAAGCTCTAAGGGGAGCGCTCCGGCGCTCTCCACTCCACCGCAAGCCTTATATTCACGGAGTAAATGCTAATGACTGTAAAGGTTGCCATCAACGGCTTCGGCCGCATCGGCCGTAACGTTCTCCGCGCCATCGTCGAATCCGGCCGCACGGATATCGAAGTGGTCGCCATCAACGACCTCGGCCCTGTCGAGACCAACGCGCATCTGTTGCGCTACGACTCGATCCACGGCCGTTTCCCGGCAACGGTGAAGGTCGAAGGCGACACGATCATCGTCGGCAACAGCAAGCCGATCAAGGTGACAGCGATCAAGGACCCGGCGACGCTTCCGCACAGGGAACTCGGCGTCGACATCGCGATGGAATGCACCGGCATCTTCACCGCACGCGATAAGGCTGCCGCTCACCTGACGGCCGGCGCCAAGCGCGTCATCGTTTCGGCTCCTGCCGACGGCGCCGACCTGACCGTCGTCTTTGGCGTCAACCATGACCAGCTCACCAAGGAGCACACGGTCATCTCCAACGCCTCCTGCACGACGAACTGCCTCGTGCCGGTCGTGAAGGTTCTCGACGACGCCGTCGGCATCGACCACGGCTTCATGACCACCATCCACTCCTACACCGGCGACCAGCCGACGCTCGACACGATGCACAAGGATCTCTATCGCGCCCGCGCTGCGGCTCTGTCGATGATCCCAACCTCGACGGGCGCCGCCAAGGCCGTTGGCCTCGTTCTGCCGCATCTGAAGGGCAAGCTCGACGGTACGTCGATCCGCGTTCCGACCCCGAACGTCTCGGTCGTCGACTTCAAGTTCGTTGCCAAGAAGGCCACGACCGTCGGCGAAATCAACGAAGCGATCAAGGCTGCCGCAAACGGCAAGCTCAAGGGTATCCTCGGCTATACCGACGAGCCGCTCGTTTCCCGCGACTTCAACCATGACAGCCACTCCTCGATCTTCGCAACCGATCAGACGAAGGTCATGGAAGGCAACTTCGTGCGCGTCCTGTCCTGGTACGACAACGAGTGGGGCTTCTCCAGCCGCATGTCCGACACGGCCGTTGCTTTCGCAAAGCTCATCTAAGAGCGTCGCGATACAGATCGTCGAAAGCGGCTCGGGCAACCGGGCCGCTTTTATTTTGAGCGATTGACTGCGCTACGCGTTCCGTTTCGAATAGCACGAACTGCCCGCAGCTTACTCGGTAATAAGTGGATAGAAGACTATGGTGCATCTTGATATTCGACGTGCGAGCCCGGACGATGCAGAGGAACTCTGCGAGCTTCTCAATGAGATCATTGAAGCTGGCGGCACGACGGCCCTGGAAACCCCTCTTTCGATTGAGGAGCTGACCGACTGGTTCATTGCCGGCGAGTCCGCCTTGACCTGCCATGTCGCACAGGCGGGGGCGAGCATCGCCGGCTTCCAGTTCTTGAGCCTTTACGAAAATCTGCCTGAGGGATGGGCCGACATCGGAACCTTTTCCCGCATGAGCCCGAAGATACGCGGCGTCGGCACCGCGCTCTTCGCCGCAACCCTTTCCGCCGCCGAAGAACTCAGTATCGAGTTCATCAACGCAACCATCCGTGCCGACAATACCGGCGGACTGGCATACTATGAAAAGATGGGATTCCGCACCTATCGAACCCTCGAAAACATACCGCTCCGAGATGGTACGCTCGTGGATAGAATCCAGAAGCGATATCCGGTGAAGAAAATTTAAGCCGCCTCTAAGAGCCTCAAACAAAAAGTGCCTCGCTGGGTTCCCTGCCCTCCTCTCGCCTGATTTTCCTATAAATTCTTTATATAGATTCTTTCCCGTAGCATCCGCATCGGCCAGCCATCCGGCAAGCCGTTCAGCAGCATGGTACCGCAGGTGACCGAGGTTAAGCCGTTAGGCCTACCCTTCCGCCCTGTTTTGCCGTTTACTGGTGCAGCGGAACAAGCGTGGAGGGATGGAATCGCTGCAAGGCGGGGCGCGCTGGCAGTGCGGGCGTTGAAAGGGGATTGACGTGGAAGCATTCTATATCGTCGTGCTGGTATCAACGGCGCTCGTGCTTCTTGCGGCCTTTTCGAGCTTGCTCGCCTTTCGCTTCGGTGCTCCGCTCCTTCTGCTGTTTCTGGCGATTGGCCTTGCCGCGGGCGTCGACGGGCTCGGCATCGAATTCAACAACAACTATCTCGCCTACACCCTCGGCTCGATAGCGCTTGCCGTCATTCTTTTCGATTCCGGTTGCGGCACGTCGATCCAGGCCTTCAAACTTTCTGCCGTCCCGTCGCTGGCGCTTGCCTCCGTCGGCGTACTGTTGACCGCCAGCCTCTTTGCCGTAGCGGCAGTGTGGCTTCTTGGCTTCAGCTGGCTCGAAGGCTTGCTGCTCGGCTCGATCGTCGCCTCGACGGATGCGGCGGCCGTATTCTTCCTGCTGCGCATCGGCGGCATCAACATCCGCGACAAGGTGCGCTCGACACTGGAAGTCGAATCCGGCACCAACGATCCGATGGCAATCTTCCTTACCATTGCGCTGGTTGAACTGCTTGCCAGCGGCGAAGGCTATGCTGGCATTGATATCGGCATGCTCGCAATGTTCGTCGAGCAAATGGGCCTTGGCGTCATTCTCGGGCTGCTCGGCGGCATGATGATCGCGCAGGTGGTGGGCCGTCTGGACACCGACCGCGGCCTCACGCCGATCTTCGTGCTCGGCCTCGCCATGCTGGTCTTTTCCTTCACCGGCGCCGTCGGCGGGAGTGGCTTCCTGGCTGTCTATGTCGCGGGCATCTATGCCGGAAACCGCAAGCTGCCGGCGCTCGGCTCCGTCAAGCGCTTCCAGGACGGCCTGACCTGGCTGGCGCAGATCATCATGTTCCTCGTGCTTGGCCTGCTCGCCACGCCATCGCAGTTTCCGGCGATCGTCCTGCCTGCGGTTGCGCTTGCGCTCTTCCTGATTTTCGTCGCCCGCCCGCTTGCGGTCTGGCTTTCGCTGCTGCCCTTTGATTATACGCAGCAGGAGATCGGCTTCGTGGCCTGGGTCGGCCTCCGCGGTGCCGTCTCGATCCTGCTCGCCATCATGCCGATCCTTGGCGGGCTTCCGAACGGTCAAATCTACTTCAACACCGCCTTCATCATCGTGCTCGTCTCGCTATTGGTGCAGGGATGGACCATCAAGCCGGTGGCCAAGAAACTCGGCCTCATCGTTCCGCCACGCATGGGCGCGGTCGACAAGGTCGAGATTGATCTGCCGGGGGCGGCCAACCATGAACTGCTGTCCTATCGCGTCATAAAGGACAGCCCGGTCCTTCGCGGCGAGCGCATTCCGCGCTGGGCAACTCCTTCGCTCGTCATCCGCGACGGCAAGTCGATGCGCTATCAATATGCCGGCCGGCTGCGCGAAAACGATCTCGTCTATCTCTTCATCGCGCCTAGCTATTCGCGCCTGCTCGACCGGCTCTTCGCCAGCCGCGCTCCGGTGGACGCGGACGACGCGGATTTTTTCGGCGCCTTCGCGCTGTCACCGTCACGACCCGCTGCCGATCTCGACGCCGCCTACGGTCCGGGACTGCTGAACGAATCCGAGAAAGGCCTGACGATCGCGGAACTGATGAAGCAGCGTTTGGGCGGCAAGGCGGAGTATGCCGATCGCGTCCGTCTCGGGTCGATCATCCTGATCGTCCGCGACCTGGACGACCAGGATCACGTCACCTCCGTCGGCATGTCTCTCGAGGCTGTCGAGCCTGCCATCACGCTGCCGATCTTCATCAATTTGCGCGATATCATCCAACGCGTGCGAGACCGCCTCAAGGGCCGCAATGCCGCCGAAACGGCGGAAGCCGCACATGCATCGGGCGCGTCGGATCGTGATGAAACCGCGCGTCAAAACCATGGCTGAGCGCCTTGCGTCCTGAGGCATCCTTGCTATGGTCGGCCACCTTCCCAAGGCACTAACGAACGGATAGTCCAATGCCAGCTTTCAAGACCCTTGACGACCTCAACGACATCGCTGGAAAGCGTGTTCTCGTCCGCGTGGACCTCAACGTTCCGGTGAAAGACGGCAAGGTTACCGACACGACACGCATCGAACGCGTTGCACCGACGATCCTGGAATTGTCGCGGAAGGGCGCCAAGGTCATTCTGCTTGCGCATTTCGGCCGCCCCAAGGACGGCCCCTCGCCGGACCTCTCGCTCTCTCTGATCGCGCCGGACGTTTCGCGCGTGCTTGGCAAGCCGGTCGCGACCGCCTCCGACTGCATCGGCGAAGCCGCCGCTTCGGCTGTCGCCAAGATGAAGGATGGCGATATTCTGCTTCTTGAAAACACCCGCTTCCATAAGGGTGAGGAAAAGAACGATCCGGAGTTCACAAAAGCCCTTGCCGCCAGTGGCGATATCTATGTGAATGATGCCTTTTCCGCCGCACATCGCGCCCATTCTTCCACCGAAGGGCTTGCCCATCGGCTGCCTGCCTATGCCGGCCGCACGATGCAGCAGGAGCTCGAGGCGCTCGAAAAGGGCCTCGGCAATCCGCTTCGCCCGGTCGTCGCCATCGTCGGTGGCGCCAAGGTCTCCACCAAGATCGATCTGCTCATGAACCTGGTGAAGAAGGTTGACGCTTTGGTGATCGGCGGCGGCATGGCCAATACCTTTCTCGCTGCCCGCGGCACCAATGTCGGAAAGTCGCTCTGCGAACATGACCTCGCCGACACCGCAAAGCAGATCATGATCGAAGCTGCTTCCGCCGGCTGCGCCATCATCCTGCCGGAAGACGGCATCATCGCGCGCGAATTCAAGGCGGGCGCCGCCAACGAGACCGTCGATATCGGCGCCATTCCCGAAGACGCCATGGTCCTCGACGTTGGCCCGAAGTCTATCGAAGCCGTCAAGGCATGGATCGAGCGCGCGCAGACGCTTGTGTGGAACGGCCCGCTCGGCGCCTTCGAAATCGAACCCTTCGACAGGGCAACGGTGGCGGCGGCCAAATATGCGGGCGAACGCACCAAGGCCGGCAAACTCACCTCCGTCGCAGGCGGCGGCGATACGGTTTCGGCCCTGAACCATGCGGGTGTCGCCGATAACTTCAGCTATGTCTCGACCGCGGGGGGTGCCTTCCTCGAGTGGATGGAAGGCAAGGTCCTTCCGGGTGTTGCCGTTCTAAGCGGTAAATGATCAGCCGGCTGAGCTGGCAATCTAGCATGTCGTTAGACCGCGGGGCTCCCTCCGCGGTCTTCGTTTACGTGAAGAAAAAACTTATGAACTTTCAAACGATTGAAATGATTTCAATCGTTTCAATGACTTAGCGCTCCATTTTCCTTCCTATAAACTTCTGTTATCGCCGACCTATATTCATTGGTTGCCGATTTTTCTTGTAGTGGAGAACGTGAAATGAGCGAACGCTTGGAAGACATTGCAGCGAAGATGGTAGCGGATGGCCGGGGGCTGCTTGCCGCTGATGAATCGACCGGCACGATTGGAAAGCGCTTCGATACGATCGGTCTGAAATCGACTGAAACCAGCCGGCGCGACTACCGCGAGATGCTCTTCCGCTCCGAAGAGGCGATGAAGAATTGCATCTCGGGTGTGATTCTCTACGAGGAGACGCTCTTTCAGAAGGCGGCTGATGGCACCTCCTTCGTCGACATCATCAAGGCTGCGGGCAGCATTCCCGGCATCAAGGTCGATACCGGCGCCAAGCCGATGGCAAACTATCCGGGCGAAACGGTCACGGAAGGCCTGGACGGTCTCGCCGAGCGTCTGGCCAAATACTACGAGGCAGGCGCCCGCTTCGCCAAGTGGCGTGGTGTGATCGCCATCTCGTCCTCGCTCCCGACCTGGGGTTCAATGAAGGCGAACGCCCACGCGCTCGCCCGCTATGCCGCGCTCTGCCAGCAAGCCGGGATCGTGCCGATCGTCGAACCGGAATGCCTGATGGACGGCAAGCCGGGCGACCACAATATCGACCGCTGCGCCGAGGTCACCGAATGGACGCTGCGCACGGTCTTTGAAGAACTCGCCGATGCGCGCGTCAGCCTCGAGGGCATGATCCTGAAGCCGAACATGGTCATCGACGGCAAGAACGCCCGCAAGGCGTCTGTCGCGGAAGTGGCCGAACGCACCGTTCAGGTGCTGAAGCGCACCGTTCCGTCCGCAGTAGCCGGCATTGCCTTCCTCTCCGGCGGTCAGACCACCGAAGAAGCGACAGCTCACCTCTCGGCGATGAATGCCGCGTTCGAACTGCCCTGGAAGCTTACCTTCTCCTATGGCCGCGCCCTGCAGGACACGGCATTGAAGGCTTGGGGCGGAAAGCCCGAAAACGTCGCCGCCGGCCAGCGTGCCTTCAACCACCGCGCTGAGATGAACCGACTTGCCGCCAAGGGCACCTGGAAGCGGGAACTCGAACAGGCCGCTTGAGACGATGTGAAACCTGACGCGGGAGCCCGGCGCGCTGTGCCGGGCTTTTCCATTGTCACGGCGACAAGATTGCGCTTTGACGATCAAAAACCCTCGCTCATGATCGCGGCCTCAGACTGGGGAGCCGCGATGAGTATCCTTTCGTTTACGACCGTCGACGTTTTCACCGCCAACCGTTTCGAGGGCAATCCGCTCGCGGTCGTGATGGGTGCGGAGCAACTCGGTTCCGAGACGATGCAGAAGATCGCGGCGGAGTTCAAATATTCCGAAATAACCTTCGTCCTTCCGCCCAGGGATGCCGCCAACACGGCGAATGTCCGCATCTTCACGCCGACCATGGAGGTGCCTTTCGCCGGTCATCCGAACGTCGGAACGGCCCATGTCCTCGGCCAGCAGAGTGAAGTCTTCGGCAAGCCGGTCGGAGACACGCTGCGTTTCGAGGAGAAGGCCGGGCTGGTCGAGGTAACGCTCCGCCGCACCGAAGGCCGGGTCACCGCTGCAACGATCCGTGCGCCCAGACCGCTGCATGTGGGCCCCGATGTGTCCGAAGAAACGATCGCGCGGTGCATCGGCATTGATAGCGGCAAGATCGTCAAATCGAACCATCGCCCGGTTTTCGTCTCCGTCGGTCTCAGCTTCGCCGTCGCTGAACTCGATGGGTTGGAGACGCTTGGCGCAGCGAGGCCGAATCTTACGCATTTCCAGGCGGCCGCCGGTCCGACCGCCGAAGGCAACCACGATTTCTCGCTGTTCGTTTATGTCCGCGCGCCGGAGAAACCCTGGAATATCCGCGCCCGCATGTTCGCGCCGCTCGACAACGTTCCGGAAGATCCGGCGACCGGCGGCGCTTCCGCCGCGCTTGCTGCCTATCTCGTCTCGCTCGCACCCGAGCAAACCATCAACCAGCGTGTGACGATCGAGCAGGGTGTCGAAATGGGGCGCCGCAGCATCATCGAAGTCGACGTCGTCAAGAAGGACGGCATGGTAACCGACGTCTGGATTTCCGGCGAGTGCGTGCCAGTAATGCGCGGTGAGATCACTGTCTAGGCAATGAGGTCGCGTCCGAGAAGCGCAACCGCCCATATCGCGAAGGCAATCAACGCGATCTTCCAAAAGTCCATCCGCCGTCGCAAACCGGGAAACCCGAGCGGCTTGATGACCTGTACGACCATGGCAAGGATGAGCAAAAGCGCCAGCAGCTTCGTCATGGCATTATTTTCCAATATTATCAGAATGTCACAGGACGGACATTATTCCGCGCGAACACAGCATTTCTTCATGCCGTAACGGCATTCCGGGGCACAATCAACACTATTGGGACAGGGCGGGACAAAGTCTCGTCGCACGCATTTTTAGATCGAACTCGCCGAGAGTAGGAAATGAAAAGAAATCTGCTGTCCGTCGCTGCACTGCTTTTCGGAACGCTTTTCCTCTTCATGGGCAACGGCCTTCAGGGCATCCTGCTTCCCGTCCGCGGTAATCTCGAAGGCTATCATACAACCACGCTCGGCCTGCTCGGGACATCCTGGGCGACGGGCTTCGTAGTCGGCTGCCTCGTGGCCCCTAAAATGGTGCGGCGTGTCGGCCATGTACGCGCCTTCTCGGGCTTCATCTCGATCATCGCCATCATTGCACTCGTGAGCGGCATCATCATTGATCCAATCTGGTGGGTGGTGCTGCGCGCCGTCACGGGCTTCTCGACAGCCGGCACCTCGATGATCATCGAAAGCTGGCTGAATGAGCGCGCAACAAACGAGAGCCGGGGCGCGATCTTTTCGCTCTATATCGGCATCACGCTTTTGGGTGTGGTCGCCGGGCAGATGATGATCCCGCTCCAAGACGTACGCACACCGGTGCTCTTCATGGTCTGCGGCATCTTCTATTGCATCGCCATGCTGCCAACCACGCTCTCGACCGCCGCCTCCCCACAGCCGCTGAAGGCCGTGAAGCTTGACCTGCCTGCTCTTTACCGCAATTCGCCGGTTTCCTGCCTCGGCATCCTGCTGGTAGGCATCGCCAACGGCGCCTACGGCACGCTCGGCGCGGTCTTCGGCGCAGGTGCGGGACTGTCGGACACCAGCATCGCCGTGATGATGAGTTCCACCATTTTCGCCGGTGCGCTGATGCAGCTTCCAGCCGGCCGTCTTTCCGACCGCATTGACCGCCGCTACGTCTTGGCAGCCATGTCGGCGATCGCCGCGCTTGCCGGCCTTCTGATCGTCGTGCTGCATCCCTCGTCGCCAGCCTTTCTTATCGGCCTTGTGATCCTCTATGGCGCGGTCGCCAACACCCTCTATCCGGTTGCTGTCGCGCATGCGAACGACTTCGCTTCGTCCGAGGACTTTGTGAAGGTTTCGGGCGGACTCCTGCTGCTCTACGGCATCGGCACGGTGATCGGCCCGACGATCGGCGGGCCGGTGATGTCGATAGTCAGTCCGCATGCACTCTTCCTTGTCACCGCTCTCGCGCATGTTTTGATCACCGCTTACGCAATCATCCGTAGCCGTGTTCGCGCTCCAGTGCCCGTCGGCGAGCGAGAGGCCTACACGACAATCCCGACCGGCACCTCACCGATGCTGACGCCCGAAGGCATGTCGCTTGCCGAGCGCACATTGCCTACGCCTCCCGAAAGCGGCGATCCTGAGGTAAAGTACGGTTAAGAAACCGAACGGAGGATTGCCCATGAGCTTCATCGACGACGACCGGCCGCAAAAGAAAGTGGCTCACGAAATCGGAACCGATCTTTCCATGCTTTCCGTGGATGAATTGAAGGCGCGTGTGGAATTGCTGAAGGCGGAGATTGGCCGCATCGAAGCTGAGGCGGCGAGAAAGGCTTCGGATCGCGCGGCCGCCGAAAAGCTCTTCCGTTCCTAGAGCTGGCCGAGGCTGCAGGACAGGCGAAAAACTGTTGCGCAAGTCCTAATAGGAAACAGTCTTAACGCAATATTAAGCTTTATGAGATATTACTGTTCTCATCCAGATCTCGTCTGGATCTCAGACAGTTTTCCACGCGGTGAATTGGTCTGATTTTTCTCCCTGTTTTACCTTGAGAGCCGCTTTTGCGGCTCTTCTTTTTGCGCCGGCGCTCGTTCACCACGAAACTGTGGAAGTTAACCCTTTCTTAAGAAACGCCTTGCGCATTTAGGCTAAAGATACCATCTTCAAGACACAAAGACCGGTCTTTGAAACTTTCGTTTCAGACTGACGTTACCTGAACATATGTAGATGCGTGCAACAGGAACCATTTGAATGTCGGAAATTGGTTTGAATACGATCAGTTTTGCGGGCCGCGCCGCCGCATCCTCACAGTTTAAGACGTTGTATGCGGAAGGCATGTCGCTCGTCGAGGAAACGGCTGCCTACCTCGACGGCACCGGACGCGCTGCATCCAAGGTTCTGCCACGCATGGCTTCCGTCCTCTACGCTGCCGAGTCGATGCGCCTGACGACCCGCCTCATGCAGATGGCGTCGTGGCTGCTCCTGCAGCGGGCCGTCAACAACGGCGAGATGTCTCGGGATCAGGTGCTTGCTGAAAAGAGCAAAGTTCGCCTCGACGGCTTCAACGTAGACCGCAACGCGCCCGGCTGGAATGACCTGCCGGAAGCTTTCCGTGATCTTGTCGAACGTTCATTGCGCCTCCAGAACCGCGTCGCCCTTCTCGACCGGGAAATCTATCGCCCGTCGGAAGCTCCGATCGTTCCGGACAATCAAAACAGCGTTCAGGCGCAGCTGCATTTGTTGCAAACCGCTTTTGGCAACAACTGAGTTTTGTGGCGTTACATTTGAAAAGCCGGCCGTGGCGACGCGGCCGGCTTTTGCATTTTCGTCTTCCCGCTACTCTCTAGGACGACGGCAAACAAAAAGCCCGGCAAAAGCCGGGCTTTTTGTCAAATTCCGCAGCGCAGAAGCGATTAGAGGCCGAGGCCGCCGAAGCGCTTGTTGAACTTGGAAACGCGGCCGCCGCGGTCCATGAGCTGCTGGTTGCCGCCGGTCCAGGCCGGGTGGGACTTGGAATCGATTTCGAGGTTCATGACAGCGCCTTCCGAACCCCAGGTCGAGCGGGTTTCGTATTCGGTGCCATCGGTCATCACTACCTTGATGACGTGGTATTCGGGATGAATATCTGCCTTCATAACAATCTTCCTGCGATGCCAGGGTCCAATTTGACGCATGTCATTGCGGCAAGAGAACCGATTGAATAAATGAAGCCGCAGTCGCGAAGGCTACGGCTTCCCATTCGGATGCGCTGCCTATACATGAAGGCCATCCGGATAACAAGGGCCAACAAGCCGCCGACCCGCGGTATTGGGCGATTGGAGATGAATTGACAGACGCAGTCCAGGCCGCGGAAAAGAAGTCGCGTTCCCTCAAGCCCCTCGCAAGGCTCGCGCCTTATATGATGCGCTACCGCGGCATGGTCGCAGGCGCCCTAGTTGCACTCGTCGTTGCCGCCGTCACGTCGCTCGCCCTTCCACTTGCCGTACGCCGCATGATCGACCACGGCTTCACACAGGCCGACGGCAACTTCATCAACAGTTACTTCGCAATGTTGACGGTGATGGCCGTGGTGCTCGCGGCTGCAAGCGCCCTTCGCTATTACTTCGTCATCACGCTGGGCGAACGCATCGTCTCGGATCTCCGCCGTGATGTCTTCGCGCACGTGACCCGCCTGTCGCCGTCCTTTTTCGACATCAACCAGTCAGGTGAGATCGTTTCGCGCCTGACCGCCGATACGACACAGATCAAATCGGCCGTCGGTGCGACGGCCTCGGTGGCGCTGCGAAACCTCATCCTCTGTCTGGGCGCGATGGGCATGATGATCGTAACCTCGCCGAAACTTGCCAGCCTGGCGCTCGGCGCGATCCCGTTGATCGTCTTTCCGCTCGTCGCCTTCGGGCGTTCGGTGCGCAAGCGCTCTCGCGCCGCTCAGGATACCCTCGCCAAGGCTTCCGCCTTCGCCAACGAAGCGATCGCCGCCACCCGCACCGTGCAGGCCTTCAATGGCGAGGATGCTGCCGCGAGCCGCTATGGCGCTGCCGTCGAAGTGGCCTATAGCGCCGCACGCTCGGCAACCCGCTCCCGGGCACTCCTGACGGGCATTGCGATCACGCTGGTTTTCGGCAGTGTCGTCGCCGTTCTTTGGGTCGGCGCCCATAATGTTCTGACCGGAACGCTTTCGGCGGGCACGCTCGGCCAGTTTCTGCTCTATTCGGTCATCGCCGCGGGCTCTCTCGGTGCCCTGTCCGAAGTTTGGGGAGAACTCTCGCAGGCGGCGGGCGCCGCCGAGCGGCTGAATGAACTGCTGGACGAAGTCTCGCCGATCAGAGCACCGGAAAAACCCGAGACGCTGCCCGCACCCGCACTGGGACGCGTCGAATTCTCAAACGTCCATTTCGCTTATCCATCACGTCCCGGCAAATCAGCGTTGCGGGGGCTGAGCTTCAGCGTCACGCCGGGCGAAACTGTCGCCATCGTAGGCTCGTCGGGCGCGGGCAAGAGCACCGTCTTCTCGCTGCTGCTGCGTTTCTATGATCCACAACAGGGGAGCGTCGCGCTCGATGGTCTGGATGCACGCGAAGTAACACCGACCGATCTGCGCGAGCGCATGGCAATCGTTCCGCAGGACGTCACCATCTTCGCTGCCTCGATCCACGACAACATCGCCTTCAGCCGTCCCGGCGCGACGCGTGAAGAGGTGCGTGCTGCCGCCGTCGCGGCTCAGGCGGATGAGTTCATCGCGAAGTTGGACAAAGGCTATGACACTGAGGTCGGCGAGCGCGGCATTACCCTTTCCGGCGGCCAGCGCCAGCGTATCGCGATCGCTCGGGCGATCCTGAAGAATGCGCCTATCCTGCTGCTCGACGAAGCCACATCCGCTCTTGATGCGGAGAGCGAAACACTAGTGCAGAAAGCGCTCGACGGCCTAATGATGGGTCGGACGACGCTCGTCATCGCCCATCGCCTCGCGACCGTCTTGAAGGCAGATCGCATCCTGGTCATGGACGAGGGCCGCGTCGTCGAAGAGGGCACTCATCAGAGCCTGATCCGACACGGCGGGATCTATGCCAAACTGGCGAAGCTGCAGTTCGAGACGGGTGCGACAGAGCCTCTGGCGATAGCCAAGTAGATTCTCAGGGTTCCGGAAACGCGTAGACATCCACAGGCTCGCCCAGCCCGCGCAGCGGGAAGGAGCCGAGGCTTTCCAAACCGGCTTCGCACCCGGCCATTTCGACGAAGGCTTTCGACAGCAGCACGGGACGCTTGATCTCCTTCGTCAAACTTTCTAGCCGTGATGCGATGTTGACCGCCGGGCCGATCACCGTGAAATCGAGGCGCTTGTGCGAGCCGATATTGCCGTACATCACGTCTCCGACATGTACGCCGATGCCGTAGCGGAGCTGCACAAGCCTCCGCTCCTCGTTGAACTGATTGAGCTCGACCATCGCGGCCTGAGCTTCCTTGATCGCACTGAGAAGGTTGTGGCAGGCCTCCGGCGTGATCAGAGGAAAGATAGCGAGCAGCCCGTCGCCCATGAATTTCAGGATCTCACCGCCATGCCTTTCGATCGGCTCCGACATGGCATCGAAATAGGCGTTCAGCAGTTCGAGCACATCGTCGCGCGGCCAAAGATCGGAGATCTTCGTGAAATCGCGCATGTCGCAGATGAGGATCGCCGCGCCAACCGTTGCGCCGCTGCCGCGGGTCGTGGCGCCTGCCAGAATCTGCTCGCTTGCGTGTGGCCCGACGTAGGTTTCCAGTAGCGTGCGAGCAAGAATGTTTTTGACCCGGACTTCGGTGACGAGCGTAAGCGCCGGCATGAGGTCTCTGAGGAAGGTCAGGTGCTCATCGTCAAAGCCGCCCGGCCTGTCGCTTGAGAAGGTGACGACGTGCCGCTTGCCGAGCGTATGATCCATCGGCCAGGCAACGTAATCCGTCAGCCCTTCCCCTCGCAGCTCGTCATAAAGCGGATAGGAAGTGGTCTCGTCTTCCAGCTTCTGCCGGACTTCTGCCGCTCCGCTGAAGATATCGTTCATCGGGCTGTTCAGGAATTGCGACGTCAATTCGACGCCGTAGCCGAAAGTCGTGATCTCGGCTTTCTGCATTCCAAGGCGCCAGAGGACGCGTGCACCGCGCCATTGCGGATGGAGCGTCCGGAAATGCATCGTCGCGCGGGCGACAGGAACGCCTGCGGCCTGGAGCCTTATGCACATCTCCACCAGGATATTGTCGATGTATCGCTCGCCGCGGGTATCGTTGATCAGCCAGTCGAGGATTTTTCGCCGGCGCACCGGCCAACGGCCATCCTCCGCCTCCACGGGCGCTGGTAATGGATTGGATACGGCCTGCATTTGAAACTCCACAATCTCGTCCCGCCAAGCGGACACATCAACATCCCTGTATAGATGGTTAGCGAAGGACCGATTGGAATATCAACAGCCGGATCGTTTCGCTCAACACTAAAGTCGCATGTCGGCCCGGCCGCTTTCGGTTGCCTTTGTCCGCCCATGCCCTACCCTCCTCCTGCCGATTTGAACAGCTGCTGAATTCTGGGAGGAGAATTGAATGGTAATTTTTAACATCACCCGTCGCGCCGGGATGGCGCTCGGCCTTGGACTGCTTGCAGCTCTGGGGACCGGGACTGCAAAGGCCGACGGCTTTCCGGATCGCGCGGTTACACTGGTCGTTCCTTTTGCTGCCGGCGGCTCCACGGATGTCGTCGCTCGCATCATCGCCGAGAAGATGTCGGAAGACCTGGGCCAGCAGGTGGTCGTCCAGAATGTCGCCGGTGCGGGCGGGAACCTCGGTGCAGACAACGTCGCCCGCGCCGAACCGGACGGCTATACCATTCTGATGGGGACGGTTGCGACGCACGCGCTCAACCCACTCATCCTCAAATCCACGCCCTACAATCCGGAAAAGGATTTCGCCCCCGTTTCGTTGCTCGTCATCGTGCCTAACGTGCTCGTCGTCAATCCGGAACTGCCCGTCAAGAACGTGCAGGAACTGATTGCGCTGCTGAAGGCCGAGCCCGACAAGTGGAGCTATGCTTCCTCCGGCAACGGCACGCCACTGCATCTGTCGGGCGAACTGTTCAATTCGATGGCTGGCGTCACGATGCAGCATATCCCCTACAAGGGTGCTGGACCTGCCTTGACCGATCTTTTGGGCAACCAGGTGTCGATCATGTTCGATAACCTGCCCTCTTCCTCCGGTCACATCAAATCCGGGAAGTTGCGGGCCTTGGCAGTCACGACCGCGAAACGCGCTCCATCCTTCCCCGATATCCCCACTATCGCCGAGTCTGGCGTTCCCGGCTACGAGACCTATACATGGAACGCGCTCTTCGCACCGGCGAATACGCCTGCCGATGTTGTCGCGAAACTCAATGAGTCCGCCAACAAGGCCCTGAAGGATCCGGCGGTTGCCGAACGCATGAAGGAATTCAGCGCCACCATCGTCGGCTCAACGCCGGAGGAACTTGGCGCTCATGTGAAAGCCGAACTGGCCAAGTGGGGTCCGATCGTGAAGGGCGCAAATATCCAAATGGAATAAGTTCAACTTTTGCACTAGATTATCTCCCGTTAGCAGGCAACTTCCTGATATTGGGAGATAATCGATGTATAAGTTTGAAGTTTACAAAGACAAGGCCGGCGAATTCCGTTTCCGCTTCAAGGCGTCGAACGGCGAATCCATGTTCAGTTCCGAAGGCTACAAAGCCAAGGCGTCGGCCCTGAGCGCGATCGAATCCATCAAGAAGAATGCGCCGGGCGCGACGGTGGACGATCAGACCACGGCGACGGCCTGACCTCAGTTTGGCGGCGCCCGCAAGGCGCCGCCTTACACTGCCCGATCACTTCTCGGTCAGCTTGAGCTCGATGCGACGGTTGGTGGCGCGGGCCTCTGCGGTATCGCCGGGTGCAATTGGCTGGAATTCGCCGAAGCCTGCCGCGACGAGCCGATCGGCCGGTACGCCTTGCGAAATGAGATATTTGACGACGGAAATCGCGCGCGCCGAGGAAAGCTCCCAGTTGTCGCGATAGCGGCCAGATCCGGACAGCGCCACATTGTCGGTATGGCCGTCCACGCGGAGCACCCAATTGATTTCAGGCGGGATTTCCTTCGCCAGGTCGAGCAGCGCGGTGGCAAGTTTGCCCATCTCGGCGGTGCCTTCCGGATTGAGATCGGAACTGCCGGAGGGGAACAGGACTTCCGACTGGAAAACGAAACGGTCGCCGACGATGCGGATATTCTCACGATCGGAGAGGATTTCGCGCAAGCGTCCGAAGAAATCCGAGCGATAGCGATTGAGCTCCTGGACGCGCTGGGCCAGTGCGACGTTGAGGCGCCGGCCGAGATCGGCGATCTTCGCCTGCGAGCTCTGGTCCTTCTGTTCCGAGGCCTGCAGCGCCGCCTCGACGGCTGCGATTTGGCTCCTGAGTGCCGAAATCTGCTGGTTGAGAAGCTCGACTTGGCTCATGGCCCGGTCGCTCATCTGTTTCTGCTCGTCCAACTCCTTGGTCAGGCCGCCGATGCGCTGCTGCGCCGCGTCCTGCCCGCCGGAGCCGGCGTCGAGCAGCGCCTGCAGCCGCGAGCGTTCGCCTTCTGCGGTCGCAAGCGACGCCTGCAGATTGGCGACGGAATCCTCGAGATCCTGGTTGCTGCCTTTCTCGAGGGCTAGCAGTTGCGTCAGCTCGTTGATTTGACTGTTGAGGCGGTTCAGCACCTCGTCGCGGCCGGAAATCTCCCGGCTGAGAATGAACTGGCCGACGACGAACACCGTCAGCAGAAACATGATGGCAATCAGAAGCGTCGACAGAGCGTCGACGAAACCTGGCCAGTAGTTCATTTCTCCTTGGCGGCGGCGGTTTCGGGCGAGCGCCATGGTTTACTTGCCCTCGCTCTTCTCGGTATGGGCTCGATGGCTCCGTTCGGAAGAGCTATACCTTTCCTGTCCGCCGATACGCTCGGCGAGCCGGTCGAGCGTGCGGCGCATGGCTTTCGCCTCGTCCTGCTGCGCTTCGATCCAGTCGCGCAGCATCTGCTGCTCGTTGCGCATGTTCTTGACGAGGCCCTGGATGCCTTCGGCAAGACTTGCCATCGCCGCGACCGAGCGCTGGCTGCCGGCGCCCCCTTCATCGGCAACCTTCTTCAGATAGTCCGACAACGCGCGAACATCCTCGGAAGACGTAGCCCCGTCGATCGGCTGAACAGCCAGGTCGGAGCCGACGTCAGTCACCGACGAAAGCCAGTTTTCGAGCTCCATGTAGAAGCGGTTCTGTGCCCGGCCCGCCTGAAGGTCGAGGAAGCCGAGAATGAGTGATCCGGAAAGCCCGAGCAACGATGACGAGAAGGCCTGCCCCATGCCGGAAAGCGGCATCGAAAGGCCTTCCTTGAGCGTCGTCAGCACGTCGCCGGAACCGTTCGATCCTGCATCCAGCGACTGAATGACGCCACTGATCGAGCCGATCGTACCGATGAGACCCCAGAACGTGCCGAGCAGGCCGAGGAAGACCAGAAGGCCAATGAGATAACGTGACGTATCGCGGGATTCATCGAGGCGCGTGGCGATCGAGTCCAGGATGGAGCGCAGCGCGGTCGTCGAAAGCGTCGCCGTTGACTTACGATTACCGATCAGCGCGCGCATCGGCGCAAGCAGTCTCGGATTGCGGTTGACCTTGTCCGCGCTGCCAGCCGCGCGGAAGGAATTGAACCAGCGCACTTCCGGACGAAGAGACAGCACGTGGCTGAAGACGAGGATGATCCCGACGGCCAGAACACCGAGAATCAGGCCGTTGAGGCCCGGATTGTGCATGAAGGCTGACTGCGCCTGCCGGAAAAGAATGGCGGCGATAAAACCGACGATGACAAGAAAAAGCAGCATCGTCCAGAGAAACGGCATCGGACTGGAGAGCTTGTAGACATAGTTGCCGCTCGGTTTTTCGGTCGAGCCGAACTCCGCCGCATTCACATTTTCCATCGTTGCGCAGCCTCCGGATTGCTTGCAGCCGGAGACTAGAGCAACATTGTGCCGAATTGAAGTATGCGCGAAGAGAAAACCGTGTCTTTACAACAGCCAGTTTTCGCCGACGTCATTTCGTAGGTATCGGGCGCTTGATGGTTTCCATCAGAGCCTTGTGAATATACTCGTTGCCGGCAACCAGCGCGCCGGTATCAAGGATATCCGTCCCACCGTTCCAGTCAGTCGCATAGCCGCCCGCTTCGCGGATGAGCAGAATGCCGGCTGCGATATCCCACGGAGACAATCCCGCTTCCCAGAAACCGTCGAAGCGCCCGGCGGCAACGTAAGCAAGATCGAGCGCGGCCGAGCCTATGCGGCGAATGCCAGCCACCTCCCCCATGACATGACGAAGCTCGACAAGAAACTTGCCGTGATTGCCACGGCCGAGATGCGGCACGCCGCAGCCAATGACGGAATCCGAAAGCACGCGGCGGGCGCCGACGCGCAGACGACGATCGTTGAGAAACGCCCCGCCGCCCCGCTCAGCAGTGTAGAGCTCGTCAGTCGCCGGATTGAAGACGACGCCCGCGACGATTTCGCCGTTGCGCTCGAGCGCGATCGACACGGCAAACATCGGAATGCCGTGCAGAAAATTGGTCGTGCCATCGAGCGGGTCGACGATCCAGCGATGGGCGCCGTCAGTGCCCTTGATCTCTTCGCTCTCCTCGCCAAGGAAGCCATAGGTCGGCCGTGCCTTCAGCAGTTCGTCCTTGACGATCTTTTCGGCCTTCCGGTCGGCGTTGGACACGAAATCGCCCGGGCCCTTCACGGACACCTGCAGGTTCTGCACTTCCCCGAAATCACGCCCCAGCGACTTGCCTGCCTTGATGGCAGCCTGAACCATGACATTGAGAAGAGCAGAACGGGCCATCGGGGCATTTTCCTTGGAACTGGACGGGATGCGCTGTCAGGGCGGGAAAGTCCCTGATCGCCGGAAACGGCAGCGCTCATAAAAAGGTTGGCGGCCTCAAGACCACAAAATCGGGCAAATTTCAAGGGGAACCAGGCATGGCGAGATCGGCGGACCTTCCGGGCGGAATTGCCGTCGAGGCTCACCGGTCTCGGACTGCGCGACGAAGCTCAGAACTTCTGCTGGGTTAGCAGTACTTCGCGAGCGATCTGGTCGAGCGGCAGAATGCGATCCACGCCGCCTTTGGCGATTGCTTCCTTCGGCATGCCGAAGACAATCGAGCTCGCCTCATCCTGAGCGACCGTGTAAGCGCCGGCCTCATGCATCTCGAGCATGCCGCGCGCGCCGTCATCGCCCATACCCGTCATGATGATGCCCATCGCGTTCGAACCGGCAGCGCGCGCCGCGGAACGGAAGAGCACGTCGACCGACGGGCGATGCCGCGAGACCAGCGGACCGGTCTTGACGGAAACATGGTAGCGTGCGCCCTGCCGTTCCAAAAGCATGTGCCGGTCGCCGGGAGCGATCAGCACGTGGCCGCGAAGCACTGGATCGCCATCCGCCGCTTCCTTGATTTCCACCTCGCAGAGACCATTGAGACGCTTGGCGAACGCCGCCGTGAACTTTTCCGGCATGTGCTGGACAATGACCATTCCCGGCGCATTGGCAGGAAGCGCTTCCAGGAATTCGCGGAGAGCCTCTGTTCCGCCGGTCGATGCGCCGACGCAGACCACCATTTCCGTCGTCTTCGCCATCGCGCGGCCAGTCGGTGGTGGAAGCATCGCATCCGCCGTCAGTTTCTTTGCAGGCCCCTCTGCAGACGCCGAGCGGATCGTCCCTGCAGCACGACGCATCGCAGGCAGCCGCGCATACGAAGCACTCTTTACCACCTCGCGGATGCGGATTGCATCATCGGCCAGACTGTCCGCCGCGCCGATCTTCGACTTCAGGATGATATCGACCGCACCGGCCTCCAACGCTTGGATCAGCGTCTCGGAACCAGCCTCCGTCAACGACGAACACATGACAACCGGGATGGGATGCTGCGACATCAGCTTGCGCAAGAAGGTGATGCCATCCATGCGCGGCATTTCCACATCGAGCGTGATGACGTCCGGGACATCCTCCTGCAGCTTTCGCGCAGCCATGAAAGGATCGCTCGCAACGCCCATGACTTCGATGTCCGGGTCCTCTTGCAAAACGCGGGTCAGCGTCTGGCGCACGCTAGCGGAGTCGTCGATGATTAGAACGCGGACTTTCTTTCCCATCTCGCCTCTGCTTCAGGTCTTCTGGAAAACGGTATTGGACACCTGCTTCAACGGCAAGTCGAAGCCAGTGATCGATTCCGAATGTCCAATGAACATATAGCCGCCTTTTGCCAGGCAATCGCACAACCGGCTTAAGACGCCCTGCTGCGTCGGCTTGTCGAAATAGATGAGAACGTTGCGGCAAAAGATGATCTGCATGACATCTCCGACGGGATATTTCTCATCCATCAGGTTCATGCGCGCAAAGCCGACTTTGCCGCGCAGCTTCGGCGAAATCCGTACTTCCCCTCGTCCGGGCTGCTTGGCGGTCATCACGTATTTCCGCTGCAGATCGTGAGGAACGGGCTGGACGAGGTCCTGCGGATATATGCCCCTGCGGGCCGTCTGCAACACATCCGTGCTGAGATCGGTCGCGAGAATACTGTACTTCAGGTCGCTGCGCGCTTCGGTGAATTCGGCAAGCACCATTGCCATCGTATAGGGTTCAGCGCCTGTCGAGCAGGCGGAGCTCCAGGTGCGGATGGTGCGAATGCCGCTGTTTACCAGAGCCGGCAACGCCACCGCCTGCATAAAGTCGAAATGCCTCGCTTCGCGGAAGAAGTCCGTCTTGTTCGTCGTGACGACGTCGATCAGATAGATCGCCTCCTGTTCCAGTCCGCCATCATTGAAGAGGAAATCGCAATAGTCGTCGAACGTCGAATGGTTCGTCGCGCGAAGCCGCCGGCGCAACCGCCCCTCCAGCATCGTCAGCTTTGTCGGCGGCATCTTGATACCGCTGTAGTCGTAAATGAACCGGGCAAGCATATCGAAATTGCGCTTGCTGATCCGGTCGCCGGCTTGCACCGCTGCCATACTCATGAACTACTCCGAGGTGGCGGCGCTAGGCCGCCGATTGCAATACGGAAGCGTCCTCGCGCGACAGGAGCCGCGCGAGATCGACGATGACGACGAAGCCGTTTTCGCGGCGCACGACGCCCGCAATGTAATCAGACCGCCAGCGAACACCGATGTCCGGCGCCTGCTCGATCTGGTCACGCCGGAAAGGCGTGACCTCGAAGACACGATCGGCGACAAGACCGAGCGTCAGCGTGCGGTTTTCCATCGGAATGTCGAGCACGAGCACCCGCGTATGCGATGTAGGCACGGTCTTCGACAGGCCGAGCTTTAGCCTGAGGTCGATCGTCGGAACGCCCTGGCCGCGCACATCGCGAAGGCCGAGCAGGTAATCAGGACCGTTCGGAATCTTGAAGGCTTCCGCATAGTCGAGAATTTCCCGAACAACCTCCACCGGCACGGCGAAGGTTTCCTCGCCGAGGCTGAAGGTCACGAACTGAGCTTCCAGGGACGTTGTAGCCATCTTTATGCGCTTTCCTTGAAATCGGCGTCACCGTCATCGGGACCGCCCATGGATAGATCGAGAGCAAAACCCTTCACCCGCGCCTGCTGGGCGGAGACGCTGTTGGCTGCCGGAGCCTTACCAGCAGGCTTGCGAGGGGCTGCAATGGCCGGGCTGCGGACGGTCATCTTGGCAGCTGGCGTGCGGCTCCCGCGATTGCCCGAGGTCTCGATCTTGAAGAAGGCGATCGAGGCCTGCAGTTCTTCGGCCTGCGTGGCGAGCTCTTCGGAAGTTGCCGACATCTCTTCGGAGGCACCGGCGTTCTGCTGGGTCACCTTGTCGAGCTGCTGGATCGCTTCGTTGATCTGCGCGGCGCCGATATCCTGCTCGCGGCAAGCCGCGCTGATTTCGGAAACCAGTTCGGCGGTCTTGCGGATATCCGGCACCAGACGGCCGAGCATGTCGCCGGCGTCGGCAGCAGCCTTCACCGTATCACTCGACATGGACGAGATTTCCGCCGCCGCCGACTGGCTGCGTTCGGCAAGCTTGCGCACCTCGGAAGCCACCACCGCAAAGCCCTTGCCATGTTCGCCGGCACGCGCCGCTTCAACCGCAGCGTTCAAGGCGAGCAGGTCGGTCTGGCGGGCGATTTCCTGAACGATGCCGATCTTCTCGGCAATCGTACGCATGGCATCGACGGCACGGGCGACGGCTTCGCCGCTTGCCTCGGCGTCCTTGGAGGACTGGCGGGCGATCTTCTCGGTCTGGGCCGCATTGTCGGCGTTCTGCTTGATGTTGGCCGCCATCTGCTCCATCGAAGCCGATGCTTCCTCGGCGGAAGCTGCCTGTTCGGTCGCCCCTTGAGAGACCTGCTCGGAGCTTGCCGACAGTTGCTGGCTGCCAGACGACACATTCTCGGCGGCCGCAATCGCATCCGCGACGACGCCGCGCAGGCGTTCGACCATCTGTTCGAGAGCGATGCCAAGCACATCCTTGTCCGAGAGCGGCGTCGGAGAGACCGTCAGGTCGCCGTTCGAGATCTGGTCGGCGATGTTGGCTGTCGTACGCAGGTTAGTCACCATGCTTTGCATCGCAAAGCCGAGCACGTCCTTCTCCGAAAGCGGCTTCGGGTCGATCGAGAGATCGCCTGCCGCGATGCTGTTTGCCACATCCGCAGTGCGGCGGAGATTGGCAGTCATGCCGTTCATCGTATCGACGAGATCCTTGATCTCATCATTCGTACGAACTTCGATCGTCTGCTCCAGATCGCCGATGGCAACGGCATTGGCGGCGGCACGAATTTTCGACAGGCCGCGCATGATATCGATGCCAATCCACAGCGCCGTCGCGATAGATAGGGCCACGCCAACGGCTGCAATGACAATCAACATGTTGAATGTGCTGCCGAATGCCGCGTCAGCCGCCTCATCGCCTGCGCTGATCGCTTCGCGCGTCAGGCCCGCGAGCGATTCCGTCAGCCCGTCAAGCTTTTCGGCAGCAGCTCCGCCTTCGGTCTGGTCGACTTCAACGGCTTGGTCGCGCTGACCGGCAAGCGCAAGCTCCCTAATTTTGTCGTTCAGACGAGCGTAATCGCTCCAAAAATCGGCGATGGCCTGCCACTTTGGCTTGAGCTCGTCAGCCGCGCTGTCCTTCCCGAGCGCAAGCGCGTCTTCGAACGCTTTGCGCTGTTGCTTGATGCCCTCGACCGCCTGCTGCGTCCGCTCCGCAGTCGTGGCCAGCAGAAGATCGCTCTCGGCCAGATTTAACGAGTCGAATGCTCGGGCGAGATTGGAAGCGTAGCCGTCCTGGCGTACCGGGCCGGTGAGGAGATCGTTCTGCATCGATGCGACCATGCTCGCGCCCCGCATACCGAACGCAGCACAGGCAATGGTCACAGCAATCAGCAGCCCGAAGGCCATTGTCATTTTGGCTTTGATCGTAAAGCGCATTTGGAGAATCCTTTATTTCAGCTGGCGGTGGGAGCACCGCCCCGCTGGTTTCCGGCGCATCGGCTCGAAGAACATCTACCCCTCATGAGATCATCGTCGCTCGCTTGAGGTCCGCCGTCTGCCAGCTCGCCACAATCTCGCGATCGGCTCTCAAACCACAGCGCGCCGGACTGCGGATGTTGACCTACCTGCCGGTAGAAGGCTCCGATGCACCGCACCATGGCTGGAAGGGATCCCCCCTGGGATCCTGGCAGCCATTTCACAGCACGGGGATACCCGCCGATTGCGATACCAACGCATACACACGTTGGGCATTTCAAGCCGCGGACCAGGAGCCCGCGGCAGTCTCAGTTCCAGCGAAGCGCTCAGGCGCTTTCGCGGAAATCGGCATCGCCCACGTCCGGTCCACCCATCGACATATCCAGTGCGAAGCCCTTGGCGCGTGCCTGCTGCGCAGAAACGGACTGGCCACGGCCAGCGTGGTCTTGCGCGATCTTGCGAGCCGGAGTCTCCACGAGCTTGCCAGAGGTTTTAGCCGACGCCCTGTGAATACCGGCCTTCTTTGGTCCTGCCGTATCAACCTTGAAGAAGGCGATCGAGGCTTGCAGTTCTTCGGCCTGTGCTGCCAGTTCCTCGGAGGTTGCCGACATCTCGACGGAGGCACCGGCGTTCTGTTGGGTCACCTTGTCGAGCTGCTGGATGGCCTCGTTGATCTGTGAGGCGCCGATATCCTGTTCGCGGCAGGCCGCGCTGATTTCAGAGACCAGTTCGGCGGTCTTGCGGATATCCGGCACCAAGCGGCCAAGCATGTCGCCAGCTTCCTGGGCCGCCTTGACAGTATCGCCCGACATCGAGCTGATCTCGGCCGCCGCCGACTGGCTGCGCTCGGCAAGCTTACGCACCTCGGAAGCCACGACAGCAAAGCCTTTGCCATGTTCGCCGGCACGGGCTGCTTCGACCGCAGCATTCAGAGCGAGCAGGTCGGTCTGGCGGGCGATTTCCTGAACGATGCCGATCTTCTCGGCGATCGTGCGCATCGCGTCGACTGCACGCTTGACCGCGTCGCCGCTCGTCTCGGCGTCCTTGGCGGACTGGCGGGCAATCTTTTCGGTCTGCGCCGCGTTGTCGGCATTCTGCTTGATATTGGCGGCCATCTGCTCCATCGAAGCGGAGGCCTCTTCGGCCGAGGCTGCCTGCTCGCTCGCACCCTGGGAGACCTGCTCGGAGCTTGCCGACAGTTCCTGGCTACCGGCAGAAACGTTCTCTGCGGCCGAGATTGCATCGGCGACGACGCCGCGCAGGCGCTCGACCATTTGTTCAAGAGCGATGCCAAGAACGTCTTTGTCCGAAAGCGGCTTCGGAGACGCCGTCAGGTCGCCGTTGGCGATCTGGTTCGCGATCTCTGCGGTATTGCGCAGGTTATCCGTCATCTTCGTCATGGAGGCGACCAGATCGCGGATTTCATCGTTGCTCTTGTGCTCGATACTCTGATCCAGATCGCCGATGCTGACGGCGTCGGCCAGATTGACGGCACGCCTCAGGCCACGGGAGATATTGAGCGAAATCCAGGTGGCGCAACCGACCGAGAACACGATAAGCAAGACGGTAATGGCAACGAGATGGAGTCGCGAGTTGGCATACTGAGCGTCGGTCGCCTGATCGGTTTCGTTGACGTCACCGGAAATCGTGTCCCGCATGTCCTCCATGACCTTGAGAGCTTTGTCCATGAGCTCGCGGCCTTGCTTCATCGTCAATCCGGAGGCCTCGGAATTCGACTCGGCGGTGTTCTGCGTTGCCAGGTCGGCAATTCGTTTCTGGATAGGCACGTATTGCTCGTAGACCGCCCTGAATTGACCGGCCTGTGTCCGCACATCCGGATCAGCGGAAGCTTCGAGCTTTACGGTCAGATCTTCGATTCCGTTCTGATGGTCGAGCATCGCCTGAACGAACTCGGCGATCT
The DNA here is from genome assembly GCF_012641395.1 of Rhizobium sp. P32RR-XVIII. GTDB lineage: Bacteria > Pseudomonadota > Alphaproteobacteria > Rhizobiales > Rhizobiaceae > Rhizobium. Next base: position 250,361 of record NZ_JABAIH010000006.1, on the reverse strand, counting down.
CGGCAGGATTATTATTTAGGACCGCATTCTTTTCGGCCCGGACGCTGTTATTGAGCATGTCGCTGAGCGCGGAGACGTTTTTCAAATCGTTGATCGGCTCCGCGATCATCTTTGTGATCTCGGAATTCAGCGACGAAAGATTGTAGATCGCAAGACCCGCCATCAATCCGCTAAGCAAAATGACCGCGGCGAAGACCAAAGCCAGCTTTAATTTGATCGTTAGACGCATGAGTAGCCCCTTGGGTATTTTAGAAAGACCGGTGTCATCCCAACCGGTTTTCTGAGTGCGAGAGCGGTTCGCATTGTGGAATGAAGAGCCTTGCATCTACTCTTGCGTGAGCGAGTGGCAGAGCCAGCCACGCCTCCAACGTCAACATCCGTTGGGCATCGTCAATGCCGCGACTGGCAAAACCAGCCGCGGCATTTCATTGATCAGGCGCTTTCGCGGAAGTCGTCGTCACCGGCGTCCGGCCCACCCATCGACATGTCCAAGGCAAAGCCCTTGGCGCGTGCCTGCTGGGCGGAGACGGACTGGTTACGGCCGACGTGCGAGACATCCTGCGATGCCTTGCGAATGGGAGCATTGATGACCTTTGCAGGAGTCTTCGCCGGAGCCTTGTGAGCGGCGACCTTCTTGGTCCCGGCGGTATCGACCTTGAAGAAGGCGATCGAAGCCTGGAGTTCTTCAGCCTGTGCTGCCAGTTCTTCGGAGGTTGCCGACATCTCTTCGGAGGCGCCGGCATTCTGCTGGGTTACCTTGTCGAGCTGCTGGATGGCTTCGTTGATCTGCGAGGCGCCGATGTCCTGCTCGCGGCAGGCGGCGCTGATTTCAGAGACCAGTTCCGCGGTCTTGCGGATATCCGGAACCAGACGGCCGAGCATTTCGCCGGCGTCGCGGGCTGCCTTAACGGTGTCGCTCGACATTGAACTGATCTCGGCAGCAGCCGATTGGCTGCGCTCGGCAAGCTTGCGCACTTCCGACGCGACGACCGCAAAGCCCTTGCCGTGTTCGCCTGCACGGGCTGCCTCGACGGCAGCGTTCAGAGCGAGCAGGTCGGTCTGGCGGGCGATTTCCTGGACGATGCCGATCTTCTCGGCGATCGTGCGCATGGCATCGACCGCACGGTTGACGGCGTCGCCGGAAGCTTCCGCGTCCTTGGCCGACTGACGGGCGATCTTTTCCGTCTGCGCGGCATTGTCGGCGTTCTGCTTGATGTTGGCGGCCATCTGCTCCATCGAAGCCGATGCTTCCTCGGCAGAAGCTGCCTGTTCGGTCGCCCCTTGCGAGACCTGCTCGGAGCTTGCTGACAGTTCCTGGCTACCCGAGGAGACGTTGTCGGCTGCCGACAAGGCATCACCAACGACGCCGCGGAGGCGTTCGATCATGATGTTGACGTTTCCGAGAAGTTCACCGATTTCGTCGCGGTTGGTGATCTCGGCCATCTTGGTCAGGTCGCCTTCGGAAACCTCGCGGACGACCGTGTTGGCGCGGGAGAGCCCCTTGCTGATCGTGCTTGCGATCCAGAAGGCCGTTACAGCTGCCATGAGGAAGGCGGCGGCGACGACGCTGATCATGAAAAGGCGCGTCTGCTGGTACTCCGCTTCGGCATCGTCGTCGGCGACGTCGAGCTGGGACTTCTCGAGTTTCGTGATTGCCTCGACGGCGTCGTCGATATCGGTCGCCGCCTTGCGGGCAACCGTCGAGGAGATGTTGTTTGCGCCTGCCCGGTCGCCAGCGCGCATCAGCTGGCGGATCTCGTCGTCGGACTGGTAGAAGGCCACCGACAGCTGGCGGATATTGGCCCAGAGCGGCTTGCCGTCCTCGGTGGAGATCGCCTCGGCTTGCGAGAGCGCCTTTTCGAAATCGGCGCGGCCTGCGTCACCATTGGTGATCGCGGCCTCCATTGCTGCCTGATCGGCTGCCATCAATAGGTTCTTCTGCTGGCGGATGGCCTGCAGCTCGCCGATGTTGATCTGCTGTGCGAGTTCGAGGCGCAGAGCCGGACCGGTAAGCACGTTACTGATTGCGGTATTGAGCCCGGAAAGGCTGATAATGCCATATGCGGCCGTACCCATCATCATCACGATAATGAGCGAGAACGCCGCCACTAACTTTGTCTTGATCGTCAATCGCATAATTTTAAACACCTCTTTGCCTGTCCGGGATTAGTTTCCCGCGCCGGCGGCTTCGTGCTTCGAAGAGAAAATCGCCTGAAGATTGGGGAGGATGATGAATTCGCCGCCCCGCTTGACCAGGCAATTGATGTAGTCTGCGCGCCAGCGCATGCCGACGCTTGGCGGCGCTTCGCTTGCCGACTTTGCAAGCGTGGTGACTTCATTCACCTTGTCGGTCCTGAGACCGACAAGTGTCTGCTCTCCCTGCAGGTCGATCTGGATGACGATGATGCGGCTATCGATCGTCGCCTCGGTTGCCTCCATGCCGAAGGCGAGGCGAAGATCGGCAAGCGGAATGACCTTGCCGCGGAAGTTGATGACACTTGCGACGAATGGCTGCGCACCGGGCACCGCGGTTTCCGGAAGCAGATCCAGGATTTCCTGAACGATGACGGCTTCGAGCGCGAAAGTCTCGCCGTTCATGTCGAAGGTCAGAACTTCGACTTCGTCGGCATAGTTCCAGTGATGGCTGATCTTCTCTGCTGCTGCGCTCATCCTGCTACCCGCAATTGCGCCTCCTGTTGTTGACCGGCGGCCACGAGATGTCCGACGTCGAGAATGAGGGCGACGCTGCCGTCGCCGAGAATGGTGGCGCCGGAGAAGGTCGCCACGTCGTGATGCAGCTTCGACATCGACTTGATGACCGTCTGGTGATCGCCGATGATCTGGTCGACGACCAGGCCGACGCGTTCCGTGCCTGTCGAGATGACGACGACCTTCTGGTGCACGTCCGGTTTGGTGCCGGTGCGGAAGAGATCGCGCAGGCGAAGGAACGGCACGAGGCTGTCGCGCAGCGAGATGAAGCTGCGGCCGCGCGAGCGCAGATCCTCCTCGAGCGACAGTTCGAGGCATTCCTCGACCGCCGAGAGCGGGATCACATAGCGGCCCGAACCGACGCGAACGAGCAGACCATCGATGATGGCGAGCGTCAGCGGAATGCGGAGCGACACTTCGGAGCCCTCGCCGGGAACGCTGACAATATCGATCGTGCCGCGAAGCGCCTCGACGGTCTTCTTGACGACATCCATGCCGACGCCACGGCCGGAGAGATTGGTGATCGTCGCCGCCGTCGAGAAGCCCGGAGCGAAGATGAGCTGCAGCAGTTCGGAATCCGAAAGCTGCTGCCCGGGAGCGATGAGACCAGACGATTCCGCCTTGGCACGCACCCGGTCGCGGTTGATGCCGCGGCCGTCGTCCTTGATGGAGATGATAACCTCGCCGCCTGACTGGCGGGCCGAGAGCGTCACGGTGCCCGCCTCTGGTTTACCGGCAGCGAGGCGGTCGGCAGGCGTTTCCAGACCATGGTCGATCGAGTTGCGGACGAGATGGACCAGAGGATCGGCCAGCCGCTCGATGACGGTCTTGTCGACTTCGGTGCTTTCTCCTTCCGTCACCAGCTCGATGACCTTGCCGGTTTCGCGGGCGAGATCGTGAACGAGGCGGCGGAAGCGCGAGAAGAGAGTTGCGACCGGAACCATGCGCAGCACCATCATCGTGTCACGCAATTCGCCGGAAAGGCGCTCGATCTCTTCGGAAACGGAGCGAAGGGCTATGTCGGCGCTGGAGCTTGCGAGCTGGCTGAGGCGCGACTGGGCAATGACAAGCTCGCCGACGCGGTCCATGAGTTCGTCCAGCCGCTCGGCCGGAACGCGGACGTTCTCCTGCGCCTTGGCCTGGCGGCCATCCGCCAGAGCAGCCGCCTCCCGCTTCGCAGGCACGGCCTCGACCGGTTTGAAGGGGGGCACAGCCGCGGGCGGCGGGACCGGTTCGGCGGCGGCAACTACCGTGGCGGCAGGCGTCTCGACTTCGGACACGACCTCGGCAGGCGCAGCGACATCCACGACGTCGAGCTCCATGTCGTCCATGACGAAAATGAAAACATCGTCGATTGCCGAGCGATCGTGCTCGGTGCTCAGCATGACTTCCCACGAGATGTAGAGCTCAGTCGGAGAAAGCTCGGACAGCGGAGGGATCCCCGCCGTATTGGCGCGCACCGTGCATTCGCCGAAATCACGCAGTTCGTCCAGCAGGCCGAGCGGATTGGTGCCATTGGCCATAGCATTCGACGGAAGGCTGAAGCGGATGCGCCAGTTGTTCTTCTTCTTTGCTGCGGGCGGTACGGCTTTGGCAGCCGCCGGCTCGGGCGCGACTACGGTCGCCTTTGCGCCCGCGTGACTGCCGACCGCCGCCTGCAACTGCGCAAGGAGCTTCTGTCCGGTATCGCCGTGATCGGCATCCGGCTGGTCCACCAGCGCACGCATATGGTCCTGCGCGGCGAGGACGGCGGCGACCAGTTCGGCCGTTGCTGGCACCTCGCCCTTGCGGACGCGGTCGAACGCAGTTTCGCAATGGTGGGTAAAAGCGGCAAGCGCCTCGAAACCGAACATCGCGCCGGAGCCCTTGAGCGTATGAAGCCCGCGGAAGACGGCATCGACAAGATTCTTGTCGTCAAGCTGATGAGTGAGATCAAGAAGGCCTGCCTCGATTGCTTCGAGGCATTCGGCCGCTTCCATGCGGAAGACTGCAACCGGATCGAGCGCGCTCATCTTCCTAAAACCTTCTTGACGATCTTCACGAGGTTGTCGGGATCAAAGGGCTTCGTCAGCCAACCGGTGGCGCCAGCTGCTTTCGCGCGCGCTTTCAGATCGGCATCGGACTCGGTGGTGAGGAAGATGATCGGAACACCGGTATGCGCCGGAAGCTTGCGCAGTTCCTCAATCATCGTCAGGCCGTCCATGATCGGCATGTTGAGATCGGTCACGATGAGGTCGAATTGACCGCCTTTTGCCGCTGCAAGCCCTTCAGCGCCGTTGACCGCTTCCGTTACGGTGTAGCCGGCATTGGTGAGAGTGACCTTGGTCGTCAGGCGGATGCTGGCGGAATCGTCGACTGTCAGAATGTTGGCGATCATGCTGTAACCTCTTTATGCAACCAGAACTTTGCGTCTTCGCGATCGAATGCTTCGATGAGACCGGCGCGCTCGAGAACCTTCAGGACCGAGCCCGCAGCCGGAGCTGCCAGCGAAACTTTCTTGTTTTGTGCTTTGGCTTCACGGCGAGCGGATTCGACGAGCTGGACGAAGCTCAAATCCGCATCGAGCCCTTCCTCGACCTTAATGACGATGGAGCTATTGTTACTTAACGCAGCAACAATACTTGCGTTTATTTCTGCTATATTTCTTATATTTAATGTATTTGATACAGAAATATATTTATGAAATTCTTCTTGCGGCTCCAATTAAGCCTCCTGATCGGGAGAAATACTTTACGACCCTATAAGGACTCTCACGACAGGCTTAACCGCGGGTAAACAGGGGTTGTATGAAAGCGCAATTCAGGCGAGTCCCGACTCCCTGAATTTTCATCGGGGATAAGTTATAATGAGACTCGTTCAGCTTTGACGAAACTGAGCGTTTTCAATCCATTAGTTGGCCGCCACGAAGTTCGCCTGACAAGAACGTTTGTTTTCTTAACCTCCCGTTAATCACAACGTCCGCGAGTCCTGCGTGTTTACCGGTCGTTTCCATCCTGCCCGTAGAAATAGAACAGAACTTGCCTCTATTCTAAGTAAAGGGACAGACGTGACACACGCGAGGGGGACGGCACGGGCGGCGCTATTGACTTCGGCTTCGAGCGTTGGAGAGACGCTCGAGACCGCCCGCAGTCAGGTCGAGGAACGGTTCCTGGAAGGCGGCACCGTGCTGCTTTCCGTGATGGATGTCTTGAACCGTCTGCTGAATTCGCTCGACGCGATTACGAAGTCGCTCGACAGCAATGAGTCGAGTGATGCAGGCGCCGACCTGAACGCGACGGTCTCCAATCTCACCGCCCTGCCGGCGGCAGAAGACGCCCGCCAGCAAGCGCTCGCTTCGCTTGCTGAAACGGGCACCGGCCTGCGTAAACACGTAGCCGATATGCAGGAGACGATGCGCTATCTGCGCACCTTCGCCGTCACTGTGAAGATCACCGGCGCCGGTCTTGCCGAATTCGACGGCTTCGCACAGGAAATCCTCGAGCGCATCTACTCCGGAACCGACGAAGTCAATCGTTTCGCGGCCCACCTGGACATCCTCGAAAAGGAGGTGAAAACAGCGCTTGCATTTGGTGCCGCCGTCTCCAAGGGGTATGCCGAGACGGTGCCAGCCGTCGCCAAGGCGCTGCATGACGATGCGCAGAGGATCGCGGCACATCGCCAGAATCTCGGCATGATAGCCCGCGACGTTGGGGCTATCGCGCGCGGCGTGCAGAGCAAGGTCGCTTCGACGCTTTCCGCACTGCAGATCGGCGATATCACCCGGCAGCGCATCGAGCATGTGCAGAGCACATTCACTCTTCTCGAAGAGTTCCTCGAAATCGGCGAGGGCAAGGCACTCAATCCGGATCAGCGTAAGCGGCTCGAAAACGTCATCAGCCATTTGACGGCGGCCCAGATGGACGACATGTGCCGGGACTTCCATCGGGAATCCGGCAGCGTCATCAAGACGATTGCGAGCTTCGGCCACGATACGCAGGAGATTCTGAAGCTCCGCGATCAGATGAGCGGGCAGAGCGGCGATGCCGGCGGCAACGTCATGCGGGCGCTGGAATCGAGCGTTTCGGCCGCACATGAAATCGTCATGCAGGTCGATACCGCAAGCCGCCAGGCAGATCAGGTCAGCCATTCGACACTTGGAACGGCTGCGAAGCTGCTCGAAGCAATCGGCAATATCCGCGCGGTCAAGACCGATATCAACTACATGGCGCTGAACACGAACTTGCGCTGCAGCCGCCTCGGTGAGGCAGGCAAATCAATCAACGTCGTCACCGCCGAGCTGCGCATCTTTGCCGGCAAGCTCGACGACTCGGCGGACGCGATCGTCAACGGCCTGCCGGCGCTTGAAGCGGCTGCCGGCAAGATCGCGCCAGCCTCAGACGCAAGCTCGGGTGGCCTTGGCGAAAGCCTCACGTCCGCCGTCGGCACCATTCGGTCCGCCGCCAATCTCATGGAAGAGGAACTGAAGGTCCTCGCCGAACATGGCCGCGAAGTGGCAAACAAGATCAACCTCATGATCGGCAAACTCGATTTCCAGCACGATCTCGGTGAGGTGCTGGCCCGTTGCGCAAGTGTGCTTGAGGAGACGGCTGGTGCGGAGATAGCAGATATTTCCGACCTCGCGGAGCTCGTTGAACCCCTCGATCGCAAGATCTTCAAGCTCTACACGATGGTTCAGGAACGCAACGTTCACCGTGGCATCATTCCGGCAACGGAAGAGGCGGCACCGACTGCCGCCGCGCCTGAAACCGCCAAGCCAGCGGATGATGAGGATCTCTTCGCCGATGCGCTGTTCTAAAAACTAAGGCAAGCGCCGGAACTTATTCGCCCGGTCGATCGCCTGCTTTTGCTGGGTGTCCTCGATGCCAAGGAAGAAGTCCTCGAGCTCGGAATCGGGCAGCCCGGCCCGGCGGGACAGCACATACCATTTCGCCGCCTCGACGGGGTCCGGCGCTGTGCCGAGCGCATTGATGTAGAGATGCGCGAGCTTGTTCTGCGCCGCGACGTTGCCGCGATTGGCGGCGAGCTTCAGCCACAGGAATCCGTTCACGAAGTCGCGCGGGCCATTCGCGCCGTTTACGAGCCAGATGCCGAGATCGAGCTGGGCCGTATCAAAACCGGCCCGCGCCGCACGGGCCAGCCATTCGCGCGCCAGCTTCTTTTTGTCTGGCGGCAGATCGGGGAGCGCGGAGTAGATCTGCGCCACGGCATACTGGGCATCGGCTATGCCCTGCTCCGCGGATTTCTCGTAATAGGGAAGCGCGAGTTTAAGTCCGTCCGGTCCCGGATGGTCGACCGTCAAGAGTTGGCCCCAGTTGAATTGCGCCGAAGCATTGCCGCTGTCGGCCGCGCGGCGCATGTAGTCATCGGCCTTGGTTTTGTCGCGTGGCACGAGTTCGCCTGCCATCAGGATCAGCGAGTATTTGAACATCGCCGCCGCATCCCCGCCTTCGGCCGCCTTGCCGTACCAGAACGCCGCGCTCTTAAGATCGCGGCGCACGCCAAGCCCGTTAAACTGCAGTTCGGCAATCAGCGTCTGCGCTGCCGGATCGCCAAGCTGCGCACGAGGCAGGGCCAATTGCATTGCCGTCAGATAATAACCCCGCTGATAGGCACCATAAGCCGCGTCGACCGGGCCCTTGTATTGCTTTTCAGGCGGCAGGTCGGGAAGCTTTGCGCCCATGCGGTCCAACACGCCGAGGCCACTCGACGGCTGCGTTCCTTCGGGAGGTCGGTTCGTCTTCAGCGGTTCGGCTTCCGAACCGACGGGACGTGTCACGATGTTGTCGACCGTCTGCGCCCGCGCGCCATGCGGCAAAGCAACCGCCATTACGGCAGCGGACAGGAAGAAGCGGCGCAAGCGGACGGTGACGTTCGGCATGGCCGCGTATCAATCCTCAAACCGTGGCGCTTTTTCGTCAAGAAGCGCATTGACCTGGGCGACGATGGACGGAGCCTGCCCCGGCTCTGCGAACACCGCCATGCGCAGCGCTACGAACTCCGCACCCGACTCGGCGACAACAAGTGCCGAGTCCGGATCAGTGCCGCCCATGACGATGCACGGAATTTCGATCATCGAGGCCCACCATTCGCCGAGCGCCACATTCTTCGGATGGGCTTCCGGTTTGATGTCGCCGTCGAGTTTGCCGAAGAAGATATAGTCCGGCCGTTCCTCGCCGATCTCCAAAGCTGTGTGGCGGGCGGTCGCATTGCCGCCACCGACGATCAGCTTGCCGCCGGATTTCTCGATCGCCTCGGCAATTTCGGCGGCTGAACCCGTCAGATGCAAGCCATCGGCTTTCGAGCGACCAACGACACGGCTGTCGCCGGCAATCAAGGCAGCCGCGCCGGCATTTTGGATGACGGGTACCAGTTTTTCGGCGTGCTTTTGAAACGTACCGGCATCAAGCCCGTATTGCGGCACGATTACCGAGGCAACATCGCCGCCCTTCAGGGCATCAGCGAGGATCTTTGCCTGCTCGTCGGCATCCGCGATGTCCGGAACGATCAAGACAAGGCGGCAGCGGTTTTCCGGTTCGGTCATGAACTCTTTCCGTTCTCAGCAGATTTCGCCCGCAGGCGCCAAATCCACACTCGTTTTGTGTGAGTAATTCCGTTAGACGGGACTGGCAAGGGGAGGACTTGAAAAGCATGCTGCCGGAGCTGTCATTCTTTTATGCCGCGATACCTGCTGTGCTGCTTGTTGGCCTCGCCAAGGGCGGAATGGGTGATGCGCTGGCACTGATCGGCGTTCCCATCCTGGCGCTGGTCGTCGCTCCTGTGGAAGCAGCCGCGATCCTGCTGCCCATCCTGGTCGCCATGGACATGATCTCACTCGTTATCTGGCGCAAGCACGGCGACTGGACGACGATGAAGATCATGCTGCCAGGCGCCCTCTTCGGCATCGCGCTTGGCTGGGCGACGTCCGCCCTGGTGCCCGGCAATGTGCTGCGCGTGGTCATCGGCACAGTCACCGTGCTCTTCTGCGCCCGCTACTTCTGGAACAACTTTGGTCCCGGGGCAGGAAAGATCATCCCGCCGCACGGTCAGCGGCCTTTGCTTGCAAGCTTTTGGGGTACCCTTTCCGGCTATGGCAGTTTCGTCGCCCATGCAGGCGGTGCTCCATTTCAAATCTATGCTTTGCCCCTGAAACTGCCACCACGCGAATTTACCGGTACCAGCGTTCGCTTCTTCGCTATCTTGAATGCCGTAAAGCTCGTACCCTATTTTGCGCTGGGCCAGCTCGATACCGAAAACCTCCTGACGTCGGCGATCCTGCTGCCTTTCGCTCCGCTGGCCACCATGGCAGGCGCATGGTGCGTGCGCCGCATGAAGCCGACGATCTTCTACCCATTCATGTATGGCATGGCGTTCATCGCCGCACTTCTGATCATCTGGGAAGGCTTGGCTCTCTAGGCCGTCCGGATCGTTGCAGCGCACAATTTTCTTGCCGGAAAGGCGGCTTTGACGTAGCTTTTCGCCCATGTCGAACGCCGATCCTTTCGCCGCGATATCAGACCCGAACCGGCGGTTCCTGCTGGAGCAGCTCAGGCGTGCGCCGAGAACGGTTAATGAACTCGCCGAAAGCCTTCCGATCAGCAGGCCGGCAGTATCTCAGCACTTGAAGGCTCTTCTCGACAGCAATCTCGTGTCGGTGACCTCCGAAGGCACAAGAAGAATTTACGCGGTCAACAACCGCGGCTTCGACAAGCTGAATCTGTGGCTTGATCAATTTTGGGCGTAGAGTCTTTCGAGGCTCCAGCGACGATCTCCCAATGAAAATGCGCCAGCCCAACGCCGCACTGGATGGACTGACGCATTGTTTGTGGAAGAACCGCCGGTTCTTGCTAAACTTATCGAGGGGTTGGTTTTATCCGTTTTGACAGTGCAAGATGATCGACCGGCGAACTGCACTACTTAATGAACGGAAGATTTCAGACGTTGGATTTCGTCCTTGATGCGCAATTTTCTGCGCTTGCATTCCGCAATTTCCGCATCTTGTCTGGAGGGTGATGCCATTAGCGAATGTAACTCTTCCTCCAGAGCTACATGCTTTTTCTGGAGTGATTCAAGATGAGCTTCAACAGTCATTTGACCCTTCCTTCCTCTCGCCTTCCCCAGCCATCCATCGCTGGAGCTCAAGGCCTCAACGGCCGGACTGTGACATATTTTTGAATTATTGTCGAAGGCGAAAACATGGTCAGTCGGCGGCAAATTCATGATCAACACTAACTAGCCGTTATCGCTATTTGGTGATAGGAGCTTGCGGAAATTATCGGCGAGCCGGACAACGGCCGAAGACGGGATTGGGGAATGCAAATGGCCGATCAGGAACAGGCGGAAATCAGGCTCATGGCAGCGCGCCTGCGTCAGGAGCACGAGGATTACGACACCGCGATCAATGCCATGATTGCCACAGGGTGCGACGCGCTGCGCATCCAGCGTATGAAAAAGAAAAAACTGGTCATTAAAGACAAGTTGACCAAGCTCGAAGACCAGATCATTCCGGATATCATCGCCTGAGGGGATAAGGCCGTTGACGCTGACAGACAGACCGCCCGTCGCCATCATCATGGGCAGCCAGTCCGACTGGGAGACCATGAAGAACGCCGCCGATACGCTGGAGGCGCTGGAAATCCCGTACGAAGCGCGCATTATTTCGGCGCATCGAACGCCGGATCGGATGGTGGACTTCGCCAAGAACGCGCGCGACGAGGGCTTCAAGGTTATCATTGCCGGCGCAGGCGGTGCCGCCCATCTTCCGGGCATGACCGCCGCATTGACGCCGCTTCCGGTCTTCGGCGTTCCCGTGCAATCGAAAACGATGTCCGGCCAGGACAGTCTTCTTTCCATCGTCCAGATGCCGGGCGGCATTCCGGTTGGCACGCTCGCAATCGGCAAGGCCGGCGCCATCAACGCCGCGCTGCTTGCTGCGGCCGTGCTGGCACTCTCGGATGAGGATATTGCCGAGCGGCTCGATGATTACCGCGAGCGGCAGAGCGCCTCGATCGCCGAATATCCGATGGACAACCTATGACGGCAAGAACGATCGGGATTATCGGTGGCGGCCAGCTTGGCCGCATGCTTGCGATGGCCGCTGCGCGGTTAAACTTCCGCACGATCATTCTCGAACCGCAGACCGATTGCCCGGCCGCCCACGTCGCCAATCACCAGATCGTCGCAGCCTATGACGATCCCGCCGCATTGGCCGAGCTGGCGAAGGCCTGCGACGTCATCACCTACGAGTTCGAGAATGTGCCGGTCTCGGCAGTCGAGGCTCTGGCAAAGGACATCCCGGTTTATCCGCCACCGAAAGCGCTCGAGGCAGCGCAGGACCGGCTCGTCGAAAAACGCTTCATCAACGACTGCGGCATTCCGACCGCGCGTTTCCACGCCGTCGATAGTCAAAGCGAGCTTGAAGCGGCCCTTGAGGATTTCGGCGGCCAGGGCGTGCTCAAGACGCGCCGCCTCGGCTATGACGGCAAGGGCCAGAAGGTATTCCGCTCCGCTGCCGACAGCGCGGACGGCGCCTATGCCGCCCTCGGCAGCGTGCCACTCATTCTGGAAAGCTTTATCCCCTTCGAGCGCGAGATTTCGATTATCGCCGCCCGCGCCACGGACGGCACCGCCGTCGCCTTCGATCCGGCGGAAAACGTGCATCGCAACGGCATTTTGCACACATCGACCGTTCCCGCCTCGATCGCAGATGCAACAGCCGAAGCGGCTCGCAAGGCAGCGGAAGCGATTCTCTCGTCGCTCGGCTATGTCGGCGTCATCGGCATCGAATTCTTCGTTCTTTCGGACGGCAACCTGATCGCCAACGAGATGGCGCCGCGCGTCCACAACTCGGGCCACTGGACCGAGGCCGCCTGCGTCATCTCGCAGTTCGAGCAGCACATCCGCGCCATCGGCGGCCTGCCGCTCGGCAACGCGGACCGCCATTCCGATTGCGTGATGCAGAACCTGATCGGCGACGATATTCTCAGCGTTCCGGATTGGCTGAAACGCCGCGACGCATTCGTGCATCTCTACGGCAAGACCGAATCCCGCCCGGGCCGGAAGATGGGCCACGTGACTGTGCTAACGGCGAAAGCCTAGGTTTTGCCCGAGAAAACGCCTTCATGTAGTTGACACAGGCATGAGGCCGGGTTATCTGCACGACCAACCTAAAGAGCGCGCTCCGAGCGCGCTTTTTGATTGTCTAAAGTACGGGCGAATGTGAAATTCCCCCCAGAGATCGCGGATCAGAAAAATGAAGATCAAGAATTCGCTCAAGTCGCTCAAGGCTCGCCATCGTGACAACCGTCTGGTTCGCCGCAAGGGCCGCATCTACATCATCAACAAGCTGAACCCGCGCTACAAGGCTCGTCAGGGCTGATTTAGCACGAGCCGGATTGGGCCTGCTCATTTGTGGTGCGCGCTTTCCGGTAAGGTCGCTTCGGTGATCACATCAAATTTTCTTTGATCTTCGGCGCTGGCGGGCTACATTGTCCGCCATGCGCTTTTTTGCTTTGACCTGTGCGGTCCTGCCGCTTGCTCTCGCCTTCGTTGCACCTTCCTTTCCCGCTTTCGCAGCAGAGAAGGAAGTCATTGCCGAACAGCCGGATGCCAGCGCCTCCCCCAAACAACGCCTGGACAACCTCTTCGCGCAGCTGAAGCGTGAGCGTGACCCGGACAAGGCAAGCAGTATCGCGGAAGAAATCCGCCTGGAATGGAACGATTCCGGCAGCGCCACGGTGAACCTGCTGATGCAGTGGGCCGACAAGGCGATCGAGGATAAGCGCAATGCCGCCGCTTTCGATTTCCTCGATCAGGCAATTGCGCTGAAGCCGACCTATGCCGAGAGTTGGAACCGCCGCGCAACGCTGAATTTCGCCATGGGCCATTACCGCAAGTCGATGTCCGACATCGAGCATGTGCTCGAGCTTGAGCCGCGCCACTTTGGCGCACTCTCCGGAATGGCCGCGATTCTCAGCAATTCGGAGAACGATCAGCTCACGCTAAAAGCCTGGGAGCGCTTCCTCGAGATCTATCCGGCAAATCGCGCAGCGCAGCAGCAGGCAAATACGCTTGCCGAAAAACTCGCCGGAAGCCCGACCTGATCTTGACGCTCGACCGGCCTGCACAATCTTACCCATGCTAGTGCAATTTTTGCCGGCTGACGCGATGCTTGCCGAAATTTCAACCCTCCTGGCTCCTGTCGCCGCCGCCATCGGCTACACAACTTACAAAGCTCGAAAGTTCGAACAGACCTTTCCGAATATTGGCGAGCTCACCGATATCGGCGGCTACAAGATGAATGCCGTCCATATTCCGCGCCCCGGCACCGCCGATCTACCGCCGCTGGTCTTTATCCATGGTGCCTGCGGAAATCTGCTCGACCAGATCGGCGCCTTCCTGGTTCCGCTTGAAGGCCGCGCCGAAATGCTTTTCGTTGATCGTCCCGGGCATGGCTATTCGGAACGCGGTGGACAGGAAAACGCCTTTCCCTCAGGGCAGGCTGATGCGATCGCAAAGCTCATGGAAAGACGTGGGATCGAAAAGGCGATCATTGTCGGCCACTCCTTCGGCGGCGCAATCGCCGCAGCCTTCGGCGTCCGTCATCCGGAAAGGTCTGCCGGTCTCCTCTTCCTTGCTCCAGCCACGCATCCATGGCCCGGGGGCATCGATTGGTATTACCACGTCGCAACCTTGCCGGCGATCGGCTGGCTCTTCAATCACGCCATCGTCGTGCCGCTTGGGTTGTGGCGGCTGGAGCAGGCGACACTGAACGTCTTTCGGCCAAACCTGCGCCCTGCTGATTACATCGCGAAGACCGGCCCCTCTCTGGCGCTGCGTCCCAGAACCTTCCATGCCAACGCCGCCGATTTCACCAAACTGCTCCAGTATCTGAAAGCACAATCGCCCCACTATCGCCGCATCACCGCACCGACGGTCATCATCACCGGCGACCGCGATGGCATTGTCTGGGAGCATCTGCACTCTCAGGGGCTCGCCCGCGACATTGCCGGCTCCGAACTGGTGAAGATCAGGGGCGTCGGCCACAAGCCGGACTATCTCGCAACCGATGTCGCCATCGCCGCGCTCGAAAAGATTGCAGGCAAGCCACGCGACCTGCAGGCCGCTGCACGCATTGCCGAGCAACGGCTATCGGCGGGCGCGGCAATTGCCGCCTGAGCGGCCTTGCGGACAGCGAAAACAGGACCATATCCCTCTCACAGTTTATCTATTGGAGGGGACATCATGGATTACCTGCGCGTCAGGACGATTTCGCTTTTCACTGCTTTTACCTTTACCGTCTTGCCGCTCGCACCTGCATACGCGGCCTCGCCGGCACCCGTCGAAGCCGAGCACGGCATGGTCGTCACAGCGCAACATCTTGCGACTGATGTCGGCGTCGAAGTCTTGAAGGCTGGCGGCAATGCGGTGGATGCAGCTGTCGCAGTCGGTTACGCGCTGGCTGTCGTCTATCCCACAGCGGGTAATATCGGCGGTGGTGGCTTCATGACGATCCGCCTGAAGGACGGCAAGACAACCTTCCTCGATTTCCGCGAACGCGCGCCGCTTGGCGCCACCAAAACCATGTATCTGGATGCCAAGGGCGACGTCGTTCCCCGTGCCAGCCTGGACGGCTACCTTGCCGTCGGCGTACCCGGTTCCGTCATGGGCTTTGAAACCGCCCTCGAAAGATACGGGACGAAACCCCGCGCCGATTTGATGGCGCCGGCGATCCGCTTCGCCAGGGAGGGCTTTACACTGGAACAGGGCGACGCTGACACTTTCGCCTCAAGCGCCAAGCGGCTCGCGAAAGATGAAGCCACCGCAAAGATCTTCCTGAAGCCGGACGGCAAACCTTATTCCGCAGGTGAAAAACTCGTGCAGCCGGAGCTTGCCGCCGTGCTTGCCAACATTTCCGAAAAGGGCGCGGACGCCTTCTACAAGGCGGCCCCTGCCGAGGCGATCGTCAAGGCAAGCCAGGCGAAAGGCGGCATTCTCGCGAAAGAAGATTTCGACCATTATAGCGTGCGTGAACTGAAGCCGATCGAGTGCAACTACCGCGGATACGACATCGTTTCGTCGCCGCCGCCTTCCTCCGGCGGCGTCATCATCTGCGAGATCCTGAACGTGCTCGAAGGCTATCCACTCTCCTATCTGGGATACGGTTCGGCCGAGACGGTCCATGCCATGGTCGAGGCCATGCGCTATGCCTATGTCGACCGCAACGCAGCGCTCGGCGACCCGGATTTCGTCGACAATCCGGTTTCGAAGCTTCTGGACAAAGCCTATGCCAAGGAAATCCGCGAGAAGATCGATCGCTACGAGGCGGGCAAATCTGCGGATCTCAAGCCGCTGGGTGCCAAGGAAAGCGTCGAGACGACGCATTATTCCATCATCGACAACGACGGCAATGCGGTCGCCGTCACCTATACGCTGAACGGCTCCTTCGGCGCCGGTGTTGTCGCGCCGGGTACCGGCATCCTGCTGAACAACGAGATGGACGACTTCACCTCCAAGCCGGGCGTGCCGAACCTCTACGGCCTCGTTCAGGGCGAGGCCAACGCCATCGTGCCGAAGAAAACGCCGCTCTCCTCCATGAGCCCGACGATCATCTCCAAGGACGGCAAACCGTTCATGGTAATCGGCAGTCCCGGCGGCTCGCGCATCATCACCATCACGCTGGAAGCGATCCTGAACGTCATCGATTTCGGCATGGACATCAGCCAGGCTGTCAATGCGCCGCGCATCCACCATCAATGGCAGCCAGACAAGATCTATCTCGAACCCTATACCCTGTCCCCGGATACGATAAAGACGCTTGCCGCCATGGGCTACAGCTTCGACGATGGCAGCGGCCCGCCGCAATGGGGCCAGGCAGCCGGCATCCTTGTCGGCGGCAAGAGTCTTGCCGATATCGAGAAGGGCGGCGGCGCCCGCTACTACGGTGCGATGGACAGCCGCGCGACCGAGGGTTCGGCAAGCGGCTATTGAGCCGTCCGCCATCAGCGGATGCGGGCGCGTACATAGTCACCCCTGATGTTCACCAGGGGACGCGCGCCCGGGACGCTAGGGACGAGGCTGTCGATGTAGGATGCCTTGGCTGTCACGGTATAATCGACCGGCACGTCCTTGCCGAAGCCGAGATAGGCATCGAGCGACTGAGCGGCGATCTCGATCGTCTCGTTGCGTCTGACGGCATTGTAAGTCAGGTTCACCCGCACCGCCGCGCCGGAGATATCGACTCTGGAAGCATGGCCGTCGAGGGTGATGTCTGCGGCCTTTCCTGATGTACCAAGGCTTGCAAAATCGCCGCTCAGCTTTGCCGTGAAGGCATGCTGCTCGATACGCACGGCGCTGCCGGGCGGTATATTCGCAGAGAGTTCCGGCGCGCAATCGGCAATGTCGCTCCAAGCCGACATCGCCATATCGATCGTCAGCGTCGCTCCATCGATCCGCGCTTGGCTCTCGTCCTTGCAGGCGTTGAAGAACCAGCTCGAATACCAGGATGAGAACCAGCCGCGGCGGCGGCCGCTGGTTGTTGCACGATAGGGCTGGTCCGACCTTGTGGTGGTCTTGATTGAGCTTGCATCGCCCCTGATGACGATCGTACGGATGCTGGAAATATCGAACGCCTCGCCGATCGGCTTGACGTCGGCGAAACTGGATATCAACGTCATGAAAAACAGAGGAATGGACAGGAATATTGGCATCGGCTTTCTCCTTGATGGCGCCGTCGAAGCGACCGGCCTGACCAAGGTGATGTCCCGCCTTCCTTATTGAGACCTCAATCGTGATCCGGGTCGCCCGCAATTGCGATCGAGGCCATTCTCTTGCTGATATCGAACCGTCGCATCCGGATGCCGCCTCATGATCTTCGTCCCGCTTCCTTTCGTGGTCGCCATACTGCTCCTCATCATGCTGATCCGCATGCTGCGGCGGGAGGGCTGGAGCGAACCGGAGAAGCGCCCCTTCCTGCTTCTCATCGGCATCTATGCGCTGCAATCCGTGCTGATCGGAGTTCGCTGGGGCTACGACGTTCCCGCGATCATGCCGGCGCAAGCCATTCTGGCGGCGATAATCGCAGCGCTTGCCTGGGTTAGCTTCCGGAGTTTGACTCTGGAAGGACCGCCGTCATTCGCGCGGATGTGGCCGCATGCCCTTCCGGCGATGCTGGTCGCCAGCCTGCTGGTGTTCTGGCGTGAGCCGATGGGATTTGTTCTGATCCTCATCTTTCTTGGTTATGGAGCGGCGCTGCTCTGGCTCGCGCGCCATGGCCCTGATGAACTGATCGCCTCGCGGCTGGATGGCGCGCTGCTTTCCTACCGTTCGCTTCTCATCACTGCCGCAGCGCTGATTGCGTCTGGGTTCAGCGACATTGTGATCAGCCTGGATTTCGACCGCACCGGCGGCACTCATGCCGGCGCCGTCGTCGCGCTCGGCAATGTCATCGCGCTTCTCATTCTTGGAGGCGCTGCGTCCATTGCCAGCGGCGGCCAGCCGGCTGGCGAGCAGAGCCTTGAGACGCCCGCCGTTCCGCTGATGCCGACGGAAGAAGATGGCGCGGTCGCAGCCTCCCTCGATGCGCTGATGCAATCCCGCGAGATCTATCGCGATCCCGAACTCAATCTCAGCCGCATCGCGCGAAAGATGAGCCTGCCCGCCCGTCGCGTTTCTATCGCCGTCAACCGCATCCATGGCATGAGCGTGTCGCAATATGTCAACGAGTTCCGCATCCGCTCGGCATGCGATCTACTTATCAAGACGGATGAACCGGTCACGCGTGTGATGTTCGATTCCGGCTTCATCAGCAAGTCGAACTTCAATCGCGAGTTCCTGCGCGTGACTGCCACAAGCCCGACCGAGTTCCGGCGGCGTGGCCGCGGTTCGGAAGCCCCTGCTCCCGCAGAGGCGCCGGCATTTGTGTCACCGTGACAAAATCTGCGTTCACAAGTTGTCGCAGGCATCCTATGCATGTGCGAAGCATCAGCCGAAAGAGCTCATTATGGCCAGCATTGAAATGATCGTCGCCGCTCGCGCCCGTCTCCGGGGTCACGCACGGCGCACCCCGCTTCTCTCCTCTCCATTCCTTGACGAGATTGCCGGACGGCGTGTCTTCGTGAAGGCGGAATGTCTGCAGCATACAGGGTCGTTCAAGTTCCGCGGCGGCTGGTCAGCCGTCTCCGGTCTTGATCCTGCGGTTCGCGAGAAAGGCGTCATTGCCTTTTCATCCGGCAACCACGCACAGGGCGTCGCACTTGCCGCGAAGCTGCATGGCGTGCCCTCGGTCATCATCATGCCATCCGATGCGCCGGTTCTTAAGATCGACAACACCCGTGCACTGGGTGCCGAGGTGGTGCTCTACGACCGTGCAAAAGAGGATCGCGATGCGATCGGCGCCAGGCTTTCGGCCGAGCGCGGACTGACCCTGATCAGGCCTTTCGACGAACCGCTGGTAATCGCCGGTCAGGGCACGACCGGGCTTGAGATTGCCGAACAGGCGGAGGAGGAAGGCGTGAAGTCGGCCGAGGTCCTCGTTCCCTGCGGCGGCGGCGGGCTGAGTTCCGGCATCGCGCTGGCGCTCGAAGCAAGTGCGCCAGGCTTCACCGTGCGGCCCTGCGAACCGAAGGACTTCGACGATACCACGCGTTCGCTGGCCGTGGGCAGGATCGTGCGCAACGCGGCAATGACAGGTTCGATCTGCGATGCGATCGTAACGCCGGAACCCGGCAAGATCACGTTCCCGATCCTGCAGCGGCTTGCAGGCGCCGGCATCGTCGTCACCGACGAGGAGGCGCTGAGAGCCATGGCGCTCGCATTCAAGCGGCTGAAGATCGTCGTCGAACCCGGCGGCGCGGTCGCTCTCGCTGCCGCCCTCTTCCATGGCGACGCGCTCGAAAGCGACAGCGTCATCGCCGTGACATCCGGCGGCAACGTCGACTCGGACATCTTTACCGGTGCTCTCGAGAAATACGGCTGAGGACGCGGCCTAGGCATTTTCCGGTATCTGCCGCGGCATCAGATCGGAGATCGCCTCGCGCACTGCCTGCAGCATGATGGAGGCAAGCCGCGACGTCGCCGGGCCGGGCTCCGCTTCGGCGCGATGAAGCACGAGGCCGAGCATCGGCAGTTCCGGCAGACCCGCCATCGACGGCATCAACGGACGGACCTTCGAGGGCAGACCGATCGGCGTGCGGATTGTCACGCCGAGCCCCGCCGCCGTCGCAGCCCACAACCCGCCAAGACTGGGACTGACAAAGGCAAGCCGCCAGGGAATATGGGCCTTGTCCAATGCGTTCGTGGCAGCGGTTCGCAGGAGGCAAGGTGCCTCGAGTGCGGCAAGTGGCAGGGGTTCTTCGCTTGCGGCATGCCAGTCCAGCTTCCCTGAAGCAGACCCGATCCAGCGCAGGGGAAGATCGCCAATGCGCTCGCAATGCGCCGTCACAGTCCCATCACTCCAGGCCAGCGCCAGGTCGAGCTTCCCGCTCGTCACCCGCTCGAGCAGCTCCGTGTTGCGAGCAACGCGTGCCTCGATCCGCACCTTCGGATGTGCGCGAGCGAATCGGCCGAGAACATCCGGAAGCAGGTTTTCACCAAAATCCTCCTGCAGACCAAGCCGTACCCAGCCTTCCAGCTCGACGCCGTGGACCGCCGCGGCCGCTTCGTCATTGAGTTCGAGCAGCCTCCGTGCATAGGCGAGCATCGTCTCGCCGGCTTCCGTCAGCGCCAGGCCGCGACCAGCCTTGCGGAAAATCGGCGTGCCCGCCTGTTCTTCCAGCTTCTTGAGCTGCGCGCTGACTGCCGATGTAGAGCGCCCAAGCCGATCGGCCGCCTTGGCGAAATTGCCAAGTTCCATTCCGGTCGAGAAGGTTCGCAGCACGTCGAGATCGAAGATCGTTTTAGGCACCGCCATAATCCCGTTTTTCTGGATGGTTAGTTCATAAAATTCTGATTTTATGCACAATCGTGTCGTGCGATGCTCCTCCTGTCAAGAACTTGCGACTAGGAGGCAGCCATGCCCTTCGTTCGAATCTCACTCCTGAAAGGCAAATCGCCGGATTATCTCCGTGCGCTTTCCGACAGCATCCATCGCGCCATGGTCGAAACGTTCAATGTTCCGCCCAATGACCGTTTTCAGATCATTCATCAGCATGAGCCGGGTGAGTTGATCTTCGACCGACATTATCTCACCGGCCCTCGCTCGGATGATTTTACGCTCATCGCCATCACTGCGGGAAAGCCGCGTTCGACGGAAACCCGGCAGGCCTTCTTCAAACGCGCGGTGGATCTGCTTGAACAGTCGCCGGGACTCAGGCCCGAAGACGTCATGATCGTCGTGACGACCACGTCACCGGACGAATGGTCGTTCGGCGACGGCGAGGCGCAGATGACCGTACCGGGCTGGGAACGTCGCGCCTTCCAGTCTTTGGAGACGTCCCGATGATCGCGATGCAATACAGTTTCACGCTGCCCTTAGACTACGACATGGCGATCATCGATCGCCGGATTCGTGACAAGGGGCCAATGCTCGACGGCTTCCCGAACTTGCGGTTCAAGGCTTATCTCAGCGCCCGCAAGGGCGAGTTCGGCAGCCGGGAAAACCTCTATGCACCATTCTATGTTTGGGAGCAGCCGGACGGTGCCAGCGATTTCCTGACTGGCCCCGGCTTCGAGGCTCTGGCGCAGACGTTCGGCTGGCCCCAGGTAAGACACTGGATCGTGTGGAGTGCCGCAGTGACGGACATAAAGGCCGCGAGGTTTGCGAGCCGTAACGTCCTACCGATCCCGCCCTATGCACCGCTTGCCGAGATCCGCAAGGACGAAGTCGCGCGATCAAATGCAGAAGCAGCAGCCCGAGGCGGCGCGCTGGCGTCGATATCCGCCTTCGAGCCGTTCGGCTGGAGCCTTGTACGCTTCGCGCTCTATCGCGACATGCCGCTGATCGCCAACGACGATCAGATCTATCGCGTCGGCCACGTGTCCCTGCCATAGATCGGGAAGAGGCGCGCTTTCGCACACCTCGCCTTTCTAAGCTCGGGTCAGGACCTACGCAGCCTTGTAACGTGCCGCAGGTGCGGACCGTGACAGGTTCGGCATCAGCGCCTGGCGCGTATCCTCGTGGGCCTTCAGCAGCCCGGCGTCTTCGAGTGCCGGGATCGTTGCAAACTCGCCCTGGTCGAAACCGGCAAGAGCCGCGTCCACCATGTCTTCCGCCGGCATGACGATTTCGTTCGGCAGATGCTCGACCGGCGTGCCGGCAATACCCCAGAATTCGGTCGCGGTCGCTCCCGGCAGCACCGCCTGGACACGGATGTTCTTGTCCGCCAGTTCGTGCTTCAGCGATTGGCTGAAGGCGAAAACGAAGGCCTTGCTGGCTCCATAGACACCGTTCAGGACCTCCGGCGCGATCGCGACGATCGAAGCGATGTTGATGATCGCGCCGCCACCGCGCGCCACAAACCCGGGCACAGCGGCATAGGTCAGCCGCATCAGCGCCGTGACATTGAGATCGACCATCGCCTGCATCTTGTCGACATCGGAGGCAAGCAGCGGCGCGGTGCCACCGAAGCCTGCATTGTTGACGAGCATTGTAATGCTCTGGTCCGACTTCAGCACTTGCTCGACGCGTGCAAGATCGGCCTTGCTGCCGAGATCGGCGGGGAGCGTTTCGACCGTCCTGCCCGTTTCCCTGGTCAGTTTCGTCGCGAGTTCCGAAAGCCGTTCAGCGTTGCGGGCAACAAGAATGAGGTCGTAGCCACGCTTTGCGAGCCGATGGGCATAGATCGCGCCGATACCCGACGATGCGCCTGTAACGAGGGCCGTGCCCTTGTGCTGATCGGTCATTGTCTTTCTCCATGTTGAGCAACAGCACCCGCTGTTCGCTTGAAAGGAGTCATACGCTCGATTGCCAATGTCTTGAATGTCATATAAACCACCTTTTAGGACAAACGGAGTTTCGAAGCCATGCAGCGTATTGCCGCCCTGCTCTTCCCCGGCTTCCAGATGATGAGCCTGGCCGCGATCTCGGCCTTCGAGTTCACCAACCTTGAACTCGACGAACAGGTTTACGACATCGCCTACCTCTCGGAGACCGGAGGACCGGTGCAGGGCTCCTTTGGCGTCACGATCGAGACCAGCCGCTTCGGCGACCCGGCCTTCGATACGCTGCTGGTGTCCGGAGCCGTCGGCATCCAACTGCCGAGCCCAAAGGAAAGTGACTTCATCCGCAACGCCCTTGCCGCCTCCCGGCGCGTCGCCTCGATCTGCACCGGCGCGTTCCTGCTTGCCGAGGCAGGCGTTCTGGATGGTCGCCGCGCGACGACGCATTGGCTTCTCGCCCGCGAGCTGCAATCGCGCTACCCGAAGATCAAAATCGAAGAAGACCGCATCTTCATCATCGACGGTTCCGTGTGGAGTTCCGCAGGCATGACGGCCGGCGTCGATCTGGCGCTTGCCATGGTCGAGAAGGATCACGGCGCAGATGTCGCCCGCGCCGTTGCCCGCAAACTCGTCGTTTATCATCGCCGCGCCGGCGGCCAATCGCAGTTCTCAGCGCTGTTGGAGCTGGAGCCGAAATCGGACCGCATCCAGAAGGCGCTCGCCCATGCGCGCAGCAACCTGAAGAACACGCTTTCCGTCGAGGAGCTGGCCGAAGCGGCACATCTGAGCCCGCGCCAGTTCAGCCGGACGTTTCGGGCCGAGACGGGACAGTCGCCGGCAAAGGCGGTGGAGAACCTGCGCCTTGAGGCTGCGCGGCTGATGATGGAACAGGGGCGGCATCCGATCGATGTCGTCGCCGCCGAAACGGGCTTCGCCGACCGCGAGCGCATGCGCCGCGCCTTCCTGCGCGCCTTCGGCCAGCCACCGCAGGCAATCCGCCGCAATGCGCTACGGGAGCTCACCGCCTAACGCACACACTATTACCCCCGTTGCGGCATAAAATCCGCACCCTGGGTCAGGTGGCCGCGCGCCGATAGAGCGCCAGCGATCCGGCAAGGGCGAGCATCGCACCGCCGCTTATCCGGTCGAGCCACAGGGCGCCGGAACTCTTGAGCAGGCGGACGGCCTGAGACCCGAAAACCGCATATCCGAACATGATCACGAAATCGAGCGAGGCGAAGACGGCTGCGAGTACTGCATATTGCGTCGGCTGCGGCAGCGTTGGATCGATGAACTGCGGCAGGAAAGCCGAGAAGAAGAGATAACCCTTGGGGTTCGTCACCGCGACCATGAAACTTCTCGTCGCAATCGCGAGGGCAGAGGCAGTGCCGACGGCGCTCTCCGCTTGTTCCACCGTATCTACGCTTCCCTTCGAGCGCAGCATCATGATGCCCAGAAAGGCAAGATAGGCCGCACCCGCATATTTCAGCACGGAAAACCAGAATTCGGAGGCTGCGAGCAACGCGCCAAGACCGATCGCTACAGCGCCGATCAGCACGAAATCCGAAAGCACGGCGCCCGCCATGCCGGCGGTAGCCCGGCGCGTACCATAGCGGGAGCCATTGGTCAGCGCGAGAAGCACGGTCGGGCCCGGCGTCGCGATACCGACGAAGGAAACGGCAGCGAAAGCCAGAAGAGTAATGATATCCATGAGTGCATCCCAACGCTCGGATACCGAAGCTTGCATTTGCCGCGGCCGCGAGCAAGCGGAAAACAAAAGCCCGCCGCCTTCCCAGGCAGCGGGCCCTTGTTCACTCAATGGAGCCGGATCAGATGCCGCTGCGGCCATCCGAGCCGATATAGGCGATGCGGAGCATGTTCGTCGCACCCGGCGTTCCGAGCGGCACGCCGGCGGAAATGATGATGCGGTCGCCCGGCTTGCCGAAATCCTCGTCGGCAACGATGCGGCAGGCCCGGTTGACCATGTCGTCGAGATCCGTCGCGTCATGCGTGACGACGCAGTGCAGGCCCCAGACGATCGCCAGACGGCGAGCCGTCTTGATGATCGGCGAAAGGGCAAGGACCGGCACCTGCGGACGCTCGCGCGAGGCGCGCAGGCCGGTGGTACCAGACGAGGTGTAGCAAACGATCGCGGACAGCTTCAGCGTCTCGGCGATCTGGCGGGCGGCGAGCGAAATCGCATCGGCGCCGGTTGCCTCCGGCTGGGCGCGCTGGGCGTAGATGATGCCGGGATAATGCGGCTCGCGCTCAATGGCGCTGGCGATCGACGCCATCGTCGAAACGGCTTCGACCGGATAGTCGCCGGAGGCGGACTCAGCCGAAAGCATGACCGCGTCCGCACCTTCGAAGACGGCGGTCGCGACATCCGACACTTCGGCGCGTGTCGGCACCGGAGAAGAGATCATCGATTCCAGCATCTGGGTTGCGACGACGACCGGCTTGCCGGAACGGCGGCAGGCGCGGATCAACTGCTTCTGGATACCCGGAACGGACTCGAGCGGCATTTCGACGCCGAGATCGCCACGAGCGACCATCAATGCGTCTGAGAGTTCGATGATCTCTTCGATGCGCTCGATGGCCTGCGGCTTCTCGATCTTCGACATCAGGCCGACGCGGCCCCTGGCGATCTTGCGGACTTCCGCGAGGTCTTCCGGGCGCTGGACGAAGGAAAGCGCGACCCAGTCGACATCATCGGTCGCCAGAACGGCATCGAGATCGACGCGATCCTTATCCGTAAGAACACCGACGCCAAGCAGCGTGTCGGGAAGGCTGATGCCCTTGCGGTCCGAAATCTTGGTGCCGGAAATAACCGTCGTGACGATGCTCTTGCCGTCGCACTTTTCGGCGCGCAATGCGAGCTTGCCGTCGTCGATCAGCAGGCGATCGCCGGGCTTGACCGCTTCGAGGATTTCCGGATGCGGCAGAAAGACGCGGGTTGCGTCGCCGGGGGCGTCACTGTTGTCGAGGGTGAAGGTCTGGCCGGGCTTCAGATCGACCTTGGTATCGGCGAATTTGCCGACGCGAAGCTTCGGGCCCTGCAGGTCGGCCAGGATGCCGATCGGGCGGCCGGAGCGGGCCTCGACGGCGCGGATACGGCTGATCAGCATTCGCATCACATCATGGCTTGCATGGCTCATGTTGATGCGGAATACGTCAGCACCGGCCTGGTGGAGCTTTTCGATCACCGCTTCTTCACTGGACGCCGGGCCGAGCGTCGCCAGGATTTTTACTTTTCGATTACGCTTCATTAATTTGCGCTTTCCTGCGTACCGGGAGTGTCGGAGAGTTGGACCATCCAGCTGCCTTGGCGGCCGGTGTCATACTCCTTGAATCCCATCTTCTGATAACCGCGGGCATAGCAGTCCTGCACGCCCGTGATCTTAAACTCGTTCTCCGCTACGCACATCTGCACGTCGCCCGTCCATCGGCCTCCCCGGGCGGCGTCCTCTGCATAGAGATAGTAATAGCGTGACTGCAATTCTCCTTCGATCAGCGTCGCGCAAGTCGTTGCCGGGACCTGCCACCAGCCTTCCGTGACCCACCCGTCCTTGCCACGGTATCCGATCGCGACGCCCACCAGGTTCTGCGTGCCGTTGCATACGCGGAAGTCCGCGTGCGCACTATCGGCAAGGAAGAATGGCGAGAAGGCAGCGAGTGCAAACAAGGCGAAACGGGCAAGCGGCCCGGACCGGGTGAGGAAACTTGGTGCGGCTTGCATCAACACGGCTTCCGAATGGCTCCCAGGTTATTCGTTGTCCGTGCCTTCTTGCGCCGCCATGGAACGAATGTCAACGCGATGCTAATCGATTATATTCCTTCATAACCTGCTCGTGAACGGTGACTTGCCCAGGCTGCCGCGCATCCCGCTTGAACCTGCCGCGGGCGCGTGCGATCAGTGGCGCGAGCGCCACATGACGATCGGCAATTCACGAATGAATCACTTCAATGCTTTTGAAATACTACCTAGGGATCATGACAGCGGCATGGTGATCCTCGGTGATCACGCAATGAATCGCCTGCCTGAACGTTACGGCAGCCTCGGGCTTCCCGAAGCCGCCTTTTCCCGCCATATCGCCTATGACATCGGCATAGAAGGCCTGGTGCGAAAGCTTTCCGCCAAACTCGGCGTTCCGGCCGTTCTCAGCGGCTTTTCGCGGCTTCTGATCGACCCAAATCGCGGTGAAGATGATCCGACGCTGATCATGAAGATTTCCGACGGCGCGATTATTCCAGGCAATCATCCCATCACCAGCGAGGAATGGAACTACCGCGTCGAGACGTTCCACCGGCCCTATCACGATGCGGTGTCCAAAACGATCGACAAGGTTGCCAATGCCACCAGCCGGGCGCCGCTCGTGCTGTCGCTGCATTCCTATACGAATGCCTGGAAAGGCATTCCGCGGCCTTGGCATGCCGCCGTCCTGTGGGATACCGATCACCGCGCCGTCGCCCCGCTGCTTGACATGCTGAGGCGCGATCCCGATCTGGTTGTTGGCGACAACGAACCTTATGACGGGGCACTGAAGGGCGACACGATGTACCGGCATTGCATGCTGACTGGCATACCGCATGCCCTGCTTGAGGTTCGTCAGGATCTGATTGGAAGCGAGGCCGGCATTTCCGAGTGGGCCGAACGCCTGGCGCCGATCTTCGAGGCCATGAATGCCGATCCGGCGCTGCACGCCTATAATGTGCATGTGTCGCGCACCGGCCCCTACGAATGAAGGAGAGCGAAATGACCGCACTCAGCAAGGAACAGCAGACAGAATTCGAGGCAGCCGCCTTCCGCCGGCTTGTGCAGCATCTGCGCGAGCGTACCGACGTTCAGAACATCGACCTGATGAATCTCGGCGGCTTCTGCCGCAACTGCCTTTCGAACTGGTATCGTGAAGCCGCCGAGGCCGAGGGCGTGCCGCTGACCAAGGACGAATCGCGCGAGATCGTCTACGGCATGCCGTACGAAGATTGGAAGAACCTCCACCAGAACGAGGCTTCGCCTGTGCAAAAGGCCGCTTTTGAGCTGAACAATCCGCACAAATAGGCCTGCGAACAGCAAAGCGGCTTGACCATGACGCTGCTTCGCGGCAGTCACGTGCATCCCAATCGATCATCCGAAATCAGGAGAACACGATGTCTGATGCACATGGCGTCGCCCGCGACCAGCTTCGCGCGTTTGTCGAGCGTATTGAACGCTTGGAAGAAGAAAAGAAGACCATCGCCGACGACATCAAGGACGTCTATGGCGAAGCCAAGGGCATGGGCTTCGATACGAAAATCCTGAAGAAGGTTGTTGCTCTTCGCAAAAAGGACGAGCAGGAGCGCATGGAGGAGGATGCGATCCTCGATACCTACCTGCACGCACTCGGCATGATCGAGTCCCCGCCGGAAGCCTGAGCACCGGCCGTATCCCAGCCTTTCGAAAGCCGCCGATTTCCGGCGGCTTTTCTTTTGGAAGGGCGCCCTTTCACCGGCCCACGCAGGTTCGCGGCGCAACTACCGTCCGTCATCTCGCAGGCGCGACAGGATTTCGATCAGTCGCGGCGCCATTTCCCGCACCTCGTGCAGATGGATCGCGCTGAGCCGCAGCAGGATGTCCTCGGCCTTTCCCGTAAGCTTCAGCGTCTGCCGCCGCCTGTCTTCGGAATCCGTCTCGCGCTGCACGTAGGCAGAGGCAATGAGGCGACCGACGAGTTCGGTCGCCGTATGCGGGGCGATAAGTAGCCGCTCTGCCAGCATGCCGACGGTCATGACCTCGCCCTCGGGCAGGCCCTTGATCGCCAGCAGCGCCTGATGCTGCTGCGGTGGCAGCCCCTCCTCCTGCGCGGCCGAGGTACTGAAATCCGTGAACTTGCGGAGTGCGTATCGCAAGGCCGCGAGGGCTTCGTAGTCGGCTTGAGTGAGTTGGACTTTCGGTCGCTTCGTCATTCCCCGGCTTTCGTCTTCGGTCGGTGTATGCATCTATCTGCGCCATCTCGCATTGATCCTGCAAGATGCGACGGAATCGAGCGCGGCCGAAGCCGCACCGATCGACGACCGCCTCCTCCCTGCGACGGTCTCCGATATTCTTCTCCGTCGTTGTTGATTTATATCGTGATACGATATATCGACTGCCGCCGCTGACACTTTTTTTGCAGGTGGACTACCATGATCGAACTCAACCGACCGTCAAAAGCTCGCGACTTCACCGGAGGCCTGTCCCGCCGGGAGGCCGGCGATTTCACCACGGACCGCCGCGTCCTGCTTCTGGTAGGCATGGCAGTCATCGTTGGAACGGGCGGCGCTTTCGCAGCATGGGTATTGGTCAGCCTCATTGCCCTCGTGACGAATGTCGTCTGGTTCGGCCATATGAGCATTGTGGCGCCGAGTTTCGTCGACTTGCCGCGCTCGGCCTGGATGGTCGCGGCACCCGTCCTCGGCGGTCTTGTCATCGGCTTGATGGCGCGCTTCGGTTCGGAAAAGATCAGGGGACACGGCATTCCGGAGGCGATCGAAGCGATTCTGATCGGCGGAAGCCGAATGTCGCCCAAGGTTGCGGTCTTAAAGCCGCTGTCGTCGGCGATTTCCATCGGCACCGGCGGCCCCTTCGGTGCGGAAGGTCCCATTATCATGACAGGCGGCGCGATCGGATCGCTCTTCGCGCAGTTCTTCCACATGAGTTCCGCCGAACGCAAGACGCTGCTCGTTGCCGGCGCCGCCGCGGGCATGACGGCGATCTTCGGCTCTCCCATTGCCGCCGTCATGCTGGCCGTCGAGCTGCTGCTGTTCGAGTGGAAGCCGCGTAGCTTCATTCCCGTTGCTGTCGCGGCCTGCGTCTCCATTTCCTGGCGTCCGTTCCTTTTTGGCGCCGGCCCTCTGTTCCCGACGCATTTCCAAGTGGCTTTGCCCTGGTGGGGAATCTTTCTATGTGCGGCAATGGGGATCGTCTCCGGCCTGCAATCCGGATTGCTGACGACACTGCTCTACAAGATCGAGGACGCCTTCGAGAAACTGCCCATCCATTGGATGTGGTGGCCCGCTCTGGGTGGTCTCGTCGTCGGGTTGGGCGGTCTGATCGAGCCCCGCGCGCTCGGAGTCGGCTACGACATCATCTCGGATCTTCTGGCAAGCCACATCGTGGCAAAGGCCGTCATCGCGATCCTCCTGGTAAAGGCGGGCATCTGGCTGGTAGCCCTGTCTTCCGGAACATCCGGAGGCGTGCTCGCGCCGCTCCTCATTCTGGGCGGCGCGCTCGGCTGGCTGGTGGGTCTCGCCTTTCCGGGCGAACCGGGCTTCTGGGCATTGCTCGGCATGGCGGCAATGATGGGTGGAACGATGCGCGCCCCGCTGACCGGAACATTCTTTGCCGTGGAGATCACCGGTGATGTCAGCACCCTCATTCCCCTGCTCGCGGCGACCGTCGTTGCCTATGCCGTCACTGTCCTGCTCCTTCGTCGCTCCATCCTGACCGAGAAGATCGCAAGACGCGGCCAGCACATCACCCGTGAATACGGGATCGATCCGTTCGAGCTCACCCGCGCTGGCGACATCATGATCCAGGAGGTCGATAGCCTTCCGGCATCCCTGACCGTCGGCGAGGCCTGCTATTTCTTTTCATCCGACGCGAAGACCCATCGCATCTACCCGGTCGTGGAAGTGGACGGAACCTTGGTCGGCATGGTCTCGCGTGCGGACGCCCTGACTTGGGAGCGTGACGGAACGCTCGGCAAGGAGACCTTGTCCGAGCGGATTTCCGACGCTTCGCTTCCCGTCGGGCATATCGACGACACTGTCGGTTTCATCGCGGATCTGATGCTGGCGAGCGATGCGGGCCGGATTCCGATTGTCGAGAGGGAAACGGGCAAGCTCATCGGTTTGATTGCGCGCAAGGATCTCCTGCGGCTGAGAAGCGCGCTGCGCTCCGACGAATCCGAGAGGCGCCCTTACTTGGGGCCTAGGCCGATGAAAGCCGGTCAAACCCGGTAACAGGAGATGACGAGAAACCGCTGAAGGTCACAGCCTGTGTAAACGAAAACCGCCGGATCACTCCGGCGGTTTTGTAGTTCGTTCTGGGTGATCCGCTCAGTTCGTCTCGAACTTGCGCACTTCCATGAAGTTGACGGCGGAGCCGCTGAAGCGAGCCGGATCGACGGAAGCAGTATTGACGGTGAAGCCTTCAGCATAGACCGCCGTCGGCTGGGCCCGGAGCGTCTGGCTGACGAAGCGAGGCGCCTTGACCGGCTTCGTGACCATTTCCATACGTGAATTGGTCAGCGCCCACTGCGAAATGATCTTCTGAGTGAGCTTCGGCTCGGTACGGACCGTCGCCCGGCTTGCCTCGGCAGCGGCAGCGGCAGCCTTCGTCGGGCGTCCGCCCTTGGTCGCAATGCCGGCGGCATCGCCATTCTGCGAGACATGCGGGGGATCGAAGATGTCGCCGAAGCTTGCGGATTTGACAGGAGCAAGAGCCGCAAGCTGAACCGGCGCCTTCTCGGCCGGCTTGGCCGCCGGCATTGCTGCCTTGATCGCCTGCTCGATGGTTGCCGGCGCAAGGGCAGCAACCTGCTTGGCTGCAACATTCTCCTGATCAAGCGCCTGCGCGACGGCCGGAGAGAGCTGACCGGCTACGGCTGCATTCGCATCCGATTCGGCAAGGGCAGGACGGTCGCTCGGGATAGCAACCGCCGGATCGTTGGAGGCCACCTCCGCATCGCCCGGGGCGTTGCGGGGACCAAGCAGTGATGGAACCGGAATGTGATAGCTGCTGAGATCGGCAAATTGCTGCGGCTCGCCTTGCTGCTCCGTCGCCGCCGCAAGGGCCTGCTCGGCGCTATTGCCGGAATTCGGCGGAACAAGAGCATTTGCAACTTCGCCACCGGCAAGCTGACCGGCAAAGGCAGGACGAACCTGCGGCACCGGCGCATTCACAGCGGCAACCTCAGTGGGCTGGGCTTCAGCCTCGGCAGCAGGCGCCTCCGCCTTCGGCGGCGTTGCCCTAGCCACAGCGACCGGAGCTGAATCCTCCGCGCTATCCTCTTCATCGTCTGCGCCACCGCCAAAGAGTGCGGCGAACAATGTCTTCGGCTTCCGCGTTTCCGTATCGCCGCCGACGGCTGCAACGAGCTGATCGGTGCTCACGCGGCGCTTGTAGTCGGCCATCGCCTGCTGGTAGCCCGGCAGGGGCTTACCGTCAGCCGGGATGTGGATGGTGTTGCCATTGGGAAAAAGCTGAACCAGCTCTTGCCGGGTCATGCGCGGCCAGGCGCGAACGCCGCCGACATCCATATGCACGAAGGGCGAACCGGACTTCGGATAGAAGCCAACGCCGCCAACCTGCATTTTCATGCCGATCGCGCGCAACTTGGCAAGCTTCACGTCCGGAATGAAGAAGTCCATCGCCTTGCCGAGCATATGCTGGCTCTTCTCGGCGACACCGGAATTGCGCGAACGCGCCTTGAGCATCGCATTTGTCCCGGGTGAACGGAAACCGCAGACGACGTTGATATAGTCCCTGGAACCGCTCTGGCGGTAAACTTCCCAGATGAGATCAAAAAGGCGGGGGTCCATCTTCGTCGGCTGGTTCTTTCGCCAGTCGCGGAGAAACCGGTTCAGCTGCTCAAGACCCTTCGGGTCGAACCTGCCGTTGCGCTTGTAGGTAATGACGGCCTTTTCGCCGGTGTGGATGAAATAGAGTTTCAGGCTGCGGGTTTCGCCCGCTGCCTCAGATGGTGTGCCAACGAATACCGGTGAGGAAACCGCAAGTGCGAGAAGGGCAGCCATTGCCGTCCTAACCGCCTTTCCGCCAATGTCGGCGTACAGCGTACGCCAGCTCAAGCGCCAAGGCTTGGAATTCTCATTCAAATCCGGCAAACCAAATCCTCGTCAGACTGCCCCAGTGCCCCGGCTGTCCCAATGTCTTTCAAATGCGGTCACACCATGGCAAAAATGCCACACGCGTTCAACCTTTTCTTTACATAGTCAACAATGGACTAACAAGAGGTTTATGACAGGTAACAAGACATGCTTGCCGGATTATTAATCAAGCGCCTGCTATGCCGCATCTTTTTGCGGATTGTCGGGGTCGATCCCGTAATCCTTGAGTTTTCTGTAAAGCGTTGACCGTCCGATACCGAGTTTTCTGGCCACTTGACTCATCTGGCCCCGGTAGAATTTAAGGGCGAATCGAATCAATTCCTCCTCGACATCGGCAAGCTTGCGCACGTCGCCGGCGGCACTGACGCTTGCAATCGCGTTTTCCGGCACCTCGTTGTGACGCGCGGGCGGCGACTCACCGCCATACAGCGGCGGAACGTGATATTCGCCTGCCGCAAACTCCGCTTCATGCTCGCGGTGCGAATTGTCCGCGACCAGCGCCAGATGATCCACCACGTCATATTGCGGCAGCTGCGCGGCAATTTGCGGAAAGTCCGCTTCGGTGAGTTCATGCCCCTCGGCAAGCACGACGGCGCGAAAGATCGCATTTTCGAGCTGGCGGATGTTGCCCGGCCAGTCATAGGCCGTCAGCAGTGCCAGAGCACCGGGACTGACCGTCATCCGCTGCCCGTTCTTCTGCTCGGACGAGAAGCGGTCGGCAAAGACGCGCACCAGATGCGGGATGTCTTCCTTGCGCTTGCGCAGCGCCGGAATGGTGATCGGGAAGACGTTCAGGCGGTAATAGAGGTCTTCGCGGAAGTGGCCGTTTTTCACTTCCTCGATCAGATCCTTGTTCGTCGCCGAAATGAGGCGGACGTTGACCTTGTGCGCCGTGCGGGCGCCGACCGTCTCGATTTCGCCCTGCTGCACGGCACGCAACAGCTTGACCTGCACCTCGAGCGGCAGATCGCCGATCTCGTCGAGGAAGATCGTGCCGCCATCGGCCTCCATGAACTTGCCGATGTGGCGCTCGGTGGCACCTGTGAACGCACCTTTTTCGTGGCCGAAGAGGATGCTTTCGACGAGATTGTGCGGAATGGCACCGCAATTCACCGTCACAAAAGGCTTGTTTGAACGGTCACCGCCGGACTGGATGGCGCGCGCCACGAGCTCCTTGCCGACGCCCGACTCACCTTCGAGCACGACCGGAATGTTCGATTGCGCGGCACGCTGCGCCAGATCGATGACCCGGATCATCGCCGGGCTCGCCGAAACGATGTCGTCGAAGCCGACGGCGCCGGAGCGTGAACGGCGACCCGAACGGGCTTTCACTTCGCGCTGGTCGAGCTTCATTGCGTTGGCAATGCAATTCGCGATCCGCTCGGGCGAAACCGGTTTGACCACGAAATCGAAAGCGCCGGCACGCATGGCCTGCACCACCGTCTCGATGCCGCCTTGCCCGGTCTGCACGACCACCGGAATATGCGTGCCGAGTTCATTGAGGGCTTCGAGGAATTCCAGCCCGGTCATTTCCGGCATCATGAGGTCGAGAATGATGACGTTGAAGAGACCGCCGTCCCGCTTCACCATCTCAAGGCCGATGCGGCCGTTTTCAGCCTGATGGACGACATGCCCGTGGCGCTCGACTGCATTTTTTAGCAGGCGGCGTTGCACCGGGTCGTCTTCG
The DNA here is from genome assembly GCF_012641395.1 of Rhizobium sp. P32RR-XVIII. GTDB lineage: Bacteria > Pseudomonadota > Alphaproteobacteria > Rhizobiales > Rhizobiaceae > Rhizobium. The sequence goes on along the minus strand of NZ_JABAIH010000006.1, from coordinate 216,223 downwards.
ACCAACAGAATCTGCCCTGCACCCTTGAGCTCATTATGACCGGTCATTGTCGCCTCACTTCATGCGAAACCTGTGAGGCACTCTGGCAGAAAGGCTTGAACATCCAGTTTTGAGAAATAATTGCATTTTAACGATTGTGGCGACGCCGAATCCGTATCGAAGCGGGGCCTTCTGCCCCCCGAAAGCCCCTTGAAGCGAAGCCTTCCGGAGCTTAGACAGTCAGACCTGTTCGAAATGAGGAAGAGGAACCAAGCCCATGAATCTCATGCTCCCCGGTGCCGGTCTTAATTTTTCGGCAACAGCTGGCTCGGCCGCGGCAGATCCAGCGCTTGGCGACCTTCCCGTCTGGAAACTGCAGGATCTCTACCCCTCCGCCACCTCTACCGCTTTCACCAGCGACATGGAAAAGGCAGGCAAACACGCAATCGCCTTCGAGGAAAAATGGAAGGGCAAGCTGGCGGATGCAGCGAGTAAAAAAGGCGCAGAAGGCATTGGCCAGGCGCTGAAGGAATATGAGCAGCTGGATGACCTTATCGGCCGCCTCGGCTCGTTCGCGGGCCTCACCTATTTCTCCGACACAACCAATCCGGTGAACGGTAAGCTCTATGGCGACGTCCAGGCGAAAATCACCGAATTCTCCGGCCATCTTCTCTTCTTCGCGCTGGAACTGAACCGGATCGACGACGCGGTGATGGATGCCTGCATGGCGAACGACCCGGATGCCGGCCACTACCGTCCCTGGCTGATCGACCTGCGCAAGGACAAGCCCTACCAACTGGAAGACAAGCTCGAACAGCTCTTCCTCGAAAAGTCGATGACGAGTGCGGCTGCGTTCAATCGCCTCTTTGACGAAACGATGGCGGAGCTTCGCTACGACATCGACGGCGAAAAGGTGCCGCTCGAAGTCGCCCTCAATTTGCTGCAGGACAAGGATCCGGAAGCCCGCCGCAAGGCCGCGATGGCGCTCGCCGAAACTTTCAAGGCGAATATCCGCACGTTTACGCTGATCACCAATACGCTCGCCAAGGACAAGGATATCTCCGATCGCTGGCGCGGCTTCGAGGATATCGCCGACAGCCGTCATCTGGCGAACCGCGTCGAACGCGAGGTGGTGGATGCGCTGGCGGCTGCCGTCAAGCAGGCCTATCCCCGCCTTTCGCACCGCTATTACAAGATGAAGGCAAAGTGGCTCGGGATGGACCAGATGAATTTCTGGGACCGCAATGCGCCGTTGCCGGAAACCTCCAACGCGATAATTTCCTGGACTGAGGCGAAGGAGACCGTGCTCTCGGCCTACGGCAATTTCGCGCCGGAGATGGCTGCGATCGCCAGCCGCTTCTTCGACGAACAGTGGATCGACGCGCCGGTCCGTCCTGGCAAGGCGCCCGGCGCCTTCGCGCACCCGACGGTTCCGTCGGCGCATCCCTACGTGCTCGTCAACTATCTCGGCAAGCCACGCGACGTGATGACGCTCGCCCACGAACTCGGCCACGGCGTGCATCAGGTGCTTGCCGGGGAACAGGGCGCGCTCATGTGCCAGACGCCGCTGACGCTCGCCGAAACCGCCTCCGTCTTCGGCGAGATGCTGACTTTCCGTGCACTGCTCGACAAGACGACCGACAAGCGTGAGCGCAAGGCGATGCTCGCCCAGAAGGTCGAAGACATGATCAACACGGTCGTGCGCCAGATCGCCTTCTACGAATTCGAGCGCGAGGTTCATACGGCACGCAAGGCAGGCGAGCTGACCGCAGAAGACATCGGCGAACTGTGGCTCTCCGTCCAGTCGGAAAGTCTCGGGCCCGCGATCAGGATCTCGGAAGGGTATGAGACCTACTGGGCCTATATCCCCCACTTCATCCACTCGCCGTTCTATGTCTACGCCTATGCTTTCGGCGACTGCCTGGTGAACTCGCTCTATGCCGTTTATCAAAAGGCCGATAAGGGCTTCCAGGAGAAGTATTTCGAGATGCTGAGGGCCGGCGGGACGAAGCACCACTCCGAACTCCTGAAGCCTTTCGGCCTGGACGCCACCGATCCGTCGTTCTGGAGCAAGGGGCTGTCGATGATCGAAGGGCTGATCGACGAATTGGAAGCGCTTGATAGAGCCTGAGCTTCCAATCAAAAGGCACCGATGGCCGAAACTGAACGCTTTGTCCTTTTCCGGGATGATACGACCGGACAAGTGATGCTTTTCGCCGATCCGGCGGAGATCATCATCGCACGCAGCCGCGCCGAGTTCTTCCCGGCTCTGGCGCAGATGGAAGCGGCGAGAGCGCAGGGAAAGTGGCTGGCAGGCTACATGTCCTACGAGGCCGGCTATCTCTTCGAGGAGAAGCTGGCCGGCTTTGCGGAAGACGGCCGCCAGACGCCGCTGCTCTGCTTCGGCATCTTCGACGCCCCGCAGGCGGATGGCCATCCGCTTGCGCAGCCCAAACAGCGCCTCGAAAACAAGGAATTCCTGGCTGCGCCGAAAGCCGGGTGGGCGTTCCCTGTATATAAAGAGCGCTTCGACCGCCTGCATTGGCATCTGCGCCAGGGCGACTGCTATCAGGCAAACCTGACAATGCCGGTCGAAGCCAGTTGGAACGGCGATCCGTGCGCGGCTTTCTGGTCGCTGATCGAACGCCAGCCCGTAAAATACGGAGCGTTCGTCGATCTCGGCGGTCCTATCATCCTGTCCCGCTCTCCCGAGCTCTTCTTCCGGACGGACGAGCAAGGCTGGATCGAGACGCATCCGATGAAGGGCACCGCCAAACGCGGCGCCGACGCAGCCGAAGATGCAGCCATCATCGCGGCGATGCGGGCGGATATGAAGACCCAGGCGGAAAACCGGATGATCGTCGACCTGCTTCGGAACGACATCTCGCGCATCACCGAAGTCGGTACGCTCGATGTCCCGAAGCTCTTCGACATCGAGACCTATCCGACCGTGCACCAAATGGTGAGCCATGTGCAGGCGAAGCTCCTGCCTGGGCTTTCCATCCGCGACATCTTCGCCGCCCTCTTTCCCTGCGGCTCGATCACAGGCGCGCCGAAGATGAGCGCAATGCAGATCCTGCACGAACTCGAGGACGCGCCGCGCGATGCTTATTGCGGGGCGATCGGCATGATTTCCCCTACGGGCGCCATGCGCTTTTCCGTTGCGATCCGCACCATCAGCCTCTTTGAAGGCGGCAAGGCAATCTTCAATGTCGGGGGCGGCATCGTCTTCGATTCCACCGCCGAAGCAGAATATGAGGAGTGCCTGCTCAAGGCGCGCTTCGCGATCGGCGATCAGGAGATCGCCCGATGAGCGACTTCTCGTTGATCGAGACACTGCGATGGGAACCCGACACCGGCTTTGTCCGCCTCCGGTTGCACCTTGCCCGATTGAACCGCTCCGCCCGCCGCATCGGCTTTCCTGCGCCGCGACATGCGCTCGACGAGCTCAATGAAGCAATCGAGGGCGCAACCGGCGCTTTGCGCGTCCGGCTAACCTTCGATGCTCGTGGCCGGATCGAGGTCACGTCCGCCCCCTTCACGCGGCTCGCACCTGGTACGGTGTGGACCGTGCGCATTGCCTCAACCCGCCTCGACAGCACCGACAAGCTGCTGCGGATCAAGACGACCCGACGCGCCGTCTACGATGACGCGCGCGCCGAACACACGCCGGTGCAGGCCGACGAAGTGCTGATGTTGAACGAACGCGGCGAAGTCTGCGAAGGCACGATCACATCGGTCTTCCTCGACGACGGTTCCGGGATGCTTCGCACACCGCCGATCTCCTGTGGCCTGCTCGCCGGCGTGCTGCGTACGGAGCTGATCTGCCAGCGCAAAGCCCGCGTCGGCCGCATCGCCGTGAGCGATCTGCTGCACGGCCGGATCTATGTCGGAAACTCGCTCCGAGGCCTCATTCCCGCAAAGCTCGAGCCTTAAGCCGCGATCTTCAGCCGATCCCTGCCGCTGACCTTCGCGAGGTAAAGCGCTTCATCAGCGCGGGCGTAGAGTTCCTCCGCTGTATCGCCCGGCCGCAACTCGGCAAGCCCGGCAGAGCAGGTGTAGCAGAAATCCGGCGTTGCCTGGATGGGACGAGCGACGCGCACCATCTCGAGGATGCGGTCGATGATCGCCTTGCCCTGCTCCAATGTCGTATCCGGTAGAACCAGCATGAACTCCTCGCCGCCGATGCGGCCGAAACTATCCCTCCGGCGCACAAGCGGATGGACCCGACGCGCAAAATCGATCAGCACCTGGTCGCCCACCTGATGGCCGTAACTGTCGTTGATCCGCTTGAAAAAATCGAGATCGATGATGCAGACGCAGCCGCTGACGGAAGCGATCGACCCAAGGCGACAAACCATGTTCTCAAGCGCCGCCATCATGAAGCGGCGGTTGGAAATACCGGTCAATTCGTCGGTCTGCGAGGCGCGCAGCGCAAAATCGCGATCTTGCCTGAGGTCGCGCTCGCTTGTTTTCATGTCTGTGATGTCGCTTGCGATGCAGAGCATCCAGCCGTCCCGCTGCACCGTTTCCGTCATCCAGAACCAGCGGCCGTCGACGACGTCGGTCTCGAAAGCGCGAAACGGCAGTTTTCCTCGCCGCGACTGCGCGGAAACAAGCCACATCTCGAAGTCGGCGGCACGTATGATCGTGCCCCGTCCTGCCTTGGTGTTGCGGCGCATAAGGTCTGCCCACAAAGGGGTCTCATTCGGCTCAAGCGCGAAGGTCGAACGAAAGGCCGCGTTCGCATACCGCAAACGGTCATCCTGATCGTACAGTGCGATCAGAACGGCACTCTCCTCCTGCAACTCCGCGAGCCGCTCCGTTATCTGGGTCATCCGATGGTTCCGGGCGTGCTGGGTAACTACGTGTGGGACTCTGCTGCAAAATTATAAAAAGAAGATGGATGGCAGCGTTCCGATTGAATATTTCAAAGGGCTCGAAACGATACATCGGAGGTTTTGCAATGTTCATCCTCTCGCTAATTTACGTGAAGCCTAATGAAGAGGCCGACAAGCACATGGAACAGCATATGGCCTGGGTCAAGGCGGGCTATGCAAAAGGCTGGTTCCTTGCCTCGGGGCGTAAGGTCCCGCGAACCGGCGGCGTGATCCTCGCGATCGGCGATCGTGCCGAGATCGAGGCCTATGTCGCCGCCGATCCGTTCACGGTGCACGGCGTTGCGAATTACGACATCACGGAAGTCGCGGTGACAACGGTGGCTGATGGGCTGGATATCCTGAAGAGTTCTTCCATCAAGGCACAGTGATGCGTTAGACCTTTGCTATGACGCTTCCGACCTACACACCCTACGACGGCTCCTCTCAGCCCTTCACCATCGGCCTCTTGCCGCTCGACATCGGCCGCTGGATCGAGCCGGACGGCGATCTGCCGCGCTATCTCGGCGAAAAGCAGCTCCTGCTTGAAACACGCCGGCATGAAATTTTCGTCGCTGAAGAAGGCACCGACGCCGCTCAGCAGGAATGTCTCGACCTGCTTCTGAGTTACCTCTGCGAGGCGCATCCCGATCTCTACCAGCGGAACGGCAGTCTCGTCGAGGTCGTCGGCAAAGGCGTCGATCTTTCGAACCCGTCCCTGCCCCCGTTGCTGAAGGCCGGCTCGCTCGTCGCCGACGATCTCGTCATCATACGCCGCAAGGACAACGGCTGGCATCTTGTTGCCGCCCATGTGTCCTTCCCTTCCTCCTGGTCTCTGCATGAGAAATTTGGAAAACCGATGCAGGCGATCCATGCGGACGTGCCGGGTTTCGGTGAGGGAACCCGCAACGCAGCGCTGATCACCCGCATCTTCGACAATCTGCAGGTCGCTCAACCCGTCGAGCGCATGAACTGGTCCGTGAACGCCACCAGCGATCTCTTCCTGCCCTTGTCCAAGCATCGCCGCCCGCCGCAGGCCGAGGCCTTTACGCTCGCCGAGCGCTTCGCCCGCGTCGAGCGCCAGACTTTGCGGAAGCTGCCGGTTTCCGGCGATATCGTCTTCACCATCCGTGTCTATGTCGATCCGATCGCTGCGATCGTACATCACCCCAAGGCCGGCGAACTCGCCGCAAGCTTTGCGGCACAGCTGGAGGCGCTTGACGAACAGCAGACCGCCTATAAAGGCCTGACACTGCAGAAGGCCGAACTCGTTGCAAAGCTGCGCATGCTCGCGCGGGAGCTTTCGCCTGCCTGATAAGTTGACCTTTCCGGCTCTGGCGCTCTTTATTGTGACGGCATTTTATGATTAGAGCCGGTTACTTTTAAGTTTTTGCGCGCCTCCAAAATAATTCTTGAGGCTTGCCGCTTCCACACAGGAGAAAAGAATGACGGAACAGAACCATCCGGTATATGCCGAAATTACCGGCCCGATCGTCATGATCGGCTTTGGCTCCATCGGCCGCGGTACGCTGCCGCTGATCGAGCGCCACTTCAAATTCGACAAGAGCCGGATGGTAGTCATCGACCCGCGTGACGACGCAGATCACACCGAAATCATGGCAAAGCACGGCGTGAGGCACATCAAGTCGCATGTCACCAAGGAAAACTACAAGGATCTGCTGAAGCCGCTTCTGACCGAAGGCGGTGGCCAGGGTTTCTGCGTCAATCTTTCCGTCGATACCGGATCGGTCGACCTGATGAAGCTCTGCCGCAAGCTCGGTGCTCTCTACATCGACACCGTCGTCGAACCGTGGCTCGGCTTCTATTTCGACAAGGACCTGAAGAACGCCGACCGCACGAATTATGCGCTGCGCGAAACCCTTCTTAAGGAGAAGGCCAAGAATCCCGGCGGCCCGACCGCCGTCTCCACCTGCGGCGCGAACCCCGGCATGGTTTCCTGGTTCGTCAAGCAGGCACTCGTCACCCTCGCTAACGATATCGGCCTCAAGTTCGAACAGCCGGATCAGCACGATCGCGAAGGCTGGGCGAAGCTGATGAAGAAGGTCGGCGTCAAGGGCATTCACATCGCCGAGCGCGACACCCAGCGCACCAAGCATCCGAAGCCGCTGAACGTCTTCTGGAACACTTGGTCCGTCGAAGGCTTCATCTCCGAAGGCCTGCAGCCCGCCGAACTCGGCTGGGGCACCCATGAGAACTGGATGCCGAAGAACGCCAAGAAGCACAAGAAGGGCTGCCAAGCCGCAATCTACCTGGAGCAGCCGGGTGCAAATACCCGCGTTCGCACCTGGTGCCCGACGCCTGGCCCGCAGTACGGCTTCCTCGTCACGCATAACGAGTCGATCTCGATCGCCGACTTTTTCACGGTTCGCGACAAGGATGGCGAGGTCACCTTCCGCCCGACCTGCCATTACGCCTACCATCCGGCAAACGATGCCGTTCTTTCCCTGCACGAGATGTTCGGCAACGGCGGCACGCCGCAGCCGGTTCACCACGTTCTCGACGAGGACGAGCTGGAGGACGGGATCGATGAACTCGGCGTCCTGCTCTACGGTCATGAAAAGAATGCCTTCTGGTACGGCTCGCGCCTGTCCGTCGAAGAGACCCGCCGCATCGCTCCTTACCAGAACGCGACCGGCATGCAGGTGACCTCCGCCGTTTTGGCCGGCATGGTCTGGGCTCTCGAGCACCCGACGGCTGGCATCGTCGAAGCCGACGAGATGGACTACAAGCGCTGCCTTGAAGTGCAGCTTCCCTATCTCGGCCCGGTTGAAGGCCACTACACCGACTGGACTCCGCTCGATGGCCGCCCGGGCCTTTTCCCGGAAGACATCGACACCAAGGATCCGTGGCAGTTCAGGAACATCCTGGTTCGCTCGTAACCGAATTCAGACCAGCATCGATGCCCGCCGAAAGGCGGGCATTTTTGTAACGCCTGCAGTGTAATTTCGCTTTCCCGTTGCAGCAGGCTTGCCATGGCGGCGGCCTCGCGCCATGTTTTTCGGGACTTTCGCGGCTATAGTCCGCTTCGAATCGCCTGGAGAAACCTATGACGGTCAGAAACATTCTCGTTCTTGCGGGTGCAGCAGCAGCGCTTGCCGCCTGTGTCTCGAACCCGCGCCCCATGCCGGTCGCGACACGCGCCGCGCCGACCGGGGTCGAGGGCTCCTGGACTGATCCGAACGGCCTGAATTCTACCTTCACAAACGGTCAATTCGTCACAAGGACGACCGATGGCACTAACACGCAGATGGCCTCAGGAACTTATACGACCGATCCAAATGGCATCGTCCAGATTAATCTCTTTTCTAACATCAAACGCACGACGTCCAAGGTCAATTGCGCGCTGGTCAGTCAGAGCCAGCTGAACTGCACCTCGGATGCAGGTTCGCAATTCACGCTGACGCGCCAGATGTAATTTCCCGATCAGCTTTCAGCACACAAAGCTCCCCTCGCGGGAGCTTTTTTGTTCTTGCCTCATGGAAAGCGTCCCGGCGGTCATCGCTTTTTCGCTTGCGATTACGCAGGCTTGGTGAAAACATCCGCTCGCCGGGCAACCGACGAGATGAGGGACGAGCGAAGTCGGGGGTAAGGACTTTCGCCATTAAAATCAGGAGAGAGGAATGACCAAGTCTTTTAGCTTCGGTCTGCTGACCGCATCGATGCTGGCGCTCAGCACCAGCGCCGCGTTCGCGGACTACCAGCTCAATATTCTTCATATCAACGATTTCCATTCACGCGTCGAACCGATCAACAAGTTCGATTCCACCTGTTCGGCAGAAGAAGAAGGCAAGAAGGAATGCTTCGGCGGCGCTGCCCGTTTAAAAACCGCCATCGACCAGCGACGTCAGGCGCTTTCCGGCCAGGACGTCCTATTGCTGAACGCCGGCGACAATTTTCAGGGCTCGCTCTTCTACACGACCTATAAAGGTGCCGTGGAAGCCGAGATGCTGAACGCCATGAAGTTCGATGTCATGACTGTCGGCAACCATGAGTTCGACGACAGCGAGGATGGCTTGGCGACCTTCCTCGACAAAGTCCAGTTCCCGGTTATTTCCGCCAACGTGCTTGCCGGCGACAGCTCGAAGCTCCGCGATCGGATCAAGCCGTCGGTGGTGCTCGACGTCGGTGGCCAGAAGATCGGCATCGTCGGTGCCGTAACCAATGATACCGAAGAGCTTTCCTCTCCCGGCCCGAACGTGATCATTGCCGATGACGTCCAGACCATTACCGCAGCCGTTCAGGAATTGAAGGCGCAGGGCGTCGACAAGATCATCGCGCTGACCCATGTCGGCTACCCGCGCGATCTCTCGGCTATCGCCAAGATTCCGGATGTCGATGTCGTTGTCGGCGGCCATTCGCACAGCCTTCTCTCCAACACCGATCCTAAGGCCGAAGGCCCCTACCCGACGATGGTCGACAATCCGGGCGGCTACAAGGTTCCGGTCGTTCAGGCCGCGTCCTATAGCAAGTATCTCGGCGATCTCGTCGTCGACTTCGATGACAACGGCGTGGTCAAGAGCGCCAAGGGCGAACCGATCCTGATCGATTCCTCGTTCACGCCGGACCCGGCGCTGACCACGCGCATTGCGGAGCTGGCCAAGCCGATCGAGGAACTGCGCAAGAAGGTTATAGGCTCGTCCGAAGGTCCGATCGAGGGGGATCGCACGGTTTGCCGCGTCAAGGAATGCTCGATGGGCAACCTCGTCGCTGACGCCATGCTCGACCGCACGAGGAACCAGGGCATGCAGATCGCCATCCAGAACGGCGGCGGCCTGCGCGCCTCGATCGACGGCGGCGAGATCACCCAGGGCGAAGTCATCAGCGTGCTGCCTTTCCAGAACACGGTCGCCACCTTCCAGCTGACGGGAGAAGATGTGGTCAAGGCGCTTGAAAACGGTGTCAGCCAGATCGACCAGGGCGCCGGCCGCTTTGCGCAGGTCGCCGGTCTCAAATACAGCTTCGACAAGTCCAAGCCTGCCGGCAGCCGCATCAGCGACGTTCGGGTTGAAGAGAGCAACACCTTCGTGCCGATCGATCCTGCCAAAACCTACGGCGTCGTCACCAACAACTTCATGCGCGGCGGCGGCGACGGCTATTCGGTCTTCGAGACGGCCGGCAAGAATGCCTATGACTTCGGCCCCGATCTTGCCGACGTGACAGTCGACTATCTGGCGGCGCACAACCCCTACAAGCCCTACACCGACGGGCGCGTAACGGAGGTCTCCGGCGCCATGGCCCAGGCTCCGGCCGCGCCGGCACCCGCTTCGCCCGCCCCGGCGGCTCCGGCACCCACGCAGGAACCCGCGCCTGCCCCGGCCGCGCCCGCCCCTGCAGAGCCGGCACCCGCTGCCGCAACGCCTTCGACCCATGTCATCGCCAGCGGCGATACGCTCTGGGATCTTGCAGAGCAATTCTACGGAGACGGCGCGCTCTGGAAGAAGATTTCTGAAGCCAACGGCAATCCCAATCCTCACCGCCTGTTTGTCGGCAAGGAACTTCAGGTCCCCGCTAAGTAAGACGATTTGTCTCGATCATGAAAGCCGGTCCGGGGTTTCCTGGGCCGGCTTTCCTACATATAGGGATGAAATCAGGCTGGCACGGCTGCGGATGAGCCGGCAAAGACTATCTAGCGTTGGGGGACTAAGATGACCGTTGAAACTTCACACCGTCCGGCGGAGCATCCACCCGTTAAATCCGGCAAGATCGGGGTCCTCCTCGTCAATCTCGGCACTCCTGACGGCACCGACTATGCCTCGATGCGCCGCTATCTGCGGGAATTCCTCTCAGACCGCCGCGTCATCGAGGAGCCGCGCTGGAAATGGTATCCCATCCTCTTCGGCATCATCCTCAATACCCGCCCGCAAAAGGTCGGCAAGGCCTACGAGACGATCTGGAACAAGGAAAAGAACGAGAGCTATCTGCGCACCTATACGCGCAACCAGTCCGATCTGATGGCCGAGCGCTTGAAGGACCTGCCGAACGTCAAGGTTGACTGGGCCATGCGCTACGGCACGCCCTCGATCGCCTCGCGTATCGACGCGCTGAAGGACGCAGGCTGCGACCGTATCGTTCTTTTCCCGCTCTATCCGCAATATGCGGCAGCAACGACCGCGACCGTCAACGACAAGGCGTTCCAGCATCTGCTGACGATGCGGTGGCAGCCGGCGCTGCGCACCGTACCGGACTATCACGACGACGAAACCTATATCGAGGCGCTGGCCAACTCGGTAACGCAGCATCTCTCGACGCTCGACTGGGAACCGGAGATGATCCTCGCCTCCTTCCACGGCATCCCTCTGTCCTACTTCGAACGGGGCGATCCGTACTACTACCAGTGTCAGAAGACCGGCCGGCTGCTGCGCGAAAGGCTTGGCTTGCCGGAGGAAAAATTCATGGTCACCTTCCAGTCCCGTTTCGGGCCGGAAGAATGGCTGCAGCCCTATACCGACAAGACCGTCGAAAAGCTGGCGCAGGACGGCGTCAAGCGTCTCGCCGTCATCAATCCCGGCTTCGTCTCCGACTGTCTTGAGACATTGGAAGAAATCGCCGAGCAGGCGGCCCATTCCTTCCATCAGAACGGTGGCGAACGATTTGCCCACATCCCCTGTCTCAACGACAGCGAGGACGGCATGCGCGTGTTGGAAAAAGTTGTACGCCGCGAGCTGCTTGGCTGGGTCTGAGGCTGTCATTTCCGAATTGCAAAGAACATGTTAACTCACCACATCTGATGATGCGGCGCGTCTAGCGCCGAGGGAGGGTTTTCATGCTCTTGGGCGGTTTCGATATCGTCGTTATTGCACTCGTGGTCTTCGTGATCCTGGTGCTGTTTGCAGGCATCAAGACCGTGCCGCAGGGGTACCGCTATACGATCGAACGCTTCGGCCGCTACACGCGGACGCTGGAACCCGGGCTTAACCTCATCGTGCCCTTCATCGAGCGCATCGGCGCGCGGATGAACGTGATGGAGCAGGTGCTTGATGTGCCGACGCAGGAAGTCATCACCAAGGACAACGCTTCGGTCTCCGCCGATGCCGTTGCCTTCTATCAGGTGTTGAACGCCGCGCAGGCCGCCTATCAGGTCTCCAATCTCGAAAACGCCATCCTCAACCTCACCATGACCAATATCCGTTCGGTCATGGGCTCGATGGATCTCGACGAGCTTCTTTCCAATCGCGATGCGATCAACGACCGGCTGCTCCGCGTCGTTGATGACGCCGTGCAGCCGTGGGGCATCAAGGTGACCCGAATCGAGATCAAGGACATCCGTCCGCCGTCCGATCTCGTCGATGCTATGGCGCGGCAGATGAAGGCTGAACGCGAGAAGCGGGCGCAAATCCTGGAAGCCGAAGGTTCGCGCAATGCCCAGATTCTTCGCGCCGAGGGTGCCAAGCAATCGGCCATTCTCGAGGCCGAGGGCCAACGCGAAGCAGCGTTCCGGGAGGCGGAAGCCCGCGAGCGTCTGGCCGAAGCCGAAGCCAAGGCGACGAGAATGGTCTCCGACGCCATCGCCGCGGGTGATGTGCAGGCGATCAACTACTTCGTCGCTCAGAAGTATACCGAAGCCCTTGCGTCGATCGGCTCCGCCTCCAACGCCAAGATTGTGCTGATGCCGATGGAGGCCTCTTCCATTCTCGGCTCTCTGAGCGGCATTGGAGCGATTGCCAAGGAAGTCTTCGGCGACGACTCCAATCCGCCTTCACCGCGTCCACGCCAGGTACCGTCGCGCACCACGCCGCCGGTCAATCCCTTCAATCAAACCCCGGAGCGCTGACGAATGCTCGCCCGCATCGTTGCAGAACTCGGACCATGGAGCTGGTGGATTGCGGGCTTCGTGCTGCTTGCGGCCGAAATGATGGTGCCGGGCGTCTTTCTCGTCTGGATCGGGCTTGCGGCTCTCGCCGTCGGCATTCTTTCGCTGCTTCTGTGGGACGCAGCCTTCTGGGTCTGGCAAACACAGCTCATTCTCTTCGCGCTCCTTGCCGTTGCGGCCACATTCCTCGGCCGCCGGCTGACGCTGAGCCACGATGCGACCGACGAGCCCTTCCTCAACCAGCGGGGCGCAAGCCTCGTCGGCCGGACGGCGACGCTCGCCGAGCCGATTGCGGAAGGCCGCGGCCGCATCCGCCTCGACGATACGATCTGGCGGGTGATAGGCCCGAACCTTCCGGCGGGAACACAGGTGAAAGTCGTGGCGAGCAATGGGCGCGACTTGGTGGTCGAGCCGCTCTGATCAGGCAACGCCGATCCGCAGCAGGTCGTGGAAGTGCACGAGCCCAATCGGGCGATTGTCATCGTCGACGACGATCAGGGCACCGATATGGTGCTGGTTCAGGAGCGCGAGTGCTGCTGTTGCGAGCATGGTGGGCTTCGCGATCTTCGGCGTGTGCGTCATGATGTCGTCAACCATCAGTTCCGCCAGATTGCGCGTCAGGTTGCGCGCCATGTCACCTTCCGTGACGATGCCGCAGAGCCGTCCGTCTTCATCCAGAATGCCAACGCAGCCGAAATGCTTTCGTGACAGAACCTGGATCGCCTCCGGCATCGGCGTACCCTTGCCGACGAGCGGCACGCGGTCGCCTGTATGCATGACATCGCCGACATGCATGAGGCTCGCACCCAGCTTGCCGCCCGGATGGAAGACGTGGAAATCCCGCGCCGTAAAGCCCCGCCCTTCAAGCAACGCGATTGCCAGCGCATCGCCTATCGCAAGCTGCATCAAGGTCGACGTCGTCGGTGCAAGACCGTTCGGGCAGGCTTCCTGCTCATTCGGAATGAGCAGTACGACATCCGAGGCCGCCGCCAGCGACGAGCTCTCGCTGCAGGTGATCGAGATCAGCGGGATGGAGAATCGGCGCGTGTAGGAAATGATGCTGCGCAGTTCCGCGCTTTCGCCGCCTTTGGATATGGCAAGGACGAGATCGTCCTTCGCAATCATTCCCAGATCGCCGTGATTAGCCTCAGCAGCATGAACAAAAAACGCAGGCGTGCCGGTCGAAGCAAAGGTGGCCGCCAGCTTTGCGCCGATGTGCCCGCTCTTGCCGACGCCGGTTACAATGACGCGGCCGCTGATGCCGCCGATCGTTTCCACGGCCTGTGAAAAGGGTCCGGCAAGACCGTCGCTCAAGGCGCGTTCCAGCGCCTCCAGCCCCCGTCTCTCCGTCTCGATCGTACGCCTTGCGGACTGGAGGACACCGTCTTCAACGAGATTGAGTGCTTTCCTCATCATGATCTTGCGTTAGCGCGTTTCGTTCGGGGTGTCCACCCGCGTCGCTTCACAACCTGTGAACGACGTACACGCAACGAATGATTAACCACAAGGCTTTACGTTCGGGTAACGAATTGAAGCATGCCGCACGCGGAATTCTGATGACCAAGGAAAGAGACACGAGCAGTTTGACGCCGCTCCGGGCGACGCGTTTTGCCGTGTCCTCTGTGGCTCTTGTCGCGGTGCTTTTCGTGCCGAGCCTTGGCCTTGCGCAATCGGCACAGAGCAGGAGCGGCAATGGCACGCTTTCGTCTGCATCGACTTCGCAGTCTTCCTCTTACGGTTCCTCAAACGTGCAACGGTCGTTGCCGGCAGGCGATAACGCGCTCAGCGACGACGGCCTAGCGAGCTCTTCCCCCGTTGCGGCAACCAGCGGGACCCAGCCCGATGCCAACCAGCAGCCGACCACGGCCACGACGAATGCAGATCCATCGGACGAAACGACCGGCTCCATCCTCGATGAGGACATACGGCGCCTGAACATCCGCGAACCCGCAATCGATGATAGAAGGACGCCACGTAAGCCGGACGAAACCCTCTTGGATCAGCAGACGGAAGGCATCCGCATTGGCACCTTCGTGCTGCGCCCCTCCGTGACGCAGACGATCAACTCGGAAACGACGAAAGACAGCGGCACGAAAGACACGCGTGCCTTCCTGCAAACCGATGCCAACGCAACGTTGACTTCCGATTGGGCGCTGCATCAGCTCACGATCACGGGCCTGGGCACATGGCAGCAGAATGTTAGCGGAAGCGGCGAGGAACAGCCTGCCTTCAACATCGACGGTGATCTTCGGCTCGACCTGCCGGACGATACGGTTGCGCATATCAGAGGCGGCTATCGCTTCTATCGCGAGGATGTCGACGATCCGAATGCCATCGCCAATGCCGATCAGCAATCGGATGTGCAGGAATTTTCGGCCGGCGCATCCATTCAGCGCGATTTCGGCATCCTGCGCGGCACTGCCGGGCTCGACTTGACCCGAACGATCTACTCCGACGCCGTGCTTTCGAACGGCACCAGGATCTCGCAGGCAGACCGCGACCAGACGGCCGGCACGTTGCGAACGCGCGTCGGCTACGAACTTTCGCCCGCACTTATTCCCTTCATCGAAGTTTCTGTCGGCAAGACGGTCTATGACGAACGCGAGGATTCGGCAGGATTCGCACGCTCCGGCAATACCTACGGCGGCAAGGCCGGCGTCGAGGTCGATCTCGGAGAAAAGCTGAGGGGCGAGGCTGGCCTTGGCTATGAAACCGCGACCTATGACGATAGCCGGCTGGACTCGATCGGCACCGCGACCGTCGACGCAAGCCTGCTCTGGTCGCCTCTTCGCGGAACAGACGTGAGTTTCGATCTGGCGACCAGCATCGAGCCTTCGACGACGGCGGGCCAGAGCGGTTATGTGCAGCACGCACTGACGACGGCGGTCACACACCAGCTGCGGGACAACCTTCAGGCAACGGCATTGGGCGGGGTGATCTTGCGGGACTACCCCTCAGGCGGCAGCAGCGATGAAACGGTCTATACCACCAGTGCCGGACTGAGCTGGGCCATCAACCGCTATCTCGATTTCACCAGCACGCTGGGATACGAGCTGACGCAACGGGACGAGGGCGCCGACTCGCAGCAATGGCGAGCCGGCGTCGGTCTCAGGCTGAAGCGCTAGCCTCAGAGACGCTTCAGCAGCGCCTTGAAGCCTTCTTCGACAGCGGGACGGATGTCCGCGCGTTCGAGCGCGAATGCGACGTTGGCCAGGATGAAGCCATCCTTTGCTCCGCAATCATATGTCGTGCCGCGGAAGTGGTAGCCTGCGAAATCCTGCGTCTGGAGCAGTTTCAGCATGCCATCGGTCAGCTGGATTTCATTTCCGGCACCGCGTTCCTGCGTCTCGAGGATCTTGAAGACCTCGGGCTGCAGGATGTAGCGGCCGTTGATGAAAAAGTTGGAAGGCGCCGTACCCTTAGCAGGCTTTTCCACCATGCCGGTGATGCGGAAGCCATCCCCTCGCGCTTCGCCTACGCCGACGATACCGTACTTGTGTGCCTGATCGGGGGCACATTCCTCGACAGCGATGATGTTGCCGCCGGTCTGGCCATAGAGGTCGATCATGCCCTTCATGCAACCCTTGCCTTCGGCCTTCATGATCATGTCCGGCAGCAGGAGAGCGAAAGGTTCATCGCCAACGATCTCTCGGGCGCACCACACGGCATGCCCAAGGCCAAGCGGCTCCTGCTGACGAGTGAAGCTGACCGAGCCTGCCTTTGGCAGCTGATCGGCAAGCAGCGTGATTTCCGCCTCCTTGCTCCGCTCGCGCAGCGTCTGCTCGAGTTCGAAATGGATATCGAAATAGTCTTCGATGATGTGCTTGTTGCGACCGGTGACGAACACGAAGTGTTCAATGCCAGCTTCGAGCGCTTCGTCGACCACATATTGGATGATCGGCTTATCGACGACGGTCAGCATTTCCTTCGGCACGGCTTTCGTGGCTGGGAGGAAGCGAGTCCCCAAACCTGCAACCGGAAACACCGCCTTACGAACTTTCTTCTGCTGTCCCACGTAGACCTCCTAGGGGGCTATATCACTATAAACTCAGGCTATTTAGGGTGAACTAGATAGAAAAGGCTACCGTTTTACGAAGGATGACGGCGCAAACAGGTCATGGTAAAGAATTTGTTGACTCCGTTCCGGTAGTGTCGCGTTTGGACGGAAACTGTAGCTCCGCCGTACTTGCAACGAAGATGACGGATACGACCGCCAATGACCCTGGTTCACAAATACTCCTTTCGTGGTCTTGCTCTCGCATTCTTGGTGACCGCCTCCGCAGGTTTGGCCCCGCACAACGCGGCTGCCGACCAGCGGTTCCAGAACTGGATCGCGGACTTTTACCAAACAGCCGCGCAAAATGGCATCAGCAAGGCAACCTACCGGAAAGCTTTCGCCGGAGTGACCGAGCCGGACCCAACCGTCCTCGAAAAAGCGACCTTTCAGCCTGAGTTCACAACCAAGATTTGGGACTATGTGGACTCCCGCGTAAACCCCTACACGGTCGAGATCGGCCGTAAAATGGCTGCAAAGCATGCTGCGACGTTGAAGGCGATCGAACGCCAGTTCGGCGTCGACAAGAACATCATACTCGCGATCTGGTCGATGGAATCGAACTACGGCGAAGTCCTCACGAAGGACGACCGGCTGCACTATGTGCCGCGTGCGCTTGCGACCCTTGCCTACGCGGATGACCGCCGAGCGAAATATGCCAAGAAGCAGCTCGTTGCCGCGCTGAAAATCCTGCAGAACGGCGATATTTCCGCCGACGGCATGACCGGATCGTGGGCCGGTGCGATGGGCCATACGCAGTTCATCCCGACAAGCTATCTGCTCTACGCCGTCGATGCCGACCGAAATGGCCACCGCGACATCTGGAACTCCATTCCGGATGCACTTGCAACCACCGCCAATCTTCTCGCCAAGAACGGCTGGGATACAGGCAGAACGTGGGGCTATGAAGTCGCGGTTCCGGCGAATGCCGCAAAGCAGGCCGGCAAAACGCACACGATTGCCCAATGGGCGGCGATGGGTGTCACCCGTGCAAACGGCAAAGCCTTCCGCGACGGTTCGACGCGAGCCGTGTTGAAGATGCCGGCGGGTGCCGGCGGTCCCGGTTTCCTGATGACCGCCAACTTCTTTACCATCAAGAGGTACAATGCGTCCGACAGCTATGCGCTTGCCGTCGGTTTGCTTGCCGACGAGATCGCCGGCTACGGCGGTATGAAGCAAGCTTGGCCGCGCCCGGACGGCACGCTGGACATCAAGGAAAAATTCGAGCTGCAAACGCGCTTGAAGACACTTGGCTATTACGATGGCAAGGTCGATGGCAACTTTGGTTCGGGTTCTAAAGCCGCCATCTCGGCCGTCCAGGAACGTCTCGGCATGCAGGCCGATGGCCAACCCTCCAAGCCCCTCCTGAACGCTCTTCGGCGCTAGAAGGAAGAAATCCGCGACATCGTTCCATGGGGAGTGGACGCGTGTGCCACCGCCGTGCGAAAATGTCGTGAGAGGCGGGCATGACCATGCGTATATCGGGCAACAAGCGGAAATTTGGCTGGCGGGCGCTGCTTTCCGCAACTTTAGTGCTTTCCTTCAGCGCGCCAGCGGATTTTGCCGGTGCCCAGGAGCGCTATTACTACCGTCGCTCGTTTTGGGATGTTTTGCTAGGCCGCCGTTACATCGACCAGCGCTATTCGCAGCCGCCCGAAGTTCGCCGCGCACCGCCACAGCGTCAGTTGCGCAGGCGGCCGGCACCGCTTTCGCCTACCAGAGCCGCCGCTCCCGTGCGGCCCGCCGCGCCGATCCAGCAGGAACCGCCGGTCCAGAAACTGCAGAACGCGCAGAAGATTCTGATTGTCGGCGACTTCCTCGCAAGCGGTCTCGGCGACGGTATGACCGAAGCCTTCAAGACATCGCCGGGCGTCGTCGTCGAAGCCCGTGGCAATGTCTCCTCCGGCCTTGTGCGCGACGACTACTATGACTGGCCCTCGCAGCTCCTGAAGATGATGGACGAGGTAAAGCCGGCGATGGTCGTCGTCATGCTCGGCGCCAACGACCGGCAACAGATGGTAACCGACGCCGGCAAGGAAAAATTCAAGACCGACGGATGGTATGCCGAATATCAGCGTCGCGTCGTCGCATTCGGCAAGGATGTAACCGCCCGCAAGATACCGCTGCTCTGGGTCGGGTTGCCCGCCTTCGAATCGCCCTCCGCGACAGCCGATGCCGTTCAGATGAACCAGCTTTATCGCAAGCAGGTCGAAGGCGTCGGCGGCGAGTTCGTCGACATCTGGGATGGTTTCGTCGACGAGAACGGGCAATTCGTCGTTACGGGTTCCGACATCAACGGCCAGCAGGTGCGCCTGCGCACTTCGGACGGCATCAACCTGACGCAAGCCGGGCGGCGCAAAATCGCCTTCTATGTGGAAAAGCCGGCCCGCCGCCTTCTCGGCATGCAGGCAAGTCCCGACCTTGTGCGTCTCGATACGAGTAACGCACCTCATCTTGGACAGCCGTCGAGCCCGCTTGGGCTGCCGATCAGCCTTTCGGATCCCAATCTTGACGGCGGAAAGGAGCTTCTCGGCGGCATGCAGCTTCCTGTCAGCCAGACGAAGTCGCCTCGGGATATGCTGGTGGAGGAAGGCAAGATGGAACCTGCGCCGGCAGGACGTATAGACGACTACCGGCTACCGTCAGGCAAGGAGCCGAAGCAGGTCTCAACGAAATAAAAGAAGCCGCTAAATGCGGCTTCTTCCTTGTCGCTCTTGCCTGCAGTTTCAGCGCGGCAGGACCGTCGAACCCATCAGCGCTTCATCGATCGCGCGAGCTGCCTGGCGGCCTTCGCGAATCGCCCAGACGACCAGCGACTGGCCGCGGCGAACGTCGCCTGCCGTCCAGAACTTGTCGATTGAGGTTTTGTAGTCCGTGTCGTTCGCAACGACATTCGTCGAGCCGCGGCGGTCGGTATTGAGCGCCAGCTTGCCGTCGAGTTCCTTGAGCACGCTACCGGTGAACGGTCCTCGGAAGCCGATGGCGATGAAGGCGAGATCCGCCTTGATGACGAACTCCGTGCCAGCAATCGGCTTGCGGCGCTCATCGACTTCGCAGCACTTGACGCCGGTGAGTTGACCGTCTTCGCCAATGAATTCGAGCGTGGCAACCTGGAACTCGCGGACCGCGCCTTCGGCTTGCGAGGAGGAGGTGCGCATCTTCGTTGCCCAGAATGGCCAAACGGCGAGCTTGTCTTCCTTTTCCGGCGGCTGCGGGCGGATGTCGAGCTGGGTGACCTTCACCGCACCCTGACGGAACGCCGTGCCGACACAGTCCGACGCGGTATCGCCACCGCCGACGACGACGACATGCTTGGCGCCCGCCAGAATCGGGTCCGACGCCCAGCCGACGCTGTCGATGTTTTCGCGGCCGAGGCGCTTGTTCTGCTGCACGAGGTACGGCATCGCATCATGGACGCCGGCCAGATCGGTGCCCGGGATTCCCGCCTCGCGTGGCGTTTCGGAGCCGCCGCAATAGAGCACCGCGTCGTAGTCGGCGAGGAGTTGCTCAACCTTGATGTCCACGCCCACGTTGGCGCCGCAATGGAAGGTAACACCTTCGCCTTTCATCTGCTCGACGCGGCGGTCGATGAAGTTTTTCTCCATCTTGAAGTCGGGAATGCCGTAACGAAGCAGGCCGCCTGGGCGGCTTTCGCGTTCGTAAACATGCACGTCATGACCGGAACGGCCGAGTTGCTGCGCCGCGGCCATCCCTGCAGGACCTGAACCGATGATCGCGACTTTCTTCCCGGTATGAACAGTCGCCGGCTGCGGGCGGATGAAGCCGAGTTCGTAAGCCTTGTCGGCGATTGCCTGCTCGATCGTCTTGATCGCGACCGGCGTATCTTCGAGGTTCAGCGTGCAAGCCTCCTCGCACGGCGCCGGGCAGACGCGTCCGGTGAACTCCGGGAAGTTGTTGGTCGAATGCAGGTTCTGGATCGCCGCTTCCCAGTTGTTGTTATAGACGAGGTCGTTCCAGTCCGGAATCTGGTTGTGCACCGGGCAGCCGGTCGGCCCATGGCAATAGGGGATGCCACAGTCCATGCAGCGTGCTGCCTGTTTCTGAACTTCCTGGTCCGACATCGGGATCGTGAATTCGCGGAAATGCCGGATGCGATCCGAGGCAGGCTGATACTTCGCTACCTGCCGGTCGATTTCCAGAAACCCTGTGACCTTACCCATATTTTCGTCCCTTACACTCATGACCGCCTCGCCTGCGGCCAGTTGTCCATCGTCAGCCTCGACAGCGGAGGCAGGTTGCTTCTTTCGACCGTCATCAAAGATATCCCTTGAGTGCTATCCACACGTCTGCGCTGCCTGAGGCTGCTGCCGATCTGTGGGCCATTGAGATATTTTGGTCATCCGCCGCGCCGGTCTGTGCCGGCGCCGCGGATCATCAGCGCAATTATTCGGCCGCAGTTCCCATGCGGCTTCGCTCCATTTCCTCGAGTGCACGGCGGTACTCGACCGGCATGACCTTGCGGAATTTCGGGCGGTAGTCGGCCCAGTTGTCCAGTATCTGCTTGGCGCGGGTGGAACCCGTGTAATGCAGGTGGTTGGAGATCAACTGATAGAGGCGCTCCTCGTCATGACGCGTCATGTCACCGGAGACGTCGACGCGCCCCTTGTGCATCAGGTCGCCGCCGTGATGATGCAGCTTCTCCAGCATGTCGTCCTCTTCCGGAACCGGCTCGAGCTCGACCATGGCCATGTTGCAGCGTTTCGCGAAGTCACCCTGCTCGTCGAGAACATAGGCCACGCCGCCGGACATACCTGCCGCGAAGTTGCGGCCGGTTCCGCCGAGCACGACAACGACGCCACCCGTCATATATTCGCAGCCGTGGTCACCCACGCCTTCGACGACAGCGATCGCGCCGGAGTTACGCACCGCGAAGCGCTCGCCCGCGACACCACGGAAGTAGCATTCGCCTTCGGTCGCGCCGTAGAGCACGGTGTTGCCGACGATGATCGACTCTTCCGCAACGATCTTGGAGTTCTCCGGAGGACGGACGATGATCTTGCCACCCGAAAGCCCCTTGCCGACATAGTCGTTTCCGTCGCCGATGAGGTTGAAGGTGATGCCACGCGCCAGGAACGCGCCGAACGACTGACCGGCAGTACCCTTGAGCGTCACCTTGATCGTATCGTCTTTCAGCCCGCGGTGATTATAGCGCTTGGCAACTTCACCGGACAGCATCGCGCCCGCCGAACGATCGACGTTCTTGATGTCTACTTCGAAGGCGACCGGCGTCTTTGAGGAGAGCGCAGGTTCGGCCTTCTCGATCAGCTTGCGGTCGAGAATGTCGTCGATCGGATGCTTCTGACGGGTCGTCCAGAAAGTCTCTTCCTTGGCGGCATCGACCTTGTGGAAGATCCGGCTGAAGTCGAGGCCCTTGGCTTTCCAATGCGCCAGCATCTCGTCCTTTTCGAGCAGCTCCGAGGCACCAATGATGTCATCGAGCTTGGTGAAGCCGAGCGAGGCTAGGATTTCGCGCACTTCATTGGCGACGAAGAAGAAGTAGTTGATGACGTGCTCAGGCGTTCCCCTGAAGCGCTTGCGCAGAACCGGATCCTGCGTCGCAACCCCTACCGGACAGGTGTTGAGGTGGCACTTGCGCATCATGATGCAGCCGGCGGCGATCAGCGGCGCGGTCGCAAAGCCGAACTCGTCGGCGCCGAGAAGCGCACCGATAATGACGTCGCGGCCGGTCTTCAGGCCACCGTCGACCTGCAGGGCAATGCGCGAGCGGAGGCCGTTCAGCACCAGCGTCTGCTGGGTTTCGGCAAGGCCGATTTCCCAGGGCGAACCCGCATGCTTCAGAGAGGTGAGCGGCGAGGCACCCGTGCCGCCGTCGAAGCCTGCGACCGTAATGTGGTCTGCGCGCGCCTTGGCGACGCCGGCGGCAACCGTGCCGACGCCGACTTCCGAGACGAGCTTGACCGAGACATCCGACGTCGGGTTGACGTTCTTCAGGTCGTAGATCAGCTGCGCCAGATCCTCGATCGAATAGATGTCGTGGTGCGGCGGCGGCGAAATCAGGCCGACGCCCGGCGTCGAGTGGCGGGTCTTGGCGACCGTGGCATCGACCTTGTGGCCAGGCAGCTGACCGCCCTCGCCGGGCTTGGCACCCTGCGCCACCTTGATCTGCAATACGTCCGCGTTGACCAGATATTCGGTGGTGACACCGAAGCGCCCCGACGCGATCTGCTTGATCGCCGAGCGTTCCGGGTTCATCGAGCCGTCGGAGAGCGGCATATAGCGGTCGGACTCTTCGCCGCCCTCGCCGGTGTTCGACTTGCCGCCGATCTTGTTCATGGCGATCGCGAGCGTCGTATGCGCCTCACGGCTGATCGAGCCGAAGGACATCGCACCCGTCGAGAAGCGCTTGACGATTTCGGCGGCCGTCTCGACCTCATCGACCGAGACGGGCTTGCGTCCGAGCTGTTCGGCGCTCTTGACCTTGAACAGGCCGCGAATGGTGTTCATGCGCAGCGCCGAGGTGTTCACCATTTCAGAGAATTCGCGGTAGCGATCCTCGGCATTGCCGCGGACAGCATGCTGGAGGGCGGCGACCGCATCCGGCGTCCATGCGTGGCTCTCCCCGCGCATGCGGTAGGCGTACTCGCCGCCGATATCGAGCGTGCTCGCCAAGAGCGGATCACGACCGAAGGCCGCGTTGTGGCGTGCAACGGTTTCGGCAGCGATTTCTTCGAGACCGACACCTTCGATCATCGTTGCCGTGCCGAAGAAATACTTGCTGACGAATTCCGACTGCAGGCCGATTGCGTCGAAGATCTGCGCTCCGCAATAGGACTGGTAGGTCGAAATACCCATCTTCGACATGACCTTGAGGATGCCCTTGCCGACCGCCTTGATGTAGCGGTAGACGATTTCGCTGGCGTCCACCTCCTTGGGGAATTCACCCTTCGCATGCATGTCGAGCAGCGTGTCGAAGGCGAGATAGGGGTTGATCGCTTCCGCGCCATAGCCTGCGAGCAGGCAGAAATGGTGCACTTCGCGCGGCTCGCCGGTTTCGACGACAAGGCCGACCGAGGTACGAAGCCCCTTGCGGATCAGGTGATGGTGCACGGCAGCCGTTGCGAGCAGGGCCGGGATCGCGATCCGGTCCGGGCCGACCTGACGGTCGGAGAGCACGATGATGTTGTAGCCGCCCTTGACGGCCGCTTCGGCGCGCTCGCACAGACGGTCGAGCATCTCAGGCATGCCTTCGGCGCCGCGTTCGACGTCATAGGTGAAGTCGAGCGTCTTGGTGTCGAAGCGGTCTTCCGTGTGCCCGATGGAGCGGATCTTTTCCAGATCGCCGTTCGTCAGGATCGGCTGGCGCACTTCGAGGCGCTTGGCGTTTGCCATGCCCGTATGGTCGAGAATGTTCGGGCGCGGGCCGATGAACGAGACGAGGCTCATGACAAGCTCCTCGCGGATCGGATCGATCGGCGGGTTCGTCACCTGCGCGAAGTTCTGCTTGAAATAGGTATAGAGCAGCTTCGACTTGTCGGACATGGCCGAGATCGGCGTATCCGTGCCCATCGAGCCGATCGCCTCCTGACCCGTCGTCGCCATCGGCGACATCAGGATCTTGGTGTCTTCCGTCGTGTAGCCGAAGGCCTGCTGGCGGTTGAGCAGCGAAACGTCACGGCGCAACGCCCGCGGCTCGACGGGCTTCAGGTCCTCGAGAATGAGCTGCGTGCGATCGAGCCAACTGCGGTAAGGATGCTTGGTCGCGAGTTGCGACTTCACCTCGTCATCCGAGATGATGCGACCTTCCTCTATGTCGATCAGCAGCATCTTGCCGGGCTGCAGGCGCCATTTCTGGATGATGTTTTCCTCCGCGACCGGCAGCGTACCGGCTTCCGAGGCGAGGATGACGCGATCGTCGTTGGTGACGAGATAACGGGCGGGTCGCAGGCCGTTGCGGTCCAGCGTAGCGCCGATCTGTTTTCCGTCGGTGAACGCAACGGCGGCCGGACCATCCCACGGCTCCATAAGCGCAGCGTGGTATTCGTAGAATGCCTTGCGCTCGGCCGCCATCGACTGGTTGCCAGCCCAGGCTTCCGGGATCAACATCATCACCGCATGGGCGAGCGAATAACCGCCGCGCTGCAGGAATTCGAGCGCGTTGTCGAAGCAGGCGGTGTCCGACTGTCCCTCATAGGAGATCGGCCACAGCTTGGAGATATCGTCGCCGAAGAGCGGCGAGGACACGGATGCCTGGCGCGCCGCCATCCAGTTGACGTTGCCGCGCAGCGTGTTGATTTCGCCATTATGGGCGACCATGCGGTAGGGGTGCGCCAGCTTCCACGACGGGAAAGTGTTGGTGGAGAAGCGCTGGTGCACGAGCGCCACCGCGCTTTCGAAACGCGGGTCCGACAGGTCCTTGTAGTAAGCGCCGACCTGGTAAGCCAGGAACATGCCCTTATAAACGACCGTCGCCGACGACAGCGACACCGGGTAGAAGTTGCTCTCCTCGCCGTCGAATTCGTCGTAGATGCGGTTAGAGATCACCTTGCGCAATGTGAAGAGACGGCGCTCGAACTCGTCGTTCGTCGCGGCATCCTTGCCGGCGCCGATGAAGACCTGCACGTGATGCGGCTCGGTTGCGGCGATCTCAGGCGCCTTGGAGAGCGACGAGTTGTCGACCGGAACGTCACGCAAGCCGAGGAAAACCTGGCCTTCCTCGGCGATGACGTCCTTGATCACCTTCTTGAAGTGTTCGATCTGCTGCTCGTCTCGCGGCATGAAGATATGGCCCATGCCATATTCGCCCACCTTCGGCAGGATGACGCCCTGCTTCGCCATTTCCTCGCGGAAGAAGCGGTCGGGGATCTGCACGAGAATGCCCGCGCCGTCACCCATCAACGGATCAGCGCCGACGGCACCGCGATGGGTCAGGTTTTCGAGAATGAAGAGACCGTCCTTGACGATCTGGTGCGACTTCTGACCCTTCATATGCGCGACGAAGCCGACACCGCAGGCGTCGTGCTCGTTGCGCGGATCGTAGAGCCCCTGTTTTCGCGGCAGGCCGGAGGCGGGTTTACGCGTGTTGGCCGTTGCGCGCACGTCTGCTGCTGCGAACCGGTCAAAACCCGTGGATGGCGTCTTCGTCATCTTTCCCTCCTGTCAGAGCCCGCGATCGGGCGGCTTTTCGTCGTGCACCGTCCCTGTCTGGTTCGGCACGCGACAGCGCTGTTGCATTGTGAAGATCCGGTCGCGTAAGTCCGCTCAAAAGCGATCTATCGCTCCGCGCCTGCCAGTCGCCTTGCGCTGCCAAGGCTGCGCTCGGGTGGACTATAGCGTGAAACCCCACGAAGGTCAGGGGTTTCGGCGCCTCTTCGGCCGTAAAGGCCAAAATAGGACAGCAACCCTGTCCTAATTCATCAGTTCTATGCCAGAAACCTGTCCACTTCGCAAGAGCGTTCGATTAAAAAATCGTCAATCTGCGACGGAAGATTGCCAGGCACCGCGGAATCGCGAAATAAAATTACCGTGCATCGCCGTATTTTGTTTATTGATTGCGGAATTCAATTTTTGTGATGCATTGCGAGGCAGATGCTTGATCGCGTGAAGCTTTGGCGTAATGTCCTTTGCCGAACGTGCCCTTACCCCATCTTTTCCCCACGGTTTTCCATGTTTTTTGCTTCTGATAACTGGGCTGGCGCCCATGAATCCATTTCCAAACGTCTACTCACCGCTTCTGCCGGTTTCGCTTCGGCATACGGAACCAGCGATCTCGATAAAAAGGTCGAGAATCGCTTTTCCGAAGTCTTCGAGCGTGACGTCGCTGTCTTTTTTGTCGCAACCGGCACGGCTGCAAATTCTCTTTCCCTGGCGAGCGTCCAGCGCCCCGGTGGAATCACGTTCTGCCACTCGGAAGCCCACGTCATCGAGGACGAATGCGGAGCACCGGAATTTTTCTCCGACTCGGCCCGCCTGGTTGCCGTGCCGGGAGAGTCCGGCAAAATCGATCCGGCAAAACTCTCGGCAAGAATCGCAAGTTTCCCTGAAGATGCCGTGCACCATGGCCGCGCCAGCGCGGTAACCATCACCCAGGCGACCGAAATCGGTACGGTCTACTCTCTGCCTGAAATCGGAGAGATTTCCGCCATCGCAAAGAAGCGCAGTCTGCCGCTCCATATGGACGGCGCGCGCTTCGCCAATGCGCTCGTTGCACTTGGCGCAACGCCCGCCGAGATGACATGGAAACGCGGCGTGGACATGCTTTCCTTCGGCGGCACAAAGAACGGCTGCTGGTGCGCGGAGGCGATCGTCTTCTTTAACCCGGAACAGGCGAAGGAAATGCCCTTCATCCGCAAACGCGCCGCACAGCTCTTCTCCAAGTCACGCTTCATCGCCGCCCAGTTCGACGCCTATTTCGAGAACAATCTCTGGCTCGATCTAGCCCGCCACTCGAACGGCATGGCCGACAGGCTTCGTTCCGGCATCGGCGCCAGCAATTCTGCCCGGCTTGCCTGGCCGACCGCTTCCAACGAGGTCTTTGCTGTTATTAGCAGGAGTGCGGCCAAAACCGCCGAGGAAAAGGGCGCGAAGTTCTACGAATGGCCAGTCCCGGCTGCAACTCCGGAACTCGTCGGCAATAATGAGACGCTGGTCCGCCTCGTCACCAGCTTCGCCACGACAGAAGCCGACGTCGACGGCTTCCTGAAATGCCTGGCGGCATAAAGCCGGCAAGGCTAGTTTTGATGACCATACATGGCGGATTGCGGCGCACCGTGATCCGCCTTTTCCGCTTCGTGCCCGATCAAAACGATCACCATTACACAGGCCACCAGGCCTGAAATGAATAGTGCTCCATACATCATCGGTCCGTCCTCCCTCGCCCCGAGCGACGACCATTGCAAGCTTCTAATGTACGAGCCGGAATCTAACCAAACAGCTAAGTGACAGGGTTGAGAGGGGCTTAAAACCGCAAGCGGCCGGTTAACCTCTAACAGCGACTACTGCGGTCCAGCCTGCATGTGATGGATCGGTTTGCCGTCCACAGCGATAGCTTCTGAAGCCTGCAGTTTCTTGATGTCCTCCTCGGAAAGTGTCGGTCGGTCTACCTTGAGCGTGAGCTTGTTGAGCTTGGCCGTCAATGCAAACGGCGGTTGGTAATCGGCGTCGTTGACGCCGGTCAGCGTGTCGGAGCCGATGTCGAAACTCTCATCCCACTGCAGAATCATGGGCAGTGTGCGCTGCATTTCCTGGGTGGCCACGACTTTGCCATCCACCTTGAGGGTGCCGGTTCCAGGTCGGCCGAGGCCGCTCATATTGTTGTACGCAAGCGTCCCGGTTCCAAGGCCGTCATACTTGAAATCGAATTCTATGGTATGCCGGCCGGGCGTCAGCGCGTCCGGGCCTTCCCACTTGACGCGCTTGAGGTCGACCAGGTTCCAAAGGAAGACCGGCTTGCCCTTCAACAGGTAGAAGCCGTAACCGGCGAAGCGCCCGCCCGAGGTCAGGATCATGCCCTCCGCGCCGCCTTGGGGCACATCGATGTCCGCGGTGATGGCGTACGAGCTATTGAGGATGGAGGGAGAGTCGCCTTGCGGCAGGCCGACCATCGGGACGGTGTAGGTGAACTCCATCCGCCCGGCGGTGATGTTCGGGCGCGGCGCGACGATGCGGGCTGCCACCGAGGCATCCATGGGGAAGACCTGATGCTTCCTCGCCTCCGCGATGAACAGTTCCTTAAGTTCCTTGACCTTGTCGGGATTCTGGTCGGCAAGGTTCTGCGACTGGCTGAAGTCCTTGCTCAGATCGTAAAGTTCCAGCACCTGGTTGTTCAGCGGGTCGGGATTGGCGGCGCCGAAGGCTTCCCACGGCGCGCGGTTCACCTTCGTGCTGAGCAACCAGCCATCATTGTAGAGCGCCCACTGGCCCATCATTTCGAAATACTGGGTCTTGTGCCGTGACGGCGCCTTGGCGTTTTTCTCATCGAATGTATAGGCGAAGCTGGTGCCCTCGATCGGCGCTTGCTTGATCCCGTCGACCATTTCTGGGGCGGGTATCCCCGTTACTTCGAGGATCGTCGGCACCACGTCGATGACGTGCGTGAACTGCTGGCGCAGCCCGCCCTTGTCGCTGATGCGCGCCGGCCAGGAGACCGCCATGTTCTGCCCGATGCCGCCGAGCCTGGAGGCGTTCTGTTTGAACCATGTGAAGGGCGTATCGAAAGCCCAGGACTAACCCGCGGACATGTGGTTGTAGGTCTGTTCGGTGCCCCAGACATCGTACCACTTCATCTGGACGTCTGTTGGCATCTCGTTGATGCCGTTGAAGAACGCGACCTCGTTGGGTGTGCCGAGGGGACCACCCTCCGCACTCGTGCCGTTGTCGCCGTTGATATAGATGACGAGCGTATTGTCGAGCTTGCCCATGTCGTCGATGGTCTGGATGACACGCCCGATTTCGTGATCGCTGTAGCCGACATAGGCAGCGAAGACGTCGGCCTGTCTGATGAAGAGCTTCTGGTCCTGCGGCGTCAGGTCATCCCAGTTCTTGATGATCTGCGTTGGCCAAGCCTCCAGCTTCGTATCCTGGGGGATCACTCCCAGCCTCTTCTGGTTCTCGAATATCTGCTCGCGCAGCTTGTTCCAGCCCTGGTCGAAGAGATGCATGCTGCCGATCTTGTCCACCCACTCCTTTGTCGGATGATGCGGTGCGTGCGTCGCGCCCGGCGCGTACTTCATGAAGAAAGGTCTGTCGGGCGACGTCTGGTTTAAGCGGCTCAGGTATTCGATCGCGTCATCCGCCATTCCCGTAACCAGGTTCCATCCCGGCTTGCCCTCGAAGGGGTAGATCTGGGTGGTGTTGCGGAACAGGTTCGGCTGCCACTGGTTGGCGTCGCCACCGACGAAGCCATAGAAGTATTCGAAGCCCATGCCGGTCGGCCACCTATCGAAGGGGCCGATCGAGCTGGCGGCAAAGGCCGGGGTATTGTGGTCCTTGCCGAACCAGGAAGTGGCGTAGCCGTTGTCGCGGAGGATCCGGCCGATGGTCGCTTTGTCCTCGGGGATGATGCTGTTATAGCCCGGGAAACCCGTGGATTGCTCGGAGATTACGCCGAAGCCGACCGAATGGTGGTTGCGCCCGGTAATCAGGGCGGCCCGCGTCGGCGAGCACAGTGCGGTGGAGTGAATGTTGTTATAGCGCAGCCCGTCGTTGGCGATGCGATCCATGGTAGGTGTCGGAATCACGCCACCAAAGGTGCTCGGCACACCAAATCCCGCATCATCCGTGATGATCAGCAAGATGTTGGGCGCCCCCTTCGGAGGCACGATACGCGGCGCCCACCATGGCTTTGACTGCAAGGCATCATCCGTGATCACGCCGCCGAATTTCGGATCCGGCGCTGGCAGTTGTTTTCCGTCGATCGCCGTCGTGGCGCCCGGTGAGCCGAGCGTGCCGGTACTTTGGACTTCTGCGGCATTCGCCATGCCGCCCAATGCGGTTACTGTCGTTAAGCCAAGCGCACACGCGAGACGCCTATACAGCTTCGGGCACATTGTTGATCTCCCCTCTTGAGAGGTATCCGCGACGGCGGTTCAGGAGTTTTGCTCAATGACTGCATATATCGAGGCCATATCTGGACGCGCTTGCGCACAGATTCCCGAACGGTCTACGGGGCTCCCCTAGTTCCCAAATTGGCGGCGCAAGTCTACATCACTGCCCGAGTGGTTCAATTAGATAATTCTAATAAAAGGGGCCACTGACTGTTTGTGGAGTGCTGGTAGCGGCTCCTGCGGACCAAATGGGTCAGTAGTGGCACCTATTGCTGCCTCAGTTCCTTTAAATTCCTCACCTGCGGGAACTTTTCGGGAACAATTTCATTGATAACTAAAAAGGTGAAAAGCGATGAAAAAGTTAGCTGTCGTGTTCATCTCAGGTGTGACTGCCTTTACCAGCGTACTGCCTGCCGAGGCATTTCCTGCGATCAACCTCGCCAAGCCGAAAGTCGTATCGAACATAGAGCAGGTTCGGGATGGCGATTGGAGCGGATGGAGCAACTTCGCTAGGCGCCGCTATCTTAAGAGCTGGCGCGGCAATCGCGGCTCATATTATGGCAGTAACCGTGGGTATCGTGGCTACCGCTATAACAACTATTATGGGCACCGGTACCATCATCATAATGACGATAACGACGCCGCCGCCATCATCGGCGGACTGGCGCTGGGTGCGATCGTCGGTGGGGCGTTAGCTCAGCCCTACTATTCTGCCCCCTACTATGGCCCACCGTCCTCTGCGTATGGCGGGAATTCTCATACAAGCTGGTGCTACAGCCGATATCGCTCCTATAGGGCCTGGGACAACACGTTCCAGCCGTACTATGGCCCGCGCCGGCAGTGTATTTCGCCTTTCTAATCAGCAGAAACAAACCCGCCACCCGGCGGGTTTTTATTCCTGTGGAGTCGATCGCAACCGCCGCACCTTGCCGAGGATGTCGTCCGACAGCGCCGCGACAAGCGCCTGATCGGCGCCCTTGCGCGGCACCAGCACGAATTCCACATCTTCCAGTGCCGGCAGCCTCGCCGTGCTGATTTCTTTCAATCCCGATGGGGCCATGCTGCGTGGCTGCACCAGTAGGCCCATTCCGGCCCGTGCGGCCGCCGTCAGGCCGCTCAGGCTGCCACAGGTACAGACGATCCGCCAAGGCACCTGCTTTTGGCTGAGGGCTTCCAGGGCAATGCTCCGCGTGACGCTGGGCGCCGGAAAGGCGATGAGCGGCAGCGGCGTCTGTGCCAACACATATTCGGGATCGCGGGCCAGCCAGACCAGCGGCTCGCGATAGATAAGCCGCCCGCGCGCATCGCCGAGACGGCGTTTGGCAAGCACCAGATCGATCTCGCCGTTGTCCTGCATCTCATAAAGCGCGCCCGACAATGCTACCGTAAGCTCGAGGTCCACCGACGGATGCGACCGCACGAAGTCCTCCAGGACCGCCGAAAGCTGGCTCGTTACAAAATCTTCCGAGACGCCGAGGCGAAGCCGGCCGCGCAGACGAGTGCTCTTGAACAGTGCCTGCACCTCGCCTTCGATGGAAAGCATCGTTCGGGCGTGTGAGAGCAAGGCTTCGCCATCTGCCGTGAGAACGACCCTATGAGTGTCGCGCGCCAGGAGCTTGCGACCGAGCGCGGTCTCAAGCCGCTGGATATGCTGGCTGACTGTCGATTGCCCGAGGCCGAGACGCTCGGCCGCGAGCGTGAAGCTGCCCATTTGTTCGACGGCAACAAAGCTGCGCAGCTGCGTAAGATCAAGCATGACAATCTCGATTCACGATAACTGTTATTCCTTGCATCCTGAATCATAATTTGAGACAAGGCAATGAACTTCTGGAGTACAGAGATAACTTCATGCGCCGCTTTTTGCCCGACACATTTACAATCCTGCTCGTTTGCACCGTCATCCTTGCCTCGCTCCTTCCGGCAAGCGGCACCTTTGCCAACTACTTCGGCGACGCCACGACGCTGGCCATCGCGCTGCTCTTCTTTCTGCATGGCGCGCGCCTCTCCCGCGAAGTCGTCATCGCAGGCCTCCTGCACTGGCGGCTGCACATCGTCATTCTTCTGACGACATTCGCCGTGTTCCCGCTGCTCGGCATGGCGCTCGGCTTCATTCCGGAGTCAATCCTGCCGAAGCCGCTTTACCTCGGCATCCTCTTTCTTTGCGTCCTGCCGTCCACGGTTCAGTCTTCGATCGCCTTTACCTCTATGGCAGGCGGCAACGTGCCCGCGGCGATCTGCTCCGCATCGGCTTCGAACATCTTCGGCATGTTCCTCACGCCGCTGCTCGTCGGCCTGCTCTTTTCGGTCAGCGGCCATGGCGGCTTCTCTTGGGACGCTTTGCAACAGATCCTGCTGCGGCTCCTCGCTCCATTCATCGTCGGCCAGGTTCTGGAGCCTTGGATCGGCGGCTGGATCCGTTCGAAGAAGAAAATCCTGATGCCTGTCGACCGAGGCTCGATCCTGATGGTCGTTTACCTGGCCTTCAGCACGGCAGTCGTCGAGGGTCTGTGGCACACCTTCTCGCCGCGAGACATCGCCGTCGTCATTGTTCTCGACACGCTGCTGCTCGCTTTCGTACTCGCCTTCACCATGCACGGCAGCCGCCTTCTCGGCTTCAACAAGGCCGACGAGATCACCATCACTTTCTGCGGCTCGAAAAAGAGCCTGGCAAGCGGTGTACCGATGGCAAGCGTGATTTTCGCCGGCCAGTCGATCGGCGCTATCGTTCTGCCGCTGATGCTCTTCCACCAGATCCAGTTGATGGTCGGCGCCGTGATCGCCCAGAAGTACGCGGCTGCGGCAGCACGACGGATAACCGAAGATAAGGTCGCCGCGGCAACCGAAGCCGCGTAGGCAACCTCCAGCGAACAGTGCGCCAAGCTCCCTACTCCTTCGTCAAGCGGGCGGCGACAAACGCCGCGCCGCCAACCGCGACTGCGGCGAGAAGGGTCGCGAACGCCGTGGCGCCCGCAGCAAAGCCTGTCAGATCGATGAGATAGCCTGTCGCGACGGGCAGCAATCCGGCCGGGATGTATCCGCCGAAATTGAGAACCGCATTGGCCTCGGCGCGACGATGGGCCGGCACATGCAGGCCGATCAGCGTCAGCCCGCCCAATTGTCCGAGCCCCTGCCCGGCACCCGCCAGTAGCGCGGCGGCGACCAATATAGTTGCGATCGAGCCGTTCACTGCAACCACAATGCCCAACATGGAAAGGACGGTCGCCGCCGATCCTATTATGAAGATCGTTCTGACCGAGAGGCGGCGGACGGCGAACTGAACGCCTGTCGCCGTCAGGAACATGGCGCAGGCCATGCCTCCGGCTACAAGCGGGCTGGTTACATCGAGCAGCCGCGAAAGGAGTGACGGACCGAGCGACAGCACAAAAGATGTTGCCGTAATACCGGGACCGAACACTGCTATTCCGAAGGCAAGGTGCTTGCGGTTTGGCTGTGGCACGCCCGGCAGACGCAGCCGCCAGCCGTCACTCGGCGCTGAACGCTTCAGCGGCAGGATTGCGATTGCGATGAATGCGCTGACGAGTATGAGGAACTCCGCCGCAAAAATCGGCAATACGGGCTGCGAAAGTACCTGTGCCGAGGCACCAGCGAGCAGCGGACCGAGGCCAGCCCCCAGAACCATTGCCACGGACGCCGCAAGAGATGCGGATTTTCGGCGCTCCGGGCCGCCCAGATCGACGACCGACGCCATCCCGGCCGACACAATCACGCCAATGGCAATGCCTGACAACAGGCGTGCGATCACCAGCATTGCCACGGATTCTGCCGCGGCGAACAGGAGACAGGCCGCCATCGCCGCGAGGAGACCCGGGATCAGAACCGGTTTGCGCCCATACCGGTCGGAAAGCTGTCCGGCGACGAGCAACGCAAGCAATAGGCCGAAGATATAAGCCGCGAAGATAACAGTGAGGGTTGCTGACGAAAAACCAATCTCACCCTGCCAATGGACATAGAGGGGCGTCGCAGAGTTCGAGAGGATGAAAACCGCCGTTACGATCCAGGCCGCGGCCCACATGCGCCATGGGGGCGCCTCTGCGGCAGATAAGGGATCGGCATCTGATTGGGATTGGACTGTCATGATGAAAACGACTCCGATTGTACGATCTTTTTCGTACTATAATAGTTCGAGATAATTCGTACAATATGGTTCGACAAAAGTCGTACATGGTGCTATAGATGCCTGCATGTCCAAACAGCACATCGCCATCGAAGATCCCGCGCACCATCGGCCCCCGGCCTTGCCGGAACCAGCAATTGATGAATTGCGATTGGAAACGGTCATGGGGGCGCTCGCCGACCCTCTGCGCCTCACCATCATTCGTAGGCTGCTGTTGGAGTCGGAAGACTACGACCATACCTGCGGGTGGTTCAGTTTCGACCGGCCGAAATCCTCTTTGACACACCACTTCAAGGCGCTGCGCGAGGCTGGTCTCATCCGCCAGCGGCAATATGGCCTTGAGCGTCGCAGCCGCATCCGCGCCGAAGACCTGAACGAACGCTTTCCGGGCCTGCTTGATCTCGTGGCGGAATGGACGCCCGCCGCGCCAGTCAAATAGCCGCATCCGAGATGGCGGCGGGTACAGGGATAGGGGAACCGGTCCATCCGGCCTGACCGCCCGGCAATAAAAAAACGGCGCTCAAACGAGCGCCGCTGCTTATCCTGTCCTCAGAGGGATCGGTTAGTTCGCGACCTGAGCCTCGATAGCCTTCGGCGCGCTTACCGGCTCTGCAGCAATCGCGATCTTGCGAGGCTTCATGGTTTCCGGAATGCTGCGAAGAAGGTCGATGTGAAGCAGGCCATTCTTCAGCGAAGCCGCCGTCACCTCAACATGGTCGGCAAGCTGGAAGCGGCGCTCGAAGGCGCGCTTGGCGATGCCGCGATAGAGGAATTCGCTGCCTTCCGCATTTTCTTCGCTCTTTTCACCCTTGACGGTCAGAGCGTGAGCCTGAGCTTCGATCGAGATTTCGCTTTCATCGAAACCAGCAACGGCCATGGTGATGCGGTAGGTGTTTTCGCCGGTGCGCTCGATGTTGTAGGGCGGATAGGTCTGCCCCTGATCCGGCTGAGCAAGGCTGTCGAGCATCGTGAAAAGACGATCGAAACCGACGGTGGAACGATAAAGGGGAGAGAAGTCTACGTGACGCATTGTGTCCTCCTGGGAAGCGACGTGTTGCGATAAATATGCCCCGAAACCCCATATTCGGCAGCTTCAGGACGGTTCCGCGGACCCGTTTGGCGCCCGCAAAATTGAGATGGTGATGGTCTTTCCGAAGTTCAAGACCTCTTCAAAGCAGGGTGAACGGGGCATGAACGCAAGGTTCGGCGTCTGTTCAGCAGTGCATCTGTAAATTCCACATTGTCGGGTATTAAAACTGGCCCGATGGCTGAAGTGCATCGTCCCTTCTTCTTCAGTCCGCCTTATGGCCGGCGCCGGGTACTCCTCAATTGCCCCGCCGGTCTCTTTTTATCCGTACTGTCCCTTAGCAGTTGATTTTCAGTGGCCGTTGATTATGCCTACGATCAGGCGGCATCGAAAGCAGGCTCATGGACAGCGTCCTCATCTCGACACCTGATAACCCGGTCCTGGAAAACTGCACCGAAGGCTACTTCGAGACGCATGACGGATGGAAGCTGCGCTACGCAGTGTTTCGGTCCGACGCTTCGGTCGCGAAGGGTACCGTCGTCATCCTTCAGGGGCGCAACGAGTACATAGAGAAGTATTTTGAGACGATCCGCGATCTGACGGCAAGAGGCCTCTGGGTTGCGACCTTCGATCTTCGCGGCCAGGGCGGCTCGCCGCGGCTCATCAAGAAGCGCCAGCATGGCCACGTGCGGCGCTTTTCCGACTATGAGCGCGACCTCGACACCTTTCTGGAAAAGGTGGTACTGCCCGACACCCGCCTACCGTTCTATTTGCTCGGCCATTCGACCGGGGGCCTGATTGCGCTTTCGGCTGCGCCTTATCTTGGAACACGCATCGAGCGCATGGTGCTGTCCGCGCCGTTCCTTGGCCTGATCGGCCAGGTCGCGTCCACTGCAACCATCCGCCGTCTCGCCGCCACGGCCTGCTCGCTCGGCCTTGGATCGCTGCCGTTGGCCCGCAAAATGCCGGAGCTGCCGTTCCGCGACAATCCGCTTACCTCCGACGAGGTGCGTTTCGAGCGGAACATCACGATGATGAAGGAGCATCCGGAACTGATGCTCGGTCCGCCGACTGCGCGCTGGCTGCGTGAATGCTTCACGACGATCGACAAGGTCCTGACGCCGAACCACCTTTTCTCGATCAACATCCCGACGGTCGTCATTGCCCCGACCCGCGACGGCGTCGTGCCCTACATCGCGCAGGAGCGGCTCTCCCGCTATTTCCGTGCGGGTCAGCTCGTGCCCGTCAACGGCGCCCGGCATGAGATTTTTCAGGAGCGCGACGTCTATCGCGCAGCCGCACTGGCAGCGTTCAACGCCTTTATTCCGGGCAGCGATGCCGAGGCCGTTGAAAAGGTCGAGGGGATCGGCGTTTGAGCGGGTAGAGGCCTAGCGCTGCAGGAGCGCAAGCGCCTGCTCGTAAACGGCACGACTGCCGGCGGCAATGATCGAGCCGCCGTTTTCCGGCCGCCCGCCGTCCCATGTGGTCACGATGCCGCCGGCATTCTCGATCACCGGAATGATCCCGCCGACATCGTAGGGCTTGAGACCGTTTTCGATCACGAGATCGACATGGCCGGCCGCAAGCAGTGCATAGGCATAGCAATCGATGCCGTAGCGGAAGAGCCGGACTTGGCTTTCGACCTTGCGATAGCTGTCCATTTCTTCGCCGGTAAAGAGATGCGGCGAGGTGGTGAAAAGGATCGCGTTGGAAAGCGTGCCGCAATCGCGCGTCGTCAACCGCCGTTCGCCCTCCGGCCCTGAATAGATGGAGCCATTTTGATCGGCAAAATAGCGTTCACCGGTGAACGGCTGTTCGATCATGCCCATGATGGCCCGGCCGTTCTTCTGCAGCCCGATCAGCGTTCCCCAGACCGGCAGGCCGGAAATGAAGGCGCGCGTTCCATCGATGGGGTCGATCACCCAGACATATTCGCGATCGAGGCCCATATTGCCGTGTTCCTCGCCAAGAATGCCATGGTCCGGAAAATGCTCTTCGATCAGTTTTCGGATTGCGGCTTCCGCCGCCTGGTCCCCCTCGGTGACGGGGTCGAAGCCGCTTGAAAGCTTGTTCGTGACGTCAAGGCCGGAGCGGAACCGTGGCAGGGTTTCCGCCTTCGCGGCTTCCGCCAGGCGATTGAAGAACGAGCGGTCGGGAAGCATGAGACATCCGTTTTCTGGCGATAGTGCCGCTTTTCATAGCGGAACTGCCTTCGAATGCAACTGCACTAAGCAAGGCGCCAATAGCTGCCCAATTTTTTTGCAGTGCAAAATGATGATTGACAATTGTGCAACGCAGCAATACTCTCCTCATGCAGTCTCTCGACTGTAAATACCCTCCTTGGGTGTTTCCTCCCTAGACTCGCCGCGCTGCACAGCGCGGCTCTTTTTTGACCGCTGTTGGCAGCTCACTCGGCCGCAAGTGCCGTGTCGGACGCGAATTGCTGCACATAGCTCGCCATCTGCTGCATGAAACCCGTAACGGCATTAACGATCAGCGGGAAGTCGGCGCGCTTTTCCAATGTGACTTCATCGACGTAGATGGCCCGGTTCACTTCGATCTGCAGCGCATGCAAACCCCGCGAGGGGCGGCCGTAGTGCTCGGTAATGAAGCCCCCGGCATAGGGTTTGTTGCGGATCGCCGTAAAGCCCATTTCCTCGAGGATACTGATCGCCGTCCGCGACAGCTCCGCCGAGGCACTGGTGCCGTACCGGTCGCCGATGATGAAGTCCGGCCGCGCATTGCTGCCTGCGACACGCACATTGCCGGGCATCGAATGGCAATCTATCAACACGCCAAAGCCGAACTGCACATGGGTACGCGCGATCAAGCGGCGCAACGCGGCGTGATAAGGCTTGTAGACGCTCTCGACGCGGTCGAGCCCCTCCTCCACCCTGAGCCGCCGTGCATAGATTTCCATATTCTCGGCAACGATCCGCGGAATCGTCCCCAGCCCGCCTGCGACACGCAGCGAATTGATGTTCGCATAGGGCGGCAAGAGCCCCTCGAACATGCGCGGATCGAGCTCATAAGGCTCGCGGTTTACATCGAGATAGGCGCGCGGGAAGTTGGCGAGAAGCAGAGGCGCGCCGAGCAGACTGGCTGCTGCAAAGAGCTCGTCGACATAGTGATCCTCCGATCGGCGGATGGAAATGCCTTCGAGCCGCGACTGGGCGATAAATTCCGGTGGATAAATACGGCCACTATGTGGAGAGTTATAAACGAATGGAATGGTCTGCGACACGGGCTCACGGATCTCAAAAAGCTCGTATTCGCGGATTTCCGGCACCTTTTTCCCTCTTAACCATGTGATCGGACGGCTGCTTCGCCCATGTTGCCAGTTGCGTTAGCTCAAGTCCATACTATGGATAGGGGATGACAGCCACGGCTAGCCAATTCACCGGTTGTTTACCGGGCAAAGTCTAGTGTAAATGGCTGGAACCTCCCACCAAAACCTATTCACCATCGGTCTGGATAATGACTCAGAAGATACTGCTCGCCGAAGACGACAACGACATGCGCCGCTTCCTCGTAAAGGCGCTTGAAAAGGCTGGTTACAAGGTTCTTTCCTACGATAACGGCGCAAGCGCTTACGACAGGCTTCGCGAAGAGCCCTTTTCGCTGCTGCTGACCGATATCGTCATGCCGGAAATGGACGGCATCGAACTCGCCCGCCGTGCGACGGAACTCGATCCGGACCTCAAGGTGATGTTCATCACCGGGTTTGCCGCCGTCGCCCTGAACCCTGATTCGAAGGCGCCGAAGGATGCAAAGGTGCTTTCCAAGCCCTTCCACCTTCGCGATCTCGTTGAAGAAGTAAACAAAATGCTTGCCGCATAAGGCATTCCGTTGGCGCGTCACAAAACTTCAAAAAAGCCTATTGACGGTTCCCAAGGTTTTGTGATCTATGCGCCGCCATCGGATGGGCGTGTAGCTCAGCGGGAGAGCACTACGTTGACATCGTAGGGGTCACAGGTTCAATCCCTGTCACGCCCACCATCCAATTACTTGATACTCAAGATGTTTTGGGCTCCTTCGGGAGCCTTTTACATATTCCCGGCGGGTTCAGCGAACCTAGGGCAAAACGATGATAGAGCACGGGCAGTGCGAGCAAGCTTTAGTCACGCTCTCGACACGATCGGCGGTTACATAGATCCCACCCGCCATTGACCACGGATGGACTGGCACTGGCATAGAGGTGATGGGGAAGGTCGGGTTTGCCCGGCCTTTTTTATTGCGACCGTTTGCCACGGGAACATTTTTGGAACTCCGTCTGTTGAAGCAGCGGACCAAACGGAGTGTAGTCCCCTATATGCTTCCCCGCCAGGTCCAGAACCGGCGCTGTTCCGAAAGGACAGCACTACGATGTCCTGTCGCATGCCATGACTCATAGCAGCCAGTGCTGCGGACGTATGAGAGGAGAATGGCAAATGATGAAAGCACTATCGCTAGCCGCTTTCGCGGCACTTATGGCCTCGTCGGCTTTCGCGGCGAATAGCTTCTACGTTGGTCACCCGGCGAAAAGCAAGAACTGCATGGTCACCGAGGTGAAACCAGACGGGAAGATGATGATGCAGGTCGGCAAGGCTCACTCGAGCAGGGCTCTTGCAGAATCTGCAATCAAATCAAGCTCTGCCTGCACGCACTAATGGGATCGGGCGCCGTCTCGCCGCAGCTGGGCAAGGCGGCGCCGCCTCGTCGACGCTCATCCTCTCCAGGTTATCCCTGTTCTGGTTCCTTCGGGAGCTCGTCCATCGTTCGCTTTACGTCCGCTGAACCTGAAAGCGAATTGGCGCTGAACACAGCATCCTGCCAGAGAACCGAGATCGACTAGATTCCAGGCTCAGGAAGAAACACTTAGCTCCAGACGAGAAGACTTCTGTTGATGCTCCCAGTTCAGCCATCCGGCCAGCTCGCGAGCCTCCTCGTCGGAAAGCATGTCCATAACCATTCCACCGACCACGGTCGCCTTGCCGGTGACCACATCGAGCACCGTCCGGTAGATATTAAGGTTGTTTTGAACGATGTACCTCTGGGTTGCCATCGGAAATACCTCTGATCGTAAAAGGGATATCATCGACCACGTGCACAAAATCCGGCGCGGCATCGTCTGGCGTGACGGGACTCGCCTTGGGAGTGAGCAAGCCGCTGCACCAGATCAGGTCACACGGTGCGATTGCCTTTGCAGGCATCTATAGAAGACCATTTTTGCAGCTTCAAATAAAGAGATGCATTCGCATCAGCCACGTTATCCAATCGTATAAAGCCTTCCTTACACAACCCTTTTAGGAATTATCCGAACGGCGTTCCGCAAACGTCCAATCCGAATCCGTGGGGAAGCGTCGCGCTGCGACAATGACGTTCATTTTCGGAGATCGGCCCAATTGGCCTTGGGCACCGAGCGGTCGCGTCTTGCTGCGCAAATCAGCGCCGCCGGCACGGCTCACACGAGGTTAAAACACCATCAAGTACTTTATTTGGTAAGCGTGGCGTCTACCGATAAAGTTGCTGCGGTCTGCAGGTCCGGCGCCTCAGGAATGGCTACGATGAAAAACATCGTGAATGCATAGACTGAGAACAGCGTCAGCACCGCGGTCAATCGAATCATTCAGTATCTCCTTATTCACAAGGAGCAGATTGACCCATCTGACCGATTTCCCAAAATGTTTTCTGAACGGGAGATGAACAAAAACTTGTTACAGGCCATTTTAACGATATTTTTACAACATATTTGGGGAGCTTGGCCGGGGGTTATAACCTGCAGGAAGGAGCTTGAATCGGGCTGTGCTCCCTTCGAGCTAATCTCGTGAATCGCAGAAACGGCGACTAACCGCTGGACATTAGCAGCAAGAAATGTTTGCCTAGGGGTCGGCTAGGTCAGCGGTTGGGTGACGCGATGGAAATCGAAGAACTGCTCGACATGCAGGAGTGCGGAATACGCGATCGGCGCCTTGGTCGCCGACTGAGCGACAATCCGATGTCGCGGCCGGAATTGATGCCGATCCGCGATGCTGCCGAGTTTGAGGCTTGGTATGCCCGCTACGAGGCTTGGCGGTTTGGCTGGTCCGTCGAGGATGCGAGCCGCCGTCACTGACGAACGTTTGATAGGCGAGATCCGTTCATCCAGCTCGAGCGGGCCGAGAGATTAAGAGGGCGACCGTCATTGACGGTCCCGCTTCCAAGAACGGGCCGCTATCCCTGCAGCGGCCCGTTTTCTTTGCACCGGCAAATTTCGGACACAGAAAGATGGCAATCCGATTCGACAAGCCAGCACGACGGGATTCCTGAAAAGATGAGACTGACAGTGATTGCAGTTGCGGCCCTTTCCGCCGTAGCTTTCGCCTCCGGCGCCAGCGCCGCCTCCCAAAACTTTCCAAGCGCCGGCGTGACGACGCTTGCAGGCAAATGCGCGAAGCTCGTCGTCGGCAAGGTCGATGCGTCGAAGGGCTGCAAGGGCGAACTCGCGAGCGTCGGACTGCCGAACGGTCAGGTGACCTTCATCTTTACCTCAGGCGGCAAGATGCTCGGCTTTCAAGGCGATGGCACCGCGATCAAGGCAGCCTCCAACGGCAATGCCCGCATTCCGCTCAATCTGGTGACGACGGGTGTCGGCGAGAAGATGACCGGGCAGGTGAAGGTGGCAGGCACCTGCACCTTCGGCAATCCCTATAGCGGCAAGCCGATCGCGATCGAATGCACCGCGGAAAGCAAGGACACGACCTTTACGGGCAGTTTCAGCACCAGCGGCAAAGCCCCGAAGCAGAAATAAGGGCCTTCAAGGCGCTATATCAGGCGCACCACCCGCCTGGGTTGGCGGCTGGTTTGCGGGCAAGCCCCTCGGCCATCAGCTGGGAGCCAAACGAAAGGCCGTTGCGCGAAATGACGCGCGGCGCACCGGCCCCGCCAGCCTTGCCTGCCGCGTTCATGACGAAGGGGCCGGCATTCAGAAGCTTCAGCAGCCTCGATTTTGCGGCAAAGCCTGCCGTCCTCTCATCGGCGCAACGGGCAGCGCCGACGTCCGGTATCACCACATCCGCAATCAGGATCTTCTCTCCCTTGTACCAGAAGGTACCGCCGTCTCCGACGCAATTGACGTGCTGGCCCTGCCCGCAATAACCGAAAGCTCCGCTGGCATTTTCCGAGAGTGCCGGTGAGCCGGCAGCAGGGGCCAGCTTCACGGGTTGAGCAGCAGGAACCGGAACGGCGGCCGGCGGCAGGACGCGCTGCGACTGCGAAGCAGGCTGTTGCCGCGACGCACTGTTGCCGACAGTAGCTTTCGGCACGTCCGGCTTGATTGCAGCAGTTATCACCGAC
The DNA here is from genome assembly GCF_012641395.1 of Rhizobium sp. P32RR-XVIII. Classification (GTDB taxonomy): domain Bacteria; phylum Pseudomonadota; class Alphaproteobacteria; order Rhizobiales; family Rhizobiaceae; genus Rhizobium. Next base: position 173,483 of record NZ_JABAIH010000006.1, on the reverse strand, counting down.
GCATCTGGCACGCGGGAGGCAAGCATAGGCCGCACGCTCTTCCAGTTGTCGTAAAGCGCAATGCCGCCCACGGCAACGGCACCAACGAGGAGCCAGGCCAAGGGACCACCCTGGCCGCCGCGTCTTGATTTTGCCGATGATTTGCGGCGCCGGCCGCGGGTCGCTATCTTAGCCATCTGTTCCGAATCCCGTGAGGGCCGGATTATCGCCTCCCAATCCTTTCCGAAAGGTTGGCATGCAGACGCAACGTTGAAGCGTATCCGTCGCTCACGAGCTGCCCGCCTGGGCGCCAGCATTCTCGTTTTTGAGACGTCGATGAACAAATAGCGGCACAACACGTTAGCCAGCGAAGAATTTCTTCACAAGAAAGCACTCCCTCCATGGATCTGGTCTTCGCGGACATGTTTCCTCCATCCCGTATCCAGTACCCTGTAATCTTCGCGCGGCTCATCGGCGCCATTATTCTCGGCGGCATCATCGGCTTCGAGCGTGAAGCGCGCGATCACCCGGCGGGCTTGCGCACGCATATTCTGGTGAGCCTTGCAGCAGCTCTTTTCGGGATCATTGCCATTGAATCGGTCAACATACCGGGCTTCGCGAATGACCAGCAGGTTCGGATCGATCCGCTGCGCGTCATCGAAGCAGTTACGGCCGGCGTCGCCTTCCTAGCGGCTGGAATGATCGTTTTTTCCAGAGGCAGAGTGAAAGGCCTAACGACCGGCGCGGGCATGTGGCTCGCCGGCGCGATCGGCCTTGCCATGGGCTTCGGCTACTGGCCCATCGCCTTCTTCGCGACGGCAGCCGCAGTTAGCGTCCTGTTCGCCCTGGGGGTAATTGAGCGGCGGCTGGAGCATGGAAAGCAAGAGCAATTGCCACCGAAGGAAGACACATAAGAGAACCGCCCGCTTGTAGCGGGCGGTTACGTTGGCGATGAGATCAGGCGGGCTGTGCCTCCGAGCTGTGCCGCCTCGAGGCTTTCTTACTGTCGGAAGCAATATTCCAGGATGGCGTCTCTGGCTTCTTGATATCGATTCGGCTCTCCAAAGCGTCCTTGAGAGCCAGCCATTCGCTTTCGTGTTTCTTATAGATGTGCTCGGGCACGAGATTCACCGTCATAAAAACCTCACCGTTTTCATTGGTCTAGAGAAGAAAAACTGTTCCGCCGCCTTGGGATCTAGCGGCGCCGCTTGCCTGCCGCACCAACGTCAGGACCGCCCTTCGAAAGGTCGGCGCCGGAGCAATGCGCCGGGACATGGATATCGTCCATCGGCGTTTGTGGCAGTGTCAGGTCCACGTGATGCGGCGGTAGCACCTGCACCCTCTGCATGCGGTTTGGCTTTGCACGCTTCATGCGGTCTGCCGCTTCGGTGCGTTTGTCGGGAGAGTGAGTTGACGTATGCATTGCCGCCTCCGCTGGTTGCGCCGGGATCACTTTTTGCGCCGCAGATTTTTCCTGAACGTAGTCCTAACGGGTGAACGACCATAAGGTTCCCCATAAAATCTCCGCGCGCTTCACTGCGTCTTGACTGAGCCTGAAAGCTCACTACCTAGAGGCTTATCCGCGGCCAAAACGATGCGCATGGTTGCCCCCCATGCAAATGCATCGGCTTCGGATAAACACTGGTGCCGGGCCCCTCTGGCGAGAGTTTTTACGGCGCTCTCGTGATGTCGGTACCGCCTGCAGACAGCCGGCGGGATTTTCATTCCATGAAAAAGCTCACAATGCCTTGCGCGCATGTCCCTTGCGATGTGCGGCACTTCTCGACCATACTCTCATTCAAGATCGACGTCCGCACCAAAGAGGTGCGGCCATGAAGCAGTCCATCCGCAACAAATCCATGCTCGGCTATTTTCGCTGGGCCTTCATCGTAACGGCTCTCGGGCTTGCGCTGGGCGCTTTGTTGGGCTGGCAGTCCACCGGCACGATCGGCGGCATGGCGAGCGTCTTCTTCATCTGCACGGTGCTGGCCGTGCTGGAGATTTCCCTCTCCTTCGACAACGCCATCGTCAACGCCAACAAGCTCAAGGAAATGACGCCGGTCTGGCAGCATCGGTTCCTGACCTGGGGTATCGTTATTGCCGTCTTCGGCATGCGCATCATCTTCCCGCTGGCAATCGTCGCGATTGCTGCAAAAATCGGCCCGATCGATGCGCTCGTCCTTGCAGCGCGGCAGCCGGGTGAATATGCGCGCATCATGCACGAGGCCCATCTGCCGATCGCAGCCTTCGGCGGAACCTTTCTTCTGATGGTCGGCCTTTCGTACTTCTTCAATCACGAGAAGGACGTCCATTGGATTGCCTCGCTTGAGAAGCTGATGTCCCGCGGCGCGACAATCAAGGGTATCGAGATCGCCTTCGTTCTCCTGCTGATCATCGTCTTCGCCTCGCTGCTCGAAGGCGATCAGGCGACGACGTTTGTCTATAGCGCGATGTACGGTCTTCTGACATTCCTTGCGGTCGAGGTGATCGGCGGACTGCTGGATGCTTCACAGAAGGCGATGACCGAGGCAGCGCGCGGTGGTCTCGGAGCGTTCATCTATCTGGAGGTGCTGGATGCGAGCTTCTCATTCGATGGCGTCATCGGCGCCTTCGCTCTGACGCAGAACCTCTTCATCATCGCCATTGGTCTCGGCATCGGCGCCATGTACGTGCGCTCGATGACGATCATGCTCGTCGAAAAGAGAACGCTGACGCATTACCGATACCTGGAGCACGGCGCGTTCTACGCGATCCTGATCCTTGCGATCATCATGTACGTCCAGACCCTCTTCCACATTCCAGAGGTCATCACCGGTCTCGGCGGCGCAGCCCTGATCGGCATATCGCTCTGGTCTTCGATCCGCCATAACAAGCGGCATGGCCGCGACGACCATGCAGAAGCGGAAGCACGTGTTCCGGCCAGAAAGCGGGTGGAAGCCTGAGACACATAAACCCGCAGCGTTTCGTGCGCTGCGGCCCGCCCAAGCAAAAATAAAGCCCGCGACCAACCGGTTGCGGGCTGTTTCATGTGTGATTGGATCCGAGTTGTTAGCGGCCGATATGGCCGAAGATCTTCGGATCGATACCAAGGACGTTGAGGTCCTGAGCCTTCGGACGGCGGCCAGATTCACATGCGGCGCTTACAGCAGTTGCTGCGCCAATGACTGCGAACGCGCGGCCGAAGAAACCTTCACGAACGGACTTACGGTAGGAGGACATTTGTCTTTCTCGCTTTAGCTTCGTTGTTGACACGTGGTATATGGTGCACCGCAACATTTTCCACAAGTCGCGGAAATTCAGGCCAGCCATGCAAAAACAAGCGGCCGGTCCGTGTTTCAGGGCCGGCCGCAAGACAGAGTCGTCGGGTTGCTTCTTAGTCTTCGCTTGCCGCAAGCTGCGAGAGAACCTCACCCCTGCCGCGCAACCGCAGGATCAGCGGAACAAGGAATGCGGCAGCCGCGAGGATCAACAAGCCCGCGGCGATCGGCGACATGACAAGCGCCGTCACATCGCCCTGGCTGATGGCCAGCGCGCGGCGCAGCTGCTGTTCGGCAAGCGGCCCCAGGATCAGGCCGACGATGGCCGGCGCGATCGGATAGCCGAATACCCGCATGATGTAACCGAGCACGCCGAAGGCGAGCAGCATCCCAAGTTCGAAGACCGAGGGGTTAGCGCCGATCGTACCGAGCGTCGCAAACAGCAGGATGCCGGCGTAGAGCCACGGCTTCGGAATGGTCAGCAGGCGGACCCAAAGCCCGATCAGCGGCAGGTTCAGCACCAGCAGCATCGCGTTGGCAATCAAAAGGCTGGCGATCAGGCCCCAGACAATTTGCGGATTATTGGCAAACAGAAGCGGCCCGGGCTGCAAGCCATATTGCTGGAAGCCGGCGAGCATAATCGCGGCTGTGGCAGTTGTCGGCAAGCCAAGGGTCAGAAGCGGAACCAGCGTCCCGGCGGCTGACGCGTTGTTGGCGGCCTCTGGACCCGCCACGCCTTCAATGGCGCCGTTGCCGAACTCTTCGGGGTGCTTGGTCAGGCGCTTTTCGGCGGCATAGGAAAGGAAGGTGCCGATTTCCGCGCCCCCGGCCGGCATGGCGCCGATCGGAAAGCCGATCAGGGTGCCGCGCAGCCAGGCTTTCCAGGAGCGTGCCCAATCCTGCGCACTCATCCACAACGAACCCTTGACGGCCTCGACTGTGTCTTCGCCGTGGTTGCCCTGCGCGGCAATATAGAGCGCCTCCCCAATCGCGAACATCGCAACGGCGAGCGTCGTCACCTCGACGCCGTCGAGCAGATCGGGAATGCCGAAGGTCAGGCGCGCCTGGCCGGTCTGCAGATCGATGCCGATCATCGCAAGCGTAAAGCCGACGAACAGCGAAGTGAGACCCCTGAGAGCCGAATCCCCAAAGGCCGAAGAAACGGTGACGAAGGCGAGAACCATCAGCGCGAAATATTCCCGCGGACCGAAAACCAGCGCGAGCTTGACGATATAGGGCGCGATGAAGGCAAGCCCGAGCGTGGCAATGAGACCGGCCACGAAGGAGCCTATGGCGGCGGTTGCGAGCGCCGGACCGCCCCTGCCCGCGCGGGCCATCTTGTTACCTTCGAGAGCGGTGACGATCGAGGCGCTCTCGCCCGGCGTATTCAGCAGAATCGAGGTCGTCGAGCCGCCATACATGCCGCCGTAGTAGATGCCGGCGAACATGATGAGCGATCCGCCCGGATCGAGCTTGTAGGTAACCGGCAGCAGAAGCGCCACCGTCAATGCCGGACCAATGCCCGGCAGGACGCCAACGGCGGTGCCCAGCGTAACGCCGATCAATGCGTAAAGCAGATTCATCGGCTGCATAGCGACCAGGATACCCTGGAAGAGGAATTCGAAAGTGCTCATGATGAATGCACCTAGAAGAACAGATGTTCGAGCGGACCTGCGGGCAGCGTCAGTTTCAGCAGCTGCGAGAAGATCGTCCAGACGATGAAGCTGATGACGATGCCGACGGGAATCGAAACCCAGAGCTGCCGTTTGCCGAAGCCACGCGCCGTCAGGGCGAAGAGAAGGCCGGTCGCGATCGAGAAGCCGGCGATCCGCAAGAAGATCATCTGACAGGCAAGACCCGCGACAATCCACACGACCGGCGGCAGTTCCTGCTTCTCGCGCTCCGGAAAATCGCCCCGCCAGGCCTCGAGCGCCGTCCAGATTGCGAGTCCGATCAGCCCGAGTGCTACGACCGTTGGAGCGGTTGCCGGCCCCATGCGCGCATATTGGGCGATCGCCCTCATATGCGAGACGTCCCAGAGGATGACCCCGGCCACCACTAAAAGACAGAGAGCGATGACCAGCGCCGCCCAGTCAGGGCGGCGCTTCGTGACCACAGTGGACTTACCCACGCTCATTGAACCAGTCCGATGTCTTTGAGAATGCCTTCGGTGGCCGCAACGTCCTTCTCAAGCTGCGCCTTGAAGGCGTCGCCGGAGAGATAGCTGTCCTGCCAGCCCTTGGTCTTAAGGACCTCCTGCCAGGCTGGCGACTTGGAAAGCTTATCGAAATCGGCGGTGATAGCAGCTGTCTGATCAGCCGAGAGGCCCGGAGCAGCCGCAACCATGCGCCAGTTTTCCACGGATACGTCGACCCCGGCTTCCTTCAGCGTCGGCGCGTCGATCCCTTCGATACGCTTGTCGCTCGATACGGCGAGCAGGCGCAACTGGCCGGCCTTGATCTGCGATTCGAATTCGCCGTAGCCGGAAATGCCCGCCGTCACCTGGCCGCCAAGGATGGCCGCAAGCGCTTCGCCACCGCCCGAGAAGGCGACGTAGTTGATCTTCGTCGGATCGACGCCGGCCGCCTTGGCGATCAGACCAACAGCGATATGGTCGGTACCGCCTGCCGAACCGCCGCCCCAGGAGACCGCACCCGGTTCCGCTTTCAGCTTGGCGACAAGATCGCCCAACGTCTTGATGTCCGACGCTGCCGGTACGACGATTGCCTCATATTCGCCGGTCAGGCGTGCGATCGGCGTGACGTCCTTCAGTGTGATGGGCGACTTGTTGGTCAGGATTGCGCCGACCATGACATAGCCGCCGACGATCAGTGCATTCGGATTGCCGCTGTTCTGGCTGGTGAACTGAGCAAGTCCGATGGTGCCGCCAGCGCCCGGAATGTTCTGAACCTGAACATTGCCGGAAATGCCCTCCTGCTGCAGGACTGTCTGCAGGGAACGGGCCGTCTGGTCCCAGCCGCCGCCAGGAGCGGCCGGCGCCATTATGGTGTAGTCGGCCGAATAGGCCGGCAGCGCGATGGCGGCTGCGAAAAGCGTGGCAAGGAAAGTATGCTTCACGATGTGTCCTCCATGATCGCGGTGAGTGCCGCGTAATGTCTTCAAGGGAATCGGGAAGCGTTGCCTGCGAAGAACATGCTTGTCCGCAATAGCGACGGAAACTCCTCCCGAAACTTCAACTCTCCGCCTCCACGGAGAAGAAGTGCCGAAAACGCACCACAACAAGCTGTCATTTAGCTGACATCGGCGGCATATCCACCGCCACGGGCACTTTTTTGCCGCAATTGTTCAGTGTGCGGCCCCTATTGTGTCCGCAGCACCTCGTTCCAATGCGCGATGAGCCGCGCGCGCTTGACCTGGTCGAGATAGACCATCAAGCCCGGACTGACCGGAACGGGCCGGAGCTGTGACCCGAGAAGCTCCTGCAGCGTGTTCGCCGTATTCTCGCCGGCGACCTCAGGACTGACGGCGGGAATCTGCAGTTCGCGGGCCATGATCGTCTGCCCCTCCTTGGACATGAAGAAGGAGAGATATAGACGCCCGAGCTCCGGTTCGGCCGCCGCCTGCGGTACCAGGCCGATCCTCGACATCACGACGGTATAATCTTTCGGCAGCACGATGCCGACGTTGGGGTCGCGAGATGCCCAGTCCGCGGCATACGAGCCGAGGATGTTGTAACCAAGCACGAAGCGGCCATCGGCGACCCGTTCCAGGATTGCCGAACTCGTCGAATAAAGCTTGACGCCTGTGGCCCCCATCGCCCTGATGACCGACCAGATATCCCCGAACTGCTCCTGATCGCGGGCCATGAAGAGAAAACCGACGCCAGAGCGCTCGATGTCGTAGGTGCCGATCCGCCCGTAGACCGCATTGCCTTTGCGCTTCAGATAGTCGACGAATTCCGCCCGCGAACTCGGCACCGGCTCATGCGCGAAGCTCGGCTTGTGATAGACGAAGACCGCCGGCTCGAAGGTCAGCGCATAAGCCGTGTTCCGCCAGTTCGCCCATTTCGGCCACAGCCCGCTCATCGGCAGATTACTGACCTGCGCATATCCATCGTTGGAAAGCTTCACCTGGAGGTCCATCGCCGAGGAAAAGGCGAAATCCGCCGTCTTCTTTCCGGCATCCGTCTCCCGCACGATCCTGTCATAGATCTCGCCGGTCAGCATGTCTTCATAGCGGACCGCTACGTCAGGATTTGCGTCCTGAAAGCCGTGGATCATCGGCTGGGCCAGCGGTTCGTCGAGCGACGAATAGACCGTCAGCACCCGCGCATCGGTCTTGCCGGATTTCGCAGCGTAAAAGGTCTGGTCCGCCGCCGCTAAACCGGGACAGAGCAGAAGTAGCAGAACAAGAAGGCTCCTCATGCCCGGAGAATGCATCACAGCGCCTCGCCGGGCAAGCACGACGGATGCGGCCGGGTCGTTTGCGTCTGCAGCAACATTGTCAAATATGAATCCTCTGATGCGCTGATGATTTCATCCGTCGGGTCTTGCTGCTGATGACATCGCCCTCCACGGGGGTTAATCTCTGCTAGATAATCAGGAATCCGTCCGTGCGCATTCTCCTCACCGAAGACAATATCGCCCTGGCCGATGGCCTGTCTGCGATCTTGCGTGGTACGGGACATGCCGTGGATGTCGTCCATGACGGCGCATCTGCCAATGCGGTCATTGCAGCCGAACATTTCGATCTCGTGATCCTTGACCTCAACCTGCCGGAAATGGACGGGCTGGAAGTGTTGCGCAACATGCGCGCACGCCAGAACCAGGCTGCAGTCTTGATCCTGACCGCGCGGGGAGCGCCGGAGGAGCGGGTCAAGGGGCTCGATCTCGGCGCCGACGATTACCTCATCAAGCCCTTCGACATTGGTGAATTCGAGGCACGTGTTCGCGTGCTGCTCCGACGCCAGGCCGGTTTGCATTCGGCGACGGTGATGTACGGCTGCGTTTCATTCGACCTCAAGTCCCGCACCTTCTCCGTTGGCAGCACGCAGCTTGACATACCCGCCCGCGAAGTCGGATTGCTGGAAATCCTCTTCATGCGTGCCGGCAAGGTCGTTGCGAAGGAGGCGATCATGCAGTCGCTGACCGCCTTCGACGACGACATTTCCACCAATGCGATCGAGCAATATGTCAGCCGGCTCCGCAAGCGCCTTGCGCCGCATGGACTGACCGTGAAAACCGCGCGCGGCATCGGCTACTACCTCGACAAGCTGACCGAGGCCTCATGAGAGCCGCCTACTCGCTCAGGCGCCGGCTGCTCTTCTGGCTGCTCATCTCCACCGCCATCATCGGCATGCTGGCCCTTGCCGATACATACCGCGAGGCGGTCGATACCTCGAACATCGTTTCGGACCGTGTCCTCGCCGGTTCGGCACTTGCCATTGCCGAACGCGTGGTCGTGGCGGAAGACGGCTCGCTGGAGGTGGATATTCCCTATGTCGCGCTGGAAATGCTGACGTCCGCCGCTCAGGACCGGGTGTTCTACCGCGTCGACGGTCCGCCGGGCAGGTTCATCACCGGCTATCAGTTGCTTCCGGTTATCAAGGAAGCCAAAGGCGAAGGCGCTGTCTTCGCCGACGATAAGTTCCAAGGCGAGCCGATCCGTGTCGCGACGCTGCAGCGCTCGGCCTCGACCGGCATCCGCTCGGTTCCCTTCGCCGTCACCGTAGCGGAAACGACCCTTGCCCGCCGGCATCTGGCGCAGGCGATTCTCTTTCGCTCGGCGCTTCGTCTTGGCTTCATGATTGCCGGAGCGGCTGTGATCGTCTGGATCTCGGTCACGGTGGCGCTCCGCCCGCTCTACAATCTGCGGGACGCGATCGGCGAGCGCAGCCCGGATGACCTGCATCCCATCGAGCAATCGGTGCCGAGCGAGGTTCAGCCGCTGGTGGATACGGTAAACAGCTTCATGGTGCGCCTGCAGTCGGCCCTTGAGGCGCTGCGGAATTTCACCGGCAATGCGAGCCACCAGTTGCGTACGCCGCTTGCAATCATCCGAACCCAGCTTGCGCTCTCCGCCCGTGCGGGAACGCTGGCTGAAGCGCAAGATTCGGCGTTAAAGGGCGATCAGGCAGTTGCGCATGCCGAGCGCATCCTCGCGCAGCTTCTGCTGATGGCAAAGATCGATGCCGCAACGGCCAAGGAGGCCCTGGCCACCTCTGCCATGGATGTTGCCGCAATCGCTCAGGAGATCACGGGCGAGCTGATCCCCGCCGCCGCCGAGGCCGGTATCGACCTGGGTTTTGAGGGCGATGGACCAGCAATGATCCGCGCCGAACCCCTCCTGATCGGCGAGCTATTGCGCAATCTTGCGGGCAACGCCATCGCCTATGCCGGCAAAGGCGCCGAGGTTACCGTGCGAATTGCGCAGGACGGCGAGACCGTGCGCCTCGAGGTCGAAGACAATGGTCCCGGAATCGCATCGGAGAAGCTTGAAGCGGTGCGCCGCCGCTTCTCGCGCGGCAACGAGTCGGGCACGCCCGGCGCCGGTCTCGGCCTGCCGATCGTTGACGAAATAGCCAACCTTTTCAATGCAAAGCTCACGCTTTTGCCGGGTGCGGGCGGCCGTGGGCTCAAAGCCGCGGTGGCTTTCGCAAGAGTGTCGTAACGGCTTCGCTGCGTTAGCCGTTTCGCCTTGCTTTCCATCGCTGCATTGCACACTATTCCCTCGGCGGGCATTTGAAGAGCTAGGGTGAATGGGCAAGAAACCGGCAACGGAAAAACGCAAGAGCGAGATTCGCGATCGTGCCGGCAACGAGGCGGTCTTCGGCTACGCGCCGCTCCCTAGCGCTGCCGATGAGATGGTCGATAACAACGGCGCCATTCGCCCTGTCTGGCAGCGCTTCCTTGCAAACTTTGGGGAAATTCCTGCAAACGAGCTGACCGAGCGCTTCGCCCGGGCCGACCGCTATCTCCGCGATGCCGGTGTGTTCTACCGCGCTTACGGCAGCAAGGGCACCGGCGAGCGCTCCTGGCCGCTGTCGCACATTCCGGTATTGATCGACGAGCGTGAATGGCAGGCACTTTCCGCCGGCCTCGTGCAGCGCGCCGATCTGCTTGAAGCGATCATCGCCGATATCTATAGCGACAACAAACTGGTGGAAGAGGGATACCTGCCGCCCGGGCTGATCGCCTCCAATCCGGAATTCCAGCGCCCGCTTGCGGGCATAAAGCCGGCGTCCGGTCATTACCTGCATTTCTGTGCCTTCGAGATCGGGCGTGGGCCGGATGGAGATTGGTGGGTTCTCGCCGATCGCACGCAGGCGCCCTCAGGGGCAGGTTTCGCGCTCGAAAACCGGGTTGCCACCACGCGTGCCTTCTCTGATATCTATGCCGAGACCCCTGTTCACCGTCTCGCCTCGTTCTTCGGCGCCTTCCGCGATGCGTTGCAGACCATGAAGCACTCCGGCGACGATCGCATCGGCGTTCTGACCCCCGGCCCGGCAAACGAGACCTATTACGAACACGCCTATATCGCCCGCTATCTCGGCTTCATGCTGCTCGAAGGCGAGGATCTCGCGGTGGTCAATGGCCGTGTCATGGTGCGTACGGTCGCCGGCCTGAAGCCGATCGGCGTGCTCTGGCGCCGCCTCGATTCCGCCTATGCCGATCCGCTGGAACTCGACCAGAATTCGCGCATCGGCACTCCGGGCCTGGTCGAGGCGCTTCGCGCAGAATCGGTGACGATCGTCAACGCGCTCGGGACCGGCATTCTCGAGACCCGCGCACTGCCCGCCTTCATGCCGACGGTCTGCCACCGGTTATTTGGAGAGAAGCTAAAGCTGCCATCGATCGCTACGTGGTGGTGCGGCCAGAAAGAAGAACGCGAACACGTCGCAAGAAATATCGAGAAGATGGTGATCGGACCCGCCTATTCGCGCGCCCCCTTCTTCGATGATCGCGGTGAGTCCGTTCTGGGCTCCTCACTCCGCTCGACGGCAAAGGATTCGATTACCGACTGGCTGAATTCCGATGGCCCGAAACTCGTCGGCCAGGAAGTCGTCACACTCTCCACCACACCGGCTTGGGTCGACGGCAAGCTGACGCCGCGGCCGATGTCGCTGCGCGTCTTCGCCGCCCGCACCGCCCGCGGCTGGCAGATCATGCCGGGCGGCTTTGCCCGCATTGGCTCCGGCGATGACGTAGCCGCGATCGCAATGCAGGCGGGCGGAGCGGCGGCGGACGTCTGGATTGTCAGCGACAAGCCGGTCGAGCGCTATACCTTGCTCCCCGCAGAAGGAAGCTTCACCCGCAACATGCCGGGCAGCCTGCCAAGCCGGGCGGCCGACAATCTCTTCTGGCTCGGCCGCTATATCGAGCGCGCCGAGGGCGCGCTTCGCATCCTTCGCGCCTGGCATGCCCGCTACGCCGAGGCCGCCGATCCGAGCCAGCCACTGCTGGCCGACGTTTCGAAATACCTTGTCGCCGTCGACATCGACACCGATGAGCCGGTGCCGGAAACGCTGCTGCGCAACATCGAGAGCGCCGTCTATTCCGCCAGCAACATACGCGATCGTTTCTCGCCCGACGGCTGGCTGGCGCTCAACGATCTTGCCAAGACCGCGCGCCGCTTTCACGCCACCGTCACAGCCGGCGACGACGCCAGCCATGCGATGACCATCCTGTTGCGCAAGCTTGCGGGCTTCGCCGGTCTCGTGCACGAAAACATGTACCGCTTCACCGGCTGGCGGTTTCTTTCGCTCGGACGCTACATCGAGCGCGGGCTGCACATGACGCGCCTTCTCGGCTACATGTCGGGACCCGATGCCCCGGATGGCGCACTGGATATGCTGCTCGAAATCGGCGACAGCGTGATGACCCACCGGCGCCGGTACAACGTCAATACGGCCCGCCTGACCGTCACCGACCTTCTGGCGCTCGATCCGCTCAACCCGCGTTCGGTTCTCTTCCAGATGAACGAAATCCACCGAGAGGCCGAGCAACTGCCGAACGCCTTCGTCAACGGGCAGATGTCGCCATTTTACCGCGAAACCATGCGCCTGCATTCCGGCCTTGCCGTCATGACGCCGGAGGCGATGACGAGCGAGATCTACAAAAAGATGGAACGTGAGCTGAAGCAGCTATCCGACCTTCTTGCCCAGACCTACCTAGGGTGACCGCGGTGCTCTACGATCTAACCCTGCACATGGGATACACCTACGACACACCCGCCTCGGGAGCGCGTCATATCATGCGGCTGATGCCGCTTTCGCTGCCTGACCGCCAGCGCCTGGTTGCAGGCTCGATCACCATTTCTCCCACGCCGGACGAGCAATCGCACTTCACCGACTTCTTCCGCCACCCTGCAACCTCCTTCCGGCTGCGGTTGCCGCACGATAGCCTGGACATCCGTATGCAGGCCCGTGTCCAAGTCGACAGCCATTCCATTGCCGCCGACTTCTCGCCGGCTCTTCCGGACCTGCCGCAAGAAATCGCCGGCGTCTGGTCGCTCCAGCCCGAGTCACCACACCACTTCCTTGGCAACAGTCCACGCCTCATCGACACCCGCGCCATCTCCGACTACGCCAGAAGCTGCGCTCGGCCCGGCCTCACCGTTCTCCAGATCGCCAATGCATTATGCACCGGTATCAACAGGGATTTCACCTACGATCCGGAAGCAACGACGGTGGATTCCACCCCGCTCGAGGCGTTCGAACTTAGACGCGGGGTCTGCCAGGATTTCACCCATGTGATGATCGTGGCGCTCCGCAGCCTCGGCATCCCGGCAGGCTATGTCTCCGGTTTCCTGCGAACCATCCCGCCACCCGGCAAGGAGCGGCTCGAAGGCGCGGACGCGATGCATGCCTGGGTTCGCGTCTGGTGCGGCGCGACGCTGGGCTGGATCGAACTGGACCCGACAAACGACATGCCCGCTGGCACTGACCACATCGTCGTCGCCTACGGTCGCGACTATTCCGACGTCGCCCCCGTCATCGGCGTGTTGAAGAGCTCCGGCAATCATCGCTCCGTCCAGGCGGTCGACGTTATTCCGATCCAGTGATCGCCTGCATCAATCCACCATAGTGTTAATGCACGAAACCACCGAAGATGTGTTTCGCAAGAAGGCCATCCCGCAAAAACAATAGATCATGTATCGAAATCGTCCGTTCCCTCTAATTTTAGCGACTGTTTTAAAACCCTCGGTAACAACCATCCTGTAAGCATTGAGACACAATGTTCCTCTTGCTTTCGGGTGACATGATGTCCGCCTTATCTTCGCTTCTCGCCAGCGGTCGCCACATACTGCGTGATCGTTCCGGAAATTTCGCCATGATGACGGCGATTCTCATGCCGGTTCTCATCGGCGCCGCAGGGCTAGCCGTCGACATCACGAACGCAGCGCTGTCGCAGCAACAATTACAGGAAGCGTCCGATGCTGCGGCGCTCGCTACCGCATCGGCTCTTGCCGATGGAAAGATCACGACCGCCAATGCGCAGGACTTCGCCAAGGACTTCCTGGCGGGTGAGATGGCCAACTTCCTCGACTCGACGGCAGCAGCAGCCATGAAGGACGGCATAACGGTCAATGCCCAGCAAACGACCTCCGGCAAATCGACGCTCTACAATGTCAGCGTATCCAGCACCTACGCGCTGCAACTCAGCGGCCTTGCCAGCGTGCTTGGCTACAAGACGACGAATGTCGGCGCGTCGAGCAGCGCCCAAGGCGGCTCCGGTCCCGACCAGAATGCCCACAATGCGCTGTCGATGATCCTGGCGCTCGATGAATCGGGCTCAATGGCCTACAATACCGACACAGTCGCGAGCCAGAAATGCATCAAGTACAATAGCTCCGGCACGAAGTGCAAGGAGTACGATACGACCTATGTGAAGAAGATCGCAGCGCTCAAGACGGCTGCCGGCGCTCTTTTCGACGCGCTCGACAATGCCGATCCGACAGGCGATCTCGTACGCACCGGCGCTGTCTCCTATACACACGTCGTGAAAGGTCAGACCTCTCCCACCATGGCCTGGGGAACCACGGCTGCACGCAAGTATGTGAACGACATGCCTGCCAACCCGCAGGGCGGCACCGATGCAACGGGCGCGATGACGATCGCCGATACGGCCGTCAAGAAGGCGCCCGACGGAGGCGATGCCGAAGCAGCTGCCCAGGCCGCGAAGAATAATACGAACGTCGAGCGTTACATCGTGTTGATGAGCGACGGCGAGATGACCGGCAACAGCAACCAGTGGAACTCGGCGCTCGACCAAACCGTCCGCCAGAAGTGCGCGACCGCCAAGACCGACGGCATCACAATCTTCACCGTTGCCTTCATGGCGCCGGACAAAGGGAAGAGCTTGCTGCAATACTGCGCCTCCTCGCCCGCCAACTACTACGAGCCGAACACGATGGAAGGGCTCGTGAAAGACTTCGAGAGCATCGCGCAGGCGGCCACGAAGACGACGACGCGCCTGACCAACTGACCGCTCTTTTCGCACTCCAACAAAAAAGCCGCTCCGGAACAAACCGGAGCGGCTTTTCGTTTAGCGCTGATCCCGCATCTGAGCGGGAAAACCAATTGAAATCAACTCCCTCATGCCAGCAAATGTGAAGGTTCTGCAAATTTTTCCGCCGTCTAAATCTCTTTGTTGCAAGTGCGTCGTAACGGTGCATAAACTGCCCTGACCGGCGTGCGTAGATAAATCGATAGTATCGGGCGTAACGTCCTGAATTGAAATGACAAATTGGCGAGATATGACGATGAACACCGTTACCAAGCCGACCATCCCCTCCCCCGCTCCACGCAGTTCACGGCCGGAAATCCTCGCCGAAGAGATCATCGAACGCCTGACGTACCGCATCGGCAAGGATGCAAAAGTCGCCAAGCCGCACGATTGGCTGACGGCCACTATTCTCGTCGTTCGCGACCGCATCATCGACAAATGGATGGAATCGACCCGCAACGTCTACGCGACAGGTGCCAAGCGCGTTTACTATCTGTCGCTCGAGTTCTTGATCGGCCGCCTGATGCGCGATGCCGTCACGAACATGGGCTTGATGGAGGAGGTTCGCGATGCGCTGGCCTCGTTGGGCGTCGATATCAACGTCATCGCCGGGCTTGAGCCGGATGCCGCGCTTGGCAATGGCGGTCTCGGCCGTCTCGCTGCCTGTTTCATGGAAAGCATGGCGACGGTTGACGTGCCGGCCTATGGCTATGGCATCCGCTATGTGCACGGCCTCTTCCGCCAGCAGCTTGCCGACGGCTGGCAGGTGGAACTGCCCGAAAACTGGCTTGCCCACGGCAATCCCTGGGAGTTCGAACGCCGCGAAAGCTCTTATGAAATCGGCTTCGGCGGCACCGTCGACGTCGCCACCAGCACGGAAGGCGAGCCGCGCTATGTGTGGAAGCCGGCAGAGCGCGTCATCGCCGCCGCCTTCGATACGCCGGCCGTCGGCTGGCGGGGCAAGCGCGTCAATACGCTGCGTCTCTGGTCGGCGCAGCCGATCGACCCGATTCTGCTGGACGCCTTCAATGCCGGCGACCATATCGGCGCCCTGCGCGAGAGCAACAAGGCGGAAAGCCTGACCCGCGTGCTCTATCCGGCAGACGCCACGCCGGCCGGTCAGGAACTGCGCCTTCGCCAGGAATTTTTCTTCTCCTCCGCTTCGCTTCAGGACATCCTGCGCCGCCATCTGCAGCAATATGACGATTTCACCTCGCTGCCGGATAAGGTGGCGATCCAGCTCAACGACACGCATCCCGCCGTCTCGGTCGCCGAGCTGACGCGCCTGCTCTGCGACGTCCATGGCATGGACTTCGAGCAGGCCTTTGACATCGTCCGCCGCACGATCTCCTACACCAACCACACGCTGCTGCCGGAAGCTCTCGAGACGTGGCCCATTCCGCTCTTTGAGCGGCTGCTGCCGCGTCATATGCAGCTGATCTACGCGATCAATGCCAAGATTCTTCTGGAAGCCCGCAAAGAGAGAAAGTTTTCCGATACCGAAATCCGCGCGATCTCACTGGTCGACGAAAGCGGCGAGCGCCGCGTGCGCATGGGCAATCTCGCCTTTGTCGGATCCCATTCGGTCAATGGCGTTTCCGCTTTGCATACCGAACTCATGAAGGTCACGGTCTTTGCCGACCTGCACAAGCTTTATCCCGACCGCATCAACAACAAGACGAACGGCATTACGCCGCGCCGCTGGCTGCAGCAATGCAACCCCGGACTGACCAGCCTTATCCGCGAAACAATCGGCGACGAATTCCTCGACGACGCCGAGAAGCTCAAGCCTCTCGAAAAATTCGCCACGGATCCAAGCTTCCAGGAAAAATTCGCTGCTGTAAAACGCGCGAACAAGGTGGCGCTCTCCAATCTTGTCGCAAGCCGCATGGGCGTGAAGCTCGATCCTTCGGCAATGTTCGACATTCAGATCAAGCGCATTCACGAGTATAAGCGCCAGCTGCTGAACGTTGTCGAGGCGGTGGCCCTCTACGATCAGATCCGCTCGCATCCTGAACTGGACTGGGTGCCGCGGGTAAAGCTTTTCGCCGGCAAGGCGGCACCGAGCTATCACAACGCCAAACTCATCATCAAACTCATCAACGACGTAGCCCGCACAATCAACAACGACCCGGCGGTCCGCGGCCTCCTGAAGGTGGTCTTCGTGCCCAACTACAACGTCTCGCTTGCCGAGGTCATGGTTCCGGCTGCTGATCTGTCGGAACAGATTTCGACGGCCGGCATGGAAGCTTCGGGCACCGGCAACATGAAGTTTGCTCTGAACGGGGCGCTGACGATCGGCACCTTGGACGGCGCGAACGTCGAAATGCGCGACCATGTCGGCGCGGAGAACATCATCATCTTTGGCCTGCGTGCCGATGAAGTCGCCAAGATCCGCAGCGACGGACACAATCCGCGTGCGATCATTGACAGCTCGCGTGAGCTGTCGCAGGCGCTGGCCGCAATCGCGGGAGGCGTCTTCTCGCCGGATGACCGCAACCGCTACGCCCAGCTGATCGATGGTATTTATTCGCACGACTGGTTCATGGTCGCAGCCGACTTCGATGCCTATGCCGCCGCCCAGCGAGAGGTGGATCAGCTCTGGACCGAGCCGTCCTCCTGGTATGCCAAGACCATCAACAATACCGCGCGCATGGGCTGGTTCTCCTCCGACCGCGCGATCCGGCAGTATGCCAAGGAAATCTGGAGAGCTGGATGAAGACGCCGAAATCCGCCCGTGAGGCAAAGCGTCCCTGGGAAATTTCGGCAGACGAGATAGCGGCAATCCTTGCAGGCTCGCACGCAAACCCGTTTGCTGTGCTGGGTATCCACGAGGCAGGCGAGAGCTATGCCGCGCGCTGCTTCATTCCGGGTGCCGAAGAAGTCACCGCCTTGACGCTCGACGGCAGCATCATCGGCGAACTGACGCAACTCCACCCCGAAGGCTTTTTTGCGGGTCCCGTATCGCTGACGAAACTACAACCGGTGCGCTACCGCGCCAGGCGCGGCGATGCGGAATGGGCTGTCACCGACCCCTACAGCTTCGGCCCTGTCCTTGGTCCGATGGACGACTACTACGTTCGCGAGGGCTCGCATCTTCGGCTTTTCGACAAGTTGGGGGCGCACTGGATCAAGCATGAAGGAGCGCAGGGCATTCATTTCGCCGTCTGGGCGCCGAATGCCCAACGCGTATCCGTGGTCGGCGATTTCAACAATTGGGACGGCCGCCGCCATGTGATGCGCTTCCGCGCCGGCGCCGGAATTTGGGAAATCTTCGCACCCGATGTGCCGACAGGCGTTGCTTACAAGTTCGAGATACGCGGTCACGATGGCGTTCTGCTGCCACTGAAGGCCGATCCATTTGCCCGGCGCAGCGAATTGCGCCCGAAGACGGCCTCCGTCGCAGCTCCCGAACTGCTGCAGGAATGGCAGGACGATGCCCACCTCAAGCATTGGAGTGAGACCGACAAGCGCCGTCAGCCGATCTCGATCTATGAGGTGCATGCCGGCTCATGGCAGCGCCGGCAGGATGGCTCGTTCCTCTCCTGGGATGAGCTCGCCAACAGCCTCATCCCCTATTGCGTCGACATGGGCTTCACTCATATCGAGTTCCTTCCGATCACCGAACATCCCTACGATCCGTCCTGGGGATACCAGACCACCGGCCTTTACGCGCCGACCGCCCGTTTCGGTGAGCCGGAAGGTTTTGCCCGTTTCGTCAACGGCTGCCACAAAGTCGGTATCGGCGTCATCCTCGACTGGGTGCCGGCGCACTTTCCGACCGACGAACATGGACTCGGCTGGTTCGACGGTACTGCGCTTTACGAGCATGAGGACCCGCGCAAGGGTTTCCATCCCGACTGGAACACAGCAATCTACAACTTCGGCCGCACCGAGGTTCAATCCTATCTCGTCAACAATGCGCTTTACTGGGCCGAGAAATTTCATCTCGACGGCCTGCGCGTCGATGCCGTCGCCTCGATGCTCTACCTCGATTATTCGCGAAACCATGGCGAGTGGATCCCGAACGAGTATGGCGGCAACGAGAACCTGGAGGCCGTCCGTTTCCTTCAGGACATGAATACCCGCATCTACGCGGAGCATCCGGGTGTCATGACCATTGCTGAAGAATCGACCTCCTGGCCGAAAGTCTCGCAGCCTGTACATGAAGGGGGCCTCGGCTTCGGCTTCAAATGGAACATGGGCTTCATGCACGACACGCTGAGCTACATGAAGCGCGATCCGGTGCACCGCAGGCATCATCACAACGAACTGACCTTCGGCCTGCTTTACGCCTATTCGGAGAACTTTGTTCTGCCGCTCTCCCACGACGAAGTGGTGCACGGCAAAGGCTCGCTGATTGCCAAGATGCCCGGCGACGACTGGCAGAAATTCGCAAACCTGCGCGCCTATTATGCCTTCATGTGGGGCTATCCGGGTAAGAAGCTGCTCTTCATGGGGCAGGAATTCGCCCAATGGAGCGAATGGAGCGAGGCAACCTCGCTCGATTGGAACCTGCTGCAATACCGCATGCATGAAGGCATGCGCCGCTTGGTGCGCGATCTCAACCTCACCTACCGCTCCAAACCAGCGCTGCACGCCCGCGACTGCGAGGGCGATGGCTTCGAATGGCTGGTTGCCGACGATCACGAGAACTCCGTCTTTGCATGGCTACGCAAGGCGCCGGACCAGAAGCCGATTGCCGTCATCACCAATTTCACGCCGATCTACCGCGAGAACTATTCCATCCGCCTGCCCTTCGATGGCCGCTGGCGGGAAATCCTGAACACCGATGCCGACATTTACGGCGGCAGCGGCAAGGGCAATGGGGGGCGCGTGCAGGCCGTAAATGCAGGCGGCAACGTAAGCGCCGTGATCACCCTGCCGCCGCTGGCAACGATCATGCTTGAACCTGAGATTTGAGAACTGGTGGGAGGAGCAGACAATGGTAGAAAAACGCGTTCAGCCACTTGCCCGCGACGCAATGGCTTATGTTCTGGCAGGTGGCAGGGGGAGCCGCCTGAAGGAACTCACTGATCGGCGTGCGAAGCCGGCCGTTTATTTCGGGGGCAAGACACGCATCATCGACTTCGCGCTGTCGAACGCGCTGAATTCCGGCATTCGCCGCATCGGAGTCGCAACCCAATACAAGGCGCACTCTCTGATCCGCCACATGCAGCGCGGCTGGAACTTCTTCCGCCCTGAGCGGAACGAGAGCTTCGACATCCTTCCGGCCAGCCAGCGCGTCTCGGAGACGCAATGGTACGAAGGCACGGCCGACGCGGTTTACCAGAATATCGATATCATCCAGGACTACGGGGTCGAGTACATGGTCATCCTGGCCGGCGACCACGTCTACAAGATGGACTACGAGTGGATGCTGCAGCAGCACGTCGATTCCGGCGCGGACGTGACGATCGGCTGCCTGGAAGTGCCGCGCATGGAAGCCGTGGGCTTCGGCGTCATGCATGTCGACCAGACAGACCGGATCATCGATTTCGTCGAAAAGCCTGCAGACCCGCCCGGCATTCCGGACAAACCAGACTTTGCGCTCGCCTCGATGGGGATCTACGTCTTCCACACGAAGTTCCTGATCGACGCGCTTCAGCGCGATGCCGCCGATCCCAACTCCAGCAAGGATTTCGGCAAGGACATCATTCCCTACATCGTCAAGAACGGTAAGGCGGTCGCCCACCGCTTCGGGCAGTCCTGTGTTCGCTCCGATTTCGAACGCGAGCCCTATTGGCGTGACGTCGGGACGATCGAAGCGTACTGGCAGGCGAATATCGATCTGACCGCGATCGTTCCCGAGCTCGATATCTACGACAAGTCCTGGCCGATCTGGACCTACGCGGAAATCTCGCCGCCGGCAAAGTTCGTGCATGACGATGAAGATCGCCGCGGCTCGGCCACCTCGTCGGTCATCGCCGGCGATTGCATCATTTCCGGCGCCACGCTTCACAAGAGCCTTCTTTTCACCGGCGTTCGCGCTAACTCCTATTCCAAACTGGAGGGAGCCGTCGTCCTGCCGAGCGTGAAGATCGGTCGGCGCGCCCAGCTGAAAAACGTCGTGATCGACCATGGAGTCGTCATTCCGGAAGGCCTTGTCGTGGGCGAGGACCCCAAACTCGATGCCAAACGCTTCCGGCGGACTGAAAGCGGTATTTGCCTGATAACGCAGCCTATGATCGATAAATTGGATCTCTAGACATATGAAAGTTCTTTCGGTTTCGTCCGAAGTCTTCCCTTTGATCAAGACAGGGGGCCTTGCCGATGTGGCCGGCGCCCTGCCAATCGCACTCAAGCAGTTCGGCATTGAATCGAAAACCCTCATGCCCGGCTACCCGGCCGTCATGAAAGCTGTTCAAGATCCCGTCGTTCGCCTGCAGTTCACTGACCTGCTCGGCGAACCTGCGAGGGTGCTGGAATTTTACTACGAGGGCCTCAACATCCTCGTGCTCGATGCTCCTGCCTATTACGACCGTCCGGGAGGTCCCTATCTCGACCACACGGGCAAGGATTACCCTGACAACTGGCGTCGCTTCGCAGCGCTGTCGCTGGCGGCGGCCGAAATCGCCGCCGGCCTGATGCCGGACTGGCGCCCGGACCTCGTCCATGCCCATGATTGGCAAGCCGCCATGACGCCGCTCTACATGCGTTACTATCCGACGCCCGAGCTGCCGAGCGTTCTGACAGTCCACAACATGGCCTTCCAAGGCCAGTTCGCCGCTGAGATCTTCCCGAGCCTGCGCTTGCCGCCGCATGCCTTTTCGACCGACACTATCGAATATTACGGCCATCTCAGCTTCCTGAAGGGGGGGCTTCAGACCGCGCATGCGATCACCACCGTCAGTCCCACCTATGCGGAAGAGATCCTGACAAACCAGTTCGGCATGGGTCTTGAAGGCGTCATCTCCGGCCGCCGCGACGTTCTGCACGGGATCGTCAACGGCATCGATGCCGATGTGTGGAACCCGGCGACCGATCCCGTTGTCCACACGCACTACGGCAGCACGACGCTGAAGAATCGCAGCGAGAACCGCAAGTCGGTCGCCGAATTCTTTCACCTGCATGATGATGGGGCACCGATCTTCTGCATCATCAGCCGCCTCACCTGGCAAAAGGGCATGGACATGGTCGCCGCCACAGCCGATGAGATCGTCGCCCTCGGCGGCAAGCTCGCGATTTTGGGGTCCGGCGATCCTGCGCTGGAGGGCTCGCTTCTTGCCGCGGCCAGCCGCCATCCCGGCCGTATCGGCGTCTCGATCGGTTACAACGAACCGATGTCGCACCTGATGCAGGCCGGTTGCGACGCGATCGTCATTCCTTCGCGCTTCGAGCCTTGCGGACTCACCCAGCTATACGGTCTGCGCTACGGTTGCGTGCCCATCGTGGCCCGTACCGGCGGTCTCAATGATACCGTGATCGATGCCAATCATGCGGCACTCGCGGCGAAAGTCGCAACGGGAATTCAGTTTTCTCCAGTCACCGCAGAGGGTATGGTGCAGGCAATCCGGCGTGCGCTGCATCTTTTCGCGGACCAAAAAGTCTGGACCCAGCTGCAAAAGCAGGGCATGAAATCGGATGTCTCGTGGGAGAAAAGCGCCGAGCGCTACGCTGCCCTCTATTCAAGTCTCGCCTCGAAAGGCAAGTGACAGAAATGATCAAATCTGTATCCACCACGCCCTATCAGGACCAGAAACCCGGCACATCCGGTCTCAGGAAGAAGGTCCCCGTCTTCCAGCAGCCGAATTATGCCGAGAACTTCATTCAGTCGATCTTCGACTCGCTGGAAGGCTACCAGGGCAAGTGCCTCGTCATCGGCGGCGACGGACGCTATTACAACCGCGAAGTTATCCAGAAGGCTATCAAGATGGCCGCTGCCAACGGCTTCGGAAAGGTGATGGTCGGCAAGGGCGGCATCCTGTCTACTCCGGCGGCCTCGCACATCATCCGCAAATACAAGGCCTTCGGCGGCATCATCCTCTCCGCCAGCCACAATCCTGGCGGCCCGACAGAAGATTTCGGCATCAAATACAACGTCAACAACGGCGGTCCCGCACCGGAAAAGATCACCGACGCGATCTATGCCCGCACCAAGGCGATCAATAGCTACAAGATCGCTGATTTCCCGGACGTGAACCTCGATCGCATTGGCAAGGAAGAGTTGCCGGGTGGCATGATACTTTCGGTCATCGATTCCGTCGAAGACTACACGGCGCTGATGGAAGAACTCTTCGATTTCGGCGCCATCCGCAATTTGATCAACCTCGGCTTCCGCATCGCCTTCGATGCAATGAGTGCCGTGACCGGCCCCTATGCCAAGGAGATCTTCGAAAACCGCCTCGGAGCGCCGCTCGGCTCGGTGCGCAACTTCATGCCGCTGCCGGATTTCGGGGGCCATCACCCTGATCCGAACCCCGTCCACTGCAAGGAACTCTATGATGAGATGATGGGCGACGATGCGCCCGATTTCGGCGCCGCATCGGACGGCGACGGCGACCGCAACCTCATCATTGGCCGCGACATCTTCGTCACGCCATCCGACAGCCTCGCGATCCTCGCGGCCAATGCCAATCTCGCACCTGGATATTCCGGCGGCCTCGCAGGCATCGCCCGCTCGATGCCGACGAGTGGCGCTGCCGACCGCGTTGCGGAAAAACGTGGCATCGGAATGTACGAAACGCCGACCGGCTGGAAATTCTTCGGCAACCTGCTCGATGCCGGCATGGCAACGATCTGCGGTGAGGAAAGCGCCGGTACCGGCTCCAATCATGTCCGCGAGAAGGACGGCCTCTGGGCCGTGCTCCTCTGGTTGAACATCCTTGCGGTGCGCGGCGAAAGCGTCCAGGACGTCGTTACGCAGCATTGGCAGACCTACGGCCGCAACTACTATTCGCGCCATGACTACGAAGGCCTCGACACTGACGCGGCAAACGGCCTGATCCAGAACCTGCGCGACCAGCTCGCCTCGCTCCCCGGCAAGACGTTCGGCGGCCTGACCATCGAGAAGGCTGACGATTTCGCCTATCACGATCCGGTCGACGGGTCGGTCAGCGAACATCAAGGCATCCGCATCCTCTTCGGTGGCGGCTCGCGCGTTGTGTTCCGCCTCTCCGGCACCGGAACGACAGGCGCGACGTTGCGCGTTTATCTCGAGCGCTACGAGCCGGATTCGGCACAGCACAATATCGAGACACAAGAGGCGCTCGCCGACCTGATCGCCGCAGCGGAAAGCATCGCAGACATCCGCCGGCGCACCGGCCGCGATGCGCCTTCCGTGATCACCTGACACGTATGCGGGCAGTCACCGGGATCCAGGGCGGCGCGATCACATTCGAAAGCGGCGTCGAATTCACCGTCTGGTCGCGAAACGCCGCCGAGATCCAGCTCTGCCTCTTCGATGAAAGCGGTGACAAGGAACTCGCACGGCTGCCGATGGCGCGTGAAGACGGTCCTGTACACCGTCTCTTCGTCGACGGTTTGAAAGAAGGTGCCCGTTACGGCCTTCGGGCCGATGGCATCTATGATCCGGACAATGGCCTCTGGTTCGATCGGTCCAAGCTCCTGGTGGACCCATATGCCAAGAAGCTGGACCGCCCTTTCCTCCACGATCCGCGTCTCGGGGCCTTCGGCGAAGACACGCGGAGCCTGGTGCCCAAGGCGATCGTCACCCGCGACAAGACAGTGACGCCGGAGGCGCCGCTCTTCAAGCCGGGCGGCTTTATCTATGAAGTCGGCGTCAG
Source organism: Rhizobium sp. P32RR-XVIII (assembly GCF_012641395.1). Taxonomy (GTDB): domain Bacteria; phylum Pseudomonadota; class Alphaproteobacteria; order Rhizobiales; family Rhizobiaceae; genus Rhizobium. The sequence continues at coordinate 149,033 of NZ_JABAIH010000006.1, read as the reverse complement.
GCCGTTCACGATCCTCCATCCGGACGTGCCCGAGGCGCAGCGTGGCACGGTCGCCGCGCTTGCCCATCCCTCGGTGATCGCCCACCTCAAGCGCATCGGCGTCGACGCCGTCGAACTGATGCCGATCGTCGCCTGGATCGACGAGCGTCACCTGCCGCAGCTCGGGCTGACGAACAGCTGGGGCTACAATCCCGTTGCGTTCATGGCGCTCGATCCGCGCGTCGTCCCGGGCGGCATGGCTGAACTGCGGGACACGGTGGCTGCGCTTCGTGCTGCAGGCATCGGCGTCATCCTCGACCTCGTCTTCAACCACACTGGAGAGAGCGATCGCTACGGCGCGACGCTCTCGCTGCGCGGCCTCGACAATCTCTCGTTCTACCGCCACCTCCCCGGCCGCTCGGGCGAACTCGTCAACGACACCGGGACGGGCAACACGGTCGCCTGCGATCATCCCTATATCCGCCAGCTCATCATCGACAGCCTGCGCCATTTTGTGCTTGGGGCCGGAGTGGACGGCTTCCGCTTTGATCTGGCGACGGTTCTCGGCCGCACGGGAAATGGCTTCGAGCCCCATGGCGAGACGCTTGCAGCGATGCTGAAAGATGAGGTACTCGCCGACCGCGTCATGATCGCAGAACCCTGGGATATAGGCCCGGGCGGCTATCAGCTCGGCAACTTTCCCGGACCCTTCCTGGAATGGAATGACCGTGTGCGCGACGATGTGCGCTGCTATTGGCGCGGGGACGATTGGAAGACCGGCCCGCTTGCCACCGCGCTTGCCGGCTCTTCCGACATCTTCTCCCGCAACGGCGGAGTGGCGACCCGCAGCGTCAACTTCCTCGCCGCTCACGACGGTTTCACTCTAAAGGATCTCGTCTCATACAGTGGCAAACACAACGAGGCGAATGGCGAGGAAAACCGGGACGGCCACAACGAAAACCACTCGTGGAACAACAGCGTCGAGGGTGAAACCCGCTACCCCGATATCATCCGCAGGCGCCGCGACGACTTGAAGGCGCTGCTTTCCACGCTCTTTGCCAGCCGAGGCAGTATCATGCTGACGGCGGGCGACGAAGCCGCCCGCACCCAGCGAGGCAACAACAACGCTTACTGCCAGGACAATGAGATTACCTGGGTCGACTGGGCGGCGCTCGATGACGAACTCATCGCCCACACCGCATTCATTTCCGGCCTGCGCAAGCGCTTCTCCGTCTTCACCGAGTTGGACTTCCTCTCCGGCAACGGCGATGTCGAGTGGATATCGCCCTCCGGCCAGCCGATGAGCGTCCAGGAGTGGGAGACGCCGAACTTTTCCACGCTCGGAATGGTGCTTTCGACACGCGACGGTCAAAGCAGCAATGCCGCACGGCTGGCCGTTCTTTTCAATCGCTCGGGTGGCGAGGAAATCTTTGCGTTGCCCGGTCCGTCCTCATGGCGGCTTCTCGCCCCCGATGCGCCGAAGAAGTCCGCGCGCTCGGCCATCGTGCCGCGCCGCTCGGTCGCTTTCTATCTCGAAAGTTGATTCGCCGGGCTCCAGCCCGCAATTCCTTGTCGCAATCGTCACAATCCCATTGTAAGGCTTGCGCAGCCGCTTTCTCATGAGGAATCAATGGTCAGGGAACTTTCACTCGCGGAAATCCGTGGGTTCATTGGCACGAAGACGGGACTTTCGGATTGGATTCTTGTCGACCAGGCAATGATCGACGCCTTTGCTCATGCCACCAACGACCACCAGTTCATCCATACCGACCCCGTCCGCGCCGCTGCCGAAAGCTCCTTCGGCGGTACGATCGCCCATGGATTCCTGACGCTCTCGCTGCTTTCGGCGATGAATTACAATGCCCTTCCCAAAATTCGCGAGCAGACGATGGGCATCAATTACGGGTTCGATAAGGTCCGCTTCATGACGCCAGTCAAATCCGGCACCCGCGTCCGTGGCCATTTCGTACTGGCCGACGCCCGCTTCCGTGGCGCCAACATGCTGATGACCACCTACGAGGTCTCGATCGAAATCGAGAACGAGAAGAAGCCCGCGCTCACCGCGAACTGGATCACAATCGCGCAATTCGATCCCAAGGACCGGCCGGACGTCTGAACCTCAGCCGAAATCGATGACATGCCGGATGACCTTGCCTTCATGCAGCAGGTCGAAGGCGTCGTTGATCTCTTCCAGTGGACCTGTCGAGGAAAGCAGTCTGTCCACCGGCAGCCGGCCGCGCCGGTATAGTCCTATGTATCGCGGAATATCGCGGCTCGGCACACATCCGCCGAGGTAGCTTCCGAGCACGCGGCGCTCTTCGGCGACCAGGCTGACCGCCGGTATGGAAATCTGGCTGGACGGATTGGCGAGACCGGCCGTTGCCGTGGTTCCACCCCGCCGTGTGATCCGGTAGGCGAGCTCGAACGCCTTGACGGAGCCTGCCATCTCCAGCGCATGGTCGACGCCGCCACCGGTTGCCTCGCGAATCTGCTCCACGATATCCGCATCGCCAGCAAGGAATGCATCCGTCGCGCCAAGCGCGAGTGCCGTTTGCAACTTGCCCGGCGCGAGATCGACGGCGACAACGCGCTCGGCACCGGCCGCCAGCGCACCGAGCACGGCGGCAAGCCCGATGCCACCAAGACCGACAACGGCAACGGTCTGTCCCGCTTGCACCTTGCAGGTATTGACGACAGCGCCCACTCCGGTCAGCACGGCGCATCCAAAAAGCGCAGCCTCGGTCAGCGGCAGGCCAGCGTCGATCTTGATCGCCGAATGGCGGGAAACGACCGCATGCGTGGCGAAGCCGGAGACGCCGAGATGATGATTGACCGGCACCTCCTCGCATGCGAGCCGCCGCGCGCCGGAAAGAAGCGTTCCCCTGCCGTTGGCCTCCGCGCCCGGAACACAAAGCGCAGGACGACCCTCCGCACACGGAAGGCAGTGGCCGCAGCTCGGCATGAAACTCATGACCACCCGGTCACCCGGAACAAGATCAGCGACACCGTCACCGACAGCCTCGACGGTACCGGCAGCTTCATGCCCGAGCGCCATCGGCACCGGCCGCGGCCGGTCGCCATTGATGACGGAGAGATCGGAATGGCAGAGCCCCGCGGCGCCGATGCGGACGAGAATCTCCTCGCGTCCGGGCGGCTGCAGATCCAGTTCTTCTATAGAAAGCGGTCGGCTGGCGGCAAATGGCGCCGAAACCGGTGATTGCCGCAGCACTGCCGCACGTATCTTCATTCGCTCCTCCCAAAGCCTATCGGAAGAGCTTAGCCGCCGGCGCAAGCCGGCGGCAATAACACTTTAGTGCGCCGCGTCTTCCGCCGCCTCGGCCAGCAGGCCGAAGACGTAGTCGGAAAACGATCGCCAGCATTCGACCCGGAACAGATCATCATCGGTACGGAAGATCACGACTTCCGCCTTGCCGAACAGCGTGCGCGAGCATGCGCCGACTGGAAAGGCGTTTATCGACAGGTCCTGAGGGCAGCCCGCAGAAAGCGTCGCCTCGGCGCCCGGGCCTGAAACATTGATGGCGACGTTGCGATGCGAGACATCCGTGGCAGAATGCAGCACGCCTGCGTTGGCGAGGCTCGCCATCAGGTCTGCACCGCTTTCGTCAATCACCAGCCATTCATCCGGACCAAGCCAGAGGGCCGAGCGCCACTCCTTGCGGCCGGATGTCTTCGGCGCATTGGGAATGGTGACGCCGAGTGCGGAGGAAAGTCCGGCAAGCGACTCCTGCGGTGCCCGAAGCGCAACGCGCGTCGCCGCGGCCGCTGGTCTCAGGCGAACGGTTGCCGAACCGCCCTGGCGACTGGAAAGAGCGGACTTGCGAATTGCCATATCAACCATTGATCCGGCCTCCTTCCTTGTCAAAGAACACCATGTCCGTCACCTCGACGGCGATCGTCTGGTCCGGCATCGGCACATAGAGGGTCTCGCCCATGCGCGCGCGACCGCCGGCGACCAGCGCAAACGCGATCGACTTGCCGAGGTTTTCCGACCAATAGGACGAGGTCACATGGCCGAGCATCGTCATCGGCTTCGGTTCGTTCGGATTGGCGACGATCTGTGCGCCTTCTTCCAGAACCAGCTTCGGATCCTTGGTGACGAGGCCGACGAGCTGCTTGCGGCCTTCCTTCACGAGGTCCGGCCGCTTCAGCCCGCGAATGCCGACGAAATCCGCCTTTTTCTTGGAGACAGCCCAGGAAAGACCGGCATCATCCGGCATCACGGTACCGTCCGTATCCTGTCCGACGATGATATAGCCCTTCTCGGCGCGAAGCACGTGCATCGTCTCCGTACCGTAGGCGCAGGCGCCGAGTGGCTCTGCATTCGCCCAGACGGCTTCCAGGACCGACTGGCCGTAGTCCGCCGGAACGTTGATTTCAAAGCCGACTTCGCCGGTAAACGACACGCGGAAGAGACGGGCCGGCACGCCCATGACCTTGCACTCGGCAACGCTCATATGCGGGAAAGCCTCGTTCGAAATATCGAGCCCTTCGACCAGCGGTGCAACGATCTCACGCGCCTTCGGGCCTTGGACGGCGATGACCGCCCATTGCTCAGTGGCCGATGTCAGCCACACCTTGAGATGCGGGAATTCCGTTTGGAGGTAGTCTTCCATGTGGTTGAGAACGCGCGGCGCACCGCCCGTTGTCGTCGTCACATGGAACCGATCGTCGGCGAGCCGCCCGACGACGCCGTCGTCATAGATGAAGCCATCTTCGCGCGTCATGATGCCGTAGCGGCACTTGCCCGGCTTCAGCGTGTCCCAGGCATTGGTGTACATCAGGTTCATGAACTCGGCCGCATCCGGACCGACGACCTCGATCTTGCCGAGCGTCGAGGCATCGAAGACGCCCGCGACTTCGCGAGCCGTCTTGCATTCGCGGGCGACGGCCTGATGCATCGTCTCGCCAGCGCGCGGATAGAACCATGCGCGCTTCCAGTTGCCGACATCCTCGAACACGGCGCCGTGCTCTTCTTCCCACTGGTGCATCGGCGTCTTGCGGGCAGGATCGAAGAGTTCGCCGCGCGAATGGCTGATCAGCGTGCCGTAGGTGACGGGGGTATAGGGCGCACGGAAGGTCGTGAGGCCAACCTGCGGGATTTCCTTGCCAAGCATCTCCGCAGCGATCGCAAGACCGTGCATGTTGGAAAGCTTGCCCTGGTCGGAGGCCATGCCGTTGGTCGTGAAGCGCTTGATGTGCTCGATCGAATGCATGCCTTCGCGGACCGCAAGACGGATATCCTTGGCGCAGACATCGTGCTGGAAGTCGATGAATGCCTTGGCGCTTGTTTCCGGTCCGGCTCCTTCGGCAGCACCGATCATGCCGCCCGTCCAGTCGTAGGTCTGCTCAGCCGAGATGCTGATCTTGCCGCCGCCCGATTTGCCGACGGCCTGCGCCATCAGTTCACCGGCTGCCAGGGACTCTTCAATGGTCTGCTGCAGATCGTCCGTGCCATTGCAGGCACCCACGGAGAGGCAATCCTGCGCGTAGGTTCCGGGCAGGAAGCGCTGCGTTTCCGGCTCGAATTTCACCTTGCCGCGCGACTGCGAGAACAGATGCACCGACGGCGTCCAGCCGGCCGAAACCAGCAGCGCGTCGATTGCGATCTTGCGCGGTGAGCCGCCGCCATTGCGCGCGACAGTCATCGAGGAGACGCGCAGTTTGCCCGAGGTGTTGATGACGGATTGTCCGGTCAGCACGTCGATGCCGAGTGAGCGCGCTTCGGCCAGAACCGCAGCACCCGGAGTCTGGCGGCAATCGACGATCGCAGCAATTGCCACGCCGGCACGCTTCAGATCGAAGGCAGCCTCGTAGGCCGAGTCATGGGCGGTATAAACACCGACCTTGGTCCCAACGGCGACGCCGTAATGGTTCAGATACATGCGGGCCGCCGAAGCAAGCATGATACCCGGACGGTCATTGTTCGGGAACACCATGTGCCGCTCGATCGCGCCGCCTGCGAGGACCACCCGCTTGGCGCGGACCTGCCACAGACGCTCGCGCGGGAGATCGCGGGCGGGCCGGGCGATGTGGTCGGTCACGCGCTCGGCAAGACCGATGAAATTGTGGTTGTAGTAGCCGAAAGCGGTCGTGCGGGTCAGAAGCTGCACATTCTTCATCGCCTTCAGCTTCGCCGCTGTCCGCTGCGCCCAGGCATAGCCATCCATGCCGTCGATCTTCACACCGCTGTCGAATCGCAGCGCTCCACCGACTTCTGCCTGCTCTTCGCAGATAATGACCTTGGCACCCGCCTCAGCTGCAGCAAGGGCGGCGGAAAGACCGGCAACGCCCGCACCGGCCACAAGCACGTCGCAATGCGCAAACCGGCTTGCATAATGATCCGGATCGTCTTCCGTTGGTGCGACGCCAAGGCCGGCTGCCCGGCGGATCATCGGCTCGTAAAGACGCATCCAGGCGCCCTTCGGCCACATGAAGGTCTTGTAGTAGAAGCCGGCCGCGAAGAACGGCGAGAACGCATCGTTGATGCCGCCGATATCGAAGGCGAGCGACGGGAAACGGTTCTGCGATTTGACGGTCATGCCGTCGAAGACTTCCTGAACCGTGGCGCGTACGTTCGGCTGCTTGCGGGCACTGTCGCGCGCGACGTCGATCAGAGCGTTCGGCTCTTCTGCGCCCGCCGAAAGGATGCCGCGCGGCCGGTGATACTTGAAGGAACGACCGACAAGATGCACGCCGTTCGCAATCAGCGCCGAGGCGACGGTATCGCCTTCGAGCGCCGTGTAGCTCTTGCCGTCGAAGGTGAAGCGGGCGGTTCTGGCGGGCGTCAGGCGCCCCTTGCCCGCAATTCGGTTCGCGCCGCTCATTTCGCCTCTCCTTCCAGCGCTTCGTAGGTTTCGACGGGAATGTGCGGAACGCTGGCTGCTCCTATATGAGGTTTCGGCTCGCCGGCTTTGTACGTCATGATGAACTTGTCGCTGACGGTGTCGCGCGCTGCATTGAAGAAGCGCCCACAGCCGTGCATGTGCCGCCAGCGTTCGAAGATGAGTCCCTTCGGATTGTCGCGCAGGAAGAAATACTCTTCGAACTCCTCGTCGGAAATCGAGGCGATATTCTGGGGTCGCGCTATGTGCGCGTCGCCGGCGCCACGGAATTCGAGCTCGGAGCGCTCTTCCTGACAGTATGGGCAGTAGATGAGTAGCATGGATGTCCTCGTGTCAGTGCGCGACGGCAGCGGCGGCGGCTTCGTCGATCAGGCGACCGGTGCGGAAGCGTTCCAGTGTCAGCCCGGCATTGAACTTGTGCGGCTCATCGCGGGCGATCAGATGCGCAAACAGATTGGCCGACCCCGGCGTCGCCTTGAAGCCGCCCGTACCCCAGCCGCAGTTGACGTAAAGCCCCGGAACCGGCGTCTTCGATTGGATCGCCGAGCGGTCCGGCGTGTTATCGACGATGCCGCCCCAGGAGCGCATCATCTTCACGCGGCGGAACATCGGGAAGAGCTCGCAGATGGCGTCGAGCGTATGCGTGATAATCTGCAGGCCTCCGGTCTGGGAGTAGGAATTATACTGGTCAGTGCCCGCGCCGATGACGAGTTCACCCTTGTCGGACTGCGAGATATAGGCGTGCACGGTGTTGGACATGACCACACAGGGAAAGATCGGCTTCAGAGGTTCGGAAACCAGTGCCTGCAGCGGGCTCGATTGCAGCGGCACGCGCACGTCCGCCATCTTCATGACCGTCGTCGTGTGGCCCGCGGCGGAAACGCCGATCTTCTTCGCGCCGATATAGCCGCGTGTCGTCTCTACCCCCACGACGCGCCCATCCGGACCGCGGCGGATGCCGGTGACTTCGCAATTCTGGATGATGTGCACGCCGCGATCCGAGGCCGCACGCGCGTAGCCCCAGGCAACCGCATCGTGACGCGCCGTACCGCCGCGACGCTGGAGCGCCGCACCATTGATCGGGTAACGCGCCGTTGCCGAGATGTCGAGCGGCGGGCAATAAGCCTTGGCCTGCTCCGGCGTCAGCCATTCGTTGTCGATGCCGTAGAGACGGTTGGCATGGATATGCCGCTTGAACGACTGCTGATCGTGGATGTTGTGCGAGAGCATCATCACGCCGCGCGGTGAATACATCACATTGTAGTTGAGATCCTGCGACAGGTTCTCCCAGAGCTTCATCGAATGCTCGTAGATGTGCATGCTCTCTTCATAGAGGTAATTCGAGCGGATGATGGTCGTGTTGCGGCCGGTGTTGCCGCCGCCGAGCCAACCTTTTTCCAGCACCGCCACATTGGTGATGCCGTGCTCCTTGGCAAGGTAATAGGCAGCTCCCAGGCCATGCCCGCCGCCGCCGATGATGACGACATCGTATTCCGCGCGCGGCTCCGGCGAAGTCCACTGCTTCTCCCAGCCCTTGTGGGCTCTGAGCGCTTCCCGTGCCACGGCAAAAACCGAGTATTTCCGCATCCGCCTTCATCTCCTTCAGGGAAAGGCATTTCTTCCGTGGCCATACAAATCGCAAATCGAAATGCGGCACAACGTTTCTTTTGCGACGCGAACGGGCTTTTGTTTGACATGCGTGAAACAAGTGGCGTGGCAGCTGGTCCCGCTCCAGTCTCGCCGGGGATTAGTCCCTCTAACCCATGCGGGTAAGCAGACGACCAACAGAAGCGTATGCTAATATTCCTAGGTTTCGGGGGTGTTCCATGTCGTATCTGCGTTCTGCCACAGCCACGCTCCTCTGCGCGGCGCTTATAAGCCCAATGCCGGCTACAGCGGCCGAGCCGGTCGGCCAGGCGGTTAAGATCAAGACTGAAGTGACCGGTCAATCGGGACCGCTGGTCGTCAATTCTGCTGTCCACCGCGACGAGCGCATCCGAACGTCGCCATCCGGCCTCGGGCAGTTTGTTTTCCGCGACGGTTCGAAGCTTGCCGTCGGCTGGGGCTCGTCGGTCGTCATCGACAAATACATCTTCGACGATTCGCAAACAGTCAAACAACTGAGCATCAAGGCTGCGAAAGGGACGTTCCGCTGGATCAGCGGAAGCTCGAAATCGTCCGCCTACTCGATTCTTACACCCGCAGGCACGATCGGCGTGCGCGGCACCGCTTTCGACTTCTATGTCGGACCCAACGGCACGACGGCCATCGTGATGCTGAATGGCGCCGCGCAGCTTTGCGGCCCGGGCGGCTGCCGGCAGCTCACACGGCGCTGCGACTGTGTCATTGCCACGCCCAGAGGTTCCATGACGGATGTGCGGCCCGTCAACCAGGCCGTCCTCCAGTCGCTCGGAACGGAGCGAGCGCTTCCCTTCCTTTCGGGCATTCAGGCCCTTTCAGGGATGATGGGCGGGGGCTGCGGAATGACCGCCGCCTTGCAGCGTCGCCCCGACACCCGTCAGCAGCAGGCACCCAGGATCCGCGCCCCGGAACCGCCCCCACCGGAAAAGCCGCGTCCGGGGGAAAAGCCGCGCGAACACGTCGACAAGCCGCATGACCATGCCGACAGACCGCATGATCCCGATGGACCTAAAAAGTCAAATGATCATCATCGGGATCATCACGACAAAGGTCGCGATAAAGCCGATCGATCCGAGGGCAAGGATGGCGACAGGGATCGCGGCGAACGGAACCGCCATCGTTGAAATCTCATTCGGCCGGACGCGCTTCCTCAGAAATCGGCTCATCACGGAAATGATCTGCCCGGCGGGAAATCCGCCGGTAGAATTCCGCAAGAGCAGGGGCCATCGTTACGAACTTGTGCCTGATGGCACCGATGATCCTGCGGGTCTGCTGGGGTGAGTGCAATCGCAATGCCTCAACGAGTTGCCTGTGGAACTGGTCTAGTTCGGCAAAGTCAGGCGATTTCGCCAAGCGCTCATCCCCGACCACGGCGAATAGCCGCGTACGGCCGCTTTTCCCCTTCAGGCCGATGGTGCCCGCATCAAGTAAGGCTGAGCCCAATTGCTTCGCCGTATTCTCCGAGATCAGAATATCGAAGCCGACTTCCTTGCAGGACGATTCGATGCGCGCAGCGACGTTTACAGCATCGCCCACGGCCGAATAGTTGAAGCGCGTTTCAGCGCCCATGTTCCCGACGCAAGCAAGCCCGGTATGGATGCCGATGCCGATCCCAACCGGCTGATCCTTGCCAAAGCCGAAGGCATCGGCGGCATTCAGCCCGGCAAGGGTCTCGCGCATCGCAAGTGCGGCGCGCACCGCCTTGGTCTCGTGATCGGCAACGTCGACCGGCGCATTCCAGAAGGCCATGATCGAGTCGCCGATGAACTTGTCGAGCGTACCCTCATTGGCAACGACATGGCGGCTCAGTGCATCGAGCAGCGTGTTCAGGAATCCGACGACGGCCGTCGGGGGCAGGCGCTCGCTGATTTCGGTAAAATGGCGCACATCGACGAACATGACCGTCAATTCCCGGTCATCGCCGCCGAGCCGCAGCGCACCCGGTGTGTGCTCGATACGATAAAGGAGTGACGGTGAGAGATATTGCCCGAAGGCGCGGCGCACCTCGCGCCGCTCCCGGTCGATCACAAGGATGCGAAACGAGGTCGCTGCGAAATGCGCGATCGAACCACTCACAATTGGCGCCAGCGGATCGAAAAGAAGTCCTGCGTAGGAGAAGCAAAGCCATGAGGCGACGAAAGCAAGCGCCGTAATCGTCAGCCCGCAGGCCAGCGCCACCGCCGGGCTGACGAAGGTCGTCAATACGACCAGAAGGCTACCCAGCGCCGCGACGGCAAATATCTCCAGGCCATCTGCCCAATCCGGCCGCGACAGATAGCGGCCGTTCAAGATCTGCTCGACGGTCTGCGCGTGCAGTGAAACGCCCGGCACGTTCTCTCCAAGCGCGGTGACACGGATATCCTGCAACCCGGCAGCCGACGTGCCGACAAAGACGATACTGCCATTGATCGCGGCGCTGACCTCCGGAGAGACGCCGTTTGCCGCAAGCACATCCCGCGCGGAGATATATCTCTCCGCCCGATCGGGGCTGACGTAGAGCCAGAGTTCACCCGCAGCAGTCACGGGAACGACAAGGTCGCCGATCTTGGCCGATGTCATGATTCCGGGCACATCCGGTGCGCCCGCCACGACATACGTCGACGCGCCTTGGGCGACGCGCAACGCTTCGAGGGCGAGGTTCGGATAAAACTGCTCGCCGTCAGTCAGAAAGAGGGGAACCGCACGCACGACCGGGGAAGGATTGCCGGGATTGAGACTGATATGGCCAAGTCCTGTAGCATTCGCTTCAAAACGTGGCCGCAACGGCGTTGCGGCCTTGAGATATGGAGGCGCCGTAATAGGGCTTTCGCCGGTAAAGGCAAAGCCCGCCTTGACGGGTGGACGATATGTTCCCTCGTTGGACAAGCCGAAGCCGAGCACGACAGGCTTGCCGGCCATCGCATCAGCGAAAATCTCGTCGTTATCCGGCAGTTGTGCCAGCAGCCCGGGATCAACGCCGCTTACCGTGCCGACGACGGCGCGCGGCGAAAGCCGGTCAGGCTCGGCAAAGAGGATGTCAAAGGCGATCGCCGCCGCGCCCATTTCAGACAGTCTGTTGACGAGCAGAGCCAGTCTGTCCCTCGGCCACGGCCATTGACCGAATTCGCGCAGCGATGCCTCATCGATATCGATCACGCGAACCGGGAGGTTTTCGAAAGGGCGCGGTGATATGCGCTGATATTCATCGAAGCTCACATCGCGGATCGAACGCAGGAACTGCGGATCGCCGGCGCGGAGGAACGTGAGCAGCGCGACGATCGCCAAACCGATGATGACGCCGATTTGCTGCGTGCGTGTCATGCCTAGATGACGTCCCCCGATGCTGCAAGCCTTTCAGCAAGGAAGAACGCTACCCCGCTTTCGAAGCGAAAGCCATCGAATGATGAGACTGGTGCGCATCATTAGAGCGAGATAGTCGTTGATCAGGAACGTGGAAATACGGCTAGGTGGACGGTGCGGGCAGACAACAGGATCAGCGCTACCGCATCGAACCTTATTGCGCGGAAGATCTGGCGGAAGCCTTGCGCTTCCTTTTGGGTGCTGGCGGCTCGGGCTTGGCTTCCGCCTCCCGCTGCAGCCGAAGTGCTTTCAGCTTCTCCGTCTTTTTTTCACGCAGCTTTGCTTCATCTGCAATAATGGCCCGCGCCGTATGGTCCGTCGCTTCGGCCTTGTCGCGGGCCGACATCTTCGTGGCGTTGAAGAATTGGTCCTTGCTTGCTGTCATTCGCTCCTCCCTTGAATGGTTTTGAGCAATTGGAAGCTGCGCCCCCAAGTTGGCCTCAACGCTTGTGGGCGGCCTTTTTTGGCATCGGCAGCAAGCCTTCGCGCTGCATTTGCTTGCGCGCGAGCTTCCGCTGGCGGCGAATAGCTTCGCTCTTTTCGCGGGCGCGTTTCTCGGACGGCTTTTCATAGGCGCTGCGCGCCTTCATTTCACGAAACAGACCTTCACGTTGCATCTTCTTCTTGAGAACGCGAAGAGCCTGATCAACGTTGTTATCCCTGACGAGAACTTGCAAAATCTTATCCTTTCGCTGGCAATGACGCCGCACTGTGAATGGCTGGAGACGTTACTTTCGCATCTTAGTGCTGAAAGTCTTCAGCCAAGGCCCCGTTTCGGACGTTTGAATTGGCTGAGCGTCGGCAACACCCGGCGGAGATTCGGAGGCATCGATATCAAGCGCGGTTATTCTGCGCTCGAAGTTTTCGGCTTCAAACCGGACGCGGTACTGCGCCTGGCCATGATCATTTGGCAAAATTCCGACGACCTCACATCGCCGGTCGGCAGCCGCAGTTCGGGTAAGGCCCGACTTCAGCACCACAAAATCACCGACTTTATAGTTCGGCTTTGAAATCACGTCACCCCTTCTAACTTCAGATGGCCGCATCGCCGAAACAAAAAGGCCGGGCGTTTCACCCGACCTCTTCCCGTCATTCAGCCTGCTGCCAGTACATCCGTGGTCAGCGGAGGCAAATGACAAATCATGCGGCCTGAAGGTTGTCCGCGGCGTTCTTGCCTGATTTTTTGTCCCGGACGAGATCGTAGCGGATCTTCTGACCGTCGGACAGCGTGCTCATGCCGGCGCGCTCTACGGCGGAAATGTGAACGAAGACGTCCGTCGAACCATCATCCGGCTGAATAAAACCAAAACCCTTGGCGCTATTGAACCACTTGACTGTGCCTGAATTCATGAACGATCTCCTTTCAATCGTTGCTTTGCCCGGAGAGACATTCGCCCGGTTCTTATCGATGTTGAGAGGAAATCTGACTGAACGCTTCAGCGCGTGGACAAAGGTCACAAGCAATATTCGACGTGCTACATATAGGTGCATTTTCGGATACGGCAATAGCCCATGCAGTCGCCGCCCTCCACGACAGGGCGATGGCGTGAGTCGCAACCGGCCTTTTTTCGCGGTCGAAAACCATATCTGTCTGGACTTCCTGCCATCGATCTGTTATCCCGCATCACCAATCGCAAGGCTCCGGCCGCGCGAACAATATTTTTTTGCCTCTGGCGCTGTGCCGCCGCTGGCGTCAACCAAAACCAAAGGAACGTGATTCTCGTGCAGGTACTCGTCCGCGATAACAATGTCGATCAGGCTCTCCGCGCTCTCAAGAAGAAGATGCAGCGCGAAGGCATTTTCCGCGAAATGAAGATGCGCGATTACTACGAAAAGCCGTCGCAGAAGCGCGCTCGCGAGAAGGCCGAAGCCGTTCGCCGCGTTCGCAAGCTGGCTCGCAAGCGGGCACAGCGCGAAGGTCTGGTCGCACGCTAAGCGGTACCGTCGTTATTTCGACGTTTTCAGATGCATGTTGGCGGGGGCGATTACGTGTCGCCGCCGCCTTTTTAATTTGCCGCTGAGAGATCGCATATCCGATTGCCCCCGGATATGACGCATGGGGAAAGCGCACAAATGATTGATTCCTTGCTCACCTCGCCTCGGTCCTTGACTGCACCGAAGGCGGCGTTGCTGCCGGTGTTCGCGGTTTTCGCCGCAATCGCACTTGCCGGCTGCCAGACCGATAACGCTTCCGATGCCGTGATCCGCATCGACAAGGCTCAGGGCTCCCAAGAGAACATCGCCTCGCTGACCTCGGTGATCAACGCCAATCCCAAGGATCCGGAAGGCTACAATGTTCGAGGTTCAGCCTATGGTCGCGCCGGCCAGTTCAAGGCCGCACTGAACGATTTCAATACGGCTCTGCAGATCAATCCACGCTTCTTTCAGGCCTATGCCAACCGCGCGCTCGTCTATCGCAACATGGGGCAGCAGCAGCAGGCGATCGCCGACTACAACACGGCGCTTCAGATCAACCCGAGCTACGACGTCGCCTATATCGGCCGGGGCAATGTTTACCGCCAGGCCGGCCAGGATGATGCCGCATTCAACGATTTCGGCCGCGCCATCCAGCTCGGCACGACCGATGGCCGCGCCTATCACAATCGCGGCCTGATTTACCAGAAGCGCAATGAACAGGACAAGGCGATCGACGACTTCTCGAAGGCGATCTCGCTCGCTCCGAATTCACCCGAGCCCTACAATGGTCGCGGCATCTCCTATATCGCGCTGAATGACGACGACAACGCCTTCGCCGATTTCAATCACGCGATCGAGCTCAACGGCAACATTGCCGAGTCCTGGGCCAACCAAGCGCTCGTCTATGAGCGCCGCGGCGACAAAGCCAAGGCCGCTCGCTCTTATCGTCACGCAGTCGCTCTCGATCCTAAATACCAGCCGGCCCGCGACGGCCTTGGCCGCGTCGGGGCGGCCACCAGCGGCTAATACCGCCGGTTGATGGAGAACACGGCGATGGGGACGAAACAGCATGTAATCGTCGTCGGCGCTGGTATCATTGGCGCGTCGATCGCCTGGCATCTCACGAAAGCCGGTGCCGATGTGACTGTCGTCGCAGAGGAAACAGGCGGCGTCGCGACCCCCAATTCCTTCGCCTGGATCAATGCAAGCTGGGGCAATCCGGAGTTCTACTTTCACTTCCGGCGCCGATCGATGGGTGAATGGAAGCGGCTCGCCGCCGAGCTTCCCGGCCTGCCGCTCTCCTGGTGCGGCAGCATCTGTTGGGACCTGCCGCCAGATCGACTCGAGGCGTACGCGAAGGAGCATGGTGGCTGGGGTTACGGAATCGAGCGCCTCGGCAGCGGCGAGATCTCCGCCCGCGAGCCCTATCTTCGCAATCCGCCCGATTTTGCCGTTGCCGTTGCTGAGGAAGGCGCGGTCGAGCCGGTCGAGGCTGCACGTATGATGCTGGCAGATGCCCAGGTGCGGGGTGCAAAGTTCGTCAGCGCCGTAGTTCGAGGGCTGATCCGCAGCGGCGAGCGCATCACCGGCGTCGTCACTTCGGCAGGGATGATCGAAGCGGATCACGTCGCGCTCGCGTCAGGGGCCGGAGCCGTTCCGATCGCCGCGTCAGCGGGGATCGGACTGCCGATCGAGGCGCCGCCCGGCCTGATCGTGCATTCCCGCCCCCTCGAAAAGCGGCTCAATGGCCTCGTGATCGCGATGGAGCTTCATATGCGCCAAACGGCCGAAGGACGCATCATCGCGGGCAGCGATTTCGGCGGCAGCGATCCAGGCGAAGACCGTCGCGAAACAGCCGCTGCCCTCTTCACCCAGGTCAAGGCCAGCCTTTTGGACAGCGATTCGCTGACAATGGATTTCTTCACCGTCGGCTATCGTCCTATCCCACAAGACGGTTTCCCGATTATCGGCAGCTGCGGCTTTGGCGGCCTCTATGTCGCGGTCATGCATTCTGGCGTAACGCTCGCGCCGCTGGTTGGCACGCTTGCAGCAAACGAGATTCTGTCAGGCGAGATCGACGCCAGCCTTGCCCCGTTCCGGCTCTCCCGGTTCGCCTGACGGAGCATTTGTACGATAGATTACAATTGCCTAGCTCGGCAGTTTTAGTGTGTTGCAACCAGCGCTCGCTCCCCCTAACATGGCCGTTCTCCGATAGTAGGCTATCGGAAAATGCGACCATGTTTAGGGCACCGGGGGCGGCGATGCAGTTTTTTGCTATCGTACCTGTTTGCGAAAAGCGTAACGAGCAACTCGCTTTCGGAAGCTTGCAAAGATTGCGCCGATGAATCTGCACGGGCGGTTGTTTCCCAAGGCGTCGATCGGCACCTACCTCATCGCAATGGCGGTCTCGATCGCCGTGCCTATCTTCGCGTTCGTCGCCCTCTTGCTTCTGCAGCTCGAGGACAATCAACGCACGACGCTCAGACGCGAAACTGCGCAGGACGCGTTGACCCTCTCCCGCTCGATCGACCGGCAGCTGCAGGATATGGCAACGACCCTTCGGCTGCTGTCGACCTCCCCTGAGCTCGAGAACAACGACTTCGCGTCGTTTCATCAACGCACCGAAACAGCCCTGCGCGGCGACACGGTCTACGTGATCGCCGTCGATAGAAGCGGTCAGCAACTTCTGAACACGCGCCGCGACTTCGGCATGCCGCTCAACAAGATCGCAAACATGCCTGCGCTGGAATCGGCCCTTAAATCAGGCCGCATCGAGGCATCCGATGTCTTCAAGGGAGCGACGAGCGGTGAATGGGTTTACAACGTCACGATGCCCCTCGACGCTGGTAAGGCTGCGGCGCTGATCGTCACGCAAAATGCCAAGGATCTCGCCAAACTTGTCACGACTCAGGAGCTTGCCTCCGGCTGGTCCGCAGCGGTCATCGATCAGGCCGGTCACGTCGTGGCCTCAAGCGGCCTTGCAAGCATCGCTCCTGGGACGCCCTTCGACCCACGCATCCTGCCATCGCTTACAGCCTCAAGCGGCGTCTTCGAGGACAAGACCATTCTGCCTGATCAGCTCCTGGGTTATGCACAAATTTTTGGTTGGTCCTGGAAAACGGTGGTCTGGGGACCTGTTTCTACGGCGCAGGCATCGATACTCACGACATGGCGCTTCCTGATCATCGGCGGCATTGCGCTGCTTTTGGTCGCCGTGCTTGCAGCCTATGCCGTAGCGCGGCAGGTGCGCACCACAATTCGCGACATTGCCGACATGGCAAACCGGATGGGCCAGGGCGATATCGTTGCGCCGATCGATACTGCGGTTATCGAGGCGAACCAGGTGGCCGTCGCGCTATCTAACGCCTCCTTCGATCGAAGCGAGACGGAAGACCGGCTGCATTTCATCATGCACGAGCTGATCCATCGCACCAAGAACCTGCTGTCTTTGGCGCAGGCAATGATGCGCCAGCTCGCCAAACAGGCTGACAGTGTCGAGAATTTCCAGACTGCCGTTTCCCATCGTCTCGATGGGCTCGCCCGCTCGATAGAGCTTTTGACGAGCGAGCAGTGGTCAGGGGCGTCGCTCCGTCGGGTCATCGATATTCATCTGCAGGCCTTCCCGCAAGCGGCCGAACAGATCGAGATTTGCGGCGAGGATTTTGTCGTCAAGCCTGAGGCAGTCCAGAATCTCGGCTTGGCGCTCCACGAACTGGCAACCAATTCTGTGAAATATGGCGCGCTTTCCGTTCCGCACGGCCGCGTCTCCTTTTCCTGGGCGGCGATCGGGGTCGAGGACCAGCCCGAGCCGATGCTGCGTTTCGTTTGGCAAGAGCGGAACGGTCCCGCCGTCATCGCGCCATCTCAGTCCGGATTCGGTACCACCGTGATCAAGATACATGCCGCTGCCGCCTTTCGCGGCACGGTTGAGGTAGACTACCTGCCGAAGGGCCTGATCTGGACGCTCACGGCTCTTCTCAGCGCGCTCGAGCGCGAATGACGCCGTCGGCGTGGTGCCAGCGGCAGCTACCCGGCCAGTCCCGGAGATCCAAAAGGCTGCGCGGGTGAAAACAAAGGGCGCGGCCTAAGCCGCGCCCTCATTCTGATCGAGCACTCTCAGCTGGGGGCGCTCAGTGATTGATCGCCTTGTTGATCTCCTCGGTGACCTTTTTCGCGTCGCCGAGCAGCATCATCGTGCCGTCCTTGTAGAACAGGGTGTTATCGATGCCGGCGTAACCGGAGCCCAGCGAACGCTTGACGAAGAGGCAGGTCTTGGCCTTGTCGACGTCAAGGATCGGCATGCCGTAGATCGGCGAGGTCTTGTCGTCGCGGGCAGCTGGATTGGTCACGTCGTTGGCGCCAATGACATAGGCGACATCGGCCTGCGCGAACTCCGAGTTGATATCTTCGAGTTCGAACACTTCATCGTAAGGCACGTTCGCCTCGGCCAGCAGCACGTTCATATGGCCGGGCATGCGGCCCGCGACCGGATGAATTGCGTATTTGACCTCGACACCGGCCTTCTTCAGGTTGTCGGCGAGTTCGCGAAGCGCGTGCTGTGCCTGGGCGACGGCCATGCCGTAACCCGGCACGATGATGACCTTGGAGGCATTCGCCATCAGATAAGCAGCATCTTCCGCCGAGCCGAGCTTGACCGTCTTGTCGGAATTGTCGGCACCGCCGGCTGCCGTCTCACCGCCAAAGCCGCCGAGGATGACGGAAATGAACGAGCGGTTCATACCCTTGCACATGATATAGGACAGGATGGCGCCCGAAGAGCCCACCAGCGCGCCGGTAATGATCAGTGCGAGGTTACCGAGTGTAAAGCCGATGCCGGCGGCGGCCCAGCCTGAATAAGAATTCAGCATTGAGACGACGACCGGCATGTCGGCGCCACCGATCGGGACGATCAGCAGCACGCCAAGTGCCAGCGAGAGCGCCACGACCGCCCAGAAATCGAAATGGCTTTCCGTCGCAGCGAGCCCGACAATAAAGAGCACGATCAACGCCAGCAGCGCGATGTTGATGATGTGCCGGAACGGCAGGAGGATCGGCTTGCCGGACATGCGCCCGTCAAGCTTCAGGAAGGCGATAATCGATCCGGTAAAGGTAAGGGCACCGATCGCAACGCCGATCGCCATTTCTATGCGCGCTTCGGTGTGGATTTCTCCGATGTTGCCGATCCCGAAGGAAGACGGCGTATAGAGCGCAGAAGCGGCCACCAGCACGGCGGCGAGGCCGACGAGAGAATGGAAGCCGGCGACCAGTTGCGGCATCGAGGTCATCGGGATGACGCGGGCGATATAGGCGCCTGCGCCGCCGCCAATCGCCAGACCGAGCACGATGAGCACGAAACCGATGAAGGATGGCGTCGCCAGCACCAGCGTCGTGAGGATCGCAATCCCCATGCCGATCATGCCGTAGAGATTGCCCTTGCGGCTCGTCGCCGGGTGAGAAAGGCCGCGGAGCGCCAGTATGAAAAGCACGCCGGAGACCAGATAGAGGAAAGCTGCGATATTGGTCATTCGTCCGGCCTCACTTGTCCTTCTTGCGGTACATCGCCAGCATGCGCTGCGTGACGAGGAAGCCACCGAAGATGTTGACCGAGACAAGAACCAACGCGACGAAGCCGAAGCCGGTCGCAAGCCCGCTTGCCGAAATACCGACCGCAAGCAGTGCGCCGACGACGATGACCGAGGAGATGGCGTTGGTCACCGCCATCAGCGGCGTGTGCAACGCCGGCGTCACAGACCAGACGACGTAATAGCCGACGAAGATCGCCAGCACGAAGATCGCCAACTGGAAAACGAAGGGATCAATCGCGCCCCCCGTTGCGGCACTTGCGGCCTCCGGGGCTTGCGCGGCGGCAGTGACGACCGCGGTGACCGCCTGATCGAGCTGCTCCAGCGCTTTGTCCATTGCTTCACTGGCCATCAGCTATCCTCCTTCTTCGCACCGCCGAATGCCGGATGCACCACGTCGCCCGCATAGGTCAGCATTGTCGCCTTGATGAGTTCATCGTCGAGGTTCAGGACAACGCTTTTCGTTTCCTTGTCGACCATGGTCTCGAGGAAGGTGACGAGGTTTCTGGCATAAAGCGCCGAAGCGCTTGACGCCACTCGGCCCGGCATATTGGCAAAGCCGATTACCTTGACGCCTCCGACATCGGTAATTTCGTCTGCAACCGCACCCTCGATATTGCCGCCGCGCTCGACCGCCAGGTCGACGGCAACCGCGCCCGGCTTCATCGACTTTAGCATCTCGCTCGAAACGAGCCTGGGCGCTGGACGCCCGGGGATAAGCGCAGTCGTGATGACGATGTCCTGCTTGGCGATGTGATCAGCAACGAGTGCCGCCTGCTTCGCCTGGTAGTCCTTGGACATTTCCTTGGCATAGCCCCCGGCGGTTTCGGCCGCCTTGAACTCGTCGTCCTCGACGGCGATGAACTTGGCGCCGAGCGAGGCCACCTGCTCCTTGGCAGCGGGGCGAACGTCGGTGGCGGAGACAGAAGCACCGAGACGCCGCGCGGTCGCGATCGCCTGAAGGCCGGCGACGCCAGCACCCATGACGAAGACCTTGGCCGCCGGGACAGTCCCTGCCGCCGTCATCATCATCGGCATGGCACGGTCATATGCCGCCGCCGCTTCGATGACCGCTTGATAACCTGCGAGATTGGCCTGCGAGGAAAGCACATCCATCGACTGCGCGCGGGTGATGCGCGGCATCAGCTCCATGGCGAAGGCGGAAAGGCGGGCTTTCGCCATGCCGGCGATCGCTTCCTCGTTTCCGTAGGGATCCATGATGGCGATAACGACTGCGCCGCTCTTGTAGCCTGTGATTTCTGCTTCGGTGGGACGGCGAACTTTCAGCACCACATCGGCAGAGGCCGCATCGCTTGCCAATCCGATCCGCGCGCCGGCAGCTTCGAATTCGCTATCCGGTATGCGCGATAGATCTCCAGCGCCTGCCTCGACGACAACGTCGAAGCCGAGATTTTTTATTTTCCTGACAGTTTCGACAGAGGCCGCAACACGCGCCTCGGAACCGGTCGATTCTCTTGCAATGAAAACAATATTGCCCAACTGCCCTCCTCCGGGTCAGCCAGACCGCCGCGCTGTCACGCTTAGGCCAAGCACCTATCAAGAATTTGGAAATGCCGCTTCTGCCGCGCGGTCAGCGCAGCAGAAAGACGCCAGCAATAAGAATGATGAGGAACACCAGGAGCCCGCCCAGAAGGCCGCCGCCGGTGAAAAAGCCGACCGTCATGCCAAGCAGCAGGGCAATGATAGCCAGGGAGCCGAACTTCGCGGCCGCAATGAACAGGTTATAGGTTGCCTCGTGTTCTTTGTAGTCCATCGGCGCGCCAACTTCGGCGGGTCCCGTGTGCTCTTCGGCCATCTATCTCATCTCCCTCCAATGCCCCTCGCATGCGTGATGCGTGCCAGCTGAATGCCATGATCCCCTAGCCATTGCGAGCGGGCTAATCCCATTCAGGCCTTACACAAAGCTTGGGAGAAGCGCAATGCATCGGAGTATCGCAGAATCCCGACTTTTTGCCTTTCCCCAGCGGAGAGGAGAGCATGAGACAACTCTCAAAGCGGCAGATCGGTGCCGAGCTCACCTTCCGGCACGTAACGCGCCGTGGGAATGATGTTGAGCGGCGGCAGCGTGGCCGCGGGATTGCGGGAGAACATCATTCGCTGTTCGCTGGCGCTCGACATGAAGAAAGGATAGCGTGTCAGAAGTTTGCGGCCGACCTCGATGACGTTGGTCGCCATAAGAGTTAGTTCGAAGCCGTACGTCTCCGTCATGCGGCTTTCCACTACGGTATCCGCATAGAAAACGCGCTTGTAAAAGGCGGCGTGGGCGGGGCGCACATGCTGCAGCACGCGACTGGCGCGAAAATGTGCCGCCGCTACGATGTTTGGTCGAAGGGTTAGGTACGGAATCCAAGGCATATCGGCCGCGACTTCCGGATCGGCTGCAAACCGTGCCGGGTCGATGAGAGTCATGCCTGCATCGAGGAAGGCGTCGATTTCGGCTGGAAAGACGCCGCTCGACTGCGAAATGCGATGATCCGGCGTCACATAGTGAATGCGGATCGTACTCACCAGCTCTTCATAATAATACAACCCGAAGACATAGGCGTGGCTATCGAAATCCACGTCATCGATCATGCTTTTCGCCGCTACCGGAAGTACTTCGCGGGCCTTGTAAGCCTTATAGCGCAGGCGTTCGACGGCTTCCATGTCCTCAGTGTTTTCGACACGCCGATATTCGACATGATCCAGGATTTCCAAAAGCTTTTGTGAAAAATCACTGACCTTGAGGCTGTCACCCATAATGATTAATTCCCTGTTAACGGGTTATTAATCATATGAAGCGGGTACATGCACAAGAGAAAGAGACAACTCGCGTTAAATTTGAGCCATTAAGGTTAACGGCGCCGGACCGACGGAAGGCAGGCGCGCCAACCGACTGATTGCGTCAGGCAACTTTTGCGCGGCGACGCTGCATGCTGCTGCGGCGGCTAGTGAGATTCTGGGACAGGATGACGATATCCTGCGAAGGCACCGGCGGAGAGAAGACATAGCCCTGCACGAGATCCGCGCTGCGATGCTTATTGAGAAGCGCAAGCTGCTCCTGCGTTTCGACGCCTTCGATGACGATCTTGAGGCCGAGTTCACGGGCTAGATTGACAGTTCCACGCAGAAGCTTCAGCCGGCGCGTGTCCTCGCCAATGTTGCGCACGAATGAGCGATCGATTTTCACGATATCGAGCGGTAGCGTGTCCAGATAGCTAAGGCTGGAGAAGCCGGTTCCGAAATCGTCGATGGCAATGGTGATGCCGTGCGCCCGCAGCTCCGCCAGGATCGCCCGCACGGCCGCCGGCTCGTCGATCAGGCAGCTCTCGGTGATTTCCAAATGCAGTCTTGACGCGGCAAGCCCCGAATGCGCGAGCGCTTCCGAAACGACGGTCAGAATGTCCGAGTCGCGCAGATCTCGGGCGGACAGGTTTACTGACACCGCGATATGCTCCGGCCACGTCATGCATTCACTGCAGGCCTTGAAGAGCACAAAGCGGGTAATCGCGGAAATGATCCCCATTTCTTCGGCAAGGCGGATAAAGGCGTCGGGCGGGATGGAACCCTTTTCCGGATGCACCCAGCGGGCCAGGGCCTCGGCAGATTCAATGCGCGTGCCATCTGCCTTGAACATCGGCTGGAAGACAAGGTGCAAGGCATCGGCAGCCACGGCCTCGCGCAGGTCGGCCTTGAGCTTCTGCTGCTCGATGTAGCGGCCATCCATCTCGCGCTCGAACCCGGTAATGCCGCCATTGAGCCGCGACTTGCTTTCGGACAGCGCAAGGTCGGCCTTGACACTCCATTCGTCCATGGCAAAGGCGTTGCTTTCCAGAATTGCATAGCCGGCGCTGAGCGACACGAGGAAAGTGACCTCGTCGGCCTCATACTGCCCCTGGATCGCCGAATGCAGCTTGCGGATCTCGATATCCAGGGTCTCCTCGTCATTCGCATGCGGGAAGAAGAGGATGAACTGATCGCCCATCAGACGACCGACAATTGCGTTGCCGGCCATCTCCTTGATCCGCGCGGCAATCGTGCAGAGCAGATGGTCCCCGGTGACGTGGCCGCGCATGTCGTTGACATGCTTGAACTCGTCGATGTCGAGGATCATGAAGCCGAGAGGGCCGGTCTTCTTGGAATGCTTCGCGAGATAGTCCTGCACCAGCTGGCCGAAATATTCGCGGTTCGGCAGGCCGGTCAGCGCATCGAAACGCACCATATGCAGAATCTTTTGCTCCGCCTTAACGCGGCTCGATACGTCCTCGAAGATCAACACAGCGCCGCCATCGGCACGGCGTTTCGCTGAGAATTCTAGCGAAAGGCTCTCAGGAAAATGGATCAGCGTGCGCGACAGGCTGCCTTCGGCAACCTGCGTCAGCTGCCGCAGAATCAATTCCGGCTGCGAGGCGTCCATGAAGCTGTAGCGGGCGCCGTAACGTAGAACGGCGCCAAGGTCGCGATCTTTCAGCCGGTCCGGATCCCCGATCTTCAACAGCTCGTGGGCTTTGCGGTTGATCACCTGGATGCGGTTCGACGCATCGACCATGACCAGGCCATGCGGCATATTATTGAGCGCAGTATCGAAGCGGTCTGCGATCTGCGAAATCTGCCGGTGGGCGATGACGTTTTCATAAAGGAACTCGCGCACCCCGTTTGCCATTGCGCGTGTCGTCAGGCCGAAAGGAATGAGAAAAGCTGAGAGAATGGCGCGATAGAAATCGAGCGCCATCAGACTGCAGACGATCATCGGCAGACAACAGGCAAGCGTCTGCAAATCAATCGCCTTCTGCGAGCCGTAGTTGCGGCCGACGACCGAAACCATCGAGGCCATCGTCACCGCAATGCAGGCGAGTTCGGCAAAAGGATCCCCTAGAATGAAGATCGCATAGCCACTGCCGATACCGAGTATGGCGGCCGTCGATGTCGCACCAGCGACATAGACCGTCTCCCACCATTCGATTTTCGCGCGTGTCAGTTCCTCTTTGTCAATCTTGTCGAAGATGCGGAAAGTGAGCATCCGTCCGGCGAAGGTGACCACAAAGGCCAGGGATAAGAGGACGTAGAGCACAGCACCTGTCTTGGCAGCGACTGCCATAAAGGCAATGACATGCACAAAGACGCCAGCAAGCAGCGTCAGCCGGTTCCCGAAAAGGGAACTCACAAACGACAGATACACATCCGTAGGAACCCGGTTCGGGTTATGTGGCTTCATCCATACTTTCCCTGTGCGTTCGGATTATACGGAAAACCCTTTAAGAATTGCTTGCCCGGACACTCCCAATTTGGTCGTTTTTTCTAAAATCTAAACGTGAATTGTATCGTATCACAATCACATATGGCCGTCTGACAAAGTTTTGGAAAAATTTGGCACAGGGTTGCACCCTTCTACGACTAAAATCCTAGAAGGGCTTTTATTCTTTCAATTTCCGGGACCGTGGTTTACACAAATTTTCAAAGACGAGAACTTGCCGCAAAGGCAATATAAGGGGAATGAAGGCATGCCGGCGTTTCTGGGCGTCAGCCGGCTGATCGACAGCATCAGCCAATTCATAGGCAAGATTGCCGACTATATGGTACTCCTCTGCTGCTTAATCAGCGCAGGAAACGCCATCGTCCGTTACCTCTTCAACTATAGCTCAAATGGGTGGCTGGAGATCCAGTGGTATCTGTTTGCCTATATCGTCGTGCTCGGGGCCGCCCATGCTCTCCGCAACAATGAGCATGTACGTGTCGACGTTATCTACGGATCGGTGTCCGAGAGAGCCAGAATCTGGATCGACATCATCGGCTTGGCCGTTTTTCTGATTCCGGCATGCTTTTTCCTGGCCTTCTTGTGCTGGCCCTTTTTCGTCATCGCCTACCAGCAGGGTGAGGTGTCATCCAATGCAGGCGGGCTCATCCGGTGGCCGGTCAAGCTTATGCTTTTCGCAGGCTTCGCGCTCCTGGTGCTTCAGGGCATTTCCGAACTGATCAAGAGGATCGCCGCGTTGAACGGCTTGATCCAACTCGACACAAAATACGAAAAGCCCCTGCAATAAGACTCTCCGGGAGGAACGGACGTGTTTGACTTCGGTATCATTCCGCCGGCGATGTTCTTGGGCATGATCATTTTCATGCTGTACGGCTTTCCGGTTGCCTTTTCGCTCGCTGCGGTGGGTCTTTTCTTCGGCATCATCGGCATAGCAACAGGCCATTTCAGCGAGGCATTCCTGCAGGCCCTGCCGCTTCGCATCTTCGGCATCGTCTCAAACGATCTGCTGCTCGCCATCCCCTTCTTCACGTTCATGGGAGCAATTCTGGAGCGATGCGGATTGGCGGAGGACCTTCTTGAAGGAACCGGCAAGCTGTTTGGCGCCGTTCCAGGCGGCCTTGCCTACGCTGTCATCGTCGTCGGCGCCATTCTCGGTGCCATCACCGGCACGGTCGCTGCATCGGTCATCACCATGGGTGTGATCTCCTTGCCGATCATGCTGCGCTACGGCTATAGCCCGCGGGTGGCAACCGGTGTCATCGCCGCGTCGGGCACAATCACCCAGGTCATTCCGCCCTCGCTCGTCCTCGTCGTTCTGGCGGACCAGCTTGGCAGGTCGGTCGGCGACATGTATCTCGGTGCTATCGGTCCTTCGATCCTCCAGATCGCAATCTTCCTAGGCTTCATCCTGCTCCTGTCGATCTTCCGGCCAGAAACGGTGCCGCCGCTGCCGAAAGAGGTCCGGGGCGACCTCAACTGGTCGCTCTTGATGAGAGTGCTCGCCGGCATGGTGCCCTCGATCGTCCTGATCTTCCTCGTCCTCGGCACGATCTTCATGGGTCTTGCGACACCGACGGAAGCCGGCGCCCTGGGCGTCGTCGGCGCGATGGCGCTTGCCGCTTTGCATGGCCGTCTGACCTGGCCGTTGATTCGCCAGGCAATGACATCGACGATGCACATCACGACGATGGTCGTCATGATCCTGATCGGCTCTACCTGCTTCAGCCTCGTCTTCCAGGGGATGGATGGCTCTCGCTGGATCGAGCACATGCTCTCCGGCATCCCCGGCGGCCCGGTCGGCTTCCTGATCTTCGTCAACATCTTCATCTTCATCCTTGCCTTCTTCCTCGATTTCTTCGAGATCGCCTTTATCGTCATCCCGATGCTGGCGCCCGTCGCCTCGGCTCTCGGCATTGATCTCATCTGGTTCGGTGTGCTGATCTGTGTGAACATGCAGACGAGCTTCATGCACCCGCCCTTCGGCTTTGCGCTCTTCTATCTGCGCTCCATCGCCAGCCGCGATGTAAAGACGCGCGATATCTACGTGGGCGCGATTCCGTGGGTGGTCATGCAGCTCATCCTCGTCGCGATCATTATATTCTGGCCGCAATCCGTTACCTACTGGCTGAACAAGGGTCCGGCCGTCGATCTCAACACGATCAAGATCGAGGTACCCGGTTTCGGCGGTAACCAGCTTTCGCTGCCGCCGATGGGCGAGCCTGGCAGTGGCAACGACTCGCCGCAGCTTCCCGGCCTTACCCTGCCGCCGCTGGGGGGCCTGCCCGGTCAGCAACCGGCACCTGCGACAGCTCCGCCGGCCAACCCGGCGCAACCGGCTCCGCCGCCCGACCTCAGCCAGCCGCCGACGATCAAGTAGAGGCAAAAAGAAAAACCCCGGATGAAAATCCGGAGTTCCTTGCCTGATAATGTGATGAAACGCGGGAAGAAAGGCTCGTTGGAGCGGGAGCCGTTAGAGCTTGCCCGACCGCTGCTGGATCATCATGAAGGTGTCGAAAGTGTATTCCGAGAGCTGCATCCACAGATAAGCGTCGCGCTTGAACGCGGTCTGGTCATCGTAGATCTTCTTGAAATACGGGTTCGAAGCGGAGATCTCCTTGTAGAGATCCATCGCGGACTGGAAGCAGGCTTCCAGGATCTCCTGGCTGAAAGGACGCAGCGTCGCTCCCTCGGCCACCAGCTGCTTCAGCGCTCCCGGGTTCTTCGTGTCGTATTTCGCCAGCATGTTGGTGTTGGCGAAGGCGCAGGCATCGTTCAGGGCGGCCTGATAGTGCTTCGGCAGGCTGCTCCATTTTTCGAGATTGAACATACCATGCACCGTCGGGCCGCCTTCCCACCACCCCGGATAGTAGTAGTACTTCGCTACCTTGTGGAAGCCGAGCTTCAGGTCGTCGTACGGGCCGACGAACTCCGCGGCATCGATCGTGCCCTTCTCAAGCGCCGGATAGATATCGCCGCCGCCGATCTGCTGCGGGATGACGCCGAGCTTGGACATGACCTGCCCGGCAATGCCCGCAATGCGCATCTTGACGCCCTTGAGATCGTCCAGCGTATTGATTTCCTTACGGAACCAGCCGCCCATCTGTGCGCCGGTATTACCGGCCGGGAGGCCGTATATCCCCTGCGTGGCAAAGAATTCGTTCATCAGCGTATTGCCGTTGCCCTGATAATACCATGCATTCGTCAGGCGGCTGTTGAGGCCGAACGGAATGGCCGTACCAATGGCATAGGTCGGATCCTTGCCAACGAAATAATAGGAGGTGGTGTGGGCTGCCTCTACCGTGCCGGAGGTCACCGCATCGACTGCCTGCAGTGCCGGGACGATCTCTCCAGCCGCGAAAGGCTGAATCGTGAAATTGCCGCCGGTGGAAGCAGAAACATGCTTGGCGATGTCTTCCGCGCCGCCATAGATCGTGTCCAGGCTCTTCGGGAACGAAGAGGTCATGCGCCACGAAATTTTCGGATTTTCCTGCGCGATAGCCGGTGCGGCCAGTGCGCTTGCCGCAACGACACCTGCGCCCGCAGTTCCAGCTTTCTTGATAAACGATCGACGATCCATCAAAACCTCCCGTATAGATGGTGCTGCGGTCATTCTTCCCTACCCCCGCGGCAATGGGCGCGAGCTAAGCATGTGACCGCCTGCGTTTCAAGCTTTAGTCTATGAGACTTTGGCATCACGGCAGCAATTTGGCAGTCGCGATGTTTGCCTCCAAAATCAGCGGTTTAGCTGGATTTTACCCATGAGTGCCACGATTTGCCGTAAATTGGCCCGCGGTTGCGCCGGGAAGTTGACTTTGGGGCGGACTTCGGCTCTCACAATAGACAAAGTGGATTGTTCAACGGACTGAAAATGACCAAGCCGATTGTCGCCGTTCCCGCTGATATCCGAACCTTTGACGCCACCGATTGGCATGCCGTCCAGCATCAGTATGTGCGTGCGGCGCTGAACGCGGCGGGCGTCATGGCTTTCATTATCCCTGCCTTTGAGACGGGATACGATGCGGACGCGATCCTCGACCGCGTCGACGGACTGCTCGTCTCCGGCTCCGCAAGCAATGTTCACCCATCGCTTTATGGCGCCGAAGCCCGCGAAAGCGACGGACCCTTCGATCCCGCGCGTGACGCAACCGCCCTGCCCCTCATCCGCCGCGCGATCGACCGCGCCGTGCCGATGCTGGCAATCTGCCGCGGCATACAGGAGCTGAACGTCGCACTCGGCGGTTCACTTGCCAGCGAAATCCACGAACAGGACGGCATCTGGGACCACCGCAAGCCGGCGGATGTCGATCGGGACGGCATGTATGCGATCCGCCAGAGCGTTTTCGTCAAGGAGGGCTCCTGCATCGCAGGCATCATCGGTCCCGGCGAAATCCAGGTAAACTCGCTGCACCGCCAGGCGATCGCCAAGACCGCGCCACGGCTGCAGGTGGAGGCAATCGCTGAAGACGGAACGATTGAGGCTGTATCCGTGATCGACGCCAAGGCCTTCGCCGTCGGCGTGCAATGGCATCCGGAATACTGGGCCGAGACCGACAAGGCCTCCAACCAGATTTTTGCGGCGTTCGGGGATGCTGTGCGGGACTATGCAGCCGGCAAGCAGCAGCAACCGGCCGCAACCAAGCAATCAGCGCTTTGACGGCGTCTCCGGCACCGGCGTCAGCGCCGCGCCTTTCTCGAACCACTCGATGAGGTTGTCTGCAACCAAGGCGGCCATGGCATTGCGCGTCGGGATCGAGGCCGAGGCGACGTGCGGCAGCAGCACAACATTCGGCATGCTCAGCAGCTCGGCTGGAACCACCGGCTCGTCGTAAAAGACGTCAAGGCCCGCCGCACCCAGCGCACCGCTTTTCAACGCCGAAACGAGCGCTGCCTCATCCACCGTCCAGCCACGGCCGATATTGATGAGAACGCCGCCAGCACCGAGCGCCGAAAGTATCTCCGCATCGATCGTCTTGTGGGTATGCGGCGTCTTCGGAACGATCGCGATCAATGTGTCGACGGCCTCCGCGAGGCCTTTCAGCGTCGGATGGTAATCGTAGGCGATGTCCGGATTTCTGTTGCGCGTGTGATAGCTGATCTTCACCTTGAAAGGCTCGAGCCGCTTGGCGATCTCCTGGCCGATGCGACCGAGACCGTAGAGGCCGACATGCCGGCCTTTCAAGGAAAAGCGAGACAGCGGGTAGGCCGCACCTGGCTTCCAATGGCCCTCGCGTAGCCAGTTTTCCGCCCGCGGCAGCTCGCGGATCGTGTTGAGCAGCAAACCGACCGCCGTATCGGCGACCTCGTCGTTCAGCACATCCGGCGTATTGGTGACGATGATGCCTTTTTCCGCGGCGTGCTTGACGTCCACGGCATCATAACCGACCCCGAAGCTTGCGATCACTTCGAGCTTGGTCAGTTGGTCCATCCACTTACCAGGGAACGCCCCACTGACGGCTGCCCCGCGAACACGGCTTGCGGTTTCCGCGTCCAGCTTGAGCGTCTCCTCGCTTTCGACGGCGACGAGGTCGAAACGGTCCCCCAAGGCCGAAAGCACGCGCTCGTGTATCTTCCCGGGAACGAGAATGGCAATGCGGGGCATAGCTTTTCCTCTGTCTTACTGGCGGGCTCTGTAAGGGCTGGTCGACTGGCGGATGCGCATTTCCGGCTTGATGAGATGAATGCCATCCGGTTCGTGGCTTCCGGCTAAGCGATCGAGAAGGGCCCGGGCGGCAAGCCGGCCGACTTCCGCCTGCCCGTTCCACACCGTCGTCAACGCCGGCGTCGAGAGGGAGGCTTCCTCAAGGTCGTCATAGCCTGTGACCGATATGTCCTTACCCGGCACAAGACCGGCGCGGGCGATACCGTTCATGAGACCGATGGCAACAAGATCGTTCCAGCAGACGGCGGCCGTCGGCTTCTGCGGCAGCGACAGAAAGTGGACCGCCGCCTCGAAGCCGCCCTGCATCGAGCGCGGACCGGGAATGCGCAGGTTAGGATCGACTTCGATCTCGGCCTTGCGCAATGCGTTGACATAACCCTGGTAACGGTCACGGCCAGTCGAGGTCTGATCCGTCCCGCCGATCATGGCAATCGTCCGGTGGCCGAGGCCGATCAGGTGATTGGTCGCGAGCGAAATGCCATAGCTGTCGTCACCGCGATAGGTCGGCAGGGCGGACCCTTCCATCGAACGGGCGACGAGGATGGCGGGCATGCCGTTGTCTTCAGCAAGCTGCATATCTTCGAGCGGTGTCCCGATCGCAGGCGACATGATGACGCCGTCACCGCCGAGCTGCAGCAGCGTCTCGATGAAGGTGCGTTGCTTCTCCACCGAGTCGTAGTGGTTGGACAGAATGAAGGTATGACGGCTGCGATCGAGCTCGC
Organism: Rhizobium sp. P32RR-XVIII; assembly: GCF_012641395.1. GTDB lineage: Bacteria > Pseudomonadota > Alphaproteobacteria > Rhizobiales > Rhizobiaceae > Rhizobium. The sequence goes on along the minus strand of NZ_JABAIH010000006.1, from coordinate 118,077 downwards.
TTTCGATCGCCTTCAGGATTTCGCCGTAGAACGGGTTCATGATGTCGTGCACGACGACACCGACGATGCCCGAGCGAGAGGTGCGCAGACTGGCAGCACGACGGTTATAGATGTAACCCAGCGTGCGCGCCTGTTCCTTGATCTTTTCCCTTGTATTGCCAGCCACCAACGGACTATCGCGTAAGGCAAGCGATACAGTTGCCGTTGAAATACCAAGCGTTTCAGCAATCGTTGAAAGTTTGATCTTTTGAGCCACGCATCCTCCGCCTTGCGCCGCGCGAGATGTGGGGCGTCGCGAAAACGCCCCTTAAAATATTTAATTAAAAGATTAAACGCGGCGAGGCAAACCGAAATTCATTTGATTGTCAAATTTCCTCAGGCTCTTCGAAATGTGCAGCCTCGGCCTGAAGGTTGTTGTCGATTGCCTTCAGCAAGCGCACGAGGTTGCGGATCTCCTTGTCGGAAAAGTCCAGCGTGGCCAGGTGATCGCAGGCGGATGCTGCCTGCTCGATTGCTTTCACGCTGCCACGGCCCTGTTCAGTGAGAAAGACCTTCGTCAGCCGCGCGTCGTCGGCGTCCGGCTTGCGTTCCAGGAAGCCCTGGGCTTCCATGCGGCCGATCGTGCGCGTCATGGTCGGTGCTTTGACGCCGAGTTTCTGCGCAAGCCCGCCTGCCGTCATGCCGTCGGCTTCGGCAAGCGAGAGAATGACCCCGTCCTGGCCGGCATAAAGCCCGCTCTGGAAGAGATTGCGAGAGAGCACCGTGCGCATGGACCGCGCGGCCTGCGTCAAAGCCGGCGAAAGATCGGTGACCGTATATTCGGTATGATCCTTTTTCTTGGATTTCTGCTTCTTGCCGTCCTTGTTCTTCTTCCCCATCGCCATCCCTTGGATCTTTAAGACGTGACAACGCTGCGTTATGACATTGCGCAGGTTCACGTCATAAACAAGGGGCATCGAAACTGTATGACAGCACCTGCCCGGAACTTCGCCGACAACGATCCTTCAATTCCGGCTGAAGACCGCCGGAATTGGATCGCCGTATTGCCGCTTGGCGCGCATGAGCAGCATGGGCCTCACCTGCCGTTCGAAACCGACACGCTGATCGCCGAAGGGATCGTCGAGCGGTTGAAGGACGCCCTTCCTTCCGCTTTGCCTGTGACCTTCCTGCCGGCGGAGCCGATCGGCTATTCGATCGAGCACATGGAGGTCGACGGCACGAAGACGCTGACCTATGGGGAAGCGATCCATCGCTGGCTTGGAATAGCCGGAATGCTGCACAGCCTTGGCTTTCGCAAACTGGTGCTGCTGAACGCCCACGGTGGAAATTCTCCGCTGATGACGATCGTCGCAACCGAGGCGCGGGTGAAGTTCAACATGCTTGCCGTCGCGACCAGCTGGACCCGCTTCGGCGTACCGGAAGCGGTGATTTCCGCTGAGGACAAGGCAATCGACATCCATGGCGGCGACATCGAGACCTCGGTGATGCTGGCGCTGCATCCCGGGAAGGTCGCGATGTCAAAGGTCGAGAACTTTACTTCGCGGCAGGCGGAATTCGCGGCTCGCTTCAGGCATCTGCGAGCATATGGGCCGCACGCCTTCGGCTGGAAAATGTCCGATCTCAACGATAGGGGCGCGGCAGGGAACGCAGCCGCCGCCACGGCCGAAAAGGGTGAAGCGCTGATCGCGCATTCTGTAAAAGGGCTGGTCGAACTGCTACAGGACGTGGATGCGTTCGATGCGTCCGAGCTCCGATAGAGCAGTCAACCGCAATGTGATCTTATAACATTATAAAACCCTTTGAACTGCCGCCTCCAACTCCTTATATGTGACCGACCATTTTCGAGCCCCTACGGCGGCCAGCCCATTCTTCGAGGTTCCCATGACCGACGCAATTCCGACTCAGCAGAAGCCAATCCCCGTTACCGTTCTCACCGGCTACCTCGGCGCCGGCAAGACGACGTTGCTCAACCGCATCCTGTCGGAGAACCACGGCAAGAAATATGCGGTCATCGTCAACGAATTCGGCGAGATCGGCATCGACAACGACCTCATCGTCGAATCCGACGAAGAAATCTATGAAATGAACAACGGCTGCGTGTGCTGCACGGTGCGCGGCGACCTGATCCGCGTTGTCGAAGGCCTGATGCGCCGTCCGGGCCGTTTCGACGGCATCATCGTCGAAACCACGGGCCTTGCCGACCCGGTGCCGGTCGCCCAGACCTTCTTCATGGATGACGACGTGCGCGCCAAGACGGAACTTGATGCCGTCGTCGCCCTGGTCGATGCCAAACACCTGCCGCTCCGCCTGAAGGACAGCCGCGAGGCCGAAGACCAGATCGCCTTTGCCGACGTCGTCATCATCAACAAGACCGACCTCGTGACGCCCGAGGAACTGGCGCAGATCGAGGACATCGTCCGCGCCATCAACCCGAGCGCCCGCGTCTACAAGACGAGCCGCTCCGGCGTCGATCTGGCCCGCGTGCTCGACCAAGGCGCCTTCAATCTGGAACGCGCGCTGGAAAACGATCCGAACTTCCTGGAACACGATCACGACGACCACGCGTGCGGTCCGGATTGCGATCACGACCATCACCACCATGCGCACGATCACGACCATGATCACCACCATCATGATCATGACCATCACCATCATCACGGCGCCATGTCGGCAATCCATGACGTGACGGTTCAGTCCGTGTCGCTGCGCGGCGGCGAGATGAATGCCGAGCGCTTCTTCCCCTGGATCCAGAAAATCACCCAGACGCAAGGCCCGAATATCCTGCGCCTCAAGGGCATCATCGCCTTCAAGGACGATCCGGAGCGCTATGTCGTCCAGGGCGTACACATGATCATCGAGGGTGACCATCAGCGTCCGTGGAAGGATGGCGAGAAGCACGAGACGCGGCTCGTCTTCATCGGCCGCGAACTCGACCGCGAAAAGCTCGAAGCATCCTTCAAGGCGTGCGAGGCTGCCGCCTGATGCCCACAGTTGCACCGCTTGATCTCGACGGCCACATCCTGGCCGTCGAATTTTTAGGTGATGTTCCGTTCTTTGCGAATGCCAACGGCACGGTTCACCGGCTGGATGGCGGCGAGAAGGTTTCCGAAGCCCATCAGGGCGGCATGCTCACCTGCATCCGCGATCCCTACAGCGAAAGCCTGATTTCCGGCGGCGAAGACGGCAAGGTGCTGCGTATCGGCGCCGATGCAAGCGTCAGCGAGATTGCCAGCGCGCCGCGCAAGTGGATTTCGCAGGTCGCTGCGGGCCCTCAGGGCGCCATCGCCTATTCCTACGGCAAGAGCACATTCGTCCGTCTTTCCAACGGCGAAACGAAAGAATTCTCCGAAGAACGCACCGTCGAGGGCCTCGCTTTCGCACCGAAGGGCCTGCGCATTGCCGCAGCCCGCTATAATGGCGTTTCACTGCACTGGGTAGCGACGAGCGCCAAGCCGGTCGACCTCGAATGGAAAGGTGCCCACACCGGGGTTACGTTCTCGCCGGAGGGTAATTTCCTGGTGACGACGATGCAGGAAAATGCGCTGCACGGCTGGAAGCTCGAGGTCAAATCCAACAACGAGCCGCGCCACATGCGCATGACCGGCTATCCGGCCAAGGTGAAGTCGCTGTCCTGGTCCCCAAAGGGCAAGTGGCTTGCATCATCAGGAGCGCCGGCGGCGATCGTCTGGCCGTTCCAGGGTAAGGATGGCCCGATGGGCAAAGCTCCTCTGGAACTCGGCACGCGCGCCAACATTATGGCGACTGCGGTCAAGTTCCACCCGGCCGAAGACATCCTGGCAATCGGCTTCATCGACGGCATGATCCTTGCCGTGCGCCTCGCCGACAGCAAGGAAGCGTTGATCCGCCGGCCCGGCAAGGGCGCGATCACCTCGATGAGCTGGAGCAAGAACGGCAAGCTGCTCGCCTTCGCCTCCGAAGCCGGCGATTGCGGCGTCGTCGATATATCGGCCTGATTTCCCGGTAGCACCAACCCGGCGCGGAGTCCTCTCCGCGACGGCTTGCCCGGCCGCGGACGATTTTCCGAGGGCCTCGATGCGACATCTTGACCGATCCCGCGTGGCATAGTGTAGCACGCTGCCACCTGCGAAGGGTGCGGGAACGATGATTATTAAAATCATTTCAACCCGTTAGCCATTTCAAATCACTTGCACGCTGCTCCGCGAACAGCGCGAGGCTTTACGCAGCCGACACATGGCATTGATATCCACTGTCTGCCCGCGCCCTCCGGGACCCCCACCTGCGCGCGCGGGCTTTCGCTTTCACTGCAAGAGGATACGATAATGGTTCGATACTCGCGTCGGGTCGCGCTGGCCGCCGGCAGCGCAATAGCTCTCGTTTCGCTCTGTTCCACCGCGATCGCCGACACGGCGACGCCGAATACCGCGACCCCCATCAAGCATCTGGTCGTCATTTTCCAGGAGAACGTATCGTTCGACCACTACTTCGCGACCTATCCGAAGGCTGCGAATGTCGAGGGCGAGCCGAAGTTCGCCGCCGCCGCCGATACCCCGACGGACATCAACACGCTGGCCGCCGCCAACCTGCTCGACACCAATCCGAACAAGACCAACAGCGCGAATGGCGCCGATGCTGCAGGTCCCTTCCGTCTTGATCGGACCCAGGCCGCGACGCAATCGCAAAATCACGGCTACACTGCTGAACAGGCAGCCTATGACAATTTTGCCATGGACCTCTTCCCTGCCAATACCGGCCGCGGAACAAAGGGCGGGGCCGGCTCCTTCGGCACCAAGGGCCAGGTTATGGGCTATTATGACGGCAACACCGTCACAGCGCTCTGGAATTACGCTCAGCGCTACGCCATGAATGACAATTCCTTCTCGACCAACTTCGGCCCCTCGACGCCGGGCGCCTTGAACCTCATCTCCGGCCAGACCAACGGGGTCATCCTCCCGCCGGGCTACACGCTCGAGAAGGACGGTACCTATTCGAAGGGTAGGATCGTGCCGGACGGCAACGGCGGCTGGACCGCAATCAGCGACTTCGATCCGACGGGCGACGACTGCTCGGCCGGCCAGACGGCCCTGATGTACGGCAAGAACATCGGCGACCTCCTGAATGCCCGCAACATCACCTGGGGCTTCTTCGAGGGCGGCTTCGACCTGACCGCGACTAACAGCGACGGCACGACCGGCTGCAAACGCGCCACGACCTCGGACGTGACGAAGACGGCCAGCGCCGATTACATCCCTCACCATCAGCCGTTCCAGTACTATGCCTCGACGGCCAACCCGCAGCATAAACGGCCTTCCTCGGTCGGGGCGATCGGCACCGGCAATGACGGCGGCGCCAACCACCAGTACGACATGACCGATTTCTACGCGGCACTGAAGAACGGCAACCTGCCCGCCGTCAGCTTCCTGAAGGCTCCGGCGTACCAGGACGGCCATGCCGGCTATTCCGATCCGCTCGACGAGCAGGAATTCGTCACGACCGCCATCAACGCGGTCCAGAATTCTCCGGACTGGAAGGACACGGCGATCATCATCCTCTACGACGATTCCGACGGCTGGTACGATCACGCCCATGCCGTGGTCAATCCGTCGAATATTCCGGTGAAGGGCTATGACGTCCTGAACGACGGCGCCTGTGGCACGGGCGCCCCGCTGCCGGGCGTCGACGGCAAGCCGGCGCAGGGCCGCTGCGGCTACGGCACACGCCAGCCGCTGATCGTCATCTCACCATATGCGAAGACGAACTATATCGACCACACCCTGACGGACCAGACCTCCGTTCTGCGCTTCATCGAAGATAACTGGATGGGCGGCCAGCGCATTGGCGGCGGCTCCTTCGATGCCATTTCCGGATCGCTCGACAATATGTTCGACTGGTCTAACGGGAACGCCGCCAAGCTGATCCTCGACACGAAGACCGGCGAGCCGGCTGCCTGAAACAGAGAAGAGGAAAACGGCATTGTGCGGCATATCCTATCGACAGGCCGTTTCCCTGGTGGCGCTCGCGGGCATTTCGCTCGCGAGTGCAGCCATCGGCATGGCGAGCCAAAAGCTGGAACCGGCCGCGCAAGCCGGCGCGCCTGCACCGCTGAGTGCGGTTGCGCGGCTCGGTCAGAAAATGTTCTACGATCCGGCGCTATCGGCAAGCGGACAGATGTCCTGCGCCAGCTGCCACGACCCGACCAATCACTACGCGCCGGCAAACGATCGCGTGGTGCAGCTCGGCGGCCCTCATCTCGACCAGCCGGGACTTCGCGCGGTGCCGAGCCTGACCTACAAGGTGGCGACACCCCCCTTCTCCGTCGGGGCAGAGAGCGCTGCCGACGAAGCGGCTGAAGCTGCGCCGATGACCGAGGCATCCGGCGTATCGCTTGCCAATGCCCCCACCGCACCTGTCGGAGCCATGACTGCGCAGGCCGGCGTCAAGGCGGATTCGAGCGCCCCGGATCTGGTGCCACAGGGTGGCATGTTCTGGGATGGCAGAGCCGACTCGCTCCAAGAGCAGGCTACAGGCCCGCTGATCTCGCCCTTCGAGATGGCCAATGCGGATAAGGCTGCCCTCTACCGCAAGATCAAGAAAAGCTACGGCGACGAACTGTCTGCGCTTTTCGGGGCCGGAATTCTCGCCGATCAGGACATGGCGGTCGCCGAAGCCGGCTTCGCACTCGCGCGCTATCAGATCGAGGAGGCATCCTTCCATTCCTATTCGAGCAAGTACGACGCCTACCTGCGCGGAAAAGCCACGCTTTCCGAGGCCGAGATGCGCGGGCTGAAGCTTTTCGATGATCCGAAGAAGGGCAACTGCGCCTCATGCCATCTCGACAAGCCGACAGCCGACGGCCGCTTCCCCGATTTCACCGACTATGAATTCGAAGCGCTCGGCGCGCCGCGAAATGGAGCCATTCCAGCCAATGCCGATCCGCATTATTTCGATCTTGGCATATGCGGGCCGCTGCGCCACGACGATTATTCCGCGCAAGCGGCCAATTGCGGCCTCTTCAAGACCCCGACTCTCCGCAACGCCGCCGCGCGTCATGTCTTTTTCCACAACGGCGTCTTCCACACGCTGGACGATGTGGTCCGCTTCTACGTCAAGCGCGACACCAATCCGGAGACCATTTATCCGAAGGCTGCCGACGGAAGCGTGCTGAAATATGACGATCTGCCGGAGCAGTATCGCGCCAATGTCGACGTGATCGACGCACCGCTCGATCGCAAGCCCGGCCAGCAGCCTGCCCTTGGCGATGCGGAAATCGCGGATGTCGTCGCATTCTTGAAAACACTGACCGACGGCTACGATGCGGAGGCGCGGAAAGCAGGCAAATAGCCGGCGGTCTGCGGTTCATGTGTCCTGCACGCTGGAGATGATCTCCCCCAGAAGATCGTGCAACGCATCCCGATAGCCGTTTCGCGCCGATGGTCCGCTTTCCTGCGAGGTCATCACCACAGTCAGTTTGAGCGAAGGCACGATATAGAGCATCTGGCCGCCATAACCCCAGGCGAAATGCACGTTCTCGCCGCCGAGGCTCCGCTCGAACCAACCATAGCCGTAGGCATCACCGGAGAACCGGGAATTGGTGCGTGGCTGCCAGGACGCAACCACCCAATCGGCCGGAACGACTTGTCTTCCCTCTACTGTCTTGCCACCGTTGCGGTAGAGCTCGCCAAAGGCAAGCAGCGAGCGGGCGCTCATCGCCATCTGGTTTCCGCCAAGATAGATGCCCTGCGGATCGCGCTCCCAGGCTCCGATGCGGAAATCCGTCACCGGTCCAAGCCATTCCCTTGCCAGGGCAAGCGTTGGCTTGCCGCTTACCTTTGTGAGGATTGCAGACAGGAGATGGGTTGAAGCCGTCGAGTAAAGCATCCGCCCGCCAGGCTCGTCATCGAAAGGCTGGGAGAGTGCGAAGCGCACCCAGTTCCGGCTTGAAACCCAGCGTCCGTAGTTCGGTCCCGACATGCGGCCAAGGCCCGCCTGCATGGAGAGCAGGTTGCCGACGGTGATCTCGTTCAGCCGCGGATCGGGTGACTGCGGCAGGTCCGCCTTCAGGATCGGCGCGATCGTCTGATCCGGCCCCTCAAGCAGGCCTTTGCTGATGGCAATGCCGACAAGCGCCGAAATTATCGCCTTCGACGCCGACTTGATATTGGTCGATTCGGACGCCGTATGGCCACGATAACCGCGTTCGGCGACAACCCGCCCGTCCTTTGCAACGATGACCGTCTTCAGCGGTGTCAACGCCTGCCGCGTCTGGAGATTGTCGAGCAGTTCGCCCAGACGCTCCTCCTGCGCAATAGCGGCGAGCGGCATAAAAAAGATAACGGCGAAGACAACAAAAGTCCTGAGCATGCCCATCACCTAGTGCCGCCCAGTCGATAGATCACGGGTGGGACGAACCCTCTCACGCAGACGTGAAACTTTATCAGGCCCCTTGCAGGTGTCACCTACGGCACGACATAGTCCGGGCCGGATGAATGGAGGAAGAACCTATGGCACGCGTCGTCGTTATCGGAGCAACGGGTCACGTCGGTACCTATCTGGTCCCACGGCTCGTAGAGGCGGGGCACGACGTGATCGCGATCAGCCGCGGAAACGCCGAGCCCTATATGCCGCATGCGGCGTGGAAGAGCGTCGAGAAGAAGCAGATGGATCGTGCTGCGATGGAAAAGGACGGCAGCTTCGGACAGGCAATCCGCGCATTGAAGGCCGATATCGTCATCGACAAGATATGCTTTACGCTCGAGAGTGCGCAGCAGCTTGGGGAAGCCTTGAACGGCCATGTCGGCCATCTTTTGCACACCGGCACGATCTGGACCCACGGCCGTTCAGTTGCCGTGCCGACCCGGGAGGATGCGCCGAAGACACCGTTCGGCGAATACGGCATTCAGAAAAAGGCGATCGAAGACCATTTCCTGCGGGAGGCAAAGCTGCACGGCCTGCCCGTCACTCTGATCCATCCGGGCCACATTGTCGGTCGCGGGTGGGCACCGCTCAACCCGGCGGGGCATTTCAACCTCGCAGCCTTTGAGACCATCGCTCGCGGCGGTCAGCTCACGCTTCCCAATTTCGGGCTGGAGACGGTGCACCATGTTCATGCCGACGACATCGCCGCCCTCTTCATGGCAGCGATCGGCAACTGGCGCGCTTCAACCGGTGAAAGTTTCCACGCCGTTTCGGAGCAGGCGCTGACGCTGCGCGGCTACGCCGAGGCAATGTACCGCTGGTTCGGCCATGAACCCAATCTGGCGTTCAAGCCCTATGACGAATGGAAGAAGGATCAGACGCCGGAGGATGCGACGGCGACCTTGGAACATATTGCCCGCAGCCCGAACTGCAGCATGGAGAAGGCCCGTAATCTCCTGGATTTCCGGCCGCGCTACAGCTCGCTCGACGCGGTGCAGGACGCAGTCGGCTGGCTGATCGAGGCGGGCCGGATCGGCAGCTGAAAACAAAAGCCCCTCCCTTTGGAGGAGAGGCTTTCGCCGGTCAAGCAGCCTTCCGGGCCGGCAAGCTATGGAGCTTGCGCCCAGAGGGAACGATCATGCCCGCAGCACCGTCGAGCCAGCCTTCCGTCAGCTCAAGCGCAAGGAAACGCGCGCGCTCGAAGGGACCGGGCATGACGAGATGGCGAGCCTTGTCTGCGAAGAAGCCGAAGCGCTCGTAATAGGGCGCATCGCCGACGAGCAGGATCGCACCATGTCCACGGTTCTTGGCTTCGAGAAGCGCCGCACGCATCAGCGCCGAGCCGACACCTTTGCCTTCGAAGCTGGAATCGACGGCCAGCGGCCCAAGCAGCAGCGCATTGATCGGCGTGCCTTCGGTGTTGACGCCCGCTTCGATGTTCCAGAGGCGCACGGTACCGATGACATGACCGTCGCGATCACGTGCCACAAGTGCCAGTCCTTCTGCCGGAATGCGCCCGCGGCGGATCTTCTCCGACGACTTCTTGCGACGATGCGGCCCCATGGCACGATCGAGCAGGTTTTCACGGGCGACGACAACCGACGGCTTCTCGGAGTCGATGGTGAAGACATGAGGCGCAAAGAATGCGCGGACAGAATCAAGAACAGCGGCCATCTTGGCCTCCCGCACTCAAAACCGTTTCAGACGGTATCGACAGACTATTGTGAAGGTGCCGCCCCGGCTGGCTACGGGGCTGGCGATATCAGATGACGTAGGCCTTCAGCGGCTCGAAGCCGTTGAACGCGACGGCCGAATAAGTCGTCGTATAGGCACCGGTGCCTTCGATCAGGATCTCGTCACCGATCGAAAGGGAGATCGGCAGCGGATAAAGATTCTTCTCATAAAGCACGTCGGCCGAATCGCAGGTCGGGCCGGCGATGACGCAGGGCTCCATCTCGTCGCCGTCACGCTCGGTGCGGATCGGGTAGCGGATGGCTTCGTCCATGGTTTCGGCGAGACCGCCGAACTTGCCGATGTCGAGAAACACCCAGCGAGCAGCGTCGTTGTCCGACTTCTTCGAGATCAGCACGACTTCAGTCTTGATGACGCCGGCATTGCCGACCATGCCGCGGCCCGGCTCGATGATCGTCTTCGGGATCTGGTTGCCGAAGTGATCACGAAGGCTCTGGTTGATCGCGCGACCGTAGGCTTCTGCCGACGGAACGTCGCGCAGGTACTTGGTCGGGAAGCCGCCGCCCATGTTGACCATCTGCAGGTGGATCCCCTGCTTGGCGAGCTGGACGAAGACGCGCTTGGCATCGGCGAGGGCCGAATCCCAGGCATCGACCTTGGTCATCTGCGAACCGACGTGGAACGAGACGCCGTAGGACTCGAGGCCCAGCTGATGAGCATAGACGAGAACGTCGACGGCCATCTGCGGCACGCAGCCGAACTTGCGCGACAGCGGCCATTCAGCACCTTCGCCGTCCGTCAGAACGCGGCAGAACACGCGGGCGCCGGGAGCGGCGCGCGAGATCTTCTCGACTTCCTCATGGCTATCGACAGCAAAAAGGCTGACACCGAGCGCATGGGCGCGGGCGATATCGCGTTCCTTCTTGATCGTGTTGCCGTAGGAAATGCGGGCAGCGGTCGCACCGGCGTTGAGCGCCATTTCGATTTCAGCGACGGACGCGCAATCGAAGTTGGAGCCCATGTCGGCGAGCAGCTTCAGGACCTCAGGAGCCGGGTTTGCCTTGACTGCATAGTAGATCGCGCTGTCCGGCATCGCATGACGGAAAGCGGAGAAGTTGTCGCGCACGACGTCGAGGTCGACCACGAGGCAGGGACCGTCGGGACGTCGGGTTGCGAGAAAGTCGCGGATGCGCTGAGTGGTCATATCAATCCCTTTTCCAATTCCAGAGCTCCGGCAAAACACCGGAGGACAAAGGGCGATCAATCGCTCGCATAGGAACCAGCCGATGGAGACCCCGGAACCTTAGCAAGCGCTTGATAGCGCGAATGATGAATCAACGCCGCATAAGCGACATGGATCCGGCTTTGTCTGCCTTGGATTGGAGGGAGATTCCCAACCGCACTTCCGGCAATGAAGGTGTGCCTCTTCAGTAACCCCCGCTGATGGAAAGCAGGGAGAGAACAAAAAGGCCCGCACCGTCGTTGCTTCAGGCGTCCTCGCATTCTCCGGTTGGCCGGAATAGCGACTGGAGGGGTTAATTCCAGGTACCTTACCGATTTCCTCACCAATTCGAGGGTTCGGCGGACACCCATGGGCACGTGCGACTTTGGGCTGACCCGGAAGTAGGAATATTCGCCGTCATAATCAAGAGAAATTTTATGCTCCAACTCAAAAAAATAATTGAACGCGAATGGACAATTTGTTCAACGTTCTTCAACAGATATAGAGGATCGCCATGGACACCTTGACCCGCATACGTGCCTTCATCGATGTTGTGGAAGCAGAAGGCTTTTCCGCGGCCGCGAGGCGCACCGGCCGCTCCAAGGCGCTGCTCTCCAAATATGTGCGGGAGTTGGAGGATGACCTCGGCGCCCTGCTGCTCAACCGCACCACCCGCCAGTTCTCCATGACCGAGGCCGGTCACACCTATTACCGCACCGCCTCGGACATTCTGAAGGAGATCGACAATCTCGCCGATCTGGTCCGCGAGAACAACGCGCTGCTCAAAGGCCGGCTGAGGATTTCCGTACCGCGCACGTTCGTTGATGCGGATGTCGGGCAGTCGCTGATCGACTTTGCCAAGGAGAACCCCGACCTGCAGTTGGAAATCGCTGCTGACGACCGGTTTGTCGATCTGATCGAAGAGAGCTTCGACCTGGCAATTCGCGTCACGAAGCTCGAAGATTCAGGAATGATCGCCCGCAAGATCTCCGATTTCCGCGTGCATGTCTGCGCAACGCCTGAGTTCCTCGAGCGCTATCCGAATATCGAGCACCCGACGGACATTTCCAACGTTCCCTTCATCGTTGACACCAACTCGCGCACGCAGGCAAGCGTCCGTTTCTACAACCCGGACAGCACCTCGTTTGCGGTGGCTGTCTCGGGACCGATCGAAGTGAACAGCCCGCATGCGACATTGCGCGCGGCACTCACCGGTATCGGCATTGCGGTCATTCCGGACTTCATCGCTCGCAAGCCTATCGAGGACGGCCGCCTCGTGACGCTGTTCAATGACTACTTGCCCACGGATCGCGGGATTTACGCCGTCTACCCGCATCGGCGCTACCTGCCGGCAAAAGTCCGCATCTTCGTGGACTACCTCCAGGCCTGGTTCAAGAAGCACCCTTGAGGATCGCCTGAGGCACTTTGCCGCCTTGAGACCGGGTCCCAATTCCGTCCCATTCTCCGGCAAGAAGACACCATCCGATTTGGGCAGAGCGGTAACCCGACAAGATGAAAAAATCGATACTCCCGGTAGCCGCTCTGATCTCGCTTGCGCCGGCCGCGGCTATGGCACATCCGCATATATTCGTCGAAGCTCGGCTCGAAGTCGTTGCGGCGCCCGACGGCAGCGTCCAGGAGCTGCGGAACGTCTGGCGCTTCGACGAGATCTTCTCCTCCTCGGTCGTCATGGATTTTGACAAGAACACCGATCTGAAGCTGGAGCCGAACGAGCTCGCCGAGGTCGGCAAGACGGTCCGGGATTCACTGGCCGACTACGACTACTATATGAACCTGACAATCGACGGCAAAAACGTGACCGTGCAGAAGCCGGACATCATCCACGTCGACTACAAGGAAGGCCAGCTTCTGATGTTTTTCGCGGTGAAGCCCGCGGAGAAGATGCCTCTGAAGGGCAAGCTGACCTTCGGTGTCTACGACCCGACGCTCTATACCTCGATAGACTTTCCTACGGACAACGAACTGGTGCTGGTCGGCGACGGCTTCAAGAGCTGCAAGCAGGACGTGCTGCGCCCGGATGCGGACCAGGTGATTGCGGAGAACAAGCAGTCGCTGACGGACGCTTTCTTCAACGACCCGACCGGCACGAACATGTCCAAGCTCTTTGCCACCAGGCTGGAGGTCTCATGCTGAAACGGAGCGCCTCGCTTGCCCTTTCCGCAGCCGCGCTCGTGCTTCTTGCCATGACGAGTGTGGCGCATGCGCAGTCGCCGCTCGGCATTGGAACCGCAGAGCCGAGTTTCCAGCCGACGGGCGGGCCCCTGGCGCCGCTATTCCTCTATGTGAATTACGAACAGCAAGCTTTTTACCGTGCGCTGACAGGCGCGCTGAAAGCCATGCGCGAAGACCCGTGGCAGTTGACGTCGCTCATCGGACTTTCCTTTGCCTACGGTGTCTTCCATGCGGCCGGTCCCGGACACGGCAAGGCGGTCATCTCCTCCTACATGATCGCCAACGAGGTCGAACTGAGGCGCGGCGTGGTGATCTCCTTCATCTCCGCCTTCGTTCAAGGCGTGATGGCGGTGGCGCTCGTCGGCGGCGCCTGGCTGGTATTGCGCGGTAGCGGCATAACGCTGACAGAGGCGACGCACGCAATGGAGATCGCAAGCTTCGTGATGGTCATTGCCTTTGGCGTTTGGCTGCTCTTCCGTAAGCTGCGCTCGATGATCGGCGCTTTGCCGCAACGTCAAGCCGTGGCAACATCCGCAGGTCCGGTCAGCATGATGCTCGACTGGAAGGACAATGACAGCCGGGGCGAAGTGGACGCCTACGCCTTCGGCGAGAGCACCGCGCGCAAGGCGGGACATAAATTCATTTCCGGCATGGCCTGTGAAACCTGCGGCCGATCCCACGCGCCGGATCCGTCGCTGCTGGGAGCCGACAAGTTCAGTGTCCGGGAAGCCTGGTCGGCGATCGTTGCCGTCGGCCTTCGCCCCTGCTCCGGGGCGCTGCTCGTCATGACCTTTTCGCTGCTGAACGGACTCTATCTCGGCGGCATTCTTTCCGTGCTCGCCATGTCCCTCGGAACCGCGATCACCGTCGCGATCCTCGCAATCATTGCCGTTACCGCCAAGGGCACCGCCGTTCGCATCGCCGGCCGCGGCTCGGCAACGTCGGTCTGGATCGGCAATGCCATCGAAATTCTAGGCGCCGTGCTGGTGATATGCATGGGCGGGCTTCTGCTGGGCGCATCACTTCAGGGTTGAAGCTGAGCGCCCTTTATTGCGCTGGTAGCGAGCGCGCAGCCAGAAAATCACGAAGAAACCAAGGAGCAGGATCGCCCCGACAGCGAAGGCAAGCGCCGGCGAGTAATTACCGATCCAGAGAACGAGGGTCGGGAGGAAATAGATGACCAGGCCGGCACCCAGCAGAATGACGGCAGCAGCGATCGCCTGCGATCGGCTTTCCGGACTCATGCAAGCCTTTCCTTTTCAATGTCGGCGCGGATATCGTACAGGCGGCGTCGCTGCTTGCCTTCGCCATCGAAGTTATCCGGTGAAAGCCAGCTCTCGAAGGCCTCGTTGATCAGCGGCCACTCGCTATCGATCATGGAGAACCAAGCGGTGTCGCGGTTGCGGCGCTTGGAAAGCATGTGCTGGCGGAACACACCTTCGAAAGTGAAGCCGTAGCGCGCAGCGGTTGTCTTACTGGCCTCATTGTTGTTGTCGCACTTCCATTCGTAGCGGCGGTAGCCGAGGTCTTCGAAGACATGCTTGGCCATGAGATAGTGCGCTTCGGTCGAAAGCGGCGATCGCTTCATGTCCGCACCATGGGCCACACCGCCGACTTCGACGACGCCGTTAGCCGGATCAGCTCGCATGTAGTTGGCCATGCCGACAATCTTGCCTGCCGCATTGTCGCGGAAGACATGCGTCAGCCAGCCGCCTTTCTTGGCGTTTTCGAGCCAGGCGGCGAAATCCTCGATGCCGGTGAAATCGTCCTGCGCGAAGTAGAGGAGCAGCGGATTGATGCCCATGCCGCCGAGGCCATCCCAAAGCGCTTGAAGATGCTTCTCACGCACATAAGGCTCGACCGTTACATATCGTCCCTTCAGCGTCACATAGCCGGGCGCTGGCACCTTGAAATTCGATAGATCGCGCATGTTCACTCCCCTCTTCTCGAAGAGTGGATAGGCCAGCCGCCTTTGAAAGGCAACCGGTCACAATGTCACTGAGACAAGCTGATCTTGGCGGAGGAAACCGTTGCCTCGATATGATCCACAAGCGCATCCGCAAGGCCGAGACGGCCGGCAAGGAGATCGAGATAGCCGCGCTCGGCGCGCGATTCCGGCTCGATCGTCAGGCGCGAGGCCGTATAGAGTTCGACCTTCTGCTCCTCGGTCCTCGCGGCCGCAACCAGCGCATCGAGATTGGTCGGAGAGGCAAGTTCGCGTTCGATGAAGGATGCGGCTTCGCCGGTGACATCGGCAACCTTCATCTTGTCCATGATGAGCGCTTGCTCGGCATCGTCGATATGCCCGTCGGCCTTGGCCGCGGCGATCATTGCGCGGATCAGCACAAGGGCGAATTCGTTGCTGCCGGCGGGCGATTCCGGGCCGAAGCCGGATTCGGCGGGAGCTGACAATACGATCGGTGTCGAAGGCGAAGCCGGATCTGAAGGCTTGGCCGGCGCCTGACCTTCCTTGTAATTCTGATAGGCCTGGTAGCCAAGGCCGGCGATGGCAGCCAGCCCGCCGATCGTCAGCGCATTGCTCGCGATACCGCGGCCCGTCTTCGTTCCAAGAAGTACAGTCGCCAACGCGCCAGCCTTCCACGGATTGTCCTTGGCCAACTGGACAGCATCGCCTGCCCGGTCGCGGACGGTACCGCCGACGCCCGGAATTTGCGATCCTAGAAACTGGTCAAGAAGCTTTTTCGCGTCGAACATCCCTCGTCATCTCCCATTAGCGCCAGAGATGAAGATAGGAGGTCAGGCAGCAAATACAAATGCCGGCGGAAACCGCCGGCATCCCGGATTGAGGAAAAAATATCAGGCCTTCAATGCCGCCGCTTCGGAAGCGAGCTTCGTAATACCCGCCCAGTCGCCTGCAGCAACGAGTTCCTTCGGGGCGACCCAGGAGCCGCCGACGCAGACGACGTTTGGCAGTGACAAGTAATCATTGGCATTCTTCAGCGAAATGCCGCCAGTCGGGCAGAAGAGCGTGCCGGCAAGCGGTGAGGAGAGCGCCTTGAGATATGCGGCTCCGCCCGCCTGTTCGGCGGGGAAGAACTTCAGCACCTGATAGCCCTCTTCGCGAAGCGCCATGACTTCGCTTACCGTCGCAGCGCCCGGCAGCAGCGGAACCGACGACTGCGCCGCGGCGTCGAGCAGCTCCTGCGTGGCGCCCGGGCTGACGATGAACTTAGAGCCCGCGGCAACGGCCGCTTCCCAGTGCTGGGCGTTCAGGATCGTACCCGCGCCGACTTCAGCACCTTCGACTTCTTCCGCGACAGCGCGCACCGCATCGAGCGCCGCGGGCGTGCGCATCGTGATTTCGATTGCCTTCAGCCCACCGGCGACCAGCGCGCGCGCCAACAAAACGCCCGACTTCACGTCATCCACGATCAGGACCGGAACGACTGGCTGAAGTTTGAGGATGGAAAGGAGCTTTTCTGTCTTCTCGCCCATGGCCGGATGGTTCCTTTAAACGATTGAATTCGGGTTCCGAATACCCCCAGGAGCCATCGTTGTCGAGACAAATCGACCTCGGCAACAACACGGGTATCGCCACCGGGAAAATTACGCTACGGTACCTTCATCGTCACAAAAGGTTCACTGATATGGCGAAAGAGATCGAGCGGAAGTTTCTAGTACGCAACGACGGCTGGCATTCAAAGGCCGAGACGAGATCGATCCTCAGACAGGGTTACATCGCCTCGACGGACGATCGTTCTGTGCGGGTGCGCATTCTCGACGGAAAAAGCGCAAGATTGACGGTCAAGATCGGCCGCAGCACGGTTACCCGCGACGAATTCGAGTACGACATTCCCGTTTCCGACGCCGAGGAGCTGCTGCAAAGCGCCATCGGTTTGGTGATAGAAAAGACGCGCTACCGCGTGCCGCATGCAGGCTTCGTCTGGGAAGTCGACGTCTTTTCCGGTGCGCATCGAGGCCTCGTGATTGCGGAAGTGGAAATGAAGTCCGAAAAGGACGATCCCTCCCATCCCGCTTGGCTCGGACGCGAAGTTTCCGGCGATTTCCGCTACTCCAACCAAGCACTCGCGACCGAATTCGAGTACGATCAGGATGCCCTTTCGCATACGGCCTGACGCCGACTTCACCGATGAATTCCGCGATGCCGCCGGCAGGGAGCTGCGGCGGGCAATCGCCACGCTCGAGCAGCAGCCGGATGGCGCAGATGAGGCCATCCATGACTTCCGTAAGAATCTCAAGAAGGTGCGCTCACTCTACCGCCTCGTCGCCCGCGAGGTTCCCGATTTTCAGAAGCGCGAAAATGCGCGGCTCCGGGATGCAGCAAAATCGCTCTCCGCGATTCGCGACGCTGCCGCGCTGATCGGAACCGTGGAGTATCTGAAGGAGAAGGCGCGCAGTATGGAGGAGGCCGAAGCGCTCGGCCGCACCGTCGCCATCCTCGAAGCGCGTCGGGACTGGATGGCCGAGGCCGAAAGCGGCCTCGAGCAGAAGCTGCAGGAAACGGCGGACGTTCTGAAGGAGGCACGCGCCGCGCTCGACGACGTGTCCTTTAGCGGAAGCGGCAAGAAAGCTATCCGCCTTGTCGGCAAGGGCTGGCGGAGAACGGCCAGAAAAGCCCGTGCCGCAATTGCGAGATGTCACGACGAAGCATCCGCCGAAGCCTTTCACGAACTGCGTAAGCGCACGCAGGATTTTCGTGCTTATCACCGACTACTGACGCCGCTTTGGCCAGCTGCCATGAAAGCGCGCCGCGCAGACACGAAGGAACTTGTCGATATCCTCGGCCATGTGCACGACCTTGCGGTGCTCGGCGCACTGGTCGAAGCCGAGCCGCAGCTTTTTACACGAGACGACGACCTGTCGCGCCTGCTGGACAGCATCGCCCACCGCCAGCAGGAGGACAGGCGCGACTCACTGGTGAAAGCAGAGGCAGTCTTTGCCGGCAAGCCGGCCAAGGAAGCAAAGCACATCGAAGTGCTCTGGCGCGCTGCGGCGTGAAGCAAGCGGGGCTTCCTCCTGCGGCGCCGAAGGAGATTGCACCGCGAGACCATATTCTGTATTTCAGCGCCCATGACCGGCAGCATCAATCACACCAGTCCGTTCCTCGTGGCGGCGCTTTATCATTTTGTATCTGTGCCTCGCTTCGAGAGCCTGCGTGAGCCTTTGCAGGCGCTTTGCGAGGAAAACGGCGTGAAGGGCACGCTGCTTCTGGCGCATGAGGGCATCAACGGGACGATCGCCGGGCCGGATGCCGGCATCGACACAGTGCTTGACTATCTGCGGGCGCAGCCGGAATTTTCAGCGCTGGAGCACAAGGAAAGCCGGGCGTCCAAGATGCCGTTCCTGCGCATGAAGGTGAAGCTGAAGAAAGAGATCGTGACGATGGGTGTCGAAGATGTCGACCCCAACAAGGTCGTCGGCACCTATGTGACGCCGCAGGATTGGAATGCGCTGATCTCCGATCCCGACACCATCGTCATCGACACCCGCAACGACTACGAAACGGCGATCGGCACCTTCCGCGGCGCCGTTGACCCGAAGACGAAGACCTTTCGCGAGTTTCCCGAATGGGTGCGTCAGAACCCCGGTCTGCATAACAAGCCAAAGATCGCCATGTATTGCACCGGAGGCATCCGCTGCGAAAAGGCGACAGCCTTCATGAAGGAGCAGGGCTTCGACGAGGTATACCACCTCAAGGGCGGAATCCTGAAATATCTGGAAGAAGTTCCGCAGGAAGAAAGCCTATGGGACGGCGCCTGCTTCGTCTTCGACGAGCGCGTTTCGGTCGAGCATGGGTTGAAGGAAGGCGAGCACAAGCTTTGTCATGCCTGCCGCAATCCGATCACGGTCGAAGAGATCAGTTCGCCTCTCTTTGAAGAGGGCGTCTCCTGCAGCAACTGCTATCACACGCGCACGGAAGACGACCGGCTGCGCTACCGCCAGCGGCAGCATCAGATCGCGCTCGCCAGGAAGCGCGGGCAGAAGCACATCGGGACTTAAGCTGCGCTTGTCGCACGCCCCAAACGGTCGGGCCGACGGCCTTCTTCCAGCATCTCGGTGATCCTGTCCGCCGGCACCGGCTTGCTGAAGAAAAAGCCCTGCAGGCTATCACAGCCGAAGAGACGGACGGCAAGCGCCTGCTCTTCCGTCTCGATGCCCTCGGCTGTCACCGGAATGTTGAGTGAACGGGCAAGGGCAACTGTCGCCTGCAGCATTTCGCGCTGGCTGTCGCTTTCGGTAACGCCCTGGACCAGCGAACGGTCGATCTTGATGCGGTCGAAACCGAACTGGCGCAGATAGCCGATCGATGAAAAACCCGAACCGAAATCATCGAGCGCAATCTTGAGGCCGAGCGTCTTCAGCCGCTCGATGGACTGGCGTGTGCGCTGCGGGTTCTGGATCATATAGCCTTCAGTGATCTCCAGCGTCACGCGCTCTGCCTCGATGCCCGTCTGTTTAAGGACGTAGCGCACGTAGTCAGCAAAGGCCGGATTGCGGAACTGACCGGGGGAGACATTTACCGCCACGCGCAGTTCCGGCCATTGCTTGGCGGTCTCGCAGGCCTTGCGCAGCACGAAGAGGCCGAGCGCCTCGATAAGTCCGCTGGTTTCCGCAATCGGAATGAATATCTCTGGCGAGACCGGGCCATGGCCGGGGCGATTCCAACGCACCAGGGCTTCGACGCCATACATCTCGTGTGTGGAGGCATCGATCAGCGGCTGGTATACGAGCGTCAGATCGCCGGTGTCGATCGCCGTGCGCAGGTCGAGTTCGAGCGCATTGCGCTCCTCCCGGTCGGCATCCATGAGTGGATCGTAAAGCGTCATGCGCGCCCGGCCGGCTTCCTTTGCCTTGTACATCGCCAGATCGGCACGGCGGACCAATTCTTCGCGGCCAATCGCGCCGGCCGCAGACATCGCGATGCCGATGCTGGCGCCTACGACGACAACCCGGCGGCCAATTTCCAGTGGTTCGGCCAGGAAATCGAGTATCTGTTCCGAAAGCTGGAGAGCATCGGCGTTGCCGCCGTCGGACAGGAAAGCAATCGCGAATTCATCGCCGCCGATGCGAGCCAGAACCGCGCCTTCAGGTATCAGCATCCTGAGGCCCGCTGCAACCGCGCGGATCAACTGGTCGCCGGTGCCGTGGCCGTAGCTGTCGTTGACTTCCTTGAACCCGTCAAGATCAAGATAGAGAAGCAATACGCTCTTGCCGGTTTGCGTCGCCTCGGCAACGATCTCGTCGACGGCAAACCCGAGACCCTCGCGGTTCGAGAGCCCGCTCAGGCGATCGCGCAGCGCGTCCTCGCGAGCGCTGATTTCCTCCGCCTTGAGGCGGCGTCCGGCGAGCCAGCCAATGACGAGCAGCACGGCAAAAAACAGCCCGACAAGACCGAGCGCTTTGACAACCATTGGCCACACCTGTGCGTAGCCGATGTCGCCCGGGGAGCGGGAAACCCAAACGAGTTTGCCGAGCGCCCTTCCCGCCGCGTCATTGATTGCCACGGAATATTGCGCGTCGTACGTCGATGGCACCAGCTTCAAACCGGGGATGAGATAGGTCTCGCCGAGCGCTGCGATCTTTTTATCGGTCAGATGGCGCACAAGGATCAGATAGCGGCGCTGACCGGCTGGCACATCCAGAGTACCGAATTTCCCCCGCACGAGTGCAAGGCCAACCATGGCAACTCCGCGCTTCGTACCGACGAAGCCGACGGCCTCTGGCGACTGCAGACCGGCCGTCTTCACGCTATCGAACAGCGCCCAGAGGGA
Organism: Rhizobium sp. P32RR-XVIII; assembly: GCF_012641395.1. GTDB lineage: Bacteria > Pseudomonadota > Alphaproteobacteria > Rhizobiales > Rhizobiaceae > Rhizobium. The sequence continues at coordinate 96,822 of NZ_JABAIH010000006.1, read as the reverse complement.
CGGCGAGAAGAAATCGCTGAGCGCTTCCTTCATCGGCTGGCCGTTGCGATAGGCAATCAGCGGCTTCTTGTCGTCGCCAATGACGATCGTCATGTCGAAAAGCGGAGTGTCGGCGGACGCTTCACCGTAGTTATCGATCGTCCAAGCCATCCCATCCGCAGAATAGACATTGGCCACGGCATCGTTCCATGTCGAATAGTCGTTGAGCGTGGCGCCAAGCTGCTCCTGGACTGTCTTGATCGCGCCTGTCGTCGTCTCCCGCGAACGCTCGTCATCAAGAACGTTGGCGTTCTCGGCCACATGTGACAGCGCCGTCAGCACCATGACGGTCACCACTGCTACGATGAGCGCAAAGGAAAACAGGACACCTACGACGGTCGTATGGCGGCCGATCCCCGAATACTGGCTTTTCTGCCCAAAGAACGCAGGCATACATTGATCCTCAACCCTCGGGGACCTTGCCAGCCAAGGTTTCAAAAACGGTTAAAGCCGCAGCACGAGAATTGCTCAGCATGACTTTTTCAAATGCGAATTTTAAAAACGAAAAAGACCCTTCCCGCCAAGCGGGAAGGGTCAGATCAAGCCGGAAATTTAAGCTCTCGCTTACCAGCTGGCGATCACGGTACCCTTGAAGGTGTCAGCGATGAACTGCTTGACGGCATCGCTGTGATAAGACTCCACCAGGGTTTTGACCCAGGGCTGATCCTTGTCCTGACTGCGCACCGCAATGACGTTTGCATAGGGAGACTTTTCGCGTTCGATGGCGATCGCATCCTTCTTCGGGTTGAGGCCAGCTTCCAGCGCGTAGTTGGTGTTGATAACAGCGGCATCGACATCATCCAGCGAGCGCGGCAGCTGGGCTGCATCAAGCTCGGCAAACTCGATGTTCTTCGGGTTTTCGGTAATGTCGGCCGGGGTCACCTTCAATCCGGCATCCGGCTTCACCTTGATCAGACCCTTGGAGGCAAGGACCAGAAGAGCACGGCCGCCATTGGTCGGATCGTTCGGAATGCCGATCGTCGCGCCATCCTTCAGCTCGTCGAGGTTCTTCACCTTCTTGGAATAGACGCCCATCGGGGTGGTAATGGTGAGGCCGACGCTGACGATGTCGAAGCCGCGGTCGGCAATCTGGTTGTCTAGATACGGCTGGTGCTGGAAGGAATTGGCATTAAGTTCGCCGTCGGCCAGCGCCTGGTTCGGAACCACATAGTCGGAGAATTCGAGGATCTCGACGTCCAGGCCCTTCTTGGCTGCGATTTCCTTGACCTTCTCCATGATCTGAGCGTGCTCGCCGGGGGTCACGCCGACCTTAATGGTTTCCGCAAGCGCCGGGAAGGCGGCGAAGGCAGCGAGTGCGGCTGCGAGGATGAGCTTCTTCATGGATGTCTCCTTCAGTTATCGTTCAAACAGGTTGGCAAGCGGCCAGTCTTGGGAGGCTGGATTTCGGAAATCAGGTCTTACGGCTGCGCTTGTCGAAGCGGCGGGCGAGCGCATCGCCCGCGCTCTGGATGAGCTGGACGAGCACGATCAGCACCACGACGACAGCAAGCATCACTTCCGGCATGAAGCGCTGGTAGCCGTAGCGGATGCCGAGGTCTCCGAGGCCGCCGCCGCCAACCGCGCCGACCATGGCGGAATAACCGACCAGGCTGACCAGCGTGAGAGTGAGCGCCAGGGCAAGCCCGGGCTTGGCTTCGGCAAGCAGCACCTTGAAGACGATCTGCAGCGGTGTCGCGCCCATGGCGCGGGCAGCCTCAATCAAGCCCTTGTCCACCTCGCGGATCGCCGCCTCCGCAAGTCTCGCGACGAAAGGAATGGTCGCGATCGTAAGCGGCACGATCGCCGCATAGGTGCCTATCGAGGTGCCGGTGACGAGGCGGGTGAAGGGAATGATGGCCACGACGAGGATGATGAAGGGCGTCGAGCGCGCCGCGTTGACGATCGCGCCAATGACGCGGTTGCTGACGGGGGCCGGGAAAAGCTCGCCCTTGCCGCTGGTCGCCAGGAATACGCCGATCGGCAGGCCGATCAGCGAGCCGACGAGGCCGGAGATGGCCACCATCTGCAGCGTCTGGAGAAGCGCCTTGTAGAGCAGGTTGAAGAGCATATCAGGCGACATAGCCGAGCACCTCCGCAATGAGGCCATTCATTTCGAAGAATCTGTCCGCTTTCGCGGTGGTCGCATCATCGGCCGAATAGGCGATGATGAGCGAGCCATAGGGCTCTCCGCCGATCTCATCGACCGTGCCGGCGATGATATTGATGTCCGAACCCAATGTTTGAATAAGCTGCGAGATCAGCGGCTGTTCCGCGGTCGCGCCGAAGAAAGTGACACGCACGGCAACGCGCCCGCCCGCCGCCTTTTGCGGCTGCAGGCTGGATGCGAGCGCTGTCGGAAGCTTCGAGCCCGGGAGGCCGGCAAGAAGCGCCCGCGTCGTCGCATGTTGCGGCCGTGTGAATACATCGAAGGTGCGGCCGCGCTCGACGATAACGCCCCGGTCGATTACGGCGACGTCGCTTGTAACGGCTTTGACGACTTCCATCTCGTGCGTGATCAGAAGCACGGTAAGGCCGAGCTCGGCATTGATGCGCTTCAGCAGTTCGAGGATCGACTGGGTGGTTTCCGGGTCGAGCGCCGAGGTCGCTTCGTCGGAAAGCAAGAGCTTCGGCTGCGTGGCAAGCGCGCGGGCGATACCAACGCGCTGCTTCTGGCCGCCGGAAAGTTCGGCCGGATAGCGGTCGCGCTTGTCGGAAAGGCCAACGAGATCGAGCAGAGGCTCGACGCGCGCGCGGATGGCATCCCGATCGAAACCGGCGATTTCCAGGGGCAGCGCGACATTCCCGTAGGCAGTGCGCGAGGAAAGCAGGTTGAAATGCTGGAAGATCATGCCAACCGAACGGCGGAGAGCCCGTAGGCCGGCCTCATCCAGATCGGGCACATTGACACCGTCGACGATGACCTTGCCGCTTGTCGGGCGCTCCAGCCCATTGACAAGGCGGATCAGCGTCGACTTGCCGGCGCCGGAGCGGCCGATGATGCCGGTGATGGAGCCGCGCGCGACGGCAAAATCGACCGCGTCAACGGCGGTGAAGGATTTGCCTTCGGCGCCGAAGCGTTTCGATACATTCTCAAAGACAACGGCATTTGCGGCGGCGGGTTTGGGGTCGGGTTGCATCTATGCTCTCGAAGTTCAAAAAATCCTGTGCGCATCGAAGGGCCCAGGACAGGCGCTTGAGTCAGGCCGGCATTCGGTAGCGCATTCGGAACAGAGAGGCAGTCTTTAACATTGCAAAACCGTAACGTTCAATTTCATCCACGCATGGCAGCCATGCGCCGCGAAACGCCATATCTTATGGGCGGAATGATAGCGGATTAAACAGAGAGATTTTTTCTTTGAATTGAGCGCCGAAGAAAAAAGCCTCTCACTTCAGGAGAAACGCCATTCAGAAGGCGGTCTTCTCGATCGCTGCGCGGAAGGTATTCAGGGCAACCGCCAGAATTCCATCTTTCGCCGCAGCCATCAGCGCCTCTCGTTGCGCATCTGGCGTCTTGCCGAGAACCGGGACTCTCAGGAAAGCCTGCGGAATGATCGCAAAGGACATCGTCGTCAGTACCTCTTGCAGCTGTGACAGTACGAATTCGCCGCGATGCGAGGTGTGAGCGAGCATCAGCGGCTTGAACGGCACCTCGTCACGGGAGACCAGCCAGTCCAGAGCATTCTTGAAACCCCCTGGGATGCCATGCGCATATTCCGGACAGGCGACGATGACGCCATCTGCCGCGCGGACCTTCGTCGCAAACTCTTCGACGACCGCCGGCGTGCTCTCGCCTTCCCGATCAGGATTGAAGATCGGCAGGTCGCCGATCAGATCGCAGATTTCGATCGATATGCCCTCAGGCGCATGCTCGCTAAGGGCTTCCAGCAGCAGGCGGTTCGTCGAGGCCAGCCGCTGGCTGCCACAAAGCGCATAGAGTAGGATCGGCTTTTCCATGCGGTCCGGCTTACGCCTTCGCTTCGATTCGCGCCATCGGCAGTGCGGTCATGTCGTCTTGTGATTGCCCTTGGGAAACTGGCTCGCAAGCTCGCGATACCACTTGCCGCTCTTCTTGACGGTGCGCACCTGCGTTTCATAGTCGACATGGACTAGGCCGAAACGCATCTTGTAGCCTTCCGCCCACTCGAAATTGTCCATCAGGCTCCAGGCGAAATAGCCGCGCATCGGATAGCCATCCTTGATGAGATCGGCGACGACAGCAAGGTGATCGCTGTAATAATCGAGGCGCGGCTGATCGTCGACCTCCGCATTGACGATGCCCATGTTGTAGCAGGCCCCGTTTTCGGTGATGTAGCACTCCGGCAACTCGTAGCGGCGATAAAGATCCTCGACGACATTCTTCAGGCCCGGCGCATAGACTTCCCAGCCGATATCGGTCTTCACGTCGCTGACACGCGGCGCCTCAAGCGTCCAAGGAAAATCGCCGCTCCTGGCCGGATCGTCGCCAACGCGCAAAGGCGTGTAATAGTTGAGGCCCCACCAATCGAGCTTCTGGCTGATGATCTTCAAATCGCCGTCCTCGACCATCGGCATGCGATCGCCGAGCGCTGCCACGAACTCCGGCGGATATTCGCCCTTGAAGACGGGATCGAAGAAGGCACCATTGTGGAACTGATGCGCCCGCTCACCGGCAGCAAGGTCTGCCTCGCTCTGCGAACCTGGAATGACGGACATCGCGTTGAGCACTAGGCCCACCGGAACATTCGGCGCTTCGGACCGGACAGCTTCGACGGCGAGACCGTGGGCAAGGTTCATGGTGTGCATGGCATAGAGCGCTGCCTGCATATTACGTTCGCCCGGCGCATGGATGCCGTAAAGGTGGCTGAGCCAGACGATGCACCATGGTTCGTTGAACGTGGCCACGCTGTCGAGCCGGTCGCCAAGACGGCGCATGACGGTCTGGGCGTAGCGCTGATAGGCGTAAGCCGTCGAACGCGCCGTCCAGCCGCCATCTCCCATCAAGGTCAACGGCAGGTCCCAATGATAGAGCGTAGCGAAGGTCTTGATGCCGCGCGCCTTGCAGCCGTCGACCAGACGATCGTAGAAATCGAGGCCGGCTTCGTTCACCGGTCCGGTGCCGTCGGGAATAATGCGTGGCCAGGCAATCGAAAAACGGTACGCCTTCACACCCATCGATTTGATGAGATCGAGGTCCTCATCGAGGCGATTGTAGTGATCGCAGGCGACATCACCGTTCTGGCGGTTATAGACGCGCCCCGGCATGTTGCAGAAGGCGTCCCAGATGGACGGCTTACGCCCGTCGGCCCTTGAGGCGCCCTCGATCTGGAAAGCAGCCGTTGCAACGCCAAAGGTGAAATCGCCCGGAAAGCGAGCGGCAAGAAGCTTCGGATCGTACATCTGGAACCCCGTGGATTGCGGCATAGTGGCGGTTTAGCCAAGCATCGATGGCTTGTACAGACTAAACTGTAACGTTGCAGGTGCGCCATTCTCCGCTGGGCGATCGGCGCCGTGGAATCTGGCCGCGCCTCCAGCTATATCCGATAACGCTAATGTCAGCAGTCGTGATTTGTCATTCCGGCGACCGTCGATAGAGACGTCTCTGAATTCTTGGGGGATGAAAGGAATCCTATGCTCTCTTCGATCCATCTGCTGCAGCCCCATCTTCTCAGCGTGCTGCGCATCGTCTCGTCGTTTGTACTCTTCAGCTACGGAACGCAGAAGATCCTGCATTTTCCGGCCGCAGCGAGCGTTCCACCGGTCGGCTCGCTCCCATGGATCGCAGGGTTGCTGGAACTGACGCTGGGCTTCCTTGTGCTGGTCGGCTTCAAGACGCGCGTTGCAGCTTTCGTCCTCGCCGGCCTGATGGCTTTCGCCTATTTCATCGCGCATGCGCCGAAGAGCTTCTACCCGGCGCAGAATGGCGGCGTGGCCGCAATCCTCTTCTGCTTCCTATTCCTGTACTTCGTCGCGGCCGGTGCCGGTCCGTTCAGCATCGATGCGCTGATGAAGCGAAAGCAAGTGGCAGCCTAAAACAGTCTCGCACGATCAGAGGCGGCAGATAACTGCCGCTTCGATCATCCTAACGCCGAAGAAACGGCATCAAGGCTTCTGCGGGCTGTCCTTCAGCTTCACGGCCATGGTGACAGTGCCGCGCACGATGATGTCGTTTCGCGAGCCGCGATTGAGATCCGCGCTGCTCGTGAGATTGGTAATCTGGCAGCTCTCGGCCAGCGTCTCCAGAATGAGATCGCATTGCCCGCCGGCCATGACGTAAAATCCTTTCTGGGCCGCCTTGATCTGGTCGGCAAGTTCCTGCGCCGCGTCAACAGGAACCGACAAGGAGACAGTCGTCTGTACGTTCACCATTCCGGGAACGCGCTGGCCAGCATAGAAGTTGGGCACCCGATTGGGAACTTCCTGCGACAATGCCGGAAACGCTGCGAGCGCCAATGCACATGTCAGTAGTCTGGCAGAAGATTTCATGGGGTCTCTCCATCCGGTTGCACCCACTTCTGCCACGGCACTGTTAAACGATAATGAGCGCACTCCCTAAGATTGAAGAGAGTGCGCTCAAAAGTTGCATCAATCAGGCGATTGGCGCGAAGATCAGACCTTGACCCAGGCGCCGTTCCTCTTGGAGGAAGCAACGCAGGCCTCGACGAAGGCAACGCCCTTCACGCCGTCATCGACGGTCGGGTAGATGACGGCCTTGTCAACGGCCTTGCCTTTTTTCGCCGCGTGGATTGCGTGAGCGGCTTCGGTGTAGATGGTCGCAAAGGCTTCCAGATAGCCTTCCGGATGACCCGACGGAACGCGCGATACGCGGGCCGCAGCGGCCCCTGCTCCGGCGCCGCCGCGGGTGATCAGTCGCTTCGGCTCGCCGAACGGTGTGAACCAGAGATAGTTCGGATCGGCCTGAACCCACTCGATACCACCCTTGGTGCCGTAAACACGGACCTTCAGACCGTTCTCATGACCGGGCGCTACCTGACTGCACCAAAGCATGCCCTTGGCCGGCTTTTCCGAACTCTTGGCCTTGAAGCGCAGCATGACGTGGGCGTTGTCGTCCAGCCGGCGGCCCGGAACAAAGCTGTCGAGATCGGCCGCCAGACTGTCGAGCTCAAGGCCGCTGACGAAGCTGGCGAGGTTATAGGCATGCGTGCCGATATCGCCCGTCGAACCGCCGACGCCGGACTGCGCCGGGTCGGTGCGCCATGCCGCCTGCTTCTGGCCCGTCTGCTCGACCGCCTCGGTCAGCCAGTCTTGCGGATATTCCGCCTGCACGACGCGGATATCGCCAAGCTCGCCATTGGCAATCATTTCCCTGGCCTGACGCACCATCGGATAACCGGTGTAATTGTGCGTCAGCACGAAAAGCGCACCGCTTTCGTCGGCCACCTTCTTGAGCTTCTTCGCATCGGCCAGATTGGAGGTCAGCGGCTTGTCGCAGATGACATGCATGCCCCGCTTCAGAAACTCCTTGGCGGCGTCATAATGGACATGGTTCGGCGTAACGATCGAGACCGCCTCGATGCCGTTCTTCAGCTTCGCTTCGCGGATCGCCATCTCGCGATAGCTGGAATAGGTGCGCGACGGGTCGAGGCCAAGCTCACGGCCCGATGCGACCGCCTTTTCCGGCGTGGAAGACAGTGCTCCCGCAACGAGTTCAAACTTGTCGTCGAGCCGGGCAGCCATGCGGTGGACGGCTCCGATAAAGGCGCCGGCGCCACCGCCCACCATGCCGAGACGAATGCGCGGCTCGCGGGTCTGCTCGTCTTTGCTTTCGATTGTCATTATTTCCTCCTGAAATCTGATCGCTTGAAGACAAGTCCCCCTCTGCCCTGCCGGGCATCTCCCCCACAAGGGGGAGAGAACGCGCGGCAGCGCCGCGGCCAAAGCCCCTCCCCCTTGTGGGGAGGGGTTGGGGAGGGGACTGCTCTTTAAAGCCCTAGCATCCGCCTATTCGCAGCCTGGTCCGTGCCGCTGCCGGCGAAATCGTCGAACGCCTTTTCCGTCACGCGGATGATATGTGCCTTGACGAATTCGGCCCCTTCGCGCGCACCGTCTTCCGGATGTTTGAGGGCGCATTCCCATTCGACCACTGCCCAGCCGTCGAAGTCGTTCGCGGTCATCTTCGAAAAGACGGCGCCGAAATCGACCTGGCCGTCGCCCAGCGACCGGAAGCGGCCGGCGCGCTCGACCCAGCCCTGATAACCGCCGTAGACACCCTGCCGCCCTGTCGGATTGAACTCCGCATCCTTGACGTGGAACATCTTGATGCGGTCCTTGTAGATGTCGATGTTCTCCAGATAGTCGAGGCACTGCAGGACATAGTGCGACGGGTCGTAGAGCATGTTGGCGCGCGGATGGTTTCCGACGCGCTCCAGGAACATCTCGTAGGTGACGCCGTCATGCAGGTCTTCGCCGGGATGGATCTCGTAGCAGACATCGACGCCTTGAGCATCTGCGTGATCGAGGATCGGCTTCCAGCGGCGCGCAAGCTCGTCAAATGCGGTCTCGACGAGACCGGCCGGACGCTGCGGCCACGGATAAATGAAGGGCCAGGCGAGCGCGCCGGAGAAGGTGGCATGCGCCTTGATGCCGAGGTGTTTTGAGGCCGTCAGCGCCATCTTGACCTGCTCGACGGCCCACTCCTGCCGCGCCTTCGGATTACCGCGCACCTCGGGTGCGGCAAAACCGTCGAAGGCTTCGTCATAGGCCGGATGAACGGCGACAAGCTGCCCTTGCAGGTGCGTCGACAATTCGGTGACTTCCACACCGTTCTCGCGCGCCTTGCCGGCGAATTCGTCGCAATAATCCTTGGAGCTTGCGGCCTTCTTCAGATCGATCAGCTGGCCCGCCCAGGTCGGAACCTGCACGCCTTTGTAGCCGGTATCAGCGGCCCATTTGGTGATGGCATCCCATGAGTTGAAAGGCGCAACATCGCCCGCGAACTGCCCGAGGAACAAGCCCGGCCCTTTGATCGTCTTCATGTCAGAATCCTCCCTGATGTCGACCGTAAACGTTTATGGAGCCTTCTAGCGTACCCTTCGGCGGAATAAGGCGCCTCCACGGGCTTACGGCCGATGTCGCTGAAAAGTTGAAAGCAGTTGAAACTAATCATGCCTATCCGGAAGCCGCAAGAGGTACGTGCCGCATTGCGGAAACTCCTGACGATCAGACAAAGAAAATGCGCCCATCCTGTCGGATGGGCGCACCGGGATCAGATGATCAGAACGGAGAATCCGGGAAGTAGAAGTCCTTGGCATTGTCCTTGGTGACGAGCGTCGCGTCGAGGACGAAGGTGCCGCGAACCGGAACCTGGCCGTAGAGGCCGGCTGCCGTCAGTTCCATGGCCGTACCGACCATTGCCGGCGGATAGAGAACATCGACCGGGATCAACTTGTCGCCGTCCATGACCTTCTTGACCATGTCCTTGGAGCCGGCGCCGGCGACGACATACTTGATGTCGGTACGCTTGGCCTGCTCGATCGCCTGCAACACGCCGACAGCCATGTCGTCATCCTGGCACCAGACCACGTCGATCTTTGGATACTTCGTCAGGTAGTCCTGCATGACCTTGAAGGCATCGTCGCGGTTCCAGTTGCCGTACTGACGGTCGAGAACCTTGACCTTGGAGCCGGCAATGCCCTTGTCGAAGCCGTCCTGGCGCTGCTGATCGATCGGGATCGGCAGACCGCGGATGACGACGACTTCGGCGTCCGGCGTCTGCGCAGCGATGTACTTGCCGGCGACTTCGCCGAGCGCCGGGTTGTTTCCAGCAACGTAAAGGTCGCGGACGGAGTCGTCGTTGGTCGACGGCGCGCGGTCAACGAGAGCGACGTATTTACCCTTGCCCTTGACTTCCTTGATGGCGTTGACGAGCGGATCCGGATCCGACGGCAGGATGACGAGGGCATCGATGCCCTGCGTGTCAAGATCCTGCACCGCGTTCGCCTGGCTGGCGGCATCCGGCGAGGTCTTGACGATGACGTTCAGGCCCGGATGCTGTTCCATCAGCTTCTTGGCGATGCGTTCGGCATGGAACACGACGCCCGAGGTCCAACCATGGTCGGCGGCCGGAATGGACACGCCGATGGTGAACTTCTTATCCTGTGCGTATGCGGTACCGGCAAGGGTGACGGCCGCAACCGCAAGACCCAACATGAGTTTGCGCATTCTATTTCCTCCCAATAAACGTCAGGGACTTTTCCTACCGTCAACCGGACGCCCTGTGATCCCGGCTAATTTCTGAAGTCGGTCCGGCCTATGCTTTCCGGACCAGCGAGCGCTGCACCAGCATGGCGATGATGATGATCGCACCCTGGATCGCACCGATGAGATATTCGCTGATGAAGTTCGACAGCAGCATGATGTTGCCGACGAGTTCGAGAATGAAGGCACCACAGATCGTGCCCCAGACACGGCCGGCACCGCCCTTCAGCGCCGTGCCGCCGACAACGACGGCGGTGATAGCCTGCAGCTCCCACAGAATGCCCGTCGTTGCCGAGGTCGATCCGAGGCGTGGCACGCAGAGCAGCACAGCGATGGCGACACAGAGCCCCTGGATGACGAAGGCAATGGTGCGCACGCGATTGACCGCAATGCCGGAATAGCGCGCGACATCGCTGTTGGAACCGACAGCAACGACGTGGCGACCGTAGCGCGTGCGATAGAGAATGAAGGCCGCAACCGCCGTGACCGCCAGGATTACGACGATCGGCACCGGCACGCCGAGAATGCTGCCAAAATAGGCTGGACGGTAAAGCGTCTGGATGTCGGGCGAGCGCAGCGTAATCGCCCCGCCCTGCGAGAGCCAGGTTGTCAGGCCGCGATAAATACCCATGGTGCCGAGAGTGGCAATGAAAGGCTCGATCCTGCCGACCGTGGTGATCAGGCCATTCGCAAGTCCGCAGAGCGCGCCGGCAACGAGCGTGAATAGGAGCGCAGCGGCCAGCATCAACGTCGGATCGGCAATCACACCGGAATTCATCAACAGGATCATCAGACTGGCGACGAAGGCCACCATCGAGCCAACGGAAAGGTCGAGATCCCCCGCAGAAATGACGAAGGTGGCGCCGACAGCAATGATGGCTATGAAGGCGCAGCGCGTCGCGACATTGGCAAGATTGGTGATGCCGATGAAGTTCGGATTGACCAGCGCGCCCACGATCAGCAGCAATATCAGGGCTGCAAAAGGCGCAATGGCCCGCAGGTCGATATCCCGCCAGGGCCGACGCCTGATCTCCCTGGTCTCCTCGTTCACACTCGTCTCCAAACCAACCTCCCGCCCAAAATTCGATGGGCATCATATCTGCGCGGCGCGCCAAGCGCAGCCGCCTCCCCGCCAGCGTCAGGCGGCTTTCTTCTTCAATCCGGCGGCGTAGCGCATGATCTCCTGTTCGGAGATCTCGTCGCCTTCGAGCACGCCGACGATCCGTCCCTCGCGCATCACGGCGACCCGTGTGCAGAGGCCGATCACCTCAGGCATCTCCGAGGAGACGACAATGATCGACCGTCCGTCGCGCGCCAGCGCCGAAATGAAATGATAGATCTGCTGCTTGGTGCCGACATCGATGCCGCGCGTCGGCTCGTCGATGATGATGATTTCGGGCTCGGTCTCCATGACCTTGGCAAGCAGCAGCTTCTGCTGGTTGCCGCCCGACATGCGGCCGGCAACGATATTGGTATCGCGAACGCGGATATCGAAGCGCCGCCGCGCCTTGGCGAGCGCCTTCGCCTCGCTGCTCGGGCTGAGATAGCCGTGCCGCGAATGCTGGCCGAGCGACTGCAGCGTCAGATTGGTCATCATGCCGGAGCGCAGGAGCAGGCCCTTCGATTTGCGATCCTTCGTCATGTAGGCAAGCCCGGCGCGATTGGCGGCATGCACATCGCCCGACGGAACCGATTCACCGCGAATGTGGACCTCTCCCGAAGCACGGCTGCGAAGCCCGGCAATCGCCTCCATCAGCTCCGTACGACCGGAGCCGATCATGCCTGAAAAGCCGATGATCTCACCCTTGCGAACCTCGAAACTGGCATCCTGAACATAACCCGTCGACACGCTTTCGACCCGGAGGACGACTTCCTCGTCGACGTTGGGCTCCACCTTGGTGGGATAAAGACTTGAGAGCTCGCGCCCGACCATCAGCTGCGCAATCGACTCGCCGTCGAGCATCGAGGTGGGGGCCGTCTTGACCCACTGACCATCGCGCAGCACGGTCACGCGATCGGTGATTTCCATCACCTCGTCGAGCTTGTGAGACACGAAGATGAAGCTTGTGCCCTTGTCGCGCAGCTTGCGCACCTGCCGGAACAGGAAATTCGTCTCTTCGCGCGACAGCACCGCCGTCGGCTCGTCCATGATGACGACGCGCGCATCGCGGCTGATTGCCTTGGCGATTTCCACCATCTGTTTATCGGCGATCGACAATGTGCCGATGATGGCATTCTCGTCGACGTGCGAACCCAGGAGATCGAGTGCCTTGCGGGTCTCGGCGCGCATGTACTTGCGATCGAGCACGCCGAAATGTGTGACTTCGCGGCCGAGGAAAAGGCTCTCAGTGACCGTCAGATGTTCGGCGAGATTGAATTCCTGATGGATGAGAACGATGCCCAGCGCTTCGGCCGCGCCGTTGGCCGGCAGCACGACCGGCTTGCCGTCGAGCAAAATCTCACCCGAGCTTGGCTGCTCGAAGCCGGACATAACCTTGACCAAGGTCGACTTGCCCGCGCCGTTTTCACCCATCAAAGCATGGATTTCGCCGGCGCGCAGATCGAAATTGACACTGAAGAGGACTTGCACGCCGCTGAACGACTTGCAGATGCGCCGCGCGGACAACACCACAGGCGCGGTGTCGACTGGATCCACACTCATTGATTGGCTTCCTCCCCTGCGGCTCCCATCCGCTTGAGGCCATATGTAAACCTTTACACGACGCATGTAAAGGTTTACATCATTGTTGCACACAGATCTGCCGACCCCGGCGTTTGACCTCCCGGCAAGTCTGTGTAGTGTCGCGGCGAAGGCATCCCAAGGCAGGACGCAGTGTCGAATTCTACGCCCGCAACCATAGAAGACGTCGCTCGGATCGCCGAGGTTTCGATCGCGACGGTATCGCGGGCAATCCATATGCCGGAAAAGGTCGCGAACTCGACACGCCTGAAAGTCAATCAGGCGATCGCCATCACCGGCTACACCACGAATGCCATGGCCCGCAGCCTGCGGCTCGGCCGGTCGAACATGATTCTCGTGGTCGCCCCCGATATCGGGGACCCGAATTTCTCCAACATTCTCGTCGGCCTTGAGAATGAAGCCCGCGCCCATGGCTACGGCATCCTGATCGGCCATACGCAGAACGATGCCCAGCGCGGCCTCGAGTATCTGAAATTCCTGAATTCCAACCAGGCCGCCGGGCTGATCCTCTTTACCGGCATCCTGCCTTTCGGCCATCAGACGATGACCGCCCGTCTGCCGCCAAGCGTCGGCGTCTTCGAACCGGTTTTCAATGGCGGCATCCCTTATGTCGGCGTCGACGATGTGGAAGGCGCCCGAAAAGCGGTCGATCTGCTGCTTGCCGAGGGCCACCGCAACATTGCCTTCATCGGCGATTCGCGTACACGCCTTGCCTATAGCAGGCGGCGTCAGGGCTATGACGCCGGGCTCGATGCAGCGGGGGTTGCGCCCGAAATGCGCATCATCCTCGAAGGCGACGGGACCCTAGAAAGCGGCCGTCACGCCGTCGAGCAGCTTTTCATGCGCGACACACTGCCGACCGCCTTCATGTGTGTGAACGACCAGACGGCGATCGGCGTGATGATCGGCCTCGGCGCCCGCGGCTACGACATTCCGACGGACTTCTCGGTGACGGGCTTCGATGACGTGCCACAGGCCGTCTTCATGTCGCCGCCGCTCACCACCATCCGCCAGCCGCGAACGGCGATCGGCAAGCAGGCGATGGCGCTACTTCTGGAATTTCTCTCCGACGGTCAGCCGGCGGAGACTGAAATCCTGCTGCGTCCGGATCTTGTGGTGCGCAATTCGGTCGGCGCACCGTCGCGGCGATGGACAAAACGCTGACATCGGCTAGCGGGATAGTCCCGGCGCGAATAGCACCCGCGATTGCATTTATTTCACCCGCTTGAATGTCCACTTCACGACGTATTCGCCGCTTCGCTTCAGCGAAAAGCCGGGAAGCCTTCGCTTCCCGACCCTCCTCCAATCAACCGCCGATCAAACGTAGCGGTTGACGATATTTTCCAGCAGTTCCTGCTTGCCGGACTTCGGCTGCGGATTGACGTCTTTGTTTTCAACCCAGTGAGCAATCTGTTCGAGCGAGTATTCGCCGCGGAAGAGCTTCTGGCCTTCGGCCGAATCCCAGCCTGCATAGCGGTCGGCAAGCGGCTTCGAAAGGGCCTTGTCCTCGACCATCTTGGCGGCGGCCTTGAGACCGCGGGCGCAGCAATCCATGCCGCCGATGTGGCCGATCAGTAGGTCTGCCGGATCGAGCGACTGGCGGCGCAGCTTCGCATCAAAGTTCGTGCCGCCGGTGGTGAAGCCGCCGTTCTGCAGAACCTGGTAGTAGGCGAGCGCCATTTCCGGCACATTGTTCGGGAACTGGTCGGTATCCCAGCCGGACTGGTAGTCGTTGCGGTTCATGTCGATCGAGCCGAAGATGCCGAGCGCGCCAGCAAGCGCCAGCTCGTGCTCAAAGGAATGGCCGGCGAGGATTGCGTGGCCCTGCTCGATGTTAACCTTCACCTCGTTTTCGAGGCCGTGCTTCTTGAGGAAGCCGTAAACGGTCGCGACATCGTAGTCGTACTGGTGCTTGGTCGGCTCCTGCGGCTTCGGCTCGATGAGGATCGTGCCCTTGAAGCCGATTTTGTGCTTATACTCGACGACGAGATTGAGGAACCGGCCGAGCTGATCGAGCTCGCGCTTCATGTCTGTGTTGAGCAGGGTCTCATAGCCTTCGCGTCCGCCCCACAGAACGTAGTTCTCGCCGCCGAGCTTCTGCGTGGCGTCAATGCAGGTCTTCACGGTTGCAGCGGCGAAAGCGAAGACGTCCGGATCCGGGTTGGTGGCCGCGCCGCTCATGTAGCGGCGATTGGAGAAGAGGTTTGCCGTACCCCAGAGCAGTTTGACGCCGGTGGCGGCCTGCTTTTCGGCGAAGTAGTCGACGATCTCGTTGAGGTTTTTCGTGTTCTCGGCGAAGTTCTTGCCTTCCGGGCGCACGTCGGCGTCGTGGAAGCAGTAGAAGGGCGTGCCGAGAAGCTGGAAGAATTCGAATGC
This sequence comes from Rhizobium sp. P32RR-XVIII, assembly GCF_012641395.1. Lineage (GTDB taxonomy): Bacteria > Pseudomonadota > Alphaproteobacteria > Rhizobiales > Rhizobiaceae > Rhizobium. Next base: position 81,512 of record NZ_JABAIH010000006.1, on the reverse strand, counting down.
GACATCGGCCTTCAGCTTCGCCGCCTTCATCGTGTCTTCGAACCACGGGCGCAGGAAAGTCTGGCCGCCAAACGGATCGCCGCCCGGCCAGGTGAAGGTGTGCCAGTAGGCGACGGCAAAGCGGAGATGGTCCTCCATGCGCTTGCCGAGGACGATCTCATCCGGTTGGTAGTAGCGGAAGGCCAGCGGATTGGTGCTGTCCGGGCCTTCATATTTCACTTTCTGGATATCGCCGAAAAATCCGGTGCTCATGACCATGTCTCCTTGGGTTCAATTTGTTGTTCTGCCGTGCGGCGCCCCCTCATCCGCCTGCCGGCACCTTCTCCCCGACGGGGAGAAGAGACTCGCTGCAGCGTTGCGATCCCTTCAGAGGCACACACTGCGGACTCCCCCTCTCCCCTCGGGGAGAGGGTAGGGTGAGGGGGTGGCCCAATTCCGTTCAGCCCGCCAAGGACTTGATCGCCGGGTAAAGCGCACGGTAGCGCTTGTAGGCATCCTCGTAGGCAGCGCTCAAAGCCGTGACCGGCTCGATCGTCCCTGCCGTCTTTGGCGGCGCGCAGATGGCAACCGGGTCGGCGCCGCTGGCGGCAATGAGGCCGAGACGGGCGGCACCGAAGGCCGCGCCGAAATCGCCGTCCGCAGGCAGGTCGACCGGAACACCGAGCGCAGTCGCAATCGAGGCGAGCCAATAGCGCGAGCGCGAGCCGCCGCCGATGGCAGTCACGCGTGAAATGTCGGTTCCGGCCGAACGCAGCGCCTCGAGATTGTCGCGGATGGCGAAGGATACGCCTTCCAGCACCGCCTGCGTCAGCACAGCACGGCTGCTCTCGTGCTCGAGGCCGATGAAGGCGCCGCGGATGACGGCATCGTTGTGCGGCGTGCGCTCACCGGAAAGATACGGCAAGAAAGTGACGCCCGATGGGGCCCTCAATGTCTCGCCGAGTTCAGTGGTCAGATCCGCCGCCGACTTGCCGGTGACGCCGGAATGCCAGTTCAGCGCATCAGTGGCCGACAGGATGACGCCCATCTGGTGCCAAGTGTTCGGCAGCGCGTGGCAGAAGGCATGCACGGCACTTTCCGGCTTCGGCAAATAGGAGCCGTTCGCCGCGAACAGAACGCCGGACGTGCCCAGCGATACGAAGGCAGCACCGTGACTGACGGTACCCATGCCGCAAGCCGAAGCCGCATTGTCCCCTGCCCCGCCGGCCACAACCACACCGCCGGTGATGCCCCATTTGGCGGCAAGTTCAGTGCGCAGCTTGCCTCCCTGCTCCGTGCCTTCGACAAGAGTCGGCATCTGCTTTTCGTCGAGATTGGTGGCGGCGAGCAGTTCAGGCGACCATTTGCGCTTGCCTGTATCGAGCCAGGACGTGCCCGCCGAATCCGACATTTCCGACATGTGCTCGCCGGTCAGCCAGAGACGTAGGTAATCCTTCGGCAGCAGCACCCAGCGAACCTTGGCGAAAATTTCCGGCTCGTTCTTGGCGACCCAGGCGAGTTTAGGCGCCGTGAAACCAGGAAAAACGATATTGCCGGTGAGCTTGCGGAATTTTGGATCGGCATCGAGCGCTGCCGCTTCTTTATAGCTGCGGGTATCGTTCCAAAGAATGCAGGGGCGCAGCACTTTGTCGTCAGCGTCGAGCAGCGTCGCACCGTGCATCTGGCCCGAAAGACCGATGCCCTTCACTGCAGCAAGCTCCTTCGGGTGCTTCGCTTTCAGACCTGCAACCGCTTCCTCCGTTGCCCGGATCCAATGCGAGGGTTCCTGCTCGGACCAGCCCGAATGCGGGCGGGAGACGTCCAGCGCACCGTTCGCCGAGCCGATGATCTTCTGATCACCGTCGATGAGCATTGCCTTGACGCCCGAGGTTCCAAGATCGAGACCCAGATACATGTCATTCTCCCTTGCCGTTACGGCAAATTATCCTTCAGGAATATGTCCAGACGGATGCGCTCCTGCGCGTCGATGACGGCGAGGCCGTCGGCCTTGGCCTTGAGGACCCGGATGGCGCTGCGCACTTCGTGGCCGGCGTCCTGATTGAGCACCGCATCGATTGTGCCGTCGATCAGCGCGGCGCGTGTATGGACTGTCAATTCATGGGCGACGACCGTCACGCGCCGGTCCGTGCCCTTGCCCTTGAGCGCCTTGATGAGACCACGATTGCCGGCGCCCAGGCTGTAGACGCCGATCACCCGTTGATGCCTGGACAGCGCATCGGCGACCATCATATGCGCCATCTCCGGATCGTCGCGCCCTTCCAGGACCGGCAGAATGGAAAGCTTCGGAAACTCCTGCGCAATTAATGCCGCAAAGCCTTCAAGCCGCTCGCGATGATCACGCACCAGCATGGATCCGGCGAGCACAGCCACCTCACCTTCGGCATCGCCGAGGAAACGGCCAAGCAGACGCGCCGCTGTTCTCCCTGCGGCGATGTTGTCAACGCCGGCATAGTGATGGCGGCGCGACCCGGTGAGGTCTGAAACCAGCGTCACGACAGGAATGCCGTCATCTACCAGCTTGTCGACTGCGGCGACCACTCCCGGCGCGTCGGTGGCGACAAGGGCGATCCCGGCGGGGCGTTCGTCCGCGAGTTTATCCAGCGCTGCTACCAGAGCGGCCGGGTCGAAGGCTGCAACTTCAACCGTCCGGATGTCGGTACGTTCGACCGGCGAGCGTTTGATCGCGTCCCGGATTTCGGCGTGCAAGCCGTGCATAAAGGAATTGTCCGAAGAGGGCAGGATGAAGACCAGCGGATAGGTGCGGCCCTTTGCAAGGTTGGCGGCCGCAACATCGCGGACATAGTCGATTTCGCGGATGGCCGTTTCGACCTTCTCACGCGTGATGCGGCGCACGCCGGGGCGCTGGTTCAGAACGCGATCGACTGTCGCAAGACTAACCCCCGCCGCAGCGGCGATGTCGTGAACCGTAGGCCTCATCATCTCCTCCTGACGAGACCTTTAGCGCCAAATTTGATGTACGTAAATCAAAATCTTCGACCAGGGCCGATCCCTTATGCAGAACGACCGGCTTTGGTGTCCCAAGCCGGCCGTTACCTCATTTACTCGAAGGGCTCAGTGGCCTCCGCCACCACCACCGCCGCCGGGAGCCGCGGGCTTGTTGATCATCGCGACGCCAAAGATCATAGCCACGAAAAGCAAGGTGAGGAGCAGGAACACGTCGCTGAAGGAGAGAATGATTGCCTGCTTCGTAGCAAGGCCCACCATCTGCTTGATCGCCACCGAAGCCCCATCCATTCCATAGGAATTGAAGTTGGCGGCCATGTTGTTCATTTGGTCAATTGCGGTCGGATTGCCCCAATCGAGGTTTTCACGCAGACGCTCGTAGTGGACGTCCTGACGGGTCGTAAGCAGGGTGTTGATCACCGCAAGGCCAACGGCGCCGCCAAGGTTTCTCGTCAAATTGAAAAGCCCGGAGGCTCCCCGCATGCGGGCGGGCGGCATCGTGCCAAGGGCGATGTTGTTGATGGGCACCATGCACATCATCAGGCCGAAGCCGCGCAGAATCTGCGGAATGAAGAGCTCGTAGAAATCCCAGTCCGCCGTCAGATGCGTCATGATGAAAGTGCCGGCCCCGAAGCTGACAAAGCCGATCGCCATCATCAGGCGCAGGTCCATCTTCGTCGACAGCCGGCCGGCAATCGGCGCCGTGAAGAACATCGCCAGGCCGGAGACGAACATCGTCTCGCCGATCATCAGCGAATCATAGCCGCGGATGCGCCCGAGATAGACCGGGTAGACATAGGTCAGGCCATAAAGCCCGATGCCCATGACGAATGAGAACACCGAACCAAAGGCAAAATTCCGGTTGGTAAAGGCCCGAAGGTCGACGACAGGGAAATCATTGGTGAAAGCGCGATAGAAGAAGACGATCGCACCGACGGCGGATGCCACGGCACCGGCGACGATATAGCTGTCCTCGAACCAGCCGTTCGAATTGCCTTCCTCCAGCACATATTCCAGCGCACCAAGGAAGACGCCCATGGAGATGAGGCCCCACCAGTCGAACTTCTTGAAGAGCGAGAGTTCCGGCTTGTCGAAGTCGATGAAATTCCAGGTGACCGCCGTGACGACGATGCCTGGAATGACGTTGACCAGGAATAGCCAGTGCCAGGAGAAAGCATGGCTGAGATAGCCGCCGACGGTCGGGCCGATGGTCGGCGCAAGAGTGGCGATCAGGCCGATGATCGGCGAGACGATGCTGCGCTTCGACGGCGGAAAGATGGTGAAAGCGGCCGCGAAGACCGATGGGATCATGCCGCCGCCGATAAAACCCTGGATGGCGCGGTAGACGATCATCTGATCGATGTTCGTCGCAGTCGCGCAGAGCACGCTCGACAGCGTGAAACCGGCCGCCGAGATGGCGAAAAGGTAGCGTGTCGAGATGATACGCGCGAGCGTACCCGACAGTGGAATCATGATGACTTCGGCAATCAGGTAGGATGTCTGCACCCAGCCGATCTCGTCCGACCCCGCGCTGAGGCCAGCCTGGATTTCCGCCAGCGATGCGGAGACGATCTGGATGTCGAGGATCGACATGAACATGCCGAGCACCATTGCGAAGAATGCAATGAGCTTGCGGGGATCCATGTGTTCCTCAGCGCGAGCGGCCGGAACGGTTCCTGCTGTTGCGGTCGTCGCGGCCATTGGCCCTACTCCGGCTGGCTGATCACTTGGCTGCCTGCTCCGCATCCGGCGCCGTGCGGGTATCGACGTCGACGACGACGCTCAGGCCCGCACGCAGACGGCCACTGTCAAGCGCATCCTGAGGCAAGGCGATGCGGACCGGCACGCGCTGGATGATCTTGGTGAAGTTGCCCGTGGCATTTTCCGGCGGCAGCAGCGAGAAGACCGAGCCGGATGCCGGCGAGATCGACTCAACGGTGCCGACGATCGGATGATTGTCGTAGGCATCGACATGAACGTTGACCTTCGAGCCGGGAACGAGATGCTGGATCTGCGTCTCCTTGAAGTTCGCGTCAATATAGAGCTGGCGAACCGGTACGAGCGCCATCAACCGCTGGCCGGGCGAGACGAGATCGCCTTCCTGAACCGAGCGGTTGCCAACGACCCCATCATACGGAGCCTTGAGGACCGTGAAAGACAGGTCGCGAGCGGCCTTGTCACGCGCCAGCTCGAGGGTGCGGACGGAGCCCTCGGCTTCCTTGCGCTGCGCCTCTAGGATGGTGATGTTGGCTTCGGCAGACTTGATGTTTGCATCACCGCCGATCAGATTGGCCTTGGCCTGATCAAGAGCAATATTGGCGTTATCGAGTTCAGCCGTCGTGCCGACCGACTTCGCCTGAAGGTCCGCTTGGCGCTTCTGAGTGATCGTGGCACCGCGAACGGCAGCCTCGAGAGCAACCTTGGAAGCCTGCGCCTGGGCGAGCGCGGCCTTGGCGCCCTCGATCTGCGCATCGATGCGGCTCAGCGACAGCTTTTCGGTGGCGATCTGGGCTTCCGCCTGATCGAGCGCGTTCTGGTAGTCCCCGTTGTCCAGCGTGGCGAGCACGTCGCCGGCCTTGACCTGCTGGTTGGCGACGACGTTCACCTTGGCGACATAGCCGGTGACCTTCGGCGAGATCGTCGCGATATCGCCTTCGATATAGGCGTCATCTGTCGAGACCATGAAGCGGCCGTTCGTCCACCACTCGTAGCCATACCATCCGCCTCCCGCCAGGATGGCCAGCACGATGATCGGCAGCACGAAACTACGCCGCTTCTTCTTTTCTTCGGGCTTTCCCGCAGGCGTCGCTTCTGCGGCCGGCAGCTGCGGCGTGTCGCGAGCCTCCGCGGTAGGGGCGCCCGCGGAGGCTGCTGCTTCCCGCTCGGCCACATCGGCTTCGGCGGAATCGCTAACAATCCGTGCTACGTTGGTCTTCTGACTGGACGACATAAGAAAGTCCGCATAGTTAGGTGACAATCGAACTGAACGGTTCGGTTCAGTTGACATAGAGCGTTTTTGCAGTCATATCAAGCTATATCGAACCAGGTGGTTCGATTTTGTTAAAGAATCGTCGCAGTTGCGAACGTAGTTAAAAAGCAATGACCGAAGTATCGAAAGGTTCCGTCGTCGAATCCCATGCCACAAGCGGCAGATGGGCAGCAGGAGAGGATCCGGCAAAGCGCAGGCAGATCCTTGAAGGCGCAAAGCGTGTCTTCATGAAACTCGGCTTTGATGCCGCGAGCATGAACGACGTCACGCGCGAGGCGGGTGTTTCAAAGGGAACACTTTATGTTTACTTCGCCAACAAGGAAGAGCTGTTTGCGGCGATGATCGAAAGCGAGCGCGCCGCCTTTGTCGCCGCGCTGCGCGGGGCCCTTGAAGAGCACGACGACGTCGAAGAAGGCCTTTATGACTTTGGATTGAGCTTCATCTCCCATGTGACGGACGAGAAGGTGATTACCGCCATGCGCACCGTGCTTGGCGTACGCGAACGCATGCCCGTGCTCTGTCAGCGTTTCTTCAAGGGCCCGGAAAACCTTCGCACGGTCCTGCACGACTATCTGAAACGCTATGTGGACGCAGGAAAGCTGAAGATCGACGATCTCGATCTTGCCGCAGGGCAATTCCTCGATCTTGCGAGCGGCAGCTTCTTCAAATTCCGTCTCTTCGGCAGCATGCCGGAGCCGCCTTCCAAGCTCGAGATGGAGCGTGTTATCTCCGGCGCCATTCGCGTCTTCATGGCCGCCTACGGCGTTAGCCGGCACGACGCTTCTTGAGGGCGGCGCTCTCGACGGTCAAATAACAATTGCGACCGGTTTCGCGCTCGTTGAGAGCGCGACGCACCCTTTGATCCGCGCACCGGCATGCGCATCATGGAGAATGGTGAAGGAATAAAAGCTTCCCCGCTTTCGTATACTCCCCTGCGCGCTTGTTTCCTGGCGCCTTCACCTTACATTGCGGCGTCTTCGGCGCGAGGGGAAATACGCATATGCAAGATATCATGATGCTTATTCAGGACCCGGCCGCCTGGGTTGCTCTTGTGACGCTGGTTGTCATGGAAGTCGTTCTCGGCATCGACAACCTCATCTTCATTTCCATTCTTACCAACAAGCTGCCGGTCGAACATCGTGAGAAAGCGCGCAAGGTGGGCATCGGTCTTGCCCTCATCATGCGCCTTGCGCTGCTCGGCACCATTGCCTGGATCATCCAGCTCACCACGCCGGTCTTCGAGGCTTTCGGTCACGGATTCTCCTGGAAGGACATGATCCTGATCGCCGGTGGTCTTTTCCTTGTGTGGAAGGCCACGAAGGAAATTCACCACAACGTCGATCCGCAAGAGCACGACGAGGATTTCATTGCGAGCTCGGCGACGACCGGCTTTGCGGCGGCCATTGGTCAGATCCTGCTGCTCGATCTGGTCTTTTCGGTGGATAGCATCATCACCGCGGTCGGAATGACCCCACATCTGCCGATCATGGTTGTCGCGGTCATCGCTGCCGTGACGGTCATGCTGGTCGCCGCGACACCGCTCGCCAACTTCATCGAGAGGAACCCCTCGATCGTCATGCTGGCGCTCGCTTTCCTGCTGATGATCGGCATGACGCTGATCGCAGACGGCATGGGCTTCCATGTGCCGAAAGGCTACGTCTATGTGGCCATGGCGTTCTCCGCGTTGGTCGAAATGCTGAACATGTTTGCGAGAAACGCCCGAAGGCGAAAGAAAGCCAGCGGGCATTGACGAACTGTTCGAAAGGCGCGGCATAGACCGCGCCTTTTCATTTTCGCTCAGCATTCCGGCAAGTTCCTTGTGATGTCTCCTTGTGGCCGCAGCTCTCGGCAACGGCATGGTGCCAAATAGATGCAAAACAGCTAATTTGCATGAGCGGCGGCGCGGGGGGAGGAACAATGATGCGGGAAGTGTTTGTGGCGACCTCGGTGTTCGCCTGCCTCATGATCGCTTCGCTCGGAGCGCTCCTGAACTATTCAAAATTGCCCGCGCGTCACCTTCAGGAAGAAACGAACACGGTCGTCAGGCTGGTCGCCAATATCTTCGTGGTTATGACATCCCTTGTGTTCAGCCTGATGATAAACTCGGCGAAGAATACCTTCGAAAGCATCGACAACAACGTTCACGCCTTCGCAACCGAGATTATTCTTCTCGACCGCACGCTGCGCGCCTACGGCATGGAGGCCGATCAGGCGCAAGAGAGGCTCATTATATATGTGGAAACCGCATTGACCAATCCGGCCCGCATTGACGATACGCTTGTCAGGGGCGATCGGGCGTCCGAACAGGTTTTGAACGCCGTAGGCGATAGCTTGTCGGCGATGAGGCCGACTGATCCCGGACATGTCGCGCTGTGGAACGATGCGCGCCAGCAATTCCAGAGAATCGTCGAGCAGCGATGGGATATCATCGAGCAGTCGGCAGGCGTCATCCCCCTGCCGCTCATCTTTATGCTCTCGGCGTGGCTCGTGTTGATCTTCGCGAGCTTTGGCTACCGCGCACCTAGAAATATGATTGTCATCTCGATGTTTCTGGTGTCCGCGCTGTTGATTTCCGCTTCGCTTTATCTCGTTCTCGATATGGACGTTCCTTTTACGGGAATAATCGAGATTTCCGACGCGCCGCTCCAACGGGCGCTTGCCGAATTGCAGCACTAGAGTAACTTTGACCATGCCGTGGCATTGAACAAGCACCCAGGCATCACAGTTCTATCAGAAGGTGGATTTGGTTCCACCGATCGATTCCAAGGGTTGGAGCGGCATGACGACCCCTCAGATTCTTGCCTTCGGCATTATCGGCCTGATGATGGCGGTCTTCATCTGGGATCGCTTCCGTTACGACCTCGTTGCCTGTTGCGCGCTGGTATTGGCCATTGCGGTCGGCATTGTCCCTGCCGACAAAGCCTTTTCCGGCTTCAGCGACGATATCGTCATCATCGTCGGCAGTGCGCTGGTGGTCAGTGCAGGCGTCGCGCGATCCGGCAGTGTCGACAAAGCCATCAAACGCTTCTTTCCGAACCTCAACAAACTGCACTTGCAGCTGGCGCTTCTTTTGATCGTCGTCGCCGTGCTCTCCGCCTTTATCAAGAACATTGGGGCGCTCTCGATCATGATCCCGGTCGCCTTTCAGTTCTCCAGAAAAACCGGCAAGTCGCCCTCGCTCTACCTGATGCCAATGAGTTTCGCGGCGTTGCTCGGCGGCCTGATGACGCAGATCGGCACCTCACCGAACATTGTGGTCTCGAGGCTGCGCGAGGAGATCACAGGCACTCCCTTCACGATGTTCGATTTCACGCCGGTGGGTGCAACGTTGACCATCGTCGGCGTCGTTTTTCTCATCTTCTTTCATTGGCTGGTCCCTGAACGGGAAAACGAGAACCCCTCGCTGCACGAGGCGCTCGATCTCAAGACCTATTTCTCAGAGGCGACCGTGGTCGAAGGTTCCGGCCTCGATGGCAAACCGCTTAATGAGATGCTGCAACTTGGCGACGGCGAAGTCGTGGCAACGGCGATTCTTCGCGGCCACTCCCGCGTGTCGCCTTTTCCGGATATTGCGCTCCAGGCCGGCGACACGATCCTGCTTGAGGGAAGACCGGAAGCGCTCGATCGTGTCGTCTCCAACGCTAAGCTGAAGCTTTCGGGCAAACAGACGCCAGAAATCAAGACGGGAGGCGACGTCACGTCTATCGAAGCGGTCGTATCAGCCGAATCGACGCTGATCGGCTGGTCGGCGCGTCAGCTTTCGCTCTTCAACCGGCGACGCATCAACCTGCTCGCAGTAAGCCGCCATGGCCACCGCCTGACGGAGCGGTTGAGCGAGGTGAGGCTACAGGGAGGCGACGTGCTCGTGCTGCAGGGCAGCCGCAGGAACCTGCCGGCCTTTCTGCAGGAATTCGCCTGCCTGCCGCTTGCGCAGCGTGACATCCTGCTTGGCACGCAACGGCGTGCCTATCTCCCGCTCGTGATCCTCGCCGCGGCCATGGGCGTAACGGCCGTCGGGCTTGCCCCGGTTCCCGTGGCCTTCTTCTGCGCGGCGCTTGCCATGGTCGTGTTCCGCGTCATTCCTCTGGCCGAGGTATATAAATCCCTCGATGGTCCGATCCTCATCATGCTGGCAACCCTCATTCCCGTCTCCGACACCCTGAGGACGACCGGCGGCAGCGAACTGATCGCCGGATGGCTCGGCCACTTCGCTGCTCAAATGCCGCCCTACGGAGCGCTGGCGCTGATCGTCGTGACGGCGATGGCAGTAACGCCCTTCCTCAACAACGCGGCGACCGTGCTCGTGATGGCGCCGATCGCGGCGAGCTTTGCACATACGCTTGGATACAGGCCGGAAGCCTTCCTGATGGGCGTCGCCATCGGCGCGGGCTGCGATTTTCTCACGCCGATCGGCCACCAGTGCAATACGCTCGTCTTCGGCCCGGGGGGATACCGCTTCAGCGACTATCCGCGCCTCGGCCTGCCGCTCTCCTTCATCATCATCATCGTCAGTGTGCCGGCGCTGCTCTACGTCTGGCCGGTGCGCTAGGGTCGACTGACCCATTTTCCTTGACGTACGCGGTTGAATATGGCCTTAAGGCCAGCAAACGGACAATCGGACATGAAATGGGCGGAATGCCCTGATCCGGCCGGTTTCCTGATCCAGTTATCTGCATTCTTCCCGCCGAACGCCGCTTTTTCCAATGAAAGCCGTCCGGCATTCATTGACGGGCACATAAAATGACAGCTTCCGGCGTCCGCGTCCGCATCGCTCCCTCGCCGACCGGCGAGCCGCATGTCGGCACCGCTTACATTGCACTCTTCAACTATCTTTTCGCCAAAAAGCATGGCGGCGAGTTCATCCTGCGCATCGAGGATACCGATGCCACGCGCTCCACGCCGGAATTCGAAAAGAAGGTGCTGGACGCGCTGAAATGGTGCGGCCTAAAGTGGTCGGAAGGTCCGGATGTCAGCGGCCCCTACGGCCCTTATCGCCAGAGCGACCGCAAGCATATCTACGGCGAGTATGTCGAAAAGATCGTCGCCGCCGGCCATGGCTTCCGCTGTTTCTGCACGCCCGAGCGTCTGGAAAAGATGCGCGAGGCGCAACGCGCCGCCAACCTGCAGCCAAAATATGACGGCCACTGCTTGAACCTTTCGGCGGAAGAGGTCACCTCGCGCATGGCGGCCGGCGAACCGTCGGTCGTGCGCATGAAGATCCCGACCGAAGGCTCCTGCAAATTCACCGACGGCGTTTACGGCGACGTGGAAATCCCGTGGGATTCCGTCGACATGCAGGTGCTGCTGAAGGCCGACGGCATGCCGACCTACCACATGGCAAACGTCGTCGACGACCACCTGATGAAGATCACCCACGTCGCACGCGGTGAGGAGTGGCTCGCCTCGGTTCCGAAGCACATTCTGATTTATCAGTATCTCGGCCTTGAGCCGCCGGTGTTCATGCACCTGTCGCTGATGCGCAATGCCGACAAGTCGAAGCTGTCGAAGCGCAAGAACCCGACCTCGATCTCGTACTATACGGCGCTCGGCTACATCCCCGAAGCGCTGATGAACTTCCTCGGCCTGTTCTTCGTCCAGATCGCCGAAGGCGAAGAGCTGATGACGATGGATGAGCTTGCCGGAAAATTCGACCCGGACAATCTTTCCAAGGCGGGCGCGATCTTCGATATCCAGAAGCTCGATTGGCTGAACGGCCGCTGGATTCGTGAGAAACTGTCGGAAGAAGAGTTCCAGCATCGCGTCCTGACCTGGGCAATGGAAAACGACCGGCTGAAGGCGGGTCTGGCACTCTCCCAGTCGCGCATTTCCAAGCTCGGCGAGCTGCCTGATCTGATGGGTTTCCTGTTCAAGTCCGACCTCAACCTCGAACCGTCGGCCTTCGCGAAGATCAAGTCGCCGCCGGAAGAGATTCTGGAGATCCTCAACACCGTGCAACCGGACCTCGAGAAGATCCTCGAATGGAACACCGAGTCGATCGAGGCCGAGCTGCGTGCCGTCGCGGACCGCATGGGCAAGAAGCTGAAGGTGGTCGTCGCGCCGCTTTTCGTTGCCGTCTCCGGCTCGTCGCGCTCGCTGCCGCTCTTCGATTCCATGGCGATCCTCGGTCGCGCCGTCGTGCGCCAGCGCCTGAAACTGGCATCGCAGGCAGTCGCCTCTCTCGTCGGCCCGAAGAACTGAAGCGGACCTTTGCACATGACTGACAAGACCGAAACCGCCACCCTCTCCTCCGACGCGACGGAAGTTCGCGCTCAGAAACTGAAGCTGCTGCGCGAGCAGATCGGCGAAGTCTATCCGGCCCATTTCCACCGGACCACGACGAACGCAGAACTTGCCGCGAAGTACGAGGGCTTGGAACCCGACGTTGAAACCCAGGACGTCGTAACGGTCGCCGGCCGCGTCTATTCCTCGCGCAATTCCGGCATGTTCATGGATCTCCGTGACGCCTCGGGCAAGATTCAGATCTTCAGCCACAAGGACGTCACCGGCGAGGAGGCCCGCGCGCTGCTGCCGATGATCGACATCGGCGACATCATCGGCGTGACCGGCATTGTTCGCCGCACCAAGCGCGGCGAACTGACGATCAACGCGCAGCAGATCACCATGCTGACGAAGTCGCTGCTGCCGATGCCAGAGAAGTGGCACGGCCTCTCCGACATCGAGCTGCGTTACCGCAAGCGTCACCTCGACATCATGACCAACGAGGAATCGAAGCTCCGCTTCCAGCAGCGCTCGAAGATCGTCTCCGGCATCCGCCGCTTCATGGAGAACGACGGCTTCATGGAGGTCGAGACGCCGATGCTCCATTCGGTCTATGGCGGCGCCACCGCCGAGCCGTTCAAGACCCATCACAACACGCTGAAGCTCGACATGTATCTGCGCATCGCGCCGGAACTGTTCCTGAAGCGCACCCTGGTTTCCGGCCTCACCGACAAGGTCTTCGAGATCAACCGCAACTTCCGCAATGAAGGCGTTTCGACAAGGCACAATCCTGAATTCACGATGATGGAGTGCTACTGGGCCTATGCCGATTACGAGGACATCATGGACCTCGTGGAGCGCATGTTCGCGGAACTAGCGACGAAGATCCACGGCACGACCGAGTTCAAGTTCCAGGACAAGGAACTCTCCTTCAAGGGACCATTCCGCCGCGTGCCGATGCCTGATGCCGTCAAGGAAGTGACCGGTATCGACTTCCTGGCGATCAAGACCGACGAAGAGGCGCGCGCCGCTGCAAAGGCCGCCGGCTTCGAAGTCGAGAAGGATTGGACCTGGGGCGAATGCCTTGCCTTCATCTTCGAGGAGAAGGTCGAGGCAACGCTGATCCAGCCCGCACACGTTACGCACTTCCCGAAGGACATTTCGCCCTTCGCCAAGGAAGTGCCGGGCGAGCCGCGCCTGGTCGAACGCTTCGAGACCTACTGCAACGCCTGGGAACTCGGGAACGCCTTCTCGGAACTCAATGATCCGGAAGAACAGCGCAAGCGCATGGTCGAACAGCTCGAGCAGGCGCATGCCCGCGGCGAAAAGGAAAAGCAGCTGGACGACGAATTCCTCGATGCGATCGACCAGGGTATGCCGCCCGCAGGTGGCCTTGGTATCGGCGTCGATCGGTTGGTGATGCTGCTCACGGATTCGCCCTCGATTCGCGACGTGATCCTCTTCCCGGCGCGCCGAGCAAAGGCGGACTGAAGTCCAGTCACGAATGCAAGGACGCCGGCGGATCGCCGCCGGCTCTTGCCGTCGAGATCAGTGGCCGGAAGCCGGGGCTGCCCTGGCGCCCTCTTCTGGAAAACCTGCTTCCGCGGCTGTCTTCTTACTCTCGCCTGTGGTCGACGCGACGGCCGTCGGGTCGATGCAGTCGGAGCTTTCCCTTAAGGACGCGCTCAGCGCGTGGATCTGATCCTCTGGCAGATCGATGCGCTCGCCGAAGAAAAGACCATTGGCGCTCGCTTGACCGTCATAGTAGCGGACGGTGTAGGGCTTGTCGTCGACGCCTTCGATCATCTTATCGGGGTGCGGAATATAGACCACATTCGCGCCGATCGCCCGGCCGCGCATGTCCGACCGCAGCGTCGGCCCGTTCTGATCGAGAACGACGACCTGCACCAGATCGGGTTTTTCCTGCTGATAGACGGCCTGCGCCACGCGAAGCGCGGTCTTCACGCGCGTCACGCCGTCGGTCGGTTCCGTCTTGATGTATTTGCGAATCCAGACGTGATCCTGCTTCTTGATCGTCACCAGGTTGACATCGGTGCACGAGACACCGTCCGCCTCCTCCAGAGACCGGACGAGAATATTGTCCCTGCCGATGTAAAGCGCCGCGCCGCCGGACGCGCCCGTAAGCAGGGCCAATCCGCCGATCACGATCACCAATTTCCGGGAGGGCCGGAAGATCCGCAGCAAGGCCTTCACGCCAACTGCTCCGCCATCGCACAAACTCCAACGCAATACATGGAGCAATCCTAGCCGGCCGGCGTTTCGGAATACTTAAGCGACGGTCCGGAATATGTATCGAATTGAACCAAAGACCAAAAAAGGTCCGCCCCTCGGCAAGCTTGCCACCATCCGCTTAGCCATGCTCTAAACGCGCATGGCCTTCACGCTTCGCCAGATCCAGTATTTCGTCGCCGTCGCCGAACAGGGTTCGGTGACGCGGGCGGCGCAGAATTTGTCGATCTCGCAGTCGTCGGTGACGGAAGCGCTGAAAGAGCTGGAGAACGATCTCGGCGTCGAGCTCTTCGAGCGGCATCCGCGCGGTTTGACGATCACCCATAACGGCCACCAGTTCCTCCGGCATGCAACCAAAATTCTCGCCACGGTCTCGGATGCGCGCACTAGCTTTTCCGGCCAGCAAAGCGAGCTCTCCGGTACATTGAACATCGGCGTCACGTCGCTGGTCGCGGGCTACGTGCTCTCCGACCTGTTGGCGCGATATCGTCGCGCCTGCCCCGGCGTGGGAGTGAGCGCAATCGAGGACAACGGCAGCTATCTGGAACATCTGCTGGTCGGCGGCGAACTCGACGTCGCCGTCATGGTCATATCCAACCTGCGCGACCGCATGGCATTGCAGGCGGAAATCCTTGAAACCTCGCCCTATCGTCTCTGGCTGCCGATGGGCCATCCGCTGGTATCCGCCGACATCATCTCGGTTGCCGACATCGCGCGCGAACCACTCATTATGCTGACAGTCGACGAAATCGAAGAGAATACCGGCAAGTTGCTTTCAGCGCTCGGAGCCCGCCCGCATGTCGCCTTCCGCACGCGCTCAGTGGAAGCGGTGCGTAGCCTTGTCGCGACCGGCGCCGGCGTTGCGCTGCTTCCCGATCTTGTTTACCGGCCGTGGTCGCTTGAAGGCGACAGGATCGAAAGCCGCGACGTCTCCGGTTCACTGCCGGTCGTGCAGGTCGGGATGGTCTGGCGCAAGGGCTCGAGCCTGCCGCAGGCCGCCCGCGATTTCGTCGGCATTGCGGAAAGCATGCGCTCCGGGCGCATACGTTCATAGCCATCGGAATTTCCGATATCGGGGTTCTGATAAATGAATTTGCGAAAGCGGAGTTTTCGTCGCACCTTTTGAACGGGAACAAAATGCCGCAGCCAAGCGGCACTAAACCGGGAGACAGGGCGATGAAGAATCTTTTGAAATCCTCCACAGCCGCACTCGCGTGCCTGAGCTTTGCAACGCAGGTGATTGCCGCCGAACCGCTGAAAGAACTGGGCAAGGGCGAGGGCGCGGTCAGCATCGTCGCCTGGGCGGGCTATATTGAACGCGGCGAGACCGACAAGAATTACGACTGGGTCACCGACTTTGAAAAGCAGACCGGCTGCAAGGTTTCGGTGAAGACGGCGGCGACCTCCGATGAAATGGTGGCGCTGATGAACGAGGGCGGCTTCGACCTCGTCACCGCTTCGGGCGACGCCTCGCTCCGCCTTGTCGCCGGAAAGCGCGTCCAACCGATCAACACCGACTTGATCCCGAGCTTCAAGAACGTCGATGAGCGCTTGCAGAACGCTCCCTGGAACACCGTGAACGGCGTGCACTATGGCGTTCCCTATCTCTGGGGACCAAATGTGCTGATGTACAATACGGAGGTCTTCAAGGATAAGGCCCCGTCCAGCTGGAAGGTTGTCTTCGAGGAGGAAACACTTCCCGACGGCAAGTCCAACAAGGGGCGCGTCCAGGCCTATGACGGCCCGATCTATATCGCCGATGCTGCCCTCTACCTGATGGCGCACAAGCCGGACCTCGGCATCAAGGACCCCTACGAGCTCAACGAAGATCAGTACAAGGCGGCGCTCGACCTGCTGCGCGGCCAGCGCAAGCTCGTCTCGCGTTACTGGCATGACGCGATGATCCAGATCGACGACTTCAAGAACGAAGGCGTCGCTGCTTCCGGGTCCTGGCCATTCCAGGTCAACCTGATGCAGGCCGACAAGCAGAAAATTGCTTCAACCTTCCCGGAGGAAGGGGCCACCGGCTGGGCTGATACCACCATGCTTCACGCCGACAGCGAGCACCCGAATTGCGCCTACATGTGGATGGAGCACTCGCTGTCAGCGAAGGTTCAGGGCGACGCCGCCGCTTGGTTCGGCGCCGTTCCCTCCGTACCGGCGGCCTGCAAGGGCAACGAACTGATGACCGATTCCGGCTGCAACACCAACGGCTTCGATCACTTCGACAAGATCAAGTTCTGGAAGACGCCGACGGCCAAGTGCACCAGCGAGAGCGAATGCGTACCCTATCACCGCTGGGTATCGGACTATATCGGCGTCATTGGCGGGCGGTAAATAACAGAAATCCCCTCCCCAACCCCTCCCCACAAGGGGGAGGGGCTATAGGCGGCACCGTCTCATTCCTTTCGTTCGCGATGGGGGTTCGAAAGGCGCGGCAAGTTAAGCCCCTCCCCCTTGTGGGGAGGGGCTGGGGAGGGGTCTTACTATGCAGAACTGTGATACTCGGAGCCACCAATGACACCCGCTGTCCGTTTCCAAAAGGTCTCGCGCCATTTTGGCCAGGTTCGCGCCGTCGATCGCGTCGATCTCGAAATCGCCCCGGGCGAATTCTTCGCGATGCTCGGCCCTTCCGGCTCGGGCAAGACGACCTGCCTGCGCCTGATCGCCGGCTTCGAGCAGCCGACGGACGGACATATCGAGATCTTCGGCGAGACGGCCGGCGGCGTTCCGCCTTACCGGCGCAACGTTAATACCGTCTTTCAGGATTACGCCCTCTTCCCGCACCTCAATGTTGTGGACAATGTCGCCTACGGGCTGATGGTCAAGGGCATCGACAAGACAGAACGCACCAAGGCGGCGGAACAGGCGCTGGAACTGGTGAAGCTCCCCGGCTACGGCACCCGCCGTCCCGCCCAGCTTTCCGGGGGCCAGCGGCAGCGCGTGGCGCTCGCCCGTGCGCTGGTCAACAAGCCGAAGGTGCTGCTGCTGGACGAACCGCTGGGCGCACTTGATCTAAAGCTGCGCGAGCAGATGCAGGAGGAGCTGAAGAGCCTGCAGCGGGCGCTCGGCATCACCTTCGTCTTCGTCACCCACGATCAGGGCGAGGCGCTTTCCATGGCCGATCGCGTCGCCGTCTTCAACAATGGCGGCATCGTCCAGGAGGGCACGCCGCAGGATATCTATCGCCGCCCGAAGACCCGCTTCGTCGCCGATTTCGTCGGTTCCTCAAACGTCATCGCACCGGATCTGATGACCTTGCTCGGCGGCGAGAAACGCTGGGCGAGCCTGCGCCCCGAAGCGATCCAACTTTCTGGCAACGGGGTCGAGGCGAAGATCGAAAACACCAGTTTTCTTGGCGCCGCGACGCGCCTTACCGTCGACATCAAGGGCGCACGCCTGCACGTCACCCTGCCCGCCGGAACGCATGTACCTACTGTCGGCGCGACCGTGCGCCTCCTCTGGCAGCCGGCCGACGTGCACTATATGGACGACGCGGCATGACGACGCTGACACTGACAAAGCCCGTCGGCGCGACCTCGATCCTGCCCGGACGCGGCGGTTTCTTCGGCAGGCTGTCGGACGCTTTCTGGCGTCATCCGAACCTGCTGCTCCTCCTGATGCTGACGCCGCCGCTACTCTGGCTCGGCGTCATCTATGTCGGCTCGCTGGTCGCGCTCCTTCTGCAGAGCTTCTTCTCGATTGACGATTTTTCCGGTCTCATCAACTACGAATTCACGCTCGCGACCTACGCGCAGCTTCTGAACCCCACCAATTTCGACATCATCGTCCGCACCGTCGTCATGGCGGCCATGGTCACGATCGCCTCTGCCTTCATCGCCTTTCCGATCGCCTATTACGCCGCACGCTATGCTCAAGGGAAATGGAAGGCCTTCTTCTATCTCGGCGTCATGCTGCCGCTCTGGTCGAGTTATCTGGTCAAGGTCTACGCCTGGAAGCTGGTTCTGGCGAAGGAAGGTATCCTGACCTGGATTTTCGCCAAGCTGCACCTCTCCTGGCTGCTCGACGGCGTTCTCGCCCTGCCCGTGGTCGGCGGCAATTCGTTGTCGGTCAGCTATCTCGGGACCTTCATCGTCTTCGTCTATATCTGGCTGCCCTACATGATCCTGCCGACGCAGGCCGCTCTCGAGCGCGTCCCGGCAAACCTGATCGAAGCCGCGTCCGATCTCGGCGCCACGCCGCAACAGACCTTCCGCACCGTGCTGTTTCCGCTGGCGCTACCCGGCATCGTCGCGGGCTCCATCTTCACGTTCTCACTGACGCTCGGCGATTACATCATCCCGCAGATCATTGGCTCCTCGCGCCTTTTCATCGGCCAGGCGGTCTATGCACAGCAGGGTACGGCCGGCAACGTACCGCTCGCCGCCGCCTTCTCCGTCGTGCCGATCGTCATCATGGCCATTTATCTCTGGCTTGCAAAAAAGCAGGGGGCTTTCGATGCGCTCTGATCGCCACCGGACATCGCCGCTACTGCTGAAGATCGCCGCCGCCGGCGGGCTGCTCTTCCTGCACCTGCCGATCCTGCTGATCTTCGTCTATGCCTTCACCACCGAGGAAAAAAGCTATCAATGGCCGCCGCCGGGGTTCACGCTGCAGTGGTTGGGCATCGCCTGGAACAGGCCGGACGTCTGGGCCGCCCTCGGGCTTTCCTTGCAGGTCGCCTGCATCGCGACCGCGATCGCGCTGGTGCTCGGTACGCTCTGCGCTGCCGCCGTCAGCCAGACGAAGTTCTTCGGCCGCGAAGCGATTTCGCTGCTCGTGATCCTGCCGATCGCGCTACCGGGCATCATCACCGGCATTGCGCTGCGCTCGGCCTTCAGCCTGTTTGACATCCCGTTCTCGGTCTGGACGATCGTTCTCGGTCACGCCACCTTCTGCGTCGTGGTCGTCTACAACAATGCCGTTGCCCGCTTCCGCCGCACGTCGGGCTCGCTGATCGAAGCCTCGATGGATCTCGGCGCCGACGGCTTCCAGACATTCAGGTATGTCATCTTGCCGAACATCGGCACGGCGCTTTTGGCCGGGGGCATGCTCGCCTTTGCGCTGTCCTTCGACGAGGTCATCGTCACGACCTTCACCGGCGGCCAGCAATCGACGCTGCCAATCTGGATGCTGGAGGAGCTCATCCGCCCGCGCCAGCGACCGGTCACCAACGTGGTCGCCATGGTCGTCGTGCTCGTCACTTTCCTGCCGATCCTGGCAGCCTACTACCTCACTCGCGACGGCGATCAGATCGCCGGAGCAGGCAAATGAAAAGGGAGAACATCATGGACACCGCGATGCTGATTGGATCTCGTTTCGAAGCGGGCACGGAGACGGAAGAGCGCATCTTGAACCCGAAGACGGGTGAGACCGTGCTGAACCTACCGGAAGCCTCGCTCGGCCAGATCGACGCCGCCGTCGAGGCGGCCGAAAAGGCATTCATGAGCTGGTCGCAGACGACACCCGCCGAGCGCTCCGGCTATCTTTTGAAGATCGCCGATGCGATCGAGAAGGAGGCGCAGGGTTTTGCTACGCTGGAAGCCTTGAACTGCGGCAAGCCCATCAACGCCGTGCTGAACGATGAAATCCCGGCGATTGTCGATTGTTATCGCTTCTTCGCCGGCGCCGTCCGCAACCTGCACGGCCCGGTCGCCGGCGAGTATCTGCCGAACCACACCTCGATGATCCGCCGTGACCCGATCGGCATCGTCGGGTCGATTGCACCGTGGAACTATCCGCTGATGATGATGGCCTGGAAGCTCGCGCCAGCGATCGCCGGCGGCAACACCGTCGTCTTCAAGCCGTCCGAACAGACACCGCTGACCGCACTGAAGATGGCGAAGCTCCTTGCCGACATCCTGCCCCAAGGCGTTGTCAACGTCATCCTCGGCCGCGGCGAAAGCGTCGGCAACGCGCTGATCAATCATCCGAAGATTTCGATGATATCCATCACGGGCGACGTCGCAACCGGCAAGAAGGTGCTCCAGGCGGCCGCCAAGACCGTCAAGCGCACGCATCTGGAGCTCGGCGGCAAGGCACCGGTCATCGTCTTCGACGACGCCGACATCGAGGCGGTCGTGTCAGGCATCCGCACCTTCGGTTACTACAATGCCGGCCAGGACTGCACCGCCGCCTGCCGCATCTATGCCGACGCCAAGGTCTACGACAAATTCGTCGCCGACCTCACCTCTGCCGTTTCGAGCATCAGGTTCAACCAGGCCGACGACACCGAAAACGAGATCGGTCCATTGATCTCCAAGCGCCAGCGCGATCGCGTCGAAAGCTTCGTCGCGCGGGCCTCAGAACACAAGCACATGGAAATCACCACCGGCGGCGAGATCTCCGGCGACAAGGGCTTCTTCTATGCTCCCACGGTCGTTGCCGGCGCGACGCAGGACGATGAAATCGTCCGTCGCGAGGTTTTCGGCCCTGTCGTTTCCGTCACCCGTTTCACCGATGTCGAGGACGCGGTCACCTGGGCGAACGACAGCGATTACGGCCTTGCCTCGTCCGTCTGGACCAAGGACATCAGCCGCGGCATGAAGACGGCCGCACGCCTGCAGTATGGCTGCACCTGGATCAACACGCACTTCATGCTCACCAACGAGATGCCGCATGGCGGCCTGAAGCAATCCGGCTACGGCAAGGACATGTCGGTCTACGCACTGGAAGACTACACCGCCGTCCGTCACGTCATGATCAACCACGGCTGATCCGTGCGCCGGGCGGAACCGTCCGGCCGCAAACCAAACGAGGAACAACATAAAAAGGGGAACCAAAATGAAACGTCGTACCATTCTTGCCGCCTTGGGCGGCATCTGCCTCGCCTCGACGCTTACAGGAATACCAGCCTACGCGGCCGACCAGACACCGATCGCGGTCGTCGAACAGTATCTGGCCGCATGGAACGCCCACGATGCCACCAAGGCCGCTGATCTTTTTGACGAAAAGGTCAGCTATTACGACGCGTCAGTCGGCAAGCCCACCGTCGGCAAGGCGGAGGCCAAGGCCGCGGTGATCGACAATTTCATGACCGCGGCGCCGGACCTCAAATGGGTGATGCGCGGCGATCCAATCGTCAGTGGAAACAGGGTTTCCTTCGAGTGGACCTTCTCGGGAACGAATAGCGGCGCTTGGGCGGATGGAACCCCGGCAACCAACAAGTCCTTCTCCTTCGATGGCGCCTCGGTCTTCGTTATAGAAAACAATGCGATCAAGCAGCAGTCGGACTACTACGATGCCCTTGGCCTCTACAAGCAGCTGGGTTTGATGTAACGCCCCGATGCCTGAGACGGCGACACCCCTTCGAAGGGTGCCGCCAACGGCCCGCTGGGCCGCACCTGCCGTTCCGTCTTTCAGCCTGAAGCTTCAGGCGGCATGGCCATAGAGGGCCAGCAGCTGTTCGCTGCCGTGCCACACCATGTCGAGCGCCACATAGACGATGATCGCAAGGCCGATCCAGCCGATCCACTTGAAGCGCTCGAGGAGCTTCGCGACGACGTTCGAAGCGAGCCCCATCAGCAACACCGAAAGGATGAGGCCGAAAATCAGCGCATTCATATTCTCCTTGGCGGCGCCCGCAACGGCAAGCACGTTGTCGAGCGACATGGAGACATCGGCGAAGATAATTTGCGCGATCGCCTGCCGGAAGAGCTTCGGTTTCACATGCGGGTCATGGCCGGAAGCATCGCCGGCATGCGCTTCCTCCTCTGCCGCCGACAGCAATTCCTTGCCCATCGTCCAGCAGATCCACAGGAGCATCAGTCCACCGGCAAGCGTGATGCCGGTAATCGCAAGCAGCTTCGCCGCGGCCACGGCGAAGACGATGCGGATGACTGCTGCGGCCGCGATGCCGACGGCAATCGCCTTGCCGCGCAGCTCGCTGACAAGGCCGGCGGCGGCCATGCCGATGACGATCACATTGTCCCCCGAGAGCAGGAGATTGATCATGATCACTTCGAAATAGGCGGAAATGGTATGCTGGTCCAGAAAGGCGGGCATGGAAAAGGCTTTCGTCGATGGGGCAAATCGATGTCCATCCCTTGAAACAGATCGCTCGAACTTTGGAAAGCCCCAATATGATAATTTGAGGAACGCCGTTCCGTTTTAAACGATTTGGAACAATTTCCCGTCTGCCGCGTAGCTTCTGGGACAAACGCAGAGGACAAACACCATGCTGAAATGGGCCCTGATATTCTTGGTAATTTCGCTGATCGCCGGTTTCTTCGGTTTTTCCGGCATCTCCGCGGCCACCGCGACAATCGCGCGCGTGCTCTTCGGTATTGCTCTCGTTATCTTCTTGATCTTCCTGATCCTGGCGCTGCTAGCGGGACAGGCGATCCTATAGTCCGCAAGGTTTGCCTATAACAGGCTCGCCCCGACATTGATCGCGAGCGCCAGGATCGTCGTGTTGAACAGAAACGACAGTACGGCGTGGAGCAGCGTGATCTTGCGCATCGTCACGGAAGAGACGGCAACATCTGCCGTTTGCGCCGCCACGCCGATTGTGAATGAGAAGTAGAGGAAATCCCAATAGACCGGCTCTTCAATCCGATCGGGGAAGATCAGCCCATTTCCCTGTTCGCTGTAAAAGCGATGGGCGTAGTGGATGGTGAAGAGCGTATGGAGGAACACCCAGGAGATAAGAATCGTGACGACCGCCTCGCCGGCTTTGGCCAACGCGATACTCGGCGCCGCGTTCTTGATGGAATGCAGCTCGAGACCGATACCGGCGATGCTTGCAACTGCCGCCGCGATCGACAGGAACAGCACGAGGGTGTCGGAGAAATCCAGATCCTCCGCACGCTTCCTGATATCCGCAACCGTTGCTCGAAGCATTCTTCTCCAGCTGATGCCGATGAAGACCATGGCCGCGACGCTCCAGCCGATCAGAACATGGTCGGCGCCCACGCGTACGGAGTTCAGGACCAGAAAAGCGGCAAGGCCGGAAATAAAGGCGATAATGACGCTCGAGTGCCGGGTGACAGAGGTCACCGTTAAGCCGCCCTGGTCGTCATCCGCCATGGATTTTCTCCGGCCCCGTTGCCATCGATACTAATAGGAAAATGGCGCGGCCGCTCTTGGCGGACGCGCCATTCCAGGCGTCTCATGCGAACATCTTAGGCGGCAGCGAGCTGCAGTTCCTTGCGAACCATTGCACGAAGCACCCCTAGGTCCTTGGCGAAAGCACGGATGCCTTCGGCAAGCTTTTCGGTTGCCATGGCATCTTCGTTCATCAGCCAGCGGAAAGTCTTCTCGTCGATTTCGATCTTCGGCTCGGCCTTCTTCGCTTCCGGCGAGAGCCTGCGCGCAAGCGTGCCCTGATCGTTTGCAAGTTCATCGAGCAATGCCGGGCTGATCGTCAGGCGATCGCAACCGGCCAGCGCTTCGATTTCGCCGACATTGCGGAACGAAGCACCCATGACGATCGTCTTGATGTCGTGCGACTTGTAGTAATTGTAGATCTCACGGACCGACTGAACGCCCGGATCCTCTTCCGCAGTGTAGTCCTTGCCGGTCGACTTCTTGTACCAGTCGAGGATTCGACCGACGAAGGGCGAGATGAGGAAGACCTTCGCGTCAGCGCAAGCAATCGCTTGAACTTTGGAGAAGAGAAGCGTCAGGTTGCAGTCGATGCCTTCCTTCTGCAGCACTTCCGCAGCCCGGATCCCTTCCCAGGTGGAGGCAAGCTTGATCAGGATGCGATCTTTCTCGATGCCACGTTCCTTGTAGGCGGCAATGATGGCGCGCGCCTTGGCGATGGATGCTTCCGTATCGAAGGAGAGGTCTGCATCGACTTCCGTCGAAACACGGCCGGGGACGAGCTTCGACAAAGCGGCGCCGACGGAAATCGCCAGCCGATCCGCAACGGCGGCCGCGACCACATCGGTATTTCCGCCCTGCTTCTTTCCCCAGGCGACAGCTTCCTTGACCGCATCGGCAAACATGGGCGTGCCGAGCGCCTTCAGAACGATGGTCGGGTTGGTGGTGCAATCCACCGGCTTCAGGCGCGCGACGGCCTCGATATCGCCGGTATCGGCGACAACCGTGGTCATTTCGCGGAGTTGGTCAAGCTTGGATGTCATGGTCAAATTCCCTTGTGAACTCGAACTGCTACCTTGCGCTGCGAACCGGCGCGAGCTCCGGTAATTGAGGTAATCTACGGACAGACGATTTGCATGCAATAGGCGGAAGGCGACCCGTCACTTTCCGCGCCTATACATTGCCTTACCCGAACGAGTACGACTTTGTCAGGAGCGACTATCATCGTTTCGTCAATCGAAAGTCAAGGACATTTGTGCATTTCAATTGACATAAGTGTCACGCGCGTCATTATCGCCGGCACCGGGCTCTTCTTCCTTCTCGAAGGGTAATTAGGGTCGAATTCGCACGGGAGAAGATGTGGTCAAGCTGAAACGCGGCACGCACACGGCCTACTCCGAAGCCTCGTCTCTGAGGCTGCGCGCCGCGTGGCTATACTACAATCAGGGCCTGACGCAGAAGGATGTCGCCGAACAGCTCGGCATCAGCCGAACCACCGTCATCCGCCTGCTCGACGAAGCGATGAAGCGTAGCGAGGTGCAGATCTGGATCAACGATTCGATCGGCGATTGCGTCGAGTTGTCGGTGAAGCTGGAGAGGGCCTACGGGCTCGACGAGGCGATCGTCGTTCCCGCTCCAGCGCGTTGCGACGCCGAGAGCCTGGCGAAAAACGTCGGCCTCGCCCTTGGCCAGTTCCTGTCCGAAGCAATCCCGGACGATTATACGATCGGCGTCGGCTGGGGCCGCACGATGACGGCTTCGCTTTCGAGCTTCCGGCCACCGCGCCGCGTCAATTGCAAGGTCGTCTCGCTCCTCGGCGGCATTGTCGCAGTGCATCAAACGAACCCGATCGACTATACGTGGCGGCTCGCGAGTCAGCTTGGCGCGGAGTGCTACATGTTCCTCTCGCCGCTGCTCGTCGACTCGGTCGAGACCAAGCGCAACCTGATCGAAAAATGCGGGCTCGACGCGATCTATCGATTGGCCGAAGATCTCGATCTCGCGATCGTCAGTTGCGGGGACATCGGTCCTCATTCGACGTCGCTGTCGGAAGGCTGGATTTCCAAGACGGAACTGCAGCAGCTGATCGATGCCGGCTGTGTCTGCGACACGATGTTCAATTTTCTCGACGAGGACGGCAACACCGTCGATCACTCGATCAACAGCCGCGTCATGTCGGTCGATCTCGATACGCTGAAGAACGCCAGGCACATCGTACTCGCCTCGGGCGGCGCGCATCGCGCCGTCGCCATTCGCGCCACCATAAGGCGCATCGGCTGCAATACCCTGATCACCGACGAGAGCGCAGCCAGGGCGCTGCTGGAGTTGACGGAAACCGCACAGCTTGCGTCTTCTCCCCGGCGAGGAGAGGAGAACCCTCAGGCCTGACCGGCTTCCCAGCCAAGCATTGCCCGCTTTCGGGTGAGGCCCCAGTGATACCCCGTCAGCGCCCCGCTCTTGCCGACGGCACGATGGCATGGCACCACGAAGGATATCGGGTTGGCGCCGACGGCAGCGCCTACAGCACGCATCGCCTTGGGACTGCCGATATCGTTCGCAATATCGCTGTAGGTCACAGCCTTGCCGAACGGAATCTTCAAGAGGCTTTCCCAGACGCGCACCTGAAAATCCGTACCAATGAGCACGACGCGCAGCGGCTGTTCGACAGACCACTCGCCCGGATCGAAGATGCGCTCGCAATAAGGCGCCGTCGCCTGCCGGTCCTCGACATATTCGGCATTCGGCCAGCGGCAGCTCATGTCTTCAAGACAGG
Organism: Rhizobium sp. P32RR-XVIII; assembly: GCF_012641395.1. Classification (GTDB taxonomy): domain Bacteria; phylum Pseudomonadota; class Alphaproteobacteria; order Rhizobiales; family Rhizobiaceae; genus Rhizobium. Next base: position 55,272 of record NZ_JABAIH010000006.1, on the reverse strand, counting down.
CAGCCTCGTCGCCAAGATCGCTGAAAGCAAGGCCGGCAAGGCCGCGATCGGTCACCATGACCAGTGCGACGCCGAACGGCGACTGGTGGAAGGCGTAGCGGATCGTCAGGCCACCACCGCGTGCTTTCCACTCACCCGGCGACATCGCCTCATGGGTGACGAAGAGGTCGTGAAGACGGCTCGGGCCGGAAAGGCCCACTTCGATCGAGGTTTCAAGCAGCGGCATGTTTTCCTGGCGCAGCAGCCGCTTTGCGTGGTCGAGCGTGACTGCCTGCAGGAACGCCTTTGGCGAAAGCCCGGCCCAGCGGGTAAAGGTCTTCTGGAGTTGCGTCGGCGATTGGTTGAGCCGCGCGGCTATCGCCTCCAGCGACGGCTGGTCGCGATAGTCCTCGGTGATGAGTTCGATGACCTGACGCACGGTCTCGTAGTCGGGACCTTCCGGCGTGATGTCTCTGTTCAGGTTTGCGATCATATTCATCGTTCTTCTCCTTGTAACAAGGAGATAGTCAAGAGGACGGCTGCAAGCCACCCGTTTCTTGCGGCACGTTCAAATGCGCTGCTTGACCGTTGCGAGCGCGCCCTTGAAGGCTCTGGCGAAGCTTTCGCGGTCATCGGGATTGAGGAAGGAGCCGATATCCGTCCGCCGGCCCTCGCCGAAAATATGCATGGAGAGAATGCCGATCTCCTGATGGCGGCGCACTAGGAAGCGCGCCCAGAACGGATTGAAGTGATGCTCCACCATTCTCCCGGAAGGCGCAAATTTTCGGATCGCGACATCGGTGCGCGAAACCGTCACTTCCTCGCGCGCCTTTCCGGAGCGATAGTTAAGCCAGAAGGCACCGTAAAGCAGGGCGAAATCCAGCCCGAAGAAGAAGCCGATCGGCCAAGCCCCGGTGACGATAAAGAACATCCCGTACATGAAGCAGACAGCACCGGAAAGCAGAAGCAACACCCTGAAGCCCTTGCGCCCGAGCGACCGGTAAGGGAAAAGTTCGGCTGCAAAAACAGGCTTGTCGTTCGCCCTCTCGGCGTTGCTTTCTGTCATGGCCGATGAGTATAGATTGTCCATGTCCGAACCGAAACTCAAATCCGCCCGCAAAGCTCCGCAAAACTCAAAAGTGATCACCCGCGGCAAGACGGCCGCCGTGCGCACCGTATACTCGGAAGCCGAGCGCGAGGAGATATTCCACCGGTTCTCGATCCAGCGGCCGGAGCCGAGGGGCGAGCTGGAGCACACCAATCCGTTCACGCTTGTCGTGGCCGTCGCGCTCTCCGCCCAGGCGACCGATGCCGGCGTCAACAAGGCAACGCGGGCGCTCTTCAAGGTGGCAGATACACCGGAAAATATGCTGGCGCTCGGGGAGGAACGCCTCCGCGACTACATCAAGACGATCGGCCTTTACCGCAACAAGGCCAAGAACGTCATGGCGCTTTCGCAGATGCTGATCGACGAATTCGGCGGCCAGGTGCCACAGACCCGCGATGAGCTCATGCGCTTGCCGGGCGTGGGCCGCAAGACCGCCAATGTGGTTTTATCGATGGCCTTCGGTCAGGCAACCATTGCGGTGGATACGCACATCTTCCGGATCGCGAACCGCATCAAGCTGGCGCCGGGAAAGACGCCGGATGAGGTGGAAGGGCGCCTGATGAAGGTGATCCCCAAACACTATCTCTACCACGCCCACCACTGGCTGATCCTGCATGGCCGCTATACCTGCAAGGCTAGGCGGCCGGAATGCGAGCGCTGCGTCATTGCCGATCTCTGCAAATCGCCGGAAAAGAGCTGCGATATACCGGCACCGCTGGTCGAGCTACCGGCACAGGTAATCGGCGAGGCCGTCGAGTAAGGCGCCCATCCTCGATGGTCTACCGGCGAAAGCCCATATCCTTCTGGGAGACCAATTTATAAAGGTGCACCATCATGCCCGCTGCAAAGAGCGGCGTCAGCAAGTTGAGGATGGGGATCGCCAGAAAAACGGCGATCACCAAGCCACCGAGGAAGACCGTCGACGCGTGCTTTACCCTGAACAGCCGCGCCTCCTCCGGCGGGCGGAAGCGCATCGCCGCAAATTCAAAAAACTCGCGCCCGAGCAGATAGCCGTTGACCAGGAAAAAGGCGATCAGGTTCACGCCCGGAATGAACAGCAGGAGGAGCGCGACGATATTGCCGGCGATCACCACGCCCAAGAATTTGAGCGAACTGGCAATTGCCGGGCCGAGCGGCATCGCCGTGCCCGGGGCGTCTTCCGGATAGTCCCGTCTCTCCACGACTTCCGCGACGTCATCGAGAAACAGGCCGGCGATCAGTGCGGTAACCGTTGACAACAGCAGCGCAAGCCCCAGCGCAAGACCGATGCCTGCAAGAATTGCGAAGACGAAACTCAGCCAGCCAGCCCAATCCGGCATGTCCGGAAAGAAACCGGCTACCCAGGGAAACAGAAAGGTTATGAACAGGCTTCGAAGCAAGAACCAGAGGCCGACCAGAACCAGGATCGTAAGTCCCAGCACCTTCCAGAAAACCGAACGGGTCTCCCGTGCGAAGAGATTGGCGAACGAAAGGCGCGCGGCATCGAGGATCATTCTTGGCATCTCCGTTGTGCCTGCGCATGTAGGAATCTCAACGTCTGACCGCAAGCGGAAATAAATTCATGCAAGAAGGGAAAACTTGTCTAAAATAACACACTAATATATAGTTTTAGATAACCGAGATAAACTGAACCTGACACGCAGCTTCCGGAAATAGTTGCAAACGGCAAGTCTCGCCATAGCGCATCCGAGAAATGCTTCTGGGAGGTCGGGGAGGCCGACGTGGAGGATTTTGTTCAGAAGCTTAGAAATTATGTGAAGTCCGGCACACCGGCTGAGCGGCGGATCGCAAAATACTTCACCGAGCACCTGAATGACCTTCCTTTCGAGACTGCCGCCTCCGTCGCCGATCGTCTTGACCTTAGCCCGATGACGGTGGGCCGATTTCTGCGCGCGCTCGGCTACCAGGGCCTCGACAGCGTCAAGGTCCATTTTCGCGAAACCGCCGTCACCTCTCCTACCCAGCTTCAAACATCCCTCAGCGAGTTGCAGACCGATGCCTCGGACGGAAAGCCGCTTGCGCTGCTCGTCACCGAGCAGATCCAGGCGCTGCATCACCTCTACCATCTGACCGCACAGACGCACTGGTCCGAAGCTGTCGCGATGATCGGAGCGGCGCGTGAGGTTTTCATTGCGACGCATGTGCGGCTCGCCGGGATCGCTGCGCACTTTGCCCAGCGGCTGATACGCTCCCGCGATGGCGTCCATGCGCTGGACGGTTCGGGAAGCCGTTTCGCGGAGCTCTTCGCACGGCAAAGCGGCGAGGGCGCCCTTCTGATTATTGTCGATTGCCGCCGCTTCGGCAGAGCGCGCCTCTTGGCAAGGACGGCCCGGCGCTTCGGTTACAAGGTCGTGCTGATCGCCACTGAAAACAACGACTGGCTGCCGGATCAGACCAACATTATGCTGACATTACCGCCTGCCCGCTCGCCCGATGACGATAACCTTCCTCCGCTCGTCGCTCTGCTCGACTGTCTGTCGGAATCCGTCATCATAGCGGCGGGTGAAGAGGCCATCGAGCGCAGCCGCCGGATGCTGGAATTCGGAACGATTCTCGGAGAAAGCGGCAGCCACTAGGGTCAGGACCTAGTTCATTGCTTCCAGTTCGGCCCGGTGGCGGTACATGGCGAGGAACCGCCGGTATTCACGATCGTACATCGCCTGTTTCGCCCCATCCGGCACCCGCTCCTCGCCGCCCGGGTACATTGCATAGCCGGCCGCCGCGAGGTCCTTGTGCAAGCCGCAGGCAACGGAGGCCGCGATCGCGGTGCCCAGCAAGACGGCCTCGTTCATCTTCGGCACCACGACTTTGCAGCCCGTCGCATCCGAATAAAGCTCCATCAGTACCGGGTTTTTCACATGCCCGCCCGCCATATGCAGCGTGTCGGGCGCGTAGCCATATTCCTTCATCTTTTCGAGAATATGCCGGGTTCCAAGCGCAATGCTGACCGCGGTGCGCCAATAAAGCGCGCAAAGCCCATCGAACGAGGTATCGAGGGTCATGCCGCTGATGACGCCAACCGCGTGCGGATCGGCAAGCGGCGAGCGGTTGCCATGGAAATCCGGCAGCACGAAAATACGCGCGCCGAACGCGTCCCCCTCCTCGGCGCGCAGTTGCGCAATGCGAGACACGATCTTCTGATGCAAGGCCGCTGTCGGCTCGCCGCCTGCCGCATGCATGCGCACGATATGGTCGAGCAGCGCCCCCGTCGCCGATTGCCCGGCCTCGACAAGCCACAGATTCCTGAAGACCGCCTCGTAATAAGGCCCCCACATCCCGTGACTTGGCTTGAGTTCGCGTGAGAACGAGACGATGCAGCTCGAGGTCCCTGCGATGAGCGCGAGTTGATGCTCCAGCCTTGACGGATCGCCCGCATATCCCGCAAGCGCGCCCAGCGCCCCCGCATAAGCGTCGATCATGCCCGCCGAAACGTGGCAATCCGTCGTCAGTCCGAGAGCCGACGCGGCTTCCTCCGTGAGCGTGCCGACGCTTTCGCCAACTGGCGTCGTCCTGTCAGGCAGGCGACCGCGCTCCTGCAGGTCTTCCAAGCCGATCTGCTTCAGAAAGTCCTGCTGCCAACCCGTTTCAGTGTGCGCAAGATAATTCCACTTCGCCGTCAATGTGCAGCGCGAGCGTGCAAGCGAGCCGGTTGCCTTCCAGGTCATGAAATCGGCAAGATCGAAGAAATAGCCCGCTTTCATCCAGGTGCCCGGCAGCTGTTTCTTCAGCCACATCAGCTTCGGCATCTCCATTTCCGGTGACATGAAGTGTCCGGAATGCTCGAGAACCGCATGCGCGGTTGCCGTGCAGAAATCGGCTTCTTTCAGCGCTCTATGGTCAAGCCAGACAATCGTGTCGAAGCGTCGTTCCCCACCGGTCGAAACGCTGATCTGCTCGCCATCGACATCGCGGACGACCAGCGAGCACGTGGCGTCGAAACCGATTGCGCCAACTGACGCAGGTGACACGCCCGATTCGCCCATCGCTTTGCGAACGGCAATGCAGGCTGCAGACCAGATGTCTTCGGAATCGTGTTCGGCGTGGTTTTCGCGCGGCCGGTTCATGATGATCGGATGTTCGGCCTTGCCCAGCAGGCGGCCGTGAGCGTCGAAGACGCCGGCCCGCGCGCTGCCGGTGCCGACATCCACCGCAACCACATGATCATGCATCAAGGATGTGCCCCATCCAGGTTTCGTTTCTGGATAAGGTGTATCAAATCCGGCATTGCGTCAAACACGCATTCAGGAGAAAGCCTATCGAGTTCAGCACGATAACCGGCAAAATTGGCATGCGAGCCGCCGGTAAAGGCAAAAACCGTCATGCCCGCAGCCTTGGCCGCCTCGACGCCCGCCGGGCTATCCTCGATCACAAGGCAATTCTTCGGATCGACATGCATTTCGCGCGCCGCATGTAAGAAGAGATCCGGCGCCGGCTTGCCATTCTTCACCATCGAGGCGCTGAAGATGTTCGGCAGCTTGTTGATGAGCCCGGTGACGGTGAGCGACAGCCGGATGCGCTCGACCTGGCTCGACGAGGCAACACAGCAGGGGATGCTGAGCGCGTCGATCGCCGCGCCTACGCCGTCGATCGGCTTCAGTTCGCGCCGGAACCGCGCATAGAGATCAGTGCGGATCTGCTCCAGAAATTCACTTCCGGCATCGACCTGATACTGACTCTTCATTGTCTCGATGACGGTGGCCAAGCTCTTGCCGAGGAAGCGTCCATAGACCTCTTCCTCGGTGATCTGCACGCCGAGATCGTTCATCGCCTTGACGAGAACGCTGACCGAAATCGGTTCGCTATCAACGAGAACGCCGTCGCAATCGAAGATGACCAGGCGTGTTTCATCATCAGCCATGGAAGACCAACCAGGTTTCGGTTCGGATGCAATCGCCCCGCCTGTATGCGAGGGCGGATCGACGGCGGCAGAACTGCCGCCATACTGATTTCCTACACTGCAAGTTTACCGTCGAGATAGAGCTGCAACGTCTCGCGCGTGCCCTTTTCCCACAGCGTTTTCAGGGCATGTGCGAAGCGTTTGCGGAAGAGCTCGGATTTCGCGACTTCGCCGAAGATGTCGTCGAACACCAGGAAGGCCATCGGATCGTCCTTGGCCTTGAGCGCTGCCGCATGCAGGCGGTCCGCGCTGGCGTCGTTGAAAACGATCTCCTTGCCACTGTCCGTCTTGCCCGCGAAATAACGGCACCACAAAGCCGAGACCAGCGATAGGCCAACCACATCCTTGCCCTGCCGCAGATTGTCGAGCGTCGAAGGCAGGATAAATTTCGGCTGACGGTTCGATCCGTCCTGCGCCAGACGCGGAATGGTGTCGGCGATCTTCGGGTTCAGAAGGCGGCACTCGATGAGGGCGAAATAGTCCTGCAGCGAGGTATTCGGTACCGGAGGCACGATCGGAATGATCTCGTCGTTTTCGAGCTTGGCTAGGAAGGCGCGGATCAGCGGATCTTCCATTGAGTCGTGAACGAAGTGGATGTCCATCAGCGCTGCCGGATAGGCGATCGCCGCATGGCCACCGTTCAGGATGCGGATCTTCATATGCTCGTAGGGCGTAACGTCCGGCACGAAGGTGACGCCAGCCTTTTCGAGTGCCGGCCGGCCAGCTGTGAACTTGTCCTCCAAAACCCACTGCTTGAATTCTTCGCAATAGACCGGCCAGTTGTCCTCTATGCCGAAGGCGTCCTTCAGCAGGTCGATCTCGCGCTGCCCCGTCGCCGGCGTGATGCGGTCGACCATGGCATTCGGGAAAGCGACGTTTGCCTTGATCCATACCGCGAAGGCCGGATCGGAAAGCTCTGCCGTTCCCACGACGGCGTTTGCGGTCACCACGCCGTTGTGCGGAATGTTGTCGCACGACATCACCGTAAAGGGCGCGATGCCCTTTTCCTTTCGAGCCTTGAGACCGGCAACGATCAGGCCAAAGACGGTCTTCGGCTCGGAAGGGTTCTGCCCGTCCGCGGCGATCGCCGGATGGCGCGGATTAAACTTGCCCGAGGCGTCAATGAAATAGCCGCCTTCGGTGATCGTCATCGAAACAATGCGGATTGCAGGATCGGCGAGCTTGGCGATGATCGCTTTGGCATCACCGACCGGCAGAATGTCGACCATCGGGCCGGTGACACGCGCAGCTGTCCTGTTGTTATCCTGCTCGACCACCGTCGTCAGAAAGTCCTGCGCGGCAAGCTTCTCGCGCATTGCCGCATCCGACGGCAGCATGCCGGCGCCAATAATTGCCCAGTCGTGGTCCTGACCTTGGTTGAAAAGATCGTCGAGATAGATCGCCTGATGGGCGCGGTGGAAATTGCCGACGCCGAAGTGCAGGATGCCTGCCTTGAGCGAGGCTCGGTTATAAGCCGGGATGGCCGCCGTCTTGGCGGCATCAGGGAGCGTCGCCAGCGATATTTTCGTCATGTTTCAGTCCTCTTGAGGTCTCGCGAGGCGGATTCAGCCGCCCTGCTCTCGGCAAACCGGACGCCCCACCCGGCCTTCGCCTTAGATGGCAAGACCACTCTCGTTGAATTTGTGGACGCGCGCCTTGTCCGGCGTCAGGTAGACAATGTCGCCGGCACGCGCCGCGAAATCGCCGCCACCGCGCGCCGTCACCGATCCGATCCCATCGACGTCGATATACAGGAAAGTGTCGGAGCCGAGATGCTCGGCGACGATGACCTTGCCTTTCCAGCCGCCGCTTTCCGTCGAGAGCAGCACATGCTCCGGACGGACGCCGATCGTATGCGCATTCAGCGCGGCCGCGTTCTTACCGGTGATGAAGTTCATCTTCGGCGAGCCGATGAAGCCGGCAACGAAAAGATTACGGGGAGTCTTGTAGAGCTCCAACGGCGAGCCGACCTGTTCGATATTGCCGCGGTTCAGGACGACAATCTTGTCCGCCATGGTCATGGCCTCGACCTGGTCGTGGGTGACATAGACCATCGTCGTCTTCAGCTGCTGGTGCAGCTCGCTGATTTCGATGCGCATGTTGACGCGAAGAGCAGCATCGAGGTTCGACAGCGGCTCGTCGAAAAGGAAGGCCGAAGGCTGGCGTACAATTGCCCGGCCGATCGCGACACGCTGCCGCTGACCGCCGGAAAGCTGGCGCGGCTTGCGCTCCAGATAATCAGTCAGGTTCAGGACGCGTGCGGCTTCGCCCACCTTCTTGTCGATCTCGGCCTTGTCCATGCCCGCCATTTTGAGAGGAAAGGCAATGTTGTTGCGGACGCTCATGTGCGGATAAAGCGCGTAGGATTGGAACACCATCGCAAGACCGCGCTCGGATGGCGCCTTTTCGGTCGCTTCCTTGCCGTCGATAATGATCTTGCCGCCGGTGACATCCTCCAGCCCGGCGATCAGCCGCAGCAACGTGGATTTGCCGCAACCCGACGGACCGACGAAGACGACGAATTCGCCGTCCTTGATTTCGAGATCGATCGAAGGGATGACCTTGGCATCGCCGAAGACCTTCGAAACTTTCTGAAGGGTAATGCTGCCCATGTTTGTCTCCCTGTCGTCTTATTTCACTGCGCCGAAGGTCAGGCCGCGGACCAGTTGTTTCTGCGAGAACCAGCCAAGGATCAGGATCGGCGCGATCGCCATTGTCGATGCTGCCGAAAGCTTGGCGTAAAACAGGCCTTCCGGGCTGGAATAGGAAGCGATGAACGCCGTCAGCGGCGCGGCTTTCGAGGCGCTGAGGTTCAGCGTCCAGAACGCTTCGTTCCAGGCCAGGATGATGTTGAGCAGCAGCGTCGAGGCGATGCCCGGCACCGCCATCGGCGTCAATACGTAGATGATTTCCTTGGCGAGTGACGCCCCGTCCATACGGGCAGCCTCAAGGATCTCGCCGGGGATTTCCTTGAAATAGGTATAAAGCATCCAGACGATGATCGGCAGGTTGATCAGCGTGAGGATGATTACCAGGCCAATGCGGCTGTCGAGCAGGCCGGAATTGCGAAACATCAGATAGATCGGAATCAGGGCGCCGACCGGCGGCATCATCTTCGTCGATAGCATCCACATCAACACGTCTTTGGTGCGCTTGGTCGGCGAGAAAGCCATCGCCCAGGCGGCCGGGATCGCAATGAGGAGGCCAATGAGCGTCGAGCCGAAGGAGATGATCACCGAGTTCATGAAGTGGCTGAGGTAATTCGAACGGCTCTGCACTTCCGCATAGCTCTCCGTCGTCCAGTGGAAGAAGAGGAACTGCGGCGGCGAGGCGATGGCATCCGCTTCCGTCTTGAAACTGGTCAGGAACGTCCAGAGGATGGGGAAGAAGATCAGGATGCCGAGCGTCCAGGCGATCGCCGTCATGATGAGCTTGCGTTGAGTGGTGACTTTTCTTGCCATCTCAAGCCTCCAGATTCTTGCCGACAAGGCGGACAAGGAAGAGCGCGACGATGTTTGCGAGGATGACCGCGACGATACCGCCCGCCGAAGCGCCACCGATATCGAACTGCAGAAGCGCCTGGGCATAGACGAGATAGGTGAGGTTGGTGCTCTGCGTGCCCGGGCCACCGTTGGTCGTGACCAGGATTTCAGCGAAGACCGAGAGCAGGAAGATCGTCTGGATCAAGATTACCACGGTGATAGCGCGGGCCATGTGCGGAAGGATGATACAGATGAATCGAGAAACCGCACCGGCACCGTCCATTTCCGCGGCTTCCTTCTGCTCTTCGTCGAGCGACTGCAGCGCTGTGAGCAGGATAAGCGTTGCGAAGGGTAGCCACTGCCAGGCGACGATCAGGATGATGGAAAAGAGCGGCGCTTGCGCCAGCCAGTCGTAGGGCTGCAGACCGATCGCCTTGGCGATATAGGCAAAGAGCCCGTTGACCGGGTTCATGAACATGTTTTTCCACACGAGAGCCGCAACCGTCGGCATGACGAAGAACGGCGCAATCACCAGGATGCGCACGATGCCCTGGCCGTAGATCTGCTGGTCGAGAAGGAGCGCAAAACCGATGCCCCCGACAACGGTGATGATCAGCACGCCGAGAACAAGCAACAATGTATTGACCAGCGCCGAAAAAAAGGCCGGATCCGTCAGGAAGTATTGGTAGTTGAGGAACCCGACGAAGGTCTCCATGCCCGGGCTGAGCAGGTTGTAGTTCAGAAGCGAGAAATAGATCGTCATCACAAGCGGAACGATCATCCAGGCGAAGAGCAGCACGACGGCGGGAGCCATCATCAGGCGCGCTGCGGAGCGGGTGTGTAACGTTGCCATGGCAATTACCGATCCTGACTTAAGGGGCGAACGGCTGCAGGGCAGCTGAGAAAAAAGAGGCCGCCGACGCAATTCGGGCAATTCGGCGGCCTAGGTTGAGCGGGACGTCAACGATCCCTACCCGTCTCAGGAGGTTATTATTTGATATAACCAGCCTTGGTCATTTCGCGGGTCGCCAGCTGCTGGGCGCTCTGCAGGGCCTGGTCGACGGACACCTGGCCGGCAAGAGCAGCCGAGAACTGCTGGCCGACGGCCGTGCCGATGCCCTGGAATTCCGGGATCGCCACGAACTGGACGCCTACATAAGGTACCGGCTTGACGGTCGGCTTGGTCGGATCCGCGGAGTTGATGCTGTCGAGCGTCATCTTCGCGAACGGAGCAGCCTTCTGGTATTCCGGATTGCTGTAAAGCGAGGTGCGCGTGCCGGGAGGTGCGTTCAGCCAACCATCCTTTTCGGCGACGAGGTTCGTGTAGTCCTTGCTGGTTGCCCAAGCGATGAACTTCTCTGCAGCTTCAGACTTCTGCGAGCCTGCCGGGATGGCGAGGTTCCAGGCCCAGAGCCAGTTGCCGCGCTTGCCGAGGCCCTTGTCCGGAGCCAGTGCGAAGCCGACCTTGTCAGCCACCTTGGATTCCTTCGGGTTGCTGACGAAGGAGGCTGCAACGGTTGCATCGATCCACATGCCGCACTTGCCGGTCTGGAAGAGCGCCAGGTTTTCGTTGAAGCCGTTCGAAGAAGCACCCGGAGGGCCGGCTTCCTTCATCAGGTTGACGTAGAAATTCAGCGCGTCCTTCCACTCGGGCTGGTCGAACTGCGGCTTCCACTGCTCATCGAACCAGCGTGCGCCGAAGGAATTCGACATAGCCGTCAGGAAGGCCATGTTTTCACCCCACCCGGCCTTGCCGCGCAGGCAGATGCCGTAAATTTCCTTATCCTTGTCGGTGATCTTCTTCGCAGCGTCCGCGATGAAGTCCCAGGTCGGCGCGTCGGGCATCTTCAAGCCGGCGGCGTCGAAGAGATCCTTGCGGTACATGACCATGGAGCTTTCGCCATAGAACGGAGCCGCATAGAGCTTGCCATCCTGGCTGATGCCGCTGCGGATTGCCGGCAGCAGGTCGTCCACGTCATAGCTCGCGCCGAGATTGTCGAGCGGCAGGAGCCAGCCCTGCTTTGCCCAGATCGGAACTTCGTAGGTGCCGATCGTTAGCACGTCATACTGACCGCCCTTGGTCGCGATGTCGGTCGTAACCTTCTGGCGCAGGACGTTTTCTTCGAGGGTTACCCACTCGAGATCAATATCGGGATTCTTTTTCTTGAAGTCGTCCGTCAGCTTCTGCATCCGGATCATGTCGCCGTTGTTAACGGTCGCGATCGTCAGCGTTTCGGCCGAAGCAATCCCCGCAAACGCCAGAGCTGAGCAGGCGCCCAGCAGTAATGTTCTCAATGTCATATCTTCCTCCCAGAAGATGAGTGTGAGCATTCGCTTTGCCCATGAGCAATTACTCACCAGAGGACGTCAAATGTCAATTGGGAATCGTTGCTGCGATCGCTAACGAAAAGCGCAGGGCGTTGATTCAAAAGTGAAATAATTTTTGCTCAGGCGTTGAGCAAAAACTCGGCGGCTTCTTCATCAGTGATCAGGGCGTTGACTTGACGCCCGACGACTGCTGCTCTTATCGCCTGGAACTTCCGCTTGCCTTTGGCAATTCCGATGACGGTCGACGTCTCACGCGAAGGAATGGGCGCGGACGCGACGCGTTCGTTGATCGGATTGTCAAGCAGTTTGCCATTTCCGTCGAAGATCCAGCCGCAGATCTCGCCGACTGCTCCTTCGCGCATCAGCTCGATCATCTCGTCCTTCGCGAGGAAGCCGTCGACGCAAAGCGGACCATCCGTGCCGAGTTCGCCGATACCAACGAAGGTGACGTCCGCCTGGGCGCTGATTTTCAGGGTCGAGCGCACCAGTTGCTGACCGTGGAGCAACTCGCGCTCCTCGGCCGAAGACGCGAGCACCGGCAGCGGCATTGGAAAATGCCGGGCCTTCACCGCATCCGCCATGCTGAAGATGACGTTGTAATAAGCAGCCGAACCATCCGGCGTGATATTGCCCGTCAGCGATACGATTCGATGGTTGGGGCATTCGATGGTCGGGAGCTGATCGACGGCTGCCTTCAGCGTGCGGCCGGTCCCGATGGCGAGCACGATCGGATCGGGCCGTCTCAGCCAGCGCTCGATCTCGGCTGCCGCTGCTTCTGCGATGCCGACGGTGGTCGACGAAGCCCCGGGATCACTCGGCACGATCTCCACATGCTTGAGGTCGAATTTCTCACGCAGCTCGTAGCCGAGTTCCAGACAGGCGGCGATCGGATGATCGAGCCGCACCTTGATGAGCCTTTCGGCAACGGCAAGCGACACCAGGCGCTGGGCAGACTGCCGCGAGATCCCCATGGTAGAGGCAATCTCATCCTGCGTACGGCCAGCGACATAGTAAAGCCAGCCAGCGCGCGCCGCATCGTCCAGCCGTCCCGGCGTCTCTGTTCGTTTTGCCATCGAGTTCTACCGTAAAAAATGATCCGGCTTTATGCCGGACGAGTAATTCGTTGTGTCTGTTTACGCTAGATCAGAACAAAATTGGGCAGATGTCGAGTGCGTTGAGAAAATGCCATGCCCTTTGCGCGAAAATCTGTTCATGCAAACAAGTTCGTGACGAAGAAGATGCCAGCCTTGACGAGTCCGTAGGTCACACCGCTGACGATGATCAGCGAAACGACGGCCGTTGTCATACCGAACAATGAAAACAGGCCGTCCCTCCCCAATATGGCGAAGGCAAACAGGCAGATGGAAAAGGCCGGCAGGATATTGCCGAGCGGGATCGGCAGCGTGAGCACGATCGCAAGCAGGAGACAGATAAAGCCTGCGAAATATTCGGCCGGCGGTTCCACAAGAAATGAAAGCCGCGGATTCAGCATCCTCTCGGCAAACACAACCCAGCGGTGGATGCGTGCAACCACGCCCTCGAAATCCTCGCGCTTCATCGACCGCCGGGCAATCACCTTCGGCAACCACGGCCTGAGGCCGAATGTCAGCTGCGCGGCGAGCAAGAGCAGCGGTGCGCCAAGGATCGCAGATGTTCCTGGCGGCGTAGGCACAAGATTCGGCAATGCCAGGATCAGCATGAGGGCGCCGGTCGCGCGGTCACCCATCACCTCGAAGAAATCGCCGATCGAAATACGCTGGCGGTTTTTGTCGCCTGCAAGCTGCCGCAGGATGGCCGAAAGCCGCGGCGCCCCGAGGCGCGGTTTCCTGGCAAACCGCCTGCGAAAGTTTCTTATTCCTTCGATTGTCATAGTTTCCGGCTTGCCGAGTTCCGGCATGTATCATCCAAGTTTGAATCCTCCTCGTGGAATACGCCGCCATCATGGCTATGGCGACTCCTGATCGCAGCCATCGCATTAACATTTTTCGCCCCCATGCCTCGCTTGACCCTCGAGTGCAGGCGGCGCTAGAGCTTTTCTCAGGAGAAACCGCGTGCGAATTCTGCTGATTGAAGACGACTGGATGATCGGAGAAGCGGTACGCGATCATGTCGGCGCGTCCGGGCACGCGATCGACTGGATGCGAAAGATCGGCGACGCACAGGCCGCTGCAGCCTCCGTCGATTATGGTCTCATCTTACTCGATCTCCAGCTTCCAGACGGCACAGGCATCGACTTTCTGAGAAGGCTGCGCGCCAAGGGCACGACGACACCCGTGATTATCCTCACCGCGCGCGACCAGATCTCCGACCGCATCGAAGGACTGAACGCCGGCGCCGACGACTATCTCGTCAAACCGTTCAATCTCGGAGAATTGGAGGCGCGCATCATGGCCGTCGCCCGTCGCTACAGCGCCAATCCGCGGCCGGTCATCCGTATTGCCGATATCGAGATCGACCGGCCGCAACACAAGCTTGCCGTCGCCGGCGAGGTGGTCGTGCTGACGAGCCGCGAATGGGCAGTTCTCGATCTACTCACCGCTCGCCCCGGCGCGATCGTACCGAAGGACCGGATCGAGGAAGCGCTTTACGCCTTCGGCTCGGAGATCGAAAGCAATACGGTCGAAGTCTACGTCAGCCGGCTGCGCAAGAAGATTGGCCGGGACAGGATCAAGACCGCCCGCGGCATCGGCTACACCCTGGCGGAAGCATGAAACGCGAACCCAGCATCGTCGCTCCGCTCATTCTGGCGCTCACGGGCGTCGTGGTCGTCTTCTGGCTCGTCGCGATCGGGCTCGGCATTGGGGTGATTCAGGGAGAAGTCGACGAGCTTTTCGACAGCGCCCAGCGGGAGGCAACCGAGCGTCTTCTGGCCCTTATCGTCGATGACCTCAACCAGCGCGACCAGGCCGATTTCCCCAGCGTCCCAACCCTCAACACTGCCACCAGCCGTGAATATCTGACCTATCAGGTGCGTGACAGGGACGGGAATGTCGTTCTCCGTTCGCACGATGCCTCGCCGAAGCCTTTCGATGCACCGCTCGCGCGCGGCTTTCACGACAACGATCGCCAGCGGATCTATACCGAAGCGACGGCCGACGGCACGCTCTTCATGCAGGTTGCGGATCGTTTCGCCAATCGTCGCGAGGCGGTGCGCGAAAGCGCCGTCACGCTGCTACTGCCGCTGATTGTGCTGATCCCGGCGAGCATTTTTGCGATCTGGTTCATTGTGGGCCGGGCGTTGAAGCCGATCGAAGTCCTGCGCCGCGAGATCGCCACCAAGGACAGCGGCAATATGGCGGCGGTCGACGAAGGCAGGTTGCCGAAGGAAATCAAACCGATTGCTCGCTCCGTCAACCTGCTTCTCGGCCGCCTCCGCTCTGCGCTCGAAGCGGAGCGGGAATTTAGCGCCAACAGCGCTCATGAACTCCGTACGCCGATTGCCGGTGCGCTGGCGCAGGTAGAGCGCCTGGCCGAAGAACTGCCGGACAACGCTGCCAGGACGCGCGCGCGGCAGATCGAAAACTCGCTCGTCAATCTCGGCCGCCTGGCCGAAAAGCTGCTGCAGCTTTCGCGAGCCGAAGCAGGTATCGGCGCAAGCGACACTGTCACGGACCTTCGCCAGGTGCTCGAAATGATCGTTGGCGACTACCAGCGCGATAGCCGCACCAACGGGCGGCTCAGCTATACGGCCACCATCGGGGCAACGCTTCTCCGCAGTGCCGATATGGATGCTTTCGGCATCGTGATGCGCAATCTAATCGAAAACGCACTTCTGCACGGCGATCAGGACCTGCCCGTCAGGATCAGCCTCGATGAGGTCGGGACCATCAGGATCGTCAACGGCGGCGCTGCTATCGAGGAAGTTGATCTTGCCGTCCTCAAGAAGCGCTTCCGGCGCGGTTCAACCGGCGCATTGGGATCAGGCCTGGGTCTTGCGATCTCCGACCGCATCGTTTCCCAGATGGGCGGCACACTGGAACTTTTATCGCCGGCAAGCGGCGAGACATCGGGCTTCGAGGCGCGGGTGAGCTTGCCGGCATAAGGCTTGCAAATCTGCGCCAAGGGTGCGAGCACACGCGAAAACTTGGAGGCGGCAGGCAGCATGATCATCTCATTCGACATCGGCGGTTCGGCAATCAAAGGCGGCATTGCCCGCTCGGAAACAGACATCGTTCCGCTAGGCCGCCGCCCGACGCCAAAAGATGATTTCGCCGCATTCGTCGAGACGATCCGCAGCTTCATTAACGAGACCGGCGAAACGCCCCTTCGCCTTGCCTTCTCGATCGCCGGCGTCGTCGATCCCGATACGCAGCGGCTGACCTGCGCCAACATTCCCTGCATTCATGACCGCAACCTCGCCGCCGATCTTGAGGCCGAACTCGGCTTTCCGGTGCTGATCGCCAACGACGCCGATTGCTTCGCCATGGCGGAAGCCGAACTCGGCGCCGGCCGCGGCCACCGTATCGTTTTCGGCGCAATCCTTGGCACCGGCGTGGGAGGCGGCCTTGTTTCGGACGGCAGGCTCGTCAATGCTTCCGGCGGCTTTGCCGGCGAGTGGGGCCACGGACCAATCCTCGCTTCCGAAGCCGGAACGCCGCCCGCGAAAATCCCCGCCTATCCCTGCGGCTGCGGCCAGAAGGGATGCGTCGATACCGTCGGTGGCGCGCGCGGCCTCGAGCGTCTGCATAAGACGCTGCACGACCTCGAATTCTCCAGCGAGGAAATCATCGCGCAATGGCAACGAGGTGAAGAAAAGGCGATACGCACGATCGGCGTCTATACCGATCTCGTCGCCTCGCCCTTGGCGCTGACGGTCAATATCACCGGCGCGACGATCGTGCCGGTCGGCGGCGGGCTGTCGAATGTCGAGCCACTACTTGCCGAACTCGACAGGGCCGTGAGGAGCCGCATCCTGCGCAAATTTGACCGCCCGCTGGTGGTGCGCAGCGAATGCCGCATCGAGCCGGGATTGATTGGCGCGGCACTGTTGGGGTTGAAGGCGCTCTAAAGCTTCGGCCACATCCTGACGATCGCGGCAAAGCGCTGCCAGTCCTTGCGCAGGCAAGGCGTCCAAGCCGCTTCCGCGACTGCAGGAAGCCGCGGAAAGACCAGCCGGTTGAAATAGGCCCGGGAGACGAAATTCTCGCCCCAGATACAGGCTTGGATACCGCGCACCCGGTCTCTCAATTCCTCGGGCAATTCGCCCTCGGCCTCGTAAGCATAGGTCTTTTCCGGCGGCGTGAAGCCGCCCCAGCTTGCGCCCGGCTCACCCCAGGCTTCCGACTGCGCCATGTCGAGATAGTAGGCCTGTGCCGGCGTCATGACCACGTCGTAGCCCTCGCCCGCCAGTTCGATGCCGGCCTCAGCCTTTTCCCAGGCCATCAGCAATGTGCCCTCACGCTCGACGCCGCCGCCATGCGAGACCTCATTCCAACCGGCGAGCTTCTTGCCGCGCTCCGAAAGCATGTCCTTGATCCGTCGTAGGAAATAGGACTGCAGCTCGGCCGTGCCCGCGAGCTTTTCCCGCTCCATCAGCGCCTTGCAGAGCGGCGAGGCAAGCCAGGAATCATGCGCGACCTCGTCGCCACCGATATGGATGTAATCGGATGGAAAGAGCCCCCGCATCTCGTCGAACACCTTGCCGAGGAATTCGTAGGTGAAGTCGATCGCCGGATTCAGCGCATTGTTGGGATAGCCCTGCACCGAGCGGTAGCCGTCCGGCGCCTCCTGCCCGTCGACAAGCTGCGGCAGGGCAAAGAGCGCCGCCGTGCTGTGCCCGGGAATATCGATCTCCGGCACGACTTCGACGTGAAGCGCGCCGGCATGAGCAACGATCCGGCGGACATCGTCCTGGGTATAATAACCCGAACGCGGTTCAGCGCCGTCGCCGAGCTGCGGCACCAGAACTTCATCGGGCCCCCGCCTTGCGCCGATCTCCGTGAGCTCGGGATAGGCCTTGATCTCCAGCCGCCAGGCTTCGTCGTCAGTCAAATGCCAGTGGAAGATGTTGAGCTTGTTCCAGGCGAGGATGTCGATCAGCCGTTCGACATCCGCGACCGGATAGAACTGGCGGGAGACATCGAGGTGGCAGCCGCGCCAGTCGTAGCGAGGCTGGTCGGCAATGTCGCCGAAGGCGGGAAAGTTGAAAACATCAGGCTGTCGCCGCGCACCGTGCAGCAGTTGCGCAACGCTGACAAGCCCGTAGAACCGCCCCACCGCATCATCGCTCGCCAGAATAATCTCATCGGCCGTAAAGCGCAGCTCGTAGGCCGAGGGCATGATCGAGGATTCCGCCTTGAAGCGGATCGGCCGGCCACTCTGAGCCGGCTGCAGTGTGAAGGGCACGTTATCCGTCGGGAATAGCCGCTGATAGAGCGCCAGCACGTTCGCCACGGCCCTGATATCCTCCACACCCGACCCCGCTGCCGGGTAAAGCGCGACGGGCGGCACTCCGTCCGGCCGCAACGATAGCGACAGCGGCCAGGGCAGCAGCGAATAAGGCTCCGTCACCTCGCCCTTCGGCAAAAGCTCCGAAAGCTCGCCGAGGTCTGCGCCCTCCATCATCAGGTCGCCAAAGCTGACGGGCACGTGCCGGCCATCGCCGAGAGTAAGGTAGGCGGACATGATACCGGCCGTGGCGTGCTTTGGCGCGTGAGTGAGGCCTTCGACCGAAAACTGCCAGCTTTGGCCGGGCGCGATGCTCAGCCCCTCAGGCGGTGCGAATTCGTGGAAATTCGCCACGCGCCGCTTCAGCGTGGCGCCTTCGGCCGCGTGCTGATCCGCCACGCGCGTCATCGACGTATAGACCAGCGAGAAGCCTGAAAGCGTTCCGCTGGAAAGGTTGAAAAGCGTGAAGGTGAAGCTTCCGAAGGAGCCCGCCATCGGGGTCCAGCTTGCTTCGAGACGATAATCGGCGGTCATCTTCCCTCCCTAAATCACCTGCTGAAATACATAGCCCGGATTGCCGCCGGAAGTCTTCCCGCCGATTGACTTTTCGGCCTCGACGGGGCCACATCCCGCGGTTTCAACGAGATCCGATCTGCCATGAGAGACCCATTCAAGAACCCCTTCCCCGCCTCGGACGAGGCTCGGCACTCGATCTGGGAAATGCTCGTGCACCGCGATATCGATGCTTTCCTCGCCGCCGATTGGAGCAAGGTGGATGACGATTTCATCGAGGAAGGCTTCATCGGCATCGATGGCCGCAGGGAGGCCAATCCGGATCATTGGCGCCTCAATTTTCCGACGCTTGCAGCCTACCGGGACGAGTGGCTGCGTCAGGCGCAGGATTTCCAGAGGCAGACGTTTGCCGAAGATCCGCGAACCGCAATCTTCACCGCAACGACCCTGGAAGACATCGAGATCAATGGCGATGTGGCGCTGGTGCGCAAGAAATTCGACGGCAGCATCCTGCGCGCCGACGGCGAACGCGATCGCTGCCGCAAGCATGACGGCCGATGGAGGATCGCCGGCTTCACTGGTTACCTTCCGAACCCGATGGGCTGACTGGAAATGAAAATGGCGCGGTTTGCACCGCGCCACTTTCACTCGGCTGCCAACGCCGGCGGATGATGGACATCCGCCTCTTCCTGGTTGGCATTGGCATATTCGCCCTTTGCATGTTTCGCCTTCGGCTCACGCCCGAAGAACAACGCGTAGCCTGCGGGCAGCACGAGAATGGTCAGCACTGTTGCGACGAGAATGCCGCCCATCATCGCGTAGGCGAGCGGCCCCCAGAAAACGCCGCGCGAGATCGGGATAAGGGCGAGAACCGCCGTCAGTGCCGTCAGCATGATCGGCCGGAAACGGCGCACCGCCGCGCCCACGATCGCCTCCTGCCGGTGCATGCCCGCCTTGATGTCCTGGTCGATCTGGTCGACGAGGATGATCGAGTTGCGGATGATGATACCGAGCAGCGCAATGACGCCGAGGATCGCCACGAAGCCGAAGGGTGCGCCGCTGATCAGCAGCGCCGAGGCCGCGCCGATGATACCGAGCGGACCGGTGGCAAAGACCAGCATCGCCTTGCCGAAATGCTGGAGCTGGGCCATCAGCAGCACCATGATGACGACGAGCATGATCGGCGCCTTGGCGGCGATCGAAGCCTGGCTTTCGGCCGAATCCTCGGCCCCGCCCTGGATTTCGATCTTGTAGCCGGCCGGCAGGCTGTTCCGCAGATCCTGCATATCGGCATACATCTTCGTCACGACGTCGTTCGACTGCACGCCGTCCGGCAGCGTCGCACGCACGGAGATGGTGGGGAGGCGGTCGCGCCGCCATTCAATGCCCTGCTCCATGACCGGCACGACCTTGGCGATCTGCGAGACCGGCACGAAGCCGCCGAAATCCGTCGGCACATAGACCGAGTTGACGGCCGACAGCAGTGCACGGTTCGCCTCCGGCTCGCGGGCGACGATCGAGACCGTCTCCTCGCCGTCGCGGAAATCGTCGAGCGGCGCGCCGGACATGGCGGTCTGCAGCATCTGGCGGACGCGCTGCGAGGTGACGCCGAGTGCGCGGGCACGATCCTGGTCGATCACCAGCTTCATCGCCGGCACCTGCTCCAGCCAGTCGTCATGGACAGCGCCGAGCAACGGGTTCTGCGTGAAGCGCTCCTTCACCTGATCGGCGATCTTGCGCACTTCCGCTCGGTCCGGACCCATGACGCGCATCTGCACCGGCCAGCCCGTCGGCGGGCCGAGGAACAGGCGGTCAACCTTGCCGCGGATCGACGGGAAATCTTCCGTAAGGATCGTACGCAGCTTGATGATCAGCCGCTCGCGCGCCGGCTCGTCATTGGCCATGATGAGAAGCTGGGCGTAGTTCGGATTGCGGAGTTGCTGGTCGAGCGGCAGGAAGAAGCGCGGCGCGCCCTCGCCGATATAGGTGGCGATGAACTTCTTGTCCTTGTCGTCCATCATCTTGGCTTCGAGCGCCTTGGCCTGCGTCTCGACGTCCTTGATGCTCGCACCTTCCGGCAGCCAGAGATCGACAAGGATTTCTGGCCGCGAGGACTGCGGGAAGAAGTTCTGCGGAATGAACTGGAAGCTCCAGAGGCTTGCAACGAAGGTGCCGAGCGTCAGCGCAATCACGATGATGCGGTGGCGCACCGCCCAGCCGACCGTGCTGCGCAGGCCGCGATAGAAGCGCGTGTCGAATACGTCGTGATGCTCGCCGGCATGATGGCGCTGCTTCAGGATCATGTAGCCGAGCCACGGCGTGAAATAGACGGCGACGAACCAGGAGACGACGAGCGCGATACCGACGACGTAGAACAGCGTGCGCACATATTCGCCGGCCGTCGATTCCGCAAAACCGACCGGGATGAAGCCTGCGGTGGTGATCAGCGTACCCGTCAGCATCGGGAAGGCCGTCGAGGAATAAGCGAAGCTCGCCGCCTCGATCTTGACGAGCCCCTCTTCGAGTTTTCGTTCCATCAGCTCGACGACGATCATCGCGTCGTCGACGAGCAGGCCAAGCGCGATGATGAGCGCCCCGAGCGAGATGCGCTGCAGATCGATGCCGAGCTCGTACATGATGGCGAAGGTTGCAGCCAGCACCAGCGGAATGGCAATGGCGATGACGAGGCCCGAGCGCCAGCCGATCGACAGGAACGACACGATGAGCACGATCACCAAAGCTTCGCCGAGCGCATGCATGAACTCGCTGATGGCATCGGTCACGACGTCGGGCTGGTTGGAGATCTGGTCGACGGAAACGCCGTAGGGCAGCGATCCCTCGAAGCGCTGGTAGGTCGCCTCGACATCCTTGCCGACATCGGTGACCTTGAAGCCCTTGGCCATGACGACGCCGACCTGCACGCTTTCATGTCCGTTGAAGCGGTATTTGCGCTGGTAGGGGTCTTCGAGACCGGAATAGACGGTGGCGATATCGCCGAGGCGCGTCACCTGGTTGCCTGAGCGCAGGCGCAGTTCGCGGATGTCTTCGACCTTGTGCAGGTTGCCTTCGACGGAAATGCGCACGGAGCGCACGCCGGTATCGACGGAGCCCGCAGGATCGACGGCATTCTGCCCCTTGATGGCATTCTGCAGATCGACGATCGTCAGGCCGCGCTCGGCGAGCGCCTTGGATGAGACGTCGATATAGATCTTCTCAGGCTGGTCGCCGATGATCACGGCCTTTTCGACGCCCGGCGTCGTCAGCAGCATATCACGCGCCTGAATCGCGAACTTCTTCAGCTCCGGATAGGTGTAGCCGTCGCCGCTGATCGAGTGCAGCGTGATGAAGGTATCGCCGAATTCGTCGTTGAAATAGGGACCGCGCAGCCCCTGCGGCAGGTCTCCGGAAATATCGTCGACCTTCTTGCGCACCTGATAGAAGGCGTCGGCCACTTCAGCCGCATCCGTGTCGCCCTTTACCTGCACGGTGATGATCGTGCTGCCGGCGCGCGTATAGGACTTGACCCAGTCGAGATGCGGCGTTTCCTGCAGCTTGCGCTCGATCTTGTTGGTGACCTGGTCCTCCATGTCCTGGATGGAAGCGCCCGGCCACAAGGCCTGCACGACCATGACGCGGAATGTGAAGTCCGGGTCTTCCTTCTGGCCCATGCGCATCAGCCCGAGCACGCCGGTGATGATGATCAACCCGAAGAGGAAGCGCGCAATGCTCGGATGGCCGATCGCCCAGCGCGACAGGTTGAAGGGGCGCTTTTCAGTGGTGTTGGCGTCCATGGCGGTGGTCCCTCTCCGAGACAGCATCTACTGAATTGCGGCGGCGGGCTCGGCGGAAGCCGACTGCTGACCCGGCACCATGACCTTCAGGTTCTCGGTCATGAACTGCGTGCCCGCGGCAACGACGAGATCACCGGCCTCCAGGCCGCTCGTGATGTTGACGCCGTCGCCGGTGAAATCGGCAACATCGATTTCGCGGGCGTGGACGGTCGACGCGCCGCGGTCGACGACCCAGACGAACTTCTTCCCGTCCTTGTCCGCAAGGGCACCCAAAGGAACCGCTACATAAGGATTGGAATTCGTGACGTTCGCCTCGATCGTCGCCGTCATACCCAGCAGGACACGCGGATCGCTGGGGAGGCTGACACGGACGGAAAAGGTCCGGGACTGCTGATCCGCGCTGCCTGAAACTTCGCGCACCTTCCCGTCCAGTACGAGCTTACTATCTGACCAAAAGGTTGCCTTCACGATCTTGCCGGGCTTGAATTCGGCGATATCGTTTTCCGGCACCGCGATCTGGACCTCCTTCTCGCCATCGATGGCAACGGTTACGACCGGGGTACCGGAAGCCACGACCTGACCCGAGTCCGCATTGATTGCGGTCACAATGCCGTTCTGGTCGGCCTTCAGTTCGGTGTAACTCACCTGGTTCTTCGCCTGATCGAGCGAGGAGACCGCGGCATCGCGCGTCGAGACAGCCTGGTCGTAGGAAAGCGCCGCCTGTTCGAGCTGCGATTTGGAGGCAACGCTCTTATCGAAGAGCTGCGCGGCACGTTTGTTGGCAAGGTCTGCCGTCTGCACACCTTTTTCGGCCGCCGCCAGATTCGCTTCCGCTGTCTTTGCCGCGAGCTGATAGTCCGTGGCATCGATGCGCGCCAGCATATCGCCCGGCTTCACATGCTCACCGATATCGACGAGGCGCTCGGTGATCTTACCGCCGACGCGGAAGCCGAGGTTCATTTCAACGCGCGCCTTTACGGCACCGGAATAGTAAAGCGCACGTGTTTCGCCAGCCTTGGCAATCTCCACGACCTTGACGGGGCGGATGATTTCCTTCGTTTCGGCCTTCTTCTCTTCGCCACTGCACCCGGCAAGGCCGAAAGTGATCGCGCCGACAAGCGCTATGCTGAAAACAGACGGCAGCCTGCGTGTCTTAAGCGAAACCATCTTCCCACTCCTGATCGTTTCGTGTGATTCCTGACTGTCTAACGGTCAGACTGTTTCAAAGCCCTGATCGAAAATTCGATCAGTTCGTCCACCGTTGCCCGGTTGGTTTTGGCGAGACATTGCGCCACCATCTGCGGATGGCAGAGATTGACCGTCGCAGCCCCGAAGCAGCGGGATGCGACGACTGGGTCCTGCTCGGCGAATTCGCCGGCCTCGATGCCCTCGCGGATGATCTCCGCAATAAGGTCGTGAATGCTGTCGATGTGCGTTTCGATAACGTGCCAGTCGCGCTCGATGGCGACGATGACCATCTCGTGCACCTTCTCTTGGTCGAGCATGGTATCGAGCGTCATCTGATACTGGCCACGCACGTAGCGGCGCAGCCGTTCAGAAGCGCTTTCGGGCAGATGGCGGATGTCGAAGGCCATCTTGTAACTCGTCTCGAGCATGCGGCCGCAGATTGCCTGATGGATCTCAACCTTCGAAGCAAAAAAGCGATAGATATTGGCCGGCGACATGCCGAGGTCGCGCGCCACATCGGCAACCGTCGTCTTGCTGTAGCCATAGTGACGGAAAAGCCGATCAGCCGCATCGAGAATGCGGGTCACATTCTCCTGGCGGCTTTTCTCCAGAGTGCTGTCTGCCAACTCATCCATGCGTTTCAAAGGCCTTACTTACGACTGACGATTTTTGAATTTCGTCAGTCGTAAAACATCATATGTCAGCTGTCAATATTATTCGGGCACATAAAAAATGCCGCGGCCCGAGGCACGCGGCATTGAAAGCCAGAAAATAAGGGAAATCAGCCCAGTTTGACCTCAAGCGTGATCGGCACGGCGGAAAGCGCCTTGGAGACAGGGCATCCGGCCTTGGCCTTATTGGCGAGTTCCGTGAATTTCTCTTGATCGGCGCCGGGAACATTGCCTGTCAGCGAAAGATGGATCGCCGTGATCGCAAAGCCATTTTCGACGCTTTCAAGCGTCACCCTCGCTGTTGTCTCCATTCTCTCGGCCGTAAGCCCCGCCTCGCTGAGGATCAACGACAGCGCCATGGTGAAGCAGCCGGCGTGGGCCGCGCCGATCAGTTCTTCCGGGTTGGTGCCCTGAACGCCTTCGAAGCGGCTCGCAAAGCCATAGGGATATTCCTTTAGTGCGCCGCTCTGTGTCGATATCCGTCCCTTGCCATCCTTGAGACCACCGGACCACTGGGCCGAACCTGTACGATTGATCTGCATGCCGTCCTCCTGTTTGATCGACTGTCCTCGAAAACGGCCCTGGCCGCTTCCTGCCGCAAGAAGGCTGAAGCCTCCCCGAGCGGCAATATAAGGCTCTATCCTCGGAAGGCGACGGTCGCATAAAAATCTGAGCTTCGTTCAAGGGGGGCGCATCGAGCCGCCCTTTTTTCTTGCAGGTGTAGGAAGCAGCGCGCGGTATCCGTCATAGTGAAAGCTCACAAGGGGAGATTTCAAATGACCAGAGCACTTGCAGTGATCGTCGCGCGCATCATCTTCAGCTTCGTCTTCTTCATGGCGGCAGGCTTCAAGTTTGCCGACATGGGCGCAACCGCAACCTACATTGCCTCCGCTGGCTTTCCGATGGCGGGTTTTCTCGCCTGGGTCGCAGCCTTCTTCGAACTGGCCCTGGCGCTCGCCTTGATAACCGGCGCCTTTTTTACGGAAGCAAGCCTGCTTGCCGGCATCTACGTGATCTTCCTGGCCTTCGCCTTTCATGGCCCCTCGCGCTGGGCGAACAATCAGGCAGAATTCGGCTTCTTCATCGACCACTTTACCTTCTTCGCCGGGCTCCTGCTTGCCGCCGTGCATGGACCGGAAAAATGGGCGATCTATCGCAATCTGGTGAGGCTTTAGGCGCGCCGCTCAGGCTCATTGGCACCGCATCGCACCGAGCGCCGGCTCGATGCGGCCCGAATGCTCTCTGCGGTCAGTAGAGACCCGGTATCAACCGCCAGGTTCGCTGGCGGTAGGCAGCATATTCTTCACCGAATTGCGATTCGAGAAGCGCTTCCTCTGCTCGAATGCGTGCAATCAGCGGCACGAGCATCAATGCTGTAAGGCCAATTCCGATAACCGAGCGAAACGCCAGAGCCCAACCGAGGGTGCTGACCAGCAGGCCGAGATAGCTGGGGTTGCGGATGATGCGGAATACCCCGTCCGTCACGAGCTTGTGGTCGGGCTGAATGGCAACGAGACCGCTGAACCGGCGCCCGAGCGTGAATACCGGCCAAAGCCGCAACGCCCCACCCACTGCAAAGAGGATAACGCCGATCCAGCGGATGACAGCGCCGTCGATCGTCCAGACATCGATCCGGTCCATATAAGCCGGCAGATAAGCGATCAAGACGCCAATTACCGCGAAGGCCGTCAGCACCCAGCGGTTGGAGCGGTCTTCCCTTACGCCGGCACTCAGGTTTCCGCTGCTGAAAAGTGCGGCGATGGTGAGCGCGAAGAGGACAACGGTCAGCGCGACCAACGGCGGATGGGAAAAAAATGCTGCAAAACCACCCCAGCCCAGAATGGCGAGCGCCAAGTAGGCGCCACTGCCGATGATTGCCAGCAGCATCAATGTGAACGTCGGTCTCATGATTGCGATCTCATCATCCCCGAGAGCGAAAGTCCGTATAGCACAAGAGCTCGTGGCTGAAATCTGCTCCTTCGCAATCGCAAAATCAACAAGCCGCACCGCCGGTTGCTCCACTGGAACCAAGCACCGCGTTCGAACATTACCTAGCGCGAAAGCAACGAGGATTGGCATATGGAACTTCAGGGAAAGATTGCATTGGTCACCGGCGCCGGTTCCGGCATCGGAAAGGCGACGGCCCTCAGGCTGGCCGCGGAAGGCGCCAAGGTGGGCGTTTTGAGCCGCACCGGCAGCGAAGTCGAGGAAACCTGCGCCGAAATCCATTCCGCAGGCGGCGAGTCGATTCCGCTGACTGCCGACACCAGCGATGAAGCCCAGATGCGTCACGCAATCGAAAAGCTCGTCACCAAATTCAGCCGCATCGACATCGTCGTAGCCAATGCCGGCATCAACGGTGTTTGGGCGCCGATCGACGACCTGAAGCCGGAGGAGTGGGACAAGACGATCAACGTCAACCTGCGGGGAACCTACCTGACGCTCCATCTCACCGTCCCGCACATGAAGTCGAATGGCGGCGGCTCGATCATCGTCGTCTCCTCGATCAATGGTACGCGTACCTTCACGACTCCGGGAGCAACCGCCTATACGGTCACGAAGGCCGGTCAGGTCGCTATGGTGCAGCAGCTTGCGCTGGAACTCGGCAAGCACGGGATCCGCGTCAATGCGGTCTGCCCGGGCGCCATCGACACGAATATCGATGAGAACACCAGGAGCCGCCGCCGAGGGGAAACGGAAATCCCGGTCGTCTGGCCGGAAGGCGAGATTCCGATTACGGGGGGAGAAGCGGGGCAAAGCGAGGACGTCGCCGAAGCCATCCTGTTTTTTGCCACCGACCGCTCGCGCCACATCACCGGTACACCGATCTGGATAGATGGCGGCCAGGGGCTGCTTCGTTAGCCTGAACCACCCAGTTGCGCAGTCTCGAGCGTATAGAGCTGCTGCGCCCGCTTGACGCCGCGAAGCGCGTAGCGGCCAATGCAGGCAATGCCGGCGCGCTCGGCATCCGGAATAGCCGCGGCAAAATCCGATGACATCAGCACGTTGAGATCGACCGACCGGCAGACTGAAGCAATCCGGCTGACCTCGTTGACCGCTGGACCAATAACCGTGAAATCAAGCCGCTCCTGGCTACCGATATTGCCGTAGAACACATCGCCGATATGGAGGCCGAGATAGACGTCTGTTGTCGGGCGGCCGTCCACAATGCGTGCAGCATTGAGCGTCGCGAGCTTTTCCCGCAACGATCTTTCTGCGCGCAGCGCCGCGTTGCAGGCGTCGGATGGCTCCTCCGCCTTGAAGATCGCAAGCACGCCATCGCCGATAAGTTTCAGTACATCGCCACCTGCCTCATGGATCGCTGAAATCACTGCTTCGCCATATTCGTTAAGGAATGGCAGGATTTCTTCGGGTGGCGCGTTGTCCGATATCTTGGTGTAATTCAGAAGATCGGAGAACCAGAGTGCCGCCGAAATCCGCTCGGACTTGCCCCGGCTGATCTTGCCTTCCATCACCTGCCGCGCAGCATCCTTGCCGAGGTAAACCTCCGCAATCGTCCGCGCGATCCTGCCGAGGGCTATGCATTTGATTGCGAGCCCCAGAATGGGCACGAGCTTTCGGAGAATGCTCAGATCCCGGTCGGAAAAGCCTTCCGGATGCTTGGTAGCGAAATGCGAGAAGAAGCAGTCCATCTCGCCGATCGTGCCTTCCTTGGCGAAACGATGGACGAGCGCCACGTAATCCGTGTGGCCTGCTTCGAGCAGCTTGTCGAGCATATTGAAATCGATGGGATCGCCGAAGCCGATGCGGCGGCGGACTTCGTTTTCATTCCCCGACCATAGATAATAGAAAGCCGAGCGCTGCCAAGTAGAGAGCGCCTCGCCTTCGCCGCTCGGACCATATTCGAATTCGCTCTCGATTTCCGACTCGCTATCCCAGCGAAAGGCGCGTCCCTCGTGCACCGGATGCAGCGTGTCCATAAGCGCCATCCCGCGGTCCAGCGGCAAGCCCGCTGCCCGGCACGCAACACAGAATCCGGACAGCAGCTCGGATTCCGAGGTTCCTTTCAGGCCCTGTTCCGTGAGCCAGGCTGCAATCGTGCCGATATCGCTCTTATCCATGGCCTTCACTTTCGCTTCAATCGAAGCTGTAGCTCCATTTCGCGGCTCAAGGAAGACTTTGGTGGTCGGCAACATTAAGGGCCTCGCCCCCAGAGGGGCAATTCGCATATCATCACCATGCATCAATGAGGGAGGAATCTGATGACCACGGACCACAGCCGCCTCGACGGCAAGATCGCAATCATCACCGGCGGCACGCAGGGGCTTGGCGCCACCATCGCCCGCCTTTTTGCCGAGCGCGGCGCGAAAGGCATCGTCATCTGCGGCCGCAACGAACAGAAGGGCAAGGCGAAGGCCGAGGAGATCTCCTCAAAGACCGGAACCAAGGTCGTCTACGTCAAGGCGGATCTTGAGAAGGTCGAAGACGCGCAGAATGTGGTGCGCGCCTGTGACGATACCTTCGGCCGGGTCGATGCCCTGGTCAACGCCGCAGCCATCACCGATCGCGGCACAATCCTCGACACCAGCCCGGAGCTTTTCGACCGGATGTTCGCGATCAATGTCCGCGCGCCGTTCTTTCTGATGCAGGAAGCCGTCAAGATCATGCGCCGCGAGAAGATCGAAGGCACCATCGTCAACATAGGGTCGATGTCCGCCAAGGCCGGCCAGCCCTTCATCGCCGCTTATTGCGCATCGAAGGGTGCGCTGGAAACACTGACGAAAAACACGGCTTACGCGCTGCTGCGCAACCGAATCCGCGTCAATGGCCTCAACATCGGCTGGATGGCGTCGGAAGGCGAGGACCGCATCCAGAGGGAATACCACAACGCGCCCGACGACTGGTTGGCCAAGGCGGCAGAAACTCAGCCATTCGGCCGCCTCGTCGACCCCGAAGAGGTCGCCCGCGCCTGCGCCTACCTCTCCTCGGCAGAATCCGGCCTGATGACCGGTTCTGTCATCTGTTTCGACCAGTCGATCTGGGGCGCATATGACGGCTCGCCCCATCCTGCAACACCTCTCTGAAAAATCACAGGCGCCCGGCGGATTTGACACGCCGGGCTCTGGAACCCGTTGCCGTTTCTGTTTACGAAATACTCAATGGTTAGGGAGGAGCCAAGCAGTGTCGGAAGATACGCTCTATGACATCCGTGATGACCGTTTCAGAAACCTGATTGCAGGCAGCGCGAGGCTGGAGGAGCTTTATACGGGCTGCCGCTGGGCGGAAGGCCCTGTCTGGTTCTCCGATCTCAATTGCCTGATCTGGAGCGATATCCCCAACGAGCGGATGCTGCGCTGGATGCCAGATGGCGGCGTTTCGGTTTTTCGCTCGCCATCGAACTACGCCAACGGCAACACCCGCGATCGCCAGGGCCGTCTCATCTCTTGTGAACACGGCGGCCGCCGCGTCACGCGTACGGAGCCCGACGGCAAGATCACCGTGCTCGCCGACAGCTACCAGGGCAAGCGCCTCAACTCGCCGAACGACGTCGTCGTGAAGTCCGACGGCTCGATCTGGTTCACGGACCCGAGCTACGGAATAAAGTCGGACTATGAGGGGCACAAGGCAGAGCAGGAACAGGATACACGCAATGTCTACCGCATCGATCCGCACAGCGGAAAAGTCGAAGCGGTGGTTACCGATTTCATCCAGCCGAACGGCCTTGCTTTCTCGCCTGACGAAAAACAGCTTTACATCGCCGACTCCGGCTCTGCCGCGCATGACGTGCCGCGTCATATCCGTGTCTTCGACGTTGTCGACGGCAGGAGACTGACCAACAGCCGCTATTTCTGCTCGATCGACAACGGCATACCGGACGGCTTTCGCTTCGACACCGACGGCAATCTCTGGAGCAGTGCCGCCGACGGCGTCCATTGCTTTGCGCCGGATGGCACGTTGCTCGGCAAAATCAAAGTGCCGCAGACCGTCTCCAACGTCGTCTTCGGCGGCCAGAAGAAGAACCGCCTCTTCATCACGGCGACGCAGTCGCTCTACTCGATCTATACCACGACGAATGGCGCGCAATATCCGTAAGCGGCTTTGCCGGCCGAACCAATAGACATGCTTGAGAGGAGTCCGGGATGCGGTCCGTCGTCTCGTTCAATGAATCATGGAGTTTCCACGAGGGTTTCGGCCAGCGGCTGCTCGATGCCTTCGACGGCACGAGGAGCGTTAGCCTGCCGCACACTGCCGTCGAGCTGCCCTTCAACTATTTTGACGAGACGCTTTATCAGCGCGCTTTTACCTATCAGAAGATCTTGCGCTGGCTTCCAGAATTCGAAGGACGCGAGGTATCGATCGTCTTCGACGGCGCGATGGCCGACAGCGTGGTCTATCTGAACGGCGAACAGATCGTTGCTCACAAGGACGGTTACACGCCATTCGAGGCCCGCCTCACCGGCAAGCTCCTCCCAGGCGACAATCTGATCACTGTGAAGATCGACGGCAGCGAGAATCCGGCTATCCCGCCCTTTGGCGGCCGCATCGATTACCTCACCTATGCCGGCATCTATCGCGACGCCTGGCTCAAAGTCACCGGCGCGGTTTCGATCAGCAACATCAAGATCGAAACCGCAAACGTACTTTCCGACGCCAAATCAGTCAGCGTCCGCTGCCATCTCGCCAATCCGCAGAGTTCCGGCTTTATCGGCACCGTCACCGGTTCGTTGAAGGATAGCTCCGGCACCGTGATTGCGACCGCAACCGCCGATACGACGGGCGAAGATGTGACGCTTTCCTTCGAAGACCTGACGGACATTCTGCTCTGGGATATCTCCAGCCCCACTCTTTACGAAATCGTCGTTGACCTGAAAACCAGCCATGGCTCGGACAGGCTGTCTTCGCATTTCGGATTCCGCACCGCCGAGTTCACGCCGGAGGGCTTTCTGCTCAACGGTGCACCGCTGAAGCTGCGTGGCCTGAACCGCCATCAGTCATTTCCCTATGTCGGCTATGCCGCCGGACGCTCGGCGCAGGAGCGCGACGCCGACATCATGAAGTCGGTGCTGAAGTGCAATATCGTCCGCACCTCGCACTACCCGCAGTCGAAATGGTTCCTGGATCAGTGCGATCGCATCGGTTTGCTGGTCTTCGAAGAAATCCACGGCTGGCAGCACATCGGCGATCTCGAATGGCAAAAGGAATCGATTGAGAACGTTCGCCGCATGATCGAACGCGACTGGAACCATCCTTCGATCGTCATCTGGGGCGTGCGCATCAACGAGTCGCTGGACAGTCACGACTTCTATACCGAAACCAACCGTCTTGCCCGCGAACTTGACCCGACACGCCAGACCGGCGGCGTCCGCTACCTCACGGACAGCGAGCTGCTCGAAGACGTTTACACGATGAACGACTTCATCCTCGGCAACGAGGAATTACCCGGCGCCAATCGACCGCGCACTGCGCTTCGCAGGCAGCAGGAAAATACCGGTCTCGATCGCAAAGTGCCGTACCTCATCACCGAGTTCAACGGCCACATGCACCCGACCAAGATCTACGATCAGGAGGCGCGTCAGGTCGAGCACGTCCGGCGGCACCTCGAAGTGCTGAACGCCGCCTATGGCGACCCGGACATTTCAGGCGCAATCGGCTGGTGTATGTTCGACTACAATACCCACAAGGACTTCGGCTCCGGCGACCGCATTTGCTATCACGGCGTGCTCGACATGTTCCGCGAGCCGAAATTCGCAGCCTACGTCTATTCCAGCCAGTGCGATCCGTCCGACGAGATCATCATGAAACCCGTAACCTTCTGGGCGCGCGGGGAACGCAATATCGGTGGAGTTCTGCCACTGATCATCCTTACCAACTGCGATGAAGTCGAATTGAAATACGGCTCGCTTATAAAGCGCATTGGCCCGGATCGCGAAAACTATCCGCACCTGCCGCATCCGCCCGTGGTGCTGGACCATCGCCATTTTACCGCGGATGAACTTGGCACATGGGGCCTTGAGTGGCTCGACGGTGAATTCACGGGGTATATCGATGGCCAGCCAGTCGCCAGGCTGCGGCTTGCCGCCGATCCGCTGCCGATGACGCTCGAAGTGGTGGCCGATAGCACCTCGTTGAAAGCGCGCGAACGCGACACGACGCGGGTGGTCATCCGAGCCTTGGATCAGTACGGCCAGCGGCTGCCCTTCCTGCACGACAACGTCGCGCTGCACGTCGACGGTCCTGCCAGGATCGTCGGTCGTTCCATCGTTCCGTTGCAGGGCGGTACGGCCGGCTTCTGGCTGGAGGCGACCGGGCTTACGGGCAGCATCACGGTCGAGGCAATCACCTCCCGTTTCTCACCAGTCACCTTGCATGTAACGGCCGTCTGATAGAGCCTTTCTAGGCCCTCGACGTCACGCGATCCGGAGCTGGCTTTCCGGATCGAAGAAAACCGCCTTGTCGAGATTGAAGGCAAGGCGCGTGCTCTGCCCCGGCTGAATGCCGGCATCGGCACGCAGCCGCGCTACGACCGACTTGCCGCCGAGCTTCGTCACCGCAAAAGTGTCCGAGCCCGCCGGTTCGACGACCTCGATCGGGCAATCGCCCTCCGCCAGCGACTTCGCCTTGCGGTCTGCGCCATCGGGATCGGTCAGGGCTTCCGGGCGAATGCCGAAGATGACCTTCTTGCCGGCATAGGAGGTCAGGCTGTTGTTGCCGGCAGGGACCGGCAGCTTCAGCGCCGCGGCGTTCGGCCGGTCGAGCGAGACCTGCAGCCCCCCGGTGTCGGAACTTTCCAGTGTCGCGTTCAGGAGATTCATGGCTGGCGATCCCATGAAGTCAGCCACGAAAATATTGGCCGGCCTGTTGTAGATCTCGGCTGGCGTGCCGAATTGCTGCAGCACGCCATCCTTCAGCACGGCGATCTTCGTCGCGAGCGTCATCGCCTCGATCTGATCGTGCGTGACATAGACGATTGTCGTCTTCATGCGCTGGTGCAGCCGCTTGATCTCGGTGCGCATGTCGACGCGCAGCTTCGCGTCGAGGTTGGACAGCGGCTCGTCAAAGAGGAAGACCTGCGGGTGGCGCACCAGCGCGCGCCCCATTGCAACGCGCTGTCGCTGGCCGCCGGAAAGCTGGCTTGGCTTGCGGTCGAGCAGATGACCGATCTGCAGCATGTCGGCCACTTCCTTGATGGCCCTTTCGCGCTCTTCCTTCGGCACTTTGCGGATTTCCATGCCGAAGGCGATATTCCCGGCAACCGTCATGTTCGGGTAGAGCGCGTAGGACTGGAACACCATCGCGATGTCGCGCTGCGATGGTGCGAGCCCCTCAACCGAGCGGCCGTTGATCGCAATGTCGCCGGACGTGATCGGTTCTAGGCCAGCGATTGCGTTCAGCAGCGTGGACTTGCCGCAACCGGACGGGCCGACCAGCACCAGGAAGCCGCCCTTTTCGATTTCGATATTGATGTCCTTCAGGATCTCGATAGAGCCGTAGGATTTGCGCAGGTTGGAGATCTTGAGAAACGACATGAGGCTATCCCTTGACTGCGCCCGACATCAGGCCGCGCACGAAATAGCGGCCGGAGACGATGTAGACGACGAGTGTCGGCAGGGCGGCGAGGATCGCGCCCGCGAAGTGAACATTGTATTCCTTGACGCCGGTGGATGACGACACGAGATTGTTGAGAGCCACCGTCATCGGCGTCGAATAGGGCCCGGAAAACGACGCGCCGAACAGGAAGTCGTTCCAGATATTGGTGAACTGCCAGATGACGGACACCACAATGATAGGCGCCGACGACGGCAGCAGGATGCGCCGGAAAATCTGGAAGAAGGTGGCGCCGTCGATCTGCGCCGCGCGCACGAGTTCGGTCGGGAACGCTTCATAGTAGTTGCGGAAATAAAGCGTTGTGAAGCCAAGGCCGTATATCACGTGCACCATGATCAGACCCCAGATCGACCCGGCCAAACCAAGTATGCCAAGGATGCGGGCCATCGGGATGAGCACGATCTGGAACGGAATGAAGCAGGAGAGCAGCAGCATCCCGAAGAAGATGTTCGAACCCGGGAAGCGCCATTTCGTCAGCACATAGCCGTTCAGTGCGCCCATGATCGTCGAGATCGCCACCGCTGGGATGACCATGAGGATCGAGTTGATGAAGAAGGGCCTGAGCCCCGTCGGCTGCACGCCGACCTGCGCCGTCGACCAGGCAGATATCCACGGCTCGATGGTCCAGACCTGCGGCAGGTTCAGCATGCCGCCCTGCCGGATTTCATCCAGCGGCTTGAAGGAATTGACCACCATCACATAAAGCGGCAGCAGGAAATAGACGACGAAGAAGATCAGCGCCGCATAGATTAAAGCCCGGGTCAGCCGGTTATGCGACATCACGTTCTGCGGGTTTGGCGTGCTCATCGGCTGCTGCCTCCGCGGATTTCCGAATAGAGATAGGGAATGATGATCGAGAAGATCATGGCCAGCATGATAATCGCCGACGATGCGCCGATGCCCATCGAATTGCGAGTGAAAGTATAGGAATACATGAAGGTCGCGGGAAGCTCCGTCGCCTGCCCCGGCCCCCCGCCGGTCAGCGCGATGATCAAGTCATAGGCCTTGATCGCCAGATGCGCGAGCACGACGAAGGCCGAAAGAAACACGGGCCGCATCAGCGGAATGATGATCCTCCGGTAGATCGTCACGGTCGAGGCGCCGTCAACCTGGGCTGCCTTGATCATCTCGTTGTCGACACCGCGAAGGCCGGCGAGAAACATCGCCATGACGAAGCCGGACGACTGCCACACCGCCGCGATCACCACGCAGTAGATGGCGTAATTGCGATCCTTGATCCAGTTGAAGGAGAAGCTTTCCCAGCCCCAGAGATGCATCGTGTTCTCAAGGCCGATACCGGGATCCAGGAACCATTTCCATGCCGTCCCGGTGACGATGAAAGAGATCGCCATCGGATAGAGATAGATCGGCCGGATCAATCCTTCCCCGCGGATCTTCTGATCAAGCAGGATCGCAAGGAACAACCCAAGCACCGAGCAGATGATGATGTAGAGCGAAGCGAAGATCGCGAGATTGCTGATCGCGAGCCACCAGTGCGGCAACGCCCAGAGCCTCTGGTAGTTGATGAGGCCCACGAGATTGTAGGACGGCAGCATCTTGCTGTCGGTCAGCGACAGAAAGCCGGTATAGGCGATGAAGCCATAGACGAAGATCAGGACGATGAGGAAACTTGGCGCGAGCACCAGTTTCGGCAATATCTCCTGCAATCGGTTGCGACTGTACATGGTCTGGCGTTACCGTCGAGGTGGTCTGTCCGGAAGAGGCCCGGAGCAGTACCGCTCCGGGCCATGAGGGCCTATTTTGGCCTGTTACTTCGCAGCAGCGACGGCGGCGGGCAGTTCCTTGATCGCTTCATCCGGCGTCAGTTCGCCGTTGTACACGCGGTTGACGACGTCATAGACCGCGTTCTTCACTGCCGCCGGTGCACCGTAACCGTTCGACATGGAGCCCATCAACGTGCCCTTGTCGCTGGCTTCCTTGAGGTCTGCGATTGCCTTTTTGCCACAAGCGTCGAAGTCCGTATTCGGGACGTCGGTGCGTGCAGGAGCCGACCCCTTGACAACATTGAAGGCGGACTGGAAGGACGGGCTTTCGATGGCGGATGCCATCTGCAGCTGTGCGGGCACCTTGTCCTGTGCAATTTTGAACATCGCAAACATGTCGGAGTTAAACGTTACGCTCCCTTGGGTGCCGGGGAAGCGCATGCAAACGAAATCGGTGCCGGGGACCTTCTTGGCCTTTATGAATTCGCCCTTTGCCCAGTCGCCCATCATCTGCATACCGGCCTTGCCCTCGATAACCATGGCAGAATCGAGGTTCCACTCGCGGCCGGAGAAGTTGTCGTCGACATAGGACCGCAGCTTGGTCAGGCGGGTAAAGGCTTCCTTCATCTTGTCGCTGCCCAACGCGGCAGGATCGAGATCGTTAAAGGCTTGTTTGTAGAAATCGTTGCCCAGCGAAAGAACGACGGAGTCGAACATCGTTGTCGCGTTCCAAGCGTTGCCGCCGCCAACTATCGGGACAATCCCCTGAGCCTTGAATTTGTCGAGCAGTGCAATCAGCTCATCCCAATTCGCCGGCTCCTTGCCGCCGGCCTTGTCGAGCGCGGCCTTGTTAATCCAGATCCAGTTGGTCGAGTGAACGTTGACCGGCGCGGCGATCCAGTGGCCGTCATATTTGGAGAAATTCTGCAGCGCCGCCGGAATGACCTTGTCCCAGCCTTCCTTGGCGGCAGTATCGTCGAGATTGCCCAGTGCGCCTTCCTTGGCCCAGTCGACGATGTCAAAACCGAGCATCTGCACCGCCGTCGGGGCATTGCCCGATGTAACGCGGGCGCGCAGGACGGTCATCGCTTCGGAGCCGCCGCCGCCAGCGACCGGCATGTCGGTCCAGCCGATGCCTTTCGTTTCCAAATCCTTTTTCAGCACGTTAAGAGCCGCGGCTTCCCCGCCGGATGTCCACCAGTGCAGAACTTCGACGTTTTCGGCTGCGTAAGCTGCCGTACCCGCCATCATAACGGCAGCAACGGCTGCCGAGCCCAAAAACTTGCGCATGATATCCTCCCGTTCGCAAGTCAGCGGCGAGACCCTCCTCGTCCGCCGTGATGTCTCCCGCAGTTGAAGCGGCAAACATGCCCCGCAACTCCCATCGCGGTTGATAATTTAAAACGATATAAAAGCAGCGGCGTCAAGTCTTTCTCGCGATGCAAGAAAAATCAAATGCCATGCTAAGTCATTGAAAAACTTTTACTCACTCAAAACTTCAGGATAAAATCCGTTTCCCTGCGAGAGGACGGAAGAAGGGAGCGTTTCACGGGTGTGATTTTTGGCTGGCGAGGCGCTCGGATGCATACTCGCATGCATCAACCATCCGCATGCCGGAACCCAGTTTCCGCAGAGACCTCGCATCGACTTTCCGATCACCTGAGCGCTGTAGCCGGCGAGACGCTGACCAATAAAGGGAGATGGTCGGAGGCACGGCGCGCGAGCGGTGTCGTCGGCACGATCGCGGATGTCACATCAAGTCCATCGGATACAAAAATATGATCGATGCGCAGAACCGGCAGCCGCGAAGGGTAGGTCGCGCGCGGACGCCGGGCGGCGAGCAGATGTGCATCGCGGAAATGGCGTGCCAGCATTTTGTAGGCCGGCGATAACGGAATGGCATTGAGGTCGCCACAGATGATCGCTGGCGCAGCTTGGAAGTTGGCACTTCCGATCCATTCCTCGCCGAGCAGCGCCGTCGCCTGCCGCGCCCGATCAATGCGGCGCAGACCAAGATGCGTGTTCAATAGGTTCAAATGGGCTCCGGCCAAGTCGACTTGAACCCATATCGCTCCGCGCATCTCGCCAACGGAAGGCAACCGCCCAGCTTTGATCAACCGGGTGGGCAGGGCTGTCAAAATGGCATCGCCGTATTTCTCCTCCTCGACATGCAGCGCCGGATGAAAATGGGCTTCCATCTTCAAGAGTGAGGCGATCATATGGGCCTGGTCGACGCCGCCCGTGCGTTTGCGGCCGACATCCAGCTCCTGCAGGGCAATGATATCGGCGCCTGTTTCCGCGATCACATCGGCGATCCGCGTCGGCTCTATTCGCCTGTCCGTGCCGATGCAGCTATGCACATTGTAGGTCAGGATTTTCAGTTCGCCGCCAGCTTGCTCCGGCAAGACAGAAGAGAATGTGCTCATGTCCGGGGGAACTTGCTTTCGGCCTGTTTCGTTCCATCCGCGGAACTCCAACGAAACGGGACATGCATGTCTGCAAAGCGAGCGCTCATCAATGCAACCCTCGTTCTCGGCCTCCTGCTGGCCGCTTACCTGCTCTACAGGGTCTTCAGCCGCTACACACTGAGCGAAGTCGTGGAGTCGATCCGCGCGATACCCGGCCTCCGCCTTATCGCGGGCCTTGGCTTTGCAGCCGGTTCCTATGTCTGTCTTACCGGCTTCGACTGGCTGGCACTCCGCTACGCTGGAAAACCGCTGCCCTATCCGAAAGCCGCCCTTGCCTCCTTCACCAGTCTCTCGATCGGGCATAACCTTGGTTTCGCCGCGCTGAGCAGCGGCGCTGTCCGTTACCGTTTCTATTCACGGGCCGGCTTGAATGCCGAAGAGATTGCCAAGGTCATCCTGTTTTGCGGCCTGACCGTGGGTATCGGCCTATCGGCGCTCGCCGGCCTCGCCTTGCTCTTCAACCCGCAGGACGCTGCAAACCTCCTCAAGCTCAACCGGGCCGGACTGTTCAGCCTCGGCCTCGCCTGTCTCGGCTTTCCCGCTCTCTACCTCGTGCTTTCCGCGACCCTGCGCGCCCCTTTGCATCTGAGGAAATGGAGGTTTGAAATGCCAAGCCTGAAGATCGCGTTTGGCCAGGTCTTCATCGGCACGCTGAACTTCATCTTCGTCGCAGCCTGCCTGCGTCAGATGCTGGTGGCCCAGGGAAACGTAAGCTTTGTCCAAACGGCGACGGCCTATGTGCTTGCCAACCTCGCGGTCCTCACCACGCACGTACCAGGAGGTCTGGGTGTCCTGGAAGCAACAATCAGCCACGTCCTGCCCGGGGCCGCTTCCATAGGCGCTCTGGTCGCCTTCAGGATGATCTATTTCCTGCTTCCATTGCTGATCGGCCTCCCAGTTTTCGCGATCAGCGA
Source organism: Rhizobium sp. P32RR-XVIII (assembly GCF_012641395.1). Lineage (GTDB taxonomy): Bacteria > Pseudomonadota > Alphaproteobacteria > Rhizobiales > Rhizobiaceae > Rhizobium. Next base: position 16,255 of record NZ_JABAIH010000006.1, on the reverse strand, counting down.
GGTCGTGTTCCACAGGCGCAAGAAGGTGTCAGAAGATAACGCTGATCAGCCGGCCGATGCGCAGACGCAGCTTCTGTAGCAGCCAATAGGGCCGGCGGGGGTCAACGAGGGCGGTCCCGATCATCGGCGATGTCTGGCCTCGGAAGACATCGACCGCAAAATGGCGAAGACCTCTTTTGCGGAAATTCAGTGCCTCTAGGGTAGCGAGCAGCGATCGCCTCTCTCTTTCCATGTCGCGCACCGCCTCCGGCGTGGCATCGAGATGCTCGGCAATCAGCCGGTACCGGAGCGACGCTATTGCCCGCCGGTGAACGTCGCTTTCGGCCTCGATTGCCAGGTCACATTCCGTATCGAGCCCCTCCGAACGGTTGTTGAGATTGGACGAGCCGATTCGAATGAAATGATCATCGACGATGACCACCTTGGAATGAATGATGACCTCCTGCTCGCCATCTTGCCCGTCCGGCACTACCGGGTACATCACGCGCAAGCGGTCATGCCGGTCGATGCGTTTGAGCCTGCGGATCAACCGGTCGCGGTTGTTGCCCATTGTCAGCTTTTCGATAAGGCCGTGCGAGCTCTTTGTGACCAGAACGGCAATCTCCGGGCCATCAGCCTCTCTGAGGCGTTTCGCAATCGCCCGCGCTACGCCGAAAGAGGCGAGATATTGCGTCTCGATATAGATGTATTTCTTCGCTGCATTTATGGCATCGCGCGTCAGGCGGAAGGCTTCGAAGCGCCCGCGTTTGCCAATCAGTCCCGGCTCTGTGAGTGCAATGGCTGCCTTCACATGCTCCATCTCCGGGGGGATCGCAGGCGGCCATGGCACGGCTCCCTCGGGAGAGGCTACGATCGCCTCACCAGTTGCCTGTTTCCATCGCCGCCGGCACACCTCGCCGATCAGTCGCCCAGCTTCGCCGGAAATCATCGCCTGCATGTCGTGCACTGGACCGTAAGGCACCCCATCGGGCGTCTTACGATGCGGGTTGTCGACGCGATGGTCCGGCTCGTCCCAGCGCCGGGCCGTCAGATCTATACCGCCGAGGAAGCCGACGCTGTCATCGACGGAAACCAGCTTTTGATGGTGGCAGCCACGCAACGGGTGCCGCAAGTCGAAACGCAGGTTGATCTGAGGGTGTGCAGAAAAGTCGCTTTCCTTGAAGAGCTTCAGTGTCTTGCCGGAATAGATCGGCCCCATGCCCCAGACCAAAATCCGGATCTGTAGCGAGGGGTTATCGTCCGCAAGTTCCAGCAGGAGCTCACGAAGTGTCTGTGAGCTTGCATTTGGTCTCAACCGGATATCGGGATCAAAATCCCAGCCGATGATCCAGATCGAATGTCTTGCCTGTCGCACAGCCTGATCAAGCGCGGCGAAATAGGTTGCGCCGTCAACCAGAAAGGCCGCCTTGTCCGCCCTGCCCACACGCCAGGCGTTTCGGCCCTGGCTGACGATACCGTCCGGTACGGCGGGGGGGACTGCGCGGCGGCGAGCGACCGTGGTAATGTAATCAATTGCTTTGGCTGACCTGCGGTTATCGGAAATGGCTCGAAAATCCGTCATTTTCTATCCAGCACAATCGAATTGGATGCGCTGAATAACTCCACAGTCGCTGGACTTGTTCCCTTGCGGTACAAAGCTTGTGACGCGGGCCGGAAGCCTCGTTCCCCCGGCCCGCTCCGATGACGATCAGTTCGACTGCCAGCTCTTGACCAGTTCGTCGTAGTTGATCGTGATCGGCTTCTCTTTCTCGTTCTCGACCTTCAGCTGCGGAGCGAGATTGCCTTTTCCGGCGGCATCCTTGTTCCAGTATTCGAGATCATGCTCTTCGGCGAGCTTCGGACCAATGTCGCCTTGGACCTTTGCTCGTTCCAGGCGCTGCAGCACCTTTTCCTGCTCGGAGCAAAGCGAATCCATCGCTTCCTGCGGCGTCTGAGCCCCAGTTGCCGCCTCACCGATCGCCTGCCACCAGAGCTGGGCGAGCTTCGGGTAGTCAGGCACGTTCGTGCCGGTCGGCGACCACTGCACGCGGGCCGGCGAGCGATAGAACTCGATCAGACCGCCGAGCTTCGGCGCACGCTCGGTGAAGCTCTTGTCGCGGATCGTGGACTCGCGGATGAAGGTCAAGCCGACATGGCTCTTCTTCACGTCCACGGTCTTCGAGGTGACGAACTGGGCATAGAGCCAAGCTGCCTTGGCCCGGTCGTCAGGCGTCGACTTCAGGATCGTCCAGGAACCCACGTCCTGATAGCCGAGTTTCATGCCATCCTTCCAGTATACGCCGTGCGGGCTCGGCGCCATGCGCCATTTCGGCGAGCCGTCCTCATTCACCACCGGCAGGCCGGGCGCGACCATGTTGGCGGTAAAGGCGGTGTACCAGAAGATCTGCTGGGCGATCTGTCCCTGCGCCGGCACCGGGCCGGACTCGGAGAAAGTCATCCCCTGGGCTTCCGGCGGCGCGTAGGCCTTCAGCCAATCGAGATATTTTTGGAGCGAATAGACCGCCGCCGGGCCGTTGGTGTCACCGCCGCGCGCCACGCACGAGCCGACCGGCCGCGAGTTCTCGTCGACCTTGATACCCCATTCGTCGACCGGCAGACCGTTCGGCAGACCCTTGTCGCCGTTGCCGGCCATTGAGAGCCAGGCATCGGTGAAGCGCCATCCGAGCGACGGGTCCTTCTTGCCATAGTCCATGTGGCCATAGACCTTTTTGCCGTCGATCTCGCGGCCGGTGAAGAACTCGGCGATGTCCTCGTATGCAGACCAGTTGACCGGAACGCCGAGATCGTAGCCGTACTTAGCCTTGAAGTCGGCCTTGTTCTTCTCGTCGTTGAACCAGTCGTATCGGAACCAGTAGAGGTTCGCGAACTGCTGGTCCGGCAACTGGTACAGTTCCTTGTCCGGAGCCGTCGTAAAGCTTGTGCCAATGAAGTCGGCGATGTCGAGGCCGGGGTTGGTGACGTCCTTGCCTTCATTCGCCATCCAATCGGTCAGGGAGCGCGCCTGCAGGTAGCGCCAATGCGTGCCGATTAGGTCGGAGTCGTTGACATAGGCGTCGTAGATGTTCTCTCCCGACTGCATTTGCGTCTGCAGTTTCTCGATCACGTCACCTTCACCGATGATGTCATGGGTAATCTTGATGCCCGTTATAGCGCTGAATGCCGGCGCCAGAACCTTCTGCTCATAGCTGTGGGTTTCGATGGGCTCGGAAACCACCTTGATCTCCATCCCGGCGAAAGGCTTCGCCGCATCGATAAACCACTGCATTTCCTTTTCCTGATCGGCGCGGGAAAGCGTCGAGAGATCCCCGATTTCCTTGTCCAGAAAGGCTTTCGCCTCATCCATCCCCGCGTAAGCGGAGCCGGCCATGGCCAGCAAAATGCCTGCTGTTGTCGCTAATAGATGCCTTCGCATAATATCCTCCCAGAGTTGCGATTGCATTTGCACGTCTCAGGCGGCCAGACCTACCCCCGGCCATCTGTATCTCCTTGCCGTCACACGTAGCGGAATACGCCGAGGGCGTAGACTACGGAGAGGGCAAGAGCCCACCACAGGTTAGGCCCCACAAGGCCCAGCCATGCGAGATGAATGAATGCGGCGCCGAGCAGCGAGACGAAGAGGCGGTCCCCGCGCGTCGTCTCGAAACGCAGGATGCCGACCCGCGGGGAGCCTCCCGGCGCAAAATATTCCCAGATGCTCATGCCGATCAGCAGCAACAGGATCGTCAGAAAGAACAACGCTGTCGGCAACGTCCACGCCATCCAGGAAAAGTTCATATCCAGCTCCCCTCAAACGCGCCCGAGCGCGAAACCCTTGGCGATGTAGTTCCGGACGAAATAAATGACGAGCGCACCCGGCACGATCGTCAGCACGCCGGCTGCCGCCAGAACACCCCAATCCATGCCGGCCGCGGAAACGGTGCGGGTCATGATCGCCGAAATCGGCTTTGCGGCCGTCGTCGTCAGCGTGCGGGCAAGCAGCAGTTCGACCCACGAAAACATGAAGCAGAAGAAAGCGGCGACGCCGATGCCGCTGGCAATCAGCGGCATGAAGATCTTCACGAAGAAGCGCGGGAACGAATAGCCGTCGATATAGGCCGTCTCGTCGATTTCCTTCGGCACGCCCGACATGAAGCCTTCGAGGATCCAGACCGCCAGCGGCACGTTGAAAAGGCAGTGCGCCAGGGCAACCGCGATATGCGTGTCGATGAGGCCGAAGGCCGAATAGAGCTGGAAGAAGGGAAGCGCGAAAACCGCCGGGGGAGCCATCCTGTTTGTCAGCAGCCAGAAGAACAGATGCTTGTCGCCGAGAAAGCGGTATCGCGAGAAGGCGTAGGCCGCGGGGAGGGCCGCCAGCACCGATATCACCGTGTTCATCACGACATAGATGATGGAATTGATGTAACCTCTGTACCAGGATGGGTCGGTGAAGATCACCGCGTAATTCCGTATTGTCGGGTTCAGCGGCCAGAGCGAGAAGGTGCCGGTGATCTCGGCGTTCTCCTTGAAGCTCATGTTGATCAGCCAGTAGATCGGCAGCAGCAGAAAGAGGATGTAGAGCGTCGAAACGATCCAGGAGAAGTTGCCGGCAGGTTTGTATTTCTTGGCTTTCATTTTCCCCTCCCTCCTCACGAATTCGCGTCGCTGCTGGTCATCACCGTGTAGAAAATCCACGAGAGCAGCAGGATGATCAGGAAGTAGATAATCGACATCGCGGCGGCAGGCCCGAGGTCGAACTGGCCGACCGCGATCTTCACGAGATCGATCGAGAGGAATGTCGTGGAATTGCCGGGACCGCCACCGGTGACGACGAAGGGTTCGGTATAAATCATGAAGCTGTCCATGAAGCGCAGCAGCACGGCAATCAGCAGCACGCGCTTCATCTTCGGGAGCTGGATATAGCGGAAGACCGACCAGCGCGAGGCGCCGTCAATCTTCGCCGCCTGGTAATAGGCCTCCGGGATCGAAACGAGACCAGCATAGCAGAGCAAAACGACGAGGCTCGTCCAGTGCCAGATATCCATGACGATGATTGTGATCCAAGCGTCGATGGGATCGCGAACATAGTTGTAGTCGAGTCCCATCGCCTCCAGCGTGTGGCCGAGCAAGCCGATGTCCACACGGCCAAAGACCTGCCAGATCGTGCCGACCACGTTCCACGGGATGAGCAGCGGAAGCGCCATCAGCACCAGGCAAATCGGAACACCGATGCCCTTTTTCGGCATGTTGAGCGCGATGAAGACGCCGAGCGGGATTTGAAGCATCAGGATGATGAAGGAAAACAGCAGGTTTCGCTGCAGCGCCGCCCAGAAACGCTGGGAATGCAGGATCTCCTCGAACCAGTCCGTGCCGGCCCAGAAGAACTCGTTGTTACCGAACGTGTCCTGAACGGAGTAATTGACCACCGTCATCAGCGGAATGACGGCGGAAAATGCGACCAGCAGCAATACCGGCAGGACGAGAAACCACGCCTTGTTGTTCCAGGTCTTGTCCACGGTCAGCCCTCCCTGCCGATACGCCATGAATCGGCGTAGATGCTGATGGCGTCCGGATCGAAGCTGACCCGCGCGTCTACCGGGATCTCTGCATCCTCCGGCACGACGATCGCGATCGGCTGATCGGCAAATCGGGCGCGAACGATCTTCTGCCTGCCGATATCCTCGACTTTTGAGATCGCGACGGGCATGCCCTGCCGTCCGAGGCGGATGAATTCCGGGCGGATGCCAAGTTCGATTTTGGCCGCCCCATTCGTCTTGGGCGCGTAGCTGAGATTGAGTGTCTCGCTGCCGACCTTGACTTGATTGCCGGTGACTTTAGCCGGCATGAGGTTCATGCCCGGCGAGCCGATGAAATAACCGACGAAAGTGTGGCTCGGACGCTCAAAGAGCTCGGCCGGGGTGCCGATCTGCACAATCTCTCCTTCGTACATGACGACGACCTTCTCGGCGAAGGTCAGCGCCTCCGTTTGATCATGCGTCACGTAGACCATCGTGAAGCCGAACTGCTTGTGCAGCCGCTTCAACTGCGACCGCAGCACCCATTTCATGTGCGGATCGATGACGGTCAGCGGTTCGTCGAAAAGGATCGCATTGACGTCGTTTCGCACCAGACCGCGTCCAAGCGAGATCTTCTGCTTCTGATCCGCCGTCAGCCCGCGGGCCTTGCGCTTGGCCCAATCGGCGAGATCGATCATCTCGAGCGTTTCGCGAACGCGACGGTCGACCTCCTGTTCCGGAACACCGCGGTTGCGAAGCGGAAAGGCGAGATTGTCGTAAACCGTCATCGTGTCGTAGATGACGGGAAACTGGAAAACCTGCGCAATGTTGCGGGCCTGCGTCGAAAGCATGGTCACGTCCACGCCGTCGAACAGGATGCGTCCGTGCGATGGCTGCAGCAGGCCGGAGATGATATTGAGGAGCGTCGTCTTTCCACATCCCGATGGTCCGAGAAGCGCATAGGCGCCGCCGTCGGTCCATTCGTGATCGACTTCCTTCAGGGCATAGTCGTTGTCCGTCTTCGGGTTCGGCCCGTAGGCATGACGGATGTGATCGAGCGTAATCCGTGCCATTTTACCCCCTATGCCGCCAGCCGCGCGGCAGCGATGGCGCGGCCGTCTTCGCCGAAGGCCAGCAGATGACGCGTGTCCAGAAACACGTCGAGATCCGTATCCGGCTCGATGTCGTGAATGCCATGCTCCAGCATCACCCAGCGCACCCCGCCGTAATCCAGATGCACGAAGCTTTCGGAGCCGGTAATTTCCGAGACCTGCGTCTTGGCGCGCAGCCTGGGCGCGTCCGCGGTCTGCGGCGTCAAGGAAAGATGATGCGGGTGAAATGCGATGGTGACCGGACCTTCTCCCATCGTCGCGAGGTGCGCCGGCACGGGAATGCCAATCTGGCCGTTGTGCTGAAAGCTCGCGCCGGTCTTGGACACGGAGATAAAGTTCAGCGGCGGGTCGGCGAAGGTCTTGGCTGTCACCAGATCGGTCGGCCGTCGATAGACGGAGATTGTAGGACCGAATTGCGTGATGCGTCCCTGATGCAGGGTGGCAGTGTTGCCTCCGAGCAGCAAAGCCTCCGAAGGCTCCGTCGTCGCATAAATGAAGATCGCGCCCGACTGGGAGAATATCTTCGGCAGTTCCTGGCGCAGTTCCTCGCGAAGCTTGTAATCGAGATTGGCGAGCGGCTCGTCGAGAAGCACCAGGTCCGCATTCTTGACAAGGGCGCGGGCAAGCGCCGTTCTCTGCTGCTGCCCGCCTGAAAGGTTGAGCGGCGTGCGCTCAAGATAGGGCGTCAGCTTCAGGAGCTCCGCCGCCTTGCGCACTTCCGCGTCGATCGTCTTCGCGTCCCGGCCGGAGATCCGCAACGGCGAGGCGATATTCTCATAGACCGACAATGCGGGGTAATTGATGAACTGCTGGTAGACCATTGCGACGTTGCGTTTCTGCACCGGCACGCCGGTTACATCGACGCCATCGAAATGGATGGAGCCGCTGGTGGGCCGATCGAGCCCGGCCATGAGACGCATCAGCGACGTCTTGCCGGAGAGCGTCGGCCCCAGCAGGACGTTCAGCGTACCGCGTTCAAGTGTCAGATCGGTCGGGTAGATATGGTATTCACCCCCCACCGTCTTGGTGGTATTGCGCAGTTCAAGCATTCCGTTCCCGTGCCTCCTCACAACGGGGACGACATGCCGCTTGTTCACCCTGCCAGTTGCGCAGGGATCGCGGCCATGTACTCCTCCAAATTTTTCACCTCGTCCTTTGCCAGATATAGCCCTTTCTTGGAGCGCCGCCACAGGACGTCTTCGGCGGTGATGGCCCATTCGTGCTGGACGAGATAGCCGACCTCGGCCTCGTAAAGATCGGATCCGAAGCAGCGGCCGAGGTCTCCAAGCGATCGCGCCTGCCCGAGCAGCGCGCTGGCGCGGGTGCCGTAGCGGCGCGTCAGCCTGCGGGCATGCGGATCGGCCAGGAACGGATAGGCTGCCTTGAGCGTCGCGACCTGCGCCTCGTAACCCTGCACCGGAAAGTCGCCGCCCGGCAGATGGCTGTTGGCCGTCCACGGCGCGCCCTTTTCGCCGATCGCCGCGCCGATCTTTTCCAGCGCATGTTCCGACAGCCGCCGGTAGGTGGTCAGCTTGCCGCCGAAGACGTTGAGCAGCGGTGCGGCACCGGCCTCGCCCTCCACCTTCAGCACGTAGTCGCGCGTCGCCTCCTGCGCCTTCGAGGCGCCGTCGTCATAGAGCGGCCGCACCGCCGAATAGCTCCAGACGATATCTTCCGGCTTCACCGGCTCGTTGAAATATTCGCTGGCGGCGGCGCACAGATAATGGGTCTCCTCTTCGGAGATCCTGACTGCCTGCGGATCGCCGTTATAGTCGCGATCGGTGGTGCCGATCAGCGTGAAATCCTCCTCGTAGGGAATGGCGAAGATGATGCGGTTGTCGGGGTTCTGGAAGAAATAGGCGCGCGGCCCCTCGAACTTCTTCCGGACGACGATGTGGCTGCCCTGCACGAGGCGCACATGCCGGGCCTCGTTCTGACCGAAAGCGGCGCGCAGCAGCTGATCGACCCAGGGACCGGCGGCATTGACCAGCATGCGGGCCCGATGCCGGCGGTTCTCGCCGGTCAGCATGTTCATGCTGTCGATCTCCCACAGGCCGCCCTCGCGGCGGGCCGAGACCACCTTGGTGCGCGGCAGGATCAGCGCGCCGCGGTCGGCGGCATCGCGGGCGTTCAGCACCACCAGCCGGGCATCGTCGACCCAGCCGTCGGAATATTCGAAGGCCTTGGCAAACACCGGCTTCAGCGGCTGGCCGGCCGGATCGCGGCGAAGGTCAAGCACCGCCGTCGGCGGCAACAGCCGGCGGCCGCCGAGATGGTCGTAGAGGAACAGCCCGAGGCGGATCAGCCAGGCCGGGCGGACGCCGCCCTTCTGGTAGGGCAGCACGAAGCGCAGCGGCCAGATGATGTGCGGCGCCATCGCCCACAAGACCTCGCGCTCCATCAGCGATTCGCGCACCAGCCGGAACTCGTAATGCTCGAGATAGCGCAGCCCGCCATGGATCAGCTTGGTCGCCCCCGACGACGTCCCCGAGGCGAAATCGCCCATCTCCGCCAGCGCCACCGCATAGCCGCGCCCCGCCGCATCCCGCGCGATCCCGCAGCCGTTGATCCCGCCCCCGATCACGAATAGGTCGTGATGTCCTTGGCCCACTCTTCCCCTCCCCGTGCGCCGGATTCGACTTGTGCCTGCGCGCAATTCGAAACCGATTGAAGTAGAAATGAAAACTATTCGCGTGTCAAACGAATGTTCTTGGATCAACGGGTGCGGCAGAGCGCGCCGGCAAATTAGCCGCCGGTCGCTGGTCAGCGCTGAGCTTCGTCGGTCAGAAAATGGAGGTTGCCGCCGAGCTCGGAAACGACGATCCGCCGCTCGTCCCAGACGAGAACGGATACTGGCCGGGTCAGGCCGTCGAGAATGATCTTGCGGTCGCCTGTCGTTTTGCCAAGCTTCAGCAACCGCCCGCTACCCTTCCCGAAACCTTCTTTCTGGTCGTATGTGCCATGTTCGAGGACAAGCATCTCCCCATCGCTGTCGAAGGCGACACTCACGGGCGCATTCAGTCCTTCGACCTCAAGCTGCGGCCTTGGCGCATTGCCGGCTTCGGGAAGGGAAACGACCTTGCCGGCACCGGCAAGGAAAGGAAAGCCGCCGAACAACGTAACATAGAGGCGCCCATCGCGAAGGGCGATGCCGGTCGGCACCGCGTCGACCTCATAGCTGTCGCCCTTGGCGAACTCGGTCGGCGAAAGGCTGCGGAGTGTCGTGGCAGCCTGTGCCAGGCGACCGAATGTCGTGAGCGTGCTTTTCCGGCCGTCCGCCTCCACGCGTTCGACACTGTTTCGCGCGGAGTCGATCACGTAATAGGTTCCGTCCGAGACGATCAAATCGAATGGATTCCAGAAATCGCTATTGATGACACGGGCCTGGCCATCGAGGTCGACCGCAACGAGAGCGTGGTCAAACTGATCCTCATCGGCATCGGCCGGCTTCCATCCCTGGGCAACGACATAGGCATCGCCGGCGCGGACGACTCGATAGGGCCCGGTCGGGTCGCCAATCACGTCAGGGCCATGCTGAAATATCGGCCCGAAGGGAACAAGCTTGCCATCTCCGCCGCGGCTGTAGAGCCGGCCGCTGGCGAGATCGCTGACGAGCAAGTCCTCGCCATCGCGAGAGAGGCCGGCGAAGGCCGCGCCCGGCATGTTGAAGGTCTCGAGCTTATAGCCGGGTGCAACCTTCGGCTCTGCGCCGGCACCGGCTGCCAGGAACAGAAGACCTGCGGCAATAATCAAGGCGCGGAACGGACGCATCGGAAACCACCATTACCGGAGAAACGGAATTCGGGATCATAGGCGAGGCGATAGGTCGTCGTAAGGTGCTTTGGATCGCTGTTCCACGAGCCTCCGCGAAGCACACGATAGGACCCAACGCTTCCTATCGGCGGGCCACCTTCGTACGGAGCGTAGAGGTCGCCCGTCCATTCCCAGACATTGCCAACAAGATTGAGGACGCCCTCGGTACTTGCGCCGTCAGCGAAGGAGTCAGCCGGCGCGGTCATGGGATACCCGTCGCGCGCATCGGCGGAGCAGCAGGCATCGGTCCCGGAATTTGCCCGCGTAGGGTCCGGCGGAGCTTCGCCCCACGGATACCGGCCGCCCTTCGTCCCTCGTGCCGCCCTCTCGTATTGCTGCTCGGAAGGGAGAGCCAGTCCGTAGTGGCGGCAAAAGGCGTCGGCGTCCACCCAACTCACCCCGACAACCGGCCGGTCGTCCAACCCCAGGATCGGGTGAGTTGCGTAGAAGGCGGACCGGTGCCCGGTGGCGTCGACGAAACTTTGGTATTGCCGGTTCGTGATCTCGGTGCGATTGATCGCGAAGGCTTGGCCTTCCAGCACGCGCCGCGGGCGTTCGTTTTCGGGGCCGTCATCGCGGCCGAAGAGGAATGCGCCGGCGGGAATCTCAATCAACGGATTTCCAGCAATGGGGCCGACATCGGTCGCCCTCGCATGAGATGCGAGGGCGATTGCTAGCGCTGCACCGAGCAGGCTAGAAATCAATGCGAGATTGCGTCTCTCCATCGAACAAAAACACCCGATCCGTGACAACCCTGATACCGATTTCTTGATCGATCTGACCGGCGAAATGCTTGTCCGCGCGCAAGGTCATGAGGCGTCCGCCCAACCGGACGCTGACAAGCGTGCTCTCGCCGGTAAGTTCCACCGAATAGATCGGCGCGACCAGATTGACGCCGGGGTCCCCGGCTTCGGCGACATGGACGTCTTCCGGACGGACTCCGAGGACAGCGCCGGAGAGGTTCACCCCGCCAATGCCCTCCACCCTTAGGCCGTCGCTGACGAACAAACCGTCACTGACGTCTCCCGGAATAAGGTTCATCGGCGGCGAGCCGATAAATCCGGCAACGAAGAGGGTGCGCGGATCGCTGTAGATTTCCCGCGGCGTCCCGAGCTGCTCGATCACGCCCTTGTTCATCACCGCCACGCGGTGGGCAAGCGTCATCGCTTCTATCTGGTCGTGGGTAACGTAGATGGTCGTGACCTGCAGCTCGTGCTGAAGATGCTTCAGTTCGGCGCGCATCTGGGTGCGGAGCTTGGCGTCGAGATTGGATAGCGGCTCGTCCATGAGAAAGACCCGCGGGGTGCGCACGATCGCCCGGGCAAGCGCTACACGCTGGCGCTGGCCACCGGAAAGTTCCTTCGGCAGCCGCGACAGCATCGTGTCAAGTTCCACCCGCCGTGCGACCTCGGCGATGCGTCGCTTGCGTTCCTCGAGCGGCACTTTGCGTATCTTCAGCGGATAGCCGATGTTCTCCTCGACCGTGAGATGCGGGTACAAGGCATAAGACTGAAAGACCATCGCGACGTCGCGATACTTGGGCAGAACGCCGTTGATGCGGTCCGAGTCGATGTAGATGTCGCCGGAGGTTGCTTCCTCGAGACCCGCGACCATACGCATGGTCGTCGTCTTGCCGCAGCCGGAGGGCCCGAGCAGAACGAGAAACTCCTTGTCTTTGATTTCGAGGTTGAAGTTGGCCACGGCGAGGAATTCGCCGAACTTCTTGTACACATTCTTGAACGTGACGGACGCCATCGGTTTCAGCCTTTGACGGCGCCCAGGGACAATCCCCGGACGAGGTGCTTCTGGACGATCAGCGCGAAGACGATGATCGGAACGCTGGCGAGGAAGCCGGCGGCGCTGATCTCGCCCCAATGAGTGGTGTATTGGGTGACCCGGCCGGAAATTCCAACCGGCAGCGTCATCGACCGCTCCGTCTGGGTCAGGATCAGCGCGAGCAGGAATTCATTCCAGGAAAGAATCAGGCTGAAGATCGCCGTTGCGGCGATGCCGGGCCGCGCCAGCGGAAGGGCGATCCGGAGAAAGGCCCCCCAGCGCGTGTCGCCATCGACCATCGCGGACTCCTCGAGTTCGGGCGGAAGATCCTGGAAGTAACTCTTCATCATCCAGGTCACGAAGGGCAGGTTGAAAGCGGTGTAAGCGACGACGACGGCGAGTTTGGTGTTCAGCAGGTTGAAGAAGTTGAAGAAGATGAACAGCGGTATGATCGTCACGATCGGTGGCATCATGCGTGTCGACAGGATCCAGAACGAGATCTGGTAGCGCCACCGGCCCGGGTACTGGAAGCGGGCCAGGGCGTAGCCGGCCATGGTGCCGAACACCAGAGAGACGATTGTCGTCGCCACGGCGATGATCAGACTATTGAGGGCGTAGATCAAGAACGGCTGCCCGATGAAAGCCGCTTCATAGTGCTTGAGGGTCGGCGGAAAATCGAACCACACCGGCGGCACAGCGAAGATGTCGATGTCGAGCTTGAATGAATTCTGGGCGAGCCAATAGACAGGAAAGATGGTGATGAACAGCGCGAATGCCATTCCGAGATAGGCCAGCATCCGGAGCATCTCTTCACCGATTCGATGCCGTGCGCGGGTTGCCATACGGTGTCCTCCTCAATCCACCAGCCGCAACCGCTTGATGAACCAGGTGCTGAAGCCGACCGTTACGAACAGCACCACCAGCGAGATCGCCGCCGCATAGCCAATGTCGACGAATGTGAACGCGACCTTGAAGATATAGAGGCTGAGTGTCTCGGTTGCCCCTGCCGGGCCACCCACGGTGAGAATGAACACCAGATCGAACAGCCTGAGCGCATCCATGATCCGCAGCAGCAGGGCAATGGCGATCACCGGCTTGAGAAAGGGTATGGTCAGGTCCCAGAACTGGCGCCAGGCCGAGGCGCCGTCAACCTGCGCGGCCTCGTAGGGTTCGGTCGGCAGGCTTGCCAGCCCGGCCAGCATCAGCAGAAAAATGAACGGCGTCCATTCCCAGACGTCTGCTGCGATGATCGTTGCCATCGCGAGGTTGACATCGCCGGCCCATGCCTGGGCGGGCAATCCGAGGCGATACATCAACTCGTTGAGGACGCCGAATTGCGGCTGATAAATGAGCTTCCACGTCAGCGCCACGGCGATCGGCGGAATCATCATGGGCACCAACAGGATTGTCTTGAGGAAATTCAGCCGGCGAATGTATTTGTCGAAAAGCAGGGCAAGGCCGAGGCCGAGGAGAAATTCAAGCGTTACCGCGATGCTGGTGAACACCACCGTGTTCTTGACGGCGAGGTGAAGTTCCGGATCGCTGAGCATCCGCACGAAATTGCCGAGCCCGACGAACTCGCGAGGCACACTCGGGTCAGGACTGACCCTTTGTACCGCCGCGGTAAACATGTAGACGGTCGGAAACAGCGTCAGCCCGGCGAGGAGCAGCAGTGCGGGCGCCAGCATGAGGATGCGCAGGTGACGCTCTGCCCATTGCTCCAGACCGCCACCACCCGGTCGAAGCTGCGCGGCCAATGCGCCGCTTTCGGACCTCACCATCAGCCCCTCCTATGAGCTCCTCCCCGGCGCAGTTGCCGTCTTTTTGCGGGCGGGGTCCGCAAACCCCGCCCACCCTCAGGCTGCTCCCCTCCTGCATAATTCCCGGGATCCGAACCGACGGTCCTCATGGACGTACACGCGCGTTAGTACATGTTCGTAATTTTCGAGACCGATTCCTGCGCGTTCTTCAGGGCCTCGTCCGGGGTGATCGTGCCCGCAACAGCTTTGGAAAGCTCGATGCCGAGTGCGTTCTCGATCTCAGGCCACTTGGGATGGCGCGGCCGCGGCGTCGAGAAGTTGATCGCCTCCATCAGCGTCGGGTAGTGCCGGAATTGCGGCTGCGACGTCAGTTCGGGATCCGTAAACACCGAGAAGCGGACCGGCGGATTGCCGCGCGTGGCGGAAATCTTGATCTGCTCCGGCGAGGTCGCCCAGTTCATGAAATCGAAGGCTTCCTGTTTGTTCTTCGAAGCCGACATTATGCCCATGGTCCAGTGACCGATCTCCGATGAGCCGGCGTGCGTGCCTGCCGGCATCGGCGCGTAGGAGATCTTGCCAACCACCTGGCTTTGGCTCGGGTCTTCAAAGGTGGCGACCCAGTTCGGCCAGTTGATCGACGAGGCGGCAACGCCCGACGTCATTGCACGACCGACATCCTCGGGCGCGAAGCTTTCGACGCCCTTGGGCGAGATCCCCTTCAGCGTCATGAACATCGTCATCGCCTCCTTGGCTTCCTTGGTATCAAGGGTCACCTTGGTGCGGTCGGCATTGAAGAGGTTGGCGCCATACGACCACAGGAGCGGCATGAAATCGGCGACCACGTTGTTGCCTTGACCGCCGCGGAATACGTAGCCGTAGAAACGTCCTCCGCCGGCGTCGGTGATGGACTTGGCTGCCTTGTAAACATCGTCCCACGTCTTAGGCGCGCCGGATACTCCGGCCTCTGCGAACTTTGCGCCGTCATAAAAGAACATCTGCGCATTGCCGACATAGGGAATGCAGACGAACGGGCCGGTATTGTACGGGTTGCGGCAAACCGCCAGCGACTTTGCCAGGAAGTCGTTGTCGGGGCCTGGAACTCCAAGCTTGGCGAAGTAGCCGCTGAGATCCTCGAGATGGCCATTTTCGGCGAAGAATGGGATCCACGGATCGTCCATCAGCACGATATCGAAAGCGCCCGATTTTGTCTGGCCGGCATTCGCTGCTTTCTCGAAAACGTTGGCGTAGGGCGCCTGGACGATTTCGACCTTCGTGCTCTTCATTTTGGCGTAGTCGGCGGCTGCGGCTCTCAGGCCGTCGCCCTCGCTGCCGGAGGGCACGAGGATGGTGATGTCAGCCCAAGCGGTTCCATTGATCGCAAGTGCGGACGTCGCAATAGCCAAGGTGAGAAACAATTTGCGAAGCATTGTACACCTCCCGATTAAAGCCGTTATCCAGAGGCCCTTCTGATGAGGACCTCACCGTTCCCGGCATGGCAGAAAATGCTACTGGGATACCCCCGCGAACGCTGCTACGACGATTTGAACGCCGAGCGCCTCTACTCCCCGAAACCGCGTTCTTCTGGAATTAATCTAACACATCAGGCGCTTTATTCAGAGATGTATATTAGCATTACCCTGATTTAACCCTCATGGCCGACGCCAGTCTTCCGAACCAGAAATCCGGCCTGCCCGGAGGCGATATGCCGCGGCTCAGACGATGTCACGGATCCGCCATGACCAGCCGGCCGCAGATGTCACCCCTCGCGAACGGTTGCTATCTAGGAGGTGATGCGAATTTTAAGAAGACAAATCGGATTCGTGCGTTCTCCCCATTGCTAGAGCGCCTGTTTCGGCGGCTGCTGCGGCACGGCTTGTTGAGGAAGGCAAGGCAAAAATCCGGAGCTGAACCGTATTCGCCTCTGGAAGGCTCCGCTTGGGATAGCCGGTCCTGACAAGCCATCGGTGCTCGATTTCATTCGGAGGGGTGGTGGTCGGCGAAACGCCTGCGCCGTTGACCGTGACGTGGAACGCAAAAGCCCGCCTACGCGGCGGGCTTTTGCGGATATGATCGTTGTGCTTGTTTGCGGTTGCCGGATTTGACCCTGCGGCCTTCAGGTTATGGTGGGCTTTGCGAACGACGAGCTACCATCGCCAACGAAGATGAAGTCTTCGCGCCGGCGAAACGCCTGACGCGCCGTTGACCGCGCCCTGGAACGCAAAAGCCCGCCTAACCGGCGGGCTTTTTGCGACTATGATCGTTGTGGTTGGTTGCGGGGGCAGGATTTGAACCTGCGGCCTTC
>NZ_JABAIH010000069.1 GCF_012641395.1 Rhizobium sp. P32RR-XVIII | reverse complement strand
CAGAGTGAGGTCGCTTCTGTAACGGGCTTTCCCGAGTCAATCCCTTATGAGCTCAATCCCTCGCCGAGTGCTTGCTTCTGTCCGCAGTCGACGCGGGGTCGCTGCTGTATGGGGTCTGCTGAGGAGCGGTTGGCCAATCTAGAAACGCGCAGTCCACTAGTGCTGCTTACCTCACTGC
Organism: Rhizobium sp. P32RR-XVIII; assembly: GCF_012641395.1. Classification (GTDB taxonomy): domain Bacteria; phylum Pseudomonadota; class Alphaproteobacteria; order Rhizobiales; family Rhizobiaceae; genus Rhizobium. The sequence continues at coordinate 1,273 of NZ_JABAIH010000069.1, read as the reverse complement.
GGCCTAACCCATCCATCGTCCCGGCGAAGGGACCTTGCTCCGGGGGGGTGATGGTACGGCCCGCCCGAAAGCCTGTCTTGTTACGTCCTTCCTCCTCAGCCGGCCATGGCTGGCGTTGCCTTGCGAGGAATGAAGTCGGTTCCGTCCCTGAGCATGCGGTGCAACACCACCGCCAGCTTGCGAGCCAGTGCAACGCGCGCCTTTCTGGGTCCCGCACGTCTTGCGACCGCCAGCGCCCAAGTCTTAAGATCCGAGCCTTTGACCGGCCGCGTCAAGATGACGTTGGCCGCCTCGTAGAGCGCGGTTCGTACGCCCACATCGCCGATCTTCGAGATGCGACCAGTGTAATCGGTCTCGCCCGATTGATACTTCTTCGGCGTCAATCCGAAGTGCGGGCCCACCGCTCGAGATGATCGAAAACGCTCCGGAGCGTCAACGGCCGACACAAATGTCAACGCCACCAGAACGCCAACGCCAGGCGTCGTCATGAGCCGCCGCGCGCTGTCGTCCTGACGGGCCATACCACGCAGCTTTCGTTCGAAACCTGCAAATTCGCCCGCAAGTGCGTCGCGCACCTTCAACAGCGACGCGGCAATCGCCTCCAAAGTCGGATGACCTTCAATCAGCTCGCGGATCCGTGCCGCATAGGTGCGTCGCATGGTCGGCCCTACCTTGAGGCCGAAGCCGCGCAGAATGCCCCGGAGGCTCATCTCGATGTCGTGAAGTTTTCCTTGGATGAGCTTGCGTGCGGTCAGCAGCGCGCGCACTTCCTGGGCCGGAAGAGATTTGCAGTGGACCGGTCTGAACCAGCCCAGCCGCATCAACTGCGCTATGCCCCGCGCATCCTTCTTATCCGTCTTCACCGGCATCGTCTTGAAGGCTGCACGCACGTGGCGCGTCTCAATCAGTTCAACCGTCAGACCCGCCTTTATCATCCCGGCATGGAGCCATTGCGACAACGGGCCGGCTTCAAGACCAATTCGTTCCATGGCCACTCCGTGCTCGCCAAACCAGGCAATCAGCGCATCGGGCTCGCTCAGTACCCTTGCTTCATGAACAATGCGGCCATCCGCATCCACTACGCACACACTTGAGTATTCCAATGATACATCGATGCCAGCATACTGCTTCATGGTCGTCTCTCCGTGATGTTATGGAGCAGGTCAATCCCTACTCCGCGACACCATCATTGTGAGGGACGACCACCAAGCCTTCAAACTCGGCTGGCTGGGCTCCGCCCGTTACACCATCTAGAAAACTCTCTGGAGGCCAA
>NZ_JABAIH010000068.1 GCF_012641395.1 Rhizobium sp. P32RR-XVIII | reverse complement strand
TCACATCAGGATTTTTGTCAACGGTTCATTGATGTGGCATCGAATTTCTCCTTCGTAATCGGATCCATGGTCTGAGCCCATAGCAACTACCGGCTCGTTCTCGAGCCTGTACAATCTCACATCCGGTCGCCGCTTGTCGCGGCTGCACCACTATCCCGCTTTCGACGGGGACGGGCTCAGGAGAACGGGACCAATCTCAAGATCGGCGGGTAAGGCCAAACGGATTCTCGGTTCGCTCACCTGGATCCGTCAGGGCTGATCAAGCCCTGAGGATTGGAAGTTACGTCCAGCAGCTGGTTTGATGGCTCAAGCGCTTTTCATGATCGCACCCTCGATTACGACGCCGGAGCTCACGTACTTCCAAAGTGCAACCAGCAGCTTGCGAGCCAGAGCCACGATCATCGGCTGTTTGAGACGGCCGCTGTTGCGTGCGATGCGCTCCTTGAACCAGAGAGCGAGCGCCGAATTTGGTTGGTGGCGCAGCCACAACCAGGCAAGCTCGACCATCGTCGCTCGCAAACGCGGATTTCCCGCCTTCGAGACACCTTGCTCACGATTGACGTTGCCACTTTGCCAGGGCGAGGGAGCTAGTCCCGCGTAAGCAGCGACTTGCCGCCGATTGTCGAAGTGTCGAAACAGACCTTCTGAATAGAGTATCGTAGCGAACTCAGGACCAATTCCCCGGATTCCTAGAAGCGCGGTGGCTCTTGGCGGTGTGTCGGCCGTCTCGCGAGCTATCAACGCATCTCGTTCTGATTCCACAGCCTTGATCTGTGTCAGCAGCAATTCAAGCCGATCGAGCTCTCTGCAGATTTCGGCTTTCAGGTGCTTTGATAGCATCCGGCCATCTCCAGTGCGACTTTCCTCCAGTCGCTGACGGCGATCACGACGCAACGGCTCGTACTCTCGTATTCCTTGAGTGAAGAGCAGCCCCTTTATCCGATTGACGTGGAAAACACGCTCCGCAATCAGCGTTTTCCGCTCTCGCCCGAGCCGACGAATGTCTTCCTCATCGGGCGTTAGAAGTTTGACCATCGAGCAAGCACGCGGTTCACCGCGCTTCCAAGCCATCAAAGCACGTATCAACGTTTCACCGTCGATGCGGTCCGTCTTCGCGCGGCGATGTCGACGAGGCATGGCAATGGATGCGGCCTCCACCATATGGCTCTCGATCCAAGCTTCCTTGCTCAGCACTCGCCCCAGCCAGAAGCCATCAAGCCCGGCCTCCTGGATCATCACCAGCGGATAAAGCCTATCTTTACGCCGCTGCGCTTTCTGGCGAAGAGCGGCAAAACACGAGAACAAGCCGGCGATATCGCCTCCGGTGACTGTATGACGAGACATCTTTTCGCTTCCCGGCGCGAGAGCCGTCACGAGCCATGTCGATTTACTCAATTCCAACGAGACGAAAATTGCTCCAAGATCGACAGGGGTAGCGGTCTGTGCTTGAGTTTGATCTGCTGTTATCGGCATGATTGGCCTCCAGAGAGTTTTCTAG
>NZ_JABAIH010000067.1 GCF_012641395.1 Rhizobium sp. P32RR-XVIII | reverse complement strand
TCAGGCTTGCGCCTCGTCCGGCGAAGGATCGTCTTGATAATGGCTGTAATCACTTTGCTTATGGTGCCTGCCGTTGCAGTGATTTCGGGATTGAAGCCGACCTATCATGCCGAATCCCGGCTGATGATCCACAGGCCGCTGGCGACAACGCTCAGCGCGGAGGATTCCGGCCGCAATGATCCGCTGAACCTCACATCGGAGGCGGAGCGGCTGCTTTCCAGAAGCGTCGCAGAGCGGGTAATCCGCGACTTGCAACTCGATCAGCGGCCGGAATTCAATCCGGCACCGCGAAAAACCTCGCTTGTCGGCAAGGCCCGAGAAAAACTGCGCGGCCTTGTCGGCAGTGAAAAACCATCCTTGCCGATACGAAACAGCGTCGAGCCTATAATCCTAGAATATTACAGGGCGCTCAGCGTGGGGCACAGCGGCCAGGGTGACGTTATCCAGATTGGATTCGATGCGAGTGATCCCGAACTGGCAGCCGCGGTCCCGAATCGGCTCATCAGCGTCTACCTTGAAGAGCGGAATGACAGTATCCGTGGCCATCTGGACGCAGCGGAAGAATGGATCCGGCAGCGCATCGCCGAACAGAAAAGTCGCGCGAAGGCAGCGCGCGATGCTGCCGCCAAGTATCAGGAAACAATGGATGCTGTCTTAAATGCCGACGCTCAGGGTGAACAGATCAAGTCGGTAATGGAGTTGAGCGACCGGCTAACAAAAATCGAACAAAGCCACGCTGAAGTAAAAGCAGCGATTTCCACCCTGGAAGTGGATGACGACGCGTCGCTTGCCCTGCAGAATACATTCACTCCCGATAGCATTGGCGTGATGCAACGCGACCTTCGTGTACAGCAGCAAGATCTCGACCGTCTCCTTGAGACATATGGCAACAATGCCGAAGCAGTGGTCGACTTGCGTGCAAAGATTCTTAAGTCCCGCACCGATCTCCGCCTTGCGGTCGATCGATATCTCCTATCAATGCGCGCCAAGCTTGCGGCCCTTGATCGTGAAGAGGACGCAGTCCGATCCGCGTTGGCGGCCGCCCACGAGCAACGTTCTCGCTCGGCCCTGGCGCAAACCGAGTTGGCGCGACTGCAGCGCGTCGTCGACAAGGAGCAAATGGCGCTGGACAAGCTCGAGGAGCAGCGCCAGGCCCTGGCTGGGCAGGCCATGCTGCCGGGAGCGGAAGTGGAGGTTTTGTCACCGGCTGCAGTGCCGCTCGCGCCGCAGGGACGCGGCCGGCTTTTCTATCTGATCGGAGCCTTGCTGGCTTCGATTTCGATCGCCGTAACGGCCGCTTTCGTGGTTGAGATGTTGGACAAGACGGTCCGTAGCTTCGACCAGATGGCCGGAATGGCGCGCATAGTGCCCGCCGGATTCATACCGCGCTTGAGAAGGAAAGACCGGCGAAATCCGTCGACACTCTTCGGGCACACTCAAGGGGGGATGTTTGACGAAGCGATCCGCGCCGTCGTGATTTCGCTCAGACAATCCAATGGCGGAAAGTTGCCCAACAGTATTGTGGTGACGTCGGCTCACGGCGGAGAAGGGAAGTCGTTTGTCGCCAGATCGCTGGCAATCGAACTCGCCGCCAGCGGAAGCCCGGTGCTGCTTGTCGATGGCGACCTTCGACGCGGAAATCTCGACACGCTTTTCAAGTCGGGGCTAAAGCATGGGTTGAATGACTTCCTGAGTGGCCAGGCTGCAATCCCGGACGTCATCCATCACCATCTCCCAAGCGGTGTCGATTTCATCCCGGCTGGCAATCCCAGTGTCCATCGACGCCCCCAGCTGGCGGACGTGGCGGACATCATCGAGATGGCCCGCGCAAGCGGCCGAATCGTCATCTTCGACAGCGCCCCTGTGCCCGCCTCGACCGATACGATGCAGCTGACCGCGCTCGCAGAACGAACGCTTATGATCGTACGATGGGCAAAGACGAGCCGCCGCGCCGTCGAGTTCAGCCTGCAGCGTCTGAAAAG
>NZ_JABAIH010000066.1 GCF_012641395.1 Rhizobium sp. P32RR-XVIII | reverse complement strand
CGGCATCGATGTGCCAAGGTGGTAGGCGTTAAGCTGCCACAATAGAGGAGGCGTCCACGATGGAAGTTAGCACAATTGGACTGGATTTAGCGAAGAACGTGTTTCAGGTGCATGGGGCGGATGCTGCACGATGGCGCTTGTAGCTGATAGTGGCCCGGATCATGACCGCCGACTACCGCCGAAAGCTTCATCGCCGGTTAACCTGATGTGGTGGATGGCGCCCTCCGACGGCATCGAGTGTGCCAGAATTGGTTGGTTGCAAACCTTGAGAGGAGCCACCCACCATGGGAGAGATTACGACGATCGGCCTCGATGTCGCAAAGAATGTTTTCCAGCTTCACGGGATCGACGCGGATGGGCATGTCGTGCTGCGCAAGTCGTTGCGGCGCAGCCAGATGCAACCCTTCTTCGAGAAGCTTGCCCCTTGCCGGATTGGCATGGAAGCCTGCGCGACTGCCCATCACTGGGCGCGAGTGCTGTTGCAAGCTGGCCATGACGCCCGGTTGATCCCGCCCAGCTACATCAAGCCTTATCTGCGGCGGCAAAAGAACGACGCCGCCGACGCGGCCGCCATCTGCGAAGCCGTGACACGACCGTCGATGCGTTTTGTCCCTGTGAAGAGCCAGGAGCGACAGGCGACGTTGATGCTGCACAGCGCCCGCGAACTGCTGATTTCGCAACGGACCGCCCTCATCAATGCCCTGCGCGGCCACTTCGCCGAACTTGGCATTGTTGTGCCGCAGGGTGCCCGCAATGTCCGGCAGCTCATCGACCTCCTCGAAGACGAGCAACACAGCCCGCAGGCCGTTCGCGTTGCCCTCATGCCCTTGGCAATCGCATTGACAGAGACGGAGACGCAGATCGCCAAGCTCGACAAGGCGCTCCTTGCCGCCCATCGCAACGACGACGTCAGCATCCGGCTTGCGACCGTGCCCGGAATAGGTCCCATCATCGCGACATGCCTATCGGCCAGCGTTCCTGATGCCAAGCTGTTTGAGAGTGGCCGGGAGTTCGCAGCCTGGCTGGGCCTCGTCCCCAGACAGCACTCGACCGGCGGTAAACCAAGGCTGGGCGCTATCTCCAAAATGGGCAATAGGCACCTGCGCACGCTTCTCGTGGTCGGGGCGCACGCCGCTCTTTACCGGATGAGGAAGGCGAGCAGTGACACGCCCTTGGCGAACTGGGCGCGAGGCTTGCTGTCGAAGAAGCCTTTCAAGCTTGTCGCGGTTGCGCTCGCCAACAAGATCGCCCGCATCGCCTGGGTGATCAGGGCGAGGAACATAGACTTCCAGCCGGCCGATGCCACCGGCGACAGCGCTAAGCTCGCAGCGTCGGCCTGATCACGATAGTGCCCTTTCGCGCAAAACAGTTGGCGGAGTGACGATGGTATGATGTGACAGCGAAAGCGGAATGGACCGCACGATTCCGAAGAACCCGAGGTGATGTTTTGCGCAGAACAGCGCGATAACCTGATAGGGATCGGCTCAAGCGGACAACATCAGGGCCAGCGGTCGTATCGTGCCGCACAAACAGGCCGGAGACATGACTGCACCCGACCCGCAAAGCTCAACATCAGCCAAGATCACATTGCCAAGCGGGCGCCAATGGTATGGACCCCGCCTGCCATCGGGCGCAGGCTTCCGGCTTCCGGAACGGACAGGAAGGAGGAGTGTCATGTCAGTTGTTCGGATTGGTCTTGATCTCGCAAAATATGTCTTTGAAGTCCACGGTGTCGATAGCCACGGGAAGGTTGTGCTGCGGAAGCGACTGCGGCGCGATGCCGTATCGAGCTTCTTTGCGAATTTACCGAAGTGCCTGATTGGCATGGAAGCGTCGAACGGCGCTCACTATTGGGCAAGGACATTAAAGGCTCTAGGGCATGAGGTTAGGCGAAATCCGAGATCGCTTGCGAGGAACATGAGCCCAACCTTTTACGTTACCCGATCCCAGCGTGTAGCACCGGTAGATAGGCGGCGGAAGCAGAGATGAACATCGATCTGAAGAATAAGCGTGTTCTCGTGACGGGAGGCAATTCGGGCATTGGAGCGGCGATTG
>NZ_JABAIH010000065.1 GCF_012641395.1 Rhizobium sp. P32RR-XVIII | reverse complement strand
CGGCTATTGGCGTTCCATTGCAGGGTTGTTTCGAAAACCGAGGCGATAGTTACAAATGTAATAGATAGCGCTTCGCAATCAAATCCTGGGCGATGCTTTGACAATCACACTTGGTTGATTCATCGGGCCGTTGGTAAACGAGCATCTGCTTGTGCAACGGAATGCGGCCGAGGCGGCTTATCCGCATCCTCCCCACTATGCGACCTAGAGCATTCCGCACGCTGATCACTGAAAGGCGTAATAACGGGAGATGGAACGCGCCGTCGAACAGGACCACGATCACGAGCTTCGAGTTCGAATCGCGCGGACACGGTTTTTTCGATCCGTGTTCTCCTCCTTGGCAACGAAGCGTCGCAGCGCGGAAAGAAGTTCACCTTTTCCGACTACGCAGAACTCGTCGGGAAGCACACCTGGTCAACGAACCCTCGTTAGGAAGCTTGCAAATGGAAGCCCTGCGGTTACTGATTTTTGATACTTGACGACAATTGTAGCAAAGGGCGACGCACAAAAGGCAGCTCTAAAGTCCACGATTGGATATCGTGACCCTTGTCGCCACTCGTCGCCACTCGCGACCGAGACTTCCCGTTATGAATGCTGTGGGATCGTCTACGCGGCCCAGTATGCGGCAGCCGGAAGGTGGCGGTCGTGTTCATGCCGAGCCGCCGATCCATGGCGCCAACATGTTAGAGAGAGCGTTGATGCCATCACGCCGCAATATTTCATCCGAAACGGAATTCGCTGGATTCGAAACTCGATTGCAACAAGCTGCCGCCATTCAGATCGCCTCCAAGCCGAGGAAGCGAATAGGAATGGATAATGGCCGATATCCTCACGAAAATTGAAGCATACAAGCGCGAGGAAATCGCGGCTGCCAAGGCCAAGGTTTCGCTGGCGGATTTGAGGGCAATGCAAGCCGAACAGTCGGCGCCGCGCGGCTTTCACAAGGCATTATCCGTCCGGAAAGATGCCGGTCTGTTTGGACTGATTGCCGAGATCAAGAAGGCAAGCCCGTCGAAAGGCCTGATCCGTCCCGATTTTGATCCGCCAGCGCTTGCCAAGGCGTATGAACTCGGCGGGGCGGCTTGCCTTTCGGTGCTCACCGATAAGCCGAGCTTTCAGGGGGCGCCGGAATTCCTGACCGCTGCCCGTGCTGCCTGCGCCTTGCCGGCGCTGCGCAAGGACTTCATGTTCGAGACCTATCAGGTGCACGAGGCTCGTGCGTGGGGTGCGGATTGCATCCTGTTGATCATGGCTTCGCTGTCCGATGACGACGCCGAACGTCTGCAGGATGAGGCCTTCGGCCTCGGCATGGATGTCCTCGTGGAAGTTCACAACGTCGAAGAGATGGAGCGGGCGCTGAAACTCTCCTCACCGCTGATTGGCGTCAACAACCGCAATCTGCGAACGTTCGAAGTCAACCTTGCGACCAGCGAGAAACTCGCCGCCATGGTGCCCGACGGCCGCTTGCTCGTCGGCGAAAGCGGCGTCTTCACGAACGCGGATTGTAAGCGTCTGGAAATGTCGGGGATCACCACTTTCCTCGTCGGTGAAAGCCTGATGCGCAAGGACGACGTCACGGCTGCGACCCGCGCGCTGCTATTTGGCGATGGCATCGAGAGTCTAATGCAGTAGACGTTTTAGAAGTGCGCCAGAGAATGGCAAGAAGGACGGCAGTCCGCCTCTCTTCCGTGGTGAAATGGTCGTAGCGTCATCGCGCGACCGGCTCAGTTCACCCCGGCAAGATGGGCGGTCACCGCAAGCACATTGCGGAGCCGCATCGCGCCTTCGGTTCATGAGTGTTCCAGGCGTCGGCGAGATAACAGCTTTGAGCTTTAAGGCGGTCGACGACGACCCAGCCCACTTCAAAAGCTCGGGGACCGTAGGAGCCCACTTCGGGCCGACGCCTCGGCGTTTCCAGCCTGGTGAAAAAGACAATCCCGGCCGCATCTCACATGTGGGCTTGACCTCATTGCCCGATTAAAGAAGCGGACTTTAGAACTGCCTTTTGTGCGTCGCACTTTGTTACGAATGTAGTCAAGTCTCACAAATCAGTAATGTCAGGGAAAGACGACAAGCTTATCAAATGTCTAGCGTAGATCACGGACATTGCCTGACAGAAATTCGTTTTCGACCCGTGCAGGATCTACGTTTGAAGTACATCGTCGCGGCAGGTGCTGAGTGCACCTCCAGGCATTGTTTGCGAACTTTCCGTAGGTACAGCAGATGTCAAAATATCGCAGTATGTTGCCGC
>NZ_JABAIH010000064.1 GCF_012641395.1 Rhizobium sp. P32RR-XVIII | reverse complement strand
CCCGATGAATCAACCAAGTGTGATTGTCAAAGCATCGCCCAGGATTTGATTGCGAAGCGCTATCTATTACATTTGTAACTATCGCCTCGGTTTTCGAAACAACCCTGCAATGGAACGCCAATAGCCGACGGAATTCGATCGCCGTTGTACGCGATTTCGCGCTTGTGACTTACGAAGGTGGACGCTTGAAACATGTCCTGGTGATTGACGATGACAGCACCATCCGTCAGCTGTTAATTGACTATCTCTCGCAACATGCGCTTAAAGTCAGTGCCGTCAGCGACAGCCACCAGATGACGCGCGTCCTTGCAACTGAGATCATTGATCTGGTCATCGTCGACCTGAACCTGGGCCATGAAGACGGGCTGGAAATCGTTCGCAATCTCGCGACCAAATCCGACGCACCGATCATCATCATCAGCGGCGATCGGCTGGAGGAGGCAGACAAGGTCGTCGGCTTGGAACTTGGGGCGACGGACTACATCGTCAAACCGTTCGGTATGCGCGAACTATTGGCTCGCGTGCGAGCGGCGTTGCGGGAAAGGCCCGTCAAGACGGTTGCGCAAGATCGAAAGTCCTATTTGTTCAATGGCTGGCGCCTCAATCTGAAGCTGCGCAGGCTCGTTTCAGAGACAAAGGAAGAAATCAAGCTGACGGTCGGGGAATTCAATCTTCTGGTGGCTTTCCTTAATGCTCCGCGACAGATCTTGTCACGAGAACAACTGATAGCCAACAGCCGGGTGCACGAGGAGGAAGTGTTTGACCGCAGTATCGACGTTCTGATCCTCCGACTTCGGCGCAAACTCGAAAGCGATGCGTCCAATCCCACCCTCATCAAAACAGAGCGTGGCGTCGGCTATTTCTTCGATGCTGAGGTGGATATTGACCACAGCAGAAGAAATGTCTCCTGATGACGATGGTCCGTTCGAGCTTCATGGCTGCCGAGACTGCCACGGAGCGCCTGCCGGCTTTTTCAGCGGTATGGCTGCTTATGGTGCTGAGCGTAGCCGCCGCCTCGACCGTGGCGTTGGCAAGCGGTCGCAGTCAGCAAGAGCCGATCACGCCCCTTGAGGCTGCCCCAGATCTTGATCCGGCCAAGGTCGCACTTGGCAAGCAACTGTTCAACGATCCGATTCTTTCAGGCAAAGGTAAATTGGCGTGTTCGTCCTGCCATGATCTTAACGCCGGTGGCACTGTGAACCTGAAACGGACTGTTGGGTACGATGGCAAGGTGCATTGGTTTAACGCACCGACTATTTTCAATGTCGCAAACAATTATCGTCTCGGCTGGCGAGGTAACTTCACATCGCTCGCAGCACAGAACGATGCAGTGCTTCTCGATCCGAACCTAATGGCAAGTCAATGGGGATCGTTGGTCGCTAAATTGCGGGCCTCCACTGTCTACGGCGCCCAATTCCAACAAATCTATAATCGCGATATTGAAAGAAATGATGTGCTCGACGCCCTTGTAACATTCGAACGCTCGCTTTCGACACTGAATTCGCGGTTCGATCAATATCTGCGCGGCGAAAGCAAGGCGATTTCTTCGCAAGAGAAAAAGGGTTACGAGCTTTTCAGCAGCTACGGATGCGTGTCTTGTCACCAAGGTTCGAATGTCGGTGGGAATCTATTTGAGAAATTTGGGATTTTTGGCGACTTCGGGCCGAGCGCCTCGCCTGATAACGACGGCAATTTAGGGCGATGGACCATAACGCACGACGACAAAGACAAGGGCGTCTTCCGGGTTCCAAGTCTGAGGAATGTCGAAGTGACATCTCCCTATTTTCACGACGGACGTGTTGCGTCCTTGCCGGAAGCTGTGGTGATCATGTCTCGCACGCAACTCGGTCAGGTCCTGTCCCAGGATGACGTCGATGCGATGGTTGCATTTTTGAAAACCCTGACAGGCGAATACAACGGTCGCTTGCTTGATGCCTCCTCACCATCTCGCCCGCAATAAGTGCGAGCGCGGTGTTGGAACCAGTTTATGCAGGTATTCGGCGCGCCATGCGTATCCGGTCTTGTTTCATTCTCGGCACTCTACGAATAGCCCAATAAGCTCTAGCCCCTACGGTCCCAGTCTCCCAGCCACTATATAGACGGATCTCGCAAGCTCCCAGGCAATGGTCGCCAGTCCCATTGCGAAGCTTAGACATAAGGCATATGGATGGTCGCAGTCGCAAAGCATCACCTCCAGAGGATCGCTGGGAAGCCTTGGGCCATCGTGGTTGCGATACTCTGTGCAATCCTATTTGCACTTTTGGCAGCCGGGCGGGGTCC
>NZ_JABAIH010000063.1 GCF_012641395.1 Rhizobium sp. P32RR-XVIII | reverse complement strand
GGAGAAGGTTTCCTTTCTCGTTGTCGCCCGCGTTGCCGGAGAGCTCAACTGATGGCGAACGACCTTACAGTCCATCTCGTCGATGACGCGGAGCCGTTTAGACGATCCTTGACGTTCTTGCTGGTCTCCGCCGGATTTGCCGTCCGCGCGCATGACTCGGCAAAGGCGTTTCTGGATGGTGCTTCGATGTCGGAAGGAGGCTGCCTTGTCACCGACCTCAGGATGCCGCAGCTCGACGCCATGGAGCTGTTGAAGCACCTGCGGCGCTTCAATGCGGACATTCCGACGATCGTCATCACCGGCCATGGTGATGTCGCGACGGCTGTTCAGGCGATGAAGGCCGGGGCGGCAGATTGCCTGGAGGAGCCTTTTGGAGACGCGGTGCTGATCGCGGCCATCAACCGGGCGACGGCTCTGAAGCGAGCCTTCTGCGGGGCCTCCGGCACCGACACTATCGCCTCTCGACTTTGCCAGCTGACGGAGCGCGAACACCAGGTCCTGGCCGGCGTGCTCGACGGCCTGCAGAACAAGATGATCGCCTTCAATCTGGGCATCAGTTCACGCACGGTGGAGGTTCACCGCGCCGACGTGATGGCCAAGATGGGAGCGCGCAATTTGGCGGGACTCATGCGCATGGTCACAACGGTCGACGGGATTGTGCAACCGCTTCCCACCGTCACCGCCTCACCCCGCCCCCATGCCGACGCATGCTAGATGAATTAGGCGCATCTGTTGCAACCGCTCGTAGCTCTGGGATATGATGCGGCAGGGAAAGACTTCGATACTTGCGTGATCTTGCTTGGGGGCGATCATGAGCAGTGCAAAAGTCAACGCTTCCAGCAACCCCGGACCGACCGCTGACGAAGTCAGCCAGCAAGTCGAACGGATCCTTTCAAGCGAGGAATTTCACTCGCCGCAGCGGGGTCGACTGTTCCTGCAGTTCATCATCAGCGAGACGCTGGCGGGGCGATCGGGGTTCCTGAAGGCCTTCACGATTGCCAATGAGGTCTTCGGCCGCGAGGTTTCATTCGACCCGCAGAATGATCCCGTCGTCCGCATCGAAGCCGGCCGCATTCGAAGGGCCCTCGAGCGCTACTATCTCGTCGCCGGGCAGGCGGACGCGGTCATCATCACCGTCCCCAAGGGCGGATATGTGCCGCATTTCGAATATGCGCACGGCGCGCAAGTCCTGGCGTCACCGGTCGAGAGCCCCGATGGTTCGCCAGGCGTCGAGGCCAGCGGGCATGACCGGGTATTTCCCGGCTCCCGTCGTTCGATCTTCCTGACGGCGCTGGTTCTCGGGACGGTTCTCGTCATCGCCGCAGCTTTTCTCTACATCGCGCTTGCCCCTGCCCTGTCGGTCTGGCGCGGCCCGCTTGCCGGGACGCCGCGAGAGAAAGCATCTCAGCCAAAGGTTGTCGTGGAGGTTTTCGCGGGCGGCGGTCCTGCGGATACCACGCCGGACATCGCCCATGGCCTGAGGGATGAAGTGATCGGCCAGCTCGCGAAGTTCGACGACATCGTCGTCGTCGCCGATCCGTCGAGGACCGATCATGCCGCCGCGGCCGGCTATGCGCTGCAGGGCACCGTCCAGCTCGATGGGGACAGGCTGCGTTCCGTCGCCCGGCTGGTGCGTCAATCCGATGGTGCCGTCATCTGGGCCAACACCTATGATGCCGACCTTCGCGCTCAAAGCAAACTCGCGATCCAGGCCGACGTCGCCCAGCAGATCGCCGCCGCCGTCGCTCGGCCCTATGGCGCCATCTTCCAGGCCGACACCGAGACGATCGCCCGCCAGCCGGAGAGCGGCGACAGGGATGCCTATGCCTGCACCCTGGCCTATTACAGCTACCGTCAGTCGATGAGCGCCCAAAGTCACGCCACGGCGCGCGATTGCCTGCAACGCGCGACCCAGCGATTTCCCAGGAACGCCGCCTCCTGGGCGCTTCTGTCTCTGACCTATCTGGACGAGATGCGATTTCGCTACAAGCTCGGCACATCGTCCACGGCCCGGCCCCTCGAACGCGCCGCCAGCGCCGCAGAGCGGGCGGCAGCGCTGGCGCCAGACGATGCGCGCGTCCTGCACGCCTTGATGCTGGTCAGCTTCTTCGAAGACGACATCGACAAAGCCTTGCAGGCCGGCGCGGCCGCCTATGCCATCAACCCCAACGACACCGACGTCGCCGGTGAGTACGGCTTGCGGCTGGCGATGTCCGGAAGATGGCAATCCGGCTGCGAGCTGGTGTCCAGCGCCGTCAACAAGAACGCCGGCCCCAAGGGATATTACGAGGTCGGCATGGCCTTGTG
>NZ_JABAIH010000062.1 GCF_012641395.1 Rhizobium sp. P32RR-XVIII | reverse complement strand
GAGGTCCCTATGTCCGAAGTCGATTGGCTAAGCCATCTCTTGCAAATCATCACCGTTACCGGCCAGCTCGAGGTCCGCTGTGCCTACGGTGCGCCGTGGCGCGTTGCCTGGAGCCAGGCTGCGGCGAACGAGATCCCCTACCACGTCATACTCAAGGGCCGGGCGATTATGGAGGATCCGGAGGCGAGAACGGCGAGGGAGCTGGTGAGTGGAGATATCGTACTGCTGCCTCACGGTGCGGCGCATGTGCTGCACGACGGCAGCGGACAAACGCCAATCCGTACACACGAGAGCCGAAACTCCGCCGGATGGACGCTGAGCGAGAACGATGGCCAGGGCGAGCAACTGGATCTGCTGTGCGGGCGATTTTTCATCGAGCCGCCCCATGATCGACTGATCCGTAACTACCTGCCCACAAATCTGGTGGCGCGGACTATGGAGCACCATGGAGAAGACGGCATCGGATCCGCTTCCAACCAACTGGTCAGTCTGGTGGGGTTGATGCGAACTGAGTCCGCCGGCGACCGAGCGGGAGGGCGCGCCGTTCTCAACGCGCTTTCTTCGGCCCTGTTTACACTGGTACTGCGTGCGGCGAGCGAATCCGAGAAAGCCCCGGAAGGCTTGTTGGCGCTCGCCGGCCATCCGCGCCTGGCTCCAGCCATTGCGGCGATATTCGCCGATCCAACGCGGTCCTGGAAACTGCCTGATCTGGCGGACTTGTGCGGCATGTCGCGCGCTACGTTCATGCGGCACTTTCAAGACAGATTGGGTTGCTCCGCCCTCGATTTGTTGACCGATCTCCGCATGAGTCTGGCTGCCAACGAGTTGAAAAAGCCAGCAGTCAGCACCGAGGCTGTGGCCGAGACGGTCGGGTATCAATCTGTTTCGGCATTCCGCCGCGTCTTTGCCGAAAGAATGGGGATGACGCCGGGGGAATGGCGCCGACTGGCGCGCGCTGGCGGCTAGACGCGCGGCCTGAGATTGCGATGCCTCATCTTGATCCTTTCGCGCATCATATTGAGAAAATACAGTCTCGATATTTTCACTGCCGACCGTAAATTGGGCTCCACAATCACTTGATGAGGAGCCACCCAAATGAACTACATCAGCATCGCCTCTAACGAAACGGCAACCGCCGCAGCCGCCGAAATCCATGCGCGGACCGCGCCGACACGATCGACGCCGACGAACGCCGTCATCGAAAACATTCTGAGCCGTAGTGCTGCCAAGTACTACGACCCCAACGCCACACTGAGCGACGATCAGATCCGCGACCTCGTGCGGATCGGCACTTCGGCGCCGACCTCCTTCCATCTTCAGAACTGGCGGTTTATTGCCGTCCGTACACCCGAAGCAAAGGCTCAGTTGCGTCCCATCGCCTGGGATCAGCCCGCGATCACCGATGCCGCCGTTACCTTCATCGTTATCGGCCGGTTGGCCGACGCCAGCACCGTCCCTGAGCGTCTGGCTCCGGTCGTGGAAGCCGGCATCATGCCGGCGCACCTGGTGCCGGAATGGGAGGCTCCCGCTCGCGGGCTGTATGACGATCAACCCCAGCGGCAGCGCGACGAGGCAGTGCGCACCGCGACCTTTGGCACCGCGGCGATTATCTACGCAGCCCGCTCCCTCGGCCTCGGCTCGACGCCGATGATCGGCTTCAACGCCGAGGCGGTGCACAGCGTGTTCAGCCTGGCTGAAGATGAAATCCCGGTGATGTTGCTGACCGTCGGACCAGAGCGGGCCGGCAACTGGCCGCAGAAGCCGCGCATGCCCGTGGCCGATGTCCTGGACTTCGCATAATTCTCAATTCAACCAAAAACTTATGGAGACTATGATGCCTAGAACTATTGCCCTGAAGCCGGAACAGGTGCCGGCCGAATCCAAACAGACTCTCGATGCGTTCACCAAGAACATCGGGTTCACCCCGAACATGATGGCGGCCTTCGCACAAAGCCCGATCGCGTTCAACGCATGGGCCACCCTGCTCGGCTCTCTGAGCAAGGCGCTCGACGTGAAGACACGCGACAGCATCGGCCTCGCCGTCTCCGAAGTGAATGGCTGCAACTATTGCCTGACGGTTCACAGCTTCACGGCCGAACATATGGCCAAGCTGCCGGCTGATGACATCATTCTCGCCCGGAAGGGCCATGCCACCGATCCGAAACGAGACGCCGCCGTCCAGTTTGCGCGCAAGGTCATCGAGACCCGCGGACAGGTCAGCGACGCCGATCTGAAAGCCGTCCGCGATGCCGGCTACACCGATGCTGATATCATCGAGATCGTCGCACTGGTGGCCATGTACTCCCTGACGAACTTCTTCAACAACGTGTTCGATCCCGAGAAGGACTTTCCCGCCGT
>NZ_JABAIH010000061.1 GCF_012641395.1 Rhizobium sp. P32RR-XVIII | reverse complement strand
CCCGTGCTTCCGGCACAGGTCCACCGCCTTCGCGCCAGCCTCCTGCTCCTTCAGCACCGCAATAATTTGCTCTTCCGTAAATCTCTGCTTCTTCATGCGTCCGTCCTTCAATGGGCCGGACTCTAATCAATTTTGGAGGAAATTACCCGTGGCAGGTCAGGAAGAGCGAGGATCGCGCGGCCTTCCAAGGGCAAGGAAGGGGCAAAATACTCAGCCTGCCGCACGACCCCGAAAGTTAAACGATCAGATTTTGCTAATGTTCCGTAGCGTACCGTGAGCGTCAGCCGACGAATCCGAACAGCTTCGCCAAACTTGCGATGACGCCGGCGATCGCTCCAAGCGTGGCAAGCGCCATCAGCACCCAAATTCCCCATCCCGGTTGGCGCGGTTCGCCCTGATTTCCATCCCCGAATATCAAAGCCGACTTCGTCGATTCACTGGTCTCGCCAACCGTGACGTCGACGCGATTTTACTACTGCCACTTGCTGATGAGAACAAGGCTCCTAGATTTTCGCGCACGGGTGTAAATCGAAGGGAGGCTCGCATGTCCATCTCAAGACTTATCGCGGCCGCAGTTGTCGCCGCAACGGCCACTACCTTCCTAGCAGCGACGCCGGCGGCAGCCAACGTCAAGGTCGGCTCTTTGGGCTGTGACATATCTGCCGGATTCGGCGTCATCATCGGCTCGAAGCGGACGCTCAACTGCATTTTTACGCCGTCTTCCCAGGGATGGCCGAGTGAGCGGTACACTGGCACGATCACCAAACTCGGCGTCGATGTCGGCGCTCTCGCCGGTGGCGGACTGATTTGGCTCGTCTACGCGCCGACCAACCGGCTCGACGGCGCCCTGCAGGGCAGCTACAATGGCGTTGCGGCAAACGCGACGGTCGGCATTGGTGTCGGGGCCAACGTGCTTATCGGTGGCTTCGAGGGCTCAGTCGCCCTGCAGCCGGTCTCGGCAGAGGGCACGTCCGGCCTCAATGTCGCAGCCGGCGTTGCCAACATGATCCTCACCTGGGTGCCGCCTATCCCACCGCCGCCGGCTCCCAAACGGCACGTGTCGCACAGATAGAGCACGTCCTTTGAAATTGGAATTGAGAAGCAGAGAGTAGTTCGGCGCTTCCGAGTGAAAATTGGGAGCCTGATCACCCGCCGACTTTTGCTCCGGGACAACGCGGCGATCTATGAGATCGAGAGCTAGTGCGCCGCGATCAGGCTTTGGTGCAGGGATCGGGACTTGAATGGATGCCGGTCTTTGATGGAGCTGTCTACGCGGTAGTCGCTTTGCAGCGGACGGATTTCGGGCGTGCGCAGGCGAGCATGCGGTTGAACACGGCGCAGGCGATGGCAATTTCTGTCTGTTGGGCGTGAAACGAGCGGGCCCGCAGGCGCCGACCGATGATGGCTTTGTACCGTCCGATTGCGGTCTCGACCAGCGAGCGTTTGCCGTAGCCGTTAGAAGCCTGCCATTTCATCCGGCCGTCTCTGCGGATTGCGGCGATATGCAGGTCCCTTTGGCCGAGACGCCCATCGTCGATCGATTCGACTGCATTGGCACGCGGCGGAATGACGATTACGGCGTCAGCGCTGTGGTTGATTACGATGTCGTAGGTGGGCTTTCCATCATAGGCGCCATCGGCGCTGAACTGTTCGATCTGACCATCGATCTGGTCGAGCAGCGGTTCCAACTGCGATACGTCACTCGTGTCCTGATCGGTCATGACATGGGCGATGATCTCGCCGCTATCGGCATCCAGCGCCAAGTGCAGCTTCCTCCATCCGCGACGGGATCTGGTGCCATGCTTCTCCTCCAGCCATCGGCCCGCGCCGTAGATTTGAAGGCCGGTGCTGTCGACCAGAACATGAACCGGCCCGAGCGGTGGAAGCTGACGATTACACTGTCTTCTGGGCGATTGCCGCGTCCGTGCCCGACGGCTCAGCGTCGTGTGATCGGGGACGGCGAGATCCAGCCCCATCAATGCCAACAGTGATCCGAGCAACCCTTCTGTCTGGCGCAGACGTAGACCGAATACCAGGCCCAGCATCAACGCAGTCTCGATCGCCAGATCGGAATAGCGGGGCTGGCCGCCGCGGGTCCTGCGTTTTGGCGCTTGCCAGGTCGACAGGGCTTCCGGTGTCAGCCACAAGGTCAGGCTGCCTCGCCGACGAAGTCCAGCCTCATACTCCTTCCAGTTCGTCACCCTGAATTTCATCTTCTCGATGCGATGGCGACGGGAGGTGTTGTGTTTGAAGGGCATGGCGGCGCTAAAATGGTTATTGAGGTTGCCGATCGCCTAAACCAAGATCAATGAAGGATCTGTGCACCAATACTCTCCATTGATGCTGGCCCGGCGTCCAGTCGAGAGCCCGTACTTCATCTTATCGGGGAACAGCCGCCTTCCAAGATCATGTACGATTCCGAAGGGGTATGGCTCCCGCGATTACCCCATGTGGACGTATATGGACCCCGCCCGATTGCAACAGATTTGGCGAGATGGGATTGCTGGTCACAACTGCTGACGTATATCCGGCTTCCTGATGCAGCGCGGATATCGTCGCTGCGAGCCACGATGGGTTTTCGCT
>NZ_JABAIH010000060.1 GCF_012641395.1 Rhizobium sp. P32RR-XVIII | reverse complement strand
GAACCGCCGCATTCGACACCGAGTAGGTGTAGCTGCCATCGGCCGCCAGGACCAGAGAGCCGAGGTTGCCAGCCGCACTCGTCACCGTCGTCTGGAAGGACGACTGGTCGTGGTCGGCATCGCTGACGGAGATCGTACCGGTTGCCTTCAGCAAGCCGCTGCTCACGCCGACATCTTCGGTCATGCCCGAAACCGTCGGCGTGCCGATCACGGCCGCATCGTTCGCGCCGGTGATCGTGAAGCTGATGTCCTTCGTCGTGCCCTCGGCAGACTTGATGGTGAAGGTTTCCGTCTTCTGCTCATTGGCCTGCAGGAACTGAACCGCCGCATTCGACACCGAGTAGGTGTAGCTGCCATCGGCCGCCAGGACCAGAGAGCCGAGGTTGCCAGCCGCGCCCGTCACCGCCGTCTGGAACGAAGACTGGTCGTGGTCGGCATCACTGACCGAGATCGTACCGGTTGCCTTCAGCAAGCCGTTGCTCACTCCGACATCTTCGGTCACGCCCGAAACCGTCGGCGTGCCGATCACGGCCGCATCGTTCGCGCCATTGATCGTGAAGCTGATGTCCTTCGTCGTGCCGTCGGCAGACTTGATGGTGAAGGTTTCCGTCCTCTGCTCATCGGCCTGCAGGTACTGAACCGCCGCATTCGACACCGAGTAGGTGTAGCTGCCATCGGCCGCCAGGACCAGAGAGCCGAGGTTGCCAGCCGCACTCGTCACCGTCGTCTGGAAGGACGACTGGTCGTGGTCGGCATCACTGACCGAGATCGTGCCTGTCGCCGTCAGGAAACCTGAGCCATTGGCACCGACGTCCTCCGTCACCGCCGAAACCGTCGGCGTACCGATTGCTGCCGCGTCGTTCGCGCCGGTGATCGTGATCTGGTAGACAGCCGACCGACTGTCACCATCGCCATCGGTGACCTTGAAGGGTACAGTAAGCGTGGCGACTTCGCCTTCGCTGAGGCTGTCGAAACCATGGCCCGGATTGATCGTGAAGACGCCGGTCTGCGCGTTGTAGTTATAGGCCTCCGGCGGCAGGGTGATGATCGTGCCTTTCGGGGTGGCGATGGTGACATGCGCCGTATCGAAGGTCACCGTGCCGTTGTTGTCCGCTCCGAAGGAGAAGTCGGTGCTCTGGGCCAGATGGAACGAGATGACGCCG
This sequence comes from Rhizobium sp. P32RR-XVIII, assembly GCF_012641395.1. Classification (GTDB taxonomy): domain Bacteria; phylum Pseudomonadota; class Alphaproteobacteria; order Rhizobiales; family Rhizobiaceae; genus Rhizobium. The sequence goes on along the minus strand of NZ_JABAIH010000060.1, from coordinate 1,543 downwards.
CTGTCTTCGCCGGTGGTGGCGTGGAACACCGGTATATCCGCGCCGTGGGTCAGATTGACATTGGCGAGATAAGTGCCGGTGTTGTCGTTGCCGTTGCCGACCTCCTTGAAGGTCAGCGTATTGGTGCCGCCGGCAGCGATGAGGTTCAGCGTCGTCTGCTGCATCACACCGGTCGGCTGGATCGTGCCTACGAGCTGGCCATTCCAGTAGACTTCCAGCTTGGACGAACCAGCATCCGGCGATCCGGCTTCGAAGGTCAGCTTGTAGCTGTCGCCAGGGGCTAGGCCGGTGATGTTCTGCGAGATCTGGATGTTGCCCGGCGATGCGCCGAGATCGACCATCGGCGAGCCGCCCGTGGCGTGCATGCCCATGTAGTTGTCATTGACACGCTCGAGCTGGACGCCCTGCTGGCCGGGAACGGTGCCTTCGATCTTCCAGCCCGTCGATTCCGTCGCCAGAGCCCCATCCCAGGGTGCCGCGGACCAAGTGCCGCCAGAGAAGTCGCCATTGGCAAGCAGGTTTGCCGGGTGGCTATCACCGTTGATAGACGGACCGTCGTCGTTGATATCGATCTGCAGGCTGTTGGTCGCCGTATCGCCGTCACCGTCGATGACCGTGAAGACGATCTTCATGCGGCCACCATCGGCGGCGCCCGTCTCATTGGCGTCGGGTTGGTCGATCGGGCCAAGCTGCGTGAATTTGTAGGCGCCGGTCGCCGCGTCCGTCACCTCGACCGTGAAGATCACCGTGCCGTCCGCAAGCTTGCCGACCAGCGTCAGTCCGTCCGGCTGCTCGATGTGAATGTCTTTGCCGCCGGACTGCAGGGCATGAGCGCTATATTGGGCCGCATCGGCATCCGCGATCAGCGGATGAGCGGCGCTGCCGAGGCCGTAAGCGATCGAAGTGACCTTGGCGCCGTCGGCGCCGCCGTCGAAGTTCATTGTGCCTGTCGCGGAGGTCTCGTGGAAAGAACCGTTCGCATTAGCGGTTTCCTGAACCGTGATGCGGCCTGAGAAGCTCGCCGTCGGCACATCGTCGCGAATATCGACCTGAACCGTGCCGGTGTTCCAGGCGGTCTTGTCGCCGTCGCCGTCGGTGGCGGCGAAGTCGAAGACCAGACGCAGATCGTCGCTGTTGGCCGGATGGTCGATCGAGCCGAACTGCTTGAACTCGTAGGCGCCCGTCGACTGGTTGGCCGACAGCGTGAAGACCACCGTGCCGCCGGCCGAGGCCGTCAGCGTGATCACGCCGTTGGCAACCGTCGTCGCATAGGTCAGCGCAACACCGTGCGAGCTGAGCGGCGGATAGCTGTTCGAATGATCCATGTCGATCGACGTGCGGAACGACAGGTCGGTGACCGTCGCGCCGTCGGCGCCGCCATTGAACACCAGCGTGCCGGTCGCAGTCTGCGGCGCAAACACGCCGTTGACGCCATCCTCGGTGATCGTGCTCGTGCCGGAATAGCTCGCCGTCGGCACATCGTCGCGAATATCGACCTGAACCGTGCCGGTGTTCCAGGCGGTCTTGTCGCCGTCGCCGTCGG
>NZ_JABAIH010000005.1 GCF_012641395.1 Rhizobium sp. P32RR-XVIII | reverse complement strand
GGCCCTAGGGGAGCGTCAGGCCGAAAGCGGCCGGATCGGGCTGCTCGCCTTTCCGGGGCACCAAGAAGCGCTCCAGCCCACCCGGCACGAAGGTGACCAGCAGGGTCGCCTGGTCGCCGACCACCTCGATCGTATGCGGCACACCACGGGGAAGCGCCGCGTAGGCGCCCGGCCCCACCTCGACGCGGGCATCGCCGACCCGCGCGACTAGCTGCCCCTCAACCACGTAGACTAGCTCGTCCTCGCGCGAGTGGGTGTGCATCGGAGGCTCCTCCCCAGCTCGCACCGTCCACAGGACAGCGCCATATTCGCCTCCGGACTCGCTGCTCTCCACTTTCATCTCGATGCTCGAGTCGCCGCTCGAGGTCACCATCTCTCCGCCGTGGGGCGGCGTTAGAATCGGCTTCTGGACTGGCATTTGTAGCCTCCTGATTGTGAACCCTTGTTCGAGTGTCGCAGTGGCGGCGAAAGGTTGCCACTCACGCCCATCAGCATGGGATTCTGCGCGGCGAGTGGGAAATGACGTCACGCCATGAAGTCGATAGCCGCTGGTTATGATGGCCGTGGGACAATGCGCAACACTTCCACTGTGACCGGCCAGGTAAGATCATAGGCGAGCTGCCGACGGAGTCGGCGGACCGTGGCTCGGGGGCATCGCCTCGCTGATCGTGAAAGCCCGAGGTCCCGCACTTTCTCCGCTGAAATCTCGCACGGCTTGAGAGATGCGATGCCCGATCCCAGGAGTTGACATCCGTTGCGCCTCGGATTGAGGCCGCCGCGGGAGCTTCGCTGCATTCAAAATCCGGTGGACTGATGTAAGGCCAATTCCCAATCTCCGAGTAATCTTCGGGAGGGAGAGTCCGCCCATATACACACAATCTGATGAGTTCGGGTTCGCGCAACACCCTGCTTGGCCAGTGCCGCTCTCAAGACGTTGATTGCCCGCCACATTTCAGGGTTCGCATTTGTGTCAGGGATGTCCCGCCAGATTTGATTACGACGTTCACCAGCATAACAACGACCGTATCAGTCACGGTTCTTACGTCGTTTTTCAGTCTTGAACCAAAGCGACCGCCGATGAGCTAGCGTGTTCGATTTTCAAATATCCCCGCGTCTGTCGGTTCCGGGCAATTAGGCGCGGTGTGCACGATGGAGACCACGACCGGGACGATGGGTTAAGCCGTGGCCTCCTTTTGCCCTGGAGAAGGGCTACGAGGAGCATTACCCCAGACCAAACCGCTTCCTCGTCACTCAACAGCTAGGCTAATCAGCGTGACTGTGTAGTGGACCAAGGTCCAAGGGCTCCCACTCTCGGCGCCTTCGCCATCCTCCATCCGTGCCTTTCGGAACGGGCAAGAACAAGCAGCCCTATGGCCATTGCCATGAAGTCGGGAGAGCCCTTTGCCCTTGCCGGCGTCTGGGAAATTTTCCGAGATCAGGCCGGCATTGAAATCCGCACCTTCGCCATCGTCACCTGTGCGGCGAACGAGATGATGGCTGCGATCCACGACCGCATGCCGGTCATTCTGCATCCCGAAGACCATCATCGCTGGCTCTCTCCAGAGCCGGATCCAAACGACCTGATGAAGCCGTTCCTGTCTGAACTGATGATGATGTGGCCGATCGACAGAAAAGTCGGATCACCGAAGAACGACAGCCCCGATATCATCGAAGAGATCGACACCGACACTGATCTGAGATTACCCAGCGGCGTGCGGCAGCTTTCTGCAGTCCTCCGAGGGCCATTGTCATGCCCTCGGTCCGTCATCAGAGAGTGCTTGAAGAGTCCATGTCAGGCGCCAGAAGTCCGCTCAGCGCCAGGCTGATCATCCTTCTTTACTGAGTCCATCATTTGTCGGGGATAGTTAGTTCCGTTTCTTCTGTATCTACTACGAAGACCGCAAGGATCTTTGCATTTTCCGTCTCACTGGCATTTGCACTGACGAGGTGGTGGTCGCCAGGGGACTCAATCCAGTTTTCGCCGGTATTGTAGACCTTCAGCTCGCCATCATTGATCTGGCACTTGATGCGGCCCTCTATCACCGTTGCATAGATGAAAGCGCTCTTGGCATGTGTGTGCGAGGGATTAGATCCACCGGGACCGTATTCAACCAGGACGCCCCGCATGCTCTTCCCGGGAACGTTCGGAAGCTTGTGGTCGAAAACCGTGGTGACCTTGGCGTTATGCGGTTTGTCAGCGGCGAAGCCGGTCCCGGCTACCAATGCAACACATATTGCAGCAACAGTGGGTCTGAACACGAGACTTCTCCCCTAGGTGATCGGGCCTTCGCAACCCTATAGCGAACCAGGCGGCTAGCTAGGTGCGTTCATTTGGCCCTGTTAACACTGCCGGAGGAACTTACCATGACCGTTGTCCGGCGGTAAGAGCACGTGTCTCCTGGAGGAACCTTGCGTGAACCAGGTCCGGGCACAAGCGGCAATCGCCGGCTGTACGCATTCTATTGAAGCAGCGGATCGAGTGGGTAGTGCCGTCCCTTCTTCCCGACTAGGTCCAACCGGCAAAGCGTCCATTTCTGCCGTGGCGGCCCCTTCTCGGTATCATGGCGCCTGGCAAAAGCCTACTTCGGTTCGGGCTGCTGGATTATCGCCGGAGGCGTGTCGCTCTTGCCGTTCCCTCGATCGAATGGTTTCACGACGAGGATACCCAGGACGGAGGCGATCATCGCTGCGATTATCAGCCTCAACAATATTCTCATCGGCCGGCCCGAATTGAGTGCTCGCTTCAGCCTAACATTTGCAAATCCCACTTCGTTCCACGTTTCCGCGCGCTGCCGCAATAACTATTGTCGCTGCGAGACGTTCGTCCCACCGCCTTCGGACTGAAGTCCAAGCACGGAACCGTTTCCTCATCTCCCTCGTTGATCCTCCAACTACAACGTGAGGAAAAAACAGTGAAAGCTTCTGATTGTCACCGCGACAGTACGTGTTTGACAAATCGGATACTTGGATGGAGATGAACATGAGAAAGCTCTTAATCGCAGCCGTTGTCGCGCTTACCGGATTGACGGGTACCGCAGCTCCAACGCTCGCCGATACCGTTTTCCGGGTTGGACCAAGCGGGGTCTATGTCGGTCCCGGCTATCACGGCTACCCGCGTTACCATCACCGCTATTATCGCGACCGTTACCGGCCGCAGAATGCATCCTGCCACACAAAGAAGGAACGATATTATAGCGAACGCCAGGATAGATGGGTCACGCGCTCGACCCGCGTTTGCTATCGATAGGGCGCGGTTGAAGGATCCCCGCTTCGATGAATAGAATTGCGTTATCGCCCCGTGATGACAGGGGCGATGCGTCTCAAGGCATCGGCAGTGTAGCGGCGCTGTTCAACACCCTCACCTGAAAGTGTGGTCGATCGTAAGCCTTGCCGCGAAGGATTTTCGAGCAATCTGACCACTGGAGTCGGTCGTGCTGGACACAAGACCGATTCGACGCCGCAAGGGATCTAGGCGAACCTAATGCGGCGCAAGCTCGCTTCGCTCGAGGCGAGCCGTGCACTACAGTCTACCGGGTGGCCTTCAAAGGGATGCACCAGACCACTCCCAGGCGAAGCAGGCCTTGCAACCCCTCCTTGAAGGCGCTTCGTCGCTGGCGGCTACCACCCGCCGCACCAGACCGCCTCTCCACGATGATGGGGCGGTAGCGCGTTAGCTCTAATTGACGAGTTGATGCTACACCGCGAACATGGCCTACTCATTCTTCCTCCGTTTTCAGGGAGCTAGGATGATGTCGCTTGATGATTTCGACTTCTTTCCTGAAAACTTCAGGAGTCACATGGCTTACGCGCTTTGCGTCGCCGGCGCGGCCAGTGTCGGATTGCAAGTTGGTCGCAAATCTATGAATCCCCTGGGCGTAGTAGCCCTTGGGGCCATGGGCACCGTTGCGGGCCTCTATTTATGCAAACCAGTTTCCAACTATCTCAAAGACAAGCTGTTTGATCCCAGTGCAAGAATGTCAGAGCGAGAGTTTAGGGATCTCGTAAGGCAAGTTAGAACAGCATATCCGCATTTAAGCAGGGCTCAAATTTTCGATTTAGTAGCCCTCGCAAGAGAAGAAGCGGCTAGAAACCCGTTTAAATACCGGAGCAAAAAGCGCACCTCAGGCAGCTAGCTGAAGGGGCGGTCGTTAGTTAAGAGCGCGTGCGGCGCAGCTGGTTCTCGTAAAAGCGATCGAGCCGTTTAGTTAGCCCGTCAATGCGGTTGCCTACGCCTCCGATGGCGCGAAGCAGTTGGGCGGTTTGCTCCTGCATCCCTGCCTTCGTCCACCAGCACCTTGGCGAGAGAACGTGCGAATTCGTTTGCAGGGTCGAGGACCGGTAACGGGAGGCTCCAATCAACGCCATTGGCCGCATGAGGTCCGCGAAACCTGCTTTGAGCGCGGATACGGCTTCGCTTCCCGACCTTAGTGCCGAATAAAACAAGGCTCGCGATCCGGCCCAATGCCGCACTTGCAGCCGTCGCTTCTGCCAGAAGAACAGCAATACCATTTTGCCCCTTGACTTAGAGTGCGCTCTAACCCCTAGCCTTGGAAGCGTCGTGGCGAAAGAAGACATCCATGAAGATTGGTGAACTGGCGAAGCGCTCGGGGTTAACGGCCCATACCATCCGCTACTATGAGCGGATCGGGCTGCTTCCTTTTGCGGACAGGGACCAATCGGGGCTGCGTGACTACGATGCATCAATCCTGAACTGGATCGAATTTCTCGGGCGTCTGAAGGAGACCGGGATGCCGATCCGGGAGATGTTGCGCTATGCAGCCTTGCGGGAGCGCGGCGTCGGCACGGAAGCGGAGCGACGGATACTGCTGGAACAGCATCGCGAACGCGTGCGGACCCGCCTTGCCGAATTGTCGGATTGCCTTCTCGTCCTCGACAACAAGATCGCCGGCTATGCCGGCACAACGACAAGGATGAAGGACTATGACGCAGCACCACCAGAACGCCGACGAAAGCCGGCTGGAGCACGCCGGGCCAACGCTCGCTGAAGGTAACGAAAGCGGCCGCAATGCCAGCACCGCGATGAAGACACGTAAACTCGGCCCTCATCTCACCGTTTCGGCGGTCGGGCTCGGCTGCATGGGCATGAGCCACGCCTACGGTGGGCAGGACGAGAAGGAGTCGGTCCGCACGCTTCATCGTGCCGTCGAATGCGGTGTCACCTTCTTCGACACGGCTGAGGTCTATGGCCCCTTCGAAAACGAAATCCTCGTCGGCAAGGCGTTGAAGCCCTATCGGGACAAAGTCGTGATCGCCACGAAGTTCGGCTTCCGGATCGACGCCAGCAAGGAGGGCGTGGATGCCATGTCCGGCGTCGACAGCCGGCCGGAACACGTCCGCGAAGTGGCCGAGGCATCGCTGAAGCGGCTCGGGGTCGAGGTGATTGACCTTTTCTACCAGCACCGCGTCGATCCGCAGGTACCGATCGAAGACACTGTCGGCGCTATGGCGGATCTGGTGAAGGAAGGCAAGGTGCGCGCCCTTGGCCTTTCCGAGGCGGGAGCCGAGATGATCCGCCGGGCGCATACTGTCCACCCGATTTCGGCTCTCCAAAGCGAGTACTCGCTCTGGACCCGAGATCCGGAAGGCGAAATACTCGACACCTGCCGTGAGCTCGGCATCGGCTTCGTGCCATTCAGTCCGCTCGGTCGTGGCTTCCTGACGGGCAAACTTCAGAAGCCGGATGATTTCGGCGCCGGCGACTTCCGACGGAATCTTCCCCGCTTCAGCGCAGACAACATGGCCGCCAACGCTTCGCTTGTGAAGCTGCTGGAGGAGATGGCGACCGAGAAGGGCATATCGGCTGCGCAACTCGCACTCGCCTGGGTCCTCAACCAGGGAGATTTCATCGTGCCGATTCCCGGTGCACGCAAGATCGCGCATCTCGAGCAGAACATTGCCGCTGCGAATATCGCGCTTTCACCTGAAGAGCTCAAGGTGCTCGGCGACATGCTGGCACCGGAGAAATTCGCCGGCAAACGCTATGGCGATGCAGGCGCCTGGGTGACCAAGAAGTGAGCTGAGATACCTTTTCGTTCGATGCCACCCCGGTGGCATCGAACATCTCACAAGGAGTGGGCCGGAAGCCTGGTGCTGATCGGGAGCTGGCCCGAACTGATCGGAAGACTTATGCGGCTCTAACGGTGCGACGCCTTCCACAGCCCCTAGTCGTCGATGAACCTCGGTTCCTCAAGCGTCGCTTGTTTCAGGCTCCCGAACGGAAAGAGATGCATCGTTTGGAGAATGGCCGTCCCCGCTTCCTTCGGGCCGTATGCGATCTCTTCTCGAAACGTGATTGGCGGAGCGCTCTTCGAGCGTTCGGCAGTTATTTCGAGAGCTCCGATAAAAAGTCCCGATGGAGGCGCAGGCAATTCCGGCGTTTGCATCGCCACGTAAGGCCAGAGCGCCGTTGAACAGTAATCCTTCCACCGTTCTTCCTGGTCAAACCGGATCGCGCTGACCGAAGACACGCAAAACGAGATTAGCGCGGGTCCAACCCCGGGGATTGTGATTTCTGAAAACACGCGGTGCACCGTGACCAGAATGGAGATCAGCAGCCGCCGCATCGCGCTGTATTTGAAGATGACTTTGATATCTGCTGAACATTCCGTTGAGGTCGCCGGAAGGACTGAGAAGCCCTTTCCGTTGGTTCTTTCGACAAAAACGAAGTCGTAGAGCCCGGCCTGCCCGCCGAGCCTGGGGGCCGTCAAACGCGTTTCCTGATGGAGATCCTTGTGCCTTTCGTCCCAGATGTCATCCCCGGCACGTAGGGGTAGATACCCGTAGCGGCCATCCTCGCTGGCATAGACGCGGCTGACGAAGTGCTCATTTGGAAATGCGCGAGTGAGGGCCGCTTTTGTCTGGTTGTGTCGCTTCCACGAAGACCGCGCGAAATAGGCCATTCGTGCTGCCGATGTGGCGAACGCGCCGAGACAATCCGCCAATCGTGACTGCAAGCCGGGCATTCGCGCCTGAACCCTTCTGGGCACAGGCGGCCAAGAGGCGATGCGCACAAGAAGACCGCCGAGTGTAAAGCCGGCGACGGTAATTCCGAGCGCTATCATGATCTTCTTGAACATGCTGATTTGAACCACCCGGTAATGTCATTAAATCAAGGTAGACGTCTCTGCTTACGGTTTGTCATTGCGCTGTTCGTCAGGACCCACGTTAGTAGACGCTAATAATACACACTAATCCTACCAGAAGAAAACATAGTCTTTCCAATGCGGTTCTACGAACCGGCGTCTCAGCGCGATCATGGCGGATGCATATGCTTATTACTGATTAATACTTGGATCCGATCTACCTCATCAGACGCATCTCCCATTGAGCGCTGTATGGGCGGCGCGATTCAGCGCATTCTTTCCATTCCAATTTTGGTGCGGCCGCCTCGCAAAGGGGAGAGCGTCGTGGATTTCTGGGTGCTGCCCTGGTCAATAATTGGAGTTTGCCTGATCGCATCGGCATGGTTCATCCTGCTGCGAAGCGTGCGCGTTCATCTGCGCAAGTCAGACGTTCCCGTCGGTGACAAGGACAAGAGCTCATCTGAGGAAGCAGAAGCGGCCGACCAACGGAAAGAGGACCCATAGCCTCAGAGCCGGGAAGCGCGTTCACATGCGCTGGTCGCCTGCCGCGGCGAGCCCTCATCATCTCGACAACGAAGTCAGACGGGCGAATCTGCAGGGCCGTTGTGCAGCCGCGTCGGCGTACCGCCGCGCTCCTCCACCCCCTCGGCCTCGCTCGGGTCACGATTGGGGATCGCGTCCGCGAGGGCGAGATCGAGGTCCTTTGTGCGACGGTCGAGCGCGTCAAGAAAGTCATCGACCCTTTTGCGAAGGTCACCGATGTCCTCCTTGATCTCCACCTGGAAGTGCTCGTCCTTTCGCCGGCGGAAACCGTTGACTGCCGCGCGAGCTGCCATTGCAAAGAAAAGCAGCACGAAAACAGGCTCCCCCTCGCCCGCTGCAAACAAACCCAGCAGGCCGAAGACGAATGCTTCCATCACACTGGCAGCATGGCCCGAGTACAGGGCAATCAGCAGCAGTAGGGCGATCATCGCGGCAAGCACGAATGAAATATAAGGATCCGCATAAGCGATGAGCGGCCCCGCCCACTCCGTCGCTGCTGAGAAATCAATCTTCGACGTTGCCACGGCGGCCACCGCTTGTCCTATTGTCCCGTTCCGGCCCGAACCGCCGCTTGCAGCGATAGTGGCCGCGCACGGATTGAGCTGTCTCGACGGTACTGCCAGCCGTTTTTCTTTCCAGCGTGCAAACGGCGAACGGATGATTATTGCGTACTACATCGTTATTGCTACCGACGAAACAAAAGCCGAACGACTTCTCTATAAATATTTGGATACCTCCTAACGGTAAGCCACTGTTATACAAAGGTGAATGCCGTTTCCATTCCACAAGGTGATCTAAACAATTCTCCGGCGCTGTCGTAATATTGCTTCGTCAACGCGGTGGATGACATGGGAGCGTCGATGCAAAAAACAAACGAACTTGCCCGGCAGTCGGTCGTCCTGCTCATAGACGACCTGCGCCTGCGTCGTGCCGCTGTCGCGTCCTTGCTGACGCCTTGGGCCGACGGCTTCGGCGCCAGCATCGAACTGGGACAGATCTCCGGCGTCGAGGACCCTGCGGACCCGCCCCGCGACCGGGCCATGATCCTCGTGAACATCGGTAACACGTCGGTCTTCCGCGCGGGTCTGGATATCTCGCTCCGGCAACTTGTCGAACGGGCTGTGAAAGTGCCGGTCGTGGTCATTTCCGATCTCGACGATCCGGTCGAGATGGCCAAAGCATTCGAGGCCGGAGTAAGAGGCTTCGTGCCGACCAGTATCGCTCCGGAACTCGCACTTAAGGCACTGACCTTCATCCTGAACGGCGGACACTTCTTCCCGCCGTCTGTGCTGCAGCCGGCGATGCGACGCGCGCGCCTCATCCTTTCGGCGCAGAGCTCGAATTCTCCCGAGAAGCCAAACGGAGGCTCCGCCAGGGTCGAACTGCGCATCCGGTATGCCGCCAGCACTTATCCGCGCCTTATCCTGCGCGTGCTTGTGCGGTTTCGAACGCCAGAACCATGCCGGAGCGAACCCGAAGACGTGAAGCGGGAATGGCAGCCCGGCCGGCATCCTCAGCTTTCCCGGAAGCCTCTGCGAAAGGCTGCGCGGAAAGGTTCAACCATATAGTCGAAGGCGGTTTGCTCGGCCGTCACGATCAAGACCTCCGCCGGCATCCCGGGAACGAGGACCATGCCCTTGTCGAGCGCGGCGAGTTCTTCGCGCGGGACCTCGACGCGTGCGAGATAGTAGGCTTGGCCTGTCTTCTCGTCGACGATGCGATCGGCGGAGACGCTTCGGACCACGCCTTGCACGCGCGGCAGGCCCCTGCTGGAAAATGCGGTGAGATGAACTGTCGCTGTGAGCCCCACGGTTACAACGTCAATATCGCCAGGAGCTATCCGCGCATCGATGAGCAGCCGCTCCTCCGTGGGGACGATATCGAGGATTGGCTCGCCGCGGAGAATGACGCCGCCGATCGACTTGAAATGCAGGTTGACGACCTTGCCGCTGACCGGAGCGGTCACGGTCGTTCGATCGAGGATATCCTGGCTTGCGCTCAGGCGTTCCGATACGCCGGCCATCTCCGCGCGAACTTTTTCAAGTTCCGTCGAGACCTCCTCCGCCCGGGTGGCGCGGAGGGAGATGCGCTGGGTCGCGATCTCGCCGATTTTCTGCTGCGTCTCGGCGATTTCGCCGAGATACTCGCCGCGATCACCCTGAAGAGCGGCTTCGAAGCGGCGAAGCGTCAGTATTTCCGGCTTGGTGACAAGAGCCCGGCCAAGGAGCTTCTCCTTCGCCGCAAGATCCTCCGCGATGAGTTCGAGTTGTCGGTCGGCACCCTGCACTTGCGCTTCCAGGGCGCTAATCTGCTCCTGAAACTGTTTCTCGCGGTCGTCGAGAACCTGCAGCTGGGCCGCAAGCGATGCCCGGCGCATCTCAAAGATCGATATCTGCCCCTGAATGACCTCGCGCAGCCCGGCATCGTCTCGGGCCAGCATTTCATCCGGAAAGTGAAGCGCGTCACTGCCCGCCTGTTCGGCCAGCAAACGCACCCGCGTTGCTGCAAGGGTTCTTGACTGCTCCAGAAGCTGTTCGTTCGCCGCGGCCGCCTGAGTGCTTTCGAGCATCAGAAGCGGGTCTCCCGCCCGCACGAAGTCCCCATCCCTGACTTTCAGCGCGTGGATAATACCGCCTTCCAGGTGCTGTACCGTCCGTCGGCTGCCGTCCGGGCTGATGATGCCCGGCGCAACCGCTCCCGCCGCAATCGGTACAAGCAGGGACCAGGCAAGACCGCCAAGGACGAATACAACAATCACGGCAAAACCAAGCCGAACGGGGCCTTTGATCGCGTCGCGCACCGTGGTCAGTTCCGGCAGAGCCTCTTGACGCAGCATCGTGTTTCCCGGAAGCGCAACGACATTCGATCTGCTGTTTGTCACGGGATAGTCCTTCGATACGAGATTATTGAGAGCGCCGCGATCCCCGCGGTCCATGCGGGGTCACTCGCCTATTTCCATGGCCCGTGGCGGAGCTGCCGAGCTATCGCGTAGCTGCAGCTCCTGGCGCTTTGACTCGCCGCCCGCCAGCCGAAGCTTGCCGAGGACATCCTCGCGCGTGCCGAAGACTTCGACGCGCCCATCGCGTAAAAACAGTATCTTGTCGGCCTGAGCCAGGGTCGATGGGCGGTGGCCGACGATCATGAGGGCGGCGCCACGCTCCTTTAGAGCCCTCACCGCTGCAGCCAGCGCCGTCTCGCCGGACTGGTCGAGGTTCGCATTGGGTTCATCCAGGATGATGATCTTCGGATTCCCGAAGACGGCACGGGCAAGGCCGATGCGCTGTCGCTGGCCCCCGGAGAGCCGCGCGCCCGCATCACCGATTGGCGTCTCGTAGCCTTGCGGAAGCCGCTGGATCATCTCATGGGCATGCGCCAGCATCGCTGCCTGAACGACTTCGTCGTCGCCCGCCCTCGCCATCCGTGAGATGTTGTCGCGAATGGAGCCGGAGAACAACTCGACGTCCTGCGGCAGATAGCCGACATGGCGGCCGAGCTGTTCCGGGTTCCAGTGGTGGAGTTCGGATCCATCGAGCCTGATTTCTCCGCCGGACGGTGCGGCTATCCCGGCAATCAGCCGGCACAGTGTGCTCTTGCCGCTGGCCGATGGCCCGATCACCGCCAGTGCTTCGCCCGGCGTTACGCGGAAGCTGACATTGTCCAGAACTTGCCCCTTGGCCCCGGGCGCGGAGTAGGAGACATTCTTCAGCGAAATGTTCCCGAGCGGTTCGGGCAAACGCGTCCTTTGCGGCTCGGCGGGGATGGCCTGCAGGCGCGACTTCAGGCGGTCATAGGCGATTCGCGCCGCCAGGAAGCTCCGCCAGCTTCCCATCGCGAGCTCCACCGGCGCGAGCGCCCGGCCAAGGAGGATCGAAGACGCGATCATGGTGCCGCCGGACACTTCCCCCTGCAGGACGAGATAAGCGCCCAGCCCGAGTGTGGCTGATTGGACGAAGAAGCGCAGGAATTTGGTGATCCCGAGTATCGCGGCGCCGCGTTCCGCTGAGGAACGGGTTGCCTCGAGCGAGGAATCATTGCTCTTGCGCCAGCGTTCGAGCAATCCGGGAAGCATTCCCATTGCGCGCACCACTTCGGCGTTGCGGATCATCGAATCGGCCTGCTGGAACGCCGCGATCTGGGTCGTGCTGGCGGTATGGGACCCTTGCCGGGTCATCAGTTCGTTGAGCAGTCCGAGCAGCGCCAGAAGCAGTGCCGCGCCGGTTGCAAAGATTCCCAGCGCCGGATGGAGCAGCCAAATCAGGGCGAGGCAGACGGGCGTCCACGGCGCATCGAAAAGCGCGGTCAAGCCTTGCGAGGACAGGAAGGACTGCACCTGGGCAAGGTCGCGCAGAGGCTGTGCGCCGGCACTGTCGCCGACCAGCCGGGCCCGAACGCCACTCGAGATCAATACTGGCCCCAGCCTGTCGTTCAGCCAGCAGCTCATCCTGACCATTACCGCACTGCGCAGACTGTCGAGCACGCCCAGAACGAACAGAGCGGCCGCGGCCAGAACCGTCAGCATGACCAGCGTCTCAACCCGGCCGGATACGAGAACGCGGTCATAGACCTGGAGCATGTAAATCGGCGATGTCAGCATCAGCAGGTTGATGGCCAAGCTGAAGATCGCCAGCACCAGGAGAGACGAGCGGATCTGCCCTGTCGCGTAGTCCAAGTCCGTCTTGCCGCGCCGACGCCTGTCGGCAGATGCTTTCGCAGCCATTCCCCAATCCCCTTATTGGTCCCGTCTCAGGCGATCAGGCCCTGATCGACGAACAGGTCGTTCGCAATAAGCGTATTGAGCGCCGCGACCGCATCGGCCTGGCTGACCGCGCTTTGAGCGCCCAATGCGACGAATGTCTGGTGGGTGCTGCCGGTAAATCGGCCGGCCCATGTTGCCACGCCTCCGATGCTGATCGCTGTGAACGCGATGCCGCCGGTTGCGTTGAGGCTGTTCAGGAAGAGATCTTCGCCGGCCTGATAGTCGACGATCACATTGCCCGTACCGCCGAGTATCTTGAATGTATCCTGACCGGCGGTGCCGCCATCAACGAGACCATCGCCGAACAACGTCTTGGCGCCGGTTCCCGTTGCCGAAAGGATATCGGCGCCGCTGCCGCCTCGCATCTGGTCATTGCCCGAACCGCTGACCAGCGTGTTGCCCGCCGTGCTTCCGAGCAATTGATCGCTGAAATTCGATCCGATGACGTTTTCCATCTGCAGAAGCAAGTCGCCGTCGGCTTCGCCGCCCTGGCTGAGACTGCCGGACGTGCCGCTGAAGAGGCGCGCGACCACGGCAGCCGTGGACGCCGAATAGTCGATCGTGTCGACACCCGCGCCACCGACCACGAATTCCACGATCGCGCCCGCGGAAGAACCGCCTGCGCCGCTTCGGAAGGTATCGTTTCCGCTGCCACCCTCGAGGCGGTTCACGCCGGAATTGCAGATCAGAAGGTCGTCGAAATTGGAGCCGATGAGATTCTCGATCGTGCTGAGCTGGTCGCCTTGCGCATCGCCGCCGGCACCGAGCGCAGCACCGGTGTTATCCAGTATGATGGTGACGCCTGCACTGGAGGTTTGATAGAAAGCGGTGTCGGTCCCGGCCCCGCCAATCAGCACGTCCGCACCCGCGCCGCCTATCAGCACATCGTTCCCGCTGCCGCCGTCCAGCCGATTGGCGGCCGATGCGCCAAATAGCTGGTCATCGAACGCGGAGCCGATGATATTTTCTATTGTGACGAGGACGTCATTCTGTGCGTCACCACCGGTCGAAAGCGCCCCGCTGGTCTGGCTGTCCGACAGCCTGGCGATTACGGCAGCGCCCGAATTCGAATAGTCGGCCGTATCGATACCTTCGCCGCCGATGAGGAATTCGTTCCCGGTGTTGGCGCCGCCTCGTATGAAATCGTTACCCGCGCCGCCGTCGATACGGTTCGTCAGGGCGTTGCCGATCAACGTATCGTCAGCGCCCGAGCCGATCAGGTTCTCGATCGAGGTCAGCACATCGCCGTCGGCGTCACCGCCGGCCCCGAGCGCTGCACCGGTTTCATCCAGCGTTATGGAAACGCCGGCAGCGGAGGATGAATATTCGGCAGTGTCTGCCCCGAGACCGCCATTGATGAAGTCCGCACCGCCCCCGCCCATGAAAGTGTCGCCGAGTTCGCCGCCGTTCAGCGTGTCGATGAAGGCCGAGCCTATAATCCGCTCGATGAGCTGAAGCGTGTCTCCCTCGGCATCTCCACCATTTCCGGTTCCGACCGCCAACGGATCAGCCACAGTCGTGTTCAGGTTGATGGTGACGCCGCCGGCCGACGTCGAGTAATCCGAGGTGTCGAATCCGCTCTGGCCGATGATCTGGTCAGCTCCGGCGCCACCGGTGAAGGTGTTGTCACTGCTATCGCCGACCAGTATGTCGTTCTGGCCCGATGCGACGATGTTCTCGATGTTTACCAAGGTGTCGCCAGCCGCGGCGCCGCTGACCGCGCCAGTTCCCAGATTGATGCCGACGGCGCCGCCGGCAGCGTAGCTCACGGTATCGTTTCCCGCGCCGCCATCCATCTGGTCGGGTTCCGAGCCTGCCAGCAGCATGTCGTCGCCATCACCGCCATTCAGAATGTCGCCGCCATTCAGCGGATCGCCGTCGCCGCCGCCCCCGTTCAGCGTGTCGTCGCCCGCGCCGCCGTTCAGAATGTCGTCGCCAGCGCCCGCCAGGAGATCATCGTTACCGTCGCCGCCGTCAAGACTGTCATTACCGATCGAAGCATTGAGGAAATCGTCGCCGCCCCCGCCGCGCAGAGTATCGTTGCCGAGACTTGCGATCAGATCGTCGTTCCCTTCGCCGCCGTCGAGTACGTCGTCGCCGTCGCCGGCGCTGAGCATGTCGTCGCCATACCCGCCATGCAGCACATCGTTCCCGAAGCCGCCAATGAGAGTGTCGTTGCCACCACCGCCGTAGAGGCGATCGTCGCCGAAACCGCCGTCAAGGAGATCGTCAGCACCGGCCTGGTCCTCATCCACCCCGTCTGGGACGCCGTCCATGTTGTCGTCGTCCGGCACGCCATTCATGTCGGCATCAACCATGCCGTCACCCACGAGGAGATCGTTGCCGTCCATGCCGCGCAGGGTATCCTCTCCGGCATTTCCGACGAGTTGGTTGTCGAGCCGGTTACCGCTGAGGAAGTCGTTTCCTGCAGAGCCGGTCAGGTTCTCGATGCCGCTCAGCGTGTCGCCGGCGGCGTCGCCTCCCGAACCGCGCGATGTCCGGGTTGGGTCGGAGGGAAGCGAGACGGTCACAGCAGCGGCAGAGGTGGAATAGTCGGCGGTGTCGATGCCTGCCCCGCCGTTGAGGATGTCCGCGCCAGCTCCGCCGCGCAGGATATCGTTACCCCCATTGCCGTTCAGGGTGTCGGTGCCGGCGCCGCCGTCGAGAAAATCATCGGTCCCGGCCGCGTTCAGCGTATCGTTGCCTGTTCCGCCGTCCAGGTAATCATTCCCGGTGCTCGAGGCTGCCACCGTGATGACGTCGTTGCCGCCGAGACCTTCAATCCGGAAGCTGCCATTGCCCGAATGGGTATAGTTGTTGGCGTTGTTGTTCAGCTGGACGAGCGTATAGGAGGGCGGCGCAAGCAACGCCGAGATCATCGCAACGCTCGTGTGGGATTCCTGCGCCACCGGGCCGTCCTTGGCGGTCGGCGCATTGACCGGTGACGATTCGGTGCTGGTAGACGATACGTTCGACCGACGGGAATTCGAAATGCGAGCCATCCTGCCCTCCTCTGCGCCGGCACACATGCGGCGTGCTTCTTGAAGTATGCTAAGCCAGCATTTGGCCGCACGGACACAACGCGTTGGTGGACCCTTCTTAAGGCGTACACCCTTGGCCGGTGGTTATTCCCGGACGCTCCGCACGCAAAAAGGGACCCTGACGAAAGCAGGGCCCCTTGCACTCCGGAGAGTTTGGGATAGCCTTTTTCCCGGAGCGGCTTTAGAAGATCGACGCTGCTCAGTCGACGGAGGCGGTGCCGACAGCGACGATCGACGACAGCTCGTCGGTCACGAGGACATTCAGCTCCAGATCGGCGTAGGAATCATCGCCGTAGGCCTCGACATCAATCGCAAAGTCCGCTTGGTTGCCGTCGATGTCGACGCAGACGTCAGTGCGGACATCGATATCAACGTCCTTGTAAAAGTCGACGTCGACATAGGAGTCGAAATCGAAGTCCACCTCAACGTCGATGTCCTTGTCGAACTCGAATCCTGGGTCATAGTAGGTCATAGTCTCTCTCCTTGTAACGTGATCAGGCCAGGTTTCTGACCCAGGGAAAGATTAGGTCCGGCGCCAATCAGAAGCAAAGAAGCAGTCGGCGTACAAGGCTAAGGGAGTAGCGTGTATTCTTGCTGTAATACTATCGAGAATTCATCGATTTTATCTAAAGAAGAGCTACTACGTTTGTGATCCTATAGGAATTTGCCAAAAGAAAATCTAAATATATTTAGATAACATGCGCCGAATGCGCTCATTCGGCTTAGATAGACATTCACTTCTGAAAGTGCCTTATCCGATGGCGACGAAGACCGCTGCTGTAGCGGTGGAAATCTGACCCTCGAGAACGAACGCATCGGCAGATACGTCGGCGAGCGTGTCCGGGCCGAATGCATTGGCCGTGATGTCGAATGTCGCGAGATTTCCATCGATCTCGATGTCGTAACCGAAACCGCCACCGTAGTCAGGTTCGTCGCAGTTGCAGTCGGGCGTGACGTATGGCGGCGGTTCGTCCTGCGGTAACTGCGTTTGGGGAAGATAGTCCGGAACCGTTTGTTCGGATGCTGCATCCCCGCCGGTTGAAAACTGGATGGCATGGACGCTTGCCGAAACTTCCGACACAGTCGTCGATCCTGATTCATCCTTGGCGGTATAACTGGTCGAGTGAGTGCTGCCATAATAGAGGTCGGCCCCGCCATAGACCTCCAGCAGCGCTGTTGCGGCCGCATAGGCATCGTCATAAGACGACTGTGCGGCCGCAACAGCCGTTACCGACGCCGAAGCGGAATCGACGTAGGTACCGTCGGAAACACTCGCGGTCACGTCGAGCTGGGCCAAGGTATCGGTGCCGATTGCGGTGGCGTCGGCCTGAACTCCGATGCCCAGCGCTCCCCCGTCGCCGTCAGGCAAATTGCCGACGAACACCGTGGTCTCCGAGCCATAAGAGGTTTCGGCGTAGTTTTCGTCGCCAGGATTGCCGGTCGAGGTCGAAACCCCGGCGCTTACGGTCGATGTGCGGCTCGTTCCCATGTCAACTCCACCCTCTCGTCCAATTCGTCAAGGCAGCATACACCTCGCGTTCATCGGTATCAGACGTTCAAATGATGGATCGCCCAATGGTCCTGGAAGGAGTCCCATGGTCGGTAGCGGTATAGATCTTTTGTCGGAAAGTCAGGCGAAAGTAGCCTCGTCTTTGGAGCGATGGACGACCGCTTTCTCGAGCGCCGGAAACTCTGTGCGGTCGCTAACCGAGCAAGGACAAGAGGTCTCCGAGTTGCAGGAGCGGCTGAGCCCCCTGCACGTCCTGGGAGTGATCGGCATCAAGCGAGATCGCGGCGAGCAGCGTTCCCGCCTGAGCGTCGCTGAACATACCCCGGCGCGGCATGCCGCCATAACCGGAGTTGATCGCGAAGAACTCGTCCAGCGTCAATTCCGAGCGGCGGTCAAAAACATCGAAGGTAATCGTCAGGTCATCCGCATCCCGGGACGATCGCTCCATCGTGAAGGCGCACCTCCCCAGTGCAGCAATCTCGTCC
Source organism: Rhizobium sp. P32RR-XVIII (assembly GCF_012641395.1). Taxonomy (GTDB): domain Bacteria; phylum Pseudomonadota; class Alphaproteobacteria; order Rhizobiales; family Rhizobiaceae; genus Rhizobium. The sequence continues at coordinate 471,873 of NZ_JABAIH010000005.1, read as the reverse complement.
AGATCGGAAATCGCCAGACGGTCACCTTGTGTGATCGAGAAGTTCTGAATCACGTCGCGGTCGAACTCGGCGACGAGAAGGAACAGATCGCTGCCGCTCCCGCCGTTGTAGACGTCGTTGTCGTCGCCGGATCTGGCGCCAAGCCGGAAGATGTCGTCGCCGGCGCCGCCATCCAGGCAGTCGCGGCCTTCACCGCCGCATAGGATGTCGTTGCCTCCGCCGCCGCTCACCGTATCATCGTCGTCTCCCCCAAGGAGCAGGTCGTCTCCGCCGCCTCCAGAAATCGTGTCGTCGTCCTCGCCGCCGAAGATCCAATCCGCGCCGTCTTCACCGTACAGCCGGTCCGCGCCATCTTCGCCGACAACGGTGTCGCTCCCTGCCCCTGCATAAACTGTGTCGCGGCCCCGGCCGCCGAAGATCCAGTCATCCCCGGCGCGTGCGATAACATTGTCGTCGCCGGCACCTGCAAAGACGAGCGCGTCGCCAGACCCAGTGCTGATTTTGTCCGATCGCGACGAGCCGTCGATCTGGGTATAGACGATTTCGGCGCTGACGCCTGCGGTTGCCGAGACGGTAACAGTGGACAGCGCGTCCTCCACGACCACGGCGTCGGCTTGAACATCCACGAAACTGTTCTCGCCTGCCGCAGTGGCATCGACGTGGAAGAACGCGGCATTTCCTTGCAAAGTCCCATTCTTGGCGCTGTCGAGCGCGGCCGCCTTTTCGATCTCTACCTGGTAGCCGAGGTCAAATTTCAAATTGACAGCCGCGAAGCTCAGACTGGTGCTTTCAGCCATTTCATTGGCGCCGCTGGCACTTGCTGTTCTCGTGGAAACGATAGACAGATCCGCGCCGGTTATCTCCACGTCTCCGTAGGTCGTTGCATAGGCAGAGCCGCCCTGTGCTGCAGCTGTAAAGCTGGCGCTGCCGATCGCAAATGTCGCCAGTCCTCGGTCCATCAGTTGAAGGCTGACGTTTGCACTGGCTACTGAGTCGAGCCCGACTGCATCCGCCCCGCCGACGACAGTCACGGCGAGCCCTCCCTCGGCTGTCACCGGCGTTGTGGCGACCGGCGGACGTGGCCTTGGACCACAGTGACTGAAAGGTTCAATCCAATGCGCATTATGGCTCCAGAAGTCGTAAGGTGTAGAGTGATGGAAGAGTGACGACCAGCTGCCGCCCGCGGATGTGTTCGCTCGCATGCTTGGATATCCCCAGTGAATTGTCTCCAAGGTAGTACACGCTGCCGCGGGTAGGCATCGGTTCAATCAGCCATCCTCCCGAGTGAGAAACACCATCGGAAGCATGATCGCTCAAATCACCGGCAGTAAGCTTTTTGGAGTAAAACTTCAGAGCAGAGAGATCGGCGAACAGACAGAGGGCGCGCCATCCATCCGTATGGACGCATGGTGCGCATTCTGTTGTTCGCTGTTAGTGGGCGTCGAGGAACGGTTACAGCGTAATCGGCCGGCTTCCGGCGGCACTAGCGCCTCCGCCGTTTTGTTCGGCCGCAATGCGGTCGCCGGCAGCCAAGGCGGGAGCCACCGCGCCGGAAGGAGCGCCGTTTTGCGCGGGCGGGGTATTCGGAACCGCTGTGCTGAGCAGCGCCGCCTGTGTCCGGTTTGAAGCTCCGAGCTTTCGCATGATTTGTCGGACATGCACCTTGACAGTCGATTCCTGCATGTCCAGGTCACGCGCTATATGCTTGTTCGATCTGCCGAGCCGTAGCCGCTCGAGCACCTCGATCTGACGTCGCGTCAGTCCGTCAGTTTCCGTCCTGTGATCGTGCGCATGACCGTTTGCCGCCCTCGCCGCCGATGCGTGTTGGTGGAGGAGAGCCTCGCGGGGAAAGAACGTTCCGCCCCCAAGGATGAAGGTCAGCGCCTGGCGCGCGATTTCCGGCTCCATGCTGGTGGAGAGAAACGCCTGTTTGCCAATCTGGGCGGCCGCGATCGCCTCCTCGGCTTCCGTTCTGTCGGAAAGGATGGCGCGCGGCGTCTCCGGAAACAAGTCGCGCGCGCTCTTCGCCCAGTTTTGCAGAGCCCCCTCGCGCAGCGACGATCCTCCAATGCTCAAGATGACCAATCGCACCTTCCCCCCATGCGGGCTGTGCGCCGCCATCTCGTCCGGCGAGATTCCGACGGTGTGCAGGCCGATCGCCTGGGCCCATTGGTCGACCAGAGATGTTATTCCCGCCCGCCGCAGTTCCAGCGCATCGACGACGAGAACGATTCCTACTTCTGATAACTCGGACATTGCACATTCCCCCGTTTGCTTAGCATAAGGTGCCCAGCAAAACCGCCGAGCCAGTCAGTGTCGCGGTCCAGTACAACTATCAGTTTTCCTTGTCTTGCACAATGCACGCAAACAGTAAGGCGTCGTGGTTGCAGTGTGCACCATTCAATTGAGACAAAATTTCCCCTGAAAACATCTAGATAAGTTCTCGAAGAATGCTCTGTTTATCCTGAAGATACATAGGACAGGCAGTCGATCTCTTTGGGCATGCCGTGCGAGGGATGTAGAATCCCAAAAAACACTGTATTCTTACAGGATCCGGGTTGTGCTTTTCAGCTTATGCTGGTCGGATGGCTGCAGCCCTGACGTGGCCAGGAATTTTTCTGCAGGTTCTGCGTTCATTTTGTCGTTGCTCTGGGAGGGAGATCACCATGGAAGACCAAGGCGTAGGTTGGATTGCGGCCATCATCATCGGCGGCGTAGCCGGTTGGCTTGCGGAAAAGTTCATGCACAGCAGCATGGGCGTTTTCATGAATATCATTCTCGGCATCGTCGGTGCGATCGTTGCCAACTTCATTCTCGGCGTGTTGACCATCCAGCCGCTCTCCGGTTGGCTCGGATATCTGATCACGGGCTTTGTCGGTGCTTGTATCCTTATCGCCCTCGGTCGCCTCATCCGGCGTTGATTTCAACAGCAGAAGAGGCCGGAAGCTACGCTCCCGGCTTTTCTCTTGCCGCTTCACTACGGCTTAGGGTCAGGACCTACCAAAATCAGCGACGGCTCATCAGACCAAAGAGGTAGGCGACGCCAGCGGTGACAGCCAGCGCAAAGAGTGGCTCCTCGCGCACCTTTTCGCGCACGCGCTCGGTCAACATCGAGGCCTCGTCGGCAACTGCGGTCTTTGCGCCCTGCCCCAGGGCGACGACACTCTCAGACAGACGCGCCAGATCCTCGCGCAAGGCGGTGACCTGGGCGGAAAGATCGTCCGCAGCGATTTCATCCGTCTTCACGCGCGATCCAGTCGATTGTGCGGAGGCGGTCTTGAGTTCGGCCATTGTCTGCTCCTCTTTTTCCGGATGCGGCTTCAACGAAGTGGAGCGCCGAAAGGTTCCCGATGCAGCCTGTTTTCCTGGGAGCAATTCGCCGTGGCAAGACATCGGCAGCGAGAGCCATGTTTTCGAGAGCGGACGCTTCATTTCCGGCGGCGTTTGCTCTAAGGAACTCGAATGAATGCGCCCATGAACGGGCTGAATATGATGCGAGGTTTGCGTTTCGATGTTCCACTTCCTGAGAAGAGCTGCCCAGACGTGGGTCGCCAAGCTTCTGATGCTTCTCCTGGTCGCTTCTTTCGGCATCTGGGGTGTCTCCCGTTCGCTGATCTCGGGGGGCAGCAGCACAGCTGTGGTCACCGTTGGTGACCAGCAGGTGGACGTTACTGAATTCCGCCTCGCCTACCAGCGCCAGGTTGCGGGTCTCAGCCAGCAGTTCGGCACGCGCCTGACGCCCGAGCAGGCCAAAGCCTTCGGAGTCGAGCAGCAGGTGATTGCTCAGCTCGTCGCCGGCGCCTCGCTCGACCAGCTTGCCGCTGACATGAACCTCGGGCTTTCCGAGGACCGTCTTGCACAGCTGATCGGCGACGATCCGGCCTTCAAGGCCGTCAACGGCAAGTTCGACCGCACACTCTTCACCTCGCGCCTACGCAACGCCGGTATCCGCGAAGCGGACTACATCAACGAACGCAGCAAGGTTGCCGTTCGCAGCCAGATTGTCGACGCAGTGTCGAACGGCTTTACCGCTCCCAAGACGCTTGTCGACGCCTTGAAGCTCTATCGTGAGGAGAGTCGCGACGTTGACTACCTCCTGCTGACGAACGCGAATATCGAGCCGATCAAGGCGCCGGCTGACGACGTGCTGTCGAAATGGTTCGATGGGGTCAAGAGCCGCTATCGCGCTCCGGAATATCGCAAGCTTGCTTACCTGAAACTTGAGTCCGCCGATATCGCTGACCCCGCGACCGTCACCGACGATCAGATTCGCGAAGATTTCGACAAGCGCAAGGATAGCTTCCGTACCCCGGAAACGCGCACGATTGAACAGCTGACCTTTGCCAACAAGGATCTGGCGGCGGCAGCCGAAGCGGCGCTGAAGAGCGGCACGAGCTTCGACCAGCTGGTGACCGATCAGGGGAAAACGGCAAGCGACGTGCTGCTTGGCGACTTCACCAAGGATAAGGTGCCGGATCAGTCCGTCGCCGATGCCGCTTTCGCGGTCGCCAAGGATGGCGGCACCACCCCCGTGGTCGAAGGCTCCTTCGGCCCGGTCATCCTCCGTGTCACCAACATCAAACCAGAGAGCAGCAAGAGCCTTGATGAGGTGAAGGAGGATATCCGCAAGGAGTTGGCACTGGTCAACGCTTCTCACGAGGTCATCAACGTCCACGATCGTATCGAAGACATGCGCGGCGCAGGATCGTCTCTTGAGGAAATTGCAAACCAGCTGAAGCTGAAAGCCGTCGCGATCGACGCTGTTGATCCGAGCGGCCTCGACAAGGACGGCAACGAAGTCAAGGACATCCCGTCCAAGCCGCAGTTGCTCGGCGAAGCTTTCAAGACCGAAGCCGGTATTCAGGCGCTCCCGCTTTCGCTCGGTAATGACGGCTATGTCTGGTTCGACGTGCGCGAGATTACTCCGGAACGCGACCGTCCGCTTGCCGAAGTGCGTGACAAGGCCGTGCAGGATTGGACTGCCGAACAGCAGAAGATCGAGCTTGCCAAAAAGGCCGAGGAACTGAAACAGGAAGCCCAGAAAGGCAAGTCGCTTGCCGACATCGCAACGCCGCTCGGTATTGCCGTCGAAAGCAAGAGCGGCATCACGCGCGGTACCGATGACCCCGTTCTTGGCCGCGCCGGCGTAACCGCGGCCTTCACTGGCCCCGTCGATACTGTTGCGAGCGCCGTCGGTGGCGATCCGTCAACGCAGATCCTGCTGAAGGTCACCAATGTCAACACCGAACCGACCGGCGACGTGCTGAGCAACCAGGACGCACAGGTCACAGCCATGGCCAATGCCGCCGGCGACGATATTCTGGATCAGATGGTCAACATCTTGCAAACGCAATACGGTGCGTCGATCAACCAGTCGCTCGCCGACCAGGCAGCCGTTCGCTAGGAGGAGCTTTAGCGCATGACCGATCTGAAGCCGCTTCTGGCAAAGGCCGCAAGCCGTGAGCCGCTGACCCGCGAGGAGGCTCGCGAGGCCTTCGAAATCCTGATGTCGGGCCAGGCAACGCCGTCCCAGATCGGCGGTTTCCTGATGGCGTTGCGCGTTCGCGGCGAGACGGTCGATGAAATCGTCGGCGCCGCGACGACGATGCGCTCCAAGATGCTGCGCGTGGAAGCGCCTGCCGATGCGATCGACATTGTCGGTACGGGTGGAGACGCCAGCGGCACATACAATATCTCGACGCTGGCGGCGCTGATCGTCGCCGGTGCCGGTGTGCCGGTCGCCAAGCACGGGAACCGGGCGCTGAGCTCGAAATCCGGGTCTTCCGACAGCCTGGCTGCACTGGGCGTCAGGCTCGAAATCGGCCCGGAAGTCATCACGCGGTGCATCAACGAGGCCGGCGTCGGCTTCATGTTCGCGCAGCAGCATCATTCGGCCATGCGCCATGTCGGCCCGTCGCGCGTCGAGCTCGGTACGCGGACGATCTTCAATCTGCTCGGGCCGCTCACCAATCCGGCAGGCGTCCGCCGCCAGCTGCTCGGCGTCTTTGCGCCGCAATGGGTGGTGCCGCTCGCCGAAGTGATGCGCGACCTCGGCTCGGAGAGTGTCTGGGTCGTCCATGGCGACGGTCTCGACGAGATCACCACCACCGGCAAGACAAGCGTCGCGGCGCTTGAAAACGGCAAGATACGCACGTTCGAGCTTTCGCCCGCGGATTTCGGCGTTTCGCCTTGTGCGCTTTCTGCGATCAAGGGTGGCGATGGCGTAGCCAATGCCGCCGCACTTCGCGAAGTTCTGAGCGGTGCGAAGAATGCCTATCGCGATATCGCCCTTGCGAATGCCGCTGCTTCCTTGGTCATCGCCGGCAAGGTGGAGACGATCGCCAGCGGCATGAAGCTCGCCGCGCAATCGCTGGATAGTGGCGCGACGGCTGCTGCGCTCGATAAGTTGATCGCCGTTTCCAACGATATCGACTAGGATCGGGCGATGACAGACATCCTGAAAAAGATAGAGACCTACAAGCGCGAGGAAATCGCCGCCGCCAAGGCGAAGATTTCGCTTGCTGACCTGAAAGCGATGCAGGCCGGACAACCGGCCCCTCGCGGCTTCCAGAAGGCGCTGGTCGCCAAGCGTGATGCCGGCCTCTTTGGGCTAATCGCCGAAATCAAAAAGGCGAGCCCTTCCAAGGGGCTCATTCGGCCTGATTTCGATCCGCCCGCACTCGCCAAGGCCTATGAAGCGGGTGGCGCCGCATGCCTGTCGGTGCTGACCGATACGCCGAGTTTCCAGGGCGCGCCCGAATTCCTAACGGCTGCGCGCCTATCCTGCACGCTTCCGGCATTGCGCAAGGATTTCATGTTCGAGACCTATCAGGTGCAGGAGGCCCGCGCCTGGGGTGCGGACTGCATTCTGCTGATCATGGCCTCGCTTTCCGATGACGATGCGGAGCGGCTGCAGGATGAGGCCTACTCGCTCGGCATGGATGTGCTGGTCGAGGTGCATAATGCCGACGAAATGGAGCGGGCGCTCAAGCTTTCCTCGCCGCTCATCGGCATCAACAACCGCAATCTGCGCACCTTCGAGGTGAGCCTCACCGTCAGCGAAGAGCTTTCGACAATGGTGCCGGACGACCGGCTGCTGGTCGGCGAAAGCGGCATCTTCACTAACGCCGATTGCAGGCGGCTCCAGGCTGTTGGCATCAACACCTTCCTTGTCGGTGAGAGCCTGATGCGGCAGGAAGACGTAACGGCTGCAACCCGCACCCTCCTCTTCGGCGACGCTGCCATGGCGGCTGAATGAACATGAGTGGCGGCAAGCCAGGCCTCACCCATATCGGCGCTTCCGGCGAAGCTCACATGGTCGATGTCGGCGACAAGGCCGATACGGTTCGCGTGGCAACGGCCGAGGGCCATGTGAAAATGGCGGCGGAAACGCTGCGGCTGATCCGCGAGGGAGACGCCAAGAAAGGCGACGTGATCGGCACGGCACGGCTTGCGGGAATCATGGCAGCCAAGCAGACATCCAATCTCATTCCACTCTGCCATCCGCTGATGCTCACGAAGGTCAGCGTCGAGATCGAGGGAGACGCAGCTCTCCCCGGCCTCCGGGTCGTTGCGACCGCCAAGCTCACAGGCAAGACCGGTGTCGAGATGGAAGCGCTGACGGCCGTGTCCGTCGCCTGCCTGACGATCTACGACATGGCGAAAGCCGCCGATAAGGCGATGGAGATCGGCGGAATCCGGCTGCTCGAAAAGTCGGGCGGAAAATCCGGCGACTTCAGGCACCCGGGGGCAGATCGATGAGCTTGCTCCCGGTCGCGGAGGCACAAGGCAGGCTGCTTGGCAGCGCCAATCCTATTGCCGATGTTGAGAGCGTTGCGCTTGCCGATGCCGAAGGACGCGTGCTTGCGGCCGATCTGGCGGCGCGGCTCACCCAGCCGCCGTTCGACGCTTCCGCCATGGACGGCTACGCGCTGCGTCGCGACGACGCACCGGAACCCGGAGCGGAGCTGAAACTCATCGGCACCTCTGCCGCTGGGCACGCCTTTGACGGCACGGTTGGCAAGGGTGAGACAGTTCGCATCTTCACCGGCGCGCCGGTGCCCTCTGGCGCCGACAGCGTCTTGCTGCAGGAGGATGCGGAGAAAATCGAAGGCGGCATCCGCACAAAATTTCCCGTCCGGCAGGGTCAGCATATCCGTCCGCGCGGTCAGGATTTCGACAAGGGTGAAGCGGTTCTCGCAGCCGGCACCCTGATGGATTTCACGCGGCTGACGGTGGCGGCCGCAATGAACCACGCAATGCTCGACGTATTGCGCAAGCCGGTTGTTGCAATCCTTGCCACGGGCGACGAACTGCTCGCACCGGGAACGGAGCCGGGGCCGTCGCAGATCATCGCATCGAACACGTTCGGTATTGCTGCGCTCGTGCGTAAAGCCGGCGGCGACGTTCTGGACCTCGGCATCGTGCCGGACGATACGGCCGCTATCACGGCTGCCGTCCGGCGGGCGCAAGCCGCAGAGGCCGACGTCATTGTGACGCTTGGCGGAGCCTCCGTCGGCGACCACGATCTGGTTCAGGCGACGCTCGTTGCGGCAGGCATGAAGCTCGATTTCTGGAAGATCGCCATGCGGCCGGGCAAACCCTTGATGGTCGGCAGCCTCGGACGGACGCATGTGCTCGGCCTGCCGGGCAATCCGGTATCGAGCCTCGTCTGCGGCCTGCTGTTTCTCGAACCGCTGGTCCGCAAGCTCGCCTCGTTGCCGCCGGTAAAGCGCGATGCGGTGGTCGAGGCAGCCGTCACGCTCGGTCCCAATGATCAACGCCAGGACTATGTGCGGGCGAAGCTCATGCGGTCCTCCTCCGGCAACTGGCTGGCGGAGCCGTTCGGCAAACAGGATTCATCGATGATGAAGGTGTTCGCGCGTGCCGATTGCCTGATCGTTCGCCCGCCGCATGCACCTGAACTTCCGGCGGGAACTCCCTGTCCGGTCATGCTGCTGCGCCCCGAGCTTTTCAGCTAACCATTTGTCTAGGCGATGAAGCGACGCGCAGCTAGTCCGACCTAGAGCGAATACACGCCGCTCATCTTTCCGGTTGCCGCATCCCCAAAGTCTGCGACGGCGTATGTTGCAACAAGACGCAACCGCTCCCGGGGCAAAGGCGCTCTGCCCGGATCCCCAATCAGCACATCGATACCGGCAGCGCGGCAGCGGGTCAGAAACGGCAGAACCCGCATTGCAAGCTCTGCCTCATAGAAGACATCGCCAGCCAGGATCATGTCGCATGCTTCGGGCAAATCATCGAGGATGTCAGCTTGCATGGTGTCGATCGCGACGCCGTTCGCGGCGGCGTTGAGACCCACCGCGGCGATCGCATGCGCGTTGATGTCGACAGCAACGGTATGAGCGGCTCCTGCTTTCGCAGCTGCTATCGCGACGAGGCCCGATCCGGAGCCAAGATCAAGAATACGGCGACCGCGAATGGTGTGAGATTGCGAGAGAACATGCCGCGCAAGTGCCGTTCCGCCTGCCCAGTGATAGGCCCAGTAGGGCGTGGCGGAAGCCGCCTCGCCCGGGCCTCCCAACCGCCCAAGGCCGCTTCCCGCATGCGCGGCGTAGAGCAATATTTCCGGAACTGACGGTGTTGGCTGCAGGCGGAGGTTCTCGCGAATGAAAGCCACGGCGGCAATCTGCTGCCGACCGTCATTGTCGGTCATAGTCCGACCTCCTTTGCGCCCAGGCATCCCGCGCCGTCAGTCGTTCTTTGGTGACAGCCCGGCCTCGTCAACCCTGCTTCTTCTTGCCGAACTTGCCCTTGGGTGCGAAGCCGCCCTTGCCTTCGAATTTCGGCTTTCCGGCGCCCTTGCCCCAAGGTTTGGCATCGCGTTTCTCGTTGCGCTCGCCCTTTGCCGGAGCGCCCTCGCCCTTGAAGTCCTTCTTGAATTTACCTTTCGGGCGATCGTCGTAGGACTTGGCGTCTCGGCGCTCCCCGGAACTCTTCTTGTCGCCATATGGCTTCGACGCAGCCGGGCGGCTGAAATCCGGGGTGCCGTTCAGGCGCGTGACCCGGATGCCGCGCTCCATGGTTTTGTTCGGTCCGATCGACTGGAGGAAAGCGTCGGCGCTGTCAGACGCGATTTCGACATAAGTCTCTTCCGGCTGCATCTTGATCGCGCCGATCTCACGCTTCGTCAGGTTGCCGTTGCGGCAGAGCATCGGTATCAGCCAACGCGGCTCGGCGTTCTGTTTGCGGCCGACGGAAATCGAAAACCAGACACTAGGCCCGAAATCGTCACGCGGCCCCTTTTGGCTCGGTTCGCGCGGCTCGAAAGCATTGTCGCGGCGTGCACGCTTGCGGTCGCCCTCGATCGAGACTTCGATCAGATCTTCCGGGGCGGACTGATTGGAGCGATAGAGGCGCACGAAGGCTGCCGCAAGTTTCTCCGCGCCATAGTTTTCAATGAGCTGGCTGACCAGCGCCTGATCTTCGTCCCTGCCGGCCTCGCCGAGAATAGGATCGGCGAGCAGGCGCTCGTCGTCACGGCGCATCACCTCTTCGGCAGACGGCGGAAGAGCCCAGGTGGCGGCAATTCCGGCGGCATCGAGAATGCGCTCGGCCTTGCGGCGGGCATTGAGCGGCACAATCAGGGCACTGACGCCCTTGCGCCCTGCTCGTCCGGTCCGTCCGCTTCGGTGAAGCAGCGTTTCGGGGTTGGTCGGCAGGTCGGCATGGATAACCAGATCGAGACCCGGCAGGTCGATACCGCGTGCGGCGACATCGGTTGCGATGCAGACACGGGCCCGGCCATCGCGCATGGCTTGCAGCGCGTGCGTACGTTCGTTCTGCGTAAGTTCGCCCGAGAGCGCCACGACCGAGAAATTCCGATTGTTGAATCGCGCCGTCAGATGATTGACCGCCGCGCGCGTCGAACAGAAGACGATGGCATTGGCCGCTTCATAATAGCGAAGAACGTTGATGATCGCGTTCTCGCGGTCGGCGGGCGCAGCGGCAAGCGCACGGTATTCGATATCGACGTGCTGCTTTTCTTCGGTCTGCGTGGAAATGCGCACGGCATCGCGCTGATAGCTCTTGGCGAGCTTGGCGATCGCCGCAGGCACGGTCGCTGAAAACATCAGCGTGCGACGGTCGTCGGGAGCCGATTCGAGGATGAATTCGAGATCTTCGCGAAAGCCGAGATCGAGCATCTCGTCGGCCTCGTCGAGCACGACGGCTTTTAAAGCCGACATATCGAGAGCCTTGCGCCGGATGTGGTCGCAGAGACGGCCAGGCGTACCGACGACAATATGAGCGCCGCGTTCCAACGCACGGCGTTCGCTGCGGATGTCCATTCCGCCGACGCAGCTGACGATCAGGGCGCCTGTCATCTCATAGAGCCATTCGAGCTCCCGCTTCACCTGCAAGGCAAGTTCGCGGGTCGGAGCGATCACAAGCGCCAGCGGTTCGGCGGCAGGCGCAAAGCGTTCCGCGCCCTCGAGAAGCGTCGGCGCAAGCGCAAGGCCGAAGGCGACGGTCTTGCCCGAGCCGGTCCGCGCCGAAACCAGCGCGTCCGATGCGGCAAGCGCCGGGTCGAGCATGGCCTGTTGAACCGGCGTCAGTTCGGCATAGCCGCGCTTCGCCAACGCCTTGGCGATCGCCGGAACGACGCCGTTGAAATCTGTCATCTGTCTGTCTTTCGGAATATCGGGCGCGAAAGCGCCGGCCGGAACCTGCCGGCAGAACGGTTGGCGCGTTCCTACTCGCTCGGGCAGCAAATGTCAAAGCAGCATATCAGCCGGTGGGGCGCCACAGCCAGACCTGGATTGTCCCGGAGCGGCCGCGAATACGTGTTTCCAAAGGTCCTTCGAGCGGCCCGGCGGGGGGGGGCTGCCCTTGCCGGAGGCGGCGCCGACGAGTGTGGCGCTAAAGGCGATCTCCGCGCCTCGGCTGGCGGCGACCTCCATCAGGCGGCTGGCGACATTGACGGTATCGCCGGTGGCCGTGATCTGCTGGTGATCGCCGGTACCGAGACGCGAGGCGACGACCGGGCCGCAATGGGCCCCGATCTTGAAGCCGACCTTGCGTCCCGCTTGGATATCCGTGTGCGCAGCGAGCCATGAGCGCATGCGATCCGCGAGCGCAAGAGCGCAGGCAGCGGCGTGCGCAGCATCGTCTTCCGCCGGCTGTGGCAATCCGAACAAGATCATCGCGCCATCACCCGTGAAACTCGTGATTGCCCCGCCATGCGCCCTCGCCTCTTGGTCAACGATCTCGAAGAAGCTACTCAGCACCTCGCGCACAGTGACTGCCCCGACCGCCTCGCTAAGGCCGGTATAACCGGAGAGATCGATGAAGACGATCGCCGCCTCCTGCCGGACCGGTTCGGCGAGGAACGACGGATCGCGGGCAAGCCACTCGCCGAGCCCCGGCGCTTCCACGCGCTGCAGGAGTTCGCTTTGGGCGGCGAAATGCCTGGCCTGACGGCGGCCCAGAAGCAGTTGCGCCGCCCCGAAGACAAGAACGAGCGGCAGTGCGGCGGTTATCGGCAGTGCGGCGCTGAGCCAATAGCCTGCCTTGAACGCGGCGATATTGACCGCCGCCCAGACAACAAAGACCAGGGCGATCAAAATGAAGCTGATGACACTGCGGCGCCACGCAATCAGGCTGACGAGCAAGAGCGAAAGAAGCAGCGCAACAGCCGCATCGAGCCGGCGGATATTGTCATTGCGGATGATGCTGTCCCCCGCGATCAGATGCGTGATGGCGGTCGAAATGACCTCGACGCCGGGCAGCACCGGATCGAAGGGCGTCGGGAAAACGTCGCCGCCGCCGGTGACGGTTGCGCCGATCACGACAACGCGGTTTTCGATTGCATCTGCAGGCAATTTGCCGTCGAGCGCATCCTCAAGGCTGAATGTCGGGATCGTGCCGCGCGGGCCATAGAATGTGAGCGGCAGGCGCTGACCGGTATCCGTCGGTATGTGCCTATCGGCAAAGGAGATGGCGCCCGGCTGGAAGGCGGGATCGCGGTCAAGCGCCAGCGACGCCGCCCGCAGCGGGAATGACGGGTCGATACGCCCGCCGCTGCGAGAGATCAGTGGAATGAAGCGTGGAACGCCGGTCTCGTCCGTTGCAACATTGACGACGCCGGTCGCTGCAACGTCGGAGAAGCGCTTGAGCGGCAGGAGCAGGCTCTCGGCGACGGGAATGGCGGACAGCGGATCGTTCGCGTCGCTGGTCACCACCTGGGTACTTTCCGGAAAAACGGCTGCAGCCGCAATGACGGACGGGACCAGCCGGAGCGCCGATACAAGTGCTGCATCGCCCGCCTCGATGCCGGATTGGACAAAGAGCAGATCGAGCGCAATCGTCTTCGGCCTTAACGCCGCAACTGCAGTGACGGCTTGTGCGAGCGTTGCCCGCTGGAGAGGGTATGTGTGCAATGCGGCGGTGCGGTCGTCGATGGCGAGGATCGTGACTGCCGGTGGCGGGGCCTTGCTGCCGACCAGCATGCTTCGAAGATCCGTCAGCGAGGCTTCCATCCGATCAAGGAAGCCGGCCCGGCCTGTCATATGCAGCGAGCCCAGAAAGCCGGCCCAGAGCGCGGAAAGAAGAAGGGCTGCGGTGATCAGAAATCTCTGGTTCGGCATGCGTGTCTATTGCCCGAGGCGGGCAAGAAGGGCGGCAACGCGGGCGGCAGGCCAGCGGCGCACGACAAGGGGGGCGGTGCCGCTGGTAACATCGACGCCCTCTCCGGGATTGAGCACGACAGGTTCACCCCCTGCGGGACGGCGCACGGTCACGGCACCGCGTACGACCAGCACGGAGGTCTGTCGGGCGGCGACGTCGACCGCCCATTGCGTGCCGCGCACGGCAGCGATCGCCTGCGGCGTAACGACCTGAAAACCGCCGGAATGCCGGGCGTCGTCGACATCGACCAGAATCGCCTTGCCGCGCAGCGACACCACATCGGGATTGCCATCGCGATTGCGGTCGGTCAGCCTGTAGGCAGCATCCGCCTCAGCCGTGATCGTGACCCCGTTGGGGCAGCGCAGGATCTCACGGCCGTCGGACGCATTCGTGAGTCGGCAGCCGCCGGTCGGCGCCTGGGCCAAGGCTTCGACAGACAGAAGCGCTGCTGCGAGTACGGCAGCGAAAGAGCAGCCAAGGAAAGCTGAGATTACCCTCATGACACGCCCCTTTGCGCAAACGCCATCAGGCGGCACAGTGGTCTCCATGCTACCTGACACTCGTCCCCAGCACGATCATCATAGAGCAAAAGCGGATTTTCGTAAGTGGCCGGTCGCTATTACCCACCAGAGGTTTCAATGACGGGACCGGTGTAGCGGGCTCTGGGCCGGATAAGATGCCCGCCCTCGGCCTGTTCCATTGCATGGGCGAGCCAGCCGCAGCAGCGCGCCAGCGCGAAGATGATAAGGGGCGCATCTCGTGGAAGATCGAAGCGAACGGCCATCGCCGTGAGCGCAAAATCGATATTGATTCGCTCGCCGATTATCGCTTCGCCGGCGGTCTGGATTTCCAGAAAGATCTCCGGTGGCGTGACATGCGCAAGCAAGGCTTCGGCGCGGATGTCGCCGTCCGGATAGAGCGGATGACCGAAGGCTGGCAGCCGGTTGCCTTGCCCTAGCGCGCGGCGGATCGCCTCCGTGGCGCCGGTGCTTCTCGCCGCGTCAGCGAGCGTCGCCACAGCCTCCCAGGCTGCGCCGTGCAGGGGGCCGGTGAGCGTTGCAAGTCCCGAAAGCACCGATGCAGAAAGTGTTGCGCCAGCGGACGCCGTGACCCGAGCCGAAAACGTCGACGCGTTGAGCTCGTGATCGGCAAGCAGCACCAAGGCACGGCGGATGGCGTCTCCGGCGTCGGGGCGGCTCCAGCTCTCGGCTAGGCGCTGGTGAAGCGGGATATGCGATGAACCCGGCGCGAGCGCGGAGCCGACCGTCGTCATGACATCCTGCGCCTCCGAGACCAAAGCGGAAATCGAACGCCCGAGGCTCGGCAGGTCCTGCGGCACCCGCGCCGCAAGAGCCAACAAGGCTATGGCGAGGGAGGGTCCCGTGGCGCCTTCGCCACCGGCCGCAACGGCAATCGGCGTAGGGATGCCCCAAAGCAATCCGGCCGCTTCTTCAAGCGTTGCATGTTCGGAAAGCTTGGCGGCATCTATCCCGCGATAGGAGAGGCGTCCGTTGGCGACCGTCGAGATTGACGACGGCAGGACGGGATCGCCCCATTGGATAGCCTCTGCAGCGACCGCCTCGACTTTACGGCGGCCAGCGTTGCGCTTTGCAAGCCGTGTCACGTCCCCGGTGTGATAGAGGCTGCGGCGCGGATCGGATGGATCGGGCTTTGCGCGAATGCGCCCGCGGCTGACATTGGCATAAAGCGTCTGCGGCTTGGTGCCGAGTCGATTCAACGCCTCCTTTGAAGTCAGCCAAGGCATCGGACGTCTCACATTGATCAATTGCATCAAGATTGACGTCAATTAGCGTAGGACTGATCTTCTTCTCCGTAAAGGAGAAATGCCATGAAGAACGGATTGGAAGATGTGATTGCAGCCGAGACCCAGCTCTCGGACGTCGACGGCGCAGCCGGACGGTTGATCATTCGCGGTGTATCGCTCGACGACCTGGTAACCGGCGGTACCTATGAAAGCGTTGCCGCGCTGCTGCTTGACGGATTGATTGCGCTCGACGCGGGAGAGTTGAAGACGCGGCTTGGAACGGCGCGTGGCGAAGTTTTCGAGCACCTCGCAGCGGCGGATGCTACCCTCCTCGCATTGCCACCGGTCGATGCGATGCGGGCCATGACGGCGCGACTACCGGACGGCGACGATCTTCAAACCGCACTCAGACTGCTGGCAGCCCCTGCGGTCTTTCTTCCCGCAGTTTTGCGGCTGCAGCGCGGAGAAGTGCTCGTCGGTCCGGATGCATCTCTCTCGCAAGCCGCAGACATCCTGCGGATGATGCACGGTGCACTTCCGAGTGCCGAGCAGACAGCCGCTCTGGACGCCTATCTGGTGACGATTTCCGATCATGGGTTGAACGCCTCGACCTTCGCCTCGCGCGTGATTGCCTCGACGGGAGCAGGTCTCACGTCGTCCGTCCTTGCGGCGATCAGTGCGCTCAAGGGGCCGCTGCATGGCGGCGCGCCGGGACCGGTTCTCGACATGCTGGATGCGATCGGCACTGAAAGCCGGGCGAAGACATGGCTATCAGCTGCTCTTGACCGCGGCGAGAGGCTGATGGGATTTGGCCACCGCATCTATCGCGTTCGCGATCCGCGCGCCGACGCCCTGAAGAACGCATTGAAGCCGCTGGTCGCGAGCGGTCAGGTCGACCGGAAGCGGATCGCGTTGGCTGAGAGCGTCGAACAGGCAGCTCTCGCCTATCCTGAAGGAACGCAAACCGGATCGCCCGCTGGACGTCAACGTCGAATTCTATACGGCACTGCTGCTCGACTCGCTCGGCTTCCCGCGCGAAGCCTTCACCGGCGTCTTTGCCATCGGCAGGACCATAGGCTGGATCGCCCATGCGCGCGAACAGGCGCTCACGGGCCGGTTGATCAGGCCAAAGTCGGTTTACGTCGGGCCCTTGCCGCAGGCTGCATAACGAAGCAATCCCCTCACCCGCAATTCTTGCTGGTGAGGGGATCGAAAGCCTCAAACGAGGCGGCTCTGTTCGGTCGCGGCTTCGATGAAGCTTGCAAAGAGCGGATGCGGGTCGAGCGGCCGGGACTTCAGTTCCGGGTGGTACTGCACACCGATGAACCAGGGATGATCGGCGTACTCGATCGTCTCCGGCAATACGCCGTCCGGAGACATCCCCGAGAACGTCAGCCCGCAGTTCTCGAGCCGGTCCTTATAGTCGATGTTGACCTCGTAGCGGTGGCGATGGCGCTCGGAAATATCGGTCGAGCCGTAGATATCGGAAATCTTCGTGCCCTTCTTGAGCGATGCCTTGTAGGCGCCGAGGCGCATGGTGCCGCCAAGGTCGCCCGCTGCCGTTCGCTTCTGCAGCTCGTTACCCTTGACCCATTCTGTCATCAGTCCGACGACCGGCTCCTTGGTCGGGCCGAACTCGGTGGAAGACGCGTTCTCGACGTTGGCGAGATTGCGTGCCGCCTCGATGACGGCCATCTGCATGCCGAAGCAGATGCCGAAATACGGCACCTTGCGCTCACGCGCGAAGCGGGCTGCCAGGATCTT
Source organism: Rhizobium sp. P32RR-XVIII (assembly GCF_012641395.1). Classification (GTDB taxonomy): domain Bacteria; phylum Pseudomonadota; class Alphaproteobacteria; order Rhizobiales; family Rhizobiaceae; genus Rhizobium. The sequence continues at coordinate 454,697 of NZ_JABAIH010000005.1, read as the reverse complement.
GCCTTCCGAACCGCGTTCGCCGAAGCCGCCGGGTACGAGAATGCCGTGCACCTTTTCGAGATACGGTGCAGGGTCTTCCTTTTCGAAGACTTCCGACTCGATCCATTCGAGGTTGACCTTGACGCGGTTGGCGATGCCGCCGTGATGCAGCGCTTCGATCAGCGACTTATAGGCGTCCTTGAGACCCGTGTACTTGCCGACGATCGCGATGGTGACTTCACCCTCGGGCGTGCGGATGCGGTTGCACACCTCCTCCCACTGGTCGAGCCGCGGCTTGGGAGCCGGCTCGATGCCGAAGGCGGCGAGCACTTCGCTATCGAGGCCCTCCTTGTGGTAGGCCATCGGCACGTCGTAGATGTTGGCGACGTCGAGCGCCTGGATGACGGCGGACGGGCGCACGTTGCAGAAGAGCGAGAGCTTGCGCCGCTCGGCTTCCGGAATTTCGCGATCGGCGCGGACGAGAAGAATGTCCGGGTGAATACCGAGCGCCTGCAGTTCCTTCACCGAGTGCTGCGTCGGCTTGGTCTTCAGCTCGCCGGCGGCTGGAATGTAAGGCATCAGCGTCAGGTGAAGGTAGATCGCCGTCCCGCGGGGCAGATCGTTGCCGAGCTGACGGATAGCCTCGATGAACGGCATGGCCTCGATGTCGCCGACCGTACCGCCGATTTCGCAGATGACGAAATCGTAGTCGTCATTGCCCTCGGTGACGAAATCCTTGATCTCGTTGGTGACGTGCGGAATGACCTGCACGGTTGCCCCGAGATAGTCACCGCGGCGTTCCTTGTCGATGATGTTCTTGTAGATGCGGCCGGTGGTAATGTTGTCGGTCTTGGTCGCCGAACGCCCGGTGAAGCGCTCATAGTGCCCGAGATCGAGATCGGTTTCCGCGCCATCGTCGGTGACGAAGACTTCGCCGTGCTGGGTCGGGCTCATAGTGCCCGGGTCCACGTTCAGATAGGGGTCGAGTTTGCGAAGTCGGACCCGATAACCACGGGCCTGCAACAACGCTCCGAGAGCCGCAGCCGCAATTCCTTTTCCGAGGGAAGAAACCACGCCGCCAGTGATGAATACGTATCGCGCCATGGGAGTCACCGGATACCTTTTCAAAAACGATTCCACCAGCCCAAAAATTCTTTTCCAGAATTTTTGGTGCCAGTTTGGAATCTGAACAAAAGAAAACCGGCAGACCCGAGGGCCTGCCGGCGGTTTATTTCGTGGACCGGCTTACTGCCCGGTCGGAACGCCGCTCGGCTGAGCCGGAGCAGCGGGTGTTGCAGGCGCAGCGGGGGCCGTCTGCGTCGCCGGAGCGTTGGCCGCAGGAGCCGTTGCTGCTGGCGCCGCCGGGGTCGCCGGTGCCGGAGTAGCCGCGCCGCCGTTCGGAATCCCGTTGCTGGCGGGCTGATTTGCCGGCTGCTGCGTGCCGCCGCCGAGAGAATCGAGAATGCCGTTGCCCTGCCCGCTCGTTGCCGGAATGCGGTTCAGGATGTCGGTCGGGTTGCCCTGGTAGCGCGTCAGGATGCCAAGGCCGAGCGACGTCAGGAAGAACAGCGCCGCCAGAATTGCGGTCGTGCGGGTCAGCGCATTGGCCGTGCCGCGCGCCGACATGAATCCCGAACCGCCGCCGATACCGAGACCGCCGCCTTCCGAGCGCTGGATGAGCACGACGCCGACGAGCGCCAGCACGATCATGAGGTGGATGACAATCAATACTGTCTGCATGGGTCCAGTCCTGCCCGCTTCGGCGAGCATCGAATAAAAATCTGGCGCTCTTTACATGAGCTGATCGGCTATTCCAAGCCCTTCGGCCAGGAATATGCTAAGCTTATTTATGCGAGGAGCGTTTCATATGCGCCGTAGATGGCGAGGAAATCGGACGCTTTCAAGCTCGCTCCGCCAATCAACGCGCCGTCGACATTGGCGATGCCCATCAGTTCCCTGGCATTGCGGGGCTTCACCGAGCCGCCATAGAGAATGCGGATCTTCCGGCCCTCGGCGCCGAAGCGGCCTGTGAGCTCCGACCGCATGAAGGCATGCGCCTTTTCGACGTCATCTACCGTCGGCGTGACACCGGTGCCGATCGCCCAGACCGGCTCGTAGGCAATGACCGTGTTTTCGGCTGTGGCGCTGTCCGGAACGGAGGCAGAGAGCTGGCGCTTGAGGATGTCGAGCGTCTGCCCCGCCTTGCGCTCGTCTGCGGTCTCGCCGATGCAGACAATGGCGGTCAGATCGGCGGCAAAGGCGGCTTCCGCCTTGGCGCGGACGAGATGGTCGGTTTCTGCATGGTCGGTCCGGCGCTCGGAATGGCCGACGATCACATAGGTTCCAAAGCAATCGGCAATCATTTCGGCCGATATATCACCGGTATGAGCGCCCGCCGCGTTCTGGTGGCAATCCTGCGCCCCGATCGCAAGCGGACTGTCAGTGCAGAGCGCGGTCGCGACATAGAGCAGCGTCGCGGGCGGGCAAATCAGCGCCTCCACCCGCTTGGCAAGCGGCCTATTAACGCCTTCCGCAATAGCCTTTATCTGATCGAGAGAGGCGCGTGTGCCGTTCATTTTCCAGTTTCCCGCCACAAGCGGGCGCACATCAGGTGTCATACCGGCCTTCCAAGCTTTTCCTCATGGGTGCGCCTTAGCAAAACTGCAGCCGAAAGGAAAGCGATCTCAAGTTCACGCTAGGTAAATCGGCCGAGTTGCCGCGGAAAATGATTAAATTCGGCGCTTAAAAACCTAGGAAGCGAGAATCCAGTTCAAGACCTGCCGCCAATCAATCATCCGGATGGGGGTACCGTGGTTCCCATTCTGGAAAAGCGTGAAACGGGCCGGGTATTTCGACTTGTAGAGTTTTTCGAACAGGGCCTGCTGGTCGGCAGCCGCATAGACCGGATCGCGGCTCCCGTGCGCGAACCAAAGCGGCAGCTTGGCTTTGTAGAAGGCGCTTTTCGTGAAAGCGGGATCGGTGACGCCGCTCATGATCACCATTCCCCTCAGCCGCTTGACGCTCGCAGGATCACGGCCGATCCCCCAGCAGATTTGGCTGCCCATGGAGGCACAGGCGAGGACCACGGGCTTTCCACCTGATTTCTCGCTGGCATAGCGGATGAGTTCGGCGATCTTGGCGACGCCGTCGCTGTCGAAGGTCCGTACAGTCGGCGAATAATAGACACCGCCATTGCCGGCCGCGAGGTTCTTCAGCCGGTTGAAGTTGCCGCCGAAGGAGTAGTCGTTGGCCCCGAGGCGGCGATCGCCATCGCGGCCGTGGATGAAGATCACCGTGAAGGCCGCTCCGTCTGCCGGTCCCACTCTGGTGACATCCAGCCGGAGGCCATCCAGAGACAGGGTTTCGTCTTGCTGTACCTTGCGTACGCCGAGCGACACATACTTCCGCTGCACGCGCCCTTGCGGGATCTGGTCGCGACCATTGATGTCGCGCATCTCATCATAGTCGATCACTTCGAAGGCGCCGTCGTCGGCGCTCTGCAACACGTTTTGTTTGGAGAAAAGTTCGTCCTTATAGGGCGGCAAGCCATCCGCTGCCGCGCTCAGAATGTCACAGGACAGGAAAAAGGCCGCAATTACAGCAATAATCATGCAATGACTTGTGGACATTCTCATGCGGGCGGTTTCCTTGCACCTCGGGCCGCTTGCCAATCCGCGTCTGGCAACGCAAACCAATTCCAAAGAATTCCGCCAGATCGAGCGGCATCGCTTAGCGAGGCGGTTTCTGGCAGAATCTGCATGATTCGCAAACGTGACATCAAATGCGGTGATTTTGAGTCTGGCCTCAAGCGGACACGCCGGCCGGCAGGATAAAGATCTGAACAATTCCATGGACGACAGCAACGACCTATTTTCCGAAATGCCTCTCGCACCCAAGCAGGAGGAGGCACCAAAGCCCGCCGCGCCCCCGGCTGCGCCAGCGCGTCCGGCCCCGGCAGCCTCGAATGGTGACGACTACGGTGCCTCGTCGATCCGCGTTCTCGAAGGTCTGGAACCGGTGCGCATGCGCCCCGGCATGTATATCGGCGGCACCGACGAAAAGGCGCTGCACCACCTCTTTGCCGAAGTCATCGATAACTCGATGGACGAAGCGGTCGCCGGCCACGCGAACTTCATCGAAGTGCATCTCGACATCCACGGCTATCTCACGGTCTCGGACAATGGCCGTGGCATTCCGGTGGAAAACCACCCGCAGGTCCCAGGCAAGTCGACGCTCGAAGTCATCATGACGAAGCTGCATGCGGGCGGAAAGTTCGACGGAAAGGCCTATGAGACCTCCGGCGGTCTGCACGGCGTCGGCGTTTCAGTGGTCAACGCGCTCTCCGACTATCTCGAAGTCGAAGTCGCGCGTAACCGCAAGCTCTACCGTCAGCGCTTCTCCCGCGGCTTGCCGCAGGGTGGTCTCGAAGAGCTTGGCGACGTGCACAACCGCCGTGGCACGCGCGTGCGGTTCCACCCCGATCCGCAGATATTCGGCGAGCACGCAAAGTTCGAGGCAGCGCGTGTCTTCCGCATGGCGCGCTCCAAGGCCTATCTCTTCGGAGGCGTGGAGATCCGCTGGAGCTGCGATGAAGGCGTGCTTCCGCAGGGTTCCGAAATTCCGGACAAGGCCGTCTTCCACTTCCCCGGCGGGCTGAAGGACTACCTGCAGGCGACGATGGGGAAGGAATTCACCGTCACGCGCGAAATCTTCGCCGGCAAGAGCGAAAAGGCCAGCGGCCACGGTTCGCTCGAATGGGCGATCACCTGGTATGGTGGCGACCAGCAGATCCACTCCTATTGCAACACCATTCCGACGCCCGAGGGCGGCACGCATGAGGCAGGTCTGCGCATAGCGCTGACGAAGGGGCTGAAAGCATACGCCGATCTGACGCAGAACAAACGCGCAGCGCAGATCACCACCGACGACGTGATGATTTCGGCGGTCGGCATGTTGTCGGTGTTCATCCGCGAACCGGAATTCGTCGGCCAGACCAAGGACAGGCTGGCGACCGTCGAGGCACAGCGGATCGTCGAAAACGCGCTTCGCGATCCCTTCGACCATTATCTGGCGGACAATCCCAACGAGGCTGCAAAGCTGCTCGACTGGGTGATCGAGCGCGCCGAGGAGCGTCTCCGCCGCCGCAAGGAAAAGGAAGTCACCCGCAAGACCGCCGTGCGCAAACTGCGCCTTCCGGGCAAACTGGCCGATTGCGCTCAGAACACGGCCCAGGGCGCCGAACTCTTCATCGTCGAAGGTGATTCGGCAGGCGGTTCCGCCAAGCAGGCACGCAACCGTGCCAATCAGGCAATCCTGCCGTTGCGCGGCAAGATCCTGAACGTTGCGAGCGCCGGCCGTGAAAAGCTCGGCGCCAACCAGCAGCTTGCGGATCTCGTTCAGGCGCTCGGCTGCGGCACGCGTTCCAAGTATCGCGACGAGGACCTGCGCTACGAGCGCATCATCGTGATGACCGATGCCGACGTTGATGGCGCCCACATCGCGTCATTGCTAATCACTTTCTTCTATCAGGAGATGCCGGAGCTCATCCGCGGCGGCCATCTCTTCCTTGCCGTGCCGCCGCTCTACAAGATCACCCAGGGCGCCAAATCCGCTTATGCACGCGACGACGCCCATCGGCAGGAACTGATGGAAACGCAATTCAAGGGCAAGGGAAAGATCGAGATCAGCCGGTTCAAGGGCCTTGGTGAAATGCTGCCCGCGCAGCTCAAGGAAACGACTATGGACCCGAGCAAGCGTACGCTGCTGCGGGTGCTGATCGACGAGGTCGATTTCGAGGGAACCCGTGCTGCGGTGGACGACCTTATGGGCACGAAGCCTGATGCGCGCTTCCGCTTCATTCAGGACCGTGCCGCCTTTGCCGAAAACCTCGATATCTGAGCTTCGCTATTTCACGAAATTGACGAAGAATCGTAACAACTCCGTCAAACAACCGGTGCATGACAAGCGACGCGACTGGCGGGCCGATCCTTCAAAGGGAGGTCCGGCCTGTTCCGCTCGTCAACCTCCTCACCAGCCGGATGTTCGCCATGACCAAGCGTTTTCTTGCGACTATCGCTGTTGCTCTCCTGTCCAGCGCCGCCAACCTCCACGCCACCACGATCGGCGCAACCGTCGAGACACCTTGCCCGTTCGGCGATTGCGCAGCTCGGATCTCCTTTTCCTATCTCGGTGAATTCGTCATCCCGACCGGTCACATGGAAAACGGCGTCGAATTCGGCGGCATTTCCGGTCTCGACTTCGACCCGGCGACCGGCCATTACATCGCCATCAGCGACGACCGCTCCGAAAAAGGTCCGGCCCGCTTCTACGAACTCGACGTTGATCTTGACGGCTCCGGCCTCAAGGGCGTTTCCGTCGTCAAGCAGGTGAAGCTGCAGGACAAGAACGGTGAACCCTTCGCCGCCCGCACCGTTGACCCCGAATCGATCCGCCTCGGCCGGGACGGCGTCTATTGGGGTAGCGAAGGCGACGGCAAGGCGCTGATCGCCCCCTTCGTCCGCGTCGCCTCGCCGGACGGTGCCTTTGTGCGCGAATTCAAGCTACCGGACGGCTTCGCGCCGACGGCCGACAAATCGACCGGCATCCGCGACAATCTCGCCTTCGAGGATCTTGCGGTCGCACCCGACGGTGATGTGTTCGTCGGCGTCGAAGCTGCGCTCTACCAGGACGGTCCGGCGGCCTCGCTCGTCAACGGCAGCCTGTCGCGCATTATCCGCTATGACGGGGCGACTGGCGAACCGAAGGCGCAGTATGTCTATCCAATCTCGCCGATCCCGCAGGCTGCCACAAAGCCCATTGGCGGCAACGACAACGGCATGTCGGAGATCGTCGCACTCGACGACCACCGCCTGCTCGCCGTCGAGCGCAGCTACGCCCAAGGCTTCGGCAACAACATTAAGATCTTCATGCTGGACCTCGACGGCGCCACCGACGTCTCGGCCATCGCTTCGCTCGCCAGGACCGATCAGCGCATCGTTCCCGTCCGCAAGAACCAGGTGCTCGACCTGCGCGCCGCCGGTCTGGTGCCTGATAACATCGAGTCGATGGCGATAGGCAGGGCGAAGGACGGCAGCGACGTCCTGATTCTCGGTTCCGACAACAACTTCTCGACCGGGCAAAAGACGCAGTTCTACGCGTTCAAACTATTGCACCGTCCGCAATCGTAACGGAGAGATGGGGCCGCTAGGCGAGGCGAACGTCTATCTTCGTCTTGACGGAATTGGCGAGGAAGCAGAGCTCGTGGGCTTCGTGATGGAGCTTCTCCTCGGTTTCACGGCTCGGCGCCTCGCCTGAATAGACGACGCTCGGCTTCAGCTCGACGTGGCTGACAAGCATTTTTCCGTCGACCTTCTCCATTATGCCCGTCGCGTTATCGACATAGCTGTCGATAACGATGCCCTTCTTCGATGCAAGCCATAGGTAGAAGAGCATGTGGCAGCTGGAGAGCGCCGCCACATAGGCCTCTTCGGGATCGACGTTCTCGGCGACCGAGTACGGAAGCGGTACGTTGTGCGGAGATGCCGAGGCAGGTACCGAAAGGCCTCCGTCGAAATTCCATGTATGGCCGCGGCTGTATTTGCCGTCCGTAAAGCTGCCCTCACCGCGCTGCCATGAAACTTCCGCTGAAAATAACGTCATGGTCCCCAACCATAGCTTTCGATTCCGTTGCTCCAACCTGTACTATTTTCGCCGGTCATCAACACTCTGAAAGAAAACTTCGTCACATTTCGTACAGAGGATTGAGATATGCGGCACCCTGAAGCTGCGGGCTGCGTCAGTGATCGCAAAAGCTCCGACTTAAATGATCGATATGCTTGCGTCCGGGCGCCGTAGAGCGCATATCCATGAGAACAAGAAGGAAATAAAAACGACGTGAGCCTTTCGAACAACAAGAGACTGCCAGGCGAAACGCGGTGGCTTGGCCCGTCTGCGCCCACGCGCACGCCGCTGATCCCGTCAATTTCGGCCGCTCGCTGGCTTTTGATTCTCATCGTTGCTGCGGGCGTCTATTTCTTCCATGGCTTTGTTATTCCAGTTCTGGCAGCGCTCGTCATCGGCTTTGCGAGTTGGCCGCTTTATCGCAAGCTTCTCGCCCGCGTCGGCGGCAACACAACGATCGCCGCCACGATTGCGATCCTTCTGATCATCACCTTTCTGGTCATTCCTATTGGGCTTGCGATTACCTACACGACAGGCGAAGTGCGTGAATGGTTTGCCTGGGTCGTTCAGACCAACCGGCAGGGCGCGTCTACGCCGCAGTGGATCCTTGCGCTGCCGTTTGCAGGGCCTTACCTCGATGAACTCTGGACGAAATACGTCGGTAGCCCGGGGTCCCTAGGTGAACTCGTTCAGGTCATCAGCGGTGCCCATCTTGGCAATATCTATCGTGCGGTTCTCGCCGCCGGCGGTGCGTCGTTCCATCTCCTCCTGACGCTGCTTTTCATGCTGATCGCGCTCTTCTTCGTCTATCGCGACGGATCGTCCTTCTCGCGGCAGATCGACATGCTCGGCGAGCGCATCCTGCCCAATCGCTGGGAGCGCTTTTCGCGGGTCGTTCCGGCAACAATCAGCTCGACCGTCATGGGCATGACGGTGATTGCAATCGGGGAAGGCATCGTGCTCGGCGTCGCCTACTGGATCGCAGGCGTCCCCTCGCCGGTCACACTTGGCGTTATAACGGGCCTTATGGCGCTGATACCCGGCGGCGCGCCGCTCTCGTTCACTTTGGTTTCGGTGTACCTCCTGGCCAGCGGATCGCATTTTGCCGGCATCGCGCTCTTCGTCTGGGGTACGGTCGAACTCTTCATCGTCGACAAGACGCTGCGTCCGAAACTTGTCGGCGGCCCGATCAAGCTTCCCTTCCTGCCGACCTTCTTCGGCCTCGTCGGCGGCGTGAAGACCATGGGCTTTCTCGGTCTCTTCATCGGGCCGGTGCTGATGGCTCTGCTCGTCGCGATCTGGCGCGAATGGATGCATGAAGTGGCGGCGAGCGATCAGGCGGGACTCGGCCCGGAAGTCATGATCGATGAGCAGGCACCGCCGGCGCAACGCGTTGCCGAGGGCTGATCATTTCAACCGCTTCTCCATGAACAGGCTCAGCGGATCCGGCAGGTACGAAGCGAAAGGCTCGATGTCGATATAGCCGTACTTGCGGTAAAGCCCGATCGCCTCCGGCTGGTAGATGCCGGTTTCCAGACGGATCGCCTCAAGGTCGCGTGACTTGGCGCGTTTCTCAAGCGCATCCATCAGGTGGGTTGCGATTTTCAGCCCTCGCGCCGCTGGATCGATGAACATCCGCTTGATCTCCGCCGTGCCGTCGCCTGTCTCCACGAGTGCCGCGCAGCCGACGATCGCCCCGGCATTCCGCGCAACGAAGAAGCTGACGCACGGCTTTTCCAAGGTCGAGAGATCGACGAGATGGTTGCTCTCGGCCGGATAGAGGGAGGCCGCATAAGTATCGGAAAGCTCCAGCAAGCGGACGATTTCCGGCTGACGTGGCGATTCAACAGCAATGGTGACGGACATGGTTTTTCTCAGGCACTCTAGGCAGCTTCGAGCGCAGTCATAGACGCGTAGTCTCGCGCCGATTGACGCTGCTCGGCAATATGAAGCCTCTCGACCATATCAAGGAGTTCGCCGACCGCACCATGGGCACCCCCGATATGGCGGAATTGTTCGAGCAGGCTGCCGCAGACATTGAAGAGCCTGCTTCCAGAGGTTTTTCTGGAGGCTTCGCGCCAGTGGAGAGTCGCTTCTACAAAGACGCTGCTGATTTCGCGGCTGAGGCCAGCCTTCTCGTACAGCGCACGCACCGCATGGCTGCGTCCCGTCGCGAGGATCGAGCGCACGCGGTTCTCGGTGCAGCCGGTCAAATTGACGATGGCGCTCGCGAAGAAATCCACCTTGCCGGAACAAAGAGCATGCATGAGAAAGGACGGCGTTAGATTGCCGGCAAGGCGCAAATGCTCGACGAGATCGGCAATTTCGTGCGCCTGGATCTCGCCTGCAAGGGAGACCGTAGCGGACTGGGCCGCCTCGCGGCTGATGCGCTGCAGACGAGCGATCCCGACGGCGGCCTGTGCCAGAGGAAAAGCCACCAATGCGTTGCTGACATGCTGCGTCAGCAGCTGGCGGGCATCAGCTGGAAGGTCGGTGCGATCGAGCAGCAGATTGCGTGTGTCGCGGCAGTCGCCGAGCCGCTCGGCTATGCGCTTCAGCGATTGCGGGGCGATCGCTGCGCCCTCGTTCTCCAGAAGGCACAGGACCTCTTCTTCGTCGCCGACTTCCGCAAGAGCGGCTGAAACAGCTCGGGAAATCGACGGCCGTGCCGCGATCAGGATGCGGACAACGCTGCTGCCGCGGGCGGCAAGATCGACAAGGTCCGTGTCCGAGAGCACTGGAGAGCAGGTCAGGGCGTGGCAGGCGATTTCCGGCTGGTCTTCGGCAAGCGCCAGAATGATGGCGCGCGGCGCTTCCTGCGACCAAGCGATCGCCTCGGCCAGCGCAAGGCGCACGCGCGGCGAAGGATCGTCAAGCAGGAAGGTCATCGCCATTTCCGCGGCCTTGCGCTCCTCCGGAAGCATTTCGGACTGCAGATAGGCACGCCCCAATGCGTTCGCGGCGCGAGCTCTATCCCCTGCCTTGGCAGTTTCAACCCAGCGAAGGAAAGCCTCTACGATCAATTTACGCCCCAACCTGCGGCGCGATTCCTTCGCGCCCCTAACGTTCGGGTAACACTATCGGCAAATGGTTTAAGATTGGTTCACCATGTTTATTAGGCTTTGTCGGCCACCGTCTCGACCTTCGGACGGAACATCTCAAAAACCTCGCTCGCCTCGCTGTAGTCCATGTAGCCCATGCGCGCCGTCGGCCTTGCCAGCGACATGTCGAGCCGGCCATTGCTGACGATCGCTTCGTCGATGTGGATGCCGACGACCTCGCCGAAGACCATGACGTTTTCCGTCGGCTCACCGGACTGCGATTTCGGCACGATGATCTCCGTCACCTTGCATTCGAGCACGGCAAAGGCCTCGTCCACATAGGGCGCATCGACCAGTCTGCCCGGAACGGCGGTCAGCCCGGCGAGCGCGAATTCGTCGGTGCCATAGGGAACCGCGGCGGAAGAAAGGTTCATCTTCTCGACGAGGTTGCGGCTGACGAAATTGCAGGTGAAGACGCCCGTCTCGCCGGCATTCCGCTGGCTGTGCTTGCGACCGCTCGATGAGAACATGACGATCTTCGGATGGTCGGAGACAGCATTGAAGAAGGAGTAGGGACCGAGATTGATCGATCCGTCTGCCCCCTTGCTGCCGATCCAGCCGATCGGGCGCGGCGCCACGATCGCCTTGAAGGGATCGTGGGAGAGACCGTGCTTGTTGCTATCCGTCGTATAGAACATCAGCCCTCTCCGCCGACCCAGGTGACGGTTTCGGAGAGTGATGGACGCGGCCGCTCGACCACCGGGAAATTTGTCGAACCGATATGGATGAAGCCGGCAACTTTTTCGCCCGGCCGAACGCCGAGAACCGGATAGGCGCGCTCGTCATAGGCAAACCATTCGGTCAACCAGTTGGCGACCCAGCCATGGGCATTCGCCGAAAAGATGATGTTGAGGCACACGGCGCCCGCCGACATGAGCTGCTCCCATTCCGGGATCTTGAAGTGCGGGCCCGCCTTGCTGACCACGGCAACGACAACCGGCGCTCGGGTGAGACGCGTGCGTTCGACCTGGATCATTTCCTCCGAGAGATCAGGCTTGGCCTCGAGCGCGAGCTTCAAGAGTTCTTCGCTGATTCGTTCACGCTCTTCTCCGCGATAGACGATGAAACGCCAGGGCGCGAGCTTCCCGTGATCGGGGACACGCGATGCCAGACGAAGGATTTCCTCTATTTCCGCCTTTGCAGGCCCGGGCTCGCACATCTGGAAGGCAGGGATCGATCGGCGCACAGCGAGGTAATCAATCAGCTTGATATCGGATTTCATGCGGGAGAAACTTTCATTTTCACGGCAGCGGGATGGGTGGGTCTTGAATTTGCCACTGGGTTCGTTTTGAAGTGGCCTCTGTAGTTTTAGAAGTCAATCTGTTCAGGAAACACATGCCCGGCATTTTGCCTTTTACGCGTATGGCGTTCGTGCTTGTTCTGACTGCGTTGTTGCCCTTTAGCGCAAGCGCCGAGAACGCGTTCAAGGGATTCAAGCAGCTCGACACGACCACGAAGATGCCGAAGCTCAACGCTTTCATTGCGCCGGGCAGCACGCAGCAGAATGCGGCGCTGCGCGAGGTTGAGATCGAAGCCAAGCTCACGGAAAGCGGCGAGCCGGTGCGAGACGGACTCTCCTGGTATGTGTTCAGTCCTGTCGCGGGTGCCGACGGCAAGCTGCCGCTGGTGGCAAGCGCCCGTGGCGGGTCGGCGGCTTTCCAGCTCGCCCCGGGCGACTATCTGATCAATGTCTCGTTCGGCCGCGCCGGCGTGACCCGCAAGGTGAATGTTCCCGAGGACGGCACGCTCGACAAGCAGGTGATGGTGCTCGATGCCGGCGGTCTGGTGCTCAACGCCGTGTCCGGGTCCGATGTTCGCATCCGTCCTGACCAGCTGCGCTTCTCGATCTACTCCTCGGAAGTGCGCGAAGACGGCGAACGCGGACTGGTGATGGCAGATGTCGCGCCGAACACCATGGTACGGCTGAATGCCGGCACGTATCACATCGTTTCAGAATACGGAGCCGTCAACGCTGTCATCCGTGCCGATATCCAGGTCGAGTCCGGAAAGCTGACCGAAGCGACGATCCAGCACCGCGCCGCGCAGATCAACTTCAAGCTCGTTTCAGACGCCGGCGGCGAAGCGATCGCCGACACGGCCTGGTCGATCCTGACGGCGGCGGGCGACAGCGTCGGCGAAAGCGTCAGCGCCTTCCCGACCATGGTTCTGGCGGAAGGCGAGTATACAGCCGTCGCGCGCAACAAGGACAAGATCTATCAGCGCGACTTCAAGGTCGAGGCTGGCAAGAATACAGACGTCGAAGTGCTCATGAAGGACGAACAGCCGCAGGAACCCACCAGCGCCGCCACGACGCTGCAGCAGGAACCGCAGCCGGCAGCCGCCGGCGAACCGCAGAATTCCGCGCGTGCGCCGCTTCCTTCCTATGAGCAGCTGGTACCGGGCGGCGCGGATGCTGATTGATCCTCAGATGCTCTTTTGGCCCTGACGGGCGCCAAGCAAAAGACCGCGCTGTAAAGCGCCGCTAGCAAATCCTTCCGATCGGTCCTCCGCAGTTCCTCGTACGGCAGGACCTGCCCCACATGGGCGACAATCGTCTTGCCCGACAGCCGCCGAAACTCCCGGATCAGAAGCGAGAGGCGAAGCGTCAGCGAAAACCGGCTGGCAATGTGAAACAGCGGCCCGTTCTGGCCCTCGAAATAGATGGGCAAGACGTCGGCCCCGGCCGACTGGACGAGCTTGGCCGGGAACATCTTCCATGGCAGATCCCGTGCGCGGCCGAAACCGTTCTTGGCCGTCGCTACGCCGCCGCCCGGAAAGATGACGACCGTTACACCGTCCTTCAGCAGGCGGACCGCCTCGCGGCGCGTGTCCATATTGATGGCAAGCGCTGCCTTGGTCTCCTCGAAAGAGACCGGAAGCGAGTAGTCAGCCATCTCAGGCAGCTTCAGCAGCTCATTGTGAATGAGAACACGAAACGGCCGGCCGAGCTGCTCGGCGAGAGACAAGACGGCTATGCCGTCGCCGATGCCGAACGGATGATTGGCGACGATGACCAGGGGTCTGCCTGCAGGTGCGGCGGCAGGCCAGTTCCCGCGGATATCGAGATCGACGTCGATAAGGTCGAGAAGCTTGCCGAAGACGCGCTCGCGCGATGGCACGATATCGGTGCGCCATGTCTCATAGAGGCGAACATAGCGGTTGCGGCCCGAAAGACCCTCGATCGAGCGGATCAGCCAGCGCTTGAAGCGGGGATCGTTCTCGCTGGCGTAGGATAGCTGGTTGAAGCGCAAAACCGCCCGGCCTCTATTGAAGACCGGGCGGTTATGTATCAAAGCGATGACATCCGTCTGACAGAGATCAGGCGGCCTTGGCCCGCTTCGCTTCTATCTTGCGGCGGATATCCGGCGGTGTCGCTTCCCAGCCAAGGCTCTCGATCGCCTCGTCGAGCGACATCGAGGTTTGCTCCTGGCTGCCGAGGCGGCGGATATTAACCGTGCGCTCCTCGGCTTCCTTCCTGCCGCAGACGATGATGACAGGAACTTTCGTAACGGAATGTTCGCGGATCTTGTAGTTGATCTTCTCGTTACGGAAGTCGGTCTCGACGTTGAGCCCGGCCTCGCGCAACGCTTCGGCAACTTCCTGGCCGTAGCCGTCTGCCTCAGAGGTGATCGTCGCGACTACGACCTGCAGCGGCGAGACCCAGAGCGGCAGGTGCCCGGCAAAGTTCTCGATCAGGATACCGAGGAAGCGCTCCATGGAGCCGCAGATCGCCCGGTGGATCATCACCGGCTGCGTCTTCTCCGAATTGCTGTCGATGTAGAAGGCACCGAAGCGTTCCGGAAGGTTGAAGTCGACCTGCGTCGTGCCGCACTGCCATTCGCGGCCGATGGCGTCCTTCAGCGTATATTCGAACTTCGGACCGTAGAACGCGCCCTCGCCCGGCAGGATGCCGGTCTTGATGTCGTTCGACTGATGCTGGATCGTCGTGAGAACATCCGTCATGACGCTCTCGGCGCGATCCCAAAGATCGTCCGAACCGACGCGCTTGTCCGGGCGCGTGGAGAGCTTGATGGTGATCTCGTCGAAACCGAAGTCCTTGTAGACCGAAAGGATCAGGTCGTTGATCTTGAGGCATTCTGCAGCCATCTGCTCGTCGGTGCAGAAGATATGCGCATCGTCCTGCGTGAAACCGCGCACACGCATCAGGCCATGCAGCGCGCCGGACGGCTCGTAGCGATGGACCGTGCCGAATTCCGCAAGGCGGATCGGCAGTTCGCGATAGGATTTCAGGCCATGCTTGAAGATCTGGACGTGACCAGGGCAGTTCATCGGCTTAAGCGCGAAGACGCGGTTGTCCGCCTCCTTGTCGTCGGGATGGGTGATCGCATGGGCGGATTTCACCGCGAACATGTTTTCCTGGTACCAGCCCCAGTGCCCCGAAGTCTCCCAGAGCGAGGCGTCGAGAACCTGCGGCGCGTTGACCTCCTGATAGTCGGCCGCCAGCCGCCGGCGCATGTAGGCGACAAGCGTCTGGAAGATGCGCCAGCCCTTGCCGTGCCAGAACACGACACCCGGTCCTTCCTCCTGGAAATGGAAGAGGTCCATTTCGCGGCCGAGACGGCGGTGGTCGCGCTTCTCGGCCTCGGCGAGGATATGCAGGTAGTTGTCGAGTTCGGACTGCTCGGCAAAGGCCGTACCGTAGATGCGAGTCAACATCGGATTGTTGCTGTCGCCGCGCCAGTACGCACCGGCCACCTTCATCAGCTTGAAGGCATTGCCGATCTGGCCCGTGGAAGCCATATGCGGTCCGCGGCAAAGGTCGAACCAGTCGCCCTGATAGTAGATCTTGAGATCCTGGCCCTCCGGGATCGCATCGACAAGCTCGACCTTGTACTGCTCGCCCTTGGCCGCGAACACTTCCTTGGCCTTTTCGCGCGACCAGACCTGTTTGGTAAAGGGCGCGTTGCGGGCGATGATCTCCCTCATCTTCTTTTCGATCTTCGGCAGATCGTCAGGTGTGAAGGGCTCGTTCTTGGCGAAGTCGTAATAGAAGCCGTTCTCGATGACCGGACCGATCGTCACCTGCGTGCCGGGCCAGAGCTCCTGCACCGCTTCCGCCATGACGTGTGCTGCGTCGTGGCGGATGAGTTCCAGCGCGCGCTCGTCATTGCGGGTGATGATTTCGATCTTGCCCGTCGTCACGGGGTCGGAAAGGTCGCGCACCGTGCCGTCGATCGCAATGGCGACGGCCTTCTTGGCGAGCGACTTGGAAATGGATTCGGCGACGTCGCGGCCGGTCGTGCCCGGCTCGAAATTGCGCTGGTTGCCATCGGGAAAAGTGAGGGAAACGGATTGGGACATATCGATATTCTCCTTGTCCAGTCCCGCCAACGAATGCGGGTGGTTGCAATGAAGCGCTTCGTCCGTGCGAACGCGCCGCCGCCTGATACCGAGATTTGGCGAGCGAGTAAAGAAAAAGCCGGTTCAGCCGATCATTTCGGCAAGACCGCGGACCGTGTTCCAGTTGCGGAGCGTGCCGATGCCCATGCGCTTGGTGGTCAGCGCCGAGAGCAGCTTCCACTCGCTGGGTTTACCGGCAAAATCGATCCAGAGATCGCCGGCGGTGAGCGCCAGACGCTGATTGGGGTCGGTGTACTTCCCGAGCGCGTCGAGTACGGAGCGATCGAGAGGCTTTCGCATGACGCGGACGATGACCTCACTGCCCTCACCGTCCGGAAAGGGATTGGCCTCCGCGAGCTTCAGCCAATCCCCGCCCCTGCGGACGATGATATCGACAGCCTTGCCGAACCGTGCCTTGAAGGCTGCCTCAAGTTTTGCCTCGATGTCACCGAGTGGTGCGTCGGCTGCTTCGAAAACGATATTGCCCGTGGAAACGAGCGTCCGCGGATTGCGGTAGCCGAGTGCTTCCGTCATGTCGCGAAGATCTGACATCGCCACACGGCGACCTGGCCCAAGCACGATACTATGAAGGAGTGCGACGTAGGTGGTCATACCCGGCATGGACATGCCGTCAGCCTGCTTTTCGTCCAAGCGCAAGATAGCGCCACGGCGTCCACCAGTGGAAACGGTGTTCGAGGCGTTCCGGAACCGGATCAAGCCCGCTGGTGCCGCCCGGACCGCAGCGCCCGACGCGGAAGAGCGTCATCCAGCCGCCGGCCCAAAGCCCATGGCGGGCAATGGCCTCATAGCCATATTCGGAACAGGTGGGGATATGCCGGCACGAGTTACCGACGAAGCCGGACAAGGTCAGTTGATAAAGCCGAATACAGCTCATTCCGAGCAGGCGATCCGGGGTCTTGCGGAACGGGCCGGTGTAGTTTCGGGAAAACCGCAGCGGCTCTTTCCGAGGGCCGGCTGCGCCGCCTTCGTCCTCCTGGTCATTGTGGCTGATGAAGCAGAATTCGCACATCGCTAGCGCCGCTCACGCCTCAACCGTTTCGGCGCGCTTTGCTTCGATCTGCCCGATTGCGTCCACGACGGCGTCGAAAGTCAGCATGGTGGAGGCGTGCCGCGCCTTGTAGTCCCTGACCGGGCGAAGGTAGCGCATATCCTCGAAGCGACCTTCCGGACCCTCCCCGTCCGCCTTCAGCATCGCAAGCATGTCTTCACGGGCTTTACGCACTTCGCCGGCGGTCGCGCCAACGACATGGCGCGCCATGATCGAGGAGGAAGCCTGACCGAGCGCGCAAGCTTTCACGTCATGGGCGAAATCCGTAACCGTGTCGCCTTTCATCTTTAGCCAAATCGTCACCTTGGAACCGCAGAGTTTCGAATGGGCCTTGGCGCTGGCGTCGGCATCCGGCAGGCTGCCGGTCAGCGGAATATTGCCTGCAAATTCGAGAATTTTGGTGTTATAGATATCTTCCATGATGAATTCCGCTCCAGATTGCCGCGGACCGGCTCATTCGGCGGTCATTGTAACACAAACAAAAAACACACCGTGTCGTGTTAGCATACTTACATGACGACGCCGTCTTCCTATATGTATGTCGTTCGAAGGCCATAAAAATGCAATGGCCTCGGGTAAGTTTGATTAGGAAACCGTGCCGGACGGGCTATAAGTTGCCCCGAAAGCCCCGGAGCCTGCCAAAGGTGCAAAATTCCTGACAAGGGATGCCAGTGGCGAGTCCGAAAGACGATCCGCACGTTCGCGGATCAGGAGACTTGAGCAGTATGGACGCCATCGTAAAGAATTTTCCGCAGACCAACCGTGACTCGGAACGCCCCAGCCAGAAGGAAGCTGAAGACGCAGTTCGCGTCCTGCTCCGCTGGGCTGGTGACGATCCCTCGCGTGAAGGGCTGATTGATACCCCTACCCGCGTCGCCAAAGCCTATCGCGAACTCTTCGCCGGCTACGACATGGACCCGGAAGAAGTGCTCGGCCGCACTTTCGAGGAGGTCGCCGGTTACGACGACATGGTGCTCGTGCGGGACATTCCCTTCTTCTCGCATTGTGAACATCACATGGTTCCGATCATTGGCAAGGCGCACGTCGCCTATATTCCCGATGGCAGGGTGCTTGGCCTTTCGAAGATCGCCCGCGTCGTCGAGATCTATGCGCGCCGCCTGCAAACTCAGGAAACCATGACGGCGCAGATCGCAAGTGCGATCGACGAAACGCTGCGTCCGCGCGGCGTTGCGGTCATGATTGAAGCTGAGCATATGTGCATGGCCATGCGCGGCGTTCAGAAGCAAGGCTCCACCACATTGACGACAACCTTTACTGGAAGTTTCAAGGCCGAGCCTGCTGAGCAAGCCCGCTTCATGACGATGGTACGGAGCCGTTGATATCGGCTCCAATGAGGGAGCCGAATGATGTCATTTGCATTTAATGCGCCGTCCGAAGACAAATCCGAACTAGAAGACGCCGGTGATTTCACGCCGCGCTTCGACGATCGTGGCCTGATCGCCGCGATCGTCACCGATGCGCATGACGGCGAACTGCTGATGGTTGCGCATATGAACGCGCAGGCTCTTGCGCTGACGATCCAGACAGGGAAGGCACATTACTTCAGCCGCTCGCGGGGCAAACTCTGGATGAAGGGCGAAACTTCCGGCAACGTCCAGATGGTGAAGGAAATACGCACCGACTGCGATCAGGATGCAATCTGGCTTAAAGTAGAGGTCGCGGGGCACGATGCTACGTGCCATACTGGACGCCGTTCCTGCTTCTACCGGACGGTTAATCTTCAGGACGGAAAGCCGATGCTCGACATCGTCGATGATGAGCTGCATTTCGACCCGAAAGACGTTTACGGCAAGTAGCGCGTGGCGGCGTCTGCTTGCTTTTGGGCCACGGAACGGCGGTTATATACGATTTGGAAAGACTACGGGACGAGTATTACAGACGACTATGTTTCTGCTGCGAGGGAGGCGCAACATGCTGAATTGGAATTTGAACCGCCAAGGCTCTCAGGCAAATAATTCCGCTTCCGGCAGTCCGACAGTCCCAGCCACTACGCCCCCCGCAGACTCCTCCCCTCTCCCTAACAAGGCGAAGATCGCGCTGGCGCTCGGCGGTGGCGCCGCGCGCGGCTGGGCGCATATCGGCGTGCTGCGCGCGCTGGACGAGGCAGCAATAGAAGTCGGCATGATCGCTGGTACCTCCATCGGTGCGCTCGTCGGCGGCTGCTATCTTGCCGGCAAACTGGATGAGCTAGAAGCCTTCGCCCGGTCGCTGACGATGCGGCGTATTGCAAGCCTGCTTGACCTCACGATCGGCGGCAGCGGGCTTTTCGGCGGCATGCGTCTGACGAAGCGGATGCAAGAGCATCTCGAGGGCTTGAACATCGAAGACCTCAGCCGCCCTTTTGTGGCGGTCGCCGCGGAAGTGAACACCGGTCACGAGGTCTGGATTGCGAATGGTTCCCTGATTACCGCGCTGCGAGCATCCTATGCTCTACCCGGCATCTTCGAGCCGGTCCGCAGCAACAACCGGACCCTGGTCGACGGCGCGTTGGTCAATCCGGTGCCGGTTTCGGTTTGCCGCAGCTACGAAGAGCCGCTCGTCGTGGCTGTCAATCTGAACTACGATCTGTTCGGCCGTTCCGCGGTCGTCAAGCACAATGCAAGCCTTACGCTTCAGGAAATGCAGAAGCAGGAGGAAGCACCTTATGCACGCCTGGGAATGACCGGCGTGATGGTACAGGCCTTCAACATCATTCAGGATAGAATTTCGCGCGCCCGGCTTGCCGGCGATCCGCCGGATATCTCGTTGCATCCGCGTCTCAGCGACATGGGCCTTTCGGAATTCCACCGGGCCGGGGAAGCGATCGAACGCGGCTACGAGGAAGCCAAGGCGCGGCTTCCTGAAATTCGCAGAATGCAGGAAGCGTTTGCGAATACCTAGTCAGGTATGAGGACCGGCAAATGCATCAGCCTGCGATATAGGCCTTGATCTCTTCTGCCTCGCGTTCGACTTCTGCGATACGCGTCTTAACGACGTCACCGATCGAAATGATGCCGGTGAGCTTGCCATGTGCTTCGACCGGCACGTGCCGGAAACGCCGGCTGGTCATCAGTTCCATCAACTCGTTGACGGTCGTTTCCTCGTGACAGCGGAAAACTTTGGATGTCATCAATGAGACAACCGGTTGATCGAGGCATTCCTTGCCAAACTTCGCAACAGCATTGACGAGATCGCGCTCGGTGAAGATCCCCGAAATGCGATCATCCGCACCGAGGATGACGACGGCGCCGATCTTGCGGCTGTTCAGTATCTTTGCCGCTTCGGCCGCTGTGGTGTTCGGCCCGACCGTGACGACGTCGCGGCCCTTTTGGTCCAGGATGGCTTTTACGGTGTTGGACATTCGAACCCTCCCATGTCGAAAGCGAAACGCTTAACTGATCAGTGGCTTCCACGCGGCTGCGAGTTCCAATGCCGATCAATCGGAATGGTGCACTCCCGCGCTCAAGATTGCAACATATCGTGTGCTTCTGAACTATCAGGACCCGTCGGTATGTTCCGGTCGAACAGCGGGAAAAGGAAGAATCCGAAAATAAAGCCGCCGATATGGGCATCCCAGGCGATCGGTTGGCTCGGATCGCCGATCAGCGGAATGCCCACCGCGATCAGCACATTGCCGAGCAGCCAGAAGACTGTGAAGACTATGACCGTCCGGCTCCGCAGGGACTCCATAACGGACAGGCGCGGATTGAGATGGGCCGGACGCAGCATCCTGCGTTCCGCCGGAAAGGCAAAGCGGCAGGCCGCCCCCATGAGGGCAGAAACGACGCCGGAAGCCCCTATGAGCAAGGTCGGATTACCCCAGTTCAACCCGGCATGAAGCGCAGCCGAGGCGACCGACGAGAAAATCCAGAATATGACATAGCGCGACGCGCCGATGCGGCGCGCGACCGGCGCCCCAAAGGCCATCAGCCAGAGTCCGTTGAAGAGGATATGCTCCACGCTGCCGTGCAGCAGCGAATAGGTCACCGGCGACCAGAGCCATTGCGGCCCCTGCTCCGAGAACGGGACCACGTAGCGTGCCGGAATGAACCCGAAGTTGAAGAACAGCCAATCGACAGCGTCTGCGGGAAGAAGGACCGATTGGACGGCATAGATCGCCCCGAGCAGACAGAGCGTCGCGAGCAGGATGCCGGGCAGATTGAAGATCGGCGTCCGTGTCTTTGCGGCCGGGGTTTCGTCTGCCGACTCCGGCTCTGTCCTGTGGTCTTCCATATCCGTCCTCGCCGGTTCAGGCCAAAGCCTTACAGGAGCGAAGGTCAAAAAAAAAGCCGTCCGGAAGAACCAGACGGCTTGCCGGACATCCCCCGAGTATCCCTCGTGCCCGATCAGTACGTGTGCCGAACTTCGTTTCCGAAGCGATGGGCAACCGTCGCACGACAAGGCTTCGCAGCGCAATCGAAACCGCTCCTTAACCTTAACTCGCCGCAATTGGCATGAAATCCGCTAGGTAGAGAGCAAAAGAACCCTTCAGGCTCGAACTCGAACCAAAATGAAACAGGTTGGCACCGTGCGCCATCAGACGATCATCGATATCTATGACTACTGGAACCGCCTGCGGGGCTCTGGCGACGCCCCGCTGAAATCGCAGATCGAGCCGTCGAGCCTAGGCCATATTCTGCCGAGCCTCTTCATTCTTGAGAAGAACGACGGTCTGGGCGCCGTCACCTTCCGGCTTGCGGGCACGCGGATCTGTGATCTCTTTGGGCGCGATCTGCGCGGTGAAAGCTTTGCGGAACTGTTCGGCGATGGGCATGCTCTCGATATCGAGGCAACGCTTCGTGGCGCCATGGAGCATGTGATCCCCACGCTGCTCAATGCCACCGGCTACAGCACGGCGGGGCACCAGGCCAGCTTTGAGATCATCGTCATGCCATTGCGCTCCGAAGATGGTCGCCCCGAGCGGCTGCTCGGCGCAATCGCACCGTCCGTCGCGGCAAGCTGGCTGGAGATCGTTCCGCTTGATTTCCTGGCGCTGGACCGTAGCCGTCTTCTCCGCGACAGGCCAGCTCAGGACCGGAAGGAAAGCTGGCCATATGCGGCCGTCAGCGAACGCCCGCACGGTGTCGGTGCCTTCATCGGCCGGGTGATGTCTTCATTGTTCTCAGGCCCGGCGCCGCACTGACCGTCTCATTGCGACACAGTTCGCTTTATGCTCCGAGGTGTATCGACCTTCTTCAGGACAACCTTCTGTTAAGGGGTTGCCGGTTATGATCGGTGTATATCATTTCATGAAGAAGTTCTTTCATGCACTCGTTCCAGCAAGCCCAGCCGCCCCGGATTGCGCCGCGTCCCGAACAGGGTGTTTTCCAGCGCGTGCCCATCCATATGCAGGGCCGCCTGATGCTTGCGAACTACGAAGAATATGAATGCACCGTGATCGATATGTCGCCGGGCGACATGTATGTCACCTGCAACGGCCGTCCGCGCGCCAATGAGCGGGTCGTCGCCTACATCGATCATCTCGGACGCGTCGAAGGCCACGTCCAGACCGTGGACGTGCGCGGCTTCACGATGTCGATCAACGCCACCGAACGCAAGCGGGAAAAGCTGGCGGCACAGCTGACGTGGCTCGCCAACAAACACGAGCTCGGCCTGCCGGAAGACCGCCGCCACGATCGTCTGACGCCGCGCGAGACCCAGACCGAGTTGACGCTCGAAGACGGCACGCGATACACCTGCCGCATCATGGACCTTTCGCTTTCGGGCGCCGCAGTCGACGTCGACGTGCGCCCTGCCCTCGGCACGGCGATCCGCCTCGGCAACATGCGCGGCCGCGTGGTCCGTCATTTCAGCGAAGGCGTCGCGCTCGAATTCCTCTCGCTCCAGTCCCGCGAGACCTTGCGCGAGTTCCTCTAGGCGATTGTCATCTTAGTGTCATCGATATGAGAGATGAACGCCGCCCCAACCGGTGGCTTTCTCATGTCCTTGTTTTATCCCGAAATCGAGCCCTACGAAGAGGGATTCCTGGAGACCGGTGAACGGCAACCGGATCTAGGGCGCTCACAACCGCTTGGGAACTGGCCGAAGCATGGCCTAGCAGCCGCCTTGTCGTGATTGAAAACGCGGCGCACGCGACATCGAACACCGCTATCTCCTCCGCGATCGTCGCGGCAACCAACGAATTTCGCGAAACTCTTCGAAAATAATTTTTGCGGGCTGCAGCTGAGATCAGCCGCGCTGACCCGCCAAACTCAGCCTTCCCGCCTGATTTACACACCCGTCCGTGATGCTCGGATGTCGATTGGCAGCCAGGCAACCTCCCGAAATCCGGCCTTGCCGTTAACTTTTGCATGGAGAGCCGCCGCTTGCGTGGCCTCCGGGCGTTGTTCTGACGCTTAGAGTTTTATTCAAATTTACGTCGAAACCGCATCCAATTTTACGCGTATTCGACTTTGTTTTTAATCAGGTTTTATGCGCCTTTGAATCAACTAAGCCTTTAATTCTATTGCGTAATTTTGCGGCAGATAAAAACGTCTGTGCCATTATCGTCCTCATAGAACAGGGACGACAAAAACGATGTTCAATGCAATCAAAGGCGGCTTTTTCGGCGGTATACTGCTGATGGCGATGGCGGGCGCGGGACAAGCGGCGCCTGGCAGCATGACACTAGCAGGCAATGCCAGCCCACCGATCGGCCACTACGAATTTTGCAGGGCAAATCCGAGCGAATGCGCCTACGCCGGCGGCGACGCCGGTCCGGCGATCCTGACGGAAGAGCGCTGGAAGACGATCCTCAAGATCAACTACGAGGTCAACTCGCAGATCAAGCCGATGACCGACATGGAAATCTATGGCGTCGAAGAGCGCTGGGCCTACCCCCGCACCGTCGGCGACTGCGAGGACTTCGCGCTGCTGAAACGCAAGATGCTGATCGACGACGGCTTCTCGCCGTCCGACCTGCTCATGACCGTCGTCATGCAGCCGAATGGCGAAGGCCATGCCGTGCTGACGGTCCGCACAGACCACGGCGACTTCATCCTCGACAACATGCGCAACAAGGTGATGCTCTGGGCCGATACCGAGTACACCTTCCTGAAGCGTCAGTCCGCCGATGATCCGGCACGCTGGACGAAGTTGCAGGACGGCCGTGCCGTCGCAGTTGGTAGCGTACGCTAAGATGAATTGCACCCGCCGGGGGTACCGGCAGGTTCCACTCGGCCCGGTCCGTCCCCGCATCCCGTCCCGACCGGTGCCCTGAGCCGCTCCCGCTGTCCCGGGAGCAGCTTACTTTTTCAAGCTCATCCGAATTAACCCTTCCTTTACCGAACTGCTGGATCTTTTCGCGAGATTAAGCACCGGCGGCTCCAGTTTCGTTTACGGCGGTCAGACAACTGAAGAGCCCGCCATGAGCCACTTTGCCCGTAGCGCCGACACACCCGATGAGGCGCCCCTCTTTTCCAACGGCTTGATCGTGCGATTGATCGCGCTCGTCACCGTTCTTGCCACGCTGACGCTTGCAATCAGTATTGGTGGCCGCTGGATCGGGCGGCACATTACGCTGGCGGGAAATACCGACAGCACGGAGGCAGTCACGATCGCCATTGGCCGCGACGCACTCAATCTGCCTGAAAATGCCTTGCGCTTCCCAAGCCAGAGGCACAACGGAGTGGCAGAACGCGCCGACATTTACCTCACATGGCCAGAGATGCAGGGCTATTCGAAGGAGTACCGTCAGCGCTTTGACGACATATCGCTGTCCGCCAATCTCATCTTCGTGCAGATCACCCAGAGCACGATGTCGCAGGACATGTCCGGCCGGCTCGAGCCAATCTATTCGCATCTGACGGAGGGAGCCGCCGTTCCTTACGGCCACGGCCTGACGCTCCGCAAGTTGAAGGCCGAAGCGGGCTATGGCGGCGAGGTTCTGCTGACCGGAGCGCGTGCAAACCAGACCGAATATGCCGTGCGCTGTATCCTGCCCTCGTCCCCGGCCGATGCGACAAGCGGGGATTGCCAACGCGACATTAAAGTTGGGAAGGATCTCAGCGTCCTTTATCGTTTCTCAAGCCGTCATTTGCAGGACTGGGACCATATTGATGCCGCTATTCGAACCTTTGTGGAAGCGCGGCTTGTGACCCGTACCGCAACACCCCGCTAAAAAGCAGCCGGACGGCGAAGCAAACGATTAATCATAAACGGATTGGTAACCCCACCAGGCTAACGTCAAAAGACAATGGTCGCGCCGATACGGATGTGCGCGCCGACCACTAGTGAAATGCAAGCGAAGAGTTAAATAGTGTCAAGGTCTGTATCCTTCGTACCGTCGCCGAGGTCCGGCAATTTCCTGTTCAAGATTCTGGCTGTGGTTGCGATCGCAACAACCGCCTTTCTCGCTGAATCGGTCACCGCAGAAGCAGAAGCCGCCAATCCGAAATATGCGGGCATTGTCGTCGATGCGAAAACGGGGAACGTGCTCTACAGCGAGAATTCCGACCGTCTGCAATACCCGGCGTCGCTGACGAAGATGATGACGCTATACATGGTCTTCGAGGCGCTTGAGCAAGGGCGTATTCGTCTGGACACACGCGTTCCCTTTTCCGCTCATGCATCTGCGCAGGCTCCGACCAAGCTCGGTGTGAAAGCCGGCAATTCGATCACCGTCGAGCAGGGCATCCTTGGTCTTGTCACGCTCTCCGCCAATGACGCGGCAACCGCGCTTGGCGAATTGCTTGGCGGCAGCGAAGACCGTTTCGGGCAGATGATGACGGCAAAGGCACATGCGCTCGGCATGACCCGCACCACCTATCGCAATGCCAACGGCCTGCCGAATACGGCTCAGATGACCACGGCGCGCGACCAGGCCCGTCTCGGCATCGCTCTTCGTCAGCATTTTCCGCAGTATTACGCCTATTTCTCCACGCGTAGCTTCAAGTTCGGCAACCGCATCATCCGCAGCCACAACCGCCTTGTCGGTTCCGTGCGCGGCGTTGACGGCATCAAGACCGGCTATACTCGCGCTGCCGGCTTCAATCTCGTGAGCTCGGTGCAGGTGGATGGCAAATCGATCGTCGGCGTCGTCATGGGCGGAACGTCGACACCTGCCCGCGATTCTCAGATGCGCAAGCTCATTGCGGCTTACCTTCCAAAAGCTTCGACGCGCGGTGGCTCGAACCTAATCGCCGAGAAGGCGCCAACCCCTGCGGCCGACGCTTCGGTCGCTACCGCTGACGTCGATCTGCCGCACAAGGGTCCGACGCCGGATACACGTTACGAGGTGGCATCGGCAGCGGTTGCCTATACCGACTCGCCGGCTCAAAGCTCCGAAAACCCACTTGTTGCACAACAGAAGCCCGAGATACCTGCTCCGACGAAGGTGAAGACGACGAGCTTCAAGCAGGCCTCGGTCGCCGTTCCGTCTCCCGCCCCGGCCTACATGCCGCCGGAGCAGGCTGCCAGCGATCCGGTTGATGCGGTAACGACCGCCTCCGTGGCCCCGCAGCCAGCTGCTGCAAAGCGCGTCTTGAGCGCGGAGCAGGAGCCGAGCGGCTGGGTTGTGCAGATCGGTGTGTCTTCCAGCCGCGACATGGCGATGGACTTGCTGGAAAAGGCGAAGAGCAAGGGCGGCAAGGCGCTGCGTTCCGCGAAGCCTTTCGCCGTCGCCTATTCAAATGGTGGCGACCAGATTTATCGCGCTCGCTTTGGCGGCTTCGACGACCAGCGCGAAGCTGTGAATGCCTGCAACGCCCTCAAGCGTACAGGCGTGAAGTGCTGGGCCTCGGCCCAATGAGATTTACGGCGCCGCTGGCCTTTCCTGCGGCGCCGTTCAAGGCCGGATTCGGTGTTCGCGACGCCGGCTTGAGTTCCTAACCTCGATTTGTAATGCGTACGGGGACGAATATGGCAACGAATGGCAATATTACGGGCTTTCCGCCGCGCGGGTCAGGCAGGCCGGGACGGTTCGGCTTTCATCCGCTGCATGAGGCTGCTCTCCGGCTCGCCGAAATCGGCTTGCATCGGCCGAGAGCGAAATCGGCGAAGACCAAGGACCTCATCAACTTGCTGCTCTGCCATGGCGCGCGCGCCTGGCGCTATTCGCAGCCCGAAGCCCGCATTCACCTGCACGTCACCTGCGCGGATGGCAGGTCGCCGGTCATGCTGCGGCTGCGCTGAACCTAGAGCAGCCCAAGCTCAGAGAGCTCGCGGCGTAAATCTGCGGGCATTTCGGCAACGCCATCGCCGAGCGTCGTGATATCCCGCGGCACATCTTCTTCCGGATAATAGCGCCAGCCCTGGAACGCGCGTTTTGGCTGCACGGCGGTTTCGATGACCTCCGGCCCAAGCACGAGGTGGCATCGGCCGATCCCCTCGCCGTCTGTGAAGGTTTCGATGTCCAGCAGCTTCTGGCGCGCCTGCACCTGTCCCTTGATCACCCAATAGAGCGAACCGCCGTCGAGCAATTCTTCTACGCGTTTCGGGACCATGCGCGTCGTGTGCACGGAATGTGGCTCGAGGCCAGCCGCAATCGCTCGAAGCGAACGTTCGGCCACCCACTCGCGCAGGTCCTCGATCGAGTCTGCACCCACGCACAATTTGATGAGATGTAATGCCATGCTGCCGTTGAAATCCTTTTGACCGGCAGCGTCAAGCATCTACCGGCTGCAAGTCCACAACGTCAGCACTCGACGACATTGACGGCCAGACCGCCGGTTGAGGTTTCCTTGTATTTCTCGCTCATGTCGTGGCCGGTCTGACGCATGGTTTCGATGCAGGCGTCGAGCGGCACGAAATGCTGGCCATCGCCCTTGACGGCGAGTGAGGCGGCCGTCACCGCCTTTACCGCACCCAGCGCATTCCGCTCGATGCACGGCACCTGGACGAGACCCGCAACCGGATCGCAAGTCATGCCGAGGTGATGCTCGAGCGCGATTTCGGCAGCATTTTCGATCTGTGCCGGCGTCCCGCCCATCACGGCCGCGAGCCCGGCCGCCGCCATGGCCGCCGCCGAACCCACTTCACCCTGACAGCCGACTTCGGCGCCGGAGATGGAGGCATTGTGCTTGATGATGCCGCCGATGGCCGCCGCAGTCAGCAGATAGTCCCGGATCCCGTCCTGATCCCAGTCCTCGTGGAAATGCTCGTAGTAGCGGATCGTCGCGGGAATGACGCCGGCTGCACCATTGGTCGGCGCGGTCACCACGCGGCCGCCTGCGGCGTTCTCCTCGTTGACGGCCATGGCATAGACACTTAGCCAGTCGTTGGCGAGCAGCGGATTGATGCGGTTGCTGCGCCACTCCTCCTGCAGCTTGTCATGTATTTTCCGCGCGCGCCGCCGGACGTTCAGGCCGCCGGGCATCACGCCGTCAACCTTGAGCCCTCGTTCGATGCAGGAGCGCATCGCCTCCCAGATACGGTCGAGCCCCTCATCCAGCTCCTCGCGGCTCCGCTGGCTCTCCTCGTTGGTGCGCTTCATCTGGGCGATGCTGAGGCCGGACCGTTCCGCCATCTCCAGCATCTGCTTGGCTGTGGCAAACGGATATGGAACCTTGACCGCACCTGCGGCCGCCTTCTTCTTGGCCCGCATCTGTTCGAGCTCGGTATCGGTGACGACGAAACCGCCGCCGACGGAGTAATAGATGCGCTTCAGCAGCAGCCGTTCGTCCTTGTCATAGGCGGAGAAGATCATGCCGTTCGCATGCCCCGGCAGCGGCTGTTTCTTGTCGAAGATCAGATCGTTCTTCGGCATGAAGAAATACGCCGGATGGCCGGGCGGCGTGATGCGGCCGGAGCGTTCCACCTGGTCGATAATGCCGTCCATCTTGTCAGGATCGACACTGTCCGGCTTCTCTCCCATCAGGCCGAGAATGACCGCCCTGCCCGTTCCGTGGCCGATGCCGGTATGTGCGAGCGAGCCGTGCAGGCTGACCTTGATGGCGGCAACCTGTGCGCCCGACGACGGGCGTGGCCATTCATTTGAAAGGATCAGGTCGAGGAAGCGATTGGCAGCCGACATCGGCCCCATCGTATGCGAGCTCGATGGCCCGATACCGATCTTGAAAACGTCGAATACCGAAAGGAACATGCCTGCTTCCTATGAAAATCTTCCGCCAGACTATCCGATGGCCTATTTCGGCACTCGCGGCGGACCGACATCCCGTTTAATTGGCGCGACACTAAAACGAACGGGCGCGTCTTGCCAGTCATTGCAGCATGCATTTGCATCTGTAGAGTGGCGGCGTCGAATCTAGGATTGAATCATCGATGCTTTCGGTGGCCGATTATATCGCACTGGCTTTCTTCACCATACTATGGCTCGGCTATTCCTGGCTGCTGCGCGGCAGGACATTCTTCGGCCGCACGAGCCTGACCCACGCCATGAGCGAGCGGCGGCGCGAATGGATCTACAACTCGCTGCGTCGCGACCTCAAAATGATCGACACGCAGATCATGGCCGGATTGCAGAACGGCACAGCCTTCTTTGCATCGACCTCGATCTTCGCAATCGGCAGCTGCTTTGCGCTGCTCGGCGCGACCGAGAAGGTGAATGCGGTCTTCGCCGATCTGCCCTATGTCTTTAACGGCGGCACTGCGAGTTTCGAACTCAAGGTCGGAGGACTGGCCGCTCTTTTTGCCTACGCGTTCTTTAAATTCGGTTGGTCCTACCGGCTCTTCAACTACTGCAGCATCCTCTTTGGGACCATCCCGATGGTGCGAGAGGCCGAGAGCGATATCGTTGCGGCCGAGCGCGCCGCCGAACGCGTCATCCGCATGAACATCCTTGCCGGTGGACACTTCAACGAGGGTCTTCGCGCGATTTTCCTGTCGATCGGTTATCTCGGCTGGTTCATAAACGCTTACGTTTTCATGGCGACGACGGCGATCATCGTCGTCGTGCTGACACGAAGGCAATTCTTCTCCGAGGCGCGTCTGGCCATCATGGATGTCAAACCGCCATCAAATCTCCACCTTTCTGCTATTCGCCGCGACATGTCGGCGAATGGCGGCAATGATTTGTCCAAGGAGCTCTGATGGCTATTTCAGCAAGCGAAAACGAGGCGTCCGTCCGGGTGCCCCGCATCGGGCTGCTCGATACGGCGCGTGGCGTAGCGCTGGTTGCGATGGCCACCTACCACTTCAGCTGGGACTTGGAAGCAATGGGCTATCTGGCGCCGGGTACGGTGGAGACCGGCTGGCTGAAGATCTATGCCCGGGTCATCGCCAGCACCTTCCTTTTCATCGCCGGCATCAGCATGGCGCTTTCGAGCAAGCCGGAGGTCCGCTGGCCGTCATTCTGGAGACGCTTCGCGATGATCGCCGGTGCAGCGCTTGCGATCTCCGTCGTGACGCGGTTCATCTTCCCGGGTGAATGGATATTCTTCGGCATCCTGCATTGCATTGCCGTTCTCAGCTTGCTTGGCCTTGTTTTCCTGCGTCTGCCGCTGCCGGTGACTATTGCCGCGACGGCGGTTATAACCGCGGCATGGGTTGTGGATACATGGATTGCACCGAACTTGCTGCGCTCGCCGGTCTTCAATCCGCGCTATCTTGCCTGGATGGGCTTCGCCGAAATGCCTCAGCGATCGAATGATTACGTTCCGATCTTCCCCTGGGCAGTGCCGTTCATGCTTGGCGCCATGGCGACGCTGCTTGCCATGAGGACGGGGCTGTTCGACAGGCTTGCTAAATTCGGCACCGGCTCCACTCTGCTTGCGAGGGCCGGCCGCCACAGCCTTGCTTTCTATCTAATTCACCAGCCGGTCCTGTTTTCCATCGCCTATGGGCTCACGATGGTCATACCGCCCGCGGTGCCCGATCTTGGTGAAATTCATATGAAACAGTGCAACCCGGCTTGGTGCGACGGCATGGATGCGACATCCTGCCAAACCTATTGCCAATGCACCCTAACGGAACTGCAGCAGCAAAACCTCCTGGTGCCGTTCCACTCAGGTGCCGTCAAACCTGAGGACGAACGGATTCAATCCATCGCCAACCAGTGCAGCATTAAGGCCTTGCCAGCCCAGCAACCCTAACGGCTCAGGTGCCGACGCCGATTTCGGCGAGGCGGCCGAGGCAGGCCTCTTCGATGTTGTCGAGTTCCGTCAGCGTATCGTCGATGTCCTTGCGCTTCTGGCGCAAATCCTCGCGCTTTTCATCGATGCGCTTCATCAGCAGCTTCAGCTGCCCAAGTTCGCCCGGCGGCTCCTTGTAGACCTGGATGATTTCGCGGATCTCGGCGATCGTGAAGCCGATACGCCGCCCGCGCAGGATTTCCTGAATCAAGCGCCGATCGGCCTGGCGGAACAGGCGCGTGCGTCCGCGCCTCTCCGGATGGATCAGACCTTCATCCTCGTAAAAGCGCAGCGTGCGCGTCGACACGCCAAATTCGCGCGTTAGCTCCGTTATGCTATAGTATTTGTTCACAGGCATTGGCTTCCCACTCTCGCGCCGCATCATATTGACTTTTACGTAATAGTCAATTTTGGTACGGCTCAGATACCGAACCACCACGTGGCGATCCCGAGGAAGGCGAAGAAACCGGTACAGTCCGTGACCGTCGTCACGAAGACGGACGACGCTATGGCCGGATCTGCGCCCACCTTGTCAAGAAGAAGCGGCAGAAGAATGCCGGCGAGCGCCGCAGCCATAAGGTTGATGATCATCGCAGCCCCAATGACGACGCCAAGCTGATAGTCATGGAACCAGGTGCCGGCAATGGCGCCCAGGAGGGTAGCAAAGAGGACGCCATTCATAATGCCGACGCCCGCCTCTCTGCGGATGATGCGGCCAGCATTGTATATGTCGATATCGCGGGTCGCGAGCGCGCGCACTGTCACCGTCATCGTCTGCGTTCCGGCATTTCCGCCCATCGAGGCGACGATCGGCATCAGCACAGCAAGTGCGATCATCTTCTCGATCGACGCGTCGAACAGGCCGATGACACTTGCGGAGAGCATGGCTGTGCCGAGATTGATGAACAGCCACAGGAAGCGCGACCGCACCGTCGATATGACATTGTCCGACAGCTCTTCGTCACCGACGCCGCCGAGGCGCTTGATGTCCTCGTCGGCCTCCTCGTGGATCACGTCGACGACGTCGTCGATGGTTAGCACGCCGACAAGGCGGCCGTTCTCGTCCACGACGGCGGCGGAGAGCAGGTCGTACTGCTCGAAGAGCTGCGCCGCCTCTTCCTGGTCCATTTCGGCCGGGATCGGATGGCTCGTTTCGCGCATGATCGCTTCGATCTTCGTCTGCCGCTTGGTGCGAAGGATTTGGTCGAGATCGACCGCGCCGAGCAATTTGAAGGTGGGATCGATGACGAAGATCTGCGTGAAGGAATAAGGAAGGTCCTCCTCCTCGCGCATGTAGTCGATCGTCTGTCCGACCGTCCAAAATGGCGGCACGGCGACGAACTCGGTCTGCATGCGACGGCCGGCGGAACTTTCCGGGTAGTCCAAAGCCCGGCGAAGGCGCACCCGCTCCGTGAACGGCAGCTGCGCCAGGATTTCTTCCTGGTCTTCCGTGTCGAGGTCTTCGAGAATGTAGACTGCGTCGTCCGAATCGAGCTCTCCGATCGCCGCCGCGATCTGCTCGTTCGGCATCTGATCGACGATTTCGCGCCGAATCGCCTCGTCGACTTCGGTCAGCGCCGTCATGTCGAAATCGTCGCCGAGCAGGTGCACAAGGGCCAGGCGCTGATCCGGTTGCAGCGATTCCAGCAGGTCGCCTATTTCCGATTCGTGGAGACGCGCGACGTGCTGCCGGAGAAAGATCGTGTCCCGATCGGCAATGGCGGCGCCGACAAGCGCCAGAAAGTCGCTCCGGACATTGCCGTCTTCGTCGTAGATATCGGCTCCTTCATCGTCGGAACGCCTGCGGATGCGGTCTTCTTCTCCAGTGTCCGTCATCTGCCGCCTCGCATTTTTCAAGATTAACGCCTGTCGCCAGTTCGGAGAATGGCGGCTGAAAAAGCATTGTCAACAAGTGGATAAGCGAATTGCGACCGCTTTCTCCGACGGCTTCAATTCCCTTCCCCCGCTAACCGAAACGTACCGTCCCGTCCAGAGCCGAACGGCCTCCCCAGATGACAATGCGACGCCTTGCCGGTAGTTTCCGCCACAACTGAACAAGGACTGACAATCGATGGCCATCCTCCCCATACTTCGCTATCCGCATCCCGGGCTGAAGACGATCTGCGAACCGGTAAGGCTCTTCGATTCGGCACTATCTCGGCTCGCAGACGATCTATTGGAGACGATGCGTGCGGCGCCGGGCGTCGGCATCACCGCAGCCCACGTCGGCATCTTTCAGCGGGTGGTTGTGATCGAGCTCGGCAAAGAAGATCGGGTTCGGATCTATATCAACCCTGAGATCGTTTCGGTTTCCGATAAAGTGACGCGCAACACCGAAGGCAGCGTGTCGATGCCGAGCGCCACCGAAGAAGTAACGAGACCCGGCGCAATCCATTTCCGCTACCAGGATCTCCAGGGCGTCCAACATGAAGAGCATGCGGACGGCTTCCTGGCCATCTGTATCCAGCATGAAGCCGATCAGCTTGATGGCGTCTTCTGGCTCCAGCGCCTGTCGAAGCTGAAGCGCGACCGTCTGATCCGGAAGTGGGAAAAGACCGCCCGCTAAAAAGACCGCCCGCCAATTTGACGGAGCTCTGCCGAACTATTCCCGGTCGTGAACGTTCTTCGGACAACCAGTCTGAGGAGAACACGAATGGCGAAGACGAACGACAAGAAGCCCGTATCGCGCGAAGACGAGTACCGTGACTACGAAGAACGCAACCGTGACGAAGGCTGGCCATATGCCGACGAGCCGGGCGCCGCATCGACGGACCCGGCGAATCGGCCTTACGGGGCAACGCCCGCCAACTTCGACCGCGACCCCAACCCCGGCTTCCGCGTCGATGGCACGGACGAAAACGGCGACGAAAATCGACTCAAGGATTCACTTGAGCCTCATGCGATCGACCGCGACGATAGCGATGAGCTCGAAGCGCGGGTCACCGAGAACCTCGAACAGGTTCCGGACCTGGACCTCAACAGCATCGACGTTCACGCCGACGGTCATACCGTGACGCTGGAAGGTTCGGTGGAGACGATCGGCATGGCTCGCAAAGCTGAGCTTGCAGCACTCTCCGTCGATGGCGTCCGCCATGTCCTCAACCGGCTGGAAACGATCGGAGTCGATTCGCATATTCCGGACGAGGATTGATGAGCCCGCTTGCGCGTGAGCGCGCAAGCGAAAATCGCTGCAAGCCGCGCGTTTTTGACTTTTACATAGATCGAAAAGGCCGGTGCGTGTTTGGCCCGGCCTTTTTCATCACCTGGAGGCGCCTATCGGCAGACGCGGATGCTTTCCGTGTGCCAACCACCGTCATAAGCGTTCGGGACTCGACGGTCCTCGAACCAGCAACGCGGCGGTGGTGGCGGCGGGGGATCGATGTATCGCGGACCGCTGCTGTTGACGATCGCGCCGCCGATGAGGCCGCCGATCACACCGGCAGCCAAACCGCCGGCAATTGCATTGCCATTGCCATTATGATGGTGGTGATTGTTGTAATGCCGCCGGCGCCAGTCGTCTGCTGACGCAGAGCCGGCCACGGTAAGGACGCTGCTGGCCGTTATAACGGCGATGAGCGTGGACAAGACTAGTCTTTTCATTTTGTCTCCGTTGGGATTAGAGCCTGCCCCACCCGCAGAATCTCAAATTGCACGTTTACGCTTAACGGCTCGTGAACGAACTTTTTGGCGGAATAAAGAACACCGGCGGCGCTCTCGATGGGTCCGTCTACCCGGCGCGGGCAGACCGCATTAACGTAGCGCCGAGGACAGGTACGGAACCTTCTGCTCCGCCAGCTCGGAAGGCAGAACAATCCCATGCTTATCGCGCGGGCCGGCCTTGCAAAATGTAACTGGCGACCTCCGCGGTTTACTGGTAGTTTCGCAGGCGCTGGGGTGTTCGTCGGGGACGGCTTTCAGCCGATATTCACATGTCTTATGATCTTGTGGTCAATGGCAAGCAATATGCCATCGATGTGGATGGCGACATTCCGCTGCTATGGGTCTTACGCGACACCATAGGGCTTACCGGAACGAAATTTGGCTGCGGCATCGCAATGTGCGGCGCCTGTACGGTGCATGTCGATGGCGTGCCCGTGAGGTCGTGTGTCATGCCGCTCGCCGATGCGGTGGACAAGCCGATCACCACGATCGAGGCGATTGGCGAGACTGCCGAGGGCGCCCGTGTGCAGAAGGCCTGGCTCGACATAGATGTCGTCCAGTGCGGCTACTGTCAATCCGGACAGATCATGTCCGCGGCCGCGCTGCTCGCTGCCAATCCGTCGCCGACCGACGGCGATATCGATGCCGTCATGGCCGGAAATATCTGCCGATGCGGTACGTATCCGCGCATTCGAGCCGCCATCAAGGCGGCCGCACAGGCGAGGTGATGCGATGTCCATTCATGACAAGATCAATCTCGCCGTCTCGCGACGCAACTTTCTGATCGGCGCGTCGCTGACAGGAGCGGGCCTCGTCATTGGCCTGCAGCCTTCGCCTTCGTCCGCTGCCGAAGAGGCGTTTGAACCGAACGCCTTCATTCGCATCCCTGCCGAAGGCAAGATCGTCTTCGTCATGCCGTCCGTGGAAATGGGACAAGGCGTTTATACTTCGGTCGCCATGCTGCTGGCCGAAGAGTTGGAGGTCACCCTGGATCAGGTGGTGCTGGAGCATGCACCGGCCGATCCCACGCGTTATGCAAACCCTTTGCTGGGCGACCAGATCACCGGCGGCTCCATCGCCATCCGCGGTGTTTACGCGCCGATGCGCAAGGCGGGCGCCGCCGCTCGCATCATGCTGGTGAACGCTGCGGCGCGTGGCTGGGGCGTCGCGCCGGAAACGTGCAACGCCGAGGCCGGGCATGTCGCCCACGCCGCAAGCGGCCGCCGCGCTGCCTATGGCAGCCTGATACAGGCTGCGGCATCCGAAGCCGTTCCGCAGGAAATGCCCCTGAAGCCTGCGTCCAGCTTCAAGCTGATCGGCCAGTCCATCCGGCGTCTTGACAGTCCGGAAAAGGTCAACGGTACGGCGAAATACGGTATCGACGCCCGCCCGGAAGGCGTGTCTTACGCGGCGATCGCGATCTGTCCCCACTTCGGCGGCAAACTGCGCGCGGTCGAAGACGGACCGGCAATGGCGGTAAAGGGCGTCAAACAGGTCGTCCGGATAGAGGATGCTGTTGCCGTGGTCGCCGACAACACCGGTGCCGCAAGAAAGGGGCTCGCGGCTCTCTCCATCGAATGGGAGCCCGGCCCGAATGGCGCTCTTTCGCTGGTTGATTTGGAGAAGCGCGCGGAAGATGCAATTGGCGGCAACGCTCTGCCACACATCAATGTGGGCGATGTTGCGAAAGCGGAAGCCGAGCACGGACCTGCGCTTGAGTTCGTCTACCGCCTCCCGATCCTCACCCATTCGGCCATGGAGCCGATGAACTGCACGCTCCATGTCCGCACTGATGGCTGCGATGTATGGGTCGGCACGCAGATCATGGGACGAACAAGGCAGGTCGTCGCTGATGTTACAGGCCTCCCCTTGGAAAAGATCGTCGTGCACAACCACTTTCTCGGCGGCGGTTTCGGCCGGCGACTGGATGTCGACGGCGTCATTCTGGCGGCGAAGATCGCAAAGCAGGTGGATGGCCCCGTCAAGGTCACCTGGAGCCGTGAGGAGGATATCCGCCACGACTGTTACCGCTATCTCAACTACAGCAAGGTCACCGCGACCCTGGGGCCGGACGGCTTACCCGTTTCCTGGCGTCATCGTGTCATCGGCCCCTCGGTCATGGCACGCTGGCTGCCGGCCTTCACCCGCAATGGCATAGACCTTGATATCATGGGTGGTGCAGAGACGCCCTATGCGATCCCGAACAAATATACGGACTTCGTCCGCCACGAGGCGCCGGACGGCATGTTGACAGGCAATTGGCGCGGCGTCGGCGCGACCCGCAATGTGCCCGTAGTTGAAGGCGGTATCGACGAGTTGGCCCATGCTGCCGGCGTCGATTCGCTGGAGTACCGGCGGCGCCTGCTTCAGCATAAACCGCGTCTCCTCGCCGCGCTCGATCTGGCGGCGGACAAGGCCGGATGGACAACCGCCCTCCCGGCCGGCAAGGGAAGAGGCATTGCTGTCGCGGAGGATTTCGGCAGTTTCGCCGCGATGATCTCGGAAGTGAGCGTCGGAGAAGACGGAAAGCTCAAGACGGACCGCATCATCTGCGCCGTCGATTGCGGCCAGGTCGTCAACCCAGACACGATCGAAGCCCAGATACAAAGTGGCATCATCTACGGTCTCAGTGCCGCTCTCTACGGACGCATCACCGTCCGGAACGGTGCCGTGGTGGAGAGCAACTTCGACGATTCTCCCGTTCTGCGGATCTACGAGACACCCAAGATCGAGGTCCACATCGTGCCGAGTTCCGAGGCCCCAGGCGGCATAGGAGAGGTCGGCACGCCTGGTGTCGCACCCTCGCTCCTCAACGCGATCTTCGCGGCGACCGGCAAGCGGCTGCGGTCGTTGCCGATCAATCAGAACGAATTGCGGAGGGTGTGATCATGACGAAGCGGATTTTCGCTATCCCGCTCGCCGCCGTTCTTGCTGCGAGCGGGATCGTTGCCGGCATGGGGTCCATGCAGAGTCATGCTGAAACATCCGATGGCGGAGCTCTCAAGGCCGTCTCTGACTTTGATACGATTGCGGACACCAGCGCGCGCTCGAAGGCCATCTTCGAGGAGGCAAGCCGCGTCCTGACGCACCCGCGCTGCATCAACTGCCATCCGGCAACGCGCAGCCCGACGCAGGGTGAGGACATGCACCCGCATGTGCCGTTGATGAATGCCAGCCAAAGCTCGGTAGGTCCGGCGGGACTTGCATGCAGCACCTGCCACGGTGCCGAGAACCGTCCGATCGTCGGCAGCCGCATGAAATCCATTCCGGGGAACGCGCACTGGTCATTGGCGCCGGCCAGCATGGCGTGGCAAGGGCTGACGGTGGGCGAGATCTGCCAACAGGTGAAAGATACGAGCCGGAACGGCAATCGTTCCCATGCCGATCTCATACGCCATACGGGCGAAGACCATCTGGTCGGCTGGGCCTGGCATCCGGGCGCAGGACGCAGCGCCCCTCCCGGCTCGCAGGAGACCTTTGCCGCCCTGATCGCCGCCTGGGTGAATACCGGTGCCGAATGTCCGGATTGATCACTGGACGTTTCCGGCGCTTTCAGCTCTCGGGACTGGGAACTCGGGCTGCTAGCTTCGTCGAGCAGGACGGCAGTCGTACAAGAGAGACCGCCGCCCGACTGTCACGCCTAGGCGGTGTATCCACCGTCGACCGAAAGTGAGTGACCGACCATGAACGTCGAATTGCCGAGGGCAGCGAATACGATTGCCGCTGCCACTTCCTCCGGCCGTCCCAAGCGCTGTGAAGCCAATGCTCGTGCCATGCTGTCCTTGCCAGCATCGCCCCCTGCAAAACGGGTGAGCATGTCGGTGTCGGTGGGACCAGGTGCCACCGCGTTGACACGCACTCCGGAGCCGGCCACCTCGAGCGCGGCCGCCTTCGTCAGACCTTCGACGGCATGCTTACTGGCAGTGTAAACCGCCGCGCCCGCAGCACCTTTTTTTCCGACAGCAGAGGATAGATTGACAATGCTTCCGCTCCCTTGGGCAAGCATCACTCGCAATTCATGCTTCATGCACAACAGAGTTCCGAGGACGTTGGTGTCGAAGGTTGCGGCATAGGTTTCGGCAGTCTGGTCAACAATCGGTCCAAGAATGCCATCGACGCCCGCGTTATTAACCGCGGCGTCCAAGCGACCAAAATGGGAAACGGCGCTGTCGATCATGTGACGAACCTCGTCCTCGTAACGGACATCGGCACGGACGAATTCTACCTCCGCTCCCGTTTTGCGCATTTCCTGCGCAAGGGCGAGGCCTTCCTGCTCACGTCTCCCTGAAATCACCAGTCGCGCTCCCGCTTGCGCGAAGGCAAATGCGGTGGCGCGACCGATACCGGCCAGGGCACCGGTGATCAATACAACAGGAGAAGTCATTGTTATTCCTTTCGATTTTGGTGATGTGGGCATGGAAGGATTTTGATTACGCGCGCTTGCTTGCCGCGCGAGAATTGCCTGATGTGGCGACACCAGCGAGCATGGAGACAATCAACATCGCGGCCGCCGTCAGGAACAGCAGACGGTGGCTGCCGCCCGTAGCATTGAACAGAGCGGAAAAGGCATACGCGGCCACCGCCAGGGCGGCGGCGGAAATGATGCTGGCACGAGTCCAGGCAACGTTCTGGCGGGTCGAATTGTGGGTTACGACCTCGTGTACTCGCGCAAGGAATAAGGGGACGATACCTGGAGCGAATGTACCGACGACAAGGGTGATACTCCCGAGGACGATCAGGTTATCGGTGACGTAGAAGGCAGCAAGACCGACCGCCGCGACAAGGGACACGATCCTGACCGTTGGTTTGGCGCCGAGACGATCGGCCAGGTATCCATACAACGGAGGACCGGCAATGGCGCCCAAGCCATAGATCGCCCAGAAGACCGCCCCGAGATAGGTGCCCTCGCCTAGGCCGCGGGCGACGAAATCGACGAGAAAGACCATCGGCGGCACGGCGGCGGCGGCCATCAGAGCATATTGCAAATAGAGCAGTTTGATATCCCTGCCGAAGTGCATGGCGTGACTGGTTGGGGCGTCACGGCTATCGACACGCGGGTGGAGGTAGCTCGATGGCCAAGCAAACCAGCTTGCTGCCGTCAGGATCACGGAAATGATGCCGAGGCCGATCCACGTCTGCGCCAAGCCCAGTTCCAGCAATAGAGGGATGATGGTTCCCGAACCGGCAATGCCCAAACCGAGTCCGAGGAAGATCGCACCCCCTGCCGCGCCTTTCCGCGCTGCGGGGACATGCGGCAGGATGGTTGCCGCGACCAGCACCATGACAACGCCCCCGGCGATGCCTGAGACGAAACGCCAGGCGAAATACCATGAAAAGGACTGGGGGGTGGCACACGCGAAGAAAGCGGCGGAAATCAAGACCATCATAAGCCGCAAAATGTGTTCGTTGGCGAAGCGCGTGGCGAGCGGCCGGCCGATGAGCGCACCGCACACATAGCCGGCCAGATTGGCGGCAGCCAGATAGGCCACGCTGGAAGCCGAGAACCAGTGGGCTTGAATGAGTTCCGGAACAAGAGGTGTGAAAGCGAAGCGGGCGAGGCCGATACTATCGAGGCTCGCGCATAAACCTGCGAAGATATAACGCCGGACGAGCAACTGATCGATCTTCGCCGATGTGAAAGAAGCGGGTTGTGAAGACATTCGCGCACCAAAAATAGAAGGTTGAACACTGTCGCCTTCCCCATCGGGACGGCCACGAGTCATCTTTGACATAGGTGTCAAGTTTGACGACCTAGTCAAATTTGACATCAGTGTCAAGGATGCTTATGATTCCCTCGGGTTTCAATTCCACGGAGCAAGAGAATGGTGGGAGTTCGCCAGTTCGATGAAAGCGAGATGCTCGACAAAGCATTGACCCTCTTCTGGCAGAAGGGGTTCTCGCAAACATCTATGCAGGATCTGGCTGAGGCGACCGGTGTGCAGCGCGGCTCGCTCTACAATGCCTATGGAGACAAGGAGACCTTGTTCCTGCGTGTCTTTGGTGTCTACCGCGACGCCTATGTCCAAAAGATGCGCGAGGCGATGGACAAGCCGAAGATGCGCGAGGCGCTTCAGAGCTTTTTCGAATTTGTCATCAAGTCGATGAGAACAGGCGCGCCGACAAGGGGTTGCCTGAGCACGAAAACGGCGGTCGGCATTGAGGCGCTGGATGAGGCCGTCCGCTCAGCAATCAGAGACCTCCTAGACGAGATCGAAAAGGCCTTGGATGAAAGACTGTCGCGACCCGACGACGCAGAAAAACTGGCGCTCTCGCCATCGGATGCGGCGCGCTTGATCGTCACGCACACGCGCGGGCTCGTTGTGATTGAGCGGGTATACGGCGACGAGGCACGTATGCGCTCAATGGCCGACCTGCTCATTCAGCTTTTGCTGAAACCGAAAGTGTCTTGAAAGCAGGAACGGGCAGCAATGCCGCCCCCACCTGACGGCAGGAAGTTTCCGTTCTAGACAGCAATTTCAATATTTGACGACAATGCCAAGAAGGCCAAGCCACCCGCCGGCGTGGAGTAGTGCGAGCGAGTAAATGTCTCCCAAGCTTGGTTCTGGCATCGGACACATCAAAATGCAAATCATTGATTTAAAAACAAAAAACCCGGCCAAAGCCGGGTTCTTGGTGCGGTCGAGAAGACTCGAACTTCCACGGGTTGCCCCACAGCGACCTCAACGCTGCGCGTCTACCAATTCCGCCACGACCGCATCGTGGTAGGTGCCGATTTGCGTCGGCGGGGCAGCATGTAGCAAAAGCATCTTGGGTGCACAAGGGCGATGTGACAGATTTTTGCAAAAGAAATCACAGCATTTGAATTGCCCTGAAAACGGGGCCATATAGGCGGTCTGCCGCCTGCGATCATCATGCGGCGAGGGAAAATTCATGCTTCGCACCGATCTCCAATTCTCCATGTTTCCTATCGAAGGCTCCAAGCCGGTGCGATGGCGCATCGCCGATGGTCTCATGCCATATCCGGAAGCCGTCGAGACGATGGAGCGTGAAGTCGCGGCAATCGCCGAAGGCGGCGACGAACTCGTCTGGCTTGTCGAGCATCCGCCGCTCTACACGGCAGGCACCAGCGCCGATGCGAAAGATCTTGTGCAGCCGGACCGATTCCCGGTGTTTGCGACCGGTCGCGGCGGCGAATACACCTACCATGGCCCCGGCCAGCGCGTGGCCTACGTGATGCTGGACCTCAAGCGCCGCCGTCAGGATGTGCGGGCCTTTGTGGCGGCACTGGAAGAAGTGGTGATCCGCACGCTCGAATCGATGAATGTCCGCGGTGAGCGGCGCGAGGATCGCGTCGGCGTCTGGGTAAGGCGGCCGGAGAAGCCGCTTCTGCCGGACGGCAGCATGAGCGAAGACAAGATTGCCGCCCTCGGCATCCGGTTGCGCAAATGGGTGACGTTCCACGGCCTGTCACTCAATGTCGAGCCGGACCTCGACCATTTTACCGGCATCGTCCCCTGCGGAATCTCCGCCTATGGGGTGACGAGCCTCGTCGATCTTGGCCTGCCAGTGATGATGACGGATGTGGACATCCGTCTGCGGGAGGCCTTCGAATCGGTATTCGGCGAAACGGTGCACGACCGCTAAGCCATATTGATCGGCAGGCATTCCTGTGGTTGATGGCTTCGTTCCCGGAAGCCGCAGCATGTCCCAAGCACCATCTCCTCAAAATCCGCTTCAAGGCATGGCCATCATGGCCGGCGCCATGGTCATCCTGCCTGCCATGGATGCGATCGCCAAATATATGGCGACGTTCGAATCAATGTCGCCGGGACAGGTGACGTTCTACCGCTTCTTCTTCCAGCTGGTCTGCACCCTCCCCGTGCTTTTCGCGATCTTCCGTTGGAAGGCCCTTTCGGCAAAGCGGCCGTGGATGAATCTGCTGCGCGGCGCCCTGCACGGGGCAGCCAGCCTGCTTTTCTTCGTCGCAGTCAAATACATGCCGCTTGCAGATGTCTTCGCGATCTATTTTGTCGAACCCTTCATGCTGACCACGCTTTCGGCGCTCTTCCTTGGCGACAAGGTCGGCTGGCGGCGATGGACGGCAATCGTCGTCGGCTTCGGGGGCGCGATGATCGTCATTCAGCCGAGCTATGAAATCTTCGGCCTGAAGGCGCTTCTCCCGGTATTTTGCGCCTTCCTCTTTTCACTCTATCTCTTCCTCAACCGGGCAATTGGCGAGGCTGATTCCCCGCTGACGATGCAGACCATGGCCGGGATCGGCGGAACGCTCTTCATGGGAGCCGCGCTCCTCGGCGGCAATGCGCTCGCCATACCCGACTTCGAAGTGTCGCTCCCCTCGTCCGCCCTTGGTCTCGTGCTGTTGCTCGCGCTCGGCACCATTTCCGGCTATGCGCACATGCTGGTCGTCAGGGCATTCCGCTTGGCGCCGCTGTCGCTGCTTGCTCCTTTCCAATATTTCGAGATCATCTCGGCGACGATTCTCGGTTACGTGTTATTCAATGATTTTCCGAACCCTTCGAAATGGATCGGCATCTTTATCATCGTGGCGTCAGGGCTTTTCATCATCTGGCGCGAGCGCGTTCAATCGAAATCGTTAAAATCGTCGGAAGCGCCTGCGTAGTCGGTTAACCCTTGTTATTGAGGGCTTCTTCAATCTTGGCGCGTTAGAACCACCTCTGGCTTCATGATGAGGCCTGGA
This sequence comes from Rhizobium sp. P32RR-XVIII, assembly GCF_012641395.1. Taxonomy (GTDB): domain Bacteria; phylum Pseudomonadota; class Alphaproteobacteria; order Rhizobiales; family Rhizobiaceae; genus Rhizobium. The sequence goes on along the minus strand of NZ_JABAIH010000005.1, from coordinate 411,140 downwards.
GATACAAGATGAGCGAATTCCGACTCGCTTTCCCGGCATGCGTGATCGCGGGAAAGCATCGGCTGAGTGCCGAGGATATCGGCCTGTTGCGCAAGCACAGCTTCCCGGAGGGCGTCAGGACGCCCGACGACGTCGGCGTCATGCTGGCGCTGCATAACTTTTGCCCCGAAAAATGCCCGGAATGGACCTCCTTCTTTGTGGAGAGCCTCGCCAGCTTCATCGTCAACTACAGCTATCCGCAGGGATCGCTGGACGAGATCAATGTAGCATGGATCACGCGCATGTTCGCGACCGACGGTATCGTCAACTCCGAACTCGAGCTGGAGCTGGTGCTGCACATCATAGAAATATCCTCCCATGTTCCGGATGAACTGCGTGCCTTTGCTCTCGATCAGCTGCGCCTTGCGGTCACTGATAACATCGGCGCCTACAAGCTCGTGCGCGCGGTCGACCGCAGGGGCGTAACCCGCCAGGACGTCGATTTCATCATGCGTGTGCTGCGGAGCATTTGCGAGGCCGGCGTCATCCCGGTTGGGCAGTTCACCTACGATGTGCTGCGCCGGATCGGCGCGGAGACGCGGCCTTCCGCCAATCATCCGCGTTGGGCCGATATCCTGCGCGCGCTCGAGCTGCGCGAGTACACCTCGCCGCGCACCAGCCGATGGCTGCGTCTCGTGGACGACGAGCAAGCCGTCGCGTGACTTCTCGGGTAAGACAATCGTTCCGATAGCCGGGTTCCGCCCGATTGTGCGTCCCCCAGTTTCTGCGTAGAACTTCTCGACGCATTTTTCGGGTGGAGTCTGCATGTTCAAGAAAATCCTGATCGCGAATCGTGGCGAGATCGCTTGCCGCGTGATCAAGACTGCGCGCCGCATGGGTATCTCAACCGTCGCGGTCTACTCGGATGCCGATCGGGATGCGCTCCACGTCGAAATGGCCGATGAGGCCGTGCATATCGGCCCAGCCGCAGCGACCGAGAGTTATCTCGTTGCCGACAAGATCATCGCCGCATGCAAGGAGACCGGTGCCGAAGCTGTCCATCCCGGCTACGGCTTCCTCTCCGAACGTGCGTCCTTCTGCGAAGCTCTGGAAAAGCAGGGCATCGTCTTCATCGGTCCTAAGCCGAAGGCCATCAAGGCCATGGGCGACAAGATCGAATCGAAGAAGTTCGCAAATGCTGCCAACGTCTCAACGGTGCCGGGTTATCTTGGTGTCATCGAGGATGCCGGGCACGCCGAAAAGATCGCCGCCGAGATCGGCTATCCTGTGATGATCAAGGCCTCGGCCGGCGGCGGCGGCAAGGGCATGCGCATCGCCTGGAACCAGGCGGAAGTACGGGACGGCTTCGATCGCGCCCGCTCGGAGGCAAAGAGCTCCTTCGGCGACGACCGCGTCTTCATCGAAAAGTATATCGTCGATCCGCGTCATATCGAAATTCAGGTCCTCGCCGATGCGCATGGCAATGCCGTCTATCTTGGCGAACGCGAATGCTCGATCCAGCGCCGCAATCAGAAGGTCGCCGAAGAGGCGCCCTCGCCTTTCCTCGACGAAAAGACCCGCAAGGCGATGGGCGAACAGTCGATCGCCCTTGCCAAGGCGGTTGACTATCAGAGCGCAGGGACAGTGGAGTTCATCGTCGATCGCGACCGTAACTTCTATTTCCTCGAGATGAACACGCGGCTGCAGGTCGAGCATCCGGTAACGGAACTGGTCACCGGCATCGACCTTGTCGAGCAGATGATCCGGGTCGCGGCGGGTGAAACGCTTCCCTTCGGCCAGGGCGACATAAAGCTGAATGGCTGGGCGATTGAAAGCCGGCTTTACGCGGAAGACCCGTATCGCAATTTCCTGCCCTCGATCGGACGCCTGACGCGTTATCGTCCTCCGGCCGAAGGCAAGCACGGCGATGCCATCATCCGCAACGACACCGGTGTGTTCGAGGGCGCGGAAATCTCGATGTACTACGATCCGATGATCGCCAAGCTTTGCACTTGGGCGCCGGACCGTCCCGCAGCGATCGAGGCCATGGGCCAGGCGCTCGACGGTTTCGTGGTCGACGGCATCGCCCACAACCTCCCATTTCTCTCGGCGTTGATGAAGCATCCGCGCTGGCGTGAAGGCCGGTTTTCCACGGGCTTCATTGCCGAGGAATATCCGGATGGCTTTGCGCCGATGGTCCCCGACCAGCGGGAAGAGGCGCTGCTTGCCGCCGTCGCTCTATCCGCGACGTTGATCGAGTCAAACCGCCGTGAGCACCACACGGATCGCCTGCGCGCATCAGCCGACAATCTCCGCGAGGAATGGGTCGTCAAGGTCGGCCAAAACTATGTGCCTGTCACGCTTATCGACGGACTGGTGACCATCCCGTTCGAGATGGACATGCAAGCCGCTGGCGAAAAGCTTACCGTTGTCACCGATTGGAGACCTGGCGATGCCGTCTGGAGCGGCTCGGTCGGCGGGCGCCCGGTAACGGCCCAGATCCGGCCTGTCGTCAGCGGCATGCGTATCGACTGGCAGGGCCTCTCCGTCCTGGCCAGGGTTTTCACGCCGCGTCATGCCGAACTCGATCGCTTGATGCCCGTCAAGCTTCCGCCGGATACGTCGAAGCTGCTGCTCTGCCCGATGCCCGGGCTTGTGGTTTCGATCGCGGTCGCCGAAGGCCAGGCTGTCAAGGCCGGAGAGACCCTTGCCGTCGTCGAAGCCATGAAGATGGAGAACGTGCTGCGCGCCGAACGCGACCTGGTGGTTGGCAAGATCAATGCAAAGCCCGGCGAGAGCCTTGCTGTCGATGCCGTGATCCTGGAATTCGCCTGATCCAGATTGGGACAGCCCCAGCTGCGCCCCGAGCCTAAGCACTTCGCCTTTGTTAAGGTCTGGCAGCTTACGATACGTCGTTTTCGTCCTGTGGCTGGGGTCCGGAGGCACCAATGACGGCGCTGCAATCTGCCGCCCTGCTGCTTTTCATCAATCTGGGGCTCCTCTGGCTGCTCATGCGCATGCCGCTCGGCGTGCGCACCATTTGTCTCAAGCGGAGATTCCGCCGCGCGCCGGAGGAACTGTGGAGCGCCATCAATCCTTCAGGTACCAACGCCAACTGGCACCATTCCGTCGTGAGCAGCAAGCCGCTCGATAATCGCGCGGATATGGTCGAACAGATTTACAGCCATCTCGACCGCAACGGCAAACCGCAGCGGCGGCTCCTGGCCTTGGAACCCTTGGCGGCCGCCGGAGGACGCGGCTTCCACACGCGCATTGCCGACGACAGCACGCTGGATGCGGCCTTTTGGCGGGATTTCAGAGAAAGCAGGATCGTCCGCCGCCTGCCGGACGGCGCCGAAATCGAGATTACTCAAACCGATCGCTATCGCGGCCTCGCATCCCTTCTCTTCCGCTACTTCGTGCTGCGGCGCGAACTGCGCGCGCTGGAAGGATGGCTGGAAACCGGCAGATCGGTTCCCCAGGGGTACGTAGAGCACCCCGCCGTTCAATTCGGTCTGGCCCTCATCTCGACGCTGCTCCTCTGGCCGTTCTTTGGACTGACGGTCTCCGGCCTGATGATCTCGGCATTCCTCACGCTTGTCATCGCCCTGCATGAACTTGGACATCTCGCTGCCTACCGAACCTTCGGGCACGAATCCGTGCGCATGATCTTCGTGCCGCTCCTCGGCGGCATTGCGATCGGCGGAAGGCCCTACAAGAGCCAGTTCGAAGTAGCGGTCTGTGCGCTGATGGGCTCCGGTATGTCGGCCTTCGCCGTGCCCATTCTGGTCGCCGGATACAACGGCACTGCCCGCGATCTGCTGCTGCCGGAGCAACTGGGCAGCCCGCTGCTGATCTTCCTGCTCATCCTCGGCGGTTTCAATCTGCTCAATCTTTTGCCGATGCAGAGATTCGACGGCGGCCAGGTCCTGCGTCAGATCTTCACCACTCGGCGTTCTCGGATCTGGGCCAGCTTTGCCACCACGATCTTCATTCTGTGGATCGGTTGGGAGCTCGGAATTTCCGCGAAAATGCTCATGGCCGGTCTCGCCGTATTCATTCTGCTGAGCATGATCGGTGCCAGCTCCGTAAAGCCCCGCCACAAGCTCGACCAGATGAAGGACGGCGAGCGAATACTGGTTGCCTTCGGGCTCTTTGCCGCGATCGCCATTCATGGTTATGCCGTTCTATTCTCGGCCGAAAAGCTCTTTTGACGCTTTGGGGAAAGTAAGCGCCGCAGGCCAGCGGATTTCGCAATTATGTCGGCGCCGTATTCCCTTTTCGCTTGAGCGTGCCTCTCTGGCCGTGCCAAGGTTCGGCAAACAAATCCTCTATAGGGAGACCAAAAGATGGACGTTCGCGCCGCCGTTGCCGTTCAGGCAGGAAAACCGCTGGAAGTCATGACCGTGCAGCTCGACGGCCCCAAGGCCGGCGAAGTACTGATCGAGGTCAAGGCGACCGGCATTTGCCATACCGATGATTTCACGCTTTCGGGCGCCGATCCGGAAGGTCTCTTCCCCGCCATCCTGGGCCACGAGGGCGCGGGCGTCGTCGTCGATGTCGGTCCGGGCGTGACCTCGGTCAAGAAGGGCGACCATGTCATCCCGCTCTACACGCCCGAATGCCGCGAATGCCCGTCATGCCTCAGCCGCAAGACCAACCTCTGCACCGCGATCCGCTCAACGCAGGGCCAGGGGCTGATGCCGGACGGCACGTCACGCTTTTCGATCGGCAAGGACAAGATCCACCACTACATGGGCTGCTCGACCTTCGCCAATTACACGGTTCTTCCGGAGATCGCCGTCGCGAAAGTCAATCCGGACGCCCGCTTCGACAAGATCTGCTACATCGGTTGCGGCGTAACAACCGGCATCGGCGCCGTCATCAACACGGCCAAGGTCGAAATGGGCGCGACAGCCATCGTCTTCGGACTTGGCGGTATCGGCCTCAACGTCATCCAGGGTCTGCGGCTTGCCGGCGCCGACATGATCATCGGCGTCGATCTCAACAACGACAAGAAAGAATGGGGCGAACGCTTCGGCATGACGCATTTCGTCAATCCGAAGGACGTCGGCGAAGACATCGTGCCGTACCTCGTCAACATGACGAAACGCGGCGCCGACCAGATCGGCGGTGCCGACTACACGTTCGACTGCACCGGCAACACCAAGGTCATGCGCCAGGCGCTGGAAGCCTCGCATCGCGGCTGGGGCAAGTCGGTGATCATCGGCGTTGCCGGCGCCGGCCAGGAAATCTCCACCCGCCCCTTCCAGCTGGTCACCGGCCGCACCTGGATGGGCACTGCCTTCGGCGGCGCGCGCGGCCGCACCGACGTGCCGAAAATCGTCGACTGGTATATGGAAGGCAAGATCCAGATCGACCCGATGATCACGCACACGATGCCGCTCGAGGACATCAACAAGGGCTTCGACCTCATGCATTCCGGCAAGAGCATCAGAAGCGTGGTGCTCTACTAATATCGGATAGCGGCAAGGCGACTTCGAATGAAGTATAGTGCCGAGGGGCGGAGACGCCTTTCGGCAAAACGATGCGAGAGAAGCGGCATCGGACACCGTGCGAAAAGCAGGTCAGATGCCCTTTGCCTGCGGCTTCAATGTCGCTCGATTCGACCGGCGGCCCGCGGGAAGGCGCAGTACCGTGCGTCATGGATGACGTACAAAACGGGACTGCAGCACTTTGAATCTGCACATGATCCTTTCCCTAAATCGATCCCGATTTAGGGGGCTGCGCCAAGAGGAGGAGTTGAATATGCCAGGTCAAGTATCGATACACCCCGCCCTCGACGGCGGCGTGAAGGCGGGACAAGCGAATTTCGGCGGCGGGACACTCGTCTGTGCCTGCGCCGACCGTCCCGTCAAAGTCGCCATCAAGGGAAATATCGCCCATAACCACGCCTGCGGCTGCACAAAATGTTGGAAGCCGAAGGGCGCCGCCTTCTCCGTCGTCGCCGTCACGCCGCATGAGAACGTCACCGTTCTCGAAAACGGCGACAAGCTAAAGATCATCGATCCCGACGCAATGATCCGCCGCCATGCCTGCAAGGAATGTGGCGTGCACATGTACGGACCGGTGGAGCGGGACCACGCATTCAAGGGTCTCGACTTCATTCACCCGGAACGTTTTCAGGAAAGCGGTTGGCCCGAGCCGACATTTGCGGCCTTCGTTTCGTCGATCATCGAATCGGGCACCCCGCCTTCGGCGATGGCAGGCGTGCGCGGCCGCTTGAACGAACTCGGCGTCACCCCCTACGATTGCCTGAACCCGACGCTGATGGATGTCATAGCAACCTGGGTGGCGAAAAAGGCAGGCACACTGAAGGAAGCCTGACGTCTTGAATGAGGGGCAACTGTCGGACTATTAGATCGGATCGAACCGCCGCTACGCGCCCGCCAAGGCCGCGTAGCGTTTCCAGTCAGAGCAGATTGAAATTCATGATCTACGTCGATGCAGACGCTTGCCCCGTGAAATCGGAAATTCTCAAAGTTGCGGAACGCCACGGAATCGAAGTGACGTTTGTCGCCAATTCCGGGCTCCGGTCGTCGCGGGATCCGATGGTTCATAACGTCATCGTCTCCAATGCCTTCGATGCCGCCGACAACTGGATTGCGGAACATGCAACGAAGGGCGACGTCGTGGTGACGGCAGACGTACCTCTGGCGGTCAGGTGTGTTGCATCCGGTTCGCTCGTCTGCGGCCCGTCCGGCCGTGTCTTTGACGAAACGAACATCGGCATGGCGAGCGCCATGCGCGACCTCGGTGCGCATCTCCGCGAGACTGGCGAGAGCAAAGGTTACAATGCCTCCTTCGGGCCGAAGGACCGGTCGCGTTTTCTCGAAACCTTCGACCGGCTCTGCCGCCGCGCGAAGAGCATATCACAGACCAGTACAGACTGACTGGGTCATCGAGGCCCTGCCCGTTTTCCGAGGAACGCAAGAAACGGGTGGCATGGCAGCTATGCCAATCCCCAACTTGAAACCAGCCGTCAAACTGTGCATATAGGCGTCGACGCAGACGACTGCGGCGCCTGACTTCCGGGCGCAAATGTCGCGGGGACGGCCTCGCTCTTGCTAAAGGAGAGCAAAATGGCTTGGTTCCTGTTGTTTCTTGCAGGTCTTTTCGAATGTGGTTGGGCAATCGGCTTGAAATACACCGATGGCTTCACACGCCCCGTGCCGACAATTTTCACGGCGGTGTCGATGGTTATCAGCGTTGTCCTTCTTGGACTTGCGGTCAAAACTTTGCCAGTCGGTACCGCCTATGCAGTTTGGACCGGCATCGGCACCGTCGGAACGGTGCTGCTGGGCGTCTGGCTGCTCGGTGACCCCGCAACCGCCACGCGGCTCGCTTGCATCGGTCTGATCGTGCTAGGGATTGCGGGGCTGAAATTCGTATCCTGAAGCCGCAAGTCCCAAGCAGACGATATCAGGCGCGGCGGCTGTCCAACGACCAGGCGCCGCCCCCCGCAAAAACCAGATACAGGAAAATAAAGCAGAAAAGCACGGCGCCGTCCCCGTCGTTGATGACTGGAAAGATGCTGATCGGGAGATGCTCCATGAAATAGGCGATCGCCATCTCGCCGCTCAGGAGGAACGCAACCGGCCGGGTGAAAAGCCCAAGAATGATGAAGACGCTGCCGATGAGCTCAATGACGCCCGCAACGGTGAACAGCGTTGTCATCTCGCCATATTGCCACGGCGGAAAATTGAAGAGCTTTTGCGTTGCGTGTTCCATGAACAGAAGCGCGGTGACAATCCTGAGAACTGCAAGGGCATATGGCCGGTACTGCCCGAGGCGCTCGAATTCCAACATCAAATTCTCCGATCAAGTCTAAGCCGCGCCCCCCGGACGCTTTTGCGCCTAAACACCTCAGAGCCGATTTTATTCGTCAGAGCGGAATATTGTCGTGTTTCTTCCAGGGATTCGAGAGATCCTTGTTGCGAAGCATCTTCAGACCCCGCGCCAAACGCCGTCTCGTCGAATGCGGCATGATCACCTCATCGATATAGCCCCGCTCCGCGGCAACGAAGGGCGACAGGAATCGATCTTCGTACATCTTCGTATGTGCGGCGATCTTTTCCGGATCGGCGATATCCTTGCGGAAGATGATCTCCACAGCGCCCTTCGCTCCCATCACGGCGATCTGTGCCGTCGGCCAGGCGTAGTTGAGGTCGCCTCGCAAATGCTTGGAGGCCATCACGTCGTAGGCCCCGCCGAAGGCCTTGCGGGTAATGACCGTCAGTTTGGGCACCGTGGCCTCCGCATAGGCAAAAAGCAGCTTTGCGCCATGCTTGATCAGGCCGCCATATTCCTGCGCTGTCCCCGGCAGGAAGCCCGGAACATCGACAAAGGTGACGATCGGAATATTGAAGCAGTCGCAGAAGCGAACGAAACGCGCGGCCTTGCGCGACGCATCGCTGTCGAGCACGCCGGCGAGCACCATCGGCTGGTTGGCCACAAAGCCGACAGTCGAACCTTCGATGCGTCCGAAACCGCAGACGATGTTCTTGGCGAAGCTGGCTTGAATCTCGAAGAAATCGCCTTCGTCGGCAACTTTGTTGATCAGTTCCTTGATGTCATACGGTTTGTTGGCATTGGCCGGGACGAGCGTGTCCAGCGACATGTCCGCATCGGTCACCGACTGGTAACATTCGATCTCCGGCACCGGCGAGGTATTCGACAGAGGCAGGAAATCCACAAGGCGCCGGACCTGCAGCAGCGTATCGACATCATTGTCATAGGCGCCGTCGGCGATCGAGGAGCGCGTTGTATGGACGGTCGCGCCGCCAAGTTCCTCGGACGTCACGGTTTCGTTGGTGACGGTCTTCACGACGTCAGGGCCGGTGACGAACATGTAGGAGGTGTCGCGCACCATGAAGATGAAATCGGTCATGGCAGGCGAATAGACGTCACCGCCCGCGCACGGCCCCATGATCACCGAAATCTGCGGAATGACGCCGGAGGCGAGCACATTGCGCTGGAAGACCTCGGCATAGCCGCCGAGCGCCGCAACGCCTTCCTGAATGCGCGCACCGCCCGCGTCATAGATGCCGACGATCGGCGCTCGGTTCTTGAGCGCCATGTCCTGCACCTTCATGATCTTCTCGGCATGCGCCTCGGAAAGCGAACCGCCGAAGACGGTGAAATCCTTGGCGAAGACGAAGACGGTCCGCCCGTTGACCGTTCCCCAGCCGGTGACGACGCCGTCGCCGGCGATACGGCTCTTGTCCATGCCGAAAGCCGTCGACCGGTGCTCGACGAACATGTCGAACTCCTCAAACGAGCCTTCATCGAGAAAGAGGTCGATGCGCTCGCGCGCCGTCAGCTTGCCACGCTTGTGCTGCGCTTCGATGCGCGCGCGGCCGCCGCCTTGCCGGGCAACCTCACGGCGCCGCTCGAGCTCTTCGAGAACTTCCTTCATGAATCTCCCCTCGCCGCAGAAATTGCGGCATGATTTCAAGCGCCGCCGGCCGTGAGCTGGAAGGCCGAACGGATGCGCGCGGCGACATCCTCCGCGAGGATCTGATCGACCATCTTCTCATCATTTGCGGTGCTCGTAACCTCGAAAGCGCTGACAGCGATGACCGAACCATCGTCCACGGAAGCAGCGTCTATCCTGATCTTGGCAACGTTTCGGTTCCGATCGAAACCGACCGCCTTTTGGACGGAAGCGACGCGAATCGTCAGCACGACGCGCGGATAGACCTCGGTGCGAACCGTCGCATTGATGGCGGAATTTATGCGATCGCCGATACCCGAGAGCAATTCTCGCGATACCTCGGGGCCGCCTAGAACGACGGCGCTGCGAACATCGTAGATGGGACCGGGCGGTTCGCTGGAGAACCAGCTCGCACAGGCCGTCAGCGTGGCGCAAATCAGCATCAGCTGACAAAAACACGACCTCAACCGTCTCATCCCGAAATTCCGCGCTCCCCAATTGGAGTCGCAGATTTCGTCATAACGGTCCGCAAAGCAATGTCTTTCAGGCCCTTAGCGCCAAAAAAACATCCGCCGCAGCCTTGAACTCATCAAAGCGCTTGGCGCGGCGTAGCTCGGCCTCCTCGTCGCTGCCCCAACGCTCGATCGTCCAGTCCTCGTCGAGATGCGCAAGCGACCAGACTTCCTCCGTCGTCAGGTGGCGTTCAGCGAAAGCGAGTGCAAGTATTGCTGACCCTGTGAGCGTCGTCATGGTGTGGAGCGCGGCAAGCGCGAGCGGACTGTCATGTCTCCGCAGCGTGACCCCAAGCGCGGCGATGGCCTCGCGGGGCTGTTCGTGGTGCATGACGCCTTCGATTAGGATGAACCGCGCGCCGAGATCGTTCGCCGCCCAATCGAGAACCGGATCCCAACGCTCGGTCTGGCGCTGCACCAGAGCTTCGGGGCTTTCGGCGCGATAGCAGAGAAGATCGCTCGTGGAGAAACGCAAGATATCTTCAAAGACGGCTTGCGGGTCGTTGGCAACGCCGTCCAGCGCGGTGTTGACGAGACGGGTCACCGGCATGGTCACCGGATCGATGACCTCCGCCTGCGCATCCCATTCGGCGGCGATGAGATCCGCCAGCGCCCGAACCGGCACCGCCAGAATCTGCTTGGCCGGGGTGCGCACGACCTTGCCGTCGAGCTCGATTGCGAAACCCTCATCCCCCCGCTCTGCAACCGCCGCGCTTTTGTAGAAGCGAGCCGGAAGCGGCTTCTTCATCTGGATCTGCGCACGGCGGGTCGGATCAGGATGGCTCAGGCCCTCGGATAGGTCGTTCAGCAGGTCGCGCATAGCGTCACCTCAAAAATTGGAAAGCACGTCATTCGGATGGTAGGCGATGGCATCAGCGCCGCCGGCGATCAGATCGTCAACACTCGCATATCCCCAGGATACACCGATTGCCTTCGCACCTGCAGCCTTTGCCATCTGCATGTCGTAAATTGCGTCGCCGACGACAATGGCATCGGCCGGGCTCATCCCGGCCTCGTCACAGCATTCGGTCACCATCGCCGGATGCGGTTTGGACGGACAATCGTCGGCTGTTCGGGAGACGATGAAATGCGGCGCGAAACCGTGGGTTTCCAGAATGTTCACGAGCCCACGTCGCGATTTTCCGGTGACGGCGCCGATCAGGATGTCTTCCCTTTCGGCCAGCGTCTCGATCATCGGCTTTATGCCGGCGAACAGCGGAACGTCCATGCCCGGCTCCTGACGGACATCCATATAGATCGCCTTATAGTGCGCGGTCATGGCAATCGCCTCGTCGTCGACATGCGGCTTGCCTTGCATACGGGCAATGGCAATGTCGAGCGTCAGGCCAATGATGGACTTGGTCGCCGCAACCGCGGGCCGTTCGTGACCGAAATGCTCGAAAGTTCGGGCCATGACTTCGTGGATGAGGCTTGCGCTGTCAACCAGCGTGCCGTCGCAATCGAACAGAACGAGCTTCATTCGTCATAAGCTCCGTCTGCCGAATTTTCATCGAAGCCAAGCAGGTTCCAGCTTTGCACCATGTGTGGCGGCAGTGGCGCCGTAATGCGGAGGCGGCCACCGGAGGGGTGCGGAATATCGATATGGCGCGCGTGCAGATGCAGGCGCTTCTGGATGCCGCCCGGGAAATCCCAATTCGGGTCGTCGTCGAAATATTTCGGATCGCCGATGATCGGATGGCCGATATGGAGCGCGTGAACGCGGAGCTGGTGCGTCCGGCCGGTATAGGGCTCCATCTCAAGCCATGCGAGGCGCTGTGCTGCCGTTTCGAGCACGCGGTAGTAGGATACGGCATGATCCGCACCATCCTCGCCATGCTTGGCGATACGCATGCGATCGCCGTCCGCGGTCGCCTCCTTGACCAGCCAGGTGGAGATCTTGTCCTCGTGCTTGCGAGGCACGCCCTTCACCAGCGACCAATAGGTTTTCTTGGTATCCCGCTCGCGGAAGGCCGCGGTGAGCTTCTGCGCCGCCCCGCGCGTGCGGGCGATCACGAGTACGCCCGATGTATCGCGGTCGAGACGATGCACGAGCCGCGGCTTTTCGCCCTTCGGGCTCGTCCATGCCTCCAGCATCTTGTCGATGTGACGGCTGACGCCGGAGCCGCCCTGAACGGCGAGGCCGGCAGGTTTGTTGAGCACGATCACCTTGTCGTCCTCGTGAAGGACCATGCGGGCCAGAAGCTCCGCATCACCGGAGTGCTTCAGGTCCTTGCCGGCAATCGGCCCTGATTTCACCTTGGTGTCGACATCGAGCGGTGGCACGCGGACCATTTGGCCGGGCTGCACGCGCGCGTCGGTCTTGACCCGCCCGCCGTCGACGCGGACCTGGCCCGAGCGCAACAGCTTCTGCAGCTGGCCGAAGCCGAGGCCCGGAAAATGAACCTTGAACCAGCGGTCGAGCCGCATGCCCGCCTCGTCGGCTTCCACCTTGATATGTTCGATACCGGCCATTCTTGTTCTTTCGGGATATCTTGAGCGCGCCACGCGGCTGTTGCCGCTGGCTTTAGATCATTTTTCCGCGCGCGGAAACCGCCTTTCAGATCAAAGCACGCGCCGCGGCGAGTCCAGCCGTGACAGCGGCCATCGAAAACCCGACGCTTGCGGTGATGTAGAGCCAGCCGGAGACAGCGTCGCCGCGCTCGAAGAGCGAAATCGCATCGAGCGAAAAGGCCGAGAAGGTTGTGAAGCCGCCGAGAAAGCCGGTGATGAGCAGAAGCCTCAGTTCGACAGAGGCGTTGAACCTGCGTGCGATCATTTCAGCAAGAACGCCGATGGCAAAGCATCCCACGATGTTGATGATCAGCGTGCCCCACGGAAAGTTCGGCCCCATGAGCCGAAGCGACCATTGGCCGACATAATATCTCAGAAGCGAACCGATGGCGCCGCCGGCGCCCACAAGAAAAGCCTGAATCATGCGTTCGCCTTACGTCACAAATCCATGGATTCCAAGCGGCAGGAAAAGATCTGCAGTTCAGTAAAATGCTATTAATTTCTTTAGCCGGACACAAACAAAGAGCCTGTACCATATCAGTATGGCACAGGTCATTACGATATCCGCGAGCACCGCCGCTGCCGCTTTCGAGACGCTGAGGATCGCTCCCCGCGTGCCTGCGAGCATTGCCGCCAAGGATGCGCGCCGTATCGCCGATCGCCAGCTCAAGGGCACGACGGCGGATGAAGTCGAGGAAACCCAGAACATCATCCAATCGACCGAGATCGCTCTCGACCTCATGACGAGTGGCAACAAGCAGCCGCAGGCCGGTTTACGGCAGGCTCTGAAATCCTACGAAGATTCCTGAATTCCGTCGCCGGGGAAGCGAAAAGCCCGCGACGCATGCCGCGGGCCTCCGCCTGATCACTTGCCCTGAGCCGAAAGCACCTTCAACGTCAGATCGACCTTGCCGGCTTTCTCGAAGGTCAGTGTCACGGGCACGCTGTCGCCCTGCTTGAACGGCGCCTTGACCTTCTGGAACATCAGGTGCAGGCCTCCCGGTGCGAGCGTCACGGTCCCGCCAGCCGGCACGGGAATACCGTCCTTCAGCTCCCGCATCTTCATGACATTGTCCTGCATCGCCATCTCGTGCAATTCAACTTCGCCCGCATTGGGGGACGAGATCGAGACGAGCCTGTCGTCGGTCTTGCCGTTGTTGCTGATGGTGAAGAAGCCGCCACCGACCGGCTGGCCGGGAAGCATCGCCTTTGCAAAAGCGCCGGAAATCTGGAGATCGCCGAGCGTTACCGTGTCACCTGCCATGCCGCTCATATCCATGCCAGCCATATCATCATGGCCGTGATCATGTTCCGCGCCTGCAACGACCGTCAGCAACGGCGCCGGGTTTTTGAGCTTGTGCGGATTGCCGCCTTCCTTGGCGACCTCATCCCAAGCTGCTACGGCATCGCCACAAAGCTGGGTGACCGGAAAAGCGAGCGGCGTCCCGCCTTCGACCCTAGAGATCTTACCCTGAATGACGAAGGTGTCGTAGAAATCGTCGGAGAGATTGCCGCCCTTCCAGCGGATCTCGACAGCGCCGGATGTTACTGCGGTGCCGTGATTGTCGTAACTCTTCTTGTAGTCGCCCTTGACGATCTCGAGTTCCCAGCCCGCCTTTGGCTGCGGCTTTGCGAACACAAACCCTTCGGGCAGTTTGACCTGTACCTCGTTCGTCGTCTTGCCGTCGCATCCATGCGAGACCTGCAGCGTGACAAGGATCGTCTTCTCTTGCGGCGCCTGCGGATCTAGGAAACTCACATGTGCCTGCGCGGCGGTGAACGTGGTAGCGGAAAGCAGCGCGACGCCGCCGAGTGTTTTAATTGCCTTCATTGGAATATCTCCCCGCCGGTTACTACCTGCGAACCCTGGCGTACCGGCACTATAGTGTCATTTCGGTCATGGCTGGAGATCAGACCAGAGCCGGGGGCCCCCTGGATTTCGGCTGTTCGACGGCACGCGCGCCGATAGTCACATGCGCCTCAACCGGCGGATTATGCAGCGAGGCGAATTCGAGATGCAGCCACGAGCCGGAGTCAGGCCCTGGCAAAATGACGGAAGCCGCGAGCCGGCAGACTTCACAATTCGGCTTCGGCGGAACCGCCCTGCCATCAGTGTCGGTGACCGTCACGCAGAGCGAGGCATACGAGCCGTCCGGCAGGCCGTATTCCGCGCCGTTATAAGCGGGCTCGGCCGAGACCTGCGGAGCCTGATGCGCAAGGCCGAGCAAAAGCAGGCTCAACGCGCAGACTACGCGTGTCAGCATCCCAGCTCTTCGGCTCCTGTCCGTCATCAAATCCCCTCGGCGACTTTGCGATTAACCACTTTACCGGCAAAAAGCAAAAGCGTTTTGCCGCAGATCAGACGCTGGCCCACGGAAAGCGCGACAAAAATTTGCTCGGCGGCGACATTCCCCCTTGCCAACAACCCGCTCCGCCGGATAATTGCGGCGACCTTGTTGGGAGAATCCGGTCCGCTAGCGACCGGTGCCGAAGGAGCAACCGCCCCGGAAACTCTCAGGCAAAAGGACCACAAGGGGCAGACGGAACTCTGGAGAGAAGCGTTCTCGAAACGCTCGCCGAAGGGATAACAATCTCAGGCACAGGGACAGAGGGGGCTCGAAAGACAGGCGCGGCGGTGCCTGCAGATTTGAGCCCGCGCTTGGGATTCCACGCGCAAACCCCGGAGGCGTCATTGGACGATACTGCTGCCCTCAAGAAAACTCCGCTTCACGCGCTGCATCTTTCGCTCGGCGCCCGCATGGTCCCCTTTGCAGGCTACGAGATGCCGGTGCAATATCCGGCGGGCGTCATGAAGGAACACCTGCAGACGCGCACCGCAGGCGGCCTGTTCGATGTCTCGCACATGGGCCAGGTCATCGTGAAGGCGAAGTCCGGCAAATACGAAGACGCCGCGCTTGCGCTGGAAAGCCTCGTCCCGGTGGACATCCTCGGTCTGGCGGAAGGGCGCCAGCGTTATGGCTTCTTCACCGACGAGAACGGCGGCATCCTCGACGACCTGATGATCGCCCATCTCGACGACCACCTCTTCGTCGTGGTCAACGCCGCCTGCAAGGAGGCCGACGTCGCGCATCTGCGGAAGCATATCGGCGACCGCTGCGACATTACCGTGCTCGATCGGGCACTGATCGCTCTTCAGGGGCCGCACGCAGTCGATGTGCTCGCCGAACTCTGGGCCGACGTCGCCGCGATGAAGTTCATGGACGTGCGCCATTGCCGCCTGCACGATGTCTCCTGTCTTGTGTCCCGCTCCGGCTACACCGGCGAAGACGGCTACGAAATCTCGGTACCGCAGGAGATGGCCGAAGATATCGCCAAACGGCTGCTCGAGCATCCGGACGTGCAGCCGATCGGTCTTGGAGCCCGCGATTCACTTCGGCTGGAAGCCGGTCTCTGCCTCTATGGCAACGACATTGACACGACGACTACGCCGATCGAGGCCGCGCTCGAATGGGCCATGCAGAAGGCCCGTAGGACGGGCGGAGCGCGCGCCGGCGGTTTTCCGGGTGCCGAACGCATTCTTTCCGAACTCGACAATGGCGCCAAGCGCCGCCGCGTCGGCCTGAAGCCCGAGGGCAAGGCGCCGGTGCGCGGCCACTCAAAGCTTTACGCGGATGCCGAAGGCAAGACCGAGATCGGCGAAGTCACCTCGGGCGGCTTCGGTCCCAGTGTAGAAGGTCCGGTTGCCATGGGCTACGTGCCGGTTTCGCATTCGGCCGCGGGAACTCAGATTTACGCCGAAGTGCGCGGCAAGTACCTGCCCCTCACCGTCATTGCGCTTCCCTTCATCACGCCGACCTATAAACGCTAATAGTTTTCCAGAGAGGACGAACCATGCTGAAATTTACCGAAGAACACGAGTGGCTGAAGATTGAAGGCGGCGTTGCGACGGTCGGGATCACGAGCTATGCCGTCGATCAACTCGGCGACCTCGTTTTCGTCGAACTGCCAGAAGTAGGCAGCAGCTTCTCCAAGAATGATGCCGCCGCGACGGTCGAATCCGTAAAGGCTGCTTCCGACGTTTATTGTCCGCTCGATGGCGAGATCACTGAAGTCAACCTGGCAATTACCGCCGATCCGTCGCTGGTGAATTCCGACCCGCAGGGTGCCGGCTGGTTCTTCAAGCTGAAGCTCAAGAACCCGGCCGATGCAGATGGCCTCCTCGAAGAGGCGGCCTACAAGGAGCTCACCGCGTAATGACGACGCCCACGGAATTCCAGTTCACGGACTACCAGCCCTACGACTTCGCCAATCGCCGCCATATCGGCCCCTCGCCGGCTGAAATGGCTGACATGCTGAAGGTCATCGGCTACGGCAGCCTCAATGCCTTGATTGATGCGACGGTGCCACCCTCCATCCGCCAGAAGCAGCCGCTGGCATGGGGCGCCCCGATGACAGAGCGCGAGGCGCTCGACAAGCTGCGCGAGACCGCCAA
Source organism: Rhizobium sp. P32RR-XVIII (assembly GCF_012641395.1). GTDB lineage: Bacteria > Pseudomonadota > Alphaproteobacteria > Rhizobiales > Rhizobiaceae > Rhizobium. The sequence continues at coordinate 394,228 of NZ_JABAIH010000005.1, read as the reverse complement.
CAAGAACAAGGTGCTGACCTCGCTGATCGGCCAGGGATATTACGGCACGATCACGCCGCCGGTCATCCAGCGCACCATCCTCGAAAACCCGGCCTGGTACACGGCCTACACGCCCTACCAGCCTGAAATCAGCCAGGGCCGCCTCGAGGCGCTGCTGAACTACCAGACGATGATCTGCGACCTCACCGGCCTCGACGTCGCCAATGCCTCGCTGCTCGACGAGGCCACGGCCGCCGCCGAAGCCATGGCTATGGCCGAACGCGTCTCCAAGTCGAAGGCAAAGGCCTTCTTCGTCGATGCCGACTGCCATCCGCAGACAATCGCGCTCATCCGCACCCGCGCCGAGCCGCTCGGCTGGACCGTCATCGTCGGCAACCCTTTCACCGATCTCGACCCGACTGAAGTCTTCGGCGCGATCTTCCAGTATCCGGGCACGCACGGCCATGTGCATGATTTCTCCGGCCTGATCGCCCGCCTCCACCAGACCGGCGCGATCGCCGTCGTCGCAGCCGATATCCTGGCCCTGACGCTCCTGAAGTCGCCTGGCGAAATGGGCGCCGATATCGCCATCGGCTCCTCGCAGCGCTTCGGCGTTCCGGTCGGCTATGGCGGTCCGCATGCGGCCTACATGTCCGTCAAGGATGCGATCAAGCGCTCCATGCCCGGCCGTCTCGTCGGCGTCTCCGTCGATGCGCGCGGTAACCGCGCTTACCGCCTGTCGCTGCAGACCCGCGAGCAGCATATCCGCCGCGAAAAGGCGACGTCGAACATCTGCACCGCACAGGTGCTGCTGGCCGTGATGGCCTCCATGTATGCCGTTTTCCACGGTCCGAAGGGCATCAAGGCGATTGCCCAGCAGGTCCACCAGAAGGCGGTGCTGATGGCAAAGGGTCTCGAAAAGCTCGGCTACACGGTCGAGCCGGAAACCTTCTTCGACACGTTCACCGTGGACGTCGGCCATATGCAGGGCCTCATCCTGCGCGCCGCCGTTGCGGAAGGCGTCAACCTTCGCAAGGTGGGCGATACGAAGATCGGCATGAGCCTCGACGAGCGCACCCGCCCTGCAACCCTTGAGGCCGTCTGGCGCGCCTTCGGCGGCAACTTCGCGATCGCCGATTTCGAGCCGGGCTACCGCCTGCCGAAGGATCTGCTGCGCACCAGCGATTACCTGACGCATCCGATCTTCCACATGAACCGCGCCGAAAGCGAAATGACCCGCTACATCCGCCGGCTTTCGGACCGCGACCTGGCGCTCGACCGGGCGATGATCCCGCTCGGTTCCTGCACGATGAAGCTGAATGCGACGGCGGAAATGCTGCCGATCACCTGGCCGGAATTTTCCGACATCCATCCTTTCGTGCCGGCCGACCAAGCGCTGGGCTATCGCGAGATGATCGACGATCTCATCGAAAAGCTCTGCGCGGTGACCGGCTACGACGCCTTCTCGATGCAGCCGAATTCCGGCGCGCAGGGCGAATATGCCGGCCTCTTGACGATCCGCAACTATCACCTGGCGAATGGCGATACGCATCGCGACGTCTGCCTCATCCCGACCTCGGCACACGGCACCAACCCAGCCTCTGCGCAGATGGCCGGCATGAAGGTGGTCGTGGTCAAGGTTCGCGACAACGGCGACATCGACATGGATGACTTCCGTGCCAAGGCGGAGCAGTATTCGGAGAACCTCTCCTGCTGCATGATCACCTACCCGTCGACGCACGGCGTCTTCGAGGAGACCGTCAGGGAAATCTGCGACATCGTCCATAGCCACGGCGGCCAGGTCTATCTCGACGGCGCCAACATGAACGCCATGGTCGGCCTGTCCCGTCCCGGTGACATCGGCTCGGACGTTTCCCACCTCAACCTGCACAAGACCTTCTGCATTCCGCACGGCGGCGGCGGTCCTGGCATGGGGCCGATCGGCGTCAAGGCGCATCTGGCGCCCTACCTCCCCGGCCATCCGGAAACCGACGGTCGCTCCGGTGCGGTCTCGGCGGCAGCCTTCGGCTCGGCGTCGATCCTGCCGATCTCGTGGAGCTACTGCCTGATGATGGGCGGCGAAGGCCTGACGCAGGCGACCAAGGTCGCGATCCTCAATGCCAACTACATCGCCGCCCGCCTCAAGGGCGCCTACGACGTGCTCTACAAATCCGAGGCCGGCCGTGTCGCGCATGAATGCATCATCGACACGCGCCCGCTGGTCGACAGCGCCGGCGTCACGGTCGACGACGTCGCCAAGCGCCTGATCGACTGCGGCTTCCACGCACCGACCATGAGCTGGCCGGTATCAGGCACATTGATGATCGAGCCGACTGAATCGGAAACCAAGGCCGAACTCGACCGCTTTTGCGAGGCGATGCTGGCGATCCGCCAGGAAGCCCGCGACATCGAGGAAGGCCGCTCCGACAAGGCGAACAACCCGCTGAAGAATGCCCCGCACACGGTCGAAGACCTGGTCGGCGAATGGGACCGCCCATACTCGCGCGAACAGGCCTGCTTCCCGCCAGGTGCCTTCCGCGTCGACAAATACTGGTCGCCGGTCAACCGCGTCGACAACGTCTATGGCGACCGCAACCTGCTCTGCACCTGCCCGCCGGTGGAGAGCTACGCCGAGGCTGCCGAATAACTTGAAGATCCCCTTCTCCCTGCCCCGGGAGAAGGGGCTCCTGCAAATCTCACTTCGCTTTTTTCGATCGGCCGTGCCTCAGCTGTGGTAAAAGTAGTGGCGTGTGCATGACGGCCACGGGTCAGCCTGAACGTGCCCGTTGAGTGCGGGAGTGAGAACAATGCCGGAAACCACCGTCAATGTCCGCTACATGGTCGATGATGTGGAGGCCGCTATCACATGGTATACGAGCCACCTCGGCTTCTCGCTTCTGACGAACTATGCTCCGGCCTTCGCGGATGTGCAGCTGGGGAATTTACGGCTCCTTTTGAGCGGGCCGACAAGCTCGGCTGGTCGGCCTATGCCGGATGGCGAACAGCCAAAGCCGGGCGGCTGGAATCGCATTCATCTCATCGTTGATGATTTGCCTGCCACCGTCGCGCGGCTGCGCACTGCTGGCGTCCGTTTCCGGAACGACATCGTCAAAGGGCCCGGAGGCGCTCAAATCCTGCTGGTCGATCCTTCCGGGAATTTCGTCGAACTCTTCCAGCCGGCACAGCAATGACAGTCTGCTGTAGCGGCCCCTCGCACTCGAGCTGCTTGGGCCTCAGGGAACAATGCCTCGGCAGGCCCACGCGACATTGGCAAAGGATCGCGCGCCGTCCGGTCGCCCCGCCTCATAGGCATCGCGGATGGCGGCATCGACGCGGGCTCGCTCCGAGGCGCCGAGCGTCGTCATATATTGACCAAGAGGCCCTTCGCCCGCGGCGATAGGTGCCCAGAAGTCAGCGAAGTTCTGGTATTCCATGCGGATCAGCAGCTGTGTCTCCGCAACATCCATGAGGCCTTGCTCGACAAAAGCCCGCTTCATTTCGCCCGGCTGCATCATCGGCTGAAAGCAATAGCGACTGCGTAGCTGGCGCCCGGCCTCACTGAGCGCCGCCACCGTGTCGACCATCATGCGCATGACCGGCATGCCGCCGAGATGATCCCAGACGGCTGCCGCCACCGTGCCGCCGGGCCGCACGACGCGGCCCATCTCCGCCACCGCCGTATCGGCCTCGGGCACGAAATGTAGGACGAGCAGCGCCAAAGCACGGTCGAAGGTTCCGTCTTCAAATGGCAAGGAGCAGGCATCCGCCTGGCTGATCTTAATGCGAGGGCTGGTGTTGCGCCGAATTGTCTCCTCGACGAAGACGGGCGAATAGTCGATCGCGGTGATCTCGCCGAGACTGGCGGCTCGGTCGAGCGCGAAGGTGAGGCTGCCGGTGCCGCAGCCGATGTCAAGTACTTTCTCGCCATCGGCGAGGCCCGCGAACTCTATGAATGGAAGCGCGAGCTTCTGGCTCCAGCGTCCCATGAGCTGTTCGTAGCCAGCCGCATCGTGAACAGTGAAGCTTGAAGACATGCGAGCCTCCATCTGCCGAACAGATGGTAAACCTCGACTGGAAGATTGCCAAGGCATCGCCCCCAGATTGCCTTTAAAACATTAGCATGTTTTCATATTCTGAGTGCTCGAACAGGAGAGGAGAGTACGATGGACGCTATGGAATTGTGGGCACTCCCCGACCAGCCAGCGACGGAGCCCTTCCCCGACGATATCAAGAAAGCGATCCTGACCGAACAGGTCGCCGGCAAAGCCTGCGAGGGACAGAGCGGCAAAGATGCCGTGCTGGAGCCAATCACGGCGCTCAAGATGCCGACAGCGGGGATCATCGAGGGTTATCGCCCCGCCTGGACAACGCTCACCCATCTACCGCCCCTCATACCATTTCGGCCCCGCGCCCGCCGGCCCAACGCCATGGCCTTCCCTCGCGCCACCACGCTCCTGCTTCTTGGGCTGCCGGTGATGAAGACGTTGAGCCGATCGGAACTGCCGCCTTGCCTTTATCCTTATTCCACCGTCGGCCGCGTCGAGTATGGCCACGGAACGAGTTTCGATCGTCCTCTCGGCTGGGGCACGGGCACGCTGGTTGGGCCAAATCTGATGTTGACTGCCAGCCACCTGATGCCATGGGATCATCCGCCAGAAGGCTGGTGGATGCGCTTTTCGCCCGGCTACGTCAGCGGCCTTGAGCCCTATGGACGCTCCTACGTGCAATCGGTTCACGGATATCGGCCGCATGAGGATCCCTACGGTCTCGACTACGTCATCTGCCGCCTCTATGCCCCGCTCGGCGAGCGTGTCGGCTGGATGGGCTCGCAGTCCTTCGGCGACGAGGACAAATATTACGACCGCCGCTGGCTCAGCATCGGCTATCCCTCAGTCTATATGAGTGGACAGGATCCGGTGATGGACGTCAACATTGACATCGAGGATATCGATGGCGACGACAACGACAGCCTGGAACTGGAGGTCGATTATTCCACCGCCTTCGCCGGCGGCTGGTCGGGCGGTCCGCTCTGGGACTGGATCGACGGCGACCCTCGTGTCGGCGGCGTCAAGAGCGGCTACGAGGCCGATGGATGGGATCCCGTTCGCGGCGTATTCGCCGGCGGCGGTCCGATGGTCGGCGTGGTTCGCTACGGCTGGGATAACTGGCAATAGACCGACGGGCGCCTGCGCGTTCAGGAGAACAGGGCAGCCCTTCCGGGCCGCCCGTGGTCTTGACCGCACTCGACTAGTTGCCCGGCTTGTTCCGGATGGCCGCGTCGATCTGCCTCTTCACAGCATCGAGATTGAAGGAAGCCGGGTCCTGCATCGGCGGGTAGTCAACTGCCGTGAGGGCAAGTTTCCCGACTTCCTGCTGGACGCTGACGAAGCGCCAGAACTCGCGGGCAAAGAAGTCATTCATGTAACCTCCGCCGAGGTCATTGAGGCTTTGCTCGCCAATCGATGGTGTCCGCTCGAAGGGATCCTGACGGATATTGACCATGGTGGGCATGTCCGTCGTTACCTTTCCGCCGGGCCAGCCCTGCGGCTGCTGCAAGAACTGGAACTTGAAGTTATCGATCCGAACTGCCCCGAGAGCAGGGCCGGCGAAGTAGAAAAACTCATGCCGCGCGGATGGTGATTTGCCCATCAACAGGTCCATCTGATTGTAGCCATCAAGATGGTTCTTGTAGGTCGTATCGCCCAGCTTCACACCTTTAAGCAGCTGGTCGGTGATCTCGGTGTTGCCAGCGGCCGCCGCCAGCGTCGGGAACCAATCCAGGGCCGAAAATATACCATTCTCGACGGTACCCGGCCTGACCTTGCCCGGCCAGCGAATGATGGCCGGTGCGCGGAAGCCACCTTCCATCACGGTACCCTTGGTGCCCTTGAACGGGGTCATGCCGCCATCGGGCCAGGTAAACACCTCCGCCCCATTGTCGGTCGTGAAGACGACAATGGTGTTGTCGGTCTCGCCCGCATCTTCCACGCATTTGAGAAGAGCGCCGACGTTGTCATCAAGCTGCGCCACTCCGGCTTCCTCAAGGCCATAGTTGGAGTCGCTGTTCATGAGGGCTTGGTATTTAGGCGACAGAAAAGTCCAGACGTGCATGCGCGTCGTGTTGTGCCAGACGAAAAACGGCTTGGCGTCAGTCTTGGCTTTGTCCATGAAGTCGCACGAAGCCTTGACCAGCACTTCGTCGAACGTGCCCATGTCGTACTTGGCCTTGGGCATGACGTCATGCATGTTCGGCACGTTGGACATGTCGGGATATGGTGCCAGGGGACCCTCGTCCACGATCCTCTGCTTGCCGATCTTGCCCCAGCGCGGCTGCTCGGTCGTGTCGTCCGTGTCCATTGCAAAGGTGTGGACCAAATTGCGCGGCCCGACTTTATCCCGGTACGATTGGTCATTCGGAAACGAATACCAATAGGGGTCTGACATCGCATCGAGGTGATAGAGATAGCCAAAGAACTCATCGAAGCCATGCAGTGTCGGCAGATACTTGTTCAAGTCGCCAAGATGGTTCTTGCCGAACTGACCGGTGGCATATCCCTCGTTCTTGAGAACGGCGGCTAGGGTTGCCGCCTTGTCAGGCATGCCAACGTCCGCGCCCGCCTGACCAACAGTCGTCAGGCCGGTACGCAATGGAATTTCTCCGGTGATGAAACTCGCCCGGCCGGCAGTGCAACTCGCCTCTGCATAATAGTCGGTGAACATCATGCCTTCGGACGCCAGCTTGTCGAGGTTGGGCGTCTTCCCGGACATGATTCCGCGGTGATAGGCGCCAAGGTTGAACCAGCCGATATCGTCGCCCATAATGACAAGGATGTTAGGTTTTGGCTGCTGCTGTGCGACAGTCGGCGCACCCAGCGCGGTGGCGAACGCGGAAGCCAGCAAACCAAGGCAAAGATTTCTCGTGCTACTCATGATTATACCCTCCGTTTCACTTGGTCTAAATCGCGATTGTCTTCTCACAGCATAAGGGTACACACCCTCATGTCTGCGACGATCTGAGTTTGTGAAACTGCGCGGCGCGGCGGCCGGCACAGCGGGATATACTGGGTATGTGAATGCAGCTCTGATTAGTCGCCATAAGGTGGCGATAGGCGTCCCCGCCATCGAAGCGTCAATGGCTAGCGATAAAATGCTCGCTCTGGCGTCTGCCCCAGTGTAGGCAGTCGTCCTAAGCGCGAATATGGCACATCTTTACCTTCACTGCCAGATTGAAAGCTCTCGTCGCACGCGAGTGGCCGCATCCTTTGGTATGAAGGAATGCCGAAACCCACGGTGGGCCGGTTCCGCCGAGAAGCAGGCGCTGTCGGCTGAGTTCCGTGCCAATACAATACAGAAACCGCGATAATGCGCGCCTGCTTGCAGCTCTTCGCTAACCCAGCCCCTTCAGCATTCCCTAAGCTCCTGCCTGTAGAAAGGCTCCATCTAACCTTTCAGGGATAGGACCGATGAGCATATCAGGCATCACGAGTACCGCTCTTTCGGGAATGCTGGCGCAGACGACGCGCGTAAGCGCAATTGCCAACAATGTTGCGAATGCCAGTACGCCCGGGTACCAGGCGCTGAATACCCGCCTGCAATCCCTCTCCCCGAATGGCGTTCAGGCGATCGTCAGCCAGACCGATGGCGAAGTCGATCCGGCCACCGAACTGACAGACCTGCTCCAAGCCAAGCAGAGCTTTGCCGCCAGCGCCAGCGTGTTCGAGACAGGTGCGGACATGTGGGACGTGCTGATGAGCATAAAGCGGGATTAGGAAAGCGCGCCCGCCGATCCCGCGCATCGCCTCGATCATCAGCGATGAAAGCGCGTTACAGCAGCGTCCCGGCATAACCGAGCACGACGACACCGAAGGCGATAATCAGGCCGCCGGAGATGCGTCGGATCAGCAGCGTCAGATCGCTTGAAATCCTGTCGCGGGCGAGATTGACCGCCGCGCTCAACGCCGTCCACCAGACCATCGCGCCGAAGAACACACCGGTGACGATCGCCGCGGTCTCCGTCACCGTATTGCCGTTCACCAGGCCCAGCCCCGCAAAGAGGCCGCCGAAGGATAGAAACGCGCCGGGATTGGAAATTGCCAGCAGGAAGGTTGACACGACGGTCCGAAAAAAATTGCGGGCGCCGACTTCCACCGCCTCTGCCGGCGGCGTCATAAGATCGCGGATGCCAAGAACGATGAGCACGATACCACCGGCCGCCGCAATCGGCAGGGAATAAGAATCCAGGGCATCAGACACCATCGCAAGCCCTGCCGCGGCAACCAGCGCGTAACAGGAATCCCCCAGCGCCGCGCCAATGCCGATCGCCACCCCCGAACCGAACCCGCGATGAAGGCTGCGATTGATGCACAGCGTCGCGATCGGGCCTGGCGGCGCGGTGACGACAAGGCCAAGCAAAGCGCCTTTGACGAAAAGCACAAGCAGCGTTTCGATGATCATACGGCAGAAACTGGTTTGGCGCCGAAAAGGGGCAAATCAAAAATAACAAAGCCGCCATCGCTGGCGGCTCTTCGGATCTCGATCCCGAAAGCGTTAGTGCGCCGCAGGGACCACCGCATCGCCACGAGCGGCAAGCGCTGCCAGATCCGCCGGTTTCAGCTCCACGGATTCGCCGCAGCCACAGGCGGACGTCTGGTTCGGGTTCGTGAAGATGAAGCCGGAGCGCAGGGTCGTCATCTCGAAGCCCATCTCCGTGCCGAGCAGGTAGAGCACCGCAGACGGCTCGACCCAGACCTTGGCGCCGTCGCGCTCGATCAGGTCGTCCTTGGCATTCGGTTCGGTCACCAGATCGATGGTATATTCCATCCCGGCGCAACCGCCCTTCTTGATGCCGACGCGGATGCCCTTGGCATCCGGCCCGGAATTCTCGACGATCGCCTTGACGCGGCTTGCGGCGGTTTCCGTCATGCTCATTACTGCAAAGCCCATCGGCCTCTTCTCCTTCCGCGCACGGATTCAAGGTCCGGCGTTTCACGATTCAAATGTAGTGCCAGCAGCTTAACCGATCAATACCAGTCCGCCGCATGATCCTGTCCGAAAAGTCTGCAACTTTTCGGGGTCATGCTAGTACCAACCGACGGCGACCTGCGCCTCTTCCGACATGCGGTCCGGCGTCCACGGCGGATCGAAGGTCATCTCGACTTCGACGCCAGAAACGCCTTCGACGGCACCGACGGCGTTTTCGACCCAGCCCGGCATTTCGCCGGCTACCGGGCATCCTGGCGCCGTCAGCGTCATGACGATCTTCACCATGCGGTCGTCTTCGATGTCGATCTTGTAGACCAGGCCGAGTTCAAAGATATCGGCCGGGATTTCCGGGTCGTAGACGGTCTTCAGCGCGCTAATGACGTCATCACTGAGGCGCGCCAGCTCGTCGGCCGGAATGCTCGAATGCACGATGCCCTCGCGCACGTCGATTTTCTGTTCGCTTTCGTCCAGGCTCATAAGGCACTCCTCAGGCAAAGAACTTGCGCGCATATTCCAGCGCATCGGCCAGGGCATCAACCTCGGCGCGCGTGTTGTACATGCCGAAGGATGCTCGGCATGTGGAGGTGACGCCAAACCGTTTCAAGAGCGGCATGGCGCAATGGGTGCCGGCGCGAACCGCAACGCCCTGCCGGTCGATAACCATCGACACGTCGTGCGCGTGTAGGCCGGCCAGCTCGAAGGCGAAGATACCGCCCTTGCCCGGCGCCGTTCCGAAAACACGCAGTGAGTTGATCGACCGCAACCGTTCGGTGGCATAGGCCGTCAGATCGGCTTCATGGCGCGAGATCGCCTCGCGGCCGACTTTTTCCATGTAGTCCAGCGCATAGCCGAGGCCGATCGCCTGAACGATCGGCGGCGTGCCTGCTTCGAAACGATGCGGCGGATCGTTGTAAGTAACGTTGTCTTCCGTCACCTCGAAGATCATCTCGCCGCCGCCCTGGAAGGGACGCATCTCCCGAAGCCGATCCTTCTTACCGTAAAGCACGCCGATCCCCGAAGGACCGTAAAGCTTGTGGCCGGTCATCACATACCAGTCGCAATCGATATCCTGGACATCGACAGGCAGGTGGACCGCGCCTTGCGAACCGTCGATCAGCACCGGAATGCCGCGCTCATGGGCAATGCGGCAGACTTCCTTGACCGGAACGAGGGTGCCCAGCGCATTCGACATATGTGTGATGGCGACGAGCTTGGTGCGTTCCGTTAGGCTCTTCTCGAAGTCCTCGATGTGGAACGCGCCCTCGTCATCGACCGGAACCCAGACGAGCTTGGCGCCCTGCTGCTCGCGAATGAAATGCCAGGGCACGATGTTGGAGTGATGCTCCATGATCGAGACGACGATCTCGTCGCCCTCGCCGATCTTCGGCATGCCCCAACCATAGGCGACCGTATTGATCGCCTCTGTCGATGATTTGGTGAAGATGATGTCATTGACATCAGGCGCGTTCAGGAAGCGGCGCACCTTTTCGCGGGCTCCCTCATAGGCCTCGGTGGCGGCGTTCGAGAGGAAGTGCAGGCCGCGGTGGACGTTCGCATACTCGTTCGAATAGGTATGCGAGATTGCGTCGATGACCGCCTGCGGTTTCTGAGCGGAGGCGCCGTTGTCCAGATAAACCAGCGGCTTCCCATAGACCTCCCTCGCAAGGATCGGGAAATCCTTGCGGATGGCTTCGACGTCGTAGCTGGTTGCCGGTACTATCTTGTCCATGGCTCTTGTCCGATCAGGCGTGCTTTTCGAGCCAGGCCGAAATGACGCCTTCCAGCGCCTCGACCAGGGCTTCGTCTTCCAGCTCTTCGACAATCTCCGCCACGAAGGCGTTGACAAGCATCGCCCGCGCCTTCTTATCGGGAATGCCGCGCGACAGCAGGTAGAAGAGATGGTTGTCGTCGATATCGGCGACGGTCGCCCCGTGGCCGCACTGGACGTCGTCGGCGAAGATTTCGAGCTCCGGCTTCACCGAGAACTCCGCATCATCAGACATCAGCAGCGTGTTGCAGGCCATTCTGGCATCGGTTTTCTGCGCGTCCGGAGCGACCCGGATCATGCCCTGGAAGACGCCCCTGGCGCGGTCGAAAACGACGTTGCGGATGACGTCCGTCGAGCTGGTATGCGGCACGTCGTGGCCCAGCACCATGGTGACGTCCGTGTGGGTATCGCCACCGAGCAGGTTGATGCCGCGAAGCGTCAGATCGGCGCCCTCGCCCGTTACCTTGATATGCAGTTCCTGCCGGACCAGCTTGCCGCCGGCGTTGATGACGAACAGCTTCAGCTTGGCGTTGGCGCCGAGGTCGACGCGGATCTGGCCGAGGTGGGTGTCTTCGGCGCCCTGCTGCTGCAGGATGATCCAGGTGAGCTCCGTGCCTTCACCGACGGTGATGTCACTGACGTGAGACACGAGCGCCGCATCGCCGGTCACCGATTGGTGACGCTCGATGACCGTCGCCTTGACGTTTGCGCCGAACGATACCGGCAGGCGCGTGTGGATCTGCCCACCGGCATGGGTGATATCGACCTCGAGCGGCTTGTCAAATTCGGTATCCGCCGGAACGTCCACGACGTAGCCGTCGCGCACGAAGCTGCCGTTGATGCTGCCGATGGTATCATCTGTGCCGAGGACACGGAGCGCCGCAGCAGCCGAACCGTCGAGCAGGCTCTGCGTATAGCTCGAAATACCGAGATCGCCGGCCGTCGCTTTAGGGTCTGCATGGCCCTGCACGATCGAAAGAACCGAAGATCCTTCGATCAGCGGCTCGATCTGCTTGGCGGCGGCATCGCCGGCAACGGCCGGAATATCGCGAAGCAGAGTCTTGAGATCGGTATAGTGCCAGGCCTCGATCCGCCGCGTCGGCAGGCCACTCTTCTTCAGGTCGTCAAGAAGGCGGTCGCGAGTCGCGGTAACCGCGCCGTCGCCGGGCAGGTCGCCGAACTGGTTGTTAAAAGCCTCGATGAGCGCCGCTTCCGCAACGGTCAGGCGGCTCGTCGTCTGCATGTTCATGAGACTGGTCCTTTCCGCCTGATCAGGCTGCCGCCCCGATGATGTCGGCGTAACCGTTTGCCTCGAGCTCATGGGCCAGCGTCTTGTCGCCGGACTTGACCACCTGACCCTTGTAGAGAACGTGAACGGTGTCCGGAACGATGTAATCGAGCAGGCGCTGGTAGTGGGTAATGACGACGACCGCACGGTCGGGCGAACGCAGGGCGTTGACGCCGTCGGCGACGATCTTCAGAGCGTCGATGTCGAGGCCGGAGTCGGTCTCGTCAAGCACGCAGAGCTGCGGCTGCAACAGCGCCATCTGCAGGATCTCGGCGCGCTTCTTCTCGCCGCCCGAGAAGCCGACGTTCACGGGACGCTTCAGCATTTCGGTGTTGATCTGCAGTTTGCCGGCCGCGTCCTTGACGAGGCGCATGAAATCAGGCGTCTTCAGCTCTTCCTCGCCGCGCGCCTTGCGCTGTTCGTTCATCGCGACCTTCAGGAACTGCATGGTGGCAACGCCCGGAATTTCGACTGGATATTGGAAGGCGAGGAAAATGCCCTTGGCGGCACGTTCGGCGGCGTCGAGCTCGAGGATGCTCTCGCCATTGTAAAGGATGTCGCCTTCAGTCACTTCGTAGTCTTCGCGGCCCGCAAGAATGTAGGAGAGCGTCGACTTTCCGGAGCCGTTCGGGCCCATGATGGCGGCTACTTCGCCGGCCTTCACGGTGAGGTTCAGGCCGCGGATGATTTCGGTGCCGTCTTCGGCGATGCGGGCGTGCAGATTTTTGATTTCAAGCATTTCCAGTTCCTGTTCGTAGGGCGGGTTCAAGTGCCGCCTGATTGACCGTCTCATACCGGTCCTGATCGTCATCCTCGGGCTTGTCCCGAGGATCTAAGCCTTCAATTGTAGTCGCTCCACTGCCGCGTGTTCGGATGCGGCCGATAGACACTCTCGATTTCATCGATCCGCTCGTCGAGGTCCATCCATGTCAGATTAAGTCCCTCGATAAGCTTGATCTTCCATTCACGCACATAGCGCTTCAGAGACTTTTCTCTCTGTATCGCCAGCACGATGTTCGGGTGGGTTTCGAACCAGACCAGATTTTTCGCTCTGTATCTCTCCGTAAACCCCTTGTGTCCTTCGTTGCGATGCTCCCAAACGTGACCATGCAAATCACTCGTAACCCCGATGTAGATCACGCCGCGCGGTTTGTCGGACATCATGTAGACGAAGCTGCTCATCCTTTATCCGTAAGCCGCAGATCCTCGGGACAAGCCCGAGGATGACGGAACCCGAGATTTACCCGACCGAGCCTTCGAGCGAGATGCTGATCAGCTTCTGCGCTTCGACGGCGAATTCCATCGGCAGCTCCTGCAGGACTTCCTTGACGAAGCCGTTGACGATCAGCGCGATCGCCGCTTCCTCGGGAATACCGCGCTGCAGGCAGTAGAAGAGCTGGTCTTCGGAGATCTTCGAGGTGGTTGCTTCGTGCTCGAACTGCGCCGTCGAATTCTTCGCTTCGATGTAGGGCACGGTATGCGCGCCGCACTTGTCGCCGATCAGCAGCGAGTCGCACTGAGTGAAGTTGCGTGCGTTCGACGCCTTGCGGTGGGCCGAAACCTGGCCGCGATAGGTGTTCTGCGAAACGCCCGCAGCAATACCCTTGGAGATGATGCGGCTCGACGTGTTCTTGCCGAGATGGATCATCTTGGTACCGCTGTCAATCTGCTGGTGACCGTTCGACACGGCGATCGAATAGAATTCGCCACGGCTGTCGTCGCCGCGCAGGATGCAGGACGGATACTTCCAGGTGATCGCAGAGCCGGTTTCGACCTGCGTCCAGGAGATCTTCGAGCGGGCACCGCGGCAATCGCCGCGCTTGGTGACGAAGTTGTAGATGCCGCCCTTGCCTTCCTTGTCGCCCGGATACCAGTTCTGGACGGTGGAATACTTGATCTCGGCATCGTCGAGAGCGACGAGTTCGACGACAGCTGCATGCAACTGGTTCTCGTCGCGCTGCGGCGCGGTGCAGCCTTCGAGGTAGGAAACGTAGGCGCCCTCCTCGGCGATGATCAGCGTGCGCTCGAACTGGCCGGTGTTCTTTTCGTTGATGCGGAAATAGGTGGAAAGCTCCATCGGGCAGCGGACACCCTTCGGCACGAACACGAACGAGCCGTCCGTGAACACCGCCGAGTTCAGCGTCGCGTAGTAATTGTCCGTCGTCGGAACGACCGAGCCGAGATACTTCTGGACAAGCTCCGGATGCTCGCGGATCGCTTCCGAGATCGACATGAAGATCACGCCGGCCTTCTTCAGCTCTTCCTTGAAGGTCGTGACGACCGAGACGGAATCGAAAACGGCATCGACGGCGATCTTCGGCTTTTCAACGCCGGCGAGGATCTCCTGCTCCTTCAGCGGAATCCCGAGCTTTTCGTAAACCTTCAGGATTTCCGGATCGACCTCGTCCAGCGACTTCGGACCCGGCGTGCTCTTCGGCGCGGCGTAGTAATGGATCTCGTTGAAATCGATCTTCGGATAGTTGACGCGTGCCCAGGTGGGCTCCTCAAGCGTCAGCCAGCGCCGGTAGGCCCCGAGACGCCATTCGAGCATCCATTCCGGCTCCTGCTTCTTGGCGGAGATGAGGCGGATGATATCCTCGGACAGGCCCTTGGGTGCCTTGTCCATCTCGATGACGGTTTCGAAACCGTATTTGTATTGGTCCACGTCGATCTGTCGGACGCGATCAACCGTTTCCTGGACGGCGGGCATGTCGTTCTCCAATCTCGCCGGGTCAAGGTCCGGCAGGTCGTCTTGGGGCAATTTTTACTACCCCGTATGTAGGTGGCCAGAAGGCCGTTTTCAGCCCGATTGGCAAGCGGAAATTTGCGTTTCCGCAATTAATTGAAGCAATCAGGCCGCTTCTCCGGCCGGCCTGCACCGGCCGGCAATTTTCGCAAAGGCGGCTACCGCCCTGTCTATTTCTTCTTCCGTCGTCGCAAAACCGAGCGAGATGCGCAGCGCACCCAGCTTCGGGTCGCGGCCCATCGCCACCAGAACATGGCTCTCGCCGACCTTGCCGGACGAACACGCCGACCCCGCCGAAAGCGCCACACCCTCGAGATCGAAGGCGATCTGCCCGGTCTCGGCTTTCAGGCCCGGAAGCGTGAAGAAGGTGGTGTTCGAAACACGCGAAGCAGCGGCGCCGTAGATGACGATGTCGGGTGCAGCACGGCGCATTCCGGCTTCCAATCGATCGCGTAGAGCCGAAACGGTCTCATTGCGTTTATCGAATTCCGCAACGGCGGCTTCGGCGGCCGCACCAAAACCGATCACGGCAAGCGAATTCTCGGTCCCCGAGCGGTGACCTTTCTCCTGGCCGCCACCGTGGATCAGCGGGCGCGGCATCAGAACCTCACCGCGGCTGATCACAGCGCCGGCGCCTTTCGGGCCACCGATCTTGTGCGATGAGACGATCATGAAATCGGCGCCAAGCTCATTGATGTCGAGCCTCAAGCGTCCTGCCGCCTGCACGGCATCGACGACGAGCAAGCCGCCATGCGCCTGAACCGCCTTCGCGGCCTCGCAAACAGGCTGAACGATGCCGGTCTCGTTATTGGCGAGCATGATCGCCACCATGGGCAGGCCCGAGGCCTTGTCGTGATTCGCAAGCAGCGCTTCCAGCGCCGCGAGATCCACCAAACCTGCGGAAGTCACCGGAATCTCGGTTTTCTTCTCAGTCGGAAACCGCCCGCCTTCGCGCACGGCGGGATGCTCGACCGCCGAATAATAGAGATGGCCGATCGCAAGCGGCGTGCGCCCCATGCGGAAGTTCGGCGTCAGCACCATATTGGCCGCTTCCGTGGCGCCGCTGGTAAAGATCACATGTGCAGGCTCGCCGCCGGTCAGGGCCGCAATCTGGCGGCGGGCGCGTTCGATCGCAGCACGTACGGCCCGGCCTTCGCCATGCACCGAGTTCGGATTTCCGAAGAGATCGAGCGCGCGCACAACCGCCTCGCGCGCTGCGGGATGCAGCGGCGACGTCGCGTTCCAATCAAGATAGAGGCGGGGCGGCGCCATGTTCTCGGGTCCTGCGCTTGGTTCCTGCTAAGCTCGGCTCATTTTCCTTGAAATTTCGGCCGGGCTTGCCTTATGACACGTTCCACGAAGACCGTGGACCGCCATGCAAGTTTCGAATTGTTCTAAACTGCGTTTTAGAAAACCTGACAACATTCGTCAAGTCTAAGCAGCAAGAACGCTGAAAATAAAACCCGGAGTACCGATGCCCGAAGTCATTTTCAACGGCCCCGCCGGCCGTCTTGAAGGCCGCTACCAGCCCTCCAAGGAAAAAAGCGCACCGATTGCCGTTATCCTGCACCCGCACCCGCAGTTCGGCGGCACGATGAACAATCAGATCGTCTACCAGCTCTTCTACATGTTCCAGAAGCGCGGGTTTACGACATTGCGCTTCAATTTCCGCGGGATCGGCCGCAGCCAGGGCGAATTCGATCACGGCGCCGGCGAGCTTTCGGATGCCGCCTCCGCACTCGACTGGGTCCAGAGCCTGCATCCCGATTCGAAGACATGCTGGGTGGCCGGCTATTCCTTCGGCGCCTGGATCGGCATGCAGCTATTGATGCGACGTCCGGAAATCGAAGGCTTCATGTCGATCGCGCCGCAGCCGAACACCTACGACTTCTCGTTCCTGGCACCCTGCCCGTCCTCCGGCCTGATCATCAATGGCGAAGCCGACAAGGTCGCGCCTGAAAAGGATGTGAACGGTCTGGTCGAGAAGCTGAAGACGCAGAAGGGCATCCTCATCACGCACCGCACGGTGCCGAACGCCAATCACTTCTTCAACGGCCAGGTCGAAACGCTGATGGCCGAATGCGAGGACTACCTCGACCGCCGTCTGAACGGCGAACTGGTGCCGGAACCGGCGGCGAAGCGCATTCGCTAGGACTCACCCGACATCAGCGGTGAGCTCGAAGGTCGGGCACAAAATCCCATCGATCAAAATCGGCGTGCGGCTTCGCATGCCGATTTTTGTTAGGATGTGCTGCGACACCGCGTTCTCGGGATGCGTGAAGGCGATAAGGTGGGTCGCAAACCGCTTGCCAAAGAACCAGTCGGCCAGAGCTCGGGCGATCTCCGTCGCGTAGCCTTTTCCCCATTCCTCTTCGCGCAGCGCATAACCAAGCTCGAATTCGTTTTCTTGCCGGTTGTAAAGCGAAATGCCGGCGCGGCCGATGAAGCGGCCGTCGTCACGGCTGAGTACTTTGTACTTTGTGGTCCCATCGCGCGTATGCTCGCCGAACCAGCGCGTCAGCCGCTCCTCGCACCGTTCCCTCGTCCACGGCGCGCCACCGGACATATAGCGCGTCGTTCCGATTGTCGAATGCAGATGGAGAACGAGCCCTACGTCATCCCTATCCCACATCACCAGCCGCAGCCGCGGCGTTTCGAGAATGACGGTTCGATCATTGTGGCTCCGCAAGAATGCCGCCGGTAACCGGTTCACGAACACCAGTCGTGCCCGGGAACGTCAGCGGCAATCGCTGCAGCGATCTGACGGCCAGATAGCCCCAGGCCTCGGCCTCCATCGCATCGCCGTTGAAGCCGGCCTCCTCGGCGGAGATCACGCCGGCGTTCTGGCGGGCTGCGAGATCGCTCAAGTCCCGCATGATGGTGCGGTTGAGACGTCCGCCACCGCAAATCACGTAGAGCGCCGGCGTCACCGGCAGGTGACCGGCCGATTTGATGATCGAGGCGGCAGCGACATAGGCGAGCGTGCGGGCTCCATCTGCAAGCTCGGCGTCCTTTCCGCCCGGCGGCTGAAAATCATTGCGGTCGAGCGATCGGCGTTTTTCGGCGGTGAAGAACGGGTTGCTGAGATAGCGATCGGCCAATTCGGAGATGACACGGCCTTCCGAAGCGACCATGCCGCCCTGGTCGAAGGGTATTCCGGCGTGCGTCTCGACCCATTGGTCGATCAAGGTGTTTCCCGGCCCGCTGTCGTAGGCAACGACGGCGCCATCGACGCCGACATAGGTCACGTTCGAAATGCCGCCGATGTTGACGAAGCAGACCGGCAGCCTGGCGTTTCGAATGGTCCCGGCGAGCGCCGCATGATAGGCAGGCACCAAGGGTGCGCCCTGGCCGCCATGCAGCATGTCGTTGGCACGCATGTCGTAAACCACTGCAACGCCGGTCTCCTTGGCAAGCAGCGGCCCGTCGCCGAGCTGGACCGTCAGCGCTTCGTCGGGCCGGTGAAGCACGGTCTGACCATGGAACCCGATGAGATCGATCGAGCTTCGATCCAGAGAGTTGCGCTCAAGAAACTCCGTAACAGCAGTTGCATGACGCAACGTCAGTTCGCGCTCGATCGCTGCCAATTCGCCGGGGCGCTCGTTTCGCTGGCGAATGGATTTTGCCTGTTCGAGTGCCAGCTTCAACCTGTCGCGGAAAGCCGGATCGTAAGGTACGCCCAGAAATGGTCCGCGTTCCACGGCAGCAAGGCCGTCGGTACGAACCAGCGCGACATCGATCCCATCCATCGACGTGCCGCTCATCAGGCCGATTGCGGTTCTCATTTTCCCCATGGCACCCCGCCGGAAGATTTCCACCAAATGGTGACTGTTCAACAAAACAGTGCTAAACGCGCCGCGACGCTTCAACAATCCCAAAATCCGCATCCGAGAGCAAAAGGTCATGTCCGAGTTCAAATCCGATTTCCTGCGCACCCTGAAAGAGCGCGGCTTCATTCATCAGATTTCCGATGAATCGGGCCTCGACGATCTCTTGGCGAAGGAAACCGTGACAGCCTATATCGGCTTCGATCCCACGGCGCCAAGCCTGCATGCGGGCTCGCTGATCCAGATCATGATGCTGCATTGGCTGCAGAAAACGGGCCATCGCGCCATTTCGCTGATGGGCGGCGGTACCGGCATGGTGGGCGACCCCTCCTTCAAGGACGAGGCCCGCCAGCTGATGACCATCGATACGATCGAGAGCAACATTGCCTCGATCAAGCGCGTCTTCTCCAATTACCTGACCTATGGCAACGGGCCCAAAGACGCGCTGATGATCAACAATGCCGAATGGCTGCGTTCGATCAACTACCTTGAATTCCTGCGTGACGTCGGTCGGCATTTCTCCGTCAACCGGATGCTGGCCTTCGACAGCGTCAAGACGCGTCTCGACCGCGAACAATCGTTGTCGTTCCTGGAATTCAACTACATGATCCTGCAGGCCTATGACTTCGTGGAGCTTGCCAAGCGCTATGATTGCCGCTTGCAGATGGGCGGCTCGGACCAATGGGGCAACATCGTCAACGGCATCGATCTCGGTCACCGCATGGGGACGCCGCAGCTTTATGCTCTGACCTCCCCGCTCCTGACGACCTCTTCGGGCGCCAAGATGGGTAAATCGGCCACCGGCGCCGTCTGGCTGAACGCCGACATGCTGTCGGCCTACGACTTCTGGCAGTACTGGCGCAACACCGAAGACGCCGACGTTTCGCGCTTCCTGAAGCTCTACACCACGCTCCCGATGGACGAGATCGCTCGCCTTTCCGCACTTGGCGGCTCGGAGATCAACGAGGTCAAGAAGATCCTGGCAACCGAAGTGACGGCAATCCTGCACGGGCGCGCCGCTGCCGAGGAAGCGGCAGAGACAGCCCGCAAGACCTTCGAGGAAGGCGCCATTGCCGAAAACCTGCCCTCCGTCGACATTCCCGCCTCCGAGCTGGATGCCGGCATCGGCTTGCTTTCACTTATCGTCCGGGCCGGGCTTGCAGGCTCGAACGGCGAAGCCCGCCGTCACGTTCAGGGCGGTGCCGTGCGCATCAACGATCAGGCGATCAGTGATGAGCGCAAAATGATCGGTAGCGGCGAAATCACCACAGATGGGGTCATCAAGCTCTCGCTCGGCAAGAAGAAGCATATCCTCATCCGCCCGACGGCTTGAGCTCCAAGCTCTGACCAATGGAAGCCGGCGCTTGCGCCGGCTTTTTTATTGGAATTCGAAGATATTGCGAAAAACGCCCGGTGCGATGATTGAAAGCGGATTGATCACCAGAGCGGGCTTATCGAATTTGCCCGTCAGCCTGAACGTGATGCCGATGAGGCCGCGATCCGATCCGTTTCCGAGAATGATGCCGATGACCGGCAGCTCCGCAAAGAGCCGGTTCAGCCCATAGGCCGGCATGAAGGTACCTGTCATGTCCATGTTGCCGCTCTGATCCCGGATCACGCCCTGGAACGTCGCACCGACCTGATCGCCGCGCACCACACCGTTCTCGATGCTGATCACCCCGCCGCGGGACACGGCGCGCGCAAAGCCCCGCTGGAAGCGCTGTGCGGACGCATCGATGTCGCGTTTGACCGCGGAACTGAGACTGCGCTGGTCCTGCCCGACCGGCGTCGAAACAATCGAGTGAAGGCGTTGTTCGTTAACGATGGCAAAACGGCGTATGTCGACGGAGCCGTCCCAGTTGCGCGCGTCGCCGAGCCTGATTGACATGTTGAGCAAGCCGCCCTGCATGTGCTGATAGAGATCGGCGAAGCGCGAGACGGCGCCGGCATCGCCGCTGGTGATGTTCAGTACACGGCCCTCTCTCGTCTGGCTGACGACTGCTTCGCCGCTGTCGGTAACCCCCGAAAAATTCAGAGCCTGCAGCCGGCCGCCGCTCGAGATGTAAGCAGCCTCGAAATTGCGGATCTTTTCGTCGTTGAAACCGACAACGTTGTCGAGCTTGGCGCGGACCGAGATGCTGGCATTGCTGCCATCTCCATCGCTGCTGTCGCCCTGCCCGTTCTTCAGCCTTGAAAGAATGGGACGCGCATCGGCGGTGCTCCCCGAAACCGCGACATCAAAACTACCCTTGCTGCGTTTGATCGATATGGCGAAGTCATCGAGAGAGGACAGTTTCACGCTGTCGAAGTCGGCCGATGTCAAACCGCCCTTGCTCAGCATCAGCGCACCGCTGGCGCCGAAACCATCGCCCTTCAAGCGAAAGTCCTTGATCTGCGTGCTTTCAGGTGGACCCGAGACGTCGAACTCCGCCGTTGCTGGAATTTCGCTGCCCTTTGCCCAACCAATCCACGGAAGCTGCAAGGATGCCTTGCCGAGATCGATCTCAACGTTCTGGTGATACTCGTCGATCCGCGTCAGCTGCATCTTCATGCTGCCGTTGATAATGCCCGAAAGACCAGGCAGCACTTTCTCACGCTGGTCGTTGTTCAGCGTCGCCGTGATGATGCGCTGTTGCTTGACACCGGACGATTTGTCGGTCGGCTCGACGAGATCGATCTCGGCCGGAATGCCATCAAGCTGCCCCTTGGCATTGAGCACCACCTGCTGCGGATCGGCGTTGAGTTCGCCATCGAGTTTCGTCACCATCCGGCCCGAAATCGGCTTGGCGACATCCACGCCGGCCAGGTGCATCGCTGCCTTCCATTCTGGCGGCGGAGGATTCTGCGAACGCAGAAGACCTAACCTCGCTTCGACCTCGGCGGTGATCTCGCCCTTAAGGTCTCCGGGTGCCAAGCCGGCGCGTTGCAAGACCTGGATCGGCTTGTAAGTCAGGAGCTCTCCCACGGCATCGGCGTCGCCGGAGACTGCGAGCTTCATTTCCGCCATCAGCGGCTTGTCGTAGGTCGAAGGCAGCACGAAAGTGCCCTCCCCGAGACTGACCGAGCGGCCCGACGCGAAGTAGGACGTGCCGCTCTTGATCGAAATCGTTGCCTTCCGTCCGATCAGATCGAAGTGCGCTGACGTATCCCGGATCGGCGGAATATCGCCCGCCACGTTCATGCGCGCATCCGCGATATCGAAATTGATGCGGATCTGGTCGTCGTCGAGTTTCAGTCCCTTGCCGACGGCTTCGTCCAGCTTGCCGAATGGGATGAATACGGAGATCGACGCATCCGTGACTGTCCCGCCGAAGAGATTTCCAAGCACCCATTCACGCGCCTTGGACGCCATCCAGAACGGCCAGAGCTGCTTGATCGCAGCCGTCTGGAGCTGCTGCGAATTCCCCACGAAGCTGATTTCCGGCGACCTGTCGCCAAACCTGACATGAAGCGATCCGAACAGCTGCCCCAAGGGACTGGAGACCGTCAGGCCCGGAACTTGCAGTTCTCGCGAGGCGATGAGGTAGCGGCCCGTCATCTGTAGATCGAATGGCAACGGATGCTCGCCCGACCCTGCGGGTGCTGCCGTACCCCCGCTGATCAGAAGATCGACACCGAAGCCCTTGCCGGCGACCGGATCGAGCTTGTCGAGATCGATGACCGCGCCATTGAAAGGCACGGACGTGTCTGCGAACTGCACTTGCGATCTGGATATCTCCAGTGTCTGCTTACCGAAATCATAGCCGAGATTGATCCGGCCGCCGGAAAGCCGCTGCTCATCACCGTCGACATAGAAGAGCCCTGGCGCGATATCCGCAGCCGCCTCGAGCGAGGGCGCAATGTCGCCTTCGCCGCGCACGGCTGAAACGGCAAGGTCGGCGAAGCCGTTGACGCCCTGACGAATTTCCCCGAGCGCATTCCGTCTCAAGGTAAAGGGCGTCAGGTCGGCATGAGTGAGCTTTGCCGTAACCCGGGACGATTTCCCCGCTACCTTGTCGACAAGAACATTCAGCGCCGCCACTTCGCCGTTGATGGCGATTTCGCCCTTCAACTGCAGCGAAGACGCCCCCACATGCGTGAACGCGAGATTGTCGATCTCGACCGAGAGCGGACCGTTGGCGGTATCGGCCAGTTTGATGTTGATACCCGATAGGCGGACGGTATCCGTGCCGCCGCGCTCGACAAAACTATCCAGCACATCAAGGCGGGAAAACACGGCTTCCATCGCCACCGGAATTGCGTCGATGCGAAGCTGGCTGAAGTCGAGAGGACCGCCGGACGGAAGCAGAGCCGTATCGAGTGCAATGTCGTCCGCTTCGATTGCAGCTACCGCCACACGGCCCCGAAACAAAGCCAAGGGGTCGAGCGCCATGCGTATGGCGCCGGTGGTCGACAGATGCTGCCCGCTCTGCTGATCGACCATGTTGACGTTGCGGGCTTCCAGGGCGAGCTGCAGGCCGGAGGTGAAGCGGATGACGGTCGAGCCGACTTCCGCGCGATAGCGGGGACCTATTGCCGAATTCAATGCGGTCTGCGCCTGGCGCGACAGCGTTGCATCGAACATTCCGCTTTCGACGGTGAAAATGATCGCGGCGAGAATGAAGAGGAGAGTGACAATGCAACCCGCCGTTACGCCCGTAGCACGGCGAATACGGGAGCGAGGCCGCGGGCAATGCACGATGATGGGATCTTCGGCCTGGGCGGATGGGAGCTCATGCAGCGCGACGATGTCCTTTTTGCGAAACGTAACCTTTTCGCCGCGAATCGACGCCATGCGTTTTGGATAGCCCCCTGCCTCGAAACTGGTCCAGTCTGGCTGGACGAATTGGTCTTCAATATATATCCGCGGGAGATAGTGTCATCCTAAAACCCGGCAAAAGAAAGGTTTCCACACATGGCTCTTCTCGGCATTGGCGCTTCGGCCCCCGAATTCGACCTTCCTCGCGACGGCGGCGGGCGGGTATCGCTTGCCGATTTCCGCGGAAAGCCGCTGGTCCTGTTCTTTTATCCGAAGGACGATACGACCGGCTGTACGGCTGAATCGCTGGCCTTCACCGCTCTGGCCGGCGAATTCGACGCCGCAGGCGCGGCAGTTATCGGCATGTCCCCCGATTCGGCCGCATGCCACGATCGTTTCATCACGAAGCACAAGCTTTCCGTCGCGCTCGCCTCGGATGAGGAGAAGACGACGCTGCAGGCCTATGGCGTGTGGAAGCAAAAGAGCATGTATGGCCGTACCTTCATGGGTGTCGAACGCACGACCTTCCTCATCGGCGCCGAAGGCACGATCGCAATGATCTGGCAGAAGGTAAAGGTACCCGGCCATGCCGAAGACGTTCTGAAGGCCGTCAGGAATCTCGCCGCATGAATGTGCTTTCGATGACGTCGCTGCGCGGCGGTGCGATCGACGCTATCCGCTCCGCCGATCTCGATTGCAAGACGGCGCTCGCGCAGGAGGCTGCAACCCGCTGGTTCGCCCGCAAGATTTCGCTGCGGTCGCCCCTCGATTCCTCCTTGCCCGACAGGCCCGGCCGGCCGGAGAAACCGGCGCTGGTACCGCCGACGCAGGTCGAGAAACGCTCGCTCCACACCGTCAACGGCCGCATCGCACTGCTTCACGCAATTGCCCATATCGAGCTCAATGCCGTTGACCTCGCGCTCGATATCGTCGCGCGTTTTGCAACCGAAGCGGTTCCCAACTCCTTCTTTGACGGATGGATGCAGGTCGCCTTCGAAGAGGCGAAGCACTTCCGCATGGTGCGCGGGCGCCTGCGGGAGCTCGGCGCCGATTATGGCGATATGCCTGCGCATGACGGCCTCTGGCAGGCAGCGCACTCGACCAGAAACGATCTGACGGCACGGCTTGCCGTCGTTCCCCTTATCCTCGAAGCCCGCGGGTTGGACGTCACCCCCTCGCTCCAGGCAAAAATGCGCGAAACCGGCGATCTCGAAAGCGCGGCCGTGCTCGATGTCATCTACAACGATGAGAAGGGCCATGTGGCAATCGGCGCCAAGTGGTTTCGCTTTCTTTGCGCTCGCGAGCGGCGCGACCCGGCACAGACCTTCAAGGACCTGGTGCGGGCCAACTTCCGCGGGCCATTGAAGCCGCCGTTCAACGATCTGGCGCGCGCAGAGGCTGGCCTCACGCCATCGTTCTACCGCTCGCTGACATCTATTAGCATTGCCTAAATTACTGTTCTTGTTAACTTTTTCGCTAAGGCGTTATTAACCATAACCGTGTGTAATCATCTCCTGACCTAAGCGCGGGCGACCAATCGGGAGATTCTCCGTGACGCATGCACAGCATAGTCGCGTATTCGGCAAGCGTTCGCAGGAGCATATCCTCATTCTCGCCAGTGGCGATAAGGTGCGCCATGCGACCATAAAGCCGTGGATGGCCGCCCTCGCCTTCTGCTTCGGCGGCGTCTTTGTCATCGGTTATCTCCTTGCCACGTCCTATCTTGTCCTTCGCGACGACCTGATCGGCGCGACTATGGCCCGCCAGGCCCGCATGCAGCATGATTATGAAGACCGTATCGCTGCTCTTCGCGCACAGGTCGATCGCGTGACCTCGCGTCAGCTGCTCGACCAGCAGGTGGTTGAAGACAAGGTCGACAAGCTCCTGGAGCAACAGATGGCGCTCACGTCACGCAACGGAAAGCTCGGCTCCCTGTTCGACCGCGCCGAAAATTCCGGGCTGACGCAGAAGGATGAGGCAGTTCCAGTTCAATCCTACGCACCCGAGATAAAGGACAAGCGCGCGTCGCTTTCAGCCGGAGCCGCAGCGATCGACAAACTTCTGGCAGGCAGGGACGAACCCGCCGACGCCACACCCGACAATTCTACGCTCGCCTATGTACCTGCGCGTGAAACTGCCGGCGACCGTGCCGACCGCTTGTTTTCGAAGGTTACGCTGACGCTGAAGGGCATCGAGGAGCAGCAACGCGCCCGTGTGGACCAGCTCACCGCCGATGCGGGCGACGCTGCCAACAACATCGAGAAAATCCTGACCCGCTTCGATATCGCCGTTCCGGAGCAGGCACTCGCCAAAGCTGCAGACGACAGCGCTGTCGGCGGGCCCTACATCGAACCGGAAAGCGACGACGACTTCAACAATTCCCTTGCACAGCTCGACACTGCTCTGACGCGATTTGAGGCGGTGCGCAGCACGGCGCAATCGCTCCCCTTTGGCACTCCGGCGGCCGGCAAGGAAATCACCAGTCCGTTCGGCAACCGGCGCGATCCGTTTCTAGGCCGGCTCGCGCTTCACTCCGGCATCGATTTCCGGTTCGCTCCCGGTGAAAAGGTTCGCGCGGCGGCGCCTGGCAAGGTCCTCAGCGCGGGCTGGACGGGCGGTTACGGCAACATGGTCGAGATCGATCATGGCAATGGCATCTCCACTCGCTACGGCCACATGTCGCAGATTTTGGTGAAAGCCGGAGACACGGTTGAGCGGTCCGGGGTGATCGGTCTTGCGGGAAGCACCGGGCGTTCGACAGGCACGCACCTGCACTACGAGGTCCGCCAGAATGGCCGCGCCGTAGACCCCATGTATTTCATGAATGCCGGGCTAAAACTCGCGAGTTACATCAAATAACCAAATGAAGTAACCATCGCTTTACCTGCACACAGGTTGCAGTTGCCGTATTCCTTGACTTGCAAGCCGTTTGGGACTATGTCGCGCTGCATTGCGGCATGCAATTCCGCCGACTCACCGGAGTTTGGCCGAACCTGAACGGAAATAGTTTTCCCTTTGACGACATTTGCTGATCTTGGCCTGAGCCAAAAAGTGCTTTCCGCCGTTACCGACGCCGGCTACACGACCCCTACTCCTATTCAGGCGGGCGCAATCCCGTTCGCCCTGCAGCGCCGCGATATCTGCGGGATTGCGCAGACGGGTACGGGCAAAACCGCGTCCTTCGTGCTACCGATGTTGTCGCTGCTGGAAAAGGGTCGCGCCCGCGCCCGCATGCCGCGCACGCTGATCCTCGAGCCGACGCGCGAACTCGCCGCGCAGGTCGCGGAAAACTTCGAAAAATACGGCAAGAACCACCGCTTGAACGTCGCGCTCCTGATCGGCGGCGTGTCGTTCGAAGACCAGGACCGCAAGCTTGAGCGCGGAGCAGACGTTCTGATCTGCACGCCCGGCCGGCTGCTCGACCATTTCGAGCGCGGAAAGCTGCTGATGAGCGGCGTCGAAATCCTCGTCATCGACGAGGCCGACCGTATGCTCGACATGGGCTTCATTCCAGATATCGAGCGCATCGCAAAGCTCATCCCCTTCACGCGCCAGACCCTGTTCTTCTCGGCGACCATGCCGCCGGAAATCCAGAAGCTCGCCGACCGCTTCCTGCAGAATCCGGAACGCATCGAAGTCGCCAAGCCGGCATCCGCCGCCAAGAACATCACGCAGCGTTTCGTCGCCGCGCACGGCAAGGACTACGAGAAGCGCGCTGCGCTGCGCGATCTGATCCGCGCACAGGAAGAGTTGAAGAACGCGATCATCTTCTGCAACCGCAAGAAGGACGTGGCCGACCTCTTCCGCTCGCTGGAACGCCACGGCTTCTCCGTCGGCGCTCTCCATGGCGACATGGACCAGCGCTCGCGCACGACCATGCTACAGAACTTCCGTGATGGGCAGCTGCAACTGCTCGTCGCATCCGATGTCGCCGCCCGCGGCCTCGACATTCCGGATGTCAGCCACGTCTTCAACTTCGATGTGCCGATCCATTCCGAGGACTACGTGCACCGCATCGGCCGCACCGGTCGCGCGGGCCGTTCCGGCGCTGCCTTCACCATTGTCACCGGTCGTGACCAGAAACACGCCGACGCGATCGAAAAGCTGATCGGCGAGAAGGTCGAATGGCTAAATGGCGACCTTACTGCTCTTCCGCCGCCCGAGCCGGGCCGCGAGGACGACCGCGCGCGCCGCAAGGGCAGCCGGGATCGCAGCGACAGGGACCGTGGCCGCGGCAAGGATCGCCGGGGTCATAAATCTGATATCGGCGCCGAGGATAATGCCGCCGAAACCATCGAAGCAGCACCAGCAAGGGCCGAAAGCGTGAAGCAAGAGCGCAAAGCAGACCAGAAGCCGCAAAACACCGCGCGCAACACCCGGCCCTATCCGGCGAACGACGACGTTCGCGAACGCCGCCGCTATCGCGACCACGACGACGGCCCGACGCCGGTCGGCTTCGGCGACGATATTCCCGCCTTCATGCTGATCGCGGCAAACGCCAAGATCTGATCTCTCGATGGGCAAGCCCGGCATCGATTTTCCGGGCCTCGGCGTAGGCCTGGTGATTTTGCGCGACGGCAAGATCCTGCTCTACAAGCGCATGCTTCCGCCCGAAGCCGGCTTCTGGAATATCGTCGGCGGCAAGGTCGATCATATGGAGCCGGCCGAACAAGCCGCCCGCCGCGAGGCCGAGGAAGAGACCGGGCTGAAGATCGGCCACGTCGAATTGCTAGAACCGACCGAGCAGATTATCGAGGCAGACCGCCAGCACTGGATTTCACTCCTTTACGTAGCGCGAGATGTCGAGGGGGAACCGCAACTGACTGAACCCGACAAACTTTCCGATTTCGGTTGGTTCGGCCGCCATGACCTGCCGCAACCGCTTTCGGCTTTCACAAAGGCCGCGATTGCCACTCTCAGCGAAACCGACTTCCGCTAGTCATTCCGCCCGCAACGCCGCCTCATAGGCAAGCCGCACCCACTTCGCCATCTCATCGGGATCGTCATAGGCAGCCTCGGGGACCGACCAATAAGGCATCTTTACAGGATTGCCTTTCTTCCCCTCGTAGAACCATTGGCTGGAACCGGCGGCAGCAAATTCCGGCGCGCTTTCGGCATCGGCCTTGAGCAGCACCTCTCCGCCGACTTCGACCGCCACGATACGGCCGAGGTGATAGATGCCTTTGCCGCCGAACATGCGCCTGATCGTCACGGGACCGAGACCCTGGAACATTTCCTCTATGCCAGCGGCGTCCATTGCTATTCCTTCAAAATGCCGCCCGCAGCGACAACGGCCTCGGGGGTATCCACGTCAAGATGCGCGCCCTCGCCTATATCGACATCGATGACAGGAAGTCCTGCCGCTTCGATGATGTGACGCGCCCCGACGTCTCCCTCGAGCGCAAGCACCGCCTGATAGAGCGATCGCGGCAGGATAACCGGATTTCCGCGTTTTCCCTGCGCAACAGCGCGAACGATTACCCGCCCGTCTGCCCGCTCGAATGCGTCGATCAAACTATCGAGATCCGTAGTCGAAACACCCGGCATATCCGCGAGCATGACGAGAATGCCGTCGGCGTCGCCCGCATGAGCATCCGCAAAGCCGGCCGCGAGCGAACTTGCCATGCCTGACGTGTAATCGGCGTTGAAGACGGGCTTCACGTTGAGGCCTTCAAGCGCGGCTTCGATTTCGCTATTCCGGTGCCCCGTCACGACGATGACCGAGCCTGTCTTGCTAGCGATGGCAACGGATGCACAGCGGCGGACCAGCGGCACCCCATCGAACTCCGCAAGCAGTTTGTGCTGGCCGGCTTCGCCCATCCGGCGCGCGCGGCCGGCCGCCAGCAGGACAATGGCGACCGAAGCGGCCGCGCGCTTTGCGGCAGGCACGTCGCGCGGCTGCGGTCGTGATTGTATCTCCATCAGCAGGCCTCCAACGCCCATGCCCGTCACTTCGCGCGCACCCGGCCGCTCGCCGGCCAGAATGCGATCGAGAACCCAGTCGAAACCGTTCTCCTTCGGGCTGCGAGCACAGCCCGGAGCGCCGACCACATACGTTGCCCCGATGCGGCCGAGAACCATCAGGTTCCCCGGATCGACCGGCATGCCGACGCTGAGAATATTCCCGCCCGCCTCGCGTATCGCCTGTGGAATGACATCCGCCTCGTCGATGACAGCCGACGCTCCGAAGACGATCACCAGCTTCGGCGCCAGCTCGGAAATCGCCATCACGTCCTTGATCGATGCGGCGAGCGCCTTGGTCTCGTGCGGCACCCGTCGTTCCCGCAGGAGCCGGTTGCCGGACCCCTCCAGGCGCCGCTCCAATATGCGCGCAGTCTTGTCCATCACGGAGACCTTCAGCGAGGACAATTCGGTCGCGATGAGGGAAACCGCGTATTCGACAAACGGCTTGACTTCGAAGGGCGAATTCGCGCGAAGTTCCGCACAGGCAGCATCGACCTTGGCGCCCGGGACCGCCAGTGGGATGATCTTGAAGGTCGCCACCATGTCGCCCGCGCTGATGCGCGTATGGTCGGCAAGACAGGCGAGCGTGATCGCCGGATCGATGCGGTTCAGCCGATCGACAGCCTCGCGGTTCGCCGCGAACAGGCCGTCGACGGCCGCATGGATGTTGACGCGGCCGGTCGCGGCCTCGGAAAAGCTGAGGTGATCGGGTGCAATCGCCTGCCCGAGACGGGCCGCAGCTTCGTCCTCGTCGAGATCACCGTCCTCCAGGCGAGCGGCAACAATCTTTTCGATGCCAGAACTCTTCAGTTGCTCGATGTCCGCAGCTTCAACCACATGGCCTTTCCGCAAGGCTCCGCCGGCCATCTTGATGGAATGGGCGAGGACAAGCCCTTCGGCACTTTCGACACTGAACTCACCGAAGATCATGCTAGTCACCTTTCGGAGACGTTACGTCGCGAGAGCGCAACGCCTGAATGATTTGCCCCAGAATCGCGACGGCTATTTCTGCAGGACTGGATGCGCCGATATTAAGCCCGATCGGGCCGTTGATCCTCGCCAGCTCGCCGTCGGAAAAACCTTCCATCCGGAGTCGCTCGAGACGCGAGCCGTGGGTCTTGCGGCTGCCGAGCGCGCCGACATAGAAGCAGCCGGTTCTGAGCGCCTCAGCAATCGGAAAGTCATCGATTTTCGGATCGTGCGTAACTGCGACGACGGCGGTGTAGGCATCGAGCGGACGATCCTTCAAAACATCGACCGGCCAGTCGGCTACCAAATCTATGCCGGCGAAACGCTCCGGGGTGGCGAAGGCCGTCCGCGGATCGATGATGCGCACATCGAAACCTGCAAGAGCCGCCATCTGCGCCAGAACCTGGCTGATATGCACTGCGCCTATGATGACGATATGCGGCGGCGGCAGATGCACGTTCAGAAAGTATCTCGCCTCATCGATCTCGCAGGTCCCCGATTTGCCGGAGCGGAACGTCGCTGCCACCGCCTCGCTCAGCGCAGCATCGACCGGCCCGCCTTCGACGATCACGCGATCCGTTCCACGCTCCATGTCCGTCACCAGCATGACGGCCTTGCGCGCCCGGCGGCCCGCATTCAACCGTTCCAGATTGACAAGATCCATCAGCCGAGCCTCTCGACAAAGACGCGGATGCGGCCGCCGCAGGATAGCCCGACGCGCCAGGCGGTCTCGTCGGCGACGCCGAATTCCAGCAGCTTTGCCTTGCCGTCGCCGATCACGTCCATCGCTTCCGCGATGACCGCGCCTTCGACGCAGCCGCCGGAAACCGAACCCTCGAAATTGCCCTCGCCGTCGATCACCAGATGGCTTCCGACCGGACGCGGCGCCGATCCCCAGGTTTCGATCACAGTCGCGACAGCCACATCGCGGCCGCTCTTCTTCCACTCCTCCGCCTTCATCAGCGGATCGAGACCGTAAGATGACTCGCTCATGCCAAGCCTCTCATTCTGTCGAGATAGCGCCGCGGATCATATGTTGACGAATTACCCGTACCAAGCGCCGCAGCAAGGTCGCTCAAAGATGATAGATTGTGAACCGGGCGGAATTCGTCAACATGCGGCAGCATCGCGCGCACGCCGCGCGCCCGAGGCTCGAACCCCTCGAAACGCAAAAGCGGATTAAGCCAGATCAGCCGCCGGCAGGATCGGTGCAGTCGGTCGATCTCCGCCGAGAGCAGTTCGATGCCTTCACGCTCTAGCCCGTCGGTGATCAACAGCACCAGCGCGCCCTGCCCGAGCACCCGGCGCGCCCACAGCCGGTTGAAATCCTTCAACGTTTCGCCGATGCGCGTGCCGCCCGACCAGTCCTTCACGGCGGCAGCGCATTCGTCCAGCGCTTCGTCCGGATCCTTGTGGCGCATCTGCCGGGTGACATTGGTGAGCCGTGTTCCGAAGAGAAATGTGTGGACGCGGCGGCGACGCTCGGTCAGCGCGTGGAGGAAATGCAGGAAGATGCGGGTGTACTGGCTCATCGAGCCGGAGATATCCGCAAGAACCACCAAGGGCGGCCGGATTTCCTTCTGTTCGCGATAGCGCGGCAGGATCAGTGAGCCGCCGGTGCGCAGCGCCGAGCGCATCGTAGCGCGAGGATCGACCAACCGGTGAACGTGCGATGGCCTGAACCGCCGTGTCCGGACGGTGTCGAGCGACAATTGCAGCCGGCTCAGCTCTTTCTTCGCCAGCGCAATTTCGGGCGCCGACATCTGCGCGAAGTCCATTCGGCGAAACACCTCGTTGCCCGAAGTGGTAAAGCGCGCATCGATTTCGATATCCGGCTCCTCACGCGGAGGCTTGTTGCCGCGCTGATCACCCAGAAGCGCATCGCTGACGCGCGTTTCGCCCGCTTTCGCCTTTTCCTTTTCGCGGTTGTCCGGCGCGCGCGGCGACATCATGGCGATCATCTTCTCCACCAAATCGCGGGAACGCCAGAAAAGCCGGAAAGCTTCGTCGAAAACGGGCTTGTCCTCGTGCCGTTTGACGAAAATGGAAAAGAGCGCCGCGTGGAATTCCTCGCGCGATCCCATGCCGATCGCCTCGACGGCCTCGATCGCATCGGCAATGGAAGCCGGACCGATCTTGAGGCCGGCCTTGCGGAGGGTTCGGGCAAAGAAGACGATGTTATCGGCAAACCGCCCCTCGCCCGGCGGCACCGGCGGAACCACGACAGCATCCTGCGCTGGTTGCGTTTCCATATCTAAGCCGTCGCCCTGAGCTCGTCCTTGACGTCGTTAAGGACACGAGCCCCTTCGCTGCCCTGGATACGAGCAATGTCGTCCTGGTATTTGAGCAGCGTGCCGATCGTGTCGGAGATCGTATCCGGATCGAGCGCCAGACGATCGAGCTCAGTCAGCGCGGTCGCCCAGTCGATTGTCTCGGCGACGCCGGGATTCTTGAAAAGGTCGAGCGTGCGCAGTTTCTGCACGTAGGCCACGATCTGCTGCGAGAGAGCCTCATTGCAGCCAGGGACCTTCCGGCGGATGATTTCCAGTTCCTGCGCCGCTTGCGGATAATCGACCCAATGGTAGAGGCAGCGGCGCTTGAGCGCGTCGTGCACTTCGCGTGTCCGGTTCGTTGTGATGATGACGATCGGCGGCTCGGCCGCCTTGACGGTGCCGAGTTCTGGTATCGTCACCTGGAAATCCGAAAGCACCTCCAGCAGAAAGGCCTCGAACGCCTCATCGGTGCGATCGAGCTCGTCGATCAGGAAAACAGGTGCACGGCCGTCGGCGGAGGAAAGCGCCTGCAGAACGGGGCGGCGGATGAGATAGCGCTCGGAAAAGATATCGGACTCGATACGGCCGCGGTCGGTCAGGCCCGAGGCTTCGGCAAGCCTGATCTCCAGCATCTGGGCCGGATAGTTCCACTCGTAGACGGCGGACGCGATATCAAGGCCTTCGTAGCACTGCAGCCGGATGAGCGGACGATCGAGCGCCTTCGAAAGAACCTTTGCTATCTCGGTCTTGCCGACGCCAGCCTCTCCTTCGAGAAACAGCGGCCGCTTCATCTTCAAGGCAAGAAAAAGAACCGTCGCGAGCGACCTGCCTGCCAGATAGTCCTGCGTAGCCAGCATGGCAATCGTCTCGTCGATGGACGCAGGCGGCAGCGAATGATCAGGCATTTCTCCTCCGTTTCAGGGGAGTTATAGCGTGTGATAGTCCCGGTTCATATAGAGCAGGGCCGGTTTTGTTTCGTTGAAATGCACACCCACGACCTCACCGAAAATGATGTGGTGGGTCGACATCTCCTTGATCTCCATGACCCTGCAATCGAACGAGGCAAGCGCATCCCAGAGCACGGGGGCGCCGGTGACGAGCTTGCCGAATTTGCCGGTCGCAAACCGCTCCTCGTCGTTCATCGGCGTGCGTCCTGAGAACGCGTCCGCGAGCGCCTGATGATGCGCACCAAGCGTGTTCAGCGCGAAAATGCCGCTCCGGAAAAAGATCTCGTTCTTCGGGTTGCTATTGTTGAGGCAGGCAAGCACGCAGGCCGGGCTATCGGAGACCGAGCAGGCCGCGGTGATCGTAACCCCACGCCGTGCCTCGCCGAGCGCCGTCGTCGCAAGTTGCACATGACCACCAAAGCGACTCATGGCATCGCGATAAAGCTGCGGATCGATCGGCTGCCTGCTTAGCAAATATGGTCTCCTGCGGCCCCGCCGCTTGTTCCTGTGCCGCTAATATGGAGGTCATCCGTTATCTTTTCTACAACGAAGCCGACGAAATACGGCGTATTTGCCTGTTTTTCTTTGACGATTACCTCCGGGCAGATAAAAGAACATGAAGCACGAAAGGGAGCCGTCGATTTTCATGAACATTCTGCGTGGCATAGCTGCTTTTTCGATGCTGTTTCTTGCAGCGGCGGAAAGCCATGCCGCAGGTGTCACGATCGGCGTCGTCGCTCCCCAGAGCGGAAGCCTTCAACAGCTCGGTGCGCAGGTCTTTGCCGGGGCAAACTATCAGATCACCAAGGACGGCAATACAGTTATCACAATCAACGAACCTTGCGAGGAAAACAGCGGCGGCGGGATTGCCGATGCGCTGGTGAACGCCAAGGTGCAGGTCGCGATCGGCTTTCTCTGTAGCGAGACGCTCGAAGGGGCGCTGCCGAAACTGAAGGAAGCCAATATCCCGGCAATCACCGTCTCGGTGCGCGCCCGCATCCTGATGGAGGATGCATTGAAGAACGGCTGGCCGCTGTTTCGCCTGGCGCCGCCCGATGGCGCCGAAGCTGCACGCATTATCGAAGTAATCCTCCGCGATTGGGCGGCGGACCCGATCGCACTCATCGAGGATGGCACCATCCATGGCCGTGAGTTGACCGAGGCCGTCAGAAATGCGCTCGAGGAAAAGGGGCTGAAGCCGGTCTTCACCGACACTTACCGTCCGGGTCAGGAGCAGCAGATCGCCCTCGTCCGCCGCCTGAAGAGAGCCGGAGCGACCAAGGTTTTCATCGGCGGCGATCGCGCCGACGTCGCAGTCATTGCCCGCGATGCCACAGCGGAAAAAATTCCGCTCGACATCCTGGGTGGGGATGCGATGCGCGCCGCAAACCAGCCCATAGCCATGAGGGATGGAGTGCGGGCCGTGACAATACCGGAATATGCCGACGCTCCCGCGGCAGAAACCGCGGTAAAGGCATTGCGGGCGCAGGGCATCGAGCCTGAAGGCTACGTCCTTCCCGCGGCTGCCGCCGCAGCGATCGCGCAGCAGGCGGCAACAGCGGCCGTGGCTGAAGGAAAGCCAATCGCCGAGAAGCTTATCAGCACGACCTTCCAGACGCCGCTCGGCGATCTGTCGTTCACCGCCGGCCACGAGCTTTCCGACAACCCTTACAGGCTGCTGGAGTGGCGTGATGGTGCATTTCGCGTTCCAGCCCTTCAAGATTAGAATAAGCCGCCTATGCGGAGTTTACTGATGACTGGCATGCTGTTGCCCGATTGGCCGCGCCCTGCTAAATGGCCGCGAATTGCCTGACGAGAAAGAGAGTTTCATGACCCTGCCGATCCGGATCGCGCCCTCCATTCTTGCCGCGGACTTTGCAAAGCTCGGCCAGGAAGTGCGCGACGTCGTCGCGGCGGGCGCGGACTGGGTCCACCTCGATGTCATGGATGGCCATTTCGTCCCGAACATTTCCTTCGGCGCTGACGTCATCAAGTCGCTGCGCTCCTACACGGAGGCGACCTTCGACTGCCATCTGATGATTTCTCCGGCCGACCCTTATCTGGAAGCCTTTGCCAAGGCGGGCTGCGACCGCATCACCGTTCATGCCGAAGCAGGTCCGCATCTGCATCGCTCGCTGCAGACGATCCGCAACCTGGGCAAGCTGGCCGGCGTGACGATCAATCCGGCAACGCCGCTTTCGGCAATCGAGAACGTCCTCGACGATGTCGACCTCGTCCTCATCATGTCTGTGAATCCCGGCTTCGGCGGCCAGAAGTTCATTCCGGCAATGACCCAGAAGATTGCCGCCGCCAAGTCCCTGATCGGTGACAGGCCGATCGAACTCGAAGTGGATGGCGGCGTTGCGGTCGAAACCGCGCCGATGATCGCCAAGGCGGGCGCCAACGTGCTCGTCGCCGGCTCGGCGATCTTCAAAGGCGGCTCCATCGAAGCTTACCGGTCCACCATCAGCGAGCTGCGCAGCGCTGCGGAGGCCGGCCGTTCATGACACTACGCCGATCGGTCGCCCGTCCGGCAGGTCTGTGTGGCATGCGATCGAGAGCTGCGGCCAAAAGTCGGGTTCATTGCTGACGATGGGCCGGATACGCGCTGCCATACCGCCTTATCCCGATCTGCTCGGCGGCGCAGCACTCTGGGGCCTCATGATGATGGCGTCGGCGGTGACGGCCCTTTTTCTGCGCAACCGCCTGGAGACGCACCACGCGATCGAATTGGCGGTTCTTTATTTTGCCGGGGGACTTTTATCCTGGCCGTTCATGCTGCCGCTCGCCCGCTTCTTTGCCCATCGGCGCCGCATCGAAACGCGATTTGCCGCTTTCTTCGTCTGCCTGACGGCGGGCACGATGCTGATGACGGCATTTCTCTTTTCCATGGACTACCGCTACTTCTACTCACGCTGGCACGCGCCCTTCGGTAGCCTCACATGGATGTTCCAGTTCATGGTCACGGGCGCGAGCTCGGTCTATCAGTTCCTGGTGCTTGGCATGCGGCTCTTCCTGCCCCTCGGCCTCGTCTGCCTGCTTGCGACCAGCTACGCGCTGGCACGACGCATGCGTTGAGATTGCCGCCCGTCTTTGGTACAGGGGCGCCAGAAAATTTCCTCTCAACGAAAGCAGTGAGCCATGATCCCGCGTTACTCCCGCCCAGAGATGGTCGCCATCTGGTCGCCCGAAACCAAGTTCCGCATCTGGTTCGAGATCGAAGCCCATGCCTGCGATGCTCTCGCCGAACTCGGCGTCATACCGAAGTCGGCGGCAAAGACCATCTGGGAAAAAGGCAACGCCGCAAACTTCGACGTGGCCCGCATCGACGAGATCGAAGCCGTCACGAAGCATGACGTCATCGCGTTTCTGACCCATCTCGCCGAATTCGTTGGGCCGGACAGCCGCTTCGTGCATCAGGGCATGACATCGTCCGACGTGCTCGACACGACGCTCAACATCCAGCTGGTGCGCGCCGCCGACATCCTGCTCGCCGACATGGACCGCGTGCTCGCCGCCCTCAAGGCGCGCGCCTTCGAGCACAAGGACACCATTCGTATTGGCCGCAGCCATGGCATCCACGCCGAGCCGACCACCATGGGGCTCACCCTCGCCCGCTTCTACGCCGAGATGGACCGCAACCGCGCTCGCCTCGTCGCCGCGCGCGCCGAAATCGCCACCGGTGCGATCTCCGGTGCTGTCGGTACCTTCGCCAACATCGACCCGCGCGTCGAGGAGCATGTCTGCGCAAAGCTCGGCCTGACGCCGGAGCCGGTTTCAACCCAGGTCATTCCGCGCGACCGCCATGCGATGTTCTTCGCCACGCTCGGCGTCATCGCCTCCTCGATCGAAAACGTGGCGATCGAAATCCGTCACATGCAGCGCACAGAGGTTCTGGAGGCCGAGGAATTCTTCTCGCCCGGCCAGAAAGGCTCATCAGCCATGCCGCACAAGCGCAATCCGGTTCTCACGGAAAACCTGACCGGCCTTGCCCGCCTGGTGCGCATGTCGGTCGTTCCGGCGCTGGAAAACGTGGCGCTGTGGCATGAGCGGGACATCAGCCATTCGAGCGTCGAGCGGGCCATTGGCCCGGATACGACGGTTACGCTGGATTTTGCCTTGAACCGCCTCGCGGGAGTGGTTGAAAAGCTCGTCATTTATCCCGAGAACATGGAGAAGAACCTCAACAAGTTCCGCGGTCTCGTGCATTCCCAGCGGGTGCTGCTGGCGCTGACGCAGGCCGGGGTTTCCCGCGAGGATGCCTACCGCCTCGTGCAGCGGAATGCCATGAAGGTCTGGGAACAGGGCAAGGACTTTCTTGAAGAACTGCTCGCCGACGAGGAAGTCCGCGCGGCACTGTCCGAGGAAGATATCCGTGAGAAGTTCGACCTCGGCTACCACACCAAGCACGTCGACACGATCTTCAAACGCGTTTTCGGTTAATCCTGACGCCATGCATAAAACGGCGCCGATGGCGCCGTTTTCATTTCTGCCTTCGTGATTTCGATAAGCCAGGACGCTTGCCGTTCTGCGATCTCTTGCCGTTTCCTTCGTCTTGTTGCCGCACGCGGCTCACCGCCGTCTGAGCCTGTCCCTTCGCAGCTTTCGCGACGAGTCGATCCAGATGCTCCAGATCCTCTTCATCGAGATGTTCGATACCGATGAAGCGGTTCTCGGCCTGGCTTGTCAGGATGATCTCGTTGAGCTTCGCCTGGATCGCCCGCGTGTCGCGCGTCTGCGCGTTCTGCAGCACGAAAACCATCAGGAAGGTTACGATCGTGGTGCCGGTATTGATGACCAGCTGCCATGTTTCCGAATAGTCGAAGACCGGGCCGAGGACAGCCCAGATAACAACTGCCACGAGCGCCAGGACAAAGATCACCGGCTTGCCCGCCCATTCCGATACCTTAGTGGCGAAGCGCGCAAAGACGTGCTGCGGCGTTCCCATGAAAAACCTCCCTCAAAGCACTGTTAAGTAACTTGGAAGGAGGTTTTCAGGTTCCATTAGGCAAACGTGCAGAATGCATTTCCTGTCAGGCCGGCGCAACCAGCTTTCTGTAGAGATGCCATGTCGCGTGCCCGAGGATAGGCATCACCAGTGCCAGGCCCACAAAAAGCGGGATCGTGCCGATGACGAGCGCTGCCGCGACAATGAGGCCCCATAGGAAAACCGGCACCGGATTGCGGACCGTCGCGCGGATGGAAGCCGCCATCGCAGCGACCAATCCTACGTCGCGATCAAGCAGTAGGGGGAACGTGACGACTGTGGTCGCCAGGACGACAATGGCGAAGACCAAGCCCAGAAGATTGCCCCAGATAATCAGCTGCATTCCCTGAGGCGTGCTGAAAATCTGCGAGAGGAACACGCCGATCGATCGCGGGAAGACATCTCCGAACAAGCTCGTGTAAAGTGTCTGCGCTGCCACCAGCCAGACGATGAAAAAGCCGAACAACAGCAATCCGCCGACGATGATGGACGGCAAGGCCGGCGAGTGCCTGACTTCGAGCGCATGTTTCCATGAAGTATCGAGCCCAGCCTCGCGGCGGCGGCTGATTTCGTAGAGCCCGATCGCGGCAATTGGCCCGACCAGCGCGAAACCCGACATCAACGGGAAGATTATCGGCAGGAGGTTGGCATCCGATGTCGCCAGCGCAAGGAAAATGCCGGCGATCGGGTACATGAGGCACAGGAACACGTAATGGGAAGGCTTCTCGCGAAAATCATCGATGCCGCGCCGCAGCGCGTCGAACACGTCCGAGATACTGATTTTGTTGATGGCAAGGCGTGCGTAGCGCTCGCCGGCTCCTGTCATTACATGAAATGCCGTCATGGCTTTCTCCTCCGTGAGCCGATCAACCGGCGGCGGAAAAGCATCGGCCATAACTCAGCCGACCCGAGAAACCGCAACCGGCAATGGCGCGATGATAACTAATTTAGTGGCTGTTGTCGCCTTTCCCTTGACAGAAGGGCCAAGCTTTCTCACATCGGCGGCATCATGAAAGCGTCTGACGTAGATATTCTCATCATCCCGGGCTATACGAATTCCGGTCCGGAGCACTGGCAAAGCCGCTGGCAAGCGAAGCTCAGCACGGCGCGGCGCGTCGAGCAGGCGGAATGGTCGAAGCCGGTACGCGACGATTGGGTGGCACGCATCGCCGAGGAGGTGAATGCCTCCACGCGCCCCGTCGTTCTTGTCGCTCATTCGCTCGGCATCCCCTCGGCGATCCATGCAATTCCGCATTTCAGGAACAAGGTGGCAGGCGCCTTTCTCGTGGCGCCGCCCGAGGTCACCAACCCGAATATCCGCCCAAAGCATTTGATGACGTTCGGCCCCTACCCGCGCGATCCGCTGCCATTCCCTGCGATCATGGTGGCGAGCCGCAACGATCCCTTCGGCAGCTACGAACACGCGGACGACATTGCCGCAAGCTGGGGCTCGTTTTTGATCGATGCCGGCGAGTCCGGCCATATCAACGCCGAGTCTGGCCATGGCCCATGGCCGGAAGGGACGATGGTCTTCGCGCAGTTTTTGAGCCGGCTGAAACCGTAACCTGTGGACATCCCAAGATTGAACAGCATTTCGGGACCCGCTTAAGAATTATTTTATTGAATGACTTCAGACTACCAGAACGCGAAATTCAGCGAGACGCCGTTTGAAGCAGCAAGAAAAGAAAAGCGCGAGCAAGGCTGACAGCAAGCCCAAGGCTTCGGCAAAGCGGATGCAGGCGCGGGATCCGTCCGATCTGGCCGATCGGGAGAGCCGCTGGAATTACGCCCTCGTCGGCTCCGGGCTTGGCGTCTGGGATCACAACGATCGCACCGGAACCAAATACTATTCCGACACCTGGAAAGAAATCCGCGGCATGCCCGTGGACGAAGATTACCAGGGGAACTACGAGGAGTGGCTGACGCTTCTTCATCCCGATGACCGCGATTACGTCATTGAAGCCATCCCGAAGCAGATCGCCGGCGACCCGGACTATCACGTCTTCGAATACCGCGAACGCCACAGGCAGGGCCACTGGGTTTGGATCGAATGCCGCGGCGCCTGCGTGGAATGGGACGAAAGCGGCGCCCCTGCCCGCATCGTAGGCACGGACACGGACATCACTGCCCGCAAGCGATCGGAGGAAATGCTCGAACAGCTTTCGCGCAGGCTCGATCTTGCACTCGAAATCACGCGGATCGGCGTCTTCGAAGCCGATCTCGAGGCCGGAATGGTGGAATGGGATGATCGCCTCCTGACGATGTACGGGGTCGAAGGGACGCCACGCATAAAGCGCGCCGAAGAATGGGAGCAGGCGCTGCATCCCGACGATCGAGAGTGCACGCTGAACAGCCTCAGCGAAAGCCTGGAAAAGGATCGCGGTCTGCTGCAGGAGTTTCGCATCATCCGAGGCGACGGCGCCGAACGGGTCATTCGCTCCCGATCGGCCTTCTTCCTTGATGCGGAAGGCAAGCGAAAGTTGGTCGGCGCCAGCTGGGATGTCACCGAAGAAGTCAATCTTCGCAACGATCTGCAGAAGGCCAAGGAGCTGGCGGAAGCCCGCAATCAGGAGCTCGAAGCCGCCCGGGCAAGCATCGAACACCTGGCTCTTCATGACTATCTCACCGGTTTGCCAAACCGGCGTTATCTCGACCGCATGCTCGATGAACGCGCCGCCACGTGCCGCGAGAACGGCCTGACGCTCGCGGTCCTGCATATCGATCTCGATCGCTTCAAGCAGATCAACGACACACTCGGTCATCGTGCAGGCGATGCGATGTTGAAACACGCAGCCAAGTTGCTGAAGGGGTGCGTACGCTCCACCGATTTCGTTGCCCGTATTGGCGGGGACGAGTTCGTCGTGCTCTGTACGATCGACAGTGCGTCCAAGAAGCTTTCCAACATCGCTGTCCGCATCATTCGCGAGCTCAACAAGCCCGTTCGCTACGAGGGGCACGACTGCCGTTTCGGCGCCAGCATCGGCATTGCCGCCGACGGCGGCCCGGAGCTCGACCCGAGGCAACTGCTGCTCAATGCCGACATTGCGCTTTACCGGGCCAAAGCCTCAGGCCGCAATCGGCATGAGTTCTTTTCAAAGGACGCCCGCCGCAACATCATCGCCGTCAAACGGCTATCGGACGAGATACTGCTGGGACTCGAGCGCGACGAATTCATTCCCTACTATCAATTGCAGTTCGATGCCCGCACGCTGGAGGTCGCCGGAGTCGAGACGCTCGCCAGGTGGCGGCATCCGGAGCACGGACTGCTCGCACCCGACCACTTCCTGACGATAGCCGAAGATCTCGATGCCGTTTCGACGATCGATGCGCTTATCCTTGAAAAGGCGCTCGCCGATCGGGCCGGCTGGGCCGAGGAGGGTTTCGTCACGCCGAAAATCTCGGTCAATGTCTCCTCACGGCGGCTGGCCGATCCGGGCCTTGCCAAGAAGCTGCGGGCTCAGAAAATCGAACCGGGCGTCGTCTCCTTTGAGCTGCTGGAATCCATATCGCTCGACGACTGCGATGACGCGGTCCTTGCCAATCTGCGGCAATTCCGCAAGCTTGGTATAGATATCGAGATCGATGACTTTGGGACAGGTCGCGCCTCGATCGTCAGCCTGCTCAAGCTCAGCCCGCGCAGACTCAAGATCGATCGGGAACTGATCCGCATGCTGCCGCAATCGGCCGAGCAAAGAAAACTTGTCCGCTCGATCATCGACATCGGCCGTTCGCTGAACATCGGCGTTACTGCCGAGGGCGTCGAAACGATGGATCATGTCCGCATCCTTCGCGATCTCGGCTGCGACACGCTGCAGGGCTATGCATTGGCCCGGCCGATGCCGGCCTCGCAGGTTCCGGCTTTTGTACGCGAAGAACACTGGCGGCAGGGCGAAACCGCCTCTCGCCGCCCCAAAGGCGCCGCCCGCCAGCCGCTCAATGGCAGCCGCGCAAATAAATCCGCATAAGCGGAGAGAACGGCTTTGATTCCACAGGTTCACGAAAAACTGTAAACTTGTCTTAGAAAATCTTCGATTCTCTTGAGCGGCGTTCCTAAATATCAGGAATCCGGGGAAGGAATGACAGGCACATTGTGAAACTCTCCCTTTTCCTTTATGGGGACGCCACGAGATCGATCCACTTGCGCCATCCCAAGAGCGCCAACGATAGAGAACAATTAAAATGAACCGTCGCCGCCGTATCTACGAGGGCAAGGCCAAGATTTTATATGAGGGGCCGGAACCCGGCACGTTGATCCAGTTCTTCAAGGACGATGCCACGGCTTTCAACAAGAAGAAGCATGAAGTCATCGATGGCAAGGGCGTTCTGAACAACCGTATTTCGGAATACATTTTCAGCCATCTGAACAAGATTGGCATTCCGACCCATTTCATCCGCCGGCTCAACATGCGCGAGCAGTTGATCCGCGAAGTGGAAATGATCCCGCTAGAGATCGTCGTGCGCAATGTCGCTGCCGGCTCGCTTGCCAAGCGCCTCGGCATCGAAGAAGGCGTGGTGCTGCCGCGCTCGATCATCGAGTTCTACTACAAGTCGGATGCGCTGGACGACCCGATGGTTTCCGAAGAGCACATCACGGCCTTCGGCTGGGCGAACCCGGCAGAGCTCGACGACATCATGGCGCTTGCGATCCGCGTGAACGACTTCATGACCGGCCTCTTCCTCGGCGTCGGTATCCAGCTTGTCGATTTCAAGATCGAATGCGGTCGCCTCTTTGAAGGCGACATGATGCGCATCATCCTCGCCGATGAGATTTCGCCCGACTCCTGCCGCCTCTGGGATATCGAAACCCGTGAGAAAATGGACAAGGACCGTTTCCGCCGCGATATGGGCGGGCTTCTCGAAGCCTATTCCGAAGTCGCGCGCCGCCTCGGCATCATCAACGAAAACGAGCCTGTGCGCGGCACTGGCCCCGTTTTGGTCAAGTAAACGTTCTGGTCAAAGACAGGGAAGAAGAAGTGATCAAGGCTCGTGTAACCGTCACGCTGAAAAACGGCGTTCTCGATCCGCAGGGCAAGGCAATCGAAGGCGCCCTTACCGGCCTCGGCTTCGCCGGCATCGGCCATGTCCGCCAAGGCAAGGTGTTCGACCTGGAGCTCGAAGGCGCCGACAAAGCGAAGGCTGAGGCTGACCTCAAGGCCATGTGCGAGAAACTCCTCGCCAACACGGTGATCGAGAACTATACTATTTCTCTCGACTGAAGGTTGCGGAGAATGCGTTATGGCCGAGGTGACCCAAGATTTGATGTATGAGCTTCTTAAAAAGCTCAATCAGCGCTTCGACAAGGTTGACCATGCGATTGGTGAACTTCGGGCTGATAACATGACGCTGCGTAATCAGCTTCATGTTCTACAGGGTGACGTGAACAATCTCCGCGCAACTTTTGGACATATAGAGCACCACCTGGATTGCATAGAAAATCGTCTCGAACTTCGAGAATTGGCAGAAGCACAAGCAAGGTTTGAACCGCACCCATGAAATCAGCCGTCGTTCAACTTCCGGGCCTCAATCGCGACCGCGACATGATCGCCGCGCTCACCAAGATTTCCGGCAAGGCGCCGATCACCGTTTGGCAGACTGAGACCGAGATTCCGGATAGCGTCGACCTGATCGTCATA
This sequence comes from Rhizobium sp. P32RR-XVIII, assembly GCF_012641395.1. GTDB lineage: Bacteria > Pseudomonadota > Alphaproteobacteria > Rhizobiales > Rhizobiaceae > Rhizobium. The sequence goes on along the minus strand of NZ_JABAIH010000005.1, from coordinate 350,127 downwards.
CCGGGCGGCTTTTCCTATGGCGACTATCTCCGCTGCGGCGCGATCGCCGCACGCATGCCCGTTATGCAGGCGATCATCGACAAGGCTCAGAAGGGCGTAAAGGTACTTGGTGTCTGCAACGGCTTTCAGATCCTCGTCGAAGCGGGCCTCCTGCCCGGCGCGCTGATGCGCAACGCCTCGCTGAAGTTCGTCTGCCGCGAAATCAAGCTTGAAGTCGTCAACGCTGATACCGACTTCACCCGTGCCTATGCCAAGGGCCAGATCATCCGCTCTCCGGTTGCTCACCACGACGGCAACTATTTCGCGGATGCCGAAACGCTGGCGGCGATCGAAGGCAACGGTCAGGTGGTTTTCCGCTATGCGGAAGGCACCAACCCGAATGGTTCGATGAACGATATTGCCGGCGTGATGAATGCCAAGGGCAATGTGCTCGGCATGATGCCGCATCCGGAAAACCTCATCGAGGCCGCCCATGGCGGTTCCGACGGACGCGGCCTGTTTGCTTCGGCGCTCGACGTAATCGCTGCTTAACCTTCGCCGCGTAAGACGCACTCAACAGGTTCACCGGAGCAGATTGATGCGTCTTTCCACGAATATCGCAACCGTCGCAACTATCAGTGCGATGGGCTTTCTGGTTTCCTCGTGCCAGTCCCATGCGCCGTCTTCGGGCCCTGCTCGCGATGCGCTGTCGACGATGGAGCGCGTTGCGGTCGGCGCCAATTCGTGCTGGTTCAAATCCGGCGACGCTGCCTTCGCAGCCTACCGCCTGGCGCCGGAGCTGACTTCCTTCTCCGGCCGGCCGCGCATCCTGGTCGTCCATAAGAACACTCCGGAAGGCAGGCCGCTGCTCGTTGTCCAGGCCGAAGGCAACCCTGCCCGGCTGCAGGCATTCGGTCCGATGATGTCCGAGCCGGTAGCCGGTCGCATTGCCGCCGACGTGACCCGATGGTCGGGTGGCGGCAAGGCTTGCCGTTGATCAATCCCAAAAGAACGACTTGCTGACTTCCTTGGCTGCATCGGCGGGCTCAAGGCCGATATCGCGTAATTGCCAATCCGACATCTCCCGCAGGACCCTGCGCCCTTGGCGTTTCTCGCTCCAGGAAGACAGCCTTTCTAGGATTCTCGCCAACAGCGTCCGCTGCCGGATGATGCCTTCCAACTTGTCCCGCTTGTTCACAGGCACAATCGTTACAATGCTCTGGTCGATCTTCGGTAAGATGGACATCGCCGTCTAAAATCCGTGCCGTTGCTGATGATTGATTCATATCCTTGACAGCCGAAGGGTGACAATCTATCGAATTGTTACCATGACAAATTGGCTCCCTGATCTATCACGCGGCTCCGGCCCGGTTTATATGCGTCTGGCGGATAGCATCGAATCCGCCATTGCCGCGGGCACCCTCGCCGCAGGCAGCAAATTGCCGCCGCAGCGGAACCTCGCCTATGACATCGGCGTGACGATTGGCACCGTCGGCCGGGCCTATGCCCTCGTTCATGAACGTGGCCTCGTGGCGGGCGAAGTCGGCCGCGGGACCTATGTGCTTGATCGGGCGCAGACGCCGCCGAGCGAGCAGGCCGATCCGTTGACGATTTCGCTTGGCGGCACACGCGTCCTCGACGCGCCGGCGGACAAGATCCGGTTCGACACCACCGCAGCACCCGATCTCGGCCAAGGCAGGATCATCGGTCAGATCCTGGCGGAGATCGGCGAGCAGAACATTTCCGAAATCTCGTCCTACTCTCGCAAGTTCCCGCGCAACTGGTTCCAGGCCGGTCGGCAATGGCTGGCACGAAACGGCTGGACGCCTCAGACGGAGAATATCGTTCCGACGCTCGGCGCGCACGCGGCAGCCATCTCCATCATTTCCGCGGTGTCCTCGCCCGGTGACAAGATCGTCTTTGAAAACCTGAGTTACACGCAGGTAAGCCGCAGCGCCCGCCTGCTGGGGCGGCGAACGATCACCGTCGATTCGGATGAGAACGGCGTCCTTCCCGATGATTTCGAGCGCCTGTGTGTCCAGCAGCATCCGAAACTCGCCTTCCTGATGCCGACGGCGCACAATCCGACGCTGGCGACCATGCCGTACGAGCGCCGCGCGGCGATTGCGGCAACGGCCCGCAAGCATGGCGTCTGGCTCATCGAAGACGACCTCTACGGCGGCATGACCGGCGACGAAACACCATTGCTTACCTCGCTTGCGCCGGATCGTACCTTCCTCGTCAACGGGCTTTCGAAATCGGTCGCTGCCGGCGTCCGCGGCGGATGGGTCGCCTGCCCCCCGCATTTCGCCCAACGCATCAAGGTCACGCATAAGATGATCACAGGGGGCTTGTCGTTCATTCTGGCGGAGACTTGCGCGCGTCTCGTGGAAAGCGGCAGCGCGCACGCCATGCGCAAGGCAAGCGTCACGGAGCTTGCCGCACGCGAGCGGCTAGCTCGTGAATCGCTGGATGGCTTCGATTTCGAATCGCATCCGCATGTTCCCTTCCTCTGGCTGAAGCTTCCGGACCCCTGGATGTCCGGTACCTTCAAGAACGCAGCCTTCCGCGACGGCGTGCTTGTCGATGACGAGGATGAGTTCAAGGTCGCCCGCGCGGACAGGGTCTATCACCGCGTGCGCATCGGCTTCTCCTCATCGAAGAGCAAGGATGAACTTAAAAACGGCCTGATCATTTTGCGGAGCCTTCTTGAGGGCGGCGGTTCGGCGTATATCGGCGAAATCTGATGCTGCGGCAAATTGGAGTCACGAAGACAAAACGTCGACCGCACACTGGATCGCGCTTCGACTCATGCTAACACTTCCTCATTGTGCGGAGTGAGGAGAGCGGCGGATGGCGATACTTGATCGCGACTGGGTATTGCGTACCATGGCTATCGTCTTGTTGGCGCTGCTGGCCGACATCACCGAGGTCTCGGCATCCGCCTATGCGCAGGACCAGATCTTCGATGAGTTGCGCTTTGGCGCCTCGACCTCGATCCAGGGCGGCCACGAGCGGGAAGACGGCATCTTTCCGGAAGTTACCGTCTTTTTCGATCCGTTTGGTGCCGATTCCGCCACGACCTGGACCCAGACGCTTGTGCGCCCGCGTATCCATCTCGGTACGTCGATTGGAACGGAGGGTGAAGCGACCCAGTTCTTCACCGGCTTTTCCTGGACTGCCAACTTTACCGATAAGCTTTTTGCCGAGGCCGGTTTCGGCGGCGTCATTCACACTGGCGAACTCGACAAGAACGACGATGGCCCCGCGCTCGGCTGCCGCGTGTTGTTCCACGAGTATATCGGCGCGGGCTACCGTTTCGACAACCACTGGAATGTCATGGCGCAGGTTGCCCATTCCTCGAATGCAAATCTTTGCGACGGCCCCAATGAGGGCATGACCCGCGCGGGCGTCCAACTCGGGTACAAATTCTAGGCACTTGCAGCATTAAAAGGCCTGCCGCCCGCTGTTTGTTGACGGCGGGCATTTTCCTGTCGCGCGCCGCCCTTACATAAGCTAAAGACACCGCAAACGCGCAACGGCAGGGACTTTCGAGAACTCATGACCATATCCAATACCCGCCCGATCACCCCCGAACTCATCGCCAGCCACGGCCTGAAGCCGGATGAATATCAGCGGATACTGGAACTGATCGGGCGCGAGCCGACGTTCACCGAACTCGGCATATTCTCGGCCATGTGGAACGAGCACTGCTCCTACAAATCCTCGAAAAAATGGCTGCGCACGCTGCCGACCAAGGGTCCGCGCGTCATCCAGGGTCCCGGCGAAAATGCCGGCGTGGTCGATATCGATGACGGCGATTGCGTCGTCTTCAAGATGGAGAGCCACAACCACCCGTCTTACATCGAACCCTATCAGGGTGCGGCGACCGGTGTCGGCGGCATCCTGCGCGATGTCTTTACCATGGGCGCCCGCCCGGTCGCCGCCATGAATGCCCTTCGTTTCGGCGAACCTGACCATCCGAAGACCCGCCATCTCGTTTCCGGCGTCGTTTCAGGTGTCGGCGGCTACGGAAATTCCTTTGGCGTTCCAACCGTCGGCGGCGAGGTGGAGTTCGATGAACGCTACAACGGCAACATCCTCGTCAACGCCTTTGCGGCGGGTCTCGCGAAGTCGAACGCAATTTTCTACTCCAAGGCCGAAGGCGTCGGCCTTCCGGTTGTCTATCTCGGTGCCAAGACCGGCCGTGACGGCGTCGGCGGCGCGACGATGGCCTCGGCGGAATTCGACGAATCGATCGAGGAAAAGCGCCCGACGGTTCAGGTCGGCGACCCCTTCACCGAGAAGTGCCTGCTCGAAGCCTGCCTTGAGCTGATGCAGACCGGAGCCGTCATCGCCATTCAGGACATGGGGGCCGCCGGCCTCACCTGCTCTGCGGTCGAAATGGGCGCCAAGGGCGACCTCGGCATCCTGCTCGAACTCGACAAGGTTCCGGTTCGCGAAGAGCAGATGACCGCTTACGAAATGATGCTCTCAGAAAGCCAGGAGCGCATGCTCATGGTTCTCCGTCCCGAAAAGGAAAAGGAAGCCGAGGCGATCTTCCACAAGTGGGGCCTCGATTTCGCAATCGTCGGCACGACCACGGACGATCTGCGGTTCCGCGTCGTCCATCAGGGCGAGGAAGTCGCCAACCTGCCGATCAAGGACCTCGGCGACCAGGCGCCGGAATACGACCGTCCGTGGCGCGAGTCCGGCAAGCGCGCTCCCCTTCCCGCGGAACTCGTTGCTGCACCGGAAGATTACGGCCAGGCGCTGCTCAAGCTCGTCGGCTCGCCGAACCAGTCGAGCCGCCGCTGGGTCTACGAACAGTACGACACGCTGATCCAGGGCAATTCGCTGCAGCTTCCGGGCGGCGATGCGGGCGTCGTCCGCGTCGAGGGCCACCCGACCAAGGCGCTTGCCTTCTCGTCCGACGTGACCCCGCGTTACGTCGAAGCCTGCCCGTTCGAAGGCGGCAAGCAGGCCGTCGCCGAATGCTGGCGCAACATCACTGCGACCGGCGCCGAGCCGCTGGCAGCAACGGACAACCTCAATTTCGGCAATCCGGAGAAACCGGAAATCATGGGCCAGTTCGTCGAAGCCGTGAAGGGCATCGGCGAAGCCTGCCGTGCGCTCGACTTCCCGATCGTTTCCGGCAACGTGTCGCTCTACAATGAGACGAACGGTGTCGCGATCCTGCCGACGCCGACGATCGCAGGCGTCGGCCTACTGCCCGACTGGAAGGCGATGGCCCGCATCGGCGGAGCCGCCGAAGGCGATCAGTTGATCCTGATCGGAACCGACGGCAGCCATCTCGGCTCCTCGATCTATCTGCGCGACATCCTCGGCAGCAGCGATGGCCCGGCACCGGACGTCGATCTTTTCGCGGAACGCCGCAACGGCGATTTCGTCCGCTCGGTCATCCGCAACGGCCAGGCAACGGCCTGCCATGACATCTCCTCGGGCGGCCTGGCCCTGGCGCTTGCCGAAATGGCGATGGCAACGGGCAAGGGCATGCATGTCACGCTTGCCGAAGGCAAAGGCGCCCCGCACGCGCTCCTCTTCGGCGAGGATCAGGCGCGCTATGTCATTGCCGTCAAGGCGGACGTCGCCAACTTCATCTGCGCCAATGCGGAAGGTGCTGGCGTGCCCTTCCGGCGCCTGGGAACGGTGACCGGCAGCGAACTCGTTATCGATGATCTGCTCTCGCTATCCATTCAGGAATTGCGCAGCGCCCATGAATCGTGGTTCCCTGATTTCATGAATGACGCCGCAGCCGTTATCGCTGCGGAATGATGCGCAAGGAGTAAACGATCATGCCAATGAAGCCCGGCGATATCGAAGACATGATCAAGGCCGGGATCCCCGGTGCCAAAGTGACGATCCGCGACCTCGCTGGCGACGGTGACCACTATGCCGCCGAAGTCGTGGCCGAAGCCTTCCGGGGCAAGAGCCGCGTACAGCAGCACCAGATGGTGTACGAGGCGCTGAAGGGAAACATGGGTGGCATCCTGCATGCGCTGGCGCTGCAGACATCGGCCCCCGATTGATGCTTCGAGAATAGCCCGGTCACGAGCCGGGCATTTTCTGCAGTCCGCCGTCGGCGAAACGAGCGGCGGGTACAGGCCCGGCTGTCAGCAGCGTGAAGTCGAAGGCTGCCTTCAGATCCGGTCCCAGCACATACTGCCGGTGCACCCGAAGAAAATCCCTCTTGATCTTCCTGTAATGATCGGACGTCAGCATCTGCTTGACGCGGATGAACTGCATCGTCGCCTGCGGCGCGTCCGGATGTCCCGCCGCCGCAACAACCGGTACCTTGTAAAAGTGAATGGCGTCCGTCAGGCATTGCACGTCGAGCCAGAAGACGGATCGGCAACGCGCGATCAGCCCGACGCGCGCTCGCAAGGTCTTTGCCGACGAAAGCAGCGCGCATTGCAGCACTGCCGAACCGAGTGAAGCAAACACGACCTTCTTGCCCTCGAAGATCGCCGGCTCCTTTTCGAGCAGCGCTCCGATCACGTGCGCGGCCGCGCTCGAACCCATGCTGTGCGACGAGATTACATATTCGTCGGCTTCCTCGCGCAGCGCCTCTCGCACGGCTGCCGCACAACGCTCGAGCCATTCGTTGAATTCGGGGCGATCCATCCGGGCGAGCGCAACCGCCATTTCCCAATCCGAGAACAGATGCAGCGTGTAGAAGCGCTCTGCGAACGGCAGGAAGAGATAGACGAAGAAGGCCGCAGCCCCCGGCAGGCTCCATGCAAGATGCCAGGCCGGGAGGCCGAAGCCCGCCGGCGCGAGCGCAATCGTCACAGCCAGAAGCAGACCGAGCAGCATCAGCAGAAACGGAAAGATGAAGAAAAGACCGAAGCGCCACGCATGACGGAAATACCCGGCCAATCCGCCGTCCGCAACGATGCGTCCGCAGGCGACAAAGCCGTCGAGCATGCGCTTGGCCGTCGACTTCGCCCGAAGGTGCTGCACCAGCACGTCATGATCGAAAACATGAACCTTGCTCACCGTCTGCCACAGGTGGGAGGCGGCATCCACATCGAAGCTGCTGAACCCGTGGAACGCATTCAATTCGCTGACCTTTGCCCCGAAGCCCCAGACTTTTCCGCTCTGGCTCGCCGTTCGTTCGTAACGCATCCGATGGGCGTTGCCATCCAAAGGCTCGAAACCGGGGAAGTGAAGCACCACCCTCTTCTTGATCAATTCCACAAAATATCTTTCCGGCAGGCTCGGGCCTTACCAATTCGCAATCGCGCATGCATCTGAAATACGGAGGAAAAAGCTCCGAAGCGCTGAAGGCCGCTTGCTAACGGAAAGCATCAGGAATTCAATAGCCAGGCAACGCTTTTGGTGCAGGAGGGTTCATGGCCGATATCGTAAAGGAACTGGTGAGTGGCGTGGTGGAAAGCGTGCTCAAGGAGATCCTCAAGAAAACGACAGGCCGCACCGCAACGAAGCGGAAGAAGCGTCAAACGCGCTCACCCACGACCGGCCGCTTCGCGCGCAAGGCCGCAACCGCAAAGCCCGCCAGAAAGCAGGTCAGCAAGCGGCGCACCGCCGCCGGCCGCAGCAGGCAGCGCAGCCGCTAGTTTTCCAGCTCCTATCGCCGCGGCAGTCCCGGAAAAGACACGTTCTTTTTTGGTCGGGGCGGGTGGAATTTGAGCCAGCGCATGCTATTTAAGGCTAGCGATTGAAACGGCGGGCCTTTAACTCGCCTGTTGAAAGGATTAGGTCTCATGAGCGGTATCAACGAATTCATCGACAACGAAGTCAAGACGAACGACGTCGTCCTTTTCATGAAGGGCACGCCGCAGTTTCCGCAGTGCGGTTTCTCCGGCCAGCTCGTCCAGATTCTCGACTATCTCGGCGTCGATTATAAGGGCGTCAATGTGCTCGCCGATTCGGAAATCCGCCAGGGCATCAAGGATTATTCGAATTGGCCGACGATCCCGCAGCTTTATGTGAAGGGCGAGTTCATCGGCGGCTGCGACATCGTGCGGGAAATGTTCCAGGCCGGTGAATTGCAGCAGCACTTCCAGGAAAAAGGCGTCGCGCTTCGCGGCGCCGCCTGACAGGTCACCGGGCGTCCGCCCGGTTTCCATATTTGTTCTAATTTGAGTCCGAGGCGCTGTGCTGAACAGCGCCTTGACCTGTTTATGGGAATTGCATTGTGACACATTCATCACAAGCCGTGTCCGCGGGCCAGAAGCCCATGGGCAAGCGTGAATTTATCGCGCTTGCGGCCTTCCTGATGGCGACCAATTCGCTGGCGATCGACATCATGCTGCCGGCTCTGCAGCAAATCGGCGCCAATCTGGGCGTCGAGAGCGAAAACCATCGTCAATTCGTCGTCTCTGCCTATCTCCTCGGTTTCGGCGGCGCCCAGCTTCTTTTCGGGCCGCTTTCCGACCGTTTCGGCCGCCGCCTGCCGCTTCTCATCGGTTTGGTGATCTATATCGCATCGGCGATTGGAATCGCTTTCATTCCGTCTTTCGCCGGCTTGCTCGCGTTGCGCCTCATCCAGGGCATCGGGTCGGCCGCAACGCGCGTCATCACGATTTCGATCGTCCGCGACATCTACGGCGGCCGGCAGATGGCAGAGGTCATGTCGCTGATCATGATGGTTTTCATGATCGTCCCGGTCATCGCGCCGGGTAGCGGCCAGGTCATCATGCTCTTTGCTAGCTGGCACATGATCTTCGTGTTCATCGCCGCGTTGGCGGCCATGATCGGCGTCTGGGCCTATCTACGCCTGCCGGAAACACTCGATCCGCGCAACGTCCGGCCCTTTACCGCCCGCTCCGTGCTTGGCGGCTTCAAGCTTGTCCTGACGAACCGCATCGCGCTCTGCTACACGCTCGCCACCACCTTCATTTTCGGCTCGCTGTTCGGCTTCATCAATTCCGCCCAGCAGATCTACGTCGGCATCTACGATCTTGGCGTCTATTTTCCCTTCGCCTTCGCCGGTGTTGCAGCCTTCATGTCGATATCGTCCTTCCTGAACTCGCGCTTCGTCGGCAAATTCGGCATGCGGCGCCTGTCGCATGCATCGTTGCTCGGCTTCCTCACCGTCAACACCATCTGGATGATCGTGCAGGTGTCGAGCTCTGAACCGATGCCCTTCTTCCTCTTCATCACCTTCTTCGGCCTTGCGATGTTCCATTTCGGCTGGATCGGCTCGAACTTCAACTCGCTAGCAATGGAACCGCTGGGTCATGTGGCAGGCACCGCCTCCTCCGTTCTCGGTTTCATGAGCACGGTCGGTGGGGCAATCATCGGAGCAGGTATCGGCCAGGCCTACGACGGCACTGCGCTGCCGATGGTTGCCGGCTATTTCACCGTGTCGATTATCGGGCTCGTATTCGTCCTCATCGCGGAAAAAGGTCTTCTGTTTCAGCCGCAAAACTCGCCTGCCTGAGCGGGCCATTTTTACAATGACAGGATTTCAGAAATGACGCCGCAGCATAAGCCGCATATTGAAAATCAGGGCTCCAGCAGGATCGGCATGGGCTTTGCGGAATTTGTGATCACGATCGCCATCATGACTGCCAGCATCGCCATGGCGATCGACAGCATGCTGCCGGCGCTGCCTGCCATCGGCCATTCGCTGGGCGTGATGAGCACCAATGACGCGCAGCTGGTCATCGGCGTCTTCTTCTTCGGCTTCGGCATCTCGCAGATCGCCTTCGGCACGCTCTCCGATACTTTCGGCCGCCGCAAGATCCTGCTTGGCGGCATGGCCGTCTATGTCGTCGCCATGTTCGCCGCTGCCTGGACCAGCAGCTTCCACATGCTGCTCGTCATGCGCTTCATCCAGGGCATCGGCGGCGCAGCGGTCCGCATCACCACGATGTCGATCGTGCGCGATTGCTTCGGTGGCCGCGAAATGGCGCGCGTCATGTCCTTTGTGATGATCGTTTTCATGATCGTACCGATCGTCGCGCCCTCCGTTGGCCAGTTGATCATCACCTACGCCGACTGGCACTGGATCTTCATTCTGCTCGGCATCGTCGGCTCGATCCTCTTCGTCTGGGCGCTGCTGCGTCTCAAGGAGTCGCTGCCTGAGGACGAGCGCATGCCGCTCTCCATCGGCTCGGTCGTCGACGGTTTCAGAACCGTCCTCACCAACCGCGTCACCTGCGGCTACATGATCGGCCTGACGATGTTCACGGGCGTCATCAGTGCCTATGTGATCTCTGTCCAGCAGGTCTTCGGCGAGGTCTATGGCCTCGGCGACTGGTTGCCGATCGCGTTCGCGGCAACGGCGGGCGGCATTGCGGTCGCTAACTTCGCCAACGGCTTCTTTGTCCGCGTCTTCGGCATGCGCCGCATCTCGCACACCGCGATGGTTCTCTTCACGATCGTTTCGGCTTTCGGCTATGTCATGGCGCTCGATACCAGCGTCAATTTCGCGCTAGACTACGCTCTGTTCTCGGTCCTGCTGATGATGTTTGCGGTCATCGCGACCAACTTCACGGCGATCAGCCTGGAGCCGATGGGCAACCTTGCGGGCACGGCAACCGCCATCACCGGCTTCGTCTCGACGACCGTCGGAGCGTTGCTCGGCGGCACCGTTGGCCAGCTTTTCAACGGGACCGTTCAGCCGCTTTTCGGCGGCTTCGCTGTCTTCGGTGCGATCAGCATCGTGGCGACGCTATGGGCTGAGAAGGGCAAGCTCTTCACCCACCCCGGCGACAGCCCGCAGCTCGAGCCGGGCGCCGCACACTTCTAAAAGAAAGCCCGCCGATCTGGCGGGCTTTCTTTTAGATGGTGAAGACCTCGCGCCGCAGCAGCTCCCAGGACGCCCTGTCCGCCGCGACTAGCAATCCGCCGTCGACATGGTGCGGCAGGTAGGGCGTTCCATCGAAGCGCGCCGCGTAGGCGCCCGCCTCCTGGCAGATCAGCGTGCCCGCCAGATGGTCCCAGGGCATCAGCTTGTTGTACATGAGGTAGTGCACGTGCCCCGACGCAAATGTCCGGTATTCATGCGCTGCGCAGCGGTAGTTCGCAAGGAAGCGAACCTTCGCGAGGTTTGCTAGGATTTCCGCACGCCGCTCCTTTTGCAGATAACCGACCGATGCCATGCCGACCATTTGTTCCAGCGGAACCGGAGCCGCCACGGAAAGCCGCTCCGCCTCGCCTTCCGGCCGCCGCAGCCAGGCACCGCCGCCCTTTTCCGCCATCACCCAATCGTCACCCATCGGGTCATAGATGATGCCGGCAACGGTTTCGCCCCGCGACACCACCGACGCCATGACCCCGAAGGCGGGAATCCCGGAGGCGAAATTGAACGTGCCATCGACCGGATCGACGACGATCGCAAGCTCGGCTCCCTGCAGCTTTTCGAGCAGCGCCGGGTCGGCCGCGACCGACTCCTCGCCGATGAACACCGCTTGCGGCCAGAGCCGCGCGGCCTCCGCCTTCATCATCCGCTCGGCCTGCTCGTCGGCTTCCGTGACGAGATCGGTCGCCTCGGTCTTGACGCGAACATCGCCGCTTCCGAGCCGCCGGAAGCGCGGCAATATCTCGGCCTTCGCCGCCCGCCGCAGGAGATCGGCTAGCGTCGTCACATCAACTGTCGAAGTCATGGCATTTCCTTGCTTGGGAGGAGCGTCCAGTTACTCGCCCTTTGGCGACACTTCTGTGACCGTCAGGCTCGAAAAATCGAAAAGCTTCGGATCGAGCAGGTGCGAGGGGTTCACATGCGCGAGCGCTCGCAGCATCGTGTCCTTGCGGCCCGGCATGCGCCGCTCGATATCGGCAAGCATGTCCTTCATCGCGTTACGCTGCAGGCCGTCCTGCGAACCACAGAGATCGCAGGGTATGATCGGAAACTGCATCGCCGCCGCAAATTTCGCCATGTCGTCTTCGGCGCAATAGGCGAGCGGCCTCAGTACCATGAGGTTGCCCTCATCGTTGAGCAGCTTTGCCGGCATCGAGGCAAGCCGCCCGCCGTGAAAGAAGTTCATGAAGAAGGTTTCGAGGATATCCTCGCGGTGATGGCCGAGAACCAGTGCATCACAGCCCTCTTCCTTGGCAATACGGTAAAGATTGCCGCGGCGAAGACGCGAACAGAGCGAGCAATAGGTTGCGCCCTCCGGCACCTTCTCCTTCACGATCGAATAGGTGTCACGGTATTCGATGCGGTGCTTGACGCCGATCTTGGTCAGGTAGTCCGGCAGCACATGCTTCGGAAAATTCGGCTGGCCCTGATCAAGATTGCAGGCAATCAGTTCCACCGGCAGAAGGCCGCGCCATTGCAGGTCGAGAAGCAGCGCCAGCAGCCCGTAGGAATCCTTGCCGCCCGAAAGGCCGATCAGCCAGCGCTTCTGGCCCTTCAGCATGTCGAAATCGTCGAAAGCCTGACGCACTTGGCGGAGCAGGCGCTTGCGCAACTTGTTGAACGAGACGGAACGCGGCGCATCGGCAAAGAGCGCATGGCCGATCGAGCCATCCTCGCGCGTGTCAAAATCATCCGCAATATTCGCTGCGATGTTCATGGTCCCATCCAAATCAGCTACGGCCCTGCCTTAGCAGAAAGCCAGAGGCATACACAGCATCAATCGCCGAAAACCGACCAGCCGGTGCGCGCCGCCAGCATTTCGAGCGCCAGCGAGCCAAGCTGCGAGTTGCCGACCTTGTTCAAACCAGGCGACCAGACCGCGATCGACGCAATCCTCGGCGCCACCGCAAAGATGCCGCCGCCGACGCCGCTCTTGCCGGGCAGGCCGACATGATAGGCAAAGTCGCCTGAACCGTCATAGTGCCCGCACATCAACATCAGCGCATTGATGCGCCGCGCCCGCTTCGGCGAAACGACCGAATGCCCGGTCATCGGATTGCTCCCGCGTGCAGCGAGAAACAGTCCCGCTTTCGCAAGCTGCTCGCATGTCATCGCCAGAGCGCACTGGTGGAAATAGACACCGAGCACATGCTCGACAGGATGATCGATATTCCTGTAGGCGCGCATGAAATTGGCGAGCGCGAAGTTGCGGTAGCCGGTCTGCGTTTCGGACTTCGCCACCTTGTCGTCGATCGTCACCGACTCGTCGTCGGCAAGGTAGCGTACAAAGCGCAGCAATTCGCCGATTGCCTCGCGCGGCGCGTGGCCGGCCATGACGACGTCGGTGACGGCAATCGCGCCGGCATTGATGAATGGGTTGCGCGGGATCCCGTGCTCGTGCTCGAGCTGCACGATGGAGTTGAAGGACGAACCCGACGGCTCGCGGCCGACCCGCTTCCACAGCCCCTCGCCTACCTTGCCGAGAGCCAGCGTCAGCATGAAGACCTTGGAAATGCTCTGGATGGAGAACGGCACGGCCGCGTCGCCGACGCGATAGATGTTCCCGTCGACCGTGACGATCGCCATGCCGAATTGCTTCGGATCGACCTTGGCCAGTTCCGGAATGTAATCCGCGACCGTGCCTTCGCCGATGCGGGGCGTCAGATCCTTGTAGATGCTGTCGAGGACTGCCTGCAAATCCACCATGGCTTCTCTCCAGAGACAAAAAAGCCGCCCCTGAAGGCGGCTTTTCCGTATGCGAACGTCTCGCTCTGATTAACGCGAATAGAATTCGACCACCAGATGCGGCTCCATGACGACCGGATACGGTACGTCGGAGAGCGTAGGAACGCGTGCGAAGGTCGCAACCATCTTGTTGTGATCAACTTCGATGTAGTCCGGAACGTCGCGCTCAGCGAGGCTAACGGATTCCAGAACCGTAACGAGCTGCTTCGACTTCTGGCGAACTTCGATAACGTCGCCGGCCTTGCAACGGTAAGAGCCGATGTTGACGCGGACGCCGTTCACGGTCACGTGGCCGTGGTTGACGAACTGGCGGGCAGCGAAAACGGTCGGAACGAACTTGGCGCGATAGACGATCGCGTCGAGACGCGACTCCAGAAGGCCAATCAGCTTTTCAGCCGTATTGCCCTTGACGCGGTTGGCTTCGTCGTAGATCGCACGGAACTGCTTTTCGCGCAGGTCACCGTAGTAACCCTTCAGCTTCTGCTTGGCGCGCAGCTGCACACCGAAGTCCGAAAGCTTGCCCTTGCGGCGCTGACCATGCTGGCCCGGGCCGTATTCGCGGCGGTTCACCGGGGACTTCGGACGGCCCCAGATGTTTTCGCCCATACGGCGGTCAATCTTGTACTTGGACGATTCGCGCTTGCTCATCGTATTTCCTTTCAGAATGTTAGGACGGTTCGTTGCCAAACCGCGTGAAGGAAACACGCCCTCCTTTGGCTTTCTCTCGAAAGCCCGACAGGATCATCCGGTTACGCGAACAGGACAAATCCACGGGACATGTCAAATGAAACACCGGACATCTCTGCCCGGTGCTGGCGCGGTGTTTATGGGTTCGTCGTGAAAATGTCAACAGCGCAATGCGTTGAGAAGTATGGTGTTTGTCGCTATATTCCATTCGGAATAATGGAGAATGCTCATGAAAGCGACCTTGGCGATCGACGACGATGTCTTCGAAGCTGCAAAAGCGATGGCTGAACGGCAGCATAAGAGCGTCGACGAGGTTATTTCCACCTTGGCACGGCGCTCACTCGAAGAGGCTCGTCCTTGGGAGACGCGCAATGGCATACCTCTCCTGCCGAAACGTCCAAATGGAAGGGCTGTTACAATGGAAATCGTCAATGCCCTGAGGGATGAGGATTTGTGAGCTATCTATTGGATGTAAATGTGTTGATAGCACTTGTTGATCGCTATCACGAACATCACAATGCCGCACATCGCTGGCTCGAAAGCTCTCAGGATAGCTGGGCAACATGCGCGATTACAGAAAACGGACTGGTAAGAATTGTTGCCAATTCCCGGTACCCCAACAGTACGAATTCTCCGGCTGTTGTTGTGGAAATGCTAGCCGAGCTAAAATTTCTTCCACGATATGAGTTTTGGCCGGAGGCGGTCAGTATCTTAGATCCCCGCTTTTTCAGACCAAATCGGTTACTGTCGTCCCGACAGATAACAGATACATATCTGTTAGGCTTGGCAGTCCGGTATGGCGGCTACCTTGCCACGTTCGACCGACGCATTAATACCGACGCCGTCATTGGTGGTGCCGAAGCCCTCCATCTGATTGAAGCTTAGCTGCGGATCATTCCGCCGCGTGTCGCGCATCGCCCTCATCCGGTGCATTCGCGTCACCCGGCGCCGTCTGGCAGTTCATGTCCGGGAAAGCCACGATGCGCTTGCCGGTGAAATCCGTGTGCACGACGATCGTCCCCTGTTCCTCGAAATAACCGAGAAGACGGCGCGCCCGACGCGCCGAGTGCGTGCCGTAGGCACGGGCAATGCGGGCGTCCGACGGGCACGGCTCGCCGCAGACCGCGGCCTTGGCGAGCATCAGGAAGACGCCCTGCAGATCATCGGTCACCGTCGCCGACAGCGACAGAGCTGTCGCCCAGGCATCGGTTGCGGCAGTCGCAGCATCGACGCCGGAGCGCGAGATCGCAACACGCCGGCGGAAATCGGGCAAGGAGATCGGCGGCCCGGGCACGCGGCGCATGCGCAGGCGCACCAGGAATTCCTGGTAGAGCACCGAATCTGTCCGGAAACCCGACGCGGGATCATCGAGGATTTCAGCCAGCACGCCCGACAAGCGTTCCTCGCGCTCTTCGGCGGAAAGCTCCGGCTGGCTCGCGCGCGGTTCAACCGGCGCGGTGGTCGCGGCAGGCGCCGAGCGGGAAAGCTCGGCCAGAATGTCGGTCGTCGGACGTGGCGCTGGCGGCGCGCGGCGAACGAGCGGCCGCTGAAATTCCTCGGGGTCCGGCGTGAAGATCAGGTCTTCGACATCCTGCGGCGCATCCGGCAGCGGCATCAGCTTCGGGCTGTTGGAACGGGCCGAGGTCTCGACCGCGCCGATCTCGATCGGCAGCGGACGCCGCGACAGCGCCGGACCAAGCGCTACGAAATTCCCGCGCTTCAGATCGCGGAACATTTCGGCCTGACGGCGATCCATGCCGAGAAGGTCGGCGGCGCGCGCCATGTCGATATCGAGAAAGGTGCGGCCCATCAGGAAGTTCGAAGCCTCCGCCGCAACGTTCTTGGCAAGCTTCGCCAGACGCTGGGTGGCGATCACTCCGGCGAGCCCCCGCTTTCGGCCGCGGCACATCAGGTTCGTCATCGCGCCGAGCGACATCTTGCGCGCATCTTCCGAAACATCGCCCCCGACCGATGGCGCAAACATCTGCGCTTCATCAACAACAACCAGAACCGGATACCAATATTCGCGATCGGCATCGAACATGCCGTTGAGAAAGGCCGCCGCCGCACGCATCTGCTCTTCGAGATCAAGGCCTTCGAGCGTCAGTACGCAAGAGACCCGGTGCTGACGGATGCGATTGGCGATGCCCGCAAGCTCCGCCTCGGTCCGCTCGCCGTCGACGACCACATGGCCGAACCGGTCGCTAAGTGTGACGAAATCGCCTTCCGGATCGATGACGACCTGCTGCACCCATGGCGCAGACTGCTCGAGCAGCCGCCGCAGCAGATGCGACTTACCGGAACCGGAATTGCCCTGCACGAGAAGGCGGGTCGCCAGCAACTCCTCGATATCGAGCGTCGCCGGGCTGTTGCCGGACGCCATTCCCATATCGATACCAACCTGCAATGCGACGATCCTACTCAGCTGAGACTCAATGATGCGGAGCGCCATTGTCCTGAAACGGCGCGCTCCCGTCTATCAAAGATTTCCCAGCATTTCGCCCTTACATTTCTAAAACCCACAGCGAATGCGGACATTTAGGCCGGCCACGCCGTCCGGACTTCATCGCCGCGCTGGCTTTCTGGGTTGAGCACGCTCCCAGGCCATGCGCAAAGCATTCTCGAGATCCTCCTCGGCCAGCCGCGACAGATCGGCAGTCGTCCAGCCCTGCCTGCCCCAGGCATTCGGCACCGGCGAGAACGCCTCCGGCAGCATCATGCATTTGAACTGCTGTTCGTCGGGCGTGAACTTGAAGTTCGCCGTCCGGCTGTCGGCGGCGAGCGTGACGTAGTTCCGCGCGACCTTGAATGCCATGCGGTCGAAGTGCGGGGCCTCCACCGTACCCTCCAGAGAGAGCGCGATACGCCGCAAGTCCTCGCCCGTCGCCATTGCACTATCTCCGACGCTGATCCGTTCGTCGGAGCCATGCTATCACGATTGCTTCCCGGAAGCGTCGAGCATCTCTCAGCCGACCTTCAGCCCGAAGCCCTGTATCAGCCGCCGCGTGGCGAAGTCTGGATTGCCGGAGGTGAACACTGCGAAGTCGAAGCCATCGGGATGAACCGCCTCGGCGACGTGCGGCACGAGGCTGCGGGCGCGCCTTGCAATGGCTTCCGCGGGGTCAAGCCAGTCCACCGGCCAAGGCGCCAGGCGGCGAAAGACATTGGCCATGAACGGGTAATGCGTGCAGGCCAGCACGACAATATCGGTCTTGCGGCCGTCCTTCTCGACGAAGCATTGGTCGATCTCGGCATAGACTGCGTCGTCGGAAACGGCATCTCCGCGAATGTAGACTTCCGCCATCCGCGCCAGGTTTTCCGAGCCGACGAGCCGCACATGGCACTGCTGCGCGAAGGACTGGATGAGATCGCGCGTATAGGCGCGCTTCACGGTTCCCGGCGTGGCGAGCACCGATACGAGGCCAGAGCGTGTCCGTTCCGCCGCAGGTTTGATCGCCGGCACCGTACCGACGAACGTCATCTGCGGGAAAGCTGCGCGAAGATCGGCGCCGACCAGGGTGAAGGCCGTGTTGCAAGCAATGATGCAGACTTCCGGGTCGTATTCCGCAAGCAGCTTGGCAAAGAGATCGATGACGCGCTCCTTGAGCGCCTGCTCTTCCCACCCGCCATAGGGAAATCCGGCATCGTCGGCGACGTAAAGGAAACTGCGTTCGGGCATGAGCACGCGGGCTTCGCGGAGCACGGTGAGCCCCCCGATGCCGGAATCGAAGACCAGAACCGGTTTCAGCTCATTCGCCGCTGCTGTCATCTTTCTGCTGTTCCTTGACGTCTGCAGGGAACCGGCCACCGCGCGGTGACTTGCGCGAGAAGCGGTCGAGGGAGGAGATCACACCGCGCAACACGCTGATTTCCTGTTCCGTGAAGGCGCGCCGCGAGAGAACTGCACGCAGGTTGTCCACCATTTTGGGCTTTTTCCCGGCAGGATGGAAATAACCGCGCGCATCCAGCGCCTCTTCCAGCTGATCGAACAGGCCGAAGAGCTGTTCCTTGGTCGACTGCGTCTGCGACATCGCCTGAAACGGCACCGCTCCGACATCCTCCATGCCGGATTTCATCCATTCGTAGGACATCAGCAGAACCGCTTGCGCGATGTTCAGCGAGGCAAAGGCAGGATTGACGGGGAAGGTGACGATCTCGTCGGCAAGCGCCACTTCCTCGTTGGTCAGCCCCCAGCGTTCACGTCCAAACAGGATGCCGGTCCCCTCGCCTGCGCGAAACTTCGCGCGCAGCGTCTCGGCCGCAACCACCGGCGACCGGACGGGCTTGAACCCATCTCGCTCGCGCGCTGTCGTCGCATAGACGAAATTGAGGTCGGCAACCGCCTGCTCCAGGGTGTCATAGACCTTCGTGGCTTCGATGACGTGATCGGCTTTGGAGGCCGCGGCCTGCGCCTTCTCGTTCGGCCAGCCGTCGCGCGGATTGACGAGGCGCAACTCCGCAAGGCCGAAATTCGCCATTGCGCGCGCCACCATGCCGATGTTCTCGCCCATTTGGGGCTCCACCAGAATGATGACCGGCCCCTCGGCCAGAAGTTTACGATCGCTGTTCGTGCCTGCCATGAAACGCCGTCCTTGCTTTCAATGCGGAATAGCTTTGCTCAGCGCAAACGGCAAGGCCTATGCTTGCGGGTAAAGCCGGTCGAGCATGCCGCCGATCATTTCCGCGGCAAGCCGGGCGCCGCCGCGTGAAAGCGGTAAATGCCGCCCCGCCGAAGCCGGTGCCGTCCGCTCGACAAAGAAGCATTCGGAGCGGCGTGCGGAAATCCTTTCGAGCCTCGATCTTGCATCGGCAATCGATGCCCTCATTTCCTCGTCTTCCGAAATGTCCGCCTCGAAGGTCCCGGCCATGAGACGCGCCCAATAGGTCGCGGCCAGAAAAGTCGCCAGCGTCCGCCTGATCCGGCCCGGCCGCGTTACCAAGGACCAGGACGAGCCGAGCGGGCGCGCCGCAACGGTCAGGTCGCGATAGGCCGCATCGAGTTTTTGCGAAAGCGGGATCAGCTCGAAACGGGACTTGCCATTAAGCGCTGCGGCAAGCAGCGTATCGAGCGCCGAGTACCATTTCTTCAGGGCCGCATCCAGCGCTCCGCGAGTTCGCGCGGGAAACACCAGAAATGCGACGGCCGTCCCCGCGAGCACCCCGATCAGCGTTTCCCCGATACGCAACCGCAGCAGATCGAGCGTCAGTGCGCCGGTCAACCCGTAAACCAGACAAAGCACAATCGATACGAAGAACGTCATCATCGCGTAGGAAACCGACAGGAAATAGAACCCGAGGAAAATGCAGAGGACAGCGACGGGAACGGCAATCGCCTGATGACCGGAAAGCAACGTCGCAAGTGCGAGCCCGATGGCAATGCCGGACAGTGTCCCCAGCGACCGCTGCAGTGCTTTCATGGCCGTGTCGCCGCGCGAATTCGTGTTGATGAAGACGAGGAAGGACGCAAGCACCGCCCAGAACCAGCGTTCGCGCGACAGTATGAGCCCGAATGCCATCGCAAGTGCTGAAGCAAGCGTGATCTGCAGCGACGCTTTGATCAGTGGGTTCCGGAGCGAAAAATCGATCGCCGGGGCAGCCGGCTTCCCGCTGGCCGCATCGATCGTTGCAAATCCCGAAATTCGGCCTTCCTCGATTGTCTTCGCCAACTGATGCTTGGCCTGCCCGAGCCACAAGAGCGCGCGGCGCGTTTCCACTGCCGCCTTGTCGTCCCATCTGCCAACCCATCCGTCTGCGTGTTCTCTCGGCCTTCGATCACAGTGTGGACCAGTGCAAAATCCGGCGGCTTCTGCAGGGTGAGAACGATGGCGCTCTCGGCAGCGAGATGCAGGTCGAACAATCGCACGGCCAGTTCTTCAGCGGGATCCGCTCCGCCGTCGAACACGCCGCTGGGCGGTCGCGGAAGGAAGCTTTCCGCCATCAGAACCACTTCCTTCAACCGCTCCTCGAGCTGCCGCAGCTCCTGCCGGTCGCTCTCTTGAACAAAGCCCTCCGAGGCGAGCGCCGCAAGCTTGAAAAGGATCTGATTGACCCTTCCCTGCACGCTTTCCAGCGACCTCAGGAGGTCGCTCCGCCAGTTGTCGGGCAACATGAGGACTGACACGACATGTCCGGTGACGGCGGAAACGACTGGCCCGATCGCAATCAGCGGCAACTCGTCGAGCTTCGGGTGGAAATAAGACCCCATGAAATAGGAAAAAAACGCAAACATGCCGATCGCATGACCGCGCGGCCCGAACACCCGGCTCGATGTCGCCAGCAGGATCACCACAAGAAAGACGGCGTCCGACAGGTAGCGGTGCTCTTCGAGGCCTGCCGCGATGCCGAGCGCCACGAGACTGACTATGCAGCCGAGCAGCCGAGCTGGCGCGAATAGCCCTTGTCGCGCACGGCGACGCCCCCTTCGACCGAAAGCACGATCCCGAGACCATAAGCGACCTGCGGCAGCGGTGTGACCAGAAAATGGAAGGCAATCAGGATGACGGTGGAAAAGACGACCGTCATCGTTACCCGCGATGCCATGCGAAGCCGGGAAAGCGCCGGATCATTGGCAAGAAGCCAATCGCGAAAGTCAAAGCCGGAAAACAATGTGGACACCTTTCATGCGGCCGATCATGAGATGCCCTTTCTGCGAGATACTGCCGCGCCACCGGAAGCAACTCAAATCCGAACGACGTCAATTGCCGTTGATGATATCCGTCATGATCGCTTTCAGCGAGGTAGACTCCTTTGTCTCGCTGTCCTCGTTGACGATATCGTCAACCACCGGCTTGCCGCCTTCATCGATCAGTTCGAAGCGAACCGTTGAAACCACTTGCGCCTCCGGTCCGTCCGCGCAATCCATCTTTCGAAAGCGCACGACGACCTCCGTCTTTCCATCGGCCGGCGGCTCCGGCGTGATCGAAATATCCTTCAGCGGGCATGCATCCTCGCCGTTGATGATCACATCGTAATCGAAGGGCGAGATGCCGTCTTCCATCGCCGGATGCTTTTCCGCCTCATGATACTTCGCGACGAAGTCCCTGCTGAAACGCTGATCGATTTTCGCGGCATCGAAGATGTCGATCCACTCGGTGTCGGCCCCCGACCAGTTGCTCACCGTCGCATCCATGATCTCCTTCACGGGATCGGCAACGTCGGCGGCATGCAGAACGCCAGGTGCGGCAAGGAGACACAGCAAGGCAATCGTCTTCATTGAAAATATCCATCAGGCAACGAGCGGTGGCGGGACACTAGCCGAATCCATGCGCTTGGCAATGGCGGCGCAAAAACCACGCCGCGGGACGCTTGCGGCTTTGCGTTCCCGGTTCACAATGCTATAGCGCTCCGGACCCTATCACCCACCGGGACACCTGTTCCCATGCTAGCTTGAACGAGGCAGATACATGAAGAAGATCAAGGTCGCCAATCCCGTCGCCGATCTCGACGGCGATGAAATGACGCGCATCATTTGGCAGCTTATCAAGGACAAGCTGATCCATCCGTATCTCGACCTCAACATCGACTACTACGACCTCTCGGTTCAGAACCGCGACGCCACCAACGACCAGGTTACCGTTGATGCGGCCAACGCCATCAAGAAGTACGGCGTCGGCATCAAGTGCGCGACGATCACGCCGGATGAAGCGCGCGTGAAGGAATTCAACCTCAAGGAAATGTGGAAGAGCCCGAACGGCACGATCCGCAACATCCTGGGCGGCGTCATCTTCCGCGAGCCGATCATCTGCAAGAACGTTCCGCGCCTCGTTCCGGGCTGGACGCAGCCGATCGTCGTCGGCCGTCACGCTTTCGGCGACCAGTACCGCGCGACCGACTTCAAGTTCCCGGGCAAGGGCAAGCTGACCATCAAGTTCGTCGGCGAAGACGGCCAGGTCATCGAGAAGGAAGTCTTCAACGCGCCGGGCGCCGGCGTCGCCATGGCCATGTACAACCTCGATGAATCCATCCGCGAATTCGCCCGCGCCTCGATGATGTACGGCCTGATGCGCAAGTGGCCGGTTTACCTGTCCACGAAGAACACCATCCTCAAGGCCTATGACGGCCGCTTCAAGGACATCTTCGAGGAAATCTACGAGACCGAATTCAAGGACCAGTTCAAGGAAGCCGGCATCACCTACGAGCATCGCCTGATCGACGACATGGTCGCCTCGGCCCTCAAGTGGTCCGGTGGTTATGTCTGGGCCTGCAAGAACTACGACGGCGACGTTCAGTCCGACACCGTTGCGCAGGGCTTCGGTTCGCTCGGCCTCATGACCTCGGTTCTGCTCACCCCGGACGGCAAGACGGTTGAAGCCGAAGCCGCTCACGGCACGGTTACCCGCCACTACCGCCAGCACCAGAAGGGTCAGGAAACCTCGACGAACTCGATCGCCTCGATCTTCGCCTGGACCCGCGGCCTCGCACACCGCGCCAAGCTTGACGACAACGCAGAACTCGCCAAGTTCGCTTCGACCCTCGAAAAGGTCTGCGTCGACACCGTCGAAGCCGGCTTCATGACCAAGGACCTGGCGCTGCTGATCGGCCCCGATCAGCCCTGGCTTTCCACGACGGCCTTCCTCGACAAGATCGACGAGAACCTTCAGAAGGCCATGGCATAAGCCAGCAGAAAGATGCAAAGCGAGCGGCGGGGATTTCCCCGCCGTTTTCGTTTCAACGACAATAAGGGAACAGAAAATGACGACAATCCGCCTGCTTCAACCATCCGATCGTGCCGCCTGGGAGCCGCTCTGGCAGGGCTACCAGCGCTTCTATGAAGTCGCCATTCCGGCCGCGACGACCGAGCTGACTTGGTCGCGGTTCCATAATCCGGCGGAACCAATGCACGCCTTCGGCGCCTTCGACGAGACCGGCCGCCTCGTTGGCATCGTGCATGCGATTTTCCATCGATCCACATGGTTTCCCGAATGGACCTGCTACCTTCAGGACTTATACGTCGAGGCGGACCAGCGCGGGCTCGGAACCGGCGCAGCCCTCATCGACAGGGTTGCCGATCTCGCCCGCGAGCATGGAGCTGGGCGCCTCTACTGGATGACGCACGAGACGAACGAGCGGGCACGGCGGCTCTACGACCAAGTTGCCCAGCGCTCCGGCTTCATTCAATACCGCAAACAGCTGTGATTGTTGCCACGAATTGACGGTCGCCTCTGTTAGGCATTGCCGCATCGTTCGCCTGCGCCAGATATCAGGCACCGAGGAGGAGACTACCATGAGCGAAGAACTGGTCCTGTACACCAATCCCATGTCACGCGGCCGCATCGCCCGTTGGATGCTCGAGGAAACAGGTGTTCCCTACCGCACGGAAATCATGACCTTTGGCAATACGATGAAGGGAGCGGACTACCTGGCGGTCAATCCGATGGGCAAGGTGCCGGCAATCCGGCATCGCGATACCATCGTCACCGAATGCGCGGCGATCTGCGCCTATCTGGCCGACACCTTTCCCGAGAAGGAACTGGCACCGCGCCCCGAGGAACGCGGCCCCTATTATCGCTGGATGTTCTTCGCTGCAGGTCCGCTGGAATCAGCGGTCACCAACCGCGCGCTCGGATTCGTAACGCCCGCCGAAAAGGCCCGCATGGCCGGCTACGGAAGTTTTGGCGATGTGATGGACACGCTCGAAAAGGCTGTAACCGAAAAGCCCTTCATTGCGGGTGATCGCTTTACCGCCGCCGACGTTTATGTCGGCTCCCACATCGGCTGGGGTCTGGGCATCGGCGCGATCGAGAAGCGGCCGGCTTTCGTGGATTATGCCGCCCGCGTGGCCAATCGTGAAGGCTACAGGCGGGCCACCATGCTTGACGACGAAGCCATGAAGGCGATGCAGGCCGCATGAAATAACATAGCGGCGGAGGCTACGGCCGAAAATCGGCTGCGCTATTCCTCGCCGCGCTTGCCGACCAGCTCGAGTACGCGATTGGCAGGAATCGTAAGCCCGCTCATGGCGACGGTGATGAAGTCGTCAGACTTGCCCATCGCCTTGTTGTTGAGCTTGGTCATGCGCCGCAGCGAGAGCGCGGCCACAGCCTGCGGCTTGATCTGCAACTCGATAAACTTCTGCCGATGGACCTGGAAGAGACGGGCGGCAAGCAGATCATCCCACTTGATCCGCTCTTTGGCCGCGTCGGGAATCAGTAGACCCTCGGCAGAAAAATCGAGTGCCGGTCGCCGGTCCAAAGCCTTGATAAGCAGAAGGATGAAGCTGACGAAGAAGAAGCCGCCACCGATGATGCCGATCAAAAGGGGCAAGTTGCCTGCCCCTTCCCGCTGGTAGCCGCCGAAGCCGACAAAGCCAAGCAGCACCGCCATCACCAGGGCGAGCAGCGTCAGCCCGACCATCTTTGCCTGCGAGCGATAAACCTTCATCGAAGCCCCAACCTATTGCGATACTCAGCCAGCAAGCGCCGCAGCCACAGCTTCGATCGCCTCTTCGGCCTTGGAGCCGTCAGGGCCGCCGGCCTGCGCCATATCCGGTCGCCCGCCGCCACCCTTGCCGCCGAGAGCAGCGGATGCGACCCGCACCAGATCGACGGCGCTGAACCGCCCCGTCAGGTCCGGCGTCACGGCGACGACCGCGCTCGCCTTGCCGTCTTCGGAAACGCCGATCAGCGTCACGACGCCCGAGCCGATGCTGGACTTGCCGTCGTCGGCGAGCCCCTTCAGATCCTTCGGGTCGACGCCCGTGACCGCCTTGCCGAGGAATTTCACACCGGCAACCTCGCGTGCGGCATCGGCCGATCCGCCCTGTCCGCCGCCCATGGCAAGCTTGCGCTTGGCATCCGCCAGTTCGCGCTCCAGCTTGCGGCGCTCGTCCACAAGCGCTTCGACGCGCGAGAGCACTTCGGCAGGCTGAACCTTCAGCGACGAAGCAAGCGATTTCACGCGTTCGTCCTGTTCGGTCAGATATTCGCGGGCGGTTTCACCGGTCACGGCCTCGAGGCGGCGAACGCCGGCCCCGACCGCGCTTTCACCAAGGATGCGAACCAGGCCGATCTGGCCCGTCGCCGAGACATGCGTGCCGCCACAAAGCTCGATCGAGTAAGGCTTGCCGGCCTTCGTGCCGCGCACGCCCTCACCCATCGCAACGACGCGCACTTCATCACCGTACTTCTCGCCGAAAAGCGCCATGGCACCCTCGGCAATCGCGTCATCGACGCTCATCAGGCGAGTCGTGACCGGCGCGTTCTGCAGCACGATCTCGTTGGCCATGTCCTCGACGACCTTGAGCTCCTCGGCGGACATTGGCTTCGGATGCGAGACGTCGAAGCGCAGGCGCTCGGGTGCGACCAGCGAGCCCTTCTGCGCCACATGCGTGCCGAGCACTTCGCGGAGCGCCTCGTGCAGCAAGTGCGTTGCCGAGTGGTTCGCCCGCAGCCGCGAGCGGCGTGCATGGTCGACGGTCAGCGCGACCGCGTCGCCCGCCTTGATCGAACCTTCGGCGACGATGCCGGAATGCACGAAGAGGCCTTCACCCTTCTTCTGCGTGTCGGTGATCTCGACCTTCGCGTGATCCGAGCTGATGATGCCGGTATCGCCCACCTGACCGCCGGATTCGCCGTAGAATGGCGTCTGGTTGACGACGATCTGCACCTTGTCGCCAGCGGTAGCGGATCCGACGGCAGCGCCATCCTTGACGATCGCCTGAACGACGCCCTCGGCCGTCTCGGTATCATAGCCCAGGAATTCGGTTGCGCCGTGCTGTTCCTTGAGCTCGAACCAGATGGTCTCGGTCGCCTTGTCGCCGGAACCCGCCCAATGCGACCGGGCTTCCGCCTTCTGGCGCCCCATTGCATCGGTAAAGCCGGCCAGATCCACGCCGATCTCGCGGGCGCGCAGCGCATCCTGCGTCAGGTCGAGCGGGAAACCGTAGGTGTCGTAGAGCTTGAATGCCGTCTCGCCATCGAGCATGTCGCCCTTGCCGAGCGTCGTCGTGGCATCCGAAAGCAGCGACAGACCACGTTCCAGCGTCTTGCGGAACCGGGTTTCCTCAAGCTTCAGCGTCTCGGAGATCAGCGCTTCGGCGCGTACCAGCTCGGGATAGGCGCGGCCCATCTGCTGGACCAGCGCCGGCAGCAGCTTCCAGATCAGCGGCTCCTTGGCACCCAGCAGCTGGGCATGGCGCATGGCGCGGCGCATGATGCGGCGCAACACGTAGCCGCGGCCTTCGTTCGACGGCAGGACGCCATCGGCAATCAGGAAAGCGGATGAACGCAGATGGTCGGCGATGACCCGGTGGCTCGCACGGCGCTCGCCCTCGGCCTTGACGCCGGTCGCCTCTTCCGAAGCTTCGATCAGCGCCCGGAATAGGTCGATGTCGTAGTTGTCGTGCTTGCCCTGCAGCACGGCAGCAACGCGTTCCAACCCCATGCCGGTGTCGATCGACGGACGCGGCAGGTCGACGCGCTCTTCCTTCGTCACCTGCTCGTACTGCATGAAGACGAGGTTCCAGATCTCGATGAAGCGGTCGCCATCCTCTTCGGGCGAACCGGGCGGGCCGCCCCAGATCTGCTCGCCATGATCGTAGAAGATTTCCGAACAGGGGCCGCAAGGGCCGGTATCGCCCATCGCCCAGAAATTGTCGCTGGTCGGAATGCGGATGATCTTGTCGTCCGAAAGGCCGGCGATCTTCTTCCAGAGGTTAAAGGCATCATCGTCGGTATGATAGACGGTGACCAGCAGGCGCTTGGCGTCGAGACCGAATTCCTTGGTGATCAGGTTCCAGGCAAGCTCGATCGCGCGCTCCTTGAAATAATCGCCGAACGAGAAGTTGCCGAGCATTTCGAAGAAGGTGTGGTGGCGCGCGGTATATCCGACATTGTCGAGGTCGTTGTGCTTGCCGCCGGCGCGAACGCATTTCTGCGCCGTCGATGCCGTCTTGTAGGGGCGCTGTTCCAGACCGGTGAAGACGTTCTTGAACTGCACCATCCCGGCATTGGTGAACATCAGCGTCGGGTCGTTACGCGGCACGAGCGGGCTCGACGGCACGATCTCGTGGCCGTTCTTCTTGAAATAGTCGAGAAAGCTCGACCGGATATCATTCACACCGCTCATGCTATGCCCTTCAATGCTGCCCGAGGCAGGTCAAAACTTAAATCCAGTGGCTTTTAACGTTCACCCTTGCCACTGTCCAGCAGACAAACAAAACCGGCCGCATTCTGGTCAGGAATGCGGCCGGCTTCGATATGCCGGAGCGGCAGCTGTAAAAAACTACATATCCGTGTCGGTGTCGCCATCGTTGGCGTCCGGTCCGCCATTCTGCAGGAACCGGTCAGCAATAAGACCCGCATTCTGGCGAAGAGCCATCTCGATTTCGCGGGCGAGATCCGGATTGTCGCGCAGGAAAAGCTTGGCGTTCTCGCGGCCCTGGCCGAGACGCTGGCTGTTGTAGGAGAACCAGGCACCGGACTTCTCGACGATGCCGGCCTTGACGCCGAGATCGACCAGCTCGCCGGTTTTGGATACGCCTTCGCCATACATGATGTCGAATTCGACCTGCTTGAACGGAGGCGCCATCTTGTTCTTGACAACCTTGACGCGGGTCTGGTTGCCGATCACCTCTTCGCGCTCCTTGACCGCGCCGATGCGGCGGATGTCGAGGCGGACAGAGGCGTAGAACTTCAGCGCGTTTCCGCCCGTCGTCGTTTCCGGCGAGCCGAACATGACGCCGATCTTCATGCGGATCTGGTTGATGAAGATGACCATGGTGTTCGACTTGGAGATCGACGCCGTCAGCTTGCGCAGCGCCTGGCTCATCAGGCGCGCCTGAAGGCCTGGAAGACTGTCGCCCATCTCGCCCTCGATTTCGGCACGCGGCGTCAGCGCCGCAACCGAGTCGACGACGAGAACGTCGACCGCCCCCGAGCGTACCAGCGTATCGGTGATTTCGAGAGCCTGCTCGCCGGTATCCGGCTGGGAGATCAAAAGGTTCTGGAGATCGACGCCGAGCTTGCGGGCATAGACCGGATCGAGCGCATGTTCTGCATCCACGAATGCGCAGATGCCGCCCTTCTTCTGCGCTTCGGCGATCGTCTGCAGCGCCAGCGTCGTCTTGCCCGAGCTTTCCGGTCCGTAGATTTCGATGATGCGGCCCTTCGGAAGACCGCCGATGCCGAGCGCGATATCGAGGCTGAGGGAACCGGTCGACACCGTTTCGACCTCAATGACGCTCTCGTTCGCGCCAAGTTTCATGATCGAGCCCTTGCCGAACGACCGCTCGATCTGTGAGAGTGCCGCTTCAAGTGCCTTGCTTTTGTCCACCGATTTGTCCTCTACAAGCCGCAATGTATTCTGTGACATTCGATCCACCTTTAGGTTATTGAAGCCGCTCTAGCAATGTCGCCGTTGATATCGGGTTTGTACGCCATTTGTTCTCATTTCGCAAGTGGGGTCCAAATGGTTGAAAGAAAAAGGCAAAACGGTCTGTGTTCTACGTTTGTTTTATTGATGCAAAGCAACAGCTTAGATTGCGGCGCAAGCACGCGGCGGCTCCTCTGCGGCCCCGTCGATTCGATCATCGGGAACTAAAGACATGAAGAACAGGATTCTCGTTCTCGGCGGCGCGCATATCGATCGGCGCGGGCGTATCTCCGGCGAGACGGCGCCGGGGGCCAGCAACCCCGGCGAATGGTTCGAGGAGCCGGGCGGCGGCGCCTTCAATGCCGCCAGGAACCTCGCGCGGCTCGGCTTCGATGTGACGATGATTTCCCCGCGCGGCGGCGATCCGACGGGCGAATTGGTGACGGAGGCAGCCTACGCGGCCGGTATCGACGACCGGCCCTTCGTCTTTCTCGACCGCAAGACCCCAAGTTACACCGCGATAATCGAGCGGGATGGCAATCTGGTGGTGGCGCTGGCCGACATGGAACTCTACCGCTACTTCGTGCCGCGCCGGCTGGCGATCCGCTGGGTGCGCGAAGCCTTCGCCGCCACCGACCTTATCCTTTTCGACGCAAACCTGCCGGAAGATACGATCACCGCGCTCGTGAGCCGCGCCAATGCGCTCGGCAAGCCGGTTGCCGCGATCGCCATATCCCCGGCAAAGGTCGTCAAGCTCAGGCCTTCCATTAGCGGCATCGACCATCTTTTCCTCAACGAGGCGGAAGCCGCGGCCCTGACCGGCCGGCGGCCGGAGAGGCCGGAAGACTGGATATCACTGCTCGGCGACATCGGCCTCAAGGGCGGCGTCGTGACGCGCGGGCAGCGCGAGCTGATCGCTTTCGGCCCGGATGGAGCCTTCTGCCTGCAGCCTCCATCGGTCGAGGCCGTCGCCGACGTCACCGGCGCAGGCGACTCGCTCGCAGCCGGCATCCTGTCCGCCTTGATGCGGGGGGCGCCGCTCGAGGAGGCCGTCCGGCATGGCGCGGCGGCTGCCGCGCTGACCGTCCAGTCGCCGCATGCCGTCAATGAAAGGCTCACACCCGGACTGCTTGCGGACACGCTGCCTCTTGTTCAGCGCGCAAGAATTCTGCATTGAAACTGCAGCACCGATGAAACGGAAGAGACAATGACGAAACCGATCTCCCCTCTCCTGCCGGTCTCCTATTCCAAGGAGGTTGCCGCTGCAAAGCAGCGCGGCGCGCCGCTGGTGGCGCTCGAATCGACCATCATCACCCATGGCATGCCCTACCCCGGCAATATCGAAATGGCCCGCAGCGTCGAGGCGATCATCCGCGAGCAGGGTGCAGTGCCGGCAACGATTGCCGTCATTCACGGCATCCTGCATGTCGGGCTGGAGCCGGAGGAGCTCGAGAAGCTGGCACAGGAAAAAGACGTGATGAAGGTCTCGCGTGCCGACCTCGCCTTCGCGGTTGCCGAGCGCCGCACCGGCGCCACAACGGTTGCCGCAACGATGATTGCTGCCGCGCGCGCCGGCATCAAGGTCTTTGCCACCGGCGGTATCGGCGGCGTACATCGGGGTGCCGAAGAAAGCTTCGATATCTCCGCCGACCTGCAGGAACTGGCCCGCACCTGCGTCATCGTCGTCTGCGCCGGCGCCAAGGCGATCCTCGATATTCCGAAGACACTCGAAGTACTGGAAACCAGCGGCGTCCCGGTCGTTACCTACGAAAGCGAAGAGTTTCCGGCTTTCTGGTCGCGCTCCTCGGGCTTGAGAAGCCCATTGTCGCTGAACAGCCCGGCCGCCATCGCCAATTTCCAGGCCACCCGCGAACAGCTCGGCATCGACGGCGGCATGCTCGTTGCCAATCCAGTCCCGGAAGCCGACGAGATCCCGCGCGAAGAGATGGAGATCTATATCGAGCGGGCGCTGGACAGTGCCGAGCGCGATGAAATCTTTGGCAAGGCCGTTACACCCTATCTCCTCAGCACCATCTTCGATCTGACGGAAGGCCGCAGCCTCAAGACCAATATCGCGCTGGTCGAGAACAACGCGCGTCTGGCGGCCGAGATCGCCGTCGCACTGGGCGATTGACACCGGCGGGAGGCGCTTGCCGCCTCCCTATTCGCTTTCGAGAGTTTCCTTGACGACGACGGCAAGCTGCTTCAGCGAGAAGGGCTTCGGCAGGAAGCCGAACTTGGCGTCCGGCGGCAGATTGCGGGCAAAAGCGTCTTCCGCATAGCCGGAAACAAAGATGAACTTCATGTCCGGATATCTCTTGCGCAGTTCGCGCAACAGCGACGGCCCGTCCATTTCCGGCATGACGACATCCGAAACGACGACGTCCACCTTGCCGTCCAGTTCGTCCATGATGTCGAGCGCTTCGGTGCCTGAACCTGCCTCGTGGACCGTGTAGCCGCGGGTCTCCAGCATTCGCTTGCCGCCCCGGCGCACGGCCTCCTCGTCCTCGACGAGCAGGATGACGGCATTGCCCGTCAGGTCTTCCGGCTGCTCCGGCTGAGCTGCGGCCGCCTGCTCGGACTGTCCGGCTTCCATCACCTCGAGAGCTTCGGCCTCGGCGGCAACAGCCGCATCGGCAATATGGCGAGGCAGGAAGATGCGGAACGTGGTTCCCCTGCCGACTTCCGATTCCGGCTGAATGTAGCCGCCGGATTGCTTGACGATGCCGTAGACCATCGCAAGCCCGAGACCCGTTCCCTTGCCCACTTCCTTGGTCGTGAAGAAGGGCTCGAAGATCTTGTCCATGATCTCGGGCGCGATCCCGGTTCCCGTGTCGGCCACCTCGACCAGCACCATATCCTCATGCGGCATGTAGGAATAATTGAAGCCCGCCACCTCGGCCGCCGTCACGTTGCGGGTGCGCAGCGTCAGCTTGCCGCCCTCGGGCATGGCATCGCGCGCGTTGACGCAAAGATTGATCAGCACCTGCTCGAATTGCGACAGGTCGGTCTTTACCGGCCAGAGATCGCGGCCGTATTCGACATCGAGCTTGACGTTTGTGCCGGACAGCAGCCGGTCGACGAGCATGCGCAGATCGCCGACGACATCCGTGAGGGTCAAGACGGTCGGCCGCATCGTCTGCTTGCGCGAGAACGCCAGCAGCTGGCGCACGAGAACGGCCGCGCGGTTGGCATTGCGCTTGATTTCCATCAGATCGGCAAAGCTTGCATCGGCGGGACGCGCCTGCAGCAGCAGATGGTCGGAAGACAAAAGGATCGCCGTCAGCACGTTGTTGAAGTCGTGCGCTATGCCGCCCGCAAGCGTACCGACTGCATTCATTTTCTGCGTCTGGGCCATCTGGGCTTCCAGCGCCTTCTGTTCCGTCGTCTCGACGGCGTAGACGATGGCAGCCTCTTCGGGCGCCTCGTCGCTTTG
This sequence comes from Rhizobium sp. P32RR-XVIII, assembly GCF_012641395.1. Taxonomy (GTDB): domain Bacteria; phylum Pseudomonadota; class Alphaproteobacteria; order Rhizobiales; family Rhizobiaceae; genus Rhizobium. The sequence goes on along the minus strand of NZ_JABAIH010000005.1, from coordinate 318,175 downwards.
ATCGATGACGGCGTTGACGTAGAAGCGGAAATGCCGCCCTTCGTCGTTCGGCATGCGCGAATCGATTGGCGCAATATCGCCCTGGCGGTCCTTCGCGGCGGCCAGCGCATCCGTCAGCCTCTGGCGGTCGCTTTCCTGAACGATCACTTCGAGGGCTGCGCCGTTGTCGACATCGTCGCGCGACACGATGCCGGAGAAGAGCTTGAGGAACGGCGCATTCGTGCGAAGGATACGGCCGTTCCCGTCGACCGACGCGATCGCCATCGGCGTGTTGTTGAAGAAGCGCGTAAAGCGCATCGCGGCAGCCGAAGCCGATTGCTCGCTCTCGGTACCCGCCTGCCGCCTCAATACGATCGTCCGGCTTTCGCCCGGTGCGCCGTCGCGGGTCGACGTCACGCTGTGGACAATCTGAACCGGCAGGCTCTGGCCGTTTGCCTTTTTGAGGTCGAGGTCAAGCGTGTCCGTCTTCTTGAGCCCGGGCTCGGCCTGCACCGACTGGATGAGAGCCAGCCCACCGCCCGCCACCAGATCGCCGATCGTCATCGACCCTGGCACAAACTTGGTAAGATCGACTCCCAGCCATTCGGCAAGCGTCGCATTCACATAGAAGATCTCGCCCTTGCGCCCGGCTGAGAAGAAACCGGCCGGTGCATGGTCAAGATAGTCGATCGCGTTCTGCAATTCCTTGAAGAAGCGCTCCTGATCGTCCCGCTCAGAGGTGATGTCGCTGATCTGCCAGATATGCAGGGGCTTCCGGGGGCTCTCCTCGGTTTTCAGCGTTCGCGCCTTCAGGCGGTACCAATGAGCACCCGAACCGTTCGACGACGGCCCAAGAGCGCGCAGCAGACGGAATTCCTCCTGCCCCTCCCGGCCCTCTCGAAGCCCGTTGGTCAGCCGGTACAACGCCTCGTTCGACTCCCGATGCCGGGAAAGCAGCGCTTCGAGCGTCTGGACCTCGGTCGGCTTGCGCGCGCCGGTGAGCTTTCCGTAGGCAGCGTTGGCGTAGATGATGCGGCCCTTCTCGTCGGTAATCAGCGAACCGTCGGGATGGCTGTTGAGAAACGACCGGGCGAGGCTATCCGATTGCCGTTGCGGCATCACCTCGATGAAGCCGATGACCGAGGAAACCAGGAAGAAGATGCCGACCATTGCCAGCACGCCAAGGACACCAAGCACCATCTGGTTATCGAGTGACTCTTTGAAGAAAACAAATGCTGCCGCGGCAGCAACAAGCACCAGCGCCAGAAGAATGATGCGAACAGCCGTCCCGGAGCGCCCTCCGCGATCCACGATCGGGGCGTTGTAGTCGTCAGCCTGACGTGGTGTCGTCATCTATTCCTCGCATGAGCCTGTCTGGCTTTGTGATAATCTTAAGACAAAGCAGGAATCAGGCGTTCGTTCATTATTAGCAATTTGCGGCGCTTGCAAAAACACTGTGAGGGGCCAAGAAAGCTTGAATTCACAGGCAACAGGGCCAGTTTCGCAACCAAGTATTTCCAGATGAAACCTGCGCTTGCGACACCGCCGTGTCTGGACAAGCATGCGACCTATTGCCTAAGGAATTGAAAAGCCGTCACATATGATGAGGCCGCAACGGGAGTAAAGGATCATGTTCGACGATGTAATGGGCGCTTATGGCAGCCGTTTCCTCCTCGCAGCCGGCGGGGTCGGCCTCGCCCTGCTAGTCTTGATCGGCATCTTCTGGATCCTCCGCAGCCGGGCGCCTTCGCCTTTCGTGCGCGGCGGCAAGAACCGTCAGCCCCGTCTGCAGGTTCTGGATGCGGCCGCTGTCGATACGCGCCGCCGGCTGGTGCTCGTGCGCCGTGACGATGTCGAGCATCTCATCATGATCGGCGGCCCGACCGACATCGTCATCGAAAGCCGGATCGGGCAGGAGAGCGAAGGTCGATTCGAGCCCGCTTTCAAGCCCATACCGGCGCCCCAGCCTACCCCGGTGATCGCAGCGCCCGAACCGCCGGTGATGCCGCAGCCGAAGCTGGCAGCACCCGTCGAGCGTGAAGCTGAAGCGCCGGAGGTCCGAACTCCTACGCCCGCCGTCGAGCCACGTTCTGGTCCCCCCGAACGCGTTGTTGCGGCGCATCCTGCACCGGCGCCTGCAATACCGCCTATGGCGGCGCCACCGGTCCCGGCAGCAAACATCGAACCCGAGACCGCCCCGTCTGCTCCACAGCCGCCCATCATTCCCAAGGCTCCGGAACGCCCAGCCGCTCCGGTCGTGGAGGCGGCCAGCGCCGCTGATGTCCTCGATGCCGCGCGCCAGCGGGTGCTGCCGCAGCAGCGATTGGAGCCGCAGCTCTCGACCCGACCGGCGCAAAGCCCGCCGACCGTCGAGCAAGACATACCGGTGGTCAGAGGCGATGCAGCCGCGGCCGCTCCGAAGAGCTCAGTCAGCGATTTCGAACGGATTCTTCAAGAAGAGATGGACAATACGCTGGCTGCGCAGCGCGTCGCACCTGTTGCGAGCGCCCCTGCCCGGCCTGCTCCGTCGCCGTCCGGCAGCCTGCCGCGCCGCGATCCGGAAATGGCGCCGATCACCGGCGCCGATTCCGACCTGCAGAAGGAAGTGGCGCGTATCTTTGGCGAAATGAGCGTCAATCGGGAAAAATGAGCGCCTCGCTGGAACAAAAAAGGCACCGCAACAGCGGTGCCTTTTTGTTTGAAGAGCGCCTGAAGCCTTATTCGTCCCGATAGACCTTTTCGCGCCGCTCGTGGCGTTCCTGCGCCTCGATCGACAGCGTTGCGATCGGCCGCGCGTCGAGACGCTTGATGCCGATCGGCTCGCCTGTTTCCTCGCAATAGCCGTAGGTGCCGTCCTCGATACGCTGCAATGCTGCATCGATTTTGGAGATCAGCTTTCGCTGGCGGTCGCGGGCCCGTAGTTCAATCGCCCGATCTGTTTCGGAAGAGGCCCGGTCTGCGAGGTCCGGATGATTGGCGCTTTCCTCAGCGAGATGATCCAGTGTCTCGCGCGCTTCTCTAAGGATGTCGTTTTTCCATGCGACCAGCTTAGCTCTGAAGTAGGCCCGCTGGTTTGTGTTCATAAATTCCTCGTCCTCCGAGGGAACGTAACTGCTAAGATCGATCTTCTCACTCAACGCGATTCTCCTGAAGAACATCTCATCTGGCCGGGTGTATATCCCAAGCGCCGTCGCGGATTCAAGCCAAATACGACACGTTAACAGATTTTTAAATCTGTCATATTTTTACGCTAACAGGCTATTTTGGCAGCACTATTAGGATTTCTGGATTTTGCTTCTTGTTCAAGATGACGTGTTGTAGTTCGTGTTTTGTGCGGCAGGCGGCGCGGACGCGGTTGACGCCGGCGACCGGCGGAGGCTACTGAAAAGGTTCATTCGCTCGTGGATTCTTCTATGGCCGCAATTTTGCCTCCGCCTTCACGAATCTATCTGTTGCGGCATGCCGAGGCCGCCTGGGCGCAGCCCGGCGAACGGGATTTCGACCGGCCGCTGAGCGACAAGGGTTATGACGAAGCGGAAATCGTCGCCGACCGCGCAGCTGACAAAGGCTACCGGCCGGATCTCTTGATCAGCTCCACAGCAAGGCGTTGCCGCGAGACCACCGATGCCATGCATCGTGCAATGGGGCTGTCGCTGGATATCCGCTACGTCGATGAGCTCTACAACGCCACCCCACAGATCTACTTCGAGATCATCGATTCCCAGACGGTCGGCTCCGTCATGCTCGTCGGTCATAATCCGACGGGCGAGCTGACGCTTGAAGCACTCATCGGCCACGATGCCCTGCTGCGCGCACTGCCGGGCGGCTTTCCCCCGGCCGGCCTTGCGGTCCTCGATTTCGACAACGGTTCCGCGAGCTGGAAGCTGACCGACTTCCTGCGCGATTAAAGCCGCTTCTTTTTGTGGACGGCTTCCCGTCCTATATGCTTGAGCACTGACAACCGGAAACCCGCCTTGCCGCCAAGCCTGACATCATTTGCCGACGACGCGCGCATCGCGCTCGACAATCTCGCAGATCGCGCCTCAAGCCTTGTGAATCCGGCCGTCCGCCTCGGGGTCACCGGGCTCTCCCGCTCAGGCAAGACCGTCTTCATCTCGTCGCTCGTGCATAATCTGCTGCACGGCGGGCGCCTGCCGCTTTTTGAGCCTGTGCAGTCCGGCCGGGTATCGGCCGTCCGCCTGGAGCATCAGCCGGACGATGCGGTTCCGCGATTCCAGTATGAGGATCACATCCGCGCCCTGGTGAAAGAGCGGATATGGCCGGATTCGACCCGCGCCATTTCCGAACTGCGCATCACGCTGGAGTATCAGAGCGCCAGCGGCTGGAACCGTCTGTTCTCGCCCGGCCGCCTCTCGATCGATATCGTCGATTATCCCGGAGAATGGCTGCTCGATCTGCCGCTTCTTGCCAAGGACTACAGGATATTCAGTGAGGAGACGCTGGCGCTCGCCCGCAAGGGTGTCCGCGCGGAACTCTCCCGCGACTGGCTGGCAGTCACCGGGGCGGCCGACGTTGACGCTCCTGCCGATGAGATGCAGGCGCGCGATCTCGCCGCCGCTTTCACCGGCTATCTGAAGGCCTGCAAGGCCGACGAGCGCTCGTTGTCGACATTGCCGCCGGGCCGCTTTCTATTGCCCGGCGATCTTGAGGGATCGCCCGCGCTCACTTTCGCGCCTCTCGAATTTCCATCCAAAGGCAAGCCCGCCAAGGGATCGCTCTGGGCGATGATGGAGCGCCGCTACGAGTCCTATAAAGCCGTCGTCGTCAAACCCTTCTTCCGCGAACATTTTGCACGGCTCGACCGCCAGATCGTTCTCGTCGATGCGCTACAGGCCTTGAACCGCGGCCCCGAGGCGATGCAGGACCTGGAACGGGCGCTGACCGACGTGCTTGCCTGTTTCCGCCCCGGCACCAACTCGCTCCTCTCCTCGCTTCTCGGCCGCCGCATCGATCGTGTTCTTGTCGCCGCCACAAAGGCCGATCATCTGCATCACGAGAGCCACGACCGCCTGGATGCACTGACGCGCCGTCTCGTCGATCGCGCCATCCAACGGATCGGTATGGCTGGCGCCGGCATCGACGTCATGGCGCTTGCCTCCGTGCGCGCCACCCGCGAGGCGACCGTCAAGCGTGACGGTCACGAATTGCCGGTCATCGTCGGCACACCGATCGAAGGCGAGACGATCGCCGGTGAACGCTTTGACGGCCTCAGGAAGACGGCTATTTTTCCCGGGGATCTTCCGGAAAACCCGGAGAGCCTGTTCGACAGCATTGAATCCGGAAGCCCAGATGCCCAATTGCCGGACGTGAATGTCGTTCGCTTCCGGCCGCCGCAGCTTGAGGAAACCGGTGCCGGCATAAAGCTCTCGGTGCCGCATATCCGGCTCGACCGGGCCATGCAGTTTCTGTTTGGAGACCGTCTCGCATGAGCAAACCCGCTTCAGGAGATTCGGATCTGCCGCGCCGCGCCCCGGCCGCCTTCGCCTACGAGGACGATCCTCGCCCCGTTGAGACGGAAAAGAAGGCCGAACGCCGCAAACCCGCAAGCTTTGGTGGCGAAGTGGTGCTCACCCCGGACGAGGAGGACCCCTTCCTCAACCCGGACGGGGACATCGCCCCCTTCCCTGTCGCCGCGCCGCGCAAGAGGCGTACGTCCTTCGCCAAGATCGCGCTTGGCGCCTTCGGCGTGCTCCTGTCGCTCGCCTTCGGTCTCTGGACCGACAGCCTGATCCGCGATCTCTTTTCCCGTGCCGACTGGCTGGGCTACACGGCGCTCGCGGCGCTTGCGATCGGCATACTCGCAGTCATCGCCATCGTAATCCGCGAGACCGCGGGCATCATGCGCCTTGCCGCGGTTCAGACCATCAAGGCGGAGGCGGAGGCCGCCATCCTTGAAACGAAGCCCGCCAGGGCGCGTGCCCTGGTGAAGAACCTTGCAAGTCTGCTTGCCGGCAAGCCCGAGACCGCCAAGGGCCGCGCGACCCTGACGGCCGCCGAAGGCGACATCATCGACGCGCCGCATCTCGTCGCGCTTGCTGAACGTGAATTGCTGGCGCCTCTGGACCGGCAGGCGAGAGCGCTGATCGTCAATGCATCCAAACGTGTTTCGATCGTCACCGCCGTCAGCCCGCGTGCCGTCGTCGATCTGCTCTACGTGCTGTACGAAGCCTCGCGCCTGATCCGCGCCATGGCGGAGCTCTATGGCGGCAGGCCAGGCACGCTCGGCATGATCCGCCTGATGCGGGACGTTCTTGCTCATCTCGCCGTCACCGGCTCCATCGCCGTCGGCGACAGCCTCGTGCAGCAGGTTCTCGGCCATGGCCTCGCCTCCAAGCTCTCGGCCCGGCTCGGCGAAGGCGTCATCAACGGGCTGATGACCGCCCGTATCGGCATAGCGGCGATGGATCTCTGCCGTCCGCTTGCCTTTCGCGCGCTGAAGCGCCCGGGGATCGGTGATTTCATCGGCGATCTGGCCCCCTCGATGGCGGCGCGCACGAGCAACAAATGACATCGCTGTCGTTTTTCTGCCCGCCCGCCTTCCGTAACGGACAAATGCGCGGACGACAGCAAGTTCAGCGTATTAGCGGCAGAAATTGAATCCTGCGGTATTTCAAAACTCCTTTACTTCCAGTGCATTTCGGCACATTGGAAACTAAGCATTAACCATTATTCGGCAAAACTCCGAGCTACGAACGGGTGGTGGTTGCCAAGGAAAATCCATGTATTCGCGCAAGTTTCTCTTCGTATGCGGGCTCGCCGCCGCGGCCTTGTTTCCGATGGCAGATGGTACGACGGCTGCCAGCGCCGCGACACGCGACAAGGCTTTTTTCGAATCTGTAGCGGGCACTTGGCGGGGTCCGGGCGAAATCGTCGCCGGCAAATACAAGGGCACGAAATTCAGCTGCAATCTCATCGGCTCGCCCGTGAATGACGGCGGCACGGGCATCAAGCTGGATGGGTCCTGCCGTGTAGGCGTATTCAAGCAGCCGATGACAGCCGTGATCGCGCAAGCGGGTAGCAGCTATAAGGGCAAGTTTCTCGATGGTGCCGCCGGCAAGGGTCTCGACGTGGTCTCGGGAACCGTCACAACGGATACCGTCGTCGTCGGCTTGAACCGCGCCAAGCTGAACGGTGCGATGATCGCACGCGTCCGCGACGACAAGACGATGAACGTGACCGTTTCCGTCAAGGTGGACGACCGCATGATCCCGGTCATCGGCCTCACGCTGACCCGCCAGGTCGATGAAATGACCGTCGGCTCCGTTCAGTAAGAAGTACCGCCATACGGGAACATGAAGCGGCGGTTTTCCGCCGCTCTTTTTGTCAGCTGTTGCGCCACCAGTCGCGATCGGCATCGGCAACCTCGATGCCCTGGATATCCGCGTTGGAAAGCCAGTCTGCCACGGTCCGGCCCTTGATGACGAGGCCCGGCGCTATGTCGGCAAGCGGCATCAGAACGAACCCCCGCTCGGTCATGCGCGGATGCGGCAGCTCCAGTCGCGGCGCCTCCTGTTCCAAATTACCGAAAGTCAGCAGATCGATGTCGAGCGTGCGTGGCCCCCAGCGCTCGATGCGCTCGCGTTTCATGTCTCGCTCGATATCGAGACAAACGTCGAGCAGCGCCTCCGGTTCGAGCCGCGTGTCGAGCGCCGCGCATGCATTGAAGAAGAAGGATTGGTCCGTCTTGCCCCAGGGCGGCGTACGATAGAGCCGCGAAACCGCGACGACGCGGCAATCATCACGCGCGTCGAGCAGCCGCAGCGCGGCAGCCATTGATTTCACGGGATCGCCGAGATTGCCGCCCAGCCCAAGCGTCGCGGACCTCACATCAACGGCCGGCAAAGTGTTCAATGCTCACCTGTACGAAATCGAGAACGCCTGGCACCGGCGCATTCGGCTTGCGCACCGTAATCTTGGCGCGCGTGATCTGGTGGAACTTGTCGCAAAGGCCCTTGGCGATATCGAGCGCCAGCGATTCGATCAGGTAGCGGCGCCTGCCTGTCACGATCTCCTCGATGACTGCGAAGGCGACTCCGTAATTCACGGTATCGTCGATCGAATCGCTTTCGAGCGCGTCCCCCGCAATGACATCGAGTTCGGCATCAACGAAGAATCGCTGGCCGAGGAACTCCTCTTCGTCGTGCACGCCATGACGCGCGAAGAAGGCGCAATTCTGCAGCGTGATTGTATATTGCATGCCCATTCAGCCTTCTCCCCGCTTGAAATTCCGGCCTGCCGCCAGCATAGCATCCGCCATCACCAGCGCGTCCTTGTTGATTGCGACATTGTGCACCCGGAAAACCGCAGCGCCCTGAAGGCGCAAAAGCGCGCTTGTCGCTGCCGTCGCAACATCGCGCTCAGCCGCGTCGTGCCCCGTCACCGTGCCGATGAAGCGTTTGCGCGAGGTACCGGCGATGAGCGGCAATCCGAAACGGTGCAGCTCGGAAAACCTTGCCATCAGCTCCAGGTTCTCATCGGCATCCTTGGCAAAGCCGAACCCAGGATCGAGCACGATCCGCTCACGCGAAACGCCGGCTTCCGCCGCGATCTCCAGAGAGCGAGTGAGAAAATGATGCTGGTCGGCAATCACGTCGGGAAGCTTCTCGCGTTCCCGGCCCGTATGCATGAGGCAGAGCCCGGCGCCGGTATCGGCCGAAACCTTCGCGATCGCCGCATCCTTCTGCAATCCGAACACGTCGTTGATGATATGCGCGCCGACGCCGACCGCCAGCCGCGCCGTTTCCGCCCGGTAGGTATCGACCGAAATCAGTGCTTCGCTTGTGCCGCGCAGCGCCTCGATCACCGGCAGCACGCGCGCCTGCTCTTCCGAAGGGCTGACGGCGGCAGCGCCCGGACGCGTCGACTCCCCGCCGATGTCGATGATCTCCGCCCCGTCTGCGAGAGCCTGGAGGGCATGCGCAACGGCGGCATCGACGCTCTCATAACGTCCGCCATCGGAAAAGGAATCCGGCGTTACGTTGATGATCGCCATGATAACGCCACGCGGTCCGAGTTCTATTTCGCGGCCGTGTGCCAGCCGCCAGAAACTGCTTTGAAGCTGTCTCACGGGGGTTATCCCACTGATCAAAAAAGCCTAAGCTCTGTATTGCGCTTGGGGTGCCTATGCCCCAAGCTCGGTCAAACTTCAACACGGGTAGCGTCAAGAATGCCTTCTGCTTCGCGTTATATGCGTCTCGTGCTTGCTTTTTCCATGACGCTTGCGCTCTGCAGCCAAGCCGCAGCCGAAGTCATTGCGACTAAGACCTACTCCTACTTCGATATCCGTGGAAAAACGGCAGGCCAGCTCGATGACGAACTGAGCCGGCGCGGACCAACCGCAAGCGGCTCGTCGGCCCGTCATCCCGGCGCCACCAAGATCCGCTTCAGCGGCGAGGCAAGCTATATCCAGAAGAACGGCCGCTGCCGCCTCGCCAGCGCGAAAGTCGTTGTCCACACGCAGATCATCCTGCCACGCTGGCGAAACCGCCGGGGCGCAAGCAAGGAACTGTCGATGGTCTGGGATGCGCTCTCAAGCGACATCAAGAGACACGAAGAGCGTCACGCGGAAATCGCCCGAACGATGGCCCGCCGCATGGAGCAAAGGATCCGCTCGCTACCGGCCCAGCGCAGCTGCGAGGTGATGCAGGAGCTGGTCTCGGAGGAATCCAGCCGCGGAATAGAAGAGCACGACAGGGTGCAGGCGCAATTCGACCGCGTCGAAGCCGTCAATTTTGAGCGCCGGATGATGCGTCTGCTCAGCAACCGAATCAATGCATCCGCGCGCAGGAATTAGCCGAATTTCGGGCACGGAACGCTAAGAACTGTGTGCTATACAAGCAACCCTGTGCAAAAAAAGCCCACGTCCTCCACAGCCTCTCGGCATATTGGGATATGCGACTCAGCCCGCACGCGCTAATATGAACACATACGAAAGTTTAGGCGGGTACGCCTGATCTTTCGTATTGGTTCTCCTGGCGCGTTGTAAGCCGCGGGCGGTCCTCCCTCGTCCGATTGGTTATGCGCCCGCCTCGCCTCGCTCGTCCGTCTGGCGTGCGAGGCTTCTTTTTGAAGCCGATCAGGCCTGCCGCTCGGGCACGTGCACGGTCAGCCCGTCAAGAGCGGCTTTCATCCGGATCTGACAGGAAAGCCGCGAGCTAGGACGGACGTCAAAGGCGAAGTCAAGCATATCCTCTTCCATCGGTTCCGGCGGGCCAACGCGATCCGTCCACTCATCGTCGACGTAAACATGGCAGGTCGCGCAGGCGCATGCGCCGCCGCATTCCGCTTCGATGCCCGGCACCGAGTTGCGCACGGCATTTTCCATTACGGTGGATCCTTGGTCAGCATCCAGCTCGAAGCGCGTGCCGTCAAAGGCGACGATAGTCAGTTTGGGCATGTTGTTTTCCGGTAAACGTAGAGGGGAGGATCAGGATTTTTCTTCCAACAAATCTGATAGGCAGTCAACATCGACCGCCTTCACGGTTTAATTCCACATTTAAAAACGACAGGCTTTTCCGTTTGCGCCATGCAGCTGGTCACAAAAAGACCGCCGCTCCGGCATGGAGCGGCGGACAGAGCGCCCGACAATTCTCAGCTCTATAGGTCAGGACCTAGCGGCTGAGTTTCAGAATGAAGTTTTCAGCCTCTACGATGGCGGCCCCGACCGCGGCCATGTTGGCCGGGTCGCTGCAATCGGCCTCGAGCTTGTCCGCCGCAGCAGACACCCAGAAGGCACCGACCGAGCTCGCTGCGCCTTTCAAACGATGGGCTACGGCTGCCATGCTCTTCGTGTCGCCTGAAGACAGCTTCTGCAGGCAAGCGCGAGCCTGTCGCGCGAACATCTGCAGGACCTCGGCTTCCAGGGCCTTGTCGCCCATCGTCTGCTTCGCCAGATGAACAAGGTCTATCGGACGGCCTTTTGAAGGGCATGGCCCCGTGGAATTATCCGGCGCCTCGAACGCGATACTGACTGCTGCCATGTGCAAACTCTCCTGTTTCTGACGCCGCCTTTAAAGCCATGCTGCGTTGGGAGAATGGCAGCCGCGTTAAATTTCGGGACAGTTCGAAGCGAATTCTCGCGCTATGGTTAACGGCCGTTAAACATGCTGAAATTATCGGATTTTCGCCTCTCCTAACGTTAAATGATGTTAACAACATGTTAACGAGTGGCGCTTGGCAAGGGTTCGTTAATTGTCTCAGCAGGCCGGATGTGTCACTACGATACTCGTATAGTAAGTTTCTGGTACGTGCCTTTGCGGCCTAAGTGGATAGTGGTAATGTTTTGATACCGTCCGTTTGCAAAAGCGGCTATCTACTCTGAAATGACATGCTTATCCGTGCCTCGGTGGGGGCGTGGAAAGCGTCAGAGGCAAAGGTTAGATCCGGGCGCGGCGCTGTCCGGAAATGCGGCTGAACCGGCTGAGATGTAACGAGGCGTAACCGAATGGCGAACAATAAATATAGCGAGTCGATCGAGGACAAGGCGTTCCAGGCACTGGACGAAGCACTCCAAATCGACTTCAGCCAGCAAGGCGCACCGCCTCGCGGCGGCAAAACGCCCAACCCTCCGGCAGCCAAAGCATCGGACACGCCATCTGCCCGCAGCGATCAAGCCGAGCAGAGCCCGCGCCGCCCTGGCCGCGGCGCCAGGCCCCCCGAGCCGCCTGCGCCACGTTCGCCGGCATTGGAGCCGGCAAACGACGCCAACCGCATGACCGCGGCCAGCATCCTGAAATCGCTGGACGGCGGCTCGACGCGTCCGGCCGTCCGCAACGCGACGCTCGTCTCGCTGCTGTGGATCGTCGGCGGTCTCGGTCTGATCGCCCTTCTCTACTCCCCGCAGATCTGGCAGGTCCGTTCGCTCTCCGATCTCGTGGCGCTGCCGGGCGTCGTTGCCGGGATCGTCGGCATCGTCGTGCCGGTCCTTCTGTTCTACGCTTTTGCGATCATGATTTCGCGTGCCCAGGACATGCGCAATGCGGCCCGCTCGATGGCGGAAGTCGCTCTTCGCCTTTCCGAACCAGAAACCATCGCTTCCGAGCGCATCATGACCGTTGGCCAGGCCGTTCGCCGCGAAGTCTCCGCCATGAACGAAGGCATCGAGCGTACGATCGCGCGCGCCTCCGAGCTCGAGACGCTGGTTCATTCCGAGGTGAATGCACTTGAGCGCAGCTATGCCGATAACGAGCTGCGCGTGCGCGGCCTGGTGCACGAACTCGGCTCCGAGCGTGAAGCCATCATCAACCATGCGGAGCGCATTCGCAGCTCGATCGTCGGCGTCCACGATCAGCTGAAGGAAGACCTCTCGCTCGCAACGGAAGAAATTGCCGTCCGGCTGGCGACTTCCGGCGAAGCCTTCGCCTCAATGATCGACACGCGCGCTGCAACGCTCACGGAAAAGTCGGAAACGGCGATCCAGTCGCTCGGCACGCTTCTCGCGGCAAAGACCGATTCGCTGCTGCAGACGCTCACCTCGTCCGGTTTCGCGCTGGCGCATGAATTCGACACGCGCCTGGAAACGCTCACCTCCGGCCTCAGCGAGCATGGCGAACAGCTGCTCGGCCAGTTCGAAACGCGCGCCTCCACGATGGACAGCACTGCCGAGAAGCTGAATGCGGCCCTGAACGAGCGCGCCCGCCAGCTCAACGAGATCCTGATTGCCCGCACCCGCGAAATCAACGACAGCCTGACTGGCGGCGAACGCGAGATCACCGGGGCGCTCGACGACGTGCTTGCCAAGCTCAACACCACGCTCGACGAAAAAGGTGCAAGCTTCCGTCAGAGCCTGCAGTCCACCGCCGACGAGGCGATCATGGACCTCGACCTGCGTTCAGGCTTCTTCGACGAGCGTCTGCAGTCGACCGTTGCCCAGATGTCGACGGCGTTCGACGAGCGGGTGGCGGAATTTGCAAACGCCTTCGACAAGCGCGCCGGTTCTCTCGATACCAAGCTGATGGAAAGCCTCGCGCGCATCAACGAGACGCTGGCCGGCGGCTCGGATTCGATCGACGGCATTCTCAATTCCAGCATCGAGCGCCTTGGCACCTCGATCACCGACCAATCCTTTGCATTGGCAACGGCGCTGAGCACGAGCCAGGAAGTGCTCGAAGGCGCGCTCGGCAACAGGGTCAACGAGATCTCGGAGGCGCTCTCCACGCGGACCGGCGAGATCACCACAGCCCTGCGGACGGCGACCGGAGAGATCTCCGAGGCGCTGACCTCCGGCGTTTCCGAGCTGCATGGCAGCCTTTCCGGCCGCACCAGCGAACTCACCTTTGCGCTGCAGAGCGCCAGAGAGGAAATTTCCGGAGCGTTGGCATCCGGCACGTCCGAACTGCAAACGAATCTCTCGAGCCGTACGAGCGAACTCACGTCGGCGCTGCAAAACGCCAAGGGCGAGCTCTCCGAGGCTCTCGCATCCGGCACCGGCGAACTACAGGCGAACCTTTCGAGCCGCACTCGCGAACTGTCCTCCGCGCTGCAGAACGCCACCGGCGATATTTCGCTGGCGCTTGCCACCGGCACATCCGAACTGCACAACAATCTCGCCGCACGTTCCACGGAATTCCGTGAAACCCTCCTTTCGACGACGTCCGATCTCACCGCTGCGGTATCCGCCGGCACGGAGCAGATCACCTCGGCATTCGGCCGCGCCGACGAGCTCAACGACGTGATCTCCCAGCGCGCCGCAGCGATTACGCAGGCGCTGGATTCTGCCCATGAGCGCATCGACGGCGTCATGGCCGAGCGCAGCAATGCGCTCGTCGATGCCCTGTCCAGCAACCACGACCGCCTGACCGACGCCCTCGATGAAAAGACGATGGCGCTTGCCATCTCGCTCGACGACAGCCAGAGCCGCTTCGATAGTGCGCTCGAGGCGCGCACCAACGCGATCCTCGACACGGTTGCGGGCGTCGAGGCACGGGTTGCCGGCGCCTTCACCGACAAGACAGACGCGATCCGCAGCGCCTATACGGAAAATCAGGACAGGCTCGAACGTTCGCTCGGCCAGCACGCGGAAGCCCTTTCCTCCACGCTCACGCGCAACAACGACCGGCTGGAGACGTTGACGGGCGAAGCGGCCGCGCGGATGGAGACGCTGACCAGCGAAGCAGCCGACCGGCTCGACGGCGGCCTTGCCTCCGCCCACGAGCGTATCCGCGCAACGCTGGATGACCGTTCGAACGCGATCAGCCTTTCGCTCAACGAAGCGCATACTCAGATCCGCGACACGCTGTCCGACCAGGCGATGACCATCAGCGCCTCCGTCGCGGCAAGCGCCAGCATGCTCGAAATGTCGCTGGAAGATCACGAGGCTTCGCTCCGCCAAACGATCGACAGCAGCGCCAAGTCGCTGGACGAGCGGCTGCAGGAAGGTGTCGGCCAGATCGCCGGCCGCTTCCAGGACGCGGCGGGCGAAATCTCGCGTTCCGCAGAAACCTTCTCCACGCATCTCGATCAGTCCATCGACGGCATGACGAGCCGCTTTGCCGAAACCGGTTCGCGCGTCGAAGCAGGGCTCACCGCTCTCGAAAACCGCATCCGCGACGGCGTCGGTGGTGTCGCCGAACAGGTGGACGCCGCAGGCCTGCGGCTGTCCGGGACGCTCACGGAGAGCATTTCGCAGTTGCGCGAACTCGGCGACGACGCCGCGCTGCGCGTGACCACCGTGCTGGAGAGCACCAGCGACACACTCGCCAGCGCAATCGATGAGCGCACCGCGCGTCTGGCAACAACGATCGACGAAAGCGCGACGACCCTGACGACCGCCGTCGACGAGCGCGCGGCAAATCTCACGGCGTCGCTGGACGATCGCGCGGCAAATCTCACAGCATCGCTCGACGAGCGCACGGCAAATCTCACACAATCTCTCGACGAGCGCGCTGCACAATTCACCGGATCGCTTGCCGATCGCACCGCAAATCTGACGGCCTCGCTCGACGAGCGCACCGCCAATCTCACTGGCGCACTTGACGATCGGACGACGGGCCTCAAGACGTGGATGGACGAACGTGCCGAAAGTCTCGCGTCCTCGCTCGACGAGCGGACTGCAAACCTTGCTCTGGCCATGCATCGCGGCGGCGAACATCTGGACGAACGCCTGTCCACAATGGATCGCGCGCTGACCCAGGGCCTCAACGCGGTGAATCAGACGATCGAGGGCAAGGCCGCGGGCCTCGCATCGACGCTGCGCACCGCCGTCGCCGACGCGGCCCAGGGCATGGACGCCGAAGCCGCACGCACGGCGGAACTGATGGCCCGTACCGGCCAGCAGTTCACCGAAGGCCTCGATCAGAGAAGCGGCGAGTTCGCACGTGCCATGGACGAGCGCTCCGAGCATATCGTCAGCCGCGTTTCCGAGGCACAGAACCGCCTTGCAAGTCAGGCTGCCGCCGTGGCCCAGACCTTCTCCGAAGCGGGCAATGCGATCGTCAACAAGGTCGCCGAGGCCGAGGGCCTCGTCAGCGGCCAGGTCAACGCCATCTCGCAGGCCCTGTCGGACGCGCAGTCCTCGCTTGAAACGCGCGGTACCGCGATCCGCACGACGATCTCCTCCGCCAGCGACGAGATCGCTGCAAAGATGGCGGAAGTCGATCGCGCCCTTGAAGCCCGCGGCAGCGCAATTCGCTCCGGCCTCGAAGAGCGCGCTCGCGAAATCGACACGACTTTGACGGATGTCGAAAAGGCGCTCGAAGCCCGTGGCAATACCATCCGCTCGACACTCGACGAACGCACTCGCGAACTCAATTCGATGCTCGCCGGCCGCTCCTCCGAGCTGTCGCGCCTCATCGACGAGACCGCGCGTCCGATGATCGAGCGCTATTCGGAAACCGGCAAGGAAGCGGCGGCCCGCATCGCGTCTGCCGCAGAGCAGAGCGCAGAGCGCCTGCGCGCCGAAAACGCCGCACTTGCGAATGCGATCGTGGCACGTACGGAGAGCGCGGCCACGGCGGTCAACGCAATTGAAGGCAGCCTGCTTGCAAACGTCAACACGCTGATCGAGCGCTTGTCCGAAAACAGCGCCTCGATGGCGCATATGATGAACCGCGCGGCAGAAGATCTGACCAACGTCGACGGCCGGCTTGGCGAAACCACCGCGCGCTTCACCGACTCGGCGTCCAAGGCTGCGGAGATGGTCTCCGCCTCCACCCGCCTTCTCGAAGGCAAGGTCGACCGCCTCTCCAATATATCGGGTCAGACGCTGGCGCAGGTCGGCGGCATCGTCAGCCGCTTCGACGAGCACTCGAAGGTGCTTACCCAGGCTTCGACCCTGCTCGGCGCTGCGCAGTCGAACCTGGTCTCGACACTGGAAGAACGCGAAGGCGCGCTCCAGAGCCTGTCGGTCAGCCTCGTCCAGCGTTCCGAAGACATCGAAAAGACGATGCACGCGCTCTCGGGCATGGTCGAAACCGCCTTCGAACGCGCCGAACAACGCGCCAACCAGGTCGCCGGCAATCTGCGCCAGGGCGTGCAATCCTCCTTCGCCGATGTCGGCCGCGTGCTCTCGGAGACCGAAAAGCGGGCCGAGGAAGCCGCCGCCGCGTTGCGCAATACCATCGCCAAGGCCGGCGAAGAGGCGAACGCTGCGATCGAAGGAACCTTCGGCGGTGCGGAACGCCGTTCGAACGAGCTGTCGAACCGCCTTCGCGGCGGCCTGACGGCATCGCTTTCGGAGGTCGAGCGGATGCTCGGCGAGGCGGGCCGCGCTTCGGACGGCGCCTCCCAGAAACTCCGCGAATCGCTCCGCGAGGCCGTCGACGAAGCGATTGGCCGCTTCTCTGGAGCCACCGAGGAAATTCGCCGCTCGGCCGGCGAGATCCGCAAGGAACTCGACATGACGCGCAGCGAGCTGAAGCGCGGTGCATTCGACCTTCCGGAAGAAGCCAAGGAAAGCGCAGCCGCGATGCGTCGTGCCGTTGCCGAGCAGATCAAGGCGCTGCAGGACATCTCGCAGATCGTCGGCCGCTCCACGCAGCAGCTCGAAATCTCCGAGCCGGTCGCGCGCGCGGCAGCGCAGGCCCAGCCCGCTCCGCGCCCGGCACCGGCACCTGCGGCGCCACAACCGGCCCCGGCTCCGGCCCGTCAGCCGATCGATGAGGGCTTGACGCTTCGCGGCTCGATCGCGCCCGCAAGCCCGGCAGTACCCGCTCCGCCGCGCGCCACACCGGCGCCGGCCACGCCTGCCCGCCAGGAAACCGGTGGCTGGATCAGCGACCTCCTGCGCGGTGCCTCGCGTGACGAAGCCGCCCAGGAAACGCCTGCGGCCCGTCCTGCTGCTCCGGCCCCCGCCCCGGCACAGCGCGCCAGCGACAACCGCAATCCCCGGCATGTCGTCGAATCGTTGAATTCGCTCTCGGTCGATATCGCCCGCGCCATCGATCACGATGCCTCGGTCGATCTCTGGCGCCGCTATCAGCGTGGCGAACGCGACGTCTTCACGCGCCGCCTCTACACGCTGAAGGGCCAGCAGACCTTTGATGAGATCAAGCGGAAGTACGACCGCGAGCCGGAGTTCCGGACCGCCGTCGATCGCTACATCGCCGATTTCGAGAAGCTGCTCTCCGACGTCGCCCGCACCGATCGCGACCGCACGATCACCCAGTCCTACCTGACCTCGGACACCGGCAAGGTCTACACGATGCTGGCCCACGCCGCGGGCCGCCTGAGCTAACGGTAGCAAAGCAAAAGATTGCTGCAGTAAGGGCCGCCTCCAGGCGGCCCTTTCTTTTGCGCGATCATGTGGGCGGCGCACCTAGCGAGCTGTGTCCTTAAGGTTCGAGGCTAAGATTTGCGTGCCTTGATGATCAGCGACGGCATGTCGAATTCGATCGTACCGCCACTGGTCACGAAGGGCCTGAGCGCCGTCTGCGACTCCTTGAGGAGCCGCTGGAACTGTTCTTCGGTCAGCACGCCGCCGAGCGTCCACACGCAGGCGCGTTCGGTCGATACCAGCGCATCGATCGACCTGAAGCGGACCTTTCCATTACGCTGGACGATCTCCGCGCCCGGTAGACCCGCTTCATTGCAGATTTCACGCAGTCTCCCGGCGTCGCCGAGGCTGAAGGGCGCGCGGAAGGCATCCCCCACCTTCTTGCCGAACAGCCGGTCGAGCAACAGCGCGAAGGTGCCGTATCCCGGCGAGTTCTCGACCGCATCGCACACCGCGACAGCCAGCCGTCCGCCCGGTTTCAGGACCCGCATCATCTCGGCAAGCGCCTTCGGCTTGTCCTCGAAGAACATCAAGCCGAACTGGCTGACAACGGCGTCGAAGCTGTTATCCGGCAAAGGCAGCGCCTCGGCCATTCCTTCGATCCATTCGATCTCCCCGGGCTTGCGGTGCGCAACCGCCAGCATTTCCGGATTTGCGTCGAGCCCGATAACCGAGCCCGAAGGGCCGGCGATCTCAGCTACGGCCAGCGTCAGGGCGCCAGTACCGCAAGCTACGTCCAGCACGCGGTCCCCTTTCCGCACCCGGGCTTCCGCGGCGACGACCGGCCCCCATTGCGCAAAAAGCGCCGGCACGAAATGGGCGTCGTAGATCTCGGCCGGACCGCACACTCTCTCAAGTGTCGTCATAGCTTCCTCCGCCTTGAACTTCAGGCAGCGGCACATCCGGTGGATATGCCGGCGGGGATAGGATACTCTCTAAACATGGTCCAAGCCCATGACCGGACGTCTTTGTCGCTTGCCGTATCGTCCAAGATGCTCGATGCGGGGCGGTCAAACAGCGCTGCTGCTGAGACGGAGATACCTGCCCAGCACAGACCGCTCGGCGCCGATCCGCTCTCGGACGTGCTGGGCACCGTCAAGCTGACGGGCGCGATGTTCTTCCTGGTGGACGCGTCGTTCCCCTGGGGCGTGGCGGTGCCGCCAGCGCGGGCGTTTTCCTCCATCATCCTGCCGCGCGCCCAGCATATCGTGTCCTATCACATCATCCTGAAGGGCTCGGGCTGGGCCGGCATTCCCAACGTCACCTCCACATCGTTCGAGGCCGGCGACGTGCTGGTGCTGCCGCATGGCGACCCCTATTCGATGCTCAGCGAACCCGACCAGCAGCCGGAATTCGACACCGACGCGACGATGGACTTTTTCCGGGCCATGGCGGCGGGCAGGCTGCCGTTCGTGGCCAGGGAAGGCGGCGGCTGCGAGCCGCGCTGCGAGTTCGTCTGCGGCTTTCTCGGCTGCGACATGCAGCCCTTCAATCCCCTGCTCTCGACCCTCCCGCGCCTTCTGCGGATCAAGCGGTCGCACAACGGGCGTGAAGGTCTCCTGAGCAGCCTCATCGACCTCACGCTCGCCGAGGCGCGCCGGGCGCGGATTGGCGGCGGCTCCATCCGGATGAGACTGAGCGAACTCATTTTCGTCGAGGTGATGCGCCGATATCTGGAGCGCCTGCCGGCTCACGAGACCGGCTGGCTCTCGGGCCTGCGCGACCCTCAAATCGGCAAGGTCCTGATCATGCTCCACCAGCAGCCCGCATATCCGTGGACGCTGAACGAGCTGGCAAGCCGCGCCTGCATGTCACGCGCCGCCCTCGCGGCCCGTTTCACCCATCTCGTCGGCCACGCCCCGATGCAATACCTGACACTCTGGCGTATGCAGATTGCCGCGCGCCTCCTTGGCGACAGTTCCATGAAGGTGGCCGCCGTGGGCCGTGAGATCGGATATGAATCCGAGGCTGCCTTCAGCCGGGCGTTCAGGAAGACCGTGGGCGTCTCACCCGCCGCGTGGCGAAGCCCTTACATAGGGTGATCGGTGAACTCGACGATTACCCCGGGCTTGACCATCGCCGCCAATTCCTCCGCGTCCCAGTTTGTCAGGCGAACGCATCCGTGTGAGCCGGCCTTATCGATGAGGGACGGTTCCCGCGTGCCGTGAATCCCGTAGGTAGGCTCCGACAGATCGATCCAGACGCTTCCCACGGGTCCGTTGGGGCCGCCGGGCAGCTTTAGCACCTTCCTGTTGTTGCCCTGCTGGAAGTTGACTTTGGGGTTGTAGGTGTAGGTAGGCATTCGAACGACGCCCTTGACCTTGTGCGTGCCAGAGGGCGAAGGCGCCTCTTCGCTGCCGATGGTAGCAGGATAGACGGCAAGCAGCTTGCCGTCTTCAGCGAAGGCCAGGACTTGCCCCGCTTGCTTGCGCGCCTCTATCCGCTTGACCTTACCCTCCCTCGCGGCGCCAGGCATCGCAACCGACACCGTCCCTCCGACGGCAAATTCCGAGCTGGAATTGAGCGCTTTGAGAAGGTCGATGTCCATGTGAAACCGCTCGGACAGTCTCTCCGCGATGCTTGTATATCCGAGATGCTTCATCTTGGCTTGTTTGGCGTAGTCTTCCGGAATGCTATCGACGAGACCCTTGGCATCGTCTTCGGAGATGACATAAGGCTGGATGACGGGCCCATCGTCTGAAAGTCGACCGATCACCGCGGGGTCCGGCTTTCCGTCAACCGGAAGACTCAGCATAGCCTCAAATCCGGCGATCGCCTTGGTGACATTCTCGCCGTAGTAGCCGTCGATCACCCCGGGAGATGAACCCGCGCGGTCCAGAAGAACCTGGAGATGAACGATGGCGGGATCCGATCGGGGCGCGGGTTTAAGCGGTCGCTCCGGCGAAATCGAGGCAATCGAAGCATTGTTGATGGCGTCCGGCTGAAGCTCCTGAGCACTGGCGGTGCCACAAAGGACCAATGTCAGTGATGCTGCGATGAGAGTCCTGTTCTTCATGAACATCAAAGCCGCAGCGACCGAACTTGTTCCGCCGGCTGGCTTCGGCATTCGGATCAAGCTTGACCTCCGCAGATGTCCAAAGCGGGCGCCAACAATCGCCACAGTCGCGTCAATAATACCAGGTCAGCCTTGAAGGTGAACGTGTGGTTGAATTGATTTCCCAGGAACACTTTTCAGCACTGAAGCAGACCGTCGTGCTTTCCGGCGGGTTCCGGCTTGCCTGTTTCGAAATGGGCGACCCCAACGGCGTGCCCGTCCTCCTGCTCCACGGGTTTACGGACAGCGCGCGAAGTTGGAGCCTCACCGCACCGTATCTGGCGACGGGCTTTCGCCTCGTTGCGCCGGACCTGCGCGGCCACGGACACTCCGACCGGCCTGAGGGCTGCTACACGATTCCCGAGATGGCGAATGATGTGCGGTTGCTGATAGAGGCCTTGAACCTTGCACCCGCCCACTTGGTCGGCCATTCGCTTGGCGGACGGCTTGCCCAAGCGATCGCTGAGCGGTGGCCCCATCTCGTCCGCAAGATCGTGCTGATATCGACCTCCGCCGCGGTGCGTGAACGTCGGGGCTGGTTGTGGGAAAACATTCAGATGCTCCGCGATCCAATCGATCCCGAAAGCACGTTCATCCGTGAATGGTGTTCCGGGGAAGTTGCGGTCGACGAGAATTTCCTCGCCCATGCGCGACGCGAGAGTGCCGCATTGCCGTCACGAATCTGGCATTCGATTTATTACGAGCAGCTTGCCTATGATCCGTCAGCGCTTCTGCAGGATATTTCCGCGACGACGCTCATCCTATGGGGCGAAGAGGACATGATCGCGACGGAGGAGGATCAGGCCCGAATGAAAGATGCAATCGTCGGCGCGAAGTTCATTTCTCTTCCCGGCCACGGCCATAACCTCCATTGGGAATCCCCCGAAAAGGTGGCCGGCTTGATCCGGGCATTTCTGGAGCATCCGTGACAGGTCCTGGCGCGAAGCCGTCGTGTCAAACTGGCTCCTGCACGGAAATGTATCCATCTTTCATGACCGGAAGCGCATTCGCACGGCTTCAAGGATATGTTGAGGGCGGCCGCACGAAAGAAAGGCGCCAGCCACCCGTCTCAGATCGAAGTCAATGTCCAGTTGACGATCTGCCCCGTCACCGCCGCGAACGCGCGGTCGAGCGCCTTCACATATCCCTCGCTCGAGCCACCGCCTGCCGGCGTTGCTGCGCGGAAAACCCTCTGCGCACGGACGGTACCGTTACGGTCGTTGAGGATCATCGCCGAGATTTCGACGACTGCCTGGTTGCCGGCGCCTGCGTCGATCTCGAAGGAGCGTATTTCGGTGACGACCTGATAGTCGATCGCAAGGCCCTGCCCCGGCTTGCCGACGCCGCCGAGTTTGCCGGAGTTCTGGTAGGCCTCGACGAGCTTCGACTGGACCATGCGGGGCAGGCTGTCGCTCCACTGCGAGCGCGCCAAATACTGGATCACGGACGGAGAGACGCGGACAACGATCTGATCGCTGTTCAGCGGCTTCAGCGCCGTCGGCTCCTGCACGAGAATCTGGCTTCGCCTGGCCGCCGGCCCCTCACCGCTGACGGGCGCCGACAGATCAAAGGTGTCATTCTTGGCAGCTGTACCGCAGCCGGTCACTGCTAGCGCCACCAACGGCATAAGGATTGCGGTCCTCGCCAGCAAGGCACGGCACGCCCACACATGCGATACGCCCATATGCTACCTCTGCTTCCTCAATATCCATGTCAACGGCGCGTCCGGCCGTCATATTGCTTCACTGTATCGCCGCCAAAAATGAGCCGCTGCGGAGAGCGGTCGAAATTGCTGATCGCATCGTTGAGATTCTGCACGGTCCGGCGGGCATCGTTGACGAGCGCCTGCACGTCGCCCAAACCACCGCCCGAGAATTTCTGCAGATTGTCCGCGATCGGACCGATGCGGGCATTCAGATTGTCCGCCACCTTCTTGAAGGATTCGAGCGTTGTGCGCGCTTCCGCAAAGAGTGACTGCGAATTGTCGGTGCCGAGCATCGCGTCGAGCTTGATCAGGATGCCGTCGACGCGGGTGGAAGCCGAGTTCAGCTTGTTCGCCATCTGCGAGACGTCCTGGATCGTCTGGTCGATATCTTTCCGGTGCGCCGACACCGTATTGGCAACGTCGCGGATGGAAGCAACCGCAACGCGCGCATCTTTGGTCGCCTGCGCGATATCGTCAACCGAGCCCTTCACCTTGGCGGGATCGACCTGCGCGATCAGCGTATCGACGCGGTCGAGTGTCGTCTGCGCCTTCTTGCCGAAGTCGTTGAAGGTCGTCGCCGTCTCGTTGAACCTCTGAACAGCACCCTTCAGATCGCCCGACGCATTGGCGATGTCGGTGCTGACCTTTTGGGCGTTCGTGAGGATCGTATCGATCTTTTTGGCATCCACGGCCTTCACGAGCCCCTCGATCGCGACAAGGGTGGAATCGACACGGCCGGAGACGTTGCGCACGGTCTCGGAAAGCTGACCGACACTCTGCAGGAAGGAATCGATATTGCCGGAATTCTTCGCCAGTGCATCGGAGAAGGTTTCCGCATTCTGGAGCGTTTTCGTGAGCGACGGGCGGGCGTCCTGGACAAAAGTCTGAATCTGGCCGATCGCGTCATTTGCTCGGTCGAGGATCTTGTCGGCCGTGGCCAGCAGGTTCGTCACGCTCGACTGGTCTGCGACGATCACCGCGCGCTGGCCGGTTTCCAGCGACTTTTTCAGGATGTTATCTTCGCCGACCCTGCCGCCCGAGAGCTCGATATAGGCCGCTCCCGTCAGGCCCTGGATTTCAAGGATTGCCTTGGTGGACGGATAGATGGGTGCGTCGACGCGCACCTCCGTGAACGCAAGCGAATACTGCGGATCGTCGGCGTCGATGGACAGTGACGTCACGGAGCCCACCTGAATACCGTTGAAACGCACCGGAGAGCCGACGCTGAGGCCGTTCGCGGAACCCGGAATGCGAACCACGAGCTCCGCCATCGGACCGCTTCGGCCATACTCCGCCATCCAGTAGACGAAGCCGAAGGCGGCAGCGATCACCAGAACGGTGAAAAAACCGACGATTGTGTAATTCGCTCTCGTTTCCATCGTTTACTTCCCGCTGCCGTGTTCGGCGCTCTCGGCGCGGCCAGCTGCGTTTTCTCCTTGCGGCACGATCGCGCGCGCGCGCTTACCCTTGAAATAGGCCTGAACCCACGGATCGTCATAGGCCAGCATATCTTCGATCGTTCCCTCAACCATTACTCGCTTGTGTCCAAGCACGGCAATACGGTCGCAGACGGAAAACAGGCTGTCGAGGTCGTGGGTTACCATATAAACGGTCAACCCGAGCGTATCGCGCAGGCGGGCAATCAACTCGTCGAATTCCGTAGCGCCGATCGGATCGAGGCCGGACGTCGGCTCGTCCAGGAAAACCAGGTCCGGGTCGAGAGCAAGAGCGCGCGCCAGTGCTGCGCGCTTGATCATGCCACCGGAAAGCTCGGATGGATATTTGTCCGCCGCATCCGCAGCAAGGCCGACGAGCCGGATCTTCAGGTGCGCCAGCTCGTCCATCAGGGATTTCGGCAGATCCAGATATTCGCGCATCGGCACCTGGATGTTTTCCTTCACCGTCAGCGAGGAAAACAGCGCGCCCTGCTGGAAAAGCACGCCGAGGCGCATGTCCAGCGCATTCCGCTCGGCCTCGCCGAGCTCATCGAAGTTCTGGCCAAGGATCTTGATCGTACCGGATTGGCGGGGCAACAGCCTGAGAATGGTCCGCATGAGGACTGATTTACCGGTGCCCGATGCGCCGACGAAGCCGAGGATTTCACCGCGGTAGATGTCGAGGTTGAGCTTGTCGAGCACGATCTTCGAGCCAAAGCCCACGGTGACGTCGCGCGCTGACAGCACGATGTCCCGCTCCTTCTTCCCGCCCGGCTCTGGTACCTGCCCGTCCACGCTGAACCCTTAAAAATCGATGGCCGCATAGAACATGGCAAACAGCCCGTCCATGAGGATGACGACGAAAATCGACTTCACGACCGAAGCCGTGACGTGCTGGCCGAGCGATTCGGCACTGCCTCCGACCTTAAGGCCTTCTACGGCGGCGACAATACCGATGACGAGCGCCATGAACGGCGCCTTGATCATACCGGAGAGCACCGTCGACAGCGTGACGGCCTCGTGCAGGCGCGAAAGGAACGTCGCGAAGGTGATTCCGGAATAGGCCCAGGCCACCGTTGCCGCACCGAAGAGCGAGGCGAAGTTTGCAAGCACCGTCAGAAGCGGCAGCGCCACCGTCAGCGCCACAAGCCGCGGGAAGATCAGCACGCCTATGGGATTCAGGCCCATGACCTTCAGCGCGTCCACTTCCTCGCGCATTTTCATGGAGCCGATTTCCGCCGTGATCGCGCTGCCCGAACGGCCGGCGATCATGATCGCCGTCAAAAGCACGCCGATTTCGCGAAGCTGGAGGATGCCGACAAGGTCAACGACGAAGACCTCAGCCCCGAAATACCGGAGCTGGAAAGCGCCCTGCTGGGCGATGATGGCGCCGATCAGATACGACATCAGCAGGATGATCGGCACCGCCCGCACACCCATATGATCGATCTGATTGACGATCGAAGCCGGAGAAACGCCACTGCCGCGCCCGAATTTCATCTGCGCGCCGCGCACGGCGGACCCGAGAATATACATCGCAGCCGTGAGGTTATTCCAAACCTCGACAGTCATCTCGCCGATCGGCGCGAAGATTTTCTCCGCAATGCCGGTTTTCTTCGGAGCCTCGACTTCCTGCTCCGCCGGCTTTTCGGAAAATTCTTCGATCAGCTCATCGATATGCGGATTGGTTCCCTCGAAACGAACCTGCCGCCCGGCCGCCTCTCCCTGCTGCTTGAGGCGGCACAGCAGCCACACGCCAGCGGTATCGATATCCGTGACGTGGGACAGATCGAGCGTCAGATCGCCTTTGCCGTGAGAAATCTTTTCGAAGTCGCGCAGGACGAGATGGATGTTGGCGCTGCGCCAATTGCCTTCGAGATGAACGCGGCGCTCTCCACCATTGGCTTGGTCGTCAACATACAGAGAGGCGGCGCTGCGGGTCTCGGGCTTCAAAACGCTTGTGTCTTTCAGAGCTTGGGGCGACATTGCCGACTCGCGAACATATCGCTCGCGCCCGGCGCGTTAATATACCGAAAACACCTAGAATTTCCATGCTCGCAGGATTGCAATTATGCCACGCTCGCTCGAAATCGAGATGAACTCATTTCCTATCGCAGGCACCTTCACGATCTCGCGCGGTGCAAAGACTTCGGCGGAGGTGATTACCTGCGTTCTTACCGAAAACGGCAGGCGTGGTTGGGGCGAATGCGTCCCTTACCGCCGCTACGGCGAAACGATGGAAAGCGTGGCAGCGCAGATTGAAGCGGCCCGCCCACTGATCGAGCAAGGCATTTCAACTGAAGACCTGCTGCGCGCCATGCCTCCTGGCGCGGCAAGAAATGCCGTCGATTGCGCCATATGGGATCTGGAGGCCAAGCTTGGCGGGCAAGGGGTCGCGGAGCGCCTTGGTCTCGCGTCCCCGCAGCCGCTCACGACCGCCTATACGATCTCGCTCGGAGAGCCGGAGGTCATGGCCGCGCAGGCGCGCGAACATTCCGCAAGGACGCTGCTCAAGGTCAAGGTCGGCACTGGCGACGACGAAAGCCGGATCCGTGCCGTGCGCGAAGCCGCACCCGACAGCATCATCATGCTCGATGCCAACGAAGGCTGGCCCGAGGAAACGCTCACGCATCACCTGCGCATCTCTGCCGAAATGAAGATCGCCCTCGTCGAGCAGCCCCTGCCCGCGGGCAAGGACGAAATGCTCGCCTGTATCGAGCGCCCGATCCTCGTCTGCGCCGACGAAAGCGTTCATCATACCGGCGATCTCGCCAGTCTCCGCGACCGCTATGACGCCATCAATATCAAGCTCGACAAGACCGGCGGCCTGACGGAAGCCCTTGGGATGAAGCGCGAGGCACAACGCCTCGGCTTCCAGATCATGCTCGGCTGCATGGTCGGCACTTCGCTTGCCATGGCGCCTGCCGTGCTGCTGGCGCAGGATGCGGAATTCGTCGACCTCGACGGCGCGCTTCTGCTGGCACGCGATCGGGAGCCGGGGTTGCGCTATACCGCCTCTCTGGTTTTTCCGCCGGAGAAGGAGCTTTGGGGCTGAAGGTAATAGGCCGTAAAGACGAGGGCCATGCCCAAGGCTGCGACCAGCGCCATGACATAGTAGCTCGCGAGGCCGAGCCAGCTGTAGATATAGCCCGAGGCAAGCGTCATCAGCCCCATGAACATGCCGTTGTAGAAGAAGTAGGCACCTTGGGCGGATGATTCCTGCGTCGCCTGAACCGTGGCGACGATCCGGCGCTGTACACCGGTATGCACAAAGGCATAGGTGCAGGAGTGGAAGCACTGCAGGAAGAAGAAGCCGGCAAAACCCCAATGCATCGGAAACAGGATCCAGCGGCAGATGCACACGGCACAGCCGATCCGGATGAGCGTCCAGGCGCTGAAGCGGCGGTTGAGGTGCTTCGAAACGAAGAACACCATAACCTCGGAGGCGACGCCGGCGCTCCAGAGAATGCCGACCTCGGTTCCCGAAAAACCAAGCTGGTGCCAGTAGATCGAGGCAAACGCATAGAGCACCGCATGGCTCGACTGCTGTATCGCGACGCCCCAAAGCAGCACCAGAAGATGAGGCTGCCGGAGCGAACTGCCAGTCGCCGCCGGTATGTCGACGGGTGTGCCGCGCCGGCGCGTCGGCCCGATCCGCGGACAGTAGATCGCCATCAGCATCGTCGCGACGAAGCCGAAGATCATGACCGGCAGCACCATGGAGCCGCCCCAGTGGCCGATCATTTCGCCGCCGACCAGCGTCGATGCGATGAAGGCGATCGAACCCCAGACCCGCATCGAGCCATAGTCGAGCCCCCACCGGCGCACGCCGGAAATGACGATCGACTCCACGACCGGCACATACGGCGCGAAGGTCGCTCCCTGCATCGTGAAGACAATCAGCACCGGCCAGAATGTTGTCGTCCAGTAGAGCGCCACCGCCGTCAGCAACGACAGTCCGCCTGACCAGAGCAAGACGTCGGCACGCTCCTTCATGCGGTCGGCATACATGGCAACGATCGGCGCCACGAGAACGCGCACGACCATCGGCACCGCCAGAACGACACCGATTTCATGATCCGTGAATTTGTGAACCGCGAGCCAGACGGGAAAGAAGGGAAGAACGACGCCGTTGACAATCAGGGGGGCGCAGTAAGACAGGGCGCTGAGCAGCCGGAAGCGCGGCGGCGGCCCCTCACCTGTCGGGGCGTTTTGGGCGGGAATCATTGGTTGACCTGTAGGAAACTGTGCGTCACCTATCACATCAACCTAAGCGCGACTATGGCGAGAAATGGCCGCCCCTGAAACGTTTTAGAAAATAAATAGGGCTGTCGCCGGAAGGCAACGGCTAGATGCCTTCCCAATAAAAAATCAGGCAGCCTGCGGCTCGAGTTTGCTGTCGCGATGCTCGATTGCCAGCGGAATGGCTTGGGCGTCCGTAATGGCTTGGGAGTCCATAATCGAGCGCCAGGTAATGAGTTCGAACGTGCCGTCCTCATGCTCGGCGATCGCCGTGCAGCTCTCCACCCAGTCGCCGGTGTTGATGTAGCGCACGCCGTCCAAATCCTCGATTACGGCATGATGGATATGGCCGCAGATGACGCCGTCGGCACCGCTCTTGCGGGCTTCCTCGGCCACCACACGCTGAAACTCTCCGATGAAGTTCACGGCATGCTTTACCTGCAGCTTCGCCCAGGCGGAGAAGGACCAATAGGGCATGCCCATCCGGCGCCGGATGGCGGCCAGCACGATATTGATGCGGATCGCCGTGTCATAGGCCCAGTCGCCGAGATAGGCGAGCAGCCGCGCGTTGCGCACGACGACGTCGAATTCGTCTCCATGAAGGATGAGGTACTTCTTGCCGTCGGCCCCATCGTGCATCATGCGCTCGGCCACTTCGATGCCACCGAAATGCATGCCGGGGAAGTCGCGCAGGAATTCGTCGTGATTGCCTGGAATATAGACGACTCGCGTGCCCTTGCGCGCCTTGCGCAGCAGCTTCTGCACCACGTCGTTGCAGACCTGCGGCCAGTACCAGCTCCGCTTCAGCCGCCAGCCGTCGACGATGTCGCCGATGAGAAATATCGTATCGGCTTCGTGATACCGAAGGAAATCGATGAGAAAGTCTGCCTTCGCCGCCTTGGAGCCGAGATGCACATCGGAAATGAAGAGAGTACGGAAGTGTCGGGTATCCATAGTGTCTTTCACAGGCGTCCTGCCCGCCCCCATCGTTCATCTGGTCTTCCAAAATCAGACTCGTGTTTCAGGAAGATGACAGGAAGGCACATTGTCGCGCCTGCGCGATTTCCACGTCGATGCCGAAATTCTGACTGGCCCGCTCAGCCGATTGTTGTATGGAGGAGTCTCGGAAAAGTGTAAGTGCGGCAGTGGAGACGGCAATGGATCATCAGGAAAAATCCAAGACGGACAAAAATGAAACGGGCGGAAACCTCGACGAACAGGCGCTTTTCTTCCACCGTTATCCCCGTCCCGGCAAACTCGAAATTCAGGCGACCAAGCCGCTCGGCAATCAGCGCGACCTCGCGCTTGCCTATTCCCCGGGCGTCGCAGCACCCTGCCTTGCGATCCGCGACAATCCGGAAACCGCTGCCGATTACACCTCGCGCGCCAATCTGGTTGCCGTTATCTCCAATGGCACCGCCGTTCTCGGCCTCGGGAATATCGGCCCGCTCGCTTCCAAGCCGGTGATGGAAGGCAAGGCGGTTCTCTTCAAGAAGTTTGCCGGCATCGACGTGTTCGACATCGAAATCGACGCGTCCACCGTCGACCAGATGGTTTCCACCGTATCCTCGCTCGAACCGACCTTCGGCGGCATCAACCTCGAGGACATCAAGGCGCCGGAATGCTTCGAGGTCGAGCGCCAGCTTCGCGAGAAGATGAATATTCCCGTCTTCCATGACGACCAGCACGGCACAGCGATCATCGTTGCGGCGGCGGTCCTGAACGGTCTGGAACTGGCCGGCAAGAAGATCGGGGATGTGAAGATCGTCACCTCGGGCGCGGGTGCCGCGGCGCTCGCCTGCCTCAATCTTCTGGTCGAACTCGGTGCCAAGAAGAAGAACATCTGGGTCCACGACATCGAGGGACTGGTCTATGACGGCCGCAACGTGCTGATGGACGAGTGGAAGGAGGTCTATGCCCAGAAGACCGACAAGCGCGTGCTCGCCGACAGCATCGGCGGCGCCGACGTCTTCCTTGGCCTTTCTGCAGCCGGCGTCTTGAAACCGGAACTGCTCGCGCAGATGGCCGAGAAGCCGCTCATCATGGCGCTCGCGAACCCGACGCCCGAAATCATGCCGGAGCTTGCGCGTGCAGCCCGCCCCGACGCGATGATCTGCACCGGCCGGTCCGACTTCCCGAACCAGGTGAACAATGTCCTCTGCTTCCCCTACATCTTCCGCGGCGCGCTCGATTGCGGCGCCACGGCCATCAACGAACAGATGAAGATGGCGGCCGTCAAGGCGATCGCCGGCCTCGCCCGCGAGGAAGTATCGGACGTCGCCGCCCGCGCCTATTCCGGCGAGACGCCGGTCTTTGGTCCGGATTACCTCATCCCCTCGCCCTTCGATCCACGTCTCATCCTGCGCATCGCCCCGGCTGTCGCCAAAGCCGCCGCCGAGACCGGCGTTGCGTCGCGGCCGATCGCCGATTTCGACGCCTATCTCGATCAGCTGAACCGTTTCGTCTGGCGCTCAGGCTTCGTCATGAAGCCTATCTTCACGAGCGCCAAGGCTGCCGACAAGAAGCGCGTCATTTTCGCGGAAGGCGAAGACGAGCGTGTCCTGCGTGCGGCCCAGGTCCTGCTGGAAGAAAAGATCGGCGAGCCGATCCTGATCGGCCGCCCCTCCGTTATCGAGGCGCGCCTGAAGCGCTTCGGCATCCGCATTCGCCCGAATGTCGATTTCGCCGTGGTGAACCCCGAAGACGACCCGCGGTACCGCGACTATGTCGACGACTACTTCGCCCTCGTCGGCCGTGCGGGCATCAATCCGGAGGCCGCCCGCACCATCGTGCGCACCAACACCACCGTCATCGGCGCCTTGTCGGTGAAGCGCGGCGAGGCCGATGCCCTCATCTGCGGCGTCGAGGGCCGGTTCGACCGCCATCTCAAGGACGTAGGCCAGATCATCGGCAGGCGGCCAGGGGTCTGCACCTTTGCCGGCCTCAGCCTGCTGATCACCCAGAAGGGACCGGTGTTCTTCGCCGACACTTTCGTGAAATACAATCCGACGCATGATGAGATCGCCGAGATCGCCGTTCTCGCGGCCGAGGAAGTTCGCCGCTTCGGCATAACGCCGAAGGCCGCATTGATCTGTCATTCGAATTTCGGCTCCCGCGATTCCGAGAGCGCCCGCAAGATGCGCGATGCCCTGCAGCTCGTGCGCGAGCGCGCCCCGGAACTGGAGGTTGACGGTGAAATGCAAGGCGGCTCGGCGCTATCGGAAACGCTGCGCAAGCGCGCCATGCCGAATAGCGCCCTTACCGGTGAAGCCAATCTCCTGCTCTTCCCGAACCTCGATGCTGCCAACATTTCGCTCGGCATCGTCCGCACGATGATGGATGCGCTTCATGTCGGCCCGATTCTGCTTGGAACCGCGCAGCCGGCGCATATCCTGTCGACTTCGGTCACCTCGCGCGGCGTCGTGAACATGGCCGCTCTTGCGGTCGTCGAAGCTTCGCAGCCCGCATAAGTTGCTGCCAAACGGGAAAATGCGTTAGAATCCGTCGGCAGCCTGTTAACGGAAACAGGCTAGAAAGGGATAAGCGGCGAATGCTCCGCCGCGTACCGGCCTGGCTTGCTAGCGGGATGATACCGTGAAACGTCGAAACCTGACCCTTGCGCTTCTGTTTGCCTTCGCAGCTCCTGCGGCCGCGCAGACGAATGCGATCTGCCAGGACCTGCGCGCCCGCCTCGCCAATCTGCCGGAAATCACGACCAACAGCCGAGAGCTCAACCACCACTACGCCAGCGCAATTGCCGAGCAGAATCTCGAACTGCGCGATGTCCGCGAAGACATGCGCAGGTACGGCTGCTCTGTCGACAGCATGGTGGTAATCGGCGGCGAGAATGCGGACTACTGCAGCGAATTGGAGCAGGCCGAAGCGCGCATGGTCGACAACATCCAGTATCTGCAGAACCGCCGCAACGACCTGCCCGAACGGGAAGGCGTGGACGATCGCGGACGCCGGGAGCTGATCGCGGCGCTTGAAGACAATGGCTGCAATGAGGTCGAGGAATATTGGCCCGACGATCAAGCCTATGCCCCCGCGCCGAGCCCCGAGGAGCAGGCAATGCGCAGCGACACGTTCATCCCGCTCGGTGGCGGCGAACATGGCGACATGCAATACGGCGTGCCGCGCGGCGAGCCGATGGCGCAAGTCACCACCATGTGCGTGCGCACCTGCGACGGCGGCTTTTTCCCGATCACCACGAACGCAACCTCGGTCGATTTCGGACGCGACGCTGCGACATGCTCGAAAATGTGCCCGGGCATTGAAACCGAACTCTTCTACCAGGACATCGCGAACCCCGACGCCGCCAACATGATCTCGGCGTCGACCGGCGCGCCCTACAGCGCCATGCCGAATGCCTTCGCCTACAAGAAGCGCGCCCCTGGCGAAAAGTCGACCTGCTCTTGCAATCTGTCGGCCTATTACGACAACATCCGCAAGAACCAGGCGATCAGCCAGCCGCCGGAAAAAGGCTCGATCACCACTATCCGGACGAAGCCGCCGGCGACCGCCGCCGCGACCCCGGAACCGGCGCCGCAACCCTCAGTGCCGGATCGCCCCTACGATCCCGCAAACAACAAGGTCCGTCAGGTCGGTCCGCAGTTCCTGGCTGGCGATCAGGGTGCGATCGACCTCAAGAAGCCCGCAACGCCTGGCGCGCAGCCGCAACAGAACTGACAGGCGCTAGCGGTTGCCCCACCGGTCGGAAAAGATCAGTTCTTCTAGAGGTAAGCGCTGCCGCCAGCCTTTCACGGCGAGCTCCGGCTCCACGTAAAGCTCGTCGAAGTAACCCGCGCACAGCCACGCGATGACTTCGATATGGGGCGGGATACCGAGTATCTCCTTCAGGTCGCTCTCGTGGAAAATGCTCACCCAGCCGATACCGACGCCCTCCGCTCGAGCCGCAAGCCACAGGTTCTGGACCGCGCAGACCGTCGAGTAGGCATCCATGCGTGGATTGTGGGTGCGTCCGAGCACCACGCTGCCGCCGCGTGTCGGATCGCAGGTGACGCAGATACCGAGCGGCGCCCGCAAAATGCCTTCGAGCTTCAACGAGCGGTATTTGTCGCGGCGCTCCCCGTCGAACATCTCCGCCGCCTCGCGGTTTGCGCGGTCGAAGGCTTGCCACACCTGTTGCCTGATGGCCGGATCGCGCACCAGAATGAAGTTCCAGGGCTGCATGAAGCCGACGGAGGGCGCGTGGTGCGCTGCCTCCAGCAGCCGTCGCACAACATCGTCGGGCAAGGGATCGGGCAGAAACTGATCGCGCACGTCGCGCCGGGTCATGATCGCCCGATAAACCGCATCGCGTTCTTCACTGTCAAAGGCAGACGCGCCCGCAAGCGCGCCGTCATTCAAGGGTCGCATCGTCAAATCCCCAACAACGCAACCGCCCGCCGTCCGCGCGGGTCAGTCTATCCTGTCAGGCCGGTCTTCTGACTTGGCTTCACCCGCCTGCCGCAGCCTTCCCGGCCCGAAAGCCAGTGGCAGTTTTGCAGCAAGCGTCAGCCTTACAGCGTTGGGCACGTTCCGGTCTCACACCGGATTCCCGATTCTCCTGCTTGAAGCAGGCACCTGACAGGAGTCTCTATCTCCCGGATTGCTGTCCCGATCAAGCCACCGGGAAATATCGCACATAGGCAAACTCGTCACCTTCCGGTGACCAGCACGGCACATTGATCGTGCCCTGCCCGCCGAAGAGTTCGAAAAGCGTGGTCAGGTTGCCGCCATCCATGTCCATCAGCCGCAACCGCACATGAAGATCGCGCGGATGGTCGAAGACATCAGGATCGTAGGACAGGATCAGCACCTTGTCGTTCTTGGGCGACGGATGCGCAAACCAGTTGCCGTAATTGTCATGCGTCACCTGTTGGAGACCCGTTCCATCCGGATGGATGCGCCAGATCTGCATGAGCCCGGTACGGCTGGAGTTGAAATAGATCCACTGTCCGTCGGCCGACCAGTCGGGGCCGTCATTGCGCCCCTCGCCATGCGTCAGGCGCGTTTCCTCGCGACCATCTACGGCAATCGTGTAGATGTCGAAAACCTGGTCGCGGATGCCGCAATAAGCGACATGCCGGCCATCGGGCGACCAGCCGTGCCAGTAGGAGGGCAGGTTCTGCGTGACCTGACGCGGCGTGCCGCCGGCCGCAGGCAGGACGTAGATGCATGACTTGCCGTATTCCGTCTTGTCCGAAATGGCGATCATCGTGCCATCCGCAGAGATGCCGTGATCATTGTTGCAGGCAACTGCAAAACCGGTATCGACCTTCTCCAGCCCGCCGGCTCCATCCGGCCGCAGCCGGTAAAGAAGCCCATCGCCATTGACCAGCAGGTAGCCGCCATCCGGCGAAAAATTCGGCGCCTCGATCAGCTGCTCCGTTTGAAAGACAACCCGGCTTTCGCCGGTGCGGATGTTGTAGATCTCGACCGAACTGCGCATCGATCCTCCCGGATTCTTGTTACCGATCTCGGAACCGGTTGGTGATCGGATAGCGGCGATCACGTCCGAAATTCTTCTTGGTGATCTTCACGCCCGGAGCCGATTGGCGGCGCTTGTATTCGGCGAGATAGAGCAGATGCTCGATGCGGTGGATGGTCTCGACGTCGTGCCCGCGCGCGACGATCTCCCTCACCGCCATCTCCTTCTCCACGAGGCATTCGAGAATGTCGTCGAGCACCGGATAAGGCGGCAGCGAATCCTGGTCCGTCTGGTCGGGACGAAGCTCGGCGGACGGCGCCTTGTCGATGATGTTCTGCGGAATCACCACACCCGAAGGACCCAGCGCATCCGGCGGCACATGGCTGTTGCGCCAGCGCGCCAGCGCATAGACCTGCATCTTGTAGAGGTCCTTGATCGGGTTGAAACCGCCGTTCATGTCGCCATAGAGCGTCGCATAGCCGACCGACATTTCCGACTTGTTGCCGGTCGTGACGACCATCGAGCCGAACTTGTTGGAGATCGCCATCAGGATCGTGCCACGCGCACGGCTCTGCAGGTTTTCCTCGGTGATGCCGCTATCCGTACCTTCGAAGAGTTCCGACAGCGCTGCGGTAAAGCCCTTCACGGGCTCCTCGATCGGCACGATGTCGTAGCGGCAACCAAGCGCCCTGGCGCAATCCGCTGCATCCTTCAGCGAATCGGCGGAGGTGTAGCGGTAAGGCAGCATGACCGTGCGGACGCGCTCCTCGCCGAGCGCATCGACGGCAATCGCCGCGCAGATGGCCGAGTCGATGCCGCCCGACAGGCCAAGCACGACGTTCTTGAAGCCGTTCTTGTTCACATAGTCGCGAAAACCGAGCAGGCAGGCACGGTAATCAGCCTCGTCGAGCTCGGGAATGCGCGACATCGGGCCCTCGGTGCAATGCCAGCCGTCCTCGCCGCGCCTCCAGGTCGTGACTGCCAATGCCGTTTCGAACTGGCTCATCTGGAAGGCGAGCGTCTTGTCGCCATTGAATGCGAAGCTCGCGCCGTCGAAGACGAGCTCGTCCTGGCCGCCGAGCTGATTGGCGAAGATCAGCGGCAGGCCTGTTTCGATCACCTGCTTCAGCGCCACCTGATGGCGCACGTCGACCTTGCCGCGATAGTAGGGCGAGCCGTTCGGGACGAGCAGGATTTCGGCGCCGCTTTCGGCGAGCGTTTCGCACACGCCGAGATCGTTCCAGATCTCCTCGCAGATCGGCACGCCGAGACGCACGCCGCGGAAATTGACCGGTCCCGGCATCGTTCCTTCCGAAAAGACGCGCTTTTCGTCGAATTCACCGTAGTTCGGCAGGTCGACCTTGTCCCGCAGTACCAGGATCTTGCCACCGTCGAGAACCGCGATGGAA
Source organism: Rhizobium sp. P32RR-XVIII (assembly GCF_012641395.1). Classification (GTDB taxonomy): domain Bacteria; phylum Pseudomonadota; class Alphaproteobacteria; order Rhizobiales; family Rhizobiaceae; genus Rhizobium. The sequence continues at coordinate 282,185 of NZ_JABAIH010000005.1, read as the reverse complement.
TTGTGCCGCCCCGTCTCGCCCTGCCGCGGGAAGCCGACGATGACACCCGGCCCGCCGTCCGCGGTGTCGGCCGCGAGGTCTTCGACCGCCTTCTGGCAGGCTCTCAAGAATGCCGGTTTCAGCACGAGATCTTCCGGCGGATAGCCGGAAATGAAAAGCTCCGTCAAAAGCAAGAGATGCGCGCCCTGGCGGGCCGCGTCGGCGCGTGCTTCGCGAGCTTTCGCAAGGTTTCCGGCCACATCCCCGACCGTCGGGTTCAACTGGGCAACGGCGATGTGGAGCGTATTCAAAGGCGCGTTTTCCTGTGTCATGTCATTCATTTAGCGCGCACCGGCTGCCGCTGCAATCGCCGTGCCGTGAAAAGCGGCCGACTCAGTCAGGCAAAAAAGCGAAACCATCGCGGAACGTCAGGGCACCAGCAGGGTTCATCTACCGTTCATGACGGACATGTGACATTGAGATGAAGCTTTTATGACATTGGAGTCTGACGTTGATCGCGTTGGTATTGAAGTCCGCGCAGGCACGAAGAGTTGCTGGTTTCGGGTCGAGCGTGCAATCTCCCACGGCACGCGCGGCGATCGGCATAGCATTTTCCCTATCCGTTGCCCTACTCAGCACGATTAGCGTCGAATGGATCGCGCGCGGCACGCTCATCGATGTCGGCGAATTCCTGACATCGACAGCCCGGCCCGGCATGACCACGGTCGCCATGCTGGCGATCGTGATGCTGACCCTCGATGCCGCATTTGGACGACGCTACCAGTCCGTGTTCATCCTGGTACCGCTTATCGTGATCCCTGCTTTCGTCTCCAATCAGAAGCAGCACTTTCTCTCCGATCCGTTCTATCCGTCGGACGTGCTCTTCACCCGGCAGATCATGGAGTTGCTGCCGGTGATGGTGCGCGACAGACCGTGGATGGCCGTAGCGCTCGTTATCGGCCTTGCGCTCTCCGTTGCGGGTCTCTTCCTGACATGGCGTTATGCCTGGCGTAACTTCCCGAAGCTCTCCACGCAGGCGCGCTTGCGCCGCCTCTGCCTCGGGGTGCCTGTCATCGCCGCCTTCTGCTCGCTGATGGACTACTCGCAGTATTCCTACATCCGCGACCGCCTGCAGGTCGTGCCGATCATGTGGGACCAGAAGGAGAACTACCGTACCAACGGCTTCATCCTGGCCTTCCTCTTCAATGTTCCGATGGCGGATGTCGCCGTCCCGGCCGGTCTCAACGCCGAGGCGCTCGACGCGATCCCGGCGCGCAACTTCGGCTATCTGGCCGGCCCGCGGGAAAAGCCTGATGTCATCATGCTGATGAGCGAGTCCTTCTGGGACCCCACGCGGCTCACGAAGGTCGGCTTCAGCGCCGATCCGATGCCGAACGTGCGTGCCTCACAATCCGGCCACGTCTTCTCCCCGGAATTCGGCGGCATGACCGCCAATGTCGAGTTTGAGGCACTGACCGGCTTTTCGAACGCCTTCCTGCCCTATGGCAGCATCCCCTATCAGCAGTATCTCCGCCACGACGTCCCGTCACTTGCGACTTTCTTCCGCGGGCAAGGCTACACGGCGCGGGCACTGCATCCCTACAGCGGCTGGTTCTGGAACCGCAATCAGGTTTACAAGGATTTCGGTTTCGAGGAATTCCGCACCGAAGAGACGATGCCGCCGATGGAAAAGCGCGGCCTCTTTGCCTCCGACGACTCCCTGATGAAGGAGATCATTCGCGAAGGCGACGGCCTCGATCAGCCATTCTTCTTCTTCGCGGTCACCTTGCAGGGACATGGGCCCTATGAGCCGGGCCGCTATGCGCGCAACACGATCGAGATCCGGGGAAACATCCCCGACGCCGACCGCGCGACGCTTGCGACCTATACGCAGGGCGTGAAAGAAGCTGACGACAGTCTGAAGAAGCTGATGGACTGGGCGTCGAAGCGAAATCGCGAAACGATCATCGTCCTCTGGGGCGACCATCTGCCACCACTCGGCAACACCTACATGAGCGCCGGCTACATGCCGGATATGGTGGCCACGCGCAGGGCTTCGCTCGACGTCATGAAGCGCGAACATGAAACGCCGCTGGTCATCTGGTCCAACAGGAAAGGCGTCAAGGAGAATGTCGGCACGATCAGCCCCTCGCTGATCCCCTATAATCTCCTCAAGTTCGCCGGTTTCGAGCACCCCTTCTACACAGGCCTCCTCGGGCGCGTGCAGAAGAAATACAACATCATAGACCGCTACCAGCTCGCGACGCGTGACAACAAGGTGACGCCGGACTGGGTGCTCGATCAGAAGAAGCTCGATCCGCTGGTGCGCGACTACCGCTACCTGCAGCACGACATCATGTTCGGCAAGGCGCGGACGCTGGAGCGTTTCTTCCCGCAGTACGACCTGCTAGCAAGCAGGGGCTCGTGACGGTCTGAAACCGGCCGCATTGCAATTTGGCCACGGGATATAATACTGGCTCCGAAACGCTCACGTCTCGGAGCCAGAGCTATGCATAATTTCTCGGATTTCGTTCACCTGCATTTCGACAAGCCAATCGAGGACCTCGGCGATATCGAAAAGCGAATTCTCAAGAGGGCGCACGAGCGCAAGATCATCTCGACGGATGTCAACGCGGTTATTGCGGCTGAGGCATCTTTCGGGGAACGCGTCGCCGACGGCATCGCAAGGGTCGGCGGCTCATGGTCCTTCATCATCTGCTTCCTCGCCTTCCTGGCGATCTGGACCGTGATCAACACGATCATTCTCGTGACGGGCGCCTTTGATCCCTACCCCTTCGTCTTCCTGAACCTGATTCTTTCCATGCTCGCCGCCATCCAGGCGCCGATCATCATGATGTCGCAGAACCGGCAAGCCGAGCGCGACCGCTTCGAGGCGGCCAAGGATTACGAGGTGAACCTCAAGTCCGAATTGGAGGTTCTGTCGCTGCACCAGAAGATCGACATGCGCGTTCTGACCGAGATCGCCGCGTTGCGGGAAGACGTCCAGCACCTGTACGCTGCCCTGGCGGCGAAAGGGGCTTGAACTACTCGACCCTGGCTGGCGAGGCTCAATCCTCCGGCAGTGTGAAGACCGCGCAGGGCTCGGCAATGCCGCGCAACAAGTGCTCGCCCAAGGGAATCAACGCCGTTGTCGTCTCTGCGGCAACCGCGCCGGAGATGAGTACACTGCGGCCAAGGGGCCTGCACAGCCCTTCGAGCCGGCTCACCAGGTTGACGGCGGGACCGATGGCGGTGAAATCCAGCCGGTCGGCCGCGCCGATATTGCCCCAAAGCATCTCCCCGAAATGCAGGGCCGCGCCAAAGGGCAGCGGCGGCAGTCCCTGCGCCTGCCGTGTCGCATCGAGATGGGCCATGCCGGCGCGGGCGGCGGCGACCGCGCGCAGCGCCGCTTCGCACGCGTCGCCTGGAACGCCGGTGACAGGGAAGATCGCCAGCACGCCGTCTCCGATGAACTTCAACACCTCACCCCCGAACGCGTGCACCGCCCCGGTGACGCGCTCGAACCAGGCGTCGAGGGCAGCAATCATTGCCGCCGGCTCCGTCGCCTCGGACAAGGCGGTGAAGTCGCGCAGATCGGCACAGAGCAGCACGGCGTGGATGGTCTCTCCAGTGCCGCGGCCCAGCGCGCCGGCCTGCACGCGGGCGGCGCTGCGCCGGCCGAGATAGGCCTCGAGCAGCGTTGCCAGTTCCGACCGCGCGGCCAAGGCGGCCAAGGGCGCTGCTGCAAAACGCGCAACCTGGCGCAGCCGGCGGACCTCGGCGGCGGCGAATGGCTGGGCTCCGGCCCAGCCCAGCATGGGACTGTTCGGCGCCGGCCCGACTATCTCCTCCTGCACTTGCCCAAGTCCGGCAAGCCAGTCGCGTCCGGCCTGGCTGGACGGACCGTCGCTAAAACCCAGCGCCTCGATCACCGCCCCGTTCTCCGCCCGCCACAGCCAGGTCCGTCGGGCGATGATCGGATGCGGTACCGCGAGCGTCAGGGCTCCAGCGGCGAGCGGCAGGCCGTCGGCCAGCAGGCGGCCGCCAAGTTCGGCAAGGAACCGATCAGGGCCAGGCGAGGCACCGGCCTCGTCGACCAGCCAGGCAAGGGGCGCGGGCAGATCCATGCCGGAGATCATGCCACCGCGGACGTTGGCTGTCATCCGTCAGCGTAAGGGGCGCCCCTCGAAAGGCATCGGCTCGGGTACCGCGAGTTCAGGAGCGGAGATCAGTCATATCTGCCATGCATGGGATCCGGACCGGGATCGCGCCCGGCTGCGACCTCGGTCAGCCGCTTGAGGTAATGCGCCCAGCCTTCCGCATGGCCAGCGCATTGCGCGGCATTGGGCAGGCCGGTATGGGTCAAGCGCAGCAGCGTTCCGTCCGGCTGCTCAACGAGGTCGATCTCGACCAGACTCGATCCCGGCGGCACGATCTCGCTGCCGTCCCAGCCGAAGCTATAGGCCAGCCGGTGCACCGGCACCACCTCGCGAAATGAACCGCGGGCAAAGCGAGCGCCGGTGACGTTGACGAGATAAAGCCCCCCGGGCTGCGGCTCAACCTGGGCTTCCGTTCCCATCCAGCGCAAGATCTTCTCCGGATCGGTCAAAAGGGCAAACACCGCGGCCGGCGGCGCCGGAATATGCGTCTCGCGGCGAACGACAAGGGCCTCTTGCATCGGTCTCTCCTGTGGTTGTCATGGACCGCCCCGTCGGAGGCAAGGATGGACGGCACGTTACCCGGCGGCATCTAGGCGGAAGCTCTTCCTCAACAAGGGCATCCCAAGCGCCTACCGTGGTAACAAGGAACATTCGCCGGCAAGCTTAACCCCGGACATCGACAAGACGGGAGTGACAAGTGTGACGGGATTACGATGGAATCACCGGCACCGCTGCGATCGCCGCTCAGATACCCTTGGCGTATTGCGGCACGTCATCGTTGATCTGGTAGAAGTCAGCCTTGTCGGCACAATAGATGTGATAGCCGAAGGCAAGCCCGCTCGGCTGGTCGAAGGCGCCCGCCATGACGGACACCATCGGCGATCCCTTTCTCTGCCAGAACAGAGCCGAGCCGCAGTTGACGCAGAAGCCGCGTTCGGCGGTCTCGCTCGACCGGTACCAGCGGATCGCGCTTTCGCCTTCGATCGTGAGGCCGTCGAGCGGCACGTCGCACGATGCATAGTAGAGTCCCGTCTGCCGCCGGCACTGCGAGCAATGACAGCCGACCACCGGTCCGGGTTCGTTCCTGCTTCGAAACCTCACCGCCCCGCAGCCGCAGCCACCCGTATAGTCCTTCGCCATGCAAGCCCCCGTTTCTCGATAGACGGCAAGACTGGCGGCTGCCTGAGGCTGCGTCAAATCCAATTGCTTGAAGCAGAGTGTCAGGGATTTTGATGCGGTCGCGGCGGGCAAACAAAAAGCAACGGTGTTAAGGGTCAAGCCCGGTTGCCGCATGGTCTCGCATTCTTGCATTGAGAATGATGAGCATCTTTCGGACTGCGGCGATGACGGCGACCTTTCCTGGTTTTCTTCGGTTGCGCAGGCTCGTATAGAAGGCCTTGATTGTCGGATCGAAGCGGATGGCCGGTAAAGCGGCGATGTAGAGTGCATCGCGGACTGGCTTTCGTCCGCCGGCGATCATGCGTTTGCCGCGCATCAGGCCGCTATCCCGGTTCAGCGGCGCAACACCGACCAGCTTGGCGATTTTGGCTTTATCCATGAGGCCCAACTCCGGCAGTCCGGCCAGCAGGAAGCAGGCCGTGCGCAGGCCGATGCCCTTGAGCGACATCAGCACCTCGGCCTTTTTGCCGAGCTGCTGATCGGCCTTGAGGCAGGCTGTCATTTCTTCCACGATCGCCTGGCGCTGATCGAGGAGGAAGCGCAGGGTTTCCTCGATCCAATCTCTTGTCTTGCCCGACAGTTTCTCTCTGCGGTTCTTCTCCTGCACGATCATGTGGGACAATTGCCTGTAGCGCAGGACAAGGTCTGCCAGGATGGCCTGCTGGCCGGATTGCGGCGGCAGGATCCGCGTTTCCATGCGCCGGCCGTAATCGGCCAGAACGAAGGCGTCGATCCGATCGGTCTTGGAAAGCTGGCCGCAGGCGCGGGCGAACTGCCGGATCTGTTTGGCATTCACTTTGGCGACGGGCAGGCTGGCCGCGTGCAGCGCTTCCACGACACGGCGTTCATAACCGCCAGTCGGCTCAAGGATCAGCCGCTCTATTCCCGCCACCGGCGCCAGAAAGGCGAGGAAATCAGCGATCCCCTCGGCCGTATTGGCAAAGGTCAATGACGCTTGGTCCGGCAGCAGGCAGATGTCGAAGGCCGATTTCGATATGTCGATGCCAATAAAACGGCTAGTATAGGTCATGAGGCTGGTCACCCTTATACGCGAGCGCGAAGCTCTCTCAACGGTTCGACGATGCCTCGAAGAGCGCAAAGGGTTCTGCTTTTTTACGAACGAAAGTTCAGGCCCGGCAAGGACCAACCACTTTGCGCTCCGCCATTGCGGTGTTGCATCACCCCAATGACAAACGAGGCCGGGACATCATAGCTGACGTTCCGGCCTCTCAATGTATAAGCCCGGCGCGTGGCCGGGCTCTTCTTCTTCCGATTTTCAAGCGATCAGCCGTTGGCGACCATGCGCTTTTCGTCGCGGCCGCTCTTCATCCGCTCGGCGAGCAGGAAGGCAAGCTCGAGCGCCTGGTCGGCGTTGAGGCGCGGATCGCAATGGGTGTGGTAGCGGTCCTGCAGGTCGCCGGCCGTCACCGCGCGCGCGCCGCCGGTGCATTCCGTCACGTCGTTGCCGGTCATTTCGACATGGATGCCGCCCGGATGCGAACCTTCGGCGCGGTGGATCTGGAAGAAGCTTTCGACTTCCGACAGGATGCGCTCGAACGGACGCGTCTTGTAGTTGTTGAGCGTGATCGTGTTGCCGTGCATCGGATCGCAGGACCAGACGACCTTGCGGCCTTCCTTCTCCACGGCGCGGATCAGGCGCGGCAGGTGGTCCGCCACCTTGTCGTAGCCGAAACGGCAGATCAGCGTTAGACGGCCTGCTTCGTTCGCCGGGTTCAGGATGTCGATCAGGTTCAACAGATCGTCCGCCTGCAGCGACGGGCCGCACTTCAAGCCGATCGGGTTCTTGATGCCGCGGCAGTATTCGACGTGCGCGTGGTCTGCCTGGCGGGTGCGGTCACCGATCCAGACCATGTGGCCTGATGTCGCGTACCAGTCGCCGGAGGTCGAGTCGACGCGCGTCAGCGCTTCCTCGTAGCCGAGAAGCAGAGCCTCATGGCTGGTGAAGAAGTCCGTTTCGCGCAGGCTCGGCTGGTTCTCCGCCGTAATGCCGATCGCCTTCATGAAATCCATGGTTTCGCTGATGCGGTCGGCAAGCTTGCGGTAGCGCTCGCCCTGCGGGCTGTCCTTGACGAAGCCGAGCATCCATTGATGCACGTTTTCGAGGTTGGCGTAGCCACCCATCGCGAAGGCACGCAGCAGGTTCAGCGTCGCCGCCGACTGGCGGTAAGCCATGGCCTGGCGCTCCGGATCGGGCGTACGAGCAGCTTCGGTGAACTCCGTGCCGTTGACGATGTCGCCGCGATAGGTCAGCAGCGTCTGGCCGTCCTGGGTCTCGTGCGAATTGCTGCGCGGCTTGGCAAACTGTCCGGCGATACGGCCGACCTTGACGACGGGCAGCTGTGCTCCGAACGTCAGCACGACAGCCATCTGCAGGAACGAGCGGAAGAAGTCGCGGATCGTGTCGGCGCCGTGTTCGGCAAAGCTCTCGGCGCAATCGCCGCCCTGCAGCAGGAAGGCGTTGCCCTCAGCCACATTGCCAAGCGCCTTCTTCAAACGCCGCGCCTCACCGGCAAAGACGAGCGGCGGATAGCTGGCAAGCTGGGCTTCCGTTGCCGCCAAAGCGGCCTGGTCCGGATAATCCGGAACCTGCTGGATCGGCTTGTCACGCCAGCTGCTCGGGGTCCAATTCTGTGCCATGTCAATCACCTGTCCTTGCCACGGCGGTCGTCTGCCGGGCTACGCGCTGAAAAGTGAGCGGCTTATAAACCTTAACGGCCGCCTTGCATAGCCGCTTAACCCGCCTGACGGGCCTGTCAATTCCCCAATGTATGACAATCGTCAAATTCGCACCGATGCAGCGAAATGTTCCAAGGGCTTTAAGGAGGATTTTATTTCCATTTGAGATAGTCACGGAATTTCAGGTTGCGATTATATTTCGGAGCAATTTATGCGTGTTTTGGGAAGTTTCTTAAAAGATAAGTCCGGCAATTTCGGCATTTTGACCGCCGTACTTCTTGTGCCGATAGTCGGCGCCGCCGGAATGGCGGTCGATTACGGTCATGCGTTGAGCGTTCGATCCGATTTGATGGATGTGGCCGACTCTGCGGCGCTGGGAGCAATTTCAGAAGGCTCGGCCGGGTACAAGGCCTATCAGGCGATGACTGAGGATGGCGAAGTGACGATCGCCGAGAACGATGGAAAAGCCTTCTTCCTTGCCCAGCGCTCCTCTTCCACCACCAGCGCCGAACTCTCGGACATGCCGATCGACGTCGACCTCAAGGTTGCGCGGCTGAACGGTCAGGTCACATCGACCGCAACGTTCACGGCGCAGATCCCGACGACCTTCATGCGGGTGCTCGGGCAGGACTCCATTAAGGTGTCCGGCGCGGCCACCGCCGTCTACGGCGCACAGAGCAAGAGCTACACGAATTTCTACATGCTGCTCGACAACACGCCCTCGATGGGTATCGCTGCGACGCAGACGGAAATGGACCGACTGAGCGCGATCACGGGCGCCAATGGCGGTCGTGCCTGCGCACTTGCCTGCCATATCGGCTACTACGGGAGCAACGGAAAGTTCAACGAAAATCCGGACAGTACCTATATCGCGGCACGCAACAACGACGTAACGCTGCGTATCGACGTCGTCTCGAAAGCGGCGGAAGCCCTGATCGACAAGGTAAACACGGCGTCGGCGAGTGCCGATCAGTATCACATCGCCGCCTACAGCTTCGGCAGCTATGCGCTCGAGCCGGGCTACCGCATCGAGAAAGTGACGTCACTGACCGTTGACATGGCAAGCGCCTCCAAGGCCGTCGGCAATGTCGGCCTGATGACCACAGACCACGACCATTTCAACGACAATGCCCTTACGAGTTTCGACACCGCGCTCACAGCGATCGGCAAGGAAATCAGCGGCGATGGCGGCACCGGATCGAGCGCCGCCGACCCGCAGAAGATCGTTTATTTCGTGACGGACGGCGTCGGCGACAGTCTCAAGCCCGGCGGCACCTGCGGCGGAAACTGGTATGATGGCGAAGGCCGCTGCCTGGAGCCGATCGACACCAAATACTGCACGGCTCTGAAGAACCGAGGCATCAAGATGGCAGTGCTCTACACCACCTATATCCCGCTGACGGGCGACGACATCTGGGAAAACCACATGAAGAACATCTTCGCCAGCAAGATCAAAACGAAGCTGCAGCAATGCGCCTCCGACGATCTGTTCTTCGAAGTCGGTCCGGAGGACGATATGGAAAATGCCATGACGCATCTCTTCGTCAAGGCGGCCAGCGGCGGCAATGCTCTGCGGCTGACGAACTAAGAGCGTTGCAAATTCAAGATAATCAAGCCGCTGCGGGTTCCGGAGAACGCGCAGCGGCTTTTGGTTTGTTGGCGACCTGCAAGCCTCGCAAGGCGTGCGTCAGACCCGCTCGCCGTTGCGGATACGATAGCTCGGCGCATACATGGTGACGAGTTCCTCCGCCGCGGTCGGGTGAAGTGCCATGGTGCGGTCGAAGTCGTCCTTGGTGCATCCGGCTTTCAGGGTGATCCCGAGGATCTGCGCCATCTCGCCGGCGTCATGACCGAGGATATGCGCGCCAACGACCTTCCTGCTCTCGGCATCGACGATCAGCTTCATCAGCATCCTTTCCGCCCGTCCGGAAAGCGTCGCCTTGAGCGGCCGGAACTGGGCGCGATAGACCTCGAGTTCCTTGTAGCGCCTGGCAGCCTCCTCTTCCGAAAGGCCGACCGTGCCGATCTCGGGCTGCGAGAAGACGGCCGTTGCGATCAGGTCATGATCCGGCTTCGACGGATTGTTCTTGTATTCGGTCTCGATGAAGCACATGGCCTCATGGATGGCGACCGGGGTGAGTTGTACCCGGTCGGTGACATCGCCGAGCGCGTAGATGTTGGCAACGCTCGTTCGCGAATATTCGTCGACCACGATCGCGCCGCGCTCATTCATCTTCACGCCGGCCGCTTCCAGCCCTAGGCCCGCGGTGTTCGGATCGCGTCCGAGCGCCAGCAGCACGGCGCCCACATGCAGCGTACCGTTCTTCAGCGTCTCGACGGCAAGCCCGCCCTCGGCTTCCGAGACCTTCTCCAGGACATCATGGCAGAGGATACGGATGCCCTTGGCAACCATCGCCTCGTGCAGGCCACGGCGCAGATCCTGATCGAAGCGCGAAAGAATCTCCGCCCCGCGATAGATCAGTGTCGTCTCGACGCCCAGCCCATGAAAGATGTTGGCGAACTCCACGGCGATGTAGCCGCCGCCGGCGATCACGATCGATTTCGGCAACTCTTCAAGATGGAAAGCCTCGTTCGAGGAAATGCAAAGCTCATGCCCGGGCAATGCCGCATGCGGGTTTGGCCGGCCGCCGGTCGCAATGAGGATGGTCTTGGCGGTGACGGTCTGCCCCGTCTTTACCAGCCGGATCGTATGCGCGTCGACGAGTTCCGCACGGGTTTCGAGGATTTCCGCATTCGCGTTCGACAGCCCCTTCTTGTAGAGCCCCTCCAGCCGCTCGATTTCGGCATCCTTGGCGGCGACCAGCTTCTTCCAGTCGAAAGAGCTTGCGCCGACCGTCCAGCCGAAACCGGCCGCATCCTCGAAATGCTCGTGATACTGCGAGGCATAGACGAACAGCTTCTTCGGGACGCAACCGCGGATCACGCACGTGCCGCCGTAGCGGTACTCCTCCGCGATCGCCACCTTCTTGCCAAGCGAAGCGGCAACGCGTGCGCCTCTGACGCCTCCCGAACCGCCGCCAATGACGAAGAGGTCGTAATCAAATGAAGACATGGAAGTATGCTCCGGATGGAATCGGCGGGGGGTGTTCAATGGATATAGGTTCTGCGCGGGCAAAAACAAAAGCCCGGCCGATGCCGGGCTTTCACGCTTGTGCTCGTCGGGTCAGGGCTTGGCGGCCGGAGCCGCAGCCGGTGCATTTGCCGCTGGCGCGGTCTCGGGGACCGGCTGCACCTTGATCACCTTGCTAAGCTCGGCACTAGCCTTCTGCTGGAGATCGCGAGCGATGCCCTGTGCCCAGATATCGGCCGCCCTGTTGGTTTCGCGCGATGCGATCGGGCCGTCCCTCAGCAGTTTCTTGCCGACGGGCGAGTTATAGAAATCGGCAATTGCCTTCAGCTCGTCGAGAGTGAACGCCTTTGCGTAGTTCGTTGCCGCTTCCTTTTCGAGATCGGCGCGGCGCGGCGCCAGCGCAAGCGCCTGGGCGTCGACCGTCGAGCTAATCACGTCCTCGTAGTTCGGCGAATCTTGAATGAGACCAGCCTTCAGGCGTTCGGCAAGGCCCGGCAGGATGTTGTCGAACTGAGCCGTCGCGCCGATGGCCGCAACGGCCGCGCGCGCCGCCTTCAACTGCTCATCCGAAATTTCCTGCGCCTGCGCAGCCGAGCCGAAAGCGATACCGGAAAGAATAACCGTCGCAGCGGCAAACCGGCCAAGACCTGCAAATTTCTTCATGCTTCTCAATGCTCCTGTTATCTGTTCGCCCGCAGCGTGCGCGCACCCGCTGGACCTGCGATGATCGCAAGTGCCGCCATATTGAGGAAAAGTCCGTGTTCAACGACACCGGGGATGGAATTCAGCTCGCTCGAAAGCGCGTCTGCATCAGGAATGCGGCCAAAAGATGCATCGATGATGTAGTGGCCGCCGTCTGTCGTGAATTCTCCGTCACCGGATTGGCGAAGCACAAGGCTGCCGGTCAGGCCGAGCCTCGCAGCCGTCTTTTCGATCGCCATCCGGGTGGAAACGAGACCAAACGGATTGACCTCGATCGGCAGCGGAAAACGGCCAAGCGTCTCGACCAGCTTCGTCTCGTCGGCAATCACGATCACGCGGTTCGAAGCCGCCGCCACGATCTTCTCGCGCAGCAACGCGCCGCCGCCGCCTTTGACGAGGCGCAGCGCCGGGTCCACTTCGTCGGCGCCGTCGATTGTCAGGTCCAGTTCCGGAAGTTCGTCGAGCGATTTCAGTGGCACGCCGAGTTCGACGCAAAGCCGCGCCGTGCGTTCCGAGGTCGGAACGCCCTCGACCCTCAGCCCGCCGGCGACCTTTTCGGCAAGCAGGCGGACGAATTCCTCGGCCGTACTCCCCGTGCCGATTCCGAGGCGCATTCCATTCTCGACATGGGCAAGAGCCGCCTCGGCGGCCTTGATCTTCATTTCGCGGGCATCCATGCGCCGCTTACTCCGCTTGTTTCGTTGGTTGTGCTGTTTACACGCCTCCTAAGGCGAACGAAAGATAAAATAATACCAGCAAACTGAAATGCGAAAGCACCTGGCTGCGGCGTTGTGGATCATAGTCTTGGCGTTGCTTTTTCCATGCGTATCACCTACTCCGGGGCGACCGTTTTCCACAAAGAGGCGATTTCCTTGACCCCTCCCCTTGTCGTATTCGATCTCGACGGCACGCTGCTCGATACGCATGCGGATCTCGTCGAAAGCCTTAATCACACGATCGCCGCACTTGATCTCGCACCGGTGACTTATGCCGACCTCACCCATCTCGTCGGCCACGGCGCCAGGGTGATGATCGAGCGTGCATGCAAGCTTCGTGGCCACCCGCTTTCGGAGAACGAACTTCCGCCGCTGCTGGAGCGCTTCATTGCTCACTATACCGATACGATGCCCGGGCACACCCAGCCCTATCCCGGCCTGGTCGCCGCGATGGATGCGCTGAAAGCGAACGGCTACAAGCTCGCGGTCTGCACCAACAAGCTGGAATCGCTGGCGCTGACGCTTCTCCGCAAGCTCCATCTGACTCATTATTTCGACGCCATCACCGGCGGCGACACCTTTCCGGTCCGCAAGCCCGATGCGCGGCATCTGACCGGCACGATCGAACGCGCAGGCGGAGCCCCGGCGCGCAGCGTCATGATCGGCGACAGCGTCAACGACATTGCAGTCGCCAGGAATGCCAGCGTGCCATCGATCGCCGTTCCCTTCGGCTATTCCGACGTGCCGGTCGAAACGCTCGGGCCGAACCGGATCATCCTGCACTACGACGAACTGACCCCCGACCTCGTCGACGCCGTCATTCGTGATTTCGCGCTATCGAACGCGGCAGCTGTCTCCCGCTGAAGCGGCCGGCCTCAAAAGTCACTGGCGCTGCGCAGTCAGTGGCCCGCGCGTGACTGCACGATTTGGACGGTCGGACACACACTGATCCGAAGACTCTTATCGGTCGCTATTTGACGCCGTGCCCGCTCACATCTGATCCAGCGGATCTTGGTAGCCGAAGAAACAGAATAGCCGAAAGAGCTGCGATGATCGCTATTCCGGAAAAAGCGGGTGCAAAGCTATCTGGACCAAGACGATCCTGACCGAGCCCAAAAATCGTCACGCTCAGAAATAGCGCGCCGGTAGCAACGCCGAGACTTTGCGAAAGCTGCTGGGCAGTGCTCGCGAGAGAGGTGGCCCGGCTCATCTGCACCTTGGAGACGTCCGCGAAATTCAGCGCTGCGATCCCGTTGTACTGCAAGCCGCGACAGAACCCGGCGGCGAAGAACAGAGCGGGCATCAGCAATACGGGCGTGCTGGGCGTCAGGAAGCCATGCGCCAGCATCAGCAACGCACACAGAAAGCCATTCAAAACAAGGGCTCTCCGAAATCCCAATGCCTTCAGGAGGTAACCCGCAAGAACCCGCATCAGAAGCGAACCTACAGCACTGATGAAGGTCAGGACGCCGGAGTTGAAGGCACTCAGACCGAAGCCGGCCTGGAGCATCATGGGAAGCAGGAAGGGAATTGCGCCTGCACTGATGCGGAAAAGGTTTCCGGCGAAGAACGATAGCCGGAAGGTTGGGATATGGAGAAGCTTCAGATCGAGGATCGGGTTCTCTCTGGCGCGGGCATGTCGAAGATAGAGCAAAAGCGCACCGGCGCCGACCAGGAACGGTACCAATAAGCCGGGAGAGAGGCCGCCGTGACTGGCCAGTTCCACGCTGTAGACAAGCCCCGCGAGAGCAAGGCCGCTCAAGGCGAAGCCCAGCCAGTCAAAGGGCGGCGTCACGTCCTCTTTGTGATTGGGAACAAGCCGAAGGACCAAGAAAGCGCCGATCACGCCGATCGGGACATTCAAGAAAAAAATCCACCTCCAGGATGCGTAGGTCACAATGAACCCGCCCAGAGGCGGGCCGAGCACAGGTCCAAGCACTGCCGGTACAGTGAGGTAAGCCATGGCGCTGACCATGTCCGCTTTCGAAACATTGCGCATGAGTACGAGGCGGCCAACCGGGACCATCATTGCTCCGCCGATCCCCTGCAGGGCGCGGACGATAGCGAATGCGGCGAGACCACGACTCAGACCGCATAGGACGGACGCCAGCGTGAAGACGGCAATGGCGGCGAGAAAGATAGTGCGGGCACCGAAGCGATCGGCAATCCACCCGCTGGCCGGGATAAAAACCGCCACGCTGAGAAGGTAGGAACTGACCGCAACACTGAGATCGATCGGACTCGTCCCAAAAGCCTTGGCAATCTGCGGAAGGGCCGTGACGATGATCGAACCGTCAAGATTCTCCATGAAAAGCGCACAGGCCACGATAAGGGCTAGCGCTCTAAAATCGTTCTCGGACGCCATGCTCACAAGGCCCTTGGCAATTTCACTGCAGACATCAATTCCAGCACCGACTCACGCCTGTATAGTGGCACTGGCTTTGCTGTCATAGAAGCCGGGTTCACAGGGAACGGCCGCTGACGGCTCGCGAACTGCCGCCGCACTACGACGAACCGACGCCATTCACCCCCACGCGCTGTCGAAAGCGCTCTACAGCGAAATCCACGAAGGCGCGCACCCGAGCCGAGACCTTGCGCCCCTCTGCATGCACGATGTGGATTGGAACCGGTTCGCGCTCGTAGTCAGCAAGCGCGATCTTCAGCCGGCCAGCCTCGATTTCAGGGGCAACCTGGTATGACTGGAAACGGGAAAGCCCCCAGCCCGCCACCGCGGCCGCGATGGCAGCGTCGTTCGTGTTGCAGATAAGCCTGGCACTGACGGGCACGCGGATACTGTTGTCCTTTCCAAACAGCCACTCGGAATGGCCGAATAAGCCGTCGCGCCCAATGATCCTATGCCCGGCAAGGTCCTCCGGCGTTTCCGGCTCGCCGTGGCGAGCGAAGTAGTCCGGCGAGCCGCAAAGCACCTGCCCGATGGACCCAATACGCCGGGCGACAAGTCCGGAGGCAGGTAGGGCTGCAATGCGCACGGCCACGTCCAACCCCTCCTCTACGAGATTGGTCACGCGGTCCACGAATACGGTTTTCACCTGCATCGCAGGATAACGATCGAGGAAATCCAGAATCACCGGAAGCACGTGGATGCGCCCAAAAAGTGCTGGCGCGGTGACCGTGAGCAAACCGGCCGGCTGGGTGAAGCTGCCGGCCGCGTTGGCTTCCGCCTCGGATATTTCTCCGAGGATACGCCGGCAATCAGCGGCATACCCCTCGCCCGCCGCGGTCAGCTTCAACGAGCGGGTCGTGCGTACGAGAAGGCGCGTGCCGATCAGGCCTTCCAACTGGGATATGGTCCGCGTTACCGAAGGTGGACTCATGTGCAACACTCGGGCGGCAGGAGCAAAGCCACCGCTTTCCACCACCTGCACGAATACGCGCATCGCCTGCCAGCGATCCATCACAACTCCTCCGCAAAACCTGATTATTTCGATAACCGAAATAGTCCACTGCAATAATTTACTCTTACCATCACCGCCTTTAATAATCATCATAGCCTCCAATTCTTCCGCAGGAGGCAGACATGAAGCTCTACTATCATCCGCTATCCGGCCATTCGCATCGTGCGCGGCTCTTTCTCTCGTTGCTCGGCATCGAGCACGAACTCGCTCTCGTCGATCTTGCCAAGCGAGAACATAAGGAAGCACCCTTCCTCGAAATGAACCCGTTCGGACAGGTTCCGGTGCTCGATGACGACGGCGTGATCATCTGCGATTCCAACGCTATTCTCGTTTATCTGGCGAAAAAGGCAGGACGCAGCGATTGGCTGCCCGAAGACCCCGAGGGCGCGGCCGCCATTCAGCGCTGGCTGTCGGTTGCGGCGGGGCAGATCGCATACGGACCGGCGCAAGCGCGGCTTATCACTGTGTTCAACGCACCCTATCGGCCGGAAGAGGTGATCCCGCGCGCCCATGCCATCCTGGCGCTCATCGAGGCTGCCCTGGAAGGCCGCAACTGGATCGCCGCTCCGGGGCCGACGATCGCCGATATCGCGCTTTACAGCTATGTGGCGCGTGCCCCGGAGGGCGACGTGGACCTCCAAGACTATTCGCGTGTCCGTGCGTGGCTGAAACGGATAGAGGCACTGCCTGGCTTTGTCGATTTCCAGAAGACGCCGGTTGGATTGGCGGCCTGAGGAGGTGTGCAATGGAGACCTTGCTAGCATCGCCATGGCATCAAGGCGAAATCGCTCTGCAGAAACAGTACGGCGTTGAAGCGCGAATGGACGAGATCGGCCGCCGCGTCCTGCGCGACCACCTGATCGACCAGCACAGGGAATTCTATCCCCTGCTGCAGATGGTGGTTCTGGGATCAGTGGACGAGGACGGCAATGTCTGGGCCACGCTTCGCTCCGGGCCGGCGGGCTTCCTGCATGCGCCGGATTCCAGCAGGCTCTCCGTCGCGTTGAACAGGGATATCGCCGATCCTGCGGAAGCTGGCATGGACGACGGCGCCTCGCTCGCCCTGCTTGGCATCGACCTCGGCACGCGGCGCCGCAACCGGCTGAATGGCACAGTGCACCGGCATGCGCATGGCTTCGACCTTTCCGTCGAACAGAGCTTCGGAAACTGCCCGAAATATATCCAGCTCCGGCAATTCCGGTTCGTTCGTGATCCGGCGGTCCTGTCTTCGGTGCCCCCTCGGGAGAGTTCTGCGCTCGACGCTGCCGCCCGCGCATTGGTACGGCAGGCGGACACGTTTTTCGTCGCGACCTATGCCGACCTTCGCGGGGGCCGGCAGGTGGACGTTTCCCACCGCGGCGGACGCGCGGGCTTCGTACAAATCGGCGAGGACGGCTGGCTGACGATCCCGGACTTCGCCGGAAACCGCTTCTTCAATACGCTCGGCAACATCGCGCTCAATCCACGTGCCGGGCTTGTCTTCCCGGATTTCTCGACCGGCAGTCTCTTGCAGATGACCGGCGATGCGGAACTCTGCCTCGAGCACGCCGGCGCCCGATCCCTCGAAGGTGCCGAGCGCTACTGGCGTTTCCGTCCGCGCCGGATCGTGTGGCGTGCCGACGCCCTGCCCATTCGTTACGATCTGGTCGAATGGTCGCCATTCACGCTGGCCACCGGCACCTGGTAGGCCTCCAAGCGCATATCTATTAACCACGCAGAAAAGCTTTTATTACAAGCCATTGAGTCGTGGTGTAAAATAAAACCAAAGCGTTGCTATGCATACATTACGCATATAAAATTTACAGATAAATTGAAGAAAACATAATGCGATTGCGTTCATTACTTAATTTAAAGATGAAAGCACTTGATGTAAACGGCTTTACTGATAAAAGCTGCGTCGTCATTACCGATATTAGCCAGATGACAGAGCTGGAACGTGAATGGAACGAACTGTGGCTTAAAGCCAAAGGTTCCTTTTATCAAAGTTATTCAACCGCCTACCATAGCTGGAACGAAATTTCTCGCCCAGCCGGACGTTCACTCTTCTGCATCGTTGTTCGCGAAAAAGGCAAGATGGTCCTTGTCTTTCCTCTGGTAAGGTATCGCAATGGTCCATGCTGGATGATGCGTCCGCTCGGGCCGGATGCTGGACAAACCACGGACGTTCTGGTTGATCCTCAGTCGAATTACCAAGAGAACCTCAAGTTGGCGTGGCGGACAATCGAGCAATTGTCCAAGGTCGATATTGTCCGCATGCCATGTGTTAAGGTTGGATCGACTCTTGATCACTTGATCAAAAGCAAGCGAAACCTCGGCTGCGAGCCCGACATCGCACCTTTCGCCGATTTGCAGGACCAGACGAATTGGGATGCATATGCCAAGATAATCGGTGCAAACTCCCGCCAACAGCTTAATCGGAAGCGGAAAAGGCTTTCTGAAATGGGCAACTTCGAGTTTATCGAAGTCGATCCCGTTACCGATCCAACCTATGCAATCGAACTCATGGAGTGGATGTTCACTCAGAAGAAAATATGGTCTGAGAGGGTCGGCAAACGCGGGCCCTGGATAACGTCAAAAGAATATCGAAACTTTGTGCGCAAGTGGATCACAGATCCCGACAATATCCAAATGATGCGCATCTACGCCATCGTAATCGATAAAGTACCGATTGCATTGAAACTGGCATCTTACTCCGTATCGCATATGGATCTGATTATTGCGGCGTTCCATTCAGACCCACAATATGCGAAATATTCACCTGGATTTGTGCTGGACGAATTTTGGATGAAGATCGTTTTTGAAAAGCGTCTGAACGTAGATTTTGGCGCCGGCAATGAGCCGTATAAATTGTTTTGGTCGAGAAACGTCAAGAACGATCTGGCAAGCTATCATGTCCCACAAACGTTGATCGGAAACACGGCCACACAACTGTGGCGTTTGAAGTGCGAGACGATCACGCACCTGGCCGAGCGTAAGAAGCGACAGGCTGACCTGGCAAACGCTGCTTAATCGAAAGCTCGCCCCTGGTCGCCGGAGACATCACGGACGGCTGCGACCTGCGCGTAAGATCTCTATTACGGCGCTTGATCGGCTGCATTAAGAATTGTGAGGCCTTGCTTGCGAATGGCCGCTTAGGGCCGCGATGAATTGCCGTTCGCGGCATGACATCCAACGCTCGACCCCGTGAATAGAAAAAGGCGGCCCGAAGACCGCCTGCAGTGGGCTCTCAATAGCAGGGCGGATAGGGGTAGTAGCCGCAGCGTGGCGCGTACGGACGGTAGTACGGGTAAGTCTCTGCAGCGGCGGCAGCACCTGCATACCAGGCGCCGCGCGCAGCGGTCCGGCGCGCGACACCTGCGTAAGACAGCGGTGTACGCGGCATTCCGATGATGTCGATGAAGACGGAAGCCGGACCGTCAGCGCCATCGAGGCTTCCTTCCAAAACCTCGACAGCGAAGGTCAGTTGCTCGCCCTCCAGCTTGGGAGATTTCAGCACCACGACTGCATCCCGTATCGTCGCTCCGTCTTTGCTGAAGGCGGATACGGTTGCATTCGGCGGGTCCTTCCCGAAGCTGTCGCTGCCGTCCGCCCATTCTTCAATGAGATGCATGGTCAATGCATGTCCCGCGGATCGTACCGGGCGATCGGCAAAGATGATTGCGTTGGTCGAGACGCCGTTCAGCGTCAATGTCTGCCCGGCTAAGCTCGCACCGTCGGAGTTCAGAACGATCAGCGACGGAACGATTTCAGGTTTCGCCTGTCCAATTGTCTTTTGTAACGGAACATGGGCGGGCGCCGATTGCTTGTCTTGCCCCCATGACATTGCAGGCACCAGGGAAAGGGCGAGGATAGCGAACAATTGCAGACCGCGAACCATTGGCATTCTCCTTCTCCAAAGAACTCGAAGCATTCGGATCGTCTGTGTTCATCACGGCAGTCTGATAGAAGCTGATCAAGGCGCGGTCGCGCCATGCCAACCATTCGCCACCTGCAAGCGCCGTTCAGATCAGGCAATGCAATTTGATATACATGCTGTTAGAGAAGGAAAACAGTAATTCATAAGAGTTACTGGGCGAACAAGCGAATACCTTCGCTATCCACCGGGCACGCCCAACCACGTTTCGCATATGTTGACAATAGCACTTAAGGAACACCGCACAATTCGCTAGGCATTCTTGCGAGAGTCTTGGTCTCCGATCACGAAACAACATCAACTTTCATCACAAAAAGAAAAGGCGGCCCGAAGACCGCCTTTTGAATTCCGTCTGAGGAGGCTCAGATCTGGGCTTCTCGCGCCTTGGTCGTCGCGTCGAAAGCCTTCTCGACGTAGGAATCGCGGTCATAGACATCGTTGAAGTATTCAACGACGCCATCCCTGTTCGGCCAGGCCGTGAAGTAGGAGATATAGACCGGGATTTTCTGCGGCACGGACACGGCCTTGTTCTGACCCGTCGCGATCTGCTTCGCAACATCCGCAACGGTCGTGTTGAGCACGGCGGCCGCCATGGCGCGCGGATCGGCAAGACGCACGCAACCGTGGCTCAGCGCCCGCATGTCGCGCTTGAAGAAGCTCTTCGAGGGCGTGTCATGCATGTAGATCGCATGGCTGTTCGGGAACAGGATCTTCAGCTCACCCAGTGCATTGTCACCGCTCGGCGGCTGGCGCACGGAAACATTGGCTGTCGAACCGTACCAATCGACGCTGGAAGACGGAACAGCGCGACCGTTGACCGCCACTTCATAACCCATGCGATCGAGGTAGTTCGGATCGGCGCGCAGCTTCGGCAGCATCTCGTTGATGATAATCGATTGCGGAACGCCCCAGAACGGATTGAACTCGACAGTCTCGATCTGATCCTGGAAGAAATAGGTCTGGTGCTCTTTCTGGCCGACCACCACGCGCATCGACAACTGTTCCTTGTTGTCGTTGTGGTAGTAGACCATGAAGGCCGGCTGATTGATGAAGACGTAGCGCGAGCCGAGATCGTCCGGCAGCCAGCGCGCCTGCTCCATGGCAACATTCAGCTTTTCGATCTTCGAGGCGTTGCTGTCGCCGCCCGTCATCACGCGAACGGTCGCCTGGCCGACCACACCATCCGCCTTCAGATTGTGTTCCTTCTGGAAATCTTCGACCAGCGAAACCAGCTCCGGCGAGTATTCGGGGTCGCCGGTGTAGGCGGCAAGCGTCGCAGCGTGCTGCGTCTTCAACGCCTCTGAGCCATGCTTGCCGATCACCTTGACGATATTGGCGACTTCAGGCGAGCTCTCGCCCGGGTGCAGCACCCCATCGAGCGAGATGGTGATCGGTTCGTCGCCACCCGTTTCAGCATTAAGCTTGGCAAGCTCCGCTTTCAGCGCAGCGAACTGCGGGCCATCAGGCGTGCGGCTGCCCAGATAGGCGCCGACATCGGGGCTCAGGCGCGCGAGCTTCAGAACCGGATCGAGATTGACCACCTTGCGCTTGAAGTCGTGGTAGCCGGAAAGCTTGTTCGGATCGACACGGCCGCGCACCGTATCCTGGACATAGGCGAGCACCTTCGATGAAAGCTGCAGCTCGAATTGTGCGAGCGCGCGGTCGCGGGTGGCCGGATCGGGGTTGGCGGGATCGATCGCCGGCTGCTCGACAGCATAGTCGGCTGGGTCGAGGCCGACCGAACCGACGCCGGCGAGGAGGTTCATCGCCGCCTTGGCGCGGTCGTTGATCTCGGTGCCGGTCAACCAGACAAAGGGGTTCTTGGCATTGCCGTAATAGGTCTCGAGCGCCTGTGCGACATTCACATCGGCGCGCACCTTCGCTTCGATCAGAAACTGACGCTCTACCACCGGCGCCACGGCCGGCTGATCGGAAACAGATGCAACCGCCCCCGTCACCATCGGGTCGGCCGCTTTGGCGAGATCGACGAAACGCATCGCATCCGGCTTGTAGGTATAGTAGCGCGGACCGGTGACCTTCGGCAGCGGAGCGGACTGCGCATCGCCTGGCATCGGCTGATAAGGACGCGGGGTACCGAACATTGTGCTCTGGGGGCGCTCCCGATGGCCGCGGAACAGATCCATCAGCGTATAGGCATGCGCGGGCGCGGCCATTGCCGCAACGCCACAGGAAAGTGCCAGTGCGGAAACCGCACCCTTGAAAAACGATGTCATGCTTCTTCCAGTCCCAATATCACGCTGTCTTAGGCACGGGCAGAACAGCCCGCTTCAAAATTCAAATAGCCTGGCTTTTTCCGGTCCATTGGCAGAAACCGGCCTCGAGCACCAGTCGCTCCGGCACAACTTAATGTTACGCAATAAATCGCGCCGGCAAGGATTAGTTCACACAAAATTATGAAATTATTAGTTAATTTTTTACCGAATTCCGCCGGGTTACCATGCGACCGAAACGCACTCCCCGCGCATAAAGTTTCGGTAGTGTCATAAAAATCACGACGGGCCTGCCTTAAGGCGCTCTCATGTTGTGAAAACCGGTTTTCCGCGAAGCCGTTCGGACCTATATCGTCCTCGGACAAACGCGCCTCGGCGCCTGCGACAGGAAGGCATGCCATGACACCGACCCGTACCGAAACAGATACCTTTGGCCCCATTGACGTGCCGAGCGACCGATACTGGGGAGCGCAGGCGCAACGCTCGCTCGGCAATTTCAAGATCGGTTGGGAGAAGCAGCCGCTGTCGATCGTCCGCGCCCTTGGCATCGTCAAGCAGGCCGCCGCTCAGGTGAACATGGAACTCGGCCAGCTCGATCCGGCGATCGGCAAGGCAATCGTCGACGCGGCTCAGGAAGTCATTGACGGCAAGCTCGATGACCATTTCCCGCTCGTCGTCTGGCAGACCGGCTCCGGCACGCAGTCCAACATGAATGCCAACGAGGTGATTTCGAACCGCGCGATCGAAATGCTCGGCGGCGTCATGGGCTCGAAGAAACCCGTTCATCCGAACGACCACGTGAACATGAGCCAGTCGTCCAACGACACCTATCCGACGGCGATGCATATCGCCTGCGCCGAGCAGATCACCCATCATCTGCTGCCGGCCCTGAAACACCTGCATGCCGCGCTCGACATGAAGGTCGTCGAGTTCAGCCACATCATCAAGATCGGCCGCACGCATACCCAGGATGCAACGCCGCTGACGCTCGGGCAGGAATTCTCCGGCTATGCTGCCCAGGTCGGCGCGGCGATCAAGCGGATCGAACTGACGCTTCCCGGGCTCTGCGAACTGGCGCAGGGCGGCACCGCCGTCGGCACCGGCTTGAATGCACCGGTCGGCTTTGCCGAGAAGGTGGCGGAGGAGATCGCCGGGATCACCGACATGCCCTTCGTCACGGCACCCAACAAGTTCGAGGCGCTCGCCTCGCATGACGGCATGGTCTTCAGCCACGGCGCGATCAACGCGGCGGCTGCCGCCCTTTTCAAGATCGCCAATGATATCCGCCTGCTCGGCTCCGGCCCGCGTGCCGGGCTCGGGGAACTGGCGCTGCCGGAAAATGAGCCGGGTTCATCGATCATGCCCGGCAAGGTCAACCCGACGCAGTGCGAGGCCATGACCCAGGTCTGCGCCCAGGTCTTCGGCAATCACGCCGCCCTCACCTTCGCCGGCAGCCAGGGTCATTTCGAGCTTAACGTTTACAATCCGATAATGGCCTATAACTTCCTGCAGTCCGTCCAGCTTCTCGGCGATGCGGCCATCTCCTTCACCGACAATTGCGTCGTCGGCATCGAAGCGCGTGAGGATAATATCAAGGCCGGGCTGGAACGCTCGCTCATGCTCGTGACCGCGCTTGCCCCGACAATCGGCTACGACAACGCCGCCAAGATCGCCAAGACCGCCCACAAGAATGGCACGACCTTGAAGGAAGAAGCGCTCGCAAGCGGCCTTGTCACGGCCGAGCAATATGACGAGATCGTTCGCCCCGAGCAGATGATCGGCCCGAAATAGCCTTCGGCGGTCCCATCCCGCTCCCCAAGTCGTCCGGCAGGCGAAATCGCTACACAAAAACGAAAAAGGCTCGCAGAGGTCAATCGCGAGCCTTTCGCCTTTTGGTCGGCTGGGTTGGGCCCGGTCATGCCGGGCGGGCTTTTTGTCGCGCGAGCGGGCCTCATGATCGCTGCCAATTGCATTTCCATCCGCCGGGATTTAGACCGTCCCCGACTGCGTGATGCCCGTTCCCAAGAAAGGTCCATTTGATGGCTGACGATCTTTTCCCGCTCGGCAATGACAACACTCCTTACCGCAAGATCAGCAGCGACTACGTCTCTGTCGACAGCTTCAAGGGTCAGGACATCCTGACGGTTGAACCCGAGGGCATGCGCCTCCTGGCCGAAACCGCCTTTGCCGACATCAACCATCTGCTGCGCCCCGGCCATCTGCAGCAGCTCGCCTCCATCCTCGACGATCCGGAAGCCACCGACAACGACCGCTTCGTGGCATACGACCTTCTGAAGAATGCCAACATTGCCGCCGGCGGCGTGCTGCCCATGTGCCAGGATACCGGCACGGCGATCATCATGGGCAAGAAGGGCCGCCGGGTCTGGACCGAAGGCGGCGACTACGCAGCGCTCGCCAAGGGTGTCATGGACGCTTACGAGAAGAAGAACCTGCGCTATTCGCAGCTCGCGCCCCTCAAGATGTTCGAGGAAAAGAACACCAAGAACAACCTGCCCGCCCAGATCGACATCTACGAGGAAGGCGTCGATTCCTTCGATTTCCTGTTCGTCGCCAAGGGCGGCGGCTCGGCCAACAAGACCTTCCTCTACCAGGGCACGCCGTCGCTTTTGACGCATGACCGGATGATCGACTTCCTTAAGGAGAAGATCCTGACGCTGGGTACGGCAGCCTGTCCCCCCTACCATCTGGCAATCGTCATCGGCGGCACCTCGGCTGAAATGAACCTGAAGACCGTCAAGCTCGCCTCGACGCGCTACCTCGACGATCTACCGACCGAAGGCTCCGAAAGCGGCCATGCCTTCCGCGATGTCGAAATGGAGAAGGAAATCCATAAGCTGACTCAGCAGATGGGCGTCGGCGCGCAGTTCGGCGGAAAGTATTTCTGTCATGACGTGCGCGTCATCCGCCTGCCGCGCCACGGTGCCTCGCTGCCGATCGGCCTCGGTGTCTCCTGCTCCGCCGACCGTCAGGCCAAGGGCAAGATCACACGCGAAGGCATCTTCGTCGAACAGCTCGAGACGGATCCGTCCAAGTATATGCCGGAGACCGATCAGTCCAAGCTTTCGGACTCCATGGTCCGCATCGACCTCAGCCAACCGATGGCCGGCATCCTTGCGGAACTGTCGAAGCATCCGGTGAAGACTCGCCTGTCGCTGACCGGAACGATCATCGTCGCCCGCGATCTGGCCCATGCAAAGATCCGCGAACGCCTTGAAAAGGGTGAAGGCATGCCGGAATACATGAAGAACCATCCGGTCTACTATGCGGGGCCTGCGAAAACCCCCGCCGGTTACGCCTCGGGCTCGTTCGGCCCGACCACGGCCGGCCGCATGGATAGCTACGTCGACCAGTTCCAGTCCTTCGGCGGCTCGATGGTGATGCTCGCCAAGGGCAACCGCTCGCGCGCCGTGCGCGAAGCCTGCAAGAAGCATGGCGGCTTCTATCTCGGCTCCATCGGCGGCCCTGCCGCACGCCTGGCGCAGGACTGCATCAAGAAGGTCGAGGTGCTGGAATATCCGGAACTTGGCATGGAAGCCGTCTGGAAGATCGAGGTTGAGGATTTCCCGGCTTTCATCGTCATTGACGACAAGGGCAACGACTTCTTCCAGGAACTCAATCTCGGCTGAGCGCCGTCAATGGACGGCGCCCGTCTTCTGCCGATCGATCTGCTGGGCGGTAGCCATACCGCCTAGCGCCTGAACGTTACCGACGCTCAGCGAGTCTCCGGAGTTGACGCTGGCAAGAATGTCGGTGCGAAACGCACCGTCGAAAAACCCGCTGTCCTGCAGCAGGAATAGAGAGCCGGCGATAACGGCGGCGGCGAGGATGGCCGGCGATGTATGACGAGACGTTACCATGATCTCATGCCTTCTGTTTGGACCGCTCCCGGTCCGTTGAGAAGGAATGTGCGCCGTCTTCATCGTTTACAGAAGAGCGGAATTCCAACACCGACTGTCAACAAAATGACGACAGTTGAAGACGGTTTACGCCAGCAATTCTCGTAAAATTTGCAAAACGGGTTCCCGCGGACACAATGCCATATATGAGGGATATTCATATTCCCGTTGTATTTCAATGGTATAGTATTTCGGCGCAATGCAACCGCAATAATCACATCTCATCTTTGGTATATATCTCTTTAATACTTTCCCAACGAATTTAAGCTAACCAATAGAAGATTGCCTTTGAAATCTCATTGAGGAGTATGCCGAATGACTGCGGCTGCAGCGCCAAAAGCGCAGGTTCCGGATGTGGCAGGTCAGATCACCTATGCCATGCGCTCAATGGGAGTCGCGCCCATCCCGCGCAATTACGAGCTCTTCTATGAGGCCTATATCGGCTCCAACCCTGCCCTGACGCGCGAACTCGCTGCCCTCGGCGGCCAGGCTACCCAGCAGGAACTCGATGCGCTTGGCGCGCAGTACTTCACTCATTCGCCGACCCGTATCTTCGATGATGCCCACAGCCGCATCACCGGCGAGCTTGATGGCCTTCTGCGCGTTCTGCGCCAGGAGCAGACGTCGCTCGAAAGCTACAACAAGCTGCTTGGCGAAACCTGCAAGCGCATGAACTCCAAGAGCGCCGCCAGCGCCGAACTCATCGAAAACGCCATTACGCTGCTCACCGAAGCAACCGGCGATACGATGGCACATGGCGAAAGAACGGTCGAGGATGTCGTCCAGCGCTCGCAGGAAATGGACCGGGTCCGCAAGGAACTCGATGAATACAAGCGCATCGCCAATACCGACTCGTTGACGCGCCTTTCCAACCGCCGCGCCTTCGACGATCGTCTCGCTGCCGTTTTCGACAATCCGGCATTGAAGCCCGTCACCGCTCTGGTGCTTGCCGATATCGACAACTTCAAGAAAATCAACGACACCTACGGTCATCCCGTCGGCGACAAGATCCTTGCGACCGTCGCTTCGGTTATCCGCGCCAATGTGCGTCGCGATGTGTTCGTCGCTCGTGCCGGCGGCGAAGAGTTTGCGCTGATCGTCGATGGCAATACTTCGGAAGAGGTCATGCACATGGCGGAGCGCATCCGCCGCACGCTCGAGGCAACGCCGTTCAAGAATTCGCGCACCCGCGTGAACTACGGCCCCGTCACCGTTTCCATGGGCGTCTGCATGGCATCGCACGCCGACGATCCGGGCGAACTTTACTACAAGACCGACATTGCCCTCTATGGTGCGAAGAATGCCGGCCGCAACTGCAGCATCCTCTACCAGGAAGGCATGCAGAAGGACTTCACCAAGAGCTGGCTGATCTACAAGGCCTAGTCCCAAGCGTCACCAGCCGATGACGCTTGCCTACCACATCGTCTTCGCCGCACGGCCCGCCCATTCGCGGTCGTAGGTCTCGTGATCGAAATCCCCCGTCGCGGCCTTCAGCATCTGGCCGGGCGTCGGCAAGGTAGCCGGATCGACGAAATTCTCAGGGTTCCAGAGCTGCGATCGGATCAGCGCGCGGGCGCACTGGAAGTAAACCTCGTCGATCGTGATCACCACCACGGTTCGCGGATGCTTGCCATCCATCTCGAAGCTTCCGAGCAGCGCGTCGTCGTTCGAAACGACGCCGCGGCCGTTGATACGCATCGTCGTGTTCGAACCCGGCACCAGGAACATCAGCGCAAGCCGCGGATCGCGCACGATGTTCGAAAGCGAATCGACGCGATTGTTGCCGCGCCAGTCAGGCAGGTGCACTGTCTTTTCATCGATCACGCGTACCACGCCGCCGATGTCACCGCGCGGTGAGCAATCGAGCCCCTCAGGCCCCACTGTCGCAAGCGCCATGAAGGGCGAAGCTTCGATCATCTGCCGGTAGAGCGGCGTCAGCACCTTCGTCACCTTGGCAACGGAGGCCTGTGTGAGGCCTCCGGCGTAGATCTCGCTGAGTTCCTCGACCGTGCTGATGATCTTCATGATTGCCCTGCCCGCGCTGTCAAAGGCCGGCCATTAGCCGCCTAAGGTGACGCTACAATGACGCGCGCTTCGCCGGAAGGTCAAAAAGCGGAATGATCTCAGCATCTTTTTTTATGAGATCATCCGCGAGGAAACTTTGGATTGCCGAAAGCACCGGCTCGGCGCTGACGATCCGCCGGTGGCCGAAGCCGTTCGCCCAGAGGAGCCGTACGTTCCCGCCAGATGCTGCATAGCGCCGCGCATGACCAGCGCTCACCTCCTTGTCGTCCTCGGCGTGGATCACGAGCACCGGCCTTGCCATTGTTCCGGCCGCCCTTCCCGCATCGAACTCCTCAAGTCTGCGGCCGGTAAGGCGATGCACCTCGCCCTCGAGTACGGCCTGGGCCGCCCTTCCGAGCCCGATCATTCTGCCGAAGCCGGTAAACAGCCATTTCATCTCGCTCGGCGAACCGATCGTCACGATCCTTCCGACCGAAAGCGCGGCGACCTCCGACAGCATGCCGGCGGCCGAAACCATCAATGCTGCTCCGCCGAAGGAATGGCCGACCGCCGCGTCAAAGGCGCCAAACCGCGCCTCGGCGGCGGCAATGGTCTGCACGGCAAGCCCCATGTGCAGAAAGCGCCCGCCGGCGCGCCCGTGTCCTGGAAAATCCACGCCGATCACCTCGGCGCCGCTCTCCGCGAGCGCGCCGATCAGACCGGCCATGTAGTCCATGCTCGATCCCCAGCCATGCGTCACCAGATACCGCTGCCGCTTGCCGGCTGCGCCGCCGTTCACCCGGTAGGCATGCGCGCGCCGCCCTCCCGGTAGCCGAAGCTCGATGCGTTCCGCCGACTGCAGGAACGCCCGTCCGGCTGCGTGTGTCGTCTTTGCCTTTTCCCCCTTGGGTTTTGCGGACGGCGTCCGGCAGAAGAGCCGGAAGGCCGCCTTGCCCGCAAGACCCGGCGAAACTGACTGCAGCAGCGAAAATCCGAGGCGGGTGACCTTCAGCGTAAAGTTTGGCATAGTGGGAATCCAATAATGTTCAACACTGAACAATAAAGTACAACGATGAACAAAAATCAATCCCTACCCTGGGATCATCCGCGCTTCCGCAGCTGGATCGCGGTTGCCCGTGCCTGCCAGTTGATGCAGCAGTCCTTGGGCCGTTCGCTGGCGGACCTCGACATCAAGACCCCGCATCTCGATATCCTGATCAATCTCTATCGCTTCGAGGGCATCTCCCAGCAGGAGCTTGCCCGAAAGCTGCTCGTCGGCCGCTCCAACATGAGCATGCTGCTGCCACAGATGGAAAAGCGCGGCCTGATCGAACGCCGCGGCGACGACAAGGACAAACGCGTGCTGCGGCTTTACCTGACGGAGGAAGGCCGCAGCGTCACCGAGCGCGCCATGGTGATCCAGACCGATCTGATCGACCGGGTGCTTTCCCCCGAGCCGATCGACCAGTGCATGGCGATGGCGAGTTCCATGGAACGCATCATCGGCGTGCTGCAGCAGGATTTGCGCGACGAAGACTGACGATTAGTGAATCGTCTCAGATTGGGGAGCACCGGCAAGCGACCGGTATTCCCAGGCCGCAACGACGATCAATACCAGCGCCGCCAGGATGCCCATGACGTAGACCTCGGCGAACGGCGCGGCAAACGCAAGCAGGATCAGGAAAACCAGGCCCGCCAAGTGTGAGAGCGGCGGCCTTCCACTCGTGGCGCCCTTGAACCAGAGATTGCCTGCGAGGAACAGTCCCGAGCCGCCGAGAACCGAGGCCATGACCCCGAGATTGTCCGTCTCGTGCGGATGCGAGAACATGAACTCGACGGCCACCGCATGCACGATGATGCCGGCCAGAATCGGAATATGCGCATAGGTGAAAGCCAGCCGCGCAAGACGCCCCGGCGCCTCGTCATGCTCGATCCGGTGTGCGGCACGCGAATGCCCGAACCGGAAATAAAGCCACCACATCGCAACCGTGCCGATGAAGCCGATTGCGAAGACCAAGCCGGTCAGCGCTGAGAACGGCAGCTCGGAAAAAGTGCGGCCGGAAACGAGGATCGCCTCGCCGAGGCAGATGATGATGAACAGCGCGCAGCGCTCCGCCATGTGGGCGCCGGACACGTCCCAGTCGGCCGCCGTCGACCTGCCGGAGCCCGGCACGAAGAAGCCGGTGGCCGGACCCATATATTCGATAAGGAGTGCGAACGCCCAGACCATCAGCCGCGCCTCATGCTCCAGGAGCCCGCCGGTGATCCAGAACACGCCGGCAACCGCAAGCCAGGTGGTGATGCGGACGAAATTCACATAGTTCGAGCCGCCGGAACCCTTCATCGCGTAAACGGTAAACAGCGACCGGCCGACCTGCATCAGCACGTAGGCAGCGGCAAAAAGCAACCCCTTGTCGCCGAAGGCTTCGGGAATGGAAGCCGAGAGAACCAGCCCGAGGAGCATGAGGACCACGAGCATGCCCCGCACCGGCATCTTTTCCGGATCGAGCCAGTTCGTCACCCAGGCGGTAAAGATCCAGACCCACCAGACGGCAAAGGTCATCAGCGCCGCTTCGGCCGCTCCAAGCGGCGTGTAATGCGCTGCCAGCGCATGCGAAAGCTGGGAGATCGAGAAGACGAAGACCAGATCGAAGAAGAGTTCGAGATAGCTGACCTTGCTGTCGGCTGGGCCTCCCTTCGAACGAAGCCAGTTCTTACCTGTGGTCGCCACCATTTTTCCCCCTGATGGTCACAGTGGTTCGGTCAGCGTGGCTTTTCCGCCACGTCGCGGCTCATGCCCTTGGCTGTGAGTTCGGCCTCGTACTCCGCAAAAAGCTCCACGCCCCGATCGCCCAGCTCGCGCAGATAGGTCCAGGTATAGATGCCCGTGTCGTGCATGTCGTCGAAGCCGATGCGCACGGCGTAATTGCCGGTCGGCGTCATCGAGATGATCGCGACGTTCCGCTTGCCTGGAACGGTCAGCTTCTGTCCCGGCCCATGACCCTGCACTTCTGCCGAGGGCGAAAGGACGCGCAGCATCTCGGCCGAAAGATCGAAGCTCTGGCCGTCGTCGAACGTCACCGTCAGGCGCTGCCGGTCCTTGGATACGCGCAGTTCGGTCGGCCAGATATCGCTCATCGCACCCTCCATTTATCCCAGAGCAGTAGGCAATCAGGCTTTTCGAGGCAAGCTCAATTTGCCGTGCGTCCCCGCTCTTTCCCTTGACGCAGCAACCACATCTGGCCACATTACCATGGCAACGGAGATATTCATGAACAGCCATGTCGGAACGATAGGAAATGCATCCCCTCTGGTGGCGGATGCGGACCCGATGATCGACCCCTTTGGGCGGGCGGTCACCTATTTGCGCGTCTCCGTCACCGACCGTTGCGATTTCCGCTGCACCTATTGCATGGCGGAAAACATGACCTTCCTGCCGAAAAAGGATCTGCTGACGCTGGAAGAGCTGAACAGGCTCTGTTCCGCCTTCATCGCCAAGGGCGTGCGGAAGATCAGGCTGACGGGCGGCGAGCCGCTGGTGCGCAAGAACATCATGTTCCTCGTGCGCGAACTCGGAAAGCGGATCGGCTCCGGCCTTGAGGAACTGACGCTGACGACGAACGGCTCACAGCTCGCCCGCCACGCCGAGGAGCTCTACGACTGCGGTGTGCGCCGCATCAACGTTTCCCTGGACACGCTCGACCCCGACAAGTTCCGCAAGATCACCCGCTGGGGTGATTTCGCCAAGGTGATGGACGGCATCGACGCGGCGCAGAAGGCCGGGCTGAAAATCAAACTCAATGCCGTCGCACTCAAGGATTTCAACGCCGCCGAGATACCGGACATGCTGCGCTTCGCGCATGGCCGCGGCATGGACCTGACGGTCATCGAGACCATGCCGATGGGCGAGATCGACGAGGATCGGACCGATCAGTATCTGCCGCTCTCCGAGCTTCGCGCCGATCTCGAGCGTCAGTTCACGCTGACCGATATTGCTTACAAGACCGGCGGCCCTGCCCGCTATGTCGAGATTGCCGAAACCGGCGGCCGCCTCGGCTTCATCACGCCGATGACCCATAATTTCTGCGAAAGCTGCAATCGCGTCCGCCTCACCTGCACCGGCACGCTCTACATGTGCCTCGGGCAGAACGATGCGGCGGATCTCCGTTCGGCGCTACGCGCCACCCAAGACGACAGCCTGGTCTACGCCGCGATCGACGAAGCGATCACCCGCAAGCCGAAAGGCCACGACTTCATCATCGACCGCACCCACAACCGCCCCGCCGTCGCACGCCACATGAGCGTCACCGGCGGGTGACAACTTCGTTCTGATAGTTCATTCAAGCCGCACCCGCCGGATCGCCGATCGGCAGCAGCGCCGGATCGAGAGGCTCGGGGTCGTTGGGGTTCTTGTTGTCTGCGGGGTCTTGAGCCGGCGTCTTCGGGGACTTTTCCTGGACGCGATCGGGCACGCCGGGTGCCGGTGTCGGGCCACGCGGAGTTTCAGCGGGATTCGGTACGTCAGTCGGCATCACTATCTCCTGGTGTTTAGCTGGAAGAAGCCCCGCCGAAGCGGGGCTGATGTTCAGTGCCAGGTCTGGCGGCCGTACCAATCGTCAATATCGCGCTTGATGAGGTCCTTTTCTATCCCATAGCGTTCCTGGATCTTGCCTTCGAGCTGGTCGCGGCGACCGGCGATCTGGTCAAGATCGTCGTCAGTGAGCTTGCCCCACTGCTCCTTGATCCTGCCCTTCATCTGCTTCCAGTTACCTTCGACACGATTCCAATCCATCACGTTACTCCTTTTGGTTTGCTTCCAAAAACAGAACGCCAGAGGAGGGCTTTTGTTCAAAAACAATGGCGGCTTGCCGCTCGGGCAACGTCGTTGTGCGCTGCGCAATCGAATTATTCCGGGTGTGGCTTTCATCCGATTCCCTTGCTCTGCGATCGCCTCTAAAAGGGCGGCACGAAAATCGGGAATCTCTCTTCATGCCGCGGTCTCGCAACACCCAGGGCGCAATCTTCATGAGCATGGCCATGGCCGGCTTCGCGTCCAGCGACGCCCTGTCCAAGTCGGTCATCAGCTATATGAACGCTGGCGAGATCATGTTCATTCGCGGCCTGTTCACCAGCGTTCTCGTCTATTTCATCGCCCGCTATCTCGGTGCGCTGCGCTCCTGGCGCGTCATCCTGAAGCCGATCATCATCCTGCGCGTCATCTGCGAAATGCTCGCCGCCGTCACCTACATCACGGCGCTCGGCATGATGCCGATCGCCAATGCCTCGGCCATCCTGCAATCACTGCCGCTTGTGGTGACCTTCGGAGCCGCACTCTTCTTCCGCGAGCCAGTCGGCTGGCGGCGCTGGTCGGCGATCCTTGTCGGCCTGATCGGCGTTATGATCATCATCCGGCCCGGCCCGGAAGGCTTTACGCCCGCAGCCCTTCTCTGCGTCGGGAGCGTTCTGGCAACGGCGGGCCGCGATCTTGCAACCCGCTCCATCGATCCCGAGATTCCCTCGCTGATGGTCACCGTCGTCACCGCCATGTCGGTGGCCTTCTTCGGCGCGCTGCTGATCCCTGCACTCGGCGGCTGGCAGCCCGTCAGCACAACCTCGCTTTCGCACCTGGTGCTTGCGTCGGCGCTGGTGCTGATCGGCTATCAATCCGTCATCGTCGCGATGCGCACCGGCGAAGTTTCGTTCGTGGCGCCCTTCCGCTATACGAGCCTGATCTTTTCGGCGTTTCTCGGTTACATCTTCTTCGCGGAAGTGCCGGACTCCTGGACCGTCACCGGCGCCGCCGTTGTCATCGCGTCCGGGCTATATACCTTCTACCGGGAGGCCAAACGCCACGTGCCGCCGCTCGCGCAGGAATCCGAGCCGCGCAGCCCAGTCTGAGAACCGCCATGCCAGCTTTCGCCTTGCAGAACACCAATATTCCCGGCGTCATCCTTGCCGGGGGCCGCTCCTCGCGCATGGGGCAGGACAAGGCGACCGTCATGCTCGGCGGCCGCTCGCTGCTCGATCACGCGATCGCGCGGTTGTCGCCGCAGGTCTCGACTGTAGCGGTCAATGCCGATAGCGAGCCGCAATGCGGCCTGCAGTTCATACCCGATATCGTCCCGGGCAAGGCCGGCCCCATGGCTGGCATCCATGCCGCCATGGCATACGCGGCCACGCTTCCGGACGTCACCCACGTCGTCACCATCTCGATCGACAGCCCCTTTTTCCCCGCGGAATTGGTCGCTGATTTCGTCGCGGCGATCGATGCCCCGGCGAAAATCGCGATCGCAGCATCCGAAGGCCGCACCCATCCGGTCTTCGGCCTCTGGCCCGTGTCGCTGGCCGAGGACCTCGCCGCCTGGATCGAGACTGATCAGAAGCGCCGCGTGCGGGACTTCCTCCAGCGACATAACGTAACGGAAGTTCCATTCCCGCTGCACCCGACGCGCGCCAGCATGCTCGACCCCTTCTTCAACATCAACACGCCGGACGACCTGACGGAAGCCGAGCGCTGGCTGGAGGTTCTGTCATGAGTGCGCCAAGCACCTTCGGCCCCCGCATCTTCGGCATTGCCGGCTGGAAGAACTCGGGCAAGACGGGTCTTGCCGTCCGTCTCGTCGAGGAGTTCACCCGCCGCGGCTACCATATTTCGACGATCAAGCACGCCCATCACGATTTCGATATCGACAAGGTCGGCGCCGACAGCTACCGCCACCGGCAGGCGGGCGCCCACGAAGTCACGATCGTCTCGGGCACGCGCTACGCGATCATGCACGAGCTGCGCGGCGAACCTGAACCCACTTTCGAGGAAATCCTCGCGCGCCTCGCTCCCTGCGACCTGGTGCTGATCGAAGGCTACAAGCGCGAACCGATCCCGAAGATCGAAGCCCGTCGTCTGGAAGCAGCCAGGCTCGATCCCCTGGCGCCCGCCGACCCGCATATCTGCGCCATCGCCGCCGATCACCCGGTCACGGACACGGACCTGCCGTTCTTTAATCTCGACGACACGATCGCCATCGCCGATTTCATTGCCGAGACGATCGGCCTCGGCGAAGCCGTTTCTTCTCCCCAGCGGGGGTCCGATGGACGGGGCGAGACCGGCGGTTCGACCCCGGTTGATGTCCGTAGGACAGATGAGGGGGTGAGCGACGACAGGAGCGAACGGTCGGAGCGATAAGCGACGAACGAACTCGCTGCGCCCCCTCATCCGACCCTGCGGGCCACCTTCTCCCCGCTGGGGAGAAGGCAAAACCCCGCCGGCTTACTGGTTTGACGCCACCGGGCGCACCAGCGGGGTGACGCGGCGGATCGTGACGCGCCGGTTCTCCTGTTCCGGGCCGGCGGTGTTGACCTTCAGATAGCGCTCGCCATAGCCCTGCGTGGCAAGGTTTTCCGGCGCGATGCCGTAGACCTCCGAAAGCACGTTGGCGACGGATTCGGCACGCTGGTCCGAAAGCACGAGGTTGCTCTCGTCGGAGCCGACGGCGTCCGTATGGCCTTCGATCAGGAAGGTTTCGCTCGGGTCCTTTTCAAGCACCTCGTTCATGGCGTCGGCAACCTTGCGCAGGCTGCGCGCCTGGCTCATCGGGATTTCGGCGCTACCCGTCGCAAAGGTGATCGTATCGAGGTCGATACGGCGGACCTTGTCGCGGATACGGGCCGAATACTTCACCTCGTTCAGCGAATAGACACGCTCGACAGGTTCCACCGGCGGCTCGCTCAGGAACTCGTAATAGTCGCGGTCCGCATCGCTGCTCGTGTCGATGATGTAATCGCGCACGGGAATGCCAAGCCGCATCGGCGGCAGATCGGCACCCGGATCTTCGAAGTAGCCCCGGTCAGGATCCTCGTAGAGCTCCGGCGAATAGTAGAGAACATATTCGCGGTCGCGATTGTCGATACGCGAGCGCTGGATGATGTCGCCGTAGCGGTTTCGGATGGTGACAATCCGATAGCCTTCCGGCCGCTCGATCGTTTCACGATAGCGGTCACGCGAAAGCTGTTCGTAGATCGGCCGCTCGCCGTCCCTGAGGAAGCGGCGGTCGTCGTCGCTGCGCACGACGGTGCGGTTGTTGAACTGCAGGATGATGCGGTTGTCATCACCCTCGTAGCGTTCAACCCGTGCACCTTCGGGCCGCGTAAACTCCGGCCTGCGGTCGAGTCTGCGGCCCTCTTCGCTCGTCACCGCCTCGATCTTGATCGGAGCACGGCGCTCGCCCTTACGTTGAAGCTGCTGCGCCTCGGCATCGGATTTCGGCGCGGCGATGACCTGTTCGGAGGCGCGCTGGCGATCGCGGTTGCGTCGCCCTTCCTGGCCCGCCGTCCGGTCCACGTCCTTGTCGCTGTCGAGCACGGCGGCACCGTTTTCTACCGGCAGGACGACGGTCTCGTTGCTCTTGCTCGGATCCTCGGCAATCTGCTTGCGACGCTCGAGTTCCTGCGGCGTCACCTTCTCAGGAGCGGGAATTGCCTGCTCGGTCGGCTGGGCATTGCCGGCCGGCTGTTCGGCGGTCGTTGCGCCGGGCTGACCGGGCGCCTGCTGGCCTTGCAACTGCTGTTGCTGCTCTTCGCCGGCGGGCTTCTGCGCCTGATCCGGTTCTGCGGGAACCGGCGGCTTCTCGGGTGCCGGCGAGGTTGCAGGTACCGGTGCCTTGTCAGGTGCCGGCGACTCCTGCGGAACGGGTGCCTTGTTCTCGGCCGGCTGCTGCTCGGGCTGAGCTTCCTTCACCGGCTTGCGACCGGGCTTTGCAGTTGGCTCCGGCTGCTGTTGCTCGCCTTCGGTTGCCTGCTGCTGCTTGTCACGCTTGCGCGGCTTCTGCTGCTCGGGCTGCGCTTCGCCGGTCTGAGGTTGGGTCTCTTCGGCCTTCGGCTTTGCTTCACCCTGCTGCGGCGCGGCTTCCTGCTGGGCAGGCTGCTGCTCGCCCTGTTTGCGGCGCGGCTTCACGTTATTCTCGGCAGGCTGCTGTTCCGGTTCGGCCTGAGGTGCCGCTTGCTGCTGCTGTAGCTCGGGGGCAGCCTGCTCGGGTGCGGCTTCGCGTTTCTTGCGGCGAGGCTGTTGCTGGTTTTCGGAAGGCTGGGCCTGCTGCGCTTCCGGGGCGGCCTGTTGAGGCGCGGATTCAGCGTCGCGCTTCTTTCTGCGCGGAGCCTCCGGTTCGGCTTGCGGTGCTGCCTGCTGCTGCGGCTCGGGCGCAGCCTTCTGCGGTGCGGCTTCGCGCTTCTTGCGACTGGGCGCTTCCTGCTGTGGCGCGGCCTCGCGCTGCTGCTCCTGGGCGGGCTGCTCTTCGGCAGCCGGAGCCTTGCGCTTCTTCTTCTTCAGAAGCTCTTCATCCGTGGGGGCATCCTGCGCCACCTGGTAGCTGCCGCTTATCACCTGCGGCGCGGGCTGCACAGCACTTCCACCGCCTGCAACCGAAGCATGGGCCGGCGACACGACCAACGACAACGAAAGCAGCGGGAATGCCGCGCCGGCAAACAATGTTGATTTAATGCCCATTGGGTCTCCTCGTCTTCCTTTGAGTTTTTTTGGGAACACCTTAGGCGGCATTCGGGTTGGAGGGCGAACGTGGGACGGAAATCGTCCAGGACTGGTTTTGTTCCCGCTGTTTTAGAAAGCGCGGCATTAACCCCATATGAATGCCGTGGTTCGATACCGTTCATCTTTGCCATATTCTGCGGCGCGGCACTCCGCTGCGATTCCAGTTGCAATTTGCGAAAAAAAGGTTTGATTATCGCGCCAAGGCGGTATCCATGCCCGCCGCATTCACGCCGCTGTCGGATAAAAAGAAGACGCAGCGGCAACCAAAAGAGAGGATCCACATGCGTATCTCCACCCGTTTTCTCGCCGCTGCATCGCTTGCAGCGCTGTCACTCTTCGCCGGTTCGGCGATGGCCGACGGCGAGAAGTACGTGATTGGCACGGACTCCACGTACCCGCCCTTCGAATTCGTAGACGCCAGCGGCGAGATCAAGGGCTTCGACATCGACATCGCCAAGGCCCTGTGCGCCGAGATGAAGGCCGAATGCTCCTTCGTCAGCGCCGACTGGGACGGCATCATTCCGGCTCTTAAGGCCAAGAAGTTCGATATGATCGTTTCTTCGATGTCGATCACGCCGGAGCGTTCGAAGCTCGTCGACTTCACCAACAAGTACTACAACACCCCGCCGGCTATCGCCGTGCCGAAGGACTCGACCATCACTGACGTTGCCGGCCTCAAGGGCAAGACGATCGGCGCGCAGACGTCGACGACCCACTCCAACTATGCTGAAAAGCACCTTCCCGACACCGAGCTCAAGCTTTATCCGACGGCTGACGAGTACAAACTCGACATCTCGAACGGTCGTATCGACGCGGTGATCGACGACGTCGTCGTTCTCTCCGAATGGGTCAAGTCGGATGCCGGTTCCTGCTGCAAGATCCTGACCCCGCTGAAGGTCGATCCGGAAATCAACGGCGCTGGCGCCGGTATCGCCATCCGCCAGGGCGACCCGCTGAAGGACAAGCTGAATGCCGCGATCGCCGCGATCCGCACCAGCGGCAAGTACAAGGAAATTCAGGACAAGTACTTCGATTTTGACGTTTACGGCGAATAAGAAAAGCTGTACCTGACCGGCAAAGATGGTGGCGGAAGGCTTGCTCTTCCGCCATTTTTGTTTGACAACGATGGAAAGAGAAAAACGGCTTAAGCCGTGAGGGGAAAACTGGCATGAGCGGATTGTTTTCCGCGCTGGGCTCGTTCTGGGCTTGGATAGGATATATCGTCGATCCGCTGTGCGGACCCGCCGGCGTTTTCACTTGGTTCGGCCAATCGACGATTCTCGCCTGCGGCGACACCGGCTGGGGCGACGAGATCGCTCTCGGTCTGAAAACCACCGTCAGCGTGGCGCTATTGACGCTGCCGGTCGGCCTCGTCATCGGCTTTTTGGTCGCGCTCGGCCAGCAGTCGGAAGAACGGTCCGTGCGCCTTGCCGCCGGAATATACACCACCATCTTCCGCGGCCTGCCCGAACTTCTGACCCTCTTCATCATCTATTACGGCATGCAGATCCTGATCCAGTCGATCCTTGCATACGTCGGCTATGAGGAGCGCATTGAGATCAATGCCTTCGTCGCCGGCATGATCGCGCTGTCGGTGGTCTTTTCCGCCTATTGCTCCGAAGTGCTACTTTCGGCCTTCCGGGCCATCCCTCGGGGACAGTATGAGGCCGGCTATGCTCTCGGACTTCATCAAGGCCGGACGCTTCGGCTCATCGTCTTGCCGCAGCTTATCCGCATCGCCCTGCCCGGCCTGACGAACCTCTGGATGATCCTGCTCAAGGACACGTCCTACGTTTCCATCATCGGCCTGGCGGACATCCTGCGTCAGACGGGCGTTGCGGTCCGCGTGACCAAGGAGGCGTTTTTCTTCTATATCATCGCTTGCGGCCTCTATCTGGCGCTTGCGATCATCTCGTCCGTCGGCCTCAGCTACATCGAACGCTGGGCCAAGCGCTCGGAGGTCCGCCGATGAGCTACGCGGAAACCCTCATCCCTCCGCAGCCTGCGCCGAAGGCACTGAAGAAGCGCATAACCGTCGCGCGCATCGCTGGCACGCTGCTCGTCTACCTCTGGGCGCTGCTTGCCGCACTCCTGATCTACATGGTCGTTTCCAATTGGGATCCGGCCGAGTTCGCGCGCTACGGGCCGCGCTACCTGCATGGGCTGATGACAACGATCATCCTGGTCTCGGTATCCGTCGTCTGCGGCGCCGTTCTGTCGCTGCCGCTCGCCTTGGCGCGAATGTCTGAGAACAGGGTCCTCAGCACGCTTGCCTATTGCTACGTCTACATTTTCCGCGGCACGCCGCTTTTGGCGCAGCTGTTCCTGATCTACTACGGCCTCGGCGGCTTCCGTCCGCAGCTCGAAGCCGTGGGCCTCTGGTGGTTCTTCCGGGACGCCTGGTATTGCGGCCTGTTCGCGATGACGATCAACACCGCCGCCTACCAGGCCGAAATCCTGCGCGGCGCCATCGAAAGCGTTCCGCACGGCCAGCACGAGGCAGCGGCAGCGCTCGGCATTCACAAGGTCGTCGCCTTCCGCAAGATCGTGCTGCCGCAGGCGCTCATCGTGGCGCTGCGCCCCTACGGCAACGAAATCATCCTGCTGATCAAGGGCTCGGCCGTCGTCGCCATCATTACCGTGTTCGATCTCATGGGTGAAACGCGCTACGCCTTCTCGCGCACTTTCGACTACCAAACCTATCTCTGGGCAGCGATCTTCTATCTTTCGATGGTGGAGGCGCTCCGGCATTTCTGGAACTGGATCGAACGGCGCCTGACGCGTCACTTGAAGCGCTGATCGCTTGGCAGCACTGTCGATGCAGTGCTGCCAAGATCTTGAAATCACAAGTGAATCGCCCTATTATTCTCATATGTCAAGCTTGCGTTAACCACGCCGTGCTTCCATTTCATACGACGCTCATAGGCGTAAGAAGGGGAATGAGAGCGAGACTGAGAGATGAACAAGGACTTCGAAAAGCAGCTTAACGGATATGGGCTGACGACGGCCCAGATCCTTTACCGTCTGCCGGACCACCCGACGATCCTCCAGACCTACATCTGGCAGGAATATGACCTCGCTCCGGATTTTCCCGAGATGCGCGGCTTCCTGAAGTTCTGGCAGGAGAAGCTGGATGGCCCGCTGCATTCGGTGCGCTACATCCACCGCAAGCTGATCTCGGCAACCGAATGGCGCGCCCTGAAAGGCGAATTCATCCTGCACTGATCACGCCGGCTGCGCGTACTCTACACATGCGCCTCGCCGTGGATGTATTCACCTTCGTCGAGCTCCCGGTGCAGCACCCCGTAGAGGACGGCGAGATAGAACGCCGCCACGATCGCGATGACTGCAAGGCCCGGAAGCGGCCCGAGCACGGCATTGTCGATGACATATGACCAGGAATGCGCCTGCACCAGCGGGTTGCCCTCGGTCTGCAGCTTCGGCGTCGTGATCTTCAGGCCCCAGGCAAGCAGCATGATGAGATACATCCAGCCATAGTTCCGCTGCAGCCGGCGATGCAGGGCGTCGGTATAGCTGAGAAGGAATTTCGGCTTTCGCAGGCTGCGTGCAACCACCGAGCCCCAATCGAGCCCGGTACCAGGTTCCGGAGCCAGTATCTGGGCGAAGTAGTTCTTCTCGACCTGCCTGACGCGAGCCCGGTAGATGTCGAAGAAGCGGTAGCGCCGCGCCTCGATCAACAGCAGCAGCGTAATCAGCATCATTCCGAACAGAAGCACGCCATGGTGCGATGTCGGCGTAGACAACGAGACCGAGAGAAGGGCTGCGACCACGGTGATTGCCCAATTCGACGTCCGGTCGATGCGATCCCGCCAGCTCGTCATCCGACCCATTTCGCCGCGATAGTAGTGCGCGAGCGTATTGGTCATCTCGCCCTGGCTCGCCGGAAGCGGCGGCCATGGCCCCTTCACGACGCTCTCGTCGTAGTCACGTTTGCTGAAATCCGTCGTCATGGCATTTCCTCCATTTTCTTATTATTGAATTTCCAATCCATTCTGCGCCTGTAAGGCTGCCATTGCAAAAGACTTCAAGCAGCCGTAGAGGCATGCCTCAATTCGGAAGGCCTCAATTCGAAAGGTATGGCGATGGCAAAGAAAATCGACGAAGAAGCGCTTGCAGAAGCCTATAACCGCGCCCTTGCGCTCGAAAAGGCGGGCGATTTTGACGCGGCGGTAAGAGCCTATGAGGAAGTGCTGGCGATCGACCCCGAAGATCACGGCGGCGCTGCCGTCCGCATCGCTTCGATGGGCCGCGGCGAAACGCCGGTGAAGGCGCCCGACGCCTATGTTGAAACCCTCTTCGACCAGCACGCCGAAGTCTTCGAGGACGTGCTTGTCGAGCAGCTCAGCTATCATGTGCCGATGCTGGTCCGGCAGCGCCTGCAGGAACTG
Source organism: Rhizobium sp. P32RR-XVIII (assembly GCF_012641395.1). Classification (GTDB taxonomy): domain Bacteria; phylum Pseudomonadota; class Alphaproteobacteria; order Rhizobiales; family Rhizobiaceae; genus Rhizobium. The sequence goes on along the minus strand of NZ_JABAIH010000005.1, from coordinate 240,233 downwards.
AAGCTCGGGCCGTTCAAACGTATGCTCGATCTCGGCTGCGGCACGGGCCTGACGGGCGGCACGCTGCGCGATCTCTGCGAAGATATGACGGGCATCGACATTTCCGAAAACATGGTCGAGATCGCCCATGAGAAGGATCTCTACGAAACCCTGTTCGTCGCTGAAGCCGAGGACTTCCTCGACGACAACGATGAAGAGCCCTTCGACCTCATCACCGCAACCGACGTCCTGCCCTATCTCGGCGCCCTTGAGCCGCTGTTCTTCGGCGCGGCGGAAAACATGACGCCCGGCGGCCTCTTTATCTTCTCGTCCGAGATGATCCCTGGCGACGCCATAGACGGCCCGCCCTACATAGTCGGCCCGCACCAGCGCTTCCTGCACGCCGAAGCCTATATTCGCGACCGGCTGGCGGCGACCGGCTTCGAGATCGTAGAGGTGACCGAAATCAACGTGCGCATGCAGGAAGGCCAGCCGAGCCCCGGCCATCTGGTCATCGCGCGCCTCGCCGGCTGACGATCCCGGCGCGAAGCTGCTAGCTCGCACGGACGGAGTGGCGCGCAGATAGTGGACGCTAGCGACGGCTGATGGCCCTGAAGCAGGTCTTGAGACGATTGCCTTGCGCCAACGGGATGGATCAGAAGCCGGATTGGAGTCCCGCGACAGCAATCATTAAAGGTGGTAATTTTGGCTGCGGGCACTCCGTTCAGGAGGCAGGGGCATGGGCAATGTTGAGGAAAGAACTCCTATCACGCCGTCGTCTTTCGCTGTGGGCAGAGCCATCCTGGGCGAGGTTCGCCAGGCACCTATTCTTGCGCTCATCGTTTTCGTGCCCGTCGTCATTTTTCTGGAACGGACGTCCCCCGATGCGCACACTTTGCTGTTTCTCCTTTCGGTCGTAGCGATCGTACCCCTGGCTGCGCTTCTGAGCCGCGCAACCGAAGCGGTTGCCGCCAAGACGGGAGATGCAGTCGGCGGCCTGCTCAATGCCACACTCGGAAACCTGACCGAACTCGTGATCTCGCTTGCGGCGCTGCAGGCCGGGCAATATTTGTTGGTCAAAGCATCGTTGGCCGGCGCGATTGTCACCAACACGCTGTTCATGCTTGGCGGCGCATTCCTGCTCGGCGGCCTCAAGCATCACGTACAGGAATTCAACAGGGTCAATGCGCGCTTCCAGGCTTCCCTGCTGTTCCTTGCTACCATCGCCATTCTGGTCCCGTCGCTGATCAGCGAAGTGGATCAACCACCAGCGCCTGAGGTCTCCCAGACGCTGAGCTTGGGATTGGCGACCCTTCTCGTTGCCGTCTACGCGCTCGGCATGTTGTTTTCGTTGAGGACGCACCGGGAGCTTTTCGCCAGCGTCAGCCACGGAGAGGAAGACCAGAAACCCTGGCCTCTCTCGCTTGGCATCGTCATGCTGGTTGTCGTTACGCTGCTGGTCGCGGTGGTCAGCGAAATATTCGTCGGTTCAGTCCAGGTCGCCGCCGAGCATCTCGGGCTGACGCCAGCTTTTGTTGGCTTCATCGTCGTCGCTCTGGTGGGGGCCGCCGCGGAAATGACGACCGCGTTTTCGGCAGCCCGTGCAAATCGCCTGGATCTCAGTGTCGCGGTCGCATTGGGCAGTGCCGCCCAGATTGCGCTCTTCGTCGCGCCGGTACTGGTGCTCGTCAGCTATTTCATCGGTCCGGAACCCATGACACTCCAGTTCTGGCGCGGTGCGGTTACGATGATGATCGTCGCCACGATGGCTGCAACCCTCTTGTCGAATGGCGGGCGTGGAGCTTGGTATGCGGGTGTGATGGCGCTTGCCCTCTATGCGATCTTCGCGTTCACCTTGTTTGTCTTGCCTCCCGCTACCCCATCTTGATGCAACTGCCGCGATTGATCCCTCCAAATTCGATGCCGGCCACGATCACGATGGCTATGGCCACTGAAATACCGCCAGCCATTCTTCGTGGTGCAGCCCAAGCAAAGATGGCCCGCAGACACTTGCAGGAATCCCAGGCGCCTCGCATGAACTGAAAGGCAGAAGACCATGGCGATACGCACAAGCTCCCGGTCTCAATCGAAGCGAATGAGACGGCTATTCTTCGCTGCGCTGTTCCAGCAGGTTCGCATAGTGTGGCCGATCTTTTCCGGGATCCTTGTCGTCATGGTAGGATCGGGCATTGTTGCCGGACAGATCGAGAGCTGGCGCATTGGCGAAACCCTGTACTTCACTTTCGTCACCGGATTGACGATCGGCTATGGCGATGTCACGCCCAAGCATGCCATCCCGCGGATACTGGCCTTGCTGATCGGCCTTTGTGGCATTGTGCTGACCGGCCTGGTTGCGGCCGTTACCGTACAGGCGCTCGGCGCGGCGGATCGCGATCGAGCCGAACAGAATGATGGCTCGTGAGCGCGCGTGACACGGCTATGTGGCTGCGTCGCATTGTCGGGGCGTCGCTTGTCCAGATCCGGACATACCGTCCGACCTAAAGCCCGCTCACCTGTGACACCCGTCGAAAACCATCGTATAATGCCGGATTGTCGTCGTCACCCGCATCTAAATGGAGTTTGAAATTGAGCACCGCCTTCGTCAAGGAAGAGAGTGCCGAAACTGCTTCGGAAACCCTACTGCCGGACCGTCCGATTTCGCCGCACCCGAACCTTGTGACGGAAGCGGGGTTGAAAGCTCTGGAATTGCAGCTGCAACAAGCGCGCGACGCCTACGGCGCTGCGAGCACGATCGAAGACGTGAATGAACGGCGGCGGCAGGCAGCAAATCCCCTTCGGGATCTGCGCTACTTTGCGGCAAGAGTTAGCACGGCTCAGCTTGTGCCCGACCCGGCTTCATCCGACACCGTTGCCTTTGGCAGCACGGTGACGTTCAGCCGCGACGACGGGCGCGTACAGACCTATCGTATCGTGGGAGAGGACGAGGCGGATCCCAAGGCCGGATCGATTTCCTTCGCATCCCCGGTAGCCAGGGTTCTCATGGGCAAAGCTGTCGGGGATCTGGTCAGCGTCGGTGAACAGGAGCTGGAGATCATTGCCATCTCGTAGTGCCTCCTGCCAACCGTAAGTTGCTCCTTGCATCCTTGTGCGCGAACTGATCTCCTAAAGCCCTTCAGGAAAGTTTCCGGACACCGAAAGGTCGACGCATGTCTCTCGTTCTCTATGGACACCCCCTCGCCTCCTTTTGCCACAAGGTGCTGATCGCCCTTTACGAAAACGGCACGCCTTTCGAAGACCGCATGGTCGATCTTGCCGACGAGAGCTCGCGGGCCGATTTCTTCCGCTTCTGGCCGGTCGGCAAGATGCCGATCCTGCGCGATGAGGCGCTGGACAGCACGATCCCGGAGACGAGCATCATCATCGAATATCTCGACCGGCATTACCCCGGCCCCATCCGCCTGTTGCCGGATGACATCGATCGTGCGCTGCGCGTCCGGCTCTGGGACCGCTTCTTCGATCTTTATGTTCAGACGCCGCTGCAGAAGATCGTCGTCGATACTCTGCGGCCGGATGGCGCAAACGATCCACACGGCGTCGAAGAGGCGCGCGGCATGCTTGCGACCGCTTACGACATGATCGAGCGGCAGCTGGGCAGCAATCAGTGGATTACCGGCGACAGTTTCACGATGGCCGATTGCGCCGCGGCACCCGCCCTCTTCTACGCCGAAACACTCGTGCCTTTCGGCGAGGGCCAGCCGAAGCTTAAAGCCTATTACGAACGCCTGCTCGAGCGGCCATCCTTTGCACGGGTCCTGAAGGAGGCACTGCCCTACTTCAAGTTCTATCCCTACAAGAAACAGCTTCCCGAGCGCATCCGCAACGAAATGCCCTCCGAATAATGGAACCCGCCACTAGCGTCCCACAAGATGGAGGAAGCGTTTTATGCTCGTCTTCAGCCAGGTGAGGTATCGCGGCTGAAGGTGCGCCTCCAGCCAGGAGATCAGCGTGAACTTGACGAGGTCAGGCGCAAAATGCGCCATGCCACGCGCACTCACCGCCGCAAAATAGCTGACCCGCTTCGATGACGATGTGGCCCAGCGCTCTTTATAGTCGGCTTTCAGGGTGCGCATGTCGAAGCTTAGATTTCGCTCAAAGCACCACCGCGCCATATCCTCGATAAGAAGCATGCCGGGGGAAAAACGCGCGTAGGCCGGATCGAAGGTTGTGACATGCATTTCGATCCGCCGCCGGTCGATCGTGCTGACGACGGCAGCAACTGGCGTGCCATCAAGCTTCAGCACAAACAAGCCCAGGCGCCCGACCACGTTGCGTGCCGCTGCAGCCCTTTGCAGGAATTGCTGAGTCTCCTCCTTTAAAAACCAGTCTCTCGACTTGTCCTTGCGCTGAAGCCAGGCGCGCTTTTGCTGCAAGATCCAGTCGATCGTTTCACTTTGGTCGCGGGCTCCGTCAGGCAGTTCGAAGCTAACCTCACCGAGCTCGCCGAGGCGCTTGCGCGCGCTTCTAAGATTGACACGCAGTTTCTTGGGATAGCCGGCAATCAGGGCGTCAAAATTTGCTGCGGTCTGGCGATCAATCGCAAAGGCGTCGATCGGAACAGCGAATTTCAGTGCCTTTCGCGCCTGAATCGCCTTCTGGATGTTTGAACCGTCACGAAGAAAGGGCACATGCATAATATCGATGCCCGATGTCAAAGCGCGCAGCAGGGCGGCACAGGTCTCTGGCGTGTCCTCACCCGGTGCAAACAACGGATCGCCATACTCTTCGTTCAGCCCGCAACTCACCGGATCGATCCGGAGGACTGCTCCACGTCGCCTTTGGATAAATGGCCAGACGGCGATCAGCTCGTCCGCCCGCCATACGGTCGCAACGTGTAGCTTATCGCCGGTTTCAAAAACCCGTTCCTCCCAGCCGAGCCGGCACCAATCGAAGCTTTGCGTAAAATGGCAATCGACCGCCCGCTGTTCCAACTCTCTCCAGGCAGGTTCCAGGGCCCTCAGTGCACCGACGTCGGCTATTAACTGAACACAGGTCCCGCTGCCTGTCTCGCCGGCGCTTACTGCGGCAGGTGCGACGAAGACATCGCGCGTCAGGCCACGCCAAAGACTATATGATCCCCCCGACATCGACATTCCCCCCGATCTGCGTCGTCAATGTTCGCTCACACTTAATGCATATTCTAATATAGTAATAAATATACCTAAGAATCCTCCGGCGGCAATACGTTTACGCGCATAGGAAATTCTGAAGATTGCAATTTGATTTGCTATTGTTTTTCTTAGGAGGCAGCGCCAGAAGCAAAAATGGAACTTAAGTCGCCCGCAAACTCTTGCCGCCGAACGGAACCGCCCCCGCTTCGGCTTTCCTGCCGCCGCGCTTTCGGCTAATCATGCCGGGAATTCACAGGAAGGATCTGGCATATGGCAAAAGTCGCGTTCATCGGTCTCGGCGTCATGGGCTTTCCCATGGCAGGCCACTTGAAAACGAAGGGCGGCCACGACGTCACCGTCTATAACCGCACCGCCGCAAAGGCCGCCGCCTGGGCGGAAAAATTCGGCGGTAAATCCGCCCCGACGCCGGCCGAAGCTGCGGCGGATGCCGATTTCGTCTTCACCTGCGTCGGCAATGACGATGACCTGCGGTCGGTGACCACGAGCAAGGGCGGCGTTCTGGAAGGCATGAAGAAGGGCTCCGTCCTGATCGACAACACCACCGCCAGCGCCGAGGTCGCCCGCGAGCTTTACGAAGCCGCCAAGGCGAAGGGCTGCGATTTCATCGACGCCCCGGTCTCCGGCGGCCAGGCAGGCGCGGAAAACGGCGTGCTGACCGTCATGTGCGGCGGCGACGAAGCCGTCTTCGAGAAAACCAGGCCGGTCATCGATGCCTATGCCCGCATGGTCGGCCTGATGGGCGCGGCCGGCGCCGGCCAGCTGACGAAGATGATCAATCAGATCTGCATCGCCGGCATCGTCCAGGGGCTCGCGGAGGGCATCCATTTTGGCAAGCGCGCCGGCCTCGACATCGAAAAGGTCATCGACGTGATCTCCAAGGGTGCAGCCGGCTCCTGGCAGATGGAAAACCGCCACAAGACCATGAACCAGGGCAAGTACGACTTCGGTTTCGCGGTCGACTGGATGCGCAAGGATCTCGGCATCGTTCTGACCGAAGCGCGAGGCAACGGCGCGAAATTGCCGCTCACCGCCCTCGTCGACCAGTTCTACGGCGACGTGCAGGCCATGGGCGGCAATCGCTGGGACACGTCCTCGCTCCTCGCCCGTCTGGAAAAATGCGCCATTAGGTAGCAGAAACCACAACACCGCATTATTGAGCTTACCGCCTGAGTGAGAAAGTCCGGCATTAATTAGCAAAAACCCGTGGCTACCTAATGCCGGAAAAATCTCCGTATCGTGAGTACCGCTTAATCGGCTGCAGATTCCACATTTGAGTTGGTGGTTGGTCAGAACTGTTTGCAGGCCCGTTGCTCAATTTCGGTGGCAATTGTCATACCTGCGTTAGCGGCGGTTGAAGCGGGTGTTATTGCGCTCGTCTCCACATCCGCCTCAATTCCGATGGCGTGTGCCCCGTAATGCGGAAGAAGCTTTGCGTCAAGCGATCGGGATCGACGAAGCCTACATGGCGAGCGATTTCGTCGAGCGTTTGCCGGCTGTCTTCGACCAGGGGGCGGGCCGCTTCCACGCGCAGTCGTTCGATTGCCTTGGCCGGCGTCATACCGGTGGCCGCCGCGAAGGCTCGGCTGAATTGCCGTATGCTCCCCGCAGTCATGCCAGCTGACGTCCATACGCCATCGTCGTGGGTAAATATCCGGTCTCCGTCAACGCGAAGCGATGGGTATTCGGCCTGCAGTCTCTGCACGTAGGCCCAGTGAGTGGTGGCGGATCGCCCGCTCAAGAGGCCACTTTCGGCCACCAGGAACGCGCCCGTGCAAATGCAAGCGGTCCGGCGTGCATAGGTCGACACATCGCGAATGGCGCTGGCGACTTCGCCCACCCACGGCCCATCCGGCGGACCCAAGGCCCCCGCGACGATAAATGTATCGGTGGATTTGCGCTCCAATCGCTCAGTTGCAACCTCCACTCCGCTGGAACTGCGCACCAACCCACCCCCAATCGAAGCTACGGTGAGCAGATAGTTCTTTCCATACAACTGGTTGGCAATCGATAAAGCCTCAATCGGGCCACTGAGGTCCAGCAACACGAACCCCGGATACACAAGTATAACGACGTGGCGGGCTATGGCCGAAATCCCGGGATCATTGTCCTTTGCAACATCAGACCGCGCCGATAGGGTTACTGTCAACCGGCAAACGAAGATATTCAACGCCTCTCCGACGCCGGGAATAGCGTGGGCGATCGATGCGGGATGCTGCATCAACGCCTCACCTGAAACCCCTCATCGAAAAGAAGACAGGGTCCCGACCAATTGCAGGCAAGAGGTGCAAAAGCATCGTCCCGCAACGTCGCAAAAAGACCCGGGAAGTCTGACACATCGACAATAGGAGACGTCAAATGTTGCGTCGTGAAATGAAAATCATTCGGAGACTGAGCACAGCGATCCTCGCTGGCGCGGTTATTCTCGCTGGAGCCGGCGCTTCTATGGCCGAGCAGCCGGTTGTCGATTTTTTCCAGGACCCCGTCAAACCGGCACTAACCAAGGGGAACATGAAACTTGACGTCTCGAAGGCGGCGCTCGTGGTTATCGACGCGCAGAACGACTTCATGAGCCCTGAAGGGACTGCTTGGCCGGTCCTGGGCGAAGCCGTCACCGAACGCAATGTCGTTTCCCATCTTGATCAGCTCTTCGCCGCAGCAAAGCAGGCAGGAATGGTCGTCGCACTATCGCCTCATCACTACTACAAGTGGGATCACACGTGGAAGGTGCAGGGGCCTCTCGAAATTTTCCAACATAAGCTGGGCATATTCGATAGAAAAGGTCCCTATACGCTCGAGGGTTTCGAGGGCTCGGGGGCAGACTTCCTGCCGCGGTTCAAGAAATACATAGAGGATGGCAAGACTATTATTGCCTCGCCTCACAAGCTGTACGGGCCGCAGCAAAACGACCTTTCCTTCCAGCTCCGCAAACAGGGAGTCACCCAGATCGTCCTTGCCGGGATGCTCGCCAACATGTGCGTTGAATCGCATCTCCACGAGTTCCTTGAAGAAGGATTTGAAGTCGCAGTTATTCGAGACGCCGTAGCCGCGCCCAAGTTACCTGAGGGCGACGGCAATCTGGCGGCATTGATCAACTTCCGATATATGGCAAACGGACTTTGGACGACCGATGAAGCGCTCAAGATGATTGCGCCGTAGTCCAGGGCCCGGGAAATCGGATGGGAAGCCGTCAGTGGCTGATAACCCCATCCGATTTCCCAAACGCATACGGCCGCGACGCCCCATCAGGCCCGACGCTGAACGTGTCCCGTGGTTTTGAAGTAGTATTCAACAAATTGGTGGTCTTTGCTACCTAATGCAGGAAAAATGATCGTGTCAAAGGGCGCGTCTGCACGCGCCCCATCCTGCCGCTACTGCTACCGCGTCACTCTTCGCTGGACTTCGCATTGTCAAGAAGCATGTAGTCGAGCGGCAGCTGCGTCGAATACTTGATCTGCTCCATCGCGAAAGCCGAGGAGACGTCGCGGATCTCGATCTTGGCGATCAGCCGCTTGTAGAAGGCGTCGTAGGCGGCGATATCCGGCACCACGACCCGCAGCAGATAGTCGACATCGCCGCTCATGCGGTAGAATTCGACCACTTCCGAGAAGTCCACGACCACTTCGGAAAAGCGTCTCAGCCACTCGATCGAATGCGTCGCCGTGCGGATCGAGACGAAAACCGTGACCTTCGTGTTGACCTTCTCCGGGTCGAGAATGGCGACACGGCGCTTGATCACGCCGTCTTCTTCCATCTTCTGGATACGGCGCCAGCATGGCGTCGTCGAAAGCCCCACCTTCTTGGCGAGATCAGCGACAGCCAATGTCGAATCTTCTTGCAGGAGACGCAGTATCTTACGGTCGAGACGGTCCATACGCGAAAAGCCCTTTCGAATTATTTTCTCTGTATAACCCGATTCCGGCATGCGAAAAGAATTTTGTTTCAGGAAATGAGCAATTTTACGCGATCGCGCAGCACCGGAAGGAGCTCATCCTCAAACCATGGATTGCGCTTCAGCCAGCCGCTGTTGCGCCAGCTCGGATGCGGCAGCGGCAGGGCCGCCGGGCTGCGGTTCGAAAACAGCGCCTCGCGCCACGCCTTCACCGTCTCCGTCATGTTCTGCTTGCGAGCGCTGCCCATATGCCATGCCTGGGCATATTGCCCGATAGTCAGCACCAGCTCGATCTGCGGCATCTGATCGATCACCCTCTGCCGCCAAAGGCTCGCACATTCCCGCCGCGGCGGCAGGTCGCTTCCCTTGGCGTCGTAGCCCGGAAAACAGAACCCCATCGGCACGATCGCGAACCGGCCGGGATCATAGAATGTCTCCCGGTCCACCTGCAGCCAGTCACGCAGCCGGTCGCCCGAGGCATCGTTGAACGGAATGCCGCTCTCGTGCACCCTGAGCCCCGGTGCCTGCCCGGCAATCAGGATGCGCGCCGTGGACGACATCACCACGACCGGCCGCGGCTCGTGTGGCAGCCGATCGCCTGCCCGCAGCGGCGTATCACGGCAGATGCGGCAGCGGGCAATCTCGCCCTGCAGCCTTGCAATCCCCGTTTCGGCCATCATCTCGCTTGTCATTCCCATCCCGTCACCTGTCCAATGAAGCGTCTCGCAGCGTCAAAGCCTGATTGCCGGCGTTCGTGAAGGCGGACATCCCGCGGCCGCTCGAATGTCCCCGACCAGAGACCTGCCCTTTGTGACCGCGCCCGGCCTTCTTCCCGCTCGTAGCTGCCATATGACACGGCCATGCCTCTGACAACCATCTCTCCATTGATATCGAGACCGCCGCTCTGGCAGACGACGAGCAGCCGGTCATACTGGTCGCGCTCGCTGCCGCCGCATTGCGTGTCGCGCGCGGCGACCAGCCCCTGCAACGTGTCTTTCGCCTGCCGCCCGCAAGCCCAGTTCATGCCGTCTCGCTCGCAGCTCTGGCTGAGTTCCGGCGCGTCGATGCCCTTCAGCCGCATGCGCTCGGTACCGATCGTCAGGCTGTCGCCGTCGGCCGCATGAAACTGCCCGGCATGCACCGTGTCCGGTTTGTCGTTGAGCTTCGCGGCAATCAGCCCGATCAGGGCGAGCATCGCGAAAGCCGTCACGCCGTCGCGTATCGTTCTGAAACCACGCGCCACGCTTTCGCCCCCTTCAAAAACAAATCCTTGGCAAAAATGGCAAACAACTCATTAAGAATTGCCGGTTAAGCTGGAATGATCCAGGGATCAAGCATCATAGTGCACATGAGTACCGGCGTAAGCACATCGACCGATAAGATTATCGTCGACAAATCACGCAGTCACCGTAACAAGCCTGTCTCCAGGGCTGTGCGGCAGACGCGTGAGCGGCTGCAATCCGGCCATTCCTCCGCAGCTGCCTTCGATCGCGACGTGCTCAGGATGTATATGAGCGCCTTCATCCAGGGCGCGACGATCATGCCGCTCTTCGTCATCATCATTGCCGCACTCGGCCTCTACTACACCGGCAACACGCAAATTTTCCCTTGGACCCTGCTGACGCTCACGGCCTACGCTGCAAACGTCTACCTCGTGCGCCGCGCCCGCAAGAAGGAGATAGCCCCTGAGGCGACGCGCAAATGGCGCCGTATTCTGCTTCTCGGGCAACTGACGATCGGCTGCTGCTGGGCCATCTTTGCGCTGCAAGACTGTGGCGCCTGCGATCCTTCCGGCTTCATCCTCTATAAGGGCGCGACGCTGCTGATCGCGCTTTCCGTTACGGCAATGGCGAATTTCATGCTGACGCCTGCCGTCCTCGTCGCCTTCGCACCCGCGGTCGTCGCCCTCGCCGCAAAGGCCGGCATCTCGCGCGACCTGCTTGAGGTGAGCCTCACGGCCGTCTTCACCACGACGGTGGTCTTCTTCAACTACATCAGCGACCGGCTCTTCCAATCGAACCTGAAGATCCTCTCCTTCCAGTCGGAGAAGGACGACCTGATCGCCGAGCTCGAAGTCGCCAAATCCATGTCCGACGAAGCGCGCCGCCGCGCCGAAGAGGCAAATCTTGCCAAGTCGCGCTTCCTCGCCTCCATGTCGCATGAGCTGCGCACGCCGTTAAACGCCATCCTCGGGTTTTCCGAGGTCATGTCCGCCGAGGTCATGGGCCCGCTCAGCAACCCGACCTACAAGGAATATACGGACGACATCCACCGCTCCGGCCAGCATCTCTTGAATCTCATCAACGAGATTCTCGACCTCTCCCGCATCGAAGCCGGAAAATACGAACTCACCGAGGAGGCGATCTCGCTTCTTCATATCGTGGAAGACTGCATCGGCATGGTGCAGCTCCGCGCCGGCAGCAAGAACATTTCCATTACCCAGCAATTCGAACCCGAGCTTCCGGCGCTGTGGGCCGACGAGAAGTCATTGCGTCAGGTCGTGCTCAACCTCCTTTCCAACGCGGTGAAATTCACGCCCAAGGGCGGGGAGATCCACGTCAAGGTCGGCTGGACGGCCGGCGGCGGCCAGTACATCTCCATCAAGGACAATGGCCCGGGCATCCCCGAGGATGAAATCCCTGTCGTTCTCTCCGCTTTCGGCCAGGGCTCGATTGCCATCAAGAGCGCTGAACAGGGCACCGGCCTCGGCCTGCCGATCGTCCAGGCGATCCTTGCCAAGCATGACGGCCAGTTCGTCCTGAGGTCGAAGCTGCGCGAAGGTACCGAGGCGATCGCCATCTTACCTGCCAAGCGCGTGCTGCAGAGCCTGCCCGCCGTCGAGGAGGCGCAGGCCGTCTCCCGCAAGCGGAAGAGCTTCGCGTAGGGTCCGGACCCATAAAGCGGATTCCGTTGGCGGCGGTTCCGGCGGGCGAACCACGAAGATCCACGCCCTGACCGACGGCCCGTGCCGCCCAATCGCTTTCCTTTTGGCCGGTGGCGAGATCGCCGGTTGCACGGCTGGCGAGCTGCTTCTGGAGCAGATGCCCAAGAGCCCGATCCTGCATGCCATCCGCCACAAGGTCGAGGGCAAAGTGACGATGCCGAACATTCCGCCGAAAGCCAGCCGGTACGATCGATCAGCGACGAACGTCCCTGCGGCCGTCGGCCTCGCCGCCTGTCACACCTACTGATTATCATTCAGGGCACGAATTCACGTCAAACAGCCAGACGAGAGCAGCATTTCTTTCGTTCTCACTTGGAGGCCTCGACGGCGCCAAGTAGGTAGCCTCCGTCCCAGTGATAGATCTGCTTGTCGTCGACCGTCACCTTGACGACCGCCTGGAATCCGGCAAGCGCCCCGCTGCCTGCATGGAACGCACAGGTTCCCTGCATCGGGCTGGCGGTGTCATAGGTGACGCAGTACCCGACCGCCGTGTCTCCGTTTCCGACGGTAATGACCGCCGTGCTGCTGCCGAAAAGGGGACTGCCGGTCACCGGCCCATAGTAGAAGATCTTGGAGCCCGCCGGGATCGCCGCGAGGTTCGATTCCGTAATGGTGCAGAAGCTTGGGGTCTCGCCGGTGTACTGGCTGCATTCCTTGGAGATCTTGAGGGGTTGCATAGCCGGCGCAGCGGACGCTACGGATGCCAGTGCCAGGATGGCACCAGCCGACAGTATCAACAGTCTGCTCATTGCCTACTCCTTATGGTCGAATTAAAGTCCGAGATTCTACTCGTTATCTCCGCTCCGAGCAATTCGCGGTTTTGAATCTTCTGGGCTAGGGGTTGCCGTCCGCCTCAACCACCGCCGGCTTGCTATGAGCCCGGACCCTAGGGTCAGACGAATTCGAGCAGATGCCTGCCGATCGTGAAGAGCACGTATAGCCCGCAGGCACCGATCATGCAGACCACGGCGAAGGAACCGAGATCCTTGGCGTGTTTGCCAACCATCGAGATTTCCGGCGAGATGCGGTCGATGACTTCCTCGATCGCCGTGTTCAGCGCCTCGACGGCAAAGAGCATCAGGAACAGCACGACGGCAATCATCATTTCCCAAAGAAAGGCACCGGCGGCCGCGAGCAGCACCAGCGAAACAACCGCGAACAGCAGCTCGTGCCGGAAGGCCGATTCCTTGAGCAGGCGCTGAAAGCCTGCCCAGGAATAGCCAGCGGCAGCAAAGAAATGGCTGACACCGGTCAGCTTGCCTACGGCAGGTTTGGTCAAGGCGCCCTCGTCTTGCGGTCTAGGCGGCCGTAGCCGCCATCCATGAGTAAAAATGCGAATACCGGTTCCCGGTTCCCGCCGCAAGCACCTGTCGCAAAACCTGCACCAATGCCGAAACGCTCAGTGTTTGTTGGTGACACCAGCCTGGGCGAATGTCGCCATTCCGGAATGGCAGGCCGCAGCCGCCTTGACGATGCCGGCGGCAAGTGCCGCCCCCGTGCCTTCGCCGAGCCGCATGCCGAGCGCCAGAAGCGGCGTCTTGCCGAGCATCTCGATCGCCCTGAGATGCCCCGGCTCGCCGGAGACGTGGCCGATCAGGCAGTGGTCGAGCGCCGAAGGATTGGCCGCCTGCAGGATCGCGCCTGCCGCCGTCGCCACGTAGCCATCGATCAAAACCGGGATCTTCTCGACGCGCGCGGCAAGGATGGCGCCCGCCATCGCGGCAATCTCGCGGCCGCCGAGGCGGCGCATGATTTCCAGCGGATCGTTCAGATGATCGCGGTGCAGCTCCACGGCGCGCTCGACAGCAGCCACCTTGCGCTCCAGCATCGCGCCCTCGGAACCGGTTCCGGGGCCAACCCAGTCGCGTGCCGAGCCGCCGTAGAGCGCATAATTGATCGCCGCTGCGATCGTCGTGTTGCCGATGCCCATCTCGCCGATGCAGAGCAGGTCCGTACCGCCGGCAATCGCCTCCATGCCGAAGGCCATGGTCGCCGCGCAGTCGCGCTCGGAAAGCGCTGCCTCTTCCGTGATATCGCCTGTCGGATAGTCGAGCGCCAGGTCGAAGACCTTCAGGCCGAGATCGTAGGCGACGCAGATCTGGTTGATCGCCGCGCCGCCGGCGGCAAAGTTCTCCACCATCTGCTGGGTCACTGTTGGCGGGAAAGGCGTAATTCCCTGTCTCGTTACGCCGTGATTGCCGGCGAAGATCGCGACCAGCGGCCGGTTGACGGCCGGCGCCCTGCCCGTCCAGGCCGCCAGCCAGAAGGCGATTTCCTCGAGGCGCCCGAGCGCGCCCGGCGGCTTCGTCAACTGCGCGTCACGCTCGCGTGCGGCCACCAGCGCCCGGGCATCCGGCCCCGGCAGGTCGCGCAGCAGCGCACGGAAATCGTCAAACGGCAGGCCTGAAACGCTCATGGATGCAGATTCCTTGTATTCCTGGAACATTGGTGCAAGCCAACTTGTCATTTTCCGGCAAATCGGCTTCTTTCGTGGCGAGTCTATTAACGGCAGCGGCTAGGCGTCACAACATCAAAAGCGCCGCACCTTCCATGCGCGAAGCGGGGGACATGAACATTAAGGCCTATGCGCTCGACACCGTCCGAGCCGTCGCTTTCCTGAGCCGTTTTCCCGTGCCGCAATGGCTTTTTTCCGGCGATGACGGAAAGCTGAGCCGCACGGTGCGTGCTTTCCCGCTGGCCGGGATCCTGATCGGGCTCATCCCGGCCGCCGTATTCTTCATCCTCCTTGGCCTGCGCGCCGACCGTCTGATGGCAGCACTCGTGGCGCTCGCCGTCCAGATCATCATCACCGGCGCTCTGCACGAAGATGGGCTTTCCGATACCGCTGACGGCATCGGCGGCGGCCGCGACCGCGACCATGCGCTTACGATCATGAAGGACAGCCGCATCGGCAGTTATGGCGCGATCGCGCTCGTTCTCTCGATCGCGCTTCGAGCTTCCGCACTTGCCGCCATTGCACGCGAAGTTCCGCCTCTTGCCGCCGTCTTCGCGATTCCCGCCGCAGCTTGCCTCAGCCGCGCGGCCCTTGTCTGGCACTGGCACCGCCTTCCGCCCGCAAAAAAGGATGGGCTCGCCGCCTCGTCCGGTCGGCCTGACGAAGGTGCGATGCACCTCGCCCTCGTCACTGGCTGCCTTTTTTCCGCCCTTCTCGTCTGGCCGGTGTTCGGTCTGCTGGCGTTCGTCTGTAGCCTGCTCGCAACCGGCATCGCCGTGCTTGCCTTCACGCTCTATATCCGCCGCAAGCTGGCCGGCCATACCGGAGACACGCTCGGCGCCGCCCAGCAGATTTCCGAGATCGCGGCGCTCTGCGCCCTTGCCACCGCCTTGTGAAATCACGATATTTTGCCCATGCAAACACCCTGCATCCATGTATGCTCGCTTGATCCCGCAACCGGCTTTTGTATCGGCTGCGGCCGCACCCTTGGCGAGATTGGCAACTGGATGTCCTATTCCGATAGCGAGAGGCAGCAGATCATGGCCGTACTGCCCGCGCGTCTGTCTGCCCAGCCGGCCATATTGGTCGGCGAGACGAGCGCAGTGCCGGAGCATCGCTCATGAACCGGCTTGCCATCTTTCTGCTTATCCTCGCCGTCGGGCTTGCCGTGCTCTTCTACAATCATGACAGCGGACGCGTGCTCGGCATGAACACCAATGATTTCGGCCGCATGGTCTATCTCCTGCCGATCGCGCTGATGCTGTCGGCCGGCGTCTGGGCGAGCCGCCGCAGTGCGGGCGAAACCATCCGCAACCTGATGATCTGGCTGGTGATCATCCTGGCGCTTGCGACCGTCTACCTCTACCGCCAGGACCTGCTCGGTGTCGGAAACCGCCTGCTCGCCGGTCTCGTGCCCGGCCATGCCGTCGTCGTCACCACCAGCGAAGGCGGCAGCGAGATCATCCTGCACAAGCTGCTGAACGGCCATTTCGAGGCCGACGTCTCGGTTAACGGCCAGACCATCCAGATGCTCGTCGATACCGGCGCCAGCATGGTGGCATTGTCGCGCGCAGACGCCGAACGCATCGGCATCATCCCCGAAAATCTCACTTATTCGATGACGGTCATGACTGCAAACGGCCGCGCCCGCGCGGCACCCGTGACGCTCGACCGCGTCGCCATAGGCCCGATTGTCCGCACCGACGTCGCCGCCAGCGTCGCCGAACACGACATGCTCGAGCAGAGCCTGCTCGGCATGAGCTTCCTCGAAACACTCGGTTCGCTGCAGATTCAGACGGACGAACTCAGGATGCGCGACTAAGAGCGGAACGCAGCCCGATATTCTTCAATCCATGGAACTTTGCCTCGGGCAGCCGGGTTGAAGGGATTGAAAGGAGCTGCGCATGGAGAACCTCTCAAAACAACTCGCGGAAGAATATATGCGCCTGGGCGGCCATCGCCGCGCGGTGATCGACGATAACCTCGTATCCACTCGCTGCTGGGAACAGGATACGCCCGAGGCGGCACAATTCTGGACGGACCGCATCGACACCCTGGAGCCCGCTCGGCGCCGGCAGGTCGTGTGCTTCCTTCCGACGATCAACCGGATCTGATCCGCGCTAAAAAACTTACTCTGAAAGGAGCCGGTCATGTCGAACAGCGTCAAGACCGGCGGTGGGGAGGCGTTTAACGGCGTCAGCCGTACCAATTTCGGTAACTCGGTCGAAAGCCAGGCCCAGATCGAAGATGCCGCCAGGGAAGCCTCCGCAGAAGTAGGCAACGGCGAGGCCCTCAACGTTTATCGCCTCGTCCCTGCCGCACCGCCGGAGGACCCGAACTGGCAGAACTCTCCCTCGCACGGCGAAGTGGTGGTCGCCGCCCGTACGGCTGGCGATGCCCGCATCGTCGCGGCCAGCCGCGAACTTGATTTCATGGAGGTCGATGCAGCGCCCGCCGAAGACGTAACGACGGCGAACGCCAGTGCCTTCCGCAACGAGAAGCTCTATACCGTCATCGAGATCGACCGTGACAGGCGCGACCTGCAACGCGGCGTCGTCGAAGGCTTGATCACCGTCGACAACATCCGTCCGACTGAGTTCTGACGAACGGACTCAGTTCCTCAGCCGGTACCCCGTCTTGAAAATCCACGCCAGCGTTCCGAGGCAAAGCGCGAGGAAGATGGCGACCATCGAGAGACTGGCAAGCGGGTTCACATCCGCGATGCCAAAGAAACTCCAGCGGAAGCCGCTGACCAGATAGAGCACCGGGTTGAAATGGCTGACCGCCTGCCAGAAGGGCGGCAGCATGTTGATCGAGTAGAAGCTCCCGCCGAGGAAGGTGAGCGGCGGCACGACCAGCATCGGGATGAGGTTCAGCTGCTCGAAATTGCCCGCCCATATGCCGATCATGAAGCCGAACAGGCTGAAGGTGATCGCCGTTAGCAGGAAGAACAGGATCATCATGAATGGATGTTCGATCCTGACGTCCACGAAGATGTTGGCGGTCAGCAGGATGATGACGCCGATCAGTAGCCCCTTGGTCGTCGCCGCGCCCACATAGCCGAGCAGAATCTCCGTCATGGCCACCGGCGCCGAGAGCACCTCGTAGATCGTGCCCGTGAATTTCGGAAAATAGATGCCGAAGGAGCCGTTGCTGATGCATTGCCCGAGCAGCGTCAGCATGATCAACCCCGGCGTGATGAAGGCGCCGTAGGAAACGCCTTCCACCTCCTGGATGCGCGAGCCGATCGCAGCCCCGAAGACGATGAAATAGAGCGAGGTCGAGATCACAGGCGAAACGACGCTCTGCAGCAATGTGCGGCGCGTGCGCGCCATCTCGAAGAAATAGATCGACTTGACGGCTTCGAAGTTCATTTCGCGCCTCCCACCAGCGCTACGAAGATATCCTCGAGCGAACTCTGCCGCGTCGAGAGATCCTTGAAGTGGATGTCCTGCGCCGCAAGGCGGGTGAGCAGTGCGGCGATACTCTCCTGCTCGTTGTGCGCGTCGTAATCATAGATCAGCCGGCTGCCGTCCGGCTCTAGTGACAGTCCGTTTCCGGAGAAACAGTCCGGCAGCTTGTCCAGCGGTTCGACAAGCTCGAGGATCAGCTGCTTGCGGCCGAGCTTCGTCATCAGCGCGGTCTTGTCTTCCACCAGGAGCAACTCGCCGCCGTTGATGACGCCGACGCGGTCGGCGATCTCCTCGGCCTCTTCGATGTAGTGCGTCGTCAGGATGATGGTGACGCCGGATTCCCGCAGCTTCTCGACGACGCGCCACATGTCTTTTCGCAGCGTCACGTCAACGCCCGCGGTCGGCTCGTCAAGGAACAGGATCTCGGGCTCGTGGCTGAGCGCCTTGGCGATCAGCACGCGACGCTTCATGCCGCCCGAAAGCTCCCGCAGCATATTGTCCTTCTTGCTCCAGAGCGAAAGCTCTCGCAGCACCTTTTCGATATGCGCCGGGTCCGGCTTCTTGCCGTGCAGTCCGCGGGAGAAGGTCACGGTGTTCCAGACCGTCTCGAACTGGTCCGTCGTCAACTCCTGCGGCACCAGACCGATCATCGTCCGCGTTGCGCGGAAATCCTTGACGACATCGTGTCCCGCGACCAGCACTTGGCCGCCGCTCGGATTGACGATGCCGCAGATGATCGAGATCATCGTGGTCTTGCCCGCGCCGTTCGGGCCAAGGAGCGCCAGGATCTCGCCCTTTTCGACATCGAGATCGATGCCCTTCAGCGCCTCGAACCCATTGGCGTAGCGTTTCGTGAGATTTCGGATGGAAATGATGGGAGCCATTGCTGAATTCTTGAGTATTTCCTCGTTTTTCGCCCGCTATATAGCCCCTCTGCGACACTTTTGACATCCCACCGAGGATGAACAGACTATTCACGGAAAGAAGAGTGTCGGCTGCACGCAAGTCGCAAAGAAAAATCCACCTGAGGTTCCATTTGTCATCAAGCGGTGATTTTCGTCGCGTACAAAAACGACCGAGGCAAGCAACGGTTTCCGCGCCGCCGCCCTTCTCTTGCGGAACCGTCCCAGGGCGCTCGTTACGCCCGTTTCCGCTGCCTCGGCATTTGGTAACCAGTCACTGCCAGTCACAAAGTTCTCCAGTTCCGGCCTCGCGTTTCCCCTGCCCGGCCGGTCAGCTTTCGAGCCGGCCCTGAGCCGGCTTTCTTTTTTTCGGCAACAGTCGGCCCGAACCGCTCGCTTGGACGCCCGCCGGCATCATTGCTTAAGTGACATAGCTGGAGTAAATTTTCGCTTGGTAGCCGCCCGGCCTCACCTCGACGGTTTGGCCAGCTTTGCCTTCGCACAATGGAGGGCGCAGGCATGGATTTCCCCTTACCTGAGAACGAGGCTGAACGCTTGGCCGCGGTACAGGCCTACGGCGTTTACGGTACCGACCCCGAAGCCGGATTCGATGACCTCACCGATCTCGCCGCCCTGATCGCCGGTGCTCCGATCGCGATGGTCAACATCGTCGGCGACACCAAGATATGGATCAAATCCCGTCACGGCGTTCCTTCCGACCTCGAAGAAGTCCCTCGCGGCGGTGTCTGCTGCTCCTACGCGCTCTGCCGCAGCGACATGTTGGTTGTCCCCGACACGCACGCCGACGACCGCTTCAAGACGCTGCCTTTCATCGCGACGGAACCCTTCATCCGCTTCTATGCAGGCATGCCACTGATAGATTCAGGCGGTCATGCTCTGGGCACGCTCTGCATCCTGGACCTCGCCCCGCGCGAGCTCGCCTTCGACACTGCCGAAGGCATCCGACGCCTCGCGCGCCAAACCATCGCCCAGCTCGAACTGCGCCTGAAGCTCGCCGAGGTTCAGCGCTCGCAGCAGGCATTGGCCGCCGAGAAGCAGCGCTCGGACAGCCTGCTCCTCAACATCCTCCCGCTCAAGATAGCCGCGGAATTGACTGAAAAGGGCTCGGTCGAGCCCCGCCACCATCCCTCCGCGACGATCCTCTTCACCGATTTCGTCGACTTCACCAAATCCGCCGTCGAACTCTCCCCTCGGGAGTTGATCGATGACCTCGACATGTACTTCTCCGAGTTCGACAGCATCGTCGCGCGGCATGGGCTGGAGAAGCTCAAGACCATCGGAGATTCCTACATGTGCGCCGGCGGTCTGATGCAGGGCCGCAAGGACCACGCGGTCCGCTGCTGCCTTGCGGCGCTCGATATCAGGCGCTTTGTCGTGTCGTCGAACCACCGCTGGGCCGCGATCGGGCAGCGGCCATGGCACCTGCGCATCGGCCTGCATACCGGCAGTGTGATGTCCGGCGTCGTCGGTCGGAAGAAGTTCACCTATGATGTCTGGGGCGACGCAGTGAATATCGCAGCTCGTATGGAGAGCACGGACGAAGCCGACCAGGTGAACATCTCCGAGGGCACCTATCAACACGTAAAGTCATACTTCGACTGCACCCCGCGAGGTGCCCTTGAGGTGAAAAACAAGGGCAAGATGACGATGTACTTCCTCGAACGGCTGAAACCGGAATATGCGGCGGATGCGGCGGGCGTGGAGGCGAACGAGCATCTGAGGAAAGCTCTCGCCGGTACGTCGGTCACCTGGTCCCTGCACTGACCGACCGCGCTCCGGACCACGTGGCGCTGCCAGTCACGAAGTTCTCCTGTTCCGGCCTCGCGCTCCTGCCCTGGCAGTCAGCATCGAGCCGGCCGGAACCGGCTTTCCTTTTCCCGCGAGAGTCCCTTACTGCAGCTTCTGGTCCACCGCAGTCGACGCGCCTCAAGCGCTTTTAGGGCCTTTCCGGGAGCGTGCCGACATGTTCAGTGCCACCGCGGCGCGAATGAGCGCCTTCAGCGCCTCTTCATCGATCTGCTCGCCCTCGTGGAAATCGATGGCACGTCTGGTGTTGCCTTCGAGGCTGGAATTGAAGAGGCTAGAAGGATCTTCCAGCGAGGCGCCCTTGGCGAAGGTCAGCTTGACGGCGTTCTTGTAGGTTTCCCCGGTGCAGATGATCCCGCCGTGCTCCCACACGGGAACCCCCAACATGTTTGAGGGCTTTCTCCATTTCACCTCCTCGACCACCTCGGGATCGGCGTGCTTTATGAGCGTTCGGATCCGGGCCAGCATCTCGCCCCGCCAGTCGCTCAGCGCCTTGATCCGCGCATCGATCAGCTGCGAGGCTTCCTCTTTCCCTTCCGGGGCAGCGGCAACGTCAATCTTGGGCATGGCGGTTTCCTCGACAATACGCGATCTTGCTTTCGGGCTTTGGTCTTTTGCCATCTAGCACGATTTCACGCAGGCGTAACGCAGGCATGACAGCGTCTGGCGCCCACGGACTTGCGGTCCGTCGCGGATTGGCTTCGGTCGAGCTTGTCGCCGCGCTCTACGCCTGTTTGAGGCGATGCCGATGCGCCGCCTGTTTGGCGCGGTTGCCGCACATGGCCATGCTGCACCAGCGCCTGCGGTGCCCGCGCGTATGGTCGGCGAAGAGCAAGGTGCAGGTTGGACCCTCGCAGGCTTTCACGTCCGAGAAGTCCTCCGTGCAGACGAAACGCCCAAGCGCTTCGCCGATGGGCAAAAGTAGCGCCTCCGGCGAGCGCCACTTGCGCATTGCCTGAAACTCGAGTCCCTCGCCCTCATCCGCCTGTTGCGCAACGATCCGGCTGAAGCCTTCGTCGCGCTCCAGCAGGCGGTTCAGCGGTTCCAATTCGTCCAGCACACCGGCTGTCAGCGGCCGGCCCTTATGCTTGCGCACGAAAGCCCGGAACCATTCGCGCAGGTTCCTCGCCTGGTCGGCGACCTTGTCGAGTTCGCCGGGTAGCGCCTCGGCCCGCATCGCCTCCAGCGTCTCGCGCGGCACCAGCACCGCCTGCTCCAGCCAACCCAGCAGCCCCTCGCCGTCCTCGATCCAGTCGACTGGCGTGTCGACGGGTGTTGCCACCGAATTCAGGAAATCCAGTCCCAGCGCATCGCCGACGAAAATGGCGGGAGAGCGGTTGTCCATCATAACTCCTGTTCCGGGCGCGCCTGACACTCAATGCAGGCGACCTCTCGAAAATATAAATTTCATATAACCTCTCCAATGACGGTTGACAAGTTACGCTGCATCGTCGTAACCATTCCGAATCACTTAGATAGGTTACTAACACAACACGCATCCGCCGCAGCGAGCAGGCGGCTGCCGATCCAGATGGGAGAATTGACAATGCGTGCGATCGTTCTTGAGAAATTCGGCGGACTGGACAGCCTGGTCTACAAGGATATTCCGGAGCCGGAACCGAAGGCCGGTCACGTCGTCATCGAGATCAAGGCCTTCGGGCTCAACCATGCCGAGATGCATATGCGCCGCGGCGAATGGGCCGAGGCGGCACCGGTCAGCGGCATCGAATGCGTGGGCATCGTGAAATCCTGCCCCGGCGGCGAGTTCCCGGTCGGCGCCAAGGTGGCGGCGCTGATGGGCGGCCTCGGCCGCACCATCAACGGCAGCTATGCGGAATATACGCGCGCCCCGGTTTCCAACGTCGCCCTGATCGAGGCAGACCTGCCTTGGGCCGAACTCGCCGCCATCCCCGAAACCTACGCGACCGCCTGGACCTGCCTGTTCCGCAATCTGGAGATCGAGAAGGGGCAGTTGCTCGTGATACGCGGTGCGACCTCCTCCTTTGGCCAGGCGGCGCTCAAGATGGCGGTCAACGCCGGCGTTCGGGTAATCGCCACGACGCGCAATCGCGACCGCTTTGCCCTGCTTGAGAAATTGGGCGCCGAGCGCTGTGAGATCGAGCGCCCCGACCTGTCGAGACACATTGCCGAAGCGAAGGCGATCGATGCGGTGCTCGATCTAGTGGGTAATAGCGTGGTATTGGATTCCCTGGCCATGCTCCGCCGCGGGGGTCGCTCCTGCCTCGCCGGATGGCTCGGCGGGCTTGATCCGATCCCCGATTTCAACCCGCTGCTGCAGATGCCAAGCGGCGTCTATCTGACATTCTTCGGCAGCTTCGTGTTCGGCACGCCTGGCTTCCCGCTCTCGGACGTGCCCCTTCAGCAGATCGCCGCCGAGGTTGCGGCTGGCCGGCTCGATGTGAAACCGGCGAGAATTTTCCGCTTCGAAGAAATTCGCGAGGCGCACCGCGTCATGGAGGCCAATGAAGCTGGTGGAAAGATCGTCGTGGTGCACGCCTGACCAAGCAGAGAAATGAACCAATCACTGTAACCATGCAAACCCAATGTGACAGGTTAAGAAAGGACTACGACCATGACCAGCATCAGTTACCGCACCGCCACTGTCGACGGCACGAAAGTCTTCTATCGCGAGGCCGGTTCGCCCGGTGCTGCCAAACTCCTGTTGCTGCACGGCTTTCCGAGCTCCAGCCATATGTTCCGCGATCTGATCCCGCTGCTTGCCGATCGCTATCACATTGTCGCGCCCGACCTTCCGGGCTTTGGCCAGTCCGATAGGCCGGCGCGCGGCAACAGCTTCGACAGCATCGCCGAGACGATCGACCGCTTCACCGAGATCATCGGTTTCGACCGTTACGCCGTCTATGTCTTCGATTACGGCGCGCCGACCGGATTCCGGCTGGCGGCGAAGCATCCGGAGCGCATCACGGCGATTATCTCACAGAACGGCAATGCCTATGAGGAGGGGCTGAGCGAAGGCTGGAACCCGATCCAGGCCTATTGGCGCGATGCCTCGGAGGAAAACCGCAATGCACTGAGGGCCTTGCTCAAGCCGGAAACGACGGTATGGCAGTATACGCACGGCGTCTCCGATGTCACCAAGGTCTCGCCCGACGGATATTCGCTCGATAGTTTCTATCTGGCGCGGCCGGACGCGGAAGAGGTTCAGCTCGATCTCTTCGGTGACTACAAGAGCAATGTCGCGCTCTACCCGGCGTTCCAGACCTATTTCCGCACCCATAAGCCGCGCCTCCTGGCGGTCTGGGGCAAGAACGATCCCTTCTTCCTGCCGCCGGGCGCAGAGGCCTTCCGCCGCGATGTTCCCGATGCCGTCGTGAAGTTCTTCGACACCGGCCACTTCGCGCTTGAAACCCATGCGGCCGAGATCGCCGCCGAGATCCGCGATTTCCTCCGTTGATCCCTGCTTCCCGCGCCTGCGCCCCGCTTCCCCCATCTGGCGGCGGGGCAATGCCCACCGGCGTACAGGTCAACGAAGTGCTGCCCCGATAGCGATTTTCCAGGGTCTCGCTAGCTGCTATAATCCCGTCAACCGTTGGCCATCAGTTATGGAGGGGACGGCCATGAAAATGGGATGGAGAGCGAACTGCCTGGTCATGCCGTCGGCGGCGCTGGCCTTGCTGACATTCACCGGAATGGCCTCCGCCGGTCCGATGGACGAGCTGGTGGCAACCGCCAAGGCCGAGGCCAAGCTCACGGTTATCGCCCTGCCGCGCGACTGGTGTGGATACGGCGTCATCATCGACGGCTTCAAGGCGAAATACGGCCTGACGATCAACGAACTTTTGCCGGACGCGGGATCGGCCAAGGTGATTGACACGATCAGGAAGGCGCGGAACGCAACCGACCCGCAAACGCCGGACGTGATCGACGTCGGCCTGTCTTTCGCCTCATCGGCGAAAAGGGACGGCCTCCTGCAGCCTTACAAGGTGGCAACGTGGGCCGCCATTCCGGACGCCGCCAAGGATGCGGACGGATATTGGTACGGCGGTTACTACGGGACGATCGCCTTCGAAGTGAACGCGGATATCGTCACGAAGATGCCGACGGATTGGGCAGACCTCGCCTCGCGGGATTACCGAAATGCGGTCGGCCTCGCCGGCGATCTTGCCTCAAATCAAGCGATCCAGAGCGTCTTCGCCGCCGGCCTATCGGCCGCCAACGGCGGTGTCGACCATGCGGCCGATCAGGGCATGAAGCTCTTTGCGGACCTCAACCGCAAGGGCAACTTCGTTCCCATCGTCGGCAATTCCGATTCGCTCGTCGACGGGCGGACACCCATCCTCATCCGCTGGGACTACCTTGCGCTCGGCGACCGCGAACGACTAAGGGGCAAGACCAGGATCGAGATCGTCAGGCCGAAGACCGGCGTCGTCGCCGGCGTCTATGCCCAGGCGATCAGCGCGTTCGCTCCGCATCCGAACGCGGCCCGACTGTGGATCGAATACCTATATTCGGACGAGGCGCAGCTCGCCTTCCTGAACGGCCACTGCCATCCGATCCGCGTGGCAGACCTGATGCGCAGCGGGAAGGTACCGGCCGGCTTGGGGGGAACGCTCGCGCAGTTCCGAGGTTCCGGTACCGAGGCCGATCCGCTCTTCCCGACCCTCGAGCAGCAGGAAAAGGCAACGGAGATCATCACCAAAGGGTGGGAGGGCGTCGTCGGCGCTAAGATCCAATGCCCCGACGGCAGCCCTTCCGGTATCCCTATGGTTTTCAATGAAAGCGCCGTCGGACTGTGCGCCATCCCGCAGTAGCTCGCAGAAAACGGTTACAGCATCGAACTGCCGCGAAGTCTTGGAGCGACAGTCCCGAACTGATTGATGTGGAGCGACGGCACCTCACGAGGAAGGTATCTGCGGGTCCTGCACCAGGTAGAACTCGGGAACCGGCGTGACATCAGTAATAAAAAAGCCAAACGCCCCGCGGTCTACCGGATCGACGTGGCCGTTGGAGAAGCTCAGCCGATCGAAACTCTCGAAATGGCTCTCGAAACGGGCAAACCGGTTCGACGAGATGACATCAGGATTGCGGCTCGTCTGATCGAATGACAGGCCGTCATAGAAGTCGCTTGGTTTGCCGCGAATCTCTTGAAGTTCGAATTCGAACCCGATCCAGGCCAATCCGCTGTCGTTCACGGCGACGACCCGCAGATGAAAGTTGCCCTCGGGAAACCCGTGATTTTTAAGTGGTTTTGCGGCCCTGATCACCAGTGTGACCGGCGTGGCCGAGATGAGCTCCTCGTTGATTTCTATCGGATCGGCTTTCGTCCCTGAGCCCGTAACGGACAGGATGCGGAAGCCGCCAAGCTCGTCGGAGAAGGAATAGTCCCCAGCATACCAGCGTCCGTCGTCAGCCGGCCCGGCACTGATGAGCGGCAGTGCCAGTAATGCAGCCAGAATTCGCAAGTGACGCGTCATCGATCTACTTCCTTCAGAGGAATATCGGACCCACGCGGCGAATTTAAACACGGCCATGGCGACGGTGGCAGTCGCCCGTAGTGCTTAGTACCCAATATAGTTTGCCACAGACGATCGCCGCCGCCTAGATCGGCCCTCCCCGCCCATCAGATCCACCCGCACAGGCCCGGCTCATCGGTTCGTGCTCCCGTGTTGGTCCCGGAATGCTGCCTCTCCGGCGTCCGACACCTCGACCCACTTCTTGTCGGGCGCCGCGCCTGAGACGTAGCTGTCGTGCCAGTTCCACCACTTGTAGGTCGGGGTTTGAGGATAGCCTTCCGGCGAGTCCTCCCAGACCTCTTGCCGGCCGAGCGGCGTGATGTCGAGATAGTTCCAGGTACCACCCATCTGCTCGTCGCCGCGGTTGTTGATGAAGTAGGTGCGGAACACACGGTCGCCGTCGCGGTAGAACACGTTCGTGCCATGCCACTCGTCCACGCCGAAGTCGACGTCGAAACTATCCGTAATGGTGTACCACGGCATCTCCCAGCCCATGCGCGCCTTCAGCCGCGCGATATCCGCCTGGGGCGCACGCGACACGAAAACGAGGGTGGTGTCACGGGCGTTCAGATGGGCGACGTGGGCGACTTGGTCGGCCACCATGGAGCAGCCCCGGCAGGCGTGGTCGGGCCAGCCGAAGACTCCCGGTTCGAAGAAGGCGCGGTAAACAACCAGCTGACGCCTGCCATCGAACAGGTCGAGCAGGCTTGCGCTGCCCGCAGGCCCGTCGAACGCATAGGCCTTTTCCACGGCCATCCACGGCATTCGCCGCCGCTCGGCGGCAAGGGCATCGCGGGCTCTGCTTTGGGCCTTTTCCTTCACCAGTAGCTGCATGCGGGCAGTCTCCCACGCCTGCGGCGACACGATGGGCGGTGTATGCATGGCAGGCTGTCCGCCTTTCCGTTCGTTCTCGGCTGAGGTGGTCATGGCTTTCGAAACCTCCTGATTTGGGCGAATTCCCCGCCTCGTGCCTGAAGCGCGATATTCGCGGCTCATCGCTCGTTATGTTCGAGAGATAGTCTGGCATCGGAAATCGAACAGTGGGAGTAACAAGTGTGGCGGCATTCCGATGGGAGTCGCCGATTGCCGCCGCAGCGCCTGCGCCCTGAGCGGGTGCTCCCTTCCACTGCAGCTTTGAACCGTGTGGCATCGCGCCGTCGCCCACCCGCGCTCGCGCTTCGAAGCATCGCGATGGTTCCAGCAAGCGGCGTTCTGGAACGCGATCGGACGAGCGCGAGGTCCGGATCAGGTCACGGTCTTATTCGACTTCAGCAAGGCAAGACCGGCATCAGGTCGACTGCAAGTAAGGCGCGGAGATGCGCTGGCGGCCGCCGGCTATGTCCCGTATATTCGCGAGGCAAGTTCCTTCACGCGCCGGGGCGTGGCCGCCTCGATCTCGTCTAAATAGTCCAAAAAGCTGTCCTGGTTTGAGAATGAAAAAATGCGCGCCTTGTACTTGAGATCATCTGAAAGCGGGCGTTCGTGCATGAGCTGTTCGGAAGTCTTGTCAACGAACATCGCGTCGACATAGGGAGCATAGCAAGCGATCGCCCGGATATCATTCATTAGGCCCCTGTTAATGATGGTCTTTTGCCCCTGAACGACGCGACGCGCAACCGCAGCAAAGAGGTATGACGAAATGCGATGGTGCGGCAACTCCCTGTAGATTTTTGATGACCAAAAGTCCCGGACCGCCTGACCAGCCTGATCCGCCGGAACACCTGCCTTGGCCATCAGCTTGAGCAGTGCGCGAACCTCGCATTGAATGGGCGCGGCAATTGCATTGACGGAAATCTCAGGGTCAGGGTCCCATTTTCTTCGCTCGGAAGCTGTCAGCGCTCCCACCTTTGCGGGCAGTATTGACCCCAGTTCACTTTTCAGAACGTCGGCGAAACGTGGCTTTTTCTTTGCCCATTGGACCGCAAGCTTTTCCATTTCGGAATGAGTTTGGTCGCGTGTTCGTCGTAGATCATCTGCAAAGACGCTATAGTCGGATCGCACAGAAATATGCAGGTCTGGCAGCCAATCGTTCCGTCTATCCTCAAGGACTTCGTCGACAGAGAAATCAAATTCCAACGGCTTGCTAGCTAGGAAGGCCTCAGCCGCGTCCATGATTTGATTGAATTCAACGGTGGTTGTGTCAGTCAACTGAACATCGCCGCCGATGAACTCGTAAGCCTCTCTTAGCTCGATGGCACTGTGAAAGACCGTGGTCTCGTCTCGATGAATGTCAGAATGTGGTAGAATAACTTGTTGAAGGAGAACAAGACGACGCAGACGCTCGTGCAGCTTCTTGGCAAAGGCCTCGTGACCAGGATTTACCCTGCCACGAGACTCGATGTTGAAAAGCAAGCTAAAGACGAACTGATCAAGATAAATTACCTTCTTATCCAAAGGGGGTAGGTCTTCCTCGAGCGTATAGCGGCATTTTGAACAGCGCATCGTTAAGGAGTGCCCGCCCGCTCGGAGAAGGCCAAACGTCTTCTCGCCACATTTAGCGCAGTTTGAGAAAGGACCACGCTCCCAAACAAATGCCTTCAAGTATTCGCCATCCCTTCAAGCCTTCGAATACTTAATATGAAGGTAGCGAGCCCACATCAACCCTCTAAGGGACAGCGAGCCTGCTTTTGCGCGGAAAGACGTCTCTAGGACATCGGCTATTAGCGAGCCCGTTGCAGACTCTCTTTTACTAAGCGGAACTGTGGAGGTTCAGGCCGCGATGGCGCGGAAAACTCGCAAAAGCTCTGGGGCGTCGGCGCCGAGTCGACAGGTCGGACGGCCCACGCGCCAATGCTCGCCCCAAGTTCTCCGCCGCCGCTTCGATGCGCCAGCTCGAAGCGGCGGCAGGAGGCGCTACAGCCGCTCCAGGTTCAACATGTCGGGACTGCCGCGCCAAGCCTTCGCGCGTTCCGCGGCAGCCTTGCTCTCGGCAGCCGTATCGCCGTTGGCTTTGGCCGCTTGCTCAAGACCGTAGAGCACCCAGGCACTGCCTCGAGAGCGTTCGAGTGCCGCATTGAACTCCTTCTCGGCTTCTTCGGGCTTGCCGCCTTTCAGGAGAGCTGCGCCGAGCGACTGCCTGACCGGGTAATACCAGTAGGGCGGTTCCATATAGGGGATGACGTCCTGGGCGTCGGCCGCCTCGCGCCAACGCTCGATTGCGGCGCTGTTGTCGCCACTCGCCTGCGCGACGCGCGCCAGGACCACGCGCTGCGCCACGTCGAGTACGGGCCGGACGGGAATGTTCCAGGCGTCCAGCGCCGACCAGTCGCTCTCGTCTGCGATACGCTGGATGGCATCGGCCTCCAAGCGAGCGGCGGCGGCATCCTTCCCGGCCAAAGAGACCCCTCTCGCGTAGTGCCACATCGCCATCACATAGGGCGGTGCGCCAGTTGGCTCGGGCATCGCCAGAACCGTCTCCGGATCGGTATACTGCAGCCGGGCGAAGTACGGAGCGGCCTTGAGCGGCTGAACGAAAGGTATCTCGGCGACGATGTCGTTGCTCAGCCATTTATCGAGCTTGTCGGCCTCGGCGAGCACGGTCTGCTTATCGCCGAGCAGTTGAGCCGACACCAGCACGAAGTGGATATTGTGGGCGTAGTAGGCAAGCGGATACGCGCCCATCGCGTGCGTCTGCGAGATATAGGCCTCGTCGACCTTTGAGGCCGTCTTGTTGGTCTCGAAGGCATCGACGTAGCGGCCGACCCGATAGTAGATGTGGCTCGGCATGTGGACGATGTGTCCTGCGCCCGGCATCAAGGCGGCGAGCCGTTCGGCGTAGGGTTCGGCGCGCTCCGGCCGGTCCGATGCCTCAACGAGATGGATATAGAGGTGGATCGCCCAGGGGTTGTCGGGGGCCTTGGCAAGGACTCCTTCCAGGCGCTTCTGGATATCGGCTGCCCGCCCTTTCGGCTCCTTGCCGCCCGGCTGCCAATAATCCCAGCGCTGCGTGTCCATTCCCGCCTCGGCGGCAAGCAACGCTAGATCGAGATCATCCGGATACTTGTCCGACAGGGCAGCTGTTGCGTCTGCGAAGGCAGCGTCGAGTTGTGGCCGTTCTGCCGCTGGATCCTCCGAATAGCGGGTAGCCACCGCCTTGATCAAATCCTGTTCTTTCTCGCTCGCTCCGGCGGCGAGGCTTTGCGCCTTTTTCAGCGCGGCGATGGCGGGCGCGTTCGCCGCCGGGTCCATCGGCACGTTGATGTTCGGTCCGAGCACCAGCGCCTCACCCAGGAAGCACATGGCGCAATCCGGGTCCAGGCGTTGCGCCATGCGGAAAGCGCGTCTCGCTTCCGCATGGTTGAAATTGACGGCCATCCTGAGGCCCTGGTTGAAGTAGCTCTGGGCATCCGCGCTTTTCGTGGTGATCGGATAGGTCATCGAACCGAGATCGGTCCACAGTTGCGGTTCCGCCTCCTCGTATGTCTTCATCGCCTCCAGAACTTGGGCTGGAATGGCGGCGACCAGGACACAATGCGGGGCTGCGGAAATTTCCGCCGGCGTTTTGGTTCCAGTCGTGCTGAACGCGGCTACCGCCGCACCAGCCCCCAGACCGGCGATCGCCAACGTGGGCAAAGCTGCAGTTTGCAGGAGATCACGAATCTTCATGAGGCCCTCCCTCTGTTCGCAGGCAAGTCTCTCCCAAGACTGCTGCGATCAATATCTACCCGCAAGGATTGCCTGGCAAATCAATTCACCGACCAGTGACAACCCGTACTTCCTCCAGGGCCATGACCGGTGCGGCTGAAATATCTCAGGGCCTGAAAGGGGCGTTCATGGGCGCGTTTACACTGCGATTTACCGTAACGTACTTCCGCTATTGCACGAAATCTGATGCCTTGGTTGTTCGACATTCGGCGTGCTTGCCGCAATGCCTGGGCAGGATTGCGTGCTCGTGGAGACTGTCGATGGTCACAGAGGGGTGAGTGACATGGGTGGCGAAACACAGGTCACGGCATCGACGGCTGGGGCGCCCTCATCGGCCGAGCCGCATCTGGATTTCCTTGCAGCGCATGGCGGGCCATTCTTCGACCTGCAGCGGCGAATGAATTTGTTGCATGAGAGCAGCCTCAAGAGTGGCAGGAGAGCGGTCCTGTTCGTGGCGATCGCCTGGGGTGTCCCTCTGGTCCTGACGCTGCCAACGGTGTTTTCGGAAACTCCAAGTGTATGGCGCTACCTGTCCGATCCCGGTCCATGGACCCGTTTTTCCTTGGCATTGCCGCCTTTGTATTGGCCGAGCAGCATGTCGAAACCGGGCTGAAACTAAAGTTGGGACAGTTCGCCCGGGCACCGCTGATTGCTCCTGCGTCAATGGAGGCCGCTGCGG
The DNA here is from genome assembly GCF_012641395.1 of Rhizobium sp. P32RR-XVIII. Classification (GTDB taxonomy): domain Bacteria; phylum Pseudomonadota; class Alphaproteobacteria; order Rhizobiales; family Rhizobiaceae; genus Rhizobium. The sequence continues at coordinate 208,856 of NZ_JABAIH010000005.1, read as the reverse complement.
CCCACGTCGCTCGCGCCCTTCGACAACGCGACTCCGGGACGGCCGAGCTGGTTTGTCTGTTACTTGCCGCGGTTGCGGCCCTCTTCGCCTATGCAAACTTCAATCAGGCTGCGATCTCGACATGGTCCGCGACCGTCTCTCCTGAGTCCAGCAGGCTGACGGCCGCTGGGTGGTGGGGCGTGTTCGTCAGCATTCCGATGTTCGTATTTTTGTTTCTGCGAGGCTGCTGGCGCCACCTTGTCTGGGCGAATATGCTCCGCCGCATCGCGCGCCTCGAACTGCGTCTGGTGGCGACGCATCCTGACGGGAAAGGTGGCCTTTCGTTCCTGGCCGAGTATCCGAACGCATACGTGCTGTTTGTGTTTGGCGTCAGCAGCGGCATAGCCGCAGCGGTAGCCAAACATCTGATGCAGGGCGGACTTTCGACAGCGACGCTGACGACAACAATGGCTGCATGGCTGATCATTGTGATTGCCTTTTTCGCCTATCCGCTTTCAGCCTTTTCGAAACCGCTTGCCGATCTCAAGAGCAAGACGCTGCTGACGTTGTCGGCCCGGGCGACCGTCCAGCAGCGGGCGGCAGAGCGCAAGTTGGTCGGCAGCAACATCGTTGCACCGGATCCGCAGGAAGCCGAGCAGCCGATCGAAGCTCTCGACCTGACAAAGCAATATGATCAGACGCGCAAACTGTCGTCGATGCTGATCAACCGCGGTGTGGTTCTGCCGGTGGCCGCAGCAGCGCTTGTTCCATTCGCAGCCGCCGGCGCGACCAAGCTGCCGTACAAGGAAGTGTTCTCGGTCTTGAAGAAGCTGCTGCTCGTCTGAACGATCCAGGCGTAAACTAAGTCCGGTCGCTACGCGAAGCTGGAGAGGCGCAACATGCGGGTGTACACGTACGCTTTGTTTCTGCTCGTCGCCATAACAACATCAACAGGCGTCATACTGCCTGCGGTCGCCGCCGAGGATGGGCCCCAGTTGATCGAAAAGCATATCCTCGATCTGAATGCGATGAAGGAGCGACGCATCGTTCGGGTCCTGGTGCCTTTCAGCAAGACGATCTATTTCGTCGACAAGGGACGTCAGTTCGGAACTGCGGTCGTGTTCGGGCTGGAGTTGGAAAAGTACCTGAACCGGGGTCGCAAGAAGCAGATCGAGCACATCCACGTCGTCTTCGTCCCTACACCGCGAGACAAGCTGCTGAGTGCGCTGAACGACGGCTATGGGGACATCGTCATGGCAAACCTGACGGTCACCGACGAACGGCTGAAGCAGGTCGATTTCGCCGATCCTCTATACAAAAATGCCGAAGAGGTTCTTGTCTCCGCCCCCAACAGTCCGGCAATCGCCAGCATCGACGACCTAGGCGGCAAGCACGTCGCCGTCCGCGCATCGAGCAGCTACTACGAGCATCTGTCGGAGCGAAACAAGACGTTGGCCGAACAGAACAAGCCCCAGATTGCCCTCGACCTGATGGATGAAAGCCTCGAAGATGAGGACCTGATGGAGATGGTCAACGCCGAGCTTTTGCCGTTCACCACCGTCGATGCGTACAAGGCCGATATCTGGTCGCATGTCTTCGCCGGGATAAAGGTGAACCACGATGTCGTCCTGGCGTCCGGAGGAAAGATTGCCTGGGCGATCCGCAAGGACAGCCCCGAACTGAAAAAAGAGCTCAACGATTTCGTGGCGACACACAAGATCGGCACAACGTTCGGAAACATCCTCCGCAACACCTATTTCAAGCAGGACAAGATCGTAAAGCGCGCCTATTCCCCAACGGACGTGGAACGATTTCAGCGGCTGGTCGAAATCTTTCGCAAATACGGCGGCACCTACTCATTCGACTACCTGATGCTGATGGCCCAGGGCTATCAGGAATCGCAACTCGACCAGTCCAAGCGCTCGCCGCGTGGCGCAGTTGGCGTCATGCAGATGCTGCCGTCGACGGCCATGGACAAGGTCATCGCCATCACCGGAATAGACAAGGATCCCGACCGCAATGTCGAGGCGGGGGCCAAATACCTCCGTCACCTGATCGACACCTATATCGACGATCAGGAACTCGATGTGAAGGATCGCCAACTGTTCGCTTTCGCTGCCTACAATGCCGGCCCCGGAAACCTGCGGAGGTTCCGCGAAAAGGCAAAGATCATGGGCCTCGACCCCGACGTCTGGTTCGGAAACGTGGAAAACGCGGCATCCGAGATCGTCGGGCGGGAAACCGTCCAGTACGTCAGCAACATCTACAAATACTACGTCGCCTACTCGTTGCTGGTTGCGTGCATGGACGCGCACAAGGATACCGGGTTGAACCAGCAGTAGAAGGATCTCGTGCGCGTCGAAGCGAGCAGGGAACCCGATCCCTTGGCCTCATCATGCAGCCGACAGATCCGGGCGACGCTCGTTCTCGCCGTTACATCACGTTGCGAAAGGCCTGCTAGCCATCATCCCTGGAGTCCAGAGCCGCGCCGGGTAGGTAGAGTGAAATCGGCCTGATTTCATAGACGGCTGTCGGGTTGGCGCGACGCAACTCACGCGCTGCCGCGACGGCTTCCTCGAGCGTCGGAAAATCCACGACGTAGAAGCCGAGCAATTGTTCCTTGGTTTCGGCAAACGGGCCGTCGGTCACCATCCCGTCGCCCTTCCCGCGCAAGGTGACGGCGCGATCCGTGGGTCCAAGCCGTGCGGCCGGTCCCAGGGATTTCTCCTGGACGAGGCGATCGTTGACCTTGAGCAGGTCGGTCATCAGCGCCGCATCCTCCTCCTCGGTCCAGGATTCGACCACGCCCGCTGCGTGATAGGCCAGAATGGCATAATACATAAATCGTCCCCCCACATATGTCCGTCTGCTTCGCCATCGGCTCGATCCGCGCGCCTTGGAGCCCACGCCGGCCGACTGCCGTTCAGAGACCTTTTAGATGCCCTCAGCTACACATTTTTGACTGGCGAAATGCAAGTCCCGCCCCGTCTAGCCTCCACTGCGCCTGGCGCCGCTATTCAGCGCTTGCGTGGAACCGGCTGTCCACAGCATCATCGGACGCGAGTTCCCTTATCAGTTTCTTTTTAAGGGCGGCAGAGTAATCCCCATAATTCTTCACATGCATGACGAACGCATCGGCCCCGAGGATCACCTTCCTGGCGTAATAGCTGGCCAGGTCCCCCAAATCGTCGGAGACGACCAGAGCATTGATCCTTGCATCCATTTGCTCGGCGCGCCTGCGTGCTTGATAGAGCGAGATCACACGCGGCCGTTTCGGTCCCAGTGTCTCCCTGCCGTCACCAGAGATGTCGACAATCAGTTTGCGGGCACATGCGTTCGGATCCGAAAGCATGGTGAGCGCTGACCAGATGCCGTTGCCTATGTCGGTATTTCCGAAGACCGCACGCTGATTGTTGTCTATTTCGCGTGCGAAACCCTCCGCGTCGTCACCATCATCGATAACGAACCACCCGAGCGCCTGTGTCCCTGCTCTGGCGTCCCCCCAGAAAACGGCTGAAACCGCCACGACCCCTGCCTCCCGCAAGGTTGAAATCACCGCCTTGTCGCGGAACGCGGCGGAAATCGCAGCTTTCTGAAATCCATATTCGGCATCATCGATGCTGTCGGAGCCATCTACCGCGAGAACGAGCGCGATGTCCGAGCAGGCGCTTGCTTGAGCCGCCGCGCTCGCGGTCAAAACAAGCGCTGAAGTGATGCAAAGCAGCGTCCTTCTCATCGCCGCCCCCTTGGGTTCATCGGCAGCAAGCCGACAAAGAATCTTATCATGAACGATGATGAAACCGTAGAAATACGTGGTCTTTCGAGAGACCTATTGCATTATGATATTAAAGTAGCCCACATATTGTTCGCAGCGATTTATACTGCTGGTCTATTATTAATGACATTATGCGAATATAAGATAAGTGGCTTCGCATTGGACACTGGCAACGTGATTTTCGACGTTCAAGGGAGCTAGTATGCGCAGTATTGCTATCGAGTTGATCGACAGAATAAATCCTCGCATGTCAGTTAATCTTCGTGTCAAGCGCCAATTCCACCCTGGCAGTCTCTCGGAGGTGGCTACACTTGTGAATTACCTGTCCTCCCGGGGTATTTCGGCAACTGATACGGCGTTTGACATCGGCGCGAACTCCGGCCTGTTCAGCCTGCCGCTCTCATCGATGTTCGCCGAAGTCGTCTCCGTCGAGCCCAATATCGAGCGCGCCCGTTTCTTGCAGCGTGCACTTCCTGAGAACGTACGGGTGGTCTGCGCTGCATGTGGGAGTGGGAATTCTGTCGCCGTGATGACCGTTCCCAAACGAAAGGATGGGATCCAGCTCCACGGCTTGGGAAGCATCGCCAAACGGGGCGATGCTGCGCTTTTCCACACCGGCGGCGAGCCCGTAGAGCTTACCGAGTTCACCGTTCCCGTCGTTACCGTTGACGCGCTGGCGAAACTGGCGAAGGGCAAGATTTCATTTCTGAAAATCGACGTAGAGGGACACGAGGATGCGGTTCTCGCTGGAAGCGAAACTGTCCTGCGTGACCATCGGCCGATCTTGTTCATTGAGATCGAAACGCGGCACGGCGTCGACGGCGTGAAGATCTTCGAGGAGCTTCGATCGCTCGGCTACCGCTGCATGTCGGTGAACCTCGGAAAGCTCGAGGCGCTCAATACTCCGGAATCATTTGCCGCAGCTCTCGCGACACCCGAGATCATCAACTTTCTGTTCGAGCCCGAGCGGACGTAATTTATCCGTCCGAAGTCTCGCCCAGTCCCCTGCGCACCGCACGGTTGGAGCGGCGGCTCTGTCGGGAGGTCCATCTCAATCTCGCCGGTTTTTTCTGTTTCAGCCGCCCGGCAAGACGGCAAGGACCCGCAACCACTATGAGATTTTGATTTCTTAGCTGTGATCCACGAATGGAATGCCTACGCGCCCCGGGCCATTTTTGTTGGCAGAGTCAAGGCCAACGATATGGAGCACGGAGATGTACTTCGAACTCAAGGACGTCACGGCAGATATCCTTGCAAAAAGCCGTCGGCATGACGGGCTCTGCGATCTGCCGCTCGACCTGATTTCCTCCGATCGCGAGGCTTACGACATTCAGGCGACGGCGCAGAATGCGCTCGGCTTCGAACGCAAGGGTTATGCGATCGTCGGGACGAGTGACGTCTCACGCCGGACCCTCGGCCTTGCAGGGCCGATCTATTCCGAAATTCCGGCTTCCGCGCTGCTTGCAGGTGTAAAGGAATTCCGGCTCCCGCCGGGAACCATCGGCGTACAGTGCGAGTTGGTCTTTACGATGCTCAGGCCCTTTCCGGATGCCGGCGAGCCGATCAATCTCGCGAGCGCAGCCGACGCCGTCCTCACATGCCGCCCGGCGATCGGCATTATCGGCCGGCGGACACGGCGGGTCTTCTATGGAGACAACGCGGCGATCGCCGACTTCGGCCTCCATGTCGCAACCATCTGCGGCGACCATTCCGGGGCGCTTCCACCCGCCGAGCTCGCGGACCTCGAAGTCACGACCTTCCTGTTTAAACAGACGGTCTTTTCCGGAAGGTCGGCATCGGTCATGGGCAACCCGCTGAATGCGCTCGCCTGGCTGGCAGGTGAGCTATCGGCGAATGGCAGGCAGCTCCAGACAAACGACGTCGTGGCGACGGGGTCGTGCACGACAATCCTTCAGGTGTGGGCCGGGCAGCATCTGGCTGCCGACTTCGGGCCGCTGGGCCAGATCGAGTGCGTCTTCGCCTGACGTCAATTCACTACCGAAAGGAAAGCATAATGCGGCCGCAACAAAAGCCATTCGTGATCGAGATCAAGAAGACCAGGCGTCTCCGCGCAAAGCCTTTGCAAATGAAGGTGAGCTCTGGAAGCCTCACGAAAGGACAGAATGCAGACGCAAGCCCGGTCCTTCAGCGTGAGGATCGCGCCTGATGGTAAGCCGCAACGTCCCGCATGAGTATTTTCTGCTTGATGCCGCAAGAACGGAGGGCCCCGTCGTCGGCCATCTGCGCGGCAAGCCGATTTCTGCCGCCGTCGTCGACCGGCACGGCAGCCGCTATCGCTTCGTCGGTGTCGCCGGAAGGGATCGCCAAGGCGGGCTCGACGTCCTGTCGCTCAAACACGGCGAGTGGATCGTCGCCCCCGACCTCGTCTACGAAAAGGCCGCCTAGCGTCGATGCCGGGGGCGATAACGCCCCCGCCGCCCTCTCGGCGGCGGGACAGTTGCCTTCAGAGCAGGGCCGGCTATTGCGACTTTTGCGGATCGTCCGCCGGATTGAGGTATCTGATGCGCCACGGACCATTCGTCGTAATCTGGATGATGCTCGGCTCGTCGAAATAACTGAAATGCGCCGTGCCGGGCGGCAATGCGAAGAAACTGCCTGCAGGCAGTGGCTTGGCCGCGCTCCGATCGACCGTTTCGCCCATTCCGAGATTGATAGCCCCTGATATGACCGTGACCACTTCAAACCCAGGATGGGTGTGCGGCGGGATCACATAGCCTGACGGCAATTTGAGCCGCAGCGCAAACAAGCCTTTCTTGGTGGGATCGCCGAACAACACTGCCGCTTCCGCTCCGGCGGGAAGCACCTTGGGGGCCGCGCCCCATTTGATATCACCGGGAGTGAACATTGGGTGCGCTTCCTCTGCCGAAGCAAAGGAGGCCATCCCGCATAATCCGATCAAGCCGGCTGCGAATATCGATGTGATTTTCATGACAAACCTCCCTCTCTCGCCGGGCCTTCCACCTCGGCTGAGCGCTGGGGCAGGCTCGCGAAACGCAAGATAGTACGTCCGCGGACCACGTCTAAGCAAGCTTTCCCGGTCATCGGCGCGAACTTCGGAAACGGCCCGATCCATTCCGGAAACGGGCACAAGTGATGCCGGTGTCGATTTGCGATTGCAGTGGTATTGTATGGTTGAGCACGAGAGGCCATGCAATGCAGACCCGATGGAGCACGATCAAAGGCACCCTCGCCACCTGGGCCGTGCCGCTGCGGCTGCATCTGAGCGTGATAATCCTGGCGCTTTTGGCTGTCACCGCGCTTCCGATCGTTTGGATCACCTACACCCAGGGCAGGTTCGCCGCCCTTTCCACCGGCGAGGCCCAGATGCGTCAGCTCGGACTTCGCACGATCGAGGACTACCGCAACGTCTTCAAGGGCGGTTACACGGCGGTTCTGACTGCCTCGGCCGTTCCGGAGATGCTGACCGCGCCACCCAATGATCTCAAAGCGAAACAGGACTTTCTCCTGAAAGCCTTGCAGTCCTCCTTTCGCGTCGATGGCATCTATGCGGGCTATCCCGATGGTGGTTTCGTTCAGGCCCTCGGAGTGGCGGCGGATCCCGAATTCAGGGGCAACTTGAACGCCCCGGCGCAGGCTGCCTACGCCGTACGAGTCGTCAGCAGGGTTGATGGTCCGCCCAGCACGATCTGGACCTTCTACGACAAGGAAATGCGTCTGCTCAATCGCCGCGCCGACCGTGATGATATGTTCGACCCACGCGTTCGGCCCTGGTATCTTGCGGCGGTTGGCGAGGGCAGGACCGTGTCTGTCGGACCCTATGTCTCGGCATCGACCCATTTCTTGACCATGACGATAGCCACCCCCTCTGGGCCGAGCAACCGCGTGGTGATCGGGGCGGACGTCATGCTGGTGACGCTCGGAGCGGTTGTCGACGTCAGCGCCCTTTCGGAGCATGCCCGTGGCTATGTCTTTGATCAGAAAGGCGGTTTGATCGTCCACTCCGACAAGGATGTGATGAATGAGGTCAGGAGGCGGCTTCGCGCCGGCCAGGAGGTATCCGTGGCAACGCTGGCGCAAGCAGATCCAACGCTTCCGGTCGTCACGAACCTGCTCACTTCGGACCGCAGCCTGGCGACGGGCGCGGTTGTCCGCTTTCCCGTAAACGGCCATGACTATCTGGCGCAGGTTTTTCGCGAAGGGATCGCCAGTCTTCGCGGCGGCTATACGGTCGTCATAGCAGCACCGCTTGAAGAGCTTGTCGGGCCGGTCGAGCGCAGGCTGAAGCGCAATCTGGCAATTGCCGCAGCCTTTCTGGCCACCGGCGTCCTGATCGCGCTCGTCATCTCCCGGCTGGTCAGCCGATCGCTATATCGGCTCGCCGACGAGGCAACGCATATGGGCAAGCTTGAATTCGGCGAAAGCCGCATTGCCCATTCCTGGATTTCCGAGGTCAACGTGCTCGCGAAGGCTTTGAGTTCGGCGCGCCATGCCATCAGGACGTTTTCGGTTTATGTGCCCCGGGAACTCGTGCGCAGGATCGTCATTGCAGGCCAATCTGCCGTGGGCACCGCTGTCCGGCAGGATATCACCGTGCTTTTCACGGACATACGCGACTTCACCACCATTTCCGAAGAGAACTCGCCTGAGGAGGTCGTGGCCCTGCTCTCGGGCTATTTCGAAACCCTCAACGAGGTTGTCGAGCGCCACGGCGGCACGATCGTGCAATATATGGGAGATGGCGTTCTTGCGATGTGGAACGCTCCCTTGCACGATCCCCGTCATGTCGAAAATGGCTGCTATTGCGCCCTGGCGATGAAGGCTGCGATCGACGCCATGAACGCCGCAAACGCTGCAGATGGACGGCCTCTACTCATCACACGCTTCGGCCTGCACACGGGCCAAGCCGTGGTGGGCAGTGTCGGTGCAGAAACACGACGCCAATATACTGCCATTGGAGACACCGTGAACATCGCCTCGCGTCTCGAGGGCCTCAATCGGCAATATGGGACATCGATCCTCGTCAGCGGCGCGGTCCGCGATGCCGTTGGCGAGATGTTCGAACTCGTTGCCGTCGGCATCGTCAGCGTCAAAGGACGAACGGGGCAGACGGAACTCTTCGAGCTTAGAGCGTAGGAGCCAGCTCCTCGCAGTCCCACCGCGATCCGGATCTCTAGCTCTCTGGGATTTCAGTTGAGATCGGCATGATGTGCAGGTGCCCGTATTTGACTGACCTTTCCGCGATCACGTGCTCAGCAAAATGCTGCAACTCATTCGGTTGCCCCTTTAGAATCCCAACTTCGAGGCAATGACGGTCATCAAGATGAACATGCAGGCTTGAGACCGCCAGAGAATGATGTTCATGAAATGCGCTGGTAAGGCGACGCGCCAGTTCCCGAGCCTCGTGATCGAACACGTAGCTTAAGACGCCAATCGAGTTGGTAATTGAACCTGTTTCGATCGAAGCTTGTTTGAGACCTGCGCGGGCTAGGTCGCGGATAGCTTCGGAACGGTTCTGGTAGCCTCGGGTTTCGATAATCCGATCGAGTTCGGCCATCAGATCATCATCAAGAGTGACCGTTACGCGCTGCATGAAAACTCCTCGAATAAAATTTTCTTAATGGCATCAGTAAGCATTTTTGCCGTCGACTTCATACTTTGCTTTCCGTAAGCCGGGGGTGTCGAGAACACTCTTAATCCGAGGACAGACATGCTTCCAAATCCTTTTGACGACAAACCAGCACAGATCAAAACAAAAGTCATGATGACCTTTATTTTCCTGATCGCTGCTAACATCGCCGCATGGATTTGGGCGTGGACCGCATTCTCCGACCAACCGACACTGTTAGGCATCGCGTTTCTGGCCTACATGTTCGGTCTCCGCCACGCCTTCGACGCTGATCATATCGCAGCGATCGACAATGTCGTGCGCAAACTCATGCAGGAAAACAAGTCGCCCTATGCCGTCGGCTTCTTTTTCTCGCTCGGTCATTCGAGCATCGTCGTCCTGGCTTCAATCGCGATCGCTGCGACGGCGGCCGCCATGCAGACCCAGCTTGACGAATTCCATGAAATCGGCGGCGTTATCGGCACGACAGTCTCAGCACTCTTCCTTCTTGTCATCGGGCTCGCCAATCTCTTCATTCTGAAAGGCATATGGGCAGCCTTCGGCCGTGCGCGCCGCGGCGAAAAGCTCGTTGATCAAGACCTTGATGCGGTGCTTGCCGGTGGCGGCATTCTTTCGCGACTTTTCCGCCGTACCTTCAGCATCGTCTCGCGGTCCTGGCACATGTACCCGATCGGCTTCCTCTTCGGGCTTGGGTTCGATACGGCAACCGAAATCGGCGTGCTTGGAATTTCAGCAATGCAAGCCACCCAGGGCATGTCGTTCTGGACGATCCTCGTCTTTCCGGCCCTTTTCACAGCCGGCATGTCACTGTTCGATACGATCGACAGCATGCTGATGACCGGCGCCTACCGCTGGGCCTTCATCAACCCGATCCGCAAGCTTTGGTACAATCTTACGATCACCGCGGCATCGGTCGTCGTCGCCGTCTTCATCGGCGGTCTGGAGGCACTGGGTCTGATCTCGGACAAGCTCGGCCTCAAAGGCGCGTTCTGGGATTTCGTCGGTGGCATGAACGACGACCTTGAATATTTCGGCTACGCCGTCGTCGGCATCTTTATCGCCAGCTGGATCGTCTCGGCGGTGATCTACAAGGCAAGACGCTACGACAACCTCGCGGCCCATCAGGTCTGACCTCCCAAGCTCGGCCGATCGATACGGGCAGTCTGCTGGAATGCGGCTGCCCGCCGCGCCTAGCCCTTCACCGCCCTTAGCTGCAGTAAACCCTGCCGCTCTTGCGCGGTCTAAGATCGAAGTGGAAGTGGTTCCAGTGCTCCGGATTGCTGCCCGGGCCGAGAACGGTGTTGAAATACCTGCAGCTGTCGGAACGCACGGCCTTCAGCAGCCTGCCCTCGCGGAAGGAGAAGAGCCCCTTCTTGCGCACGTCGATCTGGTGGCCGTTCTTCAGCACGAACTTGCCGACGTCGATCGCGTTGCCGTGCGCATGTTCGGACATCGGATTGTAGCGCTGGCGGCTGTTGTTCATGCGGCGGCAGGAATAGCCACCGAGCGGCTGGATCGTCTGGATGCCCGACCAGTAGCGGTAGCGGGCGGACGGCGCGAGTTCGTTCTTCACCCATTTGGCGAAGGCAAGCGTCACCTGGCAGTTCAGCGTCACCGCCGGCTTGACACCGATATTGCCGGAAAGCCCCTGCAGCGAAACAGGATAAGGCACCTGGCAGGCAGGCCCGTTGGAAATCGGCGGCTTGTCGGTGAAGATCACGCCCATGCGCTTCAGCTCGCGGCGGCAGGCAAGCTCGGAGGCCGGCATCACGCTGGGGTCAGGCGGAATCGGACGGCTCATCATCGGATCGTTCGGCCTGACCATGGCGACCTCCTGGCTCTCGTCCTCCTCCGGAACGCGCGACGGCTCGATCACCGAACGGCCATCGTTCCAGACGGCGGCGCGGCTCATCTCGCCCTGTGCCGCGGGCGGCGGCATGGCCTGCCGGTTCCTCTGCGTCGGGTTGTCGGTGCCGATGCCGTCGACGATCGGCTCGGCTGAATCTCCCTCGGCGATCTGCTGCTGTTCTTCCTGCGCCAGCCCGACGACCGGCTCGACCCCAAGCTCCGCATCCATGTTGACGCCGCCCGAAGGCACCGCAAGCTGCTTTGCCCCTCCCCAGGCCTGCGGCTGGCCCTGCACACCCTGCCCCTGCGCCAGCGCTTCGTCGCTGTCGATCATCGGCAGTTTTTTCGGCATCGGCTGGCTCATGGCCCGAGCCGAATGCCCGGTGCCAGCGAGGTTCGGCGTATCGAGATAGTCGGACGAGCCCTGGCTGCTGGAGACAGGTGCGCCGGAAGCGGCGGGATAGGACGGCTGCATCTCGGCTGGCGCCATTTGCATGGCGGCACGGCGCGGCGCAGGCGTGATCGAGCTCACCTTGGTGCCCGTATCGATGTTGGCCGGCGGCACCAGGCCATCGCTGATGGAACAGGTCGTCAATGCGGTGGAAAGGAGCGCGGGCAATGCCACACGCCGCAGGAAGGAAACATACGCCATACTCAATGTCCCCGCCCGGCCCCCGCCCTCCGGCACGTGACCGGAATGAAACATGACTGTGCCAATTGTGAAAATGGCGGAGACGACATTTCTGTGTCCGCCCCGGCCCACGGCGCAGCGAATTGGCAACTTGACCCAAGTTTAAGCTTTGATGGTAAACAGAAGCTTTCCCGCAACGTCCAAAGCCTCCCCCTGCGTCAGAAGTATGCAGGCCGCTCTTGCCATCTGCCCCGTTCGCCTGCCATTTTCGCGCGTCGCGCGGCGGCAACCAACAAAAAGGAAATGCAATGACTGATGGTTCGAAGCCGAAAGGCGAATTGACACTCCGCACGCTGGCCATGCCGGGCGACGCCAATCCCGCCGGCGATATCTTCGGCGGATGGGTGATGGCGCAGATGGACTTGGCGAGTGGCATTCGCGCTGCCGAACGCGCCAGGGGGCGCGTGGTGACGGCTGCTGTCAAGGAGATGGCCTTTCAGCTGCCGGTCAAGATCGGCGATACGCTTTCGGTCTATACGGATATCGACCGCGTCGGCCGCACCTCGATCACGCTCCATGTCGAGGCCTGGGCACATCGCTCGCGCTACAACCAGATGGAAAAAGTGACGGCGGCCACCTTCATCATGGTCGCGCTGGATGAAGAAGGCACGCCGAAGCCTGTCCCCGAGGAGTGACGTCAAGCAGGCGGCATCACCCGCCTGCTCACCGCTCTTCTCGAGCCTCGTGCCCTACGCTCGGAAAATGAAGGACGCGCCGATCGCGATCAACGCAAAACCGATGGCGTGGTTCCAGGTCAGGCTTTGGCCGAGATAGAAGACCGAGAAGCCGGAAAAGATGATCAGCGTGATCACTTCCTGGATCGTCTTCAACTGCGCTGTCGAATAGACCGACGAACCGATGCGGTTCGCCGGCACGGCCAGGCAGTACTCGAAGAAAGCGATGCCCCAGCTCGCGGCGATGGCGATGAAGAGGGCACCGCCCTTGTGCTTCAGATGTCCGTACCAGGCAAAGGTCATGAAGATGTTGGAGGCAAAAAGCATGATCACCGGCCAGACGGCGGCCGCGCTGAAGGTGAAGGGCATAGGGGAATCCTGTTGACGTTCGTGCCGCACTATTATCCGCACGAGCACGGCGATCAAGCAGCACCGCCGCGGCATATGCAAGCAGCGGCAATCGCCCCGCACGCTAAATCGTCGTGCCGGCGATCGCTCTCGTCCATCATCACGCGATTGCGCCCGGCTGCCTTCGCCGCATAGAGGCCGCATCGCGTCGCAATTTACGACGCCGGCTCCGCTGCCTCCTCCGTGCCGAATCCTACGTCCTTCTTTTCGTAGCCGAAGCCCGCAAGGACGGCGACCACCAGCGCCACGACGGCTGCGACGATCAGCAGCGCGAAGGCATAGTCGCCGTTCCAGCGCGCTGCGAGCCCCGCCTGCATCGTCGCATTGCCGGAGGCGAGCAGGTTGCCAAGCTGATAGGCGAAGCCCGGGAACGTGCCGCGTACCTCATCCGGCGACAGCTCGTTCAAATGCACCGGCACGATCCCCCAGGCGCCCTGGACGAAGAACTGCATCAGGAAGGCGCCGGCGGCGAGCAGCACCGGGCCGGGCGCGTAGGTCCAGAGCGGCGCGATCGGAATCGCGACCAGCGCGGCGATGACGATCGCCCGCTTGCGTCCGATCCGCTGCGACAGCGCCCCGAAGAACAGCCCGCCGACGATCGCGCCGATATTGTAGACGATGGCGATCGCGCCCACCGTATAGGTCGAATAGTTCCGCTGCGTTTCCAGGAAGGTCGGATAGATATCCTGCGTGCCATGACTGAAGAAGTTGAAAGCCGTCATCAGCAGCACCGACCAGACGAACAACGGAATGTTTCCCGGAGCACTGCGAGGAACGGTTTGCGTCCCCTCGCCTGCCGCTTGAGGAAAGCCGGCGATTCCTGCACGTTGCTGCGGATGTAGAGCACGAGCAGCGCCGGCAGCGCGCCGACGAAGAACATGCCGCGCCAGCCGATCACCGGGAAGAGCAGGAAGAACAGCAGCGAGGCAATGAGATAGCCGGATGGATAGCCCGCCTGCAGGATACCTGAGACGATGCCGCGCGATTCCTCCGGCACCGTCTCCATGACCAGCGAGGCGCCGACGCCCCATTCGCCGCCCATGGCGATGCCGTAGAGCGCGCGCAGCACGAGGAACATGGTCAGCCCGGTCGAGAAGCCGGTGAGGAACTCGAACAGCGAGTAGAGCAGCACGTTCACCATCAGCGTGATGCGCCGCCCGTAGCGGTCGGCGGCCAGGCCGAAGATCAAGGCACCCAGCGCCCGCATGGCGAGCGTCAGGAAGATCGCCGCCGAGACTGTGGGAACGTCGGTATGGAATTCCTCGGCGATATATTTGAGGACGAAAACGAGAATGAAGAAATCGAAGGCGTCGAGCGTCCAGCCGAGATAGCTGGCGACGACGGTGTTGCGCTGCTGCGGCGTGAGAGCGCGCAGGCTTGCCAATGCGGACATGATTATTCCTCCGTCCGAACGCGGCGGCGAGGCGGGGCAATTCCGGATGCCGTCGGAAGGGGTGCCTGGGCGGTGGCGCTGCAGAAGACAGCGTCGGATAACGTCAGCTATGCTGCTGATGTTCCATTACATTTTTGTAATGTGGGGGTAGAGAAAAGCGGTGGCTACCAGGCAATCATGCTTAAACTATGCAAAATGACCTGCAGACCCAGGGCAGCCTGGGTAACGCCGAGCACCACTGCCAAAACCTGTAGTGAAGTTCCGATCCATCTAAGGATAGTCTCAGCGAACATCATGGCCACCCAGTCCAGCGCCAGGATCAGCAATACGATGGCAGCCACGGTGAGCCCTTCCGCTTGGCGGCCGCCCGCCAACGTGGCGAAGACGATGACAGCGGCTATACCATAAGGGGTCACAATCGTTGGAAATGCCAGCGGTGTCAGAGCCAGTCCCATATCCGTTTGGCCTTGCCCTGCCGGTCGTACCGGGAGGGCGGCAGTCGGCTGCAAGACGGTTCGCAAGGCCACGATAAACAGGATGATGCCGCCCGTCATCGCCAGCACCGGCAATGAGATTTCCAGATTTTCAAGCATGGTGCGTCCGAGAAATCCGGCGATCGCCAGCGCGGCCGCCGAGAAAAGGATCGCTCTGGTGGCTATTCGTCGCCGGACGCCGGGCTCGTAGCCGCCTGCAAGGACCTTGAATGGCACCAATATCTTGATTGGACCGAGCATCAAAAAGAGCATTAGGAATATCTTGCGTGCACCGAACTCCACCTCCGGTATGTCCGCCCCGAGCGGCGATTGCGCAAAGCATTGCACGGGAATACTGGCCGCCCAAACCACAGCCAGAACGGAGGCGAGGAGATACCGCCGCGCAGCACGCCGCAACTCAGGAGCCGCTTCCGCATTTTTCTCCCGCAGGCAAGTCATAATCGACCAGTCTCCAGCCATGAAAGCGCTGGTGCTCGTTGCTTGAGGTCGAACAGACGAATCTCCGGATGGACGAACAAACCGGCGACGGCGGGAATGATCCTAAGAAGCCTGCGGCTGGTTACAACCGCAATCCGTTCGATCCGTCGATGGTGACCGGAGACAAATTTCAGATGGGCAGCCAAGGCCTCGAAGTTCTTCCATCCGGGGAATGACTCGATATTGATCATCAGGCCGTTGAGTTTTCCGTTTGAGCGAAGGGCGAGCTCAACCTCATTCGCGATCGTTTCGAAGTCGGCCTTTTCGAGCGAACCATGCGGTGTGATGATCAGGATGTTCTTGTCGCGCAGGGGTTCAATGACGATCATGGTCACCTCCCTCTTCTCCTCAATACCATAGGTCGATGCCTCGGTTACCGCCCTCCCCCTTAGGCCTTTACCGCCTCCGCCTTGGCCTTCGGCTTCAGCAGGATGATGAGAAGCAAGCCGGCGACGATGAGTGCCGCGCCTTCGAGGTGATAGGTCTGCAGCTGCTCGCCGAGGATCAGATACGCGAGCACAGCGATGAAGATCGTCTGGATGTAGAGGAGAACGCCCGCCCGGGCCGCGCCCAGCGCCTCGATGCTGCGATTGAAGAGGTAATACATAAGCGCTCCGCCGGGGATCGCGACATAGGCGAGCGCGATGAGCCCGCTGGCGTTGAGCGTCGAGCGTTCGTCGGAGGCAAGCTCGAAGAGGTAGAAGGGCAGCGCCGTCAGCACCGCCGCACCGAGGAGCAGCACCAGGAGCGAAAGGCGATCCACATCGAATTTCGCCCGGCGGAGCAGGACGGTATAGAGGCTGAAACAGAACGCGCCGGCGACGATCCACAGTTCACCGGGATTGAGGTCGAGGCGCACCAGCGCGGCCGGGCTGCCTTTGACGATGATGACCACGATCCCGAAAAAGGCCAGGATCGATCCGATCACCTGCCAGCGTCCCATCGGCTCAGCCAGAACCAAACGGGCAAGGATCATCGTGATGATCGGGATCAGCGCAATGATGATGCCGGCGGTGGTGGCATCGGCGTGTTCGAGGCCGACGAAAATCAGGCCCTGGCAGATCGCCAGTCCCATGCCGCCAATGACGAGCAGTTCGAAGGCGCGCGCCCGCACCAGCGCGACCATGTCGCCGAAATGCCGGTGCACGATCGGCATCAGGATCGCCCAGGCGATCAGCACGCGCCAGAAGCAGAGCGCCCAGGGCGGCATCTCGGAAGAGACCCATTTCGCGGCGATATAGACGCCGGCCGACAGCAGCCAGCAGAGAACCCCCACGGAATAGGCAGTTGCAAGCGAACCGCCCGCCGCCTGTTCCGTCCCGACCGTGTCGCGATGGACCGCCAAGACATGTATCGCCATGGCTCATTTATGCCACAGTTTCCGCGAGTTGCACAGATGACTACGCCAATTGCAGACATTGCAATAGCTCTGCAATCCTACGACAGAACTCCGGTTCGGCTTAGGCTCTGGAACAGGTGCATGGCAATCCGGATGCGATCGCCCGAAGTTCTTGACGAAGATCAGTTCACCTCCGTCCACTGATAGGACAGTTGGAAGTTTTCGACAGCAGCGAGGGATACATTCTCAGCATTGAGCCGGCTCTATCAGGAGCGAGGAATACCTATTGGAAGCAATCTGGCCTGGGCAATTCCACGCGATTTGAACTCGTATCGGCTCGAACTTGATTTTCCATAAGGAAGACCTGCAATGAAAAGTAGCAGGATCGCCAAGAGGGCTCCGATCATAGTCCGCATCAAGGATGGCCTCCCCGCAACGATGGCTCTTCCCTCATCGTAGCTCGTGGGCCGGCCCTTTCTCACCCGCAAAAACTGAGCGATTTGCGTGACAAAATTGATGATCGGAATACCAACCGCCAGGCCGACCAGCCAGACTCTCATTTCTCGCCCCACGTATGACGAAAGACTATCGGTACCGTCGAGGTTTCGGACCTTTATTCCAAGCAGAGCTTTGCCCGGTGTATTCCCAAACGCGGTGGTGCAGTAGGCCATGGATAGCCCGATCAATGGCAGCAGCGCTAGCTGAAAGAGGATCCCCTTGGACTCCAAAGCGCTTGCGACCGAGGCTGGCCCGAAGATAGCTCCTAGGGTAAAGCCGATAGCAAATCCCCAGACTGCAGCGCCGACCGCAATATCGAACATCCGTGCCCAAAATCGCGGCCATGGGCGAGCTTCCATGGTCTGGACAGGGAACGACGAAGGCAGGGATGGAGTTGGCGCTCTTTGCTGAAGGTAGACTGCTGCCGCCTCCCCAAATTCCTCAACCTCTGCGAGCGAGCACCAGCGATCGAGGCCCTGATGCCAGACTAATGTCTGAGCATCGAGATGTCCGGATTTGATCAACACGTTCACCTCTGTGGCAGATACAGGCCCCAGACTCTGTCCCCCGAACGCGTAGAACCACGATGTCATCCTGATTTCTCCTTACATGTCGGTGCATCTGTTTCGGCCTGAATAGAGCGAATGTCGTCCCGACGACCTGCAGACCTCGCAACCACAGAATCGGTCGTAGAGCATCTGGCCGCGCCATCGGATGAGAGGCAGCGCCCACCACAGCAGCATCGCTATGAGAAGTGCCACGGCGATCAGTATCGGAGTTGTGGTTGCCGCCGACCCATCGCGCATAGCCCGCAGATAGGCATCGAAGCTTTCGTCGGATGCTGTTACCGCATTGACCAGATTGATCCCCGCAAAGGCGATCAATGGTGAAAATTTCAAAAGTTCCCTTTTCGATGCTTTGCTCCACTGCGGCGACGCGCCTTCCACAGTGACTACTTGTATGGACAGGATCTTCTTGCCCAACGTCCGTCGACCATTCGCACTGAAGTATGCGAACGCGAGCGACGCGAGTATCAAGCCGAAAAGCGTGCCGACGCTGTCTGAGACCGGGTTGATCGCATCACCATTTTGGTTCACTGCCGTCGACACGCCACGAGACGAAAATGTTCCGCCGTCGGGATTGCCAGTGATGACCGTTGTCCGAAAGAAGGCACTCTCTTTTCCCAAGAACGGCTTGACGTAGCAGATTTGGTTTACCCGCCTTTCTCCCGGATTCAGCGGCCATTCACGCTCAGTTTTTTCGACCAATGGGCCAAGATTGGCTTCTTCGCACTGCGTGCTCTGAAAAAGCGGCATTCCGAAATTCAAGGGAATGACGATCGCAACGACTGAAAGCAACACTTCAAAAATTGCCATGTCTATTAGGTAAGCAAATGCGCGTCTCCAGAAGAGCCGCGGCTTCGCGGTCGTCTGACGCGCGTGAGCGATCATGTCCATATTTGCTCCTTGCCCCCAAGTTGCATGACATCGGAAAAGTCAATCAGTGCTGCATTGCCGGACGGCATGATCGCGATCGCCTCTAGGGCTCGCGCGTATGACGACAAAGATATAAAAATAACAACTTTATCACGAAATATTCTGGAGATGTGGCAAATGTCAACACGCGGGTTGCCGGACAGCTTCTCCAGCCCGATGCCGCCGTAGTATTTCCTTTCATGGGTCCAGTAAGTTCGATCATTTTGATCGCGTCTGAAAGTATGAAGTGGTCGCGACCATTTTTCGGATTTAAGTAGTAGATGCCGGCGGCCAAACTGGGCTTGGCGGATGCTTAGTGCAAGAGGGAGGGCCTATATGTATGCAAACCTTCCGCGCCGAAGATGTCGCAACTGCCCCAACCCCTAATCGGGTGGAAGTTGAACGATAACGACCGCTCTGGAGAGCCGAAAGCGGTCGGGGCATGAGCCTCGCTGGCGGCGTAAATTCCCACTCCAAAGACACGCCTGTCCGCCGGCTTATCCCCGGCGGACGCTTCCCTCGCCGCCTGCCATCAATCTCAGCCAGGGACCGGCATGAAAACAGGCTCATCGGCACCATGCCGCTGAGCATCGGGCCGGCATGCATGGTGCAAATCATATCGGCCGAGGCATTCTCTGCCACAAGGAAAACCATGGCCGCGAAGCTCGGCGCTGCTGCGAATGGCCGCCAGCGAGCGAACCCCGAGGAGTCGAGAAGGCCGCGTTTGGTGCGATGGGGACATCGGCAGCAGCAGCGATCGCGTTCGCTGCCGCCTCTTCTTCTCCTTTGAGAGAGAGTTGAATGAGGGAGCTCGCAGCACGGCAAGTATCCCGATCCGCGGCCACGGGATGCGTGGAAATCTCGTCGTGTCCTTCAGTCCGTGAGCGCATCCGCAAGCCTGCGGATGGCAGGCGCTGCGATCACCACGACGGGGAGCATGACCGTCCAGGAGAAGAGATAGGCCCGCAACCAGTGGGCGGCGAAGCTTCCCTCGGCGTAGAAGGGAAGGCTCGCGATCGCCGCCGCGACGGCGCAGGTTATCCCCGACTGTATGACGCCGAAGACGAAATGGCGGTATTTCCGGGAAATTCTAGACATCGCTGACGCTCCTTTGTCGGCGCCGCCCCGTGGAATTCAGGCGACGTGCTCCACTCCGGCAAGGTTGCGATGCACCTCGAGAGCATTGCGCTCCACCCAGTTATGCTGCAGGAGCCCGTCCTCGCGCACATGCATCACGGCCGTGCCGGTCATGGTGATCGGGGAGCCGCAGGCCGGCGACCCCATGAAGCCGTTGTTCCTGCCCGTGACCATCCAACGGGACACGACGCGGTCGCCGGTCTCGTTCTGGAAGATCTCGACGACGTCGAACCGGAAGTCATCGATGCTCGCAAGAAAGGCCGCGATCCATTTCTTGAAGGTTTCCCGCGAGCGGACCTCGACGCCGCCCGTGGTGATGACGAAGTCTTCCGCCACCAGCCGGTCGACGGCCTCGGGGTTCTTCGATTGCCACACTTGCCGCCAGAAATTATTGACGACTTCGACCGAATTTCTCGTTGCCATATCCATATCTCCTTTAGAGTGCCGCGCGTCCGATAGGATGCACAAAGGACGCTCGATCGCTTTGAAACGGCATGCGTTGCGCGTTCGTTTCTGGCGTCATTGTTGGAGATTGCCATAAAGAAGACAAACGAATAAAGTTAATCACATCTAGTTGAAAGACTAATCGATGACAATGCTACTCGATCTGGAACTGGACCTGCTCCGCGCCTTCGTGGCGGTCGCCGAGACTGGCAGCTTCACCGCGGCTGCCGAAGTAGTCGGCCGCTCGCAATCGGCGGTCAGCCAGAAGGTGCTCCGCCTCGAGGACATCCTGCAGATGCGCGTCTTCGACAGGACCAGCCGCTCGCTGAACCTGACGTGCGACGGCGAGCGGCTCCTGGTAGCGGGCAAGCGGCTGCTCGCCCATTATGAAAGCTTCATGCAGGAGCTTCGCGATCCGCCAAAGGTCCCGCTCCTCAGGCTCGGCATCTCCGAGAACCTCGTCCAGACGCAGCTCCCCCGGCTGCTTTCCCGGTTCAGCCGCCTCCATCCGGACGTGCAACTGGAGCTGACGACGACGGCGAGCGAGGATCTGCTCGCCGAATACGAGGCTGGGCGCCTCGACATCGTCATCGCCAAGAGGCGGAAGGACGGTTCCCTCCATCCCGGCCGTGTCATCTGGCGCGAGCCGCTGGTCTGGATCGCCGGCCCCGATTATCGCGCCGACGACCGCAGGCCCGTCCGCCTGGTGATGATGCGCCCGCCCTGCATCTATCGCGCCATCATGACGGAGTCGCTCGATGCGATCGGCCGCGAATGGGTGACGGCCTGCACCACAAGCAACCTCATCGGCATCGAGGCTGCCGTTCTCGGTGGCCTCGGCGTCACCGTCCTCGGCAAGTCCTTCGTCCAGAACGGCATGAAGATTCTACCCCCCTCCGAGCGCTGGCCGGCGCTGCCCGTCGCCGAAGTCTCCGTCATCGGTGAAAACCCCGCCCTGCAGCACATCGTCCGGCCGCTGGTCACGCTCCTGACTGAGGCCCTGCTGGAAAGCACGAGCCTGACCCTCGAAACGCCGCTGACGTCCGCCAACGAGAGGTGACGCGGCGCCTCTCCTCGCGATCAACTAGCAATTGTCGCCAACCTACGCCAAGACATGTATCGCCATGGCTCAGTCATGCCACAGTTTCCATGAGCTGCACGGATGACGGCGGCGGCCCTCCCCCGATGTCGCGTCAGCGCCAGCCGCGGACGCTACGGCGTAGAGTTGATGATACCTCAGCCACGCCGAGCGGCTTCGATCACCGCAACGTCGATCTTCCTCATGGTCATCATTGCATCAAACGCTCGCTTTGCTTGATCACCACCTACCGCAAGCGCGTCGGTGAGTACGCGCGGCGTGATCTGCCAGGACACACCCCACTTGTCCTTGCACCAGCCACAGTCACTTTCCTGCCCGCCGTTGCCGACAATGGCGTTCCAGTAGCGGTCGGTTTCTTCCTGATCGTCAGTCGCGATCTGAAATGAAAAGGCTTCGTTGTGTTTGAACGCGGGACCGCCGTTCAAGCCGATGCAAGGAATACCCGCGACGGTGAATTCAACAACCAGCACGTCTCCCTGCTTACCGTCTGGATAGTTTCCAGGTGCACGAATGACGGCACCCACCGCGCTGTCCGGGAAGGTTTCGGCGTAGAACCGGGCGGCAGCCTCGGCGTCTTTGTCGTACCATAGGCAGATCGTGTTCTTGGCCATTGCGCGGGTCCTTTCGCTCTTCACTTCCCATTTCCTCCCTGAAGTAAGACGCAAGCCGTCTTTCTCCAGCCCCTGTGAGCCATTTCACGCGGGCAATTGCCAGGCGCCGCTAAATGCTTCGGGCCAAACGGCGAAGCCGGATATGTCAAAAGCGCCGGAAGCGATCGTTTCAGGTAGACAAGAATTATCCGAAAAACTTAAATCTCTTGCTAGCGTCATTCGGCGGTCGAGTGTTGTGGGAAACCGTTTCGACCCCATGACAGCAGCAGCCGATATCAGTATCGGAGAACGGGAGGAGCCGATACAACGAATCGAAGCCTAGCGACGGTCGAGTATCGGACGACAGGTAACTCTATTTCACGCCTTTGACGCACTACGAGAGCATTCCTCAAAGTCGCTGGGCGGGCATCGAACGGAACGGGGCGAGCGATGGGCGAGACAGGCGGCTATTTTCCACGTTGGCAGCTGAAGGCGGAAGGGCGCATCCTGCCCGACGAGCGGCTGCCTGCAGGCCAGACAATGGTGCTCGGGCTCCAGCATGTCGTGGCCATGTTCGGCTCCACCGTGCTCGCCCCGATCATCATGGGGTTCGATCCCAACGTCTCGATCTTCTTTTCCGGCCTTTCGACGTTGATTTTCTTCGTCGCCGTCGGCGGGCGCGTGCCAAGTTATCTCGGCTCCTCCTTCGCCTTCATCGGCCCCGTTCTTGCCGCGACGGGGGCAGTAGCCGGGGCACCCAATCCGAACATCGGACTGGCGCTCGGCGGCATCATCGCCGCAGGTGCCCTTTATGCGCTGATCGGCGTCATCGTCACGCTCGCTGGCCATCGCTGGATCGAACGGCTGATGCCACCCGTCCTCACCGGCGCAATCGTCGCCGCAATCGGGCTCGTGCTCGCGCCGATTGCCATAGCCAGCGCGTCGGGAACGAGCCCGGCGAACCCGGGCGGCGACCAGCTCTCGCGCTGGGTCGCCATTCTGACGTTCGCCGCCGTCGGCGCGGTCGCGGTCTATGCGCCCGGCATGGCGCGCCGCCTGCCAATTCTTATTGGCGGCGCGCTCGCCTATCTCGCCTATCTCGTGCTCGCGAATGGGCTTGGCCTCGGCGCGCCGATCAACTTTGCTGGCGTCGCGGCAGCTCCCTGGTTCGGCTGGCCTCACTTCACCGCGCCGGTCTTTTCCGCTTCCGCGATGACGCTGATCGCCCCCGTCGTCGTCATCCTCGTTGCGGAAAACCTGGGGCACATCAAGGCGATCAGCGCGATGACGGGGCGCAATCTCGACCCCTATCTCGGCCGCGCCTTCATCGGAGACGGCATCGCGACCATGTTCTCGGGCGCCTTCGGCGGCACGGGCATGACGACCTATGCGGAAAACATGGGGGTGATGGCGGTGACCCGCATCTTCTCCACGCTCGTCTTCCTGGTTGCGGCCGCGATCGCGATCCTTCTCGGCTTCTCGCCGAAATTCGGCGCACTCATCCAGACGATCCCGGGACCTGTTATCGGCGGGCTTTCGATCGTCGTCTTCGGCCTCATCGCGGCGACTGCGGGGCGCATCTGGGTCGAGAACAAGGTCGACTTCGGCGAACCGCGGAACCTCATCACGGTTGGTGTCGCGCTCGTGCTGGGTGCCGGCAACTTCAAGCTCGCCGTCGCGGGCTTCACGCTTGACGGAATTGGCACCGCGACAATCGGAGCGATTGTCCTCTACCACGCGCTGGGGTGGGCGAGCCTGACCAATCATCGGAACTAGAGCACTTGCGACGCAGGCGTTGAGGGCGGCCGTCTTGTCTATCGACCGCCGGTGGTCCGCCGTTTACTCGAGTCCACGCTGCCTTTCGGTAGAGAGCGCCGGTTCTCCAAAAGGCGCAA
The DNA here is from genome assembly GCF_012641395.1 of Rhizobium sp. P32RR-XVIII. Lineage (GTDB taxonomy): Bacteria > Pseudomonadota > Alphaproteobacteria > Rhizobiales > Rhizobiaceae > Rhizobium. Next base: position 185,032 of record NZ_JABAIH010000005.1, on the reverse strand, counting down.
AAGCGAGTTCCGTTTTCTCTTGCGCTGGACAAGATCGATATCACTGACAAGCTTTGCGCCGCCCTCGCGCCGCTCCAACGTGATCTTGCGGCTATGAAAGGCTTCCAGCTCAGCTCGATGCGCTACGCTTATGATGGTGACATCAGGCAATTCGTGGATCACCATCTCCATCATCTTGTCCTGGCTCTTTTCATCGAGTGCTGACGTTGCTTCGTCCAACACGATGATATCGGGATTGTGCAGCAGCAGACGCGCAAACGCGAGCCGCTGCTTTTCGCCACCCGACAACGTCTGGTCCCAAGGCGCATCTTCCTCGATCTTGTCGTTCAGATAGTCGAGGCCCACCTTGTCGAGGGCGGCCTTGATCTTATCCAGCGCCCAGCTATCAGCGGCGCCGGGATAGGCGACTGCACGGCGAAGCGTCCCGGAAGGGATATAAGGCCGTTGCGGTAACATGAACAGTCGTCTGTCGGCGTGGAAATTGACGCTGCCGTCACCCCACGGCCAAAGACCTGCGATGGCCCGCACCAGCGTGCTCTTGCCTGAACCGGATTCTCCGGCCACGAGCACCCGCTCGCCTGGTTCGATCACGACCTGGGTTTCCTTGACCACGGCGGTGCCGTCGTCAAGCGACACGGAGAGATCGTTCAGGCTGAGCATTGCATCGCCTTCAGTTTCACCACGCGTGATGCGTCCCAATGCGTTGCTCTGTTCCGCGCGCTCGAGCCCGTCGAGCGACATCATCAGCGAAGCAATGCGCCGTGCACAGGCGTTCCAATCGGCGAGACGGGGATAGTTGTCGACCAGCCATCCGAATGCGCTCTGAACGATGGCGAAGGCGGAGGCAGCCTGCATCACCTGTCCGAGCGTCATGCTGCCCTCGAGAAACTTCGGAGCGCAAAGCAGGATTGGGACAACAGGTGCAATCAGCATCGACCCCTGCGACACAAGTGTCGTGCGCATGTGCTGGTGTGCAAGCAGCGCCCATTGCCTGAGCACGTTGGTAAACGTCTTGTCGAGGTCGCTGCGCTCCTCCCCTTCGCCGCCGAGCAACGCAATGCTCTCGCCGTTTTCCCGCACATGCGTCAGCGTGTAGCGAAATTCGGCTTCCACTTGGTTTTTGACCTCGGAGACCTGGACGAAATGGCGGCCGATGACCGCGATCACGCTGGATGTAATGACGGCGTAGAGAACGGCAGTGACAACGAGAAATCCCGGAATAGTGACCGTCGAACCGGCGACTGTCAGGCTCAAGGCGCCGCCGATCGTCCACAGCACCACGATGAAGGTCGTGGCCGACAGAAATGCCGAGATGACACCGGCGATGAAATCGACGGGAGACTCGGTGGCAATCCGCAAATCCTCCGAGATGCGCGCCTCGGGATTCTTATGGTCGCCGCCGATGAGGTTCAACTGATAGTAACGGCCGTTTGCGAGCCAGCGCGCGATGAGCGCGGTCGTGAGCCAGGAACGCCAGCGGCGCTGGATCATCATGCGAACATAGACTTGTACGGTGACAAGGGCGACGCTTCCGAGCACGAGCGGCAGGAACACGGCGCTCAGGAAATAGACGGTGTTGGCATCGTGTCGCTCGATGGCGTCGAAAATTCCGCGGTTCCAGACGTTGATTCCATACTGGAAGCCGACATTGATGCCGATCAGGGCCAATAGCCCGAGTGAGCAAGGCCACGCGAAGCGGTCGCAGCCGCGGCCCCAGTAACCGCGCGCGCTGATCCAGAAACGCGTGAGCAAGTACCTCTTGCGCGCCTGCTCGGCCTCCTCAGGCGTCAGCTCCGGATCGGGTTCGATGACATTTGGCGGCGGCGCGGCCTCGACAGTCGATGCTTTCTCTTGGCGCGACGTCCCGGCACCGTTCGGTTCGGGACCATCGACCGATTTCGGATTGAATTTAGCGTCGGACATAAGCGCGACAACGGCTTAAAAATCAAAAGGTTTCATGATGCCGGTGTCGAACATGGCATCGGGAGGGCGCTTGTCGAGAAAATAAGGCAGTCGCCACTCGGCGCCAGCCAAGCTTCCGCTCCGCTCTCGCAAACATTGTTCCGGGCTGTTTCTTAGGCTTTGTTGGTAAGCCACACCGTTGGCGCGCCCAGCACCCCTCCTGTGCGCATCGCCGCCCTTAGCTCTTCGAGCTTGCCAAAGGCTTGAGCTGCTTCAACCGTGGCAAACTCATGGGTGACGGTAACGTCGTTGGGATTGTCGGCGGCTTGATACACCGCCTCCGCCATAACGCCGTTTGCCTTCTGTACGGGCCGAAACGCGTCATAGACCTTGCGCCAGGTCGCATAGTCCGAAACCTCGTGCCTTACGAACAGTGTCGTCATCTCACACTCCCGCTCTTGCATTTACACGTTGGGACATCAGGCTCGCCAGCGTATCACCGACAGCACGTTCGCGCTTGGGGAATTATCTGGCATGCGACGGGTGGCTGTTTTCGTTCGTGCAATTCACTTCCGGAATGCGCCAGAAGCGGTCATGACCCGACCGCAGAATCATCTACCGTCACGCGCCAATAGACAACTCCCGCAATCAAGGCTGCGAGGATTGCTGTGATGTAGTTGTAGTCCACGTTACCTTCACGATTGAAAAGGTTGACGTTGAACCCGCTCGCTACAAAATGGCCAATAGCGATTCCGACCAAGCCAAAATACAACCACGTCCGTAGAGTGGTGAACTCTGAGGCAACGATCGCTAGTGCGGCAAGCGGGAGTGCCTTGAGTCCCAGCACCGGCGCTGCAGCTAAAATCAGCAAAAGCGTCGCTCCCACGTTGGGCCAGACACCCGCTACGAGCTGGTTGACGATCATGCAGATAGTGGTGGCCGTCAAGGCGGCGGCTCCATAACCAATTCCAATCCAGAAGCAGCGTATCAAGACTCGCAAGACCGCTCCCCATGGTTGCTGTTCAAAGAAATTCCCATCTCGCGTCTGAACGAAACATGCGCTGGATTGATGAAGATGGTCTTGAAACGATATGCAACATTCTATTGTCCGCTTTGGGCCGAAAGCGGTCATGGCACCATGTCCGCTTTGCGCCAATTGCGGTCATCGATGTCGAACCTTGGCCCTTGACAGCTTTAGTCGGCTGCGGATCATGATCACCCGGCCGACTGAAATCGGGCTTGCGTAACAATCCCGACGTCGTGGAGGGTTTACCATGCGGCTTGCGAACAAGGTGGCATTGATCACTGGGGGTTACGGCGGCATGGGGCGCGCGTCAGCACGGCTGTTCGCGAAGGAGGGCGCGACGGTTTTCATTGCGGGACGCAACGAGGAACGCGGCGATGCCTTGGCCGTGGAGATCAACGCCGATGGTGGTAAGGCTCATTACGTACAGCTCGATGTTGTGGAACAGGATCAGTGGGACGCCGCCATTATCCATGTCAAAGAGCAAGCAGGAGCGTTGCATGTTCTCATGAACATCGTCGGCAGCAATGCCCTCGTGCGGTTTCCCAAAGTCGACATCGACGAGTGGAACAAGATTTTTGAGATCAACGTCACTGGCACTCTGAGGGGTATCCAGACTTGCGCGCCACTGATCAGGGACTCCGGAGGAGGCTCGATAGTCAACATCGGGTCGGTTGCAGGCATCACCGGCAACTTCGCCACCGGATACTCCTCCTCCAAATGGGCACTTGAGGGACTGTCGCGTTCCGCGGCGTATGTGTACGCCGACTGGGGAATCCGCTGCAACGTCATCCAGCCTGGTTTTATCGAGACCGATCTGACCGCGGCGATGAGTTCAAATCCGATCGTGAAGAAGATGCAGTCCAGGGTGATGAAGAACACGATCCTGCTACGGAGAAGCGGCAGGGCAGAAGAGATCGCTTTTACGGCCTTATTCCTGGCCAGTGACGAGTCATCCTACATTACCGGCACCGACGTCGTGGTCGATGGCGGATGGTTCTCCTCAGCGCCGTACCTCGGAAACGAGCGCTCGCACCACATGCTCAAGTTACTTGATACCAAGGACAAAGCTGAGCACTTAATGGACGATTTCCTCAATCTCTTCCGCTAGCAGTCGACAAGATGAAGTGCATCAATCTGTCCGCTTTGGGCCGACAGCAGTCATGGCTCCGCGTCCGCATTGCGCCAGAAGCGGCCACTGACAGCGAGGCCTGAGGCTCGATCACACGCCCAGACAAAACATTGTATACTCGCGTCTGATCGGAGCCTTATTCCAGCCCGGCCTTATGCAGGCCCTCCGCAATCAATGCACGATCTTGTTCTGACTGGAAGTTCGTGATGAACTGGTCCACTTTGAAGAACGGCCAGGTGCGCAGAACATCGGCAGCGGCCTGAGCTGCTTCCGGCTTGCGCCCGAGCTGGCCGTATGAGGCGGCAAGGCCAGCTCGAATGATAATGTCGTGCGGTGCGGCGTGAGCGCCTTGTGCGAACGTCGTGACAGCGTCTTCATAGCGATGCTGGAGGTAAAAGGCAAAGCCGAAACCGGGAGACGTGAAGCTCAAAACCGGGTCCAGGGCCTTTGCGATTTCGAAATCGGCGATCGCATCGGCCGACCGACCCAACGACGCGACCAGCCCACCACGGTAGACATATCCCTCGGCATCGCTTGGATTGAGTTCGATTGCCCAACCCAACTCGCTGACTGCGAGGTCGAACTGCCGGCGATAGGAGTAGACGTCGCCCAGCAGGCGGTGCGCCTCGGCGCTGTCTTTGTCGAGTTCGATGGACCTCCGAGCCAACCGCTCCGCCTGCACAAATGCGTCATCTATAAATTCCGTCCAGCCGGAAAAGGCGGCTGCCTTATATGTCTTGCCGAGCGCAGCGTAGGCAGATGCATAGGTCGGATCGAGTTGGATCGCCTTCTCGTATAGCTCGCGCGCATCGTTGTTTGCGGAGCGCGTGTTCCTTGCGTAGAGGTCCCGCCCACGCAGGACGAGATCGTAAGCGTCAAGATTGGCGGTCGGCTTCTTGAGAGCGCGCCGCCTCTCAAGATCCTCTATTCTGATGGCCAGTTTGCCGACGACGCCAAGTGTGAGCTGGTTCCTTGCATCGAAAAGGTCCTTGATGTCCCCGCCCTCACTGTAAGAATCCAGATGTCGGCCATCATGAGTGTCGGTGAGTTCCGCCGTGACGAGAAACTTTTCTCCGCTCCTGCGCACGCTGCCGGTGAGAATGTAGCACACACCCAGATCGCGGCTGATCTCTTCGGGCCGCACGGGCTTTCCTTTATAGGGCATCGCGGCAGCGTGGGCTGTTACAGCAAGATCGCTAAATCGGCCGAGCGCTGCGGTGACGTCTTCGGTTGTTCCGTCGCTAAAATATTCCTGCGCCGGATCACCGCTCAAATTTGCGAACGGCAGCACGGCGATTGAGGCCCGGCCGCATTGCGGCGGTCGGCTTGGCCAGCCTGAATAAGAAGCAATCAAGGCGATCGATGCCAGGGCCGCGAGAAGTCCCGTTCCCGCCAGCAGCAGAGGCCGGCGAGCGGTGGTTTTCGCGGTTGGTGCTCGATTAGGACCGGGCACTCCGGCTCGTGTCCGAAATGCCCGCACGGGCTCGGCGATGTTCTTAACACTCTGATCGCCAAGGTCATCCCAGGCAAGGGTAAGCTTGTTCTTCACCTGTTCGTGGACGCCGGCCGAAATGCAGATACCCCCAGGCTCTGCAAGGCCCTGTAGCCGCGCGGCGACATTGACGCCATCGCCGATCAGGTTGTCGCCCTCGACGATCACATCGCCAAGGTTTATCCCGATCCGGAACCGCATTCTACGGTCCTCGACAAGTCCGGCTCCCAGGGCCGCGATCGCTTTCTGAATCTCTCCGGCGGCCCGCACGGCCTCGACCGGACTGGGGAACTCCGCAACCACACTGTCGCCAGCGCCGCCGAAGACGCGGCCCTCGTGTTCGCCGATGGTCCGAGCGATCAATTCAAGGCACGACTGAAGGACCCGAAAGGTTCCCTCTTCGTCGGCCCGCATCAAGCGGGAATAGCCTGCACAATCCGCGCTGAGGATCGTGGTGAGCTTGCGTCTCGGTCCATGCTCTTCCACATGCCGCCTCCCGGCGGACTGGCTTATTCCGGCGCGCCGCCAGCACCGCCCAGTTTTGACTCGTCAACAATAGGACGAATTGATACAATTTGGGACTAGATTGCGAATGGCCACGGCGAGCGCCGAGCGCGGCCTGAATGACCTACCTAGCGAGCGCCGCAGGCCTCTTTTCGGAGGACCGGCGAATGCGCGTGACACTTGCACGATCACTCGGATGGACGCTTTGCATCGTCGTTCTGCAATTCGCAACGGCAGGAGCCATCAATGCCGAGAATACGAAGCCGATTGCCGCTGCTGGCGTGAATCATATCGCAATCAAGGGCTATGACACAGTCGCCTACTTCACCGAGGGCAAAGCGACTAAAGGCAGCAGTTCATTTGAATATATGTGGAATGACGCTAGGTGGCGGTTTGCCAGCGTCGCCCATCGCGACATGTTTATCGCTGATCCCGATCACTATGCGCCACAATTCGGGGGCTTCTGCGCTGGCGCAATCATCAATCACGTTCTAGTACCAGCGAACCCCGAATCCTGGGTCATCGTCGATGGCAAACTCTACATGGTTGCCGGTTCGCACGATGATCTCGCCGCGTGGCAGGCCGACGCAGCTGAACATGTCAAGCAAGGCGGCAAGCAATGGGCAGCCGTGCAGCCGCGCCCGGCAGGAACTCAGGAATGACGGCGGTTCGACCCTAACGAGTAGGCTGTAACTCAGCGGAATTTGTTCCTGCTGCGTGGATCAGATGAACGACCGCATTCTATTTTCGATTCGGGAATTGCAACCAAACCGTACTGCGGTCGACATCGTTTGTCCCGCGGTCGTGTCGTCTGAGTTCCCTCGATGTGTCTGCCCTCTCCATACGCCGAGAAGATCACGATCCGACCGATTGCTGCCGCTCGACGGCAGTGCCGGGCATGTCGCGTGATGGACCTTTGCGGACTCCAGGTAGGGCTGATTGCTGTCGCCAGCGGTAGCCGTGTTGGCAAGAGCAGCGCCGCCTTATGGAGACCACCCCGGTCAGATGCTTATTGCGATCGCGCCCCGGCAGAGGGAGACCCTGAAACTCACACATCTCGCGTACACCGTCATGACCATCCTTGCCCAAGCAATATGTGACAGCCGGCGTCAACAGGTTGCGGACCTTACCGTCAGGCAGGAAGACAACGTCCTGATCCAGTGATGCGATCGCGACGTTTCGCGACAGCGATGGAGTATGTTCAGGCGGCCGTTCCAAGGTGACGTTGCCGGTCTCGGACAACATCACAAATTGCTCGAATGTCTGGAAAGCAGCCGCGGCTTTGGCCGCTGTCTGGTAGGAGGCGCTCGGCGTGTGCTCGGCAAGGTTCGTCTGCGTCGACCGGAGGGACTGACTGTCACTTGGCGAATAATCGCCCATCCACCGTTTCGAGGCCATTATCACACCGGTTGCGATCCGAGGCTCCGGATTGACGGCCGGAAAGCGATCATCCTTCTTGATGTAGGAGGCGATGAGATCGGGCATATCGTCTCCGCCCAATCGGGCGCGGCCCACATACTGCACCCTGACAGAGGCCGTGCCACTGTGCTTCAGGTCCAGCATGTCTGCCGCCTTGCTGGAAACGTCGATGATGCGACCTTTATGATAGGGACCGCGATCGTTGATGCGCACGATGAGCGAAGAACCGTTTTCAAGATTGGTCACCCGCACATAGCTGGGCAAAGGAAGGGTCGGATGCGCGGCGGAAAGGTGATCCGCGTCGTAAACTTCGCCATTCGCGGTCCGCCTCCCCTGAAACGCCGAGCCGTACCAGGACGCGACGCCCTTCCTGTCGTAATCCGGGTCTTCCTTCGGATAGTAACGCTTGCCTTTCACCACATAGGGCCCGCCAAGCATATACCGGCTACCGGGGATTTTCTTCCCGTAGGCGACCCGCGGTCTCGCCTTCACGCCGTATAGCTTTTCGGAGACATATCCTTTGCTGCGCATGTTCGGAGCTTGCGTCGTCGTACAGGTAGCGCAGCAGGCGCAGGCCATCGTGATCGCCAACCATCGCACGCCTTTGACAGCCGTATTTATCTCAATGACCATCTGTCCAACGCTGGCGACAGCCTTCCGTGCGTCCGCGCCAGCCTCGACACAAACGCTCATGTCGGCTACGTGCTCGCAGTCTGCTGTGCATTGGGTCGAGAGACAGACGGAATCGCGGCTGAGGCACTCGTCGATGCATTGCTGCATTCTGGGGTTGTGCCATTAGATCGCTCCATCCGGTGATATATGATTGTAAAATCGGGCTTGATGCTAAAAGTTCCCTTGTAACATGCGAATTTGCGCGCGTTTTACTGGAGCCGGCCGCTGCAACGCCACCCACGGACGCAGCCTGCAGCAATGGCAAGACCGCAACTTCACCTCTGCGCACTGACTGGTCGCTGTTCCAATTTGTCGTGGCGCCGGGTCGCGCAAAGGTCGCGTCTCGACCCAAAGCGACCCCTAACGCCGATCTATGTCGCCGAAATTTTTCACGCGCGTCACTGCCTACTTCCTTGACGATTTACCTTCCATTACAATCCCTTTCGCACATAGAGGAGTTCCGCCATGAGCGAAGACGCCTTCAACATGTCGATCCGCAAGTTCCTGAAGGAAGTCGGCGTCACGTCGCAGCGCAAGATCGAGGAGACGGTGCGCAAGGGGCAGGTCGGCGGCAAGAAGTTGAAGGTCCGCATAACGCTAACGGCGGAAGGCACCGGGCTCAAACACGTGGTGGACGGCGAGATCGAACTTCCGTAGGCTGAGCGAAACGTCCGGCTACCCCAAGTTCACATAGTCCACCCCCGCGCGTAATCGAAGCATGGCCGCCCTGGGCCGCAAAGCGGTCATCAGGCGATGTCTTCTTAGCGCGCCAGAAGCGGGCATAGGCATTGTTCCCCGGGTAATGCTGGCCGAGATCTTAGATCGCCTTTGCCGATGACGTATGGCGATCCTATCCGGGGAAATCGTCGTTCTCGTCTGCATCAGACTTGCGCTGCAGGAGCGCCTCGGCCTCAGGCGACCGACCATCCACCGTCCACCAGCAGGTTCGCGCCGGTGATCAGGCTCGCAGCCGGTGATGCAAGGAAGACGACGGCACCCACCACATCATCGGTTTCACCGATCCGGCCGAGTGGAATGTGAGCGAGCGTCGCTTTGCGATTGTCGGCATCGGACAGAAAAGGTGCTGTGCCATCCGTGTGGATGAACGTCGGCGAGACGGTATTTACGGTGACATTATAGCGTGGCCATTCGGCTGCGAGGCAGCGCGTGAGGTGATTAATTGCCGCCTTGCTCATGCAATAGATTGCCTCGCCGCGCAGTGCCACGGTACCGGCCTGTGAGCTGATGTTGATGATCCGGCCGCTATTGCGCTTGATCATCTGACGGCCCACTGCCTGCGTCATCAGAAAAGTGCCCTTGATGTTGACATCGAGTATTTCGTCAAGGTCCTTCTCCTCAACGAGTTCCGCGAGATTGCCCGGAGCCACGCCGACGTTGTTGACGAGGATGTCGATCCGACCGAACGTCGTAAGCGCCGCGTCGACGGCTTGTGCGATGTGGGCCTTATTGGGAATGTCCAGTTCAACAGGGAGGACCTTTCGTCCCGCGCCCTCGAGTTCGGCAACCAGGCCCGCCGACGCTGCGACATCGCGGACCCCCAAAACAATATTCGAGCCCGCTGCGGCACAGGCAAGTGCGCAAGCTCGACCGATGCCACGGCTCGCTCCCGTCACGAAAGTCACCTTGTCCTCAAGGCTGAAGTCCGGCGCATTCTTCTGCATCATGATGCCTCCCCTCGATGAAGCTCATTTATGGCAGCGTCGACGTGCGGATACCAGATGTTCTGCGCATGCTGAGGAGCGTCCCTTTGATCAATGGAGATTTCCCAGCGTCTCTAGAGTCAGATTGATAGAGCAGTTCGAGCGTCAGGTCTGCTTTGGGCCAAAAGCGGTCATCGCAGAAACCCGATGGACGACAAAGCGACAATCGAAAGCCCGCCGAATGCAACCGTGATACCGAGCGACAGCGAGATACCCAATTTCTCCATCGCGAAGGCCAGCACGAACGGCGCCAAGGCAGACAGGGTTAGCCGCGCCGCCATCATCTTGCCTTGCAGTTTGCCGTAACCGTCGCTGCCGAAGAGATGCAGTGGCAAGGTGCCGGAGACGATACTGAGCAGGCCATTGCCCATGCCGAAAATCACGGCGAAGACCATAGCCCCCGGCACGGATGGAGCGGAAAGCAGCAAAACCAGCACGCCGACCGGAAGAAGCGTTGCCGCTGTTACTGCAAGGCCGAGCGGCGGTAGGTTCTTGCCGAAGACCATGTTGGTCAACCGGCTGCCGGCCTGCGACGGGCCGAACAGCGTGCCAACGAGCGCTGCAGTTGCGCCGAGCCCGAGGCCCGAAAGCAACGGTACGAGATGCACTAGCATGGCCGAACTGACCAGCGACATAAGCGAGAAGCCCGTTACCATCACGGCAAAGCCGAGCCTGCGGCGCTCTGGTGCCAAGATTCCCTTCACTGGCGGAGCCGCGGTCGAGGCGGCGGCCCGCTCAGTGGTCGCGCTGCGCGACAGCCATGCATGGATCGGCAGGCAGATAGCCAGATTGAGGGCGGCGTAAACCAGATAGACGTTTTGCCAATTGAGATGCGAATGCAGCGCCGTGGTGATCGGCCAGAAAATCGTCGATGCAAAACCGCCGATGAGCGTCAGATAGGTGATGCTGCGGGAAGCGACCTGCGGCCGCAACTGAACCAGAAGCGCGAACGCCGCGCTATACTGGACGAGGTTGGAAGCGACTTCGATGGCAATGAGAGCCAAAACATAAGCTGCCCTGGTCGGCGCGAAGGCGCAGGCGATGAGAGCGAGGGCCGCGACAAGCGAGCCGATCGCCATCACGCGGCCGGCTCCGATTTTGTCGAACAATGCCCCGAGCCATGGCGCCGTGAGGCCGCCTGTCAGAAGGGCCGCCGAAAGAGCGCCGAAAACCCACTCGCTCGACCAGCCGAATTGCGCGGCCATATCGGAAGCGAGAATGCTGAAACTGTAATAGAGGGTGCCGTAGCCGATGATCTGTGTGACGCCGAGCGCAAGCACGGCAAAAAGCGGCACCCGTTCAGACAAGTCGCTTGCCTTCCGCATCCAGAACCTGCTCGCCGTCTTCCTTGGCGAACGGGCCTTTGTGCGTATCGGGCAGGATTTCGAGCACGACTTCCGACGGCCGGGCAAGGCGGGTACCAACAGGCGAGATAACGAAGGGCCGGTTAATCAAGATCGGGTCCTTCAGCATGGCGTCGAGCAGTTGCTCGTCGGTCAGCTCCGGATTGTCGAGGCCAAGCTCGGCATAGGGCGTGCCCTTTTCGCGGATCGCCTCGCGCACGCTCAAGCCTGCATCGGCAATCATCTTCAAGAGTTCTTCGCGGCTCGGCGGATTTTGCAGATATTCGATGACAGTCGGCTCGATGCCGGCATTGCGGATCATTGCCAGCGTATTGCGCGAGGTGCCGCATTCGGGGTTGTGATAGATCGTGACGTCCATGCTCATGAGGTGGGTTCCGTCTTGGAGAGAGATTGGGAATTACGGGCGTCCATCAGCAGCCAGCCAACGAGCATCATCGCCAGCAATGCGCCTATCATTTCCGCGACGATGAAGCCGGGCAGATCGATCGGGCGGATGCCCGAGAATGTGTTCGTCAGCGATCGGGCGATTGCGACGGCCGGATTGGCGAAGGACGTGGAAGCGGTGAACCAGTAAGCGGCGGTGATATAGAGGCCGACCAGCCATGCCACGGCATCGGCGCGAAACCGGATGCCCGAAAGGATGACGAAGACTAGGCCGAAGGTTGCCACCACCTCTGCGAGCCATTGCGCGCCGCCTGACCGTATCGTTTCCGACGCCTGCAGCAAGGGTAGCGCGAACATGCCATGCGCGAGCATCGTGCCTGCAATGCCGCCAAAAGTCTGCGCGGCGATGTAGGTCGGCACGGACGCGGCTGGCAATTCGCGACGCAGCGCAAAGACCAGCGAGACGACCGGATTGAAATGCGCGCCCGATATCGGCCCGAGAACGGTAATCAGCACGACGAGCATTGCCCCCGTCGCCAGTGTGTTGCCGAGCAGGGCAAGCGCCGTATCATCGGTCAGACGATCCGCCATGATGCCCGAACCGACGACGGTCGCGACCAGAATGCCCGTGCCGAGTCCTTCCGAAACAAGGCGGCGCGAAAGCGGAAACGACGTCATAGTTTCAAGCCCCCAACCGCGTCAGCGTGATCATTGAACCGTGCCTTCGACCGGCGCGCAGCAGGCCGCAACCTCGGCCGCCGGCGCGCAGATTTCCGGATGGCCGGCGCAGCAGTCTTCCATCAGAAAGCGCACGAGGCCGCCGAGGGCATCGTAATTCGCGGTGTAGATGATCGAGCGGGCTTCGCGCTGCTGGCTGATAATGCCGGCGCGATCCAGCTCCTTCAGGTGGAAGGAAACATTCGACGGCGAGACTTCGAGCTTTTCCGCAATCGTGCCTGCCGCCATGCCATCAGGACCGGCAACCACGAGCATACGGACGATCTGCAGGCGGGTTTCCTGGGAAAGCGCGCCAAATGAAGCGAGAGCTTGACGTTCATCCATATTTCAACAATCCTTGAAATGTTGAAATATGGAATATCGCAGATGAATGCAGTGAACAAGACCTCTTCTCAGGATATTAGGCTCGGCCTGCTGCTCGATGGGCTCGCCGCCTCCCGCGATTTGCCTCTAGTGTTCCACTATGGCGGCCGCCCCGTGAAGCCCGGCTATCACGTCACCGAAGTGAAAGCCGGTCAGTTCCAGGCGCTCGACTGCGGAGCCAACCCGGAGGCTTGGGTGGAAATTTTCGTACAGCTTTGGGATATCGACGAAGACGACCGCACCCATATGCCGGCAGGCAAATTCGCCGCCATCATCCGCAAGGTCTCTGAGCATGTGCAGCTGGGCGGCTCAGCGAAACTGACCTTCGAAGTGAGCGATGGCGTGCAGCCAATGCAGCTTTATTGCGCTTCGACCCCCGTTGTCTGTGACGGCGCGGTGCATGTCGAACTTGCGCCGCGTGCCGCAAGCTGCAAGCCGCGTGACCGGTGGTTGGCGGAACAGGCCCAGGTTGCCGCCTGCTGCGGACCGGCGACCGGTGCGAAATGCTGCGCCTAGTCGCGATGACCGTCATGGGCCGATAGCGGTCGGGAGCGGCGCAAATTTCCCGCTCCAAGACTCGACCGCTCGCCGGCTCATCCCCGGCGAGCGCTTCCCTCTGCGCCCGCCACCAGTCTCAGCCACGGACCGGCATGAAACAGGCTCATCAGCAGGTACATCGGCACCATGCCGCCGAACATCGAGGCGCCATGCATGGCGCAGATCATGTCGGACGGCGCACCGCCTGCCGTTAGAAAGGCCATGGCCGCGAAGGTCGGCGCGGCGGCCAATGACAGCCAGCGGGCGACGCCCGAGGAAAGGCCGGCGGCGTTGCCGCCGGCGCTGGGGGTGGAATGCGGTAGCCGCGACATCAGCTCACCCCGTATTTGTCATGGTGACGCCACCAGATGCCGGTCTCGTTGCGGCCGAGCGGCGCGCGGTCGAGCCACTGGTACATCCCCCAGACGCCGTCCAGCCCGCGCGCATAGGACGAGTAGGTGTGGTAGATCGCGCCATCCTGCATCACGAAGGCGCTGAGCCCCGGCCTTTCGCGTATAAAGGTCGCGACATCGGTTCCCGTTGCCGAGGCGACCTGGGCCGCGGGCCCTTCGCCACCCCTGGCGGCCAGCGGTCCCGGCATCGGCGGCTCGCGGCGGTAATTGTATTCAATGCCGTCGCGCTGCTCCTCCGGCGTGAACCAGACGTTGAAATCGTGATTGAAATCGCTGCCCGCCGACGAGGCCCAGTCGAAGGTCCAGCCCATGCGCCGCTTGAATTCCTGCAGTTTCGCCAGCGGCCCCCGGGATACGGCGCTGAACGCCACATCATGGTTTTCCAGATGTACGACCACACCGTTGAAGCCGTCGGCGATCGCCGAGCAGGACGGGCAACCGGCCGTATAATCCGGGCCGAACATGAAATGGTAGACGAGCAGCTGCGAGCGGCCCTTGAAGAGTGCGGAAAGCGGCACGGTGCCCGCCTCTGTCTCGAGCCGATAGTCCTTGTCGATCTTCACCCAGGGCAGCTGCTGGCGCCGCTCGGCCACCTCGTCGCTGCGCCTCGTCAGTTCCTTCTCCTGCTCCAGCAGCTCGAGCCTCGCTGCAAGCCACTCGGCCCGTGATCCGGTTGTATGTTCCATCATCTTCAGTCTCCTTTGGTTGCTGGTCGCCGGCTTGGCGGCGCGCCCTGTTGCCTGCTGGTCGGGAATAAACTACCGCTGGAAGCACGAAGGCCGGGAGTTACAAGTGTGACGGGATTTGCATGGACTCGCTGATCACCGCGGCAGCGCAGGCGCTTGCCTCGGGCGATACGCTCGGCGCGCTGAAGCGCGTCTCCCTGCGTGACGATCCGCCGGCGCTTGCACTCAGGGGCATCGCCATGGCGCAACTCGGCGATCTCGTCCGCGCCAAGGCCCTGCTGAAAGCTGCCGCGCGCGGCTTCGGACCACGGGAAGCCGTCGCCCGCGCCCGCTGCATTGTCGCCGAAGCCGAGATCGCCCTCGTCTCGCGCGACCTCACCTGGCCGCAAAAGGCCCTGGATGCCGCACGCCGGACGCTGGAAAGCCACGGCGACCGCCTCAACGCGGCGCATGCCGGCAATCTGCAGGTGCGCCGCCTGCTGTTGATCGGCCATCTCGACGAAGCCGAACGCCGCCTTGCCGATCTCGATCCGGCGCCCCTCCCGCCTGCCCTGCGCGCGGGCCACGAACTGGCGGTCGCCGGCATCGAGATCAGGAGGCTGCGGACAAGGACCGCACGGGAAGCCCTGGCAAGGGCGACTGATGCGGCGCGGAGCGCCGGCATCCCCGCGCTGAGCGTCGAGGTGGAGCAGGCGGCACAGGTACTCGATGCGCCCGCCGCACGCCTTGTCGCCCACGGCGAAGAGCGGGTAATCCGGCTTGCGGAGGTCGAAGGCCTGCTCGCCTCGGATACTCTGGTGATCGATGCGTGCCGCAACGTCGTGCGCAATGGCAGCCACGTGGTGCCGCTCGCCGGCCGGCCGGTGCTTTTCGCGCTGGCACGGACATTGGCCGAAGCCGCCCCCGGCGATGCGCCGCGCGCAGTCCTCTTGTCCCGCGCCTTTCGCGCAAGGCATGCCGATGAATCGCACCGGGCGCGGCTGCGGGTCGAGATCGGGCGGCTGCGCGCGGCTCTGGAAACGCTTGCCGATATCAAGGCGACGAAGCGCGGCTTTGTGCTGATGTCGCGAGGAAAACGCGACATCGCTGTCCTCGCCCCACCGGTCGAAGAAGAGAACGCCTTCCTGCTCGCCTTGCTGGCGGACGGCGAAGCCTGGTCGAGTTCGGCGCTGGCGATCGCCCTCGGAACAAGCCCGCGCACCGTGCAGCGGGCGCTCGATGCGCTCGCGAGTGCGGGAAAGGTGTTATCCTTCGGCAACGGCAGGGCGCGCCGCTGGATGGCGCCGCCCGCCGTGGCATTCCCGACAGTTTTGTTACTCCCCGGCCCGCTGCCGAGCGACTAGGATGGACGCCATGAAAAAATCTGTAGCTGAAATCATTCGCGAATATGGTCCCTTCGAGGACGCCCCGAGCGTCGCCGGCGTCACCTTCGACGGCCGGCAGGTCTGGTTCGCCTCGGGCGAGAAGCTGCACGCCTTCGATCCGGACGACGGCCGGCAGTTGCGCTCCATTGACGTCGCTTCGCATGCCGGAACGGCCTTCGACGGCCGCCACCTCTTCCAGATCGCCGGGGACCGTATCCTGAAGATCGAACCGGCGTCCGGCGCGGTGCTGTCCAGTATTCCCGCCCCCGGACACGGCGGCGATTCCGGGCTCGCCTGGTCGGAAGGCACGCTCTGGGTCGGCCAGCATCGCGACCGGAAGATCCACCAGATCGATCCGGCAACCGGCGACATCCTGCGCACCATCGAATCCAACCGCATGGTCACCGGCGTCACCTGGGTCGACGGCGAGCTCTGGCACGGCACCTGGGAAGGCGATGAAAGCGACGTGCGCCGCATCGACCCCGTCACCGGCGAGGTGCTGCAGAGCCTCGACATGCCCGAAGGCACCGCCGTCTCCGGCCTCGAATCCGATGGCGGCGACCGCTTCTTCGCGGGCGGCGGCAACAGCGGCAAGATCCGCGCCATCCGCCGGCCTAGATGAGGCGCCCTCGCCTGCGACCCTGAAGCGCCAAACTGTTGGCGAAAACCGAACGATTCATTCGTTTCCCTTTTGTACTCTTTGCCCCTTTTCTTTCGCGCTGACTCTCGCCATATTCCGCCCATGGCCAAATCTCCGAAGAAATCTCCCGCCCCGAATGGCTTCGAGGAAGCCCCGCAGTCGTCCTTCGAAGGCGCTCCCCTGAACGGCAGCGTCGCCGACTGGGTGAAGCAGCTCGAGGCCGAGGCGGAGGCCTCGTCCGTCGAAAGCCAGCGCGAGATCGCCTCCAAGGCGGGCAAGCACCGCAAGAAGGTGGAAATCGCCGCATCGAAGTCGGCGAGAGGCACCTCCATGGGCGGCTCGACCGACCCGAAGACGCGCGCCGCCGCTGGCCTCAACCCCGTGTCCGGCATGAACACGACGCTGGAAGAGGCCGCCGAGCTCAAGGCAGGCACCGCCGTCACCGCCACCGTCGAGGCGCTGGCGGCGCTGATCGAATCCGGCAATCCGCTGCACAAGAACGGCAAGATCTGGACGCCGCACCGCCCGGCCCGGCCGGAGAAATCCGAAGGCGGCATCGTGATCCGCATGGCCTCCGACTACCAGCCCGCCGGCGACCAGCCGACCGCCATCAAGGACCTCGTCGAGGGCCTTGACAATGGCGACCGCTCGCAGGTGCTGCTCGGCGTCACAGGCTCCGGCAAGACCTTCACCATGGCCAAGGTGATCGAGGCAACGCAGCGCCCGGCCGTGATCCTCGCGCCCAACAAGACGCTCGCCGCCCAGCTCTATTCCGAGTTCAAGAACTTCTTCCCTGACAACGCCGTCGAGTATTTCGTCTCCTACTACGACTATTACCAGCCGGAGGCCTACGTCCCGCGCTCGGACACCTATATCGAGAAGGAATCCTCGATCAACGAGCAGATCGACCGCATGCGCCACTCGGCGACGCGCTCGCTGCTCGAACGCGACGACTGCATCATCGTCGCCTCGGTCTCCTGCATCTACGGTATCGGCTCGGTCGAGACCTATACCGCCATGACCTTCCAGATGGAGGTCGGCGACCGCCTCGACCAGCGCCAGCTCCTGGCCGACCTCGTCGCCCAGCAGTACAAGCGCCGCGACATGGATTTCCAGCGCGGCTCCTTCCGTGTGCGGGGCGACACCATCGAGATCTTCCCGGCTCACTTGGAAGATGCCGCCTGGCGCATCTCGATGTTCGGCGACGAGATCGACGCCATCACCGAGTTCGACCCGCTGACCGGCCAGAAGACCGGCGACCTGAAATCGGTGAAGATCTACGCCAATTCGCACTACGTCACCCCCCGTCCGACGCTGAACGGCGCCATCAAGGCGATCAAGGAGGAGCTGAAGCTCCGCCTCGCCGAGCTGGAAAAAGCCGGCCGCCTGCTGGAGGCCCAGCGCCTGGAGCAGCGCACCCGCTACGACATCGAGATGCTGGAAGCGACCGGCTCCTGCGCCGGCATCGAGAACTATTCGCGCTATCTCACCGGCCGCGATCCCGGCGATCCGCCGCCCACCCTCTTCGAATACATCCCCGACAACGCCATCGTCTTCATCGACGAGAGCCACGTCACCATCCCGCAGATCGGCGGCATGTACCGCGGCGACTTCCGCCGCAAGGCGACGCTCGCCGAATACGGCTTCCGCCTGCCGTCGTGCATGGACAACCGGCCGCTGCGCTTCGAGGAATGGGATGCGATGCGCCCGGATACCGTCGCCGTCTCCGCCACCCCCGGCGGCTGGGAGATGGAGCAGTCCGGCGGCGTCTTCGCCGAACAGGTGATCCGCCCGACCGGCCTCATCGACCCGCCGGTCGAGGTCCGCTCCGCCCGCTCCCAGGTCGACGACGTGCTCGGCGAGATCCGCGAAACTTCAGCCAAGGGTTACCGCACGCTCTGCACCGTGCTCACCAAGCGCATGGCCGAGGACCTCACCGAATACCTGCATGAGCAGGGCATCCGCGTCCGCTACATGCACTCCGACATCGACACGCTGGAGCGCATCGAGATCATCCGCGATCTCCGCCTCGGCGCCTTCGACTGCCTCGTCGGCATCAATCTCTTGCGCGAGGGCCTCGACATTCCCGAATGCGGCTTCGTCGCCATCCTCGACGCCGACAAGGAAGGGTTCCTGCGCTCCGAAACGTCCCTCATTCAAACGATCGGCCGCGCCGCGCGAAACGTCGACGGCAAGGTGATCCTCTATGCCGACACCGTCACCGGCTCGATGTCGCGCGCCATGGAGGAAACCGCGCGCCGCCGCGAAAAGCAGATGGCCTACAACGAGGAGCACGGCATCACGCCGGAATCGGTGAAGGCGAAGATCTCCGACATCCTCGATTCCGTCTACGAGCGCGACCACGTCCGCGCCGATATCTCCGGCGCTTCCGGCAAGGGCTTTGCCGACGGCGGCAACCTCGTCGGCGGCAACCTGCAGGCCCATCTCAACGCGCTGGAAAAACAGATGCGCGACGCCGCCGCCGACCTCGACTTCGAAAAGGCCGCCCGCCTGCGCGACGAGATCAAGCGCCTCAAGGCCGCCGAACTCGCCGTCATGGACGATCCGATGGCGCGCGAGGAAGCAAAGTCGATGGAAGCTGGGCGGAAGGATGCTTCGAGGCTCCGGTCTACGGCCTCCGCGCCTCAGCATGAGGGCGGAGCCGTCGGCAAGGGAGCGAGCGGGCGCCGCGAGTCTATCTCCCCACCTGTGGGGGAGATGGCCGGCAGGCCAGAGGGGGGCGATCTTGCTCCGCCCTCCTACTTCTCCCGCCCCAATCTCGACGAGATGGGCCGCGACCCGACCACCCCGGCAGGCAAATCCCTTTTCCGCCGCAACGACCTCGACGAAATGACCGTCGGCCGCACCGAAAAACCGGTCACCGGCCACCTGCCGGAAAAGCCGGACGCCTCGAAGAGCACGAAGCGGTTTTCGCCGCTGATGGAGGGCCAGCCGGAACGCGACGACGTGCGCCCGCTGGCGCGCGGCAAGACGGGCGTCGGGAGCTATGAGGATCCGGGCGAGCAGAAACGGAAGAGCCGGACGAAGGGCAAGACCGGGCGGCCGGGGCGGTGAAGGCAAGACGTTGTGTTACACAACTCTATTCGCCAACGAGTGCACTATGAGTTAAGCGTTGCTCAATCATCTCTTGAAGCAGCGTCAAGAATAGTAGCGTGCACATCTGGTGCGGCGGTGTTCGCCCGAACAGAACCACATTGGCAAAGAGACGGGCAGAGATTGTGTCGGGAAGTCCGCCCGAAACAAGTTCCGCTCGGCTATGCCCGACAGCGGATGGGAAGAAACCGCCCGCGAAGCATCACGGGCGGCCGAGGACATGTACGAGAAGATAAGAAGGCCCACGGGCGTTAGTTGCAAGCGCTAGACAATAAACACGTTGTGGTGCAGAAATCCAAGGCGCCGTAAGCGATCGAGTCTCTTGTGTTGCGCGCTAATGTGCACGGGGGATTGATGGCAAACGCGTCGCATTTCAAATGGTTGAGAGAGGGCGCCGAAAGCTGGAATGCGCGGAGGGAGAAACGCCATTTCACACCAAGCTTGAAATACGCAGACCTCAACGGCTTCGACCTCACGAGGTATAATCTACGCGGCGCCCAACTCGGGAGCGCATCGCTGAGGGGCGCTAACCTCTACGCGACAAACTTGACGGGCGCCGATCTGACGCTAGCCGACCTGACAGGGGCGCATCTCAATTACGTTCAAGCAAACTCGGCAACCTTCCGAAGGTCGAACCTGAACACCGCGATCATGGTCGACGGAGACTTCACTAACGTGATCTTTGACGGCGCAAACCTCACAGATGCCGACCTGAAACATTCCTTTCTTTGGTCGACAACTTGGAAGAACGCTCGGCTGCGTGGCACAATTCTAAGCTCCTCGCTCAACGGAAAGCCTATCGCGCTTAGCTTGGAGATTTCTACGGGCCTGACGCAACGGCAAATATCGGAAGCTGTCGGCGACACCGCGGTGAAGTTGCCAACGGGGCTATTTCATCCAGTTGAATGGCCGGAATTCATAAATCCGGAGGAAGAGGTCGAAAAGGACAAGTTCAAGGAAGTCGCTGCACTGAGCAGCGATAAGTTCGTATTTTTATCTTACTCGAACCTCGATCGCGATGTTGCAAAAAAACTAGGCGAGACATTGCGGTCAGCTGGTATCTCGGTCTGGTGGGATCAAGACATTCAACCTGGGGAAGAATGGCGAGATGCGATAGCTGAAAAGCTCGGAACTGCTGATGCTGTCCTGGCAGTGTGGACGGAGAAGAGCGTGGCATCGAGAGCCGTGCGCGAAGAAGCGGCCCAAGCACAGCAGAGTCGTAAGCTGCTTCAGGTTAGGATGGACAGAACTGTAATTCCCTACGGTTTCTCTGAGACGCAATATGTCGATCTCGCCGGTTGGGGAGGGGATTCGAGCGACCATCGGATACAGCGACTTATTCAGGCGATCCTAGATAAGTTTCATCCTCCTAGCCGCGATCAAATAGCGAAACGTCTGGAGGCTTCGGCTCCAGTTGCCGCAACCTTGGTGGATGGTGTTGTCACGGCGAGAGACACACCGCTTTCAGCCAGGCCACCGGTTAATGATCCTCAAGACTTAAAAGACCGAATTCAGGCGCAGGCGGTACTCGCGAACAAAGTTCTTGCGGCCCTTGAATCGCTCGACAACAACATCGGGGAATCTATCAGGTTCGACTTGCAGCACTACGTATCACAGCTGCAATCGGATTCGCGAACTTGGTACACCCTTTCGGACAGCATTTCCGACATAGCGGTTCATCTTTCGAACGCGGACATTCCTTGGCCAGGGACGACGAAGAACAGTATCTCTCGTCTGTGCCGAGGCCACGAAGGCTTGAGGCCGCTTATGCAACCTGTTCAACCGCTGCCCATGTCCCCTGATGCGCCGAAGCCTCCTCCAGAGGTCGTTTCGGAAAATCTTGGCGACATGGCTCTCAAACAGGTTGTCGCTTTGGCAAACGAAACATTCGCAAGCGAGGAAGCCAAATCGGTTCTTGCGACGCCGACTATACACACGGGAGAATATCTAGCTGTAGAGATTGATCAGGCTCGCACCTTAGATTCGCCCGATGAAATGGCCGCGCATAGACGCTTGAGCAAGCTTCAAAAGGCCCTTGTTGGTTTGGCGGGACTAGTGGGCACGGCTGTATCGACAATTACCTACGGCATCAGCGTGAATTTACTTACAGCGCCTGATGCGGCAAAGGTACTTCTTGCGACTATGCGCCGCCTGTTCGAACTGGTTGTCTCATTCTTCTAAAGAGCGGCGGAAGCCGCCTGACTGAATATTGTGAATTGCAGCGCCATAAGCCAGGATATTGAGCCCGCGCACGGTCTCATTATCCACGAAGTTGACGCCACCGGCCGCCGACGACCGGCCGGTCATTGTAGATCCTGGTTCCGGCCGGAACGGCGAACAATGGTTGATTGTTGTGCAGTATCCGCTAGTCGGCGCCGTCCAGCACCTAAACGCTTTGATCGACAAATTCTTCATAATTTGGTTTTTTTGGAGCCATACCACCCTCACGCGGCGACATAATCAGTCAAAAGATCGCGCTTAAGTTGCGCAAAAACACCTTTGACCAAATTTTTCTAACGTCGTGGCTTTTAATGTCTAACTATGGCACAGAGATACTAAGGCGAAGGCGCCCCCTACTCCGCAGCCCCTACTCCGCAGCCTCGCCCCGCTGCTCCACCATCACCAACGCCTCCAGCTCGTAGCTGTACCCCTCCAGCATCGTATACGCATGCTCGATCGCCTCGATCTGGCCTTCCGCCTTGCGGATCGCATCCGTGATCGACTGGCTCCGCGCCCGCAGCATGGAGCCGAGCACGTCGGTTTCCGGGCGGCGGCCGAGGCGGTCGATGTGCTGGCGCACGCGATTGCGGTGACGCTCCAGTTCGAGGATGTGGAAGCGGTTCTTGACGATATCGTCGGAGAGTTTGCGGCGCATGGCGGCGACCGGATCGAAGCTGCCCGGCTCGCGCTCGTCGAGGATGACGTCGTTGACGAGCCTTTCCAGCATCAGCACGCCTTCGAGGTCCTTCGGGTCGGCGAGCTCGGGGTCGTAGCCGGTGTCGTCGTAGACGCGGCGGCGCACCGGGTCCTTCAAGAGTTCGTAGGCGGTCTGCAGCTTGCCGAAATGCTCCACGTCGCCGCCGGAATCCGGATGCGCTCCCTTGGCGGCCTTGCGATAGGCGCTCTTGATCGCCTGCTCGCCTGCGTCGCGGTCAATTCCGAGCATCACATAGGGATCGATCAACCCGCTCACCTGTCCTTCTGCCTTCACCTGCCCGCCCTCGCGTGACCTACCGCCTCGCGCCGGGCGCATCAAGCCCGAAGCACCCGGCCGCGCCATATTCGGCTCCGGTCGGGACAAAATTGTGGAAGGCCTGTGGATTGGCGGGGCGGCCCGCCCCAACCACCGTCACCTACTCCCTCGTCACCCGCCATCGACTCTCCCGTCACCCCGGACTTGATCCGGGGTCCAATGCGCCCAAGTCCTTGGGCGCGGAAGAACCTCTTCATAAGAGACAAATGCGCCATTCACGGCGCCGACGCCCATGGCTGGATCCCTGTGACAAGCACAGGAATGAGGCGGAGAAGGCGCCTAGCCGCCCCTCCTCTCCCCTCGGGGAGAGGATACAAAATCTTGCCCTTGGCCATCGGCCAAGGCTTAGATTTTGTTGGTGAGGGGGAGCGATCCCGCGCATAACAAACGCCGAAAACCAAACAAAATCAATCGCCGCACCGCCATTTCATCGGCGCCCACCGAACCCGTGCCATCATCGCCCCGTTCCGTCACGGATACACCGCGAGGCGTCGCGGCGAGACGGGACCGGCGCCGGTTGCGGGAGAACGACGTAAGCTCCCGCCTCCGGGGTCCGCAGAAAATGGTCTCCCTCCGGGACGGCGGTTCGGCGAAAATGCCGGTCGGGTGATTTCGGGCGTGCCTGTGGGGCACACAGACGGACCGGCGGTGTCGGGATCCGAGCAGAGAGACCGGAGTTGCGGATAAAAACCGCCGAACGGGGCGCTCGATGGTGCCACGAACAACATACACAGATGAGGCTCTTTCGAGCGCCCCGTCCGATGCCTCATGGCCCGCGCGCCATGAGGGAAACTCCAGGTCACACCACGGGCGAGAACGCGCCGCGTGAAGGAGATGCCATGC
The DNA here is from genome assembly GCF_012641395.1 of Rhizobium sp. P32RR-XVIII. GTDB lineage: Bacteria > Pseudomonadota > Alphaproteobacteria > Rhizobiales > Rhizobiaceae > Rhizobium. The sequence goes on along the minus strand of NZ_JABAIH010000005.1, from coordinate 161,467 downwards.
CCAAGTCCCGGCTAAGGACAAGCCGCCTGCCCCTGCCAGAGATCACCGCCGACATGCGGCTGGCGCTGACGCTGTTTGCCGCGCAGGCGATGCGGCACCCCGACACCGTCTGCCGGGTGAGCGCCTGCCGCCGCTACCGCTGCTGCACCATCGACGATCCCCGCACCGAAGAATTCCTCTGCATCCTGCTGCTCGACGAGGACGAGCGCCGCGCCTTCGATGCCGCGCTGGCGCTTGCCGAGCATCTCTGCCTGCGCGTCGTTCCCGGCGGTCTCGGCGATTGGTTCGAGCGGCGGCGGGCGGCGGGCGCGGACCCGCAGAACGTCCGGGCGGCGGTGGCGATCGTCGCGCGGATGCTGCCGAAAAGCGATGCGGCCGTGCCGGAATTCCGCGCCTTCCTCCGGGACCAGGCGGTTCGAGAGCAGGCCGGCGCGCGGGCGGCGCAGGCCGCGCAGTGCCATTCCGGCACGGAATCCGGAAATGGGGCAGCCTCGGCCGGCCACTGTAACCACTCGTCAAGTGACTGAATCTTTGGCGTTTCCTGGCTCGAATGCGGGCGTGCCACAATATTGCCGCTTGCTTTTTGACCGAAATGCTGTCACCAACTACGGCACTCGGGCATTAGCATGCCGGTGACTGGACAGATGTGGTAAAGCCTTCCATGACGGGAGGCGGCGCGGGATCAACCCCGCCTGCGTAGACGTTCTTTCCCCGTACGTGACTTCTCCGACTGACCCTTCGTTCCGGTCTGACGGGACGAAAGCGAAAGCCGTCCGCTTCCTCTCGGGGGGGTGGATAATAAAGACAGACTAAGGGAAAAGGACTATCCCACATGGCCACCAAAGGCGTCGTAAAATTCTTCAACCAGGACAAGGGTTTTGGTTTCATCACTCCGGACGGCGGCGCCAAGGACGTATTCGTCCACATCTCCGCTCTCCAGGCTTCCGGCATCCAGTCGCTGCGCGAAGGCCAGCAGGTCACGTTCGACACCGAGCCGGACCGCATGGGCAAGGGCCCGAAGGCCGTGAACATCCAGGCCAACTAATCGGCTTGACGAACGGCGCCTCTCGGGGCGCCGTTTTTGCTTGGGGGCTGCTCGCAAAGCCGCAACCCGAGACGAAATGCTAGGCGCTCAGGGCTTCCGCTTGCCTTGCGCCGGCAAGATCCACCGCTGCGAAGGCCGCGGCAATCACCTCCGGCCCAGCGCCTGCCTTGGCCGCATCGGTCGACAGAATCTGCCGGTAGCGCCGCGAGCCCGGCAATCCGGTAAATAACCCCACCATATGCCGCGCCACGTGCTGCAGCCGTCCGCCGCTTTCGATATGCCGCGCGGCATAGGCCATCATGCGCTCGCGCAGCCCCTCCCAGTCCGGCTCCGCCGCCCGCGCGCCGAAGAAGCGGTGATCGGCATCCGCAAGGATACCGGCATTCTGGTAGGCCGCCCGCCCGAGCATCACCCCGTCGACATGCTCCAGATGCGCCGCAGCCTCGTCCAGCGACTGGATGCCGCCGTTGATGCCGATGAAGACCTCAGGCCAGCGCTCCTTCATGCGGTAGACGATACCGTAGTCGAGCGGCGGGATCTCGCGGTTCTCCTTCGGGCTCAGGCCCTTCAGCCAGGCCTTGCGGGCATGGATCCAGATCGCATCGGCCCCGGCGTCGAGCACCCGTGTCAAGAGTTCGGGCAGCGCCTCCTCCGGCTCCTGCTCGTCCACCCCGATCCGGCACTTCACCGTCACCGGCACGGTGGCGACGGCCTTCATCGCCGCGACGCATTCCGCCACCACTTCCGGCGTCAGCATCAGGCAGGCGCCGAAGGTCCCGGACTGCACCCGGTCGGAAGGGCAACCGACGTTGAGATTGATTTCGTCGTAGCCGTAGGGCGCGGCGATCCGCACCGCTTCGGCAAGCTTGGCCGGATCCGATCCGCCAAGCTGCAAGGCCACCGGGTGCTCCTCGGCATCGAACGACAGCAGCCTCTCCCGTGGCCCGTGAATGATCGCATCCGCCACCACCATTTCGGTATAGAGCAGCGCGCTCCGGCTGATCTGTCGATGGAAATACCGGCAGTGGCGGTCGGTCCAATCGATCATCGGTGCCACGGCAAAAACAGGGCGCTTGTACATCATCGATTCTTTTCTTCCCTGCTTCCAAAGCCTTCGCCACTTGGCGTGGGCACCAATAGCTCATCCGCCTATATGGCGAAGATCTTCTGGATCACAAGCCGTAAAATGCCGGACCCGAAGCGCTTGGACGATCCCAAGTGAACTGCCCATTCCCTAGAAAGCGAGCTGGACCTTCATGTTGCGGCTTCGATCGCCAGCCGCTTCGAAAGCCGCGACCGCGTCGTCAAGGGGAAACACACCTGTCAACAGAGGCTTCAGATCAACCCGCCGCGCATTGATGAGATCGACAGACAAGCCGAACTCCTCATGGAAGCGGAAGGTGCCTTTCATTTCGATCTCCTTCGCCACCAATATATTCTGCGGTATGGCGATATCGCCGCCAAGGCCGAGCTGGACGAGGGTCGAACGCGGCTTCAGGACTCCCAGTCCCGACCGGACGGCGCTTTCGTTGCCTGATGCCTCGAACTGCACGTCGAAATAGCCCTTGTTTGTCGAATAGGCGTCGAGCGCCTGCGGATCATCGGCGACATTGATCGCGCGGTCGGCGCCGATCGACAATGCCTTCTTGAGCACGGCGTCCATCACGTCGCTGGCAATGATTTCGCGGGCACCATGCGCCCTCGCGGCTATGATCGCAAGCGCGCCGATCGGTCCGCAGCCGCTGACCAGAACACGCTTGCCAAGAAGCGACCCGGCACGGGCGACGGCGTGGAGCGTCACGGCGAAGGGTTCGGCCAGAGCGGCCTCGTTGATCGATATGCCCTCGGCAACCTTATGGCATTGCCATTCCTCGGCAACCAGGCGCTGACGGAATGCCCCCTGAATGTGCGGCATCGGCATGGCACTGCCGTAGAAACGCATGTTCAGGCAGTGATTCTGTTGCCCCTTGAGGCAGTATTCGCAGCTGCCGCACGGCCTGCTCGGCGAGATGGCGACCCGGTCACCGGCTGCGAGGCGGGATACACCTTCGCCGACCGCTTTGATCGTACCGGCGACCTCATGGCCGAGGATCATCGGTTCGCGGATACGGATAGCGCCAAACCCGCCATGATTATAGTAGTGCAGGTCGGAACCGCAGATCCCGCCGGCTTCGATGGCGATCGCAACCTGGCCCGGCTCAAGCGCTTCTTCTTGTCGCTCTTCGACCCGGAGATCCTTGGCTGCGTGAATGACAACGGCTTTCATAACTTCACCTCGGCAACCTGAAGAAGCGGCTGGCAGCTACCGTCCTTAGATTGCCAGAAGCAGCAGCACGTAGGCAATGACCGTCACCATCAAACCGCGGAAGGCGAGTGTCACGCAACGGTATTTACTGCGCGCAATCGCTGAGAGGATGTCCGCGTTGTTCAGATATTCGTCGAAGAGATAAAGCTCGTCCCGGCGCAAAGCCGCGTCCCACAACCGGGGCCGATGCTTGCTCCACGCGCCCCAAAAAAGCGAGGTCGACGTGTTCACGTGGCGCGGCAACACCACCAGGATGGCAGATATGATCGAAAACACCGAGGCACCGGCAAGCAATCCGGAGAAAAGCATGCTTTGCGGTGTGCCATGCATATACCTGTCCCATGCAAAAACGCCCCGCACCTCGCTGGAGCTCACGAGAAAGGCGAGCATGAATGTAAAGATATAGGCCGCTTTCTGGTCGGATATCTTCACTTGGTCGTAAAAGATATCGTTGATCTTCTTGATGTGATCGAAATACTCGGCGCTGATGTCATCCGTCGAGGCATGACTCTTCATCAGCTCGCTCGCACTTTCAAAATCCGTCACGTTCTTTCCCCCGCAAAGTGTTTCCCTGATATTACACTTCACAGGCAAAGCAATAGCACGCGTGCAACGCTCCTTGACTTTTCAACTTCAGAGAGACAAACGCTTTATACATGAGGGGAAAATCTATCAATTCTGCGGTCGCCGCTACGGCGTTGTGTCTGGCGGCATTTTTCGTTGCGTCTCCGGCGGTGCCGGAGCCCGTGCGGCGTCCGACGCCTGCAGCTGGCTCTGTCATCGACCGCAAGATCGGCGAGGAAGTTCGATTCGTCGACCTGTCGAACTGGCAAAACGTCGACCTGCACCAGGATCTTCTGGGCGGCGACGTGCTGCGCACCAATGCCACCGGCCAGCTTGCAATCCTTTTCGCCGATCGCACGCAAGTCCGCCTCGGCCGGAACTCGTCGCTGCAGGTCAAGAGGATGGCGCCGACTGGCGAAACGATCCTCAATCTCCAATCCGGCACCATGTGGGCTCGCGCCCAGCGCGGCGGCCAGGGCCTCACGGTCGAGACTCCCGCAGCAGCCGCCGCTATCCGCGGCACCGACTGGACCTTGACGGTGAAGGGCGACCAGACGTCGTTGATCGTGCTCGAAGGCCGGGTCGAGCTGAGAAACGAGCACGGCAGCGTCGAAGTAGCCCAAGGCGAAGGAGCTGTCGCCACCATCGGCCAGGCGCCGCGCAAGCTCGTCATCGTCACCCCGGACGATCGCGAGCAAATGCTGTTCTACCTGACGCTACGCAGCGGCTTCACGTTCATGCCGGCCTCGCCCCTCTCCGTGCAGAAGATGCGCAGTGAGCGCAGCCGCATTGAGGCGAAGGTACCCGCGGCAAGAAGCGCCGAGGAATGGCTGACGCTTGCCGAAGTGCAGCTTTCGCTCGATGGCCGGCAGAAGGCGCTCGAATCGCTGGCGAAAGCCCGCGCCAAGAAGCTTTCGGCCGCCCAGCGAGCCCGCGCCGACCTGATCGAAGCGCTGATCGCCGGCGCCGAAAAACGTTACGACGAGGCCGCCAAACTGTTCTCGCGAGCCCAGCCGGCACTCGACCCGGAACGCCGCAGCATCGCCGCCTATGGCGCTTACTATTCGCGTTCGCTACGCAATCCGAATCATGCCGAAAAGCCGCCGGCGAACGTCACCGGCCCCTACGCCGCGGTGATGAAGGCCTACACCGCCGGTTTCCTGGAGGACATCCCTGCCGCGATCGAGACGATGAAGCAGGCTGAGGCGCGGTATCCGAACGATTCGACCCTGCCTGCCTTGCGGGCGCAGCTGGCGATGCTGATCAACGATCGCCTTCAAATGAAGGAGGCGATCGATCGTTCGCTGTCGATCGATCCCACCGATCCCACTGCGCTACAGGCCCGCGCCCGCATGCGCGCGGATTTCGAAGGCAATCTCGACGACGCGCTCGAGGACCTGAACGCTGCGATCAAGGTGGCGCCAGGCTCATCCATGGCCTGGAACGACCTCGGCTTGCTGCAGGATGCGCGTGGCGCCCCGCGCGAATCCGAAGCCGCGCTCAAGAAGTCCATCGAACTCGATCCCGACGACCCGATCGGCCACGCAAACCTCGCCATCCTCTATCTCGACCAGTCGCGCATGAAGGAGGCAAAGCGCGAAATCGACCTTGCCCTTGCCGCCGACCCGGCCTTCGATATCGCGCTTCTGGCGCGCGGACGCTACTACCTACAGACGGGCGAGATGGATAAGGCGATCGACGATCTGCTGGCCGCCTCGACCGCCAATCCCGCCTATTCGCAAGCCCAGCTGATGCTCGCTGCCGGTCATTACGAAAATGGCGATCGCGACCCGTCGAACCAGGCGCTCGACAACGCCGATCGGCTCGACAAGAACGACCCAGTGATTTCCAACTTTCGCACCGCCGTCGCCATCGACGACTACGACGCGGACGGCGCGATCCGATATGCTCAGGAGTTCCTGCGTCGGTCCAAGGCTCGCGGAGGCCATTACGGCTCGCTGGGCGCCAACCAGGACGCCGGATCGACGCTGAACAACGCCTTCCGTCTGCAGGGGCTGAACGCCTGGGGCCGCTACTATGGCGATGCGGTGTTCGATCCCTTCGCCGGCAGCGGCTATGTCGACCAATCGATCCGCGGCAATATCAGACCGTTCGCCAATACCGAGATTTTCGACGACGAGATTGATCTCTACAAGCTCACGTCGAACAGCTTCTCCTCGCTGCTGCAAGGGCTGCTGCTGGATCCCCATATGCTATCCGGACGATCCCGTTCGGCCAATCTTCTGAGACGGCCTTTCCTGGAAGGCTCGCTTGGCGGAGGATTCATCAATTCCGCTGGGGAAACCAAGCCGATCGGCGAGGCTGAAATTCAAGGCTTCGCCAACGAGCCTTTCCCCATCAGCGGCTTTGCGAATGTCACATGGGATCAGATTCCAACGGAAGGCCAAGACCGGTCATTTGCCGGAGGCTTCTTCGGGCCTGTCAACTTCAGTGGCGACATTCGCACGCTGTCGGGCAACGCCTATCTGACCGCCACGCCGAATCCCGATGATCGTTTTGTGCTCTATGCCAACCACGCGGATGCCAAAATCGATCAAGACCTCGCGATCCCATTGGCGCCCTTTGAGCAAGACGGCGATAGCGATACCAAGGCGACGGCGGCTGGCCTTGGCTGGAGCCATACCTTTGGCTACCGCAATGTCTTGAACGCTGCCGCCTTTTATACGGATGCGGACCAAGATCTTACGCAGGTGGTTACTTTTCCACCGGGAGCAGAGAGAATTGCCAGTGCTTCGCAAAAAAGCTACATCGCCGCCATCAATCACCTGTACGGCGATGACGAACTGACCTGGCGATATGGCGTTGAAGGCGGTTTTGTCGATGTGAAGGCAACAGACGAGTTCGCTGGCATTCCGCTCACAAACGCAGTCGATGAAGAAATCGGCATCGGAAGGGCTTACGTCGACCTACTTCACGAAATAAGACCTGATCTCAAGGCGGAATATGCCCTTTTTGGCACTCTCATGGATGGAGAGACGGTTGACTCTAGCTGGCTGGAGCCGCGCATCGGCGTGGCCTGGGCGCCGGCCGATGGCCAATGGTTGCGCGCCGCATTCCTGCGCCAGAGCTTCGACTTCGGCTCGCCCACGCTTTCGCCTATCGGAATCCTCGGCCTGCAATCCAACGTGCCGTTTATCGGTATCGACGGCTACACGGACACGATCGCCCTGCAATGGGATGCACAATGGACAGACTATCTGTTTACGACTGTCGACTACCAGCATCAGGAAATTCGCGATCTCAACCTGGCCTATCCGACAGGTGCGCCTTTCATATTCCCCTTCGCCTTCAGTACCGGCACCAATATTGACGACGGCCGCATCGATCGCGTGAGCGCGACCACCAACATTGCCTTGGGCCACGGGTTCGGGGTGTCGGCAACAGTCGCCTATGCCGATTCGAAGGACAACGATCCCACCAGCCCGACATTCGGAGGATCACTCCCCTACGTGCCGGAGAAATCGGGACAGTTGGCGGTCACCTGGGTGAACGAAGCCAATGTCAAGGCTACCTTGGCGGCAAACTATATCGGTGAGCGCGACGGCATCGACCCATTATTGGATAGTGTCCGCCTCGACGACTACTGGACGCTCGACGCCAATCTCATCTGGGAGCCGCTCGACAAGCGTTTCGCCCTCGAGGCCGCCGCCTTCAACCTTCTCGACGACGATTTCGAGGTGGCACCGGGTGTCCCGGGCTGGGGGCGCGCGGTCAAGGCCAGCCTCAAAGTCCGCTTCTGATGATCGCGCCGGCGGAATCCGGGCATCGGTTACGCCAACCCGGCTGGCCGTTCAGCAGCCGGCCGGTGCGACTGGCGGTGCTGGTGCTTGTGACGCTCATCACCATCTCGCTGCTTTCGCGACTGCCCGCCTGGACACTGCTGGAACTGCGGAGCTTCGACTATCTTTCGACGGCAGATGATCCGCTGCCGCCTGCGGATGCGCCGGTGATCGTAGCGATTGACGAGCCGTCGCTTGCGGAGATCAATGCGCAGTGGCCCTGGCCGCGCAGCCTGCATGCGCGGTTGGTCAAGCAGTTGCGCGCCGCCGGCGCCAAGGCGATCGGGCTCGACATCATCATGGCCGAGCCGTCCTCGCCGGAAAACGATGCGGCAATTACGGCGGCCGTCGGGCCGGATGTCGTGCTTGCCGGCGACGAGACGTTGATCCAGACACCGCAGGCCGACCAGCTGGTTCGCGCCACGCCATTGCCGCAGCTGACCAAAGCGGGTGCGAGAACCGGCATCGCCTCGATCACCCTCGGCGGCGATGGCGTCTTCCGCAATATCCCGCCTTATCCCGATGGCTTTGCCATTACCCTGGCGCAGGCAGCCGGCAAAGCCACCGGCAACCTCCCTGCCGACGCTCTCATACAGTCCTTCGGACCGGCGCGGAGCTACCCGACGGTATCCTATTATCAGGCGCTCGATCCCGAGAATTTCCTGCCGGAGAATTACTTCAGGGACCGTATCGTGCTGGTGGGACTAAGCCTTCAGAACGCGCCGGAAATCGACAAGGGCGGCGCGGATGCCTTTGCGACGCCCTATACGGTACATACCGGCAAGCTGGTCGCCGGCGTCGAGATCCAGGCGACGATCTACGACAACATCGTACATGGCCTTTCAATCGACGAGGCCGGGCTGCCTCTTGTCGCATCCGCCATCCTTGTTGCCGCCGTACTTGCGGCATTGACGGTCTGGCGCTCGACAGGATGGCGGACGCTGGCCGCCGCAGCGGTCGCCATCGGCGTCTTCGCGGCGCTGAGCTATGTCGGCATCCGCTTCGGTCACATCTTCGTATCGCCGCTCGGACCGAGCGTTGCCTATCTCTCTGTAGCGTTCGGTCAAGCCGCTTTCGACTTTGCCGAAGAGCGTCGCACCAAAAGGCAGATCACCCGCGCCTTCTCGCAGTATATCTCCCCTGATCTCGTCAAACGGCTTTCCGAGGATCCGTCACAACTGAAGCTCGGCGGCGAGCGGCGCACGCTTTCGGTCCTGTTTTCCGACGTGCGCGGCTTCACGACCATCGCCGAAACGCTGAAGGACGATCCGGAGCAATTGACCGGCCTGATCAACCGCCTGCTGACGCCGCTCTCCGACGTCGTGATGGACCACGGCGGGACGATCGACAAATATATGGGCGACTGCATCATGGCCTTCTGGAACGCACCGCTCGACGACCCGGACCATGCACTGCATGCCGTGGCGGCCGCGCTTGCGATGCAGGAGGCGATCGTGGCTCTCAACAAGCAGCTCGAGGCGGAGGCGGCGGCAAGCGGCGGGTCGCCGCATACGCTGAAGATGGGCGTCGGCATCAACACCGGCGAATGCGTCGTCGGCAACATGGGCTCGAACAGGCGGTTCGACTATTCCTGCCTCGGGGATTCGGTCAATCTGGCCTCGCGGCTGGAAGGCGCCTCGAAGAACTACGGGGTTGCCTTGCTTCTCGGCGAGCAGACCGCAAAAGACGTGGCCGGCAAATACATGATCGCCGAGCTGGACCGTGTGGTCGTCAAGGGCAAGACCGTGCCCGCGCCAATCTTCACGGTCTTGCACCATGCCGATGCTGCCGCCCTTTCCGCGCATCAGGCTTTCGTCGAGGCGAAATATGCCGGGAAACTTGCTCCGGACGATCCCGCCTTCGAAGCATTGCCGAAGATGATCTCCGAACTTGCTGCCTATTACATGATCGTTCAGGCCGAGATTTCGGGTTATGAGGGATAATCGCCGGGAGCGCTTCCCCCGCTTGCGATTTTCCGTTTAAGATCGCGGGACTCAAATAACAGCAAGAGCCGTCCGATGTCTGCAAGCCCCGCCACCGTCATCCCTCTTCCTCAGCCTGTTCTGCTTCCGATCGAAGGCAGCAGCGACCTCTTCCCGGTGCGCAGGGTCTATTGCGTCGGACGCAACTATGCTGATCACGCCATCGAGATGGGCCACGATCCGAGCCGCGAGCCGCCTTTTTTCTTCCAGAAAAACGCCGATAACCTGCTGCCACCCGGCAAGCCCTTTCCCTATCCGCCGCTTTCGAACGACGTGCATTACGAGGCCGAATGCGTGCTGGCACTGAAGTCCGGCGGCCAGGATATTCCTGTCGATAGGGCGCTCGACTGCATCTACGGCTATGCCGTCGGCATCGATTTTACCCGCCGCGACCTGCAAGCCGAGGCAAAAAAACTCGGCCGCCCGTGGGAGGTCGCTAAGGCCTTCGAATATTCGGCGCCGGTTTCGGCCATCGTGCCCACAAGCCGCCTTGGCCATCCGGATGCAGGCCGCATCTGGCTCGACCACAACGGCAAGCGCGTCCAGGACGGCAATCTCAATCAGATGATCTGGAAGGTGCCGGAAATCATCGCCGAGCTTTCCAAGCTCTTCATCCTGGCGCCGGGCGATGTCATCATGACCGGCACGCCGGCAGGTGTCGGCGCCGTCAAGAAAGGCGATCGCGTCGAATGCGGCATCGACGGAATCGCGACGCTGTCCGTAGCGGTCGCCTGAGGAGGTTGCCATGCCTATCTACGCGCTTGGAGGATTGTCGCCAAAACTGCCGGCGCGCGGGCTCTACTGGATCGCGCCGGATGCGCATGTGATAGGCAAAACGGAGCTTGGCGAGGCCGTCGGCATCTGGTTCGGTGCCGTGCTTCGCGGCGATAATGAACCGGTGAGCGTCGGCAGGAATACGAACATCCAAGAAGGCGCCATGCTGCACACCGATCCGGGTTTTCCGGTGACGATCGGCGAAGGCTGCACCATCGGCCATCACGCGATCATCCACGGCTGCACGATCGGCGACAACTCGCTGATCGGCATGGGGGCGACGATTTTGAACGGTGCCAAGATCGGCAATAATTGCCTTGTGGGTGCCAATGCCCTGGTGACGGAAGGCAAGGAGTTCCCCGACGGATCGCTGATCGTCGGCTCGCCCGCCCGCGTGCTGCGGACGCTCGACGAAAAAGCAATCGAGGGGTTGCGGCGCTCGGCGGAGAAATATGTCGCTAACTGGCAACGCTTCGCCCGCGACCTCAAGCGGATCGACTAGCCTGTTGTTGCGGACAGAAAACCGCTTTCTCAAGAATGACACTAAGCAGCGCAGGTCTCGCAGAGGCCGCGGATCTCGATCGTGGTCTTCTCAGCCTTGAATTTCTTGCCGCGCGTCCAGTTCGCCAAGCGGTGATCGACTTCGTGGTCGTGGAACTCAATGACATGACCGCAGCTTTCGCAGATGGCGAAGGCAACGGTGCCGTGGCTGTGGCAGTTCTCGTTGGGATGGGCGCAGGCGACGAAGGAGTTGATGCTCTCCAGCCGATGCACCACGCCGTATTCGAGTAGCTTGTCGAGCGCGCGATAGACCTGCAGCGGCGCGCGAAAGCCGTAGTCGCGCAATTTGTCGAGGATCGTATAGGCGCTGAGTGGGCCGTCGGCCTTTGCAAGCACGTCGAAGACCAGCGCCTGGTTCTTGGTCAGTTGCGGTGCGTTCATGATCCGTGTCCTTGCGCTTCCTTGCGCCTCAGCCGCGGCAGCAGGCTGAGGATGAACAATATGAGTGCTGCGACCACGATCGACGGGCCGGACGGCGTGTCGTAGGTGAGTGAGCCGAACAGGCCGCCGACGACCGCGACCGCGCCGATCAGCGACGCGAGAACCGCCATGACCTCGGGCGTCGGAGAGAACCGGCGGGCCGCAGCAGCCGGAATGATCAACAGCGAGGTGATCAGCATGATGCCGACGATCTTCATGGCGATGGCGATGACAACGGCCATCAGCAGCATGAAGAAGAGCCGCGCCCGCTCCGGCTGCAGCCCTTCGGCCTCCGCGAGTTCCGGATTGACGGTCGAGGCAAGCAACGGCCGCCACAGCCATGCGACGGCGGCGACAATGATGAGCCCGCCGCCCCAGATCAGCGCGATATCGGTCTTCGAGACGGCAAGAATGTCGCCGAAGAGGAAGGCGATGAGGTCGATACGCACCCAGCTCATGAAGGCGACCATGACGAGGCCGATGGCGAGCGTCGCGTGAGACAGGATGCCGAGCAGCGCGTCTGCCGACAGTGCCTGACGTTTCTGCAGGAAGAGCAGCAGGATCGAGACCGTCGCCGCGACACCGAAGACTGCAAGCGTCAGATTGAACTGGAACAGTAGCGACAGCGCGACGCCGAGTAGCGCCGAATGGGCGATCGTATCGCCGAAATAGGCCATGCGCCGCCAGATGATGAAGCAGCCCAGCGGCCCGGTGGTGAGCGCCAGCCCGACACCGGCGAGGATGGCGCGGACGAAGAAATCGTCAAGCATGGCGCTCTCCCGCATGATGGCCGTGGTGATCGTGATCATGGTCCGAATGGTCGTGATCGTGATGGTGACCGTCGCCGGGATGGCAGTGTTCGGTCACCGAACCGTCCGAATGCAAGACGCGGCCGCCCGGCAGGTGGGTGTGGTCGTGATGGTGACTGTAGACGGCGAGCGTTTTTGCCGCGCGGCTGCCAAAGAGCCGCACATATTCCGGGCTCTGGCTCACCGTCTCGGGCGTACCGCGGCAGCAGACATGGCCGTTGAGGCAGATGACAGTGTCGGTCTCGGCCATGACGACGTGGAGGTCATGGGAGATCAACAGGATGCCGCAGCCGGAGGAGTTGCGGATCTGCTTGATGAGGTCGTAGAGAGCAATCTCGCCGGAGAAATCGACGCCCTGAACAGGCTCATCGAGCACAAGCAGATCGGGCTTGCGGGCAATGGCGCGGGCCATCAGCGCCCGCTGGAACTCACCGCCGGAAAGGTGCTGCACCTCGGCATTCAGCATATGGGCGATGCCAGCCGCTTCGAGCGCGGCAATCATATCACCCTCCGGCAGCGGGCCGGTGAGCGTCATGAGACGGCGAACGGTGAGCGGCATCGTCCAGTCGATGACAAGCTTCTGCGGCACGTAGCCGACCCTGAGGCCGCTTACCCGTTCCACCGTGCCCTCATCGGGCTTCAAGACGCCGATTGCGGCCTTGGCGCTGGTCGACTTTCCGGATCCGTTCGGACCGATCAGGGTGACGATCTCTCCGCGCGCGACGGAGAAATCCACGCCGCGAACAAGCCAGCGACCGCCGCGCCGGACGCCGACATTGCTGAGGGAAACCAGCGGCTTCGAGGCAGAGGTTGCGCGAAATAACATCATATTTTCCGAGACTGCGGTTGCTTCCTGCTATCGCACACGTTATAGCATTACGCAATTGATGTAATAACATTACAGCCGTAATTCAACCGGAGCATGAACATGAAACTGGCCAGGAGCCTTTTCCTCGCGATCCCCGCGCTGCTGATGGCCGGGGCATCCCGGGCAGCCGATGCGCCGGTGGTCGTGACGTCGGTCAAACCGATCCATTCGCTGGTTTCAGCGATCATGGAGGGCGTCGGCACGCCGGAGCTGATCGTCGATGGCGCGGCCTCCCCGCATACCTACAATCTAAAGCCCTCGAATGCCCGGATCCTGCAGGATGCCAAGGTGATCTTCTGGGTGGGGCCTGGCCTCGAGGCATTTCTCGAAAAACCACTGGAATCGCTCGGCGCCAACGCAAGCATTGCCGAACTGGAGAATGCGCCGGGCCTCGTGAAGCTGAAGTTCAGGGAAGGAGGCGCCTTCGAGCCGCACGATGATGGCGACGAGGCGGAGGCTGGGCACGATCATGACAAGCATGTGGGAGGCGATCACGATCACGATCATGGCGAATTCGACACGCATCTGTGGCTCGACCCGATGAATGCCAAGGCGATGGCTGAAGAGATCACCACCACACTGGTTGCCGCCGATCCCGCCAACGCCCTGACCTACCAGGCCAATGCCAAGGCACTCGACGACAAGCTCGACGCTCTGAACGCGGAAATCAGCGGCATCGTCGCGCCGGTGAAGGACAAGCCTTTCATCGTCTTCCATGACGCCTACCAATATTTCGAGCACCGCTATGCGGTCCGCGTTGCCGGCTCCATCACGGTAAGCCCGGAGACCATCCCCGGCGCCGAGCGCGTGTCGGAGATTCACAAGAAGGTCGCCGACCTCGGCGCCACCTGCGTCTTCGCCGAACCGCAATTCGAGCCGCGTCTCGTCGATGTCGTCATTGAAGGCACGAAAGCGAAGGCCGGCGTTCTCGATCCGGAAGCCGCAACACTAAAGGCCGGTCCCGATCTTTACTTCACGCTGATGCGCGGCATTGCCAACAGCATGAAGGATTGCCTCTCGCGCGAGAGCTGAGCGGCGTTACATCGCGGGCGAACGGAACTGCGAAAGCGAGCCTGAGCAGAGAGAAGCGTCATAAGGTGGCAATGTCACCTCGGGCAGCTTGCGGCCCGAAGGAGCCGTGGCAAAAGCCTCTAACCGGTCAGGAACGCGTGCTCTTCGAGCGCTTTGATTGACAGGATCAAATATCTGACCTAAGTCAGATAATATGATTTATGATCCTGTCTCTCGTGTTCGTCGCTTCAACCGTGCCGTCACCTCCGAAGTCGGCGCTCTCGATACTTCCTTCCTCGGACGCGGCCGTCCGCTGGGCGCAGCTCGCGTCCTCAATTCGATCGGCCAGGGGCAATCGGATGTTGCGGTGATCCGCGATTATCTCGGTCTTGACTCGGGCTTGATGAGTCGTCTGCTGCGCAGTCTGGAAGAAGAGGGCCTCATCGAGACGGTGCCGAATCCTCAGGATGCCCGCCGCCGCGTTGCCAGATTGACCGAAGCCGGCCGTTCCGAGTTTCAGGCTTATGAAGCGCTTTCCAACGCGCAGGCGAAAGCATTTCTGGCGCGTCATTGCCGCCCTGAAGAGCTGCTGCGCGCCATGGATATTGTCGCTTCCTCGCTTAGACGTGACCAAATCGCGCTTGAGGAGAAGGACCCTCGGCACGAGGACGCCGGGTATTGCCTGAACGAATACTATGCAGAACTTGCACGCCGCTTCGAGAAGGGGTTCGATGTATCGCTTTCTCGCGATCCCGACGCCGAGGATATGATCCGTCCGCGCGGTGCGTTCCTGGTGGCCATATCAGATGGCCTGCCGATCGGCTGTGTCGGGTTGAAGGGCAGTGATGGCGAGGTCGCGGAGATCAAAAGACTCTGGGTCGCTCCATCTGCGCGTGGGCTTGGGCTCGCAAAACGCCTTATGACCGCCGCCGAGAACATCGCCCGTGAACTATCCATTGAGGTCCTCCGTCTGGATACGAATAGTGCGCTGCCCGAGGCAACGCAGCTTTATCGAGGAACCGGCTGGAATGAGATCGACCGCTTCAATGATGACCCATACCCGGACACGTTCTTCGAAAAGCGCCTTTAACGAGAGCGGCGCTAGCGAAGCGTTGTCGGTGCCACCCCACCCGCGACAGAGGCGTGAGGCCGGCTTCTGGCGCAATCCTGACCTCTGTCGGTAGGTGGCACTCACGACTTTAGTTCGGAAATAAAAAGGGGCGGCAATCATGCCGCCCCTTATCTGATCAGCCGGTATCGGCACCCTTACTGGGCGGCGATGATGCTCGTGATGATGCCGGTGGCGACGCCGACGAGCAGGAAGTCGTTGTCGGCCTTTACCCAGTGATAACCGCGCGGCGGAGCGGACAGGCGATAGCGGCGATAATCGCGGACCTCCGCCATATGACGGCGTTCAGCGGCAGTCGTGCGGTGCCCTTTCGCCCAACGGTACTTCTTGACCACGACCGTCTTGTGGACGTCCTTATGAACGTCCTTATGGACGATCACAGGGCGGCGATTGTCGTTGGCGCTGGCTTCCGAAGCAACGATCGGCGACAGCAAGAAGGAGGCGGAGAGAAGAGCGGCGAAGAACTTTTTCATTGGGGTTTCCTCGTGTTGAACACGCCCCGAAATTACGTCCGGAAAGATGAACCGAATCTGAAATTTAAATTAAACTTTTGTAATCCAAATAAAGACTTATCATGACTTACTAATGTTAAATATAGGAACTACCTAACGGAAGAGCAGCGCCATGTTGACGAGGTCAGGATGGCGCCGGCCGGCGCAGGCGACGTCCCGGCGCCCGCCCCGCCCTCAGGAAGCCTACCCGTCATAGAGCGGGATTGAACGCTCGTCGTCCGCGCGAACGCTGAGATCGACGCGGACCAAATTCTTGGCCCACGCATCGGCGATCGTCCTGATGATCGAGTTATGGCCCAGACACTTTTATCGCGAGAGACAGGCAGAATGCCCATCCCGAGCGAGCCGCCAGAAATCCTCCCGCCTCAAAGCTCGTCGTAATTGAACCAGTCGAAATCGGCGGTCTTTGCCCTGCCGGACGTATCGAAGGCGAAGACGCCGGCAAAGGCACCGGTGAAGGAGCCGTGTTCGCCGCGCCCGCCTTCATCGGAAACCACACCGGCATCGAGCACAGGGCCGATCGGTTGCCAGGCCCCCTTGCCTTC
This sequence comes from Rhizobium sp. P32RR-XVIII, assembly GCF_012641395.1. GTDB lineage: Bacteria > Pseudomonadota > Alphaproteobacteria > Rhizobiales > Rhizobiaceae > Rhizobium. Next base: position 145,142 of record NZ_JABAIH010000005.1, on the reverse strand, counting down.
CGTCTGCCAGAAGAACTGCAGATCATTATCGCGGATTTCCATGGAAAGCTGGACGCGACCTTCGGCCGGAAGGGCAACGCCGCTTTCGGCCGGGAAGGTCAGGCGGCCATTCGGATAATCTCCATTGCAGGATAGGATCGTGACGCAGCGGCCCAGCTTTTCGTGAAGCGTAACGGCAATGGCGTGGAACTTGTGCCTGTTATAGTAATGCGTCAGGCCGGCGACCTGCTGATAGGTATCCGGATCGAATTCCACGACGGTCTCCGCCCTGAAGCTGTGGTGTTCCTGGCGACGGGCGACGAGAGATTGTTCGAACCACGAGCCGATGCTTTCGCGGGCGATCAGGCGCAGATGGCCCGGCCGGTCGGTCAGGTTGAAGATGCGCTCCGGCTGCGGCGTGCGCAGCCACTGGAAATCGAGCGGCAGTTGAGCGCTGTCGAAATTGTATTCGCGCCGCCGCGGCTTGTCGATCGGCTCGGCGCCGCCCGGTCCCGGGACGGTGACATCAGGAACCGTCGTGCCGTTTTCGAGGTAGAGCCAGCCATCCTCCTTCCAGACGCATTTCTGCAGGCTCGTCTCGCGACCAAGCGTGCAGCGGCGCTTCGGCGGCAGCGGGCGGCCGCAGAGATGTGTGTGATAGACTTGGCCACCGGGCGTCTCGACATATTGCCCGTGCCCTGCCCTTTGCAGCACGGCCTGCGGATTATCCTTGGATGTGATGAGATACATGTTCGGATGCATCTCGTAGGGACCGTCGATGTTGCGCGAACGCGCCATCGTCACCGCATGGTCATAGCCGGTGCCGCCTTCGGCGGTCGTCAGATAGTAATAGCCGCCGCGCTTGAAGAGATGCGGCCCTTCGACAAGGCCAAGCGGGCTGCCGGCGAAGATGTTCTTGATCGGGCCCTTCAGCGCCCGCATCTCGGAATTCCATTCCTGCAGCAGGATGCCGTCGAAGGCAGGGTGCTTCGGCGCGCCGCCATAGCTTTCGGTGCGATGGTTCCACTGCATGTTGACGAACCACTTGCGGCCGTCGTCATCATGGAAGAGCGACGGGTCGAAGCCCGAGGAATTGACGTAGACCGGTTCGGACCACTCGCCCTCGATCGTCGGCGACGTCACGATGTAATTATGCGCGTCCTTGAAGTTGCCGTCGAAGCGCTTGACGTCGGTATAGACCAGCCAGAACAACCCATCGGCATAAGACAGGCATGGCGCCCAGACGCCGCAGCTGTCCGGGTTGCCGCGCATGTCGAGCTGCGACTTGCGCTCCAGCGGCCGGCGCACCAGCGTCCAGTTCACCAGGTCGCGCGAGTGATGGATCTGCACACCGGGGTACCATTCGAAGGTCGAGGTGGCGATGTAGTAGTCCTCGCCGACGCGGCAGATGGATGGATCGGGATTGAAACCCGGCAGAATAGGGTTGCGGATCATTGACGGCTCCTCCTCCGAATGGCGATATGGAACGCGCCGCCCGAAGGCGACGCGGAAGCGCGCTGAAAACGCCGCCCCAACAGTTGTTCGTCATCCTCGGGCTTGTCCCGAGGATCTGCAACCGATTGATTTGGTTGCGTGTTCAGATCCTCGGCACAAGGCCGAGGATGACGTCGAAAAGAGTGCGACCTATCCCAGAACTCTGACATCGCCCGAGGACGGCGCTAGAACCTATCAATCGGGACCGGCGGCGCCCTACTCCCGCTCTGCGGACTTAGCCCAGAGGTTGATGTCGGCCTCCTTGGCGAAGACATCGATCTGCTTCAGTTCTTCCGCCGTAAACTCAAGATTGTCGAGCGCCTTGACGCAATCGACGATCTGCGAGGAGCGGCTGGCGCCGATCAGCGCCGAGGTGACCCGGCCGCCGCGCAGCACCCAGGCGATCGCCATCTGCGCCAGCGTCTGGCCGCGCTTCTCGGCAATCTCGTTGAGCTTGCGGATATTGTCGATGATCGACGGACGGATGAAATCGCGCTTCAGGAAGTGATTCTGCGCCGCGCGGCTGTCTTCCGGAATACCGCCCAGATACTTGGCCGTCAGCATGCCTTGCGCCAGCGGCGAAAAGACGATCGAGCCCATGCCGACTTCGTCCAGCGTGTCCAGCAGCTTGTCGTCCTCGACCCAGCGGTTGAGCATGGAATAGCTCGGCTGGTGAATGAGACACGGCGTGCCGAGATCCTTGAGGATCTGAGCCGCTTCACGGGTGCGCTGGGAGTTGTAGGAGGAAATGCCGACATAGAGCGCGCGGCCGGAGCGGACGATGTGATCCAGTGCGCCGCAGGTTTCTTCCAGCGGGGTGTCCGGATCGAAGCGGTGCGAATAGAAGATGTCGACATAGTCGAGGCCCATGCGCTTCAGGCTCTGGTCGCAGGAGGCGATCAGATATTTGCGGCTGCCCCATTCGCCGTAGGGACCCGGCCACATGTCGTAACCAGCCTTGGACGAGATGATCAGTTCGTCGCGCAGGCCCGCGAAGTCCGTGCGCAGGATTTCGCCGAAGGCGGTCTCGGCGGAGCCGGGAGGCGGGCCGTAATTGTTGGCGAGGTCGAAATGGGTGATGCCGAGATCGAAGGCCGTGCGGCACATGTCGACCTTGCGGTCGTGCGGCGTGTCACCGCCGAAATTGTGCCAGAGGCCGAGGGAGACGGCAGGCAGCTTCAGGCCGGAACGGCCCGTGCGGTTATATTTCATGTTCGAATAGCGGTCGGAAGCCGGTTGCCAGCTCATGGTCCTAGTCCTTTAAGAAAATCGCGCGGGCAGATCTGCCCGCGCGGGACAATAGTGGTTTGAAGCCTTACTTCAAGAGCGCCCCTACTTCAGAAGTGCCTGGGCCTCTTCGATGCCGAGTGCCGCGGGCTGCGTGCAGGTCGTGGTGAGTTCCACGAACCGGCCTTCCTCGCCCGACTTCAGGATCGAGGTCATGACATCGACGCCATGCAGCGTGCGGTCGAGGGAGCAGCGTGCATCGCGGCCGTCGATCAGGGCCATCGCCATGTCGGCGAGACCTGCGGTGCGGTAGTTGGCGCGCGGGCCGCTCGGGCTTTCCTGGTTGAAGATGCCGAAGGGATGCTCCCAGGCTTCCAGCGGCTTGATCTCCTTGTCGCGGCCGCTAGCCTCGACAACGCCGCCGAAGAAGTTCGGATCCGGCACGTAGAGCGAACCTTCGGTGCCGTAGAGCTCCATGTTGGCATGGCGGTGGGACCACACGTCCCAGCTCGCCGTCAGGGTGATCGTCGCACCGCTGACGAACTCGAGCAGGGCCTGGATCGTCGTCGGCGTCTTGACCGGAATGATCTCGCCGTTGCGCGGCTGGCTGGTAATCGTCCGCGTCTCGGAAGCCATCGAGGTCATAGCGCCGACGCGCCTCACCGGACCGATCAGGTTGATCAGGTTGGCAATGTAGTAGGGGCCGAGGTCGAGGATCGGACCTCCTCCGGGGAGGAAGAAGAAGTCCGGATTCGGATGCCACATCTCCATGCCCGGGCTCATGACGTTGCACGTGCCCGAGGTGATGCGGCCGATGCCGCCCTCGTCGATATATTTGCGGGCGAGCTGATGCGCGCCGCCGAGGAAGGTGTCCGGCGCGCAGCCGACGGAGAGCTTCTTCTCCTTGGCGATGCGGCGCAGGTCCTCGCCCTGTTGCAGCGTCAGCACGAGCGGCTTTTCGGAATAGACGTGCTTGCCGGCTTCAAGAGCGGCCTTCGAGACCGGATAGTGCGCATCTGGAATCGTCAGGTTGACGACGACCTCGATCTCGTCATTGGCGAGAAGTCCCTCAATCGTCTGCGCCTTGACGCCGTATTCCTCGGCGCGCAATTCCGCTGCCTGCACATTGATATCCGCGCAGGCAAGAATTTTCAGGCCCTTGAACAGCGGGGCAAGCGAAAAGTACGTAGTGGAGATGTTGCCGCATCCGATGATGCCGACGCCAAGTTCCTTGGTCATGTTGTCCTCAATAGGTTTTGAAGGATGCGATCGAGCGAGTGATCAGGCGATCGACGTCGCTCGGATTGTCGTGCTCGACGACGTAGTGCTTCGCCTTGGTGCCTTTGAGCGCCGCAATCAGCTTCGCCCAGGCAAGGGTGCCATGACCGACGTCGGCCCAGCCGTCTTCGTTCGTGTTCTCGCCTGATGGAGCGATGTCCTTGACGTGAACGGCGGTGATGCGGGGCCCGAGCTTCTCGATCCAGGCGTAGGGATCGGCGCCGCCGCGAACGACCCAGGCAATATCCGCTTCCCAGGAAATATCCGGCGCGCCTTCGAAAATGCGCTCGATCGGCAGCGAGCCGTCGGCGAGCTTCACGAATTCGAAGTCATGATTGTGCCAGCCGAATTCATAACCGGCGTCCTTGTAGGGCTTTGCCATTTCATGAAGGCGCTTGCCGAAGGCGAGCCAGCCGGCGCTGTCCGCCGGGCGCTTATCGGCGGCCAAATGCGGCGCATAGATCGAATCCATGCCGAGTGACTTGGCAATGTTCAGCGACTTCTTGACGTCGCCGTCGAGGAGATCCGGGCTGAAATGGCCGGTGGCCATCACAAGGCCGTTCTTGTCGAGATCGGCACGCAGGCTCTTGAGACCGGCGTCATCGAGATCGGCATACATGCCGCCGAAACCTTCCACTTCCGAATAGCCGGCTTTGCCGAGCTTTTCGAGGATCGCCGAATAGGGCTGAAAATTGCGGGCGCTGTAAAGCTGAAAACTTAGTTTGGTCATCTTATCCTCCTCGGGCCTCGTGCCCATTCATTTGAATCAGGATCAATCCACGGACTGGCAGGAATGCAGGTCGTAGAAACGGAATTCAGGCAACTCGTCGCCTTCGAGCGGCTGCGCCGGTGTGAAGGTGATGCGGCGAGTCTCGCTGGCCGCCAGATCGAAGGCATTGTCAGAATACTTGCCGTCGGAATCGGTCTCGATCATCACGAAAAGCGCCAGTCCCTTGGCGGTGACGTTGAGGCAGACGGAGCCGTCCTCCTCGACATATTCGCGAGTCACCTGCAGTCCGGCAGGTTCGAGTTCCAGCGCCTTGTAGGTGCCGTGAACGTAATGCCCCTCGCCGCCCATGCCGTTCGAGGCGCTGAAGTGCCAGGCGAGCAGCGTGCCGGCGGGGATGTCCGCCATCTCGACCGTCGTTGCCGTCACGGCAGCATCCGGCGTGCAGACCGCCTGGATATCCTTCAGGTGCCGGCGCTCGCCCTTCATCGTCAGGATCGAGATCGAAAGATCGATGCTGACGTCGGAAAGCGTGTCATTGACCAGTGACAAGCGGATCGTCTTGCCGTCCTCGCTCGGAATGGCGGCGACTGCCACCGGCTGGAAGAAGCGCCTGACGAGATAATGCATCGCCTTCCAGCGGCCGCCGTAATCGAGGCTGGACCAGGATGCGACCGGCCAGGTGTCGTTGAGCTGCCAGTAAATCGTGCCCATGCAATGCGGCTTGAGCGAGCGCCAGTATTCCACCGCCGTCTTGATCGCGAGGCCCTGCTGGATCTGGCTCAGATAGACGAAATTCGGAAAGTCCTTCGGGAAGCGGAAGTAACGGAACATGGTGCCGGCGATGCGCTCGTTGCCGCCGGCATTCTTCTGGTGCAGCTCCATGACCGGCGAGGCGACGTTCATGTCTTTCGCGTCTGCATAGGTCTTGATGACCGGGAGCGACGTGTAGGACTGGAAGCCAAACTCGGAGCAGAAGCGCGGCCTGACCGTCCGGTAATTGTCGAACGACTTGTTCTCGTGCCAGACCGACCAGTAATGCATGTCGCCCGAGCCGTCGGCATGCCAGGCATCGCCGAAATCGAGATAGCCGGAGGCAGGACTCGACGGCCACCACAGCGCACCCGGAAGCGCCTTCTTCAGCGATTGCTCGATGGTGCGGTTCAGACGATCGTAGGAAACGAGGTAACGGTCCCGATCCTTCTTCGGCTCGTCGAACCATGTGAGCGCGCCAACTAGCTCGTTGTCGCCGCACCAGAGCGCGATCGACGGATGCGAGGACAGCCGTTTGACCTGATAGTCGACTTCATGCGCGACGTTCTCGAGGAAATCCTCCGTCGAAGGATAGAGATTGCAGGCGAACATGAAGTCCTGCCAGACCATGAGGCCAAGGCGGTCGCACAGGTCGTAGAAATAATCCTGCTCGTAGAAGCCGCCGCCCCAAACACGGATCATGTTCATGTTGGCGGCTTTCGCCGATTGCAGCAGGTCCTCCGTCTTTCCGGGAGATGAGCGCGAAAACAGCGCGTCCGCAGGAATCCAGTTCGCACCGCGGCAGAAGATTTCGCGGCCATTGACCTTGAAAGCGAAACGGCTGCCGGCAGCATCCGGCGTGGTGACGAGCTCGATGGTGCGAAGGCCGACCTGCTTGGTTACCGTATCGCCCGGAACCTCGACGGAAAGCGCATAGAGCGCCTGCTCGCCGCTGCCGGAAGGCCACCAGAGACGGGGCTTCTCGATATCGAAGACATGGTTGATCGTCGTCTGACCGCTGTTGACGCCGACCTCGAGACGGACGCGCTCGCCATCGAGCGAGAAATGCACCGGCACAATGCCCGGGTTCTTCGCGAAGAGCGTGGCCGTGACTTGCAGTTGAACGCTGCCATCAAGACTATGGATCTGGCGGGTCGTGACGTGCTCTATGCGGGCGGTTTCGAGCTTCCTCAGCGCGATCGTTCCGTAAAGGCCGAGCGGCGCAATGGCGATGTTCCAGTCCCAGCCGAAATGGCATTGCGCCTTGCGCAGCATATTGCCATTGGCGATCGGTGAATTGCCCGGATGATAGGGAATGTAGAAAGGCTGCTTGCTCTGGCGTTCGGCACCGGCGGCAATGCTCGAATGCAGCACGATGCGGATCGTGTTGTCGCCCGCTTTCAGCATGCTTGAAACATCCGGCCGGTAGCGGCGGAAGCAGTTGTCGGACGAAAGCGCTAGCAAGCCGTTGACGAAGACCGATGCGACGGTGTCGAGGTAATCAATATCGAGACACCAGTCGCCCTCAGTGTCCTGTAGCGAAAAGCTCCGCTCAATCACCCAGTCCTTGTGCGCAACCCATTGCACCTGCTCTTCGTTGCGGCCGAAATACGGGTCGGCAATGAGCTCTGCGGAGTGAAGCGCCGTGTGGACATCACCCGGTAGCGTGATCACGCTCCTGATCTCGCCATCGGTGGAGGCGAGCTGCCAGGTACCGGACAGATCGATACTGGAGGCGTTCTTCGGCAAGGAAGTCATGACATTATCCTGATCAGGCCGCCGGGGAGGTTGCGGCCGAATTTGGACGGCCGACTGGCCGCATTGAAGATCAGGCGGAGCTTGCGGCCCCGCCCCGCATTGCGATTCAGATCCGCTTTTCGGTCTCGGCGTCGAAAAGCGATGCCAGCGACATGTCGAAACTGAGCTTCACCGGCGTCCCTGCCTTGAAGCGGCGCGCGCCGTTGATGCGAACCGACATCACATGGCCTGCATGCTTCAGCCACAGAAGGTTGTCGGCGCCCATCGGCTCTTCGATGTCGACGGTGGCATCGTGCACTTCCGGCCCGAGATTTTCATCGACCTTGATGTGTTCCGGACGCACCCCAAGAACGACTTTGCGGCCCGCCTGCAGCGGTTCCGCCGCTTCATAGCCCTCGAGCGAGAAGCTGACGCCGTTCGCGGTGAACACCGGCTTACCGCCGTTCTTGGTCAACTCGCCTTTGAGGAAGTTCATCGACGGCGAACCGATGAAGCCCGCGACGAAGAGGTTGCGCGGCTTGTTGTAGATCGTCGTCGGATCGTCGAGCTGCTGGATGATGCCGCTCTTCATGATCGCGATGCGATCGGCGAGCGTCAGCGCCTCGATCTGGTCGTGGGTCACGTAGATCATCGTGTTCTTCAGCGATTGGTGGAGCCGCTTGATCTCGACGCGCAGTTCCGAACGGAGCTTGGCGTCGAGGTTGGAGAGTGGCTCATCGAAGAGGAATACGTCGACGTCGCGCACCAGGGCACGGCCGATCGCCACGCGCTGGCGCTGGCCGCCGGAAAGCTCGGCTGGCTTGCGCTTCAAGAGCGGCTGGATCTGCAGAATTTCGGCAGCACGCGCCACGCGCTTTTCGATCTCGGCCTGCGGCACCTTCGCAACGCGAAGACCGAAGGAGAGGTTCTTCTCGACGCTCATCTGTGGATAGAGCGCATAGGACTGGAACACCATGCCGATGCCGCGATCCTTCGGCTCCTCCCAGGTGACGTTCTTGCCCTTGATGAAGATCTGCCCCGCGGATGCATCGAGCAGTCCCGCGATGCAGTTGAGCAGTGTGGACTTGCCGCAGCCGGACGAACCAAGCAGCACCAGGAATTCGCCGTCATTGATGTCGAGGTTCAGATCCTTAAGAACGCTGACGGCGCCGAAATTCAGCGACAGATCTTTGATGGAAACGCTTGTTTTCATGGATCAACCTTTCACTGCGCCGGCGGCGATACCGCGAACGAAGAGACGCCCGGAGACGAAGTAGACGATAAGGGGCACAGCGCCGGTAAGCAGCGTTGCGGCCATGTTGACATTGTATTCCTTCACGCCCTGAACGGCATTGACGATGTTGTTGAGCTGCACCGTCATCGGAAAATTCTGGTTGCCGGCGAAGATCACGCCAAACAGGAAGTCGTTCCAGATGCCGGTGATCTGGATGATCATCGAGACGACGAAAATCGGCAGCGACATCGGCAGCATGATGCGGAAGAATACCTGCCAGAATCCGGCCCCGTCCACGCGAGCTGCCTTGAAGAGTTCGGGCGGCAGCGACGCGAAGTAGTTGCGGAAGAGCAGCGTATTGATCGGCATGCCGAAGATCGTGTGCACCAGGACGACGGCCCAGATGGTCGAGAAGATGCCGAGCTCGCGCATGATGATGACGAGCGGATAGAGCATTACCTGATAGGGGATGAAGGCGCCGAAGAGCAGGATCGTGAAGAACACTTCCGACCCTTTGAAGCGCCAGTAGGAGAGCCCGTAGCCATTCACGGATGCGATGGCCACCGAGATGATGACACTCGGAATGGTGATCTTCACCGACTTCCAGAAACCGACACTGATGCCGGAGCATTCGAGGCCGGTGCAGGCCTGGCTCCATGCCTTGACCCAGGGCTCGAAGGTGATCTGTACCGGCGGCGCGAAGATGTTGCCCATGCGGATTTCTGTCATGTCCTTCAGAGACGTGACGACCATCACGTAAAGCGGAAGGAGATAGTAGAGCGCGGCGACCGTAAGCACGCTGTAGAGGATGATGGTCGACGGTGCGAACATGCGCCTCGGCTTTGCACCAAACGGTTCGTCTGCAGAGATAACTGCCATGATCGGGCTCCTCAGGATCGTTTCTGGCGGAACTCGGAGAGAGCCCACGGAACCAGGATGATGAAGACGGTGACGAGCATCACGGTGGATGCCGCAAGCCCCTGCCCGAGATTGGCGCGCTCGAACATGAACGAATAGACGTATTTTGCAGGCACTTCCGATGCGAAACCAGGTCCGCCCTGCGTCATCGCGACGACGAGGTCATAGACGCGCACGATGCCCGAGGCGACGATGACGAGCGTCGTGACAAAGACGCCGCGCATCATCGGAATGATGATGAAGAGATAGGTGCGCCATGCCGGGATGCCGTCGACGCGGGCGGCCTTCCAGATTTCGGAATCGATACCGCGCAGACCCGCAAGCATCAGCACCATGACAAGTCCCGTCCCCTGCCACAGGCCAGCGACGACCAGCGCATAAATGACGGTGTTCTTGTCGCCGAGCAGGGCCAGGCTGCCGCCCGGAAGGCCGAGATCGTTGAGGACCTTCGGGACGCCGAGGCTGGGATCGAGAATCCACTGCCAGACGAGTCCCGTCACGATGAACGACAGCGCGAACGGATAGAGAAAGATCGTGCGGAACGTGTTCTCGAAGCGGATCTTCTGATCGATGAGAACGGCCAGCAGGAAACCGATGACGAAGACAAATGTCAGTACGCAGATGCCATAGGTCGCAAGGTTGATGACCGACTGGTTCCAGCGCGCACTGCCGAACAGGCGCCGGTACTGATCGAAGCCGACGAAATCGGTTGTCGGCAAGAGTCGCGACGACGTGAATGAGTAGAAAACGGTCCAGAGCGTGCAACCGATGAAAATCACGATGACCGTCAGCATCATCGGGATTGCCGCGATCTTCGCATTGAGGTTGCGCAACAGGCCAAACGGCCGGCCGGGGTGAGCCATCGATACCTCCTGTGGGCGGCGCGGGCGCGGGCGGACTACCGCCCGCGCCCGTAAGCCGTCTCAAGTCGTAAGAGCGTCTATGGCCTTACTGGGCCTGTGAGATGATATCGACCTGACGGTCGATCGCGTCATCCACGGACATCTTGGAGCTGAAGAACTCGAGCGCGAGATCCTGCAGCTGGCCCTGCGTATCGGAGTCGAGCATCTGCTCGGTCGAAGGCAGAACGTTGTCGAGGTTCGAAAGGATCTCGATGCCCTTCTTCATGCAGGCATTGGCCGCATTGAGATCGACATCGCCGCGCACCGGCAGCGAACCCTTGACCAGGTTGAACTTGACCTGGACTTCCTTGGAAAGAAGCATCTTGGCGAGTTCGAGCTGCGCCTTGGTCACGTCAGGATTGCTGTTCTTCGGGAAGTAGAAGGCATCGCCGCCCGTGTCGAGCTGCGGGTTGTAGCCAAGACCGGGAAGGCAATCATAATCCGTGCCTGCCACCTTCTTCGCCACACCGAATTCGCCCTGCGCCCAATCGCCCATGATCTGAGCGGCGGCCTTGCCCTCGATCACCATGTTGGTGGCGACATTCCAGTCGCGGCCGGAATAGGACGGATCGACCATATCGCGGGCCTGGGCGAAAGCTTCCCATACCTTGCGGTTCTGATCACTGCGGATGGCTTCCTCGCTCTTCTTGTCGTTGATGGCGAGGTAGAGTTCCTTGCCGCCGATACCGGCCTGCATGACGTTACGGATACCTTCGACCTGCCACGGGGCACCCGTCGCAAGCGGGGTGACGCCTTTCTCCTTGAGCTTCGACGCGTCGGCTGCGAGTTCCTCCCAGTTCTTCGGAACAGCCATGCCGTTGTCTTCGAACACGTGGCGGTTAACCCACATCCACTGCCAGGAGTGAATGTTGATCGGCACGCAGTAAATCTTGCCTTCGTAGGTGCAGGCGTCGAGCAGCTTCGCCGGACGGATAACGTCCTTCCAGTGCTCCGCCTCGGCGAGCGGCGTCAGGTCCGTCATGAGGCCGGCCTTGATGAGCTCTTCGGCGTCGCGGCCGGTGTTCATCTGGGTCGCGCCCATCGGATTGCCACCGAGAATACGGCTGATGATGATCGGATTGGCGGTGGTGCCGGAACCGGCAATTGCGCCATCGACCCACTTGTTGTCGCCAAGCGCATTGTAGCTATCGGCAAGAACCTTGACGGCGGCGGCTTCACCGCCGGATGTCCACCAATGGGTGACTTCAAGATCGGTTGCGTGGGCCGCACCGAGCGGAAGCGCCACCGACGCGGCAAGCACAGCCGCAAACGAACGAAACTTCATGAGTTCTCCTCCCTCACTGAAACGTTGCCGGAAAAACTTAGTTCAATCGATATTTTGGCGCAACCGCCCGCCCACAAAAAATTTTCCTGGACAGCTCCCGCGGCTGTAAACGGCTGTCTGGATCTCGCTATCTTGCATCGATCGCACTGCGTTTCGCGGCGACGACAGACCCGCGTGAATGCATTTAATTAATTGATATCATGTGATATTTTTCATATGCATGTCGGTCTTTGCAGAAAATCTGTTTCGCATGTGCAAAAACCTTCTTGTCGGCATTCAAGTCGCATCTTGAGTAGGGAATGCTGCATTGCAACCAGCAAAAAGTTCTCGACATTCCGACTGTATCGTTACAGATTTCTCCTCGCGAGTAAGCACCGGCTTTAGCAGAGGGCCTGCTTACAGCGCCGCGCAAAACATTCTATAAGCGGATCGAAATCGCGCGAGGTGGCGTAAAGGAATGGAAAGCAAGGGAAATCTGGGGGGAGCGGCATCGGGCTTGCAACGCGAACGGCCGACGCTCAAGACAATCGCCTTCATGACCGGGCTGGGCATCACCACCGTCTCGCGGGCGCTCAAGGATGCACCGGATATCGGCGCGGAAACCAAGGAGCGTGTACGCATGGTGGCGCGCCAGCTCGGTTATCAGCCGAACCGCGCGGGCGTGCGCCTTCGAACCGGCAAGACCAACGTCATCGCGCTCGTCCTCAGCATCGACGAAGAGATCATGGGTTTCAGCAGCCAGATGGTCTTCGGCATATCCGAAGTCCTGACCGGCACGCCGTACCACATCGTCGTCACGCCGCATTCGCACAGCAAGGACCCGATGCTGCCCGTGCGCTACATCCTGGACACCGGCTCTGCCGATGGCGTCATCATTTCCCGTATCGAGCCCGACGATCCGCGCGTGCGTCTTCTTGTCGAGCAGAACATGCCGTTCGCGACCCACGGACGGACCGACACTGGGCTGGTGCACCCCTATCACGATTTCGACAACGAGGCCTTCGCCCACGAGGCGGTGAAGAAGCTTGTCAACCGTGGCCGCAGGCATATCGCCCTGCTCCAGCCGCCGAGCAAGCTGACCTATTACGCTCATACGCGCATCGGCTTTCAAACGGGCCTTCACGACTACGGCGCCGACGAGGTGCCGCTGCGCGTCAACATCGATGCGCCGCTGGAGGAGATCAAGAACGCCGTTGAAACGCTGATGCGATCATCCAGCGCCCCCGACGGCATCGTCTGTTCGGCGGGAAGTGCGGCCATTGCCGTCAACGCCGGCATCGAAGCGGCAGGAAAGCGCTTAGGCTACGATATCGACATGGTCTCGAAGCAATCCGCGCCGATCCTGAACTGGATCAGGCCGGAGATCATCACCGCCTACGAAGACGTTCGCCATGCAGGCCGGGAAATGGCGAAGGCCGTGATCGCGCGCATTGACGGCATCGAGCCCGAGTTGCTGCAAAGCATCAGCAAACCGGTCTGGCCGGATGGGAAATAAGCTTGATGGGAGGCTGCCTCCCGACCTGAGACGCCCGCGCGCTCCTTCATTCCCGTGCTTGTCACAGGAATCTAGTGCGCCCATGTCCATGGGCGCGGGAAACTCTCTTACCTGAAGAAAAATAAGTCATCCCACTGCGCGGACGCGCCGCGGCTGGATTCCTGTGACAAGCACCGGAATGACGGAGGATACGGCAATAAAAAAGCCCGACCGAAGCCGGGCTTTCCTTCAATTCGTAAAGCGCAACCTCAGAAGGTCGCCGCACCGCTCCCCCACGGTCCGTGATGGAAATCCTTGCCGTCGACACGGTCGAAGCCATGCGCGCCGAAGAAGTCACGCTGCGCCTGGATGAGGTTGGCAGTGCCGCGGCCCTGGCGGTAGGCGTCGAAATAGGTGAGCGCCGAGGTGAGTGCCGGCACCGGCAGGCCAGCCTGGAGCGCAGCTGTGACGACGCGGCGGAGCGACGGGACCGATTCCTTGACCATCTCCGAAAAGGCCGGCGTCACGATGAGATTTGCCGCATCTGGGGCCTTGGTGAAGGCACTGGTGATCTCATCGAGGAACTGCGAGCGGATGATGCAGCCGGCGCGCCAGATCTTCGCGATCGTCGGCATCGGAAGCGACCAGTTGAACTCGCGGGAGGCTTCCGCCATGACGGCAAAGCCCTGCGCGTAGGCACCGATCTTTGCGGCAAACAGTGCCAGCTCCAAATCCTTGTCAAGTTCCGGACCGTAAGCGATCGGGAACTTGTATTCCGGCTTGCCGAAGATCTTCTCGGCAGCTTCGCGCTGCTCCTTCATCGAGGAGATGCTGCGAGCGGCGACGGCAGCCTCGATGGCGGTCGCCGGAATACCCATGTTCTGTGCTTCGATCGCCGACCACTTGCCGGTACCCTTCTGGCCGGCCTTGTCGAGGATCATGTCGACCATCGAGCCCTTGGAGATCGGATCGGTAGCGGCGAGCACCTTCTCGGAAATCTCAATCAGGTAGGAGTTCAGGCGGCCCTTGTTCCACTGACCGAAGATCTTGCTGATCTCCTGCGAATCCTTGCCGAGACCGTCGCGCAGGATGCCGTAGATTTCGGCGATCATCTGCATGTCGGCATATTCGATGCCGTTATGGATCGTCTTGACGAAGTGGCCGGCGCCATCGTTGCCGAGCCATGCGACGCAGGGATCGCCATTGTACCTGGCTGCAATCGAGGTGAGAACCTTCTCCACGCGCTTCCAGGAGTCTTCGGTTCCGCCGACCATGATCGACGGGCCGTGGCGGGCACCTTCCTCGCCGCCGGAAACGCCCATGCCGATGAAGGTGAGGCCTGTATCCTTGAGGCGATCGAAGCGGGCAACCGTATCGCGGAAGTTGGCATTGCCGGCATCGATCATGATGTCGTTCTTCTCCAGATGCGGGCGCAGCGCCTCCATTTGCTGATCGACCGGATCACCTGCCTTGATCATGATAATGATCGGGCGCGGCGGGCGGATCGCCGCAACGAACTCCTCGATCGTCTTGCACGGGATGATCTGCTTCTTGAGATCGCCGGCGCTTTCGTAGAATTCATCCGTCTTCTCAGGAGTGCGGTTGAAGACCGCTATCTTGTTGCCTTTTTCCGCAATGTTGAGCGCCAGATTGGAACCCATGACGGCAAGGCCGATCAGCCCGATTTCTGCCTTTTCCACGATACACCTCCGATGTGTCATTCCGGACCGGTGTTGTGGCACTCTCCGGCCAAAACGGCAAGTACAGAAGGCCGCCAATCGGTCTGCCGGCGCCGGATCAACTTTTCCCAACATGGAGCCTTCCCTCTGCTACAGTAAGCCGAGGAGACGCCGAGGAAAGCAAGATGAGCACCCTGCCCGCCAAAATCGTTCACTGCTCGGTCGACCGCAACTGGAAGGACGTCTACGACTTTGCCGGCAAGCCGGAGAACATGCCGCTCTGGGCCTCCGGACTGGCCTCGGGTCTCGAGCCGGATGGAAACGACTGGATCGCGCACGGCGTCCTTGGATCAGTGCGGGTGAGCTTTGTTCCACGCAATGAGTTCGGCGTGATCGACCATACGGTTACGATCGAAAGCGGGCTGCGGGTCTACAACGCTTTGCGAATCGTCCCGAATGGCAGCGGCTGCGAGGTGATGTTTACACTGTTGAGACAGCCAGGCATGACGGACGAGCAGTTCGCAGCCGATGCGGCCCACGTGCAGAAAGATCTCGGCGCCTTGAAATCATTGATGGAGATGTAATTCCATGGAAAAGAGCGCAAACGACCTGAAGATCGACTACGTCGAATTCAACGTCACCGATATAGCGGCGGCAAGGAGCTTCTACGGGGATGCATTCGGTTGGCGTTTCACGGATTACGGTCCCAATTACTGTGAGTTCGATGACGGCCGCCTGAAGGGCGGTTTCACCAATCTCGCGCCGCCGCGCCCCGGCGGCCCGCTCGTGATCCTTTACGCGGACAATCTAGAAGAAGCCGTATCGAAGGTGGAGCGCGCCGGAGGCACGATCGCAAAGCCGATCACCGCCTTCCCGGGCGGCAGGCGATTTCATTTCCTCGACAAGGACGGGTACGAGCTCGCAGTGTGGAGCAAGGTCTAGCGGACAAAATCTGATATTTGAATCCCGCCCCGACAAAATCATCACCGCCGTCAGACGCGGGCACCAAACGCTGGATTCGATCCGCTGGCAGCTCTATCCTGCGAACATGAGTGGAGACAGAGACACCATCCTTCGGGCAGCGCGACGGGAAGACTTCCCCAACCTGCGCGCTATTCTTTACGATACGTTCGAGAGCACCTGGCGGCCCAACATTACGGGGACCGCTGCGCAAGCGTTTATTCAAGAAGATGGACCCGCTGCCTATGTGGGCGAGCGCGGGCTTCACTTCTGGGTGGCCGAGGTGGCCGGTGAGGTCGTCGGCTTCGTCGATTGGGAGGGCGATTTTGTGAACGCCCTTCACGTGCGCTCACCGCATGCTCGACAGGGCATCGGACGACGCCTCATGGATCATGCGGAAGTGCAGATTGCGCGCGCCAGCTTTGCCTCGGCACGATTGGAAACCGATACATTCAATCACCGCAGCCAGGCCTTCTACGCAGCCCGAGGCTACCGTGAGGCCGAGCGCTATCCGGACGAGGAGTGGAATAGCGGCCTGACGACGATCTTGCTCGTAAAGCCGCTGTCCTGAGAGTGGCCGCCCCACAGTCAGATCCCGTGAAAGGTCCGTCCGTCGGACACGAACTATCCGTTAGATTCTCACTACTAGCCTAGGCTGCGATTGATGAAACTGCGGCGGCCGCGGCGGTTTCAATCACCACGAGCGCCCCCAGAACCTGGCCCGACGAATCACGAAGCGGCGACATGCGGCAGCGCACGCTCCTGCTTCCATTGCGCTGCTCGTAGTAGAAATCGACGAGCTGACCGGCAAAACAGGCATCGAAGTTGACCTTCGACCGTGCCAGGAACCGCTCCTCGCCGATAAACTCCATCACGTGCCGACCGACCATATCGATCGGCTTGCGTCCGAGATATGCGCAATTGACCTGATTGGAATAAAGATAACGGTAATCGGGTGTGACCACGGCAACGCGATCAGGCAACGTTTCCAGAATTGCCCAGTTCAGAAAATTCCCATTGTCGATATCGGGCATGTAGCGCTTTGGTGACGCCAACGGGATTTGTTGCGGAGACGCGAATTCCCGGCGCGGTGACGTTCCGAAATAGCGATTGAGCAGCGACGTGAGGACTGCCGCATGATTGCTGACGCTGGTGCCCTCGTCGACCTCCTGTTGCAACAAGTAGGCGACAAATTGGAGCTGCATGCACATTTCCAGCAAGGTTGCAGCATTATAGTTCAGGATCACTTGAACCAGAGGTTCGATATCGCAATCTAAAGTTGCAACACGCACATCGTCGCCGACGCGTATGGCTTCCTCAATCTGCGTGCACCGCGATGTAAAAGCTTGCAAAAGTTCAAGCAAGGCGCCCCCCAGGTCGCTCGTTTCTCTAAGAGATTCAACTTGTACCTGCTTTAGCGAAATGCAACGCACGCCACATCTTCACGCACGCCGCTACTCGCCTTAGTAGAAGGGCTAACATGAACAGCGTTCATATTCAACGCGACGTCGGATCGAATTTTAATGGATGAAATATAAGGGGAGGCACCTCTTCAATTAAGAATTTCGTGCTTTACCTTCCAGCGGTCGTGGTACCAAAGCCATTGCGCGGGATATTCCCGCACCCAGCTTTCAACCTTGTCGTTCAACATCTGAGCAGTCGCCGTAACGTCGAGATTGCCCTTCTCGTCACGGGGCATTTCGAGCTTCAGCTCGATCTCCAACCGGTAGCGGTTGCCAGGCAGCCGGATGCAGCGTGCGGGGTACACATCGCAATTGAACTGCCGTACGAGTTTCGGCAGTAGCGGGTTCGTCTTGACATTCAGGCCAAAGAACTTGGTCTTCAGCCCCTTTCGGAACTTCTGGTCGACAAGGACGCCGACGCCCTGCCCGGCTTCGAGCTGGCGAGCCAGCGCAAAGGATGAGCCGGCATGCGACGGTACGAGCTTGCCCATGCGGGCGCTGCGGAAATCGAAGATTTTCTGGGCGACATAAGGGTTGTTCGGCGGGCGGAACAGTACCGTCACCTGCAGGCCGAAAGCGGCGCCGGCCACCGGCAGGAGTTCAAAGTTGCCGGTATGTGCGGTGAACACGATGAACGGGCGCGGATTGTCCCGCAGTTCCATGAAAATCGGAATGCCCGAAACCTCGACCCGGCCGGGCTCCGGCCGGTAGTAGTCGTAATCGAATAACCGATCTAGGAACACGTACTCCGCCGCCAGACGCCCCATATTGCCCCAGCTCGCCACAGCAATCGCTTCGATCTCCGCATCACTCTTTTCCGGAAAGGCGTTGCGCAGATTGAAGAGCATCAGCTTGTGGCGGGGCGTGTGCGGACCGATCTTGCGCGTCAGCCAATCGGCAAAGGAGATCGCACCGTCGGCTGGAAAAATCTTCAGGAAATTCAGGAAGCCGAACATCAGCTGAGCGATCAGCCATTGACGAAAACGCTCCAGCTTCAGAACGATCCTAGTGATGAAGAGCTTCACAGGCTCAGTCCATCTTCAGGATGATCTTGCCGAAGATCTGACGAGACTCCATCCGCTCGAGCGCGCGGTCGATGTCATCGAAGCTGACCTCGGTATCGATGACCGGATGAACGAGGCCACGCCCCATCTTCTGCATGGCGTCCGCCATATTTTCCATACGGCAGCCGAAGGAGCCCAGGAGCTTCAGCTGCTGCTGGAAGAGCATCATGAGGTTCATCTCGGTGGAAACGCCCGAGGTCGAGCCGCAAGTGACCAGACGGCCGCCCCGTTTCAGGCAAAGCATGGAGCCGGCCCAAGTATCCTTGCCTACGTGTTCGAAGACGACGTCGACGCCCTTCTTCTTGGTGAGCTTGCGCACGACGCCCTCGAAGCGGTCCGTCCGATAATTGATCACGTGATCGGCACCAAGGGCCTTCGCCCTCTCGATCTTGTCGTCCGAGCCTACGGTGGTGATCACCGTGCAGCCGATCTTCTTCGCGAGCTGAATCGCGGCCGTGCCGATGCCGGAGCCGCCGGCATGAACGAGGATCGTCTCGCCCGGCTCGAGCTTGGCATTGTCGAACAGCATATGCTCGACGGTACCGAAGGTGACCGGCGCAAGGGCGGCGCCCACAGCATCGACGCCGGGAGGTGCCGGAACGAGAAGGCGGGCGGGGAGGTTCACCTTCTCCTGCGCGAAGCCGTCGAGATGGAAGCCGTGCACGCCCGAGACATGTTCGCAGAGGTTGTCACGGCCTTCGCGGCACGGACGGCAGAGGCCGCAGGTGCGCGCGCCGTAGATGGCGACGAGCTGGCCGGGCAGAACATTCGCGACGCCAGGCCCGATGGCTTCCACGACGCCCGAGGCCTCCGCACCGATGACGAGCGGCATCTTGCGCTTGGCAAATGCCATGCCGCGCCAGCCCCAGACATCGATATGGTTGAGGGCGACCGCCTTGACGCGCAGCGTCACCTCGCCTGCGGCCGGAGCGTCCGGCTCCGGCAGGTCAGTGATCTCAAGCTTGCGGTCGTCGACCAGTTGCAAAGCGCGCATAGAAAACCTTTCGCCTCGAAGGCGTTTTATCTCTCTTATCTTTGGGAACCGCTTAAGCCGGTTCGAGCGCCATGACAAGGCTGGCGTTCTGTCCACCGAATCCGAAGGAGTTCGAAAGCACGGCGGAAACCTGTTGCGCACGCTTCTTGTTCGGCACGACGTCGAGGACGATCGCCGGATCCGGATTGTTATAGTTGATCGTCGGCGGCAGCGTTCCGGTCAGCATCGTCTGCAGCGAGAACACCGCTTCGACCGCACCGGCTGCCGTCAACGTATGGCCGATCATCGACTTGTTGGACGACAGCGGAATGGCGGGCATGCGGTCGCCGAAGACGGCGAGCATGGAAGCATATTCCATCTTGTCGTTCTCCGGCGTCGAGGTGCCGTGCGCGTTGATGTAGCCGATTTCGGTGTGGTCGATGCCCGCATCCGCGAGCGCTGCGCGGATTGTAGCGATCGCAGGCCCGCCATCCGGCGACGACCGCGTGCGATGGAAGGAGTCGGCCTTGTCGCCCGCACCCTTCATGATGCCGAGCACCTTGGCGCCGCGTGCAATGGCGGCTTCCAGTGATTCCAGCACGAGCGTGGCTGCACCCTCGGCGATGACGAAGCCGTCGCGATCCTTGCTGAACGGCTTCGATGCCTTCGTCGGCGGATCGTTTTGCGTCGAAAGCGCCGAAAGAAGGGAGAAGCGGATGAGGGCTTCCGCGCTCAGCGAAGCATCGGTGGCAACGGCAAGCGCGCGGTTGGTACGGCCCTGCCGGATCGCTTCGATGCCGAGCTGGATGGCGGTCGCGCCGGATGCACAGGCGGTCGACAGCGTCACCGGCAGGCCGCGCGTGCCGAAACGGTCGGCGAGGCGTTCGGAGATCGCACCAAAGAGCGCCGCCTCGTGAAATGCCGCGTCCGTGCGCTTGCGCATGGCCGCAAGGAAGCGTTCGTAGACGTCACCCGCATGGTCGGACGGCGGCGAACGGTCGCCGAGGTCGAAGCGCGCGCTCCATTCCGGCTCGATCGGTGGAGCCGCCAGGAACAGCGGACCGTTGAAGTCACCGGAGATATCGGCGTCGGCCAGCGCTTCGATCGTTGTTTCGCGAGCGAGCGCGTAGGACCGTTCGACGGCGTTTGGCACCGGAATGTCGATGAAATCGACCGTGCCGGCGATGCGGGTCGAAAGTCCGTCAGTCGGGAAGCGCGTGATCTCATGGATGCCGGAGGTGCCGGACGTCAAAGCCTCCCAGTTGTCCTTGAGCCCCTGGCCGAGCGAGGTGATGATGCCCATGCCGGTGACCGCGACGATCGGACGGCCGAGATGATCCTTGTAAGCAGACTCTGTCATTTGATCACTCCTCACGCTTCCGCGGAAAGAACGGCGACACCTTCGCCGCGCTGGTGGCCGACCGTGGTGACGACGGCCGCGGTTGCACCCGCGCTCATCGGCTTTTCCTGGGCGGCGTCGAAAGGCGGAACCTTGGCTTTTCTATCAACGGCGAGTGCAGCGAAAGCAAGGCCAACGGTAAACTGTGCTTCTATGGCATGGCCGGAAACGCCGCCGAAGCCGCGGACGGCCGCGCCCGGGAGCTGATGCTCGAGGACCGCCTTCTCGCGTGCGGCCAGATCATGCATGCCGGTCGAGCCCGAGAAGATGGCGGTGCTTTCCGGCGGCAACGCCTTCGCCGGACGAAGCAGACGCTCGAGGCGGGCTTCGAGGTTTCCGGCATTGCGGCTCCCGCGATCGCCTTCGATGGAATCGATCGTGGCATAGATATGCGCGCCGCGCTCTTCGGCGTGCTTGCGCGATTCGAGCACGAGGAACGCACCCGCTGTTCCCAGGATCATGCCGCCGCCTTCACCGTCCTTGCGGGACCAAAGGGGAGCCCAATTGCCCCGCGCGTGGGCGCCGATCGATTCGGGGAGCAGGATCATGTCCTGGCGCTCGGCAGCAAAAGCGCCACCGACAAGCGTATGCGAAGATTCGCCGGACTTGATCCGGTAGAATGCAGTCTCGACGGCGGAGATGCCGGCCGCTTCCTCGCCCATGAAGGTACGCGAGGAACCGGTGACCTTGTGAACGATCGAGATATTGCCGGCGAGCAGGTTGGAAAGCTGCGCCAGGAAGAGCGTCGGACGCAGTTCCGTGGTCAGCTTCTCATTGAGCAGTAGCTCGCGGTCATTGCGCTTCAGGCCCTCGTCGACGATCAGCGTGTCGACATTGATGTCGCGCTCGCCGCCACCGGCCGCCACGATCATGTCCATGGTGCCGCACGCCGCCGCGTCATCCTTGAAGCCCGCGTCATCGAGAGCAAGGCCGGCGGCAAAGACGCCGATCCGCTGCCAGTTTTCCATCTGCCGCTGATCGCCTCGCTTGGCGATCTGCTCTGACCAGTCGATTTCGGGCAGCGGGTGGACCGGATAGGGCTTGAACTTCTCGGTCTCGACGACCGGCTCCGGCGCGCGGCTGGCAGTCAGCAGCGCGACATGCGCCTCCGTGCCGACGCCCTGACAGGTGACAATACCAACGCCGGTAATGACGACATCATTTTGAGCCTTGCTCATCCCTTCCTCCCTGTCGAGCGATTGCATCCATAAGGCCTATTTCGCTCGCGCGCTTCTTCACGATATCGCCAAGCGGAATCTCACTGAAAGGCATGGTACGCAGCTTCAATTGCGCATCGCAGACCTTCTTGCCGCCGCTCGTGATCTTGGCCTTGGTCACGGCAAAGCCGGATCCGTCATGCTCCAGAACCGCCTCGATGTCGAGGACCGCCTCGGGCTCGACAAAGGTGCGCATCTTGGCGCCATCGACCGACATCAGGAAGGGCATCGCGGCAAAGTCTGTCGCCGCCAGCACCAGCATGCCGGATGCCTGCGCCATGGTTTCGATGAGAAGAACGCCCGGAACGAGCGGCATGCCTGGAAAATGGCCTTCGAAGACAGGGCTTTTCGCCGGCACGACCGAACGTGCCTTGAGCGTACCCTTTTCGAGGTCAACCGTTTCTATGCGGTCAATCATCTGGAAATATTCCAGCAGCATCGGATCCTCCGGCCCGGCGGAAAAGAGACCGCCGAAGACGCCTAGTTAGGAACAAAACCGCCCGGCCGCTACGGTTCGCAGAGGCAGGGCGGAAAAAAATTTAGCGGTAGCGTTCAGGCCTTGGCGGCGCGAAGCTCATCGATCTTGGCGCAGAGGTTCTTCAGCACGAAGTATTCTTCGGTGGAAACCTTGCCCTCGTTGACTTCCTGCGTCCACTTTTCGAGCGGGATCTTGATGCCGAATTCCTTGTCGATGGCGAAAACGATATCGAGGAAGTCGAGGCTATCGATACCGAGGTCGTCGATCGTATGGCTCTCCGGCTTGATCGTGTCGCGGTCGATCTCGCTGGTTTCGGCTATGATGTCGGCAACTTTATCGAATGTAGCGGTCACGCACTGTACCTCTTTGAATGACGGATTTATCCCCCTCATAGGCAAATCCGGTTCAAAAGCCAATGCTTTCGGACGGTCTGCTCTAAATTTTGGCGTACAGCTGTTGCCGAAACAGCAAAGCAGCAAAGCGCCGGGAGCCGCGCAGGCCGGCTTTCGGAAGCGCCATCCGCACTTTACCGGTGATGACGTGTGCTTCAGAGCAAGGCAAAGAAAATCAGAAACACCGCGATCGCCAGTACCATGCAACTCGCGTTGAATACCCCAAGAGCATCTTCGACATCTTCGACGGTAGCAATGTCGCGACCGCCGCCGTTGATCATCGGCTCCTTGACCAGGATGCCGGAATAGACACGCGGACCCGCGAGTTGAATATTCAGTGCCCCGGCCATCGCCGCCTCAGGCCGGCCGGAATTTGGCGACCGGTGAAGGCCGCCATCGCGGATCGCAATCTTGAACGCATCGCGGCAGGCGCGCGCCCCGCGCCGAAGCCAGGCTCCTGCGGCGATCAGCAGAATCGAAAGACGTGCGGCAGGCCAGTTTGCGACATCATCGAGGCGCGCCGCCGCCCAGCCGAAATCCACATACTTGTCCGACTTGTGGCCGATCATGGAGTCGGCGGTATTCAACATCTTGTACATGAACAGTCCGGGCAGACCGAGCAATGCATACCAGAGGGCCGGCGCTACGACGCCATCGGAGAAGTTTTCGGCGAGACTTTCGATCGCAGCACGACACACGCCCGCCTCATCCAGGATTTCGGGATCGCGGCCGACAATGCGCGAGACGGCTTTGCGGCCGGCGAAGATTCCCTCTCCGCGCAGGGCGTCCGCCACAGCAGAGACATGGTCCGAGAGGCTCTTCTGCGCAAGCAGGATCGCGACACAGACGACCTCGAGCAGAATACCTACAAAGCCGAGCAGACCGAAAAACTCATGAAGCACAACCCCAGCGGCGGCGCTGAGCGCAAGAAGAATGGTGATCGAAACGGTGCCGTTCAGCCGCCGCTCGGCCTTCGTCAGCGTCTCGCTGTTGAATTGCCGGTCGAAATGCGAGATCGCCTTGCCGAAGATGGCGACGGGATGCGGACTCCGCGACCAGAGCCAATCGGGATCACCGACGATCCAATCCAGCAGGAGCGCCAGCAAGAGGACAAGGAGATTTTCGTCGATCGTCATCCGTCGAAGCTTTCCAAACCGGCCGCAAGTCTCTGGTCGGCGACAGGATCGGGCGAGAGGCCGAAGCGCAGCCAATCCGGCGCATAGTCAAACTTGCGGACGAGAATATGATGGCGGCAGAGGTGTGTGTGAATGTCGCCTGCACGGCCGTCTTCAACGAGTGCAAAGAGCGCAGTGCCGCCGACGATTTTCAGACCGGACCTTTTCAGCACGTCCTGCAGCGCATCATGGCGCTCTGTGATCCTGCGGAGAATCGAGCCGGTATCCGCCCGCAGCAGGGATGCGGCAAGCGATAGCGCCGGACCGGATACCGCCCAAGGGCCAAGCCAATCCTCAAAACGCTCGCGGATCCCGCCGGCTGCGATGACGAAGCCAAGCCGCAGACCTGCTAGCCCGAAGAACTTTCCGAACGAACGGAAGATGACGAGATTTGAAAGCTGTGACGCCAGAGGCGCAAGGCTCCCATCCGATTCCATATCACCGAAGGCCTCATCGACGACGAGGTAGCCGCCCTGCCCCTTGAGCCGATCATGCAGCGCCGCCAGTTCGTCGGCTCCGTGGCTTCGACCATCGGGATTGTTCGGGTTGACGACAACGGCAAGCGCGTGCCGGCCGTCGATGGCGGCGATGCCATCGACCATATCGACGATGAAGCCGGCGGATTGGAACGCCTTTTGGTATTCCCCGTAGGTCGGTGAAACGATCGCCACCCGCCTGCCGGGCTCGACCAGCCGCGGCAGCAGCTGAATGACCGATTGGGTGCCCGGAACAGGCAGCGGCAGGAGAGCACCGCTGCGATAGTAGTCGCGGGCCGCGAGCGCAGCGGACTGCACCAGATACTTGTCCGGCAGGCGATGCCATGATGCAGCGGGGATGGCGGGCAGCGCAACCGGACATGGGTTGATGCCGGTCGACAGATCGAGCCAGTCCTCCGGCCTTCCGCCGAACGCGGCGGCAGCGGCAGTGATCCCGCCGCCGTGGGCGATCGGAGCGCTCATGCAGGCGCTCCGGCAAGGTCGATCAGATGCATATAGGACCCTGCGATCTGGCCGCGGCGAAGGCCAGCCTCACCGAGATCGACCCCGAGCGCGTCCCGGACCCGAAAGAGCCGGTCGGCCTCGCCTTCCCGAACGACATTCGAAAAATGAAATTCATGAGCCGTCATCGCGTGGCCGAAGAACGACTCGTCGACCGGCTGAACGCGGCGATAACCGAGGTGGCGGCTGCGCTCCTCATAGCTCGTGACGACCGGCAGCAGGCCGAGCATTTCGTGCCGTTTGCCGTCGGCGTCGATCAGCCCGTCCCCGAGCACCATGTAGCCGCCGCATTCGCCATAGATGCGCGTGCCCCGCGCTGCAGCCTCCATCATCCCCCGGCGAAAGTTCTGTGCGCCTGCGATTTCTCCGGCATGCAGCTCCGGATAGCCGCCGGGCAGGTAGATCGCATCGGCAACGGCAACGGGCGCCTCATCGGCAAGCGGCGAGAAGAAGGAGATCGTCGCTCCCCGCCGGCGCCAACCGAGCAGCATATGTTCGTAGGAAAAGGCAAAGGCGATATCACGGGCGACGGCAATATGGCTTCCGAGCGGCGGAAGCCGACGGATATTGGCAATCGAGGGAGTGTTGAGGCCCTGCCGCGCGACCCGCAGAAGAAATTCGAAATTGCAATCGACCGAGACTGCCTCGGCGGCGTGCTCGATGAAGGCTTCGAGCCCCTGATGTTCGCCGGCCTGGACGAGGCCCAGATGCCGCTCCGGTAGGACCAGCGTCTTGTCGCTGCGAATGACCGCAACCACCGGCATGCGGATCGCATCCAACGCGTGGCGCAGCATCGTCTCGTGTCGATCGCTGCCTACCTTGTTGAGGATGACGCCGGCGATGCGGACATCGGCGCGAAAACCCGCGAAACCGGTAACGAGCGGCGCGACCGAGTGCGACATCCGCGACGCGTCGACGACAAGAACGACGGAAAGGCCCATCATCGCGGCGAGGTTGGCGGGAGAGCCCGTGCCGTCGGCAGCACCGTCGAAAAGCCCCATCATCGCCTCGATGACGAGGATGCGATCGCCGGACCGATGAAGCGCGGCATTGGCGGAAATCAGTTCCGGCCGCATCGCCCAGGCATCGAAGTTCAGGCACGGCGTTCCGCTGGCTGCCGAGTGAAATGCGGGATCTATATAATCCGGGCCGGCCTTGCCGGGAGCGATGGCGACGCCGCGGTTGCGAAGCGCCCGAAGCAGGCCGAGCGTGATCGTGGTCTTGCCGGAGCCGGAGGACGGCGCGGCGATCAAAAGCCCGCTCATGCCGTCACCCTGCCTTCGGTGTCCCGGAACGGATCGGGCTCAAGCCTGCGTCCCGCCAGCGCACCCAGCCAATCGAGCGAGGAGCGCAGTCTCACGACCTCGCCGACGACGACGACAGCGGGCGGCTCCAGGCCGGATGCGGCCACGGCCGCCGGTGCCTCGCCAAGTGTGGTTTCCAGCACCTGCTGCCCGCGCGTGGCCGCATTGCAGACGAAGGCGACGGGCTCCGACGGCTTGCGGCCCGCGGCAATCAGATTGGCGCTGATCTGCGCGATGTGCTTCATCGCCATATACATGACGATGACCGGCGAGCCGCGACCAATCGCTTCCCAGTTGACCGCGTCGGGCACGATTCCGGAGGAATCGTGCCCGGTCAGGAAGGTGACGGCATGATTGACGTCGCGATGGGTGACGGGAATGCCCGCATAGGCGAGGCCGCCGATACCCGCCGTGATGCCGGGCACGATGCGGAACGGAATGTTGTGCTCGACCAGCGTCAGCGCCTCCTCGCCGCCGCGGCCGAAGACGAAGGGATCACCGCCCTTCAGCCGCAGCACCCGCTTGCCGGCGCGCGCGAGCTCGACCAGGCGAAGGGAGATATCGCGCTGCTTGGCGGAAGGCTTGCCACCCCGCTTGCCCGCATATTCGAGAACTGCGTCGGGCCGGGCGAGCTTCAGGCATTCTTCATTCACCAGCGCGTCGTGTACGATCGCATCGGCTTCCGCCATTCCCTTTGCGGCAAGCAGCGTCAGCAGCCCGGGGTCACCCGGCCCGGCACCCACGAGCCAGACACTGCCCGGGTCAAGCACCGGCAGATGTGAGAATGCGTTTTCAATCATTGTGGTGGTCTATGCCCGGCTGCAGATTAGGTCAACGGCAACCGTAGAATCCGTGCGCAAGTGCGAAATGGAAGCCGACTCAACTTCCGAAGACGCTGTATCCAGATGCAAGGAAGCCGCGCCATCCCATTGATCGGATTCGACAAGAGCGGACCGGCCGGAGACCACCGGCCGGTTCCGCAATTCATCAAACGCGCAGCAGCGTTTCGCGAATGAGGCCGATCACCTTTTCCGATTCGATGCCGGTGCAGACGATTTGGCTCGGACGGCCATCCCATTCGCCCGGCGGGAACCGCCGGCCATCCGGCTTCAAGATCGTCTGACCATCGGCGATACCACCGCAGACGACGCGGACGGGGCCGGTCATCGTCGTGAAGAGTTCCGGCGCCACGAGGTAGACGCAGGCGCAGCTGTCATGCACCATCATGCCGTCTTCGACCGCGTGCTTGTAGAAATCGATGTAATCCTGCGAGAGAGCGTCGAGCAGCCTGACGGCCTCGTCGCCGCGTGCCGCCATCTCGCCGAGATAGCTGCGGCTCATCGTGGTGACGGCGGTCACGTCGAGGCCGATGACGGCCACCTTCCAGGGCGCGGTCATGACGATGTCGGCTGCTTCCGGATCACCGTGGATATTGGCTTCGGCGACGGGCGAGACATTGCCGTGCACATAGAAATTGCCGCCCATGATGACGACAGCCTTCACGAGCCCGGCGATCTCCGGGTCTTCTCTCAGCGCCAGAGCAAGGTTCGTCATGCGACCGACGGCAACGAGCGTCACCTCGCCGGGATTGGCGCGCACGGTATCGATGATGAACCTATAGGCCGGGCACGGGTCGAGCGGCAGATCGATGGTTTCCGGTACATCGATATTGCCGAGGCCATCTTCGCCGTGGACGTGGGTCGGCCAACCGATCTCCCTCCGCGACGGATCGATCGTTGCATTCGCCCCCTTGGCGACCGGTGCCGGGATATTCCATTCACGCTTCAAAAACAGCGCGTTGCGCGTCGTCGTCTCGATCGAGGCATTGCCGAAGACGGTCGTGATGCCGATCAGATCGATGTCCGGATGACGGTGCAGGAAGAGGAGCGCCATGGCGTCGTCGACGCCCGGATCGGTGTCATAAATGACCTTGTGCATGAAATTTCCTTTTAGTGCTGTTCGCCAACGCGCGAGGACGGCGAGCGAAGTGGCAACACCATAACGCCCGCTATTCTTTCTGCAACAGCAGGCAAGCGATCGCTGCGGTGGCGTGTGGCGATTTGACCTTGGGTACCGCGAGCTCGGCCATCTCACCGGCGGCGGCCAATGCGGCGGACTCGGCAACGCCGTGGCACCCGACGCGGGCAAAGACGATGTCGGAAGGGTTCTTGAGCCTCGGCGTCTCCTCCTCGAGCCGTGCGGCGCTGAAAAACAGCATGGGCACGCCGAGGCGCGCGGCGGCCTCAAGAACGGCGGGCTCCTCAGCACGGCCGTCGATGGAGGCCACAGCCGCAAGATTGTCGGGCGCCAACCCAGCCAGCCGCAGGGCCTCGGCCGCGAGCGCCAGAACCTCATCGGGCGGCGTCCCACGCTCGCAACCGAGGCCGAGCACATGGCGGCGTGAGATATCGAATTTGATCCCGGTCATCGGCCCTTGAAATACCGCGTGCGTGTCTCTCGAGACATTGCAGGCCGAGACCAGAAATGCAACAAGGCGCAGCCCCAGTTTTCGAGTTCTCCGCCTTGCCCGATATCGCCCTCCATCTGCTTCTTCTCCTCTGCATCGCAGCTTTCTTTGCCGGTTTCGTCGATTCCATTGCAGGCGGCGGCGGGCTTATCACCGTGCCGGCGATGCTGATCGCCGGCATTCCGCCGCTGCAGACGCTTGGCACGAACAAGGTGCAATCGATGTTCGGCGCGGCCTCCGCGACACTCGCCTATGCCCAGAAAGGACATGTGAACCTGCAGGAGCAGCTTCCCATGGCACTGATGGCGCTCATGGGCGGCGCGCTCGGCGCAGCACTCGCGACCATCGTTCCGGGTGAAGTCCTGCAGGCCGTCATGCCGGTTCTGCTCGTCGCCATCGCGATCTACTTCGCCTTCAAGCCGAACCTCAGCGACAACGACACGCATCGCCGGATAACGCCTTTTGCGTTCGGCCTGACGCTGGTGCCGGCAATCGGTTTTTATGACGGCGTATTCGGCCCCGGCACCGGCTCTTTCCTGATGCTCTCCTTCGTGACGCTTGCCGGCTTCGGCATGCTCAAGGCAACCGCCCACACGAAGCTTCTCAATCTCGGCTCGAATTTCGGCGCACTGATCGTCTTCGCGTCCTTCGGCGCGACGCTCTGGAAAATTGGCCTGCTGATGGGGTTCTGCCAGTTTCTCGGCGCTCAGGTGGGCTCACGGCTTGCCATGCGTATTGGCGCAAGGCTCATCAAGCCGCTGCTTGTCGTCGTCTGCATCGCCTTCGCAGTCAAGCTGATCGCCGATCCGGCAAATCCGCTGCGCGTCTGGCTCGGTCTCTAGTTGGACTTCTCGAACTTGATGTCGTCGATCTTCGTCAGCGTCGTCTTGGCGGAAGCCCCGGGCGCATTGGCGAAGTGCCAGGCCACATATTGCTCGGCGTAGGGATCGGTGGACGACATGCCGTCTACCGGCAAGATGACATTCATGCCCTTGAGGGCCGCATAGGCGGCCGTATTCAGGACAGCACCCTCGGATGCGGTCCCCGTCACGATCACGGTCTTGATGCCCTTGCCGGCCAGTATCTTTTCGAGATCGGTATTGATGAACTTGTTGGCGCCAGACTTCACGACCGCGTCGCCATCCTTGGGGGCAAGCACAGTCGCGATATCGGCGGGCGTGGCATTTGCCGTTATGCTGTAGACGATAGGCACCCCTGCCGAGCGAGCCGCTTTCATCAGCTTCTCGACCTGCGGCAGCGAGGCGAGGCAGCGCGGTTTGGTCTTGCTGTTGCACGGTCCCTTGGCAGGATTCTGCGCGCCGTTGAAATCGAGCAGCAGAAGCGCGGTGTCGGAACTGTCGACCGTCACCGCCTTCAGCTCGGGTGCTGCCGGTGCCTTGACCGTGTTCCAATCGTCGACGATTGTCGCATGCGCGGAAGAGAAGCCGAGAACGGCAATCAACAGCGAGCCGGCAACAGCAACAGCCGCACCCTTCATCTTGTTCGACAACATTTTCACGGCACCCTCCGCCCGCTCAAAAACTGGCGGAACTCTTCAGGCAAGCCGTGCCGCTGTCAAATCACCAAGCCGCGATTGCGCGATCAGAATTCCACGCCCGGCTGTCCCTTGATACCCGAGCGGAACGGATGCTTGATCAGCTCCATCTCGGTCACGAGATCGGCAATCTCGATCAGCTCGTCCTTGGCATTGCGGCCGGTCAGTACGACGTGCGTCATGTAGGGCTTCTCGGCCTTGAGGAAGGCAATCACCTCGTTGACGTCCAGATAGTCGTAACGCAGTGCGATGTTGATCTCATCGAGCAGTACCATGGAATTGCGCTCGTCGCGGATCAGCTCCTTCGCCTTCTCCCAGGCGGCACCCGCGGCCGCGACGTCGCGGGCGCGGTCCTGCGTTTCCCAGGTGAAGCCCTCGCCCATGGTGTGGAACTGGCAGACGTCGGAGAAATGCTTCTCGATCAGATCGCGCTCGCCAGTCCACATCGCACCCTTGATGAACTGCACGACCGCCGACGGCTTGCGGTGGGCGATGTGGCGGAAGATCATGCCGAAGGCGGCCGAGGATTTGCCCTTGCCCTTGCCGGTATGGACGATGATCAGACCCTTCTCGTCCGTCTTGGTCGCCATGATCTTGTCGCGCGCGGCCTTCTTCTTGGCCATCTTCTCGGCGTGACGTGCATCGTCCTTTTCGCTGGTGTCTGCTGGTTCTTCGCTCATCATTTTTCCAATCGAATTTGGGCTGTTTCAGTGTGAGGCGTTGATGCAAGGTCGAAGCGCGCCGAGTTGCTGCGCGGGGTCCAGAGATTACGGTCGATCGCTTCGAGCAGCCGCTCCTTCATTTCCGCAAGTGCGGCCGGGTTCTTCGCCGCCATGAAATCGCGGACCTTGGGATCGGCGACGAAAGCCTGATAGACGGCTTCGAAGTGATGGTTGCCGACAGCACCGGTCGTCGCCGCGAAGGCAAAAAGGTAGTCGACCGTCGCGGCGATCTCGAAGGCACCCTTGTAGCCGTGACGCATAACGCCGTCGATCCATTTCGGATTGACGACGCGCCCGCGCACGACGCGGCCTATCTCTTCTTCGAGCGACCGGATGACGGGTTTTTCAGGCCGCGAATGATCGTTGTGATAGATCGCCGGGCGCGCGGCGCCCAGATGTTCGGCAGCGGCCGCCATGCCCCCTTCGAACTGGTAGTAATCGTCGCTGTCGAGCAGGTCGTGCTCGCGGTTGTCCTGGTTCTGCACCACGGCCTGGATAGAGCGCAGCCGCTCTTCGAAGATGCCGCGCTCGGCCCTGCCCTCTTCCGCCGCACCATAGGCGTAGCTGCCCCAGACGAGATAGGCTTCCGCGAGATCGGCGCGCCGCTCCCAGCCCTTCTCGTCGATCAGCGCCTGCAGGCCCGCGCCATAGGCGCCGGGCTTCGAGCCGAAGATACGGTAGCCCGCGCGTTTCAGGGCGGAGGCCTCGTCGAGCCCGGCTGCCGCAAGCCGCGCCGCCTCTCCGCGCATGCGGGCTGCGATCGGATTGTCGGCAGCATCCTCATCCAGCATGCCGACGGCGCGGATCGCCTTGTCGAACAACGCGATCTGTTCTGGAAACGCATCGCGGAAAAAGCCGGAGATGCGCAACGTCACGTCGACGCGCGGGCGCCGAAGCAAGGCGGGTGGGATGATCTCGTAGCCGGTGACGCGGCGCGAGGTCATGTCCCAGACCGGCTTCACGCCGATCAGCGCCAGCGCCTGGGCGATGTCGTCGCCGCCGGTGCGCATGTTGGACGTGCCCCATGCCGTGAGGCCGAATGAAACCGGCCACTCGCCGTGATCCTGCACATAGCGGCGCACCAGCAGCTCGGCAGACTTCTTGCCGAGCTCGTAGGCTGCAGGCGTCGGAACCGCGCGGCTGTCGACGGAGTAGAAGTTCCGGCCGGTCGGCAGCACATCGGGCCGCCCGCGCGTCGGAGCGCCGGACGGGCCGGGTTCGACGAAGCCGCCATCGAGGCCGCGCAGGAGACCGTCGATTTCGGCCTTGCCGCAGGCGAGGATCGAGGGTTTCAGGCGGGCTTCGATTTCAGCGAGGACGGCTCTGGTTTGGGACCAGAGGGCGGGGCATGGCGTTTCACCGGAGACGAGTTTTGCGGCAAGCAATTCGATGCGCTCGACGGCATCGCCGTTGGTGCGCCAGGGGGCGTCGGAGATGTCGGCGAGGATCGCCGGTTTCGGACCGGACCAAGGGGCGGCCATGTCGCAGTCCAGGGGATCGAAATATGTCGTATGTGGCTTGCCCCCCTCTGTCCTGCCGGACATCTCCCCCACAAGGGGAGAGATTGGTATGCCGCGCTCGCCCATCTCCACGCGCTTTCCTGAGTTAGGGTACTCGTTTGATTTAGCGCGAGCGACCTCATCCGTGATCTCCCCCCTTGTGGGGGAGATGTCCGGCAGGACAGCGGGGGGTGCTGCAATAGCCGCTCCAGACGCATCGTTCGCAATCGCCCGCTGCAAACTCTGATCGCCGCCCTCTCCGAGCCCACGCGGCACGCGGGCGAGCGCCACCGTCAGATCGGTCAGCAGCCGGCCCTCCGGCGCGATCCCAAAGATGTGCAATCCGTCGCGGATCTGCATTTCCTTCAGATCGCAGAGATAGGCATCGAGCTTCCTCAGCGCTTCGTTTTCGCTCTCGCCTTTTGCGATGCCCGCATCCTTATCGAGGCCGATGTCGGCCACGAGATCTAGTATCTGTTTGCTGAGCAATCTTATGCGCCGCGGATCGCTGCCGGAGGCTTCGTAATATTCGTCGACCAGCGCCTCCAGGTCTTTCAGCGGGCCATAGCTTTCGGCGCGGGTCAGCGGCGGCGTGAGGTGATCGATGATGACGGCGCTCGAGCGGCGCTTGGCCTGCGTGCCTTCGCCCGGATCGTTGACGATAAAGGGGTAGAGATGCGGCAGCGGGCCGAGAATCGCTTCGGGGTAGCACTCCTCGGAGAGCGCCAGCGCCTTGCCGGGCAACCATTCCAGATTGCCGTGCTTGCCCATATGGATCACCGCATCGGTATCGAATTCCTGCCGCAGGAAGGCATAGAAGGCGAGATAACCATGCGGCGGCACGAGGTCCGGCGAATGATAGCTTTCCTTCGGATCGATGTTGTAGCCGCGCGCCGGCTGGATGCCGATGAGCATGTTTCCGAAGCGGGTGAAAGGCAGAGCGAAACTGCCAGCTGTGAAATAGGGATCGGCCTCGGGACCACCCCAGCGGTCTTCGATATCTTCTTGAATCTTTTTGGGAAGCGATGCGAAGAACGCCTTGTATCGACTCAAGGAAAGCGTTTCGCGGATCACCTTGCCATCCCAGCCCGAATTGGTCGGGCCTTCGGAGAGATGACGCATCAGAGCATCGCCATTCGCGGGGAAATCGGCAATCGCGTAGCCCGTATCCCGCAACGCCTTCAGCACCTCGATCGTGCCGGCCGGCGTATCGAGACCGACGCCATTGCCGAGACGGCCATCGCGGTTCGGGTAGTTCGCCATCACCAGTGCGATCCGCCGATCTGCAGCTTGCCGGTTTCGCAGACGCGCCCAGTTGGCCGCAAGTTTGGCCGTGTAGCGCATGCGATCGGCATCCGGCTCGCTGGCAACGATATTGGCTTCGACGGCCGCATCATAGCGGGCCGCCGATTTGAAGGAGACCGCGCGCGAGAGAACGCGGCCGTCGACCTCCGGCAGCGCGACATTCATGCCGAGGTCACGGGCGGAAAGACCTTGGGACGAGGAGGCCCATGCCTCCTTCGAGGAAGCTGAGAAAATCGCCTGAAGAACGACGGCGCCGTTCGATTCCAGCACGGTCGGCGCGCGGTCGGCGCCGGGCGCGGAGACGGCAAAGCCGGTGGTGTTGATGACGACATCGGGCTTCGCTTCGGCAAAGACCGTTTCCAGAATACCTGTGGAGACAGGGTCCTTGAGGCTGTAGGCAAAGACAGGCAGAGGGCGCAGATTCTCCGCCGCCAGCGCTTCGATCAGCGCTTCCACTGGTTTCGTCTCGCCGCTCTGGACGAGCGCACGATAGAAGCTGATGGCGACGGTCGGGGATTCGCAGGAACTTCCCTTCTCCCCAGCGGGGAGAAGGTGGCCCGTAGGGTCGGATGAGGGGGCAACGCGGCAATCGCCAACCTCGCCCTCTGGCCCTTGTTCGCTCCTTGCGTCGCTCACCCCCCTCATCTGCCCTGATGGGCATCTTCTCCCCGCTGGGGAGAAGAGAGACCCGGAGAGAGTTCGCCACTCCTCAACCCCGACAGCACCCCGCCCCGGCCACCAGATGCCCGCCTTCATCAACGGCGCCGCCGCATTTGGCCTCTCAGCACCCGAAAGCATCGCCGCGGAATAGTCGAGAAAATTGCGCGAGTTCTCGTCGCCGCCTTCGATGAGATAGGCCCAGAGTGCATTCAGATCATCGAGCGGCACATTCGAGAAGGGCGTCAGCCCGGCATCCGGCTTGGAATCCCCCGGCAGTACCGCAATCATCGCGCCGTAGCGTGCCGCCGCAGCGTGCAGTGCTTCCAGCGCGTAGTGGAAGTAGCTCGCTCCCCCGAGCGCGCGGACGATGATCAGCTTCGCATGCCGCGCGGTCCGCTCGATATAGGCATCGACGGACATCGGATGCTTGAGGCTCATCAAACTGGCGAGCCGAAGCGTGAAGGGTTTTCCTCCGCCCTGGCCGCGCGCCGCGGCGATTGCCGCAAGTTCGGTATCCGCCGCAGAAAGGAACAGGACATCGCCGGGCGACTGACCGAGGTCGATCGCCTCGTCGCCGTCGCTGATCGTTCCTTTCTGGGCTAGCAGCAGATGCATGGCCGAGCCTT
The DNA here is from genome assembly GCF_012641395.1 of Rhizobium sp. P32RR-XVIII. Lineage (GTDB taxonomy): Bacteria > Pseudomonadota > Alphaproteobacteria > Rhizobiales > Rhizobiaceae > Rhizobium. The sequence goes on along the minus strand of NZ_JABAIH010000005.1, from coordinate 110,198 downwards.
AGACGAGCGCCTTGATGGCCTTGCGGACAACGGCCTGATCCATCTCGTGCAGGCCAATGACGACGAGGCGCGTGCCGCGCGTTTCGCCATTCGTCCATGCACGGTCGAAATACTGGTCGATGCGGCTGCCGACAGCCTGGATCTGCAGGCGCATCGGCTTTCCAGCCACGTCGGCAAAGCCCTTCAGGCGCAGAACGTCGTGTTCCGCAATCACGCCTTTCAGCTTTTCGACGAAGCCTGCCGGATCGGCGATCGCGCCGAGCTCGACGACGAAGCTGTCGAACTCGTCATGGTCGTGCGGCGCGCCGTCCTCATGTTCCAGCTCGTGATGGGACTTGCGGTTGGCGATATCCGCCTCCGTGCCGATGCCGAGGCCGAGCAGCACGCTCGCCGGAACCTCGCCGTTCCTCGCCTCGATCATGACAGGCTTGCGGGCGATACGGGAAGTCACCTCCTGGCGCACGCGGCCGAGGCCGTCGGTGTCGAGGAGATCCGTCTTGTTAAGCACGATCAGATCGGCGCAGGTCAGCTGGTCCTCGAAGAGTTCTTCGATCGGGCTTTCGTGATCGAGCGATTCATCCTCGGCGCGCAGCGCATCGACGGCGTCGTGGTCGTCGGCGAAACGGCCGGCCGCCACGGCTGCACTATCGACAACGGTGATGACGCCATCGACGGTGACTTCGCTGCGGATATCCGGCCAGTTGAAGGCGGCGACGAGCGGCTGCGGCAGCGCAAGGCCGGATGTCTCGATGACGATGTGGTCCGGGCGCTGCTCGCGCTCCAGAAGCTTCGTCATGGTCGGGATGAAATCGTCGGCGACCGTGCAGCAGATGCAGCCGTTGGTGAGCTCGATGATGTCGTCTTCCGTGCAGTTTTCCGCCCCGCAGCCCTTCAGCACGTCACCATCGACGCCGAGATCGCCGAATTCGTTGATGATCAGCGCGATCTTCTTGCCGCCCGTGTTGGAAAGCAGATTGCGGATCATCGTCGTCTTGCCCGCGCCGAGGAAGCCGGTGATGACCGTTGCGGGAATTTTCTGCTGGTTCATAGGACTCAACCCTTCATTTTCAGCGGCAGACCAGCCGCGATAAAATACACTTCCGCAGCTTCCGCCGCGATCATCTGGTGCAGCCTTCCGGCATGATCGCGGAAATCCCGCGCCATGCGGTTTTCCGGCACGATGCCGAGGCCGACTTCATTGGAAACGAGGACGAGGCGCGCCCTGGCTTTCGGCAGCCAGCCGGCCAGCGCAGTAAATTCCGCCGCCATGTCGCGCTCTTCCATCATCAGATTGGTGACCCAGAGCGTCAGGCAATCGACGAGGATCGCCCGGCCCTCGCCATCGATCGCGGAGAGACATGCGACGAGTTCGAGCGGCTCCTCATGCGTCGTCCAAAGCGCCCCCCGGTCTGCCCTGTGCTTAGCGATGCGCTCGCGCATCTCCTCGTCCCAGGCACGGCCGGTCGCAACGTAATGGCGCTCCAAGCGGCTGTCGGTGACAAGCTGCTCGGCGAAACGGGATTTACCGGAGCGCGCACCGCCGAGAACGAAGGCGGTGCCGGTGATGGATCCACTCATGGGAAGCACGGTCCGATCTGCAGCGGACTGCGACGGACAGCAAAAGCGTTCGCGGCACGCGAACGCAGAACTTCTCTTTCAGCCATGCAAACCTCCGTGCTGGCGGTGGGGACCAATACCCCAGGGTGGGCTTTTCGCCCGGCACGCATGGCAGGTCTCCTGGCTCGCGGGTCTCGGCCGCGACCGGAGCGACCATAGAGGTCGCCCTGATCGTGCCAGCGGATCTCCCTCGCCTTCCCGGCTGCATTTCGTGAAAAGGCGGACGATTCGTAGAAATAGAGGCGTCCTGCCCCGGCTGATCACGATGCATTTCCAGTGGCTTTTCCGGCGCCCCCTGCCACCTCACCCGTTCCGCGATATGCGAAAAAGCCGTGAATTGGCTTGAAACGCCGGACGGAAGACCCTGACCGCTCTACAGTCGCGGGGTCGGCTGTGATGAGAACGCCCTGTTTGGGTCCGCCCCTTCACATTCCCTTTTCATCCGGATCGACGCATGCCGATCCGAAACCATCCGTTATGATGATGCATGGTTAGGCGCCCACCCCTGCCATGTCAATCAGCCGGAGGCGGACAAGGCGTTCATCTCGACTTACACTACCAACATTGTCGTTTTTAATCAGAGACTTACGTCATAAAAACTTTACTGCTGCGCCGGTATTCTGCCGCAATTGGCAAGCATGCGGATGCCGCCCGCCGGCCTTGACCGCCACTCCTGCCGCCTAGTTGTCCTATGATGCTCTCCAGAATGCATATCCGCCGCCTCGGCCCTCTCACCATCTTTTTCGATATGGGCCGATTGCGGGCGCTCGCCCGACGCAGCGAGATGGGCATGGTCTTTGCCGGCGCGCTCGTCGGTGTCGCATCGGGGCTTGCGGTCACCGCAATGAGACTCGTCTCCGAGGAAATGCACAGGCTAATCTTCGGCATCGACGTCACGACCCGGCTCAGTGCCTCTCAGATCGACAACAAGCTCCTGCTGCTTGCGGCTCCCGTTGCCGGCGGCATCTTGCTCGGTCTCCTCATCTTCATTCTCGCGAGATGGCGCAAGAAGCCGATGGTCGACCCTATCGAGGCCAATGCGCTGCATGGCGGCCGCCTGTCACTGACCGACAGTATCCTCGTCAGCATCCAGAACCTCGTCTCCAACGGCTTCGGCGCGTCCGTGGGGCTCGAGGCCGGCTATACGCAGCTCGCTGCCGGTATCGCCTCGAAATTCGGGCTGAAACTGCTGCTTCGTCGCGCGGATCAGCGCACACTCGTCGGCTGCGGCGCGGCGGGCGCAATCGCTGCCGCCTTCAACGCACCGCTGACCGGCGCCTTCTATGCCTTCGAGCTTATCATCGGCACCTATTCGATCGTGTCGCTGACACCGGTCGTCGTTGCCGCGCTCGTATCGACGCTGGTCGCACGGCTCCTCGCCGGCAGCGATTTCGTTATCGACATCGGCAGCTTCGGCACAGTCGCGCCGGCGGATTATGTTCCTGCCGTGCTGCTCGGTGCCTTCTGCGCCGGTATCGGCATCCTGGTGATGCAGGGCGTCTCCTTCGTCGAGGAACTGGCACGCAAGAGCTCAATCGCTCCGCCCTTCCGACCGGCGCTCGGCGGCATCGTCGTCGGCTTGCTGGCACTGGTCTCGCCGCAGGTGCTTGCGGCAGGTCATGGCGCACTGCATCTGAACCTCGCCAGTGAGGTGACGATTCCCGCGCTCGTCAGTCTCTTCCTGCTGAAATCTTTCGCCTCCGCGATCTCGATCGGCTCGGGCTTCAGGGGCGGCCTGTTCTTCGCCTCGCTCTTCATGGGCGCCCTGCTGGGCAAGCTCTTCGCCTATTCCGCACCCTACTTCGCGGATGCGACGCTGACGCCGGTCGTTTACGCCGTGGTCGGCATGAGCTCGCTTGCCGTCGCCATCATCGGCGGGCCGCTGACGACGACCTTCCTGGCGCTGGAGATCACCGGCGACTTTCCGATCACCTCGCTGGTGCTGGCGGCGGTCATTACCTCTTCGCTCGTCGTCAGAAGCACTTTCGGCTACTCCTTCGCGACGTGGCGCTTCCACCTTCGTGGAGAGAGCATCCGCAGCGCTCACGATGTCGGCTGGATCCGCAACCTGACCGTCGACAAGCTGATGCGCGCCGACGTGAAAACGGCAAAGACCGGCTTGACGCTGGAGGAGTTCAAGCGAGCCTTTCCGATCGGCTCGACGCAGCGAGTCATCCTTATTGACGACTCCGACAAATATGCCGGCATCGTGCTTGTTCCGGACATCTACGCGAGCCTGGTCGATACCGACGACGAGGGCAAGGGCCTCCAGGATTTCATCCGCTACCGGAACGACTTCCTGCAGCCGCAGATGAATGCAAAGCAGGCCGCCGCGATCTTCGACAAGACCGAGAGCGAAGCGCTCGCCGTCGTCAACAACCTCATCGAGCGCAAGGTGGTCGGCCAGCTCAGCGAAAGCCATACCCTGCGTCGCTACAGCGAAGAACTGGACCGCCGCCGCCGGGATGTCTCCGGCGAAATCTAAATCCTGGGCTAACCGAGAAGCCCGGCCAGCCAGGCCTTGTCGAGATGCGTCTCAAGGTCGGCGGCGACCTCGTCCAGCGCCTGATCGACGCTTTGCCGATAGCTCTGCCGCTGACCGGAGAGGCCGAAACTCTCCAGAAGTTTGCTGCGATAGGCGTCGCTGCCGAAAAGCCCGTGAAGATAGGTTCCCATGACTCGCCCATCGGTAGAAACGGCGCCGTCCGGAACCCCATCGATGAGAGCCGATGGCCTGGCGCAATCCGGTCCGGTCGTTAGACCAAGATGGATTTGGTAGCCGGCAAGCGGAACGTCATATTCGGCCGAAACCGCCAGGCTGTTGCGCACGGTCTTTTCCGGCGCCATTTCCGTCTCGACATCGAGTAATCCGAGACCCGCGGTCTCTGCACTTGCGCCTTCGACGCCAAGCGGGTCATGAACCATGCGGCCCAGCATCTGATATCCGCCGCAGATTCCGATGACGCGGCCGCCGCGGCGCACGTGCGCGTCCAGATCGCGATCCCAGTCGGCCACGCGCAGGTCGCCAAGATCGGCGATCGTCGATTTCGAGCCGGGCAGGATCACCAGCGCTGCATCGGCCGGCAGGCGCTCGCCCGGCTTGACAAAAACGAGCTCGACATCGGACTCCGCGCGAAGCGGATCGAGGTCGTCGAAGTTGGCAATGCGCGGCAGAACCGGCACCGCGATCTTCAAGGCACCGGACGCACCCCTGGCAAGACGTTCGAGCACGACGGAATCTTCGGCCGGCAAGCGTCCCGCCGCCTTCAGCCATGGGACGACACCAAAACATGGCCATCCCGTGAAGCGATTGATCGCGGCAATCCCCTCATCGAAAAGGGAAACATCGCCGCGGAACTTATTGATGATATAGCCGGAAATCATCGCCCGGTCGGCGTCCGCAAGGATCGCGTGCGTGCCGGCAAGAGAGGCAATGACGCCGCCGCGGTCGATATCGGCGACAAGCACGACGGGAAGGTTAGCCCGGGTCGCAAACCCCATATTGGCGATATCGCCCGGGCGTAGGTTGATTTCCGCCGGCGAGCCGGCGCCCTCGACGATCACCAGATCGGCACCCTCGGAAACGACCTCGAAGCTCTGCAGAACATATTCCAGAAGCTGTGGCTTGAGCCTCTGGTAATCGCGGCCCCCGGCCTGCCCCCAGACCTTGCCCTGCACAACGATCTGGCTGCCGTTTTCCGACTGCGGCTTCAACAGGACCGGATTCATATGTACCGACGACGGCGTGCGCGCTGCAAGCGACTGCAGCCACTGCGCCCGCCCGATCTCTCCCCCGTCATCGGCAACTGCGGCATTGTTCGACATGTTCTGAGGCTTGAAAGGCTTGACCTTGAGCCCGCGATTGGCGGCTAGCCGGCAAAGCCCAGCAACAAGTACCGTCTTGCCGACATCCGAGCCGGTTCCCTGGAGCATAATGGCCTTGGTCATACGGCGAGGCCTACAACGCGTCGCTGGCTGTGGTCAATCACCTGCCTGAAACACGAAAACCGCGCGGCCTGGTGGCGCGCGCGGTTTGCCGAAACTCTGGCGTATTCGCCAATACGCGGCGAAACTCGATTCTCCGGGACGCATTACCTAATCCGGAGAAAAACAGCGGTTGTCCCCCGCCGTTGCCCAACTGATACAGTGACATTCTTACCGGAATGTTATTGAGGACTTAAACAACGATTAATTTCGGCTTTTTTTGAAATTTTACTGATTTTTCCGCTGCCTATTCCATAGCTGGCAGACAACTTTGACTGGCCCGGGTTTACGCAACGGAAGACGATGCATCTTAGTGAAGGCTGAGCAGTTACTTAGCTGAAAGTCCTAATCCGCGTTGAATTTTCGGCCCTGCGTCCAATTCGGGGCCTGGAACAAGCAAAATCGACGGGGCGCAGCGTTCACCGAACAGAGAGATTTTGCGGCTAACATTGCAACCTAAAAGCTGCACGCCAGCAGAAAATGGGAACAGCCGAATGAAAGTCATGCGGGCCTTGCTTTTCCTCGCCGTATGTCTGCTTGATGGCGCTCGCGCCGCACAGGCGGATTGCGGCAATGTCTCGATTGCGGAGATGAAATGGAAGTCGGCAGCCATCGCTGCCAATTTCGACAAATTCATTCTCGAAAACGGCTACGGCTGCAATGTGACGCTCGTGCCGGGCGGTACGATGCCCACCTTCGCTTCAATGGACCAGAAGGGTGAACCCGACATTGCCCCCGAGCTTTGGATCGGTTCCATCAAGATTGGATTCGATAAAGCGATAAAGAACGGACAGCTGATCGAAACCTCGAAGATCCTGTCGAATGGGGGGATCGGAGGCTGGTGGATCCCGAAATTCATTGCCGATGCGAATCCCGATATCCGTTCGGTGCAAGATGCCCTGAAGCGGCCGGATCTCTTCCCCGCGCCAGGAGTCAGCTCCAAGGGAGCCGTTCACAACTGCCCTCCAGGTTGGAGCTGCAGGATTTCGACGGCCAACCTTTTCGAGGCTCTCGATGCCGGCAAGGCGGGCTTCGAGCTGATCGACAGCAAAAATCCGGATGACCTGGACGATTCGATTGCCAACGCCTTCAAGACCAAGACCGGCTGGCTGGGCTATTATTGGGCGCCGACGGCGATCCTCGGACAATACGACATGATGCAGCTCAGCATGAGTGTCGCCCACGACAGCACAGAATGGCGGGCTTGCACGTCGGTCGAGGGATGCGCCCATCCGCAAGTCAACGCTTACCCCGTTTCTCAAGCCGTCACCGTCGTCACCAGTGCCTTTGCCGACCGTGCCGGTCCGGCACTCGGCTATTTGCGCGCCCGCACCTGGGACAACGCCACCATAAACGACGTTCTGGCCTGGCAGGATGAAAATCATGAGAGCAATGAGGGTGCCGCACTCTACTTCCTGCGCAACTACTCCGAACTCTGGGTACCATGGGTGCCGGCCGACGTCGCGGAAAAGGTGAAAGCGGCTCTTTAAGCGAAATGTCCGCGATTCCAGCCTCGCGAATGCTTTGGTGCGTAGCTACCGGCTCAACTACTCACCGCTAAAGCTGCCGTGCATGCGGCGCCCTGTTATGGATACCCGATGACGCCAGCCGCTTCCTTCCCTGATCGCGAAATTGTCGCCAGCAAATTTGCGGGGGCCGCCGAAACGGATAAATCGTATCTCTCGCTGCTCATGGAGAATGCGGCGCAAGATGATAGTCTCATCGAGGGTTTGCACCGCTATCTGGATCTGGCGGCGGCTGCGCCGTTTCTCAATTCGCTGAAACTGGAAAAAACCGGACTATGGATCGGCGAAGCCGCCCCGGGGCGGCTTCAGATCCGTCTGATGGAAGCGGCCAAATCGAGCCAGCATCCGGCTTATCTTGCCTTCCGCGCCGGCTTGCTGCGGTCGGGCGGCCTCGAGCAGGCCTACCCAACCGCGGCGATCTGAAAAAGCTTAGCGGCTAGCGGCGCGGTTCACCGACCTTCCGGCATCCTGCGTTGCATTGACGACGTTTGCCGTATCGCGGCCCACGCCGCGGATGGTGTTGCCGCATGAGGAAAGCGCCAGAAGCAGCATGAGCGCAGCGCCGATCTTGACTGTCATCGTCATCTTGAGAACCTCTCTAGAAACCAGGAATCGCGTGCTCGAATCGGTTAGCCGCTTAGAGCATAAACGCGACGAGATGCATAAGGTTCATCGGCGTTCGGTTCAAGCGGCGACAGCCTTTGCCTTTTCCGCAAAAGCGAAGCGGATGCTCTCGGCTACGGCTGCCATAGGACCCGAAAGCTGCGAGGCGGTGAGCAGCCGGATATCGAACGACCCGAGTTCGGGCAGCCCCTCCTGCGCACCAAGAATGACCATATCGCCGCTGACATAGGATCGCGGCAGCGGTGCGATCGCAAGGTCGGAGAGCACGGCGGCGCGCTGCGCCATCGTGTGCCCGCTCAGGTAGGCGACGCGGTATGGCCGCTTGTTGCGTTCCAGCTGCGCCAACGCCTCCTGCCGCCAGATGCAGCCATCCTCCCAGATCGAAATCGGCAGAGGATCGCGCCGGTGCGCCGTGCCGCACTTGGCACCCGCCCAGACGAGGCGCTCGCGGAATACGATCTCGCCGCCGGTCGGGAACGGCCGTGTGGCGCAATTGATGAGCGCCAGATCCAGCCTTTGCTCCTCCATGCGCTTCTTGAGACCGAGACTCATATCAACTGTGACATCGACCATGATGCCGGGATAGGTTTCGGCAAAGCTCTTCAGGATGTTCGGCAGCAAACGCTCGCCAATATCCTCCGGCGCGCCGAGCCGTACGACGCCGCTGAGTTCCGGCATGATGAAGCGGGAAACAGCTTCGTTGGAGAGCGCCAGGATGTTGCGGGCGTAGGTCAGTAGCAGCTCGCCGTGCTGGGTCAAAGTCACCGAACGCGCATCACGCATGAAAAGCGTGGCGCCGAGCTGCTCCTCGAGCTTCTTGATCTGCATGGAAACCGCCGAGGGCGTGCGGAACACCGCTTCAGCGGCGGTCGAAAAATTGCCTGTTTCCGCAATGGCGACAAAGGTTCTGAGGACGTCATTGTCGAGCAGCGGTATCGGCCTGCGAAAGGGAATGCTCATCGTCCCATCTTTCAATTTTTCTGATTTTAAACACAATATCATTTCGATTGTCTGAAAGTCAACGCGTACTTATATTAGCATCATGGCTGATAGAAAAAGGAGGCCACGATGACCGGGACCGCACATGAAATTCTGGACATCTTCCTCGCGTTCAGGACGAAGCAGATCCAGCGCGCCGCTTGGCAAAATACCATGCGCCAGATGGCGGCATTGCCCCAGCATCTGGTGGCCGATGTGGATCCCTATGCTGCTGCCGCGGCCGAACGCGACCTGATCTCCAGATCCTTCAACAAACCTGATGGTATCAATAAAATCTATTCGTTTGAATGATGGATCATCAGGGACCACATTAGACACCGAGCGCTAAGCCGCTTGAGAAAGGAAACGACAATGACCACGATCCATTATCGGGATGGCCACAACTTCACCGACACGCACTTCGATGTCGCAGGCCTTGTCCGCAGACTGGTGCACTCCTGGCACCAATGGCAGACGGCACGGGAAATCGAATCCATGCCCTTCGACATCCGCAAGGATATTGGCTGGCCATCTGCAGACGAAGCCGATGAAGAACGCAAGGTAATGTAATGAATGCGACATACTTCCTCGTTTGAGGCGGCGCTCTGCCCTGCGGCAGCGCCGCCTTCATCGTTTCAGAGCACCTTCGATTTGGTCTTAATTTTCAGAAGCCTATATTTTTAGAGCGACCTCGTCGCCCTCGGCATTGGCCTCTTGAGCGCGGCTCAGATTGTGCACGTCGCAAATTAGCTCTTCGTGGCCGCATTTATCCATGCGAATGTCGTTTTTGGGACATCGGGGCGACGCATTTCGCGCAACGAATAGACAGTCGCCCTCCAGTATGGATTTTGCTCATGAACAAGATGCTGACTAAGAAACGCTCTCTCGTCTTCTTCATGGTTCCCCAGTTCACCATGCTGCCCTTTTCAGCGGCGATCGATACCTTACGCATCGCCAACCGGATGCTGGGCTACCAAGCTTACACGTGGCGGCTCACTTCGGTCGATGGGAACAAGGTCTATTCCTCATGCGGCATCGGGGTCGAGGCAAACACCTCCCTTGCCGAAGAACGGCGTCATCTCGGCGGTGAGAACCGGCCAAACATGGTGCTCGTCTGTTCGGGCATCGACGTAGAGGATTTCAACAACAAGTCCGTCAATGCGTGGCTACGCGAATCCTACAATCGCGGTGTCGCGGTCGGCAGTCTCTGTACGGGCGCGCATGTGCTAGCTCAGGCCGGGCTCCTGAACGGCAAGCGTTGCGCGATCCACTGGGAGAACCTGCCGGGCTTCTCCGAAGCTTTTCCGCAAGCGGAGGTCTATGCCGATCTCTATGAGGTGGACAGCAATCTTTATACCTGCGCCGGCGGCACAGCCTCGCTCGACATGATGCTGAACCTGATCGGCCAGGATTTCGGAGAAAGCCTCGTCAACCGCGTCTGCGAACAGCACCTGACCGACCGGGTCCGCAGCCCGCACGACCGCCAGCGCCTGCCGCTTCGCGCACGTCTTGGCGTCCAGAATTCCAAGGTTCTGTCGATCATCGAATTGATGGAAGGCAATCTCGCAGAACCTCTGTCGCTGCTTGAGATCGCAGACGGTGCCGGGCTGTCCCGTCGTCAGATCGAGCGCCTTTTCCGCCAGGAAATGGGCCGCTCTCCCGCCCGCTACTATCTGGAGATCCGCCTCGATCGCGCCCGCCACTTGCTGGTGCAGTCTTCGATGCCGGTTGTCGAAGTTGCCGTCGCCTGCGGCTTCGTCTCTGCATCGCATTTCTCGAAGTGTTATCGCGAACTCTATCATCGCTCACCGCAACAGGAGCGCGCCGAGCGCAAGCTTACGATGGCAACGGCCCGAGAGGCGATCGCAGCGTGACGAAGACGGCGGCGCGCTATTGCGCCGCTTCTTCCGTCATCTTGGCATCTGAAAACACCTGATTGCGGCCCTTGTGCTTGGCCATGTAGAGAAACTGGTCGGCGGCGTTCAGATAGTTGTCGAAGGTCTCGTAGCCGGATACCTCAGCAACGCCGATCGACACGGTAACCGACAGCTCCTCGTCGTCGGCCGTCACCTTCAGCCGCGAAATATCCGAGCGGATCTCATCGCAAAGCTTCGTCGCGGAGGTGGAATCCATCAGCGGGAAAAGGATCGAGAACTCCTCGCCGCCGAGGCGCGAGAGCAGGTTGTCGCTGCCCTCGAACATCGCCGCAAGGCGATTGGCGACCGCCTTCAGCACCTTGTCGCCGATTTCGTGCCCATATGTGTCGTTCAGCCGCTTGAAATGATCGATGTCGAGGATGGCAACGGAACTAGGGGACTTCTGTCTCAGGCACTCGTTCACAATCTTCGGGCCGTGGTCGAAGAAATAGCGGCGATTATAAAGACCGGTGAGATAGTCGCATGCCGCCGCCGCCCGCAACTGCTTCATCTGCGCCAGCGTTTCGACGTTGTTGGCAATGCGCCATTGAAGCTCCTCGGCCACGAACGGCCGGTAGACGAAATCGCTTGCCCCGGCCTTCAGAAAGCTCGCAGACAGCATCCGGTCGGTGGAGGACGAGATACCCACGACCCGCATATTCTCGGAACCGAAGCGATGGCGGATGCGACGTGTCAGCTCGTAGCCCGTCATATCCGGCATATGGTGATCCGTCACCACGATCTCGATGTCGCCGTAAGTCTCAAGTGCAGCCAAGGCCTCCAGCCCGGAGGTCGCCTCGACGACCATGTATTGCTGCGCCTTCAGAAGATCGACGAGAATCTGGCGCGCAGAGGTGACGTCATCGACAACGAGAACGCGCGTCTTCCGGTTCAGCATTGCACGGCGGACGGCCGCGACCAGATTGTCGAGGGCAAATTCATTGTCCTTGAGGACGTAATCGATGACATTCCGCTCCATCACCCGGTTGCGGATGGCAACATCGAAGGTCGCGGTGAAAACGATCGCGGGAATATTATGCTCTACCGTGCAGTCGAGCGCCTCGCCATAGGGAGAATCCGGCAAATTCAGGTCGACGACCGCCAGTGTATAGCCGTGACCATCCTGTGCCAGCGCGTCCTGCAGTGCTTTCAACGAAGAGCATGGTTTGACGTGGAGGCCAAGTTCCGTCTGGAATCGGTGACAGAGCACAGCGGAAAACATCCGGGAATCTTCAACCAGAAGTATCGTCTGGCTGCCGAAGCGCGGGCCTGAGCCATCCCGATTGAAATCCGCTGGAAACGCCATACAGCCCGCCTATGTGCCGAAACGCAATGAAAGCCCGAATCGGCCTTCATTGCAGTGGCAGGGACGATAACCGAGAGGCCACGAAGATTGAAGCGCCGGAACGGCAGCAAAGAAACCTAAAATTGCAAAAATTCGTGAGTGAACAACGAGCGCGTTCTGATTCATCCAGAGTTCCTACCCGTATTGCGCTCTATTTTCGCGTCACGCAACCGCCCGCTCCTTCCTCATCGTCTGGATCTGCAGCAGCGTGTCGAGGTTCTGGTTGACGCGGCAGTAGAATTCCTCGTCGATAAAGGGCCGCAGCATGAAATCGTTGCCGCCTGCTTTCAGAAACCGCGCCGAAAGCAGCCGGTTGGACGAGGAAGAAACGCCGATGATGCGCAGCCGATGCGAGCCGATCGTGGCGCGGATGCGCCGCGTCAGCTCGAAGCCGTCGATGTCGGGCATATTGTAGTCGGTGACCATCAGCCCGATATCCGGATTGGTCTTCAGGATATCAAGCGCCTTGGCACCACTCTCGGCGACACTGACGCGGAAGTTGTAGCGCTTCAGGCGGCTGGAAAGGAGAGCCCGAGCTGTTGCGCTGTCGTCGACGATCAGAACGTGGTGGCGCTTGTTGGTGAGAAAGCGGCAGATCGATTCCGCCAGCAGATCGACGGCGAAGACATTGTCCTTGAGGATGTAGTCGACGATTTCCTTCGCGATCAACTCGTCGCGCAGGCCCTCATGGAATGTACCGGTGAAGACGATCGTCGGAATACTGAGATCGACCAGGTACTCCAGCGCCTCGCCTTTTTCAGCGCCGGGCAGATTGATGTTCGAGATCGCCAGCGTGATCGGCTCGATAGATTTGTCGTAGGCGAGTTGAAGATCCTCGAAACTGCGGCAGATCTCAACGTCGATGTCGAAAAGCTCTTTCAGCCGCTTGCTGATCATCGACGTAAAGACATTGGAATCCTCGGCCAGAAGAATACGCGCCCCGGCAAACATCTCGCCGGAATACTGCATCCCCGAAATGCCTAAAAAAGACATATGAAACCTTTTGATTGAAAACTTCTATTCCCCTGAAAATCGATACCTCAACTCGTTTGAGCAATTGTTAATCGCCGTATTGTTGGCCACAAGAAAAAGGCGGCCCACCGGGACCGCCTTCGATTTCTCGACTTATGCTTAAGAGATTATGCGCGAAGCGCCGCATTTTCCGCGTCGAACGGGCTTTCTCCAACGACCGTGGCATTATACATGGTGCCGAGGATCTTGATCTTCAGCCTTGTTCCGTCCTTGGCATAATCCGGCCGCAGCATGGCAAGCGCCAGCGAACGGTTGATGCGGAAGCCGAAGGTGCCGTTCGTCGCGCGGCCGACAAGCTCGCCGACCTCATTGTAGATGGCTTCCGAGCCGCGGGCGTCGACGTCATTGCCGGCCTCGACAACCAGGGTCGCAAAGTTCCACTTCAGGCCTTTTTCCTTGTAGGCAAGCAGAGCCTCGCGGCCGAGGAATTCCTTCTCCGGCTTGATGAAGCGGTCGAGCGCCGATTCATAGGCATTGTACTCGATCGACATTTCTCGCGGGATCAGGCGGTAGGATTTCTCGACCGACATCGAGAGCATGGCGCGAATACCGAAGGGCTTGATGCCGTACTCGGCACCCGCTTCCATCAGCTTGTCGAAGATGTAGTTCTGCATTTCGATCGGGTGATGGAGTTCCCAGCCGAGTTCGCCGACGAAGTTGACGCGGAGCGCATGCGCCGTTGCGGCACCGACAGAGATCTCCTTGCCTGTGAGCCAGGGGAAATCCTTATTCTCCAGGCTTGTGCGCGTGAGCTTCTTGAGAACGTCGCGGGACTTCGGACCGGCGAGCACGAGCACGCCGAGACGCTGGGTGATCGGCTGCAGGCGAACCGAACCATCGGCCGGTGCGAGCTTGCGCAGATAGTCGTGGTCATGCGCCTCGTAGGCGCCCGCGGACACGAGATAGAAGCGGCCCGGCGCCCATTCGTAGACCGTGAATTCAGCCCGCACGCCGCCACGCACCGTCAGCATATGGCAGAGTGCGATACGGCCGCGCTTCTTCGGAATGGCGTTGGCGAAAATCGAGTCCAGCCAGGCGCGCGCGCCGGGACCGGAGACTTCCATCTTCGCGAAGGCCGACATGTCGAGAACGCCGACATTCCGGTGAACGTTCATGACCTCGTTGCCGACATGTTCGAAATAGTTCGAGCGGCGGAACGACCATTTTTCGAGGATGCGGCCATCTTCGGTTGGCGCAGAGTGGTTATGGTTGGTGAGAACATCGGCGCCGACGCCGATCTGGTCCTTCGGAAGGTCGTAACCTTCGGGCGCAAACCAGTTTGCGCGTTCCCAGCCGTAAACGGAACCGAATACGGCGCCCATCTCTTTCAGGCGGTCATAGACTGGCGTCGTCTTCAGCGGACGGGCGGCGCCCCGCTCTTCGTCCGGATAGTGCATGGTGAAGACGTTGGCGTAAGCTTCCTCGTTCTTGGCGATCAGGTAGCCTTCGGTCGCATAAGGACCGAAACGGCGCGGATCGACGCCCATCATGTCGACGGTCGGTTCGCCATCGACAATCCATTCGGCAAGCTGCCAGCCCGCACCGCCGGCGGCGGTGATGCCGAAGGAATGTCCTTCGTTGAGCCAGAAGTTCTTGAGGCCCGGCGCCGGACCGACGATCGGGTTGCCGTCCGGAGTATAGGCGATCGCGCCGTTATAGACCTTCTTGATGCCGACTTCGCCGAAGGCCGGAACGCGGGTGATGGCGGCCTCGATATGCGGCATCAGGCGATCGAGATCTTCCTGGAATAGCTCGTATTCGCTCTCGTCCGACGGGCCATTGACGTAGCACACCGGCGCGCCGTGTTCGTAAGGACCGAGGATGAGGCCGCCGTTTTCCTCGCGCATGTACCAGGCGCTGTCGGATTCGCGCAGCACGCCCATCTCGGGGAGCCCTTTCGCCTTGCGCTCGAGGATCTCAGGATGCGGTTCGGTGACGATGTACTGATGCTCGACCGGAATGACCGGGATGTTGATGCCGACCATCTCGCCCGTCTTGCGGGCGAAGTTGCCCGTACAGCTGATGACATGCTCGGCAGTGATCTCGCCCTTGTCCGTCGTCACCTTCCAGAGCCCATCCGGCTGCTGCTCGATGGCGGTGACCGTCGTGTTGCGGTAGATGGTGGCGCCGCGGTCGCGGGCGCCTTTGGCGAGCGCCTGCGTCAGGTCGGCCGGCTGGATATAGCCATCGTCGGGATGCTGGATCGCGCCGAGCAGGCCGTCGGTCTCGCAGAGCGGCCAGACCTCCTTGACCTCTTCGGGCGTCAGGATCTTGACGTTGACGCCGATCGTCTCGGCGATGCCGGCATAGTACATGTACTCGTCCCAGCGGTCCTTGGTGCGGGCCAGACGAATGTTGGAGACTTGGCTGAAACCGACATTCATGCAGGTCTCTTCCTGCAGTTCCTGGTAGAAGCGAACCGAGTATTTGTGGATCTGGCCGACCGAGTAGCTCATGTTGAAGAGCGGCAGAAGTCCTGCGGCATGCCAGGTCGAGCCGGAGGTCAGCTCCTTGCGCTCAATCAGGACGGCATCGTCCCAGCCCTTCCTTGCAAGGTGATAGAGCGTCGAAACGCCGACGACGCCGCCGCCGATGACCACTGCCCGCGCATGTGTCTTCATGGAGAAATTACCCTCTGTTCAACTGAGCATCCGGAAGGGCCGGACGAAAATCACTATTCGGGACTATGCAGTGAGGCACGGTTCCCCAAACGCCTGTTTACGACATGCGAAAAGCTTGCCGCGACGACATGCGAATAGACAAGCGCGAAATGTGATTCCGGCGAAATTTCGGGACGCGCAGGTTCGGAGAGCGCCTATTTTATGACGGCAGCGCCTCTGACGATATCAACCGTCTCGCCGCCAGTAAGACCGATGCGGTCACCATCTGGCGTCATCATGAAGCAGCCTGTGCTGCAAAGCGTTTCGGAAGCACCGGCATCGACCACCACCTCCACGCGGTTGCCGCCTTCGGTGATGACAAGGACGACCGGTGCCGGATTGGTGTTGGTGATTGTCGCCGAATGCGCGCCTCCGGCGGCGAGAAGTGAAAGAAGCAGTGCAACGGCAAACCTTGCCATTCAATGCGGCGCAGCGAGCGCCCTCCCCTGGTGTATCTCGGCGCTGCTGCCCCCAGCAGCGAAATCCCGATTACCCAGGCTTTATAAGCACAAGCCTCTGAATGATCCCTGAATAAAGCGACTAGCTTTTGAGAGAGCGATCGGCGGTCTTGCCCCGCAACTGGCGCACCGCTCCGCCGTCCCTTTCGCTTTCGTCCTCCTGCCCCTCGTCTGCGATCATTAAGGAGGGCTCCTTTGCCGAAACCGGCGCGTTGTCACGGTGAAAAACGACATCGCTCTGCGGCAACGGGATTTCGATCCCTTCTTCCTTGAAGCGTTTGAGGATTGCAATGCGTAGGTTGTTTCTCACCTTCAGGCCCTCGCCCATATCCGCCAGCATAAAGCGCAGTTCGAAATCCAACGAGTAGGTGCCGAAACGCAGGAACTCGACATGCGGCTCCGGATTACGCAGCACGAAAGGAGCCTCGTTGACCAGTTCGAGCAGAATATCCATGACCTTCTGGGGATCGGCATCGTAGCTGACGAAAACCGGGATCTCCGAACGTCCGATCTTGTTGCGATGCGTCCAGTTTCCGACCGCAGCGTTGATGAGTTCGGAGTTCGGCACGATGATCGACTGTTTCCGGAAAGTCTCGATCTCCGTTGCACGCACAGATATCCGCGTGACAATGCCTTCCGCCGCGCCCGACACGACGTGGTCGCCGACCTTGAAAGGCCGCTCCACGAGAAGGATCAGACCCGACACGAAATTCGAGACGATGTTTTGCAAGCCGAAACCGATACCGACCGAGAGGGCGGAAGCGACAAGTGCAAGGTTCGACAAGTCGATCCCTGCCGCTGAAACGCCGATGATCGACGCGAGAGCGATGCCGAGATAACCGATGCCGGTCTTTACGGAGTTGCGCACGCCGATATCGACATGGCTTCGCGCCATGACGTTGCTGTCGAGCCAGCGCTGAATCCAGCGGGTCACGAGATAGCCGCCGGCAAAGAGCAGGATGCCGGTAAAGATGCCCAGCAGCGAAATGCTGATGCCGCCAAGGCGGACCTCGGTGAGAAGCCGGTAGGCGATCAGCTCAAGATCCTGGATATGGAAACCCCAGAGCAGCAGGGTCAGCGGAATGCCGGTCAGGAGTGCGACGCCATAGATCGCGAAGCCAACTGCGAGGCCGACCTGGTCGATCGCAACCGGTCCCATGTTGAAGCGGGTTCTCAGAAAGCGGCCGACGAAGGTGTCGCCGAAACTCTCTTGCCTGGAAATCGCCTTGCCCAAAAGCAGGCCGATATAGGTAGTCACCACGATAGCGCCGGTGATGATGAGCTGCGTCGCCACAAAGCGCGCAAGGCCGACATAGCCTGTCAATGCCGTCACGATAAGACCGAAGCCGAGGAGGCGCAGGATGATCGCCATCCCACGCGGCCAGTGGCGGCCAGGCGCATCCGGGTCGCCGCTGCGCGCCAGCATGGGCCGGCCGAAGGAGGCCGCAATC
This sequence comes from Rhizobium sp. P32RR-XVIII, assembly GCF_012641395.1. GTDB lineage: Bacteria > Pseudomonadota > Alphaproteobacteria > Rhizobiales > Rhizobiaceae > Rhizobium. Next base: position 92,607 of record NZ_JABAIH010000005.1, on the reverse strand, counting down.
AGGATCAGACCAATGATCAAGGCGGCGATCAGACTCCTGACGACAGTCAGAACCAGCGGTGAGCCCATGGCCTCGCTGATGGAGCTGAAGAAATAGTCGAGGGCGTTGACGATCGCCATTGCGAGCAGGCATGCGCCGATCGATTGCGCGCCGCGGTTCGATAGCCGCACGAGACGCCAGTGTGGTTCGCGTGGCGCGAAGATTGCATTGCTAAATCGGGCAACGAAATAGATAAGTCCGATCGCCGCGAAAAGGGCCGCGACGACAGGCGCGATATCCGGCCTCAACACATTGAAACCGTTAAGGAAGAAATATGATGTGACCAGCACTGCGACAAGCGCGAATGTCCGGATCAGCGTTGACCAGAAGGCAACGGAGAGCCGGCTGATATAGGAGGGATTCTCAACACCCTCATCCCGCGTCAAATAGCGGCCGAACATGCGGTAACCGCCTGAAAGCATGATCAGGCCCGTTCCGAGCGACATAAAGATTGCCGCAAACAGCCCGAAGCGTTTGAACTTCCACGCGAAACTAAGCCAGCTCGAAAGCGCCTGCTGGAATTCGCTGACCTCCTTGACAAACGCAGTGCCGGCATCGCCGAAAACAGAAGCCGAAACTTCGGTGCGTCTCAGCAATGTCGCGGCAAAGAGACGGCGGCGGGTTTCGGCCACTTGGTTCATCAGCTTGTTGATGCCAAGCGAGAGGTTTTCAGCGTCGCCGGTCACGGCGTTGATCTGCGAACGTTCGGCCATCAGGGCGTTTCGCTCGTCGGTCACAATCTTCGCTTCCGGCGGCTGCCCTTCCTTCGGCGGATCGCCGATCTCAGCAAGGCGATTCGTGATCTGCTCGAGGCGCGGCCGGAGAGTGACCGAGCTCGCGAGAATATTGCGTCCCAACTCGTCCACCTGAGCGGACAGCCCGACGAGCGCATCGTCGTCGGTGGCGTTCTGCTTCACGCTCTCCTGCAGAGAGGCGAGCTTCGACTTGGCCTTTTCAATATCCTTGACGGCTTGATCGAGCGGTGAATCGACAACCGGGGCTGGCGCCTGCTGTGCCTGAGCCTGCGCTTGCGGCTGCTCCTGAACTTGCGGCTGTTCCTGCGCGGCGGCGGAGCCGCCAGGCAAACCGCCAGCAGACAGCGCAAAAATCAGGTAAAGAAATGACAGGAGCAGAATGAGTTTCGGCCGCAAAATGTCCCCGCTAGGATTCTCTTCGTGATGAGGCCGTGTTTTATAGCAAAGAAAGGCGACAGAAAGGCGGATGTTCTTTTTCCGCCTCTCAGAAGCCGGCGCCAGGCTTCGCAAGATACTCCAATTCTGCCGCGGTCGAGGCTCTTCCGATGATGGCATTGCGATGCGGAAACCGGCCAAAAGTAGCGATCACGTCGCGATGGCGAATCGCATAGTCGAGATAGTCGGCGTCACCTAGCGCCTGAAACAGGGTCACCGACTGCTCCTGCGCCGCTATGTCTTCGGCATGCTCGAAAGGCATATAGAAAAACGCCCTGCATTCTTTATCGACGAGCCGGTCGGCGCCGGCATCGATGGCCAGTTTCGCCTCGCGAAGCGCCAATCCATCCGTCGCAAAGGCAAGCGGTGTGTTCCGGTAGATATTCCGAGGGAACTGATCGAGGACGATGACCGCCGCAAGCCGGTTCTTGGGGCTGGCATGCCAGGACCCGATAATGCCTCCCGCCAACGCCAGGTGCGTATCCCGGAAGCGGTCTCGAATTTCCTCATCCAGCGACAGCGTCGACTGAAACCACTTTTCGCGGCTGCATCTTTCGAACCAAAAGGAATAGACCTCCTCCGGTGCACATATCCTGATCGTCACTTTGCCCCCTAGCACCGGTCAACTGACGGGAAAAATCAAAATGGCGCGCGTGCCGCGACACGCCGGATCATAAGTGAGTTCCGACTTCAGGCTTGCGGCCATGGCAGTCAGAATCTTCGTGCCGAGGCCGCTCCCTCTCGCCGGGCTCGAATGATCGAAGCCGCCGCCATCGTCTTCGACAACGAGATGCAACTCCTCATCGAACCGTTCCACGATAACCCGAATCTCGCCGTGCACACCTTCACGATAGGCATATTTGAAGGCATTGGTAACGAGTTCGCCGACAATAAGGCCAAGCGTGACGACCTTGTCTGTCGGCAGATTGATCGGGCCCGCCGTCAGCACGATGCGGTGAGGCCGCTTGTCGTCGCGAATGGAAGCCTCCAGCTCGCTCAGGAAATTCTGGAGATATTCATCAACCTGGACCTTGCCGATCTGGCGGCTGTCGTAAAGACGCCGGTGAACGCTCGCGATAGCATTGATGCGCGACTGCGTTTCATGCAGCGCGTCGATCGCCACCTGGTCCGTTAAGATCGACGACTGCATGCGGATCAGTGCGCCGACGAGGCCGAGACTGTTCGCGACGCGATGGTTGACTTCGGCAAGCAGCAGCTCCGCGCGGTCCCGCTGCTGGCGGATCAGCTCTTGCGCCTCGGCCGTCTCCCGCCGGAAGCGCGCCCGCTCCAGGCTTTGTTCCAGCGTCGCCGCGACCAGATCGAAGTAGTCGGGGGAACTGCCCTTGAGCACATAGTCATCCGCACCCGCCTTTAACGCTGCCACGGCAATGCCGGTGTCGTTGGCGCCCGTCGCATAGACGACAGGGGGACGATCAGGCAGCGCCATTAATTGCGGCAGGAAATCAAGGCCAAGTTCTGTTTCCAGCGTATGATCGAGCACCACCGCGTCGATACCGCCGTCAGCGATGCGTCGCAGCGCGGCGGCACCATCCTGCACCCATTCGACCTCGAAACCGTGCTGGGTCAGGTGTTCTTGCATCAGCAGCCCGAGCATCTCGTCCTCGTCGACATAGAGGATGCGGATTTCGGACTTCGCATCGTCGGGAGCTTCACCCATGCGCCCTCCGGAGGCTGCCAGGCAGCCACGCAACGGCCCCGCGGCGAGGGCATCCGCGATCGAATGTCGTATTGCATCGGTCATTGCGCGTAAACGGCGGCGAAGCCTCCGCCCCCCTGACCTTCAATCGAAGGAAGTTCGAATTTGGAACCATAGCGGCAATATAACCCTGCCCGCAGGACAACTCGCGGGATGAAAAGATACTGCGAACGGAAAGATGCGCAAACCCGCTGCTAAACGCGCCTGACCCGGAATAGTTCCGTCCGAGATCAAGTTTTTTGGTACCGCTTGTGCTTCGAGACCTCCGCACCGGCATCTGCAGGCAGCCTAAGAAAGCGCAAGGATGAAACGATTCCAATCAGGCCAATTGCAGCAAAAGCCCAGCGGAAATCCGCAAGCGCAGGCTCTGCCGCTGAACGCAACGCAACGGAGACATTGAGCACCGCTGCGGCCACCGCGACCCCGAGCAGCATGGAGAGCTGCTGCAGCATGCTTGACAATGTCGACGCGGAACTGCGCCGCGCCGGACCGACGTCGGCGAAGGAAAGCGTGTTCAGCGCGGTGAATTGCATCGAACGCGAAAGTCCCGCCACAAGCAGGATTGCGTAGATGACCGTTTGCGGCGTAGCCGGCGTGAAAAAGCCGCAGGCAATGATAGAACAAGCGGCAATCAATCCGTTGAAACAGAGAACATTGCGGAATCCGAACCGCGCAAGCAACGGCGTCGTCACGACCTTCATGCCGAGATTGCCGAGAAAATAAACCAGCAGATATGTCCCCGCAGCAATCGAACCGAGCCCGAAACCGAGCTGGAACAGCAACGGCAGCAGGAAGGGCGTGGCGTTGACCGCGAGCCGGCAGGCCGTGCCCGCGGAAAGCGTCGACATCGCGAAGGTCTCGACCTTGAAGGCCGAGAGGTCGAGCAGTGGATTTTTCACCCGCAGGAAATGCCGGATTGCCATGCCGGAAAGCGCAATACCCGCCGCAACCATCGCCAAGACGGCAAGCAGGCTGCCCTCCCACTTTACCGAGAGCTCGAGCGCGGCGAGCACGAATGTCATGCCGGCGCCACTCAGAATAAAGCCCAGGATGTCGAGGGGGCCGGCATCCTCCTCGCGTTGTTCCGGCACGAAACGCAGCACGAGCGCGATGCCGAGCAACCCGATCGGTATATTGATCAGAAAGTTCCAGTGCCAGCTTGCATAGGTGGTGATGAAACTGCCGAGGACCGGCCCGACGACCGGCGCCGTCAGCGCGGGCCATGTGATCAGCGCGATCGCGTTCACTAGCTCGGATTTCGGGGCATTCTTCAAGACGATGATGCGTCCGACCGGCGTCATCAACGCGGCGCCGGCACCCTGGATCGCACGCGCAACGATGAATTCCGCAAGGCTACCGGATAGGCCGCAAAAGAGCGAAGCACCGGTGAAGACCGCAATCGACGCCAGGAAGACCCGGCGCGCCCCGAAACGATCGCCGAGCCATCCGGAAAGCGGGATGAAGGCCGACATCGTCAGCATGTAGACGGTGATGCCGATGCTCATGGAGACCGGCTGCACACCAAAACTCACCGCCATCTGCGGCAGGGACGTCGCGACGATCGTACCGTCGAGAATTTGCATGAAGAACGATACGGCGACCACCAGTGCCACGATTTTCGCCTGGCGGCCGCTCGCCGCCTCGTCCGGCTTTTCACTCGTCTGTACAGCGGTCATCGATACGTCACTGAGTATTGCGGAAAGAACCGCTTATCGCGCGGTCAGGCAGGATTGAGGCACTTTGATACGCCGCTCGTGCCGAAGCGAAAAGCAAAAACAACCAAGCGCCGCTCATAATTTCCAATTTGCTGAAATGGCCTATCAATCGACGGCACAAATTGGCTTCACAAACGTTAATGTAGACGGGCGGCGAAATTTCGCCTTGCGGGAATTCAATCGAGGATATTTCAATGACGCCGGAAGACCGACGCGCTGTCTTCAGCCATCGCAAGATCGCAGCCATTATCAAGGGAATAACGCAGGATGACGGCACCGACATGTCCATAACGGGCAAGTCGCTCGGCGAGGCAATTCTATTCGTGTCCGAGCAATCCGCGACGGATGCATCGAGCGTGCATATCATCTATGGCGACAACGGTTCGCTGAGCTACACGGATTGCCTCAGCATCTATCGGGAATACAGCACGGAAATTCGCAGTGAATTGGAGTAAACGGCCGGATCGCGCATTCGCATGCCAGCTATTCGCAACCGTCTCTCCTTTCCCCGGCGATTTTTGAGTATGCGGGGACAAGCTGCCTCAAATCCGATTCGAGAACATGTCTTCCATCCATTCGCCTCTCCGCGGTGTCGTCGTCGCGTTCGTCGCCTACGCGGTCTTTGCCTTCAGCGACGCCTCGATCAAAATTCTACACGGAGCGATACCTCCCTATCAGGTGGCATTCATCGGCGCCATCTTCGGGCTGGTCGTCCTGCCGGTCATCAAGGCGCGGAATGATTCATGGCTGGATATCGCCAGAACGTCGAACCGCACCTTGTGGATGCTACGCTTCATCTGCGGGGCAATCGGCGCTCTGGCCTCGATCATCACCTTCACGAAGCTGCCGATGGCGGAAGCCTTCTGCCTTCTCTTCCTGCTCCCCTCCTTCGTGACGATTCTTTCCGTCATCTTCCTCAAGGAGGATGTGCGCTGGCAGCGCTGGACGGCCGTCATCATCGGGTTCATCGGTGTGCTGATCGTGCTGAGGCCCGGTTTTCGCGAATTGTCGGTCGGCCATCTGGCGGCTGCGATCGGCGGTCTGAGCGCGGCGATCTCGATTGTCATCCTGCGGGCCATGGGCCCAGCCGAAAAGCGCCTTTCGCTTTATGGCGCAGGGCTTCTCGGTACACTGACCCTCAGCGGCCTGCTGATGGTTTCAAACGTGGTTGTTCCGACGCCGCGCGAGTGGCTGTTCATTGCGAGCTACGGAATTCTTGGCGCAATCGGCAACGTGCTTCTCATGACGGCTGCCCGCTTTGCGCCTGCCAGTCTCGTCGCACCACCGCAGTACAGTCAGATGATCTGGGCGATCGCCTTCGGCTATCTCCTCTTCGATGACACCATCGACCTGCCGATGGCGGCCGGCATCGTGCTGATCATCTGCTCGGGCCTGCTCACCCTCGCCCGTGAGCGGAAGCGCGGCACGCCGCTTCCTGCTGCCGTTGTTTCGGTTGATAGCCAGGCGCCAGTCTCCGCCACGGCAGAGCTCCCGGAAACCGCTTCCGGCGGCTTTGCATCCACTCAAATTCGACCGTCCGACGTTTTTTAGCCCGGCTTTTATCGGAACAATCACGGGAGGGGCTTGTTCCTGACAAAAGAGCGGAGTTGTCATGACGGATCAAGGCAAGGGCGAAGGGCGCAAGCCATCGATACCTCCATCCCCCGCAGAAGAAGAAAGCCGGTTGCTGGCGCAGGAGCGTCGCAGCTGGCTGATCTGGACGCTGGGTGTTGCCGGGGCGATCGTCGTGGTGATCATCGCGGGGGCCATAGCAATCTCGCCGGGACCCGATCAGACCACGACCGGCTCCACACCCAAGCCGCCTCAGGTCGAACCACCGGCGCCCTGAGCCCATGGTAGCTTGCACGTCAGGACAATGCTCTTGACGGTCTTCCAAGCGCCGCCCTTCGGCTGTATCAAGCGATGAAATGAAAGGAAGTTCGATGGCCGCGCGAGACCGTTATTCGAAGAAGCTGACCTGCCCGCAATGCGGCAACACCGGCATCGCCGACGTTTCGGAGGACGACCATCCGTCGTGCAAGCATCCCGCATTTAGCATCGACGACATGCCGGCGGGATTCTTTGAAGAAAAGAACTCGAATTTTCCGGAAACATATATCGTCCGCTGCGAGTGCAGCCGCAAGTTTCCCTTCCGCTCCCTGACGGAAAAGACCGCCTGAACCGGCTCAGGCGAGACCGAGCGGCGGCACCTCCGCGATTTTGCGGCCCGGGCCATAATCGCGCTCATGTGAAGAACGATAGCGGCCGTCGCGGCGCGCGCTGAAATCGATGCGATTGGATTCGAAAAGACCGTCCGCGTAGGTGCCGGTGTCATCGGTTTCTACTTCCGGCTTGGCGAGAAAGATCTTTAAAAACATGGACGTCCTCCTATTCGTTGCCTCGACGGACAGCATTGCTCGTATCCTCCTCATACGCGGAGATAGTTAAAAATTAACCATAATCAGACGGTCAAATTTCTCGAACAACGATTTTAGTCATGAGAGAAATAGCTGCAGAACCGAACATTGCTTTGATTCCCCGAAATGGATCTTGCTTTCGCGACCAGTATTTTCCTAGTCACGAAGAAGTGGTATTTCACGAACCGGCTAAGCAGAGGGGGATTCTCATGCCGAGAGTAGCAGAACTTTACTTCAAGACTGCGGTCGTCTTTTTCATCGTCGGGGTTATGATCGGTTTAAATATGGCGATCTCGCAGGATTACTCCGTGATCGGCGCCCATGCCCACTGTAATCTCCTGGGCTGGGTCAGCATGGCGCTCTTCGGGGGCTATCATGCACTGAACCCGAACAAGGCGGAACGCCGCATCGCGATGATCCAGTATTACGTCTATACGGCGGGCGTCGCTCTGCTGGTGCCGGTGCTCTATCTGATGCTGAAGGGAAACACGGCATTGGAGCCGGTCGTCGCCTTGGCGTCGCTGATCATTTTTGCAGGCGTGCTGCTCTTCGCTTTCATCATCTTCTCACCGAAGCAAGCGGCGATCACGCCGTCGGCTGCGCCGCTGCGATAAGATCAGCAGACAAAGGGAGGGACGGCGTCAGGGCCGTCTCCCCGCGCCAGCTGACAGCACGCGGTGCGAAGCATCATCCATCGCGTGGCTCGCTTCCTGTCCGTCGCGCTTCAGGCCCCAGGCCGTATTGCCGCACGACGAAAGCAGGAGCGCCGAAAGGCAGACAAAGGCGAGCATGGTTTTCGGCATCGAATTCTCCATTGGAATCGGTAATGTCTTGAACATGTTACGATCCGCCACAAAATCAATACCGCGCCCAAGGATGCAGTGAAGTCCTGCCTGGTGAGAGAACGTCGCGAGCCGAGGAAATTACTCCCGCCAACAGACGCCTCGATCGTAAAAATCCGCTACAGCCCCTATTTGATTTTCTTCTAAATTAGACTTTAGTATTATCCCTCCTATACCAGGGGAGGATTGTTATGGAGCGCATCGAGCCGCAGGAAGCCACGACGGAAGCTGCAACCCAAGTCTGGTCAGTGACCGAATTTTGCGCGAGACACAGACTCGACACTGACGAGGAAGCCAGGCTGCTTCTATTGTTCGGACCATTCGCAACAGCCTTCGAGCTCCTGCACAACGCCAGGCGAACGCCGCGATGGAGATAATTGTTACACAACTCGAAGCCGGCTCATTTTTCCTGAGCGTTAACGCGGCACCAGCGGCGGCGGATAGATCGTTGGCTCTGAACTATGGGGCGAGACGGATGTCTTCTCCGGCAAGGAGAGCCGCACTGAGCGCGCAGAACCGCTATCAAAACACCGACGAGGTCCCGGCAAGCGACAAGCCCATTCCGCAGTCGACCGAGAGCGACGGAGACGGCAGCGAACTGCCTGATTCCAATCTTGGCGACGCTCGCAAGCCGCCTGCCAATCCCGGAGATGCAGACGAACGTGTCGAAGGTTTGCCCGATGCGGACCCGGAAGCGGATCGTGTTGACACAGATTCGCCCCTTCCGCCGCCGGTTGCCAACCCGCATTGAGAATTTCCCCACCAACGTGCCGCGCCGCGGGAATTGACCACGGAACGGCAACGTTTTTGCAGCGTGCTAGAAACCGAGGGCAGAGCCGTCCTTGCGCTGGTCAGAACCGCCCAGCAGAAGGCCTCGCTCGTGCTCGATGAAGATCGCCTGGGCGCCGCCGATGGGGGTTGGGGCCGTCTGCGGCTTATGGCCGAGCCGCGCGAGCCGTGCTGCTGTCTCCGGATCAATGGTCGGCTCGATTTTGAGGACGCCGTCGAACGAGAAGCTGCGCGGCGCGTCGATCGCCTGTTGCACGTTGAGCCCCCGATCCAACATTCCGGACAGGAAAGCCGCATGGCCTGCGGCCTGGTACTGGCCGCCCATGATGCCGAAGGGCATCAGCGTGCGGCCGTTCTTGCGCACCATGCCGGGAATGATCGTGTGCATCGGCCGCTTGCGCGGACCGATCGCGTTCGGATGGCCCTCTATCAGGCGGAAGGAAGAACCGCGGCTGTGGAAGAGAATACCCGTCGCCGGATCGAGTCGCGTCGAGCCGAAACCATCGAAGATCGAATTGATGAAGGACAGCGCATTTCCGTCGCGGTCGACGGCGCAAAGATAAACCGTGTCCTTGTGCTCCCGCTCGTTCCAGAGCGCCGGCGCCAGCACCCTGTCGGGGCGGATGCGCGCACGAAGGGCCGCGGCCATCTCTTCGCTGAGCAGTGTTTCGATGGGATAAGGCAGGCTCGACGGATCAGAAACAAGAGCGTCGCGGTGGTAGTAGGCAAGCTTGGCCGCCTCGGCGTGCAGGTGGATGCGCTCGGCAAGCGTCACCTTTTCCGAAAGGTCGAAGCCGGAGAGCATGTTGAGCATCATCAGCGCGGCAACGCCCTGACCGTTCGGCGGACATTCGTACACGTCGACGCCGCTATAGCGCGTCGAAATCGGCGTCGCATAGTCGGCGCCGTCGACGGCGCTTTCGAAATCCTCCATCTCATGCAGGCCGCCGAGGCTTTTCAGGAAGGCGACGGAAGCGGCCGCCGTCTCGCCGGTATAGAAAGTCCTCGCCCCCTGTTTTGCGATCGCCTTCAGGCGCTGCGCGAGCGCCGGCTGGGCGTGGCGCTCTCCCTCGCCTACAGCCTTGCCGCCGGGCAGGAAGACGGCAGCCGCACCCGGATCACCCGCGACGGCTTCGGCTTCGCGCGCCCAGTCGTAGGCGACGCGCGCTGTGACGGGATAGCCGTTCTCCGCATAGGCGATGGCGCGGGACAGCAGCCGTTCGAAGGGCAACCGGCCATGATCGCGGTGCAGCTTTTCCCAGGCCGCGACGGCGCCCGGAACCGTAATCGCATGGGCGCTGGTGCGGGGGATTTCAGAAAGGCCTTCCGACCTCAACCGCTCGACCGTTGCCGCCGCCGGTGCCCGGCCCGAACCGTTGAGCGCGATCACCTCCCCGCCAGAAGGCGCATAAAGCGCAAAGCAATCGCCGCCGATGCCGGTCATCAGCGGATCGACGACACATTGCACGGCGACAGCGGCGATCACCGCATCGACGGCATTACCGCCTGCGGCAAAAATCTCGAGCCCCGCCGCCGTCGAGAGCGGATGGGAGGTGGCAATCATGGCTTCGCCGGCGAGCGCGGGATCGCGGCCCGGCGTAAAAAAATCTCTCATGAAGCAATCCTTTTGCAATTCGAATTTCGGCGGGCCTTCGGCTCATTCAGTATCACTGGAAGGAAAGATGGCAAATCCGATCTTTGTCGCGCAGGCAGGCGCCAACAGCTGAGCACGCGACGTTATTTGGTCGGGGCCTCAGCGCTCAACAGGGTGCGGATCAGGGCGACCTGGCTGCGTGCGCCGGTCTTGTCGAAGATGCGCTGCAACTGGGTGCGCAGCGTGTTGACGCTGACCCCGAGCAGATCGGAGGCGGCTGCGAGGTCGCGCCCATCGACGATCAAGCGGGCAAGTCGGGTCTGCGCCGGCGAAAGACCGAAAACGTCCCGCGCGCTCGCGATCCGGCGTTCGACCATCTTTGCGTCGTCAAAAGAAATCAGCACCTTGCCGTCCTCGAGCAGGACCCAGCAATAGAGCGGCGCCCCCGCCTCGTCCTCACCCAGCGCCACCGCCCAGGCCTGCTTCGGCACGACGTTCAGCGGGCGCTGGCTCTGCAGCTCGCCGAACGCCAGGCGCACCGTTTCGCGCAACGCGGCGTCACGTTGGCGTTGCCGGGCGCGCAGGCGGCCAGCAGCGGCGGCGAGACCCGGATGGCTGCGCATCCGCTCGCGCGCCAAACGGTTCGTCCAGAGGATCCGCGCCTCCGCATCGACCTCGATGAGCGGGCAGTTCGCCTCCTCGACGCTGCTCTCCATCATCACCATGCAGCCGATCTTCCAGGCACCGTCGACCCGGTGAAGAATACGCAGCTGGCGTTTGCGGTCCTCGCCGGTGTCGCTGCCGATCTGGTCGAAGGTCACCCAGGCCACGTTCCCGTCGACGACGATGTTGACCCTTTCCCAGCGGACCCGCTCCGCGAAGGCGTGCTTCTCCGGAAATCGCTCCACGATCTTCCTGATCCGGGCGGCGATCGCGTCCCAGCCTTCGTCCACCCGCACGCCAAGGGAGGTCCACGCCTCCATTCGCCGTGTCTGCGGCGACTGCACCCAGTGGCTCGCGAGCTTCTCGAAGTCCCGCTGCAGCCAGGCCTCGGTCTCGGCGCGGATCACCGCCAGGACTGCCGCCCGATCAGCCTCGCTATCCTCCATCTTGCGGTTCCCTATCGCCATGGACCGGCAATATAGCACGGTCGATCTTTTGGACGGCATAGCGGTATCTCACACCTGGACGATGCCGATCACCAGCAGGATCACGCCAGCGGCCGGGGCCATCAGACCGAGCAGCCGAAGCCGCCGACGCCATAGGGTGATGATGAAATCATCGCTGTAATATCGATCCTCGGCCGCGGCGTTCATCTTCGGGGGCGGCCGACGGTTGAGCATGTGTGCGGCGACCAGACTTAGGGGGTCCATTGCTGCCTCCTGGCTGGGGGTTCATCGGGAGGCATCCTCGCACGCATCCGAGCCGTATTCTGTCATGCAGGCGGATGACATCCGCCCGACGCCCAGCTGACGGAGATCTGGGGGTGATGAGTGGCGTAGGGCGACGAACAGGCGATCTGTCTAATGGAGAGCCTCGGCTGTTGCCGCTGGGACGAACAGAAAGCTGGACCTTTGCCGGCGCGAAGCTGCCGCCGTGCACAGGGGCTGATGTCAGCTACGCAATTCCGTACAAGACTACAGAGTCAGCACCCATCAGTGTGCGATAACCAGCGGGACCGGCGACTGCCGCAGGAACTTGTAGGTAACACCGCCGAGCAACCATTCGCGCAGGCGCGAATGCCCGTAGCCGCCCAGCACCACCAAATCGGCATTCTGCTCGCGCACGACTTGAAGCAGTGTCGACGTCGTATCGAACCGGCCTTCGTTCATGATGTTTATGGAGGCTCGGATACCGTGGTGATCGAGGTATCCCACGAGTTCCTCTTCCTGCTCCGGCGGAAATTCCGGCGTGCCCCTTTGCTGGATCATGACAACGGTGACCTGACGGGATACGAGGAGATACGGCAACGCCTCCGTGACGGCCCGAGCGGCTTCCCGGCTTCGGTTCCAGGCAATGACTGCGTGTTCGAAACCATGTTCGAAAGGCTTCCGGTCGGCAACGAGGAACAGGTGCCTCCCCGATTGGAAGAGCACTTCCTCGACAACGTCACGTCGCTCCAGCGTTTCGTCCGTCAACCGGAGACCGACAAACACGTCGGCGGTCCGGCATTCGCGGGCCGTGATCCGAGCCTGTTCATGGGCGTAAACGTCGAAACGGCGGCATTCGAATGAGCGCGCCATGTCCCGCAGCCGGTTGGTGAACTCGGCTTGCATCATCTTTCCCCGCTCGCGGGCCTCGTCCAGAGCGCGCGTCCAGAATTCGACGGTCGTTCCGGTGTCTTCCAATGTCGGCTCCGGCAGGATGTTCAGAAAAAGGCCGACGACATGTGCATCAAACAATTTGGCCAGGCTTTCGCAGGCGCCCAACCGGAATTTATCGCCCGGCGTCCCGTCGAGCCGCACCATAATGACCCTGATCATGGCTGCCTCCCGCATTTGGCGAGGGATTCTGTGCTCCCTCGCGTGATGCTTTCCGTTCCCTCTTGTGAAGATAGCTCTGACGGGCGCCACGGCAACCGGCTGCGGCCGGCGGCATATCTTTCAGCATCGTCCCATCGAGCACGGCTTCTCTCCTTCTCAAAATGTGTGTAGCTTGACGCACGTTGCGCTGTTCAGCCGCAGTCGTTGACGACCGTCATTCATGCAGCGCGACGACGGATTATCCTTGCGGCACCCGGTGCCTGTCGGCTTGGGATGCGGAGAGCTGTTGCGATGGCAAGTACCGATCCCTACGAGCTGCTTGGCGTGCCACGCAATGCATCGCAGAAAGATATTCAGACAGCCTATCGACGGCTCGCCAAGAAGCTGCATCCTGATCTGAACCCGGGTGACAAGGAGGCCCTGCGAAAGTTCCAGGAACTTTCCGGGGCATACGATATCGTCGGCGACGAAACGAAGCGGGCGCGCTACGACCGCGGCGAGATTGACGCATCGGGAGCCGAACGGCCGCCGCGCCAATATTACCGTGATTTTGCGCAGGCAGGCGCAGGCTCCGAACGCTATGAAGATCCCTCGGGATTCGCCGATTTCGGCGATACTGACGACATCCTCTCGTCCTTTTTCTCACAAGGCGGCCGTCGCGGCTTCCGCAGGCGCGGCGCCGACATGCATTACCGGTTGGAGATCGACTTCCTCGACGCCGTCAACGGCGCAACACGCCGCATCGCGCTCCCGGACGGGTCCTCCCTCGACGTTGCCATACCGCCCGGCGCGAGAGACGGTCAAACGCTTCGCCTGAAGGGAAAAGGAGAACCCGGTCCGCAGGGCGGAGAACCCGGCGACGCATTGATCGAACTTACCGTGCGTCCGCATCCGTTCTTTGAGCGTGACGGCAACGACATTCGCCTTGAACTACCCATCTCATTGAACGAGGCCGTTCTTGGCGGCAAGGTGCCCGTTCCGACCCCGACCGGTCCGGTTTCCGTTACGATCCCGAAGGGATCGAACACCGGCAAGGTCCTGCGCCTCAAAGGCAAGGGCGTCGCCGAACGGAGCGGCAAGCGCGGCGACCAGTACATCACCTTGAAAGTGGTGCTTCCCGAGTCCATCGATTCTGAACTCGAAGAGTTCCTGTCGCGATGGCCGGGACAAGCTTACGACCCGCGGCGAAAGATGGGGATGTGATGCTGACTGCCAAGGAGTTTTGTGTCTCGGCCGAAATTACACACGCAACACTGACCGCCTGGGTCGAGGCAGGCTGGATTTCGCCGCGTCAGACCTCAGGGGGCTGGCGGCTCTCCAAAATTGATCTCGCGCGAGCGCGGCTCATTCTCGACCTCAACGGCCCGATGGGCGTGAATGACGAAGGCATTGCGGTGGTCCTCCATCTGCTGGACCAGGTTCACGGCCTCCGCCGCGCGCTGCGGGGCGCAAATGCCAGCTATCGGCAAGTCACGATCACCTCCACAAACCGCACGGTCACGAGGAGGTCTGGCCAGAGGTCAAATAGGGGGGACACCTGAACGCCTTCCTCCTGCACACTCCCAAACGAAAAGAGGCGGGGATTGATCTCCCCGCCCCTCAGAAACGTCATTCAGCCTATGTCAAGCGGCGAGCCCGGTCGCGTTCAAGGGTATCTCGACATCGATCTCCAGGATCGACATATGCTCATCGCGGTCCATCTTTACACGCACCCTGTCACTCTCGACCTTCACGTGCTTGGCGATCACCGCAAGGATTTCCTCGCGCAGCAGCGCTACGAGATCTGAACTTGTCGAGCAGCGTTCATGCGCCAGGAGCACCTGCAAGCGTTCACGCGCTGCCGGTGCAGTTCTCTTTTTCCCAAGGAAGCTGAAGAGGCTCATGCGGCAGCCCTCCGTCCAAAAATCTTGCCGAACAGACCCCGTTTTTCGCCGGGAATCGTGACGGGCAGATCCTCGCCGGCCAGCCGGCGAGCTGCGTCGAAATAAGCCATCGCGGGCGCGCAGCGGCTGTCGGCCAGAGTGACGGGGGCGCCGATATTAGAGGCACGCAGAACATCCGTGCTTTCCGGAATGATGCCGAGCAGCGGGATGGAAAGGATTTCCAGGACGTCGTCGACCTTGAGCATATCGCCGCGTTCGGCCCGGCTGGGGTCGTAGCGGGTCAGCAGTAGGTGCTTGTCCATCCGCTCGCCGCGCTCGGCCTTGAGGGTCTTGGAGTCCAGCAAACCGATGATGCGGTCGGAATCGCGAACCGACGAGACTTCGGGGTTGGTTACGACCACCGCCGTGTCCGCATGGCGCATGGCGAGCGTAGCGCCGCGTTCAATCCCAGCCGGGCTGTCGCAAATGATCCAGTCGAAATGGCGCTTCAAGTCGTTCATGACGCGCTCGACACCCTCGGGCGTCAAGTTATCCTTGTCCCTGGTTTGCGATGCCGGCAGCAAGAACAGCGTCTCGAGCCGCTTGTCGCGGATCAGCGCCTGGGAGAGTTTGGCGTCACCCTGTATGACGTTGATCAAATCGTAGACGACCCTTCGCTCCGCACCCATGACCAGGTCCAGATTCCGCAGGCCGACGTCAAAATCGACGACGACCACCTTTTCGTTTCTCTGCGCCAAAGCGGCGCCCAAGGCGGCGGTGGAGGTTGTCTTGCCAACTCCGCCCTTGCCTGAAGTGACTACGATGACTTTCCCCATCTTGCTCTCCTGTGTCCTGGCCTCTCGGCTCAGATAAGTTTTTCCGCCATGATCGAATCGCCGTCGAGCCAGAGCTGGACAGATTGTCCGCGAAGGTTCGGGGCCATGTCTTCCGCCGTTTTGTAGATGCCGTCGATTGCAACCAGTTCAGCTTCAAGCTTCCGGCAGAATATCCGCGCGGAGGCATTTCCAACCGACCCCGCCATGGCCCGCCCGCGCAGCGTCCCATAGACATGGACCGACCCGCCGGCGATGATTTCCGCCCCCGAGGCAACCGATCCGATGACCGTGACGTCCCCTTCCGGGAAGATGACCGACTGACCGGAACGCACGGGTTCCCTGAGCACGATGGACTGCAGCGGCGAACGGCTCTCCGTCGCGCTCCTATTGCTTCGCGTCTCGGCCACCGGCTCCTGTGCTGGCTCTTGTGCGGGAACCTCGATGTCGGAAACGGGCCGCCCGCCTTTCAGCGACGGAGGCATGCCCGGTCCAAGCATCGACGGACGCGCGCCCTCGATACCCATGATGCTGACGTTCCGCCCTGCAAGCTCCGCAATGAGCTCCTTCAGTTGCACCCGGTCGATCGGCAGGTCCGTCACGTCGAGCACGACCGGCCGCCCCAGGAAAAACCCCGCCGAACGGGCGGCGAGATCATCTAGCCTGACCAACCAATCATCGAAGGGCAGATCGGGCGAAAGCATGACCGCCAGAAAGGAGCGGCCCTTGATACGGATAGAGCGAGCGTCTGTTAGCACTTTGGTCATCTATGTTAAGGAATGGTTGTCCTTACGTACCAGTGCCATGGTTAATAAATGGTAAACAGAGGAGGAAAAGACCGACCTCACGGACCAAAATTATCATCTGCGAATTCTGCTGAAAGGCCTGCCACGCAAGGGTTTTCCGCGAATCCGCCGTTTCCCATGCAAGGGTTAACAGGGATCCGCCTTGTGCCGGATCGCGGATTAACTAAACAAGCACTCCGAGTCGTTGCGCAAAGAGCGCAGAACGGAATCACGCGAGCCGATTTTACCAGCGTAAGGAAGCTGACCAGGCTTGCGGCCTCGAACTTGTCTGCGCCGGGGACCGCGCCGTCAGAGTGCTTGGCGCGCCTCATCGATTGGCGCTCCGAACCGATTGGCAGCGGCACCAGCGGTTGCTTTATGAGTATCGCCTGAGGCCTTCGATCCGGTGGCGGTACCGCGAAAGCAATGCTTCCACGGGCATGGCCGCCGTCTTTCGCGGACGCAGGAACGCGGTCGCTGCGACGACTCCCAGCGTCGCAGCGAAGGCGAAGAAGAAGGACTCCGATAACGCGCCCCGGGATCGAGCCGGCGCATTGCCCTCGATCTGCCGCCGCATGGTTGCCACCTGCTTCTTCAGCTTCGCGACCTGCCTCTGATGGTTGGGATCGTTCGCCTGCACGCCAACGAAATCGTGCTCCACGTCGACGACGCCCTTCGGGATTGGCTTGCCGATGCCGTTATCTTCTGCCATGGCGGCGCCCCCGTGCATTGAGTTCACCGGCGATCAACGGCATTGCCGCTGTGGCAATTGCTCCGACCGGCAGCCTGCTCAGGAGGCGCCCGATCAGGAATGTTCCTGCCATCGCTGCCGCGAGCTTCGCCCAAGGATATGATCCGAGCTGCTCGTGCGCACTGGTGTCGAACCGCGTGGCACTCGCCCTCAGGGTGTTGCGGGCCTGCCGCTTGATGGTCGCCAGCTGCACGCGAAGACTGGCGAGTTCATCCTGTAGGTTCTGCAGGCTATTTTCATCCGGCTGATCGATGTCATTCAGCGGGATCGGGATGGCGTCCTCAGCAGGAGCTTCGGCTTCGCGCTGGGCGAGATAGGCCTGCAGTTCGGCCTCCGTCTTGAAAGCTGTGGGGTTTCTCATGGGTTACATGCCTCCCTAGTGCTTGTCAGCGCGGCGGGCGTGCAGAACGCAGCCCATATCGCTTCCCGGTTCGAGGCGTTCGCGCTTGGTCATGATGGTATCTCCTGTGATCGCGGTGACAGAAGAACGCGCGTGGAATCTAAAAGATGCATGAAATCAGCGACGGTACGGGAGCTTACAAACATCCCCCGCAGACTCAGAACTCCTCGGGTCGCGAAGTCCGTTCGTTGTAACTGGAGGGGCGTCGCAGGACTTGATCCCCGGCGGCCTACACCGCCCACATGGGTCAATGGTTATAAATCGTTACTTCTTTGACGATCAGATCGGGATAGAGCCGGGACCGAACGCGTTCAAGCCG
The DNA here is from genome assembly GCF_012641395.1 of Rhizobium sp. P32RR-XVIII. Taxonomy (GTDB): domain Bacteria; phylum Pseudomonadota; class Alphaproteobacteria; order Rhizobiales; family Rhizobiaceae; genus Rhizobium. Next base: position 74,871 of record NZ_JABAIH010000005.1, on the reverse strand, counting down.
CTCGACGGTGAGGCGTTCCCTCTCGATCGCCTCGGCGGTAACGTTCCGCCATGACGATCCGACCGGCTGATCCCAGACCGTTCCGCCAGATTCCAGGAACTCGCAGAACCTCCTGCCACACTTTATGCGACTGGTGATCTCCACATAGCGGTTGAGACGATCATTCATGGAGGCCTCCCCAGCTTATCCATAGGTGAACGGTCGCTTGCGAAAGTGACCGTATCATGGCCATCTCGCCGAATCAGCCGGATGCCGTAAGTTTCTAAACCTCCGGTGTCGCTACTCTTTCCATGCCTGAGGACGGACGATGCGCTTTTCGATGCGGCCGAGCACTGAGAAAATCAGGAACTCGCTATCCTCGTCGATCCTCTCTCCGTCCATGAGCCTGACGACATCGTCTATGCCGGAAACAGGATGGCCGTCGATCGCAAGGACATAGTCGCCTTCCTGCAGCCCTGCCTTTTCGGCCGGACTTTCCGGCTCGACGCGGCGGAGCCTGACGGCGGTCTGTTGTGTGACGCCTGCTTCAAGCGCGATCCGGCGCTGCAGGTCCACGGTGTCGGCTGCGATGCCGATATAGGCTCTTCGAACACGGCCGAACCGCAGCAGTTCCGAAACCACATGCCTTGCGGTATTCGATGCGACGGAGAATGCAATGCTCTGGGCGCCCTGGATGACAGCGGTATTCACGCCGATGACTTCACCGGCCGACGACACGAGAGGCCCTCCGGAGTTGCCGGGATTGAGAGCCGCATCTGTCTGGATGATGTCTTCCATCAGCCGGCCGCTGGCGGCGCGCATCGAGCGGCCGAGCGCGGAAACGATGCCCGCCGTGACTGTCCACTCGAAACCCAATGGATTGCCGATGGCGATGGCGATGTGACCGCGCTTCAGACTCTTCGAATCCCCTAGCTTGGCCCATTCTCCCGACCAGTCGTTGGCACGGATCAACGCAAGGTCGGTGTCGGGATCGCGCCCCAGGACCCTGCCCTCCACGGCCGCCCCGGCCGGCGTCCTGATCCGAACCGTCTTGGCGTCGTCCACGACGTGATTGTTGGTGACGATCAGGCCGTCGGGCGAGATCGCGAAACCGGATCCGTGGCCAGAACGTCCCCCGATGCGTTCGATGCGGCTGACCGCCGGGCCGACCAGGTCGACTGCGGCGGAGACCGACGAAGAATAGGCATCCAGCAGTTCGGCATCGGACGACGGCTGGATGTCACGATCAATGAAGCCCATGAAAATCTCCTCGGACGCAGAAGGCGTCCCTTTGAGGACCGGCAGCGGCTGCAAAATAGCGAGGGGCTGTCAGTGCGACAGATTGAAATCAAAGTATCAGGTGATGCGCCGTCCTTCGCTATTCAAGGGCAGCATTGACGAGCGGGGTGGCGCAACATTTCAATAAATCAAATGGGAGAGCTACTAAAGGAAATGGCCGTTCCGTCGTAGACTTGAGGCTGTTGCCTCTAGCGCCTTGCAAAGATTTTGGGTGAGGTCCTCGAAGGTGAATGGCTTGGTAACGAACGACGCGGCGCCGCTCTCATAAGCCTGCTCTTCAAGGCCGGGATCGCTGCGTCCGGTCATCAGGATGACCGGCAGGCCCTTCGCAAGCTCATGTAGCCGGCGCGCCAGTTCCAGTCCGTTCATCGTCGGCATATGAATGTCGCTGATGACGCAGGAAAAACCGCTCAGATCCGCGCATCCCAGGAACTGTTCTGCCGACGTGAAGCATTCCACGCGATATCCCAGAGAGCGGACAAGACTGCTTAAGGCGGCGGGAATCTCTGCATCGTCATCGACAATTCCGATAAGTATTTCTTGCGGCCGCATTCCATGCTCCCCTGTGCACCATCTCTGATGCCATAGGGAGTACGATAGGACGTTCTCCAGCGCCTTCAATCATCCGTAGGTATATCCGCCTTACGAGATCGGATAATGCAGGTTAAGCCAGCGACTGCCCCAATCAAGCGGGCGCCCTCTCTTCTGTACGCTAGCGCACAGGAACGCCGGACAACTCAGTTCGTTAAAGGAGTGGCCGCGCGGCGGTCTTTTCTGTCCAGCCACCAGCGATGACGCGCCCTCATCCTGGTGCCGCGCGGTCATTACCCAATGCGCGATGCCGAGATTGCATCCAAATCCACTCAGAGCGTGAGCGGGCAGGTCAAGCCGCGCATTAGAGAGCGTATCGAAACCGGGTTGGCTGGCCCCGCGAAGGACATCTGAAGATAGGCGCGCGCGCCCTTGGCACGGACATCGATCAGGAACCGGCGGCCCGCCTCGCGGGGGCGCAAGCGTGATCCGTCCAGGAATCGCAAGAGGCCCCATGCTCCCGGTGCGCTCTTCTTCTCGACACCAGCGCCGTTGTCGAAGGATATCTCGAAGCCGCGCGCGGGGGCGGCTCCTGGCCAGTTCAAGGTGACCGACGCCCCGGAAGTGACGACCGGCGCATGAGCGCCGCCGATCGAGACGGTCGCGGCTCCTCGCTGGGCAAGCGCCTCCAGCACAATTGGCACGTTGGGCGACGCTCCCTGTTGAAAAAGCGCCTGACCAACGGCAACCGCCCTTTGAAGAAAGGCCGCGCTTTCGGGTGCATAGCCGGAAAGCCGCGCTTCCGGCTTCCAGCGCCACGGTGTCGTCGACGTGTCCATCAAATGTGCCAGCTGCGCCCGAAAGTACCGTCCTATTGTGCCGTCGGGCGCGAAGATCCGCGCGACTTCGGTCATGTCTGCATCAGGCCCGTCAAAGAACGGATAGCGGCCGCTGACAGCGGCCTGGCAGGCGGTAGCAACCTCGGAATCCCAAGGTGACTGTGGCTGCGACTGTGAGGGTGCCTGTGCCTGTGAAGGTAACTGTGTCTGCGGCGCCTCTTCTGGGACCTGATCCGCAGTAACTTCCGGCGCTTTTGGGGCAGCCGTTTGCGAGAGGACATCCTCGACGATCTGCACGACCAGAAGCGGAGCTTGCTGCAAGGCAACGATCGAATTGGCGCGCTCCTGTGCATCCATGAGGGATTTTTTGCCGATCTCCGCATCCGCATCGAGGACGGAGAGCGCCACGTTCAGCGATACAAAGAGTTGCGAGATCTCCGACATCCGCCCCTGTTCCACGAACTGGATAGCCGGACCCAATGCAGCGGCCGTCCGAAGCTGGTTGGCGTGGCTGCGGCTGCGGTCGTTCCCGCCGGACTGGCGCCAGGCCTCGCGGATGAGCGCCGAGAGCGGCGAATTGCGTGCGCTTAATGCACCGCTGATCACGACCGCCGTCGGTTGGTCTGTGAACGGCCTGACGCGAAGTTCACCCAGATACTCCGTCCATGTATCAAGTGTACGCTTTTGAAGAAGATCCATTACTGCTTCGGTGGTCGTCGTGGCGCTCGAGGACAGGAGCGTTTGGGCCTCGGATTTTGCCCGGCTGATCGCCTCCTCGGCACCATCAGACCGCGCATAATTCCATCCAGCCTCCGTATAGAGACCGGCGACACCACGCTCGATCGGCACGCCTGACCGATGGATCAAAATCGTGTCGAGACCAGGCACGGCCTGATCAAGAGACCAGGGAGGGAGCGCTGCCGTTTTCTCGGCACGGGTCAGTTCGAGCAAGGCGCGCTCGCTCGCCAAGCCTTCGGCAGCAAACTGCCGCGCCTGGGCGATCGTTTCGGGATCGGGAGATGGAAGTCTCGGCTGGGGCCTGGGCATGGCGGCCACATGCTCCGCCAGTAAAGCAAGTTCGGGGAAGGTTTCGGCTCGGTCAGCGACCCAGCCCGCCAGAAACCGGGGCTGCCAATCCGATGTGCCCTTCAGTATCGACCAGGCACGCAGGGAATCATAGAGCGCATCGGCCTCCCCTTCCGTAGCAAGCGCAACAGAAAGCGCGTCGGCGAGCGGCTCGGCAACCAGGGCTTCGGCCGCCTCGCCATAGCGATGGTGCGCAGCTGCGGCGGGATCGACCATCTCGATGTGGTGGATCAACCCAAGCGGCGAGCGGCCGGCTTCCTGCTCGACGAGCCGGACCGCCGCCAGGAAGGCATCGAGCTGAGCCGCCCGTGCAGCTGGCGTGGCGGCCTTGCCGGCTTCTACAACGCTTTCGACATCGGGCAATTGCGCCAGCAGCCGTTCGCGAAACCGCCACTCGGCCCACCCGGCCCAGGCGATCAGCATCGCGAAGAACAGAGCGATCGCAAGAAAGACAAGACCGCGATCTGCCCGTGTTCTGTGCTGCTCCTCCTTCGACTGTGCAGCTTGGATGACTTCATTGCAGTGCCCGAGGAAGCGGGCAAGATCACGCCGCGCCAGGCCTCCTTTCGCGGCCTGGGCAGCCCGTTCGGCGAGGCCATTGGCGCCAATCATGTGGCTGATCGGGAGGGCGGCCGCCAGCGCGCGCTCCCATCGCTTGATCGGCAGCGCCGGATTGCTGCGCGCACGGACATCGAGCAGTGCGACGAGCGCGTCGCGCGCATCCAGGAGCCAGTCCGGCGGAACGTTCCTGCGGCGCCCTTCTTTCTCGAACTCGGCCACGAGCATGCGGGCGGTCGCGGCCAACTCCTGCGGATCGGGCCGCTTCTCGCTTTCGGCACGCTTGGCGAGGCTCAGTAGTGGCTCGGCCAGTGCGGGAAGCACGTCCGCTCCCGTTCCATCCCGTCCCGGAGGTTGGAGATGGTCTCTCACAGCTTGCCCTCCGCGGCCCATTTGCGAAGCAGCGCCTCCCCCACTTCAAAGTGCATGGAATCTTCGCGGCTATAGCCGGCACCCCAATACCAGCCGGCGTCGTTGAAAAACTCTGCGAGCACCACAAGTCCGAACTGCGTGCTGTCATCTCCCATCCTGTCGAGGTTCTTCTTGAGCGTCAGGTCGACGGCCGCGCCCCAGGCGTGCGAGGAGACAGACCTGGTGGAGCCCCGCACATAGCGCGCGCAAAGCGCGCCAGCCGTACCGATCGCGGCATAGATGTCCGGCTCCTCCTTTCGGAGGCGCTCCATGACCTGCCCCAGAGAATCGAGCGCGGGCCTGATCATCGTCAGGCGGAAATGCCCTATGTCTCGGCTTTCCAGGGTCCTCAACAATTTCGGATTGGTGACCGGCTGGCAGCTTGTGGAATAGACACTTCGCGGCTCGCCAAGGATTTGGCGGAGCACTGCCGGGGTCGGGCGTATGACGCGCTCGTTGAAGCGCTTCTTCGCCAGCTGCATGGGCTCCGTCATGTTTTCGGTTTCCTCCGGCGGCGCCATGCCGCCGAATTGATCGATCGAAAACGACTGCTGGCTCGGAGGTTCGCCAGGCGGCGGGGGTGCGACGGGGCTGGGCGGGACGGGTTCGGGGCGAGGCGCCTCCGCCAGTTCCTTCACCTTCCCTTCTAGCTCCGACACCTTTCCCTTGAGCGAGTTCAGTTCAGCGCGCAGCGCCTGGATTTCCGCGTCCTGTTGAGCAAGCTGTTGATTTGCCCGATCGATCCGTCCTGCATTCGGATCAACCTCTGTGTTTCGAAGGAGGTCTCCAACCAACGCGAAAACGGCCGCCGCAAGAATGATGCTCATTCCAATGACGACAGCTGCAATCGGATTTAGTGGCCTCACGGCGCTGCAGCTCCGTCAATCCGAACCACCACCACCGAGACATTGTCCGGAGCGCCGTGATCGAGGGCGGCGGCTACCAGTCGCTGGCAGGCGGCGTCGGGGTTCGGCGCGTTCAAGTGAGCGACGATCTCTGCCTCGGCAACACAGTCGGTCAATCCGTCCGAGCAGAGGAGCAAAAAATCCCCCGGCTCCAACGCCACCTCGACGGAGTCCACATCCAGCCAATCGGCCGCGCCGATCGCTCGGGTAACGACATGCGCTTGCGGATGCTGCCAGACAGCGGCGGGCGTCAGGCGCCCGCCATCGACAAGTTCCTGCACGACCGAATGGTCGCGCGTGAGTTGCAACAACTCTCCCCCCCGCAAACGATAGGCGCGGCTATCTCCCACCCATGCGATCGTCGTTGCTCCACCGTCAATGAATGCGGCCACCACTGTTGCGCCCATCTGCGCGACATTGGCCGACGCTGCCCAACGGCGGATGGCGGAATTCGCCGACTGCAGCGCAGCGACGAGATGAGCGCCGGAAATGGGAGCGTGCGGAAGGAGGGCGAGCTGTTCGATGACCAGATCTGCCGCGACGTCACCGTGGCCGTAGCCGCCCATCCCGTCAGCGACCGCCCAAAGTGCGCCTGAGGGATCGGTGAGAATCGCGTCTTCGTTGTTTGTCCGCACATGCCCGGTATGGCTTAGTCCCGCTCCTTGCGGCCTACCCGGCCCGTCAGGCACGCGCGTCGAAGGATTGTCCCGAGAGTCCGGGGTCATGATCAGACGAACCCCATTAAATCGATCCGCCGTGAGAGCCCCGCTACCGGATCGGTTGCACCCATAGTCATCCTATAGTATTTTTCATAGAAGGCGAAAACCTTTTTGCCAAAGGAGCCTAAGATGAAGCGCCCGCTGACTACAAAGCTGACGGTGTTTCTCGCTCTATTCTTCGTGACACAAAGTGACTTGGGTGCACAGGAACTGAACGATTCCGCGCTTAAGGAACGCTTCCAGCGACAGATCGACTTGTTCAAGGCGGCGCGGCTCGGAGCCACGCGCGGCCTGGTTCTGACCAATTCCAACGCCGCGCCCAAGGCGGAGGCCGTCCCGGTGACGATTGCCACGCCCGAAAGCGGCGCAGCCAAAACCGCTCCAGCTCCCCCTTCCCCTGCTGCCATTGCGTCCCAGGGGATCCAGGCTGCTCCGGCGACCACCCCAGCGGCTCCCAATGCAGCTCAGCCCTCAACTCCGGAACCGGCGGCGACATCACCGGCAACGGCCGTATCCGCAGCAGCGGCGACGAGCAATCCGCAAACATATTGGAAGCTACCGCCTGACGACCAGATCAACGTCCGGGTGAATTTTGCCTTCGATTCAGCGGCCATCGCTTCGGAGCAAAAGCCGGCGTTGCGGCAGCTGTGCGAAGTCGTAAAGGATATGGACATCAAGCTCGTCCGTATCATCGGTCACACGGATTCGGTCGGAGGCGCAAGCTACAACCAGCACCTGTCGATTCTGCGCGCAAAGGAAGTTGCGCGCTTCTTCACGGATGATTGCCACATCGCGCGTGAACGACTCGAAGCGGTCGGGGTCGGCGAGCAGTTTCTTCTCAACCAGGAAAACCCGAAGGCCGACGAAAACAGGCGCGTAGAGTTCCAAGCCGTCAGCTAACGGCGCTCCCCGGCAGCCGCTATCACCAGCAGTGTCGTTGCCTATTCGAACGCGTAGGTGAAGCCTTCCGCCGAAGCCCCGACGGTCGCCTTGGTGAGGCGTTTGCCTTCAAGGGACCAGTTCAGAACGCCCTTGCTCAGCGTCGGCAGAAGCGTGTTGGTCAGGATCGCGTCGATCATGCGACCACCCGATTCAACTTCGGTACACCGAGCCTTGATCAATTCCAGAACCCCGTCCCCGATAACCAGCTCGGCGTCATGGCTGGCGCTCAGGCGGCGCGCGATCTTCGCGAAATGATGTTGTGTGATCGCCTCGATCATCGAATCCGAGAGCGGATAGTAGGGAACGACAATCACCCGTCCGAGGAAGGCTGGCGGGAACACCTTCAGCAATGGCGGCCGCAGTGCGCTTTCGAGTTCCTCGAGCGGCGGCCGCGTCCTGCCGCCGTCGGTCAGCTTCATGATGACATCCGAACCGACATTCGAGGTCAGCAGGATGAGGCTGTTCCTGAAGTCGATCCGCCGGCCCTCACTGTCGTCCATCATTCCCTTGTCGAAGACCTGGAAGAAGATCTCGTGCACATCCGGATGCGCCTTCTCGACTTCATCGAGCAAGATGACCGAATAGGGCCGACGGCGCACGGCCTCGGTCATTACCCCTCCCTTGCCGTAGCCGACATAGCCGGGAGGCGCACCCTTGAGGGTCGAAACCGTATGCGCTTCCTGGAATTCCGACATGTTGATGGAGATCAGGTTCTGCTCGCCGCCATAGAGGGTTTCGGCGAGAGCCAGCGCCGTTTCTGTCTTGCCGACGCCCGAAGGGCCGCACAGCAGGAATACGCCTACCGGCTTTTCAGGAGAGGCAAGGCCCGCACGGCTGGTTTGCACGCGCCGCGCGATGGATTCCATGGCAAGCTCCTGGCCGACGACACGCTCTCCCAGAACCTTCGCAAGCTGCAATGCCTTTTCGGTCTGGCTGGTCAGCATCCGGCCCACGGGAATGCCTGTCCAGTCTTGTACGACAGACGCCACGGCATTCCTGTCGACGGAAAGCAGTATAAGCGGCGTCTCACCCTGAAGCCCGGCAAGCTCCGCCGTCAGGGCCTTGAGCCGTTCAAGGTCGGCGCTTTGATCCGTTCCATCGCCGCTCTCCGGCTCGGGGCGGTCCACGTCGGCGGCCGCCGGCAATTCCGCGCCTGCCTCCCCTTCGGCCAGCGCGGCATCAAGCGCAACTCCCCTTCCCCGCAGCCTCGCCCGCAGATCGAGGATCTCCGAGACCATGGACTGCTCCTTTTCCCAGCGAGCCTTTGCAGCGAGCAACGCGGACTCCGTCTCGGCGAGAGCGGCTTCGACCTTGGACTGGCGCTCCGCGACGTCGATGCCGATTGCAGCTTCGCGCCCGATGATGCCCTGCTCGATCTCAAGAGACTGCTTACGCCGCAGAAGATCTTCGACCTCAGCCGGTGTCGCGTGCTGCGATACCGCCACGCGCGCGCAGGCCGTATCCAACAGGCTGACAGCCTTGTCCGGCAGTTGGCGCGCGGGAATATAGCGATGGGATAGGCCGACGGCCGTCTCGATCGCTTCGTCCAGAATCTGCACCTGATGGTGTTTCTCCAACACGCCTGCCACGCCACGGAGCATCAGGATGGCGGCTTCTTCATCAGGCTCTTCGATCTTGACCACCTGGAAACGGCGGGTCAGCGCCGGGTCTTTCTCGATATGCTGCTTGTACTCTGCCCAAGTCGTTGCAGCGATCGTGCGAAGCTCGCCACGCGCCAATGCCGGTTTAAGAAGGTTTGCGGCGTCTCCCGTTCCCGCTGCCCCTCCGGCCCCGATCAGAGTATGCGCTTCGTCGATGAAGAGAATGATCGGCGTTTCCGATGCCTGAACTTCGTCGATGACTGTCTTCAGCCGCTTCTCGAACTCGCCCTTGACGCTTGCCCCTGCCTGCATCAGGCCGATATCAAGCAGGTGCAGCGCCACGCCTTTCAGCGGCGGCGGCACGTCCCCTTCCGCAAGGCGGAGCGCAAAACCTTCGACCACCGCGGTCTTGCCTACTCCGGCTTCGCCGGTCAGGATCGGATTGTTCTGGCGCCGGCGCATGAGGATATCGACGATCTGCCGGATCTCGGGGTCGCGGCCGAGAACCGGATCGATTTTGCCGTCGCGTGCGCGCCGGGTAAGGTCAGTCGCGTATTTCGCCAATGCGGAGTCACCCCCCGCCGGGCGTTTTTTCCGGGCTGGTTCGGGGGCCTCGGCCTTACCGGCATTTTCAAGTGATCCTGCCAGCACGTCGTCCAGCCGGGGGATAACGGAATCCGCCTCGATCCGATCGAATTCGGCGCTGATCTTCAGCAGAAGACCATCAAGCACCGCCACCTTTCTGCAGGCCAAGAGAACATAGGCTCCGCGAACCTCTTCGGATCCGAACTGCAGGCTTGCGAGGCTCCAGGCCTCCTGGATGGCATGAAAGATGTGATCGGAAAACTCCTCGATGGAGGTCGCGCCATAGGGCAGCTTGTCGATCGCCCTCGCCATGTCGGCAGCAAGCCGGCCGAGGTCCACGCCGGCATCGGCGAGGATAAGCTGAAAATCCGCGCGGTCGACGAGGGCGAGCTGTTCGATCCAGTGAACGAGTTCGACATAGGGATTGCCGCGAAGCTTGGCCGCGTCCGCCGCCGCCTTGAAGGCGCGCACGCAAACAGGATTGAGTTTGCCGACCAGTTCCTTGCGCTTGAAGCTCTGAGAAGACATGTTCTGCATGTCGATCGGGCTCCTGCCCATGTGATCTTGAATAGGACGTTGCTAGTCTTCGATCGCTAGTCACAGCGTGCCACATTAGAGTATTCTTGACAAATATTCGGGCCGCGTGTTCTTGATGAATATTATGTCGCGTGGTTTCCACTGGGTGCGCTGGGAGGCTCCAGATGATCGATCCACTGCCTGGCGACATCTTCCGCAAGGGACAGGTGCTTAACAACACCTACGAGATCGAGGGCGTCCTCGGCCGCGGTGGAACGGGTGAAGTCTATCGTGCAAGCAACCGCATTACCGGACGGGTCGTGGCGCTCAAGGCGCTGAAGCGCGAGCTGTCGGCAAATGCCGGCTATCTGGAGCTCATGAAGCGCGAGGAGGAGATGCGCAACATCTCCCACGACGCGGTCGTGCGCTACACCGACTGCAGTCAGACCGGGGACGGCCACGTCTATCTGGTCATGGACTACGTCGCCGGCACGCCACTCAGCGAATGGCTCGAGCAGGGCGGGGCTTCCCCGCGCGATCTGCTGGTCGTGGCGCACAGAGTGGCCGAAGGCCTTGTCGCCACACACGAGCGCAAGATCGTCCATCGCGACCTTTCCCCCGACAACATCATCCTGCGCGACGGCAGGCCGGAGGAAGCCGTCATCATCGATTTCGGCATCGCCAAGGACAGCAGCACAGGCGCGCGCACGATCGTCGGCAAAGAATTCGCGGGCAAGTACGAATATGCCGCGCCTGAGCAGTTGCATGGGCAGGCAGAGCCGCGCTCAGACCTTTATGCCCTGGGCGCCTCGCTGCTCGCGACCTTCCGGGGAAGGATTCCGGACGTCGGAACAAGTCCTGGCGAGGTTGTCCGCCACAAGGAGCGCCGAATTGACACAGCGGGCGTTCCAGAGCCGCTGAAGACGCTGATCGACGACCTTACTCGGCCAGACCCTGCGCAACGCCCGCCGAGTGCCGCCGCGGTCGTCAAGGAAATCGGGCGATTGCTGCAGCCCGGTCTCGCCAAAGCGCGTCAGAACGGGCGCGGCACGAAGCCCGGATGGCGGCCATGGCTTGCAATCCTGCCCCTCGCGGTCCTTGCAGTGCTTGCCGGGCTTTGGTTTCTCGGGGCTTTTGAGGGCTTGTCTCCGGCAAGCCTGCCGATTGCTACGCCTTACAAGCTCACTGCCGGGGTGGATGCGCAAGGCCGGCCGACACTTGCCGGTTTTGCTCCCGACGCCGGCCAGCAGGAGACAATCCTGGCGAACTTCGCCCGGACCGTCGGGCTTGCCCCACCCGATGACGCCCTCACTCTCGCCCAGGGCGCTCCATCTGAAAAGTGGGCGCAGGACATCGATGCCTTCTTCGCGGCCGCCATTCCGCTCGACGAGTGGAAGCTTGAAGTCGCCGATCGAACGGTCCGCCTCACCGGTCTCGCTCCCGATACCGCAGGACGCGAGGCGGCCGTCAGCCGATTTAATGCGGCGGCAAAGGCCGCCGGCTACCAGCCGATCATCCGTATCGCGGCGGGTCCGCGAGACCTGTCGCCGGACCAGCTGAAACCCCTTATCGTGCCGCTGCAGACCTGCGGTCCACTCCTCGTTCAACCTCCGGAAAGCGGCACTTTTCCTCTCGGATCGACGATTTCCGTCCGAGGAAACGTCACCTCCAGCAGCGACATTGAAGCCCTCCAGCAGACGCTCGCGCCCCATGTCGGAGATCGCGAGCTACGCTTCGATGCCACGGTGCTCAACAGCCAACTGTGCGTTGTTCAGGAACTGCTGCCGGATGCGCCGCAAGGTCAGATGACGATCGTTCTCGGTTACGGCGACAGATCCGAACCGAACATGTCCGGCATCTATTCGGTCGGCGACAACCCGGTGATCGACGTGCTTGTGCCGGCAACGCTTGACAAGGGGTACTTGTGGGTGGCCATCGCCGACGTCACCGGCAATCTCTTCAATGTTCTTCCGAACATCAAGAGACCCGATCACGCACTGGCCCAGATCGGAACCGTGGCGAATGGCATGCGCACCATCCGGGTTGCCTATCCGACGGCAGAGGGCGCGGCGGACCCCGCAAAACTCTCCTTCGCCGTCGATGCCACCTTCGGTAGAAGTCTGATCATTGTCATGCAGACCGATCAGCCGCTTTTTCCGCAGCTTCGACCGACAACCGAGTCCACCAAGTCTTTTGCGGAGGATTTACGCGCGGTCATAGCCGCGGGGCGTGTCTCGATCCTCTCGATGACCACCCGGCTGCTCGACACCCGCAATTAATTAGAAGCCGAAGATACGTGACATTAGTATAGAGCAAGAACTTGTGGTAAAAAGCAAAATGACAGGGGAATACTAGTCGGTTAACGGGGGGAACTGTTGTTCGACTCTGCTCTCTGGTTAAGCCCGCTGAACGGTGAGAACCCGTCAGGTGAAAGCTTGCGGAATGACGGACGATTCCACGAGCTGGAACGCCTCGTGCAACCGCAGGTCGAAATAAGCCGTGACGAGCGCAACAACCCCGTCTTACGGACCGAGGTCCCTGTCGATTGGTCGACCGTCCTTCGAAAATCAGAAGAGTTGCGCCCGCAGGGACGGGATCTGAGGCTGCTCGTGATCGTGACGCGTGCCCTAGCAAATGAGCAGGGTTTTGCTGGCCTCGCCGAGGGGCTGAACCTGATCACCGGAACCTTCGACATGCACTGGGAAACGATGCATCCGGAACTTCGTGAGGGCCTGCCTCCCCGGGATGCCGCGCTACGCCGGATCAACGCTCTCCTCCAGCTCCAGAACGACAAGGATGGGCTGCTCGGCGATCTTCGCAAGATGACTTTCTTTGCACCGCGGGGCGTCGGTCCTGTTACAGGGCGCGATCTTGAGTGCGGGGCGATCGACACCCGAACCGTTCTCAACGAGGCAGCACCCGGACTGAGCGAGGCTGAAAAGGCGTCGCTGGCAAGCGAGCACGAGCAGGTATTGACTCGCGTGGGGATCGGCTGTGCGGCATTTGCGGAACAAAGCTCGGACGACGCGGCCGCGCTTATCGAGAGCGCAAACGCTGCGGCCACTGCGATGGCTGCCCTTGAGACATCGCTCAATCGGCAAATCGGCGGGGATTTGCGAGTCACGCTGCCGGATTTGAGCCGGTTCCTGCAGCGAGCGATTTCTACGCTCGAGCGCGCGAAGCCCAGCTCAAGGCAGGAGGCTGCAAGCGAGGAAGCCCTCGATCACGAGAGCGCACCTGCAAAAGCGACCTCCGACGCAGCTCCGGCTTACATCGGCACACCGGCAGTCTTTCCGTCGCGGCTCACCTCGCGGGAAGACGTCACAAAGTGCATTGACCTCATCATCGCCTTCTACGACCGCACAGAACCGTCGAGCCCCATCCCCCATCTGGCGCGTAGGATCAAACGCATGGTGCCGATGGATTTTCTGGAACTCATGGAGGACCTGGCGCCCTCCGGTTTGAAGGAATTCCGGCTTCTGGCCGGCGTGCCGGAAAGCAAGAAACCTGTCCCTGGGACGAAAGGTGACCACCAATGAGCGAAACTAAGGCCAAGGTAATTGAACGAAACCGGGCGCCGCGCGTCCAGATCGCTTACGAAGTCGAAACTTACGGCAGCCCGACCACCATCGAATTGCCGTTCGTGATGGGCGTGATGGCCGATCTCGCCGGCGCCTCCCAAACACCAGAGGCCAGCAAGTCCGTCCGGGACCGCGCCTTTGTCGAAACCGACGCGAACAGGTTCGGCCGTTTCATGGAAGCGCTCAGCCCGCGCGTCAAGGCTCGCGTGAAGAACACCCTTCCCCAACCCGAGGGCGAAGAACGCGACGAAGAGCTTGCAATAGACCTGACCTTTACCAGCATGGCTGATTTCGCGCCGGATCGTGTGGCCGAACAAGTCCCGCAGCTTGCAGAACTCTTGAGAATGCGCCGCCAACTCGAAGAATTGCTCGGCTTCATGGATGGCCGCGTCGACGCCGAAAAACGCATCGCGCAACTTTTGAACAATGAGCCCCTGTTAGGAAAGATCGCCGACCAGGCGCTCGAAGATAGCAGCAAGTCGGAGGTCTGAGTCATGGCCGAACAGGAAAAAGCCGCTGCGGTTGGTGTCGCGGAAGCCGAGGGAGTCGATCTTCAGGAATTCAGCGGCCTTCTGGAGAAGGACTTCAAGGTCAAGAAAGATGACAGCGACAAGCTTCAAACCTTGGTCAGGAATCTGGCGCTGGCCGCTCGCGGCCGCTCAGAATCGACCGTCATCTCTTCGAACGCGATCAAATCAATCAAGTCCTTGATTGGCGGCATCGACAAGCTGCTGACCGAGCAGACCAACGAGATTCTCCATGCCCCTGAAGTGCTTCAGATGGAAGGCACATGGCGCGGACTGTGGTACCTCGTCAACAATACCGAGACGGATCAAAAGTTGAAGATCCGCGTCATGAACATTTCGAAGGAGCAGCTGGCTGACACCCTCGAGGATTACGAGGGCCAGATGTGGGATCAAAGTCCCATATTCAAGAAAGTCTACACCGACGAATACTCGATGCTCGGCGGTAACCCCTTCGGTTGCCTGGTCGGCGCCTACGAATTCTCAAATCACCCGAAGGATGTCGGTCTGCTCCGCAACATGTCCGGCATCTGCGCCTCGGCGCACACGCCGTTCATCGCCGCGGCCGCCCCTCGTCTGTTCCGCATGGAAAGCTGGCAGGAGCTGCCGAACCCGCAAGACCTGCAACAGATCGTGTCATCGCCGGCCTATGCCTCATGGCAGTCGCTGCGCGAGAGCGAGGACGCCCGGTACATAGGGCTGACGATGCCCCGGGTGCTGGCGAGGCTGCCTTACGGCGCAGAAACCGTCCCCGTGAAGGGCTTCTCCTTCGAGGAAGAGGTTCAGGGCGATCATCACAAGTATGTCTGGATGAACGCGGCCTTCCCCATGGGGGTCAATATCAACCGCAGCCACAAGCTGTTCGGCTGGGGCACGCAGATCCGGGGTGTCGAGAACGGCGGAGCAGTCATCAATCTCCCGGTCCACAACTTCCCGACCGACGACGGGACGGTGGCGATGAAATGCCCGACCGAGGTCGCCATTGACGACCGGCGCGAGGCCGAGCTCGCCAAGCTCGGGCTGATGCCGATCCTGCATCGCAAGAACACCGATATCGCCGCTTTCATCGGCGCCCACTCGCTGCAGGACGACGAGGCGCGCGCCGGCCGTCTGGTCGACCCGGATGCTCAGGCGAACGAGAGATTGAGCGCAAACCTGCCCTATCTTTTCCCGGTTTCCCGTTTCGCCCATTACCTCAAGGCAATCGCCCGGGATAAGATCGGCTCATTCAAGGAACGTGCCGACATGCAAATCTGGCTGACGGAGTGGATCAACCGCTACGTTCTCGCCAACCCTGCCTTTGCCGACGACAAAGCCCGCGCAAAACGTCCCCTTGCGGCTGCCGAGGTCCAGGTTGACAGCGTGGAGGGCCGTCCCGGCTGGTACAATGCCCGGTTCTACCTGCGGCCCCACTACCAGCTGGAAGGCATCAATGCTTCGCTCCGGCTGGTTTCGGAACTGCCGTCTATGAAGCAGTAAGCAACAGAGAGCTGATGGGAGGTTATTCATGAAAATCGACGGTTTTCTCAAGGTACCTGACATCACGGGGCCGAGCGTTCGCGATGGCCACGAAGAAGAAATCGAGGTGTACGGAGTGGAGTTTGAAATGGTGGCTCCCTTCGACCCCAATTCACTATCGCGCAGAGGCCGCGTCAGCTTGGGCATGGTCAATTTCATCAAGCATTACGACAAGTCCTCGCCCTATCTGAAAAAGGCTCTCTTCGACAACACGCCTCTGGACGAGGTCGTGTTCTCGGCGCGCAGAACCATCGAAGGCGAAACGAGCGACTACCTGGTCATCACGCTGAAGGAAGCTTCGGTGACAAACTACACCATGAAGCCAAGTGACGATGAGCCAGACCTACTCGAAGAGCGTGTCGGCTTCGCTTACAAGAATATCAAGTTCGCCTACGACAAGAACGACGAGGTCGAAATGGATGTCTATGTCGGCAAGTGACAGCTGGCAGAAAGGGTTTGGAAGGGAGGCGAGACCGCCCGGAGGGCACCTGCGGGCGACTCGCGAAGCGATCCAGCCGTCCTTGTGGGATCGCCTGGTGAACGACCTGCCGGGGCTCAGTTCCGAAATCAGTCAACTTCGGCAGTCGATCCAGAACGATATAGACGTCGAACGTCTGAACGGGCTGGTGGCCGGCGGCCTTCGCCAGATCGAGGCCGCTACGGATATCAGCACCGAGCAGAAGAAGAACATACACCGCCTACTCTCTCTGGAGCGACGTCAGGCCGAACTGGAAAGCCGCGGCGTCGTGGTCTCGACCGATGTGCTGCGCGAGGCGGTGCGGCGCGACATCGAAGCGCTCTTTAACGCACAACGCTTCGAATCCACACCACTCTTGACAGATTTCGAGGCAGATCAGGCCGGAGACGATCCTCCATCGCTTGAGGATTTCCCGGAGGTGCGCCGCAGCGTGATCAATTATGGGGTGCCCCCCTTCTCCGGCCGTTCCTCCCGTGACTTCGACCGCGATGAACTGGCGAAGGAAATCCGAAGCGTGCTCGCCGCATTTGAACCCCGGCTGAAGGAAAGTGCGACGAAAGTAACCGTCAGCCTCGGTGACAGGGCGACTGGTCTCAGGATCGACATCGACGCGCTGCTGCTGACCTCGCCGGCACCGGAGCGGCTGCTTCTGCGCACGATACTCAACCTCGACAACGGTTCGGCGCGGACTGAGCTGAAGGAAACCTGACCATGGACCGGGTCTTCCTGGAGTACTACGAGGAAGAACTCACCCACATCCGCGCGCTCGCCGCCGAGTTTGCGGATATGCATCCCTCGATCGCGCGCAACCTCTCCCTGGATACGGTCCCGTGTCCCGACCCGTTTGTGGAACGCCTGCTTGACGGCGTGGCGTATCTCGCCGCACGCACCCGCCAGAAGGTGGATGCAGAGAGCTCGCGTTTCGCACGAAGCGTGCTTGAGAATTTCTACCCGGATCTCGTTTCGCCGGCGCCTGCAACCGCCATGGCTCTGCTGAAACCGGGCCAGCAGGTTCAGACGATGCTCGCAGGGCACCTTGTGAAGCGCGGGACCCGGCTGGTTTCGAGCGTCCGGCCCGGAATTTCCACCCGGTGCATCTATACGACGGCACAGGACGTGATGCTCTGGCCGCTCGCGATCACCTCGGTCGCCTACATTCAGGATCGAAGCGCGCTTGCAGCAGCGGGAATAACTCCGGTTGAAGGGCTAAGCGGTTCCGCGGCACTGAGCATCACTTTCAATCGAACCGGCAAAGGCAAGCTCAGCGACCTGTCGCTCGACCGCCTGGATCTGCATTTTGGTGACAAGAGCAAGGCGCCGCTGCTCTTCGATACCCTTTTTGGCGGTTGTGCCGCTGTCGGCTCCCGCCCGGAAGGCCGCGATAATTTCCTGAGCGTACTTCCGGAGCCGGAAATGGTCGGGATCTCCGACGACGAAGCGCTTATGCCGCGCACGCGCGAAACCTTCGAAGGCTACAGGCTGTTACGCGAATACTTCATCGCGCCGGAAAGATTTCACTATGTACGCGTGAGGAGCCTGCAGCCGGTGGTTCGGCGCTGCGGGGCCGGGCTGGAACTGATCTTTCTGTTGCGACGCCCCGTCCCGGAGCTTGCGAATATCGCAGCGAAAGATTTCCAACTTTTCGCAACGCCAATCATCAACCTGTTCGAGCGCGGCTGCAACGTCATCGAACTCGATGCGCGGCGGACCCGCCAAGTGCTCCACGCCGATCGCACGCGTCCCCGGGATTTCGAGATCTATCGCCCAATCCGCGTCGAAGATGCTGATGCCGAGCGTCCGGACGCCGAGATACCGGCGCTCTTCAGCTTGGGCCAGAACCGTGGAAACGGCTGGGCCTATTTCGCCGAACGCCGCCCGCGGCGGCCGGGCGAGGACGAACTTCGTCAGGGACAAACTCGCACATCCTACGCGGGTGACGATGTCTTCATCACGCTTTCGCGCCCCGTCCAGTCGAAAACGGCCCGGCCACTGAAGCGGATTGAGGTGACGGCGCTCTGCACCAATCGCGATCTGCCGATATTGGATGACACGCCGTCGCTTACGCTCGAAAGTGGCGATCCGGTCGAGGCCGTCCAGCTCCTCGGGGCCGTGCGACCGCCGTGGCCCTCTATACCAGCGACGCTCCCTGCTGGAGCCGTGGAAGGCTCGAGAGCCGATGAACTTGCCTGGCGGCTCGTCGCTCAACTCTCGCTGAATTTCCTCAGCCTGGCGGAGGAAGGCCGCGGGGTGGATCCGCTTCACGCCCTGCTAGAGCTTTACGCGCAGCGGGGAGATCCAAGCCTGAGCCGGCATGTGCGCTCGATCGCCCGTGTCGAGGCTCGACCTTTGATCGAGCGCTTGGCGATCGCCGGACCAATGTGCTTCGCGCGTGGCACCGAGGTTACGCTTCATATCGACCAAACTGTGCTTGCCGGGCACAGCACGCTGTTGCCGTCAGCGCTACTGGCAAGGCTTTTTGCCCGCTATGCCGCGATCAACGCATTCGTGCGCACCCGCGCGCGGATCATACAGAAGCAGGAGGATGTGCTATGGCCGATAACGCCGGGCAATCGCTTCCTGATCTGAAGAAGGAGGTCTCTCCATCCCTTGAGGAGTTCGACTTTTTCGAGCTCCTGCGGCGCCTCGAAGACGACGGACGGCTGTTCGGGCAGGCGGGCCGCCCGGACCGGGAGCCCGCCCGGCTCGGACAGCATGTGCGGCTGGGTTTTGCGGTGCAGGATGTCGCGAAGGTCGAGCCGGCCACCGAAACGACGCCAATCCGCGTCACGGTGGCAAATATCGGATTGCTCGGGCCAGAAGGTCCAATGCCCCTCTATCTGACGCGCTGGGTGCTGGATCGCCTGTCGCAGCGCTGGTTCGCCAGGGCGGATATGCGGGAGGTCAGCGACACGACCTTCGTCGATTTCGTCAATATTCTTCAGCATCGCATGATCGCGCTCTTTTACCGGGCGTGGGCCGACGCTCATCCGGCGGTGCAGGTGAGACGCCATGACGGCGGCCGCATTCGCGCGATGTCGGCGGCCCTGGCAGGCCTCGGCTTGTGTGGAAGGGGGCATGGTGAGCGCGGAACGATCGATACCACGAAGCTCTCTCACGCACCGGCGCTCGCCCATCAGGTAGACGGGCCGGAGAGGCTCACACTGTTTCTTGCAGACCTCCTGAAGGTCCCGGTTCGGCTTCGCGAATTTGTCGGCGCTTGGATGCCGATACCGAAAACGCTCCAGTCCCGGCTTGGCGGCGCGCATGTGCAACTCGGACGAAGCGCCACGATCGGTCCGAGGACGTTCCAGCGGCAGCAAAGGATAGAGCTCTCCATCGGACCTTTGACGCTCGCCGACTATATGACTTTCCTGCCTGGCAGCGAGCGGCGCGAAACCTTGCAAACCGCGATCCGCGATCTGGTGGGAGATGGGCTCGATGTGGATGTAAGGCTCGTGCTCACGCGCGACGAAGTCCCTGCGGCCAAAATGGGAGCAGCGCGGATCGGGCACATCGCATGGCTCGCTCGACCGAAAGATCGCGGTGACGCAGATGATTTCTGCATGCGCACCGTCATTGGCTGGCGCCCCGAAATGCCGGAGGCTGCTGCATGAGCCTGATCCTTACTCTCGAGCACTCACCCCGACCGCAATCCGTTCGCCAGATGCGGCTCGTTGACGGCGAGCTCGTCATCGGTCGCAGCGCCGACGCCGACTGGCGGATCGACGATCCCGACATGTACATCTCACGCGCTCATTGCACGATCGGCTGCGTTCGCGGTCAGTACGTGGTGACGGACACCTCCAGCGGCGGGCTCTTTATCGACGGGTCGCGCACGCCGCTTGGGCTCGGGAATTCCTCCCCGCTGCATGACGGAGCGCGACTGCAGCTCGGCAATTATGTCGTCCGCGTCGACTTCCAGGCCACGCCGACAGAGCGGGTGTCTGAACAGCTGGCCTCGCCACCACCGACTGGCCTCGAGCAGGACAATTTCTTCTTCGAGCGCAGGGAGCCGGCGGCGCCCACCCCGCGGCCGGCCGGATTGCCCGACCCTTTCGAACAACCAGCTGCAGGGGCATTCGCCGCAGCAGACAGGGGCAAGACAGAAAAAGGGGCGCCGATGCTCGACGATCCCTTCAGCCTTGATCCTCTGCCAGCATCGGGCGGCCAGGACAAAGGGGCCTGGGATTTTTCTTTACCCAGCACGCCGCCTGAGCACCCTATTCCAGACGCCCAACCCGTTCCAGAACTCCCGGCCGCACCGCGTCCTGCTCCGGCACCACAGGCGAGGCCGACGCCGGAAAAGGCGGCAGAAACCGAAACCGCCTTGCGTGACGCCTTCCTGCGCGGACTGGGACTCGATGCTGGCGAGTTCGCGACTTCAGATCCGGTCGCCCAGATGGAGAGTTTCGGCCGGGAATACCGCATGATGCTGGACGGGCTGATGCATCTCCTGCGCAAACGAGCCGAAGAAAAGGGTGAAGCGAGGATCGCCCAGACCGTGATTGGAGCATCCGAGGTCAACCCTCTCAAATTCCTGCCCACGGTGGACGATGTCATCGCGACCTTCCTGGCTCAACGCCACGCCGGCTTTCTTCCTCCGCAGGCCGCCATCGGCAATTCCATCCGCGATCTCGCACACCACCATGTGAGAACGTGGCGCGGCGTCCAAGCGGCGCTTGCCAGGATGATTGACCGCTTCGACCCCGCGACGCTGGAAAGCGAACTGAAGTCGCACTCGGCGTTGGATGCCCTGCTCGCCGGTGGGCGGCGGGCGAAACTCTGGGAACTCTATGAGAACCGCTATCGCGAAATCTCCAAGAGTGCGTCGACGCGCTTCCTGGGCGAGATCGGCAGCGACTTTCGGGATGGCTATGAAGAGAGGGAGAACAACTGATGCTTCACCGACGCGGCTTTCTCATGGTGATCGGCGCGACAGGCTTGCTTTCCGCCTGCATGGGCGGCCCACCGAAATCTTCGACCGTGACGGTCACGGCAACGGGGCAAGCGGGGATGAATGCTGCCGCAGGCGGAGGGGAGCGTCCGGTGACCCTCCTTATTCTCCGGCTGAAGGATGCCGGAAAATTCAACTCTGCTGATATCTTCGCCCTTCAGTCCAATCCGGCCGGTGCGCTTGGAGCAGACCTCGTCGGCTCCGACCAACTGACGGTCGCTCCCGGCGCAAGCGCCTCAAAGACGCTGGCGTTCCCGCCGGAAGCCACTTTCCTGGGCGTTGTCGCGCTGTTCCGTGAACCTGGCAGCCGCACCTGGCGAAGGAGCGTTCCGATCAGGCCGGAATCGACGGTGACAGCGAATGTCGTACTAAGCCGCGGCGGTATGACGCTCGCGCTCGCCTGAATGGAGGGGCGTTCAGCATGACGGATACCAACAAGGTGCTTTGGTCCGAGGGACTGTTCCTCCGGACGCAGCATTTCCAGCAACAGGACCGTTATACCGAGGCCCTGATGCGGGGCGCGCTGCAGGCTGGACGCTTACAGACTTTCGGTTTCAGGTCCCTCACGCTCGACGCCGCACAGCTGGAAGCCGGGCGGGTGGCCGTAACGTCGGCGCGCGGCATTTTTCCGGATGGTACCCCGTTTGCAATACCCGAAACGATGGACGCTCCCACACCTTTGACAATCACGCGCGACATGGGCGCAGGCGCGGCGCAGCTCGCCTTGCCCTCGGAACCACCCGGCGGCGCCAGCTTCGACCCCGCTCACAGCGAACCGACCGGAGCGCGGTATAGAGGCCGGATCGAGTGGATACGCGATGCGGTTCATGGCGGCGCCGATCCGGAAGAGATCGAGATCGCCCGGCCGCAAGCGCTGCTCCTCTCGCCCGCGCAGGCGACCGGTGGCTACACGGCGATGCCGGTGACGAGCGTTACCGGACTGCTGTCCGATGGCAGTGTGGCGATCGCCGAAAACTTCCTGCCGCCGGCGCTCGCGACCGGCGCGGTGCCCTTCTACGGTCAGCTCCTGCAGGAGGTGATCACCGGGCTCGACCGCATAGCCGAGGCGCACGGCAAGATGGTGCTCGGCGGCCCCGGCCGCAGCGTCGAAAACCTGCTGGTGCTCGACCTCGCCAACAGCGCCCGCCCGCGATTGGCCCACATGCTTCCCCAGGAGGTTTTTCATCCGGCCGAACTCTTTCTGGAACTCAGCGGACTGGCTGGCAGGATGGCGACCTACGGTTCAGGCTCCCGGCGGCTGAGCGAACTGCCCACCTATGAGCATATGGCGCCCGGGCCGGCCTTCGCCGCACTCGCCGACACATTGCGATCACTTATACTGAGCCTCCGCTATGTCGAGCCGAAGTCGCGGGCGCTGCCGGTTCTGAAGCACGCGACCAACGTCTGGAAGGTCCGCGTCGACAATCCCGAACTGCTGACCGCCAGCCGCATCGTTGTGCGGGTCGGATGCGACATGTCCGACGAGGCATTGCGCAAAATCTTCGTCAATCAGGTGACAGTCGGTGCTGCGGATGAATTCGAGGCGCTGTGGAAGTCCCGGTTGCCCGGCATCCGACTCAAGCCCCTTCACTCGCAACCACGCGAAATCCCCTACGACGGAGACCGTCTCTGCCTCGAACTCGATCAACGCAGCGAGCACTGGGAATCGCTTCTGCGCTCGCCGGGTTTCGTGATTGGAGTTTCCGGCGTTTTGCCCAGCGAACCACAGGTGGACTGCTATTCGGTAAACAGGTAGTGCCATGGCAAGTGAGGATCCATTCGGCCTGTCGGAAGATCAGGGCCGCACGCGCATCCGTCCCGCCCCACCGGGCGCAGTGCCGGTTGTTCCCACCGGCACCGTGGCGAGGCGTGCGCGATCCCATCCCAACACGCTGATCAACGCTTTCGCAACGCTGCTGGAATTTGCACCGGAACTCGAAAATGCATTGCCACCCGGCAATCCGGAAGCGCTGCGAACCAGACTGATGGAGGAGCTTGTTTCGGCGCGCGATGCAGCCGTTGCCTCCGGCGCAAGCCTGGCGCAGGCAGATGCGGCCGCCTGGGCTGTCGCCTCCCTGCTCGACGACCTGGCGCTCAACACGCCTTGGGGCGGCTCCAGCGCCTGGCCGCGCCAGCCGCTGGTCGTCATGCTCCGCGGCGACGTGGATGCCGGAGCGCAGTTCTTCGCCAGGCTGGAGGAGCTGGAGCGTTATCCGGGCCGCGACCGCGAATTGCTGGAGCTGCAGTACTTCTGCCTGGCGCTGGGTTTCCGCGGCAAGTATAGGGTGCCGGGGCGTGCAGGCGATCGCTCCATCAGCGCCGTCCGCGCTGCCGCCGCTCGCTTCTTGCGGGACGCGGATGCCGAAGGTGCGCCGCTCTCGCCCAGATGGGAGGGTGTCACGGCAGCGGACGAGCCTTCCCGCTTTGCCGTTCCGATCTGGGTGCTCGCAGTCGTGGCCGTGGCGCTCGCGACCGCGATTTACATGCTGCTGTCGATGCGGCTGGGCTCCAGGGCGGAAGAGCTTGCCACGCTCGTTCGGGCGCTACCGCCGCCGGAGCGCGCCGAAATCTACCGCCCGGAGAAACGCACGCCGGCACCCGATGCGCCGCGGGTCGAACCTGTCGTCCTCCAGTTGCTGCCGGAATTCCGCGCCGCCGCACCTCCTGCGCTTCTGCCGGCCCTTAAAGGCAATGAAACCGCCTCTGCAGTCACACTCCTGCTTCAGTCGAGCACTCCGGAGCTTTTCCCGTCTGCCCGGGCCGAATTGACGAAAGGCTTCGAACCGCTCGTCGCCTCCATCGCCGCCGTTCTAAAGGACAATGCTGACCTGATCAGAAGCGTCAGGATCATCGGGCACACCGACAATGTTCCGCTCCAGCCCGCCAATCCCCTGTCCAACAACCAGCGCCTCTCCGAGGCGCGCGCTGCAACGATTGCCGCCTTACTGCGCGCCAGCGGCCTTCCGCCTGAGCGCTTGAAGTCGGAAGGACGTGCGGCAACGCAGCCTATTGCCGGAAACGACACTCGTGAAGGCCGGGCTGCCAACCGCCGCATCGAGCTCCTGATCGAGAAGGGGCTTTGAGATGGCGATCTTCCGCTTCCTCTGGGCAATCCTGACCTCCCGCTGGCTCTGGACCTTCATCGGGCTCGTGCTGCTGTCGCTGATTATCTGGATCTTCGGCCCGATCGTCAGCGTCGGAGAGAGCGCGCCTTTAGAGTCAGAGACGGTGCGACTGGTCATTATCGGCCTTCTCTTCCTCCTGTTTCTCATATGGTGGATCACGGCACAACGCCGGGCGATCAAGGCCAATCGCATTTTCGTTTCCGAAATCGCCGCTCCACCGGCAGCGCCACCAAGCCCGGCTGAAGAAGGCGTCGCCACCGTGGGCGCAAAGTTCCGGGAGGTGATGGCGGAGCTGAAGCGCCAGAAAATCGGCGGCCGAAAGTTTCTTCGGGAGATGCCCTGGTACGTGATCATCGGCCCACCGGCGACCGGCAAGACAACGGCGCTGCGGCAGTCTGGACTGAGCTTTCCCATCGATCTCTCCGACGATTTGCATGGCGTGGGCGGGACGCGCAACTGCGACTGGTTCTTTACCGAAGAGGCGGTGCTGATCGACACCGCGGGCCGCTACGTTCAACAGGAAAGCCAGCCCGACGTCGATGCAGCGGAATGGCTGGGCTTCCTCGATCTTCTGAAAAAGCACCGCGGCCGGCGAGCCCTGAACGGGGTCATCGTGGCACTCGCCATCGACACGCTTTCGGAAGGCGACGCGGCCATTCGGGCACATGGCCGCCAGATCCGCAAACGGTTGACCGAACTTCAGGAGCGGCTTGAGATCCGCCTGCCCGTCTATCTGATGCTGACCAAGGCCGATCTGATAAAGGGCTTCGAGACGTTCTTCGGCGGTCTCTCGACGGCCGATCGCGAGCAGGTTTGGGGAGCGACCTTCCCGCCCGGCGCACGCATCGACGGCAGCGAGGTCACACGGGAACTCGCAGCTTTGGCTGGCGTGCTCGAACGTCGCCTCGTTCCCCGTCTCGAAGGCGAAGAAAACCTTACCGCCCGTGCGGAGATCTTCCGCTTCCCGGCACAGGTCGAGAGTCTTTCCGAGCCTATTCGCGTGCTGGTCGAAACCGTATTCGGTGAAAGCCGCTATGCCGAAAGCGCCTGGTTGCGCGGTATCTATCTGACCTCCGCTACACAGGAAGGCACCGCAATCGACCGGCTGACGGCGGCACTCGCTTCCTCCTTCGGCCTCCCGGCACAGCCTGCCGCGCCGATGCTGCGGGTTGAGAAGCGCAGTTTCTTCCTGAAGGACCTGCTCACGAAAGTGATCTTCAAGGAGGCCGGCCTCGGCACATTCGATCCTGCGGCAGAGGAACGGCGCATCTGGATATGGCGCGGCGCTGCCGTGGCTGCCGCAGCATTGGTTGTCGTCGCCGGTCTGTTGTTTACGGTTTCCTATCGGAAAAATAACGCCGCTCTAGCGGCGCAGGCCGAACAGCTCGAGGCCCTGCAGCTTCCGCTCACTCCGGTTGCTGCACGTCAGGCGCCGCTGGAACCACTCGATCTGGATGTGGCGCTCGAAGCCTCGACCGAAGTAGCGAATGCCCGTACCGAGCCGCCAGGCGGGATAGCTGCCTTGATCGGCCCTTCAGCCGCAACCGAAATCAGGCAGGCGCAGACCGACGCCTACGATCGATCGCTGCGCAACATCCTGGAACCACGCATGGTCGCCCTGCTCGAGGCGACGATGTGGCGTCAGATCCGCGACCCGGAATTCCTGCTCGGCGCATTGAAGACGTACCGTATGATGACCGGCTTGTCGCCGATGGACCCCGATTTCGCCAAGCAATGGTGGACGGAGCGGCTGCCGGAATTCGCGCCCGTGCCCCCCTTCCGGACCGATATGGCCGCCGACCACCAACTCGCCGCGATCGACAACATGGCGGCGGATCAAGCTCTTATCCAGCCCGATGAGGCGCTCGTGAGCGAAGCATTGCGCAGCATCTGCTCGATCCCGCTTCCGGTGCGCGCCTATAATGCACTGCTCTCGGACCCGGATGTCAGAGCGCTTAAGGATTGGATTCCGGCGGACCATGTCGGCCCGAACGGCCTGAAGGTTCTTGCCCGGCGCTCGGACAAGACGCTTCGGGTAGGAATCAGCGGCGCCTTCACCTATGACGGCTTCCACAACGTGATCCTTGCGCGGCTGGAGGACGTCGCCACCCAGGCTGCGCTCGATCGCTCCGTCTTCGCCGGCGGCTGCTCGGAAAGCGCCAGCCCGTCGGTCGCCGCGCTTTCGCAGGACATCCTGAAGCTCTACTACGACGACTACATCGCCAAGTGGGACGGCTTCCTGCGCGACGTCAGGCTCGCACCGCTGGTGGACCTGCAGACGGCAAGCGAAAATCTCAAGGATCTCTCCAGCGCAGACTCCTCGATGAAGCGGCTGCTGAACGCCATCGTGCAGGAAACGGAACTCACCCGTTCCGAAGATGATGCCACCGGCAAAGTGCCTCCGGCGGCAACTTCCAAGCTCCTGTCCAAGCTCGGCAAGATCGGCAAGCTTGCCAAGACGGGCGTGAAACTGATGCCCGCCGGCTCCAAGGCCGACGTGGATCTCTCCGGCGCGCCGGTTGCCGAGCATTTCAAGCCCATCAAGGGCGCAATCGCCGAGGTCGACGGCCAGCCTCCAGCACTCAATGACGCCGTCGCGGCGCTGACCGCACTCTCGAACATGCTGCAGACGGTATCGGCAAGCCCCGATGCCCAGGATGCCATAAAGCGGCAAGGCGGTCTGGCCGAACTGACAGGGGCTGTCGCAAAACAGTCCATCACCCTCCCCGACCCGCTGGACGACTGGCTGGCCGGCATCGCCGGCGATACGAGTGGCATTACAACGAAAGCGGTCACCTCGGAACTCAACGCCATCTGGCGCGCCGATGTGTTGCCTTTCTGTCAGGCGGCGCTGGCGAACCGCTATCCGTTCGTTCCCGACAGCGCAATTGATGTCAATGTCGTCGACTTTGCGCGCGTCTTTGGCCCGGGCGGGCTGATTGACAGCTTCATAAACAATCAGCTCGTCACCTACGTCGACATGACCCGTCATCCCTGGAAATGGCGCGCCGACATCCGGCTCGATTCATCGGCTCTAGCGGCGCTAGAGCAGGCCCGGCTGATCCGCGATAGCCTTTTTCCTGGCGGGGCCGGACCGATCCTGACCTTTACGCTGGAGCCCAAGGATCTTTCGCCGACAGTCGGCCGCGTGACGCTGAACGTCGACGGCCAGAGCCTCACCTATTTCAACAACCCAACGCGCCCACAGCCAATGACGTGGCCGGGCAAGGACGGGACCGGGGTGATTACCCTCGCCTTCCAGCCGCTCGACGGCTCGCCGGAAGTGATGGTCAGCGAGAGCGGGAGCTGGGCTTTCCTACGGATGCTGCGCGCCGGCCGGCTGAGCGGGACCGAGCTTCCAGAACTTTACAAGCTGCGGCTTGCCGCCCAGGGCCACTACGCCGATTTCGAGCTTCGGGCCGCCAGCGTGGCCAATCCCTACGACTTGAAAATGTTTGCGAGGTTCTCATGCCCGACGCGGCTTTGATCCTGCCAGGTTTCTTCGGAAAACTGCCCGCGATGGGAGATTTCGTTACGCGCGGTCTGCCGGCATCCTTCGTCGGCCCGTGGGACCGCTGGATCACCCGGCATCTGGTTCATCGATTTTCGCAAGGTGCGATGTCCTCCCATCCGGTCTTGCGGTTTCTTCTCGGACCCGAAGGATTCGGACCGATGACCGGCGTGGTGATGGCAAGCGCCGATCCCGCGGGCCGCCGGTTTCCGCTGACCATCGCCGCCGCACCCCCGACCGCCACCACCGAAATCACCACGCTCACCGCAGACTGGTTCGATGCACTGGAAGCTGCAGGAAAGTCTGCGCGCGACGGCGAGACGGACGGCGATGGCCTGGCTGCCCGCCTTGCGTCCCTGCCCTATCCCGCGATCGCGGCATCCGGCGACCTGATCCGTGGCATGGCCTTATGGACGGGCCAGTGCAAGCCAATCGAGATCGACCCCGGCGCACCAGAATCAGCGCTCCGCCACCTCTTCCCCGAAGGTCTGGAGGCGAGCTGATGCAGATCTGGAACCAGACCGGCTTTCCAACCGAATTCACGATGGGGATGGACAAGGAAGGCCGCGAGTACATCGTCGTCGTCGTCAAGGGAACCTTCGACTTTCCCGAAACGCCGGGTGGCCCCGTGCAAAAGTCACCGACGCAGGTGCCACTGGTGATGGCCGACACGCATACCGGTGAACCGGGTTTTTCGGCCACCCTCTGGGAAACCGACTTCGCCTTCCGAAAGCCGCGCTGCGACGTCATCGCCAACGGATGTGCCTATGCTCCCGGGGGGCGTCCGGCCGATCGTGTCAGTGTCGGAATCAAGGTCGGCACCTGGTCAAAGGTCTTCGACGTGGTCGGGCATCGCGAATGGCGCGCCCGTGGACCGGTCTTCGTCGCCACCAGCCCGCAACCGTTCCTGCGCCAACCTTTCTCCTACGACACTGCCTGGGGCGGCACCGACCGCCTCGACCCGGACGACAGGTTTCCGGCAAGCTACCGGCTCAACCCCATCGGCAGAGGGTGGGCGCGGCCGAAGAACCAGCATCTGATCCCCGGCCTCCCCCTTCCCAACACCCAGGCCATAGGCGAGGACATCCGTTCACCGTTCGGCGACTATCGCCCGATGAGCTTCGGCCCGTACGGACGGGGATGGCCGGGCCGCATCGAATATGGCGGCACCTACGACCAGAACTGGATCGACAACATCTTCCCGTTTCTGCCGCCGGATTTCGACGAGCGCTACTTGCAGATGGCGCCGCCCGACCAGCAGATAGAGTATCCGAAGGGCGGCGAGGAGGTGATGCTCGTGAATCTGACGCCAGCGGGGCGCGAGAGCTTCCGGCTGCCGGCCACCAGTCTTCCGATGGCTTTGTTCAAGGGCCGTGACAAAGCCTTCGAGAGCGCGATACCGCCCGACACTATTTTGTTAGATCCGGAGAACCGGCGCTTTTCGCTGGTCTGGCGCGTGTCGCAGCGCATCCACCGGACAATCCTCGACTTCAGCGAATGCTGGGTCGGCCCGCCGACCCAATCCATGCTGAGGGCGCGTGCCACGGGCCGCGCCTTCGTGCGCGCGAGCAGTGCGCCTCTGCCGGAGGAGGAAGAGGCATGACCGCCCCGATCGACATCGTCTCGATCGGCATGGCGACGGCGGTCGGCCTTGACGCGCCCTCTGCCTGCGCGGCGATGCGGGCGCGCCTCGACGGCTTTCAGGAGACGCGTTTTCTGGGACAGGGCGGAGATTGGCTGATTGGAGCGCCCGTGCCGCTGCCGCGCAACTGGGTTGGCGAAAAGCGCATGGCCCATCTCGCTGCAGGCGCCATTTGCGAGGCTTTCGAGGCCTTACCCGAAGCCCGCGGTCAGACCGCGCTCATCCTTTGTCTTGCCGAGGAGGGTCGAATTGGCCGCCCCGCCCCCGAGGGTGCACGCCTGCTCCAGCGCATAGCGGAGATCGTGGAAAGTCCGCCGCATGGCCGCTCGAGGATTGTGCCCCATGGTCGTCCCTCGGGGCACGTCGCCCTAGAACAGGCACGCCGCATAGTGGCGGCGGGCGAAGCGCCCTACGTGATGATCGCTGGCGTCGACAGTTATCTGACGGCAGAGGCTGTCTCTTATTATCTTGCCGACAAACGCCTGCTGACTGCGGACAATCCGAATGGCTTCATCCCCGGGGAAGCCGCGGCAGCCGTGCTTTGCACCCGTTCGCAAAACAGCGGCCTTGGTCTGTCTGGGCTCGGCCTCACCCGCGAGCAGGCATTCATCTACAATGCGGAGGATCTGCCGTTGCGGGGCGACGGCATGACCTCGGCCTACCGCGCCGCACTTCAGGACGCCGGCATGGAGATGAACCGGGTAGGCTACCGCATCGCCGATCTCGTCGGCGAGCAGTATTGGTTCAAGCAATCCGCCTTGGCGAGCCTGCGCCTGCTGCGCGGCCGGCATGAATTCCAGGACATCTGGTCGCCCGGAGAAAGCCTCGGCAATGTCGGCGCGGCCGCCGTGCCCATGATGATCGGCATGGCTTTCACCGCCGCCCGCAAGGGCTATGCCGCCGGCAATCCGGTTCTGATCGAAGCTTCTAGCGATTCCGGCGCCTGCGGCGCCGCGATCCTGGCGGCGAGGGCCGCGTAATGTCGAACGTTTTCGCCAACGGGCTTGAAATTTCTGGAAGGGCCGTGAACGCCAGAACCATCGCGGTTTTCCCGGATACCTGCTTCACCCCGCCCGAGAACCCGGCAACGCCACCCGGGGTGCCGATCCCCTACCCAAGCTTCGGATTTGCCAGCGACACCGAAAAGGGCACAGGTACGGTCAAGATCGGCGGCCAGACCGTCAACATCAAGAACAAGTCCGACCTGTCGAGAACGTCCGGCACCGAGGCAGGCTGCGCCGCCAAGAAGGGCATCATCACATCGAACAACACCGGCAAGGAATATTTCAACAGCTGGTCGAACGATGTGAAGTTTGATGGCGAACCGGTCATCCGCTTCACCGATCTCGCCACCAACAATCATTCCTCCCCAGGCCCCAACACGGTCACATGGCCTCATATGGCCGGACTGACCGCCGGGGGACAGGACTGCGAAACCCTGCTCAACAAATACCAGATCCGGCTCCATCAGCATTCGAAGGCCGACTGCCCTGCGGGACAAGAATCCGAACACTTTGTTCGCGTTGGGTGCTTCCAGAGCAGCCGTAAGCAGAACAAATCCTTTACGCGATGGAAGGAGTACGACAACCAGACCGCCCCGTGCATCTGCATGCGCTCTCGAAAGCACAAGAAAGGTGGTGGCTTCCAGCGCGGCGACGGCAGCAAGAAAGGAACGCCCCACAACTTGAAGACCAATCAAGAAGCCGCATTCTTCCGAAAGGAAAAGAAGAGACGCAGGAAGCCTTCGCTCAAGAATGCGATGGAAAAGTCCCTTGACGCAGTACGGAAGAACGAACCCGCGATCAAGAACGCGCCGAAGAAGGATGCCGACGACATGATTGAATGCTTGCGGCTCGTGATGATAAACTATCTCCAGGACGTGGTCCGACCGAAGAAGACGCAGACCGAACTGAATGCTATGACGGTAGGTAGGTGATGACGGACGATCCAGAGCCGCGTCTCGACGACTATCCGCTTGACGAGATTGATATCGAGGCAATTAACGCCTTCCACCTGGGGAGAAATCTCTTCTCGGCATCTGTTCAGCTCAGCGACAAGAACGACGAGGCGGGACGGTCGTTCCTGCTGCGGATGTCGCTTGACGACCAGATTCGTCAGGAGGTGCTGCTGGACATCGACGACCTCATTCTCTCGCATGTCAGCCTGTCCGAGCGCGAGCATATCGCCTTGCAGGTCGGTGGAACCACCCATCACATTCGCAACGGCACCGTTGCGATCGGCGAAGGTCCGGAGGCGTTCACCAACAAACTCTGGCATCTCGACGAAAAGACCACCTATCTATACGGCGACGAAGGAACTGTATGCGTCGCACAGGGCACCGAATGGGTACCGATCGATACAGGGACCTCGGCTTTCCTGCGCGCCATGCACGGTCCGACATTGAACCTGATCCACGTAGCTGGCGATCACGGGACACTGCTGCGCCTCGATGGCACTCGCTGGCGTCCGATCCCTCTCGGCTTCAACCACAGCATCTCGGCCTTGCAGGTCGCGCGTAATGCTGACGTGTATCTCGGCTGCGAGAACGGATTCTGTGCCCGCTACGCGAATGAGGAACTCACCGAGATCGCCGGACCGGGTACACAGATATACTCGATATGCGAGTTCGCCGGCAATCGGTACTGGGGAGATGACGAGTACGGCCTTTAC
This sequence comes from Rhizobium sp. P32RR-XVIII, assembly GCF_012641395.1. GTDB lineage: Bacteria > Pseudomonadota > Alphaproteobacteria > Rhizobiales > Rhizobiaceae > Rhizobium. The sequence continues at coordinate 42,897 of NZ_JABAIH010000005.1, read as the reverse complement.
ATCCAGAAAGGGATGGAACTCGTGCCGTTCAGATCACTCGGCTTCGTTTATGCAATGGAAGCGACCGAGGCCTATCTCGTCGCCGTGGGCTGGAAAGAAGTCTTCACGTTCAACGGAAAGGAGTGGTCAGGGGTCGAGTTTGGCTATGACGGAAATCTATTCGTTCGCCGGATCGATATGACCCGTGAGTTCATGTGATCTGCGGATCGGACGGCGTTCGGCGCCCGCCTATCCCCGGCGTCTCCAGAGTCACTCTCAAGTAATGTCTGACCTTGTCGAGATCGAGTTCGCGAATCCGCATGTCCGGTGGGCCAGACAGCATCCGCACCACGAACAACTCCCCAGCCTCGGGAAACTCCGCGTACCGCTCCTTCGCGATCTCCAGCCCCGCCTCTCCCGCCACCCGCAGCCCGTCCAGATGCGCCTCCAGCCGCTCGACCAGCCGGGCAAGTCGCTCCTCGTCCATGTCGGGGTTCTCGTCCGGATGGAGCAGGTGGTGGTCGTAGACCGTCCACAGGAATGCCGCCATCTCAGCATGCTGGCGGACGATTTCGCGAAGAACAGGTACAGCAGGCATCAGTTGAGGTTCACCGATCCGCCACGAATGCGGTTTGCGGCACTGGCGTGGCTGGTCACATAAGTGCCGCGGATGGTGATATGGCCGTCCTTTTCCATGATGATCGTGGCCTTGCCGCAACGAAGCTCGATGCGCTCCTCGCCGATGATCCGCACGCGCTCGCCATCACGAATGACATTTGGCGTCGAAGACCGCCGCGCCGGCTCCACGATCCGGCCGACGATCAGCGGCCGCGTCGCGTCTCCGCCTTCGAAAAGCAGCGCGACCTCGGCACCGATCATTGCTGACGTAAGGTCGGCCAGGCTCCGCGCCGGCAATGCAGTCTCCTGGGGATTGCCGGGAAAGACCACCAGCGGCACGCCGGCGTCGAAACCCAGCAACACGCCGATCACCACTCCTTCGATACGTTCCCGTGTTTCGGACATCTGAATGCCCCTCAATTATGACTGATCTTGCTGCCCTTCCAAACGACCTCGCCCGAAGCCTTTCCGTTGAACTTGCCCTTGGCGTTGACCGAAATATCCTTGCCGCTGATCGAGATCGTACCGTCCTTTTTCATTGAAATGGCCGCCGAGCCGCACTTGATGACAACCGAGTCGCCGGCGTCGATCAGCAGATCCTTTCCGATCTTGATCAGCCCGTCCTCACCGACCTCGACGGCACTTCCCTTGGTGACCTTCACCACCCGAGCCCCGCTGATCTCGGTCGTGTCGTCTTCGCCGATCTTCGCGCTCCGGCTTTTGCCGATCGTGCTTGTCTGTCCGCTACCAATCTCGATGCTCTGGTCAGTGCCGATATCCCAGCTGTCGGACGTTCCGATGTCATGACTCTGGCTGATGCCGACGCTGACCGACCGAGTCGCGCCGATGGTGTTCATCTGTGCCGCCCCAACCGTTCTGGTCTCGGCGGCCCCGACCGTATCGATCCGGGCCGCACCGACGGTGACCGTCTGGACGATGCCGACCGTCTGCGTGTGGTTGGAACCGATCGTCTCGCTGGAATTTGCGCCGATGCCGATCGTCTCGTCCGCGCCGACAGTCAGAGAGCGGTTGATGCCCACCGTCTCGGTGTCGTTGGACCCAATATTGACGGTGCGGTCGACGCCGACCTTTGTCGTCTTGTTGTTGCCGACGTCCTCGTCGAGGTTCACGCCGACGGAGTGCTTGGCGTTGTTGTCGATGCGGTCCGACTGGTCGTGCTGGACCAGCTTGCCGCGGTCGTTCTTGATCAGCAGGTTGTGGTCCTTCTGCGCCTGGAAATAGACCTCTTCCGATCCTGCCTTGTCCTCGAAACGCAGCTCGTTCCAACCACCGCCGCCAGGCGAGGAATTCGTCTTCAACCCGGATTGGGTGGCATTTCCCGGCAGATCATAGGGAGGCATCTCCTTGCCGTTATAAACCCTGCCGGTAATGATCGGCCGGTCGGGATCCCCCTCGAGGAAATCGACGATCACCTCCTGGCCGATGCGGGGGATCTGAATGAAGCCCCAGCTCCCTCCGCCCCAGGTTTGCGAGACCCGGACGAAGCAGGAACTGTTCTGGTCCTTCTTGCCGAGGCGGTCCCAGTGAAACTGCACCTTCACCCGCGCATACTTGTCCGTGAAGATTTCCTCACCCGAAGGACCGACCACGGTCGCGGTCTGCGGACCCCGCATGATCGGCCGGGGCGTGGCCCGCGGCGGCCGGTAAGTGACGGAGGTCGGAGCGACCTGGAGCGCCGCGTGGAAGGTTTCCTCTCCAGCATAAGCGGCCGGGCGGTAGCCCGGGTCGAAGAGGCGGTAGTCGGCGCGCAGAACGACATAGTCCGTGTTCTGATCCTTGCGCGGGAAATTCTCCAGTTTGAAGGTGCAGCCCGAGGCCGGTCCCCGCACAGTGCCGGCTGCGGCGATACGCTGATGCGCTGCCTGAATTTCCTCGCGCCGCAGCACGGCAATAGCGTCGCCGCGGCCCACGGTCAGATGCGCTCCGGGATGACGATAATGCTCTCCTTGAGCTTCGGAGTGAGCGAAGGGCTGCGCCGATTGCGCCATCAGGTCAGCGCCCGGCTTCGTAAAGTCATAGTCCGTATGAGCATAAGTGCCCGGGTGGACGGAGCTGGTTGCCACCCATTCCGTGATATACTCCTGGTCCCGGCGCACTGGTTCGCCCTCGGCGCGGAACTTGACCGTCGCATAACCCGGCGCAGGCTTCAGCTTGTTCATGGCGTCGGCGAGAATGAGGGTGTGCTCCCCGTCGCCATATTCGAAGAAATACATGATACCTTCGTGCTCAAGCAGCCGCTGCACGAAGTCCAGGTCGGTTTCGTCATACTGGACACAGTATTCCCGCGCCTCATAGGAACCCTGCAGCCGCTTCTCGAACTTGGCCGACTTGTATTTCGAGAAAACCTGCTCGACAATTTCCACGACACTCATGTTCTGGAAGATGCGGCAGTCGGTGGTATTACCCAGCAGCCAAAGCCAGGGCCGCAGCTCCGCTTCGTAATAGGCAAACCCTTCTTCGATACGGGTCAGGCGAAAGTCTGAAACGAGCCCGCTGAACCACCGCTTCGGGTCTCCGGCCTCGCCCTCAACCGAAATTGGTTTTCCAAGGAGCTTCAGCGCGTCGGCGTTTGCGTCGGAGCTGATGAACCCGACGGTGAAAGCAAAACACCTGCTGATCTCGTCATGGCCGACGAGGTGCGTGAAGGTCAGCGTCGCGGGCTCAAGCGGCGTCTGGACGATTGTCTTGCGTTCTTCAGCCATTCGGAGAGTGCCCCTGTCTCGTGACGCCGGCAGTCCTGGATCATGAACTTACCATAAAGACCTGCCACCTCGAAAGACGCATCGCCATTGCACCAGGTCTATACTCTCCGGGCGAAGTATTGACGCGGATGATTTTACACCGCCACGAAGGGATGCCGATGCCGGCCCGCCCTACGCCCTACGCCCTACGCCCTTCGCGTGTCGCTGCTAGCTTGATCTTTTCCCGCATGCGAAGCCGCAAAAATTGCATTACTATAGAGGCACTAGTTCTTCCGCTCATCAGACATCGAAGTCACCAACCAGGCTTACCTGTCATGACGCAAAGAAGTTCTTACTTCCGACTGAAATGGACGTTCGTGATCCCGCTGCTGGCGCTGTTCTTGATGGCGTTCTCGCAGATGGCCCATGCGGAGCGGAGAGCCGCTATCGTGGTGGGGAACGGCGAATACGAATTTGCGCCTCTGGCGAACCCAAAAAACGATTCCAAGCTGATTGCCGCGACGCTCACTGAGCTTGGTTTCGATGTCCTGCTATTCTACGACGTCAGGAAAGCCGCGGTCGGCGACCTCGAAAATGCCATCCGCAGCCATCTTCTCGGTGCCGACCTGGCTATCCTCTATTATGCCGGGCACGCGCTACAGCACGAAGGGCGGAGCCTGCTGCTACCTGTCGATGTACGCACCGGATCGGCTAAAGAAGTCATCGATGACGCCATCGTCCTCAATGATCTCATCGACATCGTCAAGGATGACCCCATCGGCGTCAAACTGGTCATTCTGGACGCCTGCCGCAACAACCCGCTCACCTCCGAAAAAGGACTGCAGCAGGGCCTGGCAAATATGGAGGCCGGTGCCGGTCAGGTTCTCATCGCCTTCGCCACAGGCGCCGGCGAAGTGGCCTATGACGGCACGGGCGTGAACAGCCCCTATTCCTTGGCGCTGGCCAATGCGCTTCAGCAGCCGGGCCTCGATATCTATGACACGTTCAGGACCGTGCGCGGAGACGTGCGCCTCGCGACCAACGGGTCGCAGATACCCTGGATCACGGGTTCGATCGAAACCAAATTCGTCCTGAAGCCGGGCGGCACCGAGAAGCCGGCACCTGCGGTCTCGGCAAGCGACGGGGAGCTGACGATTGATCAGGTCCTCTGGTATTTCATCCAAGACAGCGCGGATCCAACGGATTTCGAACGCTTCGCCAAAGTGTTTCCGAAGAGCCAGCTTGCCGCGGAAGCGCTCAAACGCAGCAGTCTCCAGGTTGCTGCATTGCAGCAGCGTGGGCTGTTTGTCAGCGGCGCACTTGCCGCCACCCCGATTTCCACCGAGCCCCCGCCTTCCAATGAGGCTACGGCAACGGCTGGAGCGGAATTTATTTTTGAGCAGGCCGGAGAGCGCGCCGTGAGCGAGACTTTTCGCATCTGGCCGCGCCAAATGCCCGACACACAAAGCGGCATGAAGACGCTCATGACGGATTGCGATCTATACACAGCCGATCCCAACGATCCTCAACGCGTCGTACCTGGCGTTACGAACGGGCTAGTGAACGTCCGCGACGGGCTGCGCTCCTGCGGCTACGCGCTGGCTGCAGACCCAGGCAATCCCCGCCTGCAGTTCCAGCTGGCCCGCGTCCTCGAAATCGCCAAGCGCTATGACTGGGCGGAGCATTTCTACGAGCTTGCCGCCAAGCAGCAATACAGCGCCGCCCTCGTCAATCTCGGTTACATGGCCCGCGCTGGCATCGGCCGCGAGGTCGATTACAAGCGCGCCTTCGATTTTTACATGCAGGCGGCACCGCTTGGAAATCTCAGAGCAAGGACGAATGTCGGAACCGCCTACATACGCGGTCAAGGCGTGCCGAAGAACCCCGAAGAAGGTATCCTGTGGTACAGACTTGCAGCATCGAGCGGCTGGTCGAATGCGATCACCGCGCTCGGCGACAGCTTCCGCCGCGGTACGGGTGTGAAGAAGGATGATGTGGAGGCAACGAGGCTCTATGCTGCGGCGGCCGATGCCGGTCAGATCGATGCCATGACCAATCTCGGCCGCGCCTATGTCAGCGGCCTGGGTATCAAGAAAGACGTCAAGCGGGGCTTTGATCTGATGATCCGCGCGACGGACATGGGCAACCAGTATGCCCCCCTCTACGCCGCGCGCCTTCTCGTGAAGGGCGAAGGCAACGTTCCGCGCGATGCCAATCGCGCCCTTGCCCTGTTGGAACTGTCAGCACGCCGAGGCTTCGAGGACGCCTATCTCGAACTCGCCAAGGGTTACGCGGAGGGCAGCTTCAGCCGCGGAAAGCCGGATTTGCGGAAGGCATATTTCAACGCAACGCTCGCCACTCGTTTCAAGGTCGAAGAGGCAGAGCAGACCAAGACTTCGGTGGGTGAAAAGCTGAACGCTGACGCGCGACAGGAAATCGAAGGACAGGTCGAACTCTTTGTTCAGCAGAATGGACTCTGAAAATAGGGTGATAGGGACATAGGTAACGCGGAAGGCAGGGATGGCAGTGCGCTGGATTGTCGAACGAGTTGGCCGGCTTTCGCGCTTCGGCAGGCCAAAGAGAGCTGTCAGGATCGTCGATCCGGCCGCTGACGAGGACAGTCTTCATTATGTCCTGCACGAGCCAGTGGACGAGGCCAGACCCAGAAGTCTTATTTCTGTCCTCGGTGCGATGCCCGCCAGTCTTGCCGAGATTCTCGACACGGCCGTGGAGGCTTGCAGGGCTAATGGCGAATTTCCCGTTGTCGTTCTGTCAGAACTGCGTCCGGATCTGATCGCTGCAAGTTCTGCTCCTTTGGAATTTGTCCCTACCCGGAGCCACCTGCCCTCACTCTCCTCGGAGAGCTATGGCAGGTATGTTCGCCGGCGCTGGTCATTGATCATCGCGAAATGGGACATCTCCAGCGAAATCGCACTTTCCTCGACCATCGACGAGTTTCTTGCCGATCAGCTGGGCGCCGATGCGTCCATTCGTTCAGATGCGAGCAATCGAGGCATGCAACGGACGGTCAGCCCGGACACTGAAGACAAGCTGCTCGACCGCCTTCGCGGCCATGGCGGCGCCATTGACGTAACTCAGGCGCGCTAATCGCCGGCGAACCTCGGTGCGGAAATCCTCAGATAGGGCCAGATCGAGCGTCGTCTCCACACGATCCAACTCCGAGTACCGCAGGCAGAGGCCCAAGCCTGCTGTTTGGGCATAAACAGCGCGAAGATGCTGGTCATCCATTTCCGGCGCTTCATTGGGCACGAAGATCGAAGGAATTCCCCCCAAGATGCTTTCATGGAAGCTGTTATACCCGGCGGTGGTGACAAGAAGATCGATCGCGCCGACATACTCAGCCAAGGGGTAAACGCTTGTGCGCAAAACGCTCGGCCATTCCTGTTTGGAAGGTTTCGCGAGCGGATTGAGAATCTGGACCGTTTGTATATTCCGCCTAGCCAGTTCCTTGAAAATTAAGCCCGGCAGATCTTCAAAATCGAAGTTGCGTTGCGAGCCCAATTGTACCGCGACGGTGAAGCGGTCCTTGTCTACGCCCAGCTTGGCGGCAGCTTCACTCCTTGATAGGCCCGTGCCGGGGTCCAACAGAAGCAGAGGGGGGACGGCAACGGTTCCCGGCATATCGCGGGTCGGACCATGATCTTCGTCATGAGCAAGTTCGCCCGGCTCGATCACCATGTCGAATATATCCTGGGCGCCCGGATCGAAATTGTGGTCAAGGCGCCACAAGGCACGCCGGACCCAAATCCAGGCCAGGTCGCGTCGGCATTCGGCAACGGCAATCAACCCTGGAAACGGCCTGTTTCCATCGAACACCACCGCCGACAGATCAAACGCCTCCACTGCCGTCAGCAGCTCTTGTGCATAAGCCCTGTTCCAACTGTCGTCCGTCACTCCGATCGCCAAGCCGGAAGGCGTATAGTCCACAGCGTGCCCTCGCGCATAAGCCAACGCAGAGCCGGCCGATCTGGTAAAGAACATAGGATCCGCGTCATCAGGCAGACGCTCGGCGATAGCCATCAGGCGGGTGATGTGTCCGAGCCCGATACCGTTGGTCGCGACCATAAGTATCCGCCGCTTTTTGGCGATACGCCGCGGCATTGATGCCGGCATTTTGTCTTCGGCCGTTCTGCCAGATGAATGCCCCCTGCCCGTGGTTCGACTGCTTTTCAGTGAAGAAGCCCTACACAGTTCAAGATCATCATAGAGGCGTGCCATGCGTTGCGGATATTGATCGATCGAAAATTTTCGTCGGACAAGCTCTCTCGCGGCATTTGATTGTTGGAGATAGGTCGAAGGCGAAGCGATCAATCGCTCGATGACGTTCCTCGTTTCAGCAATGTTGCAATAGACGGCGCCATCTTCGAAGAGGCTTTCAAATGAAGGATCGAGCACCGTCACCAAACCGCTCGCCATTGCTTCCGCGATGCAGACGCCGAAGGCTTCCACCCATTGCCGGCCGTGAAAATAGACATAAAAATCTAGCCGCTTGAGAAAGTCAGATACGCTGTTTTGCGAGAATGGGCTGATCTGCCAGTTCGAGCCTATCCAGGGTTGGATCGACTCCGGGACACCGCCCAACACCTTGATGGCGAAATCGGGTATGTCGGGATAGGCTGCCCGCAGGTCACCTGCGGAACTGGGCCACTTCGCCGGGTCCCCTCTCGTGTGGCGCCCCAAATTGACGGTGCCCGTTGGCGCTGTTCGCTGGTGAGATGTCCATTCAGCGACATCGACCATGTTCCACAAATCGTGCCGGAGAAGCGCGGGACTTTCGGTGCCGATACTGTCGAACTGGGCTCGAACTTTCGGGCCGACAGGAGCAAACGCGACCGGAATACCAAAGAGCCTATCCAACACACGCTCAACGACGGCGAGATCGTATTGAGGAACGCGATTGCCGTCGAACAGAGGATGGTGAACCACGCAGACGACGCGGCGAGGCTGCAAACGCACCGGCGAATGCGGCATTCGCTCGAACACCGCAGGATGGTGAGCCAGGAGAACGTCGCACGTCGCCTCTTCAGAACCGGTCAGCCAGACCGTATTTGATTGCTCGATCACCGCGGCTGTCCGGCTGTCGAAGATGCCCAGATCACGCGTGCGCTGCCCCAAGAAAGGCAGCAGCCCACAGCTCATCCCCCACCGACTCGCCGCCTTCAGCTCAGCCCTCAGTGCGCTCGAGGTACCTCCATGAAATCGAGGGTCGGCAGCATGAACAACGTCAAAATGCATCAGCTAACCCGAAGATTGTATGAGACGCTGAGCTTCTCAATTCATGCCTCATGTTGCTGAACTGAATGAACTGCAACTGCACGATATTCTGACACAACCGGAGCACCCGAGGCCCGCCTGCGGCCTATCCTTGATGAGATTGAAGGGCGTCCCTTGATTTCCAAATGCGGCTAATCAGTGCCCGTCAACAATCGCGCAGACGGCAGCCTAGTAGACTCGCCGCCCCCAGAAGTCTCGCCGAGGCTCGGTTGCCAACTTCCGCGTTGTGACAGGCTGCCTTTGCACCGTTGTCTTCATCCTCTCGACCGCCAAAGTCCCGTAGCAGCTGCGAGGATATCTGGCGAGGAAAGCCTGGTAGGATTGACGTGTATTCAGCCGTTGCGCCCGGCGCCAGGCAGCAGATTCAGCCGCGCTGGGAGGCATACTTTGACAGTTGCTAGCATTGGGTGGCGCATATGTCAGGTACGGCCAGGACGGCACACATGCCGTCAGAAAGACCGAGAAGAGGACGGAAACACGTTTCAACATTGAACGCTCCAATCCGGGGATTAGGCTAAAAACCTACAAGAAAGAGTAGAATAACTATCGTCAAATAACAAGCTCCGCTCTTATGTAACGGGTATATCTTGCCTATGATTTGGCTAAGCAGAGTGCATCAGCGAAGCAATTTGCAGAACGAAGAAGATTCCGAGAGTTCATCTGCAAACGATGAACAAAAAGATTTAATTCAAACGCGATCCATCAGCGGCGCCAACATCTAGAACGCGCGCCGATGCGGATGCCGCCATGACGCCCGGAGGCGGGGCTCGCGGTGCCCACGCAATTAGCGCGTACCACTCGAGCCGCAGTGGTGGACGCTGCGGCCCGAGCTTCATCCCTGCCCCAAATCTGTGTCAGACGACGCGGCCGCGCGCGGCAACGGGCCACACGGCAGGAGGCTTATCCGCTTCGATGGCGTAGATTGAATCGACCATGTTGGTCACCACGCAGGCGTGATTGGGCACGATACGGATCTTCTCTCCGACGGAAAGACCAATCGGCCCAGCGCTGACCAGCCGGCCGTGTTCCTCGGAAAGCTGATCGATGGTGATATCGGGGCGTCCGAGGACGTGGCCATACCCGGTCAGTCCAAGAAGGTCTGATGTCAGGACTTTGCTACCCGCATCGATAATGGCACGATCGGCGGCTGGCACAGAGACAACAGTGGCAAGAACGGTCAGCGCGCAATCTTCCCAGGCAGAGACGCCGCGCGCGACGAGCGATCTGTCGTTATAAACGTAAGTACCGGGGCGATATTCGGTCGTCACCGGCGCGCTCGCGGCCTCCATCATCGACGGAGTTCCACCGGACGTGATCACAGGGACAGCGATCCCGGCGGCTTCGATAAGAGCCTTGGCCTTTGTCATAAAGGCTTCCACGGCCGCCGTCGCGCCCGCGGGCGGATAGGTCATGAGCCCGCCGAAGACCAGTCCCTTGGATTTCGCAATCCGCTGAGCGAGGCTTGCGGCGGCTTCCGGCGTCAGTACACCGCAGCGGTTCGCCCCGGTGTCGCACTCGACAAGCACGCGCAGCGGCGCCGGCTCGGCTGCGAAAGCAGCAGACAGGCCATCGATGACGGTCTCGTTGTCTGCAACGACACTCAGCGCCACCCGGCGCGCCAACGCTGTCAGATGCTCCAATTTCTCGCGGCCCAGGATGTTGTAGGTGATCAGAACATCCCGGATCTCGGGGCTGCCGGCAATCATGGCCTCGGCTTCCGAGACTTTCTGGCAGGTAATGCCGATTGCGCCGGCTTTCAGCTGCATCTCCGCCACCGCCGGCAGCTTGTGCGTCTTGATATGTGGCCGCACGCGCAGGCCGTGGGCATCTGCGTATGCCTGGAAGCGCTCGATGTTGCGCCACGCGATGTCGAGGTCGACCAAAACAGCCGGAGTATTAATAGTATCGAATATTGACGCTGCCTTACTCATTTTGAGTTCCTAAAAAGATCTGATGGCCTTCAACAGGCATGTTGTACGTGCTTCTGCAATTCCTGCCCCCGACGCTTGACAATTTATGCATTGTGCCGCTGAATACGTCAATCCATTAAACCAGACACATGTCCGGTATATTGGACATAAAGCAACCGCTCATCATCAGGGGAACATCATGATGACCTCGCTTCGAGCCAGCGCGCTTTCGCTGGCGGCCGTAATCCTCCTTTCCGCAATTCCCGCCGCAGCGCAGGAAGCAAAAAGCAAGCTTGACGAAGTGCTGGCCCGCGGCCACCTCATCATGGGCACCGGCAGCACCAACGCGCCGTGGCACTTCAAGAGCGCCGACGACCAGCTGCAGGGCTTTGACATCGACATGGGCCACATCGTCGCCAAGGCGCTGTTTGGCGATCCAGACAAGATCGAGTTCGTGAACCAGTCGTCCGATGCCCGCATCCCGAACATCACCACGGACAAGGTGGACCTCACCTGCCAGTTCATGACGGTGACCGGCGAGCGCGCGCAGCAGATCGCGTTCACGATCCCTTACTACCGGGAAGGCGTGGGCCTGATGCTGAAGGCCGACGGCAAGTATGCAGACTATGCCGCGCTGAAGGCTGCAGGTTCATCGGTCACGATCTCGGTGCTGCAGAACGTCTATGCCGAGGACATGGTCCATGCCGCCCTGCCGGAGGCCACCGTCGACCAATACGAATCTGTCGACCTGATCTATCAGGCGCTTGAATCCGGCCGTGCCGACGCGGTGGCGACCGACCAGTCGTCGCTCGCCTGGTACATGACGCAGAACCCTGGCCGCTACAAGGATGCCGGGTATGGCTGGAATCCGCAAACCTATGCCTGCGGCGTCAAGCGCGGCGATCAGGATTGGCTGAATTTCGTCAACACCGCCCTGCACGAGGCGATGACCGGCGTCGAGTTCGACTTCTATGCGAAGTCCTACAAGAAGTGGTTCGGCAAGGACCTGACGCCGCCGCAGATCGGTTTCCCGATCGAGTACAAGTAAGGCCGGATAACAAACCGTTGGGACGAAGGGTCTTGCCCTTCGTCCTTCCTCCTCCCCTCTACGGCAGGACGCCGCCATGGGTTATACGCTCAACTTCGCCGCCGTTTGGCGTAGCTTTGACCAGCTTCTCGAAGGTCTGCTGCTCAGCCTCGGGCTGGCTTTCATTTCCATTCTGATCGGCGCGGCCATCGGCCTGCTCGTCGCCTTCGCGCTGATTGCCAAGAGTGACTGGTTCAAGCGGCCGGCGGCGGCCTACGTGACGATCATTCGCAACCTGCCGATCCTCGTTCTCGTGCTTTTCGCCTATTTCGCGCTGCCGCAGATGGGTGTGCGCCTCGGCAAAATTCAGAGTTTCATTGTCGTGCTGTCGATCTATTCCGGTGCTTATCTGGCGGAAGTGTTCCGTGCCGGGCTCCTATCCATTCCACGGGGATTGACGGAGGCCGGACTCGCAATCGGACTGACGCCGCTGCAGATCCGCGTGTCGATCATCGCGCCGTTGATGCTGCGCAATGTGCTGCCCTCGCTGTCCTCGACGGTGATTTCACTCTTCAAGGACACCTCGCTTGCGGCGGCCATAGCGGTTCCCGAACTCACCTTCGAAGCGCGCAAGATCAATGTCGAGACCTTCCGGGTCATCGAGACGTGGATCGTTGCGTCGGGTCTCTATGTCGCCACCTGTTCCGTGCTCGCCGCACTGATGCGGGTTGTCGAGCGCCGGCTTGCCATTCCGAGGTGACGATATGACAAACTTTCCCGCTTTCCTCGATCAGATGTGGATCGCCCGCTTCGTCATTCTGAAAGGGCTCGGCGTCACCGTCTCGATCTCGCTTCTCGCCATCATTGCCGGATCGCTGCTCGGTGTCCTCGTCGGACTGTCCCTGGTCTACGGCAACTGGCTCCTGCGGCTGGTGATGCGCGCCTATACCGACTTCATCCGCGGCACGCCGGTGCTGGTGCTGGTCCTCGCCAGTTATTATGTACTTTCGACCATCGGCATTGAGCTCGGACCATTTCAGGCCGGCGTACTGGCCCTGGCAATCTTCTGCTCCTCCCATGTCGGGGAAATCGTGCGCGGCGGGTTGCAGGCGATCCCGAAGGGCCAGACCGAAGCCGCAAAGGCGATCGGGCTCACGTTTAACCAGACCTTCGCCTATGTGCTCTGGCCGCAGGCATTGCGCCAGTTCCTGCCGGCATGGGTCAACACGGCGGCCGAGATGGTCAAGGCCTCGACGCTGCTTTCCGTCATCGGCGTCGCCGAGCTCTTGCTGCGCACCCAGGAAATCATCTCGCGCAATTTCATGAGCCTGCAGTTCTATTTCTTCGTCGGGCTTCTTTACTTCGTCATCAACTACGGCATCGAGCGTTTCGGCAAATATGTCGAGCGCAAGACGGCCGTTCCCTCCTGAGGCCTCCATCGTCATGAGCAAAGTACTTCTCGAAATCCAGGGTCTTCGAAAGCAGTACGGCACCACCGAGGTGCTGAAGGGCATCGACTGCACCATGAACGAGGGCGAGGTCATCTCGATCATCGGCTCCTCCGGTTCCGGCAAGACGACGATGCTTCGCTGCATCAACATGCTGGAGGAGTTCCAGGGCGGCCGCATTCTGATCGAAGGTGAGGAAATCGGCTATGACCAGACCGGAACCACGCGCAAGCGAAAGAGCGAAAAAGAGATCGCCCGTCAGCGTGCGCTGACTGGCATGGCTTTCCAGCAGTTCAATCTCTTTCCCCACTTGACGGCCGCGAAAAATGTCATGCTCGGTCTCGTCAAGGTGAAGAAGATGCCCCGCGACGAAGCACGAGCCGTCGCTGAAAAATGGCTCGACCGCGTCGGCCTTGCCACCCGCGCCGATCATTACCCCGGCCAGCTGTCAGGCGGTCAGCAGCAGCGCGTGGCAATCGCCCGCGCCATTGCCATGAACCCACGCCTGATGCTGTTCGATGAAGTGACTTCGGCCCTCGATCCGGAACTCGTTGGTGAAGTGCTGCAGGTCATCAAGGGACTCGCCGCCGACGGGATGAGCATGCTGCTCGTCACCCATGAGATGCGCTTTGCCTATGAAGTCTCCTCGCGCGTGATCTTTATGAACCACGGTGTGATTGGCGAGGAGGGAGACCCGAAGGAAATGTTCGTGAGACCCAAGACGGAGCGGCTCGCGGAGTTCCTGAAGACGTCCAGTTTCAACTGAGCGGAAGACGGCTGGTGCGAGTGGCAATCCGCCCCGATCCGGCAGTCGCAATAGAAGAAAGAAAAGAGAGGTTACATGACTATCAAGCGTTACGGCGCCGGCGAGACCGGTGCTGGCGGACAGCCGCTGCCATTCGCCCGTGCCGTGGAGGCCAACGGCTGGCTGCACGTGTCGGGCCAGGTGCCGATGGAAAAAGGCGAGATCGTCGGTGGCGGCATTGTTGCTCAGACCCGCAAGGCGATTGAGAACCTGATCGCTATTCTGCATGAGGCCGGCTACGGCATTGAAGACGTCGTCCGTGTCGGTGTCTGGCTCGACGATCCGCGCGACTTCTGGAGCTTCAACGGCGTCTATGCCGAGTACTTCGGCAAGAACCCGCCGGCTCGCGCTTGCGTTCAGTCCCGGATGATGGTCGATTGCAAGGTAGAAGTCGATTGTGTCGCCTATCGCGCCGACAGGGCTTGAGTCTATCAGGCGCAGCCCTTAAAGGCTGCGCCTTCTCCAGGAGGTAGTTGAGTATGGCTGACGGCGCAGAAGACATGGTAGCGCGGCGCACACGCGGCCTTGATCGCGCCTTTGAAATTCTCGAATTTCTGCGCACGAAACGCCAGCCAATGCGGCCGAACGAGATAGCCGTCGAGATCGGCGCTCCGCGTTCATCGGTTTATGAACTGATCAATCTTCTTCTGCGTCACGGCATGCTGGATTATCAGGGCGGTGACGGTCGCGTCTTCCTCGGCCGTAAACTCTACTTTTTCGGGACCGCCTACGCAGATCAGTTCGACCTGATGCGGGAATCCGAAGACATGCTTGCGCGCCTTGCGGAAGAAACCCGCGAGACGGCGCAAATGTGCGTGCTGGAAGGCAACAAGTACACCGTCGCCATGATGCGCGAAGGCCTAAGGCCCTTCCGCATATCCTCGAACATCGGCGAACTGGTGCCCATCCCGTGGACGGCCTCCGGCCGTTTTCTCGTCTCTCATCTAAGCGACAGCGAGATCTCGGATTTTATCCCGCAGGAGGATTTTGTGCTGCCGAATGGCAAGCGGCTTGAGCCGGCACGCTTTATCGCCGAGGTCCGCCAGGCCTCGATCGACGGCTTTTTCACCTTCAACAGCGAGGTGGAAAACTTCACACATTGTTTTGCCGTGCCAGTGCAACAGGCTGACGGGCAAGCGGTTGCAACCCTTTGTCTCGTCGCTCCGAAGGAAGACGGGCTGCGCAACCGGCAATCCTATCTGGAAAGCCTGCTGCGCGCCGCAAACGAGCTTTCGGAGCGACTTGGCTATAGCTCCGGACCCGCGCGAGCCGCGCACCGTCATGGTGAACGTTAGTCACGGAATAGCGCTTATTTTGCGGGCACGACCAGCACCTCGCCTCTCTTGACAATGTAGGTTGCGAGTTCCGACGCCTTGCCGCTGCCGACGTTCTTGGCAGAGTGAACAACGCCAGAGGGAATGAATAGGGACTGGCCGGCGTTGAGCGTCACGGGCTGCCTGCCTTCGAGGCGGTATTCCAGCTTTCCTTCAAGAACATAGGCGACTTCTTCGCCCGGATGGGAGTGTTTGGCGGCGAGCACGCCGGGCGCGATATCGACCCGCACCTGCACGACCTCGTGGCCGGGCACATCGATATCGTTCTTCAGCAGATCGGTGCGCTGCAGCGGCTGCTCCGCCTGTGCCGGCGAGAACGCCATGGCGCTACCGATCAATAGCATGGCGAGTGTCACTATCCGGGTCGTCTTCATCTTTATCCTTTCCTCACGGTGTTCGATCGCTGCCTTCAAGGCCGCCGTCAGGATTTCAGCGTGAAATTGTACCGGGGATGTGTCTACGGAACCGGAATTTTGTAACGAATTGCGTCCACTGCGGCTGCCGCGGCCAACTGTCCACTTTCCAGGAACGTTTCCGACCGGTGCGCGTTGACTCTTTTCATCCCGAGCTACTCGGCGCGGGAACGTCAGGGAGGTTATCATGAAAGTCAGCAATTGCATGACCACGGACGTCCAGATCACCGATCCGGAACAGACATTACGCGATGTCGCCCTGATGATGGGACGTCTCGATGCCGGCGTTCTCCCGGTGGGTGAGAATGATCGCTTAGTCGGCATGATTACCGATCGCGACATCGCCATTCGTGGCGTGGCAGAAGGCATGGGCCCGGACGCAAAGGTTCGCGACGTGATGAGTACCGACGTTAAATACTGCTTCGAAGACGAAGATGTGGAAGACGTCCTTCATAACATGGGCGATCTTCAAGTACGGCGCCTGCCAGTCCTGAGCCGGAGCAAGCGGCTCGTCGGCATTATCTCGCTTGGTGATCTCGCTATGAAGGGCGAGGCCATGGAAACGGGTAAGGCACTGAGCGGCATCTCGCAACATGGCGGCCAACATTCACAGACAGCGCACTGACGGTCGGCGTAGACTCGTAGCGAAAGCGCGCCCGCTAGCCAGTGACGCTCAGATCGGGGCCTCGCGCCGTTGCCTTTGGCGCGAGGACTTTTCGGCGGCGACACGCCTCAAACCCGCGCTTCGGCCATTCAATCCCAGCGAAGGCGTCGAGCACGCCAGACTTCCTTGAGCTTGTCTTCTATCTCGCTCGCCGTTCGATGCGAGAACCTCGCAGCAAGATCAGTTGCCAATGATGATCCCGCTCGGGATTGAGCAGTTCCTTCCTCCACTTTATCAGCATGGGCACAGATTTCCGCCATCAGGTCGGCGTCATGGGAGACGTATCCTTTAACCCACTCCGTCGCTTGTCCTACCGAGAAGAACGGGCCAGTTAACGCTCCGGTGTCGTCCTGCAAATGGTACGCGCCCTGAAGCAGGACGATCTTCCATTCGCGGCCATTGGATTTGATCACACGCACTACACAGTTACCTCGTCTCCCTTAAAAGTAGGAAGGCATCGCAACGATTTGAATGCCCGCTGCATGCACAGCAGAACAAAGGCTCGTGAAACGCCCTTGCGTTACGGGCGGAGACCTGCGCCCGTTCCGAAAAGTGCCAGTCCTTGCTCGCGCTAAAGCCTAACTCCGCAAAAATGGATTTGATCCACGCAAAGCTCAAAGACGGGGCGCTGTCTGCCAGTTCAGCGACCTTTCAGCCGAAAGCCGATTTCTCATCCCCGCCCCCGTGCCAGTCGATCAACATTCTATTTAGCGCTCAGATTTACATAACAGAGAAATATGGATACCATGTATCCTTAATGGCCAATCACCATCGGCCTCGGAACGAACTGATGATCCTCAAAAGCCAAGTCGAATGGGCGCTTCATTGCTGCGCCATCCTCTCCGGACTGCCTGCCGGCAGGTATCTTTCCACCAAAGCGCTGGCCGAGTTGCATGGCTTGCCGAAGGAATATCTGTCGAAGGCGCTGCAGAGCCTGTCGCAGGCGGGTCTTGTGCATACGACCCTCGGTCCGTCCGGCGGATACCGATTGGCGAAACCGCCTGCCGAGCTGACCTTCCTCGATATCGTCGAAGCTGTCGAGGGCGAGGCCCGCACCTTTGTCTGCAACAATATCCGCGCCAACAATCCCTGCCGTCCCCAAGGCTACTGCGAAAGCAGCCCATGCGCGGTGGCGCGCATCATGTGGGAAGCAGACGAAGCCTGGCGCGCCAAGCTTCGCAGCGTCACCGTGGCGGAGCTCGGTCAGAAATTGTCGCAGGATGTTCCGCCGGAGCTTTGGAAGAACACCTTCGAATGGGTGCTAGAGCGCGCCGGCTGAGCGTGTTTTGACGGTCGCGCCGGCGGCATCCTCGCCTGTGGCAGGCAGCGGTAAAAGGTAGCTCTGTGGTGGCATTGCAAGGCGAACACCATTTGCCTCGCAGTGGCGGTGGACAAGATCGATCACCTCGTTGCGGGCCGGCGGCCGGTTGGCCGGGCTGGTGACGCGAAACTGCAATTCCGTTTCGATGGCGACAGCGTCGATTGCCTTCAGAACGACGATCGGCGGCGGTTCCTGAACGATTCTGACGCTCTCCTTCAGGGCAGCCAGCATGACCTCCTCGACGCGCTGGGGTGTGTGCGCCGCGGCAATGCGGACGGTCAGCGCGATCTGATGCGTTTCGTCCGGACGGCTGAGATTGGTCAGAGCGACCTTCGCGAGAACGCTGTTGGGCAGAACGACGACGTTGTGAGCGCCGGTGAGCAGATGTGTCGAACGCCAGTCGTTTTCGACGACGCGTCCTTCAGTGCCGTCGGCCAGTTGAATCCAGTCGCCGATGACGAATGGCTTGCCGAGGGTAATTGCAATGCCGGAGAAGACGTCGCCCAGAGTATTCTGAAGCGCAAGACCGAAGATGATGGCAACCACGCCGGACGTTGCCACCAGCGTTCCGATCGGTGCGCCAAAGACAAAACCCATGATCGACAGCGTCACCCCGAGATAGACGGCGGCGACGATCAGATCCTGGATCAGCCGCGCTTCTCTCGGCCTGCGGTCGAGAACGATATAGATGCGCACGAAGCCGATGGTCGCCCATGCCAGATGGGTCCACCAGAGAACGCGCGCCAGCGTGGCCAGCGGCGCGACGACGCCCTTCGGATCGGTGTCGCTCACCCGATGCGGCAGGATGCCGCTGAAGCCAAGCACGGCCGTCATCCCGGCGAAGAAGAGGATCTGAACGACAAGTCGCTCGGTCGGGCGTTTGCGACCCTGGAGAAGCCAGACGACGATGCCGACGATCCCCAGAAAATCGATCAGCAGGAACGGCAGCAGAAGAGGATCACTCAACATGGCACGGCTCGCGGGCAAGGGTTGGGCGTTTGTCAGAGGGCCGGATAACTGGCATCCAGCCCTCAGGTATTACTTCTTCAGCGGGAAGGTCAATTCCTTCTGGTTGGTATCGACCACGAAGACAGCCAGCAGCTTGGCGGGTTTGATCTTGCTGCCATTTGCGCTGACGCCATGGCGGTCGCCCGGCATTTCGGAGAAGCTGTCGCCCGCTTTATAAACCTTCACCGGGCCGTGATTGACCTGGCTGCGGATCGAGCCTTCGAGAACCGTCGCATAGATGAAGGCCGAAGTCGGATGCGTATGGCCCTCGGAGAAACCGCCGGGACCGTATTCAACGAGAATGCCCTTGATGCTCTTGCCCGGCACGTTCGGCAATTCATGTTCATAGACCAGGGTAACCTTGGCGTCCTTACCGCCGCCCGTGTAATCGGCGGAGGCGGGGCCGAAAGAAAGCGCTGTGATTGCGAGCGCCGCGAAGAGCAACTTTTTCATCTTTCCATTCCTTTTGGGGGTTGAATGGATGCGCCTCAGGGGCAAGGCGCATCCGGTGCGGTCCGCGCCCGTTATCGGCGCGGAGCGGTTGCGAACCACTGGTCGAAATTGATCCGGCCGAGGCGGGGATTGTTGTCGGAGACGAGCGAACCGTCTTCCAGCTTGGTGCCGAAATAGTGGGCTTCCGGATCGGGAACGACCTTGCGGGTATCACCGATCGCCTTGAGGTAACGAGCGACGAAATCGCAGAGGCGCTCGCGCTCAGGGCCGGAAATCTCGATGATGCCGTTGACCGGCGCGGCAAGGGCCGCGTCTGTCATGAAGTCTGCGACGTCATCGGAGGCGATCGGCTGCAGATTGCCCGTCGACAGGCGGGTAGTGTCGCCGGTCGTGCCCCCTTGAGCGATGCCGCCGAGGAATTCCATGAACTGCGTGGAACGTACGATCGTGTAGGGAACGCCGGATTCCCGGATGATCTTTTCTTGGGCGACCTTGGCGCGCAGGTATCCGCTTTCCGGCAGGCGATCCGTGCCGACGATAGAAAGCGCGACATGATGCTTCACCCCGGCTGCCTTTTCCGCCGCCGTCAGGTTGCGGCCCGAGGTCTGGAAGAATTCGAGCACGGCATTGTCTTCCCACGACGGCGAGTTTGCAAGGTCGAGCACGACCTCGGCGCCAGCGAGCGCTTGGGCAAGGCCCTCGCCAGTGATCGTGTTGACGCCGGTATTGGGCGAGGCTGCGATAACCTCATGACCCTTGTTGCGCAGGCGTTCAGCGGTCTTGGAACCGATGAGGCCGGTTCCGCCGATGATTACGATTTTCATGATAAAATCCTCCATTCGCGGCAGCTGCGCTGCGCGCCTTGATATTTTACTATGGGAGTGAGGCTTAGTTCAGGCCGACCTTCTTCGGGCCGTAGAGCTTGTTCGGCCTAGCCGGGCGCGCCCTAAACCAATAAGCGGTCAGTAGTCCCAGAAAACCGGAACCCAGCGAAAGGCATCGCCATCGATCGCCACCCGACCTACGGACGGGAACGGCAGGTGAGTGGCGACGAGCTGTTCGCCAGTCTGTGCCAACTCCGTCAGAAGACGGATGCGAACCCGAGCTGCCTCTTCGGGATCGTGCTCGAAACCGTTGAACCAGTCAGGGTGATCGAAGCCGACCGCGAAAATGGCATCGCCAGCAAATGTCAGACGGTCACTGCCAGATGCCAAACGGACTACGCTGTGCCCGGGCGTATGGCCGCCGGTGCGCTGGACGACCACGCCTGGTGCCACCTCATATTGCTCCGCGAACTGCCGCAGATGGCTCCGGTATTCCTCCATGAAACG
The DNA here is from genome assembly GCF_012641395.1 of Rhizobium sp. P32RR-XVIII. Taxonomy (GTDB): domain Bacteria; phylum Pseudomonadota; class Alphaproteobacteria; order Rhizobiales; family Rhizobiaceae; genus Rhizobium. The sequence goes on along the minus strand of NZ_JABAIH010000005.1, from coordinate 22,589 downwards.
CTTGGCGGTTGCCTTAAGCGCGTCCGGGAATCCCGGCGGCATGTGGACGTGGGTGAAATCGGGCGACTCCCAAAACTTGACCTCGGCAGCTGCCACGTGAATCTGCAGATCTGGCCGCAGCCGGTCTTTCACACCTTCGACAAGGAGACCGCCGATATGATCCATGTGCAAATGGGTAAGCACAATATCGGTCACAGACCCAAGATCAATGCCGGCGGAGTCCAGCCGCCTGACCAACTGGCCAGCCCGCGGCAAGTTCAAATTCGGGTCCAGTCCCAGCCCGGCGTCGATCAGGATGGTCCGATCACCGCTACGTACCAGGGCCACATTGAGCGACCAGTCGAAAGCATCCGCTGGCAAGAACATGTCGCCCAGCCAGGTCGCCCGGGCGGCTGGATCAGCGTTGTGTCCCAGCATTTCGGTTGGGAGTGGTAGCACGCCGTCGCTGACCACCAGAACTTCAAGTTCTCCAATCCGCACCGCGTAACGCGACGGAACCAACTCTTCGGGTCTCGTTCTACCGGCGTGTGAGGTGTTGTCCAAGCTCATGTTAGTCTCCTGCTGTCCAATCGTACCGGGTTTTGTCTTTGGCTGCGACATGATGCGCTCCCGTTTTGCAATCGTGCCGGTCACGCGCAGCTGTCGCTACGCGCCTTGATATTTTACTGCTTGTGCTTAGTTCAGCCCGGCCTTTTCGAGGCCGTAGAGCTTGTCGGCCGAGCCTGGCACGGCCTTGAAGGCGATGCTGGCACGGTTCCAGGCATTGATCGTCATGATAGAGAAGGTGAGATCGGCGATTTCCTTCTCGGAGAGCTGGCCGCGTACCCGCTCATAAAGCTCATCCGGAATGCCGCCTTCGGGAAGCTCGGTGACGGCTTCGGTCCAGGCAAGGGCTGCGCGTTCGCGCGGGACAAAGAGGTTCGATTCCCGCCAGATGGCGACATGGTAGAGGCGCAATTCGCTCTCGCCGTGAATCTTGGCTTCCTTCACATGCATATCCAGGCAGAAGGCGCAACCATTGATCTGTGACGCGCGGATATTCACCAGATCGCGGATCTTCTGATCGATAACGCTGTCCTTCATCGCCATGCTGAGGTCGGAAAGCTTTTTGAAGAATTCGGGGGACTGCTGGGCGTAGTTCAGGCGCTGGGTCATCGGTCTCTCTCCTTAATTAAGGACATTTGATATCCTTATGGATACAAGATATCCGCAATCTCTGGACAGGCAAGCCATTCCTGCATAAGCTGCGGACATAAGGCTTATGTTCAGAAGTATGGGGACCAAATGGACATTGTTTGCGCGTTGCGGACGTTCCTGCGGGTCGCGGAGACCGGCTCCTTTTCGGCTGCGGCCGTTGATCTCAATCTGACGCAGCCCGCCGTGTCGCGGCAGGTTTCCGCCCTGGAGGCCTATCTGAACACGCGGCTTCTGCATCGCACGACAAGCGCGCTGGCGCTGACGGCTGAAGGCGAGCACATGATCCCGCTGGCGCTCAAGGTCATCGAAGCGGTCGATGCTCTTGGCGAAAACAGCGGCGCCGAAGGCGCCATGGTATCGGGAAAGGTCAGGCTCAGCCTGCCCTCACCGCTCGGGCTTTACGTGAGCGACCGCCTGCAAAGCCTGCTCGAAAGCCACCCGGGACTGGCCGTCGAACTGCTCTTTCGGGAGGAGCCGTCGGATCTCGTCGGAGAGGGAATCGATCTGGAGGTCCGCCTCGGCACCGTCGCGGACAGCAGCCTGATCTGCCGCCGGATCGGCTGGACGACGGCCTTTCTCGTTGCCGCGCCCGGCTACCTGCAGACAAGGTTGACGCCGAAGACCCCGGAAGATGTCGCTGGCCACGCCTGCATTTGCTACAGCCGTGGCGGCGATGGCCGCTCATGGTCGTTTTCCAACGGAGCCGACGAGATTTCCGTGCGGATCGCACCGCGCTTGATCGCCAATAACTCCGTTGCGGTCCATCGCGCCGCTCTTTCCGGAGCTGGCCTTGCGATCCTGTCCCACCACCTTGCCGGCCCCGATATCGAAGCCGGCAGGCTGATAAACGTAATGCCGGATTTTCCACCGACGCGCCTGCCGATCAACCTGGTCTATCCATCCCGCCGAAGCATGCCGCTCCGCGTCAGGACAGCCATCGACTTCCTGGTAGAAGCAATCGGTGAGGACCCTCTGATGGCCTCGTCGCAGTAGCGATCCTGCCCGTCCCAGTAGCACCTTCGCCGTACCTGCCCCGGGGTCGAGCGCCACACAAGGCTACCCTTGGTTCAAGCGATCGTGTTGAGGGAGACACTTAGGCTAGAGGCGAAATGCTCTCATTTGTTTCCCAAGCGTCGTACCCGTGTCTCCACGCCCGACGAACGCAACCAACGCATTGAGTTCTTTTGGAAAATGGTGGGTGATGTAGGGCTCGAACCTACGACCCGCTGATTAAGAGACAGAGGGTCTTCCATTTCTGACTGCTCGCAATTTCTACGCTTGTCAACAAAGTTGACGGATCAAGGCCTTAGAAACAAGGGCAAATTTGTTGACCACACATAAGGCCACCTATTTGCGTCAATATTTTTGGATGTGACTTAGCGGCGCGTTTCTAAATCACGCGTGTTTCAATCGCTGACACTGATGTGTTTTCGGGTCTAGGTCTTGCCAAGTGCTTCTATCCGGGCGACCATTTTCTCAAACAAGAGAAAGCGATCCCCAATGCCCTCCGAAATCTTCACAGGCCACACGTTCACCAAGATCAAGAACCTGATCAAGAAAGCACCCAGTTCCCCGGTCATCTACAGGGATGCAGATACGAAGGGTCTCGCTGTTAAGAACAGCAAGACTGGCACGAACTGGTACTACTCAACTCGAGATTCCAATCTCCAGATCGCGCCCTTCAACGCCTTTGGCCTCGATGACCTTCTTATCCTCCGGGAGCTCGTTCTCGAGCTTCGCAAGGAGGCTGCGAAGGGCCGAGACCTGTCCGTTCTCATCAAATCGTTCGCAGCCGGCCGCACTATCACCGATGCGAAACAGCTCCATGCCGTCGAGCATGGTGATGGCGTCACGTGGGAAGTCGCGCGGGACTATTACCTCGAATGGGCGGCGTTCAATAAGAACAAGGATACCGTTCGCGGCTACCGTTCGGCCCTCGGTGTCACTGAGGGGTTACATGCGGACTTCGTGCCAATCCATGGAAAGCCTGTTGCTTCCATCACGACGGCCGATCTCGCCCGTATACGCAACAACATCATCCAGCGCGGACGGAATGGAGAAGCCAAGGGTCAAGGTATCCGTCAGGCCAATCTCACCGTTGCGGCTATCAAAGCGTGCTTCACTTACATCATCAACAATCCGGATCTGGGTGTCTCCTCGAATCCCGCTCGTGACCTATCGAAGGCCTTGGAGCGCGCCAAGGTGGTCGAAGGAAGGAAGATAAGCGTGCGCTGACGCAGCTCGAGATCGGCGCCTTGTGGTATGCTCTTCTATCCTGCCGGAACGAAACTGTACGACTGATCCTGCAGCTTTAGCTCCTGACTGGCCAGCGTCGTTTCACGCCGACCTCCGCGAAGAAGTCGGCGATCCAAACCGATGGCCCGTACGACTGCGTCTGGTCTATGGAAGACAAGAGCCATCACTGGCGCAAGCTTCCGCTGCCTCCCCTCGCCGCATCTAGCTCTGCGCCTGAACGTCAACGCGTTCTCGCCAAACCGGCAACGGCACTAAAGGCCTATGAGTTTTATCTGCGGGGGAGGCATGTTGAACGAAGCTGGAATCCGGTGGATGTCGCACTTGCGAAGGAGATGTTCATCGCAGCGATTGACGACGATCCGAGCTACACGCGTCCATATCTCGGACTCGCCTGGATCGAGCTACGGAAATTGAAATGGAATCAAAGCGTCGACTTTGATACTGCGCTGTCTACGGGGTTTGCATGGGCGAGCAAGGCCCTGCAGCTCAATCCCAACGAAGCCGACGCGCACTGGGCGCTTGGCCTCGTCCACCTATGGAGGGGTGAGGCTGAGCGCGCCATAGGCTGCTACGAACGCGCCCGCGAGTTGGCGCCTTATAACTGTGATCTCCTCGCTGACTACTGCGACGCCTTGGGCTATCTCGGGCATCTCGAAGACGCTATCAGGATCGGCGAATTGGCCGTCCGGCTTAATCCAACCAGACCCGACTGGTATCTCTGGGACATTGCCGCCAGCAAGTATCTTTCCGGAGACTATCTGGGTGCGTTGCATCTTTTGGAAAAAATGGCGGAGCCGGGACCTGCCTACCGATTGCTGGCCGCAACATACGCTCAACTGGGACGACCGGAGGACGCACGCCGCGCAGCGAGCGAACTGCTGAAAATCAATCCGGACTTCTCGATTGAGCGATACACTTCCCGCGCGCCTTATCGTGACAAGGCGCTCCTCGACAAATATGTCGAGGGATTGCGGCTGGCAGGCTTACCGGAGTAGATCGGTGGTCAACTCGGAGATACGTCGCTATCGAAAACGACTCGATGACCGCGGCTGCCATCCTGTCACTGCTTACCGCGTCCTTCTTGTCCAGACCTGATTGCCTCTGTCATCCTTCGCGGATCGGACATGGCCCTCCTCGCGCTGCTGCCGGAGCGCCTTCGACACCCGCTTCACCAGGTCGGACACGTACTTCCGATCTCGGGCATCGTCGCCGCGCAGCGCCACGATGCTCTGCGCTATGTCCCTGCTGGACAGAGGACGATCGCTGTCCCGAAGCTCTGACAGGATGGCGCGCGTCAGCTCGCCGCGTCCGAAGATGACGTTCCGCTTCTGCCGAGGCATGGCAGCGTCGAGGTCACCTGTAGCCCAGGGACTGCAGCGCCCCTGTCTATCGCGTGAATATCGTTCTTGATCTCCGCCGGTCGCGGAGCCGCTCCGCCTCGCCGAACAGGTCGGCCCGCTTTTTCAGAAGTCCTGAGATCGTATGCTCGAAGGTGTCGGTGTGGGCCAGTCTTGTGCTCATGCCCCGTTCTAGCCGGTCAGTCTATCGACCGACAGACATCATAACATGCGTCAGCTACATCATGCCGCAAAACTGGACAGCCGTCTGGGCCCCATTGAAAACTGGGACCCTGCGTGGCTGTTTGAACCCGTGTCGTCGTCTATCGAACTCGCCGACGCGATAGAGATCATCAAGAAGAGAGGAAAGTAATATGTCAAAGGCTCTGAAAACCCGCGTAAACCGCCCCGTCCATATCGGCGTCTACGCAAAATAAGGGTGCGGCTGTTTCGGGACTCAGCTTCCGAAACAGCCACCCACGCACTTGGTTGTCTTCTGGGGAGGTGAATAGAAACCAACTCCAGACGGAGAGGCCAAATGAAATCCAAGCCCTCATCTTCTCTCACGCTTCTTCGGCAACCACCGCCCTACTCGTATCGCTCACCGCGGGCACCCCCCACTGCGGCAGAGGAGCCCTCCTCCGCTCCTATCGGTCGCGTGAAGATCGCGTCGAACTTCGTTCAGGCCAATGGCTGCCACGAGACCACTCAGCAGTTCGTGACGAAGGTTCCATTCAGTGACCGCCTTGATCCTTCCTATCGCGTTCTCGACGGCATCGAGGTGGTGGAGACCGCCGGCAACAACGGCCACGTATTTCGCAACTTCACCTGGAACGCGGATGGCACCATTTCCTATCAGCTCTTCGCAAATGGTGCTGGCACGTGGATCGATGCGCCAAGGGTGTTTAACGTGAAGGTCGGCGGCGGCTATTGCCACCGTGCCGAAGGTGGCTCCCAGGGAGTCGACATTTACGCCCACTATCGAGCTGAGTAACGGAGGTGAGTGCGTCGGCGCGACGTCGCCGACGCACTTTTTTCCCTTCAGCCACAAAACGAGAGCGCGGCAAACGAGACGATCGGCCGAAGGCGCCGTCGTGTTCGATAGGCTTCGGCTACACTGCCCATGGAAACTAAGGTATACATGCGTCCATGACGGAGGTTCGCCTGGCTGTGTTCTTGACATTGCCTCGATGGCAGAAGCAACGTTGATCGCCCACGTTGCGCTATGAAGTGGGAAGTCTCCGATTAGTCTGGGGCCTTGGGAGCCCACTTCTTCAGCTTCTCTCTTCATTTTCCCGGGGACACGACCTTTTTCCCTACCTTTGCCGAGTCGAAGCCAGCTTCCGGGACACTCGCGCTTTGGCTTCTCCAGGTTGTGAGACCGATCTTATGCCGGGTCCGTTGCTGACCGCGCCCACTCCTCATTTACGCAAATAGCTCTTTCGACCACTATCTGTCGTGCAGTAACGCCCTCCGCGAGGACCGGTGCAATACGCTCCGGATCGGCAGGAACACTCTCCGCTCACCATGGGCTCCATTTCCGATGCCCCGCCGCCGAGCAGCCCGACGGCGCCGCCCATGTATGACGAGCAGGATTTCTTGCTCGCCGAAACGGACCCGTCGTTGCAGATGAAGGTCTCGCCCTGACAACCTGTGATGCCGCCCTTCCGGCCGCTGCAGGGCGTGTTCGTGGCCTGCAGAAGCCTATGGCTGGGGCGATGACTGGCGCTCGGAGCTGCTGACCGAGGATGAGATACTGATGCGGCTTTTTCGTTTGAACCAGCAACGCGCTTCCACGGAGTCCAACTGAGGTTCGCTTTCCCGCGGCTGGAAGCCGACGCCTCCGATAGCAACGTCATGCGGCCGGCGATTACCTTCGAGAAAATCTCGACCCGCTGTAGATCGCGCTCGCTCATCGCGAGCAATCCCATCCGCAATCTCAGCCGTTTTCAAAAACGGGGAGAGACTGACATTCTTACTTTGCAAACAGAGGACACTTAGCCTTTATTAACTATTGTAATATCTTACGATACATCTTACGGCATAGTAACAATTATGGAACCACAGCTTCCGATCTATTTAAAAAGGTCTTTTAGATCGAAATTTAACTCGGTTGAAAACTGGTCTTAGCTCCGATAAATGTTGGGCGCAAGAATTGAGGGGACTGAACCCCGGGTGGGCGACAAGCCATGACCTGTCGTTCTTTCTTGACAAAGCAATTCTGATGTCAACTCAACTATCAGCCTCGAGCCCAATCAAAATAGCTATCAGGCGACTGGATGCAGTAAAGGTTTACCGCACCGACAGTGAATGGCAGGAAGTAGAATCCTATTTGCAAGGGATGTGCTTTCATCACAATCACTGCATCTCCGATTCACCGCGGCTCATTTCGAGATAGGTAGCCGTTCTCCGGCTCTCACCGCGCCTTTCAGTCGATTGCCCGATGGCGCTAATGGACAGACATAGCGGGAAGAATAGGCGCACGAAGGAAAATAGGAGAAGTTGAAATCGAGCACTAGTGTGCCGTCTGGACGGACAACTCCGAGATCCGCTCCCTTGATGGTGTCGAGGAGATATCGGCCACCGCCATACGTCTCGGTCCCTGAGGTCGCGTCGACAAACGGCAGGAACACGCCACCGCCGTACCCCTCAATCCAGTAAAGGGTCAATTCGCCACCCAATCTGGTCTCCAGCCCCGTTGTACGGGAGAATGCATGCATCGACAGGTCGCCATCCACCCCTGTTGCGACGGTTGTCCGTTCCGGCGTTACCGGGACAAGCTGTACCGTCAGGCGCAACGAGGGATCATAAGAAAATGTCGTCGGCCCTTCGAACGTCTTGCGGTCCGCCGAATCAATTGGCGACTGAGGATGGTCGCGAAACAGGGTCGAACGGGTGTCGCACCAAAGCCTCCAGGCAGCAACCGCGTCCGGACTAGAACGTACCTCGTAGTAGAGATTTGCGATCTTCTCGCGCCATTCCCACAGTTGTTGAGTCTCGTTCAAATCATTTCCTCCCATGTTAGAAATTACGCGGCTTTCGTTCATCGAAACGCTCGCCCAATCATCGCGGCACAACTATATACTTGCCGGATTTGCTCTGCATACGTCACCATGTGCGACGCACATTTGGGTGCCATGTCAACGAGGACATGACCACAGCTAAAAAGCTTCGGCAAGCCGCATCGGTTTCCGGCCATCTAACAGGCAGCCCGCGCGCTCGGCCGGCGACGATGATCATCGACGGCGAGGCCGTTGTACTCGACGAAGAGGGGCGGCCGGATTTCGGGCCGATGCAACCATCGCTTGGCGCATCCGGCAAAAATGCGGGTAACCGTGCCTCCGACGCGATCCTATACGCATTCGATCTCATCTATCTGGACGGACACGATCTGCGCAATGTCGAATACGGATCGCGCCGACATCTCCTCGAAGACACGCTGAACGGCAAAGACGGCGCCATTCGGCTATCGGAAACACTCACCCGTGCCGAGAAAACTATCGCAGCCGCAACTGCGGGCGCTGCGCTATTGGAAAAGGCGCAGATTGTGCTGCGCCTTTTCGGCTTGGGATGAGTCGCCAAAGCATGGGGTCCTTCGGGGCCCTTGCTATTACCGTCATCAGTGGGAATATTCGTAGCGAAAGCCACCCAGAAGATTTTTCCACTGACGCATGGCCCTCGTCCTCGCCCCTTGGCGTCACATACGGCGACCCCGGCTAGGGCGCAACACGTCCGGTCGAACTGAGCGCTTCAAACGCATCCATGATTCGATCGCGCGTTTTCTTATCGGGCGCGACTTCCGACATGGCGAACAGGCTTTCCCTGGCACCTGCAACATCGTTGAACCCCAATTGCAGGCGCGCAAGCTTTTGCCAGGCATCAAGCACACCCGGCGCGACTTGCGTGATCCGCCGATACACGTCCAGCGCCCGATGAGGGTCGTTTTCGCTCGCAGCTCGAACGGCCTGGTTGTTCAACAACCGAGCCAGCACGTCACGATTGCTCATCCGCAAGACGCTAAGTGCGGAACCCCCACCTTCCTCGCCGAGATACGCCCGGCGTATTGCCGCAACCTTCCCTTCTGATACCAAGCTGCCGCCCGCGAAGGGATCGATCACCACAGGGCTCCTTTCGCCGATCTGGACCAGCACGTGGCCCGGCAGATTGAGCACGTAGGCGCTCCATCCTACCCGGCGAGCCATTGCGACATAGAGGATCGACAGCGCAATCGGCAGGCCGCGCTTACGGTCGAGCACCTGGCTAAAATCGGCGTTGACCGACGCATCATAGGCTTCGGTATCGCCGACAAACCCGAACTCCCCATGGAGCACGCGTGAAAGCACGGCGGCGCGTTCTCTCGAAAGAACCGCGATCCGCCCTTCGTCGCACACCCGGTCCTCGATCTCTTCGAGCCTTTCGAGATAGGGCGCAATATCCGTATTCTCGTGATCCAAATTGCTCAGCGCCAGCGACGCTAGGTCGAGCAGGATATCCTCGTCCTCGATGAGGCCGATGGAGGTTACATCCATGATCGCATTCCTTTCCCGATAGAACCAAGCTGCGCCACCAGAGACGGCCAACTCACCCGAATGTCCTGGCGATAGGTTTCATCCCCGCTAGACTGCTGCAATTGCGGATCGGCAAGCCATGCGGATTGCTGCGGGCTGAGCAGCTCGGCAAACGGAATACGATAAGGCACGGCTAGATTGAGCCGTGAACGCTGAGCCGGCGTTAGAGGCAAATGGCGGGCCGAATTCTTGCGCAGGTAGAACTGCGGCTCACGGTCAAGTTCGAAACTGCCGCCGTCGATCGGAGCGAATCCCTCCGCCCGGGCATAGGCATCCAGATCGGGGCTCGAGCCCTCCCGGGGATCGAAATGCACCTGCACCACCTCCTCGCCATCGACCCATCCGGCATCGGTCGTGATCGCCGCTGGATGTTGGGCGAGACTCGTTTCGCCAGACCAGAAGCACGGTGTTGTGTACGTGACACATTTACTGAGCCCATGCGCGACCAGCAGGTCGCGCCCGAGCAGGCGGAAATAGCCAGGAACATCCTCGCTGCGCATCTCCAGAACGGCGGTGATCTTTTGGTGGAGCCCCAACGCATCGTAGCGATCCGCCAGCTTCGGTAGGACCTCTTTTCCATCAGGCCCCAGAAACCGCACCACTGGATTGTTCCAGGATGGCTCGTCGTAACGGCGCAGGATTTCGGCATCTGAGCCGGGGTGGTTGTTGAAGATCGCCACCGGCACAAACCGATCGGCGATCAATTCCACCATCAGCGGATGCGTCAGGACATCCTGCCCAAAGCGCACGCACGTCGAACACCCGGGCACTTCCTGAAACAACAGCAGAACCGGTTTGCTTTGCTCGGCCGCGAGTGCCAAGGCGCGATCGTGATCGCGCAGCCACATGACATCGCCGAGCTCACGATGCTCGAGAAACGAGATTCCATTTTTTTTCATGCCCATAGTATGGCTCCTTCGGTCCACAGTACAATGAACGTAGCTCTTCGCCGCCCCATGATGTTTGCTTCCGGAATGCAGGATTTGACCTCAGCGGCCTCCTGCTTCGGACTTACGACACAACGCTTTCGTTGACGGTCAGCGCGGCCGTGCGGTTTCTCGCAGGAACCACGATCTCTTCTCGGCAGCGTCAATGTATCCGTCCAGGAGACTTACCGTGGCAATATCTTCCAGCTCGTCGCAGAGCTTGCGGGCCTGCCGCATCGAGGTCGCCAGCGCGGTGTTGTCTTCCATGAGCTCGGCGAGCATTGCCTCCGCCGCCACGTCCTCGGCTTCGTTGTCCGCGATCGTGCTCAACCGCGCGGCTTGCCCGAGCGAACGGATCGTAGTGCCTCCGGTCGCACGGACGCGCTCTGCAAGGGGGTCTATTATATCGAGAATATCGCCCGCCTGCTCGTCCAGCATGAGATGGTAATCTCTGAAGTGCGGACCGCTAACATGCCAGTGGAAGTTCTTGGTCTTCAGGTAAAGCGACAGAGTGTCGGCAAGGACTTGGTTGATTTTCCCGGCGTGGGTTAGGGCCGAATTCCGCACCGGCGGCGCGTCTTGCTCTCCGTTCGGAAGTTCTTTCACGTTTGTCGTCATGTTGGCAGTCCTTTCAGTTTGTGCATTGCATTGTCGTTCTGAGCGACAACTTAAAGGCTGAGTTCACTCCAGTAGTATTTGCAGTTGCTCACGGCGATCGGCCCGTCACTGTCGGAAGCGCAGCGCCACTCGCCGCCGAGACCGGATGCATCTCACCCGATACCGGCAGGACGGGAGTATGGTCCCCGCCATCCTCCATGAGGCCGGCGGCAAGATCCGTGTTGGGCCCAGTGCTCCACCGCGAACGGCAAACCGGCCAGTCAGCTTGGCCTGCGTTGCCACTGCAAGCGTCGCACCCTCTTCGTGCCGGGTTGCGAACCCAGTCCATGTCGGTCTTCCGGAGAGCACCGCCCAATGGGCTTAAGGAGCCCCCGATCAGTCCGGAGGTCTTCTTCACACCGACTTCCGCGAGAATATCGATGAGTGCTTCTGGGACAGCAATGAATTATCCCCATTGTTGTCCCTCTTTTGTCGAGTTGGTCGCCAGGTCTTGGCCAATACGGCAATGCAAGTGCGAGAGCTTTGGACGATTGCGCTACGACCCAATGTACAGGAGGAAATGGCTGTCCGGTGATGACCGATAGTTATGAATAGCATGCCCCCGGCGTATATTGGACGAACACTCGCAACGGGCCACATTGGATCGTAAACCGCCCGGCAGCCGGACAATGGGAATGATGCCCACCGCGAGCCATGCCGTCATAACGACAGGGGCGATGTCACGTTGTTTCATCACTGCTGATCATGAGGGTGTGGATCTGCGAAATCAGGGTCGCGCGGCGGTCACGGCCTTCCAGTGCGCCATGGCGCGGATTCGATGTATGTGGGTGACGAGAGCTGACCGCTTTTGATGGTCTGCGACGAAGAGATTTCTGACTGCCGAAAAGATAGATACAAAGCGTTGCAAACCGCCGGCTGATCGAAATCTCAGCATCATTCGTTCTGGTTTTCGCAGCGGTAAGTGAGAGTTCTCGGCCCGGTTGTTGAGACCTTCGCGAGATCGATGTTCGACATCTGGCATGACTTTCCGTTTCGCCGCGCCATACGATCGCAGTTTGTCGGTGATGATGTGTTTGGTCTCAGACGTTGCTTCTTTAGCAGCCTGATCAGCAATCGCTTGGCGGCCTTGGTGTCGCGGCGGGTCTGGAGGATTTCATCGAGAACGTAGCCGCTCTGATCGACGGCGCGCCGCAGCCAATGCTTTCGGCCGCCGATGGAAACCACCACTGTTGATTATGGGATGGCCCGCCCTTCGGAGGACATCGAGTATGATGTCCCGTCATTGAAGAAAGAGGAGCCGATCCATGACGATTTCTATACTGGGCATCGATATAGGAAAGAATAGCTGCAGCGTTGTCGGCGTTGACGACAAAGGCGCGGTGATTGTCCGCCGAACGATGCGGCGGCAGACGCCATTGAGTTTGTCGGCAAGATGCCAACGTGTATTGCGGCGCTCACCACCTTGGTCGGTTATTCGTCGCTCGAGGACATGAGGTCTGAACCGCGCCGGGTTTGCCGGAGGCTCCAACTTCTGAGAAAGTGGAGCCACTATGAGCAAGACAACGAACAAGTTTTCACCTGAAGTCGGTGAGCGTGCGATCCGCATGGTTCTGGATCACGAAGCAGAGCATCCGTCGCGGTGGGCTGCCGTTTCATCTATCGCGGCCAAGATCGGCTGCTCGCCAGCCACCCTCCACGAATGGGTGAAGAAGACCGAGGTCGACAGCGGCACGGGCAGGCCTGCCGAGCGATGTGGCCGAGAAGATGAAGGCTCTTGAGCGGGAGAACCGCGAACTTCGCCAGGCCAACGAGATTCTGCGCAAAGCCTCGGCCTATTTCGCCATGGTCCCTTTCAGCGAATGCAAGCATTCGCTTGTCGGGCAAGGGGAGCTCGACCGCCCCTTCAAGCGATGATCTCGTTCATCGACGAACATCGTAGCGTATTCGGGGTCGAGCCGATCTGCAGGCTGCTGCCGATTGCCCCGTCAACCTACTACGAGAACGTCGCCAATCGACTGGACGGAGATCGCCTGTTGTCGTTTTGCATTTAAACGTAAGATTCTGCCCACAACATTTTCCATAAGGAGAGCGGGAAAAAGCTGGGGGCACGCTGCGAGGGTGAGCTGTGTGTGCTTGAGACGGCCGTCTGCAACGGCTGCTCGGACCTGCAGGACTCGATGAGCGCCAAGCGGAGACCAGCGCATCTGACGCTTTTTGTTCATGCGGGCATTAACGAGACTGTTGGCGGCACTCTCAGCTGGAGAACTCGATATCGGCTGACCTGATCAATATCGCTGGCAGTAGTTGACAATCGAAGGCTTGTTCTGGACCAGATAGCTGCGAAGATTGCTGACCAGTTCATACAGACCCCCGAGCTCGCTGGTGGTGGCGCGCAACCTGGCATGCTGGTCCAATTGAAAGAGCATATGCTTTGCGGCTCTGATTGCTTCCTTAACATATCCACTCCAAAGGAGATGCCGAAGCCTCGGCACATGAACTGCCACGTCGCGAAGATAGACGTTCAGATCTTGCACATGTCTTATACCCTCCCAGGCCGGCTCAATGTGCCGAAGGCGCATCGACAGATGGAACCAGTCAAGAATATGCGTCACAGGCTCGCGCGTTGCGCTGAGCACGATGCTTTGCAGTCCGACTTCGCCGTCACTGAAAACAGTAACATTTCTGCCTGGCAGCCATCCTTGCGCCCGCATCGCAGCTCGAACGACATCGTGTTTACTAGTGACCACATTCGGGGCACCTGCGAACTGACGTGGTGGCCGGCCCTGCGAAACAACGCGTCCCATGGCGATCTCGAAATGCCAGCGTTGATATCCGGGAACTGCACGAATGTAGGCGCCATCAATGAAAACGGAAACGGGGGATTCTCGGGCCCGGCTGATACGATAGGGGCTCGCGATGTCCCACCTTTCGATCTGATCGGCAACCTTGGCCAGCCGGTTACTCAGGGACCGGTGATTATGGGGTCGCGAGGCCGGCACAAAGATATCAAGCACACGGGCTGCTTCTCGAAAGGATAGCCGGGAGCCCAGTTCAGCTTGGATTCGCTCCAATTCGGGCGTTGCTCGTCCATTCAGCAATGTAGGGAGGGATGTGCCCGAATCTTGCGCCTTCCCGCAATTGCAGCTTCCCCACCGCGGCACGCGCACGCGACAAGATCCAAAGAGCGAATGGATCGTACGAGATCTATAATCATGGACCCCGCGAAGATGATTACATTCTTGGCATTTCCGATCCTGCTGGCCGGCTTGGTCGGTCTGAAACTGCGTCAATTCCCGCTGCAGACGCAGCTGTATTTCCTTGCCTTCTTGCAGGGAGAGGCCGAAATTATCGAAACGGGCCCCATCGACGATCCGTGCAACGTTAGTAATTTCTCGACGCCGTGGAACGCCATCCATCCCTACAAGTTCGACCCAAACGCTCATCTTCAATTGCGCTGTCAACGACTGCCCTTTCAGAAAAGCACCCGACTACCCAAAGAATCTTACCCCCACGTTTTTCCCGCTCCCTTTCCGGAGGCGCTCATTTCGAGTGTCAAACATGCGCGGCTTAATCTGCGCAAGACGACGCCATATGTTGAAGGATTCGTAGACACGCTTCAGCAAGCCGGACTGAAGAAATTTTCAAAGGTGCTCCGCCAGAACATCGCCTCGCTGAACTGATCCGGACGATCCGGTCAAGTTGACAGCAGTCCTCGCCTTCAGTGCTTGAAGCAGTTCTCCCGATGCCACTTGAGGAACTGGGGATGCGGCCGCTCGGAAATTCCGCTCGGCACAATCGCTTTGCCGGTCTTGTTAAGAAGGCCTTGAATGCTGTCAGGATCGTTCGCGTGACGCGAGATCAGGATGCCGAGATCATCCGACAAGCCGATGAGCCCGCGGTCAAACATCCAATGGGCAGTCCCGGACAGCGCGATGCCATTTGAGAGAATATCAGAACCGCTTGCGTCTACCGGACGGATATGAGCCGCATCGACCTCGGCGCGGCCGCCACCATTGATCAACTTCAATCTCGTGATCGCGCATCCCTTGTCATAGGCCTGCAGCACCAGGCGACGAAACAACCGGTCTCGAACAGCGTTGGTGCGGGGATCGGAGAGTTTTCGGACTCTGATCTTTGATGCCGTCGTTTACGAGGTGGTTCCAATGCGACGGATGGATTTCGGGTGTGCGCATGCAAGCATCCGATTGAGAACGGCGCAGCCGATGGCAACCTCGGTCTGTTGCGCTCTGAAGGTTCGTGCGCGCAATCGGCCACCGATGATCGACTTGTAGCGACCGATCGCGGCCTCGACCGCGAACGCTTGCCGTAGCCAGTCGCGGTCTGCCACTTCATTCGTCCGTCCGTGGTGATCGCCGCGATATGTTGGTCTCGTTGAGTAGGCGGCTCGGTGTCCGGCCTTTCCACCGCGTTGGCGCGGGGCGGAATGACAACGGCAGCATCGGCGCTGTGCTTGACGACGGCGTCGTAAGTCGGGTTACCGTCATAGGCTCCCTCGGCCGTGAACTGACCGATCTGAGCGTCGATCTGGTCGAGTAGCGGCTCCACCTGCGAGGCATCACCAGCGTCTTGGTCGGTCATGACATGGGCGATGATCTCGCCGCTGTCGGCATCCAGCGCCAGATGCAACTTCCGCCAACTGCGACGAGATCTGGCACCGTGCTTCTCCTCCAACCACTGGCCGCGCCGTAGACTGCAAGCCCGGTGCTGTCGATGAGGACGTGCACAGGGCCCTTCTGCTGAAACGGAGCGGCCTCGCCGTCTGTCAAATGATCGACCCCTCCGTGCCCGTCGGCTCAGCGTCGTGTGATCGGGGACGGCGAGATCCAGTCCCATCAGTTTCAGCACCGATGCCAGCAAACCCTCCGTCCGGCGCAGCCGCAAGCCGAACACCAGGCCCAGCGTCAGAGCGGTCTCGATCGCAAGATCGGAATAGCGCGGTTGACCGCCGCGCGTCGTCCGCTTCGGCGCCCCCCACGACGACAAAGCTTCCGCGGTTATCCACAGCGTCAGGCTGCCACGCCGGCGAAGGCCTGCCTCGTACTCTGCCCAGTTCGTCACCTTGAACTCCATCTTGCCAATACGATGGCGGCGAGCGGCATTGTGTTTGAAAGGCATCGTTGCAAAAAACCAGTTATTGCACTTGCCGATCACCTATGCCAACGCGATTAACGATCCGCGCACCAAGGTCTCGGCCCGGGCCTTCGCCGACTTCCTCGTCGGCGAACTGCGAAGCTGACACGTCGAACCTTTGTTGCGGGTTCCTACTTCGACCGCATTCCCCGAGGTTATCGATACGATAGCTTTACCCGGCTCCCGCTAAAACCTAACGATTC
This sequence comes from Rhizobium sp. P32RR-XVIII, assembly GCF_012641395.1. Taxonomy (GTDB): domain Bacteria; phylum Pseudomonadota; class Alphaproteobacteria; order Rhizobiales; family Rhizobiaceae; genus Rhizobium. The sequence goes on along the minus strand of NZ_JABAIH010000005.1, from coordinate 6,333 downwards.
TCCACACGTTTACGGTCGATCTCACGCCAGATTATCTGGCGTGTCTAAGCGCCGCCGGCGTGTGGTGAGTAGCAGACGCTCGCCGATACAAACCAGTCCACGCCCGAGCAAAATGGAAGACCCCAATGGCCAAAATACTTGTGCTCTACCACTCCTCCTACGGACATATCGAGAAACTCGCTCACGAGATTGCGGCCGGCGCAAGGGAAGCGGGTGCGACCGCCGACGTCAAGCGTGTGCCCGAACTTCTATCGCCAGAGGCGGCCAAGGCAGCGAACTACAAGCAAGATCAAAGCGCTCCGGTCGCGATTATTGATGATCTCGCCGAATACGACGCCATCGTCATAGGCACCGGCACACGCTTCGGCCGGATGTCGTCGCAAATGGCGAGCTTCCTCGACCAGGCAGGTGGGCTTTGGGCGAAGGGAGCCCTTCAGGGGAAAGTGGGTGGCGCTTTTGCGTCGTCGGCGACGCAGCACGGCGGCCAGGAGACGACCCTGTTCACCATTATCACCAACCTCCTGCACTTCGGCATGACGGTCGTGGGACTGAACTACGGCTTCGCGGGCCAGATGACGTTGGACGAGATCACCGGCGGCGCGCCCTACGGCGCCACCACCATTGCTGGGCTTAATGCGGAACGCCAGCCGAGTGATAACGAACTCTCGGGCGCCCGGTATCAGGGCAGAGCCATCGCTGAGACCGCCGCAAAACTCCACGGTTGAAGGCGTGATGCGAAAAACGGCGGGGTCGGCGGTGTGCCGGCCCAGCGCTCGGAAAAACGGGTGCTGATAGCGTGAACGAGACAAGCGGAGAATCAGACGGTCTCGAGCAAGAAGAGCACGAGATGCTCGCTGCGCTGAGGCGTCGGCGCCGCTTGCTCCGCCTCCAGGCCGTGGACGAGCCGTTGACGACGGAGCGCCTGACTTTGGGGCAGAGGATCGCCGATGCGGTGGCTAGTGTCATGGGATCGTGGAAATTCATCATAGTCCGGAGTGCGATCCTGATCGCTTGGATTGCGGCCAATCAACTGGGTGCGATGAAGGGCTGGGACCCCTACTCCTTCATCCTCCTGAACCTTGCTCTTTCGTTCCAGGCTGCCTACGCGGCGCCAGTGATCATGATGAGTCAGAACCGGCAGCAGGATATAGACCGCCGGGTTGCCGAGAACGACTACAGAATCAACGTAGAGGCTGAACTGGAGATTGAACGGCTCTGTTGCAAACTTTCCTGATGGCGCTCAATCGGAGAAAATCATTCTCACGGCGATGTTCCAGAGCCCGGCAGTAGCCAGAATCATGATCACAAACCGGGATGAAGCTCCCGAAAAATAGGTTCCAGCGGTTCATACACCTCGAGCATAAGAATACCATTCTATGCCCAAAAAATTTGCAACACATCCCTTTCATCTGATGGTTCGGCGAAAAATGGAAAGCCAGCTCATGCCGTGGATCGACCGCGCCCGAGACAGTCTGGTCGCCTCCTTTGGCAACGGCGTAGTTAAAGACATTCAGGCGGTTCGGGCGGCGATCATCTCATCATGGTCCAATGGGCAGACCGAAGGGCAGATCACCAAGCTCAAGCTGGTAAAGCGCCAAATGTACGGACGCGGAAAGCTCGATCTTCTTCAAGCCCGCTGATCGGTGCGACATGAAAGTGATGCACCAAATCTGCGTCAGAGCCAAATTTGCAGGCCGATAGGGGGTGAACTTTGGACGCCGATTGACAGTGGTGGACCTGTGCGACAAAGCAGTCACCGTCATTCTCTAATGAAACGATGCTCTTCAAGCGTAGGATGCCGGATGGGCATCGAAACGATTACCACTACTGGCCTCGACATCATGGCAAACTGGCACTTATGTCTCAGCGGGCGATCTAGTCTAGTTTAGAATGGTGTGGTGACGGTCGACAACCACCGTTAGGTGACGCCCGGCCACCCGCGCCGAGACGAGTTCGCTAGAGCACGCAGCCCCAAGCCACCGCGGCATGGATTCGTGAACGTGGCGGCACAAGCGCTTGAGAGACACACCATTCGAACGGAGCAGGACATGTCTACATCTAAAGGATCCACGGTTAAGGATGGCGACCGCATCGACCCGGCGGACATCCCCAGTGCGCTGACGCGAGCACCATTCACTTACGCTGACGGCGCAACGCAGGTGTTCACCGCCGATGGGAGCACCGTCTACACGGAGAAGGGGAACCCCTCATCCGGAGAGTGGAAAGTGGACGACGACGGGCGGTTCCAGTCGTTCTGGCCACCATCGGAATACACCACTTACGACATAACCTGGATCGCCGGCTCGGACGGAGAGGCTGTCGGGATCAGGTTCGCCGACCCGAAACGAGGGGCGACGTTCGACGGTCGATACACCCGTGGATAAGCATGCCGCCTACGCGGACACAGGCGTTGATGAAAGCCGATCGTACGAAAATCGCAAACAGGTGCTCGCGCCGGGATGATCGTTTGCCATCGGTTCGCCGAAACGATGGGTGTCTCGGCCTCCACAGTCGTAGAGGCATACTATCGCCTCGAAGCGGAAGGTGTAGGGCACGATACCGCCGATCTCGCGCGCCGCTCCGTAGAAGAGAAGGTCGCCCTCGCGCCGGGAAACGTGTCAAGTGTCTCGCAACGGCACGATGTTCGCGGTCGATGTCTCCCATCTCATGGCGCAGGAGGCAACCGGCAAAATCCCGCCGCTGATGGAGCAAATCAACAAAGGAAACTGGCTGCCGCAGCAGGAAGCGGAAACGCTTCGCGACGAGTTCTACTATCAGAACGCCATACAAGCCTATGTCCTGACACTGCCCATTCTCAACACTATCGGTATGCGGGACGGTTCGGAAGCAACCTTCGGCGGGGGCTATAATGTGCTGCCGATCTGGAAGGATCGCATGGATAGCCGGGCGTGGGTTCCGACACCCAATGCCGACGTCATCTATTCCATGAGCTACCTCGACCTGAAGAAGGATGGGCCCCTCGTCGTCGCCGCCCCGCCCAACGTGATTGGCATGTTCACCGACTTCTATCAGCGAACGCTAACCGATGTCGGCGCGGTCGGTCCGGACGGTGCGCGAGGCGGTCTCTACCTTCTGTTGCCGCCGGACTACGAGGGTGAGGTGCCGAAGGGCTATTTCGCCTTCAAGTCTCCGACCTACAACGTATTCCTTTTCTTCCGCACCATCATGCCGAAGGGCGAGAACGGGCCGGACCCAGCACCAGCGGTGGCGAACGCGGAGCGGACACGTATCTACCCGCTGTGGGCCGTCGAGAAGGACGTCAAGCCGATGGAGTTCCCCAACGGAAGCGGCAAGCAGGTCAACATGATGTATCCGACCGGCAGCACCTACTGGACAAAGCTCAAGGAATACGTCGACTACGAACCGGTTGCCTCGATCGATCCGGTGACGCGGGGCGTGCTCGCCTCGATTGGCATCATCAAGGGCATTCCTTTCGAACCAACGGATAAGCAGACGGCAGCCTTGCAAAAGGCTGTCGAGAAAGCGCCGAAGATGATCCTTGCGGGCCGCCAGCTCGGTCGTCCGGACAAACGCGACCTGTACTACAAGGATCGCCGATACCAGAACACTTGGGCAGGTGCGACCGCCGGGTGGATGCAGGACAGCTATCTCGATATCATCCAGCGCGCCTCCTACTTCCAGATCGCCTATTCTTCAGCCCCGGCCATGGTCATGCGCACGCTTGACGCCGGATCGAAGTATCCCTTCGCGACCCGCGATGCAGACCGCGATTTCCTCGATGGCTCAAAATCCTACAAGCTACACCTGCCGCCGCATCCCCCAGCCGCACTGTTCTGGGCGGTGACTGCCTACAACATTACCGACGGCACCATGACGGCAGCGGAACAGCTCATGCCGTCGGTCAACGCCTTCAGTAAAGTGAAGACCAACGGCGACGGATCGGTCGACTTATACTTCGGGCCGAGCAAGCCAGCGGAGGCTCCGGACACCAACTGGATACAAACGGTCAGCGGCCGCAATTTCCTGGCCGCGTTGCGCCTCTATGGGACCGGCGTCGAGTTCTTCGACCAGACGTGGAAACCGGATGACGTAGTCAAGCTAAAGTGATCCCAAAGTTGCCAGTACTCTTCCGAGGGTGCTTGCTCCACGGATGACCGGTTGTGGCGCAAAGGCGACATCGACAGATGACCGCTATCGGCCCTTTGCTGCAGTTCGAGGTCGATCCGAGGAACGGGCGGTATGTGCTAGAATGCGGCTGAAGGCGGAACGCGACAGACGCACTGCGAGGGGCGGTGTGATCGAACCGGAATTCGCGCGACCGAGAGCCGATGTTGTGCTCTTGGAAGGGGAGACGAGGACGATGCCGACAGCAGAGCAACCCAGTCTAATAGTTCGACAGAAATCCCCACCGAACATCGAGTTTCCGTTTGCGTCGCTCTCCGATTGGCTGATCCCAACCGAGCTGTTCTTCGTGCGAAACCATTTCCCGTCGCCGGACCTCGATGCGCGAGACTGGAGATTGCGCGTTGGCGGGGCGGTGGAGCGGCCGATCGAACTTGACCTCGACAGCATCAAGGCGATGCGGAGCACGACTTTCACCGCCGTCGTCGAGTGCGCAGGAAACGGGCGCGTCTACTATGTGCCGCCGAAGGAGGGGTTGCAGTGGCAGAACGGAGCCGTCGGCAATGCCGCGTGGACAGGTGTTCTTCTGCGCGAGATTTTGGAAATGGCGGGCGTTAAGCGAACCGCACGTGAGGTTCTGCTCGTAGGCGCCGACAGCGGCGTCGTCGACACGAACAAGAAAACGGCTTCTCCCGGCCCCATCGCTTTTGCGCGCAGTTTACCGCTTGAGAAGGCCATCGCTCACAGCACGATCCTTGCCTGTTCGATGAACGAGGAGCCGTTGACGCGCGATCACGGCTACCCGCTACGCGCGGTCGTGGGTGGCTGGTTTGGCATGGCTTGGGTCAAGTGGATCACGCATATCACGGTTGTGGAGCAACCGTTCCTTGGCTACTGGCAGGCGCGCGACTATTTCCGTTGGGAGCGCAGCCTCGGGGAACCCAGGCTGGTCCCCCTTGCGGAGATGGAGGTCAAAGCGCAGATCGCGCGTCCCGTGCAGGGGGCGCATCTCATCGCCGGCCAACCGTATCGGATTTTCGGAGCCGCCTGGAGCGGAGAGGCTGTTATCCGGCAGGTGCAGGTCTGCACCGGAGATGGCAGGGGCTGGCGCGAGGGAAGGCTCCTCGAAACAGAATGTCCCTTTGCATGGCGCTTGTGGGAGTACATGTGGACCCCTGAAGAAGTGGGGCGATATATACTGCGATGTCGCGCGATCGATGGGGCGGGGTGCGTGCAGCCCGACCTCCCGCGTTCCGACTGCGAGAGCTACGCGGCCAATTGGATCGTTCCGGTGGAGGTTACGGTCGTTCCCGAGCCACAGACGTACGAGGAGGAATTCGTGATCTAATCACCCGCATAGGGCGGAATGGCGGCATTCTGGCGCAACAGCGACCCGCGTTGTGACTGCGTCATGTCCGCTTTGCAGCAACAGCGACCTGTGGCTCGATGACCATTCTGCGGGCGCGTTCCGGACCTTGCCACCGAGCGAAGCGGAAGGACGGCTTTCGGGAGCTTCAGATCGGCTCCGCATAATGGTCGGCATGGGGCGCGCAACGGCCGAGGTTGGCACTGCCGTTCTCGACATTGCGAAATGGGGCTGCATCGGCGACGGTGAGTTCGCCAGGATGGCATGCATTAGGGAACCTCCTCAATCTGCCTGCATGTAATCAGCCACGCTGTTGCAATGGCTCGCCTGGTAGGCGTTCCGCCCCCGGTTCATGTGCGTCAGGTTGAACGTCCGAATGGCACGCAACACCCGGCGGCTCGAGGATTTGGACTTCCTCCTGATCGACGGAGCTGGTGCGCGCCAATGGGCAAGGTGCTGTGGTGTGTGACGACAGCCAAGCTCTTTGCTCCCGCCTTGGCTCAAGCCGGCCTTGCACCGGGGCGCGTCATCTATGTCGAATGCGGGACGAGAGGGGGTCAGATTGCAGCGATGTCTTCTATGTCCTTGCGGTCGCCATCAAACACCCGCGCCGGTACGCGTAACCCGTCATCCTGCAGGCAGCGTGTCCTGATCTGGTCGAACCCTTCGTCGCCCGTCGCCAGCGTATCGGGTGTCTTGAGATCCCATCAGGGGTGGATAGCGGCCTGCACCGTGTCAGAGTGAGGTCGCTTCTGTAACGGGCTTTCCCGAGTCAATCCCTTATGAGCTCAATCCCTCGCCGAGTGCTTGCTTCTGTCCGCAGTCGACGCGGGGTCGCTGCTGTATGGGGTCTGCTGAGGAGC
>NZ_JABAIH010000059.1 GCF_012641395.1 Rhizobium sp. P32RR-XVIII | reverse complement strand
ACGACCAGCCTCGAAAATGCCTCGGCTATAAAACACCAGCCGAAGTGTTCATGGCGCATTTGCACGAAGAGGTCTGATCCCCTACCCTGCAAAACAGGCATGATGCACTTGGGTGAGCTTCTCCAAGATTGTTTCAAACAGCTTTGTCCTATAGGGTCATCGCAATGCCATTGCGGCGCCCTATCCCATTGAAACATCTTCATGAGGCCACATAAATCCGACATGCAGCGCGGCCGCCCACCGAGCATCGTACCTTCTCGATGAGACCAACACTATATTACCTATGGTAGTTCCTGCCGGATAGCTCGTGTGCGACATAGCTGGAACATCCCATGCTCGCGGCCGCGGTTGCTCGGGGAGCGACTGTCCTGGTGAAAAATCTTCAGAGTGGAGGAGATGATGTCTCCGGCGATTTCTGCAAAGCGAAAATCGCGTCCAGTAGAGTGCCTACGGTCCGGAGTGTTTTGGGTGGAAGCGCCTGGACCATCTTCGTGACACGACGCCGTTCGTGAGCTTCCTCTTCCGTGGTTCCCCAGAGATGAGGGGCAGCTTCGAAGAGCAGATCGTCGGGATAAATCCCGAGCACTTCGCGCAAAGGTGAAGGACCTGTGTGGCATGGAGCTTCGTTACCGCCCGCTCGTATCTTCCATAGACTGCTTCGATAGATCCTGGAAGGAGAGCCAGCTCTGCCCTGGATGGGTCTTTCTCGATACGAAACCGCCGCAGCGAAGCAGCAATCGCTTCATCCATTGCCTTCGGCGTTGGGATGTCGTCAAAACCCGGGCGCCGATATACCAGCCGCTCCCCTTTTGGGTCGCCTGCTGCCTCGAGCCCCTCCTCGATAATGTATGCGTCTCGATGCGGCCGACATGATCCGCAGGCTCCATATTGTTCTGGGTACCGACACTCGGCTCAACCCTCGACCTTGGTCTTCGCACAAGACCGCCAAAGAGCCGACGCTCGAATTCGTGGGTTGTCTGGGTGGTCGCCTTCGTTGTCGTCGCGGTGGCGACGATTGTTTATACTCAGTGGAGTGGAACGCCGGATACCTGCATCAGTGCATTTCGGAGGACGATTACGTCGGGAATGGCAAACGGCGGGCGGCCAATGGGTTGCCATACACCGCTGACTCATGCATCAAGCCCAAGAAAACTCTAGCCAGCCCTGTTAGGTCCTCGATAAGGGTCATACCGTCGCCTCCTCTCGTCACTCGTTCACGCCAAAGAAGTTTCCGGAGTTTCAGAAATGCGCATCGAGCCGGAGCAGCGGATTTATGTTTGCTTCTTCCTGTTTGCGGCTTCGATGGGAGCGTTGCTATCCAGGCTACCTGATCTTCAGGTTGCGCTTGACATAAACAAGTCTGAGCTTGGGTTGACGCTTATAGGCGCGGCAATAGGAGCGTTAACATCTCTGACTTTTTCGTCGCCCATCATCGTCAAGCTAGGCGCACGAACAACGGCATTCGCTACGGTTTTGGGCACGTCGGCGATGATCGCAATCGTTCCATGGGTTGGCTACGCGCCACTGGTCTTCTTCGTGCTCTTTTGCGAGGGCTTGCTGGCCGGGGCCCTTGAGATCAACCTGAATGTCGAGATCGACCGTATCGAGGCTCAGCTTGGCCGCGGCGTTATGAACCGAGCCCACGGTTTTTGGAGCCTTGGATTCTTCGTGACCGCATTGGCTTCTTCAGCAATCAGACAAGCTGGCGTTTCGATGCAGTTCCATCTGGCGATTACATTTGCGGTCGTTTTGATCGTGGGAACGATCGCCATAAAGGGAATGCCCGGTGCCTCGGCACCCGGATTATCACGACAAGTAGGTTCTTCCCATATTGCCTTGCCAACAGTAGCGCTGTTGCCGCTTTGCTTAATCGGGATCGCGGCGTTCCTTGTGGAGGGAGCAGGAATCGATTGGTCCGCGATTTACATGCGAGACGTTTTCGCGGTGGAGCCTTTCATTGAAGGTCTGGGGCTTACGCTTTTCACCTTCTTCATGGCCCTGGTCCGGCTATATGCAGACCCATTTGTTGATCGCCATGGTTCCCGCGCGGTTGCCGCCGTCCTGCTAACGTTGGCTTCATTGGGCGTGTGCTGCGTTTGGCTGGCACCTGTTCCGATCATCGCGCTCGTTGGATTTGCGATGATGGGCGCTGGATGCAGTGCGGTCTATCCCTTGGCAGTCTCTGCGGCAGCACAGAGAAAGGATCGAAGCCCTCACTTGAACGTAGCGGCGTTGGCACAGATGTCTTTTGTCGTTTTCTTCCTCGCTCCTCCGCTCCTGGGCTTCGTCGCCGAAACGGCGGGCATACGAAGTTCTTATCTACTCTGCCTTCCGATAATTTTGACCGCGTTGTGGTCGGTGCGGTCACTCGCGCCACGCCGTCAAATGAAAGCATTCGGATTGGCTGAATGAATCCGGCATCTTATACCGGCAGCCCATGTTGGAGACACCCGCTTCCTTAGCGGATTAGGTGGACGAAGATATAGCTTTTCCAGATTCCGGTTGCAGATAGCATTCTCTGGAGATGCGATCACCGCAATGGCTGTAATGGATCATTCGCAGTCGCCGGACGTGCTTTCGCCTTAGTTTACGCGTGATGCGGGTGATGTTGGGCAAACTTGTCAGAACCATTGCGGAGGACGGCTTGAACGCTGGTTATACCGGATTGATTGTTTTCTTGGATTTCGAGGCCTCATCTCTCAGTAAGAAAAGCTTCCCCATTGAAGTGGCATGGGTCTTTGAAAATGGCCAATCGCGATCGGCGCTGATCCGCCCTGCCCCGGACTGGACGGACTGGTCGCCTGAGGCCGAAGCTATCCATGGCATTCCACGCCAACGCCTTCTGGATGAAGGTGTGTCTGTCGGTATCATTGCGACCGAGATGATCGATGCACTGAGCGGACACAAGCTCTATGCCAGCGCACCGTCCTGGGATGGAAAATGGCTGAGTGCGCTTCTGAGGGCGGCGGGATATCCACGACATGCCCTCCGGCTTGCCCGGTCAGAGGAAGCTTTTTTCGACGCCGCGCGTCGGGCCGCCGGAGCCAATCTCACGGACGGGGAAATTTCGGCGTTGGTCGAAACGATACTCGTGGAGACCGAACCCGTCACCCTCGCCCACCGTGCTCTGCCAGATGCCGTGCTCGAATTAGAGCGGTGGAGATTGATCCAAAATATCCCCGGTGTTTCGACAAGCAAAATCTGAGAGCGAGAACTTTGGGCAGCAGCTACCCTTCAACCGGACAACCATTTCTAACATGACGCGATGTCTGCTTTGCGCCATGTGTGGACGGCCCCGGGTTGGCAAGAGGTTTTCGACTTTTTGCACGTTTCTGGTCGGAGCTGCCATGTGTCCGGCCTTTGAATGCGGCGCGCAGAACGAGGCCGCTGGCCATAATGCTC
>NZ_JABAIH010000058.1 GCF_012641395.1 Rhizobium sp. P32RR-XVIII | reverse complement strand
CTTAGCAATGTCGAGTCCAATCGTGGTAATCTCTTCCATGGATGGCTCCTCCCATGCGGTTCCTAGCAACACCGCAATCTTGGCACATCGCGATGCCGGCGGAGGAGCCGTCCACAGCATCAGAAGCAGATATCGCTATTATGTCATCTCGGCAATAAGCCTCGAAATCCGGACGCCAACTCGGCGGAGCTGGACGGGCTTCTCCAAGTGTCTCGATGCCGATATCGGCGAGCGTCCGTCCGCTTCAGATACGCGGGAACACGGTCGTCTTCTTGACGGTGCCATAGGCGAAGCTCGTGTCGATCCCGGCGATGCCTTCGATGTTGTGAAGCTGTTGCCTGACGAACTGCTCATAATCCTTCAGGCTCTGAACGAGGACGCGGAGGAGATAGTCGGCCTCGCCCGTCATCACGTAACAGTCCTGGATGCTGTCGATGCAGCGGACCTTCCGCTCGAAGGCCGCGACGGCCGCTTCCGAATGGCGCTCAAGCCTGATGCGGACGAACGCGGTGATCGGAAGGCCGTAGGCCTCCTCGTTGACGATAGCGGTGTAGCCCTCGATGACGCCGCTCTCTTCCAAGAGCCTGAGACGGCGGAGGCATGGAGATGGCGAAAGCGCCACTTTCTCGGAAAGCTCCTGGTTCGACAGGCGGCCGTCCTGCTGCAGCGTCCAGATGATCTGCCGGTCTTTCTCGTCCATGCTTCTCCTTTGTTGGCAGAATCTGCCAATCTTTCTTCCTTATTGGATCAAGATAGCAAGAAACTGCCAACAGAAGAAGCATATCATGTTACTCAACTTGACATCGAGGTTTCCCATGGCCGACATTGCAGCGACTTTCCCCAGACCCGCGATCAAGTGGTATGAGACCGCGACTGTAGGCTATGTCGTGTTGGCGCTCGTCGTCCTCATCTGGGCGGGGTTCGCGCTCACTATGCGCGCCATAGGAAAGTCGCCGCTGGCAACCGCGGATGTCGCTCTGATCCGCTTCGTCGTGCCCGCGGTCGCTCTCCTGCCCTTCCTGTTTGGCCGCCTTCATGTGCTGCGTAAAGTCGACAGCAAAGCCGTCCTGTTGGTGCTGGCGGGCGGCGTGCCTTTCTATTTCGTCGCGTCTGAGGGAGCCAGGCTGACGTCAGCGGCCTATGTAGGCGCATTGATCCCCGGCACGACGCCGCTCGCAATCTTGCTGATAACACGCGTGTTCGCGGGAAGGAAAATCTCCGGCAGACAGGTTCTTCCGATCGGACTGATTCTGGCGGGCGTCGTACTCATGGTCGCCGGGCAACGCCACCTCGTTACGGCGGAGACACTACGGGGCGTCGGACTGCTTCTTCTCGCGAGCCTCATCTGGGCCGTATACACGATCGGCCTGCGCCGGACCGGGTTGGACGCGGTCTCGAACGGCCTCCTTCTCTCAATTGGTTCCCTGCTGGCGCTCGTGTCGATGATGCTCGCCGGACTGATCGGAACCAATCTCGGCCATTTCACTGTCGGCGAGGCGCTACCTTACGTGCTGGTACAGGGAGTCGGGACCGGACTAATCTCGACCCTGGGATACGCGTTCGCCATCTCCCGGCTCGGCGCTTCCCGAAGCGCAACGATCGGCTCCCTGTCTCCGGCGCTGACGTCCCTTCTCGCGGTCCCCCTATTGGGAGAGCCGCTCGCCGTCACGACCGCCGTCGCCGTCGTCCTCCTGACGTTCGGCGTGATGTTGGCGAGCCGTACAGGCGAACACCGCGCGGAACAACGAAGTCCGTCGGCCCAATTATTGCAGCAAACGTCCGCCTAGGACCGAAAGCCAGTCATGGCACTGCGTCTGCGTTGCGCCCCCATTTCGGTCGTGCGTGAGTTTCGATAGATGCGCCGAGAGCCGCCAGACCGCTTGGCGGGCGCTAAGCGGTCTTTGAGTGTAGGTGGCAATTACTACCGAACTCCGCACGTTAGTTATCACGGAGGAATCACAGTAGAGTGATCTCATCCGCGGGTGAAGCAGCTCCATGCCACGTTTCCCCTAGTCTGCAAGGCGCTGCGGCTACCTCAAGCGCGCGACGCATTTATAGCTTTCAAATTTTTTCAGCTTTTCCCATGAATGGATTTCTTATCTCGGGCGGAAGTAGCCTCGCGCCGAAAGCCGAGATCAGAGCCATATGCCACATCGACCAATCCCGCGGCTATCGCCGATAACATGGCAAAAACTGGGTTCATGTAGTGCCATGCCATGCGTCGGACCGCAGCGCGTCGGCGTCAATCATCCCACAACCAACCGGGAACTCATCCAGTGGACGCGGCCAGGAACTGGCCGCGCCGCCGGGCCGGCTCTGAACGTGAGAATTCCTGAATTGAACAATGGAGACATCATGTTTGATCGAGAAGTAGCATCCCCACCCTTAGGCATGACTGATGATGGTCCCTCCAATCTACGACGTCGCATGGTCTTGAAGGCCGGGCTCGGCGCGGCCGCGGTCACCGCCTTTGGCGCGCTTAGGCCGGCGTTTGGATCCACTCTAGCGCAGGCTCTGCCTAGCGGCGTGCGAGAGTACCAGGTGGTCTGGAGCGACCAACGGCTGGACGCGCTGCGCGGAAAGATCAAGGAGTTCCAATTCCCGCGGGCCATACCGGGCTCCGGCTGGAAATATGGCATGGACCCTGACTACCTTCGCGCCCTGATCGAACATTGGGTCAATGGGTTCGACATGGAGGGAGCGGCTAGGAACCTGAACCGCTATCCGCAGTTCATAACCCGCGTTGAGGACCTCGACATTCAATTCATCCGCGTCATCGGCGAAGGCGGCCCCAACAAGGCGAGGCTTCCGCTGCTCAGCACCCATGGCTGGCCTGGATCGACGTTCGAATTCTGGAACGTCATCGAGCCGCTCGCCTTCCCGTCGCGCTTCGGTGCCGGGTCGGAAGTCGCTTTCGACCTCATCATCCCTTCGTTGCCTGGCCATGGCGCCTCGGGCAAGCCGCAGAGGCCGATCGGCGCAAGGACGACCGCGCGGCTCTGGGACAAGCTAATGCGGGAAAATTTGGGTTACGAGACCTACTACGCGCAAGGCGGCGACTGGGGCGCTGGCGTGACCGGCTGGCTCGCGATCGATTTCCCCGAAGCGGTGAAAGCCATTCATCTCAACTTGATGATCGTGGCTCCGCAGATACCCCCTGCGACTGAGGCCGAGAAGAAATTCTATGCGGAAGCGGATGAAGACGAGCGGCTCTGGGGCGCTTATTATCAGCTAGAGGCGACCGAGCCTCAGTCGCTTGCGTTTGCCATGGCCAACAATCCCGTCGCACAGGCGGAATGGCTGGTCCAGCGCTTTTACCAATGGTGCGACAAGCGCACACGGTCGTTCGACCAGGTGTTCTCCATGGACCAGTTGCTGACCAACGTCATGATCTACGTCATGAATGATGCGTTCCAGACTTCCACTTGGTTCTACACCGGAAGCGAAGAGGAGCATGTGAAGCAAATGCCGAAGGGAACGCGCGTCAGCGCGCCTACGGGCTTTGCATCCTATTCTGGCGACTCGCGCTCGCCGACGCCGCCGCGCAGCATTGTGGAGAAAGGCTACAACATCCAGTATTGGGCTGACGTACCACATGGCGGCCACTTCGCGGCAATGGAGGCGCCTGAGCTTTATGTTCAGGACATGCGCAACTGGGCAGCGGCGTTAAAACTGTAGAGAGGCAACTCAATGAAACGTATGGTCGGCGCCAGCTTGATCGCCGTCGCACCGGCATATGGACAATGCAACGCCCAGGCCGAGCTTGAAAACTATCGCACCACGCAGAGGATCGCCAACGAATCCCTCACATCAGGATTTTTGTCAACGGTTCATTGATGTGGCATCGAATTTCTCCTTCGTAATCGGATCCATGGTCTGAGCCCATAGCAACTACCGGCTCGTTCTCGAGCCTGTACAATCTCACATCCGGT
>NZ_JABAIH010000057.1 GCF_012641395.1 Rhizobium sp. P32RR-XVIII | reverse complement strand
CCAAGCCGGGCGGGTGAGACCGTGATCCCATGGCTTGATCAGCCGCCGCCCAATCCCGTTCCGGCGGTCATCCAGAACCAACTTGTCTGGGAGGATATGGATTCATGGGTGACACCCAATGACAAGTTCTTCAGCATCGCGCATTTTGATCGGCCAACCATTGACGCAAATGCCTGGAACCTGGAAATCGATGGGTTAGTGAAGAAGCCCCTGAGCTTTTCGCTCGCCGATCTCAAGGCGCGGCCCCGCCAAGAGGTGGTTTTCACAATGGAATGTTCGGGCAATCACGGTTTACCATTTTTTACCGGTGGCATCGGCAACGCCCGCTGGGCTGGCACGCCGCTAGCTGCCATTCTTGAAGAGGCAGGCGTCAAAGAAAACGGCATCGAAGTTGTTTTTTGGGGCGCTGACGTCGGCGACATCGCTCTCAAGGATGACATTCGTGACGTCAAGATGCATCAGAACTTCGCCCGCAGCATGTCGCTCGCCGATGCGATGAGCCCCAACAACATCCTCTGCTACGAGATGAATGGGGCCGCCCTGCCGGAACCCAACGGTTTCCCGTTGCGGCTCATCGCACCCGGCTGGTACGGCATCGCCAACGTCAAGTGGCTCAAACGCATTGAGATACGCAACACGCGCTTCATGAGTCTGCTGATGGGGCGAAACTACGTCACCATCCGCGAAGAAGAACACAATGGCGAGACGGTGTGGGCCGAGACGTCGGTCGGCCGTGCGTTGCTGAAGTCCGCGCCTGCCAGAGTGACGCGCAGCGATGCCGGATACCGGATCAGCGGTGCGGTCTGGGGTGCTCCCATCGCCAAGGTCGAAGTGAAGGTTGATGATGGCCCATGGCTCGGGGCGATGATCGACTCTACCGAAGAGGCCGAATTCGCCTGGAAGGTGTGGTTTTTAGACTGGAAAGACCCGTCGAAAGGCGAACACACGGTCACCTCGCGCGCCACTGATATGGCCGGGCAAATCCAGCCCGCCATGGATGATCCCTGGATTACCAAGAAGCATACCTATTGGGAGAGCAACGGTCAGGTAACGCGCCGCGTCAGCATTGCGTGAGAAGGTTCACCGGTGGCGGCAGCCGTAAGCAAGCAGACGCGGGATCGAGGTGACCTCATGCCAACTTATGCGGCGTCAGGCAGCAAAGACCACCAACAGTGGCTTACCAATTGAATTAAAGGAGCATTTTCAGATAACTGCAGCCGATCCTCGGCCCCTCCTGCGGAACGCGCCATGAGGAGATAATCGCCCTTTTCTATCGGTTAATTGTCGCGTCTACTACACCATAGATGGGGCCTGTGCCGCATGAGCTCAACTACTTCAAGTGGAAGCATCGTCTCACGGCCGAACAGGCGAAAGGCCGGCAATAACCGAGACAAGGCCAACGAGCTGGCGAAAGCGCTGAAGAAGTAGCGCTGCCTACCTATAAATCAGCTACCCGGGTCATATTGCCTTCGGCGAGCGCTTGCGCGAGCCTCTCATGCAACCTCGGGAGGACTGAATGAACTGGCATAGCGACACCTGCCCAATATCCGATGAGCCCGCACAGGAGGAGCTATCGGGAATGGAAGACATTGCCGAATTCATCTGCCCCTCCTGTGGCCGATTTCGGATTACGAGAACCGCCTTGGCGATGATCCTCCACCGAGACCCAGAAGCCAAAGAGTTCGCACTTACCCAAGCGAAGATGAGGGTAGAGGCAGGCGAAATCCCGACGATCGATAGCTCTCTGATTTAGTCCGGCTGCCCCACTTCACGCCGTAAATGAAGGGTGGCTAATCCAGGAGCGGCGGCGCGGGTTCTTGATCCATTATCATCTTGCAGCCGGAAACGCAGGCCAATAGCGACCGCGAGCTCGTCGATCAACTTCGATCCGTCTGCTTCGATGATATCGCGTCCGAGTGTCTGCGCCTCCACCCGAAGCCGATCAGCAATAATTTGATCCCGCCGTCTGAGATTGTCCGATGCGCGTTGAGGATCGCTCACGTCACCGCCAAATTGTCCCTTGCCGCGCTTTTGCATCGAAGCGTCTTTGAATTCGACTGACGGCAAGAGGCAGACGAATTGCGATGGATCGCCCAATAAAGGTGACACGAGGCGCGGCGTCAAACCATAGCCTTCGGCGATGACCGGCATTCCATTCGGCAACGCCAGGGTAGTCAGGTCCTCCAGAACCAATGGGAAACGGTCTTCAAAGGATTGCCATGCTCGCGCGGCCAGGTCTCCCGGTGTCGGCCGCACCCACCGCTCATCCAGCGTTTGCCGCAGAAAGGCCGCATATCTGGGTTCCCGTTCCGCGAGCCGCTGGTGGTGACGGAGGTCATGAGCATCGTAGTGATACACGGGCAAGCGATGTTTCCGAGCCAATGCGAGCGCGATGCTGGTCTTTCCCGCATCTGTGGCCCCAGCTATCCAGCAGACTTTCGAAAGTTGGTCCTCGAATTGCTCGTACATAAAACCAACGTTGTAACCTGAAGCCGGCCTTTTTGTGGGGAACGAACCGGTCACATCGGCCACCGGGTGGGTGACGGTCTGTGAGTAAGCGCACCTCACCGACCGAAACAATGCGCAGCCTTAATTGTTCTCTGATCGCATAGAAGGAGACTGTCCATCGATGGCGAGGTATTATTTTCACGTCCGTACCGGGGATCAATTGGTGGGAAGACGACGAAGGCGTCGATTTGCCGAACGTCGCGGCCGTTCAGCAAGAGGCCCGCAACGCTGCCCGCGAGATAATTGCGCAATCAGTCATGGGCGGCGAGCAGATCACGGCACAGCGCTTCGGCTCGCGACCGATGACCCTGGGCGTCCGAGCCTATACGACGCGTGCCGGAGCCGGCCTTCGTACGTCCAAGCGCGGTATTCGATTCCGGCTATTTGACTGCAGCTATCCGGCACCGCGCGCGTCTTTATGTTTGGATTCTTTTCGCGGTTTAAAGCCGAGGAGCAGTGTTCTCAGCTCGGGCTCACTGACGCGTCTGGCCGCTTCCTCGGGGCTGACCCACTCAAGCTTCCGCTGCCCCTTCTCCTTGAAGTCTTTTTTCTTCTCAACCATCCTGATCTGAAAGACATCTACCATGCACGGTACAAGTTCCTGGCTGTCTAGCACCTTCAAGTATGTGTAACGACCGACTGGCTGCTTTTTCACTTCTCCACGTATCCCTGCTTCTTCCCACGCTTCCGTGGCTGCAGTTTCAAACGGCTTTTTCCCCTCGATGGGCCACCCCTTGGGGATGATCCACCGGCCGCTGTCTCTTGATGTTATGAGAAGAACCTTTATCCCAGAGGGTTCGCGTATGTCGCGGAAGCAGAGTGCCGCGTATTGCTGCGGGAAACTCCCCGCAAATAGCCTATGGGGGACTGCGGCCAATTGCCGAAGAAGAGCGCGGGGCTCCTGTGACTGCCGTTTGCGAGGTTTTTTCGCCATAAGATTAAGCCTGACCTGCGGTTTTCCCATTGCCCTGATCGCCTGCGGGCCTTTATGACGCATTTATGACAACCACGCCGAGCCTGGAAGCTACTTTTCATGATGAACATTTTTCGTAAGCTGATGCCGCAGGAGGATAGGTTCTTTGATATGTTTTCCAAGCATTCGAAAACCGTCGTCAGTGCTGCGGGAGCTTTGCGCGACCTTCTGAACGGCGAGGACGTGGATCAAAATTGCCGGCGCATCATCACCCTTGAGAACGAAGCCGACGACATTACACGCGAGGTGTTGCTGGCGGTCAGGCGCAGCTTCATTACACCGTTCGACCGTGGTGACATCAAGGACCTTATCCAGTCGATGGACGATGCCATCGATATGATGCACAAGACCGTCAAGACCATCCGGCTGTTCGAGCAATCGAGCTTCGATCCGCTGATGCAGCAGATGGGCGAGCAGATCGTCAACGCAGCAAACCTCATTGCAGAAGCAGTTTCGCTTCTCAACAAGGTTGGCACGAACGCGCAACGCCTGTCTACCATTGCGGAAGAGGTCACTCGCGTCGAGGGCCGGGCCGATGAACTCCACGACGAAGGCCTGAAAGACCTGTTCAGGCGCCATGGGGCCAAGGGAGACGCCATGGCCTACCTGATCGGCAGTGAGATCTACGGCGAACTCGAAAAAGTCGTCGACCGGTTCGAAGACGTCGCCAATGAGATTAGCGGCATTGTCATCGAGAACGTTTGATGGACGTTTCGTTAGCTTTGCCACTCCTCGTTGGCTTGATCGTCGTTGCGCTATTCTTCGACTTTCTGAACGGCTTGCATGATGCGGCCAACTCCATCGCGACCATCGTGTCTACCCGTGTGCTTCGCCCCCAATACGCCGTCTTATGGGCGGCGTTTTTCAATTTCATCGCTTTCGCGTTCTTCGGTCTTCATGTGGCAGAGACGGTTGGAACGGGCATCATTGATCCCGCCATTGTTTCTCCGCAGGTGATCTTTGCGGCCTTGATGGGCGCAATCGTTTGGAACATCGTCACCTGGATTTTCGGTCTTCCTTCCAGTTCATCGCATGCGCTGGTTGGCGGTCTCGTCGGTGCAGGCTGGGCGAAGGTGGGTTTCGGTTCAATTGTCTGGGGCGGCTTCCTGAAAACAGTCGGAGCGATTTTCTTCTCTCCGGCTGTCGGCTTCTTCCTTGCATTGCTGCTGGTACTTCTCGTTTCCTGGCTCTTTGTACGGCAAACGCCATTCGCCGTGGATCGCACGTTCCGCATCTTGCAGTTCGTGTCCGCCTCCCTCTATTCGCTCGGGCATGGCGGCAATGATGCGCAGAAGACCATGGGCATCATTGCCGTATTGCTGTTCAGCCAAGGTTACTTGGGTTCGGAATTCCGCGTGCCGTTCTGGGTGGTGATCGCTTGCCAGTCTGCGATGGCACTTGGCACGCTCTTCGGCGGCTGGCGCATCGTCCACACAATGGGGTCGAAAATTACGCGCCTTAATCCAATGCAGGGGTTCTGCGCCGAAACAGGGGGAGCGTTGACGCTGTTTGGTGCCACGTGGCTCGGCATCCCGGTTTCGACAACACATACCATTACCGGCGCGATTGTTGGCGTTGGGGCGGCGCGGCGTTTGTCAGCCGTGCGGTGGGGATTGGCCGGCAATATCGTGATTGCGTGGATCATCACGATGCCTGCCGCTGCCGTGATTTCGGCACTCTTCTATGGGCTGACAACCCTTTTCAGTTAGGACG
>NZ_JABAIH010000056.1:2500-5000 GCF_012641395.1 Rhizobium sp. P32RR-XVIII | reverse complement strand
CCTACCACCTATCCTACACATGCCGACACGAATGCCAGTGTAAAGCTATAGTAAAGGTGCACGGGGTCTTTCCGTCTGACCGCAGGAACCCCGCATCTTCACGGGGAATTCAATTTCACTGAGTCTATGTTGGAGACAGCGGGGAAGTCGTTACGCCATTCGTGCAGGTCGGAACTTACCCGACAAGGAATTTCGCTACCTTAGGACCGTTATAGTTACGGCCGCCGTTTACTGGGGCTTCAGTTCAAAGCTTGCACCTCTCCCTTTAACCTTCCAGCACCGGGCAGGCGTCAGACCCTATACGTCGTCTTGCGACTTCGCAGAGCCCTGTGTTTTTGATAAACAGTCGCTACCCCCTGGTCTGTGCCACCCCATCATGGTTGCCCAAAATGGGGTCACGCTTCTTCCGAAGTTACGCGTGCAATTTGCCGAGTTCCTTCAACATAGTTCTCTCAAGCGCCTTGGTATACTCTACCTGACCACCTGTGTCGGTTTCGGGTACGGTCTATACGGTGGAGCTGTTTCCTGGAACCGCGTCCCTGCGAGATCAATCCAATAAGACCTCACAAGTTGAGCAATCCGTCACTACCACCAGGCCCACGAATATTAACGTGGTTCCCATCGACTACGCGTGTCCGCCTCGTCTTAGGGGCCGGCTAACCCTGCTCAGATTAACTTTAAGCAGGAACCCTTGGTCTTTCGGCGAGAGGGTCTCTCACCCTCTTTATCGTTACTCATGTCAACATTCGCACTTCCGATACCTCCAGGATGCCTCACGGCTGTCCCTTCACAGGCTTACGGAACGCTCCGCTACCACGTGCACAAGTGCACATCCTCAGCTTCGGTGCATGGCTTTAGCCCCGTTACATTTTCGGCGCAAAGACCCTTATTTAGACCAGTGAGCTGTTACGCTTTCTTTAAATGATGGCTGCTTCTAAGCCAACATCCTGGTTGTTTTGGGATCCTCACATCCTTTCCCACTTAGCCATGACTTGGGGACCTTAGCTGGAGGTTAGGGTTGTTGCCCTTTTCACGACGGACGTTAGCACCCGCCGTGTGTCTGCCTGATAGTACTCCTGGGTATTCGGAGTTTGGTTAGGATCAGTAAGACGGTGAGTCCCCATAGCCCATCCAGTGCTCTACCCCCCAGGGTATTCGTCAGACGCTCTACCTAAATAGATTTCGCGGAGAACCAGCTATTTCCGAGTTTGATTGGCCTTTCACCCCTAGCCACAAGTCATCCCAATCTATTGCAACAGATGCGGGTTCGGTCCTCCAGTTGGTGTTACCCAACCTTCAACCTGCTCATGGCTAGATCACTCGGTTTCGGGTCTAATGCAACAAACTAAATCGCCCTATTCAGACTCGCTTTCGCTTCGCCTACACCTACCGGCTTAAGCTTGCTTGTTACACTAAGTCGTTGACCCATTATACAAAAGGTACGCCGTCACCCTTGCGGGCTCCGACTGTTTGTAGGCATCCGGTTTCAGGTTCTATTTCACTCCCCTTGTCGGGGTGCTTTTCACCTTTCCCTCACGGTACTTGTTCGCTATCGGTCATGCACGAGTACTTAGGCTTGGAGAGTGGTCTCCCCATGTTCAGACAGGATTTCTCGTGTCCCGCCCTACTCTAGGACAATCATGCCATCTACGCGTACGGGGCTGTCACCCGCTACGGCCAAACTTTCCAGATTGTTCCGCTTTAAACACAATTGCCACTGGCCTGGTCCGCGTTCGCTCGCCACTACTTGCGGAGTCTCGGTTGATGTCCTTTCCTGCAGGTACTTAGATGTTTCAGTTCCCTGCGTTCGCTTCTTACACCCTATGTATTCAGGTGAAGATACCTTATCACAATACCTAGAAACCATTCCGGTTTCGATTGCGCCGGACGACCGGCGACGCGCTACCGCGCTGTATTGCCGCCAAACCCGAACTTCGAGCAAGGCACCCATACAGGCCGATAGGCCGTCGGCGATCGTTCGCCGTGCGTCGGACCAAAGGTCCGACAACCAGAATGATTTTCTAGGTATTTAAGGTGGGTTGCCCCATTCGGAGATCCATGGATCAAAGCTCATTCGCAGCTCCCCACGGCTTTTCGCAGCGTATCACGTCCTTCATCGCCTGTGCATGCCAAGGCATCCACCAAATGCCCTTACGACACTTAATCGTTCTCATTGCCAATGCTCATCTTTAGTTGGATTTGGCAAACCTTGTCCCTTCGGCTTTCGCCTCGGGGGGTGCCAAATCTGACCATACGGACAATCTTGCGATTGCCGTGCGCTCAGCTCCAACAATCCGGTTACCTTTTACAACCGGATCATTCAGATGCCATCGACGTGTTCGATCCGGTCCCTTTATTGGAGCTACGCCGAGCAGCTCACTTGGGCCGGATCTTTAAGACCAGCTTCTCGAGATTAAATCCGGTACCGCGCGGTCAGGCAACGGTAATCCGATCATTGATCAGACAGTGTCGAAGACACCGAACAATCAACGATCCAGAG
>NZ_JABAIH010000055.1 GCF_012641395.1 Rhizobium sp. P32RR-XVIII | reverse complement strand
GGGACAGGCGCGAGGCGATGCCGAAGCCCGTTAGCCGCACCTCTCCGGTCTCGCCGTTGACCAGGATGTTGGCAGGTTTGATATCCTTGTGGATCAGGCCGCGCTGATGGACCTTGCCAAGGGCCAGCGCGATTCCGATCGCAACGCGCAGGAAGCTTCCAGGCTCCATAGGGCCGCCGAGCCGCCGGGCAAGCAGTTCACCGCCCGGGTCCTCGAGTACAAGCATGGTCTGGCCACCTTCGCGCACCAATTCCAGCGGCCGAAGCGCCCAGGTGCCTTCCAGCTCGTCCGTCAAGCCATACTCGTGGGCGAAGCTATCAAGGATGGAATGTCGCGGATGCTCTGCGGCGGGCAGAGCGGCAAGCACGGGCTTACGTGTCCCGTCAGGATCGAGATGCCACCCCCGGCAGAAGACCCGTTCGCCGTCTTCCCATAGAAGCTGGAGACTGCCATCATCTCTAGTGCCGAACCCAAAAGACAGCTCCATGTGCCGGACTCCACCACCCAGGCCCTGTCCTTCCTGGCTGACCGCGCAATTTCGTCTTTAGATCGTCCACCCAAGTTGCCCGTATCAGCATATTATCACATCGCTTGGGTTCATCCAGCATTTGTGCCCAGATTCAGCGCCAACAGCAGGCCGTCGCCGCCAGGTGGTACGAGGTAAGGCGCTTGCTGCGCGAAGGCCTTTCGGAGATCCCAGCTGGCGCTTGATGGCCGGGATCTTCTCACGGGTTGAATCCAGCCGCTGGGTCGCATCGATTGTCACTTTGAGCCGCCATAGAGCACGCTGTCACCGCAAAGCGGACTCTATGTCTCTTTGGAAGGGCGGAGGGGACGGTAGTTTCCATGCCAGAACGATGAGGCAATGGGATGTCGGAGGGATGGACTGAATGCAGGGCGACACGGCCCCTGCCTTCGATTCCAGCGGTGCGGACGGAGCACCATTGCATTCCGCAGACCTGCCCGCCAGAGGCCCTCTTTTCTGACGTTCTATCAGCTGCCTGACCCGCGTCCTCGATTTGCATCGCCAGCGGCTCAGCAGGAGCTTCACTGTCACGGGCTTGCCTTGGACCGGCAGATCCTGCCGGCTGCGGTTGGACCAACCATGCCTTCGACGTCCACAACGGGCCAAATACCGATCGTGGATCCGGCTGCGGAAACACCCCAATCGTCATCAACAGTCAGCGCGAAACCCAGTATCTTGACACCGAGGCCCGGCGACCATTTCGATTTCGTTAGCATGCCCGCCCATAGCAACACCGTCGCTAACAGCGGATGAACCACACAAAGTGAGGAGGAACCAAAGCAAGTGGAAAGTGACACTTGATGAAGAGTTCAAACTGCCCACCGGCCGCGGCGATGAGTTCGCCAGAGGGGGCGCTATCCGCGGGATAAGCCGAAGCAGATTGTATCTCCACGTGACATGTTTATGTCTGATCTTCAGATCGATACGAAGGTCAAAGCGCGGAATTTTGACTAAAATTTTGACTCGGTTAGCGGGTGGTCGGTTCGCATCCGTTCATTGGGTTGGAAGCGCAGCGTGGGAAGCAATGCTTGAGAGCCAAATTCGGGCGACCGGAGAAGCGGTGCGATCTGCAACATAGGCTCCGGCATCTGCACGGGCATTGGGCTTGTCGGTCCGGAAGAAAATCTGCTTGACAAGGTCGTTCTCACCAATGAGCAGGGCTTGATTAGCGGCGCTCCTGCCTCCGGCCTCGACGCTCCGGTGCTGCCCGAAACTACTGGGCGATGATCGATCAGTCCTATCAGTTCGATTTCTACGACGATGGCGGCATCGATCTGGCCTTCCTCTCGCGCGGCGGCTAACAACTATTCCAGGCATTGGAGCGCTGAATGCCACAGCTCTGATAGCCGAGATAAGGAAATGCCAGCAGCTTTAATCGTGCTCGCGATCTCGCCGCATGGCTAAGGCTCGTGCCACGACAGTTTACGACCGGGGGCAAGCCACGTCTGATGGGCATCACAAAGCGTGCAACGTTACTTGCGAACTCTGCTTGTACATGGTGCGCGAGCGGCAAAGCCCGCGCTCAGTCAGAGCGACATCCCTCTCGGGCAATGGCTCCCGATATCATCACAAGCGCTGTCGCAAGATTCGTTGCCACCATCAAGGCATATCGCTTTCCCTTCTGGCAGATCTTCCGTTTCGCGGCTCCCGGTGAGCGCGGCGGTTACAGCTTGTCGCGTGCAGCTGAGCCGGTCCGTCACACTCGTCGCTTGCTCTATCTTCACGCTATCAACTGCTCCGCGCGAGCTGCAATTCTCCCATAGGCGCGATCGATCGGCTCGCGAGCGCCAGGTATCGGCTCAAGCCCGGGGAAAACCCAACGCATCCCTAGTCGCAGAAGGGCCTTCAGGTGATCCCGTCCGGACTCGAAGCCGGCAACCCGTGCAAATGGCTTCATCGCAAAACCGGAAGGATAGAGGCGGGCGAATTGAGCGAAGTTCGTGAAGCCTTCATAGTTGTCGCGCCAGAGAAGGAAGGTCTCAGCGGGCGCTCCCTCGGCGAAGATCACTTCATGGGTTTCGAGCAGCACGTGGAAATATTCGATCACCTCCCCGTCGGCAGGAGGGGCCGGCGCGACGGAGGTCCCATTGATGAGATCCTTCGCCAGAATAAGGACGCCATCGATGAAGAGGGCATGGCCTGGGGAGACATAGAGATCCCTGTGCGGTGTCCGCTCGTCCAGCGCATGCCGTGCTATCCGGATCGGCACGACGTGCCGGCATGCCAGGATGAACCGCTTCGCTTGTAGAGACTATGACCGACCCATTTGGCCGGCATGACCTGCCCGCTTAGGGATAAGACAAGATCGCCGATCTGGATTTCCTCAACGCAAATCTCGCCTGTCGGGGTCAGAATAGAGGTGCCACGGAGAAAGCACCGGCCGCCACCATTTCCGTTGCCATTGCCATTCCCGTTGTTCCCGTTGCCGTTGCCACGGCTCTGCGCTTGGCGCTGAACCCAGAAAGCATAGTTGAGCCGGCGATACCCGTTGCCGCTAGCCTGGCACTTGTTGCAGCAGCGAAACCGAGGAAATGACGCCGCGCTTGGTTGAGCTGTGATGGTCGTTCTTTTGCCGACATAACTCTCTCCTTTGGGCTTACGTTTCGGAGATCTTTCGCGCGTATTTTCTAGCGAAATGTCCTTTGTGGAAAGCTGTTACATCGGCAGTCCAACACAGTCATAATGGCAATCGCCCTACCGACGGAGTAGGGTGCTAGGCGTATTGGCGCAGGGTTCTATGCCACCAACTGGAGCATCGGCGGCGTCTGATTGTTAGGCGTTTGGGCTCGTGCGGCACGGGTTACTGTTTGCCCCTTCCTTGCCCTTCGAGGCTGCGCGGTCCTCTGGATCACATTGCCCCGTTTCAGCGGGAAGTCTTTTTGCCCGTTGCTGTCGGGAACGCAGCGCCCCTCGGCTCGTTAGTTCGGTGGATTGCATGGCATATCGTCTGCCTGCGCATCCGGCCAGCGAGACTGGCGACCTGACCCCGCAGCACTCTACCGGCACGCGGGGTCTCTTTTCGTCCGTACGCTAACGGACGGGAACACCTGGCAAGTTCACTTCGTTGAAACTGTGGCCGCGCGGCAGCGTTCTAGACCCACCTACCAGCGATGAACCATCCTGGTACCGCGCGGCCACCTTTCCCCGGAAATCTGCCTGTTCTTGGAGGTTTTTGGAACACAGGGCCAGCCTTGTCTGGGACGTTTGGCCGCGCGGTCGGACGCGGTCGGTTGAGGTTGCGTCCGCTATCGTTATAATTCGAATTAGCTACTATGATCGCTAGGGTCTTTCTGACAATCTCAACGGGAATTGTCAGAGCTGGACACTTGGGCAATTTCAGCGGGGGTTCGGCGGAACCATCTAACGCGGCTGGGGCTCGCCTTCCTAGGGGCGAGCCCTTGCTTTAGCGGCGCTCTTAACCCCAATTGGTTATTGATGGGACAATCTTCGAGCTTTAGGTAGCTTTCTATCCAACCTAGCACCATCCGCGGCATCAGCACTCGCAGCAAAGGCGCTCGGTGCCGTGGTTTGCGACAGGGCTCGCCATTTTTAACCTTTTGGACGAGCCTCGTCGCATCACTTTCCACCTGGGCCGGTAACGCCTTCTGGTAGATGATGCCAAGCTGTTTGAGTGTGGCCGTGACTTCGCGCCTGGCTAGGCGTCGTCCCCAGCACTCGACCGAAGGCACACCAAGACTGGGCACTATCTCCAAAATGGGCAATGGGCACCTGCGCAAGCTTCTCGTGGTCGCGGCGCACGCCGCGCTTTACCGGATGAGGAAGGCGAGCAGTGACATGCCCCTGGCGAACTGCGCGAGGCTTGCTGTCGGAGAAACCTTTCAAGCTTGTCGCCGTTGCGCTCGCCAACAAGATCGCCGCATTGCCTGGGTGATCATGGCGAGGAACATAGACTTCCAGCCGGGCTGCGACCGGCGACAGCGCTAAGGTCGCACGTCGGCCTGATCACGATAGTGCCTCTTCCGGCAAAACAGTTGGCGGAGTGACGATGGTATGATGTGACAGCGAAAGCCCCACCGCCCGACGATACCGAGCGGCACCGTCATTACCTCGCAACCCCTCGGTGTCGCCGCCACCGGATGCGGCGAAGCAAGCGTCCCACAGCGTCCGCAACCCGGGGCAACCATCTCGTAGCGAGTCAATTCGTTCAACCGCACGTCCGTTACCCAGTAGGTCGCCGCCCCGGTCTATTCGACCGCCATCACTTCCCGAGGAAACGAGGCAGGCTCGCGAATCGCGATAAGCCAAGGACCATCTCGACCGGGCGCCAATAATCGCACGCGCCTGACCCCGCCTTCGTATGCCAAGGCCCCCTACGGCATCTTATTGAAGAGCTTCAGCCTCGACCGCACGACCTCCTGCACCGAGGAAACCGCAACCGGCAAGATCTTGTACGGGACCACTTCGGACTTCTCCTTCGCCAGCCCTTCCTCGAGGCCGCGCCGCCAGGCGATGCGCAGCTCCGTGTTGATATGCACGATGTTGATGCCAGCATCGATCGACTGCTTCAGGTCGGCATCCGCCGTCCCCGATCCGCCATGCAGCGTCAGAAAGACTTCGGTCGCCGCCTTGATTTCCCGGATGCGGTCGATCCTCAGATGCTTCTTGGTTTCGCCCTCCACCATGCTCTGCACCATGCCATGGGCGTTGCCGACTGCCGGCGCGAGAACATCAATCCCCGTCGCCTCGACGAATTGCCTCGCTTCCGCCGGCGTCGTCAGGATCGGGTCGTGCGTGTTGATTTGCTTGTGAATTTCCGACCCCGTTCCGATATCGCCGATCTCTCCCTCGATCAGGATCGCCGGGTTTATGGACTTCAGCTCCTCGATCGCCTTTCTCGTCCTCCTGATATTCTCTTCGACTGGTAGGGCGGAGAGATCGAAGACGACGGAATCGAACCCGGCCTTCGCGGCCTCCAGCGCGCTCTCCAGCGAATGCGTGTGATCGGCATTGAGATATATCGGCCAGTCGAACTCTTCCCTGAGGCTTTTCACCACAGCGGCAAGCTGCCTCGTCCCGAAAAATTTCCGCTCCCCTTCCGACGCACCGATGATGACAGGGACCTTGACCTCCTGCGCGGCGCTGAAGACCGCCTTGACGAGCGTGAAGTCGGAGACATTGAAATGCCCGATCGCCACACGATCGGCTTCGGCCTTCTGAAGGATTTCCCGAAAAGTTTTCATGAACGCTCCATTGCTAATGATAGATCACCGGCATCAAACAAATGTCGCCACAGCCGTCTGGCACCTTCTGGCAAAGCCCCGGCCAAGCAGTTCCGGGTCGATTCCATGCTTGCTGCCGACGCCACCATTGCAAACCGGGGTTATCAAATTCATGACAGAAGATACCACGAATGATCGCCTCTCGAGTGAAACTTCTTCAGAGACATATGCAGAACATCGAATGAGCACGGACTTTGGTGGCAAGCTGGACCTCTCACGAACGGGACTGACAGATATCAGTGTGAGGCGCGAGAGAGGCCGCGATTCCCCTTCTTCCCAATAGGCTATCAGATTCACACATTGTCGAAAGCGGATCGGGGGATCCGCCGGCGGGCCGGCGTTCTTTGCGATGAATATCGTGGCTGTGCCGGCACTTCGGTTCGCCGTGTGGCTCCAATTTTCCTTGGATCCACCTCTGTGCGCACATCTCGTTTCAACCTTGGCTCTGACAGTTGTGGCCTGCGTGATCTTGCTGCGGCCGCTGAAAGGCAGCTTATCCGCTCCCAATATTTTCATAAGGCCGAGGAAGGACCCCGCCCGGCTGCCAAAAGTGCAAATAGGATTGCACAGAGTATCGCAACCACGATGGCCCAAGGCTTCCCAGCGATCCTCTGGAGGTGATGCTTTGCGACTGCGACCATCCATATGCCTTATG
>NZ_JABAIH010000054.1 GCF_012641395.1 Rhizobium sp. P32RR-XVIII | reverse complement strand
CGCGGACCATCATCGAGAGCTGCGAGGAGCCGCGATGCGGATGTGGCGTGAGATCGCCTGTCTTCAGGCTACCTGATCGTAGCCTATAGATCCCACTGTGGCCGCCGCCTGCTAAGTTTACAATGCCGTGACGTTTGCAGTCTCTCCGATCTGGTGCCTTGGCTGACCAATCCAGGAAACTTACGGGAGAACTGCCGACAAAAAAGCAACCTTGAATTTCTACGCACTTTAGGAGAGACCAGAAAGCATGGTGGAGCGATTGACGAAAGACAACCCCGATAATTACCACTCCCTTAAGTGAAGACCAGACAGGGAGAAGACCAACCCGACGCCGGTTCACCCCGACAGCCATCAAAATTACCATCAGGCCCCTCAGTCTGCAAAGCCGTGGACAATATTACTCGATCCACCACAAAGGCCTCCTGTTGATCGAGAAGACCCGCAACCCGGCCGGCGATGCCTGCCGTCGCTTGGTCGCCCTCGGTCATTCAGGCCGACTGGAAGTCTGGGGCGATCAGACAAACGCCCGCCTGATCATCCCCGATATCGTCAAAGCGGCTGGCATTACCATCTGCGAGAATGAGCGCCATGGACCAAGGTTCATCGCTTACAGGGCGCTTCCCGAGTTCGCCAGAGGGGCAGCCTCGTAGTTCACGTCCAAGAAATACTAGATCGCTAGACCGGCGAGTTGGTCTCGGTCGAACAGGGCGATTGGATCACCATCACCGAACTGGCCAGCGCTTCGGCCTTGGCCGCAGACAAACGACTTCCGTCCGTCGCAACATGGAGTTCCTACAGGTCGACGGAGGTGGTCGTAACAGCCGCCATCGCATCGCGGATTGGGTGGTCGCAAAAGAATGGGGCAAGCGGCTTCATCGCAAAAACGATCAATTTCGGTTCGACATGATCGGGCATCATGCCGTTGCGTGGATCACCGAACGATGGCAATCGACCATAGCCGCGCTTGATCGAGAAAACCTTCGACGATCAGCCCACCCGGCTTGTCCTTGAAGACGCGGGGATCGCCTGCATCAGCCCATCGCCTCGCATAGCCTTGTCGACATACATCGTGCATGCAAGACCCGGTTCAGTCCATCTCATCAGACTCTCCACTTCTCCTGAAGCAGGTACCGCCAATTGGTGACCTGCGACCCTCATTTGGTGGAGTTGCAGGCTCGTTTAATTCCTGACTATACTCGCCGTGCGATGGGTGTCTGTTCCAATGCAAGTTTGTACATATGCGCATAATGGAGTCAGCGTGCAGGTTGAAGTATATCATCTTCGTGACTTTGCTGAAGAGGCCGGTTATACCGTTCTTCGTGATGTGCCATTCACTCAGATTGGCTTTCTGAACCATCACGGATCACGTTTTGTCGCCCCGTTGTTTGAAAAGAACAAAGTTGAGTTCCTGAAAAAAATTGGCAGTCGTTTAGCAGCTGTTTTGACAACCGCAGCGATCGCAGAGAGTGTCAGCGAGCCGGTCGGCTTGATGGTTGCAGACACCCCAATGGATGCCTTCTGGCGGCTTCATCAGGCGATCGGACGCCGGTTGGAACGTAAACAGCCTCTGTTGCCAACAGTGATAGCCGCCACAGCGCATGTCCATCCTAGCGCTCACATTGACGAGCGGGGTGTCGAAATCGGCCCGGGCAGCGCAGTTGGGCCAAACGCCAGCCTTATCGGGCGAGTGGTAGTTGGAACAGACACAGTCATCGGGGCCAACGTTGCAATCGGTAGTGAGGGCTATCAAGTAACGCGTCTTGAAGGCCGGGTGGCTAACGTACCGCATTTAGGCGGCGTACGGCTCGGTGACCGCGTTGAGGTGCAAGCCGGCACAATCATCGATCGCAGTCTGTGGCCAGGATTTACAGAGATAGCCGACGATACAAAAGTCGGTGGAGCTGCATACATCGCTCATTGCTCTACTATTGGCCAGCGGTGTCGCGTGATGACCAGATCAGTCGTTTGCGGCAGCGTGCGTATCGGAGACGATGCCATAGTAGGCGTGGGCGCAATCGTTTCCAACGGCGTGTCTATTGGTAATGGCGCAGCGGTGATGATCTCGGAACTTGTCCGGAACGACATCCCGGAGGGTATGGTCCAGTTGCAGGGACAATGCATCGATCAGCGCAAGTTTGCACGTATGCGAGCATTATCTAGCTGATCTTTGTGCGCCTGAGAAACGTAAGGAAAGGCTATGCGTGAAACGTCAACTCAGTGCGACCTTACAATCAGGTTTGCGGGACATATGACAATCCGTGAGCTTATTTTGTTGACTGGCAGGAACGAGGACGAACTACGGGCGGAAATAGCCGCATTGGGCATGAATAAGACAGCACGTTTTGGAACGGAGACCCTCACTTTAAACGACGCTCGTCGACTGATGGGAATCGGGCACACAGAGAAATTTGCAATGCAAAGTTCCACTTTGCCGGGCTTCTCATTTCCGCGGCTTCATAGACTTATGCACCGTGCGATCGAATCAACGGGGTTAGATCTGTCCGGCTTGACAGTACTCACCGAAGCAGCAAGTGGAGCTTACGCAGCGACTGCAATGATCGCGGCGTTAGCTGGAGCCAAGAGGGTTTACGCGTTCGTTCGTCCAAGTAAGTATGGCACAGTCGCGGAGATTCAGTCTTCTACACTGCGGCTTGCATCATTCATTGGCGTCGACGATAGGATCACAGTTCTCGAAGAACTGCGGGACGACGTAATAAAAGATGCCGACATTGTCACTAACAGCGGCCACCTCCGGCCTATATCGCCTGATCTGGTTAGCAAGCTTGCTGACGATGCAGTTATCGCCCTGATGTTTGAAGCCTGGGAATTCAGACCAGATGACATCGACTTGGACGCTTGCGTTCGTCGAAGTATCCCCATCGTTGGCGTGAATGAGAGGCATCCGTCAGTTGACGTATTCTCTTTCCTCGGCCCCCTTTGTGTGAAGCATCTGCATGACTGCGGTTTAGCGGTCTATCGCGATCGTATTGCGCTTGTTTGTGACAACGAATTCGCAGGGCCAATGGCCGATGGTCTGTCGGCTGCTGGTGCAGAGGTCGAAGTATTCAAAGTTGTGGGCGACCTGGTTGAAGGAGAGTGGGACGCGGTAGTTGTTGCCCTCAAGCCCCATCGGGAGCCCCGTGTAAGTTCAGCGGAATTGAATCATATCGCCACCTGCGTTCCGTCAGGAGCAGTTGTCGTTCAATTCTGGGGAGAGGTTGACCGCGAAGCGGCGAAAAGGGCGGGTCTGAGCATTTGGCCCGTTTCCCCGCCCCGGCCCGGCCATATGGCGATTCTGTTGTCTGACATTGGACCAGAGCCGATCATACGGTTGCAAGCCGGCGGCCTCCGTGCAGCGGAACTGGTTAGGCGTGCAGGCACAAGAACGCGAAGTGACCTCGTTCAACTAGTGTCCATCAATGATCTTTGACGCTCACCTCATCCGTAGAATTGCGTAAACTTAGAATTGGAGCGCAAGCATGACCGCCTTAGGCAGTACTCGCGATTTCTGGCCGACTTGGCTGAAACGGGATAGCAGCGGTCGGCTTAGGGTTCCGCTTGAAGATGCCTCCTTGTATGCAGTTGGTCATTTTTTGCGCTCCGCCGAGCAATCTGTCCTAGAAATGTTCTCGATGGGCCAGGTCCAGGGCACGACTCACACCTGTATCGGGCAAGAGCTTTGCCAAATGGCAGTCGTACGTGCCTTGACGCATGTGGACGACCATGTCTTCTCAAACCACCGCAATCACGGCCATTTCCTGACGTTTAGCGGCAACTTGGACGGATTGCTTTCAGAAGTTGCGGGACGGGAAGGGGGCGTTTGTCAGGGATATGGTGGAAGTCAGCATCTGGCGATTGATGGTTTTCACAGCAACGGCGTACAAGCTGGCATGACCGCCATAGCCGTAGGAACAGCGCTGTCGCTGTCCCGTAGTAGTAGTGAGGGCATCGTCGCTGCAGTTGTCGGCGACGGCACATTGGGCGAGGGTTTGCTTTATGAGAGTCTCAACCTCTCGGGAGTGTGGTCCGCACCAATTCTATTCGTGGTCGAGAACAACCGGATTGCTCAGACCACCCCGCAAGCAATGGCACTGAGCGGCGATATTGCCGCCCGAGGTTCAGCTTTCGGTCTGGACACTTGGCGGGTGAGTGATTGCGAAAAAAACTTCTTCGTTGTCGTCGATGAGATCGTTAGCGAGGTTCGCTCGAAAAGGCGCCCTGGGTTCTTAGTAATTGACACCCACAGGCTCGGACCACATAGCAAGGGGGACGACCTCCGTGATCCGGCTGAGATTGAATCAATTCGTCAGTTAGATCCACTTGCTGCGCTCGGCAATAGATTGCCAAGACAAGAGCGCGAAAGGATCGAGTCCACCAACAATGCATTTGTCAGCGCCGCCTTGTCGAATGTGTTGGCGCGGTCGCCCGTACATCGATTGCGCGACTGGCAGCCGGCGCCTCTATTAACGCAACAAAGATCAACCGGGAAATCGCCTGAGGGACTCACGGTTGCAGGAGCGATTGGCACAGCTTTGCGCGACTCGCTTGCACGTCACCCTCGCATGCTTCTGTTGGGGGAGGATCTACACGATCCTTATGGTGGCGCTTTCAAGATAACTAAAGGCCTATCAACTTCATTTCCTGGAAGAGTCATAAGTACCCCGATTTCAGAAGCAGGGATCACCGGTGTCGGAATAGGTTTAGCGTTGCAGGGGTGGCATGTTGTAGTCGAAATCATGTTCGCTGATTTTCTAACCCTCAGTATCGATCAACTATGCAATCACGCGACCAAGTTTCCCTACTTGTTTGACAGAGATGTCGCGCTGGTAATGCGGTCACCGGCTGGCGGGGGGCGTGGATATGGCCCAACCCACAGCCAAAGCCCCGAGAGCATCATGGCGTCAATACCAGGACTGCCAGTAATTTATCCGAGTCACAGACATGATTGCGGCGCCATATTAGCTGCCGCTATCACCAATTGCCGCTCGCCCGTTATGTTCATGGAGCATAAGCTGCTGTATCAGCGCCCTCAAGACGCTGGGGATTTTCAATGTCATTCGAATGCAGATGTCACTAGTTTGTTTCCAGCAATGGTCAGAAAATCGCTTAATCCAGACCTCACAATTGTGACTTACGGCGGCGCATTGATCCTGGTAGAGGAAGTCGCGAAGGTGTTGGAGCAAAAAGAGGAGCTTAGCGTGGAAATCGTTGTTCCTTCTTTGTTAACGCCGCAGGGCATAAACGACGCATTGGCAGCTATTAGTACCTCTAGGGTCTGTGTCGTCGAGGAATGCCCCGGACAATTTAGCATCGGTAGCCAGATGATTGCCCAGCTCGTAGCGGCACCCAAAAAAATTGCGGTACGTCAGGTGGGCGCCTCGCCGGTACCCATCCCTTCGGCTCGAACACTCGAAATGGATGTGTTGCCCAACGTCGACGTCATATTCACGGCAGCGTTAGACATGGTTCTGAATTCCTGAGACGGAGCTAGCATGTCAACTCAACCTCTTGTTATCCCGCGAATAAACGCAAATGACGACGAACTCGCACTGCTCGCAATTCACGTTGCTGTTGGCCAGAGCGTGGTGGAAGGTCAAGTCCTGGCCGAAGTCGAAACAAGCAAGGCCGTGGTGGAACTAAATGCTCCTTGTGCCGGCTACGTTCTGCGCATTGACATGAGCGCTGGTCACAACGTTCCGGTAGGACAACCGTTACTCTGGCTCGGTAAAAACGCGACGGACTTGGCGCCCACGCCCAGCGCTTCTCCAGCTCTTGACACGAGTGTGATCGGAAAAAGGAGGATTACTACCAAAGCGCTTCTGCTGCTTCGCCAACTGAATCTGGATGAGCGTGAGATACCCTCTGGGGATAAGGAGCTAACGCGCGAAGACGTTGAGCGATACGTGCTCAGCCGCCCCGCCGGCTCGGAAAGAGGAGAACATGCGCCTGCCCCCTCCGAGGACAATCCAGCGGATGAGCAAATGGTTGAATTGACTTCATGGGAACGGGCCATGTGTGATTCCCTCTCGTGGCACCGTGACGAGGCCGTACCCTGCTATCTGGAAGTGCCACTCGACGTCGAAGGATGGGACCATTACGCATCAACAGCATTTAGCGGTAGGGAGGCAATGGTCTCTCCTCTACTTGCATTGATGGCCTACCGTGCCGTTGAAGCTGTTGGCTACTTTCCTCGCGCTAATGCAATCCTTTCCGGCAGACACTATCATTTTCGCCAATCCGTAAACTTAGGCTTTATGGTCAAGACTCCGAAAGGCTTGGTGATGGTCTCCGTCAATAATTCGAATCGGATGGACACGTTCGAATTTGTATCAGCCTTGTCGCGCCTGCAGCGGCGGGCGTTTTCTAGCAAACTGAGGCCGGATGAATCTAGTGGCGCCACATTGGCATTTACCAGTCTGGCAAACGTAGGCGTGGTCCGCCATATGCCTGCACTTCCTCCAAAATGCTCGCTCATTATCGCCCATTCCGCGCCCCAAGATTCATTGGCACGTTTGGGTGTTACCTATGATCATCGAGTGCTCGATGGCGATACTGCTGCCTCTTTTCTGAACTTTATAGCCAATCCACCCAAACCATGAGTTCAAATCACGATGTCGAACATTGAGAAAATCAGGACTCAAGTTGAGTTTCTTGCTGCTGCCCGCGGTCGCTCAGCTTCAGGTCTCGATGAAGATGCCATTCTCCCTGAAACCGGCCTTTTAGATTCCGCAGCGATCATCGAACTCATCTGCTGGATCGAAATGGAGTTTTCGCTCGATCTACCGGAAGAGGAAATTACACTTAAGAACTTTGGCACTATCAAACGCATTGCAGCCTATGTGAACAGGAACGGCTCGGACCGATAGCAAATCTGATCTTAAGACGTTGTCGTCGGTTGTTTTGTAATGAGACGAGATCAGCCTATTTGGTTGAACCGGGACGGATGAAACGATGAAACAGTCGTTCGGCAGGGTGTGTTATGACCGCGAGCATTGCTTCCAAGGCGATAGCACGCGCGGCATCTAACAGTTAGTTCGAGGGCATTGTAAACTTAGCAGGCGGCGGCCACAGTGGGATCTATAGGCTACGATCAGGTAGCCTGAAGACAGGCGATCTCACGCCACATCCGCATCGCGGCTCCTCGCAGCTCTCGATGATGGTCCGC
>NZ_JABAIH010000053.1 GCF_012641395.1 Rhizobium sp. P32RR-XVIII | reverse complement strand
CAGATGGCACGGCACGCAAACTCATGAGTGCCGACAAGCTCCGCGCACTCGGCTGGTCGCCTAAGATAGGGCTGAAGCAGGGCATCGCAGACGCTTATCGCTCCTTCCTTGATGGGCATTATCTCGAACGCAGCAACGGGGTGCAGCGTGATGGCAGCGGTCGAAATGCTCATTGAAGCCAGACCTATCTAGATGTTTAGTCCCGGCATTTGGTGGGTAAGCGATCAGCCGATAACGTCAGGCTTGAAGTTCCAGGGCATGAGCGCTTCGATTCGGATGCTGGCCAGTCTGGGATAGTCCCGCCGCGGGCGGAATAAAACCCGGCCACCTATTTTCCTTCTGCATCGGCGCCATTCGCCCGGTCTCAAACACGACAAGGCTGCATATCGGAGCCTTGGCCAGGACCACTTCGATAGCGGCTGGTGTCGATGCCACTTTGCCTTGATGTGCAATCGCGCCATCACGGTCCAGATGTGCGTCCCCCTTCCATCGAGACATCCAATCCAGCAAAATACTCCATGGTCAGTCTCCTCCTTCTATGACGGAGCCGATCTTAACCGGCCTTTGCAGAAGAGCTCTCGACCATTACCCGATGTTGGAAAAACTCGCTTTTCGTCAGAGGCCTTAATTTCACAGGGCCGTGGGCTCAGCATTCCGCGCGCACTGCTCGACCGAACCTTCCGAATTGTCGAAACCTACACTGTAGGTCAGCTAAGGCTTAAG
Organism: Rhizobium sp. P32RR-XVIII; assembly: GCF_012641395.1. GTDB lineage: Bacteria > Pseudomonadota > Alphaproteobacteria > Rhizobiales > Rhizobiaceae > Rhizobium. The sequence goes on along the minus strand of NZ_JABAIH010000053.1, from coordinate 6,591 downwards.
CACATCTAAAATCCCCATCCAAACCGCCAATCCCGATTGGCTCCGACAATCCTAGAGTGGGGTTGGGTGGGGTTAAACCAAAGGACAAATGAGCATGCCACGAATTCAGAAATTCTTCCCGAAGTATTATGGACCGAGATAACTCTTAGGACTAGCCTCCAAGTTGCCACCTGAGGGGGCAAATGCCTGCAACTACAATCTGAAGGAAGCGCAGCATGACTGACGCGCCGAAGCAGAATGATCCCAGCCGTCGAAGAACTGGAGCGGAAACTCTCAGCCGATGGGGAATTTGCGACAAGCCCCTGCGGGACGACCTTCAGGCCCATACGAATTGCACTTTTTTCCCCGCGACAAAAAGTACAATTCGGCGTACTGCCCCAATTTGGGCGACGCGAAATTCTGCAAATATTTCAAAAAGTAACTCCGGATCAATTTAAAGATTGCGGCAGCAATGTGGCGACGCTTCTCAAGAACTTACTGTCGTTCTGCTGTTGCGCCCTACCGAAAGCTGAACTATTAACCCCCGCCGTAACCCGGATTAACTAGAAATGATTAACCGGCAAACACAAAGCAGTACCACCATATTCAAAGGTTAGGAATACGACATGACGACGTACTACGTAGCGACGACCGGCAGCAACGGTAACGGCACCGCCTCCTCCCCCTGGCGCACGATCAGCGAGGCGATGGCGGCGGACCTTAAGCCTGGCGACGAGGTCGTCGTGAAGGCGGGAACGTACCGCGAGCAGGTCGTGGTGAGTAAGGACGGTGCAGCGGACAACTACATCACGCTGCGCTCGGAAGTGCCCGGCGGGGCGCTGATCCGGCCGCCTTCTTCGGACACCTATAGCACGCTTAATGTGCGAGCGGACTACATCAAGATCGAGGGCTTCGACGTCGTTGGCGGCGGCGGACACGCGATCGACGTCGACGGCTCGCACCATGTGACGGTCAAGGGCAACATCGCGCACGACAGCGGCGGCTCGGGCATTACCACCACCAAGTCGGATTGGCTGACGATCGAAGACAACGACGTCTACGGCAATACCGCGACGAATGGCTACCAGGCCAGCGGCATCTCGCTCTGGCAGAACGTGGATCTCGCTGCCGGCAATGCCGAGTTCCGCAACATCATCCGGAACAACGTGACGCACGACAACGTGGAAGGAGCCGCCATTACCTCGGAACACACGGACGGAAACGGGATCATCATCGACGGCTTTCACGACACCAACTACAGCCACGGCACTTTGATCGAGAATAACCTCTCCTACGGCAATGGTGGCAAGGGGATCCACGTCTTCCTGAGTGACTACGTGACGGTGCGCAACAACACGGCCTGGCACAACAACCACGACAACGCCAACAAGGGAACCTGGAGGGGCGAACTGAGCAACGCCATGGGCAGCCACAACACCTGGGTGAACAACATCGGGGTGGCGGACCCGGGAACGAACTCCTCGAACCGAGCCATCAACAACGTGACCACCAACGGATACGTGAACCAGGACGTGAACTGGGACAACAACATCACCTTCAACGGCACGTCGGGCCAGGCCTCGGTGCTTTCGGATTACGGGATGCCGAGCACGGCGAACGGCAACAAGCTTGGCATCGACCCGAAGTTCGTCGCGGCGGCGAGCGGCGACTTCCACCTCGGCTCCGGCTCGGCGGCGATCGACGGCGGAACCAACAAGTACGGCGTCGGCTCGTTCGATTTGGACGGCGACAACCGCGTGGTCGGAACCGTCGACATCGGCAGCTACGAATCCGGCAGCCAGCCCACGACGCCGACGCCGACGCCGACTCCGACGCCGACGCCGACGCCGACGGTCTACACCGGCACCGAAGGCAACGACAACATGCCGTTCAGCGGCCAGTCCAACGGCGGTAACGAGACCTTCAAGGGTCTCGGCGGCAACGATGTGCTCAAGGGCGGCGCCGGCGCGGATACGCTGGACGGCGGCAACGGCACCGACACGGCGACCTATGCCGGTTCGACGGCGGTCAGCGTCAACCTTCAGACCGGTGCCGCCACGGGCGGTCATGCTGCGGGCGACAAGCTCGCTAGCATCGAAAACCTGACCGGTTCCAGCTATAACGACGTGCTGACCGGCAACGGCGGCCGCAACGTCCTCAATGGCGGTGCCGGCAAGGACATCCTGACGGGTGGTGCCGACGCGGATACCTTCGTCTTCAAGCAGGCGACAGATACCGGTTCCGGTTCGAACCGCGACAGCATCACCGATTTCCAGAAGGGAACGGACAAGATCGATCTGTCGGCAATCGACGCAAACGGATCTGCGGCGGGTGATGGCACCTTCCATTTCATCGCCAAGGAGAACGCCTTGTTCGACAAAGCCAAGGGCGCACTGGCCTGGCACCTGCAAGACGAGTCGGGTACCGCGAACGATATCACCGTCATCCAGGCCGACACGAACGGCGACGGCGTTCATGACTTCGAGATGCAGCTGCACGGGCTCGTCCAGCTTTCGGCAAGCGATTTCATCCTCTAAAGGCCTTAGGTGCGGCGGTCGTCAGGCCGCCGCACCGATCGTATGCCAACCTCGAAATGACAGGCGATGATCGCCTGCGGCAGCATGAGCGGAATCTAAACTTGTCCAGCAACAACAACATTAAGCCGCCACAGGTCTTTCTTGTGGCAGTGCTTTCCTCGCTGAAGAAGACCTTTCTCGGCATTGGCGCGACCAGCGCGCTCGTCAACATACTCGCCTTGACCGGCTCATTCTTCATGCTGCAGGTCTATGATCGTGTCATTCCCGGACGCAGTCTGCCGACGCTCGTTGGTCTCGGCATTATTGCCGCAACGCTCTACGCGTTTCAGGGGATTCTCGAACTCGTCCGTTCGATGCTTTTGGTGCGCATCGGCCTGTCGGTCGACGAGCGCTTCGGAGAAACTGTCTACGGTTCCCTCGTTTTGTTCCCGTCGCGCATGCAGGTGCCCGGAGACGGTCTTCAGTCAGTGCGCGACCTGGATTCTGCCAGAGGGTTTCTGTCAGGGCCGGGACCAACGGCTTTGTTCGATCTTCCCTGGATGCCGTTTTATCTCGGCCTGTGCTTTTTGTTTCATGTCTGGATTGGTGTGACAGCTCTGGCCGGCGCCTTGGTGCTTGTTGGGCTAACGATCCTGGCCGAACGGAAGTCGCGTGAGCCGGCGAAGGAGGCAGCGAAGATCGTGTCGGAACGGACGGCTCTTGCGGAAGCAACACGGCGAAACTCCGAAGCCGTTCTTGCGATGGGTTTCGGCCATCTGCTTGGTAAGAAGTGGAGCGAGATCAACCGTCGCTATCTCAGCAATCATCTACGTGCAACGAACGTAACCGGTACGCTCGGTACACTCTCCAAAATCTTGCGAATGATGCTGCAGTCCGCCGTGCTTGCTGTTGGGGCGTTGCTTGTCATTCGCCAGGAAGCCTCGGGCGGGATCATGATCGCCAGTTCCATCCTTGTCAGCCGCGCATTGGCGCCGGTCGAACTGGCGATCGGCCAGTGGAAGGGATTTGTTGCAGCGCGCGACAGCTGGTCTCGGCTGCTGAAACTGGCGCAACTCATGCCGGTGGACGAGCGCGAGATATCGCTTCCCAAACCGGCGAGCGCACTGAAAGCCGAGAGCCTGCATCTGGCGGCTCCCGGCTCAAAGATGTCGGTCATACGCGGAGTCTCCTTCGACTTCACGGCAGGAGAAGCCGTCGGCGTCATCGGGCCTAGTGCCTCGGGCAAATCCTCGCTCGCTAGAGGTCTCGTCGGTTTGTGGCCGCCGATCGCAGGCACGGTTCGCCTGGACGGCGCATCGCTGTCGCAATGGGATCCGCGAGCGCTTGGCGAACACATCGGATATTTGCCGCAGGACGTCTCGCTGTTTGGCGGATCGATTGCCGAAAACATCGCCCGCTTCGATCCGGACGCATCATCCGACAAGATCATTGCTGCCGCAAAGGCCGCCGGCGTCTACGACATGATCGTGCAGTTCCCCGAAGGCTTCGAGACAAAGATCGGCGAGCAGGGATCGGCACTGTCGGGCGGACAGCGGCAACGCGTTGCTCTGGCAAGAGCGCTCTACGGCGACCCCTTCCTAGTCGTTCTCGATGAACCTAACTCAAATCTCGATGCGGAGGGGGAGGCGGCGTTGTCACGCGCGATCCTGGGTGTGCGGGCCCGCGGCGGTATTGCTGTCGTCATCGCTCATCGCCCGAGCGCGCTTGCTGCGGTCGACAAGGTCCTCGTCTTGGCGGACGGCCAGATGCAGGCGTTCGGTCCGAAGGACGAGGTGCTCAGAAAAATGACGCAACCGGCGTCTCCGCCTGTTCGACTGATCGCACGCGAGGATATGGCACAATGAAACATGATCATGCTCCGCTTGCCGAGCGCGCCATCCGGCGGCTGACGCTGATTGCGCTCGCTGCGATCGTTCTTCTGGTCGGCGTCCTTGGAGGGCTTGCCGCGACGGTCCGTCTTCAGGGCGCGGTCATTGCTGCCGGCACGCTGGTCGTCGACAGCTATGTCAAACCGGTTCAGCATCAGAAGGGCGGTACGGTAGGAGAGGTGTTCGTCAAGAACGGTGATCGTGTCCAGGCTGGCCAGATACTTGTGCACCTGGATGATACGGAAACGCGTGCCAATCTTGCGATCGTTTCGAAGCGGTTGAAGGAACTCGCCGCTCGGACAGCTCGCCTTTCTGCGGAACGGGATTCGAGCGAGACGATCGTGTTTCCTGAGAAGCTTCTCAAGGAGCGAGGCGTTGTTGAGGTGGCAGCGATGCTCGATGGCGAGCAACGGCTGTTCAACGATCGACGCTCATCCAAGGTGGGTCGCAAGGCGCAGTTGACCGAACGAGTTCGCCAGCTTTCGAAGGAAGCGGAGGGGCTGACTTCTCAGCAGGATGGTAAGCGGCAGGCGATCGCCATCATCAATAAGGAACTCGCCAGCCTGCAGCCATTGCTCGATCAGGGCATCATCCCGGCAACACGGGTCTATGCCTTGCAGAGAGACGCTGCTGATCTCACCGGTGGACTTGGCAGTTTGGTTGCCTCTGCGGCCGAAACCAATGGCAAGATCGCCGAAACCCAGTTGCAGATCATCCAGGTCGATGATGACCAGCGGACCGAGGTTTCGGACCAACTGCGTCAGGCCGAGAGCGAAATTGGCGAATATTCCGAGCGTCTCGTCGCCGCCGAAGACGAGTTGCGGCATATCGATATCCGCGCTCCGCAGGCAGGCATCATCCATCAGCTTGCTGTTCATGCGCCAGGGGCGGTTGTCACGCCCGGTGAGGCGATCATGCAGATCGTGCCGGACGCCGACGCCCTGACGCCCGAAGTCAAGCTCTCGCCTCAGGATATCGATCAGGTCGTGGTGGGGCAGCAAGTAACGCTTCGGTTTTCGGCGTTCAGTCAGCGGACCACGCCGGAGCTGAATGGCCGGGTTTCAAAGATCGCGGCCGATCTGACGACCGACCAACGAACCGGGCAGAGCTACTATAGCCTCAGGGTCTTCGTTCCAGAGACCGAATGGGCGCGGCTGGGCAATCTCACACCCGTCGCTGGGATGCCGGTGGAGGCTTTCGTTCAGACGGGCGAGCGGACGGCGCTGGCCTATCTCGTAAAGCCGCTCACCGACCAGGCGGCTCGAGCGTTCAAGGAAGAATGACAAGATTGTATAGCGCGACGATCAGGATGAGACGCGGGCGACAATCTAGATGAGATTCTTATGCCGCGGTCGGGATGAAGGTATCATGTTGATTGTCGCTGGCAAGAGTTTCATCGTGGTCTGATTGCCGCTCCGCGACAAACTGTGAGGTGCCTTTGATTATCGCGAATGAGGCTGGCCTGCCGCGCTGGCGTTTGGCTTCCATCGCGGAACGTCGCCGGTAGCTTCCGACATTCATCTCGAAGATCGTTGCGTGATGAACAAGTCGGTCTACCGCGGCAAGTGTCATGGCTGGGTCGGGAAAGACGCGATTCCATTCTCCAAAGGGCTGATTGGCGGTGATCATGATGGAACGCCGCTCACATCTTGCGGAGGTGAGTTCGAAGAGCGCGCTCGTTTCGGCCTGGTCCTTGGTGACGTAGGCCAGGTCGTCGAGGGTGAGCAGATCGAATTTGTCGAGCTTTGCGATGGCTGCTTCGAGCTGGAGCATGGGCGCGGCCTCATGGCAACGTCAGCAGATGCGTGCATCCGATGAAGACATCGAGGCGATCGTCGAACACGCGAACCCGCAGCCTATGTCCAATCAGGCGGGAAGGCACGGTGTAGAAGACCTTGCGCAAGGTGAAGCCGCCGGGGCATTGTAAACTTAGCAGGCGGCGGCCACAGTGGGATCTATAGGCTACGATCAGGTAGCCTGAAGACAGGCGATCTCACGCCACATCCGCATCGCGGCTCCTCGCAGCTCTCGATGATGGTCCGCGGGAATGTCGTGGCGGGGAATGCGGAACAGGTTGGCAGGCTCCGTAACATTAACCGTCGGTCGATTTCGGCATGTGATGAATGGGCATGACGAATATTGCCCGTGACCCACTTTATCGCCGCCACAGATTTCCCGCTGAGGTGATTGCCCATGCGGTCTGGCTG
>NZ_JABAIH010000052.1 GCF_012641395.1 Rhizobium sp. P32RR-XVIII | reverse complement strand
GGCGCGGAAAACTGGCTCTTGCAGATAGAAACTTTCGATCCGCATGAGCCCTTCTTCGCGCCCGAGAGATTCAAGGAGCCATTCAAGACGGGCTGGAACGGTCCGATCCGCGACTGGCCACGCTATGGCCGCGTCGAGGAACTTCCCGAAGAGGCTGACGAGCTTCGCGCCAACTACTATGCGATCGTATCTCTCTGCGACTTCCTTCTCGGACAGTTGCTCGACTACTTCGATGAGCACGACCTGTGGAAGGACACTGCGCTCGTCGTCACGACCGATCACGGGTTCCTGCTCGGCGAACATGACTTCTGGGCGAAGAACCGCATGAATATGTACGAGGAGATCGTACATATCCCGCTCTTCATCCATAACCCGCACAATCCCGGCGCCCGGCGCGTGGCCCGTCTGACCCAGTCGATCGACGTCGGTCCGACATTCCTCGATCTGTATGGGGTTGAGCCGCCTCCGGAGATGGAGGGTCGGTCGCTTCTTCGCGACCAGGGAAGGGAGGCCGTCATATTCGGCTATTTCGGCGGCGCAGTGAACGTCACCGACGGACGGTACACCTACCATCGCTTCCCGAAAGACATCGAGACGCAGGAAATCTTCCAATATACGCTGATGCCGACCCACATCACGCAACGGTTCACGCCGGAGGAACTCGCGTCATCCACGCTGGCCAAGCCGTTTGGCTGGACGAAGAACGTACCGCTCTTGAAGATACCGGTCACCGAGCGCTCGCCGATGTATTCGAACTACGGTCCGGGCTCCCTCCTCGAAAAGGAGACCCGACTTTACGATCTGCTCAACGATCCTGGTCAAGCTCGTCCATTGAAGGACGAGGCTTTAGAATCCAGGATGACGGCACTCATGGCATCACTGATGCGGGCAAATGAAGCGCCGCCTGAGGCATTCGAGCGACTGGGCATTCGCTAGACGGAGCGGAGTGTGTCCGTCTCTATTGCGCTTTGCATGAGGTGCCGCTGTCCAGAATCTTGTCGATCGTGATGGAAAAGCTGTGAATTCGTCCACCGGACGCTGCGGCATTTAAAGCGCCACCAGATGACCCGGGGAGACCTCCAGATATTGCAGGGGCTGGAGCTTGTGGTCGATCGGCCGGATAGGACTCTTCAGCTCCTCGTTCACTGTGCCGCGGTGTTCACGTCGACGGTCCGGATCCGGAACCGGCACCGCCGACATCAGCTTTTTCGTATAGGCATGCTGGGGGTTGTCGAAGACGGCAGCACGCGGTCCGATCTCGACGATCTCGCCGAGATACATGACCGCGACGCGATGGCTGACGCGCTCGACCACCGCCATGTCGTGGGAGATGAACAGGAAAGCAAGGTTGAGGCTCTGCTGCAGATCGAGCATCAGGTTGATGACCTGCGCCTTGATCGACACGTCGAGCGCGGAGACGCTTTCGTCCGCGATGATCACTTTGGGCTCGAGCGCCAGCGCCCGTGCGATGCAGATACGCTGACGCTGACCGCCGGAGAATTCGTGCGGATAACGCGACGCCATATCCGGGGAAAGTCCCACCTTTACCAGCAGGTCGGCGACGGTATCGCGGGCCTGTTTGGCGGTTCCCATGCCGTGCTCCAGATAGGGTTCGGCGATCGCCGCGCCGACCGTCATGCGCGGGTTGAGGCTGGCGAAGGGATCCTGGAAGATCATCTGCACGGATTTCCGCATCTCGCGTAGACTCTTCCTGTCGAGGGCCAGCATCTCCTTGCCCTCGACCAGCACCGATCCGCTCTGAGGCTCGATCAGCCGCATGATGGCGCGACCGGTCGTCGACTTTCCGCAGCCGGATTCGCCGACGAGCGAAAGCGTTTCACCGGCATGGAGGTCGAAGGAAACGTTCTCGACCGCATGGACGCGGCCGCTCAGCTTGCCGAACAGACCGGAATGGATATCGAAACGCCGGACAAGATTCTTGACCTCAAGCACCGGACGCTGCGTAGAGGCTACCGTGTCGGTTACCTCGGTTGGCACATCGGATTCGCCCGTCTTGGTATTGACGACGGGAAATCGCAGCGGCCGCTTGAAGTTCTTCATCGAGCCGAGAACAGGCACCGCTGACAGCAAGGCGCGCGTATATGGATGGCTGGCCCGATAGAAAATATCGCTCGTGATACCCGTCTCCACTTGCTCGCCACGATACATGACGACCGTGCGGTCGGCGATCTCGGCGACCACTCCCATGTCGTGGGTGATGAAGAGGACGGATGTTCCTTCTTCTTCCTGGAGCATCTTGATGAGGTCGAGGATCTGCCCCTGGATCGTCACGTCAAGTGCGGTCGTCGGTTCGTCCGCGATCAGCAGCTTCGGCTTGCTCGCAAGTGCCATGGCGATCATCACGCGCTGGCGCATGCCGCCGGAAAAACGGTGCGGATATTCATCGAAGCGCGAGGCGGCCGAAGGGATTCGCACCTTGTCGAGCAGCCGAATGGTCTCATTCCTCGCCTCGGTCTTGCTCATATTCGTGTGGCAAAGCAGGGCCTCGGAAATCTGGTCTCCGACCGTAAAGAGCGGATTAAGGCTCGTCATCGGCTCCTGGAAGATCATCGCCACGTCATTGCCGCGCACCTGGCGCATCTCGCTTTCGGGCAGCGCAAGAATATCGCGGCCTCCGAGCATGATGCGGCCCTCGATGCGGCTGGAATCGGCCTGCAGAAGCCGCATGATCGAGAGCGAAGTAACGCTCTTGCCGGAGCCGGATTCCCCGACGATCGCCACCGTCTCGCCCGGCGCCACCGTGAAAGAGACGTCGCGAACGACCGGCTTCCATTCGCCGTCCACCAGAAACGAAGTCGTCAATCCCTCAACGGCAAGGACGGGCTGTTCCGTCCGGATCGTTTGGGCTTGGAAGCTGGTCATGTTCGTTTCCTCTCTTCGTACGGGAGCGATCGGAATTAATCCGGCCAGCGCAAAAGACCGGCGAAGCGGCGCTTGCTGCGTTCTTCCAGCGGCGTGGCGATGATCTCGTTCGAGGCGCGGGCCTTGTCCAGCTCCTCGACGAGACGGCTGGCGACAACCGTCTCTTGACCGGGATGCAGGTTGCATGGGTCGAGATAGAAGTGGTTGTGCTCCACTTCGTGATCCCGCACGATGACCGGCGGATTGCCGCGGGCAAGCGCATCTGCCAGATCCCAGGCGGTGATATGGGCCTCCTGTGGCGAGAGGATCACGCGCATGCGGTCGAGCGGATTGTTGGTCGGATCCGGCTCGATCACGGCCTTGACGCCGGGACGGCCATCGAGCGTCTCCTGCCAGAGCTTCAGGTAGCCGGTTTCCCGGGCGCGAATGCCGGCGTGATCACGCTTCTCCCAGGCTTCCAGCGCGGCCATGACACCGTAGACGCTCTCCTTGCCGACCTTCATGCCGCGGCCGATGCCCATGTTTTGAAGGAAAGCATTGCGCACCAGTTCCTTCTTCCCGGCGACGATGCCCGAAGTCGGGCCGCCCAGGAACTTGTGGCCGGAATAAAGGACGATGTCGGCTCCCTGCTCAAGGAAGATACGCAGATCATACTCCGAGGCGGCATCGACGATGACCGGAACGCCCTTGGCGTGGGCGATCTCGCAGAATTCCTTGAGGCTCAGCATCGCATAGTCGACGACATGGTGCGAAACGACATAGACAGCGGCGGCGGTCTTCTCGGTGATCGCATATTCCATGTGAAAGCGATGCGTCGACGTCGCCTGACCGATGAGAACGGCTTTGCCGCCCGCAAGACGGATTGCCTGTTCGACCGGCGCGCCATAGCTGACGACATGCCCCATCTGGACCAGAACCTCGTTCCTTTCCGGCGTCACGTCCGGCAGCTTCTCGATCGCCAGCAGATTATTACCGGTTATCGTCGCTGCCACCGCAAGGCTGATGCCGGAGGAGCACGAGGCGGTAACGAAGCCCGCTTCAGCGCCCGTCAGACGCGCGATCACGGTGCTCGCCTTGCGCTGCAAGTCGTTGATCTCGACAAATTGCGGCAGGATCGCCGACATGGCGGCAATTGCCTCGGGAACCACGATCGAGGCGCCGAGGCTGGTCATCGTGCCCGATACATTGATGACCTGTCGAAGGCCGAGGGATGGGCGGACGTCATCTGTCATGTTCATCTCCAGAATTTTTTACTGTCGAGGCCTGTGGTTGTGAAAATGCCGCATCGACAGCTATGCCATAATAATGTAATGAGCTCTCGAATTTCGAATGGGAGTCGAAGCTTGGATACGAAGTCATCATCCGTCGATTACCCCGATGAGCCCGAAGCGGATGTCGACAATGGGGTGAAATCCACGCGACGGTCGCGCGTCAGCGGCATCGACCGCGCGCTGCAGGTGATTGATTATCTTTACGAAACCGGTTCTCCGGCCGGCGCCTACGCTATCGCCAAGGCCGTCAAGGCGCCGCTGTCCACGGTTTACGTCATCATCGACGACCTGATCGAAAAGAACATGCTGGCGCGCAATGCGGACGGCTCGATCTGGCTCGGCGCGAGACTCTACCATTACGGTCTCGCCTATGCGCGTTCGCTGGACTTCATGAGCGTCGCCACCCATGAGATGCACGATCTCTGCCGTCAGGCGGGCGAGACGGTGCAGGTCTGCGGCCGCGACGGCGACCACATGCTCGTTCTCGCCATGGCGGATGGTCCGAGCCATTTTCAGGTCGCCTCGCGTGTCGGCACCCGCGTTCCGCTGAACTGGACGGCCTCCGGCAGGCTGCTGGTTGGCCATCTCCCGGAAGCCGAACGCATCGAGCTTTTCAGGCGTTGCGCGCGTTCCTCGCCGACGGGGCGTGCCGACGTCGATCCGGATACCCTGTCTGCTGCAGCCGCAAGTGCGTTCGAAACGCGGCTCTCGATCCAGGCGGGAGAATCGGACTATGCGGTTGCATGCATCGCCTCGCCGATCTGCGACCGCGACGGCAAGTGCGTCGCGACGATTTCCATCGTGCTGCCCGAGCAAAAGGCCTTTTCCGACGAGAGCCACTATACCTCCCAGGTCATCGCCTCGGCGCAGAAGATCGAAAAGCTGATGGGCTGGCGCAGCCATTGAAATCCGCTTCCTCTCAGTCGTGCAAGGCGACGATCGCCTCGATCTCGACGGTAATATTGCCCGGCAACGAGCCGAAACCGACAGCGGAACGCGCATGCTGGCCGGCGTCGCCGAAAACCTCGATCAGCAGGTCCGAGCAGCCGTTGATGACGCTCGGATGATCCTCGAAATGCGGCACGGCATTCACCATGCCGAGCAGCTTGACGACGCGCTTCACGCGTGACAGATCGCCGAGCGCATCATGCATGACGGCGATTAGGTTGATGCCCGTGAGCCGGGCATGCTTGTAGGCATCGCCGACGCCGACGTCGGCACCGACCTTGCCCGCATGCAGGAAACCATCGGCCTCCCGTGGACCCTGGCCGGAAAGGTAGAGTATGTTGCCTTCCCGCACATGCGTCACGAAATTGGCGATCGGTGGCGGCGACGGCGGAAGCTCGATGCCGAGCGAGGAGAGGCGCTGATAGGGCGCGCTCTGACTTTTGCCGGCGGTTGCTGGGGACTGGTTCACGCAAACTCCTGTCATGCGATTTTCTGATTGGCTCGGGTCTTAGCGGTAGGAATATCCGTGGCTGTGGCGAACGAGCTTGCGGGCTCTCGGAATGTAGCGGCTGGCGGCGACCGCTTCGGCACCGATGACGGCATAACGAGGCTCGAACAGCTTCTTCAGGACCGAGACATCGCCATTCGAATCGGTGGCTTCCAGCTCGGAATCGATCAGATCGAAGATGGTGAAATCGGCATCGGCGCCAACGGAAAGTCGATTTTCCATGGACAGCTTGATGACGGAGGCGGGCGCATGGGTAACCGCCTCCACGACCTTGTCGAAAGGCATCCCGACCGAAAGCAGCTTCGACATGGTTGTCGCGAGATCCCAGACCGGAAAATTCATCGAATGGCCGTGCAGATCGGTCGAGATGGAGAAGGGCAACAGGCCGCGCTTGATTGCCGCCTCCGCCACCTTGAAGGAGAAGGACGCACCGCCATGACCGATATCGAGGCGGATGCCTTCGCCGGCACAGCGCTCGGCGAGATTGAAAAGGTCCTCGTCCTCCATGATGCTGCTACCGGCCTTGCCGTTGAAGCAGTGGGTGACCACATCGCCGGGGCCGAGGATCTCAAGGACTTCGTCGTAAAGGGCAGGCGGCTCGCCGACATGCACCATCATCGGGATCTTGAGAATCTTGGCGATCTTCTTGCCGAGCTTGACGGGCGTAGCGCCCCATGAACCAGTGATGACATGGCTGGCGCGCACCTTGATGCCGACAATATGCTCGCTGTTTTGCGCATAGACCTCGAGAATGCGGTCGAGATCGATATCACGGATATCCCTCAGCTCCGTTACGCGGTTGCAGGCAACGAGACCGATGGAGCCGAGATTGAGGAAAGCCTTGATGCGCTCGCGCGAGGGCTCGATGATATATTCGCGGAAGCCGTGAAAATTGGCCTCTCCGGCGGACCCGGCATCGACCAGCGTCGTGACGCCGCGCTCGGCGCCGCATTCCGACGGGCGGATCGAGATGTCGGTCCCGCCGTGCCAGATATGGACATGCAGGTCGACCCAGCCGGGTGAAATCCAGGCGCCCTTGCCCTCGATGCGTTGTACGTCGCCCGCGGCCGCCAGCGACGGACCGATCTCGGCGATCCGCCCGCTAGCGTCGACGAGAATATCGACCGCGGCGTTCGGCGCGTCGGCACCGAAAGCCATAGGCTTCACATTGGTGATGAGGAGGGGCTTCATCGCCTTGTCAGCGGAAGACATGACCTACAAATCCTTTCTGAGTCTTGGATCGAGAATATCCCGTAGCCCGTCGCCGACCATCTGCAGCGAGAGAACGGAGAGAATGATGGCAAAGCCGGGAAAGAGCGTCATCCAGTCGGCCTGACCGATATATTGCCGACCAGCGGCGATCATCGTTCCCCAGGTCGGAATTTCGGGGCTGACGCCGAGGCCGAGGAAGGAAAGTCCCGCCTCGGCGAGCATCGCGCTCGCAAACAAGAAGGTACCCTGGACCAGGATCGGCGAGAGCAGGTTGCGCAGTACATGCCGCGTCATGATGTGGGGTGTGGAAATGCCGAGTGCCTTTGCGGCTTCCACGTAGGGCAACTCACGGATGACCAGCGTCGAGGCGCGCACGATACGCGCCAGCCGGGGCGCGTAGACGACGGAGAGTGCGATGATAACTGTCGCGAGCGACGGGCCGAGCGCTGCGACCAGCGCGATCGCCAGCAGAATGTCCGGAAAGGCCATCATCGCATCGATCAGGCGGGCAATCGGTGCATCGAGCTTCTTGAAGAAGCCGGCGAGCAGGCCGAGCGTCACACCGATGACCGC
>NZ_JABAIH010000051.1 GCF_012641395.1 Rhizobium sp. P32RR-XVIII | reverse complement strand
CGGCGTTTGTCAGCCGTGCGGTGGGGATTGGCCGGCAATATCGTGATTGCGTGGATCATCACGATGCCTGCCGCTGCCGTGATTTCGGCACTCTTCTATGGGCTGACAACCCTTTTCAGTTAGGACGACGTCTTCGACGCCTCTGCCTTGGAGGGCAGAACCATCACGGCACGCGTCAATTTCGGAGAATGCGGGATGGACGCCCGGCTATATCAACGTGAAATGCACGTCGCGCGGTGCCAAGAGCGGAAAGCTGCTGTTTGGTAGTTATGTGGGGGGTTGATGATAACGGAGCTGCTTATGTGCGCCTCGTTGGCGGCGGTCGACGGCGACACGGTCAAGTGCCTGCCGAGCGGTCAAAATATGCGACTGCTGGGGGAAGGTGTTCCGTTCGTCTCCGGCATCGACACACCGGAGATCGGGTCGCACGCGAAGTGCATCAAGGAACGGAAGCTGGTGTTAATCGCCAAGGGAAGGCTGAAAGAGCTTTTGGCTGAAAAGGGATTGCGGGTAGAATGGAGTGGCGTGATCGACAACACGCCGGCACATCGGCCGCTGGTGAATATCTACCGGGCCGATGGTGAAGAAATCGGCAAGACATTGCTCAAGGAAGGCTTCGCTCGAGAGTGGCGGCCGAGACACAGAAACGACTGGTGCGATTGACTCCAGCAACCTTTATGCGACTGTGGTCTCGATCGAAGTCACAGTTACAGCCATGACGCCAGAACGATTTTCCGAATGCCTCCTGCATATCCGATGGACGCCGATCAACATCGCATCGGCTCTACAATGCGAACTGTCGTGGATCGAAGCTCTCGAAACGGGGAACGAGGAAATCCCAACGGGTCTGGCTGTCTGGTTGGAAACACTGGCACAAGCACACGAGGCTCTACCGCCGCCAACGACATACTGCGGCAAGAGATCAAAGCTGTGACCTGTCGGGCGCCGAGTCCTTCCAAAAGCATCAGCCGTTTATCGCGGGCTACCTCCGCATTGAGGCTGCTTGTCCGGCAATAGCCAATACAAGTCCACGGACTGGATGCAATCTTGTGTTGGCCAATTTCCATTTAAGTAGTTGATTGCATTAACTTAGCTTAATGGGGGAAGCCTTGAGCAAGATTCTACGGGAAAATCTTCTATATCTTTTGGCCGACTACCTTTGTTGAGGCTGTCACCCCAAGACAGCGCCATGACAAGCCACGGCGCTATCCCCAAAATCCAACCCCTGGCGCCGTGGTTCATGGAAGCAGGCTCTGGGGCGGCCTTCTGCAGCCCGCAGCGCTGGTCGTCTTCATCGGCTAATGCCCACGCGCCGCAGGTCTGGAACATTTCGCAAAATCTGCTCGTTGTACCTTCGGGATCGTGTGGCACGGGTTACTGTTTGCCCCTTCCTTGCCCTCGGAAGGCCGCGCGATCCTCATTGCCCCGTTTCCGCAGGGCTTCTTTTTGATCGTACGGCAGCGTACTGGAACCCAAGGCCCGTCCGCTTGTTGATTCGATGGATTGCGCTTCTGGCATCGCTCGCCAGCGCATCCAGCCAGCCACACTGGCGACCTGACCCCGTAACGACTCTCCACAGCACGCGGGGTCTCTTTTTGTCCGTCGGTCCCGCGCGTTTCCCAATGACCTGACCCGCTCCGGCGGGTTTTTTATGGAACATTACGGAACCAGCCTTGTTTAGCACAATTCGGCCGCGAGGCAGTTCCTCCTGTTCAACCGGATGACACCCCTCTCCGGGTGCCGCGTGGTCAATCCCGCGCTGAATGGCAGGGGATCCATGACGCGCGGCAAGGGCTCGCTTTCCGTAGGGGCGGGCCCTTCGATCCTAACCCTAATTGATTATTGACCAGCAGGCTCCCCCGACCGTTAGTTTTAAGCGCTGTAGCCCCCAAGCACAGCCGTGACGGCCGCGTTACCCAATATCCGAGGCCGCCATTAGACCAGGGGCTCGCCATCTTTGACCCTTTGGACGAGCCCCTTGGTTGTATTTCCAAGTCTGGTGCGACGGCCCTGTCTGCCCCGCAGAGAGAGCCGCTGGCGGCCGGTGTGACCGATGCGCTCCGGACGCACTCGGTAGTTTGGCGGCGGTGTTGGACGCTCTCCGCTGATGGCTAAGCGCACGCCACCGACGGGAACAATGGGCAGCCTCGATTGTTCTCCGGTCGCGTAACAGGAGACTGTCCGTCGATGGCGAGGTACTATTTTCACATCCGTACCGGGGATCAATTGGTGGAAGACGACGAAGGTGTCGAGTTGCCGAACGTCGCGGCCGTTCAGCAAGAGGCCCGCAACGCTGCCCGCGAGATGATTGCGGAATTAGTCATGGGCGGCGAGCAGATCGCGGCACAGCGTTTCGAAATCGTCGATGAAAGCGGCGATATCGTCGCGGTTTTGCCGTTCGGCTTCATGGTCCTGGATTGACTCCAGCAAATGAACCGCGCCGAGAAGTGGCGGCCCGGCGCCGGAACATTCGATAGAGCCAGGCCGTTTATTATTTGGGATCGTGTGGCAGGCTGATTGTTTTGCCCCTTCCTTGCCTTTGGAAGGCCGCGCGATCCTCCGGATCAGACTGCCCGCTCAGACGGGCCTCCGTACGTTAGCGGACACCTAATTGCTATGGGCGCCGTCGAGGCGTACAGTTTGTCATCGGTCCACGTATGCAACCGGGTGTCGACCGCTTGAGAGACAATCTGCTCTTGCCCTAATGGAGAGCGATCATGTCATCTGTTTTCGAGCTACTTTCCTGCACAGACGATGAGATTGAACTTATCAGCTCGGCATTGAGTTGCCGGTCGCAGAGCAACCAAGTCAATCTCCAAAGCGAACGTGGCCAACAAGCGCTCACGGCCGCCATCTCGCTCGTTAATGCGGGCGTCAAGGCACCAGAGGAGATCGCCGCAACCCTCGATGCACGATTCACGCAAAGCCGCAATGCCGGCCAAGCTAATGACGTGTCAGCGTAACCCGAATTGATTATTGACGACCACGGTTGTCGGAGTTTTAGTTTTAGATGCTGTTGCGCCAAGCACAGCACCTAGCCGCGGCAGCCGCTCTCCAACCAACGCCGTGGTATGCGACAGGGCTCGCCATTTTGGAACCTTTTTGGACGAGCCCTGGTCGTACGCCTTTCCATTTCCTCTGCGTCCTACAAATTCAGATAGCGAGGTTGGGTGCGCCTTCGATGATCCAAACGCGAATATCTTCAGACCAGATACCGATGCAGGACGAGGACGTGGCGATGTGTCAGCGCGTCTTTGATCAGGTCTGTGAGGCAAAGCACGTTACCAGTGGGGAGGCGCGCGACGAGCTCGCCACGCAGATCATCCACTTCTACCAGCATGGAGTAAGGGATGAAGATATTCTACGGCGTCTTATGGGCGGCCCCTAGCTCCGTTGTCTGCCTCCACCATGTCGCGAGGGTTTTCCGAGATCCTCCCTTGCGGCAGACTGTGCGAGGGCTCGCCATTTGGCAAGATTTGGACGAGCTCTCGCATAGCCGCTAAGGCCGGACGATCGGCGTTCGCCACAAGATCTTATTTGTCCTTCCCTGAGGATCATCGAGCTTGCTGCTCAACACCTCGACGCGGGTCGCGACCTTGTTGATGCTCTCGATCGCGGTTTCAAGTTTCCCACGAGCGATTCCACGAGGCGATCGACGCGCGCGTTTGCCGCCTCGATCCCTTCTTGTTTTCCGCCGTCGCCTCAAGCGCTCTCGTCACCTGCAATGAAAGCGGTGGAATTTGCGACACCTGCTGCTGGGTGTCGTCGAGAACCTTCTGTGTCCGCTCTTGAGCGTTTCGGATATCGGCGATGTCGCGGTTAAGACTGACCCATACCCCGCCGATGATGAACGCGTTGACAAGAGCGGCGCCTATGATGGCGATGAAATGCGCGGGGTTGATCTTCGGCTTCTCGACTTCGATCTGCATGGTGTCTCCGTTCATTCCTGCGCGCCCTGCCCTTCAAATGCTCTATGCGTGCTTGACCGGCGAAAGCCGATCGACTATGTCGCCGCCGCCGCGCTCAAAGGCTTTGGGGCGGCAAAGCCATGATGGGGCAATTGCGGAGCGAATGGCCGGCCAAGTAGCGAAAGTAAATCTGTTCGGATAGTTCGGGCAGATCGGCACCTTGGATTGTTGCCCAGCGTTCTCCGACGAAATGACAAAACGGGAGCAGTGTCGACAGGCAGGAGCTTGCGTCTTGCTCATCGTCGGACCCGGCATGAAAAAGGGCCGGAGACAATGTCTCGCGGCCCCAGTTTTTCTGATCGGCAGCGGAGGGAGGAGAACCGCGCCGAGAGAATGAACTTAGCAGATCATGATTAACGACTTGTAAACGCGGGTTTTTGCGACACACCTCGCTCGCCCCGGCTTGCCTCATGCGAGCCCGAGAGCCTTCCGCCCTCCGGATCCGGGCGCCCGAAGAGGAAACCCTGCAACTGATCCGGAGCCTTAACGGCCATCCGCGCGCGCTGTTTTTCAGTCTCAATACCTTCGATAACGACGGCCGAAATGGATGTCCCGGAAGTCGAGTGCTTTCTTAGCGCGAGTTTCAAACCTCTCGTCGAACATCGCACACATGCGGGCCAGGCCCTCTCTGTAATCAATGCTTGATTGGCCTCTCGCACAATATGCTCCCCGCGCTGCCAAAGGTCGAACCAGAGATGACGGATCGTTGTATCGACGTGAAGCGTATGAGGGGTTGCAGCGATCATAGCCAGCTGCGCAGATTTCAAGCTTTCCTCATCCCATGTCGTGAGTGCAATCGTCCTCAAGGTATGAGAGTACACGGTCGCGCTTCCGAGCGGCCTGTTCTTCGCAGCAAACGTTTGTATGGGGTACGCTTATAATCATTGGATTTTCTATACGCTTTTGCAGCATGCGTTCAACACCTTCGTACCATACCCTTGCTCAGCACTCGGGCTTTCGCAGCATACCTACGTTCAACTTTTCAACCAAGAGATGCTCGTGAACTTCGACCAATATGGACTCCTCTGCTGGAGCCAGGCTGGCGCTACAGCTACGAATTTCCCCCTCCAGACGCAAGAAAGCGCTCGAAGTTCCTTTGCAGTTTTGCAGTGCTCGCGATGCAGCACCCCGACGCGAATCCCGAAGTCACGAGTGCAAAGACCCGATGGCGAGGGAGCCGACACCCAGCCAGGATGTCGGCAACTGCAACGGAGCGCTTTCGGCTACCGTGCTCATCGAAGCCGCCTATGCCGACTTCGCCACTGCTCGGGTGGCAGCGGGATAGTCGATGTAGCCTTCGGGACCCTGGGTGAACCACAACGACGCGTCGTTCGAGGCGAGCGGAATGCCTTCTGCCAAACGGTAAGGCAGGTCGGGGTTCGAGATGAACGGGCGTCCGAACGCGACCGCGTCGCCGATACCCGCGCTCAGCTCGGCCTGCGCGCGAGCCATATCGAAGTCGGAGTTCAGGATCAGTGACCCCTTGAACGCGCTCCGGAGTTGCGAAGCGAGCGGGTCCATGTCACCCACTCCGAAAGTGCCGGTCAGCGGAGGTTCACGCAATTCCAGATGCGCGATACCAATACTCGACAGCACCTCAGTCGCGGCAATGAACACGGGTAGCGGACTGCTGTCCTTGACGCCCTGCGTCTCGCCGTTAGGCGAAAGGCGGACACCGGTCCGGTCGCCGCCAATGGTGTCGACGACCGCTTGGGTGGCCTCGCGCAGGAACCTGACGCGGTTTTCGATCGATCCGCCGTAGTGGTCATCGCGGAAGTTCGAGCTATCGCGCAGGAACTGGTCAATGAGATAGCCATTGGCAGCGTGCAGCTGGACGCCGTCGAACCCGGCTTCCGTTGCGTTCTTCGCACCGTCACGAAAGTGCTGCACGATCTCTGCGATCTCGTTGACGCTGAGCGCACGCGCTTCCTCGTATGGCTTCTTGCCGTCGTACGTGTGAGCTTGGCTGGGCGCAGTCGTCGCCGATGCGGACACAGGCTGGCCACCGTCGAGGAAGCTCGAGTGGACGACGCGACCCATTTGCCAGAGCTGCGCGATGATCCGGCCGCCGTTTTCGTGGACCGCGTCGGTGATTTTTCGCCACCCGGCAATCTGCTCGGGCAGCCACAGACCTGTAGCATACGGCCAGCCAAGTCCAAGCCGGTTGATGCCGATCGCTTCGCTGATAATGAGGCCGGCAGACGCGCGCTGGGCGTAGTAGTCGACCATGATGGGCGTGGGGATATGACTACGAGTGCCCCGCGCGCGGGTCATTGGAGCCATCAGGATACGGTTGGGAGCCTTGATAGCGCCTAGTTCAATTGGATCAAACAAGCTGGTCATGGGCGATTCCTTGAGAGAAAGTGGAATGCGCGCCTCAAACGAGGCGCGATCCTCCGTCAACATTGAGAACGGCACCGTTCATCCAGCCATTCGCCATCAGGAATACGACCGCGGCACCGGCTTCCTCCGCGCTGCCGAGGCGGTGCAGCGGGAGCGTTTGCTTGAGCGAGGCGACGTAGGAGTCACGGCCTTCGCCCAGCGCCTTGGACAGGATCGGGGTGTCGATTGGGCCAGGAGAGAGGGTGTTCACCCGACGCGGTGCGAGTTCGCGCGCAAGTCCGCGGCCAAAGGCTTCCATGGCGGCCGAAGCGGACGCCAGAATAGCAGTGCCATAAGCATTCGGGCGGTCTGCCAGGGCCCCGGAAATGAGGGTGATCGAAGCGTCTTCAGCCAGCTTGTCGCCAAGCGCGCGCAACGTGTGGACAGCTGCCCAGATGCGCTCGTCGAACGCCCGCTTGAGGTAAGAAACATCGGCCTCGAGGACCTTGCCGGCGACGAAAGTGCCTGCCAGCAGGACGAGGTGGTCAACGCGGTCGATCGTCGCGACCGCTTCGGAGATCGAGGCTGGATTGGTAACGTCGGCAGAACGCCAGTCGTCGAGACCATTCTCGGTGGCGGCTTGCTGAGCACGCTGGCGGTCGTTGCCGATAACGGTGACCTTCGCGCCGGCCGCTTTGGCCTGGATGGCGGCAGCGAGGCCGATACCCGAGGTGCCGCCGAAAATGACGACCTTCTTGCCGTCGAGCGATGAGGTAAAGTTACCTGCGGGAACTGTAACTGTCTGGTTCATCTCGTCTCTCCTTTGTTAGCGGCCTGTGTCCAGCGCCGATGAGTAAGAATTAAATCCAATCCGCCTGCTTGATAATTGGGTCGCTTTTCGTTTTAATAGTTCCATGGTGGAACAAATCGGAATTGACAGATTGACGAGGATCATCGCTTTCGCCCGCTCGGCCTCTTTAGGAAGCTATACGGCTGCGGCGCGTTCGCTCTCAGTCTCGCCTTCCGCTGTAAGCAAAAGCGTCCAACGGCTTGAGGAGCACCTTGGGATCAGCCTCTTCAGCCGAACCACGCGATCGCTCACGCTGACCGCGGAAGGTCGTGATCTGCACGAACGTGCGTTGCGCCTGCTCCGCGAGGCCGAAGAAATCGAGCAGGCGGCTGTCGCTGCTCGTGGCGAACCCTCGGGCACGCTCAAGGTGACTGCGCCGTTGCCGATAGGGGCTAATCTTATCGCGCCCGCCCTGCCCCGTTTCCGTAAGCGTTTTCCCAAAGTCTCGGTGGACCTTCGGCTCGGCGACAGATTCACGGATATCATCGAGGAAGGCATCGACGTCGCAATCCGCGTCGGCGAGCCAGCAGACTCGCGCTTGATCGCCAGAAAGCTCGCGCCGAACCGCGTCTGCGCATTCGCCTCGCCGGATTACATCAAACGACGTGGAGTTCCCGCGCGACCGGAGGACCTTGTCCAGCACGACTGCGTCAACTTCCGGTACCAGAGCACGGGCCAAACGTTGCGCTGGCCGTTCAAGGTCGGCGATCGAGTGCTTGAAATCGTTCCGAACGCCACGATCGTGGTCGACAACAGTGACGCCGTAGCCGCCATTCTCGTTGCGGGCGGCGGTATCGGCATTTCCCCGACGTATATCGCAGCCCCGTTCCTCGAGCGCGGCGAACTGGTGCCCGTTCTCAAGGACTACGCGATCGATCGCTTCAACATCACCGCGCTCTGGCCGGAGAGCCGCCGAGGAAACCCCACCGTAAAGGCGTTCGTCGCTTTTCTCGGAGAAGTTTTCCCCGCCGAGGCCGCGTGGGACCGTACCTTCGCCGCTAGCGAAGCTGCCACACCGTCGTGAAGTATGACGCTGGTGGTGTCCTAGCATTACAGTTGCATTTTAGTTTTGAGATGAGCTCGTCGAGCGGCCGCCTGATGGGCGCGCCTCCAGCATGACCATGCGATGACGTAGGCGGGGTTTATGCGACGCTGAGCGAGTCTGATGGC
>NZ_JABAIH010000050.1 GCF_012641395.1 Rhizobium sp. P32RR-XVIII | reverse complement strand
GGCGCATGAGGCGAAGATAAATCAACGGCAAGAAATATGCATCTGGGGTACTGGCATGCCGCGGCGCGAGTTCCTGCATGTTGACGATTGCGCCGACGCCTGCGTCCATCTCATGAAGACCTATTCCGCCGAAACTCATGTGAACATAGGCTCCGGCGAAGACATTACCGTCCTCGAATTGGCACACCTCGTCTCCAAGGTCGTCGGTTTCGAAGGCAAGATCACGCACGACCTCAACAAGCCAGATGGCACGGCACGCAAACTCATGAGTGCCGACAAGCTCCGCGCACTCGGCTGGTCGCCTAAGATAGGGCTGAAGCAGGGCATCGCAGACGCTTATCGCTCCTTCCTTGATGGGCATTATCTCGAGCGCGGCAACGGTGTTGACTATCTGCTCATTCGACAGGCCCATGGTGGTTCATTTCAAATCCCCCGCATGGATGTTTGATCCCGCGGCACGTTCGATCGAGATTGTCGCCGAGCCGCGTCTTTCGGCAGCGAAGCTCGTTGAACTGCGCGCTTTCATTGATTCTCTCGTAACCTGTTGCTTGGTGCAAGAAGCCGAAGGGATAGGCCATGAGAAAGCAATTTCGCATGCAATTGGATCTGTTCGTCACAGCCCGGCCGGTGGATCTGAGCGACACCCAGCGCCGGGAAGCATTAACACTCCTGCAACTATTGCTGACGGAAGCGGCGGCAAAGCTGCCCGCCGAGCGGTGCGTCAACCACAGAAAGGATGCGAGCTATGAGTAAGATCACCGCCGAACATCTTACCCTCAGCGCCGTCGTCTACGTTCGGCAGGTAACGGCGTACCAAGTTGCCAATAATCTGGAAAGCCAAAGAAGGCAGTATAGCCTGGTTGAGCGCGCTCGACAGTTGGGTTGGGAGACCGTTCAAATCGTGGAGGATGATCTTGGACGATCCTGAAGTGGCACGGCCCGACCAGGATTCGAGAAGCTGTTGGCAGCGATATGTGAAGGTCGGGTGGGAGCAGTCGTGTCAACGCCGAAATCTCGGTCGCTATCAACAATGTAAGGCCGAAAAAACACGCCCAGTACAGCTTCAGTGACTCGGAACTATTCGTGAGATCATTGATGAAATACCACAGTTTTAAAACGTGAATCTGAAGATTACGAATGATTTGATAGTTTAGATCGGCTCACCGCTGCATTCCTGGGTACGGGTAAGCACGGTCCATCATCACAGCCGGTACCGCAACTAGTCGATACTACAGGGACAGGAGAACAGTGATGTCCGAGTACTATGTTGCCGCCGACGGGAGCGACATCGCAAATGGTAGCTCCTCGACACCGTGGAAAACGATCAGCCGCGCCATGCAGGAACAACTCAAGCCTGGCGATGAGGTCGTCGTGAAGGCGGGAACGTACCGCGAGCAGGTCGTGGTGAGTAAGGACGGTGCAGCGGACAACTACATCACGATCCGTTCCGAAGTGCCAGGCGGCGCAATGCTCCGTCCGCCGTCTTCGGACACCTATAGCACGCTTAATGTGCGAGCGGACTACATCAAGATCGAGGGCTTCGACGTCGTTGGCGGCGGCGGACACGCGATCGACGTCGACGGCTCGCACCATGTGACGGTCAAGGGCAACATCGCGCACGACAGCGGCGGCTCGGGCATTACCACCACCAAGTCGGATTGGCTGACGATCGAAGACAACGAAGTCTACGGCAATACCGCGACGAATGGCTACCAGTGCAGCGGCATCTCGCTCTGGCAGAACGTGGATCTCGCTGCCGGCAATGCCGAGTTCCGCAACATCATCCGGAACAACGTGACGCACGACAACGTGGAAGGAGCCGCCATTACCTCGGAACACACGGACGGAAACGGGATCATCATCGACGGCTTTCACGACACCAACTACAGCCACGGCACTTTGATCGAGAATAACCTCTCCTACGGCAATGGTGGCAAGGGGATCCACGTCTTCCTGAGTGACTACGTGACGGTGCGCAACAACACGGCCTGGCACAACAACCACGACAACGCCAACAAGGGAACCTGGAGGGGCGAACTGAGCAACGCCATGGGCAGCCACAACACCTGGGTGAACAACATCGGGGTGGCGGACCCGGGAACGAACTCCTGGAACCGAGCCATCAACAACGTGACCACCAATGGATATGTGAACCAGGACGTGAGGTGGTACAACAACATCACCTTCAACGGCACGTCGGGCCAGGCATCGGTGCTTTCGGACTACCAAATGCCGAGTGCAGTCAACGGGAATCTGTTCGGGCTTGATCCGCTGCTGGCGAATCCGGCCGATGGGGATTTTCATCTGAGGCCGGATTCGCCTGCCATCAATACGGGAACGTCCGCCTTCGGCCTCGGGTCCACAGACATAGACGGGCAGGGCCGCGTGAACGGCGTCGTCGACGTCGGAGCAGACGAGGCCCACTCCAGCGCCGTCGATACGCCGCCGGATGCCAAGGACGATTCCGCTTCAGCACCGCGATGAACACGCCGCCATCCTCGCTAACGGCGACTAGGTCATGCTGAGCTCGGTGGCAGCTGCGCCGGCGACATCTTGAAGATCAGCAAAGGCGACGTGGTCTTCACTCCGAGCGACCGCTACTCCAGCGCAGCACTCTTCAACTACACCATCTCCGATGGCAAGAGAGCGGTGATAACAATTCTAGCGTCCTAGATAGCGTTTCGTAGCATGGTCTTCGTGATGCAACTTTCATTTATAGGTCCATTTATTGTGCACAACGAAGGTAATTGCTGGCAGAGCAATGACTACGCAAAATATTCCAAGATACGCAAAGCCTGCTAATCTATTGATTTGGCAATGAACATGCTCATTAAAGGCATGCAACTCGTCACTGTAACAAAACGCCTAATGTTGAGCCACCCCAAGAAAGCGTCGAATGTCCAGAGTGTGTCTGCGACGCAGGAGAAGGACGTGGCTATCAAAAAAGCGATACCGTTGGCAAATGCCGGATCTGCGGCGTAGTCTTCGATCAGTCGTCAGGCAACTACGACATGGATGCCAGTCGCACCGGCGCCAGAAATTACAAACTTCACTAGACGCTTAGGCATAGTTTGACGCGACTGCAATCAACGAAAGTCCAAAGGGAAGATTAAGCCTGCGCAGCATCGGCGCCTCTGACTTAAAAATGGTTGCGAAAGCGGAATTAACAAATCGTGGCGGTAAGCCGCTTCCTGGCGATCCTTTTTTTCCGAGTACGTTCCCGACCAACCTCACAGCTATCGCAGCCGGAAATAGCAACGTATTGAAATTGGTCAGCCGATCCAGTTGAAGCCCTGCACGATTTATAACGCCGGAGAGGGCTGTTCGCGTATAGCCGGTAGTGATGTAAGACGACGTCATGGTCAGTCCACATCCAGGGATACGCGGGGACCGTAATCAGCACGCGACCGCCGGGATTCAATCGTGTGGCAAGCACCTTCAACGACTCCAAATCCTTCTCTACGTGCTCAAGGACATCAAACATACAGATCAAATCGAACTTATGAGGATAGTCTGGAAGCGAGTCCGGCAAGAAGCCGTACTCGACGCCAACGCCAGTCACCTGTGTCGCATATGCTCTCGCATAATCATTCATCTCAACAGCACTGAGATCACCAAATCGCTGAAGCAGCTTGAGATTCCCGCCAGTACCGGCGCCAACTTCAAGGATCTTGGAGTGGGGCGGCAAATTAAAGCTCTTGATTGTGTCCGCGATAATGTTCCTGCGGGCCAGGAACCACCAGTGAGCCTGTTCTGTGGCGGCCATCTCTCGGTAAGCGATTTGTTCCATCACCTCCGATCCGTACAAATTTTGCATAGGCCGTAGCCGGCTCGCCGCTTCGTCTCGTTATAGACTCGCCCCATCTCAACCACCTAAGCCGCACGGCATGTGCTCGCCGGTGGCGTACGCCGCCAGATCTGGAAGGCTTGGAAGGTTTCGGTGATGCGAAAATGCTGGTCGGACAGGAATGCGGCCAGCGCCCCGTTTGGATCGTAGATATCCGGCTTACTGGTGACGACAAGGGTCGGAGCCTCAAGCGCCGAAGCGAAGCCCGGCTGCGGCTCGAAGACGTACAGGGCACCGGCGCAACCCTGTCCCAGCGGCACTTGGTAAACGAGGGCGCCAAGTGCATCTGCGCTCCACCAGACCCGATCACCCTCGGCGAGGGCCGACCGTGCTATGGCGGCGGCGGAACGGTAGTCGTCCTTCGCGTGGCGGGGTGCGAATCTGATGCTTTCGGCAGAAGCCAACGCCATCATCAGAAAGCCGAGCACCAAGAGTTTGCCGATAGGCCGGCGCCAGAGCAGCGTCATACCTGCCGCCTGCACCGCCAACACGGGGATCAGCGCGGGCGCGAGGTGGCGACCGACCACGCGCCAGTGCATCAGGTATCCGGCGATCAGCATCAATGCAGCAGCAGCCGTGAAAGCGATTGCGCAGGCTGCCAGCGTCCGAGGCGGAACATTACGGATTGCGTGGATCGCGGCGGCCAACGTTACCGCCCCGACCAAGACGGCGTAGCTAGCCAACGCGAATAGGTGGGGCAAGAAGACCCCGCCCCCTCCGGCGCGCGCATCCGTGCGGCCCGGACCGAGGCCTGCAAACCCCAGCAGTTCGTAGGCCGAGAAGACCAGGTTCCGCGCGTCGGTTGTCGCCACTCTGGTGCCGCCTGCCCCCGCGAGTACTGTCCAAAGGTAGTAGAGCCCGAGCGGCGCCAGCACGAGCAGGAGCAGAACCGCCGGCCCGATGAGCTGGGTGGCGGCGAGCTGGCGGCCGCGCCAGGGCACGGCGAACGCGGCGGCCGCAACCGCGGCGGCAGTCCATATCGCTCCGAGCAAGCTGCTTCCCGCAAGGGCAATGAGTCCGAACGCGAGAAGCCAGACTTGGTAGGGGCGAAGGAGCGGATCTTTTGCGCCGGGATCACGCGCCGCCACGACCGCGCGCTCGAGGAGGCCGAATACTATCAGGCTGGCTCCGATCTGCATGCCGTACGGTCGTGCCTCATCGAGATAGCACCACAGAAAGGCGCTGGTACCGGCCACAAGCAGGCGATCCACCCGACCGTTGGCGAAGATGTAGAGGCCCGGGACGACCCAAAGCAGGTTCATCGCCCGTAGCGCAATCTCGCCGTGGCCTACGACTTTCTCCCATGCCCAGATCGCCGCGAGGAACAACGGCATCTGTGCATCGGAGCCGGTATCCAATACCATCCGGCCCACGAGCAGTCCGAAGCGCGGCTCTGCCGCGCGCCAGGCCGTATTGGCCTCGTCTATCCAGTAGCTCTGTCGGCTGACCGCGATGCAGAGCGCCACTAGGGTAGCAGCCATCGCGAGCCACAGGCTCACGTGCCGTGACAACGGCCGCGGCTCTTCCCAGAACGATCCTGGTTCCTTGACCGGACCTGATGGCTCCGGAATCTCCGTGCCGAGCGCTGGATTGAGGTCAGCCATGTCCACCGCCTACGCGTCCCTAAACCTTGCCAGAAACCTTGCCAGGCCAGTGATCCGGTCGATCCCGCCGTTGACCAGCCGTGAGACTAGCGCGTTCCCCATTCAAGCCACAGTCAGCAGAAAGTAGTACGCGTACGCCTTATTGCCCGCTTCCGACCGGTCAGCATGAAGAATAAAGTTCGTCTCTAACGAGGGCAAACACGGTCATCGCAAACCCGGATGTCGGGGCGGCCCGATTCGCGTCGGGGCTCGGTGGCTCGACAGATCAGATGGATCTGGGGGACAGGTCGGATGGATCTGGGGATGGTGAAAGGTGAAAGTAGCGCGGGTGGTGATCGGATCAAGCGGTCTCCTCAAACAACTTATGCGTTACGGCCTCGTTGGCGTCGCAAATACGATCGTCGGATTTGGCGCGATTCTGATTCTGCAGATGCTCTTCGGGCTCGATCCCTATTCGGCGAATGCCGTCGGCTACGCTATCGGGCTGGCGACGAGCTTTGTGCTCAACCGTATCTGGACCTTTCAAGTGAGCGACCGGCCGGTCGGCCGCCTTCTACGGTTCGTGCTGGCATTCGCGATTTCCTACACTGCGAACCTCGGTACGCTCACGCTGCTGCTCGATTCGGTCGGCGCAGTGGCGGCCCAGGCCGTGGCAGCGATCGTATATTCCACGGTCTTCTTCGTGTGCTGCCGGGCCTACGTATTCGCGCGCCCGCACGGACAGCCCGTCTAGCGGTGGCCGGGGCGCACGGCCCGGCTTATTCCGCCGCATTGGGGGCATAACATGTTGCCAGGCAGCACGGAGTTCCCCCGCAGCTGGCCACTCGGCACCGGCGAGCTGCCGCCCCGCAGCAAGCCCGGTACGGAGGGCCCACTGCTGAGCATCGTCGTGCCGGTGCTCAATGAGGAGGAGACGATAGCACTCTTTCTCGAGGCTCTGGATGCACAGGCCGGCGCGATCCACGCCGCGCTCGGGCCCGGCGGGCGGTTAGAGGTTCTGTTCATCGACGACGGCAGCCGCGATCGCACTCCGGAGATCATCGGAAGCCTCGCGGCGGAGCGGCCGGACGTCGGCGTGATCTACCTGTCGCGGAACTTCGGCAAGGACGCGGCGCTGGCGGCTGGTCTAGCCCATGCCCGGGGCGACGCAATCATACCGATGGACGTTGACCTGCAGGACCCCCCGGAGATCATTCCGGATATGGTGAGCGCCTGGCTGCGCGGCGCGAAGGTGGTCAACGCGCGCCGCAGGATGCGTGGCAGCGACACTTGGCTCAAGCGCCGGACCGCCGCAGCCTTCTACGGTCTCTACAACCGGCTCGCCGACTATCCCATCCCGGACAATGTCGGGGATTTCCGGCTGCTGGACCGGAGCGTCGTTGACGTTCTGAACGGCATGCCCGAGCGCATCCGCTTCATGAAGGGCTTGTTCTCCTGGGTCGGCTTCGCTCAGGCGACGGTCGAGTACGATCGGCCACAACGCATGGCGGGTACCTCCAAGTGGGTGTACTGGCGATTGTGGAACTTCGCGTTAGACGGGATCACTGGATCGACGACGATGCCGCTGCGGATCTGGACCTATGTCGGCCTTGTTGTCGTCTTTCTAGCCCAGCTCTATGCAGCCATCATCATTGCACGAACCCTGATACTCGGAGTCGATGCGCCCGGCTACGCGTCAATGATGGTCGTTATCCTAATGTTCGGCGCGTTCAACATGATCTCCGTGGGGCTTCTCGGCGAGTATGTCGGCCGCATCGCCATCGAGGTCCGGCAACGGCCGTTGTATTTGGTGGAGCGTCTCGCCGGCCGGCCCGTGGCAGGGTCGGCCGGCGACGCCGATGCACCCGATTGGGCATGGCGAGATCCGACCGCCGGCGCGAGTGCTCTGCGTTCGGTGGCCGTCGCTTCCAGTTCAGCGGTCACGAGCGCGCGACAGGGGCCGGGAAAGCAGTTGACCAGCCACTACCCGGCCGAGTGACATGATAGCGAAGGCTGGCTATGCGGCAGTCGGCGGCGGCGGGATCACCTTGTCTTGGCGGTCGCTGGAATGGGTCGGAGCCACTGTCGCACTTGTCCTTCTCAGTGGGGCCGTTTTTCCGTTGGTCGATCGCGATGGCTATTTGGATGCCAGCGAGATGGCGACACTTCGCCTGCTTGGCGTGCCCATCTACATGATTTCGCTTGGGCTATTGGCCCGCCATCCGACGCAGCTGCTGATCGCCGTCCGCCGTAGCCTCCCGCTCGTTTTGCTCCTCCTTCTACCGTTTGTCTCAGTGCTGTGGTCGTCCAGCCCTGCCCTCACTCTACAACGGGCTGTTGCGCTGCTTCTCTCCGTGTCGCTTGCATACCTTCTCGCCATCCTGTTCACGCCGCGGCAACTGCTGTTGTTGACGGTTCTGGTGCTCGGATCCGGCATGCTCTTCAGCCTTCTGATGGCCGCGGCGTTGCCCGGTCGTGCGTTCAGCGCGACCGACGGCTCTCTAAGAGGCGTTTTTGACAACAAGAACGCGCTCGGATGGAACGCCGCGATCGCGACTTACGCTTGCGGCGTGATGGCAGCGGATCGGCGGTCCGGGTTGAGGATCGTCAGCATCCCGCTGCTGTTCGCCAGTCTCCTCTGCCTCGTCGAATCCCAGTCGATGACTGCCATGACTTCGGCAGCCAGCGCGGCGGTGGCCACGGGGTTTTTCCTGGCCCTCTCAAAGATTCGCGGGCTTGGACGGGCGACGTTGGTGCTGGTTTGTCTGCAGTTGGTGGTGCTGGTCCTTGTATGCCTCAGTGAATTGCTCGTTCCGCTGCTCGAAGCGCTAGGCAAGGACGCGACGCTGACCGGTCGTATTCCGCTCTGGCGGGAGGTGGATCGTGAGATCGCAAGCCGGTTGCTGCTCGGCTACGGCTATCAGGCGTTCTGGGCCGACGCCAGCGCCGACGGCTGGCGCGTCCGAGCTGCGGCGGGATGGCCCGCGCCGCACGCCCATAATGGCTTTCGCGACACATTGTTGGGCCTCGGCCTCGTCGGCTTCCTATTCCTGGTCTGGACCATTGTCCGCGCGGTGCGTCAGGGCGCAGTGCTGCTGTGTACCGCTCCGAAGGACGGCTGGCTGTGGCCTAACGTGCTGGTCATTATGTTCCTGGTGATGAACCTCACGGAAACGATCATCCTGACTCAGAATAGCCTTCTATTCGTCTTGTTCGCCACTGCCGTCATTATGGTTGCGATCCGATACCCGAGCGAGAGTAAAGAGCTCACCTCAGGCTTGCGCCTCGTCCGGCGAAGGATCGTCTTGATAATGGCTGTAATCACTTTGCTTATGGTGCCTGCCGTTGCAGTGATTTCGGGATTGAAGCCGACCTATCATGCCGAATCCCGGCTGATGA
>NZ_JABAIH010000004.1 GCF_012641395.1 Rhizobium sp. P32RR-XVIII | reverse complement strand
GAGCCGTAACGAACCCTATCGAATAACACCGGTCCTAGCCGGAGCCTGAAAACACGACGCTATGTCGTGAACGTCGTTGGTAAAAGAGCAGGAGACTTATAACGCACCTATGTCAGTCGGCCCAAGGAAAGGGACAACCCACTATGCGCCAGGCGCTTCGAGCGCGAGCTATTGACCGGGACCCAATCTGCGGAGAGCATTATGGCCAGCGGCCTCGTTCTGCGCGCCGCATTCAAAGGCCGGACACATGGCAGCTCCGACCAGAAACGTGCAAAAAGTCGAAAACCTCTTGCCAACCCGGGGCCGTCCACACATGGCGCATCTGCGACCCGTGTTGTCACTGCATAGTGTCTGCTTTGCAGCGACAGCGACCGGTGGCTCGATGACCATTATGGCGGCGCAAAGCTGCCGTTAACAATTCCGACGTGGGCGCATAGTCTTCGGATCGGCAGCGAAAATAGTTCCCTGGCACGCGCAGTGCTCCCCAGGTTCGGGGCTCGGGCGTGATCACATGGAGACTCGCAAATTATCAAACCTCAAACTGTCTATGGAGCATCATTTCCGCTTTAGGTACGCAAACCGACAAGCAGCAAGGCAAGATCGCGCATCTGAATGGCTACGAAGTCTGCCGCATCAGCGCCTCGGTCGTGCTGCCTGAGGCGGTGGCACCGTCGGTCTTCGTGCCGGCTTCGTGGTGGCGGTCGAACTGCCGCGCCGCGTCGAAACGCCACCCAAAACGGCAGATCACGGCTCACGGATGGCGCTGTCGAGCCCCCGCAGCAATGGATAGAGAAAATACGAAATCACCGTTCGACGTCCGACTTTGATTTCGGCGGAAACGGCCATTCCGGGGAGCAACCGGACAGGATCGTTTGTTGTGCCGAGGCGCATATCGGAGAGAAGAATGCGGGCTTTGAAGAACGGAGAGTTGGACTGGCTTGCCGCGGCATCCTGCGGCGTGGGGGTGAAGGCGTCGCGGCTGACCGTTCTGACCGTGCCCGACGCCGTGCCGTATTTCTGGAACGGGTAGGCATCAAATTTGATCCGAGTCTCCTTGCCGACTTCGATGCGCCCGATGTCACGCGAATTGACTGAGACCTCGGCCTCCAATGGAACATTGAGAGGAACGAGCGTTACGATCGGCTCTGCCTCGCGGACAACCGAACCGACCGAGCGTTGCGCAAGATCGAGGACGACGGCATCGGCCGAGGCGGTAAGCACCACCATGTTGCGCCGCAGTGCCATTTTCTTCAGCTCGTCCCCTGCGGTGTCGCGCTGGCTGCGCAGCTCGACCAGTTGTTCCATCGCCGCCCGTCGGAAGTCTTCCATGAAGGCCCGCCGATCGGCCTGCAGTTTTGCATAGGAGTGCTCCGCTTCGTCCGCCCGCCCCCGCACTGCAGACAAGTTGGCTTCCACATCGAGACGTGCAT
Organism: Rhizobium sp. P32RR-XVIII; assembly: GCF_012641395.1. Classification (GTDB taxonomy): domain Bacteria; phylum Pseudomonadota; class Alphaproteobacteria; order Rhizobiales; family Rhizobiaceae; genus Rhizobium. The sequence goes on along the minus strand of NZ_JABAIH010000004.1, from coordinate 560,957 downwards.
CGCGCGCTCCGAGCAACATGATCAGCGAGCCGCTTTGGCGATTGTAGAGCCGCTGGCGGGCGCTCTCGACCAAGGACAAAGTTTCGCGACGATTGTTCAAGATCACCTCTTGATCCTTGCTCGCCGCAATCGTTGCCGCCTGACCTGCAATCTGTTGCTGGAAATTCTGAAGTTGAGCCATATAAAAGGCGTGCCGCAGCCCGAAGAGCTGCACTTGCAACACTTCGTCAGGGGAGTTACCGGCGATCGCCGAGTAGTCGGCGCCGGCAAGTTCGGCTTCAAGCCGCTTCACCTGCGCATCGAGCGCGGCGAATTTCGCGCGCAACTGATTGACATCCGACTGGCTGAATGTCGCGTCGAGCGTCGCAAGCGTCTGGCCGGCGTGTACGACCTCGCCGGCTGTCACATCGATCGTACGAATGATCGACGTTTCGAGAGGCTGAACGATGATCGTCGGCTGCGTAGTGATCAGCTTTCCGGGGGCGATGACCACTTCGTCGATCGACGAGACCGAAGCCCAGACTATAACGGCGCCAAGGAGAGCCGTAACGCAGTAGAGCGTGATGCGGGCTATTTGCGGTGGGGCGCGCTCTTCAAGCTCCACGGCATCGGACTGGAATTCCGCGATGACGGGCAAAAGGAGGCGCCTTGCCATCAGTTCGTTTCCGCGTCTTGCTACCGGGACAGGCGCGTTTGCACTGGATTTCTGGGAGGCAGCGTTCATGCCACTTGCCTCATCTGCTGTGACCAGAGATGGCGATATGTCATGCAGCGCGATACAAGCTGGTCGTGACGGCCGATATCGGCGACCTTGCCACGCTCGACCACGAGGATGGCGTCGGAGTCGACAAGGGTCGATAGGCGATGCGAAACGATGATCACCGTACGCCCCGCCGCGATCTGGCTGAGATTCTGCCGTATGATCATTTCGCTATCGGGATCGAGCGCGCTGGTCGCCTCGTCAAGGATAAGCAGCTTGGGATCGGTGATGAGCGCTCGTGCGATCGCAAGACGCTGCTTTTGCCCCCCCGAAAGATTGGACGCATTCTCCTCCAGCATTGTCTCGAAGCCACGCGGAAGGCGCGCGATGAACTCTTCCGCACCTGCGATGCGTGCTACCTCGACAATCTCTTCGATACTCGCACCCGGCTTCGCAGCAGCGATATTATCGCGCACTGTGCCACGGAACAGGAAGCTGTCCTGGAGCACCACACCGATACTCGTCCTCAGGTGAACGAGATCGATCTCGCGGCTGTCGTAGCCATCCATTCGAACAAGCCCCTGCTGGCTCTGGTAGAGGCCCTGGATAAGCCTTGTGATCGTTGTTTTGCCCGAACCGCTCTTGCCGACGACGCCGAAGACCGATCCGGCCGGAATGGTGAAGGAAACGTTATCAAGCGCCGGCGAATCCTCCGGGCCGTAGTGGAAGGTTACGTTGTCGAATTCAATGCACCCTTTGAGCTGTGGACGGATGCCGCGACCGCGACCAAACTGCTCGGCGCGTTGATTCATGATCTCCCCGAGCATGCGAACAGAAAGCGCGACGTCCTGGTATTCGTGGACCATTGTGACAATCTGGACGAGCGGCGCGGACACCCTGCCGGCGAGCATGTTGAACGCCACGAGCGCACCGACTGTCATTGTGCTGTTAAACACGTCGAGCGCGCCAAGGCCAATAATTGCGACGCTCATCAACTTCTCCAAAAGCGCCGTCATTGACTGTGCGATCGTCGAGATCTTTTCGACATGAAAACGCACAGAAATGGATTGTGCGGAACAGTCATCCCACACCTTGCGTTGACGAGGCTCAAGAGCCAGGGACTTGACGGTCTGCATGCCGTGAACGGTTTCGACGAGCAGAGCCTGCCTGTTCCCCTCGGCCAGATAGAGCGCCTGCAGCCGCCGCTGGAAAGGTCCGACAAGTATCATGACGACAAGCCCGACAAGCATGGCAAAGCCGAGAACCACAAGCGTAAGCTTGACACTGTAGAGCAGCAAGATCGGCACGAAGACAAGCAGCGACAGTCCGTCGAGAAGCGTCAGGAACAGTCGGCCCGTCAAAAATTCGCGGATTCGACCCGTCTGCTGCATGTGCTTGACGATGACGCCGGCGGACGCCTGCTCGAAGAGTGTGATGGGCAGATTGAGGAGATGCCCGAACGTGCGTGTCGCTATTCTGATGTCGATCCTGTTTGTCGCGTACAAAAGAAGATAGCGCCGCAGAAAACTGAAAACGGCATCAAAGACGAGCGCGACGGCTATGCCGACCGTCAGAACCGTAAGCGTCGCGTAGCCCTGATGGACAAGGACCTTGTCGATGACAATTTGAAAGAATATCGGCGTTGTGAGGCCGAGTCCGTAGAGAACAAACGCGGCGAGCGCGACGTCGCGGAAGAAGCTGCGTTGCCGGAGGACTTCCGGAATAAACCAGCGAAAGCCAAATGGCTGAGCCTCATCGCTCATCCGAAAATTGCGCTTCAGAAGGATAAGAGATCCGTGCCATTGTTTTGTGAACTGCTCTTCATTCAGGAGTATGAATTCCATGCGCTCTGCCAGGGGGTCGAGCACATGGATCCGTTCCCCTTCCTCATCGGCAGCGGCGCCGGCAATTACGACCCAGTTGCCGTTCTCAAGCCCGGCCAGCACCGGATAGGCATTGCCCAGTTCAAATAGTGATCGCCATGCGAGATGGGCCTGTTTGGCGCGCAGGCCGGCGTCCTTCGCTATGCGCAGCAGTTGTCGCACGGTAACCGGCTGATCGCCTACCGCATAGTCATGCTGCAAACGCTCAGGCGAGAGATCCACGCCGTGATGGCGGGCGACGAGCGCGAGACAGTGAAGGTTGGTGTGCATAAATATACCCATGGCCCGCCTTAGCGATTATCGTGTGCAGTCAATTGAAATTCGGGGAAGTGTTCAAAGGCTTCTGTGCCGGTTGAACAACATCCGATACCGAATCTGACGGAGCGCCTCCCATCCGACGAACAGCACCGGCTTCGACAAGTCCGCCGAGGGCCTTTTGCATCAGGTCCACCGCATTGGCGAAGGCATCAACCGGCATGATGATCCGCTGGCGAAAGACCGGCTTGGGATTGTTGCTCGCGTCGCGCTCAGTGGCCGACAGCGACATCAGATCGATCCTGACAATCGTCCCGGTAACGGTGATTTCGCCGATGCCGTCTGCGTAAAGTTCAATGCTCATGATCGTCTCCTCTGCTTTCCTGGGCTCAAAATCCGTCACGCGGTATGGGCGTGCGCCAGCGCCTTTCATACACCGTTGTGATGAGCGGCCTCCGCCCTCATGTCGCAAACATTGCAACGCCCGCCTGCGAGCTACCAAGCCGGAAACGGATCTTCGAGAGCGGACCAGTCCCGCGGATCGGAGCTGGCCAGACAGTCGTCCAACGCGGCACGGACGCCGGTCTCGTCCATGCCCACACCGATGAACACGAGCTCCTGCCGACGGTCGCCCCAAGCGCTGTCCCACAGGCTATGCAGATGCTGACGAAACTGCTGATGACTCGGCCAATCATGCCGGGGAACGGCTGCCCACCAAAGCCCCATAGGTTCGCAGCGCCGTTGCACCCCGGCAGCCGATATTAGACCCACGTGACGCGGCCGCGTGGCAAGCCAAAAATAGCCCTTGGCGCGGATTACCCCTGGCCAGGGCTCGTCCAGGAATTCTCGAAACCGCACGGGATCGAAGGGACGCCTTGTGCGATAGACAAAGCTCGAGACTCCGTATTCCTCCGCTTCTGGAACATGGGCGCCTGGGCTGTACAGCTCCTTGTGCCACAATGGGTGCGCGGCCGCTTTTGCTTCATCAAAGAGGCCGGTGTTGAGGACAGTTGCAAGAGGAACCTTGCCGAAATCCGTCTCCACCTGGCGCGCATCCGGGTTGAGTGCGGCAACCACCTTGCGGACTTCCGCGCGGATCGCGTCCGTCGAGTCCGAAAACTTGTTTATCACGACAACATCGGCAAATTCGATCTGGTCAACTAATAGGTCAATGAGTGTCCGGCGGTCCTGACTGTCACGCTGTTGACCACGGTCGCGAAGCAGATCGGCGCTACTGTAGTCGCCAAGAAGGCTTGCCGCGTCAACGACGGTGACCATCGTGTCAAGTTTCGCGAAATCGGAAAGGGAAACCCCATTCTCGTCGCGGAAGGAAAAGGTTGCCGCGATAGGGCGTGGCTCCGCAATGCCAGTTCCTTCGATCAACAGATAGTCGTATCGCCCTTCTTCGGCCAGTCGCCGCACTTCCGTCAGGAGGTCGTTGCGCAGGGTGCAGCATATGCAGCCATTGCTGAGCTCGACCAACGTTTCCGTCGTATGCGACAGGTTGCAGCCGCCACCTCGAATGAAACTAGCGTCTATGTTCACTTCGCTCATATCGTTGACAATGACGGCGACCCGCAGGCCCTCACGATTGGTCAGCACGTGGCTGAGAAGCGTCGTCTTGCCGGCGCCAAGAAAGCCGGCCAGCACTGTCACCGGTAGCCGGTTGATCCTGTTCATCGGCCTCCCTTCAATGTAGGCATTCGGAGCGACCGTTGCCGCGGCAAGCATTTTCTTCGTGTTAACCTCATCCGAAACCGTCCCACACCTTGTTCGATGCTTCACGCGGCGAGCTGCGGCCGGAAGACCACATCGGCCCAGTAGTTCGCTGAATCGAAGGTGCTGGTCGGGAAGAGACCTGTGGTGGCGGAGCCGCCATACGCATAGACGCCGTTGCCACCGGCGGCGGCGTTCGACAGCGCCGTCAGCGGGCCATTGGTGACGGGACTGGTGAAGAAGCCATCGGTCGCCACGTAAGTGCCGGTCGTGTGATACGACGCGATATATGTGGTGTTGGCGGCGATGGTGACAGGGGTCGCAAAGTTCACCGTCTGCCAGCCACTCGCCGAGGTGTTGGTGAAGCTGGCGCTGGCGAGCTTCGTGCCTGTCGTGGTCCACAAGTCGACGACGTTCTGTCCGTTGTCGTTGGCGCTGCGGTAGAACTTGATGCCGGTAATATCGCCGGCAACGTTCGACTGAAACTTGACGCCGACCTCGAGTTGCTGACCATCGTTGAGGTTCGTCTGGGCCGGTGTGTTGGAGGCGCTGAACAGGCTGTAGGTCGTCGCGGCTGTCGATGCGGCAATGTTGAAGGTTTCGCTGGCGGCGAGGCTGCCGAGATCGGTTGCCGTCACCTTGATGCCATACGTGCCGGCTGTCGTCGGCGTGCCGCTGAAGGTCCGCGTCGTGCCGTTGAAGGTCAGCCAGGCGGGAAGCGGCGAGCCGTTGGCGGCGGTTGCCGCGTAGGTGAGGCTGTCGCCGCTGTCGACATCGGTGAAGGTATTGGCCGGCAGCACAAACGAAAAGGCGGTGCCGACGGTGGCGTTCTGGGTGGCGGTCTGGGCGGCGAGCACCGGCGCGTCGTTGGCGCCGTGGATGGTGATGGTGAGACTTGCCGTGGCGGTGGCGCCAGCAGTGTCGCGCATGGTGTAGCTGAAGGCATCGCTCAGCGTGTTGGTGGACTGCCGCAGCCCCTGCACGGCGGCGTTGTTCTCGTTGATGGTATAGCTATAGGCGCCCGATGCATTGAGCACGAGACTGCCGTAAGTGCCGTTGAGTGCCGTGCCGAGTGTGCCCGCCGTCGCGCCGAAGCTGACCGCCGTGACGGTCTTGCTGTCGCCGGCATCCGGATCGGTGTCGTTGGTGAGCACGTTGCCGCTGGCGACCACGCCGCCCGAACCGTTGGCTGTACCGCCCTTCTCGGTCGCGTCCCCCGTGTCGGCAACCGCCGTCGGCGTCGTGTTGCCCGGTGTCGTTGACACGGCGATGTTGAAGGTTTCGCTGGCGGCGAGGCTGCCGAGATCGGTTGCCGTCACCTTGATGCCATACGTGCCGGCTGTCGTCGGCGTGCCGCTGAAGGTCCGCGTCGTGCCGTTGAAGGTCAGCCAGGCGGGAAGCGGCGAGCCGTTGGCGGCGGTTGCCGCGTAGGTGAGGCTGTCGCCGCTGTCGACATCGGTGAAGGTATTGGCCGGCAGCACAAACGAAAAGGCGGTGCCGACGGTGGCGTTCTGGGTGGCGGTCTGGGCGGCGAGCACCGGCGCGTCGTTGGCGCCGTGGATGGTGATGGTGAGACTTGCCGTGGCGGTGGCGCCAGCAGTGTCGCGCATGGTGTAGCTGAAGGCATCGCTCAGCGTGTTGGTGGACTGCCGCAGCCCCTGCACGGCGGCGTTGTTCTCGTTGATGGTATAGCTATAGGCGCCCGATGCATTGAGCACGAGACTGCCGTAAGTGCCGTTGAGTGCCGTGCCGAGTGTGCCGGCCGTCGCGCCGAAGCTGACCGCCGTGACGGTCTTGCTGTCGCCGGCATCCGGATCGGTGTCGTTGGTGAGCACGTTGCCGCTGGCGACCACGCCGCCCGAACCGTTGGCTGTACCGCCCTTCTCGGTCGCGTCCCCCGTGTCGGCAACCGCCGTCGGCGTCGTGTTGCCCGAGGTCGACGGGTTGAACATGACGTCGACCCAATAGTTTGTCGCCTGGAATGTGCTGGTCGGGAACAGGCTGGCACTGCCGTATCGGTAGACGCCGTTGTTGCTGGCGGGTGCCGTCAGAGGACCGCTGCTCACGTTCGAGGTGAAGTAGTTGGCGGTTGTGGAGTAGCGGCCAGTGTTAGTGTGGTAAGAAGCCGTATAGGTTTGCCCCGGCGTCAACGTCACCGGACTGGAGAAAGTCGCCGTCTGCCAGCCACTCGCCGTCTCGTTGGTAAAGGTGAGGGTCGCAAGCCGCGTGCCGGTGCTCGACCACAGCGAGCCGGTATGGGTTCCGGTGTCCTGGCTGCCCTTGTAGAAGCGGACACCGCTGACGGTGCCGTTCACCGACGTCTGGAATCTGACCCCTAGTTCGACGGCTGACGTATCGTTGGTGTTTACGACAGCAGGTGTCGCCGACCCGAACAGCGAGACAAAGCTCGGCCCGGTGACGGTGACCGTGCGTCCGGCTGATGGCGCTTCCAGATTGATGCTGTCATCGACGGCGCGGGAGCGGATCGTATAAGTGCCGGCGGTCTGCGGCGACCAGGTATAGGTCCAGTTCTCGTCACCGATCGCCGGATGCCAGCTCGCTCCGTTGTCGGTCGACACCTCGACGCCGGCGATCACGCCGCCGCCCGCGTCGGTGGCGGTACCGCTGATCGTCACGGTGGACCCTGAGGCAACATTGGCGGGTACCGTAATGACGGAGGTTGGGGCGCTCTGGTCGGTCGAACCAGTCGCGGCGACGAGCCCGGATTGCAGCGTCCCCGGCTGGATGCCCATGTCGGCGAGCAGGTTGACCATCGCCTGCTGCACGCGCGGATCGGTCGGCGTCGCCTCCTTGTCGTGATTATCGCTCAGGCCCCAGGACCAGTAGACGGTGCCGGCACCGAACACCAGCGCTCCGCTTGGCGCGCGATAGAGCGTCAGGTTATGGGTAGAGACGCCGCTGCCGGTAGTATTGCCGTAGTCGAGCAGATAACTGTTGACCGGAACCGTCGTCGACGACAGCTTGACGAGGCCGGCAGGATCGAAACCGTTATCGACTGCTTCGTCCCACTCGTAGCCGAGATAGTTCCGCGTCAGCGATGCGGTCTGGCCGGGCTGAAGGTTGGAGACGCTCGTGTTCCGCCAGAAGCGGAGATTGGCGTCGTCATAGGGGACGGCAATCGACTGAAGATTTGTGCCGACGTCGTCGACCTTGAACAACTGCCCGGTCAGCGAGTTCTCCGGATTGCCGCCGCCGATGGCGGGCGGGCTGAGGCGTGGGTCGCGGAACGTCCCGGTCCACTCGTTGGAAGGATCGATGCTGGCGCTCGGCGACCAAGTTTCCTTATAAGAAATCAGCGTACGGTAGGGCGTGGCATCGCTGCTGAAGCTGTTGCCCCAGCGGGTACGCCAGTAGACCTCGTTACCGCTCCAGAACTGCAGGTGAACGCCCGCGTCGCGCGCAGCTTCCACATTCGCCCGCTGCTGGCCTGACCAGTATTCATCGTGCCCCACATCCAGATACATCGTGTGGTTGAGGAGCAGGTTTCCAAAGCGGTCGGCATCGACACCCGCCATGTAAGAAACATCATAGCCGTTCTGTTCCAGCCAGTAGATCCCTGCATACTCGGCCCCGAACAAGTAGTCCTGCGGTCCGGCAAAGGTGCCGACCCCGCCGCGGGTCGCAATGGGTCGGTTGTAGCTGACGGCATAGGCACGGCCCGCCCCCTGCCCCGTCGCGGGGCCGTTGCCGCCATAGAAGTTTGCGCCACCCCAGCCGTTATAGGCCTGCCAGGTGGTGTCGGAGGTCTGGAAGACGATGTCGCTCTGGCTGCTGTCGTCGCGCACGATGAACGGAATGTGGTTTTCGCCGGCGGTGCCGTCCTGGCGCACGAGCTTGGCGATATAGACGCCGGAGACGGCGTCCGCGGGTACGGTCCACGACGCCGAGACTGCCCAGTTGCCGGCGTCGACGGTGCCGGTTGTTGCATTGCGCAACGGATTGGGCTGTGTCTGCAATCCGGTGTGCTGCAGGGTTGCGACCTTGCGCGCGCCCATGCCGCCGTAATAGCCGAGCCGGTAAATATCGATTCGATAGTTGGTGGAATTCGTATTGATCTTGAAGCTGACCGTCTGGCCGTTATCGACGCTGATATCCGTGGCGAAGCCCTCGATGTTCGAGCTCCCGGCGCCGTCGATCCCCCACTCGCTTTCAGGATTGCCCTGCTTCTGGTTTTCCAGCACGATCAAATTGTCGGCCGCCGCCGCGGCCGCCAGCTCTTGCGCCGTGGCTCTCCGTGCCGCCGTCACCGGCCTGGTGACCGAACCGGAAAAGATGCCTATGCCCTTAGCGTTAGGGTTTCCCGTCCCGACCTCTCCGCCTGGCAATGGTCCGTTGCGGGCCGGTGATTCTGTCCACCTTGCGGTTCCGTTCCAGCCCGAGAGAGGGGACAAGTCACGATCCAGAAGCGGGTCGCTGATCGAGGCGCCGATTGTCCCCTTGACTGTCGGCACATAGTCCGGTCCCTCGGTCAGCCTGGTCCCCGGCAATTGACCGTCCCGTTGAAGCATACCACTGCCTTCGGCCCAATCCAGAATCCGGGTCGGGGAGGTAAAGTAGCCGCACCCGCAGACACCAAAAGGCATGCCAAACGCTAATGAATGAGATCCGGCAACGTGCGCAGTCGCCTGCGCTGACGGAGTCGACTCTAGTATTACAACGTTGCCCGAAGCAGAGGGCTCGCCCGCCACAGTGGTCGAACCTCGCCCTGTGGGGGCACTTTGCGGCAGAAACGAAGCCAAAGGATCGTCGCTTATACTAGTCTCAAAGCGGGTGTCAGGGAGTGACGATACAGTTCCGGATGTGACCCGATTCACGTCCCGCGTCAAAGGTGCAACATCCGGTACACCATCGAACAGCAGAGGCGCGGCAGAACTACCGCTTGGATTTCCCATTCCTGGAATCGTGGCGAAAGTGTCGGTCAACGGCGGCAGTGCGTGGTCGATATTGGCCTGACCGTCCGCGTCGGAGGCCCCTTCGCCTCTTTGCCCACTGTCGTGCTCATTGACCGCAGAGTTGTTGACGAGACTGTCAACCGAGGACCCATGCTTGTTCCCATCCACAGTTTGCACCGACGACGCAAGTTGAGAAAAATCCTCGCGCCCACAGGTAGTCTTGCGCGGCCTAACCCGTCGGCCGGCCAGCCACCGGGGGATCAACGAATCGAATAGTATTGAGCGGGAAGCTCCCCAGCGAGCTCTGCGATACATGGCATGTCCCTCTCGCGAAATTGCCACGATCAACACTTAGATTTGGAATTATAGTCGAAAGCAAGAAGAATATATTCTACCAATTTCGAGCTAAATCAGGTGATATTCTTTTTAGCGATAAGTTTCTCCGCAAAGCAAACGGAACATCAAGTAAAACAATAAATAAGCTTTTCACAAAGAAACTCAACTGGTTTTTAACTCCGCCAAGAAGATAACCACACTGTCTTTATCGGGTACATTTAGTTTACTTATCGATTTCGGCTGCATTCCGTCGCGCATTTTTAAGTAACGATATTCACAAAACACTTTTGATGCAGCATTAATTGCATGTTACTCCTCACAAGTCTTGCACAATTCTTAATTCATCCCAACGACGTCTTCGGTTCGATGAGCCTAGGCCTTCAGCAGCACCATCTCCGGCCCGACGCCGATCTCAGGAGCAGATTGAAGGCGATGAACCGGATGTGATGATCGGGGATGCCCGCCATTTTGTTCTCCGGATGGTACCGGATCTGGCTTTCTTTGCGGGATTGCCGGCCCGGCTCATTTCTGCTCGACAGTCGGCAACGGGCGCGGAGGTGGAACTGCCAACGGTGACCAGCACCTTGGGCTCCGTAGTTCGCGAGGGTTGCGATCGGCCCGAGGCACTTGCGGTGAGGATGGCCTTCGCTCGTCGAACAACTTCACGTGTCGGAGCGAGAGCAGAGTTCGATCAACGCAAAGATTACTTTCCGGCAGGGGCTTGGAACGAGACATTGGAGCAAACGATCGAGCGCGCTCGCGAAGCAAGGGTAATCCGCGCATTCGTGGAATCCTAGAGGCTGGGTTAGCCTTTGGCCGGGTTCAGTCCTGTTGTTGTTCGTCTCAGTAGCGCGACGGCGTCCTGATATCTATCGGCGGAAATCCAGTTCGGGCTCTGGCGTTCGACTACGGTGAAAATCTCATCATCCGATGCCGTTCTGATGCCGTGCAGGACATTGTTTAGAAAGTAGTTCTCGTGGCCGCCGGTCTGGCCCAGCATGGCTTTGGCAACAGCCTCTGGCGTGGGTGCGATTTCTTCGGGAAGCGTTGCTGTCGCGAGGATCAGGTCGAAATCCGCCGCAGCGCCACCCTCTCAAGTTGGCCAGGGTATATCCAGGGATCCGTCCTCGCGTACGACCGAGAGCGACGTTCTTCCCGCCTTGCGGAAGTGGTCCTGCCACGATTGAGCGAGACTTCCGTCCGCAACGCCTTCGCGAAAGAGGATCCCGACGCTGCCCCAGTCAGAACCTAGCGCGTCCGTTTCGGCTTTGGGTGCTTCGGCTTTCCAGAGTGCCGACGCCTCTGCGACAAGGTCCTCGATCGTAAGCACCTCGTGCCGGCATGGCACGAGCAGACCCGTGCCTGCTTGACCATGCGCTCGTAAAACCATCGTGAATGTGTTCAATCGGCTCAAGGATTTCCGGCCTTAGTCGATCGGGACGCGAACTGGGACTGCCCTGGAAACGTCGAGCCGGTTGTCCCGCCAATGCTGCCGCCCGCCGTCAGTTCCGTCGTCCCAAAACAGCGAGCCAATGATCAAGATACCGCAATTCATTCCCAACACCGTCGATCAGCGTCGCCACAGAGTTCGTTTATTGTTTCTGAGACCCACAGGGCAACAATGCCGAGTTTGCCGTGGATCGAGATCAGGCCCAAGGTCTGCTATACGTTCGCTGCGCAGATTTTGCTGACATGCGTCACATTAGCAGTGGGTTTCCGTTGCAACCGATCGTGCCATTTCTTCCGTTCTTCTCCTCAAGAGCTGGATGATCGTTCGACCAATTCGGCAGGGCACGTTTGAATATCTTGTAGATTAATGACTGCTATTGGCATGCCTGATAGGCAGCCTGAATGACGGATTCGGGGGCGCGAAGGGGACGTCGCCTCGCGACAGCGGCCCATTGCGGTCACCGTCGCTTGCCTCAAATCTGCGTGCGGCGGGAAACCGGTCGCGGCTCGAGCGTTTGCCGGCCAAGATTAGCTGGCCATAGACCGGTTCAGCCAGTCTACGATCCGCATGGGACCAATGTGGGCGAGGTTTCTCGGCAGCAATGTGTCGTCGTTCAGTTCGACGCCATAATATCGCGCGCGGTCGTCCGTGATGACCTGGCGCGGGTCGTCGTTTGCTGCGATGAGCATGCGAGCGATTTCGTCGAATGCGAACCGGTCCGGACCGGCAAGTTCCACTCGGTGGCCACCTCCGCGACGTCGTCGGCTACGGGCCGCACGGACGCGGAAGGAAGCCAGATGCCGTCGGCATCTGCCGCCATGTCGATCAGGCCGCTCATGAACTTGAAGAATTGCGTTGAATGGAGGATCGTATAAGGCCGTCGGGCCGCCCTGATTAAGTTCTCCTGCACCATTTTTGCGCGAGGACGAGCGCAGCTTAGCCAGGCTACATATTCTATAATCGGTGCTCCGGGCTGCCTCAAGCCTGAGGCCTGCAATTGGCCCCTTTTAGCTTCGTGCTTACGCCTCTTGAGTTGCGTTGGAGTTTGCGCTCTACTCAGCCAGGGGGCGATCGACATGGGCGTTCTGTCGTGGCTGAAATCACGCGTGACGAGCGACCCGCAGCCGACGGTCGTCCATGACATAGCCACGCCCGCGGGCGAACCCAGTGCTACGGTCGTCTTCGTGCACGGTCTCAACGGGGACGCGCGCACGACATGGCAATTTGATCGCTTGAATGGCGAGACCTGGAAGGAGTGGCTCGTCGAACTCGAACCCGGTCTGAAAATTCTGACTGTCGGCTATCGGCTTGCATCGTCGAACTGGGGCGGCGGCGCGATGTCGATCTACAACCGCGCGATCAACGTGTCCGCTTCGCTTGCGGATCACCTTCCGACGGACGACCGATCATTTTCATCTGCCACAGCTATGGCGGCCTGCTTGTAAAGCAGATGATCCGGACAAGCCTGGATTCGCCGGAATACAGATTCGTCTCCGCTGACACCAAGGGCATTGTCTTCATGGGGACGCCGCATTCCGGCGCATCCATGGCCAACTATGTCAGCGCCCTCGGAAAAATCTATCGGCGCAGCGGCGCGATCGCCGAGCTGACGCGCAACAATGACACTCTGCTGGATCTGAACCGATGGTTCCGGAACAAGGTTGTTGATCTCGACCTGCGCATCATGGTTTTGGCGGAAGACCGGCCGACAAGTGGGCTGCGTGTCGTCGACGAGTCGTCGTCCGATCCGGGGATCAATGGCGTGACACCGATCGCGATCGACGCCGATCACATCGACTTGCCCAAGCCTCAGGCGGGATCTGACGTCAGGGTCAAGCGGGTGCGGCAATTCATCAAGGGCCTTCACGAGCAGCGTCACGTTGAACCTGTCACGCGGGATTGCAAGCCGTCCCCGATGCAACGCCTCATCATGGCGAAGAGCCCGGACGAACTCCGCGCGTTGGAGCGGCAGTTCGACAAGGATCTCATACGCCAGCCTAGCGATGCGGATACGCACGAGGCCCTCGACGAACTGAGAAGGCAACGGCAGCGAATGTACGAAACCCTGACCTCGGCCCGTTCCCTCCCTGACTGCCGTGGCTCAGTTAGAGGTTCCGGAGCTGTCGTTTCCGGTTTCGAGGATGTGGCAATGATGGGTGAGCCGGTCGAGAAGCGCGGTGGTCATTTTGGCGTCGCCGAAGACGCCAGCCCATTCGCTAAAGCTGAGGTTGGTGGTGATGATGACGCTAGTGCGCTCGTAAAGCTTGCTGAGCATATGGAAGAGCAGCGCGCCGCCTGACGCGCTAAATGGCAGGTATCCGAGCTCGTCGAGGATCATGAGATCGGAGTGGACGAGACGATTGGCGATCACTATGTGACTGTTCTGGGTGGCCGGTCATTCAAAAGCCATAAAGCTGAAGACGCTCGTGGCAGTACAAACGGATCAAGCATGATCTTCATCACCGGTTGGTCAGCATGTCCGTGAGGCAGCGTTTTCGCCTTAAAGGCCGCGCTTGCCAGGACGGATTTTATCCACAGGACCTGAATGAGAAGGTTCGCCGCGACCAAAGCAGATTGCGAGGTTCAATGCGATGTATTCCCGCCCAGACCTTGTTCCAGTTTCCATTGTTATTGCGAACTACAATTATGGACGCTTTCTCGGACGCTGCATCGACAGCGCGTTGGAGCAAAGTTACGACAATGTAGAAGTCATTGTCATCGATGATGCCTCGACGGACGACACGGCCAATGTCGTCGCCTCGTATGGGCCGCGAATCAAGACATTTCCGCGGGAAGTAAATGGCGGGCATGCCGCAGCGTTCAACACCGGCTTCGCGTTGAGCCACGGTAAGATCGTGATGTTTCTCGACGCCGATGATTACCTCTATCCAAATGCGATATCTGAGGTAATCGATGCCTGGGAAAACAATACGGCCCAGGTGCAGTTCAGATTGCACATCGTCGATGAGCATATGCATGAAAAGGATGTGTTTCCGCGTCCGGAGGTACCGTTCGATTCTGGCGATGTCACGCCGAAGCTGCTGCAAAAAGGCCGCTATCAGACCACCGTCACGAGCGGCCTGGCATTCAAACGGTCCGTTCTTGACGCCATCATGCCAATTCCGGAAAAGGATTTCAGGCAAGGGGCCGATGGATATTTGGTCACCGTTGCGCCCCTACATGGAGACGTGACGTCGATCGATGATTGCCTCGGTGCTTATCGCATGCATGGCGCCAACCATTCTGCCTTTGCAGAACAACTCGGCCAACGCGCACGCTGGCGGGTACAGCATGACTTTCATCGGCTAGAGGCCCTGTCGGATCAGGCAGCCGAGATCGGCCTGGAGGTGCGGCCGGACGTCAACCTCCATGATCCCATCCATTTGGAGGAGCGCTTGGCATCACTTTGCATCGACAGGCAGCAACACCCTGTCGCCGGCGACTCCAGGTTTGCCCTGGCGACTGCCGGCGCGGTTGCCAGCCTGGAAATGAACGCATCCCGACGACGCCGTGCGATGCTGGCAGCCTGGTTCCTTTCCGTCGGCGTCCTCCCTCGTCACATGGCGAAAGCCATCCTGTCATGGAAGCTTGTGGCCTCATCGAGGCCCAACGCCCTGCGGCGCCTTTTGAAAACTATCCGCCATGCCATGGGATAGCTCGCTTTGGAGAATTTACGCACGCGAGTTTCGGCTGCTTTTATCGGCAGGTCGCACTTCATTCAGCGCCCACATTCCCCAGCCGGGCTCGTGTGGCTCTCCCTGATCTTCCGGCCTCAAGCGCTGATCTCTTCTCTCTACGCCGTCGGCATCAAGGCCTTGCGGTTCACGGGGCTCTGTTGTCTGAGAAGCAAGGCTATTCATTGGCTGTCCTTTGCGTGGTCGGCTCGATATTGCGTCGAAGAAACGCCCATAATCCGCCGAAAGGTGGCGCTGAACGCGCTATCGGAAAGGTAGCCCAGCGAATCGGCTATGGAGGAAATCGGCTCACGACCGCGCCGGGGCCGCGCGGCAGCGAGGCGCATCCGCCAGGGATTCCCTGACACGTGGGAATTCATCGGCGGCATCGGATCTGTCACCGATCAGATCGGGAATGCCGTCGTCCCTGCCGTTGGGCAGGCGATGGGATCGGACTGGCGATGTTGTCGGCGTTGAAGGGATGGGAGATCGACTGGGAGCGGATGATGAGTATCCGCCCGGCCAAACGGATATTGGTCGCAGCGCCTCCGCTTACCGAGGTATCAGGTTTAGATCTTATAGACACTCCGCTCACGATTTAAGGAGCTGGAGAAGAAATCGGCGCATCGCTGCATGCGCCGATTTCCTTGTACTTCAGCAGGAGTGCGAATCCGTAAGGGCATCGCGGGCGCAATTTGATCTGCTTTACTACGTCACGTCGGGCAGCTCGCCGATCAGCTTGTCGAGCGTGATCGGATAGTGCCTGACACGGATGCCAGTTGCGTTATAGATCGCATTGGCGATCGCCGCAGACACCCCGCAGAGGCCAAGCTCGCCGACGCCCTTGGCCTTCATCGGCGACGACATCGGATCAGCCTCGTCCATGAAGATCACTTCCTGATGGGGGATGTCCGCATGCACAGGCACCTCGTACCCCGCCAAGTCATGGTTGACGAAGAAGCCGCGACGCGTGTCGACGGCAAGCTCCTCCGACAGTGCCCCGCCAGCTCCCATGGTCATCGCACCGATAACCTGGCTCCGGGCGGTGATCGGGTTGAGGATGCGCCCGGCTGCACAGACGGCCAGCATGCGGCGGATGCGCGTCTCGCCCGTGGCGCCGTCGACGCCGACTTCTACGAAGTGAGCTCCGAAGGTCGACTGCTGGTGCGTCTTCGTCAGGTCGCCCCACTTCATCGTGTCCTCGCCGACGAGTGCTTCGTCGCCAGCGGCGTCGGCGAGCGCAACGGACCGATTGCCGGAGCGGACCTGCCCGTTCTCGAACACGGCGTCCTGGGAGTTGAAGCCCAACTTGCTTGCGACTGCCTCACGGAGCTTCACACAGGCCGCATAGACGCCCGACGTCGAAGAGTTCGCACCGAACTGGCCGCCGGATCCTGCCGACACCGGGAAGCGCGAGTCGCCGAGCTGCACGGCCACTTTGTCGATGCCGACGCCCATCATCTCTGCAGCGGTTTGCGCAATGATCGTGTAGCTGCCAGTGCCGATATCCGTCATGTCGGTTTCGACCGTGACGACGCCCTCGCGGTCGAGCTTCACACGAGCGCCCGACGGAATCACGAGGTTGTTGCGGAAGGCAGCCGCAACGCCCATGCCGACCAGCCAGTTACCCTCCCTGCGCGATGCCGTTTTCGGCCTCTCACTCCAACCGAACCGCTCGGCGCCGAGGGTAAGGCAACCATTAAGGTTGCGTTGGGAAAATGGACGCTCCGGATGTTCCGGATCCACCTGCGTGTCGTTGACGATACGGAACTGGATGGGGTCCATCCCCACCTTTTCGGCCATCTCGTCGATAGCGATCTCCAGCGCCATCAGCCCTGGTGCTTCGCCCGGCGCGCGCATCGCATTTCCTTCCGGAAGATCAAGCGTCGCAAGCCGCATGGCTGTCATGCGGTTGGCGCCCGCGTAGAGAAGCCGCGTCTGGTTGACCGCCGTCTCCGGCCCGCCTCCTGGAAGATCGCCCGACCAACTCTCGTGAGCGATCGCCGTAATCTTGCCGTCGCGCTCGGCACCGACGCGGATGCGCTGGATCGTCGCCGGACGATGGGTCGTGTTGTTCGGCACAAAGGGACGCGGGAGCGCGACCTTGACCGGACGGCCAACCGCCTTCGAACCGAAGGCTGCAAGAACGGCGTCGGCACGTAGGAAGAGCTTGCCGCCGAAGCCTCCGCCGATAAAAGGCGACATCAGGTGGACCTTCTCCTTCTCGATCCCGAGCGTCGTCGCCAGATCGGTCCGCCACCAGTCGATCATCTGGCTCGACGTCCAGACTGTCACCTCGTCACCGTCCCAGACGGCGATGGACGCATGCGGCTCCATCATCGAGTGAGACTGGTCCGGTGTTGTGTAACTCTCGTTCAGGGTAACGGGTGCTGACTTAAAGGCTGCCTCGAAATCGCCGACGGCGGTGTCAGGCTCAGTGGATTCGTCCGGCTTTGCGGCGGACGCCATCGCTGCCCGAAGATCGAAAATGCCCGCTTCTTCTTCGTAGTCCACCTTGACCAGCGCCGCGGCTGCGCGGGCCTGTTCGAATGTCTGCGCGACAACGACGGCGATGGCCTGGTGGTAGTGTTGGATCTCGGCGCCGCCGAACAGTTTGGCGGTATTGAACTTGCCCTTCTCCAGGTTGCCGACGTCGAGGGTCGTGACAACCGCGAGCACCCCAGTCGACTTCTTCGCGTTGGACGCGTCGATCGACTTCACCCTACCTTTGGCGATGGCAGCCCCGACAGGGTAGCCATAGACATAGGGCGTGTTCTGGTCATGCCATTCGTAGGCATACATCGCCCGGCCAGTGGTCTTGAGTTGGCCGTCGATGCGATGGATCGGTTTACCCACCATCTTGAGCTGGTCGATCGGGTTGGTCGTTGCTGGCTTGTCGAACTGCATGATTACCCCCTTGCCTCCGCGATGACAGCCCCGAGTGTGCGCTCGACGAGGTCGACCTTGAAGCGGTTCTGCTCGGTCGGACGGGCGTCTGCCATCAGGACGGCGATTGCAGCCTTGGTGCCCTGCGGAAGTTTTCCGTCAGCCTCTTCGACGCGCCAGGGCTTATGGGCGACGCCGCCGACAGCGACACGGCCCGTACCATCGGGATGGATGACCGCCCCAACCGACACGAGGGCAAAGGCGTAGGACGCGCGGTCTCTTACCTTCCTGTAGATGTGTTTGCCGCCGATCGGCGGTGGAAGGACGACAGTGGTGATGAACTCGCCAGCTTCGAGAACGGTCTCGATATGTGGGGTCTCTCCGGGAAGACGATGAAAATCGGCAATCGGGATCGAGCGTGTCGTCCCGTCCGCCTTGATGGTCTCTACCACTGCGTCGAGCGTCCGCATGGCGATCGCCATGTCACTCGGATGTGTGGCGATGCAGGCGTCGCTCGTTCCAACCACCGCGTGCTGTCGGGTGAAGCCGCCGATTGCCGAGCAGCCGCTGCCTGGCTGACGCTTGTTGCACGGCTGGTTCGGATCGTAGAAGTACGGACAGCGTGTCCGCTGCAATAGGTTTCCGGCGGCCGTCGCCTTGTTGCGAAGCTGGCCGGACGCACCTGCGACCAGGGCACGTGATAGGAGGCCGTAGTCGCGGCGCACCGTCTCGTGCGCGGCAAGCGCCGTGTTTCTGACTAGGGCACCGATGCGGAGACCGCCCTCCTTGGTCGGTTCGATCCTGTCGAGGCCGAGCCCGTTGACGTCGATCAGGTGGGCCGGCCGTTCGATCTCGAGCTTCATCAGGTCGAGAAGATTGGTGCCCCCCGCGATGAATTTTGCGGCAGGATTGGACGCGGCCGCTTTTGCAGCCCCTTCAACGGAGGTGGCACGTTCGTAGGTAAAGGCTCTCATACTTCGAACCCTCCGACTTCCGAGATGGCGTCCAGGATGTTGGAGTAGGCCCCGCAGCGACAGATGTTGCCGCTCATGCGTTCGCGGACTTCGGCGGCGGTGAGCTTCGCCGGGCCTGTCAGGTCGGCGGTGACATGGCTCGGAATGTCCGCCTTGATCTCTTCGAGAACAGCAATTGAGGAACAGATCTGGCCGGGCGTGCAGTAGCCGCACTGGAAGCCGTCATGCTTGACGAAGGCCGCCTGCATCGGGTGAAGATTACCGGGCTGCCCGAGACCTTCGATCGTGGTGATCTCGTCACCCCCGTGCATGACAGCGAGCGTCAGGCAGGAGTTGATCCTGTGACCGTCGACTATGACGGTGCAGGCTCCACATTGGCCGTGGTCGCAGCCCTTTTTGGTCCCAGTGAGATGCAGGTGTTCCCTCAAGGCGTCGAGGAGCGTCGTCCTGTTGTCGACTTCCAGTTCCCGCCGTTCACCGTTAACGGTGAACGCCACAGGCGTCGTGAATTTCATATCGTCTCCCGCTGGCTGGGCAGCCGCGCTACTTGCAGCGGTCCCCGTGACCACGACCGTAGCGGCGGAGGATATAAGAAGCTCTCGGCGAGAAAGTTCCAGTTGGTTGTAAGTCGACATGTCGGCTCCCTTCGGTGGCGTGGGGTGAGCTAAGGCGAAATGCAAACAAGTTGTTTCCTGACATAGGGCCTTCAACAGCAATGATTAAGTGCCATCTGCCGCATGGCCTTATCGATGCCATTCATAAATAAGTGTTGGCTGCGTGAGCGCGCACTGCGAGAAGTCCGTAGTCACTGACGCAGGCGGAAAGTCCGATTATCGAGGCCCAGTTCAAGAAAAAGCCGATCACGGACTCGTTGAAGTCCCACATGTCGAGCGTGTAGGACAGCATCAGCTTTGACCCGAACGCCATTTCGGAACAGGACTGTAGGCCCATAGCGCGATAGCCGCCGCGAGCGTCCGACTCCCGATCGACCGGATCGCGCTGTCGCGGGAGATGCGAAAAAGCCGCCGGCTAACCGTTCGAGAACACTCAGGATCTCTGCAACGGCGCCGACATTTGGAGCTTGACCGAGTTCGCGAAGCCAGCATCCACCGCAGAGGGTTTCCCATTCGGTCGACCACGCCCTGGCAGCTTCTTTGACGACCTCTAGGGCATATCTCCTTTCGGTGACCTCCTTCCGAAGCCTCTCGATTTGCATGGCCGATGTCGCACCCAAACCTGATCATGCTTTATGATCGTCCGGAATTCCTTCGGACGGATGTCGATCGCGAGACGCTACGGGTTTTCGAGATTTATCGATAAAGGATAAGTTGGGGATTGGTATCAGAGATATTTCTTGAGCCAAGCCACCGTGGCAGGCCGAAGACGAGCATATATTCGACTAGGAAAACAGAAGTCCGGAATCCGTTGGCCTACGAACCTACCCAGCCCGACGCAGCGTGAAAGAAAGGATTGGGTCTGTGGACCCGTTTGCAGCTTGATTTCACATTCGGGCTGGATGCGCGCTGAGGCCCGAAATGGGCTCACTCCGGGATTCGTCGAACATCGAAAAAACTAATAAAATCAAAGCCACAAGAAGGAGTTGGTGCGGTCGAGATGCACAAAAGGTGCGCTCGGTCTGACTCGCGGGGCGTGGGCTTCCGAGTGCGGCTCGGCTGGCAGATCAAAAAAGTTGGCGTGTCGCGGGCGCGCGGTTCCCCGGCACATCGCAGCCAGTGCTGCTGACACTCCGAGCTGAGATCGTCAACTAAATCCTAAAAGTCGAGGCGGTGCCGGACAGGTTGGGCGCTCGTGCGCCGGTTCGTTGGCCATGGCGAGAAACCGGAAAACCGCCATGTTCGCCATCCCTGTCGCGTCCGGTTAACACGGCCCGCGCTCGCTAGAGAAATGATATGGCCCCTCAAGAGTTCCGGACATCTGCGCTCAGCGCGTCGCTTCACATGGGGTGCTTCCGGAATCGAACGGATACGGGCAGTCGACGTCTCCTTAGCTCACCGCGGAGCGGCACTCGAATCCTGTGACCTCGAACTTTGTTCGCAAAGCTTTCGCAATATCGGCTGCCGCTGTTGAACACCCCATACCCGTGAACTAAGCCCGCCATACCCGTGAACTGAAATGCCACTGAAAAAGGCTGCGGAAGTTAACTTAGCCTTTGTTTCTGCACGAGTCCGAAAAGAGCGCCTGTTTCTCGTGATTGGATCCAGAGAGAAAAGGAGGCACCTCGACAACACATCGCCGTGACCTGCCTTCCAATTGCACCAGCGCCATGCCAGTATCATTGCATGACTCTCCCCAGGACCGTCCATCGTCTGTTCCTGTTCGTCGCGATGCTCGCGGTCCTCGTCGCCCCCGCAAGCATCGGGCTCGCAGGCAGCGCCATGGCATTCTCACTGCCGGCGATGACCGCCGACATGGGTTCCATGCCCGGCATGAAGATGACGGAGGAGATGCCCTGCTGCCCGGAACAGCAGCCCGTCAAGACCACCGACTGCGCAAAGGACTGCCCGCTGTCCCTGGTCTGCACGACATCGATTTCCGCCCCTGCACCCGATATCCATGGCTGGTCGTTCGCCATCTCATGGCTGCCCCACAGCTACGGTCCGATTTCCGCGTCGCAACTGATGTCCGCGTTCCTCGAGCCTCCGGCCCGACCTCCGAAAGCCTGATCTCAATTCATCTTTGAAACACGCCCGCGTTTCACGCAGCACGCCCGCGCGCCCGTGATCCTATGGCACATCAATTTTGACCCGAGGACGTGATCAAGGATCCGTCCCGATGAGATCGGATATCATGAACAAGACTTCTTTTTCCGGAGCGATGCTCCTCGCCGGCAGCCTGGTCGCCGGCTCCGCCACCGTATCCTTCGCAGCCGCGCAGGACTACGAATTCCAGCCGGTGTCGACCGAGGTCAAGCAGGGCCAGGGATCATTGGTCGCCGTCCGCCTGATCGACAAGCGGACGGGCAAGCCCGTTCCCGACGCCGTCATCTTCACCACCCGCATGGACATGGCTCCCGAAGGCATGGAGGTGATGACAACGCCCGTCGAGGCCGCAAGCTCGACGGAACCTGGCGTCTACGCCTTCAAGACCGACTTCACCATGGCTGGCGGCTGGCGCTTCAAGCTCGCCGCCAAGGTTCAGGGCGAGCCGGATACCGTCCAAGGCGAACTCGTCCTGAAGGCGGCCCCTTGAACACGCCATCGCGTGTGGCAGCCACGCTCTCCCTCGCCGTATTGCTCGGCGGGGGAGGCTATTGGGCTGGCACCAACAACGTGGTCTCCATGGTCGGTCTTGACTTGGCTTCGACGGCGTTAGCCACGCCCGCCCCCATGGGCGTCCCGACCGGTGCGATTATCTACTACCGCCATCCGGACGGGCTGCCGCGATTCTCCGCGACGCCGAAAAACGCAGACGACCGACGTTCCTTCGTCGCCGTGCATGCCAGCGAGGACGTGAGCTTCGAGGACAAGGCGAAAGCTCCCGAATCGACGAAGACGGCTGATGTGACGCCGACTGGGGAGACCGACAAGGGACGCATCCTCTACTACCGGAATCCGATGGGCCTGCCGGACACGTCGAAGGTGTCGAAGAAGGATTCGATGGGCATGGACTACATTCCCGTCTACGAGGGCGAGCAGTCCGACGCCTCGACCGTCAAGGTCTCGCTCAGCAAGCTGCAGCGCACCGGCGTGAAGACAGCCTCGGCCGAGATGGCGAGCATCAGCCGCAAGGTGCGCGTTCCGGGTACTGTGACGCTCGACGAGCGCCTTGTCAGCATCATCTCGATGCGGACGGATTCCTTCGTCGACGACGTCGCCAACGTCACCACGGGCGACCATATCGGCAAGGGCGAGAAGCTCTTCCGTTTCTATTCCAAGGAGATCGCCACCGCCGCCTCGGAATACGCCGTCGGCCGCGACGGCTCGCGCGGCAACGACGACGCCGGATCGGCGCTACGCCTGAAGAACCTCGGCGTGCCACAGGACCTGATCGACGGCATCGCCCGGACTCGCCAGGTGCCGACGAGCATGACCTACACCGCGCCACGCGACGGCATCGTCCTCGGACGCGCGGCGATCGCAGGCATGATGGCCAAGCCCGGCGACGTTCTGTTTCGTATCGCCGACACCTCCGACATGTGGGTGACCGCCGACGTTCCCGAATACCATCTGGCCTCGGTCCGTATCGGCGCGAATGCCGAGATTACAGTCCGCAGTCTGCCCGGCCGGACCTTCCACGGCACTGTCGACCTCGTCTATCCGGAGGTGGACACGCAGACGCGGACGACGAAGGTCCGCATCGAGCTTCCCAATCCTGGCGGCGTCCTGCTTTCCAACATGTATGCCGACGTCGAGATAGAGGCCGGTGCTCCCAGCCCCGTCGTCTCGGTTCCCAACAGCGCCGTCGTCGACACCGGCGACCGTCAGGTCGTGTTCATCGACAAGGGGGACGGACGGTTCGAACCGAAGGACGTCAAGCTCGGTGTCCGCGGTGACGACAATACGGAGATCCGGCAGGGCGTCGCGGTCGGCGACAAGGTCGTCGTCTCGGCCAACTTCCTGATCGACGCCGAAAGCAACCTGAACTCCGCCCTCAGCGCGATGACCGAGGAGGCCAAGCCATGATCTCGCGCGTCATCTCCTGGTCCGCCCACAACCTCGTCCTGACCTTCGTCGGCGCGGCGCTCGCCGTGGCGGGCGGGGTCTACGCGCTGCGCTCCCTGTCGCTCGACGCCATCCCCGACCTCTCCGACGTCCAGGTCATCGTCTACACCGAATATCCCGGTCAGGCCCCGCAGGTGGTCGAGGACCAGGTCACCTATCCGTTGACCACCTCGATGCTGACCGTTCCCAAGTCGAAGGTCGTGCGCGGCTTCTCCTTCTTCGGCGTCTCCTTCGTCTATGTGATCTTCGACGACGGCACCGACCCCTACTGGGCGCGCAGCCGCGTTCTCGAATATCTCAACGCGGCGTCGAGCCGCCTGCCGCAGGGCATCACCCCGACGCTCGGCCCCGATGCCACGGGCGTCGGCTGGGTCTACGAGTATGCCCTCGTCGCCAAGGAACTGTCGCTTGCCGAGCTGCGGTCGCTGCAGGACTGGGTCGTGCGTTTCGGCGTGTCGAAGTCCGAAGGCGTCGCCGAGGTCGCGAGCGTCGGCGGCTTCGTGAAGCAGTATTCGATCGTCGTCGACCCCGTCCGCCTGAAGGCGCAGGGCGTCTCGCTCAACGATGTCGCCAACGCTGTGCGCGCCAGCAACACAGATGTTGGCGGTCGGACTCTCGAGCTGTCCGAGTTCGAGTTCATGGTGCGCGGTCGCGGCTACCTGAAGGGCATTCCCGACATCGAGAATATCGTCCTGAAGAGCCAGAACGGCGTGCCGTTGCGCCTCGGCGACGTCGCCAGGGTGGAACTCGTTCCGGACGAGCGGCGCGGCATCACCGAGCTCAATGGCGAGGGCGAGGTAGCGGGCGGCATCGTGTTGCAGCGCTTCGGAGCAAACGCGCTGACTGTCATCGACAATGCCAAGAAGAGCATGGACTCCATCAAGGGCAGCCTGCCGCCGGGTACGGAGGTCGTGCCTGTCTACGACAGATCGACTCTGATCGAGGCGGCGATCGAGACCCTGAAGGGAACGCTGATGGAGGAATCCATCGTCGTCGCGCTGGTGACGGTCGCCTTCCTCCTGCATGTCCGAAGCGCGCTCGTCGCCATCGTCATGCTGCCGATCGGCATCCTCATCGCCTTCATCGCGATGCGGCTGCTCGGTCTTGGCGCCAACATCATGAGCCTCGGCGGCATCGCCATCGCCATCGGCGCGATGATCGACGCGGCGATCGTCATGATCGAGAATGCCCACAAGCATCTGGAACGGGCGCCGCCCCGCAAGCCACGGGTGGAAATTCTGGTCGAGGCCGCAAGCGAGGTCGGTCCGGCGCTGTTCTTCAGCCTGTTGATCATCACCGTCTCGTTCCTGCCGATCTTCACGCTGGAATCGCAGGAAGGCCGCCTGTTCAGTCCGCTCGCCTTTACCAAGACCTTCTCGATGGCAGCTGCAGCACTGCTGTCGGTGACGCTGGTTCCCGCGCTGATGGTTCTCTTCGTCCGGGGACATATCGTTCCCGAGCGGAAGAACCCGGTGAACCGTATCCTCATCTGGCTCTACCGTCCTGTCATCTCAGGGGTGCTGAAGGTGAAGACGCTGACGATCCTCGCCGCCGTCGCCATCCTGGCGGCGACCGTCTGGCCGGCGCAGCACATCGGCAGCGAGTTCATGCCCAATCTCGACGAGGGCACGCTGATGTACATGCCGACGACGCTTCCCGGCATCTCGGTCACCAAGGCGGCCGAACTGATGCAGACGCAGGACCGTATCATCAAGTCCTTTCCGGAAGTGCAGAGCGTGTTCGGCAAGGCAGGGCGCGCCCTGACGGCCACCGATCCGGCACCGACGGAGATGTTCGAGACGATCATCCAGCTAAAGCCGAAGTCCGCATGGCGGCCGGGCGTGACCATCGACAGCCTCAAGCAGGAGATGGACGCGGCGCTACAGTTCCCCGGCGTCTCCAACGCCTGGACCATGCCGATCCGCGGCCGCATCGACATGCTGTCGACCGGGATCAGGACGCCTGTGGGCGTGAAGGTCTACGGCACCGATCTCGGCGAGATGGAGAAAATCGCCCGCCAGATCGAGAGCGTGCTGAAGACGGTTCCCAGGACGTCGAGCGCCTATGCGGAACGGGTGATCGGCGGCTACTACCTCGACATCGTGCCGGACCGCACCGCGCTCGGCCGCTACGGATTGACGATCAAGGATGTCCAGGATGTGGTCGGCATGGCGCTGGGTTCCGAGGTCGTGACCTCGACCGTCGAAGGGCGCGAACGCTACGGCGTGGCCGTCCGCTACCCGAGAGCCTTCCGAAGCGACCCGCAGTCGATCGCTCGAGACGTCCAGATCTCACTGCCGGGCGGCGGAACCGTTCCGCTCGGCGCGGTGGCCGACGTCAAGCTCACCCGTGGTGCGACGACGGTCCGCACCGAAAACGGCCAGCTTGCCGTCTATGTCTATGTCGACATCGCTGGCCGAGATCTCGGTGGCTATGTCGCCGAGGCACAGCAGGCCGTGGCAAAAGCCGTGAAGTTGCCGCCCGGCTACTCTGTCGCCTGGAGCGGCCAGTTCGAGTATTTGCAACGGGCTGAGGCGCGGCTCGCCATCGTCGTTCCTCTGACGCTGGCGCTGATCTTTCTGCTGCTCTACCTGAACTTCAAGGCGCTGACCGAGACGATGATCGTCATGCTGTCGCTGCCCTTCGCACTCGTCGGCGGCATCTGGCTGATGTGGTGGATGGGCTTCAACGCCTCGGTGGCGGTTGCCGTCGGCTTCATCGCGCTTGCGGGCGTGGCGGCCGAGACGGGAGTGATCATGCTGATCTATCTCGACCACGCCATGAAGGAGCAGCGCGCAGCCTGCGCGAAGGAAGGCCGCTCCTTCTCGAAGTTGGACCTCAATCGGGCCATCATGGTCGGCGCGGTCGAACGCGTCCGGCCGAAGATGATGACGGTTGTCGCCATCATGGCCGGCCTCGTCCCGATCCTCTGGCGAACGGGCACCGGCTCGGAGATCATGCAGCGCATCGCCGTGCCGATGATCGGCGGCATGGTATCCTCGACACTGCTGACGCTGATCGTCATCCCGGCCGTCTATGGCCGCGTCAAGGGATGGCGGCTACCGGCTGCATCTGCAGCGAGCGGGTTCGTCGAGGAAGACGAGCGCAGTCTCGAGGCGGCCGAATGAAAGGAGCATGCGATGATGAACGACATGATGGGCGGCGGCATGATGTGGGGGATGGGCCTTGCGGGTCTGCTCGGCATCATCCTCGTCGTTCTGGCGATTGCGGCGCTGGTCAAGTATCTGCTCTTCCGGTGAAGTCTTCGTCCGCATCATCGATCAATGGTCCTTGTCGTGGGCATCCGGATTTGGCCGAACGTCGTGACGGCTTGTGTTCGACGCGCTTTAGCGTCATCCTCTCCGTCGTTATGAGGCACTGGTCGAGCCGACAGCTTGTCCGTTTGCTGCTCGCGGTCTTCGTCGCCGCGGGGATGGGTCTTTCGGTGGCCAAAGCGAGCGCAATGGCTGCCCAAATGGCGGCGATGCCCCACCATGCGATGCATGGCCATGGCGACTGTCCCGATTGTCATGACCAGCCCGGCGACGGAGCCATGAAGGCAACGGCTTGCGGCACTATCTGCGCCGCGCCTGCCCAGAGGAAACCTCAGGATGTCCATGATGGCGAGCAGCCTACCGGGCGTCGAATTTACGCCTGCGTATCGCATGCTAGAGGTTGAACTCAACAAGATTGTGGGCGTTTATAACCTCACCAACTGGATCGGGCAGACGCCGCCGGAAGAAAGGAGCATCCCTGCGTTAGCGCCTCAAGCATGGATCAGCTCACGCCAAAACCGGCCTCGGAAAATCGCGCACGAGATCGATCGAGGATAATCACCGTTGTGCATGTTTTCGAAGAACACGGACCGGGAAACCACCAACCATCGGCCCGACCACCTTAACCATCACCTCGTGCTGGCCGAGTTAGGTTTAGGCGCAAGAAATCCAGAAATAATCTTTTATTTAGAATGGCTTGCGATACTTTTCAATGTATGCAATCTGCGAAGCGTGCAGTGCGCGGGAAACCATACGCCGACGGTCAGGCTAAGGCCTACAATGAACTCTGTCTCCAAATAGCGATCTGACGGGTGCAGGTTTGTCTGCGCTCCGGAAGCGAACGCTCTGTTCGCTCCCGATCAGATCGAACCCCGCTTTCAGCAATGCCTGCTGTGTATCAGCTGAGCCACTTTTAAATTCTCGCTCTTAGCGAAATACTGAGGTATGACATGCGGCTCAAAGTAGAAGTTTTCATCATATCTACGCATTGGGATGGTAGTCTATAATGTACTGGGGATTCTTAGGTCCCGAGGGTCTTCAAGGCGAGCGACGTGTCAGAACACTCGGCCTTGGGGCCGCGGTTCGGCATTTTAACCAAATCGCCGTGCCGGGAATGGGTGGCGTTTGGTTTTGCAAGCAGTTGATGCTTCCACTTCTAGGAATTCACGTCGCCGGAAATGCTCGGGCGACCGGGATAGCGGTCTCCAATATTGAGGTGGCAAACGCGATCGAAGCCGTCGCCTGCCTTTCTGCATACCAGGATCTCAACTGGAACCGGGACCCGCGTCTAAAAGGCGGGCAGAAGCTCCGGGGCGCATCGCAACCGTCATTCTCGCAAGCAAGAAAGCGAAGCTTCTACGTCTCCCAGCCGATGCGTATGTCGACGGTGGAACCGCTTCTTGCATTGGGTTTCGTGGACGGCGAAGGGGAGCGCTTCAACGCGATGCGACTCAACGACAAAGGTATCCGTTTCCTCAACTCCGCACTAGATAAATTTACACCCAGAAATCGAAGCGTGCCCGCCCATCTTCTTGCCTGGGTTCGCGGTTCGGAACACGCCGTCACGACATATCAGCTGACACAGGCGATCAGTCCGCTGACGCGTATGCCTGCCTATTCGGTTGCCATTCTCAGAGAGCAGATCGAAGCTTTCGCGCCAGACAGCAGTCGGCGTCGGGCAGCGCTTCAATGGGTTTCGAGCGGTAATGTTTCTCCAGACTGGGACGCTCGCCCCGCGGAAATCGACGAAGGCCACTGGCACGATCTCCGTATCGGAGCTCGGTTTTTTGTGGCACGCGACGCGGCGATCGACCTACTAGACGCGGTAGAGCAGGAGATTGCGTCGGCAGGCGGCAAAGGCTTCGCTTTGGATTCAACGCAGCGGTCGGCGAGAGTAGCGGAACTCACCGAGCGATTGCGCTCCAAAGCCCAGGAATTCCTTCGAGTAGGGGACGACAGGAGCCTCTTCGGCGACGCGCGAATTTTCTGTCGCGAGTGTGTGACCGAGGATGCGCTCGTACCTCTTGCGAAGCGCGATGGCCGCATTTTGAGATATCGCCAAGGCGCAATCGTACCCGGAGCCGCATTTAATCACTCCGCTAGATCTCCTGAAACGCCAGCCCAAGCCGAAGCGGCCCCGCCGGAGACAGGATGGCCGCCAGGAATATCGCGCCGCATAGACTCTCTCCCATGGATGTCCCTGGATTTGCGAGGCGAGTTGGACAAGCACATCGGGGGCAAGTCAGATGAGGAAGAATGACGTGCCGCTATCGCTCAGCATTTCGACGCACCGTCGGACTATGTCGGCGAATTCGGTTGGATCGTCGGCTATTCGGGCGACGCGCCTTTCCTGAACGATGCTGCCGAGCGCTTCACCCGCCGAACGATCGGCCAGCGTGCGTGGCAAGGCATTCCGCGGCTTGCGCTGATGCTCGACCCGGGCAGCCCTCAGTTGCCCCCGGTCGACATACCTGGGGTCGTCCATTTGCCCCGGCGCAAAGTCGAAAGGCCATTCAGACTGCTTCATGCAAAGGTCGCTATTCTGGGCTTCCGGCACGAAAAAGGGCCGACGACTGGCGGCTGCGACTAATCGTGTCGACGGGAAACTGGACGCGTCAGACGCTCGAGGAAAGTCTCGAGCTCTGCTGGACCGTCACGATAGACAAGAAGGACCTCGATCGCGACGACCGAGCTCTGGATTGTTCAGACGTCCGTGCGGCTTGGGATTTCGTGCAGTATATGCGCGGTTCGTATGACGACAGAGTCCTCTCTGATCAGCAGGTAACCTTACCACTCCGGGTTTCGATCGGCGATGTCGTCAAGCGGAGGAGATCTGGAGGCCGGAGTCGTGTTCGCTCCACAAGGACTGTATCGCAAGGCGGAAAGGGGATCGACGCGGCCAAGCGAGCACCTGCGAGATCGCGCTCAAGGATCGTCGTACGCTCCTCGACCTCGATTGCCAACAGTTCTGCGCTCTCACGCAGCTTCTGGCGCCCGACCTCCAGTTCTTCCTTTGTCGGCGAGACGTGTGCAGGCGCCCTGGCAGGTGCTGCCGCATTGCCGACAGGTCCGATACCAAGGATCACGAGCACTGCCGCCGCGAGAACGCCTAGAACCCATCCAAACCCAGAGAAGCCGTCGTCGGCGATCTGCAGATAGAGGACGACGAGGATGATCGCCGCAGCCGCGAGTGCTGCATATTGCTGGTACTCGGAGAGGACGATCTTCATCCTCGTCGTCCTATTGCCGGACCAGCGAAACGAATCCTGAGTGCGATGTTGGCGATTGCTGCCACGCATGCAGCTGCCACACCGAATGCAACCACTGTCGTAGCCGGGTAGGCAACAAAATAGGCTCCAGGGAACCGACCCATACCGGAATAGCTGAAATATCCGGAGACGGCGATCACGGCGCAGAAAGCGAGCCATCCGGCCAGCAGATATCTAGCCAACACGGATCTATCGAATGTGGCGGCAAGGCCACCAAGTATCAAGGTGACCGCAACGCCCCGGACTAGAATCGCCAGCCAGGGCTCAGGATATACCGTCACCGCAGCAGCATCAGTGCATCGTGAGGCATCAAAGAAGCGCAGGTTGCTGATCGGCGGGCACTCACTACCCGGCGGCGTATAGTTGGCCTTGCCGTAGGCGTATGCACCAAGCATGGCGACCGATGATAGTCCAGTCGACTGCAACAATATCTGCCTCTCGGCGCTCTGGCCGACATAAACTGTCGGCGAGGCCGCAGGGGCGGTCTACTCGGTGTCCGCGAAGCGGGGATACCGGGCCGCGATGCAGACCATCGAGAACGCCGGGGAGATCGGCGATCTGAAGAAGCTTGGCACGGCAGCGGAGAAGCTCGGCCCGAAATATCGCGGCATGCTCGCCCTGCGCAATGGGGCCAAGCTGACAGCGAAGCTCGCCGCGCGGCTTCTCGAGGTGATCTGGACACTGCTCGGGACGGCAGCGTGGATCGTGTGCGCCGTGTGGGCGTTCTTGAGGCTCTTCCTCAAGGCGTCGAGACTGCCGTTCAAGCTTGCGCGGCGAACATCGAAGCGGGATGCGCCACAACACCCAGGCCACCTTCCGGATCCGAGCGCAAAGCCAGTGCCTGAATTTCTTTCCTCCAACGGTTGAAGTCCTCGATCATGGCCAGAAACAGCTGCGACAGCCCGCTTCTCGATATCCTACAGCGCTCCGCCATCGCGGGGCGGGCCTCAGCGCCGGGCGCGACATCTACAAGGCGTCGAAGGATAGCATCCTGCTTCTGCTTGTCGCGGCCTTCACCCTGTGCGGCACCGCCTATGGAATGTGGAATATGACGCGCGGGCATGACCGCGGCCCGGTCGGCACCTTCTTCGTGACCTTTGTCCTCACCGCCATCCTCATCGGGGCAAGCCTCCCGGCCTTCATGCTGATCTTCCTGTTCGTCGCACCCTTCTTCCACGAGTGGAAGGGGGAAAATCCGGCGCATTACATCGCGGTCGCGGAACTGGCGGCGCAGGGCGTGCTCGCCGCGATCGGCCTCGCATTGGGACTTCTGGAAAGGCCGCGACGCACGGCCGCCCACAAGGTCGAGCGGGACAATGCCGCCTTCCTCGCCAGCAACGGGTTCCGTGATGTCGGGGGACAGCGGAAGGTCATCGTTGACAGGGACGGCAACGAGCTTGTTCCGGACGATTTCAGGACCGACGCGGTCGTGTTCAAGGTCAGGGGGCGACGCGGCGTGCGGGCGAAGATCCTTCTCGACGAACAGGGCCGGATGGTCAGCTACGTTCCCGCTTACCCGACCCCCGTAAGGGGGTTCGCCGCCAGCCAAAGCGGCATCATCAGGCGGCAACTGTGTCTACGTGCTGTTGCATCGCTTCCCGGAGGAAAGCCTCGATCTGTGTCCAGGCCTTCCTCTCATCGCTGTCCATTCCGCGATCGACCGGGAAATCATGTCGGCCCCGACTGTTGCGGATCCCGACCGCATTCATATGGCTGCCGGCAGTGTCATTAACTTCGCCGTCGTTAATGTACTCGGCGCATACTGCCGCGCCAACGAAGCCGATCGCCCGTTGATGGATCTATCCGCGCTTTCGGAATGGGAGCAAGATTGGCTGCTCAATATCAGCGCCGTCGACCTCGTCCTGCTCGGCGGGTCGCCGCTGTCGGCGGTCGAACGGAGTCTGGAACACAGGATGGTCATCCCGCATTTCGCCAAGCCGAAGCGGAGCACAGAAACGTCCGAGATCCTTCCGTCCGAAGAAGATGTGGAGCAGCGCAGGCGCGATTTCGTGTCAGCCCGGTTTCGAGAGCTATTCAATGCTCCGGGAGTTCCCAACCTGAATCCGAAGTACGCCCCCGAAGGGGCATAAGACAGAGACGCCAGCACCATACAATTTGAAGCCGACATTCTCCTGGGACTGGCGGCGTTCGATTTCGAAGCGCCTGAGAGCCTCAAAGAGCTCTGGAATCTCTAGCATGACATCCCCAAACTGCTCACGTAGACCGCGGTCGGAAAGATCAGGGATCACCTCAGCGCTCTCCCTTAAGACGGTCGATATGTGCCTGACGCTGCGACAGAGCCGTCTTGAGCCTCCGCACTTCGGCCTCGAGCGCGGCGATGCGCTGCGCCCCTGCGATAACGACACGGCCGAGATCATCTGCGCGCCAGCGCGCTTCTGCGAGGTCATCGGCATACTGGCGCGCTGCGCGTTCCTCGCGGCGCTCGTCAGCCTTCGCAAGCGCGTTCATGAAACCGTTGCTGACTGCGCCGCCGAGGACACATGTGATTGCCCCGAGTTCCAGTGCGACTCCCATAGCTGGATCACGCATGCTTACCTCCAATTCGATATCGGAGCTGACGCTATACGGACCCGGAGTCCTTGAGAGCCCCACGCTTCTGTAAATCTGCAGACACGGTGAAGGAAGTACGATCGCTCTACAGATTCCTCTGTTATCGCTTCAGCTTTCCTGCCGTCCAAGTATTGTTCCCTTTGTTGCCACAGGACGTGCAGCGCAGCTTCGGCATCAGGGCGGCGATTACCGCCCGCTTCCGAACCGCCGAGCAACCTCCCATCTGTCGATCCAGCCTTTATGAGTGCAGGTGAAAGCGTGCCCTTGCGTAGCGCCGCGCCGAAATAACAAGGCTTTCGTGCCTTGAGCTCCTCGAATGAGCTTCCCTCTGCGTGCTTGTAGACGTTCACCACCAGCCGACACTCATCAATGACAGGATAGAACGCTTCGTCATGGGCTACTATTCCTAACCCCGACAGGAACTTGAATAGTTCGTCCGTATTCCTTTGCCACAGCTTTGGCCTAAGCAACGTCATTTCAAAGCTGTGCGCGAATTCCTGAACCAGCCACTCGCGAAGCTGTTTCTCCCACGTGTGGTACATTCCGGCGACCACGGAGAGCATAGTCTCCCTTCGCATGTCGATCAGACGGATGTGGAAATCAGCGGCAGCTTCCCACGCGGCATACGCAAAGTCGGAGACATCGTGACTGTCGGGATCAAAGTAGCGGCCGATTTCATGAAAATGGGTCTCGGCATACGTCCGGGCTTCGTCTTCCATCGGGGAAGCGCCGAAGCGGACTAGTAGCCGTTTTCTCGCCTGAGCGAGGTAGAATTCCATCCCGGCAATAATCCGCCGCCGTATGTCCGGACTCTTCTGAAGCAGCACCTTCGACATTGGCTCTCCGAAATTGAAACTTGCAGAGCGCAGGGGTATCCCAGAATGGCGAGCGTGGATAGCCAAGCCCACGGCGGCACCTCGTTCCTCAGTTTTGAACTGAGAAGGGACTAGCTACATCAACGTCATGTCGGAGCCGTTTCCGGTTATCCACATTTCTATTGACGCGCAACAAAAATAGAACGGAAAAACAAATACTTACCTCGCGCGGTCTAACGGTGATCTAGCGGGGCGTCCGTGTTTCGTATGCTGACTAACGAAATCAGCGTAACGTTTTGATTTCGTTACGAAAAATGGTGGGTGATGTAGGGCTCGAACCTACGACCCGCTGATTAAGAGTCAGCTGCTCTACCAACTGAGCTAATCACCCGTTCGCGCTTGGCTGCGCGGTGTGACCGGGCGTATAAACAGGATCGCTCACCTTGTCCAGCGCCATGCGGAAAATTCTTCGATTAATTTCGAAGATTTTTCCGCATGGCTGAAATGCAATGAAATCAAAGGTCGAGCGTGCCCGTTGCAACGCGCACCGCCTGCCCGCCAATCCGGGCATTGGAGATCGTGCCGCCTTCGACATCCACATGCAGATGAATCAAGGATGGCCTGCCCATCTCGATACCCTGCTCGACCGCCATCGGATGATGACCATCCGGCAGCCGGTCGAAATGGTGGATCGCCCCCGAAAGTGCTGCGACAGCCGAGCCGGTCGCCGGGTCCTCGGCTATTCCCATGCCGCTCGCAAACATGCGGGCATGGAACCTCGCCGGATGGTTCACGCCGGCGCGGCAGTAGATGTAGGCAGAGGCGAGCGAGCCATCGACAAAGGGGACGGTGTTCTCCCATAGCTGCGGATCGAACTCGAGCCGCATTGCCGCACCGACATCGTGAACAGGAACCAGCAGGAAAGGCACGCCGGCGGTCCAGAGCGACGGCACATGATTTTCGAAGCCGATCTCGGTCACCTTCAGCGACAGCGCGTTGGCGATGCCCAGCTTTTCAAGCGGCATATTGATCTGCTGGGATTTCCTCGGCAGGTCGAATTCGGCAAAGCTCGCCTCTCCTCTCCGCAGCCGGACCGCGCAGCGCACAGGCCCGACATTTTCCTCAAGCACGGAAACGAGGTCCAGCGTCATGTCGCAGCCATGCGCCTGCTCAGCAAGCGCTATCGCCGTACCGACCGTCGGATGACCGGCAAAAGGCAGTTCGCGACCGGGCGTGAAAATCCTGAGCCTGGCGGTGTAGGCCGGATTGGCTGAGGCCTGTACAAACACCGTCTCGGAAAGGTTCATCTCGCGGGCGATCGATTGCATTGCTTCGTCGCTCAAATCCTCGCCGTCGAAGATGACGGCCAGCGGATTTCCGGCAAGTTTACGGTCGGTGAACACGTCATAGACGCTGTAGCTGCGCGCCACATCGGCCTCCCTGTCTCTCGGTCCTCGGACCTGCAACCTGCCCGACCGCAGAAACGAGTGCAAGGCATTAAGCTTCGTTTCAGCGAGTGAAATACCAATCGATGACCGGCAGCATCCCGATGTTGTAGGGATAGGCCGAATGATCGGCGGAGCGGATCGCGACGGCACCGGCGATCTCCTGATCCTCGGCCACCGTCATGTGCCTCTCGATTCGCCCTATAATCTCGTCTGCCGTCATGTCGAAGGTGAACATGCGGAAGATGGTGAGCGCCCGGCGGAAGTGGCTGGCATGGTAGCCTTCGCCCGGCCTGGCATCGGCAAGATCGAGCCCTGTTTCCTCCAACACCTCACGGCGCATGTTGTGCTCCAGATCGCAAACGCCGGAGATGATATCCTCCGGCTCCAGCGAACCGCAGGCGAAGTAGATCTGGCCCGGATTGGCCGTGTGTGCGCCCATGCGGATTGCCACCAGCGCGCCGTCGGAGCTCTCGATCACCGGATAGGCGAAGAGATGCATGGCGCCGCCGCGATCCTGCTGCCGGCGCCAATACATCAAGGTCGAGAAGGGAACGATGTATCCCTGCCCTGCAATGCCGTCTTCTCCCAACGCCAGCCGGTGCTGAAACACCATCCTGCCATCGAAGAGCGCCGGGTTTGCGCTTACTTCTGCCTCCCAGTTGCGGGCGATATCCTCGCGTTTTGCCTGGCGGTAGGGATGTTCGCCGTCGAGCACATGAAGGTTGACGGCAGCCACGGGAAACACCGTATTTTCCGGCGGCCAGCCGGCAAAATCCTCTGAAAAATGCATGTTCATCTCAAATCCAAAGTCATCACGAGGGGGCAATGGTCTGACGCTTTCGGCCGGTCCCAGCCGGTGCGCGGATAGCGCTCCACTTCCTGGCCGGGCGGAAAGACGGTGCGGAAGGGCTGGCCGTTGCGAATGATTTCCGGCTTTCTCTCGGCATTCATTCTGGCGAGCGCCGGCGACAGCCAAATATAGTCGAGCTGGCAGAGCCACTGCTCCTCAGGGCCGCGCGCGTGATAAAGCGTCCAGCGGTCGAGCGGATCGCGGCGGCGGGCGACATTCTCGACAAAGCCATCACGACTGAAAACATCGAGCGCGCTTTCGGTCTCGTCCTGATGCTCGAAACGGTATCCGCTTCGCCGCGTCCCGATCACGTCGATACGCTCCTGATAGTCGTTCATGTCGCCGCAGATGGCGAAGTTCTTGTTGGCGGTATTTCCGGCGCCAAATCTGTTCTCGATGATCCGGCGCACCGCTGATGCCTCCGCTCGGCGGATTGGCATCGTCGCGTGCCTGCTGTCGACACCATTGGTGCGCGGCCCGTCCATCGATTTGAAGTGCACGACATAGAGCGACAAGGGCACGCCGCCGATCAAAAGGTCGAGCTCCAGGCAGTCGCGTTTGAAGATCTTGTCGTCGATACGGTTCGTGAGCGCCAGCTTGTCGTCGAACAGATCAAAATCGCGATAGGTCAGCGCGGCATGGCTCTTGATGTCGCGCAGCTCGATTTTCTGCCCGTCACGCGTCTCCTCGCGCATCAGGACGGCAACATCGATGCCGCGGCTGTCATTGCCTTCGACAAGATATCTCTGCCGGTAGCCGTTTCCGACCATGCGGAACAGATAGCCGTATTCGAAAGCTTGCAGGGCGGCCATGTTGTCGATTTCCTGCAGGCAGAGAATGTCGGCATCAGCGTCGGCAATTGCCAGCGCCGTCATCTGGCGGGTGTCGTCGGTGGAGGCGATGACGCGGGCCTGCTCGAGCTGCTGATAGACGCCCTCGCTCTGGACCTCGAACAGCTTGATGACCCGGTCCTGGCGCAGCTGATTGCGAAAGCCGGTGAAATCGAAACGCGTCATCAGGTTTTCGACGTTGAATGTGGCTAGGCGAAGCGGCATCGGGCGTTTCCGGTTGGCATTACGCCATTACTAGAGACGAAAGAAGCGTTCGGGAAGGCAGAAATCAAAGCCGCCATGCCGCGCGGATCGTAACCTTCAACGCCTCGCCGGGCAGCACTGGCATGCGGCTGAAGGCACGCAGCGACTGGCCGTTCTCAAGGGTGAGTTTCAGCGCGTAACGCTCGCCTTCGTAAAGAACGGATTCGACCGTCGCCGGCATGCCTTCTGCCCCAAGCACGACGTCTTCGGGACGGACGAGCACATCGGCTTGCGGCCCCTCGCCCGGCTGGCTTCCAATGATGGTCTGCAGCGCATTCCAATCAAGATCACGCTTGTCACCGATGGGAGACTGCACGGTCAGGATCGCGCCTCGCCCGACCAGTCCGCCGACGATCCGGCCTTCGGGCCGCGCGTAGATCTCGGCAGGCGGCGCCGCCTGCAGCAGGCGACCCTCGGACATCACCGCAACGTCCGTTGCAAGCGCCATCGCCTCGCTCTGGTCGTGCGTCACATAGATCATTGTTGCGCCGGAACGCTGGTGAAATTCGCGAAAGGTCTCTTCCATCTCCTGCTTCAGGTGGCGGTCGAGATTGGCGAGCGGTTCGTCGAGCAGCACGACATCGGGCGATGTCACCAAGCAGCGCGCAAGCGCCACCCGCTGCCGCTGGCCACCGGAAAGATCGGCCGGACGCCGCTCGGCATAGTCGGCAAGCCGCACGGTCGAAAGGGCATCCCGCACCTTGCGGCGATAGGCTTCGCCCCCAATGCCGCGCACCTTCAGCGGATAGCCGACATTATCGGCGACGTTCATATGCGGCCAGAGCGCATAGGACTGGAAGACCATCGCCATGTTGCGCCGTTCGGGCGGCAGCGACTGCGACGCATCGGCAAGCAACCGCTCGCCGAGATGGATCGAGCCGTCGGTCGGCGTCTCGAAGCCAGCGATCATCCTGAGCACCGTCGTCTTGCCGCAGCCGGACGGTCCGAGCAGCGCCAGGAACCCGCCTTCGCGAACCTCGAGCGAAAGCGCGCTGACCGCCGGCTTTCCGGTGCCGAAATCCTTGCTGACGTGATTGAGGATCAGCTTCGCCAAGGCACCACCCCCTTGGGAAGCCGCTTGGCCAGCAATTCCAGCAGCAACATCATGAAAATGACCATCAGCACGACGAGCACGGAAAGTGCGGAGGCAAGATCCGAGCTGCCGCTGTCGTCGAGATTGTAGATCGCGACACCGAGCGTCTGCGTACCTGCGGACCAGAGCAGCGCCGAAATCGTCAGCTCGTTGCAGGCAATCAGGAAGACGAGGATGACCGAGGCACCCGCCGCCGGAGCGACCAGCGGCACGATGATGTCCCTGAGCCGCCGGAAGAAGCCTGCACCGGAAAGCCGTGCCGCCTCCTCCAACGCCGGATCGAGCTGGTGGAAGGCGCTGACGACAGGTTTCAGGCTGACCGCGAAGAAGCTCGAGAAATAGGCAATCAGGATGATCCAGATCGTGCCGTAGAGCGTCACGTTGAGGACCGGCAGCGGCGCGGCAAAAACCAGGATGAAGCACACAGCCATGACGATGCCCGGAAGCGAATAGGGAATCTCGATCAGGCTCGATATGGCACGCGCGATCGCATCCTTGCGCCGCGTCAAGACATAGGCCGCCAGCACCGTCACCAGAAGGAGACCTACTGCTGTTCCAGCCGCAAGAGAAAGCGAATTGACGAATGCCGTGCGCGTCACGGTCTGTCGGAAGAGAATCTCCTCGAAGGCATGCAGCGTCATGGTTTTGAAGGTGAGCGGCACGCCGTAGGCCGGCACCAGGGCGCCCGCAACCAGCGCGAAGAAGGGCGCGGCCAGCATGAAGAACAGGATGATCCAGAGCAGCGGCACGAACAGCAGCTTCCACGTCCCTAGTTCGAAGGCCGCCGTCGCGCCGGAAAGGCCGAGGACGCGATAATCCCGGCCGCGCAAGGCCCGATCCTGGATTGCAAGTCCCACGACGGAAATGGTCGCGATGATCGCCGACAGCAACGCCACGTCGCCGAAGGTGCGGCTGGTGAAAGCGGTGAACTTGGAGAAGATCAGCGTCGGCAGCGTGAAGATCGAGGCGGGGATGCCGAGGATCGCCGGAATGCCGAAATTGCCGGTGCAGGAGACGAAGGAGATCGCCGCACCGGCAATGACACCGGGCAGTGACAGCGGCAGGATGACGTCACGAAGGACCTGCAGGCTAGAGGCGCCGGAAAGCCGCGCGGATTCGACGCCGTCGCGCGGCAGCGCCATCAACCCTGCCCTCAGCGCCAGATAGACGAGCGGCGCATGCTGCACGCCGTAAAGCAGCGCGATCCCGCCCACCGAATAAAGCGGCTGCGGCGAGCCGAGCGGCGGGGCGATATGCAGCGCCTTCAGGAGCGGGCTCGACGGCCCGGACATCTGCACCCAGGCAAGCGCGGTGACCTGCGGCGGAATCATCATCGGGAGAACGAAGAAGAAGCTGAGCGGCCCTTTGGCGGGGATGTCGGTGAGGGTCAGCAGATAGGCGAAACCGCAGCCGATGATGAGGGAAATAATGGTTCCGAGGATTGCCGTGACGATGGTGTAATAAACCGCCGACCAGACCATCGGATCGGACAGAACCACCATCACGCCGCCATTGGCAAAGGCCGAGATGCCGACGATCGCGAGCCGCGCCAAGGGCAGCACGCTCAGGAAAAGAACCACACTGACAATAAAAGGAAACAGCCAGGCGGGCTGGCTGTTTCCTGGACGTACGTATCCTTGCATGGACCGATCAGTTCGAACCGAACATGCCCGAGAAGGTCTTCAGGTCCTGGTCCGTGTCTTTCAGCGCCTCGGCGGCGTTGACGGGCAGCACCTTGATGGTGTCGCGTGCCGGGAAGCCGTCGGGCAGCTTCATGCCGTTGCGGGCTGGGATGTAGCCGAGCTTCAGGAACCCTTCCTGGCCCTTTTCGGAGAGAACATAGTCAACAAACTTCTTGGCGGCGTCGACGTTCTTGGCACTGGCGAGGATGCCGACCGGCTCGGTGACGGCCGAAACGCCTTCGCTCGGGAAGACGAACTCGACCGGAGCGCCCTTGGCCTTTTCGCGGATCGGCAGGTAGTCAACGACCATGCCGTAGGCCTTCTCGCCCGAAGCGACGGACTTCAGGACGACGCCGTTGCCGCCGGAAGCGCTCGCGCCGTTCTCGGCAAGCGCCTTGTAGTAGTCCCAGCCGAGGCCCGGAACGGCAGCCAGCGTCTGTGCGTGAATCAGGGCCGCACCCGAAGCGAGCGGGCTCGGCATGGTGACGAGGCCCTTGGCTTCCGGCTTCGTGAGATCCTTCCAGCTCGTCGGCTTCATCGAAGCGGACGTGTTGTACATGATGCCGGTCGTGATCAGCTTGGTGGAGTAGTAATAGCCGTCGGCGTCGTAGAGCGCGCCGTCGTAGTTGGCGGCCTCCGGCGATTTGTAGGCCATCAGCTTGCCGTCTTCCTTGAGGCGCTCCAGCGTCACGACGTCGGCGATCAGCAGGACGTCGGCAACCGGGTTGCCGGCCTGGATTTCGGCTTGAAGCTTGGCCATGATCTTCGGCGTGCCGTCGCGAACCCAATCGACCTTGACGTCGGGATTGGCCGCCATGAAGCCATCGACCGTCGCCTGCGCATCTTCGTTCGGCTGGCTGGTATAAAGCACGAGATTTGCGGCCTGGGCCGAAACGGAGACGAGACCGGCTGCCAGCAGCGCGGCAAAGGCAGAGAGCTTCTTCATGGCTATTTCCCTCATGATGAACATGAGGCGTTCCATAGACAGGCCGAATAACATGATTGTGACACTCGGCTAAGCACCACCGCGAATACATGGGCGTGAGGTTGTACTTGACCGTGACGGTAGCCCGCTATTTTCTAACCCGCGTTTCGATTTTTCGATTTTTAAGGTGAGGAGAACGACAATGGAGTATCGCCAGCTGGGCCGCTCGGGCCTCAGGATTTCAACCGTGACGATGGGCACGATGACCTTCGGCGGCGTGGGCTGGGCGAAAAAAGTCGGCGATCTCGGCGTTTCCGAAGCCCGCCGCCTCGTCGATATGTGCCTCGATGCCGGCGTCAATCTGATCGACACGGCCGATGTCTATTCGGCCGGCGCCTCCGAGGAAATCCTTGGCGAAATTCTCGGCGGGCAGCGCAAGAACGGCGTGCTCGTTGCCACCAAAGCCCGCTTCCCGATGGGCGATGGGCCGAACGACGCCGGTTCGTCGCGCCAGCACCTCATCGCAGCCTGTGAGGCAAGCCTCAAGCGCATGAAGACCGATGTCATCGATCTCTACCAGCTCCATGAGTGGGACGGCCAGACGCCGCTGGAAGAAACGATGGAGGCGCTGGATACGCTCGTGCGGCAGGGCAAGGTCCGCTACATCGGTTGCTCGAACTTCTCCGGCTGGCACATCATGAAGGCGCTCGGCGTCTCCAGGGAATACAAATACCAGCGCTTCGTCAGCCAGCAGATCCACTACACGCTGGAAGCCCGCGATGCCGAATACGAGCTGCTGCCGATTACCGTCGATCAGGGTCTTGGCGTCCTCGTCTGGAGCCCGCTTGCCGGTGGCCTGCTTTCTGGCAAGCATCGCCGCAATCAGGCGACACCCGAAGGCACGCGCCAGTTCGCCGGCTGGACCGAGCCGCCGATCCGCGACGAAAACCGCCTCTGGAATATCGTTGACGCGCTGGTCTCGATCGCCGAAAGCCGCGGCGTGTCGGCGGCGCAGATCGCGCTCGCCTGGCTGATCGGCCGCAAGGCTGTGACCTCCGTCGTCATCGGCGGCCGCACCGAGGCGCAGTTCAAGGACAACCTCGCCGCTGCCGACCTGACGCTGAGCGAAGAGGAGCGCAAGCGGCTCGACGACGTCAGCGTGCCGCCGGTGATCTATCCTTATTGGCACCAGCTCAATACGGCGAAGGATCGCTTGGGCGAGGCGGACATGGAATTGTTCGCCCCGCACCTTAAGAAATAGGCATTGAAGGGTCGGCGGCGCTCAGCCGCCGATTTCCTTGGCGATCAGCCGGCCGAGACGGCCAATGCCTTCCTCGATCATCTGATCGTTGGCGCACGAAAAGCTGACGCGGATCGTGTTCTCGCCCGAGCCGTCGGCAAAGAACGCCTTGCCGGGAACGAAGGCAACCTTCGCGGTCTCGATCGACTTTGCAAGCAGCGCCGCGCCATCCATGCCCTTCGGCAGCGTGATCCAGATGAACATGCCGCCTTCCGGCTTCGTCCAGCGGATACCTTCAGGCATGTGCTTTTCGAGCGCGGCCAGCGTGCAATTGCGCCGATGGCTGTAGGCCGCTTTGATCTTGGCGACCTGCGCGTCGAAACCGCGTTCCGCGACCTGGGCGATCGCCATCTGGTTGATCGTCGAGGAATGCAGATCTGCCGCCTGCTTCATAAGTACGAGCTTACGGATGACCGGCGCGTTCGCAACAATGAAGCCGACGCGAAGGCCCGGCGCCAGTGTCTTGGAGAAGCTGCCGCAATAGATCGTGCGCGTATCGTTGATATCGCCCTTCTTGGCAATTTCCAGTGCCAGGATCGGCGGGACCGCCTCGCCATCATAGCGCAGCGACTGGTAGGCGGCGTCCTCGATGACGGCGATGTCGAGTTCTTCTGCAAGTTCCAGAACTTTTTCGCGGCCCGCGCGATCAACGGTCTCGCCGGTCGGGTTCGAGAAATCGGCGGAAAGATAGGCGAACTTCACCTTGCCGCCATTCTGGGCCGCAGTCGCACGGTAGGATTCGGGCGTCCGGTTGCCGTTTGGCGTCAACTGGTCGTAAGACGGTTCATAGGCGTTGAAGGCCTGCAGCGCTCCGAGATAGGTCGGCCACGTGACGAGGGCGGTATCTTTCGGCGACAGGAAAAGCTTGCCGAGATAGTCGAGGCCCTGCTGCGAGCCCGAAACGATGAAGACGTTGTCGAGGCCGCAGGGGACGCCGAGGGCGGCCATCTGCCTAACCAGCCATTCGCGGAGCGGCTTGTAGCCTTCGCTCACCGAGTATTGCAGCGCCGAATTGACGGCAGCGCTCTCGAAAATATCGGCATAGGCAGCCTTGAATTCCTTGTCGGGGAACAGCGCCGGATCCGGAATGCCGCCGGCGAACGAGATGATATCCGGCTGCTCGAGAAGCTTCAAAAGCTCACGGATTTCCGATGCACGCATGCGCGACGAACGGGTCGCAAAGATATTGTCCCAATTCAACATGGGAGTTTCCTCGTAATTTTTTGTCGTTTGCGGACCAAATCACGCAACAAAAATTAAGTCAAGAATGCTGACCTATTTTCTTGTAACAGTGACAAGTTTCAGGTCTTGTATTCGAAAGGATTGAAGACGGCGACAGGAAAAGCAGCGAAATCACCAATGTCACGCGTAACCACCGTGAGATTGTAAACCGAGGCTGTCGCCGCAATCATTGCATCTGCAAGCAGTGCTGGCGACCTACGGTGCATAAATTGCGCCCATTTGATCATACACTGCGCATCCAGGGCTATGACATTGATGCTTGAGATCAGTTTGTCGAGCCATGCAGCCAGTTCCTCGGCACGCTGCGAATCTCGTTCTCTCATGAGTTCGACACCGCGTTGAATTTCCCCCACCGAAACCGACGAAATGGCAAGATCCTCATTTCTGACGCTTGCCAGCCAGGCCGATACGCCGCCATGTGGCTTGGCTCTTCTCAGCTCGGAGACAATATTCGTATCAAGAAGAAACAAGACTATTCCTCGCCAAGATCAATCTCTCTCCAAATCCAGTCCTTCCGGGATGGAATTTCCAGATCAAACCTGGGCTCCGGCGCTAGAAGGACTTCCTTCGCACTGGGCCTTGCCCTCTTCGTCAAGCTTTCCCATTCCGCGATCGACACAAGGACGGCCTTCGGCTCTCCGCGCCGGGAAACAATCTGCGGTCCTTCCGCGGCAGAGGCTTCCAACAGCTCGCTGAAGCGGGCTTTCGCATCTTGAACTGGCCATTGACGCATAATTGTCTCCTGACTAGGCTGCGGACTAGTTTGGACTATAGCATTTTGACGAGTGCAAATTCCAGTGCGTTGCGAGGGAACGAACGTATGACCTCTTCATTCTACGACGAAAACGCCGAGACCTATGCCTCGCGAAACCGGAAGCTGCCGAGGGCGCGGCTCGATGCGTTTCTCACGGCCCTCACCGACGGCGCCAGGCTCTTGGAGCTCGGCTGCGGTGGCGGGCAGGACAGCGCCTACATGCTGTCCAAAGGATTCGACGTGACTCCAACAGACGGCTCGGCGGAACTGGCCAAGCAGGCGGCGAAGCTGCTCGCCAGACCGGTGAAAGTGATGCGCTTCGAAGCGCTCGATGCCGAAAGCGAATTCGACGGTGTGTGGGCCGAGGCCAGCCTGCTGCACGTGCCGCGCGCGGATTTGCCAGCCATACTCGCCCGCATCCGCCGTGCGCTGAGGGATGGCGGCGTCTTCCATGCAAGCTTCAAGGCGGGAACGGCAGAGGGCCATGACGGCTTCGGCCGCTATTACAACTATCCTTCTGCGGTCTGGCTTTCGGGATTGCTGTCTGCCGGCGGCTGGCAGAACATTAGCATCGACGAAGCCGATGGCAGCGGCTACGACAACAAGCCGACGCGCTGGCTTTTTGTGCAGGCTCGCAAATAGCACGGGCCGAGAGCGTTTTCCGCTCCGCAGAACCGCCTTACGCTGGAGTGATGGAACGTACCGTCCCGTTGTTGTCCACGACACAGGTGAACTTGCGGCCACCCGCGTCGAGATCGACTCCATATGTGACCGCGTCGAGCTGCCGCGAGCTGACAGGGAGAACCTTGCTGCCAGTCGTACCGGCGCTACCTGCGGCAGCATTGGCGCACATCAGTTGCAGATCCGCCGGCGCCGTCTGCAGGCTGGTTCGCGACATGTCCGTCGGTGGCGGTGACGACGATTGGCAGGCACCAAGAAGTGCGGCCGCAACCGAAATGAATGCCATCGCCCAGTTCAAACGCCCGCTCATAGGTGCCCCCAACACGTCCGCCTCCGTTCATTCCCCAAAAACGCGCCCTCACCGGCCTTGCCGTCCAGTCGTCAGATTCCCCTGTAGAGCGCCGCCCCTTGCATCAAGACGATGACCTTCGCGCCAACCGAG
Organism: Rhizobium sp. P32RR-XVIII; assembly: GCF_012641395.1. Classification (GTDB taxonomy): domain Bacteria; phylum Pseudomonadota; class Alphaproteobacteria; order Rhizobiales; family Rhizobiaceae; genus Rhizobium. The sequence goes on along the minus strand of NZ_JABAIH010000004.1, from coordinate 516,047 downwards.
ACCCGTGAGTAGAGGTCGACCACATCGTCGTTGTTCAGGCGGATGCAGCCGGACGAAACGTCGAGCCCGATCGTCCACGGCTCAATAGTTCCGTGAATGCGGTAGATCGTGTCGCTGTCGCCTTCGTAGAGATACATCGCACGGGGACCGAGCGGATTGTCGGGTCGGCCGCCCGGCATCCCCGCTGCCCATTTGGCCGCATTCGGGTCGCGCGCCACCATTTCCGGCGGCGGCGTCCAGGTCGGGTTTTCCGCCATTCGACCGACCCGCACGATGCCGGCCCAACCGAACCCTTCGCGCCCGACGCCGATGCCATAGCGTATCGCCTGTCCTCCCGGCTGCACCAGATAGAGAAAGTGTTGGTTGCCGTCGATGATGATCGTCCCCGGCTCCTCGGCCGTGCGGAATGTTACGAGCTGTCTTCGGAACGCCTCGGGCAACTGCTTGTTGCGGGCATAGAGCTGCCTGGCCTTCTTCTTATCGTAATCGACCCACTTGCCCGCTCTGGCGTCGTAAATCTGCGTCTGGGCAAGAGCAGCAACAGACCCCAGGCAAAGGCCCGCGGCAAGGAGCGCAAACCCGAATTTCCGTGCCCTGGAAGCGGTCGCAAGGCATAAGGTGCCAGAAATCGCCGTCATTGTTTTGCCCACCCCTCAACGCGCGCGGCATTTTTCTCGACCCATTTTTTCGCATAGTCGAGCGGCGCCTGACGCTCGACGCCGAGCGCATAACTCATCCCTGTCACCTCGTCGGAGGAGAAATCTACCTTATCGAGGAATTGCGCGATCTCGGGACGCTTCTTCGCAAAAGTCGACGCGTAGGCGATCTGGAAGTGCGCCGCGTCCCAGGCGGTGGTAGCGCTCGACTTGCTGATCCAGAGCGGGTCTTGCGCGGACACCAGTTTCCATTTCGCCGGATCATGCGCAGGCTCCTCGAGCCTGGTCAGTTCGTGTAGCTGGAAAACGTGGTGCGGCGCATAGCAATAGAACACCATCGGCCGATCGGTCGCCACGGCCGCATCGACGGCCGCCATCGCAACCTCTTCCTCCGCCTCGACGAGGGTCAGGTTCGACGCGTAGCCGTAGCTGTTCGCCCTCACCCGCTCGATTCCAGTCGAAAGCCAGGTGGGAGCGCCGATCCACATCTCGCCCCGGCCGTCGCCGTCGGTATCCAGTACCTTCGTCTTTTCGGGATCGGTGAGGTCGGCGACCGACTTGATGGTCTTCGCCGCCGCTGCGGTCGCGCACAAGCCTTGCCAGGCGGCGACGCTCTTGTTGCTCAGCGTCACCTCGCCCTTCTCATCGACGTACTTCTTGACGAGGTCGTCGAAATTCGGCCGCCACACCTCCGGCTGGACATCGACCTTGCCGGTCTCCATCCCGACGAACGAAGTCATCGTCCCCATGGCCTGCACATCGACCTGCAGCCCGAAGGTCTTTTCGATGCCGACCTTCAGGATGTTGGCTGTCGCCTGCCCCGAAGGCCAGTTCGGCGCGGAGATTGTCAGGTCGGCCGCCACCGACGGAAATGCCGCAAGTAGGGTCGCAACGGCGGCCAACGTCAGAAAATTCGATGCATTTCGCTTCACAGTCCCATCCCCCGGAAATCCAGAACGTACTGCATGCCCTGCGATCGATGACTGCCACATGGGGCGTGGGTACGCCCGGGTCCCTCTGCTGAGCCCCCCGCTCAAGCCAAAAGCCAGTCATTTGCCGGCGAGGATGCATCAGCTTGATCACCCGCGTCAACTTGTCGTTGCCCATTTTGTCCGCAGTTCAGGCCCAAAACGGGCTTAGATCCCGGAAAATCACACAAAAAAGAAGCCGGGACATGCCCGGCTTCCTCTTATTCGGTAGACTTTTAAGGCCTTAGTTGACCGACTTGCCGACCAGCTTGTTCTTGCCGATGCCCGCATCGCCAAAGGCGTGCAGAGCGACAAACGGGGATCGGCAAGCTCCTTAGTTGACCGACTTGTCGACCAGCTTGTTCTTGCCGATCCACGGCATCATGCCGCGGAGCTTGGCGCCGACTTCTTCGATCTGGTGGCTGTCGTTGTTGCGACGGATACCCTTGAAGCGGGCCATGCCCGAACGGTATTCCTGCATCCATTCGGAGGTGAACTTGCCGGTCTGGATGTCCTTGAGGACGCGCTTCATCTCGGCCTTGGTTTCTTCGGTGATGATGCGCGGACCGGTGACGTATTCGCCCCACTCGGCCGTGTTCGAGATCGAGTAATTCATGTTGGCGATGCCGCCTTCATAGATCAGGTCGACGATGAGCTTCACTTCGTGCAGGCACTCGAAATAGGCCATTTCCGGAGCATAACCGGCCTCGACCAGCGTTTCGAAGCCAGCGCGGATGAGCTCGACGAGACCGCCGCAGAGAACGACCTGCTCGCCGAAGAGGTCGGTTTCGCATTCTTCGCGGAAGTTGGTCTCGATGATACCGGAGCGGCCGCCGCCGACGCCGCAGGCGTAGGAAAGAGCGAGTTCAAGGGCATTGCCGGAAGGGTTCTGGTTAACGGCAACGAGGCAGGGAACGCCGCCGCCCTTCTGGTATTCGCCGCGAACCGTGTGGCCCGGACCCTTCGGGGCGATCATGACGACGTCGACGGAAGCCTTCGGCTCGATGAGGCCGAAGTGGACGTTGAGGCCGTGCGCGAAAGCGATCGCTGCGCCGTCGCGAATGTTGGGAGCGATTTCCGACTTGTAGATGTCGGCCTGCAGCTCGTCCGGCGTCGCCATCATCATCAGGTCGGCCCACTTGGCGGCTTCGGCAACGGTCATGACCTTGAAGCCGTCGGCTTCGGCCTTCTTCACGGTCGGCGAACCGGCCTTGAGCGCAATGACGACGTTCTGGGCGCCGCTGTCCTTCAGGTTCAGCGCATGCGCGCGGCCCTGCGAACCGTAGCCGATAACGGCGACCTTCTTGGACTTGATGAGATTGAGATCGGCATCACGATCATAATAGACGCGCATTGATTTTTCCTTCCCTTTGCTTGTCTTGTTGATTGGAAAACAGCGGAACTCAGCTCAGAGCCGGCATTTCCGCCAAAACCTTGTCCGTGCCGTAAAGCCGAAGGAAGGCGGTGACTGCCCTCTCCGCCTGCTGCGCGGTATCCTTGAGGCCCGGTTCGCCGAGCAGCATGCGCACATGCAGATCGGAGACGATCAGGCCGTAAAGCGTGTGATATGCCTCATCGGCATCATGAAAACGCAGCAGCCCTGACCGCTTGCCAGCGTCAATCAGCGCCATGGCGCGGCGGTCAATCTGCCGGCGGCCGCGCTCCAGGAGCAACCTTCCAAGCTTCGAGCCGTCGCGGTTCGACTGGCCGATCGCGAGCCGGTTCAATGCAAGTGAAACATCTCCGGCCAGCACGTCCAGCAAATCCCGCGCAAAGATTACAACATGATCATGCAGGCTCGCAGCCGTCAGGCGTTCGCCGCCGCGCTCGAACGTGCGCACCTTGCTGGCCTGATAGGCGATCATGGCCGAAAGAAGACCGTCGCGGTCACCGAACCACTTGTAGAGGCTTTCCTTGGAGCAGTTGGCAGCACGCGCGACCCCAGAAGTCGTCAGGGCTTTCTCCCCGCCATCGACGAGAAGCTGCAACGCCTGCTCCAGAACGGCGTTCTGACGCGGCGAAAATTCGCTGGACTCCAACGATTCAGCAAACACGATTAAGCACTCCCCCATACGTACCGTACGGTACGGTTCGTATGGGTTTATCGCGCAGAAGCGCTCCCCCGTCAATAGTCTGGCGGAGACCCGAAGGACAAATTTTTCGCAGGACACGCGCCGTTTATTCGGCAGCGCTCAGCACGGCATCGACATCGCGTGCCGGCGACAGGCCGTAGAGGCGGCTGTACTCCCGGCTGAACTGCGACGGGCTCTGGTAGCCGACGCGGTGACCGGCGGTACCGGCATCCAGTCTCTCGATCAGCATCAGCCGCCGCGCCTCGTGCAGGCGAAGCTGCTTCTGGTATTGCACAGGCGTCATCGCCGTTATTGCCTTGAAGTGATGATGGAAGGACGAGACGCTCATATTGACGTGCTCGGCGAGGTCCTCGATGCGCAGCGTCCTTGCAAAGTTCTCCCGGAGCCAGCTGATGGCACGCGCGATCCGGTTGCCGTGACTGTCGGCCATGGCCAGGTTGATCAGTTGGTCACCGGCCGGTCCGATCAAGATGCGGTAAAGGATTTCCTGTTCGATCAGCGGCGCCATCGCCGGAATGTCGTCCGGACTATCGAGCAAGCGAAGCAGCCGTACAGCAGCGTCGAGAAGCTGCGGCGTCGCGTCGTTCACGACGATCCCGCGCTGGCCAGGGGCCGTTGCTGCCGGCCGCTGGATGTTCGCACGGCTGAGCAGATCAAGCAGTTTCTCGCTGTTGATGGCAAAGGTCAGGCAGAAGTGCGGGACCTCCGGGCTGGCCTCGACCACCCTCCACACGACGGGCAGGTAGAGCGACGTCAGGAGGTAGGAGCCGGGGCCGTAGTTGATCGTGTCCGTGCCGAGCTGCACGCTCTTTGCACCTTGAACCACCATCGCAAAACACGGGCGATAGCTGCCGTGGCATGGCGCGCTCGGCGTCGTGCGACGGCTAATCCCGAGCCCTTCGATGCCCGTCTGGAACTCGCCCTCGCCGGATGCGAACCGGGCTGCGATCGATGCGATCTCCTGATATCGGTTGAACGGCAGTGTCATGCGGATAGCTCTCTGATGAAGGACGGCCGGGCGGCGCGGCTGCTCCCTATCTAGAATGCATTCAGCCTTTGGCAAATACCCCGCGCCTTCACTTTTGCAGGATCGGGCAAAAAGGCTGGAGGATCGCTCTAACGCCCGCGACGGCTTGTAGGGCATAACTGCGCCATCCTCTCCACCCCCGCGAAAAGAAGGATTTTTCCATGCCTATTGCTAGAGGCTATGCCGCTACTGACGCATCTAAGCCGCTGACGCCCTTTACCTTCGAGCGCCGCGACCCCAACCCGGACGACGTCGTCATCGACATCAAGTTCGCCGGCATCTGCCATTCGGACATTCATACCGTCCGCAACGAATGGAAGAATGCCGTCTATCCGATCGTCCCGGGCCATGAAATCGCCGGTGTCGTATCGGCCGTCGGTTCGGCCGTGACCAAGTTCAAGGTCGGCGACCGTGTCGGCGTCGGCTGCTTCGTCGATTCCTGCGTCGGCTGTGCTACCCGCGACGTCGACAACGAGCATTACATGCCGGGCCTCGTCCAGACCTACAACAGCGTCGAAGTCGACGGCAAGACCGCCACGCAGGGCGGCTACTCCGACTCGATCGTCGTCAAGGAAGGCTACGTCCTGTCGATTCCGGACAACCTGCCGCTCGACGCTTCCGCACCGCTGCTTTGCGCCGGTATCACCCTCTACTCGCCGCTGCGTCACTGGAATGCCGGCCCGGGCAAGAAGGTCGCGATCGTCGGCATGGGTGGTCTCGGCCATATGGGCGTGAAGCTCGGCGCCGCCATGGGTGCCCATATCACGGTTCTCTCCCAGACGCTGTCGAAGAAGGAAGACGGCCTGAAGCTCGGCGCCAAGGAATACTACGCCACGAACGACGCCTCGACCTTCGAGAAGCTCGCAGGCACCTTCGACCTGATCATCTGCACGGCCGGCGTCGCGATCGACTGGAATGCCTACCTCGGCCTGCTCAAGGTCAATGGCTCGATGGTCATCGTTGGCGCCCCGGAACATCCGATCCCGGTTCACGCCTTCGCCCTGATCCCCGGCCGCAAGAGCCTGTCCGGCTCGATGATCGGCTCGATCAAGGAAACCCAGGAAATGCTGGACTTCTGCGGCGAGCACAACATCGTCTCGGAGATCGAGAAGATCAACATTCAGCAGGTCAACGAAGCCTACGAGCGCGTACTCAAGAGCGACGTCCGCTACCGCTTCGTCATCGATATCGCCTCGCTGGCAGCGTGACACGCAAAGGGCGGCCTCCGGGCCGCCCTTTTCACATCCGGCTTATGGCTGCGAGACTTTCCATTTGATCGTGGCGCGAAGCGGAAAATTGTTCGGATCCGTCTTCGCGATCTCGTTGAAGTTCTCGTAAATCTTCGTGCCCTCCACGCTTGTGCCGTCACCGGTGATCGGCTGGTCGGTGAAGATCAGCTTCGAGCGGAAATCGCCGCTCTGGCCATAAATCCGTTCATTGTATTCGGGTATCGGGATGCCATTGTGACGGCTGATCACCCGCACATTGGTATCGGCCCCTTCCATCCGCAGATAGTAAAGCTTTTTCTTCGTATCGAAGACGGCGAGCACGCCGCAGAGGTCGTATTCGGGAACCGTCTTGTCCAGTGAAGGATAGTCGCCGCCGCCGGTTATGGTCTCGACGAAAGGCACGAGCTGCGCGCTATCGTTGAGCTCCTTGCCAGTCCGCTCATCGGAAATGCGCGTTTTCCCCGATCCGCAGAAGCGCGGCGGCGGCGCAAGCATCTTTGCCGGTCCCCAGATGATGAAGCGCTCGAAATCCGGAACTCCCGATGCCTCCGCCACTTCACGGGCATCGATCTCGGCTATGCCGGACGCGGGCGAATAGTTGCCGCGCAACGGCACCGTGTACTGAAACGCGTGGTGGTGGCTCACATTGGAAAAGGTGCCGTCCCGCTTGTTGCTGAACTGGCCGCTGCCTTCGAAGACCATGCTGACGGAGAGCGTGCCCAACAGCGCCGCAGGAGGCGCTTCGCTCACCTCCTCATCGCCACCCTTGCCAGCTCCATCCGTGATCGTCACTTCCGCCCGGCTGTCGTCACCGGCGCGATAGCCGCCCTCACCCAGGCCGATTTCCACTGTCTCCGCGCCGTCGGCGACGCCGTCGACAAGCGGCACGACCTCGAACTGTGCAAAGGCCGCATAGGGTTCGATGGTCACCGATGCCGGGAGCGCCTGATAGTCCGAGCCCGCTTCGGCGCTTCCGCCAAACGTCAGATTGACCACCAATGGCTCCTCGAGCGTCTCTGCCTCGCGGGTGACGATTATTACGCCGTTCACCGGCCCGGCCTCGGAAGCATCGGGATTCACGGCCGAAATGTTGACGACAGCCTCGTCTGCAACCGCCGTCCCAGCGGCAAAACGAGCGGAACCGCAGCCGGCATGAGACAGCCGGCCGCTTTCGACCAAAATCCGGACATGAACAACCCCCGTTACCCCGCTCCGATGTGGCCGAGGTTCATGCCAGAATTTCAGGCAGAAGGCAAAAGCGGTATTTTGCTACCCATCATCGCGCATGGTTTCCTTCTGGGTGATCAGCCGGGCGCTGTGCTTGCCGCTCAGAAAGATCCAGAGCCAGTTCCAGGCAACGGCAAAGCGCGACCGCGTCCCGATCAGGAAATAGATATGGGCGATGCCCCATACCCACCAGGCAACCCACCCCTTCAATTTGATGCTGCCAAAATCGATGATCGCCGCACTCTTGCCGATGGTCGCGAGACTGCCCTGATGGCTGTAGCGGAACGGCGCTGCCATGGTTTTCCCTGCAATCCGCGCGCGGATGACCCTTGCCACATAGGTGCCCTGCTGCTTTGCGGCAGGCGCGATGCCGGGTACCGGCGAACCGTCCTCCCGCTTCACCGAGGCCGTATCGCCGATGACGAAGACATCGGGAAAGCCCGGCGCCGTCAGGTTCTTCTCGACCACCACGCGCCCTGCCCGATCAGCCGGAACATCAAGCCACTTCGCGGCAGGTGACGCCTGGACGCCGGCGGCCCATACGATCGTCCGACTGGGGATGAACCGCTCGCCGATATTCACGCCTTCAGCCGTGCAGTTCGTCACCATCTCTCCGAGATGAACCTCGACGCCGAGTTTTTCCAGCGCATGCTGGGCGTAAGCGGAAAGCTCCTCGGCAAAACTCGGCAAGACCCGCGGCCCGGCTTCCGCCAGCACGACCCTGGTTTTGCGCGTATCGATGTTGCGGAATTCCTCCGGCAGGATGTGATGCGCAAGCTCCGCGATGATGCCCGCCAGTTCGACCCCGGTCGGGCCGGCGCCCACGATCGTGAAGGTCAGCAGTGCATCCCTGACGGCCGGATCGCTTTCCAGTTCGGCCCGCTCGAAGGCGAGCAACATGCGACGGCGGATCGTTGTTGCGTCCTCGAGCGTCTTCAGCCCCGGCGCGACGGGCTCCCATTCGTCATGTCCAAAATAGGCGTGCGTTGCGCCGGTCGCAAGCACCAGCGTGTCGTAAGGTAAGGTCACGCCATTCCGTAAGGTGATGACCTTGGCAGTCGGGTCGACCCCGGTCACCTCGCCGAGCAGCGTCGTCACGTCACGCCGATCGCTGTAAAGCTGCCGGATCGGCCAGGCGATTTCGGATGTCGAAAGGATCGTCGTTGCGACCTGATAGAGCAGCGGCTGAAAAAGATGGTGATTGCGGCGATCGACCAAGGTGATCTTCGCTCCCGCACCCCTGAGCTCGTTGACGAGTTGCAGCCCGCCGAAGCCGCCGCCGACAACGACGACACGATGTTCGCTCATGACATACCTACCCTTTCGCGATTTCGCTGTGGAAGATGTCGGCCTTCGTAAAAGGGGTTTCAACCGCTGGGCCGGAATAGCTGCCCGACTCAGCCGGCATAGCTGACCGGGATGGCTGTACCGCCCTTCAACAGCTCCATGGAGATCGACGCCGAGACCTCGAACAGTTCGATCTTGCGGACGATCTGCTTGTAGATGATGTCGTAATGCTCGACGCGCGGCAGGACGATCTTCAGGATGTAATCCTGATTTCCCGTCAGCCGGTGGGCTTCGACGATTTCGGGAATGCCGCTGATCGCCCTGCGGAAGCTCTCGATCCATTCGTCGGAATGATGCGCCGTCTTGATCAGCGCAAAAACCGTCGTCGGCACGCCCATCTTCTCGCGGTCGAGCACGACGATGCGCCGGGCGATATGGCCGCTCTCCTCCAGGCGCTGAATACGCCGCGAGCAGGCAGAAACCGAAAGCGCAACCCGTTCCGCGAGAACACTCACGGAAATACCGGCATCCGTCTGCAGAAGGTCGAGAATCTTTCGGTCACGATCATCAAGCATTGCTAAAGTTCACACTGGCGCTGATTTTTTGCACGATATGATAAAAACGCACAAAGTCATAGAGCCAGGTTATAAAGGCGATCAAAGAATGCAAACATTCGGCGCAAGGACTGATGCATGCTTTGGGCAATCGAATCCGGGAGATGGGAGCAAGGAATATGCAGACAATCGGCCTGATCGGCGGCATGAGCTTTGAAAGCTCGGCGGTCTATTATCGTCTGGTCAACGAGATGGTTCGCGAGCGCCTGGGCGGCCTGGCTTCGGCCGAACTCGTCATGCATTCGGTCAACTTCGAAGAGATCGTCGCGATGCAGAAGGCAGGGGATTGGGATGCCGCCGCTGCCCGCCTCGGCGATGCCGCGCTTCGCCTGCAGATTGCCGGCGCCCGCTGCATCCTCATCTGCACCAACACCATGCATCTGATCGCCGACCAGGTGGCTTCACGGATCTCCGTTCCGCTCATCCACATCATCGATGAGACCGCACGCTCGTTGAAGGCTGCGGGACGCAAGCGTCCCCTGCTGCTCGCAACGCGCTACACGATGGAGCACGGCTTCTATTCGGATCGCATGAAGCGCCTGGGTGTCGACGTCATGGTCCCGGAGGCCGCTGACCGCACCACCGTTCACGACATCATCTTCAACGAGCTTTGCGCCGGAAAGGTCCTCGACAGTTCGCGGGCGAAGCTGATGGAGATCATCGAACGCGAGCGCGCCAAGGGCGCAGACAGCATCATTCTCGGCTGCACCGAGATCTGCCTGATCCTCGATCCAAACAAGCTGCCCCTGCCCGGCTTCGACACGACTGCGATCCATGCCAAGGCTGCCGTCGATTTTTCGATCGGCGAAGAGCAGAGCGAGGAAAACGAAGCAGCCTGAGCAATTACTTGACTCAGTCAACTAAATAGAGGACAAAGTCTCTTATCGGGAGACTTTGCCATGCACGATTCCGCCCTTATCGAAGCCGCGCGCGACTTCAGCCGTTTCTATACGAATTTCCTCGGTGTCCTGAACAAGGCCTATCTCGACACGCCCTTCACCCTGACGGATGCACGGGTGCTGTTCGAGATCGGCTCGCATGACGGCATAAGCGCCGTGACGCTCGCCCGCGACCTTCATCTCGATCCAGCCTATCTCAGCCGTATCCTGAAACGCTTTCGTGCGGACGGCCTCATCGAGACCCAAGCCGATCCTGCCGATCTGCGCAGCCAGATCATCAAAGTCACCGCTAAGGGACATCAGCAGTTTCAGGAGCTTGGGCGCCGCTCGAATGCGCAGATTGCCGAACGCTTCGACGTGCTTGCCCTCGGCGAGCCGCAACGCGTCGTCAACGCCATGCAGACCATTCGCTCGCTGCTCGACCCGAACGGCAGGCCGAACCCTGCGATCATTCGCGCGCAGCGGCCCGGCGACATCGGCTGGATCGTGCAGAGCCAGGGCAAGGCCTATGCCGAGGAATATGGCTGGGACATGCGCTTCGAAGGCCTCGTCGCCGAGGTGGCCGGCCGCTTCCTCGCCAATTTCGACCCGGAGATGGAGTATTGCTGGATCGCCGAGCGCGACGGCATCAATGTCGGTTCGGTGCTCGTTACAAATGGCGGCGATGGAATCGCCAAGCTGCGATTGCTCTATGTCGACAAGGCCGCACGCGGTCTCGGCCTCGGCAAGATGCTCGTCGATGAATGCATCCGCTTCGCCAAGGCGAAGGGATATCGCCAGCTTTCGCTCTGGACCAACGGTGTGCTGGAGGCCGCTCGCGGCATTTACGTGAAGGCTGGCTTCCGGCTTGTCTCCGAAGAGAGACATAAGATGTTCGGCCCGGAGGAAAACGGTCAAACCTGGGTTCTGGATCTCTAGATTGCTGCATCGCAAAAAATTGACTTGATTTGGAAACGATCATTTCCTAATCGGGTCGACCATGACCACAGCAACCATCAGCGAGCAGAGTCGATCGCGCGGCAGACCGCGGGAATTCGACATGGAGGCAGCGCTCGACAAGGCGCTTGGCGTCTTTTCCGAGCGCGGCTATCACGCCGCCTCGATCAGCGAATTGACGGACGCAATGGGGCTCGCCTCGGGAAGCGTCTACAAGGCCTTCAAGGACAAGCACGGCATTTTCCTAGCCGCCTTCGACCGCTACCGCGCCGTGCGCCGCGCTTTGCTGGATGCCCGAATGGCAACGGCGGCGACCGGTCGCGAGAAGGTCCGCGAAGTTCTGACCTTCTACGCCATCTCGTCCCATGGAGAATCCGGCAAGCGGGGTTGCCTTGTCGTCAGCAGCGCCAAAGAGCTTGCGATCTTCGATGAAGAGGCTGCAGAGCGGGTCGCCGGTGCCTTTGCTGCAAACGAGAAATTGCTGCTGGACCTCATCCACCTCGGCCAGTCCGATGGCTCGATTCCCAAGACGCTCGACGCGGCGACGGCTGCGCGGGCGCTGCTCTGCCTGATCAAGGGCATGCGCGTCGTGGGCAAGACCGGCCGCACCGAGGAAGATATGAACACCGTGGCGCAGGCCGCCATGAAACTTCTCACCCCATAGAGACCGCCGCAAAAAGCGGGCGGCGCCCAAAGACCTTTAGACCGATCCTCCATATTCGCATGCCGGAGTTTTTTATGAGCGTTTCAACCGCCACGAACGAGACCGCGGTTCCCCGGACGATCTCGCCTTTGATGACATTCCTTTTCGCCGCCGCCTGCGGCCTTGTCGCCGCCAATCTCTATTACAGTCAGCCGCTGGCAGGTTTGATCAGCGCCGACCTCGGCTTCACGCCGGCGGCCACGGGCCTGATCGTGACGCTGACGCAGATCGGCTACGGCCTTGGCTTGCTCCTGATCGCACCGCTCGGCGACCTCCTTGAAAACCGCCGCCTCGTGCTGGTGCTGACCCTTGCGTCGGCTGCAGCGCTCATCGGCGCCGCATTCTCATCGACGCCGAGCCTGTTCCTCTTTGCCTCGCTGTGCATTGGCCTGTCTTCAGTTGCGGTCCAGGTCTTGGTGCCCTTCGCCGCCCACATGGCGCCGGATGCAATACGCGGCCGCGTCGTCGGCAACGTCATGAGCGGTCTTCTCTGCGGCATCATGCTTTCCCGCCCCTTGGCCAGCTTCATCGCCGAGGCCTCATCCTGGCACATGGTCTACTACGTCACCGCGGCTATCATGGTCGGACTCGTCGCCATCCTGCATACAAGCCTGCCGGTTCGTGTGCCGCATACGAGGCTCGGCTACGGCAAGCTGCTCGCGTCAATGCTCCACCTTGCCACGACGTCCCGCGTCCTTCAGCGCCGCGCGCTCTATCAAGCCGGGATGTTCGGCGCCTTCAGCCTATTCTGGACCACGACGCCGCTGCTGCTGGCCAGCCCGACATTCTGTTTCAGCCAGAACGGCATCGCGCTCTTTGCGCTCGCCGGTGCTGCCGGCGCGATCGCTTCGCCGATTGCCGGGCGTCTTGCCGATCGCGGCCTGACGAGAGCCGCCTCGACGCTCGCCATGCTGCTCGGGATGTCAGCTTTCCTGATCGGCCATTTCGCGACGGACGGCTCAACGCTAGCCATTGCCCTCTTGACGGCCGCCGCAATCCTTCTCGACTTCGGCGTAACGACCAACCTCGTCTGCGGCCAGCGGGCGATCTTCGCGATCAGCGCCGACCATCGCAGCCGGCTGAACGGCCTCTACATGGCAACCTTCTTTGCCGGTGGCGCTCTCGGCTCGGCGATCGGCGGCTGGGCCTACGCGACTGGCGGATGGACGATGGCAGCCTGGATCGGCTTCTGCTTCCCTACCTTCGCCTTCCTGCTCTTCCTCACCGAGGGACGCGGCAAGTAAGCCGCGTCTCAGCCCTCGGCGGCATCGAAACGAACTCGGGCGGCGCGAACGGCGTCATGGTTGGCTTCCGCCCAGTTCAAGAGCAGCGCCAGCGTGCCGTAAAGCGAGCGGCCGAGTTCGGTAATGCGATACTCGACGCTCGGCGGCTTGGTGGGAAACACCTCCCGCTCGATGTAGCCTTCGCGCTGCAGGTCGCGCAGCGTCTGCGTCAGCATTCTCTGGGAAATATCGGGGATCTTCCGCCGCAACTCGCCAAAGCGATAAGGGCGCGCGGCAAGCGCTTCCAGCATTAGCGTCGACCACTTGCCGCCAATCTGCTGCATCATGTCCCTGACAGGGCAATTGTTGAAATCGAGATCGCCGAGATCAATCTCACGGCGAATGCCGGGAGCCGGGTTGCTCTTCAGATTTCGCACAGCGCCGTTCATGCCGGGTGGTTCCTCTTTGGTAACCTAGAGCGGAAAAACTGCCTTCTTTACAGCCCCAGGTCAATTCCTATTTTAGCGCTGCTCTCTTTTTGAGACCACATAAAGGAGGACCTATGAGCGAAACAATTCTTGTTACCGGCGCAGCCGGCCAGCTCGGCCAGCGTGTCATTCATCACCTGTTGGAAACCTATAAGGTTCCCGCCGCCAACATCCTCGCCGCAACTCGCGATCCGACGAAACTTGCCTCGCTTGCCGCCAAGAGCGTGGGCATCCGCAAGGCCGATTTCGACGATGCGGCAAGCCTCGAAGCCGCCTTCAAGGGTGTCGATCGCCTGCTGATCATCAGCACCGACGCGCTCGCCGTCCCCGGCCAGCGGCTCAAGCAGCACAAGGCCGCCGTCGAGGCTGCGGCAAAAGCCGGCGTAAAGCACATCGCCTACACATCCATGCCCTCGCCCGACAGGTCGGTCGTCACCTTCGCGCCGGATCACCTTGGCAGCGAGAACGCCATCAAGGCGACCGGCATCCCCTACTCCATCTTCCGCAATGCCTGGTATCACGACAACTACCTGATGGGCATGCCGCATAACCTGCATGGCGGCAAATGGTATACGTCGGCTGGCGATGGCAAGATCTCGACAATTGCGCGCGACGACTGCGCACGGGCGATTGCAGCAGCACTCGCATCCGCTTGGACAGAGAGCGTCACCTACACCCTGACCGGCACCCAGTCCCTGGCCGCAAAGGAGATCGCAGGCATCGTTGGCGAGGCAGCCGGAAAGCCGCTCGAGGCCGTCCCGGTCAACGACGAGCAACTCGGCCAAGGCATGCGCAATGCGGGCCTACCGGACTTCGTTGCCGACATGCTGGTGTCAGCCGATGCGAACATCCGCGCGGGCAACTTCGATATCGTGACGGAAGACTTCAAGAAACTGACCGGCAAAGAACCGCAGCCGCTGCAGGATTTCTTCGTGGCCCATAAGGCGACACTCGCCGCCTGACCCCGACGCGGCCAGCAGTGAGATGCCGCACCCTCATCCCTGCACTTGTCACAGGGATGAGGAAAGTGAGGTGGATATCAGATCTTCTGGCCGCAAGCCCGGCAGAAGCGGCGGACGGTTTCCGCCATGCCATATTCCAGCGCATCGACCGTGAGGCCATGGCCGATCGATACTTCGGCGAGCCTCGGAATGCGCTTCACGAGCGGCGGCAGGTTGGCGACCGTCAGGTCGTGCCCGGCATTGACCCCGAGTCCGATCGCAAGCGCCGCATCCGCCGTTTTGCCAAGCGCTTCAAGAATCGGCGCGGCGCGCTCCGGTGCGTCATAGCAGCCGCCATACGGACCCGTATAAAGCTCGATCCGGTCGGCACCCGCCGCCTTGGCGAACTTCACCGCCTCGGCATCGCCGTCACCATCGGCGAACAGCGAAACGCGGGCGCCCATCTTTTTGAGCTTTGCGACAACATCCGTCAGGAAGGCCTGGTGCTTGCGGAAATCCCAACCGTGGTCGGAGGTCGCCTGCGACGGATCGTCGGGCACGAGCGTGACCTGTTCGGGTGCTGCCTCTTTGCAGAGCTCCAGGAACTCCTCCGTCGGATAGCCTTCGATATTGAACTCGGCCTCCGGAAATTCATCGTCGATCAGGTTGCGAATCACCGCCAGGTCGGTGAAGCGGATATGCCGCTGATCCGGCCGCGGGTGGACGGTCAGCCCGCTGGCGCCCGATTGCAAGGCGATACGCCCCAACCCCTCCACGCTCGGCCATGGCAGATCCCGCCGGTTGCGCAGCATGGCGATGGCATTGAGATTGACGGAAAGCGTTGTCGGCATGTCGGTGATCCATTCGATGCGGAATGCGTGGGCTGCTTTGTAAGCCAATGAACCTGCTCAGGCCAACGAGATTCGCTCATGGCTGCATGCGAATCTTTGATAAGCGGCGTTCCGGCGCGAAAGGGTGTACCACCGGAAGTATTACCAGTTTTGTTTGAAGAGTTTGCCGGCATTTCAGTCAATCCAGTCCAATGGCGTAGATTCCAGCAATCGTAACTGCGTTGCTATCGCGTTTAAAACCGATTATTTTTAGCACTTTCAAAAATGAGCGTTCGCGCATACCGTGAACGATAGGTATCGAGTCAGTACGCCGCGTACTGCTTCTCCTCGACGACTGTAATTGAGGACGACCACTCCACAGCGCTTTCGAAGCAACTGGCAAACCGCATTGAGGTGCAACTTTATGCCAGGGGGGTCCATGCCAGATGGTACCAAACGTGCCGCCAACGGTGAAACGTCGGGGTGCCGGGCGAAATACCGGTTCCTGCCGTCTACCGCTCTGCCGGCGGATTTGCCTGAGGGACCAGTGCCGATCGCCGAGATGGCGAATGCATTCGGGGTGACGCACAGGACACTGCATTTCTACGAAGAGAAGGGCCTGCTTTCCGCGAACCGAATCGGCTTGATGCGCGTTTACGGCGAGGACGATGTGATGCGGATGGCCGTCATCAACCTCTGCCGCGAATCCGGCATGCCGGTCGCCGTCATCCAGGAATTGATGGAGGAGCTGCGCCGCGCTTCCTCGCAAGACGAAGCCGAAGCGATGTTTCGCGAGGCGCTGAGTATCCGTAAGCGCGAGCTAACGGCGGAAATGTCGACGCTGCATCGCCAGTTGCAACAGGTCAGCGACCTGCTCGATGCCGATGCCAACGGCGAGATGCCGCCGCTGAACGACAACGAGGACCATAGCAGCCTTTCGGATGAGGAGATGCGTTGTCTCTCCCTGATGGCAGAAGGCTTCTCGACCCAGCGCATCGCCCGCACGCTCGATCTCAAGCACGACGAAGCACAGGCGCTCGAATCGTCGATCATCCTGAAGTTTCGCGCAAACAACCGCTTCCAGGCGATCGCCAAGGCGGTGCTTCTCGGGCTCGTCAACGTCTGACGTTTGGGCGGCGGCAGTTGCCGTTCCGCAAGGTTACCGCACGATCGTCAGCGTTTCCGCCGCACGCGTGATAGCGGTGTAAAGCCAGCGTTCTCGGGTATCGCGGAAGGCCCAGCTTTCGTCGAAGAGCACGACATTGTTCCACTGCGAGCCCTGCGCCTTGTGCACGGTCAATGCGTAGCCGTAGTCGAACTCGTCGTAGCGCTTTCGCGTGTTCCACGGGATTTCGCCTTCGACATCCTCGAACGCCTGCTTCAAGAGCTTGATCTTGGCCGCACCGCGATCCATGTCGTCGTCTTCCGGTCGCACGAGCAGGTTTATGCCCGGTTTCGTCGTCTCCTTCGACGATGTCATCACCTGCCAGAGCGAGCCGTTGAGCAGCCCCTTGGCAGGATCGTTGCGCAGGCAGACCAGCTTGTCGCCCGTCTGTGGATAGTCCGCGCCGAAGCCCTTGAGCTCGCGCAGGCGCTGGTTATAGCGTCGCCGGGTGCGATTGGTGCCGACGAGCACCTGGTCGGCATCGAGAACCAGCGCCTGGTTGACCTCGTTCTTTGAAATCACCTGCGCGGTGCCGTAGTCGCCGTGCATGATCTCGTTGCCTTCGCGCACCTGCATCGCCAGCTGGATGATCGGATTGTCGCGCGCCTGCCGGTGGATGTCCGTCAGCAGATAATCCGGTTCCTGATTGGTGAAGTAGCCGCCGCCCGAGACCGGCGGCAGCTGGCCGGGATCGCCGAGGACGAGGATCGGCGTGCCGAAGCTCATCAGGTCCTTGCCGAGCGCCTCGTCCACCATCGAGCATTCGTCGACGATGATCAGCGCTGCCTTGGCGACGGGGCTCTGCCGGTTGATGGCGAACATCGGGGCGATCGAGGTCTTGCCGGTCTCTTCGTCCTCGACGGCCTCTTCGCCGCGCGGGCGATAGATCAGCGAATGGATGGTCTTGGCATTGCTGGCGCCGCGCGAGCGCAGCACTTGCGCCGCCTTGCCGGTGAAAGCTGCAAACAGCACATCGCCATCGACATTCTCCGCAAAATGCTTGGCAAGCGTCGTCTTGCCCGTCCCGGCATAGCCGAACAAGCGGAAGAGCGGTGACCTGCCCTCCTTCAGCCATTTCGAAACGGCCTTCAGGGCTTCATCCTGTTGCGGAGCGAATTGCATGGCAGCGACTTGGCAGGATTCGCGGCCGCGAAGCAAGACGTAAAAGCGCGCGCGGCGAGTGTTGCCCTTTGACGGGCTGATCTCAGGCGGGTTGAACGCGGATTTTGCGCCCGTTAGTGTCGCCCGGCCATTCGAAGGGGATTCGTGTGAGAAAAGGCATTCAGGTTTGTCTGTTGATGGGGGCCCTCTCGCTGCCGGGGGCTGCAAGGGCCGAATGGCAAGCCGTCGAACAGATCAAGCCCTATGCAATCAGCGGAGCCACCGGCGCCGAGCTTTACGCGTCGATCGGCGAACACGGACCGGATGCAGGCATCGGACGGGCCATCGCGCATACGACCTTCAAGCTTACCTGGACCAGGAAATACGAGCCGCAGCCGGACAGGTCCTGCAAGCTGACGACGGCGCGGCCGAAGCTGATCATAAGCTACACGCTGCCGAAGCCCGCCGGGCAGCTATCGCCTGCAACAAAGGCGAGCTGGGACAGCTTCATCGCGGGTGTCGAAACCCACGAGCGGTGGCACGGCGAAACCATCAAGCAGATGGTCAAGGAGATCGAAGCCTACAGCGTCGGTCTCACCGCTGCTGATGATCCTGATTGCCGCAAGATCCGCGCCGTGCTCACGAAGCGCCTCGGCGAGCTGTCCGGCTACCAGCGCCAGCAGGGCCGGGATTTCGACCGCGTCGAGATGGGTCAAGGCGGCAATATCCAGCAACTCATTCTCAAGCTGGTGAATGGACCGTAGCAGGCGGCGCCGGTCATGAAGTCTCGCCTCCCTCGATGCCTTGTGACAGCAAAGGCAATTCCAGCCTGCGCGATATCCCGATCCCGTCCAGAAACACTTCATCGTGGCTGACAGCCAGCAATGCACCGTCATAGGCACGCAGCCCGCTCTCGACGGCAGCGATCGAGTCGATGTCGAGATGGTTTGTCGGCTCGTCGAGGATCAGCAGCGAAGGCGGGTTCGGTCCGCCGAGGACGCAGGCCAGTCCCGCACGCAACAACTGGCCGCCGCTCAGCGTCGATACCGTCTGGAGCGCCGCATCGGCCCGGAACATGAAGCGGGCGAGTGCGGCCCGGCAGGCGTTTTCAGCCGCTTGCGGGTTTATCCGCAGGAAGCTGTCGCGGATCGACATCGATGGATCAAGGAGGCTCACCCGCTGGTCGAGCATCGCGAACCTCGTCATCACTGAGACCCTGCCAGTCCAAGGCTCCAATTCTCCGATGACAAGCGCCAGCAACGTCGTCTTGCCCGAGCCGTTGGGGCCGGTGACGGCAATGCGCTCCGGCCCGGTGATATCGAAGGACAGATTGCTGAGGATCGGCTGGCCAGACCGGTAGCCCGCGGTCACCGAGTCCATCTTCAGGACGACCTTGTTGGCCGGCAGTCCGGTCGGCGGAAGCTTGACCGATAAGGGCTGCAGGACTTCGATCTTCGCGCGCGCTGAGGCTGCCTCTTCCAATGCCTGAGCACGCCGGCGTTCGGCAAGCCGCGCATTGTCGCCACTCGTGCCTTCACCGCGCTGCTTCAATCCGCCGGCGACGATACGCGGCATGTCGCCCCTGGCGGCCTTCTTCCTGCCGGCGCGATCTCTTCGTGCCTGCCGTTCGACTGTCGCCTGCGCGCTCCGGGCAACCTCGGCCAGGCGCTTCTCGGCGTCGGCAAGGTCGTGTTGCGTAGCCGCCAGTTCGAGCGCCTTGCGCTCCTGATATTGGCTCCAATTACCGCCGTAACGGGTAGCGCCCAACGTGGTCAACTCAACGATCGCATCCACGGTTTCGAGCAGTTCCCGGTCGTGGCTGATGACAATGGCGCCTTTCTGCCAGTCTGCGAGCAGATCGATCACCGCCCGCCGCCCGTCACGATCGAGATTGTTGGTCGGCTCGTCCAGTATCAGAAAATCGGGCTCGGCAAAGATGAGCGCGGCAAGCCCGGCCCGCGTGTGCTGCCCGCCAGACAGCGCGGCAAGGCTCGTCTCCGGTTGTGCATCGAGTCCGGCGCGATCGAGAGCAGCAGCGATGCGTGTCTCCAGCGTCCAGTCCGCCGATGCCAGCTCCTCGACTGTCGCCGTGCCAGCCTCGGCCCGGCGGAGAACGGCCAGGGCTCCGGCCGCGCCGAAGAGATCGGCGATCGTTTCGCCGGCTTCCACCTGGACGTGCTGGCGCAGCACGCCCAGCGTGCCGCCGAGCGCGATCGCCCCGGACTGAGGCTGGAGTTCGCTGGAAATCAGCTTGAGGAGCGTGGTCTTGCCAACGCCGTTGCGGCCGACCAGACCTGTGCGGTCCGTGCCGAAACTCAGATCGAGATTTGAGAAAAGTGGCCGGCCGTCAGGCGTGGACCACGATAGATTGGAAAGCGTGATGGATGCAGGCATGGATACGAAGTTCCCCGGTGGCAAGGCGAATTGGCATTGCGATCGGGTTGAACTCCATTGCTGCACACATCCTGTTGGAATGATCGGTCGCCGGCAATCTAGGCGACAAATACTTCCGATTCAAGGCAAAGGCGCAAATCTGAAATCCATCATTGCCTTTCAAGAATCTCTCGCTCGACATGGAATAAAACCGCTGCCTTCCGTGTCTCACGTCCGGCAAGCAAGAAAGCCTGTCGAACGTGAGGAGACACCCGCATGAAACTCGTAAAATCTGTAATCGCATTCGCCGTTGCATCTGCTGCGGCAACGGCTGCATTTGCGGCAGAGCCGGTGATGACCGTGGAATCCGCCAAGGGCAAGGTACTTGCCGGTGAAAACGGCATGACGCTCTATACCTTCAAGAAGGACGCCAAGGGCGTTTCCAATTGCTACGACCAATGCGCCAAGAATTGGCCTCCGCTGATGGCTGCTAGCGGAGCCAAGGCCGAAGGTGCATATTCGATCATCGATCGCAAGGATGGTACGAAGCAATGGGCCAAGGACGGGATGCCGCTGTATTTCTGGGTGAAGGATACCAAGAAGGGCGATATCACCGGCGATGGCGTCGGCGGCAACTGGGACCTTGCCAAACCCTGAGTAAACCGGCGTGAAGACACCTGCACCTGAAACATTCGAGGGCCAGATCCTGGCCCTCCTTCCTTCGCTCCGGCGCTATTCGCGAAGCCTCACACGCTCCGACGCCGATGGCGAGGACCTGCTGCAGGATTGTGTCGAGAAAGTGCTTGCCCGCCGTTCGCAATGGCGCGGCCTGAACCTGCGCGGTTGGGCGCTGACCATCATGACCAATCTGTATCGCAACACGCGCCGCCAGAATTCTCCCAGCATGATGGTCGAACTCGATAGTGCCGAACAGCTGCCCTCACCGGAGGCACCCGCCGATCCGCTGGAGCGCGTGCGGCTGGAGGAAGCGCTGAACAGCCTTTCGGAAGAAAACCGCGCCGTGCTGATGCTCGTCGTTATCGAAGGCTACACTTACAGCGAGGTCGCGACTGCCCTCGACATTCCGATCGGCACCGTGATGTCGCGCCTGTCGCGCGCCCGTCAACGGCTTGGACAGAGAATGACCGCCGACAATGTGATTACGCTTCGGAGACCGAAATGAACGAGCCCAACCAGACCGTGCCCGAAGCGGAGCTCCACGCCTATGCTGACGGGCAACTGCCCGACAGCGACCGCGCCCGTATCGAGGCCTGGCTGCAGGACCATCCGGAAGACGCCGCAAAGATTGCCGCATGGCAAGCGCAGAACGCCGAAATCCGGTCGATGTTCGCGCCCTACGAACGATCCAAGGAAAGCGATATCCTGCTGATCGATCGGGAGAATGCCCCATCCGACAGGCTGAAGCGTTTAAGACTTGCCGCGGCCGCCGTCGTCCTCTTTGCGCTTGGGGCTGTTGCCGGTCATTACGGCCCGCCGCTTCTCGAACGGCCGGAACTTCAACTCGCCTCGTCAGAGACGCTGCCGAAAGAGGCGCAGAACGCCTTTCTGGTCTATGCAGGCGAGGTCCGCCACCCGGTCGAAGTCTTCGCCAATGAGGAAGCGCATCTGGCGACCTGGCTCGGGAAACGGCTTTCGATCCCGAACCTGAAGGTGCCGGACCTGCAGTCGCTCGGCTTCAAGCTCGTCGGTGGCCGCCTGCTGCCGGTGGATGGAAAGGCGGGCGCGATGTTCATGTATGAGAATCAGACAGGAGAACGCCTGACCGTGCTTGTCGGCCGCAACAAGAAAAATAGGACGACGAGCTTCCGCTTCGCCTCCGCCGATAGCGTCGAGACCTTCTACTGGATTGACGGCGAGCTCGGCTACGCCGTCACCGGCGAGATTTCGCGCGACATGCTGCGGCAGGTTGCCGAGGAGTGCTACAAGCAGTTGCCGTCGTGATGCTCAGCGCAGCGGATCGTTCGAAAGCTCGATCGGCCTTCCATGCGGCGTCGCTTCGGCCGCACGCTGCCAGCTTTCCTGCAGCGTAAGGACGGCGCCGGCATCGGCAACGCCCTTGCTGACGAGGAGCGAGAAAAGCGCTGCAACCCAGCAGTCGAAATAGTCGCTGCCATCGACCGCCCGGCCAGGCTTGTGCAATTCGTTCGAAAGCGTCTCAGCCCATTCGCTCCAGGCGAAAAGCCCCCGCTCATGCAGATGCACCGTCATAGCAAAAGCCTCGGCCGCCCATGGCTCGGGAAAGACTGGCTCGCCATCGCTGGATTTCCGCAGCTGCGGTGATTGCGCCAGCGGCGATACCGTTTCACACAGGCTCAAGATAGCTCTCCCAGGCATCGATGGAGACCGTCAGCGACGGATCGGCGCCCTCGCCCCAGATCTCGCCGCCGTCGAAGACGACGGTGTAGACCCATTGCGGGTTTTCACCCTTGCCATGCGCGTTGTCGTCCGGGAACACGAACGACCCTTGCACCGCCTCGATTGTGCCGGTCTTTGCCCGGGCATAACGCGGCAGCCGCGTATGCGTCTCGGGATTGAAATTCCTGGTGCGGACCTTCTGACCGGCGGAGAACTTCGCCGGTGCCTCGGACGGCCGGTCGCAGGGGCCGCCTTTCGCCAGTACGCCCGCCACCATGTCCGCCTTCAGCACACGCTTCGGCACCGCACCGTCGTTCAGCTTATGGCCGTGAGCGATCTCTTCCTGCGTCGCAAAGCCGTGACGCTCCAGAAGCACTTCGAGCGCTCGTGTCCAGATCTCGTAATAGCTCGCAGACAGATACTCGGCAGGCGGAATGCTCTCGCGCGCATGCCGGCTCTCGTCGATCGTCCAGGCACCAAAGGCGCCGCAGGACAGCACGACGCCGAGCGCCCGCTTCTCCCACTCGGCGTGAAAATACGGCTCGTTCTTTTCGGGAGCCACCGGGCCGAATCCCATCTGCCCGCCGAGATCGTGAGGGCCGTTCATTCTGCCGATCCCGGGGCGCCGACGATCGCCGTCCCGATCATCGCATCGCGGCTGACGAGCGTTGCGAGCGCCTCCTCGCTCATCCCATCGGTGCCTACCGGACGTTCCGGAATGACGAGGTAGCGGAGTTCTGCCGTCGAATCCCACACCCGGATTCTCTTGCCTTCGGGCAGCTCTACACCGAATTCCGCAAGCACACCGCGCGGATCGATGACCGCTCGCGAACGGTAAGCTGGCGCCTTGTACCAGACCGGCGGCAGGCCGAGAACGGACCACGGATAGCAGGAGCAGAGCGTGCAGACGACGAGGTTATGGGTCTCCGGTGTATTGAACACCGCCCGCATATGCTCGCCCTGCCGCCCGGTATAGCCGAGACTGGCAATGGCTGCCGTCGCGTCTTTCTTCAGCCATTCGGAAAACACCGGATCGCTCCACGCCTTGGCCACCACATGTGCGCCGTTCCGCGGGCCGATCTTCGTCTCGTAGGTCTCGACAATCGCATCGATCGCCGCCGGATCGATCAGCCCCTTCTCCGTCAGCACCGTCTCCAGCGCCTTCACGCGCGCCTGCATATCCGAGTAGCGGTTGTCGTGATGATGATCGTGGTCGTGATCATGGTGATCGTTCAAGGTGAAGCCCTCCGCAGGACATTGATCTTAAGGGCTTCAACGCATTCCGCCAAGCCATCCATAGGCTAGTCCTAACCCGTCGCTCTGCACACTCGACGTGACGGTAGAGATATGCCGTAAGGTAAAGCAACTGGGCTAATCCCTTTGTTCCCAAGGTCCGACGGGGCCTGCGTGATATTCTCGGTTATCTCGCAACCACGGAGGGGCACTGCGATGAACAGGCTTGTTATCCTTGCATTCGCCTTGAGCACTGCATTCGCCGCTTGTGCTAGTGCAGGCGACTATCACATTCTGAAAGAGGGCGAGTATCAGATCCCGGGACATCCCTATAAATCCGCGAAGAACTGCCCGCGCACGGCACCAATCGGCAAGTTCGATGCCCGATGCGACATTCCTCTCCTGGGCTACCGCAACTTCACTGATCCGACGATCATCGTTCAGTCCGGCGGGTTCTAGGTTTTGGGCGGACGTCCGCTGGATGGTCCGCTTTCCTTCCGCTATTTCAACATCGGCCAAAGGCTCAGCACCAAGAGCACTGCCATGGTGATGTTGAACCACTTCAAACGCACCGGATCGGATAGCCACTCGCGAAGCGCGGAACCGAAGCCGGCCCAGGTTGAGACGCTCGGCAAGTTGACCACCGCAAAGGCAAGGCCGACGAGCAGGACGCTGAAGAGATAAAGGTCGGGATTCGTGTAGGTCGCCATCGCCGTCACCGCCATGACCCAGGCCTTTGGGTTCACCCATTGGAAGGCTGCGGCGGCAAGGAATGACATCGGCTTGACGCTTCCCTTGGCTTCGCTCAGCGACCGCGAGGTTGCGATTTTCCACGCGATCCAAACGAGATAAGCGCCGCCCGCAAATTTCAGCGCCGTATAGAGGGTAGGCGCAGTATGCAGCACGGCGCCGAGCCCGAAGCCGACGCCCAGAAGGAGCGTTAGGAATCCCGCGCCGATGCCGAACATATGCGGGATCGTTCGGCGAAAACCGAAATTCACCCCGGATGCAAAGAGCATCATGTTGTTCGGCCCTGGTGTGATCGAGGTCGTGAAGGCAAAGAGAACGAGTGCCAGAAACCTATCCAGCGGCATGGAACCTCCCCCCGGGACCGTCATCGACTTCGATGAGCCATCTTTGATGATCAGCTAGCCGACGGCTATTCTCTAAGCCAGATAATCATTGTCACGGTGACAGGATTGCTTGAAAGATCACGTGTCTGCTCAATCTTTGGCAGAAAACGGAAGAGATTCAGCGATGCAGAGCGACCCGATCCCCACCATCACCCTCCCGAACGGCGTCGAAGTCCCGGCTCTCGGTCAGGGCACCTGGAACATGGGCGAGCGGCCGTCGGAAGTCGAACGGGAAATCGCCAGCCTGAGAGCCGGCATCGATCTCGGCATGACATTGATCGATACGGCCGAAATGTACGGCGAAGGCGACTCCGAGCGCGTCGTCGGCCGCGCGATCAAGGGCCGGCGAGACGGCCTGTTCATCGTCACCAAGGTCTATCCTTGGAATGCCAGCCGCAGGGGCACGATCGAAGCCTGTGAACGGAGCCTCGCCCGGCTCGGGATCGACCGGATCGACCTCTATTTGCTGCATTGGCGTGGCGAGCATCCGCTCGCCGACACCGTCGAGGCCTTCGAGGACCTGAAGGACGCCGGAAAGATCGGCGCCTGGGGCGTTTCGAATTTCGACCTCGGCGACATGGAGGAATTGCTCGCCGTACCCGGTGGCCGACATGTCGCCGCCAATCAGGTTCTCTACAATCTTGCGCGCCGCGGCATCGAATATGATCTCCTGCCATGGTGCCAGCAGCACGATATCCCGGTCATGGCCTACTCGCCGATTGAACAGGGCCGCATCCTGCACAATCCTGAACTGATCCGCATCGCCAAGGCCAATCAGGCGACCCCGGCGCAGGTCGCCCTCGCCTTCCTCCTCGAACGCGACGGCGTGATCGCCATTCCGAAGACCTCGAATGCCGACCGAGCTGCCGAAAACCGCGATTGTGTTTCACTGGATATCAGTGATGAGGACTGGGCGTCCCTCGACCACGCCTTCCCGCCGCCTGCGCAGAAATCGGCCCTCGAGATGCTTTGATTTTCTCAGAGCACCGCACGCTGGCCGGCCAGGATCAAGTCGATCGCTCCGAACACAACGATCTGTCGCCATGCCGGGGCACCCCCCCGGTGCGCCGCGCAACCTACGCGGCGCTACGTTAAGGGTCAACGCAAGCCAGGCTTCCGTTCACATGCCCTGCGGACCACGATTCATTGCGGCAACGCCGGTCCGGCAAACCTCAATCAGGCCGAGCGGCTTCATGATTGCCACGAACTGGTCGATCTTCGAAGACTTACCAGTGATTTCCAGAATGAAGTGCTCGACCGTCGCGTCGACCACTTTGGCTTGGAAAGCATCGGCAAGGCGCAGCGTCTCGGCACGGGCTTCGCCGCTTCCCGCCACCTTGACCAGCGCCACTTCTCTCTCGATCGGAGGCTCCTGCCCGAGTTCGCGGGCGCGAACCGACAGGTCCACCACCCGGTACACCGGCACAATGCGCTCGAGCTGCGCCTTGATCTGTTCGAGGACATGCGGCGTACCGCGTGTCACGATCGTAATGCGAGACAGATGCGCCTGATGTTCGGTTTCGGAGACCGTCAGGCTTTCGATGTTGTAGCCACGGCCGGAGAAAAGGCCGATCACACGGGCAAGGACGCCCGGCTCGTTGGCGACGAGAATGGAAAGCGTATGGTTCTCGATGGCTGCCGTCTCAGGCGAGATGAAGTAGGCGGAGCCTGTCGGCTGTAGATGTGCATTCATTGTCTTGGCTTCCTCACCTTCGATTTCAAACGAGCTGGCGGCCCTTGGCGTCGATCGCGTTGGCGACCGCTTCGTCCGTGGCCTCATCCGGCAAAAGCATTTCGTTATGGGCCTTGCCCGACGGGATCATCGGGAAGCAGTTGGCGAGATTGGCGACGCGGCAATCGAAAATGACCGGCTTCTTGACGTCGATCATTTCCTGGATGGCACCGTCGAGATCCGCGGGTTTTTCGCAGCGCAGACCGACGGCGCCATAGGCTTCGGCAAGCTTCACGAAGTCCGGCATCGCTTCCGTATAGGAGTGCGACAGGCGGTTACCGTGCAGCAGCTGCTGCCACTGGCGGACCATGCCCATATATTGGTTGTTCATGATGAAGATCTTGATCGGCGCATCATGCTGGATTGCCGCCGACATTTCCTGGATGCACATCTGGATCGATGCGTCGCCGGCAATGTCGATGACCAGGCTCTCGGGATGAGCAATCTGGACGCCGAGGGCTGCCGGCAGACCGTAGCCCATCGTGCCGAGACCCCCCGAGGTCATCCAGCGGTTCGGCTGTTCGAAACCGAAGAACTGCGCGGCCCACATCTGGTGCTGGCCGACTTCCGTCGTGATGTAGGTGTCGCGGTCCTTCGTCAGTTCGTAAAGACGCTCGAGCGCATATTGCGGCATGATGACGTCGCTGCTTTTCGTGTAGGCGAAGGAATTGCGCGCACGCCAGCGCGCAACATTCGCCCACCAGTCGTCGAGACGGCCCTTCTCCGGCTTTTTCGGCAGCGCACGCCACAGGCGGACCATGTCTTCCAGCACGAAGGCGACGTCCCCGCGGATCGGGATGTCGACGCGAACGTTCTTGTTGATCGATGACGGGTCGATGTCGATGTGGATCTTCTTGGAATTCGGCGAGAAGGCATTGATGCGGCCGGTGATGCGGTCATCGAAGCGTGCGCCGATGCAGACCATGACGTCGCAATCGTGCATCGCCATGTTGGCTTCGTAGGAGCCATGCATGCCGAGCATCTTCAGCCAGTTCTTGCCCGACGCCGGATAGGCGCCGAGGCCCATCAGTGTGGAGGTGATCGGGAAGTCGGTCAGTTCCACCAACTCGCGCAGCAGCTTGCAGGCTTCCGGACCCGAATTGACGACGCCACCGCCGGAATAGATGACCGGACGGCGCGCATTCGCCATCAGCTCGATTGCCGCATGAATCTGGTTGAGGTCGCCCTGAACCTTCGGCTGATAGCTTTTCTGAATCGAATGATCGGCCGGCGGCGTATAGGTGCCGGTTGCAAACTGGATATCCTTCGGAATGTCGACGACGACGGGACCCGGACGGCCGGACTGGGCGATACGGAAGGCTTCATGAATGATGGAAGCGAGTTCGTTGACGTCCTTGACCAGCCAGTTGTGCTTGGTGCAGGGGCGCGTGATGCCGACGGTGTCGCACTCTTGGAACGCGTCCGAACCGATGAGCGAGGTCGGCACCTGGCCGGTCAGGCAGACGAGAGGAATCGAGTCCATCAGGGCGTCCTGCAGCGGCGTAACCGCATTGGTGGCACCGGGACCCGAGGTGACCAGCATGACGCCGACCTTGCCGGTCGAGCGAGCGTAACCTTCGGCCGCATGCCCGGCGCCTTGCTCGTGGCGGACAAGGATATGCTTGATCTCGTCCTGCTGGAAAATCTCGTCATAGATCGGCAGCACAGCACCGCCCGGATAGCCGAAGAGGTGCTCGACGCCGTTATCCTTCAGCGCCTGGAGAACGATCTCCGCACCTGTCATCTGATTGTCTGCCTTCTTGGTGTCCGTGCCCGTCATGTTGCTATTCCGCTTTGACTACTAGGATTGAGATTTATGGTCCGGAAGCCTGATTTTCAGGCATAAAAAAAGGCCCCGGAGGAGCCTATCGTCTAGCGCATGGGTGGCTATCGCCGGATGGTTACACCATCCTGCCCATGCGCTTTCCCACCACAATAAGACCTGCTGCGATTTTCATGGGGGCAAGTGATAGACAGAAAATTGCGCAGCGTCAACGCTTTCTGAAACAAAAAATCGATGTAGTCCGAGAGGCGTAGGAGCTGACTATCCCATTAAAAACAATGGTCGGAAGGATTTTGTTAAAGGATGGATCATATGATGACCTGCTAACGCAGGGAGTAGGCCGTTGCCCGACAACGACTTGCAGACGACAGGGAATGACCGCGAGCATGACCGCCGCGACAATCTAACGCCCGGGAATCGCTTCCTCGGTCGAGTCGTCGCATGCAGCGGTTCGCGCGCAACCATCGCCGCCACCGCAGAGGCCGGAGGCACCGATCTCACCGAACTCTGGTCCGTCGGCCGCCTGATTTCGATCAGCGTCGGCAGGAACCGCGTCGTTGCGCTCGCCTATGCCATGAATACCGGCGAGCACTCCTGGGGCGAAGGGCAGGACAACTATTTCAAGATCGAGACCGAACTGCTCGGCGAGGTCCGCGTCGAGGACGACGGCCGAGAGGAATTCTCGACCGGCATCTCCCAATACCCCTACCTCGGGGCGATCGCCCACCGCATCCGAGCCGCCGACCTGATGCGCATCTACGACGCAGGCAGCGGAACGACGGCGGTCATCGGCAAGCTGACCCAGGACGAAAGCATCGACGCGGCGATCCATATCCCCTCGATGCTCTCCAGGCACTTCGCCATCGTCGGCTCCACCGGCGTCGGCAAGTCCACGGCGGTCTCGCTGCTTCTGCACAAGGCGATCGAAGCCGATCCGAAACTTCGAGTCCTGATCCTCGATCCGCACAACGAATTCGCCGCCGCCTTCCCGAAGCATTCGGTCGTGATCGATACGGACACGCTCGACCTGCCCTTCTGGCTGATGCGCCTTGAAGAATTCGCGGAAGTCGTCTTCCGCGGCCGCACGCCGGTGCCGGAAGAGCTCGACATGCTCCGCGACATCATGCCGGAGGCCAAGCGCGCCTTTCGCGGGAGCGACAGTTCGCTTGTCCGCCGTCAAACGGAAAAGAGCTCGATCACCGCCGACACGCCGGTTCCGTACCGCATGGCCGATCTGCTGGCGCTGATCGATGAACGTATCGGCCGCCTCGAAGGCCGCGCCGAAAAACCGTTTCTGCGCTCGTTGAAGATGCGCATCATCGCTGCCATCAACGATCCGCGCTACCATTTCATGTTCTCCAACAATACGATCAGCGACACGATCATGGAAACCGTAGCGCAGATCTTCCGCATTCCCGGCGATAACCGGCCGATCTGTACGTTCCAGCTATCCGGCATCCCATCGGAAGTGGTGAACTCCGTCGCGTCCGTTCTTTGCCGGATGGCTTTCGAAATCGGCCTCTGGAGCGACGGCGCCATCCATATGCTGGTCGTCTGCGAGGAAGCCCATCGCTATGTTCCAGCCGACCCGAATCTTGGTTTCATCCCGACGCGCCAGGCTATCGCCCGTATCGCCAAGGAGGGCCGTAAATATGGCGTCTCTCTCGGCATAATCACGCAGCGCCCCGGCGAACTCGATCAGACGATTCTCTCCCAGTGTTCGACGCTGTTTGCCATGCGCCTCGCCAACGAAAGCGACCAGGAGATCATCCGCTCGGCAATTCCGAACTCGTCGATCTCGACGACGAGCTTCATTTCCTCGATCGGCAATGGCGAAGCGATCGCCTTCGGCGAGGCGATCAGCGTTCCAATGCGCATGCGCTTCTCGCGCGTCGAGCAGCATCTGCTGCCGAAGGCCAACGGGGCGAACGTCAAACAGTCCGACGAAGATCCCGATTCCGTCGATCTACGCAAGATCGTGACGCGCATGCGCGCCGTCAGCGGCGGGCCGGATATTTCGTCGTTCCAGCAAAGTTACAATGCCGCCCAGAGCGACATGCTGTTCGACGATGAAGAGCCACCGGAAGACAGCCTCTATCCTGCGCCAATCTCCGCACCGCCGCTCGCACCTTCTGAATCCTATAGACCGGACATGCTGCCACGCAGCTATACGCCACGGGAGCCAGCGCCCGCGGCTCCGCCGTCGACCTCGATTGACAGCCGTCTGGAAGCTTTGCGCCGCGAAATGCGCCGCGATGAGACGGCGTCTCAACGACCGGCGTTTTCGCCAGATAGCGCTGCAGGTCCGCGCCGCGAACCCGGCAGATCACTCCGCGAGAGCATTCTCAAGAAGCCGCTGAGCAGCCTCTACGATAAGGACTAGGGGTCAGGCTTACAGCCGCTTCCAGCTCTCGTCCATCTGATTGCGGAACCATGTCATCTGTCGCTTGGCATATTGCCGGGTCGCAGCCGCGCCCTTTTCGATCACTTCGCTCCGCCCCATCTCGCCCCTTAGCATGGCTGCGATCTGAGAAACGCCGATCGCCTTCATGACAGGCATTTCCGGCGGCAAGCCGAGCGCCAGCAGCTCTCTAACTTCATCTTCCGCTCCCTGCTCCAGCATCTTCTCGAAGCGTCCGTTGATGCGTTGGTGGAGTACCGCTCGCTCCGGCATAACAATGATCTTTTCGGTGCTCGCCGGATCGACAAGCATCGGCCCCGCCTGCCCTTGAAAGCGCAGGATCGATTGCCCGGTTGCCGCCACGACCTCCAAAGCACGGACGATGCGTTGTCCGTCCTGTGCGCTGAGACCACCGGCAGCCGCCGGATCGATTTGGGCGAGCTCGGAATGCAGCACTTCCGCGCCTTCATCCAGCAAGCGCGCCCGCAGGCGATTGCGAATATCATCCGGTATTGCCGGCATATCCGACAGACCGCCTGTCAAAGCCTTGAAGTAAAGCCCCGTGCCGCCGACGAAAACCGGCAACTGTCCCTTGGCGCGCAGTTCCGGCAGCAACGCCGCGACGTCTCGCAGCCAGGCGCCTGTGGAATAAGCTTCTCCTGCAGGCACATGCCCGTATAGATGATGCGGCACACCCTCCATCTCCTCCTCAGACGGCCGCGCCGTCAGGATGCGAAGCGTGTCGTAAACCTGCATGCTGTCGGCGTTGACAACCGCCCCGCCATGGCGTTTCGCCAGTTCAACCGCAAGCGCGGACTTGCCGCTGGCGGTGGGCCCGGTTATCAGGATTGCACTTGTTGCGCTCAAAAGGTTTTCCATATGGCTCTCGTTGCCACGCTTGTCGCCAATCCGTCAAATCCCGTTCTTACCCCGGCACTCGCCGACCAGGCTGCCGAAAGCGTGAAGGCACCGGGGCTCTATTGGCTGGCGGACGGCATCGCCTGCGATATTGCCCTTCGTGACGGTACGGACGCTGAGGCAGCGGAGGCGAATATTCTCGCCGTCATCGCCAGTGCCCCGATCGATCTCGTGGTTCAGCAGGCCGAAACGCGCCGCAAGAAATTGCTGATCGCCGATATGGATTCGACGATGATCGGGCAGGAATGCATCGACGAGCTTGCCGCCGAAGTTGGCCTGAAGGACAAGGTCGCCGCAATCACCGCACGCGCGATGAACGGCGAGATTGCCTTCGAACCCGCGCTTCGGGAACGTGTGGCGCTGCTGAAGGGCCTGCCGGTCTCGGTCATCGATGAGGTCATTGCCAAGCGCATCACGCTGACGCCTGGCGGTCCCGAGCTGATCGCAACGATGAAATCGAAGGGTTATTATAGCGCCCTCGTCTCCGGCGGCTTCACGGTCTTCACCAGCCGGATCGCCGCGACGCTCGGCTTCGATGAAAATCGCGCCAACATCCTCCTCGCGGAAGGCGACAGGCTCTCCGGCTTCGTCGCCGAGCCCATCCTCGGCAAACAGGCGAAGGTGGACGCGCTCATCGACATCTCCGCCAAGCTCGGCATCTCCACCGAAGAGGCGATCGCCGTCGGCGACGGTGCCAACGACCTCGGCATGCTTCACCTCGCTGGCTCCGGTGTCGCTCTCCACGCGAAACCCGCCGTCGCGGCCGAAGCGAAGATGCGCATCAACCATGGCGACCTCACCGCACTGCTTTATATCCAGGGTTATCGGAAGACGGATTTCGTCGTCGCCTGATAGCCTTGAAATTTACAAATTTGTACTTACAATATTGTAGGATATAGATGTTGGATTTCGAATGGGATGCAGACAAAGACAGGCTCAATCGGGCTAAGCATGGCGTCTCCTTCGATACGGCATCATTGATCTGGGATGATCCAAACTTCCTGATGATACCGGATGCCGTTTATGAGACCGAGCAACGTTGGCTAGCGATAGGGCGCGTTGGAGCTATGGTCGTTCTCGTCGCGGTCCACAGTATCAGGCCTAGAGACGGCAGCGAGCGTATACGGATCATCAGTGCCCGGCGAGCGACCTCGCATGAAAGAAAGCGATATGAGCAAGCAACCTTTGACTGACGAAAAGATCGCCGAACTTCGGGCCCTCGAACAACTTCGCGATGAGGATATTGACACAAGCGACATCCCGGAGATCACCGACGAACAATGGTTGTCGGCGCGCCGAGGCAACCTCTACCGTCCGATAAAGCAATCAGTGACGATCCGGTTGGACGCGGATATTCTTGCCTGGTTCAAGGATCATGCCGGCGGCCGCGGTTATCAGACAGACATCAACGCCGCGCTTCGCGAATATGTCGCTACTAGCACGAAAAAGCACGGTTAGCGGATCTTCTTCGCTCCCGCCTATTCCATCGGGACGGCGATAAACCGCAGATCGCCATTGGCCGAGGCGATCATCAGTTGGGCGTTGCGCCGGCCTTCCTTCTTCAGCGACTGCACTTTCGCGGCCACCGCATCCGGCGACTTCATGAATTCCTGGGCGACCTCGACGATCACGTCGCCAGCCTTGAGGCCCTTCTCGGCAGCCGCCGAGCCTGGAGCCACCTCGGTGACCACTACTCCGTCCACACTTTCGGCAATGCCGAACGTCTTGCGGATTTCGGGGCTGAGCAGGGAAAGAGAAAGCCCGAGCACATTCTTCGGCGTCTTGGCATCCGGCGTCACCTGCCCCTGCTGATCCGTCTGGCCGTTGCCATTGGGCGCCGGCGGCGCCTGACCCGAATCCGGCTCATCCATATCCTGGTTCTCATCCGGATCCGGGTTGATCACACCATCCGGAGAGCCGTCGGCATCAGCGTCGGCGGCGGCAGCCTCGTCGCTGTCTTCAAGACGGCCGAGCGTCACCTTGACGGTCTGCTCCTTGCCATCGCGCAATACGACGACGTCCACTTCCTTGCCAACCGGGCTTTCCGCCACGACGCGCGGCAGGTCACGCATCTCGTTGACGGGCTTGCCGTCGAATTTCAGGATGACGTCGCCGGCCTTGATCGAACCATTATCGACCGGGCCTCCCTTGATGACGCCGGCGACGAGTGCGCCTTTGGCGGTATCGAGGCCCAGGCTGTCGGCCACATCATCGGTGACCGGCTGGATGCGCACGCCGAGCCAACCGCGGCGAGTTTCTCCGAACTCACGAAGCTGACCGACCACGCCTGCGGCAAGTTCCGACGGCACCGAGAAACCAATGCCGATCGAGCCGCCGCTGGGCGAAATGATCGCCGTGTTGATGCCGATGACCTCGCCCTTCATGTTGAAGAGCGGACCGCCCGAATTGCCCTTGTTGATAGCCGCATCCGTTTGAATGAAGTTGTCGTAGGGACCGGCGTTGATGTTGCGGCCGCGGCCGGAAATGACGCCGACGGTCACCGAACCGCCGAAGCCGAACGGATTGCCGATCGCCATCACCCAGTCGCCGATGCGCATGACGCTGGAATCACCGAATTTGACGGCAGTCAGCGGCGCCTTCGGCTCAACCTTCAGTACCGAAAGATCGGTCTTCGTATCGGTTCCGATCAGCTTCGCCTTCAGCTTGGTACCATTGGCGAAATTGACCTCGATGTCGTCTGCACCCTCGATCACGTGGTTGTTGGTGACGATGTAACCCGAGGGATCGATTACGAAACCGGAACCGAGCGAGCTGACATTGTGATTGGCTCCCTTGCCGCCCTGCTGCTTGTTGAAGAAGTCGTTGAAGAATTCCTGGAACGGAGAGCCATCCGGGGCGCGTGGCGCGGGACCAACACCCTCGTCGTCCTTGACATTCTGCGATGTGGAAATGTTCACCACCGCGTCGAGAAGCCCTTGAGCCAGATCAGCGACAGAAGCCGGACCATTCGTCGGCGGCGTGTTCTGCGCTTCCGCGGCGCCACCAAGAACAATGCTAGTCAGAAGGGCAACCCCGGCCAGGAGAGCGAGTGATCGTCTGAAGGTCGGGCGTGTCGTGGGGGCCATCAAGCTTCCTCTTTTAGGTCAAAGCTGCAGTCTCACCACCAACATAGGGCGGAATGATGGAGGG
This sequence comes from Rhizobium sp. P32RR-XVIII, assembly GCF_012641395.1. Classification (GTDB taxonomy): domain Bacteria; phylum Pseudomonadota; class Alphaproteobacteria; order Rhizobiales; family Rhizobiaceae; genus Rhizobium. Next base: position 481,561 of record NZ_JABAIH010000004.1, on the reverse strand, counting down.
TGAAATCACCTTTTCGCGAATTCCCGCGCATTCTGCGTCAGCCTCTGATGAGCCAGACGAGCACGACGCCCAGCGCGATGGCGGCAAGTCCGAAGACGCGAAGCTGGCGCTCCGGTATCGACGGAAGCAGCCGGGCCATGTCGACAAGAAAACGAGGGGCCAGTGCGTAGACCAGCCCCTCGATGATGAGAAGAAATGCGATTCCGGTCAGGAAATCCTGCATCCGGAGTGCGTCAGTTTGTCGGAGCCGCAAGTGTCGGCCCGGGCGGCGCAGCCGGAGGTGTCCTACCTTGGGCATTGTCGAAGTAACGGAAGAATTCCATATTGGGCGACAGCACCAGCGTCGTATCCTGAGAAGACAGGGCAGACGAATAGGCCGCCATCGAGCGGTAGAACTCGAAGAACGACGGGTCCTTGCTGAAGGCTGCTGCGAAGATGCGGTTCCGCTCCGCGTCGCCCTGACCGCGGAGGATTTCAGAATCGCGCTGGGCCTCCGCGGTAATTTCGACGACCTGACGGTCGGCGATGGCACGGCGGCGCTGGCCTTCTTCGGTGCCTTGTGCCCGAAGCAGCTCGGCCTCCGCCAGACGTTCCGCACGCATGCGTCCGTAAGTCTGCGGCGCCACCTGCTGGGTCAGGTCGGTCCTGCGGATCCGCACGTCCTGAATGTTGATCCCGAGGTTTTCGGCATCTGAATGCAGGTCGTCCCGCACTTCGAGCATCATCGCCACGCGCTCTTCCGAAAGAGCCGCATCGAAATCACGCAGACCGTAAACCCGACGCAGCGACGAGTCGAGCTGGGTCCGAAGACGCGCTTCGGCAGCCTCGCGGTCGCCTGACACAGTCTCGCGGAATTTGCGCAGGTCCTTGATATTGTAGATCACGAAGGCATCGACGTCGAAAGTCGACCCGCCGCGAACCTGGACGCGGATATTGTCGAGGTCGAAACGCATCGCCTGCTTTTCGACGAGCTGAACGCGATCGGCATCCATGAAGGCGAAGGGCAGCTTGAAGTAGATGCCAGGCTCGGTCTTTACCGACTGGATCTGTCCGAAGCGGACGACGATTGCCTGCTCGCGTGCATTGACCACGAAGACCGAGGAATAAGCGATCAGCAGCACAACGGCGAGCAAAATGATGATCAAGGGAAGTCTGTTCGATGGCATGGCTCAACCTCCCTGCTGTGCCGGTTTGCCGAGTTCGTTGAGCGGCAGGTAGGGAACAACCCCCTGCTTCTCGTCAATCACGACCTTCTTGGAATTCTTCAGCACCTGTTCCATGGTTTCGAGGAACAGCCGCTTGCGGGTCACGTCGGGAGCCTTTGTATACTCTTCATTGATGGCTAAGAACCGCTGGGCCTCACCGTCGGCTTCCTTGACGACACGGTCCTTGTAGGCAGCCGCCGCTTCGCGGATCTGGGCGGCGTCACCGCGCGCCTGACCGAGCTTCTGGTTGGCATACTGGTTCGCTTCTTCGACCAGACGCTGCTTGTCCTGTTCGGCACGCTGCACTTCTTCGAAGGCGTCGGCGACATCGCGCGGCGGTGCCACGTCCTGAATGGTGACTGCCGTCACGGCAATGCCCGCCTTGTAGCGGTCCATCGTATTCTGGACGATGGCAGCAACCTCGGTCTCGATCGGCTGACGGTTGTTGCGGAATGCATCCTGCGCCGGACGACGGCCGATGATTTCGCGCATGGCGCTTTCGGCGACCTGCTGCAGCGTTTCGGCCGGATTTTCAACGTTGAAAAGATAGGCCTTAGGGTCGACGACGGTAAAGAAAACCGAGAACTGAACGTTCAGGATGTTCTGGTCGCCGGACAACATGAGGCCGGACGAAGACGAAGCGGATGTCGCACCGATATTCTGCTGCTGCACCGTCACCTTGACGAACTCGACCGTTTCCATCGGCCAGAGGTGGAAATGCAGGCCCGGGGTAGAAATTTCTTCCTTCGGCTGACCGAAGCGAAGCTCGACCCCACGCTCATCCGGCTGGACGATATAGATGCATTGGAAAAGCCAGAAGATCACCAGGATCGCGGCGATGATCACCGCCACGCCGCCATTGAACCCGCCGGGGACAATATTGCGCAGCTGATCTTGGCCACGCCGGATGATGTCTTCAAGATCGGGTGGGCCACCCCTGCCACCGCCACGCGGACGGTTCGGCCCCTGCCCCCATGGTCCCTGATTACCGCCGCCGCCGCCCCATGGGCCGCCGCCGCCATTCTGATTACTCCAGGGCATCAAAACCTCTTATTCGTTGACTCTCGATCATTTTGCCTGCGGGGGCAGCGGGCTTGAGCGATTGTGACCGTTATAGGTGTCGGCGCCGCCGCTTTCAACGCGGCGTGAAGAACTTGGCGATGATTATTGATAAATATTTTGTTTTTAGGACCTGCGGCGCTCATAGACGACAAAGCGCGTCGGATAATTGTCCTTTTCCCCGGCGGGCACCTCGAGTGTTTCAACCACCGTCCAGACGGCGGGGTCTATCGAGGGGAAAGACGTATCACCTGCCACATGCGTTTGCACATGCGTCACGCACATGCGATCCGTGAGTTCCATTGCCTGCGAATAGATTTCGCCGCCGCCGCCGATGATGATTTCGGTCTGGCCGGACTCGCGCGCCAGCCTTTCGGCAATGTCGATTGCCTCGGAAAGGGAGTGGGCCATCGTCACGTCCGGGTGCTCGATCGTCGCACTCCGGGAGATCACGACATGATGACGCCCAGGCAATGGTTTGCCGCCGAGACTTTCATAGGTCTTGCGTCCGATAACCAGCGGCTTCCCAAACGTTATTGCCTTGAAACGCTTGAGGTCAGTCGAAAGCCGCCATGGCATGTCGCCGTCGCGCCCTATGATGCCGTTTTCAGACACGGCAACTACGATGGTCTTTCTGATGCCGGACATGGATCCCCGATACAGCGAGCGGTGACTTTTGACCACTTCGCGCCGGTTTACCGGCTGGCAGTTCAACAAGCAAGATGACTGCCGCGTTTCGAAATGGAATGGCGCGCCGTCGGAGAGGGAAATTCGTAAACCAAGCCGTTCACTTGGGTTTTACTCAAAAAAATTCGACGGTAAGTTGTAGATCATGCGAGAGCAAACAGATCCCAACCGCCGCCGGCCGAGGCGAATTGACCTCGTCATCATTGCCGTGGCAGCTGCCCTTTTCGCCTGGATCGTCACCGGCGACAAGGCGGCTCCAGTAACAACCGGACTAGGCACTGCGCTCGCCTGGTACTTTCTCGGTTATCCGATCATTCCTACAAAAACTAAGGGACGTACAGTCGCGTGGTTCGGAAAGCGCATGTTAACGGTTTTCGCCCTATTCCGAAGGGAGTGACCGAAGGCTGATGTGAATGACGAATGCAATGCCTCAATTCGACGTGATCTGCGATCCGATGGATCGGTGGATCGTCTGGGATCATGTGGCGGAATCGCCCGCATCGTTCGGCGGACAGATCCAGGAAGGACTCGACGAGCGGGAGGCTCACCGGCTCGCACAAATTATGAATGAGATTCACGGACGGCGAACGGCAGCGACCCACGTCCCGGCGCGTGCGGCCGGTTAGAAAGTCTCTCTAATAACCGGTCATTTCTAGGTAGCCCCGGCCGCCCGTCGTGCCCTCGAACGTAATCGGCCCCTCCCAGTAAGGCGTCCTGGTCGCCATCCACGCCGATGGATTAAGCGGCGTCGTCGTAATCGAGAAACCGTGTTCGGGAATCTCCACCCGCCATTTGATGGGGATGTCTCTGTTCGCGACCTTTGCGGTTGCCAATGGCGTGACTCTCAGGGCGTCAGGCTTCAGCGGCGTGGGCCGGCCGTCCTTCGATATCCAAGTAGCCGACGTATAGCCGGATCCCTGGTCGCGAAGCCGGAACCCCATTATCTTTTCGCCGGTATCGAGATGAAGCGAAAACCAGTCCCACCCGGTCTGTTCGGCTGAAAGAGGCTGCGAAGACCATTCGTGATCCAGCCAGGCCAGACCCGTTACCTCGACCCTCCCCTTGGGCAGCGCCAGCGTTCCGTTCACCTTGTAGAAGGGCTGCGAATAATAGAAGCTCGCCTGCCCTGCCGCGGATTTGACGGAATAGCCGTTTTCCCCCTGCAAGACAGGCGGCTCGCTGGCCTGGAGGTTCAAGCTGTACCCGAAATCCTTCCCGGTCGCGCTGATCTCGAGGTTGGAGAGTTCATCGTCGCCGGGGCGCGGGCCGCCGATGTTCTTCATGTGCCAATTGTCGATCCATGCCGCAAATGGAGTCGTCGTCACCCCCGCCTGTCCGACGCCGCCGCGGGCAAGCCGCTCCGCCACATGCTGCTCCGCTGATGTGGTTATCGCCGCGTGCGCCAGCCATACCTGCGGACTTGCCCAGCCGGATTTCTCGCCCGGCGCCATCGCTGAGCGGAAAAGTGTCCATTGCGCGCCGTAATCTTTCCCATCGGCCCCTTTGAGATTGGCGGTCACGTACCACCACTCGATCCGAAAATCCGGGTGAGGTCCATGATCCGCCGGAAATTGAACCTCGGTGCCCGGCTTCGGTATGGCGAAGCCCTCGGCGCTCGTCCCCAGTCCCGCAAAGCCTTGCGGTGATGCTTCTCCGGCTGCCGAGAAGAGGAACACCAGGCCCAAAGCGGCTGCGAGCATCGATTTAGCGTTCATTGGCGAATACCTTGAGCAGATCGGAAGGCGCGACCTTTGCCAAACGGCTGAGCGGAATCAGGACCGACAGAAGTGCTGCGGCCGAGGCAATCACGCCGAGCCGCAGCCAGTCGGTCGGGAACACCCGCATCGGCAACCGCCAACCGAAAGCTTCGACGTTGACGATCGCAAGCAGAACCCAGGCGAGTCCCAGGCCAACGGGCAATGCCGCGAGCAGCGTCATCACGCAGAGCGCCATGGTCCGGGCCAGTTCGAGCAGAACCAGCTTACGCCTCGTCACCCCCAGCGCCCAAACCGGAGCGAGCTGCGGAAGGCGAATGCCTGACAAGGTAAGCAGGCTTGCGAACATCGCAAGACCCGCAACCATGAGGGTCAGTATGTTCAATGCGGCGGTGACAGAGAACGTCCGCTCGAAAATCGCAACGGAAGCCCGCTTGAGGCTCGCCTGGTCCACGACATTCCCGGGCGGCAGACCGAACTCGCTGACCAGCCTGTCTCGAACCTGTTCGACACCGTCGGGCGCAATCCGCAATCCGTATCGAAGGCGCGGCACGTCCGGGTGGTGCGACACCAACTGATCGATGCCGACGATCACCTGTCCCATCGGATTTCCATAGTCCGAATACACCCCGGCAATTTCTGTCTTCCACCCGGCGCCGAGCGAAATTGTATCGCCGATCGACAGCCGCTCGCGCCGCCAAAGCTGCTCGTTGATCAAGACCCCGCTCCCTTGAGCGACGCGATCCCAAACATCCGGCGTGCCGTCGAGAAGCGGCCAGTGATCGCGATAGGTCCTGTCGTCGGCCACGCCATATATCTGCACGCGCTGACCGAGAACCTCGCCGTCCACATTCCAGATCGGAAGAATGGCATCGACGTGCTGCGGAAGCCACATTCGCAGCCTTGCCGCCTCGTCTTCGCTCCGCGCGGTCACGTAAAGCTCGGCAGCGAGCCGCTGATCGAGCCATCCGACAAACGTCGCCCGGAAGCTCGATACCATGGTTCCGACACCGATATTCGCTGACAGCGCAAGCAACAGCGCCATGAGCGCGAGCGACAGACCCGGGAGCTGTTGGCGCGTATCCGCCCAGAACCAGACCGTCAGCGCCTGTTTCGAGGCGCGCTGCAAGGCAAACAAGATAAGACCGAGCAAGACGGGCAGAAGCAGCGCTGCGCCAAGCAGGAGGCCACCCAGAACCCCGAAACCCGCAGGCAGACCACGTCCCCAATGGGCGAGCGCGGCCGACAGGATCAACAACGCCAGTGCAAGAACCGCCTGCCAGCGCAGCCCTGCCTCCGAGGCCCTCGCCCAAGCCCTCGGCTGCGCCGGTGCGAGAAGCGGCATGCGCCACACGCGCCAGAGGCTTTGCGCCGATGACAGCAACGCACCTGCTATGGCGATCCCCAAGCCGGCCGCCCACCATTCCGGACGAAAGGACAATGTTCCGGGAACGGCAGCGCCGTAGAGACCCTGCAGCGTCGCGGCGACACCCGGAAGAAGAACGGCGGCCACGACATAGCCGAGCGCGACGCCGGCCAGACCCGCGGCTGTCGAAAGCACAAGAAGTTCTCCCAACAACAAGAGGGTCAAGGCGGTGGCTGAAACGCCGAGGGATCTCAACGTCCGGAACGTGGATCGTCGCTGCTCGAAGGCCAGGCCTATCGCGGAATAGACGATGAACAGGCCGACCGCGAACGCAAGGAATCCGAACGCGGTCAGGTTGAGGTGGAAGCTGTCGGTCAGCCGGCCAATGTCGCCTTGGGCATCGGGCTGCTTCAGGACCAGTTCGGGTGCTATTTGGTCGATCGGAGGCAGGCCTTCAGGCTGATCACGCGCCACGATGAGCTTGCTCAGCTGGTCCGGCTTGCCGAGAAGTGTTTGGGCTATCCCGATGTCGGTTATCGCTGTATTCGGCAGCATCTGCCCGGCGACCCGCAGTGGAGGCAGCGGCAGGCTCCGGAGCCGATCTGCCGTTTCGGTCGAGACGATCAGCTGGCCAGGCGGCGTCGCAAAATCGCGCAGGTTCCCCGTTCCGCCCAAATCCACCTGATGGGCTTCATCCGGAATGCTGAGCGGATCGATGCCGATGACGTGAAGCCGAACGCCGCCGATGCGAAGGTCGCCTTCCAGCACGGGCGAGACCAGCCATCCTGCGCGCCTCAGCGCGACAAAGGTCTGCTGTGAAAACGGCGCGCCGTCAGCCGAGACGAGCTGTTCGAGCCGATCCTGACCGAGCATGGAGGCGGCGCGCGCATAGCTGGCGCGAGCCTCTGCGTTGATGGCCTGCACCCCCGACCACAGCGCAGTGGCAAGCGAGAGCCCCAGCATCAGCATTGCCAGCTGGAACGGCCGGCGACGCCAATGCGAAAGAAGGGCGCCGAGCGCCGTCAGAAACATCAGTCGACCCGCCCCGCGCTGAGATTGACATGGACATCCAGCTTCGCTGCGAGCCTCAGCGAGTGCGTCACCATCAGCAATGCCGCATCGGTGTCCGCGACCAGCGACAGCATGGCCGATACCACCGCGTCGCCAGTCGCCTCGTCAAGATTTCCGGTCGGCTCGTCGGCGAGCACAAGCCTGGGACGGGCCGCAAGCGTACGTCCGATGGCCACCCTTTGCTGCTGTCCGCCTGAAAGCTGCTCGGGATATCGCTTGAGAAGCCCCTTTAGTCCCAGACGATCGGCGAGCTCATCCACCCATTCCGGCTCATGGCGACCAGCGAGCCGGCTGTGGAAGGCCAGATTGGCAGCGACATCCAAGGAGGGAATGAGGTTGAATTGCTGAAAGACGAGGCCAACAGTCTTGCGGCGGTAGGCGGCGCGACCGCTTTCATCAAGGGTGGTGATATCAGTCCCGTCAACGACGATCTTGCCAGCATCGGGTTGATCTAATGCTGCGACGAGGTGCAACAGCGTACTCTTTCCGCTTCCGGACTCGCCGGTAAGGGCCATCGTCCGGCCGGCATCGAGATCGAGATCTACGCCGCGCAGCACATTCAGCACCCCCTCCGCCGTCGAATAGGATTTGCTGACATTTCGGAGGGCAACGATCATTGGATTCCCGAGCGAGGGCCGTGACAAGGCATATGTAAGCGGCGCCCAAACGGATTAAAAGTGCCATTCACCGCGGCTACGAGCCAGAACGCGCAGGTCCGTGGGCCTCAGCACGCGTTGCTCATTTTCCGTACAAAGCCCTGGATCGTTCAAGATGCTTGAGCATCGCCATCTCCGAGCCGTCGGCGTCATTGGCCGCCAATCGGTCGACGATCTCCTCGTGCTCGACCAGCGTGAATTTTTCCTTGCCGGTCCAGATCAGCATCTCGGTGTGATATTCCTTCAGCCATGCGAGCATCGCTTCGCTGACGGCGACGTAGATCGGATTGCCTGAAATCTGCGCGATGCGGGTGTGGAATTCCATGTCCGCGCTGATGAACTCTTCGGCCTGCCCGAGGGACTCCCGTTGGCGCTCGATGATCTCCCTGAGGTCGCCGATATCCTTCTCGGAGGCGCGCTGCGCGGCCTCGCGCGCCATGCCGCGCTCGAAGAAGATGCGCGCACTCTTGAGATGCTCCAGCGAGTCCGCCGATTGCGACAACATGATCTTCGCGGTCAGATCGACCTGACGAAATATCGACTTTGCCGTCAACCTGAGGACCTTCGCCCGCTCGCCATGTGAAATACTGACCAGGCCTTTGTTGGCAAGCGATTGCATGGCTTCGCGAATGGCAGGCCGGCCCACGCCGAAGCGCTCCATGAGGACACGCTCGGATGGCATCTCATCGCCAGGCCGAAGTTCACCGGAGGTGATCATCCGCTCTAGCCGATCAAACACTTCGTCGGACAATTTTCGACGCACAATCTGTTCGACGGGTTGGGTCATAACGTCTCGCTGGCTCAAAATGTCTCCTCCCCTACCACCTTCCGGGCTGACGACAAAGCGCGCTTGCAAAATTCACGCTGCCGAAAATTTTGCTTCCCATCGGTTGGGATACTCATTATACCAGATCACGAGTTGACGCCATGACAATCTTTCGTGGCCAGAGGAGCAACCGGCATTTCCATGATGATTACCGTGACCTACCGCATCGAAACGCCCGGCAGCGTCGAAGCGATGGCGGACAAGATCGCCAGCGACCAGTCGACGGGAACCTTCGTGCCGGTTCCCGGTGAGACGGAGGAACTGAAGTCACGTGTGGCGGCCCGTGTCGTTGGAATTCGGCACCTTGATGACGCGAGCAATCCGACCTGGCCCGAGGTCTCTTCCGGCACTCGGCTGCGGCGCGCCGACGTTGACATCGCCTTTCCACTGGATGCGATCGGCACGGACCTCTCGGCGCTGATGGCCATCGCGATCGGTGGCGTTTATTCCATCAAGGGCATGACCGGCATCCGCATCGTCGACATGAAACTGCCGGACGCCTTCAAGGGAGCGCATCCCGGGCCGCAGTTCGGGATTCCCGGCAGTCGCCGTCTGACCGGCGTTGAGGGCCGCCCCATCATCGGAACGATCGTCAAGCCGGCGCTCGGGCTGCGGCCGCACGAGACGGCGGAGCTCGTCGGCGAACTGATCGAATCTGGTGTGGATTTCATCAAAGACGACGAGAAGCTGATGAGCCCGGTCTATTCGCCGCTCAAGGAGCGCGTTGCAGCGATCATGCCGCGCATTCTCGATCACGAGCAGAAGACCGGCAAGAAGGTCATGTATGCCTTCGGGATCTCCCATGCCGACCCGGACGAAATGATGCGCAATCACGACATCGTTGCCAACGCGGGCGGCAACTGCGCCGTCGTCAACATCAACTCTATCGGCTTCGGCGGCATGAGCTTTCTCCGCAAGCGCTCCAATCTGGTGCTGCACGCGCACCGAAACGGTTGGGACGTGCTGACGCGCCATCCAGGCGCTGGGATGGACTTCACGGTCTACCAGCAATTCTGGCGGCTGCTCGGCGTCGACCAGTTCCAGATCAACGGCATCAGGGTCAAGTATTGGGAGCCGGACGAAAGCTTCGTCTCCTCCTTCAAGGCTGTCAGCACGCCGCTGTTCGATGCCTCGGACTGCCCGCTTCCTGTCGCCGGCTCCGGACAGTGGGGAGGACAAGCCCCGGAGACCTACCAGCGGACGGGCCGCACCACTGATCTTCTCTACCTCTGCGGCGGCGGCATCGTCAGCCACCCTGGCGGACCGGCGGCCGGCGTTCACGCCGTGCAGCAGGCATGGCAGGCCGCCGTCGCCGACATCCCGTTGGAAACCTACGCCAAGGGTCATCCGGAGCTTGCCGCCTCAATTGCCAAGTTCGCCGACGGCAAGGGCGCGTGACGGCGATGGACGAGCTTCTCATCAGTTACTACGGCGACGACTTCACCGGCTCCACTGATGTCATGGAGGCCCTGGCGTCGAATGGCGTTCCGACTGTGCTCTTTCTCGACATCCCCTCGCCTGAGCTCCTGGCGCGCTTCAAGGATTGCCGCGCGATCGGCATCGCCAGTACAAGCCGCAGCGAGACGCCTGACTGGATGCAACGGCACCTGACACCCGCGTTCGAATGGCTGAAACCGCTCGGTGCGAATACCTGCCACTACAAGGTCTGCTCAACCTTCGACTCCAGTCCTGCCATCGGCAGTATCGGTAAGGCGATCGAAATCGGCCGCGCGACGTTCGGTCAATCCGTCGTGCCGGTGATCGTCGGTGCACCGCAACTGAAGCGCTACACGGCCTTCGGCAATCTGTTTGCCGCCTACCAGGGGCGTACGTATCGCATCGACCGCCATCCGGTGATGAGTCGCCATCCGGTGACTCCGATGGATGAGGCCGACCTGACGCTTCATCTCGCAAAGCAGACCGACATTCCGGTTGCCCTCGCAGATCTCGTGACGATCACCGCATCGGACGCCGACAGCCGTGTTGATGACCTCGTGGCTGGCAAGGCCGGCATTCTGCTGATCGACGTCGATTCTCCGGCGAGCCAGGAAGCGGCGGGCCGCCAGTTGATGCGCATCACGCACCAGGCCGGCGCCTTCGTCGTTGGCTCGTCGGGTGTCGAGTATGCTCTTCTCAATGCGTGGCGACAGCAGGGGCTGCTGAAGGGAAGCGCCGAGTTCCCCGATGTCGGCCCTGTGGACCGGCTCGCGGTCGTCTCCGGCAGTGTGTCACCAACAACCGAACGGCAGATCCGCGCCGCTATCGATGACGGTTTCGAGGCGATCCCGATCGATCCTGTTGCGCTGGTGTCGGAAGATGGCGAGCGTGCAATCGTGGCCGCAGTGGCCACCGGCGTAGAGAAGCTGAAGAACGGCAGCAGCGTCATCCTGTACACCGCCCTCGGACCGTCGGCGGACATTGGCGCCGACATCGACAAAGTCCCGGGTGCACGCCACAAGCTGGGGCGCGCGCTCGGGACAATCCTTCGCAGCCTAGTGACGAGTGAGAGACTGAAGCGTGCCGTCATTGCAGGCGGCGACACCTCGAGCCATGCGCTCAAGGAACTGCGGGTCGATGCCCTGACCACTCTTCTGCCTCTGCCTCAGACGCCCGGCTCTCCCCTCTGTGTTGCGCATGGCACCTACGAGCCCACCAACGGCCTGCAGATCGCGCTGAAGGGCGGCCAGATCGGAACCGATGGCTACTTCTCGCAGATCCGCGACGGAAGGAGAGCCTGACCGCCGTCGGAAGCAAGAATTTTAGTGCTATGGTGATTGACTCATCATACCAGTTTATGATCCTATCCAAACATCGAAAAGGTGAGGAAACATGACTACAATTGCCCTCTTCGGCGCTGGCGGAAAAATGGGATACCGTCTTGCCAAGAATCTCAAAGGCTCGCGTTTTGACGTCCGCCATGTCGAAGTCAGCGACGCTGGAAAAGCGCGGCTGAAGAACGACCTCAATATCGATTGCGTGCCGTCCGACGCGGCACTGGATGCCGCCGAAGTCGTGATCCTGGCGGTTCCGGACACGGTGATCGGCAAGGTTGCCGCGGGCATCGTGGACAAGCTGAAGCCCGGCACCATGGTCATCGCGCTCGACGCTGCGGCTCCCTTCGCCGGGCACCTGCCGAAGCGTGATGATCTCACCTACTTCGTCACCCATCCCTGCCATCCGCCGATCTTCAACGACGAGACGGAGATGCAGGCGAAGAAGGATCATTTCGGCGGCCTGTTTGCCAAGCAGCACATCGTTTCGGCTCTCATGCAGGGTCCGGACAGTGCCTACGCACTCGGCGAGGAAATCGCCAAGGTGATCTGGGCTCCGGTCATGCGCTCACACCGCGTCACCGTCGAGCAGATGGCGATGCTGGAGCCCGGACTGTCGGAAACCGTCTGCGCATCGCTGCTCGTCGTCATGCGCCAGGCCATGGACGAATGCGTTGCCCGCGGCGTGCCCGCGGAAGCGGCTCGCGATTTTCTACTCGGCCATATGAATGTGCTCGGCGCGGTCATCTTCAAGGAAGTGGATGGCGTGTTCTCGGATGCCTGTAACAAGGCGATCGAGTTCGGCATCCCTGCGCTGATGCGCGACGACTGGAAGAAGGTATTCGAACCCCAGGAGATCGCCGAAAGCATCCGGCGCATCACCTGAAACGGCTTGGGGAGGCAATGCCTCCCCTCAACCGCCCCAGGGAGACGGGGCTTCATTTACTCGGGAGGAGAGAACATGAAACTAACGCGTAGACTGACACTTGCGGCCTTTGCCGGCGCATTGGCGCTGGGTCCGGCCATCCCGGCCTATTCGGCGGACCTGATCGCCATCATCACGCCAGCCCATGACAACCCCTTCTTCAAGGCCGAGGCGGTCGGTGCGGAAGCCAAGGCGAAAGAGCTTAGTTACGAAGCCCTCGTCATGACGCATGACGACGACGCCAACAAGCAGTCGGAGATGATCGACACGGCCATCGGCCGCGGCGCAAAGGCCATCATCCTCGACAACGCCGGCGCGGATGCGTCGGTTGCAGCCGTCAAGAAGGCAAAGGATGCAGGCATCCCCTCCTTCCTGATCGACCGCGAAATCAACGCGAGCGGCGTTGCCATGGCCCAGATCGTCTCCAACAATTACCAGGGTGCCCAGCTCGGCGCGCAGGAATTCGTCAGGCTGATGGGCGAGAAGGGCAACTATGTCGAGCTGGTGGGCAAGGAATCCGACACCAATGCCGGCATTCGCTCGCAGGGCTATCATGACGTCATCGACGACTATCCGGACCTGCAGCTGGTCGCCAAGCAATCTGCCAACTGGAGCCAGACGGAAGCCTACTCGAAGATGGAAACCATCCTCCAGGCCAATCCCGACATCAAGGGCGTGATCTCCGGCAACGACACGATGGCGATGGGAGCGATCGCAGCGCTGCAGGCCGCCGGCCGCAAGGACGTGATCGTTGTCGGCTTTGACGGCTCCAATGACGTTCGCGACTCCATCAAGGCTGGCGGCATCAAGGCGACTGTCCTGCAGCCGGCCTACGCCCAGGCACAGCTGGCCGTCGAACAGGCCGACGCCTACATCAAGAACAAGACGACGCCCAAGGAAGAGAAGCAGTTGATGGACTGCGTCCTCGTCAATTCGGACAACGCCGGCAAGCTCGAGACCTTCGCGCTCACGAACTAACCGCACCTGGATCAATACAGAGGGCGCCAGACCGCGCCCTCTGTTGTTCATTTGATGACGTCGAGGCCTGTCGCATGTGGAGAATGAAGGGCGTTTTGCTCGCTGCTGTCGTGGCCGCGGCCTTGCCCGGTTGCAAGATCATCAAGACTCCGACCGCGGAGGAAAAGGCTGCGGCTGCGGCGAAGAACGCTTTTGACCCGAATGCAAGGGTCGAGGCGATCTGGCAGCCACAGGTCGTGCCTTATTTCGAGAAGCGCGCAGGCGAACTCAAAGACGTCGCGCAACTGGCGGCAACCAGCCCGGACCAGGCGGGGGAGAAATACGGCAATCCGCGCAAGCAGAGCAGCTCGCCCTGGACTTATGCGGTGAAAGTCACCGGCAAGGTCGTCGCGGCGGATACGGCCTCGCGCGCGGCAACACTCGACGTCGACGCTGATGGCGACGGCAAGGCTGACGCGAAGGTACAGATCGGCCCGGCCCTGCGCGGTACGGCGCTGCGCGACACGCTGGACTTCGTCAATTTCAACGAATTCAAGAACCAGATCGAGTGGGCGCAATTCGGCAAGGCGTTCAACGAGAAGGCCAATACGGCTTTCTTGTCCGCCATCCCGCGCGATGGTCTCGTCGGCAAGACAGTGACCGTGACCGGCGCCTTTCCGCTGCCGAACAGCGGACAGCTCCCGCTTGTCACGCCTTCCGAACTGACGGTGGGATCATGACCGCAAGCGAGACACCGAAGGACGACATCATCCTGCACCTCGAAGACGTGTCGAAGGTCTATTCCGGCATCGTCGCGGTCAAGCGCGCCAATCTCGCATTGCGCCGCGGGGCGGTGAACGTTCTGGTCGGCGAAAATGGCGCAGGCAAATCGACGCTGATGAAGATCATCGCCGGCGTCGAGCGCCCGACGATGGGACGCATCATCCTGGATGGAGAGCCCGTATCCTTCCACAGCCCCGCCGATGCGCAGGCGCATGGCATCGGCATGATCTTCCAGGAACTCAATCTCTTCGCCAACATGTCGGTCGCGGAGAACATCTTCGCCACCCGCGAGATCACCCGCGGCCCGCTCGGCATCGATCACAAGGCGCAGGTCGAAAAGGCCAATGCGTTTCTGAAACGACTGGATGCCGGAATCGACGCGGAAACGATGGTCGAAGATCTGCCGATCGGCCAGCAGCAGCTCGTCGAAATCGCCAAGGCGATGTCGCTGAATGCGCGCATCCTGATCATGGATGAGCCGACGTCCGCTCTTTCAGCAGCCGAAGTCGAAATCCTCTTCAAGGTCATTGCGGACCTCAAGGCCCAGGGTGTGGCGATCGTCTATATCTCGCACCGGCTGGAAGAGCTGATGCGCATCGGCGACTACATCACCGTGCTGCGTGACGGCCAGATCACCGGCCTGGCCATGGTGCGCGACATCGATACCCGTTGGATCGTGCGCTCCATGATCGGCTCCGACGCCAAGGATTTCGCCAAGTCCGTCGATCACGCCGTCGGCAAGGAAATGTTCCGCGCCGAGGATATCAGCCTGCCGCGGCCAACCGGCGGGCTTGCGGTCGACCACGTCTCATTGTCGGTGAAAGCCGGCGAAATCCTCGGCATCTACGGCCTGATGGGCGCGGGCCGCAGCGAATTCTTCGAATGCGTGATCGGACGGCACATGCACTCGACGGGCAAGATCTTCATCGACGGCAAGGAGGTCCGCGCCCGCGACACCACGAGGCGTATCCGCCGCGGTCTTGCGCTCATTCCGGAAGACCGGCAGCGGGAGGGACTGGTCCAGGCGCTGTCGATCGCCTCCAACCTGACGCTGGCGAGCCTTGGTCGCTTCACCCGCCTCTTTCATATCAACAGCGGGGCCGAGAAGAACGCCATTCGCGATGCGATCCGCGATCTCTCGATCAAGGCGCCGAACCCGGATTTCGAAGTGACCTCGATGTCCGGCGGCAATCAGCAGAAGGTGGTGATCGGCAAGGCGTTGATGACCAACCCGAAGGTGCTTTTGATGGACGAGCCGAGCCGCGGCATCGATGTCGGCGCCAAGGCCGATGTCTTCCGCACCATGCGCCGGTTGGCGGCAAACGGGCTTGCCATTCTGTTTTCGACTTCAAACCTCGAAGAGGTCATGGCGCTTTCCGATCGCATCGCGGTGTTGAGCAACGGCCAGTTGGTCGCCGTTTTCGACCGGAGCGAGGCCACGGAAGACGCCATCATTGCGGCTTCGGCCAAGGGACACGGACATCAAGGGAAACTCGCATCATGACGGCGGCTACCTCAACCACTTCCTCGCCGGCGAGCGCGAACGGCTCTATCCTCCTGACGCTGATGAAGCTCAGGACCTTCATCGCACTCTTCGCGGTCATCATCTTCTTTGCAATCTTCGCACCGAATTTCACCTCGACGGCGAACATGATCCTGATGTCGAAGCATGTGGCGCTGAACGCCTTCCTGGCGATGGGCATGACGTTCGTTATCATCACCGGCGGCATCGACTTGTCAGTGGGATCGATCGTCGGTCTCTGCGGCATGGTGGCCGGCGGCCTCATCCTCTACGGCATCGAACTGCCGATCGGCTATACGATCTATTTCAACCTCTTCGAAATCGTGCTCATCACGCTTTCGATCGGGTTGCTGATTGGCCTCATCAACGGCCTGCTGATTACCAAGCTCAATGTCGCGCCATTCATCGCGACGCTCGGCACGCTCTATATCGCCCGCGGTTTGGCGCTGCTTTCCTCCGACGGCCAGACCTTCCCGAACCTCGTCGGCCGCCCCGAATATTCGACGACCGGCTTCGACTTCTTCGGCGCCGGCCGCGTGCTTGGCTTGCCGGTGTCGATCTGGATCCTGATCGTCCTCGCCCTGCTTGCTGCCTATGTCGCGCGATCCACGCCGATCGGGCGCCATATCTTTGCCGTTGGCGGCAACGAGCGTGCCGCGCGCATGTCGGGCATCCGCGTCGATCTCGTAAAAATCGTCGTCTACATGTTCTCAGGACTGTGCGCTGCGATCGTTGGCGTCATTATCTCTTCCGAACTGATGGCCTCGCACCCGGCAACCGGTGAGAGCTTCGAGCTCAACGCGATCGCTGCGGCCGTTCTCGGCGGCACCTCGATGTCGGGCGGGCGCGGGACGATCGGCGGAACGATCATCGGCGCCTTCGTGATCGGCATCCTGTCGGACGGGCTGGTGATGATGGGCATCTCATCCTTCTGGCAGATGGTCATCAAGGGACTGGTGATTATCATCGCCGTGGTTGTCGACCAGGCGCAACGCCGCCTGCAGCAACGCGTTACTCTCATGCAGATGGCAAAGGCAGGTTGATATGACTGAATTGAAGGGCGCACTGATCGGTTGCGGCTTTTTCGCGATCAACCAGATGCACGCATGGAACGACGTCGAAGGCGCCGGGATCGTCGCGATCTGCGATCGCGATCCGGAGCGGCTGAAGATCGTCGGAGATCAGTTCGGCATCGACCGTCGCTATAGCGATGCCGAGGCGCTGTTTGCCGACGGAGGTTTCGATTTCGTCGATATCGCCACGACGGTCCAGAGCCACCGTGTCCTCGTGGAAATGGCGGCTCGGCACAAGGTCCCGGCCATCTGCCAGAAGCCGTTCGCCAAGACGCTGTCGGACGCAAAGGCGATGGTCGAGACGTGCCGCAATGCCGGCGCGCCGCTGATGGTGCACGAGAACTTCCGCTGGCAGACACCGATCCAGGCCGTCCGCAAGGCGCTGGATAGCGGAGCCATCGGCACGCCCTTCTGGGGCCGCTTCTCCTTCCGATCCGGTTACGACGTCTTTTCCGGTCAGCCTTATCTCGCCGAGGGGGAACGCTTCATCATCGAGGATCTCGGCATCCATACGCTCGACATCGCTCGCTATATCCTTGGGGACGTCTCAGCGGTCACGGCGCGGACGAAACGGGTCAATCCGAAGATCAAGGGCGAAGACGTAGCGACCATTCTGCTCGACCACGAGAGCGGCGTAACATCGATCGTCGACGTCAGCTATGCCACAAAGCTCTCGAAGGAACCCTTTCCCGAGACATTGATCGAACTGGACGGTTCTGAAGGCACCATCCGCCTCACCCAGGGCTACGGGCTCGAAGTGACCAACGCGCAGGGCACCACCACGACGGATGTGTCCCCCAAGCTGTTGTCATGGGCCTCGCGCCCCTGGCACAACATTCAGGAGAGCGTCTACGCGATCCAGCAGCACTGGGTCGACCAATTGAAGCGCGGCGCGGAGCACTCGACATCCGGGACCGACAATCTGAAGACATTTGCCCTTGTCGAGGGAGCCTATGAAAGTGCGGCAACGGGACAGACGGTCGATGTCGGAGCGATGCTGCGATGACGGTCGATCCGTTCCAGCTCTACGGCACCCGTGTCGTCGAAATGCCACCGGTTCGGCTGAGCGCCGGAAAGCTGGAAGTCGATCTCGCCGATGGCAACCTGCGCACGATCCGCTACGATGGGATCGAGGTGCTGAGAGCGATTTCCTACCTCGTTCGCGACCGGGACTGGGGCACCTACAGCCCCGAGATCGCCGATCTAAAGATCGCGCAGAATGACGATCGTTTCGAGGTCGCCTATCGGGCCCGCTGCAATGGACCGGAGAACACGACGCTCGTTATCGACGTCTGCATCATTGGAGGCAGCGACCGGCTCGACTTCGAGGCCGAAGCCGTTTCAGAAACCGGCTTCGAGACGAACCGCTGTGGCTTCTGCATTCTTCATCCGATCGTTGGAGTGGCCGGGTCGCGAGCTTCGGTCGAGCACGCCGACGGTATGACGGAGGCAAGCCGGTTTCCTGATTTCATCGAGCCCTGGCAGCCTTTCAAGGACATGCGCGCCATCACCCACGAGGTGGTTCCTGATGTCACGGCGGAATGCCGCATGGAGGGCGACACCTTCGAAATGGAGGATCAGAGAAACTGGTCGGATGCGTCCTACAAGACCTATGTCAGACCACTCGCCCTTCCGTGGCCTTATCAGATCCCGGCCAATCAGTCCGTCCGGCAGAAGACATCGCTCATCATCAAGGACAGCCGCCCTGTGCAGCGACCTTCGGCTGGGGGCTCGGGTAAAGTCGTAGAACTTCGGCTCGGCGCACGCACCGGCGCCGTGCCGGCAATCGGTCTGATCGTTACACCCGAGGAAGCTGATGCCTCGCTGTCGGCGCATAGCTTCCTATCGGAGATCGCTCCCCAGGAACTGCTCTTCCATTTCGATCCAGGCGCTGGACACGGTGTCGAAGCACTCAAGCGGTTCGCCACAATCGCTGCAACGCACCCCGGACGCTCGACCCTGGAGATCGCGCTTCCTTGCAAGCAGTCCCCGGCGAGCGAAACGGCCGAGATTGCCCAACAAATGCGGTCGGCAGGCTTCAAACCGGATGCGGTCATGATCTCCCCCTCCGTCGACCGGCAGTCGACGCCGCCCGGCAGCAAATGGCCGGACTGCCCGCCCCTCGAAGAGGTCTATGCCGCGGCCCATTCCGCTTTTCCGGGCATGCGCATCGGCGGCGGCATGCTCAGCTACTTTACCGAACTCAACCGCAAGCGTGTGCCGGACGGGCAGCTTGGCTTCATCAGCCACTGCACCAACCCGATCGTCCATGCGGCGGACGATCTCAGCGTCATGCAGACGTTGGAGGCCCTGCCCTTCATTACCCGCTCGGTGCGCGCTCTCTACGGCGACAAGCCCTACCGGATCGGCCCATCGACCATACCGATGCGGCAGAACCCTTACGGCAGCCGCACGATGGACAACCCGTCGGGCGGGCGCATACCCATGGCCAACCGGGACCCCCGCCACAACGGACGTTTCGCAGAGGCCTTTGCGCTTGGCTACGCGATCCGGGTGCTGGATGCCGATCTCGAATGCCTGACGCTATCAGCATTGACCGGTCCGTTTGGTTTGATCGCCGGTCCGGGCGAGCCGACCCCGGAAGGCGGCCGGCGCCCGCTGTTCAATACGGTACGGACACTGTCCGCATTGGCCGGCGCATCCTGGCAGGAGTGCGTCTCCTCCTCGCCCTCCGAGGTTCTGGCGTTCGTCGCTCGCGGTGACACAGGAACCAGGCTTCACGTGGTCAACCTGACGCGCGAAGAACAGGAAGTCGACTGCAGCGCGTGCAGGTTGGCGTCCGCGAACCCGGGTGCGCACCTTCGGCTCGCTCCATTCGCTACCGCGGTCTTGCCACTCGCGGATTGACCTGAAGCGTACCAACTGCGCCATCTTGATGGTTACCTCATCATACCAGTTGACATGTAAATCACTATCTGTAAAAAGAGCTGCAGCTTATCAAGAGGAGGACGGTAATGCTGACCCTATCTGCAAAATTGAAATCCGCGAGCCTTGTCGCAATGGCCGTTGCGGCTCTATCGGCAAGTCCGGTCTTCGCTGAAGATATCACGCTCTGGACGCTGAACTTCGACAATAACGCTGCGAACCTAGCCCTGAAGAAGGTCGCAAGCGACTTCGAGGCAGCCAATCCCGGCACCCACATCGAGATTGTTCAGCGCGCCGTCGACGAGCACAAGACGGCATTGCGCGTCGCCGCAGGCTCAAACCGCGGCCCCGACATCTACTTTAGCTGGGCGGGTCTGGGCCTTGGCGGTGAGTACGTGAAGGCCGGTTTGTCGCTGCCGCTCGACAAGTACTACACCGAATACAAGTGGACCGACGAACTCCTGCCCTCCGCGGCAGCTTTTGCGGACCTTTATCCGGGCGGCAAGCATGGCACGCCGTTCACCTTCAAGGGTGAAGCGGTCTACTACAACAAGAAGCTGTTCGAGCAGGCCGGGATCAAGGAAGAACCCAAGACCTACGACGAGCTTCTCGCCGCGGCTGAGAAACTCAAGGCAGCAGGCATTCCGGCATTCACCTTCGGCGGGACCGTCAACTGGCACGTGATGCGCCTTATGGATGTCATCCTTGAAACGAAGTGCGGCGCTGAGAAGCATGATGCGTTGAAGTCCATGAAAGTGGACTGGACGAAGGAGCCCTGTGCGACAGAGGCCTTCACGGAATTCGCAAAGTGGACGAAGGATTACACGCTGCAGCCATTCATGGGCATCGACAACAAGCAGTCGTACAGCCTCTTCACGGCCGGCCGCGCGGCGATGATGCTGGAAGGCGACTGGCTGGTAGGTCAGTTGACGGGCAGCGGCGCCAATCTCGACGACTACGGGATCTTCCCCTTCCCGACCAACACCGACCGCCTCTACGGGTTTGCCGAGTACAACTACGTCAGTACGAAGAGCAAGAACCCTGACATGGCGGCGAAATTCCTCGACTATTTCCTCTCGAACAAGGTTCAGCAGGATCTGGTCGGGCAGGTCAGCTCGATCTCCGTCAACAAGAACGTGCAGTACACCAACCAGAAGCCGCTCGAGGCGGAATGGCTGGATATCTTCAAGAAGTACAGCAAGATCTACATGAACGGTGACCAGGCGTTTCCGCTCGATGTGACGACGGAATATTTCCGCGTCATCAACGACGTTGCATCGGGCAATATCGAGCCGGCTGAGGCCCCGAAGCAGCTGCAAAGCTTTATCGCAAGCCGGACGTAATTCCTCCCAAGTCGCCAGTCGACTGCTCCGCGTGTCGGTCGACCGGCGCACCATCATGAAGACAGGCAGCGGCCTCGCGCTGCCCGGAGGAGAGCATGTCACTACGACAAACGACACATGATCCGCGCGTGCAAGCGCTCATCCTGCTCGTGCCGGCCTTGGCGATCTACGCAGTATTCGCCCTTTATCCGATGCTCAATGTGGTCATTTTGAGCTTTCAGAAGTGGAACGGACTGGATCCGCAGCGGCAATTCGTCGGGCTTGCGAACTACTCGGCGATTTTCACGAGAGATCCGGTCTTTTGGGTTGCTTTCCGCAATACGGTCATCTGGACGCTGATGAGCCTGGTGTTCCCTCCGACGGTGGGTCTTCTGCTGGCGCTCAGCCTCAATCAGAGGATTTTCGGGCGTAACAGCCTCCGAGCCATTTTCTACCTTCCGGTTATCATCGCGCCGATCGCGGTCGCGACGATGTGGAAGTGGATGTACGACCCCTTCTTCGGACTGTTCAGCCAGCTGCTGACGTCGTGGGGTCTGCAGACCTGGATCCAGGACTGGCTGGGCAACCAGAAAATCGCCCTCTATTCGGTCTTCGTCGCCTACCTCTGGCAAACGGTCGGTTTCTCAATGGTCCTGTTCCTGGCGGGCTTGCAGAATGTCTCCCAGACTCTCGTGGAGGCCGCCCGGATCGACGGCGCTGGCCGGTGGGCCGTCTTCAAGCATGTGACCTTGCCCGCGCTCCGCCCGACCGTGACGATCGTGCTGGTTCTTTCGATCATCTCGTCGCTGAAGGCTTTCGACATCGTCTATGGTCTGACAGGCGGTGGGCCCGCGCAATCCACCCAGATGCTCGCGCTTTGGGCGTTCACACAGGCCATGCAGATTTTCGATTTCGGTCGAGGCGCGGCCATATCGGTCGTGCTGCTCCTGATCACCATCGCAATCGTCATTCCCTACCTGCGATGGACCCAGAAAAAGGAGGAGGCAGAATCGTGACAGCCGTCCAGACCGATTCAACCGTCGCACAGGCTCACGCCGAGACGTCCACGCTCAAGCGCGATCCGGTCCTGATTGCTCTCTGGATCGCCTTGGTCTTGGTTGCACTCATCTGGGTGGCACCGTTCGTCTTCATTGTGTTCACATCGCTGAAGACGCCGGCCGCGGTCACGAGTACAGGCGCATTCATGCCGCCGACGGAGCTTGCCTACGACAACTACAGCGGCGCATGGAGCCGCGGGAACTTTGCCAGCTCCTTCTTCAACAGCGTCATCATCACGGTGATCAAGGTGCCGCTCGGTCTCGCGCTTTCCGCCATGGCGGCTTACGCGCTTGCGAAGATCAAGCTCAAGGTCACTAAGGCGCTGCTATTGGTCGTCGTGTTCGGCACGATGATTCCGTTTCAGGTCATGCTTGCGCCGTTGTTCACGCTCGTGAACTCCTTCGGGCTTATCGACACCTATCCGGGCGTTATCCTGCCATACATCGCCTTCGGGGTGCCTTATCAGGTCTTCATCCTGCACGGCTTCTTCAAGGCAATTCCGAAGGAACTGTCGGAAGCGGCGTTGATTGACGGCGCAACTCACTTCACGATCTTCCGGCGCATATTCCTTCCGGTCTGCCTTCCTGTCCTTGCGGCACTGCTCATTCTCGACTTCGTTTCGACCTGGAATGAATTCGCCATGGCGCTGGTGCTGCTTCAGGATCAGCACATGTGGACTCTGCCGCTTGGTCTCATGTCCTTTCAGGGACAGTTCTCGAGCAACTACGGCCAGCTCAACGCGGCGATCGTCATGACCGTCCTACCGGCGACCATCGTCTACCTGATGTTCCAACGCTACTTCGTGTCCGGCCTCACGTCCGGTGCCGTCAAAGGCTGATGGCCAGAGAAATTTTCATGAGGAGAGAATTCTATGTCTAATGCAACAGTCGAAAAATGGGGCGTGTTCGAAGCTTCCTTTGATGGACCCTCCGACGGCAACCCCTATCTCGACGTGGCATTCGATGCCGTCTTCACCCACAAGAGCCGGGAAGTTCGGGTTCCGGGTTTCTATGACGGCAATGGCACCTATCGTGTCCGCTTCATGCCCGATGTCGAGGGCGAATGGTCTTTCCTGACCCGTTCCAAGACCGCGGCACTCGACGGCAAGACTGGTTCACTGGTCGCAACGGCCCCATCGGCCGGCAACCACGGCCCGGTGCGCGTGCGCAACAAGTTTCATTTCGCCTACGCCGATGGGACGCCGTTTCTGTCTTTTGGAACAACCTGCTATGCTTGGACGCACCAGCCGCTTGAGATGCAGCAGCAGACGCTGGAGACGCTGAAGAAGACGCGCTTCAACAAGATCCGCATGGGCGTCTTTCCGAAGGATTACCCGTATAACGTCAACGAGCCTCTGCATGCGTGCTTTGAGAAGGACGCCGATGGCAAGGAAGACTTCGACAGACCCAACCCCGCCCTCTTCCGGCACTTCGAAAAGCAGGTGGCGGCACTCTGCGCGCTCGGGATCGAAGCCGACATCATCATGTTCCACCCTTACGATCGCTGGGGTTACGCGGACATGTCGGCCGCACAGGATTTTCGCTATGTCGAATATCTGGCCGCGCGTTTGTCCGCCTTCCGGAATGTCTGGTGGTCGCTTGCCAACGAATATGACTTCCTCATCGATACGAAGCCGATGGAGCAATGGGATCGCTACTTCCACATCCTGGAAGAGAACGATCCCTACCAGCACCTGCGCTCCATCCATAATGGCGACGTGACGGCAAACTTTGACCATCGCAAGCCCTGGGTCACTCACACGTGCATTCAAAATCCCGACGTCAAGCGCACTCAGGAGTGGCGCAACGCCTACGGCAAGCCAGTCGTCAACGACGAGCCCGAATATGAAGGCGACATCATGCAATCCTGGGGCAATCTCAGCGCCCGGGAACTGGTGCACCGCTTCTGGATCACCATGGCGCGCGGCGGATATGCCGGCCATGGCGAGACTTATTCCCATCCGGAGGATCTGATCTGGTGGGCCAAGGGCGGAGAGCTGCATGGCGAGGCGTGGAAGCGTATCGGCTTCCTCAGGGACCTGCTCGAGGCGGACGTGAAGCACGGGCTGGAGCCTCTTGGCGTCATCGGCGAGTGGCCCTGGTCCCGCGTGTCGGGAGCGCGCGACGGCGACGGCGACTTCCGTCTGATCTACCTCGGCGAGCACCAGCCGGTCATCTGGTCCTCGGGCCTGCCGCTCGACAGCGACGACTATGACGTCGATCTCATCGACACCTGGGAAATGACGGTCACGCCGGCGAAGAAGGTGGAGGCTCCCGTTCCCCATCCCACCCGCCACGGCGCGATTGTCCGCGGAGGCAAGCCGGACGCGGCCTTTGGCGTCCAAATTCCGCGCAAGCCGTACCAGGCACTGCGCGTCCGCCGGAAGCGCTGAAGATATAAAAAGAGGTCCCGATGTCAGGGTTGAGCATCAAGAACGTCAAGAAGTCCTTCGGCGCGGTGGACATCATCCACGGTGTCGACGTCGAGATCGCCGACGGTGAATTTGTCATTCTCGTCGGCCCCTCCGGCTGCGGCAAGTCGACATTGCTGCGCATGATTGCCGGGCTTGAGGAGATTACGGCCGGCCAGATCAGCATTGACGGCCGGGTTGTGAACAATCTGCAGCCGAAGGATCGCGATATCGCGATGGTCTTCCAGAACTACGCGCTCTACCCGCAAATGACGGTGGAGCAGAACATGGGATTTGCGCTCGAGCTCGCGGGCGTCAAGCGGCCGGAAATCGAGAAGAAGGTGAGTGAAGCTGCGGCCATTCTGGGATTGCAGCCCCTCCTCGATCGAAAGCCCGCCCAGTTGTCGGGCGGACAGCGGCAGCGCGTTGCCATGGGTCGCGCCATCGTTCGAGATCCGAAAGTGTTTCTCTTCGACGAGCCCCTCTCAAACCTGGACGCGAAGCTGCGTGTGAAGATGAGAGCGGAAATCAAAGCGCTGCACCAGCGCCTCAAGACGACTATCGTCTACGTCACCCACGACCAGATCGAAGCCATGACCATGGCTGACAAGATCGTCGTGCTCCAAGGCGGTCGTGTCGAACAGATCGGCAGCCCGCTGGAGCTCTACGACCGGCCCCGCAACATCTTCGTTGCCGGTTTCCTGGGCTCCCCCGCCATGAACTTTCTCGAGGGAACCCTGCAGGATGCCGGGAGTCCCGCGTTGTCGCTATCGGGAGGTTCGCGCGTGAAGCTGTCGCGGGCGCCGGCCAACTCTGCAAGGCAACCGTTGACGTTGGGCATTCGTCCGGAAGACATCGCCTTGGGCGGCGAGAACGGTGTCGACGCGGTGGTCAAGGTGGTCGAGCCCACAGGTTCCGAGACCCATGTTGCGGTGGAGCTTGAAGGCAAGGAACTGACATGGGTCGTCCGCGAACGTGTCGAACTGGTTCCGGAACAGCGCGTGAAGCTTTCGTTCGCAACGGACAAGGTTCATTTCTTTGACCGAGAGACGCAGCAACGCTTGAACGTCTAGGCACTGCGTCGTTCGTCGCGTCGACATACCCAAGTCAGATACCGGGCGTCGCTTTTGGCAGCGGCGGCAGTCAAGCTGTCGTCAGCGGCGAAGCCTTCAGTACCCCCACCTGCCCTGCATCAGATAGCGCTCCTCTGTCTCGATCGGTCGGAGTGATGAAGCCTATTCACATTTGAATGTCGTCGGCTGCATAATAAATCAAAAACTTGGGAACCTTATCCCGTTTTGATCATCCAATTCAGGATTGGAGCCCGAATGAAAACGACCTATCCTGAAAACAGAAAGCTTGCATTGCCCTCGGGATCCGACGATGCGGATCTCGTTGCCGGCGCGCGCCGAAAGGAGCCTGAGGCCTTTCGCGC
The DNA here is from genome assembly GCF_012641395.1 of Rhizobium sp. P32RR-XVIII. GTDB lineage: Bacteria > Pseudomonadota > Alphaproteobacteria > Rhizobiales > Rhizobiaceae > Rhizobium. Next base: position 455,833 of record NZ_JABAIH010000004.1, on the reverse strand, counting down.
CATCATGCGCAGATATAACCAGCAGCTATTTCGCATTGCCCGCGGCGTGGTCCGCGACGACAGCGTGGCCGAAGACATCGTTCAGGAGACCTATGTTCGCGCTTTTCAGCATCTCGACCAGTTTCGAGGTGAGGCGCTGCTGTCGACCTGGCTGCACCGTATCGCCTTGAACGAGGCGCTGGGCAGGCTAAGGCAATCAGCGCGTCGATCCGAAGTTCCTTTGACAGCGGAAGAAAAGGGAGCGGAAATCTTGCGGTTTCCGGCCGTTATGGACGTAGATGATCCGGAAAAGGCGATGGCGCAAAGGCAGATAGTGCGATTGGTCGAGGAGGCGATGGACACATTGCCCGAGAGTTTTCGCCTGGTTTTTATCGCCAGAGTCGTCGAGGGCATGAGCATAGACGACACGGCGAGCCTTCTTGGCATTCGGGCCGAGACGGTCAAGACGAGGCTCCACAGGGCAAGAGCGCTCCTGCGGCGCAAGCTCGACGAACAGATCGGCCCGGCTTTTCTCGATGTTTTCCCGTTCGCCGGCTGGCGCTGTGAGCGTTTGACAGAAAAAGTCATCAATCGGCTTGGCCTTACCGAATAAGCGGGAACCTTCTTGGTCCGCGTGCATCCAAGAGGTTGTTTTGCAACACCATCGGGCCGCTTTGGCCCGCAAAGAGGAGCATCCCCATGTTTGCGCGACTAACCACAATGTACGCCGCCCTCAGCCTTCTAGGTACTCCTGCGTTTGCCGCCGGCACCGCACCGACGGACCCTCAGATCGCACACATCGCCTACACCGCGAGCGAAATCGATATCGATGCGGCCAAGCAGGCGGTCGAAGTATCGAAAAACCAAGAGGTCGTCTCCTTTGCCAAGGACATGATCCGCGACCATGAGGCCGTCAACAAACAGGCGCTCGACCTGGTCAAGAAACTCAACGTGAAGCCGGAGGATAACGCGACCAGCAAGGATTTGACAAAGGCTGCAGGCGAGGAGAGGAAGCGTCTTGCCAAGCTCAAGGGCGCCGCGTTCGACAAGGCGTATATCGAGAACGAGGTTGCCTACCACAAGCAGGTCAATGGCGCGCTCGAAACCTTGCTCATCCCCTCCGCGAAAAACGCGGACCTGAAGGATCTACTGCAGACGGGTCTGAAGGTGTTTCAGGGACACCAGCAGCATGCCGAACACGTCGCGGCGATGTTGAAGTAAAGTCATCGCGATGGCGGCAAAGCGCTTCCTTTCAGCGCTGGGCGGGGTGGCCATGACCTTGGCTGCCCTCCCAGCCCACGCTGCCACCGTCCAGGTGGTTCTCGACAAGCTGGGTTTTCAGCCTGTGGAAGTCACGGTGGTGGTAGGCGATACAATTGAATGGGTGAACAAGGATCCGTTCGCCCATACAGCAACTGTCAAGGGCGGCTTCGATGTCGTGATTGCACCTCACAAGTCAGGGTCGATGGTGATGAACAAGGCGGGAAGCCTCGACTATTTCTGCCGCTTTCATCCGAACATGCGGGGTCGCATTACCGTAACGGAACGGTGAGCGGCGCGGCGCCCTCTCCGCCAGGAGTGGGATGCCCCGGAGATCGCGCTGGACCCGTTCCGATCGCTCGGGTCCAGCAGCTTGCCCTTCTTCGCCTCGCTATAGCCACCGCCCAACACGGGCCTTGTAGGCGAGATAGACGTCACCGAACTTCCGCTCGAGATAGGCCTCCTCGCGGGCGACGACGCCGTAGCGGATGACGAGATAGAACGGCACCAGCATGACAATCAGCCACAGGCTGTCGAAGACGACAGAAAGCCCGATGAGGCCGAGGAACATGCCGGTGTAGATCGGGTTGCGCGTGAAACGGTAGGGGCCTGCGGCGACGATTGTCGTCGTCGGCTGGGTGGTCGGGATCTGCGTCCCGGCGCGGCGGAAGGTCGTCGCCGCCCAGATCAGCAGCGCCAGGCCGGCGACGAACACGATGCCGCCGAGCCAGCCGCGCGGCACTGCCGCCGGCAGGAAAGGCAGCGGATAGACCCAATCGAGCGCAAGCCCGGCGATCACCGCAAGCGCCCAGGCGATCGGCGGCCGTATCACCGCGCCTGAACTGTCGCGTAAATTCTCGCTCGCCCCGTTCATGCCGCCGTCCTATCTGCTCCTCCGTCTTCGAAATTCAAACACCCGGAAACCTGCGTCGCAGTTTACTTCGCTGAGGCGCGAACAGCTAGGGGACTGCCGGGCTTGGTCAGACCGCAACCGGCGCTTCGATCGCAGGGTGAGAATCGTAGCCCGTCACCTCGAAGTCCTCGATCCGATAGCCGTCGATCCCATCGGGCTTCCGCTTCAGCACCAACTTGGGAAAGGCCATTGGCTCGCGTGAGAGCTGCTCCTTGGCTTGCTCCAGATGGTTCAGATAAAGATGCGTATCGCCCCCAACCCAGATGAGCTCACCGCGATCCATCTCGGCCTGCTGCGCAATCATGGCAAGCAGCGCGGCCTGTTGGCAGATGTTGAATGGCGCTCCGAGGAAAATATCGCAGGAGCGCTGGGTCACGAGCATCGAAAGCCGCGGCCGGCCCTCACCTTGCAATCCGGAGACGTGAAACTGATAGACCATGTGGCAAGGCGGAAGCGCCATCTGATCCAGTTCGCCCACGTTCCACGCGTGGAACAGCATGCGCCGGCTCGTCGGATTGGTTTTCAAGCTATGCATGAGAGCGCCGATTTGATCGTGCTCCACCCCATTGCCGTCCAGCCATCGTCTCCACTGCTTGCCGTAGACCGGCCCGAGATCGCCCCACTTTGCCGCGAAAGCATCATCCTCAAGAATCCGCCTCTCGAACGCCTCCTGGGATATCTTTTCGCCCGTCGCCTTGCGGTATGCGGCGAGCGGCCAGTCCGTCCATATCTTGACGTTTTCCCTGAGCAGCGACTGGATGTTTGTCTGTCCGGTCAGGAACCAGAGCATCTCCTTTACCGCCGTCTTCCAGTAGACCTTTTTGGTTGTGAAGGCCGGAAAGCTGCCGTCCGAGAGATCGAAGCGCATCATCGCGCCGAACATCGACAGGGTGCCTTCGCCGGTGCGGTCCATGCGCCGGTCGCCCTTCTCAAGCAGGTGGGCCATGATATCGAGGTACTGATATTCAGGATGGCGCAGCATCCATGTCTCCCTGTTTGCGATCATGTGGATTGCAGAACAATCCGCACACCCAGCCGGCCACTCAGCGCCGCCGCACGCGCTCAAGAGAGCCGAGTGCCGACCGTCGCAACTCGTCGAGTCCTTACCGCCGCCGATTCCGTTGGCTCAATCTAAGCGCTGCCGCTGCCGAAACCAACGTCCGAATGGGGGTTGTCCCGGCAATTGTCTTGCCGCCCGCAACGCTTTTGTGACGTATCCCCTTTCCATACGCTTCTGAAAACACTATATCAGCACTGTCGGTTTTCGGACCGGCTATGGCGATAAATGAGCGGTGTAATAAACCTATTGGACCCGGGGGCGGTACCCGGCGCCTCCACCAAAAACAGGCGGTCGATCTTCGTGGTCTGGCCTGCTTTTGATGGGGGCGAAATAGGATCGACAAGGGTGTAAAGATCGACTTTTTGCTCGGCATGATACCGCCGTTATCGGGTCAAAAGTGTAGTTGCAAACGACAACAACGCTAAGGAATACGCTCTCGCTGCCTAATGGCGGTGCGGGAATTCCGCTCTAAGTCCTTGCGGTTAGCACCGAAAGGCGGGGTCCGAAGGCACCTGGCAACAGAAGCCTTCACCTTCTCCCTGCCACCCAAATCATGTATGTTTGTGACGCGTGACCCGGATACCAGACTTTCCCAAGGCTGCCCGACGTGGCATATAACCTTGAGAAAAGACTTCCGAACCAAAGAAAGACAGGAAAAGCATGGGGCAGGATCATATCCGCTACGACATTCTGGCACAGGACGCGCTGCGCGGCGTGATTCGCAAGGTCTTGTCCGAAGTCGCAACGACGGGCCGCCTGCCCGGCGACCATCATTTCTTTATCACTTTCCTGACCGGCGCGCCCGGCGTCCGCATCTCGCAGCATCTGAAGTCCAAGTATCCGGAGCAGATGACCATCGTGATCCAGCACCAGTTCTGGGATCTGAAGATCACCGAATCGCTGTTCGAGATCGGCCTTTCGTTCTCCGACGTTCCCGAGAAGCTGGTGATTCCGTTCAACGCGATTCGCGGCTTCTACGACCCTTCGGTCAATTTCGAACTGGAGTTCGACGTGCCGCTGGCAGACGGTGAAGAGCAGCCCGACGCTGAAATCACCGCCTATCCGGTCGCGGCCGAGAAGGGCGAAGAAACCCCGGCCGCCAAGCCTGCCGAAGGCGGCGACGACAAGAAGCCCGGTTCCGTCGTCTCGCTCGACGCTTTCCGCAAAAAGCAGTAAACCAAAAAGGGAAGCCACGGCTTCCCTTTTTCATGCTCCCTTTCGAAGCCGGATGGAGGCAAGCCATGAGCGCCGAAATCGTCAACCTCCGCCAGTTCAAGAAAAAACAGACCCGCTCCGAAAAGGAAAAGCAGGCCGAGCAGAATCGTATCAGCTTCGGCCGTACGAAGACTGAGAAGAACCTGACAAAGGCGCTGAACGAAAAGGCCGAAAAGGCTCACCGGCAGGGCCGCATAGAAAAAGACGAAGACCGCGAATGACGGCGCAGCGGAGCCGGAAGAACGCTCAGATCAAATTATTGGCAGAATTTCCTCACTTAGTTCTTGAGAAAACTGGCTTACGGGACGTCCGATGATCCGCAAGCACTCTGCCAGTCTGCATGGCCACCGCACCAGCTTCTCACTGGAAGACGAATTCTGGGCTGAACTGAAGGCGATCGCCGCGGCTCGCGCAATGCCCCTCGCCGCCCTTATCTCCGAAATCGATGACAAGCGCCCGCCGGACAGCAACCTCTCCTCCGCTCTCCGGCTTCATGTCTTGAGCTGGCTAAAGGATCGCCGCTAGAACCTCACTGCGGCATCGTCACGCCGGGTAAATCCTCGAAATTGAGCTGGTTACCCATGAGCGGCGACTGATTGAGCTGCTGGGCGCGGCGCGCGGCTTCGGCTTCCGCGGCGGCCTTCGCCTCGGCGGCTGCCTTTGCTTCGGCATCCGCCTTCGCCTTGGCTTCTTCGGCTGCCTTTGCCCTCGCCTCCGCCTCTGCCTTGGCTTTCGCCTCCGCCTCGGCCTTTTGCCTTGCAGCTTCCGCGGCAAGCATCCGCAGACGCTCCTCCTCGGCCCTGCGCTCGGCTTCGATCTTGGCCGCCCTCACGCGCTCGCCATCGTTGAACTTGTAGAGAGCCACCTCGCGCCGCAACCGCTGCTTTTCGAGCACGTTCGACTGGAGCCGCTCGACACGCCGGCGTTCGCGCTCGAAGGCACGCAGCGACAGATATCCGGTGATGTCGGTGACATCCATGGTGCGGCCGGGCGATGCCAGCAATCCGGAGTAATCCAGCCGGATTGCTGGCTCAGCGCCCGGAAGGGTCTCCTTGCCGGGATTGAGGGCAATGTTCAGCGATGCGGTGATGCGTTTCTGCGGCAGGCTGACCTGCGCATTTCCGGTGACGGTGGCGAGCTCGTTGGCAGCACTGACATTCTGCACGCGAAGAACACCGTCGGCGATGTTGAACGGAATCGCCGTCGGCGGGAGCTTCGCCTCTCCGTTGTTGAGCAACGTCTCGACGATCGGATGTATCTTCCCGGCGTTAAGCTGATCCTGCATCGGGTCGGTGGCGGCAAGCAGCGGCGCCAGGATTGCGAGATTGAGCCCGCGCACGCTGGTATCCGCGAGCTGCAGTTCACCGGATCCCGTTACGGAACCTGCGAGGTCGACCATCGTCTTGCCGGAGGCTTCCATGCCGAGCGAAAGTCCGAACTTGCCGTTCGCCAAGGGCGCCCCGTCGCGCTGCCAAACGACGCCGCTGAGATCCGAATTTGCGAGCGAAAGCTGCGTCTGAAATAAACCGGTGCCATTGGCATTGGTGAATAGCGCATTGCCGGAAAGCTGGCCGCCGTTCCATCCGCCCTTCATGTCGTTCAGTTGCAATTCATCGCCCTTATAGGCGACATTGCTCGTGAAACCGGTCACGGCTCCCGACCATCCCGGCCAGAACTCCTTGGCCGAAAGTTTCAGGTTGACGTCCATATCCTTGAAGATCGGTTGACCAAGTGCGGCCGTCGAGAGGCTGCCGGTTGCAGCATCGGTCATCGGGCCATAGATGGCCTCCCCCAGCCAGGTCGCATCGGCACTGTCAAGCGCAAGCTCGCCGCTCGCCGTCGATTTGTCTGCCTTGCGATCGACGGTCACCGCACCCGAAAACTGATTGTCCGCCGCATGCCCCTTGAGGTCGGCAAAAACGATCTTGTCCCCATCGACGGTCGCGGTCGTCTGCAGGCCGAAGGGCAACCCGGTGCCCATCTGCGGCAGCGCCATGCCGTTCATGATGAGATAGGGGTCGAGATCCGCGCTTTCCAATGAGACGCCGATCTGGCCGTTCATGAAATTTCCGGGACGAACATCGACTTTGCCGTTGGCGGTAAAGGATGTGCGGTCGGTCGCAAAGGTGAGCGACGCATCGGCCGGATCGGTGCCGCTTGCCTGCACCTTCAGAGTGAGACGTCCGTTGGCATCAGCCTCCACCGGCAGGGGATCGAGCCCCGCCTGCCCGAACAGGATCGAGGTCGTGCTGTTTTCAAGCGTGGCCTCCAGGCTTGTCGTACCCTTGCCGGTCAGCGCCAGAAGGTCCGACATACGGTAATCGAGGTTCACACGGCTGCCGTTCGACACGCCGGCAAGCGTCACCGCAAGCCCATCGCCCTGATCGCCGCCCAGCGTGAGTGCACCGCGCAGGGCCGTATTGGTATACCAGGCGGCATTGCGCACCAGTCTGTCCATGACCGGATGATGCGGCAGATGCTCCTTCAGCATCGTGAAGAACGGCCCCGGATCGGCCGACTTGAAGGTGATCTCGCCCGAGCCCTTGTAGTCGAGCAATGAGCCCTCAGCCCGGCCGGTGGCCGTCAATTCCGCGCCGGCCAAATTCTTGGCGTTCAGTTTGTCGACGGCAAGCGCCCCATCGGCGATCGTAAAGCTCGTCTCGACATTCTGCGCCTCGACGCCGAAAGCACTGAATTTGTCTGCCTTCAAATGCGCGGTGATCTTGTGGTCGAGCACATTGTCGCCCGCGTCCTGCCCCGTGAAAAGGCCGGTCAAGGCCCTCAGTGCATCAAGGTCGAGGGCATCGCCGGCGAGATCGACGTTCAGCAAGGGCGTCTGGTTCTCCGGGGCCTGCCGATCCAACTTGCCTTTCAGCGTGGCAGAACCGACGGCAATCTCCAGGTTGTTGAAGCTCTGATGCTGGTGGGTCAGACTGACATCGGCTGAAAAGCCTGCCTGCTTCAACTGGCGGATCGCGGGGTCGACGGAGCCTGCAAGCCAGGAGGCAAGCCCCGAGGGCTGATTGGAGGCAACGGTAAGCTGGCCGTTAAAGGAAGGTTCGCCTCTGAGCTTCAGCTGGCCCATACCCTCCACCTGGGTCCGCCCCGGCAGTGTCCCGACGGCATTGTCGATCGTCCAGCCGTCGCCGGCCGGCTCCAGATCGAGCTGCACATCCCGAATGGTCGTGTCCCCGGCAACGATCGCCGGCAGTTTGACGCTCGCCTTTCCCGGCACCTGCGGCACGGGAACCTGGGCGACGATGCTGATCAACGAATTGAGCCGCTGCCGTGCAGATTGGGTGGGGTCCCGGGTGGTCTTGCCGCCGGCACCCTGATTGCCGATCCTGTTGACGTCGATCTGCTGGCCATTGGCGACCAGCAGAAATTCCGGAGCGTTTCCGGTATCGAGCGTCGCCTCGCCGGTGATGATGTAGGGATCGTCTGCAGACCCGATCTCCATCCGGTATTCGGGTACCCGGATGCGTTCGTTGGTCAGTTCGAAGCGGCCCTTGACGCGCGGCGGCGGCGTGCTCTTGTCATCCGATTTGGCTCGGTTTTCGATCGCGGCCGACATGAGGCCCTGATAGTTTGGCTTACGGTCGACCAGCTTCAGTTCGCCGTCGAGATCGATTTTGACCGGATGCCGATCGGGTGCCAGCTGGGTGCGAACCTTCAACACGCCGTTCTCGTCCGGCTGACCGCTTGAAATCGAGAAGCTGCCATGATCGCCATCCAGCGATGCGTCGCCTTCGATCCGCCATGGGCCTGCCAGCGACTTCGCGGACATCTCGGCGTTCAGTCCCGTGATGCGGCGGGAGCGGCCCGATTGATCGTCGATGAACTGCAGGTCGCCGCCCGTCACATGGACACTTTCGAGGACGACCGTTTTTGCCGGAATCTCCGGCCGGCTGCCGCGCATCCAGTCCAGAGTTCCGTCGTTGAGCAGCCGCAGGCGCAATTTCGGATTGACGACGCGCATGTCGAAAATCAGCGCCTCGCCGGAAAGGAACGGCGCAAGCTCGGCATCCATGGCGAATTGCTCGACCTGGACGACCGGCTGGCCGTCTGATTCCTGGCCGACGCGCACGTCATGCAGAGTGACCGACGGGAACGGCAAGAGGCGCGCATCGACGGTGCCATGCACGGTCACCTTTTTGCCGATGATGCGGCTGGCCTGATCCTCGAAATTCTTGCGGAAGTCGGTCCAGTCAATGAAAAGCGGAGCGAGCAGCGCCACGAAGAGCACTACGACGATCACTCCCCCCAGAAAGACGAGGAACCGGCCTATCAAATCAAGCATTCTCCAATCGGGAATCTGTTGCCGACACTACTGTTATTCATGTCGGGAGCAAGGCCGAAGATCATGAGCTTGTTCCGTTTTCAGCCAAGATGAAAGATCTTGCCGGGATTGAAGATATCGTCAGGGTCGAGCGCCTGCTTGACCTGCCGCATAAGATCGACGGCACCGCCAAGCTCCTGCTCGAGAAACGCCATCTTTCCCTGTCCTATCCCATGCTCACCGGTGCATGTCCCATCCATGGCCAAAGCTCGCTGATTAAGCCGCGCCACGAAATTCTCCGCAACGGCGACGCCTTCAGCCGTCTTGTCATCGAACAGCAGGAGCACGTGAAAGTTCCCGTCCCCCGCATGACCGACGATCGGCGCCAGCAGACCATGTTCCTGGATGTCGGCCTGCGTCTCGGCAACACAATCCGCAAGCCGTGATATTGGAACACAGACATCGGTCGAAAGTGCGGCAAGGCTGGGCGCCAGCGCCCGGCAGGCCCAGTACGCGTCATGCCGCGCCTTCCAGAGCTTGTTGCGCTCCTCGGCATTCGCCGTCCAAAGGAATTCCCCGCCGCCGCATTCGGCCGCAATCTCCGCAAACTGCGCCGATTGAATCTCGACGCTTTCGTCCGTTCCATGAAATTCGAGGAAGAGCGTCGGGCTTTCGGCATAGCTCAGTCCCGAATAGGCGTTGCAAGCGCGCATCTGCACCTCGTCGAGCAACTCGATGCGCGAAACCGGAATACCCATCTGGATGGTCATGATGACCGCGTCGCAGGCGGCCTTGATCGTCGGAAAGGCGCAGGCGCCGCCTGCGATCTTCTGGGGAATCCCCTGCAGCCGCAACGTCACGGAGGTGAGAATTCCAAGCGTGCCTTCGGCCCCGACGAAAAGCCGGGTCAAATCATAACCCGCAGAGGATTTGCGCGCCCGGCGCGCGGTGCGGATCTCCTCGCCGTTGGCTGTCACGGCCGTCACCGACAGCACGTTGTCCTTCATTGTGCCGTAGCGAACGGCGTTGGTTCCGGAAGCCCGCGTGGAAGCCATCCCGCCGATCGAGGCATTTGCACCGGGGTCGATTGGAAAGAACAGGCCGGTATCGCGAAGATAAACATTCAGCTCTTCACGCGTAATGCCCGGCTCAACGGTGCAATCGAGATCCTCGGCGTTTACTTCAAGAACCCGATTCATTCGGCTGAAATCGATCGAAATTCCGCCATTCGGTGCATTGACCTGCCCCTCCAGCGAAGAGCCCGTACCGAAGCCGATAACCGGCACCTTGTGCTCCGCGCAGAGCTTGACCGCCGCCTTCACGTCGTCTGCGGTTTCGGCGAACAGCACGCCATCCGGCAGCTGCGCGGGAATGTAGGTGGTTGTATGCGCATGCTGTAGGCGGAAGGATTCTCCGGTCTGGAAGCGCTCGCCGAAACGCTGCTTCAAGATGCCGAGAACGGCAGAAATGCCCGTCTCATTGCGTTTTCCGGCTTTTGCATCCTTGAGCGCCATCCTGTTGATCTCCCATCTTTTCCGCCGCTACAGGCAGGTTGGTATGGGGCAACGGATGGCGCCTGTCCAGTATCGATCAAACGAGCGGCGGATTGAGCCGGGCGAAACCTTCCTGCCTTCTGTAAGGAAAATAAGGGTAAGGCGCCGACACGCTGCTGACCTTGTCGAGCCTCTCGACCTGCTCCTTGGTCAAAGACCAACCGACGGAAGCGAGGTTCTGGCGCAGTTGCTCCTCGTTGCGCGCCCCGATGATCACGCTGGAAACGGTTGGCCGGGTGGTCAGCCAGTTGATGGCGATCTGCGGCACCGTCTTGCCGGTCTCGGCGGCTATCTCGTCAAGCACGTCGACAATATTGAACAGCGTTTCGTCATCAACCGGCGGACCATATTCCGCCGTCTGGTGCAGCCGGCTTCCTTCCGGCAGCGGCTGCTCGCGGCGAATTTTGCCGGTAAGTCTGCCCCAGGCGAGCGGGCTCCAGACCAGCGCACCCACGCCCTGGTCAGCAGCGAGCGGCATCAGCTCCCACTCGTAATCGCGGCCTGCCAGCGAGTAGTAGACCTGATGCGCCACATGACGCGGATAGCCATGTCTCTCGGAAACGGCGAGCGACTTCATCAGCTCCCAGCCGGCGAAATTCGAAGCGCCGATGTAGCGGAGCTTTCCGGCAGCGACGAGGCGATCGAGCGTCGAAAGTACCTCCTCGACCGGCGTCGAGGCATCAAAGGCATGCAGTTGCAGCAAATCGATATAGTCGGTGCCGAGGCGCCGAAGCGCATCATCGACGGATTTGATCAGCCGCGAACGTGAGCTTCCCCAGTCCGCCGGCCCCTCGCCCATCGGCAGCGCTGTCTTCGTGGAGATGAGCACCGCGTCGCGCTTTCCGCGGATCGCCTGCCCGAGGACCTCCTCTGATGCGCCCGCGGAATAAACGTCAGCAGTATCGAAGAGGTTTACGCCCGCCTCGAGGCAGATATCGACGAGGCGCCGCGCCTCCGCCGCGTCGGTATTGCCCCATGCTCCGAAAAGCGGCCCACTGCCGCCGAACGTGCCAGCGCCGAAGCTCAAGACCGGTACTCTGAGACCGGATGCACCGAGATTCCTGTATTCCATGACTTGTCTCCTGTTGCTGCAAGAGAGATAGACACTCATGAAGGCACGATATAGATTGCCGGCAAGAAACTCATTTGTGATTTGAATTCATCATGAGCCGTCAGGACATCAATCGCTCCGGCGAAATGGAGGTCTTCGTCCGCGCTGTCGAGCTCGGCGGTTTCAGCGCCGCCGCAACGGCCTGCCGCATGACGCCGTCGGCCGTCAGCAAGCTTGTCGCCCGCCTCGAAACCCGGCTGGGCACGCGCCTGATCAACCGCTCGACGCGACGCCTGCAGCTGACGCCGGAGGGCTGCGCCTTCTACGAACGAAGCGTTTCCATCTTGGCGGACATCGCGGAGGCCGAGCGCCACGCCTCGACAGGCGAACAAGCGGCGGGTCCGATCCGCATCAATACCAGCGCGTCCTTCGGCAATCATGTGCTCGCGCCACTCCTGCCCGCCTTCATGGCGCTTCATCCGGCCGTGACACTCGACATTTCCTATACTGACAAGATCGTCGATCTCATGGAAGAGCGCGCCGATGTCGCGATCCGCGCCGGCCCGCTCAAGGACTCCAGCCTGATTGCCCGCAAGCTCGGGGCAGCCCGCAAGCTCATCGTCGCTTCGCCGGACTACCTGCACCACCACGATGAACCGAAATCGATCGCCGATCTCGAAAAGCACTGCCGTATCGGCTTTTCCTATTCCCGGGCCATCGCCGGCTGGCCGCTTCTCGATCAGGATGAAACCGTGCATGTGCCGGTCACGCCGGGAGTTCAGATCGGCGATGGCGACGGGATGCGCCATATGGCGATCGCCGGAGTGGGTATCGCCCGGCTTGCCGATTTCACCGTTCGTGCCGACATCGCCGCCGGGAGACTCGTCCCCGTCCTCGAAAACCTCAATCCCGGCGATATCGAGGAATTCTACGCGGTCTATATAGGCGCGGGAGGTCCGCTACCGGCCCGCGTGCGCGCTCTGCTCGACTTTCTGGCTGCGAACGTCCGGCTTTGATCGATACCTCCGCCAAAGCCAGATTTCGCAGTTGACCCCGGTGCACGCTGGCAAATATACCGGGTGGCGCCAGCGGCAGACCCCGCCGCTTCTTTTCATCCCGCCGATACTTCCCCCAATGCGCGTGGCGGCGCTCCTGTGCATTCGCCAAGAAGAAACCGCTCCATGCTCTTTAAATCCGCAAGCCGCGCCATGCAGAAAGCCAGCCTGCCGAGATGGGCATTGCTGCTTGCCCTCTCCGCCGGTCTTGTCGCCTTTTTCGAGCTTTTCGGTCTGCCAGCCTCGCTTCTCGTCGGACCGATGATCGCCGCGATGTTTCTCGCCTTGGTCTTCGGCAAGGGTGAGGTGCGTGTGCCCTATTGGCCGCTGCAGTTCGGGCAGGTTATCGTCGGTCTGCTGATGGCGCGCGCCATCACGCCGGATATTCTCGGCACGATGGTCAAGGACGCGCCGCTCTTCATGGTGGTCATCTTCTCGGTCATCGCGGTTGCAAGCCTGCTTGGCTATGTCCTCACGCGCTGGCAGGTGCTCCCCGGAACCACCGCGGTCTGGGGCTCCTCGCCTGGCGGCGCCTCGGCCATGGTCATCATGTCGGAGTCCTACGGTGCTGATGCCCGCCTCGTTGCCTTCATGCAGTATCTGCGCGTCGTCTTCGTCGTCATTGCCGCGTCCGCCATCTCGCATCTCTGGGTCGCCACCGACGGTGGAGAGCCGCCGCCGCTCATTCTGTTTCCACCGGTCGACTGGCCGGCTCTTGCGATGACCCTGCTGCTTGCCTGCTGCTCCGTCTATGCGGTCTTTCGTTTCCGCATCAAAGGCGGAACCATCATCACGCCTCTATTTGCCGGTGCACTTCTGCAGGGGTTCGGCTTGATGAAGATCGAATTGCCCATGTGGCTGCTTGCGTTCAGCTATGCGATGATCGGCTGGAGCATCGGGCTCCGCTTCACCCGCTCCATCATGAAACACGTCGCCCGTGCCTTGCCGCGCGTCTCCGCTTCCATTCTGCTTCTGATCGGGATCTGCGGCCTCATGGCCGTGGCGCTGCACAAGCTTGCTGGCATCGATCCACTGACCGCCTATCTTGCCACGAGCCCCGGCGGCGCCGATTCGGTCGCCATCATCGCTGCCTCCAGCGATGTCGACCAGCCGTTCATCATGGCGATGCAGGTCGGGCGGTTTCTCGTGATTCTGTTCACCGGCCCAATGCTTGCGCGTTTCATTGCCCGCAAGAGCGGCCTGGCCGAGAAGCCCGCCTGAGCGAGGCCCACTGGCCGGGCGTCATGCCATAGGCCTTCTTGAAATGCCGATTGAGGTGGCTCTGGTCTGCGAAGCCGGTCGCGAAGGCGACATCCGAGAGCTCGCCTCCCTCGCCGATCATCGCCCGCGCCTTCTGCAGCCGTCGCATCAGCAGGTAGCGATGGGGACTGGTCGCAAATGCAGCCCGGAAGTGGCGCGAAAGCGCAAAGCGATCGAGCCCCGTCACGGATTCCAGCTCGCGGGAACGCACTGTCTGCGTCGCATGCGCTTCGAGGTAGTCGCGGGCACGGCGTGCTTGCCCCCAGGCTATGTTGCCCAGCAGCCGCCGCTGCGCTTTCGCATGTTTCGCCAGCCCATCCCCCACCCGCATCAGGAAATCGTCGACGAACAGCTCGTCGAGCTCCCCATCGAGATCAGCGAGAGCGCCAAGCAACACACCAGCAAGACCCGCATCGTCGACTACAGGCTGATCGACAAAGGGCAGCCCGAGTTTCTCCGCTTCGAGACACTCGGCAAGCAACGCTGGCTCCAGATAGAGCATACGATATTGCAGCCCGTCATCGGAGCCTGCCCCGCCGTCATGCTCCTCGTCCGGATGGAGCACGATGACCTGCCCCGGCAGGCTGATGCGTCTTTCGCCGCGATAGTAAAATGCCTGCGCGCCCTTGAGCGTTACGCCAAGCGCGTAGGTATCGTGACGGTGCGGCTCGAAGGCGTTTCCCCTGAACTGCGCCTCGATGCGCTCGATCCCCGGGAAAGCGGGCGCGGTCAGAATGCCGTCGCCATCCCGCAGCGTGCACAAACGTTCAAGACCTTCGAATACCGGCGGAGTTAAATCCTGGCTCAACGCGACCTCAGACGGCATGAAAGAGACTGGAATGTTTGATACCAAAATTGCGATCGTCCTGCGAAACAATCTTGCGTCATGGCAGAAGCTGAATGTGACCGCCTTCGTGATGAGCGGCATCGCCGGTCAAAATCCGCAGATCATTGGCGAGCCCTACAAAGACCGCGCCGGCAACCTCTACAACGCCATGTCCATCCAACCCATTATCGTTTTGTCGGCCGACGAGACAACCATTGCGGCGATACATCGCCGCGTGCTGGAGCGTGAGATTGCCGCCTCGCTGTTCATCGAGGAGATGTTCGCGACCGGCCATGACGCCGCCAACCGCGCGGTCTTTGCCGAACGCGCCCCAGAAGATGCCAAGGTCGTCGGGATCGCCTTGCGCGCCGATAAGAAGATCGTCGACAAGATCACCAAGGGCGCAAAGATGCATGCCTGAAACGACATAGCGGCGTTGAGTTCCGGCAAGGCGATCTTCGCCAATCCTAAGCGACCGAATTTACGTCTCCATTTACCGTTGCGTACTTCCGCATCTGCCGATTTTCACACACGCTTTCCGGTGCGTACTTCATCACTGCCTATTTCACCACTAGGAGACTCCCGATGGAAGATTGTGAAACCGGAAGGACGCTTGACGCGCCCACGGCGGTCAGCCGCCGCGATCTGCTGCTCGGTGGCAGTTCGCTTGCCCTCGCTGGTCTTGCTGTCGCGTCCACCGCACAACGCGCTAGCGCACAGACGGCACAGACCGCCCAACCGCAGTCAGCTGGCTCTGGCAGGCCTCCGAACATCCTCGTCATCTTCGGCGATGACATCGGTATACCGCAAATCAGCGCCTACACGATGGGTCTGATGGGCTATCGCACACCCAACATCGACCGCATTGCCAGGGAAGGCGCGATCTTCACGGATTCCTATGGCCAGCAGAGCTGCACTGCGGGTCGAGCGTCCTTCATCCTGGGGCAGGAGCCGTTCCGTACGGGATTGCTGACCATCGGCATGCCGGGCGATCCGCACGGCATTCAGGACTGGATGCCGACGATTGCCGATGTCATGAAAACGCGGGGCTACGCGACAGGCCAATTCGGCAAGAACCATCTTGGCGACCAGGATCAGCACCTGCCGACCAAGCATGGCTTCGACGAATTCTTCGGCAATCTCTATCACCTCAACGCCGAGGAAGAGCCTGAAGGCTACTTCTACCCGAAGGATCCGGCATTCCGCAGACAGTTCGGCCCTCGGGGCGTGATCAAGTCGAGTGCTGATGGAAAAATCGAAGACACCGGCGCGCTCACCATAAAGCGCATGGAGACGGTCGACGAGGAATTCCTGGCAGCCGCCAAGAACTTTATCGATCGGCAGGCAAAAGCAGACAAGCCCTTCTTCTGCTGGTTCAACTCAACGCGCATGCACGTCTTTACCCACCTGAAGGCAGACTCTCTCGGAAAGACGGGCAAAGGTATCCATGCGGACGGCATGGTCGAGCATGACGGCCACGTCGGCCAGCTTCTCGATCAGTTGGATCAACTGGGCATCGCCGAGAACACCATCGTTCTCTACACGACCGACAACGGCGCAGAGCTTGCGCTGTGGCCGGACGGAGCCCAGACGATGTTCCACGGCGAGAAGGGCACGACATGGGAGGGTGGCTTCCGCATTCCCATGATGGTTCGCTGGCCGGGCGTCGTCAAACCGGGAACCGAAATCAACGAGATCGTCACGCTTATGGACTGGATGCCGACGTTCGCGAGCGCGGCTGGCGTATCGGACCTCAAGGAGCAAATGAAGGCAGGTTTCAAATCTGGAACCAAGGACTTCAAAGTGCATCTGGACGGCTACGATCTGCTGCCCTTCCTGAAGGGCGAGGTTCCGACCGGTCCCCGCGATTCCGTCTACTACTTCGATCAGGGCGGCAACCTCAATGCCATCAGATGGAACGACTGGAAGCTAAGCTTCGCAATCGCCAGCCACGGCAATATTGCAACGGCTACCCGAGAAGTGCCGAGCTGGGCGCTTATCGCAAACCTGCGCATGGACCCCTACGAACGCGGCATGGAAGATGGCGGCGGCGCTATCGAGTTCCTCGCCAGGAACATCTGGCTGCTTGTTCCGATACAGGGCAAGATCAAGGACTTCTTCGCAGACTTTGATCAGTTCCCCTATCAGGAGGGCAGTTCGCTGAATGCGAGCGGCATCAACTACGGCTTGCTTCGCCAGCAAGCGGCTCTGAAACGACTGAACGAACTTGAGCGGCTTGCACCGCAATAGCTCTTTCCGCCCTGAGACGGCTTGGTGGCATTCGCCATCTAATGAATGAAAACAGCCGGGCAAATTGCCCGGCTGTCCGATTTAGTATCGTCTAGATCAGCTCTCGGTAATCGGCGCGATCTGAATTTCGACGCGGCGGTTCTGGGCGCGTCCGGCTTCGCTCGCATTCGACGCGACCGGCTGCGACGGACCGAAGCCGACGGCGGAGACGCGGCGCTGGTCGATACCCTGCCCGCCGAGATAATCGGCAACCGAAAGGGCGCGCCGCTGCGACAGATCCTGATTGTGCTGCAGGTTGCCGGTGGAATCCGTATGGCCATTGATATCGATCAACGTGCGATTGAACTTCCGCAACACGATCGCTACCGAGTTTAGCGTCGGATAGAAGCCCGGCTTCACGGCGTCCTGATCGACGTCGAAGGTGATGTTCGATGGCATGTTCAGGATGATGTTGTCGCCGTTGCGCGTGACCGAAATGCCGGTGCCCTGCAGCTGGGCGCGCAGTTCCGCTTCCTGCTGGTCCATGTAGTTGCCGATCGCACCACCGGCGAGCGCGCCGAGACCGGCACCGATCAGCGCCGCGTTGCGTGGGCCGTGGCCGCGTCCGCCAAGGGCGGCACCGGCAAGCGCACCGCCGACAGCTCCGAGCATAGCGCCGCCCGCGGTATTCGACATTTTCTGCTCGCCCGTATAGGGGTCGGTCGTAGTGCATGCGGTCAAATAGCTGGCAGCAACTGCCAAGAGTACGAATTTCTTGATCATAGACAGAAAGCTCTCCCTTCGAAGCTGATGCGAGCAAATATTAGGAAATGCGGCGACAAGATGAACGCATTCCTCTGGATAGAGCAGAATCGGTGGATTGGACACGTGCCGCTTGCACAAATCCCGGCATATTTACCGATTTGCCACAGGCGTTACCGCGGAGCGTGGAGACCAGCGGATCGCCGAGCCGACGGAACGCGGCGGGATCGAACGGTTAAATGAGGCGCTCAGGAGCAGAAACGCCGCCGTGTTTGACGGCGGCGCGCTTTCGGGGAAAGGCCGATTTATTCCGCGGCCTGGAGATGCTTCGGATCGGGCACGACTTTCGGACGTGTCGCAACCGCCATTTCCTCGTGCAGCCGGGCCTCTTCGTGAGCATGAGGCGTGGCAAAGCGCGCGATGAGGAAATACGCGACCGGCGTGATGAAGAGCGTGACCAGCGTCGCGAAACCCAATCCGCCGACGATGACCCAGCCAAGCGCAATGCGCGCTTCCGCGCCCGCTCCATGCGCGAAGACCAGCGGAACGCCGCCGAGAATGGTCGCGATCATTGTCATCATGACCGGCCGAAGGCGAAGCGCGCAGGCTCGCTCGATCGCCTCGCGAACCTCTACCCCGTGATCCCTCAGCTGGTTGGCGAATTCGACGATCAGGATGCCGTTCTTCGCCATGACCCCGACAAGCAGCACGAGGCCGATCTGGCTATAGATGTTGAGGCTCGACCCAGTGATGATCAGCGCGAAGACCGCGCAGGCGAGCCCAAGCGGAACGGTCGACATGATGATCAGCGAGGAAAGCACGCTTTCGAACTGCGCCGCCAGCACCAGGAAGATGATAACGATCGCAAAGGCGAAAGTCAGCGCCATGCCGCTCGAATTCTCTTCAAGGGTGGCCGCTTCGGCAAGCGGAACCAGACGCGCGCCAGGCGGCAGGATCGGGGCCGCGAGCTCCGTCACCTGCTTGACGGCATCGCCGAGCGACATGCCATCCTTCAGGCCCGCGGTGATTGCGACCGAAGCCAGCTGCGATTCGCGATTCAGCTGCGGCGCGACCGCCCCTTCCTTCATCGAAGCGATGACCGATATCGGTACGATCTTGCCGTCGCCTGTTTTAAGGAAGACGTTTTCGAGATCCGTCGGATCGTCGAGCGGCCGGGTGGTCGAGGTCAGCAGCACCGGGTAGGCTTCGCCCTTGACGAAGACGTCGACGACGGAGCGTCCCTCAAGCAGCGATTGCATCGCCGTCGAAAGCCCCGTGATATCGATGCCAAGATCCGAAGCGCGTTCGCGGTCGATGGCGACCGAGACCTGCGCCTGCGTCGGCTCGTTGGTAAGGCGCGGCGTATCATACTGCCCGGTCGCGTCCAGCGCCTGCACCAGCTTGAGCGCGGAAGCCGTCAGGCTCTCGTAATCATTGCCGACGACCGCCATCTGCAGGCCGTTGCCGGCGCCGCGAATGCGCAGGCTGTTCGACTGGATCGCATTGCCGCGGAGTGCGGGAACACGCGCTGCCGCCCGGTTGATATCCTGAACGATCTCCGCCTGCGTCCGGTGACGCTCGCTCCAGGGCGCCAGCGTCAGCACCATGAAGCCGCTATTGGCCGAACCGCCCTGCCCGGAGATCGAGAAGATGTTTCGGATGTCGCCGCTTTTGAGCAGCGGCTGTAGGTATTCTTCGACGAGCTGCAGCTTGTCACGCGTGTATTCGAGGCTTGATCCCTGCGGTGCGGTGAGCCGCATCATCACCATCGCGCGGTCTTCGTTCGGCGTCAGTTCGTTTTTGACGGTCGAGAATGCGACAAGCGCCGCGCCGGCAAAGAAAATCGACGCCACCAGGACGACGAGCGGGGCGTTGAGGCAGCGCTGCAGGCCCCATTGGTAGACACGCGCGAAGATGCTGCCGAACCGGCCAAGCGCGCCGTGATCGTCCAGCATCGGCTTCGTCAGCATCCGCGACGCCAGCATCGGACATAAAGTGAGCGCGACGATCGACGAGAGACCGACCGAGAACGCCAACACGAACCCGAATTCCCGGAAGAGGCCGCCGACCTGTCCCGGCAGGAAGGATAGCGGAATGAAGACCGCGGCAAGCGTTGCCGTGGTCGCGATAACGGCGAAGAAGACCTCGCGTGTGCCGAGCACCGCCGCCGCTCGCGGCCCCATGCCCTCGGCCCGCCGGCGCACGATATTTTCCAGCACCACGATGGCGTCGTCGACGACGAGACCCGTGGCCAGAACGATCGCAAGCAGCGTCAGGATGTTGATCGAGAAGCCGACGAGATAGATCGCCGCCAGCGTACCGATCAACGCCACCGGCATGCTGACTGCAGGGATGAGTGTTGCCCGCCAGTCGCGCAGGAAGAGATAGATGACGCCGGTAACGATGACCGCGGCAAGGATCAGCGCCAGGACGACCTCATGGATGGCGCCCTGGATGAACACCGCATCGTCGCTGGTGATCGCGATCTTGGTGCCCTCCGGCAGCGTCTTCGACAGCTGCTCGACAACGGTCTTGATGCCGCTCGAAATATTGAGTGTGTTCGATTGCGCCTGGCGAATGACGCCGAGGCCAATGCCCTGAATGCCGTTGGAGCGCAGCGCCGTCTCGCCGTCGCGCGGCCCGAGGGTCACGGTCGCGACATCGCCAAGCCGCACGTGGTCCTGCAGGATGACCTTGGCGAAATCCTCCGGGTTCTGCAGGTTCGCGGTCGCGCGCACGACGATATCCTGCGTCGCACTCTTCAGTGATCCGGCCGGAACGTCGAGCGCGGAACTGGAGAGCGCCTGCGTCAGATCGCCGACCGTGAGACCGCGGCTGGCGAGCGCCCCCTGATCCACATCGACGCGGAAGATCTTTTCCTGGTCGCCATACTCCTCGACATCGGCGACGCCATCGACGGAAGCCAGGCGGTCGACGATCTCGTTTTCGACGAGAAGCGTCAGATCATCCATGTTGAGATTGGTGGACGTGACCGCAAGACGCATGATCGCCTGCGAATCCGAATCCGCCTTGACGATCTGCGGCGCGTCGGCTTCGTCCGGAAGCTGCTGCGTGATGCGGCCGATCGCGTCGCGCACGTCGTTTGCGGCAACTGCAAGGTCGACGCTGTCGGAAAACTCCAGGGTCACGCGGCTTTGGCCGAACTGCGACTGCGACGAGATCGACTTCAGGCCACTGACGCGCGCAGCCGCGCCTTCGATCACCTTGGTCAGCTCCTGATCGATCGTCTGCGGCGACGCGCCATCGAAGGTCGTGCGTACGGTCACGACCGGGCGGTCGACATCCGGCAGCTCGCGCACTTCGATCCCGGCATAGGCTGCGAGGCCCGCCACCACCATCAGTGTGTTGAAAACCAGCGCCAGTATCGGCCGGCGCACGAAGAGGGCCGTAAAGGTCTGCTTGCCGGACGCTCTCTCGGGGAGTTCAGTCACGCTCATTGTGCCGTGACCTCGCTGCTCGAGGCCACTTCATTGGCGACCCGCACCGCGCCGGCTTCGCGGACGCGCTGCAGGCCCTGCGTTACGATGGCGTCACCATCCTTGATGTCGGCCTTGACGAGCACGAAATCCGGATTGCGCTGCACGATGCTGACCCGCACCTTGTGCGACTTGCCGTCGACGACGCGCCAGACGAAGGAACCCTGCGAATCCCATTGAACGGACAGCGGGTCGACCGCCGGGTATTTGTCGCCGGCAAACTTCATGCTGACATTGAAGGACATGCCGGCGCGAAGCTCATCCGTGCTGTTATCGATCCGTCCGCGGATGCGCAGTGTTCGGCTTGCTGCGTCGACGCGGTTATCCACCGCCTCGACTTCGCCGGTGAACACCTGGCCCGGCCGCGCGACCGACATTGCCTCGACCGGCTGGCCAACGGAAACCGTATTGGCGAAACGCTCCGGCACCCAATAGTCGACCAGGATTTCGGAGCGGTCGTCGAGCGTCACGATCGGCGTGCTGGTGGTCACGTTGTCGCCGATGTTGACCGGGACGATGCCGACGATGCCATCGATCGGCGCGACAATATTACGCCGGGCAAGATTGAGCTCGGCGGCCTGCAGCTGCAACCGCGCACCCTGCTCGACGATCTCGGCATCGAACACATCCATGCGCGAAACGCTGGATTTGATGTTGTGGTAGAGATTGGATTTCTCCATCGCGCTCTTCAGCGCCACCTCGGCCTGCCCCTTGGCAATCACCTGCTCTTCGCTGTCGAGCGTGGCGAGCACCTGTCCCTGTTTGACCTTGTCGCCTGACTTGATGAGGATTTCGCGGATGGTCCCTGTTGCCTGCGGCGTCACGGCCACCGAGCGGATCGCGTCACCCGTGCCGATCGCGTTCAGCCGGTCATTCACGACGCCCTGCACGACGGCTTGCGTCACGACGAGAACGCCACCGTTGCGCCCGCCGCCGTTGCGGCCTCCACCCTGACCGCCCTGCCCCTGCTCTGATCCGCCGGCATCAGATGTCTTCATGGCAGGAGCGAGCTTTGCCACGAGGCTTTCCGGAACCCCCGCATTTCTTAAAGTATCAGCCGAACCCGGCACAAAGAAAATCCATCCGGCAAAACCGGCCGCAATAACGATGATAGAAAGAACAATCTGCTTCCAAAAAGCCATTCACGTCTCCAGGAGGGACTCGAGGTTTGACCAGGGTCGGTCGTAAGAGGCGTCTGTCAGACACAATCGCGTGTCTGCGGCAATATCGCCTCTTTACAAACCGGCTTCAAGCGTATCCATCCGTCATTACAGAATTGTAATCTCGGTGAGATCCGAAAAGTCGAGATGCAGGTCACTTTTGCTTGAG
This sequence comes from Rhizobium sp. P32RR-XVIII, assembly GCF_012641395.1. Classification (GTDB taxonomy): domain Bacteria; phylum Pseudomonadota; class Alphaproteobacteria; order Rhizobiales; family Rhizobiaceae; genus Rhizobium. The sequence goes on along the minus strand of NZ_JABAIH010000004.1, from coordinate 433,565 downwards.
CATCCACGTATTTTTCGACAGATTTCACCCGCCGCTTCTTCAGTAGAACAGAAAAGCGCAGTAAAGCGGCAACGCCCGTCCCGACAGTCCAAGGGAGACCTATGCGCCCCGCCCTTCCCTTCCTCCTCAGCTTCACCGGCGGCTATGTGGACACAGCCGGGTTCCTGGCGCTCGGCGGTCTGTTCACCGCCCATGTCACCGGCAACTTCGTGACGCTCGGCGCCGCACTGGCCTTCGGGACCTCGGGCATCATCGCCAAGCTGCTGGCGCTGCCGGTCTTTTGCATCACCATCTTCCTGCTGCGTTACCTCACCCGACGCACGGCGGATGAGCGCAGCTTGCGGACGATGCTGGTCCTCAAGCTGCTTTTCCTCATCGCCGGAGCCGCCATGGCAATCCGCCTCGGTCCTTTTTCCGATCCCGACGGCCTGCCGCTCGTTGTCACCGGCATGCTGCTCGTCATCGCCATGGCGATCCAGAATGCCGCGCACCGCATCCACCTTTCCGCCGCGCCGCCCGGCACGCTGATGACCGGCACGACGACACAGATCATGATCGACCTCGCCGATCTCGCCCACGGAGGCCCGGCTGATGCGGAAAAGCCCGTGAAGCCGCGGCTTGCGAAGATGGCGCTCGCAGTCGCCACCTTCGCGCTCGGCTGCGGACTTGCAGCTCTCGCCTATGTGCTTGCAGGTCTCTGGTGCTTCGCGTTTCCGCCGCTTCTTGCGCTCGTCTCTGTAACCCTCGCCTTCCGCCCGCCGGAAAGCCCGGCGGAATGAAAGCAGAACATCTTTTCTGGTCTTTCCAGCCCGAATCACTACATTACGCGCCATGAGCAACAGTTTCGACGATATTCCCTTCTTCGACGAAGAGCCCGGCGAAGCGCCGCGCAAGCCGCAGGCGCCCGCTCCTGCAGGCGGCGGGCTCGCAGCCCGCGCCATGGCAGCGCGCGATGGCGGCAGGCGGCCGGATTACCTCGCCGGCCTCAATCCGGAGCAGACCGAAGCCGTCGAGACGGTGGACGGCCCGGTCCTGGTTTTGGCGGGCGCCGGCACCGGCAAGACCCGCGTGCTGACGACGCGTATCGCCCACATATTGAGTACCGGCCGCGCCTTCCCTTCTCAGATCCTCGCCGTCACCTTCACCAACAAGGCTGCCCGCGAGATGAAGGAGCGCATCGCGCTGCTCGTCGGCGGCACCGTCGAAGGCATGCCCTGGCTCGGCACCTTCCACTCGATCGGCGTCAAGCTGCTTCGCCGTCATGCCGAACTCGTCGGCCTGCGCTCCGACTTCACCATCCTCGATACCGACGACGTCGTGCGCCTGATCAAGCAGTTGATCCAGGCCGAAGGCCTCGACGACAAGCGCTGGCCGGCCAAGCAGTTCGCCGGCATGATCGACACCTGGAAGAACAAGGGCCTCGGCCCGGCCGACATTCCCGAAGGCGACGCCCGCGCCTTTGCCAATGGCCGCGGCCGCGAACTCTATTTCGCCTACCAGGCCCGGCTTTCGACGCTGAACGCCTGCGATTTCGGCGATCTGCTGATGCATCCGATCGCCATCTTCCGCAAGAACCCGGACCTGCTCAAGGAATATCACGGCCGCTTCCGCTATATCCTTGTCGACGAATATCAGGACACCAACACGGCACAATACATGTGGCTGCGGCTGCTGGCCCAACGGCCGAAGGGCGAGTTGCAGAACGTCTGCTGCGTCGGTGACGACGACCAGTCGATCTATGGCTGGCGCGGCGCGGAAGTGGACAACATCCTGCGCTTCGAGAAGGATTTTCCCGGCGCCAGGGTCATCAAGCTGGAGCGCAACTATCGCTCGACCGAGCACATCCTCGGTGCCGCCGCCCACCTGATCGCCCACAACGAAGGCCGCCTCGGCAAGACGCTCTTCACCGATCGCGCCGATCCTGAGGACGTCAAGGTGCAGGTGCACGCCTCCTGGGATAGCGAGGAGGAAGCCCGCGCCATCGGCGACGAGATCGAGGCGCTGCAGCGCGACAAGCATCTCCTCAACGACATGGCAATCCTCGTGCGCGCCTCCTTCCAGATGCGCGAATTCGAAGATCGCTTCGTCACGCTCGGCCTCAACTACCGGGTCATCGGCGGCCCGCGATTTTACGAGCGTCTCGAAATCCGCGACGCTATGGCCTATTTCCGCCTCGTCGCGCAGCCGGCAGACGACCTCGCCTTCGAGCGCATCGTCAACACGCCGAAGCGCGGCCTCGGCGACACGACGGTTCGCGCGCTGCACGACTATGCCCGCGCCCGCGACATCCCGATGCTGGCAGCAGCAGCCGATATCATCGAGACCGATGAGCTGAAGCCGAAGGCGCGCAAGGCGCTCTTCGACGTCGTGCAGTCCTTCCGCCGCTGGCAGGGGCTGCTCGAAAACACGCCGCATACCGAGCTCGCCGAACAGATTCTCGAAGAATCCGGCTATACCGACATGTGGAAGGCCGACAAGACGGCCGAGGCGCCGGGGCGGCTGGAGAACCTCAAGGAACTCATCCGCTCGATGGAAAGCTTCGAGTCGCTGCGCGGCTTCCTGGAGCACGTCGCGCTGGTCATGGACGCCGAGCAGAACGAAGACCTCGATGCGGTCTCGATCATGACCCTGCATTCGGCCAAGGGCCTGGAATTCGATACCGTCTTCCTGCCCGGCTGGGAGGAGGGCCTCTTCCCGCACCAGCGAGCGCTGGATGAAAGCGGCCGCGCGGGCCTCGAGGAGGAACGCCGCCTCGCCTATGTCGGCATCACCCGCGCCAAGCGCCGCTGCCACATCTGGTTCGTCTCTAACCGTCGCATCCACGGCCTCTGGCAATCGACGCTTCCCTCGCGCTTCCTCGACGAGCTTCCGGAAACCCATGTCACGGTCGCCGAGATGGAGCAGTCCTACGGCGGATACGGCCGTGGCGGCTACGGCCAGTCGCGCTTCGACAAGGCTGATCCCTTCGCCAATTCTTATTCCACTCCCGGCTGGAAACGCGCCCAGCAAAACAAGACGGACGCCACCCGCGACAACTGGGGCACCCGCTCCGGCCATGCCGTTGAACGCATCGGCTACGGCGAAAGCGGCCCCAAGGGCCGCACCATCGAAGGCGAACTCGTCGCCAAATCCACCTCCGCCGAACCCTCGCGCTTTCAGATGGGCGACCGCGTCTTCCACCTGAAATTCGGCAACGGCAACATTACCGGAATCGAGGGCAACAAGCTGACGATCGATTTTGATCGGGCCGGGCAGAAGCGGGTGCTGGATGGGTTTGTGGAGCGGGTTTAGCTCGCTCCATTTTTTAGATACGACTGAATGACGGAGACGATCTGATTTTTGGCTTTGAAAATATCGGTGACTTGAACGATATCGAAACGAGTTCCGGCTTTATCAGCGTCGAATATTGTCAGAAATTTTGTCTTGCTGTTTAGGTGAAGCCGGACGATTGGCTTACGATTATTATCGTCGAAATTTATGCCGCAGTATGACTTCTGGTCTCGCATAACTATGCGGCTGATATCGGCGACTTCCGCGCCGATGGCTCGCACTATATTGAAGCCGTCGATTTCCTCTCCAGTAGTTTCGATTCCGTCAGCGTCTTCAGATAGCTGCGTAACGGAGTCGATATCCTTGATCGTAGGGATATTGACGTTTTCATTGAATGCAGCCGTCAAGCGCTTTTGGATCTTCTGACGCACAAGATCCTCGAATGCCCGCTTGATTATTGGTTTGAACTCAAGAACCACAGACGCAGTCATCTTGCCGTCGTAGAAGCCTTTTGAGATCATTCTGACAAACTCGTCGTCGGGCTCATTAAATTGAGCCTCAATCGAGCTGATCGCGGCCTTCATTCGCTTGAGGGTACTCGCCGAACTCTTGATGTCCTCAATGGAGAATCGGTCGTGATGGAACTTTTCCAGTTCTTTCAGGTCGTTATCGTTGTAATCAAAGAGATCGAACTTGAAAAAGGGATTGCTATCAAGCTTGTTTGGCGCATCGAGATCGGTAAAAAACCAAATCTGAATGCCATTCGTTAAAATGGCGATCGAGCAATCGGTAGTCGAAAAATACCGATAAAGCTGACTGTATTGAGCCTCAGAAAGGTTAGCACTAACAGCCTTTGCTTCCAGTATATATTCAATCTTACCTTTTATCTTGACCGCATTAGTCAACCTTTTCTCCCTTCTTCAATCCGACATCGGCTACGAATTCCGGAACGATCTGCGTAGGGTCAAATACGTCAAAGCCAAGGGTCCGTAGAAAAGGCATAACCAAGGCGTTTTTCGTAGCTTCTTCAGTTAACGCAATGTTCTGAGCCGAAACAGCTCTCTTAGACAATTCTGCAACATGTTCTTTGAACGACATAAAACGACCCCTCCAACGTTATGCAGAGAAGTATTAAATCAGGTTTGAAAAAGAGCAATCCAAGCGAGCGCGATATTTCATTGCTACCCACGCATAGGCTGTAGTACGTCAACGCCCCCGCTCACCCCAGCATCGGCATCCTGCCCAGTCCCAGAATATCGTTGACCAGCGCGACCGCGATCCCGACGGCGACGACGATAAGCCCGATAAGAAAGAGCCGCCGCGAGCGGTCGTATTTGGCGGCAATCAGCGAATCCCGCGCCAGGAGATCGGCAAAGACCTTTACCTGGATGGCGATGCCGAGGGTCAGGAGCAGCATCGGCAGGATGTCGATCCGGCTCCAGTCGTTCGGGTTCGAAACCCACCGGCTAAGGAACGTCAGCGAAAAGCCGAGAATGATGCCCGCCGCCGTCAGCGAGCCGTTGCGGAACGTCGCGTCGATCTTCTCCTCAGGACCGGGCTCGGGCATGGCTTGGTTTCCGGCTGCTCTCCTTACGCAAGAAAGGCAGAAATGGTCTTAAACGGCAAGAGGCTGCCCACAGGGGCGTCCCGGTCTGTTCCCCGGCGCCTTCGGCTCTGAAGGCATGGATGCGCGCACCCTCACCCCTTCGTGACTTCGCATTCCGCCCTCCCTCCCGCATAATCCCCCCGGGCTGGAATAGGAGGTGCGGATGAAACGCTATTCATTGTCCCTGATCGGCCTATCTCTCGTGATCGCCGTTCTTGGCAATCCGGGACTTGCTCTGGCCTGCAACAAGATTATCGGGACCTGACCTCTGGCAGCACTCATGCGAAAGGCGCGGCCGGGGCCGCGCCTTTTTGCTGCCCGTCATTCAGGCAGGCGTGCAGGCGATCTTTGCGCCGCGCTCCGCAAGGAGGCCGCGCAGCAGGCTGCGGTGGCAGCGGCTTTCGTTCTCGCAGTAGCAGCCGACGGAGAAATTGGCCGTGTGCGAAAGTGCCGCCAGCGTGTCGAGAACATGGCTCGTGTCGTGTGCCGCCATCTCCTTGAGGTAGGCACGCGAAAAGGCCTTCCACTCGGCTTCCGTTTTCGCCGCCCGGGCCTGTGTCACCAATTCCTGGCTCGGCGCCAGCATCGGCAACCAGACATCGTAATAGTCGCGGCTGGAAAACTCTTCCTTCGGCACGCCGCGCGGCGGCCGCCGGACGGTGCCGATGCGCAGGCCCTCGTCTTTTTGCCGCGGCGTCCCCAGTCGTACGATGCTGATTGCCATCGCTTCCTCCGATGATCTCCCTGATGCCTATCTAGTCCTGGTGGAAGCGGCCTGACAATATGCCGCAGCATCCCAAGCGTCTTCCGGGCGCGCCGTTGCCTCCCAGGGGTGTCCCGGCTGCCATTGATGCCAGCGGACGGTGAGATTTTCCGGCTCGCCCGGGCAAATCAGGACCAAAATTCATCAGCAATTTCAGTGGAATACAAACGGTAACCAAAAGGTTAACGCGCAAGGCTCCCCGCCGTCAATCGTACTTCTCGCCTGTCAAAACGACGCTTTGACCGTATCCGCAAATCAGCTTAGCCCGGCGTTGTCCGTCCATGAAGGCCGGGCTTCACGACGAACTCGCAAAGGAGGTTCAAGTGACCAGTGTTTCATCCTTAGGCAGTGCGCTTACCCAGTATCAAGCCCCCCTCAACCCACTCGACAAGAACGGCGACGGCGTGGTTTCCGCCGACGAGCTCGCAGCCGCCAACCAGTCGACCGGCCCAAGCACCAGCTCCTCCGCCAGCGATGGCGGCGACAATGGCGCAAGCATCGTTCAGAAGATCACCGGCGACATTCTTTCCCTGATGCTGCAGATGCAGCAGCAGAGTGATGACGGCAGCGATGACTCGACTGACGATTCCAAGGACGTGTTCGCCTCGATGGATACGAATGGAGACGGCAAGCTTACGACGTCGGAATTGCTCTCCGCCGAGCCAGACGCCGCCGCATCGGGTGACGCCAGCGGCGAAAGCGATCCGTTCTTCGCCAATATTGCCAACGACATGCAGACTGCCCTTCAGGCCTACCGCAATACCTACGGCGCCGCCGAGACGGCCGATGCCGCAGCACAGACGACACAGGCGCTCTGACCTCTTCGCATCGGATCGCAAATGGATGGCCTGTACGCGCCGTTCTTCAAACATGGCTCCGCCGGGGGAGCCTCCAAGCCCCAATTTACAGCACCCAGTCCGGGCGAACCCCTTGGCCAAGGCAGGCTCGTCCAGAGCGTGTCCTTGCTGATATGACCGGCACTCAGCTGGCGTTCCTGATGCCTGTGCTCTGCTATGCGAATCCTATATTGCCTTCTATGGACTGATGAGTCCCTGGCCCCATCGCACAGCCTGACAATCGAAAGAACCGCCGAATGAAAGCACTACTGCTGACCGATATTCAGATTGGCTTCTGCCCGGGGGGCAATCTTCCCGTACCGGAAGGCGATCAGGTCGTGTCGGTTGCAAACGCCCTGATCGACGGCGGTCAATACGATCTGATCGTCGCCTCGCAGGATTGGCATCCGCCCGGCCACGGAAGCTTTGCCTCCTCTCATCCCGGCAAGCAGCCCTTTGAAATGGGTGAGCTTTCCGGCATGCCGCAAATGCTGTGGCCCGATCACTGTGTGCAGAACACCTCCGACGCTGAACTGCATCCGGAGCTGAAATCCGAAGAGGTCCACTTCATCCAGCGGAAGGGCGAGAATCGGCGCGTGGACAGCTACTCCGCCTTCCGCGACAACGACAAGGCTCACTCGACCGGCCTTGCCGATTTCCTTCAGGAGCGGGGCGTAACCGAGCTCGACATCTGCGGTCTGGCGACCGATTACTGCGTGAAGTTCTCAGCGCTCGATGCGCTGGACATGGTACCCGGGATCAAGGTTCGCTTCATCGAGGACGCGAGCCGCGGGATCACACCGGAAGGTGTTTCCGCCGCAATCGACGAGATGCGCGCCCGCGGCATCGAAATCATCGACAGCCGAAAGGTGCTCAAAGGCTGACGTTCAGTCCGTCGCCGCCCTCTCCAGTCCGTAGATATCGTCGGCAACATCTTCCGCACGTTTGGCAAACGCGGCGTACGCGTCCTGAAGGCCCTTCTTGTAGTAGGCGGCCCCAATCTCCCTGGCAAAAAACTCCATCACGAGCTCGGCCTTGATGATCCCGACGGGCTGATCGAGTTCTCTGTCGAAGAAATGCTGGATGCGCGCAACGAGCTGCGCCTTGTCGTCCTTTGATAATTCGACCGCTTTCATACTCCTCCCTCTCCTCGTTCCCAGAGTCACCATTCAGCAAAATCGATCGGTCGATCAACGAAATTCGGTTGCCGCACGGGCGCCGGGCAAATAGAGCAGGTGCGTTTTGAAGAAGGATAGGTGCCGATGAGTCGCGCGGATTTTGTCGAGGGTTTGCGGGGCGGCTTTACGGTGGCACTGGCGTCCGCGCCCTTCGGAGCTCTATTCGGCGCACTTGCCGCCGATCACGGCATGTCGCTTGCCGAACTCACCTTCATGAGCGCGACCGTCTATGCGGGCGCCAGCCAGATGGTCGGGATCGAGCTCTTCGGCGGCAATGTCCCGGCCTGGGTGATCGTCGCCTCGATCCTCGCCGTCAACTTCCGGCATGTCCTCTATTCGGCGGCGATCGCTCGCTATATCCGCCACTTCACGCCGCTGCAGAAGTTCTTCGCCTTCTTCCTGCTCGTCGATCCGCAATTCGCCGAAACCGTCAACCGTGGCGAGTCGGGCAAGCCCGTGACCTTCGTCTGGTACCTCGGCTTCGGGATCATCATCTACATTCCCTGGGTGCTCGTCAGCCTGCTCGGCGGCATGCTCGGCAGCTTCATCGGCGATCCGAGAACGCTCGGCCTCGATATCCTGCTGCCCGCCTATTTCCTGGGGATTGTCCTCGGCTTCCGCAGCCGTGACAATTTCCTGCCGGTGGCGCTCGTCAGCGCCGTTGCCTCCGTGATCGCCTATCATCTCGTCGGCTCGCCCTGGCATGTCAGCCTCGGCGCGGCCGCAGGCATCGTGCTTGCCGCCCTGCTGCCCCTGCCCGCCGTCCACCAGCCGGAACCGGCCAACGAACCGCACGAGGTCTGATCATGGAATTCGATCTTCACATGGTCCTTGTCATCATCGCGGCAGCGATCGCCACCTACGCGACGCGCATCGGCGGCTACGTCCTCATCACCACGATGAAGCGCATCCCGCCGCGCATGGAGGCAGCGCTGAATGCCGTACCCGCCGCCGTGTTGACGACCCTCGTCGCTCCGGCCTTCTTCGACGGCAACTGGGACTCCAAACTCGCGTTGGTCGTCGCTCTCATCGTCGGCCTGCGGGTGTCGCATACCTGGATGCTTGTTGCGGCCTGGTTGATCGTCATGGCCTGGCGCCGCACGATCGGCATTTAACGAAAAAGGGCGGCCGGGCCGCCCTTTTCTTTTATCGTTGGTACGGACCGCTCAATATTCGAGCGGCAGCGTCGCATTCTCCAGCCACGCCTTGACGTCCTTGTCGTGGATCAGCGGCATCAGCGCCTCGCGGGTGCGGGCGTGATACTCGTTGAACCAATGCCGCTCGTCATGCGTCAGCAGTTCGGCGATGACGAGACTGCGGTCGATCGGGCAGAAGGTGAGCGTCTCGAAACCCAGCATCGGCATGTCGCCGCCCTCGATCGCTTCGGCCTGCCTGACATAGATGAGGTTTTCGATGCGGATGCCGAAGCCGCCCGGCCGATAATAGCCCGGCTCGTTTGAAAGGATCATGCCGGGCAGAAGTTCCTGCGTCGAAATTCGCGAGATGCGCTGCGGCCCCTCGTGCACCGAAAGATAAGAGCCGACTCCGTGGCCGGTGCCATGCCCGAAGTCCACGCCTGCTCGCCAAAGCGCGATGCGCGCCAGCGGATCGAGATCGCAGCCGCGCGTGCCCTTCGGGAATCGTGCCGTGCTGATCTGGATCATGCCCTTCAGCACCAGCGTGAAAAACCGCTTCTGCTCCTCGGTCACCGCACCGATGCCGACGGTGCGGGTGATATCGGTGGTGCCGTTGATATATTGCGCGCCAGAATCGATCAGGAAAAGCTCGCCGTCATTGATCGTCCGGTCGGTATCGACCGTCACCCTGTAGTGCATGATCGCGGCATGCTCGCCAGCGCCGGAAATCGTGTCGAACGAAATGTCCTTCAGCGGGTTCTGCATGTTCTGGCCGACGCTCGCCCGCACCGACTCGAGCTTCTTCGCCGCCGCGATTTCCGTCACCGTGCCTGGCTTTTGCTCCGACAGCCAGTAAAGAAACTCGACCATGGCCGCGCCGTCCTGGAGATGCGCAGCCGCCGAGCCGTTGAGCTCAACAGTATTCTTGACCGCCCGCGGCAGTTTGGCCGGGTCAGAGGCCTCCACCACCTCGCCGCCTGCCTTGCGGATGATATCGGCAAGCGCATAGGAGGCGATTTCCGGATCGATCATCACCCGTCCGCCATCCTTGGAAACGGCCGCAAGGCGTTCATCGAGCGCCGAAGGTGGAAGCTGCACGCATATCTGCGCAAGATAGGCTTCCGGTTCGATGCCTGTCTTGCGCTTGTCGAGGAACAGCTCCGCCTTCCCGTCCGCATGGATGATGGCACGCGCCAAGGGATGCGGCGTATGGGGAACGTCAGCACCGCGAATATTGAATGTCCACGCGATCGAGGATGGATCTGCGATCAGCACCGCCGCGACATTCTTCTTCGTCAGGTCGGCGGCGGTCGTCGCGATCTTATCTTTTGCCAGCACACCGGCCTGCACGACGTTCTGGATCGTAACGGGCCCAAGCGGCTCTGCCGGACGATCCGTCCACAGCCTGTCGAGCGGATTGTGCGGCAGGATCACCAGCGTGCCGCCGATCTCCGCGAGCGCCTTTTCAAGCCGGCGGACCTCGGCGCCGGAATGCAGCCACGGATCGATGCCGAGCCGCATCCCCTGCTTGCCGTTTCTGGGAATCCAGACATGCGGGGGTTCGTTGACGAGGTCGCCGCCGGTAAAGACTGAGCCGTCGACTTGTTCCGCGAGCTGCGTCACGTAGCGGCCATCGACGAAGACGATCGCTTGGGTGCGGTTTATGAGCGCGATGCCGGCCGATCCTGTGAAGCCTGTCAGCCAGGCCAGACGCTCCGCACATTTCGGCACATATTCGCCATTGAACTCATCAGCACGCGGGACGAGAAAGGCGTCGATGCCGAGCGCGTCAAAACTTCCGCGCAGCAGCCGAACTCGATCGCGGCCGAATTGTGGCGTGGAGGTAACCTCAAAAGACTGGAACATACTGAAAACCCGATGGCTATTTCCGAATCCGCAAAACGGCGGCTGGACCTATGTTATCGAAAAATAAGGGCGCGAGGAGAAAAACCACGCACATCACCTTACGTCAGGCCGCGCATTATTTTGGCGGAAATGTGACACCAAAACGAGAATTGGCACGCTTTATGCATTCGCTGCATGGCACCCATGAGCGAAAGCCTCTGCCAAAGACTTTCGGAATAGCTATATAGGCGACATCGGATGGTTCGAAAACGAGCCCGCAACGAATAAGGAAATTGAAAATGACTGCCTCTCTGTCGCGCTTCGCTTACAGCAGCCCGGTGCAGGCTGGCGAGCGCCAGACTGTGCATCACGTCATCGGTGCCCGCCGCCCCCTCAATGAGGATTCCCTCAGGACGTTCGGCATGGGTCACAAGATCACGCGCCCCAAGGGCGCACCCAGCTACGCGTTCTGAACTATTTGCCGCTTCGTTTCTCCTCCTCCCTCAACGGACCGGCAATCAGAACTGTAGAACCCGCTCGAGCGCTCCTCCTCCTTTAAGCTCGCGGGTATGACCGTTAAACGGTCGAAGGCGGTGCCTCTGGCACCGCCTTCTTTTTTGTCGGATAGCTACGGGCGATCCAGGTGGATCGTCACCCAACCATTTCGCCAGATCGTCCGGATATGGCGAAGCTTCGCGCCGTTGTAAGCCGCCAGCACTTTCCAGCGCTGCTCCGCGAGAATGCCGGACAAGATCACCGAACCGCCAGGCGCCAGATGCTCCGTCAGCTTCGGCGCCATCTTGATCAGCGGCCGCGCCAGAATATTGGCGATGACGAGGTCGAACGGCCCATATTCGGCGAATGCCGTGGAATGAAAGCCCGGCGCAGTCCTCGTGACAATTCCTGATGCAATGCCGTTTCGCCGCACGTTCTCGGCCGCAACACGCGTCGCGATCGGATCGATATCCGTCGCGAGAACCGGGATGTTCTTGAGCTTGCGCACCGCAATCGCCAAAACGCCGCTTCCCGTCCCGAGATCCAGCGCATTGTCGACCGGCCGCGAACGAAGCACCTTGTCGATCACCTCGAGGCAGCCTGCCGTGGTGCCATGATGCCCGGTGCCGAACGCCTGGCCGGCATCGATCTCGATCCCGATATCGCCGGGGCGCACTTTGTCGCGATCATGCGAGCCATGCACGAGAAACCGCCCTGCCCGGACCGGCTTCAACCCCTCGAGGGATTTCGCCACCCAATCGATATCGGGGATGACTTCGCGCTCGACGGCCATCGTCGGAAACGGCGCCTTCAGGGCCTCCTCGACGCGAACGCGTACCTGATCCTCATCCTCCCGCATCATATAGACGGAGGCTTCCCAGATGTCCTTCTTCTCGTCGATCTCGGTTGTCGCTATCGCAAAGTCTTCTTCGCCGAAGACCTCGCTTAGAAGATCAAGGACTTGCTCGGCCTTCTTTTCGGTCGTCGTCACATACAGGCGTATTTCACTCACGAATTCGTCTTCCTTACTGGGCACCGTCGATCCAGGGCGGAGGCGGCGTATCATAACCGGCAATGCCGCGCAGCAGGCGGTTTGCAACAAATGGAATGCGAACGGCAATAGGAGAGAGAACATTGCGCAATCCTGTCACCACCGGATTACGCATCGTCACCAGCGACGTCAAAGCATAGGTTTGCTTCAGGACGGTTTTCACGGCGGGAATGCGCCGTCCGGAATATTCCCGCCCGCGACCTTCGGAGATCAGATAGGCAAGCCAGCAGGCATCCTCGATGCCGAGATTCATGCCGCGAGCGCCTGCGGGGGAATGAATGTGCGCAGCGTCGCCTGCAAGAAAGACATTGCCGACGGACATGCGATCGACATGACGGAAATGGATACGGAAATTCGAAACCCAGACCGCCTCTCCTCCCGCAACAGGGTGCCTGATCTTCCTCTCGAAATCCGGTAGCGTCGAAAGATAGCGTACAGTGTCCGACGATACCGGCAGGCGGCCGATCATGCCCGGATTGAAGAGATCGATCTCGACATAGTGTGGATCGATAGGTTCGGGATAGCGGTAGTCGGCAAGGTAGAAGCTGCTTTCCAGCGCCTCGCCCGGAAAGCCGAGCTGCGCGGCCTTGCGCACAGCGGAATGTGCACCGTCCGCACCGATCAGAATATCCGGTTCAAGCTCCTCCGCCGATCCATCCGGACGGCGCAGCACCACATGCGGCTTCTCCATGCTGCCTTCAACGCGTTCCAGTACCGTCTGCCATTCCGGCTCGACCTCGTAGTCCGACAGTTTGCCGAGCAGTAGGCGCTCGGTATGCCCCTGCGCCAAGATCTGGATCGCGTGGAATTTTCCGGCCACCCTGCCGGGATCGAGTTCGAACAGCACACGCTCGCCCGATCGCGCCCGGAAACGGTCGACTCGATAGCTTTCCTGCAGGATGGCGTCGCTGACCCGCGAAGGAGAGAGAAGTGTCAGCGTGCGTGCATTGATGCCGAGCGCCCGGCTTTCCACTACCGGCACCGGTCCGGGATCGCTGTCGATGATGCGGGGCCTGTAGCCACGCCGCGCAAGCTCCAGAGCCGCGGTCAGGCCGGTTGCGCCCGCCCCGACGATCAGAATGTCACGGTGTCCCCCCGGCATGGCTCATCCCTTGCTTATCAAATTCTCCAGCTTCTTTACTGCCGTGTCGGGGTTTTCGCCATAGGCGATCGTGCCTGCGAACCGGCCCTCGGAGTCGAGGAGGAAGACTGACGCGGTGTGATCCATCGTGTAATCGCCATTCGGATTGTTCTCATCGACCGGTACCTTCTTGGCGTAAACGCGGAAGCCCTTGATGACGTCGGCGATCTTATCCGGCGGACCGGAAATGCCGGTAATGCGCTTGGAGACATTCGAAACATACTGGTTGAGGACCCCCGGCGTATCGCGTTCGGGATCTACCGTGACAAAATAGGCCTGCAGCTTTTCGCCCGCGGGGTCGACTTTTTCCATCCAGCCGCCGAGTTCGAACAGCGTGGTCGGGCAAACCTCAGGGCAATGCGTGAAGCCGAAGAAGAGCGCCGTCGGCTTGCCGCGGAACGCCTGCTCCGTGATCGGCTGCCCGTTCTGCGCAACGAGCGTAAACGGAACGCCGAACGGTCCCTCGGCCAGCGGCATGTCCTTCGTCCTGGTGATATTCATCGTCAGCCAGCCGAGCATGGCCGCGACAATGACGACGGCGACCCAAACGGCAACACGGAAGTACTTCATGTCGGCAACCCCTGAAAGCATGCGGACGGCGCATCCGCGACTGCGTGCCTGATATCCCTTCAGGGCAATGCGCGCAATTCAACATCCCGTTTTCTTACCAGTGATTAATTGCCACATGCTGCGCGCACCGCCGCCACGGCAACGGTAATCAATTTCAAGCAGAAAAGACGCCTTTACAAATACTTGACAACTATCCGGCGCGCCAGCTCAACAAAAACATCGTTAGCAAAGACTTAAGCCGTAAATTCTATATTTGCTATGCGTTCGGCGTAACCTGCGCCGCCCCGACATGATGTCCGCGCCGTATCCGGGATACGGATGTTCGCATGCGACGAAACGATATCCGGCACATCTCACCAGCGCGGGGAAGCTTTCCATGACGAATGCAACGATACCTAAATCCCTGTCGGTGAGCCAAAGGCTCTGGACGCTTGCCGCCGCTGCTTTCCTGGGCTTCGGATCGATGCTGGGTGTGGGCTGGTTTGAGGGCGAGCGCGTCGACGGGGCGCTGGATCGGGCAAACAGCATCCAGCACAGCGTGGACAGCATCAACGAGATGCGCATGGCAAGCCTTACGCTCGTTCTCGCCGCTATGGACACGATAGTCGACCGGGCCGATCGCAAGGTCGATCCTGAGCGCCTGACGGCTATGTCGAACTCGCTCGATCGGCTTGCCGGCGGCGCAGCAGAAATGGGCACGCTTGCGCAGGAACTGCGGGAAAACAGCCTGCTGACAAGTTACGACACGGACGTCGCTGCGTTGAAACAGGCGGTCGTGGTGGATCTGAAGACCGCCGTCGAAGCCGGCGCCCCAGACGATACATTCGCAAAGCTGGATGACGCCATCGACGCGGGCGGTGAGAAGCTGACGGCGACGCTCGACAAGCTGGCCCGAGACGGTACCACGGCCGCACAAGCCAGCATCGATGAAGCGAGCGCAATTTCCCATAGCGCGCTGCTGATCCAGATCGGGCTCGGCATCTTCGCCATAATAACGATGGCGATCCTCCAATATGTTCACGGCGGCTCGATCAGCCGCGGCATCGCGGCGGTGCGCCAGAGCATGCAGCGCATCATGTCCGGCGATCTGCAAACCGCCGTGCCTGCGACCGAGCGCGGTGACGCGATCGGCGAGATGGCCCGAGCTGCAGAAAGCTTCCGTCTGGCGGCTATCGACAAGCAGAACCTTGAGGCGCAGACCGAGAGCGAACGGCGCCAGAGCGATGCGGAACGCCGCGAGCGGGAAGCGGCAAAGCGCGCCGATGCCGAAGCGCTGAATGCCGCTGTCGATGCTTTGGGCCAAGGCTTGAACCGCCTTGCCGCGGGCGACGTGACAGTCGCCATCGCCCAGCCGTTCAAGGCGGAACTGGAACGGCTGCGCAGCGATTTCAACCAGACGACAACCACCCTGCGCAAGACGATGAGCGACATCGCGCAGAACACCAGATCGATCCAGGCCAACAGCCAGCAAATGCGCGCAGCCGCAGATGACCTCGCCAAGCGCACCGAGCAGCAGGCGGCATCCCTGGAAGAGACATCGGCTGCACTCGAGCAGATCACGGCGACCGTGCGCAACGCCACGAGCCGCGCCGAGGAAGTCGGAAACATGGTTGCGCATACGCGCGAGAACACCGCGAAATCGGACCTGGTTGTCACCGATGCGATGGCCGCCATGGAGCGGATCGAAAGCGCTTCGCGGGAGATCGGCACGATCATTAACGTCATTGACGAGATCGCCTTCCAGACCAACCTCCTGGCGCTGAACGCCGGTGTCGAAGCCGCCCGCGCCGGCGAGGCCGGAAAGGGCTTTGCGGTTGTCGCTCAGGAAGTGCGCGAGCTTGCAGGGCGCGCGGCGGGCGCGGCCAAGGACATCAAGGCGCTGATCAGCAAATCCGGCACCGAGGTGAAGACCGGAGGTGAACTGGTGACGAAAGCCGGTGAAGCGCTGCGCCGGATTGGCGAAGATGTTTCGCGCATCGACGAGAATGTTAAATCAATCGTAACCGCTGCGCGCGAACAATCCACCGGACTGAACGAGATCAACACCGCCGTCAGCCAGATGGACCAAGCCACGCAGAAGAATGCGGCCATGGTCGAGGAGACGAATGCGGCAAGCCATACGCTTGCCACGGACGCCGACAATCTGATCAGGCTGGTCAGTCAGTTCCAGACCGGCGAAGGCATGAATGCCCGTCACACGCCGCGAGAAGCAACCGCCGCCTCGCATCCTAAACCTTCACCCGCACGGAGCCTGATCGGCAAGGTCGCGGGCGCATTCAGTGGCGGCGCCGCCGCCAGAGCTGGGGCCGCTCCGGCCGGAGACAATTGGGAAGAATTCTGAGCATGACTAGCGCCATCATCACACAAACCGGATCTCACCTCGAAATCGTATCGTTCCACCTCGGCGAGCAGGAATTCTGCATCGACATCATGGCCATCCGCGAAATCCGCGGCTGGGCGCCGGTCACCCCGATGCCGCATACGCCACCTTACGTGCTCGGCCTTATCAACCTGCGCGGCGCGGTGATCCCGGTCATCGACATGGCCTGCCGCCTCGGCATGAAGATGACGGAACCCTCCGAACGCTCGGCGATCATCGTCACCGATATCGCGGGCAAGCTCGTCGGCCTGCTGGTCGAACAGGTTTCGGACATGATGACCATCAAGAGCGAAGACCTGCAGCCGGCACCGGAAATCATCCCGGAAGCCCAGCGCGCCTTCTGCCGCGGCATCGTCGCGCTGGAAAAGACGATGGTCTGCTTCCTCAACCTCGACACCGTCATCGCCGACGAGCTGGCACGCGAAGCCGCCTGATCGAGCCTGGATGTTCGATGGAAAAGCCGCCTGCGCCACTGCGCCGGCGGCTTTGTGATTCGGACGGGCTCTAGCCCTCTCCGATTATTCGCGGCTCATTGCGCCCGAAAAACCACCCGACCCTGTCCCGAAGAGCAGCCCCCTGCTCCGCGCTTCCAGGGTAGTCGAAATGACCGGCATCCAGGATGAAGATTTCGTTAGACTTCGACTTCGGCAACGCATTCAGCACCGCGAACTGGCAGGGCGGCGCCACGGCGGGATCGAAAAGGGCGACTGCCATGAGCATCGGCACCCTGATGCGGCTGGCGGCGCTTGCAGCGTCGAAGAAGCGCAGGACCTCCAACACCTCGCCATGCGTCTGCTGATAGGCCTGGACCGATTGCGCGCTGCCTACGGTCGGCAGGGCCAGCCAGAGCGGACGGTGCCCGAAGGTCGGCACGACCAGATGGCCGCGGTCGATCCTGTCATCGAACGGGATGGCGAGAGCGCCGATGCCGCCGCCGAAGCTGATGCCGCTATAGCCGATGCGTCCAGCAAGCCCGGGATAGAGCGCAACGAGCACCGACACGGCGACCCACAGATCCTCCACGCAACCGCCGATGACATAGCTCTCCGGCTTGTCGATATCGTAGAGGACATGCCCGCTGGCATCCGGCGGGATCGGTGGCCGCGCGCTGCGCGACAGCCCGCGGGAACAGGGGAACAGCACGGCCGTCTCCTTCACCGGAAGGTCGAATTCCGGCTGGTCGCGTCCTCCATAGCCGTGTCCGACGACGAGGCCGCGCTGTACCGGACCGTTCCGGGGAAGAAGCAGCCAGCCGCCGATCGGGAAGGAACCGGTCGACTCATAGACGATATCGAAAACCTGCCAGTCGGGATGCCGCGCGTCGCTCTCGCGAAGCGACGGCTTGGGGTCGACGGCGACCGCCCGGCGATATCTTTCCCGCCAGAAATCGTCGAAACCCGGCGGGCCCGCGGGCGGCTCGACGGACAGGAGATCCTCAAGCCGCATGCCGTAGGTCGGATCGAAGGGGAAAGGGTGCTTCGTAGGAACGCTCATGCGACGCTTGTCCCGCGAAAAGGCAGGCAGCGCAACCCGGTCCTGAAATCCTCGTCCTTAAGAAAAAGCCGGGAAACCGTCAGCAGCGACGCTGCCGCCTTTCTTCATTGCGGCTTGCCATTCTTCCAGGTGACGTTCTGGCCGTAGAGCGGGACCGTCGAAATCGACATCTTCGCCGAGCCATCCGTCAGTTCACGGGAATGGGCGAGATAGATCAGCGTGTCGTTCGTCTTGTCGTAGATGCGGTTGACGACAAGCTTCTTCCAGATCAACGACATGCCGGCTTTGAAGACCTCGTCACCATCTTTCGACAGGTTGATGTCGCTTATTTCGATCGGTCCTGTCTGGCGGCAGGCGATCGAATTGTTCGACGGATCCTCGAACCAATTGCCGTTCTTCACGCGGTCGATGATGCTGCGATCGAAATAGGTGACGTGGCACGTCACGCCCTTCACTTCCGGATCGGGGATGGCATCGACAATGATGTCGTTACCGGTCCAGTCGACTCCGACTTTACCGACGACTTCGGCAGAGGCGGCGCCCGCGCCAAGCGCGGCAACGGACGCGGCCAAGAGAACAAGCTTGCGCAAAGTGGACATGGCGGCCTCCCTGAATAACCCGCTCCTCTAGATAAGTGCGGCGCCCGTCAAAACAAGAAAGCGAAGATCACGCCTTGCGGCAGGTGCAGGGTTCGTAGCCGCCGACGGTGAGCCTGCCGGGCTTCATACCGATTGCCGCAGGAATGGCGTGCACGGCAGCGGCTTTGACGGCCCTTGCCATTTCGATCGCCGCATGCGCACAGACGGCGGCATCCTCCGCCGCATTGTGGTGGGCAAAGCGCAGGCCCAGATGCTCCGCAATCACGTTGAGCCTATGCGACAGGAACTGCGGCCAGATGCGCTGAGCCATCTTCAGGCTGCAGAGATAAGTGAGTTCCGGATAGGACTGCCGGTAGAGATCGAGGCTCGCCCGCCAGACGCTGAAATCGAAGGCCGCATTGTGCGCGATCATCGTCGCGCCCCGAAACTCCTCGTGGAACTCGTCCATGACCTCCGGAAACTCCGGAGCATCCTCGACGTGCTCGGGACGAATGCCGTGGATCGCGATGTTCATTCCCGAAAAGCGCATCTCCTTCGGGCGGATCAGGCGCTCCTCGACCCGCGTAACCCTGCCCTCCTCGATCCAGGCAAGGCCCACCGAACAGGCGCTTGCGCGCTGCTCATTGGCCGTTTCGAAATCGATGGCGATGGTCTTCAAGAATCCGTCCGTGATTCGGTGTCTGCCAATAGGCTTAGCCTGCGGCTGCGGACAGGCAAACGCCGCACGTTGACTTTCGGAGCGGTATCAACGACTTTTCTCGAATGATCGGATCCTGGACCATTGTCATGACGATGCATCTTTCCAAGACCCTTGCAGGGTTCGGGGAGGCATTGGCGCGTTAGTCGTCCGATCGACCCCGAAAACCCTGCCGAGGCGAGCAGGGTTCGGAAACTCTGCCCTCCTCTTTTAAACCCAAGGAGGGCATGATGATTTCAGCCAATCAGGATACCCCACCCAAGAAGCCTTGCTCGGAAGGTCTGACTGTGCGCGCCGTTCGCACGAGCGACCTGGAAGCCGTTACCGCGTTGATGAATCTTCCAGGCTACCGCGCCGGCACGCTGCGTCCGCCCTATGAAAGCATCGAGGCGTTGCGCAAACGCATGGAGGCTCCCTCGCCCGGTGCCCTCAATCTCGTGGTCGAGCTGGACGGTAAGATCATCGCCAACGGCAGCAGCAATCGCTTCGCGGACCGGCGCCAGCACGCAGCAAGTCTCGGCATGGGCGTGCACGACGATTTCACCGGCCGGGGCGTTGGAACTTTTCTGCTGACTGCGTTGATCGATGCCGCCGACAACTGGCAGGACATCAAGCGATTGGAACTGACCGTCTATACCGATAATACAGCAGCCATCCGCCTCTACGAGAAATTCAGCTTCGAGAAGGAAGGTCTGCTCAAGTCCTTCGCTTATCGCGCCGGGGAATATGTCGACGCTTATACGATGGCGCGGATCAGGGCCTAGTCTCATGGTCTAACAGGCTTGAGAAGTAACCCAAGGTTTCCGAAAGGAAGCTGTGGTGAACGATCCGCTTTTGCTAATAAACGCAAATGACACGGATCGTACTTCTTTCTTCGGCGCACAGCACCGCAGGCTTCCGGCGCTAGTTCTTGCCTGCAACAGATAACAATTAATCTTAACCTTGATTTAAATGCTGAAATCTACGTTCGCCCTGCAGCCAGTCTTACCGATTGATGAAACGTCGGTTCCTCTCGCTAAAAACAACTTTTGCAACGTAGGATGACGGCGCCTTCGGCGTTTCGTTTTTCTTTGGGGGCTTGAATGAAACGTCCGAATATTAAGACCGCCATGACCGGTATCTTTGCCGTCTTTGCGGTCCTTTTTGCAATCACTGCGGTTGTATCGCTCAGCGGCTTGAGCACCTTGAATGAAAATACGCAGGACCAGGTAACTTCCATTCAGCCCAGCATCTCGCGCGCCAAGGATATCCAGATCGCCCGCTATTCGCTGCGCGGCTCCTACGGCGACTACGCAATGGGACGTTCGTCCGGCGACCCTGCCCTCTACCCCGACAAGATCGCCAAGAAGGAAGTCGAACTCAAGGATGCGATCAAGGACTACAAGGGCCTGGTCAACAACGACGCCGAACGGGCCGCCTTCGATGAGGTCGAGGCTTCGGCGAACCAATATACGCAGACCGGTCAGGCGATGGTGGCTCTCATTAAGGCGGGCAAGGCCAAGGAAGGCCTAGCCTCTTTCGACAACGACCTCGGCCCGATCGCCGATGCGCTGTCCGCCAGCGTCGACAAGCTGGTCAAGCTGAACCAGCAGCAGTCCGACGAGGGCATTGTCACCGCCCGCGATCAATACGTCCGGACGATGACCATGATCTACACCGTCCTCGCCATTGGCGCGCTGATGGTTTGCGGCGGGACCTATTTCGGTATCGCCGGCATCGCAACCCCGATCACCCGCATCACCATGGCCATGCGCAATCTCGCCGACGGCGATACCGCCGCCGAAATTGCCAGCAAGGACCGCACCGACGAGATCGGCGAGATGGCAAACGCGGTCGAGATCTTCCGCCAGGCCGCCATTGCGAACAAACAGCTCCAGGCAGAGGCAGAGGTCAACCGGAACAAGGCGGACGCGGAACGGAACCGCCTCATGTCGGAAGCCGAAGAGGCCGCCCAGGTCAAGCTGCAGACGGCGACTGCCGGTCTCGCGGCGGGCTTGCGCCGCCTGGCCTCCGGCGATCTCGCCTTCCAGCTGAGCGAGCCTTTCGCTCCGGATTTCGAATCTCTCCGTCACGACCTCAACACGGCGGCCTCGCAGCTTGGCGATGCCCTGAGCGCAGTCTCCAATTCGGCGAACGCGATCGATGCCGGGACGCAGGAGATCAGCCGCGGAGCCGACGATCTTTCCAAGCGCACGGAGCAGCAGGCTGCATCGCTCGAAGAAACTGCCGCCGCGCTGGACGAGATCACGGTCAACGTGTCGAATTCATCTAAGCGCACCGACGAGGCGCGTCAGGTCGCCGTTCAAGCCAACGACAGTGCCGCCCAGTCGGGCAAGGTCGTCGCCAACGCCGTGGAGGCGATGGAGAAGATCGAGGACTCCTCCAACCAGATTTCCAGCATCATCGGCGTGATCGACGAGATCGCCTTCCAGACCAATCTTCTGGCCCTCAATGCCGGTGTCGAGGCTGCCCGTGCGGGCGAAGCTGGCAAGGGTTTTGCAGTCGTGGCCCAGGAAGTCCGCGAACTGGCGCAGCGTTCGGCGCAGGCCGCAAAGCAGATCAAGGACCTCATCCGCAATTCGAGCGCCGAGGTCGAAGTCGGCGTGAGGCTGGTTCGCGAAACAGGCGAAGCCCTTCAGAATATCGAAGGCCTGATCGTCACCATCAACCACCACATGAATGCGATCGCCACATCCTCCAAGGAACAGTCGACGGGCCTTTCGGAAGTCAACGCCGCCGTCAACCAGATGGACCAGGTGACCCAGCAGAACGCCGCCATGGTCGAAGAGACCAACGCGGCAAGCGCGACGCTCGCCGCCGAAGCAGCCCGGATGCGCGAATTGATCGGCGGGTTTCAGCTGAGCGGCGGCATGGCCGCCGGCAGCCAGGTGAGCCGTCTGCGCCAGGCCTCAGCCGCAATGGCGAAACCTCAGGCCCGTTATGCCGCGCCCGTCACCCACGGGAATGCTGCGGTCAAGCAGGAATGGTCCGAGTTCTAACGGCTCCCGGCCGAACGCTCCAGGAAACGATGTTGGGGATGGCAGCAATGCCGTCCCCAATTTTTTTCGTCCTCCGCCGCGCCGAGCCGTCCCGCAGCACCCGGATGGAGATGCAGCGCTAGCGTGATCAGCCGCCGATCAGCGCCAGCCACTCGTCCTCGTCCATGGTCTGGACACCCAGCTCGCGCGCCTTGTCGAGCTTGGAACCGGCGCCCGGTCCTGCCACCACATAGTCGGTCTTCTTCGAGACCGAGCCGGCCACCTTGGCGCCCAGGCTTTCCGCTCTTGCCTTCGCCTCATCGCGGGTGAATTTCTCCAGCGATCCGGTGAAGACAACGGTCTTGCCGGCGACGGGGCTGCCGGAGGCTGCGACTTGCTCGGCGGGTAGCGGCGTCCCGTCATTGAGTTCCGCAAGCAGAGCTGTAATCACTTCGACGTTGCGCGGTTCCTTATAGAATTCGACGATGGCCCGAGCGACGATTTCACCAATGCCTTCGATGGCGTTCAGGCCGTCCCAGGCATCGCCGGAAAGCGATGCGGCCTCCTTCATTGCCGTCGCAAAGGCCTCGTATGTGCCATAGGAGCGCGCGAGCAGCTTGGCCGTCGTCTCGCCGACGTGGCGGATGCCGAGCGCGTAGATGAAGCGGTGAAGCGCGATCTCGCGCCGCTCGTTGATGGCCGCGAAAAGCTTGCCGACACTGACTTTGCCGAAGCCTTCGATATTCTCGAGCTTCGTCAGCGAATCCCGCTGGCGTCTTTCCAGGGTAAAGATCTCGGGCGCCGTGCGGATCTTCAGCGCCGAATCCTCGCTCTCGAAGAAGAAATCGATCTGCTTCGAACCGAGCCCTTCGATGTCGAAGGCGTTGCGCGAGACGAAATGCTTGAGATGCTCAGTCGCCTGCGCGCGGCATACGAAGCCGCCGGTGCAGCGGGTGACGGAATCGAGCTTTCCCGTTTTCTCGTTTCTTTCGCGCACCGCATGGCTGCCGCAGACCGGGCATTTCTTCGGGAACTCGTAGGGCACGGCATCCGCCGGTCGCTTCTCCATCACGACGTCGAGCACCTGCGGGATCACGTCGCCCGCCCGCTGCACGATCACCGTATCGCCGATGCGGATGTCATGCTCATCTTCGCGGATAGGCTCCCCGGAATTGCCCAGGCCCTTGATATAATCCTCGTTATGCAACGTCGCGTTGGTTACAACGACACCGCCGACGGTGATCGGCGTGAGCCGCGCGACGGGTGTCAATGCGCCCGTGCGTCCCACCTGGATCTCGATCTTCTCGACGGTGGTGAAAGCCTGCTCGGCCGGGAATTTATGCGCCGTCGCCCAGCGCGGGCTGCGCGAACGGAAGCCGAGGCGCTGCTGCAGTTCGAGGCTGTCGACCTTGTAGACGACACCGTCGATGTCGTAGTCGAGGTCGGGACGCAGCAAGCCGATCTCGTCGTAGTGCGCAAGAATATCGGCGACCGAGTTCAGCCGCTTCATCAGCGGATTGATTGGAAAACCCCATTCCTTGAACTTCTGCACCATGCCGAACTGCGTGTCGGATGGCATCTCCGACATCTCACCCCAGGCATAGGCGAAGAATTTCAGCTTGCGGCTCGCCGTCACCTTGGCGTCGAGTTGGCGAAGCGACCCGGCAGCCGTGTTGCGCGGGTTGACGTAGGTCTGCTTGCCTTCGGCCTCCATCTGCTTGTTGAGCGCCAGGAAATCGCTCTTGGCCATATAGACCTCGCCGCGCACTTCGACGACGGCAGGCGCGCCCTTCGGCAGTTCGTTCGGGATTTCCTTGATGGTGCGGATATTGGCCGTGACGTTTTCACCGGTCGTGCCGTCGCCGCGCGTGGCCGCCGTCACCAGCTTGCCGTTCTCATAGCGGATCGACATGGAAAGGCCATCGATCTTCGGCTCGGCGGTGAAGGCGATCGACTGGTCCGGCAGGCGCCCGAGGAAGCGGTAGACGCTGGCGACGAAATCCTGCACGTCCTCTTGCGAAAAGGTGTTGTCGAGCGACAGCATCGGACGCGCGTGGACAACCGGTGCGAAGGTGACCGATGGCGCAGCACCCACATGGCGAGAAGGACTGTCTTCACGGATCAGCTCCGGAAACCGAGCCTCGATCGCATCGTTGCGCCGCTTCAGCGCGTCATACTCGGCGTCCGAGATTTCCGGCTGGTCCTTGCCATGATAAAGCGCGTCGTGATGGGCGATCTCCCTTGCCAATCGCGCCAGCTCTGCGGCGGCCTCTTCGATCGTCAGATTTTTTATGGTTATCGGCTCGACTGACATTCAGATCACTCCGGAGAATCTTCAGAGGTTTTAGACGAATTGGCGAAAACGCAAAACCGGAAAGCGCAGACCAGAAAAGTCGTCAGGTGCAACTGTTGCATTCACATCATGATAAACGGAAAAGCCAGACGGCCGCTCTGCAAATTCAGTCGTAACGAAGGATCGCCAAATGGCTGACATAACCTCAACACTCCGAGTCTTCGAGCCATATCCGGGCCTGTTCGCCTATTACGACGGCCGCATCGAAGGCAGGCGCCTGCATTCCGACACGCCCAACTGGCTCGACGACGGGGCGTACTCGCTTGGCATTGCTTCCTATGCGATCGTCGACGGCAGCAGCGCGCTGGTCTATGACACCCACATGTCGCTACCGCATGCGCGGGCGATCCGATCGCATCTCGAAGGCCTCGGTGCGACCTCGATCAGGGTCGTTCTCAGTCATTGGCATACGGACCATATCGCCGGAAACGAGGTCTTTGCTGATTGCGAGATCATCGCCCTGAGGCTGACTGCAGATGCGCTTTCACGAAACCGGCAGAAGCTTGAAACGGGTAATCCGCAAATCCGCCCCGTCGTGATGCCGAACCGGCTTTTCGAAGGGAGCCTCGCCCTTGATGTCGGGAAGCGTCGCGTCGAACTCCACCACTTCGATATTCACAGCGCGGACGGCAACATCATCTGGCTGCCGGAAGAGAAAGTGCTTCTGGCCGGTGATACGTTGGAAGACACGGTGACTTACATTTCCGAGCCGCAACATATCGCCACGCACATCCGCGAACTCGCCCGCATGCGGGAGTGGCCGATCCATCGAATCCTGCCGAATCACGGTGATCCGGCGCGCATCGCCAGCGGCGGCTACGACCCTGCCCTCATCGACGCAAATCGGCGCTATCTGGAGCGGTTGAGCAATCCCTCCGAGCGAGAGAAGGCGGAGGCGATATCCCTGAAGGAGTTCCTTGCAGACGATCTGGCATCAGGGACCCTTCTCTATTTCGAACCCTACGAGGCGATTCATCGCAAGAATATCGCTGACGTCAAATCCGCCGGACAGTCCTGAGCTTAGTCGGCAGCTGCGAGCAGCCGCGCCGCCGCTGCCCGGGCCTCCTCGGTAACAGAAGCGCCCGCGAGCATGCGTGCAATTTCCTCGGTCCTGTCCTTTTGCGCCATGGTGGCAACGCGGGTCGCGATCTTTTCCGATTCGCCCGGAATAGGACCCTTAGAGATGAGCAGATGGGTGGCAGCCCGTGCGGCAACCTGCGGCGCATGGGTGACCGAAAGCACCTGTACACGCTTGGAGAGCCGCTTCAGGCGCTGGCCGATAGCATCGGCAACGGCGCCGCCCACGCCGGTGTCGATTTCGTCGAAGACGAGCGTCGGCGCGGAACCGCGATCGGCGAGCGCCACCTTCAGCGCCAGCAGGAAGCGCGAGAGCTCACCGCCCGATGCCACCTTCATGATCGAGCCCGGACGCGTGCCCGGATTCGTCTGAACGTGAAACTCGACGACATCGATGCCCTCGGCGGTCGGTTCCGCGGCATCGGTCGTAATCTCGACCATGAAGCGGGCGCGCTCCAGCTTCAGCGCCGGAAGCTCGGCCATGACAGCAGCAGCAAGCGCCTCGCCTGCATGGTGACGCTTGTCCGAGAGCGAGCGGGCGGCGGCATCGTAATTGGCCTTGGCGATGCCCACTTCGGCGTCAAGTTTGACCAGCTTCTCCTCGCCGGCATCAAGATCGGCCAACTCGGTAATCATACGCACGGCGAGCGCCGGAAGCTCGGTCACTGGCACCGAATACTTGCGTGACGCAGCGCGCAGCGCGAAGAGGCGCTCCTCGACGCGCTCAAGTTCCTTCGGGTCGTATTCCGTCTTGCGCAGAGCCGCCTCTACTTCCATCTGCGCGTTGGAAAGCTGATCCAGTGCCGCATCGAGCAGCGCCACGGTGTCCTCCAGCAGTCCGGGCGCCTCGTGGCTCTTCCGCTCGAGCCGGCGCACCAGCGAAGCGATATGCGGCACAGGAGAGGCGTTGCCATTCAGAAATTCGGAGGCTTCGGCAATATCGCCGGCAATCCGCTCCGCTTTCATCATCTTCTGGCGGCGGTCAGCAAGCTCATCCTCTTCGCCGTCCTGCGGCGAAAGCTTTTCCAGCTCATCGACGGAGGAACGGAGATAATCGGCTTCACGCGCCGCGTTCTCCACCTTCTCGCGATGCTTTTTGAGCGTTTTCTCGGCATCGCGCCAGATGCGGTAAAGCTCGGACACGGAAGCCGCATCCTCGTTGATGCCGGCGAAAGCGTCGAGCAGCAGGCGATGGGCATGGGTGTCGACGAGCGCGCGGTCATCGTGCTGCCCGTGGATTTCGACGAGCATCTGCCCCGCCTGGCGCATCAACTGCACGCTGACCGGCTGATCGTTGACATAGGCCTTGGTGCGGCCGTCGGCGGATTGCTGACGACGGAAAATCAGATCGCCTTCGTCGTCGATGCCGTTCTCGCGCAGAAGCTTGCGGGCGCCGTGATCCATGCCGACATCGAAGACAGCAGTCACCTGCCCCTTGTCCTCGCCATGGCGCACAAGGCCGCCGTCGCCGCGCCCGCCGAGTGCAAGCGAAAGACTGTCGAGCAGGATGGACTTGCCAGCGCCGGTCTCGCCCGTCAGAACCGAAAGACCGGTTTCGAAGGCGAGATCCAGCCGCTCGATCAGGACGATATCGCGGATCGCAAGCTGGATCAGCATCGCGTTTCAGGCCTCACGTGCCGAGCAGGAGTTTCTTGCCTGCAGCAGCGATCCAGGAACCCGGGTTTTCGCGCGGCTCGGTACCACCGTTCTTCAAAAGCTTGAAGGAGTCTGCGTACCACTGGCTATCCGGATAGTTGTGACCGAGAACGGCGGCTGCCGTCTGGGCTTCTTCCACGATACCCATCGCGTAGTAGGCCTCGACCAGACGCGCCAGCGCTTCTTCGATCTGATTCGTGTTCGGATACTTCTCGACCACGATACGGAAGCGGGAGATAGCCGCAAGATATTCCTTGCGCTCAAGGTAATACCGGCCGATCTGCATCTCCTTGCCGGCGAGCTGGTCTCGAGCGAAGCGGATCTTCGCCTGCGCATCGTCGACGTACTCGGAGTCCGGATAATTGTCGACGACGGCCTGCATGGCTTCGATGGTCTTGCTGGATGCCCGTTGATCCTGCGTCACGTCGGAAATCTGCTTCGAATAGCTAAGGCCGATCAGGTACTGAACATAGGCTGCATCTTCGGACTTCGGGTACTGCGCCATATAGCGGTTACCCGAAGCCAGCGCATCATCGATCTTGCCCTGCCGGTACTTGACGAAGGTGCTCATGACGAGAGCCTTGCGCGCCCATTCGGAGAACGGGTTCTCGCGGTCGATCGCGTCGAATTTCCGTGACGCCTCGACCATGTTGCCCGCCTTCATGTTGGCAAGCGCCTGGTTGTAGAGGACATCCGGCGGATCGTTGTTGACGCCGAGCTTGGTGATGTCGATATCGGGGTCCGATGTGCAACCGGAAATCAGGGCGCCTGCACTCAGAACCACGAGCGATGCGAGCAAAGCGCGCGCTGTCTTCATCATACCTTCAGACCTTGCATAACCCATAAAAGAATCCCAAGTGCCGCTATCCACCCCGCGGCAGGCATGCGCCTCGCGGCGTTTCTAGCCACAAATATGCGGCAAGAGCAACGCAATGATGAGGCATTAACGCATTTTTGTGGCAGTAGGCGGCAGAATACCCCGGTTTTTGTCTTTAATTGCGCGTTTTGCACTTAAACATATGCTGGAGAACATTTATTCGCTGTCGAATGCCCATAAAAAAGCCGCCCCTCGAAGGGGCGGCCTGGCCTAAATTTCGGTTTGGAGGTCATGCCGACCAGGGAGCGAATCCGGGTGCGTTGACCGCGATGAAATCGCGGGGCGCCGTGCGTGGGCGTGTAGCGGATGTCTCGACAACTTCATAGGCCGTCGGATCACTGAGCAGGGCTTTCAAAGCATTGGCATTCATCTTGTGGCCGCCGCGATAGGAGCGGTAGCAGCCGATGAACGGAGCGCCAGCAAGCGCCAGGTCGCCGACGGCATCGAGCGTCTTGTGACGCACGAACTCGTCCTTTGCGTAGCGCAGGCCTTCGACGTTGACGACGGTATTGTCGTCGGAAATGACGACGGAATTCTCCAGCGACGAACCGAGCGCATGACCTGAGGCCCAGAGACGTTCCACGTCACGCATGAAGCCGAAGGTGCGCGCGCGCGCAAGCTCGGACTTGAATCTTGCGGCAGTCAGGTCGCCTTCCCATTTCTGGCGGCCGATCAGCGGGCAGTCGAAATCGATCTCCACTTCGAAGCGGGTACCGTCATACGGGCGGAATTCGCTCCAGGAGCCGCCGTGCTCGATGCGGACCGGTTTGGTAATGCGGATATAGCGGCGCTTCACACCCTGCGAGACGAGGCCGACCTGCTCGATCGCTTCGATGAAGGGCATCGAGCTGCCGTCCATGATCGGCATTTCCGCGCCATCGACTTCGATCAGGACGTTGTCGAGGCCAAGCGCATAAACCGCTGCCATGACATGTTCAATCGTCGCAACCGAATGCGCCGGCGAAAAGCCGAGGACAGTGCAGAGATCAGTGTTACCGACCTGAGAGGAGACTGCACGCAGTTCGGTAGCGCTACCGTCTTTATGCACACGCTGGAAAACGACGCCGGTATCGACTTCAGCCGGGTTGAAAGTAATGGAGACTTCCGCGCCGGAATGGACGCCGATGCCCGAAAGCGTCACCGGGCGCGAAACCGTCGTCTGGAAGCCAAGCATGCCAATAACCATAAATATCTGCCTTTATTGCCCTTGCGGTCCCTAGCGCCAAAAGCACGGAAAGCAAACCGCCAAGTAATTTTGCCCACCGCCGAATTGTCGCCATGAAGCGGCGAGGCACGGTAGCCGGGCTCCATACATACGTGTGACAGGGCTGCAATCCAAATCACTGTTCGTTTCGCTTTGTTACGAAACATCCGCTTGAATTGCTTCGGAAAATATGCGGTTTCGTGCCGCTTTGAAACGCCTGTGCCCGGGACTGTTATCCCGGGCACATCCGTGGCGATTCGGTGGCGCGCTTAGTTCGACTGGCGGCGCAGGAATGCAGGAATTTCGAGCTGGTCGTCTTCCTGCACCATGCGGGCCTGCGGAACGGCGCGGCCCTGATCGTCGAGATTCCCGCGGCGCGGTGCATAAAGGCTCGCCTCGGGCGAAAGCGGGCGGCGCTGCTGCGAAGCGGCGGCAGGTGCTGCCGTCATTTCCGTGGCAACCTCTTCCTCGCGGCGGCCAAGCGAATTGGTGATTCGCTTCAGCAGGCCCATCGGGCCACGCTCCTCATGTGCCTGGGGAGCGGCCGGTTGGGTGCGGCGGTCAATCTCGGCCTGAACGACCGGCGGGAAGTCCTCGATCTTCGGCATACGGACCGGCTGCATGACAGCAGACTCCTGGCGAATCGGCTGCTGCATGACCGGCTGCGGAGCCGGCTGGCTCATGACCGGTGCCGGAGCGTGCTGCACGGGAGCCGGGCGAGCTTCCGGAGCGGCTGCGAAGATGCGGCTCTGCGGGCGGAAGGCTTCTTGAGCAGCAGGCTGCTGCACCGGCGCTGCCTGACGCGGAGCCGGCATCTCGAGCTCACGCTCCATATCGGCTTCCGCCATGCGGATGGCCTGCGCGATCGTGTCGACTGGCTTCGGTGCCTGCATCACTGGCGCAGGCTGAACTGCGGCCGGTGCCGGAGCAGCGGCCGCGGAGGGACGGATAGCCGGCTTGGCGGCAGGCTGGAAGGTCTTGGCCGCCTGCTGGTTGAGCGCACGGTCGATACCGGTTGCGACAACGGAAACGCGGATGATGCCTTCCAGCGATTCGTCGAAGGTCGCGCCGAGGATGATGTTGGCATCCGGATCGACTTCTTCGCGGATGCGCGTCGCAGCTTCGTCGACTTCGAAGAGCGTCAGGTCGCGGCCACCGGTGATGGAGATCAGGAGACCCTGAGCACCCTTCATCGAGGTTTCGTCCAGCAGCGGGTTGGCGATCGCGGCTTCCGCAGCCTGCATCGCACGGCCCTGGCCGGAAGCTTCACCGGTGCCCATCATTGCACGGCCCATTTCGCGCATGACCGAGCGGACGTCTGCGAAGTCGAGGTTGATGAGACCTTCCTTGACCATCAGATCCGTGATGCAGGCAACGCCCGAATAGAGAACCTGGTCGGCCATTGCGAACGCATCGGCGAAGGTCGTCTTGTCGTTTGCGATGCGGAAGAGGTTCTGGTTCGGAATGACGATCAGCGTATCGACCGACTTCTGCAGTTCCTCGATGCCCGCTTCGGCGAGACGCATGCGGCGGCCGCCTTCGAAGTGGAACGGCTTGGTGACGACGCCGACGGTCAGGATGCCCTTGTTGCGGGCTGCCTGAGCAACGACCGGAGCCGCGCCCGTGCCCGTGCCGCCGCCCATGCCGGCAGTGACGAAGCACATATGCGTGCCGTTGAGGTGGTCGATGATCTCATCGATGCACTCTTCCGCGGCTGCGCGGCCGACCTCCGGCTGCGATCCGGCACCCAGACCTTCGGTAAC
Source organism: Rhizobium sp. P32RR-XVIII (assembly GCF_012641395.1). Classification (GTDB taxonomy): domain Bacteria; phylum Pseudomonadota; class Alphaproteobacteria; order Rhizobiales; family Rhizobiaceae; genus Rhizobium. The sequence goes on along the minus strand of NZ_JABAIH010000004.1, from coordinate 402,596 downwards.
ACTAGCACCGAGCTGGATGATGCGTTCGGCCTTCGTCATCATCAGCGCCTGGGCATCGGTATTGGCGACCACAAAGTCGACGCCCTGGAGCCCGGCGGAGATCATGTTGTTGACAGCGTTGCCGCCGCCGCCGCCGACACCGAATACGGTGATGCGCGGCTTCAGCTCTGTGATGTCAGGCTTTTGCAGCTTGATAGTCATGTTACCAGTTCCTTCTCTTTATGGCCGCATCGCCACGCCGGCCAATTCACTCAATTTCAGAAGCTTTCCTTCAGCCACTGGCCCATCCGGGCGATGCGGCTGTTATTACCCCCAAGCGACATGAGCAGACCGCTCTGTGACGCATGTGTTTCCATGTCCGCGACCTGCGGATAGATCATCAGGCCGACCGCTGTCGAAAAGGCCGGGCCCTTGGCTGCCGTCGGCAGGCCGGAGACGCCCATCGGGCGGCCGATGCGAACGTTGCGGGCGAGAATGCGCCGCGCCACTTCCGCAAGACCGGTGAGCTGGCTGGCACCGCCCGTCAGCACGACGCGCTTTCCGACGATGGGGCTGAAGCCCGAGCGCTGGATACGGTCGCGAATCAATTCCATCGTTTCCTCGATGCGCGCAGCCACGATGCGCGAGACGAGCGCGCGCGGCACCTGCGTCGGCTGATCGCGCTCATCCTCGCCGATCGGCGGGATGGAGATCAGCTCGCGCTCGTCGGAAGAATTCGAGAACGCCGAAGCATGAACGACCTTCAGACGCTCCGCATCTTCGATACGGGTCGAAAGACCGCGCGCCAGATCGGTGGTGACGTGGTGACCGCCAAGGCCGACCGCATCGGTATGAACAAGCTTGCCTTCCGCAAAGACCGAGAGCGTCGTCGTGCCGCCACCCATGTCGATCGCGCAGCAGCCGAGCTCGACTTCGTCGTCCACGAGAGCTGCAAGACCCGACGCGTAGGGCGTTGCCACGATACCTTCCACGGAGAGATGTGCACGATTGACGCTGAGCTCGAGGTTCTTCAAGGCTGCGCGTTCGGCAGTCACGACATGCATGTCGACGCCGAGAACATCGCCGAACATCGCAAGCGGATCGCGGATACCGCGTTCGCCATCGAGCGAAAAGCCGGTGGCAAGCGAGTGGAGCACAGCGCGATCCTGGCGCAGCGACTGCTGGCAAGCGGCGGCAAGCACTTTCTTGAGATCGTTCAGCTCGACTTCCTGCCCGCCGAGATCGATCGTCGCCGTGTAAACGTCGCTTCCGAGACGGCCCGCGGTCAGGTTGACGATCAGGCTTTCGACGGTAAGACCCGCCATGCGCTCGGCCGCGTCGACGGCGAGACGGATCACGCTCTCGAGCGCATCGAGATCGGCGATGACACCGGTCTTGATGCCGCGTGAGCGCTGATGACCAATGCCGATGATTTCGATGTTGTGCGTGCGGCCCGGAAGGATTTCGCTCTCCTCCCGCGGCGTCAGACGGCCGATCATGCAGACGACCTTGGTCGAGCCGATGTCGAGCACCGAAACGATGTGAGACCGCTTCGACGAAAGCGGCTTCAGGCGCGGCAATCCAAAATGGGATGAACCGAACAAGCTCATATATTCTGCCCCGCCTTTTTCAAATCCTTGGTCCGCTGATCGAGAACAACCTGCCGGCGCGCCATGGCCTCCGGGGTCAACTGGATTGCGGTTCTGTCCATCAGCCGGAGATCGACGGCTGCGATGTCACGCGCCAGAAGATCTTGTTCCTTGTCGAATTTCGAGAGTCTGGCGAGCGCCTGATCGACATCCTCCGAGGGCAGCTTCACGACGATGCCGTTGTCCATGTGCAAATCCCAACGGCGGCTTGAGACCCAAACATAAGCCTTCACGCGCGACTTGATGTCGGGCCACTTCGCAAACTCGCCTTCGAGCGAAACCGCAGCGGTTTCCGCATCGCGACCGACGACGAGAGGCAGCGACGAGAACCTGTTGTCGCGAAGCGGCGCGATGACGCTGCCGTTCTTCTCGATCAGCGAAAGCTCCTGCCCGTGCTGCCAGATCGCATAGGCCTGGCGCTCCTTCAGCTTCACCTCAATCGTCTTCGGATAGACCTTCCTGACCTCGACGCTTTCGACCCAGGGAAGCTTGGCAATCTTCTGGCGCGCAGCATCGACATCGAGCGCCACCAGCGACGTCGTGCCATCAAGCCCGAGAAGCTGGAGAATCTCGATTTCCGAGGTCGCCGAATTGCCGGAGACCTTCACATCTTCGATCGCGAATCCGGCCGCCGTCGTCGTCGCCTGCGCGACCGCTTCCGTATGGCCGCCGAGCGACATTCCGTAGAGACCGGTCGCTGCGAAGAACGCCAGAGCAGAGACCGTCCCCGCATGGGCCGGAATATGGATGCGCCCACTTCCCAGGCTGACGAGGAAGCGCACGATACGGCGCAGCGGGCGCGGCAGAACCATCCGACCATCGCCCTCGGGCAGAGCGATGACCGACTGACGACTCGGGCGACCTATCCTTTTGACCGTCAACGAGAACAAGAAGCGTCCTCCACCATCCAGCGCAGAAACTCACCAAAGGAATAACCGGCATGACCGGCCATTTCGGGCACAAGGGAGGTTGGCGTCATGCCGGGCTGGGTATTCACTTCCAGCCAGATAACTTCACCGTCTTCGGAGAACCGATCGTCATAGCGGAAGTCAGACCGACTAACGCCGCGACAACCAATTGCTTGATGCGCCCTTAACGCCAATGTTTGTATTTTTTGGTAAATATTCGGTGAAATTTTCGCAGGGATGACGTGTTTTGAGCCGCCGGCCGCATACTTGGCGTCATAGTCATAGAAGTTGTGACCCTGCGGCACCACTTCGGTCACGCCAAGAGCCTTGTCGCCCATGACGCCGCAGGTAAGCTCACGACCATAAACGTACCGCTCGACAATGACTTCTTCGCCGTAGCGCCACTCAGGCGAGCTGATGATCTGCGGCGGATGCGACTGATCCTCCTGAACGATCAGGACCCCGAAGCTCGACCCCTCGCGAACAGGCTTCACCACATAGGGAGGCGCCATCGGGTGCTCGGGCGGAAAGGCAAAGCGATTGATGACCTCTGATTGCGCAACCGGAATGCCTGCCGCAGCGGCAACCCCCTTCGCCTTGCCCTTGTCCATCGCAAGCGCAGAGGCCAGGACGCCCGAATGCGTGTAGGGAATTTCGAGGTATTCCAGGATGCCCTGAATCGTGCCGTCCTCACCGAAAGGACCATGCAGCGCGTTGAAGACGACATCGGGACGAAGCGCCGCGAGCTTCGCGGAAACGTCGCGATCGACGTCAATGCGGGTAACGTGAAAGCCTTCGGCTTCGAGAGCATCCGCGCAAGCCGTTCCCGAAGACAGACTTACCGGTCTCTCCGAAGAAAATCCGCCCATCAGGACAGCGACATGCTTGCGACTCATACTTACCCCCAAAATAACTTTCAGCCTGCGTTTCGTGGTTTGCGCCACACTTGCCGGCGAATCCGGCTCACTTCAGACAGCGTAGGGATAAGACAACATTATGGTTAATGAAGTGTTTACTTTTATTAACCGAACGTCCGCGGCCACGATTTCGGACGTCTCAGAGCTGGAGGGCGCCTCTATGTTTTCGACTCCAAATCAGCACCTTGCAGCCGCATGCTGAAGTTCGCTCAGGGCATGAAAAAACACGCACATAGTGGCTGGAAAGCCATCGGGAGCGGCCTCGGCATTTACCTTTGGCGACGCGATGTCCCAGGCAGGCCAAGCCGGAGCGCGCCAGTCAACGGGCGGCGCGCGGGAAATGATCCTCATGCCGGGGCGTCGAATTTCATCACTTTCTTGCTTACTTAACGTTTGCGTGCACTAAAAATTGCGTTAAGACGCCGGCGACCCCGTCGAGGGCCGCCCTCAATATGAAATCCTAAAATGGAATGAAAATGTCTGAAGCGATATCTACCGTATCGCCGACACCTGCTTCATCGAACAGTGCGCAAGTCAATTCGCCGGCGCGTGTTCTGATCGCGAGCCTTGTCGGCACCACGATCGAATTCTTCGATTTCTATGTCTATGCGACAGCAGCCGTCCTGGTCTTCCCGACGCTGTTCTTCCCGAACAATGATCCGACCACCGCTCTCCTCGCCTCCTTCGCCACCTTCTCGATCGCCTTCTTCGCGCGCCCTCTCGGCGCCGTGGTCTTCGGCCACTTCGGCGACAGGATTGGCCGCAAGACGACGCTGGTCGCCGCTCTCCTCACGATGGGAATTTCCACGGTTATTATCGGCCTCCTGCCCTCCTACGACTCCATCGGCGTCGTCGCACCGCTTCTGCTGGCATTGTGCCGCTTCGGCCAAGGCTTCGGTCTCGGCGGGGAATGGGGCGGTGCGGTCCTGCTGGCAACCGAGAACGCACCGGAAGGCAAGCGCGACTGGTACGGCATGTTCCCGCAGCTCGGCGCCCCGGTCGGCCTGTTCCTGTCGTCTGCTGTCTTCTGGCTGCTTCTTCAGGTCATCTCTCAGGATGCGCTGCTGAGCTGGGGCTGGCGCGTGCCGTTCATCGCCTCGATCATCCTGATCGCCATCGGCCTGTGGGTTCGCCTTTCGATCACCGAAACGCCGGATTTCCAAAGGGCGATCGACAAGCATGAGCGTGTTGCCGTGCCGGTCGGAGAACTCTTCCGCAGGCACAAACGCAGCCTCTTCCTCGGCACCTTTGTGGCGCTCGCCACCTTCGTGCTGTTCTATATCGGCTCGGCCTATCTTCTCTCCTACAACGTCAAGGTCCTGAAGATACCGTTCCTGGACGCGCTGGAAATCCAGATCATCGGCTCGGTCGTTTTCGGCATCTTCATCCCGATCGTCGGCAAGCTCGCCGAGAAATTCGGGCGCCGCGAGATGCTGATCCTGACGACGGTCCTGATCGGCATCTTCTCCTTCTTCCTGCCCGGCCTGATGACCAGCGGCGAAGCAAGCATCGTCGTCTTCGCCGTTGTCGCGATGGCTCTCATGGGCATGACCTACGGCCTGATCGGCACCGCGCTGGCGGCACCCTTCCCGACCGCAGTGCGCTACACCGGCTCGTCGATCACCTTCAACCTTGCCGGCATCTTCGGCGCCTCGCTGGCGCCCTATATCGCCACCTGGCTACAGGCAACCTACGGCATGACCTATGTCGGCTACTATCTCGGCCTCGCCGCCGTGATCACGCTGATCTGCATCCTGGCGTCCGGTCGCGACGAAGTCTGATTGAGACTGTCTGCTTAAATTCGAAGGCCGCGGCGGGAACCTGCCGCGGCCTTTTTGTTGCTGCCTGTTGGCGTTGAGCATACTGTTCCTCCACAACGGACGAGACCAGGGATGCTGACAAGGCGATCACTGCTGACACAGGGCCTGACTGCTGGCGTTGCCTTATCCATGCCATCGATCGCGCGGCCGGCAACCATCCCACCTGTCAACGTTACCTTCCTCGTCATCAGCGACGTCCATGCCTGCCGTTTCGGAGACGGGCTCAGCCCGAACTGCCAGCAGGAAGGCAAAACCGACGCAAATCTGCTGCGGCATATTCTGGCGCTCAATAACATTCACCATCAGACGTGGCCGGAAGCGATCGGCGGCAAGCCGAGTGGCTTGAGCGCCGCAGGGCAGCGCATCGCCCGCCCGCAAGGCATCATCGTCTGCGGCGACGTCACCGACGATGGCGGCGGGCAGACTGCGGAGTTCGCTGAAGGCTCTCAGCTCCTGCAGTTCTCGCATCGCTACCAGCAGGGCCGCGGCCCGGACCAGGTGCACTTCCCGGTCTATGTCGGGCTTGGCAACCACGATCTCGATCAGGATGGGCGACCGCCGCAGACCGACTGGTATCGCGACGAGCTTCGCGACTATGTGCAAATGAATCACAAGCCGAGCGTCTTCTTCAAGCCGGCCGTGCCGGTCGACAATTATGACGAAGCCTCGGACAATTATTCTTGGAACTGGGGCGGCCTGCATCTCATACAGGCGCAGCGATACGCCGGTGACACCAACAAAGGCACAGCCAGCGGTCTCGACTGGATGAAACGGGATCTCAAATCCTACGCCGGCGACGGCCGGCCAGTCGTCATCTTTCAGCATTATGGCTGGGACCATTTTTCAGTCGAGCGCTGGGATCCGAAAAAGAAGACCTTCGACGACGCTGGCACCGGCACGCCGCACTGGTGGGATGAATCAGAACGTCAGGATCTGCTCGCAACCCTCAGCGGCTACAATATAATCGGCATCTTCCACGGCCATGAGCACGACACGCCGATGACCTATAAGGTCAACGGCATCGACGTCTTCAAGGCCAAGGCAGCCTTCATGGGCGGCTTCTGTCTTGTCCGGGTGACAAGCAACACGATGGATGTGGCGATCGGCGAAGCCGCAGATGACAAAGGCGGCGTCAGATTCGACACCGCCTTCAGCAAAGCCCTGCGCTGAAGCGCTCTTATTCGCTGGTCACGCCCTGGAACGGCCGCACCTCGCGGCCCGGCATGAAGGCGCCGAGACGCTTGATCTCCCATTCGAGCTTGATGCCGGAGTTCTCGAACACTTCGCGGCGGACTTGCTCGCCGAGATACTCGAGATCGTAGCCGGTCGCCTGCCCCATGTTGATCATGAAGTTGCAGTGAAGCGACGACATCTGCGCACCGCCGATGACAAGACCGCGGCAACCAGCCTCATCGATCAGTTTCCAGGCCGAATGGCCTTCTGGGTTCTTGAAGGTCGAGCCGCCGGTCTTCTCGCGGATCGGCTGGACCGTCTCGCGGTGATTCCGCACAGCGTCCATCTCGGCACGGATTTTTGCGCGATCCTCCGGATAGCCTTCGAATAGCACGGACGTAAATATCAGGTCGGGCGAGGCAGCGGAATGGCGGTAGGAATACCCCATCTCCTTGTTCGACAGCACGATCTTCTTGCCTTTGCGGTCGATGGCATTGACCTCGACGACCCGTTCGCGGGTCTCGCTGCCGTTGGCGCCCGCATTCATGCGTGCCGCTCCGCCGATGCTGCCGGGGATGCCATAATAGAAATGCAAACCGCCGATGCCGTTGTCCATCGCCATTGCGGCTACGTGCTTGTCCGGGCAGATAGCGCCCGCGAGAATACGATTGTCACCCGCAAGCTCCAGCCCACCGAAGCCCTTGGCGGAGAGGCGCAGCACGACACCGGGAATGCCGCCATCGCGCACGAGAATGTTCGAACCAACGCCGACGACGGTCAGCGGCACCCCTTCCGGAAGGATCTTCAGGAAGGCGATCAGGTCCGCCTCGTCATGCGGCTGGAACATCAGCTCGGCAAGGCCGCCAGCGTGGAACCACGTGACGCGGTCCATCGGGGCATCCGGCGTGATGCGGCCGCGGATGTCTTTCACACCTGCGCCTAGAGACTTGAGAAGCTTTTCCCCATTCACCTGTTTCATGCGGATTTTCCCGAAAGGCCTTCCAGTTGTCCGGGCAGCGCGGCTGCCCAGTAAGTAATACTCCCTGCCCCTAACAGAACCACAAAATCGCCTGGCTTTGCAATCTCAGCGATCATTTCCGGTAGAAGCTCCGGCGTGGCAAGGAAACGCGCGTTTCGATGGCCGCCCGCCTTGATGCGTGAAACGAGCGCTTCGGAATTCGCACCTTCGATGGGGTCTTCGCCCGCGGCATAGACGGGAGCGAGGAGGATGTTGTCCGCGTCGTTGAAGCAACCGGCAAACTCCTCGAACAGACTCGATAGGCGGGTGTAGCGATGCGGCTGATGAACGGCAATGACGCGGCCCTTGCAGGCCTCCCGAGCCGCCTTCAGGACGGCCTTGATCTCGACAGGGTGATGTCCGTAGTCGTCGAAGATCTGAACGCCATTCCACTCGCCGGTAAGGGTGAAGCGCCGCTTGACACCACCGAAGGAGGCAAGTCCTTTGGCGATGTCTGCGTTCGAAATGCCGAGACGGTGGGCAACCGCGATAGCGGCTGTTGCATTTGAAATGTTGTGCCGGCCGGGCATCGGCATCACGAGATCGTCGAGCCGGATCACCTGCCCCGTGCGGCGGCGGCGGATTTCGACATCGAAGATCGACCGCGCGCCGTCGATACGCACATTCATGAAGCGGACGTCGGCCTGCGGATTTTCACCGTAGGTGACAACCTTGCGATCCTCGATGCGGCTGACAAGAGCCTGCACTTCAGGATGGTCAAGGCACATGACGCCGAAGCCGTAAAACGGAACGTTTTCGACAAACTGCCGGAAGGCGGCGCGGACGGCGTCGAAATTGCCATAGTGATCGAGATGTTCGGGATCGATGTTGGTGACGACCGCAACATCGGCTGGCAGCTTCAGGAACGTGCCGTCGGACTCATCGGCCTCCACGACCATCCACTCGCCCTCGCCCATGCGGGCGTTCGTACCATAGGCGTTGATGATGCCGCCATTGATGACGGTCGGATCAAGCCCGCCCGCTTCAAGCAGCGCCGCGACCAACGATGTCGTCGTCGTCTTGCCATGCGTACCGCCGATGGCGATCGCATTGCGGAAGCGCATCAGCTCGGCAAGCATCTCGGCGCGGCGCACGACAGGCAACAGCTTTTCGCGCGCGGCGATGAGCTCCGGGTTTTCGTTCTTGATGGCGGTCGAGACGACCACGACCTCGGCGTCGCCCAGGTTTTCGGCCTTGTGACCGACAGAGACTTTGATGCCCTTGTCACGCAGGCGCTGCACGTTGGCGCCGTCGGACTGGTCAGATCCCTGAACCCTGTGGCCGAGATTGTGCAGCACCTCGGCGATCCCGCTCATGCCGATGCCACCGATACCGATGAAATGGACGAGACCTATGGCCTTCGGCAGTTTCATGTGTGCGCCCCCTTGAAGTCTGCAATCGTACGTCCGGCGGCAATAGCCTCAACCATGCCGGCAAGCAAGTTCGCAGCGTCCGGTTTCCCAGCCTGCTTTGCCACCGCTGCCATGCGGGCAAGCTTCTCCGGGTCGTTCATCGCATGGGTCAGGATCGAAGCGATCTTCTCCGAGGACAGCTCGGATTGGGCGATGACCTTGGCGCCGCCTGTCGCGGCAAGAGCAGCGGCATTCGCTGCCTGATCGTGATCAAGCGCATGCGGATAAGGCACCAGCACGGCAGGCCGGCCGATCACGGAAATTTCCGAAACAGTAGAAGCACCCGAACGGCAAATCACCAGATGCGCATTCGCAAAACGCTCCGCCATGTCAGTGAAGAACGGCGCGATATCCGCACCCATGCGGAGCTGTGCGACACAGCCGCTGACCATCTCCATATCTTCGGGACGCACCTGCTGGGTAATGCGCAGCCGCGCACGCAGTTCGTCGTCGAGCAGGCTGATTGCCGTCGGCATCACCTTCGAGAAATATTGGGCACCCTGGCTGCCGCCGAAGACGACGAGGTTGAAGGGCTCGCCGGCATGGGAAGGCTTGTACGGCACCTTCGCAGCTTCGATAATCGCCGGACGGACAGGATTGCCGGTCGTTACCGTCTTCTCGGGGTAAGCGCCGCCGTTCTCCGGCAGAAAGCCGCCCGCAATGGCTTGCACACGCTGCGCCAGTGCCTTGTTGGCCCGGCCCATAACCGCATTCTGCTCGTGGATCATCGACGGTACGCCGAGACGTGTGGCCGCAAGCAGTGGCGGCACGGTCGGATAGCCGCCGAAGCCGACGACGACCGAGGGCTTGATGCGCTGGATCAACCTTTTGGCAGCCCGCATTCCAGTCCAGAGCGTCCAGAGAGAACGCGCGACGGCAAACGGGTTCTTCGAGCCGATCGTCGCCGACGGCACGACATGGATTTCGTCTGCGGGGAACTTACCGGCAAAGCGCTCGGCCCTGCTGTCGGTTACGAGGTGCACGGAATAACCGCGGGCCTTCAGCTCATAGGCCAAAGCCTCCGCGGGAAAGACGTGGCCGCCGGTTCCCCCAGCGGCAAGCAGGACAATGCCTTTACTCATAGGCTCTTACTCCGCCGGCATTCCGTGCGGCACGCGGAAGAGGCTCCGCTCCTGGGCACGTTTTTCCGGGCGATGGCGCGTCAGCGCGAGAATGAAACCGGCGGTGACGCAGATCGCGACCATGGACGAGCCGCCATAGGAAATCAGCGGCAGCGTCATGCCCTTCGCCGGAAGCAGTTCGAGATTGACGCCGATATTGATGATCGACTGGATGCCCATCTGCAGCACGAGGCCGGCAACAGCAAACCGGTTGAAATCGTTCTTCTCCTTATATGCGTGCGACAGCCCCCTCAAAACAAGGACCGTGAACAGCAAAACGAGTGCGATACAGAAAACGATGCCGAACTCCTCGGCAGCGACAGAGAAGATGAAGTCGGTATGGGCGTCCGGGATGATGCGCTTGACGATGCCTTCGCCCGGGCCCTGGCCAAACCAATCGCCGCGGATGATGGCCTCACGGGCGGTGTCGATCTGGAACGTATCGCCCTCGCCGGTCATGAACTTGTCTATTCGTCCCGCCACGTGCGGGAAGACATAATAGGCGGTGACCAGACCGCCCACGCCGCCGACGCCGAGCAGAATGATCCATATCCAGGGCATGCCGGCCATGAAGAACATGCCGCCCCAGACAGCGGTCGTCAGGATCGTCTGGCCAAGGTCGGGCTGAGCGACCAGAAGCGAAGCCACCATGCCGAAGAGGATGATCGCAAAGAGATTGCCGGGGATTTCGGGCTGGCGCGCATGCTCGGCGAAAAGCCAGGCACAGACGACGACGAAGGCCGGCTTCATGAATTCGGACGGCTGGATCGAGAGGCCGGCCAGCGTCACCCAGCGGCGGGAACCCTTGACCTCGACCCCGAAGAAAAGCGCCAGAAGCATCATCGCCAGCGAGACGACGAGCAGCACGATCGCTGTCCGCCGCACCTGGCGCGGCGTCAGGAAGGAAAGCCCGATCATGACGGCGATCGACGGGATCATGAAGGCCGCGTGACGCTTCACGAAGTGGAAGGGTTCAAGCCCGATACGCTCGGCAACCGCCGGTGAGGCCGCGAATGAGAGCATGAAACCGATGCCCATGAGGAAGATGAACATCGCCAGGAAAAAGCGGTCGATGGTCCAAAACCAATCGGCCAAAGGCCCACGTTCCGCGCGGCTTACCATGTCATTTATCTCCTGTTGCCGAACCGATCAGCATGGTCACTCCATCGAGCGCTGCCACATGGCTGACAAATGCATCGCCCCTGACTTCGAAGTTCTTGTACTGGTCGAAGCTTGCGCAAGCCGGGGATAACATCACCGCGACAGGGCCAGTCTCATCTTTTTCCGCATCGGCAGCCGCGTGCGCGACAGCCCGATCCAGCGTCCCGGAAATCTCGTATGGCACGGCTTCACCCAACGTCGCAGCAAACTCCGCTGCCGCCTCCCCGATCAGATAGGCCTTGGCGATGTGTGGGAAGAACGGCGCCAGCGTCGTGATGCCGCCTGTCTTGGGCAGACCACCGGCGATCCAGTAGATGCGATCGTAGCTTGAGAGTGCCGGTGCCGCAGCGTCGGCATTCGTCGCCTTCGAATCATTGACGAAGACGACATTGCCGCGCCTCCCCACCGGCTGCATGCGGTGCTTGAGGCCGGGGAAGGAGGCAAGACCGGCGCGGATCTCCTCGGGCGAAACCCCGACGGCGAGGCAGGCCGCAACCGCAGCAGCGGCATTCTGCGCATTGTGGCTGCCGCGAAGCGTCTGGATGCCGGTAAGGTCGGCGATCGGCAGAGCGGTACCGGAAGAGGCCTGCATGAGCTTGGCTCCTTCGGCGTAGATACCGTCAGCCAGCGTTTGCCGGCGCGAAATGCGGACCACCTTCGTCCCTGCCCGCTCGATACGGTCGGCGATCATTTCGCAATGGCTGTCGTCGACGCCAACGATGGCCGTCGTGCTGCCTGCAACCAGCCGTTCCTTGACGTCGGCATAATGCTGCATCGTGCCGTGGCGATCGAGATGGTCGGGTGTGAGGTTGAGCAGAATGCCGGCGGACGGGTTCAGCGTCGGCGCAAGGTCGATCTGATAGGATGAGCACTCGACGACATAATAGCGCTCGGGCTTCGGCGGATCGAGCGTCAGCACCGCGGTGCCGATATTGCCGCCAAGCTGCGTATCCCGGCCGCTGGACTTCAGGATATGCGCGATCAGTGCGGTGGTGGTCGACTTGCCGTTCGTGCCGGTGATCGCAATGAACGGGGAATCCGGCGCGTGCGCCCGTCGCTCGCGGACGAAGAGTTCGACGTCGCCGACAATATCGACACCGGCGGCCCGCGCGAGATCGACCGTCCAGTGCGGCTTCGGATGCGTCAACGGTACGCCCGGGGAGAGCACGAATAGCGACTGCGAGGACCAATCGATGTTGTGGAGATCGCCCGTCCGGATGCCCTCCGCGCTCGCGGCCGCAACGCTATCGGGATTGTCATCCCATGCGGTGACATCGGCGCCGCCTGCAACCAACGCCCGGGCCGTGGCGAGCCCCGAACCGCCGAGCCCGAAGAGCGCAACCTTTTTTCCAGCGAGCGTGGTGACCGGGATCATGGTCCGCTCACCGCAGCTTGAGGGTGGAAAGGCCAAGCAGCGCAAGGCCGACGGCGACGATCCAGAAACGGATGACCACCTGGCTTTCAGTCCAGCCCTTCTTTTCGAAGTGGTGATGGATCGGTGCCATCAGGAAGACCCGGCGTCCAGTCATCTTGAAAAAGCCGACCTGGATGATGACGGAGAGCGTTTCCGCGACGAAGAGGCCGCCGATGATCGCCATGACGATCTCGTGCTTGGTGGCGACGGCAACGGTTCCAATCGTGCCCCCGAGCGCCAGAGAACCAGTATCGCCCATGAAGATTGCCGCGGGCGGCGCGTTGAACCAGAGGAAGCCGAGGCCGGCACCGATGACGGCGCCCAGGACGACGGCAAGCTCGCCGGTGCCAGGCACGAAATTGATCTGCAGGTAGTTCGCAAAGACTGCGTTACCGGCAAGATAGGCGATGACGCCGAAGGAGGCGGCAGCAATCATCACCGGAACGATCGCCAGCCCATCCAGGCCATCCGTCAGGTTGACGGCGTTGCCCGCCGAGACGATGACGAAACCGCCGAAGACCACGAACATGATGCCGAGATCGAGCATGAAATCCTTGAAGAACGGGAAAGCGACCGAGGAGCCAAAAGTCGAGCCTGCCGTGCCGGAGGCAAGCGCCGTGCGCATCATGAAGTAGACCGCGATGCCTGCAATGATGAATTCGATACCGAGACGCGCCTTTCCCGAAAAGCCCTTGTCGCTCTGCTTGGTGACCTTGAGATAATCGTCATAGAAGCCGATCGCGCCGAAGCCGAGGGTGACGAGCAGCGTCGCCACCACGTAGACGTTCGAAAGGTCGGCCCATAGCAGCGAGGCGCCGACGATACCGGCAAGGATCATCAGGCCGCCCATCGTCGGCGTGCCGGCCTTCTTGAAATGCGTCTGAGGCCCGTCCGCGCGGATCGGCTGGCCCTTGCCCTGCCGGATGCGGAGCGACTTGATGATCGCCGGCCCGAAGAGAAAGACGATGAGAGCGGAAGTGAAGAGGGAGGCACCCGTGCGGAAGGTAATGTATCTGAACAAGTTCAGAAATTTCAAATGGTCCGACAGTTCGACTAGCCAAATCAGCATTCAGGGCCCCTTGTTTACCCGGTCAAAGTTCGCGTTGCGTGTCGGCAAATGGCGCAAACTTGTCAAGGAGCGCGGCGACAATCTTGCCAAACCCAATCCCCAGTGACGACTTCACCATCAACACGTCGCCTGGCGCGACCGAGTTCAATGCATATTTTGCGAGTTCTTCCGCCGTCTCCCGGTATTCGACGTGGACGCTGTCCGGAAGAGCATCCTTCAGCGCCGTCATCTCCTTGCCCGCGAGCCAGACATGTTCGATGCCGGCCGCAAGCAGCGGCTCGGAAAGCTCCGAATGGAGTTCTTGCGCATAGTCGCCCATCTCCAGCATGTCGCCGAGCACCGCGATGCGTCGCCCGTGGCCAGCCGGATCAGCCGCCGCAAGCAGCGCGATTGCAGCGCGCATGGAAGCAGGATTGGCATTGTAGCTTTCGTCGATCAGCGTAAAGCTGCCATTCCCGATCGAAAGCTTGTGGCGGCGGCCCCTGCCCTTTTCGGGCTGCAGAGTGGCCAGCGCCGCGATTGCCTTGTCCAGATCGGCGTTGACGAGGGTGACGACGCCGAGGGCGGCCAGTGCGTTTTCAGCAATATGCCGTCCGGGCGCGCCGATCGCCACTTCGAGCGTCTCGCCGTCGATCGTCAGCCAGAGCGCCGAGCTTTCATCCGAACCGTTGAATTCGGCAAGACGGAACTCCGCCTTGGCATGCTGGCCGAAGGAATGGATGTTCTGGACACCGAGCGATTGCGCTCTCTGCTCCAGGAAATCGTACTGCTCATTGTCGCGGTTGAGCACAACATGCCCGCCGGGCACCAGGCCTTCGAGTATCTCGGCCTTTGCCGCGGCGATTTCCGTGATGCTGTTGAAATTGCCGAGATGTGCCGGAGCGATCGTCGTGATGACGGCAACATGCGGGCGGATCATCTGCACCAGCGGACGGATCTCACCCGGATGGTTCATGCCGACTTCGAAGACGCCGTAATGCGTGTCGAGCGGCATGCGCGCGAGCGTCAGCGGCACGCCCCAATGATTGTTGAAGGAAGCGACCGAAGCATGCACCTTGCCCGACGGCGAAAGCACGTGGCGGAGCATCTCCTTGGTCGTCGTCTTGCCGACCGAGCCTGTGACCGCGATGATCTGCGCCCGCGAACGCCGCCGCGATGCGACGGCCAATCGCCCGAGGGCGGCAAGGACGTCATCGACGACGATCATCGGAACCGTCAGCCGGCCGAGCCCCGAAAGACGGGCTTCGCTGACGACGAGGAGTGTTGCGCCGTTCGCCATGGCCATCGAGGCGTAGTCGTGGCCGTCGACCCGGTCGCCTTTGATTGCAAAGAAGGCTTCGCCTGGGCCTATCGTGCGGCTGTCGATCGAAATGCCGGTAATGCCTTCAGGAAGCGTGCCGAACGGGCGGCCCGCCATGGCGTTGATCATGTCTTCCGTCGTCCAAAGCCAGCTCACGGTTTCAGCTCCTCCAAAGCCTCACGCACCTCGGCATGATCGGAGAAGGGCAGCGTCACACTCCCGATGGTCTGTCCCTCTTCATGCCCCTTGCCCGCGACGATCAAGGTATCGCCGGATTTCATCATTTCGACGGCCTGATAGATCGCTTTCGAACGATCCGGGGTTTCCGTGGCACATGGCGCCGCCGCCATGATCTCGGCGCGGATCGTCGCCGGGTCCTCGGAACGCGGGTTGTCGTCGGTGACGATCACCACATCCGCGAGGCGGCAGGCGATCTCGCCCATGATCGGGCGCTTGCCCCGGTCGCGGTCGCCGCCGCAGCCGAAGACGACGATCACACGGCCCGTGGTGAACGGGCGGACAGATTCCAGAACATTGGCGAGCGCATCCGGCTTGTGCGCGTAATCGACATAGGCGAGCGCGCCGTCCTTCGTATGGCCGACGAGTTCGAGACGGCCGGAGGCGCCCTGCAGCTTCTCCAGCGCCGCCATGGCCGTCTTGGCCGGAACGCCGGTGGACATGGCGAGTGCAGCCGCAACCAGTGCGTTGGCGACTTGGAAATCGCCGGCCAGCGGAACATCGACCTCGAATATCTCGTCCCCGGCATGCACCTCGGCGATCTGCTTGTGGCGGAAGTGCTCGACCCGCTTGAGCGTCAGATAGTCACCCTTGCGGCCAACGGTGCGGACATCATGACCCGCCTCCCTGGCCGCCTTGATCGCCTGCTCGGACCAGGCATCGTCAGCGAAGATGATGGCGGGCGAGCCCTTCGGCAGCAGCGTATCGAAAAGCCGCATCTTGGCAGCCATGTAGCTTTCCACCGTCGGATGATAGTCCATGTGATCGCGGCCGAGATTGGTGAAGGCGGCAGCCGAAAGCCTCACGCCGTCAAGGCGGCATTGATCCAGCCCATGGCTCGATGCCTCCATCGAAGCGTGCGTGACGCCTTCGTCAGCGAGATCGGCGAGCAGTTTGTGGAGCGAAACCGGATCGGGCGTGGTCAGCGAGCCATATTGATTGCGGGTCGGCGAAACGACGCCGGTCGTACCGATCATCGCCGCCGGATGTCCGGCATAGGTCCAGATCTGGCGCGTGAAGGACGCCACCGAGGTCTTGCCGGCAGTCCCGGTTACGGCAACCATCGTCTCCGGCTGCTTGCGATAGAAATTCGCCGCGGCGACGGAAAGAAAGCGGCGCGGTTCCTTGACCGGAAGGACCGGAACGGAGGCCTCGACGGGTTGCGAGGAAACGATCAGCGCCGCGCCCTGTCTGGCGGCATCGGCGATAAAGCTGGCGCCGTCGGCCTTCGAACCGGCGACGGCAACGAATGCCATTCCAGCCTCGATCTTGCGGCTATCGGCTGAAAGGCCGGAGATCTCCAACCCGCCCAGCGGCCCTTCGAGTTGTTCCTTGATTTCCGGAAACGCACTTCCGGCGATGTCCCGCAGTTTCATTGAATGTCTTTTCTCTTCTCACGCCGACCACCCCACGCGAATCGGCGCTAATATTCATTCACACTCAATAAGACACCAGCAAGGCCGACCCGTCTTCGCCGAATTGCGGTTCGACCCCAAGGATCGGCGCGGCTCGCCTGATGATGTTCTTAACCATCGGTGCGGCCGTATAAGCGGCGATGTTCTGGCCCTTTTCGCCGTTATGCGGCTCGTCGCAGAAGGTCAGCACAACATATTGTGGATTATCGATCGGAAACGCTGCGAGGAACGCGTTGAAGTTCAGGTTACTCGCATAGCGGCCGTTGACGACCTTGTCGGCCGTGCCCGTCTTACCGCCGACATTGAAGCCCGGAACGTCGGCATTGCGCCCGGAGCCCTTGAGGCCGTTCAATTTGAACAGATAGCGAATGTCGTCGCTGGTGCTCTTCTTGACGATGACCTCTGCCGCCTCATCCGCCTGTTCTCGCGTCCGCGGCAGGAAAGTCGGCTCGATGAGCTTGCCTCCGTTGACGAGTGCAGCGCCGGCAACCGCTGTCTGCAACGGTGTCGTGGAAACGCCGTGACCGAAGGAAATCGTGATCGAGTTGATCTTCTTCCAGACCTTTGGCTGGCTCGGCATCTTCACTTCCGGCAGCTCGGTCTTCATCTTCGTCAGCAGACCGAAGCGTGTCAGATATTCCTTCTGCAAATCCATGCCGACGAGATCGATCATCTTCGCCGTACCGATATTGGACGAATATTCGAAGATTTCCGGCACGGTCAGCCACCGGCCCTGGCCATGGAAATCATGGATGGTGAAGCCGCCGATGCGGATCGGCCGGGTGGCGTCGAAGCTGGAGTTGAGCGTAACCTTGCCGCTGTCGAGCGCCATGGCCGTGCTGAACGTCTTGAAGGTCGAGCCCATTTCGAACGTGCCGTTCGACATGCGGTTCAGCCAGCCCTCCTTGGCGCCCCCTTCCGGATTGTTCGGGTCGAAGTCGGGCGCCGAAGCCAACGCCAGGACCTCGCCCGTGTGAACGTCGAGAACGACGGCGCCGGCGCCCTTCGCTTCATAGTTGATCACTGCGCTGGATACGACATCGCGCACGATGTTCTGGACACGCAGGTCGATCGAGAGTTTGACCGGCTCAAGCGGCTGATCGCTGGTCATCCCCACCGATGCCAGATCGGCGAGCCCCTGGTCGTCGATGTACTTCTCCATGCCGCTGACGCCGCGGTTGTCGATGTTGACGTAACCGAGGATGTGCGAGGCAGTCGGGCCACCCGGATAGAAGCGGCGCTTTTCCGGGCGAAAACCGATGCCGGGAATGCCAAGCGCCAGAATCTGGCTCTGCTGCTTCGGCGTCAGTTGACGGCGAAGCCATGCGAAATGCGAACTCTTGACCGACAGTTTCTTGTAAGTGCCCTTCGCGTCGAGATCCGGCAAAACGGTTGAGAGCTTCTCGATCGCCTCATCCACATCAACGATCTTGTTCGGTTCGGCAAAGAGCGAAACTGTGCGGATGTCGGTTGCCAGCACCTCGCCGTTGCGGTCGAGAATGTCCGGACGCGATGCCATCAGACGGTCGGGCGGCAGGATGCTGGAAACAACTTCCGGATCCTTCAGCGCATATTCTACCAGGCGCCCGCCGATGATGCCGTAAATTGCGGTGAATCCCAGGATGAGCAGGCCGACGCGGCTTTTTGCCTGACTGGCTCGCTTCTTGCGCGATCCCTCGAGCGGCAAGCTCGCCGATGGGCCGCCGAAACGGTTATAGACGCCGGAGGAAAAGTGCGCCTGGCTCTTCAGCACCATAATGCGAGAGAGGAACGACATGGCTACTCCACCGATCCGGTTGACATGAGGTCCTCTTCTTCTGGACGCGCGGCAGGAGCCGGCGGTGCCTTGGCGGCAACGGCCGTTCCCGCGCCTGCGCCCGGCTTCGCGCCGTTCTTGGCCTCGGTAGTTGCCGGAACCGGAGCCTGCGACTTCAGCATCGGCAACTCCCGCAGATGAACCAGCGCTGTCGAGTCCGTCGGCTGCAGCTTGAGTTCGTCGTTGTATGCGTTCACCAGCCGCTCCAGCCGGTTAGGCTGCGACTGCAGCGCCCAGTCTGCCTTGAGCAGATCAATGGTGTCCTTTTCGAGCTTGATCTCGCTCTCGAGGCGATGAACCTCTTCCAGCTTCAGCTCTGCGCGGTGCTTGATCGTGTAGGTGACCGCAGCTGCCGCCGTCATGATGCCGATCAGTACGACGTCGAACGTTCTCAGCATTTCAACCCCCAAGCTTTCCGAGGCTGGCAAGATTGGGCAATCCGAAGATCGACATATCCGCGGCTTCAGCCGTCGCATGTGTACGCATGCCGGCCCGCAGCTTGGCTGAACGCGCCCGCGGATTTGCCTCGGCTTCCGCCCTGCCTGCAGCAATCATTGATTTTCCGAGCGGTTCGAAAGTCGCGGCGCGCTCATGCGCCACCGGCAGATGACGAGAGCCCGAAGCCTTGCCGGCACGATCGGAGAAGAATTTCTTGACGATACGGTCTTCGAGCGAATGGAAGGTCACGACGACGAGGCGACCGCCCGGTTTCAGCACGCGTTCGGCAGCAAAGAGCGCCTGTCCCAACTCCCCAAGCTCGTCATTGACGAAGATGCGGAGAGCTTGGAAAACGCGAGTCGCTGGATGAATCTTGTCCTTCATCTTGCGCGGCGTCACCAGCTCGATGAGCCCCGCAAGATCGCGCGTCGTCTCGAACGGCTTTTCCGCCCGGCGTTTCTCGATGGCGTGGGCGATGCGGGGCGCCTGATCCTCTTCGCCCAGAAAATGAAAGATGCGGATGAGCTCCGCCACCTTGGCGCGATTGACGACGTCGGCGGCAGACACACCGGAACCCGACATGCGCATATCGAGCGGGCCGTCCTTCTGGAAGGAGAAGCCGCGCTCGGCTTCATCGAGCTGCATCGACGAAACGCCGATATCGAGCACGACGCCGTCGAGCCCGTCAGTCGGCGCGTGATCAGCAAGATTGGAGAACTGCGATTGAATGAGTTTGAGGCGACCGCCGTGGGCGGCGACCATTTCCTGACCGGCGGCAATTGCCGTCGGGTCGCGATCCAGCGCAATCACTTCCGCCCCAGCCGCAAGAATGGCTGACGTATAGCCGCCTGCACCAAAGGTCCCGTCGAGAATGACTTTTCCGGAAGCGGGCTGAAGCGCCGAAAGCACCTCGGCAAGAAGAACCGGAATGTGGCGAACCGGTCCGCCACCGGCATCAGTTGAACCTCCGCCAGGATTCGCCGCCATTCCATGCCCTCGTTTTATCCGGGGTGCCTGCCCGCCGGCCTGCGCCCCCCTCGTGCCTGTGTCTGGGCGGCCTGAAATGCACGCGGCTGCCACAGCTGAAAATGATCCGCCCGACCGACAAAGGCCACCTCGTCCGAGATGCCGGTAAAGTCGCGGATGAAATCCGTGACCATCAGCCGTCCTTCGGCGTCGAGCTTCATGAAGACCCCGCCCCCATGAATGAGAAGCGACATCTCGTTCGCATCCGGCGAAAACGGATCCTCCGCAGCAATCTGCCGCTCGAACCTTTCGAGAAGGTCCGGGCCGCCGACGCTGATCGCCGGAAAGACAAAGTCCTGAAAGCAATAAAGCTCCTGGACGTTGCGCTGGGCCAAAACGGACCGAAAAGCCGCAGGCACGGAAACCCTGCCCTTGGAATCGATCCTGTTGGTCGCATTTGAAAGGAAGCGGCTCATGACACGAAACATCCGTTTCCGAAAGGGCCCGAACGGAACTCAGCTGCCCCGGACCCTCAAATTCAGGCACAGCTTCGCCAGCCGGATGAACAATACTCCATCCGGCGCCTCTGGAGAAAAAGACGCCTTGGCTTTGCGATTGATGGGCGCTTGACGGCCCTCTTGCAGTGCACTTCTGGGATATCATGGGACCGTGTGGGCGTCAATGGGAAACGCCCGTCTCGCGATGAGCGCCGTATCGTAAATTCATAAGCCGTTAAGTTTAACAAAGGGTTAGGATTCTGGCCGAAGCGAGCGTCGAAAACGCTGGGGGAAGCCAAGCAGTACACGGGCCATAGGCCGCGGAGCCCTTGAAAACCAAGGGCATAGCAAAAGATGCCGCTGCTGCGACGCCACAAGAAAATTGATTGCCAGTTGGCCTGTAAGCCGGGTTCTGTATGGCTCCGGCCGAAACCGGAACGTGGCAGCCATTCCTCTGGGACAGCGTTTGCACGCTGCCTCACGCAACCCACCCGGATGACTGGCCTGGAAACCGGCCGGCGGGCTTTCGCCCGCCACGTCATCCCTATTCGGTCTTGCTCCCGGTGGGGTTTACCGTGCCATCTCCGTTGCCGGAGACGCGGTGGGCTCTTACCCCACCCTTTCACCCTTACCTGTCACGACAGGCGGTTTGCTTTCTGTGGCACTTTCCCTAAGGTCACCCTCGCCGGACGTTATCCGGCACCGTATTTCCGTGGAGCCCGGACTTTCCTCACCCTACCGCCTTTCGGCATTGGTAAAGCGCGGCTGCCCGGCCAACTGGCATGGCTCAAATAGTCGAGAGCGCTGCCAATTACCACCGGAAATATGCAGCGTCTTACCGGAAAGCGGGTTTGAAATCCGTGCGGTAGCCCTGATCTC
This sequence comes from Rhizobium sp. P32RR-XVIII, assembly GCF_012641395.1. GTDB lineage: Bacteria > Pseudomonadota > Alphaproteobacteria > Rhizobiales > Rhizobiaceae > Rhizobium. The sequence continues at coordinate 381,407 of NZ_JABAIH010000004.1, read as the reverse complement.
CAATTCCGTCCTGAAGCAGCAGCTCAGCCCCGAGACGGCCGATCTCATCCGAACTCTTCGCCGACGTCCCGGCGCAACCGGTCAGAACAGCGATATTCGGCGACGAGGTGTAGCCGATCATCGGATAGGCGCTCTTCGTGTGCGACACGGCGCAGGACGCCGTCGAGAAGGACAGCGGCCGCAAATCCGGAACCAGTCGACGCGCAATGGCCACGAGATGATCGCGCGCCGACGGCCGGCCGTCGGTCCTGAACCAGGCGCGCAATTCCTTCTCTGTCTCAAGCCGGTAGTCATCGGGGTCGCCGCCGACCTTCAGATAGAACTTCCCATCGGGATAGCGGATCGGCGGAACCAGGTAGATGTCGATATCGGGAGCCTCGAGGATCAGAGACGGCATGGCGCCAAATTCTGCGGCCTGTGCATCGCTCACCTCAAACAGCGTAACCGTGCGCCCATGAACCGACATGTCAACAGATTGAGGCAACAGATTCTGGCCGATGGAAAAACCGCCCGCGGCCAGCAGCACCTTTTCGGCCGTGTAGGTCCGTCCTCTGGAAGTCTCGACTGCGGCAACGCGGCCCTCGTCGCGGATCGTCGTCACGTAATCGCGAACGACCGTGGCGCCCGCCTTCTCGGCGATAACCGACTGCGCTTTCACCAGCCGGCGCGGACTGATGTGACCGGCGCCTTTCGCCTGAAAGACGCCCTCGCTCCCTTCCGGCAAAGCGAAGAAGGGAAACACCGATTTGAGGCCAGGGGCGTCCAGCCGTCTCGTTTCCACCCCGCGCGAGGCAGCGGCGTTCGCCGTCTTCGCGATGTAATCGCTCTGCGTCGGCGCGACGACGACGCAACCTGCTTCAGTGTAGAACGTAGTCCCGCTCTCCGCTTCGATCTCCGGATATCGGGCAATCGAGCGATTGGCGAGGAGCGCCCAATCCCGATCCGGATCGACGGTCCGGGTGATGCGGCCCTCGTCATAATGGCTGGCGAAAACGCCTTCATGCGTCTTGCGGTTTTCCGGCTCGTCGGGACCGATGACGGCCACGCCGTCCGTCTGCTTCGCGAGATGCTTCGCGCCGCTGCCCCCATCATGCCCCGTCCGACGACGATGTATTTGAAATCCGCTGCCATGAATGCCTCTTCGCCTTACCGGAAGACCGGCGTCAGTTCCTTGCCGAAATCGCTTTCGCCGAGACCGCCATCGCAGATCAGCACGGCACCAAGACGCCCGATCTCGTCCGACGATTTTGCGGCCACGAAATTGCCGCCGGTCAGGACGGCGATCCGCGGCGATTCCGTAAAGCCGGCATAGGGATAGCCGTCCCTCGTGTAGGTCGCAACACAAGGCGCCGAGGTGATCGGGGAAGACTTAAGCCCCGGCATGATGGTCGAGGCAATCGCCGCCAGATGCTCCCGCTCGGCCTTGTCGCCGTCGGCGCGGAACCATTCGCTTGCGGCCGCCAGCGTGTCGAACACACGGCTTTCCGTATCACCGCCGAGTTTGAGGTAGGCCTTGCCATCGGGATAGCGCACCGGCGGAAGGATATAGACATGATCCTCCTCGCGGTCGCCGAAGACGATCGTCGACGGCATGCCGCCGAAGATCTCCATCTCGCTTGCGCCTAGTTCATAAAAGGCGACCGTCCGCGCCGAGACGCGAATGTCGACCGGGCGCGGCAGGAGATTGTTGAAATTGCTGAAACCGCCGGCGGCGACGAGAACCTTCTCCGCCGTGTAGCGCACGCTGCCAGCGGTCACCTCCACATGCGAGCCTGCATCGCGAACCGCAGTTGCCGTTGCATCGATCAACCTAACGCCGCCTCTCTCTGCAAGAAGAGCCTGGGCGCGGACGAGCGCGCGCGGGTTGATGTGCCCTGCCCTGCGGTTCTCCAGGTAGCCGTGAAAGATGGGGTTGAACGCAAATTGCGGGAAGCGCCGCGAAAGCTCATCCGGCGGCAGCGATTTAACAGGGAGCCGCATCTCATCCGCCACATCGAGCGCGCGGCCGAGATAGCCCTCACCGCGGACCGCAGGCGGTCCGGCAAAGAGGCACCCCGCCTCCGTGTAGAAGCGTATGCCGCTTTCGGCCTCGATCTCCGCGTAGCGGTCGAGCGAACGGGAGGCCAGCGTCGCCCAAACGACGTCATCATCGAAGGTTCGGGTGATGCGCGCTTCGTCGTAATGGCTGGCGAAGACGCCATGATGGCTTTTCCGGTCCGCCGGCTCGGCCGGCCCGATCAGCGCAATGCCGTCCGACATACCGGCAAGATGGCGCGCCGCCGCCGCACCCATCATGCCACGCCCAAGGATGATCGTCTTGAAATCGGCCGCCATATCTCACCTCGCTTTCGAGGTCAGATAACACGGCGGTCAGCTTGATTCATACTCTTAAGTCGGGTTCGAAATCGATGCCGTTTCAGCCACTTCTGGCGCGCCTTGCATGAGCGCCAGCACCTTGCCGCAATAGGCCTTTGAGACCGGGTTCATGCGCTTGGCGGCATGACCCGCGTTGTATTTAAGGATCGTCCCGCAGGTTTCCCCGCCGCCGAGCTCGTGTGCCCCCGCTAGGTATTTCATGCCGTATTTGATGTTCGTCTCCGGATCGAAGAGGTCCTTCTTGGTACCCGTGTAACCCATCATGCGCGCCGTCGCAGGCTTGATCTGCATCAGCCCGACCTCACCCGCGCTGCCGAGTGCATCCGGATCGAAATTGCTTTCGACGCGAACGACGGCCCGAGCAAGCTCGACCGGGACGTCATATTCCTTGGCGTATTTGACGATCAAAATGGAATATTTGAGGGTCTCGAAATCCGGGATTGCATAGCCGCTCTGGCGATCGACGGTCTTGAAGTTCACCGTCAGGGTTTCATCCTTAGCCTTGTTTCCCGCATCGTCAGCAAAAGCACAGCCATACCCTATCAGCAACGCGCTCGCGCACGCCGCCGCACCAATAAGCATATCTCTCATCTAGTCTAATTACTCCGGCCCAAAGAATAGCTGGACCGCGCGCGGCGCAGTCGTCCGGTTACACGTCCCAAGAACTGGAAACATGCCGCAGCAATTCTCATCGTTTCATTTGACGCCCGCGGTTACACACAAAAAACCGGACGAGCCCCGCTCAGTGACTGGGGTTAGACCATCGCAATGAGGAGATAATTGGGAAAGGATGTGGCAGTGCGTCTGTCAATGCATTTTTGGAAAAAAGTTGCTCGGGACGTCACACGGATGTCACGAATAACGCGGCAGCGTCGCAAGCAGACGATGCAGCGTGTCGATCGTCGAAAAGTCGGCAATTCCATCGACCCGTTCCTGGCGGAAATGGCGCTGGAAGGCTTCTACGTCACCGGCTGTCTTGTCGCTGAATTCGCCCGTGATTTCCGTAGCATAACCGTAGAGGGACAGCATGGACTGCAGCGCCTCGATCGGCTGGCCGCGATCACCGCGCTGGAAGAAGCGGCCGCCGGTGATCGGTGCCGGCTCGACCCAGTGCCCTACCCCTGATCTATGCAATTCACCCCAGGGAAATTTTTCGCCGGGATCAACCTTGCGAACCGGCGCAATATCCGAGTGTCCGAGCACCAATTCCGGCTTAATCGACCAACGTTCAACACAATCGCGACACAATTCTATGACTGCCGCAATCTGGTTTTCGGGAAAATCCGGCAGCCCACCGGGATGTCCGGCATTGGCGATTTCAATGCCGATGGACCGGGAGTTGATATCGCCCTCGCCGTGCCAGCTGCTCTTGCCCGCATGCCACGCCCGCCGTTCCTCCGGCACGAGCTGAACGACATCGCCGCTCTCATGCACGAAATAGTGGCTGGAGACCTGACTCTCGTCGCGACAGAGCCAGGCAAGCGCCTCTTGGTGAGAGGGCATGCCCGTGTAATGAAGGATGATCATATCCGGCTTGCGGCCGCCGGCACGCTCGCCATGGTTCGGCGACGGCTGCACGGAAGCCTTGCGGTAATCGGCCGCGAATGAGGTCATGCGGCGCGACGTTCCTTCTCGATCGTCGCATAGGCGTCATTGAGGGCAGCCATGCGCTCGTTGGCGATCGCATGGAACTCTTTGGGTACGCCCCGCGAAATCAGCCGGTCAGGATGGTTCTCGCTGACGAGGACGTGATAGCGGCGGCGGATCGTCGGAAAGTCATCGGAAGGCAAAACACCGAGAACCTTGTAGGGATCCCGGCCAATCGAAACATGTCGCGCGGCGATCTGCTCGAAACGCTCGTCGCTCATTTCGAAGATCTGGCCGATGTGGCGAAGGAAATTCATCTCCTTCTCATGCACCAGTCCATCCGCCTTGGCGATGTGGAAGAGGCCGTCGAGCACATCTTCCAGTACCGAGCAATTGGCAGCGCAGCTGATGCAGAGCGAAGACAGCTTGGCGGCATAGGCCTCGTAACCAGCGATGTCCTGACGCGCAAGATTGTAGAGCCGCGCGACGTTCTTCGCCTGGTCCTGCGGAAATTCAAAGATATCCTGGAAGGCCTGGACTTCCTTTTCGCTGACGATGCCGTCGGCCTTGGCCATCTTTGCGGAAAGCGCGATGATGGCGACGGAGATCGCCACCTTGCGGCGGGTTTCCGGATCGCCCTCAAAAGCGGTGCGGACAGCCTCGACCACCGCCGAGAGCACGTTGCCCGCAGCACTACCGATGGCATTCAGCAATCTTTCCCAGAAGGACATCAAAGTCTCTCGCATCGCAACATGTAAGAGACAGGTTGATCAAATAATCGAAGCCTTTGCAAGGCAGCCATTGGTCGCACTATCGAAAACACTTTTCACAATCCGGTAACAGTCGTGGTTCTTAGATGCGGGGCACCTCAAGCGTCCGTTGTTAGACTCGGCGACACCTTGTAGATTGCGACGACATCTTGGAGATTGGAAACATGGCGCTCAAGCGGATGGACAACGTAGGAATCGTCGTCGAAGACCTCGAAGGGGCGATTGATTTCTTTCGCGAACTCGGCCTCGAGCTCGAAGGGCGGGCCACGATCGAAGGAGAATGGGCCGGACGTGTCACGGGACTGGGCGATCAGCGTGTCGAGATTGCCATGATGCGCACACCGGACGGCCACAACCGGCTCGAGCTCTCCCGCTTCCTCACGCCTGATGTCGTCGCAGATCACCGGAACGCCCCGGTCAACGCCCTAGGCTACCTCCGCACCATGTTCACCGTGGACGACATCGACGAGACGCTTGAAAGGCTCCGCACGCGCGGCGCGCAGCTCGTAGGCGAAGTAGTCCAGTATAAAGACGCGTATCGACTCTGCTATATCCGTGGGCCTGAACGGCTTCTCATCGGACTCGCCCAGGAACTCAGCTGAGGACAAATGGTCGCCATGGGCGGTCTTCTGCTCCGGCGTATCAGCCGCTGACGTACTCAACGGACTCTTGGACGTGATCGGCGATCGGGTGCCCGGCTCGGGCCTATCACCCGACGCTACGCTCTGCCCACATACGATTTCCACAGCGGCTCTCCGGCCCGCATCCGAGCTTGAAACGATTAGATGAGCGCCCGAGGCGAAGCCCGCCTCTCTTTCGTAAATTCTTTACTTTACAGCATTCTTTTCGTGCCTCATCCATGCGAGAGGTAAGCACATCCGAACGCTCAAAGGAGGGAAAAATGGCCAAACAGAAAGTAGCAATGCTGACCGCCGGAGGCCTGGCGCCCTGTCTTTCTTCTGCCGTCGGCGGCCTGATCGAACGCTACACTGATGTCGCCCCTGATCTCGAGATCATTGCCTACAAATCGGGCTATCAGGGCGTGCTTCTTGGCGATAGCGTCGTGATCAGCAAGGAGATGCGCGAAAAGGCTCCGCTTCTCCACCGCTTTGGCGGCTCACCGATCGGCAACAGCCGGGTTAAGCTCACGAACGCCGCCGACTGCGTCAAGCGCGGCCTGGTCAAGGAGGGCGAAAATCCGCTGCGTGTGGCGGCAGAGCGCCTTGCCAATGACGGCGTGACCATCCTTCACACTATCGGCGGCGACGACACCAACACGACAGCCGCCGATCTGGCCGCCTATCTCGCGGCCAACAACTATAACCTCACCGTCGTCGGTTTGCCGAAGACGGTCGACAACGATGTCGTGCCGATCCGCCAGTCTCTGGGCGCCTGGACGGCTGCCGAAGTCGGCGCGCATTTCTTCGACAATGTCAGCAATGAGCAGAGCGCAGCACCGCGCACACTTGTCATCCATGAGGTCATGGGCCGTCACTGCGGCTGGCTGACGGCGGCAACCGCCCGCGCCTATTTGAGCCGTACGAAGAACTATGAATATGTCGACGGGCTGATGATGAATGCCGGTCTGAAGAGCATCGATGCCGTTTACCTGCCGGAGATGGCCTTCGACCTGCAAGCCGAGGCCGAACGCCTCAAGGAGATCATGGACAGGACCGGTCACGCGACCGTCTTCGTCTCGGAAGGTGCTTGCCTCGATGCCATCGTCGCCGAGCGGGAAGCCGCTGGCGAGACCATCAAGCGAGATGCCTTCGGACATGTGAAGATCGACACGATCAACGTCGGCGGCTGGTTCCAGAAGCAGTTCGCCAACCTGCTCAATGCCGAGCGCTCGCTGGTTCAGAAATCCGGCTATTTTGCCCGCTCGGCGGCCGCCAATGCCGACGACCTTCGTCTCATCCAAAGCATGGTCGACCTGGCCGTCGAAAGCGCGCTCAACAAGGTCTCCGGCGTCACGGGTCACGACGAAGCGCAAAACGGCAAACTCCGGACCATCGAATTTCCGCGTATCAAGGGCGGCAAGCCCTTCGACCTCTCGACCAAATGGTTCGCCGAAGTGATGGAAACGGTGGGGCAAAAATACCAGGAAGTATGATTGACGCAGGGCGACTATGGTGTCTTTGCTTAGTTCCAAAGGAACAGGAGGAGATTCCATGTCGCTCGAAGCCTGGCTCGCTTTCGCCGCTGCATCCGCCATCATGCTGGCCATTCCGGGACCGACGATCCTACTCGTCGTGTCCTACGCGCTTGGCCATGGGCGCAAGACGGCGCTGGCGACTGTCAGCGGCGTAGCGCTCGGCGATTTCACCGCGATGACGGCTTCCCTCTTCGGGCTGGGCGCGCTTCTGGCTGCATCGGCAACGCTATTCACGGTGCTGAAGTGGGTCGGCGGTGCGTACCTCATCTACCTCGGCATCAAGCTCTGGCGCTCGCCGATCATCACCGAGCCGGTGGCCGACAATGACAACCTGCCGGATCAGAAGTCGCTGAAGATCTTCCTGCACGCCTATATCGTGACGGCGCTCAATCCGAAGAGCATCGTTTTCTTCGTCGCCTTCGTTCCGCAGTTCCTCAATCCTGCGAATCCCTTCTTCGAACAGATGCTCGTCATGGAGCTGACCTTCCTCATTCTCGCGACGATCAATGCTTCCTGCTATGCGCTTCTTGCGAATGCCGCGCGCGGCCTGATCCGCAAGGCAAGCGTGCAGCGCACGGTCAACCGTACCGGTGGAACCCTGCTGATCGCCGCCGGCGCCGTGACCGCCGGCTATCGCCGTATCGCCGCCTGAGGCTGGGTGGCTTGCGACACAACCGCGAATAAGTTAATGGAAAAATCAGGGCTTAGGTTTTCAGTAACTTAATCGCTGCCAGGGCGGCGCGAATCGCGAAAGTGACAGAATGGTAGCGAAGGGGTTCTCCGTCCTGACAGGCGGCCTTGTCTTGACGATGCTCGGTGGTGTTGCGGGATGCTCGACCGTCGAATACACATCCCTGGCGGAATTGACCGCCGTACAAACCGTTGTCCCGACCCCCAAGCCCGGCGAAGATGCAATGATGATGGCGGCGGTACCGGCCGCTGACGGCACCAGCCAGCCCACAGACGCATTCGCGGCTGCCAGCCCGCAGGCAACACCGGCCCTCACCGCCGATGCGATGACAATGCCCGGGACGGAAGCTCTTGCCGACCCCGCCATGCAACAGATGGCGGCCGCGGCAACGCAGATCCCGCTGACGCCGGAAATGACGGCGATCCAGTCGGTCGTACCTACGCCGCGCCCGGGCACCCCGCCCTCGCCATCGACCCAGCTTGCCTTCGCGGCGACGACGCCGCAGAGTGGCGCCCTGGCTGCCATTGCTTCCATTGGCGCGACGCAGCGCTCGATGTCGGACTTCACCTTCGACGAGTCCGCCCCGATGGATCCGCCGGCCGCGCCGCCGATGTTCAGCGACAGCGACGTCGACACCGCTCCCACCGTCGAAAAGAGCTTTATCAGCAAGCTGATCAGCAAGTATTCGAAGCTCTACGAAGTCCCTGAATCGCTGATCCATCGCGTCGTGCATCGGGAAAGCCGTTACAATCCAAACGCCTACAACAAGCGCGGCTACTTCGGCCTGATGCAGATCAAGTACAATACGGCGAAATCGATGGGCTATGACGGCCAGCCCAACGGCCTGCTCGATGCTGAAACCAACATCAAATATGCCGCGAAATATCTGCGCGGCGCATGGCTTGTTTCGAACAGCAACGAAGAAGACGCCGTCAAGCTTTATGCCCGCGGCTATTACTACGATGCAAAACGCAAGGGCATGACGGACATCGCCCAAGGCACCTATTAGAAACCACCCCGCCTGTTATGCCTACTCAACTGGCCGGCAGCGCGGCCAGCACCTGTTTCAGCAGCACCTGCGGCTTGTAGCCTAGCGAGCTTGGCGTCAGTCCCATCCGGACAAACACCAGATTGGCGGAAGGCACGATTGCCATGCTCTGCCCGTCGTGCCCTTCCAGCCAGAATGTATCTTCCGGCAGCCCGGCCTCGGCGCTCGTATCGCCGCCCGGCGCGGCCAGCCATGCCTGGCCCTGAGTATATGTGCCGCTCGACGACCGTGTCGGCGTGCGCATGACGTTCACGAATCCCTCCGGCAACAGCCGCTGGCCGTTCCAGACCCCGTCCTGCAGCAGAAACTGTCCGAAACGCGCCCAGTCGTGCGCCGTCGCGTAGAGATAGGAACTGCCGACAAAGGTGCCCCGAGCATCAGCTTCGAGAACCGCGCTCGACATGCCGAGTGGCCTGAAAAGCGCGTCAGTTGGATAGGCGAGCGCCTTCTGCTGGTCGCCGATCCAATCCATCCAGATCCGCGACAACAGGACCGATGTGCCGCTCGAATAACGGAAGCGCTCTCCCGGCTCCGCCTCGAATGGCGCATTGGCGGGAAGCGTAACCATGTCGGGGTCGAGATAGAGCATCCGCGTTACATCCGCGACGCTGCCGTAATTCTCGTTGAAGGCAAGACCGCTCTCCATCCCCAGCAGGTGACGAAGCTTGATGTGCGACCGCTCATCGTTCTTCCACTCCGGCAACAGGTTGGTCGTTTCGAAATTGCCCTTTCCTTCGTACATCGCGCGACCGACCAGCGCCGCGTTGACGGTCTTGGTCATCGACCAGCCGAGCAGCGGCGTCTTTGTGCTGAACCCTTCGCCATAGCGTTCCGCGACGATCCGGCCATTGTGCACGACGACGATCGCCCGCATCTGCGGACCGGCGAGCGCCTCGTTCGCCAATAAAGACGCCAGTTCTCCATCATTGGCGGCGGCAACGCCCTCGCCTTCCGGCCACAGGGCGGTGTTCTCCTTAGCAAGCGGAACTGGATCCAAGGGCGTGGCTTTCGCGGCGGCCTCGAAATCGCCGTCAGGCACGCTCGTGCAGCCGAAGACCCCGCGATAGAGAGCATAGCTGGGTGCAAAGAAACCGAGGATGCGCGCCGTCACACGCCCCTGCTCGCGATCGACCGAAACGCGTATCAAGCGCAGCAGCGGATTGCCGGGCGCTTGCACATCGTTATTGAGGACTGCCTGCGGATCGCGTCCCGCCATGAACACGTTCGAGCAGACAATCTTCGCTGCATAGCCGTCGCCGACGCGCAGAAGCTCCGGCGGCCGAACATAAAGCCAGATCGCCCCACCAGCCACGATGGCGACGATGGTCGCAGTGAGCGCCTTCAGGGTACGCCGAATAGGTCGCATATCATTCCCTCCACGAACGGAGAGAAGCAGGAAACGCTTTCACAAAAAAGAGCATGACGACGTAAACGGCGTTTCGTGACAGGCAATTCCTGTAGAAAGCCTACCCACAGTCTGCGTCATCAAACTGTAGCAGGGACGCGCTACACGCCCTGAACGCTAAAAGGGTGACAGACTCATATGACGGAATTTGCACCGGATACCGGCTTCCGCAAGAACCGGAAACTCAAGGACGCTCTTCTCCGCCACAAGGCATTTTCCAAGGACGGCTTTTCGGAACGGCTTTTCGGCCTGCTCTTTTCCGGCCTCGTCTATCCGCAGATCTGGGAAGATCCGGACCTCGACATGCAGGCCATGGAACTGCAGCCGCACCATCGCATCGTCACGATCGGCTCGGGCGGCTGCAACATGCTTGCCTATCTTTCCAAGGCACCCGCCTCCATCGATGTGGTCGATCTCAACCCACATCACATCGCGCTGAACCGCTTGAAGCTTGCCGCCTTCCGGCATCTTCCGAGCCATGCCGATCTCGTCCGCTTCCTTGCCATGCCCAATGAGCGCTCGAACAGCCATGCGTTCGACCGCTTTCTGTCGCCCAAGCTCGACGAAGCGACGCGCTCCTATTGGAACGGCCGCAAGTTCGGTCGCCGCCGCATCACCGTCTTTGACCGCAACATCTATGAAACCGGCCTGCTCGGCCGCTTCATCGGCGCGGCCCATCTGCTCGCCCGCCTGCACGGCGTCGATCTCCGGCAGATGACGAAAACCGGTTCGATCCGCGAACAGCGGCAATTCTTCGACGAGCAGGTTGCCCCGCTCTTCGAAAAACCCGTCGTGCGCTGGATCACTGGCCGCAAGAGCTCCCTTTTCGGCCTCGGTATCCCGCCGCAGCAATATGACGAACTTGCCAGCCTCGCCGCCGATCAGTCGATCGCGCCGGTGTTGAAGCATCGCCTCGAAAAGCTCGCCTGCCATTTCCCGATGCGCGAGAACTATTTCGCTTGGCAAGCCTTCGGCCGCCGTTACGCGGCTGCAGACGAAGGCCCGCTTCCGACTTACCTGAAGCCGGAACATTACGAAGTGATCCGCGCCAACGTCGATCGCGTCAATGTCCACCATGCAAGCTTCACAGAGCTTCTCGCCGGCGAACCGGCCGCCTCCCGCGACCGCTATGTCCTGCTCGACGCGCAGGATTGGATGACCGATCAGCAGTTGAACGATCTGTGGGCGGAGATCAGCCGCACAGCCCGCCGCGACGCCCGCGTCATCTTCCGGACGGCTGCCGAAAAGAGCGTCATCGAAGGCCGCCTTTCTGCGGCGATCCGCGATCAGTGGGAATATTTCGAGGAAAAGTCCCGCGATATGACCGCGCTCGACCGCTCGGCGATCTATGGCGGCTTCCACATCTACGGGAAGAAGGCGTGACCGAGATCCGCACCATCGTGGAGAGCAAGGCCGAAAGACATGCCAACCTGATGGATGGCATGTATCGCTACCAGCGCCACGTGTATGATCTGACCCGCAAATACTACCTGCTCGGCCGCGACCGAACGATCCGTCATCTGGATGTTCCGGAAGGCGGTACGCTGCTGGAAGTCGGCTGCGGGACCGGCCGTAATCTGGCGCTCGCACATCGTCACTTTCCCCGCGCCAAGCTCTATGGCCTCGACATTTCGCAGGAAATGCTGATCTCGGCGCGCAAGACCTTCGCCACGAAAGCCACGATTCCCGACTTTCGCGTATCCGACGCGACGGCTTTCACGCCGCGAGAATTCGGGCTCGGGGGTTTCGACCGCATCCTGATTTCCTATGCGCTTTCGATGATTCCCGATTGGCAACGCGCGGTCGATGCCGCGATCGCCGCATTGAACCCGGGAGGACAGCTGCACATCGTCGATTTTGGCCAGCAGGAAGATTTGCCGCGCTGGTTCCGGACGATGCTGAAGGCATGGCTTGGAAAATTTCATGTCACGCCACGAGCCGATTTGCGCGAAGTTCTGGAAGCGCAAGCTCATGATAATAAGGCGAGATTGTCGTTCGAGACGATCGGCCGAGGCTACGCCTGGCGGGCGTCTATTGTCTCCCAGCATTTATAATTAGCTTGAAACTAACCGATTTTTTACGTTGATATGCTGAAATGAGGGGGATTCCTCTACTGAAACTCGTCATTCGAAGGTCAGACTGTGGGGCAAGCAGATCACTCGGCTCACGACGGGACATCCATGCGCCGGCTTTTGTTATGCGTCCTGCCTTTGGCGTTGATGCTCGCCGGTTGTACGTCAGCGGGATATGATTATCTCGATACAGCATCCGTAAAGCCGCAGACTCGTTTCAAGGATTCTGATCCGCAGGACTTCGGGGCCAACCACCCGAACCGGAACGAAATCCACGGCATCGACATCTCCAAGTGGCAGGGCGATATCGACTGGCAGACCGTGAAGAATTCCGGCGTCGCCTTTGCCTTCATCAAGGCAACCGAAGGCAAGGATAGGTTTGACCCGCGCTTCAACGAATACTGGCAGCGTGCCCGCGCCGTCGGCATCCCGCATGCCCCCTATCACTTCTACTATTTCTGCTCGTCCGCCGACGAGCAGGCCGACTGGTTCATCCAGAACGTTCCGCGGGAATCGATGCGGCTGCCGCCGGTCCTGGACGTCGAGTGGAACGGCGAATCGCCGACCTGCCGTTTCCGGCCCGATCCCGCAACGGTTCGGGCTCAGATGCAGCGCTTCATGGACCGCCTGGAAGCCTATTACGGCAAGCGGCCAATCATCTATACGTCAGTCGATTTTCACCGCGACAATCTCGCGGGCTATTTTCAAGACTATCACTTCTGGGTGCGGTCCACCGCCAAGCATCCGGAAGTCACCTATGCCGGACGCCGCTGGGCTTTCTGGCAATACACTTCGACCGGCGTGATCCCCGGCATCAAGGGGCCTGCGGACATCAACGTGTTTGCCGGTTCTGCCAAGAACTGGACCAATTGGGTCGCAACCGTCTCCAAGGACCGAAATTCGTAGCAACGTCCGCTGATCTTTCTTGCTTCCGTCACATTCATCTGTGAAAGAGCTAGACATTTCTTTCGGATATAAGGACGACCCAATGCACCGCTCGCTCGCAAGCCGCTCTGCACTTGCTCTTTTGTTTGCAGTCACCTCAGCCGCCACAGCGCTGGCTCAGGAGCAGGCAATGGCTCCGGCGGCGTCCGCTGCCCCGTCCGCGGCGCCTCAGGCTGCTGCCGTGGCTTGTGGCGGTGATCTCTCCGAGTTTCTGGCTGGCGTGAAGGCAGATGCCGTTGCCGCCGGCGCCTCTGCCGAAGCAGCCGACAAGGCGCTCGCCGGCGCACAGATCGATCCGAAGGTCCTCAGCCGCGATCGTGCGCAGGGCGTCTTCAAGCAGACATTCCTTGAATTCTCGCAGCGTACCGTCAGCCAGGCCCGCCTCGATATCGGCCGCCAGAAGATCAAGCAGTTCGCCGATGTCTTCGCCAAGGCCGAGCAGGATTATGGCGTTCCGGCAGGCGTCATTACCGCTTTCTGGGCAATGGAAACGGACTTCGGCGCCGTGCAGGGCGATTTCAACACGCGCAACGCCCTTGTCACGCTGGCACATGACTGCCGCCGCCCCGAACTTTTCCGCCCACAGCTGATCGCGCTGGTCGAAATGGTCCAGCACGGCGACCTCGACCCGGCGACCAATACCGGCGCATGGGCAGGCGAGATCGGCCAGGTGCAGATGCTACCACGCGATATCGTCGCTTACGGCATGGATGGAGACGGCGACGGCCACGTACGCCTGAAGCAGAGCGGCCCGGACGCGATCCTGACGGCTGCGAAGTTCATCCAGCATCTGGGTTTCGAACGCGGCCAGCCGTGGCTGCAGGAAGTCACCCTGCCCGACGATCTTCCTTGGGAAAAATCGGGTCTCGGAGGCAGCATGACGGCGGGCGAATGGTTCGCCCTCGGCGTCAAGCCGCGCGACGGCAACACCAGCTTCGGCAATCTGGAGGGCGCCCTCGTTCTCCCGCAGGGCCGCCACGGGCCGGCCTTCATCGCCTATCCCAATTTCAAGATTTATCTCGAGTGGAACAAGTCCTTCATCTACACGACGTCGGCCGCCTATTTCGCCACCCGCTTCGAGGGCGCGCAGCCTTACCTCAAGGGGACCCCGGAACAAGGCCTGGCGAATGACCAGATGAAAGAGTTGCAGACCAAGCTGCAGTCCAAGGGCTATGACGTTGGCGAGATCGACGGCATCCTGGGCTCCGGCACGCGTGTGGCGATCCAGAAGGAGCAACAGCGCCTCGGAATGCCGGCCGACGGCTGGGCGACACTCGGGCTGCTGGACGCCCTCTGAGCGGACCGCAATTTCGCGAAGCAGCCAATTTCGACCGCGTCCCGGCAAAGCCGGGGCGCGTTTTCATTTTTCCCCGTAATGTCAATTGCTTCCGGCCATGCCTTGATGTTGCCGCTAGCGTTAATGGCCGGTCGCCTATTTTAACGCTCAGTTAAATTGCGTGAAAAAAATTTCATCGTGATTTAGCAGCTAATTCCAAATGGTTAGCTCATGGCTAGCCGCTTTATTCACAAGCTGCCGCTGCGTTGCAGCATGGAAATCGCTTCCCACCCGACACAATTCAGACATATTATGCCGCCGTTAACGCGAGGAGGCAGACATGGGTATCACACGATCCTTGAATGTCCTGTTGGTTAGTGCAGCGTTCGCGTTCGTCTTGTCCATGCTCTTTATTTGAAACCAAGACGAACCCCATGACTGAAATACCAGGCTCCTAAGAAGCTAACAGTTCAACCAATTGAAAGCGCATGCCGGCCGCCCGGCATGCGCTTTCTTATTGCGTACGAGGTTAGCCCTCAGGCGGCCGCACCGGCCCTCTTCGCGCCTTCCCGCTCGAGGCCGAGATTGCCGAGCACAGCCGAGACAAGCGGCGAGCGGTTCATGGTGTAAAGATGAAACTCGTGCAGGCCACGGCGAACGAGATCCTCGATCTGTTCGACCGCGACATCTGCCGCAACCTTCAGCCGTTCTTCCACCTTGTCGTCGAGACCGGCAAAGCGCTCATCGAGAAAAGCCGGTATGACCGTGCCGCAAGCGCTGGCAAAGCGCTTCAGTTGCGTCAGGTTCTGGATCGGCATGATACCCGGCACGATCGGGATCTTGATACCCGCGGCCCGCACCTTCTCCAGATAACGCTCGAAATTGTCGTTGTCGAAGAAGAACTGCGTCAGCGCGCGATCGGCGCCATTGTCAGCCTTGCGCTTCAGCATGTCGATATCGGCCGCCACATCCTTGCTCTCCGGATGCTTTTCCGGATAGGCGGCAACCGAAATCTCGAAATCGCCGATCGCGCGAAGACCGGCGACAAGGGCGGCCGCGTTGGCATAACCGCCCGGATGCGGCTGATAGGGAACTCCCGCCCCGCCCGGCGCATCGCCGCGCAGCGCCACGAAGTGCTTCACGCCGGCCTTGCGGAAATTGTCGATCACCTGATGCGTCTCGTCCTTCGTGGCACCGACGCATGTGAGGTGCGATGCCGTCGCAAGGGGCGTCTGGTTGAGGAACCGTGTGACCGCAGTCAGTGTCGGCGCTTTCGTCGTGCCGCCAGCACCATAGGTCACCGAGACGAAATCCGGATTCCAGTCCTGCAGTTCGGCCACGGCGTTCCAGAGCTGACCTTCCATTTCCTCCGATTTCGGCGGGAAGAACTCGAAGGAAATGCCGATATTGCGGCGGTTACCGGTTTTCAAAGCCATTTTATATCTCTCCGGCCAATACTGTTTCTGCGCCCTCGGATGCAATGAGGCGCCTCGGATCGCGCGCAAGCCAGATGGTGACTGTAAGCCCCTTCTCGCCCTGCAGACCCGGATGAAGATCGACGGTCTGCTCCACGTCGAGCCCCGCCTTGTGCAACCAGTCGGACATGGCCTGATGCGAAAAACCGAGGCGAACATGCGCGTGCTCGTCGCGAAGATACTCGAGCCCGTGCGGCGCGAGGTCGATGACCATCAGACGTCCGCCGGGCGCGAGCATTCGGGCTGCCTCGGCGATCGCGACTTCCGGCTGATCGAGGAAGTGCAAAACCTGATGGATGGTCACAAGGTCGAAGTCCTGTCCCTCGAAGGGCAGGTTCAGAATGTCGGCATGCCGCACCGACGCCTTGGTGATCCGGGCCTTGTCGAGATTGGCGCGGGCGACGCTCAGCATGTCACGGCTGGCATCGACGCCGATCGCGCGGCGATAGACCCCGGACAGCAGTTCCAGCATGCGGCCGGTCCCCGTGCCGAGATCGAGCAGCGAGTAGATGGGCTGATTGCCAAGCAATTTGATGACGGCGGCATCCACCTCCTCGTCGGCGGCATGCAGGCGGCGAAGCTCGTCCCACTCGGCGGCGTTGCGGCTGAAATAGGCTTGCGCCCGCTCGGCCCGCTGACGCTTCACGGCAGCAAAGCGCTCGCCGTCGCGCAGAATGACCGGATCGTTCTCGGATGCATGCGCCAGGAGCACGCGCACCAGCGCCGCTGCCTTGCCGTCCTGCCTCAGCCGGAAATAGGCCCAGGCGCCCTCCTGATAGCGGTCGATCAGCTCCGCTTCGCCAAGCAGCTTGAGATGCCGCGAAATGCGGGGCTGCGACTGGCCGAGAATTTCGGTAAGATCGGTCACCGTGAGGTCGCCTCCGGCGAGAAGCGCCAGAAGGCGCAGACGAGTGGGTTCGCCAGCCGCCTTCAAGACGTCCACCAGCGCATCCAATCCCAGTCTGACAAACTCAGCCATAGTCGACCCAATCAAGATATAAAGATATCTTTATGTGATTTGCGAAGGGCTGGCAAGCAGGAATCCGCTCTGTTCACGAAATTCGCTACTCCAAAAACGACCCGGCTGAAAATGAAAAAGCCCCGGCTTCTGCCGGGGCTTTCGATATCAAACGGAGAGAGATCAGCGCGTCAGGCGCTTGTAGGTCACCCGATGCGGGTTGATCGAGTCGACGCCGAGGCGGCGCATCTTGTCCTTTTCGTAATCCTCGAAGTTGCCCTCGAACCATTCCACATGGCTGTCGCCTTCGAAGGCGAGGATATGGGTCGCCAGGCGGTCGAGGAACATACGATCGTGGCTGATGATAACGGCGCAACCGGCGAAGTTTTCGAGCGCATCCTCAAGTGCTGCCAGCGTTTCCGTATCGAGGTCATTCGTGGGCTCGTCGAGCAGAAGCACGTTGCCGCCGGCCTTCAGCATCTTTGCGAGGTGCACGCGGTTGCGCTGGCCACCCGACAGGTTGCCGACCTTCTGCTGCTGGTCGCCGCCCTTGAAATTGAAGGCGCCGCAATAGGCGCGCGAATTCGTCTCGTACTTGCCGAGCTTGATGATGTCGTTGCCGCCGGAAATCTCTTCCCAGACGGTCTTGCCGCCGTCGAGCGAGTCGCGGCTCTGGTCGACGTAGCCGAGATGCACGGTATCGCCAATGCGGACGTTGCCGGAATCTGGCGTTTCTTGGCCGGTGATCAATCGGAACAGCGTCGTCTTGCCGGCGCCGTTCGGGCCGATGACGCCGACAATGCCGCCCGGCGGCAGCTTGAAGGTGAGGTCTTCGAAGAGGACGCGGTCGCCATAGGTCTTGGAAATGTTCTCCGCCTCGATGACCACCTGCCCCAGGCGTTCGCCGATCGGGATGATGATCTGCGCGTCGCCGGGACGGCGATCCTCGGCCGCCGCGACAAGTTCGTCATAGGCGCGTATCCGCGCCTTCGACTTGGCCTGGCGCGCCTTCGGGCTGGCGGAAATCCATTCCTGTTCGCGGGAGATCGCCTTCTGGCGGGAGGCTTCTTCGCGGCCTTCCTGCGCCATGCGCTTCGCCTTCGCCTGGAGATAGGCCGTATAGTTGCCTTCGTAGGGAATGCCGCGGCCGCGGTCGAGTTCGAGGATCCAGCCGGTGACATTGTCCAGGAAGTAGCGGTCGTGGGTGACCATCAGGATGGCGCCCGGATATTCGCGCAGGTGCTTTTCGAGCCAGGCGATCGTCTCGGCGTCGAGATGGTTGGTCGGTTCGTCGAGCAGCAGCAGGTCCGGCTGGGCAAGCAGCAGGCGGCAGAGAGCCACGCGGCGCTTTTCACCGCCCGAAAGATTGTCGACCGACGCATCGCCTGGCGGGCAGCGCAGCGCGTCCATGGCCATTTCGACCTGGCTCTCGAGGTCCCAGAGGTTCTGGCTGTCGATGACGTCCTGCAGCTTGGCGCCCTCTTCGGCCGTCTCGTCGGAATAGTTCATCATCAGTTCGTTGTAGCGATCGAGGATCGCCTTCTTGTCGGCGACACCTTCCATCACATTGCCCATCACGTCCTTGGACGGATCGAGCTGCGGTTCCTGCGCCAGATAGCCGAGCGTTGCGCCTTCGGCGATCCAAGCCTCGCCCGTCCATTCCTTGTCGAGGCCCGCCATTATCTTGAGCACGGTGGACTTACCGGCGCCGTTCGGGCCGAGGATGCCGATCTTTGCATCGGGGTAGAAAGAAAGGTGGATGTTTTCCAGCACCTTCTTGTTGCCATAGGCCTTGTTGAGGCCGGCCATGTGATAGATGAACTGACGTGCCATTATGCGCTGCTCCGGGCGGAAACTTGAAAACCGTGGCCGCTATGTAGGCGAAAGCCGGCGCCCGGGCAACGCCGAAACCGGCTTCTCTCGGCATTAACGGCAGTCTTTTCCGTCAGAACCCCGCGGCGTCAACGACGCCTTGATCGCACCCAAAGGAGGTGTGGCCGGCACTTTGAATGAGTTTTGCAAGACCCGCGCCGGCTTTCTCCGCCGAACCCGCATCCTCCGACAAGCCGATCGTCAGTTCGCTGATCACGCGTGCGCCGCCCGCGCGGCGGCAGCTCATATTGACGCGCTCGCCCGCTCCCGCACCGAAGCTCTTGTCGAACGCCGCCTTGATCTGATCCGCCTTGAGCGTCTTGCCGACATTTTCGGCAAAAAGCTCGCGCACTGCCGAACCGTTCAGATCACTGATCAGGCGGGTCGCGACGCCGAAGTAGTCGTCGGCGCTCATCTTCGCGCAGGTGCCGTGCTTCGTCCATTCGTGGCGCTCGAGGCCCGACTGCGTTCCGGGCATCACCTTGTCGAGCGCTGCAGTATTCTCAGGCGTCAGCTTGACCTCCGGCAGCTTTTGCCAATCACCGTCCTTGTCTGCCGCCTGCACGTCCTTGGAGACGCCACAATAGTTCTGCCGCAGCGGCCAGAGACCGTGCAGCGAGAAATTCGTGGCGTCGAAACGCTCCTTCGTCTGGCTGCTGCATTCCGGCTTCTGCTGATTTGTCTGGCAGAATGCCGGCTGCCAGCTTGCGGCCAGAATGAAACGTGTCCTCCCCTGTTCTTCCTGAGCCGGCGCCGCACCGGCAACGACCAACGACACGAAATACGCTGCAAAACGCACAAAAGCCCTGCTCATCCCTACCCCCGAACGAAAGAACAATACGGGAACAACTAAGCATGAAGCCAAACCGTCTGCAACCCTGAATCGCAAGGAAATGCACCGTAAAATCGATGGGTCATGTTGCATTTGCCGGGCGATCTGCTCTGTTGCCGCCAGGAGCATAGAAAATGTATTTGCAGACACAATGGCTTGAGGCGCCTGAAACGGCGCTCGCATTTCATCATGAGCCAGCCGATGACCAGCCGCGCGGCATTCTGCTGATTTTGCATGGACTGGCCGAGCATTCCAAGCGTTACGCAGGCTTTGCAGCCGCAATGGCCGCGCGCGGCTATCATGTCTACGCCCATGATCACCGCGGCCATGGCGCAACGGCGGCAAGCGGCGCTCCGATCGGCCAGTTCGCGCGGCGTGGCGGTGTTGACCGCGTCATCGCCGACGTCGCAGCAATGCGTGATCATGCGGCCTCGCGGCATCCGGGCCTGCCGGTCATCGTTTTCGGCCACTCCATGGGCGGGCTGGTCGCGCTGAACACGGCAATAACCCATCCCGAAAAATTCGACGCGGTTGCCGTGTGGAATTCGAATTTCGCAGTTGGTCTTGCAGGCCGCGCGGCCCAGGCCATCCTGCTTGCCGAGAAAGCCCTGAAAGGCTCGGACGTTCCAAGCGGGTTTTTACCGAGACTCACCTTCGAGGCCTGGGGCAAATCCATCCCTGGCCACCGGACGGCATTCGACTGGCTTTCTCGCGACCCTAGCGAGGTCGACAAATACATCGCCGATCCGCTCTGCGGCTTCGATGCTTCCGTTTCGCTCTGGCTCGACATCTTCGACCTCACCTTCCGCGCGCCGCAGAAGCAACATCTGGATAGGTTGCCCAAAGACCTGCCGATCCACCTCGTCGGCGGCGGCGAGGATCCGGCGACCGAGCGCGGAAAAGCAGTGATCTGGCTGTCGGACCGATTGAAACGCCACGGCTTCTCCCGTATTAGCACTCAGATATATCAGGACATGCGGCACGAAACCTTGAATGAGATCGGTGCCGAAGCTGCAATTTCCGCCTTTGCCGATTGGTGCGATAAAGCAACCGCAAGGTCCTGACGAAAGGACCTTGGAATGAGCAGCGCCGCGACGACCACAAATGTCTCCTCCGAAGTGACGATGGGCCTGCTGCTCATGTTCCTCTCGGTGCTGGTGTCGCCGATCATCGATATCTTCGCGAAACTGGCGATCGTGACAATTCCGTCTGCGGAAATCACCTTGGCTCGCTTTGTCGTTCAAGCACTTTGCATGCTGCCGGTCGTCGTTTTGCGGCGGAGCTGGGCGGCCTTTACATGGCGGCAAAGCGGCTACCATGCGATCCGCGGGGCGATCATCACCATTTCCATGGTGAGCTTCGTGGCAACACTGAAATACATGTCGGTTGCCGATGCGATCGCGATCTTCTTCGTCGAACCGATCATCCTGACGATCCTTTCCAGCATCTTCCTGAAGGAGACCATCGGCTGGCGGCGCTATACGGCCTGCGGCGTCGGCTTCCTGGGGGCGATGCTGATCATCCAGCCGAGCTTCCAGGAAGTCGGGTTCGTGGCGCTCCTGCCGGTGGTCAGCGCGCTCTGCATCGCCATTTTCGCGCTGATGACCCGCGTGCTGTCGCACCGAGAAGACCCTTGGGCGATGCAGTTTCAGACGGGTGTCTGGGGCATGTTGTTCTGCGCCATCCTGCTCTTCATCGGCCAAGGCACCGGCTCGGACGTCTTCGATCCGGTTGTGCCTTCGGCAATCGCCCTTTTCTACCTTGCAGGTGTCGGCGTGATGGCCGCCATCGCAGGCATACTCGGTGTCTACGCCTATCGCTCCGCACCAGCCTCGACGCTCGCGCCGCTGCAGTATTTCGAGATCGTTTCGGCGACGATCTTCGCCTGGCTCGTCTTCGGCGATTTCCCGGATGCCATCAAATGGCTCGGCATTTTGGTCATTATCGCTTCAGGCCTCTACATTCTCTTGCGCGAGCGGCGCTATGCATCGAGGCCGGTATCCGATACATCTGAATCCACACGGGCGCCGTGAGCCGTTCTCGGGAGGAACATGACGGGGAGTAACAAGAAGCCGCCGCTATCAGGCATCAGGGTCATCGAACTCGCCCGCGTCCTGGCAGGTCCCTGGGCAGGCCAGATGCTGGCAGATCTCGGCGCAGACGTCATCAAGGTCGAAAACCCGGAAGGCGGCGACGATACCCGTCAGTGGGGTCCACCCTTCGTCGAGGGAGCGGACGGCGAAAACCTCTCGGCCGCCTACTACCATTCCGCAAACCGCAACAAGCGTTCGATCACCGCTGACCTCAGGACCGAGGAAGGCCAGTCGCTGGTGCGCCGGCTGGTCGCCACCGCCGACGTGCTGATCGAGAATTTCAAGCTCGGCGGGCTGGTGAAATATGGGCTGGACTACGAGAGCCTGCGCAAGGTCAATCCGAAACTCGTCTATTGCTCGATCACCGGCTTCGGCCAGACCGGTCCCTACGCCAATCTCGCGGGCTACGACTACATCGTCCAGGGCATGTCCGGCTTCATGTCGATCACCGGCGAACCGGATCGCCAGCCGATGAAGGCGGGCGTTGCCACCGCCGACATCTTCACAGGCATATATGCGGTCTCGGCGATCGAGGCGGCCCTCATCCACGCCCTGAAAACCGGCGAGGGCCAACTCGTCGACATGGCGCTGCTCGATGTGCAGTCCGCCGTCCTCGCCAATCAGAACATGAATTATCTGATTTCCGGCCGGGCACCGACCCGGCTCGGCAACGCGCACCCGAACATCTCGCCCTATGAGGTCGTACCGGCAGCAGATGGCTACCTCATCCTCGCGGTCGGCAATGACGGCCAGTTTCGGCGCCTCTGCACTATTCTCGGCATCGATAGAATGGCCGACGACGAGCGCTTTTCGACCAACAGGGCGCGCGTCGCAAACCGCGACGAGGTGCGCCGTCTGGTTTCGACGGAGACGTTGAAGTGGCAGAAGGCCGACCTGCTGAAAGCCTGCGAAGCAAATGCGGTGCCTGCCGGCGCAATCAACACGATCGAGGAAATGTTCGCCGATCCGCAAATCAAGGCGCGCGAACTACGTGTGGATCTTCCAGACGCGGCCGGAACTGTGATCCCTGGCGTTAGGACGCCTATCGTGCTTTCCGAAACGCCCTTGCGTTACGAAAGGCCGAGCCCCCGGCTCGGCGAGCATCAGGAAGAAGTTCTGGCAGAACTCGAGGAATTGGAGCGCGCACAGAGGGAGAGGAAACCCGCATCATGAAGAAGACCGGCGGCGAGTTGATTGTCGAAGCGCTTAAGGCAAACGGCGTGTCACGGCTTTCCTGTGTCCCCGGCGAAAGCTTCCTCGCCGTGCTGGATGCCCTTTACGACAGCGAAATCGAAGTGATCGTCTGCCGCCAGGAAGGCGGGGCCGCCATGATGGCCGATTGCTGGGGGAGGCTCACCGGCGAACCCGGCATCTGCATGGTCACCCGCGGCCCCGGCGCCGCCAACGCCACGGCGGGCCTGCATATTGCTCGGCAGGATTCGATCCCGATGATCCTCTTCATCGGCCAGGTCCAACGCGATGCCCGCGAACGCGAGGCTTTCCAGGAGGTCGAATTCCGCCGCGCGCTCACCGAATATGCAAAATGGGTCGGCGAGATCGACGACGCCGCACGCATCCCTGAATTCGTCACCCGCGCCTTTGCCACGGCCACCTCCGGTCGCCCCGGCCCGGTGGTTCTGACGCTCCCCGAAGACATGTTGCGTGACGAGGTGGAGGCGCCGCGTGCCAGGCCTTATGCGCGTGTCGCAGCTCATCCCGGCCGCCGCCAGGTCGACGATTTCTATATGCGGCTGCTTCGGGCCGAGCGTCCGATGGTCATTCTCGGCGGAACACGCTGGGATGCGGATGCGGTGGCCGACTTTCAGGACTTCGCCGCGCGATTCAAGCTGCCGGTCGGCTGCTCCTTCCGCCGCCAGATGCTCTTCGATCACCTGCATCCGGGCTATGCCGGTGACGTCGGCATCGGCATCAATCCGGTGCTTGCCAAAGAGATCAAGGAAAGCGACCTGCTGGTTCTGCTCGGTGGCCGCATGTCGGAAATGCCATCATCGGGCTACACGCTGATCGACATCCCCTACCCGGCACAATCGCTCGTCCACATCCATCCCGATCCCTCCGAACTCGGCCGCGTCTATCGCCCGGACCTTGCGATCTCAGCGTCGCCGCAAGACCTCGTCGCCGCACTTGCCGATCTCGAAGCGCCCGCCGAGCCGCGCTGGTCGGAGCGGACGGAACGCATGCACGAGGCCTATCTTTCCTGGTCGAAACCGCCGCGGACTGGCCCGGGTGCCGTGCACATGGGGCCGATCATGGAATGGATCGAGGGCAACACGAAAGCCGATGCGATCTTTACCAACGGCGCAGGAAACTACGCCACCTGGCTGCACCGCTTCCATCGCTTCCGGCAGTTCAATACGCAAGCCGCGCCGACATCAGGCTCGATGGGCTACGGATTGCCGGCTGCCGTTGCCGCCAAGCAGCTCTTTCCCGAGCGCGAGGTCATCTGCTTTGCGGGCGACGGCTGCTTTCTGATGCATGGTCAGGAATTCGCGACCGCCGTCCGTTACAAGCTGCCGATCATCGCCATCGTCATCAACAACGGCATCTACGGCACCATCCGCATGCATCAGGAGCGCGAATATCCGGGCCGTGTGAGCGGCACCGATCTGACTAATCCGGATTTCGCAGCCCTTGCCCGCGCCTATGGCGGCCACGGCGAGACTGTGGAGACGACGGAGGATTTCGCGCCAGCCTTCGAGCGTGCCCGCGCCAGCGGCAAGCCGGCGATCATCGAGGTGAAACTCGATCCGGAAGTCATCACGCCGACGCGCACGCTGTCGGAGATCGCCCAAACAAAAAGCCGGTGAGCGAACTCACCGGCTTTCGTGTTGGCATATCCTGTGAAGCTTAGTCGATCGCAGCAGTTACTGTGAACTCGACCTTGTACTTCGGCGCAGCGAGCTTGGCTTCGCTCGTCGCGCGGGCCGGCGTGTTCTTCGGGTCGACCCAGGCTTCCCAGGCAGCGTTCATTTCGGCGAAGTAGGACATGTCCGAGAGATAGATCAGCGTCTGCAGGATCTTCGACTTGTTGGAACCTGCAGCAGCGAGCAGACGATCGACTTCGGCGAGCGCCGACTTGCACTGTTCGGTGACGCTCTCGCCTTCGCCGACCTGACCGGCGAGATAGACGGTGTTGCCGTGGATGACTGCGCCGCTCATGCGGGCGCCGACGTCGATACGCTTGATGCTCATGATATTCTCCTGACTGTGAAATGAAGGGCGCGGTCGCAAAGCCGCGCCGGAAGATCAGTTACGAATGTGCTGCGTCTTCTGGTAGATCGCCGTGGAGCGCGCACCGGAGCGGCAATAGCCGAGCATCGGACGCGGAAATTCGTCGAGTGCGTCGACCATGCCCCGCACCGCTTCCTCCGTGACGCCCATCGGCCCCACGGGCACCTGCGCGATCTCGAGACCCAGTTCCTTGGCGCGGGCTTCGATCACCGAAAATGGCGTCTGGTCCGGGCTTTCCTGGTCCGGGCGATGGCAGACGATCGACTTGAAGCCCATCGCCTTGATCTGATCGAGATCCTCCAGCGTGATCTGGCCGGATACCGAATATTCGTCGTCGATCTGGCGGATGTCCATCGCGCGTTTCTCCTCAAAATGAATGGCAGAAGCTCTACGACGCAAGACCGGAAGCGTCAACAAAACAGTTCGCTCAAATGAACGCGAAACGAAGCGCATAGCTCCGGCTTTCGCCTGGCTTCAGCATGTTGAACTCGCCGCCCGCCTGAAGCTCCTCACGCGAAACCCAGCGATGCGAAACCGGTTCGAGGCCGAGCACGTCCGCAGGCGCCTTCTGGTTCCGCCAGACCTGCAGATAGGGCAACGTGTCTGTGCGGAAGCGCACACGCAGCGTCTTGCTGCCGACAGCCGCCATCGGGCCAAGCCGGACCTCCGCTAAGCCGCCTTCGCTGGCCACTGCCTCGACACAGAAGATGCCGCCCAGCTCTTCGCCGAAGGTCCACGGGAAACCGCCGCCGTCGAGCATCTTGCCTTCCAGCCGCGTACCTGGGTCGAACCATTTGCCCCCAGTATTCATGTGGTACATCAGGAGGGTCGGGACCGTCTGGCCGCTGGTGTTGACGATCTTGTCGTCCAGCGACACTTCGCCCGTCGTGCCATCGATGCGCCACAGCCTTTCAATCCGCTGCGTCAATCCTTCGACGGTGACGATATCGATATCGGCGCGGCACTCGGCGTGACCGTTTTCGAACTTGGTCCAGAGAACCTTTGCTGGATGGCCGGAAGCCGACCCATGCAACGGATAGATCTTGCCATCCGTGCGGCCGGGGATCGGCTCGCGATGGCGGATGTGATCCGGACCGCAGGTGAAGAGAAAGCCTTCGAGCGAGTGGTCGATCCGCGGATCGCCGTCGTCCGGAATAGCGCGCTTCGGCGCGATGTCGATGCCTTCGATGATGCATCCGCCGATATCCATCACGGATGTCTCGTCAAGCATCAGGCGCGGCCCCTTGGCGGCGGCGAATTCGATCATCGCGACTCCTCCTTATCTTTGAGATGCCGTAGCGTTAGGATCCGCCCGCCTGTTCGTCAATTGTGGAAAAGACCGCTCGGCGCAACCGGCGCGTCGCAATGGAACCCGCTTATGAAACCAAGCGTTTAGCCGCGGGTAACAACCACAGTTTTTTTCATCTTTTGTTTAGTACGAATCCATAATTTCCACATTAGCGTCAAAATTTGCGGGTGTGTGTCGGCACAGCCACTGGTCGAGGTGAAAGACGTGAATCGCTTTGTAAAATCGGGTTTGTCGCTTGCTGCTGCCGTGCTTGCGTTAACCGCTGTCGCACCCGTTGCGGATGCGCAGCAGTACGGCCGCCGCGAGCGCGGTGTCGTCATGGTAACCCCGGACGGCGCAATTATTGATTACGTGCCGCCCGGCGCTGACGTCTATTATACGCGCGATCGCAACGGCAACCGCGTCCTGGTCGACCGCTATGGCAACGTCGTCGCGACCGAAATGCAGGCCCGCAATTATTATCCGCGGCCGCCTGTCCGCGAAACCTATGGCGATGACCCCTACTATGCCGAGGACAGCGAGGGCGGCCGCTATAGAGAGCGCGGCGCGGTTACCGGCGCCATCCCCCGGGATGCGGAGATCCAGCGCGAACCACTTGACGATCAGCCCTATCCGGGCACGGAGGGCCAGGGCTATCCGCCGAACGAGAACTATGCGTCGATCGAACCGGATCAGCAGTTCCCGACCCAACCGCAACCGGCACCACCCTCAGAGCCAGTGATCACGCTGAAGGGTAAATCGAAGCCGGAGATCGTCGCCATTCAGGTCTTCCTCGATCGCGCCGGCGTTTCTCCGGGCGTCATCGACGGCCACATGGGCTCGAACGTCACCAAGGCGATCTACGCCTACGAGCAGATGACGGGTGAAAAGCTGGACCCGAACAATACCGACGCGATTCTCGAGGAACTTCGTCTGTCTGGCGGACTGCCCATCGTGAGCTACACGATCACGCCCACGGACGCGGCAGGCCCCTATGTCGCTCAGATTCCGGAAGACTATTCGCAGAAGGCGCTTTTGCCGTCGATGGGCTACACATCGACGACCGAAATGCTCGCCGAGCGTTTCCACATGGATGAAGCCTTCCTCAAGGAAATGAACCCCGGCGCCGACTTCACCGTTCCGGGCACGGTTATCAAGGTCGTCAATCCCGGCCAGAACAAGGCCGGCACCGTCGCCAAGATCCTCGCGGACAAGGCCAAGAAGCAAGTCTTCGCTTATGACGACGCAGGCAAGCTCGTCGCCGCTTATCCCGCCTCGATCGGCTCCACCGACACCCCCTCGCCTTCCGGCCTTGTTAACGTCGAACGCGTCGCGCTGAACCCGGGTTACACCTACAACCCGAGGATCAACTTTCAGCAGGGCGCAAACGACAAGATCCTGAATATCCCGCCGGGTCCGAACGGTCCGGTGGGAACGGTCTGGATCGCGCTTTCGAAGCCGACATACGGCATTCACGGCACGCCCGAACCTTCTAAGATCGGCCGCACCCAGAGCCACGGCTGCATTCGCCTGACGAACTGGGATGCAACCGAACTCGCCAAAATGGTGAAGCCCGGCGTGACGGTCGAATTCGTCGATTAAGCCGACTAATCCAAACGCACGTTAGGACCAACAGCCGGCCGCAAGGAAACTGCGGTCGTCAGGATTTTCGCGACAGCGCCGCCAGCAAGTCAGCCAGTTGATTGGCGCGGGCGTCATCCAGCTTCGTGCCTAGATGGTTTTGAAGCGCCGAGGCATAGACCGTCCACATGCGAGCTTGCATGGCGCGCCCTGCCTCGGTCACGAGGACCCACCGGCCCCGGCCGTCCTCGTGAAACACCTCGCGCTGAACAAGCCCTTCCTTCTCCATCCGGTCGATAAGCCGTGAGAGATTGTGTTGCGCCAGCAGCGTGTGCTCTTCGATCTCGTAGGGGCGCAGCTTGCCGTCCTTTGCGCGTGTCAGCTCCAGCAGAACGTCATACCAGCCGAGCGGTGGCAGGGCCGCCGCCTTCAAATCCTGCTCGATCGCCATCAACACCAGCCGTTGAGCACGCATAAGACGCACCCACACTCGCGTGATTGACGGCGAAGGCTGATTCGTTGTGAGGTTTGAACAATCCGACATAGATGCAGTTACATCTATATTGACCCACAAAGCAAGTCGCAATATAGATGCAATTACATCTACAGCGACGGAGCCTTCGCGTTCGATCCGTTGATTCCCGCAAAATAGGAGCTTCATCATGTCCGACGCCAAGCTGACCCTGATCAGCCATCATCTCTGCCCCTACGTCCAGCGCGCCGCCATTGCGCTGATCGAGAAAGGCGTTCCGTTCGAGCGCAGGTATGTCGATCTCGCAGCAAAGCCCGATTGGTTCCTCGCCGTTTCTCCTCTCGGCAAGGTGCCGTTGCTGGTCGTGCGACAGGAGGATGGAATGGAGGCGGTGTTGTTCGAAAGCGCCGTCATCTGCGAATATCTCGAAGAGACCCAACCCGGCATCCCGCTCCATCCGGCCGATCCGCTCGCGCGGGCGCAACATCGCGGCTGGATCGAGTTCGGCTCGTCCATCCTCTCGGACCTGTGGGGATTTGAGACCGCAAAGGATCCCGCGACCTATGAGGCAAAGCGCTTGGCGCTGATCGAAAAGTTCAGACGCATCGAGGCTGAGTTGGGTGCCGGGCCCTTCTTCGCCGGTCATGCATTCAGCCTTGTCGATGCGGTGTTCGCGCCGATTTTCCGCTATTTCGACGTATTCGACGCGATCGCGCCGAACCGCGTGTTCGATGGCCTTGCGCATGTGACGGCCTGGCGAAAGACGCTGGCCAGCCGGGAAAGTGTGAAAGAGGCGGTTACGGAGGACTATGCCGATCGTCTCAAGGTCTTCCTCAAGAACCATGACGCGTGGCTTCTCAGACAGGCCGCTTGAGACGCTGGTTTGTAGCCCCACAAACGCAGCACTATCCCGTGAGTTGAGGTCGCCTCAAGCGACCCCACCTCAGTTCAACGTCCAGATCAAGCCGCGTCGCGCATCAGCAGGCCCGCAAGGCGTGCCGCCGCGGGAAGCCTGACGGGCACCTTGCGCATGATTTCCTCGACAAAACAGAGCGCATTCTCGCGCGCCCTGTCGAGATTGGAGACGCGTGCCGGGTCCATGCTGTGCAGCGTACCGCCGCAATCGAAAATATCGCGGAATGCCGAGCGTTCTATGATGGCTGTATCGAGAACCGGAACATTCCTTTGGCTGAGCAGCGATTTGACGAGCTGCAGCGCACGCGTGGTCACCATCGAGTTGACACGGGTCAGAACCACCGAATGGGCGATCTTGATACCCGCCTTCTCATCCAGATACTGCAGCAGCTCCAGCACCTGCGCGCCGCCACGTGCATCCATGGCGCAGCCCTGGATCGGGATCAGCACATGGTCGGAAAGGCCGATGGCCGTGGCCAGCAGCGGATTGCGTGCGCCGGGCAGATCGATGATGAAGTAGTCGATGGCTTCGCTATTCTCGCTGATGTGCAGTGGAAGCGAGGCGGAGGTCACGAAATCGATGACCTCAAGGTTCGGCACATCGCCGGAAATCTCGTGCCAGCGCGTGATCCAGTGCTGCGGATCGGCGTCGAGGATGGCGACACGATAACCTTTGCGGGCAAGCTCGGTCGCCAGCAAAAGAACAGCCGTGGTCTTGCCGGCGCCGCCCTTGGTGTTTGCAAATGTGATCACTGCCATGTTCGATCCTCAAAGTCGCGAGCCACATCGCTCTCTTGCGCACTTTCGGACTCAGCGTGCGTTAATCCATCCTTTCGAATCATGGTTAACAAAATTTAAACAACGGCGGCGAAATTGCAGTCGGATTTCTCGTATTGCCGAAAACTGGAACGCCGAAAAAACAAAAAAGCCCCGGAAAGCTGGGCTTTCCGGGGCCGATTTGAATGGTCCCGCTTACATCCAAAGGAGCCGGGTGAAATCAGGGTCGATCAGGCGTATACCCGGCTACTTCGCGAGCGGGCTGCATGTTCCGACATCGGCCGGCCTCGGGTGGCCAGCCTGCAGATCGGCCAACTGCGGAAGCGTCGAGTCCGGTCTGCCCAGCGAGGATTCAAAGACGGCACGATTGAGCGTGACTATCCGTCCACTCTTCGAGAAGCTGACCATGTCCTTTTCCCCGACATAAGCCAAGCTTGCCCGGATACGGCAGAAGAACTGCTCGTTACCCTTCGAAACCACCCAGCCGAGACCTCCAAACTTTCCCGGTCCAAGCACGCTAACGGAATAGCCCTGTTCTGCAAGGCTTGGAAAGGACTCAGCGCTTGCCGCGGCCGGCAGTGCCAAGCTCATGAATGCTGCGGCTGCAAACAAACAGCGAGATGAACGATGCATAGATTCCTCCCATTATGCATTTACTCCTCCACCCTCTTTTTTAGGTTTAATAAAGATATTTTGCAATCATTACGATGAAGGTGCGACGACGTATCCCCTTGCGGAACGCCGCCGGCGTGTTTTAGAAGCACTCCGCGAAAAGCGCCTTGGTATTTTCGAGCGTCATCGGCACAGGATTGCCGCCCGCGCTCGGATCCTGGATCGCCATTGCGGACAATTCGGCGATTCGGTCTGGTTTGATTCCCATAGCCGAGAGGCTTTCCGGTACGCCAAGTCCGGCGCGAAGCTGCAACACATAGTCGTAGAAGCCGTCGAAGCCGCCGGAAATGCCGAGATAGGCTGCGGCGCGCGCGATCTTGTCTTCGATGGCCTTGCGGTTGAACCGGAGCACGGCAGGCATGACAACGGCATTGGTCATGCCATGATGCGTGTTGTAGACGGCGCCGATCGGGTGCGACAGCGCATGGATCGCTCCGAGCCCCTTCTGGAAGGCGACGGCGCCCATGGCAGCTGCCGCCATCATGTTGGCGCGGGCTTCGAGGTCCGTTCCCTCTTTGTAGGCGCGCGGCAGGAATTCCTTGGCGAGGCGCATGCCTTCCAGCGCGATGCCGGCCGACATCGGATGATAGAACGGCGACGAATAGGCTTCGAGGCAATGCGCGAAGGCATCCATGCCGGTACCCGCGGTGATGATCTTCGGCATGCCGACCGTCAGTTCCGGATCGGAAATAACCACGCCCGGCAGGAACTTCGGGTGGAAGATGATCTTTTTCACATGCGTTTCTGAATTGGTGATGACGCTGGCGCGGCCGACTTCCGAGCCGGTGCCCGCCGTCGTCGGCACGGCGACGATCGGCGCGATGCCTTCGACGCTCGCGCGCGTCCACCAGTCGCCGATGTCCTCGAAGTCCCAGACCGGGCGCGTCTGCCCGGCCATGAACGCCACGCATTTGCCGAGATCGAGACCGGACCCGCCGCCGAAGGCAACCACGCCGTCATGACCGCCATCCTTGAAGGCCTTCACGCCGGCCTCGAGATTCTTGTCGTTCGGATTCGGATCGACGTCGGCGAAGATCGCGCGGCCGAGGCCGGCGTCTTCAAGGATATCCAGCGCGTTCCTGGTGATGGCCATCGAAGCCAGGCCGCGATCGGTGATCAAGAGGGGCTTCTTCATGCCGAGGCTCTTGCAGGCGTCCGCCAATTCCTTGATGCGGCCGCGGCCGAGCTTGACGGCGGTCGGATAGCTCCAGTTGGCTGTGATGTTGCTGCTCATGCTGTGACTTTCTTGAGGTGGAAGGATTTCGGACGCGTCAAATTGTGGAAACCGATGATCGAAAGCGAGCCGCCGCGGCCGGTTTCCTTGACGCCCGTCCAGCAAAGTGCGGGATCCAGATAGTCGGCGCGGTTCATGAAGACGGTGCCGGTTTCGATCTCGCGGCCAAGCCGCCCTGCCCGCTCCGGATCCTTCGTCCAAAGCGAAGCCGTCAGGCCGTACTGGCTGTCGTTCATCAGCGCCAGCGCTTCATCGTCGCTCTTTACCTTCATGATGCCGACAGCCGGGCCGAAGGTCTCCTCGCGCATGAACGGCATGGAATGATCAACATTGACGAGGATCTGCGGAGCGAGGTAGGCGCCACCATCGTCCTGTGGGAAGAGCTTCGGATCGACGAGCGCCTTGGCGCCCTTGGAAACCGCATCGGCGATCTGCTCGCGCACCACCTTGGCAAAACGCTTGTTAGCCATCGGCCCAAGCGAGGTTTCCGGATCAAGCGGGTTACCGAGCTTGTAGTTCGACACCCAGGCGACCGATTTTTCGACGAACGCGTCATAGAGCGATTCGTGCACATAGATGCGCTCGATGCCGCAGCAGCACTGGCCGGAATTGTAGGTCGCGCCGTCCATCAGCGTGTCGACGGCGGCATCAAGGTCGGCGTCTTCCATGACGTAGCCCGGATCCTTGCCGCCGAGTTCGAGACCGAGGCCCGTAAAGGTACCGGCGGCCGCACGCTCCATCGAGCGGCCGCCTTCGACCGAACCGGTGAAGTTGACAAAGTTGAAGCTGCCGGCAGCGATTAGCGCCGAGGTCGTCTCGTGGTCGAGGAAGACATTCTGGAAGACATCGTCAGGCAGGCCGGCCTCGACGAAGGCCTGCACCAGCCGTTCGCCGACGAGAAGCGTCTGCGATGCATGTTTCAGAACCACGGTATTGCCGGCCATCAGCGCCGGGGCAATCGTGTTGATCGCCGTCATGTAAGGATAATTCCAGGGAGCCACGACGAAGACGACGCCATGCGCTTCGCGCTCGATGCGGCGCTCGAACTTGTCGCTTTCCTCGACGACGAGCGGCGCAAGCGCATCGGCCGCGATCGAGGCCACATAGTTGGAGCGTTCGTTGAAGCCGCGATATTCGCCGCCGTACTTGACCGGGCGGCCCATCTGCCAGGCGAGTTCCGGGACCACGACGTCGGACATCTCGTTGAGCCGCGCAACGCCCTTGAGCACCAGTTGGACGCGCTCTTCGAGCGGCCGTCTCGCCCAGGCCTTCTGTGCCTTGCGGGCACGGGCGACGGCCTCCTTGGCCGCCTCGAGCGAAAGCGCCGGGCGCTCCGCGTAAACCGATCCATCGACCGGTGATATGCATTGGATCATTGTCATTCAATCTCACTCCGATTTTTAACAGGCCAGGGTTTTCACGTGGCCCGCGGCGCCATAGGCGAGGATAGCTCTGTCGCGAGTAATGATGGTCAGGTCGTGCTCGCGTGCGGTGGCAATTAGGATGCGATCAATCGGGTCTTTGTGAATAGGCTGCGGCAGCGCGCAGGAAGCAATAAAGACATCGGCCGTAACAGGTTGTTCCGCCACCTGCGCTTCATGCCTGAAATCGTCGTACCAGCGTTTCGCTTCCCGAGTCTCACGAATTCGGCCCCGCATCAATAGCATTGCCATCTCCCACGCCGTCACTGCGGAAACGAAGACCGGAACGCTGCGGGCTCTGCAATCGGAGAGCGCCGCGACCGCACTCAATGCCAAAGCCTCGTTTTGAGTTATCCAGATCACCGCACAAGTATCCAGAAGGTATGGACTACTCATTGTAGAGCTTTTCGCCCCATTCTTCGTCCCAATCCATCGGCGCTGTCAGGTCAACACCCGGCATGACCGTGATCGTTCCTTTCATGCATCCAAATGCCGGATGCAGTTCGATCAGTGTGCCGTCCGGAGCTTCCATCCAGCGCTTGCCGTCCTTGTGGATGATATCGGCCTCCGTGAACATGTCCACGGGAGGTTCGAGAGCTGACCGGCGGAGATCCTGCACATAAGCCTCCTGCTTCTTCTCCGCAAAGCCAGTCTGCTTGCCACGCCTATGCATGGCAACCTCCGCGACATCCACTCCCAGGAACTGCGCAATCTTGTCTTGTTCTTCAGCCGATACATTGCGACCGCCATTCAGCAGTCGCGACACAGCAGACTTATCAAGCCCCAAAAACGCAGCCAAGGCGCTTGCGGACCGACCCTTTTCACGAAGTTTGAGCCGGAACCATTCCGTGTTAATGGGAAATTTCTTCTCCATAGTCACAACACCTCGCAACTAAACCATCGCAACGCTCTCATCGTGTTGCATTAATGTCAACGTCACGCTCTCTCGAAACCGCGCGCCACTTCCCAGTCCGTCACGCGCCGGTCGTATTCTTCCTGCTCCCATTCGGCCGCGCGGGTGTAGTGATCGATCACGTCGTCGCCGAAGGCGCTGCGCAGCATCTCCGACTTCGTCATGGCGACCGTTGCCGCGCGAAGCGTGCGCGGAATCTCGCGAACCTCGCGTGCGCCGTAGGCATCTCCCACGAAGGGCGCTTCAAGTTCAAGCTTGTTTTCGATGCCGTCGATGCCGGCGGCAAGCAGCGCGGCAAAGGCGAGATAGGGGTTGAGATCGGAACCGCCGACGCGGCACTCTATGCGGATCGCCTTCGTATCGTCGCCGCAGAGACGATAGCCCGCCGTGCGGTTATCCTTGCTCCAGATGGCTTTGGTCGGCGCGAAGGTGCCTGCCATGAAGCGCTTGTAGGAGTTGATGTACGGCGCCAGGAAATAAGTGATTTCGCTGGCATGAGCCAGAAGACCGGCGACATAGTTCTGCATCAGCGGCGACATGCCGTACTTGCCTTTCTCATCGAAGAAAAGCGGCGTCTTGCCGTCCGCGCTCCAGAGCGACTGGTGGACATGCGACGAGCTACCGGCGGACGTGTAGTTCCACTTGGCGAGGAAGGTGATCGCCTTGCCCTTCGACCAGGCGATTTCCTTGCAGCCGTTCTTGATGATGGCGTGCCGGTCGGCCATGGTCAGGGCGTCGGCGTAACGGACGTTGATTTCTTCCTGCCCTGCCGAAGCCTCGCCCTTGGAATTTTCGACCGGGATGCCGGCCCCCTGCAGGCCGGTGCGGATCGCCCGCATCACATCCTCTTCCTTGGTGGTCTGGAAGATGTGGTAGTCTTCATTGTAGGCGCTGGCGAGCTTCAGGTTGCGATAGCCTGAAGCATGGGCTGATTCATAGGTCTGGTCGAACAGGAAGAATTCGAGTTCGGAGGCCATGAAGGCCTTCATGCCCATGGCCTCGAGGCGCTTCACCTGCTTCTTCAGGATCGCTCGCGGCGAATGCGGCACCTCCTCGTGCGTGTGATGGTCGAGCACGTCGCAGAGCACCAGCGCCGTCCCCTCCAGCCACGGAATGCAGCGAAGCGTGGCAAGGTCCGGCTTCATGGTATAGTCGCCATAGCCTTTTTCCCAGCTCGTCGCCTTGTAGCCGGAGACAGTTTCCATCTCCATGTCGGTCGCCTGCAGGTAGTTGCAGCTATGCGTTTCCTTCCACGCGCTGTCGATGAAGTATTCCGCCTGGAAGCGCTTGCCCATCAACCGGCCCTGCATATCCACCTGGCACGCAATAACCGTGTCGATGCGCCCATCGGCTACATCCTGCTTGAGATCGTCGAGAGTATAGCTGCTCATAATTTATCCGCCTGAACCTTGAATTGCGCTCGGAACAACGAAACGCCATGCCCGGGCATGGCGGCCGGAAAAACTTCTTCGTTGAACTATCGGCGGGGCTGCTTGGACTGCAGCCCCGCCAGTTGAGAGGGAAGCCTCAGTTTTTTACACCTCGCCGACAGCCTTCTCAGCGGCGGCGATTTCAGCCTGGCGGCGTGCCACTTCGTCGCCAATCGGCGGGCCTTTGAAGCGGCGGCTCTCGAACCCGAACCAGATGATGGCGGTCAGAACGAGGAAGCCGACGGTGATGTAAAGCGCCCAATCATTCGGCGGCTGGATTCCGAGAATGAAAATCAGCACCATTGCGATGATCGAGAGCACGGCAAAGAGCTTGAACATCCCCTCGCCGAGGTTCCACGGACCCATCTTGTCCCACTTCGACGTGCCCCAGGCGAACAGGCCGAGCGTGATCGGGATCGCGAAGGAGAAGAAGAGGAAGATGACGGTGCACGACACGACGATCGTGTAGACCGGCGTTTCGCCGATCGAGACGAGCGACGAACCCCAAACGAACAGAACCGCAAGGATCGAGCCCGTCCAGATCGCCGCGACCGGCGTGCGGTGTTTTGGGCTGACCTTCGACAACGCCCTGGATGCCGGCAGACCGCCGTCACGCGAGAAGGCGAAGATCATCCGCGATACGGAGGTAACCGTCGCAAGGCCGCACAGCCACTGGCTGACCAGGATTGCGAGGTAGAGGAGGTCCTTGACCAACGGGTTGACCTGACTGTCCATCGCCCAGAAGAACACGTTCCAGCCCTGCTTGGCGGCTTCGTCCATGCTGGGCAGCATCAGAACGAATGCGCAAAGCATGATGTAGCCGAACAGTGCCGACCACAGAACGGACGAGACCATGCCGCGCGGAACGGAATGGGCAGCCTTGACCGTTTCTTCCGACGTATGCGCCGATGCGTCATAGCCGGTGATCGTGTAGATCGGCAGCAGCAGGCCGAGCAGGAAGACCCAGAGGCCAGAGGTGGCGGGCCAGACATTGCCGCCCGCTTCACCCGAATAGTTGGCGAAGGTGAAGAGACGGCCGAACTCGTAGGACGGAGCCGCCAACAGGCAAACCGCCGCAAGCACGATCGCGGTCGCGAAGATGAGGTAGCCCGAGAAGTCCGTCAGCTTGGCGGTCAAGCCTATGCCCATATGGTTCACCAGCGCTTGAGCACCGGTAATGATGACCAAAAAGACGATACGAACCGTGGTTGTGTCCGCCAGGCCGAAATAGGGCGTTCCGAAGGAACCCATGAAGAAATAATAGGTACCGACGTTGATGGCGCCGAGAACGGTCACGAGACCGAGCAGGTTGAACCATGCGGTCACCCAGCCGGTGAAGCGGTTGCCGAGGATGGAACCCCAATGATAAAGCCCGCCCGCGGTTGGATAGGCGGAGCCGATCTGCGCCATCGCAACGGCGAAGACGAGCGAGATGAAGCAACCGAGCGGCCAGCCGATGCCGATTGCGGCGCCGCCCGCCCCGGCAGTTGCCTGCGCGAGCGAGTTGATGCCGCCCGAAAGAATGCAGATGATCGAGAAGGAAACGGCGAAGTTCGAGAATGCACTCATCCGCCTTTCCAGTTCCTGGGCATAGCCCATGGAATGCAGGACGCTCATATCCTGCTTTTTATCAAGTTCGGTATAATCCGACATGACTTCCCCCTGTTTTAGCGATCAGCCGCGGGATTGCGGTTGATCAATGCCAAGTTGCCCGCGGCGTGTTCGCCACGTGCAAATCGCAGTTAGACTGCTCCCTGGGGTCTTCTCTTTATATTCAGGCTTCCAGACTTTGCTGAAGCAGCCCTGTCAGATAGTCGGCCATGACCCCTTGGCCGGCATCGTCACTGATGAGATCGTTGCGGATCTCGATCATTACATTACGAAGCCCGTTGGAAAGCCCGTGCAGGATCAGCGTGTGCGTCACGCCGTCCTGAGGGCCATAAGGCTCGTTTCGTTCGGTTCTGTAGAGGGGCGCGTCGGCGGCAACTGCCAGCATCCGCTCTGCCAGGCGGTCATCGGCATCGTGCAGGATACCAAGCTCGACTGCACGTTCCTTGCCATTATAGACCGGTGTAAAACTGTGAACAGTAACGATGACCGTGTCCTGTCCGCGAACCTGCCGTTCCTTTACGAGCCTGCGCACGGCATCGTGAAAGGGAATGTAGAGCGCTTCCGTGCGGGCAAGCCGCTCTTCCCCACTCAGATTTTGATTGCCGGGGATGGTGTAGATCTCGCTTTTCTCGGGCATCGCGCCCGGCGAATCCGGCGGACGGTTGCAGTCATAGATAAGGCGGGAAAAGCGTTGGTAGACGAGAGTGGCATCAAGCGCAGAGGAGATGTTGCGGGCAACAGCCAAAGCGCCGGGATCCCAAGCGATGTGGCTGTTCAAGGCCTCCTGCGATAGGCCGAGGTCGCCGAACTGCTTAGGCAGCGCGCGCGAGGCATGTTCGCAGATGACCAGCAGCGAGCTCTTGCCGTGCGGCCGCTCGATGCCGACGCATTCTCCATCCGCTTCGCTTAGGACCCTAGTGAGCACGTCGCTGCGCCTCGCCCTGTGCTTAATAAAATCTTTATAAGAAAAGAATTCTTCAGACGATGCGCCGTGTCAAGCGATTCTGAAAATTTCTCTTCACAAAGGAGGTTGACATAGATTGTGACAGCGTTGTTAACTTCCATTGGGAAAGTGGCACAAGACCAATCCCGGGGAGCAAAATCGCGTGACCGCTGCGTCGAAGACGGTTTCGGACGTCATCCATTTGCATTTTGACGTGCTGACGCGCGCAGAGAAGCAGTTGGCCGAGAGTCTGCTGGATAACTATCCCGTTTCCGGGCTAGGCAGCATCACCACGATTGCCGAAAATGCCGGCGTGTCGACGCCCACCGTCGTGCGCATGGTACAGAAACTTGGCTTCAAGGGTTACCCCGACTTCCAGGCGCATCTGCATCAGGAGGTCGAAGCGACGATCTCCAACCCGATCGCCAAGCACGATCGCTGGGCTTCGAACGCGCCGGGTACGCACATTCTCAACCGCTTCGCCGACGCCATCATCGGTAATCTGCGCCAGACACTGAGCGATCTCGACACGGCAACGTTCGACAGCGTCGCGAGCCTGCTTTCGGACCGCAAGCGCGGCCTCTATTTCGTCGGCGGCCGCATCACTGGAGCGCTTGCGGAATATTTCTTCACGCATATGCAGGTCATCCGGCCAAATACCGCCCTGCTCTCGTCCAATTCGTCCAGCTGGCCTCAATACGTTCTCAACATGAATGCGCGCGACCTGCTGATCATCTTCGATATCCGCCGTTACGAGCAGGAAATGGTGAGCCTTGCCCAGGCCGCCCGCACACGCGGCGCCGAGATCATCGTCTTTACCGATCAATGGGGATCGCCTGCGGCGAAGCTCGCCCGGCACACCTTTCGCGTCAAGATTGAGGCACCGTCCGCCTGGGATTCCTCGGTTGTGACCCTCTTTCTAATCGAAGCGCTGATCGAAGCTGTGCAGAACTCCACCTGGGACGAGACCAAAGAACGCATGAAAACGCTGGAAGGCCTGTTCGAGCAGACGAGGCTTTTCCGAAAACCGGGCTAGGAGGAAAGGGGCAAGAATAAACAAACAACGATGACGGGCCGGTACAAATAGAACAGCATGTCGCAAACGAAACAGCGTCTGCAAATACCCGCGATCGTGGCGAATATTACCGTCACGCAACCGTCACACAAGCTTCATCTAACGTCAGTAACAGCATCGCCAGACACTGAAAACCGAAGGAGAACGACAGTGATCTCTAATATTTCTCGACTGCTTTCGCTTTCTACTGCGATCGTCGTAGCTTCGACTGCGATCGCCGCAGCAGAGCCGAGCGCAGAACTCATCGCAGCCGCGAAGAAGGAAGGCACGCTCACGACCATCGCCCTCCCGCACAACTGGTGCGGCTATGGTGACGTCATTGCCGGCTTCAAGGCCAAGTACGGCCTGGAAGTCAACGAGCTGAACCCAGATGCGGGTTCGGGCGATGAAGTCGAAGCCATCAAGGCAAACAAGGGCAACACCGGCCCGCAGGCTCCGGACGTTATCGACGTTGGCCTTTCCTTCGGCCCGACCGCCAAGGCTGAAGGCCTCCTGATGCCCTACAAGGTCTCCACCTGGGACTCCATTCCGGACTCCGCGAAGGACGCCGACGGCTACTGGTACGGCGACTATTACGGCGTTCTCTCCTTTGTCGTGAACACCGACATCGTCAAGAACGTTCCGAAGGACTGGGCTGACCTGAAGAACTCGGACTACGCCAACACGGTTTCGCTCGCTGGCGACCCGCGCGTTTCCAACCAGGCCGTCCAGGCCGTCTACGCCGCCGGTCTCGCAACCGGTGAGAAGGACGCTGCAAAGGCTGGCCAGGCCGGTCTCGATTACTTCGCCGCGCTCAACAAGGCCGGCAACCTCGTTCCCGTGATCGGCAAGTCCGCATCGCTGGCACAGGGTTCGACCCCGATCGTCGTCGCTTGGGACTATAACGGCCTCGCATGGCGCGATAGCCTGAACGGCAACCCGCCGGTCGAAGTCGTCGTTCCGTCGTCGGGCGTTGTTGCCGGCGTTTACGTCCAGGCTATCTCCGCCTTCGCTCCGCATCCGAACGCTGCCAAGCTGTGGATGGAATACCTTTATTCGGACGAAGGCCAGATCGGCTGGCTGAAGGGCTATTGCCACCCGATCCGCTTCAACGACCTCGCTCAGAAGGGCCAGGTTCCGAAGGAACTGCTCGACAAGCTGCCGCCGGCTGAAGGCTATGCCAAGGCCGCCTTCCCGAGCATCGAAGAACAGAACGCAGGTTCCGCCGTGATCACCAAGCAGTGGGACAGCGTCGTCGGCGCCAACGTTCAGTAATAAGCATGACATCGGCCTCCCCGCAAAATGCGGGGAGGCTTTCTTTCACTCCGAGCCCCTGAGTAGCTAAGCCATGAGCACTGTTTCTTCCCCCATGGTCAGCACGGCCCCCTTGATCAACAAAGACCGCGTGATCGATTGGCTTGGCATCGCACCATTCGTTATTTTCTCGCTACTGTTTTTGATCATACCCACCATTTATCTGGTGGCCGGTGCATTCCTCACTCCCGAGGGCAACTTTACCTTCAAGAATATCGGCGACCTGTTCACGCCGGGCATTATGAGTGCTTACTGGATCAGTATCCGCGTTTCGGTCGCCTCGGCGCTCGGTGGCGCGTTGATCGGCTTCTTCCTCGCTTGGGCGGTCGTGCTCGGCGGTCTGCCGAGCAGCGTGCGCTCGACGCTTTTGACCTTCTCCGGCGTCGCATCGAATTTTGCGGGTGTCCCGCTTGCCTTCGCATTCCTGGCGACCCTCGGCCGCACTGGACTCGTCACCCTCTTCCTGCGCGACTGGTTCGGATTCAATCTCTACGGGACGGGCTTTAACCTGCTGTCCTTCTTCGGCCTCACCATCACTTACATGTACTTCCAGATCCCGCTGATGGTGCTGATCCTGACGCCGGCGCTGGACGGCATGAAGAAGGAGTGGCGCGAAGCTTCTGAAATCCTCGGCGCTACCAACCTCCAGTACTGGACGATGGTTGCCCTGCCGATCCTGTGGCCGAGCCTGCTCGGCACCACGCTGCTTCTTTTCGCGAACGCCTTCGGCGCCATCGCAACCGCCTATGCGCTGACCGGCAGCTCCCTCAACATCGTGCCGATCCTGCTTTATGCGCAGATCCGCGGCGACGTTCTTCACAACGCAAACCTCGGCTATGCTATCGCGCTTGGCATGATCGTAATTACCGGCGTCTCAAATGTCCTCTACCTCATGCTGCGCATGCGCGCTGAACGGTGGCAAAAATGAAAGCTCAACGCCTCGGCGCATGGATCGCCATCATTCTGGGTGCATCCTATTTCGTCATCCCGCTGCTCGGCACCCTGGAATTCTCGCTGCGCATGCGCCGCGGAACCTACAGTTTCGACGCTTACGCTTCGGTCTTCTCCGACGAGCAGTTCCGCGCCACTTTCGGCTATTCCATGCTGATGGCGCTGCTGACAATCATCTTCGGCATGCTGCTCGTCGTCCCCACCGCCTATTGGGTTCGCCTGCGCCTGCCGCAAATGCGCCCGATCGTCGAGTTCGTGACGCTGCTGCCTCTCGTCATCCCGGCGATCGTGATCGTGTTCGGCTATCTGCGCATGTATAACTCGTCGTCGATCTTGCCGCTGACCGGCTCTACGACCGGCACGAATATTCTGCTCGTCTGCTCCTATATCACGCTCTCCCTGCCCTACATGTACCGCGCCGTCGATACCGCCATGCGCGCCATCGATGTCCGCACGCTGACGGAAGCGGCCGAAAGCCTCGGAGCCCGGTGGACCACTATCATGTTCCGCTGCATCTTCCCGAACGTCATGAGCGGCGTGCTGTCCGGCGCCTTCATCACGCTCGCGATCGTCATGGGCGAATTCACAATGGCAGCGCTTCTCAACCGGCCGGCCTTCGGACCGTATCTGCAGCTCGTCGGCGCCAACAAGGCCTATGAGCCCTCAGCGCTCGCCGTCATCGCCTTCTCGATCACCTGGCTCAGCATGGGCCTGCTCAACCTCGTTTCCCGTTTTGGCAAAGCCCGCCCGGCTAAGGCATAAGGTATTTGGCTCATGTCTTTTCTCACACTGACCAACATTCAAAAATCCTTCGGCCAGGTTCAGGTCGTTCATAACTTCAACATGGACATCGAGAAGGGGGAATTCGTCTCCTTCCTCGGCCCGTCGGGCTGCGGCAAGACCACGGTCCTGCGCATGATTGCCGGCTTCGAAGCGCCGACAGGTGGCGATCTCTTCATCAACGGCAAGGACCAGCGCCCGCTGAAGCCGAACCAGCGCAACATCGGCATGGTGTTTCAGGCCTACGCGCTGTTCCCGAACATGAGCGTGCATGACAACGTCGCCTTCGGCCTCAAGGTCGCCGGCATGGCGAAGGCCGAGATCGATGCGCGCGTCAAGGAAATGCTCGGCCTCATCCGTCTCGACCATCTGGCGGACCGCTATCCCTACCAGATGTCGGGCGGCCAGCAGCAGCGCGTCGCCCTTGCCCGTGCGCTTGCCGTCAAGCCGCAGGTGCTGCTGCTCGACGAACCGCTCTCCGCGCTCGACGCCAAGATCCGCGTTTCGCTCCGCGAGGAAATTCGCGCGATCCAGCAGCAGCTCGGCATCACCACTGTCTTCGTGACGCACGACCAGGAAGAAGCGCTTTCGATC
Organism: Rhizobium sp. P32RR-XVIII; assembly: GCF_012641395.1. Lineage (GTDB taxonomy): Bacteria > Pseudomonadota > Alphaproteobacteria > Rhizobiales > Rhizobiaceae > Rhizobium. Next base: position 338,650 of record NZ_JABAIH010000004.1, on the reverse strand, counting down.
TCCGACCGCATCGTCGTCATGAACGCCGGTAGGGCAGACCAGATCGGGACGCCATTCGAAATCTATAACACACCTGCCACGCGCTTCGTCGCCTCTTTCGTCGGTACGCTGAACATGATCGAGGCGAAGGTTGTCGATCCGGCCGCTAACCGCATCCAGATCGGCGATCAGGGGGTGACGCTCAAGCATTCGATCGCGGCTTACAAGGCAGGCGACACCGTCTCGCTGGCGCTACGTCCGGAAGCGGGCTCGCTGTCCGATAACGTCAAGAGCGATACGGCGCTGACCGGCGAGGTGGTCTCTGCCCACTTCCTCGGCTCCGTGATCCGCACCCGCATGAACGTAGGCGGCAACGTCATCTCGTTCGACATGTTCAACGCCCCGGGCGTCACGCCGCCGCAGGCAGGCGAGACCGTCACCCTGCGCTTCATGGCAGCTGACCTGCTCGTCATCCGGGACTGATCGAGGCTAGACCAGCCACTGCAACGCAATGCTGCGGCCCGGAGCCCCTCATCCGCCCTCCGGGCACCTTCTCCCCGCTGGGGAGAAGGGAGAACTGCCGCGACGTTGACTTCCCCCTCTCCCCTCGGGGAGAGGGTCAGGGTGAGGGGGCCGAGGCCGCAGCTTTTGTGATACGCGCCGGCAAACGTCTGAAATGCCCTTGAATTAGGCGCCCTAATAGCGCAAGGACCGACATATTACCGGTCCACAGAGAAGCGCAGTCTCATGTCCCCCACCACGACGCCCGCCCCTCGCCGCCTCACCTCTCAGGATTTTCGCACGCTCGGCCTTTCCGCTCTCGGCGGGGCCCTGGAATTCTACGATTTCATCATCTTCGTGTTTTTTGCGCCGGTCATAGGCCATCTGTTCTTTCCGCCGGATATGCCCGATTGGCTGGTGACGATCCAGACCTTCGGCATCTTCGCTGCTGGCTATCTCGTGCGACCTCTGGGCGGCATCGTGCTTGCGCATTTCGGCGACCGCTTCGGCCGCAAGCGCGTCTTTGCCTTTTCGCTCCTGCTGATGGCGCTCTCGACGCTCGGCATGGCCGCCACGCCGACCTATGCCTCGATCGGCATCGCCGCTCCGATCCTCTTGATCCTGATGCGCATTCTGCAAGGTGCGGCGATCGGCGGCGAAGTGCCAGGCGCCTGGACCTTCGTCGCCGAGCACGTGCCCTTCCGGCGTTTCGGCTTTGCTTGTGGCTTTCTTTGCTCGGGCCTGACGCTCGGCATCCTGTTCGGCTCCTTCATCGCGACGATCATCAACTCGGTCTTCACGCAAGAGGACATCGCGGCTTATGCATGGCGCATCCCTTTCTTCCTCGGGGGCATCTTCGGCCTGGTCGCCGTCTATCTTCGCCGCTGGCTGCAGGAAACGCCGATCTTCGCCGAAATGAAGCAGAGCCGTTCGCTTGTGCGCGAGCTGCCGCTGAAGGCGGTGCTCCGCGATCACCCGCGCGGTATCATCATCTCGATGCTGCTCACCTGGGTTCTCTCCGCCGGCATCGTCGTGACGACGCTGATGACCGCGACGTTCCTGCAGAAGCTTTACGGCTATACGGCCCAGCAATCGCTTGCCGCGACGAGCTTCGGCACGCTGTTCCTGATCTTCGGCACCGCAGCCGCAGGCGCGATCGTCGACCGCGTCGGCTCCGGCAAGTTCTTCGTCGTGTCGAGCATCTTTTTCGGCGTCGCGACGTTCGCCTTCTACAGCTATGCTGCCGTCTCGATGAGCCTGCTCTTTGTGCTCTACGCGATCATGGGACTTTCTGTCGGAATGGTTGGCGCGGTGCCTTATGTGATGGTCCGCGCTTTCCCGGCGCGCGTCCGTTTCACTGGCCTGTCCTTCTCGTATAACGTCTCCTACGCCATCTTCGGCGGTCTAACCCCTCTCGCGGTCGCCTCACTTCTGGCGGTCAGTCCGATGGCGCATGCCTACTATCTGCTCTTCATCGCAGCGCTCACCTTCGCTCTCGGCCTTTACCTGATGGCAAAGGGAGACCGCATCGAAGCAGAGGTCGGCATCGAAGAACTGACTGAGCGGCTGGCGGCACGGACCTGAGCAATCGAAACAGGGGGCGAAAGTCCGCCCGCATTTTGCACGGCGAGATAATTCGATGATTACTTGCTACTTGCGCTACGTGATCGCCCCCTACAAGCTCGCTGAGTTCGAAGAATACGCACGCCTCTGGATCCCGATCGTCAATCGGATGGGCGGCACGCATCACGGCTATTTCCTGCCGTCAGAAGGCGCCAACAACATCGCTATTGCGCTGTTTTCCTTTCCAAGCCTCGCGGCCTACGAAGACTACCGCAGGCGCATGGCAACTGATCCGGAATGCCAGGCGGCCTTCGATCTCGATCGACGCAACCGCAGCATCGTCAGCTACGAACGCAGTTTCATGCGTCCCGTGCTTGGCTGATCGGCAAAGAAAAGCTCCGCTCAACGGCGGGGCTTTTCTTTCTGGCAAGCCTAGCGGATCGCCCGGCCATCCGCGTCAAAACGGTGCATATGCGCCGCGTCCGGCGACGCGAAAACGATCTCGTCTGGCTCATAGGCATGCGCGCCGAAAAGGCGCGCCGTCAGCAGGCCGCACTGCTCGGACTCAAGATAGACGATCGTGTCGGCGCCGAGATGTTCGACATGCACGACCTTGGCCTTCCACGTTCCGCTGTCGCGCGAGAGCGTCAGGTGCTCCGGCCGCACGCCGACGGTCTTTGCCTGGCCGTCGCCCAGTTTGTCGGCCGGAATGAAATTCATCATCGGCGAACCGATGAAGCCGGCGACGAAGAGATTGGCCGGCCGGTTGTAGAGCTCCATCGGCGAACCGATCTGCTCGATCGCGCCGGCGTTCAGCACGACGATCTTGTCGGCAAGCGTCATCGCCTCGACCTGGTCGTGGGTGACGTAGATCATCGTCGCCTTCAGCTGACGATGCAGCTTGGCAATCTCCAGGCGCGTCTGGACACGCAGCGCCGCATCGAGGTTCGACAGCGGTTCGTCGAAAAGGAAAAGTTCCGGTTCGCGCACGATCGCGCGGCCGATTGCGACGCGCTGGCGCTGACCGCCGGACAACTCAGCCGGGCGGCGCGCCAGATAGGGTTCGAGCGACAGCATCGCCGAGGCCTTGCCGACGCGGGTCTCAATCTCGCCCCTCGGTGTTCCAGCCTGCTTGAGGCCGAGGCCCATGTTGTCCTTTACCGTGAGGTGCGGATAGAGCGCGTAAGACTGGAAGACCATAGCGATGCCGCGCTTTGCGGGCGGCGTCAGCGTTTCGTCCTTGCCATTGATGAGGACGGCACCGGACGTGACATCCTCGAGGCCTGCGATGCTACGCAGCAGGGTCGATTTTCCGCAGCCGGACGGACCGACGAAAATTACGAACTCGCCGTCACGCACCTCTAGGTCGATGCCCTTCAGCACTTCATGCGTGCCGTAAGCCTTACGGATGGATTTGAGTTGAAGCGATCCCACTACTCATATTCCTCTTATAGTTTGACCGGTTGGCCGGTGCGCACGCTCTCGTCGGCGGCAAGGCAAATCCGCAGCGACGCCACGGCATCGCTCATATGACGGGTGAGGTCCAGATCTTCGCGGATGGCCTTCAGCATGAAGGCCTGCTCCAGATCGCAGAGGTCCTGATGGCCGGGCTCGCCCGCCATCGTCATGTCCTGATCCGGCCTGATGAACTTGCCCTCCGGTCCCGTCTCGGCACTGTGCAAACGGATCACGGAGGTTTTAGTGTGCGTATCGATATCGTCGGACTTGGCATTCGGATCCATGACGATCGAGACCGCCCCCTTCGGCGACATGACATCCTTCACGAAGAAGGCCGTTTCCGAAATCATCGGACCCCAGCCGGCCTCGTACCAGCCGACGGAACTGTCTTCGAATATCACCTGCAGATGGCCGTAGTTGTACATGTCCGGCGCGATCTCGTCCGAGAGGCGAAGCCCCATGCCGCGCACCTCCACTGGCTTCGCGTCGGTGATCTGGCACATGACGTCGACGTAATGCACGCCGCAATCGACGATCGGCGACGTCGTCTGCATGAGCGACTTGTGGGTTGCCCAGGTCGGGCCGCTGGATTGCTGATTGAGGTTCATGCGGAAGACATACGGTCCGCCAAGTTTCCGCGCTTCCTCAATCAGCTTCGTCCAGGATGGATGGTGGCGAAGGATGTAACCGATCACCAGCTTCCGCCCGGCCTTCTTCGCCGCCGCGACGACACGCTCGGCGTCGGCGACGGTGGTCGCCAGCGGCTTTTCCACGAAGACATCGCAACCGGCCTCGAATGCCGCGACGGCATAGTCGGCATGGCTGTCGGAATAGGTGCAGATGGAGCAGAGATCGGGCTTCAGTTCGGCAAGCGCCTTCTTGAAGTCGGGCAGGATCTCGTAGCCGGAAAGCTCAGGCGCCAGTACCGGCTTCGAACGATTGACGAGACCGACGATCTCGAAGCCGGGATTGTTGTGATAGGCGAGCGCATGGCTGCGCCCCATATTGCCCAGCCCGGCGACGAGAACGCGGATCGGCTTTTCGGATGAACTCACTTGACGGCTCCCGAAGTGATGCCGCGGATCAATTGCCGCGAGAAGATGACATAGAGGACGAGGACCGGCAGGATCGCCAGCGAAAGGGCCGCCAGCACCGCGTTCCAGTTGGTCACGAACTGGCCGATGAAGATCTGCGAGCCGAGCGTGACCGTCTTCGTCGCTTCGCTCGGGGCGAGGATCAGCGGGAACCAGAGGTCGTTCCAGATCGGGATCATGGTGAAGACCGCAACCGTCGCCATCGCCGGCCGCACGAGCGGCAGCACCAGACGGAAGAAGATCGCGTATTCCGACAGCCCGTCGATCCGCCCGGCATTCTTGAGGTCGTCGGAAACGGTCCGCATGAATTCCGAAAGGATGAAGATCGCAAGCGGAATGCCTTGCGCCGTATAGACCAGGATGAGCGCGGTCAGCGTGTTGACGAGGCCGGCCGCGACCATCCCCTGCAGGATGGCAACGGTACCAAGGCGGATAGGGATCATGATGCCGATCGCGAGATAGAGCCCCATCATAAGGTTGCCGCGGAAACGGTATTCCGAGAGCGCGAAGGCCGCCATTGCGCCGAACAGAAGCACGAAGAAGATCGAGGCGACGGTGACGATCACGCTGTTCTGGAAGTAGGTGGCAAAGTCACCCTGCCCCAGCACTGTCTGGTAGCCGATGAGGCTGAAGGAGGTGGGCGTCGGCACCGTAAGCGGCGCCCGGAAGATCGAGTTCCTGTCCTTGAAGGAATTGATGATCGTCAGGAATACCGGGAAGAGCGCTACCAGCGTGTAGGCGATCAGCGCCAGATGCACGAAGCCGGAGCGGACGAGAGATGTGCGTGCCTTGGACATGGCCGTCCTCCCCTCAGAACTGGTAGCGGCGGATGCGCCGCTGGATGACGAAGAGATAGAGCGAAACGCCCGCGAGGATGATCAGGAACATCACCGTCGCCACGGTCGCGCCCATGGAGCGGTCGCCAAGCTGCAACTGGAAACCGAAGAAGGTGCGGTAGAGCAGCGTTCCCAGAATGTCGGTCGACATATCCGGCCCGGCGAGCGCGCCCTGCACGGTATAGACCAAGTCGAACGCGTTGAAATTACCGACGAAGGTCAGGATCGAGATGATGCCGATTGCCGGCAGCACGAGCGGCAGCTTGATCTTCCAGAACTGGCTCCAGCCAGTGATGCCGTCGCATTCGGCGGCCTCGATGACTTCTTCCGGAATGTTGAGGAGCGCCGCATAGATCAGCATCATCGGAATGCCGACATATTGCCAGACCGAGATCAGCGACACGGCGATCAGTGCGCTGCCCGGCCTTCCGAGCCAGGGCGCGAAGAGCGACTTCATGCCGACCAGATCCATCATCCAGGGTGCGACACCCCAGATCGGCGAGAGGATCAGCTTCCAGATGAAGCCGACGATGACGAAGGAAAGCAGCGTCGGCAGGAAGATCGCTGTCCGGTAGAAGGTCACGAAGCGCAGCTTTGGAATGGAAAGCATGGCCGCGAGCGCAACGCCGATCGGATTCTGCACGCACATATGGATGATGAAGAAGATGACGTTGTTCTTCAGCGCGTTCCAGAAGTCGTGCGCCCACCGCGCATCGCCCAACAGAACCTTGTAATTTGCGAAACCGACGAATGCGGGCTGGCCGTCGACGATATTGTAGAAGGACAGCCGAAGCGTCTCGATCAGCGGCAGGATCATCACGGCCGTATAAACGAGGAAGGCCGGCAGCAGGAAAACGAGAATGTGCCAGCGGGCGAGCCGCTTGATCGGAGCCACATCGATGGCGGCGTTTTCGGCTTCGTTCATGGCTTTTGCCTGTTCTTGTTGGCCGTCGAGGCACGGCGCAGGTGGAAATAGGGATGGCAACGAAGAAAACCGCTCATCCGCCCTGCCGGGCGCCTCTTCGCTACGAGCGAACCGCCATGCCTCCGGCATGACGAGACCCCTTCTGGCCTGCCGGTCATCTTCCCCACAAGGGGGAAGATGACGCGCGGCACGATCCCCTCCCCGCCAAACCGCGCATCGGCGGCCGGCTAAGCCCCGCCCCTTGTGGGGAGGGGTTGGGGAGGGATTTTCCTTTCACTTCGCCGGCTTGTACCAGCTGTCGAGGCCCTTCTGCAGCTTCTCGGCAGCAGCCTGCGGCGTGTCGGTACCGTTGACGACGTTGGCGGATTCAACCCAGGTCTCATTCTCCAGGTTAGGCGTACCGCGCGACAGGATCTGGTAGGTCGAGCGGATCGTCGGCTTGCACTTCTCGCGCCAGGAGACGAATTCCTGGGCCAACGGGTCGTTCATCTTTACCGGCGTCGAGTTCAGGCTGAAGAAGCCCGGCAGCGAGTTGGCATAGATGTCGGCGAATTCCGGCGAGGCAACCCAGCTGAGGAACTTCTTGGCTTCCTCGGAATGGGTGCTCTTGGGGTTCAGGCCGATGCCGATGTCGTTGTGGTCGGAGATGTAGCAGGTGTCGCCGGCGTTCTTAACCGGCGGCGGGAAGGCGCCCATCTTGAACTGAGCCTGCGTGTTGAACAGGCCGATTTCCCACGAGCCGGCCGGATAGATGGCGGCGCGGCCGAGCGTGAAGAGGTTCTGGCTGTCGGCATAGGTCTGTGCCTCGAAGCCGTCACCGAGATAGTCCTTCCACTTGGCGAGAGTTTCGTAAGGCTCTACCCAAGGCTTATCCGTCAGCTTCTGCTCACCCTTGATGAGGGCTGCGCGACCGTCCTCGCCCTTCCAATAGTTCGGGCCAATGTTCTGGTAGCCCATGGTTGCGGCTTCCCAGAGATCCTTCGTGCCCATGGCCATCGGGATGTAGGTGCCGTCAGCCTTGATCTTGTCGAGGGCTGCGAAGAATTCGGCTTCCGTCGTCGGGATTGCGATACCGAGCTTGTCGAAGGCGTCCTTGTTGTAGATGAAGCCGTGGATAACCGAGGCCATAGGCACGCAGAAGGTGGTCTTGCCGTCGTCGGTCGTCCAGGCGGACTTTGCAACGGCCGAGAAGTTCTCCATGCCCGGGAGATCGTTCAAGCTCGCCAGGTGCCCGTTGTCAAACACTGCGAGTGAGGGGTCGAACGGACGGCAGGTGATCAGGTCGCCAGCGGAGCCGGCGTCGAGCTTGGCATTGAGTGCGGCGTTGTATTCCGTCGGCGCGGTCGGCGAGAACACAATCTTGATACCCGGGTTCTTCGCCTCGAAGGCCGGGATGATCTTTTCCTGCCAGATCTGCAGGTCGTCGTTACGCCAGCTTTCAACCGTCAGCGTGACGTCGGCGGCATAGGCAAAGCCGGCAGACGTGAGCAGGCTGGAGGCAAGCAGCAGGCTTTTCAGAGCAGTGTTCTTCATTTCCCTCTCCTGTCTAAGCGCCGTGGGCGCTATCTTTGGTTCTGAAACAAGCAGTTGGTGTGCCTGAGGATACACCTCAACACTCCGTGAGGGCCGCCATATACTGCCGGCCCCGAAAGCTCGACGGACGCGGAAAGCGATGGCGCCTCCGGCCGGTGCGCCCTCCGGTACGCTCAACCGGGCGCGATAAACTCGCAAGGAATAGCTGGCTGATCTCCCATGGCGCTCGCACTGAAGCGACATCGCGACGCGACCGTTTAAAGACAGCGACTGATGCTTGGCGCCGTTCTATCTGCCTCTACTTGCTGTTCCCTATCCGGAATTAAGGCCAAAAAAATACCAATTGTCCAGCCGAATTTAACTTTTGAGGCCAATAAATTTCCTGTGAAAATTTTTTCGTTGAAAATCAGCATGATACAAAGATGAGGATTTTGAAAACCAATTCTGCTTGGTAAATGGTATTTTTTTGGTATTGTAACAAAAAGCCAAGCGAATGCGGCATTCGGAGGTTAGATGACGGGGCTTGCAATCGGCATAGACGGAGGCGGATCAAGCTGCCGTGCTGCGGTTGCCGACAGAGTGGGCAATATTCTGGGTCGCGGCAATGCCGGACCTGCCAATATCCTTTCCGATCTGGAAAGCTCGCTGATCAATATCGTCGAATCAGCGCGTGAGGCTTTGCGGGCGGCAGGCCTTTCTGCCGACACCCTTTCCAAAGTCTCAGCCGTCGTCGGTGTCGCCGGAGCCAATGTGGGAGACTATGGCGTGCGTATCGAGCGAGCCCTGCCCTTTGCGGACGGCCATGTCGTGACGGATGCTCTGATCGCGCTTCAGGGCGCGCTTGGAGATTCCGATGGCGTCATCGGCGCCTTCGGCACCGGCTCGGTCTATAATGCTCGCCGCGACGGCAAGCTCCATGGCATCGGCGGCTGGGGCTTCATCATTGGCGATCAGGCAAGCGGCGCGCGTCTCGGCCGCGACCTCATGGAAAAGTCCCTGCTCGCCTACGATGGCGTGCGCCCGTCTTCACCTCTGACAGCAAGGATATTGGCTGAATACGGCGACGATCCTGAACGCCTCGTCGAATTCGCCCACGTTTCGAAACCGAAGGACTTCGCACGCTATGCGCCGCTGGTCTTCGACTACGCCGCGCAGGGCGATGAGATCGCGGCCGGTATCGTCAAGGCCGCGGCCGCGGCAATCGGCGAAAACCTGGACGCGCTGCTGTGGCCGGAATGTCCGGCAATCTGCCTGCTCGGCGGCCTCGCCAAGGCTTATGAACCGTGGCTTTCAGAGCGACATAAAGCGCTGCTCGCACAGCCGAAGGGCGACGTCCTCCGGGGCGCAGTCGACCTTGCAGTCAAGCGCCTGAACGCTGCAAAGAGAGGCGCCGCATGACCGACGACCTCGCGACCATCCTGTCGCCCGAGCGCCTGCAGGCCGGCGGGACCGGCCCTCTCTATGTAAAGCTGCGCCGCACTCTGGAAGACGCCATGCGCACCGGCGCCCTCGGCCACGGCGACGCCCTGCCGCCGGAACGCGATATCGCAGAATTCGCCGCCGTGAGCCGCGTCACGGTTCGCAAGGCGATCGACGATCTTGTCGCCGATGGCCTGCTGGTCCGTCGCCACGGCTCCGGCACCTTCGTGGCCAAGCCGGTTTCGAAGGTCGAACAGCGGCTTTCGCAGCTCACGTCCTTCACCGAGGACATGGCCCGGCGCGGCATGACGGCGCGTTCCGAATGGCTGCATAAGGGCATCCATACCCCCTCGCCCGACGAAATGATGATTCTCGGCCTCGCCACCGACATCAAGGTCTCGCGTCTCTCGCGCCTTCGCATCGCCGACGATCAGCCGCTGGCGATCGAGCATGCGAGCGTCTCCGGCGAATTCCTGCCTGATCCATCCGTGGTGACAACGTCGCTCTATGCCGAACTCGAACGTCGCGGCGTCCGCCCGGTGCGCGCCGTGCAACGCATCTCCGCCACGAACATGAAGGAGGCAGACGCGCATCTCCTCGGCGTTCCTGTCGGGGCCGCCGGCCTTTCGATCGAGCGTATCTCCTATGTCGGCTCCGGCCGGGCGATCGAATTCACCCGCTCGCTCTACCGCGGCGACGCCTATGATTTCGTGGCTGAGCTTACTATCGGGGCCAGTTGACGGCTACCAGAGCCGGGCAATCCAGCGTTGATCGGTGGAAAGCCCGTCGAAAACCGTGTCCGCCGAAATCAGCGGAAGTCCGTTCGCCATGGCCGTGGCGGCAATCAGCCGGTCGAAAGGATCACGATGCGCCCAGTCCATCGTTGATGCCTTCAGGCAAACGTCTGGCGTCAATGCAACGGTTCGTCCGCCCTGCCGCTCAAGCAGCTCCGCCAGGCCATGAATGTATGGCTGCATCTCGGGCCATTTGCCAAGCCGCACCTTCTGGCCGATCTCGAACAATGAAATGGGGCTGACCAGAACGGCATCCGCTTGCTGGATCACAGTGACGGCCCTCGCCGTCAACCGCGAGTCGGCCGTCAGGGACCATGCCCACGCGTGCGTGTCGAGCAGAACCGCGTTCAATTCGCGCCTTCCCAGTTCGCCAGATCGTCCTCATCCATCGGCTCGAAGAAGTCGGGCGCGCTCCCGCCGACCTGCCCCTTCAGAATTCCGATCGTGAAGGAATTCTGCGGGATGGGTGTAAGCTTGACGACGGGCTTCTGCCCCTTGGCAATGACAACCTCCTCACCTGAAAGCGCAGCGTCGATCAGTTTCGAGAGATTTGTCTTGGCTGCGTGAACCGTCACTTTCATGGCCACCTCGTTAGCTAACTTAGCTATGTTAGCATAGGAATATCGCCTTTGCCAGATCAGCCACCATGATACTCAGTTGCGGAAAATCCAGTTGCCGCAAAAGCATAAGGGCGGAAAGTGAAGCACTTTCCGCCCTTCTTGATTCAATCTCTGAACTGGCCGTCGACGATCAAGCCGCGTCGTCGATTTCCTCGTCCACCTTGCGCGGCACGTAGTTCAGCACTGGCCCGAGCCAGCGCTCCACTTCGGCAATCGTCATGCCCTTGCGCGCGGCATAGTCCTCGACCTGATCGCGCTCCACCTTCGCTACGCCGAAATAGTAGCTGTCGGGGTGGCCGATGTAGAGGCCGGAGACAGATGAGCCGGGCCACATGGCGTAGCTCTCCGTGAGTGTCACGCCGGCCGCCCTTTGGGCATCGAGCAGGCGGAAGAGCGTCGCCTTCTCCGTGTGGTCGGGCTGCGCCGGATACCCGGGTGCTGGGCGAATTCCGGCATACTCCTCGGTGATGAGCTGCGCGTTGGTCAGGTTCTCATCCTTCGCGTAGCCCCAGAATTCCTTGCGGACCCGTTCGTGCATGCGCTCGGCGAAGGCCTCGGCGAAGCGGTCGGCAATCGCCTTGACCAAAATCGACGAGTAGTCGTCATTCGCCCGCTCGAAGCGCTCTGCAATCGCGACTTCCTCGATGCCCGCCGTCACAACGAAGCCACCGACATAGTCCTGGACGCCGCTCGAAACCGGCGCCACGAAATCCGACAGCGCCACGTTCGGCCGGCCGTCGCGCTTCGAAAGCTGCTGGCGGAGCGTATAGAAGGTCGCGAGTTCCTCCCTGCGGGCCTCGTCCGCGAACAGACGAATGTCGTCGCCGACGCTGCCTGCCGGCCAAAAGCCGATGACGGCACGCGGGCGGAACCACTTTTCGTCGATCACCTTCTTGAGCATCGCCTGCGCATCGGCCCAGAGAGCGCGTGCCGCCGCGCCCTGCTTCTCGTCGTCGAGAATGGCAGGGTAACGGCCGCGTAGCTCCCAGGTCTGGAAGAACGGCGTCCAGTCGATGTAGCGGGCGATATCCGCCAGATCATAATCCTCAAACACCTTGGTGCCGATGAACTGCGGCCTGGTCGGCTTGTAGGAGGCCCAATCCACCTGATGGGCATTCTCGCGGGCACGCGGGAGCGGCAGGCGAACCTTTTCAGCTTCGCTGCGCGCATGCGCGGCGGCAACCTTGGCATATTCGCCGCGGATGCCGTCGATATAGGTCTGACGCGTATCCGGAGACAGCAAGGACGAGACGACGCCAACGGCGCGGCTCGCATCCGTAACATAGACCGTCTGGCCCTTGTGATATCCTGGATGGATCTTCACCGCGGTATGAACACGGCTGGTGGTCGCGCCGCCGATCAGAAGCGGGATATCGAAGCCCTCACGCTCCATTTCGGCAGCCACGTGCACCATCTCGTCGAGCGACGGCGTGATCAGACCCGAGAGACCGATGACATCGACCTTCTCCTGCACGGCCGTCTCGAGGATCTTCGTCGCCGGCACCATGACGCCGAGATCGATGATCTCGTAGTTGTTGCAGGCAAGTACGACACCGACGATGTTCTTGCCGATATCGTGCACGTCGCCCTTGACGGTCGCCATCAGGATCTTGCCGGCAGACTTCCTCTCGTCGCCGCCGTTCAGCCGCTTCTCTTCTTCCATGTAGGGTAGCAGCACGGCGACCGCCTGCTTCATGACGCGCGCCGACTTGACGACCTGCGGCAGGAACATCTTGCCGGAACCGAAAAGATCGCCGACGACGTTCATGCCGGCCATCAAGGGGCCCTCGATGACGTGCAGCGGGCGCTCGGCCTGCTGGCGGGCTTCTTCGGTATCCGCCTCGATATATTCGGTGATGCCGAGGACCAGCGCATGTTCCAGACGCTTCTCGACCGTCCATTCACGCCAGGAAAGATCCTGGGCTTTCGCCTCCTTCGTGCCGGCACCGCGGAAGCGCTCGGCGACCGCGAGCAGGCGCTCGGTTCCATCTGGACGGCGGTTCAGGACGACGTCTTCGCAGGCCTCGCGCAGCTCCGGATCGATGTTATCGTAGACGGCAAGCTGGCCGGCGTTGACAATGCCCATGTCCATACCCGCCTGGATGGCGTGGTAGAGGAACACGGCATGCATCGCCTCGCGCACCGGCTCATTGCCGCGGAACGAGAACGACAGGTTGGAAACGCCGCCGGAAATATGAACGAGCGGCATACGCTGGCGGATCGTCCGCGTCGCCTCGATGAAGTCGACGCCGTAGTTGTTGTGCTCCTCGATACCGGTCGCGACTGCGAAGATGTTCGGATCGAAGATAATGTCTTCCGGCGGAAAGCCTGCCTCCTCGGTCAAAAGCTTATAGGCACGGGTGCAGATTTCCACCTTGCGCTCGTAAGAGTCGGCCTGCCCTGTCTCGTCGAAGGCCATGACGACGACGGCCGCGCCGTAGCGGTGCAGCAACTGCGCGTGAGCAAGGAATGTCTCCTCGCCTTCCTTCAGCGAGATCGAGTTGACGATCGGCTTGCCCTGCACGCACTTGAGACCTGATTCGATGATCGAGAACTTCGAACTATCGATCATGACAGGCACCCGCGCGATATCCGGCTCGGCGGCAATCAGATGCAGGAACTCGACCATCGCCTTTTCGGAGTCGATCAGCCCCTCGTCCATGTTGATGTCGATGATCTGCGCGCCGTTTTCGACCTGGTCGCGGGCAACATCGAGCGCCGCCGTGAAATCGGCGTTGGTGATCAGCTTGCGGAAGCGAGCCGAACCGGTGACATTGGTGCGCTCACCGACGTTGACGAAGGGAATGTCCTTGGTCAGTTCGAAAGGCTCGAGCCCCGACAGCGACATGAACGGCCGATGCTCCGGAATCGGGCGCGGCTTGTACTTGGCAACGGTCTCGGCGATCGCGCGGATATGCTCCGGCGTCGAGCCGCAGCAGCCGCCAACGATATTAACCAGACCTTCGCGCGCAAAGCTGTCGATCTGCGCCGCCATCAGTTCCGGTGTTTCGTCGTACTGGCCGAACTCGTTCGGCAGGCCGGCGTTCGGATAGGCGCAGATGAAGGCATCGGCGACACCCGAAAGCTCCTGCAGATGCGGGCGCATCGCATTGGCGCCGAGCGCGCAGTTGAGGCCGATCGTGAACGGGTTTGCGTGGCGGACCGAATTCCAGAAAGCCGACGGCGTCTGGCCGGAAAGCGTGCGGCCGGAAAGGTCGGTGATCGTGCCCGAGATCATCACCGGCAGGCGGATGCCCTTGGCCGCGAAACGCTCCTCGCACGCGAAGATCGCGGCCTTGGCATTCAGCGTATCGAAGATCGTTTCGATGAGGATGATATCCGCGCCGCCGTCGATCAGGCCATCGATCTGCTCGCCGTAGGCAATGCGAAGCTCGTCGAAGCTGACGGCCCGGAAACCCGGATTGTTGACATCAGGCGAAATCGACGCCGTGCGGTTGGTCGGGCCGATCGCGCCCGCCACGAAGCGGCGGCGGCCATCCTCGCGCTCGGCGCGAATTGCCGCGCGCCGCACGATCTCGGCACCGTCCTTGTTGAGGTTGTAGACCTCGCCTTCCATCTGGTAGTCGGCCTGCGCGATGCGGGTCGAGGAAAAGGTATTCGTTTCCAGAATATCCGCGCCGGCCTTGGCGTATTTGTAATGGATTTCCTCAAGCGCATCTGGCTGCGACAGGATCAAAAGGTCGTTGTTGCCCTTCTGGTGACAGGCGCAGCCGATGAAGCGCTCGCCGCGGAACTGGTCTTCATTATAGCCGAGTCCTTGGATCTGCGTGCCCATGGCGCCGTCAAGAACGAGGATTCGCTCGCTTGCGGCTTTCCGCAAAGCTGCAAAGATTTCATTGCCGTCGCGTTTTGCCCCTTGGGGACCAAAGAGATTATTGAACACGGGCGGACTCCTTGACAGTCGTTTAAAGGCCAGAGCGACCAATCACATAAAGATATGTTTATGTCAATATATGCTTTGACTTTGTGATGGTTCGCGAGGCGGGGTGACAGACTCGGGCTCGGCCTATATAGGCTCTTTCGCAAGTCGTTGTTACGAAATCGGAGGAATGACATGACATCTGTAACTGGCGACGCCGGCATTGGTCATTGGAGCATCCGCGCCTATCATCGCAACTGGCTTCTCGCCCAGGCAAACGGCCTCTTCGATTTCTTCCAGCACAATTCGATCAATCCGAAGGGCGGCTTCTACGATCTCGACGATCACGGCCAGCCGCTCGACGCCGACGGGCAGGTTCGCGGCATTCACATTGCATCGCGCGCGGTCCACTGCTTCTCGATCGGCACTCTTCTCGGCCGCCCCGGCGCGAGCGATGTCGTCGATCACGGCATGGATTACCTTTGGAACCATCACCGCGACACGAAAAACGGCGGCTATTTCTGGTCGCTGAACAATGATGGCGCTGTCGATTCCACCAAGCAGGGCTATGGCCATGCTTTCGTCTTGCTTGCCGCCTCCTCCGCGAAAACCATCGGCCATCCGCTGGCCGACGCCATGCTGGCCGATATTACCGAAGTCCTCAACACCAGGTTCTGGGAGCCGAAGCACGGCGCCATCGCTGAGGAGTTCACCGCCGACTGGCAGCCGCTCGACGGCGGTCGCTATCGCGGCCAGAACTCCAACATGCATCTCACCGAAGCGCTGATGGCCGCTTTCGAAGCCACCGGCGACAGAGATTATCTCGCCAAGGCCGAAAGCATCGCCGATCTCGTCATCCGCAGGTCGGCCGGTTCCGTCGGCTGGCGCGTCGCTGAGCATTTCAGCGCAGATTGGGGGCTCGACAAAAGCTACTACCATCCGAACGAGATGTTCCGCCCGGCCGGTACCACGCCAGGCCACTGGCTGGAATGGGCACGCCTTATCCTGCAGCTCTGGGCACTCGGCGGCAAGAAGCACGACTGGATGCCGGATGCCGCCAAGGGCCTCTTCTCGCAATCGATGGCGCTCGGCTGGGACAACGGCAAGGGCGGTTTCTTCTACACGCTCGATTGGGACGACAAGCCGGCGAAGCGCAACAAGCTCTGGTGGCCGGCCTGTGAGGGTGCAGCCGCTGCCCACTTCCTGAACGAGCACCTGCCGAGCGACTTCCACGAGCAAAGCTATCGCACGATCTGGAATGTCATCGAGCGCGCCTTCATCGACCACAAGAACGGCGGCTGGCACGAGGAACTGACGGAAGATCTCGTCCCCTCGCATAGCCTCTTCCCCGGCAAGGGCGATATCTACCACGCCCTGCAGGCCTGCCTGATCCCGCTCTTTCCGGCGACGGGCAGCGTCACCAAAGGCATTATCGAGGCAAAAGGGAAGATTTGAGTGGGCGACTGCTGGCGCGTGGCCCGATGGCCGCTTTCACGCCAGCCGCAGGGAATCCAGATCTTTCGCCAGCATCAGCGACAGCGCCTCGACGACGAGATTGTGGTCGTCGCGCTGCGGCAGGCCCGAGACCGTAACCGCGCCGATGCAGCCGGTTCCCTTGACATTGATCGGAAAGCTACCGCCATGCGCCGCATAATCGGCGCTCGAAAGCCCGTTGTCTTCGACGGTCTTACCGTCTTTCTGCAGCTTAAGGCCGCAGGCGTAACTGCTCTTTGAATAGCGGAACACCACGTTGCGCTTGCGCCGCACCCATTGGACGTTGTCGGGCGTAACACCCGGCAGCGCCGCGTAAAAGACCGGCATCGAATGCAGCGAAACGTCTATCGCCACGCCAAGCCCGCGTTCCGTCGCGAGTTCCTGCAGCAGCTTGCCAAGCTGCCAGGCTGTCGTGAGGTCGAAGGCATCAAAGCTCAATACCTGTTCCTGCTCCGCAATCCGGCTGAGATCGTCCTCAACAGTCATAGGCCCTACTCCTCTGCCACATCGAACCGGCGGAGAGCATCCGCAAGCGGCAGCGAAAAGTAAAGCAACGTCTGGAGATTTCGACAGCTTAGTGCGGCACCGATGACAGCGAACCGATGATATCCTCCGGCGACATGGGCTCATTCGAGCGCAGCAACACCGTGCCGTCACAGTCGAGCAGGAGAAGGCCGAATTCGCCGGGCCGCGGTCCCTGGAGATCGTCGCGGATTTCATCGGCGTCGAGGTCCTCTGATCCCTCGAAAGTGGGGAACACCCCACCGCCGGCGACATTCAGCACCTCTATATCATTCTCGATGAGCGAAAAACGCGCACGGCGCAGCGACTCGTCCTGCACCGTCGCACGGTCATCATCTGCATCCGCAAAAATGATGAGAACACGTTTCCGGCCGATGAATGGTTTGAGACAGTCCGGGGACGTGGACGCCTGCGGCGCCGGCCCGATGATTTCGCGTATGATTGATTTAAGCATGATGCTCACATCCTTCGTTCTGACTTCAACGATTGGAAGTGAGAGCGGTTCCCTTCAAAAGCAGAGGGATCGCGGATCACCGCGATCCCTCGCGGCCTCATTCGGACGGCTTGTGCTCCGCCGGGCGGGTGGGAACGGCCACGACATCGGCCGTGCCGTTGGCAAGAAGGCGTTTGCGGACCAAGACGCGCATGACGCGGGCGGCCGTCGAGAAGCTCATCTGGTCGAGCGGCCCCTCGCCTTCCCACGGCTTTGTCAGTCTTTCGGTAACGGCGCCGACAATGTTGTTCGGCACGATGTCGTCGCACTCGCGCATGGCTTCGAAGACGAGGCTGATCGGAACGACCCGCCCTTCGAAGGTGACGATTGGTTCTGTGAGTTCCGTATCCCATTCTTCGAAAGCATAGAGGGCTTCGCGGAAGAGTTCCTGAAGGGTGATCGGCGCGTGTCCGTTGTGAAGTGGCGGCAAGGCATTCGTCATGTCTGTCTCCTCTCTAGGATTAAGCCAGTTCCTCCTTATCGGCCGGATCGAATCAGAACTCGGAACTCGGGGCTCCTCCGGAACCGATAACACGATTCTTTTTATAGTGTAACACTCGCGTGATAAAGCGATTTATGCCCGCCGCGCCGTTGAGATGCGTTTCCAAATAAATAAGCCGTTGATATTCCTGAAGAACATCAACGGCTTTTTCCCGGAGTTTGAAAGGCCCTAGGCCCTACTGCTCGAGCGCGAAGGTCAGGTTGACCGTGACATGATAGGTGTTTTCGCCACCCTGAATCGGCACGGAAGCATCAGCCGCCTCCTTCGCCATCGTTGCGCGATAGGCCGGTTGCGGCATCGGCCGAACGCCGCTCTCGCTGATCTCGATGACGCGGCCCAATTTCACGCCGGCGGCCTCCGTCAGCGTCTTTGCCTTCTTCATCGCAGCTGCGACGGCATCCTTGCGCGCCGCTTCCATGGCCGCCTCCGGCTTGTCGTTGGTGAACTGGATATCGCCGCCCTGATTGACGCCGAGTGTCACCGCCTGGTCGATCAAGCCGCCCAGCTCGCCGAGATCGCGCACGCGCACCGTCAGCCCGTTTGAGACCTGATAGCCGATGAGCTCCGGCGGCTTCGGCTGGCCGTCGTTGCTCTGCGGATAATTGTATTGCGGCTGCACGGAGAAGCCCGAAGTCTGCAGATCCCTGTCGGCGATCCCCTCTTTCTTCAGCGCCGCCAGAACGGCGGCCATCGCCTTGTTGTTCTCGTCGAGCGCCTCGCGGGCCGTCTTCGCCTGCTTGACGACCGCAAGGCTGAGGACGGCCATATCGGGCGCTACCGCCGACTGCCCCTCGCCCGAGACCATGACCACCGCCTCACGCGGCCTCGAATCATCGGCAGCCGCCGCTGTCATCGGCAGGACGGCCGGCACACCGATCAGCATGCCGAAAGCCAGGTTTCTAATAGTCCGCAGCGCCATGTTTCACTCCTTGGTTGTCGCGACCCCGGTTAGCTCTTTGCCGATTGATTGTGAAGCTATTGCGGCAACGTCTTGTCGCTGCATTCGAATTGCGTTAGAGCGAAACCGCACCGGGGGACCATTGCCCCGCTGCCGGCGCGGCCAAGCCACGCACGGGCCTGTAGCTCAATGGTTAGAGCCGGCGGCTCATAACCGCTTGGTTGGGGGTTCGAGTCCCTCCGGGCCCACCAAACCCCCTCTAAGGGGTTGCAAATATGGAATTAAAAGCAAAATCAATCCTTTACAAACCTGCGCTGCTACACAATGATGCTACGCAAGCGGGGTAAATCGCATGACGAAAGTTCTCGGATTGACACAACGCGGAGGCACCTACAGCGTCCGCCGGCGGGTGCCTACCGACCTAGTTGAAGCGCTCGGCAAAAAGGAAATCTGGCTGGCCTTAGGCACCTCCGATCGCAAGACAGCAGAGCGCGAAGCCCGTCTGGTTGCAGTCCAGCTCGATCTCCAATGGCAGAAGCAACGCGAGACGCTGCGGAAAGGCGAAAAAATAACCGTCGCCGACGAAGTGACGGAAGCCGATCTCCGGCGCTTGGTCGTGGGCAGGTTTTGGAGACAGGAGCAATCTGCGACTGCGCTGCCGGCCGACGAGGAAATCCGCGAGAACATCGAACATGACATCGGCGGGTTTGAAAGCCGCGACCCGTCTGCCGAAGCGGCCCTCTTTGCCGAAGCACGATCCCTCATCAAGGCAGAAAAATTGAATATCCCGGCACCGGCCGACACGGTGGTTGGAAAGTCGGTAGAGCCCTTCACGGCATCGGATGCGCTACGGCAGTTGGTCGAGCTGCTTCGCCGGGCGAACATCGAACACCTGGAGCGGTCGCTTGATCGCATGGATGGCAAGCACGGTGACGGTTTCCATGATCCATTGTTTAAGGACGTCAGCTCGATCTCCCAGGCGCCGGCCGTTAGCCGGAGCGTCACCCTGGGCGAAGCAATCCAGCGCTTTGAAACGGACCCGATGCGGGCGCACCTGGGCGATACGGCCGATGCCAAGTATGTGATCACCTTCCGCACCATGAAAGAAGTGCTAGGCCCGGATAAGCCGCTAGCGTCGATCACTCGCGCCGAATGCGCCATTGTGCAGGAACTCTTCTCAGGTCTGCCCGCCAACGTTCACAAGAAATCAGCTTACAACGACTGCACGACCGTGCGCGAGATCGTGGCGCTGGCTGCTGAGCGCAAGACGGATAAGCTTTTGGCCGCCGGCACGGTGAAGGTCTATACGCAAACACAGTCGGCGTTCTTCAACTGGGCGATCAACAAGGGTCTGATCGCGTCCAATCCCGCAAGCGGAATGGCGCCGAAGAAAGCCAAAAAGGGCAAGCGGCGCGCATACGACATCGAACAAATGAACAAGCTACTTGCGGCCCTGCCAGAGTGGTCGGAGCAAGGCGCGCTAGCTGGCCGCTACTGGGTTTACATCATTGCGATCTTCTCTGGGATGCGTCTGGGTGAGATCGGCACGTTGAACATCGAGGACATCGTCGAGCGCTACGGCGCACATTTCTTCCAGCTCTGGGAGACAGATGAACGCGGACTGAAGACGGAAGGCAGCGAGCGCATTATTCCCGTTCATCCTGAATTGATTAGGCTCGGCTTGTTGCAACGCGTTGCACGGCTGAAGAAAGCGGGCATCCGGCGCTTGTTCGCGGACCTTCCGGGCGACGACCAGGATCACGTTTCCGACCTGTTTTCGAAACGCTTCGCCTATTTCCTAAAGTCCAAGTTGGAGATGAAGGATAAGGGGCTAACGTTCCATTCGACACGTCACACTTTCCGCGACGCGCTTCGCGAGGCCGGGGTGCCCCATGACGCGACGACAGCCCTGGGCGGTTGGAAACCAAAGGGTGTCGACGAGCGCTATGGCGACGGGATGCGACCGCAAACGCTCGTCAAGTGGATGAACGAAGTGAAATATGAGGGCTTGGTTATCCCGGTTATAGAAGAGGCGGCAAGCTGACTTTAAGGGGTGAAGACCTCGCTGAAGGTCGCCGACACGGTGTCATAAGTCGCGTCTGCGTGCGCAATGCGCCACTTTTCACAAGTCCATAGCCTGGGCGACGCCTCGCCGGGCGGCGTGAAGTAAAACGCCTTGTAGCCACCGCGCTCCCTGAAGAATGCATCGATCGTTTGCACATCCCGGCGCGGTAGGTTTTCAATCGTCATTTGAAATTCGCCCGTAATCGAATGGATGCCGTCGGCGGCGCGCTCGACGTAGCCGTTGCCGAACTGCGCTTTCAACACGCGAGCGGTGACGTCCTGGGATGAACCGGGCGAGATAAAGACGCCTTCCGGTAATGTAAGGGTCGGGGTAGTCATCGTCGTTATCTCCTACCGGTCAGAAGGCCGCCGGGGCGGCTCTGATTGAGGAACCACTCGGTCATGTGCTGGTCAACGGCTGCTCCGACCTGCTTCGACAGGTTGCGTTGATGCTCCTGGTCTTTCACCGGGTCGCCCGATGAGCCTTGCGTCTCGATCTTGATCGGCATGTTAATGTTGCCGATCGACACACCACCGCTGCGGCCGGCCAACTGACTGCCGGCAATGCCGCCCTTAGCCAGGAAGGCAGGTGCACGCCCGGAGTTAATCGCCTCTAGGGCTGCCCGGTGGCGCTTGGTTGCGGCTGCGTTGACGACAAATTCGCCGTCGGAAAGCATCGCCGGGATGCTGTCGGATGTGCTTGTACCGGGCCCACGGACGTCGCCGCCGCCGGCAAGGTAGAGCATCGATCGGCGGCTATGCGAGACCGGCCCGCCCTTGGCGCTGAAAAGCCAGCCCAGGAGGCCACCAATGGCGCCCCTGCCGCCCGACGAGGACTTGCCCCCACCCAGGCCAGCAAGCGGGCCCTGCCCCAGGAGAATTGCCTGGAGCGCGGCATTGATGATCGAGTTGGCGAGCTGTTGCATTGCGCTTTCGAGCGTGGTCGTGCCGGTGATGAGGCCAGACAGGGCGTTGGTGAAGCCTTCCGCAAAAAACTGCTGGGCTTCCTGCATTCCTTCGGTCGCCTTGGCTGTGCGATCGTTGGCCGCCTGGAGCTGTTGGGTTGCCGTCACCTGCTCGCGGATTTGCTGAATTTCCTGCTCGCTGAGAGTGATGCCGGCGCGTTTGGCTTCCGCCTTCGCCCGGTAGACGCCCAGCTCGATCGCCTGTTGTTGGGCGGACATCGTCGAGATCGATTGTTCGAAGCGGGCGAGGTCTAACCCTTCCTGTATGGTCTGATTGAGGCTCTTGCGGGCATCGGCGTGCTGCTTGGCAAGGTTGATCTGCTGTTGCACGGCAGCGCTGTCGGCCGATCGGCGCGCATCGGCGTCTTCGATGTGCCAATTCTCGTTGTTGAGCGGGAACTGCAGGCCGAAGCTGCTGGCGTTGGCGTGTACCCACTGGCGAACAGCATCGGAGGCAAAACCAAGGTCGGCAGCGTTGCCGCTGTTGTGCTGGCTTTTGCCGGGAGGCGCAACCCACTTCCGCGCTGCTTCCGGTGAGCCGTACTTCTCCAGCGCTTCCGCCCATAGTTGTTGCTGCCGCTGAATGTCGCGAAAGCCGGAGGTGATCGAGATTTGGCCGCGAAGCTCGTCGGGCATCGAAGCGAACATGGTGGCCAACTTCTTGGCGAAGGCCGATGCCATGCCTTCGACGGAAGCGTTGCTCTTCCCGTTCGAGAGGAAGCCATCGAGATATGCCGACGTGTTGGTCGTGGCATTGTTAACGCGCACGGCCGCCTTGGCGCGGTTTGCGAGGTCGGTCGCGTTCCTCACGTCGCCCATGGTGCGAGCATTCGACACGGCGCGCTGGTAGGCGGCATCAATGCCGTTCATGGTCGCGAGGCTGTCCAGGTCGGCTTTCAGGCCCGGCACAAGTGTCTTGATCTCATTGAGCGCGGTCTTGAAGTTCGCGGCGCTGGTCGCGGAGTGATCGAACGTGTTGCCGGCCGTTTGGGTGATCGCGGATAGCTCTGCGAGCGCCGACTTCAGCTCATCGCTACCGCCGCCCAAATCTTCAATCTGCTGTTCGACGGCGGCAAGCGAGGCTTGTAACTGCCGAAGCTCGGCTTCCTTGAGCGCGTTGAAAGGGTCGGATTGAACGTGCTCGATCTCCTTTAGGATGCCGTCGCGGCGATCTTCCAATTTCCTTAACTGGGCTTCTGGCGACAGAGCGTTGGATTTGTAACCCGCGATCAGCTTGTCGCCCTTTAGGGTGCTGAGTACGTCAATGATCTTGCCGGCATAGCTCGCGCTCTCGATCGCAGCTTTCTTCGCGTACACGGTGACGTTGCGCCAAAGGGTGTTGAACTCTTGATCGATCTTTTTGGCACTCTCGATCTGCTCGTCGGAGAAGGTCGCGGCTTCGCTGCGTAGCTTTTTGATCTGATCGACGGAGAGGCCCAGGACCTTAGCGAGCTCTTCGGCGCCCTGCCCGCCAAACGTCTCGTCAAGAATGCGCGTCTGTGCGGCGGCGTCCATCTGTTGCAGCTTGCCGATGATCTCGTCGAGGAACGCAGACGGGTCTTTGATGCGCTTGGCGACGTCGCTCGCGGTGTAGCCCAGGCGGGTGAAAGCTTCCTGGGCGCTACCCTTGCCGGTTTTGGCGAACTCGTCGCCGCGAATGTTCAGCTCTTTCAGGGCGTCGGTGACGCCATCGATATTCATGCCGGTGGCGGTGGCGACGTAGGCCCATTGTTGCCAAACCTTCGCCGACACGCCAGCTTTGCGCGCTTCACGATCGACTTCCGCGACAGATTTCGCCACTTCGCCCAGGGCGGTGGCGGCAGCAGTCACGCCAGCGGCCAGGATGCCACCCGCCATGAAGGGCTTAATCAAGCCCTTAATCTTGCCGGCGAACGAGCCGGACAGGTCGCCGAAGCTCTTTTCCAATGTGTCGGCCGACTGCTTGGCACGCTTTTCGATGCTGTTGAAATTGTCGTTGGCCGTCTTGCTGGCACGGTTAAAGTTGCGTTCGAAGTCCTTCACACGGGCTTCTAGGGCGATGACTAGACGTTCTTCATCTGTAGGCATGAGCATAATCCTTAGAAAATGAGCAGCCCTTCCGGGCGATCGGAGCTGTTGTAAACGGAGCGGTGATCATCACCCGTGGCGGCGCGGCCCACGGCCATGGCGGCAGCAACGGCGCCATCGATCTTGTCGCGCGCCTTGCCCTTGTGGAACGAGCGGTTGCCCTTGCCGTCGTCCTGGATGGCGATGTTATCGAAGTTCCAACGAAGGATAGGGTCGCCGCCGTGCTGGAATTTGCCAGCAAGGATTGCCTTTTCCAGCTCCCGGATGGCTGGGCCCATCGTCACCCATCCTTGCCGCATTTCGATGGCCGGGTAGCCGTCTTCGACGAGATTGGCCATGGTGATGCGGGCATAGTGCGGGTCGAAGGCGATCTCCCGGACGTCGAGGCGATCGCACAAGTCGCGGATGTGATCTTCAACGGCGCGGATGTCGACGACGTTGCCCGGCGTGGCGATCAGCCTGCCTTCGGCGGCCCACTGGCTGTAGGGATAGCCGGACTGTTGCGTCCGCTTGTCCAGGTTATCCTCAGGGCAGAAAAACCATGGCTTGACGATGTAGCCATCTTCGACGTCCGGGTCGCGCCATGCCGCCACAACGGCGGTCAAGTCACTGGTCGATGACAAGTCCACGCCAATCCAGCACGGTTCACGCTCCAAGGTGTCGAGGTCGACCGGAGCCGCGCCGCGATCATAGACCGGCATCTCGACAAACGGGTCGGACGAGTGACCAAGCCAGACGTTGAGGTGCAACTGGCGAAAGGCTTCGCGATCGGCCGGGCGTTCGGCCGCTTCACGGGCGAGCTGGCGAAGGCCGCCAAGGTCGGGATAGCCGTATTCGAGGCCGGGATTAGCCGCACGCCATACCGCCTCGTCGGTCCAGTCGGCATCGGGCGAGGTCTCAAACAAGACCGGCAGCGTGCCGGGGTCGTCGATCTTGCCAGACGCGACGCGGCGCGCGTAGTCGATGATCTGGAATGCAATGTTCTCCTGCCCACGGCCGGCGGTAGTGATTATGACGGACAGCGAACCCGGCACCTTCACAAGGCCGGTGCGGATGACGTCATAGAGGTCGCGCTTTTTCCAGGCATGGATTTCGTCGATCAGGGCAAAGACCGGCGTTCGGCCGTGCTGAGTGCCAGCATCATTCGACAGGCTTTCGAGAAAGCTGCCGTTCGGAAATACCATTCGGTTTTTGTATTCCTGGAGCTTGATCGCATTGGCGGCATCGTAGCGGCGCGACTGCTGTCCTTTCGTCCACAGCTCGGCATCACCGGCCCGGATGATGCTTTCCGCTTCGGCAAAAGCGAGCTTCGCTTGCTTGCGGTCGGCGGCAGCAGTGAGGACTTCGCCGCCCTGCTTCGCTTCCGGGCCCCACGTGTGAAGCAGCGCGAGCGCGGCGCCCAGGCTGGTTTTGCGATTGCCGCGCGGCAGCAACATGATCACCTGCCGGACGATGCGGGTGCCGTCGAGATTGCGAGGCCCATAGATTTTGCGGACGATCTCCTCTTGCCAGGGGTCGAGCTGGAAAGCACCTCCCGGCAGCTCGGACTTCGGATGCTTCAGGCTGCGCAGCCAATCAACTGCTCGCTGTCCATAGCCAAGGGGGTCTGGAATATCCGCAAACAGCTTCGCGATCGGTGCAACGCGTTGCAACGGTCGGGCCCGTCGTCGGATGATTGGCGTTGCAACGGGCTGCAATTCATCCTCCCGCGACACAACGAAGTTCGAGACCGTCACGGCGGCCCAACTCTTTGATCTCTTTCAGATCGAAGATTTGTCCCCGGTAGGTGACACGATGTTCTGTCGTGAGATCGGCACGCCACCGGATGCGGAAAATCACGGCTGTTTCTGGCGTGCTGCCGGCGCTTTTCAGGAACTCTTCAGTGCTCTGTTGCAGGACCTGAGCGCGCAAGCTGGCAACCTTCGTCCAGCCTTCCGACACGGTGCCGTAGTCGTTGACGACTTCGCCGCGCTGCTCAATCACGATCGCTTTGTCGAGTTTACCGGCGCGCATTATGCCACCTCCTGCACAAGGGCGGACAGCGACAGGACAGCGTGCGAGTGCTTGCCATCGGGGTCGCGAAGAAACCGGGAACTGGCCACGTACAGGTCCGCGACATGCAGGCCGGTGACTGCCCAATTGGTATCGATCAGCGCCGCGCGGACGGCGCCGGCAATGCGCTTCGAGGTCTCCAGGCTGCTTTCGGTCGTCCAGATGTGGAGATCGAGGAAGGCTTCGTGACGCTTGCGAGCGATGTCGCCGCCCGGCACCGTCTGCCCTTCGCCGATCAGGATGCACGGGAAAGCGGCCGGGAGGCCATTGGCGTCGCGGATGTTAACGGCCGCAACGAGCGCCACGAGCGCCGATGACGAGACCAGACGCGCGCGGACGGCCGCCTGAAGAGCAAGAGACGGTTCCATTACGTGGCGTCCTTTACGGCTTTGCGCACTGCCCGCTTGATGCGGTTGGCGAGGCGCTTTCTATTCAGGCGGAATGCTGGCCAAAAGAACGGCTGCGCTACCGTGTCGGCGGTGCCGTATTCGACCAGATGCGGGTAGCGCACGTCACTGTTGCCGACCGTGATCAGGACTTCGGTGTCACCCGCGACCCGGCTGCCGCCCGGCTGGCTATAAGACGGAGTAGCCTGCCCAGGCGGCGTGACGTGAATACTGTCCTTCAGATCGCCACTGTCTACCGGTGCCAGCTGTTCCATGGTGCCGGCAAGCTCCTGCCCGGACTTGATCAAGGCGGGTTGCACGGCTTCCCGGACGGCCTTCGGGATGGCATCGAGCCGACGCTTCAGACGTTCAGACTGGGCGCTCATCAGAAGACATAGCTCCTGTATGGTGCGAGCAGATCGAAGACGCCAAAGGGCAGCATCTCGGCAGACACACCGACAAGCGTGGCCTCCCGATTTTCGTAGAGGTGCCCGACCAGAATGCGCATGGCTTCCAACACGGGCGCCGGTTGGCCCTCGATCTCGGCGATCGGCGTGCCAATGAATTTTTCAATCCACTGCTGAGCCGCATCGATTTTAGCGGTTAGCATCGTGTCATCGGCGTCATCTTCGGCGTCGATGTTCAAGTGCTGCTTTATATCCATGACGGAAATTGATGACATCGACTTAACCTATCATATTTTTTGATTGCAAATCGTGCGCGTGTCTACCTGCGCCGGTCCCTGCGGGCTTTATGAAAGTCTGGGGATACCCCCCGTCCCCCGCTTGCCGAGTCCGCGAGCGGCGCGGTAATTTCAGGCTAGAGTTGTTGATCCTGGGAGACGGGGTAGAATGGACCTGACGACGATTGAAACGGTGCTTGGCCTCGCGTCTTCTGCCGTCGGGGTGACCAGCAAGGCCGCATCCACTGCCGATGCAATCAAGAAGTTGTTCTCTTCCGAGAAGGCAGCGCCCGACAACGGCGAGGCGATGAAGCTCGTTAATGCCCTTGCGGGCGAGCTGACCACGGCCAACGTAATGAATGTGCAGCTCAGCGAGGCGCTGCGCCGTCTCAGCGACGAACTGCGCAAGGAAGACGAGTTCGCGAAAGAGAAGGCGCGCTACGCACTGATTGCGACCGAACGCAAAGACATGGTCTATCGCTTGAGGGAGGACGCGGCGAACGGTCAGCCCATCCACGACGCCTGCCCTGTGTGTATGCATGAGAAAAAGATTATGTACATTCGGGGCGAGGGCGACACGAGACATTGCCAAGCCAACAACCATCACATTTTCAGGTACAGCAGAACGCCACCACCTCGTGTTTATGGTCATTATGGTCGCGGCGATTTTTGAGGGCCAGGCATGGGCGCTGCTGATTGGATTGCGATCTACGCCGCTATTGTCGCCACCGGTGCACTGTCTCTGGAGGTGCGCCGCTGGTTTGAGAGCGGCCCCAAGATTTACCTGCGCGCCACTCCGAATATGCTTGTGATCAATCACCCTGCTACCGAAGGACGCAAGTTCGTCCGGGTATTGGCCGTCAACCGGGGGGACGCGCCGACGACCATCCAAAGTCTGGGCGTATCGGAGTACCAAAACATCTGGGCGCGCTGGCGAGACAAGCCGATCCGAGCATTTGCCATTCCGCACCCGCAGTTGCCCGGAAGCCCGCCGACCCTTCCGTACGTTCTGAAAACTGGTGAGCAGTGGAACGGATTTGTCCATGACCGCATCGACGTGACGGGCGATATGGAGACGGGCAAGATGTATGCCGTCATCTACACGACGGACAGGGAAAAACCCTACATCGCCCGCATCCCTAAGCGGAAGCCGAACAAGCTCGAAGGTGCGAAGGAAATCTAGCTGCATCATGGCTGCCTCCGGTCTGCGGCGGACGGTTGGAGATAGGTCGCCCGCGCCTTTGTAGCGATCTCTTCGATAGACATGCCCTTCCGCCGCCAAAGCTGTGCAGTCGTGTAGGGCATTCCGAACTCACGCGCCCAGTCTTTCAACGAAAGACGCTTGCCCTCGAAGGTCACGTAATGGGCGCGACCATGCGCATTCTTCAGGCGCTCGCGCACTCTCTTCTCAACTTCGGCATTGTCCGGGATGTATGAGCCTTGGCGCCTGTCATAGATCGCCTGCGGATGTCGGCCTGTGAGCTCGGCAATCTCGTTGACGGTGCGCAGTCGGCCGCGAAACATGTACTTCTGGGGCTCGTAGCTCATGTGCGACGCTCCTGGGATTGCTTGCGGCTGGAATGGCAGGGCGTACACAACGGCTGCCAGTTCGATCGAGACCAGAAAAGACGCTTGTCGCCGCGATGGGGGGCCCTGTGGTCGACGACGTTGGCGCGGCTGTCACATCCCGGCATTGCGCAGTGTGGATGCGCTGCCAGATAGACGGCGCGCTCTTTATCCCACTTGCTATCATAGCCGCGCTCGCGGGCGCTGGGGCGTTGCTGGTCAAAGCGCGCCTTCCGGTCACGTTCGCGCGCAATCATGTGCTGGCACCGATCGCCAGACGATACGACGCCACCACATGAACGGATTGAAGGCGCGCTCCTGGGCATCAGTCGACATCCTCATTGCAACCCGTTGCAACGTGTTGCACCGGTCGGCCGACTTTGATGGCTTCGAGTTCGTAGCCGAAATATGCCAGGGCAGCTTCGAGCGTCGTCAAAGCAATTACGTTTTCGCCCGACAAGGCGCCGGCCAAGGTCTTCGGCTTGATGTTGATGGCAGTCGCGAGCGCGACGGCGCTGGTGCCGTGCTCTTCGATCAGCTCGCGAAGGACTTCAATCCACGCGACCGCCCGCTCCCGTTCTTTGTCGCTCAAGGCTCTGGGCATGATATCAGCCCTCCACCTTCTGCGTTCCGAGATCGGCGAAGATCGCTCGGAACTTGTCTGCAATTGGTCGATCATCCTTCGGCTGGGCTTCGGCGCCGCTGCCATGAACAATCTTCAGCATTTCGATATGGCCCTCGTAGGCCAGCCTGATCTCTGTCGGGGTGGCGTAGAGGGTCGTTTCAGGCGTCCAGCCCAGCCAGCCGGTGCCGGTCTTATAGAGATCGAGGAGATGATCAGCGAATGAACGAGAAGTGGCCCCCCTCTCGCTGCTTGCCGGTGCGTCGGTTTCTTCCCCGCCGACGTCGAGGCCAGCGCAAGCAAGCACATAAGCGATCAGTGTCGGGCGAACTTCCGCCATCACTTCGAAGACGTGATTTTTGAGGAACAACATGCCGCCGGCGTGAGGTTCAACGATGTCGAGGGCAGCCGTGAGGCTGCCATCGCGGATGTCGTCGAGCAGCTTGCGGAAGCTCCCATCCCGCCTTTCGAGCAGGATGGCATGACGGAGCGACGGCCGGAGCTCGATCGCCTGCCCTGCCAGCGTGATGAGAATTTCTTCCGCGAGCTTCATCGTCTGTTCCCCGATTACGTGGCCGAAGCCGCGACTTCGAGAATTGCGCCAGAGATCGCGAGGCTGAAGGTCGTGTTCACGATGTCGTCGGCGCCCTTGAAGCTGTTCTTCCGCGACGCGACGATCGCCGAAAAATAGAACTTCGAGTTCTTCGGGCTTGCACCGGTGGCCGGCTTGTCATTGAGCTCGACCTGGAAGTTGTAAGCGGCCGAAGACTGTTCGGCCGCGACCAGGGCGGCATAGCCGGCGTCGGAGCTGTCACGGGCGACGACGAGTTCCATCGTGCCGTTGTCGCGGCTACCCTTCAGCTTGCGGGCGTAGGTCTGATCGACATACTTGCCGATGACGATTTCAGCTTCAGAGCCGGCTTCGCCGACGTCCTGGATGTTGGCGATTGCGACCCATGTGTCGGCTTCATAGGTGGTGGCGTCGGTCATCGGCGAAGTCGTGCCGATCGAGACCTTAGTTCCTGCGGCGGTGGTGATAGGCATTGGATTGATCCTTTCGAAACTGGGAAATCAGCGAGAAAGGGCGGCGCTGCCGCCGCCCTGTTGTTGGCTTACGCGCTGACCTTGATCAGCTTGAAGGCGTCCGCCTTCACAACGCCACCGCCAACACGGCGACGGAGGTGGAAGCGGGTCTGGCCTTTGGTAGCGAGGCTGTAGGGGTCGCGAAGCAGCGACAGCGAGATGCGGTCAACGATGCGATAGCCCTGATTGAAGTCGCCCAGGACGATCGGCGTCGTGCCTGCGGAGACGTCCGGCATGTCCGGCAGCTCGGCGACCGGGCGGCCCAGGATGGTTTCAGGCTGGCCAGCCTGAAGGCCCGGCTGCCAAAGGAAGTTACCTTGGCTGTCCTTCAGCTTGCGGACAGATGCGAGCACCGTGGAGTTCATGCCCCACGTCGCATTTGCGCGGTAAGCGGCCGGCAGTGAATAGAAGGCGTCGATCATCTTGTCAGCCGGTGCAGTGCCCAGCGTCGAAGCGTTCCCGGTGACGATCGTTGCAATGCCGGTCTCGGCAAGGATGCCCTTGGGCTTACCGTTACCATCGCCGGAGACGAAAGCGGCACCTTCGAGACGGCCGAACTCTTCCGCACCGTCGAAGGCGACTTCGCCAGCTAGGTCGAAGGCGCTGTCTTCGAGCAGCTGGTTTGAGATGTCGACGAAGCACGCGGCTTCGAACGGCGTGAGCTTGACCTGATCATAGGTTGCTTGGGTGCCGGAGCGGTCAGCGGTCTCACCTACCCAAACGGCAGTCATGGTGCCGGTGCGCTTGGGCATGGTGACGTCCGCGCCGGCGATCTGCATGACGCGAGCATACTGGCGGACAGGCGAGAAGTTGACGATGCCCTTCAGGAGTTCGGCAACGAAGTTTTCCGGCACCAGGAAGCCACCGGCGCTGTCGGTGCTGACAGTCATCGCGCGGATTTCATCGGCCGAAAGGCCATGATCACCGCGACGTAGATAGTTGCCGAAAGCTCGCCGCTCCACCGGGATTTCGTTTTGCTGTTCGCCGCCACCTGGGCGAGACAGACGGGTTTCGAGCGCGCCAATGCGGTCGATCAGCGTGCGGACTTCTGCCGCGTGTGCCGTATGGGCGGTCTCGGCTGCACTGCGCAGCTCTTCGACAGCTGCGGTGGCGGCTGCCAACGGGTCAGCATTGTCGCCGGTGGCGCGGGTCTCGATCGGAAGCGCCGACCGGGTTTCGATTACGGAATGCTTAGTCACTTCAGTTTCCTTTCAGGGCACGGGTGGCCGCTTGGCACGCTGCGATGAATGCCGCTGCCGCCTCCTTGCCGGTTGAATTTTCATGTCTGACTTTGGTGATGCCGCTGCCCGGCACTGCCGGGAATGCGACGATGCTGATTTCGATCAGACGAGCTTCGAGGATGCGACGGACGCCATTGGCGCGACGTTCATCCTTTTCTGTGCGAAAACCGATCGAGAGGCCCTTCACATCGCCAGCCGCAACAAGGCTTCGAACTTCGAGCGCCTTCGCCACGGAGAGATTGAGTTTGCCCTTAGCAACAAGACCGTCATTGCGGACCTGGAACGTCGACCAGGAGCCGATGACGTTTGCCGGGTCATGAGACCAGAGCATCGGAACAGATCGACCTTCGAGACCGCGAAATGCTTCAGGCGCGAACTCCGATCGGTAGTTATCGACGGTATTGAAGCGGACGGCGACGCCCTCCACTTCGCCAGCTTCACCGACGTCGGAAAAGCGGACTTCGAAGTCCATGCAATCGTTATTCTTGGTCATCGGCCGGCACCTCTTCGGCGGGATTTGCAATGGGTTGCACCGGCGCGTCGGTCATGAGGGCGTCGAGCACGGGCATGGCAGCCATAAAAAGCGAAGCGACCGACAGGCGGCCGGCGTACGTCTTCACTAGCGTGCTGGCTTCCTTCGGTTCCATGCTGGCGCCAATCAGGCCCAAGCGAAGGACTTCGAGCAAATCATTGAGGCCGAAGTCGCTGCTAAGAAAGCGGCGGTAGATTGAGCCAATGCCGGCGCCGACCTTGCGTTCGAGCTCGATCACAAGTTCGGGCGGCAAATGAAACTCATATTCCGCGTCGCCGAAAAACTGTTTTACGGGCTGTCGATCGGTCATTGGTCACCTTCCTGGGCGTCTGCCTTCGGCTGGGCGGCCGGTCGCCCGGTGGTCGTGTAGGGGTTTTGCAGAACGTCGCCGCCGTCGATCTTGGGCAGATTGAGACCGGCGCGGACTTCATTGGCGGTCATGGCGCCCATCGAACGATATTGGCCGTACGCGGTCGCGCGAGACGCGAAGTCAGAACGGAGGAGCGCGTCTGTCAGGTGCTCGGCAAAGACCTTCTTGCGATCGGCTTCGTCGATCAGCTTCAGGCTGACTTCCGCTTCCCAGCGGGAAAGCCAGGGCGCGAGGCTGTAGGTCAAAAATTGCTGGCCACCGGTCTCGGCGTTCGCCCAAGTCTGCCGGCTATAGTCCATGAGAAGCACCGGCGGCACGCGAAGCACACGAGCGACTTCGTTAATCGAGAGGTTCCAGATTTCTAGGAATTGGCTGTCGACGGAAGTGAATTGCAGAGCTTTCCATTCCGCGCCCTGCTCCAGGACGGCAGTGCCGCCGGCGCTGCTACCAGACGTAGCGGCCAGCCAGCTCGCTTTGATGCGGGCAGCGACATCGGCGCCCAGCTTCTCTTTGAAGGACAGGATGCCGGACGGACGGCCACCATTGGAGAACAGCTTGGCGGCGTGACCTTGGAGCACGACCAGGAGACCAATTGCATCCTTGGCGTCGGTGAGCGGCGATCGGCCCTTGACGGCGTCTGTTGATAGTGTCGACGGGGCGCGGAGGTGCAGGACATCGGAGAAGGCCAGCCGGCGCGTCTGGTTGTTGCCGGTGGTCACCTTGTAGGAGGGTTCGCTTGTACTGGCGTCGATGTCGAGCGTCACGCTTGCCGGGTTAAGGCGGTGCAGCTCGACGGGCTTGTCGTTGCGGTCGCGGACGATGGCTGCGTAGCCATTGCCCCAAGCGACGGCATCGGCCGTGATAAGCTCGCGAAGTTGTCCGCCACCGGTCCAGGGATTGGCGGCTTCGTTCAAGAGCCGATCGGCCGCGCTGTCAGTGAAACGACCACGGCCGCCATCTTCCCGGCGCTCGTAGAGATGCAACGGGAGGCTAGACATGGCTTCGGCGATTGCCCTAACGCCCGACGACACGGCCGGGACCTGCAAAGCACTGATGGGCGTAATCACTACACCTGATAGTGAGGGCAAAGCGCCGAAAACTGTGAAGTCAAACGCGGTGGGCTCGGCAAGGCTACGAAGCTCGGTTACCGGTGCAACGGGTTGCAATTTTTCTATCGAATTCCGGCGAAACGAAAACATGTAGCAACACTCCAGGTTGCCATGTTTTACCCGTCCTAAGGTGTACAAGTCAAATCAAATAAAGATAATATGTATATATATCAAAGTGTTAGTCAACATTAAAGAGACAGAATAAGCAATTATAAATTGAACATGCCGCACAGCCTGGTCTGAACTATGCGGCATCAATACCATCCGGCAAAGGGAACTGAGAACAATGCTTTTAACGTCTGTTCATGAGCGCCATCGCGCCAAAGCTCGCAAGATTGACGACGAGCGAGGCCGCGATCTTGTCGACTTCGTCTTGCGCAGGATTGATGAATGGAGAGCGCTTGTCGCGGGTGCGTAACTGGTCGAATAGCATCAACTGCGCGACGAGGCGCGCGACAAGATTTCTGACCTCTTCGGCCATCACCTCTTCTGCGACGTTGTCGGGGTCTGCCGGACTGCCGAGCAAGGCATGCCGGACCACGTCCCAAAGGTGAGGCACGCTGATGGCGTCTTGGAGGGTGAGGCGAGCGAGGGCGTCGTCTTCCGGAAGATGTTCCAGCAGCGCGGATATGCTTTCGTCCATCATTTTTCCTTCCATTGTCGTTTGGTCCTTTGTGTAGCAACATTGAGATTAACGCAAGATAAAAACACTATAAATCTTTCATAGTGTCACATGGCTAAGTGTTCGTCAAATAGTTATTCACAGATTTTTCGTTTTGTACTTGACTTATGCGACGCACCGTTGGATCAATATGAGCCAACCAAAGTGAGGGACGTATGCCGCCACAAGACACAAAAACCCCTAATCCGCTGGAGGAGCGAGACATAATCTGGCTCGCTATAGGCCGGATTTGGAGACCGTATCTGACAACTGAGGAATTTGGCATCGTCGATTATATACTCGACAACTCCATTGCTCGCGGACGTTATACTTTTGCGGCGTCGTTTCAGCAGATGGAGACCGGCATTCGCGCCACGGACGGCAGCCCATGGCCCTGGACGCTCACCCCGATCAATCTAACCAAGGCGACGTTTTATCGGACGCTGGCAAAGCTGAAGGCGCGCGGATTGGTGTCTGCAGTGGTTTGCGGTGCTCGCTTCACCCGCTTCGAAATTAATCTCGATTGGCGGCCCGAAGCGGGAGTG
This sequence comes from Rhizobium sp. P32RR-XVIII, assembly GCF_012641395.1. GTDB lineage: Bacteria > Pseudomonadota > Alphaproteobacteria > Rhizobiales > Rhizobiaceae > Rhizobium. The sequence continues at coordinate 304,194 of NZ_JABAIH010000004.1, read as the reverse complement.
CCATCCGCGATCGACGCGCTTTCATTTCAAGCCGAGGAGCTTTTCGCATGAGTGCCGCTGTCTATTCCGAATACAATAACGATAACTTCGATGATGCAGCGGGCTTTGAGCCCAGGCAGCGGCGTGGCGCGTGGGTTACTCACCCCTTCGCGGAACTGATCAATTCGCTATGTCCGATAAGCAGCTATGCCGTCTTGCGGGAGTTCGAATGGCTCGACCCCCATGACGTTGAAGCACTAGCTGACGCACTCAGATTTGGCTTCAATTTCGTTGAGGACGATTTCGAGCGGCACTTCGCGGAATATCTCGCAAGCGACGGAGCTTCACTGACGGGCGCTCGCATCATCCAGTTTATCAAGCGCAAGACTTTCCCGTTCGGAAAGCTTTTCGAGGCGATCACGCTGCCCACCTTCATAAACGGACCGCGTGGTTCGGATGGAACGCTACAAAAAATCAAGAAGCTTGAAACGGTCGTCACGCCTGAGCTCAACATCGATAAATCGAACTTGGAAAAAGCGATCATCAAACTTGTTGCCAGCGGAGTGATCGACCGAGCACCTTCCAACTGGCAGTCGCAAAGCGGGAGTGTCGCTTACGTCTATTGCGTGGTGCCGATACTACCGGCCTTGACTACTATGACCCATCGCGCCTTTGACCGTTTTGATAAAGCGCGCCCAGATCGAGCCTCTGGCGTTTTTGATCAATTGACGGAAATGATCAACGGAAAGTGGTCAGCGTTTCAGACTAATGTGCTGAGTGAACGTGAGCGCGCAAGCGAGCGCATTGCCAAGGCGGCGGCCAAAAAGGTCGGCAAGTCAGTGCAACGGGTTGCAGCAGCGTGATGGCCGCAAAATTGGGGGATAAAGTGTTGGCGGAATAACCGCCAATATGGCGGTTATTCGGGTTATGTGCGTGGTGTCCTGGCACCATAGGCGTGGTGTCGGAACACCATAGGCGTGGTGTCTGGACACCATGGGGCATGGTGTCGGGTCACCATAGTAAGCTTAGAGAATACAAGCTCTGAATTTTAAGCCAGGAATACTCCCACTACCGGTTCGCTTCGCTCCCGGTGAACGTTTTTTCAGAAGAAGAGCTAACCCCGAGAGGTATTCTTATTCTTGCCTTTTGCCCCCGAGCCCTCCCCCTGAGCGGTGACTTCTGCTATAAAAACCATAAGTTATAGGGGCCGAGGATGACGACAGAAATCAATGATCCGCGCATGAGCAGATGGAGCCACCTGCCTAAGCATTTCCAGAAACGGTATGCGAATATCGATCCATCTCGCTTTCAATTCACGCCGCTACGTTCGCCAACCCGATCGGCATCGAACGTCGTCCGGTTCGCTGATCACGTCCGCCCGATGAAAGCCGGCACGCCATCCACGGGGCAAAGCTGCGAGATACTTGCCTTCCCTCGCTGAGCGCCCAGTATGCGCGTTTGTGAGCTGCGACGGGTCAATTCCTCATCCATTACTATCCGCGCTCGCGGGTGAGGCTCTATGGCGGAAACCCAAATCCAGCGCCGTCCGTCTTGACTTACCCACATTATTGCTACACAACTGCACCATAGCGCAGACATTTATATGTTGATTTTGCTGGATTTTTTGGAATTGTTCGGATTTCCCTCCGGGCCCACCAAACCACTCCTAAGTGGTTGAAATTCGACAAAAAGTAAAATCAACATCGCACTCGCCGTACAAACTGCTGAGCGCTGTTTCTTTCCGTCGCCGGCGCTTAAGATCATGTCGCCCCGCGGCTGGACACGCAGGCGGCATCCTTAGCAGAATCCATGTCAGACCAAAGTCCGATCCTGCGCTAGCGTCACAGTTTGGCCCAATTTCCTATAATTTTTAGGGGTGCTTCGATACTTCAATCCGCTCCGCCCGGAACGGAACGAACAACACACAGGTGATTGCACGAATGTCATTGGGACTATGCTCCGGCGAGCAGGGTCTCGAGGTTGAGGAGATCCATGTCCCATGCACGCGAATTGCCACTTGATGGACTTCGGACTCTTGCTATTTCAATGGTGCTCTACGACCATTTCTGGGCAACCGGGGGATCCGTTTTAGGCCATCTTGGCGTTCGCCTCTTCTTTGTGCTCAGTGGTTTCCTGATTACACGCCTCCTCTTGGAAGCGCGTTCAACCGTTCGATATGAACCGACCACTGCGTTGAAATCCTTCTATATTCGCCGCGCGTTGCGCATATTCCCTCCTTACTTTGCGGTTCTGGGTTTCGTTTGGTTTGTTAACCTTGAAGGAGCTCGAGGTAGCCTCAAGTGGCACGCGCTCTATCTCTCGAACTTCTGGTATGCCCTCCGCGATGAATGGGCGCCCTGGGTGTTGTGTCACACCTGGAGCCTCAGCATAGAGGAGCAGTTTTACATCGCCTGGCCGCTGGTCATGCTGCGGGCTCCGCGCCGATTGATTGCACCGGTCTGCGTCGCTGTCATCACGTCTTCACTGGCGTATCGCCTCTACTGGCCACTGACGGGCACACCATCTCTTGCGCGCGATCTTCTTCCGCCCGCGTCGATGGATGCGCTTGTCGGAGGCGCGCTCCTTGCCGTCTATCGACGCACTACCGACGTTTGGCCACAATGGATGCGGCTAAGCTGGCTTCCCTTGACTGCCGCCGCCATCATTTTCCTGTGGCTAAAATCAGTCCCCATGGCACCCGCGCTTGAATGGCTGACATGGATCGGCGCGGAGCTTTCGCCCCTCGTACCCTTCGTCATGCTCGTCGGATATGGTTCGTCAGGCTTGCGAGGAGCCCCCCGCCGCCTGCTACAACTCCCCCCCATCGTCGCCATCGGACGCGTCAGCTACGGCGTTTACCTTTTCCATCCAATTGTGCTTTCGCTGCTCGTCAAGGCTCAAGCCTGGATCCCAGTCGACGTCTCAGAACAGGGTCCGGGACGTTTTGCGGTCGGAACCATTGCCACATTGATGGTCGCTTCGATTTCCTGGCTGGCCTTCGAGAAGCCGCTCAACCAGCTCAAACGTCACTTTCCTTATGTCAGCTCCAAAAGCCGCGCGCCATCGCCTGTCGAGGCGAGCGAGGCGGCAGGGACCTGAACATGAAGCGTCCGCGAATATGCCATTGCCGCAGCGTCCCAGAGCGCTGGTTCCCGATAACAGGAGAGCTGAACGATGTCTGAACCATTGGTCTCTGTGGTGCTCCCTGTCTACAACGCTGAAGCCTACGTGGCCGCTGCGCTCGAAAGCATTCTGCGTCAGGAGTACTCGCACCTTGAAGTGATCGCGCTCGATGACGGCTCCACCGATCAGTCGCTGGCCATCCTCCAACGGCACCAAAAAGCCGACGACCGCATCCGCATTGTCTCGAGGGAGAATCGCGGGCTTATTGCGACTTTGAACGAGGGCATCGCTCTGGCCAACGGTGATCTAATCGCCAGGATGGATGCAGACGATATTTCCTATCCATCGCGGTTTTCACGCCAGGTTGCCTTGTTTGCGCAACGGCCTGAGCTCGCGATTAGTGGTACGGGCATCGATCAGCTTGTCGGCAATCGAGTGGTACTCGGCAAACCAGATCCGGTCTATCAGTCCGGGGAGTGGCACATACTGTCGATGTTCTTTACGATCTTCATGCACTCGACCGTGATGTACAACCGCAAGGTCATCCCCGACGGCATGCTGGTATATGATGCCGGCTATGTCCACGCGGAGGACTTCGATCTCTTCAGGCGCATCGCACGAGAGCTTCCAGCCGCCATGATCGATGAGAGCCTGGTCGCCTATCGTATTCACGACGACAGCGTCACCAGCAGGCACAAGCAGCAAATGCGCCGAACCCACCTGAAGATCGTTACCGAGAATCTCGGGCAGCAATTTCTTGGCGACGATCCCGACGCCCTTCGTGACATCGGCACTGCCGTCACTTGCGGGACGGTACGCCGGGCCGCAAATTGCATCCTAACGATAGACCGAAAAATTGCCGCGCAACTGGAGCCGACATCCTCCAGCTATGCGGACGGAGCCTTGTGTCTCTTCTACTTCCTGTATCGGTTGATTGTCGATGCGCAGCAACCGGAGCTAACGCACGACTTTCTCGCGCGAACCGGAAAGTGGCAGGTTATCCGACGTCGAGAACGATACGGTCTTCACTCCGCCCTCCGCTCGCCATTGTTGGGCCGGATGTCAGATCGCGCAACCCGGCGACTGGACGCGCTGGTACGTTACTGTCAGTCGGTGCGCATCGAAACCGTACAGCCGCTTAGCGGGCTCGCAGGAGCACCGCAAAATCCCGCGCTCTCGTCCGGCTTCTGAGGTCACAACCGCCATGCTAGAATTCGTTACGTCAAGTCTTCGGCTTTTGCGTCAGGCGCTGGGCGCGCGGCTGAGCCTGGTTGCGGTTGTCGTTGTTTTAGGGCTAAGCAGCGCCGTCCTTGAAGGCACAGGCATTGGTCTCATCATTCCGATGCTGGGTATTATCGCCGGCGATAAGGATCCCTCGGGACTGGCCGGCCTCTCAGCGGCCTTCCAGCAAGTGGGTGCCGGCTTGGATGACCGGACAAGGCTGATTGTGATCGCAGGCGCCATCCTGGGATTGATCATCCTGAAGAATGTCCTAGCGTTCGCCAACGCCGTGCTCACCAATTTCATCTATGGGAAAGCTGGCCATGCAATCCGAAGCTCTCTTGCCGGCCAGCTTTTGACGATTGGATACCCGTTTTTCCTCCAGCAAAGCCCTGGGCGGCTGCTGAACATCATCTCCACCGAATCCTGGCGGGCTTCGGATGCAATACAATCTGTCCTCGCGTCGATCGTCTACGCATCGGCAGCCGTCATTTTGCTCGCCTTCCTCTTGCTTCTTTCGTGGCAGATGACATTGGGCGTCGCACTTGGGCTTGTTCTCATTCAGGCTATTCACGCAGCCCTGTCAGCCACTCTGAAAGCCCTGAGCCGCAATGTCACTTCGTTCAACAGCGAACTTGCCGCCCGGATGCTCCATCTCGTGCACGCCGGGCGATTAATCCGTGCATTCGGACAGGAACAGCGCGAGAAAGCATTCTTTGATTCCGCTTCGGATGCCGTGCGCAAAGCAGGGTTCGTTCTACAATCCCGCCAGGCAGTACTGCCTCCGCTAACCGAAGTGCTGCATTCGGCTCTTTTTCTAACCGTCGTCGTGAGTGCCTGGGTTTGGGGCGTAAGTTTTCCGATTATCGTGGCTTTCGTGGTCCTGCTTTATCGGCTGCAACCGCATGTACGTTCGCTGCAAATGGCATGGAGCCAGGTGCAAAGCTGGAGCGGTTCGCTGGAAGAGGTCAGGTGGCTCTTGGATTCGTCTGACAAACCGGCGCCGCCATCAGGAAACCGCGTGGTTCCCGCACTCCCCAAACAGATCAAATTCGACCGCGTGAGTTTGAAATATCCAGGCTCCGGCTCGCGACCTGTGGTGCTGCGCGGCGCGACCTTCGAAGTCCGCCAAGGCCGGTCAACGGCAATTGTCGGACGATCCGGCGCTGGAAAAACCACGATCGTCAATCTTCTGTGCCGATTTGTGGAACCCGATGAGGGAAACATTATGATCGACGGCGTCTCACTCAATAAAATCGATCCTGTCCTATGGCGAAGACGAATTGCGCTCGCCAGCCAGGACCTCGAGCTGGTTGAGGGTACGATCCTGGAAAACATTACCTATGGTCACAATGCATCGCTCGCCGAGGCGGAGAGCGCATCGAAGCTCGCTGAGGCGCACGAGTTCATCGAGAAGCTGCCTGACGGATATGAGACTCTCGTCGGCTACAGGGGAGCCAGTCTTTCGGCGGGGCAACGGCAGCGGGTCGCGCTAGCAAGGGCCTTGGTGCGTGATCCGGAAATTCTGATTCTGGACGAGGCCACGAACGCCATGGACGGATTGTCCGAAGCCGCAATCGTTGAGACCTTGAAATCGAGAGCCGGTCGTCGCACGACAATCGTCATCAGCCATCACCGCAGCACCATTTCATTTTGCGACGAAGTCGTCATACTCGATGGTGGCCGGGTTAGGAATCAGATCCCCTTTGCCGAGGTCGCGACATTGAGCATGGACCAGCTCTACGAACATGAAGGGCTGTCGTCGTAGGCGGGGGGCTACCACTCCCGACTAAAGGATTAGGGAGCCCCCGCAAAGTCACCGCCATCAGTATCGACATATGAGCATCGAAGACGGCTGCTAATTCTCAGCGCACTTGCAGCCTTGTCGCGCACTTTGCTGGCGCCTTATTCCAGTCCGCCAACTCCGAGCAGGCGTTCAACCGTATCGTGATCCTTTGCCAGCTCCGATGGCGTACCCACCCAGGCAAGCCGGCCGCGCTCGAGGATGATGACGTGATCGGCGAAGTCGAGCGCGCTCTGGATGCGCTGCTCAACGAGCAGGATTGTCATGTCGCCTGCCTTGGCGAGTTCCGCGAAGGCCGCCATCAGTTCCTCGCAGATGACGGGAGCCAAGCCCTCGAGCGGTTCGTCGAGCAAGAGCACGGATGGACGGCCGAGGATCGTGCGGGCGGTGGAGAGCATTTGCTGCTCGCCGCCTGAAAGCTGGCTGCCGAGGTTGCGGCGGCGCTCCTTCAGGCGCGGAAACATGACGTAGGCTTCTTCGAGCGCGCCTTTCGGCCGGCCCTTGAGGCCGACGAACAGGTTCTCTTCGACCGTCAGGGTGGGAAATATGCAGCGCGCCTGCGGCACATAGCCGAGCCCATGATGGGCACGGGTGGCGCTCGGGGCCGTGGTCAGATCCGCGTCGCCAAGCCGGATGCGGCCGTCATAGCGCTTCGTCTGGCCGGCAAGCGTCGCAAGCAGCGTCGTCTTGCCCATGCCGTTGCGGCCGAGGACGGCAAGGCGCTGGCCGGCGGGCACAGAGAAGGAAACGCCTTCGAGCACCTTTGTCGGGCCATAGCCGGCAGAGAGATTTTCGACCTCAAGCGGCAGGGCTGGCATGGGCATAGCTCCCGAGATAGGCCTCGCGCACGCGAGCATCCTTGGTGACGTCGGCGGGCAATCCGTCGAAGATGATGGTGCCGGCCGCAAGAACGATGACGCGCTTTGCGAAACGGAAGACGAGGTCCATGTCGTGCTCGATCATCAGCACGGCAAGATCGGCGGGCAGGTCGGCAAGCGCCTGCTCGATGCGGCCGGTATCGCTTTGCGGCACGCCGGCCGCGGGCTCGTCGAGCAGAAGCACCTTCGGCTTCAAGGCGAGCGCCACGGCGATTTCCAGCAGCCTTTGCTGGCCGTAGGCGATCTCGCCGACCTTGCTGTGCATCAGGGCCGCCAAGCCGAGTTTGTCGAGAAGCTCATCGACCTCGGCCATCACGTCGGGCATCGCGAGAAAATTGCCGAAGAGCCGGCCAGTGCGCCCTTCCCTGCGAAGAACGGCAAGCGCCACGTGCTCCGCCGGTGTCATATCCTGGAAAAGGCGGGTCACCTGAAAGGAGCGGACAAGCCCCCGCCTGACGCGGCCGATCGCGTTGACCTTCGTGACCGTTTCGCCGCCAAGCCGGACTTCGCCCGAATCCGGCGGCAGGTTGCCGGTGACGAGGTTGACGAAGGTGGTCTTGCCGGCGCCGTTCGGGCCGATCAGCGCGATGCGGTCGCCGGGCGCCATCGCGAGAGAGACGTCGTTGGTGACGGCAAGGCCGCCAAAAGCCTTCCTGAGGTTGGAAACTTCGAAAACCGGGGTCATGGGCGCGCCTCCTTGCGGCGGGCGATATAGACGGCGGCCGTTCCGTAGATCCCCTTCGGGGCGAAGAGCACGACGGCAATCAGCAGTGCCCCCAACATCGTCAGCCAGTGAAAGGGATTGGCGGCGGAGACGTAATCCTCGAAGAGCATGAAGATGATCGTTCCCGACAGCGCTCCGAAGAGCGAGCCGGTGCCGCCGAGCACCAGCATGACCAGCGCCTCGGCCGACTGGGTGAAGGAGAGGCTGTCCAGGCCGACGACCTGCGTCGAGATCGCGTTCAGCGCACCGCCGGCACCCGCAACCACGCCCGCGATGACATACATCCTGAGGAGAGCCGCCGTCGGCGACGCTCCCATGGCACGGATGCGCAAGGAATCCTCCCGGATCCCGCGGCAGAGCATGCCGAAGGGCGAGCGCACGAGAATGCGCAGCAGCACGAAGGCGATCAGAAGCAGGGCAACACCGAAGAAATAGGCGGTGTGGCCGTAGAGATCGAATTCGAAGGTGCCGAAGACGGGATCGGGCGAGATGCCGGAAAGCCCGTCGCTGCCGCCCGTCCACGAGGAAGCCTTGTTGGCGAATTCATGGAAAAGGTAGATCAGCGAGATCGACAGAACGAGCTGCGGCAGCCCATGCGCGCGAAGGATGATGGCGCCGCAGAGAAGGCCAGCGGCCGCACCGCCGGCCAGACCGGCAAGCGTCATCGCCAGCGGATCGTTGATCCCATAATGCGCCGAGAGAATGCCTGCGGCATAAGCGCCGGAACCGAACAGGGCGGCATGGCCAAGGGTGGCGATACCGCAATAGCCGGTCACGAGGTCGAGGGACAGCACCAGGAGGGCCATCGCGATGATCCGGGTGAGAAGCGCCAGATTGTCGGGAAAGAGGACATAGCCGATTGCTGCTGCGACGACGATAGCGGCAATGCCGGCAAGATCGCGGCTGAGCGCCCGACGGCGGCGCTGAATGAGGACAGCCTTGTCGTTCATGGCAAGCGTCATGTCAGTGCACCCGTCCGCCGAGGCCGCGCGGGAAGATGCAGATGATCCCGATCACGGCAAGATAGAAGAAGAACTCGCCGAACTCCGGCATGAGATAGCGCCCGGTCGTATCGATCGCGCCGAGAAGCAGGCAGGCAATCAGGGCACCGGGGATGGATCCGGCCCCGCCGACCGAGACCACGACAAGGAACGTCACCATGTATCGAAGGGCGTAGTAGGGCTCGATCGGCAGCAACTCGGCGCCGACGACGCCACCGAAGGCAGCAAGGCCGACAGCGACGGCGAAACTGACGGCATAGATGACTTCCGTGCGCACGCCGAGCGCAGCCGCCATGGGGGCATTGTCGACGGAAGCGCGCAGCTTCACACCGAAGCTCGTCCGGTCGATCATGAACCAGAGCACCAGCGCCACGGCAAGCCCGCAGACGATAGCAAAGAGGCGGTGAACGGGGATCGTGCGGAAACCGATATCGGCCGATCCTTGCAGGGCCGCCGCAAGCGGAATTGTCTTCAGCGTCGGACCCATGAGGTAATTCGCAATGCCGATGATGCAAAAGGTGATGCCGATCGTCATCAACACCTGCGTGAGCTCAGGTGCACCGTAGATCCGGCGGTACAGAAAGCGTTCGATGGGGATGGCGATGACGATGGTCGCAGCAACTGCGGCGACCACTGCTGCAGCATAGCCAAGTCCAAGGTCACGGGCGACATAGGAGGCGACATAACCGCCGATCATCGCAAAGGCGCCGTGGGCAAGGTTGACGACACGCATCAGGCCCATGGTAACCGAGAGGCCGATGGATATGACGAACAGCACCATGCCATAGGCAAGCGCGTCGACGGCTATGCTGAAGACTGTCTGCATGGAAATATCCCGGTGTTATGCGGCGGCCTCGCCTGCCCATGCGGTTCCGGCGGGATGGATCCCGCCGGGTCCGTCGCAGTTTCGAGGGGCCAGATATTACTTCGCGGCCGCAAGGCCCGGATCGCCCTGCTTTTCGAAGGTCTGGACTTCCTTGTTGATGTAGGTCCCGTCAGCGGCCTTGGCGACCTCGCGCAGGTAGATGTTCTGCGTGATGTGGCGGCTTTCCGGATCGATCGAAACCGGACCGCGCGGGCTCGTCCAGGAAAGCCCCTTCACGGCATCGACAGCCTTCTGCGCATCCTGCTTGCCGCCGGTCGCTTCGATCATCTTATAGATGACATACATGCCGTCATAGGCGCTGACGGCCGGGAAGGAAAGCTCGGCCTTGTTGCCGATTGCTTTGGCTGCGGCCTCGACGAAAGCCTTGTTTTCCGGCGAGTCGTGCGAGACGGCATAGTGGAATGTCGTCTGGATGCCGAGCGCCGCATCGCCGAGCGCCGGCAGATCGGATTCCTGCGTCAGGTCGCCCGGGGCGAAGAACTTGATGCCGGCGTCCTTGAGGCCGTTTTCGTTATAGGCCTTGACGAAGCCAAGCGTCGTCGGGCCGGAGGGCAGGAAGGCGAAGACGCCCTGCGCGCCGGAATCCTTGATACGCTGCATGATCGGGCTGAAGTCGTTGGTGGTGAGCGGCATGCGGATCGCCTCGACCACCTGCCCGCCAGCCTTTTCGAAGCCGGCCTTGAAGGCGTTTTCGGCATCGACGCCCGGGCCATAGTCGCTGACCACCGAGATCACCTTTTTCACGCCACTGTCGAACGCGACCTTGGCGATCGGCGTCGAGGTCTGCCAAGTGGTGAAGGAGGTGCGCACGACGAGCGGGCTCTTCGTCACGATCGCCGAGGTGGCGGCGTTCATGATCACCATCGGCACGTTGCCCTGCTTCAGGATCGGAGTGACGGCCATGGCGTCGGGCGTAAAATAAAAGCCGGCGAGATACTGCACCTTCTCTTTGACGATGAGATCCTGCGCCTGCGCTTTCGACTGGGCCGGATCGGCCTGCGGCACATCGCGATAGATGATCTCGACGGTGTCATCGCCGACCTTGTTGCCGTTCATCGCCATGTAGGCGTCGATGCCGGCTTTGAAATTCTTGCCTTGTAGTGCGAACGGACCCGAAAACGGTCCGATGACCCCCACCTTGATCGTGTCGGCGTAGGCTGCGCTGCTCATGACAATTGCCGCAACGGCGGCTAGAACAAGCTTCTTCATGGTTCCTCCCCTGGATATTTGACCGGCTGGCGTGGAGCCAGCCATGCTTGGTTTCAGTCTGTCATTCAAAACGGTAATGTAAAATGAAATAAGCCCCTGAATTCATAATTTTGCGGTGATGATTTCAGGTGCATCGGAAGTGCCGGGCCGAGCGAAAACGGTCTCCCGTTTCCTCGCGGTCGGCAGCAGACGATCTCGATCGGCGGAAGGCGGGACATCATCAATAGGCCAGCCCCACGTAGTTTTCCGCCAACGCCGTCGAGGCAGCGCGGGAATGGACGAGATAATCGAGTTCGGCCTCTTGGATCTTCTGGTCGAAATCGCTCGTATCGGGAAAGCGGTGCATCATGGTCGTCATCCACCAGGAGAAGCGAACAGCCTTCCAGACACGGGCGAGCGCACGCGCCGAATAGGCGTCGATGCCGGTGTTGGAATGGTCCTGGTAGTGTTCGACAAGGCCCGAAAAGAGATAGTGTACGTCGCTTGCCGCGAGATTGAGCCCCTTGGCGCCGGTCGGCGGCACGATATGGGCGGCATCGCCCACCAGGAAGAGCCGGCCGAAGCGCATGGGCTCAGCGACGAACGAGCGGAGCGGAGCGATCGACTTCTCGAAGGAAGGTCCGGTACTCAGCGCCTCGGCATGGTGGACAGGCAGGCGCCGCCGCAGCTCGTCCCAAAAGCGCTCGTCGCTCCAGTCCTCGATCTTCTCGTCGAGGGAGCATTGAATATAGTAGCGGCTGCGGCTTGCCGAACGCATGGAACAGAGCGCGAAGCCGCGCGGGTGGTTGGCGTAGATCAGCTCGTGATTGACGGGAGGCACGTCGGCAAGGATGCCGAGCCAGCCGAAGGGATAGACCTTTTCGAAAGTGCGGATCGATTTCTGCGGTACGGCCTTGCGGGAAACGCCATGGAAGCCATCGCAGCCTGCAATGAAATCGCAGTCGATCCGATGCGTTACGCCGTCTTTTTCATAAGACACATAAGGAGAATGCCCGTCAAAATCGTGCGGCTGGACATTGGCGGCCTCGTAGACCGTCGGGGCACCGCTGATTTCGCGCCGCTCCATCAGGTCGCGGGTCACTTCCGTCTGGCCATAGACCGTGACGCGCTTGCCGCCGGAGAGGCCATGAAGGTCAATGCGATGGTCGCGCCCGTCGAAGGCCAGTGAGAAGCCATCATGCGGCAGGCCTTCGGCATGCAGGCGTGCACCGGCCTTCGCTTCGTCCAGCAGACCGACCGTGCCCTCTTCCAGCACGCCGGCCCGCACGCGGCCGAGAATGTAGTCTTTGCCCACCCGATCAAGAATGACGTTGTCGATGCCGGCTTCCGTCAGAAGCTGACCGAGCAGCAGACCCGAAGGTCCCGAGCCAATGATGGCGATCTGGGTCCGCAACCGCTTCCTCCCTGCAACCTCACGTTTTGACAAACTCTGCCCGTTAGCGCTGGAGGCAACAATGGACATTCCAGCCGAAAAACTGCACTAATCGAACATTGGTGGCGGAGGAGACCAATGGCGAGACATGTTCCGACCTATGAGCTTTACGGCGAAAACACCGGGAAGGAGCCGTATTTTTGGCTGCATTGCGAAACGATTCCCTCTCGCAGCAGTCTCCACCACTGGGAAATCCGGCTTCATCGCCATGAGAGTTTCTTTCAGATATTGTACATCGAGGCTGGATCAGGCGATGCGACTTTTGGTGAAGTCAGCCACGCCATTCGTCCGCCCGCCGTCGTGACTGTTCCTCCGAGGCTCAATCACGGTTTCCGCTTCTCGCGCGATATCGACGGCCTGGTGATCACGATCGTGAGCTCTCAGCTCAGCCATCTGCACAGTCATCGAAGCCGTCTTGGCGAATGGCTCGCTGCACCGCACCTCACGCCGCTCGATCCAGGAAGTGCCGATGCCGCCTATGTGATGCAGACGCTCGAGCGTCTCGGCAAAGAGTATGAGGACCGCCGCAGCGGCCGGCACGAGCTGCTCGATTCCTATGTTTCCATGGCTCTGCGGCTCACGGCGAGAATCTCCCACGAAGGAGACCCCAACCACCTTTCAACAGACGAAAACGAACGCCGCATCGAGCTTTTGAACGGCATGATCCTGCAGCACTTCCGTTCACATAAGCCGGCCTCCTTCTACGCCAGGGAACTTGGCGTCTCGCCGACGCATCTCAACCGCATCGTGCGATCAGTGACAGGAAACACCGCAAGCGAGCTGATTGCCGGCAAACTCATCGATGAAGCGAAACGGGAACTCGTCTTTACGCTCGGATCCGTGCAGGAGATCAGCTATCGGCTTGGTTTTGCAGACCCTGCTTACTTCTCGCGCTTTTTCTTCAAGCATACAGGTGAAACGCCGCGAGCCTGGCGCAGGATGGAAAAGAGCAGGCTTGATAGAGGTTGATCTCGGTTACGCGCACATCTTCCGCCAATAAGCGGCATTAGGGAAGCACTTCCCCGGGGCTGGCCTGTGCCCTGAAGCTGTCGCGGAACACGGCAAGGTCTTCGGCACTGATATCGGATATCGCCCAGAAGACCAGACCATCGCTCGACCATTCGCTCATATTGTAACCGTCGCGCGCGACGCGGCCCTGCGTCGCCGGCGCATCCGGCCATATGAAGAGATTGATCACGTGGCCGCGGGCCCGGTAGATGAGCGCCGCGACGACCTTTCCGTCGACGTAGTCGACCCTGCCTCCAATCAGGGGAAAGCCCTGCCCTGCCAGATCGACGACCGGCGGCGAAAAATCGATCTTGCCGTTGAACCAGGGCTTGACTGTATGCCGGTCCGAGGTCTGCACGTCCGCCAGATGATCGGCAAGCAGGGAGCGGACATGGCTCGCGATAATCTGATCCTCGACGGCAGCATCTCGATGCGGTGCATTGATGAACAGAAAAGCACTCGCTGCCAGTGCGGCCAGCGACGGCACGAGGCTCCATTGCCGGATAATGCGCAGTGCGCGCGCCCAGATGCCTCTATCTGCCGCGGCTGGGTTCCAGCCGCTGCCCGTCACGGCATGTTCCAGTGATATGCCGCCGAGCACCCGCGAGCGCACCTCTTCGGGCATGCTCCACTTGACGCCGGGCTGGCCTACGACCCTCCGCATCGCCGCGACCCTTTCCAGCTCCACCCCGCAGGACGCGCAACCCGCGAGATGCGCCTCGAACTGCGCGGCGTGAACGGCATCTAGCTCCCCATCGACGAAGCCGTTGAGCATGACACCCCATTCGGGGCAGCCCTTCTGTTGCTCGCCGCTCATCGCTTCGCCTCGCCCTTTTCCAAGGCCAGCCAGGCATTGCCGAATTCGTCGCGTGCCCGTGCAAGCCTGGACATGACAGTGCCGATAGGCGCGTCGATGATTTCCGCTATCTGCCGATAGGAAAGGCCTTCGAGCTCCCGCAGCACCAGCACCTCGCGCATGGGATCCGAAAGAGCGCCGATCACCTGCCGCACACGTTCCGCCTCGCTTCTGCGGATGATCGACATCTCCGGCGTGTCGTCGTCCGATGGGACCTGGTATGTCGCGGAATCGGCCTCGTGGGCATGCGCATCCTCCGCCATTGGCACTTCGAAACGTGCCTTCTGCCGGCCATCAAGCAACCAGGCGCGATAGCAGTTCCTTACGATCGCGAACGTCCAGGCGCGCGGATCACCGCCCCGATACCCCTCGAAGCCGCGGTAAGCGCGCAGGAAGGCTTCCTGAACGATATCGCCCGCCGCATCGGCGTCGCGGCTGAGAAAACGGGCAAAATTATAGGCGTCGTCAAGATGCGGGAGGATGGTTCTCCGGAACCGCTGCATCGTCTCGGTCGATGCAGCCGGCATATGCGCCGCCGCTTTCGCATCCCGCGACGATCGCTCCGTCTCCACTGACATGGTCACGGCAGCGGACACAGCCTCGACGAGCAAAGCCGCTGCCCGGATGGCAAGCGCAATCGGCCGATGATGGTTCCATGCGAAAGGCCGGCGCTCGAAGGAGAACGGATTGATCTCAGCCTCTGTCATCATCTTCCCGGACTCCACCGCTCCGTTCGCTCGACGCACGCATAGGCATATCTTCTGCAGGCTAGATCACTCAGCCTGTTATTTTATTCCGTCCAGATACCGCTTTTTTGAAGGCCGGCAGCCGCGGTTCCTATGCCGTTGAAAAAATCTCCCATCCGTTTCATCGGCTTATGCAGATTGCCCGATATCTCGGGAATAACGGTTGAGGGTCTCCGATCTTGTTCGACAGCGGCACCCGTTCCGGGGCTTCCGCTGACGCAGTTCACGCAACGAGAGGAGACTTGCGATGTTCATCATGACGCGCCGTACCGTTCTCAGCACCGCTGCCGCAGGGGCGGCTTTCGGTCTTGCTTCGAAACTGGAATTCGTTTCGCCGGCCTTTGCCAATACGCCTGACGAACCAGAGGTCGGCTTCTACAGATACAGGGTCGGATCGGTCGAGGTCACCGCCGTCTATGACGGCATCTGGCGCAAGCCGCACGACCCGGCCTTCATCAAGAACGCATCGATCGAAGACACCAAGGAGGCCCTCGCCAAAGCCGGACTTCCGACCGAGTTCATGCCGATTCCGCTCACCGTCGTCGTCCTGAAGATCGGCGATCGGCTGATCATGATGGACGCCGGATCGGGCGTCGGCCAGTGGCAGGCGAATGCCACGCATCTGCCCGCCAACATGATGGCGGCCGGTATCGACTACACGAAGATCAACACGATCGCGATCTCGCATTTCCATCCGGATCATGTCTGGGGGTTGATGGAGAAAGGCACCAATGCGGCCGTCTTTCCGGATGCCGAGTTGATCGTCAACGCGGCGGAATATAATTGGTGGACGGAGCCGGGCCGTGTCGAAAAGCTCGCGGAAGGCAGAAAGCCGGCAGGCAAGCGCATCGCCGAGGTATTTCCGAAATGGAAGAACTGGAGGCTTGTCGAGGACGGCGCCGAGGTGGCGCCCGGCGTCCATATCGTCGCCGCGCCAGGGCATACGCCCGGTCACTCCGTCTATCTGGTCGATGGCGGAAGTGAACAGCTGATGGTATCCGCCGACATCATGTACGTGCCGGCGCTGCTCGCTCCGCATCCGGAATGGCAGGGGGCCTACGATCAGGACGGACCGATGGCGATCGACACGCGCCGCAAGCTCGTCGACCGCGTGATCGCCGACAAGATCGCGATCTGCGGCTCGCATTTTCCGTTCCCGGGGTACGGCACCTTCGTCAAGGACGGCAACGCCTACGGCTTTACCCCTACCATCCAGGCTTGAGAGAAGGAGAAAAGACCATGAAGAGGCATATTCTGACTGGAGCGATCATCCTGATGGCGGCCGTCGCCGCGGTTTCGGCGGTCAAGGCCGTCCCGGCCTTTGCCGTCGACAACATCGAATCGACGAACGCACCGGATTTGACGTCGGTGCGCGCCAAGATCGCTGCCAGGGATTATCAGGGTGCGCTCACAGAGCTTCGCGGCCTTGCGGAGGATACCCAGCAGGCCGATGTTTACAACCTGCTTGGCTTTGCCCTGCGCAAGACAGGCGACTACAGGACATCGCTCACCTATTACACCAAGGCACTGGAGCTCGAGCCCGACCACAAGGCCGCCCGCGAGTATCTAGGCGAGCTCTATGTCGAAACCGGCGATATGGCCAAGGCCAACGAACAGCTCGAACGGCTGACGAAGCTCTGCCCGAACGGCTGCGAGGAGCGCGACGATCTGGCCAAGGCAATCGCCGAGAAGGTCGCGATGCAAAAGGCGAGCAACTGACGATCAGCGAGAGCAGGCGGTGCGCCGTCTGCTCTCGCCCCCGAGGGCGGCAGTCAGCAACGGGGGCACTTAGCCCCGATGGTCGAAGAGCTTCTTGTACTGCCGTGGCTGGGATCGCAAATATTGATCTGGCGCCGTAACGGTCTCGTTGAAATGCGCAGCCGCATGCCAGGGCCACCTGGGATCATAAAGGATCGCCCGCGCAAGAGCGATCAGATCCGCGTCGCCGGTACTGACGATCGCCTCGGCCTGCTCGAACTCGGTGATCAATCCAACGGCGATCACGGGCATCCGCACCGCCGCCTTCACCTGTCTGGCAAACGGTACCTGGTAGCTCGGGCCGATCGCAATCTGCTGGTCGGCCGAAAGGCCTCCGCTTGAAACGTGAATAGCGCTGCACCCGCGCGCTTCGAGCGCCTTGGCGAACTCGATGGTCTCCGAAACATCCCATCCGCCGTCGACCCAATCCGTCGCAGACACTCTCATCGTAACGGGGCGGCCGGCGGGAAAAGCGTCCCGCACGGCGTCGAACACTTCCAAGGGGAAGCGCATCCGGTTTTCCAGCGAGCCTCCGTATTGGTCGGTTCGCTTGTTGGACAACGGCGATAGAAACTGATGAAGAAGGTACCCGTGTGCGCCATGGATCTGAACGGCGTTCAAGTCCAGCGCCGCAGCCCGCCTGGCGGCAGCCGCGAAAGCGGACCTGACTCGCTCCAGCCCGTCGCGATCCAGCGCCTCCGGGCGATCGTATGACGGCTGGAATGGCAGGTCGCTTGGGGCAACCGTCTTCCATCCGCCGGGTTTGCCGGGAGGAATTTGGCCGCCGCCCTTCCATGGAACCTCGCTCGAGGCTTTTCGCCCCGCATGGCCGAGCTGTATCGCGATCGGCATATCGGACCAGCGGCGTATGGAATCCAGAACGCGTCCCATGGCAAGCTCGGACTCGTCCGAATAGAGCCCGACATCGCCGTAGGATATCCTGCCTTCCGGCGTCACGGCCGTGGCCTCGATCGTCAGAATGCCAGCGCCCGATGCGGCCAGGTTGCCGAGATGCATGAGATGCCAGTCGGTCATCTTGCCGTCTTCGGCCGAATACTGGCACATGGGCGCAATGACGATGCGGTTCTTGAGGGTCAGCCCGCCGATTTCGAAAGGCGAAAAAAGTTTCGTTCCGCTCACCTGGTTTCTCCAAACATTTCGATTCCAACCGTCGTTCGACAGCAAGCTGCGCTTCTACGCCTGACCGCGCAAAGGAGCAACGACACGATGCTGTGAGTGGCGAATCGATATCGACCGCAAGCACCGGATCATTCGATGAGAAGGCGTTGCCTAGCCGGCAATCAGGTTTGATCGGGGAGGAAGGAAAGCGGCAATCACCGTCGCGAACGCACCCCGTTCCCTTTCGAGAACGGAGTGGCATTCATCTCAGGAAAGAAAAGCCCGCCTTGGATGGCGGGCGTTTCATTACTGCTGCGCTGGCGGGTTCGCCGGTGGCGTTGCTGGGGTCGCCGGTGGCGTTGCTGGCGCTGGCTCCGTGGCCGGCGGAGTTGCCGCTGGCGGCGTGGCTGGCGCTGACTCGCTTGCTGGCGGAGTAGCGGGCGCAGTCGACGTGGCCGGCGGTGTGGTTGTGGTCGTTTCGCCGGCGGGCGGCGTGGCTGGCGTTTCGCTTCTGCGAGGCCAGTAGATCGCTGCCAGGGCGATGATCAGAACGACAACCGCAATACCGATCCACATTGTCCATGGCGAACGACGCTCGGTGGTCGGCGTCGTACGCAGATCGGGGCCGGGTCGATTGAAATCATTGGTCATAGTAGTCCTCCTGTACACTCTGAAACTACCAAGTGCATAAAAGGTTCCATGCAATGCTACGAAGCGAGACCTCGGATCCGAGAGCAGCCCGATTCGCAAGGTCAGTATACCATCTGCCCTTCTCCTCCCCACCACAAAAAAGGAGAAATTCCACAGTAGAAGGATGATTAATGTCAGCATCGCTACTGTGAGGGCATCCGCCTGCAATGTTTCCGGCTCCGGCGGTAGCGTATAATTTCAAGAACCGAAGCCCGTGGAGAAAAGCATGTCCGATCAGTGGCCGATGTTCATTCTGCAATCGATCGTCATTTTCGGCCTTGTCGGGGCGCTCTTCATTCGCGCCTGACGCTTTACTGAACCTCCGCCCTTGCTCTTGGCCGCGTATCGTTGCGCTCCCAGGAGAAGATGGCGCGTGGCAAGGGCTCACGCCCACGGATGATATCCGCTCCTTTTTCGCCGACCATGATCGTCGGACCGTTGGTATTGCATGAAGGAACACGCGGCATCACGGAGCTGTCGCACACACGCAGTCCTTCCAGCCCCCTCACCTTCAGGTCGAGCCCGACGACCGCCGCGCCATCCGTGCCCATCTTGCAGGTCCCGACCGGATGGTGATCCGTCTTAGCATTGGCGCAGCCATAGTCGAAAAGCTGCTCGTCAGTGGCGACGCCGGTTCCCGGAAGCCTTTCCTCCAGTACGTAGGGCTTCAACGCCGCTTGCTGCATGATCTCGCGAGCGATCTTCAAGCCCTCGAGCGACATCGCCCGGTCATGCGGGTCGCTCCAGTAATTCGGATCGATCAGCGGCGCCGCTGCCGGATCGGCGGACGAGAGGCGAACGGTGCCGCGCGAGCGGGGATGCAGATAGGCGGAGTTCAATGTCACCCCAGCGTTCTTCAGCCTGGCAACGCCCGCCTCGATGCCGGAGCCGAGGCCGAGATGGAACTGGATATCGGGCGAACGCGCATCAGGATCCGCATACCAGAAGCCGCCGGTTTCAAAGAGCGAGGATGCCACGGGCCCAGAGCGGAAGAGCACATATTGCAGTCCCGCCCACAGCGTGCGGTGTAGCTTGGCGACGCCGTCATAGGTGTGGTCGCCGGTGCATTCGGAGATGACGAACAGATCGAGGTGATCCTGCAGATTGCCGCCGACGCCGGGCAGATCATGCTTGACCGCCACGCCCGTCGCTCTCAGATGGTCCGCAGGCCCGATGCCGGATTGCAGCAACAGCTTCGGCGAGCCGATCGCGCCGGAAGAAACCAGCACCTCGCGCTCGGCCCGGATGATCTCGGTGCCGTTGCGGCCGGCAACTTCGACGCCGACGGCCTTTCTGCCTTCGAGCACGATCCTCGTCACGGGCGCATTCATCCGGACGGTGAGGTTCTTCCGGTCCCTGATCGGCGACAGATAGCCAAGCGAGGCCGACGAACGGCGGCGGTCGCGCTGCGTCAGCTGATAGAAGCCGACCCCGGCCTGGCGACGGCCGTTGAAATCGTGATTATAGGGGATCCCCAGCTCCTGGCCGGCCCGGATATAGGCGTCGCAGATCGGCAGCGCGGAAACCGGCATCGAGACGCCGAGCGGCCCGCCATAGGCGTGGTAGTCGTCGGCAAAACGCTGGTTGTCCTCGGCGCGTTTGAAATAGGGCAGAACCGAGCGATAATCCCAGCCCTCACAGCCGTCCTCGCTTGCCCAGAGGTCGTAGTCGGCGGCATTGCCGCGTGTATAGAGCTGCGCATTGATCGACGAACCGCCGCCGATCACCTTGGCCTGCGTATAGCGAAGCACCCTGCCCTTCATATGCTTCTGCGGCACCGTCTCCCAGCCCCAACTGGCGACACCCTTCGTCATTTTCGCAAAGCCGGCCGGCATGTGGAACAGTGGGTTCCAATCGCTGCCGCCCGCTTCCAGAAGCAGCACCTTGACCTCCGGGTCCTCGCTCAGCCGGTTTGCGAGCACGCAGCCGGCAGGTCCGCCACCGGTAATGATGTAGTCATATGCCATCTCAACTCCCCCGCTCAAAGGCGGCCAATCGAAAGCCCGCCGCCCGCCTCGATTACCGAGCCCGTGGCGAAGGCGAAAATCCCGGATGCAAGCGCGGCGACAATCATCCCGATGTCCTGGGCCTCCCCCCAGCGTTTCATCGGCACCAGCCCAGCTGCGATCAACACATCGTATTTCTCCGAAACCTTCTCCGCCATCGCCGTGCGGATGATGCCCGGCCGCACTTCGAAGACGC
This sequence comes from Rhizobium sp. P32RR-XVIII, assembly GCF_012641395.1. GTDB lineage: Bacteria > Pseudomonadota > Alphaproteobacteria > Rhizobiales > Rhizobiaceae > Rhizobium. Next base: position 283,558 of record NZ_JABAIH010000004.1, on the reverse strand, counting down.
CGATGCCGCTGTCCGCGAGCCGCACCGCCAAGCCCTTGGTGAAGGCCGAAAGGCCGGCCTTGCTGATGCAATAGTCCAGCCGCTCCGGGGAAGTCAGTCCCGACGACACGGAGGTGATGTTGATGATCGAGCGGCTTGCTTGCTCTTTCGCGCTCGTTAGCATCGCCTTGGCGACGGCCTGCGTGAAGAAGATCGTTCCGCGCAGATTGGTGTCGAGCACCGTGTCGAAATTCTCCGGCTTCAGCTCGAGGAAGTCGCCGCGGACCACCGAGCCGACGCCGGCATTGTTCACCAGGCAATCGATTCCGCCGAATTTTTGCAGCACTTGCTCGACGGTTGCGGCATGCCCGCCGGTATCGGCCAGATCCGACTTCAGATAGACGGCCTCAGCCCCGGCCGTGTGCAATGTCTCGATCACCTGATCGACCGGCTCGGCATCCTCTATTCCGGTGATCGCGATATCATGTCCCGCCTTCGCCAGTGCCTCGGCGATCGCCAGTCCGATGCCGCGTCTCCCGCCGGTGACAAGTGCGACCGGCCGTCTCTCGCCCGCCATCACGCCAGCTCCTTCTGCAGGATATGATCCCCGACGCGCAGCGCCTGTGCCGCCACCGTCAGCGCAGGGTTGACCGCAGCCGACGTCGGCAGATAACTCGCATCGACGACGAAGAGGTTCGGGTGGTCAAAGGCGCGGCACCAGATGTCGAGCGGTGCGGTCGCCGGATCATTGCCGATCCGTACCGTGCCGCATTGATGCGACGGCGTCCGCTTGTCGAAGGGCCTCGAGAGCACCAGCGGAAAGCCTGCCGCCTTCAACGCCCGCTTCAGCTTCTTCACCAGCATCAGGTGCGCCGGCCAATTCGTGCGCACCCACTGCAGCAGAATGCGCTCGTCCTTGACCATGATGCGGCTTTCCGGATGCGGAATGTCCTCGCTCATCGCGTAGAAGTCGATCGCATGTGCCGAGAGCTGGTTCAGCATCCATTCCGGCACCGAAGGCATGTTCCCCTTGAGAATCGCGCCCGAGACCCGGCCCAGCAGTTGGACGTTGCCGAGCGGCGGGCCGCCCTCACCGTCCGAGAGGTAATAGTCATTGAAGCCGAATGTCTTCTGGTAGATCGAGGTATTCCGAAAGGTCGGCGAGACGGCGATCACGGCGCTCGAATTGTGGTTCATGAAATTGCGGCCGACCTGATCAGAGCTATTAGCGAGCCCGTTCGGATTCTTGTCATCGGCCGAGCGCAGCAACAGCACGGCGGATTGCACCGCGCCTGCGGAAAGGATCACGAGTTTCGGGGATACTGTCTCCTCGGCCCCATCCTTGCGGTAGTAAACCCTCTCGATCCGCCTGCCATCCGGCGCCGTCTGAAGTCTTGTGACCGGCGATCCGGTCTGCAGGCGCACATTCGGATGTTGCAGCGCCAATGCGAGGCCGATCGTCTCGGCATCCATCTTGCCGTCGAAGCTGTTGGGATGGGCGTCCCAGGGAGTCTTTGCCTTGGCGAGCCAACGCTCGATATCGATGCCGAGCGGCAGCGAATAGGGATGAAGACCGTTCCGCTTCATGCGTTCGCGGACAAGGGCGATCGGCGGCTCGTCAGGCACCGGCGGAAAGGCATACCCTTGGGAATGCGCCGGTTCGGTGGGATCTTCGCCTGTCTGCCCGCGCACCTGGTAAAGCTGCTCCGCGCGGCTATACCATGGCTCCAGCTCCTCATAGGGAAACGGCCACGCTGGCGAGACGCCTTCCAGGTGCCGCATCTCGGCGAAATCCTCGCGACGGTAGCGCACCATGACCGCGCCGAAGAATTTCGAATTGCCGCCGACATTGTAATAGTTGCCGGGATTGAACGGCTTGCCGTCCATCTCGTACCAGAATTCCTTGGGCCGGAAGTGGCCGCGCTGGAAGATCGCGCGCTGGTCGCGGTTTTCCGGCCGGTCCTCGATATGACCGCCTGCCTCGAGGATGAGAATGTCGGCGCCGGAGGGCGCAAGCGCGGAGGCGATGGTCGCCCCGCCGATTCCAGAACCGATAATGACGATATCCGGCTGCTTCACTACGCGATCCTCCCAGAACGCAATGCCTGCAGCTCAGCGCGGCATCCACCAGCCCGTCCGGGCACCGATATGCATGTTGAGCGTCTTGGTCTCCGTATAATCCTCCACCGCATGCCGCCCCAGTTCGCGGCCGAGTCCGGATTGGCGATAGCCGCCGAAGGGCAGTTCCGCCGCGCCATCCATGAAGGTGTTCATCCAGATCGTGCCCGCCCGCACCTTGCGCCCGATCGTCAGGCAGGTGTCGAAGTCGCGGCTCCAGACGCCGGCGGAGAGGCCATATTCCACTGCATTGGCGATGCGGATCGCCTCGTCCACCGTCTCGAAGGTCAACACCGAAAGGACTGGCCCGAAGACTTCCTCGCGCGCAACGGCCATGTCCGGCTTGACACCGGAAAGGATCGTCGGCGCCATGTACTGGCCGAAACCGAAATCGATATGGCTGCCGCCAAGGGCGATATTTGCGCCGCTGCCTGCCGCCGCGGAAACATAGCTCTGAACCTTTTCGAGGTGCTGCGGCGTGATGATCGCCCCCACCTGCGTCGACGGATCGAGCGGATCGCCGACCTTGACCTTCTGCGACAGGGCCGCCACCCGAGCCGTCACCTCCTCCGCGATATCGCGATGTAGGATGAGCCGCGATCCGGCATTGCAGCATTCGCCCGCGTTGAAATAAGCGCCGAAGACGGCGGCATCGATGAAGGCGTCGAGATCGGCATCCGGAAAGACGATCTGCGGGTTCTTGCCGCCAAGCTCCAGAGATACCTTCTTCAAGGTCTTCGAGGCGTTCTCCATCGTCAGCCGACCGACACCGGTCGAGCCGGTGAAGGACACCATGTCGACATCCGGGTGGCCGGTCATTGTCGGGCCAACGGCAGCGCCGGTTCCGACGATGATGTTGACGACACCAGCCGGAACGCCCGCCTCCATCAGGATCTCTCCCAGCACGAGCGTCGAGCCGGACGTGAGCTCCGATGGCTTGACCACCGCCGTGCAGCCCGCCGCAAGCGCGAAAGGCAGTTTCTGGCTGACGATCAGGAACGGGAAGTTCCAAGGGGTGATGATCGAGACGACGCCGACCGCCTCCCGCAGCACGACGCCGAGCGTTCCATCGCCCAGCGTATTGTAGCTTTCGCCATGCAGATCGCGGGCAAGTGCTGCCGCATAGCGCCAGATATCGGCTGCCCCAGCGATCTCGGCCTTCACCTGCGTGATCGGCTTGCCTGCCTCGATCGCATCGAGATAAGCGAGCTCATCGGCGCGCGCAGCGATCATATCCGCCGCCTTGAGCAGAATGCCGGAGCGCTCGGAAGCCGTCATGCGCGGCCAGGGACCATCATCGAAGGCCTTGCGGGCAGCGGCAATCGCCTTGACCGCATCATCCTTCGTCGCCGCCTTGTAACGGCTGACGGCAACGCCATGGCTCGGCGCCACGCGCTCGATCGTGCCCGCCTCGACACCCTCCACCCATTTGCCATCGATCAGCATGCTGAACTCGCGGACCTTCGCGTCCACCAGCTTCTGCGGCTTCACCAGTACCGTCATCACCATTCTCCCTTGAATTGTGCCGGGCGCTTTTCGGCGAATGCCGCAACGCCCTCTTTGAGATCGCCGGTCTTTGCCGCCAGGATAGACCCCAGCGCCTCGACAGCCGCGCCGTTGTCCTCGCCGTTGGCCGATGCGATCAGAAGCTTCGAAATCTCCAGCGCCGCTGGGCCGCGCTGCGCGATACGCGCCGCATAGTCCTTCGCCGCAGCAAGCGAGGTGCCGGTTTCGACCACGGCATCGACAATGCCGTTCGCTCTCGCCTCCTCCGCCGAGAACATCTCGCCGCCGAGCACCATTCGGCGGACGATCTGCGCGCCGAAGCGTTTCACCAATCGCTGCGTGCCCGACCAGCCGGGGATCATGCCAAGGCCCGTTTCCGGCAGGCCGATCCTGATCTGCGTTTCGGCGATGCGGATATCCGCAGCACCCGCCAGCTCCAGACCGCCGCCCAGCGCGTGGCCGTTCAGCGCCGCAATCAGCGGCATGCGCAGCGTCGCCAGCCGCTCGAAAACGCGGTGGCCGAAACGCACCCAGGCATGGCCGAATTCGTTGGCCTCCATGCCGCCCCACGCCTTGATGTCGCCGCCCGCGGAAAAGGCCTTGCCCTCGCCTGTCAGGATGGCAACGCGGACAGCGGCATTCGCCTCCACTTCGTCGCAGGCCACAGCCAATGCCTTCAGCATATCGATGTCGAAGGCGTTGAGCTTCTCCGGCCGCGAGATCGTCAGCACTGCAATTACCCCTTCGACGGAAACTTTGACCTCACCCATGGCAGCCTCCTTCGAGTACGCGCTGCGGCTTCTGCGAGAGCTTGAGGCCGATCGGCGCCTCGCCGAAGAGGGCGGCGTCCATGACCTTCAGATTATCGGAAACAATTAGCGGAAACTCCGATTGATCGAGGATGTGCGCCTGCAGGTCGACGCCGGGCGCGATCTCCGTCAACACGATGCCGTCCGGCGTCAGCTTCATCACACACCGCTCGGTGACATAGGTGACATCCTGCCCCTGCGCTACACCACGGGGACCCGAGAAGGTCACGTGCTCGACGGCGTTGACGAGCTTCTTCAGCTTGCCTTCCTTCTCGATCACCAGCTTGCCGTTTTCGATGCCAAGCTTGGCGCCGGCATTGAACATACCCGAGAAGACGATCTTCCTTGCCCGCGCCGTGATGTCGACGAAGCCACCGGCCCCGGCCGTCACGTGCGGACGGAAGGAGAGCTTCGAGACGTTGACCGAGCCGTCACGGCCGATTTCCAGGAAGGAGAGCAGCGAGGCATCGAAGCCCGCACCCTGGAAATAGGTGAACTGATAGGGCGACGGCATGAAGGCGTCGGCGTTCGAGGCGCAGCCGAAAGCGAAGTCGAGAAGCGGAACGCCGCCGACGGCACCCTGCTCGATCACCCACGTCACCGCCCCATGGATCCCCTCTTCCAACAGGATGCGCGGCACATTGGCTGAAATGCCGAAGCCGAGATTGACCGCACTGCCGCCCTGCAGCTCCTGCGCCACCCGGCGGGCAATCGCCTTCTGGATATTGAATTCCGGCAGGCGGAAGCTGTCGAGCGGCCGGAAAATTTCGCCGGAAATCGCCGGATCGTAGAGCGTCTGGGTCGTCTGCTTCTGGTCCGGATCGACGACGACGTAGTCGACAAGCATGCCGGGAACGCGCACGTCATGCGGCTTCAGCGAGCCTTCCTTGGTGATGCGCTTCACCTGGGCGATGATGATGCCGCCATTGTTGCGGGCTGCCAGCGCCTGATCGAGCCCGCCGAGATAGGCGCCTTCGTGTTCGTAGGTCAGGTTGCCGCGCTCATCCGCGGTCGTTGCCCGGATGATCGCCACCTGCGGCGCGATCGCCTTGAAGAACAGCCAATCCTCGCCCTCGAAACTGATTTTCCTGACCACGGGTTCGGCAGCCGCCTTCGCGTTCATCGCGCAGCCTTCGCGCGCCGGATCGACGAAGGTTTCGAGACCGACCTTGGTCATCACGCCCGGCCGCTTGGCTGCCGCCTCGCGATGCATGTCGAAAAGGATGCCCGAGGGCACGTTGTAGGCGGCGACCTCGTCATTGCCGATCATCTGCCAGATCAAAGGCGGCTCGGCGGAGGACGGGCCGGACGGATAGGAGCCGCCGATGATCTTTTTCAGCAGGCCCTTCCTGGCGATGTGGTCGACGCCCTTAATGCCGCTCATATCGCCCGCCGCAATCGGATGCAGCGTCGTCAGATCGCGGGGATGGCCGGTCGCCTCGAAACGCTCGCCGATCACCTTCAGCATTAGATCAGGGCAGCCGAGACCGCTCGATGAGGAGACGGAGACGATTGCGCCGTCGGGAATCAGGGCAGCTGCTTCCGCCGGTGTGATGTGCTTGTTCATTTCAAAGTCCTGGTTCGATCTTCACCGACTTGCCGGTCCTTGCGGCTTCGACGACAGCAAGGCCGGTCGCGAGCGACCAGACGCCGTCCTCGCCCGTCGCGGACGGCTTGCCCTTCCCGGCCACGGCATCGTGGAACGCCTGCAGTGCCACCTCGTAGAGGTTGGTGCTTTCGAGTTGGAGTTCGGTCTCGCCTTCCGCATTCCGTAGAGTCACGCTGCCGACCGGACGCTGAGTCATGACGTTACGGGCGACGATCGATCCGTCGGTGCCATGCACCTCCAGCCCCGTCTCGGCGTATTTCGTGGTAAAGCCGTCATGGAACTGGGCGATCACGCCGGATTTGAAGCGCAGCACGCCCATGACGGCGTCCTCCAGGCCGGCCTTGCCCATGCCGCCGCTCTGGCCGAAGGCAATTGCCTCGACCGGGTCGTCGCCGAGCACGAAGCGCAGCGTATCGGCATCGTGCACGGTGATGTCGAGAATGACGCCGCCGCCCGCTTCCGGCCGGTCGAGCCGCCAACCCTGCAGATGCGGCGGCAGGTAAACGGCATGGAAGACGCGGGCGCCGAGCGGCTTGCCGATTTTGCCGGCGGCAATCGCGTCGCGTATCGCCCGATGGGTGGCGGCATTGCGCAGGTGATGGTTCGTCGCCAATACCACGCCCGCCTCCCCGGCTGCCTTCACCATGGCCTTGGCGTCGGCCAGACTCATAGCCAGCGGCTTCTCGCAGAGCACATGCTTTCCGGCCTGGATGGCCGCCAGCGTCTGGTCGCGATGAAGCTCGTTGGTGGTCGAGATATAGACGGCCTCGACCTCAGGATCATTGACGAGATCGGCGACGCTCGTCACCGATTTCGCAATCCCGTTCTCGACTGCATAAGCCTGGCCGCGCGCTGCATCCGTGCTCATCACGGAGACGACCTCGCCGCCGGCTGCGCGGATCGCGCCGATTACCCACTCTCTCGCAATCGTACTTGCGCCGATCAAACCCCACTTTGCCATCGCACTCCTCCTTGAATGCTTGCGCCGGAGCTTTCGCGAACCACGAGACGCACGTTGCTGATCAGCGTCTCCGGCTCGGTAGTCCCCGAATTGATCTGCTTCAGGAGCAGCTGCGCCGTCCGCCGGCCCATGCCTTGCGGATCGACGGAAACGGTCGTCAGCGCAGGGACGGCCGTTTTTGCCTCGATGACGTCGTCGAAGCCGACGACAGCAAAATCGGCGCCCGGCTCCATCCGCCTGCTTCGAAGCCCGTCACAGACACCGAAGGCAACCGCGTCGTTGAAACAGACCGCGGCCGTCGGCGGCTCGGCAAGCCGCATCGCCCGCTCGATCGCATCAACGCCGCCTGCCCGCGACGGTGCCGCGCCCACTGCCAGATCCTCGTCGAAGTGCAGGCCTGCCCTGCTCAACGCATCGCGATATCCTGCAAGGCGCTCGTGAAACACCGCGGTATCCGGAAAACCGCCCAGAAAGGCGATACGGCGATGGCCAAGCTCGGCAAGATGCCGAACGGAAGCAGCCGCTCCCGCGTGATTATCCGAAGTCAGCGACGAAACCCGCGCACCGGGGACATTGCGAACCGCCACTACCACCGGAATCCCGGCCTGGGCGAGCGCCCGAAAATCGGCAGCTTCCGTGCCGCGTGCCGGCGAGATGATGAGCCCGGAGATCCCGTGTTCGCGCATTGAGGCTATGACCTCGCGCTGCCGATCGATGTTCTCGCCTGTATTGGCGAGAAACTGCACGTAACCAGCCGATTGCATGACGCTGTCGATGCCGACGGCGAGTTCGGCAAAGAAGCTGTTCGTCAGATCGTTCACCACCATGCCGACGATCTTCGACTTGGCATTTGCCTGTCTCAGATTGGCGGCGCCGCGGTTATAGACATAGCCGAGCTCGCGGATCGCGACATTCACCTTCGCCCGCGTGCCTTCGTTGACGAGCGAGCTTCCCTGCAGAACGAGTGACACAGTCGACTTCGAAACGCCTGCAGCGTTCGCAATGTCGATCACGGTCACCCGCTCCCTTCCCATGGCGCTCCTCCTCCAAAGAACGACCAAAATTTATTGGAACGTTCCAAGTATGTCAAGCAAATTAGCTGATAGCGCTTGGCTGCGGCGCTAAGTTGCGGGAGAATATTATTGGAACGGTCCAACAGCGCTTGAGATGCGAGCTCGCACGGCGGACCGGCAAGGGCCATTAAATTCAACCTTTGACGCAAAGGCGTACCGGAATGGACGAAAGTGAACTTTGCAGCCGTACTCTACGGTACTAGAGACATCGGCGTCGCTTCCGTTTTTCCCCGAAGCGGCGCGAACTCCAGCCTCGCTTACGCGAGGCTTTTTTCTTTTCGCGGCCTAACTCCGGCAATAAAAAACCGCCCTTGCCATGATCCGAGGAGAAGCGGCAAAGGCGGTTCTTGCGCCGTGTCCGAAGACCGGCGGTCTGCTATTCTAGCGGCGGATCAACGGGCAACCGCGCACGTTTGCGAAGGACACCCGGTCCCAGCCACGGCGGGCACGGCCTTCAACGACGACACGGCGGGGCGTGACGTTAACGACCTGCACGTCGCGCAGGCCGGACCAGCGAGCCGCACGAAGAGCCTCTCTCGGCGAGCAACCACCCCGCATCGGCGGCGGCGGGCGATGATACTGAACGTCGACAACAACGCCGCGCTCCGGGCTTGCGGCTGCAGCGCTCGACACGGTGGCCGGAATGGAAGCAATGGCAAGCAATGCCGCAAGTGACGCTTTGGCAATAAGATTGGTCATTCAGGGTTTCCTTAGTTTCAATGTATGCACGAACCGTCCCGTCGGGGATGATTCGACACTAGAGGGCTAAAGCTGAATGATGTTCGAATTGCGCATTCAGCCGCGGTTCAGGCGCTGAGATGCAGCACGATCTGGCGACTGTGAGGACGGTCGCGATGCTCGAAAAGGTAGAGACCCTGCCAGGTGCCGAGCGCCAGCTTGCCGCTCGTAACGGGTATGCCGATTGAAACCTGCGTCAGCGCCGCCTTGATGTGGGCGGGCATATCGTCTGATCCCTCTGCCGTATGGACGATCCAGCGCATCGATGGGTCCGATGACGGCGGCACGAGCCGACGGAAAAAGGCGTTGAGGTCCGTCTGCACGTCGGGATCGGCATTCTCCTGGATCAGCAGCGAGCAGGAGGTGTGGCGCACAAAAACAGTGAGCAGACCTTCGTCGGCGCCGCAGGCGCGGACGAAGGCCGCCGCTTGGTCGGTGAATTCATAAAGGCCCTGGCCGCGGGTCGAGATGGAGATAATCCTCTGGGGCATGGGCCTCCTCTGTCAAAGTTCAACGATCGTTTGAAAGCCGCCATAGATCATGCGCTTGCCGTCGAAAATCGTCTTCCATTCTTCGCCCTTCAGCCGCGGATCGGCCATGACCTTGGCGAGAATGTCGTCGCGCTCTTTTCGCGAAGGATAGGTTACCCACGCGAAGACGACCGTCTCGTCGTCCGTGGCCTGAACGGCGCGCGGGAAGGATGTGAGTTCGCCATAAGGCACGTCATCAGCGACGCACTCGACATATTTGAGAGCGCCGTACTCCTTCCAGATCGAGCCGGCGAAGGCTGAGAATTCCCTGTAGGCATCCACCTTGTTCTTGGGGACCGCTACGATGAACCCGTCGACATAAGTCATTTTTCATTCTCCCAATTTGCTGTTGACGCTTCAAGGACGAATGACGGGCGCGAGGCCCGACAGCCTCGACGGTAACATAGGCGTGATCCGGCGTTTTTCAGCGGCAGGGCTAGCCCTGAAGGGTCCTGACCTTGGCGAGATCGGGGAAAAGACGCATCCACATCAATACGACGGCAATGGTGCCAACGCCGCCGATGATGCCGGCGACGACCGGTCCCATGAAGCCTGCCAGCATGCCGGATTCGAATTCGCCGAGCTGATTGGACGTACCGATGAAGAGCGAATTGACCGCATTTACGCGGCCACGCATCTCATCCGGCGTCAAAAGCTGGACGAGCGAGCTGCGCACCACGACGCTGACGGTATCGGATGCCCCGACGACGAACAGCGCGCAAACAGACAGCGCGATATTGGTGGAGAGCGAAAAGACGATCGTCGCCACGCCGAAGACCGCGACGGCAGCGAGCATCTTGATTCCGACATGGCTCCTCAGCGGCCGCCGTGCCAGCATGATCGACATGACGAGAGCGCCGATCGCCGGTGCGGCGCGCAGCAATCCCAACCCCCAGGGACCGGCATGCAGGATATCCCGCGCAAACATCGGCAGCAGCGCGGTGGCGCCGCCGAGCAGCACGGCAAAGAGATCGAGCGAGATCGTCCCGAGCACGACCGGACGGCTCCGAATAAACGAGACGCCGGCAAATACCGACGTCAGCGTCACCGGCTCGCGTTTAGCAGGCGTCCACTGCATGCGGATCGAAATCACATTGAAGCTGGCAACGGCAAAGAGCACGGCAGCAACGGCAAAGGGTGCGACCGGATGGACGCCGTAAAGCAGGCCGCCGAGCGACGGGCCGACGATGAATGCCGTCTGCTGCATCGAGGTAGTGGTCGCGACCGCCCGCTGCAGCATCGATCCGGGCACGATGTTCGGCAGCAGTGCTGCCATGGTCGGCCGCTCGAAGGCGGTGGTGGCGCCCAGAATCGTGACGGCAACGAGAATACCCGCCGGCGTCAGCCACTGCTGCCAGGTGGCGACCGCAAGCAACAGCGAGGTCGCTGCCTCGATCAGTTGGCAGACAAGGCCGATTCGGCGGCGGTCGAAACGATCGGCGACGTGGCCGACGACGAAGGTCAGCACAACCATCGGCAGGAATTGGCAGAGGCCCACGAGCGCCAGCGCAAAGGCGCTGTGCGTCTGGTCGTAGATCATCCAGCCCATCGCGATTGCGACGCATTGGAATGAAAGGGAGGAGAAAACGCGAGAAGCCGCGAAATTGAGGTAACCGGGATGACGAAGAACGCTACCCGGCAGCGCTTGAACAGTATCCATTTGAACACTTTCGGCCGGCGGAACCCGCTGAGCCATTTATAGGATTTTTATAAGTGTCTGTTCTGCCTGGATGGCTGGCTTGTCAACCAATGGCGGAAAATTTAATCATTGCCACTGAAGAAAAATCACCGCGCCTGCGGCTTGCGCTCGAGCAAATGGGCGCGGGCGCCTCTGTGGCAGGCAGTGCCGCAAGCAATTTCAGCAATCATTGAAAGAAAGCGTCAATGCGCCATTTTCTGACGCAATCGGGATGGCGCATGGCGGATGAAAGCAGGCTCAATAGACTTGCTGGCGGACGCGGTGCCGCAGGCGCCCGGGTTCACGTTACACCGCGACCAGAGGGAACAAGAAAATGAAAGTACTTTTGGCTTCCACCGTCCTTGCCGCCGGCCTGCTCGGTCTTGGAGGCGCGGCTTCGGCCGCCGAATGCGGCAATGTCACCATCGCGAGCATGAACTGGCAATCTGCCGAAGTTGCAGCCAATCTCGACAAGGTCATCCTCGAGGAAGGCTACGGCTGTACAGCCGAGATCGTCAGCGGCGATACGGTGCCGACGCTGACTTCAATGGCTGAAAAAGGCGAGCCGGATATCGCGCCGGAAGCCTGGGTGAGCCTGCAGCCGGAACTCGTCAAGCGCGGCCTGGAAGGGGGCAAGGTCGTGGCGGCCGCCAAGATCCTCTCCGACGGCGCCATCCAGGGCTGGTGGATTCCCAAGTACATCGCCGAAGCCCATCCCGACATCAAGACGATCCCGGATCTGTTCAAGCATCCGGAACTCTTCCCGGCTCCGGAAGACAAGAGCAAGGGCGCCGTCTTCAACGGCCCGCAGGGCTGGGGTGGCACGGTCGTGACCACGCAGCTCTTCAAGGCGAACGGCGGCGACAAGGCGAATTTCACTCTGGTTGATACCGGCTCGGCGGCCGGCCTCGATGGCTCAATCGCCAAGGCATACGAGGGCAAGCAGGCCTGGGTGGGCTATTATTGGGCTCCGACCTCGCTGCTCGGCAAGTACGAGATGGTGAAGCTCGGCTATGGCGTGGACTATGATGCGGCCGAGTGGAAGCGTTGCACCTCGATTGCCGATTGCCCCGATCCGAAGCCGAACGCTTGGCCGGCAGACGACGTTCAGACGCTGGTGAGCAAGAGCTTTGCCGATCGCGCGGGCCCGGCCATGGACTATCTCAACAAGCGCGCGTGGACGAACGACACGGTCAACAAGCTCATTGCCTGGATGACCGACAATCAGGCAACCGGCGAAGATGGCGCCAAACACTTCCTCAAGGAAAACGAAGCCCAGTGGAAGGAATGGGTCTCTCCGGAAGTTGCCGAGAAGATCAAGGCTTCACTCTGATCCCTCATGATCTGCAGGCAGGCGGCGCCTTGACATTGAGGCACCGTCAGCCTGATCCTTTTGCGCGACGGCCGTGAGAAGACGATGGCCGCCGCTGCTTTTGCCATGGGGAACTCGACATGGACTGGCTCTGGAAATTTCCGACGATGGATGCCGATACGCTGCGTATCTTGAAAAAGAACGTGGACGAAGGCTTCCGCGCTTTTACCCGCGCTTACGGCGATAGCATCGAATCCTTCTTCAGCCCGCTTCAAAGCTTTCTGATCTGGGCTGAACGGCTGCTCACCGGCATGCCCTGGCCGCTGGTGATCCTGATCATTGCCGGCCTCGCCTGGCTTGCAAGCCGCAACTGGAAGATCGTCGTCAGCTGTGTCGTGACGCTTCTCCTGATCGGCTGGTTCGACATGTGGGAAGACACGATGAAGACCGTTTCCATGATCTTCGTCTGCACCGTGCTTTCGATCGCCGTCGGCATCCCGATCGGCATCGGCATGTCGCGCTCCAACCGGCTGCAGAGCATCGTCAACCCCGTGCTCGACGTCATGCAGACCATGCCGAGCTTCGTCTATCTGATCCCGGTCGTCATGCTGCTCGGCATCGGCCGCGTACCGGGGGTGATTGCCGTCGTTATCTACGCGTTGCCGCCGATGATCCGTCTCACCAATCTCGGCATCCGCCTGGTGGACAAGGACGTGCTCGAAGCGGCCGACGCCTTCGGCTCATCGAGCTGGCAGAAACTGTGCAACGTCCAGCTGCCGCTTGCGCTGCCGACCATCATGGCCGGCATCAACCAGACCATCATGATGGCGCTCGCCATGGTCGTCATCGCCTCGATGATCGGCGTCCAGGGCCTCGGCCAGCCGGTGCTCAAGGCCATCGCCAACCAGTACTTCACGCTCGGCGTCTTCAACGGTCTCGCCATTGTCGGCATCGCAATCATCTTCGACCGCATCAGCCAGGCCTATGGTCTGAGGCTGCAGAAGCACCGGGAAGTCGTGCATGGCTAGTCAATCGATCGAAATACGCAATCTCTACAAGATCTTCGGTCCACGCGGCCGCGATTTTGTCGAGGCGGTCTCCAAGGGCATGTCGAAGACCGAGCTCAACAAGGAGCACGGGCACGTCCTCGGCCTCAAGGACATCAACATCTCGATTCCCGGCGGCAGCATCACCGTCATCATGGGGCTTTCCGGCTCGGGCAAGTCGACCCTGATCCGCCACATCAACCGGCTGATCGACCCGACCTCGGGCGAAGTGCTTTACGGCGGCAACGATGTCTGCAAGATGAACGAGGACGGGCTTCGCGAATTCCGCCGCCGCAGAACGGCGATGGTGTTCCAGAAATTCTGCCTGCTTCCGCATCGCAACGTGCTGCAGAACACCGTCTACGGGCTCGAGGTCCAGGGCGTTCCGAAAGCGGAGCGCGAAGACCGCGCCAATGTCTGGATCAAGCGCGTCGGGCTCGACGGATTTGGCGGCCACTACCCGAACCAGCTTTCGGGCGGCATGCAACAGCGCGTCGGCCTTGCCCGCGCACTCACCAACGACGCAGAGATCCTCTTGATGGACGAGGCCTACTCGGCCCTCGATCCGCTGATCCGCGTCGACATGCAGACCGTGCTGCTCAACCTGCAGAAAGAGCTGAAGAAGACCGTGGTCTTCATCACCCATGATCTCGATGAAGCGTTGCGGCTTGGCGACAAGATCGCCATCCTGCGCGATGGCGAGGTCATCCAGCAGGGAAGCGCCGCCGATATCGTTCTCAACCCGGCAAACGACTACATCGAGGCCTTCGTGAAGGAAGTGAACCGCAGTCGCGTCATCCGGATCGAAGCGCTAATGGAGCCCTTGAGCAATCCCGCAAGCGAGACCGTCATCCGCATCCCCGGCCAATTGACCGTCGAGGAGGGCATGCGGATAATGACGGAAAGCAACGTGAACCACGCGACCGTAACAAGCGGCGACGGCCTCCCCGCCGGCCGGGTCTCGCTGGAAGGCCTCGTGCGCTGTCTGGTCGGAGCGGAGCGTTAGAACTGGCCGGCCTCGGGCGCCTGCAACTCCTCGATCGAATCCACTCGATCGGGATAGAAGGCCATGTGATCCTTTATCTCGCGGACGGCGTCGTTCGGCGCCTCATAGGTCCAGATCGCATTCTTGGAGCGCTCCCCGCCCGGCACGATACTGTAATAGGACGCATCGCCCTTATAGGGACAACGGGTCGAATGATCGGTGCGCGCAAGCAGCGACATATCGACATCCTTGCGCGGAATATACTGCACCGGCGGATAGGAAGCCTCGCATAACGTCAGCGCATCGTGCGTGTCCGCAATGACCCAGCCGTCGAGCTTGACGACAACGCGGGCTGGATTGTGTTCGATGGTGATTGGATGATCGGGACCGGGAATCTTGATCGGCTTGTCTGACATGACGTCGCCTCCGCAAACTTGTCTGCCTCTTACATAGGGCCGTGCTAGAGGCTTCCCAAGGGCGGCCGTCGACGTTTTGAACGTGCCAGTCACGCGCGCCGCACACGAACAAGCGCGGAAAACCCGAGCCCCACAACAGCGGCGATCACACAGGCGATTCCAAGAAGCTGGTTGAGGCCGACATCTTCGCCAAGCAAAACGAAAGCGAGGATGACGGCGGAGACCGGTGCGATCGCTGTGAACAGCGACGCCTCGCTGCCGCTGACGCGCTCGGAGCCCGCGTACCATAGAATGAACCCGCCGACGGTCGGCACGAGCGCATAATAAAGAACGGCGATCAGCGCCGCGGGTGAGAATCCGCTTGCGGCATGGTTTTCGAACAGGGCCGCAATGCCCGCGACGGCCAAACCGATGCCCGTCATCAGCGCCGACTGCGTCAGCGGCGGTATTTCGGTTTGCATGCGCTTGTTGAGGAGGATGAACAGCCCTTCGCAGAAGACCGCCCCAAGGATCAGCGCATTGCCGGCCAGTGAGCCGCCCGCCAATGCGCCGGGCGTTGCGGCGATCGAGAAAACGCCAGAGGCGGCAAGCGCGATCGCAGCCAGCAAAAAGCGATGCGGCCTCTCCCCGAGGATGAGGATCGAGATCGCCGCCGAGACGACCGGCAGCGTACCGATGATGACGCCGGCATTTGCCGCCGATGTCAGTCGAAGGCCCGAGATCAGCAGCGTCGTGTAGCCGACGCTGCCAGCCCCTGCCTGCGTCAGGAGGATCAACCAGTCGTGGCGGGACAGTCGTGGCAGCCGGGACCGGCTAAGATGCCTCAAAAGGAGGAAGAAAGGGAAAGCCATGGCGAAACGCAGCGCCGTTGCCGTAAAGGGCGGAAGACCCGACGCGATGACCTTGCTTGCGATGACCGTGCTGCCCACCGTGATCATCGCCAGCGTCAGATAGATGTAGCCTTGAAACGCTCTCGTCATTGCCCTCTCCGTTTTGGTGGACGAAGAGAACCGCGAAGCCAGAGAAACATCTTGAACGAAATTGCAGGCCGTCAGGCCAATGCTCTCGCATAGGTGCGCGGCGACAGGCCGTATCTGGCGACGAAGACGCGGGTCATATGACTCTGGTCGGAAAACCCGCTGGCGAAGGCAGCCTCGGCAAGCGGCGTGCCGGAAGCGATCAGGCGGCGGGTCAGGTGGATTCGGCACTGAATGAGATAGGCGTGCGGCGTCATTCCCGTTGCCTTTGTGAAAGCACGCAGGGCTTGAAATCGGCTGAGCCCGCTTTCCCGCGCCAGATCGGCAAGCGAGAGCTTGGCGAGGGGATCGTCGTCGATCAGGCTTATTGCCTTGGCGACAGCGCCCGGCGCCGTCCGCGCGGTTTCCGGCATCGGCTGCTCCCGCATGACGTCGGCGACCAGCGCGAGGAGTCGCTCCTCGCGCGCGAGATCGCCCTGCGCGGGTCCGCCGGTGACCGCAGCAAAGAGGCTGGCGAAGCGCTCCGCTAGGGGAACATTGTGGATGACCGGCCGCGGGATTTCGGAGCGCATCGCCCTACCCTCGCCGATATCGTTCGTGAGGTCACCGATGACGGCCGGATCGAAGTAGAGGATGCGCCACGACCGCCCCTCGCCGATCGGCGCGCCGTCATGGACTTCATTCGGGTTGACGGTGATGAGGTCCCCGGCTTGCGCCTCGACCATGCCACGCCCGCTCAGCGACCTCTGAGCTCCGGCGAAAATCAGGCCAATACCGAATTGCTCGTGAGTATGCCGCGGGAAGCTGTGCCGCGTCCGCGCCTCGACCGCTTCGATTCCGGCTATCGCCGAGCGAAGCATCCTGAATTGGCTCGTTGCCATGTCTGCTCCGGCCTACGATCAACGCCAGCCACTGTGCCAGCAGCACAGGCTATCTGCAATCACCGGAAGTCAGAAGAACTCGTCAAGGAGCTGGTAATAATCAAGCCGCGCCGGATCGATATCCGCCATTCCATAGGCATCGAGGAAGGGCCGAACCAAAGCGGCGCCGAGATTGAACTGGATGCTGCGGCAGGCAAGCGCGATGTCCTGATAGCGGTCAGCAACGCCGAGACGGCTGCTGTCGATATAGCCGGAAAAGCCGCCATTCAGCGCTATGAAGTTCGGCAGACAGGCATCGCCATGCGTCACCACAAGATCCTCGCTGCCAGGCCTCATATTCTCGAGATCGGTAAAGAGCGCTGCGGCGCTCCTGCCCATCCGCACCGCATCGAAGTCCGTCTCATCGACGACGCCGGCCTCCATGCGCGCCTTCGCGGCCGCGATGCGCCTTTCCAGCCGATGATCGAAAGAGCAGAGACCGACATCAAGGCGATGCAGCTCGACGAGCGCAGCCGCCGTGATCTCGACGCGCTTCAAGGGGGAAAACGCAGAATTGCTCGCGAGGTCGCAGCCCGGCAGCGCCGTCATCAGCAACCAGTTCCTCGCTCCATCGGCTGTCTGGGCGACGACATCGGGACAGGCAAGGCCCATGGACTTCAGCCAGCCAAGCCGGGCCGCTTCGTCGCTGAGCTCGGGAAAAGGACCTGCTTTTTCGACCTTCAGGTAAAGCGGCGTACGGCCGTCCGCCTCCAGTCTGAAGACATTTGCGGCGGAACGCCCCATCGCATCGCGCAGCGGCCGATAGCCGGAAAGATGTGCGGCAATTGCCGGCGGCATCCCTTCGCGCTCAGGAAGCCAATCGTTCATGGAAAGTCCCAAAGCTCGTTGCGGAGCATCACGGGCTACCGCAATTCATCCCTGCGGACAATTCGCAGCAAACGGGCGCTCTCGAAATTGAACGCCTGTCTGGTGATGTCAGTGGAGCCTTTCAGGGCGGATTTCGTCGGAGAGGATTTTCAAGGCATCTTCAAGTGCGGCGACAAGAACATCGGTCAGTTCATCACCCTTGTTTTCGAGAAATGCCAGGCTTACGGCCTCATCTTGCATTTCGAAGAAGCGGTCAATGTCGTTCGACATCTCCTGGTCCTTTCAGTCACCGGAATATTCTACGATGAAAGCGGACTACAGGGGCTCACTTGCGCAAGGCTGACGCGACACGCCGCCCGTCAGTATTCCGGAAAGCCGCGGGCCCGCCATTGGTTGGGCGGGATCGGATCGCCGACATCAACGGCGAACGAGACAACCTTGGTTACGCCCTGGTCCACCTCGCAGCGGTATTGAACGTCATACCAGCCGTCGCGCGTGCGAAAAGCACCGCGGCGGATATCAAGCACCGTGCCGCGCGGCAGAGCATAATTGGGGACCATCACCGGACTGTAGGCAGGCGAGCCGTGAACCAGTTGCTCGCGAAGCTCCGTGCTGCAAAGTTGGGCGGCCCGCATGCCCCGCGGCAGGCTACCAATTGCGGTCCGGGCGATCGGATCATCCGTTTCGTTCTGCGAGAACAGCGTTTTGGCTTCTTTCAGCTCACTCGGCTTTTCAGCCTTCGCCATCTCCGTCTGCTCGGTCTTCGGTTTTTCGGAGGGCTTCGCCTGTTCGAGAGCGACCTTCGCCTCATCTTGCGCGCCAGCCGCAGGACCGTCCTTCGGCGTGTCGATATTGGCGACATCCACCTGCGGCAAGTCAACGTCCTCCGGCACGGGATTTGCCGGCGGCTTGTCGGTAACGGGCGGCTTTGCCGCAGCCGTCTCGACTGGCTTGGGCTCCTCGGGTTTCTGCTCGTCGGGCGGCGTTACCGGCGGCTTGCCAGCCTCCGCGGCCGCGTTGCCGGTTTCGGATTTCCGGGGGCCGGTATCCTTATCGCCGAATTCGAAGACTGGCCTGAGAACAGGCATGGGTTGACCCTTCCCCTCCTTGCCGGAGGGATCATTCTTCGCTTCTGATTTCGGCGCTTCAGGCGGCTTTTCTTCCGGCTTGGCCTCTGGTGGCGGAGGCGGCGGTGGCGCTGGCGGGGGTGCCGGCGGCTTTTCCGCCTTCTCCTCTATCTTTGGCATCTCCGGCTTCTTTTCTTCTGGCTTCTTCTCTTCCGGCTTTTTCTCCTCGGGCGGCGGCACCAGATCGACGTTTACGGTCTCTTCTTTGGGCGGCTCCGGCGGCGGCTCTGGTAATTTGACGAGGAAGAAGGCGACAACGGCGACGTGCAATGCAATCGAGGCTGCCACGCCCCAACTGATCTGCCCCCAGCGTTTTTTGACGATCTTCTGCATGCCCACGGATGATGCTCACGACAAGCTACCGATGTGGCCTTTTAAGAAGGCATCATCAAGCCATAAAACAAAAAAGTGCTTTCCGCGCGGCCGGTCGAGAGCCGCGCGGCGAATGGTCCATATCGTCTATTGTTCACGAGCCTGCAATTGCAACTAGCTGAGAGAGCCTATGATTTCACGATAGGCAGCCTCGGGGAATGCCTTCAGCGTCCGCGTACGAACATTGCCGCCCGTTGCAAGTTGCAGGGTAAACCGTGCCATCACGGCATCGTCCGGCGCCTCGCATACGGCAACCATGTCGTAGTCGCCCATCGTCAGAAAGAAGTTCTTGAAGGAGCCGCCCATATCGCCGAGCGCCTTCTTGGCCGCGTCCAGCCTTTTTGCCGAGTCGCGTGCAGTGCGAATGCCTTGATCTGTCCAGTTGATAAGCATGACATAAGTGGTCATTGCACACCTCCCCACGGAGGGTTTTGGTCCACGCAGGTATGTGGCGACCTTGCTCACGCGCTGCGGCCGGTCCCTTCCCCCGTGCGCAGACTATACCATTCCGGCCTGCGGAAAGCGAAGGAATGTGTGGAGGCCCAAACGCAAAAGAGCCGGGACGAACCCGGCTCTTCAATCATCAAATCAGTCGCACGACGGCTGTCGTGCAGCCGGCACGTTCTTAGCTGTCCAGGAAGCTGCGAAGCTTTCTGGAGCGGCTCGGGTGCTTGAGCTTGCGCAGCGCCTTCGCTTCGATCTGGCGGATACGCTCACGGGTAACCGAGAACTGCTGGCCGACTTCTTCGAGCGTGTGGTCGGTGTTCATGCCGATGCCGAAGCGCATGCGCAGCACACGCTCCTCGCGCGGCGTCAGCGATGCCAGAACACGCGTCGTCGTCTCGCGCAGGTTCGCCTGGATGGCGGCGTCGATCGGCAACAGCGCATTCTTGTCCTCGATGAAATCGCCGAGATGCGAATCTTCTTCGTCCCCAACAGGGGTTTCGAGCGAGATCGGCTCCTTGGCGATCTTCAGGACCTTGCGGACCTTTTCGAGCGGCATGGCGAGCTTTTCCGCCAGTTCTTCCGGCGTCGGCTCGCGGCCGATCTCGTGCAGCATCTGGCGCGACGTGCGAACGATCTTGTTGATCGTCTCGATCATGTGCACCGGAATGCGGATCGTGCGGGCCTGGTCGGCGATCGAGCGGGTGATCGCCTGACGGATCCACCACGTCGCATAGGTCGAGAACTTGTAGCCGCGGCGGTACTCGAACTTGTCGACCGCCTTCATCAGGCCGATGTTGCCCTCCTGAATGAGGTCGAGGAACTGCAGGCCGCGGTTGGTGTACTTCTTGGCGATGGAGATGACGAGGCGAAGGTTCGCTTCGACCATTTCCTTCTTGGCGATGCGCGCTTCGCGCTCGCCCTTCTGCACCATGTGCACGATGCGGCGGAATTCCGAAATCGAAATACCGGTTTCCGTCGCGAGATTCTGGATCTCCTGGCGGATGTCGCGGATCGTGGTGTTTTCGCCCTTGGCGAATTCCTTCCAGCCGCGCGCCGCCAGATTGCCGATCGACTTCATCCAGTTCGGATCAAGCTCGGCACCCTGATACTGTTCCAGGAACGAGTCGCGCTTGACGCCGTAGGATTCAGCCAGACGCAGCAGGCGGCCTTCGTTCTGAACGAGGCGCTTGTTGATGTCGTAAAGCTGCTCGACGAGCGCTTCGATGCGGTTCTGGTTGAGCGACAGCGACTTGACCGCCTTGATCAGCTCGTCCTTCAGTTCCTTGTAGCGGCGCTCCTGCGCGGAAGACAGCGTGCCGGTAGCGGCAAGGCGCTGCTCGACCTGCTGGTCCTGCAGCTTGCGCAGCTTCTTGTAGGTCTCGGCGATAAGGTCGAGCGTTTCCATGACCTGCGGACGCAGTTCCGCTTCCATGGCGGCCAGCGACAGGTTGGATTCGTCCTCGTCCTCTTCCTCTTCTTCCACAGGCAAGCCTTCGCCGCCGACATCGGTAATGTCGTCGTCGCCGGAACGCGGGCGGCGGGTCCTTTCCTTCTCCTCGGCGGCCTTGCGGTCGGCCTCGATCTTCTCCGGGCTCTGGAACTGCGGCGCAGCCTTGGCTTCCGGACCGGAATAGGTCGTTTCGAGATCGATGATCTCGCGAAGCAGGGTCGTGCCCTCGTTCAGTTCGTCGCGCCAGATGATGAGCGCCTGGAAGGTGAGCGGGCTTTCGCAGAGGCCTGCGATCATCGTTTCGCGGCCGGCCTCGATGCGTTTGGCGATGGCGATTTCGCCTTCGCGCGACAGAAGCTCGACGGAACCCATCTCGCGCAGATACATGCGCACCGGGTCGTCGGTACGATCGGTCGGCTCCTTCTTCTTGGCAGTCGCAAGTGCGGTGCCGCTGGAAGGTGCGAGTTCGCCGCCCTCGCTCTCCTCATCGCCGCCGGCGTCGTCGTCGTCAGTGCTGCCCTGGCCCGCCTCTTCGGCTTCCTCGTCTTCGATGACGTTGATGCCCATGTCGGACAGCATCGCCATCGTGTCTTCGATCTGCTCGGACGTCACTTCCTCGGACGGCAGGACGGCGTTCAGCTCGTCCATTGTCACATAGCCGCGCTTCTTCGCGGCCTTGATCATTTTCTTGACCGCGTCATCGGAAAGATCGAGAAGAGGGCCGTCGGATGCGCCGTCGCGTTCGACTTCCGCTTCTTCGTTCTCTTTGACCTTGGTTGCCATTTATATCGTCGCCTTCCTGACGCTATTCAAACTCGCTGCGGTGAATGGCCCTCGAAGCCTGAGCGCGCAAACGCAAGCCTCGAATCACCTTTTACCCACCTAACGGGATGACCTTTAAAGCCCGATTAACCACAATTGCCGGCCCAGAATGACAGAGCTTCCATGCATCGAAATCACCGGCCATGGTTATGTGCGATCCGCCCTGACCCAGTCCACCGCTTTCAAGTCGAACGGTGATTCCCACAATTTTTGTTCTCGTCAAGCTTTTCCACAAAAAAAGCCGCCAAAAACATGGAAAAAGCCTTATCCACAGGCTTGGAACCGCTCAAGCGATCGCTTCGCTTAGATAGGATGTCACCAGGAAAAGACAAGGGCGCAACGCCCTCACCCCTCATATCGGTGTTGTCTGCGGCTTTATAGTGGCGACCGCCAGCTCATCTACAGGTGGCAATACAGCCGCTAGTGCGACAGTCCGTCGTAATGCGTCACCTTCAATGCCGCGAGATCGATGGCCGGAATGCAGCGGAGGTTGATCGACGCCATTGCCGTGCCGTCGGGCGCATCGGCCTCGCCGAACGGTGCGATGCCGCAATTGGCGCAGAAGTGATGCTTGATGGCATGCTTGTTGAAGGTATAGGTCGAGAGGTTCTCCTCAGGCGTTTTCAATGTCAGCTTCGCGCGCGGCACGAAGCCCAGGAGACCGCCTCGACGCCGGCAAAGGGAGCAATTGCAGTCGAGAGCTTCCTTGAAATCGCCCTCCGCCTCGAAAGCGACATTGCCGCAATGGCAGCTTCCCTCGTAGATCATCCTATCCTCCTTACATCCAATCCATCACGACCTTGCCGGAATTGCCCGAGCGCATCGCCTCGAAACCATCCCGGAACTCATCGATCTTGATGCGGTGCGTGATGACCGGCGAAAGATCCAACCCGCCCTGCACGAAGGCGATCATCTTGTACCAGGTCTCGAACATCTCGCGGCCATAGATGCCCTTCAGATTC
Organism: Rhizobium sp. P32RR-XVIII; assembly: GCF_012641395.1. Taxonomy (GTDB): domain Bacteria; phylum Pseudomonadota; class Alphaproteobacteria; order Rhizobiales; family Rhizobiaceae; genus Rhizobium. Next base: position 260,893 of record NZ_JABAIH010000004.1, on the reverse strand, counting down.
AGCATCTTGAAGATGACCTTGTTCCAGTCGATCTCGAAACCGGCCGGCGCAATGCCGAGAATGGCGATCTTGCCACCATTGTTCATCTTGTCGATCATATCGCGGAAGGCGGGCGCCGCACCCGACATCTCCAGGCCGACGTCGAAGCCCTCCGTCATGCCGATCGCCTTCATGACATCGGCCAGATTCTCCTTCGAAGCGTCGACAACATAGTCGATGCCGAGTTTGCGCGCGAGGTCCAGCCGATGCGGATTGATGTCGGTGATGACCACCTTGCGAGCGCCGGAGCGCTTGGCAACGAGCGCCCCCATGATACCGATCGGGCCTGCGCCGGTGACCAGCACGTCTTCGCCGACGAGATCGAAGGAAAGCGCGGTATGCACCGCATTGCCGAAGGGATCGAAGATCGCAGCGATCTCGTCGGGAATATCATCCGGGATCGGCACGACATTGCTCTCGGGGATGCAGAGGAATTCACCGAAGGAACCGGGGCGGTTGACGCCGACCCCCAGCGTGTTGCGGCAGAGATGGCCCCTTCCCGCCCTGCAGTTACGGCACTTGCCGCAGACGATATGGCCTTCGCCGGAGACCCGCTCGCCGACGTGATACTTGGTGACGGCTGAACCGATCTCGGCGATTTCGCCGCAGAATTCATGGCCGACAACCATCGGCACCGGAATGGTCTTCTGCGCCCACTGGTCCCAATTCCAGATATGAACATCCGTGCCGCAGATGGCGGACTTCTTTACGCGGATCAGCACGTCGTTCGGGCCGACCTCGGGAACCGGAACGTTCTCCATCCAGAGCCCGACTTCCGCCTTCGACTTGACCAGCGCCTTCATCATGTTCGACATAAAATTACTCTCCCAAACCCCTTAAATGATTCCAAGTTCGCGACCGGCCTCGGCAAAGGCCGTGATCGCGCGCTCGACATCCGCCTTGGAATGCGCAGCCGACATCTGGGTGCGGATGCGGGCCTGGCCCTTCGGCACGACCGGGAAGGAGAAGCCGATGACATAAACGCCCTTCTTCAACATCAGCGCCGCCATGTCCTGCGCCAGCTTGGCATCGCCAAGCATGACGGGGATGATCGGATGCCCCTCGCCCGCCAGCGTGAAGCCCAGCTTCGTCATCTCGGAGCGGAACAGCGCCGCGTTCGCGGAAAGCTTCTCGCGCAACGCGCTGCCGTTTTCGATGAGATCGAAAACCTTCAGCGACGCAGCGGCGATGACCGGAGCCAGCGTGTTGGAGAAGAGATAAGGCCTCGAACGCTGGCGGAGCCAGTCGACGACTTCCGCCTTGGCCGAGGTATACCCGCCGGAAGCGCCACCCAGCGCCTTGCCGAGCGTGCCCGTGATGATGTCGATTCGGCCTTCAACACCGCAATGTTCCGCCGAGCCACGGCCATTCTTGCCGACGAAGCCGACGGCATGGCTGTCGTCCACCATGACCATCGCACCGTACTTTTCGGCGAGATCGCACACGCCTTGCAGATTGGCGATGATGCCGTCCATCGAGAAGACGCCGTCGGTGGCGATCATCTTGAAGCGGCTGCCTTCGGCCTTCTTCAGCTCCTCTTCCAGCGCCTTCATGTCGTTGTTGGCGTAGCGGAAACGCTTGGCCTTTGAGAGCCGCACACCATCGATGATCGAGGCATGGTTCAATGCGTCTGAGATGATCGCATCCTCCTCGCCGAGCAGGGTCTCGAAGAGGCCGCCATTGGCATCGAAACAGGAAGAATAGAGGATCGTGTCTTCCATGCCCAGGAACGATGAGATGCGCGCCTCCAGTTCCTTGTGCTCTTCCTGTGTGCCGCAGATGAAGCGGACGGAGGCCATGCCGTAGCCATAGCGGTCGAGCGCCTTCTTGCCCGCTTCGGCCAACTCTTCGTTGTCGGCAAGGCCGAGATAGTTGTTGGCGCAGAAATTCAGCACCCGCTCACCGGAGGCGACTGCGATCTCGCCGGCCTGTTTCGAGGTGATGACGCGCTCGGACTTATAAAGTCCGGCGTCCTTCAGCGAGGCGAGTTCGGATGTCAGATGCGAAAGAAACGCTGATGTCATTGGAAACACCGTTTTCGAGAGATTGCTGTGATCGGTAATTAGTACATAACAGGCGGGGACTACGGGAAAAAGATAGGGATATGATATTCCCGGATGTCGCCGACGTTCCGCACGATAGGAAAGTTCTGGTGCCTGCATATTCATTTATGATATGCCCATATACAAAGGAGATATGCAATGGCGCTCTATATCCGGGACTCGGAGGTGGACAACCTCGCAAATGAGATTCAGAGGCTGACGAAAGCCGCAACCAAGACAGATGCTGTGCGTCTTGCGCTGCAGAACGAACTTGCTCGGGCTCGCCAAGCTCTCCCATTACAAGACAGACTTGAACGAGCGAAGGCAATGGCCGACGCAATGGGACCAAGCGATCCAGCGTTCGACATGAAGAGCTTCACCGACACCATGTGGGACGGCAATTGATGTTTGTGGACGCCTCCGCAATCGTTGCAATCCTTGCCCGCGAGCCGGGCTACGAGGAGCTTGAAAAGCGTCTTTCTGCTGTTGCGGGCGAAACGTTGCACGTCTCGCCGCTCGCGAAATTCGAGGCTGCATTGGCCCTGGCACGGCAGAAATCCCCACCACAGAGGAAACCTTCACCTGCTTTCGTAAGACGGGCAGCCGATGCGGTGGATGCGTTTGTTGCGGACTTGGGAATAGAGGAAATGGCGATCTCCGCCGAAATCGGCAAGGCGGCGCTTGAAGCGAGCGCATCATATGGCAAGATTGTCGGCCATCCCGCTGATCTCAATTTCGGGGATTGCTTCGCCTATGCCTGCGCGAAGGCGCTCAAGACCAGCCTGCTTTACAAAGGAAACGATTTTCGCCACACGGATCTGGCTTAACCCCGCGGCCGCGCAATTTCAAAGATCGTACGCGAGCCTAATCTCGAAAGGCGATATATCTCCGCGCGATCTTCGACAGTCGTTCAGCTCGTCCTTTACAAGCCTTCACATCGGATGGTCTGTCGACTGAAGTTGGTCGAGAAGCGCGCCAAGCATCGCCCGTTGGCCCTTGAGCAGCTTGATCTCGGCATCGGCAAGGGCGAACCAGCCAGCCCTGTCCACCTCTGGGAAGGACTGGATCCTCCCTGATCTCGGAGGCCATTCCATCTGAAACACCGAGCTCTTTATCGCGTCCACGTCCAATACCGGATCCGCCTCGACTGCCCACACAACCACGATCTTGCCGCCCGGCTGACGGTATTCGCCGAGATGGACGAACGTCCCCTCGATGGCGACGCCCAGTTCCTCCTGAGCCTCGCGGGTGGCGGCAGCCAACTCGTCCTCGCCCGGCTCCACGAGGCCTTTCGGAATGGACCAGGCGCCTTCATCCTTCTTTGCCCAGAAGGGGCCGCCGGGATGCACCAGAAGAATTTCCAGTTGGCTACTCGATCGGCGGTAAATGAGAAGCCCGGCGCTTCGAACCGGCATCGGCTGCTCCCAGGGTTGGTCCGGGTTCAAGGCACTCGTTGCAGATGCCGCAACCGTCCTCGTCCATCGAAAGTCTCGAACGCTGTCGCTGACAACATAGACAGACCATCGTGTCCCGCGAGGAACTCTCTTCCCGCTCGGGTGGCAGTATTTCCATCCTCGGGTTTGACGAAAAGTCAGCCGTCAGCTCGCCCATCTCGATGCTCCGCACAAGTACCGCAACTGAGATAGGAGCGGCGACCGGAGGCGGCAAGTCTGACAGCCGGTTCTTGAGGGTGGACACCGTTATTGCAGGGCTCTTACGGCCCTCGGGAGACCGGGATGACGAAGACCCTAGTCGTCGTGGCTCAGGATGACCTCGATAAACGCATCGCCGTAGCGCTCGAGCTTCGACTGGCCGACACCCGAAATGCCGAGCAGCTCCTTGTGTGTCCGCGGCCGCTCTGTCGCGAAGGCAATGAGCGTCGTATCGGGAAAGACGACATAGGGAGGCACGCCGAGCGATCGCGCAATCGCTGTCCGTTCCGCGCGCAAAGCCTCAAAAAGCACCCCGTCCGCACCCGACAACACGGATCGGCGCTCGGCTTGTGCCGCCTTCTTGGTCCGGCGCTCAGAGGCCGGACGATCCTTGCGGAAGAAGACCTGGCGATCGCGCTTGAAGACCGCACGCGCTTCCTCTTCCAGTTTCAGCGCGCCAAACGCATCATGATCGACGCGGATGAGCCCCATGGCCAGCAGCTGGCGGAAGACCGACTGCCATGTCCGCGAAGGAATATCGCTGCCCGCTCCAAAGACCGGCATGGTCGTGTGGCCGAAGCGCTCGGTCTTTTCATTGACGTTGCCGAGCAGCACGTCGACCACATGGCCCGTGCCGAAGCGCTCGCCCGTGCGATAGATGGCGGCCAGCGCCTTGATCGCCGCATCCGTCCCATCCCAGGTCTCGACCGGCTTCAAGCAGGTATCGCAGCTGCCGCAATTACCGGCATGCGCCTCGCCGAAATGCGCAAGGATCGCCTGGCGGCGGCACGAAGCCGTTTCGCAGATGGCGAGCAACGCATTAAGCTTGGATCGCTCAACCCGCTTGATCTCATCAGCGGCACTGCCTTCGTCGATCATTCGCCGTCGCTGGATGACGTCAGCCATGCCATAGGCCATCCAGACCTCGGACGGCAGCCCGTCACGCCCGGCGCGACCAGTCTCCTGATAGTAAGCCTCGACGGATCCCGGCAGGTCGAGATGCGCCACATAGCGCACGTTCGGCTTGTCGATCCCCATCCCGAAGGCAACGGTCGCAACCAGGCACAGTTCGTCTTCTTTCAGGAAGGCATCCTGATTGGCATCGCGAAGCGCACGATCCATGCCGGCATGATAAGGCAGCGCCCGGATGCCCTGTCCGTTCAGCCACTCGGCCGTGTCCTCGACCTTGGCACGCGACAGGCAGTAGACGATGCCGCTATTGCCCTTGTGACCCGACAGAAACCGGAGCAACTGCTGGCGCGGCTGATCGCGCTCGACGATTTCGTAGCTGATGTTCGGCCGATCAAAGCTGGTCGTGAAAATCCTGGCATTGTTCAGACCAAGCCGTTCCACGATATCGTCGCGGGTGTGCGGATCGGCAGTCGCCGTCAGCGCAACGCGCGGCACATCGGGAAAGTGTTCCGCAAGCTTGCCGAGCTCGCGATATTCCGGTCGGAAATCATGTCCCCATTGGGAGACGCAGTGCGCCTCATCGATGGCGAAGAGGGCGATCTTCGAGTTGCCGATCGTATCGCGGAACCCCTCCATCAGGATGCGCTCCGGCGTCACGTAGAGCAGGTCGAGCTTGCCGGCGGAAAGCGCGCGGCGAACCTCGATAAACTCCTCCCGCGACAGTGACGAATTCAGCGCAGCGGCGCGAATACCGAGCTGCTTCATCGCTTCCACCTGATCGCGCATCAGCGCAATCAGCGGCGAAACGACGATGCCGACACCCTCGCGGCAGAGCGCAGGGATCTGAAAGCAGAGTGACTTGCCGGCGCCCGTCGGAAAGAGCACGACGGCATCGCCGCCGGAGACGACATGTTCGACCACTTGTTGCTGCTTGCCGCGAAAGGCCGGATAGCCATAGACACGGTTCAGGATGCCGAGGGGCGAACGCTCCGCGGCGAACAGCGCATCGCCCGCCGAAAATGCCGTATCTCCTCCGTCCATCAATGGCTTGCCGCGCCCTTCACGCGCCCGGAAAGCACGCCGAAGCCGTCGATGATCGCCTCCTGGTTTTCCAGCCGCAGGCCTTCAAAATGAACTTCCTGCAGCGCGCGCATCAACTGGTCGATGACGTCGCCGTCCCCGGCTTCCGTTGCCTCGGCGATCTCGCGTTCGAGTTCGATCTTCTGCCAGCGCAGCGCCTTGGCGCGCTTGTGGAAGGCAAGCGCCTGACGATAGCCCTCGCGGGCATCTTCCATTGCCGCCTCCTCGGTCGCGATCCAGAGACGCGCATTGCGGATCTGCTGTTCCAGGCTCTTGAGCAGCGTCCCGAAGCCCTGCTCCTCCAGCCGCTCGATCAGATATTCGCGCGTCAGATGCGGACCGGCGACAGCCGCCGCAGCCCCGAGCACACCGGACCAGAGGCGCTGAAGCTCGCGATTATCGTAGTCGATCGAAGCGATCTCGTCGTATTCGTCCTGCATCAGCGCAGGATGATTGACGATGGTGAGCGCAAGCACGCTTTCCCGCAACGCCGGAATGTCCTGATGTCCGCGCACGAGGCCCGAGCGCGCGAGACGCTCAGAAACGCCGCCGCCAGCGATGCGCGCGCCACGCGCCTCCTGCTGTCCCCCGCGCCTGCCCGGTCCACTGCCACGCTCGAAGCTGCGCCGCTCGCCTCCACGGTTCTGGAACTGCGGCTGAAAGAATGCGTTCAGCCTGTCGCGGATATCCTGCTGATAATGGCGGCGAACATTTTCGTCGGCAATGACGGCGACCATCTGCTTCAAGCGCGCCTCCAGTTCGGCGCGCGCCTCTGGCGTATCGAACTTGCCTGTGTTGAGCTCGCGGCTCCAGAGCATTTCGGCAAGCGGCTTTGCCTGGCTCATCACCTTGTCGAAAGGCGCGCGACCCTCGTGCCGCACCAGGTCGTCCGGATCCTTGCCGTCGGGCAGCAAGGCAAAGCGCACGGTCCGGCCGGGTTTGAGGTGCGGCAGCGCCAAGTCCGCGGCGCGGTTTGCGGCGCGGACACCGGCGCCGTCGCCATCGAAGCAGAGCACCGGCTGCGGCGTCATTTTCCAAAGCAGCTCGAGCTGGTTTTCAGTGAGTGCCGTACCAAGCGGCGCCACAGCATTCTCGACGCCTGCCTGATGCAGCGCAATGACATCCATATAGCCTTCGACGGCGATGATCGTCTGCGCACCGTCCGCACCTTGGATGGACCGCCGGGCACGCGCAAAATTATAGAGCACGTTGCCTTTGTGAAAGAGCTCGGTCTCATTGGAATTGAGGTATTTCGCCGGTGCATCCGGCGACATGGCGCGTCCGCCGAAGGCGATCACCTTCTCTCTTGAAGAGAGAATCGGGAACATGATGCGGTCGCGGAAACGATCGTAACTGACCGGCACGTCCGGCCCATGAACGACAAGGCCGCAGGCCTCGATCTGCTCCTTGGCGACGCCCTTGCCGGCCAGGAACTCCTTGAGCGCATTGCGGCTGTCGGGAGCAAAGCCGAGACGGAAGGTCTCGATCGTGCGGCCCATCAGCCCACGGTCGCGAAGATAGGCGCGCGCCCGCGCGCCGGTTGCTGTCTGCAGCTGGTCCTGAAAGAACGTCGTCGCCAGTTCCATCACGTCCAGAAGAGAGCCGCGCTCCTTCTCGCGCCTCTCCATGACAGGATCGGCGATCGGCATCGCAACGCCCGCCATGTCGGCGATCTGCTGCACCGCTTCGGGGAAGCTGAGGCCCTCGAGGTCTGTCAGGAAGCGAAAATGATCGCCTGTGACGCCACAGCCGAAGCAGTGATAGCGGCCCTTGCGGTTTTCGCAGTGGAAGCTCGGAGACTTTTCGCCGTGGAAAGGGCAGCAGGCCCAATAATCACCGCGCGATACATTCGTCTTGCGCTTGTCCCAGCTCACGCGTCGACTGATGACATCCGAAATCTGGACGCGGTCGCGTATCTCATCGAGAAAGGAATTGGAAAAGCGCATATGAACCTCTTGCAAACCCAATCATATACGCAGGTTTGCCGCAGCGTGCCATGAACTTTGCCGGGAACGCGCGCTATTCACAGGTGGCTGACGATTGTTTTAAAAAATACAACTCAAGAAAGCGTGAGCATCCGCATGCGCGCACTGCGACATTTGTGCACGAAGCCGCGAATTGTTTCGTACTTCCATGTTATCGAAGCGAGTATTTTAAAGAGAAATAACAACAAGAATACAAATGCTTACAAAAACAGGTCGCGGGCGGGGACAAATAGCTGCGACGGACTGTCGGCGTCGCTTCCACCACCTGTGACGGCCGTGCGACCGAAACATTATATTTTTGTAAGTTGAATCCACTGCTGCGGCGCAATACGGTTCATCTCAACAAAGCGATCCCCGAGCGAGGCACCATCCCTACCCCCGGCGCCGCCTCGCAAGGGTGCCTTTGCAAATAAGCCGCTGGCTGGGCCTCAGCCCTGCGTTGCCAGCGACAGCAAAGTGCAAGAAGGCAGGAGCGCCCCCAGCTCCTGCCTTCTTTGATTCTACGCTTTAACCATGCCGGTTAACTCCAGCTCCGAATTTTACTCATCTTTGTCAAAAGTGACATTGACAGGCGCAAGCTTCGTATCAGATGGAATACGTGTACCCGTCTGGATTGTCCGATGCCCTTTTGCCCCGAAACACTTTCATCCAATGAGCGTTTTTTTGAAGCAGTACTACTGTGCGCAAATGAGATGCTTACGATCTACCGGGACAGTCCGCGTATTGCGTCAATCTTTGCTTCGCAGCAACGATGGCTCATGGCACATGCCGGATTTGGGCTGCATTACGGCTATCCCGATGACACGAAGAAGGGCCTGTATTCCGGCCGATTTGTCGAATTCGTCGTCGGCAACAAGATCGCCAGCCGCAACACCGCTGCAGCCTTCGTGCAGGAAATGCTGGTCTATCGCTACCTGAGGACGGTCAGCGGACAGAGCGATCGGCGCACAAGGCTGCTTGAGCCAACCGAAACGGCTGAGCATCATTTTATGAAGTGGCTGCACGCACATCTGCTTGTTCTCGATGGTCTTGACGGCGGAACCCGGCTCGCGCAGGTCGGCTCGGACCCTTCGGTCTTCGGTAAAATTCAACCGATGATCGCCAAGGCGTTCATCGGGACCGAGGCGGTGCGTGACCCCGGCCGGACCTTCAATCTCTTCAACTGGGCGAATTCCGGGGGGCTGATCATGGATTATTTGATGACGCTCCTGCCGGGGTTCGACCGGTCGAAGGAACGCATGTCGGTTGGTCCCGTATCACTCGGCGAAATCCGCGCGCAGTTCATGATTTCGAACACGCACCTGAAGCGCCTGCTTTCGCATGCCGCTGAAATGGGAAGCATTGGCTGGGAAGAACCGCCACGCAAAGGCGATCTCTGGCTTTCGCGCGGCTTCATTCTTGAATATGTGAACTATCAGGCCGCGAAATTCGCGATTGTCGATGCCGCGACCGAGACGGTGCTCGGCCGTTAGCGCCTTTCAAGACTATTTCAGCAGTTCCTTGACGGTGCCGGAGGCCTTGGCGAAGTCCATCTGGCCGGCATAACGCTCCTTGAGCGCCGCCATCACCTTGCCCATGTCCTTCGGGCCTTCCGCACCGGTTTCCTTGATGATCGCGGCGACATTCGCCCGTACTTCCGAGTCCGAAAGCTGCTTCGGCAAAAAGTCCTGGATGACCACCACCTCCGCGCGTTCCTTGGCGGCGAGCTCCGGCCGGGCGTTCTCTTCGTAGATCTTCGCCGATTCGTCGCGCTGCTTCACCATCTTGGCGAGGATCTGCAGAATCTCCTCATCCGAAGCCTCGTTCTTGCCGGAACCGCGGTTGGCGATATCGCGGTCCTTGATCGCCGCCTGGATGAGGCGGACGGTCGAAAGCCGCTCGGCATTCCTGGATTTCATCGCGTCCTTGAGGGCAGTGGCGAGCTGATCGCGCAGCATTGATTTCACTCCTGTTGAATGGCGCTTCATAAACCAGCCGGATGGCAGCGATCAAATAAATTGCGCGATTTCCCGCACGAAGCGCAGGAAAAGGCCGCCGATTCGCGCTAGAAAGATTGACGCAAGAGCAGAGCGCGGCTATCTACCGCCACCTGCACCAAAATTCGTGATCAGGCCTGAGACGCGCGGCGACAACCTGCGCCCATACGCTTGCGAACACAAATGGCACTCTGGCGACGGCCCCCGTCGAGAGCTGCCGGAAACGGGAAGAAGATGACCGCAACAGCACCCTGGACAACCGACAAGCTGACTGCCCTGCTCGTTCTGGCAGATGGAACCGTGATTGAAGGCAAGGGCATCGGCGCCACCGGCAAGGTGCAGGCCGAGGTGGTCTTCAACACGGCACTGACCGGTTACGAGGAGATCCTGACGGACCCCTCCTATCTCGGCCAGATCGTCACCTTCACCTTCCCCCACATCGGCAATGTCGGCGCCAATGACGAAGATATCGAAGACCTGGTGCCTGCAGCGCGCCACGGCGCGGTCGGCGTCATCTTCAAGGCCGATATGACCGAGCCTTCCAACTACCGCGCCGCCAAGCATCTCGACGCCTGGCTGAAGGCACGCGGCATCATCGGGCTTTGTGGCGTCGACACCCGCGCTCTGACCGCCTGGATCCGCGAGAACGGCTCGCCGAACGCCGTCATCGCCCATGACCCGAACGACGTCTTCGACCTCGATGCGCTCAAGGCGGAAGCCAAGGCCTGGAGCGGCCTCGAAGGCCTCGACCTCGCCAAGATCGCCTCTTCCGGCCAGTCCTCGCAGTGGGCGCAGACACCATGGGTGTGGAACGAGGGCTACGGCGAACTCGCGGCTAGCGACGCCAAGTATCACGTCGTCTGCCTCGACTACGGCGTCAAGCGCAACATCCTGCGCCTCTTCGCCGGCCTCGACTGCAAGGTCACGGTGGTGCCGGCGACGACGAGCGCCGACGACGTGCTCGCCATGCAGCCGGACGGCATCTTCCTGTCGAACGGCCCGGGTGACCCGGCGGCAACCGGCGAATATGCCGTGCCGGTCATCCAGAAGCTGATCAAGACCGACATCCCGGTCTTCGGCATCTGCCTCGGCCACCAGATGCTCGGCCTCGCGCTGGGCGCCAAGACCGAAAAGATGCATCAGGGCCATCACGGCGCCAACCATCCGGTGAAGGACCATACGACGGGCAAGGTCGAGATCGTCTCCATGAACCACGGCTTCGCGGTTGACACGAAGTCGCTGCCGGAAGGCGTTGAGGAGACTCACGTTTCGCTGTTCGACGGCACCAATTGCGGCCTGCGCGTCACCGGCAAGCAGATCTTCTCGGTGCAGCATCACCCGGAAGCCTCCCCCGGCCCGCAGGACAGCCACTACCTCTTCCGCCGCTTCATCAACATGGTGCGCGAGAAGAAGGGCGAGGAGTCTCTCACCGAGCGCTGATCTAAGACCGGCAAGGGCGTTCGCGACTAGACGTGTGCCATTGTTATTTTTCTCGCCAAACGCGTTAATTGCAATTTAAGGACGCTCTTTTAAGACAGACTCTCGGGACCGAAGCCGACCTTCGCCTGGGATGCAATCTATGCAAGAGAAAAAGCATATACCGAGCCTGGATGGCTTGCGCGGCATCGCTGCGGCTGCGGTCGTGTTTTCCCACATGGATCTGATCTTTCCGTCGCTCGGCCATCTGATGATCAGTGGTATCGGCGGACGCGCCGTTGCAATCTTCTTCTCGCTCAGCGGCTTCCTGATGGCCTATCTCTACGGCGAGAGGCCGATCAGTCGCAAGGCGGTCTCCGATTTCCTGGTCAGCCGCTTTTCCCGCATCTATCCGGTCTATCTGGTGGCGGTCGTCGTCGTTGTCGTTCTGTCCAGCATTCCGGGCTTCGAATTCATCAATCCGATCCATGGCCCGACGGAGATCATTCGACACATCGTCCTACTTGGATCGAGCGGTGTGCTCTGGTCAATTCCGCCCGAAATCCAGTTCTATCTGCTCTTCCCGCTGATCTGGCTGTTCTTCAGCGATCGCAAGCGCTACCAGGCGCTCGGCATGCTGATGGCAGGCCTCTTGGCCGTCAACGCGCTTCTTGGTTTTCCCGGCCCTGGTATCCTGTTGCTATCGAAGCTTGCCTTCTTCCTGCTCGGCACAGCAGCCGGTAGGCTGTATTCTATCCTGGACAAACAACCACCGGGCCGTTCGATGGGCATAATGGCCCTGACACTGCCGTTCTTCATCCTCGTCTCAAACCACGTGTTTCCGACAAACGACAATGCCTGGGGGCTTGAACCTGCCTTCGCCGGCGCCCTCGCCGTACTGGTCGTCTCGGTTGAACACCCGATCTCAGCTATGCTGTTTGCTGCGCCACCCATGCGTTTCCTCGGAAAAATCAGCTTTTCGCTCTACCTCTTCCACGTCCCGGTGATGTTCCTGATGGCAAATGCTTTGTCAGGCATTCTACCGATATCGATCGTCATTCCCTCGGCGCTCGGCGCGGCGCTGTTGATTGCATGGATGAGCTACGAATGCATCGAGACGCCAGCGCGCCGGATGCTTGCATCGCTCTGGCGCCGTCATGCGTGGAGCGCCGCAACGGCTCCGCTACCGGTTGTGTCGACACAGGTAAAAGGCGAGATCGGTCCGGGCGTTTTTCATCTCGGCTCAGGCGGACAGCCAAACACGCCAGCTTGAACCATCAGTGGCACAGGCCTACGACTCGCGGCGCACGAGAATGTAGAAACGACCGCATAGCATGACTGCTGCGGCCGCCAGACCGACGAGGAAGCCGAACCAGATGCCGACCCCGCCGAAACCGAGCGGAAAGGCAAAAAGCCAGGCGAGGAAGAAGCCGATCGGCCAATAGGCGATCAACGCCATGATCATCGGCACACGCGCATCCTTGAGCCCGCGGAGCAAACCGTTGGCAATCGCCTGCAAACCGTCGACCAACTGGAAGAGACCGGCAATGATGATCAGCGGACCGGCATAGGCGAGCACCTGCGGCGCCTCCGGCCGGCTGACGTCGAGGAACCAGCGCGCGAAGAACTCGGGCATGATTGCAAACAGGATACCGCCGATCGCCGCGATCGCCGCGGCAATGATCAGCACGGCGATCGACGCCCGTACTAGGGCGCGGTGATCTCCCTGGCCGTGAGCAATGCCGACGCGCACCGTCGCCGCCTGGCTGAGCCCAAGCGGGATCATGAAGGCAATGGAGGCCCACTGGAGCGCGATGCCGTGCGCCGCAAGCTCGATCGTGCCGATATGGCCCATCAGCAACGAGGCCGCGGTAAACAGGCTGACTTCGGCAAGGATGGTCACGCTGATCGGAAGGCCGAGGCGGACGACATCCCACAGCGCATGCCAATCCGGCCGCCAGAAGCGCACGAGGATTTCGTAGCGCCGCGTCTCCTCTCTCAGCTGCACATAGGCGAGGATGAAGAAGAAGCCCGCGGTCTGCACCGCGACGGAAACGATCGCGGCACCTTCGAGACCCATCGCCGGAAACCCGAAATGACCAAGAACGAGGCAATAGGCGAAGATCGCGTTCATCGCTAGCATGACAATCGTCACGTTCAGAACGACGGCGGCCTTGCCGATCGCGCTGACGAGCGCGCGCATGACATTGTAGAGAAGCCCCGGCAGCAGGCCGAAATGGCCGATCAGGATATAGCCGTGCGCAAGCCTCGCTACTTCCGGCTTCTGGCCGGCGGCGAGCAGTATATCCTCCGCATAGAAGAAGGCTGGCTGCATGATGAGCCAATAGGCTGTGACCACCCAAAGACCCATGCGCATGGACCGGCGCACTGTGACGGTATCGCCCCGGCCATAAGCCTGCGCGACCATCGGGATGACCGCGATGGAAAAGCCCGAGCCGAAAATGAGGATGGTGAACAGAAACTGCGCCGAAAGCACCATGGCGGCCAGATTTTCGGCGCCGAGGCGGCCGACGATCATCACGTCCGTCGTGTTGATGCCGAGCTGGGCAAGCTGCGCGCCGATGAAAGGAATGCCAAGCGCCAGCGTGGCGCGGAAATGCGCACTCCAGCGATTGTCGGTTTGTGGCGCAAGCCTGTGCACGTCGATCGGCGCGTCCATCAGAGCCATTCCTGTCTTGGTTGCATCACTTTCGCCCGCAGCTAGCGGCAAAGTAACACCGCGCCTTAGATCAAAGCCCCGCGAAGAGCCATCCCAAAAGGGGCAAATGATGAAAAATTCATCATCGGATCACGGAATTTGATGGCTCACTCCGCCAGCGCCTCGAGGGCTTCCGCAGGTTTTCCGGTCCTGACCTTCGCGAGGAAGACCAAAGCCGCACTGAGAATAAAGAATGCGGCCAGCAGATAAGGAGCGCCGGCAAAAGTCACCGGGGCATCCGGCCCGGTGAAATAGCCGAACAACTGCGTAAAGATAAGCGGGCCGACAATGGTCGTGATGCTGGTGAGGCTGGTCAACGCGCCCTGCAACTCGCCCTGCGCCGATGGCGGAACCTTGCCAGCGGCTATGCTGCGAAGCGGTGGATCGGCCAGGTTTTCCATGACGGTCATGATGATGACCACGTAAACCATCCATCCCTCCCAAGCGAAAGCATAGCCCGTCAGGCCGATGACCGAGAAGGAGAGGCCAACGACCGCGGTCCTCCGCTCGCCGAGCACCGGCACGATCTTCGGCAGGATAAGCCCCATGACGAGGGCAGCACCGATGCCATAAATGCCGAGCGAAAGACCGATCTGGCCCTCGCTCCAGCCGTAGCGGTAGGTGGAAACGAAGGACCAGACGGCGGGATAGACGGAATGCGCCAACCAGAAGAGGAACATGACGGCGCCGATCCAGCCGATGCCAGGATAGTTGCGCATCTGTTTCAGCGCCCCCAATGGGTTGGCCCGCTTCCATTCGAAGGTTCGCCGATGTTTCGCGTCGAGCGTTTCCGGCAGCAGGAAATAGGCCGCGGCGAAGTTGAGGAAGGAAAGCAGAGCCGCGCCCAGGAATGGAACGCGCGGACCGAATTCGCCGAGAAGGCCGCCGATGACCGGGCCGATGGTGAAGCCGACGCCGAAGGCGATGCCGATCAGGCCGAAGTTCTTGGCGCGGTTCTCGTCGTTGCTGATGTCGGCGATATAGGCCGAGCAGGTCGCAAAGCTGCCGCCGCTGAAGCCGGCAAGCGCCCGGCCGACGAAGAGCATCCAGAAGCTGGTGGCGATCGCGCAGATGAAATTGTCGATCGCAAAGGTCAGCACCGACAGAAGCAGGATCGGGCGGCGGCCAAAGCGGTCGCTGAGGTTGCCAAGGAACGGTGCGAACAGGAACTGCATGGCGGCGTAGACGACCAGCAACCAGCCGCCGTCGAGCGCCGCATCGCTGACGGTGCCGCCCGTCAGCTCCTCGAGGTAGGCGGGCAGCACCGGCATGATGATCGCAATACCGATCACATCCAGAAAGAGGATCATGAAAACGAGGAAAAGCCCGCGGCGAACGAATTTCGGATCAAGCATGAAAACATCTCTTGAGAGGACTGCTTTCTGGAAAGACGATCTCATCGCCAGGAATGTTACATAGCCCAGGCCAAAAAGTGAAACAATACGTGAACATTTCAAAGTTTTTGATCGAGCCGCCAGCGAAATTGATGCACGGGCGGAACAATATGGGAATCAAGCCGTGCGCGCTGCTCTTTCACGAAATCGACGAAGGCGCTGTCGATCGATGCGGTGGGCCCAATCAAGCACAAATTTTTGTGCCTTGCGCACGAGGTATGGCCAAACGCCATGGACGCCGCTTGCCGTTGCGCGCTATAGACTGATCCCCGCAACGAGGTTGATGAAAGCGGCGAATGGCAGCGGACGGCAAGGGTATCCTCTACTCGACAATGTCGCGGTTGCTGTGGCCGATGTTCTTGGTGCTCGGCCTTGTGGGTGCCTATTTCGCCTTCCGGTCGTCGGTCCCGCTCTTCTGGTTCAATGTCGTCTATCTCTCCATCGTCGCTCTCATCGGCTTTGCGGAACGCCTCATGCCTTACGAGCGAAGCTGGCTCTCCAAGGATGGAGAAACGTTCAACGACATCGCCCATACGCTGCTGAGCAAGGGGGGCGTGCAGCTCGTCGCGGCCATCGGCGTGACGGCGCCGATGGGGGCTGCAACACTCGCCAAGTCGTTCTGGATCGCGCCCTTTCCCATCTGGCCGAATGACTGGCCGCTGATGCTGCAAGTGATCCTCGGGCTCGTCGTCGCCGAACTCGGCCTTTATGTCGCCCACCGCGTCGCGCATGAAAATCTTTTCATCTGGCGGTTCCACGCGCTGCATCACAGTGTCGGGCGGCTCTGGGTCGTGAATACCGGTCGGTTCCACATCGTCGATTCCTTGTTCAAGATCGCACTCAGCCAGGCGCCGCTCTACCTGATAGGTGCGCCCCTGCCCGTCTTCCTGTGGATTGGCGCCGTCACGGCTTTCATCGGTCTCCTGACGCACTGCAATCTCGATGTGCGAACAAGTCTCCTCGACTACGTCTTCAGCACACCCCGGCTCCATCGCTGGCACCACTCCCGGATTCTTGCCGAAGGAAACACCAACTACGGAGAAAACCTGGTCCTATGGGATCAGGTTTTCGGCACCTATTTCAATCCGCCCCGGCCTTCCTCGATCGATATCGGCATCAGCGGGCGGATATCCGAAGGCTTTTGGGCGCAGCTCTCGCAGCCGTTCTCGGCCAAAGGCGCGCGGCAAATTCTGGGACGGGCGCCAAGTGCCGCGGCCGAAATCGCCGAGACGCCGCAGCCGGACAGTAGCAGCTCCTAACGGGTGGCGGCCGGGTTTACGTCGGACAGACGTTGCTCCCGCTTCACAAAATCGACGAAGGCGCGCAGAGCTGATGGCATGTGCCTGCGGCTGGCGTAGTAGAGGAAGGGTCCGGAGAATTCCGTAACCCACTCTTCAAGGACCGGCACGAGTTCGCCGCGCGCTATAGCCGGCGCGAGCGCTTCCTCGAAAGTGCGAATGACGCCGAGACCGGCGATGGCCGCGCTGACCTCCATCTCGATGGCATTGGCCACCAGCGGGCCGGAAGGCGAGATCACCAGCCTTTCCTCTCCGCGCTCGAATTCCCAGCCGACCGTGGCGCCGCTGAGGAAGCGGTGGCGGATGCAGTCATGCCCCAGGAGTTCCTTCGGGTGTTGCGGCACGCCCCGTCTTTCGAGATAGCCAGGTGAAGCGGCCGTTATATAGCGCTGGCGGCGCGGGCCGATCGGCACGGCGATCATGTCGCGCTCCAACCGCTCGTCATAACGGATGCCTGCGTCGTAGCCAGCGGCAAGCACATCGATGAAGCTGTCTTCGGCAATCACTTCGAGGGTGATCTGCGGATAGCGAAGCAGGAACCGATTGGCAAAATCGGACATGAAAAGCTTTGCCGCGATCGTTGGAACGTTGAGACGCAGCGTCCCGGCCGGGCTGTCGCGAAAATTGTCGAGCTGGCCGAGCGCCGAGGCGACCTCGCCAAGCGCCGGCGCAAGCCGCTCCAGCAATCTCTCGCCTGCCTCCGTGGGTGTCACGCTACGCGTCGTCCGGTTGAGAAGGCGCACGCCAAGGCGCTCTTCGAGACGCCGGAGGGAATCGCTGAGAGAGGAAGGCGAGACACCACGTTTTCGGGCAGCCGCGCGAAAGCTGCGCTCCCTTGCAATGGCTGCGAAGGCATCCAGATCACTGAGAGGCAAATCATCCATTGTGCGATTTTCCGTACAGCCTGTTCTGAGTTATCCGGATTATCGCACAAGCTAGCGTCGCGTAGAAACACTTTCAAGGGTGTCGTTCGGCATTCGAGAAGGAAAGAGAAATGCAGACCTATCGCTTGGGAAAGACAGGACCGGAAGTATCCGCCATCGGCCTCGGTTGCATGGGCATGTCGGGAATGTACGGGCCCTCGGACCGCGCGGAAGCCATCGCCACCATCCATGCGGCGCTCGATGCGGGCGTGAACCTGCTGGATACGGGCGATTTTTACGGTATGGGCCACAACGAGATGCTGATCGGAGAAGCGCTGAGAGGCCGCAAACGCGAAGACGTCGTGATCAGCGTCAAGACCGGGGCGCTGCGCGATCCTCAGGGCGGGTGGAGCGGCTATGATTGCCGCCCTGCGGCGCTCAAGAACTTCGTCGCCTATTCGCTGCAGCGTCTCGGCGTCGACTATATCGATATTTACCGCCCTGCCCGCCTCGACCCGAATGTTCCGATCGAAGAGACTGTCGGCGCCATCGGCGACATGATCAAGGCCGGTTACATCAGACATATCGGTCTTTCCGAAGTCGGCGCCGATACGATCCGCAGGGCGGCCGCCGTCCATCCGATTGCCGATCTGCAAATCGAATATTCGCTGATTTCGCGCGGCATCGAGGATGCAATCCTGCCGGTCTGCCGCGAGCTTGGTATTTCGATCACCGCTTACGGCGTCCTTTCCCGCGGTCTGATCAGCGGCCACTGGCAGAAGGGTCAGGGAAGCGGCAAAGGCGATTTCCGGACTTTCAGTCCTCGTTTCCAGGAGGGCAATGTCGACCGCAATCTGGCGCTCGTCGAAGAACTCCGGAAAGTCGCCGAAGCAAAGCAGGTCTCGATCGCGCAGATCGCAATCGCCTGGGTTGCCGCCCAAGGCAAGGACATCGTCCCGCTCGTCGGCGCCCGCCGCCGTGACCAACTGACAGAAGCGCTTGGTTCACGGGCCGTCCAGCTTTCGCCGGACGATATAGCAGCGATCGGACGCGCTGTGCCGAAGGATGCCGCCGCAGGCGCACGCTACCCGGATGCGCAATTGAAGCACATGGATAGCGAAAAATAGATCCTTGCCCTTGCCGGCCTCAGAGCCGAAGGCCGGCGAGGAGCAAAGCCATTTCGCTCAGATCGGGCCGGAGAAGGTGTCGCAGGCGGCGAGCTGGCCGCTCTCGAAACCGCGCTTGAACCAGCGCACGCGTTGCTCCGAAGTGCCGTGATTGAAGCTCTCCGGCACGACATAGCCCTGGCTGCGCTTCTGCAGGGTATCGTCGCCGATCTGCTGGGCGGCGTTCAACGCTTCCTCAAGATCGCCGGCTTCGAGAATGCCCTTCTGCTGGGTAAACTTGCCCCAGATGCCTGCGAAGCAATCGGCCTGCAGTTCGACGCGCACCGAAATCTTGTTGGCGTCGGCTTCGCTCATGCGCTGGCGCGCCTCGTTGAATTTCGGCAGGATTCCGAGCAGGTTCTGAACGTGATGGCCGACCTCGTGGGCCACGACATAGGCCTCGGCAAAGTCGCCGGAAGCGCCGAACCTGCTGCTGAGCTCCTCGAAGAAAGCCGTGTCGAGATAGACCTTGCGATCAACAGGGCAATAGAACGGTCCGGTCGCAGCGGATGCAAAGCCGCAGCCCGACTGCGTCGCCTCGGCAAAGAGCACGAGGGGAGGCTCTTCGTATTGCCTGCCCTGCGCCTGAAAGATCCCGTTCCAGGTATCCTCTGTCTCAGCCAGCACTGTCCGCATGAACGCCGTCATCTCGTCATTCGCAGGCGGGCTGCTTCCTTCCGATTGGCTTTGCTCATAGCCGGTGCCGCCCGTCATTCCGCCGTCGATAACCTGCAACAGATCGATGCCCATAGCCTTGAAGAGCAGATAGATCACGACGAGGAAGATGATGGTGCCGATGGAAAGCCCGCCTCCCCTGCGGCCTACGCCGCCTCCGGACGGAAAACTGAAGCCGCCGCCGCGGCCGAACGGATTACGGCCCAATCCGCCGGGCGACGGATCTCCACGGCGATCCTCGACATTGTTCGACTGACGACGGCCTCTCCATTCCATCTGAACTCTCCCCGGCATGCGCTTGTCTACCCTAGAAATGTCTATATATCCGGGCAGAACGTGAATTCCAGAAGGCTCATGCGAAGAGCGCGGGGTGACACCGAAATACCCGTTAGCCGCAGCCATGCCGAGGAAGTCCGCCGGCGTTTTGCGTGAGGTCTTTCATCCAAGCGCTTGACGCGACTCCTACTTTCCCTCTGATTGCATGCAGAGGAACAGGGAGGACTAGATGAAAGCGCTGCGTCTGGAGGCGATCGGCAGGCTTGCGGTGAGCGACCTTGAAAAGCCGGTTCCGGGTCCAAACGATGTACTCGTCAAGGTCGATGCGTGCGGTATCTGCGGGACGGACCGCCATCTCTTCCTCGGCGAGTTTCCCTCTAAGCCGCCGGTGACCTTGGGGCATGAATTTACCGGCATCGTCGAAGCGGTCGGCCGTGACGTCACGGCATTCCACCCGGGCATGCGCGTGACGGGCGACCCGAACATCTCCTGCGGACGCTGCCCCGAATGCAAACGCGGCCGCGTCAATCTCTGCCGCAACCTGCAGGCCATCGGCATCCATCGCGACGGCGGCTTCGCAGAATATGTCTGCATGCCGGAGCAGCAGGCCTTCGCCCTTCCCGGCGACCTCGATCCCTTGCATGGCGCATTCTGCGAACCGCTCGCCTGCTGCCTGCATGGCGTCGATATGGCGGAGATCAAAACGGGTTATTCGGTGGTCGTGCTCGGTGGCGGCGTCATCGGCCTTCTGGTCGTGCAGCTCGCCCGGCTGGCGGGCGCGACGCGGGTGGTGCTGGCGACCCGCAATGCCGGCAAGCGCCGCCTCGCCAAAGATCTCGGCGCCACGGCGACGATTGACCCGTCATCGGGCGACATCGTCGATCTAATATCAGGCGACGGCGGTATTCTTCCCGGTGGCGCGGATGTTGTCATCGAGTGCGCAGGGGTCACCGAGACGGTCGAAGAGGCGCCGCGGCTTGCGAGAAAAGGCGGTACAGCCGTGATCCTCGGCGTCATGCCTCAGGGCGTCAAAGTGTCCATCGAACCGTTCGATCTCCTCTTCCGGGAAATCCGGCTGCTGAGCTCCTTCGTCAATCCCTTCACCCATGCCCGCGCCGCCGATCTGATCGCAACCGGCGCGATCAAGGTGGAGCCACTGATTTCGCGAAAGATCGGCTTCGACGAGGCTGCCCGAACAATCGCCAATCCGCCGCCGGCAGGCGAGATCCGGGCCCTAGTGATCCCAGGTCTCTGAGGCGTCTTCCGGGACTTTGCCGATTCCTGTCGATTCCGCGATTTATGGGGTTCCGTTTGCAGAAGCATTTGCCTATAAGCCGCTTCTAGCCTGAAAAGACCCTCAATGCGCGACCCGACCCGGTGCCCTCCCACCCTGGCCGGCTTTTTGCGCAGCTAGAAACGGATATCGCCCATGCCGAAGCGCCAAGACATCAAATCGATTCTCATCATCGGCGCGGGACCGATCGTCATCGGCCAGGCCTGCGAATTCGACTATTCCGGCACCCAGGCCTGCAAGGCGTTGAAGGAGGAAGGCTATCGCGTCATCCTCGTCAATTCCAACCCGGCGACGATCATGACCGATCCGGGCCTTGCCGACGCAACCTATGTCGAGCCGATCACACCGGAAGTAGTTGCCAAGATCATCGCCAAGGAGCGCCCGGACGCGCTGCTGCCGACCATGGGCGGCCAGACGGCGCTGAACACCGCCCTCTCGCTGAAGCGCATGGGCGTGCTCGACCGCTACAATGTCGAGATGATCGGCGCCAAGCCGGCGGCAATCGACATGGCCGAAGACCGCGCCCTCTTCCGCGAAGCCATGGTTCGCATTGGCCTGGAAACGCCGCGCTCGATGCTCGCAAACGCCACGGACATCAAGGATGCGGACCGCAAGACACATGAGGCCCAGCGCGCCAAGCTGCGCGAAAGCCTCTCTGGCCCGGACCTCGATACCGCACTGGACGAATTGGAAAACCAGTGGAACCTCGGCGAAAGCGACCGCAAGCAGCGCTATTTGAACCATGCCATGGCGATTGCCGCGCAGGCGCTCGATCATGTCGGCCTGCCGGCTATCATCCGTCCCTCCTTCACGCTCGGCGGCACCGGCGGCGGCATTGCCTATAACCGCTCGGAATTCTTCGACATCGTCGGGGGCGGCCTCGATGCTTCTCCCACCACCGAAGTCCTGATCGAGGAGTCGGTCCTCGGCTGGAAGGAATTTGAAATGGAAGTCGTCCGCGACAAGGCGGACAATTGCATCATCATCTGCTCGATCGAAAACATCGACCCGATGGGCGTCCACACCGGCGACTCGATCACCGTCGCGCCTGCGCTGACGCTGACGGACAAGGAATACCAGATCATGCGCAACGCCTCGATTGCGGTGCTGCGCGAGATCGGCGTCGAGACGGGCGGCTCGAACGTCCAGTTCGCCGTCAATCCGAAGGACGGCCGCTTGGTCGTCATCGAGATGAACCCGCGCGTGTCGCGCTCCTCCGCGCTGGCCTCCAAGGCAACCGGTTTCCCGATCGCCAAGGTCGCGGCCAAGCTCGCGGTCGGCTATACGCTGGACGAGCTGGAGAACGACATCACCGGTGGCGCGACGCCCGCCTCCTTCGAGCCGTCGATCGACTACGTCGTCACCAAGATCCCGCGTTTTGCCTTCGAAAAATTCCCGGGCGCGTCGCCGGTTCTGACGACGGCGATGAAGTCCGTCGGCGAAGTCATGGCGATCGGCCGCACCTTCGCGGAATCGCTGCAGAAGGCGCTGCGCGGTCTCGAAACCGGACTTACCGGTCTCGACGAAATCGAAATCCCGGACATGGAAGAAGGCGAGCCCAGCCAGAACGCCATCCGCGCGGCGATCGGCACGCCGACGCCGGATCGCCTGCGCATGGTTGCCCAGGCGCTGCGCCAGGGCATGAGCGAGGCCGAAGTTCACGAAGGCTCCAAGATCGACCCCTGGTTCATCGCCCAGTTCAAGGCGATCGTCGATATGGAAGCCCGCATTCGTGAGCATGGCCTCCCGGCGGACGCCGCGAACCTGCGCATGCTGAAGGCCATGGGCTTCTCCGACGCCCGCCTTGCGACGCTGACAGGCAAGCGCCCGAAGGAAGTGGCGGAATTCCGCAACAGCCTGAACGTCCGCCCGGTCTTCAAGCGCATCGACACATGCGCGGCCGAGTTCGCCTCGCCGACCGCCTACATGTACTCCACCTATGAGACGCCGTTCGTCGGCGCCGCGCGCTCCGAGGCACAGGTCTCCAACCGCAAGAAGGTGGTGATCCTTGGCGGCGGACCGAACCGCATCGGCCAGGGCATCGAGTTTGACTATTGCTGCTGCCACGCCGCCTTCGCGCTGAAGGATGCGGGCTACGAAGCGATCATGATCAACTGTAACCCGGAGACGGTTTCGACCGACTACGACACCTCCGACCGCCTCTATTTCGAGCCGCTGACGGCCGAAGACGTGATCGAGATCCTGCGCGCGGAGCAGGAAAAGGGCGAAGTCGTCGGCGTCATCGTCCAGTTCGGCGGCCAGACGCCGCTGAAGCTTGCAGAGGCGCTGGAAAAGAACGGCATCCCGATTCTCGGCACCGCGCCCGACATGATCGACCTCGCAGAAGACCGCGACCGCTTCCAGAAACTTCTGATGAAGCTCGATCTCAACCAGCCGAACAATGGCATCGCCTACTCCGTCGAACAGGCCCGCCTCGTCGCCGCCGAGATCGGCTTCCCGCTGGTGGTGCGCCCCTCCTACGTGCTCGGTGGCCGCGCCATGCAGATCATCCATTCGGAAGGTCAGTTGCAGAGCTATCTGCTTGACACCGTTCCGGAACTGGTGCCGGAAGACATCAAGCAGCGCTATCCGAACGACAAGACCGGCCAGATCAACACGCTCCTCGGTAAGAACCCGCTGCTCTTCGACAGCTACCTGACCAACGCCATCGAAGTCGACGTCGACTGCCTTTCGGACGGAACCGACGTTTATGTCGCGGGCATCATGGAACACATCGAGGAGGCGGGCATCCATTCGGGCGATAGCGCCTGCTCGCTGCCGCCGCGCTCGCTCTCGACGGACCTGCTCGACGAGCTGGAACGTCAGGCAAAGGCCATGGCGAAGGCGCTGAACGTCGGCGGCCTGATGAACGTCCAGTTCGCCATCAAGGACGGCACGGTCTACGTTCTCGAAGTCAACCCCCGCGCCTCGCGCACCGTGCCCTTCGTTGCCAAGACCATCGGCGCGCCGATCGCCAAGATCGCCGCCCGCGTCATGGCCGGCGAGAAGCTGGATGCGACTTTTGCCGCCTACGGCGAAAAGCCCGATCCGCGCGCGCTGAAGCACATCGCCGTCAAGGAAGCCGTCTTCCCGTTCGCCCGCTTCCCGGGCGTCGATACGCTGCTCGGCCCTGAAATGCGTTCGACCGGCGAAGTCATCGGTCTCGACACCGACTTCGCGCTTGCTTTTGCCAAATCGCAGCTCGGCGCCGGCGTCGAACTGCCGCGCGACGGGACGGTTTTCGTTTCCGTCCGTGACGAGGACAAGCCGCGCGTCCTGCCGGCGATCCGTGTTCTGGTCGGCGAAGGCTTCAAGGTACTTGCCACCGGCGGCACCGCCCGCTTCCTTGGCGAAAACGGCATCGAGGCGACGAAGATCAACAAGGTTCTGGAGGGCCGTCCGCATGTCGAGGACGCGATCCGCAACCGCCAGGTCCAGCTCGTGATCAACACGACGGATGGCACCAAGGCGATCTCCGACTCCAAGTCGCTCCGTCGCGCCACGCTGATGCAGAAGGTGCCGTACTACACGACGATGGCGGGCGCCGAGGCCGCCGCACAGGCGATCAAGGCGCTGAGGGCCGGCAACCTCGAAGTCCGTCCGCTGCAGCAGTATTTCTGAGACGACCGGAAGTTGCTGTCGATCTTTCCGGATGCTACCGTTACGGCGAGGCATCCGGAGCGATCGATGGCAAAGAACATTGTCATTCTGTTCGATGGCACGTCGAACGAGATATCGGCCGACAGGACCAATGTTCTCAGGCTGTTTGGTACCCTCAAGCGCTCGGATGAGCAGATCGTCTACTACGATCCGGGCGTCGGCACTTTCGGCGCGGCGAACGCCTGGTCAAAGCTCTACCGCAACACCTATGAGGTTCTCGGGCTAGCGACCGGCTGGGGCCTCGACCAGAACGTCAAAGAAGCCTACCGCTTTCTGGTGGAGAACTACGATCGCGGCCCGACCGACGCCGATCGGCGGCATCCGGATCGTGACCGCATCTATATCTTCGGGTTCAGCCGCGGCGCCTATTCGGCGCGAGTCCTGGCAGGCTTCATCCATGCCTTCGGCCTGACGAGCCGATATCACCTCAATCTGCTCGATTATGCCTACAGGACCTACAAGGGGATTCCGCAGCAGGAAGAGCGACTTGGCGGAGGCGAAGATGGTAACGAAGAAGCGCCTTCCGCCTTCGCCGCCATGCAGCTCTACGAGCGCACTCTGCGGAACGACCGCCCGCCGATCAAGCTGCTCGGTCTTTTCGACACCGTGGCCTCGGTGATCGAGCCGGGCAAATGGTTTCCGCAATTCAAGACGCATCCGTTCACCCGCAAGAACCCCAGTGTCGAATGGGTGCGCCACGCGGTCGCCATCGACGAGCAGCGGACGCTGTTCCAGCCCGAGCTCTGGGAGCGGGATCAGGAATATTGGGGCCGCCCGTTCCGACCGAAAACACCGCCTGTGAAGCAGAACTTCCGCGAGGTGTGGTTTGCCGGGGTCCACGGTGATATCGGCGGCGGCTATCGGGAGGCGCAGAGCGCCGCGGTCAAGCTCCCGCTCGCCTGGATGATCGAGGAAACGCGGGCGGCCGGCCTCATCTATGTCACGCGCACGGTCAACGACATCGTGCTAGGCAAGGGCAACAAGAAATATGTACCGCTGGAGCCCACAGCACCTCTCCATGACTCCATGACCGCCGCATGGAAAATCCTTGAATACGTCCCGCGGCACGTGCCGGAGCATTCCTGGCGTGAGCACGGGAACCGGAGCGCGATTTATCTGCCCAAAAGCGACCGCCGCTTCATTCCCGACGATGCGCTGATCCATGTCTCGGTCAAGGAGCGGATGGATGCCGGTGCCTACGATCCGCCGAACCTGCCTTCCAACCCTAACTTCGTTTCTTAACGGCTTGAATCATTCTCTGCGGCTACGCCGCCAAGTGCTTGATGTGCCGCATATCCGCCGTGAACCGTGCGAGTTCCTCTTCCTTGCGCACGTCGTCGGGAATGCGAAGAAGGTAACTTGGATGCACCGTCACAAACAGCAGCCGCCCATCGGTGATCGGAATTGCCTGCCCGCGAATCTCCGAAAGCCGAAGCTTGGTGTCGGTGAAAGAAGCGAGCGCCGTTGCGCCCATCGCGACGATCAGCTTCGGCTTCACCAATTCGATTTCAAGCTCGAGCCACCAGCGGCAATGCTTCACCTCGCCCATATTGGGCTTTTGGTGGATGCGGCGCTTGCCGCGCGGCTCGTATTTGAAATGCTTGACGGCGTTGGTGACGTAAAGCGTCGCGCGGTCGATGCCGGCTTCCGCAATCGCCTGATCGAAGACCTTCCCTGCAGGACCAACAAAGGGGCGGCCGGCGAGATCTTCCTGATCGCCGGGCTGCTCGCCGACGAACATCACTGCAGCATTACTTGGCCCCTCCCCGAATACCGTCTGGGTCGCCCTTGCGTGCAACGGGCAGCGGGCGCAAGTGGCCGCCTCCTCACGAAGGGCCTCAAGGGTTCCGGTCGGCGCCTTTGGTTGCGTAGGAAGGTTGTGCGCAGCCTCCTGCAGCCGGTCATGAAACGGCAGCGGCCGCGTCGCCTGCCGCTCCGCCATGGCGAGAACCTCGCTTTCGGCATTGGCGATGAGCCTGGGGATAAGATCGGCTTCCGGCAGATTCTTCCAGTATTTCTTCGGCATCTCCGCCTGCATCGCCTTCACCTTGAGGCGGGCCGGATTGAAAATGCTGGCGTAATAGGTGCGCCAGAGCTCGTCGGCGGCGTCCGTCAAATTGGGCTTTTCACAAGGTTCGTTGCTGATCGTCAGCTTCTGGCCGTCCCATCCCGCCGAACCCTTCGGCGTCAGGATGATCCAGTCCATGTCGTTGAACCGCTTCTGAAAGAACGGCGCCGTTTTTGCGACGATATGATGGTCCGGTTCGAACCAGGCGAGGAACTTGCGCCGGCCATTCATCGAAATGCCGGAACCAACTTCCTTGAAGCGCACGAAAGCCGTCATCTTGTGCGCGTCGCCGCGTACGCTCTTTTCCATCAGGCGCACGCGCGAGACATCCTCGTCCGAAATGACGTCGAGCAGTTTTTTGTCAGGCTGAAGCCGCCAGAGCAGCCGGTAGAGCAGCGAAAAGCGGATAGGGTCGGAATGACAGATCACGGCGCTCGCCACCTCGATGAAGGCAGCGGGCACTGTCATCTGCTTCTGCCCCTCTGCCGGCTGGGGTGGCAGGGCGTCGTGCTCCCAGAAGAGCTGTTTGTCGCCGCCCTTTTCCAGCCATTCGACCTCCTCGGGCGGCACGCCGGCTGCCGCCAGTGCGCGCCCGGCTTCACGCCATTCGCCGAAATCTCCCCGCCCCTCCAGTACGATCCGGCGCATCAGAGCAACCTAAGCTGTTCAGGCTTCGGCTCGAACATGGCGCGCAGGTCCGGACGGTCGATCAAACGGCGCGGCGTCCAGCCTTCGGCAGTGACAAAGGCCTGCACCTTCCTGATCGAAACGCCGAGCCGCGACAGGTCCTCAAGACGAAGCGTGCGGAAGCGGCGGGCGGACAGAATGGCCTTCACCGTCTTCGTGCCAAGGCCCGGCACCCGCAACAGCTTTTCACGATCGGCCTTGTTGACGTCGACCGGAAAGTCGGCGCGGTGACCGAGCGCCCAGGCAAGCTTGGGGTCAAGGTCGAGATCCAGCATTCCGCCGGCTTGCGGAGAGATGATTTCGTCTATGCTGAAGCCGTAGAACCGGTAGAGCCAATCCGCCTGATAGAGCCTGTGCTCGCGCATCAGCGGCGGCTTGATGAGCGGCAGGTTCCTTGACGCGTCAGGAATGGGGCTGAACGCCGAATAGTAAACGCGTCGAAGACCGTAGCTGCCGTAGAGCTGCGCGCTGGTGCCAAGGATGGTCGCATCGTTCGCGCCGTCGGCTCCAACGATCATCTGCGTGCTTTGCCCTGCCGGAACGAACCGCTTGCGCTGCTTCGTTCGAAGCGTCGGCTCCTCGGCCGCCTCGATCTTCAGCCGAAGATCGCCCATCGAGCGGCGAATGCTGGACGGCTTCTTTTCGGGCGCCAGCCGGGCAATGCCGCTATCGGTCGGCAATTCGATATTGAGCGATAGCCGGTCGGCATAAAGCCCCGCCTCGTCGATCAGCTCGGGCGAAGCCTCCGGGATCGATTTCAGATGGATGTAACCGCGAAAATTATGCGTCGTGCGCAGCTCCCGCACGATGCGGACCATCTCCCCCATCGTGTGGTCCGAAGAGCGGATGATGCCCGAGGAGAGAAACAGTCCCTCGATATAGTTGCGCCGGTAGAATTCCAGCGTCAGCCAGACCACCTCGTCCGGCGTGAAGCGAGCCCGTTCGACATTGCTGGAGGAGCGGTTCACGCAATAGGCGCAATCATAGATGCAGAAATTGGTGAGAAGGATTTTGAGCAGCGATATGCATCTGCCGTCAGGCGCATAGGCATGACAGATGCCGGATCCCTCAGTCGAACCGAGCCCGCCGCTTGCCGCTGAATGCCGTTTCGTTGTGCCGCTGGAGGCACAGGAGGCATCGTATTTCGCGGCGTCCGAAAGGATGGCCAATCGTTCTTTGAGCGACTTCTTCATCATTTTGTTCACTATATGTTCCATCACTAAAAGTCAATGTGGAGCGGCTGGTTTTGACTGTACGCCAGCGAACCGTGAGCCGAGCATCGATCATCAATACGAATTTTATGGAAATCGGCGACAGCGATCTGCTATAAGCAGGCAGCTATGATTATTGCACGGTTCCGAAGTTCCCCTTCGGGACCTGTTTTCTTTTGTGTCTCTGCCTGGGACGCGAAGTGCGAAGGACAGGAAAATGGTAGATAAGGTTCCGATGACACAGGGTGGTTTCGTCAAGCTGCAGGAAGAACTGCGCTGGCGTCAGCAGGAGGAGCGCCCTCGCATCATCGAAGCAATCGCCGAAGCCCGTGCCCATGGCGACCTTTCGGAAAATGCCGAATATCATGCAGCCAAGGAAGCCCAGAGCCACAACGAGGGCCGCATTGCCGAGCTGGAAGATCTGACGGCCCGCGCTGAGGTGATCGACCTTGCGAAGATGTCGGGCGACAAGATCAAGTTCGGCGCCAAGGTCAAGCTTGTCGACGAAGACACCGAGGAAGAAAAAACCTACCAGATCGTCGGCGACCAGGAAGCCGATGTAAAGGCCGGCCGCATCTCCATCTCCTCCCCGATCGCCCGGGCGCTCATCGGCAAGGAAGTCGGCGATTCCATCGAGGTCAACGCGCCGGGCGGCTCGAAGGCCTACGGAGTTCTGTCGATCTCCTGGGGCTGATCGTCAGATCGTGCTTGATATCCGCGACGTCGAGATCATTGCGCCGAACTTCAAGCGCCGGCTTTCCGGCGTCACGTCCACGATCGTTCAGCTCATCCCCTGCCAGATCAAGCTCGGCGTGAAGATCGCGACGCTAGGCCCCGGCTTGCCGGATCACCTGCCCAAGCTCCGGTGGACGCAACTCGCCGGGCTCTGGCGCCGGCCGCGCAGCGGCCGCCATCGCATCTGGCATGCGCGGCGAAACAACGAAATGGCGGTCGGGATATTCCTCAAGCATGTCCTTCGCATGCCGCTCAAACTGCTGTTCACCTCGGCGGCGCAGCGGCGGCACACGAGCTACACACGCTTCCTGATCCGCCAGATGGACGCCGTGATCGCGACCAGCGCCCGCTCCGGCTCCTTCCTCGAAGTGCCGCATACGGTGATCCGGCACGGCGTCGATCTCGACCTCTTCCACCCGCCGCAGACCGCTGAGGACACGATCGAAGCGACCGGTCTGCCAGGCAAATACCTCGTCGGCTGCTTCGGTCGCATCCGCCATCAGAAGGGCACGGATCTCTTCGTGAAGGCGATGATCGAGCTGCTGCCGAAATTTCCCGAGTGGACGGCGGCGATCTCAGGCAGGGTTACGCCTGAACACACCGCCTTTGCAAACCAGCTCAGATCCGAAATCGCGGCCGCCGGACTTACCGACCGGATCGTGTTTCTCGGCGAGGTGCCGGACATCAAGGTCTGGTACCGGCGCCTGACGCTCTATGTCGCCCCCTCGCGCAACGAAGGATTCGGGCTGACGCCTTTGGAGGCGATGGCCTCGCAGACCGCCGTGGTGGCCTCGGACGCAGGGGCCTATGCCGAGATGATCGAGAACGGCGTAAACGGTACCGTTGTTGCTGCCGGCGATGGTGACACACTGACGGAGGCAATTCGCAGCTATCTTGATGACGTCCGAAAAGGAGCCACACATGGTGAGGCAGCGCTGACGCATGTGAGATCCAACTTCGCGCTTGAGCGCGAAGCATTAGCCTTGAGAGCCGTATATGAAGTACTACATTCAGATTAAACGGCGTCTTACTATGGCGAGAGATCGATTCCATTCTTCCCGACGAAATCGATGATGGCCCGGTCTTCGATCTCATCTGCCTGGATGTTCTTCACCGCCGTCAGCACGCGTCGCGAATATCGTTCTGCAATTTCAGGTGATACCGCACCGCGATTGAGCTTCGCGGCGAGTTCCTCTTGGGATTTCGTGTAGTAATGATTGAGCTGCAGGAATCGGCAAGAATAGAATTCCGGCATCTTCCGACCTTCTCGATCGGCAATTTTCCCGGCGTCATTACTGGTTTTTTCACCGTGGCCCCGCGTGTGAAAATGATGGACGCTCACCTGCGTTACCTCACAGGGATCGACGATGCATTTGAAATTTGTTGCGTCTCGTTTTGAAGTTATGGGGTCTCTGCTTCGCTGTACGTAGTTCATGACGACACCGCCTTGCGGTCGCACCTTGTGACCGCTGGTGCCGAACATAAGCCAAGGAAGGGAGACGTTCGGAAAGCCTTTGGCGCCCTTCAGCGATTCTTCGATCGTCGAGCCTTCTTTTGGAACGATGAATTCATCACAGTCGATGAATGTCATCCAGCGATAACGTGAGCCGAAATTCAGAATCGCATGGGCATAGGCGATCACCTGTCCGTTGAGCGCTTCCTTCGAGGTGACATCTGTCATCCGGCTGATCCACGGGAGGATCGTCAGCTGCGAGGAAGGTAGAATATTCTTCAGAATATCCCGTGTACTGTCCGTCGAGCCATCATCATAGATGTAAAAGTGGCGAACACCCACCGCGCGATGGAATCTTACCCATTCGCCGATATAACCCTCCTCGTTCTTGACGCAGGCGACAACGGCAATACCGGTCCTCTGCGGATCAGGCTGCGGTGGCGAGATCGCCAGGTTGCGTTTGAAACGCGGTCTCTTTCGAAACCAGAGCATAGTTGTTCCAATTATCCTTCGATGAAACTCACTGGGCCGCTTCGCTGCCAACACGGCTGAAGCGGTCGTCATAACCGAATTCATATCGACGAAGGGCGGAAATCGCCGAGAAATTCAAAAAAGTGATGTTTCTTGCCGAAGCGATTTCCTTCGCCAGCACAAAATGCGGGATAATCCGCTTCTCCGCTCGTGCAATGCCTGAATAGGCTGCACCGCCAGTCGTCTCATAAAACCGTGGCTGGTCGGCATTTACTATGTCTATGCCGAACAAACCGATGAGCCTCGGTCGGCATGCCATGGCGAATTGCACTGCCGAAATTGCCACGGAGCCCCCCTGAAAGACGCCCTTGTCAGGATCAAGTGAAATGCCCGCCTGCTCCGGCCCCTCGCTTACGACCACGAAATCGAGCGCGCGAAGCTCCGAACTTTCTCGCCGTTTGTGTTTATAAGGCTTTTTGATGTTGTCGACGAGGATAACCCGCTTGTCGGCTAGCCATCGCATGTCACGTTCGCAGATGGCACGGATGACACCTACGGAGAGCAAGCATATGGTGCCGGGCACAACCCGTTCGCGCATCAGATCGAAATGCCGCCAGACGAAACGCTCGTCTTCGACAGCCACGGCAAGGGGTTCCGGAATATCGAGGGCCATAAGATGGATGGCACCGTTCAGCAGGATGGCAGTTCTAGACTCGACCCGCCGCAAATCGCACTCGTTTATGGATGGCCCCGAGCCGACGACATAGATCGCTGCCGCAGCGTTGTCGCAGCAGAGGATATCGGTTTGATGTAACGATCCTGCCTCGATGCCTCGATAGAAAATCCGGCCACTCGCACGGGAGCGGTCGAGTCGCAGCCCAGGAAAGTGATCCTGGAAATGTGCCCTCGATCGTCCCAGGAGAAGGCGGCTTGCGAACTTGATGGTCGATCTCGATAGGGGACGTTTTCCTGCAAAAATCACGAGTGACGCCCTTCATCATCAATCTTCGCCCAGAGCGGCTGCATGAAGCCCAACTCTATCATCTGCTGCGGACCCTCATAGCGCGTGGAGACTTCACTCTGAAAATCGAGCGTGTCTTTCGGATGGAGCGCCGTAGCTATAGCCTTGTATTCGCGGGAATTGTCGTAGTGTTGTCCATCAGAGATCGCGTCCGCCAGTTCCGCACGGAAATCGGCGAAGAATTTGAAATGCAGCAGCACAGCGGAAATCGGAAAGAAGTTTCGTGTGTAAGGTAGCGGCTTATGGATGCCCTGCCGCAAGGAACACGCCTCGTCCCAGAAGATCAGCGGCGATTTCATCAGCTGATTATTGAGCCCGAACTTTCGAAGGCGCGGCCCGCCCACCATCAACATGTTCTGGCGTTTCATCCGAAATTCATAACCATCCTTGTCGAAAAGATCGGCAACCTCCCAAGGCATACCGCTATCTCCATGGAACTGAGCCTGCTCCACGGCACAGGATGGATACATGTCGATCATGGGGGCAGAAAGGCGTCGGCACCGTCTGCTTTCGAGGTGTTTAATAAGTTCCTGCAAAGGCTTTTCGTGGTATTGATCGTAGATCAGGTATTCATCCGCATCCAGGTTGAGATACCACCTATTGAAGCCATAGCGCGCAAATAGCGCCTCACGCCACTGCATTCCGCCACCCGCCTCGGCAAAGCGGACCGGAGAGGTCCAAAGATCAACATCCGGCTGCCTCGAAAGAAAGGCTAGAGAGTCGTCTTCCGACCGATCGTCGAGGAAGATGAAGCGAGACACTCCCAGCCCACGGTAGTGGGCAAGGAAGGACGGCAGCATCATCACCTCGTTGCGCGCGACAACTACGGCAGCTAGATCGTCTGCAGCTAGCGGCCGAAACTCGGTTGCGGCAACTATCTCGACCGGATCCGATTTCGACGCCGTCCTGGAGTCAATGAACGAACGCAACGCGGATTTCGCACGCAGGAGCAGCGAGCGGTGGAATATCTCGGTATTACGCGGGCGGGCAGGATAACGGCGCCACTTTGGCATGAACTACTTCACGATCTTAGGTTTAACGCACCGGTCGATGATCCGGCCGCTCCCAACGAAAGTACTTTAGATCACCATCCTAGTACTGCATGGGCCTGTAGCGACTTTTGAGCCGCGAAAGGAGGTTCGGTTTTTTATTGAGCTTATGCCAATGGAAGATCCGCGGCTTCAACAGCGTTTCGTTTCCGGGTTCCTGCGCCATCTTCAGTATCCGCTCACGAAGATGTTCGTTTCTGATATTGAATTCGGCGGGCAACGTATGAATTCTCAGGTTGCTGTTCCACAGGGAAACGCGAAAGGATGCCTGATCCTGGCCGTTGGTCGCTTCCCTGTTTGCATAAAAGCAGGTCCGCCAGCTTTCCAGAAACTCGGAAACCGCTGGGCTCTTCCTATAAAGGATCACACCTCCGTTATATTCCGGAAATGCATAGGGAATGGTATCGTAAGCAGGAATCTTCGAAGCCCAGCGATAGCTCTTGCGGCAATGGTCGTGAGCCGCGGCGATATCGAAGCGATCCAGAAGATCGAAAACATCCGAAATGTCGTGCTTCACTTCGGTATCGCTATCGAGATAGAGCGTACGATCGAACGGCGAATGGGACAAGAAGTCCACTTTGGCGCGCTTGTGCTCGGGAGAAATCGCGACGACCTTGTCGAAGCAGGCTTCCTTGAGGCTGCTGTCGGTGAAGAGACAGACAGGCAGCGACGTAAGGGCCTTGATGCTTCGCGCCGAAAAAATGGCCTCGTCGACATACCGCTTACCGAACGCGATGTAGATGACACCTTTTTCCAACGGCAACTCCTATAGGTCGAGACCATTTCAGTGCGATCGCAGTCCACCTGCATTTCGGTGGATTAAAGGCTTCGTTCAATCAAGACAAGCCTCCTCGACAACGAAGGCCACGAACAGGAAGTAAGTGGGGTCACGTCACCGCATCAGCAATGCCAGGATCCAATTCCTTCACACCTCGACCAGCCCTGAGCGCTTCACCTGCCGGATCGTCAGCATGGTGCGGACTGTGTCCACATGCTCGTTCGCCGTCAGCACCTCGATGACGAAATCCTGGAAGCGGGTCAGGTTTTCGGCGACGCAGTGGAGCAGGAAGTCGCTGTCACCGGAGACCATCCATGCCTGGCGCACGAGCGGCCAGTTCGAGGTGGCGGCGGCAAAGGCCTTGAGATTGGCTTCCGATTGATGCTTGAGGCCGACCATACAGAAGGCGACGAGGTCAAAGCCGAGCTTCGAACTGTTCAGCATCGCATGGTAGCCCTCGATCACGCCGGCTTCCTCGAGCTTGCGCACGCGGCGAAGGCAGGGCGGCGCCGAGATGCCGACGCGGTCGGCGAGCTCGACATTGGTCATGCGGCCGTCGGTCTGGAGTTCTCTCAGGATCTTTATATCGATGACGTCGAGTTCGGCGCGAACCACGCAGTGGGCCTTTCTTTAATTCCTGCCGGCCAGCTTCTATATAAAGCGGCGGAATACGCAAGAATGTTTCGCCTGCATGACGGAATCTTGCACAAGAGCCTGCAATGCCTTGTTGGTAATGCACGGCTGCCCTTGAATAAAAGCACTGGACGTTCATAAATGACCAGGGATCGCGAAATGGCCTTATTCGCTCAGTAGCCGCCGCGTCCTGTCAGTCGAAAGGAAATCTCATGCCCGCCCGCCACACCAAGGTGCTCATCATCGGTTCCGGCCCTGCCGGCTATACAGCCGCCGTCTACGCGGCGCGCGCGATGCTGAAGCCGGTTCTCATCGCAGGCATCGAGCAAGGCGGACAGCTGATGATCACGACGGATGTCGAGAATTATCCGGGCTTCGCCGATCCGATCCAGGGTCCCTGGCTGATGGACCAGATGCTGCAGCAGGCGAAGCACGTCGGCGCCGAGATCGTCAGCGACATCGTCACCGAAGTCGAGCTGAACCAGCGGCCCTTTGTGGCACGCACCGACAGCGGCCAGGTGTGGACCGCCGATACGCTGATCATCGCGACGGGCGCCAAGGCGAAATGGCTGGGCATAGAGAGCGAGCAGCACTTCCAAGGCTTCGGCGTTTCGGCCTGCGCGACCTGCGACGGTTTCTTCTACCGCAACAAGGACGTGATCGTGGTCGGCGGCGGCAACAGCGCCGTCGAGGAAGCGCTTTATCTGTCCAACATCGCGAAGTCGGTGACCGTCGTGCATCGCCGTGACGGCTTCCGTGCCGAGAAGATCCTGCAGGAACGCCTGTTCTCGAAGGAAAACATCAAGGTTCTCTGGAATACCGAAGTCGCCGAAATCACCGGCACGCCGGCCAAGCCGCCGATGCCACCATCCGTTTCCGGCGCCAAGCTGCGCGATACCGGCACCGGCGCCATCAGCGAAGTCACCGTCGACGGTGTCTTCGTGGCGATCGGTCATGCGCCGGCGACCGAACTTTTCAAGGGCAAGCTCAAGCTCAAGGACAACGGCTATCTCTGGACCGCTCCGGATTCGACGGCAACCAACGTGGAGGGGGTCTATGCCGCGGGCGACGTGACGGACGATACCTTCCGGCAGGCCGTGACTGCAGCCGGCCTGGGCTGCATGGCCGCTCTGGAAGCCGAACGATATCTGACGGGCCACATGCCCGTCGCCATGGCTGCGGAGTGACCCAGGCTATGAGGGGTGGGGGGATGCCATTGGATTGGGACAAGCTGCGTATCTTTCACGCAGCTGCCGAGGCCGGATCGTTCACGCATGCGGCCGATAAACTGCATCTGTCCCAATCCGCCATCAGCCGTCAGGTCAGTGCACTGGAGCAGGACGTCGGCACCAAGCTTTTCCATCGGCATGCCCGCGGGCTGATTCTCACCGAACAGGGCGAGCTGCTTTATCGGACAGCCCACGACGTGCTCCTGAAGCTCGAAACGGTGAAGATGCAGCTCACCGAGACGACCGAAACGCCGTCGGGCAAGCTCAGGGTGACGACGACCGTTGGGCTTGGCCAGGGCTGGCTCACCGACAAGATCCAGGAGTTCATGCAACTCTATCCGGACGTGCAGATCCAGCTCATCCTCGACAACGAGGAACTGGACGTGAACATGCGCCATGCGGACTGCGCGATTCGCCTTCGCCAGCCGCAGCAGTCCGACCTCATCCAGCGCAAGCTCTTCACCGTGCACATGCACGTCTATGCCGCGCCTTCCTACATCAACCGGCATGGCGAGCCGCAGACGGTCGAGGATCTGGACAATCACCGGATCATCACCTTCGGCGAACCGGCGCCCAGCTACCTGCTTGACGTCAACTGGCTGGAGGTTGCCGGACGCTCCTCGGATAACAAGCGAATTCCGCACCTGCAGATCAACAGCCAGACGTCGATCAAGCGCGCCTGCCTGCTCGGCATCGGCGTCGCGTGCATGCCGGATTACATCGTCGGTCGCGACCCCGGGCTGATTCAGCTCCCGATCAATGCAGATGTGCCCTCGTTCGATACCTATTTCTGCTATCCGGACGAGATCAAGAACGCCGCAAAACTCAAGGCTTTCCGGGATTTCATCGTCAGCAAGGCGAGAAACTGGAGCTTCTGACAGGGACTATGCGCCCAGCGCATGACTGGCATGCACAAAAGAGGGTTGCCGTCTGCTCATTTAAACACCATATCGCACATAGCTGATGCAGACGGTGGCTTTTCCTCCCAGTTCCACCGCATTAGCTGTTCCCCTCTGGAGGTTTTTGACCTTCATACCTATAAGGGCCCCGATCTTTCGGCGGCCCTCTTTTTTTGCCTATATTTCGCTGCGTTGCAGCATATTTTGTGCAGCGCATAGCAGGCATGCACAAAAATGCATTGAAAGCTGCCCAATAAACCACCATATCGCATGTAGCTGATGCACTTTGGTGGCTTCTCTCCCAGTGCCACCGCATTAGCTGTTCCCCTCTGGAGGTTTTTGACCTTCACACCTTAAAGGGCCCCGATTTTTCGGCGGCCCTCTTTTTTTGCTTAAAATTTAATCACAGCGTCAAATCATTCCAGCTCACACCCTCGTGACTTGCATATCGAAAACCGGCGATCCATATATCGATAAACTTCGATTTATAGATCGGCCACAGGCGATGGACAAAGACGAGATCCTCAAGGCGCTTTCGCATCCGACGCGGATGGAAATTCTGAATTGGCTGAAGAACCCCGAGAAGCATTTTGCGTCGCAGGAGCATCCTCTTGAGATGGGCGTCTGCGCCAGCCAGTTCGAACGCTGTGGCCTGTCGCAGTCGACCGTCTCCTCGCATCTCGGCGTCTTGCATCGCGCCGGCCTCGTGACCACCCGCCGTGTCGGCCAGTGGATATTCTATAAGCGAAACGAAGAAACCATTGCCGCCTTCCTGAAGCAGCTCTCCCAGGATCTTTAATCATGCCCCTCGCCCTTCTCGTTCTCGCCTTGAGCTCCTTTGCGATAGGCACGACGGAATTCGTCATCATGGGTCTGCTGCCGGAAGTGGCGGCAGATCTCTCCGTCACCATTCCGCAAGCTGGGTGGCTCGTCACCGGCTATGCGCTGGCTGTTGCGATCGGCGCGCCGGTCATGGCGGTCTTGACGGCCAAGCTGAAGCGCCGCACCGCGCTGATTGCGCTCATGGCCTTCTTCATCGCCGGCAACCTGCTCTGCGCCATCGCGCCGAATTACCAGGTTCTCATGATTGCGCGCGTCGTCACCGCGCTTTGCCATGGCGCTTTCTTCGGCATCGGTTCCGTCGTCGCGGCAGGCCTGGTGAGCGAAGACCGCAAGGCTCGGGCCGTCGCGCTGATGTTCACCGGCCTGACGCTCGCAAACGTCCTCGGCGTGCCGCTCGGCACGGCGATCGGCCAGGCCTATGGCTGGCGCTCGACATTCGCCGTCGTCACCGTCATCGGCATTGTTACCATTCTCGGCCTGAT
Source organism: Rhizobium sp. P32RR-XVIII (assembly GCF_012641395.1). Lineage (GTDB taxonomy): Bacteria > Pseudomonadota > Alphaproteobacteria > Rhizobiales > Rhizobiaceae > Rhizobium. The sequence continues at coordinate 222,887 of NZ_JABAIH010000004.1, read as the reverse complement.
CGCCATTCTTCCGAGAGACAGAGAGGAGGCTCAAAGCAGTCTCCTTGCCGAAATCTCGGCGCTGCGCAACGGTCGCCTCTGGCTTGCGCTGTCGACGACGGTCTTCTTCTCGGCCTCGATGTTTGCGCTCTTCACCTATATCGCGCCGCTGCTGAGAGACGTCACCGGCCTCTCTCCCGAGGGGGTCACCTGGACGCTGTTCCTGATCGGTGTTGGCCTGACCATCGGCAATCTCGTCGGCGGCAAGCTCGCCGACTGGAACCTCGGAATAACGCTTGCCGGTGTCTTTGCCGCCATCGCCGTCACGTCAATCGCCTTCAGCTATACGAGCCGCTTCTTCATTCCGGCTGAAATCACGCTGCTCGTCTGGGCGATCGCCACCTTCGCGGCAGTCCCTGCCCTGCAGGTCGGCGTCGTCGGCTTCGGCAAGGATGCACCGAACCTCGTCTCGACGATCAATATCGGCGCCTTCAACACCGGCAACGCACTCGGTGCCTGGGCCGGCGGCATGGTTCTCGAGACCGGCTTCGAAATGACCCGCGTTCCGCTTGCGGCTGCCTTGATGGCCCTGATCGGCCTCGGCGCGACCGCGCTCACCTATCTCTCTGCCAGGGGTAGAGCAGCCCCCGCCCCCGCAGAGTGACCTCCCGCAAAAACAAGAAAGGACTTTCATGACCAAGCTTTTCGAACCCACGCAGGTTGGCGACATTGCCATCAAAAACCGGATCGTCATGGCACCGCTGACGCGTAACCGCTCGCCGGAGGCAGTCCCGAACGACCTGAACGTCGAATATTACCGCCAGCGCGCGACGGCCGGCCTCATCATCACCGAGGCAACGGCGATCACGCATCAGGCTCAGGGTTATGCAGACGTTCCCGGCCTCTACAAGAAAGAAGCACTCGACGGCTGGAAGCGAGTGACGGACGCCGTTCACGCCGCGGGCGGCAAGATCGTCGTGCAGATGTGGCATGTCGGCCGTATCTCACACACCACGCTGCAGCCGAACGACGGCAAGCCGGTCTCCTCGACAAACCGTATCGCCAAGGCCAAGACCTATCTCGTCAATGCCGATGGCACCGGCACCTTTGTCGACACTTCCGAGCCGCGCGCCCTCGAAACCTCGGAAATCCCTGGTATCGTCGAGGATTACCGCAAGGCGGCGCGCGCCGCGATTGATGCCGGCTTCGATGGTGTCGAAATCCATGGCGCCAACGGCTACCTGCTCGACCAGTTCATGCGCGATGGCGTCAACGACCGCACCGACCAGTATGGCGGCTCGATCGAAAACCGCGCCCGCTTCACCTTCGAAGTGGTTGACGCGGTGACCAAGGAGATCGGCGCCGGCCGTACGGCGATCCGCATTTCGCCGGTCACGCCTTCGTGCGAAAGCTACGATTCCAACCCGCAGGCACTGTTCACCCACGTGGTCGAAGGCCTGGCAAAATACGACCTCGCCTACATCCATGTCGTCGAAGGCGAGACCGGCGGCGAGCGCGACTTCAAGCAGGGCGCAAACCCCGCCTTCGACTATAAGGCGCTGTGCCAGGCCTATGAGAAGGCCGGCGGCAAGGCGAACTGGATGGTCAACAACGGCTACGACCGCGGCATGGCGATCGACGCCGTCGAGAGCGGCCGCGCCGACCTCGTCGCCTTTGGCAAGCCGTTCATCGCCAATCCGGATCTGGTGGAACGCCTGGAGAAGAACCTGCCGCTGAACACGCCGGAACAGGCCACCTTCTACGGTGGCGGGCCAAACGGTTACATCGATTACCCGCTGGTCGAAAAGGCCGCCTGACGTTCGGGCACGATACGAAATCCCGCCGAAAGGCGGGATTTCTTTTTCGGCCGATACCCGTAGGATGCGGCCATGTTCGAATCCTATCTCGGCGCTGGTCGCTGACGCCGGACGGCGAGCCGATCCCCACCCATTCAAGCCACCTCCTGCCAGTCCTCTGGAACGGCAAGCCAGCAATGCTTAAACTCGCCCGCGACGGGGCCGAAAGAGCCGGCGGCGCGCTGATGCACTGGTGGGACGGCGACGGTGCGGCCAAGGTCTATGCCCATGATGAAGAGGCGGTCCTGCTTGAGCGGGCGACCGGTGGCCGTTCCCTGCTGAAGATGGCGATGGATGGCGAAGACGATGAAGCAAGCCGCATCATCTGCCACACCGTCGAAAGGCTGCATGCGCCGCGCAAGAAGCCCCTGCCGGACCTCATTCCGCTCCGCCGCTGGTTCCGGGAACTGGAGCCTGCCGCGAAAGCCTATGGCGGCACGCTTGCCGAATGCAGCGTGATTGCCGAGGAATTGCTTTCAGATCCGCGTGATCCGGTCGTCCTGCATGGTGATATTCACCACAGCAACATCCTTGATTTCGAAGAGGACGGATGGCTTGCGATCGACCCAAAAGGCCTTATCGGCGAACGCGGCTTTGACTACGCCAACATCTTCGCCAACGAAGACCTCCCGGCAATCAGCGCGCCGGGCCGGCTGCAGCGTCAACTGCAGATCGTCTGCGCCGAAACCGCCATGGAACCAAGACGCCTGCTGAAATGGATCGTCGCCTATTCCGGGCTGTCGGCCGCCTGGTTCCTGGGCGACGATATGGCCCCCCGGGCCGAAAGCCCCCTCGCCGTGGCTTGCATCGCACTCTCGGAGTTGCAGCGCGCTTAACGGGTTGCCTCGATACGGGAGAGTAGCGCTTTCGCCGGCTCGCCCTGCAGCTCGGGCATGCAGCCAAGCGAGATCAGTGACGTGCCAACCGCTTCATCGATCGGCGTCTGCGGCTCGTAGCCGAGTTCGGCGACCAAGCGGTCGTTGGCCATGCGCAGCGGCTCCCTCCAAAGATAACGCATCTCATTCACCTCCCGCATGAGACGGACGAAGGGCGCTGCCAGCGGCACGATCCACCAGGGAAAGGCACTCACCTTGACGGTGCCGCCCACGACGCGCCGCACCGCTTCGACCATCTGCTTGCCGTCGTGATCCCAGAAGCCGTCCATGTGGTAGACGGCAAAGCGCGGCAGGCGATCGGCACGCTCGACGAGTTGCGCCATCGTCTCGGCCACGTCCGGCAGATAGGCCCACTGGTGTCCGACGCCATCCGGCGAAGGATTCTTGATGGCTGTCACGGGCTTTCCGGGCGTGACTATCTGCGAGAACCAACTGTTCGTGGTCGCGCCGGGCCCGAAGTAATCGCCCGCGCGAACGATGATCACACCCACTCCTTGTTCGGAAGCTGCTTTCAGCCGTCGCTCCATCTCGACGCGGATCGCGCCTTTCTTGGTGAGCGGATGCTGCGGGCTGTTCTCCCGCAGAACCGGAAAGGCGTCCGGGCCAAAATTGTAAACCGTACCCGGCAGGAGGATACGCGCACCCGCCGTATGGGCAGCGGCGATGGTGTTGTCGATCATCGGCAGAACAAGCTTTTCCCAATCGCGATAACCCGGCGGGTTGACCGCATGCACGATGAGGTCCACGCCTTGCGCCGCCCCTGCAACGTCGGCGGCGTTCATCGCATCGCCCTGCACCCACTCAAAGCAGCGACGGGCCTTCACCGCGCTGGAAGCATTTCGATTGAGCGCCCTCACATGCCAGCCGCGGGCGGCAAGCTTGTCCGCAACGGAACCGCCGATCCCTCCTGTGGCACCAAGCACCAGCACTGTCTTCCTTGCATCGTTCTGTTCGGACATTCGTGATCTCCATCTGCTGTTGCAAGAGATCTATCCGGACAGCCAGCTAAACAAAATTGACGAAATTTGTGCATCTGATATACGGAAATGTATGAACGATGAGCCGAGCTGGGATTTCTACCGGGCGTTCCTGACCGTGCTGCGGCTCGGATCGCTTTCGGCCGCCGCACGCGAACTGGGCCTGACGCAGCCGACGATCGGCCGTCATATCGATGCTCTGGAGCAAGCCGTCGGCGCGCAGCTTTTCACCCGTTCGCCGAACGGCCTGTTGCCGACCGATGCGGCCATCACCCTTGAACCCTATGCGAAGACGATGGCTGCCGCGTCGAGCGCACTGCTGCGTGCGGCATCGGACCAGCGTGACACGGTCGCAGGCACGGTTCGCATCAGCGCCAGCGAAGTCGTTGCCGTCGAGGTTCTACCGCCAATCCTTGCCTCTCTGCAGGAGAAGTATCCCGACCTCGAGATAGAGCTTTCCGCTTCGGATGCCATCGAGGACCTGCTGAACCGCGAAGCCGACATCGCCGTGCGAATGGCAGAGCCCACACAGGATGCCTTGGTCGTCCGGCATATCGGCGACATACCGCTCGCGTGCTACGCCCACCGGCGCTATCTGGAACGCTATGGCACGCCACACAGCTTTGACGATCTGAAAACTCACCGCCTGATCGGCTTCGACCGTCAAACCGCCTATGTCCGGACGCTGATGAAGCGTTTTCCGATCGCTGAAAGCATCGAATTTTCCTTCCGGGCGGACAGCAATCTGGCGCAACTCGCCGCCCTTCGCGCCGGCATCGGCATTGGCCTCTGCCAGACAGGGCTCGCTGACCAACATCCAGATCTGATCCGCATCTTGCCCGGCGTTCTTGACATGCATCTCAGCGCATGGGTCGCCATGCACGAGAATCTGAAGACGTCGCCGCGATGCCGGGTCGCCTTCGACGCACTTGTCGGGGGGCTGCAGGCGTATCTGAAGAGAACCATCGGCAATAAGCCACCGCTATGAAGCAGGCCACTATACCGGAATGCGGTCGCAGCACCTTAGGCGAGATCGCGGAGCGGAGGCTTTGAGATATTGCAGCTCAGGCGCCGGGAGAAGCATCGGCGGAACTGCCACCCTTCCACCTGCTATCGACGACTTCCGTCTCCGGACGATCGCCGCCTTCGGCATATTCCTCGTGCCACTTGCCTTTGTCGTCCTGCCAGCTGATCTCGGCGGAATCGCCTCCGACCTGCTGTTCGGCCGCGACGATGCGGGCCGCCTCCAGCGCTTCGGCATGCGATGGGAATGCTTCGGAATAGACCTCTCCCAGCCGGTAAGCCCAGCCACCGTCGTGGGGAACGACCTCGTAAACCACCTTGATCATGCGCCTCTCCTTTTTTGCCTAACAGTCCTTATTAAGGAACAGCCAGATGCGTCCGGACTGCATCCGGTGCCATCGCGGCGGCAAGGCGAGAAACTGGGCGCGCCGCGATTATTCCGGCTGACCAATGCAGTCAGTATTCCATTAAACGCCCCAGACTGCAAATTAGCCCCGAAGCATATTCGCTTGATCCGGAAAATCATCGACTTAGATCTTTCACTGGATCATAGCAGGAGCCGGGACCTTGAGGATTGCATCACGCCTTCAAGACGAGAAGTTCCTGCTTGCGGGGCTCGCTGTCGCTTTCGCTGCATACCCACTCGAGCACGTGATCACGGAGATGGGCCGTGGCATCACACTAGTCGCCGCGGCGGCTCTGGTCGGCATGATCGTACTCGCCTCGATGCGCGTTGCCCATCACGCCGAAATCCTCGCCATGAAGGTTGGGGATCCCTACGGCACGATGATCCTCACACTGTCGGCCGTGGCCGTCGAAGTGATCATCCTCGCCATCATGATGAGCGGCGAGGGTTCGCCGACGCTCGTGCGCGACACGATCTATTCGGCCCTGATGCTCGATATCAACGGCATCCTCGGCCTCGCGGCACTGCTCGGGGGCCTGAAGCATGGGGAGCAGCCCTATAACGATAATTCCGGGAAAACCTACGGCGTCATGATCCTGACCGCCATGGGCATTTCCATGATCGTTCCGGAATTCGTACCAGCCGGCAAGTGGCACTATTATTCTGCCTTCACGATCTTCGCCATGATCGCGCTGTACGGCCTCTTCCTGCGCATGCAGGTCGGCCAGCACAGCTATTTCTTCAGCTACAGCTACCCGCGTGCGGACCGAAGAAAGGAGAATCCCGATGAATACCATGCGGAGGAGACCACCTCCGTATCGATTGCCGCCATCCTGGCCGGCGTCATCATCATCGGGGCGCTCGCCGAATTCATGTCCGCCTTCATGACGGAGGGGCTGCGGGATACCGGTGCCCCGGTCGCCATCACCGCCATTGTCGTTGCTGCGATTTCAGCCGCTCCGGAAATCCTGACGGCGTTGCGGGCGGCCCTGCGAAACCGCATACAGGCAACCGTCAACATCGCCATGGGCGCTTCGCTATCGACCGTCATCCTGACAGTGCCGGTGATGGAATCGATTGCGCTTTATACCGGCCAACCCTTCATCATGGCGATGACGCCCGTGCAGACCGTCATGGTGATGATCACGCTCATCGCGGCGGCCATCAACCTCAACGACGGCGAAACCAACGCCATCGAAGGCATGACCCATTTCATTCTGTTCGCGACATTCCTGATGTTGTCGGCGCTAGGGCTTTGAAGCTGGAGCAGGGGCAAAAGCAGATCAAAATTTCAACGCCAGCGGGTGGTCCGTCAGTGCCCGGTCGATCGTCACAAGCTGCAGGCCTTCGACCTGGCATTGGGCGAGCAGAAGGCGGTCGAAGGGATCGCGGGTGTCAGGCTCCGGCTCGGCCGCGGTTATGACGTGGCTGACATCAATCCCGAGGAGTGCCAATCCTATTTCCTGAAGTGATTGCGCCATATCTTCGAGGGGCATTCCGGGATCGAGCTTGCCCAGCCTTGCCTTGATCGCCGTTTCCCATAGACTCGCAACACTGACAAAGCCGACTGTTTTTGGATCGCTTAGTAGGGCTGCGACATCGGGAAACCGCTGCCCGACATCCTTCCGCAGGATCGCAAGGACAATGTGCGTGTCGAGCAGCAGCCTCATGGCTCAGGCAGAGGCCTGAGGAGAAAATCCTCCGGTAGAGGATCATCGAAATCATCGGCTATGAAGGGCACGGGATTGGTAATGCCCCTTGACCGGAGGTAAGCTTGGCCAGCCTCCAAATTCAAACCACCGCGCGGCTTGTGCGGGACGAGATCGAAGACAGGGCGACCATTTCGCGTCACGACGATCGTCTCCCCTTCCTCGACCTCACGGGCGAGTTCGGTCAGCCTGTTCTTGGCATCGCGGATGGACACGGTCTTCATGCGGCAAATGTAGCCACTTGTGGCCACATTGTCAAATCCGACAGCAAAAAGCCCGCCGTTTCCGGCGGGCGTCGATCTATGCCGGCTCTGCTGCCGTTATCTACTTGCAGGCGCCGCAGAAGCGCTGGATGCGGCGGCAGGCTTCTTCCAGGAGGTCTTCCGAGGTCGCGTAGGAAATGCGGAAGTTCGGGCCGAGGCCGAAGGCCGAGCCGTGGACGACGGCGACACCTTCGGATTCAAGGAGTTCGGTGACGAAATCCTCGTCGGTCTCGATGACCTTGCCGGACGGCGCGGTCTTGCCGATGAGGCCGTTGCACGACGGATAGACGTAGAAGGCGCCTTCCGGAACCGGGCAGGAAATGCCCTTAGCCTGGTTCAGCATCGAGACGACGAGATCGCGGCGGCCTTCGAAGATCTTCTTGTTCGCCGGAATGAAGTCCTGTGGCCCGTTCAAGGCCTCGACGGCGGCCCATTGCGCAATCGAGGTCGTGCCCGAGGTCTGCTGGCCCTGGATCATGTCCATCGCCTTGATCAGCTGCAGCGGGCCGGCGCCGTAGCCGATGCGCCAGCCGGTCATGGCATAGGCCTTGGAGACGCCGTTCATCGTCAGTGTACGGTCGTAGAGGCTGGGCTCGACCTCCACCGGTGTCGCGAACTTGAAGTCGCCATAAGTCAGGTGCTCGTACATGTCGTCGGTCAGCACCCAGACATGCGGATGCTTGACGAGCACGTCGGTCAGCGCCTTCAGCTCGTTGTGCGTATAGGCAGCGCCCGACGGGTTGGACGGCGAGTTGAACATGAACCACTTCGTCTTCGGCGTGATCGCTTTTTCGAGATCGGCCGGCTGGAGCTTGAAGTTGTTCTCCTGAGTCGTCGCGACGAAAACAGGCGTGCCGCCACAAAGGGCGACGATCTCAGGATAGGATACCCAGTAAGGCGTCGGGATAATCACTTCGTCGCCGGCATTCAGCGTTGCCATGAAGGCGTTGAAGAGAATGTGCTTGCCGCCGGTGCCGACAATCGTCTGCTCCCAGGTATAGTCAAGATTGTTCTCGCGCTTGAACTTCGCGGCGATCGCCTTGCGCAGTTCTGGAATGCCGGAGATCGGCGTGTACTTGGTTTCGCCGCGGCGAATCGCGTCGATCGCCGCTTCCTTGATATTGTCGGGCGTGTCGAAATCCGGTTCGCCGGCGCCGAGCCCGATGACATCGCGTCCTTTGGCTTTCAGCTCGCGCGCTTTCTGAGCGACGGCGATGGTGGCTGAAGGCTTCACACGGGAAAGAGCATCGGCAAGAAAGGCCATGATAGCGGTCCTATACGGTTGAAAGGGGCAGAAGGCCGGGACAGGATTTCTGCGCTAAGCTCTATGTCCAATGAATGAGGGCATTTCAAGCGCAAAGGCGTAATGGGGCCAATGATTCTTATTGATCAATTGACGCATCCTACAGCCATCGCTTGCTCCATCTTGCACTTGACTTGAACCAAGCTCTCAGGACATCCGTATTTACTGCTTTGGAATCATGGCCTTCGCCCGTTTCATCTCTGCCCTGAATAAGCCGCAACAAATGACGGGGCGTGCCGCAATTTGGTCGCGAGCCCGCCGGGATCGAAGCCTCATCTTCGGCCATTCGAAAATCGGTTTATTGAGAGTATGCCAATGTTTATGGGCGATGAGTTGGCGACGGCGCGGCTTCGCGACGCTCGCATTTCAATTTCTTTCCTGATTGCGATCACGAGCTTTGCCGCCCTGGTGATCATCGTTGCCGGACTGCTTTCCACGGCCCGGGCCGCCGAGGAGACACCGCAACCGCAGACGATCGAGCAGCTAACGAATTCCGGCGCCACGCCAGTAACCGCCCCGCTGGTCAGCAGCAGCGCCGCTCCAGCGACGCGGTCACACAAGGCGAAAGAAGCCGACGAGCAGATCATGAGCGGCCTGACAATGCTGCTACTTGCGCTGACGGGTGCAAGCGCACTTGCGATATGGCGCAGACGGGTCAAGGGTCTAGTGACAGCGAGGGCAAGGTAATGCCGCCAAGGTCTCGCGGCGGAAGCCGGAATGAAGAAGGCGACGAGTTCGAACCACTGCCGACCTACCTGGAATTGGCCATGGCAATGGCCGCGGCGACGGCCTACGACATGCCGGAACCACCCCGGAAAGGTTCCTTTTTCGCAACACTTTCGACAGTCGAGAGAATGATTGCCGTCGGGATCGCCGGGCTTGCCTTTTGTGGCATCGCGCTCGTGGCCAACGGTTTCTTCATCAAGGGAAAGGCGGAACTCTCGCAAATGCTGTTGCAGCGCGCCTTTACTGCCGAGCTGCGCGGCGAGAATGCGAAGCCATGGCCTTGGGCGGACTTCACTACCGTCGCGGAAGTCAGAGCGCCGCGCCTCGGCAAGAAGACGATCGTGCTATCCGGCGCTTCCGGAGAGGCTTCGGCCTTCGGCCCTGCCTGGCTCCGTGACACGCCACAGCTTGGCGAAGAAGGCACCTCCGTGATCGCCGGCTCGAGCGACACGCATTTGCGCTGGCTGAAGAATGTGAAGCCCGGCGACAACATCGTGATCACCCGCCGTGACGGCACGATGCTGACCTTCAAGGCCGATGAAAGCCGGAAAGTGCGATGCGATGAAATCGCCACGGATGCCGCGCCCGGTGACCGGCGTCTGCTGCTGACCACGTGCCCGCCTTCCGCTACCGCAGGGCAAGAACCGGTGCGCTATGCCGTTGAGGCGGAACTGGTGGACACCACATCAACCGGTAGCACCCCACCGCAAAACACAAAGCCGTTATCCGCGCCTCAATAAGGTTGAAGCACCCTCCCCTTGCTCCACGTTGAAAACGAATGGAAGCGACGGGGAACGGCATGACTATCTCCAGGACATTGGCGGCATCGCTGGTTGCTGCTTTCCTAACACCCGCCTTCGCCTCGGCGGCAGACAGGGTCGAGACCAAAGAGTTTGCAGTCAGCGTCGAAAAGCTGGCGGAAGGCCTCGAGCATCCCTGGGCTGTCGAAGTCATGCCGGACGGCGCCTATCTGGTGACAGAGCGGCCCGGACGCATGCGGATCGTCAAGGACGGCAAGCTTTCGGACCCGATTGCCGGCTTGCCGAAAGTCAACGCCCGCGGCCAGGGCGGCTTGCTGGACGTGGCCCTTGCTCCGGACTTCGCGACGAGCCGTACACTCTATTTCACGGCGTCGATCGGCGATCAAAGCGGCACAGGCACCGCAGCGTTCAGCGCAACGCTTGCCGCCGACGGCATGAAGCTTGAGAACGTGAAGCGTATTTTCACGATGGCGCAGCTAACCAGCAGCGGCATGCATTATGGTTCACGTATCGCCATCGCCCCGGACGGCAGCCTCTTCATCAGCGTCGGCGATCGCGGCAGTCGCGATCGCTCGCAGAACTGGAAGGACAATGCAGGTTCGATCGTGCATCTCAATCCGGATGGCAGCATCCCCGCAGATAATCCGTTCAGGACGGATGGAACGGCGCTCCGGGAAATCTGGACGAAAGGCCACCGCAACCCGCAGGGCATCACGTTCGACAAGGCCAGCGGCAAGCTCTACACCGTCGAGCACGGCGCCCGCGGCGGCGATGAGATCAACCTGATCGAGCCTGGCAAGAACTATGGATGGCCGATCATCACCTATGGCCGTGACTATTCCGGCGCCGAAATTGGCGAGGGCACGGCCAAGGAAGGGTTGGAACAGCCGCTGCACTATTGGGATCCGTCCATTGCGCCCGGCGCCATCGCCGTCTATCGCGGCAAGATGTTTCCTGAATGGGATGGCGACTTTCTGATCGCTGCCCTTAAATTTCAGTTGCTGTCCCGCATGCAGCGTGATGGGGGAGATGCCATCGCCACGGAAGAACGGATGTTTGAAAACGCCTACGGGCGCATCCGGGATATTGTCGTCGCGCCTGACGGTGCGCTGCTGATGGTGACGGACGAGGACGACGGTGCGCTGCTGCGCGTCGCGCGCGCAGACGGCCAGAACGGCTAGCCGCCGCGCAAACAGCCGCTGTTGATTTCGTCGACATTCGAAACCGCCCTCCTTCACCCTTGCCGGAACGAAGTTCAGCTGATAACCGTCCGCCCATACACCCTGCCCACATCCAGGACTGACATGACGCGCCTCCAGGCGAACCTCCTTCTGTTGCTCGCTGCCGCCATCTGGGGCGGTGGCTTCGTCGCGCAATCGACGGCGATGAAGGCGATCGGCCCGTTCTGGTTCATCGGTTTGCGCTTTGCGGTCGCAACGGTCGCTATCTTGCCCTTCGTGCTCCTTGAAGCGCGCAAGGCCAAGATCAAGACGACAAGCCGTCATATGGGCCTCTATATTCTGATCGGACTAGCGCTTTTCGGCGGCGCCTCGACCCAGCAGATCGGCCTGCAGACGACGACCGTGACAAATTCCAGCTTCATCACGGGGCTCTATGTGGTCTTCGTGCCGCTGATCGCGGTTGCCTTCCTGCGCCGCCCTCCCCACTGGATCATCTGGCCGGCGGCTGCCATGGCAGTAACCGGGATTTACATGCTTTCCGGCGGGCATCTTTCGGCACTCACGCGGGGCGACGGCCTCACGGTCGTCTGCGCCGCCTTCTGGGCGATCCAGATAACGCTGGCCGGGACCACGGTTTCGCAGACGGGACGGCCGCTCGCACTTTCGGTGATGCAATTCGCAGTGACCGCGATCTGCGCGCTCGTCGTGGCGGTAATGGTCGAGCCGATCAGCATGGAAGCAATCACGGCTGCCGCGCCCGAAATTCTCTATGTCGGCATCTTCTCTTCCGGCGTCGCTTTCGTATTGCAGGTGATCGGCCAGCGCTACACGACACCATCGCAGGCGGCGATATTCCTGTCCTCCGAGGCTCTCTTCGGCTCAGCCCTCGGCGCGCTGCTTCTCGGAGAAACAATGCCTCCGCTCGGCTATGCAGGGTGTGCGCTGATGTTTACCGCTATGCTGGCAGTGGAAGTCGTGCCTGAACTTGGCAAGGGGCGCAGCGAGCCCGCCTGAAGCTCTTCCCACTCGCGGACTCGCGAGCAAATTGAAAAAAAGTTCTATGCTCTCGATAACGCGCTATCGTTGTACGTTTGGGAAAATGTGCTCACAATTTGTATCGCAGGCAATTTAAAACGGTGATGGCGCCTACACCCAGAGGGAAATTTTGCGTTTTGGCGCAAATAGGATAGCCGGGCGAAGTGTGTTTCCGGCAACAGGTTAAAAAACTTTTGCTTGCCAATTCCTTTTAATCGCAGCAATCTCACGGTGTTCGGGCATTTTGCGAGCGTGGGAAGTCCTTAAGAATGTGCGCGCCGGAGACGCTAATATTCCGGTCAGCCGGTCTCGCCAAGGTGGGGAATAATCCCGTCATGAGACAGGTCGAGGTAGAGGGGACCTTTTTCTCGAAAGTCAAGAATTGCCTGCCGACGTTCCGCGAGGAACATAGTTGATGCTGCCCGTGTGGATGGCGGGCAGAGAGAAAAGGACCTGACGCATGGCCGAGACTGGCACTGTTAAATTCTTCAATACGGACAAGGGATTCGGCTTCATCAAGCCGGATAAAGGCGGCGCCGACATCTTTGTTCACATTTCCGCCGTTCAGGCTTCCGGCCTCGCCGGCCTGACGGAAAACCAGAAGGTTAGCTTCGACACGGAGCCGGATCGCCGGGGCAAGGGCCCCAAAGCCGTCAATCTGCAGATTGACGGCTGACCTTCTTCAAGGCTGTCATTCGAGTTGAGGCCCGGCAGCAATGCCGGGTTTTGTCATTCAGTCTTCGTTCAGATAGCGGCCACTAACTTGTCATCATCACGGTGCAGGAACCGCACGGTTCCAAGAGTAGGATATGACATGAACAGGCTCGCCAAGACACTTCTTCTGACGGCTACTGCCGCGGCCCTCACCCTCTCCGCGATCGGCGAAGCATCGGCCGGTGACCATTGGCACCACCACAACAATGGCAACGCAGCGCTCGTCGGCGGCGCCGTCGGCCTCGCAACCGGTTTGGTCGTTGGCTCGGCGATCGCCAGCCAGCCTCGCTATTATTACGATGAGCCGCGCTACATCGACCCGCCCTACGAGCCGGAATACGAAGCTGCGCCGGTCTATCGTGCGCCGCCGCGTTACTACGCTCCGGTTCGTGCGGGCCTCGAACCCTGGACCCCGCAATGGGAGCGCTACTGCTCTTACCGTTACCGCAGCTTCGACCCGAGCAGCGGCACCTTTATCGGCAATGACGGTCGCGAACACTTCTGCACTGCAGGCTGATCCCGCATCCTTTGAAAGGGTAAAGCGCCGCTCCTCGAGCGGCGCTTTTGTTTTGTCCAAATGTCGAGATCAGAAGCCGGCGAGATGCGGGCTTGGCGCCAATCGCGTCAGATACCCCGCAGGAATGGGTTGCTCCGCCTCTCGTCGCCAATGCGGCTGCCAGGCCCATGTCCGCAGATGAAGCCAACGTCATCGCCGAGCGGCAGAACCTTGTCGCGAATTGAATCGAGAAGCTGCTGGTGATTGCCTCCCGGCAGATCAGTGCGGCCAATCGAACCGTTGAAGAGCACATCGCCGAGATGGGCGAAGTTCTGGGCGCGGTTGAAATAGATGACGTGGCCGGGCGCGTGGCCCGGCGTGTGATAAACCTCGAACTCGTGGGTGCCGAAGGAGATCCTGTCTCCGTCCTGTAGCCAACGGTCCGGCACGACATTCTGGAGCCCGGCAATCCCGTATGTCTGCGCCTGCGTCTCGATCCGCTCGAGCAGCGGCAGGTCGTCCTGATGAGGCCCGACAATATCGACGCCGAGCGCCTCCTTCAGCTCTTTCGCACCTCCGGCATGATCGAGATGCCCGTGCGTCAGCCAGATCTCCTTGATGACCAACCCGTTTTCCTCAAGCACCTTGAGAATGACCGGCACATCGCCGCCGGGATCGACAACAACCCCCTCCTTGGTGTCGGGGTCGAAAAGCACCGTGCAGTTCTGCTGGAAGGGGGTAACCGGAATGATACCGGCCTGGAGCATGCCCATGATATGCCTCGTTTGGTCTCTGCCTGCCTCGATATAGCGAGAAAGACCATCAAAGCCAGCCGCTTTTATGATTCCCTCACGCTATGACGACATGCGGTAACAACAGTTCATCGCGGTTCAGGCACGCAACTGAGCCAGGGGTGACCGGTATTTTCGCTGTGAGTTCAATACCTTCTTGGTTTTGGCTGAATCCCTCTTTGAACTCGGGGCTCCAAGCCTTGGAACCACGCGAGAGACGGTGCGTTGTCCGCTCAGCAATGGAAGGAGAAACAGAATGACCTTCACGAGAAACCTTTTCCTGGCAGGCGCCGTGCTCGTCGCGAGTGCGGGCTTGGCCCATGCGGAAATGACCGCGACGGCCGTCAGCGACCTCAATGTGCGTTCCGGACCTGGCCCGCAATATCCTTCTGTCGGCGTCGCAACGCGAGGATCGCCCGCGATCCTTGATGGCTGCATTCAGGGCAGCCGCTGGTGCCGCGTCGACGTAAACGGCATGCGCGGTTGGGTTTACGCCGAATATCTGCAGGTCGAGCACCAAGGCAGCCCCATGATCGTCGAGCAGAACCAGACTGTCCTCGGCGTCCCGGCCGTCACGTATGAGTCGACTGCAACCGTGATCCCTGCTGAACCGCAACCCGCACCGGGCGACGAACTGCTCGGTCCCGTTGGCGCCGTCGAAACGATAACGCCGCCGGACACCGTCCGCACCTACATTCAAACCGCACCCGGGCAGGCCGTCCGGCTAGGCGGCGATGTCGTCGTCGGTGCCGAGGTCCCGGCCAGCGTGACCTTCCAGGAAATTCCGGACTATCAGTACCGCTACGTGCGCATCAATGACCGTCCGGTTCTGGTCGATCCGGGCACCCGGCGTATTGTGTATGTCTATGATTGAGACAGAGGGTTGGCCTGAAACGAAACAAAAAAGGCGGCTCGCATGCCGCCTTTTGCCATTTCTGTGGAAAACTTACTCGGCTCCGCTCGCAGCCGCCGGGTACACTTCCGTCATGTAGTCGTTCATCAATGTCTCTGTGATGGTCGAAGGCGTGAATTTATGAGGCCCGATTTCTGATACCGGTGTGACTTCCGCGGCGGACCCTGTCAGGAAACATTCGGTGAAGCTCGAGAGCTCTTCCGGCTGTATCGCCCGTTCGACGACGTGGTAACCGCGGCGCTTCGCGAGTTCGATCACCGTCTGGCGCGTGATACCGTTGAGGAAGCAATCCGGCGTGGGCGTGTGAATGACGCCCTCCTTGACGAAGAAGATGTTGGCACCCGTCGCTTCGGCGACCTGGCCGCGGTAGTCGAGCATCATTGCATCGGCGTAGCCCTTAGCCTCGGCGGCGTGTTTCGAGATGGTGCAGATCATGTAGAGACCCGCCGCCTTCGACGCAGCCGGCGCTGTCTTCGGGTCAGGGCGGCGGTATTCCGCGATGTCGAGGCGGATGCCCTTGAGCTTTTCCGCCGGATTGAAATAGCTGCCCCACTGCCAGATCGCTATTGCGACATTGATGCGGGTCGCTTGAGCCGAAACGCCCATCATTTCACTGCCGCGCCATGCAATCGGCCGCACATAAGCCTCGGAAAAACTCTGACGCTTCAGCAGTTCGATCGTTGCCGCATCGAGTTCCTCGACCGAATAAGGCACCTTGAAGCCGAGGATTCCAGCGGACTTGTGAAGGCGCTGGTTATGCTCGGTCAACTTGAAGACGCGGCCGCCATAAGCGCGCTCCCCTTCAAAGACCGCACTGGCATAATGCAGACCATGGGTCAGCACATGGATCTTCGCGTCTTTCCACGGCATGAACTCGCCGTTGAACCAGATTTCGCCCTCCAGCTGATCGAAAGGAACTGAAGCCATTGTCTTATCCTCCGGCGCTCGCACGCCATGCCTGTTGATTGTTGTCCCCAATACGTTTTATCCACAGACGCAGTGGGGATAATATACGTTGTAGGGGAGAAAAGACGGGCTCGAAACGATTGTTCCGTTCCGTCTCCAAAGTCCGCGAAAGCTACCAGCGGCGAAAATTTATGTCAACAAAGCTGCCATATCTTTGCAAAAGCTTCCAGGACGGCGCCCGGCGAGAAAGGAAATAACGTGGCGGTAAGACAAACCAGCTCGAAAGCAGGCAAAACTGAACCCTTGGCCGAACCGATGGAAAACACCGGCATCATCGACTTCGAAATCATCGAGCTTTTCTTTTTCGCCTATCGGGATTTCGTCTCGGATCCGGATGCAATCCTCGCAAAGAGCGGCTTTGGCCGTGCTCATCACAGGGTGGTGCATTTCGTTAACCGTGAGCCGGGCATGACCGTTGCCGATCTTTTGGATACGTTGAAGATTACCAAGCAGAGCCTTGCAAGAGTGCTCAAACAACTAATCGATTCGGGGTATATTCGTCAGGTGGCGGGGCCAGAAGACCGGCGCCAACGCAAGCTCTATCCGACAAAGACTGGGCGCGAACTGGCGCTCGCTCTGGCGGAGCCGCAATCGCGCCGTATTGAGAGAGCATTCGACGGTGCCTCTCCCGAAGCGCGCGAGGGCGTAAGGGCATTCCTGAGGGGTATGCGCGATAGAAATACGGGAAAAGGGGATTGAATGGCGGGAAAAGCAATCATTTCGGATGATGCGGCACATCTGCTTGTGGTCGACGACGACACCCGCATCCGCGCCCTTTTGAATCGCTACCTGACAGAGAACGGTTTTAGGGTGACAGTGGCTGCGGACGGCGCGGAGGCGCAGCGCAAGCTGGCAGGGCTCGACTTCGATCTCATCATCATGGACGTGATGATGCCCGGCGAGTCCGGCATCGAGGTGACGCGCGGCCTTCGCTCCATCAAGAACGTCCCGATCATCATGCTGACGGCGCTTGCGGAATCCGATAACCGGATTGCCGGTCTTGAAGCCGGCGCCGACGATTATCTCTCCAAGCCTTTCGATCCGCGCGAACTGGTGCTGCGGGTCAACAATATCCTGCGCCGGAATGCTTCGGACGCGCCGAAGATCGAGCAGGTCATGTTCGGACCCTACACGTTCTCGCTCACCCGCAGGGAACTGAAGAAGGCAACGGAGGTGATCCGGCTTACGGATCGTGAGCAGGAAATCATGCTGCTCTTTGCCAAGCGCGCCGGCGACACGATCCCGCGACACGAACTCATAGGCGGCGACGTCGAAGTCGGCGAGCGCACCATCGACGTGCAGATCAATCGACTGCGGCGCAAGATCGAGGACGATCCTGCAAATCCTGTCTGGCTTCAGACGGTTCGTGGTATAGGATATAGACTGAGTATCGATTGATAGCCGCAATGTCAGGATCACGACTGTAATGGTGACTTTCGATTCACTGCGCCGCGAAGACCGTTGGCCAGTCTCCGGATGGAAGTCGTTCGCTCGTTGGCTGCGCCGCCGCGTACTGCCTACTGGCATCTACACCCGCTCGCTGCTGATCATCATCATACCCATGGTGCTGCTGCAATCGGTCGTGGCCGCGGTATTCATGGAACGTCACTGGCAAATGGTGACGCAGCGGCTGTCGAGCGCCGTCACGCGCGACATCGCAGCCATCATACAGATCATCGAAACTTATCCGCAGGACGCGGATTACAGCCAAATCACGCGCATCGCCGATAACGAGTTGAACTTGCAGATCTCGATCGAGCCCGACGGAGATCTGCCGCCGCCGCGGCAAAAGCCGTTTTTCTCGATCCTCGACGGTATTCTGAGCGATGAAATCAGCGACCAGATCAAGCGGCCCTTCTGGATCGATACGGTGGGGGACTCGAGCCTCGTTGAAATCCGGATAAAGCTGGACAACAAGATTCTGCGCGTACTGACCAAACGCAATCAGACCTATGCATCCAATACTCATATTTTCATCGTCTGGATGGTCGGCGCATCGCTCGTGCTCATTGGCGTATCGATCCTCTTCCTGCGCGGTCAGATCCGCCCGATCCAGATGCTGGCGCGTGCCGCCGAAAGCTTCGGCAAAGGGCAGAAACTCGACGATTTTCATCCGCGCGGCGCCGATGAAGTCAGGCGTGCGGGTCTGGCCTTCATCTTGATGCGCGAGCGGATCGAGCGGCAGATCGAACAGCGAACCGCGATGCTGACCGGTGTGAGCCACGACCTGCGAACGGTCCTCACGCGCTTCAAGCTGCAACTGGCCCTCGCCGGCAGCAGTCCGGAACTCCAGGGCCTGAGCGACGACGTCAACGACATGCAGTCAATGCTCGAAGCCTACATGGCCTTCGCGCGCAGCGAAATCGAAGAGGACGTCGGAGAGCTGAGGCTCACCGAACTGCTGGGAAAAATCGAGGCGGACTTCGCATTGCACGAAAGGAAGTTCAGTTATTCGATCGAAGGCGGCGATGAAATTCTGGTTCGGCCGAACGCTTTCACACGACTGGTCGCCAATCTCGCATCCAATGCCCGCCGATACGCGAATACACTCAGGATCGAGGCGAAGCACAATGCCAAATGGCTGACGCTGAACTTTGACGACGACGGTCCGGGTATTCCGGAGAAGAGCCGCGAAGATGTCTTTAAGCCCTTCTTCCGCCTGGACGAGGCACGGAATCTGGATGATTCCGGCACCGGCCTCGGCCTTGCAATCGCGCGCGATATCGCCCGCAGCCACGGCGGCAACGTCATACTCGGTGATAGCCCGCTCGGGGGTCTCCGCGCAACCATCCGCGTACCGGCGTGAGGTCCGAATGGCGATCGATCTTGCCGCGATGACCTGGCTCAATCCTCCGCCCTCCACCGAGCTTCGCGACGGCGCGCTGCACGTGCGATCCGGCGACAGGACCGATTTTTGGCAGGGCACCTACTACGGCTTCCATCGCGACGACGGCCATTTTCTCTACCAGCGGCGCAAGGGCGATTTTACTGCGGAAGTGACATTCTCAGGCGCCTACCGGGAGCTCTACGATCAGGCCGGCTTGATGGTCCGTGCCGATTCCACACGCTGGATGAAATGCGGGATCGAATATACCGACGGCGCAAAGCACTTCAGTACGGTCGTCACCAATGGCAACTCCGATTGGTCAGCCTTTCGCATCGAGCATGAATTCGAGCGGCTCTCGCTTCGCGTGACGCGCAACAAGGACGCGCTCTTCATTCAATATCGGACGGACCGGGTGAGCGAATGGCGCATGGCGCGTCTCGCCTGGTTCGATCCATCTATCGAGGAAGTCATGGTCGGCCCGGCATTCTGCTCACCGCAACGCGCGGGCTTTGAAGCCGTTTTCCATGAGTTCACGCTGACCGATCCGGTCTCGCGCGACATTCACTGATCACATCAGCTTCCTGCCGTTCGGCACCGGCTTATCCGCTGCAGCAAGAACGATTGCACCCGCCTCGTCCTCAAAGCCAAGCGTCAGAACCTCCGAACGGAACGGTCCGATCTGACGCGGAGGAAAATTCACGACACCGAGAACCTGGCGGCCGACGAGGCTTTCCACAGCATAGTGCACGGTGATCTGCGCCGAGGATTTCTTGACGCCGATCTCCGGGCCGAAATCGATCAGCAGCTTGATTGCCGGTTTGCGGGCTTCCGGAAAGGGGCTGGCCTCGATAATGGTGCCGACGCGAATATCCACGCGCTCGAAATCGGCAAAGGTGATTTCTTCAGCCATAGTGACGTCTCAGCCTGCGAGCTCTTCAGCCCGCTTGCGGGCAGCGGCGATCGCCTTGTCGAACAGCGGCTGCATGCCCTCCTCCGCCATCAGAATGGAAAGGGCCGCGGCAGTCGTGCCGCCGGGCGACGTGACATTCTGGCGAAGTCTCGAAGCCTCATCGGGGGACTGGTGCAGAAGTTCACCAGCCCCCGCGACAGTTTCCCGTGCAAGGCGCATGGCGAGGTCCGCCGGCAGGCCAAGTTTACGGCCCGCTTCTGCCATACACTCGACGAGATAGAACACATAGGCCGGACCGCTACCGGACAATGCCGTCACGGCATCGATATCCGACTCGGCCTGAACCCACTCAACAGGACCCGATACGCTGAGAAGAGAATGGACGCGCTCACGTTGCTCGGCGCTGACGCGCGGATTCGCGAAGGCGCCGGTTATGCCGCGGCCGACCATGGCCGGCGTATTCGGCATGGCGCGAACCATGGCGGCGTTGCCGAGATGCTTTTCCAGGAAGGACAGCGTCTTGCCCGCAGCTACCGAGACGATGACCGTACCGGGGCCGACGGCGCTCTTTACCGGCGGCAGGACCGCTTCCATCACCTGCGGCTTCACCGCAATAAAGATGACGCCGGCCTTGAGATCGGCGGGAACGGCTTCGACATGCTTCGCGCCTGCGTCGCTGATCGTCTTCCTCATCGCTGGAGACGGACCAGGATCGACGACGACAACGGAGGAACCCGGAACACCGCTCTTCAGCCAGCCGGAGAGCATCGCGCCCCCCATATTGCCGGCGCCGACGAGAACGACTGTATCCGAAGAAGACGCTGACATTTTATGCTTCACCGGCCGTTTCGAAAAGGACCGCTTCCATGGCCTTTGCGGCATCCAAGCCGGACCAGATGACAAACTGAAACGCCTGATAGTAGGCCTCGCAGGTATCGAGCGCACTCGAAAGCAAAACTTCCACCTGACGGTTCGTGGGTTCAGCGCCGCCTGCCAGGAGTAGCGACTGCCTGAAGATTATCACATCTTCCTGCCGCCACAGATCGAAATGTCCCATCAGGACCTGGCCGTTGATCGCCGCCAGAAGCTTGGTGACTTCGTTGACGCGCGCTTCGGGAACTTTGATGTCGAAAGCGCAACCGAGATGCAGCGCCTCGAATTCCTCCATCCAGGAGAAGGAAACGTGGTAATCGGCCCACTTTCCCTCGACCGTCATAGCGATCTCGTCCTCGCCCGACCGCTCAAACGACCAGTCATTGTTGGAGGCGACGTACTCGATCATGTCGACCGGGTTCGACTGACGTTCGATTTCCAATTCCATAAGGCTCATGCAGCACCTTCTTGACCGGACGAATGCGACTGAACTTGGATTCACCAAAGCAAAGATACGCAAATACCGGAACCACCACTCGGATGATCGTTGAACCGCTGCCAGACGTAACGCAGTGAACCTGCCCGGAGCTTACCAATGTCCGTTTCGAATCATCATTTAAAATCAGTGTATAATGCACCCGCTGAGGTACCAGCCCCCGAGCGCCGATTTTCGGAAAGGCACTGTGGAAAGCTGTTCGGAATTTGATTCAGAAGGAGGTTATAAACGACTCTGCGAATTGGGTTTTTTGGCAGTGTCCACAGGTGGAAAACATCACCTGATTATTTTATCGAAGAAGCGGCGTGTCGCTTATGCGCCACACCGCACGCTGTGCCGGAACGGGAACTATTTGGCCTTTGCAGCAAGCTGCGCTTCGAGCGCGGCAACGCGGACTTGAAGTGCTTCGGCTTCGTCGCGGGCTTTGATCGCCATTTCGCGGACGGCTTCGAATTCCTCGCGCTTCACCACATCCATGCCGTTCAACCAACGCTCGGCCTGCGCGTTGAAGGCCGTCTCGATCTCCTTGCGCACACCTTGGGCGGCGCCCGCTGCGTCCGTCATCAGCTTGGCGAATTCGTCCATGATGCGATTTGTGCCGGTCGTCATGGTAGTTTCTCTCCTTCGCATGACATGATTTCTTGGCCCTCAGGCTCATGAGAATGAGGTAGGGCTTCAACGCTTGGCTTGCAAGCGCTTTGCTCTGGATAAGCAGCCCCCAGCCATTCGGCTGCCTCACAATCGACTTGACCGCCTCGTAACGCAAAGCCATGTTCCGCGCACATCAACGGGTGGGAAAGCTTTGCCGACAGCAGCCAATCTTCTTGCGATCATGCCGTTTCCGAATATCGATCCGATCGCCTTTTCGATCGGTCCGCTGGCGATTCATTGGTATGGCCTCGCCTATGTCACGGGCATCATGCTCGGATGGCTCTATGCGCGCCGGATCGCCGGCAACGATGCGCTCTGGCCGGAAAACACCTCGCCGATCACCAGGGCTCAGCTCGATGACTTCATCGTCTGGGCAGCCCTCGGCATCGTGCTCGGCGGCCGCATCGGCTATATCCTGTTCTACGATCTGCCCTTCGTCATCGAGGATCCGATCCGCGCGATCGAGATCTGGAACGGCGGCATGTCCTTCCACGGCGGCATCATCGGCACGACGATCGCCATGATCCTGTTTGCGCGCAAGAACGGCATTCCTTTGTGGAGCCTTTTCGACATCGTCGCCGCAGTGGTGCCGATCGGCCTGTTCTTCGGCCGCATTGCAAACTTCGTCAATGGCGAGCTCTGGGGGCGGCTCACGGACGTGCCCTGGGCGGTCGTTTTCCCCACCGGCGGACCTTTTGCACGCCACCCTAGCCAGCTCTATGAAGCGTGCCTCGAAGGCATCGTGCTTCTCCTCCTGCTTGCCCTTCTCGTCTATGGCTTCCGTGCGCTGAAATCACCGGGCTTCGTGACGGGTGTGTTCGTATGCGGCTATGCGCTGTCACGCATCTTCGTTGAGTTCTTCCGCGAGCCGGATGCGCAGCTTGGCTATCTGCTCGGCACGAACTGGCTGACCATGGGAATGGTGCTCTCCTCGCCGATGATCCTGCTCGGAATCTGGGCGATGGCTCGCTCCCGCAGCCAGACAGCGCCCCAGCATTGAGCTGTCAGGACAGTACGATCATGACGACCGCACTCGGTGAAAAGATAAAGGCGATCATTCAGGCGAACGGGCCGATCAGCGTTACGGACTATTTCTCGCTCTGCCTGGCCGATCCGGAATACGGCTATTACCGGACCCGTGAACCCTTCGGCCGATCCGGCGATTTCGTCACCGCGCCCGAAGTCAGCCAGCTCTTCGGCGAGATGATCGGTGTTTTCATCGTGCACGCCTGGCAGCGGCACGGCACGCCGGCAGGCGTGCGCCTGGTTGAAATCGGACCGGGCCGCGGGACCATGATGGCGGACATGCTGCGCGTCATCGCCCGCCTCGCCCCGCCCCTCTTCGAGACCATGACCGTTCATCTCGTCGAAACGAGCGAGCGGCTGCGCGATATCCAGAGCCAGACGCTTGATGCCCATGAGGGCAAGATCAGCTGGCATTCGGACTTCGAGGAGGTGCCGCCGGGCTTCACGCTGCTGGCGGCGAACGAGTTGTTCGACGCCATTCCGATTCGCCAGTTCGTGAAGACGCCGAACGGATTTCGGGAGCGCATGGTCGGCCTCGATACCGATGGCGAACTGGCATTCGCTGCCGGTGTTGCCGGCATCGACCCGGCGCTGCTGCCGGAGCCGCATCAGACAGTTCTCAACGGCGCGCTCTTCGAGATTTCGCCTGCCCGCCAAGCTGTCATGATCACGATTTGCGATCGCCTGAAGGCTTTCGGCGGCACGGCGCTCGCGATCGACTACGGCCATCTCGTCACCGGTTTCGGCGACACGCTGCAGGCGGTGCGCATGCACGAATTCGATCCGCCTCTCGCGCATCCCGGGGAAGCGGATCTGACGAGCCATGTGGATTTCGCAGATCTTGCGAAAACCGCGGCAGCCGCCGGGCTCCATCTCAATGGCGCGCTGCACCAGGGCGATTTCCTGACAGGGCTCGGCATTGTCGAGCGAGCCGCGGCTCTCGGGCGGAACCGCGAACCGCGCACGCAAGAGATCATCCAGAGCGCAGTGGACCGCTTGGCAGGCGCCGGCGAAGGCCGGATGGGCGAGCTTTTCAAGGCGATGGCAGTCTCCTATCCCGCCGTCGATCTGATGCCGTTCCGTCCGGTGGATTGACAGAGCGCGCCGCCCTGCGCCAACATCCGGCGCAATCAACAATGCTTCGCCGGACGATCCGGCGGACAATGACCCCATTCGAAACACCCCGGAATCGCTGATGCAAAATGCGGCCTCTCCCGCACCCATCGAAAGCGCGCTGCTGAAGCAGGCAGCGGGCGACGCAATCGTTCATGGCTATTTCACCCGTGAGGGCGGCCTCTCTGACGGCCTTTACCGCGGCCTGAACGTTGGCCTTGGCTCGAACGACGATCGCGAAAAGGTGATGGAAAACCGCCGACGCGTCGCGGCCTGGTTCGGCCAGCCGCTGGAAAAGCTCGCCACCGTGCACCAGGTCCACTCGCCGGATGCCGTCATCGTCGGCGGCAGCTACAACGGTGCCTGCCCGGAAGCCGATGCGCTGGTGACGGCGACGCCCGGTCTTGTGCTCGGAGTGCTCGCCGCAGATTGCGGACCGATCCTGTTCGCCGACCCGGAAAACCAGGTGATCGGTGCCGCCCACGCCGGATGGAAAGGCGCGCTGACGGGTGTTCTGGAGAACACAATCGCGGCAATGGAAAACCTTGGAGCGAAGCGCGAAACCATCGTTGCGTGCCTCGGCCCCTCGATCAGCCAGGCGAGCTATGAGGTCGGCCCGGAATTTGTCGACCGCTTCGTCACACACGATTTGTCTTACGAGCGGTATTTTATTCCGTCGGAGAAACCCGGCCATTCAATGTTCGACCTTCAGGCGCTGACAGTCGACCGGCTGCGCAAAGCCGGCGTCCGCGCCGAAAGCCTCGGAATTTGCACTTATCCGGACAGCGAGCGCTTTTTCTCTTACCGGCGGACGACACATAATAAAGAGCCGGATTACGGCCGCCAGATTTCAGCGATCAGCATTAGGGAGATTTGACCGAATGGCACTGCATTTCGAAAGGACCGAATTCGCAAGCCGCCTCGCCCGCCTCACTGACCAGATGCGCGCCGAAAAGCTCGACGCCGTCCTGCTGTTTGCGCAGGAAAGCATGTACTGGCTGACGGGCTACGACACGTTCGGCTATTGTTTCTTCCAGACGCTGATCGTCAAGGCCGACGGCACGATGTCGCTGCTCACCCGCTCGGCGGATCTCCGTCAGGCCAAGCACACCTCGATCATCGACGACATCCATGTCTGGGTCGACCGCGTCAACGCCGACCCGACGCTCGACCTCAGGAACCTGCTCTCCGACATGGATCTGCTCGGCGCCCGCATCGGCGTCGAATACGATACCCATGGCATGACGGGTCGCATTGCACGCCTGCTCGATGCCCAGCTTTCGACCTTCGGTCAGATCGTCGATGCTTCCTACCTTGTCAGCCGCTTGCGCCTAGTGAAAAGTCCCACCGAAGTGGTCTATGTGGAGCGCGCTGCGGCACTTGCCGATGACGCATTGGACGCCGCGATACGGCTGACCAAGCCCGGTGCCAACGAGGCCGATATCCTTGCCGCCATGCAAGGCGCGGTCTTTTCCGGTGGCGGCGATTACCCCGCCAACGAATTCATCATCGGCTCCGGCGTCGACGCGCTGCTTTGCCGCTACAAGGCCGGCCGCCGCAAGCTCGATGCAAACGACCAGCTCACGCTGGAATGGGCGGGTACCTACGCCCACTACCATGTCGCCATGATGCGCACGATCGTGATCGGCGAGCCGACACACCGCCACCGCGAACTCTACAATGCCTGCCTCGAAACCATCCAGGCGATCGAGACGGTATTGAAGCCCGGCCATACCTTCGGAGATGTCTTCGACATGCATGCGAAGATCATGGACGAGCGGGGCCTTGCCCGGCATCGCCTGAACGCCTGCGGCTATTCGCTCGGCGCCCGCTTCTCGCCATCGTGGATGGAGCATCAGATGTTCCATGTCGGCAATCCGCAGGAAATCGAACCAAACATGTCGCTTTTCGTGCACATGATCATCGCTGATTCCGATACCGGAACGGCCATGACGCTTGGCCAGACTTACCTGACGACACCGGCTGCGCCGCGTGCCCTTTCCCGCCATTCACTCGACTTCATCGGCGCGTAACGGACAATCACCGGCAAGAATCCGGAATTGACAGTCGGCGGTCCCCGCCTTCATAAATCAGGCGGGGCTGATGCGAATGAGCGAAGGACGACGACAGCAATGAGGCAAGCTCACACTGCGCCGATGCTCCTTGCCTGCATGGCCCTGCTTTCCGCTTGCAATACCACCGATGCCCTGACGCCGCAGGTCGATATCGGTGACTCCTCGCTTAGCCGCCGCTCCTCGCCGGTAACCCAGGACGAGGTCGAACGCATGGCGGGGTCCGAGCCGAAGCAGGCCTTTGCCGAAGAATCGCGGCAGCCAGCCTATCACTCCGGCTACAATCAAACGTACAGAGCGGGCTCCGGCGCACCTCCAACGACGATGCAGGAACAGGCCGACGCTCTTGCCCAACGCGGGGAGTCACCCTCGGCCTCGGCGCCGATCGAATCCGAGGCACTTGCCGAGCCGGTTTCGAATGCACAAGCCGAAGAGGAGGACATGGGCGACCTCGCCCCTGCCCGCCAGCCGCAGCAGGTTGCCTCCATCGACCGCACGGCATCGTCTTCGATCCGCGGCAACACCGTTCGCTTCCTGCCGATTATCGGCGCTCCTGTTCAGGCGGTGACGCCGCTTTCTCGCCAGCTCGGCGCTGAGGCACGATCGCACGGCCTCTCCATCCGGAGTTCGAACGACACGAGCAGCGACTATATCCTCAAGGGCTATCTTTCGGCCTTCGCCGACGAAGGCAACGTAACCGTCGTTTACGTGTGGGACATTCTCGATGGCAGCGGCGCCCGACTGCACCGGATCCAGGGACAGGAAAAGGTGCCCTCCGCGACACAAGATCCCTGGGCCGGCGTTCCCGCCTCCGTCATGCAGCAGATCGGCACGAAGACAATCGCGGAATTCAATTCCTGGCGGCAGACGCACGGCGGTTAGCAACAGGCTTTTTACAAATATCAAGGCCTGTGACGCCTTTGCCCTTGCATTCACAAGCAAGCTGGCTAAAAAGCGCGGCTATCAGCGGACAACAGGCGGGCCAAAATGAAGGTTTTCGCAGGCAATTCGAACCGGCATCTCGCCGAAGCGATCTGCAACTATCTCAATGTGCCCTTGGGCAAGGCCAGCGTCAGAAGATTTGCCGATCAGGAAATCTTCGTGGAGATCCAGGAGAACGTCCGCGGCGAGGACGTCTTCGTCGTCCAGTCGACCTCCTTCCCGACGAACGATCACCTGATGGAACTGCTCATCATGATCGATGCGATGCGCCGCTCCTCGGCGCGCCGCATTACGGCGGTAATCCCCTACTTCGGCTACGCCCGGCAGGATCGCCGCGCCTCGGGCCGCACCCCGATCTCCGCCAAGCTGGTCGCAAACCTCATCACCGAGGCCGGTGCGGACCGCGTACTGACGCTCGACCTGCATGCGGGTCAGATCCAGGGCTTCTTCGATATCCCGACCGACAACCTTTACGCTATCCCGGTGCTGACGCGCGATATCAAGGCGAATTACGATATCAGCAACGTCATGGTCGTCTCGCCGGACGTGGGCGGCGTCGTGCGCGCCCGCGCGCTCGCCAAGCGCCTGGACTGTCTGCTGGCGATCGTGGACAAGCGCCGCGACCGTCCGGGTGAATCCGAAGTCATGAACATCATCGGCGAGGTGGAAGGCAAGGACTGTCTGCTGATCGACGACATCGTCGATTCGGGCGGCACGCTTTGCAACGCGGCGCAAGCGCTTCTCGCCCAGGGTGCGGCAAGCGTCACGGCCTACATCACTCATGGCGTCCTTTCCGGCGGCGCGGTCACGCGCATCACATCATCGATGTTGCGGGAACTGGTGATCACCGACTCCATCCAGCCGACGACGGCTGTCCAGTCGGCACACAACATTCGCGTCATCTCGACCGCGCACCTGATCGGCGAAGCCATCAACCGCACGAGCCAGGAAGAATCCGTCTCCAGTCTCTTCGACTGAGGGTTCTCTTCCGATCGCTTCCAAAGCGGTGAAGTTGCATTTACCGCTTCATCGGCGTCAGGCTTTCGTCTACGTTCGCCCCTATTATTTGCCCGGGGAGCAATGATGATGAAAACCAAAAATCTGAAGACTTCACGGCGGCTGGCGCTCGTAGCGCTCATCCCTCTGCTTTCCGCCTGCACGGTCGATGTCAATCCCGGCTATTCACGCCCGCCGCCACGCCCTCGCCCGCCTGGGCCGCAAATGTGCACGATGGAGTTTGCACCTGTCTGTGGCGAACGTGGCGGAAGGCTGCAAACGTTC
The DNA here is from genome assembly GCF_012641395.1 of Rhizobium sp. P32RR-XVIII. Lineage (GTDB taxonomy): Bacteria > Pseudomonadota > Alphaproteobacteria > Rhizobiales > Rhizobiaceae > Rhizobium. The sequence goes on along the minus strand of NZ_JABAIH010000004.1, from coordinate 194,701 downwards.
GGCAATGCCTGCGAGGCCCGCAACCGCGGCTTCATGATCGTCGGCCGCGGCGAATGCCGCCGTGAACCGCCACGCTTCCCGCCTCCGGCACCGGGCCGTCCCGGCAGGCCGGAGAGACCCGACCGCCCTGAACGTCCGAGCGGCATCTGCACGCGGGAATATGCGCCCGTTTGCGGTCAGCGCGGCCGTCAGACCCAGACGTTCCCGAATGCCTGCGAGGCAGGCAATGCGGGCTTCCAGGTGATCCGCGGCGGCGCGTGCCGGTTCTGATCATTCAACGCTCATGGCGGCGATAGCCTTGGTTATCGCGGGCGTCGCGGCACTTTATTATTGCCGCTTGTCGGGACCTTTGACGATTTGACCGTTGACGGTCACCGATCCATCAGGGCTGACCGTCACGTCCCAGCGCTGGCGGCCGTCCGGATCGGTCTTGGCGAAACCCTTGACCATCAGCATCCCGAAGGAGGCCTGGTTGAGCTCGGGATTTTCCTTGGCGAGCTGCTGGACGGCGGCAATGGTCTTGTCGTAGTCGCGCGCCAGGATCGAGGCCTGCAGCGAATAGTCCTTGTTGCTATCGATGCGGCCCTTCATCGTCCCGGAAATATCGATGTCATAGACGCCTGACCTGGCGCTGATCCTTGGGAAGTCGACCACAAGGGCGCCATCGCGGAAGAGCTTTTCGGCCGCCCTCTGGCCGCTTTCCCCGGACGACACCTTGGTGAAGTCCATTTTCATGAATTCGTCGCCGAAAGCGGCAAAATCCATGTCGGGGATACCAAACTGCACATCTACCGCCTGTGGCAGGAATGCTGAATAGGCGGCAGGAATTGCGGGACTGTCAAAAGTCACATCGGCAGCATTGATGGCGACGCCGAGCCGCGTCGCATTGCTCGGTCCGTCGACGGCGAAATGATACCCGACGCTCTTCGCCCCACCACTACCTCCAGCACTTATCACAGCAAGATTGTTGAATGTGATGGTTTCTTCAAGCGAAGAGATCAGGGGAAACGCGTCGCGCAGCAAGCCCTTCAATTTGTCTTCACTCTCCTTGCTGAGCGGCTTTTCCTCGGCATGGTCGAGAATGAAAACGCCAATGTCCTTCAGTTGCCTTGCAGGCACGTTGTTGACCTTGCCGTCGAAATCGATGGAATTGGCGTTGATCTGGATGGGGGGCACTCCCCTGCCGCTGACCTGCTGGGCAAATGCCGTCATAGTGCCGTTCGCCGCAAAATCGGTCCTGCCGGGCGAAGCACTATCGGCGGAGGTCAGCTTGTATTGGATGTCGCCTAAGCTGGCGTTGACCTGGTCGGTATCGGTCGCCGAGGTAATCTTGATGTCCTTGGCCCGGAAGTCGCCGGAGCGGAAATAGCTGATGGCCGGATCGAAGATCGCGGTATAGACCAGCGAGGCGATCGAATAGGCGAAATCGGTACGCTTCTGGTCCGGCCCCTTGAAATGCCCGGAAACATTCAGGTTATTGTCGCCTTCGACATTCCAGAGCCCGTTGTCCTGCGGCGTGGCGAACATCGAAATCGGCTTCAGCCCGCTGATCGCGAAATCCGCCGGGTCGATGTTGGAAAGCAGCTTGGCCAGGTCGTAGACGATCTCGTAGCGCGCACCAGCCGGGTTGACGGCCACGACCCCGCTCCTTGCGATGTCTTCGGGCAACAGCTTGTTGAGATTGTCGCGGATCGCGTTCGCGCCGTCCTGATTGATCTCGGCGGCATGAGCTGCCGTCATCAATCCGAGAACAAGGGCGCTCGTCGCCGTCATCAGCCTGTATCGCATGAACGTGCTCCTCCGCGGCGTGGATCGGCGATCATGTGAGAATGTGCGCGGCCGGATGTCAACCCAGCCGCTTGGCACTCGGTAATGTTTTCATCAGGCCGCTGCCGCGGTTGCCGGGCCGCCTTTGGCATCCAGACCCGTACCATCCGGTTTGGGAGCGGGCGTGCCGCTGACGATCTCTTCGATGCCTGAACGCGGCACCGGCTTGCCGAAAAGGAAGCCCTGCACCTGCAGGCAGCCCTCGCGTCGAAGGAAGTCGATGTGATCCTCGTTCTCTACGCCTTCGGCCAGCACCGGAATATCGAGGCTTGCAGCAAGGATCAGGGTCGAGCGCACGATGGCCGCCGACTGCTTGTTGGTGACGACGCCATCGACGAAGGCGCGATCGATCTTGATCTTGTCGAAGGGGAAGCTCTGCAGGGTCGAGAGCGATGAATAACCCGTGCCGTAATCGTCCATTGCCACCTTGACGCCCATGGCCTTCAGCTGCCGGATGATACGCAGCGCATGCTGATGGTCGGCGATAATGCCTGACTCCGTGATCTCGAGTTCAAGCCGCGAAGCCGGCAGGCCCGTCTGCGACAGGATCTCCTGAACGATCTGCGGCAGGCGATGGACGCTGAGCTGCTGCGGAGCGACATTGACGGCGATGCGAAGCGGGTTCTTCCAGGTCGCCGCCTCGGCACAGGCCTGGCGCAGAACCCATTCGCCAAGCTCAAGGATAAAACCGTTGCGTTCCGCGATCGGGATAAACTCCAGCGGCGGAACATAGCCGCGGACAGGATGCTTCCAGCGCAGCAGTGCTTCGAAGCCGAGAACGTCGCGGGTCACCGTGTCGTTCTGCTGCTGGTAGAAAAGCTCGAATTCGCCGCGCTTCAGGCCGTCGCGCATCTCGATCGCCAGTGCATTCCGCTCGCGGGAAACCTGATCCATAGACGCATCGTAGAAACAGATGCTGTTGCTGGTGGCGGACTTGGCGCGATACATCGCAATGTCCGCCTGCGAAAGAACGTCGTCTATGGTGTCCGCCTGAGCGGGATAGGTCGAAATGCCGACGCTCGTTCCGACACAGAGCGTCTGCTCTTCCCACGACACCGGCTTGGCAACCTCGTCGATAATCCGCTGCGCCAGCCCCGACGCGTCGGAACGGATGAAATAGTTGCTCATCACCGCCGCGAATTCGTCGCCGCCGATGCGGGCGACGAATTCACCCTCGTTGCCCAGCGAAGCAAGCCGCTCGGCCACCGTACGCAGAACCGCGTCGCCAGCCGCATGACCGTGCACGTCGTTGATTTCCTTGAAGCGGTCGAGATCGAACGAGAGCACGGCGATATTCGCCGTCATGTCCTTCGGCCGCTTGGCAAGCACGGCAAGGCGCTCGTTAAAGGCAGCGCGGTTTGGAAGGTTCGTCAGCGGATCATGCAGCGACAGGTGACGGTAGCGTTCGACGGCCTCCTGGTTCGATTGCATGTCGATGACATAGGTAGAGGCGCCGAGCGCCAGAATGACGATCATGACGGCAAGGACGAGACCGGTCATGACACCGACGGAGATCAGCTCGCCGGTGACTGGGACGATATTATCCGGAACGATGGTCAGACCGGCCATGCCGGTGAAATGCGTAAGTACGATCGCAAGCACAAGCGCGAGGCCGGAACCGTGCTTGCAGAAGCGCGTCAGCGGCCGCGCGACGCGGTTGGTGGCGATCGCCCCGAAGACGGCAGCCATGATGAGCGAAGCAACGACATCGGCCTGGTTCCACACCATATGGCCGGCGACCTTGTATCCCGCAATGCCGACATAGTGCATGGAAGCGATACCGAGACCAACGATGGCACCCCCCGCCTCTACCAGTGCACTCTTCTGGGTGCTGGAAGCGACCGTGAAACCGGCAATGCTCGCCATGACGGCGATGAAAAGGGAAAGAAGCGTCAATTCGGGTTCGTAGCCGCTCAGCGTCGGCGATCGATAGCCGAGCATGGCGATGAAATGCGTGGTCCAGATCGTCGAACCGCCGACGAAACCCGACAGAAAGAGCCAGTTGCACTTCTGCAGCCCTTGCGTCCTGCGTGCGCGTGTGAACAGCCGCATCGTCAGCATGGAGCCGAGCACGCAGATGACCGTGGCAAAGATCAGATGCGAGAAGTTGTGTTCGACGGTGATGCAGGAAATGATGCGTAACATTGCAGATGGACCGGGACATTGAAATCGAGCCACCTATAGTCAGACCGCCAGTACGATCCATTAATTCGTTCGTAATTGCGATTCGATGGTTAAGTAATCGTCTAAATTGCAACCGGCCGATAGAGAGGCGCAACTACTGGCATGGGCGGACTTACCCTGTCTGTCCAGCTTGCGTTTCTCCTTCACTTATACTATAGCGCACGCGTCCGCGCAGACACCCTTGGAGGCAACGCGGATGAGGCTGCCATAAGGCGCTTCCAGTCGATGACCGGCAAGGCCCGGACTGAGACTCTCCAAATAACCTCGAAAGGAATAGCCATGAGCCAGGAAACTTACGAGCTCAAGGCCGAGGCGCGCGAACGGGTTGGTAAGGGGTCCGCCCGTGAACTTCGCCGCAACGGTTTGATTCCCGCTGTCATCTATGGTGACAAGCAGGCCCCCATTTCTATCGCGCTCAACACCAATGAAGTGACGAAGCGTATTCATTCCGGTGGTTTCATGACCACGATCGCGACGATCGACGTCGGCGGCCAGAAGTACAAGGTTCTGCCGAAGGACTATCAGCTCGATCCGGTCCGCGACTTCACGATGCACGTGGATTTCCTCCGCGTCTCCGGCAACACGCAGGTCACCGTCGAAATCCCGGTTCACTTCATCAACGAAGAAAAGTCGCAGGGCCTGAAGGTTGGCGGCGTTCTGAACATCGTTCGCCACGCGATCGAAGTTCATTGCCCGGCTGATGCGATCCCGGATTTCTTCAACGTTGACCTTGCGGGCAAGAAGATCGGCGACAGCATCCACATTTCCGATATCACGCTGCCGAAGGGCGTGTCGCTGGTCATCGCAGACCGCGACTTCACGGTTGCGACGATCGTCGCTCCGGCCGCCGGCATCGACGAAACTGCGGCTGAAGCCGAAGGCGAAACTGAAGCCTGATCCGCATACACCAATTTCTAATCATAAGGCCCGCTTTCCCCTGGAAGGCGGGCCTTTTCGCTTCGGGACGCCGGGTCACTTCAGCAACATTTAACACATTTCATGAAAGCATCATCTGGGCAGTTTTGCACAGGCCGCGTTCAGCCGTTACTGGACGCGAAAGTGTGACCCCGGGGAACCATGAACAATTCCGTTGAGAACAGATTTTTTTCAATTGTCTGCGGCGCGCTTCTCATATTTGTAGCGCCTCTTTTTGTACTCTTTCTATTCCTTTCCTCCAAAAGCGCTGACGAAGAAATACGCGACCACATCTCCGTTCTTCTCGCTGCCAACTCTCAGGCGCTCGCAAAGCCGCTGTGGGATCTGGATGAGGAAATCGTGACGCAGATCAGCGCGACGATGGTTTCGCAGGGCGCCATTGTTAAGGTCGAGGTCCGCGATCAGTCCGGCCAGCTCCACGTCACCCAGTCGACGATCCCGAAATCCTTTGATGGCGAACTCGTCCAAGTTTCCCGCGCAATCATCTACAACACCGTCGACGGGCCGAAGAACCTTGGCAGCATCGCGGTCTATTATCCGAAACTCGGCCTCTTCTCCGGCCTGAAGCATGAAGAGATCGTCTTCCTATCCATCTTCGTCGTTGCGGTGATGGCTGTCTTCTGCGCGGCTGTGATCGGCAACCGTCTCTTCGTTATTCAGCCACTTATGAGGCTCATCACAGCCGTCGAGGCAACCCGTCAGCTTGGGTCCCGTCATCACGTCGACTGGCAGTCGAGCGATGAAATGGGCCGCCTCGCCCGTAGCTTTAACGAGATGCAGACGAAGCTGGAACGCGAAGAGAAGGAGCTGAAGCTCGCCCATCGCCTCGCAACCGATATTTACAACCTGACTCCCGCCATGCTCTTCTCGCTGGACAATCAGGATCGGATCACCGCGGTCAGCGACTATTGGCTCGTCGCGACAGGTTACGCCAGAGCGGGCGTTGTCGGACGCAAGTTCTCCGAACTTGTTACCGCAGACACTCGCGACGCCTTCAACAGCCGGCGCGAAGGCTCAGCAGACGGCACGGCACTCGATGTGACCGTCAAGTTCCTCTGTGCCGATGACCGGGTTATGGACGTCCTGATCCTGGAATCCAAGGCGGCGACCGGATCCAACCAGCTCTCGTTGTCGGTGATGACCGACGTCACGGAACTGAAGGCGTCTGAGGACCGCAACCACCGCCAGGCGATCACCGATCACCTAACGGGCCTGCTGAACCGTCAGGGCTTCGAAGCCGCCCTCGACAGCAAGATCGCTGAAGCCGACGCAGCAGGCCATGAGCTTGCCTGCCTTTTCATCGATCTCGACCGCTTCAAGTGGATCAATGATAGTCTTGGCCACGCCGAAGGCGACCGCGCCTTGCGCGAACTTGTCGAGCGGCTCAACACGCATCTTGCGCCCTCCGATCAGGCAGCTCGCCTGGGCGGCGACGAGTTCGCCATCCTGCTTCCCGCCAAGGATGGCGAGAAGCGTGCCGAAGCCATGGCCGAGCAGATCGCATCCGTCTTGGAAACACCTTTCGGTCCCGAGCTGCATCTGAGCGCCAGTATCGGCATCGCGATCTATCCGCGCCATGCGTCGAATGCGGCCGAACTGCTGCAGAAATCGGATATGGCAATGTATGCGAAGAAGCGGGATGGCAAGAACGGCGCCCAGCTCTTCGATGACAGCATGCTGCACAGCGCCCGAGCGCGCGCCGAGATCGAAAACCATATCGAGAATGGACTCGCCGAGGATTGGTTCGACGCCTATCTGCAGCCGATTGTCGGCCTCGATGATCGGCGCGTCGCCGGCTTCGAAGCGCTTCTGCGCCTGAACCACCCTGAGAAAGGGCTGATGCCACCGGCCGAGATCATCCATGTCGCGGAGGAGACCGCCAAGATCGTTCGCGTGGGCAACGTCATCATGGAGAAGGCCATCGGGCATCTGGCGAAGATTTCGCATATTGCGGGGATGCAGGATGCCTATCTTGCGATCAACTTCTCGCCGTTGCAGTTCGAGACCACCCTCGCCTCCCGCCTTGCCGCGCTCCTTGGGCGGCACGGCGTTCGTCCGGATCGCATCGTCGTCGAGATCACGGAAGCCGTGCTGATGCACGACAACCCGCAGATTCGCATGATCGTCACGGAATTGCGCCGCTTCGGCTGCCGCATCGCGCTCGACGATTTCGGTACCGGCTATTCATCGCTGAGCTATCTCAACCGCTTCCCGGTAGACATCATCAAGGTCGACCAATCCTTCACACGATCGATCAACGATGCCAACGCCGATGTCCGCCACAAGAGCCGAATGCTCGTCGAGAGCATCACCACGCTGGCGCACAGGATGGATTGCACCGTCATCGCCGAAGGCATCGAAACGGAGGAGCAATGCCGCACGCTGCACCTGATGGGGCTTGACCATGGCCAGGGCTACCTCTTCCACCGTCCGGCGAATGTCTCGAACTTGATCGATGATCTCACTGGGGCGATGGGTGAGGTAGCGAGAGCCTCATGATCTGCAAATTGGAGGAGGAAATGCGATGAAAAAGCTCCTGCTTCTTGTTTACCTGGTGCTTTCTTGCACCGCCAAGGGACACGCCGAGACGATACATTTCACCACCGAGGAATACCCGCCCTTCAACTATCGCGACGGAAAGGTCCTCAAGGGCGCGACCGTCGACCAGGTCGAAGCGGTGATGAGCGCTATCGGCGTCGACTACACGATCGAGATGATGCCTTGGGCGCGTGCCTATAGCCTCGCACAATCGCAGCCGATGACCTGCGTCTTCGCCACCGCGCACAATGACATGCGCCATCCCCACTTCAAATGGATCGAGCCGCTGCTCGTCGATCGCAATATCCTGATCAAGCGAAAGGGTTCGGACGTGGCTGCCAGCAACCTCGAAGAGGCCAAGAAATACACGATCGGCACCCAGCGCGAGGACTATACGGAGATGACTCTCAAGGCGAAGGGCTTCACCAAGCTTGACGTGACGACGGACTTCAACGCGACGCTTCGCAAGCTGCTCAACGGCCGCATCGAGATGATGCCCATTTCGGAGCTCTATTTTGATAAGCTCAAGGCCGATCAGCCCGTGGAGATCGTTACCGTGCTATCGTCGCAGCCGATGGGCATTGCCTGCCACAAGGATTTTCCGACCGACCTGCAGGCGAGAATGCAAGCCGCCCTCGACGCGCTGATCGCCGACGGCAGGCAGAAGCAGATTTTCCTGAAATACGGGTTGCATCTCGGCAACTAGCGTGGCGTCCTGCCTTTGCACTTGACTTCGCGTGCGTTTCGCGGTGGTGAAGCGATACAGGTGTTCAAGAAACGGACTGGCCAATGCTGATCATCGCGGGTCTCGGCAATCCCGGAAGCAAATATGCCGGCAACCGTCACAATATCGGCTTCATGGCAGCCGACGCCATCCACCGGCGCCACAGCTTTTCGCCCTGGTCGAAGAAGTTCAAGGCCGAGATTGCGGAAGGCGAGCTTGGCGGCGAAAAAGTGCTGCTGATCAAACCGCAGACCTACATGAACCTTTCGGGCGAATCCGTTGGCGAAGCGATGCGCTTCTACAAGCTCCAGCCCGCCGATCTCGTTGTCATCTATGACGAACTCGACCTGCCGCCCGGCAAGGCCCGGCTGAAGACCGGCGGCGGCAATGGCGGCCATAACGGCATCAGATCGCTCGACGCTCACTGCGGCAAGGACTACCGGCGGCTGCGCCTTGGCATCGGCCATCCGGGCGTCAAGGAACTGGTGCAGCACCACGTCCTCGGCGATTTTGCCAAGGCCGACCAGACCTGGCTGGAGCCGCTCCTCGACACGCTTTCCGACAACGCCGACATGCTGGTCCGCAACGAGGATTCGCAGCTGATGAACAAGCTCGCGCTTGCCCTCGGCGGCAAGCCGGAGGAGGACAAGCCAACGCCGGAAAAAAAGCCGGCGGCAAAATCCCACATCCATCAGGCGCGCAATCACAACCAGCCGAAGCTACCCGCGACCGGGCCAATGGCGGACATGCTCAAGAAGATGTTCGGCAACAAGGGCGAATGAGCAGGGTGGCCGGGCAGCTTACGATACGGGCTGCATCCCGTGACGATCTTCCGGCCCTTGAGCTTCTCTGCAGCCACCTCAATCCCGCCGATCCAGCGCTTGATCCGGCGCTCGCGGACGAGCGCATGTCGGCGATCCTTGCACAGCCGGGCATGACGGTATTCATTGGATTCATCGGCGCGGTCGCCGTCGCGACGGTGACATTGATCGTGATACCCAACCTGACGCGCAATGGTGCGTCTTACGCGCTCATCGAGAACGTCGTCACTCACGGCGATCACCGCAAGAACGGGTATGGCGCAGCTCTCCTCGCCCATGCTGTCGAGCGCGCCTGGGAGGCCGGATGCTATAAGGTGATGCTGCTTACGGGCTCCAAGAACCCTGCGACGCTTCGTTTTTACCAAAGCTGCGGCTTTATGCAGAACAAGACCGGCTTCCAGATCAGGCGGCCCGCCAAGGACTAACGCGCGGACGGGGAGATCGCCAAGCCTATTCCTCCGGCTCAGCCGTGAGCATCAGCGGGAATCCTGCCTCCTTCGCATAGTCCATCGCTTCCTTGACTTTCGTCTCGGCAATGTCCTTTGCGCAGACGACGACCACACTGGATCCCAGCTTGTGCGCCGTCATCATGACCCGATAGCCCGTTTCCTCGCTCATCCGGAAAACGGCCTTGAGGATCATGACGACGAATTCGCGGGGCGTGTAGTCGTCGTTGAACAGGATAACCTTGTAGAGCTTCGGCCTATCCAGCTTCGGCTTGGTCTTCGTTTTAGGCTTTATGGCAACGTTGCTGTCACTCATCGGAAGTCCACCGTTGATGACATGGGGAATGATGAAAATCGTGGTCGGATCGGCAAAGCCGGAACGGCGCTTCGCCCGTCCTTCGGCGCCCGTTTTTCGGTACACCTCGCTCTTTGCGCCATTGATTATATTGCACTGCGGAGGGTCACTTCAATGCCCTATCGGCTGATCGGACAGCGAGAGACATTCCTGCCCCGCTTTCTCCAGCACCACCGCCGCCTTTCTATCGAAGGTCGCGAATATCTCGCCTCCGAGCCTCCGCCCCTCGAAAGCAATGACGCCATCGGCAAAATCGCCGCCGGCTTCCAGCAAGGACAGGCCAGCCTCCACCGCGGCGCGGTCGAAGACAACCTTCCGATCCGCCACCAGCAGCCGGATCGCATGCGCGACCTCCGCGCTGCTCATCCGGTAGAAACGCCGGGCAACCCAGACGAATTCACATAGAGCAACGGTCGACACGAATATCTGCGCTGCGTCCCGCAGGCATTGCCGCGCCTGCTCGGTCTGAAGCGCATCGTCGATGACAGCGGCGCGAAGAAGAACATTGGTATCAACGATCATCGTCGGAAGCTTCTCCGGCCCAGCTTGCCCTAATGGCTTCCTGAACGTCCTCGAGGGTAAGGTGAATAGCTCTCTCGTTATGAAGGCTGCCGAAAAACTCTTCGAGAGAACCGCTCGGCCGCTCTTGCTTTGCAACGATCTCCAGTCTGCCGGACGGCAGCAATTCGACCTCGAGTTCGTCTCCCGGTTTTGCGCCCAGATGCTCCAACACCTTTTTCTTCAAGGTGATCTGTCCTTTTGCCGTTACCGTCAATGTCGCCATGATTAAACCTCCTCAACAAACGTAAGGCATATATGCCTTACTTTCAATGGGCCTTGACCCGAAGCAGCCATTCCCCCATAGGCAAGGCAACGATTTCAGCGAATACGGACATCCAGCCATGGGCTTCAAATGCGGTATCGTCGGTCTGCCGAATGTCGGCAAATCGACACTCTTCAACGCGCTCACCAAGACGGCAGCGGCGCAGGCGGCCAATTACCCGTTCTGCACGATCGAGCCGAACACCGGTGAAGTCGCCGTTCCTGATCCGCGCATGCAGAAGCTGGCTGCGATCGCCGGCTCCAAGGAAATCATCCCGACGCGCATCTCCTTCGTCGATATCGCCGGCCTCGTGCGTGGCGCATCGAAAGGTGAAGGCCTCGGCAACAAGTTCCTCGCCAACATCCGCGAAGTCGATGCCGTGGTGCATGTGCTGCGCTGCTTCGAGGACGACGACATCACCCATGTCGAAGGCCGCATCAATCCGGTCGGAGATGCCGATACGATCGAGACGGAGCTGATGCTTGCAGACCTCGAGAGCCTCGAGCGCCGCGTCGAGCAGACCCGCAAGCGCGCCACCGGCAAGGACAAGGATTCCATCGCGCAGCTGCCGGTGATGGAAGCCGTCATCAAGCTTCTGAACGAAGGCAAGCCGGCCCGGCTGCTACTGAAGACGCTGGCACCTGAAGAGATCGAGATCCTCAAGAGCCTCAACCTTCTGACGTCGCATCCGGTCCTCTATGTCTGCAACGTCGCCGAGGCCGATGCCTCCACCGGCAATGAGCATACCGTAGCCGTGGCAGCCATGGCCGAGGAGCAGGGCGCAGAATGCGTCATCATCTCGGCCGCGATCGAATCCGAAGTGGCACAGCTGCCGGACGAGGAATCGAAGGAGTTCCTCTCGGCGCTCGGCCTTGAGGAAGCCGGTCTCGACCGTCTCATCCGCGCTGGCTATCACCTGCTCGACCTGATCACCTATTTCACCGTCGGCCCGAAGGAAACGCGTGCCTGGACGATCGTGCGCGGCACCAAGGCCCCGCAGGCCGCCGGCGTCATCCACACCGACTTCGAACGCGGCTTCATCCGTGCCTTCACGATCGGCTATGACGACTACATCAACTTCAAGGGTGAAGTCGGTGCCAAGGAAGCCGGCAAGGGCCGCGACGAAGGCAAGGAATATGTCGTCCAGGACGGCGACGTGATCCACTTCCGCTTCAACACGTAAGCATTCGCGCGGCCGTTGGGAGGATGGGGCCTGATGAAGCTATACTTTGAAGACTTCGAGCCGGGCCGTGCCTTCCCGCTGGGACCGGTGGCCGTGACCGCACAGGAGATTATCGAATTCGCCACCGAATTCGATCCGCAGCCGATGCACATGGACGAAGCCGCCGGGCGCGCAAGCATCCTTGGCGGGCTCGCCGCTTCCGGCTGGCATACCTGCGCACTCTTCATGCGCATGATGGCCGACGGCTATCTCCTCGACTCGCATTCTCAGGGCGCGCCCGGCATCGATCTGATGGAATGGAAGAAGCCGGTTCTTGCCGGCGACACGCTTTCGGGCTTCTCGACTGTGCTCGAGGCCCGCGCCATGCGCTCCCGGCCCGGCATCGGCATCGCCCGCTTCAAGCATGAAATCCGCAACCAGCGCGGCGAGCTCGCCTGCTACTGCGAAAACTGGATCATGTTCAGCATGCGCGACGCGGCGGAGGCAAACGCATGAGGATAGCGGAACTCTGTGCGATCGGCGAAAAGACCGAGATCGGCAGCTACACGTTCACCGAGGAGCGCATTGTCCATTTCGCCCGGCGTTTCGACCCGCAGCGCTTCCATGTCGACAAGGAAGCAGCCAAGCAGACGCTGTTCGGCAATCTCTGTGCTTCCGGCTGGCACAGCTGCGCCGCCTGGATGCGGACCTTCCTGGAGTATTGGGAGAAGGAAACTGTGCGTCTTGCCGAAGAAGGCATAGCAGCGCCGAAGCTCGGCCCCTCGCCGGGCTTCCAGAAGCTGCAATGGCTGCGCCCCGTCTTCGTCGACGAGACGGTAAGCTATTCGGTGACCCTGCTCGCCAGCCGGCCCCTCGCATCGCGGCCGGGCTGGCACCTGAATTCGATGCTCAACGAAGGCGTCAATCAGGACGGTACGCCCGTCATCCGTTTCGAGGGCAGCGTGCTCGAGTTCGAGTGACGCCGGGGGGTCTAGTGCCCGGCGAATTCGACAAGTGTCCTCACCTCGACGCCGAGCGCCTCGAGCTTCTTGCGGCCGCCGAGCTCCGGCAGGTCGATGACGAAACAGGCCGAAACGATCTCGGCGCCCAGTTGTCGCAGCAGCTTGACGGCGCCTTCCGCCGTGCCGCCGGTGGCAATGAGGTCGTCGGTGAGGATCACCTTCTCGCCGGCCTTCACCGCGTCCACGTGGATCTCCATCTCGTCGGTACCGTATTCGAGGCTATAGGCCATCCGCACCGTCTGGTGCGGTAGCTTGCCCTTCTTGCGGATCGGCACGAAGCCCGCCGAAAGCTGATGCGCCAGCGCCCCGCCGAGAATGAAGCCGCGGGCCTCGATGCCGGCGATCTTGCCGACGCCCAAGCCCACATACGGTTTCACCAGTTCGTCCACGGCCTGCCGGAAGGCGACCGCATCGCCGAGCAGCGTCGTGATGTCACGAAAGATAATGCCGGGCTTCGGATAGTCCGGAATGGAGCGGATGCTGTCCGCAAGCTCCGAGGCAATAGTGTTCATGCAAAGTCCGTTTGTCTGCGCATTGGTCGGCTGCACCCTATCAAGTGCCTGTCATGGAACCAACAAAAAAGGCGGCTCGAACGCCGCCTTTTGCACGTTTGGTGGGAGCCGCTCAGGCTTCCTTGTTGGCGTAAACCGAGCGCTTCGTCAGATAGATGAGACCCGTGAAGATCAGCAGGAACACCATGACCATGAAACCGGTATGCTTGCGCTCGACCAGATGCGGTTCTGCTGCCCACATCAGGAAGGCCGAGACATCCCTTGCATACTGATCGACGGTCTGCGGCGTACCATCGTCATAGGTCACCTGGTCGTCCGAGAGCGGCTTGGGCATGGCGAAAGCCGCAGCAGCGTGGAAGTATGGATTGTAATGCGCGCCCTGCGGAACCTGGAAACCGGCCGGAGGCTCTTCGTAGCCGGTGAGCAGCGAATAGATATAGTCCGGCCCGCCTTCCTGATACTGCGTGAAGATGTCGAAGACGAACTGCGGGAAGCCGCGTTCGACTTCACGAGCCTTAGCGAGCAATGACATGTCCGGCGGCGCGGCGCCATTGTTGGAGGCGGCGGCGGCTTGGGGATTGGGGTAAGGTGACGGGAAATGATCCGACGGAACTGCCTTGCGGGTGAACATTTCACCGTTGGCATCCGGGCCATCCTGCACCTCGTAGTTCGCGGCAAAAGCCTTGACCTGCGCGTCCGAGTACCCCAGCTCGCCGAGCGTGCGGAACGGAACGAGGCTCATGGAGTGGCAGGCGGAACAGACTTCCGTATAGACCTTTAGACCGCGCTGAAGCTGGCCCTTGTCGTAATGGCCGAACGGCCCCGCGAAGCTCCACTCCTGCTCCCGCGGCTCCTTGAGAGGATAATGCGGTGTCGCACTTTCCTCGTGGTGGGCCGGAGCCGCCCCATTCGCCGGTGTCGCTTCCTGGGCGAATGCAGAGTTCCCGAGCACGGCTGCGACGGCGAGCGGCAGAATGCTTGCAACAAGCTTTTTCATGTTTCTATCCCTCTGTCGCTCGCTTATGCCTTGACCATGGCAGGTTGCTTTTGCTTTTCGAGCACCGCCTCGGTGATCGAGTTTGGAATGCGGCGCGGCACCTCAACGAGACCAAGCACCGGCATGGCGACGAGGAAGAAGGCGAAGTAGAGCAGCGTGCAGAACTGCGAGACCATGACGTAGATGCCTTCCGCTGGCTGAGAGCCAAGCCAGCCGAGGACGACCGCGTCGATCACGAACAGCCAGAAGAACATCTTGTACCAAGGGCGGTAGACCGCCGAGCGGACCTTCGAGGTGTCGAGCCATGGCACGAAAAACAGCACGATGATCGCCCCGAACATCACCAGCACGCCGCCGAGTTTGGAGTCGATCGGACCGACGTTGAAGGTGATCGAGCGCAACATTGCGTAGAATGGCAGGAAGTACCATTCCGGAACGATATGCGCCGGCGTCTTCAGCGGATCGGCGGGGATGTAGTTGTCGGCGTGGCCGAGGAAGTTCGGCATGTAGAAAATGAAGTAGGCGTAAACCAGCAGGAAGACCGAAACGCCGAGCGCGTCCTTGAGGGTCGCATAGGGCGTGAAGCGCACGGTATCCGTCTTGGTCTTCACCTCGATGCCCGTGGGATTGGTCTGGCCGGTCACGTGCAGCGCCCAGATGTGAAGGACGACGACGCCCGCAATGATGAAGGGAAGCAGATAGTGCAGCGAATAGAAGCGGTTCAGCGTCGGATTGTCTACCGCGAAGCCGCCGAGCAGGAACTGCTGCACCCACTCACCGACCAGCGGAAAGGCGGAGAAGAAGCCGGTGATGACCGTTGCTCCCCAGAAGGACATCTGGCCCCAGGGCAGGACATAGCCCATGAAAGCGGTCGCCATCATCAGAAGGTAGATCAGAACGCCGAGGATCCAGAGAATTTCACGCGGCGCCTTGTAGGAGCCATAATAAAGGCCTCGGGCGATGTGCAGGTAGACGGCAACGAAGAAGAACGATGCGCCATTCGCATGCATGTAACGCAACAGCCAACCATGGTTGACGTCGCGCATGATCTTTTCAACGGAATTAAACGCGATCGAGGTTTCGGCCGCGTAGTGCATGGCGAGCACCACGCCGCTCAATATCTGAACGAGCAGCATGACGGAGAGCGCCGCACCGAAGGTGTAGGCATAGTTCAGGTTGCGCGGCACCGGATATGCAACGAAGCTGTCGTAAACCATGCGCGGTAGCGGAAGGCGCGCATCGATCCACTTTTCCAAGCCGGTTGATGGCTCGTAGCTGGAATGGCCACTCATGTATCAGTCTCCCCTCAACCGATCTTGATTTTAGTGTCGGACACAAATGAAAACGTCGGAATCGCCAGGTTCTGCGGCGCCGGACCCTTACGGATACGGCCGGCGGTGTCATACACCGAACCATGGCAGGGACAGAACCAGCCATTGTATTCGCCGGCCTGACCAAGCGGAACGCAGCCGAGATGCGTGCAGGTGCCGATCATGACGATCCAGTTTTCCTTGCCCTGGCCGCCCGAACGGTCGACGCCCGTAGCCTGGGCGTCGGCAGGCAGGTTCGCATTACGAGCAACCGGGTCCTTGAGGTCCGCCATCGGAACGTCGGCGGCAGCCTTCACTTCCTCGGGCGTGCGGTTGCGGATGAAAATTGGCTTCCCGCGCCACTTGGCGGTCAGCGACATGCCGGGCTCGAGGCTCGCGACGTCGACTTCGATGGAGGCAAGGGCCAGTGTGGAGGCATCCGGCCGCATCTGGTCGATGAACGGCCATGCGACCGCGGCGGCGCCGACAGCGCCTGCCATACCAGTGGTGAGATAAAGAAAATCACGGCGCGTGGGCTCGCTTGAAGCCTCGCTAGTCGTTTCGTACTCGCTCACGTCTTAACCATCCTCTGCGCAATTTTGGCGGAATTCCGCCCTGCCCCCTCTGGGCGGCGGCGAATCGCAATTGACGCAGTTCGGCCATAGATTCTCCACCCCTCACCGCGCGTTCTAAGCGTGAACGCAAATTATGTCCAGCCTTCACAAGGGGATGAGACTCAATGTCGCCGTAATCTTAGATGAATTTTTTAAGGCAGCCCCGCTAGCGTCCTTGGATCGAGGCGTCGTCGCGGAGGCGTCTTCCTATATCGCGCGTGCCTCGCGCGCCGCCATATCCTCGTCGGCTCCGAGGAAACCGCCCGACTGGCGGGCCCAAAGCTCGGCATAAAGCCCGCCTCTTTCCACCAAGGCATCATGGGTGCCTTCCTCGATGATTCGGCCTTCATCGACGACGATCAGCCGATCGAGCGCCGCAATGGTGGAAAGGCGATGCGCGATGGCGAGCACGGTCTTACCCTCCATGATCCGGCTGAGATTGGACTGGATCACTTCTTCCACTTCCGAATCGAGTGCCGAGGTCGCCTCGTCGAGCACCAGAATCGGTGCATTCTTCAGCATGACACGCGCTATGGCGATGCGCTGCCGCTGCCCGCCGGAAAGCTTCACCCCGCGCTCGCCGACATGCGCCTCGAAAGCCTTGCGTCCCTGCTGATCCTGCAGCCGTTCGATGAATTCGAGCGCTTCGGCGCGCCGCGCAGCGTCAATCAATCGTTCTTCGCTCGCATCGGGCCTGCCGAAAAGGATATTGTCCCTCACCGAGCGGTGCAGCAGCGACGTATCCTGGCTGACGACGCCGATCTGCATACGCAGCGACTCCTGCTTGACCTTGGCGATGTCCTGGCCATCGATCAGAATGCGCCCGCCTTCCAGGTCGTAGAGGCGCAGCAAGAGGTTGACCAGCGTCGACTTGCCGGCGCCGGAGCGTCCGACGATCCCGACCTTCTCGCCCGGCGCGACCGTCAGGGAGAAATTCTCGATGACGCCCTTGCCGCGACCGTAGTGGAAGGTGACGTTTTCGAAGCGAATGCCGGGCTCCTTGATGACGAGATCGGCGGCATCCGGCCGGTCGACGAGGCCAAGCGGCTGCGAAATCAGTTCAGCAGCGTTCTGGATGGTGCCCAGATTGCGCATGATGCCGTTGAACTGTGTCATCAAGCGCCCGAGAAGGAAGTTGAGACGCAGAACAAGCGCCAGCGAAAAGGCCACGGCCCCGGAACTGATCAACCCACGCAGCCAGAGATCGACGCTCAATCCGGTCATCGTCACGATCATCAGGCCGGAGAGGAGCGCCATCGAGGCGCGCACGCCGGTTATGAACCGGGTAAAGCGCAGCACCGTCTCCTGATAGATATCGAAGCCCTGACGCATGTACCGGTCGCTCTCTTCGTGGCGAGCGAAGAGCTTCAGCGTCTGGATATTGCTGTAGGAATCGACCATGCGACCATTCAGCATGGAGGCGGCTTCAGCAGTCTCGCGGGAGTGATAACGGATGCGCGGCACGAAATAACGGGCAAGCACGCCAAAGGCGCAGAGCCACAGAAGAACAACCAGTGCAAGCGAAAAGTCGAGCCGCGCGACGAGCACCAGCGTCGTTGCGGCGTAAATGCCGACGAACCAGACGCTCTCCATGAGCGAGGTCACGAGGTCGCCCACTGCCTGACCGGCCGACCAGACCTTCGTCACGATCCGTCCGGAAAAATCGCTCTGAAAGAAATGCAGCGATTGGCGCGACACATGCAGATATGACTGCCATCGCGCCAAATTGTAAAAGCCCGGCGTGATCACCTGCTGATCGACCAGCGCGATCAGGAAGGCGACAACGAAGCGAACGAGGCCGATCAGCGCCAGCATGCCGAAGAGCTCGGCGCCGTGCGCAGCAAGCAGTTCGCTCCAGCCGACGCCCGGCTTGACGGCTCCCAGGATGTCCACCAGCCGTCCGACAAACCAGAACAATGCAGCCTCGATCGCCGCCGACATGCCGCCGAGAACAAGCATCGCAACGAAGGGCCATTTGGCCTGGCCGATGTAAAACCAGATGAAGCCCGCCGTCGCACGCGGCGGCTGAATATTGTCGCGCGGTCGGAACGGGTTGATCCAGTTCTCAAACAGATTGAGTATCGGGCGCAGAAACATCGTTGCGATATAGGCTGAAACGGCCCTGCGGCAAAGGGAATGCAAGGCAGATACAACCTTATATTTTGGTAATTTTCGGTAACATCGGCGGCATTAGCGTTGAATGTCGCTGACCTCGTGCCAATCTCGGAGTACAATCGCCGCTTAACGGAGAAATACCCTATGGAAACGAAGATGCTTGCAGCGCATATTCCGCTTCCGCTTGCGGGCAGGCTCGACGAAACCGCTGCACAACTTGGTATCTCGCGCGACTTCATTGTCAGTGAGGCGATCGCCGCATGGCTCGACCGCGAGGAAGAGCGCCGCTTGACGGCGCTCCGCGCGATGGCAGGGGCAGGCGCCCTCGTCCTGGTGGAGCGCCATAGGGTAAGAGACTGGGCCGATAGCCTATAAGGCAATCGCGTTCAGATCTCAGCGAGAGCATGCGGTAGGTCGCGCCTCCCGTATAATACGCGCAGAATTAAGATGTAATGATCGTTGACTAGGTAATACGCGCGAACATCTTCAAAATCCGGGATAGGCCATGAACGCAATCCGGCCAATGAAGGGTTAGCGAAAGCTCGTGGCGCTCCCGCATTGGGATATTCGCCAAGGCGTCGGAAGGATTCCTCGACAGAAGCCACAAATCGCAGGCCGAGTTCGGCCCCGCCGTTTTCGGCAAGGTAAGCGGCCTGCGATAAGATATCCCTTCGGGCTGCGGGCTTGATGACGAGCTTCACCGAGGCTTCTTTTCCCGCTGAGCGGAAAGCAGTTGGGCTGCCTCCTTCTTCAGATCGCTCCAGAATTCTGGCGTCGCCTCTACAGCTTCGCCCGACGCCAGCCCCTCAAGCAGCAAGGCTTCCAACCGTGCCTCATTTTCCCGCACCTGCGCTTCGCGAACGAGGCTGCGGAAATATTCGCTGACGTTGCCGTAGCCTTTGCTTGCCATCTGGCTTTCAACAAAAGCCTTGAGGCTATCAGGAAGCGAAATCGTTACCGTTGCCATGATGTAATCCTTTCACCCGACTACGATAGCATGGCTTCTTAACTGTTCCCAATAGATAAGAAAGGTCCTCCGAGATTTGCCGGGAGGACCTTTCATTGTTACTCCGCCGCTTGCTCGGCTTCTTCCGAGTGATCGGCTAGGAAGCCGCCGGATTGGCGGCTCCAGAGGTCGGCATAAATGCCGCCCTGTCCGACGAGATCGCTATGCGAGCCTGTCTCGATGATCCGGCCCTTGTCGAGCACGATCAGCCGGTCCATCTCGGTCAGCGTTGAAAGGCGATGGGCGATCGCGATCACCGTCTTGCCTTCCATCAGCGCAAACAGGTTTTCCTGGATCGCCGCTTCCACTTCCGAATCGAGCGCCGATGTCGCCTCATCGAGCACCAGGATCGGTGCGTCCTTCAGGAAGACGCGGGCAATCGCAATGCGCTGGCGCTGGCCGCCGGAGAGCTTGACGCCCCGTTCGCCGACCTGAGCATCGAGCCCCTTGCGTCCCTGCATGTCGACAAGTCCTTCGACGAACTCCCAGGCATTTGCGCGCTTCGCCGCCTCGATCACCTCCGCATCCGTCGCGTCCGGACGGCCGTAAGCGATGTTTTCGCGGATCGAGCGGTGCAGCAGCGACGTATCTTGCGTCACCACGCCGATCAGCGAACGGAGGCTTTCCTGCGACACCGCCGCAATATCCTGCCCGTCGATGGTGATGCGGCCGGCTTCCAGATCGTAGAAGCGCAGCAGCAGGTTCATCAGCGTCGTCTTGCCGGCACCGGAGCGGCCGACGAGACCGACTTTCTCGCCCGCCTTGATGTCCAGTGACAGGTTGTCGACGACCCCGTTACCCTTGCCGTAATGGAAGCGGATGCGCTCGTAGTGGATCGCACCTTTCTTCGCCTGCATCTGCGGCGCACCCGGCTTGTCGGTGATGTCGTGGTTCTTCGTCATCATCTCCATGCCGTCATAGACGGTGCCAATGTTCTCGAAGAGTGCCGATACCTCCCACATGATCCACTGCGACATGCCGTTGACCCGCATCGCAAGGCCGATCGCGATGGCGATTGCACCGACGGAGATCTGGCCATTCAGCCAGAACCAGATTGACAGGCCTGAGACAACGAAGAGCGCCACGCAGTTGTTTATATAGACGGACATGTGGAACAGCGTGACGCGGCGCATCTGCTGGTGCACCGTCTCAAGGAATTCGCCCATGCCTGCCTTGGCATAGCCCTCTTCCCTCCCGGCATGCGAGAAGAGCTTGACGGTCGCAATGTTCGTATAGCTGTCGACCACGCGCCCCGTCATCATCGAGCGCGCGTCCGCCTGCTGTGCGGCGATCTTGCGGAGCCGCGGCACGAAGTAGGAGACGATGCCGACATAGGCACCGAGCCAGATCAGGATCGGGATCATCAGCCGCCAATCGGCCGCCGCGATCACGATGATCATCGTCAGGAAGTAGGTGACGACATAGACGAAGACATCGAGGATCTTCATCGTCGTTTCGCGAACGGCCAGCGATGTTTGCATGACCTTGGTCGCAACGCGTCCGGCGAACTCGTTGGCGAAGAAGGTCATGCTGTGGCGCAGCAGGAAGCGGTGCATCTGCCAGCGGGCTATCATCGGGTAGTTGCCGAGCAGGACCTGATGCATGATCAGGGAATCCAGCCCCGCCGCCATAGGAAGACCTATGAGTATCAAAGCCGCCATCAAGGCGAGCCTCGGCCATTCTGTCTGCAGGAATGTCGCCTTGTCGGCATGCGACAGCCAGTCGACGATAGCGCCGAGGAACTGGAAGAGCATCACCTCGCCGATTGCAATCAATGCAGTCAGCACCGCCATGGCTGCAAGCCACGGTGCGGCCGGCCTTGTGTAATGCCAGCAGAAGGCAAAGAGGCCTTTCGGAGGAACGCTAGGCTCCTCGCTCGGAAAGGGATTCAATCGCTGTTCAAACCAGCTGAACATGAAAATGCTCCGGAACTTCACCGTTCCGCCTCCCGGCCTGCGCAAACAACGCTTGGGCACATATGGGAACCGGACGTTCAAGGGGCGAGGCCGCAACAGCCGCGCAATGGATCAAAAAAGTGGAATTTCAGGAAGATATGCGCACTAGAGGCGCGGAATCGCGACGCCGGTCATCACGGACGGAAGGCGCACACGCGGCAAATTGTTCATCTTGGCCTCCCTGCTAGCGATTGAAGATGCGCACTCATAACGCGAAACCATCGAAATTTCCAGCCCGGAATTGGCCGAACCGGAACAATTCGGCCAGTTGCCAAGAGCAAAAGAATATCAGAAGCTCGTTACTATGCAGCCATAGGTCTTATCAGCCAGAAGAACTTGCGGAACATGACAACTGCGTCTCCGCCTGTGCCAGCCAATCAGAGCAACGCCAGCATCTGCCGGGGTTGCTGGGACCAGATGCGCGTACCCATCCCGATCCGTGGCCCGCTCGCCCTGCCCTTCCGCGCATTCGGCATCACCCGCAGTAAAATGAATCCCGATATCTGCACGATCTGCGAACGGTCCTTTCAATACGTCAAGAAGCAGCGTCAGATCACCGCCAATGCAACCATCCTGTTTGCCGACATCAGGGGGTTTACGGACCTGTCGGAGCGCATCGAAGCGGTCAAACTGAGCGAGATCGTCAGCCTCTTTCAGGATCGCTGCGCACAGGCGGTCTGGGCTCACGACGGCATCGTCAACAAACAGATGGGCGATGGCCTGATGGCGATCTTCAATTTTCCGATCGTCAGAAAGGATCACGCCGGTGCGGCGATCATGGCAGCGCTCGACATACAGCGATCCTGTGCAGCAGCTCTGAACAGTCTCAATCCGGACGTCGACGGACCGGCAGGCCGCAGGCTCGGCGTCGGTGTCGGCATCCATACCGGCGATGTCCAGATCGGCGAGTTTTCAAGCTTTCGCAGCGATTTCACGGCGATCGGCGGTGTGGTCAATCTGGCTGCGCGGCTGGAATCCCAGGCCGCCGCCGGCGAGATTCTCCTGTCATCAGAGACGGCTACCCACGCCCCGGACCTCGCGGGCGCAGCGGAAGAGCGCCTGCTCGCGCTCAAGGGTATAGAACAGCAGGTGCAGGCGCGGGTGCTGGTCAAGAGCTGAGCTCCTGCGTCTTCCAGCTTTCTTCCAGGGGAACCGGATGTGCGTAATTGGCGCCCCAGTTGCGTCGGGACCATGGTTACACTACGGCTCCTCGGCAAAGCAGCAGGCGGTGCACCGGATGACTGATCTCAGACTGGCTCTTTATCAACCTGATATCCCCGGCAATACCGGTACAATCCTGCGGCTTGCGGCCTGCCTCGGGATTGCTGTCGACATCATCGAGCCGGCAGGCTTCGATATTTCCGATCGCAATCTGAAGCGCGCCGGCATGGATTACATCGCAGCGGCGGCGCTGACCCGCCATGTCAGCTGGGACCGTTTCGACGAATGGCGCGCCTCCACCGGCCGCCGCATCGTGCTCGCTTCGACCAAGGCATCCGGCCGATATACCGACTTCGCGTTCCGGCCGACCGATATCCTGCTTTTCGGCCGCGAAAGCGCAGGCGTTCCGGATCACGTTCACGACAAAGCCGATGCCCAGGTCCTGATCCCGATGGTCGAGGGGCAACGCTCGATCAACGTTGCGGTTTCTGCCGCGATGATCGTCGGCGAAGCCATGCGGCAGACTGCCTGGGGTTGATCTTTGCCCTTCCCGGGACACATGTAGAAGTGTCGTGGCGATACGCCACAAACGGCATTGTGATATCGCAGAACAGGCGTATTATCCTTAGCCGGACAATCAAAAATCAGCATCCAGGCCGTAATTTCCTCGAAATGGCGATGTGCTGAAACTCAGATTGCACAGCTTTGCACCGGCCGCGAACGAGAAGAAAAAGACCGCCTAGAATGGAATCCACAATCGTCATGATAAACCTGTTCGGCGCAGTGGCGCTGCTGCTGTTCGGCCTCGCGCAGGTGAAGGACGGCGTTTCGCGGGCTTTCGGGGCGCGGCTCAGGACGGGTCTGGCGACCGGTACGCGCAGCGGATTGCGCTCCTTCCTTTCAGGCTTTGTCGCCACGGTAGCATTGCAGAGTTCGACGGCTACGGCGCTGATGGTCGCCTCATTCGTCGAGCGCGAACTGGTGAAGCCGCGCATGGCGCAGATCGTATTGCTCGGCGCCAATGTCGGCACGGCGGTGACGGCCTGGATTGTCGCTACCGGCATCGAGTGGCTATCCCCGCTCGTCATCCTCGCAGGCATCGTGCTCTATCGCAGCGGCTCGACCAGCCGGCAGGGCGGCGGCACTGCCCTGATCGGAATCGGCTTGATGCTGTTGTCGCTGCATCTCCTGAGCGGCGCGACTGAGCCTATGCGCCAATCTCCAGCACTCGCGGCTTTCATCGGCCTGCTCGACAATGCCTGGCCGGTAGCGCTCGCCTTCTCGGCCGGCATTGCTTTCATCTCCTCATCGAGTCTCGCCGCCGTCGTGTTGATCCTCTCCCTGGCATCGACCGGCATCCTCTCGGCCGGCCTCGTCATCGTCCTGGTTTTGGGTGCCAATCTTGGCGGCGCAATTCCGCCGGTCGTCGCGTCGCTTTCCGGGCCTGCTTCCGCAAAGCGGGTCACGCTTGGCAACTTGATCATCCGCGCCGCCGGCTGCGTGATAGCGCTTCCACTTGCCGGTTACGCCGGCGAACTATTGGAAATGCTGCCGCTTGACCCAGCCAAGCTGCCGGTCGATGCCCATCTCGGCTTCAACCTCGTGCTTGCCGCTCTCGCATGGCCCTTCTCCCGGCTACTGTCGCGGCTGATGCTGTACCTAGTTCCGGAGGAAGCGCAGACCGACAACGCACCCAAATATCTTGACGAGCACGAGCTATCGGCGCCCGTGGTGGCGCTCGCCAGCGCGACCCGCGAAGTGCTCGGCGTCGGCGACCTCATTGAACGCATGCTGATGCGCGCTTCCGAGGCCTTCGAGCAGAATGATTTGACGAAGCTCAAGGAGCTTCCCGGGCTCGAAAAGCGCGTTGATAGCCTGCAGCAGGAAGTAAAGATCTACCTTTCGAAACTCGGTCGCGAAGGGTTGAGCGAAGAGAATGCCCGCCACTCGATCGTTATCATCGACTACGCGATCAACCTCGAACATATCGGCGACATCATCGAAAAAGGCCTGCTGCCGCAAATCACCAAAAAGGCTTCACTCGGCCTCAGATTCTCCGAAGATGGATATCGGGAACTGAAGAAACTCTTCCACCTGACGATCGACAACTTGCGGATCGCGCAAACGATCTTCGTGACACGTGACTTCAATCTCGCCAAGCAGATGATGGAAGTGAAGGTCGAGGTGCGCAGGATGGAGAAACAATCTGCCGAACGACACCTCGAAAGGCTGCGCGAGGGCCATGCCGACAGCCTGCAAACAAGTTCCCTGCACCTCGACATGCTGCGCGACCTGAAGCGCATCAACGCCCATATCATCTCGGTCGCTCACCCCATTCTCGACGAAAGCGGGCTGCTGATCGAAAGCCGTCTGCGTACGCCGGCGGAATGACGATCAGTCGGCGGAAGGCAACCGGCGCATCGTGAATTCGATCTGGTCGTTGTCCAGCTGCCGCCAGCTTTCGACCTCGGTCCAGTAGGCCGCCTTCGGGTATTCGGCAAACCATTCGCGAGCCTTTGCCCGTGCATCGAGCAAACCAAGCCGATATGTCTCGCGCACGAAGTGATCGCCCTTCCGGGCAGAGCCTTCCGCACGATGCCGTTCGATCCTGCGCTTCAAGCCGTCAAACGACGGAGGTCCCGGGATTTTAGCCATGAAAGCCACCTCCAGCCCGAAGGTAGTATTGAAAGTACTAATTTGCGAGTCGATTTTTCGCTGCCTCAACTGCGTCCTTCCGCCTGCTGGCGGGACGCCGGTGCAGCTGTTACCACGAGTTCATGATCAGACGTGATCGAGTCGCTACGCCATACTAGCGAACGCGGGGGTAATGATGGAACGACCAGAACTGCCGATCGGCCTGCCGGACGATATCGAAGAAAAGAAGACTGCCGCTCGTACATGGTTCGAAGGATTGCGCGACACCATCTGCGCCTCCTTCGAGGAGCTGGAAGACGAGTTGACCGGCCCTCTCTCAGACCAGGAACCGGGCCGTTTCGTCGGCAAGGAATGGTCGCGCGAAAATGGCGCTGGCGGCGGCGGTCGCATGTCGATGATGCACGGCCGCGTTTTCGAGAAGGTTGGCGTTCATACCTCGACCGTTTACGGCGAATTCGCGCCGGATCTGCGCGCCCAGATGCCGGGTGCCAGCGAAGACCCGCGCTTCTGGGCCTCGGGGATTTCGCTGATCGCCCATCCGGTGAACCCCAACGTGCCAGCCGTGCACATGAATACCCGCATGGTCGTTACCTCCAGCCGCTGGTTCGGAGGCGGTGCGGACCTGACGCCCGTTCTCGAAAACCGCCGCACGCAGGATGACGACGATACCCGGCTCTTCCACAAAGCAATGGAAATTGCCTGCCGCAGCCACTCGGCCGTCGCAGATTACGACGTCTACAAGAAATGGTGTGACGAGTATTTCTTCCTGAAACACCGCAACGAGCCGCGGGGCGTCGGCGGCATCTTCTACGACTGGCTGCATTCCAGTCCTGATGCGGGCGGCTGGGATGCCGATTTCGCGTTCACGCGCGATGTCGGCCGAGCCTTCGCCATGGTCTATCCCAAAATCGTTCGCCTAAACTTCAACAAGGAGTGGAGCGAAGCCGATCGTGACGAACAGTTGATCAGACGTGGCCGCTATGTTGAGTTCAATTTGCTCTATGATCGCGGTACAATCTTCGGACTGAAGACCGGCGGCAACATCGAGTCCATCCTGTCTTCGATGCCCCCAGTCGTCCGGTGGCCGTGACTGTACGCTAGTGTACAGGTAAAAATACATTTCAAGGCCTTCAAGAAGCGTGAACGAGTGTTAAATTAGGAGTGTGTTGCGTAACAATCGGAGGAGGGTTGTCATGACGATACAAAGCGGCTCGCCAGCATCTGCGGATGTTCGGGAGTCAGCACGAGCAATCGAAATGCCGGACTTCCTGAGCCGTATTGCCGAAGAAATGAGGGCAAAAAGCGGCTCTGATCTGCCCCTATGCTGCTTCATCGAACAGGTGAGACTCCAGCTCGCTGCCGGAAAATCACTTGAAGAATTGCAAGAAAAAATGCGCGAAAGTGCAGCGTCAAATGCACCATATGAGTCATCCGACTGCTATCGCGCCTGGGCCATGCCGGAGTAATCCGTATGTGTTACCGGCCGGCGCACGTCGTCGGCTGGAACTTTCTCCCGGTTTCGTACATTGAAGACAGCGCTATCATCCTGTCATCTTCCGGACAAAGGAGTAGACAATGCGACTTTTCGAATGTGGTACGCTTGTTCCGGGCTGTTCTTGGCACACACGCGCCAACGAAGACGCCGAAATCGTCCGCCGCGCGATCGAGCATATGAAAACCGCCCATGGTGAAACAACCATTCGCGAAAACATGGTCGACAACATCAAGGCCCGCATCCGCGACGAAGCGACTGCCGCCTGATCACGTCGGAAGGTCCTTCAGCCGGGCGAGCAGGGTCGCCCGGTCCGCGGCAAAATTCTCTTCGACCCATTGATTCTCGAGCATCGCCAGTGCCTCGCCGACGCGCGGCCCCGCCGGAATGCCTGTGGAAATGACATCGCCGCCGCCAATCGGAAACTGCGGCTTCTTCCACGCCAGAGCCTGATCCAGGAGCTTACCGATCCTTGCCGACCGGCTCATCTCGTTCATGTCGCCCTCCGCTTTGCCGCGCGCGACAGCCAGAGCAAGCTTCAGCCGCGTGACGATGCCTTCCGCACCGTTGCGGTAGAGCAGCCGGTCGAAGGCTGCGGCTGATATTTCGTCGTTGACGGGCGGAGCCGCCGCCCAGGCTCTGAAATAGGCCGCTTCGGCATTTGAGAGTTTCAGGCGGGCCGCCATCTTCTCGAGCCGCTCGGCATCCGGCGGAATAATCGAGGCGAGCCGCAGGAGCGGATCCGGTATCCAGCCGAGGGCCTTTTCGGTCGAAACGAGAGCCGGGATGGCGTCGATGCCCCATTTCTCTGTTTCCGGCAGCACTTCATTGAGCACCGCGACCTGCCGCATCCAAAGCAGCGCCCTACCGGGATCTTCGACGGAAAGCAGCTTGCGAAGCTCCGACCAGACGCGTTCGGACGAAAGCGTACTGAGCTTCGAACGCGCGGCTGCACAGGCTTTCAGGCCCTCCGCATCCGGCCGGCCCGAGCCGTAATAGGCAAAGAACCGGAAGAAGCGCAGGATGCGCAGGTAATCTTCGGCGATGCGCGTCGCCGCATGACCGATGAACCGGATATTGCGCTTCTCGACATCGGCAAGCCCGCCGACGAGATCGACCACCTCACCTTCGGAATTCATGTAGAGCGCGTTGATCGTCAAATCGCGCCGTTCGGCATCCGCTTGCCAGTCCGTGCTGAAGGCAACCTTCGCGCGACGTCCGTCGGTCTCGACGTCGGTGCGCAGCGTCGTCACTTCGAACGGCTTTCCCTCGACCACCAGCGTCACGGTGCCATGCGCAATGCCAGTCGGGACTGCTTTGACACCGTCCTCGTTTGCCCGTTCGATCACCGCATCCGGCGTCAGCGTCGTCGCGATGTCGATATCGCTGACCGGCAGCCCCATCAGGCTGTTGCGTACGGCGCCACCGACGACGCGCCCTTCCCCGCCGTCTGCGTTCAGCAGCGCAAAGACGCGTTGAAGGCGGGGATCCTCGAACCATGCTTGATCAGCAAGGCTGGTCATTCATAAAGCCTCTCATAAAGTGTGCGGACGATGCCCGCGGTGATGCCCCAGATCATCCAGCCTTCATAGGGCATACGATAAAAATGCCGGTCTATGCCTTCGACCTCGCGTCGGTCGCGCGTGTGATTGTCCGGGTTCATCAGAAACGAAAGCGGCACCTCAAAGACATCGTCGACTTCCCGCGGGTTGAGCCGGAGCTCGAAGCCGGGCTTCACCACGGCGAGCACCGGGGTAATGCGAAACCCGGTCGCGGCAAGATAATGCGGCAGGCGCCCGACCGTCTCGACGAACGCGCCCGCAATCCCGATCTCTTCGTGCGTCTCGCGGATCGCAGCCATTTCCGGTGAAACGTCGGTCGGATCAATTGCCCCGCCGGGGAAGGAGATCTGCCCGGAGTGCTTGCGCAGGTTTGCCGTGCGCTTGGTGAAAATCACGCGCGCGTCATCGCCGGTGTCGACCACCGGCACCAGCACCGCAGCATCGCGAAGGTGCAAGTTCTCCACCATCGCCACGATATCCGGGTTGAGGATGTGATCGCCGTGATCCCGCCAGGAGTGATCGACCGGACCGCCGGTCTGATTGAGCGCCCGGCGGCGGAATTCGGCAGCGGAATAGCGTGGATAGCGTTTGGTCAGTGCATCGCTCATCGGGAAAGCGCATCCAGTTCGTCGGCCGGCATGACAGGAAAGATGCAGCCGCCGGACCGGACGCAGAACATGTCCCTGCCCTTGATGGTGCTGACCTCTCCGGTCTCCACAAGTTCGTACATGACCGCACGCGACACCAAAGCCTCGAGGCGCCCGCGCACGTGTAGATACGGCTTCAGTTCGCTGTTCTCGCCATGGATCACGAAGCGCAGCGGATGCTCCTTCCCGGCTTCCACGACATCGCCGGTATTGGTGCGGAATGTCAGCACCTGATCGCCGCCGCGATCGGAGACGCTCATCTCGACGGCGACGAACGGCGCATCGGCGACCCTGATTCCGACTTTCTCGACAGGCGTCACAAGATAGGTCTTGCCGTCGTCATCCTTGCGCAAAACGGTCGAGAACAGGCGAACCAGGGGAGCGCGGCCGATTGGCGTGCCCATGTAAAACCAGGTGCCGTCGGCGCGGATTTCCATGTCGATATCGCCGCAGAAGGGCGGATTCCACTTCTCGACGGGTGGAAGCCCCCGCTTCCCGCCCGTTTCGCCGGCGGGGCGCGAAATCAGCGCGGCCAGCCCTGCGGCATCTTCGCTCGCCCTGATCTCTTGCGCTGCCATCGTTCTGTCCCGGTTTGCTTTTAACGAGAAGGATCAGTCACGAGATAGTCATTTGAAGCGAACTTGTCAGCCCGTAACATCTTCATAACTCTATCGGGTATGAACAACTGGCGTAAAATCAGCCGATTCGCGACGAATGATCCAGCCGTTGGAGATGCCTGATGGGTATGATGCAGACCGAAGACAGCCTCGATGAAAAGGCAATCATCGCCGCCGCGGAAAGGGCGCTTGCCGATATCGCCCTTATCCGCGAAGAAATCTCCAAGGTGATCTTCGGCCAGGAAAGCGTCGTTGAAAATACGTTGCTCGCCGTTCTTTCCGGCGGTCACGCGCTTCTGGTGGGTGTTCCCGGGCTTGCAAAGACCAAGCTGGTGACGACGCTTGGCGAAGTGCTCGGCCTTGGCGCGAACCGCATCCAGTTCACTCCGGACCTGATGCCCTCGGACATCCTCGGCTCCGAAGTCATGGATCAGGATGACAGCGGCCGCCGTTCCTTCCGTTTCGTCAAGGGCCCGGTCTTCGCCCAGCTGCTCATGGCGGACGAAATCAACCGCGCCTCGCCGCGTACGCAGTCGGCGCTGTTGCAATCCATGCAGGAATACCATGTCACCATCGCCGGCCAGCGATATGACCTGCCGGCGCCCTTCCACGTTCTCGCCACGCAGAACCCGCTTGAGCAGGAAGGCACCTATCCGCTGCCGGAGGCCCAGCTTGACCGTTTCCTGCTGCAGGTGGACGTGCACTATCCGGAACTCGCGGCCGAACGCCAGATCCTGCTCGAAACGACAGGCCTCAGCGAAACAAAGCCGAAAGCCGTGCTCAACGCCGGGCGGCTGATGGAGATCCAGAAACTCATCCGCCAGATGCCGGTGAGCGACAAGGTCGTCGACGCAATCCTCGATCTGGTGCGCTCTGCCCGCCCCGGCCAGGGCAACGCCACGACCGACAAGCATGTTGCCTGGGGCCCCGGCCCGCGTGCCGGCCAGTCGATGATGCTCTGCGCCCGCGCCCGGGCGCTCTATGAGGGCCGTCTCGCGCCGTCGATCGATGATATCTACGCGCTTGCCGAACCCGTTCTCGAACACCGAATGGCGCTCACCTTCGCCGCCCGTGCCGAAGGCATGTCCGTCCGCGATGTCATCGCCGGATTGGTCAAGCAGGCCAAGGGATAAGGAAGCCGGACGCGTGGCAGTAATCGGACAGATCGTCAATCCGACACCAGGCAGCGATGCCCTTGCCCGTGCAAGACAACGGGCCTCTCTGGTGCCGGATTGCCTGGTCGAAGCCAAGCGCATCGCCAACACCGTGATCGCCGGCTGGCATGGCCGCCGCAAGCGCGGAATTGGCGAGAATTTCTGGCAGTTCCGCCCCTATACCGAAGGTGAAAGCCTGTCGCGCATCGACTGGCGCCGCTCAGCCCGCGACGATCACACCTATGTTCGCGAACGCGAGTGGGAAGCCGCTCACACCATTTGGCTCTGGGCCGACATGTCGCCGTCGATGATGTACCAGTCGACCTTCGGCAGCGTCTCGAAGGAGAGCCGCGCGCTCGTCATCATGCTGGCTCTCGCTGAAATCCTGGCCCGCTCCGGCGAACGCATCGGCTGCCCTGGCGTGATGGAACCCATCTCCGCCCGCAATGCAGCCGAGCGGCTTGCGACTGCGCTGATGCACGCGCCCTTAGCGGGCGGTCTGCCGGAAATCGGCATGATCCGCGGCTCGAGCGATCTCGTTCTGATCGGCGATTTCCTGGACGATGCGCCGACGATCATGGCACGCCTCGGCCCGCTTGCACGGCGTGGTCTTCGCGGCCATGTGGTCGAGATCGCCGATCCCGCCGAGGAGCTCTTCCCTTATACCGGCCGCACCGAATTCAAAGACCCGGAAACCGGCTCGAGATTGGTGTCCGGCCGCGCGGAACACATCCGTGAAGCCTATAGCCGCGCTTATCTCGCGCGCCGCGACGGCCTTGGCCAGTCACTCCGCCATCTCGGCTGGACATTCGTCACTCACCGCACCGACCATCTGGCATCCGAAGCGCTGGTTGCGGTTCACATGTATCTCTCCGGCATGCCGGCCAAGGCGACGCACGGAGGGCAGCTGTGAGCGGACTTCCCTTCGCATTCGCCTATCCAGCAATTCTTGGCGCACTCGTGGCGCTGCCGATCATCTGGTGGCTGCTCAGGCTCACGCCGCCACGACCGAAATCGGAGTATTTTCCGCCGCTGAGAATCCTGGCGACCGTGCTGAAGCGCGAGGAGACGCCCGCCCAAAGCCCCTGGTGGCTGACGCTGCTTCGCATGCTTCTTGCCGCCGCCGTGATCCTTGCGATCGCCGACCCGGTGTTCAATCCGCGCGCCACTTCGCTCGCGGGCGGCGGCCCGCTGGTGCTCTTCGTCGATAACAGCTGGGCCACGGCACCCGATTGGGCACGCCGCGTCCAGACCGCCGAGGCGCTGATCGACGAGGCCGAGTCCGCAGGTATCCCGGTTGCGGTCGCGTTTACCGCCGATCCGACCAACAATGCCGTGCCTGGCACCGCGACGGCTGCCCGTGACAAGCTTCGCGCCGCAGAGCCGCGGCCGCTTGTTCCCGATCGTGGGCGTGCCTTCGAAGCTTTGCGGGTAGCGCTCAATGGAACGAAACCAGGCACCCTCGCATTTCTTTCCGATGGAGCAGCGGCAAAGGAAAATGATGCGACCGTCCGTCAGCTGGCCGACCTGCAGCCGGCCGAGTTCAGGCTCGTGGAAGGCGACGCGACGCAGACAATTGCCATTACCGGCGCCACGAATGCCGCGGACGCGATGACCGTGACCGCAACACGTCTGGACAGCGCTGGTGCCGCCTCTCTGCCCCTGACGGCGCAGGACGCGCAAGGCCGCCCGATTGCCGCCGGCACTGTCGACTTCCAGCCTGGGCAATCGGTCGCCACCGGCTCGATTGCCGCCCCCTTCGAGATGCGCAATGATTTCGCCCGCGTCAGTATCGACGCCCACGCGACGGCAGGCGCAGTGCAGCTTCTCGACGACGGCTTCAAGCGCCGCCGCGTCGTCCTGCTTTCAGGCGAAGCGGGCGATGACTTCCAGCCGCTTCTCTCCCCGCTGTATTACATTCAGCGCGCATTGCAGCCTTATGCCGATCTGATCCAGCCGAATACGCCCGATCTCGCGACCGCCATTCCCGACCTGCTGTCGCAGAATCCCTCAGTCATCATCATGGCGGATATCGGCCGCCTGCCGCAGGAAACCTATGAGCCGTTGCAGCGCTGGATTGCCAATGGCGGCACGCTGATCCGCTTCGCGGGCCCGCGCCTGGCCGCCGCTCCGGCTGACGATCCGCTGGTGCCTGTGACGCTGCGGCAGGGCGAGCGTGCGCTCGGCGGTTCGCTCTCCTGGGCTGAACCGCAGCCGCTTGCGGATTTTCCCAATTTCGGTCCCTTCGCCGGTATGGCCAAGCCGACTGACGTTACCGTCAAGCGCCAGGTTCTTGCGGAACCGACGCCCGATCTTGCCGAGCGTACCTGGGCAAGCCTTGCTGACGGCACGCCGCTAGTGACGACCAAGCCGATCAACGCCGGTCGTATCGTGCTCTTCCACGTCAGCGCCGAGGCGACCTGGTCCAACCTGCCGATTTCCGGTAATTTCGTCGAGATGCTCAGGCGCATTGTCCAGCTCTCCCGCTCCGGCGGCGTAACCTCCGAAGCCGGCGCGGCCTCGACTGCCGAAGCGCTGCCGCCCTTCCGGCTGCTGACGGCAAAGGGCGTGCTGACGACGGAGACGGGCACCGCCCGCCCGCTCATTCCGAATGCAAAGGCTGAACCCATTTCCAGCTTCGACAACCCACCCGGACTCTATGGTTCAGAAGATGGCTTTACTGCGTTGAATGTATTGCCGAATAATGCCGAACTGAAGCCGCTGGACATGGCTGGCGTCAATCTCGTCCGGCAGGGCCTGATCGGCGGTGAAACCTGGTCCGCCAAGCCCGCCCTCTTCCTCATCGCCTTCCTGCTGCTCCTGGCAGACAGCCTCATCGTGATGTTCATGGGCGGCGCTTTCTCGCGCCTGCGCTCGGCGGCCCGCCCTGCGGCCCTCGTTGCCGTCGCGGTCGGTGCTGCCCTCTTCCTGCAGCCCCTCGATGGTCGCGCCGACGACTCCAAGCCCGGTGACGACCAGATTTTCCAGCGGCTCCATAACACCCATCTCGCCTATGTCGTCACCGGCGAGCAGGATGTCGACAATATCTCCGAACGCGGTCTCGAGGGCCTGACGGAGTTCCTGACATTCCGCACGACACTGGAACCCGCACCACCTGTCGGCCTCGATCTCACCAAGGACGAGCTTTCCTTCTATCCGATCATCTATTGGCCGGTTTCCGCCTCCGCGCCGATGCCGTCCGCCGCTGCGATCAATCGCATCGACGCCTACATGCGCGCCGGCGGCACCGTGCTTTTCGACACGCGGGACCAGTTCACGGCGCTGGACGACAGCGGCGGCGCCACCAGCGCCAACGGCGAGCGCCTGCAGCAGATCCTTGCAAACCTCGACATTCCGCCGCTCGAGCCGGTTCCCTCCGACCACGTCCTGACAAAGTCGTTCTATCTGCTGTCGAGCTTCCCGGGCCGCTATAGCGGAAGTCCCCTCTGGATCGAGTCACGGCAGGACAATCGCGCTTCGGACCCGAAATCCACCGCCTCCGCCGACGGTGTTTCACCGATCCTCATTACCGGCAACGATTTTGCCGGGGCCTGGGCGGTCGATGAGAACGGCGTACCGATGCTGCCGACCGTTCCGCCGGATGAGATGCAGCGCGAATATGCTTACCGTGCGGGCGTCAACATCATGATGTACATGCTGACCGGCAACTACAAGACCGATCAGGTCCACATCCCAGCGCTCCTCGAACGGCTGGGGCAGTGACATGACGCTTGATTTTTCGCCTTTCCTTCCCTGGCCGATCCTTGCCGCACTGGCGGCTGTGGTTGCGGTGGTCGCAGCCTTCGCGATCTGGCGCGGCATCCGCGGTGCCTGGATTCGCACGCTTGCGGCCCTCGCATTGCTGGCAGCCCTCGCGAACCCGCTCCTCATGCAGGAAGACCGCGACCAGCTTTCGACGATCGTTCCCGTCATCGTCGATCGCAGCCAGAGCCAGCAGACGCCGGATCGCATCAAGGTGACCGAGGAAGCGCTGGCGCAGCTCAAGGATCGCCTCGCACGCTTCCCGAATATCGAGCCGCGATACGTCGATGTCACCGAACCGGAAGATTCCGATACGCCGTCCACCCGTCTGTTCACGGCGCTGTCGGCTGCCGTTGCCGACGTGCCTCCGGCGCGTATCGGCGGCGCGATCATGCTCACGGACGGCCAGGTGCATGATGTGCCGGGGATCAATCAGGCGCTTGGCTTCGACGCGCCGATCCATGGCCTCATTACCGGCAAGCCCAACGAGTTCGACCGCCGTATCGAGGTGATCAAGGCGCCGCGCTTCGGCATCGTCAACGAAGAGCAGCAACTGGTCCTTCGCGTTTTCGACGATGGCCCGAGCCCCGGCGATACGGCCAAGATCACCGTGAAGCTGAATGGCGACGAGATTGCCACGCTACAGGCAACTCCGGGTCAGGATACGCCGTTTTCCTTCAGGGTTGCGCGCGGCGGGAGTAACGTATTGGAATTCTCGGTTGCCGGGCTGCCGGGCGAAGTGACGGAGGCAAACAACCGCGCCGTCCATGTCATCGACGGCATCCGCGAAAACCTGCGTGTACTTCTGGTCTCCGGCGAGCCGCATGCCGGCGAGCGCGCCTGGCGCAATCTTTTGAAGTCCGACGCCTCCGTCGATCTCGTCCACTTCACCATTCTGCGCCCGCCCGAAAAGCAGGACGGCACGCCGATCAACGAGCTTTCGCTGATCGCCTTTCCGACGCGCGAGCTGTTCGTCGACAAGATCAAGGACTTCGACCTGATCATTTTCGACCGCTACCAGCACCGCGGCGTGCTGCCGATCCTCTATTACGATTACATCGCCCAATATGTCGAAAACGGCGGCGCGCTGCTGATCGCCGCAGGTCCCGAACATGCCGGTCAGGATTCGATTGCGCTGACGCCGCTTGCGTCCGTACTTCCGGCGCAGCCGACCGGCCGGATGATCGACAAGGCGTTTTATCCGCGCCTTTCCGAGGAAGGCCGAAAGCATCCCGTGACCCGTGGCCTCGATGGTTCCGGCGACGAGCCGCCGCATTGGGGCCGCTGGTTCCGCAGCGTCGATGTCGAACCGCCGCAAGGCCAGACGGTGATGGTCGGCGCCGACAATCATCCGCTGCTGGTCTTGAACCGGGCCGGCCAGGGCCGCGTCGCCATGCTGCTCTCCGATCAGGGCTGGCTCTGGGCTCGCGGCTTCGAGGGCGGCGGTCCGCACGTCTCGCTCTATCGCCGCATCGCCCACTGGCTGATGAAGGAGCCAGCTCTCGAAGAAGAGGCACTGACGGCGCGCGCCTCCGGCCGCACGCTCGAGATCACCCGCCAGACGCTCGGCGACAATCCAGGCGATGCCACGATCCGGTACCCCTCCGGCAGGACGGAAACGCTGCCGCTGACGCAATCCGAACCCGGTCTCTTCAAGGCCGAGAAGAAGATGGACGAGATCGGCCTCTTCGAGATCCGCAACGGCGACCTCATGACGCTCGTCCATGTCGGCGCGGTCGATGCGCCGGAATTCAAGGCGATGATTTCGACCGGCGACGTGCTGAAGCCGATCGCAAGCAAGACGCGCGGCCTTGTTGCCCGCGTTTCGGATGCGAGCGGAGCGGTCGAGGTTCCGCCGATCCTGCCGGTCCGCGGCCAGATTCGCGTTGCCGACAACGACCGCATGCAGATCAAGCTGACGAACGAGACCGTCCTGAAGGGCATCAATACCTTGCCGCTGTTTGCCGGGTTTGCCGGCGTCGGCGTGCTGCTGCTCGCCTTCGGCGCCATGTGGTGGCGTGAAGGGCGATGAGGCCATGCCGGAATTCGAACTGACAGGATCGCCCTCCCCGGAAGAGCTTGCCGCCATCCAGGACGCACTCAGCGCGTTCAACACTGAGGACGTCGGCCCTTCGGAACGTCAGCCGCTCGCCGTTCTGATCCATGACACGGACGGCAAGGTAACAGGCGGGCTTTCGGGCTACACCGCCTGGGGTTGGCTCTTCACGCAGAACCTGTACATCCCGGAGACCCAGCGCGGCAAAGG
Source organism: Rhizobium sp. P32RR-XVIII (assembly GCF_012641395.1). Classification (GTDB taxonomy): domain Bacteria; phylum Pseudomonadota; class Alphaproteobacteria; order Rhizobiales; family Rhizobiaceae; genus Rhizobium. The sequence goes on along the minus strand of NZ_JABAIH010000004.1, from coordinate 158,038 downwards.
CATGGCCGGAAAGATCCTCGCCAAGGCCGAGGAAGAGGCGAAAGCCCGCGGCTGTCACGGCGCCTGGATCGATACCTTCAATCCTCAGGCGCTGCGCGCCTACCGGCGGGCGGGTTACGAGATCTTCGGTGAATTGCCGTCGTTTCCTAAAGGTCGGAGCCGGACGTTCCTGCGCAAGAGCCTCGCTTAAGGTCAGGAGCCTAGGCGAGCGAGACCTGCCGCGTTTCGGCATCGATCGCGAGCGCTGCGATGGCCGCGACGACCAGAAATCCTGCGAACAATTCGATCGCAACCCCGAGCCCCTGCGATACCACCAATGCCATCAGTGACGGGGCAATAAGGCCGCCAAGCCGTGCTATGGCGCCTGCCGCACCCATGCCGGTTGCGCGCGATGCCGTCGGATAAAGTTCCGGCGTATAGGCATAGAGCGCACCCCATGTCCCAAGCAGAGCGAAACTCATGATCAGCAGCGATGCGCCGATCAGCATATCATCAGGCGAGAGAACGAAGAGCAGGCATCCCGCTGCCGAAAGCAGGCAGAAGCCGACCAGCGTCGGTCGCCTGCCCCACTTCTCGACGCCATAGGCTGCAAGCGCGTAACCGGGGATCTGGGCGAGCGCCACGAACACCAGAAAGCCATAACCGCGCACGAAGCCGAAGCCATCGCCGGCGAGCTTGGCGGGCATCCAGGTGAAGACGCCGTAGTAGGAAACCGAGACGAGGAACCAGATCGCCAGGATCATCAAGCTGCGGCGGCGAAGCGAGGCGGTAAAGAGACCTTCGGCAGTTGCATGCGGCGCCGGCACGATTTGGTCGGCGGCACCAAGCTCCGGCTTGCCATGACGTCTGAGCATGCGGTTGACGATCGCCTTGGCTTCTTCGGCGCGGCCCTTTCGCAACAAGTAGAGCGGCGATTCCGGCACGAAAAATCGCAGCCCGATTCCGAGGATCGCCGGCACCGCCGTCACCGCGAAAATATAGCGCCAGGGATCTGCGACGCCCGCAAGGGTGGCAGCCCATGCGGCAAGCGCGACGATCAGCGTGCCGATCGCCCAGAACCCCTCAAGCGCCACCAGCCATCGGCCACGATTCTTCGCGGGCAGGAACTCCGCCATCATCGCGTAATCGACCGGCAAGGTGCCACCGACGGCCACCCCGGTCAGGAACCGCAGAACCAGCAGACTGGCGAAATCCGGAGCAAAGATCGAGAGCGTGCCGAACAAGGCATCGCATCCGACCGTCAGGATCAGCACATTGCGCCGTCCGATCCTGTCGGCCAGCCGGCCGAAGACCACGGCGCCGATCAGCATGCCGAGGAAGAACAGCGTTCCGGTCTGCAGCGCCTGCGGTATCGTCAACTGGAACGTGGCGGCAATCGAGGCGGCCGTGAAGCCGACGGCAAGGACCTGCATGGCGTCAGCCGCCCAGACGAGACCGAAGATCGCCATCAACCGCCGTTGAAAGGCACCGGTTCCGGCACGGTCCAGCGCCTCGTCCATTGAAATTCCACCCATGCTACCGCCTCTGTTACAGCTGACGAGACCTGACCCGTGGCGGGCCTCATGGAAAATCAGTGACTTGATAGAACAAATAGCCTATTCGCGCCAGCCGATTGTGCCCTTGAGGCGCTGATGGGTATCTTCGGAAATCGGAACGACGAGAACGCGGGCGGGATCGACCGGGCCGGGAAAAGCAAGCGCGTTATAGGCGACCTTCTCAAAGCCCAGCGGGCAATAATACGGCGGATCGCCGACGAGAATGACGGCCTCCGACCCCCTGCGCCTCGCAGCCTCCACCGCGATCCGCACCAGTTCGCGCCCGATACCCATATTCTTGTGCGAAGGCCGCACGGCGAGCGGTCCAAGCAGATGCCCTTTCACAGCCCCTGCCATGACGGGCGTCATCCGCACCGAAGCAATCGTCTCGCCGTCATCGGTGCAGATGAAGGAGAGCGACGGATCGTGCGGCCCCTGCTCGCGGATGCGGGCGGCAGCACGTGTATGCCGGCCGGGACCGAATGCTTCTTCGTTGATGTGTTCGATAGCTGCGTCATGAGACGCATCCTCAGTGAGGTAGACCAGATCGTGCTTGTGCATGATGAGACAGAAACCGGATAGACAGAAGCGATGGGTTCTCGAGCACGCCCTTGGGCGTTCGGGAGCATCAGCGTCGTCGCAGGCTTCTGGTTGCGTGCATCAAAATCGGGTTCCTGAGCGAATGTAAAAGGCCGATAGCAGGAAAAATTTCCCTCGTCCAACGCAAAATGAAATCATCCCAAAAGACAGTGTGACGCACTGTTCAATCTTTGCACCCTGCAAAGCCGGGCCGCCTGCGATATGTTCACTCCAACGACGAGTTCTGGAGGAATACAATGGGCATGCTGGTTGACGGCGTCTGGCAGGACGTCTGGTACGACACGAAAGAAACGAAGGGCCACTTCAAGCGCGCGGCCTCCCAGTTTCGCAACTGGATCACGGCTGATGGAAAGCCGGGACCGACAGGCACCGGCGGTTTCAAGGCCGAGGCGGACCGCTATCATCTCTACGTGTCACTCGCCTGCCCCTGGGCGCACCGCACGCTGATCTTCCGCAAGCTGAAGAAGCTGGAGAATATCATCTCCGTTTCCGTCGTCGATCCGCTGATGGCCGAAAACGGCTGGGAATTCAAAATCGGCGACGGCGCCACCGGCGATCAGCTTTACGGCGCAAAGACCCTCTGGGAAATCTACCGGAAGGCCGACCCGCACTATTCCGGCCGCGTCACCGTTCCCGTGCTGTGGGACAAGAAAACCGGCACGATCGTCAACAATGAATCCGCCGAAATCATCCGCATGTTCAACAGCGCCTTCGACGGTCTGACGGAATCGAAAGCGGATTTCTATCCTGCCGATCTAAGGGCCGATATCGATGCGCTGAATGCGATCGTCTACGACACCGTCAACAACGGCGTCTACAAGGCGGGCTTTGCGACGACGCAGGAGGCCTACGAGCAGAATGTCGTCAAGATTTTCGAAACGCTGGACATGCTGGATGAGCGGCTTCGCACGAGCCGCTATCTGCTCGGCGACCGGCTGACGGAGGCCGATTGGCGGCTGTTCACGACGCTGGTGCGCTTCGATCCGGTCTATGTCGGCCATTTCAAATGCAATATCCGCCGTATCGAAGACTACCAGAACCTCTCCGGCTACCTGCGCGATCTTTATCAGACGCCGGGCGTGAAGGAGACGGTGAACTTACAGCATATCAAGCAGCATTATTACCGCAGCCACAAGACGATCAATCCGACGGGCGTTGTCCCGGTTGGACCGGCTCTCGACCTCGACCAACCACACGGCCGCGCGAAACTCGCCGCAGCCGCCTGAATCCTACCAATAGTGAGCGGCGGGCTCATCGCCGTTCAATTCCCTGAGCCGACGCCTGGTGGCGTCGGTCGTGCCGTCCGGGAGGGCATCGAGGGCGAAGAAACCGCACTCGACGATCTCGCGATCCGGTGTACGCGGCGCCGTCTGCTCGACGTCGACGCGGTAGAAGACAACGTGGTCACGGCGGCTCGCCGATTGATTGTAATAGACGTGGAAGAGCTGCGCCTGGCCGACGACACGGAGGTTGCCCTCTTCGCGCAGTTCCTTGACCAGCGCCGCCTCGGCGGTCTCGTTGCGCTCCACTCCGCCGCCAGGCATATGCCAGCCCGGAACGTAGCTATGCCGCACCAGAAAAATCCGTCCCGAGGCATCGAAGCAGGCCGCCCGCACCCCCATCGTCATGCCCCGTGCGAACGCAAAGTAAACGTGCACAAACCGCATCAGCAGCTTGGATTTCCAGGACATCCCCGTGGGCCTCATCACTCTGCTTTCACCGTTTCGTTCCATCCGATGTGTTTGATTTGTAACCATCCTGGTCTATGTGTCGTAGCATGTTCAAGCTCGCGCATATCTCGGATATTCACCTCGGCCCACTTCCCAATCTTTCCTTCCGCGAGCTTTTCTCGAAGCGCATTACCGGCTTTGTGAACTGGCACCGCAGCAGGCGCAAGCACCTTTTCGGCGGCACGCTGGATGTTCTGCTGGAAGACATCCGCGACCGGCATGCGGACCACCTCGCCGTGACCGGCGATCTGGTGAACCTGTCAAGCGCAATCGAGATCCGTTCCGCCGCCGCCTGGCTGCGCGCTCTCGGCGACCCGGTTGAAACCTCCATCGTACCGGGCAATCACGACGCCTATGTTCCGGGCGCCTACGAGAAATCCATGCGGGCCTGGTATGACTATGTCCGCGGCGATCTGGCTCCCGCCGAATGGAGGCAAGACAAGCACATTTTTCCCTATCTGCGTGTCCGCGACAAAGTGGCGCTCATCGGCTGCTCGACTGCCGTCGCCACGCCGCCTTTTGCGGCCAGCGGCTTCTTCAGCCAGAGGCAGGCGCGTGAAACCGTCAACATGCTGCGCGCCGCCGGCGAGGCCGGCCTCTTTCGCGTGGTCATGATCCATCATCCGCCGATCCGTGGCGCCACATCCTTCTATAAGCGCATGATCGGCATCCGGCGTTTCGCCGCCGTCGTTTCGACAGGCGGCGCAGAACTGGTGATCCATGGCCATACGCATCTCAATACGCTCCATTGGCTGCGGGGCCAGACGGCACCCGTGCCTGTCGTCGGAATTGCTTCGGCTTCCCAGGGACCCGGCGGCCTGAAACCCCGCGCCGCCTATAATCTCTTCAGCATCGACGGTTCCCCTGGCGCATGGGAATTGACGGGCGAGCGCTTCAGCCTGAATGACATGGGTGACGGCGTTTTCCAAAATGGTGTAGATATTTTCAAGGCTTAGTGGAGCGAGCGAAATCGGTTTCTCAGTGTTTTGATTCGCTTTCTGAGGCCGCCGCTACTTCCGCAGGCCCGCACATGAAATCGGTGGCCGTGGCGGCGAAGGCAGCAGGGCTTACCAAGCTCGCGCAAAGCCTGAACGGACATCGGACCTATTGAAACGCGACATCGCCGACGGCCGCGTGGAACCCCCTTGAGAATTCCAAGATTGCGCTGGCTTAAGCTTGCGAAGCAGTGCAAATTTGTTTCATAAAGATCACATACGCGATATAAAAAGCTTAGCCACGCCGGGTGCTTCGCCCGACATTTCATGAAATGAGACATGCGTCAGCCTGTAACGACCATTGATATCAGACGCGACTTGGTGGGTCTGCTGCCGCGGTTGCGCCGTTTCGCGATGACACTTGCAGGCGATGCGGCGGCTGCCGACGACCTCGTGCAGGCAGTCTGTCAGCGAGCGGTGGCAAAGAGCCACCAATGGAAGGGCGAAGGCAGGCTTGAAAGCTGGGTCTACACGCTGGCCCGCCAGCAGTGGCACGATGACGGACGCAAGCGCAAGGCGCGGCCGGCTTCCAAGGGAAACGTCACGGACATCCGCGATGCCGTGCGAGACCGCGCAGCCACTGCCGATACTGACGCTATACATCAAATGATCGCCGAAATGCCCGAAGGCATTTCGAGCGTGTTCCTGCTTGTCAACGAAGGCCACACCTATCAGGAGGCGGCCGACATCATGGGCATTCCTGCAAGCAGCGTTCCGGCACAGCTTGCCGCGGCACGGCTTCACTTTGCGAGTCTCGCCGACAATTATCCTCACAGGTACTGACTTTGCCCGATTTCAAGAAACTGCCGCTTGATGCCCAGCTGACCGCTCTTCTCGACGGGGAAACGACGCCGGAGCAGAAGCACGAGCTGGAACAACGCATTGCGACGGACGAAGGTGCGCGCCGGCTTTACGACAAGCTCCGTCACGGCGCCGATTTCGGCCGCCGCCGCCTGGAGGATATCTTGAAGGAGCCGGTTCCGCTGGCACTCGTCCGCTCGATCAAGAGCGTTCAGCCGCCCAAGGCGCCCGTGGCGCCGCGAACCGCCCGCCCGGCAATGAAGCTCACACCGAGCGGCCCGCAGGCGCTGGCAGCCGCGATCATCCTTTTCGTCATCGGCTGCGGCATAGGCTATTTCATGGGAACGACTCCTGCCGGCCTCGTTCGCGGCGACGGGTCGCAGCCCGTTGCCGACAACACGAACACCAAGGATTGGCTGAACGACGTCACCGCCTACCAGCGGCTGATGATCCGCCAACCGCGGCATATCGTCGAGATTCCCTCGACACAGGCCGAGGAGATCTCCAATTGGCTGACCTCCACGGTCGGCGTCGCCTTTCGTGTGCCGGACCTGGCCAACAAAGGCTGGACGTTCCAGGGCGCCCGCGTGCTCCTCGGTGACGGCCGGCCGGTCGGCCAGCTGGTCTATACAAGCGCGGACGGCGACCTCATCTCGATCTGCTTCCGGAAGGATTCCCAGCCGCCGGATAGCGAGGACTTCAAGGAAACGATCAGGGACGAGATCGGCCTCGTCACCTGGCACAATGCCGGGACATCCTACGTCCTCGTCGGCCCGTCCGCAGAAGCCTCGCTCAGCCAGATCGCGATGGAGGTCGCGACGGCGATCTAGAGCCTTACGGCACAAGCACGACCTTTCCGCTGACGCTCCGGCTTTCCATGGCGCGATGCGCTTCGGCGGCTTTCTCAAGCGGGAAGCTCGCCCCCTCGGGGATCGTCAGCGCGCCCGAAACTGCAAGCGAAAATAGCGCGGAAAGGTCGTCCTCCAGCGTCGCGGGCAGCAAACGCAGCAGCGCAAATCCCCTCAGCGACTGGTTCTTGCCGAACATGGCGTTCAGGTCTGCGGTCTCGAGACTGAAGCGTCCCAGCGCCGCGAAGACAAGCTCTCCGCCGGGCGTAAGCGCTGCAAGGGAAGCGCGCGTCATCTCGCCGCCGACGGTGTCGTAGATCAGATCGACAGGCGTGCCGTCGCTGATGGCCTTCTGCCAACCCTCGGCGGTATAATCCACCGCGGCATCCGCGCCGAGGGCGCGAGCCAGCGTCAGCTTCTTTTCGCTGCTTGCTGCTGCAATGACCGATCGCGCACCTTCGCGCTTCGCCAATTGCACCAGCAGCGACCCGACACCGCCGGCAGCCGCGTGGACAAGGACGGTTTTGCTCCGCGGCGAAGCCTGGCGAACCATGTGCAGAGCCGTCAGCCCCTGGACCATCAGCGCTACCGCCGCCTCAAACGACAATGCATCGGGAATATTGATCACCGACGCAGCCGGCACGACGATGAACTCCGCATACCCCTCGCCCCGTCCCAGCGCGAACAGCGGCACGGCAACGCGCGAGCCGAGCAAGCGAGGTCGGCGCCCTCGCCTATCGCCTCGACGATGCCTGCGACTTCAACGCCGGGGATCATCGGTAATTCCGGTATCACGGCATACCGGTCCGCGCGCATCAGCACTTCGAAAAAATTGATGCCCGCGGCGTGGACGCGAACCAGGACCTCCCCTCGGCGCGGCACCGGTTTCGGCACCTCGACAATTTTGAGAACCTCAGGGGGACCGAAATGGTCAAAGCGCACCGCTTTCATGACAGACCTCACGTTTGAATGACGTGAGCAGCGCTTTACCCGTAAGCTCGGTGGGAAAAATACACACTCTTTCGTGCCATACCCACCAGGAGGTGACCATGGCGGAACCGATCAAAAGACTGCCGAAATTGCCTGTGGAGCGCGCCCTGAAGGTCATCGCCGGGCGCTGGAAACCGGTCATTCTCTATTACATCTTCAGCGGACCGAAGCGCCTCTCGGAGCTCAAGCGCATGATGCCGGAGATCACCCAGAAGGTGTTGATTCAGCAGCTGCGCGAAATGGAAGAGCATGGTCTGGTGAACCGCGAGATCTTCGCGGAAGTCCCCGCACGCGTGGAATATACCGCGACGGATCTCGGACTGGAGCTTGAACCGGTGCTGCTGGCGCTCTGCAAATGGGGCCAGCGCCATGCCGAAGCGCAGGACGATATGGCGGCCATTGCCGATTGCATCGTTCGCCCACGCAAGGAAACCATCGCCGCCTGAGCGGCAAGGATGCGCAGCGGATAAACCCCGCTGCGCAACATCTTCAAATCAGTTTTTACCGGCCTTCACATCCAGCACGCGGTTTGCCGCCGATACGATCGCTTCGAGCGAGGCGCCGACGATGTTGGTGCTGATGCCGGCGCCGAAGAGCTTGCCACCCGGATAGGATGTTTCGACATAAGAGATGGCGGCTGCATTCGAGCCGTGTTGCAACGAATGCTCCGAATAGTCCTCGACCGACATTTCGATGCCGAGATAGTGGGAGAGCGCGTTGATGAAGCCGTCGACAGGGCCGTTGCCCTTGCCCTCGATGCGCTTCGTCTCACCGTTGTCGATGATCTCGGCGGCAACGATCCGCTGCCCCTTGCGCTCCGGATCGGCATAGGTGTGGTGATCGACAAACTTGATGCGGCCCTGCGGCTGCGTCACGTAGCGCTCGATGAAGCGGTCGTAGATGCGGCGCGACGGCAGCTCCTTGCCCTCTTCATCGGTAATGCGCTGGATCTCTTCTCGGAACTCGACCTGCAGATTGCGCGGCAGATTGAGCCCATAGTCCTGCTGCAGGATATAGGCGATGCCGCCCTTGCCCGACTGCGAGTTGATCCGGATGATCGCCTCGTAGGAGCGGCCGACGTCGCGGGGATCGATTGGCAGGTACGGCACTTCCCAGACAGGATGATTGGCAACCTGCGCCGCCTTCATCCCCTTGTTGATCGCGTCCTGATGAGAGCCGGAGAAGGCCGTATAGACCAGTTCGCCGACATAGGGGTGGCGCTCGCCGATCGGCATCTGGTTGGAGTATTCGAAGACTTCCTTCATCCGCACGATATTCGAGCAGTCGAGTTCCGGGTCGACGCCCTGCGTGAACATGTTCAGCGCCATGGTAACGACGTCGACGTTGCCGGTGCGCTCGCCGTTGCCGAAGAGCGTGCCTTCGACGCGATCAGCACCCGCCAGCAATGCCAGTTCGGCAGCCGCGATACCGGTGCCACGGTCGTTGTGCGGATGCAACGAGACGATCAGGTTCTCGCGATTGTCGAGATTGCGGCACATCCACTCGATCTGGTCGGCATAGACGTTCGGCGTCGCCATCTCGACGGTGGACGGCAGGTTGATGATCAGCTTGTTCTCAGGCGTCGGCTTCATCACCTCGATGACGGCGTTGCAGATTTCCAGCGCCACTTCGAGCTCGGTGCCCGTAAAGCTTTCCGGCGAATATTCGAAGCGATAGCCGCCGCCGGCCTTCGCCGCCATGTCCGAGATCATCTTCGCCGCATCAACGGCGATCTGCTTGATGCCCTGGATATCCTTGGCAAACACGACGCGGCGCTGCAACTCGCTGGTGGAATTGTAAAAATGGACGATCGGACGGTTCGCGCCTTCCAGCGCCTCGAAGGTACGGGTGATCAGCTCCGGACGGCACTGCACCAGCACCTGCAGCGACACGTCGTCGGGCACATTGCCCTGCTCCACGCACCAGCGCGCGAAATCGAAATCGGTCTGCGAGGCGGACGGGAAACCGATTTCGATTTCCTTGAAGCCCATGTCGAGCAGCAGCTGGAACATGCGGGCTTTGCGGTCGTGGCCCATCGGGTCGACCAGCGCCTGGTTGCCGTCGCGCAGATCGACCGAGCACCATACCGGCGCCTTGGTGATCGTCTTCGTCGGCCAGGTGCGATCGGGAATGTTCACCTGCGGATAGGGGCGGTATTTCACCGCGGCGGATTGCATGCCTTTTGCGGGATTTTGCGTCTTCGCGTCCATTCGTTTCTTCCTCGTCCCGGCATCTTGCCCCGCCTCTTAGCCCATCGTAGCGAGCTTGGCGACAGCAAATGCGGACCTTGTTGGTCTATCTTGGTTCTAAAGGGATCAGTCGCGAGGAGCGATTACCTGGCGGGCTTTCGGCCGCCGGGCGCTCCTCAACGAACCCGGCAACCGCGCGTAAGGCCGAGGAGAAGAAGCGACGTCAGGGCGCGCGTATTGTCACGCAGGGCAACGCGCCCCTGGACAATCGTATCGGAAATCTTTGCACCCGTGATCTTCATGACCGCGCTTATAGCCGCCGAACAATAAGCTGGCAACCCCCGCCTATTTTTTCGCCGCTTGCACCACGCGGGACAATGCCAGCATGAGCCCACCGGCGACCAGCCCCCAGAAAGCGCCGGAAATGCCGCCAAAGGAAACGCCGGACGCCGTCACAAGGAAGGTGATCGCCGCCGCCTCGCGCGATTCCGGCGCCTGGAAGGCGGCCATCGCCGAACCTGAGAAAGCGCCGACAAGCGCAAGCCCCGCCACCGCCTGGATGAGGATCGGCGGCGCCAGCGCCACGAATGCAGTCACGACGCCGGCAAGCAGGCCCAGCACCACATAGCCGGCGCCGGAGATCAGGGCAGCCCAATAGCGGCGCTTCGGATCGGCATGCGCATCCTGCCCTGCGCACATTGCCGCGGTGATCGCCGCCAGATTGACGGCGTGGCCGCCGAAGGGCGCGGAAAGAACCGAGAAGAAACCGGTGACGGCAAAGAGCGGGCCAGGCATCGGATCATAATGATTGACCTTCAGCACCGCTATGCCCGGAATATTCTGCGAGGCCATGGTGACGATGAAGAGCGGCAGCGCAATCGAAACGAAGCCGGCAAGATTGAAGACCGGATGAACGATCTCGACGGTCGGCACCAGCGACCGTCCGAGCGAAGCAAGCGCGCCCTCCGGGATCTCGACGCCGAATGTCAGCACGAGCACGAAAGCGACGAGCGCGGCTGGCACTGCCCAGAGCCGCCTGAATGCACCCACGACGATCCATGTCAGAACGATGGGAAGCCCGAGCAGCGGATTGAAGCCGATGGCCTTTACAGGCGCAAAGCAGAGTCCAAGCAGCACCCCGGCAAGCATGGCATTGGCGAGTGGCGCCGGAATTGCGGCGACCGCCCGCCCCAGCGGCTTGAAGAGGCCGGCGATGACGATCAGCACCGCGCAGATCAGGAAGGCACCGACGGCTGCATTGAACCCGCCCTCGATCGCCGCCCCGGTACTGGCAAGAAGCGCTGCCCCCGGCGTCGACCACGCTATGCTGACCGGGAGCTTGGTCACGGCGCTCAAAAGGATGGCGCATGCCCCCATCGAAATCGACAGCGCCATGAGACCCGAAGCTGCCTGCGCCTCCGTCGCACCCACCGCTTGCAATCCATGCAGCACGACGGCGAACGAACTGGCAAAACCGACGAAGGCGGTGAGCACGCCCATGAACAGGGCTTGGACGGAAAAGTCTTTGAGCATGACGAGACTCGTGGCTGCAGGGATGGGCCATGGAGCATTATCGGCAGGAGTCGCGCAAGTGCAGTCCCCTGGTATTCGGTCGCGCATTGTGGCTCGCCCGCGGGCTGGCCCCCTCCTCAGCGACATCTCTTCGGCGAAGGTGTATGTTCGGATCGTTCAGCTTGGCGGCATTTTGGAGGGCACATGACGAAAGATGCTCAAGGGAACGAAGCGCTTTTCGTGAAGGCCGCGACGCTTGCCGCACACTTTCGCGACGAGGCCGGCACTCGCCTGCAACGGCCGTCCTTCGACTACGCCACTGCTGTCACCGCCTTTGCAGAGCCGCTGCCGGAGCAACCGATGGCAATGGACGGTGTGCTCGACCAGCTCGCTCTGAAGGCAGAGCCCGGATTGCACAGCATGACCGGCCCGCGTTTCTTCGGCTGGGTCATTGGTGGTTCGCACCCGATGGGTGTCGCCGCCGACTTCCTGACCAGCGCATGGGGACAGAATGCCGGCAACCACGCAGCCTCGCCGGCAAGTGCGGCGGCAGAAACGACAGCCGCACAATGGCTGCTCGAGCTTCTCGACCTACCGCGGCAAAGTTCGGTCGGTTTTGTCACCGGCGCTACGGTCGCGAACTTTACATGTCTTGCCGCAGCGCGCGGCGCGGTCCTGCATGCCGCCAAATGGGACGTTGAGGCAAACGGCCTTTTTGGAGCTCCGCCGATATCCGTGCTGATCGGCGACGATGCGCATACAACGGTCTTTTCCGCGCTGCAGTTCCTGGGACTCGGCCGTGACCGCGTCCTGCGTGTCGCAACGGACGATCAGGGTAAAATCCTTCCGCAAGCCTTCTCCGAAGCAATCTCCTCCGTAGACGGCCCCTGCATTGTCATTCTGCAGGCAGGGCAGATCAACACCGGCGCCTGCGACGGCTTCGCTGAACTGATCGAGCTTGCCCGGAGCAAGCAGGCGTGGGTGCACGTCGATGGTGCCTTCGGCTTGTGGGCTCAGGCATCGCCGAACAAACGGCACCTCACCGCCGGCGTTGATGAGGCGGACAGCTGGGCGGTTGACGGCCACAAATGGCTGCAGGCGCCCTATGATTGCGGTTATGCCATCGTCCGCGACGAGTTGGCTCACCGCCGCGCGATGACCATCGCCGCAAGCTATCTACCTCTCACGAATGACGGCGAGCGTGACCCGTCTCACTACGTGCCGGAACTGTCACGCCGAGCGCGCGGCTTCGCGACCTGGGCCTTGATCAAGCATTTCGGCCGCGACGGTATCCGCGCACTCGTTGACCAAGCCTGCGAATCTGCCGCTCTTCTGGCCGGCCGCCTGTCGCAGGAGCCAGGCATTGCCGTTCTAAATGAGGTCGTTCTCAACCAACTCATCGTTCGCTTTGGCGACGCGGAGCATGGCGATAGACTTACTCAAGCGACGATCAGGACCCTTCAGCAGGATGGAACCGCATTCTGCGGCGGAGCATTATGGCGAGGACAGCAGGTCATGCGGATTTCTGTCACCAACTACCAAACCGATCTGACGGAAGCGGCAAGAGCAGCCGACGCCATCATCGACGCTTATCGCAGCGCGCGCCGCCAGCTCCAACTTTGAATAGGCCACGCAAAAAAACGCCCTCGCCTGCGGGTAGCAAGCAAGGGCGCCTCTTGAAGTCTCCGATCAGATTTCGCTCCGCGATGCGATGATCGGGAAAATCAGAAAAACCGGCAGGCCTCTCAGTTTCCGTGATAGGCCCTCACGAGCCCCGAAGCGTCATGAAGCTCCGCTTTCAATGGCTCGCCGGCCCTTGTGATCTCCTGCGTCGTTCCATCGGCGAATGTCAGCGCTACCGACCCGATCATGGATTTGAGCGTAATCCTGTCGGTCTCGTTGCCCTCGAAGGAAATGATGGTATCGCCATTCTCGTAGGTGACGCGCATCTTATCCGCCGAAAGGCCCTCGCCGAACTGGATCTGGCCGCCGACGAACGTGCGCACCGTATCCTTGCCGTCGCCGGCGGAGAACTGCATGGTGGCATCCGGACCCAACCTGATGTCATCATCGCCCTTTCCGCCGATCGCGACGCTGTCTGAATGCACCGCAATGACATCATTGCCCTCGCCGCCATCGACGCGACTGTCCGACCAGGCACTGATGACGTCATCACCGGCTCCGCCATGGACGTCGGTTTCGGACCATGCCGCGATGTCGTCGTCACCGGCTCCGCCGTCCACGTAGCTGCCGGACCAGACGTCGATCACGTCATCGCCAGCGCCGCCCAAAACACGACTGTCCGACCATGCCTTGATGCTGTCGTCACCGTCGCCGCCATCGACGTCGCCTTCGCTCCAGACGTCGATCTGGTCGTCGCCTGCGCCGCCGAGCACCTTGCTTTCAGACCAGGCCCGGATGGAATCGTCGCCATCTCCGCCGTCGACGCTGCTGTGCTCCCAAACGTCAATCGTGTCGTTGCCGCCTCCGGCATCGACCGCGCTGTTCGCACCGCCGCTCAACGTGTCGTCTCCGCCACCGCCGAGCAGGATGCGGATTGCCATCGCCTGCCAGCGCGCGGCGGCATCCCTGAGGGTCGAGGCGCCCACAACGTCCGCAGGAACCTTATCTTTTTCAGACGTCTGCTCCTGCTTTTCGGCTCCCTGGGAGGAGCCCTGTTCGGCGTCGATCTTCGGTGGAGAGGGCGGCTGCACCCTAAACTGGTATGGATCACGTCGCGTGGAAATTCCGTCTGCGCTGGTCATGCAACCCCCTTTTCGGCCCCTGGCCTGGTTGATTGCCGCGCTTGCTCCGCCGGTCATCCGGCTCGGACTGAAAATCAAAAAATGGAAAAGAAAACTGAATGGCGCGGCATTAACTATCGAATGAACAACTTACAGGCGCAACGATACGGCGCGCACCCTGCGCCAAACTTGCATCGAAGTTGCATCGATAGAAATTGCACGCGAGAAGACCAGCGTGGACGCGTATTCTCCCGCCAATAAAAACGCCCCCGTCTGCGGTCGCAAACAGGGGCGTTGCTTTCAATGAAAGCCTGAGATCAGATTTCGCTCTGCGATGTGATGATACGGGAAACCAAGCCGTAACCCTTGGCTTCGTCCGCCGACAGCCAGTAATCGCGGTCGGTGTCGGCGGCGATCTTTTCATAGGGCTGGCCGGTTGCCGCTGCCATGATCTTGTTCAGGCGCTCGTTCATCTTGATGATTTCGCGAGCCTGGATCTCGATGTCGGACGCCATGCCGCGCGTGCCGCCGGACGGCTGGTGCAACAGGAAGCGCGTGTTCGGCAGGCAAAGGCGGCGTTCCCTTGGCGCGGCGACATAAATCAATGCGCCCGCAGAAGCGACCCAGCCCGTACCGATCATCCAGACCTTCGGCTTGATGAACTTGACCATATCGTGGATCGAATCGCCGGATTCCACGTGACCGCCCGGCGAACTGACATAGATACGGATATCATCGTCGCTGGCTGCGGCGAGCGCCACGAGCTGCGAGCAGACCTTTTGCGCCAGTTCCTGATTGATCGGTCCGTAGATGAAGATCGAACGCGACTTGAAAAGATTCGCCTCCGTTTCCTTGCCGAGCGGCAGTTCCTTCGTCTTTTCGTCCTGTTCTTCTTCTTCGTACATTCGAACCTCTCTTACGTCCAATTCGGTTCCTCGCACATAGTGCGACTCAATGGGTAAAACAATGCAGGAAAAAGACAAGGTCCGGATCGGGTGAAGATATTCTTATGACAAACCCGCGATATCCTCCCATTCTATCACGGGGGCCGATCGGAGGAAAACATGACATCCGAATTGCTACGCGCCGCCGTCCGCAACAATGCTCTCTGGTGCAATGCCATCTGCGCGGCAAGAGGCTCACCCGGCGAGTTTTCTGCAACGCTCTGGCTCCACCGCCAGGGCACGCCACCCTTTTATCCGGACGTTGTCACGCTCACCGGCAGCGATACGGCGAGCGAGCAGGAAGAAGCGATCGCCGTGCTCGTCCGCTCGCGAAAGGGTGAATGGAGCATCAAGGACAGCTACGCCGCGCTTGACCTTGCCCCCCTTGGGTTCGAGGTTCTGTTCGAGGCCGAATGGATAGGGATTGAGGCGGATCAGATTCTCGTTGCCCAGGAACAGCCTTTGACCTGGAAACGGATCGCCACGGCGGACGAGTTGCAGGATTGGGAGAGAGCCTGGGGCGCTGGCGCGGCATCGCCGACGCCGCACATCTTCCTCGAAGCGCTGCTCAGCGATCCGGATATCGTCTTCCTCGCAGCCTTCGAAAGCGACGCGCTTTGCGGCGGTGGCATTCTCAACCGCCACGCGGACGTGGTCGGCCATTCGAACATCTTTGCCTTCAAGAAAAGAGAGAAAACTATCCGGGCCGGCTTGCTGCAAAAAGCGTTCGAAATCTTTCCCGGGATCCCGATCGTCGGCTACGAACACGGCGATGATCTGGACGACGCGTTGGAACTCGGCTTTGCATTGCTCGGCCCTCTGCGTGTCTGGGCTCGGTCGTAGGCACCTTACTGAAATGTAACGGGACTTCGGCTTTGAAAAGCCCGAATCCGTTCCTACCTCATCCTCACGGTCACGTCCGCACGAACACAAAGGAGACAGCCATGTCACCGGAAGAACGCCAATTGCTTACGGGCCTGTTCGATAGGGTCCGCACCGCCGCCGCCACGCCGCGGGACCGCGAAGCCGAGACCCTCGTTGATCAGCAAGTGCGCGAGCAACCTTATGCGCCATACTATCTGGCGCAGGCCGTCATCGTTCAGGAAAAGGGTCTCGAGGCGGCCGCCAAGCACATCAAGGAACTCGAAGAGCGTGTCCGCCAGCTCGAGGCCGGCGAAAGCCAGCATCACCAGGCCGAACAGGGCGGCGGCTTCCTGAGCTCGATCTTCGGTACCGGCCAGGCGCAACCGCCGGCGCAGACCGCAGGACCCTGGGGGAACTCGCCGCGCCAGGCCTATCCGGATCGCGGCTATGACGACAACGCCCGTCCGATGCAGCCGCCGCCGAGCGGCCCATGGAACCCGCAACCCGGCGCCCCTTCGGCGGGCGGCAGCTTCCTTCGCGGCGCGCTCGGTACCGCGGCCGGCGTGGCGGGCGGCATGCTGCTTGCCAATTCATTGAGCGGCATCTTCGGCAACCACATGTCGTCGCTCGGCTGGGGCTCGCCTTTTTCCGGCAGCAATCCCTTTGGCAACGCCAGCGCCCCCGCGGAGGAAACCACCATCAATAACTACTACGGCGACCAGAATCCGCAGGCTGCCGACGACAACAACGACAGCGACATCCGACAGGCTGACTACAGCAACGACGGAAACAATGACGACGACTTCGCCGACGATCAGTCCGGCGACGACAGTTACGACGTCTGACGCAAACTCACCCACGCCCGCGGTAGGTCGGAACACCCTGGTCGGGCAGCCACACACCTTCCGGCGGCTTGCCCGTCTGCCAGAAGACGTCGATCGGAATGCCGCCGCGCGGATACCAGTAAGCTCCGATCCGGAGCCACTTCGGATCGAGCAGTTCGACGAGACGCTTGGCGATATAGATCGAGCAATCCTCGTGGAAAGCGCCGTGGTTGCGGAAGGAATGCAGGAAGAGCTTCAGCGACTTCGACTCGACCAGCCATTCGTTCGGAATGTAGTCGATGACGATATGGGCGAAATCCGGCTGCCCGGTCATCGGGCATAGGGAGGTGAACTCCGGCGCAGTAAAGCGCACCACGTACTCGGTGCCGGGATGGTTCGACGGCACCTTTTCCAACACCGCCTCTTCCGGCGACTTGGCTGTTTCGGTTTGCGTGCCCAGCATCGACAGGCTGGAAACATCGGTCTTCGGCATTTAGGCGTCCCTTACGACTTTGACGCGGATCCCATGGGCCCTTTCGCCCTCGGGCTCGACGTGGATGGCAATGCTGGCGCCCGGATGCACCGCGCGGATGGCATCTTCAAGGCGATCGCAGATATCATGCGCCTGCCTTACCGGCATTGCGGCCGGAACCACAAGATGAAAATCAACGAAGGTGACCGCCCCGGCGCGACGCGTCTTCAGATCGTGAACGCCGATCGATCCCGCCGCATGCGTGGCGATCGCCTGCTTGATTGCCTCTTCCTCCTCTGGCTCCACCGCCTGATCCATCAGACCGCCGATCGAATGCGAGATCACCTTCCAGCCCTGATAGATAATGTTGATGGCGACCAGGATCGCAAGCACCGGGTCGAAGATCGCATATCCGGTCGCAATCACCAGAAGCAGGCCAATGAGCACGCCGACGGAGGTCACCACATCCGACATGATATGCTGGCCGTCGGCAACAAGGGCCGCCGACCGATATTTCCGGCCCGTGCGGATGAGCAAACGAGCCCATACGGCATTGATCACACCGGCTCCGAAATTGATCGCAAGACCGAGCACCGGCGCATCGAGCATGCGCGGCGCGGCCAGATGACCGATCGCTTCGTTGACGATCATCAGCGCCGCGACGACGATGAGCGCGCCTTCGGTGACCGCCGAAAGATATTCGGCCTTGTGGTGCCCGAACGGATGGTCGTGATCCGCCGGCTTCTGCGCATAGCGGATGACGAAGTAGGCAATGCAGGCAGCAACGACATTGACGGTCGATTCAAGCCCGTCGGAAAGCAGCGCGACCGACCCCGTCACCCACCAGGCCACCATCTTCAGGCCCATGACGCCGAGTGACAGCGGAATGCCCCAAAAGGCCAGCCGCTGCACGGTGAGATTGCCTTGTCCGTCCATATCGATCCCTCTGCGGATGCGAATGAATTGCAGCACTTAGCCCATTCAAACGCAAAACCGCCCGCGCGAGAATCGCGCAGGCGGCCAATGCCGGTGATATGGGGAAGGATCGGTGTTTTGTCAAAGGTCAACGCTTGCAAACTTGAATTGGCAATTTATATAACACGTTATATAAATGCGCATGCAAATGGAGCGGACTGTGATCGAAGACATCGTGCGAGCATCCGGATTCCTGACTCTCGGCAGCCGGCTGCGCCGCATCGGCGAGCGCCTGCAAGCCGATACGCAGCAGATCATCGAAGAAGCGGGTCTCGGCATCCAGGCGGGGCAATACCCTTTCCTGGCAGCGATCGACCGGGCTGGGCCGCTGACGGTCGGCGAACTCGCCCAGTCGGTCGGCATCACCCAGCCGGGCGCGACGCGGACCGTCGGCCAGCTGCTCGAACTCGGTTTCGTCGATATCCAGCCTGCCCCGGACGATCAGCGCCGCAGGCTGGTGTCGCTAACGGCGAAGGGTCAAGGGCTCGTCGACTATTCGAAGACTGAAGTCTGGCCGCGCATCGCAGCCGCCGTCACCGATCTCTGCGGCGCCCTTGAAGGACCGATCCTGGATCAGTTGGCCGCAATCGAAGATGGGCTGGCGGAAGCGTCGCTCTCGCGCCGTGCGCCCGAGGAGAGAAAATGACACATATTCTCGATCGTCCGATCTGGAGCGCGCTGCAGACGGCGCATGCCGGCCTTGCCGAAGGGAGCCCGCTCGAGCGGCGCTACCCTCCCACGATCGTACCCTTTGCCGCGTCGGTGGACGCGACGCCTGAAAGTCTCGAGGCGCTGACGAAGCTTCCGGGACCCGATGACGCCATGGCGCTTGTGGAAGCCGGACCGATCGCAATTCCTGACAGCCTCGACATCATCCTGGAAGCCACGCTTGTGCAGATGGTCGCAAAGGCGCCGCATGAACCGGTCTCCGACCCTCGCATCGCCCCGCTTACCGAAGCCGATGCCGAGGAGATGCTCGCGCTCGCCATGCTGACGAAGCCCGGACCCTTCACATCAGGCGCGCAGAGGCTCGGCACCTTCTGGGGCATCAAAAGCGATGGTCGCTTGATCGCCATGGCGGGCCAGCGGCTGCGGCAGACGGGTTTCACCGAGCTCAGCGGTCTCTGCACCCATCCCGATTTCCAAGGGCGCGGCCTTGGCACCCTGCTCTTTCGCTTCGTCGCCGGCCATATCGCCTCGACCGGCGCGACGGCTTATCTGCACGCCTATGCGACGAATACCGGTGCCATTGGGCTCTACCGGAAGCTTGGCTTCGAACTGCGTTCGGAGATGAACCTCAGGATCGTCAAGCGCCAGGACTAGCCCGCATCCGACGCTCAGGCCATTAGTCTGCCGGGTCGGATACGTTGCCGCCGGCGATACTGACGCTCTGCGGCCAGCGGATGAGCGCCGCCTCGCCTGAGGGCGTCAAGGCGTAGACGCCCTTGTCCTGCCGCTCGAACCAGCCATAGACATTGCCGAGCAGGATCTTCCCGGCATCCGGCGCCAGCGCCTTCATATCGCGCGGCCTGACCAGCCCCTGCTGGAGGGCAGCGGCGCAGATCAGCGCCCGCTGGCGGTAGGCGGTCATCACAGGCGCACGCGTGCTGCCGCCGACGGCAGGATCGCCACGGCGCCGCTGATGTTCCCTGACGAGACGCGAACGGCGCTTCGGATTGGTGCGAGGCATCGGCGAAACGGAGCTGACGATGACACTGACCTCACCGGTATCGGAGACGCCGAGCATGCCGATCCCCAGCCGGCGGCAGAGATCGCGATAGCGCTTGTCCGCCTCGCGCCCGCGTCCCTTGGCGGAAACGCGCGCAGCGATCCACACTTCGTCGCTCATCGCTGCCCGATCGACCGCCTGCAGGACAAGCTCGAGATTGAAGCTGAGCTTCAGCTCGCACACCACGACCACCGGTGGCTCGCCCTCGCGCAAACCAACGAGATCGCATCCGCCGATCTCGCCCTTGACGGCATAGCCCGCCGCTTCGAGAAAGCCTTTGGCCGGTAGATAGAGCGACGTTTCCATCGGTTATGCAGGGTTGAGATCGGCAATTTCGCCATGCCGGGCCAGCAGCCGCGGCGATGACATATCGCCGGACTCCTCATCGACGATGACAGCATAGGCAGCGACACCGACGAAGCGCGAGGCCATGGCGTTCGCAATCTTCTCTGCACTCACGGCGCTCGATGCCTGGCGCATCTCGCCCGGCACCAGATTGCCCCGATTCTTGCGGTAGGGAAGGACGATAAACTTCTCAGCATTGGCCACGACGACATTCCTTATTCATCGTTCCCGAAATGTTCTGATTTGGGACGGGAAGTCAACCGGTTAGGCGGTGGGTTGCTGGAAATTGCGAGGAAGAGCAAGTGCCCCCCTCATCCGCCCTTCGGGCACCTTCTCCCCGCTGGGGAGAAGGGACAGTGCGGCACCTCCAAAATCCCCTCTCCCCTCGGGGAGAGGGTTAGGGTGAGGGGGCTCCGGGCGCCGGCTTCACGGGAATGTCCCGCTAGACTTATTCACGCCGCCCCCTCGCCTCAAGCCGCCTTCGTCTTCACCTTGCGCGCGAGGTGCGCCACGACGTTCTCGATCATCCGCATGCCGGCATCGCCGCCGAGCGTCATGATCGATTCCGGGTGGAACTGCACCGCCGCGACCGGCTCCTTGGTGTGCTCGACGCCCATGATCGTGCCATCTTCGCTTTCCGCCGTGATCATGAACTCACGCGGCAGCGTCGAGGGATCGGCGAAGATCGAGTGATAGCGTCCGACGGTGACCTCCTTGGCAAGGCCGGAGAAGACGATACCCGGCTCCAGCACGCGGATGCGCGAAGGCTTGCCGTGCATCGGCACCGCCAGATGGCGCAGTTCGCCGCCATAGGCTTCGGCAAGCGCCTGCAGGCCGAGGCAGACGCCGAAGATCGGCAGGTTGCGCGCCCGCGCCTTCTTGATCGTCGCCTTGCAGTCGAAATCCTTCGGATTGCCCGGTCCCGGCGACAGCACGACGAGATCGGGGTTCAACCGGTCGAAAATCTCGTCCGGAACGGGGGTGCGCACGGTCGAGACCGTCGCGCCCGTCTGGCGGAAGTAGTTGGCGAGCGTATGGACGAAGCTGTCCTCGTGGTCGATCAACAGGATGTTGACACCCTTGCCGACGGCAGCGACGTCGCGGCTCGCCTTGCCGGCGTTGCCGGCCCTGGCATCGCGGATGGCGGAAAGCATGGCGGAGGCCTTCAGTTCGGTTTCTGCTTCTTCTTCATGCGGATCGGAATCATTGAGCAGGGTCGCCCCTGCCCTGACTTCGGCGATCCCGTCCTTGATGCGCACCGTGCGCAGCGTCAACCCGGTGTTCATGTCGCCGTTGAAGCCGACCATGCCGATCGCCCCGCCATACCATGCGCGCGGGCTCTTCTCATGGCTTTCGATGAAACGCATCGCCCAGAGCTTCGGCGCGCCGGTGACGGTGACGGCCCAGGCATGGCTGAGGAAGCCGTCGAAGGCATCCATGTCGTCGCGAAGCCGTCCCTCGATATGGTCGACCGTGTGGATCAGCCGCGAATACATTTCGATCTGACGGCGGCCGATCACCTTGACGGAACCGGGCTCGCAGACGCGGCTCTTGTCGTTGCGGTCGACGTCCGAGCACATCGTCAGTTCGGACTCGTCTTTCTTCGAGTTCAGGAGCTTCAGGATCTGCTCGCTGTCGGCAATCGGGTCGTCGCCGCGCTTGATCGTGCCTGATATCGGGCAGGTCTCGATGCGGCGGCCCGACACGCGCACGAACATCTCGGGCGAAGCACCGACGAGGTATTCCTGATTTCCGAGATTGATAAAGAAGGAATAGGGAGAAGGATTGATTGCCTTCAGCCGCTTGGAAATGTCGGAAGGCTTGCTATCGCAGCGCTCCATGAACTTCTGTCCCGGCACGACCTCGAAGAGGTCGCCCTTGCGGAAGCTTTCCTTCGCCTTGACGACGAGCTCGGCATATTCGCCGGGGCGGTGATCGCTTTTCGGCGGGATCGCGTCGGTCTGCTTGAACGGCTCCGGTGCGATGTCGCCTTTCTTGCCCTCGGTCGTCACGCCGCCCTTCTCGAAATCGTAACGGTCGATCCAGGCCTTGGCCGAATAGTTATCGACAACGAGGATCTCGTCCGGCAGGTAAAGCACCATGTCGCGCTGGTCGGATGGACGCGTGAGCTTGAGATTGATCGCGTCGAACTGGAAGGCGAGATCGTAGCCGAAGGCGCCGTAAAGGCCGAGGCTGGCATCCGCCTGCGAATAGAAGAGATCGGTCACCGCGCGCAGAACGGTGAAGACCGTCGGCATCTTCGAGCGTTCCTCCTCGGTGAATACCCGGTCGGGCAGCTTTACCTTGAGGTCGAGGCGACGGGCGGTGGAGGCGCCAAGCTCAAGCTCGCGCACCGTCTTCAGCCGCTCCGTCACGAAGCCGAGCAGCACTTCGCCGCGCTCGTTGTAGGCCTCGATCCAGACATCGCGGCCGAACGAGGAAATCCCGAGCGGCGGATCGACGACGGCGGTATCCCACCGCGTGTAACGTCCCGGATATTCATAATTGGAGGAAAAGACCGCGCCGCGCCGTTCGTCGAGCTTGTCGACATAGGATAGCACGGCATCGGCATAAGGGATCGCCCGGCGCTGCCGCGTGACGGTGACCCCACCCCGCGTCTCGTAGATTTCCGCTCCATCATCCCGAAGGATCGTTACCATTGTTCCACTCCGTTATCGGGGCCTGGACGACAGGCGGCCTGAAAACAAAAAAGCCGCCTGGCGTTTTTCCGGGCGGCTCACTCGTCGTCTTTGGACACGATTGGTCGAGGCCGCCTCAGCGAGCCCACCACCATGCTGCAATGTTCAAGGACTTCTTCATGGGCGGAATTGTTAGCCTGAGATCCGGCCAAGCGCAAGGGCCCCAATTTGAAGAAAACACTGGGTGATTGCAACGAAATCCACCCTCCATGCGTTGCCCCCTTTCCGATGGCAACCACGGACGGTTGAAGGCGTGAAAAACCTGATCGCAGTAGCAGCAGCAACCGCAGCGCTGTTTGCCCTTACCGGCGCAAGTCTCCCCGCCAAGGGTCCCGTTCCACAAGTGAAGCCGCAGGTCGAAGGCGAGGCCGCGGCGCCTGGCGAGAGTGCGCCCGTTCCGGAACCAAGGCCACCCACCGCGAACGAGCCCAGCCCTGCGCCCGCGAAGCCGTCCGCGGCTCAGGATGAAAAGCAAGGGGAGGCAACGAAGCAGGAGGGCAAAAAGCCGGAGAAGTTCGGTCCGCCGGCTCCCGGAACGCTTGAGGCCCAGAACCTCACCATCGAACCGGAAAGCGATGCCGATCATTCGCAATGCATGAAGGAACTGCAAGCGATCGGCGCCGTCTTCAAGGACATCACCCGCATCGATGACGGTCATGGCTGTGGTATCGACAAGCCGATCACTCTCTCCGAGGCGCTTCCGGGCATCAAAGTGAAGCCCGAGGCGACGCTGCGTTGCCCGGCTGCTCTGGCGCTTGCGCGCTGGATGAAGGAAAGCGTCATTCCGGCGGCCGCCGTCGCCGCGGAGGATCAGGGCGAAATCACCACAATCAACCAAGCCTCTTCGTACATCTGCCGCCTGCGCAACGGTGCGTTTGCCGGAAAGATCTCCGAGCACGCCCGCGGCAACGCCATCGATATCGCAAGCTTCAGTTTTGAAAAGGGCAAGGACATCGCCGTCAAGCCGCGCCGTGAGGACTCGACGCTCGCCGGCGCCTTCCAGCGCACGGTAAGCGCCTCCGGCTGTCTCTATTTTTCGACCGTGCTCGATCCGGAAAGCGACGCCGCGCACGAAACGCACTTCCACATGGATGTGCTGCAGCGAAAGGGAGGCTTTCGCTACTGCCACTAATACACAAGCGACGGCAGCAGCTTGAAACCGCAAGATGAATCAGCAGATGAAGCCGCTGGTCTTTGTCTGGGCGGCCGACGAGCCTAGAACAGCCCCTCGACATACCCCTTATCGTTCAGGAATATCCGCTCGGCGGATGGCGATCTCGGCAGACCCGGCATCGTCATGATCTCACCGGTAATGACGACGACGAAACCGGCGCCCGCCGATAGCCGCACTTCCCGCACCGGCACGATATGACCTTCCGGGGCGCCGCGAAGATTGGGATCGGTCGAAAATGAATACTGGGTCTTCGCCATGCAGACCGGCAGGTTGCCGTAGCCCTGCTCTTCCCAGGCGATGAGCTGATCACGGATTGCCTTGTCCGCCGTTACCTCGCCGGCATGATAGATCTTCGAGGCGATGATCTCGATCTTTTCGAACAGCGAGGCACTGTCGGCATAGAGCGGTTCGAACTTCGCCTGGCCGGATTCCGCCAGTTCCACCACCTTCTCGGCAAGCTCCTCGATGCCGGCCGAGCCTTCTGCCCAGTGGCGGCAGAGGATCGCTTCGGCCCCGTGGCGCGAGACATATTCCTTGACGGCGGCGATTTCCTTATCCGTATCCGATACGAAATGGTTGATCGCGACGACCACGGGAACACCGAATTTCCGCACATTCGCGAGATGCCGCCCAAGGTTCGAACAGCCCTTCACCAGTGCCGCGACGTTCTCCGTCGCGAGATCTTCCTTCTTTACGCCGCCGTTCATCTTCAGCGCGCGCACAGTCGCAACGATCACCGCGGCGTCGGGCTTCAATCCCGCCTTGCGGCATTTGATGTCGAAGAACTTCTCGGCACCGAGATCGGCTCCGAAACCCGCCTCGGTCACGACATAGTCGCCGAGCTTCAACGCCGTCTTCGTCGCAATCACCGAGTTGCAGCCATGCGCGATATTCGCGAACGGCCCGCCATGAACAAAAGCCGGATTGTTCTCCAGCGTCTGGACGAGGTTCGGCTGCATCGCGTCTTTCAAGAGGACCGCCATGGCGCCATCCGCCTTCAGATCGCGCGCATAGACCGGCGTCTTGTCGCGCCGGTAGGCGACGATGATGTTGCCGAGGCGTCTCTCGAGATCCTCGAGATCGGTAGCGAGGCAGAGGATGGCCATCACCTCCGATGCGACGGTGATGTCGAAACCGTTCTGCCGCGGGAAACCGTTGGCAACGCCGCCGAGCGAAGAGACGATTTCGCGCAGCGCTCGGTCGTTCATGTCCATCACCCGCCGCCAGGTGACGCGGCGAAGGTCGATGTCCTGCTCGTTGCCCCAGTAGACATGATTGTCGATCAATGCGGCGAGCAGGTTGTGCGCCGACGTGATCGCATGAAAGTCGCCGGTGAAATGGAGGTTGATATCTTCCATCGGAATGACCTGCGCATAACCGCCGCCAGCCGCGCCGCCCTTCACGCCGAAGCACGGCCCCAGCGACGCTTCGCGGATGCAGACGATGGCTTTCTTGCCGATGCGATTGAGACCATCGCCGAGGCCGACCGTGGTCGTCGTCTTCCCCTCGCCCGCCGGCGTCGGGTTGATGGCAGTCACAAGGATCAGCTTGCCATCATCCTTCTGCGCCTGCGCGGCGATGAATTGCGCGCTGACCTTCGCCTTGTCGTGACCATAGGGGGCGAGATGCTCCGCCGGAATGCCGAGCGCCGCGCCGATCTCGAAAATCGGTTTTTTCTTCGCCGCGCGGGCGATTTCGATGTCGGATTTCATGGCCACGCCGGTATCTCCCAGGGCTTTTATCTCTGCCGGAGCATGACCTTATCCGCAGAGCGGAAACAAGAGGCCAACGCTGGGCCAAAAGCGGCTAGCAGCGTTGAAGCACAGGAAAATTCCGGAAAGACAGTGCTCGTAGCGCTTGCCGCAGCAGGGAGGCACGCGCGATTAGCAAGAATAGGTCGAAGAACGGAATGAAAAGCCAGAGGAGACACTCCCCTGGCCAGGGGAGCGCCTTCGCCTCAGCTTCAGCCGTCGCCCATGGCGATCAGGCTGGCGTTGCCGCCTGCTGCCGCCGTGTTCACGGAGATCACCTGCTCCTGCGCAAAGCGCTGCAGGTAGGCAGGACCGCCGGCCTTGAAGCCGGTGCCGGAAAGACCGGAGCCGCCGAACGGTTGGGTCCCGACGACAGCACCGATCATGTTGCGGTTGACATAGACGTTGCCGGCGTCGAGCGCGTCGGTGACGGTTCGGATCGTTGCCTCGATGCGGCTGTGAACGCCGAGCGTCAGGCCGTAACCGGACGCCTGGATGTCCTCCAGCACCTTCGGCAAATCCTTCGCCTTCCACCTGACGATGTGCAGAACGGGACCGAAAACCTCCTTCGTCAGCGCCGAAGACTTGTCGAGCTCGACGATATGCGGCGCGAAGAACGTGCCGCCCGCAGGCGCCTTGCCTGCGTAACGCACCTTCTGCGTCTTTTTCATATCCTCGATATGCGCTTCGAGCATCGCCTTCTGCTTGTCATCGATGATCGGGCCAACATCGGTCGTCTCGAGGCTCGGATCACCGAGCGCCAGCTCGCGGGCCGCACCCTCGATCATCTGCGTCATGTTCTCGGCGACGTCCTCCTGCAGGAAAAGCAGGCGCAGCGCCGAGCAGCGCTGGCCGGCCGAGCGGAAGGCCGAGAGGATGACGTCGTCGGCAACCTGCTCCGAAAGCGCGGTCGCATCGACGATCATCGCGTTGAGCCCGCCCGTTTCTGCGATCAGCGGCACGATCGGCCCGTCCTTGGCAGCAAGCGCCCGGTTGATTGCCCAGGCGGTCTTGGTCGAGCCGGTGAAGGCTACGCCGCCGAGCGCCGGATGCGCGGTGATCGCGGAGCCGACCTCCGGGCCGCCCGGAACGAACAGAAGCGCATCCTGCGGGATGCCCGCCTGGTGAAAGAGCTTGACGGCCTCATAGGCGATCAGCGGGGTCTGCGGCGCAGGCTTGGCGATGACAGTATTGCCGGCAACGAGCGCCGCCGAGACCTGGCCGAGGAAGATGGCAAGCGGGAAGTTCCACGGCGAGATGCAGGCGAAGACGCCACGGCCCCGCCAAAGATAGCGATTGTCCTCGCCGGTCGGTCCCGGCATTTTCGCGACCGCGCCGAACTGGCGGCGGGCCTCGGCCGCATAGTAGCGGCAGAAGTCGACCGCCTCACGGACTTCGGCGACGCCGTCATCGAGCGTCTTGCCGGCTTCGGCGGCAAGCAGCGTCAGCAGCCGATCGCGGTTTTGTTCCAAAAGGTCCGCCATCCGCTCCAGTGCCGCGGCGCGAGCTTCGACCGGCGTGCGCGACCAGCTCTTGAACGCCTTGGCGGCAACGGCAAAGGCCTTGTCCACATCGGCCGCCGTCGCATTGCGCACCGAGCCGACCTTTTGCGAATGATCGGACGGCGAGATCACCGGCGTTTCGGTTCCTGCTGGGGACACGCCGGGAATGAGCGGCGCTGCCGAGATGGCAGCGGCTTCCTTGCCAACATTGCTCATCAGCTTCTCCAAGGTCTCGCGATGACCGAATTCCAGGCCTGAGCTGTTCTTCCGCTTGCCATATATGCCGAGCGGCATCGGGATCTTGCTGTTGCGCGTGCTGGCGCCGGTCTCAAGCTGCAGCTTCGCAGCCGGACGCTCGAGCAGCGCCTGGATCGGCGTGTTCTTGTCGCCGGCCATGGCCACAAAGGAAGAGTTCGCGCCGTTTTCCAGAAGACGGCGGACGAGATAGGCAAGCAGGTCGCGATAGCCGCCAACCGGCGCATAAATGCGGCAGGCGATGCGGTCGTTGCTGTCCAGAAGATGATTGTAGAGCGTCTCGCCCATGCCGTGCAGGCGCTGGAATTCGAAACCGGTGCGGTCCTCGCCAGCGAGCTCCAGGATGGTCGAGACGGTGAGCGCGTTATGCGTCGCGAATTGCGGGAAGATGCGGGCGCGCTTGTCGAGCATCTGCTTGGCGCAGGCGAGATAGGAAAGGTCCGTCGCCTGCTTGCGCGTCCATACAGGATAGTCTTCGAGGCCGCGTTCCTGCGAGCGCTTGATCTCGGTGTCCCAATAGGCGCCCTTGACGAGACGCACCATCATGCGGCGGCCAAGCTTGGCGCAGAGCGCGTCGATATAGTCGATCACCGCCGTGGCGCGCTTCTGATAAGCCTGGATCGCGAGCCCGAAACCATCCCAGCCGTCGAGCGAGGGATCGCTGAATACGGCGGCGATCACGTCGAGCGAAAGCTCCAGACGGTCGGCCTCCTCTGCGTCGACGGTGAAATTCAATTGATGTGCCTTCGCCATCTGCGCGAGCTTCAGAAGATCCGGCACCAGCTCCTTCATCACCCGGTCGCGGTGCGTCGCAAGATAGCGCGGATGCAGCGCCGAGAGCTTCACGGAGATGCCCATGCGGTCCGGCAGTTCCTTGGACTTGGCGTTCTTCGCCATCCAGGTACCGATCGCCTCGATGGCCTTCGCGTAGGATTGCCAATATCGCTTGGCATCTTCCGCCGTGCGCGCGCCCTCGCCCAGCATGTCGAAGGAATGGCGATAGCCCTTCTCCTCACTCTTTGCGGCGCGGTTCAGCGCGTCCTTGATCGTTTCGCCCAGCACGAAATGATGACCGAGGAAACGCATCGCCTGCTTTGTCGCATTGCGCACGGTGGGCAGGCCGAGGCGTTTGACGAGACCGCGCACGACCCCTTCCGGTGTATCGCCGGGCCGCAGGATACGGGCGGAAACGCCCAGCGCCCAGGCGGAAGCCGAAACGAACCAGCTGTCGGCCTTGCCCTCGTGTTCGCTCCAGCCGCCTTCCTTCAGCTTGTCCTCGATCAGCTTGTCCTGCGTCAGTGCATCGGGAACCCGCAGCAGTGCTTCGGCGAGAACCATGAGTGCCAGACCCTCGCGCGTCGAAAGACCGTACTCGCGGAGGAAATCCTCGACGCCACCCATTGAGCCGGCATTGTTGCGGATCGCCTTGATCATGTCGCTGGCGCGCTTGTCGATCGCCTTGTCTTCGGCGGCGCTGAACTGCAGCCTTTCGCTGAGGGCGTGCAGAAAGCGGTCATCGTCACCGGCAAATGGAGCGTTGAACAGGGAATTCTCCGTGGCAATCTGCAAATTCATGAGGCGTTCTCCGTGATATCCGCAACATAGCTGTTCATTCGCAGGGTTTTTCACTAAATAGATGGGTCGGCAAATTTTATTCAGCTACTGACCAGTCGAAAGGCCGTGAAAAATGAAAGAACTCGATCGCCTCGACCGCAAGATTCTTCGCGCACTGCAGAAGGAAGGCCGTCTTTCGAACATCGAACTTGCCGATCGCGTAAGCCTCTCGCCTACCGCGACGGCCGAACGCGTCAAGCGTCTCACCCGTGACGGCTATATTACCGGCTACATGGCCGTCCTGTCGCCGGAAAAACTCGGCCGCACCCTGCTGGTCTTCGTTCAGGTCAAGTTGGACCGCACGACGCCTGACGTCTTCGACGCTTTCGCAGCTGCCGTGAAACGCTCGGACGATGTCATGGAGTGCCATATGGTCGCCGGCGGCTTCGATTATCTCGTCAAGGCACGCGTCGCGGGCATGGAGGCCTACCGCCAGTTTCTTTCGGAAGTGATTCTGCCGCTCCCCGGCGTCCGGGAAACGCATACTTATGCGGTCATGGAAGAAGTAAAATCAGCAGGGCTGCTACCTGTATAATCTTAAAAACAACCTATACGTGTAATACTGTGATTAATTCTTAACACTTCGAATTAATCAGAGCTTATTAGATCAATTCAGGCTAGTATGTATAGCAATTAACGTATTTGATAGCGGTAACATGAAGGCAAGGCAGGGTGCATTATGTCTTACATGACTACCTCTGAAAGGCAGTCGGTTTTATCAGCGGAATTGGCCGCTGTGCGAACGCGTGCGCTTTTTAACCAAGCCTTGCACAGGATTGCAGGCGCGTTCGGTTTTTCGCACTGCACACTGATGAATTCTCCCTCGGCCGAGGACCTTTTTTTAAAACCGCTGATTATAGAAACATCTTTACCGGGCGCGTACCTTAGAGACTTCGATCATGGTCACATGCTGCGCGCCTGTTCTTTTGTGGCGAAGGTGCGGGAATCCGCCGTTCCGCAGGTTTGGCATCTCTCTGATCCTGTAGTCACTCAGTCGTTTCCGCCCGAACTGCGCGCCCTGATGCTTCGGCACAAAATGACTGCGGGCATCATGTTCCCGTTGAATGCGGCAGATGGCAAGCGGCTGGTCTTCTGGCTGTCCGGCGAGCGGACATCGTTCAGCCAGAGCGAGATCAATGAACTGGCGATGATCGCACTCCACGCGCTCGATGCCTACAACGTCGTCAAGCGCAACGAAGATTACGCGCACGTCGCCCTTTCGACACGCGAACTCGAAGTTGTTCGCTGGACCGCCCAGGGGAAGACGTCGGTTGAAATCGGCCAGATCCTCGCGCTCTCCGACCATACCGTAAACGCCTATATGACGAATGCCATCAAGAAACTTGATTGCGTGAACCGCACCCAGCTGGTCGCAAAGGCCATCCGGTCGAAGCTCATCGACTGAGAAGGCGCAAGCGGGGAGACGCAGGCGTCACCTGCGAATGCCCAGAGCACCTCCATCCGCATTGTCAGCGATCGAGAACCGAACGGATTTCCACCAGGTTCGACCGCACCCGCAGGATATAAAAGCCCATTGTCGCCAAATGGCTCGGCATGATCCAGCCGTCCTCTCGGCCATTGGAAATGATCGCCGGCTGAATGCGCAGCGCCGCCTGGAACTGCTTCATCGTTGCGGCCCAGATCGCACCCAGATTGCGTTCCGCCACGACTTGCGAAAAATCCGCCTGCGCCGCCGAGAGGATGGCGTAATAGGCATAGAGCTGCCCGTAGGCGAACCAGAAGCGATCATCGGCGCGCGTATCGAACCAGCCGCGATTATGGTTCTCCGAGCGCTCCGCGAGGAGGTCGGACGTCCCGCCGATATCGTTGGCAATGCGGTCGATGAACTGGATGAGGTTGTCCGCGCGGCCGTCGAAAACTGCATTGCAGCTGGCAAGATCGGTATTGAATTTCCGCAGGCTCTGGACGGCCGAGCGGTAATAGCTCGGAGTCGGCGTCTTCGGTCCGAACGGATTGAAACCAAAATACCAGCTGTATTCGTCGAACTGCAGGTTGCCGCGGGCGCTCTGCAGATCGTTGTTGATGCCGGACGTACCCCGAACGCGGCCCAGCGCATCGACGAGTTCCGCCGACGTCCGGCGCACGGCCTGATTCACGCCACGCTGGAAAGACGCCTTGTTGTCGAGAAACGGCGTGTGATCCCAGTCGACGCCGAAAAAGCCAAGCCGGTAGAGCAGCATGGAAGAAATCCATGCATTCTGATTGACGTTGAAGTCGGAAAGATCGGCCGTGACATCGACGATGGCGGAGCGCTGGCAGGTTTTAGCTCCGGTCGCAGGCGCGCCGTCGGCAACCGGCAGTTCCTGCCCGGCCGGAACCTTTCGCTCGGAAAGACGGTATTGATTGACGAAGGACGGATCGAAATTCGTCCAAACCTGGGTCTGCCAGATGAAATAGCCGTAAAGGGCGACCAGCAGCGCCACGAGCGCGATGATGGGAATCCGGATCATCCATGTCCGACGCTGGTACCAGCCGTGCGCGGCAAGAAAAGGCCAGAACGCCCAGGCGGCAAGAAGGCTGAACCAGCGGGCGATCGTACGGCCGATAAGCCTGAAGAAACCGGCGATCCGATCGAGCATGCCCTTCTCCCAAAATCCTGGCGAACGTCAGAAAGTCCTGCATTCACATATGTGTTTGCCTGTCCGAGCACAACATGAAGGAGAAATTTTAGCCACCGCGCCGCCGGTAGGTCTGCACTGACGTAAAATCCATCCCGCTGCGGCATGCGTGAAAAACAATGCGCGTCTAGGCGGCCGCGAGCCGAAAAACAGACCTCCTGCACCATAGGTAGAGGATTTCGTCTGGCGGTCACCAGGAACGCAGGAAACGCCATCTTGGCCAAGAGGACTTCCGGGTCAGATCGATAATCGGCGCCTGAGCCGAATCGTCGCTTTCGGCAAAGGCCGCAAACTTCTTGCTGAATGCCGCATCCGCCGCCGACTTGCGCGATCCGATATCCTCGGGAACGAGCATGCCTTTTTCGAACAGAGCAATCGGCCCGGCGATATGCGGAAATAGCTCTTGCGTTATTTTAGCTTTCGATCCGGGAACATTCGTGTCGACTTGCGCGCGGTAGACGATCAGCCGCTCTTCAGTATCGATCGACAGCTTGCGGACCAATGCATTGCAAAGGCCGATCTGGCTGTTCAATGTGTCAGCAAAGGCTTGGAACATCGTAATGAAACGCTGGCGGCGCTGGCTCTCGTCGCGCATTTTCCGCTCTTCTTCAGAGATCCTGTCAGCCTCTGCTTTAAGCGAGCGCCGCTCCTCCTCCATCCGCTCCCATTCAGCCCTGCCGCCGTAAACGCCGATGCGTCCCTGCGTCGTCAGCGCCTTCGCGTTCAGGTCCTTCATGCGCAACCGCGCGACATCGATCTCATCGACAAGACGCCGGCGCTGCTCGACGATACTGGTAAGGGCGTCCTCCGTTGCCTTCTGGCAGGTAACGGCAAATTCACGGTGGCTGCGGGCCAATCCGGACGCGGCATTGGATTTAGACAGCAGATCGAGAAGCCGTTCGATGACAGGCGCCTCGCGCACACGCTGACTGTGCAGGCGCCACATGCGTTGCCTGGAAAACCGGCCCATCAGCCTTTCGCGCGAGGTTAGGCCGCGAAAGCTGTCGAGGTCCGCGAAGACATCGGCGGCCATCCGGTCGAGGCCAGCCACGATTTCACCCAGCCCTGCGTCGAACTTCGCCTGTGTTGCGGCAAAGGCCTGAAACCGGCTCTGCTGCTCGGGAAACGCCTCTTCACCCGATGGCGCTCCGTTGCACGCGAAGTCTTCGACGAAGGCTGCGCATGCGGCCGCGTCAGCGCGCAGCGCCGAAGCAAGCGCATCGGCTGCTTCAAGTTGATTGTCGAACGAGGATGCTTTGCGCACCAATCTCTCCAGAGAATCTCCGCTGTCAGTCTAGCGGCTCGCCTGCCGAACTCAAACGGCCTCGGCAAGCCATTCGCCGTTCATTTCGTCATCCCAATGCCGGCGGCAGAGCGATACGTATTTCTCATTGCCGCCGACGTCGATCTGCGCGCCTTCCCGAACAACTTTTCCCTGGGCGTCGAGCCGCACGACCATCGTCGCTTTACGGCCGCAATGGCAGATGGTGCGCACCTCGCGCATCTCGTCCGAGATCGCAAGCAGTTCTTCCGAAGCCGGAAACAACTTGCCCTGGAAGTCTGTTCGAAGCCCGTAGACCATCACCGGTATATTCAGACGATCGACCACGCGGGCGAGCTGCCAGACATGCTCGCGCGTCATGAAATTCGCTTCGTCGACGAAGATGCAGGCGATCGGCTCGCCTTCGCTGCTCAGTCGCTTGATGAGGGTGAAGAGATCGGTATGTCCTTCGAAAGGGATGGCGCTCGCTTCCAGGCCGATACGCGAGCCGATGATGCCCTTACCGGTACGCTCGTCGAAGGCAGCGATCAGCAGGACGGTACGCATGCCGCGTTCCTGATAATTATAGGAGGCCTGCAGCAGCATCGTCGACTTGCCGGCGTTCATGGTCGAGTAGTTGAAATAGAGTTTTGCCATCGTTTTCTCCGAGCCTTGCTTCTTGAGTGCTCGAATCGCCAAAGGAAAGACGGCAGAACCGATAATCACAGAAAATCCGGAGACGGAAATTTCAGGAGAGCGTAGAGGACAGGCATTCTCACGAAAAATTGCGGCACGTCGCATTCGGGGTGCCCAATCCGCCGCAAACGCGCTGAGATCGCTTGTAAATGTCGGCTATTGGTGCTTGGCTTGGGAACGTAGGACTGGGAGTCTAAAATGAAAACAACAAGCGCATTCAAACTCATTACCGCTACCGCCGTCGCTGCCCTCTCCGTCGCGACAGCCGCATTCGCCGCCGATCCTGAAAGCTGCTCCACCGTCCGTTTTTCGGACGTCGGCTGGACGGACATCACGGCAACCACTGCAACCGCCTCCGTCGTCCTGAAGGGCCTCGGCTATGAGCCAAAGGTCACCGTTCTGTCGGTACCGGTTACCTACCAGTCGTTGAAGAACAAGGACATCGACATCTTCCTCGGCAACTGGATGCCGACCCAGGAAAAGGACGTCCGTCCCTTCCTCGATGACAAATCGGTCGAATCTTACGGCCCGAACCTGGTCGGCGCGAAGTACACGCTCGCGACCAACGCCAAGGGCGCTGAGCTCGGCATCAAGGACTTCAAGGATATCGCCGCCCACAAGGATGACCTGGACGGCAAGATCTACGGCATCGAGCCCGGCAACGACGGGAACCGCCTCATCCTCGACATGATCGACAAGAACATGTTCGACATGAAGAGCGTCGAACTGGTCGAGTCCTCCGAACAGGGCATGCTGGCCCAAGTCGCCCGCGCGGACAAGGAAGGCAAGCCAGTGGTTTTCCTCGGCTGGGAGCCCCATCCGATGAACAGCAACTTCAAGCTCACCTACCTCGCCGGCGGTGACGACGTGTTCGGCCCCGACTTCGGCGGCGCCAAGGTCTTCACCAATGTCCGGGCCGGCTATTTCAGCGACTGCCCAAATGCCGGCGCGCTGATCAAGAACCTGGTTTTCACGCTCGACATGGAAAACCAGATCATGGGCAAGATCATGAATGACAGCGAAGAGCCGGAGAAAGCGGCGACGGAATGGCTGAAGGCCAATCCATCGGCGCTGGAGCCCTGGCTCTCTGGTGTCAAGACGCGCGATGGCAGCGGTGATGGCCTTGCGGCCGTCAAGAAAAGCCTCGGTCTCTGACGATGACGCAAACGGGGCAGCGGATTCTGCCCCGTTTCCATCCTCATTGCGATCTGTTGCTCTTTTTGGATAGGCGAGCCCTTGAACTGGATTACCGACGCTAAAATTCCGATTGGTCCTTGGGCCAAGTCCTTTGTGGATTGGCTGACAACCAACGCTGATTGGTTCTTCAACCAGCTCGCCTCCCTGTTATCGCACGTCATCGATGCGCTACTCTTCGTGTTGCAGGCGCCGAACCCTTTGATCGTCATCGTTGCGATCGGTGCGATTGCGTGGTGGCTGCGGCGGTCGGTCACCGTTGCCGTCTTTACCTGTCTCGGGCTGCTGCTCATCATGAACCAGGGCTACTGGAAGGAGACGACGGAGACGCTCGCGCTCGTTCTAGCCTCAACCTTCGTGAGCATGATCGTCGGCATTCCGCTTGGCATCGCGGCTGCGCGCCGAGCCTGGGTCTATTCGGTGCTGCGCCCGGTTCTCGATCTGATGCAGACCATTCCAACTTTCGTCTATCTGATCCCGGCACTGATCCTCTTCGGCCTCGGCATGGTTCCGGGTTTGATCGCAACCGTCATCTTCGCGATCCCCGCGCCTATCCGCCTCACGCGTCTCGGCATCATCTCCACACCCCCTTCGCTTGTGGAAGCAGCTGAATCCTTTGGCGCGACGCCGATGCAGGTGCTTAGAAAGGTCGAACTTCCCTTCGCCACGCCGCAGATCATGGCGGGCCTCACTCAGACGATCATGTTGTCGCTATCGATGGTGGTCATCGCTGCGCTCGTCGGTGCCGACGGGCTGGGCGTACCGGTGGTGCGCGCACTCAATACCGTCAACGTGGCCAAGGGCTTCGAAGCCGGTCTCTGCATCGTCATCCTGGCAATCATTCTCGACCGCATGTTCCGCACCGCGGGTGAAGGAGATGGCGCATGACCTCGGTCCGCTTCGACAATGTCAGCATCATCTTCGGTGACAAGCCGGAAACCGCACTCCCGCTCGTCGATCAGGGAAAAACCCGCGATGAAATCGGCGCCTCGACCGGCCTGGTGCTGGGTGTTGCCGATGCCTCGCTCACGGTCGAGGAGGGCGAAATCCTTGTCCTCATGGGGCTTTCCGGCTCGGGCAAATCGACACTGCTGCGCGCGGTCAACGGCCTCGCGCCCGTCGTACGAGGCGGGGTTTCGGTGCAAACCGCGAACGGCCCGGTCAGCCCTTATAAATGCAGCCCGAAAGCGCTGCGCGATCTGCGGATGCACACCGTTTCCATGGTGTTCCAGCAGTTTGCTTTGCTGCCTTGGCGGACTGTTTCGGACAATGTCGGCTTCGGCCTCGAACTTGCCGGAGTCCCGGAGACCGAACGCAAGAAGCGCGTCGGGGAGCAACTGGAACTCGTCAACCTGACGAAATGGGCGAACCGCAAGGTCAACGAGCTTTCGGGCGGCATGCAGCAGCGCGTCGGCCTCGCACGTGCCTTTGCTACGGGCGCGCCGATCCTGCTGATGGACGAACCGTTCTCTGCGCTCGATCCGCTCATCCGCACCCGCCTGCAGGATGAACTGCTTGAGTTCCAGCGGCGCCTGAAAAAGACGATCCTCTTCGTCAGCCATGATCTGGACGAAGCCTTCCGTATCGGCAACCGCATCGCCATCATGGAGGGCGGTCGCATTATCCAGTGCGGTACGCCGCAGGACATCGTGAAGAATCCGGCGGACCAGTACGTCGCGGACTTCGTGCAGCACATGAACCCGATAACGATGCTGACCGCGAAAGACGTCATGCAGCCCGGCCTCAGCCATGCGGCGGGATCGACCGTCAGCGCCACGGCGCGCGCCGAAACGCCACTCGTCGACATTCTCGACGCCCTCGCCCGCCAGCCCGGCAGCATTGGTGTCGTCGACAACGGCGCGGTCATCGGCACGATCTCGGCACAGGATATCGTCAGCGGCCTGACCCGCCACCGGCGCAAAGAACAGGCTTGATCCTCCGATCCGCTTCCGTCAGAAAAGTGGACATGAAAGATAGAGCTTCGGTTTTGCGGGAGACGGACGACGAAGCCCGCACGCTTGCCCGCATCCTGCTGCGCGGTGCGCGCTACGGCAGCCTCGCGGTCCTCGATCCCGAGACCGGCTTTCCCGTCGCGAGCCGTGTGCTGCTCGGCACCGATATCGACGGCGTCCCCGTCATTCTCGTTTCAGCGTTGTCGGCGCATACGAAGGCGCTTGACGCCGATCCGCGCTTATCTCTCTTGACCGGTGAACCGGGTAATGGCGATCCTTTGGCGCATCCGAGGCTCACCACCCAATGCATTGCCGAGCCGGTTGACAGAGAAAGCGCGGTTCATGAGCGCATTCGTACGCGCTTCCTCGACCGGCATGCGAAGGCCAAGCTCTACATCGACTTCGCGGACTTCCGCTTCTTCCGCCTTGTGCCGCAATCGGCGAGCCTCAACGGCGGTTTTGGCCGCGCCTATA
This sequence comes from Rhizobium sp. P32RR-XVIII, assembly GCF_012641395.1. Classification (GTDB taxonomy): domain Bacteria; phylum Pseudomonadota; class Alphaproteobacteria; order Rhizobiales; family Rhizobiaceae; genus Rhizobium. The sequence continues at coordinate 120,730 of NZ_JABAIH010000004.1, read as the reverse complement.
TTCTGGAAGGTGCCGATCTGGTGATTCTTTCAGCGGCCAATGAAGCCGTCGCCGCTCAAGCACAGCGAATAGTGCAAGATTTACTAGAGCGGGATCCCAATCTATCCGAGGCGCTTGCAAGGCTGTTTAAGGGGCCATATGGCGCGGCATGGCGCATATGCGGAGTAGATTGCGGCGGGTTCGACGCTATTTCCGGTGATTTGCTTAGACGTTGTGAATTCAAGGCACCCGTCGACGACCCGGCGGACATTGTGTCACATATATCTAAAACAGCATACTAGATACGTGAAATTTAGGTATATACAATCTTCTGAGCGACTTGCTAGTTTTTGCAGGTCCAGCCCCAGCCCCTTAACGCCCTGTGCCTGCACGGATATGCGATTCGCCTAGGAAGAATGTAATTATGGAAACTATCGATTTGTCAGACCACTCTAACGCCGCGGCGGCCCTTCTGTCAGCGATGGCGAATCCCAAGCGCCTCCTGATCCTCTGCAGCCTCGTCAAAGGTGAAATTCCTGTTGGCGTACTTGCGACGCAAGTTGGTCTTAGCCAGTCTGCCCTTTCGCAGCACCTCTCGAAGCTCCGAGCACAAAAACTGGTAAAGACGCGCCGCGACGCCCAGACCATTTACTACTCGAGCAACTCGGAACCGGTAATGAAGATACTGGCGACGCTCGAGGATATCTATGCGGTACAGGACCGCAGCAGATCCGCAGCCTGATACTTAGCGCAGACATAATGTCCGCCATAAAGCCGTGCCGACAAAGGGATGTATCCGGAATGGCACGGTAAGCAGTATTTCAGCACGATAGGATTTTCTTGGACCGGCAAGTTCCCGCTTGCCGGTCTTGTTTGTTTTCACCTGAGCCCACGACCAGCCGGAAGCCACACTCCTTCCCGGGTAACCTTGTGCACCGACCACCGGGAATACCGCATAAGAGACGACTACCGTGGCTTGACGCCCCAAGAAGCCCTGATACTTTGACCGGACAGTAAAAATATGGGTTCAAAGCCCTCGGGAACGGCTCGCCGCAGCCAGGAGAACAGCATGTCCAATCGCCTCAATACACCAAACGATCTTCGCGCCTTCTGGATGCCGTTTACGGCAAACCGGCAATTCAAGAGGGAACCGCGCCTGTTCGTCAGCGCCAAGGACATGTACTACACGACGCATGATGGTCGTCAGGTTCTCGACGGCACTGCTGGCCTCTGGTGTGTCAATGCCGGCCACTGCCGTCCCAAGATCACCGAGGCGATCCGCGAACAGGCCGGTGAACTCGACTATGCCCCGGCCTTCCAGCTCGGCCACCCCAAGGCCTTCGAACTGGCAAATCGCCTTGTCGACATCGCGCCGGAAGGCATGAACCACGTTCTTTATACCAACTCGGGGTCCGAGTCCGTCGAGACCGCGCTCAAGGTGGCCCTCGCCTATCATCGCGTGAAAGGCAATGGCTCACGCTTCCGCCTGATCGGCCGCGAACGCGGCTATCACGGTGTGAATTTCGGCGGCATCTCGGTCGGCGGCATTGTCTCCAATCGCAAGATGTTCGGCACGCTGCTGACCGGCGTCGACCACATGCCGCACACCCACCTGCCGGGCAAGAACCAGTTCACACGCGGCGAACCTGAGCATGGCGGCGATATCGCAACCGAGTTGGAACGCATTGTTACGCTACACGACGCCTCGACGATTGCCGCTGTCATCGTTGAACCCGTCGCCGGCTCGACCGGTGTCCTCATCCCGCCGAAAGGCTATCTGCAGAAACTGCGCGAAATCTGCACCAAGCACGGCATTCTGCTGATCTTCGACGAAGTCATCACCGGCTTCGGCCGTCTCGGCGCCCCCTTCGCGGCTCAGTATTACGACGTCAAGCCGGACATGATCACGACCGCCAAGGGTCTGACCAACGGCGTGATCCCGATGGGCGCCGTCTTCGTGACCTCGGAAATCCATGACGCGTTCATGAGCGGCCCGGAGCACATGATCGAGTTCTTCCATGGTTACACCTATTCCGGTAACCCGATCGCGTCTGCAGCGGCTCTCGCAACGCTCGACACCTATAAGGAAGAAGGACTGCTCACCCGCGCTGCCGAACTCTCGGACTACTGGGCCGACGCCCTTCACTCGCTGAAGGACTGCCCGAACGTCATCGACATCCGCAACACGGGCCTGATCGGCGCGATCGAGCTCGATCCGATCGCCGGCGAACCAACCAAGCGTGCGTTCACTGCCTTCCTGCGCGCCTATGAAAACGGATTGCTGATCCGCACGACCGGCGACATCATCGCGCTGTCTCCGCCGCTCATCATCGAGAAGAAGCATATCGACGAGCTCTTCGGAAAACTGCGCGAAATTCTGCAAAACAACATCTAAATTGAAGATTTCGCGGCCCGCGGCGTCCAGATCGGACGATTGCGGGCCGCTTTTTGTTATTTCCTTGCGGAATCTCAGCAAAATTCATAGAGAATTGCGCTGCATCCTTCGAAGCCAAACGTGGCCGGACGGACGCATTGACCGCACCGTAACCGTCGTCCATTGGCGCACCCCCTTGGGGTTATTGAACGAACTGGTTTCGCTGTCGCGGCAGTCATCGCGGGCGCAAGCCCCACCCAAGGAGAGAGAAAATGAATCTGAAGACTTTGACTGGCGCGACCTTTGTCGCATCGCTGGCCTTTGCGCCACTTGCCCATGCCGATATCACCATCGGCCTCATCGCGCCGCTGACCGGTCCGGTTGCCGCCTATGGCGACCAGGTGAAGAACGGCGCGCAGACGGCAGTTGACGAGATCAACAAGAAAGGCGGCATTCTCGGCGAAAAGGTTGTCCTGAAGACCGCCGATGACGCGGGTGAGCCGAAGCAGGGCGTTTCCGCCGCAAACCAACTCGTCGGCGAAGGCATTCGCTTCGTCGTCGGCCCCGTGACATCCGGCGTCGCCATTCCGGCTTCCGACGTTCTGGCCGAAAACGGCATCCTGATGGTGACCCCGACGGCGACCGCACCGGACCTCACCAAGCGCGGCCTGACCAACATTCTGCGCACCTGCGGCCGCGACGACCAGCAGGCCGAAGTTGCCGCTCAATACGTCCTGAAGAATTTCAAGGACAAGCGCATCGCCATCATCAATGACAAGGGCGCTTATGGCAAAGGCCTCGCTGATGCCTTCAAGGCGACACTGAATGCCGGCGGCGTCAAGGAAGTGATCGACGACGCGGTCACCGCCGGCGACAAGGATTTCAGCGCGCTCACCACCCGCCTGAAGGCCGAGAAGGTCGATGTCGTCTACTTCGGCGGATATCATCCGGAAGGCGGCCTGCTCGCCCGCCAGCTGGCTGACCTTGCCGTCAAGGCGACGATCATCGGCGGTGACGGGCTGTCGAACACCGAATTCTGGAACATCGGAACGGAAGCTGCCGCAGGCACGGTCTTCACCAACGCCTCCGATGCGACGAAGAGCCCGGATTCGAAGGCCGCTTCCGATGCGCTCGCAGCCAAGAACATCCCGGCGGAGGCCTTTACGCTGAACGCCTATGCCGCCGTCGAAGTCTTGAAGGCCGGCATCGAGAAGGCAGGCAGCGCCGAGGACGCCGAAGCTGTTGCAACCGCCCTCAAGAGCGGCGAGCCCGTCGCAACCGCAATCGGCAAACTCACCTACGGCGAAACCGGCGACCTCACCTCGCAGAGCTTCTCGCTCTACAAGTGGGAAGGCGGCAAGATCGTACCGGCCGAATAAGGTCTGATATCGGTATTTTCGGGAACGGGCGCCTGTCGGCGCCCGTTTTCGTTTGTGGAGCAGCCTGTTTATGTCATTTTGTCCAGCACATCGACTATAACGGGTGCATAACCCGAAATGAGGATGCCCATGACCACCAAACTCGAACGCCTCATCGATCAGGGCACAGGCCGGATACCGGCCGATATCGTCCTGAAGGGCGGACGGTTCTTTGATCTCGTAACCGGCGAACTGGTCGCATCCGACATCGCCATTGGCGGCGATCGTATCGTCGGCACGTGCGGCACATATGAGGGCGCAACCGAGATCGACGTCTCAGGCAAGATCGTCGTTCCGGGCTTCATCGACACCCACCTGCACATCGAGTCTTCGCTCGTCACTCCAGACGAATTCGACCGCTGCGTCCTGCCTTACGGCGTCACCACGGCCATCTGCGATCCGCACGAGATCGCCAATGTGCTCGGCGAGGAAGGCATCCGGTTCTTTCTCGATTCATCGCTTGAAACGATCATGGACATCCGCGTCCAGCTCTCCTCCTGCGTTCCCGCCACACACCTCGAAACATCGGGCGCCGATCTGCCGATCGGAAAGCTTCTGCCCTTCCGGGATCATCCCAAGGTTATCGGCCTTGCCGAGTTCATGAATTTTCCCGGCGTGATCCATAAGGATCCGGTCTGCATGGAAAAACTCGAAGCCTTCCAGGGCGGCCATATCGACGGCCACGCGCCGCTTCTGCGCGGCATGAACCTCAACGGCTACCTCTCGGCAGGGATCCGCACGGAACACGAATGCACCACGGCAGCGGAAGCCCTTGAAAAAATCCGCAAGGGCATGCACATCCTGGTGCGCGAAGGCTCGGTCTCGAAGGACCTGCATGCGCTGATGCCGATCATCACCGAGCGTCTGTCGCCCTATCTCGCACTCTGCACCGACGACCGCAATCCGCTCGACATCGCCGAACAGGGCCACCTCGATTACATGATCCGCACCGCAATCGCCAATGGCGTAGAGCCGCTGGCGATCTACCGCGCCGCCTCGATCTCCGCCGCCCGCGCCTTCGGGCTGATGGATCGCGGCCTTGTCGCTCCCGGCTGGCGCGCCGATCTCGCCGTCATCGACAGTCTCGAGCGCTGCAAGGCGGAAATCGTCTTTTCCGCCGGACGCCGCGTTTCGGACGAACTCTTCGCCACCCGCAAGCCGGTTGCGCCGGTTGGCCTCGACAGCGTCAAGGCACGGCCCGTTCAGGCCATGCATTTCGGCGTTCCGGTCGCGGAAGGCGAAACACCGGTGATCGGTGTCACGCCCGGCAAGATCATCACCGAATTCCGCCGCCATCGCCTTCCTGTGAAAGGCAACCAGACCGACATCGACCTGGTGAACGATATCATCAAGGTCGCGGTTATCGAGCGCCACGGCGAGAACGGCAACCACGCCAATGGCTTCGTCCAGGGCTTTGGCTTGAAGAAAGGGGCGATAGCCTCGACCGTTGGTCATGACAGCCACAATATCTGCGTCGTCGGCGTCAACGAAGATGATATGGCGCTCGCCGCCAACCGCCTCGGAGAAATCAAGGGCGGCTTCGTGGTCGCGGAGGACGGCAAGGTCACCGCCGAAATCGCGCTCCCCGTCGCCGGGTTGATGAGCCTCGAACCCTACGAGAAAGTCCGCGACACCCTCCACCATCTCCGCCAGGCTGCCTTCGCGCTCGGCGCCACGCTCGAAGAGCCGTTCCTCCAACTCGCCTTCCTGCCGCTGCCGGTGATCCCGCATCTGAAGATTTCGGACCGGGGCATGGTGGACGTGGACCGGTTCGTGCTGATCGGGTGAGGCGATGCCGGTCGTCTTTCGACATGGAAGTCTGAAATTCTTTTTCTATTCCAACGAGGGTGATCCGCGAGAGCCCATGCATATTCACGTACGCGGTCCGAACGGAGAAGCCAAAGTTTGGATCGAACCCGTGGTCAGCCTGATGGATAGCAAGGACTTCAGTCGGCGCGAGCTAGCTGATATCATCCGTCAAGTCATCAAGAACCGGACGGCCATAGAAAGAGCCTGGCATGAGCATTTCGGCAACTGAAGTCAGTTTTGACGAACATACGATGTGGGTTGCGCTGGACGACGGCCGCACGCTCGGCGTACCGCTTGCTTGGTTTCCCCGCCTCCTCGCCGCGACACCCGAACAGCGCCAATCCGTCGAGATCAGCCCAATGGGTTTGCATTGGGATGCTATAGACGAAGATATTTCGATCGCCGGTCTGCTTGCTGGCAGAGGCGATCAAACGGTCAAGCGTTTCTCCGCAGCCTGAACGAGAACCTGCGAGCAGAAGGCATCCAGCGGCCCAAGCTTGACGGACTGCCGGTTTGGCGGCGAGGCAAATCCCGGCATGTCGACCGGCTCGCCGAGCTTCATACCGGTGGGCAGCCGGAACTCCACCGGTTCTCGGGTCAGGTTGAACACGAAGAGCAGTTTCTCTGCGCCCTTCCCGCGCGTGAATGCCAGAAGATCCTTGTTGGTCCCGACGAATTCCATGTCACCGTCGATGAGCGCCGGATACCGCTTCCGGAATTCCAGTGTCCGCCGATAGTGCGTGAGCACGGAGTTGGCGTCTGCTATCTGCGTATCGACGGAAAGGGCAGCCTGCTCGTAAGGAACCGGCAGCCAGCTTTTCTCGGCCGAGGTGAAGCCTGCATGCGCCTTGCCGGCTTCCCAGGGTATTGGCGTCCGGCACCCGTCGCGGCCCTTGAAGGCGGGCCAGAAGCGGATGCCGTAGGGATCGCGCAGATCCTCGAATGCAAGCTCCGCTTCGGGTAATCCGAGCTCTTCTCCCTGGTAGAGGCAGATCGAGCCGCGCAGCGCCGCAAGCACCGAAATCGCCAGCTTGGCGATCAGCGGCCGCTCTTCCACGGTCCTTGAGAACCGGCTCACATGGCGTTGGACATCATGGTTGGAGAAGGCCCAGCAAACCCAACCGTCGACGACCATACTCTGAAAGCTTTCGACGCAATTGCGGATATGCGCGGCCGTGAAATCCGGACCTAGCAGATCGAAGGTGTAGCACATGTGGAGCTTGTCGCCGCCGGTCGTATAAGCAGCGACGGTCTTCAGCGACCGCGCCCCGTCGCCCACCTCCCCGACCGTCGTTCGCGCCTCATACTGATTGAGCAGGCCACGCAAACGCTTCAGGAATCCAAGATTTTCCGGCTGCGTCTTGTCGTAGAGATGGTTCTGCATGCCGTAGGGATTGCTATCGGGCGCATCAAGGCCACCGTCGCTGACATCCGGCTCATGAGGCGGATTGTCACGAAGCAGCCTGTCGCAGAAGTAGTAGTTGACCGTATCGAGCCGGAAGCCGTCGACGCCGCGGTCGAGCCAGAACTTCACCGTCTTCAACACTGCTTCCTGCACCTCCTTGTTATGGAAGTTCAAGTCGGGCTGCGACGTCAGGAAATTGTGCTGGTAGTATTGACGCCGCACCCCGTCCCATTCCCAGCCCGGCCCGCCGAAGATCGAAAGCCAGTTGTTTGGCGCCGTGCCGTCGCGCTTCGGATCGGACCAGACGTACCACTCCGCCTTGGGATTCGTTCGGCTGGAGCGGCTCTCCACAAACCACGGATGCTGGTCGGACGTATGCGAGATCACCTGGTCGATGATGACTTTCAAACCCAGCGAATGGGCGGCAGCCATCATCTCATCGAAATCGGCAAGCGTCCCGAAGATCGGATCGACATCGCAATAGTCCGAAACGTCATAGCCCATGTCCGCCATCGGCGACTTGAAGAACGGCGCGAGCCAGATCGCGTCGACGCCGAGGCTGGCGATATGCGGGAGGCGCCGGGTTATGCCTTTCAGGTCGCCGAGGCCATCGCCGTTCGTGTCTTGAAACGAGCGTGGATAAACCTGATAGATAACCGCCCCTCGCCACCAGTCCGCTGCCTGAATTGCCATTTGCCGGATCTCCCGTGTCGTTAGAAGGCCCACAGACTAAAGCCCGGAAAACAAAAAACAACCGCACCAGCGACCTCTTTTGGGAGAGACGCGGACGACAAAGCAAATGCCGCTCACGGGCTTGTCCACATGTCGATCGACGCTCGGTAATTGGGGGTTGCAACGCCAAGCCTTTGGGATAAGCTGCGTTTGACTTGCACGTAACAGGTCAAAACCGGGAAAAAATCACTAAGAATAGGCGAAAAAGCCTAGAAAGGTGGGGCCACCATGAACCATTTAACGAAAAAATTTCTAGCTTCGGCAATGCTTGGCACATTGCTGGCGTTCTCGGCCCATGCGGCCACGCTCAACATCCATAACGGCGGCGATCCTACGTCGCTCGATCCGCAAAAGCTGTCCGGCGACTGGGAGAATCGCATTGCCGGCGACATCTTTGAAGGCCTGGTCACTGAAGACGCCAAGGACAATCCGATTCCCGGCCAAGCCGAAAGCTGGACGGTTTCCGACGACGGCAAGGTCTACACCTTCAAGCTTCGTGACGGGATCAAGTGGTCGGATGGCCAGCCGGTAACGGCCGGGGACTTCGTCTTCGCCTTCCAGCGCCTCGTCGACCCGAAGAATGCCGCCGACTACGCCTATCTCCAGTTCACCATCAAGAACGCGGAAAAGATCAACAAGGGCGAGATCACCGATCCCAACCAGCTCGGCGTCAAGGCAATCGACGACAAGACGCTGGAAATCACCCTCGAAAACCCCACCCCCTACTTCATCAACGCCCTGATGCACTACACGGCCTATCCGCTGCCGAAGCATGTGGTCGAAGCCAAGGGGCAGGATTGGGTGAAGATCGGCAACATCGTCACCAACGGCCCCTACAAGCCGGTTGAGTGGGTTCCCGGCTCTCACGTCACCACCGTCAAGAACGACCAGTATTACGGCGTGAAGGATCTCAAGATCGACGGCGCGAAGTTCTTCGTGCTCGAAGACCAGGAAGCCGCGCTGAAGCGCTATCGCGCCGGCGAGTTCGACATCCTCACCGACTTCCCGACCGACCAGTACGAGTGGATGAAGAAGAACCTGCCGGGCCAGGCGCACGTGGCGCCGTTCTCCGGCCTCTACTACTACGTCATCAATTCCGCCAAGCCGCCCTTCAGCGACAAGCGTGTCCGCCAGGCTCTCTCCATGGCGATCAACCGCGAAGTCATCGGCCCGCAGATCCTCGGAACCGGCGAACTTCCGGCCTATTCCTGGGTCCCGCCGGGCACGGCAAACTATGGCGAGCCGGCGTATGTGTCCTGGAAGGACATGCCCTACAAGGACAAGGTCGAAGAAGCCAAGAAGCTTCTCAAGGAAGCCGGCTTCGGTCCTGACCACCCGCTGACGGCCGAGCTCAAGTACAACACCAACGACAACCACAAGCGCATCGCCGTGGCGATCGCCTCCATGTGGAAGCCGCTGGGCGTCAACGTCGAACTCGTCAACGCCGAAACCAAGGTGCACTACGACCAGTTGCAGCGCGGCGAAGTGCAGATCGGCCGCGCCGGATGGCTTGCCGACTACAACGACCCGGACAACTTCCTGAACCTGCTCGTGACAGGCGTTCAGATGAACTACGGCCGCTGGTCGAATCCGGAATATGACAAGCTGATCAAGGACGGTAATGCTCAGAGCGACCTGACGAAGCGCGCCGAACTCTTCAAGAAGGCCGAGCAGATCGCGCTGGATGATTCCGCCGCCCTTCCGATCTACTACTACGTCTCCAAGAACGTCGTCTCGCCGAAGATAGACGGCTTCGTCGATAACGTGCAGGACATCCACCGCACGCGCTGGCTGTCGATGAAAGAGTAAGGAAAAACGGCCCTTCCCGCGGCTTGCGTGAAGGGCCGGTCCACGCCCATGATCAAATACGCACTCCGTCGTCTGCTGTCGACGATCCCTGTCCTCTGGATCGCCGTCACAGCCTGCTTTTTCACTTTGCGCCTTGCCCCCGGCGGTCCCTTCGATAGCGAAAGACCGTTGCCGCCGGTGATCCTGAAGAACCTTGCGGCCCACTACAATCTGGATAAGCCGCTGATCCAGCAATACCTGATCTATGTCGGCGATCTCTTGAGAGGCGATCTCGGCCCCTCTTTTGCCAGCGAAGATTTCACGGTCGCGCAGCAGATCATGCTCGGCCTGCCCTACACATTCACGATTGGTACCGCCGCTTTTCTGCTCGCCATCCTCGTCGGCATCACTGCAGGCTGTCTTGGAGCCCTTTATCAGAACCGCGCTCCGGACTACTGGCTGGGCGCAATGGTGCTCGTTGGCGTCGTGCTGCCTAACTTCCTCATCGCCCCCATTCTGCAGCTTGTCTTCGGTATTCATCTCGGCTGGTTTCCCGTCGGCGGCTGGGGTGACGGATCGATCAAATTCCTCATTCTGCCGATCATCGTTCTTGCGCTACCGCATGCGGGGCGCATCTCGCGTATCACCCGTGGCTCGATGATCGAGGTCATGAACCAGAACTTCATCCGCACCGCCAAGTCGAAAGGCATCGGCCCGCGTCTCACCATCATGCGGCATGCGCTGAAACCTGCCATGATGCCGGTCGTTTCCTATCTCGGGCCGGCGGCCAGCTACCTTCTCACCGGCTCGCTGGTTGTCGAAAGCATCTTCGGATTGCCCGGCATCGGCCGCTATTTCGTCAATGCAGCCCTGAACCGCGACTACGGCATGGTTCTTGGAACGGTCATCTTCTACATGGTGCTGATCGTGTTCCTCAACCTTCTCGTCGACATCGCCTATGCGTGGCTCGATCCGAAAGTGAGAAACAGATGATCCTCAACCCCGCAAAACGGGAACTGCTCGCCGCCGAGCTGCTGGAAGCCGAAGGCCTTGCGCCAGAGGGCCGTTCGCTGACCAGGGATGCGCTCAGGCGCCTGTCGCGCAACAAGGCCGCGGTGATTTCCATCGCCGTGCTCGTGCTGCTCGTCCTCGTCGCCTTCCTCGGCCCCTATGTCATTCCCTTCAACTATGAAGATCCGGACTGGGCCGCCTTCCGCATTCCACCGTCGATCGAAACCGGGCACTATTTCGGCACCGATCCAAACGGCCGCGACCTGCTGGCCCGCACGCTTTACGGTACCCGCGTTTCGCTAGCGGTCGCCGTGACGGCGACCCTGGTCTCCGTCGTCATCGGCGTGCTCTACGGCGCCATCTCCGGCTATATCGGCGGCAAGCTGGATGCGGTCATGATGCGCTTCGTCGACATCATGTACGCGCTTCCCTATATCCTTTTCGTCATCCTGCTGATGGTGATCTTCGGCCGCAACGTCTATCTGCTGTTTGCAGCGATCGGCGCACTGGAATGGCTGACGATGGCCCGCATCGTGCGCGGCCAGACGCTGTCGATCAAGCAGCGGGAATTCATTGAGGCCGCCCGCGCCTCCGGGCAGCAGCCGTTCAAGATCATCCTCAAGCACATCATTCCAAACCTCGTCGGCCCGGTTGTCATTTTCGCGGCACTGACGGTTCCCGAAATCATCGCCACGGAGAGCTTCCTTTCCTATCTCGGCTTCGGTGTCCAAGAGCCGCTGACGTCGCTCGGCACGCTGATTGCCGAAGGCACGGATGCCATGGAGAGCATGCCCTGGCTGCTGATCTTCCCGGCGAGCTTCCTCGTCGCACTGTTGCTCGGCCTGCTCTTCATCGGCGATGGCCTGCGCGACGCGTTCGACCCGAAGGATCGCTGATATGCCCCAGGAAACGAAAACCGACGTCCTTCTCGAACTCAAGGATTACGCGATCACCTTCAAGACGCCTGACGGCGAGGTGAAAGCCGTGTCCAACATGAACCTCACGATCAAGCGCGGCGAACGCATCGCGATCGTTGGCGAGTCCGGCTCGGGCAAGAGCCAGACCTTCCTGGGAATCATGGGACTGCTCGCGAAGAACGGCAAGACCACCGGCCAGGCTCTGCTTGAAGGCAAGGATGTGCTATCGCTGAAGCCGCGCGAACTCGATCGGGTGCGCGGCAAGGACATGGCCATGGTGTTCCAGGATCCCATGACCGCCTTGAATCCGTCCCTCAAGATTTCCCGGCAACTGACGGAACAGCTTGAGATTCACCGTGGCTTCACGGCACGCGCCGCCTCCGCCGAGGCGCTCGATATGCTAAGGCGTGTTGGCATTCCGGACCCTGCCCGCCGCTTCAATCTCTTTCCGCACGAGCTGTCTGGCGGCATGCGCCAGCGCATCGTGATTGCCATGGCGCTGCTCACGAAACCGAAGCTCCTGATCGCTGACGAGCCGACGACGGCGCTCGACGTCACGATACAGGCGCAAATCCTCGATCTCTTCAACGATCTGACGGCCGAGATGAATACGGCGCTGGCGATGATCACCCACGATCTCGGCGTCGTCGCGGGCCTCGCCGACCGTGTCGCGGTCATGTATGCCGGGCGCATCGTCGAGGAAGCACCCGTGGACGAGCTCTTCGAAAATCCGGCGCATCCTTATACGGCAGCGTTGCATGCGGCGATCCCGCGGCCGGATCAGGACGTCGACCAGCTCGTCGTCATTCCCGGCAGGCCGCCGAACCTGCAGCACCTGCCGAAGGGCTGCAACTTCTCCCCGCGCTGTCCCAAGGTTGAGGAAGACTGTATCGACCGTCCCCCGCCGCTCGAAACGCTGGCGCCGCACCACTGCGCCGCTTGTTTCCACCCCTTCCCGCGCACGGAGGAGCTCTTGAATCATGTCTGAGCGATCACTTCTGAGGGTCGAGAACCTGACGACCCAGTTCGAACTGCCCGCGAAGGGCTTCTTCAAGCCGCCGCTGGTCCTGACCGCCGTCAACAATGTCAGCTTCGACCTCAAGGAAGGCCGCACGCTCGGTATCGTCGGTGAATCCGGTTGCGGCAAATCCACCCTCGGCCGGTCCATCCTGCGACTGTTGAAGTCGCAGAACGGCCGTATCCTCTGGCAGGGCCGCAATCTTCTCGACCTTTCCGAAGAGGAAATGCGTGCCGCGCGCCGCGACATGCAGATCATCTTCCAGGATCCGATCGCCTCGCTTGATCCGCGCATGACCGTGGGCGACATTATTGCCGAGCCGCTGACCGTCTTCGAACCGAAGCTCAACAAGGCGCAGAGACTGGAGCGCGTGCGCGAAATCATGAGCGCCGTCGGCCTCGTGCCGGAAATGATCAATCGGTACCCGCATGAATTCTCCGGCGGCCAGGCGCAGCGCATCGGCATTGCCCGCGCCGTCGTCACACGGCCGAAGCTGATCATTTGCGACGAGCCCGTCTCGGCACTCGACGTCTCGATCCAGGGCCAGGTCATCACGTTGCTGCGCAAGCTCCGCAAGGAATTCGGCCTGACGCTGATCTTCATCAGCCACGACCTCTCCGTCGTGCGGTTGATTTCGGACGACGTGCTGGTGCTCTATCTCGGCAAGGTCGTGGAAGCCGGTGATTGCCAGACGGTGTTCGAGAGGCCCGCGCATCCCTATACGCAGGCCTTGTTTTCGGCCGCACCGATCCCCGACCCGAAGCTTGCCCGCCAGCGTACGCGCATCCGCCTGCAAGGCGATCCGCCCTCACCTCTCAACCCGCCGAAGGGCTGTGTCTTCTCGCCGCGCTGCTGGAAGGCGACGGACATCTGCCGCACCGAAATGCCACCGACCGAACAGGTACGGCCAAATCAAACGGCGGCCTGCTATCACATGGATCGATAGACTCGCGTCCACATGGGCAAGTCGTTGGGCAACATGCGACCTAGGTCCAATGCGCCCCTCGGAGCGGAACAATTTCCGCTCCGAGGCAGTTGTTTTTACGTAGTGCGCGGGGTCTGGATAGGGCGCGAAAGGAGAACAAAATGCTCAAGCTGATCGCCAAGACTGGCCTCGCGCTGGCACTCACTCTCGGCGGCGCGGCAGCGCCGATATCCTTTGCTCAGGCTCAGGATCTTCAGTTCCGCATTGGCCCCGATGGCGTCCGTATCTATGATGGCGACCGCGATCGATACGATCGATACGATCGCTACCCTGACTACCGCAGAGGCTGCAGCCCGCGCGAGGCAGTGATGGCCGCTCGTGACTCCGGATTACGCCGTGCGGAGGTCGTTCGTGTTACGGACCGCAGCGTAACGGTTCGTGGCTGGACGCGTTACGGTCCCGACCGCATCGTCTTCGCCAACCGTCGCGGCTGCCCGGAAATCGGCTAAGGTTGCCTCGCCAATAGGCGTGTCAGCGCTTGCCTCCAAACGCCTCTCCGCGTAATCAGCAAACACGGAATTTCAGGAGGCAACTTTGGGCGGACGTTTTCTGTCGATCGGCGAATGCATGGTGGAGCTTTCTCAGGCCGGCCGCGGCCTGCTGAGGAAGGGCTTCGCCGGCGACACCTTTAATACCGCCTGGTACGCGCGTGCCTGCATGCAACCGTCTTGGAACGTCGACTATTTCACGGCGCTCGGCGACGATGCCATGTCGGAGGAAATGATCGCGTTCTTTGAAGACGCGGGCATCGGCACCGGCTTTATCCGCCGTATCAGGGGCAAGGCGCCGGGTCTCTACATGATCAGCCTGAAGGACGGCGAGCGCTCCTTCAGCTACTGGCGCGACAACTCGGCAGCCAAGCTGCTCGCCGCCGATCCCGATCGCCTGCGCGATGCCATCGAAAGTTCGGACGTGGTGTATTTCTCGGGGATCACGCTGGCGATCCTGCCGCGCGAAGATGCAGACACGCTGCTGGCCGAAACCCGCCGTGCCAAGGCGGCCGGCAAGTTCGTCGTCTTCGATCCGAACATCCGTCCGCGCCTCTGGTCGAGCTACGACGTCATGCATACGACGATCAGTGAAGGCGCCCGCTCCTCCAGCCTCGTCATGCCGAGCTTCGATGATGAAGCCTCGCATTTCGGTGACGACTCCATCGAAGCCACGATCCGCCGCTACCGCGCTCTCGGCGCGCCCAACGTCCTGATCAAGAATGGTGCGGACGGTGCGACGCTGAACTTCGCTGGCCAGGAAAGCTTCGTGCCCGCCGAAAAGGTCGAGAACGTCGTCGATACGACCAGCGCCGGCGACAGCTTCAACGGCTCGTTCCTTTCAAAATATCTCGAGACGAAGGACGCGGTGGCCAGCGCCCATTTTGCGGCGAAAATCGCGGCTCGGGTCATCGGCGAACATGGGGCGCTGGTGGCGAAGGACAAACTCGGTCTATAGGCAACAGCCGAAAACCGCCTGTAATAAATCCATCATGGAAAAGCCTCAAAATAGGGCCTGCGGGAATCACGTTCCGTAGGCCGGGGTCAAAGCCGCCGCAATCCCATCCGGTGCGGCGTGGATGGAAAACAGGACATGCTGCAACGTCCGTCGAAAAGCTATAGCGGCGAGGCTTGGGCGAATGCTGCGCCGGGAAGCCTGCCGGAGCGGCTGGTGATCGTCACCGACGCATGGCATCCGCAAGTGAACGGCGTTGTGCGCTCGATCGAAAACACCAACCGCGAACTCGCGAAACTAGGGGTCGAGGTGTCGATGGTGACGCCCGAGCGCTTCAACAGCTTTCCCTGCCCGACCTATCCGGAAATTCGTCTCTCGATCGCCAATTACAGCCGTGTTGCCCGCGAGATCGAAAAGCACAACCCGTCCTATGTGCATATCGCCACCGAAGGTCCGCTGGGCCTGACGGCACGGCGCTGGTGCATCAAGAACCGCATGCCGTTTTCCACAAGCTATCATACGCGTTTCCCGGAATATGTTTCAGCCCGCCTCCCCGTGCCGAAGAGCTGGCTCTATGCTTTCGTGAGATGGTTCCACAATTCCGGCGCCGGCTGCATGGTGGCAACGCCGAGCCTTGCGCGCGAGCTGTCCGAAAAGGGAATCCGCAACCTTATGCCCTGGAGCCGCGGCATCGACGCCACGCAGTTCCGACCGGCAGAGCTGGAAGAGCGCCCGTTCGGCCTGCCACGCCCGATCTTCATGACCGTTGGCCGTGTTGCGCTGGAAAAGAACCTGCCGGCCTTCCTCGACCTTGACCTGCCCGGCTCAAAAGTCGTCGTCGGCGACGGCCCTGCCCGGGCCGAGCTGGAGAAGCGCTATCCGGATGTGCTGTTCACCGGGCTTAAATTCGGCGAACAGCTCGCCAGCGCCTACGCACAGGCCGATGTTTTCGTCTTTCCGTCGCAGACCGACACGTTCGGCAACACAATTCTGGAAGCGCTGGCCTGCGGCGTTCCGGTTGCCGCCTACCCCGTCACCGGCCCACTCGACATCATCGGCGAGGATGGTGAAGTCGGCGCGTTGAACGAGGACCTGCGGACCGCCTGCCTCGCCGCCCTTTCGGCGTCGCGCGAAAAGGCACGCGAGCTTTCGCTGCAATATTCCTGGGAAGCGGCGACGCAGCAGTTCATCAACAATATCCGCGCCGCCAATGGCGTCATCACGCCGAAATGGAAAAAGGCCTGGCAGTTCGCCGCCAAGTCGCTTCCGAAAAGCAGGAAGCCCGGCGAAACCGCCGGGCCTCTCTCTTCCGGAACCTGAGCCTTCTATTTGTGCAGCGCGGCGCGCAGCGTATCGCTGGCAAGCTTGATCGCACCCCGGACGGCCGGCGTTTCGCTGATGGCATTCAGAAGCACGAAGTCGTGGATCGTGCCGTTGAAGCGCACCGACGTAACCTTCACTCCGGCCTGGCTAAGCTTACGGGCATAGGCCTCGCCTTCGTCGCGCAACACGTCGTTCTCATCGACGATGATGAGTGCCGACGGCAGGCCGTTCAGCTGTTCCAGCGATGCCTGCAGCGGCGATGCCGTCGGCTCCTTACGCTTGGTTTCGTCCGGCAGATAAGCATTCCAGAACCACTTCATGGCTTCCTTCGTCAGCCAGGGTCCATTGGCGAACTCATTATAGGAACCGGTCTCGAAGTTGGCGTCGGTAACAGGGTAGAAGAGGACCTGCTGGCCGATCGCGGGACCACCGCGCTCCTTGGCAAGAAGCGTTACGGCAGCCGTCATGTTGCCGCCGACGCTATCGCCAACGACAGCCAAGCGGCTCGCATCGACCTTGAACTCCTTGGCATGCTCCGCGACGTACTTGGTGGCGGCATAGGCCTGCTCGATTGCGATCGGATATCGGGCCTCTGGCGAGCGCTCGTAATCGACGAAGACAACCGCGGCATCGGCACCATTGGCAATCTCGCGAACGAGGCGGTCATGCGTATCGGCATCGCCGAGCACCCATCCGCCGCCATGGAAATACATAACGACAGGCAGCGTACCCTTGGCGTTTTCCGGACGAACGATCCGAAGCTTGATGCTGCCGGTCGGGCCGGCCTTGATGACCTTGTTCTCGATGGACGCCGGAAGCTTCTTCACGTCGATCTTCTGCGCGCCGGCCAGAACGTTGCGAGCATCAGTAGGCGACAGCGTGTAGATCGGCTTGCTGCCGGCAAGCGCATCGATGAATTTCTGCGTCGTCGGTTCGAGCACCGGATCGGCAGCGGCGCCAAGGGTCGAGGCTGCCAGGATGGTTGCTGCTGAAAGTGTGGTCTTGATGGTCGACATCGTCTTGTCCTCTCGGGTTGCGGTTCGTCCTGAACACGCCTATTTATATCGCGCACGATTATTTATTGAGCAACCTATGCCTTGGGCATAGCTGCCATGCACATAAAAGCGCTTCCGATTCTTTATCGTACGATGTAAGTTTATGCATTTTCGGAGACAGGCCATGAATGACTACCAGCTGAAACTCGACGGTTCCATCTGTTTCGCCATATACACGGCGGGCCACGCGATGAATCGCGTCTATAAGCCGCTGCTGGACGCGCTTGGCCTAACCTACCCGCAATACCTGGTAATGGTCTCGCTGTGGCAGGAAGACGGACAGACCGTCGGCGGCCTCGGTGAAAAGCTCTTCCTGGAATCGAGCACTCTCACTCCCCTGCTGAAGCGTCTCGAAGCCGCTGGCTATATCCGTCGCGACCGCAGCAAGGTGGATGAACGCGTCGTCATTGCCCGCCTGAGCGACGAAGGGATCAGACTGAAGGAGAAAGCCGCCGCGATCCCGAACTGTATCGCAAATGCCACTGGCCGGGATGCAGCCGGTCTTGCGCGCCTGGAAGCCGAGATCGTGGCGCTGCGTGAGGCGCTGAACAAGAGCGCAGTTTGACTACTCGGCGGCAGCTGTCACCAGTTTCGGCTTTTGGATCGAGGCGGATGTTGCCCCAACGGTTCCCTGAGATGGAACTCCCAGGCTCCTGCCAGCACTCTCAACGGAGGAGAACGTCCCGATCGGCGCTTGGGCCGTCGGGCACCCGTCCCGCAGTTTCCGCCACGTCAGGACATTCAGGTTCATTTCGCAGCGAGCGAGATAAGACACTTCGCCAACCCTGATGCAGGCGATCTGGCCAAGGGTGTATTTCGAGCCGTCCTTATTGCGGCAGGCGCAACGTACATCTGCTGCCGCAGCAACGCTATCGGCAGTCACGGCGGCGGCTGCCAGCAACAACATTGCCACCAGTTTGGCGTGCCGGCGTTCCATCCGCTAAGCATAGCGCAAATTGGAAGCAACGAGAACGCACGACGGAGGCCATCCTCGCGCCCGCCCTTGTGCAGATCTATTCCAGCTCACTTTATACTTGAGCCTTCAGAACAAGTCCTGCGCTCCATCTCAGTCACCGCGCCTTTGCATCGCCGCTTCCCGCAATAGAGCCGCGCAGAAGGGGTTCCAACTACACAAAATAGCCGCCGGGTATCATCGTGATTGGACTTCCGCGGCGGCAAGAGTCAATCTTACGTCAGGGCAAGAAGTAAGGGGGCGAAGCAGCCATCGTCTGAAACGGAGGCAGAAATGAAACATCAGGCGCTTGACCAACTGCGTACTGTCGCAAATGTCAACCAAGACCATATGCGCGCACCGATGTCGCGTCGGGACCGTCTGCTACGCTGGGCAGAAGTTCTCGAGCAGTTTCCCAACCGGCACCTCTCGACACTTCACCAGACAGAGTATCAGTCAGAAGCCGGACGCGAAATCATGCGCGCCGACAACTCACCGATCACCGTCGCTTTCAAGGATCCTGTGCTGCGTGCAGCCGGGATGGAAAACGACACCTATGGTGAAGCGAAGCGGTTCTTCGAGTTGACCGACAGGGAACTGCACAAGGTCATCTGCTACTGCCACTTCGGCGCTACGGTGAATGCCGCGACGGCCGCCCGGCACATCCGCTCTTTCGCGACGGAAGGAAAGCGGAGCATGTTCGAGCGGTTCCGGACGACATTCCTCGAGTAGGGTCGCCGAGGTTTCGAAGGATCATTGCCGAAGCGGCTCGTGCCGCAAGGACTGTCATGGAATGGACGCTGCTGCTGGCCGTTTGCTCGGCATCAGCAGCTCCAGCCGGTTGCCATGTGCATAGCCTGCGCATGGCATAAACGCTCAGCTGCCGAGCCTTAGCGCTTCTTCCTCGACTCGTAGGGATTGTCCGGCGAGCGGTAGTGGATGCGGATTGGCACGCTCGGCATGTCGAAATCCTCGCGCAATCCATTGATCAGGTAGCGCGTGTAGGATTCCGGCAGCGCGTCGGAACGCGTGCAGGAAATCATGAATGCCGGTGGACGGGCTTTCACCTGCGTCATGTACTTCAGTTTGATACGCCGGCCGGAAACAGCCGGAGGCGGATGTTGAACCTGCTGCTGTTCCAGCCACCTATTCAAGCGCGCCGTCGAAATGCGCTTGTTCCAGACCTTGTCTGTATCGATGATCGACTGCATCAGCTTGTCGAGGCCACGGCCCGTCTGTCCGGAAATCGGTACGGCGCGGATACCGCGAGCCTGCGGCAGCAGCCGGTCGGTCTTCTCGCGCAGATCGGCGAGAACCGCTTGAGGGTCCTCGATCATATCCCACTTGTTGAAGGCAAGCACCGCAGCGCGGCCTTCGCGCAGCACCAGGTCAACGATGTGCAGATCCTGCTTTTCGAAGGGGATCGTTGCGTCGAAAACGATGACGACGAGTTCGGCAAAGCGGATCGCCCGCAAGGTATCGGCAACTGAAAGCTTTTCCAGCTTTTCGATGACCTTCGCCTTGCGGCGCATGCCGGCGGTGTCGAACATCTTGATCGTGCGGCCGCGCCAGTCCCATTCGACGGAGATGGAATCGCGAGTGATGCCAGCCTCCGGTCCAGTCAGCAGCCGGTCTTCACCGAGGAAGCGGTTGATGAGCGTCGACTTGCCGGCATTCGGGCGCCCGACAATCGCAACGCGCAGCGGCTTCGTGTCGTCGTAGACCGGTTCCTCGTCGTCCTCGCCGTCGACGTCCGTCTGCGGCACGTCCACGTCGGTGACGGCAACGTCTTCCTTCGGCGGAAAGGCACGCTCCTCGCCAAGCGCTGCCACGATCGCATCGCGCAAGTCGAGCATGCCCTGCCCGTGCTCGGCGGAGATCGGCGTCGGCTCGCCGAGCCCCAGCGAAAAGGCATCGTAAAAGCCGCTGTCGGAGCCGCGCGCTTCGGCTTTGTTCGCGACGAGCACCACCGGCTTGCCGCGGCGGCGCAGCATCTCGGCAAGCGCCGTATCGACCGGTGTCAGGCCCGTCTTTGCATCGACGACGAAAAGCGAAAGGTCCGCATCATCGATTGCCGCTTCCGTCTGCGCACGCATGCGGCCTTGAAGGCTTTCGGCGTCCGCCTCTTCCAGACCGGCAGTGTCGACGATCGTGAACTTGAGATCGACGAGCCGCGCATCGCCCGGACGGCGGTCGCGGGTGACGCCCGGCGTATCATCGACGAGCGCCAGCTTCTTCCCAACCAGACGGTTGAAAAGCGTCGACTTGCCGACATTCGGGCGACCGACGATGGCGACCGTAAAGCTCATTATAGATCCTTAGTTTCAGCCTTGAGCAGCTGGTGCCTTGCCGGATGCGGTGATATTATCAAGCATCATCTGGGCGCGGTTTGCAACGTTGCGCGGGCTGGCCACATCGTCGGCGATCGCCTGGAACCACTGACGGGCCTGCGCCATGTTGCCTGCCTTGTAGGCAGCAAGGCCGAGCGCTTCGCGCGCCGAGTGACGGAAGGCGCTTGCCGGAATGGCCAACTCTTCGACGGCTGCGGAAACCTGCTCATAGGTGCCGTTGTCGATCAGCAGCCATCCCGCGCGAATCTTGGCGGCGTCGCGGACAGCTTCCGGAACGGCCTGATCCTTGCCGATCGCTTCGAAGGCGGCGACGGCAGCGGCGGTGTCGCCCTTCTGCGCCTGGACGGTCGCCGCACGCATGCGCGCAAGAACCGGATAGGCGCCGTGGCCGTCCTTTTCCAGTTTTGCGAGAGCGGCAAGCGCTTCGTCGCTCTTGTTCTCGTCGGCAAGCTTCATGGCCGCCAGAAACTGATCGCCGGTGCCGGAAGACTGGTTCTCGTCCCAGTATTCATAGGCCACCTTCGCAGCCGTCCCGAGCACGATCAGAACAGCGGCGGCGATGACATACCGGCCGAACCTGTGCCACGCGCTCTTCATCTGGTCGGAACGAAGTTCCTCGTTGACTTCACGGATGAAGCTGTCGTCGTTGAATACCATTCTCGTCTCCGGCGCGGATAAGCCCAGTCCATGCGTTCCCGCATATTCTGCGGCCTTCTACTCCATTTTGCGGCACTTGTAAGGGGGATGCCAAAGATTCGTCACATAGCGAGCGGCGAAACGCCTATCAGCCACTCGTGCACCCTCCAGATCAACAACGCCCAGGCGACAGCGCCGATGACGATGGCGTAGAGATCGAACTTGCCGGAAACGAAGGGCCGGAGCTTCAGCTCGCCTGCCCGCTGGCGCCGCTTCAACGAGATGCGGAGAATGACGCCCCAGGCAAGGAAGGCACCAAACAGCAGCACAGACGAGGTCTCGCCGTTAGCCAAAAGATGCGCGAATGCCCAGATCTTCACCGACAGCACCATTGGATGCTTTGTCCTGACCGCAATGTGACCTGCGGGGAGCAGCGAGGCGGCAAGACAGATCAGCGCGATCAGCATCAGGGTGATAGCGATGTGCGCCATCCACACCGGCGGATTGTACAGCATACCGGTTACCTGCCGCGCCTGGCCGAATCCGTAGATAAGCACGATCAGCGACAGAATGCTGACGACCGAGTAGGCGATCCTCCAGCCGTTCTCTCCGAGGCTTGCGATCATCGATTGGCGAAATCCGGGCGCGATCACCCTCACCAGATGGAGCCCGAGAAAAAGTATGATGCCGATGATAAGCAATGCCATGGTGCGTCTCCTGTCCGATTACCGAGGCTTAGCGGTAGATGCCGAAAAACGCCAGCAAGACCGCAGCTTTGCCGCAATTCTGTAACAGGAAAACCGCAAACAAATTATCACGGTATCCATGCTTCATCCTATTTTTCCTGCCTCGCTGGCGCTTTGTCTTGTCGCCTCCCTCCCCGTACAGGCCGCTGACCAGCCGCCGAAGCAGCTGTTGATCGTTTCCTTCGACGGCGCGCATGATAACGCGCTCTGGCAGAAGAGCCGCGAGATGGCTGCCCGGAATGGCGCCCACTTCACCTATTTTCTCTCCTGCACCTTCCTGATGAATCAGGCTGCGAAGAAAGCCTACCAAGCCCCTCATCAGAAACGCGGAAAATCGAACGTCGGTTTTGCCCAAAGCGACGACGAAATCCGCGAGCGGCTCGGCAACATCTGGCATGCGCATCTCGAGGGTCACGACATTTCCAGCCACGGCTGCGGGCATTTCGACGGCCGCCAATGGAGCGAGGCCGATTGGTCCCAGGAATACGCGACGTTCAAGGCAACGCTGAAGAGCGCGTGGAAAAGCGTCGATCTCGAAGAGCCGCAAGGCTGGCAGGATCTGGTCGAGCACGGCATCAAGGGTTTTCGTGCTCCCTACCTATCCGCAACGGCGGGCGGCGACATGGTTGCTGCAGAGAGGAAAGCCGGCTTTTCCTATGACGCCAGCTTGGTCACCAAGGGTCCCGCGATGCCGGTGATGGAAGACGGCGTCGTCCGGTTCGGTCTGCCTCTCATTCCCGAGGGACCGAACGACAAGCCGGTCATCGGCATGGACTACAACCTCTTCGTCCGCCAATCCAAAGGCAAGGAAGACAAGGCCGACAGCAAGGCCTTCGAAGAACGCGCCTATACCGCTTTCAGGAACGCCTTCGACAAGCAATATGCTGGAGACCGTATTCCCCTCCAACTCGGCTTCCACTTCGTGGAAATGAACAGCGGCGCCTATTGGCGGGCGCTCGACCGGCTGGTGAGCGACGTCTGCCACCGCCCGGATGTCGCCTGCGTCAGCTATTCGGAAGCGATTCCGATGATCAAGGCGTGGGTGAAGCTGAAGGAGCAGACGCAGACATCAGGGCTTTAGGTCGTCCTTCTGCACTTATCCCGCGGAATGAAGGGGAGCGGCGAATGGTGCCGCTACCCGTCACAAGATCAGCGCGCTCCGCTTAACCGTCGACGTGGATGATACCCGCTTCGCGCTCCAGATAGCGTTGATCGATGTCAGGCAATGGCTCGCCTTCTATCGCGGATTCGAAGGTGCGTAGGCGCTTGTAGATCGACAACAGCTCGACGATCGTCGTCCACGAATTGACCAGATATTGGAACGAGCCTCGCACCTGATCGAAAACGTTGTTGATCTGCGTCAGCAGGCCGAGCGTCAGCTTGCCGGCCACGATCGAAGGAACGAGCACGATCAGACTGAAAAGGTTGTCGGCCTGCAGGTAGAAGATGCGGGCAACGTTGAAATACATGTAGTGGAAATAGAGACGGAAGTAGTTGCGCCGCACATTGGCGAAGAGCTCCGCCACTGTCGGCGGCGTGGCGCGGTCGGCGTGGTCTTCGCCATAAACCAGTTCCTTGCGATAAGACGCCTCGACGCGCTGGTTGCGGAATTCGAGTCCCGGCAGCTTGAAGCCGACAAGACCGAGGAAGACCGTTCCAAAGATCGACCAGAAGAGCGCCGCCCAGACGAGCGCATGCGGTACCTCGCCGATCAGCGGCAGTTCGGTGATGCTGGCGCCGATCTTGAAGAGCACCGGCAGAAAGGCGATCAGCGTCATGACCGAGCTGACGAGGCTCACGCCGAGGCTTTCCACCGTGGACGAGAAGCGCATCGTGTCTTCCTGAACACGCTGTGAGGCGCCTTCGATATGACGAAGCTTCGGCCAGTACGACATATAGTATTCGTTCATCGCCGTGCGCCAGCGGAAGATCCAGTGGCTGACGAAGAAGAGATTGAGCACGCCGACGGTGATCGCCACGAAGGCGATGCCGGCGAAACCCAACATGCCGAGATAGAGTTGAGATGCAGTCACCGGTGCCGTTTTCGCGAGAGCCTGCTGGATCAGATCGTAGAACGGTCCGTACCAGGCATTGATGGCAACGCTCACCTGAACCGAGAAATACGTATTGAAGATGATCAGCGCAGAGCCGAGCACTGACCACATCTGCCAGCGGTGCGGGCTGTAGGTGAACCAGAAGGCGGCAAAGAGCGCAACCGCCAAAACATAGTAGACGTAAAACCACAGGAACGGTGCCGACCAGAAGACCGAGACGCCGATCGGCGCGTCCTGGCCCGGGGGCAGCGGCGGCAGGCCAATCAGGGATCCGAGTCCGGAACCCACGAAATACCAAACGAGAACGGCCACAAGCGCCCAAGCTACAGCTGAGGTGAAGAAAAGCCTGGGCTTGGGAAAATAGGATACGAACACGGGAGAGCTTGCTTTCCTGAACTGGAGTTTTCGGAGTCTCTAAACAGACTAATTGCGGCGAAAACTACGGCAGTTCGCGAGGTGCGGCAATGGGCTCACCCCATCGTTACGTAATTGTAACGGCCTAGTGCAACCTCTTGATCACCGGCAACACGAGCGCTGCGCACAGAATGAGAGCCGCTGCGGCGATATAGGTCGGCACCGTGAAGCTGCCGGTTCGCTCAGCGATCCAGCCGGCGACGATGGGGCCGATGATCTGGCCGAGACCGAAGGCCGCGGTCATTGTTGCAAAGATGCGGCGCGCGCTTTCCGGCACCAGCTTGCGGCCGATCTGAAGTCCATAGGCAGTAATGGCGAGGAAGGTTACGCCGAAGAGAGCCCCGCCGATGAGCGGCGCTATCAAGTGCGGCAGAAGCACCGTCGCGAGAACTCCCACCGCCTCCACCAGAAGAGTGGCGACATAGACCCAGCCGAGGCCAAGCGGACGCACGAGCGGTCGCCACGCAAAAAGCGCGACGGTTGCGGTCAGGCCGGCGATGAACCAGCAGAGGAATTCGACCGTCCGCCCTGCGGCATCCATGCGTGCGATGGTGACGAGGAAGGTCGCCGTGATCACGTAGCCGAATCCGAAGATGCCATAAGATAGCGTCAGCAGAACCGTCGGCAGCTTCCAGGCTATCGGCGGCTCCTTGCCTGAATTGCCCGCGCGCACCGGCTCCAATGGCAGCAGGGCCCAAACGGCCACGAGGCTGAGCGCCGAGAACAGTGCGCCGGTAATCCAATCAGCACGCCAGCTGGCCCCGTCGGCAAAGATGAGACCGATCAGCATCACCATGACGGAAGAGAGCGCAATACCCACCCCGGCACCGCCGAAGTGCGCCGCCTGAACGTGATCGTTACCGGCAGCCATGCCGTGGCTCAACACGATCGACGAGGTGAAGATCATCGCAAAGGCGCTTGCCAATCCGGCAAGAAAGCGGATTACCGCGAAGACGAGCACGGAATCCGTCGCGGCCATTGCAGCAAGCAGCAGGGCGTTCGCCAGAAGCGCCAAAAGGGCAATCTTTCGTTCATGCCCCGTGGCCCAGCCGTAGGCGGCGAGCACGGCACCCGCCAGGTAACCGGCAAAATTTGCCGAGGCGATGAACCCTGCATCCGCCGGAGAAAGGGGCACGCCGCTCAACATGCCGGGTAGGATCGGTGTGTAGGAAAACCGTCCGAAACCCATGGCCGCCGACATCGCGATCATGCCGGCAAGCGCCGTCCCGAAGAGGCTCACTGAATCATTTCCGCTGCGTGCCAACATGCGTGGCTTTATCGCGCCGCACAACGACAGCGACAAACGAGAAAATCTGATCGATTGATCAATTCCGCAAATTCTTGGGCGTCTCTTGAAAGGAGTATCTTACGATATATATTTTACGATATAACAAATGATACATCGAACGATAAAGGAGCAAACCATGAGAGGTTTCAAACGAGGCGGCATGTTCGGCGAGGCGATCCGGATGGGAATGGGCCGCAAGTTTTCGGCGGGCGATCTTCAACTCGTGCTGCTGGCACTGCTCGAAGAGCGCCCGCGCCACGGCTACGAGCTGATCAAGACGCTGGAGGAGCGCTCAGGCGGCTTCTACGTTCCGAGCCCCGGCGTCATCTATCCGGCGCTGACTTATCTCGAGGAAATGGAACTGGCCGAGGTGGAAGCCGAGGGCACGAAGAAGCTTTACAAGATCACTGAGCGCGGCAGGCAAAAGGTCGAGGAAAATCGCGCGATGATCATGCAGACACTGAGCAGGCTCGAGCGCATCGGCGAGAAGATGGCTTTCGTCAACCGCATGTTGGATGCGGAGCACCATGGCCGCCACCGCGACACTGATGATGAAGAGGATTTCATGCGCGACAGCGGCAACATCCGCGACGCCCGCTTGCTGCTGCGCTCGGCGCTCCGTGTGCGTTATCCGTGGTCGAAGGCGGAAGCCGCCCGCATCGCCAGCATCCTGGAACGCGCCGCGACGGAAATTCTGCAGGGCGGCAAGCCGGAGGAACGCAGCTGAGCGCAAACGCTTAGGCAGCAAGCGCCGTTAAACGGCACCATCAGGCAGCGTCAAGATCAGCGGACCGTTCCGGGTTGCGACGACCGTATGCTCGAACTGGACGGTCGGAGCCTGTGGATCGGAATAGAGCGTCCACGCATCGTCACCGCCTTCGGCCCATGTCGCGCCAAGCGACAGGAACGGTTCGACGGTGAAGACGAGGCCTTCGGTCATCATCCGCTTCTCGGAAGGGTCCGGCCAGGTGGAAAGCTCGCCGGGCTCCTCGTGCAGCGAACGGCCGATGCCGTGGCTCGCGAGGTTGGCGACCAGCGTGTACCGGTTCTTTGCGGCAAAGGCGCCGACGGCCTTGCCGATTTTCGCCAGCGGCTCGCCGGCCTTCACCTGATTGAGACCCACCCAGAGCGCGCGTTTGCCATCGCGGCAGAGCTTCTCGATCTTCGGCTTGACCGGTGGCACGGTAAAGGAGGCGCCGGTATCGGAAAAGAAGCCGCCCTTTTCGGCCGAGACATCGATGTTGATGAGATCGCCCGGACGGATCACCCGCGCACCGGGAATGCCGTGAGCGATTTCCTCGTTGACGCTGATGCAAGTGGCACCCGGAAACTGATAGCAGACTTCCGGCGCCGAACGCGCGCCGGCATCCTCCAGCACCTTGCGTCCAATCTCGTCGAGCTCGAGCGTCGTCATACCGGGCTCCACGGACGCTGCCATCACCTGAATGGCGTTGGCGCAGATGCGGCCGATGTCCTTCAGTTTAACCAGCTCGTCGTCGTTTTCGATTACCATCTCTTTTCCCGGCCTGCCGCAAGGCGCAGTCCTCACGGGGTTCAGGCCGTGGCTTTCGCCCCTTCGCCTGTGTCAGTCAATGCCTTTCTGACAAGCGGAGCCACTTTCGTGCCGTAGAGTTCGATACCGCGCATGATCTGGTCATGCGGCATGAGGCCGATCGCCATCTGCAACAGGAAGCGATCGTTCTTGAAGATCTTGTGGTGTGCGACGATCTTCTCGGCCACCACTTCGGGGTCTCCGACGAAGAGCGCTCCGGAAGGTCCACGCGACATGTCGAAATGCGCCCGGCTTGTCGGTCCCCAGCCCCGCTCGCGGCCGATGCGGTTCATGACTTCGGCCTGCGGACCGTAGAATTGGTCGGCTGCCGCATCCGTCGTATCGGCGATGAACCCATGGACGTTGATGCTCGTCTTCAGCTTCGACTGATCCTGCCCGGCCCGGCGCGCCGCCTCGCGGTAAAGATCAAACAGCGGCGCAAAGCGGCGCGGCTCGCCGCCGATGATCGCAAGTGCCACAGGCAGACCGAGCGCGCCGGCACGTGCCACGGATTGCGGCGTGCCGCCGACGGCGATCCAGAGCGGCAGCGGATCCTGCAGCGGACGCGGATAGACGCCTCGGCCGTTGATCGGCGCACGCAGTTCGCCCTGCCAGTTGACCACCTCGCCTTCGCGCAGCGCCAGCAACAAATCGAGCTTCTCTTCGAAGAGCTGGTCGTAATCTTCGAGGTTATAACCGAAGAGCGGGAAGGACTCGATGAACGAACCGCGCCCCGCCATGATCTCGGCACGGCCATTCGAGATGAGGTCAAGCGTCGCAAACTGCTGGAAGACGCGCACCGGATCGTCCGAGGAAAGCACGGTCACCGCGCTGGTCAGCCGAATATTCTCCGTCTTCACTGCAGCCGCGGCAAGCGCAACGGCAGGCGCCGAAACGGCGTAGTCGGGCCGGTGATGCTCGCCGAGCCCGAACACATCGAGCCCCACCTGGTCGGCAAGCTCGATTTCCTCGATGAGATGCTTGAGCCTCTCGGCTCCTTCAGCGCCCTTGCTGCGCGCCGGATCGGGGTTCACGTCGGCGAAGGTATAAAGACCCAATTCCATGGTCGGCAATCCTGTTGAATGTGCCATGGAGATAAGAATGCCGGCGGCGAAGGGCAACCGGAAATTCTGGATCGGATCGTTCGATGCAGTTGATGGGTGAGGCCGTCGAAACGGCCCCTATTGCGTGCAATCAACGATGGCCATGATAAAAGTGTCGTCATAGGCGCCATCATGAAAGATCGCGTTTCGGCGGATACCCTCTTTGACAAAGCCCATCTTTTCATAAAGCCTTATTGCCGCATGGTTTGACGCGTAGACGCTAAGCTCGATACGCGTGAGTCCGATGCGCCTTGCCGCGGCGATCGTCTCGCCAAGAAGAGCCTGCCCAATCCCGCGATTGCGATAAACTGGCAAGCAACCCATTCCGAGCGTGCCGCTATGCCTCGTGTTAAAGTCCGAGTTGCGCCGCACATCGCACCAGCCAACCACGGCTTCACCATCCATCGCCAAAAGATGAGGATTACCGGCCTCTATATTGCCAAGCACAAATGTCCTGGTCTGCTCGATCGGCGGGGCGCTCTCGCGCGACAGATATTTCCGTTCGCGTGCGACAGCGTCGAGGACGGCGCGATAGGCTTCTATAAGCTGTATCGTAATGGGTTGGATTCTGATTGGCATAGAGGCCTCGCTCGTAAACGATGAAAAACACTAGCGCGGCCACAAAAAGGGAACAAATTTAAGTTGTTGAAATCCGCGATCACAGATTGTGATATGAAGCTTTCGCGGCTGTGTCAGGCCGCGCGATCCCACGGATTGACGATCTCGATATCCATCGCCTGGAAATCGCGAACGTTGCGGGTTAACAGCGTCAGCCCATGCACCATCGCCGTCGCTCCAATAAACGAATCTCGCATCGAGCGAGGATCGGGTACGTGCAAGGCAGCACAACGTAACGCAATACCCTGGTCGATGTCGATGATGCGGCCTTGTAATTGCGCCCTCGCCTGCACGAACCAGTGCCGCAAGACCGACGCTTGCTCAGCATCGCGCCGCTCCAGCCTCAATATCCCGTTCTCAATCTCGAAAAGCGTTATGACCGAGATATAGAGACGCTCGGAAGGAATCTCGGAGAACCATTCGGCAAAGACATGATCTGCCTTGCCGGTAAGCAGCTTGCGGAACTCCGACAGAACATTCGTATCAAGGAGATACATTTAGGAAAAATCGGCAGGCTTCAGCCCGAAATCATCAATCCTCGGCGGCTCGAACTCGATCTCGTCCGCGCCCGGAGAATAGAAAAGCTCCGCAATACTCGGCCCTTTTTGCGCGAGCTTGCTATATTCCTCGATAGTCAACAGAACATGCGACGGCTTGCCGCGATCGGTAATGAATACCGGCCCCTTCGCGGCCGCTTTCTTCGCGCCGCTGCTGTCCTGGTTGAATTCCCTGCTGGTCATAACTGTCATGGCAGCCACCTCTATGTAGAAACGTTACTACATATATAAGCCGTTGCCAATCCGAATCCAAAATCAAAGGGTTGCGGGCGCTGGCGGATTCTGGATCGAAACCGCTTCAGCGCCGGCTTGAACTGCTTCGAGCGTCAGAGGCGCGCGAGAAGCTCGGCGAGCTGATCGGCCGCCTTCCCCCAGCCTTCATGGAAGCCCATCTTTTCGTGCGCTTCCTTGTCTTCAGCGCGCCAATGCACCACCTTGGCCGTGTACTTGGTTCGGCCGTTACCCAGGTCTTCGAGAAGGACCGTGGCGGTCATAAAGGGCTTTTCGGAGGGAACCCAGGCGCTGGTATAGGCATCCGTGAAGACGAGCTTCTCGTTTTCGACGACCTCCAGGTAGACACCGCGATTTGGAAATTCCTGACCTTCCGGACCGCGCATGACGACAAGGCTCGAACCGCCCGGGCGGACGTCGCTCTCGACCTTTGTGATGGTCCAGGGGCGCGGGACGAACCATTCCTTCATGAGTTCAGGATCCGTCCAGGCCTTGAAGATCTTCTCACGCGGAGCATCGAATTCGCGGACGAGAACGAGTTCATGTGTTGCTTCGGCAGTCATTTTCGGCATTCCTCCTGTTGAGCGAAACCTGTTTTCCGTCAGGTTGTTGCAAGGACGTCCCGGCAATCGCCGTCCCGACATCACCAGTCATTTTTCTTGAAATTTATTTCGCGGCCGGGTGCGCTGGCTCGCTCTGCAGCTTGTCGATCTGCAGGCGGATGTGAGCCGCTTCGGCAGCGGAATTCGCAAGCGCGATCGCATGATCGAAGGCTTCGCGCGCCTCTTTCACTCGCCCCATCTGCTTCAGCAGCCCGCCGCGCAGGCCATGATAGTAAAAGTAGCCGTTAAGCTTTTCGCCGAGCGTTTCGACGAGCTGCAATGCCTCCTCCGGCCCCTTGAGCTTCGAGACCGCGACAGCGCGATTGAGCGTGACGACCGGAGACGGATGAACGCGCTCGAGCACGCCGTAGAGCAGATCGATCTCTGCCCAGTCGGTATCCTCGGCGCGCTTCGCCCGCGAATGGAGGGCGGCAATCGCCGCCTGCAACTGGTAGGGACCAGGCTGGCGATGGCGGATCGCCTTGTCGAGCAGGTTCAGCGCTTCGTTGATCAGTGCATGGTTCCAGCGCGAGCGGTCCTGGTCTTCGAGCAAGACCAGTTCGCCGTTGGCATCGAAGCGCGCCTCGCGCCGCGATATCTGCAGCAGCATCAACGCCAGGAGACCCATGATCTCAGGCTCACCCGGAAAAATGCGGAGCATCAGGCGTCCGAGCCGGATCGCCTCGTCGCTGAAGGCAGCCGCCTCGCATTTCGGATCGCCCTGCGAGTAGCCCTCGTTGAAGATGAGATAGATCATCGTCGAGACGATCGACAGCCGTTCCGCCCGTTCCTCGGGTCCCGGCGTTTCGAAAGGCACGCCAGCTTTGGCGACTCGCGCCTTGGCGCGGGTGATGCGCTGCTCCATGGCGCTTTCGCCGACGAGAAAGGCGCGCGCGATCTGCTGTACGGAAAGGCCGGAAACGATGCGCAGCGCCAGCGCGATCTGCTGCGTCGCCGGCAGGTCCGGATGGCAGCAGATGAAAAGCAGCCGCAGGATATCGTCACGATAGTTGGAGTCGTCGAGCCGGTCAGCGAGTTCGCCTTCGGCATCCTCTTTGTCGGAAATCAGGTCCTCGTCGGGCAGCGCCTGGGTCTTCGACTGCTTGCGCACGGCGTCGATACCGCTGTTGCGGCCGACGAAGATCAACCAGGCGGTCGGGTCACGCGGCGGGCCCTTGTCCGGCCAGGTGCGGATCGCGCGCAGGCATGCCTCTTGAAACGCTTCTTCCGCGATGTCGAGATTGCGGAAGTAACGCAGCAGCGCTCCCAGAGCCTTCGGCCGGGCAGCAGTCAGCGCAACGTCGATCCAGGCAATATCTGTCATGCGGCTGCTTCTCCGGGCCGGAAGACATAGAACGGCCGAATTTCATAGGATGTCGAGCCGGGATTGACCGCCGAGAGCTCCTTCGAGAAGGCGATTGCCTCATCGAGGGTCTCGAAATCGACGACGTAGAAACCGAGCAGCGCTTCCTTGGTTTCGGCAAAGGGACCATCGAGTACGAGCGGCTCTTCCTTGCCCTTGCGCACGGTGGTCGCAGCCGTCGTCGGCATCAGCCGTCCGACCGGACCAAGCTTGCCGGCCCTGGCGACCGGTGCCTGCACTGCATGGAGTTTCGCCATGACGGCGTCTTCCTCCTCCTTGGACCAGGAGAAGACCGTCTCTTCGTTGGCATAGCAAAGGATCGCGTAGAGCATCTGTTACTCCTCCTCTCAATGACGAAGGAGTAACCCGGCTTCCGACACGGCGCAGCAAAAATTATCGATGGGAAAGGAGCAGCCCTAACGAGAGGGCCGCTACCTGCTGGCAGCGGCCCATGTCTCTCGTCAGCTTGCCCAGTGCGAGCAACGGATGACGCTGCAGAAATTGCCGCGGTGGAAATGCGGATCCTTGTCCGCGAGAACGTCGGCCTTGACGTTGCCAAACGTCGTTTCCGGCTTGTGCTTGATGCCGTCATAGAAGGTCTGGATGATGTTTTCCTTGAAGTGATCGCCGCGCGGATGGGCATGCACCACCGCCTCGCGCTCGGCATCGCTGTATTCCTTGTAGGCCAGCCCCAGCACGTCCATCTCGACGCCGGCCGTGACCAGTGCCACGACAGGATGCATGTGTTGCGGTATGCCGGGAGTGGTGTGCAGCGCAATTGCCGTCCAGACGGTATCGATATCGGCCTGCGAAATGCCGTGGCTCTTGAGAAAATCGCGGGCGGCATTGGCGCCGTCGACCTCGAAGCGCTCATCCGCGCTGCTGTGCTGGTGGGTCAGCCCCATGTCGTGAAACATGGCGCCGGCATAGAGCAGCTCCGGATCGAAGCTCAGGCCGCGCCGTTTCCCGGCGAGCGCCGCGAAATAGTAAACGCGGCTGGAATGGTGAAAAAGCAGCGACGATTCCGTATCGCGAACCAGCGCGGTTATCTCTCGCGCAAGCCTGCTGTCGGGGATGCTGATGCCATCGATCGAAAGTGTCATGGTTTATCTCCTTGCGGTTGGACAAGGTCGAGAGTAAAAGCGGCAGAAATTGTCCTCAATCGACGCAACACGTCATTTACTGCCAAAACCTGACCGGAGCGGACGCTGCCGTGACAAACAAAACGAAGACCATCGCCATCCTCGCCGTTCCAGGCGTAC
This sequence comes from Rhizobium sp. P32RR-XVIII, assembly GCF_012641395.1. Taxonomy (GTDB): domain Bacteria; phylum Pseudomonadota; class Alphaproteobacteria; order Rhizobiales; family Rhizobiaceae; genus Rhizobium. The sequence goes on along the minus strand of NZ_JABAIH010000004.1, from coordinate 87,744 downwards.
AGCTCCTCGACGTCTCAGGCCCGCTCGACGTCTTCGCCGAGGCCAATGTCCAGGCGGGCAAGGAGATCTACCGGCTGCTGGTGATCGCAGTGGAGCACGGCCATATCCGCAGTTCTTCGGGCGCGCGGCTTGTCACGGACTACGTCGTGGGCGACGACATCCCGAAGATCGATACCTTGCTCGTCGCCGGTTGCCCCAATGCGGCGGAGATCGCACCCGGCGCAAAGATGATTGCATGGCTGCGCCGGGCAGCACCGAAGGCGAGGCGCTACGGTTCCGTCTGCAGCGGCGCCTTCATGCTGGCTGCGGCCGGCCTTCTTGACGGGCGCCGGATCACGACGCACTGGGCGGTGGCTGACACGCTCGCCAAAACCTATCCCACAGTGACCGTCGAGGCCGATGCCATCCATGTCCGGGACGGACCATTGCGAACCGCTGCCGGCGTTACCGCCGGGCTCGATCTGGCGCTTGCGCTCGTCGAGGAGGATTTAGGGCGCGATGTCGCGATGAGGGTCGCAGGCCAGCTCGTCATGTTCTTCAAGCGGCCAGGCGGGCAGATGCAGTTCAGCCGGAAGGGCGAAGCCGCGCCCGCCGGCCGGTCCGCATTGCAGGAAGTGCAGCGCTGGATTGCCGTCAATCCGGCCGCGGACCACAGCGTTGCCGCACTGGCGCACCGGATGGAACTCAGCCCGCGCCATTTCGCGCGGCTGTTCCGCGACGAGGTCGGCACGACACCGGCCGCCTGGGTGGAGGCTGCCCGTATCACGGCCGCGCGAACCCTGTTGGAAGGGGGCCACGCACCAAAGCAGGTCGCTTCCGAATGCGGCTTTGCCGATGCCGATACGCTGCGACGGGCCTTCACGCGGCAAGTCGGCGTGACGCCGGCTGAGTATCGGCGGCAATATGCGAAGCTCAGCGCATCGCATTAACCTGTTGAGGCGGCCGTGATTAACCACAGATGATGCGCCGGCACATCTGCCATGGAACCGCCTGCTTTCGTGTGGATGGCTCGCTGACCGTCGAGGCAATCCATATCCAATCGATTTTTAGGAAGCCGATGAAGCCTATTGCAAGCACCCTTTCCACATTTGCCGTCATCTGCGTGAGCGCCACTGCCGCATCGGCCGCGCCCCAGAACTTCATCTATACCAGCTCCGGAAATCTCGACGCCGCCAAGGCCCTGCTCGAGCGGCCGGATATCGGCGGCGCGCAGGTCGTCTATAATTGGAAGATGCTGGAAGCGGCGAAAGGCGAATACGACTTCTCTGCAATCGAGAGAGATCTCGCCATCACCGACGGTCTTCACAAGAAGCTCTTCATCCAAGTGCAGGACCGCTTCTTCAATCCGAAAGCCCGCAACATCCCGGACTACATGCTCACCGGCACCGAGTATGGCGGTGGCCTTGCGCCGCAGTTCGACAATCCGGGCGAGAACAAGGGCATCGGTTCAGGCTGGGTGGCGCAGCAATGGAACCCGGCGGTTCGCGAGCGCTATCAGGCGCTTATCGCCGCGCTGGCTGCAAAATTCGACGGACGCGTCTACGGCATCAACCTACCCGAAACGTCGATCGATCTCGATCCGAAGAACGAGCCGAAGGATTTCTCCTGCGACGCCTATTTCTCCGGGGAAATGGAAAACCTCGGCTTCGCGCGCAAGGCCTTCGTAAAATCCATGGTCGTTCAATATGTGAACTTCTGGCCCTGCGAATGGGAGAACGACCACAAGTACATGAGCCGCCTCTTCGATTTCGCGGCAAAGAACAATATCGGGCTGGGCGGACCGGACATCGTGCCCAACCGGAAGGCGCAGATGAAGAACTCCTATCCCTTCTTCAACCAGTACAAGGGTAAGCTTGCCTATGTCGGCATGGCCGTGCAGGAGCCGACGCTGACCTACAAGAATCCGAAGACGAAGAAGCCCTTCACCAAGGAAGAGTTCACAGCCTTCGCCGACGACTATCTCGGCGGCAGCGTCATTTTCTGGAGCGTGAGGAGCCCCTGGTTCAAGCAGTGACACTCAACCGCTTCGCCATCTGATCGAGCGCGCGTTTGAACAACGACTTGTCATCGAGGGCGCGCGACAACACCAGCGCGCCTTGTATTCCTACCACGGCATCTTCAGCCGCCGCCCTCGCCTCGCCTGCCGCGCGGCCGCTGCGAACAAGGGCATCGGCAAGCGCATCGATCCAGCGTTGGAAATAGCCATTGATGGTGGAGGCAAAACGCTCGCGGGTCTCGTCCAGCGCAAAGGCGCCGACCAGGCAGATGCGCCCTCCGGAGCGGAAATACTCGTCGACGTTCCGCCACATCGCGCCGATTGCCGCAGCAGGCTCGTCGCGGCGCAGCGGCTCATAGACGAAATCCTCGAACCAGCGATCGACCTCAGCAAGCACCGCAGCCGCCATCTCTTCCTTCCCGCCGGGAAAGAAGTGATAGAGGCTGCCTTTGCCGATACCGGTCCGCTCGGTGATCCGGCTGAGCGTCGCGCCTTCGAAACCCAGCTCGCGAAAGGTTTCAGCAAGCAGCGGCACCACATCGGCGCGTTCGTAGAGCGTTTTCAGAGCGGGTGCCTTTCCTCAGAGGCCAAGGTCCGAGAGGCCCGGATGATCATCCGGCCGGCGGCCGAGGGGCCAGTGGAATTTGCGGTCCGATTCCTTGATGGGAAGATCGTTGATGCAGGCGAAACGCCGCTGCATCAAGCCCGCTTCATCGTATTCCCAATTCTCGTTGCCATAGGAACGAAACCAGTTGTTGCTGTCGTCGTGCCACTCATAGGCGTAGCGCACGGCAATACGGTTCCCGCCGAAGGTCCACAGCTCCTTGATCAGCCGGTAGTCCAGCTCCTTGGCCCATTTGCGCGTGAGGAATGCGACGATCTCGGCGCGGCCGTTGACGAATTCGGCCCGGTTCCGCCAGCGGCTGTCGGGCGTATAGGCCAGCGAGACTTTGTCCGGGTTGCGGCTGTTCCAGCCGTCTTCGGCGAGGCGAACTTTCTGAATGGCGGTTTCAAGCGTGAATGGCGGAACGAGAGCAGACATGACATTTTCTCCTGTACTGATCTTCATCATCTATACCGATCAGTACAGGATTTGAAAAAACGGCGCAAGTCGTTTTGCATGTCGCCGAACGAGCCCTGCTATTTGTCTTTTCTTCCGAGCACCGTCGTGCTTTCGGCATGCCGAACCTGCGATCCGGCTACCACCGCAGACTTCGGAGCGCTCTTGTCCTTCTTGGGTTTGCGTATCTCGCGGTTGCTGCGCAGCTGTCCCTTGGCCATGGCACCTTCCCTCCGTAAATCACATCGAGGAAACGAAGATTGGCGATCATCGAGACCCGATGGTCCAATCCAGGGCCATTCTATCACAACTTCAATGCTGATTGAGGATGCTGTGCCAACGGCTGCTGTCGGGGTACACGCTTTGCGGAAGCAAAGCGCCTTATGCTTCGCTCAATGTCCGCTTCACGGCGCTGCGCCACCCCTTCAGCTTGGCCGCCCGCGTCTTGTCGTCCATATCAGGCTCGAAGCGCCGGTCGCGTTTCCACTTGGCGGAAAAGCCCTTGCGGTCGGGCCACACGCCTGCCCTACTTCCGGCAAGCCAGGCAGCGCCGAGTGCTGTGGTTTCGAGGATGGCCGGGCGGTCGACGGGGGCTTCCAGCAGGTCGGAAAGGCGTTGCATCGTCCAGTCGGAAGCGACCATGCCGCCGTCGACGCGCAGCACCGTGTCCTCCTTGCCGTTCCTCCAGTCCTTCTGCATGGCTTCGAGCAGGTCGCGCGTCTGATAGCAGACGGCTTCGAGCACCGCGCGGGCAAATTCGGCGGGACCGGTATTGCGCGTCAAACCGAAGATTGCGCCGCGTGCCTTCGGATCCCAATGCGGCGCGCCGAGGCCGGTGAACGCCGGGACCAGATAGACCTCCTGCGTCGGGTCGGCCAGTTCGGCAAGCTCCCCGGTTTTCGCAGCGGTGTCGATGATGCCAAGGCCGTCGCGCAGCCATTGCACGGCCGCGCCCGCGATGAAGATCGAGCCTTCGAGCGCATAGGTCGTTTCACCGTTCAAGCGATAAGCGATGGTGGTGAGCAGCCGGTTCTTGGAACGCACGATGTCAGCGCCGGTGTTGAGCAGTGCGAAGCAGCCCGTGCCGTAGGTTGATTTCAACATGCCGGGCTCGAAGCAGGCCTGGCCGATGGTCGCGGCCTGCTGGTCGCCGGCAACGCCGAGAATCGGGATAGCGACGCCGAAGATAGAGGGATCGGTAACGCCGAAATCGGCGGCGCAATCCTTGACCTCCGGCAACATTGCGGCCGGCACGCGCAGGATTTCGAGCAGTTCCTCGTCCCATCTGTTCTCGGCGATGTTGTACATGAGCGTGCGTGACGCATTGGTGGCATCGGTGACGAAGCTCTTGCCGCCGGTCAGCCGCCAGATGAGGAAGGTGTCGATAGTACCGAAGCAGAGGTCGCCTCTGGCAGCACGCGCCCGCGCGCCCTTCACGTTGGCCAGCATCCAGGAAAGCTTGGTGCCGGAGAAATAGGGATCGAGAATGAGCCCCGTCTTCTTCGTGAATGTCTTCTCGAGACCCTGGCGCTTGAGATTGTCGCAGTAAGTCGCCGTGCGGCGATCCTGCCAGACGATGGCGTTCTGGATCGGCTTGCCGGTTTCGCGCTCCCACACGACGACGGTCTCGCGCTGATTGGTGATGCCAAGCGCTGCGATATCCTTGGCTTTGATCTTCGCTTCCCTGAGCGCCATCTTGATGGTCGAAACCACCGAATCCCAGATTTCTTCGGGATCGTGCTCGACCCAGCCCGAGCGCGGATAGATCTGGGTAAACTCCTTCTGGCCGGCTCCGGCGATCTTCATGTCGCCATCGAAGATGATCGCTCGTGTCGACGTCGTGCCCTGATCGATCGCCAAAACATATCCGCTCACGCTGTCCCTCCAATGCGCATCGCTTCTATCGGTGAAAATCATTAAGGCACCAAAGCGAACGTGAAAAGAAAATAAAACGAAATAACAAGCAGCTACGCACCCGGCCATCTCGGCCGCTCGCTTCACTTGCAAATCCATGTCGCGCGCGATTGCCAGAAGCGCCGCTTTGCGCATACCTTCCGGGTAGTGCGTCGGGAACAAGCCACAAGGAGAAGAGCATGAAGAGAACCGTTGTCGTCACCGGATCCACCAGTGGCATCGGCCTTGCGATTGCCACCGCCTTTGCCGGAAAGGGTGACAACGTCGTCATCAACGGCTTCGGAAACACCGATGAAATCAAGGCGATAGTGGAGCGGCTTGAATCGCTCTCGAAGGCCGGCGTGCTCTACCATCCGGCCGATATGACGAAGCCGGCCGAGATCGCCGATCTTATCGCAACCGCGGCCAAGACCTTCGGCGCGGTCGATGTGCTCGTCAACAATGCCGGCGTTCAGCATGTCGAGAAGATCGAGGACTTCCCGATCGAGAAATGGGACCAGATCATCGCCATCAACCTGTCGAGCTCGTTTCACACGATGCGCGCCGCAATCCCGCTGATGAAGGCGAAGAAGCATGGCCGCATCATCAACATCGCCTCGGCGCACGCGCTCGTCGCCTCGCCGTTCAAATCCGCCTATGTGGCCGCAAAGCATGGTATATTAGGCCTGACGAAGACGGCAGCGCTCGAACTTGCCGAGTTCGGCGTGACGGTGAACGCCATTTGCCCCGGCTATGTCCTGACGCCGCTCGTCGAAAAGCAGATACCGGATACGGCCAAGGCTCGCGGCATGACCGAGGAACAGGTGAAGACCGAGGTGATCCTCAAGGCCCAGCCGACGCACGAATTCGTCAAGGCCGAGGAGATCGGCGCCCTGGCGCTCTATCTGGCGAGCGACGACGCACGGCAGGTGACCGGCACCCACATCTCGATTGACGGGGGCTGGACCGCGGCATAACCATTTAAAAAACAACAATAAGGGGTACCATGAAAGACTGCATCCGCTTCATCCTCAATGGCGAGGACATCGCACTCAACGATGTCCAGCCCACCGAGACGCTGCTCGATTTCCTGCGGCTGAGGCGCCGGTTGACCGGGACGAAGGAGGGATGCGCCGAAGGCGATTGCGGCGCCTGCACGGTGCTGGTCGGCCGGCTTGTGGACGGCAAGCTGTCCTACGAGACGGTCAATGCCTGCATACGCTTCCTGGGCTCGATGAACGGCACCCATGTCGTCACCGTCGAGCATCTCGCCGCCAGAGACGGCACGCTGCACCCGGTGCAGCAGGCGATGGTGGATTACCACGGCTCGCAGTGCGGTTTCTGCACGCCCGGTTTTGTGATGTCTCTCTACGGTCTCTGGCTTGCGAACGAAAAGCCCGGCCGGGCTGAGATCGAAAAGGCGCTGCAGGGCAATCTCTGTCGCTGCACCGGCTACGAACCGATCGTCAAGGCCGCGGAGGCCGTCAGCCGCGCACGGCCGAGCGCGCTGTTCGATCCGCTGGAAAAGACGCGCTCGGATATTGTCGCCCGGCTTTGGGCGATGCAGACACGCGAGACGATCACCATCGCATCCGGCGAAGAGCGATTGATCATCCCCGGTTCCGTCGAGGCGCTGGCGCGCATTCTGGCTGATGAACCGGGAGCGATCGTCGTCGCCGGTTCGACGGATGTCGGGCTCTGGGTGACGAAGCAGATGCGGGCGCTGAACCCGGCTGTCTTCATCAATCACCTGAGCGAATTGCAGACGGTCAAGGCGACCGACGGCGGCGTCACGATCGGGGCTGGCGTGACCTACACCAAGGCTTTCGACGTTCTCGCCGCGAAGGTGCCCACGCTCGGCAATCTCATCAACCGCATTGGCGGCGAGCAAGTGCGAAACATGGGCACGATCGGCGGCAATATCGCAAATGGCTCGCCGATCGGCGACAGCCCGCCGCCGTTGATCGCACTCGGCGCCACGCTGAAACTGCGCTCGGCAATGGGCACGCGCATGTTGCGGCTGGAAGACTTTTTCATCGATTACGGCAAGCAGGACCGCAAGCCCGGCGAATTCGTCGAGAGCGTCTTCATGCCCTACCCGGCCGAGGGGAGCCGGTTCGCGGTCTACAAGATCACCAAGCGTCGCGACGAGGACATCACCGCCGTGCTCGGCGCCTTCTATCTGACGCTCGATGACGCAGGCGACGTCAATGACATTCGCATTGCCTTCGGCGGCATGGCGGGAACCCCGAAACGCGCCCGCACCGTCGAGGCGGAGTTGATCGGCAAGCCGTGGACCGAGGAAACCGTCGACAAGGCGCGCGACGCCTTCGACGCCGATTTCCAGCCGCTGACCGACTGGCGCGCCACCGCCGAATACCGGCAACTGACGGCGAAGAATTTGCTTACGCGCTTCTACCTGGAAACGATGGGCACGCCGGTGGAATTGAAACGGTTCGAGGGAGTGGCGTGATGGATCACTTGACTGTTTGCCCCAACAAGCCCCCTCATCCGGCTGCCGCCACCTTCTCCCCGAGGGGAGAAGGGATGTGCCGCGCCGTCTCGTTCCCCCTTCTCCCCAGCGGGGAGAAGGTGCCCGGAGGGCGGATGAGGGGGTGGCTCGCTCCGAGTTGCATGACGGAGGTGACCCATGGATAAATCCACCTTCGACACCGCCAAAGCGATGATCTCAGGCCCGATGCACAGTTCGCTGAAACATGATTCAGCCCATAAGCATGTGACCGGAACCGCTGATTATATCGACGATATTCCAGAACCCGCGGGCCTGCTGCACGGCGCGCTCGGCACATCCGACCGCGCCCATGCGGACATCCTCAGCATGGACCTTTCCGAGGTCCGCCAGCATCCGGGCGTCGTCTGGGTCTTCACCGGCAAGGACGTGCCGGGCGTCAATGATGTTTCCTCCAACGGCAGCCATGACGAGCCGCTGCTGGCCGAAACCAGGGTCGAATTCCACGGCCAGCCGATCTTTGCCGTGATCGCCGAAACCCGCGATGCAGCACGCAAGGCCGCGCGCAAGGCCAGGATCGAATATCGCGACCTGCCGCACTGGAGCGATATCGACGGCGCGCTCGAAAACGGCAGCCCGCTCGTTATCACTCCGATGACGCTGCAGCGCGGCGACGCCAAGGCTGAAATGGCCAACGCCCCTCGCCGGCTGAAAGGCCAGATGCGCATCGGCGGCCAGGAGCATTTCTACCTCGAGGGCCATATCGCCATGGCGATCCCCGGCGAGGACGACGAAGTCACGGTCTGGTCTTCGACGCAGCATCCGAGCGAAATCCAGCATATCGTCGGCCATGCGCTGAACATTCCCTCGAATGCCGTCACCGTGAACGTGCGCCGCATGGGCGGCGGCTTCGGCGGCAAGGAAACGCAGGGCAACCAGTTTGCGGCCCTTGCCGCGATCGCCGCAAAGAAACTCAAGCGGGCCGTCAAGTTCCGCCCCGACCGCGACGAGGACATGAGCGCGACCGGCAAGCGCCACGACTTCCTGGTGGATTACGAACTCGGCTTCGACGACGAAGGCCGGATCCACGCGGTGGACGCGACCTATGCGGCGCGCTGCGGCTTCTCCTCCGACCTTTCCGGACCGGTCACCGACCGGGCGCTCTTCCATGCGGACTCCAGCTATTTCTACCCGCATGTGCATCTGCAGTCGAAGCCGCTCAAGACACATACAGTCTCGAACACCGCCTTCCGCGGTTTCGGCGGGCCGCAGGGCATGCTCGGCGCCGAGCGTTTCATCGAGGAAATCGCCTACGCCACCGGCAAGGACCCGCTCGAAGTCCGCAAGCTGAATTTCTACGGACAGCCCGGCTCGGGGCGCACGCTGACGCCCTACCATCAGGAAGTCGAAGACAGCATCCTCGAACGCATCGTCGGCGAACTGGAGGAGAGCGCCGACTATCAGGAGCGCCGCAATGCTATCATCAGCTTCAATCGCGACAGCCGGTATATCCGCAAGGGCATTGCCCTGACGCCGGTGAAGTTCGGCATTTCCTTTACGATGACCGCCTTCAACCAGGCGGGCGCCCTCGTGCATGTCTATCAGGATGGCTCGATCCACCTGAACCACGGCGGCACGGAGATGGGCCAGGGCCTCTATACCAAGGTGGCACAAGTTCTGGCGGACAGCTTCCAGGTCGATATCGACCGCGTGAAGATCACCGCGACCACCACCGGCAAGGTCCCGAACACCTCGGCAACGGCCGCCTCCTCCGGCTCCGACCTGAACGGCATGGCCGCCTTCGACGCCGCCCGGCAGATCAAGGAGCGGCTCGTCGCCTTCGCCGCCGAAAAATGGAGCGTCGATCCCGCCGACGTCATCTTCCTGCCGAACCGCGTGAAGATCGGCGATAGCGAAATCCCCTTCCCGGACCTCATCAAACAGGCCTATTTCGCCCGCGTGCAACTGTCGGCCGCCGGCTTCTACAAGACGCCGAAGATCCACTGGGACAGGCAGGCGGGTCGCGGCACGCCATTTTACTACTTCGCCTATGGTGCCGCCTGCTCGGAAGTCTCGATCGACACGCTTACCGGCGAATATCTGGTCGACCGCACCGACATCCTGCACGACGTCGGCCGTTCACTGAACCCGGCGATCGACATCGGACAGGTCGAAGGCGGCTTCGTCCAGGGCATGGGATGGCTGACGACCGAAGAACTCTGGTGGGACGAGAAAGGCCGGCTGCGCACGCATGCCCCCTCCACCTACAAGATCCCGCTCGCCTCGGACCGTCCGAAAATCTTCAACGTCCGGCTGGCGGAATGGTCGGAAAACAATGAGGCCACTATCGGCCGCTCCAAGGCCGTCGGCGAACCGCCGCTGATGCTGGCGATCTCCGTGTTTGAAGCGCTCTCGATGGCGGTGGCGAGCGTCGCAGACTACAGGATCTGCCCGCGGCTCGACGCGCCGGCAACGCCGGAGCGGGTGCTGATGGCGGTGGAGCGGCTGCGACGGGTGTGACGATGGCGAAACATCCCTTCTCTTCGTCGAAAGAAAGAACGGATGGCGGACTTTGTCCTAACCGAGAGGACATAACAAAGAGACGAGCTGGCAAGACCGAACAGGCCCGCAGACTGCGCCGAAGTGACACCGAAGAAGAGTACCGACTTTGGGGTGAACTTCGAAATCGGCGGCTGAACGGTCACAAATTTATGCGCCAAGTGCCGCTTGGACCCTACGTCGTCGATTTTCTTTGCCGAGAGATGCGGTTGATTGTTGAGGTCGATGGCTTTCAGCATGCCGCCGATCCCGCTGATGCCACGCGGACGCATTGGCTAAATGGCAATGGATATTCGATTCTGCGATTTTGGAATCACGAGATCACACGGGAAAGGCGGGCGGTTCTGGAGACAATCCTAGCTGCGCTTGAAGGACAGATATTTCAGCGGGATGACACTCTGCGCTTTTATCCTGCGATCGTGCGCCCGAGGAATACTGATAGATGAAGCGCCCGAACCAAGCCCCCTCATCCGGCCCTTCGGTGGAGAATGCGGCAATCGTCGCGAGTCTCTTCTCCCCCTCGGGGAGAAGGTGCCGGCAGGCGGATGAGGGGGTAGCGCGGCACACTCAGCCTCCGCTGTACGACATGGATTGGTTTCCATGACAGATTTCTTTCAATTCCTTACCGCCCACCCCGTTTCCATCCTGGTAGACATCATCGGCACGCAAGGCTCGACCCCGCGTGAGGCGGGCGCCTTCATGCTTGTCTCCGAAAGCGCCAGTTGGGGCACGATCGGCGGTGGGCAGCTTGAATTCATGGCGATCGGAAACGCCCGTGAGCTCCTGAAGGGCGCCGGCCGCGCGTCCATGGACATTCCCCTCGGGCCGGCGATCGGGCAGTGCTGCGGCGGGCGCACGCAGCTGCGGTTTCGGAAGATCACGGATGAACTGGCGGCGGAGCTGAAGATCAGGCAGGCGGACGAAGCGGCGCATCTGCCGGATGTCTATCTCTTCGGTGCTGGCCATGTTGGCCATGCGCTGGCTGCCGCGCTCGCGCCGCTGCCGCTTTCCGTCACCGTCGTTGAGACGCGCCAGGAAGAACTCGCAAACCTGCCGCCAGACACGAAGACACGGCTTACGCCGATGCCGGAAGAGCTGGTGAAGGCCATGCGGGCGGGTTCTGCCGTGGTGATCCTGACGCATGATCATGCGCTCGATTTCATGATCGCGCGCGAGGCACTGGCGAGAACCGATCTGTCCTATGTTGGCATGATCGGCTCGGCGACGAAGCGCGCCACCTTCGCAAGCTGGTTATCGCAGGAGGGCGGCGAGCGGCGATGGCTCGACCGCCTCGTACTGCCGATCGGCGGGTCGGCGGTCAGGGACAAGCGTCCCGAAGTGATCGCCGCCATGACCGCCGCCGAAATATTGGCGGCCCTTTTCGCCTACCGTCAAAACTCGTCCTCGTAACGCGGGTCTCGCCCATCCAGGAAGCCGAGATCGCGCTTCACGCGGTCCGGCATGCTGTCGAGGTCGATCCGCGACGGATGGAACAGCTTGGCGCGGACCCAGTCCGCGACACTGGAAACAAGCGCTGAACTCGAGGGACTGACGGGCCTTGCGCTCTCTTCGATAGCATTGCAGTCCATGACATCACCTTTGTTCATTTGATGCTATGCCTTGCAGTCTGCCGAAAGAAATGCTGCAATTCCAATCGAACAACCGTCTGCATGCATAAAGAGAACTTATCCATGAAGCTGTCGAAGCAATTTCCGCTGAATGCGCTGCGCGCCTTCGAGGCCGTCGCCCGGCTCGGCAGCTTCACCAAGGCGGGCGAAGAGCTCGGCATGACGCAGACCGCCGTCAGCTATCAGGTGAAACTGCTGGAGGAGAATGTCGGTGAGCCGCTTTTCCTGCGGCGCCCGAGGCAGATAAGCCTGACGGAAACCGGCGAAAGGCTGGCTCCGCAGGTCACCGAGGCTTTCGAGATGCTGCAGCTCGCCATGGCAGAGGCGCGCGGAGAGACGGAGGTGACGCTGCAGATCACCTGTCTCGCGACCTTTGCGTCGCAATGGCTCGCCCGCAGACTCGGCAATTTCCAGCTCGCCAATCCGAATATCGCCGTGCGGATCAACACGTCAGATACACTGGTCGATTTTGCCCGTGAGGCATTCGATGTCGGCATCCGCTCGGGCACGGGAGATTGGCCCGGCCTGCGCGCCGAAAAACTGATGGACGTCTATTTCACGCCGATGCTGAGCCCGGCACTTGCCGACAGCATCGGTGGCATCCATGAACCAGCGGACCTCTTAAAGCTCCGGATTTTCGACCCCACGGACCCATGGTGGCACCAGTGGCTCGAAGCGGCGGGCGTGCCCACGTCGAGCCTGAAGACAAGGGCGACGAGCTTTTATGGCGCGCAGGCCTATGAGGCAGCCGCTGCGGTCGCCGGCCAGGGCGTCGCGATCCTGACGCCAGACTTCTACCCGGAAGAGCTGGCAAGCGGAAAGCTGATCCGTCCCTTCGAGCTTGCCTGCACCGATGGCCGTGGCTACTGGCTCGCCTATCCTGAAAGCCGTCGCAACGTTCCGAAGATCAAGGCATTTCGCAACTGGATATTGGAGGAAATGCACGGCAAGGAGGCTCGCCCTCAATAGCCCATTTCCGGCGCGTAGAAGCAGCGTGGTGTGTCCTCGTTCGGGAACAGGCAAAGGTGATAGTCGCCGTCGCCCGATTGCATCGCCTTCGTCATCGGCAGCATGAAGACATGCGCCCGTGTCACCAGCCGATGGTCGCCAGGCAGCAACGTTACGCGGTATCCCCTGGGAGTAACCTGGACGCTTTTCGAAGGGATCATCTGGCAATCGCCATTTTGACTATCGCCGTTGCAACAAAAGGGATCGTAAGACCAACCTGATGGGGCGTCGTGGGCACTCACGCTCGACGCAAACGCAATCATCACACCTGCCAGAATGCTGCGCATGGGCTATTCTCCGTCGATGAATGCCCCGCCTCAAATGCGGTTTCCACCTCATCCCGGCGGCCTTCAATGGAAACTGTAGCCTAATCTTGACATTTCAATGATCACAAAATTTGTGCAGCGCAGCATATTCACATGGGCGTGCTTGTGGATGTTGTTCAAGTAACAATCGCCGCAAGCGGCGTGCTGTAGCCCCACCTTCGCCAGCGCGACGAAGGGAGTGATCGCGTCATTGCATGGTGCGGACCGAGCAAATCGACAGTCATCTTTGCCCTTCCCTCTCGCGTCAACATTCTGCAATGTGGCGAGTCGGAGGAAGACAGGGGAACTCAATGTATGAATATGCCATAGCGTGGGAATGGCTGGCCTTCGCGGCGCGCTGGTTTCATGTCATTACCGCGATCGCCTGGATCGGCTCGTCCTTCTATTTCATCGCGCTCGATCTTGGCCTGGTGAAGCGTCCGCATCTTCCGCCCGGTGCCTACGGCGAAGAATGGCAGGTGCATGGCGGCGGCTTTTATCACATTCAGAAATATCTAGTGGCACCCGCCCAGATGCCCGAGCATCTGACCTGGTTCAAGTATGAGAGCTATTTTACCTGGCTCTCCGGCTTCCTGATGCTCTGCATCGTCTACTACGGCGGTGCCGATCTCTTCCTGATCGACCGCCATGTGCTGGACATCAGCCCGGTCACCGCCATCCTGATTTCGTTGGCCTCGCTTGCCGGCGGCTGGCTCGTCTATGATCTTCTCTGCAAGTCCCCGCTCGGCAAGAATACCTGGGGGCTGATGATCGTGCTCTACGCCGTGCTGGTATTCATGGCCTGGGGCTATACGCAGCTCTTCACCGGACGCGCCGCCTTCCTGCATCTCGGCGCCTTCACGGCGACGATCATGTCGGCCAATGTCTTCATGATCATCATCCCCAACCAGAAGATCGTCGTAGCCGACCTGATCGCCGGCCGCACCCCCGATGCGAAATACGGGCAGATTGCCAAGCAGCGTTCGCTGCACAACAACTATCTGACGCTGCCCGTCATTTTCTTCATGCTGTCGAACCACTATCCGCTGGCCTTCGGCACCGCATTCAACTGGGTCATCGCCGCTCTCGTCTTCCTGATGGGCGTGACCATCCGCCATTGGTTCAACACCACGCATGCGCGGAAGGGCCGCCCGACCTGGACCTGGATCGCGACCGTGATCCTCTTCATCCTCATCATGTGGCTTTCCACCGTGCCGAAGGTGCTCACCGGCGAAAGCGATACTGTCAGCGTCGCGCCCGCTTTCCAGCAATTTGCCGGCGACCCACATTTTCCGGCCGTCAAGCAGCTCATCTCGACGCGCTGCACGATGTGCCATGCCGCCGAGCCCGTCTATGAGGGTCTTGCCCGCCCACCGAACGGCGTGATCCTCGACAATGACGCGGACATCGCCGCCCATGCACGCGAAATCTATATACAGGCAGGCCGCAGCCATGCCATGCCTCCCGGCAATCTGACGGATATCACGCCGGACGAGCGCAAGCTGCTCGTCGCCTGGTTCGAAAGCGCAGTCGAAGGCAAACAGCAATGACGACGAAACTCCTGCGCGGGCGCCTGCTCTCGTTCAAGCGCGCCCCGCAAAGCCTGACCGATACGGACAGCTACAGCTACGAGACCGACGGCGGCCTGCTGATCGAAGGTGGCAAGATCGCCGCGACCGGCGGCTATGCCGACGTAATGGCCAAGGCTCCTGAGGGGACGGAGGAGATCGATCACCGCCCGCACCTGATCATGCCGGGCTTCATCGACACGCACCTGCATTTCCCGCAGATGCAGGTGATCGCCTCCTACGCCGCCGACCTGCTCGAATGGCTGAACACCTATACCTTCCCGGAAGAGTGCCGCTTCGTCGAAAGCGCGCATGCGCAGAAGATCGCCACGCGCTTTTACGATGAGCTCGTCCGCCACGGCACGACGACGGCGGTTGCCTATTGCTCCGTACACAAGACCTCCGCCGATGCTTTCTTCGCGGAGGCCATGCGCCGGAACATGTGCATGGTCGGCGGCAAGGTGATGATGGACCGCAATGCGCCGCAGGGTCTGCTCGATACCCCGGAGATGAGCTATGACGAAACGAGGCAGGTGATTGCCGACTGGCACGGCAAGGGCCGCAACCACGTCGCGATCACGCCGCGCTTTGCAATCACCTCGACGCCTGAGCAGATGGAAGCCGCAGCCACGCTTGCCCGCGAGTTTCCCGATCTGCACATCCAGACGCATCTCTCCGAAAACCACGACGAGATCAAATTCACCTGCGGCCTCTATCCGGAAGCGACCGACTACACCGATATCTACGCCCGCTACGGCCTACTCGGCGAAAAGAGCCTCTTTGGCCACTGCATTCATCTTTCGGAGCGCGAGGCGGATGCGATGAGTGAGGCGGGTTCGATTGCTGTGCACTGCCCGACGTCCAACCTCTTCCTCGGCTCCGGCCTCTTTCCGCTGAAGACACTGGCGCGCCGCCAGAAGTCTGTGCGCATCGGCGTCGCGACCGACATCGGCGGGGGCTCCAGCTATTCCATGCTGCGCACGATGGATGAGGCCTACAAGATCCAGCAGCTGCTCGGCGAACGCCTCAACCCGCTGGAGAGCTATTACTACATGACGCTCGGCAACGCGGAAGCGCTCTCGCTTGCGGACAGCATCGGCACCCTGGAGCCGGGTACAGAGGCTGACCTCGTCGTGCTCAATGCTGCGGCAACGCCTGCCATGGCGCTCAAGATGGAGGTCGTGAAGACGCTGCCGGAGGAGCTCTTCCTGCTGCAGACCATGGGCGACGACCGTGCAATCGTGGAGACTTACGTGGCTGGCGCTGCGGCGAAGACGGCGCTTTCCGCCGCATAGAGACGTCAAGGGATACGCTTCCGGTGGAACCGGTGCTTCGCTCACGAGTTGCGGCCTGCAACCCGCTGAAACGGAGTATCCTGTCATGGAGTTGTTTTTCCAGGTCCTGGCCGGGCTTCTGGCCGCCGTCGCCATGAGTTTCGCGTTGGCGCATGCGGCCGAACTGCCTGGCAAAATGCGGCTCGGCCAAGAGCAGTATTTCATCGTACAGTCGATCTATTATCCGGGTTTCACGATCGGCGGCATTTTCGAAGCCGCAAGCATCCTCGCGACCCTCGTCCTGCTGCTTCTGACCCCGGTGGAAACGACGGCATTCTGGCTCGTCGCCGGTGCGCTTGCCGCCGTCGCCGTCATGCAGCTTGTCTTCTGGCTGGTGACGCAGCCCGTGAACAAGCTCTGGCTGAAAGACGCGAAACTCTCCGGATCCGCCCGGCGCTTCTTCGAAACCGGCGCCTCGGAAATCGACCCGGCGGCGGATTGGACGGTCTTGCGCGACCGTTGGGAACGGTCGCATGTCCTTCGCGCCGTGGCGTCGATGCTGGCGCTGATCCTGCTCTTGATCGCAATCGCGCTTTGAGCCGACCGGGCGCGGGGGGCACAACTTTGGATATCCCCGGCTTCCTGTGCGCGCATCAATTGCTGTCTGCCGAAACCTTCTTCACAGACAGGACCGGCCGCTGCGGCCACCGCTTCCACAGTGATCGCCGGTTACTTGAGACATCATGCGTTGCCGGCCGGCGTTAGGTCGAGCGCCTCGATGACCCGCGTGTATGGAATTGCCGCATCTCGATTGACATTCTCGACCGTGGATGCGTCGGGCGCTTCGAAGAGACACATCGATCGCTCTTCTCCGGGAATATACATCGTCCGGATATATCGAACATCCTGACCAGTCTCAGAGAACTTCTTTGAAGACGCTATTGCGCGCTTCTGGGCGGCCGCGAGCTGGTCCATGGTGATACCTTTGAGATCCCGCTCGACTGCATATACTGGCATGACCGAACTCCCTTGATCGATTGACTGCTAAACTCCCATTCTACGCCGTACCGATTATTAGACATAACGAATTTACGCTTTGATCATCGGGGGCGTTCATCAGCCGATTTTGGACTGAGGGGCGCTCCGAGAGCGGCCTGCAGGGCATGAAATTTCTCATAACAGTTCCTTGGAAATCATGTTATGGGCGGTGGCATTCTCCAGATGTGAAAGTCTTTTGCATGGCCACTCCGCTCACGATCGCCGACCTCAAGAAAATGGCACAACGCCGCGTACCGAAGATGTTCTTCGACTATGCGGATTCCGGCGCCTGGACGGAGTCGACCTATCAGGCGAACGAGAGCGATTTTTCCAAGATCAAGCTACGCCAGCGGGTGATGGTCGACATGACCAACCGCACGCTTGAGACGACGATGATCGGCCAGAGGGTCTCGATGCCCGTGGCACTTGCCCCGACCGGCATGACCGGCATGCAGCACGCCGACGGCGAGATGCTGGCAGCGCGCGCCGCCGAAGAGGCAGGAGTTCCCTTCACGCTCTCGACCATGAGCATCTGCTCGATCGAGGACGTCGCCTCGGTCACGACGCGTCCCTTCTGGTTCCAGCTCTACGTGATGAAGGACAAGGACTTCGTCATGAACCTCATCAACCGCGCCAAGGCGGCAAAATGCTCGGCACTGGTTCTGACTGCCGACCTGCAGATCCTCGGCCAACGCCACAAGGACCTGCGCAACGGTCTGTCGGCCCCGCCGAAATTCACGCCGAAGCATATCTGGCAGATGGTGACCCGGCCCTTCTGGTGCCTCGACATGCTCAAGACGAAACACCGCACCTTCGGCAATATCGTCGGCCACGCCAAGAATGTTTCCGACCTCTCTTCGCTCTCTTCCTGGACGGCGGAACAATTCGACCCGCGGCTTTCCTGGGCCGACGTCGCCTGGATCAAGGAAAAGTGGGGCGGCCCCCTGATCATCAAGGGCATTCTGGACGTCGAAGACGCAAAGGCGGCAGCCGAAACCGGTGCCGATGCCATCATCGTCTCCAATCACGGCGGCCGTCAGCTGGATGGCGCCCCCTCCTCGATTAGCATGCTCCCGCAAATCGTCGACGCTGTCGGCCATAAGATCGAGATCCATCTCGATGGCGGCATCCGTTCCGGCCAGGACGTGCTGAAAGCCATGGCGCTCGGCGCCAAAGGCACCTATATCGGCCGCCCGTTCCTCTACGGCCTTGGCGCCATGGGCAAGGAGGGCGTAACGCTCGCTCTCGGCATCATCCGCAAGGAAATGGATATCACCATGGCGCTCTGCGGCAAGCGCGACATCAACGATGTGAATTCGTCGATCATTGCCGGACGGCAGTAACTCTACGGCATTCTGCCCGACGCCAGCGCGGCCGCCCAGTCCGGGCGGCCGCTTGCCTTTGCAAGTCGCGACATCGCCATGTGATCATAGGCGACCGTGCGAAACTCAACGGTCCACCCGGATGTGTGCTTTTCCAGGATTGCGTAACTCGCCATAGCATGGCCCGTCTCCACCTTGTGGAGATAGGGCCGGTCGTCGTTGTAAGCCGGGCAGCCGACGCTACCAGGATTGACCACAAGACGGCCGCCGGAAAGTTGCACCACACGCGGCAGATGCGTGTGGCCGCAAAGGATAAGCGGCAGGCCGATGCCTTCGGCAAATCGCTCGATGTCGACCTGCGGCCTCAGGCAGACGTGCCCGTCCGGCGTCACCGTCTCTACCCAATAGACGTCGTCGGCGGCCGGCGTTGCATGGCAGAGATAGGCTTCATCCTTGAAGACACGACTTGTCGGTAGCCGTCGCAGCCATTCGAGATGCGATGGGCCGAGTTGATCATAGGCAGCGGCGTCCGGGGCATGCATATCTTCGCGCGCCTGCGTGATCAGATAGCGGTCGTGGTTGCCGCGGACCGTCGGTATCTCGCGCGGAATAAGCAGATCGGCGGTTTTGCCTGCTTCAAGCGGACCGCTGAAACAATCACCGAGATTGACGATGTCACTGATACCTTGAGCCCCGATATCCGCAAGCACCGCCTCCAGCGCCAGAGCATTGCCATGGATATCCGCTAAAGCCGCAAAGCGCATCGTCTAGCTGCCGCGATAGGTCGAGTAGCCGTAGGGCGAGATCAAAAGCGGCACATGATAGTGCGCTCGGGAATCGGCGATGCCGAAGCGGATCGGCACAAGATCGAGAAAGGCCGGATTCGGTAGCGGCGTGCCCGATGCACGCAGATAGTCGCCCGCATGAAAAAGCAGCTCGTAGGTTCCGGCTTTGAAACTCTCGCCGGAAAGCATCGGGCCGCCGTCGATGCGGCCGTCGGCATTTGTTTCCACCGTCTTGATATGCCGGCGAACGTCGCCATCGATCTGGAAGAGGTCAATCCTCAGGCCCTGCGCGGGCTTGCCCGAGGCGGTGTCGAGAACATGGGTTGTCAGTCCGGTCATAGGGCTGGATCTCTGATGATAAAGGGTGTGTCGAAGAAATGCTCTTCGAGATTGTTGCCCGGTCCGTCACGATCGACGACGACAAACGTGCTCGGCTCGTCAAGGGCAATCAAAGGATGGTGCCAGACGTTGCGGCGATAATTCACGCCCTGCCCTCCGCTGGCGAGAAACACCTGTGGCCGGCCCGGCTTGCCGCCCTCGTCTTCGGAAACGACGACAAGGAACGGCCGATCGGCAAGAGGCGAAAAGCTCTGGCTGCCGAGCGGGTGCCGCTCCATCATGCCAATCTCATAGGGAAAGCTGCGCGGCTGGCCGCGGAAAAGGTTGACGATCACGCGCGCCCCCTCGCCTGCCGCCTCTGCCACAGCCAGCGCATGGAAGCGTTCGGTATTGCCGCCGTTGATGTAGCGCATCGTCGCGGGATCGAGCTCAATCACGTCCCCGAAAGGTGCGAAGGCGGTTTTCGTCAGGGGGTGTATGTCGAGGGAACGGGACATCGGCTATTCGCCTTGCGCGCGCCAGTGGCGGACGAGATCTAGCCTGTCCAGCAGATCGGGAACGTCGTCTTTGGCAGTGGCCCAGACCTTCTCAAGATCGATATCGAAATAGCTGTGAGCAATACGGTTTCGCATACCGCGCATTGCCCCCCAGGGAAATTCCGGATGCTCAACCTCGAATTCGGGAAAAGCCTTGATCAATTGCGCAGCAGTTTCCGATGCCATCAGAAGACTCATACCAACAGCGCGCTGCAGGATAATATCCTGCAGAAAATGTTGCTTGCTGACATTCGAAATCATCGAATGTGCATCCGCTGCGGCAGAACGAATGCGCTCCAGCATATAGGGGACGCGACTGTCGTTCATACAGGCTTGGCCTCGGAAAGAACCCGCACGCGGATCGATTCCGGGAAGTCGCCCGGCGTGAGCAGGTGGATTGGTGTGCCGATCATCATTTGCTCCAAGGCATCCTGTAGTCCGCCCAGGCTCAGCAATGTGCTGCCCGGCAGTGCGTCCACCAGAATATCCAGATCGCTGTCCGCCCGGTCCTCGCCGCGGGCCACCGAGCCGAAGACGCGCGGGTTCGCCGCGTTAAAACGCTTCGTCGCGTCGCGGATCGCCTGTCTATTCTTTTCCAGCACTTCCGACGGCTTCATCGAGGCATCACTCCTGATGCCTCGAATATAGGCGAGCCACGGTAAAGAGGAAAGAACTCACCCTTTTACCCCAAAAAGCCGCAGCCGCATGATGCCGCCGTCCGGATGCATCGCGATACGGACATGCGTCACCGGCCCGATATCGGCGATGGCGTCCGCGCCGTATTCGTGGATGTGGTCCATCTGCAGCTTGCTGCGCGGCAGGATCGGCTTCCAGCTTTCGGAAGCGGCGATCTCGGCCTCGCTCAGCGTTTCGCCAAGATTTGGCAGATGAGCGCCGAGAAGTTCGCAGTTATCGGGAAAATTGCCCTTGAAGAAGGCCGTGTCGACAATCACGCGCTTGATCGTGCCCGGATGGCCGAGACGGATGATCGCCCAGTCATGGCCCGGACCACGCCGGCGCTTGGTTTCCCAACCGTCGCCCATGTTGATGCCTCGGCCCGGCCCGAGCATCTTGTCCGGATGGCCATAGTGGGCATCCGACCAGGCGAGCGACTTCGCGCCGTTGAAGATATAGGCGAGATCAATTTCCTCCGCGCTTCCGACCTTCGACCAGTCGAAATAGGCCGAACCATAGACCCGCAGGCGCGCGACGCCGCCGTCCGGATAGATGTGCAGGCGCAGATGCGTCCAGATCTTCTGCTTGTCGGCATTTTCGAAGAAATGATGAGCGCTCGGACCAAGCGGCGACTGCGCCAGGATCTCGGTCCAGATCGTCGCATCTCCCGGATCGCCATTCTCGACGAAGGCGGCCTCGATCGAGCAATGCGGCGGATAGTTGCCCGTGAAATAGCTGGTGTCGACGTCGAAGCCGAAGATGCGGCCTGGCATGGCGAGCTTGATGATTGCCCAGTCATGGCCAGGCACACGCTTGCGCCGGCTCTCCCAGCCATCCATCCACTTGCCGTTGTCGTCATAAAGGTTGGGATCCCAGAAGGCATCCGTATCGGCCAGCATGCGTTCCAGCGGCGCGAAGAATTCGTCCGTTGCGTAAAGTCCCTTGGCGCCGAGCCGGGCGGAAGCAAGATTGATCGCGCCGGCAGCGAAGGAGGGCAAGCTGGTCGTGCTATTCTCGGTCATTCATTTCTCCAGCATGGATGTGAGGCGCAGCAGTGCGATTTTTTCGACCTGCTCCGCTGCGGTCTTGAACTCCTCGTCGCGGCTGTTGTTGATGCGCGTCTCGAAAGCCGCAAGAATATCGTCTTTGTTCAGCCCCTTCACGGCGATGATGAAGGGAAAGCCGAATTTTTTGGTATAGGCCGCGTTGAGTTCGGTGAAGCGGGCATGCTCCTCGGCGCTCAGCCGGTCGAGACCGGCGCCTGCCTGCTCCTTCTTGCTGTCCTCCGTCAGGTCGCCGGCGATCGCGAGACGCCCGGCAAGATCGGGATGGGCGCGAAGCACGCCAAGCCGCTCCTCGGGGCTCGCGGCCCTGAATATTGCGACGAGTTCTGTGTGAACCCGGTCGACGGTCAAGACATCGCTCACGAAGCCGTCGTCATAGGCGCGCTCCGCGATGAAGGGCGAATGTTCGAAGACACCGCCGAAGCGCGATACGAATTCGTCCCGCTTGATCATCAGATTGTTTCCTGCTTGTGGTGCTTGTGCCAGTGTTCAGCAATGTCGATGCGGCGCGGAATCCAGACCTTGTCGTGCTTCAGGACATATTCGATGAAACGCTTCAGGGACGCGGCGCGGCCCGGGCGGCCAACAAGGCGGCAATGCAGGCCGACTGACATCATCTTCGGGCTGCCGGCTTTGCCCTCTTCATAGAGGGTATCGAAGGCATCCTTGAGATAGGCGAAGAACTGGTCGCCGGAGTTGAAGCCTTGCGGCGTGGCGAACCGCATATCGTTGGTTTCCAGCGTGTAGGGAATGATGAGGAACGGCTTGCCGTCCACGCCCTTCACCCAATAGGGCAGGTCGTCGGCATAAGAATCTGACGAATAAAGGAAGCGGCCCTCCTCCTGCACCAGCCGCAGCGTATTGTCCGAAGGCTTGCCCTGGTACATGCCGTAGGGCCGCTCGCCGGTGATCTCGGTGTGGAGACGCACGGCTTCGAGAATGTGCTTGCGCTCGAGGTCTTCCGGAAAATCCTTGTATTCCAGCCAGCGGTAGCCGTGGCTGGCGATCTCCCAGCCGGCCTCCTTCATTGCCGCGACGGCTTCCGGATTGCGGGCCATGGCGAGCGTCACGCCGTAGACCGTCGCCTGCACCTTGAGTTCCGTGAACATCCGCCACAGCCGCCAGAAACCGGCGCGGGAGCCGTATTCATAGATCGATTCCATGTTGAGGTTGCGCTGGCCGGGCCACGGCTGCGCGCCGACGATTTCCGACAAGAGGTTCTCCGAGGCCGGATCGCCATCCAGAATCGAGCTCTCACCGCCTTCCTCGTAGTTGATGACGAACTGCACGGCCAGGTGGGCGCCGTCCGGCCATTTCGGATCGGGAATGTTGCGACCGTAGCCGACAAGATTGCGCGGATAGGTATCGGATGCCATCAGACCACCTTTTGAGAGACAGGCGAGACGGTAGCATCCGGAGATAGAATGTCGAGACGGAAATGCGAAGCCGACTTTGGGCGCTACGGCACAAGCACCGTATCTGATCAGGCGATCTTGCGCGCGCTTACCTTACCCATCGGATGCAGCGAATGAACGCGGAACGGCCCGCCGGTGCCTTCCTCGATCATCAGCGCAATGTTGGAGACAGTGATCGGCTCGGCGAGAACAGGTTCGAAGACAGAGCGGAGTGCCTGCTCGATGCGCGGCATGTCGATTGAATTGACCGGACCGGTTACCGGCATATGGAAGCGGAACTCGTCCATCACATAGGGATTGCCCCAGCGGTGCAGGTTGGCGAACTGCGCAGCCGACAACCCGTCCGGATCGCTCCGCTCGATGTCAGCCTCGGAAAGTGGGGCACGGAATCGGTCGAAATGCTGGACGACTGCCGATGCCAGATGTTGGACATGGTCACAGGGGATCGACGGGACCAGACTGTAGTAGCTGCCGAGGCGTGCGACCTCGATACACGGAATCCGGAAAGGGTGGAGGCTACCGGAGAAACGCATCAAATCGCGCATGAGTTGCGCTTCCGAGACATCGCTCGCGAGATGGAATGGAGCCTTCAACACGCCATGGAAACCGTAACGGCGCGGCACGGCCGTGTGGAAGGCAATCTCGTGGATGCCGATACCGCGGATTGCCGGAGGCTCGACCATTTCGCCTGAAAACACATTCCTGCCAAGCCAGCTCGCCGCCACATGGCTGAGCGGATCGCTCGGCGAAGGCGTAAAGCAAATGGCGTAGCGCATGCAATTTCCTCCGTTCCAGGAAGGCGTCGCGGGCGATTCCCGCGCCTTCAATGCGCAAGCAGATAGGTGATTTGCATGACAGAATAACGAAAGAGATAACTTTCTAATTCACGTTTAGCGTGAACTCGCCGTCATGTGACTCGAAAGCGCGAAGCTTTCGGGCAGCGCAAAGGGCACGGAACGGCTGGCAGCGATGTGGACGGCAGCTTCAGCCAGACGGTGTGCGAGACCGAAACTGACCTTGAAACCGCCGGTCAGCGCGATGAGTCCCGGATGCACAGGATGCTGGCCAACCATGGGATCACGGTCGATCGCCTTGGGGCGAAGACCGGCCCAACGCTCGACCACCGGGGCGTTGCGAAGCACGGGCGCCATTTCGCGCGCGGCTTCGATCAGCGCGTCGAGTTGGGCATCGGTCGAGAGCGGATCGTCGAAATTGTTCTCGCTCGTGCTGCCGATAGCGGCGTGGCCGCCCTCGTGCGCGACGATGTAAAGCCCATCGCGGAAAATGGTTGGAAAGGCCGGGTCGATATCGGCCTTCAGCATCGCCGCCTGGCCCTTGACCGGCTGGCCGAGGGGCTTGTCCAAGCCCGGCGTGAACTGCTGCAGCAGAGGAAATGACTGGTGCCCCGCCGCGATGATGCAGCGGCCGAAGCGTACCGGCTTTCCGCCGACCTCGGCAGTGCCGCGTTCCGGTTCGAGGGCTCCGACGGCCGCGTTCTCGACGATGTGTATGTGTTTTGCCTGCCGGAGAAACGCGGCAAGCGCGGCAACCAGCGCGCGGGGCGCAACGCGGGCAGCGAGCGTATCGTGAACGAAGCCGCTCTCTCCTGCGGCCGGATCGATCCAGCCGGCGACTGGCGCAGCATCCCCGACATGCCAATGGAAGCGGCGGCCGCCTTGGTGCCAATGCGTTTCGGCGTCGGCGGAATGGCGAAGCGCGATCTTGCGCAGATGCGGCTTCGGCAGCGGGATGACGCGGCCGGAACGGTGATAACCGGCGGAAAGACCGGTCGCGGCTTCGATCGCGGCGATCTCGGCTTCAAGCGAAACCAGCGCATCGAACTGGAACTGTTTCTTGGCATTCCATTTGTCCGGCATATGCGGCATCAGCGCGCCGAGCAGCCCGCCGCTCGCACCCTGCCCCAGTTCGCCTGCATCGGCGAGCAGGGTATCGATGCCAAGGCGCTCGGCATAAACCGCCGCCCACAACCCCATGATGCCGCCGCCCGCAATCAGCAGGCTGACAGACGATTGACCAGAGGAGAAGGCCGCACTATCGGCTTTATGCATGACAGAGATTGATCCCGATCAGAGTGGCAGCACGAGCCTGCCGCTCGAATGGCGCGACGGCGATATGCCCTATTCGGCTGCCTTTGGCGACCATTTTTATTGCCAGACGGATGGGCGGCTCGAATGCGGCCACGTCTTTCTGGCAGGCAACGGCCTGCCGGAACGCTGGGCCGGAAAAGACAAATTCCTGATTGGAGAACTGGGGTTCGGGACCGGGCTGAACTTCGTCGAGACATGGCGGCAATGGAAAGCACACCGCACAGACGGTCAGCATCTCGTCTTCATGTCTTTCGAGCTCTACCCGATGCGCGCTGAGGATATCGATCGCGCGCTGTCGCGCTGGCCGGAAATCGACGCCGAGCGGCAGGCGCTGACAAAAATGTGGCCGGGCGAACCACAAGGCACCGTGACGCTGGCATTGGACGGCCAGACGAGGCTGAGCGTCGTCTGCGGCTCGGCGCTCGAAGGCGTCGCAGCGGCCGAAACGGGCTTCGACGCCTGGTATCTCGACGGCTTCGCACCATCGCGAAACGGCGACATGTGGTCCGAGGATCTGATGCGGCTCGTCTTTGAAAGGACAGTTCCCGGCGGCAGCTTCGCGACCTACGCCGCGGCAGGCTTCGTCCGGCGCAATCTGATCACCGCCGGCTTTGCAGTCGAGCGGCGCAAGGGCTATGCCGGCAAGCGGGAGATGCTCTGCGGCATCAAGCTTTAAGGGCGGGACGCTCAGCGCTCCTGCCGAGCCAGAGCTGAATTTTCTCTTCCAGCAGTTCGGGGCTGACGGGCTTGGACATATAGTCGGCCATCCCAGCGGCAAGGCAGAGTTCGCGGTCGGCTTCCAGCGCGTGTGCCGTTACCCCGATGATCGGTACGCGGTGCCCCTGCCCGCGCTCGCGCTCGCGGATCGCGCGCGTCGCATCGTACGCGCTCATGACCGGCATCGTTAGGTCCATCATAATGATGCGCGGCAAATGCGTCTGCCATGCATTGACCGCTTCCTGACCGTTATTGACCACCATGAAGCTGAGACCGGTACCCTGCAGGATTTGCGTGAAGACGATCTGGCTCACCTCGTTGTCCTCGGCGACGAGTACATCGATGAACTCTGGCTCCCGAGCACTCGTATCGAGGCACGCCGGTTTGCCGACGATTCCGGAGGCCGGTCCCCGCTTCACACGGCTTGCGCGCACGACCTCGATGATCGTGCTGCGAAGAATATTGGCCGGCACCGGTTTCATATGATGCGCATGGCCGTTGATGCCCACGAATTCCTTCTCCGTGCCGGAGCTGTCCATCGAGGTCAGGAAGATGATGGGCAAGCTCTCGAAACGGGCATCGGCCATCAGGATGCGGGCAATCTCCGCGCCGTTCGGCATGTGATGGTCGAGTATGACGGCATCGACATCGACACCCATATCGCGCGCCGCTTCGAGGATCGCAATTCCGGTTCTGCCATCTTCGGCTGCCGCCCCGTCGACCCCCCAGCGCGCCAACTGCTCGCGGAGTATCTGGTGATTCACCTCGTTGCCGTCGATCACGAGTACGCGCGCTCCTCGCACATCGATGGGTAGCGGCTCGGGATCGGCGTCCATCTTCGAGACATCGGGAATGTCATTGATAATCTTCAAAAGCGCGTTGCCGGATTTGACGATGCCATGGACAAAGGCTCTCTGCTGCGGATCGAGATCGGTCTTTGCCAAAAGCCCGGCCATGCCGAGCACCTCGTTCGCGGGCCTGCGGAGTTCGTGGCTTATATGGGCAAGGAATTCGGACTTGGCGCGCTCGAGCAGAGGCTGAAGCTCGTCCTCGCGCCGTTCCAACCGGCGGCCGTTGTCAGCGAAGATACCGAGCACATAGGCTCTTTCTTCTGACGGCATGAAGCTTTCGATCTGGATGCGCGCATGCACAGTTTCCGCAGCATCGAAACAGATGGCGTTTTCTTCGGTGCCGAAGACGAGTGCGCGGCGCTCCTTGTCTTCGCGCTCCTCTTCCTCAGGGCGGTCGAGAATTTCGCGTGTGCGGTGGCCGATGAAATCCGAAATCTCCCCGCCGAAGAAACGGGCGTAGGCTTCGTTGACGGCAACGTACCGAAGTTCGCTGTTCTTGACATAAGCCGGGATTTCCAGATCTGCGATCCGGCTGCATGCCAGTTCCAGAAGGTTTCCCGCCAACATCAAAAAGCACGCACTCCCGCAAAAGACTGAAAATTCATCAGGACACCATAATCCCAGGCCGCTTAACAATGCTTTAACCATAAGGGTCGAAGCCGACGGCCGAGCAGGACAACCGACTTAAGGTTGAATCTGAACGGAAGGATCAAGGCGCCATCGCATTGATCCGGCACGATTTTCAACGCTCGGAAGCACCGGCAACTCAGCGGTGGGCCCGCGGAGACATTCGCTCTTGGGACGTTTCACGACGGCGATCCCGCCGAAAACGAAACGCAAGTATAGTCGAGAAGATTTGATTTGCGGCGCCGCTTTTTTCCATCAACTTGCCGTGATTGAAGCGGATTCTACCGTCGCTCAAAGAACAAGCGTCGTCGATGAAAGGAAACGACCATGTCCGTTCTTCATAAAATGGCGACGGGCCTGATTGCATTGACCCTGACTGCCAGCTCACTCACAACAGCAACGCCTGCACACGCCGACTCGGATGACTTCTGGGGCGGTGTCGCCGCCGGCGCCATTGGCGGCATCCTGCTCTCGACGGCAGTGCGCCCCGGATATTATCCGGCCTACGGCGGCTACGGCGGCTACGCAGGTTACGGCGGCTACGGCGGTTACGGAGTTTACGGCGGCTATGGAGGCTACTACCGTCCTTATTATTACCGGCCGTATGCGTACAATCGGCCATACTACCGGCCCTACTACAACTCCTATTATCGGCCCTATTACTACCGGCCTTATCATCGTCCTTACTATCGCTCCTACTATCGGCCTTACGGGGGCTATTACCGCAATTACGGCTATTGCGGAGTGGAGCGCCGCTACGATCATCGGTCGGACGTGTGGGTCAACGTTCGGGTCTGCCCTCGCTATTGAGGAGCAGATCTGCGTCGCGCCGCCGCCCATTGAGGCGGCGCCCGCTACACCTTTCTCTCGCGTGTCGGCTTGACTTTCAACGCAAACTAGCCCAAATGCGGCATAGCTTTCACCTTCCGGCCGCCGCGTGAGCGTGCCCCTGCCAGCAAATAGGATGCAGGAAGAAGGACAAAAGCGCATTTCATACAGGCCGCATCCCAAGACGCGGCAGAAGCGCTGGAAAGCTTTTTCCAACAAGACAAGTTCCCACTTCACGCGGGGTGCTTGACGCCAGAATGACACCGGGCCGCACTCTGCGATCCGGCGATATTGTTTTGGCGCGCCCTAAAAAGGTTATGACTTGACCAATTTTGAATCGCTTGGTGTCTCCAAGCCGATCGTCGCCACACTTTTCCAGCTCGGCATCGAAACGCCGACTCCCATCCAAGAAAAGGCGATCCCGCTTCTCCTCGAAGGCCGTGACCTCATCGGCCTCGCCCAGACCGGCACCGGCAAGACGGCCGCCTTCGGCCTGCCGCTCATCGAAAAGCTCATCCCTGAAGAACGGCGTCCGGACAATCGCACCACGCGCACGCTGATCCTCGCCCCGACCCGCGAACTGGTGAACCAGATCGCCACGAACCTGAAGAACTTCCTGCGCAAGTCGCACCTGCGCATCAACGTTGTCGTCGGCGGCGTGTCGATCAACAAGCAGCAGCTGCAGCTTGAAAAGGGCACCGACATCCTCGTTGCGACGCCCGGTCGCCTGCTCGATCTCGTCAACCGTCGTGCCATCGGCCTGACTGCCGTGCGCTACCTCGTTCTCGACGAAGCCGACCAGATGCTCGATCTCGGCTTCGTGCACGACCTGCGCAAGATCGCCAAGATGGTGCCGAAGAAGCGCCAGACCATGCTGTTCTCGGCCACCATGCCGAAGTCGATCGCCGATCTCGCCGGCGAGTACCTGACGAACCCGGTTACGGTCGAAGTCACGCCCCCGGGCAAGGCTGCCGACAAGGTCGAGCAGTACGTCCATTTCGTCAACGGCAAGAACGACAAGACGGATCTCCTGAAGAAGTCGCTCACCGAAAACCCGGATGGCCGCGCCATCGTGTTCCTGCGCACCAAGCATGGTGCGGAGAAGCTGATGAAGCACCTCGAGCACGTAGGCTATTCCGTTGCCTCCATCCACGGCAACAAGAGCCAGGGGCAGCGCGAGCGTGCCCTCAAGGCCTTCCGTGACGGCGATATCAAGACGCTGATCGCCACCGACGTTGCCGCCCGCGGCATCGACATCCCGGCTGTCAGCCACGTCTACAACTACGACCTGCCTGAAGTTGCCGAAGCCTATGTCCACCGCATCGGCCGTACGGCCCGTGCCGGCCGCGACGGCATCGCGATCGCCTTCTGCGCGCCCGACGAGTCGCGTTTGCTGCGCGACATCGAGCGCCTGATGAGCATCAACATCACCGTTGCCAGCGGTGAAGCACCGGCCAACATGAACGCGGCGCCTCGCCGCGGCAATGGCAACGGCAATGGCGGCAACCGCGGCCAGGGTCGTGGTGGTGAGGGTCGTGGCGGCGAAGGCCGTGGTGAACAGAACCGCTCCGGCGGCCGTCCGGAACGTCGTCCGCGCCGCGAAGGCGAAGGCGGCGAAGTGCGCGCCAACAACGAGGAACGTCGCGAGCGTCGTCCGCGTCCGGAGCGCCAGACCGCCCGCAACGAGGACTTCCGCGGCCAGCGTCGTGGCGAGCCCACGCCTGCCGTCGGTCCGGACAACGATCTGGCCACGACCTCGGATTTCCGCCCGGCCAACAAGCCACAGCGCACGCATCCTCACGGGAACCGCGGCAGTGGCGAGAATAATCG
Source organism: Rhizobium sp. P32RR-XVIII (assembly GCF_012641395.1). Classification (GTDB taxonomy): domain Bacteria; phylum Pseudomonadota; class Alphaproteobacteria; order Rhizobiales; family Rhizobiaceae; genus Rhizobium. The sequence goes on along the minus strand of NZ_JABAIH010000004.1, from coordinate 57,848 downwards.
TCATCATCCCGGCAGTGCCCGCCAGGCCCACGGCCGCCCGGCACACAAGCACGGCGAAGATCGCGGCGCGCAGGCCCATGGCGGCGGCGAGCGCCAGGACGGCAGCGGCGGCATGCGCCGCAAAGGCCCCCGCAACGGCGGCGGCCAGCGCCGCGAACGGGCTTGAATAGAGAATTCAGAAAGAGGCCGGTATCTTCCGGCCTTTTTTTGCTTTAGGTCTGTTTGCATGGCTTTCACCGGCGGATCTCCTTGTAAGAAGGCGCGCCGGTGACATATTTAATACTATCGTGATCAGCATTGCTTTTGCGGACTGCCCTGCCGATCATAACAGTCCGCTTGCATGCCCGCGCCGGCAAGGCGACGGTTCTCATTTAGTGCCTTCGATTTCAGAGAGAGAAAGAGACAGACTTTGCGATCACCTGTAGCGACCAGCGGCCGCCGTTTTCAGCTCATTCTCCTCAAGCCGTCGCACTATGACGACGACGGCTACGTGATCCGCTGGTGGCGGGCGATGATTCCCTCGAACTCGTTGGCGGCTCTTTTTGGTATTGCCGCAGACTGCGCGGAGCGCGAAGTGCTCGGCCCGGACGTCGCCATCGACATCAAGGTGATCGACGAAACCAATACCCGCGTGAATATTCCCGAGCTGCTGGCGTTGCTGAAGAAGCACGGCAATTTCGGTATGGTCGCACTGGTCGGCGTTCAGTCGAACCAGTATCCGCGAGCCCTCGACATCGCCCGCCCGTTTCGCGCGGCAGGCATTCCTGTTTCGATGGGCGGCTTTCATGTCTCCGGTTGCCTTTCCATGCTTGATGGCAAGGCGGTCGAACTCGACGCCTGCCGCGAGATGGGCATTTCGATGTTCGCCGGTGAGGCCGAAGGGAGGCTCGACAAGGTTTTGCATGACGCGGCCTATGGCGAACTTGAGCCGGTCTACAATTTCATGAATGACCTTCCGGGAATCGGCGGTACGCCGGTGCCCTTCCTGCCGAAGAAAAATATCGAACACACCCTCGGTCTCAGCAGCAGCTTCGATGCAGGCCGCGGCTGCCCCTACCAGTGCTCATTCTGCACCATCATCAATGTGCAGGGCCGCAAATCGCGCTTCCGGTCGGCCGACGACATCGAGAAGCTGGTGCGTATGAACTGGGCGCAGGGCATCCACAAATTCTTCATCACCGACGACAATTTCGCCCGCAACAAGGACTGGGAAGTCATCTTCGACAGGCTGATCGAGCTTAAGGAAAGAGACGGCATCCCGCTTGGCCTGATGATCCAGGTCGATACGCTCTGCCACAAGATCCCGAATTTCATCGAGAAGTCGAAGCGCGCCGGCGTCACGCGTGTCTTCATCGGTCTGGAAAACGTCAATCCGGACAACCTGACGGCCGCCAAGAAGAACCAGAACAAGATCACCGAATACCGAAAGATGCTGCTGGCCTGGAAGGCGCAAGGCATCATGACGCTGGCCGGCTATATCCTCGGCTTCCCGTCTGACACGCCGGAAACCATTCGCCGCGACATTCAGATCATTCAGCACGAACTGCCGCTGGATGTCATCGAGTTCTTCGTCCTGACGCCGCTGCCCGGCTCAGAGGACCACCAGACGCTTTGGCGCAAGGGCGTCGAAATGGACGCCGACCTGAACACCTATGACGTCGAGCATGTCTGCACTGCCCACGAAAAGATGAGCAGACAGGAATGGGAAAGCATCTATCTCGAGGCCTGGTCGCTCTATTACTCGCCGGAACATGTGAAGACGCTGCTCCGCCGCGCCGTTGCAACGGGCGTTCCGCTTGCAAGCCTCGTCAAGGTTCTGGTGTCCTTTGCAACGACCGTGCCGCTGGAGAAGGTGCACCCCCTGCAAAGCGGCCTGCTGCGGCTGAAGCATCCGTCGGAGCGACGTCCAGGCTTGCCACGGCCGCACCCTCTCGTCTTCTGGCCGCATTTCGTGTGGGAAACCGTGGCCAAGCACGTTAAGCTGGCCGGCGTTATCCTGCGCATGAGCGCCGCCGCCTTTTTCATCAAAAGGGATCCGGCCTCAAAGAGCTACATGGATCAGGCATTGACTCCGGTCGATGACGGCGAGGAAGAGAAGCTGGATCTGTTCACCAAGACAGCCGGCGGTGCCGCGGCTGTCACGCATGTGAGAAAGATTCACCAACTGACCCATGCCGACCCGGCAGCCTGACTAAGCGGTAGATTCATTACGCCTGGCACCAGATGCGGGCTGCGACGAGCTTGACGGCGGCGAGGTCGTTCGCCGGTCCTTGTCGTAGCGCGTGGCGATGCCACAGGATGCCGTTCAAAACCCGACGGTCATCGACACGCGGCACGCCGCGAGGCTTGTTGGGCAGCGGCGGAGTAATGATCGACCATTCCCGGTCGATCATTTCGTAACGGCGTCGCGTCATCAAAGGTCTCCCCGTCAAGCACCCTTGGATCAGTCGCGCTATCAATTGCCAACGACATTTGTGATTATACGGCCTAGCGCAAGCCCGCTATATTAACCGCCCGCGGTCTGCCCTGATCGGTTGCGCAAGGCGCAAGCCAATTCCGAGTTCGGCGGCGCGTGCCATCCCACGGGAACCGGCGGCTTCGAGACCAAAGCGGTCGACAGGAGGCAAACATGAGCTTGGACAACACCCCACACCCCCCGGTCAAACATTGCGCCGACACGGTGAACGCGAGGTACATCCACGGTAGACCGGAGCACGAGTTGGTTCCGTCGCGCTATGCGCTGAAGGTCGGCACGATTGACGTAATGGTGGTCAGCGATGGGGTACTATCGCTACCAGGCGCGATGTTGGGCCACAACGTCGACCCGGCTGTCCGGGCGGCCTGGCTGGAGGACATGTTCCTGCCGCCGGACGTGCTCGAGTGGGCGCTGAACGCGGTCGTGGTGCGCAGCGGCGGCCGGACCATCCTCATCGACGCTGGGATCGGGGGCGAGTTCCCGGATTTGCCGCGGGCCGGGCAGTGGGGCCAGCGACTGGAGGCGGCGGGCATCGATCTCGCATCCGTGACCGACGTGGTGCTCACCCACCTGCACATGGACCACATTGGCGGGCTGCTCGCCGATGGGGTGAAGGAGCGGCTGCGTCCGGACCTGCGGGTCCACGTGGCGACCGCCGAGGCCGAGTTCTGGGAGTCGCCCGATTTCTCCCGCGTCTCCATGCCGCCCGGGTTCCCCGACGCGCTTCGGCGGACGGGCAAGCGATTCTTGAAAGAATACCACAGCCAGTTGCGGACGTTCGAGAACGACCACGAGGTGGCGCCGGGGGTGCTCGTCCAACGCACCGGCGGCCACACCCCCGGGCACAGCGTGGTCCGCCTGGCGTCCGGCGGCGACCGGCTGACGTTCGCCGGAGACGCCGTGTTCCAGGTAGGGTTCGAGCACCCCGACTGGTACAACGGTTTCGAACACGATCCCGAGGAGGCGGCCCGCGTCCGGGTCCGTCTTCTGCGGGAGCTGGCGGCGAACCGTGAGTCGCTGGTGGCCACTCACTTGTCGTTCCCGTCCGTCTGCCATGTGGCGGTCGCCGGCGACGTTTTTCGTTGGGTACCGGGCCCGTGGGAGTACTGACCGCTTGTCGGGTTAGGCCCGAACTGGACGACCGCATGCGTTTGAACGAAACGGATGACCGACGGTAGGGAGGCAATCATCATGGACGTATATGAGGCAGTCACAAGCCGACGGTCGATGCGCGGATTCAAAGACGAGCCAGTGTCGAGGGAGGTGCTTGAGCGCGTGCTGACCGCCGCAGCTTGGGCGCCGTCCGGATCGAACATCCAGCCGTGGAACACCTACGTGCTGACCGGCGCGCCGCTGGTCGAGCTCAAGACGTGCGCCGTCGAGCGCGTGGCCCACGGCGACCCCTGGGACGAGCGGCAGTACGAGATGTACCCGTCCGTGCTGAAGTCGCCGTACGCGGACCGCCGATCCGCCTTCGGCAAGGAGCGCTACAGCGCTCTCGGCATTGCGCGCGAGGACTGGGAGGCGCGCCAGCGGGCAGCCATCGCCAACTGGAACTGTTTCGGCGCGCCAGCGGCCCTGTTCTGCTACATCGACCGCGACCTGGGCCGGCCCCAATGGGCCGACGTCGGCATGTATCTGCAGACCATCATGCTGCTGCTCCGCGCCGAAGGGCTGCACAGTTGCCCGCAGATGGCGTGGTCGCAGGTTCGCGAGACAGTCGCGGAGGTCCTGTCACCCCCGGACGGGCTCATCCTCTTCTGCGGCATGTCGATCGGGTACGAGGACCCCACGGTAAGTTACCCCCGGACGGGCCGCGTCCCGCTCGACGAGACGGTCACGTTCGTCGGCGATTAGTTACTTGCGCCCGGAGGACAAGAGACTCCTTCCATGATTCTTGCGCATGATAACGTCCTTTTTGCCGGAGGTGGCGTCCGACCGGCACGCTAGATACGAAAGCGACGATCATGCCACGAGTTATCAGAATAGGGTGCACCGGTTCATCGCCACCGCACTGAATGTTACTCTACCGGCATGAGAACCGGAGCGTCCTTGTTCTTAAGCAGCACCACGATAAACTTCGCCGGTTCAGTCGTGCTCGCATTGCGGCTGACCAAGTGAATGTCGGAAGGACCTTCGTAGAAGGTCTGTCCCGGCGACAAGGTGACTTCTTTTTCTCCCTTGACCTGCATCACGATCGAGCCCTCCAGAACATAGACGAAAGCATTTGCGTCATGTTTGTGAATAGGATCGGAACCTCCTGGCCCATACTCGACCGATATCATCAGCCCCTCCTTGCCAGGATAATTTGGGAGGTCCTTTTTTATGAGTGGTGTGACGGTTGCAGCGTTGTCCGCGGCCACCGCCAAAGTGCCAAGGAGGCTGACTGTTGCTGACACAAAGAGCGTTAACAAAGCTGAATTCATTGTCGTAATCCCTCTGCTTGTTGAATGCGGATGTGGGTTTGCATGAATGCATTTCGAGGTCGAAAACTCCCGAGCAAAAGATCACTTGGCCCAGTTGTTTGATGCCTTGGACTTACTTCGGCTGCTAGGACTGTCGAAACCGCTATTCAGCGCGTGCTCTAAAACGCATATTCGTCATCATCGATGCTATCGGAGCCGTCGACCGCCAGGACAAGCGCGATGTCCGAGCAGCGCCTGCCTGAGCCGCCGTGCAGGCTCATCGACAGCAAACAGACAAAGAAGCCTATCATGAACGACGATGAAACCGTAGGAGTATGCAGCCATTCCGCTCCACACCGCATGGAGACGCGTCGCGCGCTAAGGGCCGCGCCAGCTCTTCCAGCGGCCGCTTATGGCGCACAGTTGCCATAGGGTCGGCGGTCGATGGAATTTGATACCCAACGCGCCGCGTCCGGCTCCGCCGATTTAGGGTAGGACCTAGGCTTCAGCCACCCGGACGGCGCTTTTACGGTTGGTCAGATAGACGCCAGTGACGACGACGATCGTTCCGCTGATCAACGGCAAGGTCAGCGGCTCGCCGAAGGCTATGAATGCCTCGATGGCGACCGTCGGCGGCATCAGGTAGATCAGCGACGCGGCGCGGGAGACCTGCCCCCTGCGGATCAGATAGAGAAGCAGCCCGACCCCGCCCATCGACAGGCCGAAGACCGACCAGGCCAGCGCCGCAAACGCTTGCGCCGTACCGTCGAAATGCAGCCGCTCGAACGCGAGTGCTAGAGGGACAGTCACGATAAGCGCGCCCACATACTGCAGCGTCGCGATCGCCTTGAGGTCGCCGCTGTGCAGGTGCTTTTTCTGGTAAATCGTCCCGTACGTGACCGAAGCCATGGCGAGGAGGTTGATCGCCAATGGCACCGCCGCATGAACAAGGCTCACGGATCCAGGGTCGAAAAGCTTCGGGGAAACGGCAATCGCTATGCCGAGAAAACCGAGGAGAAGCCCGAACTTCTGCGTCGGCTGCAGCCGTTCGCCGATCAGGAAGGGCGCGGCCATAGCCGTCATGAGCGGCTGGAGAGCGGCGATGATCCCGGAGATGCCTGCCGGAACGCCATTGGCGATCGCCCACCAGAGGCCGCCGAGATAGAAGCCGTGCAGAAAGAAGCCGGAATAGATCGCCCGCAGCACCGTCGCCCGGTCAGGCCATTTCGCTTTCAGCACCAGACAGAGAGCGAGAAAGGCAAGCGCCGACAGCGCATAGCGCATACCGAGGAAGGTGAAGGGCTCGGAATGAAGCGCCGCATACTTCGCCACGACCCAGCCGGTGGACCATAAAAGCACGAAGATAGCGGGCGCGGAACGATCGAGGGTCATGGAGGACTCTGGGCAAGTGGTGTTGCCGGGCCAATAGCGGTCCAACCTCTTCGCGTCAAAGGCAAAGCGTTGATAATTATTTCAAGTTTGGCTGATGGTTGGCGCCGAAAGGAAATGGCCGGGCGCATGCCCGGCCATCCAGTATGGTGGTCCTGAGCGAGCTCAGCCGATCTTGACGAGCTTGCCTTCCTTGACGGACCGCACCGCCGCGTCGGCGAGCACCAGGGCCGCAAGGCCATCCGAGCCGGAGGGTGAAATCTTTGCGCCCTTTTCGATCGCCGCGATGAAGCCTGCAATCTCGTTGGCGTAGGCTTCGGTGTAGCGGGTCATGAAGAAATCGTGCAGCGGCGGGCGGGTGTAGCCATCGCCGTTTGCGACTTCGATCGAGACCGGACGCTGGTTCTCGGCGGCAACCATGCCCTTCGAACCGTGCACTTCGATGCGCTGGTCGTAGCCATAGGTGGCGCGGCGGGAATTGGAGATCACCGCCTGCTTGCCGGACTTCGTCTGCAGGATGACCGAGACGCTGTCGTAGTCGCCCGCCTCACCGATCGCCTTGTCGACGAGGACGGCGGCAGTCGCCACAACCGATACCGGCTCCTCGCCGAGCAGGAAGCGGGCCATGTCGAAATCGTGGATCGTCATGTCGCGGAAGATGCCGCCCGAACGCTTGATGTAGTCGACGGGCGGAGCGCCCGGATCGCGCGAGGTGATCGTCACCATCTCGACTTCGCCGATGCGCCCGTCGTCGATCGTCTTACGCACGGCCATGAAATGCGGATCGAAGCGGCGGTTGAAGCCGACCATTAGCTTGGCATTGGTTTCCTCGACGACCTTGATGCAGGCCTTCACGCGGGCAACGTCGAGATCGATCGGCTTTTCGCAGAAGATCGCCTTGCCGGCGCGGGCAAAGCGCTCGATCAGATCCGCATGCGTATCGGTCGGCGTGCAGATGACGACGGCATCGATATCCTTGGCCGCTTCGATCGCCTCGATCGAGCGCACCTCACAGCCATAAGCGGACGCGATCGCTTCGGCTGCCTGCGGCATCGCATCAGCGACAGCAACGAGCGTCGCGTTCGGATCGCCGCTCACCGCCTTGGCGTGAACCTTGCCGATGCGGCCGGCGCCGAGAAGACCAAATCTGACTGTCATGAAACCCTCCCTGGAATTCGGAACAAATGAACCGAATTTGCGTATCTGTGGAATTTTCATTCCACCTTCCGTTCGAGCCGTCAAGCCCGCTGCCCTTTCACTTTTACAAAATCCGGCCTAAAGACAAGTGATCGAAACATGACCGGGGAACACATGCAGCTTATCGATCCGAGCCATCCGGCCTACCGCCATGTCTGGGTACGGGCTCTGATCGTGGCCGTATGCCTGGGCTGGTCAGCTCTGGAGTTCGTCGGCGGCGACCCCTTCTGGGGCGTGTTGTCGGGCGCTGCCGGTATCTACGCCTTTTATATGCTCTTCTGGACCTACAAGCTGCCGCCGCCTGCCGAGCCAAACGAAGCTCCAAAGCCGGACGAGACGGACCCTGAATAGTCAGCGGCCGAGACGCCGCACGGCTTCGTCGATCATGAGGTTTGCAAGCGTCATGCGCGTCGTCGCGTTCTGCCGGAATGCCGGCGCCACCCGATCGGGATGGTTCAACTTGGCGAAGGCGCGCCGCTTCTCGTTCAGCGTCTGAAGTGTATCGGCCGCCGTTATCGAGAGTTCAGCTGCGATTTCTGCAGGCGTGATGCGCGCAAGGTGCTCCGGCATCACGGGCTCCGGCTCCGGAACGGACTGCGGCTGCACTTCCTCTTCTGCCGCCGCAGCAGGCATTTCCGGCTCGAGATTGTCGAGATAGGCCTGCCCGGGACGCTGCGACGCGGCCGACACCCCCTCCATCACATCGAAAGCAAGCCCCGCGCTCAAACCTTGGACGCGATAGGCGGCGGGGGTCTCATCCTCGTCATTGCGCTCTTCTTCCGCCTTCAGCCGTTCCAGAACGGATTGGAAAATCGATTGCCCGAACAACATGCTGCCACCCTTCGAAGGCGAACATTAAACAATACCAGAATGGCGCCGGGCTTGCGTGAGGACTGCCGAGGGCCAAACATCGAGCCTTTCAAGGCTCTAGGTCTGGCACTGCTCCAGAATGAGATCGTGAAGAAGCCGCGCGCTCGGAGGCAGGGCGCGCTCGCGGGCGGTGATCAGGCTATAGGGCTTTATGTTGATTTCGAAGTCGGTCGGCAGCACATGCACATCGGAGGCCCTCGAGCCCTGGCCTGCGAGAAACTGCGCGACTTCCAGCGCTACGGGTGCGATCGCGTTCGTCTGGCTAATGATCGCGCAGGTCAGCAGCAGGGAAGATGTGTTGACGATGCTCTCGGGCAGCGGCACGCCCGCCGCCAGAAAGATATCCTCCAAGGTGCGCCGGAGCAGAGAGCCCGGTGGCTGGAAGACCCACTCGTAGCCACGAATGTCGGCAAGGCTGCACACCCTCTTCTCGGCGAGCGGATGCCCGTAGCGGACGATCAGGCAGGCTCTCTCTATGCCGATCTCCTGCACTTCGAAGAGCCGGGGATTGAGGTCGTCGGGAATGCGGCCGATGATGAAGTCGTACCGGGCCGCGAGCAGGTGCCGCGCCAGAACGTTGCTGGTCTCCACCTCTATATTGACCTCCATGCCCGGAAAGGCCTTGCGGACCTTGTCGATGGCGGGAACCACAAGGCTCATCGCCGGCGCGGTGACCGCGCCGATGAAGACGGATCCGCCCTTGCCGCTCTTCAATTCGCCGATTTCCCGGCTGGCCTCGCGCAGCTCGAGCATAATCTTTCGAGCGCGTCTCGCGAGCGCCTCTCCAAACGTCGTCAGCACCACCCCTCGGGCCACTCGCTCGTAGAGTGACGTCTTCACGATCGACTCCATTTCAGCGAGCATTCTGGAGGCGGCAGGCTGCGAGATGTTCAGGCTTTCCGCCGCCGCGGAAATCTGTCCGCTATCTTCGAGTGCGACGATCATCCGCAGGTGATTCAGCTTCAAACCCGCGCGCAGCAGGGCATCATCACCAAAATTTTGACTGTGGACATCGATACGATCCGCAGAAATCGGCCCGGAAATACCCGTCATGGCTGCACTCCCTCTTCTCATCCCCTTCAAAAGTAATACTTTTTAACGATATACCAAAGTTGGTATGCATTTTAACACTGATTCTATTTGACAGTTATAAGATTCCATACGAGTTTGCGGCCGTGTGCTGGTTGGCACTCAACACGTGTGAGATCGTGGAGGAAACCTACTTCTTTTCTCACCATCTGAAGTAACTATCCAATCTACGGAACCTGCCACAGTTTCGTGGCGGGCGGCTTGCCGTCCGCCGTTCTATTAACAAGGGAGAGAGAAATGAAATCCATTATCTCATTGATGGCTGCGGCAGCCTTCGGCGTCGCTTCATTCGTTATGCCTGCCATGGCGCAGGACAAGGGCCTCGTTGGTATCGCAATGCCGACGAAGTCTTCTGCTCGCTGGATCGACGACGGCAACAACATCGTCAAGCAGCTCCAGGCAGCCGGCTACCAGACCGACCTGCAGTATGGTGACGACGATATTCCGAACCAGCTTTCGCAGATCGAAAACATGGTCACGAAGGGCGCCAAGGTTCTCGTTGTTGCTTCGATCGACGGCACGACGCTTTCCGACGTTCTGCAGAAGGCCCACGATGCCGGTATCAAGGTCATCGCTTATGACCGCCTGATCCGCGACTCGGGCAACGTCGACTACTATGCAACGTTCGACAACTTCCAGGTCGGCGTTCTGCAGGCCGGTTCCATCGTTGACGCGCTCGGCCTCAAGGACGGCAAGGGCCCGTTCAACATCGAACTCTTCGGCGGTTCGCCGGACGACAACAACGCCTTCTTCTTCTATGACGGCGCAATGTCGGTCCTGCAGCCCTACATCGACAGCGGCAAGCTCGTCGTGAAGTCCGGCCAGACGGGCATGGACAAGGTTGGCACGCTGCGTTGGGACCCGGCAACGGCCCAGGCCCGCATGGACAACCTGCTCTCGGCCAACTACACGGACGCTCGTGTTGACGCCGTTCTGTCTCCTTACGACGGTCTCTCCATCGGCATCATTTCGTCGCTGAAGGGCGTTGGCTACGGTTCGGCTGACCAGCCGATGCCGGTCATCAGCGGCCAGGACGCAGAAGTTCCGTCCGTCAAGTCGATCATTGCCGGCGAACAGCACTCCACGATCTTCAAGGACACGCGCGACCTCGCAAAGGTCACCGTTTCCATGGTTGACGCTGTGATGTCTGGCAAGGAGCCGGAAGTGAACGACACGAAGACCTACGACAACGGCGTCAAGGTCGTTCCGTCCTACCTGCTGAAGCCGGTAGCGGTCGACAAGACCAACTACGAAAAGGTCCTCGTAGAAGGCGGCTACTACACCGCTGACCAGCTGAAGTAATATGAAGAACGGCCGGAACCCGCATTGCGGGTTCCGGTCTTGAATTCTACGATCGCCGGGCATTCCTTGACGTCACGGCGCTGGATTTTTGATCATGGAAAATACACTCCTCGAAATGCGGAACATCACCAAGACGTTCCCGGGCGTGAAGGCGCTTGAGAACGTGAACCTCAAGGTTCGGCAGGGTGAGATCCATGCAGTTGTGGGGGAAAACGGGGCCGGCAAATCGACCCTGATGAAAGTTCTCTCCGGTGTCTATCCCGCAGGCACCTATGATGGCGAGATCGTCTACGACGGCAATGTCCGCAACTTCAAAGCCCTGAAGGACTCCGAAGAAATCGGCATCGTCATCATTCACCAGGAACTGGCGCTCGTGCCGCTGTTGTCGATCGGGGAAAACATCTTCCTCGGCAACGAGAACGCAAAGAGCGGCGTCATCAGCTGGGAAACCACCTACAACCGCACCAAAGAGCTTCTGGCCAAGGTCGGCCTGCGCGAATCTCCGAATACGCTCGTGACCGACATCGGTGTCGGCAAGCAGCAGCTCGTCGAGATCGCCAAGGCGCTGTCGAAGAGCGTCAAGCTTCTGATCCTCGACGAACCGACGGCCTCGCTCAACGAGAAAGATTCCGACGCGTTGCTCAACCTGCTGATGGAATTCCGCAAGCAGGGCATGACGTCCATCATCATTTCCCACAAGCTGAACGAAATCCGCAAGGTCGCAGATCAGATCACCGTCTTGCGCGACGGCATGACGATCAAGACGCTCGACTGTCACGCGGACGAAATCAGCGAAGACATCATCATCCGCAACATGGTGGGCCGCGATCTGGAAGACCGCTATCCGCCGCGTTCGGTTCCGATCGGCGACACGATCTTCGAAGTGAAGAAGTGGAACGCCTTCCACCAGCAGCATCGCGACCGCCAGGTGCTGCACGATATCGACATCAACGTCCGCAAGGGCGAGGTCGTCGGCATTGCCGGTCTCATGGGCGCTGGGCGCACCGAATTCGCCATGAGCGTCTTCGGCAAGTCCTACGGTCACAAGATATCAGGCGAAGTCCATGTCGACGGCAAGCCGGTCGACACCAGCACCGTCCGCAAGGCGATCGATGCCGGTCTCGCTTACGTGACCGAGGATCGCAAGCATCTCGGCCTCGTGTTGGCCGACAACATCATGCACAACACCTCGCTTGCCAATCTCAACGGCATTTCGAGCGGCACCGTCATCGACGGCATCAAGGAAAGCAGGGTTGCGACGGATTATCGGTCGAAGCTGCGTATCCGTTCCTCGAGCATCTACCAGGAAGCGGTCAACCTCTCCGGCGGAAACCAGCAGAAGGTCGTGCTTTCCAAGTGGCTGTTCTCGGATCCTGACGTGCTGATCCTGGACGAGCCGACCCGCGGTATCGACGTGGGTGCAAAATATGAAATCTATAGCATCATCAACCAGCTTGCCGCCGATGGAAAGGGCGTTCTGATGATCTCGTCGGAAATGCCGGAGCTGCTTGGCACCTGCGATCGCATCTACGTGATGAACGAAGGTCGCATCGTCGCTGAACTGCCGAAGGCCGAAGCGAGCCAGGAAACCATCATGCGCGCTATCATGCGCTCAGGGGAGAAGAAACAATGACTCCTGTCAACCCGACCAGCCAAGAGGAAAGCAACGTCGTTTCGATCGCCGACTACATCCGCGGCAACATCCGCGAATACGGCATGCTGATTGCGCTCGTGGCGATCATGCTGTTCTTCCAGATCTATACCGGCGGCATTCTGTTTCGTCCGGTCAATCTGACGAACCTCGTTCTCCAGAACTCCTTCATCGTCATCATGGCGCTCGGCATGCTGCTCGTCATCGTGGCGGGGCACATCGACCTCTCCGTCGGCTCCATCGTCGCCTTCGTCGGTGCGATTGCGGCAATCCTGACAGTGTCATTGGGAATGAACTACTGGCTGGCCGGCCTGCTCTGTATCCTGGTTGGCGCAATCATCGGCGCGGCGCAGGGCTATTTCATCGCCTATCACCGCATCCCCTCTTTCATCGTGACCCTCGCGGGCATGCTGGTCTTCCGCGGCCTGACGCTGACCGTTCTCGGCGGTAAGAACATCGGCCCCTTCCCCAAGGAGTTCCAGATCATCAGCACCGGCTTCCTGCCGGGCGACATGATCGATATCGGCGGGATCCCGGTCCAGTCGACCTCGCTGATCCTCACGCTGATCATTCCGGCCGTTCTCTTCTACCTCGCCTGGCGCCGCCGCAAGGTCAATGAAAGCCACGGTATCGATGTCGAGCCGATGAGCTTCTTCATCGCCCAGAACGTCATCGTCACGCTGGCGATCCTGGCGCTTGGCTGGCAGCTTTCGACCTATCGCGGCCTGCCGAACGTTCTCGTCGTCATGCTGGTGCTGATCGCGGCCTATACGTTCGTCACCCGCCGCACGACCATCGGCCGCCGCATCTACGCCATGGGCGGCAATGAAAAGGCGACCAAGCTGTCGGGTATCAACACCGAGCGACTGAGTTTCTACACCTTCGTCAATATGGGTGCGCTTGCGGGGCTTGCCGGCATCATCGTCGCACTTCGCCTGAACTCGGCGACGCCGAAGGCCGGCGTCGGCTTCGAGCTCGACGTGATCGCGGCGTGCTTCATCGGCGGTGCCTCGGCATCCGGCGGCGTCGGCAAGATTACCGGTGCGGTCATCGGCGCATTCATCATGGGCGTGATGAACAACGGCATGTCCATCATCGGTCTCGGCATCGATTTCCAGCAGATGGTGAAAGGCTTCGTGCTTTTGGCCGCCGTCTTCTTCGACGTTTATAACAAGAACAAGGGCTGAGCGCTCCGGCGCCGGTTCAGGCATTCGCAGTCATTGAAGATCAATTCCGGCTCCCTCGGGAGCCGGAAAGGCGGAGCGTATTCCGCGATTAGCAAAAGAGGATCAGGGCCGTGCTTATTTCGCAGATCAAGGGTTCGAACGGAGAGATCATCGTATCCGTGCGCGAGCCGGGCGGTGCAGCGAAAGCCGTTAAGAACGCCGGCAGCGTCTACGCGCTGGCGACGGAAGCCGCAAAGAAGGGAAGGTCGCTCGTCTCCGTCATCGAGGAGCATGGCTATGGCGATGCCGTCGATCTGGAGAAGGCCTATGCCGAAGGCAGGTTCCTTCCGCCGATCACGCATCCGGATGCCGCTCACCTGCATCTGACGGGCACCGGCCTCACGCATCTTGGCTCGGCGGCGACCCGCGACTCCATGCACAAGAAGACCACCGAGGCCGCCGAAGAAACGCTCACGGACTCGATGAAGATGTTCAAGATGGGCCTCGAGAACGGCAAGCCGAAGGCCGGCGAAAAAGGTGTTCAGCCGGAATGGTTCTACAAGGGCAACGGCCATGCCGCTGCCGCGCCGGGCGCTCCCCTCGTCTCCCCTTCCTTCGCGCTTGATGGCGGCGAGGAGCCGGAAATGGCGGGCATCTACATCATTGGCGAGGACGGCACGCCGTTCCGCATCGGCTTTGCGCTCTCCAACGAGTTTTCCGACCACGTCACAGAGCGGATCAACTATCTCTTTCTCGCGCATTCCAAGCTGCGTCCTGCAAGCTTCGGTCCGGAGATCCGCATCGGCGTGGCGCCGGACGACATCCGCGGCACATCGCGCATCAAGCGCGGCGACAAGGCGATCTTCGAGAAGCCGTTCCTCTCCGGCGAGGCGAACATGTCGCACACCTTTGCGAACCTCGAATATCATCATTTCAAGTATGGCCTCTTCCGCGTGCCTGGCGACGTTCATGTCCACATGTTCGGCACGGCGACGCTTTCCTTCGCCGATGGCATCAAGACGGAAGACGGCGATGTCTTCGAAATCGAAGTTGCCGAATTCGGCCTCCCGCTGCGCAATCCGCTGAAGGTTGCCTCCGAAGAAAATATCGCTGTGAAACAGCTTTGAGGTTTCGTTGGGCTGGCCGCCTCCCACGGCCAGACCACATTTGTAAAGGTAAAGGAGGCTCGTTCAGCCCATGACCATTTATCAAAACCTGATCGCCGGCGAATGGACTGGCGCCGACGCAGTCGAAAACATCAATCCGTCCGATACGAAGGAGGTCGTTGGCCTCTATGCCAGCGGCTCCGCGGCCGATACGAAGAACGCCATTGCCGCAGCCAAGGCTGCCTTCCCTGCATGGTCCCGTTCCGGCATCTGGGAACGCCACGTCATCCTGAAGAAGGCCGGCGACGAGATCATGGCCCGCAAGGACGAGCTCGGTGCGCTGCTTGCCCGAGAAGAGGGCAAGACGCTGCCGGAAGCGATCGGCGAGACGATCCGTGCCGCGCAGATATTCGAGTTCTTCGCAGGCGAAGCGCTGCGCCTCGCAGGCGAAGTCATCCCGTCCGTGCGTCCGAATATCGGCGTCGAGATCACCCGTGACCCGCTCGGCGTCATCGGCATCATCACGCCCTGGAACTTCCCGATCGCGATCCCGGCCTGGAAGATTGCGCCGGCGCTCTGCTACGGCAACACCATCGTCTTCAAGCCTGCCGAGCTCGTTCCGGGCTGTTCCTGGGCGATCGTCGACATCCTGCATCGGGCCGGCCTGCCGAAGGGCGTGCTCAACCTCGTCATGGGCAAGGGCTCGGTCGTCGGCCAGGCGATGCTCGACAGCCCCGACCTTACCGGCATCACCTTCACCGGCTCCACCGGTACGGGCCGCCGCGTCGCTGTTTCGTCGATCGAACATAACCGCAAGTTCCAGCTCGAAATGGGCGGCAAGAACCCGATGGTCGTGCTCGATGACGCCGACTTGACCGTCGCCGTCGAAGCGGCCGCCAATTCCGGCTTCTTCTCCACCGGCCAGCGTTGCACGGCATCCTCGCGTCTGATCGTCACGGAAGGCATCCACGACAAGTTCGTGGCGGCGCTGACGGAAAAGCTGCAGACGCTCGTGGTCGACAACGCCCTGAAGCCCGGCACCCATATCGGCCCGGTCGTCGATGAAAAACAGCTGAAGACCGATACCGATTACATCGAGATCGGCAAAAAGGAAGGCGCCAAGCTCGCCTTCGGCGGCGAACTCGTCACCCGCGAAACGCCCGGCTTCTACCTGCAGCCGACGCTCTTTACCGAAGCCACCAACCAGATGCGTATCAGCAGGGAAGAGATCTTCGGACCGGTCGTCTCGCTCATTCGCGTCAAGGATTACGAAGAAGCGCTGGCCACCGCCAACGACACGCCCTTCGGCTTGTCGGCCGGCATTGCCACCACCAGCCTCAAGCATGCGACGCATTTCAAGCGCAACTCCGAGGCCGGCATGGTGATGGTGAACCTGCCCACCGCAGGGGTCGACTTCCATGTTCCCTTCGGCGGCCGCAAGGGCTCGTCCTACGGCCCGCGCGAGCAGGGCAAGTACGCCGCCGAATTCTACACAACCGTCAAGACAGCCTACACGCTGGCGTAACCACATGATCGGGTTCCGGACCGTACGAGGCGGTACGGGAACCCTCTGAAGGAAGAAAGTCCATGAAGAAGAAAGCGGAGTGGCCGCGCAAGCTGAGGTCACAGGAATGGTACGGCGGCACGAGCCGCGACGTGATCTATCACCGTGGCTGGCTGAAGAACCAGGGGTATCCGCACGATCTGTTCGACGGGCGGCCTGTCATCGGCATCCTCAATACCTGGTCGGATATGACGCCGTGCAACGGCCATCTCCGCGAGCTCGCCGAAAAGGTGAAGGCTGGCGTCTGGGAAGCCGGCGGTTTCCCGCTCGAAGTACCGGTCTTCTCGGCTTCCGAAAACACCTTCCGCCCGACGGCAATGATGTACCGCAATCTGGCTGCGCTCGCGGTCGAGGAAGCGATCCGCGGCCAGCCGATGGATGGCTGCGTGCTGCTGGTCGGCTGCGACAAGACCACGCCGTCTCTGATCATGGGCGCCGCGTCTTGCGACCTCCCCTCGATCGTCGTCACCGGCGGACCGATGCTGAACGGCTATTTCCGCGGTGAACGCGTCGGCTCGGGCACGCATCTCTGGAAATTCTCCGAAATGGTGAAGGCCGGCGAGATGACGCAGGCCGAGTTCCTTGAGGCGGAAGCCTCGATGAGCCGTTCGTCGGGCACCTGCAACACCATGGGCACCGCCTCCACCATGGCCTCCATGGCAGAAGCGCTCGGCATGGCTCTGTCGGGCAACGCCGCGATCCCGGGCGTCGATTCCCGCCGCAAGGTGATGGCGCAGCTCACCGGCCGCCGCATCGTGCAGATGGTCAAGGACGACCTGAAGCCCTCCGACATCATGACGAAGGAAGCCTTCGAGAACGCTATCCGCACCAATGCGGCGATCGGCGGTTCGACCAACGCCGTCATCCACCTGCTCGCCATGGCCGGCCGCGTCGGCATCGACCTGACGCTCGACGACTGGGATCGTTGCGGCCGCGACGTCCCGACGATCGTCAACCTGATGCCGTCGGGCAAGTACCTGATGGAGGAGTTCTTCTATGCCGGCGGTCTTCCGGTGGTGCTGAAGCGCCTCGGCGAAGCCGGCCTCCTGCACAAGGACGCGCTGACCGTATCGGGCGAGAGCATCTGGGATGAGGTCAAGGACGTCGTCAACTGGAACGAAGACGTCATCCTGCCCGCCGAAAAGGCGCTGACCCAGTCCGGCGGCATCGTCGTCGTACGCGGCAACCTCGCCCCGAAGGGCGCGGTTCTGAAGCCGTCGGCCGCCTCCCCGCATCTGATGGTCCACCGCGGACGCGCGGTCGTCTTCGAAGACATCGACGACTACAAGGCCAAGATCAACGACGACAGTCTCGACATCGACGAGACCTGCGTCATGGTCATGAAGAACTGCGGTCCGAAGGGTTATCCAGGCATGGCCGAGGTCGGCAACATGGGCCTGCCGCCGAAGGTGCTCAAGAAGGGCATCACCGACATGGTCCGCATCTCCGATGCCCGCATGTCCGGTACGGCCTACGGCACCGTCGTCCTGCACACCTCGCCGGAAGCTGCTGTCGGCGGCCCGCTCGCAGTCGTCAAGAACGGCGACTTCATCGAGCTCGACGTCCCGAACCGCCGCCTGCATCTCGACATCTCGGAAGAGGAACTGGCGCGGCGTCTCGCCGAATGGAAGCCGCAGCACGATCTGCCGACGTCAGGCTATGCCTGGCTGCACCAGCAGCATGTCGAAGGAGCCGATACCGGCGCCGACCTCGACTTCCTCAAGGGATGCCGCGGCAACGCGGTTGGCAGAGACAGCCACTGAGCCAAACCGGGAATTGGCATCAAGGCGGAGCGGAAGCTTCGCCTTTTTCTTTGCATACCTGGCACACCCGGAACGAACTCCCCTCCCCGCCGTTATTGGCGCAGGAGAGGCGCCATGCCTGGTGTGCGGAAATTGATTGTGCTCAGCGCCTTTAACAAGGATGGCAACGGTATCTTGCGGCCTGCCTTCGAACCTCGTCAGATGAAGAAGGAGGACACCGCTGTTTACGTCGCACAGACGCTTGTGAATGATTATGATGGCGTCGTCGTATGGTGCAGCGAAGGAAATCCGGCCATCGGCGAGCAAGGCCCATCGGTGATCCTGTTCCAGTCAGGCTCGGTGCCGGAATTCGAGTGATCGCCGGCTTTTTCCTTCATCGGATGTTCTCAGGACGGGCGATGCAGCATGACCGTTTTTTCCGTCAGGCATATTACCCAGTATTCTTATAAACGGCCCGTCGCCTTCGGCCAGCACCGGATCCTTTTCCGCCCGCGGGACAGCTTCGATCAGCGTCTCCTGGATGCGACCCTGACAGTGGATCCGCAACCGGCCCAGATCCGCTGGATCCACGACGTTTTCGGCAATTGTATTGCGCTTGTGAACATTGACCGGGTGTCTGATCACCTTCGGTTCGAAAGCAATATCCGCCTTGATCACACCCCGCAGGTACCGCTCGATCTCGAAATCGATCGCAAGGCGCTGACCTATCCGTTCTCCTATGACGAGGAAGAGTTGCCGGATCTCTCCTGCACGATCACCCGCCATTACGATGATCCGGATGGCGCGGTTGCAAAATGGGCGCAACAATTCGTCGGAACGCGCTCCTCCGGGCAGACCGGCCGTGTCCTTATGACGCTCTGCTACGGAATTCACGAGAGTTTCGCTTATGCGCGCCGATCCGCTCCGGGCACCCAGACGCCGTTCCAAACGCTGGTGCGACGGCAGGGCACCTGCCGTGACTTCGCCCTGCTGATGATGGAGGCGGCGCGTTCGCTCGGCTTCGCCGCACGCTTCGTCACCGGCTACATTTACGTGTCTGATCGCGACGGGTCGAGGACGCTCGGCGGCGGCGCCACACATGCCTGGTGCCAAGTCTATCTTCCCGGTGCCGGCTGGGTGGAGTTCGACCCTACCAATGGCATCGTCGGCAATCACGATCTGATCCGCGTCGGCGTTGCCCGCGATCCCCGCCAGGCGATCCCGTTGTCAGGGAGCTACGACGGAGAGGCGGATGACTTCGAGGCTCTGGTTGTGCAGGTCAATGTTACCAGCGGACCGTGAAATCCGCCGGCGCGCCCATCTATATGGAACTCATAGATTTTTGCGGCGTTCGATGAGGGCTGCAGTCTGGTGGACTCCCAGCTTTCCATAGGAGGTTCCGTGAAGATTCGCGCTGGTTTTACCTTAGGCTATGAATGCATTCAGCCGACGCCGATGCTTCTGGTCCTCAATATCCATCCCTCGCGACGCGCCGATCTCCTGACCGATGAGTTGCTGTCGTTCAGCCAGCCGGTCCGTGCGCGGACCTATACCGATAGCTTCGGCAACCGCTGCACCCGCATCCTCGCCCCGCGGGGAGTAATCAAGATTTCAACCGAGTTCGAAATCCGTGACAGTGGGGAGCCGGACGTGGTGCCGCTCGATGCCCGACAGCATGAAATCAACGATCTGCCCGACGATGTTCTCGTATTCCTTCTGGGGAGCCGCTATTGCGACACGGACCGGTTGGGTGATTTCGCTTGGGCGACCTTCTCGAACACCGAACCCGGCTGGCCGCGCGTCCAGGCGATTACCGATTTCGTCCACGGCCATATCGCATTCGACTACCAGAAAGCCGACGCCCTCAGAACCGCGTACGGCGGCTACTGTGACAAGACGGGCGTCTGCCGCGACTTCTCGCATCTTGCGATAACGCTCTGCCGCTGCATGAACATACCGGCGCGCTATTGCACGGGCTATCTTGGCGACATCGGCGTGCTACCCGATCCGGCACCGATGGATTTCAATGCCTGGTTTGAAGTCTTTCTGGGCGGGCGGTGGTACCTGGCCGATGCCCGGCACAACATTCCGCGCATCGGCCGCATATTGATGGCAAGGGGCCGCGACGCGACCGACGTGGCGATCTCGACCGCTTTCGGCCAGGCTGCATTGGTGCAGTTCGAAGTCCTGACGGAAGAAGTCATTCAGGATCGCGGTGTCAGGCCCGCTGCGCTTGTCAGCTCTGGCTCTGCATCTGGCCCTGAGCCTCGACCCTGACCGTGACCGTCAGCTTCTCGCCCGGCGTACCGATCCGCATTCCGGAGACCGGGGCTGCGTCACGGTAGCAAAGGCCTGAAGCGATCCGCACGTAGCGCTCATCTGGGCAGATCTTGTTGGCGGCATCGAAGCCGACCCAACCGAGACCCGGAATATGCGCCTCGCCCCAGGCGTGCGTGGCGGCCTGTTCGGCCTCCCCTTCCATCATCAGGTAACCGGACACATAGCGGGCGGGCACCTGCATTGCGCGAGCGGCCGCGATAAAGACGTGGGCATGGTCCTGACAGACGCCACTCTTCTTCTCCATCGCCTCTTCGGCGGTCGTTTCCGTGTCGCTGGTGCCCGGCATGTAGTCGACCGCCTCGTGGATGGCTGCCATCAGCGCATGCATGCGGGCAAGTTCGCTATCGCCGTTGACGGTCCTGATGAGGTCCTTGATGAGCTTGCCGGGCCGGGTGCGCCCCGTGTCCCGCAAGAACAGCCACAGCGGGCAATAACCGGTATGCGGACCAGTCACTCCGTTGCGATTTTCGGTTTCAACTTCGCCCTCGGCGACGATACGCGTCACCCGTTGTTCGCCCTCCAGCGAGACAAGGTTCACATGGTTGCCGAACTGGTCGTCGTATTCCACCTCGGGTTTCGCGCCTTCGACATGCAACGACCAGTTCAGAACCTTCTGCCCGAAAGCACTGGGCGGCGTCAGCCGCAAGCGCTGCAGCGAAAAGTGCGCCGGCTCGTCGTAGCGGTATTCGGTGACATGGCTAATCTTCAGTCTCATCTCATGCCCCGCTAAACGTAGAACCGGTAACCCTCGGAAATTTCAATACCAAGCTGGTTGTTGCGATTGACGAAATCCTCGAGGAACTCATGCAGTCCTTGATCGATGACATCCTTGATCTGCCTTGCTTGCAACGAGGTTCGGATGGCGTCCGCCGTATCATGAGCAGGCAAGCGTTCACCGCCGTAGCTGCGCGAAATGTAACCGAGATTGCTGACGATCTTTTCGTAGCAATAGGCCAGCGAACGCGGCATCTGGCCATTGAGGATCAGGAAGTCGGCGATGTTGACCGGTTTGTATTCCGCATCGTAGGCCCAGCTGTAGGAGCGGTGCGCCGAAACCGAGCGCAGGATCGATTCCCACTGGACGTTGTCGATGGACGAGCCGACCTGCGAAACAGAGGGCAGCAGCACGTAATACTTCACGTCCAGAATGCGGCTCGTATTGTCCGCCCGCTCGATGAACGTGCCGATGCGGGCGAAGTTGTAAAGCTCGTTCCTCAGCATCGAGCCGTGGAACGCCCCGCGGGTGAGCCCCGCCCGCCGCTTGATGACATCGATGACCTCGGGCATCTCGGCCGCCTTCAGGCGCTTGGAGAGCAGCCCCTTGAGCTCGATCCAGAATTCGTTGGTCGCCTCCCAGGTTTCGCGCGTCAGCGCCGTGCGGACCATGCGCGCATTGTTGCGACCGTAGTCGATGCAGGACATGACGCTCGACGGGTTCGAGCGGTCGCGCAGCAGGTAGTCGATCGCATCGGCCCGGGTAATCTTGGAGTGAACCTCCTCGTAGGCCTCTCGAACGCCGGCACTCTGCAGCACGCCGTCCCAGTCATCATCGCCGTCACCGCTTCTGGTCAGCGACATGCGCAGCCCGGCATCGATAAGGCGCGCGATATTCTCGGCGCGCTCAATATAACGGAACATCCAGTAGAGTCCGTTTGCAGTTCTTCCGAGCATCAGTCCTCCAATACCCAGGTGTCTTTGGTGCCGCCGCCCTGGCTCGAATTGACGACCAGCGAGCCTTGCTTCAGTGCGACGCGGGTCAGACCGCCGGGAATGATCTGTACCTTATCGGAGACCAGCACATAGGGACGCAGGTCCACGTGGCGCGGTGCAATCCCCTTGTTGACGAGGATGGGCACGGTCGAAAGCGAAAGCGTCGGCTGCGCGATATAGTTGTTCGGCCGCGCCCTCAGCTTTTCCGCAAAGTCGGCGCGCTCCTTCCTGGAAGCCGTCGGGCCGACAAGCATGCCGTAGCCGCCCGAGCCGTGGACCTCCTTGACGACGAGTTCGTCCAGATGCTCGAGCACATATTTCAGGCTGCCGGCTTCCGAGCACCGCCAGGTCGGCACGTTCTCGAGAAGCGCCTTCCGGCCGGTATAGAACTCCACGATCTCCGGCATGTAGGAGTAGATCGCCTTGTCGTCGCAGATGCCGGTGCCGGGCGCATTGGCGATGGTGATGTTGCCGGAGCGGTAGACATCCATGATGCCCGGAATGCCGAGGGCGGAATCGGCGCGGAACGTCAGCGGATCTAGGAAGTCATCATCGACGCGGCGGTAGAGCACGTCGATCGCCTCGTAGCCGCGGGTCGTGCGCATCTTCACCTTGCCGTCGAGGACGCGCAGATCCGCCCCTTCGACCAGCTCCACGCCCATCATGTCGGCGAGGAACGAATGCTCGTAGTACGCGGAATTATAGATACCGGGCGTCAGCACCGCGATGCGCGGCTTGCCCTTGCAGCCGGGAGGGGCGAGCGAGGCAAGCGACTGGCGCAGCAGATACGGATAGTCCTCGACGCGCTGCACCTTGTTCTCGTGAAAAAGCTCCGGGAACATGTGCATCATGGTCTCCCGGTTCTCCAGCATGTAGCTGACGCCGGAAGGCGTGCGGGCATTGTCCTCCAGCACGTAGAACTGATCTTCGCCGGTGCGCACGATGTCGGTGCCGACGATATGCGTATAGACGCCGCCGGGCGGGCGGAAGCCGATCATCTCGGACAGGAACGCCTCATTCTTCTCGATCAGTTCGCGCGGAATGCGGCCCGCCCGGATGATCTCCTGCTTGTGGTAGATGTCGTCGAGGAAGGCATTGAGCGCGATCACCCGCTGCTCGATGCCTTGGGCGAGCTTGCGCCACTCGCGGCCGGAGATGATGCGGGGAATGATGTCGAAGGGGATGAGTTTTTCGGAGGAATCCGCGTGTCCGTATACCGCAAAGGTGATGCCGGTCTTCCTGAAGATGTTCTCCGCGTCGCGGGATTTGGCAATCAGATGCGCCCTGTCTTGGGCATTGTACCACTCGAAGTATTTCTCATATGGCTGACGGGGACTTTCATTCCCGGTGATCATTTCATCGAACGCCAAAGGTGTGGCTCCCCTTTTTTTGTTCATTTGAATACAATGCAAAGGGCAATGCAAGAACCATGCAAAATGGAACGGCAAGGCGTATTCAAATGCCAAAACCCGTGAAAAATCGGGAGCCGGCAACGGCACGAGGCAAAGGCGCAAGAACTCGCTTGGGGTGTGGCGGCCAAAGACTGGGCATGTGATTATTTTCCGCTCGGGATCCTGCCCAAATAACGGCTGCGGCTCCCCAGGCACTGTGCGCTCCCCAGGGCTCGTTTCGCCAGCGCCGACGCAGACCCGAACGGATCGGCCGAGAATATCAAGCCCACTGATCGCAAGAACGGGGGACTTTTCCATTTTGGAGATTGAAGCGCAGGAGAAGCTAGGCTAAGAACCACGCATCGGACAGGCGATTCAAACCGCCTCAGGCATGCACCCGTAGCTCAGCTGGATAGAGTGTTGGATTCCGATTCCAAAGGTCACAGGTTCGAATCCTGTCGGGTGCGCCACCATTCACGATCTCGCGCGTCGCATAATTTTAGACTGACCACCCAAAATCTTGGACTGGCAGACCGTCAATTTTAGACTGACGCTGAATTCGTCTCAGCTCTGCACTAGGGTTCGAATCCTGGCCCGGCCTCATGGTCGTCATCGTCGACCCCCACCGGATCAAGTTCAAGACGCATGGTGTGGTTTCTGAAAAACTCAGAAGACCACGACGACGATACGTACGGGGGATCGCCGTCCAGCAGACGGTAGTTCTGCAACGCGTTGGTCACCTTCTTGCGCATGTCGGCGAGGTGATCGAAATCTCTGAAGTCGTAGAAGTCAGTCTGGATGAACCAGGGTTGCAGCGCCATGGCTGAGATCGCATATCCTGCCCGGAGATCGTGAACTCGCCACGCAGCCGCGAGATTGTATCTCCCGAAATGCGGATTGAGTTCTTCCAATTCCCGAAGAGCCTCCTGCACACGACCCTCGATCTCTCCAAGATTGACGACGCCCCATTCCGTCTTGTTTCGGGCGAGGTATATCCACTTCGCATCGTCGAAGGGTGGGATCGGATCGCGAGCCCGTGTGGAAGCGAGGAAGTTCTCGAGCCTAGTCGGAGCAACTCGCATAGCGTTCAAGCGCTCGACCACCTGCCCCACGTCCCGCCGGTCGCACGCAGATGCGATCTGTTCGAAAGCCCTTCTGAGGCCTCGTGCGATGTGCGGGGTCGGATGGGACATCGTTCCGGAAGTGTAGAACCACTCCGGCTTCTGCTGCTTACGGATCATGTAGAACACGTCCGCAAGCACGAGAGCGGCATCACGCAGAAGTGAGAAGCGTTCGAGGCTCGGGCCGTCCTCGAACGCGCGCATAAGTTCCCTCGTCGCTTCGCGTCTTGCCGTCGTCACTTCGGCGCCGGGAGGAGCGAAGCCATGTCGAAAAGATCCGAGAAGCCTGCTATCCTGTCCCATTTGCTCCACCCGCTCCTTTTCCGGAGACGATGGAGCGGTGAACGGCAAGGCACAAAGGCCGTAGGTTCCGCGCGGTCTTTCAAGATGACGCCTGGCTTCTCATGATTTTTCGCAGGCCGATGAACAATCCATCCTGGCCGTCGTTCGAGGAGCGTCGTGGGCAAGCCTGTCCGGGGTGAAGGGCGACCGCATCATCTACATGCGCCAGATCGCACTGTGTGACGATGCCACGGGGAATTTCACGCTGGAGTACCCGGCCGCGCAGCAGAAGCGGTACGGACCGATTGTTGACAGGTTGGTAAAGACGCTAAGGGCCCCGAAGCACTGCGCTTGATTGCAGTTGCCTCGCCATCGCCTACGGGAAGAGCTCCAGCACCTTAGCGAATGGGTTCTTCCGCTCTGAAGCCGCTCTCGCCTTTTCACGGATCACAATCCCTGGATCCAAGCGCCTGTTGAGCGCGATGTAGATGTCCTGACCGTCCATCAAAATGACACGCCTCGAGGTAAATGCAGCCGAGGACGGGGCGGAATAGCCGGCGTGGCTAACGTGTAGGCCACGGGTCCAAATGGTTCGCTCTTCAATCTTTCCTTGGAAAGAATGCAACATTGCTGCGTCAGTCTGCGCGCGATGCCATTTCGCCTCGACGAGGTATGTCGTGCCGTCGTGCTGGAAAGATCCATCGATCTGTTCACCGATAGTCCTGAAGGACGCACGGGCATCCAACCCCCAGGTGTCAAACCATCGCTTCAGAAAACGCTCGAATGCGTACCCTCGTTCCTGAGGTCGGTCAGTCATCGCCTCGAGCGCGAGAAATTCGGACTCCAACGCAGCGAGGATGCCCTCCGCAGGGCGTAGCGGCTGCGTGACCTTGGGTTCCTCGACCACAGCGGCGCCAAGCAGCGGACGCCCCCCAAGCCGCTCGATGATCGCGCTGAGCTTCTTCCGATTGTCGTCGGTGGCATTGTCGGGGCGGTCAGCCTGCAGATATTCCCATAATCCCGCCAGAGCCTTTGCAATGGCCCGCGGCTGAGCCTTCTGCGTGAAGGCGACGAGACGCTTGCCTTTCGAATTTCCGCGGAAGCCGTAGACATCATCATAGATTTCCACGCCGACCTCATCTCGGAAGAATTCGGAGAAGGTCTGGTTCGTAAAGTTGAGAACGTATCCTCCTTGGACGAAAAGATCATCGACGAGCTTGGCTTCTATGGGGCGGAGGGTCATGTGACATCAGTCTCGGGTTATGAAACGGGCACGATCCAGGAGTTCGTCGAAGGTGACGATGTCCAGGTTTCGAGTATCCCGCCGGAAGAGTTCGAACGTGTCGCGCCGAACCTCAGCATCTCTAAGGCTGCCGACAGCCGCGATCTCGGTCGAGGTGCCGATGACGAGGATCGCCTTCGGATCGCGGGTTCTTGTCTTAAGCCTTCGTTCCCCAGACTTATCATGGTTCTGTCCCGTCTGGGCTTGCAAAAGCCATTCTGCCTTCTGCTCCAGAACCTGAGAGACGGCGTCCATGAACTCGTTGCTAAAGCGCCAAGTGCCGGATCGTCCTGCCCGGCGCTGCGCGAAAATCGGAGTCTCCGGCCGCTTGATCTCAACGAGGACAGAATAGTCGGTGAAGTTCATCAAGTAGTCGATGGTCGGCCGGTCCCGATCATCAGTCCCCCCGGCACCGACAACCATCTCCCGATCAAACGGGCGCATGATCCGGTAATCGAGACCGTAGCCAAAGACCCAGCTTTGCCGCTCGAAGAAGTCTTGCCAGCTCGTTTCCGACCACGATCCCTCGGCGAGTTCACGCTCAAACTCCTCAAGGCCCTGGCGCCGCCCTAGTAGCAGGTTGATCTCGTTCTGGCTAAGGTCAGGCTGCACGTCCCGCAAGAGCCGCTCTCGCTCCTGCGGGTCGAGCCGTCGAATCCTTGTCAGGAGCGCGTGGTCGGAAGCATCGGTGATGATCTTCGGGCCGGTGCCAACAGACACGTCCCGAACGTCGAAGGTTCCCTCGTTCGAGCGATCAATGAACTTGATGCTCTCCAGGAATGCAAGCAAGCGTTCGAATTCATCCGAGCGGAATGTGAACGAGTCCTTCTCGTAGCCCTGGTACCAGTCGCCTGCACGGTTCTGGAAGGTTTCTAACGTGACCCGACGAATGCCACCGTCGTCCTGGCTGACGAGGGCCGTAACCTGCGTCTTCCGCTTCTCGCCGGTTATCCGGAGACACATGGATCCTTCTATCTCGCCGAGAAGCACTTTCTCGGTTCCTTCCATGACAGTTCGGATCAGCCGTCGGCGCTCGGGATTGATCGAGCCGTGCTCGAAAACCTTGCTGAGGTAAGCTTTTCCTTCCTTCCGAAGCTCGAAGAACTTCGCGTCGTCATCGCTCATTCCCGGACATCCAGCAGATCGTGTCGGACAGGAATAGATCACGTCAGTGCTTGCATCACAACTAAAGAGCGGGCTCGATACTTGCTCTCCACAATTAGCATCTGGCTCTTCTCTCAAAGATGCACCAAACCAATGGTCGATCCGGGAGCGGTGTGCTGGCCGATGGTATACGCCATTGAAGGATTGCACTTCCATCGCGGCGAAGGTTGAATGCATTGGGGCCAAGGATTCAAGAGTGGAGCGGATGACGAATAAGGGTGAGCAAAAGACAGCCGGCAAAAATAGTTCGGGACCTGCTGTCAACTCGATCACGGAAGACGGGCAGCCAGTATTCCTTCTCGAGGACTTGTATCCCGATGCGAAGTCGCTATTCGCGCCATCGCATGTGCCTTCAGCCGATCATGCCGACACGCTCGTTTCCTTCGACACGAATGCGCTGCTTCTTCCCTACAACATTGGCAGCCAGGATCTCACTGCGTTGGCGAAGGTTCTCAAGGAACTTGCCGAGTCCAACCGTTTGTTCGTTGCCGATCGTGTCGCCCGTGAGTTCATCAAGAACCGAGACAGGAAGCTCGCGGACATGCTCAAGGCTCTGCGCGACAAGACTTCCCGTGTGCAACTCCCCGAGCAGAAGCTCTCGCCCCTTCTCGACGGTGTCGAGGGTTACGAGGACGTCACCGCAGCCTCTGAAAAGCTTTCCTCGGCATGGAAGGAATATCGAAAGGCTCAGGATAAGATTCTGACCAAGATGCGCGACTGGAGGGGCACCGATCCAGTCTCGCTCGTTTATAACGAAGTCCTTGCCGACGGGCGAATCGTGGATTTAAGCGAAAGCCGGGAGGCGCTCCTCAAGGAGTGGGAGACCCGGCGGTCGAATAAGACACCGCCAGGTTACAAGGATTCCGGAAAGGATGACACCGGGGTTGGCGATTTCCTGATCTGGAAGGTTCTGTTGAAGCTCGGCGCTAATCACAAGAAGGACCTTATCTTCGTTACCGGTGAGGAAAAGGCCGATTGGTTCGTTCGCTCGGACGCAGAGCGGGTATATCCGCGACCGGAACTCGTCGACGAGTACCGGAGGGCATCGGGTGGGAAAAGCATCAGGCTATCGACCCTCGGAGAGCTGCTCGAGGAAATGAAGGTTGCCGCAGAAGTGGTCTCAGAGGTCAAGGCGGTTGAGCGTGCAGCCAACAACGCCGTCCAAAGCGCACCAGTCATTAAGACCGTAGGGATCGTCACGGCGGTAAGACGTCAGCGTGTCAAATCGGCTGAGTTCGACTACTCAACACACGACGGGTGCATATCCGTTGATCAAAACGGTCTGTCGGTTGATCTAAGGTTCAGCAAAGCTAGTCAGGAGGCTATCTATTTCCTCAGAAGCGGGTCAACCTCGCGTATCGCGCGCCTAAAAGACGTCGCACCGGGTCAGTCTGTTCAAATCGAAGATTTTGACACGACGTCGAGCTCTTACAGGATCGGTTTCGGAGAAGCCTTCATGGCCCTGAACACCCGCGGAGAACTGCTCGTGGGGCGCATCACCAGGATCTTGGACGATACGCGAGGCGACGATCACGATGAGGTTGCCTTCATCTACGATATCTTCCGCGAAGGGGAATTCGCTACAGCACCGTAGTGTCGTCAGCGTGGTCAATGGTCAGCAAAGACCGGACAAGGTGAACCTATTCTGTCAGCATCATCCCTGCCCTCTTGGTACGCCGTCCGCAGCTCGCTCCACACAGGATTCGGAAACGCCCACTTCTGCGCATACGGCCGCCACCCGAAGAAGACCCGCGCTTCATCCGTCAGCTCATCCCGTATGGATTCGATTCCTTCGATAACGGCCGTAACCTCCCGAAGGAACGGCAGATTTCTCGACATCCGGTTCAGGTCGTCCTGAGCCATCGACAGGTCTTCGTCCGCGTCGATGAAGTCCTGGTCGAGGAACTGGAAGACCTCCGCTGCCTGGCGACCGCGCCGGTAGGCGACATGTCGGAGATCGTCCAGGATGCGGTCGGCGGCCGCGCGGTCGAAGCGGCCGCGCGCCCTCGCCCGGAACAGGGCCGTCCTCAGTCGCTCGAAGTGGGCGGCGTCGCTCAGGCCCTTCCAGCCGGTGACATTCTGAGGGCCGGTAGTCATTATGGCTTCGATTCTCATGCTGTCTCTCCTTTATCCATGCAGCCGTTGTCTGATCTTCCGGCGCGTCTTCGGCGTCGGCATGTCCTTGGGGTCGTCCGGCTTCAGGCCGTCGACGATCTGCTGTCCCGTCAGATGCCCTGCCCCGATCAGCTCGAGCCAGAGGCCCTCGATCGAAGTCCGATAGGATTCGACGATCGTCTTCGCGCGTGCGAGCTGCTCCTGCAGGACGGGTTCGATCCTCTTGAGCAGCGGGTCGTCCACCCGGCGGGCGCTGTCGATCAGCCGCTCGTCGACGCCCGCCGGCCACGAGGCGAGCATGCCGTTCATACCGAGGTGGCGGTCGAGGATGATCGCGATGCGCGTCGCCCCGTCGAGGTCGGACGCGACCCCGTCGCCGTGATGACCGACAAAGACCTGCTCCGCTGCCATGCCGCCCATGTGGATCGCGATGTTGTCGAGATAGAACTGCTTGCCGTTGTTCGCAAGGTCTCCTCCTTCGAGCACGGCGCCGCCAAGGATCTGACGCTCCAGCGAGGCCGACGCCCTGCTCTCGATGGAGACGCCCCAGACCTTGCGGGCGCCCGTGGCGACCGCGACGACGGCATGGCCGAGTTCATGGATCGCGAGTGCCCAGCGGAACTTCTCCGAGAGCGGCACGCGGCCTGGAAGGCTTCCCATGACGTCCGCGACGGTGACCGCCCTGCGGTCTCGCCGGGCGACGCGGCGGGCCAGCCGCACGATCCGGGCGATGTCCGCGCCGGTCAGGCCGAAGCTGTCTTCGGCGAACTGGGAGAAGTCCTCGTCCGGAAGGTCGCCGCGCAAGTGGTGGCGAAGGATTCCGACACGTGCCTCGGCATCCGGCAGTGGCAGTCGGACATGATTGTCTAGGCGACCCGGACGGAGGATCGCCGGATCGATGACGGCAGGATTGTTGCAGGCGCCGACGACCACGACGCCTTCCCGGTCGACCGTGCCGTCGAGGCATTCCAAGAAGGAGTTGATCACCTGCCGGACGTAGCTGCTGTTGTGGCCGTGGTCGCTCTCGCGGTCGGTGAATCCATCGATCTCGTCGATGAACAGGATCGCGGGCGCTGCCTTTCGGGCGTCCTCGAACGCCTTGAACATGGCCCTCTGCATGTCTCCCAGATGGCCCTTCGCCTGCCATCGGGCAGCGGAGCCGACGACGAGCTTCGCGCCGCACGTGTTCGCGAGCGCCTCCGCAAAGATGGTCTTCCCGACGCCCGGCGGCCCGGACAGCAGGAGGCCTCGGTCGACGTCGCTCCACGGGATAAGACCGTCCTTCCAGTCCTTGAGATCCTGCTTCACCTGCAGTCCCCACTGGCGAGCCTCGCCGTAGCCGCTCATGGATTCGAGGCGAAGCTCCTCCTCCTCTTCGAATGACCGTCCAGGCGGCGGCTTGCGTACGTCACGCGGAGCCTCGGGACGCATGACGAGCTGGGCCAGCATACGGCCGACGCTCCGCCCTGGCCGGACGACCGCACGCTGCATCTCCTCGTCGACAAGCAGGAAGATTTCCGCCTGCTGGTCGGTTAGTCGGCCGCCGTAGAGTGAACGAAAGACGCCCTTCACCTGCCCGATGGTCGGCGGCTTCAGATGAACGACAACATCGGCGGCGAGCCTGGCGGCAACCGTGATCGAAGCCTCGTCCGGAAATAGGAGGACGACCTTCTTCTCGTCGAGCGCGCTCGCAATCTCCTTCGCCGAGTTCAGCGGCCGCTTCGGGTCGAAGTCGACGATAGCGGCGGTCTTCCTGTAGCGGTTGCCGCTGCTGAGCATGGCGTCGGCCGCTCGGAAGTATGGGCCGTTGTCGGCGCCGGGCGGGACGACGACGACGGCGACGAACGCGTCCGCCCTGAGCAGCGGCCGGATGGCGCTCCTGATCGATGCGTAGGCGAGCTGTTCGGGAAGGCCGAAGCGCCTCCGCGGGGTAATGTGGTTCTTCATGGACCTGTCCTGGATTACGAGTTGAGACAACATGGGCAGTCTCAGTCCCGTATCCGGCGGACAGCCGTCTCTGGCCCGATCAGGGCGTCGTCCAGATCGACCTCCAGGAATCCTTGCAGGATCAGCGCGGCGAGGCAGGCCATCGGCCGCCCCTCCCGGAAGGCAGACAGCGCTTCGGCCACGGTCAGCGATCCCATCTCGTCGAGCGCGGCGAGGATTCGCACGCGGTCGCCAAGCGGACATCTGTAGAAGCCGTATCGAAGGAGGTCTTTGGCGTTCGCAAGCCGGTTGCCGTCGACGAAGTCGTGCATGGAGACCGGACGGTAGGCGTGACCCAGCCGGCCGAGGGCAATCTCGATCCAGTCGGGCGGCCTCGGCGAGACTTCGGCGACGTCGACCATGAAGGTTCGGCCGTCCTTCCCGGTGACGACGAAGTCGACGCGATAGGTTTCTCCACCATAGGAAAGCTCGACGCCATCGCACGTCCATCGGGCGACGTCCGGATCGACATCGAGAAGGCATGCGAAGTCGCGGGCGTCCTGGCTCCGGAAGAACGGAGAGCCGACGCATTTGACGGTGGCAAGCGGATAGTAGAAGCGAGGAGGCTCGTTTCGCTGGACGACATCGCCCGGCGGCCTCTCGTAGGGAATGCTCTTCATGGCACCCTCGTGAACACGATACAGATAGGCGGACGCCGGACGAGCAGGTCCGGCAGTCGGTCAGCGTATTCGTGCCGAGGCGTAGCGGGCGATGTGGAACATGATGGTGGAACAGATAGAGAACAAGGCGGCGGGCGTCAAGCCGGCATGAACGCAAAAAACCCAGCCCGAGGTCGCGGCGCACCTGCTGCTCCTCCGAAGTCACGCCGATGTATTCTCGGGGGCCTCTCGCCCGACAGGTCAGGATCTTTCGGATTTTTCGACCGCGAGCTTAGCTGGTCGCCGTAACCCATCTGAAATACCAGCCCGAATTATCCGCTTTCCCCTAAGCGCCATTCTCCGACTTCCCGCCGGCCAGTCGATGCCGCAAACTATTGGTGATGCAAGATATTGCGAAACCGATTCAACTTAAGATAACTATTGTTGAGGAAACTACGATGCAACCGGGGGAAAGATGTTGCGTCTGAGGGGATACACCGACGCGGAGCTGAGGACCGAGTTCGCGCGAAACAGAGACGATCTAGTCCAGCTCGATGCCTTGAACCGCGAACTCAATAGCCGCGACACAGACGAGGCGTTCGACCTCCAAATAGAGGTGGTGCAAGTCCTTACCAACCTCCGAAAGGCCGCGCAGACTAATTCGAGAGGAGATCCTGTTGCTGCCTGGCTGAAGGCTTTTCTCCTGAGCCGCCGCATGTCCGCAGCCGACGGGCGTCCTCTCCATCAATATCGAATGTCGGATGCCGAATATCAGAGCGCACGCTTACTTCTCAAGGCGTCGAGATCCAGACTTGATCGGGACGATGGTCCGGCGGCAAGTCTGTTTGTGGCCTTCTGCGCGGAGTGGTTTCGGCGCGAAGCGACATCATTCTTCCTTCGCTGGGATGCCCTTGCGCCGGATGTATTCAGCACCATTCCCCATAGCCGCCGTCGGAACCTCGTGGAGGTTGGGCTCAACTATTGGAAGCGCTCGCTGATCAAATCGGAGACGGCAACAGAGTTCTTGCTTACGATTGCGATCGAAGGCGGCATCTCGGCTCACGTGATCTCGGAATATGGTTCATCGTGGCTGGCAGAATATCTCCGAAAACTGATGAGGTTCGCTCTAGCCGACGGCAACCGTGACCATGTACGGGGGTTCGCCGGCGACATGTCCAACGAAATTCGAATTTCATTCCGGCAAGACGGGTTCATCGATCTCTGTTGTGAACTTATCCTGAAACTCGTCGAATGGAAGCGCATCGCGGATCAAGGACCGACCGGCGTCGACCCACTATCGTTTCTCGACGCCCAGCACCCGGACTGGAAGGATTCGCTCCCGATCTACATTCCCGGCGACGACGACAGGATCGCGAGGCGCCTGCTGAGCGGGCTACTTGTCGAAAAGGCTGGCCCGGCGGGCGGTTCCGGGATCACCTTGGACCGCTATCTCAAGTTCGAGGCCGGTGTCTGGCGACCGGCGGTTTCCCTTACCGCAGATGGCGAAGTCTCATCAGGCACGCTGCCGGGCCTCTCTGGTGTCGGACGCTGGAAGGCGAGCCCTTCCGGACAACTCGCCAACTACCTTCCCAGCCACATCGCACTCTTCGAGCCGCCAACGGAAGATCAACCGAAGTGGCGCGTCAGATCAATGACGTCGCTCGACAAGCTTCTCGTCGGTATCTCCCTGGCGCATACCGTCACAGTCAATCTGACCTGCGGCTCCGAGGTTTTCCCAGTCGCCTGGCCGGGCGGTGCCGGGGTCACCTCACGAGTCTTGTCGTTCCTGCCGATAGAGGTCACAGAGAGCGATGCGCCGAAGACGTTACGTCTAGTAAAGACGGGGTCCGCGAGCTTACCCGCCAACAAGATTTACGTACTTGTCCCCAGGGAGTGGAAGGCAGTTCCCTCGGAAGGGGCAGAGCCTGGTCCGACTTGGAATGCTGAAGACGAAGGAGTTCTGCACGAGGTCACCGGCACCGTCTACTTTATGAAGCCGGGCGCCGCGCCGGGCGAGCGCTACCGGATCGAGGCCAACAAGGAGGCCCGCCAGGAGTCTCTGAACCTTTCGTCCGCGGGCGAGGTCTCGATACACGCAGAAGATGGCATCGAAACCTTGGCAGGACCCGTCACGCTCGGCATCCTGTCCGAAGGCGCTACACGAGCCCCGGTGCCCGGAGAACTTCTGATCCGCTCGGTGGACGATCGATGGAGACCGATCACGGATCGAAAGATCACTTCGGCAGGTTCTTATGAAATTTCCTGGCGGGATCCAAATGCAGACATCCAGCTAGAGCGCCGAAGAATAGCGATTGTTCCTTCGGGAGGCCGTATACACGGGGAGATGGTCGGCGCGCAGGAAGGGCGAATAGTTCACGACCGGCTTCCTGGATGGCGCGTCGACGTGACGAATGAGATGACCGCCCTGAGGAAAACGGAGGGAGAACTACGGTTTACGGTGGTGGGTAAACCTAGATATCGCATTGACGCGATTCTTCATCCGCCCGTGGGTCGCCCGTTCAGGATAAGCGTCCCTATGAAGGTTCGCGAAGCCGCCATCATCCTTGCAGACGGCTCAGTGGTGAGCGGCGGACAGACAATCGACGTGACGGCGCTCCGCGGTGCCATCGCTGCGTCTCCGCACGCGACGACGCTGACCCTTTCTTCTCGAAACGATCGTTCGAACTCCATGCAGTTTCGATTTGCTGGGGAGTTTCCTCTGGCCGCCTTGAAACCGGCCGTCCAGGAGATGATGGCGCCGATGAACGATCAGGATGCCATGCTCGAACTCGAGTTTCTCGGCGAGACAAGGATTCCGATACGTCTCCGGAAGTACCGATACCCTCGCCCGGTCATGGTCGAAGGGGCCGTCGTGTTCGGCGAAAATTTCAGCGCCCTTCCCGTCGCAAAGATGATTCTTCAACCGGCCAAAGAGCACCTACTTCAGCGAAAACCCGATGGGAGCTTTGAGATTCCAGATTGGTGCCATGGCCCTTGCCTGGTCTATCTGCGTGATGGGCCAGATATCGTGGCCCGGCCGCTCGTAGTGAACCGCCCGATGCGCGACAATCCCACGACGCCGCTACAGGCAGCTCTAGCCCAGACCGAATATACTCGATTGAAGGTGGAGGTGGGCGCAGCCTTGGACGACCTGTCGAAGGGAAATCTTCCATCCAGCGACGTTCGTCTGCTCGTTGACATGGCCGTCAACTTGAACGGCATGCCCGCTACCGGGTTCGTCGCTCTGCAGGAGCTTGCATCTCGGCCGAAGGCTCTACTGCGACTTCTTTTGAGCGCTCCCGCGCAAGATCGCCAAGCTTTATGGGCTCTGCAGCAGGAGCTTCCATTCCTGTGGCTTGCTCTTCCGTCAACGACCTGGTCGCAGACGTTGATGTCGGAGACTGACGCTCTCCACGCGGCCCTCTCCCAGATGCCGGAGGACTCGCGCGTGCAAATGATCATGGCCCACCTCACGGGACTAAGGGAAAAGCTGGTTGAGATCGAGCCCGCTCTCGACACGGTATTCGTTCGCGCCGGATTCCCTCCGCTGGAAAAGCAGTCCCTCGACGTGGTGCTGCAGGGGTTTGTTCAAAGTCAGAGGATGCATGACGACGAGACGCAGAAGCCGTTGGGAAGGAACTCCGTCCTCGAAGACCTCAAGAAATCGGCGATTAGCCTCCCTAGCGATTTCCACCGCTTCAGCTTCGAGGAATTCGAGTGCATGGCCGCACCTGCGGCGCTCGCGGCCATCGCGGCAGGAAGGTTGAGCCTGTCAGCCACGACAGAACTGATCGTGCGAAAAACCCTAAGAGAACACGCGCACTTTGTGTCGTGCGCATACCCGCATCTATTGAAATTCTATGAGGTCCAGGCGTGAAGCCGTTCAATACTCTCTCCGACATCCGCGCCAGATCCGCCGAAGCGATCCTCTCTCAGTCCAGCGTACGAAACACCGCGTTGCTCGGCCACCTGCGGTCGATGTTCAATTCGCCGTCCACGGCAGAGGGAGGCCTGCTCCAGCAGCCCATCGTCGAAGGCGCACATCCGTTCGTTCCGGCGGACGTCGACATGGGCGGAGTGGATCCATCGGTCCTTCATCCCGACTTCGTTGCTGCAATAGACGCCCTCCCAAATGGCAGCGACTACCGCTTCCCGAAGAAGCGCCAGCCGTTCAAGCACCAGTTGGAGGCATGGAGACATCTCTCGAGCACGGGGAACCCTCAATCTGTCCTCGTCACTTCTGGCACCGGCTCAGGCAAGACGGAATGCTTTCTCTTCCCCATCCTCAGCGACCTCGTCTCGCAAGCGAAGGGTCGGTCGGCGCCGCTCGAGGGCGTGCAGGCGATCATGCTCTATCCGCTCAACGCCCTTATCGAGAGCCAGCGGGAGCGCCTATCTGCGTGGACGCGGCCCTTCGATGGACAGGTCCGATACTGCCTGTACAACGGCGACCTGCCCAACTCGCAGCCTGCAAGTCTGCACCGGGCCACACCCGAGCAGCAGGTCGACCGCGAGCAGCTCCGGGAAAGCCCGCCCCCCGTTCTAGTGACAAATATCACAATGCTCGAATACATGCTGGCGCGTTCCGAGGACCAGCCTATAATCGAGAAGTCCAAGGGGAAACTGAAGTGGATCGTTCTGGACGAGGCACATTCGCTTGTCGGAGCAGCGGCCGCGGAGATCGCGCTCCTCCTTCGACGCGTCCTGCTTGCCTTCGATTGCAAGCCGGAAGATGTCCATTTCGTAGCCACCTCCGCGACCATCGGTAGCGGCGACGACGTCCAGAACCAGTTGAAGCGTTTCCTCGCGGACGTCGCAGGGATCAAGGACGCCAACGTTCACGTAGTCGAAGGAAAAAGGCAGCTCCCTGCCCGTCCTGGTGCGCGAGGAAAGCTGCCTCCTGCAGATACCTTGAGGAACTTGCCACCGTCGTCGCTATTCGATGCGCTGTCCGCCGACGAGGCGGTTTGGAATTTCATCGAAAAGCAACTTTTCGTGGCCCCCCAAAACCTTGCGGAGTTCGAACGCGTCGCCCGTTCAGCCGGCCTCGATGCTGACGAATTCCTTGCCTTGCTTTCTACCGCGGCTCGGCCTCACCCCAGGACAGGCGAAGAGGAGCGGCTAGCGCCGATGCGCATACACAGCTTCGAGCGAGCGGTGCCCGGCGTATGGAGTTGCATTAACCCGGCCTGCAAGGATTCCCCCGACGGATGGCTGTTCGGCAAGATCTTCCTGGACCGATGCGATACGTGTCAAACCTGCAAAGCTCCGGTCCTCGAGGTCATAAGCTGTGTCGACTGCGGCGACGTCGTCCTGGAAGCAGAGGAAGATGCTGCCAACGACCGGATCCTGCCGACGCGCCGCGTGGCGGAGAGGGACGAGTTCGAATTTGAAGCTGGTCGCGAGCAGGACGAGGTCGACGCCGACGAAAACGCTGAGCCTGACGAAGCGACAGAGGTGGCACTTCGACGCCGGGTCCTGATCGGTCCTTCCACGGGCGGCCGGTTCCGGCCTCTGCATCTGTCGACCACGACATGGACAATCGAAGCGTCAGCGACGACCGAAACGGTCACCGTCGGGTCCGACCTTAAGGGCGATGCCTGCCCCTGCTGCAGCACCCCATCCAGAAACGGCATCGACAAGCTACTTCGTCCCATGCGCTTCGGTGCGCCCTTCATGATCGCCAACGCCGCGCCTATCCTTCTCGAGGGTGTCGACGCCTCCGGCAAAGCGGCAGCCGTTCCATCCGAAGGTCGCCGCCTGCTATCTTTTACAGACAGCCGACAGGGCACTGCGCGGATGTCTGCTAAAGTCCAGGCTGAAGCGGAACGAAACTTCCTGCGCTCTTTCGTCTACCACTCTGTCCAGGACTCCATGAGATCGGGGGCCGCCATCGACAAGGTCGGGCTCGAGACACAGATCAAGGCTCTTGAGACCGCGGTCGCCGCGACGCCCATTCCAGCGCTACAATCCATGCTGGACGACGCACGTAAGAAGCTAGCCGACGCGAGCGGACCTAACATGGAAGGCATCCGTTGGGGGGAGATGGTCGAACGCCTGAGCCGGACGAGGGAAGTCAGCGACTGGCTGAAGGACGTCTGGGAGCCGCGCGACGATGACTCTCTTTTCCATGATAACGCCCGGCTCGCAGACTTCCTGCTGATGCGGGAATTTGCGAGGCGTCCAAGAACCGCTCTTTCAGTTGAAACTCTGGGACTGGCCCGCCTTCGTTTCAAAGAGATCGACGACCTGACGACGATGCCGTCCGCCTTCTCGCGGTATGGAAAGTCCATGGAGGACTGGCGGGCCTTCCTTTACGCCATGACCACCTTCTTCCTCCGCGCCAACGCGGTTGTCGATGTACAGCAAGGCGTCATGCGCTGGATAACGCCGCGCGCAAAACTTCGGTCTCTGCTAGCACCTGGGGTATCGGCCGATGGCGATAGGCGGCGTCAGACATGGCCTGGGATACCTGGCAGGGCGATATCGACGCCGCAGTTTCTTCTAATGACCGGCCTCGGTCTGGACGTCTCGAATCCCGAACATCGAGCGGACATCCTCGAATGCTTCGACCGCGCTTGGCAGCAGCTCCAACCGTTATTCAGCAACGACCCGACACATCGCGCTCTCGATCTCCGCAAAGCGTATATCGCTCCCGTGGTTCAGGCCTATCTCTGCCCCCTCACACGGCGGGTTCTCGATGCCGCCCCTTTCGGGATCACTCCTCTCGGAAGGACCGCGCGACATGGCGCCCGTCGGCAGGTCGAAGCCATCGAACTCCCGCGTCATCCGCATCCGTTGATCGGAAGCCCCGATCTGACTAGGGATCGCGCGTCCACAAAGAAATGGCTCGAAGAATCCGACGTCATTGCATCGCTTCGGAACAGAGGCGCGTGGAACAACATCACCGACCGCGTCTCGATGTTCGCGGACTACGCCCGCTCGGCGGAACACTCCGCCCAGCAAGATAGCGCTCTGCTGCGTCGCTATGAGCAGATGTTCAAGGACGGCCAGATCAACATTCTGAACTGCTCGACGACCATGGAAATGGGCGTGGACATCGGCTCCGTGTCGACGGTGATGATGACGAACGTACCGCCGTCGGTGGCCAGCTACAAGCAGCGTGTGGGACGTGCCGGCCGCCGCGGCCAGCCGTACTCGCTCGCCTTCACGTTCTGTCGGGATCGTCCACTAGATCGCGAAGCGTTCACGTCGCCGATCAGTTACCTCAACAGGAGCATGGCGGCGCCGAAGGTTGCCCTGAGCAGCCGCCCCATCGTTCAACGGCATGTCAACGCTTATCTTCTGCGCCGCTTCATGGTGGAGCGCGGTGGCGATGCACTACGAATGACGATCGGCTCCTTTATGGGAACGCCGGCGAGGCTCGGTGATCCACGACCGCTTATGGCCGAGCGGCCAGTCTCCATGTTCAAGGACTGGCTGGCTGCTCCGACAACGGCGGCCGCCGTAACGGCCGATCTCGAAAAGCTCGTGCGGCACTCCGTGCTCGAGGGCGAGACGCTCCTTACCGACGCCTCGCGAACGATCATCGACGAGCTGCAGGCCAACTTCGAAAACGAATGGGACGGCCTTCTCGCGCTTGCAAAGGACGAAGGTGTCAAGGAAGCCGGAAAGAGCCGCATGGGAATGGAGCTTAAACGGCTTTGCGACGAGTTTCTTCTTAGCGCGCTAGCAGATCGCGGGTTCCTCCCTGGTCACGGCTTTCCGACCGGCGTGGTCACGTTCCTTCCTCACAAGCCGCGGAAGGAAGACTCTGTGGACGGAGGGCGGATGAAGAGGCTCACGGGTCCGCAGCGATCGTTGGATCTGGCCATCAGGGACTATGCGCCGGGGTCGGAGATCGTGCTCGACGGTCTCGTTCACAAGTCGGCAGGCGTCCTCCTGAATTGGAAGCGCCCCGCTAGCGAGGAACACATCCGGGACGTCCAGAGTCTGAAGTATCATTGGTCGTGCGACCGCTGCGGCACGAGCGACACGGCCCGCAGTCGTATGGCGGAATGCCCCGTCTGCGCGGCTACGGTCTGGAACCGACCCTATATCCGGCCGGCGGGGTTTTCAGTCGACGTCCGCGACAAGGTTCACGCGGAAACGGATATAATTTCATACGTTGCTCCAGAGGAGCCGAGCGTCTCCGTGCGAGCGAGCCCATGGACCTCCCTTGCGGTTCCGGAGATGGGACGTTTCCGGAGCAGCCGCGAAGGAGCGGTCTACTATAGCAACAGGGGACAGACGAAGAACGGCTATGCGCTGTGCTTGCATTGCGGCCGCGCGGCTCCGGATCATCAGGCTCTCGAGAATGGCGATGCCGACCCCACGCTAGGTTCGCCGCTGGCGCAGCATCCACCGCTCCGCTGGAAGCGGGGCGAAGATGCGTCCCGATGCCAAGGGAATGACAATGCCTGGGCGGTACGGCGAAACCTGGAACTCGGCTACGAGATTTCTACCGACGTATTCGAACTTCAACCGTCCGCCTCGCTGAAGAAGCCTGCGGCGACCGCTCTCGTAATTGCGATGCGCGAGGGTATCGCACGTATCCTGGGTATCGAAGCGGACGAAATGGGCTACGCCACTCAGACATCGGAGGGGCTTCTCGCTCAACATGCGCGGTCGGTATTGATCTTCGACCGGGCTGCCGGCGGCGCAGGCTTTTCAGCTTCCAT
Organism: Rhizobium sp. P32RR-XVIII; assembly: GCF_012641395.1. Taxonomy (GTDB): domain Bacteria; phylum Pseudomonadota; class Alphaproteobacteria; order Rhizobiales; family Rhizobiaceae; genus Rhizobium. Next base: position 17,220 of record NZ_JABAIH010000004.1, on the reverse strand, counting down.
CGCCAGCCGTCTCCCTGCGGTCCTTGGTGAAGCCCGCAAGGTGCTTGAATGCCGGAATCCTGGTTGCGTTACGGGATGCGCGGCATGTGTGCTGGTCTCGGATGCACCCTTCGAAGACGGCGGCTTGGACCGCTCGGCAGCCCTGCGCTTCCTGCTGAACCACCTTACCTTTCAAGATGCCTTGGAAGAAGAGGACCGCCTGTCACCGGACGCGGCAATTTCGATCTCGTTGGTGGACGAGGTCGAGCGAAGCCTTCGTGAAACGGCAAAGCCGACCGTCTACGTATTTCTCCCCGAAACTACCGACACCGGACGGCTGTCCGAATGGTATGCGACGGCATATCTCGATCGCTGGCGGTTCCTCGGGAACCGCGTGGTGATAGTGATACCAGACGGTTTCGTTTCGCGTTGCGATACCGCAGGCCGCCTGGCGCTTTACGATCTTGGACAACGGTTCGCGCAGGCGGGAGGCAGCCCTCTACGCACCGGCGCGGCGCCGGAGATCAATGGTCTGACCGTTGGTATCGCAGTTGCGTACCAATCTGCCATGAAGGTATGGGCGACACGAGATTCCTCATCTTGGGAGGCTAATCCAGAATGGGGCCAACCTATGTCGGCACCGATAATCGTGGGTTCGGCGAATGCCGAAATTCAGACTACCGTCGTTGAGCTTGGAAGCCTTCTCCCCGCCGCCTCGTCCCACTTCGAGCGGATCACCACGGAACTTGACCGAAGCCTCTCCCTCTTCGGTGGAGGCATGGCAAACCGGCTGCGGGCTCGTCTGGAGAGCGTCGGAATACCAAAGGCGCAAGCCATTCGAGGCATTTCCTACAGCGATCCATACATCAGGTCGCCCCTCGTTGCGAAGATGTTCATCGATACCGTGGCAGGCCTGCTGAAGGGAGCGGCGGGGGTCGCTGTCGAGCTTTCGACTGGTGCACCTGGCGGGAAGCTCAACATGCCTTCGCGCATTTTCGATGACTGGAGGCACAGCGTCGACGCCGAAGCTGTCATGAGCGAGTACGCCAAACTCAAGGGGATCGATCTGACGGTTCAATTCGCTCAGGTGCCACACGGACGTTACATGACCATCGCCTTCGAGGGTGGAGCGAACGCCACCATCGTATTCGACCAGGGCTTCGGCGCATGGCGAACGACATCGTCCGGACATCTCGTGGCACACGACTTCAGGACTTCGCCGCGACGGCAGGCGGAGGCTCTTTCGCGGTCGAGCGTCTCTGTCGCCAAGTCTGGATACGGCCCGACTTACATCGTCGCGTCAAAAGATAGCTGATCTTCTTTCACTAGAGGAGCGACCGCTCTGCCCCTCTAGTGAAAATTCCGTGCCTTCACCTTCAGCGTGTCGATGTGAAGATCTCTGACGAAGATGTCCCGCGGCTGCGGCACGGGCTTCGGCCGATCCCTGGAATCCGGACTGCCCGGCGATCCGTGCGCGAACTCGTCGCCGCGGCCCGTCGGCAGCTTGAAGTCCATGTCGCGGTCGGCCAGTCCGGACAGGTCTCCCGACAGATCGAAGAGCTGCTGCGCCACGAGATGGACGACGTCGCCTTGGGTAGCAGCGGGCGCGCGGGCATTACGCCGAAGGCAGGGGGTGAGATGGCTAGAAGACGGCAGAACCTCGGTGGCGACGGGCCGACGTTGAAGGACATCCGTGATGCTGTGATCCTGCTGGAATGTAATCGCTGCGACCGTCGCGACGGCTTTCATAGAAAGACCTTGGTGGCTCAGTACGGCGCAGGAGCGAGCTTGGCGAAGCTTCGCCGCAGGCTGGCAATGGGATGCGAGAAGATGTGCCATCCGGCCGGCGATCAGTGTGGAGTGAGGTTTCCGGAACCACAGATTGACAAGACGGCGGCAACGAAACAGGTACGGTTCATCGACGGACAGCAGCACGCTGAAGCCTCATCGGAGAGACCATGACTGCAAGTGCCAGACTATTGGGGCTCGCCGACCTCAAGATCGACCGTTTTTCGAAGGATGCGCTAACCGCGGCCTCAATGGTTCTCGCGGACGGCAAAAATCCGCTTCGTCTGGTGTTCTTTTCCGTGTCGATTAGGGTCCTGCTCGAACACGTCATGGGAACTCTCGCTCCCAGTGACGACGTGGAGAATTGCTCCTGGTACAAGAAGGAGCCGGAACGGGATGGGCCGGTTCGCGCTCAGCGAATTCAGTACTGGCTCCAGGGCGGCCTTACGGACGAATTTCTTTCGAGCGAGCTCGGCTTCGATCCTCGGCCGCTTCGGTCTCGTATTCTCCGATCATTCAACCGGTTGAGCAAGCATGTTCACGCTCGGCAGGGCACCTTGATTTCGGATCTAAATCTTCAGGACGGGGAAGTCGCACCAGTCGTTGACGACCTTGTCGATCTGTACACGGCTTACTTCGAATATCGCTCCGCCCTCATAGGGCCGTTAGTCGAGTCTCTCGATGAACAAGCGGTAGGCGATCTTATGTCTGAAACAATCCAGTCTCTTGACGAAATCGCCACCCATCACGGAATCGAGGAGATCTATACCGAAGATACGGAGGTGGTCGAAATCACGAGTTCATGGGTGCGCTACCGAGCTTCGGGGTCGATAGCTGTAAGCTTGCAATGGGGATCGAATTCCGACGTGCGGCGTGGTGATGGAGCGGAGATGGAGAAAAGCTTTCCATTCAGTTGCGATTTCGTAGTTCCTACCGAAGACCCGCGGAACCTCGATCTTGCGGAGATCGCTTCTGGCGTCGATACGGATTCCTGGTGGAGCGGTTGGTATGACGAGTGACACTGTGACTAGCGTTCGTACTGCACGCACAGACGGCTCCAATTAGCAGAACGGGTCGACGAAAGGTGCAATGGCACCATTTGTTAGCCGATGATCTACTTCACCGGCGACACCCATTTCGGCGATCCACGCGTCCTCCGTCTCGACAGACGACCGTTTCCCAACATGGTCGAACACGACGTCGCGCTCGTCCGGAACTGGAACGAGACGGTCGGTCCCGAGGACGAGGTCTGGCATCTGGGAGACGTCATGTCTTCTAAGGCCGGAAGCTGCGACGAGCTGCTGGCTAGGCTGAACGGCCGCAAGCACCTGATCATCGGCAACAACGACCCGGAGACGACGGCGGGGTCTTCAGGGTGGGAAAGCGTGCAGCATTACGGCGAACTCCGGCTGGACGGTCATCACCTTGTCCTGTGCCACTACGCTTTCCGGACATGGAACCAGATGGGCAAGAAGTCGATCAATCTGCACGGTCACTCGCATGGCCGGCTGAAGCCCCTGCCCCACCAGTTCGACGTCGGCGTCGACGCGCGGGGTCTGCGGCCTGTCACGCTCAATGACATTCTCCGCAGAAAGCCCGTGGCCGTCGGTTGGGACCGAGCCAATGAAGACTAGCGAGGGCGTGCTCACGACGCCGGACGGCCATTACGTAGTCGTTCGAGGCCGTCTCTGGCGGAAGGCGAACCCGCATCTGCCGGAGAATGAAAGAAAACGGCTAGTGTCGGAGCTGATGTCTGCTCGTCGTGGGTCAAGGAAGCGGACGACGATCCAGATCGGCTTCGCGCCGCAAGGAAGGCGGTGGACGCCGCGAAGGTCGGGCTTGGTGAGCGTGGGCCTGTGTGGTGGACTGACGGAGCGCCGGATCTCAATCGCCATATGGCGCGGACGACGGAATACGCGGAGTGGTTCGCGGCACGATCACCGGTTGTCTGATCTTTACCCGGAGCCCGTCATCATTTTAAATGCGAAGCCTAGGACCCACCGCTTCGATGTGGCTGTCCATTTCGAGGCAGTGCATGGCAAACACCGAATACCGCGACGCCGTTCGAATCCTTTTCCTTCTCGTAGAGGGTTCGGTGGAAAACCCCGATTCCGATACGTATTCCGGCTATCCGCGCCGTTTTGAAGGCGAAACCCGCCTCCAGGCCTTAGACTTCTGGGTCCGCTACCCCGACTACCTTGCAGACGAACTGCTGACGCAATACGACGAATCTAGGGAGCAAGCGCTTCTGGATGCCGCACGAGCGATCTTCGACGACAACGAACCTTCCGAGAAGGCCATCCCGATGCTGCGTCGCTACTTCGGCGCCTACGAGCCGCTCGACACCGTGCTTTCGATCCTGGCGGTCGCAGGACTCGTGCGGCCTGTTACCGTTCTTCATCCAACCGCAAATCCCCGTCACTTCCTCCTGAGCGAAGCCGGGATCGAACTCGCCGACCGGATTGTCAGGGAGCACTCGATCTTCGAGTGGTACGCTGGCCGCGCGAAGCTTGTCCTCAAGGTCGCCGGGGGCCGTGGCGGGAGCGCTCTGAAGGAGCGGCAGCATCAGCAGAAAGAATACCACGAAGCGCAGCTACACGATCTCATCCCGACGATTGCCGACCGCGTCCGTGCCAGACTGGAGGAAATCGAAGCATGAGCGCTATCACACGCGAGCAATGGGTCTCACAGATTGCCGAGAAGACCAGCAGAGGCGTAGACGAGGTCGAGGTGCTGCTCAAGCGGCACGGCATCGAACCCCGCCTGACGCATGCGATCCCCCGTCGCCTCAGGCTCGTTGACCTCAAGTTCGAAGGCACGAAGACGGGCGAGTACGAAACGTCGGCCATCGATTTCTCACTTGAGAAAATGGGCGTCGGGTTGCACGCCTTCGTCTCCTCGAAGAACTTCAAGGGCAAGACATCGCTCCTCAAAATCATCCGTTGGGCGCTGACGGGAACGCGCACGCTTCCCTCGGACATGAACGGCTGGTTCCGGACACTGTCGCTGCGGTTCAATTTGGACAACGACGAGTTCGAGGTGCGTCTGGATGACGCCGAACGGGGTGTCGGCAAGCTCGTGAAGTTCGTCCGCGGCAAGGAGTTCATGGTCGCGCGGTTCGAGGATTCGAAGGCCTTCGCAGAAGCGATGGACAGCTTCTTTCTGAAAGAACTGGGCCTCGACTCCCTTGAGGCGATCGCGGAGCGCGAAGATGGCACAGGCGTCGAGCAGCGGCATGGCTGGAACTGGCTGTTCGGAGCGATGTGGTTCGAGCCGGATCCTTCCACCGTGTTCGGCGGCTCGGACATAAGCCATGGAAAGCCGACGCGCATGATGCAGATGTATCTGGGCCTGCCATGGATCATGACGCGGGCATCGTTGATGGAAGCCAGAAAGCGCGAGCAGATCGAAGGCGATCAGAAAGCGAAGGCACAGCGGCAGGTCTCCGACGCGGCGCGGACACGTCTCGACGAGCTTAACAAGAGCCGGGCGAAGATCGTGTCCGTCCAGTCCAAGGAGAGGCCGGTTGCGGAAGTCCAGCGGGCCGTGTCCGACGCGCTGACGAAGTTCATGGCCGCTGCGGAGAGGGTTCGCAAGAACATCATCCTGATTGCTGAGATCGACGGTCAGAGGCGTGCCGCCGAAGACGCCGTCACCGCATCGTCGCGTGAGCTGAGCGCATTCCTGGAGAGTCAGGCGGCCGGCCACATTTTTCGTCGTCTCAACCCGGTCTCATGTCCGAGCTGCGAGGAAGTCTATGACGAAGACGTTCGCACCGTCAGGCAGGATCACCACGACTGCATCGTCTGCGGCCGCGCGGAGCCGCGGGGGCCTGACGATAGCGCGGGCGTGGAGGCAGAGCTGCGGGAAGCCGTGAAAGTCGCCAAGGACGAGGCCAAAAAGCTCCGGACCCGCCTGGCCGACTTCACCCGGAAGAAAACGGAAGCGGAAGCGGAGCGGGACCGGTACGACCTGGAGTCTCGTCGGCTGGAGCAGGAAATGAAGGACATCCAGTCCCGGCCGGACGGCCAGATGGAGCTTCTAAAGCTCGACGCCCAGATCGAGGAGCTGGAGAAGATGGCCGGCGACGCACCGACCACGGCACCTGCAGACGTCGGACTTCTCGATGCCGCCATCGCAGCGACCGAAAAGATGTACAGGGAAGAACAGACCGAGGTGCTCGGACGCGTCTCCGACCTGACGGCGAAGTTCGCGCAGGCGTTCGGCATCACCGACCTGAGAGAGGTGAAGCTGAAGGGGAACACGACCATGGACGTCTTCTTCGTGGGCGGCCCGAAGACCTTCAGCAAGTGCACGTCGGGAGAAAAGACGCGTCTCAAGCTCGCCGCGACCCTTGCCATGATCCACGTGGCCGAGGAGAGCGGCATAGGCCGGCATCCGGGCGTTCTGCTACTCGACTCCGTAGGAAGCGCCGAAGTCGTCAACGAGGACGTCTCCCAGATCATCGAAGGTCTGGGCAAGCTGTCGGAGGCCCTGCCGACTGTTCAAGTGTTTTTGGCGGGCATCGAGAACGATGCCATCCTCAGCCATGTTCCTTGCGACAACGTCGTCAAGAATCGAGCGGACGGATATCTGTGGTAGACGCTGATGCAGTACGACGAGATCATGGAAGGTCTGCTCTCCCATCAGGAGGCGCCGACCGTCGACAGCTTCGGAGGGCTTGAGAGCCTCCTGTCGGACGGCGTTCGCGTCGGTGCGTCGGTCTTCTCGGACATGCTGGTCGACCTGGTGCTGCCATACCGGGAGGGCCGCCCGGCGGACGTTGACAACTTTCTCGCCGAAGTCCTGACGGTCATCGACCGCGGCCCGGAGCTGAGTACGATCTCGGACCGTCTGCTCGCGCTGAATTTCTCGGAATCGGCGGCCGAGACGAAGGTGTTCAAGCGTCTCCTTTCGCTGGCCACCGAGCAGAGAAAACCGACGCCTCTACGCATTGCGGCGCTAAAAGGCGCGTTGGCGTTCGCGCGTGACGACGCCATCCGCCTTGCCAGGCTGATCGCCGATCTTTCGGAAACTTCTCCCGGAGACGAGCCGACATACCTCGCTCATGCTGCCAGGATAGCGGGCGTTCTGCATGGAAAGACCCGTAATCCTGCACTGGCGGATTTCCTTCGCCTTCTCGACGGCGTCGACGGCGCGGACGACCAGGTTCACTTCGAGCTTGGACTTGTATCCCTGCAACAGGCGATCGAAGCCGAAGACACAGCGGAAGTCGTCCGCCATCTGTCAGATGCGCGTGATGAGTTCGACTGCGCCGTCGCGTCGAGAGCATCCCGGCACGACGCCCGTTCCTATCAGATTGCGATCGACCTCCTGATGGAGTTTCACGAGCGGACGATCCCGGCGGGGCTGGATGAGTCCCTGCGCGCGATGCGAGCAAGCGCCTTCGCATACTCAGAATATTCGCTGATGGGCCGAAGCGACCCTGTTCTCGGGTCGATCGCCAGCCAAGTCGCGGCGCTCGCATCGCTTGCAGGCAATCTGGCAGCCCTGACCAGCAGGCTCGACGAGGACGTGTGGCTCGAGGCAGTTGAGATCATCGAAAAGCATCTGCTGTTTGCCTACGAGGCAAACCGCTCTGTCTTCGCCGGTCCTCCCGGCTGCGGCGTCGACTGCGTGATCAGACCCGTCCTTGAGCCACGCCTTTTCGGTAACCGCAACCACGTGCTGCAACTGTCGGCATGGCTGCGTCGGCATGCTGCGAATTTCGACGCCGAGCTGACACGCGACCTCGCCGCGGCTGTCGAGGCATCATACCAGGGAGGGCCCGATTTCCCTTTCGACGCGGAGTCCAGCGACCCACTGGATTCCGCGCTCAAGGAAAGGGTTCGATCCACTAGCGACGAGGCTTACGAGGATCTGGTGGTCACGGCGGCGAAGGTTGTGTACGCGCACCAATCGCAGAACGTCGGCATCGCAATCCGCAGAATGCTGGAGACCGTGGACCGGGCGTTCGCCTCCATTGAAGACTATGCGAAGCCCGCAGTACGAAACCACTTTCTGGCACTCGTACTTGGGGCTGCGAATTTCCTCGCTCAGAAGCTGGACAGTTCAGTGGAGATGGATCGCTTCTCGGAATATCTCTTCGAGCGTGGGAAGCCCCTCCCCCTGGAGAAGGAACTCCAGCAGGACTTCCTGCGACATGCACGGTCGGCCGGACTGCCGGTGACCGACGAACTGAGAGGTATCGGCGGCGGAAGGGCGGACGTCGCCTACGTGAGCGACGGCGTCGTCATCATCGTGGAAGTAAAGCGGGAGCTGGCCGACGCTTCGTTCGACAACCTCCTTGCTTCGTACGGAGAGCAGACCGCGATCTACCAGGCGACGAACGTCAAGCTGGGCCTGATGCTGGTCCTCGATCTATCGAAGAAGAACAGTCGTCTGGCCCATATGGACACCTGGTACGACACTCGCCTCGGCGATCTTCTCGACGACGGGACTGAGCGGGGCGTCCTGATCGTGAAGGTGCCTGGCCGCCGGGAGACGCCAAGCACCGCGACGGTGGCCGCCAAGGCTAGGAAAGGAAAGGCTCGTCTTGCCAAGTCTGTGAAATGAACAAACCGTCAGCGCTGCTAGCCTCGACGGCCCCCCGGCGTTGTTGCTACCATCAAGGCGCTTGATGCCGGCGGGACGGCAATCCACGCTCAAAGCATGATGATGAGAGCGATAAAGAAACGTACTCCGGAGGAGAAGCTGCTAGGGATCGCTCGGGCGTCACAGCTTCTCGGCGACGTCGCGACCGCACGCGCCGCTCTTGATCGACTGACTGCAGAACGGGTTCCGGAACATCTTGCACCTGAGATCGCAAGGGTCGCGAAGCTCGTCGCGGACGACTATGAGCGGGAGAAACCTCTTGGCGAGGGCGCTCTCCTTGATCTTGACCATTTTTTCGTAAAACTGGGCATCAGCCGGGGACGCTACCCCTCTGCAGTCTTGGAAACAGCGAGGCGGTATCGCTCACCCGCCCAATCCGTGGCTTGATGCGAGCTGATCGACGAAGTCTCTCGCCGACTCAGGGCCGTTGACGCGCAGCACTTCCTCAGGCTCGGAAGATGACATGCAATAGCAGGCATCGCCTTCATCGAGCGTGGCGACTACCGTGATTATCCCGTCTTCGACATCGACAGCCACCCAGTATCCAGCGATGAATTGGAAAGTCCGAAGGGCCATGCCCTGCACTTCTGCGGGCCGAGGAATTTCGCGGCCGTCCTGCCATTCCTCCTCCTCCAGAGCCTGAAGCTCGTTTGCGACATCGCTGTAGGACAACGAGCAACGCGTCGTCTGCTTCCCTGATGTCACGCCGAAGAAGTACAGCTTTGGGCCGTACTCGAAAAACACGATGACCATGACGTTCTCCTGTTCATGCCGCTTCTAACGGCCAGGCGTCTACAAGATCTTAAACGAAGGTCCTTGACGCCTCGAACAAAATAGGAACATATGCCCTCGCGACATCCTTCCGAACCCGCGATGAAAGCGGCGGATGTCCTTCTTCGTTTCCCTGAGGAGACATGTGATGGCCACGTTGCAGATACGAATAGGCGCCTTCCGCCGGGCTTGATCCCCGCGACGCAGCGCGTGACCGCCGTTTTCGTCAAAAAAATCGAGCTTCCAGAAAAAATATTTAGGCTGGCCGACGAGGTTCAGTGCGCCTGAAAATGCGCTCGAATCCTTTACGCACGACCGGCCTCGCGCACCCCGTGCGTAAGGATTCGCGAATCCTTGCCGACGACGACGCGCGATCTGGAAAGCCGTTTTGCGACGCCAACTTGCATTGCGCCACTGACGATGGCGACTAAGGCGACCGACCGGGAAATTCCCTGAGTGCGCAAGGATTCGACGCGGCCAAATGGCTTGTTTCGCGAATCCTTAAGCCATTGATTGGCAACATTTAAGGCCATCTGGAGGATCTTGTAATCCCGCTTTTCCTGGTCCATCTGGATCTCGTGCAGCCGATCGCTACCCGGCGGAAATGACTGACAAACCATCAACCAACGTGCTTCCGACGCCGGGAGCGCGAACGGGAAAGCCGTGCCCGCAAGACGCCGGCCCCGTCCAGGAGAAGGACTGCAGACATGGAATTCAAAAAGCAGCTCGAGAACGAGGCGCATTGGGCGCACGTCTTCTCTCCCGCTAACTTCCCGCACAAGACGATCAAGCCGGGGTCGCACTACAAGACCCTGCCCGGCTGGTTTCCGTCGTCGAAGTCGGTCAACGGACTGATGCGCACGAGCCAGCCGCTTATGCACGACCTGTTCATCCACCTCGACACAAACCCGGAGGTCGTCGCGATCGCGGAGTTTCCGGAGGAGGCCGAGTACTGGACGATCGCCACCAACGGCGAGCCGAACCTCCGAACGCATTTCCCCGCCGCGGCGGTCAAGACGCGGACCGGCCGGGTGGTCGTGTTCGATGTCGAACCCGTCTACGTCCAGGAAGAGCGTGGCTGGCTGCCGCGGCGCACGGCGGATCTTAAAGCCCATTGCGCAGGACTGGGTGCACACTACCATCTTCTCGACGAGCGGACGATCCATCTAAGGCCCGTCTTCGACAATCTCAGGCTCATGTGGCTGCACAAGCGCGTCGAAGCCCAGCATCCGGAAATCGACGTGATCGCGCAGAGGATCGCCGACGCCGCGCTACCGCTCAGGATCGGCGACCTGATGCGCCGGGTCACGCCGAACGCCTTCTTCGGACAGTGGGAGGGCGAGACGACCGCCACCATGATCCCGGAGGTCAATCCCATCTTCACCGCCGTCATGCAGCTCGCGATGGCCGGCCGGGTGGAGGTCGACCTGAACCGGCCGTTCTCCCAGTGGACCGTCGTGCGCCATCCCTCGCATGCGCTCGCCGGGCGGCGCGCCCGGACCGCCGCGGCCTGACGCGGCAGATTGAGGGAATCCGATGGCCAACGGCTACGATACAAGACTGCGCACCATCCACGAACTCAAGCTCGGGCCGGACCGGCCCGAGAACGCGCCTGTCCAGGGGTTCGACCTGAAGCCGGGCGACGCCTACGTCGTTTCGACGCCGGACCTCCTCAAGCACGGGACGTTCGTGTTCGAACGCTGGTTCCAGCAGGACAGCCAGTCGGCCGTGAAGGCGATGATGAAGCATGTCGACTCCAACGAGACGGCATGGCTCTCGAACTGGCATCTCGCAGAGCTGTCGCGTGCGGGACGGATTCGTCCGCTCGTCGGCAACGAGGAGGCGCGGCGAAACCTGCCGGGCGGCGCGCTTGCAGTAAAGGAGGAAGCCCTGAAGCGGGCGGGGATGAAGGTCGCCTATGTCGAGGCGGCACAGGAACTGATGCGCGAAAAGAACGGCGCCGGCCTCACCCGCCCCGACATGGAGGCGCTCATCGCGGAAGTGGCCGAGAAGATCGGCGACCCCAAACCGCCCTGCCGTGCCTCCGTCTACAACTGGCTCGACAAGGACCGTAGTGGCGGCAACTTCGATCCTCTGATGAACCACGTCCGCAAGGAAGGAAGCGGATGGTGGCGCAAGACGCTGTCGTCCGAAGTGCGCGAGCTGATCGCGTCCGCCATCAGCTCCGCACTGCAGGTTGGCGGCCGGATGGACTTGATGAAGACCCTGGTCATGCGGCTCGTCAAGGAGGATGGCGACTACTTCCACATCCGCGAGCAGGTCATCGACGTCGACGGCGGCCTCAAGATCAACGAGACCGCGATCTATCGCGAGTCGAAGAAGATGGGGCCCTACGTCCACGACCACCTCCTGCACGGTCGCGACTATGCCGAACGCGTGCATGGTTCAGCGATCGCGCAGGTCCGGCCGACCGCGCCGCTCGTCGTCGTCGACGTCGACCACACCACGCTCGACATCACGGTCTACGATCCCGAGCTGCCCATCGCCTACGGCAGGCCCGATCTGCTGGTCTTCCGCGACCGGTACACCGGCATCGTCGTCGGATGGTCGGTCAGCTTCGGGAAGCCGTCGTGGCAGACATTCCTGGACGGTCTGCAGCACATGATGTTCGAGAAGGACCCGAACACCATCAACGGCGCCCGGTATCCATACTTCGGCAATCCGCTTCAGCTAGGGACGGACAACGCCAAGCACCTGGTGGGAATGAACATCCAGGAGGCGGCGCGGCAGCTCGGCTTCGCCACGGTCGCCTACCGCCCGGCCCGAGGCTGGGAAAAAGGAGCGCTCGAGCACCTGTTCGCGATCCTGAACATCCATGTCGAACACGTGCTGCCGGGGACCACGAGGGGAAATCCGCAGGAGCGGATGAAGCTCGACGAGGAACGCCGCAAGGCGGAGCCGGTGCTGACGCTGCCGGAGTTCCAAGGTTTCCTTGAGTACTATTTCGTCAACATCCTCACCAAGGAGCCTCACAAGGGACTGGGCGAACTCGCCACCATCAAGGGCGTCTCCGAGGACCTGTGGCGCGAGAGCATCCGGAACGCTCCGGTGCGGCCGCTGATCGACCGGGACATCTTCACCAGGCTCGCGGGCGACGTCACCTACAGCACGATCACGAACAACGGCTTCCAGTGGGACGGCCTGTACTACGACTGCCCGGCCCTCCAGTTCGTCCGGAGCGGCGGCCACTCCCGAGGCAGGGGGCATAAGACCGGCCGCCGCGGCCATAAGGGCACGCAGTACAAGGCAAGCCGGAATCCGAACAACCTCGGAAAAATCTGGGTCGTCGATCCGTGGGGCGAAAAGGACCGGGCGATCGAGGTTTCGATCGTCGGCGCGCAGGCCGAGTACGCGACCGGCCTTCGTCTCGACCAGCACAAGAAGATCGTCGCCTACCGTCGGGAGCAGGCAAAGGAAGCGGGCCGGAAGCTCGGCCTCCTCGAGGCGAAGATGGAACTGGCAGGCGCCATCGTCGCCCTTCATCAGAAGCGCAAGAAGGCCGGCACCGCGTCCATCCTGGCGCAGTGGTTCAGGTCGATGACGACGAAGTTCGCCCGCTCGCGCCGCTACGAGATGCGCACCGTGAACTACGACGGCGGCCACTTCGACCTCGTCAATCCTACGGTTGTCGACGCCCCGCCCCCGTTCAGCACCCGGTCCAGGCCGGTGATGCCGGCCGGACGACATGAGGAGGCATCCCCTCCATTCGACGACATGATCGAGCCGCCCTTCCCGGCACAGCCATCGACTTTCGATCCCAACTACGACCACGACGACGATGAAGGAGACTGGAATGTCTGATCAGGAAAAGACTGCCGACGAACTGTTTCACATGCATTCGTTCGAAACTCCGGAGGCTCGTCTCGCTGCGAGCAGGCTGAGCGTGGCGAAGAGGCAATGGATGATCGAGCATATGCTCGTCGAGTATCATACCTTCAACGTCGGCACGAGACAGATCGCGACCCTCCACAAGCCGTTCGACGGCGGCACCGCCTCTGGGGGCAAGGTCGGCGCGCTGCTCGGAGAATCCCGGACCGGAAAGTCGTGGATCTGCGAGGCTTATGCAGCGCGACATCCTCCACGGGTCGAAACGGACCAGGAAGTGTTCCCCGTGCTGTATCTGCCGGCGGACGTGCGCTGGACGCCTTTCGACTTCGCGCAGGAAGTCAACACGCGGACGGACAACCCGTTTGCGACAAGACGCGGGGGCGAGAAGGAATACATCCGCCGCGCGATCAGCAGGCTTTACGATCTGAAGGTGGAACTGCTGATCGTCGACGACGCCCAGTACCTGTTCTTCGAGCGCCGCGCGGATACCGTGATGGACATGTTCAAGATCCTCAAGCGGATCCTCGACATCAAGCAGACCAGCATCCTGCTTTCCGGGGAGGAGCGGGTCGACGACTTCGTGAGTTCGATCGACGCGTTCAAGCGTAGAGGCTACAACCGGGAACCGCTCAGGCAGCTTACCGGCAGCGACCGCGATCTCGTCAAGTTCGGCTCGCTTCTGAAAAGCATTGACCGGCGTCTGCCCTTCGCCGAATCCTCCGGCCTCGACGCCAAGGCGATCCGGAACGACATCCACAAGTTCAGCAACGGCCTGATCGGCGTCGTGATGGATCTGATCTGGGCGGCCTCCGCGCGTGCCATCAACCGTGGCGGTCTTCGCATCATGCTCGAGGATCTTAGAGCCGCGTCGCTGCCGCGCGCGGGCCTCGGCGACCCCTATAAATATTTTCGGAGCGCTTGAATGAGACCCCGATTTCGATTGGCACGTCCTTTCTCGCGCTGGAAACTTCGACCTGTTCAAGGCGAGGCTGCGACATCCTACTTCGCAAGACTTGTCCGGGAGCAGGCGGCGACGGCTCCTGCGACCTACGCGCACGCTCTCGGTCTTCGGAGCGGCAAGTCGCATGCGGCGGACGTATTGAAGAGCGTTACGTCGTTGCCGATCTCGGAATCCGAACGGGCAGGTCTTCTGCACTGGACGCCCGTCGCACAGAAGAAGGGACTGTGCTACGGCGGAAACCTTATCAACGAAAACACCTTCAAGGTCAGCCGGCGGCTGCACTGCGCGTCCTGCGTGGCCGAGGCGGCGTACCACCGATCGTGGTGGAATCTGAACGGATTCGAAACCTGTCCCTTCCATCGGGAAGTACTCTTCGCCGTTCCCGACTTCGAATACCGCGCGGGTAATTGGCCGCCAACGTATGAAGGGCCGCCACCTCCCTCCGGCTATGACCACCGGGCAAGGCAGGCGGAAGACGGACAGTTCGAAACGTACCTGCTCCAGCGCCTGGGTCTTCTTTCGCAAGGTGCAGCGCCACTGCTGGACCTCTGCCCGCTGTCGGATGTGATCTGGTATTGCGGCATGCTGGGCCGTGCGCTGAGAAACCCGGTGGCAGGCAATCGTCCTCGACGTCGTCCCGGCGACTACCAGGCCGGCTTCGAGGCCCTGCGTTTCGACCGCGAGGTGCTCGCGGTCGCGATCGGAGAATGGGTCAAAACCTACAAGGACGATATAAAGGCAGTAACGAGCGAGGAGATGCTCGGCTGGACCGCGCTGATCAACACCGGCCGGAATGCCGCCTATACGCGGACGCTTCCGCTCCTCGGACAGGAAATCGTGCTAGCGCAGACCATCGCCTGCCGTCGTACCGGGATCGTCGGCAACAGGCGGCTTATCGGAAGTCGCGTGAGGATCTGGCCGATCCCACGTGCCCAGGCAGCGCGAGATCTCCACGTGACGGAGACAGGCATGCAGCTTCTGGAACGACAGGCCGGACTGCCGCCAAAGACGAAGTTCTTCTGGCGAAAGCAGTTCGAAATCCTCGGGGAAGCCCGACGCACGGCGCAGGACGCGTCGGCGGTCGCCAAGCGGCTCGGCTGCCAGCGCGGCGACGTGGAAGCGCTTCGGCGAGCGCGGGTTCTATTCCCGATCCTTGCGGCGCGGGGCTCGACGACGCTCGTCTACCTTCCAGCAGCGGTCGACGAGATGCTGGCGAAGGTGAGGACGTCGGACGGCGCGGAAAGCGGCGTCACGTTGGACGCGTACGCGCGCGGCGCCGCTATCACCCGGCACGAGGCCATCTTGAAGCTGGTGAAGGGAAGGATTCTAGCTGTCGGACCTTCCGCCTCGAACATCCGCTTCGATACTGTCCGGGTCCAGAGCCCGCGGTCGGCAAGGCGCTACGGCGGAAAGCCCTCGGCTCTCGGACGGAGAAGCCCTTCCGGCGAGACGATGCTTCGCAGCGAGTTCGCGGCACTTACAGGTTTTTCTCCGTCCGCGATCACCCGGCTCATGGAACAGGGGGTCCTTTCCGACGACGGAGGCAGGATCATGCCGCGTCGAAAGGCGCTCGAGTTCCACCGGCGATATCTCAATCCGAACGCTTTCCTGCGCGAGCCGATGACGAGGCAGCGACTTCGGGACCTGGGCATCGAGCCCCAGTTCACGGGCGTCCAGATGGCGACTATCGTCGACCGGCAGCAGTTCGAATCGGTGACCGGCGCCAAGACGCTCCCCGACGAGCCGGCGATCTTCCAGCTCTGGGGGCTGCTGCGACAAGCTGCGGCGGAGCACGCGCCATCATTTGTAATTCCAGAGCACGCCGGGGCATATCGAATGCGAATTCGCACGAGCGCATCCAAGTGTCCGTTCAAGATCGAACTTTCCTCGGATGGCTTCACGTTCAAACGGACGTTCGAGTACTCCATAAGGTTCGACTGGAAGGCATTTCTATCTGAGAGAGAAAACATCCGCGAGGCGATGAAGGACTTCGAGTGGATCGAAACGGGGCTTCGCGTCGACGCGGTGCGAACGGCTCGTGACCAGATCGAGATCGAACAGTGCATGCGGGCGCTCGGCGAGGTCTGCGACCTTACAAGGTTCAGGATGCCGTAAGCCGATCGTGACCGTAAGACCGACGGAAGAGTGAAGGCCGGGGCTGTGCTCCGGCCTTTTGCGTGGGCGGAGCCGCCAAACCTCGGGAAAGTCAGTCCAGAATTATGTGAACGAAGCGTCATCCAGTCCAGAATTGAGCGGCGACAGTCTAAAATTTCACGTGCGGACAACTCCGAAAAATCAATAATTTCAACGGCCTTCAGTCCAGATTTATGCGCTGGCCGAGACACGAGCAGCAAACCTTTGCATATGGCTATGAAGTAAAGGACCCACATTCAGCGCTGAAGGGCGTCCATCATCAACTACGTTGTCCAATCCGAGTTCTTCGGCAACATCACGATGATGACACACCGTAGCTTGCACTACCCTTTTGATGTCTTGTCGCTGCGCGTCCGTTTCCGGAGACATATTGATCCTGCTCAAGGTGGCCGCGATGGAATTGGTCACCCTCGTACCCTGATGGCACGGCCTGCACACGCTAAACACCGGTTCGCGCGGACGCGGCCGTCCATCGAAGATTGATATCGGCGGAACATGGTCGATATCCTGCGCTGCCTCTGTGCCGCCGCAGTAGATACAAAACGGGTTCTCGGATAGCGTCCTTTTAGTGAACGACTTGCGTTGTCTGGCTTCTCCCATCGGTACCCTTTCGCTTCAATGCCAGCGATTCGAATCACCGTCTAGGTTAGCGCCGCCGGTACGTTGGTTCCTACAGTCCGTTCGCTCGTGGGGTTTTGGGTCCCATCTAGGGGGCACAGGGGGGAGTCGCGTTGCCGTTGTCACGTAGGTGGCCTCTCAGAAAAGTCACCCCCTGACAAAGTCGCGCGTTACTGGCATTAAGGGATGATGGTTTGTGCACCGGTGCAACCGGCGTAAGAGGGGCTATCGGAACGAGTTTGCACGGCCACTGGCACGCAGAGATGCCAAGTGAAAACGGATAAGGGACCCATTTTTATACTCCCAGTTTTGAGCGCGACGACTAACCCCGATGTGACATCATGCTTTTGTCGCGCTGACCTGATGTGGTGGACGGCCTCCGCTCCCGGCATCGCAATGTGCCAAAGTGTGGCTGTCGAAAGTCACATAAGGGAGAGCCGTCCATGGAGAAGATTACCACAATTGGTCTGGATATCGCCAAGCAT
>NZ_JABAIH010000049.1 GCF_012641395.1 Rhizobium sp. P32RR-XVIII | reverse complement strand
GCTTGGCGATATCCAGACCAATTGTGGTAATCTTCTCCATGGACGGCTCTCCCTTATGTGACTTTCGACAGCCACACTTTGGCACATTGCGATGCCGGGAGCGGAGGCCGTCCACCACATCAGGTCAACTTCGCAGCAGGCGCAAACCGCTCTGTTGAAACAACTGGGGCCGCTGTAGTTTCCTAGTTATATCCGTCTAGGCAGTGTGGCTCGCCGCGA
The DNA here is from genome assembly GCF_012641395.1 of Rhizobium sp. P32RR-XVIII. Taxonomy (GTDB): domain Bacteria; phylum Pseudomonadota; class Alphaproteobacteria; order Rhizobiales; family Rhizobiaceae; genus Rhizobium. The sequence continues at coordinate 8,803 of NZ_JABAIH010000049.1, read as the reverse complement.
CCTGCCCTGACATGACATTCTCAAAACTGCTCATCCGTCCTGCTTACAGCCTTTTGCTGGCGCAATTCCTTAATCGGCTCGCCAAAGTCGAAAGTTGTGTACCGATCGGACCATAATTGTCAACGGAAAAGTAAGGAAAATTTGCGTGAGGCATCGCTCCAAGACGTCTACCCTTGTCCTCCCTTCGGTCGGGCAAGCTGCTCCACGCGTGGCGTCATAATGCTATGGATCTGCAATGCTGTAGCACCAATTAAAGCGCACCGATCACCCAAGCTCGACACTTCAACCTGTCGGTCGGCGAACCCGGCTCTTACCGATGGACCAAGTGATTGAAGGCGTCTGGCAAGCTCGGTCAGAAGTGCGCCCGGCGCTGTCCCGCCGATAAAGATACGTTCGGGATCTAACACCTTTTCAAGACTTATGACGGCGACCACGCGCCAGAGCCGCTCGCTCGATCCAACTTTTTGGAATGTTCGAGAGCTCGATTTTAGTGTCGGGCTGCTCCGCACGATGCAGCACTTCCAACGATAGGTACCTGTGGAGACACCCGATATTTCCACAGTAACATGGGGGCCTGTTCGGATCGATGAGGATATGACCGAATTCGCTGGCATCGCCGCGCGCTCCTTCAGCGGACCGTGCACGTTGACTATGCCAAAAACCGCCCCCACTCTAAGCTGCGGGATTCCGGCAAGTTCCCTTTCGGTGATGTGGTCGATTTCATTGACGATCTCGCGCATGTGCCCAGGCGTGCGCGGAAGGGGTGAAGACCCTCTTTCGCTGATCACATCGCCCGCGAGGTTGGCGGCTACATAGTGGAGGCGCTGTCTTTCGATGTGGATACTAGGGAATAGCGCCGTTTGCATTGATTTCGATGGTCTGAGGCGTAAGACCGCTCAGTCTCGCGAGTTCGGCACGTGACAGACAACTCTGTTTTCTGAGAAGATCGAGTACGACGGCTCTGTTGCCGCGTTGAAGTCGCTGAACCGCGGGATTGCACAATATTCACCTGCCGTCCTCGCGTATCGCGAGCGACGCGCAAGCGCCGGTTTTACGACAATTGACATCATTTGGTGCAGCTTACCGGCGAGGTTATGCCTGCGGTAGAAATCGGGCGAATAGGCGAAATTTTATTCAAAACACCGACATTTAGGACAATCGATTCTTTGGGGATGTGCCTAAGGTCGCATCGTTTTTGTTAAACGAAGCAAATGAGGACAGTCCCGCCGAACGCTGAACCGACCCTCGGTTCGACGCTGACTTCCCGAAAGGACCACAGGCTGATCATGCCGCAGATGCTGCTTGTGACGAAGAGCATCGACCGGCATCTCTCAGTCGCGAATCCAAAAGCCGGATTGCAGGTGCCAACGATCCGGGCAACGCGCTCAAAAAGCGCACCGTCGCAACAAATCAATAACAATGCCTTCATCGTAAAGGAGCAGAAATGTCCAAGTATCTCGAAGTGCTAACACCGCAAAATAGCCAACTCCTCTTCATCGACCAGCAGCCTCAGATGGCTTTCGGGGTGCAGTCTATCGACCGCCAGGTCCTGAAGAACAACGTTGTTGGCCTGGCAAAGGCCGCCAAGGCTTTCAATATTCCAACGACGATCACCACAGTCGAAACTGAAAGTTTCTCCGGTAACACTTACCCGGAACTGCTGGCGGTTTTCCCCGAGAACAACATTCTCGAACGCACTTCAATGAATTCGTGGGACGATCAGAATGTTCGTGATGCGCTGGCGAAGAATGCCGCGAACGGTCAGAAAAAAGTGGTCGTTTCCGGCCTTTGGACCGACGTCTGTAACACGACCTTCGCACTCTCCTGTCTGCGCGACACGGACTACGAAATCTACATGGTCGCGGACGCTTCGGGCGCAACGTCGGTTGATGCGCACAAATACGCCATGGACCGCATGGTCCAGGCCGGAGTGGTGCCTATGACGTGGCAGCAGGTCATGTTGGAGTGGCAGCGCGATTGGGCACGCAAGGAGACCTACGATGCTGTCATGGATATCGCCAAGGAGCACTCCGGCGCCTACGGCATGGGTGTCGACTACGCGGTCACTCATGTCCACAAAGGTCCGGAGCGCGTGAAGCACGGCAAACGCATCGGCCCGAACCCGGCGAAATATTAACCGGCGTACCAATGGAGGGCGACACCCGTAAGGGTAAGCGCCCGTCCATCGGGCCAGGCCATCGTAAAATCGCGACTGTCCCGGTGGCGTCAAGCTCATTTAAGGAGCGACAATTGAAACTCTATATCATGTCTCTGGGCGCCGGTATTCTGGTCGGCGTTATCTATAGCCTGCTAAACGTGCGCTCCCCCGCGCCGCCCGTGATCGCTCTCGTCGGCCTATTCGGGATTCTGATCGGCGAACAAGCGGTGCCAGTGGTGAAGCGCGTATTTTCGAGCGAGCCACTGAGCGTGTCCTGGTTCAACGCACACTGCGTGCCGCATGTTTTTGGCGAACTTCCAACGGGCCGCAAGCAGGTCCCCGCCAATCATGGAGCCGAGGAGCTCGGCTGATGCCGACCATAAAAGGCCTGTCAAGCTTGGCTTCCAGCCTTTCCCGACGTTTGTAGAAGATCCCCGTTCGATTCGGAGATAATCCCATGACCGCCGACCTTATCCTTCATCACGGCCTGATCACCACTCTCGACCGCAGCAATCCGGCGGCCAGTGCCGTGGCGATCAAAGACGGCAAGTTTCTGGCCGTTGGGCGCGATGAGGATGTCATGGCGCTCGCCAGCCCGCAGACGAAGGTCATCGACCTTATGGGTAAGCGTGCATTGCCCGGCCTCATCGTGGAATGGTTCATGGTGGAGTCTTGGGCAGAGCATCTGCGCCAACATAGGCGCGTTTCCCGGGCCGACGCCGATCTGCAGACGGAGGCATTGAAATACCGCATCGGCCCTGACGGGCCTGTTGTCAGACATTTCCTGTCAATCGACGCGCGTCGCGACCGTAAACTGGAGGATGGCTTGAATGAGCAGTAAACGAGATCCAAGGCATTGGGCTATACATGATCGCAACGGACTTCTATCCTGTCTGATAGTCGTGACGACCGTCATTAGTGGAGCTCTGACTGGAACTGCTCATGCGCAAAGTTCCGAGGACCGCCCGGCCTACAAAGGCTTGCGCGCCGGGGAAGACTGGTCGCTGCTCAGTGATCCCTCGAAGCGGACCGATTTTTTTGATCCAATCAAATGGATACCGCTGAACTCCGACGGATCGTGGTACGTGACGCTTGGAGGAGAATTAAGGGAACGTTTCGAAAGCTCGCGCTATCCTATCTTTGGTTTGGGAGCACCGGATCAAGACGACTACTTTCTGCATCGGGCATATCTCTTCGCCGACGTCCACTACGGACCCTATTTCCGGACATTCGCCGAACTGGCCAGCGGTCTTGTCTCGGGAGAGGAGGGCACGCCTTCGGCGACACAGAAGGACGAACTTGATCTTCTGCAGGGCTTTGGCGAATTGATGTTTCCGTTGGAGGGTGGAGAATTTTCCGTAAGAGCGGGCCGACAGGAGATGGCCTTCGGATCTTCGCGGCTCATTTCAATCAGGGAGAGCCCGAACATGCATCGTGCATTCGACGGCGTGCGCGTCTCCTGGGCAGGATCTGGAGATAACCGCATCGATGCGTTCCTGACGCGCCCGGTTGCCCTCGAAACCGGTATCTTCGATGACACCAGTGATCAAAGCCAGGCATTCTGGGGCATCTACGCCACAACTGATGTACCAGGCGTTCCAGATCTCAAAGCCGACCTCTATTATCTCGGGCTCGTACGAAAGGATGCCGCGTTCGCTCAAGGGGTTGCGCTCGAGCAACGACAGACCCTGGGGGTGCGGCTCTTCGGCAAGCACGACGCATTTGACTGGAACGTCGAGGCTGCCTATCAGTTCGGAAACTTCGGAACAGCGGACATCCGGGCATGGACGGTTTCCGCTGACATCGGGTACACCTTCGACGACCTGCCATTTTCCCCTCGCCTTGGGATCAACGCCGACGCCATCAGCGGCGACAGCAATCTTAACGACGACACGTTGGGCACATTCAATCCGCTCTTTCCCAAGCTTCCTTACTTTTCAGAGGCAAACCGGGTTGCGCCCGCAAACCTTCTGGATATCCAGCCCAACATTTCGCTGAGCGTGACGCCGAAAGTCGATGTCAACGTCGGCTGGAACCCGCTTTGGAAAGAAGCGACAGCGGATGCCTTCTACGCTCCGCCATTAAAGGCGGTAAGCAATTCGGCGGGTGGAACAGGGCGTTTCATAGGCCATCAGCTAAGTACGACAGTCAGCTGGCAGGCGACCGACCATCTTAACTTATATGGCACTTACGTGCACTTTTGGCCAGGAGAACGAGTGCGGAATATTGGTGGGCGCTCCGGAGATTTTTTTGCGGCTCCGCGCAATGGATCTTCTAGGGAGCAAGCGAGACCTGCATCTTAAACGCCAGCTAACAATCGCCACTCGGAGAATAGCAACACTTCCGCTGCTCCTTAGCCTGAACGGGGGCTTCGTCGACACTGCCGGTTTCCTAGCGCTGCAAGGTCTTTTCACCGTCACCGGAAACTTTGTGACGTTGGCGCGTCCATGGTCTAAGGAACGTCGGGTGGAATCTCGAAATTGCTCGCGCTCCCCATGTTCTGTTGCATTGCCATGATTACTAGGCTGAGCGGTCTTTGGCTGACAGACCGCAACTTTCCTGTTCTACGTCCTTTGATCTCGATTAAGCTCGCCTTCTTGTCGCCAGCGCGGTTCTGGCAGTTCCGTTCGGCCCGTCTATGGAAGGCAGTGGCTGGGCGGCAGTTTTGACCGGAATGGTGTTCGTTTCAGCAATGCGGAGAAATGACATTCTGGAAGGTTCACAAACTTGCGGGGGTACCGAAACTTCGTTTCTCGTGACCATATCCTCCGTAAAGCAACATGGAATGGAGACTCACAGGAAACCTGCGCCTCCTGATCACCAGGCCCCGTTCTGGCTGCCGGCGTATTCGATCTGCTTTTCGAACTTTTCGGGTTCAAGAGGCATGCTGAAAAAATGGTCTCATCCGCAGGCTCACGGCTGCTTTCCGGCTGATGCCAGCATCTCCCGCATAGACATGATAATTTCCACATGCCGATAAGGCTTGGAAAAGAAGACCGTGCCGTCGGGAATGTCGGTGATCTCCACCGCGCGCCTTCCGGAGGTAACGATAATGCGCGTTGAGGGCCATCGCTCCGCAACCAGCTTGGCGAGAGCAAGGCCATCCAGCTCGCTGGGCATTTCGACATCGGTGAACACCAGATCGATCGGCTGACGGGACTCCAGCGTCGCGATGGCCTCGTAGGCATCACCGGCTTCCAGCACATGGAAACCATCCTCATTAAGAGAATCGACAATGTCCAGCCGAAGGAATGCTTCGTCCTCGACCACGAGCACGGCAGGGGCGGCTGTCATGAAACCTCTCATCTCGCATTAAGGGGTCTTAGCATCGAAACTCTCTACGAGAGTCATTGATCCACAACGTCGATGATTTTACGAATTGTGTTCGTCGACGACGACGGGCTCCGAGGAACTGGGGTCCGTAGATAGATTCTAGGGGCAGCAGCGCGAACGATTGCATTGGCTATCCTAACAAGCCTATCTTGGGACCACCCAGTGAAAACTGAGTGGTCTAGGGCGCGGTTGGTTATCGTCGGGCTGACGATGCACTTTCGGTCGTTGGATCGTCATCGGGCTCGTCGCCGGAGGAGTGTTCGATTGCCTGGTTCAATGCATTTCCTTGATGGCGGCAGCGAAATGGGAAAAGCGCTCCGCGCCTACGATTGGGGTGCGAGCGTCCTCGGCCCCCTCGACGCCTGGCCGCCCTCCCTTAAAATCGTAGTCGGCATGATGCTCAATTCGACATTCCCGAAATGCATCGCATGGGGACCGGAGCTGATTACAATCCACAACGACGCGTTCCTGCCGATCCTAGGCGACAAGCCGCCGGCTCTTGGACGACCGTTCCACGAGGTGTGGAGCGAGGCGTGGGAAGAGATCGGGCCGATAGCTGCACGCGCCCTCGCCGGCGAAGCGACATTCATTGAAGATTTCCCGTTGGTGGTCGATCGCCATGGCTATCCGGAGCAAGCCTATTTCACTTTCTGCTACAGTCCGATCCGGGACGAAGGCGGTGTGGTCAGAGGATTCATGGACACCGTGATCGAGACCACCGGGAGCGTTGAAGCTCGCCGTCAGGCGAGCCTGCTCAACGCAGAGCTGGAGCATCGGATCAAGAATACCCTCGCGGTGGTCTCTGCGATCGTCAGCCAGACCCTTCGGGCGACAGATTCCGACGCCGAGGCGCGCTCGGCGCTTCAGGAGCGGATACAGGCCATGGCGCAGGCGCAGTCCCTGCTGACGCGCGCGAGTACCGCCGAAGCCAATATCACCGACATCGTGCATGGGACGATCGCGCCCTTCAAGCTATCGGAAGAACGCTTCCGCATCAGCGGTCCCCCGGTGATGTTATCGTCGAAACAGGCTCTGACCTTGAGCCTGGCCCTGCATGAACTCTCGACCAACGCCGTCAAGTACGGGGCATTGTCCAACGCCACCGGCGTGGTGCGTGTCGATTGGCATGTCGGCCGGCCAAACTCCGAAGACGAGTTCCGGCTGACATGGATTGAGGCCGGTGGGCCGCCGGTGGTCGCCCCGACCCGCAGAGGCTTTGGCTCCCGCATCATCGAGGTTGTGTTGCCCCATGACTTCGCGGGCGAGGCCGAGTTCATCGCCGATCCGTCGGGTATCCGCTACGAGCTTCGCACGCGCATGAGCAACATCGGCGAGCGAGATCTTCAATCTTCAGGCTGACCATGCGAGCCCGTGGTCGCGACCCTACAGTGTTGAAGCTTCCGTCGACATCTTGCATTGATGCTCGGTTCTCGCCGAGAAGGAGTGATCAGGCTACGCCCTTACCGCCGGTGATGCCTTCGAAGCCATACTTGAAGGGCTTCAGCGGCAATTGCGGTAGCTCACGCAGGAGGTCCGACTGGACATCTTCAGGAACCACATCAGGCTGGTAGCGGAATCCCGCCGGCAGCGCCGATGTGGCCGCACCGAACAGGTCTGCTTGCGCTGAGATACCCATATCGCGATCAGGACCTCCTCGTCCGAAAAGCCGGAGGCAATTGTTCGTGTAAATCGGGCTCGATGACATCGCGGCAACCTTCAAGCGGTTCGCCAGACACCGTAATGGTGTGCAGTTCTTCCATCATATGTCCTTTTAAAGCTGCCCTGTTGCAGTAATGAACAATATTGGGGAGAACTGCAGGTGATCGAGGCCGATGATACAGCCATCGGCGGGTTCTACCTACGGCACCTTTCCGACCGGGTACTATTTGTCCTCCTCGGAAACCTCAATATCAAGCGCGCCGGTCATACAATTCGCTGCAGGCGGTGACCTTGCGGTGTGCAAGACCGCGATAAGGTCCAACCCTTCCCCATCCGATGCGTCAGAAGGTAGATCTACCAGAACGCGTTACCGGCCGCAGATCCGCTCTCGGATCATCGAGTGCGCGTCGGCATTTCCGTGAGGCAACTGTACGATGCAGCGGCCCAGGTGGAAAGTGATGCGACGGGGCTCGTCCAAAAGGTTAAGAATGGCGAGCCCTGTCGCAAACCACGGCACCGAGCGCCTTTGCTGCGAGTGCTGATGCCGCGGATGGTGCTAGGTTGGATAGAAAGCTACCTAAAGCTCGAAGATTGTCCCATCAATAACCAATTGGGGTTAAGAGCGCCGCTAAAGCAAGGGCTCGCCCCTAGGAAGGCGAGCCCCAGCCGCGTTAGATGGTTCCGCCGAACCCCCGCTGAAATTGCCCAAGTGTCCAGCTCTGACAATTCCCGTTGAGATTGTCAGAAAGACCCTAGCGATCATAGTAGCTAATTCGAATTATAACGATAGCGGACGCAACCTCAACCGACCGCGTCCGACCGCGCGGCCAAACGTCCCAGACAAGGCTGGCCCTGTGTTCCAAAAACCTCCAAGAACAGGCAGATTTCCGGGGAAAGGTGGCCGCGCGGTACCAGGATTGGTTCATCGCTGGTAGGTGGGTCTAGAACGCTGCCGCGCGGCCACAGTTTCAACGAAGTGAACCTGCCAGGTGTTCCCGTCCGTTAGCGTACGGACAAAAAGAGACCCCGCGTGCTCATGAGAAATAGATGACAGGCCTCCGGACAATCGTAGAAGTGCGTCTGAACGTCGAGCATGGCCGGCGCCTGATCGGGATCATGACACTGGGCCAAGCACTAAAGTTGTCAGACATTCCCAACTTAGAGTTCACCGACCTCCAGCCGGCAAGCGCTACATTGGGTCAGTTCGTTTCCAAGCGGGAGTTGGAAGAATGCAGGCGCGGCCGCACAGCGGTCGCTGCGACAATTAAGGGCATACGAAATATCCCTCAAACCGAAGAAAATGGAGGGACGTACGTCGTTGGTACAAGTCGGCCGTTCAATGTGGACTCTTTCAGCAATGTCTGACGGACCGAGGGCAACAACCGGCGTCACCCTCACATATACATAGGTCCAGGTTGGAAGCGACATGTACCCGCCCTCTGCACGACAAGCTGTCGGCCGAGTTCTAGCCTAATTCCCCAATGATCCTGAGGAGCTCAGCGCGAGTGTCTATCCGCGCGAACTCACTGGCCATGAAGGAGGCGCGCGCGCGATACCTCTGCGTATCGAGGGCAGTCCGGACGGCCCCGCGCAATAGCTGCGGCGTCGGTGCATTGGTTCCAAGGTTGATGCCGACCCCGGACCAGCCGACCC
>NZ_JABAIH010000048.1 GCF_012641395.1 Rhizobium sp. P32RR-XVIII | reverse complement strand
CACTGATCGACAATCCAGTGCGGTGCATTGTGCGGGAGGATTGTGCATGAGGGACACGCGCTATCTCCTAGAGACTCTAAAGCCCAGCCAGGTGGACCGTGCTTACCTTTTGATGCAGGCAGTCGTTCCAGAGCTGACACTAGCGGCTTGGCGGCAGGCGTTCAGCAATGTCTTTCGGCGCGAGGAGATGGTCGTTGCCACGAACGCAGCCGGAACCGTTCAGGGACTCTGTATCTACCGGGTGCGCAAGCACGAAGCGGTTGGCAAGCTACTCGATGTCCCCTTCCTGGTCGCTGCAAGTGCTGGCGATGCCGAGGGTGTGGCCGCCACTCTTCTCAAGCACATGAACACAACGGCTAGAGAGAACCGATGCAGGTCAATCCGTATCTGGACGCTTGGTCCCGGCAATTGGAAACATATGCAGGATCCAGCGTTTTTAGAACGCTGGGATCATGGGTTGATGCTCACGGTCGGTGCGCATTCGAGCACCTCGTGAAATGCTGTGTCCTCCTGTCGGCGCGGTCTTGCCTCTCGTGAGATCTCATGACTGCGCGCTGTTACGAACCGTCACAAACCGATTCTTTTCATCACCAATGCGGCATCGGGATGTTACGCAAAGGGCGTCAACTAGCAGGGAGCCAGGAGGGGTCATACCATGCACGCCATGAACGCAGGACAAAGGATCGATCGTTTCCAGTTAATTCCAATCGCCGCCAAACCAGCGCCTTCAACCATCGAAGCACTCTTCAAGAAGCAGACCCTGTGTCAGGTAGAAGCTGGCGCGACTCTGTTTTATGAAGGCGACAGCGCCAGCCATCTCTTTGAGGTGGTTCAAGGTGTGCTACGCATCTTCAAGATCATCGGCGACGGGCGAAGGGTGATCACCGGATTTCTCTATCCTGGCGATCTCGTCGGCGTTTCTCTCAAAGATCGTTATCTTTACAGCGCGGAAGCTGTGACCGATCTGCGCTTCCGCAGGTTCGGACGCCGTGAATTCCAGGATGCCGTCAATGCATCGCTTGAGCTGCGGCCAGAGCTCTTTGCCCGTCTTTGCGACGAGATGGCGGCCGCTCAAAATCAGATGGTGCTACTGTCGCGCAAGAACGCGGAGGAGCGCGTTTGCAGCTTTCTGCTTGAACATCTTCGACGGGAACAGCGGACATGTCCGAATGCCTCCATCATCGAGCTGCCAATGACTCGTCTCGACATTGCAGACTATCTTGGCCTCACGATCGAAACGGTGTCACGAACATTTACGAAACTAATGAGCCGCGGACTGATTGCTCCCGAGGGCCGACATGCTCTGCGGGTTGTCAGGGCAAGGGGTCTCGCTCGGTTGACCGGCGGTGAATACGAAGATGACAATGACTTCCCGATGCGCAGCAGGCACAACTAGCAATGACCCGAGCCGTATGGAGGAAGACTAATGGCGGCTCACCTGATGATTGCTCACCCGCAGCGGCAAGCATACGAGCTTGAGTCACTCGGAAGACTGACTGGAGGCATTGCGCATCGTTTCAACAACCTACTGGCAGTCATCAGCGGCAACCTTGAGATGCTCGAAAGTCAACCGCGTGATGACACTTCGAAAATAATTCTACGAGAAGCGAGAGACGCAGCCGATGAAGGAGCTCGCTTGACTGCACAGCTGCTGGCCTTCGGCCGCCGCCAGCAGATCCATACCGTACCCACCGACATCGCGCAGCTTGTTTCGGACTGTCTCCCACAGCTGCGGCAGCTCTTGCCTGAACGGGTGGAGGTGCGCATGGTGGCCACCGGCTCGAGATTGCGAGCCGATACGGATACCGATTTACTGCGCGCAAGCCTGGAACAACTGATGGCCAACGCCGCTGACGCGATGACAGACAGCGGTCACGTCACGATCGAGGTGGCTCGCGTGCACCTCGACGAGGATTACGCCCCTCCTATGCCGGAGGGCGTAAACGGAAATTACATCGCAGTTTCTGTCGCGGACGATGGTGCCGGGATGGCCGACGATGTTCAGCTTCATGCTTTTGAGCCATTCTTCTCGACGAAAGCCTTCTCGGCTGGCGGCGGCCTGGGCCTGAGTGCGGTCTACGGCTTCATCAAGCAAACGGGGGGAGATATGGAGCTGCAGAGTGCTCTTGGTCACGGAACGACTGTTCGCATGTTTCTGCCGGCCAATACATGACCTCCGGCGTTCAGGAGACTGTCGCCGTGAAGCACTGGCATTCTACAATACTGAGTTACATGTTTAGTTAGTGCCGTAGGAAAAAACGTCTTACAAATTGTGTACTCGCATTGATGCGAGTCAATTGAACCTGACGACAAACCAAGCATTTTGTCGTCTCGCTGTTTGTTATTCCTGAATTCGTCTTGTTGTGCCGACCTATGGAGAGTAGCAATGACTGCCGATCGCGGGCAAGCCGTCATTGAGAAAGTAACCCCAGAGGCAAGATGGGCATCTTTTCGCCGCGTGCTCAATCCAGTTGACCGCACAAGCGAGATTCTCTTCGGATTAATCATGGTGATGACTTTCACCGGCTCTCTCAGCGCCGGGCAAGCCGGCAGCGCGGATGTCAGGGCAATGTTGATTGGCGCGCTCAGTTGCAACCTGGCTTGGACTGCAGCCCGCACCGTCATTGCAGATGCGCTGCCGCCCTTGGTTCTGCCGGCGCTTTCACCCAGCGATCTTGATCGGATTCGGTTACATTTACTCAGTCTGCCGGCGGATGAGGTGCAGGCCGGAGGCCAAACGCAAGACCTTATTGGCGCGTCAGCCGTGTTTCTGCTGGTATTTTTACTTACTTTTCCGGTCGTCGCACCCTTCTTGTTTATAACAAATCCACTGATTGCTCTGCGCGTTTCCAATGCCATAGCGATCGGCTTGTTGTTTTTGACCGGGTACGCCTTGGGCCGTCATTCGGGAAGGCCGCTGCGTATCGCGATTTTGATGGTTGCCGTCGGTTTGGCCATGGTAACAATAGCCTCCGCTTTGGATGATCGGCAGCGAATGTAAGGAATACCACCGTGCGCGGTCGAATGCGCAAAGGTGATCGTGGTTATTTACAAATTTCCGGGTGAGAATCGCCTGCAGATCGCGAACTACCGCGCTGTAACTCATTCTGCCGCCATTTTCCGCCAGCTCGAAGTCTTTTCGTCCAAATACGGCCTGGGCGATGGTGTAGGCTTTTAGATAGCGTGATCGCCCCTCAAGGGTCTCTTCCACGACATATCTCAGAAACCGCCGTCCCCGCTCCGGTACCTGAAATTCGTTGCCCGCCAGGATTCGTTCTAGCTAGCTCTGGACATCCGAGTTCGAAAGTACCGCTGCCCGCATCTGCAATGATTCCGCACTGGCCATCGCCATTCCTCCCACGCTCGCGATCTTTGTCAGGGATGAGGTCTCGCGGTTTGCTGCGTCGCGAGATGTTCCGTGCCTTCAGCCATGCGATAAGCCGCCGCGCTTCTACGCGGTTGAGAAGGATCGCCGTCGCGTCCACTTCCGCCGGCAACCCGCTCCTCGTATCGAGGACTTCGAAAAGGTCATGCCGCATCGGAACGCAGACGTATCTTTCTTTTCTTCTCGATGTCATCGTTCTGACCTCGTTCCGCTTCTTCCCGCAAAGTCCAGCTCTTCGGAATGCTGCGTTGCGAACTGTCACCAGTCAAAAAATGGACCTGATTAAAAAGCTATCAGCCGACGAACGTCGGGCATTGAGCTGGATCAAAGTCGAGAAATCGCGCACGTTGATCGCCGTCAATGCGGGCTCGCAACATTTCAGTTTGCTTAGTGGGGGGCCCATGTGGCCTTGCGTTGTAACTTCCGGCATTGGGATACGGCGATGGCTTGGAACCGATGGTACAACTTGAAAAGTTACGTCAGATCCTCCCTGTGGATCGTTCCGTTCGTCGCCCTGCTTCTTTATGTCGCCTCGATCCGCCTGGTCTACTTGTTCGACGGATGGGCCCTCTGGGCCGACGTATGGCCTTGGGGCGTAGCTGGTACACAAAGAATGCTGGAGACGATCATCACGATGACGTTGACTTTCGTCGTCTTCACATTCGGCTCCCTGCTGGTTGCGATCCAGGTCGCAGGGGGCCAGTTGACCCCGCGGATCATCGCGACGACCCTTCTCCGCGACAACGCCATCCGATTCACCGTCGGACTTTTCATATTCACACTGCTGTTTGCGACGGGCGCCCTCGCCAGGCTCGATACGGCCGTTCCGCATGGTGTCTCGGGAATAGCTGGGCTTCTCGGGTTTCTTTCGATAGCCGCCTTCCTCTATCTGATCGACTACGCCGCTCGCCTATTGCGGCCAGTGAGCATTATCCTGAGGGTCGGTGAACGTGGACACACAGTCATCGAGCACGTTTACCCGGAGTCGGCTGGGGACGAAGGCCCATACGGCGATATCATTCCACTCTCCGACGAACCGGACAAAATAATCTGCCACGAGGCCAATCCTGCAATTGTGGTGGCCGTCAATTTGAACGCTCTCGTCGCCCTGGCTGAGAAAACTGATACAATCATCGAGCTGGTGCCGAGGGTTGGCGACTTCGTCGGCACAAACGAGCCGCTCTTTCGATTGTACGGCCAGCAACTTCCGAATGACGGCGCGCTCAAAGCCTTGGTTGCTCTCGGGCCGGAGCGTACACTTGAACAGGATGCGACGTTCGCCTTCAGAATCATCGTCGACATCGGTATCAAGGCTCTTTCAAAAGCGATCAACGATCCGACGACCGCCGTCCTTGCGATCGACCAGCTACAACGCCTGCTATGCTTCGTGGGAAAGCGGCACCTGCTCGATGAGGATATCCTGGACGAGTCTGGAAGACTGCGGCTTGTCCGCAGGACGCCGGACTGGGGAGATTTCGTGCAGCTCACCTTCAGCGAAATACGGTTGTATGGCGCGGAGAACTTTCAGGTTGCCCGGCGATTGCGAGCGGTAATCGAATACGCTTGCCAGGTCCTTCCGGAGTGTCGTCGGCCGGAATTGCTCAGGGAGCTTGACCTGCTGGATCGCATGCTCGCAAAGATCTACGAGTTTCCTGAAGACTTGATGCTGGCGCAAACCCCAGACTCGCAGGGGCTGGGCGGGACGGCCAGACCATTGAAATCGGGCTAACCCGCATTCATCGGGTGTTCTTTCGATCCGAGTCGCTTCAGGAGCTTCGCCACGCCAAACCCAACGACCAAAGTGATGCAGGCGGCCATGATGCAAATGGTGTTCGATCGAGAATCGACCTCTGGTACGGCCGACAACGGAGCGAGTGCCGCCCCTACATTTCTGGTGCAGACTCCAAGCGTGACGACCTTTCGCCTGCCATGGGCAAGTCCAAACGAAAGCAGATAGGAGAACGCGGCCAGTCCGCATTAGTAGATCAACTGGGCGGCGATGGCCCACGTGCCGACCGCACTGAGCATCTCCCTCCAGTTCTGCACAAAGGCGACGGACAACAGGACGACCACGTTGAGGGCGACGAGCTTCCTTACGATCGGATCGCACCGGTCTGCAAATTTCCTTGATAGCTGGCGCATTCCTATCCCGGCCGCGAACGGCATCAGAACGAGGAGGAGAAGCGGCCGGGCAGTCAAGCCCGCACTCATGTGCAGTCCTTCGACAAGGAAGGGAACTGCGATCGGCATCAGTATGATGGTGCCGACTGCGGCAATCGCGATGAAGGCTGCGGAATAGGGAGGATCGCCATGAGCGATGTCTGAAAGAAGAGGCAGGAAGGGAGCGCCCGGTGCCAGCCCCAGCAGAAGCAGCCCAATGGCGTAGGGTTCCGGCAGAGAAAGGAGGCGTGCGAGGAACAAGGCAAGCAGGGGGCCGACAACGAACGCGGATAGCACGCTGGATGTTAGGAACGTTAAATCGTGCAGCGCGGCCCAGGCGTCTCTGACGTCGAGCTTGAGGCCGACGTCGATCAAGCTGCCGAGCATGAACGAAACGAGCGCGACCTGAAGCGTGTACTTGAGCAGATCGATCATCGTCGCCTTCTCCGTTTGTTTGCTTCAAGCGTACTGCGATCTTCGGATCCCGTCCTTGATCTCCTTCAATGTATCCGGGCGGCATTGCGGCTAGAGGTCGAAAGCCTCGTCCGGTCAATCCCGCGCAGATTTGATCCCTATCAATGCGCACTCGTCGCTTGCTTGTAGTCTCCTTGCAGCCAAAGGAAACGTGGGAGGACCGTGATGGGTGACACTCAACAGATCCATTCAGACAGATCCGAACAGTGGTCCAAAATGGGGAAGAGATTGATAGGAGAACTCCGCCAGGCGCCCCTGCTCGGACTTCTTGTTTTCGTTCCCATCGTCCTGTTTGTCGAGCGTGCATCGCCCGAAGCCCACACGTTGCTGTTCGGCTTGTCGATCCTCGCGATCGTTCCGTTAGCTGCGCTCCTGAGTCGCGCGACAGAGGCCGTCTCCGTGCTAACAGGAGACGTCGTCGGAGGCTTGCTAAACGCCACTCTCGGAAACCTGACGGAGCTTGTGATCTCGCTGGCCGCCTTTCAGGCAGGCAGTATCAGTTGGTCAAAGCGTCACTCGCCGGGGCTATCGTAACCAACACTCTCTTCATGCTGGGCGGAGCCTTCCTGCTGGGCGGCCTCAAGCACCACGTGCAAGACTTCAATCGGATCAACGCGCGCTTCCAAGCCTGTCTGCTGTTCCTGGCAACCGTTGCGGTACTGGTTCCATCTCTGATCAAGAACGTAGATCAGGCGTCGGCTATCTCGAGCAGTCTGAGCTTGGGGTTGGCCTTGTTGCTGATCGCGGTCTACGGGTTGGGCATGTTATTTTCACTTAAGACTCATCGCGAGCTGTTTGCCAGCGTCGGTGAGACGGCGGAAGAACATGATTCCTGGTCGATATCGGTTTCGGTTGCGGTCCTGATCATCGTCACGTTTCTCATCGCATTGATCAGCGAGGTCTTCGTTGGATCCGTCCAGGCCGCGGCCGAGCGCATGAGCATGACCCCTGCTTTCGTCGGCTTCATCGTCGTCGCGCTGGTCGGCGGGGCGGCGGAAATGACCACGGCCTTTTCCGCGGCGCGCTCGAACCGTCTCGACCTAAGTGTCAGATAGCGCTGGGGAGCGCGTCGCAGATCGCACTCTTCGTTGCCCCCGTTCTCGTTCTCGTAAGCTACTTCGTCGGCCCGGCACCGATGTCGCTTCAGTTCTGGCCCGGTGCGGTAACGATGATGCTGATTGCCACAATCGTGGCGACGCTCCTGTCCAACGGCGGCCATGGCACCTGGTACATCGGCGTACTTGCTTTGGCGGTCTACGCCATTTTCGGCCTCACGCTGTTCTTGCTGCCGCCGGCGTCGCCCTTGTGAAGGCCTGTTTTAGTTTGACAAGGGTCAAGAACATGGTTTGCCGTGGTGGCTGCCTTTGTCGCTCCTACCGTCTATGCGACCTTCGGGCTCATCTTGTTCCTGCTCCCGTCAGCCGCACCAACGTGAAAGCCAAGAGACTAGCACCTGACCAGCTCTGAAAATCGCTAGTTGTCGTTCGCTTTTGGCATTTGATGCGTATCAAGGTCGCGGTGCGGACGGCGACCTAAAGTTGGATACCAATGGAGGGTTACTAGCGATGTTCAAGCATATTCTCATCCCCACCGACGGCTCCAAACTTTCCTCGATGGCCGCGGATGAAGCGATCAGATTTGCTGCCGACGCGCAGGCGAGAGTGACTTTGCTGGCGGTCGTAGAACCTTTTGAAATGCTGAGCGGCAACGCCGAAGAGTTTCTCGAGGAACGTGATCATTATGAACGGATTGCGGAGTCACGCTGCGACGCATTCCTGAGCCCCGCAAGGTCGGAGGCGGCGCGACGGAGCATTTCCTGCGAGACGCTCGTTGTAAAAGGCGACAACGTGCCCCTTGCAATCATCGAAACTGCCGTCGACAGAGGATGCGATCTGATCGCGATGGGCTCGCATGGCAGAGGCGGCGTTGCGTCGCTGCTTCTTGGAAGCGTGACGACCAAAGTGCTCGCACAGTCCCGCATACCGGTTCTGGTCTATCGGTGAACCAACGAGGCCGATGCAATGTCGATCAAGAATCTGGCGCCGTTGCTTCATCCTCAGGCAATCGCAATCATCGGCGCGTCAATTAGCCGGGAGGCAGTGGGGAACACGATTCTGAGAAACGTTGTCCGCGGAGGATTTGCCGGCGATGTATGGCCCGTCAATCCCCACTATGACAGCGTCATGGATTTTCCCTGCTTTGCCAGTGTTGACCGGCTGCCGGGTACACCGGACATCGCCATCATCGCAACCCCACCCGCGACTGTTCCGGTCATTCTCCGCCAACTCGGAGAAAAGGGCACCAGAATCGCTGCAATCGTCACCTCAGGATTGACAGACGACAATGGCCTGAAACAGGCCGCGCTTGCGGCAAGCAAGCCTTACGGCCTGCGAATATTCGGCCCGAATATCATCGGCCTGATCGTTCCTGCGGCAAGATTGGACGCAAGCTTTGCGCTGACAAGTGCTGAGCGCGGAAGCATTGGCTTACTCTCCCAGTCGGGGGCGATCGTAAGTTCCTTGCTTGATTGGGCAGCGGATAATGGTGTCGGCTTTTCTCAGGTCCTCTCCTTCGGCGACATGATTGACGTGGACCTGGGAGACGGGGTCGATCTCCTAGCAGCAGACCCGGCCACAAAAACAATCATCATCTATCTGGAGTCCATCATTAACCCGAGAAAATTCATATCGGCTGCGCGGGCGGCAGGAAGACTGAAGCCCGTAATTGCAATCGCGCCAGGCCGGCACGCCGCGGCAGCCAAGGCGGCCGCCACCCACACCGGCGCAGTTGCCAACGACAGCCGCGTCATGGACGCGGTTCTGAAGCGCGCAGGTGTCATTCGTGTCGCCGAGCTTTCAGAACTTTTCGACGCGGCCGAAATCACCGCGCGATTCCCGCCGCTGCCCAAGGCACGGCTTGCAGTCGTCACCAATGGCGGCGGCGCCGGCGTTATTGCTGTCGACAGCCTCCTCGACAAGGGAGAAGAACTTGCCATGTTGACTGATGAGACGCTTAGGAAATTGGACGAAATGCTGCCCGCAGGGTGGTCGCGTAGCAATCCCGTCGACATGATGGGGGACGCAACGCCGCAGCGCTACAGTTCCACGCTTCAGACCGTTGCAAACGACGCAAAGGTCGATGTCCTGCTTGCCTTGCATTGTCCGGTGCAGCCCGCCACTCCAGAGTTAACGGCGACAGCGGTCGCCGCGTGTGTTGATCAGGGAAGGGTAGGTGGAAAGCCGTTGCTGACCTGCTTTTTGGGCGGAAGGGAGGCTCGCAGAGCTCGACGCATTGTCCAGGACGCCGGTATCGCAAATTATGATTTGCCGGCAAACGCGGTCGCTTCATTGCATATTCTTGCGCAGTGGGCGCGCCAGCAGGAACACTTGACCCACATCACGCCGTCGACGTGTGAATCCCTGCGCATCGACCGGCCCAAAGCTCTGCAGATTTTCGAGAGGGTCGCTGCAGAGGGACGAAGAATGCTGACGGAACCGGAGGCGAAGGCGGTTCTGGCAGCTTACCGGGTTTCTGTCCCAGACTCCCTAGTTGCCGATTCCGTTCCCGCCGTGGAGCACGTGGCGTCATCTCTCCTGAAAAGGTACTCCGCCATCGCGGTCAAGGTCCTGTCACGGCAAATCACCCATAAGTCCGATGTTGGGGGCGTGGCACTAAACTTAACAAGCGCCGACAACGCTGGGCGAGCCGCGCGCGACATGGAGGTCGCCCTGGCGAAGCTAGGTCTGGGCGAACAGTTGAGATCCCATCAGGGGTGGATAGCGGCCTGCACCGTGTCAGAGTGAGGTCGCTTCTGTAACGGGCTTTCCCGAGTCAATCCCTTATGAGCTCAATCCCTCGCCGAGTGCTTGCTTCTGTCCGCAG
>NZ_JABAIH010000047.1 GCF_012641395.1 Rhizobium sp. P32RR-XVIII | reverse complement strand
TGGCTGCGTGATTCAGCGCTGACGCTCTATGCATTGCTGAATTCGGGGTACCGCAAGGAAGCGGAGGACTGGCGGCAATGGCTGCTGCGCGCGGTCGCAGGTTCTCCGGATCAACTCCAGATCATGTATGGAATCGCGGGTGAGCGTTGGCTGCCCGAGTTCGAGGTGCCGTGGTTAGCAGGCTACGAAGGAAGCAGCCCAGTCAGGATCGGCAACGACGCTTCTGGTCAGATGCAGATTGACGTTTATGGCGAACTGATCGAAACGCTCCATGCCGCGCGCGATGCCGAGTTGCAGCCGCAGGAGGAGGCCTGGCGGCTGCAAAAAGTCCTGCTCGATCATTTGGAGACGGCATGGCGACTGCCCGACCGGGGAATTTGGGAAGTACGTGGAGCCCCGCGTTCGTTCACCCACTCGCGTATGATGGCCTGGGTTGCCTTCGACCGAGCCATCACTAGCACCGAGCGGTACGGGCTAGAGGGGCCGGTGGCGAAGTGGCGTCAGGTGCGCCAACAGGTCCATGGTGATATTTGCACCAATGGCTTTGATGCGAACAAGAACAGCTTCGTTCAGTACTATGGAGGTAACACGCTCGATGCGAGCCTGCTGCTCATGCCGCAGCTGGGTTTTCTGTCGGTCGACGATCCACGCATCGTGGGAACGATTGATGCGGTCGAGCGTGAGCTGCTGCAGGGCGGGCTCGTAAAGCGTTACTCCACGGGCGAGACGGACGACGGGGTCGGTGGCGGCGAGGGAGCATTCCTGGCGTGCAGCTTCTGGCTGGCTGACGCCTACGTGCTTACCGGGCGCGAACAGGATGCCCGCAACTTGTTCAACAGCTTGCTCGGCATTCGTAACGATCTCGGCTTGCTCGCGGAGGAATATGACATCGTATCCGGCCGCCTCCTCGGAAATTTCCCTCAGGCGTTCTCGCACATCGGCCTGATTAACACAGCGCATAATCTTGTCACCGCCGGCGGACCGGCCCAACAACGCGCCGAGAAGACCGCGCCAAGCAAGTCATACAAGGTTTCGCCGGTAGCATAGCTAGGCCCACTATTGCCCACATCCACCATTGCCGCTTGTGCCCGGACCTGATTCACGCAACGCCTATGGGAGACACGTGCTCTTATCGCCGGACAACGGTCATGTTAAGTTCCTCCGGCAGTGTTAACAGCGCCAGTTCCGTCGGACAAAATGAGCTCACCTAGCTAGCCGCTTGGTTCGCTATAGGGTTGCGAGAAGTCTCATGTTCAGACCCACTGTTGCTCCAACATGTGTCGCTCTGATAGCTGGTACGGCATTGGTGCAAGGATCGTTCATCGGTCGTGTTGTAATCGGTCTGGGACGGAAATAGCCCACTGTCAGAGCGATGCCATTTAAACAGAATGTCACCGGCCGCCATCGTATCGGGAAGATGAAGTTCAAGGTGGCGAACTGGCGTGAGTACGAGGCCGGCCTTCGCCGACGCGGCAGCCTGACGCTGTGGATGACCGCGGAAGCTCTGTCGCAAGCGCCAAGGCGTGCGAGCCGCGGCGGCCGGCAGCGTTATTCCGATCTGGCGATCGAGCCTATTTTGACGCTCAGGATGGTGTTCGGTCTGCGGCTGCGCCAGACGGAGGGCTTTCTGGCCTCCGCGCTGCAACTGATGGGACTGGATATCGCCGTGCCCGATCACACGACATTGAGCCGACGGGCACGGACAAGGCGATCGTCTGGCAGATGACAATGCCGCTCGATTTCAGCAGAAGGACGATCTGTGCACGTTCTCATCGAAAGCTCCGGGCTTGAAGTCTACGGCGCCGGCCGATGGCTGAGGGAAAAGCACGGTGCTAGGTCGCGGCGAGGTCAGTGGGAACTGCATCTTGCGCTGGATGCCGATAACGGCGAAATCATCGCACACGTCTTGACCGACCAGGATGCCGGCGACACCTCACAGGTGGAGCCGCTGCTCAACCCGATCGAGGTCCCGATCAGCCAGTTTACAGCTGATGGCGCCTATGACTGCAAACCGACATATGACGCCGTCAACAACCACAGCGCCAATGCGGCATCGTGATTCCGCCGCGCGCCAATGCCGTCGCTCGGTCGGAAATAGAACCCTCTGCCCAGCCGATCGAGGTCTATCGCTGGTATGCGAAGCGTCGATCGCGTCGTGGAGTCGCTCGGTCGGAAGCTCGATACCGCCGTTGAAAGCATCAACAAGCTCTCGACGCGGGTCGAGGTGTTGAGCAGCAAGCTCGGCGATGCTCAGGAGCGAGCGAACAAGACCATGTTCAGGAGGCCAATCGTTCGGCCTTAGCGGCTGTGCAAAGGCTCGTCCAAATCTTGCCAAATGGCGAGCCCTCGCACAGTCTGCCGCAAGGGAGGATCTCGGAAAACCCTCGCGACATTGGGAGTCATTGTTGCGCTGAGCTGCCTGCGCCAAGGCACCCAGGCGCTGATCTGGCGACAACACCCCACTGACCTAAGGTGCCTCTCTCGAATCTCAATCCTCCGGACTAGCCGTCAGATACCAGCCGCCGTAAGTCGTCCTCATTCTTCACGCCGTGCCGAAACGACCGGATGACGCGAGTAGCCAACTCTTCCCGGTCAATTGCTGATTTGACCTGCCGTACCGCGCAAACATGGTCATACACGCGCTGGCAAAGAGCAACGTCTTCCGTGCTCATCACGATTTGCATTTGAGCTATTTTGGATCGGATCATGATTGCCTTCACATCCTCTCTAAGGCGAGGGTAGGCGGCCTGAGGCCTATTCGAGAAAAGCGATTGCCGGTTGGGCGAGGGCTCGTCCAAACTTGCCAAATGGTGAGCCCTCGCACAGTCGGCCGCAAGGGAGATCTCGGAAGACCCTCGCGGCATGGGAGTCATGTTCCGCTGAGCTGCATGATTAGCGCCGAGGCTCCCAGGTGCTGATCTGCCGATAGCACCTCATTGACCTAGGGTGCCTCTCTCGAATCTCAATCCTCCCGGTTGGCAACGGTTAGCGCTTCGGCGCGGGCCGAGCGAAATGGAGAAGTGGAGTACGTTGGTACGACAAGGGCTCGTCTGTGTTGCAACGAGGGCGAGCCCTGTCGCATCCCACCGCGCGGGACAGTTTGGACCTGCCGGGGCTGCCATGGCCGGGCGGAGCGGTGGGTTAGCTGCGGTGGTTAGCGCAACCGCGTCCAAAAACTACAGCTCCAGCGAAGCCCGCTCGTCAATAATCAATTAGAGTTGTGCCAACTCCCCTATCCGGGACCGAAGGGCCCGTCCCTTTACGGAAAGCGAGCCCTTGCCGCGCCTCATAGGTCCCCTAGCCATTCAGCGCGGGATTAACCGCGCGGCCAAGTGTGCAGAATAAGGCCGGTTCTGCAATGTTCCATAAAAAACCCGCCGGAGCGGGTCAGGTCTTTGGGGAACGGTGACCGCGCGGTACTAACGGACAAAGAGAGACCCCGCGTGATGTGTAGAGTAGTCGCGGGGTCAAAGGTCGCCAGTTTGGCTGGCTGGATGCGCTGGCGGGCGATGCCAGAAGGCGCAATCCATCGAATCAACGAGCGGACGGGCCTTGAGTTCCAGTCCGCGACCGTACGGTCAAAAAGAAGATCGGATGATTGGGTTCCGGCTGCCTCTCTGCATGGGAGTAGCGGGATATCGATCTTCCGGGCAGGCTTCAATGGTTCAACCGGTCAGGAGATCTGCCATGGAACTGTTCGTCGGTCTTGATGTTTCCGTTCGCACCACCAGGGTCTGCGTGATGGACACGAGTGGTAAACTCATCAAAGAGGGCGAGGTTGAGACCGAGCCGGATGCGATCTGGGCATTTCGAAATGCGGTGATGCCGCGATACGGTGGGCGCTGGTCGAAGCCGCCGGGATCCTGCTGTGAAACTCGAAGCGGAGCTCGCCGTTGAAGGCGTGGGGCCTCACCATCGCTCGTCGGCGAGGCCTTGCGAAGGCTACCGTGGCGGTGGCTCGACGTCTGGCAATCATCCTGCATCGGATGTGGGTCGACAACACACCCTATCGCTGGGAGGCCAGTGCCAGTGCCGCTTGAGAGCTCGAGTTAAGGGTTCCGCGTCGCGCGGATAGAGGTCCCGTTCAGGGACGAGTGGGTAGGCAATCTCGAGGCGGGGCTGGACGTCAGGTCAGGCTAACAGTCTCGGAAAAAAGATTGAGATGCCTCTCCATCCGACCCGATCATGAAGCGGTCGCGCGCCGACTTCGAAGAGAAGCCAGACCCCTGGCGGGCACCCATCATCATCCGGCACGCCAAAGCCGTTACTCATCAACCCTCGCAACGACCAACGCCCCGCCTCGTAGGCGGAGAGGATATCCTTTGCTTGACAGACCCAGCCCAAAAGAGAAGCCCCGCCGAAGCGGGGCAAGCTATTACGGAGAAGGGAAGACGCGCGGCTCGCGGTGCTGCCTGAGAACAGGGCCACGCCCTTCCTGCTCACGAAACAGCTGGGCCGGACAATGTTCCGGTCAGTCCGCTAGCGTACGCCAAGGCGAGCACTTGCGACATACGGGACGTAGAAGTAGCCTCCTTCAATGTGACAGCTTTCTTAAACAGGCAAATCGTTCCAAGATGAGGACAGCACAGTCGCAAAACTCAGCCCGATCGTGCACCGAGCATTCACCGGAGGACGCCCTGGCTATCTACAGAAAAGAATCGATTGCTGAAGTTCAAGGCGAGCTTGAGCGAGAGCTGATCAAGAGGGGTGGAGCGCGCGACTACGACGATCTGACTAAAGATCTTAGCGACAACGCCTACCTCTATTACATCCACGACCGCTTGGGATGGTCTAATAGATATCTCCGTCAGATACGGAACATCGGATACGTTTTGGTGGTGCTGTTAGGCGCTTTGGTTTTTGCGGTCTTACGGCATTTTGTTTAAATTCTCCTCACAGAGCACCGGCGGCGATCTCCGGGCCGGCGATGTTCCGTCGATCGCGAGCGTCAGATCAAAGCGTCGAACAGCGCTGCCAATTTGCCGATAACTACGGTAATGAATCCAAGCATGGCCAGCCCCACTATCGCCCACATCCACCAGCTCGGCTCGCGCGGCTCTCCCCTGCTCTCTGGCATCATTTTTCTGCACCAATCGTTCTTATGGGCGGACCGCCCCCTCTAGGTGACGTGCAAGCCATTCGAGAAGCCGGGCGGCCTCGTTTTCGGACATCTTGACGATCAGCCCGCGCTGATCGACACCCTGAATGGCTATGTGGTAGGAGGAATAGTCGCTCGCGCCGGATTTCCAAAACGTGATCGGACCGTCGGCAATGAGGAAGTGCGGGTTCACCTTAGCGACCGTTGCCATGAAACACGACCCTCCTCACTTAGCGCGCAGCTTGACGCCAATCGTTTGGCATCCTTGCCGTGCCATTCTTCATAGCACGGCAAGCGAACCCCGGGTACTCCTTG
Source organism: Rhizobium sp. P32RR-XVIII (assembly GCF_012641395.1). Classification (GTDB taxonomy): domain Bacteria; phylum Pseudomonadota; class Alphaproteobacteria; order Rhizobiales; family Rhizobiaceae; genus Rhizobium. Next base: position 4,920 of record NZ_JABAIH010000047.1, on the reverse strand, counting down.
TCTACTCGAACCGTACGTCGCATCCCATTCGACCCACGACCGCACCCCTTGGTAGAAGGTGGCCAGGTAGGCACAGACAAACAGTTCGGCTATTACTGCATTCCGCCGTGGAGTGAGCGACAATCTGTCGCTTCGATAAGTCCATAGCCATCACTATCTTTAGGTGATGTCCAAAAGCTCGGTTCAAGTCGCGATCTACATTTTGGGTTTGGTCATAGCGATGACCGCCCTGGCGTTCGCTTTGCGAATGGGGCACACGCCCCCGGTGATCCATCTCTAAAGGGGCGTCGTCTGCTTTCGCAAACGCCTCGGCAGCCTGCCGTACTGAGTGGGAGGATCAGCATATGCAGCGTCGATTTCAGCACGCGAGGCTTGCCCCTGACAGCCTTGCGGTAGATGAGGTAAAGATTGTCGCGGGCAACGTTCAAATTGGGCTGCGATCACGCCGTCGCTCGGGGAGTTGTCCGGACTGCGGGCGGCCAAGCGAGAGAGTTCAAAAGTCGATATATGCGGCGACCCGCTGACCTACCCCTCAGCGGCCGGCGCGTAGAATTGACGATCGTGGCGCGTCGGTTCTGGTGCGATGCAGTTCTGTGCGGTCGGCGCATTTTCTGCGAACAGTTCGGTGACGGCGTGTTGGCTCGTTATGGTCGGCGCACCCAACGGCTTGAGACAATCGTCCACGACCTTGGTTGGCACTTGGTGGCAGGCAGGCCGCGGCCTTTGCCGATCGCTTAATGATGCCGGTGAGTAGCGATACACTGTTGCGGGTGGTTCGCCGCTGTATTGTTGATAAAAACGATGAACTGGCCGTTATAGGCATTGATGAGTTCGCTTTCAGGCGCGCCAAACCTACGGAACAATCGTTTGCGACTTGGAGCGCCGGAGGCCTGTCACCCTGTTGCCCGATCGCGCGCTGGATACGTCTCGGGCATGGCTTGCCAGGCACCAGTCAATACCGATCGTCGCTCGCGATCGGGGCGGCGGCTATGGTGAGGCCATCGCGAAAGCCTTGCCTGATGCTGAGCAGGTCGCCGACCGCTGGCACCTGATGGAGAACTCCACTCGGGCATTTCTCGATGCGGTCGGCAAGTCGATGCGTCAGATCAGGCAGGCGGTCGGTAGCAATGTCGTTGATCCCAAGCTTTTGACCTACGCCGAGAAGCTGCCGTACGAGGGTTATCTACGCCGTCAGGAAACGAACGAGGCGGTCCGGGAGCTGTCAAAGAAGGGAACCTCAATAAGACAGATTGTCCGGCAAACCGGTCACAGCCGGAAGCTTGTGCGCGATGTCCTGCGGGGGCAGCGCCTCGATATCTTCCGAACACGGCCCAGTTCGCTGGATAGCTGGCTGCCTGGCTCAGCAGCCGCTGGGAGGAAGGAGCGCGGAACGCCTTGGCGCTCTGGCGCGAGATGAAAGCGAAGGGTTTCCCGGACAGAGCGGCGTCATCTCGCAATGTGCTCAACGGCAACGTCTCGCGGAGAAAGCCAACCAAAGCGGCCTTGCGCGAACGCCATCGGCGCGGGTCATCGCTCGGCTGCTGACCACCGCACGCGATGACTGGCAAAATCCGAGGCGATCCTGGTGGCGGCAATCGAAGTAAACGTTCCGGAACTGGTGATCGCCCGGACGGCCATTGGTGATTTCCAATCCATGATCCGCTCGAAGACAGCACGAAAGCTTGATGAATGGCTTGAAGCTGCCAAGAGCAGCTTGGTCGGATCATTCGCTGGCGGTTTCGAAAAGGACGTGGACGCTGTGAGAAACGCTATCATCTCACCTTGGTCTAACGGGCAAACGGAAGGTCAGATCACGCGCCTGAAACTCATCAAGCGCCAGATGTATGGCAGAGCAAAACTCGATCTTCTGCAGGCGCGATTGATCGGCGCGAGCTAAGACTCCACTTCAGCAAAACTGCGTCAGAGCCGAATTTCGACGTGCAGCGTGGCGCCCGGACCGACTTGGTTGCTTCAAAACCCGGTCATTCGCTGATAAGTCCCCGCTATTGACTTACAGTAGTCGGTCAAATGTCAACACAGCTTGCGGACCGCGTCGACGTACTGGACTTCGGGCGCGCGCTCCCGCAATGTTTGATCGCTCAGCCACAGCGGCGATTGATCTGCTCCGAAAGAACTGGAGCACCCATGGAACGGAAGTTAGCAGCCATTCTTTTCGCTGACGTAGTCGGCTTCAGCCGGCTCGTCGGACGAAATGAGACGAAGACCCTAGCCGATCTCAAGGCCCACCGAGACGATCTCGTGGACCCGCAGATCGCGGAGCACGGTGGACGAATTGTCAAGACAACAGGCGATGGAGTGTTGACAGAATTTCCAAGCGTGGTGGCCGCGGTTGAATGCGCGGTCGCAATTCAGCGCGCTATGGTCGATCGCAACCGCAACGTTCCCCAGAATGAAAGGATTGAATTCCGCATCGGCGTCAACCTCGGTGAGGTTGTCGTCGAAGACGACGACATCTTCGGCGAGGGCGTAAACATAGCATCACGGCTGGAAGGCATTGCCGAGCCAGGCATGATCTGCGTTTCAGGCGCGGTCTTTAGCGAGGTGAAGAGTCGGGTTGATTTTCACTTCGAGGACCTTGGAGCGCAAACGCTCAAGAACATTGCAGAGGCTGTCCATGCATATCGGGTCGTCCCCTCCGGAAGCGGGCCGGAGCCACAGTACGCCATCTGGACCGACGAGGTCCTGCCGACTCCGAAGAAACCGTCAATCGCCATTCTACCGTTTGCCAATCTGAGTGACGACCCGGAGCATGACTACCTGGCCGACGGTCTTCGGCTCGGCATCCAGGCTGCACTCATCCATGCCTCGGGGCTGTTCCTGATTGGCGCGGGCACGGTCAAGCGCTATCGCGACGCGAACCTGATGACAGCCGATCAGGCGGGACGCAAAATGGGTGTCCACTATGTCCTCCAAGGGGCGGTTCAAAGGTCAGGGCAGCGCATCCGCGTCACGCTGGAACTGACCGATGTCATGGCGCGGCAGATCATTTGGGCCGAGCGCTTTGATCGACTCCTGGATGATGCCCTTACCGTGCAGGACGAGATCACGGCAGAGGTCTTGAAGTCGCTCGACATCAAACTGGCGAGTGGAGAGAAATGGCTCCTCCATACCACGATAACGAATCTGGAGGCGCTTGATCCCTTCTACCGGGGTCTCAGTTATTTTTATGCCGGGACTAGGGAGGGAAACGCAGCGGCGCGAGACATGTTCGAAGCCGTCACCTGTCTGCAACCTGATTCGCCGGTGGGACCTGCGTACCTCTGCTTCACGTATTGGACAGACGCATTCAGGGGATGGGCGCACACCAAGGAGGAATCGCTCGTTCAGGCAACCCTATGGGCCGAGAAAGCCATCAAGCTCCAAGGCTCCAACGGCCTTGCCCACATCGTTCTGGCATCCGTTCATCTCCAGAATCGTAATCATGATGAGGCGCTCGCCACCTGCTACAAGGCCGTCGAGATCCGCCCGAACTGCCCGACTGCGAACAGCTATCTAGCAAACGTCCTTTTCTATTGTGGCCGCCCTGCGGAGGCCATCGCCAAGATCCACGAGGCTATCCGCATCACTCCAGTGTTCCCACCCTGGTACATGACGTTGCTTGCAGCGGCATACCGGGATGACGGCCAGTTCGGAAAGTCGATCTCGGCAGCCGAGCACAGCCTTCGGCTGAACCCGGACGACCGCGACGCGCGCCTGGTTCTGTGCAGCGGCTACAGCCTTGTCGGCCAGCACCAGCAAGCCCGGAAGGTCGCTCAGCAGATCGTCGCGATCGAGCCTCAGTTCTCGCTCGCTCGTTACGCCGAGACCCAGCCTTACAAAGACGTTGGGGCCCTCACGCTCTTGGTTGACAGCCTCAAGGCGGCTGGACTGCCACAGTAGCTCAGGCATCATTGGCTTCGATGATGTGTGGCTCGACGCAGATCGTTCTGGTGGAGATTCATTTCATTCCTCACAGAGTGCCCCCGGTGGATCGAGCGTCCGCTGGAGCCGCACCTTCCAGCAAGGCAAACTACGTTCGTAATCGGGACTTTAGACGGGCGGTCGGGAATGCCTGCGACGGGTCGAACTCGTCCCTACCAACCACGAATCCGAACGTCTTGAAAGTCCGCCTTGCTGACCTTGGAAATCTAAAACCATAGCGTCCGCTTTCAGGCGTGCATCCAAGACCGTGTAAGTCCGAAATGGGGGCGCATAGCCGCTCGATAGAACTGCAAAAATCCAGAGTGCTTTCCCCAAGCAGCTTGGCCCCGCACCCAGCGGGGCTGCACCTTGTCAAATTTCTGTATGCTCCGCCAGTTCCAGCGCATCCTCGATGTCCACGCCCAGGTACCTAACCGTGTTCTCGATCTTGGTATGTCCAAGCAGGATCTGGATTGCACGAAGATTGCCGGTCGCTTTGTAGACCATCGTCGAGAACTTCACAAGGGATTCCGTCTGCTGCCAGCGCCTTCACGTCCTTCGCCGAGACGTCAAGCTGCTGCTGCGTCCTGAAGACCTGAAGTGTGCCCCTGCAATTACCAACGGCGACCAGTCAAAGAAGATCACGATCACGGTTTTGGGGCGAAATCCTCGAACCACCGGAAACCATCAACACGATGGTCGACCAGTTAATGCATTCGCTTCCGAAGTGACAACGTGTTGCACGGGAAGTCGGCACGGAAGGCCGCCTTGGAGGACAGGCAAATGAAGCGCACCTGCAGCTTTATTGCGGCACCTCAAACTTTGCAACGGAACTACGCCATGTCACCGGTAAACAGGAAGTTTGTAACATCTGTGGACGGTATATGGACCCCGCCCGATTGCAACAGATTTGGCGAGATGGGATTGCTGGTCACAACTGCTGACGTATATCCGGCTTCCTGATGCAGCGCGGATATCGTCGCTGCGAGCCACGATGGG
>NZ_JABAIH010000046.1 GCF_012641395.1 Rhizobium sp. P32RR-XVIII | reverse complement strand
GAGATTGTACAGGCTCGAGAACGAGCCGGTAGTTGCTATGGGCTCAGACCATGGATCCGATTACGAAGGAGAAATTCGATGCCACATCAATGAACCGTTGACAAAAATCCTGATGTGAAAGGATTCGTGCTCCAGCCGATGGTGACAATCAAAAACGGGCTAGAGCTGCTCGTTGGCTTTACGACGGACCCGGTGTTTGGTCCTGCCATCGTATTTGGCGCGGGCGGGGTCTCCGTTGAGGCGGTAAACGACATTGCCATTGGCCTTCCCCCCCTAGACGCCGGCTTGGCAGAGGAACTGATCGCAGGGACGCGCATCAATCGTTTGCTCAAAGGTTTCCGCCGTGTTCCTCCCGCCAACCGTGAGGCGGTCAGAGGCGTGCTCCTCTCCCTGTCGCAAATGTCGGTCGACTTCCCCTTCATCACAGCTGTAGACATCAATCCGCTTATCGCCGGTGAAACGACGGTTGTCGCCCTTGATGCAAGGATCGAGATCGATCCGGAAAAGATTTCGGAACCGGCACCAAACAGAAAGCTGGTGATCAGGCCTTATCCCACCGGCTTGACGACCGATGCCGAACTGGCAGGCAAGCATTTTACGATTCGACCCATTCTTCCTTCGGATGCGAGTCTTTACGCAACGCTACTCCAAAAGACGAGCCCGGAGGACATTCGGCTGCGATTCTTCGGGCAGACCAAACTCTCTGAAGCCGCGATCATCAGGATGACCCATCTCGACTATGAACGGGAGATGGCGTTTGTTGCAATCCTGACAGACACGGGAGAGCTCGCGGGAGTATCTCGCCTCGCGATCGACATGGATCGCGAATGGGGTGATTTCGGCCTGCTCGTGAGAAGCGATCTGCAGCGGATGGGTTTGGGAAGCACACTTCTCAAACAAATCATAGCCTATGCACGATCCGAAGAGTTGACGGAAATTCGGGGTTGCGTTTCTGCCGACAATGACAGGATGCTTAGCCTTTGCCGCAGGTTGGGTTTCGAAAGCGCTAGCGCCGAACATGATGCGCGAGTGCGACAGGTTCGACTAATCCTGAGCAACGATCGTCCGCCATGACATGAACTACTGCCGCTCCGAAACCCGCTGAAACAAGCGGAGGTTTTTTGACCTAACGCAATGACACCGTCAGCTGGGGACTCGAATATGACTTCCACGGATTTGCCGCGGGCATATTCGACCGAATTGGAGAGCTAAAATGAGCGATCGCAAAGACAAGATGAGTGACCAAAGTCTGCGCCAGGACGTTATCGACGAACTGGAATTCGAGCCAAGTTTCGATGCCGCGAATATCGGCGTAGCAGTGGAGAACGGCATTGTCACGTTGTCGGGACATGTCAGCAGCTATGCCGAGAAGATCGCAGCCGAATCGGCCGCCAAACGGGTCAAGGGTGTTCGCGCCATTGCCGAAGAAGTGGAGGTCCGTTATCCCGAGCGAAAGAGGCATGCTGATGACGAGATTGCAGCGCGCGCGCTCGACATCATTGCTTGGCATACGGCACTTCCCGATGACGCTATCGATGTGAAGGTGGAAAAGGGCAGGGTGACACTGTCCGGCGAGGTCCGCTGGCATTTCCAGAAGATGGCGGCTGAAAACGCTGTTAAAAAGCTTGGCGGTGTCACGGCCGTGACCAATCTGCTGACAATCAGACCGGTGGCGTCCGTACCTGACGTCAAGGACCGCGTCGAGGATGCCCTTCGACGCAATGCCGAGGTAGAGGCCAGCCAGATCCGGGTGAATGTCGTCGACAATAAAGTTATCCTCGAGGGCGGTGTCCGCGCTTGGAATGAGCGTGCGGTGGCGGAGCGCGCAGCGTGGTCGGTTCCGGGCGTCGTTGCCGTTGAAAATCACCTATCCATAAGCTGACACCTTGGACGTGATGTCCTTGCAAAGGGGAGGAACGCATGAGGATGATACGTGGCACGATCGGGCGTGCATGCCGACCTCCGTCGGAAGTCGCCGGCGTCAATCCAGAGAGACTCCGGTGATGCCGCCCCGCTGCCGGCAGGCAAGGGGCTGCCTAGCTGCCGTTTGGACGTGCAGCTTTTTCGTCGTCACCCTCGGGTTATTCTCCGCCTTACCGGCAGCATCATGGGCGCAGCAGAGTCCAGCAGCGCTACCGCCCGAAAAAGCGCGGCAATTTCTCGAGCTCGTCAACGATCCGCAACTCAAATCGTGGCTGGAAGCAAGGGCTGCTGCTCCAGAGGAGAAATCATCGACGTTGGCGGACGCTATCGAGAGCTGGGAGACGGCGGTTCACGACCGCCTAAATGCGCTGGTTGCCGCCCTCCCACGCATTCCGGCGGAAACGGCTAATGCGGCGGCAGTGATCACGCGCGAAGTAAATCATGGAAGACCCGGCCTTGTCGCCGGCATTCTGGCCGTATTGGCCGTCGTCGGATTCGGCGCTGAATGGTTGGTCAGGCGGGGCCTGAGGACGGCGCAAAAGACCGGTGCGCGGGGTGCCAAAGCCCGCCTGGAGGATGCCGTCGCGATCCCAACCTTCGCCCTTGCCAGCGTCGGTTCCTTCCTGGCGTTTGAATGGCCTCTCCTATTGCGTCATATTGTGCTTACAATCATGCTGGCATTCATCGCTCTGCGTATCGTGCGCGCGATATCGAAGCTCCTGTTGGCGCAGGAGGCGTTTGCCGCTTGCCCTCCGGATCAGGTCGCAGCATTGTTGCCGGAGCAGGACGCTGGATCATTCTGGTATCGCCAGATTACGGTGATCGCCGCGGTTGTCCTGTTCGGCTGGGCAGTCGTGAGCCTCATGCCCGGCCTTGGGTTCTCCTTTGACGTCGCTCGGTTGGCTGCTCTTCTCTTCGGTCAAGCCCTGCTGTGGCTTTCCGTTGCAATTGCCTGGCAACGTCCGGACAGCTCCGGCGGCGTCGCCGGCAAGTGCTTGGTCAGCCTCTTTCTCATCGCCCTCTGGCTGGCTTGGGCCGCGGGACTGCTGGAACTGCTATGGATCGGCATCTTTGCGCTGGTTCTGCCATCAGTGGTGCGCGCGGCTGGAAATCTTGCCAGAGCGCTCGCAAAGCGATGGCGCGGGGAGGGGGTATTCGGAGTCGTTGTAGATGTGCTCGCCGTCAGAGGTGCCAGAGCCGCGGTCATCGGACTGGCTGTTGCGTGGCTGGCCTACATCTGGCGTCAGAAGACCGCCTCCCTGTTCGCAAACGAATCTGGCGCGGCAATCGTCTCCGGCCTGATGAACGCAATTATCATCCTGTTGGTGGCGGATCTGCTTTGGCAATTGTCGAAGGCGCTGATCGAATACCGGATGACAGTAACCGAGGCGGGGGGCAGTTCGGACCAAGTGGCGCGTAATGCGAGAATGCGGACACTGCTGCCGATTTTCCGTAACGGTCTGGCAGTCTTCATTTGCGTGGTTACCGTGCTTACGATCCTCGCCGGCATGGGCGTGCAGATCTTGCCGCTGATCGCCGGCGCGGGGGTCGTGGGTGTCGCCATCGGTTTTGGTTCTCAGACACTGGTCAAGGATGTTTTGAGCGGCGTGCTTTATTTGGTGGACGACGCCTTCCGAGTTGGCGAGTACATCCAGGCCGGCTCATATAAAGGTACGGTGGAATCGTTCAGCCTGCGTTCGGTGCGCCTTAGGCACCATCGCGGCCCGGTGTACACGGTGCCCTTCGGGGAACTCGGCGCCATTCAGAACATGAGCCGCGACTGGTCGATCGAGAAGATGACGATCGGCGTTACCTATGATTCCAATATTGAATTGGCGCGCAAGCTCGTCAAAAAGATTGGTCAGGAGTTGGCGAAGGATCCCGAGTTTGCAGCGGATACGATTGAACCCCTCAAGATGCAGGGCATCGACTCCTTCGGAGATTTCGCCATCGTCCTTAAAATTAAAATGATGACAAAGCCAGGGACGCAATTTGTCCTCAAGCGGCGCGCCCTTATGATGATCAAAAAGGCGTTCGAGGAGAACGGCATCAAGATTGCGGTGCCGACGGTCCATGTCGACAGTAGCGCCGCGGAAACGCCCGCCGCAGCGCAGCAGATAATCAAGATGCAGCATGACTCAAAATTAGCGGCATCGCAGGTAACTTAATTCAGAGCTTGCGTAGCCTGATCCGATGACACCATAGTGGGAGCCAGCAGATGACGAGCGCAGAATTCCCCTTTGTTTTTCCCCAGTTCCATAAAGCTATGGATGGCGTGCTGGCCGAAGCGAAGATCAAGGCAGAGTTTGCCAACGCGGCGCTACGCTTTCAAATCGAGGGACTTTCCTTCCTTCAAGACCGTCTCGAAAAAGACCTCAAGTTTTTTGGAACCTTAGCTGCCGCGCCGGCGAGCAGCGACTCGTTGGACGTCTTGAATGATTTTACGGACGAGTTGATCATCGATTATGCGCGGGAGACAAGCCGATTCTTTACTGTGTTAGCCTTGGTCGCTCAAAATGCGGCGGTACTGGCGCATGGGGAGGCTGAGCGGTCGATTATCGATATTGCGGCGACCTCGGTTGCACCCTGAGGCGCAAATGACGCCTTCGCTTGAGCGCCGGGGCGTGACCCTAACGCCGACTTTCACGCTCCATTTGCTCGGCTGCCTGGTACATCAGCTCGCGCATCTTTTCACGGACGACGGCTTCGTCGGTGTCTCGACCGGCCGCAACAAAGTCTCCAAGAATCTTGTTCAGCACATTCTCGTCGCCCGGCGTCGCAAGTCCTGCTTCTAGGACCTCTATGACATAATCTTCTACGTCAGCGCGCGCAACCAACGGGGCGGCCCACTTCGCCAGAAGCCGATCCCGGCGAGCCGCCACTTTGAACGACCGTTCACGGTCAAGAATGTAACCGTCCTCAAGTGCCCTTCTTCTCTCATCCAAAGACGTCATACTATCCTCCTATCATCTATTGCCTGAGCTCACAGAGCCATCTCGGCATGAGCTGGCCTCTCTTTCGGCTCCTCGGGGATTTCTGTCATCGTCGCTTCCGTCAGAAGCAACACGCTCGCGACAGAAACGGCGTTCTCAAGCGCAACGCGAACCACCTTTGTCGGATCGACGATTCCTGCTTCGAACATGTCGACGTAGATCTTCCTGCCGGCGTCATATCCGAAGCTGCCGGTGCCTTCGGACATTTTGGCAATCACGATGCCACCGTCCGTCGATGAATTTTCCGCAATTTGCCGGATTGGAATCTCCAGGGAACGCTTGAGAATCTGTACGCCAGTCCGCTCGTCACCCTCACACTTTTCCTCTTCGGCGGCGACCGCACCCATGCAACGTAAAAGCCCGAGGCCGCCACCCGGCAGAATCCCTTCGGCAACAGCTGCCTTCGTGGCGCTGATGGCGTCATCGAGCGCTTCCTTCTTGGTCTTCATTTCCGCTTCGGTGGCAGCCCCGACCTTGATCACAGCGACGCCGCCCGAAAGCTTGGCCAGACGCTCCCGGAGCCTCTCCTTGTCATAGTCGCTGGTCGTCTGCTCGATCTCACGCCGGAGCTGTTCGAGGCGGCCGGCGATCGCTTTCTTGTCGCCGGCGCCACCAATAATGGTGGTAGTATCCTTGGTGACGACGACGCGTGCGGCGTGGCCAAGTTGCTCCAAGGTCACCGTTTCCAGTTTGATGCCGAGTTCTTCGGAAAGAACCTGTCCACCCGAAAGGATGGCGATATCCTGCAGCATCGCTTTCCTGCGGTCGCCGAAGCCTGGTGCCTTGATGGCGCAATTGTGCAGCGTTCCGCGGATCTGGTTGACGATCAAAGTCGCCAACGCTTCGCCCTCTACGTCTTCCGCTATGACGAGCAACGGCATGTTCGCCTTGGCGATACTTTCGAGCAAGGCAACACAGTCGTTCAGCGCGTTCAGCTTCCGGTCGACCAGCAGGATAGCCGCGTCCTCGAGGATGATTTCCATCCGTTCGACATCAGTGACGAAATAGGGGGACAGGAATCCACGATCGAACTGCATGCCTTCGACAACCTCGAGAACGGTTTCGGTCGACTTCGATTCCTCAACTGTGATGACGCCGTCGTCGCCGACTTTCTCCATGGCATCGCCGACCAGCGTTCCGATCTGCGGATCATTATGGGCGGATATGGTTGCAACCTGTACCTTTTCGCGCTTGTCCGTGACAGGTCGACTGTTCAGCTTGAGCTGCGCGACGGTACACGCAAGGGCACGGTCGAGTCCGCGCTTGATGTCGATCGCACTTGCGCCGGCGGTGACGTTGCGCAGGCCGTCTGAAAAGATTGCCTGGGCAAGAACCGTCGAGGTGCTCGTTCCATCTCCGACCATGTCGCCGGTCTTTTCGGCCGCCTGGCGAAGCATGCGAGCGCCGAGATTTTCTTCAGGATCCTTCAGATCAAATTCCTTGGCGATGGTTACGCCGTCATTGCAGACGACTGGTGTTCCCCATTTCTTTTCTATCAGGACGGCTTTTGACCGTGGCCCGAGCGTCACACGAATAGCGTCTGCCAGCTGGGTCGTTCCTTTCAAGATCTTCTCTCGCGCTGCGGAGCGAAACAGTACTTGTTTGTGTGTCATCATCACGTCCTCCATTTGGCCAGCTTATGGCCCGCGAAAGCAGTGCGCTTTGATCGCGGTCAAAGCTTGCATCGCCCGTTGGCATTGAGACAAATCAATGCAGAAGCCGCTTTCGCGCCTCACCATGCGACAAAGTGATGAACGAGGGGCTCTGTTTATGAAGCAATACTTCTTGCCGTTGTGCATCCGCTCGGATGCGCACTCTCAGTTCCCAGTCGGGGATACCCCGGCGCTGGCGCGCGATAACGGCGCTGTGCTCCGCTTCGGCGCGTCGACAGAAAGAAGCACACCGCCTATGCGTTGGATTCGGCGAGCGGCTGCGCTCCTCATCCTCGCTCTAACGTTGACAGCGGAAGCGTCCGCCACGGGCCAGCCGTCGCTTGCGCCAATGATCGCCAGAGTGGGCCCGAGCGTGGTGAGTGTCGCGATTCAGACGGAAGGAACTGTCGACGATGAATCGCTCCTCAACGATCCGTTCTTCCACAAATTCTTCGGATTGCCAGAAGATGCAACCCAAGTGCGACAGGCACTTCAGACAACGGGATCCGGCGTGATCGTCGATGCCTCTCAGGGGTATATACTGACAAGCTACCACGTGGTTGAAAACGCCAGCAGCATCGGCATAACGCTCGCCAACGGCGACGCTTACGCCGCGACCATCATCGGGACGGATCCTGATACCGACCTCGCTGTGCTGAAGATCAGGGCAGATGGCCTAACGTCAATTGAGATGGGCGAATCCACCGAGCTTCGCGTCGGTGATTATGTCGCCGCAATCGGGAATCCCTTCGGCCTCGGGCAGACAGTCACTCTGGGGATCGTCAGCGCGCTAGGACGTGCGGGCCTTGGCGCGGCCAACTACGAGAATTTCATCCAGACAGATGCATCCATCAATCCCGGCAATTCGGGAGGCGCGCTTGTGGACCTTGACGGTAAGCTCGTTGGCATCAACAGCGCCATAATAGGTCCATCGGGTGCCAATGTAGGGATCGGCTTTGCGATACCAATCACTATGGCCAAGGGGATCATGACCCAGCTGATCGCCCATGGAGAAATCAAGCGAGGACAACTCGGCACGATCATTCAGGATAACAACTTCGACTTAGCCGCTGCTTTGGCAGTCGATACAGCGGCTGGCGCAGTCGTGAGCGAGGTCGTGCCCGGCTCCCCAGGCGCGAAAGCTGGCATAATTCCAGGCGATGTGGTCGTCGCCGTCGATGAGGCCGCCGTCCGAAACGCAGCCGAATTAAGAAACATGATCGCATCCTATCCGCCGGAGTCGGTCGTTCGGCTCTCGATCAAGAGACCAAAGGAAAGCCTGACGATCACAGCAAAACTACGCCCGCTCGAAGCGGCGAAGGAGCCCGCACCGCCTGCGAGTGTCGAGGGTGAGGGACTTCTATCTCTCGTCACCTTGACAGCGGTCGGACCAGAATCCGATGCCTATGGAAAAACGCAAGGCGCCTTCGTTGCGGCCATGAGCGATCGCAGCAGGGCGGCGGCTGCCGGTCTCGAAGCTGGTGACGTCGTCGTCAGTGTCAACCGGAAGGACGCGACTGATCCGCAGATGGTCGTGGACTTGGCGGCCGCAAGCGAAGCGCCGCTACTTCTTGGCGTTTTCCGGGACGGCCACGTTCGCTTCCTCGTCGTGAAATGAATCCCCAGTCCCGGTGGAGCTCACGACTTGATCGCAGTTGTGCGAGCCTGGTTTTGGTCAACGTCGGCACCCGAAGCGAACTCAAGCAAACAGCTTCCCGTCGATCAACAACTGCAGCGCGAATGTCCCGGCTAAAGAAGCAGTCGCTGGCACCGGGCTGCGACAGCTTCCATTGCCTGACGGGGAAGGCTTCCGCTTTGATGTGGATCAAGGCGGATCCTTCCTCATGAGATAGGTTTTAGACAGCTTGTTTCAGCGGGCGCCCAGCGCTCTTGAGGTAAGTCTAGGGAAACTAACTACCCGGAGACTAAACAATGTCGTTGAAGCTTATCAGTGGAATGATGAAATCGTCAGGTAACGAGGCTCTGCTTATGATGGACGCCGACGGCGTCAACCAGATCGTCGTCATCAACAGGGAAGCACTTTTGGATGTCGCAGACCCGCCACGATGCGACGAGAGCCGCCTTCAGGAGAGGATCGACATTTTCAGCGAGATCGCCTCGGCGAAATATGATCGCGGCGAACTGGAGGGGGACGGCCGGATCAGGATTACCGCGGTTGACGTTACCGAATGGGCCGGAACGCATGGAGTGGACGGTCGCGATCCGACGCACCACTGACGAGCGCCTTGCATACTCTTTGGATGAACTCGCCATAGCCCTTGCCGAGAATCGGAAAGCCGGAAAGAGCTCCGAACTCCCCGTTCGCTGGTTTCGAAGACGAAGTCTAGGCGGTCCAACGGTACGCCACTCGACGCCCACGTAGAGATTTCGATTTCGAAGGCGACACTCTCCTGGGCGGCAGCCGTTCTGCAGCAGGCCAACATGCTTGGCCTCACGGCCCCATTTGCCGCCATTCCAGCGGAGCACAGTATGTCGACGAGCGACGTAACGGCCCGATCACTGCAGCAAACCGCGGCTGATCGCTCCGGGGCAGTAGTCACGATCATGATGTCGGTGCCGGCGAAATCCACGGAATAGATACTGATGCATGATTTATGCTCGGCACTTCTCGTTCCCGGTGTCGATTTCCCGGTGTCAATGCACCATCAAGACGGGAAGCTCGGCGTGGTTCAGGACCGATCTCGTTGTTCCGCCGAAGACGAACTCCCGCATGCGGGAACGGCCATAGGCTCCCATGACGATCATACCGGCACCGATATCCAGGGCGTGCTTCGGCAATATCTCGGCGACTTCTCGGCCCATGCTCGGCAGAGGGTCGACGATGACATTGACGCCGTGGCAGGCGAGGTATGTGGCGACATCAGCACCCGGCTCGTCTCCGCTCGCTCTTAGCGCGGCCACAGGGTCTATCATGGTAATATGAACCGAGTCAGCCGCCCGCATGATTTCAAGCGCCTCCCGCGCGGCATGAGCTGCCTGCGGCCGCGAGTCCCAGGCGAGCACAACGGTCTTCGGTTTTAGCGTCGGAGTACCGCCACGCGGAATGAGGAGAAGCGGATGCCCCGCATGGAAGATTGCGCCGGTGACGACCTCTGGCTTGAGATCCTCATCCTCAAATACCTCGGGCCCCACGACGACAAGATCGGTATAGAGCGAACGCTCACCGATGTCGTAACCTGCTCCGGCAACTTCGGCATACACGGTGTCCACGTCGAATGACAGCCCGGCGGCAGCGATCCGGTCACGGACTTGTCCCGCTCTCTCGGCGAGCTCCCGCTTGATGCGCTCTCGCTGTTCCAACCAAGCCGGAGCCAAAGTGGCGTAACGCCCGTTAAGCTGCGGGGGCATCGCTACTATGAAAACGGCGAGGTGCGCGCCGGCCTCCTCGCACAAATCCATTGCGACTTTAATATCAAGATCGCTTTGCGACGCTGCGATCACGTTGAGAATCGTCTTGAATGTCATCGCTTGCCTCCTTTGGATTGCTCCGCAAATTCCGAACTGACCGCTTCGCTCTTCTCCTGGATTTGCAAATAAAGGCGTGCCTTTGCGCTGGAAGGCAGCCGCGATAGAGTCGAACTCGTCCGAATTAAATCGCTCTTACGACAAATCCTCATTGATGCGCGTCAAGGCGGATCGAAATCTTGCACAGGATGAAACGTGACGGCTGTGCAAGGTCACTTGAAGTGAGAGGCTTGAGAGCTTTTCGCCTGAACACGCGACCATTCGACAGCCATGCCGTTCCACCGGCTGGAAGCAGCGGGACGGGGACTGATGGTGTAGAAGCCGCGGTGCCTCCGAATAAATACTGCTCTTCTTCAATTCATGTCATAGCTGCCCGCGAGGCTTTGGGGTCCAGGTCTCGCGAGATCATTGCCGCTCCTCGGAGCTACCTATGAACCCCAAGCGAAACACGGTTGAGATCCTTTTGGATGGCCTAGGCCACATCGTCGGAAAGCCCGGGCGATTTCCGACCGATCGCGAGGATCGGCATCGGATTCTCACTCTGGTCACATCCTGCCGCGATTGAGCTATATCAAGACACCCTTTTCTCTTTCATGACAGGATCCATTCTAGGTTCTCTCCAGGGAGGAGAAGATTATGAAAGTGAAGGACATGACGCGGCAGGAGTCCATGGAGGTGATTTCCTCGGGTCATCTTGCACATCTTGCCTGCTGTAAGGGCGATCGTCCTTATGTCGTCCCAATCTACTATGCGCTCGACGGCAATTGCCTCTACAGCTTCTCAATACCGGGCAAGAAAATCGAATGGCTGAGGGACAATCCACACGCCTGCATTCTGGTCGAGCGGTTCAGGGACGCGCAGAGCTGGAAAAGCGTGGTCATCTCGGGTCACTATCAGGAACTGCCGGATACCGGACAGTGGCATCAGGAGCGCATTCATGCGTGGTCACTTCTTGAGCGCCATGCGAACTGGTGGGAGCCGGGTGGGCTCAAGCCGGTATCGCAGCCGGCCCAAAGCTATCATGCCCACGTCTTCTATAGGATCGACATCGAAGATATCACCGGGCGGGCGGCCACGCCCGGCGAGCCCTGGGGGAGGGAAGCGAGGCAACTTCAGGACTAGCAGGATATGCTGGGCGTTATGCAGAGACTTCCACTGCTGGCAATCCTGCACGCTTCGAACCTCCCTGGATGGACTGCAGGATTCGCGATCATCCTCGGCCTGTCGGATAAGACATCTATCGCTGGTCCGAGACGGCTAACCTGATGTGGTGGACGGCCTCCGCTCCCGGCATCGCAATGTGCCAAAGTGTGGCTGTCGAAAGTCACATAAGGGAGAGCCGTCCATGGAGAAGATTACCACAATTGGTCTGGATATCGCCAAGCAT
>NZ_JABAIH010000045.1 GCF_012641395.1 Rhizobium sp. P32RR-XVIII | reverse complement strand
CTCAGCAGACCCCATACAGCAGCGACCCCGCGTCGACTGCGGACAGAAGCAAGCACTCGGCGAGGGATTGAGCTCATAAGGGATTGACTCGGGAAAGCCCGTTACAGAAGCGACCTCACTCTGCCACCGTGCTGGCCGCTACTCACCCCTGATGGGATCTCAAGAGCACTCATTTGAGATCCGGACTGCGACGGGGCGAACGGGTTCAGCGGTTCGAATCTGCTCAAGGCGAGCATCGCTGACTTTCGCCGTAGCGCCCAATGCGGAGAAGAAGATTAGAGGCAGATTACCGCCATTAGGATGAATTTTTGGGTAGTGTTCGGCGGCATTCTTTTGTAGATCCCCCATGCACTTTCACACAAACGCCGGTGCGGCTTCCACAAAGCTGGCCGACGTAGCTGTTCATATTGGCTGTGGCGCGCGGAGCGTTGCCAAATCGGTAATACTTCTTGATTATCTCGGTATTCATTCAGAGGGGCGGGACCATTGCCGATCAACTATGCTGCCCAGATAAAAGTGCTTCCCGCCGACTCTCTCGAAGTAACGTGGCCGTCAGTGTGCTGGTGGCTACAGCACTGGAAACTAAAACTGCCGGCAGCCTGCTCGTCAATAATCAATAAAGGTTAGAATCGAAGGGCCCGCTCCTACGGAAAGCGAGCCCTTGCCGCGTCTCTTGTATCCCCTAGCCATTCAGCGCGGAATTGACCACGCGGCACCCGGAGAGGGGTGTCATCCGGGTTGAACAGAAGAACTGCCGCGCAACCCAGCGCGCCAAACAAGGCAGGTTCTGCAATGTTCCCCAAAAAACCCCCGCCGGAGCAGCAGTTAAGGGGGAAAAGGTGACCGCGGCACCAGGGAAGAGGGCTGCGGCTCCAAGATCACTGGCGACTGTCGTCAGGAAGACTACCGCGCGGCCGCCATCGAAACGCTCAGGACACGCAACCGTTCCCGTCCGGTAGCGTACGAACAAAAGAGACCCCGCTGGCTGGTGAGCGGTTGCGCGGTCAGGTCGCCACTAAGGCTGGATGCGCTGGCGGGGCGGATGCCGACACGCAATCCGGCACAATAACGAAGAGAGGAGACTTCGCGTTCCGGTTCGCCAGCGTACAGACAAGCCGTGCCTCGGCGGGCGGCCGGTTCATCTGCTGGAGTCAATCCAGCACCGCGGACCTGAACGGGAGAACCGCGACGAGATCTCCGTTTTCATCAACGATCTCGAATTGCATCGAGCGTATCCGCTCTCCCCTATGGACCAAACCCGCGACGAGCTCGCGGGCGGAGTTGACTGCCTCTTCATGAACTGCGGCAAGATTTGGCAGATCGATACCTTCGTCGTCTTCGACGAATTCATCGCCTGCACGGATATGGAAGTAATACTTCGCCATCTACCAACAACCGAGGGAGGGCGGCCTCCTGGTTCGCGAACAATCAAGGCTTGTCATTGTTCCTGTCCGGTTAGCGCGCCGCCAATGATGACCGCGCGCCGCCAGGATGGGGTGGTTGCATCGCTGGCATTTAACAGGAAGACTGCCGCGCGGCCGCTCCGATAACCGACCGCTCCAGCGAGCGTTCCCGTTCGATACCGTACGGTCAAAGAGAGACCCCGCGTGCTTTGAGGGAGTTGCGGGGTCAGCTCGCCATTACGAGTTGCTGATGGAGGCAGGATCAGTATCGCATCCATAGCCCAGCTTCTCTGGCGGCGGCAATAAAAGCGGTTCGTGCAGCCTCGTGCGACGTACGATCGTCGAGCGCCGCTTGACAAACATTTTGTGCACGAAAGAAAGCCGGACCGAACGTGGACCACCGCGTTGTAAGCAATGTCAAGGCTGCCCGTGTTCCCGTGATGGCGTCGAACCGCGCACCGGGCCTCAGTTGCAATTCAACATTGGTGGCCCAGTGACCGTCGTCCATAACCGTACCTCGTAAGATGATGAGCGGTTAACAACGGCGGCGCTGTTCGGAAGTTCCGGCCTTCCCTGACTTGCTGATATCAGTTGGTGGAAGATGAAAGGGAATCAGCGCGTGGCGAGCAGAGGACCGCGCGGCCTTCCGAGGGCAGGAAGGGTCAAAGCAGTGAGCTCGCCACGCGATCCCAACGGCTAGAACAATGAAAGCATTGCAAGGTTCCGGTGCGGTAGCGTACCGATCGCAATCGGCTCATATGACGCTGAACAGCGCGGCCAAACTCCCGATGACTTCGGCAAATAGCTTGCCTTACTCAGGCGGTGGGCCGTCATCCCCCCGGCTGCGAAGCCGAGCCTCACGTAACCTCGCGGTCTTGGCTTCGCGTTGAAGGCGTTCCGTTTCGAGAATGGTTTTGGCAACTTTATGGGTTGCTTCCAGCCTCGCTTGTTGCTCGCTTGCAGATCGACTACCCAACTGTTCCTCCGTTGCAACTGGTATCATCCCGCGATTAGGGGATGCTGGGTTAACGGGCTGCTTAAAAAACTTAGCCCTGCGGGGACCTGCTTCAAGCATCGGTCCGTTGCCGTACGGTGGCAGCCCGCCTCAAGACTCTGGGATACACCAGTCGTTTCGATGCCCGGGCCGCCACTTTCGAGCGAAGCCTTCCCGCAACAGCGTCTTGCCGATCTCTTCAGTGGGCATAGCCTATGTTATGGAGACCGCACGACGTTGAAAGTTCGTTGTCGGATTTTCCGATAGTGACGCCGCCGGTACCGCGATTACGCCTTTTCGCATGAGTGGCTTTTTAGCCTCACGCATAAACCATTCGTTGAGACCAGCAATTTTAAACTGCTTCCATTTCAAAGATGGATTTCATCATGCCTGATTTGTTTCGATACATCGTTTTCATCGGCTTTATCGCATTGGGTTTCGGGTGTGCCCTGGTCACTTACTGGCTTTCTTCCCGGCGGTGACATACGCTCACGCCAGCTTCCGTTCCCGGCGTGTCTATGCCCGAGACGAATGGAACACCTTCCCCCAACAGTCGCATATTCTGAGCGTCGCACTGGACGGTATCACCGTCGACAGCCGTCAATGAGGTACAGACGAGTAATTCCGCTATCACTGGCTGTCCTCAATGCAGCTTCTTCTTGCAATGTGACAGCCCCTGCTTTTT
This sequence comes from Rhizobium sp. P32RR-XVIII, assembly GCF_012641395.1. Classification (GTDB taxonomy): domain Bacteria; phylum Pseudomonadota; class Alphaproteobacteria; order Rhizobiales; family Rhizobiaceae; genus Rhizobium. Next base: position 10,247 of record NZ_JABAIH010000045.1, on the reverse strand, counting down.
CCTTTCCGACGGAAGTCTGGATAGGAAAATTTTCATTTCGCCTTTTCCGCGAACTGTCGGGATATATCCGTGATTCTCCTCGTGAATCGCGTTCAGACGTTGAATTTTCGATCAGGGACACCAGAATCCACCCGCTTGACTCTTTTCAGTTTCGAGAACAAAAAAGGAACATTGCCATCCTTTCGGACAGAAAACCTGAAACGCGAGCCTGAGGAGGTCCGTGAACGATGTCGCGCGCCCATAATCCTCGCGTTCTGGAGGACCTGAGAGAGAGAGAATTGCTCACCTCGAGGGATCGGCAAGCCGTAAGGCCGTGGTCCTCCCTTTCGGTGTGGCCGAGATCGATGGGCACCTGCCCGGCGGTGGCCTTGCCTTTGGTGCGCTGCATGAAGTCGCCGGTGGAGGGGCAGGAACCGTCGACGGAGCCGCTGCAGTCCTCTTTGTCGCTGGCATCGCCGCGCGCTCGAAAGGCAGGGTTCTCTGGTGCCTGACCCGACCTGATCTGTTCTTTCCGGCGATCTCGCAGGCAGGCCTGCATCCCGACCGCGTCATCTTCTGTGAGGCCGACAAGGAAAAGGATGTGCTGGCCTCGATGGAGGAGGGGCTTGCCTTCGGCGGTCTTGGCGCCGTCGTTGGCGAACTGGTCCGGCTACCGATGACGGCCTCGCGGCGCCTGCAGTTGGCGGCCGAAAAGACCGGTACGATGGGACTGGCGCTCAGGCGCTGGCGCCGCCAGGCAGAAGCTTCCGACTATGGCCAGCCGACGGCGTCGACAACACGCTGGCGGGTCAGCGTCCTGCCATCAGAACCCTTACCCGTCGTCGGCGTCGGACGCGCGCGCTGGCTGGCCGAATTAATGCGCGTCAAAGCGGGCGAGTGTGCCGAGTTTGAAATTGGAGCCTGTGATGCCCAGGGCCGTATCTGTCTTCTTCCCCTATCTCGCGACGGATCGCATGCGCACGTCGTGAGGAGATCGGCGCACTACTTGATAGCTTCGGCTGGTGCTATGGGCACCGGAACGAGTACGGCTATCAGATGGCGTGGCATCTTTGTGATGCCAATTAATCGGCCATAGCTCGCGAAAGGGCGGTGAGGATCCGCAGCGAGATCGATCTGTCGGGCGAGATTGCCCAATCGGTCGCCGGCAAGGCGGAGGCAAGATTGCCATCGGCAAGGTCTATCCCGCCACGATCGGCGTGCCGCCTGGCGCATTGGCCGCAAATATCCGGATATCTGCATGCATATCGAAAGGGGCACCACCGATGACATCATCCGCCATATTGAGGCAGGCCACATTAATCTCGGCTTCATCAGACCGGTGGAGAATATCGGTTTGTTGCGGTTCTTCTCGATTGCCCATGAACGCTATCTGTTGGCGGTGGCCAAGGAGAACCCGCTATTCCTGAAGAGCGAGATCGATCTTGAGGATCTGCGATCTGAGAAGATCATCTCGTTTTCTCGTCAGAACCTTTCCTACATCGAGTGTTATTTTGCCGAGAAGTTCGAGGAGCATGATCTGACGGACAATGTCACCTGTATCTGCGACGACACCTTCTCGCTGGTGTCGTTGGTCTCCGCTGGGCTTGGCATCGGTTTCGTGCCGGAATGGACGCAGGATCTGCCGAATGGCAAGATTTTCGACAGGTATGGATTTATGCTGCATGTCGATGGATACGATTGCGTTGCCGGATCGGCGCTTCGGTCACCGCCGATCATGACATCAGTCTGTCGGCGACCTTCGACTCGAACATCAGGCCCAGAGCATCACGAACTCAGCCGAATGTGAGTTTGTCGGGGGTGGTGAAGCAGGGGAATGCGGCTTGGATAGATCATCGCAACCGCGACTGGATCAGGAAAGGTTGCCAAGGGAACAGTCACTGATCGGCCGATCGGTCAGAGAGCTATTTTCGCTTTTGTGGCTTTTGTCGTCACCGACCATCGCAAATAGTGTCATCTCCGGACGAACGTGGCATTAATGCTGTGCTTCGAGGAAAAGCGCGATTGTCGGAGGAGTGACGATGATCAGACACAATGGAGAGCTGTTCGACCGGATGCTCGCGATCTCGCGGGCCTTTGCAGGACATATTGAGGCCGGGGCAGCATTTCGGGCAACGGCAACAGAGATCTTCAAGTTGCTGCCGCATGACCATATCGATGTCGCCGTTCTTTTGAACGGCGGGCAGAGCCACATTTGCTACGAAACAGGCTACCAGACGAGCTGGAGCGAACTCGCGCTCAGCCCACCGCCGGTCGAACGGAGCCCGGTACGGGCGGTGCTGCGAGGTGAGGTGCCGTCTCTCTTGAGTGACGATGCCCTCGGAGACGAGCGGTTTCACTTTACCGGCGCCATAGACGAGCCGATCTTTACCGCCCGGTTACGCAGCCGCATCGTCGTGCCGATGCGAGCAAGGGGCGAGATCATCGGTGCCCTCAACATCAGCAGGCACGAGCCTGGCTGTTATACGCCTGCCGATCTGGAGATCGCCCAGCACTGCGCCGAATTCATCGCACCCTATATTTTCGCATTGATCCAGAGCGAGGAGGCACGCCGGGCGATGATGGCGGAAAGCGATGCGCGCAATCGCGAAGAAATCCTGCGCGTCGGCGCATCTCGGCTGACCGAAGGCATGGAGCAGGAGCGGCGACGCATCGCCATGGACCTCCACGACCAGACCCTTGCCGACCTCGCCCGCGTCGTGCGCCAGGTCTCTGCGCTGCATCGCGACGGGATGGCCGGCGTCAGCCAGCTTGCGGATCTCGAGCGGGAGATCGTCAACTGCCTGACGGAGCTGCGCCACATCGTGGACGATATGCGCCCGAGCGTGCTCGAGCTTTTCGGCTTGCGCGATGCCATAGAGGCCCATCTCAACCGCAGCGTCAGCCGGGCAACTCCTTCGATTGCCGTGCGGATCCATGATACCAGCGAAGGCGCCGCCGAAATGCTGCCGGAGCGCACGTTGACGGCGATCTATCGGATCGCCCAGGAAGCGATCAACAATGCAGTCAAGCACGCGGTGCCGCGCCGCATCGAGGTACGCATGGACTCGACACCATCGCTGCTGAAGATCGTCGTCACCGATGACGGCGCCGGTTGTGCCCCGGCCGACCCGCAGGTCAATGGCGGCATCGGCCACATGCACACGCGGGCGGCGCTGATCGGTGCGCAGCTTCACATCGGCCGCTCCAGCCGCAAGGGCGGTACGCGAGTGGCAATCGAAGTGCCGCTTGGTGGCGAGACGATCCCACCCGGCGTGCTGTCGCAGGGCGCTGCGGTCCGCGCAGTGAACGCCGCTGGGAGACTCTGACATGTTGGTATTGATTGCCGAGGATGACGGATTGCATCGCGCTTTCGTGCGCGCCACGATCGAGCACCTGTGGCCCGGTGATGTCGAGGTGATCGAGGCAGGCAGCGGCGACGTCGCAATCGATCTTGCACGACGCCGCGAGCCGCCTTACGTGGTGCTCGACCTGCAATTGCCGAAAGCGACAGGCATTGAGGTGGCGCGATCCATCTGGAGCCGTCGGGCTGATACTCAGATCCTATTCTGGTCGAATTTTGCCGACGAGTCCTATGTGCGCGGTGTCGCTCGTATCGTTCCGCCTGGCACGGTTTATGGCTATGTACTGAAATCGGCGTCGGAAGAGGGCATGCGCTCGGCCTTGCGGGGCGTCTTCGCCGAAGGCCATTGCATCATCGACCGGGAAGTGCGCGGCATCCAGCACCGTGTGCAGGATCGACTGGAGGGCATCACCGACAGCGAATATGAGAGCCTGATCGATGTCGCGCTGGGGCTGACGGACAAGGCGATCGCCGCCCGCCGCGGCCTCTCTACGCGCGGCGCGCAGGCGCGCATCCGCCATCTCTACGAAAAGCTCGGCGTCGTCACGGCCGAGGACGGGGCGGGCGAGGCCTCGCTCTTCAATTCCCGCACGCGGGCGATCTATCTGGCCTTTGCCCGCGGCCTTATCAATGTCGATGCGCTGAGGCGCGCGCAGGAGAGCCTCAACGCCTGGATAGACCAGGCTTCGGCAGCGAAGGAGCTCTGAAGATCCGAGTGTGTGTTTGCACATTCAAATCTGCGTCTTCAAACGTAGCCGAACCCTTCCATCCGTGGCTAATTCGGGCACAAGCAATAATAAAGTACATGGGAGAACACGCGATGCCCTTCATCAACATTCAGATTCTCAAAGGCCATCCCCAGGAGCGTAAGGACGAGATCGCGCGTCGCGTGACCGCTGCCGTCAGCGAGCTGGCCGAACTGCCGAAAGAGGCGATCTGGGTCGTCTTCGAGGACGTCTCGTCATCCGACTGGTTCGTCGGCGGAAAATCTGTCCAATCCTCGAAGAGCTGAGCCATGGCGAGGAGCAACCGCGATCCGGGATTTGCCGACGTGGTCGGCGACGCGGCGCTGGAGACCCTGGCAAGCGGTCTCGGCTTCACCGAAGGTCCCGTCTGGCATCCTTACGAGAAATGGCTTGTCTTCAGCGACATGCCCGAAGACCGCATGTATATCCGCCGGCCTTCCGGGGCGATCGAGGATTTCCGTCGGCCGAGCAACAAGGCGAACGGCAATACGCTGGACCGCGACGGGCGTTTGCTCACCTGCGAACATGCGATGAGCCGCGTCACCAGGTTCGAGCGCGACGGTTCGACGAGTGTCGTCGCCGCACACTACAAGGGCAAGGAACTCAACAGCCCAAACGACATCGTCGTTGCGACCGGCGGCGCGATCTATTTCACCGACCCGACCTACGGGCGGATGGAATATTATGGTGTGCCAAGGCCGCAGGATCTTTCCTTTCAGGGCGTCTATCGCGTCGATCCGGACGGTTCCAACTTGACGCTGTTGGTGGATGATTTCGCCCAGCCGAACGGGCTCTGCTTCTCGCTCGATGAATCGCGCCTCTTCGTCAACGACACGGAGCGCCAGCATATCCGGGTCTTTGCCATCTCGCCGCAGGGCGAACTCACGGGCGGGGCTGTCTGGGCCGAGACCAAGGGTGAGGGGCCGGGTGCGCCGGACGGGATGAAGATCGACAGCTGCGGCAACGTCTATTGCTGCGGGCCGGGCGGCATCCATGTCTTCGATCCGTCGAGCCACATGCTCGGCATTATCCGCACGCCAGAGCCGACCGCCAATTTCGCCTTCGGTGACGAGGATCTGAAGAGCCTCTATATTACTGCTTCGAGTTCGCTGCACAGGCTGAGGGTGCGCGTGCCGGGGTTAAGATTGTTCTGACAGCCGGGACCCGGCTAGCAGGAGTGGATGCCGATGGAGGATCGGCGCCGGGTGAAAGCCTTTCACTCAAGTCCAAACAACTTAGGGAGGATTGAAATGCGTAAAGTCTTTGTACTTGCCAGCCTTGCCGCACTGCTTGCATCGGGCACGGCCTTTGCCGACACGAGCGGCAAGAAGATCGCCTTCTCGAACAATTATGCTGGCAATTCCTGGCGTCAGGCGATGCTTAAGAGTTATGACATCGTCACCAAGAAGGCAGTCGCCGACAAGGTGGTCGGAGCCGCCGACGTCTTTACCACTGCGGATCAGGAAGTGCCGACGCAGGCAGCCCAGATCCAAAACCTGATCCTGCAGGGATACGATGCGATCGTCATCAATGCCGCCTCGCCGGACGCGCTGAATGGCGCGATCAAGCAGGCTTGCGAAGCCGGCATCGTGGTCGTCTCGTTCGATGGTATCGTCAACGAACCCTGTGCCTATCGCGTTGTCGTGGACTTCGAGGATATGGGTAAGCAGGAAATCGAGCAGATGAAGAAGTTCCACCCCGAGGGCGGAAACCTGCTCGAGATCCGCGGCCTTGCCGGGACTTCAATCGACGATTCGATCCACAAGGGGCTGCAGGAAGGCGTCGCCGCTCATCCGGAATTCAAGATCGTCAATTCCGTAACCGGCAACTGGGACCAAACCACTGCGCAAAAGGCCGTTGCGACTGTTCTGCCGTCGCTGCCGGATATCGTCGGCGTCGTCACCCAGGGCGGTGACGGCTACGGTGCCGCTCAGGCCTTCGCCGCTGCCGGCAAGCCGCGCCCAACCATCATCATGGGTAACCGTCAGGACGAACTGCAATGGTGGAAGGAGCAAAAGGCCAAGGATGGTTATACGACCTGGTCCGCCTCGATTGCGCCGGGCGTTTCTACGCTAGCCTTCTGGGTCGCCCAGCAGGTGCTCGATGGCCGCAAGGACATCCCGCACGATCTGCTGGTCCCCTATCTTGCTTTCACGCAGGATGATTTCGAGCAGCATCTTCCCGAAATTCCCGTCGGCAGCGTTGCGACCAAGGAATATACACAGGCCGATGCGATCGAGGCCATCAAGGCCAACATCAAGTGATCGTTGCGCCGATGCAGGCCGAAGCCGCCCGAACCATTATCAGCCTTCACGGCGCCGAAAAGCATTTCGGCGCCGTGAAGGCGCTCCATGGTGTGGACTTTGCAGTGCGGCCTGGCGAATGCGTCGGACTTGTCGGCCACAACGGCGCCGGGAAGTCGACGCTCATTAACATGCTGGCGGGAACGCTCTCGCTCGACCGCGGCCGCATGATGGTAGGCGAGACGGTCGGGGAGCATTATTCGGTTATTCGCGCGCAAAGCCTTGGAATACGTTGCGTCTTTCAGGAACTCTCGCTCTGCCCCAATCTTTCCGTCGCTGAGAACACCCGGATCAATCATCCAGCTCTGCGCCGCTTCGGCTGGCATAAACGCGCCGCCGAACTGATTACCGGCAAGCTCGACGAGATCTTTCCAGAGCACGGCATCGATGCCTCCGATATCGTCGCGGATCTTTCGATCGGGCGGCGGCAGATGGTGGAGGTTGCCCGAGCCTTCACGGTGACGGAGGATCCGTTGAATCTTGTTATCCTTGACGAACCGACCTCTTCGCTCGATGCCCATACAGCCGGCCAGCTGCTCGCTTTCGTCCGGCGCTTCGTTGCGGCCGGCGGCAGCTGCATCCTGATTTCGCATCTGCTTGGCGAGGTGCTGCAGAATGCCGACCGCATCGTTGTAATGCGCGACGGCAAGGTCGTGGCTGCCGATGCGGCACGTGCCTATGACCGTGACCGGCTGGTCGCGACCATGGGAGGGGCTGCCCATCGCGAGAAAGGCGCAGCGCAAGCCGTCGCCGTCAAGCCAAAAGGTGGTCCGCGCGTGCGGGCCCGCCCAGCGCGTCAGGGCGACGGCGCCGAACTTGTTGCCCTATCAGGATCCATTATCGGGCTTGCCGGGCTTGCCGGCCACGGCCAGACCGATCTGTTGCTGGCGATCTTCAACGCTTCCCGGCGCGGCAAGATCGGCATCGAGGTGACGGCGCCGGTTGCCCTTGTCGCCGGCGACCGGCAGTCGGACGGCATCTTCCCGCAATGGTCGATCGCCGAGAATATCGGCATCGGATCGCTGAGGCGGCTACGTGCCGGCCTGCTCATCTCGCCGAAGCGCGAGGCTGAGCTTGCCAATGCCTGGAAGCGCCGGATCGGCATTCGTACCCCCGATACGGCCAACAATATCCTGTCACTTTCGGGTGGCAACCAGCAGAAGGCGCTCTTTGCCCGCGCGCTTGGCTCCGACGCCGAGATTATTCTGATGGATGATCCGATGCGGGGCGTCGACATCGGCACCAAACTCGAAGTTTACGATCTCATCCGCCAGGAGGCCGCCAATGGCCGCACCTTCATCTGGTATACGACCGAGACGGAAGAGCTCGACAATTGTCACCATGTCTACGTCTTCAAGAACGGCCGCATCGTCGCCAACCTGACGCGCGACGAGCTGACCGAGGAGAAGATCATCCAATCCTCCTTCGTCGAGGCAAGCTGAGATGGCATTCATTTCGCTGAACAATTCCGTTATGCGGCCTGCCCGCAGCAGCGCCGGAAGGGCACGCACCCTGCGCGCCATGCTGCCGGCGCTCTCACTGGCTCTCGTGCTTCTTGCGATCGGCTGGCTCAATCCGCGCGCCATCTCCTATTTCGGCTTCAGCCTGATGCTGAACCTCTCGATCCCGATTGCGCTCGCCACCATCGCGCAGATGTTCGTCATCGCCGGGAACGAGCTCGATCTATCAATCGGCACCTTCGTCGGTTTCGTGGGCTGTGTCACCGCCACTTGGCTGCGCGAAGCACCGCTGCTCGGTGTGACCGTGCTGCTTGGTTCGATTTGTATCTATGCGCTGCTCGGTGCACTGATTCACCTACGCAGCCTGCCGTCGATCGTCGTGACGCTCGGCATGAGCTTCGTCTGGCAGGGACTGGCGATCCTCGTGTTACCCAAACCCGGCGGCAAGGCGCCGGAATGGCTTCAGGCGATCACGTCCTTCAAGCCGCCCTTCATTCCTTTTCCGATCGTCGCCGCTGTCGTCATTGCCGCCGTCGTCTATTTTGGCCTGATGCGGACCTCCTACGGCGTCATCTTGCGCGGTTCGGGCGGCAATCCGGCGGCGCTAGCGCGGGCCGGCTGGTCACTTTTGCGCACCAAGATTACACTCTTTGCGCTGGCCGGAAGCTTCGGCGTACTCTCGGGCCTGACGCTGATCGGCATTACCTCGTCCGGCGATGCCAATATCGGGAATGGCTATACGCTGCTGTCGATCGCCGGCGTCATCCTCGGCGGCGGTGAATTCATGGGAGGGCGCGTGTCGCCGATCGGCGCGGTCATCGGCGCGCTGACGCTGGCGCTTGCCGCCTCGTCACTGCTGACCTTCATGCATATTCCGCCGGACTGGCAGGTGGCGGCGAATGGTGCGATTCTCATCATCGTGCTTGCCGCTCGCGCGCTCATCAGCCGCAAGGAGGCATGACATGCCGCAATTGAAAGCGCTTGCCGCAAAGCCCTGGATTTGGTCCTTCGTCGGCGCTCTCGCCGCCTGGCTCGCTACCATTGCATTTACCGGCGGCTACGGCGCCGGCGGCATGCTAACGGCCGCCTTCTCGCTTGCCGTCTTCATGGTCATCGTCGGTACAGGGCAGATGTTCGTCATCACCCTTGGCCCCGGCAATGTCGATCTCTCGCTGCCGGCCAATATCGGGCTTGCCAGCGCCGTCGCGATGAAGAGCATGGACGGGCAGGACAGCATGATCGTCGTCGGCCTGCTTGCCGCACTCGCCAGCGGTGCTGCGGTCGGCGTCGCCAACTATCTGCTGATCTGGGCGCTGCGCATTCCGCCGATCATAGCGACGCTCTCGGCAAGCTTCATCATCCAGTCGATCGACATCAGTTATGGACGCGGCCTGCAGATCAAGCCACCGCCAGGTTTTGCCGAATTCACCAATCTGCAGATGTTCGGCGTTCCCTTGCTGGCGCTTCTCGCCGTCCTCTTCACGCTGGGTGCCGGCGTTGCGCTCCACCGGATGATCTACGGGCGCTCGGTGCTGGCGATCGGGCAGAATATCCGCGCCGCCTGGCTTGCGGGCGTGCATGTCGAGCGCATCCGTTTCCTGACCTATACCCTCTCGGGCACGCTCGGCGGTCTAAACGGGGCACTGCTGGCCGGCTATTTCCGCGGCGCAAATGTAGATATTGGCAATGAATACCTGCTTTCCTCAATCGCCGTCGTCGTCATCGGCGGAACCTCTGTCGCGGGCGGCAAGGCTAACATTCCGGGCATCTGGGGAGCTGCCCTTTTCCTCGTGCTTCTCCTGACCATGCTCAACACATTCGGCGTTAGCGCCGGTGTGCGCCTGCTGCTCACCGGCCTTATCATCATTGGCGTCATTACCGCTGCCGGAGGCAAGCGTTCGTAGGAAAGTAGATCTTGGGCCCTCCTATTCGGCGTCTCAGCCATTTGGCTCAGGGTGACGCCGCCCACTCGAAGCCGCCAATCTAATTGCTGCCGGAGGACAGTCAGCAAAGCTCGTTGCTTGCGGGCTTCGCTCGATAGCTCAGGGGCTTCCAAGGGCACTCGGCAGGTTTGGCAGCCGCTGCTATCACTGACACTGAGTAGAGATACCGGGCTGGAGCATCGTTTTCAAGCGATAGGCAGAGGCCCCCTATGCAACCCCAGAGAAGTTACCGGTCTCTATCTTGTTGAAACTGCTAATCCGGAATCTTACGGTTAAATGCAAAACGACACCGTCCCGCGCACGCGTGATCTCCAGCTGAAGTCCGTGCCTAGCATTACAGTTGCATATTTATCTATGATCTGAATCTATGGGTCTCCATGATTCGGAGGTCATGGATGGCAGGTGCATCAATCGAGACGACGCTTGAGCTATGGGCATCATCGTTGCGCGACGTG
>NZ_JABAIH010000044.1 GCF_012641395.1 Rhizobium sp. P32RR-XVIII | reverse complement strand
AACGACCAGCCTCGAAAATGCCTCGGCTATAAAACACCAGCCGAAGTGTTCATGGCGCATTTGCACGAAGAGGTCTGATCCCCTACCCTGCAAAACAGGCATGATGCACTTGGGTGAGCTTCTCCAAGGCTATTTAGTAATGCGACAGTTGGGCCAGTTAGAGATGCGACAGTCTCGCCTCTCGACGCACTGGTCAATGCCAACGTTGGGAGCAAGGATGACGATCTTCAGCTTGGTCGAGACCATGAGCGGTTGGAGTCGTCATGTCCTTTATGATCACCATGTCGCAGAAAGAGTTGCATCGCCTCGAAGTCATTCAGAAGATCCGTGACGAACGCCTGAGTGTTGTCCAGGCTGCCGAACTGCTCGACCTCAGTCGAAGTCAGGTACATCGGTTGCTGCAGGCCTATGATCGGGATGGTCCGGCCGGCCTTGTTTCCAAGAAGCGATCGCGTCCGAGCAACCGGCGCCATAGCGAAGAGTTTCGCAATGCGGCGCTGGACCTGATCCGCGAACGCTATCTGGATTTCGGTCCGACGCTGGCGCGCGAGAAGCTGATCGAGTTGCACCGGATTTCCGTTGCCAAAGAGACGCTGCGGCAATGGATGACCGAGGCCGGCATCTGGATCTCGCGCCGGGAACGTAAGAAACGGGTTTTCCAGCCACGCGGCCGACGCGACTGCTTTGGTGAACTGGTGCAGATCGACGGGTCGCATCACTGGTGGTTCGAGAACCGCGGGCCCAAATGCGCCCTGCTCGTCTATATTGACGATGCCACCGGAAAGCTCTTGCATCTTCGCTTTGACGGATCGGAGAATACGTTCGACTATCTGCATGCGACGAAGGCCTATCTGCAGCAATGGGGCAAGCCGCTGGCTTTCTACAGCGACAAGCACGGCGTCTTTCGTTCCACCCATGCGTCGGAGAAAGACCGCACGAGTGGTCTGACGCAGTTCGGTCGGGCGCTTTATGAGCTGAACATCGACATTATCTGCGCCAACACTCCGCAGGCCAAGGGTCGGGTGGAGCGTGCCAATCAGACATTGCAAGATCGGCTGGTGAAGGAGATGCGGCTTCGCGGCATCGACACGATCGAGGCTGCCAATGCCTATGCGCCTGAGTTCATGGCCGGCTTCAATCGTCGCTTTGGCAAGCCGCCGCGCAATCCGAAGGACATGCACCGAGCGCTGGCCGACCATGAAAACCTCGATGGCGCCATGTGCCGCAAGGAAGTCCGTACCCTGTCGCAGTCCCTGACGCTACGCTACGACAAAGTGCTGTTCATTCTCGATCCGACCGAGATATCCAGACCCTTGGCGGGCCAGAAGGTCGTGGTCTGTGATTATCCGGATGGGCGGCTCGAGATCATGCACGAGAGCTTTGCCCTGCCCTACAGAACCTTTGACACGTTACGCTCCGTGCATCGCGCGGATGTCGTCGACAACAAGCGGCTGGACGATATGCTGTCTGTTGTCGCCGAGCTACAGGCCGGCAGAGAACAGCAGCGCAGCCAGAGCGGCCCTCGCCGCACCGGCCAGACGGATCATATGTTCGGCATTCGCGACGGCAGCCAGAGCAACGGTTATAAGAAGCGTGGCCGCAAGCCCGGTCGGCGGACGGACTTCATGACTGATCCGGAGGTGATTGCAAAACGGCAGAAGGCGTTGGCTCGAATGGAGGCGGCGGAATGAACGGCGAATATAGTCTCAAAGCTAAAGCCGAAGGGGTACGTCTCACCCGCCCCGATCTGATCTTGCAACCGGATCAGCCGCTCAGATCGGGGCTGGTCGCCGTGCCGTGCGGTGCCCTAAAGTGACATTTCTACTTTGCGCCAAAGCGGACAGTTCAACTTCGCTGCCACACCGCAATTTCAGGTTGTTTCAAGCAGCTTTGTCCTATAGGATGATCGCAATGCCGTTGCGGCGCCCTATCCCATTGAAACGCCTTCATGAAGACACATAAGTCCGACATGCAACGCGGCCGCCCACCGCGCATCGTACTTTCTCGGTGAGACCAACACTATACACCTATGGTAGTTCCTGCCGGATAACTCGTGCGCGACATAGGTGGAACATCCCATGCTCGCCGCCGCGGTTGCTCGGGGAGCGACTGTCCTGGTGAAAAATCTTCAGAGTGGAGGAGATGATGTCTCGGGCGATTTCTGCAAAGCGAAAATCGCGTCCAGTAGAGTGCCTACGGTCCGGAGTGTTTCGGGTGGAAGCGCCTGGACCATCTTCGTGACACGACGCCGTTCGTGAGCTTCCTCTTCCGTGGTTCCCCATAGATGAGGGGCAGCTTCGAAGAGCAGATCGTCGGGATAAATCCCGAGCACTTCGCAAAGGTGAAGGACTTGCGTGGCGTGGAGCTTCGTTACCGCCCGCTCGTATCTTCCATAGACTGCTTCGATAGATCCTAGAAGGAGAGCGAGCTCTGCCCTGGACAGGTCTTTCTCGATACGAAACCGCCGCAACGAACCAGCAATCGCTTCATCCATTGCCTTCGGCGTTGAGATGCCATCGAAACCCACGCGCCGATAGACCGGCCGCTCCCCTTTTGGGTCGTCTGCTGCCTCGAGCCCCGCCTCGATAATGTATGCGTCAGTCCTTGCCGTCATGCATTCCTGCCCAAGTCCGTGCGGTGACTTATATCATTCGCCCGATGATTGGCTATGCGATTTTCGAAAACTCATTCGTCGGCTCAAAGCTGTTCGATGCAGTGCGGTCGCCGGTTCGCACATTTGATAAGCTTCAGTCATGGAAGAAGACGCCGGCTCGTAGAGGCACGCGGACGTTCCATTGTGCACGTCATCGCCTTGAAGAGGCGATCCGCGAGCCGCGCGTCCGCGAGTTTCGTCTCATCGCAGCGCTTGCAGTTGAGGCTCGACACGGCGAATCAGCGACGTTGTGACAGCACTCACGATGCAGCCGACATGGTCCGCACGCTCCATATTGCTCCGAATACCGGCACGCAGACGTCGGCTAGGACCGGCACAGGCGAAACCAAGAAGGCTAAGCGGCACTCCCCTCTCGTCGAAAGAGGAGAAGATAGAACGACTTACGACCCGAAAAACCCAAAGAGCCGAACCGTCCAATTAGCTCGACCCTCGACCCTGATCTTCGCACGACACCGCCAAGTGCCGACGCGCGAATTCGTGGGTGGGCAGGTGGTCGACCTCGTTGTCGTCGCGATAGCAGCGATTGCTTATAGAGTGGAGCGCAACGGATACCGATGCAGAGACGACGGCCTCAACAAGCAATTCAGAGCCCGGTTCGGCAAAGCCAGTTGCACGTAACAACACGGCGGCCGCCTCAGCTACTCCGCCAGCGCCAGCGCACCAGTGATTTCTTCAGGACTTGAATATTTCAAATCACGTGCCACTTCGATCCCATAGAATTTGTCTCGGTCGGCTGACCCCGGATGTACTGCCGCAGGGATTGAGACGGATTGAGGAAGGTCGGACGATTTTTCGTTCCGGCCTTTTCCTATGCCCCGTGGGCTAGTGGATGGCGATTGACGTCGGCGAGTTGACCTTCATCGACATCAGCCCATGATAGGCTTGGATCAGTCGCGGGGTTATTTCACCGACTGTTTTGTGTCCTCCGTTGTAAAGATCTATGGCGGCGCTGCAGAGTACTTCCGTGCTTTCATCATTAAATGGTACACCGTAGTGTCGGTACCACCCCTGCACCGCTTGAGAGAGTATCTTGAAGTCCACCTCCCGCATGCTTTTGTAAAATTCAGACATTCCTCGCCTCATATCGTCGAACGCATACGATATAGTTTAGTAATAAGTATTAATGTAAGCAGTTTTGGTTACCACTAAGGCTTTGATCAATTGTTGTTGAACACGCAAAACCGTCGCACCATCCGTCACCTCCCGCAAAAGGCCCGGAGATGAACTCCGGGCCAATTTTGCATCACTACCAACGCTGGCTGCCATACCAGTCGTCGATGTCTTGGCGTATGCGATCGCGCTCCAATCCATAACGCTCTTGGATCTTGCCTTCGAGTTGGTCACGCTTGCCCGCAATCTGGTCAAGGTCGTCGTCAGTGAGTTCGCCCCACTGTTCCTTGATCTTGCCCTTCATCTGCTTCCAGTTACCTTCGACACGATTCCAATCCATTGTGTTTCCTCCTTTGGGCGTCAAAGCGCTCCGCGCAAAGCTGTTCAGCTCGTACACCGGCCCGCATAGCGATCGAGTTTGTCCGTCCGACGTTACTGGCAGTTGCCAGCGGCATTTGCAGCTACACCAGGTGCGGTCTTGGTCGCGTTATTGGTTGCTGTCTTGCCCTGAACACAGTCCGAGGAATCCTTCTTCCCTTGGGAGTCCTTTTCGGTATTCGAAGTGCTGTTAGGTGACGGGTTGTTATTGCTTTCCACCCCCGAACCTGAAACGCCGGCAGCGCCGCTTGTACCGCTGGTGCTGCCGCTGTTGCTCTGTGCCATGGCCGACGTTGCAAGACCGATCGAAAGAGCAGAGACCGTGATGAGTTTCAGAAGCATTGGAGATCCTCCCATTTAGCTTTGGTTAGATGCACCCAACTATGTTGCTCTTTCATTGTTCCAAATTCGTATCGGAGATGTGGTCGATGAAGGCTGCGTTAAGCTGCGCAGCTATGTCGTCGGCGTCCTTACGGGTGAGACCGATGAGCCTCCGTCCCGACGCTTCCATAGGCAGACCAGTTTCCTTATCGAAGACCGACCAGGAACCATCTGCCTGCCGGAGGGACGCGGCTTTTGGTCCGTTTGTCAATTGGCGTCGAGCCATGGGAACCTCCCGCGGCCGAACTTTGGAGCCAGATGCCGGTTCCTCACATTTCTCATTTGATCTCGAAAATCGCAGCCTCGTCCTGCTCCTCTCGAAGCCCCTTGTACGAGGCATGCCGGAGCTTCCCGTCATGGGTCCAGGCGCGGTATTCGATCTCGGCAATGTATCGGCTTCACATAGACGGCATCCCGCTTCTCCTGCCGGTGTCGAGATCGCGATCTTGTCCATCTGCTCCCCGAGCTCGTCTCCTGAGCGTTCGTTGAAGCAGGTCCCTACCCCGCCGACATAGGCCAGACAATCGCCCTTGCGCGCCGCGAGGAAGACAAGAGCCGGCACATCGGCCGCTCGTGAATATCTATCGGGCAAATGGCCAGGAGATTGGGAAAATGCTGCTCAATGAAAGCTTCGCTCGAGAGTGGCGGCGGGGCATCGAAATAATTGGTGCTATTGATCGCGGCGCTCTCGATCTGGCGCGATACTCGATTTCGGAAAGACCGGCGGAAGGCAACGGCATGATAGTTATTCTTCCTTGATGTAAGCCGCGCCTCGACGCTTTGCTAACAAGCCTCTCTCCTGAAGTGAGCTGGCAACCTCCGTCGCCCTCTTCTTGTTCCAGAAACGAGGCCACCCCAAGACTTCCTGAATCACTCTCTCAGCCTGCTTTCGGACATCCGACTCCGCTAACTGATCGCCTCGTTCCGTCTCCAGAAACTCTTGCTCTCTCTCTGCCTGCCGAATTGCTGCGCGTCTCGCCTCGAGCAAGGCTATATTCTCTTGAATTGTATCCCTGCTACCTTTCCAGACCATCCGGTTGCTCCCAATTCGGAAGGCCCACACAGCCAAGCCCATGTGGGTGCGTCGCTGAAAGGCTTGGGTGATGCGCCGTCCTCAGCTCAGAAAAAACATACAGGAAGATGGGCCGATCCGAAAGTCGAAGGCCTGCCGGAAGATCAAGGAGAACCGCGCCAGCCGTCTTGGGGGAATATCGCTGCTGGGGCTAGCGATGCTGGGCCCGATTGCCGGCGCCATCGGGAGCTTCCCGCTGTTGCTATTTCTCCGCTGAGCTCATGGTACGCTACCGGACGGGAACAGTCGCTGAATCTGGTCGTTCGGCGACTCGGAGCCGCGTGGCAGCATCTGCTTACCCCTTCCTTGCCCATCTGGAAGGTCGCGCGGCTCCGCCTCTTTATCATGACTCCCTTGCTGCTGCGAGTTTTTTTGACCGTACGGTATCGAACGGGAACGCTCGCTGGGGCAATCGGTTATCGAAGCGGCCGCGCGGCAGTTTTCCTGTTAGACGTCAGCGATGGCGCCCACCCCATTCCGGCGCGCGGTCATCGAGGAGCTATCGCTCCTCAGCCGTTGCCATTGACCGTTCAACCTTGGGCGAAATGTTCTTCGCGAGCGAAGTTGCGACGCTTGCGAGCCCCTGCTGGTCAAGATTAGAATTGTAGTTGTTGGCCCAGATGACCGCTCCGTCGGCCCGGCGCACTAGACGAATAGTTGAGCGCAAGTGAGCGCCCTCCACCTGAATGCGGCCTTGAAGAGCATAGGATGGATTGGCCAGACGGCGCTCCTTCGTACCGTGAAACATGTCGACAAGGACAACGATGTCGTTCGACTTCGCAAGCTTTTCGATGATCGCATCGGATATGCCCTGAGAAAGGGCTTCGGATCGGTAATCCGGACCGGAGCGCTCGAAGCGTTCAACCATCACGCTCGGGCGGCTTTCCACCAGGATCGGCACCGCTATTGCGGGATAGTTGGCTTGGTGCACCAAAGGGACGGCCAAAGGCGCCGCAGCAATGATGGCAGTCGCGCCCGCTGCGATCGAATAACGTAAGCGCCGGATGCGACCAAGGACAGGCAAAGGATCGCTGTCCGGCTGCCGAGCACAAGTCGCGAACGCCGGAACATAGCGACCCTTTGGGATCGTGATGATTATCCTGTCAGTCAACCCGACTAGGAGGTAGTAGCGCTCAAGTTCTCGCCGAATTCGGCGGGCTTCGATTCTGACACAGGGATCAATGTGCGCATCATAGGATGCATTACGACCGAAGATTTGGTGGGCGATAGTCGCCGCTTTCAAATACTTGTCCCGACCCTCAAGCGTTTCGTCTACGACGAACTGAAGGAATTTGCGCCCTCGCTGGGGAAGACAAAAAACGTCACTTGCGAGGATGCGCCGCAACTGCTCTCGCACATCTTCGGTCGAGGGAGCCGCCACATCAGCTGTGCGCGTACCTACGCTTTTCATCGAGCCGTTCCCCGGACTTTGCAGCTTAAGGTACCCACCACCTTTGGAAGATACTCATTCGACAAACTTAAGCAACCGCGAATGTGCGATACCGAACAGCTACGGCGAATGGTCGTTCCGCACCGGCAGGCGCAGTGCCCAGATTGATCATGGTACGGTTCCGCCAGGAACACCGTAAGCCCAGGTCCGAATTGCGGGGGGCGCGCTTTACTATCCGCCTCGCGTTACGGGCTGAATTGTGCGGTCTCTGAGCATGTGCAGCTGAGCGGCTCAGCGAAACTGACCTTCGAAGTGAGCGACGGCGTGCAGCCGATGCAGCTTTATTGCGCTTCGACCCCCGTTGTCTGTGACGGTGTGGTGCATGTCGAACTTGCGCCGCGTGCCGCAAGCTGCAAGCCGCGCGACCGGTGGCTGGCGGAACAGGCCCAGGTTGCCGCCTGCTGCGGACCGGCGACCGGTGCGAAATGCTGCGCCTAGTCGCGATGATCGTCATGGGCCCGCGAGGTCATGACGCGACCGCAGGGTCATCTACCGTCACCCGCCAATAGACAACTCCCGCAATCAAGGCTGCGAGGATTGCTGTGATGTAGTTGTAGTCCACGTTACCTTCACGATTGAAAAGGTTGACGTTGAACCCGCTCGCTACAAAATGGCCGATAGCGATTCCGACCAAGCCAAAATACAACCACGTCCGTAGAGTGGTGAACTCTGAGGCAACGATCGCTAGTCCGGCAAGCGGGAGTGCCTTGAGTCCCAGCACCGGCGCTGCAGCTAAAATCAGCAAAAGCGTCGCTCCCACGTTGGGCCAGACACCCGCTAGAAGCTGGTTGACGATCAGGCAGATAGTGGTGGCCGTCAAGGCGGCGGCCTCATAACCAATTCCAATCCAGAAGCAGCGTATCAAGACTCGCAAGACCGCACCCAGTGGTTGTTCAAAGTCTGGACGCAACATGCGCTGGATTGATGACGATGGTCTCGGAACGACATGCAACATTTTATTGTCCGGTTTGGGCCGGCAGCGGTCATCTGGCGAAGTCGCATCTGCGCCAATAGAAGACGTTCGCATCGAGTCGATGAGTGACCGCTTCGGGGGGGGCGATGGCCGACCGTCCCGCTATTAGGACACCCAACGCGGAAAGCGGACATCAGAGTTCTTGCCGTCAAGGGCTGGGATCGGCCCAAATCGGACATCGGAACTTTAATCCACATCCGCACTCCGGCATCGTACTGCCACCGAATGTATAGACTACGAAGCACCACTTGATAATTCGAATACGGTATCGCCGCGGTTGCCTCTGCCGGCGACGAGTTGCGTAGTCGTACAAAACTATTCAATTGATCATCATGTGCAGAATCATCGGTTGTCAATTTGGGCTCGCCTGCGGTTTACGCGAATGTGATGTGCTTCGGAGCTGCCGCAGAAGCGCGGCGACATCCGGATTGTCCGGCTGCAATCTCGCGAGTTGCTTCGCGAGCGTCAATGTTTCGCCGTGGCGTCCCAGTTTGATTCCCAGCGCGATCGCCGTACCGATGAGGTCGGCATCGCGTGTTTGGTCAGTGATCGCTCCGTCCAGAAGCGAGAACGCCTCTTCCGTTCGTCCAGCCGAAGACAGACCGACTGCGAAGGTGGTTCTATAGCGCGTGTTGTCCGGTTCGAGCCTAACCGCGGCGCCGAACTCCTGAATGGCATCTGGCATGGCCTTCAGGCGCACCAGCGCGAGCGCGTGACCATAGCGCAACGCGGCGTTGTCCGGCAGGCCTTTGATAGCTGAGCGGTAGGCAAGCTCTGACTTTTCGCTCTCTCCGGTAACGCGATAGAATTCTGCAAGATTGACGTGGGAACCGGCGAGCGTTGGATCGAGCGCGACCGCGTTGACAAAGACACGCTCGGCTTCGTCCAACATCCCCTGTCTCGCTAGAAACAGCCCATATCGGCCTTGAACTTCGGCACCGTCGGCATTTGCATTGGCATATGCTTCGAAATCGTCCGCAGCGACGCTGAATGCCTTGCGTGTGGCTTCGGGCAGTTCCGCAACCGCTCCCCCAAGAGCGGCTACCGCGGCTACCCGGATGGCCCGGATCTCATCCCCGAGCAGAGTTGCGATTTCTAGCCATCCGAGTTCAGGAGGCAAGTTGACGGCAGCTTCCGCAGCCCCTAGCCTCACGATGGGATCGCTATCTTCCGCTGCTGACTTTACGTCCGCCGCTGCCGCCGATCCGGCTAACCTCGCTAATTCGGCGACCGCACTTGCTCGCACGAAGCCGGACTGCTCGCGGTCTGCCAAGAACGCACGCAATGCGTCGATCGAGCCGGGATCGCCCTTAGCGGCTGCCGCAAATGCGTGGGTAGACGTCTGACGGTTGCGCCAGTTCGTGCCATACCATTGATCCATCCTTTCGCCTGCCCAGGCATTTGTCCTATCATGGTGGCATGAGATACATGCGTTGGGGATGCCGTAGGCTTCGGAAAGATCGGGGCGTGGGATGACGAAGGAATGGTCGCGACGCGGATCGACCTTCATGTATGTGCGTTGGGGCATATGACAGTTTATGCATTGTGCGCCGGCTGATCCCGCAGGGTGCCGGGTGTGGGCGATCGAGTCGAACGTGCCTTTTGGGTCGAAGCTGGTGAACCTTGCGGAACCGGTCTCCGCATGGCACCGCGTGCACAAGCCGTTGCCCTCGGCGAGCAGCGCGCCTTCATGCGGTCGATGGCAGTCGACGCAGACGACACCGGCCCTTGCCATCTTGCTTTGCTGGAAGGAGCCGTACTCGAAGACCTCGTCGAATATCTGACCGTCCGGGAAATACAGGTCCTGGCGCATCAATGCCGGAGAGAAATGGTCGAGATAGGATCTGCCGGGCCTAAAGCCGTCGCGGAGTTTGATCCGTCGCGAGTGACACGCGAAGCAGGTGTCTATCTCCACTTTCGGCATTGCGACCGCGGAGCGAGCGCTTGCGTCTGTCGAGCTCTTTCTCGCCCAATCTACATGACGAGCACCACCGCCGTGGCAGGATTGGCATCCGACGCTGGTCGCCACATAGGAGGATTTATATGACCTTGTCGCTGCATCGAAATTCGCTCGGGGATCGGTGGAGTGGCAGTCGATGCAGGTGCGGTTCCACCGGTAGAACGGGCCGGTCCAGTGGAATGTAGATCCCGGCTTTGACGGCTGCCCGTCTCCCAGCCAGAACCACTTCCGTTTCGCCGTATCCCAGGCAATGTCCAGTGCCTGCAGCCGTCCGCCTCCGATGTCGACGAGATATTGCTGCAGCGGCTCGTAGCCGAACGTGTATTTGACTTCGAAGTCTCCCTGCTTGTCGTCCGGTCCTTGAGTGTGCACGAAGAAGCGGTCGTCTCGCTTGAAGAATTCGGCGTCGATTTCCCCATGCTCGAATCTGCTGTCGTTGAAATCGCCGCGCACCGTGGTGTTGTCAGCAACGGCCATGGCCTTGGCATGATGGGACTTTGCAAACGCGGCCGCCTGCTTGGCGTGACATGAAGTGCAGACCTTCTCGTCAACGAATCCTTCGTGAGGAGCGATCAGCGGATCCGGCGTCAGGGGCCCGTTTTCTGCCTCCGCGCTCGTGAAGGGGCCGGTGATAGACGGGATCAGAATGGCCAAAAGCGCGAGTCTCGCAATGGTGAACAATGCCCTGGTCACCGGTCATACGCCTCCCACGGTCGTGATTCGATCCTACTGATGCGGAAATACTTCCTTCCAGTCGCTCTTCATGTCGACCACGGTCCATCCGGTTATCGCTGCCGCATCGAGCGCCTTGTCGAGGCGGCCGAATTCAGTGTCCCGGTCGTAGGCATATTCGCGATCCGCATCGGTGTGATGGATCAGCACGCCGATGCGTGCAGGCGCACCGCCCATCGTCGTCCACTGCAACATTTCAAGATCACCATCGGAATTGCCGAAGGCTGCGATCGGCCGCCGGCCGATCTCCTGGTTGATTCCGACCGGCTTGCCGGCCTTGTCATCGATGAAGTTGACTTCGGGCAGGCGGTACAGGGCCGGCGTGTCGTCCTGCATCCTAAACTCGGTCTTGATCGACGAGCCGACAACCTGCTCCGGTGGAACGCCGTAAGCCTTTTCCGCCCACGGCCTCATGAACTCCACGCCGCCACCCGAAACGATAAAGGTCTTGAAGCCGTTGGCGCGCAGATATGCAAGAAGCTCGACCATCGGCTGATAGACAAGTTCGGTGTAAGGCCGCTTGAATCTGGGATCGCGTGCGGTCGAAAGCCAATCGGTCACGACTTTCTGGAAGTCGCTGGTGGTCATTCCCGCATGGGTGACCATGACAAGTTCCAGAAGGCCCTTTTCGCCAGAGGCGGCCAGCGTCTTCATGTCGCCTTCGAGCACTGCCTTGAACGGCTGCGTATCCTTCCATTCCGGATGCTGCGGAGCAAGTGCCTTCACGCGGTCGAGCGCGAAGGTGAGCTGGGTGTACATCGGATGCTCGACCCACAGGGTGCCGTCGTTGTCGAACACGGCGATGCGCTCCGGTACCGGGACAAACTCCGGCGAGCCCTCCTTTGTCACCTTCCCGACGAAAGCGACGATGGCCGCTTTCGGGGCGGTGTCATTCCACGACGGCAGGGGATCGTTCTGGGCCTGCGCCGAAGCGGCAAAGAGAAGCACCGCCGCAACGGCTAGCGCCGCGTCGCGGGCCGATTTGAAGAAATCTCGAATGGCGAACATCGGACGTCCTCCCAAGCCTTCCTGGTGCGAAGGCCAAATATGCCGTCTAGAAGACGGCGGCCCCGGTCCGGGCCGCCTTGCGCAAATCAATTCCCGGTTGGCATGGGAATGCTGACGCCTTCCTTGGCGAGAGCCTCTCGTACCGATTGGAATTTCTCGTAGTCCGAAAGTGTGATCGGGCCGTCATAGGTCAGGCTCTGCGATTTTCTTGGAGGGTATTCGACGTATGTCGCCATGATCTTTTTGAGCTCCTCACCCATGACGACGCCCATCCACGTGCGCTCGGTGAAGTTGTTCATGAAGATATCGTAGCGCTCCTGCGGGTCCTGCCAGAGGTCAAATACCTGCGGAACAGTGGCAACGTAGCTTTCCGGTCCCTTCCAACCCAGGTTGGCATCGACCGCAAGCCCGCCCGTCGCATGACCATCGTCACCGCGCAGATTGAAGACGAACTTGTAATTATTCACGCGAATTGCACCGGGAGAGAGCTCGTTCTCGGTGAAATAGAACCACGATTTGCGCGGCGATTTCCCGGTTCCGAGCAAGACAGGCGTCATGTCGAAGCTGTCGAAGATGATAGGTTTATCTTCTCGGTCCTTGTCGGGAAGCTGCACACCGGCAACTGAGGCAAACGTCGCCATGAGGTCGAGTCCGCCGAGAAGTTCATGGTTCTTGACGTCGCGTTTGATCCTGCCTGGCCAGACGGCAATGGCCGGAACCCGGTTGCCGCCTTCGCGAAGCGTACCCTTCGTTCCGCGGAAGGGCGTATATCCCGCATCCGGATAGACGTCCTGCCAGGCTCCGTTGTCGGTCGTATAAAAGACAAGAGTGTTCCGATCCATTCCTGTCTCACGCAGCTTGTCCATGATCCGGCCGACGCGTGTATCGAGTTCAACGATCGAGTCGGCGAATTTCGACTTCGACAGCGATTTGTGCTCGAATTCAGGTGCTGGCATGTTCGGCTGGTGCACCTTCATGAAATTCACGTTGATGAAGAACGGTTCGTCCGGCTTCTGGGCGGCGGCATCGAGGAATTCGAGCGCGGCCTTCTCGACGTAGCTGTCGAAGAAAGGAATGCCCACCACCCCCTCTTTGCCGTCGATCACAGGCGTGTCGACGTATTGGCCATTGATCTTGAAGTCCTCCGTCACCGGGCCGCCAGCCTTGCCGGATAACGATCCTTTCGTCACCCTCTGGAACATTGCCCGCAGCTCGGGGTCCATGTCGGGAAACCAGGTCGGGTCCGCGTAGGTATAGGCATTCAGGTGGTAGAGCCCGACATATTTCATTTCGTCATAACCCTGGGCATTGGGCAACGCGTAGTCGGCCTCTCCGAGATGCCATTTTCCGGTAAAGTAAGTGTGGTAACCGCCCCGTTTCAACACCGAAGCAAGTGTCCATTCCGCCGCCGGCAGGCCACCGCCTTGTCCTTGGAAAGCCACGGTAGTCATGCCGCTGCGGTTCGGGATCCGCCCGGTCTGCATGGCGGCGCGGCCGGGTGTGCAGCTCGGCTGGGCGTAGAAGGAAAAGAAAGTCATCCCCTCGTCGGCCAACCTGTCGATGTTGGGCGTCGGCATGCCGCGGCCCTCGCCGCCGCCGTAGGAACCGAGGTCGCCGTATCCTGTATCGTCGGATACGATGAAGAGAATATTGGGTTTTCGGGTCTCCTGGGCGAAGGCGTCAGGCGCCTGCGCCCAGCATGTTGATGCAATCGTAAATGCGAAGAGACTATAAATGCCAATGTTGCTCTTCATCTCATAACTCCTATGTTGAAGCCAAGAAAAGTACGAAGATCAGGCGTTTCCGCCCTTGTTGGCAGTCGTTTCATCGATTTGAGTGTATGATGACTCCGCCGCTCGCCTTGCCTTACGTCGCGGCGGGTAAGGCAAACGTCATATGCCAAGGTTTTTGGGTTCTCGCGTCACGATTCAGTAGAACAGCGAGCATTGATTTCCAAAATGATTTTATGTGAGGCTCTCTATCCGTCCTCCCAACGGACCATCGTCCAATATTAGCAATATAACATAAAAAGATCTTCGCTTCCAGATTGAGAGTGTTGCTGATGCCACAGTGGATGATCAGCGAGGCTTCCGCGCAATTCTCAATGAACATCGGCCGTTGCTAATATTATCCTTCGATATATTGTTCGCTTGGAGAGTCGTAGGAACAGAAGGCGGAGGGGAACTGCCGAATGACCTGTTACCGGAGTTTCAAGAGGGCACTTGCGTTTGCTGTGAGTTCGGCGCTTATTTCGCAAGTCTGGGCGGCGGATATCGATAACGCAGCGCCGCCTCAAACCGCTTCCGATCCTGCCGGCTGGACGCTCAGCCTTGCGCCTTATTTCTGGGCTGGCAGCATCAACGGCGATGTTGGGGTTCGCGGACGACAGCCCATCGAGGTGGATGTACCGTTTCGTGATATTTTCGACAATCTCCGTTTCGGAGGCATGATCGTCGGTGAGGCACACAACGGAACCTGGGGCGTATTCGGCGACCTGATCTACCTGAAGCTGGAGGTGGAGAAGTCGGTGACACGAACGGTTGCGGGCGTCCCCCTCAACTTAGCCGGGACTCTCGAGACCAGCAGCCTGACCGGAACCTTGATGGGCGAATACCGCGTTGTTGCGCAACCAGCGGTAACGGTGGATCTCATGGCGGGCGCCCGTCTCTGGAACGTTGACAACGAGGTTGACCTTGCCCTTTCTGCGGGCGGGCCCCCGCTTGCCGCGTTAAGCGGCAGCGAGACAAACACCTGGGTCGATCCCATGATTGGGGCGAAGGCACGTGTTGACCTGTCGCCGTCTTGGTATTTGACCGGTTGGGGAATGATAGGCGGGTTTGGAGCAGCTTCCGACTTTGCATGGGATGTGCTTGCCGGCGTTGGTTATCAATGGAACCAGTCGTTCTCAGCGGTCGGCGGCTATCGCGCCCTCGGTGTCGACTACAGCAACGACGGCTTTGACTTCGATGTGATCGAATACGGACCGATTTTCGGGGTCGTGATCCGGTTCTGAAGCATAAGTTGTAATGTGACTTCGCAGGCACATTGCCAGTAATTGACCGCTGTGGCGCGAAGCGGAAGTCCGGGTCCGGCGGCTTCCGGCCCCAGGTCAGCCACCTGCGACAGTTCAGCCAGCTTCCGCTTTTGATGCTGTGGACGGCTCCTCCGCCGGCATCGCGATGTGCCAAGATTGCGGTGTTGCTAGGAACCGCATGGGAGGAGCCATCCATGGAAGAGATTACCACGATTGGACTCGACATTGCTAAGTCGGT
>NZ_JABAIH010000043.1 GCF_012641395.1 Rhizobium sp. P32RR-XVIII | reverse complement strand
GGGTCGGCTGGTCCGGGGTCGGCATCAACCTTGGAACCAATGCACCGACGCCGCAGCTATTGCGCGGGGCCGTCCGGACTGCCCTCGATACGCAGAGGTATCGCGCGCGCGCCTCCTTCATGGCCAGAGAGTTCGCGCGGATAGACACTCGCGCTGAGCTCCTCAGGATCGTTGGGGAATTAGGCTAGAACTCGGCCGACAGCTTGTCGTGCATGAGGGCGGGTACGTGTCGCTTCCAACCTGGACCTATGCATAGTGCGTGAGGGTGACGTCGGTGGATAGTTTGACCTTGCCTCCTTTTCCTCTCTCGATGAGGCACGTAGCTCGAACGCTGCTCATGAGAAATAGATGACACGCCTCAGGATAATCGTAGAAGTGCGTCTGAACGACGAGCATGGCCCGCGCCCGATCGGGATCATGACACTGGGCCAAGCACTTAAATTGCCAGACATCCCCAACTTAGAGTTCACCCACCCCGAGCCGGCGATCGCTAAATTGGGTCAGTTCGTTTCCAAGCGGGAGTTGGAAGAATTTGCGGCCCGCGGCCGCACAGCGGCCGCTGCGACGATTAAGGGCATACGAAATATCCCTCAAACCGAAGAAAATTGAGGGACATATGTCGTTGCTACAAGTCAGCCATTCAATCCGCAACATGGCCAACGGCCTTTGGACGACCGAGGAGGTTGTCCAGACGCTGGCCGAGGCATAAACACCGGGATCACTCCCCTTTGCCGGTATGGGCTCGATCGGAATCATCTGCCAGTTACAACCATGACCCCAGAACGATTTTCTGAATGCCTCCTGCATATCCGATGGACGCCGATCAACATCGCATCGGCCCTCCAATGCGAATTGTCGTGGCTCGAAGCGCTCGAAGCCGGGAACGAGGAAATTCCTGCAGGCCTGGCTGCCTGGTTGGAAACACTGGCACAAGCCCACGAGGCTCTGCCGCCCCCAACTACATACTGTGGAAAGAGATCAAAGCTCTAAGTAGATCACCGCTTTGTCCTGCGCGCCTGGACGCATGACCAGAAGCTGCGGCATGCGTCATATAAGGGGCTTCGAGAGGAGCAGGGCGAGGCGGCGGTTTATGAAATTTAGCGCTGGCGTGCGGGCCGGAGTTCAGCTCCATATACTTCGGGCGCCGTCCATGGCCCACCAGTCCGCCTAGTCCCGATAAGCACACAAACCAACGCACTAAGCTTTGGAAGTCAGAGTTTGCGGAAGATAATACCACGAGGCAAAGAGTATCGCGGCCGCGCATCACTCATCATCGATGATCTCGACACACTGATTTCTTGGCAGGCCAACAACGATCCGACCAGCATCCAGCATACAAGGCGTGATCAACAGAAAGTTCGCCGCCCGGGTAATCCATTGGCTAAGTTGTTCCCGAGCGGTTTGTTTTGCGCCACTCTTCGTACTCTCCGCGAGCATCGTCGTGCAGCGGATAGTAGCGCTGCAACGACCCGCCCGCCATAAGCTTCACTCGCGAGAACTCCTCCCAATCGTGATGCTTTTGCGATTCTTCGATTACCTTCGAGGCCATTGCGACTGGAAGCACCACCGCCCCGTCGTCGTCGGCGACGATGATGTCTCCGGGGATTACCGTGACACCGCCGCAGGCAATCGGAACATTGACGGCGTTGGGATAGATTCCAGTCTGCACATGATAGTTGGGCGTCCAGCCGCGCAGCCAAAGAGGGAGATCTAGCTTCTCGACATTGGGCCGATCGCGCATGCAGCCATCGATCACGATGCCAGCGCCGCCTCTGCCCTTGAAATACGTCGACATCATATCGCCGAAGACGCCCGAGCTCATGTCGCCGCGCGCGTCGACCACGACCACATCGCCCTCCTGCACGTGATAAAGCACATGGCGGTGCAACTGCGTCTCCGGATCTGCATATTCTCCCTCGGTGAAGAGGTCCGGCCGCTGCGGCATGAATTGAAGCGTCAGGGCCGGCCCGACGATCGACTTGCCGTGACTTTGCGGCACGGGACCGACCATGTGCGGATTGCGGAAGCCCATGTGGCCGAGCGTGCCGGAAACCGTCGCGGCGCCGATTTCCTTCAAAGCGTCGATCATCTCTTTGGGCGGTCGGGTAGTGTCGGGTGTATGTGTCATTCTAGGCTCCGGTGGATGAAACTACCAATTTGCGACAGAACCGTCGCGGCGCTTCAGGTGAGGCGCTTCCCAGAAACGAAAGCTCTCGGCCTTGACCGCCTCTTCGTTGACCTCGACGCCGAGCCCGGGCAGATCGCTGACCGGATAGTCGGGACCGTCGAGCCGTGGTTGCACGGGGAAGAAGTCGGAATTATCGAAGCCCAGCTTTGCTTCGGGCGCCCTGGTCTCGAGCCAAGCGAAATTCGGCACCGCGGCGGCGAGATGGATGGTCGCGGCCGTGCAGACGGGGCCGAGGGGATTGTGCGGCATCAGGTCCACATAGTGCGCCTCGCTCCAACCAGCGACCTTCATCGCTTCGGTGAGCCCGCCAACATTGCAAACATCGAGCCGGTTGAACTGATGGATGCCACGTTCGATGTAGGGCAGGAATTGCCACTTGCTGGCAAATTCCTCGCCGATGGCGAACGGGATGTCGGTCATCGTGCGCAAGGATTCGTAGGCCTCGGGTGTCTCGTCTCGTATCGGCTCCTCGAGGAAATCAAGCACGCCACGGCCGAGCTTGTTACAGAAGCTCGCCGCCTCTGCCACCGACAGCCGATGATGATAGTCGATGCCGAGGACGACGTCGTCGCCCAGCGCCTCTCGCGCCCTATTGAGCATAGTTGCGGTAGCGCCGATCGACTCCCGCGGCTCAAAGATGTCCTTGCTGCTTTGCCCGATGGGGAAGAAGCGGATCGCCTGCCACCCTTGTGCGCGTAGTTCGCGGGCTCGTTCGATGGCAACATCGCCCTCGGCCTCGTCACCGGTCGAGGCAAAGGTAGGAATGCGGTCGCGCTGCTTGCCACCTAGGAGTTCATAGGCCGGCACTCCCAGTGCCTTGCCCTTGATGTCGTGAAGGGCAATGTCGATGGCGGAAATCGCCGCCTGCAGGACACGCCCACCTTCGAAGTATTGGCTGCGATAAATCTCTTGCCAGATCCGCCCAATCTGCATCGGGTCGCAGCCGATCAGAAACTCGCGGTAGTGCTCGATCGCGCCGGCCACGGCCTTCTCGCGGCCGCTCAAGCCGCTCTCGCCCCAGCCGAAGATGCCGCTGTCGGTCTCGACCTTCACCAGCATCTGGTTGCGCGTTCCTACCCATACTGGATAGGGTTTTATTGCCGTGATTTTGAGCTTAGTCGTCATCCACGCCCTCGTTTCATACGCTCCCTCCCGTCTCAGTCGGCCTTAAGGGCCATCTCGGTTTCGCCGTCGAACAGATGAATCCGCTCCTGATCGAACTGGAGCCAAATCTGTTCATCGGGCGCGACGGCAATGGTGGGCGGCACGCTGACATTGACGATGGCGCCAGACAGTAAAGCCTGTACGAAGGTGACATCTCCGGTCGGTTCCACCGTGTAGGCCTTGGCGGGAACGCTTCCTGGCATCGCACTCTTGTGCAGCCTGATCGTCGAGTGACGTGCGCCGAGCACGACCTTCTTGGTTGTTGCCCTCGCGACCTTCAGGGCGTTGTTTGGCGAGAGCTCGAGGCGCCAGCCCTCCGCGCTGGTCAACACAGCGTTGCCACTTGCCGTTGACGCCTCCAGCGGAACAAGGCTCATCGCCGGGCTACCGACGAAGCTGGCGACGAACATGTTCACCGGATGGGCAAAGACCTGCGCCGGTGAATCGTATTGCTGCAGGTAGCCGCCATTCATCACCGCCATCCTGTCGGCCATGGTCACCGCTTCGAGCTGGTCGTGCGTCACGTAGATGATCGTCGCCTTGAGGTCCTGGTGGAAACGCTTGATCTCCGAGCGCATCTGCACGCGCAGCTTTGCGTCGAGGTTGGAGAGTGGTTCATCCATCAGGAATACCGCCGGGTCGCGAACGAGGGCACGGCCCAGCGCCACGCGCTGCTGTTGCCCGCCCGAAAGTTCGCGTGGCTTGCGCTCGAGCAGCTGCGTCATGTCGAGCACTCGCGCTGCTTCCTTGACCTTCTTGTCGATCTCGTCCCTTGGGAGTTTGCGCATCTGCAGCGGGAACGCCAGATTTTTGTAGACCGATTTCTGCGGATAGAGGGCGTAGTTCTGGAACACCATTGCGATGTCCCGGTCCTTGGGGTCGAGGTCGTTGACCACCCGGTCGCCGATGATGATGTCGCCCGACGTGACGGAGATGAGCCCCGCCACAAGATTGAGTGTGGTTGTCTTGCCGCAGCCTGAAGGGCCGACGAGCGCAACGAATTCGCCGTCGTTGACCGTCAGCGAAACATTGTTGACAGCTTTGAAGCTGCCATAGGTCTTGACCAGATCTTTGAGGACCACGTGGGCCACCGGCAACTCCCCTAGTGCTTGACTGCGCCTTCCGTGAGGGCGCGTACGAAGTATCGTTGCAGGACGAGGAACAGGACCACGACGGGCACGCTCATCATGAAGCTGGCCGCCATCAGGCCCGGAAAGTCCGTTGTATTTTCCGAGAAGAAGCGCTGGATGCCGACCGGCAGTGTCAACTGCTCGTTCTTGGAGAGGAAGGTGTAGGCGTAGATGTACTCGTTCCACGCGCCAATGAAGGAATAGATCGCCGTGGCGATGATTCCTGGCGCCGAGAGCGGCATCACGATCAGGACAAAGGCCTGGAACCGCGTTGCCCCGTCGATGCGCGCCGCCTGCTCGAGTTGCACCGGGATGTTGTCGTAGAAGCCCTTGAGGAGCCAGATCGCCAGCGGCAGGCCGAATGTGAGGTAGGTGAGGACCAGCGACCCATGCGTGTTCACCAGCCCGATCGCGCGCATCAAGATGAAGAGCGGCACGAGAAAGATCACTGCCGGGAACATGTTCCGAAGCAAGACGGCGAAGAACAGAAAGTTCCGGCCCGGGAAGGTGAAGCGTGAAAACGCGTAGGCCGCAGGAACTGCCACGATCACCGAAAGGATGGTCGTGGCGGTGGAGACGAAAAGGCTGTTCCAGAAGAAGCGCAGGAAGTCCTGGCCGACGCTGTTTTGCGGATCGAGCAGCTTCTGGTAGCTGGCGAGGGTGGGTTGGTCCGGCCACCATTGCGGCGGGAATTGCATGGCCGCGAAGCCGGACTTGATCGAGGTGAGCAGCATCCAGATCATCGGTAATGCGGTGTAAAGCAGCATGAACACAAGGAAGATGCGTCCGCCCCACCGCCATCCATCGATGCGTACACGGCGATGCGCCTGGCCTTGCTGAACAGTTTCGGCAATCGTGCTCATTCGCTCCCGTCCTTCTGCTCGTTGCCGCTAAGCGCCCGGACGTAGAAGTAGCCAAGTGACATCAGGATCAAAAACAGCAACACCGAGTAGGCCGACGCGACCCCCCAGCGCTGGCGGCCGAAGGCGAGCTCATAAATGTGGGTGATCCAGATATGCGATGCATTCGACGGCCCGCCGCCGGTCATGATCCAGGGGATGATGAAAGAATTGAAGTTGGCTACTGCCAAGAGAAGGATCGTCACCGTCGAAACGTTTCTCACATGCGGAAAGGTGACGTGCCAGAACCGCTGCCATGCATTGGCTCCGTCGACTTTTGCGGCGCGCAGCAACTGGTCGGGAACCGTTTGCAGGCCAGCCATCATCATGATCATGGCGAAAGGAAACTCTCGCCAGATATTGACCACGATCAGCGAGGGCAGCACTGTGCTGACGCTGTCGATGAAATTCGGCGGCCGGTCGGTCAATCCCAAGCCAACTAGCACTGCGCCAATGATCCCAAAGTCCGAATGGTAGATCCATTTCCAGATATAGGACGCGGCGACCGCGCTGATGACCCATGGAATGATTAGGACGGCGCGTAGGATGGCGCGGCCGGCAAAGTCACGGTGGAGCGCCAGGGCACTGGCGAACCCCAGGACAAACGAGATGAAGGTCGATCCCACTGTCCAGATAAGAGTGTTCGAGGTGACCTTCCAGAACACCGGGCTTGTGAGGATGGCGATGTAGTTGTCGAGGCCGATGAAAATCTTGTCCCGGAGCTGCAGGCCAGGCGGTGTATTGAAGAACGACAGCTCGATCGTGTAGTAGATCGGGTAGGCTATGACGATGAGCATCACGGCGATCGCAGGAAGCACATACGCGTAGTCAGCGCGATGCTCCCAAATCTTTCGCAGCACTCCGGACCCATCAGGCAGTCTTCGGGGAGCCTCGGCCTTCCCAGTCAAGATCGTCACTGTGCAGAGCCCTCATCCTTGGGAACAAAACCGGCTGCGATCGATCCGCAGCCGGTCAGATCGTCGGACTTGGACTAGAGCCCACCGTCCATCAGGGCTTTGACCTTCTTGGCCGCGTCGTCCGCTGCCTGGTCGACGGTCATAGCCCCGGTCAGAGCATTCTGGAGCATGTCCGGGACGATTATGTTCATGATCTCTGGGGACTGTGGCAGCGCCGGGAATGGGATGCCGTAAGGCAGCATCGAGGTCGTGACATCAAGGAACTTGATGTGGTCCAGGCGTTCCTTCATCCATTTGGTCTTGAAGCCGTTGAGGTTTCCCGGGTTCGAGCCGGCATAGGCCATCTTCAGCGACCATTCGGGGCTCGTCCACATGCAGATGATAGCCTTTGCCGCCGGCTCGTCTACCTTGCCGCCCTCGACATATTCGGGCTTGAGGATATGAATGTTTGAGCCGCCAAACACCACGGCACGCTTGCCGTCGGGACCAGTCGGGATCAAGCCGTAGCGCATGTTGTTGATAACGGTCTGCGCCTTTTGCTTGTCGGTGTCCGTCGCCTTTTTCTGCAGGTCGAGCATGACGTCGTAATCGGACGGATGCGAGATCATCATGCCGAGCTGGCCAGCGAGGAAGAGCGGCTGGTTGTCGGCCTGCTGGTTGGTGAGCGCCGAAACCGGAACCGACTTGTCGCGGACATACATATCGTAGGAGGCTTGCAATGCCGCCTTGCTCTGCGGGCTATCGAGCTCGACATCCTTATAGGTCGGGTTGGTGGTAGCTTCGTCGAAGACGCCGCCGCCATAGGCCCACAGCTGCGGCATGAAGCGGTACGGCGTATTGCCGGCATTCTTGCGAGCCACGAGGCCGTAACCGGCAATGCCGAGCTTGTCGTGGATCTGCTTGGAATACTTGACGACGTCGTCCCAGGTAGCCGGAGCCTTGTCCGGATCGAGGCCTGCACGCTTGAAGATGTCGGCATTCCAGATGAACGCCATCGTCTCGTTGTTGGTTGGAATGCCGTAGGTCACCCCGTCCCAGGTTACAGCCTTCATTGCGCCGGGCCAGAAATCCCCGGTCGAATAGCCGACATCCTCGGGTTTGAGCGGCTGCAAATAGCCCTTTGAGGCAAACTCAGTGCCACCCAGGATTTGCAGGCGGACCGCCATGGGAGCGGCATTGCCAAGGAGTGCGGTCCGGAACTTGTCCAAGAGGTCGTTATAGGTGAGGGCCTGTTCCTCAAGCTGGATGTTTGGATAGGTTTTGCGGAACGTCGCGAAGAAATCCTTGTAATACTCGCGCAGGAGATCCGGGTCGCCTTCGAACACACCCTGGTACCAGAAAGTCAGTCGCCCCTTGTAGTCGAGTGGCGTGACCTTGCCGCAATCAGCCGCCGTGTCGAAATCCTGGGTGCCGGCAATGGAGCGCACATATTGCGGCGACCACTTGCTCAGGTCGACCGGCGCGCCAAGCGCAGACGCAGACATCAATGATACCATCAAAGCAGTAGAGACAGTGCCGCGCAGGACGGCACCTCCGAGTGAAATCCTCGTCATAGGTATCCTCCAGGTTTCTCTCCCATGCCGCTCTGCGTCGGGGCGAGCGGTCTTTGCTCGACGGCTTCGCGACCTCCCAGTCAATACACCTCTTCGAGCACATCATACGTTTTCAGATCGTAGATTATCTGTCAATCGGCCAAATCGTACATTGTTTACCAAAGATTTGCGTGATATTCGAACGATATGTGTATTGATGAGGATAGTCTTGGCCGAAACCAGCGATTTTAAAGCAAAGCCGCCCGAAGGCATCGACGCTGACGGGGCATCCAGCGAGGGCGCCTCGCTCTACCAACTGATCAGGGATGACATCATCGAGGGGCGGCTTGCTGCCAACGAAAGGCTTGTGGTCACCGATCTCGCCCGGCGCCACGGCACCTCGACCAACCCCGTGCGCGAGGCTCTCCAACTTTTGCGCGGGGAGGGTTTTGTCACCTTCGTTCCAAACCGCGGAGCGCGCGTCCGGCCCATAGATCAGGATTTTGTTCGGGATATCTACGAGATCGGGGTCTTGATCGAGCCGGCACTGACGCGATGGTTCGTCAATATGGCCACCGTCGAGGACATCGCTGAACTCGAACGCATCCAAGGCCTGATCGAAGAGAACAACTTCGCCGACACGGTCAGGCACAGCGAGCTGGATACCGCCTTTCACACCGTCATGTACCAGAAGCACTACAACCGCCATGCCGCCGAGCTTTGGTGGAAACATCGCGAAGTGCTTCGAGCCGTGAGCCGACGTTTCGACTTCACGCTCTCCCGGCGTGCCGCGATCCTTAGCGAGCATCGCGAGCTCATCGCGCATGTAAAAGCGGGAAAGGCGAGCGAGGCAGCCGAACTCATTGCACGCCATGTCGAGGGCTCCGGCCGGCACATCCTCGAACACATGCGGGCGCGAAACGCCGCTCGGGCAGGATAGAATAGGTAGCCTGGAATATCGTTATCCCGACCACTTCAACAAAGGCAGTTGAGATGAAAATCACCAGCGTTCGCCCCTGGCTAATCAGATCCGATGCTTCTTATTGGGGAGAGTTTCTGTTTGTCGAAGTGACGACCGACGAGGGGGTAAGCGGCTGGGGAGAGATCACCACCACGACAAGGCTCGCCAATCGCGCCCTCTGCACGATCCTGCGACAGATCGGTGCCGCTTTGACAGGCGAGGACCCGGCGCGTATCGAATATCTGTGGCACAAGATATTCCGCAGCTTCACCTACATGGGCAGTCGCGGCGCCGCAGTCGAATGCGTGAGCGCCATCGACATAGCCCTTTGGGACATCCGAGGCAAAGTCCTTGGTAAGCCGATTTACGAGCTGTTGGGCGGACCGGTACGCGATGAAATCGCGCTCTACACCCATCCCAACCAGGCCAAGTTTACCAGCAACGAGGCTGTGGTTCGCGAAATTCGAGACATCGTCGAGTCCGGCCACACCGCGCTCAAGTTCGATCCTTTCCCCCACCAGGGCCGCACCGCCGATGGACAGCCTCGCGAACAGCGGGACGGCTACCTCGATGGCAGCATGACCCGCAAGGATGAGCGCGAAGCCGCCGAACTCACGGCTCTGATCCGCCAAACGGCGGGCTCTGATGTCGACATCCTCATCGATGCGCATGGCCGGTTCGACGTTCCCACCGCCATTCGCCTTTGTCGCAGCCTCGAGGAAGCTGGTCAGATCGACTGGTTCGAGGAGCCCTGTCCACCGGAGAGCCTCAACGCTCTCAAACAGGTCCGCGAGAAGGTCAGTGCCCCTATCTCTTGGGGCGAGCGCGGCCACACGAAGTGGGATTTCGTGCCGGTGCTCGAAAACAAGCTCGCTGACTACATCATGCCTGATGTCACCTGGACCGGCGGCATTACCGAACTCAAGAAGATTTCTGCCCTATGCGAGGCCTACTACATCCCGGTCTCGCCGCATGACGCCGCAGGGCCGATCAACGTGGTTGCGGGGGCGCAGGTGATGATGACCGTTCCCAACTTCTACAAACTCGAAACGTCGGAGTGGAACTTGGGCAAATACGATCACCTCATCGACAGACCACTCGATGTTTCCAACGGCAGCCTCAAGCTTACGCCCAGGCCTGGCCTCGGCGTTGAAATGAACCGCGACTACCTTCAAAACCACGAGATAGAGCTCGACTAGCTAGCAACGCTCCAGGCCGCCCCAGCGCGCGGCGACGAGCCCCCGACCAGAACGAGGATAAATCATGCCAGAGGCAGATGGAGCCGACGAGGCACTCAATCGGGTGAACATGCATTCCAAGCCGTCGGACCTTCGCATCATCGATATGCGGGTAGCCGAAATCGTCGGCGCGCCGTTCACCTCAGCGCTGCTCAAGATTTACACCAACCAGGGCATTGTCGGGCTTGGCGAGGTGCGCGACGGCGCCAGCGCCACTTACGCGCTGATGCTGAAG
Organism: Rhizobium sp. P32RR-XVIII; assembly: GCF_012641395.1. Lineage (GTDB taxonomy): Bacteria > Pseudomonadota > Alphaproteobacteria > Rhizobiales > Rhizobiaceae > Rhizobium. Next base: position 5,218 of record NZ_JABAIH010000043.1, on the reverse strand, counting down.
AGCCGATTGCTTGGCGAAAACCCTTGCGACATCGACCGCCTGTTTCGCCGGATCAAGCAGTTCGGCGGGCACGGCCGGCAAGGCGGTGGCGTATCGGCGGTCGAGATCGCATTGTGGGATCTTGCCGGCAAGGCCTATGGCGTCCCCATCTACCAGATGCTCGGCGGCCGGTTTCGGGAGAAGGTGCGCGTCTACTGCGACACCGACGCCACCGTGCCGAGCGGCACCGAGACAGGCAAGCGCCTCAAGCAGCGCATGGAGCTCGGCTTTACCTTCCTCAAGATGGATCTGGGGCTGATGCAGATCGCAGACGTGCCGGGTGCGGTCGTGTCTCCTGCCGGCTCACTTGAAGGGTACCGCGACCATCCCCGTCGCGGCGCGCTGAAGACCATTGAAGAGCGTCGCGTCCGCAACGCCGTGTACGATCTGCATAACGTCCCGCACCCGTTTACCGGCCTCCACTTTTCCGACAAGGGCCTCGACTTCCTTGAGCAATACATTGCCGAGGTTCGTGAGGTCATCGGCATGGATGTTCCGCTCGCCATCGATCACATTGGCCACATCTCGGTGCAGAACGGCATTCGCCTTGCCAGGCGAATTGAAGAATACGTGCCAGCCTGGCTCGAGGATGTAATCCCCTGGCAGTATACCGAGCAGTACCAACGACTGCAGGATGCCACTACGGTGCCGATCTGCACCGGTGAGGACATATACCTCAAGGAGGGCTTTGAGCCTTTGCTGAGGAGTGGCGGTGTCTCCGTTATTCACCCGGACCTGCTCACCAGCGGGGGCATACTCGAGACCAAGAAGATCGGCGACATGGCGCAGGACCATGGTGTCTCCATGGCCATCCACATGGCAGAAAGTCCAATCGCCGCAATGGCCGCGGCACATGTCGCGACCGCGACCGAAAATTTCATGGCGCTCGAATATCATTCCGCCGATGTCGACTGGTGGGACGATATCGTCACGGGCCTTCCCAAGCCGCTGGTGAAGAATGGCTTCATCACTGTTCCGGACAAGCCGGGGCTGGGGATTGACGACGTCGTCGACGAGGTGATCTCGCTGCATCTGCGGCCGGGCGTCACCGACATTTGGCAGCCTACGGATCACTGGGACGATGAGTATTCCTGGGATCGCACTTGGAGCTGAGGCGAAAAGGAACGAAGATGAAGATCACTGATCTCCGCTGCGCCGTTATCGGCAAACACCCGATCGTCCGCATCGTAACGGACGAGGGCCTCTATGGCTTGGGCGAAGTTGAATTCACCAAGTCCTACCTCAAGCCCTGGGTGCTGCATTTCCGCGAGGCGCTCGTCGGCGAGGACCCGACCGACGTAGAGAGAGTAATGCTGAAGATCCGCCAACGCGGCTCTTTCAAGCCGTATGGCGCGGCGGTCAGCGCTATCGAGCATGCGCTGTGGGATATTGCTGGCAAGGCGGCCGGCGTGCCCGCCTATAAACTTCTTGGCGGCAAGGTGCGGGACAAGGTGCGTGTCTACAACGGCTCGATTCGCCAGAAACGCACGGGCGACCGGCCGGAGGATTACGCCGCTGACGTCAAATGGATGATGGAGCAGCCGCAGAACTTCTTCATGGTCAAGCAAGGAATCTCGTTCCACTCCAACATGAAGGACACCATTGAGGGCTTCCACTACGGCGTGACGCAGAAGAAGGCCGGCTATCACGGCGCCATGGATCAGGGCGTGATCAGCGAGCGCGGTTTCAATCACATGCTCGACTGCGTGATCGCGATGAAGGAAGTGCTGGGCGACAAAGTCAGCCTAGCGCTCGACTGCGGCCCGGGCTGGATGCTGCCCGATGCGATCAAGTTCGCTCGCGCGGTCGAGAAGTACAATTTGATGTGGCTCGAGGACATGCTGACTGGCGACTACGTGCCGTGGGTCAATCCGCAGGCCTATCGGGAACTGACAACTTCCACCTCGACGCCAATCCACACTGGTGAGCAGATCTACCTGCGGCACAATTTCAAGGAACTGATCGAGACGCAGGCGGTACGCATCATTGGCCCCGATCCAGCCGATGTTGGCGGTATTGCCGAGCTCAAATGGGTCGCCGAGCACGCCTACATGCACTCGATCCTGATGGCACCGCATGGCACCGCTAACGGTCTGCTGGGCCTCGGCGCGTTGATCAATGTCTGCGCCACGTTGCCGGCAAATTACATCGCGTTCGAATATCCCACCGCCTCCGACCCCTGGTGGGAGGATCTGGTAATCGGCTTGCCGCCGCAGATCGTGAAGGACAGCATGGTGGACCTACTGGAAGCGCCGGGGCTGGGCCTCGATATCGACGCTGAAGGGGCCAGGAAATATCTCAGGGAAGAGGATGCGGGCTTTTTCGACTGAAGCTCCCTCCACCTGCCGTGATTTAGTTAAGGGTTCGTCGGTTCAGATCCTATCAAGGGGCCAATGTCGGACGCGACTATAATGAAAGCCGTTCGCGGCAGATAGTTTCTACGAGATCGCGTAGGGACTTAGCTCGCCCAGCCACTTCTTGCCGGCACTGTCGGCGCAGACGCTCGGATGAGTGGACGAGATGTGCTAACATCCCGGCTCTGGCCAACTTGGGTGGACGAACTCAAGACGAATGTTGCGGCCAGTTTGCCAGGAGGGCTAGGCCTGGTGGTGAAAGTCCCGCAAATGACCCCAACTTTTCGGTTCGGCACTGAAGATGACGGCAGTTGCCAGCTTCTATGGGAAGACGGCGAACGCGTCTTCTGCCGGGGGTGGCATCTCGATCCTGACGGGACACGTAAGCCCGTGCTTGCCGCTCTGCCCGCCGCAGAGCATCCGCGACATTCAATCCTTGATAGCTTCGCCCACGAGTATGGCTTGACGGACGAGTTGGAAGGCACCTGGGCGCTTCGGCCGCTGGAACTAGTGCGCGAAGGTGGCCAGACCATGCTTGTACTCGAGGACCCGGGCGGCGAACTGCTTGCCCGGCGGCTCGGCGGACCCATGGAGCCTGGAAGCTTCCTGCGCGTTGCGATCGGAATAGCTCTGGCCCTTGGCAAGGTCCATCAGCGCGGCCTGATCCACAAGGATATCAAACCTGCCAACATCCTGGTCAACGGCGAGACCGGAGAGGTGCGGCTAACGGGCTTCGGCATCGCCTCGCGCCTGTCCCGTGAGCGACAAACGCCCAAACCGCCTGAGTTCATCGCCGGCACGCTCGCCTACATGGCTCCGGAACAGACCGGGCGCATGAACCGCTCGATCGACTCCCGCAGCGATCTCTACGCCGTCGGGGTCACGCTCTACCAGATGCTCACCGGCATTCTGCCGTTCACCGCGACCGATCCGATGGAATGGGTTCACTGCCACATCGCGCGGCGGCCGTTGCCACCGGGCGAGCGGGTGAAAGATGTTCCCGCCGCCGTCTCGGCCATTGTGATGAAGCTGCTCGCTAAAACCGCCGAGGAGCGCTACCAGACCGCCGGCGGCCTCGAGAGCGACCTGCGGCGCTGTTTGGCACAGTGGGTGGCCCAGGGCCGTATCGACGATTTCCCGCTCGGGGCACACGACACGCCCGACCGGCTGCTGATTCCGGAAAGGCTCTATGGCCGCGAGCGCGAGGTCGAGGCCTTGCTCGCCGCGTTCGACCGTGTCGTCCAGGATGGCGCGCCTGAGCTGGTGCTGGTCTGCGGCTATTCGGGCATCGGCAAGTCCGCGGTGGTCAACGAGCTGCACCGGGTGCTCGTCCCGCCACGCGGGCTGTTCGCATCCGGCAAGTTCGACCAGTACAAGCGAGACATCCCCTATTCCACGCTGGCCCAGGCCTTCCAGGGCCTGATCCGGCCGCTGTTGGTCAAGAGCGACGCGGAACTCAGCCACTGGCGTGCCGCCTTGCTGGAAGCGTTGGGCCCGAACGGCCAGCTCATGGTCAATCTCGTTCCGGAGTTGGCTCTGATCATTGGCGAGCAGCCGCTGGCGCCCGATCTTTCGCCGCAGGACCAGCAGGCCCGGTTTCAGCTGGTGTTCCGGCGCTTCCTCGCCGTGTTCGCCCGGCACGAACACCCGCTCGCGCTGTTCCTCGACGACCTGCAGTGGCTGGACGCGGCAACCCTGGATCTGATCGAGCATCTGGCCACCCATCCGGAGGTCCGCCACCTGCTGCTGATCGGCGCCTATCGGGACAACGAGGTCACGCCAACGCACCCGCTGATGCGGCGGCTGGCGGCGCTCCGCAGCGCCGGGGGCCGGATGCAGGAGATTGTGTTGGCGCCGCTTGGACTTGCGGATGTGGGCCGGCTCATCGCCGATGCCCTGCGCTGCGCGCCGGAGCACGTCGCGCCGCTAGGCCGGCGCGTGCACGAGAAGACAGCCGGCAATCCGTTCTTCACGATCCAGTTTCTACTCGCCCTGGCCGAGGAGGCGCTGCTGGCCTTCAATCCCGGCCGGGCCGCCTGGACCTGGGACCTGCCGCGCATCCGCGCCAAGGGCTTCACCGACAATGTCGCGGATCTCATGGCGACGAAGCTGCGCCGTCTGGCTCCGGCAACGCAGGCAGCTCTGGGCCTCCTGGCCTGCCTCGGGAATGTCGCCGAGGTGGCTACACTCACCTTGGTGCACGGTGTTAGCGAGGAGGCTATCCATGCGCTCATCTGGGACGCCGTCCGGGCCGGCCTGGTCCTGCGCTTGGACAGCACTTACGCCTTCCTGCACGACCGCATTCAGGAGGCAGCCTATGCGCTCATCCCCGAGGGGGAGCGGGCCATGGCGCATCTTCGGATCGGCCGCGTGCTCGCGGCGCAAACGCCGGCGGAGGCACTAGAGGAGACCATCTTCGACATTGTCAGCCAGTTCGGGCGTGGCACGGCGCTGATCACCGCGCCGGCGGAGCGCGAACAGGTCGCCGACCTCAACCGTGTGGCGGGCCAGCGGGCTAAGGCGGCAACCGCCTATCACGCCGCGCTGCAATATTTCACCGCCGGCCGGGCCTTGCTGGGAGCGACCGGCTGGGAGCAGTGCCCTCGGCTCACCTTCGACCTCGAGCTCAACCGCGCCGAGTGCGAATACCTGACGGGGGAACTGGCATCTGCGGAAGAACGGCTTGCGATGCTGTCCAGACGCGCCGGGACCACTGTCGACCTTGCCGCTGTCACCTGCGTGCGCCTCAATCTCTACACCAACCTGGACCGGAGCGACCGTGCCGTGGAGGTTGGCCTGGAGTATCTCCGGCGGATTGACGGCCA
>NZ_JABAIH010000042.1 GCF_012641395.1 Rhizobium sp. P32RR-XVIII | reverse complement strand
TCTGCTTTGGACGGTGCCGTCTCAATTCGAGTTGGCTGAATACCATTTCTACGGGGCACTTGCTCGGGCGGCGCGCTGCGATACGTCCCTTGGCGAAGAGCGGCTCCGGCATTTGGAAGCGCTGGCGGCTCATCACCAGCAGATCACGCTCTGGGCGAAGAATTGTCCGGAGACCTTTGCAAACCGCGCCGAACTGACAGGCGCCGAGATTGCCCGGATCGAGGGCCGCGCACTTGACGCCATGAACCTTTACGAACAAGCCATCCGTTCGGCACAGGCAAACGGCTTTGGTCATAATGAGGCGCTCGCCCATGAGCTCGCCGCGCGATTCTACCAGACACGTGGCTTCGACGAAATTGCGCATCTCTACCTGCGAAACGCCCGGCACTGTTATCTCCGCTGGGGCGCGGACGGCAAGGTGCAGCAACTCGACGAGATGTATCCGCGCCTCAAAACGGACGAACCCGCGCCTGCTTCGACGAGCACTATGGCCGCGCCCGTCGAGCACCTCGACCTTGCGACTGTAATCAAGGTGTCGCAGGCGATATCAGGCGAGATCGTGCTGGAGAAGCTCCTCGAAACGATTATGCAAACCGCCATTGAACAGGCAGGTGCCGAACGAGGTTTGTTGATTTTGTCGCGCGGGGCTGAACAGCGCATCGCCGCAGAAACCACGATCAGCGGGAAGGCGGTGATCACGCGCCTGCGCGACGAGCCCATGGCCGCCGCCGTTCTGCCGGAGTCAGTGCTCCACTATGTCCTACGCACCGGGGAAAGCGTTATTCTCGACGATGCCGCCGGACAGTCCCCGTTTGCCGCCGACCCGTATATCCGCAAGCGGCAGGCCCGCTCAGTCCTCTGCCTGCCGCTACTCAATCAGGCCAAGATCATTGGTGTGCTGTTCCTCGAGAACAACCTGGCCCCTCGGGTATTCGCGCCGGCCAGGATCGCGGTGCTGAAGCTGCTCGCCTCGCAGGCGGCTATCTCGCTGGAGAATACGCAGTTGTACCGAGAACTCGCGGAACGAGAAGCCAGGATCCGGCGGCTGGTTGATTCCAACGTCATAGGGATTGTCATCTGGGACTTGGACGGACGTCTGATCGATGCCAACGATGCGTTTCTCCGCATGGTGCAGTATGATCGCGAGGATTTGAACGCAGGGCTTCGCTGGTTCGACATGACCCCTCCCGAATGGCAGGAAGTGCACGCTCGGAGTGAACTCGAAGAGCTTCAGTCGACTGGCACCATGCAAGCTCGCGAAAAGGAGTTTTTCCGTAAGGATGGCAGCCGGGTACCTGTGCTGATCGGCGCAGCCGCATTCGAAGGACGGTCGGATCAAGGCGTTGCCTACATCCTCGATTTGACCGATCTCAAGCGAGCGGAAGCAGAAGCCCGCGAGAGCGATCAGCGATACCGGCAGGTGCAGATGGAATTGGCGCACGCGAATCGGGTCGCGACGATAGGCCAGCTTACCGCTTCAATCGCCCATGAGGTCAACCAGCCGATCGCTGCAACCGTCACCAATGCCCAGGCCGCATTGCGCTGGATGGACAAGGAGCAGCCGGATCTCGCGGAAGTACGCAAGGCGCTTGATCGGATCGCCAGGGACGGCAGACGAGCTGGCGAAGTCATTGGTCGCATACGCGGACAGATCAAGAAAGCGCCGCCAGAGCGAGACATGCTCGACATCAATGAGACAATCACCGAAGTGATCGGCTTGGCCCGGAGCGAAATCACCAAGAACGGAATAAAAGTGGAGACGCAGCTCGCCGATAACCTGCCGCTCTTGCATGGCGACCGGGTGCAACTGCAGCAGGTGATCCTGAACCTGATCATCAACGCCACTGAAGCCATGGGCACCATCCATGGGTCGCGAGAGCTGTGCGTTCGGACGGCAAAGGAGAGCGCCGACTGCCTGTGCGTGGCCGTGGCTGACACCGGCCCGGGCCTGAACCCAGAGTTGCTCGAACGGATCTTCAGTCCCTTCTACACGACCAAGTCTAGTGGCATGGGCCTCGGTCTGTCGATCTGCCGTTCGATCGTCGAAGCACATGGAGGCCGGTTGTCGGTTGCGGCAAATAACCCCCATGGCGCTGTCTTTCAATTCACCCTGACTTGTGCCGGCTTCACCTGATCTGCCGCTTTGCAGCTAACCGCAAGACATAAACATTCAGTAAGATAGCTCGTCCGTTAACTGATAGGAGGCAGTTAATAGGGTCCTTCCTCATTTCTTCGTACAGTGGTGGCTCTTAAAGGGATCAGAACCAATGACCCCATCGTTACAAACTTCCTGTTCAATTAAATTTTCTAGACAAGCGAATATCTTGGCCCGTTCGCGTGACCGATTTGGGGCTGCATGCTGCCCGGCAGCTTCTAGCCTCGCAAGCAAGATACCGGACGTTTTTCAGCACTGCAGCGGCATAATAGTTAAATCGAACGGCTGTCATATGCCCAATGCAGTAGAGCCTGGCGCTGACGCGGCCGGCACCAGCAATCCCCAGGCTCGCAGGCTCGACGAAGCTGAGCGAGATGGCGGCGAATAGCTTTCCAACGGGCGATCTGTCGCTCGTCCTCGCCGGGCATGCGACGACCTTGGTGGTAACGGCAGTACCACTGGAACCAGCCACGCGGATCGTCGGGATGTATCCATCCCTTAGCTCGCCAGGCGCTGAGCGGTTGGCTGGCGTCGACACCGAACCAATTAAGTAACGGATCTTTTCGCAGCGACGACAGCCGGGCCTCTGCAAACCAACTGTTGGGGAATTCGTCGCGACAATCGGTCATGTACTTGCCGCCGAACACCCCGAGCGCGAGCATCTCGGCGGGTGTCAAGTCTGGCCGGAAATCGGAATGAAAGTTACGGCCAATTGGCGCAACGAGCGCGTACCGGTAGCCTTGCTGCATCCGGTCATTCACGACGACCCACCGGGGTCTCATCGGGCACCCTGCGACAGTGGTTTCGAGCGGTTGCGCCGCCAGATGGACAAGTTAAGTGCCGCCGCGAAACTCACCCACGCCAGGTAAGGAACAAGTAGCAAGGCAGCAGCCGCATTCACGGGGTGAAACATAATAATCGTCGCCAGGATCGCAACCCAAAGTACCATGATCTCCACCACGGCCAGCCCGGGTCGGTGAAGTCCAAAAAAGATCGGCGTCCACGCAGCATTGAGCAGAAGCTGGAATGCATAGACGCTGAGAGGCAGTGCTGCTCCGCCAACGCCTGCCTCTAGCCATACGAGCCAGCCCGACAGTCCGATCGACGCATAGAGAACCGTCCAGACCGGGGCGAACAGCCAATCGGGCGGGCGCCATCTTGGCTTGTCGAGCTGCTTGTACCAGTCGCCTGGCCTAAAGATCACGCCGGTAGCCGCCGCAGCGAAGCTCGCGACCTCGAAGGCGATCAACACAAGCAGGGGATACATGTCCATCCGGCAAAAGATGGAGGGAACCGCCGACGAGGCAAGCGGGTCCCTCCAAGGTCCTATCGGTTCTGGCCAGCAGCGAACTCGCCGGAGCCCATTGCAGAAAACAGGGGGATGATCTGCCAGGCCGCCGATAGCCCTACCAGCAGGTAAACGATCCGGGCGAGCCCCGAGCCAGCCCCGAAGATGGCGGCCACGAGGTCAAAGCTAAATAGTCCGACCAGCCCCCAGTTCAGCCCGCCTACGATTATGAGGATGAGCGTGAAGATGTTGATAAACTTCATGGTTCTTCTCCAGGTCGAGGGATGGGAGGTCAGCCTTCCGGCGGCATGATCACCTTGTCGATGACATGGATGACCCCGTTCGAGGCAGCAATGTCGGCAGCAGTGACAGCGGCGTCGTTGACCTTGACGGTGGCGCCCTCGACGTCGATGTCGATCATTTTGCCATTTACGGACTTCGCTTCGTCGATACCCGCCACGTCCGCAGCCATCACCTTCCCCGCGACGACATGGTAGGTGAGGATCTCAGCAAGCTTTTGCTTGTTCTCCGGCTTCAGCAGGTTTTCGACGGTACCGGCCGGCAATTTGGCGAAGGCTTCATCGGTCGGAGCAAAGACCGTGAACGGACCCGCCCCTTTGAGCGTGGCGACCAGGCCTGCCGCTTCGAGCGCGGCACCCAGCGTCTTGAATTGACCCGCCTCCATAGCGGTGTCGACGACATCCTTCTCTGCGGCAAACGCGCTGACGCTGCTGCCGAACGTGATCGCCGCAGCGAACAAAAGGCTTGTCAGTTTCATGGCATTTCTCCTCTCGATGACGGGTGCGAAATGCACGCCATGAATTTCATATAGAGAAAACATGTTTGCTTTCTACTCAAATTATCGTGACCTGAAAAAGAACTATCTTGTGAAGATAACTTTTGGCGTTATAATTTCCCGATATGAAAAGGAGTTTTGCGAAGTGCTCTCCGACACGTTGTCTAACGAGCTTCAGCGCTACGCGATCGGCCCGCGTATCAAGGCACTGCGTCTGAGAAAGAAGCTGGGGTTGGTGCAGTTGGCCGGGCATACAGGGCTCTCGCCTGCGATGCTCTCGAAGATCGAGCGCGGGAAGATGTTTCCAACCCTGCCTACGCTGCTTCGGATCGCCATGGTTTTCGGCGTCGGCCTCGATCACTTCTTCAATGCCGACAAGGAGGAGCCGCTCATCGCGATCGTCCGAAAGCAGCAGCGTCTCAAACTTCCAAGCCCGCCGGGCGAAAAGCACCCGGCCTTTCTATTCGAAAGCCTGGACTATCCCGCTTCTGACCGCCGCATGGAGGCGTTCTACGCCGAGTTCCCGGTCGATGCGCCGCCGTCAGAGCCGCATCAACATGGCAGCGCTGAGTTCATCTACGTGCTCAGCGGTCGCCTTATAGTCAATGTGGATGGTAAGGAGGCAGCGCTGGATACGGGAGACGCTATATATTTTGACTCTAGCGTTCCGCACAGTTACCGCCGCGAAGGCAAGGAAATTTCAACCGCTATTGTTGTGACCTCTTCATAAGCGGCCGGGTCATGGCGGGCGAGCTCGTTCCTTGCCGATTACCGCTTCTCGCCGCCTGCAGCTTGCAGCCGAGAACACGGGCACTATGGGGATTGGCGTCCGCAGATGGCGCCGCCAGAGCGACGCCAACGATTTCGTTCAGCCGATGGCTTCCACCGCGTAGAAGCATGCGACTACAAGGGTCGCATCCGTTTACCTCCCGGATCTGCCGACAGACAGATCAGGCGGGCATGTCCCTCTATTCCCCGTGATCAGCCGGTCGTCGCAATCGCCAGGAGCAGCGCTGGTGTTCGCAGTTGCCGATGCCGCACGTGATCTTCCGCGGATTGATGTTCGTTGATGCCGACCCGGCCGCTTGCTGCCGCTCTTGAGCGCATCAAACTCTGGGCGTTGACGCAGTATTCGCCGGTTGTGGCCGTTGATGGCGGGACGAGATCGTGATCATCCTGACGGTGGGGAGTTGGCGATGGTGACCGGATATTCACCGGTTTGTAGCCAAGGAACTCTACGCTTCCGTCGCACCGGGGCTGGTCCTGCGCTAAACTGCCGGGCTATATGCGAGTTAGATGATGCTTGAAAATATGGAGCGATCGATCCATATACCTATTGGAGCGGTTGAGGCATCTCCGTCGCTTCTCAAAGAAAGGTATGCATCCGCCCTCCAGCGATGCCCGCGTCCGCTCGGAGCGGTGCACAAACGTGGCCGGACGAGCATCCTTACGTCGAGGCCGGCATTCTGTTCCCAGTGACCATCACCTCCCAAGGAGTGAGCATATGTCCGCCTATTTCTTCGTTCGAGGTCCCATTTGCGACCGGGAGGCATTTCAGCACTGCGCGCGGCGGTCGCTGCAATGCTTGCAAGATTCGCCGGCCGCAGCGGTAAGACCATCGTTTCGAAGGACCGCAGGATCGACCGCACGTCGTGATCGCCGAGTTCCGAGATTTCGAATCGGTCGAACGCCTCTCAGAGGATCGTATTCGTCGCGGCGACGCTTCTCCGCGGGTTGATGGCAGCTGCTTCCTAGAACTGCGAATCTCGCATGATTGATCTCGACGCCGCCTCGGCGGCGTCTTCCACACTTCGGTGGACGGAACACTCAAGATAGATGCCCGAGAAAGAGCACGCCATGCACCATCTGACCATCCGCAGCCTGTCCGCAACACCGGTAGCGGTGCCATTGAAACGCCCGCTTCGGACCAGCTCGCAGATTTTTTCCACAGTACCGCTGCTGATCGTCGAGCTTAGTACGCAGGAGGGGATCACCGGCAACGCCTATGGCTTTTGCTATACGGACGTAATTGCGCGATCGATGCAAACGGTCGTTACGGATCTCGGAACCGTGCTCGCCGGCCAGAGGGTCGCTCCCCATTCGCTGTCGAAAAGAATTGCGCAGCATTTCAAGCTAATCGGCCTTGGCGGGCCGTTGCCGATGGTTGCTTCGACAGTCGATGTCGCAGCCTGGGACGCGCTGGCCGTGGCGGCCGGCATGCCGCTTGCTGATCTGCTCGGGGCCGAACGACGCCCCGTTCCAGCCTACAACAGTTGCGGCCTCAGCCTGATCGGTCCGCAGGAGGCAGCGGACGAGGCGGAGGAACTGCTCGCGGGTGGTTTCCGGGCAGTCAAAATGCGGCTCGGTCGACCGAATTTTGCCGATGACCTCGCGGCGGTTCGGGCGGTACGCGGGCGTCTGCCGAGTGAGGTAGCCCTGATGGTCGACTTCAATCAGGCCCTCACGTTCGCCGACGCCATGCAACGCTGTCCGGCGCTTGACGATGAAGGCATTTATTGGATCGAAGAACCGATCCGCCATGATGACTATATGCATTTGGCGCAGGTGAGCGCGACGTCGAAGACGCCAATCCAGATCGGCGAGAACTGTGTCGGGGCCCGGTCCGTCGCCGAGGCGTTAGAGACGATCGCCTCAGACTACCTGATGTTCGATCTCGACCGCATTGGCGGGGTGACCGGCTGGAGAGTGGCCGCTGGCTTGGCGGCGGCTCACAACAGGGAGGTTTCATCTCATCTGTCTCCCGAGGTTAGCGCTCACCTTCTCGCTGGCACCGCGACAATGCATTGGCTTGAATATGTCGACTGGGCGGCGGCGCTTCTGCAAGAGCCGTTGAGGATCGTCGACGGGATGGCAATCGCCTCCGAACTCGCCGGCAATGGGTTGCGATGGGATGCCGAGGCGGTCGCACGCTATCGGCTGAGTTAATGCCTGCTGCATGCACGCGACCGAACCCGTCTTGAAATTATAGATCGATCGCTCTATTTCGGCATTGAAAGAAGCTTGGCTGCGTTGCCCGCAATGGGGATCTGCAACAGTTAGAGGCGGAGGCGACGCAACGCGATGGCACGACCAAGAGAATTCGACGAAGACAAGGTGTTGACGGCTGCCGTCGATGCATTCTGGGCGAAGGGCTACGAAGCGACCTCGACGCGCGAGCTGACGCAGAGCACCGGTTTGACACACAGCAGCATCTATGCGGCCTATGGCGACAAGCGTGGAATCTTCCTGCGCTCGCTCGACCATTATCTCGACCACACCCTCAGACCTCGCATCCATTTTCTCGAGGCATCGATGCCGCCACGCGCGGCCATCGCTAGCTTCTTCAACGAGATTGTCGAACGTTCGATTGCGGACAAGCAGCATCGCGGTTGCCTACTTGTGAACACAGCCTTGGAATCGACGCCTGAGGATCCTGAGATACAACAGCGTGTCGCCGAGGAAACCGTGATGATCGAGGCGTTCTTCCGGCGCTGTCTTGCGTCCGCGCAGGAGGCCGGCGAGATCCCCCCAACACCTTCGCCAGGAGAACACGCCCGCCATCTGCTTGCGGTTCTCCTCGGGTTGCGTGTGCTGGCGCGAGTACGTCCGGACGAGGTCGTTTTGAGGGATGTCGTACGTCCGCCGCTGACGGCTATCGGCATTGATTGGAAGCCCAACCCATGATCCTCTCCTCGCTCGAGCCCATCGCCACCAGCTCCTCATGCGGAACCGGCCGTCGTCGGTGAGGATGAACTCGACGACATCTTCGCTTCGCAGAGGGTGCGATTACGAGATCATCCGGGATGCTCGACGCTGGCCAATAAAGAGGCGCAACTGATTCATCCTATTTGAAGAAACGCTCGATCTGACCGCGCAGCTTGGGCATCCAGCTGGCGCATGAGACGACTACAACACAACGCGAGCACCGCTTCGTGGAATTCCGCGTCGAGGGGGCCCTGCGTGGTCTGTAGCGACCTCCTCTGGGATGCCGAACTATCCACGAGTCTTCACTGCCCACTGTCTATTGCTATCGACAGTAAGATCTACACCTGACAGTTACCGATGTCAGGTCGTACGATCTCGAATAACAGCATTGCATGGAAGAAGCCTATCTACCTCATTGCGCTCCTTGGCGTGATGGGATCCCCATTCGATGAGGGAATCCAAGATGGGCCGCAGGCTTTCGCCGAGTGGAGTGAGCAGGTATTCGATCCCCTGAGGATCCCCGGCGACGGGCTGACGGCTCACCATTCCATGTTCCTCAAGCGCTCGCAGTTGCTCGATCAACACCTTCTGCGAGATGCCTGCAACGCGCTTTTCCAACTCGGAGGTGCGTTGCTGACCATCCAGCAGCACATAGAGGATAACTGCCTTCCAGCGCCCGGAGAGGACACCCAGCGTGCGCTCGACCGGCAAGCCCGGCAGTCTCTTGATGATCTTCATTCGCCACCACTGACCAAACGGTGTGTAGATCGGGAAGGCTACCAACAGGTAAACCTTCGATCAGCAACAATCGAAGGAGTATCTATGGTGGACCTGTTCGAATCTCAATGGCTTGGTAGCACCGTTCCGCTGAAGAACCGCATTGTCATGGCACCCATGACCCGCACGCGGACGTCTGATGGCGACGTCCCCAATGAGCTGGTGGCCACCTACTATGGGCAACGGGCCACCGCCGGACTGATCGTGACCGAGGCGACCGACGTTTCCCCGTCCAGCAAAGGCTACGCTCTGACGCCCGGCATCTACACGGAAGCCCAACGGCAGGGCTGGCGTCTGGTGACCGATGAAGTTCATCGCAAAGGCGGTAAGATATTTTCACAGATATGGCACGTTGGCAGGATGGCGCATCCGTCGCTCATGCCGAATGGCGAGGCCCCTTGGGGCGCCACCGAGGAAAGGGCTGAGCATTCGGATGTGTTTGCCCACGACGCGGATGGCAAGTTGGGCTATGTCCGTGCCGGCACGCCAAGACGCCTCGGGACGGATGAAGTATCAGCCTTGGTCGGCACCTTTTCCCAAGCCTTCGCCAACGCGCGGCAGGCCGGTTTCGATGGCGTCGAAATCCACGCAGCTAACGGCTATCTATTCGACCAGTTTATGAACTCGGTGCTCAATAGGCGCACCGATCGCTACGGAGGCGGTAGCGTCGAAGATCGCACGCGCTTCCTGATGGAAGTCGTCGACGCGGCGGTGCGTGAATTGGGCCCGGGGCGTGTTGGCGTCCGCCTGTCTCCGTTCGGCAGGTTCAACTCTATGCCGGCGGACCCGCTTGTCGAAGAAACGTTGCTGTACGTTTGTGAGCAATTGGGTCGCCGCGGTGTCACATATATGCATCTGGTCTACGAGCTAATGCCTGCGGGAAACATGGAGAGCGCCGAGTTCAAGAAACACCACATCGACCATGCTCTGCTTGCCAAGGTTCGGGCGGCGTTTCCTGGCGCAATCATCTGGGCCGGCGGCTTCACTAGCCGCGAGAGCGCTCAGGCTGCCCTCGACACCGGGTTAGCGGACCTGATCGCCTTCGGCAGACCATATATCGCAAACCCGGACCTTGCCGAACGTCTTAAGCACGGTTGGCCCTTGGCTGAAGCGGACCCATCAACTTATTACACTCGACGCGAGGAAGTGGGTTACACAGACTTCCCAACATATCCCATCGACAGCGCTGCACGCGGCGCGGCCTGATCGCGTCAGATCAAGCAGGTCCCACCCGCGGAACGCAAATCTCTAAGGAGGCTCAATTGACAGCAACGAAGAAGCCCTTCGCCAACATCAACTCAATCCGCGAAACGCAGGAGGCGGTTCGCAAGCAGCCGGCGCTCGGCAAAGTCACATTCAAAATCAAAGGGGAGGCGAATGGCGGTCTAGCTATCGCCTCGCACACCGGGCCGCTGATACAAAACGGTCAAGCGGACGACGCGCGCGATGGCAAGTTTGCTCTCGTCAGCGACGAGCCGGTAGTCCTCCTTGGCACCGATACCGGCGCGAGCCCCGCGGAATATGTCCTCCATGCACTGTACGGTGACCCTTGCCTCGATGGCCGCCAGCAAGGGGATAGACCTGAACGGGCTCGAACTTGACCTCGGCTTTGATATCGATCTCAACGGCTTCCTTGGCCTCGACAGTTCGGTGCGCAAAGGCGCGCAGGCAATAAAAGTCGACGTCATGGTCACCAGCGAAACGGCAAGCAGGGCACAACTCGAAGAACTGGTTCGCGAGTTGCCGAATAGCTCCCCCATTCATGATACTCTTGCCAATCCGGTCAAGATAACGACACGTCTTGTCTGAAGTATTACAGCGGAGGAAGACCTCCGCTGTAATACCCCTCTACCGCAGAGGTAAGCCTCTGTCGCTTGGGCATCCGTCGCAAGATCCCGTTGTAGACTGTCAACCCCTTGGTCAGACGCATTTTCGATGACCTTTGAACGACAGTCCGACAAGGCGGGCTTCGAGAGGATCAATTTTCGCCCGTCCATACATTTGCCTTTTCACAAGCTTCAACTTGTTGATCTGAGCGGCTCGCGAACGGAATCGATCCGCGAGGCCAACTCAAACACATTTCTCCTACGGATCATCATCTGGTACCGGTCGAGCGAAACTCTTGCCTCCGACAATGCCAGAACGCTCCTCTCGATATTTGCAGCCATCATGGCGCTTGTTTTTGTCAGATTGTTTCGGCTGGTGTCATCATGCGGGCGATCTTCGGGGCCGACGGAACGCGTTGACGTCGGATAAGGCAAAAGGTTATCAGCGCGGCGCCGACGGGGTCGCCCATTCGGTGACCCGTAGCGAGCCTCCAAAACCCCTCGTTTTCAGACGCCGCCAAAGCTCACCGCCGTTGTGGCGACCCTCGATCCAAAGTCCATCGAGAACGGTCAAATTACTTTCGAGGAAGCTTCCCGAACATGGAACACATCGTTCTGCATGCCCGTGCAATCTTGCGCACTGTTCCGCGGCTGATATCAGATCATCGAACGATCTCCTTGAGGGAAGCTTTCGTCTTTCATTGCTTTGATGGATTTGTCGACCGCCCCGGGCGGAGATAGGCTTCATATTGGGGGGCTCTGCGGGGAGAAGGTCGGGTTTCACGATAGAAGCGCCCATCGATCGCGGGGTAACAAGCATCGATTTGGGAACAGCATCCAAAAACGCACTGCTTGCATTTTCTATGAGATGGCAGTGGATCTGCGACTTGTATCGCGGCAAAGCGCTTGCCGTCGCCTCGCCGTATCGCCGCCGCGATCCCGCGATACGACTGCTATGCCTGGATAATCGGTTAGCCGCGCTTCAACCGTTGCTATTTCGCGATCCAGCAGAAGCGCGACAATACGTCGCCTCTCCAGACCTCAAACAATGCTGCCATAGCGATGATTGCGACGCCGAGCCAGTCATCAATGCCAACGACATTCAGCGTCTCCGTTGGAGCGCGGATGCGGCGACGGACAACTCGGAGCAAGGTGTCGTTGCTGACTGGCTGCATCAGTTGGTGTGACAGGCGGGCGGCGGGCTTTCGGTCGGTGAGAACAGTGTATCCGAAGCGTTCGGCAAAGATGCGTCGTGCGGCCAGATGTCGACTGGGCATCGCACACTTTTCGGCATCGCGCTCTAGAACTTATCCCAGGACCATTGCCCTCCGAGGCTTCTGCCAAAGATCAGAAATGACGGATAACAGATCTCAAGTTTGAACGTCCGTCCCTCAGCCTCAGGACTTGCCGATCGAGCCGCCGCCGTCGACGAACAGCGTCTGACCAGTGACAAAACCGGCGTCCTCGGAGAGGAAGAAGGCGATCGCGGCGGCGATCTCGCGTGGCTCGCCCAGCCGCCCGAGGGGAATCATCGATAGGAAGCGTGCCTCTGCCTCGCTGCCGACAGGATTATTTTTGCGCAGCATTTCCGTCGCAGTCGGACCGGGTGCGACCGCGTTGACGGTGATGTTGTGTCCAGCAAGTTCCAGTCCCCAGACACGCGTGAAATTGGAGATTGCGGCCTTTGCACCGGCATAGGCGGTGCGGTCTCGCATCCCAAGCACGGTTAGACTGGACAGGTTGACGATGCGACCCCAACCCTTCGCCTTCATCGCCGGCAACGCAGCCTGAACGGCCTGCACGGCCGGCGTCAGGTTGCGGCGAAAGGACTCTTCGAGATCATCGATGTTGATTTCGCCGATGCTGCCAAGCTTGATGAAACCGACATTGTTGACGACGCCATCGAAGTCGAACTTCGCCGTCAATTCCCTGAGCCCGATGTCCGTCGCGCGCCGATCAGAGAGATCAATTGATACCAATGTGCCCGGGAAGCTGGTATCCGTGGGGTCCCGAACGATGCCAACGACGTGGTGACCATCGTAAGCAAGCCGTTCGGAGAGGGAGCGGCCAATGCCCTTGCTGGCACCAGTCACGAGGAAGGTTCTCTTGGTCATTGTTATTACCTTGATGTCAGTTGCGCGTAATAGAGCAACTCTCTATTTTCAGGCGTGATGTCTGGCCATAGAGAATGAAAGATGGTCTCGCGGTTGGTATGGATGCTGTCAGCCGGCCCAGCCGGCTAGAAAATCAAGCAGCAGCTCGGTCGTCATGGCGGGTTGCTCTTCCTGGGGAACATGCCCACATTGGGGCACGGCAAACGTGCGCAGATTCTCAGCCATTTCCGCCCACACGGCGGGCATGTCGAAGGATTTACCTACGCCATCAAAATCGGCTCCCCAGATCGAGAAGGTTGGGCAGGCGATCTTGGTGGAGGCATCCGCCACATCCTGAGCAAGATCCTCGGCGCTTGCACGGTAGTCGGCAAGGCAGCCGCGCACCGCGCCCGGATTGCGGTAGGCGGTGACATAGGTCTCGAAGTCCTTGCCGGAGATGGCATGGGGATTGTAGCACCACTCGGAAAAAAGATGGCGTAGCCACTGCTCCTCGCGGCCGGTGATCAGAACCTCCGGCAGGTCGAGCTTGAGATGGAAAAGGAACAACCAGTACGTCTTGGCCATTTTCGCGAAGTCGAAATCGCGGGCTATAATGCGGGTTGGTACATTGTCCATGACCACCAACCGGTCGACGGCCTCTGCATGGTCCTTGGCGAAGCGGGTCGCCACGCGCGCGCCGCGATCATGGCCGACCAGGGCAACCTTTTTGATCCCAAGTACCCGCATCAGTTCTCGGAGGTCCTTCGCCATATTGCGCTTATCGTATCCGCCGACCGGTTTGTCGGTCTCGCCGTAGCCGCGCAGATCGGGGGCGATGACGCGGTATTGCTTGGCGAGTACCGGGAGCTGGTGGCGCCAGGTATAGCTTGTGAAGGGGAAGCCATGAAGCAGGACCACCGGAGCGCCCTGGCCCACTTCGATGAAGTGCTGTCGGATCCCGTTTGCACGCACGGTGTGATGTTTTAGTTCAGTCATCGTATCGACCTGTTTACAGTAGTTCGGGAGCATTCGATCCAGAAGTGTTATAGAGCGCACGCTCCAGAACCGCAAGCGAATTCTAGCAAGTCTCCGGGCCTCCCCGTCAGCCCGGCGCACTCGAATAGTTGCGCGCAAGTGATCGCCCTCCACGTGATTGCGGCCTTGAAGAGCATAGGATGGATCGGCCAGACGACGCTCCTTCGTACCGGGAAAGGTACCGACAAGGACGACATGCTTCCTCGCCGCCTTCCTTCCACGCCATCTGCGTGACCTGAGAGGGCGGCTCCAGCAGTCCTGGAAGACCTGACGCCGGCATAGAAACGGCAGTCCGGACATTTGCCTCGCGTCGGCCGTATAGCTAATTATCCATCTACGAGAGGCAAAGCCGTATAGCCTGTTCCCCGAGGGAGAACTCCGTCGAAAATGGTTGCTACGGCCTGTCCGGCGAAACCTTGTATGATTTGCTTGGCGCGATCTTCTCGGCGCGTTGTCGCGCCGGTCCGCCGGCGGTAACAAGATTATGCGCTGTGTTAATCAGGCCGATGTGCGAGAACGCCTGAGGGAAATTTCCGAGGAGGCGACCGGATACGATGTCATATTCCTCCGCGAGCAAGCCGAGATCGTTACGAATGCCGAGCAAGCTGTTGAACAAGTTGCGGGCATCCTGTTCGCGCCCGGTAAGCACGTAGGCGTCAGCCAGCCAGAAGCTGCACGCTAGGAACGCTCCCTCGCCGCCACCGACCCCGTCGTCCGTCTCGCCCGTGGAGTAACGCTTTACGAGCCCGCCCTGCAGCAGCTCACGCTCGACCGCATCAATCGTTCCCCCGATCCGTGGATCGTCGACCGGCAGAAAACCCAGCTGCGGCATGAGCAGCAGGCTCGCATCGAGCGTGTCGCCTCCATAGTACTGAACGAAGCTGTTCTTCTTCGCATCAAAGCCGTTGGTGCAAATATCACCGTGAACCTGTTGGCGCACGTGACGCCACTTCGTCACCGGCCCCTTTAGCCCGTACCGCTCAGTGCTAGTGATGGCTCGGTCGAGGGCAACCCAAGCCATCATACGCGAGTGGGTGAACGGACGCGGGGCTCCACGTACTTCCCAAATTCCCCGGTCGGGCAGTCGCCATGCCGTCTCCAAATGATCGAGCAGGACCTTTTGCAACCGCCAGGCCTCCTCCTGCGGCTGCAACTCGGCATCGCGCGCGGCATGGAGCGTTTCGATCAGTTCGCCATAAACGTCAATCTGCATCTGACCAGAAGCGTCGTTGCCGATCCTGACCGGACTGCTTCCTTCGTAGCCTGTTAGCCACGGCACCTCGAACTCGGGCAGCCAACGCTCGCCCGCGATTCCACACATGATCTGGAGTTGATCCGGAGAACCTGCGACCGCGCGCAGCAGCCATTGCCGCCAGTCCTCCGCTTCCTTGCGGTACCCCGAATTCAGCAATGCATAGAGCGTCAGCGCTGAATCACGCAGCCAGCAATAGCGATAGTCCCAGTTTCGCGTACCGCCGATCGCTTCGGGAAGCGAGGTGGTGGGTGCTGCGACAATTCCGCCCGTCGGGGCGTAGATAAGCATCTTGAGCGTGATAAGCGAACGGACCACGGGCTCGCGCCAGATGTCAGGCATGTCTTCAAAGCTGCCGTGCTTGACCCATTCGTGCCACCAGATCGCGGTGCGATCGAGTGCATCGCGGCGGTCGGCGACGAAATGTGGCTGCTCGTTGGAGGAGTGGTATGACATCGTCAGCGGAACGTTGTCGCCCGTATTCACGGTAAAGCGCGCGCGGGTTTTCAGGTCGCGTCCTTCGAGCGGCAGGTCTGTGTGCAGTTCTACCGCATGGGGGCCGGCGATTGCGCTCAGGCCGTAATCCTTGCGCCGTACCCAAGGCACCGCTTGACCGTTTTCAAAGCGCAGCGCAAGTTCCATCTCCATTTCAACCGCGCCTGAGACTCCCGTCACGATACGAATCAAGTCGAGGGCGCGATCATGTTTGTTGATCGGCATGAAATCGGTCAGCGTGACTACGCCCGCAGCCGTCTCGAAGCGGGTTTCTAAAATCGCGGTGTCGGGAAGATAGCGCCTGCTCGTTTGTACCGCCTCGCCCACCGGGGCGATCTTCCAGCGGCCGTTTTCAGGGGTGCCTAGCAGTGCGGCGAAGCAGGCGGGGAATCGAACCGCGGCAGGCAGAGCCAGTCGATCGATCCGTCCCTTCCCACAAGCGCTGCGGATAGCATGTTACCGATTAGTCCATAGTCCTCGATGCGTTGCGCCATGTTAGGATCAGCCGCCGTGCGAAAAGGACGGGTAGTCGCTCATGCCGCCATCGACAAAGACCGTCGTTCCGGTGATGTAGCAGGCAGCATCGGACGCCAGTATGACAGCCATCTTCGCGACA
>NZ_JABAIH010000041.1 GCF_012641395.1 Rhizobium sp. P32RR-XVIII | reverse complement strand
GCCCGCCTCGTGCTCCTTCAGAATGCCGATAATCTGTTCGTCTGTAAAACACTTGCGCTTCATTCCCTGGTCCTCTCAATGGGCCAGAGCTTACTTCAAAATGGATCATTTCAACGGGCAAGGTCAGAGCCAAAAGTGTCTTGCCCGTTCCGGGTGGTCCGACCAAAAGGATGCCCTTTTGGATACAGGCCGTCCATAACGCTCCTTCTCTTTCCAGAATGAAACGAGTTCCTGCAGCTCCGCCTTTGCCTCGTCTCTGCGCCGGCAACGTCTCGAAGGTCACGCCAGTTGCCGCTCAAGATAGACCTTGGCCTTCGACTTGCCGATGCTCCATCTGCATGAGGTCCCTATAAGGGACATCCACGACGTCGCGCGACGCCAACCAAAGCTGAATCGATCTCCAGATAGTGAGCGCGGCAATAGCGTATCCAATTTGGAAGGCTCTCCGACGTTTCATCGCGGTTCTGCCGAGTTAGCACAGATGGTTTTCTCGCACGCGAGGGCGCTTATTTCTTTGACCTTGGTCAAGTTCAGCCGAGGCGCTAAGTCATGCCGCATTCGTTCGGTGCGACAGCAAACTTCATTCTGTTGAGTTCGTCGCGCTCGCGTCTCGGATCAGTTCGTATTTGACTTGCGTCACCCTGAGGTCGCGATACCAGTCGACCAATGCATCCCAGGGGCCCGAAACCTTGTTGAGACCTGCGATGAAGGCTACGACCGTTCCAATCTCGGTCTTGCCTGTTGCGACGTAGTAACCGCCAAGTGCAAATATCCCCGCATAACCGAACTGAAACATGAGGTTCATCAGGAAATTGAGGGAGTACTTGAGCTTGTAGATGCTCATGTTCGTCAAAAACAGCCTCTGGACACGCGCCGCCTGGTGCTGCGGTGCTTTCGGCGAAGAGGTGTGATCGACCATTTCTTCGCTAAGGTGTCGCATCACGGTGATCTTCGTCTTTACACGCTGATTGATGAGGCTTTGCAGGATAGGCACCAGAAGTGCCTGAGGTACGAACACCGCAGCGACTGCGAGCGCCAAGAACGGCTGCAGATACATCATGTAGCTGCCGACGGCCAGGAGCACTCCCGCCTGAAGGATTGGCTCGGAGATACTGGTGCCGACAAATCCGCCGACTGGTTCGGCTTCGGCGAGTACGATCGACATCTCCACCCCCTCAGCTAATGTCGTCAGTTCCTCGAGGTGACGCTCTCGCACGTCCAGAACCGCTGTGCGTAGCCAGCGGATGGCCACTTCGCCGATCCAGCCGCGGTAGATGTTCAAGACGAGTTTAACTCCGCCTTCTGTCATGACAAGCGCGAGGTAGCCAAACACGAGCGCGAGGATGGCGTTGAAGCTGGAGCCTTGCGTCGCGCCGTTGATGATTCTCCTCTGAACCTCCAGCGGCAGGATGCCGACGGCAAAGAGCACGACCGAAAGGAGCACTAAGACCCCCTGATGGCCGCGGCCCATCATGAAGATGAAACCAAGGAGCTTGCGCGGCATGACGTCTTCCTCGCGGGATTTGGCATGCGGCTCCTGCACGTTAGTCGCAGGCGCCCTATCAAAAGTGCTCTCAGCTCTCACCCTGACATCCTCCAAGTCGAGATATCCGATCAGATCCCCGATTGTCTTGCATTGACCCATCGCAATCAGGATCAACCTGCCGACGATTTGACCGGGATCAAGGACATTGGTGAGCAACGGCCTTCCAGCCCCTTGGGAGCGCCCTAGTCCGTTTCAAACCCTTCCGGACGCCGCTCAGGAAGCTGGCGTCTGGATACGCGAGCTTGCAGAGCATCTCGGCTGCGAGCAGCGAGTCGCATACGACGTGCTGCGGTCATCCGCCGCATTCTGCGAACGATCGAGAGCAACCGGTGTTCTGCCCCCACGTTGCGCGTTGTCGCCTTACCTGTGATCGAGTTTCCATGGACGAGCGATAAGGAGTTTCTCCATGGAGACTACGTTGGAGGTTCTCACGACGCGGCGCGGTCGACGTGAGGCGCATCGCCAATGGCCTGACGAGGTCAAGGCGCGGATCGTTTCAGAGAGTGCGCGTCCGGGCGTGACGGTGAACGAGGTGGCGGAACGCTAACTACGAACTGGCAGCGGATCGAACATCCGCTGCCAGAGATGATCCAACGAGTGGTCTGCTTATTTTGCAGGGGCTTTGTAGGCAGATGCGATTTTGCCCGCCTTTTCTTGGGCGGCCTTGAATTCTGCACCCGTGTATGCTCGCACGGTTTTGATATTCGATACTGCTCCCGATGCGCCGACGACAAGAAGTGCGGGGATAAGGTCAACACCGTCGGGGAATTCCGCGATTATCATCCAGTCAGTTTCGCCGGTCGTGACGTAGAAAGAATGCTGTTTCCCGCCTGCTGCTTCCATGATGGCACGGGCCGCCGCTTCCCGGTCCGATGGATCGGCGATCATTCCCTTCGCTGCCGTGGCTGAATAACACCCTGTGATTATGAACAGTGGCATAGGACATCCTCCCTCAACTATTCGGGTAGATCGGGTGATCTGCCGCATATTCAATATCTCACATCTAGGCGTTCGCCGCGATTAGATAAAGCAGAGTAAACCCGGCGTACGTCGTGAAGAAGTCCCGCGCCGCCCTCTTCTCCGTCGAAACATCGACGCCGACGACAAGGATGTCGGCGAAACTGCCGAAGGCCGGGCGCGCCAGCCTTTCTTTCGGCGGCGCGATCCGGATACCAGCCGCGCATTGATCGAGCGCACACAAGGTGTGAGCGGCACATCGGAGACGATCGAGACGCTCAAATGCGTCAGAGTCGTATTCGCGGCCGGAGTAGCCGCGGCTGGTCCTTTGCCGGACATCACCGAAGCGCATACGAGATGCTGACAAGTATTTTGGCAATGTGGCTTCAGTGGTCTTTGGCACGTAAACATTGCCAACACGATCTGCTAAGCGAATATCAGGATCTGCTGCCGCTCAGCGCTGTCGACCACTTCGATTGCGCTCACGTCTCCGTTGCCCATCTGAATCGAGATCTTCCGCGGCTCGTTGATGACGTGCGTTATGCCTTTCACGGAAATTTCGAGAGTGTCCTGCCTGGGCTCGTAGGTCGCGCCCAGCAAGGCGGCGGATTCCAGGAGAACCTGGTCGCCGAGCGCCGCACCGACGACTTCGATCTTGATTCCTCTGCCTTGCACAACCCTATGAAGTCGCGAGAAATAAGGTGCCCATTCGGACTTCGCGAGGACTCTAGCTCCCATTTTCGTTCCTCCTGATTTGCGATCCCGCGGGCAAAATCCCGCTCCCGCAAGAATCGCCTCCGTGGTGCGTGACGTATTGCTAGCCATCGACCCGATTCTTAGGAGAGCAGGGCGGGCGCGCTCGGACGGTGTCCACCCTGCCGCTTCTCAGCTGGCTTTGATCTCGATCTTGCGATCATTCTTCTTTGCGGTGGGGCTCTTCGGAAGCGTTACCTTGAGAATGCCCTTCGCGAAGGCTGCGTTGACCTTGTCGGCCTCGACGACGTCGGGAAGTTGGAACGAGCGCTGGAACGAGCCGTAGCGCCGTTCGGAAACATGATAGGCCTCATCCTTCTCGTCCTTTTCCTCATTCTTCTCGCCCCGGATGGTCAGGACACCGTTTGCGAGCCTGACATCGAGGTTCTTCTCGTCCAATCCGGGGACTTCAGCCGTGACTTCGAAAGCGTCATCCTTTTCAACGATATCGACCGCAGGCGACATGATCCACCCACTCGAGGGCATAGCACGTCCGAAGAACGGCCGAGCGAGTGGACGCCATGACGGTCCGAAGTCGTCGAAGAGACGGTCGATTTCGGTGCGGAGCGATTCGAACGGCGACCAGATGCCGCCCGCAGCCGGCGTGGTCTTCTGTTCTGTCTTAACGGGTATTGTGTCAGGCATGATCATCTCCTGTTCGCCAAGCTGAATCCAAAAATCCCGGATTCCATTCATGTGCTTGAGCTCAACCATTGAGCTACGCCATCGAAACACGACTTTGGTCTCGCTACTTTGATGCGGGTCAAGAACGCCCAAACATTTCCCAGTCGACTGTCAGGCGAATGACTCGCCGGTTCGCGCAGAACCGTCCCTAAATGCGGGCTGTCCAGCTAAAAAGGACAAGCTCGAAAGAGCCCCTCCTCAACGGGAGAGAGGATTCGTGAGATATGCGATACTTTACCTTCCAAGGTGACCCAGCCGTTCCGGACCTTAGCCGTGACGGCGTCCTCTGGACGCGTCGTGCAGTGTGCTCGGCGGTACACCTTCTCGGCGCAGGTGGCGACGTTTCCACTGAGCTTGATCACGCCTCTTTTGGGAGTAACGCCGATGTCGGCAGCATCAGTACTTGGCTCGAATTCCGGCTCGTCGAGTACATATCTTGGCGCAGTGTAACGGTCGTAGAATCGCCTCCTTCCATCTTGTCACGTAGCATTTGCATTGGAGAGCCAAGAGGCAATGCAAATGCATTACTTCCGCGGTTATGGCTCCGACGTTTTGTGGCATTTGCTACATAATTCCGCATCTCAGTGACCTGCTGACGGCGAGGCGACTAAAGAAGCATTAGCTAAGCAGATACAAGCTGCCCGTTGCGAAGGCTTCTTGATCGAAGTTGCGTCGATTGTTTCTTAGTCGTCCTCCTCCTGAAGCTTAGCTTCGATCTCGTGTACGGGCATTTTCGTGAAGTCCTTGGCGATCTCTCCGAATATGGCTCCCTGAGCTCTCACTCCAAGATACTGGCGGAGAATACCGAGCGCGTGTGGAGGAGCGATCAGAAGCAGGCGTTTCATTCCACCGCTTTCGACTTCTGCTTCGATCTTCCGCGCAATTGTTCGCGAGGAACTCCTGTTCCTGCCGCTCGTGAAGGTCGGGGGCCTCGACGGAGCTTCGCATACCGCCGGCGGACGCATAGACTCTTCCCGGACGGTCGGTGCCGGACTCATGTGTCGAAACTCTCTCATTGATCGAGGTGCGGACCTCGACGAGATCGAGATCCTGTGCGTCACCCTCGTTGCGCAGAAAGAGGGCCTTGGATCCATCACATACGAGAAGCCAGTCCTTTGAATGAATTCGTAACCTGTCCATCTTTCTGGTCCTTTTTCGTCGATGTGAATTGTCAAAGTCTGACGTTGAGGCACGCCTTCAACATCGGGTGCACCGAGTTTCGCGCCACTAATACGAGCCTATCGCTGAATTGACGGGGCGAGATTGCCGTGGATCAATGAACGAAAAACTCGGGCATCATACCAATCCATAGGCTTGAAAATGCCTGCAGCCTAATCGACCACTTTGATGAGAAAGCACGCTGTCAAGTTCGAACGGACATGCCGCTCGTGGCGTTCCTCCTTGCATGAAGAACAGGAGCGTCCGGAGCAGCGCCGTCGGCCGCGAGGGGTGCTATGGCTCCTTGTTCACCGGGATAGGAAAAGTGGGATCCGGCTGTCCTTCAGCATCGATTTCGTTACGCCGCCGAAGAGACGCTGTTGAATTCTTGGATGGTTGTAGGCGCCCATAACCACCATGTCGGCTGCCACGTCCGTCGCATGCTGTCGCAAGGCCTCGTCCACGCGACGGCCGCCGCTTGAGATACGGTCGACCTGCGCCTTGACCCCGTGACGAGCGAGAAAGGTTGCGATATCGGATCCGGGCTCTTCGCCGTTCGGGAACCTGGCCGCGACAGGATCTACGAGTGTCACATAAACGGCATCGCAGCCCTGCAGGAATTCCATCGACTGGCGGGTCGCGCGCGCGACCTCGTCGCTCGAATCCCAAGCAACCAACACCGACTTGGGAGCGGCTGCTACGGCCTGCATCCGGGGATTTATGAGGATCGGCGTCGGAGACTGAAACAGGGCTCCGTCGATAACCCGTCTCTGAAGATCTTCATTGCTTGCGGCCTCAGCTCCTACGAGCACTAGATCGGCGTAGAGAGCGCGTTCGGCGATGTCTTCGTCGGCCCAGGCGAACTCTGTGTAGACCTGCTGGACGTCAAAGGACAGTGCCGTCCTTTCCAGGTTTTTTTTAACTGCCTTCGCTTCCTCGGCAAGGCGATCGATTTCTTTCTGCTGCTCTTCCAGCCACATGGTGGAGGCAGCCTCATAGGTTAACGCCGGCACGCCGCCGATAGTGATCATCAGCGCGGTCAAGTGTGCGCCTTGTGCCTCGCAGAATTCGACGGCGGTCTGAATGTCGTTTTCCCAGCGATCGACGCCGAGGATGCACAAAACGGTTTTAATGCTCACTTGACTGCCCTCCTATCAAATCAGCACAAAGTGATTGCCTCCTGCACGACTGTCTTTGATGCTTGTCAAAGTTCAGGCCCAATCGTCGGCCGCCTTGACCTCGGTGAAGTATCGCTCCCAATCACCGATGCGACACCAATGCTCCTCCACGGATGAAGAGGAGGTTAAGGGTCAATTCTCAACCAGACATCCAGAGCGTGCGACGGGTGATCCGCCCGTAGGCGCACCACCCGTCGTTAACGCTATTCGGTGACAGTGAGCGTTGCCTGCATTCCCGCCTCGAAGTGTCCTTTGATGTTGCAGAGGATTAGGTAGGAACCAGGTGTCAGTTTCGCCTTCAGTTGACCATCCGTGCCAGGTTTAAGATCGGAAACTTCGCCGAAGCTCTTCAACTGCTTTTCGTCGACGCGATGCTTCGATCTGATCAACGGGACCTTCTGATCGGGAGACTTGAGCTTCACGAGAACCATCTCGTGTTCTTCCGTCATGGCGTCGTTGTGAACGGCAAAGACCGTATCGCCCGCCTTGATAGTAGATTGGTCGAGCGTAAGTGTCATTGGACCTCCACCCTCGCCGCCTTCGAGAACCTTCACCGTGGTAGCAGCCCACGAGGTATTAGATGTTGAGATCGTCGCGAAAACCGCGAGCGCAAAACAAGTGTACTTCTTCATTACATCCGCCTTTTCTCTACAGCCCGCGCCCACGTATGCTCCGTTTCTGACGGCAGCCTGAACACGATCTGGCAAGGTCGACGCCAAACCTTTCGGCCGTTGCAAGCCTGCGTGCAACCCGAGCTTAGAAGATGCTTCGAAGTCCCCTGGCACTGTCGCGGAGCCAACTTGCGTTTCTAGTTAACCGATTTCAATTCGACCGTAAGCTTGGCGATATTGCCGGTGAACTTGAACGGCACGTGATAGTCGTTGTCGTTGACGCCTGATCGGGTAGAGACCGTATCCGCCGAACGCCCCACCTTCGCTCGGTCCAATGTCCACGTGTGCCGTGATGATATAGGACTTGCTAAGGATGTTCGGGGCATTGCTAGGATCGAGACCCGACACCTCGCCCGCATAGCTGAAGAGGATGCGTCCGGCGGTTGCGCTTGGTCGCGGCGCAAGAGCGCGCTCGAGAACTGAGTGGTCGAGCGGGAACGCGCCGTATTTCTCCGCCTCGACCAGGAAGAGGTGCTGCATGTCGTGCAGCTTCTCGGCATCTTGGCAGCGAGATCCTCGCTCTCCAAATAGTCATTGGCTATGTTGTAGAGCTCCCATTCGTAGCCGTCGACCACGTCCGGCATTTTGGCCTGGCCCATCAGCCAGGGCGGCTGCGGCGGCGGCGTGGCGGCGAGCCAGCCGTCATGGTAGATGGCACGATTTCCGAGCGCTGACACCGCGGCCTCCGGCGCTGCCGGGTATTCGTCGTGGATTTAACGAAAGATGTCCTGCTGTCAGGTCAACGAAACAACGCCTCTGGTTTCGTGCCGCTCTCCTGTGCGCTGGCAGTGGAGACCTTCATCGCACCACCAGGACCGAACAATGTGCATGCTGGATGATCTTTTGCGATACGCTTCCGACAAGCATGCCTTTCAACCGCCCGAGCCCGCGGCTTCCAACGACGATCATGTCTGCGCCGATTTCCTCAGCTACCGCAAGAATTGTTTCGGCATAGTCGCCGGGCTCGACGCGGGTATCAACGCCGCTGACGCCGATGCTTCGGGCACTTTCGGCAGCGTCCTCGGTGATCCGATTGCCCAGGACGGAAACCATCTCTGAGATGCGGCCTTGCGAAGCGCGGAATAACTCGCCCATCGAGGTTGGAATGCGCTCCAACTGCGGCAACGTCACGGCCGATACACGGCGCACGAGATGCTCCGCCTCGGCGAGGTGGCTCGCCTCTTTGGCCCTCAGCCCGTGCAGGATGACGTGAAGGATCGTGAGCCTTGTTCCGAGACTCTTGGCTAGGTTTGCCGCCATCGTCACGGCTTCTCGGGCTTTGTCTGATCCATCGGTTGCGACAAGAACGTGTTTGGTTATGGGACTTTCCTCCATTTGAGCAAAGTCTCGGGTAATTCCACCGCAGCGCATTGACTCTCGTCAAAGAGCTGCTGCGATGGCCATGCGACAAAAACTTGGTTTGCGCTAGATCAATTGATTCTTGGAAGTCCTTCGTTAGGCTGCGGGGACCGGATGCGGTGGGATGCTCAACAGGAAATTCGCAAAATGAACGATGCTCCCTCTGATGTCGGTCCCGGGCGAGCGGCGGCCACTTCAAGCAATGGTGAGCGCCAGCGCGAAGCGCGCTCCTGGGGAGCGATCAGTTACCTGATATTCTTTTCCGCAGGCTTGATCCTACCAATTCTTGTCTTTGCTGTTGCCCTTGCCTGGTTTTATGTTGATGCAGAACGAAATAAAGCAATGGATCGCGCCCGATCAGCCGCACGAGAAATGGCGGCCTCGGTTGATCATTCGCTCTCAGCGCCACGAATTCTTCTGGAGACCCTGGCGACATCGCCTGCACTGCGCGCCGGCGATGTCCGAGGGTTCTATGAGCGCACAAGTGAGACTTATACCGCACTTGGTTATGCTCTTACAGTGACAGTGCCGGGCGAAAGGCGGCCTGTAATGAGTACGTCGGCGCCATGGGGATCCGAGTTGCCGCAATTGGATGAGGTTAGTCAAGCTTACCAAAGGCGCGTCGCTGACTCGAAAATGCCAGCTGTCAGCAATTTGATTCAACGCGATGGCTCATACTTTGTCACCGAATATGTTCCGGTGGTGCGAGAAGGCCAGCCTATTTACATTCTTTCCCTCGATTTGCCTGCCACGCACTTCGTTGCAACCCTGTCGCAGGTGCAGCTTGAGCAGGGATGGTTTGCAGGACTAATTGATGGAGATGACCGTGTCATAGCTCGAACGCAGGCGCACTCTACGTTCGTGGGACGTCGGTCGCCCCCCGAGTGGTCAGCCGCTACGATCGGCCGCAACGGAATGTGGACCGGGCGAAGCCTTAACGGCATGGAAGTCGTTGCCGCCTTCGAGCGATCCCAAGATACTGGCTGGACAGCAGCCGTTACCATGCCGCTTTCGAGCTTGAACGCTCCCTTCCGGAGAGCCTCGATGGTCCTCATCGCCATCGGCAGCGCTTTGATAGCCTTTGCCATTGCCTTTGCAACCTGGACAGGTTCTCGCCTTTCAAAAGCACTTTCAAGCCTGCAAAGCGCTGCGCTGCAACTGACGAGCCATGCCGACGTGTCGCCTGTGCAGACGCCAGTAGAGGAGATAAATCAGGTCGGAAGAGCGCTTTCGACCGCTGCGGCCGAGGCACTTCGACGCGAGGCGCATCTGCGCTCGATCCTCGCGACCGTTCCGAGCGCCATGGTGGTCATCGATAGCCAAGGCACGATCCGCTCCTTCAGCGCGACGGCAGAGAAACTCTTCGGTTACAAAGCGGATGAAGTCACCGGAGGCAATGTGCGCATCCTGATGGCCGAGCCGGACCGCAGCGCCCATGACGGCTACATTGAACACTATCTGAATACGGGCGAGCGGCGGATCATGGGAAAAAGCCGGGTTGTGACAGGACTGAAGAAGGATGGTACGCGTTTGCCCCTCGAGTTGCACGTCGGGGAAGCGGATTTCGAAGGCGAAAAGGTTTTCACCGGCTTTATGAGGGATCAGACGGAAAAGCGGCGTATCGAACAGGAGCTCCGTCAAACCCAGAAAATGGAAGCGATTGGCAAGCTGACCGGCGGTGTCGCGCACGACTTCAACAACCTTCTAACCGTCATCAAGGGCAACCTGGAAATGCTGGAGGCGAAACTGGACGGCCAGCATCCCGAGTTAATGACGGATGCGCAGGAAGCAGCCGACCTCGCCGCGCAACTGACCGCCAGCTTGCTGGCCTTCGGTCGCCAAATGCCGCTCAATCCCGTTCTGTCGGACGCAGGCCAGCTGGTGGCGGCGACGGGGGACCTATTGCGCCGCACCCTTGGTGAAACCATCGAGATCAAGACCAGCATCACAATAGGTTGCCGGATCATCGTTGACGCATCGCAGCTTCAAAATGCATTGCTTAATCTGAGCATCAACGCGCGCGATGCGATGCCTGATGGCGGTATCCTGACAATGGAGGTATCAGAAACGGAGCTCGACCAGGACTACGCTGAAGCCTATTCCGAGGTCCGCCCCGGCCGATACGTCCTGATCATGGTCAGCGACACCGGCACCGGCATGTCCACAGAAGTGAAGGAAAGGGCGTTCGAGCCATTTTTTACAACCAAGCCACAGGAGTCGGGAACCGGACTGGGACTGAGCTCTGTCTATGGCTTTGTCAAGCAATCCGGCGGACATATCGCCCTATACAGCGAAGAAGGCCACGGAACCACCATTCGGATCTATCTCCCGGCAGCGCGGGATGTTCGCGAGATAGGCAATGCCGGCGAGAAACGAAGTAAATCTTCGTTGCCGGAGGGGAAGGGTGAACGGGTCCTCGTAGTCGAGGACGACGATCGCGTGCGGCGCGTCACAGTGGCGCGACTAGAGAAGCTTGGATACAGGGTGGTGGAGGCATCAAACGGTCGAGCGGCGCTCGATCTGCTGGAGCGAGAAAGAGACATCGATCTCCTGTTCACCGATGTGGTCATGCCCGGCGGCATGTCTGGAGCGGAGCTGGCTTTGGAAGTTCGTCAACGTCAGCCCGGGCTTCCAGTGCTGTTCACGTCCGGTTACGCAGACCTGGGGGCGTTCAAGGATATTGACGTCAAGAACGACCAATGGTTGATAAAGCCCTACACTGCGGTCGACCTCGCCAAGCGTCTGGAAGCAATCTTCAGCAACGGACGACGATGAGTCCCGACCCCCATAAGCACACGGACCGTGTTCAGAGATGTTCAGCTCGTCCCGTGAAGAGGTACCCGACGCCACGGATTGATTTAATCAGCGCGCTATCTCCGTCATCCGCTTCGATTTTCCGCCGAAGCCGCGTCACCTGCGCGTCGATGGAGCGATCGAAGACTTCCCACGACCGTCCCCGCGTCTGGTCCATCAGGAAGTCGCGAGTCAATGCGCGGCCGGGGTTCTTGGCAAACACTGCCAGAAGATCGAATTCGCCGGTTGTCAAAGTGATGGTTTTGCCGGCGGGCGTTCTCAGTTCTCGCCTGTTGTGATCAAGGGTCCAGCCATCGAAGCGCGTTATTCCTGCAGCATTCAACGTCTGGGCAGGCCGAACGGCGACCGAGGCCTGGGTCCGCCGCAGAACGCTGCGGACCCGAGCCAAGACCTCACGCAGATTGAACGGCTTGGCAATGTAGTCATCCGCGCCGATTTCGAGACCCACGATCCGGTCCACGTCATCGGCGCGGCCCGAAACGATAATGATTGCTATCTGACGGCTGGCCCGGATCTCACGGGCAAGCGTCAAGCCATCCTCGCCAGGCAGTCCGATGTCGAGCAAGATCAGGTCGATCTTGTCCCGGAGCTGCTGCCGCAACTGAGTTCCATTTTCAGCCTCGCTGACGCGAAATCCCTCTCCTTCGAAATACCGCTTCAGCATCGAGCGGATACGAGGATCGTCATCGACGACCAGAAGATGTGGCGCTGTTGAATTGTCCTCGGCCATGTCGCCCCCGCAATGCCGACCGGAAATTTATAATTCGCCTTCGAATATCGCGCAACTCATCGC
Organism: Rhizobium sp. P32RR-XVIII; assembly: GCF_012641395.1. Lineage (GTDB taxonomy): Bacteria > Pseudomonadota > Alphaproteobacteria > Rhizobiales > Rhizobiaceae > Rhizobium. Next base: position 4,870 of record NZ_JABAIH010000041.1, on the reverse strand, counting down.
AGGTGCATGCGCCGCTATATCGCAGTTTACCTTCCGAGGCGCCTTCGGCACTGAGAAGCCGCCGCCTCCCAACGGGGAAACGGTTTTTAGGCGGCATGCGCGCTTGAGGCCATCGGCAGTTTCGCCCCGGATGACCTAGATCATCGAGAGCGGGAAAGCTTACAGCGTCGTCATGCCTGACGGCGCGGGCTTCAACCCCGGCTACTGGCTCACCGGCGACAAAGCCGACTATCCTGGCATCGCGGACGATCATCGCAACACGCACCATTTTCTAGAAATGTTGAAGCCCGATATGTGGTTCGGGTTCCACACCGAATTCTTTGACATGGAGAGCAAGTATGCTCGCATGTCGAAGGAGGGTGCGGCCGTTTGGGTCGACCCCGAGGGATACCGGCAGTTCATTGCTCTCAAGAAGCGGGACTTCGAGGACGAGGTGGATCTAGAAATGGGAGCCAAGCCGAAAAAGCATTCCGATCTCTAGGCGCCAATTTCTCATTTCGAGCGGACCTGGCTGACTGCTAAGGCCTTAAGCCGACATTGGCAAATTCACAACTTGTAGCGGGAGTTGATTGCCTCAATCAGCGCGCGGCGGTGCGACGTGGAATCGGCTGCCCAATCAGCCTGTGCGGACAACGCTCGTTGGGTGAGCACATCATCCTTGATCACATGTTGAAACCAACGGGCATAATCACCGGTCAAGAGGTGATGGTCCCATGTCTCATCATCGAGAGTGCGCGACAGCGTCACGAACTCCTTCAAGTTTCCAGCCCGATGATTGGCCGCATGGCGTGGGCCGCGGAAGTAGAAGCTATGCCAATCGCCAACGTCACCCGTCGCGTATTTGCCGGCATGACGGTTGTGCCGCTGGGAAGGAGGCCTTGTCATCAGGCGGATCACTTTCTCATCGAGTGTCGGGTGCCATATGAGCTTTTCGTCGGCTGCAGGTTGAGGGAGGGCGCTCGGTGGTCTCACGCCGATGATACGAGCAAAATCAGAAACCATCGCTGCAGCAGTCGTGCCCATCGAGATAAAGACGGTGATGTTCCGTAGGACAGACAAAGGTAACGCCGTTGGCTCAAGCGAAAGCAAAATCGCGCCGGAGCCCACAAGAGGCCCGTCGCAACGGTCTTTTTGTAAAGCCGGCATGACATGATGTGCTTCGTCTATGAGCAGCCAATGAGGTCTTCCCGTCGTTCTCCGGAGTTCGGCCACTGCTGTCAGCAGCACTCCGAACAAACGTTGCCGCTCGCTCAGGTCGAGCGCCTGCGTGTTCACGACGACATTCACGCCCGCGCTGATCAGAAGACGGAGTGCCTCTTGTGTCGCGGGCGGGTCCTTGGTCCCGCCGATAGTCTCGGCATTATCGAGACCTATATAATCGCCCTCGGGGTCAATCACGCAGAATTCATGCTGTCGCGCTGCCATTTCCTCTGTCAGTCGTGTGGCGTAGCTGGATTTTCCGCAGCCGGAATTGCCGACGATAAGAACAAGATCCTCCGGCAGGAGGTACTGCGTGCCATGGCGGAAATCGCCGCCGGCCGGAATACCGCGCTTTCTTTCAGAGATGAGGCCCAGATCCTCGCTCTCGATCCGCCGGACCATCTCGATGACGCCAGCGCCATGGTCGTGCACCGCCACGACGTCCACGGCCTGCTTGATCGCGGGAAGGGCGTTTCCGACCGCAGCAGAGCACCCACAGATCCGAAGGAAACTGTGATCATTTTCAGCATCACCGATACCGACCACGTTGAGCGGAGAAATGTCGAGTTCATCAAGCGCAGCCCGCAAACCCGACGCCTTGTTGACGCTCGTCGGTAGGATCATGATCGCGCCCTTGTTGAAAATGATTTGCAGCTCGAGACCAAGTTCGGTGATGGCCGCAAGTACGGCTCTCTCGTGCGGATGCCATGTCGCGACGACCGCTTTGCCGATTTCGAGCGGTGCGATCCCCCGTTCGGCGAGGCGTTGCACGAGAGCATCCGATGGGGCCGGTGCGAGGATGCGCTCACGATCGTTTTTCGGCTCGTAAAGCACCGCACCGTTCTCGAGAACGACTCTTTCGAAAAGGTCGAGTTCGGGGACCAGATTCTTCAAGTCGTCAAGCCGCCGCCCGGTGACCAGAACGAGTCTCCGACCGGACCGCATCAGACCACGGAGCGCGTCCAGGGTTTCAGGCAAAACAACTCCGTCTTGGGCCAGGGTTCCATCAAAATCTACAGCAAGTGCCAGGAAGTACATAATGCCCTCACGCTGACCATTCTGGGGATACTTCGCCACAACCGAGCCAACGTCATTGATCCACATCAGCCCTTTGGTTACGGCCATCCATACCGCCCCTGAAATCTCCGTCTCTGTTTCCGATCGGCTCAGGGGCAAGCGCGACATTCGCAAACCAGACGGCCCGTGCCTTGATCCGCATCAATGCGATACGTGCCACGCGGAGCTTTCATACATTGCCTCGTGAGGCCGAGTCGTATCGAGCGGCCGCCGAATGAGGCTCGCAGCGCGCGAAAGCCGCCGCCTTCATCCGCCGCTGGGGACGGCGGGGAGGGCGGCGGCACCAGAACACGCGTCCGGTTCCGGCGATGAGGCAATCGGCTGATGGCCAAGAACTGGTTTTTGGCGAGTCGGTAGAGGCGATCGCGCTGTTTACTGAGTGCTGCGGGTGACGATACCGATGCGCGTTCCTATGAAGGTAATTTGCTGCAAGAGTAGGCGATGGTATTGCGTGGATTCGGGGGCGCACGCCTCGGGGCGCCAACGCCGCGGAGTTCAGTCTCCAGGAAACGAAGGCTGGGACCGCTGGCTCGGTACCACCAGTTCATTTACAACCCCGGAAATACCTCGAACGCTTTCAGCGGCAACACGCGCTGCAACCCGCTCCAATTCGCTGTCGACGTCGCCCGTGAGGGTCACCTTGCAATTCGACACGACTACATGAACGCGCTCGGGCTGAAGGTTCAATTCAGAGAGAAGCCGGGTACAGACGGCAAGATGCAACGCCTCGTCGCCCGATGCGGTGCAGTCGGCAGGAGGCGACAACAGCGCTTGCAGGAGGTTGCTGCGGCTGACGATGCCGGCGATCCGGCCGCGGTCGAGAATGGGAACATGCTTGATGCTATTGGCGAGCATGAGATCTGCAATGTGACCAACGGGTGTTTCTGGTTTGGCAGTGATCAACTCGCGGGTCATAACGTCCTTCACACACCAACTCCGCGTCTTTATGTATTCTCGAAGCGCCATTGTTCTGTCGTCACCGGTCTTAAGCCCAGTATTGCTCTTCGCAGATCCAATTCTGCGTAACAGATCACCCTCGGTGACGATACCGATCAGGGTGTCATCTCTGCTTATGACCGGAAGCGCGCCGATCCGGTGTGCGACCATGATTTCGATCGCTCGTCGAATGCTATGGTCGGCTTCGAGAGTCACCACCGTCAACGTCATCACATCTTTCGCAAGCATAACTTTCTCCTGTCAGCGTTCGCCAGTCCTTGTTGCTGCTCAACATCGTGCCGATCGGCAGCCTCTGCATTGATATTGGTCAAGCCTCTGCGATTGGCGGCACCCCTATACGAGGCTTGGGCGGTTGATACGGATCAAGGTCCGCTGCTGCCAGATTGCTATTGTCAGTCGATACTCATTTCGGAGCAGGGGAGACGAAATCATGCAATTCAAAACAGTTCTGGCCGTTGTCGATGCCGACGATTTGCGAGAGGACGTGGAGAGCGCCGTTGCTCTCTGTCAATCGATCGATGCCCATTTGTCAGTGACGGTCGTTGCCATCGACCAGTCCCCGTACGCCGGTAGCTACGGGGAAGCCGCTGTCAACGCGTGGCTTGAGGACCGAGAGAGCACTCTCGCAAATCTCGCCGGGCAAATTGAAGCGGTCAAGGAGATGCTCGGACCGTCCGGTCTATCCTACGAGGTTAATGACCTTTACACGGAGTTCGCTTGGGCCGACGAGGACATTGCGCAACGGGCGCTCTACTCGGATCTAACGCTGATAGGTCAGCAGGCTGCTCGGAACGACGATTTGCGTAGGCGCATCTTGGACGGAGCTCTTTTCCAGTCCTCTGCACCCGTTCTCTTCAATCCAACCAATAAACCAGCGACGCTTGCTTCGCGTTCGATCCTCGTGGCGTGGGACTCAAGACCGGAAGCCGCCCGAGCCGTGCAGCTATCCTTACCGATCTTGCAATCGGCAGCCGAGGTCCATGTGACGCTCGTCGACCCTGTGGCATCCACTGTGGGCAATGGCGAGGAGCCCGGAGCCGACGTCGCCACGTATCTCGCACGGCACGCAGTCAAGGTTACGGTCGATGTTCTGGCGAGCGGTGGCAAGACGGTCGATGAGACCTTGATTCAACATGCCACGGCTGTCGGAGCCGATCTCGTCGTCATGGGCGCCTACAGTCACTCGCGGCTCCGAGAACGGATCTTTGGGGGCGTGACGCAATCGATGCTTGAAAAGACGGAATTGCCGATCTTCTGGGGGCACTGATCGACAATCCAGTGCGGTGCATTGTGCGGGAGGATTGTGCATGAGGGACACGCGCTATCTCCTAGAGACTCTAAAGCCCAGCCAGGTGGACCGTGCTTACCTTTTGATGCAGGCAGTCGTTGATTCAAGATGCCACGGCTGTCAGAGCCGATCTCGTCGTCATGGGCGCCTACAGTCACTCGCGGCTCCGAGAACGCATCTTTGGCGGCGTGACGCAATCGATGCTCGAAAAGACGGAATTTCCGATCTTCTGGGGGCACTGATCGACAATCCAGTGCGGTGCATTGTGCGGGAGGATTGTGCATGAGGGACACGCGCTATCTCCTAGAGACTCTAAAGCCCAGCCAGGTGGACCGTGCTTACCTTTTG
>NZ_JABAIH010000040.1 GCF_012641395.1 Rhizobium sp. P32RR-XVIII | reverse complement strand
GGCGATGGCGAACTTGTCGTTCTTGTCGGCCCGTCAGGCTGTGGGAAGTCCACGCTGCTTCGCATGATCGCAGGGTTGGAAGGCATCACCTCGGGGGACATCATGATCGGCGAGCGCACGGTCAACCAGTTGGAGCCCTCCGAACGCGACATCGCCATGGTGTTCCAGAACTACGCGCTCTATCCGCACATGACCGTGCGCCAGAACCTCTCTTACGGCCTGAAGAACCGCAACGTCCCGAAGGATGACATCGATCGCCGCATCCTGAAGGCTGCAAGGTCACTCGAGATCGAGCCCTTCCTTGAGCGCAAGCCACGGCAGCTCTCCGGCGGCCAGCGCCAGCGCGTTGCCATGGGACGCGCGATCGTGCGCGAACCGGCCGCCTTTCTCTTCGACGAACCGCTCTCCAATCTCGATGCGAAACTGCGCGTGCAGATGCGGGTCGAAATCAGGCGGCTCCAACGTTCGTTGGGGACGACAAGCGTGTACGTAACCCATGACCAGATGGAAGCCATGACGCTCGCCGACAGGCTTGTCGTCCTGAATAACGGGCAGATTGAGCAGGTCGGCACGCCGATCGAACTCTACGAAAGACCCGCGACGACATTCGTCGCGACCTTCATCGGTTCGCCATCTATGAATCTTCTGGAAATCGCCAGCAACTCCACCATGCCTGCAGCGATTTCGGCCCCACCAACTACTGCAACGATCGGGATCCGGCCGGAAAACTTTCGGCTCGCCAAAACTGAGCGGCAAGCCGATTTCACCGCCGAAGTCCACGTGAGTGCGGTCGAACTCGTTGGCGCCGAAAGCTACGTTCACGGCACGCTGCCAAATAAACAGGACATCGTTTTCCGCGTCCCCGGCCGCTCGCCGATCTCGATTGATGAACGCCTTTCGATAGCGGCAGATCTTGAAGATTTACATTTTTTCGACAAGGAGGGGCGTCGGATAATCGCCGCCTGCAGAAGGCAATGACCGCACCAAGACCGATCTGTCTCGATAGGCCGGCCGCTGGGAAGCCCGCCGATCGTTCAAGGCTACGATCTCTGCTGGGTGTGGGCACGCGCAACTAAACTACTAGCGGCCCGGCACGTAAAGGAACACATCTGGGGACGTGTTTAGCGTAGTTATACCTTTTTTTGCGGAAAGGTCATAACCGCTTGTCCGTGGGAGGGACGATCATATGGACCGTTAAGGCATGGGCGTCGCCAACAAGTTTACTGGAATCCGGCTCTGTAGACCGTGCACGACCATCGAAGATGCTATTTTAAAGTGACTTCGCGCGCCAAAATTAATCGATAAACATAACATCGATTTGCGGTCGTCCGGGGTTACGAGGGCGTTACCCAAAGGGTTGAGCGCCGAAACGGCAACAAAAACAAATGGCTCGTTCGTTCCATAATTGTTCGTTATGCACCGGAATCGAATTCATAGGCTTGCGGTTCGTGTCCCTTCAAGAGCGAGCGTTGCAGAAATGTCGGAAAACTGATGGGCGCCGGTTCATCTCTTTACGGCGTCCCTCTTAAGGGGCATCCGGTGACCGAAGACGTGACGCGTTGGAAGAGGAAGGCATCGGCGCGCTCACGGTGATCGGCATTGGAGGTAGGGTCATCAGCATCAATTTTGCCAAAAAGCGCATCGCCCTGGTCGTCACAGGGCGATAGCGCAATTCTATTCGCCGCAGTGGCGGATCCTTCAACCGCGCTGCAACGGACGAGCAGTTCTACTGATAGCAAACACGGGTCGACCTCGTGACCCATCTGTCCTGACGTTCGCTATAATATCGTTCCTTCTTTGTGTGGCAGGATGCATTCTGCGGCCGGTAACGGTCGCGATAATAGCGGTGATGGTAACGCGGGGGCTGTGATAGCCGGGACCGACATAGACCCCGCTTGGTCCAACCCGGAAAACGGTCTCGGCGAGCGTTGGAGCTGCGGTACCCGTCAATCCAGTAAGCGCAATGACGGCTGCGATTACGAGCTTTCTCATGTTCATCTCCATCCAAATATCCGATTTGTCAAACACGTGCTGTCACGGTGACAATCAGAAGCTTTTCATTGTTCTTTCCGCACGTTGTAGTTGGAGGATCAACGAAGGAGATGCGGAAACGGTTCCACGCTTGGACTTCAGTCTGAAGGGGGCGGGACGATCGTCTGGTAGCGATAGTCGTTCATCCCGATAGCGCGCAGGGACGTTGGAACGAAGTGGGAGTTGCGGGTGGAAGCGAGCACTCAATTCGGGCCGCTGATGAATATTTGTTGATGCTGGTAACCGCAGCGATGATAGCCTCCGCACTGGGTATCTCCCATCCAGACTAGACTCCGAGATCAGATTGTCAGACGTTATTCTTAAGGCCAAATCTTAGCACGATAGCTGACTAGGGCTTGGACTCGTAAAGCGCGCAGCCACAGACGGATAGATGCGAGCTTGAGGGAAGGATTAGCTGGGAGGCGCCCATGCTCAAGATATTCGGCGCGGTCGGATCAGGCTCAATTCCGATCGAGGCCATGCTGACGCTTCTCGCAATTCCCCACGAGGTGATCGAGGCGGTCACTTGGGAGGACGAAGCGGCGCGCAAGCGGGTCGAGATGGTCAATCCGTTGCGCCAAGTCCCGGTGCTGGTGCTGCCGTCCGGCGAGATCATGACCGAAAGTGCTGCGATCCTGATCTATTTGGCTGATCTCTATCCACATGCACGGCTGGCGCCAGGACCCAACGACCCCGAGCGCGCGCAATATCTACGCTGGATGACCTACGTGTCGGCGGCCATCTACGCGTTCGCCTGGATCAAGGACGATCCCATGCGCATCGCCACGAGCAAAGAAGACGGGCCGCGCGTGATCGATCGGCTACACGACCGGATCGCCGATTGCTGGCGCATGATGGACGAGCAGATCACGCCTGGCCGCTACATCCTCGGCGACGAGCTTTCGGCGCTGGATCTCTACGTGACGGTGATCTCGCGCTTCGGCCCCTGGCGCACGCGCTTTTATAAGAGCGCGCCGAAGATGGCCGAAATCGTCCGCCGGGTCGATGCCGACCCGCGTCTCAAGGAATTCTGGGCGGAGCGGTTTCCATTTGATGAGGGGTGGGAGCGGTAAGCGTCACTCCCCTCAACGCTAGCACGCTGGTCCCTCAGCGCAGCCAAAGCTCACGCGACGGATGGCTGGGACGGCGCGTCCTGCAACTCGGTGGCCGCTGAATATCAAGGTTTTGCGGGCGGCGGCACTTCACCATAGAGCGTCAGTTTGGGACGTCCCGTGTATCCATGACGTCTGCGCCATGGACGCTTGCGGTCAACTCCGTTGTGTCGCCGGACATCGCTATTCCGAAGACGTAGAGCATGGCGGCGAGTACGATCCCCAAAGCAAGGACCGATGCGTTCCAGAAGGTGAAACGGGAAGTTGTGGGATTTCTATCGGCCATGGCGGGATTCCATTGTTTCTTAGCTTCCCAACGAGTATTTCCATCAAGCGTTCCGCCTTGGGGCTTTGGTCCGCTGTTACATCGGACCAAAGTTTTGCATTACTTCCGCAGCAGCTTACGTGCGCTTTTAGGAGACGCCGAACAGCTTTGCAAAGCTCCCGATAACGACGACCAGCGCCAAGAGCGTGGCGAGCCCCATCAGCGGCCAATCGCCAGCCGGGCTCGCGCTAAGGGTCGACTGAAAACCCCGGTGGGGCCTGGGAAGCGGACGTCTCTCGCGGTTTCAAAAATCTCCGCAGCAGTCGTTTCTATACCCGGGCCGCGGCTCTCGAACGGAGCCTTCCCGCGGGAGGGCATCTCTCGGCGGCATCGTGAACAGGCGGGCATGCTCCGCTCGATATTGCGTCGGAGAAACGCCCATAATTCGCCGAAAGGTGGCGCTGAAAGCGCTATCGGAAACATAACCCAGGGAAGCGGCTATGGAGGATATCGGCTCACGGCCGCGGCGGAGCCGCGCGGCGGCGAGGTGCATCCGCCACCGTGCGAGGTAGTACATCGGTGAGACACCGACAGTCGCCTTAAAATGACCGGCGAAAGCAGATCTCGACTGGAACGCGAGCTTAGCAAGCTCAGCCAGCGTCCAATTGCGAACCGGATTGGCATGAATCGCTTCAAAGGCCTTGCCGACACAAGGGTCAGAAAGCGCAGCCAGCCAGTTGCCGCTCATGGGCGGCAACTCGGCGATATAGGTCCGGAGCGCATGGATGAACATGAGCCGCAGCAGATCATTGCAGGCAAGGCGCGCGCCTGGCCCAGCGCGCCGCCATTCTCTATCCAGTTGTTCCAACAACCAATGAATTGCGGCTGCAGCTTCGCCGGAAATCAGAATGATGGGTGGTAAGACATTCGTCAGGATAGTTCCGTTGGCGGTGTCGAAGCGGACACTTCCACCGATCAGACGCATGTCCTCGCCTTCGCCGCAATGAGCGCCTTGATCGAAGTCACTGAAGACTTCGGCAGCAGGAACCGATCGCCCCTCCAGCGAACTCGCAAGTATAAATTCTCCGCGAACAGCGACGAAGCAGTCGCCTTCCGTGAGCCGTTGCGGCGGGCCGCCGTCTCTCGGGATGAGCCAAAATGAACCGCGACGAACAGCGTAGAACTTGATGTAATCCGGCTCCGCGAAGCGAATTGCCCAATCCCCTCCGGCGGTCAGCGTCATGGATGCAATGGCCTGCGCATCGACGAGGCGCAGCACATCTGACAGGGCATCGTTCGGCGCGTTTTGGACGGTCACGACAGATTCCTGGACGCATGTAGATGGATGATCCCAACTCTATCGCCGATACTGCCTTTGTTCTATCAACAAATAAGACGAGGATGAATTCGCCGATGCAGAACCGGTCAGCAGATTCGGGCTCGTTGGCCAGTTCAACGCTGTTAATGACAGAGACGATTTCACATGAACCGCCTGATCCGGTCCGACGCGATCTTCTCGCGTTCGGTCTCGGAGTGGCGGCATTGACAATGCTTCCAAGCTTCTCTGCCGTCGCCCAATCAACCGCAACTACCTCCGAAAGGATTCAAACAATGGCCACAGTCACCACACGCGATGGCGTCGAAATCTTCTACAAGGACTGGGGACCGCAGGATGCCCAGCCGATTGTCTTCCATCATGGCTGGCCGCTGAGCGCGGACGATTGGGACAACCAGATGCTCTTCTTCCTTCAGAACGGCTATCGTGTCATCGCGCATGACCGGCGTGGCCATGGGCGCTCGGCACAGGTCAGCGACGGCCACGACATGGACCACTACGCTGCGGACGTAGCCGCCCTCGTCGAACACCTCGATTTGCGCAATGCGATCCACATTGGCCATTCGACGGGTGGAGGGGAGGCGACGCATTATGTCGCCCGTCACGGGCAGCCGGCCGGTCGCGTCGCCAAGTTGATCATCATCGGGGCGGTGCCGCCCATTATGGTCAAAAGCGAGAAGAATCCAGGCGGCTTGCCGATCGAGGTGTTCGATGGTCTTCGCAGCGCGCTCGCCGCTAACCGCTCACAGTTCTATGTCGATCTGCCCACAGGTCCCTTCTATAGCTTTAACCGGCCTGGAGCGACGCCAATTCCTGCGGTCATCCAGAACTGGTGGCGGCAGGGCATGATGGGTGCCGCCAATGCCCACTATGCCGGCATCAAGGCGTTTTCGGAGACCGACTTCACCGAGGACCTCAAAATCATCGACGTGCCCACCCTGGTTATGCACGGCGACGACGATCAGATCGTGCCGATCGCGGATTCAGCTCCGCTCTCCGCCAAGCTGCTCAAGAACAGCACCCTCAAGATCTACAAGAACTTCCCGCACGGCATGTGCACCACCCATGCCGATGTCGTGAACCCTGACTTCCTGGCCTTCGTGAAGGCGTAGCACTGTAGCACTCCGGGCCGGCGCGCACTCCGCGCCGGCTGTCAGCCAGGAGCAAACAATCAGTCGGCGCATACGGAGCCTACGCACCTCATCCTTCAGTACGGCCGCGGCGATAGTGCCGCGCCGCAATGGGACGCGCCTGCTGGCATATCGACGACCACAAAGCCGCCGCTCAATCGTCAGCAAATGGCCGCGGTACTGCCGCACGAAACACTCTTAAACATCCCATCGTCGCCACCTCACTCGGCCTTCCAATGGCTGAGTGATCGATCAAGGCGGTCTTGCTGCCGATCAAATCACGTTACAGAGGAATGAATATGATCACTCGTTATACACCCCTTGCAACGTTGACCGCTGCGGTCTTCAGTTTGATGATTTTCAGTCCGGCGTCCGCATCGGAAGTGGCCCAGGCACAACAGAAGCAGCCGATGCAAGGGCAGGCGGATGGCAATGGTGCGGCTGCGGCCGTCAGCGATCAGAAACTCGAGGCCTTCGCCGTTGCCTATCTGCAAGTCGACAAGGTCAGGCAGGAATATTCGGCCAAAATCGGGGCGATGTCGGACGAAGGGGCGAAGCAAAAGCTGCAGACCGAAGCCAGCGAGCAGATGGTTAAGGCCGTTGAAGCCTCTCCGGACATGTCTGTCGAGGAGTACACATCGATTCTGAAGGCTGCGCAGAACGACCCCGCTTTGGCCAAGAAGGTTCAAGAGAAGATGGGAAATCCGGCGCCGTCGCAGCAATAACCTGCGCGGTCCGTAGGTCGCCACGAAGGCGCAGTAATGGACGCCCTGCAGATCGCTACAAGAAGCATTGCCCGCCGTTTGGCGGGCACTGGTTGCTTCAGATGAGCACTGTTCCGGCCGGCAAAATGTGCAGCGGGGCACAGCTGGGCGCGTTCTGTCGCGTATTCATAACGGCGGCCATTGGCAGCCCACAGCGGGATACGGCTAGATGTTCTTCAGAAGCCAGATTTTACCCGCCATCGTAATACCATGACCGTTTTCTTGATCCGTGGAATCCGGGTTGAGGCTTCGCAGAAAGCCGAATTCTTTCAACTCTTCTAAAGTCGCAGTGGTCAAAAATTTGACCTTCCGCGGTCGTTCCTTAAACCTGTCTGTCTTCGCATAGGTGACGGTGGCGTTCAGATGGGTCCATTTCTTGGCATCCTGGGGAAACAGATCTCCATCCTTGGCGAGTTTCAGGCCCCTGATTTGGGTCGGCGTAAGCGTGATCGTCTGCAATGTTCGGTCCTTGAGGTATGATTAGTTTGACGCACTGCGATTTGCATTGGCGGTCTGCTCAGATTTCGTGAATCAAGCGTTCGCTGCTTCCCGGAAGGATATCAGCTTCTCCTTGGTTTCATCCCAGAGCACGAGCCTGACACAGCGCAGGCTCTCCCATAATGTTATGCGGCCGATGTCTGCCAGTTGAGGGTGGTCTCGCAATACTTCAGGAAGCCGGTAGTACGGGATCCTGCTCGACAGGTGATGAACGTGGTGGATGCCGATATTGCCGGTGATCCACCTGAGCACTAGCGGCAGATCGTAGTGGGACGCGCCGTGAAGTGCAGCTTCGGCAAACCGCCACTCGTTGCCTTTCGACCAATGAGTTTCCTCGAACTGGTGCTGAACGTAGAAGAGCCACACACCCGCCGCTCCCGCCAACGTCACGATCGGCAGGTGGATCGAGAGAAAAGGGACAAATCCGACGGACCATATCATGGCGACCGCCAGGGCTGCGATCGCGAGATTGGTCGCCATGGTGGAGATCCACGGCAACGGACCGTCGCCCATCATCCCGAAGGGTAAGCGCTGCTTGAAAAGGAAGAGCCAGGCGGGACCGATGCCGAACATCACCAGCGGATGCCGGTAGAGGCGGTAGCCGAGCTGCTTTAAACGCGGGAGGGAGCGATATTCAGCGACCGTCAGCGTGGTGATGTCGCCCGTGCCCCGCTCGTCAAGATTTCCTGCTGATGCGTGGTGGGCGGCATGGGCCCGTCGCCAGTAATCATAGGGGGTCAGCGTCAGAACACCGATGGCACGCCCCGTCCAATCGTCGAGACCCCGACGGGCGAAGAACGAGCCGTGTCCGCAATCGTGCTGGATCATGAACAGCCGCAGAAGAAACGCGGATGCCGGAACGACCGATAGCAGTCCGAGCCAGAAACCTTGGGAGAGAGATATGGACGCGCAAGCCCAAAAAGCGGCGAACGGGACGACCGTAACCAGAAGCTCAAAGCCACTCCGCCCGATGCGAGGCTGGCGGTATTTGGAAAGAACCTTCAGCCATGCTCGAACATCTTCGGCAGCATCGGTGGGCATGTTGACGCTAGCTTCCATGAATTCGATCAGCCTCTGCGGGCCTTGCGCGCCGCGTATCGACGGTCACGTTCCGCTTTGCGCGCCGCCTCATCGGCGATGACCCGAGAAATGCGATCGTTGATTACGGCCTGCCGGGCTTCTGCCTCGGCCCGTTCGTCGGCTTCTGCAGCCGCCGCCAGTGCCGCCGCTTCTATCAGAACACGCTCGTGTTCCGCCTTCTTTGATGCTTCGCGTTCGGCGCGACGTGCTTCTCTGGCGGCAGCAATAGCTTCGCGTGCAGCAAGTCGTTCCCGCATCGCGGGATCGGTCGATTTCGGGGCAGACGCAAACTTCGCCAGAAGCTGCTTTTTGGCTTCCGCTGCGGAATTCCGTCGTTCGGCAAAGCCGTTGTCGCTCGGGTGTCTCAACGTGTCTTCCTAGTTGGATTTTCAAGTCGGAAATAGAAAAGGGCATTCATCGCGGTTTGGGCCTTACTACAAAAAAAGGCCAGGCACACGCCTGACCTTTTCAACTCGTGCCCGCCATGCCGGTACATCCGCGGTCATGATAGGCTTAAGCTCAGGCGGACTGGAGACGACCTGCGGACATCTTGCCCGACTTCGGGTCGCGCTCGAGCTCGTAGCCCAGCTTCTGTCCTTCGACGATCGAGCTCATGCCGGCCCGCTCAACAGCAGAGATGTGAACGAACACATCCGCACTGCCGTCGTCGGGCTGAATGAAGCCGAAGCCTTTAGTGGCATTGAACCATTTAACTGTGCCAGCGGTCATAACAAACCCTTTCATAGCAACGTTGATCACCGCTGGGCGACGCACAGCGGGTATTTTCGACTTTTGAGAGGGGAAGTTCGTTACGAAGCGCAAGGCGCAGCAAAAACAAATATCGGCAAACAAAGTATCGATGCTCGCTACTACATCGCGGAGCCTGAGGTGTCAACTTTTTGTTTCGCGAATTGGCATTTTCTATCATGGGTTGCGATGCCTTCACGGCGACGAATCCGCAGCGTCGCATTCTTACACTGCGGATGAACTGGTAACTCCCATACTGACACGCGTTTGAGGCGACCGATGAGAAGCTGAACGCATTCGCTCTAAGCTCGAGGACTGCGCCTGCGCGAAGGTGACGATCACGGTAATACGCCCCTGGCGTTCGAAGCGCGCCCTGTTGCAAGCGAGACCTCCGCCATCGAGGAAGGCACATAATCTTTCGAAACGAAATGCGGGCGCCGCCCTCGCGCGGGAGCGTGAGGGCCATCCCGCCGTAGGAGAAGGCTAGCCGATCGTGATTTCAGACCGGGCGGGTCGGCCTGAGGTCGCTGTCAGTCGTAGAGTTCACCGCGACCGATCTGTTCCGTCGCGGCGTTGCTGATCGACGGATCGTCGGCAGGATCGGAATCCTTGTTGTTGGCTTCTTTCAGAACCTGCGCGGCCTCGACGATGGCCACGGTGATCTCTTCAGTGCCCCATCCGGCCTCGTTGGCGGACGCGAGCAGTTCTTGAAGGATATTTCGTACGGCGGACTTCGCATCCTCGAAACGCAGCGAGGGGTTTTCTGATCGTGGCCGTGGGAAAGACATTGGTTTCCTCTTTCGTGGGTCCAGCGAAGAACGCGCGAACCACTTAATGGATGCGTTGGAAACCGAACCTTTTGCGGAATTCGGCAGCAGATGCCACCGACGGTAAGGTATCAGCCCCTAAGCGGACAAGTGCTTCCACAAATTTATTGCCTCGGTTTCGACCCCGAGCCGTTTTGCCCCAGCCGTGGCTCCGCCCCAGCAAAAGGTCGCTGAATGTTGGCACGATGGCGCGCTGGTAGGGTTTGATCAGCGCGAAGCCGTCGCCTCCCGTCCCTTGCGAATAGTCGCCGGTTGAAGAGCTTCGATCGCGCACGCGCGGGACTGATCGACGATACGGTGCTTCGAAATGAGAGGGTGGCTCTCATTTTCTCCAAATACCGGAAAGGTGCCCGGCGGCTTACATTCCCGTCGATCACAGCCGAACACCTCGCGCCGACGGTTAGTTCAGTAGCGAGGGGAGCCGAGGAATGATGCGTCCCCACTGGCCCCTGGTGTCCAATGTGCATCTTACCTCTGAACCAGAAGGACGAAATAACAAGAACGCCATCACAAACGTCGAGGAGAACGTCGAGCCGCTCGAAAAGATGCGTGCGCTGCTCGGCCATTCTGATCGTCAGCAAGGGCGTCGCACTCGTTGAACCAATCAAATGAGTCCCGGAGGCGTCTTTCGCAAAGGAGGCATGTCATGACAGTCCAGCAGTCAACTCAAAGAATGCACATTTCCCGGCGCTCCCTGCTGTTCGGCAGCGTCGCGATCGGACTTTCGGAGGCCATTGTCCCGTTGGCGGCTGCCGCCGCGGACGCCGTCGACGTAGTTCCGGCTGGCACCGGCGAGATCCGCCCGTTCAATGCCAAAGCTCCCGAGGCCGCACTTGTTGACCTGCGGCAACGTCTTGCCGCGACGCGGTGGCCGGATGGTGAAACGGTCACCGATCGATCTCAGGGTGTTCAGCCCGAGAGGCTGAGAGAACTGGCCGACTACTGGCAGTCGTCCTACGACTGGCGAAAGGCGGAAAGGAAGCTCAACTCCTTTCCGCAGTTCCTCACGAACATTGACGGAGTCGACATCCACTTCATTCACGTCCGATCGAAGCACGAAAACGCGCTGCCGTTGATTATGACTCACGGTTGGCCGGGATCGGTCTTTGAGCTGCTGAACGTCATCGGCCCGCTTACCGATCCCACAGCACACGGCGGGAAGGCGGCCGACGCGTTTCATCTGGTAATCCCCTCGATCCCCGGCTTCGGTTTTTCCGGAAAGCCGACGGACAAGGGCTGGGATCCCCGGCGTATCGCCGCTGCATGGGACACGCTGATGAAGCGCCTCGGCTATGAGCGCTACGTCTCGCAGGGCGGCGACTGGGGAGCGATCATCAGCGACGCTCTTGGCCGACAGGCGCCCCAAGGATTGCTGGGCATCCATGTCAACCGGGTGGAGCGCGCGGCCACGTTCCCTCAGGACGCCGCACAGGCCTTGATGAACGGCACGCCCGCGCCCGACAGTCTGTCTCGGGAAGAGAAAGTGATCTTCAATGAAGCTCGCGACTTCCTAAACAACGGCTTCGGCTACGCGGCCATCATGGGCACGCGGCCGGAGACGATTGGGTACGGCCTTGCGGATTCGCCTGTCGGTCTCGCAGCGTGGCTCTACGACAAGATCGCAGACTGGGTGTTCACACGCGGAGATCCGGAGAAGGCCCTTGGCAGGGACGCCATCCTCGACAACATCACGCTTTATTGGCTGACGAACACCGGCCCTTCGAGCGGTCGGATCTATTGGGAGAACGTGGGCGCAATGGCGAAGTTGACCCCCATCAAAGTGCCTGTTGCAGTCACGGTGTTTCCAGGCGAAGTCTACAAGCCGCCGAAGAAATGGCTCTCCAAGGCCTATCCCGAGCTTATCTACTACAATCGGGTTGCCAAGGGCGGACACTTCGCCGCTTGGGAGGAACCCGAACTCTTCAGTGAAGAAATCAGGACCGCGTTCAGAACGTTACGGTCTTGAAGTACCGCTTCAGAAGACGTCCGTTGAGCAAGTCGTCTGACGCGAAAAGTGCGGCTTGAGCAACGCGTCCGCCTGCAAATCGATATCAGCAAATGTTGCCCGAACGGACTGTAGCGACGGAGGGCATGGGCCTTCCGCGAACGACCCCGGCCGATGCCGACGCGGCCGGAATATCCATCATCTATCAGGAACTGAGCGTCATCAACGAGCTCTCCGCCGGAAAACCTGTCGCCACGCTCGGCGCTGCGAAAGCGATCCGGCGGCGGAACTCGCGTTCCCCAACGACCTATCAATCCTAGGCTTCGACGATTCCGGCGGGATGACTGTCCTTCGATCGTATGTCAGTACGATTGAACAGCCTCGGCGACCTGAGCGAAGGCTGCTGGAATTTGCTCACGCGTCGAATGACGAAGCGCGACGTTCCGTCCGCACACCGGAGAATGACATGCACCTTGAGGGCGAAAGAATCGACGACCCTTCTCGCTCGGAAGTCCGGCGGCGTTCCATATCGAAGCTTAGCGGAGCATTCCGGTTAGCTGCCCCGATGCTCGGACTCGTCCAGGACTACCGCTGGAATAGCAAGGCACGGCACGCATAAATGACTTCCCTGTTGTGGGCCGACGTAACATTGCCGGTCCTGGGCTCCGCTTCAAGAAAAGACAACCTCCCGACCAATCAAGGCTGGTTGCCGCGCCATCACGAACCCACCCCCTAGCCAATGCCGCCGTTTCGATCCTCATGACTTCCGTCTTGTCACTTCATTGCGCCGCTGTCTTCGAAGGCATCTTCGAACCGAGCTTTTGAGCGCTCGATATGGATTCGCATCGCTTCTTCAGCTCGAACCGAATCGCCGTCTTCGATTGCTGAGACGATCTCTGCGTGCTCACGATTTGCGTCCGTCGTGGCCCTCGCATGGAAGTACAAGCGGAACAAGTGGACGTGTGTGTGGAGGCGCTGCAAGCTCTCGTGAACCAGTTCGTTGCCGCAGGGCCTTGCGATGAAGTTGTGAAACTCGGCGTCACGTTTCGCAAACTCACCATATGCGGCGCGAGACTGAGCTTTGTCTTCTCTTCGCATTTCCTGGTCCAGGGCGCGTAGCTCGCTGATTGCCTGGGCGTCACGTCTCCGCGCGAGGCGACCTGCGGCAAAGGGTTCGAGTAGCAGTCTCAATTCATAGAGCTGATTGAGTCGGTCGCGGTCCAATTGCTCAGCGGCGCTGTACCCGATTAGGTGCGTTTTCACGACAAGTCCTTGGGCCTCGAGCCGTGAGAGCGCTTCTCTGATCGGTGTTTGCGACACGCCAAGCGATCGGACGAGCCCATCGACCGAAATACGCCCGCCCGGCGGAATTTTCAGGGACATCAGCTGCGCGTAGAGCGCTTCGTACACGTCGTTCCCGAGGCTTGTAGGCCGGCGCAACAGCTCTGTTTCGATCTCTTGATTGCTCTTCATTTGGTGGTCCATCGAAAATTTTGTCTTGACGTCGTCGTTATATCAATTAACTTCGAAGACATCAATCGAATATCCGATAGGATTTGATATCGTGAAAGTGGTTGAAGCAAAAATTCTCAGAAGCCTTGCCGAAGCGGCCCTGGTGCGCGTTGGCGCTCCCGTTGAGCATGCCTCGTTACAGGCGGAAGTATTGCTTGAGGCGGAGCTGCGCGGGGTCTCATCGCATGGGGTGCTTCGGCTTCCACGCATCATCTCAAGGGTTGTCAACGGGGTTTCCAACGCCCGTGCGACGGGGCAACACGAATGGGCCTCAAGCGCGTTTCTGGTTGTTGACGGGAAACGAGGACTTGGCCCGGTCGTTGCGAAGAGCGCAATCGATGCCCTGTTGGAGCGGGCGGCCGGCACGGGTATCGCCGCCGCGGCAGTCACCAATTCAAATCACATCGGTATGCTCGCCTGGTACGCTGAGTACGTCGCGTCGAAGGGATACTCGATAGTCGCGTTGTCGACGAGCGAGGCACTCGTTCATCCCTGGGGCTCTCGCAAGGCGATGATTGGCACAAATCCGATCGCGATAGGCGTCCCTTCAGTGAACGGTCCGTTCGTCATGGATACTGCGACGAGTGTGGTCTCCATGGGAGAGATCCACGATCATGCCAATCGAAAGGCAAAAATTCCCGCTCACTGGGCTCTGGACGGTAACGGCAATCCCACGACGGACGCCGAAGCCGCGAAAAATGGAGCGATCGCGCCTTTTGGCCAAGCGAAGGGATACGCGCTCGGTCTCGCGTTTGAGCTGCTGGTAAGCGGGCTCGCCGCATCCGCTATCGGTCGCGACGTTCGAGGGACGCTCGACGACACGAACATTTGCAACAAAGGTGACCTCTTCATCGTGATGCCGGGACCGCGCCGCGAACTCGAGTCCTATCTGCAAGCCATCCGAGGCATGGAACCTGCCGAGGGGTTCGATGCTGTTTTGATCCCAGGCGAGCGGGGCCGAGCCTGTCGTGATCGCCGTTTACGGGAGGGAATCCCGGTCGTCAGTGAAATTTACGAAAGTCTATTGCGGCTCGCCGGTGTGCCGGCAGCAGCCTGATTGAATTAGTGGGAGGAGTTTCGGTGACATTATTCGGGGCAATTCGCACACCGAGGAACATTGTGTTCGGCAGTGGCCAGCGCAGTTCCTTGCCGAAGTTCGCATCGCGCATGGGGCAAAGGGCACTTGTTGTCACAGATGAGCGTCTCGCAGCGGATAGGACATTCAGAGACCTTATCGACGCAGTTGCCGCGGCGGGCATCACGGTCAAAGTCTTCGCCGGCGTTGTCGCGGAGCTACCGGTCGAATGCATCGCGGCAGGGGTAGCGGACGGGGAGTCCTTCGGTGCGGACTTCGTGATCGGCATCGGTGGCGGTAGTTGCCTTGATGCTGCAAAGGTGATCTCACTGCTTCTGGCTCACGGCGGAAAAGCGTCTGATTACTATGGTGAGTTCATGGTGCCGGGGCCAACCCTGCCTCTGATCTCAATCCCGACGACATCGGGCACCGGGTCGGAAGTGACACCAGTAGCCGTTCTGACCGATCCGGACAGGGCTTTGAAAATCGGCATCGCGAGCCCGTATCTTATTTCGGATACCGCTATTTGCGACCCCGAGCTCACATTCACCTGCCCGCCTTCTCTGACCGCTGTTTCTGGCGCGGACGCGCTGACGCATGCCATTGAAGCCTTCACCACAGCCAGACGCGAGCCTGGGGCTGACCTCGTCCATGAGCACGTTTTTCTCGGAAAGAATGCCTTCAGCGATCACTACGCCCTGCTGGCGATACAACATATCGGCGCGAGCCTGCGGGCTGCCTTCGAAAACGGCAACGACATCGTGGCCCGCGAGCGCCTGATGTTCGGCGCAATGTCCGCCGGTCTTGCGTTCGGCACCGCCGGAACGGCTGCCGCTCATGCCGTACAGTATCCAGTCGGCGCAATGACCCATACGCCGCATGGCACCGGTGTCGCGCTGATGATGCCTTATGTCATGCAGATCAATCGCGACTGGTGCGCTCCCGAGCTCGTCGAGGTCGGCCGCGCATTGGGAATTTCGCTGCCGGAAGGACCGGCGGAACTCGCTGCCGATGCAACGATTGACGCAGTTGCTGATCTCTTCGCGGCCGTCGGTATTCCGTCCTCCCTAAAAGATCTCGGGATCACGGGTGACCAGCTTCCAGCAATCGTTACGCAGTCGCTCGGAATTGCCCGTCTCATCAAGAACAACCCGCGTCCTTTGGATGTGGCGGCCATGAAGACGCTTGTCGGCGCGGCCTTCGCCGGAGACAGGTCGGCTCTCAAGGCCAGTGCTGATCAAAGAAAGGCTAGCTGAAATGAACGTTGCTGCAAAAATGTCTCCGATGGTGAGCTTCGACATCGCCTCGCTTCCGACCGGCCTCTTTATTGACGGCCAGTGGCGCTCTGGAGGGGAGGGGAAGACGATCGACGTGCTCGATCCATCGACCGGCGATGTCATTGTCGCCGTAGCTGATGCGACTGTCCAGAATGCCATTGAGGCGGTGGCTGCCGCCCACAAAGCCGCCAAGGGATGGGCCGCAACAGCACCTCGCAAGCGCTCGGACATCCTGCGTCGCTGTTTCGAACTGATGATTGAACGCAAGGCTATGCTGGCAGAACTCATCAGTCTTGAAAACGGCAAGACGCTCAGCGATGCCCATGGTGAGGTCGGCTATGCCGCAGAGTTCTTCCGATGGTTTTCCGAGGAGGCGGTTCGCCTTAACGGCGAAATTTCCACGGCTCCGAGTGGCGCCAACAAAATCATCGTTGAGCATCAGCCAATCGGCGTTTCGGTGCTCGTCACGCCTTGGAACTTCCCGGCTGCGATGGCCACTCGTAAGATCGCCCCGGCACTCGCCGCAGGATGCACCTGCGTCCTGAAACCCGCCACCGAAACGCCGCTAACGGCCCTTGTCCTTGCCAACCTATACGCTGAGGCTGGCGTGCCGGCTGGTGTCGTCAACGTCATCACCACATCGAAGTCAGGGCCTGCCGTAAGTTCCATGTTGAACGACGCGCGCGTCCGCAAACTCTCCTTTACGGGCTCCACCGAAGTCGGTCGGGTTCTTCTGCGTGAAGCTGCCAACACGGTTGTGTCATGCTCGATGGAGCTTGGCGGAAATGCGCCTTTCATTGTTTTCGACGACGCTGACCTCGATGCGGCGATCGAAGGCGCCATGATCGCCAAGATGCGCAACGGTGGCGAGGCCTGCACCGCCGCCAACCGTTTCTATGTGCAGTCCGGCATCGCGAAGGAGTTTTCGAGACGCCTGGCCGAGCGCATGGGTTCGATGAAGGTCGCAGTCGGTTACGACGCGAGCGCCCAATGCGGGCCGCTGATCAATCCGAAAGCGGTCGAGAGAATTGCTGGTCTCGTTGGGGATGCTAAGGCGAGGGGCGCAATAGTGCTTACCGGCGGCGGTCCGCTCGAGCGCCAAGGCTTTTACTTCGCTCCGACTGTTCTTTCGGATGTTCCATCGGACTCGGAAATCTCATCGGAGGAAATATTCGGCCCTGTTGCCGCGATCACAACCTTCACCACGGAAGACGAAGTGGTCGAACTCGCAAACGGCACTGAATATGGGCTGATCTCGTATGTCTACACCAAGGATCTTGCCCGCGGTCTGCGTGTGTCTGAGCGCATGGATAGCGGCATGGTTGGATTGAACCGCGGTCTCGTTTCGGACCCCGCGGCGCCGTTTGGCGGCACTAAACAAAGTGGTCTCGGACGCGAAGGGGCTCATCACGGGATCCTTGAATTCTGTGAGACCAAGTACATCGCAGCAAGTTGGTGAGGGAGGAAATAATGCGAATTGCTGAAGTAGAAGCGTTTCAACTAGCCTGGGATGACGATACGCCTGCCAAGCGCACCAGCTTCGTAAAAATCGTAACGGACGACGGCGTCACTGGCTATGGTGAATGCACCCCGATGCACGGTGGCATGCATGTCCTGGGTATCATTGCCAACACGCTTGCCCAGGAGCTGGTAGGCAAGAACCCGTTGGATTACGCCGTACTGACGGACAGGCTGCTGCATCGCTACATCAAGATGGGGCCCGAGGGGAACTTAACGAGCGCACTCGCCGCCATCGACATCGCCCTTTGGGACATCAAAGGCAAGATATTCAATCAGCCGGTCTACCAACTGTTGGGCGGGGCATGGCGGACGGAGATCCCGTTCTACACCTCTCTCGGTCAAAACGCCCATCGCACGGTGGACGAGGTGGTGCGCGAGGTGGAGAAACGACTGACGCGCGACACGCCGTCCGCCTTGAAGATTCGCTTCGATGGCGACCGCACCTGCATTGATGCCGACATCGCCAATGATATCGCCAAGGCGAAGGCTGTCAGGAAGCTTGTCGGTGACCAGTTCCCTCTCGGGTTCGATGCGAACAACGGCTATTCGGTCGCCGGCGCGGTCAAGGTCGGTCGAACCTTGGAAGACCTCGGCTATTCGTGGTTCGAGGAACCGGTTCAACACTACCACGTCGAGTCCATGGGAGAGGTAGCCCGCCGGCTGGACATCCTGGTGACGGCAGGGGAGCAGACTTATACCCTCCAGGGCGTTGTTGAGCTCATCAAGTCCGGCGTTCGGGTCATCCAATGCGATCCGATAAAAATGGGCGGCATCACCGGCCTGATGAAGTGCATGGCTATCGCCTACGCGCACGGCGCGGAAATTGTCCCACATCAGACACAGCCGGCGGTTGGCCATGCTGCCAACCTACATCTTATGGCCTGCAAGATGC
>NZ_JABAIH010000003.1 GCF_012641395.1 Rhizobium sp. P32RR-XVIII | reverse complement strand
CACGAGCCATGTCGATTTACTCAATTCCAACGAGACGAAAATTGCTCCAAGATCGACAGGGGTAGCGGTCTGTGCTTGAGTTTGATCTGCTGTTATCGGCATGATTGGCCTCCAGAGAGTTTTCTAGCGACCTCACTCTGACACGGTGCAGGCCGCTATCCACCCCTGATGGGATCTCAAGGGGTGCGATCGGTGGAGCCACATGGGCGACGGAAGGAAACGCCACCAGCCTGTCACCGATCAGGCGCTGGCTTTCAGCGATGAGCCGCTCGCGGAGTTCCAGGATCGCGACGTACTCTGGCATTGAGGTCTTCTCGCCGAGGCGCGTGCGCATGACGACGCGCCGATCCATATCGGCGGCTTCCGGCCCGGACAGGCGGTCGCGATGCAGCGCAAAGGCTTCCGCGGTCACCAGCGCGCCATGTCGAGCCATTGCTGCCAGTATCTCGTCGAATGCTGGCATTTCTACGCGGTTGACGACGGCGCCTGCCTTTACCAGGCGTTCCATCGCCGCATCGAAGGCAGCCGCCACTCCCGGCTCGACACCATCGAAGACCACATTCTGCGGAACGGCAATCTCGATGCCCTTCAGCGAACGGGCGCGCACCTCCGGTGCCGTACGGCCGCGCATTGCCGCATCGATCCAGACCGCGTCCTGGACCGTTCGGCAGAGCGGACCGAGCGAATCCAGGCTCTTGGCAAGCGGAAAGACGCCATCCATGGCATACCGGCCGCGGGTGGCCTTGTAACCCACGACGCCGTTGAAGGCAGCCGGGATACGTACGGACCCGCCGGTGTCGGTTCCCATCGCGACCGGCGCGAGGCCAGCAGCGACGACGGCGCCTGCACCCGAGGACGACCCACCCGGGATACGAGGCATGTCCTTTCCGTGAGGGTTGTGCGGCGTGCCGTAATGCGGATTGATGCCGAGACCGGAGAAGGCGAATTCGCTCATGTTCGTTCGCCCGAGGGCAATCATCCCCGCCTGTTTCAGCGCAGTGACGACCGCTGCGTCTTGCACAGCGGGTGCGGCACTTGCCAACACCTTCGAACCCGCCGTCGTTGCAAGCCCTTCGATGGCGAAGAGATCCTTCCACGCGATTGGAATACCATCAAGCAGACCCAGTGAGCGGCCCTCGCGGATTCGCTTCGAAGAGGCTCGGGCCTCATTCATCGCGCGCTCCTTCAGGAGCACCGTGAAGATCGCCTTGTCCGGGTGGCTTTCGATTTCCTCGAGAATTGAAGCTACGACTTCGACCGGGTCGGCGGCGCGGCTTTGAATAAGAAGAGAGAGTTGCGCGACGGACATCGCACCGAACGACTTGGTCATGGGAGAATCCGAAAAATGATCATCTTGACTCGAAATATCGCGGATCGCAGCCATGAGTCACCCCTGTTTATCGCGATCCCGGCAATTGGTTCGATTTTATGAACACTGAGTTTGCGGATCGGCACTTCAACTCCATTCGTCGGAAGACCACATCACGGCCGCACGTAGGAACAACGCCGGCTAACATATTTTGGATGTGAACGGCCCCTGCCGTGCAGCAGGAGCAATGAAATGACACATGATACTTGGAGCCGCGGCGATGTACCGGCGCATCACACAACGGATGACGAAGCAACCGGCGAGGGCGAGCGCGGCTACGTGGAACATCTCAGCGCCCGCAAGCTTTCGGTCGCGGAGCGACTGGTCGTGGCAGGGGCCTTGGTCCTACTCGGTTTCGCCGGGGTGACTGCCCATCTCGGCTCTCCGGAATCCCAAGCTACCGCTACGGCAGGTGCTGCGCCAGCGACGGTGTCGGAGTCCTTCGACAGTTCGGATTCCTGCCGTGAATACAGCCCCTATCCGGATAGAGAGTGCTGACGAGGATTCTGACCGAAGTCACCGGGATGGAAATCTATCGTCTTCAATGCGTTTCAGACGACAAGGAGAATGACGATGGCCGGTGACATCAATTTCAACCTCGAGCGCTTCATCGATGCACAGAACGGCGTTTACGATCGTGCCCTGGAAGAACTCCGATCGGGGCGGAAGCGATCGCACTGGATGTGGTTCATCTTCCCCCAGATTGCCGGGCTTGGCTCGTCTGCCATGGCCGAAAGATATGCGATCCGTTCGGCGGAGGAGGCAGCCGCCTATCTAGCCGATCCCATTCTGGGCGGTCGCCTCGTTCGCTGCGTCCAAGCCATCCTCTCGGTCGAAGGCCGCACGGCTCACGAAATCCTCGGTTCTCCGGATGATCTCAAGTTGCGTTCTTCCCTGACACTTTTTGCAGCGGTCAGCGATGCCGCCTCGCTCTTTCATGAAGCGATCAACCGGTTCTACGACGGGAAGTTCGATGAACGTACGGTCGAAATCCTGAACGCCCTAACCTAGGGTCAGGAATTAGCTGCCAGGCGAGCGCTCCAGTTCGGCAATTTCTTCGGAGATCTCACTGATACTATTGCGCAGATCAGAGTCCGTACCGTCGTCGAGTTCCTCCTCGCCGAAACAATTGCGCGCAAGGTAAAGTTCAAGCTTGGCTTCCAGCTCGGCGCGCTTCGCATACAGACGATGGAGATAGGTGTAGTTCATATCTCTTCCGTTTCGATATTGAACTTCCGCCCCAATGGCAGAAACGATCTCGAAATTGGAAGGTTCCGATGCGGCCGCAACCTCAGCAGAGCGAAGCAATTGCGGTGTTGCAGGCTTTTGAAAAGTGGCTGCAGCAGCCGCCGCTGCCCATCGCCTGCCGGGTGACGCGGGCGCCTTCAAACAGAAGCATCAACGTATCGGCAAGAAGCTGCGGCTCGCGTGCACCCGCTCTGGAACAGAGCGCGACTAGGCGCTGACGCTGCTCCACCTTATGGCGTTCGATCACTTCATGGGCAGGATGCCCCTGCTCCTTCAGTTCGATTGCCGCATTGGCGAGATCGCAACCTGCCGGTTCTCCACTCAGACACTCGGCGCGCGCCTGAACCCATGCGTCGAGTTGCGCGCGAGGATTACCTGGATGCGCCAGCTCGAGATCGCGCCAAATCTGTTCGGCTTTTTCTGAAGCGCGGCGCAGCGTCTCGCAGACCAGCTCATCCTTCGAACCGAAATGCCGGTAGAGCGTCATCTTGTTCGTGAGTGCCGCGTCCGCGATCGCGTCGACGCCGATACCACGGATGCCATGCTCCCGAAAAAGCTCGGACGCCGTCGAAACGATGCGTTCCCTTGGCGGAATCTTCTCGTCGATGAGAGCTGGGGGGATGTCTTGCGAAGTTTCTGATTTTTTTACGTTCGAAGTCCTTGACATCGATGTGACCGATCGGTAACAAATGGGCTGTTACTTACCGGTAACACCGCTGTTCGCCGAAGTCAATGCCGAGAGGGCTGACCGCGGAAGCGGAACACGGGCAACTGCCCACGAAAGGAGGAATGAGCCATGAGAAAGAGCAATGACCTGACAATATCCGAAGCCCTTCGCGACCCGCTGATCGCCATGGTAATGCGCGCCGATGGCGTAAAGCTTGAAGAATTCAAGCAACTCCTTGAGACGGCAGCCCGCAAACGGGAATCCAAGGTGGGTAACTTTATCAACGCCATAGCCAACCGGAACGGTGCGAACCCCGCGACGGTTTGCTGCTTCTGCTAGCTCCCCCGGGGACATTCCCTGCCCCGTGCGAAAGCTGCCGCCTTCCCCCAGCGGCGGCTTTCGCTGTTTTGCATGCCTTACTGCTCGAAGAGCATATAATCGATACGCTGCAGACGATCCGGATCGGCGATCGCCTCGATCTTTGAAATCTTCTCGCCATCAAAGGCGATTTTAACAACGATGCGCAGCTGATCCTGGATGCGGACGATGAAACCCAACCCGCCTTCCACGAAGGCAGGCAGCGCGCCGCGTGCCCGGCCGTTGAATGCGTTGGCAACTGCCTGCGAACCCTGCAGTTCGCCGATATCTCCCAAACGCACGGCCGTTGCATCGAGCGCGAAAACCACGTCGGGATGGAGAAGCGAAAGCAGCGCCTGGAAGTTGCCGTCGCGCGAAGCGGCTAGGAAGGCGCTGACGACCTTTTTCTTATTCTCGACGTCGGCCTCGCGTACCTCTGTCTTTCCCTGCACACGCCGGCGCGCACGGCTGGCAAGCTGCCGCGTCGCATCCGAGCTGCGGCCGATGATCGGTGCAATCTCATCGAAGGGCAGATCGAACATGTCGTGCAGCACAAAGGCGACGCGTTCGGCCGGAGTCAGCTGCTCCAGCACGACGAGAAGCGCCACACCGACGGAATCTGCGAGCACTATTTCCCGCTCAGGGTCGGCAGACCTTCCCATATCCGCAATCGTGTCATGCACGGGCGGATCCAGCGGATCTTCGCGTCGCGATTTCTTGGAACGCAGCATGTCGAGGCAGATGCGAGCAACCACAGTCGTCAGCCATCCGCCGACGTTGCCGATCTCGCCTGTACCCGAGCGGCTAAGCCTGAGCCACGCCTCCTGAACCGCGTCGTCCGCTTCGGTGTGCGAGCCAAGCATGCGATAGGCCACCGCTTTCAGATGCGTCCGGTACGCTTCGAACTGGCCGGCCAGAATTTTTTTCTCATCCATCGGTCACATCCTCCTTGCGTGGTCCGTCAACACCATGACGAACGAATGCAGGCCGATGTGACAGCGGCCGGCCTCGTCATCGCTGAAACGACGAAATAGACAAGGAGACATATCATGCAATCGAGAATGGGAAATCCGGCCGTCGTCCTTCCGGAAGCCATGCAGGCACTCATGGCGCTAAGCGACGTTCCTCTTAAGGTCGGGCTCTCGCCCAAGCTCCTGGAACTCGTCAGTCTGCGCGCCAGCCAGATCAACGGCTGCGGGGTTTGCGTCGACGGTCATCCGCGCATTGCCCGCAAGCTCGGCGAGACGGACGAGCGGCTTTTTGCGGTCTCGGCCTGGCGCGAGGCGCCCTATTTTTCTGATGCCGAGCGCGCCGCGCTGGCCCTGACCGAGGCTGTGACTCGCCTCAGCGACCGCGCTGACCCCGTTCCAGACGGGATCTGGGACGAAGCCACGCGCCATTTCGACGGCAAGAGCCTCGCCGCTCTCGTCATCGCCATCGCCAACATCAATGTGTGGAACCGCCTGAACGTTGCCACCCGGCAGATCGCCGGCGAGTGGAAGCCCTGATCCAACACCGGCCGCCGCTTCATGAAGCGGCGGCCCCAGAGCCTTGGGAGGCTTTGTGGACGTTTTTCAGATGATGCCGCCGCCACCGGCTGCCGAAGTCGGACGTTCGGCGGAGACCTGCCTGCGGTAACCGCTTGCTCGGTAAGTCGCGACCGGATCGATGGCACCGCCCACCCGGCGGCGCGCTTCGGCAAGGATCGGCTCGACATCGGCGCGGTAGGCGCGCTTCAGCGTCTCGGTCGCCATCAACGCATCATTCTCATCCTGATAGCCGGAAAGCGCCTTGCGGTCGACGATCAGCGCCTGTGCGTAGGCACGGCGAATTTCGTTGGCGCTGTTGATCAGGCTCTCGATGGGAT
The DNA here is from genome assembly GCF_012641395.1 of Rhizobium sp. P32RR-XVIII. Classification (GTDB taxonomy): domain Bacteria; phylum Pseudomonadota; class Alphaproteobacteria; order Rhizobiales; family Rhizobiaceae; genus Rhizobium. Next base: position 745,474 of record NZ_JABAIH010000003.1, on the reverse strand, counting down.
CGGTGACGTTATGCGACTGATCGATCATATGCGCCGGGTCGAAACCCTTCACACCTCGATATTCGGCGTCGACCAGCTCGTTGAAAACCAGGAACAGTCGGTAGGGCTCGATGGCACCGGCATCGAGATCGTCGTCGCCATATTTCGAGTCGTTGAAATGAAAACCGCCCAGCTTGCCGAACTGGATGAGGCGGGCGACGATCATCTCGATATTGGTGTTCGGCGCATGATGACCGAGATCGACGAGGCACTGGGCCTTCGGCCCCAGCGTCTGCGCGATCAGGTAGTTGGTACCCCAGTCCTGCACCACCGTCGAATAGAAGGCGGGCTCGTACATCTTGTGCTCGGAGAAGAGCCGCCAGTCGTCCGGCAGCACCTTGTAGATTTCCGCCATTGCCGCGAGATAACGCTCGAAGGCCTTGGTGAAATTGCTCTGGCCAGGGAAGTTCGAGCCGTCGCCGATCCAGACGGTCAGTGCCTTTGAGCCGATCGCCTTGCCGATCTCGATGCATTCCAGATTGTGTTCGACCGCCTGAGCGCGTGTCGCGGCATCCGTGTGGCTCAGCGAACCGTACTTATAGGAGTGCTTCTGGCCGGGCGCGTCGGAAAAGGTGTTTGAGTTCATCGCATCGAAGCCCAAGCCCAGCGCATCGCCCTTGGCCTTCAGCTCCTTTGCATCGGTCTTGTCCCAGGGAATATGCAAGGAGACCGTCGGCGTTGCCTGCGTCAGCTGATGAATGACGGCGCAATCGTCAAGCTTGTCGAAGATGCTGCGCGGCTCTCCGGTTCCGGGGAAGCGGGCGAAACGTGTGCCGCCGGTGCCGACGCCCCAGGAGGGAACGGCGACGAAGAATTCGGAGACCTTCTTTGTGATGGCGTCAATATCAACGCCGCGGCGGGAAAGCGTCGCACCCAGCGCATCGTAGTCTTCCTTGAGCGCTTTTGCGCGCTTGTCGTTTTCCTGCGCAATGACGTCCCGCGCGATCTTCAGTTCGGTCATGATTTCCTCCCGATATGTCGCCTTCTCTTCTCCCCTTGGGGAGAAGGTGGCCCGAAGGGCCGGATGAGGGGGCCCACTCACCGGAACACCCATGGGCCTTTCGCTACCCGCTCAAGGCACGCCTCACTTCGCTCGGCATCCCCCTCATCTGCCCTAACGGGCATCTTCTCCCCGCTGGGGAGAAGGGAAACTCTACCGCCCTACCGCGTAAAGCTCTGGGCGTTGCCGGCATCGACGTTGATGATGTTGCCGGTGGACTTCGCCGAAAGATCCGAAGCGAGGAAATAGATTGCTTCGGCAATATCTTCCGGGAAAACGTTAAGCTTCAGCATCGAGCGCTTGCGGTAATGTTCCTCAAGTTCGTCCACCTCGATCTTCGACGAGGCAGCGCGCTGTTCGCGCCATTCGCCACTCCAGATCTTGGAGCCGCGCAGCACCGCATCCGGGTTCACCGTATTGACGCGAATGCCTGCTTCCGCGCCTTCCAGCGCCAGGCAGCGGGCAAGATGGATTTCGGCAGCCTTGGCCGCGCAATAGGCAGCGGCGTTCGGCGAGGAAGCAAGACCATTCTTCGACGCGACGAAGACGACGTTGCCGCCCAGATTCTGCTTGCGGAACAGACGGAAGGCTTCGCGCGAGACCAGGAAATATCCGGTCGCGAGAATGTCCATGTTCTTGTTCCACATCGAAAGCTCGGTGCTTTCGATCGGAGCGGAGGAAGCGATACCCGCGTTCGAAACGAGGATATCCACACCGCCGAACTCAACGCAGGCTTCCGCGAAGGACGAGATCACCGCGTCTTCCTTGGTGACGTCGAGCTTGACGCCGCGAACCGCATCGACGCCGAACTGTTTGGCGAAATCGGCCTTCGTCGCCTCCAGTGCTTCCTGGTCGATATCGGCCAGAACCACGCAGGCACCCTCGCCTGCCAGGCGCGCCGCCGTTGCACGGCCGATGCCGCCGGCGCCGCCGGTAACGAATGCCACCTTGCCGGCAAGGCTCTTCGACTTCGGCATGCGCTGAAGCTTCGCCTCCTCGAGCAGCCAGTATTCGATATCGAAGGCCTCCTGTTCCGGCAGGCCCTGATATTCCGAAACCGTCGACGCGCCGCGCATGACGTTGATCGCGTTGACGTAGAATTCGCTGGCGATGCGGGCCGTTGCCTTGTCGCGGGCAAAGGACAGCATGCCGACACCCGGGACGAGGAAGATGACGGGGTTCGCATCGCGCATGGCGGGCGAATTGTCGTGCTTGCAGTCGTTGTAATATCGGGCGTAGTCGGCGCGATAGTCTTCCAACGCCTTGTCGAGGCCGGCAACGATCGTATCGACATCGGGCTTGGCCGGGTCGAAATCGATGATCAGCGGGCGGATCTTGGTGCGCAGGAAGTGGTCCGGGCAGCTGGTACCAAGCGCGCCGAGCGGACGAAGCTCCTTCGAATTGACGAATTCGAGCACCGCGTCCTGATCGTCGAAGTGACCGAGCTTGCGCTCCTGCTTGCCGATCCGTCCGCGGATTTCCGGCATCAAGCGTGCGGCGATGGCGCGGCGCTCGGCAACCGGCAGGCTCTGCGTCGCAGCGCCGCCGAAGATCGTCTTGTTCTCGGTCTGCTCGGCAAACCATTTGATTGCCGTGTTGATGATGTCGAGCGTCAGCGCGTAGCAGGCCTTGGCGTCATTCGCCCAGGTGAACAGGCCATGGCTTTCGAGAACCACGCCCTTGGCATTGGGGTTCGCCTTGACGAAAGCTTCGAGATCAAGGCCGAGTTGGAAGCCCGGACGGCGCCACGGCAGCCAGCCGATTTCGTCGCCGAAGATCTGCTTCGTCAGTTCACGGGAATTCCGGGAGGCGGCGATGGCGATGATCGCATCGGGGTGCATGTGGTCGACATGCGTGAAGGGCACGAACCCGTGCAGCGGCGTATCGATGGAAGCGGCGCGCGCATTCAGGTTGAACGTGCAGTGCGGCAGAAAGCCGACCATACGGTCTTCGTCTTCGACACCCTTGTAAATGCTCTTCAAGGACTCGAGCTTTTCTTGATAAAGCGTTGCGAAACCGTCGAGTTTGATCGTTCCGACGTCGCCGCCGGAGCCTTTGACCCAGAGAACCTTGACCTTTTCGCCGGTCAGCGGATCGGTTTCCATCACCTTAGCGGAGGTGTTGCCGCCGCCGTAATTGGTGATGCGCTTGTCTGCACCCAAGAGATTCGAGCGGTAGAGCAGCTTGCCGGGCTCATCGAGCCTCGCCGCATAAGAGTCGTCCCAACGGTTCTCAAGAAGCCGGACGGTGGCTGCCATTTCATCCTCCCTTGTGTCTTTAGCGCGGACAAAATCCGCGTTCCTTCCGATCATGGTATCGCTCATCAAAACGCGCGTTGTCAATCGAAAACGATCAAAAACCGTTATTGTGCAGCGCAATATGAATATTTTTGAGCGTTTTTGATTGACAGCTTTTAACGGATGCGAAATAAATATGACTACGGGAGGAGCCCAATGCACGAACGCGAACGCCATCGCATCATCTTGAGCGCGGTACAGGAAAAGTCGGTCGTCACGATTCAGGACATTGCTGAATTGACCGAGGCTTCCGAGGCCACGATCCGCCGAGATATTGCGGCCCTCCATGTGCAGGGTAAGATCCGGCGCGTGCGGGGCGGAGCCGAAGCGGTGCATCCGCCACAGCTCGGCAATCTCGCGGGCCGACCCTTCAAAGTCTCAGAATCGCTCAATATCGATAAGAAGCGCGCAATTGCTCGCGCAGCCGTCGATCTTTGCGATCCGGGCGACGCCATCATCATCAATGGCGGCACCACGACGTTCCAGATGGTGCATTACATGTCCGGGCACCGTATGCAGGTCATGACAAATTCCTTCGCGATCGCCGAGCACTTGGTCAAGCACTCCAAGAACACGGTGACCGTGCCGGGCGGGGTCATCTATCGCGAGCAGAGCCTCATCCTGTCGCCCTTCGACAATGACGCAATCCGAAATTTCTATGCGAGGCGCTTTTTCATCGGCGCGCAGGGCGTCGGCCCGCTTGGCGTGATGGAGGCTGACGCGCAGATTATTCAAAGCGAACAGAAGCTGATGCATCAGGCCGACGAACTCGTCGTCATGGTTGATTCCAGTAAGTTTCGCCGCCGGTCGAGCCTCATTCTATGCCCGCTCGATCGCATTTCGACGATCATCACCGATGATGGCATTCCAGAGGAGGCCGTCAAGATGATCGAAGACGCAGGCGTTACGCTCGTGGTTGCGAGCGTCGGCCTGCAAGTTGTGAAGGAGGATTCCTCGTCGGTCGCATAAGGGGCGCCGGCGAGGTGTGAACAGTCGATTAACTGGGAGGATGAAAGCATGAAACTCGCAAGGAAACTCGCGGTGGGCGTAGCGCTCGCCGTCGTCATGATGGCAGGAGCTGCAAGCGCGGCTGACATGAAGATCGGTCTCGTCGTCAAATCGCTCGGCAACGGCTTCTTCGATGCCGCAAACAAGGGTGCGCAGGAAGCTGCCAAGGAACTCGGCGGTGTCGAGATCATCTATACGGGCCCGACTGCACCGACGGCCGAAGGCCAGATCGAAGTCATCAATTCGCTGATCGCCCAGGGCGTCGATGCCATCGCGATTTCGGCAAACGACCCGGACGCCGTCGTTCCCGCCCTGAAGAAAGCTGCTCAACGCGGCATCAAGGTCATTTCGTGGGACTCCGGCGTTGCTCCTGAGGGCCGCATCCTGCAGCTCAACCCGTCGTCCAACGAGCTGATCGGCAAGATGTGCCTGACGCTTGCCAAGGACCATCTCGACGGCGGCAAGGGTGATTTCGCCATCCTGTCGGCAACGTCGACCGCAACGAACCAGAACATCTGGATCGACCAGATGAAGAAGCAGCTCAAGGACTTCCCGGGCCTCAACCTCGTCACCACCGTCTATGGCGACGACCTCTCGGACAAGTCCTACCGCGAAGCCGAAGGCCTGCTGAAGTCCAACCCGAACGTCAAGGTCATCGTCGCTCCGACGACAGTCGGCGTGCTCGCCGCCTCCAAGGTGGTCGAGGACAAGGGCCTCGTCGGCAAGGTCTACGTCACCGGCCTTGGCCTGCCGTCCGAAATGGCCGGCGCGATCAAGTCCGGCGCGACGAAGGAATTCGCCATCTGGAACCCGATCGACCTCGGCTATTCGGCAACGCAGATCGCCTATCACCTCGTTAAGGGTGACGCCGACGGCAAGCCGGGCAGCGAGATCGAAGCCGGCCGCATGGGCAAGATCAAGGTTGGCGACAATGGCGAAGCCGCGATGGCCGATCCGTTCGTCTACAACGCTTCGAACATCGACCAGTTCTCCAAGGTCTTCTGATCGCAAATACCCCTTCTGGCCTGCCGGCCATCTCCCCCACAAGGGGGAGAAAATCTGCAGCACCGCCCCTCCCATCGCGAGCCTCGGCATCGCGGTGGGTCAAGCCCCTCCCCCTTGTCGGGAGGGGTTGGGGAGGGGTTTTTAAGGTGAAACCAATGATGCCCGCCGCAACACAAAAGCACGATGCCAGCCCTATGCCTGAAGGTGATGCCATTCTCGAAATGCGCGGCATCTCGCAGATTTTTCCCGGCGTGAAGGCGCTCGACAATGTCAGTATCGCGCTCTACCCCGGCAAGGTCACGGCGCTGATTGGCGAGAACGGCGCGGGGAAATCCACGCTCGTCAAGATTCTGACCGGTATCTACAAGCCCAACGAGGGCGAAATCATTGTCGACGGGCAGCCTGTTACCTTCTCCACCGCACAAGCGGCGATCGACGCCGGAGTCACCGCAATCCATCAGGAAACCGTGCTCTTCGATGAATTGACGGTTGCCGAAAACATCTTCCTCGGCCATGCGCCGCGCACGAAATTCCGCACCATCGACTGGAAGTCGATGAACAGCCGCTCGAAGGAGCTGCTCACCTCGCTCGAAAGCAACATCGATCCGACGATCCGTCTGAAGGACCTCTCTATTGCGCAGCGTCATCTGGTAGCGATTGCCCGCGCGCTCTCGATCGAGGCCCGCATCGTGATCATGGACGAGCCGACGGCGGCTCTTTCCCGCAAGGAGATCGACGACCTCTTCCGCATCGTCCAGGGCTTGAGAGCCAAGGGCAAGGCGATCCTCTTCATCAGCCATAAGTTCGACGAACTCTATGAGATCGCCGACAATTTCGTCGTCTTCCGCGACGGCCGCGCCGTCGGAAGCGGCAAGCTCCAGGAGACGCCGCAGGACGCGATCGTAAAAATGATGGTCGGACGCGATGTCGAAAACGTCTTTCCGAAGATCGCCGTCGATATCGGAGGCCCGGTCTTCGAGGTCCAGCGTTACTGCCACCGGACGGAATTCCGCGACATCTCCTTCACGCTTCGCAAGGGCGAAATTCTTGGCGTCTACGGCCTGATCGGCGCCGGACGCTCGGAACTTTGCCAGTCGCTCTTCGGCATTACCAAGCCGCTCTCCGGCAAGCTTGTCCTCGAAGGCAAGGAACTGTCGATCACCTCTCCCCATGACGCCATTCGCGCCGGCATCGTCTATGTGCCGGAAGAGCGCGGCCGCCACGGCCTGGCGCTGCCGATGCCGATCTATCAGAACATGACGCTGCCCTCGCTCGGCCGTACCTCGCGCAAGGGCTTCCTGAAAGCGGCGAACGAATTTGCGCTCGCCCGCAAATATGCCGAGCGGCTCGATCTCAGGGCCGCCGCGCTCTCCGTGCCCGTCGGCACGCTTTCCGGCGGCAATCAGCAGAAGGTGGTCATCGGCAAGTGGCTCGCGACCAAGCCGAAGGTCATCATCCTCGACGAGCCGACCAAGGGCATCGATATCGGCTCAAAGGCCGCCGTCCATGGCTTCATCAGCGAACTCGCCGCCGAAGGCCTTTCGATCATCATGATCTCCTCCGAACTGCCGGAGATCATCGGCATGTCGGATCGCGTGCTGGTAATGAAGGAAGGTCTTTCGGCCGGCATCTTCGAGCGCGCTCAGCTTTCGCCGGAGACCCTGGTGCGCGCGGCGACCGGAAATGCGTGAGGTGAAAGCATGTCAAGACTGATCAGAAAGCGCGAAACCCTGCTTTTCCTTATCATCGTCGCGATGATCGCGATCTTCTCGACCCGCGCTTCGGATTTCGCAACGCCGTCGAACCTCGCCGGCATCTTCAACGACACCTCGATTCTGATCATCCTGGCGCTGGCGCAAATGACGGTGATCCTGACGAAGTCGATCGACCTCTCGGTTGCCGCCAATCTCGCCTTCACCGGCATGGCGATCGCGATGATGAATGCCGCCTATCCGGGTATTCCGCTGATCGTGCTGATCGTTGCCGCGATCGCCATCGGTGCGTGCCTCGGCGCCATCAACGGTTTCATGGTCTGGGCGCTCGAAATGCCGCCGATTGTCGTGACGCTCGGCACGCTCACCATTTACCGCGGCATGGCCTTCGTGGTCTCCGGCGGGGCATGGGTGAACGCGCATCAGATGACGCCGATCTTCCTTTCGGTGCCGCGCACGCCGATCCTCGGCCTGCCCGTCCTGAGCTGGGTCGGGATCATCATCGTAGTGCTGATGTATGTTCTGCTGAAATTCACCCAGTTCGGGCGCTCGGCCTATGCGACCGGCGGCAACCCGACGGCCGCCGTCTATGCGGGTATTGACACCGGCTGGACGAAATTCCTCGCCTTCGTGATTTCCGGCGCGCTTGCGGGCCTCGCCAGCTATCTCTGGGTCTCCCGTTACGCCGTTGCCTATGTCGACATCGCCGGCGGCTTCGAACTCGATAGCGTCGCAGCCTGCGTTATCGGCGGCATCTCGATCGCCGGCGGCGTCGGTTCGGTCATCGGCACCGTGCTCGGCGCCCTCTTCCTCGGCGTCATCAAGAACGCGCTTCCCGTCATCGGTATCTCGCCCTTCACGCAGATGGCGATATCGGGCACCGTCATCATTCTCGCCGTCGTCTTCAACGCGAGGCGCGAGCGCAGTCGCGGCCGCATCATCCTGCGTGACAAGGCAGCCGCAGACACTCCAGCCGAGGTGGCCGCATGAGCACCGTTTCCGCCCCGACCGAAAAACGCGTCATTCCCGATCGTCTCGGCACCCCGTTCCGCCGCATCATGTCCAGCTGGGAAGTGCTGCTCTTCGGCGTCGCGATACTGATCTTCATTTTCAATTCCCTGGCGTCGCCCTATTTCCTCAACGCCTGGAACCTCTCGGACGCGACCTTCAACTTCACCGAAAAGGCGATGATCGCCTTTGCCATGGCGCTGCTCGTCATTGCCGGTGAGATCGACCTCTCGGTAGCCGCCATCATCGCGCTTGCCTCGACCGCCATGGGCGCGGCGGCGCAAGTGGGCGTCGGCACAGCCGGTCTCGTCTTGATCGGCATCGGCACCGGTCTGCTCTGCGGGATTTTCAATGGCTTCCTGGTCTCCGTGCTGAAACTGCCGTCGATCGTCGTCACCATCGGGACCATGAGCCTGTTCCGCGGCATTTCCTACATCGTGCTCGGCGATCAGGCCTATGGCAAATATCCCGCCGATTTCGCCTATTTCGGCCAGGGCTATGTCGTCTGGGTGTTCTCCTTCGAATTCGTGCTGTTCATAGTGCTTGCGATCGCCTTTGCAATCCTGCTGCACGCGACGAATTTCGGCCGCCAGATCTATACGATCGGCAACAATGATTTTGCCGCGCGCTTCTCGGGCATTCCCGTCGAGCGCGTTAAGTTCATCCTTTTCATGCTGACCGGCGTCATGAGCGGCATTGCAGCGGTCTGCCTTACCTCGCGTCTCGGTTCCACCCGGCCCTCGATCGCACAGGGCTGGGAACTCGAAGTCGTGACCATGGTGGTGCTCGGCGGCGTCTCGATCCTCGGCGGCTCCGGCACGATCGTCGGGGTGGTCATCGCCGCCTTCGTGATGGGCCTCGTCACCTTCGGGCTCGGCCTGCTCAACGTTCCGGGCATCGTCATGTCGATCTTCATCGGCCTGCTGCTCATCATCACCATCGCCATTCCCATCATCGCCCGCCGCATCAAGGCCATGAGTTCCCGATGACCCTCGAAAAACACGCCTTCAAGATGAAGCTCAACCCAGGCATGGAAGCCGAATATAGGAAGCGGCACGACGAGATCTGGCCGGAACTTGTCGAGCTCCTGCACAAATCCGGCGCCAGCGATTATTCCATCCATCTCGACCGCGAGACGAACACCCTCTTCGGCGTGCTGACGCGTCCGCGGGACCACACGATGGCGAGACTGCCGGACCATCCCGTGATGAAAAAGTGGTGGGCGCACATGGCCGACATCATGGCCACCAACCCGGACAATTCGCCCGTCCAGAGCGACCTCGTCACCGTCTTCCACATGCCATGAGCGAGACGCCAAGATACCGCCGGATCGCCGTTCTCGATATCGGCAAGACCAATGCGAAGGTCGTCGTTCTCGACGCTGCAACGGGTGCCGAGATCGCCGTCGCGAAGATAGCGAATACCGTCCTCAAGGATGGCCCTTACCCGCACTACGACGTGGAAGCGCTCTGGTCGTTCACGCTCGACGCCTTCCAGCGCTTCGCTAGGCAGCCGGGTTTTGACGCCATTTCGATCACCACCCACGGCGCATCTGCGGCGCTGCTTGGTCCGGATGGCAAGCTTGCCATGCCGGTTCTCGACTACGAGCATGAATATCCGCAGGACATCCGCGATGCCTATACGGCCCTTCGTCCTTCCTTCGAGGAAACCTATTCGCCGCGCCAGTCGATGGGGCTGAATGTCGGTGCCCAGCTTCACTATCAGAAGACGGCCTTCCCCGCGGAATTCGCAAGGGTGGCCACCATCCTCACCTACCCGCAATATTGGGCCGCGCGGCTCACCGGCGTTGCGGCCAACGAAGTGACGTCGCTCGGCTGCCATACCGATCTCTGGAATCCGAAGCGCGGCGAATATTCCTCGCTGGTCGACACGCTCGGCATCCGCAATCTGATGGCGCCGATCCGCTCGGCCTTCGATGCACTTGGCCCCGTGCTGCCGGAGATCGCGGCCGGCATCGGCCTTCCTGCCGACATCCCGGTCTATTGCGGTATCCATGATTCCAACGCCTCGCTGCTGCCGCATCTCGTCACCCGCGAGGCGCCGTTTGCGGTGGTCTCGACCGGAACCTGGGTGATCAATTTCGGAGTGGGTGGCGATCTTGACCGTCTCGACCCATCACGCGATGCGCTTGCCAATGTCGATGCCTACGGGCGTGCAGTGCCATCCTCCCGCTTCATGGGCGGCCGCGAATTCGAGATTCTTTCCGCGGAAATCGGCAATATTCCCCTGGGACATGTCAAGGCGGCTCTCGGCGAAACCATTTCAAAAGGCGTGATGCTCCTCCCGAACGTGGCGTCTGGTTCCGGGCCGTTTCCTGGCCGAGAGAAGCGCTGGCTGAATGCGGATGATGCAGGCGCCGCGGAGCGCTATGCCGCGATGTGCCTCTACCTTGGCTTGATGAGCGAGGCCTGCCTTGGCCTGATCGGCGCCGTGGGGCCGGTCATCGTCGAAGGACCTTTTGCGTTGAACGAGACCTATCTCGAGATCCTTGCAACATTGACAGGTCGCGATGTCGTTGCCCTGCCCGGCTCGACCGGCACCAGCCAGGGAGCCTCGTTGCTCACCGGCATAATGCCGGCGCCCGGTTCTGAAAGACGCTTTCCGCCAGCCGTGATCACCGGACTGAAGGACTACCGACGCGCTTGGCATGCAGCAATGGAATAGCAGTCTTTCCATACACGCCCCTTATCCCATCTTAGGCAGGCGGCTAGTGTTGGCCGCTCAAGAAACCAGGCGGAGGAACCATCATGACGGATTCAAACGCGGCCTTCGACCCGCGTGCGCTCGCAGCTCGACTTCACGGCCTCCACAAAGCGGGCGGTCAAGCGCCGACAGCCGATTTCGCGCTTCCCGCCGATCTGCGCCACGCCATGGATGCGCAGAATTTCCTCGCCGCCGAAGAGGCCATTGCCAGCAACGCATGGAAAGTGACGGCTTCGCCCGATGGCCAAGCGGTGACGGCACCGCTCCACCCTTACGCAGAAGCCGATTCCGGCGCGCAGATTCCGTGGGCGAAGGGCATGAAGTTTGAGGCGGAAATCGCTGTCCGTCTCGGCTCGGATCTACCGGTTCGCCGCAACAGCGGTTACAGCCGTGCCGAAGTCGCCGATGCAGTGGCGACGGCCCATCTCGGTGCTGAACTTCTGGTCTCCGCCATCGAGGAAAGTGGCAAGATTTCCTTCCTGCTCTTCCTCGCCGATCGCCTCGGCAACAGCGGCTACGTGCTTGGCCCGACCGTGCCAAAGTCGCTGATCGACACAGCCAGCGGAACGCCGCTGAAAGTCACCTTCAACGGCCAGTCGATCTACGATGCGCCTGCACAGCACCCGAAAGGCGACGTGCTGACGTGGCTCGTCGACTACGCCAACGACAAGCTGCGCCCTGAAAACTCGCTGAAGGCCGGGGCGCTGATCACCACCGGCACGCTTTGTGGCGCGATCGAACTTGCCGCACCAGGCGACATCGAGATTTTGCTCAACGATACCGCACGCTTGCATCTGTCGCTTGTTGCGAAATAGTCAGCGCTGCTCCCGGAACATCTCGATGATGGCGGAAAAGTCCTTTCCGGCATTGCCCTGCTTTTCGAAGAGCGCGTAAAGCTGCGCCGCTTCCGCCCCGAGCGGGGTCGACGCACCACTCGAAAGTGCCGCCTCCTGCGAAAGCCGGAGATCCTTGAGCATCAGAGCGGCAGCAAATCCCGGTTTGTACTCGTTGTTTGCCGGCGATGTCGGTACCGGCCCCGGAACCGGGCAATAGGTATTGATCGACCAGCACTGGCCGGACGACGTCGAGGCAACGTCAAAGAGCGCCTGATGCGAGAGACCGAGCTTTTCCCCCAGCACGAAAGCTTCGCAGACGCCGATCATCGAAATGCCGAGGATCATGTTGTTGCAGATTTTCGCCGCCTGACCTGCGCCGGCTTCGCCGCAGTGGACGATCTTCTTGCCCATCTTTTCAAGGATCGGCTTGGCCTTGGCGAAACTCTCGTCTGAACCGCCCGCCATGAACGTCAAGGTACCCGCCGTAGCCCCACCCGTTCCGCCCGAAACGGGAGCGTCAAGCGAGAGGCAGCCTGCGGCCTTGGCCATCTCATGCGCCTTGCGGGCACTTTCGACATCGATGGTCGAGCAGTCGATCACCAGCGTTCCGGCCGGAACCGACTTCAATATGTCGGGCCAGGCGGTGAGCACATGCTTGCCCTGCGGCAGCATCGTTACCACGGTCTCCGCCTCCATGACGGCCTGGCTGATGTGGCTTGCCGGCTTTACGCCTGTCTCTTCGGCGGCCTGTAGCACGGGGGCAGCGAGATCGAAGCCCATAACTTCGTGTCCTGCCTTGACGAGATTGGCCGCCATCGGCCCGCCCATATTGCCAAGCCCGATGAATGCGATCCGTGCCATGCTGGCCTCCTATCTGTTGTCTTCCAGGATCATTGCCGCGGCTTTCTCGGCAATCATGATCGTTGGAGAATTCGTGTTGCCCGAGGTGATCGACGGCATCACCGAGGCATCGGCGATCCTGAGCTTGGCAAGTGCGCGCAGCTTCAGCCGCGGATCGACGACGCTGTCCCTGTCTCCACCCATCCGGCAGGTGCCGACCGGATGGAAGATCGTCGTGCCGATCTCGCCTGCCGCCCGCTCCAGATCGGCTTCCGTCTGATAAGAGCGGCCGGGCTTAAATTCTTCCGGCTTGAAGCGCGCAAAGGACGGCTGCGAAACGATCCGCCGCGTCAGCTTTATGGATCGAACAGCTATGTCGCGATCACGCTCCGTCGAGAGGTATTTCGGTGCAATCGTCGGCTGTGCGGCGAAATCCGGGCTCGCAATATGCACGGAGCCGCGGCTTTCCGGCCTGAGGTTGCAGACGCTGGCAGTGATCGCCGGAAAGGGGTGAACCGGGTCGCCAAACTTGTCAAGCGAGACCGGCTGCACGTGATATTGCAGGTCAGGTGTCTCCTTGTCAGGTCCCGAGCGCGTAAAGATGCCAAGCTGGCTCGGGGCCATCGACATCGGTCCCGAGCGGCGGATGAGATATTCAAGCCCGATCGCTGCCTTGCCGATCAACTTCGTCGCCTTCTCGTTCAACGTCGGAACGCCGGTCACCTTGTAGGCAAGGCGCAGTTGCAAATGATCCTGCAGGTTTTCGCCGACGCCCTTTGCCTCGGTCACGACGTCGATGCCGGCACTCTTCAGCACTTCGCCGCGACCGATGCCGGAAAGCTCCAGGATATGCGGAGAACCAACCGAACCGGCGGAAAGGACTGTTTCCTTAGTGGCATAAATGCGCTTCGCCATGCCGTCGTGCTGGAACTCGACGCCGGAAATCGCACCTTCCTCGATAAGCAACCGCCGTACATGCGCCTTGGTCAAAACGGTCAGATTGTCGCGTTTCGTCGCCGGGCGGAGAAATGCCTTGGCCGTGTTCCAGCGGATGCCGGAGCGCTGGTTGACGTCGAAATAGCCGGAGCCTTCATTGCTGCCGCGGTTGAAATCCTCCGTAACCGGAATGCCCGCTTCTTTTGCCGCCTGCTGAAAAGCATCGAGCACCGCCCAGCGCACCCGCGCTTTCTCCACCCGCCATTCGCCACCTGCCCCATGCATCTCGTCTTCGCCGCGATAATGATCCTCCGATTTGCGGAAGTAGGGGAGCACGTCGTCCCAGCTCCAGCCGGTGCAGCCCATCTGGCGCCAGAGGTCGTAATCGCGAGCCTGCCCGCGCATGTAGATCATGCCGTTGATGGAGGAGCAGCCGCCAAGCACTTTGCCGCGAGGATAGCTGAGCGCACGGCCATTCAGTCCCTCTTCCGCCGCCGTCGTGAAGCACCAGTCTGTGCGCGGATTGTTGATGCAATAGAGATAGCCGACCGGGATATGGATCCAGTGGTAGTTGTCGCTTCCCCCTGCCTCGAGCAGCAGGACACGGTTGTTGCGATCCTCAGACAGGCGGTTCGCCAGCACGCAGCCCGCGCTGCCTGCGCCAATGATGATATAATCGTAGCGATCCATGCGGTCACCGGCCGCATCAGCGGCGATATACAAAACCCAGTTTGCGCCCCAGCCACGAGGCATAAAATTCGCCAACGATGCCGCGGCGGAAGATCAGAACGCAGATCATGAAGACGACGCCGGTAATGATCGTCACCGGGAATTCCGATGTCGCGAGATAGTTCTGAAGCGTCACGACGAGCCCTGCGCCGAAGATCGGCCCGATCATCGTGCCGATGCCACCGAGAAGCGTCATCAGGATCACCTCGCCCGACATCTGCCAGGCGACGTCCGTCAACGTCGCGAACTGGAAGACCAGCGACTTAACGGCACCTGCAAGTCCGGCAAGGGCCGCCGACATCACGAAAGCACCGAGCTTGTAGCGAGCCACGGAATAGCCGAGCGAGACCGCCCGCTGTTCGTTTTCCCGGATCGATTTCAGGATCATGCCGAAAGGCGAGTTGATGAAGCGCCAGATCAGCACCATGCCGATGAGGAACACTGCCAGGACGAAGTAGTACATGTTGGTGGAATTGTTGAGGTCGACAAATCCTAGGAGATGTCCCCGCGGCACGGACTGGATGCCGTCCTCGCCCTCGGTGAATTTCGCCTGCAGGCAGAAGAAGAAGAACATCTGCGAGAGCGCCAGCGTGATCATCGCAAAGTAGATGCCCTGACGGCGAATGGCGAGATAGCCTATGACGAGGCCGAGCAGGGCCGCCCCCGCCACACCCGTCAATATGCCGAGTTCAGGCGGAAAGCCCCACGCCTTCACCGTATAGGCGGTGAAATAGGCAGCGCCGCCGAAGAAGGTGGCATGCCCGAACGAGAGCAGACCCGTATAACCGAGCAGCAGGTTGAAGGCGCAGGCAAAGAGCGCGAAGCACAGGAGCTTCATCAGGAAGATAGGATAGAAGAAGAACGGCGCGAGCAGCAGAAGCAGCAGGCCGATGATAAGGAAGGCGGCCTGCACTGACAGCGCGGTGCGACTCTTTTCCGTTCGAAGGGTTTCGGTGATGTCCGTCATCTTACGCATCCCGGCCGAAGAGGCCCGCGGGCCTGACGAGAAGCACGATCGCCATGATCACGAAGACCACGATGTTCGACGCTTCCGGATAGAAGACCTTTGTAAGGCCCTCCGCAATACCCAGCACATAGCCGGTAACGATCGCACCCATGATCGAACCCATGCCGCCGACCACAACGACGGCAAAAACGACGATGATGATGTTCGATCCCATCAGCGGCGAGACCTGGTAGATCGGCGCCGCGAGCACGCCGGCAAAGGCGGCGAGACCGGCTCCGAGCGCATAGGTTAGCGTCAGAAGCAGCGGTACGTTGACGCCGAAAACCTGCACCAGAACCGTATTTTCCGTCGCAGCCCGGAGATAGGCGCCGAGCTTGGTCTTTTCGATCAGGAGCCAGGTGCCGATGCAGACCACCAGCGACATGACGACCACCCAGCCACGATAGATCGGCAGGAACATGAAGCCGAGGTTCATTCCGCCTGCGAGGGCTGTCGGGGTCGCATAGGGCTGGCCCGAAGAGCCGTAGAGGTAGCGGAACGTCCCCTCGATCGCCAGCGCCATGCCGAACGTAAAAAGCAGGCCGTAAAGCGGATCGAGATCGTAGAGCCGCCGCAGGAAGAGACGCTCCACCACTGCGCCGAACAGGCCGACGGCGAGAGGCGCCAGAATGAGCGCCGGCCAATAGCCGATGCCACCGTAAGCAAGCATCAGATAGGCGACGAAGGCGCCCAGCATATATTGCGCACCATGCGCAAAGTTGATGACGCGCAGCAGGCCGAAGATGATGGCCAGGCCGAGACTGAGCAGGGCGTAGAAAGAGCCGTTTATCAGGCCGATCAGCAGCTGGCCAAGCAGTGCCTGAACGGGAATGCCGAAGATCATCGTCATGGCATCACACCCCCAGAACCCTGTGCAGCGTATCCATCCGCTGCGGCAGTTCGCCGACCGGGAACTCGGACACCATCTGCCCATGATCCATCAGATAGAAGCGGTCGGCAATGCGGCTGGCAAAGCGGAAATTCTGCTCGACGAGAAGGATCGTCATCCCGCGCTCCTTCAGCTTCCGCAATACCTCGCCGATACGCTGGACGATGACGGGCGCCAGGCCCTCGGTCGGCTCGTCGAGCAAGAGCATTTTGACGCCGGTGCGCAAGATGCGGGCGATCGCCAGCATCTGCTGTTCGCCGCCGGAAAGCTTGGTTCCGGAGCTGGCGCGACGCTCGTAAAGATTCGGAAAAAGCTCATAGATTTCATCGACGGTCATGCCGCCTTCGGCAACGACCGGTGGCAAAAGCAGATTTTCGGAAACAGTGAGCGTCGAGAAGATGCCGCGCTCCTCGGGCACGAAGCCGATGCCTTTATGCGCCGTCTTGTGCAGCGGTACCTGCATCATGTCCGCTCCGCCAAAGCTGATCCTGCCCTTGCGGGCGCGAACGATGCCGGTGATGGTCCGCAGCGTGGTTGTTTTGCCGACGCCGTTGCGTCCGAGGATGGTGATCGTCTCGCCTTCGCCGACATGCATGTCGACGCCATGCAGGATGTGGCTTTCGCCGTACCAGGCATTCAGGCCCCGAACTTCCAGAAGTGCCGCCATCAGCTATCCTCCGTGCCCATATAGGCCTCGCGGACGCGCGGGTCCTTGCTGACCGTGGCATAGTCGCCTTCGGCGAGTATCTCGCCGCGCTGAAGCACGGTCACCTGCTGGCAGATATTGGCGACGACGGAAAGATTGTGCTCGACCATCAATACGGCCCGGTCACGGGCGACCTCGCGGATGATGGCGGAAACGACGCTGACATCCTCCTGGCCCATCCCTGCCATCGGCTCGTCGAGCAGCAGCACTTTCGGGTCGAGTGCAAGCGTGGTGGCGATCTCCAGCACGCGCTTGCGCCCGTAGGAGAGATCCGCGGCTATGTGATCACGCTCCTTCGAGAGCCCGACGCTCGCGAGCAATTGCTCGGCGCGGTCGCTCAACCGATCGAGCGACGACATCGGCCGCCAGAATTGCGTCGAGAGGTTGTTGGGCCGCTGCAGTGCGACGCGCACGTTGTCGAGCACCGACAGGTGCGGAAACACCGCGGAAATCTGGAACGAGCGCACCAGTCCCATCCGCGCCACCTTGTCCGGCGGCGTCTTGGTGATGTCGGTGCCCATCAGCATGATAGTGCCGGCTGTCGGCTGCTGGAATTTGGTCAAGAGATTGAAAACCGTCGTCTTGCCCGCGCCGTTCGGCCCGATCAGCGCATGGACGCTCGCATCCTGCACATCGAGGTCGACGTTCTTGACGGCCGTGAAGCCGCCGAAGTCCCGGCGAAGGCCGCGGGCGGAGAGCACCACCCGCGGCGTCGCATTCGTTTGTGTTGCGGAAACCGCCATAGGCTTACTTTACCAGATCGCAGCCGCTTTTGGCGGGGTCGATATAGGCTTCCTTGCCGGGGACGGTGGCCAGAACATTGAAGTAATCCCAGGGCTGCTTGCTCTCTTCCGGCTTCTTGACCTGCAGCAGGTACATGTCGTGGATCATGCGCCCGTTCGGTCCGACGGTGCCGCCGCGGCCGAAGACGTCATCGACAGGCATTTCATGCAACTGCTTGGCAACAGCTTCGGTCTCGTCCGTGCCGGCCTTCTGGACCGCCTTCAGATACTGAAGAACGGCGGAATAGGTGCCGGTGTGGATCATGTTCGGCATTTTGCCGGTGCGGTCGAAGAACTTCTTTGCGAAGGCGCGGCTCTCGTCGTCGCGGTCCCAATAGTAGCCTTCCGTCAGCGTCAGGCCCTGAGCGGCCTCGAGGCCAAGGCCATGGACCTCCGCCAGCGTGAAGAGCAGTGCCGCCAGATGCTGGCCGCCCTGCGTGATGCCGAATTCGGCAGCCTGCTTGATGGCGTTCGACGTATCGAGGCCGGCATTGGCGAGGCCGATGACCTTGGCACCAGAGGACTGCGCCTGCAGCAGGAAAGACGAGAAGTCCTGGCTGGAAAGCGGATGCCTGACGGAGCCGACGACCGTGCCGCCGTTCGCCTTGACGAAATCGGAGGTCTGCTGTTCCAGCGAATAACCGAAGGCATAGTCCGCCGTCAGGAAGAACCAGCTGTCGCCGCCCTGCTTGACGAGCGCGCCACCGGTGCCGACAGCCAGCGCATGCGTGTCATAGGCCCAGTGGAAGCCGTAGGGCGAACAGGCCTTGCCGGTAAGATCCGTCGTCGCAGCGCCTGTGACGATGTCAATCTTCTTCTTCTCTTTCGCAATTGCCTGGACCGCAAGGGCAACCGACGAGGTCGTCAACTCCATGATCGCGTCCACCTGCTCGGTGTCGTACCACTGGCGGGCGATGTTCGAGGCGATGTCCGGCTTGTTCTGATGGTCGGCATCGATGATTTCGATCGGAACGTCGAGCACCTTGCCGCCGAAATCCTCGACCGCCATCTGGGCGGCCTCGACGGACGACTTACCGCCGAAGTCTGCATAGACACCGGACTGATCGTTCAGAATGCCGATCTTCACCTTCCCGTCCGACGCACCATTGGCGAACACGGCTGTGCTGCTTGCAAGCAGGAATGCAACGGACGCAATAAGATTCTTTCGCATAAGTCTCTCCTCCCAGAGATGGCCAGATCGCGAGTCTGTTCAAAATTGGCCAGCCGCTCTCCTCAAACGAACCGACGCCGCGCCTACGATCACGGAATTTCCCGCATGAGGCAACCGGCGGTTTACAACTAATTCCAAACAGTATCTGTTCGTTTTTGCACAGAGCCGCTCGGAAACTGTGCATCGGCTGCTTTCCGGTCTCTAGGCATTAGACCAAAGACGTAGATGGACGCGTGAACCCGCATGAACAATCCTCCGCAGTTTACTTGGGACGATCTGCAGTTTTTTCTAGCGGTGGCTCGAACAGGGCAGCTTTCGACTGCGGCCAGACAGCTGCGGACTAGCCATGCCACCGTCTCCCGGCGCATCGACCGGCTGGAATTTGCCTTGAAGGTCAAGCTCTTCGAGCGTAACCCGCGCGGCTACGTGCTGACTGCCATGGGCACGCGATTCGTGGAGACCGCCGAAAAGATGGAGCAGGAAACCGAACGTCTGCGGGCCGATCTTGCCGCAGGCTCCATGACGCAGCGCGGCGTCGTGCGCCTCAGCGCGCCGGAAGGCTTTGCCAACTTTTTCTTTGCCAGCGTGCTGCCGAAATTCGCCGCGCTTCATCCGCACCTTTCGCTGGAACTCGTGACGATCCAGCAGATCATGTCGCTGTCGCGCAAGGAAGCGGACCTTTCCGTCGTGCTGGACGAACCGAAGGGCGGGCCGTATTTTTTCGAGAAGCTGACGGATTACCATCTGCAGGTTTACGGCTCGCGGGACTATCTCGCCAAAAGCTCGCCCGTTACCTGCCGCGACGATCTGCTCGATCATCCGTTCATCGGCTATATCGAAGAGATGATCTTTGCGCCGGGACTTGATTATCTCGGCGACGTGCATCCGCGCATCAAACCGCGGTTCCAGAGTTCCAGCATCTTTGCGCAGCTGACGGCAACCCGAAATGGCCTAGGGCTTTGCGTACTGCCGTATTTCTTTGCCAGCCGCTATCCGGAGCTCGTGCGCGTCTTGCCTGATGAAGTGGACCTCTGCCGCGGCTACTGGGTGACCTGCCACGGCGATCTGAAGCAGGCGCCGCGGGTGCGCGCCGTCATTGAGTTCCTGCGCGAAACCGTAAAAGGCGAGGATGCTCGCTTCATCCCGCCCTTGGCAGCGGCGATGCATGCGGGCCGGAAGGCCGGGTGATCATTTCAGGAACTCCGCGCGGTGCGGCGTGAAGGTGTCGATCAGGCGGCCCTTTTCCAAAGCCTTGACTCCATGAACGAGGTTCGGCGGCACGATGAAGCTGCCGCCCTCATTCAGCACCTCGGTCTTTCCGTCGATGGTCACGGCAAAGCTGCCTTCGGCGACATAGCTCGCCTGGATATGCGGGTGCGAGTGCGCAGCTCCGACCGCATCCTTCTCGAACGCGACTTCGACCATCATCATTTCGGGCAGATAGACCATGATGCGGCGCGTGACACCCGGTTCCGGACTGATCCAGTCAGCACCTTCGGCATGCACAAAAAGACTGCTCGACGTCATTCCCGCCTCCTCAATTCGATTTCATAGGGCGGCAAGTTGGAGCATGGAAGCCTGTTTGAAAAGCCTGTATCCGCTATATTCCTTCCGGTTGACGCCGAAGTTGGCCGGCGTTATGGCCAGCTTGATCAGGCATGCCTGAACAATGGTGAGGAGACGCCGTCATGCAGCACACCCGCGAGATCTTCGACTGGGCCGACCCGTTCCGGCTGGTCGAGCAGCTGACGGACGAGGAGCGCATGGTGCAGGATACCGCACACGCCTATGCGCAGGAAAAGCTCGCACCCCGCGTCCTCGAAGCCTTCCGCCACGAAAAGACCGATCCTGATATCTTCCGCGAAATGGGCAAGCTCGGGCTGCTCGGCCCGACGATTGCCCCGGAATATGGCGGCGCCGGCCTCGGCTATGTCGCCTACGGGCTGATCGCCCGCGAAGTGGAGCGCGTCGACAGCGGCTACCGCTCGATGATGAGCGTGCAATCCTCGCTCGTCATGGTGCCGATCGATGCCTTTGGCTCCGAGGCGCAGAAGCAGAAGTACCTGCCGAAGCTTGCCACCGGCGAATGGATCGGCTGCTTCGGGCTCACCGAGCCGGACCACGGCTCCGATCCCGGCTCGATGGCGACGCGCGCCCGGAAGGCCGATGGCGGCTACAGTCTCACCGGCGTCAAGACCTGGATCTCCAACGCGCCGATCGCCGACGTCTTCGTCGTCTGGGCCAAGACCGAGGACGGCGTGATCCGCGGCTTCATCCTGGAAAAGGGCTGGAAGGGACTGTCGGCGCCGGCCATCCACGGCAAGATCGGGCTGCGCGCCTCGATCACCGGCGAGGTGGTGATGGACAATGTCTTCGTGCCGGAAGAAAACCTCTTGCCCAACGTATCCGGCCTCAAGGGTCCGTTCACCTGCCTGAACTCGGCCCGCTTCGGCATTGCCTGGGGGGCGCTGGGTGCGGCCGAAGCCTGCTATGCGACGGCGCGGCAATACGTGCTCGACCGCAAGCAGTTCAACCGGCCGCTGGCCGCCAATCAGCTGATCCAGAAGAAGCTTGCCGACATGGCCACCGAGATCGCGCTCGGCCTGCAGGGCTGCCTCAGGCTCGGCCGCATGAAGGAGGAAGGCCATCCGCCGGTGGAGCTGACCTCGATCCTCAAGCGCAACTCCTGCGGCAAGGCACTCGATATCGCCCGCGCCGCCCGCGACATGCTCGGCGGCAACGGCATCTCCGACGAGTTCGGCGTTGCCCGCCACCTCGTCAACCTCGAAGTGGTCAACACCTACGAAGGCACCCACGACATCCACGCCCTCATTCTCGGCCGCGCCATTACGGGAATACAGGCGTTCGCGAACTAAGGCCTGCTGCTGCAGACCACGACCTGATCCACCGATCGCTGACCTCTTTGTGCGCCATTCGCAACTCGCCAACGAGTCACCGGGAGCGAATTGAAACCCTTCGGAGATTGTGCCACGCTGCGAACGCCGCAACGGCACAGGTCGGGGACGGGTTCGCAGATGCTTCTATTCCTTGCATTTTTGATCGGAATTATTGCCGGCCTCAGGGCCATGACCGCACCTGCAGCCGCTGCCTGGGGCGCAGCACTTGGCTGGTTCGACGTCTCTCAGACTCCTCTCGCCTTCATGGGCTATCAGTGGACGCCGTGGATCTTCACGCTGCTTGCCGTCGTCGAATTGATCAGTGATCAGCTGCCGACAACGCCGAGCCGTAAGGTGCCGATACAGTTCGGAGCGCGTATCATCATGGGGGCTCTCGCCGGCGCCACCGTCGGGGCCTCCGGCGGTCCTCTGGTTGCCGGTCTCATCGCGGGTATCGTCGGCGCCATTGCAGGGACGCTGGGTGCCGCAGCTGCCCGCGGCAAGCTCGCCAGTGTCTTCGGCAGGGATTTGCCGGCGGCGCTTATCGAGGATATCGTCGCCGTCGGCGGCGCTTTGTTGATCGTGGGGGCAGTGCCATGAAAACCTATGATGCGATTTTCATCGGGGCGGGCCAATCCGCCCCCTTTCTCGCGGCCCGCATGGCCGAGAAGGGCATGAAGGTTGCGCTGATCGAACGCAAGTATCTTGGCGGCACTTGCGTCAATGCCGGCTGCATGCCGACGAAGACGCTGGTAGCCAGCGCCCGCGCCGCCCACGTCGCCCGCCGCGGCGGCGACTACGGCGTGAAGATCGCCGGCGGCATCGAAATCGACATGCGGGTCGTCCGCAAGCGTGCGGAAACGGTCATCATGGACGCCCGCAACGGCCTGATCGATTGGCTCGGCGGCATGAAGACGATGGAGGTCGTCTACGGCCAGGCGAGATTCACCGGTCCGAAAACGATTGCCGTCAACGGCGAGACGCTGACAGCGCCGCAAATCTTTCTGAACGTCGGCGCTCGCCCAATCATTCCGGATTTTCCAGGCGTCGACGACATCGATTATCTCACCAGCACATCGATCATCGATCTCGACACGCTGCCGCGCCACCTTGTCGTTGTCGGCGGCAGCTATATCGGTCTCGAATTCGCCCAGATGTACCGCCGCTTCGGCGCCGAGGTCACCGTTCTCGAGCGCGGACCGAAACTCGCCTCCCGCGAGGATGAAGACATTTCCGACGCGATCGAGGATGTTCTGCGCGCAGAGGGCATCGCCGTTTACACGAACGCCGACGGCATTGCTTTCGCCGCGAAGGACGGCGGAATTGCCGTGACCATTGGCTCCGGAAAACCGGAAATCGAAGCAAGTCATGTGCTGATCGCGACCGGCCGCAAACCGAACACCGACGATCTTGGTCTCGACGTTGCCGGCGTTGCGATGGACGCGAGCGGCTATATCTCAGTCGACGACAAGCTGATGACCAATGTCGAGGGCATCTACGCGCTAGGCGATTGCAACGGCCGCGGCGCCTTCACGCATACATCCTATAACGACTTCGAGATCGTGGCGGCCAACTTGCTGGATGGGGCTGACCGGAAGGTGAGCAGCCGCATTCCCGCATACGCGCTCTATATCGATCCGCCGCTGGGCCGTGTCGGCGTGACGGAGAAGGAGGCGCGCCGCTCCGGCAGGAAAATCATGATCTCCACGCGTCCCATGAGCCGCGTCGGCCGCGCCAATGAACGCGGTGAGACCCAGGGCTTCATGAAGATTATCGCCGATGCCGAGACCAAGCAGGTCCTCGGCGCTGCCATCCTGGGCATCGAAGGCGACGAGGTGATCCACGGCATCATCGATGCCATGAACGCCGGCACCACCTACCCTGCCCTGCAATGGGCTGTGCCGATCCACCCGACCGTCTCGGAACTCATTCCAACGGTGCTTGGGGACTTGAAGCCGGTCTGAAATGGCAATGATGCCGCGGAAGCCTTAGATCGCGAAAGGCTGGAGGCCTAGTGGGTGTCCATCGAACTCCTGATCGAGAATTACGGTCTGCTGGCGATATTCCTCGGCACCGCCTTTGAAGGCGAAACCGCCGCATTCCTGGGCGGCGTCATCTCGCATCGCGGGCTTCTGACATACTGGGCTGCATCGATGGCAGCGGCGGGTGGTTCGTTCGCCGGCGACCAAATGTGGTTCTTCGCCGGGCGCTACGCCTCTCATTGGGGTTTCGTTCGCCGGCTGATGGAAAAGCCCGCGCTGGCGCGGGCGACACAGCTTCTCGAAAAATATCCGACCGGCTTCATCTTCGCGTTCCGCTTCCTCGTCGGATTGCGGACGATCAGCCCCATCGTCATCGGCACGACGCGCATCCCGACACGGAAATTCCTCGTTCTGAATATCGCGGCGGCGCTGGTCTGGGGGCAATTGTTCACAGCGTTGGGCTATATCTTCGGGCATGGTATCCAGCAGATGCTGGGCCGCCTCCCGCTGCATCACCACCTGCTCATTGCGCTCGGAGCCGCGGCTATCGTTGCAGGCGCGGCTCTCGCGTTTCGCAAGATGAAACCGGGCATCGGGTCCCCTAGGGCCCCTTAGTCCATAACGATCTGCAGCTTCACATCGGCCGGCCGTGCCTCGACCGCGCGGTCGAAGGCTTTGATCGATTCCTCGAAGTTGAACGTCTGGGAGATCAGCGGCTTCAGGTCGACACGGCCGGAGCCGAGCAGAGCGATCGCCCGCTCGTACTGGTGCGCATAGCGGAAGACCGTTTCGATACGGATTTCCTTGGTCGACGCTGTCGAGACGTCGAAGCCGACCGGATTGACCGACAGGCCGACGGCAACGATGACTCCGCCTGGGCGCGGCAAGGCCATGATCGTTTCCCAGGCCTTCGGCGATCCGGAACATTCGAACACGACATCGGCGCCCCAGGCGTCGGTCAGGCGCGACACTTCCTCCGTCAGGTTCTTCTCGCGGATATTGATCGGGATGACGCCCTGGTACTGTGCGGCGATATCGAGCTTCGGCTGGGCAAGATCGGCAACGATCGCCCGAGCACAGCCGCCGGCAAGCGCGGCGATCGCCACCATTGTGCCGATGGGACCGGCGCCAAGCACGACGGCGGTATCGCCAGGCGCGATCTTAGCCTTTGCTGCTGCCTGCATACCTACGGCAAAGGGCTCGACCATTGCGCCTTCGGCAAAGCTTACATTGTCCGGGAGCTTGAAGGTGTAGTTGGCTGGATGCACAACCTCGGCCGTCAGCACACCGTGAACCGGCGGCGTCGCCCAGAAGGTGACGGCAGGATCGACATTGTAAATGCCGAGACGGCTTGCCTTTGAATTCGGGTCGGGAATGCCGGGCTCCATGCAGACGCGGTCGCCTATTTTCAGATGCATCACGCCTTCGCCGACTTCGAGCACCGTCCCCGCAGCCTCATGTCCGAGCACCATCGGCTCGTTGACGACGAACGGCCCAATTTTGCCGTGGGTATAGTAATGCACGTCCGAACCGCAGACCCCGACGGTGTGGATCCTGATCTTCACCTGACCTGGTCCGGTCTCCAGCGGCAGATCGATATCGCGAAGCGCAAGCTTATGCTGCCGCTCCAATACCAGCGCACGGACCTTGGTCATTGTCGGGTTCCTCTCTGATGCCTTGTCCGCCACTCATTGGGGGACGCGTTGGCAGACTATAAAACCCGACGCCTCCGCAATTCAACAGGATTGCGGAGGCTTTTGCTCATTATGCGATGAAATGCTCAGCCGAACTTGACGAGGTTCAGAGCCGGCAGCGGGCCACCCGGAAACTGAACCAGGCTGCCGCCGACGGCGATCAGCCCGAGGTCGATGCCGAAAAAACCGAGCTTGTCGACCAGCGCGCCGACTTCGGCCTTTGCTGCGGCATCATCGCCGGAATAAAAGAGCACACGCTTGCCGCCTTCGGCCTGCGGATCGCCGGAAACGAGGGCCGGCAGCAGATGGTTGAACGCCTTCACGACGCGCGCGCCTGATACGAGATCGGCGAAGATCTCGCTGGAGAGCCTGCCGTTCAGCTCGGCCGACCTGAAGAGCGGCGCCTCGATCGGATTGTTCGCATCTATGACGATACGGCCATTCCATTCAGGCAGGCCGGCGAGCGCCTTCGGCAGCCTCGACCAGGGAACCGCAACGAGGACCATATCGGAGCTCGCGGCTTCCTCGATGGTGCCCGCCTTGATCCAAGGCGAGAGCTCATGCACGAGACCTGCAAGCGAATCCGGACCGCGGCTATTCGCGATCGTGGCAGGAATGCCGGCTTGAGCGAGCGCGCGGGCGAAGGCGGCGCCGATATTGCCGGCGCCAATGATACCGATGGACATTGTCGTTCTCCTTGAAATGAAAGGTCAGGCGGTGAAGCCGCCGTCGGCAATGATGTCGGCGCCGGTGACGAAGGCTGCTTCCGGGCTTGCGAGATAGGCAACCACACTCGCGATCTCGTAATCCTTGCCGTAGCGGCCGATCGCCATGCCGGGGCCGACGACCTTCGAGATCGGGCCGCCATCGGGATTCATGTCTGTGTCGGTCGGGCCGGGATGGACGGTGTTGACGGTGATGCCCTTCGGACCGAGGTCGCGCACGAGGCCGCGGTTGAAGCCGGCGACCGCGCCTTTGGTCAGCGTGTAAAGCGATGCGGTCGGGAAGGCGGCGTAACGGAACATCGACGAGCCGATATGGATGATGCGGCCACCCGGCTTCATCCTGCGGGCTGCTTCCTGGGTTGCCACGAACACCCCGGTGACGTTGACGGCGATCATGCGCTCATAATCCTCGAACTTGATGTCCTCGATCGGACCGCCAAGAGCGATGCCGGCATTGTTGACGAGGATGTCGAGCGAGCCGAACGTCTCTTCCGTCTGGGACACCGCGGCGCGGACGGCAGCCGGATCGCCGGCATCGGCCTTGATGGCGATGGCACGGCCGCCGGCATCCTCGATTTCCTTGACTACAGCGGCGGCCTTGTCCGGCGAAGCGCTGTAGGTGAGCGCGACCGAGGCGCCATCTGCAGCAAGACGCTTTGCGATGGCCGCACCGACGGAGCGCGACCCGCCCGTCACGAGCGCCGTCTTGCCGGAAAGATTTTCAGTTGTGTTGGTCACTGCGATAACTCCGATTGTTGATGGAGTGAATATCGCTCGGCTATTCCATCTGGATTAGCCTTCAATCGCTTTCATCTATTTCAAGCATATATTGAAAGTTAAATAACACT
This sequence comes from Rhizobium sp. P32RR-XVIII, assembly GCF_012641395.1. GTDB lineage: Bacteria > Pseudomonadota > Alphaproteobacteria > Rhizobiales > Rhizobiaceae > Rhizobium. Next base: position 718,640 of record NZ_JABAIH010000003.1, on the reverse strand, counting down.
TATAAGATTTTTATATTGAAGCCTTCCGGCCCCTCTCGAACGTTTATGCAGTCCGGCCGCATATTAATGCATGAGAGATCACCAAGATCGTCTCCAGCCAGAAAGCATGAAAGGTGCCGCCTCCCAAGCCGGCACCCTTTATCTTGTCTGACTCCAAAGAAAAACAACAGGAGTCAAGATCGATGATGGACATCATTTTACTCGGCATCGCCGTCGTATTCTTCGCATTGTGCTTTGCCTACACCAGCGCCTGCGACAGGCTCTGAGGAGAAACATCATGACGCTCGATTATATCTTAAGCGGTGCAGTGACGGTGTTCCTGACCGTCTATCTCACCTACGCTCTCATTCGCCCCGAGCGCTTCTAACGCCGAAGCAACCGGGTATTGAAAGTTACCTCCCATGACCCTCAACGGATGGCTACAGATCCTCGTCTTCTGCGGGATCCTCATCGTGCTCGTCAAACCGCTCGGCGGTTACATGACGCGTGTCTTTTCAGGCGAGCGCACATTTCTCTCACCGGTTCTCGTTCCGATCGAACGGGGGCTTTATGCTTTGGCCGGCACGAACGAGCGTGAAGAACAGCATTGGACCTCCTATGCCTTCGCCATGCTGATGTTCAACCTGCTCGGCGTCATCGTACTCTACGCTTTGATGCGTCTCCAGGCAGGCTTGCCCTATAACCCGGCAGGTATGCCTGCCGTTGGGCCTGAGGTTTCCTTCAACACCGCCATCAGCTTCGTCGCCAACACCAACTGGCAGAACTATGGCGGCGAAAGCACGATGTCCTATCTCACGCAGATGGCCGGATTGACCGTGCAGAACTTCGTTTCCGCCGCGACCGGCATGGCGATCGCCATCGGCCTGATCCGCGCTTTCTCGCGCGCCTCTGGTAAGGCGATCGGCAATTTCTGGGTCGATATGATCCGCGCGACGCTCTACGTCCTTCTGCCGATCTGCATCGTGCTCACGCTCGTTTACGTCTATCTCGGCGTGCCGCAGACGCTCGGCCCCTATGTCGACGCGACGACGCTGGAAGGCGCCAAGCAGACGATCGCTGTCGGCCCGGTTGCCTCGCAGCTTGCCATCAAGATGCTCGGCACCAATGGCGGCGGCTTCTTCAACGCCAACTCCGCGCACCCGTTTGAGAACCCCGACAACATCTCGAACATGCTCCAGATGTTGTCGATCTTCGCGATCGGTGCCGCCTTCACCAACGTCTTCGGCCGCATGGTAGGCAACCAGCGCCAAGGCTGGGCGATCTTCGCCACGATGGGCCTGCTGTTCATCGTCGGCGTTACCGTCACCTACTGGGCTGAAGCTGCGGGCAACCCACTGATGCATGCCTTCGGCCTGCAGGGCGGCAATATGGAAGGCAAGGAAGTCCGCTTCGGCGTCGCCATGTCCTCGCTCTTTGCGGTGATCACCACGGCCGCTTCCTGCGGCGCGGTCAACGCCATGCACGGCAGCTTCACGGCGCTCGGCGGCCTGATCCCCATGATCAATATGCAGCTCGGCGAAGTCATCGTCGGCGGCGTTGGCGCGGGCTTCTACGGCATCCTGCTCTTCATCGTCGTTGCCGTCTTCGTGGCAGGCCTCATGGTCGGCCGCACGCCGGAATATCTCGGCAAGAAGATCGAGGCCAAGGAAATGAAGATGGCTGTTCTTGCCATTCTCTGCCTGCCCTTGGCGATGCTGGTCTTCACGGCGATTGCCTCGGTGCTTCCGTCAGCTGTCGCCTCGATCGGCACGGCGGGTCCGCACGGCTTCTCCGAAATTCTCTATGCCTATACGTCCGCTGCGGCGAACAACGGCTCGGCTTTCGGTGGCCTGACGGGTAACACCCCCTGGTACAACATCACGCTTGGTCTCGGCATGCTGATGGGCCGCTTCCTGGTCATCATTCCGGCGCTTGCGATCGCAGGCTCCCTGGTTACCAAGAAGACGGTTCCCGCTTCGGCAGGCACCTTCCCGACGGACAGCTTGCTCTTCGTCGGCCTCCTGAGCGGTACCATCCTGATCGTCGGCGGCCTGACCTTCTTCCCGGCACTGGCCCTCGGCCCGGTTATCGAGCACCTGATGATGATTACCGGCAAAACCTTCTGAGGTGATGTCATGATCCTTCGTCACAGACTTCGAAAGTCCTTCAACTCACGTCCCGGTTCGCCGGGACGTGAGCGAGAGCGCCTGGCACGGGGCACTGACATCATCCTGGTGATGATGGCCGGCATCCTCGTTATCCTCGCCGCCCTCAGAATTTTACACGGCTGACCGGAAAGCCGGTCGCCTCACCTCGTTTCAAGCTGGAGTCTCTTATGAGCCAGGCAAAATCCGCGAGCATCATGGATTCTCGCATCCTCATTCCGGCCGTGGGCGCCGCTTTCAAGAAGCTGAACCCGCGCACGCTTTCCAAGAACCCGGTCATGTTCGTCGTGGCCACCGTCTCGGCGCTCACGACCGTCCTCTTCATCCGCGACCTCGTAACCGGCGGCGGAAATCTCGGCTTCTCCTTCCAGATCAATCTTTGGCTCTGGTTCACGGTGCTCTTTGCGAACTTCGCGGAAGCTGTCGCCGAGGGTCGAGGCAAGGCACAGGCCGACTCACTGCGCAAGGCCCGCACGGAAACCCAGGCCAAGCTGCTCAGCGCCAACGACGCCAGCGGCTATCGCCTGGTGCCGGGCACGAGCCTAAAGGTCGGCGATCTCGTCCTTGTCGAGGCCGGCGACATCATTCCGTCCGACGGCGAAGTCGTCGAAGGCGTCGCCTCGGTGAATGAAGCCGCCATCACCGGCGAATCCGCCCCGGTCATCCGCGAATCCGGTGGCGACCGCTCGGCTGTCACTGGCGGCACGCAGGTGCTCTCCGACTGGATCCGCGTGCGCATCACGGCGGCTGCCGGTTCGACGTTCCTCGACCGCATGATTGCGCTCGTCGAAGGTGCGGAACGTCAAAAGACGCCGAACGAAATCGCGCTCAACATCCTGCTCGCAGGCATGACGCTAATCTTCGTGCTCGCCACGGCTACGATCCCAAGCTTTGCGTCCTATGCCGGCGGCTCGATCCCGATCATCGTCCTCGTCGCCCTCTTCGTGACGCTGATCCCGACCACGATCGGCGCCCTCCTCTCGGCCATCGGCATCGCAGGCATGGATCGTCTCGTCCGCTTCAACGTGCTCGCCATGTCCGGCCGCGCCGTCGAAGCTGCGGGCGACGTCGACACGCTGCTGCTCGACAAGACCGGTACGATCACGCTCGGCAACCGTCAGGCGACCTCCTTCCGTCCGGTTCACGGCGTGTCCGAGCAGGAGCTTGCCGACGCAGCTCAGCTCGCCTCACTCGCCGACGAAACGCCGGAAGGCCGTTCGATCGTCGTACTCGCCAAGGAGAAATATGCGATCCGCGGCCGCGAGATGGCCAACCTGAAGGCGCATTTCGTGCCCTTCACGGCCCAGACTCGCATGAGCGGTGTCGATGTCGAAGGCTCGTCGATCCGCAAGGGCGCAGTTGACGCTGTTCTCACCTATGTCAATTCCGGCCCCACGTCTGTTTCCGGCAATGCTGTCGTGGCCATGCGGACGGACAGCGATGTCATCAGGGAACTGCAGGCGATCTCAGATGAAATCGCCAAGGCTGGCGGTACGCCGCTTGCGGTCGCCCGTGACGGCCGTCTGCTTGGCGTCATCCAGCTCAAGGATATCGTCAAGGGCGGCATCCGCGAGCGCTTCTCTGAGCTGCGTCGCATGGGTATCCGCACCGTCATGATCACCGGCGACAATCCGATGACGGCAGCCGCCATCGCCGCCGAAGCGGGCGTGGACGACTTCCTCGCCCAGGCTACGCCCGAGAACAAGCTGTCGCTGATCCGCGAGGAGCAGGCGAAGGGCAAGCTCGTCGCCATGTGCGGCGACGGTACGAACGACGCCCCCGCCCTCGCCCAGGCCGATGTCGGCGTCGCCATGAACACCGGCACGGTCGCTGCCCGCGAAGCCGGCAACATGGTCGACCTCGACTCGGACCCGACGAAGCTCATCGAGATCGTCGAGATCGGCAAGCAGTTGCTTATGACGCGCGGCGCCCTGACGACCTTCTCGATCGCCAACGACATCGCCAAGTACTTCGCCATCATCCCGGCGATGTTCCTGACCTTCTATCCGCAGCTCGGCGTGCTGAACATCATGGGGCTCGCAACGCCGCAGAGCGCCATCCTTTCGGCGATCATCTTCAACGCGCTGATCATCATCGCGCTGATCCCGCTGTCGCTGAAGGGTGTTAAATACCGGGCTATCGGCGCCGGCGCGCTCTTGTCCCGCAACCTGCTCATCTACGGTGTCGGCGGCATCATCGTCCCGTTCATCGGCATCAAGGCGATCGACATGGTCATCACGGCCATCGGTCTCGCCTAAGGAGTTGAAATCATGTTGAAAGAACTTCGTCCGGCAATCGTCATGATCGTTGCCACCACGGCCATCACCGGCCTTCTCTACCCGCTCGCCATGACCGGCATCGCTCAGACGCTCTTCCCGACACAGGCGAACGGCAGCCTCTTGGAAAAGGACGGCCAGGTGATCGGCTCGACTCTGATCGGCCAAGCTTTCACGAGCGACAAGTATTTCCATGGCCGGCCTTCGGCGGCGGGTGACGGATACAATGCAGCAAGCTCCAGCGGTTCGAACCTCGGTCCGACCAGCCAGAAGCTTCTCGACCGCGTGAAGACTGACTACGAAGCCGCAAAGGCGACGAACCCGAATGCCGAGGTTCCGATCGATCTGGTGACGGCCTCCGGCAGCGGGCTTGATCCGGATATCTCGCCGGAAGCCGCATACTTCCAGGTGCCGCGCGTCGCCAAGGCGCGCAACATGGACGAGACTGCGGTGAAGGCTTTGGTTGACGGCGCTATCCGCTCTCGTGAGCTCGGTATTCTGGGCGAGCCCACCGTCAATGTTCTGGCATTGAACCAGTCCCTCGATGCTTCTATGACTCAGTGAAGCTGAAGGCCCCGGAGCGCTTGCGGGCGTTCCGGGGCCTTGCTGATAAAGAAAGATTACACGAATGCCGGACGACAGAAGCGATCAGGCCGCCAGGCCCTCGCCCGACGCGCTGCTCGAGAAAGCGCGCGCCGAAATGCGCGGCCGGTTGAAAATATTTCTGGGTGCCGCGCCCGGCGTAGGCAAAACCTACGAAATGCTCGTCTCCGGCCGCGCGAAACTTGCGGATGGCGTCGACGTTGTTGTCGGGGTCGTCGAGACGCACGGCCGCAAAGAGACGCAAGCCCTGCTCGATGGCTTCGAGATCATCCCGCGCGTCGCGGTCAACTACAAAGGCCGGGCGCTGGAGGAAATGGACCTCGATGCCATCCTTGCCCGCAAGCCTGACCTCGTTCTGGTCGATGAGCTCGCCCACACGAACGCAGAAGGCAGCCGGCATCCGAAGCGCTATCTCGACGTCCAGGAGCTGCTGGAACGCGGTATCGATGTCTATACGACGCTGAACATCCAGCACGTGGAGAGCCTGAACGACGTCGTCTCCCAGATTACCCGGATCCATGTGCGCGAGACGGTGCCGGATTCGATCATCGACGTGGCGGACGATGTCGAGATCATTGATCTGACACCAGATGACCTGATCAAGCGCCTGCACGACGGTAAGGTTTACGTGCCACAGACGGCTCAACGCGCGCTAACCAACTATTTCAAGCCCGGCAACCTGACAGCGCTTCGCGAGCTCGCACTGCGCAGGACCGCGCAGCGCGTCGACGACCAGCTCGTGAGCCATATGCAGGCGCACGCGATCTCCGGGCCATGGGCGGCAGGTGAGCGTGTGCTGGTGGCGATCGACCACCGTCCTCGCTGTGCCTCGCTCGTCCGCTATGCCAAGCGTATGGCCTCGCGACTGCGCGCCCCATGGTCTGCCGTCTACATCGAAACCACCCGCTCGATCGGCCTGACGGAAGAGCAGCGGGATACGATCGCGGCGACGCTGCGGCTCGCCGAACAGCTCGGCGGCGAAGCGCTGACCCTTCCCGGCAGGCAGGTTGCCGAGGAACTGCTTCGCCACGCAACTTCCAACAATGTCACGCATATCGTCATCGGATCCCCTGAGAAACAGACATGGCGGCAATGGCTTTGGCCTTCGCCGGTTGATGAACTGATCCGGCATGCCGGCGATATCAGCGTTCATGTCATGTCCGGCAACGAAAAAGAGGGCGAAGCGGCCCGGGGCGTCAAACCGGCGCCAGCTGTCCCGACGTTCAACATTCGAAGCTATATGCTCGCAACGGCCTACGTTGTCATTGCGCTCGGCGTCAGCATCGTGCTCGATCAGGTGCTCGATGTCCGCAACCTTGCTCTCGTTTTCCTGATGGCGGTGCTCACCTCTGCCGTCATCCATGGCCTGCGGCCGGCGCTCTACAGCTGCCTTCTCGGCGCGTTCGCCTTCAATTTTTTCTTCCTGCCGCCGCGTTTCACGCTGACGATCAGGGATCCCGAGAGCGTGATCGCCTTTTTCTTCTTCATCGGCGTGGCGGTGATTGCGAGCAACCTGACCGCAACCGTACAGCGGCAGGCCGCCGCTGCTCGTCAGCGCGCGCGCACGACCGAGGATCTTTATATTTTTTCCCGCAAGCTCGCGAGCACCGGCACGCTTGATGACGTGCTTTGGGCAACGGCCTTCCAGATTGCTTCTATGCTCAAGGTTCGAGTTGTCTTGCTTCTGCCTGAGGACGATACGATCGCGGTCAAGGCCGGATATCCGCCGGATGATACGCTGGACGATGCCGATATCGCCGCGGCCCGCTGGGCCTGGGAGCACAATCATGCTGCCGGACGCGGCGCTGACACGTTGCCAGGCGCAAAACGCCTTTATGTGCCGCTTAGGACCGGGCGTACAGCGGTCGGCGTGATCGGGCTCGATAGCGACCGCCGCGATGGCCCGCTGTTTACGCCCGAACAGCAACGGCTGCTGGATGCGCTCGCCGACCAGGCAGCGCTTGCGATCGAACGCATTCAACTCGTCGCCGATGTGGATCGTGCCAGACTCGCTGCGGAAGCCGATCGCCTACGCTCCGCCCTGCTCACTTCGATCTCCCACGACCTGAAAACGCCGCTGGCTGCAATCCTCGGCGCATCCGGCACGCTGCGCGACTATTTCGAGTCCATGCCGGCAGAAGACCGTAATGATCTTCTGACAACGGTGATCGACGAATCAGAACGCCTGAACCGGTTCATCGCCAACCTGCTCGATATGACAAAAATCGAATCCGGAGCGATGGAGCCGAACTACGGCCTGCATTATCCGGGTGACATCGTCGGCAGCGCCCTCAGACGGGCGGCAAAGATCCTCAAACACCACAGGACCGAAGTGACCATTCCGGCCGACTTACCGATGGTGCGTGTGGATCCGGTGCTTTTCGAGCAGGCGCTCTTCAACCTCCTCGACAATGCCGGCAAATATGCGCCTGAAGATACGGTGATCCGGGTTGGGGGCTGGGTCGACTCGGGTTCCGTCGTTTTTCAGATCGCTGACGAAGGCCCCGGCATTCCGCCCGGCGACCTCACCCGCATCTTCGACACCTTCTACCGCGTACGCAAGGGCGATCAGGTGCGAGCCGGGACGGGTCTCGGCCTTTCCATTTGTCGCGGCTTCATCGAAGCGATGGGCGGAACGATCGTCGCCGGGAATCGCAAGGACCGCGCCGGCGCGGTATTTACCATCCGTCTGCCGATACCTCATGACATTCCAAAACTGGATGAACTCAAATGACCGGCTCAGCCGTGAAAATTCTCGTCGTCGACGACGAGCCGCCGATCCGCAAACTGCTTCGCGTTGGCCTAAGCGCTCAGGGCTATGAGGTGCATGAGGCACCAAACGCCACAAGCGCCTACGCAGCCGTGAAGGAAGATGCCCCGGACCTCATCGTTCTGGACCTTGGCCTTCCCGACAAATCGGGTCACGATCTACTGCGGGAATGGCGGGAGGATGGCCTATCTGTGCCCGTCGTCATTCTCTCTAGCCGCACCGATGAGGCCGGCATCGTAAAGGCGCTGGAGACCGGGGCCGACGATTACGTCACGAAGCCTTTCGGCATCAACGAGCTTGGAGCACGCATCCGCGTCGCACTGCGCCACCGCTTGCAGCAGCAAGGCGAAAAGGCGGTCTTCCAGACCGGCGGCCTTTCCATCGATCTCGTCAAGCGGATCGTCAAGGTGGACGACAAGGAGATCAAGCTGTCTCCGAAGGAATACGACATTCTTCGCGTGCTTGCGCAGCACGCCGGAAAAGTGTTGACGCATCAATTCCTTTTGAAGCAGGTCTGGGGACCGGCTGCCGACGTTCAATATCTGCGGGTATATGTGCGGCAACTGCGACAAAAGGTGGAGCAGACCCCGGATCAGCCGCAATATATCACCACCGAGACCGGTGTCGGCTACCGGCTCAGAGAGCCGGATTGAACTCCGGCATCACACATCCCGTCGATAGACAACGGAAAACATGAATCTCGCACATATCATCCGGCCGGAACATACTTTCGTCGGCGTTTCGGTGCCCACGAAGTGGCGCGCGCTGCAGAATCTCGCCGAAAGAGCCGGCAAGGCGTTCGGTATTGAGGAAAAGACCATCCTTCAGGCGCTGGAAAGTCGCGAAAGCCTCGGCTCGACCGGTATCGGTAATGGCATCGCCGTGCCGCATGCCGCAATCGCCGGCATGACAAGCCCGCGCGGCCTCCTGGTGCGCTTCGCGCAGCCCCTGGATTTCGAGGCCATAGACGATGCACCGACGGATATCGCTTTCATGCTGCTTTTCGGCGAGAGCAATCGCGGTGAATACCTCAACGTGCTTGCCGCCATTGCGCGGCGCCTGCAATCCGAAGGCGTCCTCGCTTCCATGCGGCAGGCCAGAAACGTCGATGAGTTCTACGCGAGCTTCATCGGCGATTCTCGATCATGAGGAAACGCCCGGGGAGACGAAGACTTCGGCCGCTGCTTCCCTGATCGTCTGGATCAGGATCGACATCGGCAGAGAGGGATTGGGCTCCGTGCGCATCGTAAGGCCAACCGGTCCCTTGGTTTCGCTCGTGTCGATAGGAAGGATGCCGAGCAATCCGTCGGCGATATCCGTCGCCACCACGCCCGCGGAGATGATCCAAATTGCCTCGCTCGAGCGAACGAAAGCCCGGCCGAACGAATCCGATACTGTCTCGATCTGGTTCGGCAAATCGGCGATACCATTGGCAATCAAAAAGCTCTCGACGAAAGGCCTGATGATCGATGCCTGGGTCGGCATCAATACCGTATAGTCGCCAATTCTCGAAAAGATCGGCTGCTTGGCCATCAGCAGAGGATGGCCTGCCCGCACGGCGAAGACCACCTGCTCGGAATAAAGGTGCTCGAAGGAAAAGCCGGCCATCTTTTCCGGCGCCGCAAGCCGCCCGACGACGAGGTCGAGATCGCCGACGCGAAGCTGCTCGAGGAGCACCGCATTTTCGCCCGTCACGATCTTGATACGGCTCCAGATGTTCTCTTTGAGAAACAGGTTCATTGCGCGTGGCATAATGTGCGTCGACACTGTCGGAAGCGCACCAACGCGGATCAGCGGAGCATTGCCAACGCGCTCGTGGGTCACGCTGTCGAGCCCTTGCCGGACGGCGGTTAGGGCTGTGCCTGCATGCCTCAGGAACACCTCGCCGTAACGCGTGATCTTGATTCCGCGCCCGTCGCGCTCGAAAAGCTTGACACCCAGCGCCTCTTCCAGCTCACGGATTGTCTTCGTCACGGCAGGCTGGCTGACATGCATGAGCCTGGCGGCCTTCATGACGCTTTTCTGGCGAGCGACCTCGACAAAGGCCTGCAAATGGCGGAGCTTAATTCGGCTATCGATCACGACCTCATAACCTCAGAGTTATTCGAAATCCAAAAAAGATCATTTTACATAACCGAATTAAACATTCAATTTCATCTCTGGAGGAAGTCGCTGTGCAATTTGCCCATATCAACGATATCGCCATTCACTACCAGATCATTGGCGGACCTGCCGACAAGCCGGTCATCGTCTTTGCCAATTCGCTCGGCACGGATTTCCGCATCTGGCGGGATGTGGTCATGCGGCTGGCAGGCGATTTTGCGATCGTGCTCTACGACAAGCGCGGCCACGGTCTGTCCGACGTCGGCCAGGTGCCGTATTCGATTGAGGATCACGCCTCCGACCTGATGGGCCTGCTCGACATGCTGGAGGTGAAGCAGGCTTTCATCTGCGGCCTTTCTGTGGGAGGGCTCATCGCTCAGGCGGTTTATCAAAGGCACCCGGAGCTTGTGCGCGGTCTCATTCTTTGCGACACGGCTCACAAGATCGGCACGGCCGACGGCTGGAACGCCCGTATTGGGACGGTCGCCGACAACGGCATCGGCAGCATTGTCGACGGCGTGATGAAACTCTGGTTCACGCCTGCATTTCGGCGCCCCGAAAACACTGCCTACCACGGCTACAGAAACATGCTCGTGCGCCAGCCGGTCGAGGGTTATCTCGCGACCTGCGAGGCGATCCGTGATGCAGACTACACCGAGGCCGCCAAAAGAATTGCTGTTCCGACGATCTGCATCGTCGGCGATCAGGACGGTTCAACGCCACCGGACCTGGTGAAATCCACCGCGCAACTGATCCCGAACGCCCGCTTCGAGGTAATTCGCGACGCCGGTCACATCCCCTGCGTCGAACAGCCGGAGGCGCTCACGGCCGTCATCCGTGCCTTCATTGATTTCGCATTGCATGGAGAAAAGAGCCCATGAGTGACACTCCGCTTCCTTCCGAGCGCTATCGGCAGGGTATGGCGACCCGCCGCGCCGTCCTCGGCGACGCCCATGTCGATCGAGCGGAGGCGGGTTCGACTGCCTTCGACAGGCCATTTCAGGAGCTGATCACGGAGGCGGCCTGGGGCCATCTCTGGTCGCGGCCGGAGCTGACCAAGCGCGAGCGTTCGATCGTGACCATTGCTCTGCTTGCGGCTCTCGGTCAGGATGATGAGGTTGCCATGCATGTGCGCGCCACCGTCAATACCGGCGCGACGCGCGAGGATATCCGTGAAGCGCTGCTGCATGTGGCGATCTATGCGGGCGTGCCTGCAGCCAATCACGCGATCAAGATCGCCAAGCAGGTCTTCGAACAGATGGATGCCGAAAGGGCGGCATAAGAGGAAACCATGACCGATATACCGAACCGCAAGCCAGAGACCGGCGCCTTCTTCGCCCGCGACCGCGCCTGGCATTCGCCGGCCTATACACCGGGCTACAAGACCTCGATCCTGCGTTCGCCGCAGCGCGCCCTGCTGTCGCTCGACGGCACGATCTCGGAGATCACCGGGCCGGTCTTCGGCCACGCGATGATCGGCGAACTCGACAACGATCTGATCCAAAACTTCGCCAAGCCCGGCGAAAGCGCCATCGGCGAGCGCATCATCGTGCATGGCCGCGTGCTTGACGAGCGCGGGCGGCCACAGGCGGGCGCGCTGGTGGAGTTCTGGCAGGCGAATGCCGGCGGACGCTACCGCCACAAGAAGGAAACCTATCTTGCGGCGATTGACCCGAACTTCGGCGGCTGCGGCCGGGCAATTACCGATGAGGAAGGGCGCTATTTCTTCCGCACCGTTCGCCCGGGCGCCTATCCATGGCCGAACGGCGTCAACGACTGGCGTCCGGCCCATATCCACTTCTCGATCTTCGGCCACGGCTTTTCGCAGCGGCTGATCACGCAGATGTATTTCGAGGGCGATCCGATGATCTGGAAATGTCCGATCGTTGGCACGATCCCTGATAAGGCAGCCATCGAGCAGTTGATCGCGCCTCTCGACTGGGGCAATACGATCCCGATGGACAGCCGCGCCTATAAGTTCGATATCGTGCTGCGCGGCCGCCGCTCGACGATGTTCGAAAACAAGCTGGAGGGCAACTGATGACTCAGGAACTCGGCTATCTGAAGGAAACCCCGTCGCAAACGGCAGGTCCTTATGTTCACATCGGCCTGACGCCGAATTTCTGCGATATCGGCGGCGTCTACGAGAGCGACCTCGGAACGAAGATGGTCAACGACAAGACGCTCGGCGAGCGGATCACCGTGACCGGCCGCATCTTCGACGGCGCAGGCGCGCTCGTTCGCGATGCCGTCGTCGAGATCTGGCAGGCAGACAGCGCGGGTCTTTACAACAGCCCGGCGGAAATGCGCGGAACGGCCGATCCGAACTTCACCGGCTGGGGCCGCTGCCCGACACACGCCGACGACGGCGTCTATAGCTTCGAAACCGTCAAGCCGGGTAAGGTGCCGTTCAAGGACGGGCGGAAGATGGCGCCGCACATCACCTTCTGGATCGTCGCCCGCGGCATCAATATCGGCCTGCATACACGGATGTATTTCCCCGAGGAGACCGAAGCCAACGCGGCAGATCCGCTGCTCGCCCGCATCGAACATCGCGAACGCGTCGCGACCCTAATCGCGGCTAAGGACGGATCGGCGTATACCTTCGACATCCGGCTTCAGGGTGACGGAGAGACGGTGTTCCTGGACATTTAGCTGTGAGCGCCTCTGTCTTCGACCATCCCTTTCTCTCTGGCCTTCTCGGCGACGAGGAGACGGCTGCCTATTTCTCAGCTGATGCGGATATCCGCGCCATGCTTGCCTTCGAGGCGGCGCTGGCGAAAGCAGAGGCGGCGCATGGCATCATTCCGGTGGGCGCCGCTGCGGCGATCGCCGGCGCGTGCTCTTCGTTCGCTCCCGACCTTGCGGCGCTTCGCAATGCCACGGCGCGTGATGGCGTGGTCGTGCCCGAACTCGTACGCCAGCTTCGCGCTGCCGCGGGTGATGCGGGGGCGCACGTGCACATCGGCGCGACGAGCCAGGACGTGATCGATAGCAGCCTGATGCTGCGATTGAAGCCTGTCGCATACCTCTTTGCCGGCCGTCTCGTGGCCATCGATGCGCACCTTACGGCACTGGAGGCAAGTTTCGGCAACCTGCCGATGATGGGCCGGACGCGCATGCAGGCGGCCATCCCCATCACGGTCGCCGACCGGCTGCGGGCATGGCGCTCGCCGCTCGAGGGTTATCGCGAGACGCTGACAGAGCTGCGCTTCCCGCTGCAATTCGGTGGCGCGGCGGGCACGCTGGAGAAGTTCGGCGACAAGGCGGGGGCCGTGCGGGCTTCGCTCGCGCAGGAGCTCGGCTTGACCGACCTGCCGCAATGGCAGAGCCAGCGGGCCGTCGTTGCCGAATTTGCCGGCCTACTGTCGCTCATCAACGGAAGCCTCGGCAAATTCGGCCAGGATATCGCGCTGATGGCGCAGGCGGGCGACGAGATCGCCCTCAGCGGCGGCGGTGCCTCCTCGGCGATGGCTCACAAGCAGAATCCGGTGGCGGCGGAGACGCTGGTTGCCCTTGCCCGTTTCAACGCTACGCAACTTTCCGCCATCCACCATTCCATGATCCACGAGCAGGAGCGCTCCGGCGCGGCCTGGACCCTCGAATGGATGGTTTTGCCTCAAATGGCCGCGGCCTGTGGGGCAGCATTGCGGCTCGCACAGGATCTTGTCGGCAACATTCGCCGTCTCGGACCGCCACAGCTTAAGTAAACGCCGAAGGCACCATCGGCGATCAACCAACGTAGGACGCTGCAGTTGGAAGATCGCCTATGGCCATTAATCGTTGGCAGATGCTCTGCCAAGGTGCCTGTCGGGAAACACCAGTGACTTGATGACAACAGGAACGGCGCCTGAGGTCTCCAGCATTGCGCCTATATCGATGAAATCGAACTCGTCGAGCTTGATCCCGTCGATGGACACAAGCGTCCGGATTCCGGTCTCCAGTTTGCAATGCATCCCAACCAGTCCCCCGACATCGCCGTTGCCGACGAGGATCAGCGGATGACCTTTGTCGAGGATGGCCGAGAGACCGTCCACGACGCCGCGGCAGAAATCGTCGAGCCGGCGATAGCTTGCCGATCCCTCCCAGTCGTAGCAGAGCGCCACCGGGTTGTCGCCCTCGCCGAGATCGAGACGGGCCAGCGAGTCGCGAATCTTGGCCGCGACATCGACACGATCGATCTCGTCGCCGAAGACGATCGCAGGCTTGATGACCGGCACGTTGCGGACCGGCAGCGTCTCCAGCGGATGCACGAAGATCGTGCTGCCACTCACCTGCACCGTATATTGCGAGGCGCCGACCACAGTGGCGCGGATACCCTGCTCCGGCTTCTCCAGTCGCGGACCCCAGCCTTCCAGCCGCTTGCGCAGCGTCTTGGCCAGAAGCGGCCCAAGATCGCTGAACTCCGCCGCGGTTTCGGAATAAAGGAATTCCGAAACGCCGCCGGAAATGGTCACGACATCAGGCAGCGGTGCTGCCGGCAGTGACGGCAAGCGATGCAGCTTCGATGTCTCGGCGCTCATCTCCCCGCCTTGCATGGCCTCGAAGAGCTGGTCGACCATTGCATCGGCAAGCTTCTGCGCATCCTCTTGCGAAAGCACTTCGCCGAGTTCGACGCGAACGCCGGCACGGCGGCCGAAGTAGCGGCCGGCCTCCTCGACGCGGTTGATCCTGCGCTCAGCATCGAAGGCGACGATGCGGGCGCCGATATCGATGGCCGCGATCGCCTGGATGGCATTGTTGGAAGCGCGCGCGAGCTTCGAGGTGCCACCGCCGATATCGACGTTGAGCACGGTCTCGCCCGTCTTGCCGGAGCGCGAGACGGCGCCGGAGCCGAAGGCGGCAAGCGTCGTCTCCAGGCCGTCGCCAGCACTGACGACGACGAACTTTCCTGTCTGCTCGGAGAAAAGCTCTCCGATCGCCCGCGCATTGCTGCGCCGGACGGCGACACCGGTGAGAATCAGCGCGCCTGTATCGATCGACTCAGGCGTGATATCGGCCGCCTCGTACTGTGCCTTGATGAAGGCGCCGAGCACGTCGGCGTCGATCTCGTCCTCGCCGCGATAGGGCGTCAGCAGCACATCCGATTGATGCAGCAGCGTGCGTTCGACCACCATATAACGCGTATCGAGCCGTTCGAGCACGATACGCGAAAAGGCAAGATGGGAGGTCGAAGAGCCGATATCGATGCCGACGCTGACCAGCACGATTTCGTCTTCGACTTCCATGCTGCGGCCGATATTCGAGAAGAATATGCGGCCGCCCTGTTCCTCCACTTCGTCTGACATGATCAGACGACGGTCGACTTCTTCGCGGTCGTATCGGCCGGCTTTTCGTACCATTCCGGCTTCATGCGGACTTCGACGCCGTTCTTGTTCAGAAGCGCCTCATACTCCTCACGGATCTGCGGATCTTCCATCCAGTACGGGATCGCGGTGCCGCCTTCGTTGACGTCGATCGCGGTGTAGTCGGTATGCTTTTCGCCGGGCGCACCCGGGTCGCGGCCCGGATTGTGCGGGCCGAACCAAGCCGTCAGGCGGAAGGGCTCCTTGGAGACGCTGAAGTGCTGGTGATACCAGCGCGCGCCGCCGGGAGCAGCCGTGACCATGCCGTACTGGCCGTAGTCGAGGCGGCGGACGCGATCGGCATGGCCGGTCGCCCACGGGTTGACGCCGCATTCTTCCGGCCAGGTATAGGTATAGCCCTGACCCTTGAGGCAGATCAGGATTGCTGCCGAGGTATGGGCGTGCGCCTTGGAATAGCGGCCGTTCTCGTGCTGGCCGATCCAGTAGTAGAAGGCGTTGTTGGTCATGAACGGCTCGACGCGGCGATAGCCGACCGAGCGGCGGTTATCGAGCGGCAGCTCGCAGTTGACGGCGTCCGGCATAAAGTTGGTGCGGCGCATGGCGAGACCGCGAACCGGATCGGGCTCGATCTCTTCGCGATACTTGTAGAAGTCGTCCGCGCCGGAGAAGCGGTCACGGAAGAGGAAGGGATTGTTGAAAACGGCGTCGACGTTCTGGATCTGGTTCAGGACGTTCGGAGCGGTCGTACCGCCGAGCAGCAGCGCCGGGCTGTTGGTGGCGTTGACGATGCGGTGCATGGCGTTCATCGGGATCGAGAACATCGAACCCTCCTGCCATTCGAAGACGTGCTTCTTGCTCTCGCCGTCAAGCCAGACTTCAGTCGAGCCGCGGCCTTCGACGACGAGGTAGATTTCCTCGTACATGTGCTTTTCAGGGTTCAGCGCGCCTGCTGCGGGAACCTCGACCAGGTGACAGCCCCACTTCGTTTCCGTGCCGTAGAGCTGGATATAGGTGCCGCGCCCGCCGGTGCGCTTCCAGGACTTCAGCGGCAGGTTCTTGACGCTGTCGACGCCGAGGTCGCGGAATACAGGGATACCCTCTTCTTCCATGAACTGGTCATAGGGGGTCGGCTGCTTCTTGAATTCGCCGAAGCCCGCCTTCTTGGTGCCTGCCGGCTCATGCCAGTGCGTTCCTGTACCGCCGCCCAATGGATCCTGATGCATATCGTCTTACTCCTCTCGATTATGAGGCCTGCCATCGCTGCTTGCCGCGCGCCGCAGAGTTCCTCCCGATGACCGCGGCACCTGCCGCCAGATGACTTGTTCCTCTATAAGGAACGTTGTTCTTCTTTAATCCTAACGTACATCCGCTCCCGCGTGAAATCAACGACTTTCGCGACGGTTCGCCGATCTTCTTCGCTTAGGAAAAAAGCAGCGACTTGATGACGACCGGAATGACGCCCGGCGGGTTGATGAACTCCCCGAGATCGACGAAATCAAGGTCTTTCAGCTGGACGCCGTCGATGGAAATCAGGTTCGGACCGATCGCAAGCTCGCGATCGAGAATGCGGCCGAGCGTTTGTCCGACATCCCCGTCGATGACGAGGACCAGCAGTTCCTCTCGCCGGCCAGAGGGCGCGGCGAAGGCCTTGACCGCCTTCGCAACTTCAAGCAGCCGGCCGTAGTCCGGAAGTCCCGTCCACGTAAAAGCCAGCGCCAAAGGCGCATTGATGTTCGTGTCCTGGCGGGACGCAGCGCTCTTGAACGCAGCGGTGATCGCTTCCGCATCCACCACTTCCGGAATGGCGCGGCCGAGATGGACCACCGGAATATTATGTGACGGCAGCCCCTTGTCGCCAGTGCGATACATGGTCTTGCCGCTCACCTGCACGGTAAACTGCGATGCGCCGATGACCGTTGCGCGGATGCGCTGGCCGGCATCGACGATCGGCACGTCGAGACGCTCGGTAAGCTGGGCGATGATCTCCTGGGCAAGCATCTGTGCGATGTCCCCATGACCGGCGGTTTCATATTTGAAAATATATTCGGACACGCCGCCCGAGAAGGTAATGTAGTCCGGCTTGCCGATCCGCTCCAGCGGCTCGGTCAGCTCAAGCTCTTCGCCGAGGGCATCGAGCGGAACGCCGAGGATCTGATCGACTGCGACGGCGGCAAGGCGCTTTGCGATGGCTTGGCGGTGTTCCGATTTCGCAAGGGTTTCCGCGTCCGTCGCAATCCCGAGTTCCCTTGCGACGATCTGCGCCGATTCGTCCACGCGCGACCAGGTACCGGTCTTGTCCTGGGCGATCAGTCGCCCGCCGACTGCGAAGGCCGACACGCTCAGGATTTCTCCCTTGCTGATCAGCGCAAGTTTCGTCGTGCCGCCGCCGATATCAACGTGTAGCCCCCGCGCATTGCGCTTCCTTGACAGTTCGGTTGCACCCGATCCGTGGGCCGCCAGCATGCATTCCAGTTTGTGGCCCGCCGTCGCGCAGACGAAGCGGCCGGATTCGTGTGCGAAGATTTCGTCAATGGCCCGGGCATTCTTGCGCTTGATGGCCTCGCCGGTCAGGATCACCGCGCCGGTATCGATGTGGCTGCGTTTGAATCCCGCATCTTCATAACAATGCGCGAAGAAATGGCGCAGTTCATGCGCATCGATCGTGCCATCGGGCAGGAACGGCGTCAGCAGAATGGGCGAACGCCAGACCACCTGCCGGTCGATCACGGTGAAGCGGCTGGAGAGGTCTTCGGTTTCGCGGCGCATCGTCACCCGGGCAAAAAGCAGGTGCGATGTCGAGCTGCCGATGTCGATGCCGACGGTCAGAAGCTCGACTGTCTCCTGCTGCCAAAGCCAGTCGGAAATCGCCTTGCGTTCGTCTTCGGACAGATCGCCATGCTCGTGTTCGAAATCGAGATCGTGCACGCGCGGTATCTCCTGTGCGTTTCTGCCGGCCCTCGCCGGCGCCGGATGGGACCGGCATCAAAGGAAGTCCCCGTTTCACAACGGGGACTCGATTTGCTGCAAGATCAGCTTGCCGGACCCTTGAGGATCGGGGTCTGGATCACGCCGGTCAGGCTTTCCTTCGGGAGCGCCAGGACTGCCGGCTCGTCGAAAATGTCGCCCATGGCCGACGGCACGCCGGTCTTCTGCAGTTCCTCGAGGAACTTGCGATGGACGCGCGGATCCTGATCCTCGTACTCGATCTGGCGACCGCCATCCTTGACCGACGTCGCCCCGCCGCCTTCGGCACTCTTGCGGCGCAGAGAGATGAACGGATAGCGGCGGCTGCCGAGCGAGCAGGCAACGTAGCGGGCCGGCTGGTCGCAGGTGTTGAAGTGCTGGTGGTACATCCAGAACGGCGGCGTGTACATGTAGCCGTGGCGCCAGGGGATTTCCTTGAATTCGGAATCGCCCTCGTACCACATCAGCGAATAGCCCTCGCCGTCGACGGCATGCACGTGCGTACCGGCCGCATGGCGATGCGCCTTCTTGTAGCGGCCGACCGGCATCTGCGACACGTGCGAATGCATCGTGCCGTCAGCGAGAACGAAGTTGACGTTGAGCGAGCCCTTGCCGCGACCGTCGAACTCATAGAGCTTGAAGCTCGTCAGGTCGTGGACGAAGTTGGTTTCCCAGACATTCTGGATCTTGCGGGCGGATTCGGCGCCGTAGGTATAAAGCACGCCCTCGCCTTCGAAATGCTTGGTGCCGCCGACACGGTCGTCGAAGTCGAAGTCGTTGTCGAAGATGAACTTCAGATTGTGATAGAGGTTGATCGACAGCGGCGCATCGTTGGTGCACGACAGCCGCACGGTCTCCTGGCCGGAGCCGTTGTGGAACTGGTACTGGCAGTTGAGCGGAATGGCAAACAGCGCCTTCGGGCCCCATTCGAACGTCCGGGTCTCGCCGTTCGGCAGCCAGACCGTCGTCGAGCCGTAGCCGGACAGCACGTAGAAGAAGGCCTCGTAGAGATGCTTGACCGGCCGTGTCTTCTTGCCCGGCAGAACCTCGATGACGTAATTCGTCATGAAATCGCCCATGCCAACGGTATGGGCAAAGCAGCCGCGGGCGTCATAGCGGTCCCACGCGCTGGTCTCGAGCGCAAGCAGGTCATGGCCGAGGTCGAAATGGATCGGGATCCCCTCGCCCTGGGCCCAGTCGCGATACGGATCGACAAGGAATTTCGAATTGCTGGGATCGGCGGTCGGAACCGGATCGGTCACGGTTGTCTTTTCATTGGCCATAACAACATCGCTTTCATTTCAGTGCTTCAGTTTTCCCCGCCAAGCCAAAGTGCCGGAGCGATCCGGCACACACGTGCGGGCGTGAACTTTAAAGGCGCCGCAACAGCGGGCGCTCAGGCAAGACCTCCCTCGGAGGCCGGCAGCGGCCGAACGACCCTGCCGAGATAGTTGGCTTCAGGCCCGTAGAGCAGCCCTTTGACATCATCAGCCTTCAAGGACTTGATGATCTGGTCGACCTGACCGGCGAGCGGCAGCATCAATCCCGCCTTCTGCGCCAGATCCAGCGTCACATCCATGTCCTTTTCCTGCCAGGTGAAACGTGTCGTATCCCAGCGGGCGAGCGTTCCGTTCGTACCGGGGCAGAGCAGCAGGATCTCGCGCATGCGCTGGGCATCGATCCCATAACGCTTGGCGATCAGCAGCGTTTCGTAGTTCGCAACGCAGTGAACCCAGTGCAGCAGATTGTTGCAGGCCTTGGCGATCTGGCCGGAGCCGAGCGGACCGACGCGCAGCACATCGCGGCTGTAGCACATCAGCGCCGGGCGAATGCGCTCGACATCCTCCTCCGTTCCACCGCAAAGCGTCAGCAGCGTGCCGGATTTTGCACCGGCTGCTCCGTAGACGACGGGCGCATCGACAAGGCCGATGCCCTTTTCCTTGAGCTTCGGCCCAAGCTGAAGCATCGTCTCCGGATTGATCGTCGCTGCGACCGCGATGACCGATCCGGCAGCCGCGCTTTCCGACAGTTCCTCGCAGACATCGATCACCTGCTGGTCGCTTGCGACGACCAGAACGTAAAGCTCGGCCTCGGAAAGATCGCTGAGCGCCGTCTTGACGGTGATGCCGCGCGCGCCGGCGGATGCCAGCCTTTCGGCGTTGATGTCGAAGGCTGAGACCTCATGGCCTTTGTCGAGCATGTGGCCGGCCATAGCCAACCCCATCTCCCCGGTACCGACGACTGCAACCTTCATGCCTGCCTCCACAGATATTTGCGTACTGTCACGATTTCAGCCCTCATGCTGGGTCACGACGTCGATCAAGGCCGGCACGCCGTTCTTGACCTGCGCGATGGCACGCTCGAGGGCGGCGCCGATATCATTCGCATCCTCGATCGGACCTTCCGCATACCAACCGAGGCCGCGGGCGAGGGTCGCGAAGTCGGGCGCAGGATCGAAGAGATCCATGCCGATATGCGCGCGCTCTTCCGGGGTGCCGCGCTGGCGGGCGACGGTGATCTGGTGTTCCCAGTCATTGTAGTAGGCGCGGTTGTTGTGCATGACGCAGAGGAACGGCACCTTGTGCTTGGCGGCAAACCACAGCGCGCCGACATCGAACATGAGATCGCCGTCCGTCTGGCAATCGACTACCAGGCGGCCAGTGCCCCGATGGGCGAGCGCAATACCTGTCGCCATGCCAATTTGCGTGCCGGTGCCGAGCGCCTTGCCCGGCCAGCGATAGGGCTTGTCGAAATCCCAGAGCTTCAACGCCCAATCTTCGAAGGCATTGGTGGTCAGAACCCAATCCTCGTGCTGGATCTTGTCCCACACCTCGCTCGCGAGGCGAGCGAGCGTCACAGGCTTGGCGTTCCAATCGTTTCGGGCCTCTTCGCGCCATTTGGCGCGCTGGGCGTCGTGCATCGCACCGACGGCCTTTGCACGTTCAGCAATGCGGCTTGCAAGCTTGGCATCGCCCTTGACGCGATCCTTGATCAGCGACGTCAGCGCCGGGATCGCCAGCGCCGTATCGGCCAGCACGCGTTGCGCCGTCTCGGGGAAGCGCTGATAATCCGTCGCCCACTTGGAGATCTCAATGTCAGCGAAGCCGATGTCGAGCCAGTCGCAGCCTTTCGGAAAGAGCGGCTTCAGCGTGCGGTTGATGCGGTCGTTGACATGTGTCGGCCGTTCCCAGTCGCGGCAGTCGAGCAGCGTGATCAGGTCAGCCTGCTTGAAGATGTCTTTGCTCATGCGCATGTCGAGCGGATGCTCGGTCGGGAAGTTCAGGCGCCACTGTGTATCGACCACCGGCGCGCCGAGCGTCTCTGCCAGGCCCACCATGTCGGAATAGCCGTTCTTGTCGCGGCCGACGAATTGCGGCAGCAGCACCGGCCATTCGGCTGAAACGAGTCTGTCGGCCGCTTCCTCGAGCGCCTTCGGATCGGGCGCGATGCGGCTCGGCACCTTGGCCGATTTCGGCGAGGGCAGCGCAATTGGCGCCTCAAGCGGCGCTTCCTGCAGCGCTGCATCGTAGCACATATAGATCGGGCCGCGCGGCTCGGTCATCATGATCGAATAGGCGCGGGCAAAGCTGTCGACGACGCCGTCAATGCCGCCCGGCTGATAGTCCCATTTCACGTAGTCGCGGACCTGGTTGCCCTGGACGTTGGCCGTATGCGCCCAGTCGACGCGCGGACGGCGCTTGCCTTCGTCCATCGGACCGGTCGCGCCGATCAGGAAGACGGGTGCCCGGTCTGTATAGGCGTAGTAGACGCCCATGGTCGAGTGCAGCAATCCAACCACGTTATGGACGATCACGGCCAATGGTTCGCCGGTCGCCTTCGCGTAACCGTGAGCGATCTGCACCGCAACCTTCTCGTGCTGGCAGACGAGCATCGGCGGATTATTGCCGTTATGGTTCACCAGCGAGTCATGGAGGCCGCGATAGCTGGCTCCCGGATTGAGCGTGATGAACGGAAATCCGTATTGCTTGATCAGGTCGGCAATAATGTCCGACTGCCATGCCGAAGGTCCACCGTCCTTCTTCACAGCCGTCTCCTCAGCCGCGACCATTACCTTATCCACTGTCTCCCCCCTTCCTGATCCGGTCAAAATACGGGCGGCCCTCGTAGCCGCCCGCCAGTTCGAGATTGCCTCCGGTCAGTTGTCCTTCAGCGAATCCTTCAGGAAGCCCACTACCTCAGGAGTCTGGTTCATGGCGTTCTTGACCAAGTTACCGACGTCGTCACCCATCTTCGGATCGACGGGGAGACCAATTTCCTTAGCCTTGGCAAGGAATTCCGGATCGGACGTCGCCGCGGTATAGGCGTCGCGCAGAGTCTTGAGGCGGTCGGCTGGCATATCAGGCGGCCCCGCGGTCAGACGCGAAATATCACTCTGAGATTCGACGAGCGCGATGACGCGCTTTGCGTCGTCATTGTTGACGAAGCTGGCGAGCTGCGGCACGTCGGTTTCCGAGCCGCCGATCTGCGCGATCAACTTGCCGTTTCCAGCGTCAACGAAGGGCTGGAAGGTGGAACGCGAGCCGATGATGCCCTGAACCTCGCCGCGGCGCATGGCGAGCTGGTCGTCACTGCCGTTGTAACCCGAGACAACCTCGATCTTGAGACCGAGCGCCTTGACGAGCATTGTCGTTTCGATGGTCGATGCGCTGCCGACGCCGGCAGATGCGAACTTGATCGGCTCCTGGAGCTTCGCCAGGTCTTCGTAGCTGTTGATGCCCGAATCCTTGGAAACGACGATGACGCGCGGATCAGACGAAACCTTTCCGATCCACGACATCTTGGCGAGATCGAACTTGATGCCCGGGTTGCCGGAAAGCTGGCTGTAGATCAGGCCGGTATTGAACGTGCCGAAGGTCAGGCCGTCGGGATCGGAAGCATAGATGAAGTTCGCCCCGATCAGATGGCCCGCGCCCGGCATGTTCTGAACGACGAACGTCGAACCCGGCAGATGCTTCTGCATGAACTGTGCGACGAGTCGGCCGTTGGTGTCATAGCCGCCGCCCGGTGCGGTCGCGACGATATAGTTGACCGTCTTGCCCTTGAAAAATTCCGGACCTTCCTGGGCAAGCGCATTGCCTGTCCAGAGCGCGGTCAGCGCAGCGGCGCCAAAAACCGCCATACGAATGGATTGCATGTTCATTACTTCCCTCCCATTGAGCTGTGCATGCGATACACGGTTAATCTCAGTTGATAGTCTGACTTACGAACTCGACGATCTCTGGTGGTTGGTCGAGCGCGCATTGAACGGACGAAGCTACCGCTTCGCCAACCTCCTAAGTGACCGGCGGTTCCAGCGCCTCGGCCTTTCAGGAATTCCGGATCCGAAATCGCGGCGGCATAGGCGTCTCGCCGCGCCCGGAGCGAACATCCATTCTCCCGTAAGGCCTCCTTGCGACCCGACGACAATTGCCTTGCCGCTGTTAGATCGTGTTGATCCCGAGGGCGTGTAGTACCCAGGGGGTGACGAGGCCCGGATGAAGCTCGATGCCAAGCAACCTGCCGAACACCAGATAAAGGACGAGCGTTGCAGCTGCCGCGAGCGCGACAGAGAGCTTCCAGCTGCACTCTGCCTGCCGCTTCAGGAACGTCAGCAGCATGATAGGCACGCTGATGTAGAAACCAAAGGCGACGACACCGGCGATGAAGCTGACGAAATAGGCGGCCATCACCAGTTCCTGGCGCGCGGTGTGCGGGCCGAATTCCGGCAGCTCAGCCTCGTCGCTGCCGCTCTCCGGCGAGCTGGCGGCGGCAATCGCCTGACCAACCGATGCGGCAGCAGGCGCTGCCGGCGAACGGAAGAGATCGATCGCGAGCTGGATCAGACAAAGTGCAATGCCAGGCACACCGACGACCAGCGGCATGAAGCGCGCCTTGGCTGGAAATCCGAAAGATAGCCCGACCATCGAGGTAAAGATCACCAGCATGACAACGGTGAGGCAGGTACTGAACGTTACATTCTTCATGGTCATGGGCTGACCTCTGCGTTATGGCGGCGGGCGGCCGGCCGGAAGTTGCGATAGAAGGCATAGCCCATCAGCGAGACGATCATGGCAATCAGCACGAGCGAGAGCGGGCGAAGGAAGAAGCTGTAACCCCAGAGCTGAAGCGCTTGGTGCAGCGATGCTTCCGCTTTGCCGCCGAGCACAAGGCCGATGACGAACGGTGCGCGCGGCCAATCTGCACGAAGGAAGCCGTAGCCGATGGCGCTGAAGAGCACGAGCATCACCAGGTTCTGCCACTGGAAGTCACTGACGAAGCAGCCGAGCGATACGAACACAAGGATGAAAGGCACGAGCATGCGGCCGTTCACGAATGTGAGTACCGCGACCCACCGACAGATAACAAGCAGCATTGCTACGGCGATCAGGTTGCCAACCACCAGAGCCCAGATCAGCGTCCAGACGAGGTCGAGATGCTTGGTGACCATCAAGGCGCCGGGCTGGATGCCGAGGATCAGGAATGCGCCGAGCAGGACCGCCATACCCGAGCTGCCGGGGATGCCGAAGAACAGTGTCGGAAGCAGCGAGCCGCCTTCTTTACCGTTGCTGGCGGTTTCCGGCGCGATAACGCCTTCGATCGCGCCCTTGCCGAAGCGTTCCGGATGCTTGGAGCTCTGAACTGCATGGCCGTAGCAGAGCCAGGCTGCAGTTGAACCGCCGAGACCAGGGATCATGCCGATGATGGCACCGATGACCGAGGTGCGAACAACCAGCCACCAATGGCGCGGCACTTCCATGACGCCCGAGAAAAGCTGCTTGTATGAAAAGCCCTTGTCCATCGCCACGGCGGAAATGGAGCCGCCCTTGGTGCTGAGCGCGATCATTTCAGGCACAGCAAACATGGCGAGAACCGCGGTGACCAGGCTGACGCCGTCCCACAGGAAGAGGAAGTCGCCTGCATAGCGGGGCGTACCGGTGACCGGATCCATGCCGACGGTCGACAGCATCAGGCCATAGAAGCCGACGATCAGACCCTTGACGATACGGCTGCCGCTCGAAAGGAACGCGATGAAGCTGATACCGAGCAGTGCGATCAGGAAGAACTCGGCCGGGCTGAACATCAGGATGACCGGCTCGAGGATCGGGATCATGATCGCAAAGACGACCGCACCGATAATACCGCCGACACCGGACGCCGTGATACTAGCGCCTAGCGCGCGGGCAGCCTGTCCCTGCTTCGCCAGCGGATAACCGTCGAGCGTCGTCGCCGCGTCGTCACCGTCTCCAGGGATGCCGAACATAATGCTCGATATCTGACCGCTAGTGCCGTTGACGGCATGCATCGTCAAGAGGAAGACGGCGCCTGCCACCATATCCATGCCATAGACGAACGGAATGGCCATGGCGATCGACAGCTTGCCGCCGATACCCGGCGTTACGCCGACCATAAGGCCGCACACAACGGCGACCAACATCAGGCCCATAATGTGTGGGGAGCTTACGAGGCCGAAGAGCGCCCCGAACATAGTCTCAATCATTGCAGTTTAACTCCTCCCGCCGATGACCTCTCGGCATCAAGCTGGTTTCCATCAATTGACCGCTTGCTCCTCGGCGGCCGATCTGTCCACGCCGGTTTACTTTAGGTCCCGGCCATTTTTTGCATTAGGGACACTCCCCCAAATTTTGTCCAAAGCAAAAATTTATGCTTAGTCCATCACTTTTTATGCGGGCTGGCAAGAGGCATTCCTGTAGGAGGGACACGGTTCCGCTGTGAGGAACGCATCTAACTCCCTATAGTTAAACGGTTTTCTTCGAAATCTTCATCATTTTTAGTAGATTCTTAAGGGTGGTCAGACGGCGTGTCAGCAGCTTTTTATATAGCTCGGTTTTAGGCCTTCGAGTATAAATAAAATCACCAATTCCCGCCAATGACCCTTGATGTTCAACGGTAAAATTCAACGAACATGACGAAGAGTAAGTTTTTCTTATTCTGATCATTAAGCGAAATGGCGTGGACTCCCGAGCGCCGCAAGTATCATTTTCAGCAGGACGGTGCTTCGCGCCGGCCCGGCGCAGTGCCGGGAAAATGGAAGTTCGGCGATGGGAGGGACCGGTTGGACAAGCCAGTCGACAACAAGACGATAGGATCGGAGCCGGAGGTTTCCCTCGGAGCGCTCCTTACATCATTCCTGAGATTGGGCGCTTCGTCATTCGGGGGAGGCATGGCCGGGTGGACGCACAGAGAGATCGTCGAGCGCCGCAAGTGGCTCGATGACGACAATTTCATCAAAACGCTGACGATCGCGCAGATATTGCCAGGTGCCAATCCGATGAACCTCGCGGTTTATATCGGCCTGAAGCTGCGGGGCTGGACCGGCGCCGTCGTTGCACTGTTCGGGATGTTATTGCCCGCTTTCACCGTCATTCTGCTGATGAGCATGGTCTATGAGCAGCTGAGCGCCTATCCGCAGACACACACGGTGTTGCGCGGGCTTGCCTGCGTCGGCCTCGCCTCCTCGGTGACGATGGGAATCAAGACATCGCGCAGGGTGCGGCAGCAGCTGGTGCCATCGCTCATCGCCATTGCCGTTTTTGTGGTGGTCGGCGTGTTGCGCTGGCCTCTCATTCCCGTGGTCGCGGGCGCCATACCCTTCAGCATCGTGTGCGCCTTCCTTATTAAGCAGGAGAAGAAAAATGGATGATGGCAAGTTGCTCAATCTTGTCCTGCTCTGCATCCCGTTGTCGCTGGTGTCCTTCGGCGGAGGCCAGTCGATCGTGGCGGGGCTGCAGCATCAGGTCGTCGACGTGCATAATTTCCTAACGGCCCGTGAATTCACGGATTTCTACGCCATCTCGCGCGCGGCTCCGGGACCGGGCACGCTGATCCTCGCGCTGATTGGCTGGCATATTGGCGGGCTGACCGGCGCAATCGTCGCGACAGTCGCGATTTTTCTCCCCTCCTCGCTCCTCGTATGCATTTTGGGCAGCATCTGGAATCGCCATCGGCACACCGCCTGGGCAATGGCCGCCGAACGGGGGCTGGCGCCGGTCGCCGTCGGCCTGATCTTTGCCGGGGTATTTGCCGTCGCAAGCTCCGCCGGTGTCGGGGTGATCGAGATTGCGACGATCGCAATCGCCGTTTCGCTGCTAATGTTCACCAAGATTGGCCCCTACCCGATCCTCGGCGCGGTAGGAGCCTCCTTTTTCCTGTTGAACCTGGCCGGGATTGCCTGAGCGACAGCACCTTTGAGAAAAACATCGCTGCCGGAATTGACCGGCAGCCGTTTCACAGTATTATGGCTATAGGAGAACACCGTTCCACATAAAAGAACGAACGCGGCGTAAGGAGAATGAAATGGCTGAAAAACTGGTTCTTCGCACGGCATTGGGCAAGCATTCCCATGTCCAGCCACTGAAGGATGGCCGCGTTCAGTCGAGCCGCGTCCGATTCGAATTTCAGGATTACGAGCCGCTCCCGAAAGCATTCCGCACGATGGTTCGCGGCGGCGAGCTCGACCTCTCGGAAATGGCAATCGTCACCCATCTCCTGGC
Organism: Rhizobium sp. P32RR-XVIII; assembly: GCF_012641395.1. GTDB lineage: Bacteria > Pseudomonadota > Alphaproteobacteria > Rhizobiales > Rhizobiaceae > Rhizobium. Next base: position 690,962 of record NZ_JABAIH010000003.1, on the reverse strand, counting down.
ACACCATTACGGCAAGCCGATCACCGGTCTCGCCATTCCGCTCTGGAGCCGCCTGCCCCATACCAATCTCGTCTGTCCCACCGATTCGCCTGTAAAAGGGCCGCGCAATCTTGCGGGAACGAAGGTCGGCGTGCGGGCCTATGCCCAGACCTCGGGCGTATGGGTGCGGGGCTTCCTCCAGCACGAATATGGCGTCGATCTCGATGGCATCACCTGGGTCACCATGGAAGATGCCCATCTCAGCGAATACGAGGATCCGTCGAACGTGGAGCGCAACCGGAGCGAATTGGCGCTGCGGCCGCTGATGCTCTCCGGCGCGCTCTCGGCCATTATGGGAGAGCGAGAGGTCGATCCCTCCGGCATCCGCACCGTGATTCCGGATGCGGAGGCGATCGCCGACGCCTGGATCGCCCGCACCGGCATCGTGCCCATCAACCACACCCTGACCGTCAAGACGGCGCTGGTCGAGGACCATCCCTGGCTCCTCGGCGAGCTGATGGAGATATTCGAGGAAGCGCGCCGCATTGCCATCGAGGATGGAGCGACGCCGCCGCCGGCTTACGGGCTGGATGCGAACAGGGCCTCGCTGCAGCTCGCCTTCGCCTATTCGGCCGAGCAGCGCATCACGCCGCGCCTCTACGACGCGAACGAACTCTACCCCACGATCTGAAGCCTGGCTTCACCGCGTGCAACGGTATTCAAGGACACCGCCATGATCATCGACATTCACGGACACTACACCACCGAGCCGCAGGCGCTGCATCAGTTCCGCGACAAGCAGCTCGCCGGTCTTGCAGATGGAATGCGCCGCCCGCAAAGCACCGAGCTTGGCATTTCCGACGACATGCTCCGCGAATCGGTTGCGCCGCAGCTGAAGTTTCAACAGGAGCGCGGCAGCGACCTGACGATATTCTCGCCGCGCGCCGCCGGTATGGCGCATCACGTCGGCACGGAAGCCGTCAGCATGCAATGGTCGGCGATGTCGAACGATCTGATCCATCGCATCTGCAAGCTTCTGCCGGATAATTTTGCTGCTGTCGGCCAATTGCCGCAGCATCCCGGCGCCGCGCCCAAGAACTGCATTCCCGAATTGCGGCGGATGGTCGAGGAGCTGGATTTCGTCGGCGTCAACCTCAATCCCGATCCGTCCGGCGGCTACTGGACCGATCCGCCGATGACGGACAAGCACTGGTATCCGCTCTACGAAGTGCTCTGTGAGCTCGACGTGCCAGCGATGATCCACGTCACCTCGTCCTGCAATCCGAATTTCCACCATACCGGCGCACATTATATTAATGGTGACACGACGGTCTTCATGCAGCTCATCCAGGGCAATCTCTTCAAGGATTTCCCGACGCTGAAATTCGTGATCCCGCATGGCGGCGGCGCCGTTCCCTTCCATTGGGGCCGGTATCGCGGTCTGGCACAGGAGATGAAGAAGCCGCTTCTGACTGAGCATCTGCTGAACAACGTGTTCTTCGATACCTGTGTCTATCACTATCCGGGCATCGAGCTGATGTCGAAGGTCATCCCTGTCGACAACATCCTCTTCGCCTCCGAAATGCTTGGCGCTGTCAAGGGCATCGATCCGGAGACCGGGCATCATTACGACGATACCAAGCGCTATATCGACCAGCTGAGCTCGCTTGACGAGACGAGCCGCTACAAGGTCTTCGAAGGCAATGCGCGCCGCGTCTATCCGCGGCTCGACAAGCAACTGACCGCGCGCGGGCGGCCGGGCCGGGCGGCATGAGCCGCCCCCGCTCAGCAGCAGTTCGGATTTTCGCTGTCGGAGACGATGGCGTTCTTCATCCAATAGGGCGGCAGGTCGTCCGGCGTCATTTCGCGGGCCGGCTTGAAGGCCTTGAAGACGTGTCGTGCTTCGGGGCTCGTCCAGAAGGTCACGATCGTTTCCAGCGGCGGGCAGCCCGGCATGCCGCAGGCGACCTCTGCCACCATGACGGATACGTCTTCGGACAGCGAAAAGCGTTCGCGCGTCCAGGCCTTTATCTGGCGGATTGCGGCAACGTGCTCGGCATTTCTGGAAGCTGTCTTGAGCATGGTTTCGAACGGGAAAGCCGACGCCCCGATGGCGGCCGGTAAGAGGTTACATAGGGCAGCGACCCTGCCCTTGTCAAAACTGAATATGGAAAAACATCAAGCGCCGGATGCGGGGTCCGCAGCCGGCCATTGCCAAGCGCAAGGAGTTGACGCATGACTGAAAAGGTTCTCGCCGCGGTCCGCACCGGACCTAGCCAAATGGAAATCCAGGAATTTCCGATGCCGGATATTCCGGAAGACGGCGCGCTTCTCAAGATGGAAGTTGCCGGCATCTGCGGCACCGACGTCAAGCTGTTCAAGACGCCGCCGAACAATGCGCCCACCATCATGGGCCATGAGAACATCGGCTATATCGCCAAGGCGGGCCGCGAGTTCACGCGCCGCAAGGGCTTCAAGGAAGGCGATCTGGTCTTCGTCGAACACTATGTCATGTGCGGCAAGTGCGAATGGTGCCACCGTGGCCAGTACCGCCACTGTGAAAACACCGACTGGCGCAAGAATCCCGAAGGCATCCGCTACGGCTATACCTCGGCCGAACGTGCTCCCCATCTCTGGGGCGGCTTTGCGCAATATGTCTACCTGCCGTGGAACGCCGTGGTCCACCACGTGCCCAAGGGCGTTTCGCCCGAACTGGCAGGCCTCGTTACCCCGATGGCCAACGGCATCGAATGGTCGCTGTTCGATTCGGGCGTCGGCTATAACTCGACCGTGCTGATCCAGGGTCCCGGCCAGCAGGGCCTGTCCCAGACCGTCATCTGCAAGCAGGCCGGCGCTTCCCTCATCATCGTCACCGGCACCAGCAAGGACGCTGCCCGCCTGGAAGTTGCCAAGAAGCTCGGCGCCGACTACGTCATCGACGTGCAGAAGGAAGACCCGCTGGCGCGCATCATGGAAATCACCGGCGGCAAAGGCGTCGACGTTTCGCTCGACTGCACCGCCGGCGCCGGCACGATCCCGATCACGCTGGGCATCGAAGCTCTCAAGCGCAAGGCCGGCACCATCCTGGTGCAGGGCGAGCTCAAGGAGTTCCCGAACTTCCCGCTCGAAAAGATGACGGTCAAGGCCATCACCATGAAGAGCGCTCGTGGCCACAGCTACGAGGCCTGCGAGTTGGCCCTGCAGCAGATCGCCTCCAACCGCTTCCCGCTGGACATGATCACCACTCATAAGTTCGGCCTCAAGGACGCGGCGCTGGCCATCGAGTCGGTCGGCGGCAAGGGCGTGCCGAACGTGATCCATGCCTCGCTGATGCCCTGGGAATAAGCCCTAGGCAATAGACCTCTTCCGGGCGGGGACCATCCCGCCCGGCTCTTGATCCTACCGACGCGATCCATGTCACCCATCGGCTCCCGCGTCGGCACTCTTTCAACGAAAAAATGGAAGCAACGATCGTGTCCATCGGATTCAGAATCATGCCGCGCCACCGCAAGGTGACCGCCGAAACCGCCAAGCGCTTTCTCGATGTCCCGGTGGCTTGCGTCAGCGACGCCATGAACCGTCTGAGCGCCGGCGGCCCGACGCTGCGCCCGCTCCATGCCGGTGGCGCCATGGCCGGCGCAGCCTTCACTGTCCGGACCCGTCCGGGTGACAATCTGATGATTCACAAGGCCCTCAAGATGGCTGAACCGGGCGACGTCATCGTCGTCGACGCCGGTGGCGATCTTTCCAACGCCCTGGTCGGGGAAATGATGTTGTCGCATGCCCGCGCCATTGGCGTCGTCGGCGTCGTCATCAACGGCGCCGTGCGTGACTATGGCTGGATCCGCGCCAATACCTATCCGGTGTTCGCCGCCGGCGTCACCCATCGCGGCCCCTATAAGGACGGTCCGGGCGAGATCAACGTGCCGATCTCGCTGGGCGGCATGGTGATCGAACCGGGCGACCTCATCATCGGCGACGATGACGGCCTGCTCTGCGTCCCCTACGACCAGACCGAAGCCCTCTACCAAGCCGCTGCCAAAAAGCACGAGGCCGAATCCAAGACCGTCGCCAATACCCTGGCCGGCAAGCTCGATCCCAAGCTCTGGGTCGACGAAACGCTCCAGCGCCTTGGCTGCGAAGGCCTCTGACCCATTCAAGCCCGCGGCCGCTTTGCGGTCGGGGCATCCATTCAAGGAGGTGAACCTTGGCAAATGTTACCATCAATGGAATCGACACCTATTACGAGGTGTTCGGCTCCGGTCCTCCCCTGCTGATGTGCGCGCCCGGCGGCTTCGATGCCGACGTGGAAAAATGGCGCACCCAGGGCATTTATTCGCAAGTGAAGTTCCTCGACAATCTCTCGAAGAACTATACCTGCATCGCCTTTGACCGCCGCGACACCGGCAAGACCGGTGGCCGCGTTGAGCCTCTGCAATGGGTCGATTATGCTCACCACGCCAAGGGCATGCTCGACGCGCTCAATATCGAAAAGGCCTACGTCATGGGCGGTTGCATGGGGTGCAGTGTCGCCGTTGCGTTCGGCGTCGCGTACCCGCAAGCAACAGCAGGCATGGTGCTTTTCTGGCCCGTCGGCGGTGCCAAATACCGGATCAACGGGCACCAGCGCTTTGCCGAGCACCTGGCCTTCGTTCATCAGAATGGGCTCGAAGCTGTCGTTGCTCTTGCCAGGCAACCTGGCAGCGCCTTCGGCAAGGACGCGCGCGTCGGCCCGTGGGTTTCGGCCCTGCGCACCGACCCCGAGTTTGCAGAACGCTATGCGAAGCAGAACGTCGAGCAATACAAACTGATCCTCGCAGGCATGGTCCGGAGCCTTCTGGACCGCGACACGTCGCCCGGTGCCGAACCGGAGGACCTGCTGCGTCTCAGCATCCCGACCCTGATCGTGCCAGGCTCCGACGCGTCACACGCGACATCGGCAGCACGCTATCTGCAGGAATGCATTCCGGGCTCGCAATATTGGGATGTTCCGGTTTCGGCCCAAGACGAAGCGAGCACTAACGCGCGCGTCATTGAATTCCTCAAGGCAAGTGCCTGAGAAAAATTCAGTGTGGCTGGGCATCCGGCAGAAATTTACCGCTCTGCCGGACCAGGAACTCTTGAAAGGCCGTCATGACCGGGGTCATCGCCCGGTCAGTGCGGCTGACGGCAAACCACTGACAGCGGATCGGAAGACCGGCGACGTCGAGGATAGCAAGTTTGCCCGCCTGAACTTCAGCTGCAACGCTGTGGGCGGCAAGAAATGCAACGCCGGTATCGGCCATGACGGCCCGCTTGATGTCCTCGACGCCGTCCATTTCCGTGTTCGCACGAGCCGCCCTGCCAGGAACCTCGTTCATGAAACGCTCGAAGAATATCCGGGTGCTCGAACCTAAGCCACGAACGATGAAATGTTCCTCCGCGATTTCAGCCTTTGAAATGGCCGAGCGGCCGACTAGGCTATGATTGGGAGCGCTGACAACAACCAGAGAATGCTCCCCAAAGATGGCGGCGCGAACCGAGATGTTGCGTGGCGGCCTGCCGACGAGCGCGATGTCGATGGTCCGGTTCTTCAGCCGCTCGATCGTCTCGGCGCGACGGTCGATGATAACTTCGAGGTCAATATCCGGAAACTCGGCTGAAAAGGCATTGTGCATCGGCTTTGCGAAATACCGTACGGTCGAAACAGCGCCGACCGTGATGCGGCCACGTTTAAGACCCTTGAACGCGTTCATCTCATCGCTCAGCAGGTGAAGGCGATCATTAATATCGCGAGCGGCAGCAAGGACGGCCCTCCCCGCTTCCGTCGGGTACATGCCGTGGGCCATGCGTTCGAAAAGCTGGACACCTGCTTCGGCTTCGAGTTGCTTAAGTTGCAATGTGACTGCCGGTGCAGTGAGGCCGAGCACCTTCGCAGCGTCAACGATCTTTCCGTGAGTCTCTATCGCGAGTAACGATCTGAGCTGTCGAAAAGTTATATTTTTCATAGAGATGACGATAAAAAAACTTAACGCTGATGTAAAGCGAATAAATTTTACTTCGCTGCGGCGTGAGGAGTTCGAATGCGGGGGGACGTCGTTCCGGCATCGGCAAAAGCCGCGCGTAGCTGTTCAAATGCGCGGAAACCTTTACCTGCCAAGCGGCGGTTCGCGCTGTAAACTATTGAAAGATCTATGCGTGGCAGCCACGCGTCTCGCCGGTGGCTTTGCTGCTGCAGGTGTCGGCTTCCTCGTCGGCGTGGTTTCGTCTGCAGGATGTCTAAAATGAAAAAGCGGCGATCTGATCGCCGCTTTTTCATGTATGTCTAAAGGGATTCAACGCCGTTTGTAGGTGCGCTCGAAAGCCGTTTCGTCGATCCCAAGGCTGTGCAGGGCGGCTCGTGAGGGCGCCCGGCGTTCACGCCGAGCCCGCGAGCACTCGCGAGCTGCGCTGATGAGGCTCATGCCGTCGAAAAATCCGCCGAACGCACTGCGGACCCATTCGGAATTGCCTTCATTTCGAAAAGCCAATGTCGTCATCGTTCCTGTCTCCGCCATTATGTTGCACTGCATATAAGCGCCAAGTGCTAAAATGGAAAGACGGGCAGCGGCAAAGCAGATATACGGCGCCTGCATAGCGCACTACCCTGCCGGCTGGCTGATTGCTTAGATGACGAAGTGTTCCATGGTCTCCGGAACGAAAATGTCTTCGGCTCGAAGACGCCTTTTCGAGAGCCCCTGTTCGTAGGAGTACCGCAGGAAGGTATCCAGCGTTTCGCGATTTTGCTTGAAGCCGTAACTCCAGTAATCGTCGCCCATGATACGCCGGACATCCTCGACATGTGCGTTCAGCCAGGGGAGCATCACCTTGAGTGCGGCGGTCTCCTCGAGTTCACGATAGATGCGTAACTGCGCTTCGGCGAAAGCCTTATAAAGAGACTGAGCGATCCAGCGGTGCGCTTCGTAGATTTCCCGGCGAATAACGATCGTATGCATGATCGGAAAGATGTTCGTCTTGCGGAAATAGGCTCGTTCCACATCGACAAAATCTTCGAAAAGCCGCCGTACCCCGCCGTTTGGACCGGCATAGGAAGAAGGCTTGCGGGCGGTGAAGAGCGCATCGATCTCCCCGTCGCGGATCATTGCGGACAGTGTCTGGGTCGGGCCAATCCGCTTGACACGGATATTTTCCGGCAGGTCGAGAGCAAGCTTTTCCGGACGGTTCGGCTCCTCCTCACCGCCCGTATAATGCGTCACGTCATCGACCTTGACGCCGTATTCGTCAGAAAGGATGCCGCGGATCCAAACAGGCGCGGTCATCTGATACTCGGGACTGCCGACGCGTTTGCCGACAAGGTCGGCCGGTTCGCGGATGCCTGCCGCTGCATTCACGTAGATCGACGAATGCCGGAAATAGCGCGAGGGAAAGACCGGGATCGCCACGAAAGGGCGGTCTTCCGTGAAATGGGACATCACGTAGGATGACAGCGACATCTCGGCAACATCGAATTCACGATGGCGCAGCATGCGGAAGAAGGTCTCCTCCACCGGCATGTTCAGATAAATAAGGTCGATACCATCGGGCACGACCGTTCTGTCCATGATTGCCCGCGTCCGGTCATAATTCCAGCAGCCGAAGGACAAACGAAGCGAAGATCTCAGGATTCTCTCTCCCCAACAACCCGGCAAAACGAGCCTTTGGCAACCTTTGGCCACCCATTGAATCACGTTTGATCAATGCTGCTCATTCGCCGATTTTCGGCGCCGGGAACCTCTCAATTCGCCGTGATCATCAAGTGCGTCGCAGCAAATGTCCAAGGCAAATCATATTGCCTAGATCAAAGATAAATTGTGGATCAGCTTTCCACTATCCGGTCTATCGGATGAGCGTAGGCACCGATCGCCTTCGCAAGCTTTCCGACCATACTGTCGATGAAGGCGTGGAACTGGCCTTCGTCCGCAAGGCCTTTGTTCGAGGCATGCGCAAGGTACAGCGTCAGCTTGACGTCCGGCCGCTCTATCCGCTGGGCGATGAGTTCGCCCGCCTCTATTTCTTCCGAAACGATGCCATAAGGCATGATGCTATGGGCGACGCCGTGCAGGATCAGGGCCTTGATCGCCTCCATGGATTGCACCTGATAGGTGATCTTTACGTCGAGCGACAAGCGCGACGCCGTTTCATGCACGCGCCGCCATATGATATCGCGATTGGAAACGAGTGCGAGGTCGCCAGCGACCGCCTGCCGGAAGGAGACATTCGGCTCAACCGCCTTCCCATCCGGTGCTGAAACCAGCAGCAGATCCTCTTCCATGAGCGCTATGCGACGCACGCCGGGACTATCCTCGATATCATAGGCAAGCACATAGTCGAGCTCGCCACGCTCGAGCGCATCCGACAGCACGAAGCTCAGCTCTTCGACGAGATGCAGCGAGATGCCCGGCAGTTGCTCATTGGCCGCGACCAGAACGTCGGTGCCGATCAGCTTCAATATGCTCGGCGTTGCGCCGAGACGCACCCGCACGCGCTCGCCGCCGAGCGAAATCAGGTCGCGGCGTGTGTCTTCGATGCGCTGGAGGATCTCCAGCGCGCGCTCATAAAGCAGCTTCCCGGCGGGTGTCGCGCTGACGCCACGCGAGTGCCGCTCGAGCAGCTGGATCTGCAGCGAATCCTCCAGGTTGCGGATCTGGATTCCAAGTGCCGTTTGGGCAAGATTCAGTTGCTCGGCGGCTTTCGTGATGTTGCCGACTTCGACGACCTTGACGAAGTATGCGAGCTGGCGGAGTTTCATCGGTCAATAAAACTGGTCAAAGTGAACCTGGGCAGGTGGCACGCCGAGATCAATCAGCATCTTCTGTATCGCCTGCCCCATCATCGGGGGACCTGCGAAGTAGATTTCGCACTCCGGCAGCCGCTCGGCAAAGAGCTTGGCGGCGACCTCATGCGCGAAGCCGCGGTAGCCATTCCAGCCATCCTCCTCTTCCGGCATGCCGGAGACGACAGGATGATAATGGATCGTGCTGCCGAAACCTGGAAGTTCCTCCAGCATCTCCTTGCCACCGATATCGCGCGCGGCGCGTCCACCATAGATAAAGTCGATGCGGCGTCCAGCCAGTGCAGGCGAGACAGCGGCCGCGCGGGTGATCGAGATCATCGGCGACAGACCGGATCCACCCGCAAGGCAGATGATATCCCGCGGCGCATCTTCCCGCAGATAGGCCATTCCGTACGGCCCGTCGATTTCGATGTGATCGCCTGCCTTCAGGCCATCGAAGAGCTTGGTGGTTGCAGCACCGTTCGGGACGCGGCGAATCTGGAAATGCCACTCGTCAGCCTGATCGCCTGTACTCGCCATGGAGTAGGCGCGGCTTCCCTCAACGCCCGGCAGCGTCAGAAGCGCATATTGCCCGGAGAGGAACGGCGCGGGCGTCTCAAGCTTGAAACGGAATTCCCGGATGTCGTGGGTGATATCGCGGGTAGCCGTGAGCGTGGCGGCCTGGCGCACCGGGCGGAATCGGCTCTCATAATGCGGCATCAGGCGCAGCTTGACGGCACAGTCGGAGAGCGGTCGGGCCTGACAGCCGAGGCGACGGCCGCGGCCGCGATCGCGTTCGCTGAGGCCGGGAGCGTCAGTTCTCAGTTCCTCGATCTCCCCTTCCAGCAGATCGAAACGACAATTGCCGCACGAGCCGACATTGCATTCGTAGGGAAAGCCGAGGCCGGCCCGAAGGGCGGACCGCATGATCGTGTCTCCGTCGTCGCAGGGCCAGCTCACGCCGGTCCCACTCAATGTTATCACGCTCATGCAGTCCTCCTCATTGCCTTATCTCCGGTAGACCGCCCCGTATCCGAGGCGGGATGAAATGGTTGCCACGGTATCGAGCAGTGGCCTTGCAAAGCTTTCGACCGCGTCGAGAGACAAGCGCTGCGACGGACCGGCGACCCCGACCGCACCCACGACCGAGCCGCTCGAATCCCTGACCGGAGCCGCAATGACGCGGATGCCGGGCTCGCTTTCCTCGTCCTCGACTGCGAAACCGCGCTGGCGCACTTCCGCAAAGACCTCGCGCAGGCGCGCTACATCGGTGATCGTATGCGCGGTCCGCTTCGTGAGCGGCGGCGTAAGCACGCGGTCGATCATCTCCTCGGGCGCAAAGGCGAAGATTGCGCGGCCGACCGCCGTGCAATAAGCCGGCTTGCGGGCGCCGAGATCCGATTTGATGCCGAGCGCCTGCGGGCTCTCGAGGTCATAAACGTGCATCACTTCCGTATCGCTCGGAATGCCGAGGATAATCGTCTCGCCGGTATGCTTGCGCAGATCGAAGAGATAGGGTCTCGCCTCATTCGACAGGTCCATGCGTCGGCGAACGAGCGTGCCGAGACCGAACAGGCCGATCCCAAGACGGTAGCGCTCGGTCTCCGGATTCTGCTCCAGCAATCCCTCTGCTACCAGCGTGACAGCCAGGCGATGCACCGTGCTTTTTGCGACCTTCAGCTTCTGCGCCAGGGCGCTGACGCCGATTTCGACCTCGTCTTCTGAAAATGCTTTCAGAAGACGAATGGCGGTCGTCACGGACGAGAGGCGGTTGCGCTTGGCAGGAGCCGTCTTCTTCGCGCGTGTCATTTCTTTCACAGATGCATTCATGGCTTGCGTTTTCCGTTTCTTCCCCGGGAGTAAGTGATCGTCCATAACACAGCTCCCGCGAATACTCACGTCAACGTTACTGCCATCTTAAACCCTTAGCGCACTCAGCATCTCGGGGACGTATTCGTCCCCCTTGGAGATGACGAGCATCGCGGCAAAGGGGCGCATCGCCGTCAGCGTGCGGGCAAGATCCTCCGCCGGGACATCCGTCGAATTCAGGACGAGGCCGGTGGTCATCTTGCTGCGCACGAAGCAGGCATTGCCGATCACTTCCGCCGCTTCCGCCGAGGCGCCGGCCGTTGTCACCATGACGATGACATCGGCGTCGGCGATTTCGTCGGCAAGGTTGACCCGCTTGCCGTCACGATCCTCCAGCACGGCGTCGACCGGCAACATGTGCAGCGAATCGCTCGCTCCCTTCGCTTCGACGTAACGAAGAAAATGCGCGCCGGGCCAGCTGCTTGCGCTGGTCAACTTTTCCAGCGCCTCAAGCCCTTCCGCGTCGAGCGCGATGATGCGCGATTTGCGCGGCTTCGAGTTGGGATAGTTGACGCGGAAGCGTGCCTCTTCCGCAGTCGTCGCCCGTGCGCTCTCGCTCAATCCGAGTTGCATGACGTCATCTCCTTCGTCAGACCGACGTCTGCGCCTTGCCGGCGATGACGGTCAGCGCTTCGTCCTTGATATCGGTATAGGACTTGTCGACCGGCAGTACGATCGCTGCCGAACGAACACGATGATGGGCCGGATCGACGCCCGGAGGGATCGTGCCCTTGTCCTTCAGCGCGCGTGCAGCCTTCAGCAGCCGGTGACGAGCCATGATGATGCCGTTATCGGTCGACACCAGGTTTTCCTTGCTGCGGTCGACGATGGGGCCCATGCTTTCCTGCAGCGATGCATCTTGCATGGCAATGCCCTCGACGCCGGAATAGGTGATGCCCTTCCGCTGCGCCTCACGGTCCATCAAGTAGTCGTTGTCCTTGTTGGCTGCCGGGCGGAAGGTGCCGGGGACATAAGCAACATGGATGCCCTTGCCGTCCTTCATCGCCTGGCGCTCTTCCGTCGTCAGCGCGCGGACAGGATGGTAGTCGAAGCTCCAGGCCCAGCAGTTCTCGTCGTCGATCGGGATCCAGAAATGGCCGTGGACCGGATGGTCGCCGCGCGGCGGAACCATGGTGAACGACGGCATGATCCAGGGCGTGATGCGCCAGTAGTAATGACCTTCTTCGGCATTACGGCGAGCGCCGATGTAAAGGCCGCCCTCGCTGTCGGTAACTTCGAAGAATGGCTTGGCATCCGACATATTGTACTTGTTGCCGCGGGCGCCCTTGAAGAGCGGGTCGCTGTTCAGATTGCCGCTGTGGAGCCAGGAGACGTGGCTGGAATCGATGCCGCCTTCCATGGCCTGCAGCCAGTTGCACTCCTGCCAGCGCTTGGAGGTGAAGGTCTGCTCGGCAGGCACGAGCGCGAACTCCCATTCCGGATGCGGCGGCTGCTTGTCGGCCGGGCCCATGTAGGTCCAGAGGATGTCGCCGATCTTGATCAACGGATAGGACTTCAGCTTGATCTTGCTGCAGTAGCCGCTTTCCTTAGGCTCCGAAGGCACTTCGATGCACTGGCCGGTATGGTCGTATTTCCAGCCGTGATAGGGGCAGCGCAGACCGCCCTGTTCGTTGCGGCCGAACCAGAGCGAAACACCGCGATGGGCGCAGAATTCGTCGATCAGACCATAGCGGCCCTCGCTATCGCGGAAGGCGAGCAGCCTTTCGTTGAGGAGCTTGATTCGCACAGGCGCACAATCATTGTCCGGCAGCTCCTCAGCGAGAAGCGCCGGAATCCAGTAACAGCGGAACATGTCGCCCATCGGCGTTTCGGGGCCTGTCTGGGTCAGCAGATCGTTCTGTTCTTTTCTCAGCATCGCAATCCTCCTCAAGGTAGCAGACCCCGCCGGGTCTCTCTCGTTGCTTTAAAACGGGCGTCTTTTTACGGTTGACGTTCGCGCCCGATCGGGTATTTTTAAAGTGTTCCGTTATGCAGAACATCGTTTCGTTTTTAGAAGGTACATGCTGACGACCGCCTAGTCAAGCGGAGACAGCGCTACGAAGGAGATGCTTAAAATGTCTGATACATGCTCGCGGATCAGGCTGTGTTCCACCGACGATGTCGATTGGGACAGCGCCATCAGGGTCGAGGAAGGCGATCTTGTGCTCGCGGTTTTCAATATCAACGGCACTTTTTACGTGACCGACGATCTGTGCACCCACGGCCCGGGCTCGCTGGCTGACGGCTATCTGGAAGGCCATGAAGTCGAATGCGATTTCCACAATGGCAAGTTCGACGTCCGCACCGGCGAGGTCACTGCACCGCCCTGCATGCTCCCGATCAAGACATATAAGGTCGTGGTCGAGAACAACGAAGTGATGATCGAAATCTGATTGCGCCATCGCTTGCTTGCCTCACAAAGTCGTATAATATGGGATTTGTTTCTTTGGAGGAATGCCCATGCAATCTCATAAACACGAACCAGAGGCTCAGGCCGAGCCCTCGGAAAACGCGCTGCGCCACGATGTCTCAATGGCGACGCGGCTGCTGAACAGTCTCAAAATACTGGAATATAGCGGCCATGTCAGCGCGCGTTTGCCGGGCGTAACGACCTTTTTGATTCAGCCGCAGGACAAGAGCCGCGCCGATGTGGCGCCCTCGGATCTGTTCGTCTGCGATCTCGACGGCAAGGTTATTTCGGGACCCGAGGGCTCGAAGCCGCCGTCCGAAACTTTCCTTCATTGTGAGATTTACAGATCACGCCCGGACGTGAATTCGGTGGCGCATTTCCACCATGACGTCACCAACGTCTTCACGCTGGTCGAGGACGTGCCGCTGCCGCCGGTGAAGAACCACGCGATCCGCTGGCGCAACGGCATTCCCGTTCATTCCGACCCTGCCCATGTCGACACTCCCGAGCGCGGCCGCGGCATTGTCGCGACGCTCGGCGATTGCCATGCGATGCAAATCCGCGCCCACGGCCAGATCGTCACCGCCGAGACCGTCCGCGCCGTCTTCATCGATGCCGTGCACCTGGTCGAGAATGCCGAAGCTGCCTATCGCGCCGCCTCGCTCGGTAAGATCAAGCCGCTGACGGAAGAGGAAATGGAATCCTTCGCCCACAGCTTCCGCCGCGGCCACCACATCCGCAAGCTCTGGAAATACTACGCCGGCGGCGCAATCCGCGATGGCCTTTTCCCGGAAGCTTGGAACGCAGCTGTCTGAAATACCAAGCATGCCGTGGCCGGGAAACGGCCACGGCATGCGCTTGCAATTGCATGCGTTCCTCTGCTCGCCCTATAGTGCGTCATCGTCACCGCTGCTGCAGAGATTCCATGGTGCCTTCCGCTAGTTCTATCCCATGCCAGATGTTTCCAACTGCTTCCGTTCCGGCGAGGAAAAGCGCTTGAACAGTCTCGAAAAGATGATCGGTATCCTGGATCTTTTCGATGCCGGCGATGATGCGGTGACGGTTACCTTCGAGGAGCTTTGCGAGTCGCTCGGCTATACGCGCTCGACAATGTACCGCTATCTCAAGACGTTGACCGACGCCGGCCTGCTGAGCTCGCTCCCTGGCGTCGGTTACATGCTGGGACCGCGGATCGTCGAACTCGACTACAAGATACGAACCGGCGACGTGCTGATTCGCGCCGCCCTCCCGGTGATGGAGGAGCTGTCCACCCGCTTCAAGGGCATTGCCCTGCTCTGCCGGCGCTTCAAATTCGAAGTGCTCTGCGTGCATCAGGAAACCGGCACGGATGCCATCCACAGCAACTACGAGCGCGGGCGCATGCGATCCTTGCTGCATGGCGCTGCCTCGATTGCGATCCTCGCCTACCTGCCTGATCATCAACTCAAGAAGCTTTTCAGCATGGCGAAGGACGAGTTCACGTCCGCCGGCTTCGGCGCCTCGCTTGCAGAAGTCAAGGCGACGCTGAAGGGTCATCGGGAGCGCGGCTGGGTGAGCACGACGGGTGACGTCACCCCCGGCGTCGTCGGCATCGCAGCGCCCGTCTTCGATGCACGCTCGGAAATTGTCGGCAGTCTCAGCCTGACGCTCAAGGACACGCGCATAAGCGCCAAGGCTGAGGAAGAGGTCGCTGAACGCGTCGTCTTTTGCGCCGGGATCCTTTCAAAGAGCCTGGCGCGCAGTTGACGGCTTAGTGCCCTGTCACCATGGCGGCAAGCGCTTCGGCATCCTCCGGCGCGCTCTTGCCGCGCCAGACGACATGCATGTCCGGGCGCACCAGCACGAGATCGTAACCATAGATGTCGCGCACATGCGGGGCGTCGATGTCCAGCGTCTGGTATGGCGTACGCCGGGCGCGGAAAGCTTCTTCCAGCTTGCTCGTATCGATCGTCGTGCCGCCGAGGCGCAGCAGCGTATAGCCCGGCCCGATATGATCCTGCACCGGATCGTTGTCGCCCAGCCAGAGATGCGGCAGGCGGGCGCCCGGCCAGGTCGTCGGATGATATTCGCGGAAGAGATGCTCCGGTCCGCCGGGTTCGTCGGTGATCACCGGTGAGCCGACATAGCGGTAGCCGAGTTCGGCGCCGATCATCTCGTTCGTCTTGCGCTGCTCGACATCGGCGACACGAGTAAGGTTGTCGCGCGTCGCCTGGCCTTCCGGCGTGTTGTCGCGGATGTTCGGCCGGTACTGCGAACGCCACTTGCGCCGGCCGAGCGAGGCATAGCGCGAGGCGCCGACATTGCGGTCGCCAACCTGCCGCCGCTCGATCTCATAGGAGCGTAGCAGGTTCGGCCCGCCCCAACCTTGCAGGACGGCGGCAAGCTTCCAGCCGAGATCGACGGCATCGCCGACACCGGTATTCATGCCGAGCCCGCCCGTTGGGATGACAAGATGAGCAGCATCGCCGGCCAGGAAAACGCGCCCGGCGCCATAATTGTCCGCCAGCAGGAGATTCTGCTTCCACTGACCGACATAGAGCATCTTGTAGTCGACCGGTACGCCGACGGCCTTTTCGAATTGTGCCGCCATGTCCTCGTCCTTCTCGACGACCGCATGCAGCGTCCAGTGCTTTGTCGAATCCTGCATGATGAGAAACGTCGCCTGTCCATCGGCAACGTGATAATGGCGGCCGCGCCCAGGCCCATCGCCGAGCGGAATGCGGCTGTAGAGGTCTTCGCTGTAATAGAGCGCCTGGCGCAGATGCAGGAGATTGCCCTCGCCGCGCAGCTTGATGCCGAGCTGCTTGCGCACCGGGCTCGCACCGCCATCGCAGCCGACGAGATATTTGGCCCGGAACATATGATCCGCGCCCTTTCCGTCGATCGTGCGCGCCGTGACGCCTTCGGCATCCTGTTCGAAAGAAATGAATTCGCGGTCGTAGAGGACCGTAACGGTCGGCAGAGCCTCGGCCACCGACTTCAGGAGAGGCTCAAGCGTATACTGGGAGATGAGCTGGTAGGCCTCGAGCGGCTGCGTCGCATCATTGCAGGCTTTTACCTCCGCCAGCGCCTCTGACACCGAGGCATAGGGCAGACGCAGCAGCGGCGGCTCATTCATCGCCAGCACGACATAGACATCCATCGGGATGGAGCCGTCGAGACCGGCCTTCCTGATCTTCTCCGAAATGCCCATGCGCCGGAAGATCTCCATTGTACGGGCGTTGCAGCGCTCCATCTTCGGCAAAAATTCGGGCGCCTGCTTCTTCTCGATAAGGGTGCAGCGCACACCCTTCTGGCCGAGATCGATAGCGAGCGTCAGCCCGACTGGGCCTGCTCCGACAATGAGAACATCCGTTTGGTTCATGGTCATATCCATTGGTTGGCCGCCGGCCCGCTTCACCTCCTCGAAGACGGCACCGGACCGCGTGGGTAGACTGCGGTCGCGCGGCAATTTCGAACAATGTCTAACGCGAGATCGGTTTTGCCGTCAATTCAAAATCAAAAAAATCTCACAATGCAGGATAAATTGAAAAAACGCTGGACAAGTAATTGCCGTTCAGCGCATGGTGGCGCTAGATAAAGCGGCGGTCGCTTCGGCCGCGGGCTCTAGGAGGAGAAAGTGGTAAAGAAGCTTGAGCTGACGCTCGCTTGCGGCGATTACGAGATCGTGCGGCCCTTGAAGGAAGGCATCGTCTCGCCCGACGGCATCGAACTGACGATCGTGACGAAGATGGATTCGACCACGCGTCACTGGCGCTTTCTGCGCAACGGCGAATTTGACGTGGCGGAGGTTTCGCTCTCTTCCTACATGGCGGCCAAGACGCGCGGGCTTCCGTTCGAGGCTATTCCCGTGTTCCTGCACCGGCGCTTCCGGCACGGCTTCATCTTCACCAATACCGCAAGCGGCATTCGCGAACCGAAGGACCTGATCGGCAAGAAGGTCGGGGTAAAAGCCTATCTGGTGACGGCGTCGCTCTGGCTGCGCGGAATACTGGAAAGCGAATATGGCGTTCCGCACAAGTCGATCGAATGGTATTCCGAACTCGACGAGGACGTCGATTTCAAGCTGCCGGAAGGCCTGACGCTTCACAAGATCAGCAATGACAAGTCCATCGAGCAGATGCTGGTCGACGGCGAAATCGATGCGCTGCTGCACCCCGATCTGATCGATCCGATCACCGATCGCGATCCGCGCGTCGGCCGGCTATTCCCTGACTACAAGAGCGAAGAGATCGCCTACTACAAGCGCACCGGCATCTTCCCGATCATGCATGTGCTCGGTATCCGCCCGGAAATCATCGAGCGCCATCCCTGGGTAGCGGTCAATCTCTACCAGGCCTTCAACGAGTCAAAGCGCATTGCCATGAAGCGCATGGAGGATCCACGCATCGTGCCGCTCGCCTGGTATCGCGAAGCCTGGGAAGAGCAGCAGGAGATCATGGGGGGCGACCCCTGGGCCTACGGGCTCGACGGGCAGAACCGCAAGACGCTGGAGACAGTGATCGGCTACGCCCATCAGCAGGGTCTGATCGACCGTGAAGTGGAGCTTTCCGAGCTTTTCCTCGACGTTTCACAGGGCCGCAAACGAGGCGACAAGCACCGTGTGTAGTGCCTGCGACGGTTCCCCCGCGAACAGCGAATTTCAACCGGCCTGGAGCGGATCGAGTTTCCGTTGTGACGGCCTGGCGGAGACGAAAACTATGCATGAAGATCTGAAGCAGAGAATGATTGAGGCCGGCCGCATCCTCGAACAGGCCGGTCAGGGCGACTGGACGCGCGGCCATATTTCCGTCCGCGTTCCCGATCAGCCGGACCGCTTCTACATGAAGGCCTCGAAGATCGGTCTTGAAGAAATCACCCTCGACAACCTGATCACCGTCGGCCTCGACGGCGAGAAGATCGACGGCGATCATGGCCGGCACAACGAGGTCTACATTCATTCAGAGGTGTTGCGAGCCCGTCCAGACATCAATGCGGTCGTGCATACTCACGCGCCCTATGCCGTCAGCTTTTCGGCCCTCGGCAAGCCGCTGCAGCCGATCGGTCATCCCGGCTCGATCTTCGCCGAAGGCCTGCCGGTCTTTTCCGAAACCACCGAACTCATCACCACGACCGAGCGCGGCAAGGCGGTTGCCGCCACCCTCGGCAGCCATGGTGCGATGCTTTTGCAGAACCACGGCCTCGTCACCGCCGCTCCGACCATCGAGCAGGCGATCTATCTGGCGCTCTCGCTCGAAAACGCCTGCATGATGCAGCTCTGGGTCGAGGCGGCAGGCGGCGCAAAGGCGCTCGGCAAGCCGGAAGACATCAAGGCCAAGCGCAAGCACATGTTCCGTGAAGAAATGTTCAAGGCGACCTTCGCCTATCTCGTCCGCCGCCTGAAGCGCGGCTGAGACGATCCCGACCAAAATTCGTTCAGGAGGAGTACCATGCACTATATTGACGCGTTCAATCATTTCTTTCCGAAGGCGCTCTGGGAGCGCATCCAGAAGCTCGACGGCGCCGGCAAGGATATCGGCCGCCGCATGCAGGGCATCCCCTGCATCTACGATCTCGAAACCCGTTTCCGGGTGATGGATGAATTTTCCGACTACAGGCAGATCATCTCGCTCGGCATGCCGCCACTGGAAGCCATGGGCGGACCGGAGCTTTCGACGGAATTCGCGAAGATCGGCAATGACGGCCAGGCCGAGCTCGTGCGCAATCATCCCGACCGCTTCGCCGGTTTCGTCGCAGCGCTGCCGATGAACGCCCCCGAGGCGGCCGCGAGGGAAGCCGAGCGCGCCTTCACGGAGCTCGGTGCGAACGGCCTGCAGATCCACACCAACGTCAACGGCGCGCCTCTCGACGAGGAGCGTTTCTTCCCGATCTTCGAGATGGCGGCGAAGTACAACAGGCCGGTGCTGCTGCATCCATCGCGCAACTCTTCGATGACCGACTACGCGACCGAAGACAAATCCAAGTACGAGATCTGGTGGACCTTCGGCTGGCCTTATGAGACCAGCGCCGCCATGGCCCGCCTCGTCTTCTCCGGCTTCATGGACCGCCTGCCGAACCTCAAGGTTCTCGCCCACCACATGGGCGCCATGGTGCCCTTCTTCGAGGGCCGCGTCGGCCCCGGCTGGGACCAGCTTGGCAAGCGCACCTCGGATGAGGATCTGTCGCTGGTGCTGAAGCGCCTGAAGAAGCGTCCGCTCGACTATTTCAAGGACTTCTACGCCGACACCGCAGTCTTCGGCTCGCGCTCAGCGACGCTGTGCGGCCTGGATTTCTATGGCAGCGACCGTATTCTCTTTGCATCCGATTCGCCCTTCGATCCGGAGAAGGGTCCGGGCTACATCCGCGATACGCTGAAGATCCTGAATTCGCTCGATCTGCCGAAGGAAGACATGGAGAAGATCTGCTTCCGTAACGCCGAGGCGCTTTTCGGCCTCAAAAAATGATCAGCTTTGTCGCGGAGGCGGCTTCTTCCGTCTCCGCGACAAATATACGGCTGGCGCGCAGCCGAAACGCGCTCTAAAGCAAGCGCGTATTCCTGTCAGGACTCCCTCGTGTCACGCCTTACACCAATCATCCTCGCAGTCGCTCTGTTCATGGAACGGATGGACTCGACAATCATCGCAACCAGCCTGCCCGCGATTGCAGCCGATATCGGCACGTCGCCTATCGCCCTGAAACTCGCGGTGACCAGCTATCTGGTGGCGCTTGCGGTCTTTATCCCCATAAGCGGCTGGATGTCCGATCGTTTCGGCGCGCTGAACGTCTTCCGGCTGGCGATCGGGGTTTTCATGATCGGCTCCATCGGCTGCGCGTTCTCCAATTCCATCGAGGCCTTCGTCTTCGCACGCCTCATTCAGGGCGCGGGCGGATCGATGATGACGCCGGTGAGCAGGCTCCTTCTGGTGCGCGGCACCCCCCGCAACCAGTTGGTCGATGCACTGGCATGGCTGACGATCCCTGCCCTCATCGGCCCGATCCTCGGGCCGCCGGTCGGCGGGTTCCTCACGACCTATCTCAGCTGGCACTGGATCTTTTGGATCAATGTTCCGATCGGTATTGTCGGCATCATCCTCGTCACGAGACTTCTTCCGCCCGTCGAAACGCGTGTCCCGAAGCCGCTCGACTTTCCGGGTTTTTTCCTCTCCGCAATAAGCTTCGGCGCCCTTATCCTTGGTATTTCCATCGTCAGCCTGCCGGCTGTGCCCAGATACTACGGCTATGCGACGGTCGCGGTGGGAGCCCTGTCCGGCATAATCTATCTGCTTCGGGCGCGACGTGTGGCGCATCCGCTTCTCGATCCGAGGATGTTCCGCTATCCGATGTTTCGCGCTGCGATTGTCGGGGCTTCCAATTTCCGCATGGGCTTGGGCGCGTTGCCTTTCCTGATGCCACTGATGCTGCAATTGGGATTTGGCCTGTCGCCGTTTCAGTCCGGCATGGTGACCTTCGTCACGGCAATCGGCTCGCTGAGCTCGAAATTCGGAGCTGCGCGCATGTTCGGCGCTTTCGGCTTCCGCCGCGTCCTCATTGTCACGACCATACTGTCCGCAATTCTTCTAGGCATCAACGGACTTTTCCACCCGGGCACGCCGCTCTCGCTGATCATGGCATGCCTGCTCGTCGGCGGCGTGCTGCGCTCAATGGCCTTTTCCGGGGTCAATGCCATGGCGTTCGGGGATGTCGATGACGCCGACAGCGGGCAGGCGACGGCAATCAATGCCGTCGCGCAGCGCCTTTCCATGGCGACTGGCGTCGCAGTTGCCGGGGCGTCCCTCGATATATCCAGCAGCCTGCACGGCGGCACGTTGGAGAACATCGATTTCCAGATCGCCTTCGTCGTCGTCGGCCTCATTTCCGCGTCGAGCGTCATCACTTTCTGGCGTTTGCCGCGAAACGCAGGCGACGATCTTGTGAACCGCAAGATGCGCGAGGGTTAGCCGTAGGCTCGGTCCTCACACCCGCTCTAGGGCTACAGCAATCCCCTGCCCGACGCCAATGCACATCGTTGAGAGCGAATACCGCCCGCCGATTCCGGCAAGCTCCAGCGCTGCCGTTCCGGCGATCCGTGCACCGGACATGCCAAGCGGATGGCCGAGCGCTATGGCACCGCCATTGCGGTTCACGCGACCGTCGTCGTCGGCAATGCCGAGTTCGCGCAGAACTGCCAGGCCCTGCGAGGCGAAGGCTTCGTTGAGTTCGATCACATCGAACTGGTCCTGTGTCATGCCAAGCCGAGCCATCAGCTTGCGCGATGCTGGAACCGGACCAATGCCCATGATGCGCGGCGGCACGCCGCCTGCTGCCCCACCCAGGATGCGAGCGATCGGAGTCAGTCCATATTTCTTCGCCGCAGCTTCGCTCGCGATGATCAGGGCAGCAGCACCATCGTTGACGCCGGAGGCGTTACCGGCCGTCACGGTGCCGCCCTCCTTCTTGAAGGGCGTGGAGAGCTTGGCGAGCGCTTCCATCGTGGTCGCACGCGGATGCTCATCCTTCTCAACGACAATAGGGTCGCCCTTGCGCTGCGGAATGGTGACGGAGGTAATTTCCTTTGCTAGCCGGCCGTTGGCCTGCGCCGCCGCGGCCTTGGCCTGGCTGCGGACCGCAAAGGCGTCCTGGTCCTCACGCGAGACCTTGTAGTCCTCGGCAACGTTCTCGCCGGTCTCCGGCATGGAATCGACGCCGTACTGCTTTTTCATCAGAGGATTGATGAAGCGCCAGCCGATTGTCGTGTCGTAGATCTCGGCGTTGCGCGAAAAGGCCGTCTCGGCCTTCGGCATGACAAAGGGTGCGCGCGACATGCTTTCAACGCCGCCGGCAATCATCAGCTCAGCCTCACCGGCGCGAACCGCACGGGCGGCGGCGATGACCGCATCCATGCCGGAGCCGCAGAGGCGGTTGATCGTCGTGCCGGGCACCGAGACCGGCAGGCCGGCAAGCAGCGACGACATACGGGCGATGTTGCGATTGTCCTCGCCGGCCTGGTTGGCGCAGCCGAAAATCACATCGTCGACGGCTTCCCAATCCACCTTACCGTTGCGCTCGATCAGCGCCTTCAACGGCACTGCGCCGAGATCATCGGCGCGAACGGCCGACAGCGAGCCGCCAAAGCGGCCAATGGGGGTGCGAATATAATCGCAGATAAAAGCGTCAGCCATTAGGCTTCTCCTCAGAGTTCCGGAACGACGAGATCGGCGACCGGGCCATCGATATGGAGCGGTGCGCCGGTCATCGCCTGCAATTCCTCGACCGTCATCGCAGCGAGCTTCTCGCGCAGCACGAAACGGCCCTTCACGATATCGATGACGGCGTGGCTGGTATAGACGCGGGTGATGCAGGCGACGCCCGTCAGCGGGAAGGTGCATTTGTCGACCAGCTTCGGCTCGCCGTTCTTGGTGACGTGCTCGGTGATGACGCAGACCTGTTTGGCGCCGTGCACGAGGTCCATGGCGCCGCCGACAGCCGGCACGCCCTTGGCGCCGACCCGCCAGTTGGCGAGGTCGCCGTTCTGGGCGACCTGGTAAGCGCCGAGAATCGCGACGTCGAGATGGCCGCCACGCACCATGGCGAAGCTGTCGGCATGGTGGAAGAAGGCCGAGCCGGGCTTCAGCGTCACCGGCCGCTTGCCGGCATTGATGAGATCCCAGTCCTCTTCACCGGCGGGCGGTGCCTCGCCGAAATCGAGGATGCCGTTTTCCGTATGGAAGATCGCCTGGCGGCCGGGCGGCTGGTAGCGCGCCACCATTTCCGGAAAGCCGATGCCGAGGTTCACATAGGCGCCGTCGGCGATGTCCTGAGCGGCGCGCCATGCGATGCTGGCATTGGAAAGCTTGATGTCTTCGCGAGTGTTGATGGGGCTGATATCGATGGTCATTGATAAGCCACTCCGGCTCGAACGAGCTCTTCTTCCTGGGCGGGATTGGCGACCTCGACGACGCGGTCGACGAAGATGCCGGGGGTGACGACATGCTCGGGTTCGATGCCGCCGGCGGGAACGATTTTGGAGACCTGGACGATGGTCTTCGCCGCCGCCATGCACATCAGCGGATTGAAGTTGCGTCCGGCCTTGTTGTAGATGAGGTTACCGTGGGTGTCGCCGACATGCGCCTTGACGATGGCGAAATCGGCCTTCAGCCAGCGCTCCTGCACGTAATGCCTGCCGTCGAATTCGGCGATGACCTTGCCTTGCGCAAGCTCGGTGCCGTAGCCGGTCGGCGTGTAGAAGGCCGGGATGCCGGCGCCACCGGCGCGGATCCGCTCGGCGAGCGTTCCCTGAGGCACCAGTTCCAGCTCTATCTGACCGGCCAGATATTTCTCCGTGAAGGCGCGCGGGTCCGACGACCGCGGGAAGGAGCAGATCATCTTCCGCACCATGCCCGCGTCGATCATTGCGGCAATGCCGATGCGGCCGTTGCCGGCATTGTTGTTGATCACCGTGAGGTTCTTCGGCCGCTTGTCGATCAGGGCGTGGATCAGCTCGATCGGCGCGCCCGACCCGCCGAAGCCACCGATCATGACGGTCGCCCCGTCACCGATTTCGGAAACGGCCTCCGCCGTGTTCCCGATAGTTTTGTCCATGCTGGATCACTCCTTGCCCGGTTCGGCGGGATGCTCCTCCCCGCCTCTGGACCAATGGATAAAACGAGATGGCAGGACCAGCAAGAGATTTGTGCGTTATTTGATATTTGTTCGTATATCGCACAAACTGAGAGACCAAAATGGCGGAGTCGTTGCGCGACCGGGACGACACCCATGGCCGTCCCGTCGGACTTGCGGTCGACAAGGCCGGCGGTCTGCTGATCGCCGACGATGTCGGCAACACGATCTGGCGCGTGACCGCGGCACCAGCGACGCAGTGACCAGGCTTGCGGGGACCGGACGCCGCGCCTGCGCGGCTGGCGATCATCCTTTGACGATTAAGACGGTCCCCTTGGCGAGGCTCAAAACCTTTGATGCTTGGCTCCCGAGGATCAGCCGATTGATCCCACGGTATCCATGCGATCCCATCATAATGAGGTCACTGCCAATCCGCTCTGCGGTATCCACGATACCATCGGCAGGGCTCGCGCTCTCGACCGCGACCGTATCGACGTCACCCGTGCATAGCTTCGCAGCCGCTTGGAGTGTCTTCTTGCTTTGCTCCGCATTGCCCTTCGCGATGTCTTCGTACATGAGGGGCGACCAAACGTCTGGTGCGAAGAACATTGAGGGGATCGAACTTACTGTTACGATCGTGATTTTTGCCTTGAGTATTTGAGCTAGCTCGGAAGCCTGCTTCACTGCATTCGTCGCAAGATCAGACCCGTCTGTTGCGACAAGGATGTGCTTGAACATCGTCGTACTCCTGTTCGCTTGCGCGAACCGAACATAAACCACAGTCGAAGGTAGAGTCTATCGACGGCCGCTTTGCGACAGAACCCGTTGTTCATAATTATCGCGTAACGCGGTCTAATGCCAAATCTACGGTGGAAAGCACGGCTCAGGGCCCGCTTCGGACTGGTATCCGACTTCGGCGGCAACTTGGGCGATGGAATCTGCCGAGTCGACCAGCCGCCGCCTTGCAG
The DNA here is from genome assembly GCF_012641395.1 of Rhizobium sp. P32RR-XVIII. Taxonomy (GTDB): domain Bacteria; phylum Pseudomonadota; class Alphaproteobacteria; order Rhizobiales; family Rhizobiaceae; genus Rhizobium. Next base: position 666,349 of record NZ_JABAIH010000003.1, on the reverse strand, counting down.
CGTCAAACCGAACCTCGGCAAGATATGTCAGCAGCGCTATTCCACAAATCCTCTGAAGCGCGCGAACGAGGGTTGCCCGGGACGGGCCACCAATGTCCGCGAGCGTGTCAAGGGTCCAATTTCGACAGGGCTGAAATGCTGTCTTGACGGAGATCGAACGTTAGCCCCGCGATTTTCACATTGCGACCATTAGTAGACAACACTGGAGGATACCCGCGAAAGCACCAACCACCTTCCGCCGCGTGATTAAGAAGCGCTATGATTGACGATGAGCCTTCTCGCGATTACGCGATGCCCGAACGGCGGCGTCGTTCGCGCGCGTCCGTTGTCGACGACATTCTATCGAAATGCGGAGAGGTCGACCAAGGCCATCATCCGGGAAGCAACCTCATGCTAGCCTCTCGCCGGGTTTAGCGACACGATTGCCGCACGGATCAGCGCGGCTATCGTGTCTTAAGGCGAGGTTGAGCGTAGCGAGCTTTGTCCGGTTCGGTCGCTCATGATCGCCCAGCGCCGCCGCCACCCGTTTCGCGAGATTGAAAAAGACCCAGTTGACGGGTCTCGTTCCCATGGTCGTTTGTCCGCGTAGCTGTCGATGTCGCAAATCTTCCGCCGCTTACACAAAAGCGTCACCGGCAGCCGCTATGTTAAGTCATCCGAATGAATTTAGGATTCATCCGAATGATTTATGAACAACGTTCGATCGAAGCGAGATCGCGGTCCGGCCAGTGGCAGATCGTTGAAAAACAAATCAACAGGGATATCGCCTCGGGTGCTCTTGCGCCCGGAAGCCGTCTGCCGACGGAAACCGAGATCATGGATCAGTTCAAGGTCGGCCGGCACAGCGTACGGCGGGCGATCGCCGAATTGGCTTCTGCCGGTAAGGTGCGGGTTGAACAAGGCCGCGGCACCTTCGTGGAAGAGCAGTCCGTCATCACCTACAATATCGCCCGGCGAACGCGCTTTCGCAAAAACCTGCTGGAACAGGGGCGCGTCCCCTCCGGCCAGCCGGTCTCAGAATCCGAGATCGCAGCGCCACCCGGCGTCGCTGCGGCGCTGAAGCTCCTCGAAGGCGCCAAGGTCTACATGATCGCCCGGCGCGGCTTTGCCGACGACGTACCGATCAGCCTCAGCCATTCCTACCATCCGGTGGAGCGGTTCCCGAATATGCATCTGCGCCGCCGCGCGGGTGAGTCGGTCACCAGCATCTACGCTGCCTTCGGCATTCCTGACTATGTCCGGCAGAGCACCATGATCCTCACCCGCCGGGCGATCGGCGATGAAGCGCAGCTTCTCGCACAATCGCGCCAGCAGCCGGTGCTCGTCGTCCAGAAGACCGACGTCGACATGGAAGGCCGGCCGATCGCCTATTCCGAGACGGTCTGGGCCGGAGAACGCGTGCAATTCAGCATTGACAACGAGCCGGAGGATCACGTCGCGACCCCGGCGAAAGGACAGGACGATGAATGAAACCATGGAAGCCGGCGCGCCCCCTGCCAGCTTCAGCCATGCAAGCATGCTCGACATTCTTGCCAGGGCCGATGCCAAAGGAATCAAGGCTGTTGCGGAGGATTTACTCGATGAGCTGGGACCGGTGGAGGTTCTCGTGAACCGCACCGGCCTTGCGATGCTGCCCTATATCGACACTGTACAGAACACGGCCTTCCATCTCGGCGAGGTACTGATGGCCGAAGCCCATATCCGCCTGCCGGACCAGGGCGTGGAAGGCTATGGCGCCGTCATCGGGCGTGATCTCGAACATGCGATGGCAATGGCCGTCATCGATGCGAGCTTCACAGGCGATATCGGCAAGACCGGTATCGTGACCTTTCTGGCAAATGAAGAACGCCGTCAGGCGCAAGACGACGACATTAGGCTGCGCAAGGTCGAGGCGACGCGCGTACGGATGGAGACCTTCTGATGAGCCAGACCTTGCTCCTTCCGACTGATGAGGACGTGCGTTCCAACGTCACTTTCGATGCGCTGATGTGGGCGCTAGCCCGCCCCGGCCGTGTCCAGCCCCTGCCCTTTCCAGGCCTGCTCGCGCTGGCGGAAAGCCTGCTCGACCGCGAATGCAGCTTCTTCTGCTCCGATGAGGGGCTGAAATCCGACATTGCCAGGATCGGTGCCCACGCCGTGGCCCTGCCGCAGGCTGAATATGTCTTCGCATCGATCGGTGACCACGCGGAAGTGTCCGCGCTTTCGGCGATGCTTTCGGGCAACTTGCTCTATCCTGATGCCTCGGCGACGATTTTCGCACAGGCACAGATCGGTTCTGGAACGAGGCTTCGCCTTACCGGCCCCGGCGTCAACGGTTCCATCGATATCTCCATCGATGGTGTGCATCCGGATTTCTGGGCGCTGCGCGCCGAGGCCATCCGTTATCCCCTAGGCTGGGACATCTACCTCGCCGATGGCGAAAGCCTGATCGGTATTCCCCGCTCCACGAAGATAGAGGTGCTCTGATGGCCTATGTTGCAACGCGCGGCGGCGAACACGCTATTGAACAGTCCGAGCGTCTCTACCGCGAAGAGCTTGGACAGATCGACAAGGCCCGCGTCGAGGCGATCGGCGAGAGCCTGCCCTACCTCGTCGACCGTGTCATGGGCGAGGCTTCGCTCTACGCGCCCGAGCTAGCGGCGCTGGCGCTCGCTCAGTCCGGCGGCGACCTCTACGAGGCAGTACTGCTGCTGCGCGCCTACCGCACGACCCAGCCGCGCTTGACGATTGCAGAGCCGGTTCGCCAGCAGGAGCTCTTTACCGTCAGACGTATTTCGGCTGCTTTCAAGGATATTCCGGGCGGCCAGATCCTCGGGCCGACGCTCGACTATTCGCATCGTCTGCTGAATGTCGACGTGCTGAACGGCACGGCTTTCGTTCCCGAGTCGGTGGAAGCGGCAGACCAGCCGGCACCCGCCACACAGCCGTCGCTGACGGTCTGGCAGAAGGCGCAGGGCCTGATCGCCGAGACGCCGGCCGAGGATATGCGGCTCGACGAGATTCCCGACGTCACCCGCGAACCGCTGCTGTTCCCGGCAAGCCGCGCCCACAAGCTGCAGAGCCTTGCGCGTGCCGATACCGGCGGCACGCTGGCGCTCGGCTACTCCACCATGCGTGGTTATGGCAGCGTCCACCCGACCGTCAACGAGCTGCGGCTCGGCGAAGCCGAAGTGCGCATCCGCCATCCGCGCGGTACGCTCTTCAGCGCCGGACGCGCCCGCGTCAGCCAGAGCGAAGTCATCTCCAAGAGCAAGAGCCTGGAGCTCGGCTTTTCCGCCACCTTCGGCTGGAACGAGGTGAAGGTCATCGCCGCCGCCTCGCTCGATCTCGCCTCCAACCAGCCCAATCCGCATCCGGCCTCGAACGAGGAGTTCATCCTCTACCATACAGAGCCCGTCGAAAGCTCGGGCTTCTGCATCCACTTCAAGCTGCCGCACTATGTGACCTTCCAGTCGAGCCTCGATGCGCTGCGGCGCGTCAAGGCCGATAAGGCTGCCAATGAAACCAGCGCGCCCCAAGATGGCGCGGCAAAGCAGGCCGAACTCGAAAAGGCAATGCCGTGAAACTCGATCAATTGACCAAACCTTGGGCGGCCTTCAGCTATGGCTTCCTGGATGAATCCGCCAAGCGGGAGATGCGCCGCCGTATCCTGAAAGCCATTGCCATTCCCGGCTATCAGGTGCCCTATGCCAGCCGCGAAGTGCCGATCGCCCGAGGCTGGGGAACCGGCGGTCTGCAGGTGACGCTGACGCTCTTGAAACCCACCTCCGTCGTCAAGGTCATCGACCAGGGCGCCGACGATTCCGTCAATGCCAGCAGCATCCGCAAGTTCCTGCGCCGCGTCAGCTCGGCCAGGGAGACCCTGGATACGCTGGAGGCCGATATCATCCAGTCGCGCCATCGCATTCCGGAGGAGAAACTGCGCGAAGACCAGATCCTCGTGCTGCAGGTTCCCAATCCGGAGCCGCTGCGTCCGGTCCAGCCGGATATGTCCGAAGCGCGCATCATGCATGGTGACGCCGATTATGGTCAGCTCTGGCTGACACTCTACGAACAGCTCGTGCGCTCCGGCCGCATCATGCAGGGTTCCAGCTATCCGAGCATGGTCAACGGGCGCCATGTGATGACCCCTTCGCCGATCCCGCGCTGGGACGTGCCGAAGATGAACCAGGCGGCGAACCTCACCATCCTCTCCGCCGGTCGCGAAAAGCGTATCCATGCCGTGCCGCCCTATACGCGCGTCGAACCGCTCGTTTTCGACGACGTGCCCTATCGGATCGAAGATCATGCCGACAAGATTTGTCATCGCAGCGGCGTAACAGGCTACTTCATGAACGAACTGCCGCAGGACGACGGCTCCTCGAGCTTTGAGGTCTCCGACAGCCAGTACGGCGTCAAGCATATCCGCAAACGGAACGGCGAGACCGTCGCCATTGGCGAAACCTATTACAAGCAAGGCAGGATCGAGCAATGACCGCCGCAAATCTTTCCGCCTCCGGGCGCCAGCCGCCGCGGCTGATGCTGTCCTCGCCCATCCTGACGATGAACGGCATCCGCAAGAACTTCGGTGACGTGCAGGCGCTGCGCGGCGTCGACGTCACCGTCTATCCCGGCGAAGTGCTGGGCATCGTCGGCGAATCCGGCTCCGGCAAATCGACGCTGCTTAGGATGATGAACCTCGAAGACAGGCCCGATAACGGCGAATACAGGCTGGCGCTTCCGGGCCGTGAAGACCTCAATCTCTTCACGCTCGACCGTTTCGAACGGCGGATGCTGCGGGCGCGCCATATCGGCATCGTTTACCAGAACCCGCATCTTGGTCTTCGAATGAACCATACGAGTAGCGGCAATGTCGCCGAGCGGCTGCTGATTGCCGGCGAGCGGAATTTTGCTGTGCTTCGCGCCCGCGCGAAAGGCGCGCTCGATGCCTCGGAATTTCCGGTAGCGCGCATGGATGCCCGCCCGGCAGAACTGTCTGGCGGCATGCAGCAGCGCGTGCAGCTTGCCAAGGCGATCGCGCTCGAACCGGCCCTACTTCTGCTCGACGAGCCGACGACGGGGCTCGATGTGAGCGTCCAGGCGCTGGTGCTCGACACGCTGAAGCGGCTGCAGCGCGAGCGCCGCATCACTATCGTCATCGTTTCGCATGATCTCGGTGTTATCCGCACCATGGCGGACCGTGTCATGGTGATGCGCAACGGCGAAGCCGTCGAAGAGGGCCTCGCCGACCAGATCTTTCAGGATCCGCAGCATGAATACACGCAACAGCTCGTGCATGCGAAGCTTTGACAGGAGGCTGACCCGGTGAACATGCACACACATCCCGCCGCTTCCGCGCAAACGATCCTCTCTGTCCAGGGACTGGCCAAGCATTTCGAGATGCATCATCTCAAACGCACGTTGCACGCCTTCGACAAGGTCGATTTCGAGCTGCGCGAAGGCGAATTCATCCTGCTGACGGGAGAAAACGGCGCCGGCAAATCAACCCTGCTGCGCACACTTTACCGTTCCTATCTGCCGCGATCAGGCCATGCCTATTACCACACGCGCGAAGGCGTCATCGACCTGACGGTAGCAGCCGATGTCGATATCGCTCTCCTGCGGCATCGGGAGATCGGCTTCGTGACGCAGTTCCTGCAGGCGCGACCGCGCGTAGCGGCCGAAGAATTGGTTGCCGAACCGCTGCGCCTTGCCGGCCGACCTTATAGCGAAGCGATCGAGGAGGCCCGCCGCTGGCTCTCCGCCTTCGGCGTCAAGCCTGGACTGTGGGCCGCCTACCCCTCCACCTTTTCCGGCGGCGAGCAGCAGAAGGTCAATCTGGCGCGTGCGCTCATCCTGCCACAGCGGCTCCTGTTCCTCGACGAGCCGACCGCCTCGCTCGATAAAAACGCGCGCCGCGCACTTGTTGCCCGTCTAGCCGAGCTGAAAGCCGCGGGTGTCGCGATGATCGGCGTCTTTCATCACCCCAACGATGTCGCGGATCTCATCGACCGCGAAATCAGCCTTCAAACCAAACAGATCCACGATGGAGCAGAGAATGTGGCTGAGTGATTTCGAAATCGTGTTGCGCGATAGGACCATACCGCGCGGCGCAATTAGGATCGAAGATGGCATGATCGCTGACATCAGAGAGGAGCCGGTGGCTTCGGCCGATATTTTCGGCGATGGCAGGCTTCTGCTTCCCGGCTTTATCGACATGCATGGCGACATGATCGAGCGCGAGATCGAGCCGCGGCCGAATGTGCGCTTTCCGCTGGAGCTCGGCATTTTCGAACTCGACAAGAAGCTCGCCGGCAACGGCATCACCACCGCCTATGCGGCCCTGTCCTTCCATGCCAACAGCAGCTACGGCCATATTCGCTCGGAAGAACATTCACGCTCGATCATCCAGACCCTCGTTGATCTCCGAAAAAACGATCTTCTGATCGACCATAGGGTTCATGCGCGCTTCGAAATCACCTTCACCCACGCCCGCGTCGTGATCGAAGATCTGCTGCGAGCCGGCGCCCTCGATCTCATATCGCTGATGGACCATACGCCAGGTCAGGGCCAGTATCGCGATGTCGAACGGCATATCGAAACGATCGCGCGCAACAACAAGATCACCCTTGAGCAGGCTGCCCAGCGCGTGCGCGAACGCATGGAAAACCGCGCCCAGAACAATGACGCGGTCGACAATCTGCAGGGCATTGCCGCGACGGCGCGCGACCATGGCGTCATCATCGCCTCCCACGACGATGACAGCATCGAGAAGGTCGCAATCGTCGAGGGGCTGGGCGCGCGCATCAGCGAGTTTCCGGTAACGATGGCCGCCGCTCAGGAGGCCCGCAAGCTCGGACTTGCGACCGCGATGGGCGCGCCGAACGCACTTCGCGGACTGTCCTATTCGGGCAATCTTTCCGCCCGCGAAGCCTATGAACGCGGCGTTCTCGACATCCTGGCGAGCGACTACCATCCCTCAGCAATGCTTCCGGCGGCCATCGCGCTTGCGGATGCCGGATCGGGCGGATTGCCGGCTTCTGTTGCACTGGTCAGTGCCAACCCCGCCAGGGCGCTCGGGCTTACAGACCGCGGCATGATCGAGATCGGACTGCGTGCCGATCTCGTCATCGCCGAACACGGCCGCCTTCCGCGGGTACGGGCAACCTTCTGCCGGGGCAAACAGGTCTATTCGGACGGAATTGTTTCGCGATTCCAACAGGCTGCGTAAGCGGCCTGATGCCGAAGGGCCGTGTAAACTCCCCCTGACAAATACATCCGGAAAGTTCGGATGTATTACTTGATAAAAACAGCGTAACTACCGGCAAATATTGAGAAATTACTTAATAAAACTATCATATGGGAATGCTATATTCCATTTCATAGGCTGGCATTTAAGTATAATTCAGTTGCGTCTTTGACGTTTCTGACAAGCAGAGGTCTTCCGGTGCTTGAACTTCACTCCCTCAAGAAGAAATTCGGTCAAACACACGCGGTCGACGACGTAAATCTGTCGATCGATGCCGGACAGATGGTCGGCATCATCGGACGCAGCGGGGCGGGCAAATCGACGTTGCTCCGGCTGATCAACCGCCTGATCGATCCGACATCCGGCACCGTCATGTTCGACGGCAAGGACATCACCAAGTTGCGCGGCCGAGAGCTGCGCCTTTGGCGCGCCTCCTGCGCCATGGTGTTCCAGCAGTTCAATCTGATCGAGCGCATGGATGTCCTGACCAACGTGCTGATCGGCCGCGTCGCCCAACACGGGTTCGTCTCTTCCATGCTGCGCCGCTTCACGGATGAGGAAAAGGAAATGGCGATCCGTGCGCTCGACCGGCTCGACCTCGTGCCACAGGCGCTGCAGCGGGCGGGCACGTTATCAGGCGGACAGCAACAGCGCGTCGCTATCGCCAAGGCGCTGGTCCAGAGCCCGAAGATCATGCTTGCCGACGAGCCGATCGCGTCGCTCGACCCGGCCAATGCGACGCGCGTCATGGAGGCGCTGCGCAAGGTCAACCGCGAGGACGGCATTACCGTTCTCGTCAATCTTCATACGCTCGATACTGCTCGCAACTATTGCGAACGCATCATAGCCATGCGGGCCGGGCGGGTGCGCTTTGACGGCGCACCGGCGGATCTGACTCAGGAACGGGTCCGCGAAATCTACGGTACGGACGATTTCGACGCAGAAATCGACGAGGCCGTGACATCCACCTCATTCAACGCAGGTCGAACCGTAAAAGAGAAGGTCTACCAGGCGGTATGAGTTTCGCCCGCGGCTCCGTTAGGCCGCTGGCTTTCCTTTTGCAACAGGAGAGTTGGAATGAAAAACGTCCTCATGCTTGCGGCCGTAACGGCTGCACTTGCCCTTTCCAGCCAGGCCCATGCCGACGGTTGGAAAGACCAGTACAAGACGATCCGCCTCGGCGTTCTCTCAGGCGAAAACGAAAAAGACCGCATCGCACGCCGCGTCGGCTTCCAGCAATATTTGGAAAAGGAACTCGGCGTGAAGGTCGAGATCTTCACCGCCGGCAATTATGACGGCGTCATCCAAGCGCTCGCCTCCGACCAGATCGAATTCGCCTTCCTAGGCTCCTCGGCCTATGCCGCCGCCTATACCGAGACGAATGGCGGCGTCGAACCGCTGCTCGCAAACCAGGAACAGGACGGCTCGACCGGCTACTATTCGGTCATCACCGTTCGTTGCGATTCCGGCTACAAGTCGGTCGACGACCTGAAGGGAAAGGTTCTGGCGTTTGCCGATCCGGATTCGACGTCCGGCTATGCCGTGCCCTTCTACAACCTCGTCAAACAAGGCTACGATCCGAAAACCTTTTTCTCGGCCATTCCCTTCTCCGGCGCCCACGAAACCGGCGTCATGGCCGTCGCCAACAAGCAGTTCGACGCCGCCGCGACCTATGTCAACAACGAGGTCAGCGGCATCCCGCAGCGCATGGAATCCAAGGGCATGATCCCGAAGGGCGAGATCTGCCGTATCTGGCAGTCGCCGGAAATCACCAATGGCCCGTTCACCACCCGCACCAACCTGCCCGCCGACATGATTGCTGAGGTCAAGGCGGCGGTAAAGGCAACGCCGGAAAAGGCGCCTGACGCTTTCAAGGAAATGAGCGGTGGCGACAACTCCACTTCCAAGGGTTATGTCGACGTCGATCACCAGCGGTACCAGTGGATCGTCGACATGCGCGACTGGCTGAAGAAGCAGCGTCGCAACGGCTGACATCCCTCATCCACGTCATGCACGGGAGCGCCGTTCCATCCGGCGCTCCCACGACCAGGATCCGATATGACGACAGCGACACCCTCCATCACCATCCGCCGGTTCGAGGCCGAATACCGCCTTGTCCGCAGCCGTGCCAAAACCGTGCAACTTGTTTCGCTCACGCTCGTTGCTGCCGCTGTTCTGCTGACGGCCTGGACGGGCGGCTTCTTCGACATGACCGAGGTCAATCTGCCCTCAGGTGAGCGCATCGCCACCTGGAAATTATGGGCCTCCCTGCCCCGCCTCGGCGAATATCTCTACAAGACGCTGCCGCACTTGCGTATTGAATCGCTCGGATCGGACCTTGCCGAGTGGTTCTGGCGCTGGCCGGTCTGGCTCGAACTGCTCGGCGAAACGATCCTGATCGCCTATGTCGCAACGTTCTTCGGCGTCGTTGGCGCCTTCGTCCTCAGCTTCCCGGCCGCCCGCAACCTCAGCCCTAACAGCTTTCTGCTGATCGCCTCCCGCCGCTATCTGGAGGTCATCCGCACGGTCCCCGATATCGTCTGGGCGCTTATATATGTCTTCTGCTTCGGCGTCGGGCCACTTGCCGGTGTGCTGGCGATCGCCACCCATGCGACGGGTTCACTCGGCAAGCTCTATTCCGAGGTGAATGAGAATATCGACATGCGGCCGCTGGAAGGCGTCAAGGCTTCGGGCGGCACCTGGTTTCATCAGATGCGTTATGGCGTCGTGCCGCAGGTCATCCCGAATATCATCAGCTACACGCTGCTGCGCTTCGAGATCAACGTGCGCTCCTCCTCGATCATCGGCTATGTCGGAGCCGGCGGTCTCGGTCAGGAGATCCGCACCGCCATGTCCCTTCAGGAGTATACCGATCTCTCGGCGCTGTTCGTCATCATCCTCGTCACGGTGGTGATCATCGATTTCCTGAGCGAGAAGCTGCGCCACCGCATCATCGGCATCGAAAGCCGGAGTATCTGAGACATGATAGATAGCTCTTCCTTTTCCGAGCTGCGGCAGCGCGTTCCAGGCGCCTTCTCGGTGGAGCCGCGCGTGCGGCTGATGCGCTATGCCTGCGCGGTGGCGCTTATCCTGCCGCTCATTGCCGGCCTCTATCTCTTCGACATTTCACCAGCGCGCATCCTGAACGGCCTGTCACGGCTCGGCATGATCTTCTCCTTCATGTTCCCGCCGTATATCTGGACGACCTGGCAGGAATGGAGCGATGTGCTTGTCGGCCTGGGACAGACGATTTCGATGGCTTTCCTCGGAACGCTGCTTGGCGCGATCGTCGCCTTTCCGCTCGCCTTCCTTGGCGCCAAGAACATCATGCCGCTCGGCTGGGTGCGGCTATCGACCCGCCGGGGGTTCGATGCGCTACGCGCTGTCGAACAGATCGTACTCGCGCTCATCTTCATCCGCGCCTTCGGCCTCGGCCCGCTTCCGGGCGTCTTCGCCATTGCCGTTTCCGAAATCGGTACCTTTGCCAAGCTCTTTTCGGAAGCGATCGAAAATACCTCCCGCAAACCCGTCGATGGCGTCCTGGCCTCGGGCGGCGGGCCGCTGCAGACCATCCGGCTTGCCATCATGCCACAGGCCATGCCGGTGATCCTGTCGATCATGCTCTATAACTTCGAGTCCAACACCCGCTCCGGCACCGTCCTCGGCATTGTCGGCGCCGGCGGCATTGGCTTTCTGCTGGCGGATCGCATCGCTGCCTATCGCTGGCCGGAAGCCTGGACGATCATCTTCCTGATCGTTGCCGTCGTTTATGTTATCGATCTTTCCTCCGCCTGGCTGCGCGGTAAGATCATCGGCAAGAATGACAGCGCGCGCTAGCGGCGAAAGAGCCCGGCGCAACTCGATCTCGGACCATAGAAAGCGACCTCCGGAAACGAGAAAGCCTGCCGCGGAAGGAGGTGCGGCAGGCTTTCGAAAAGAACCGAACAGCGACTGGGAGGAGGAGTGTCGCTGTTCCGACAGACGCCCTTGGAAGGAGGAGTGGGCGTCTGAACCACGAAGCCCTGCGGGAGGAGGTGCATGGCTTCGATGTACGCGAGCATACGCTGATACTGATCATTGGAAAGAGATTATGCTGCAGTGCAGCTATGCACAAAACATGCATCTCGCGACGGCGACAGATGCGCGGACTTCTTCTACCACTGAAACGCAAAACGCCCGCTAAAGAGCGGGCGCCTCAAAATGCTTTACACCACTCTCAGAGAGAAGTGGCAGCGCGAGCAACGTTGCGAATTTCGCTGCGGTCAATACCTAGATCGCTCAACTCGCGATTGGTCATGCGACCCAGTTCGGCTACAGTCTGACGATACTTGCGCCAGTTGTTCAAGGAGCGTGCGACGTTCATGATGATCCCCTTTCCTGAGGTCCGTTTGACGTCAGCGACCGTAGTTGGCTCCGGCGTCGTTCGATGTCACGTATATAGTTGTTTTGCCCGCCTCATGACATGAACAATGCATCAGGCCAGTTATGCGCCAGACGCGGCACTCTGCTGTGGAGTGCCCAAATCGCAGCCGCTCAAGCCCTGAACCGATCGAATGCGGTCAGGTACCTGGTCGGTGGGTCGGCATCCGGATATCGATAGATTTCGGGAGATTTCGCGGGCGCTCGCCTTCCGTCTGGCTTACGCACCATCACGGGTTGATGAGTGCCGCCAATTCGTCGTCGATTTCCACTCCGGTCGTGAGTGCATCCCGCCGTCGGCCCTGGCTGCGTCGGCCCGGCAGGCGCACATTCGGGTCGGCCGTCATCGTCGACGCAAGCAGTGCAAGGCGCGAGGCCGTCCCGGCGCCGCCCGTTGCCTCGGGATCGATCGCGATGATCATCTGCCCGAGCTTGGGCGGGTTGCCGCGGTCATCGAAGAGGGAGGTGGCTTCAAAGGAATAATTGGTGCCGGTGAGGCTCGCCGCGAGTATCTCGACCATGAGCGCCAATGCCGCGCCCTTCGCGTCGCCGAGAGGCATCATCGTTCCTTTCAGGGCTTCGCTCGGATTCGTGGTTGGTTTCCCCTCTATGTCGAGCGCCCAGTCATCCGGAATGTCGGTGCCCTTCTGGTGCGCCGCCATGATCCTGCCACGCGCGACCTTGGACATTGCAAGATCGATGACGATCGGCTCATCATGCGGAAGTGGCGCCGCAAAGGCGATCGGATTGGTGCCGTAGACGGCGGTCTTTCCACCCCAGGGCGCCATGGCTGCCGGCGTATTGGCAAACATCAGCGCCACGAGTCCGCGCTCAGCGAAGCGCTCGACCGTCAACCCCATGACGCCGGCATGATGCGAGCGATGAATGGCAGCGACCGCAATGCCGGATTTCGAGGCGAGAGCCGGAAGCTTTTGAACGGCGAGATCGAGCGCCGGATAGGCAAAGCCGCAGCCAGCATCGATCCTGAGCACTGCCGGCGCACTCGACCAAGCAACCGGCGTGGCGAAACCATCGACCTTTCCCGCCTTGGCCTGGGCGGCATATGCAGCAAGACGCCGCAGGCCATGACCGCTTTGCCCGGCGGTCTCGGCCGCAACGAGAGCGACCGCGACCGATTTCGCATTTTCGGGGCTGACGCTGTGTCTCTCCAGCATCTGTGCGACAAGGCGCTCGGCTTCGGTGATGGACAGCAGCATTGCAATTAACTCCAGGCAAGGGCTTTCGGAATGGCCGGCAGTGCCAGTGAGGCGCCGGAGGCACAAAGCAACACGAAGACAATCAGTCTCAACGTCTTCGGCGACAGAGGCAACGGCATGCGCCGCGCCATGTGCGTACCGAGGGAGACGGTGATGATGGCGAAAAAGGCCGGCCAGTAAACTGGCTTCGGAAAGGTACCGTCCGCAATGACGACGAAAAGGCGTATCAGCGCGTTGATGCTGAAGATTGCCACCAGCGTCTCGCGGATTGCGGCGATCGGCAGAGGCTGACGGTAGAAATGATAGACGAGCGGCGGGCCGCTTGTCGAAAAAAGGCCGCTCATGATGCCCGAAAAGGCACCGAAGAAAACGAAGGACGACTTTGTTGCCTCCTTTTCCTCTTTCCTGGGCGGCATGACGAGTTGCAAGGCCGAGACGATGATCACGAGGCCGAGGATGATGCGCAGGTAGATGAGCCCGGTCGAGGCGAGATGATCGAGCAGGAAATAGCCGGCGACGAGCGTCGGCAGGCTGGCGCAGAGCACAAGCACCAGTTCGGTGCGCAACACGTCGCGCCAGCCCCTTATCATCATGATGGCAGCATTGACGAGCGTCAGCACGCCGGTAACGACCGCAGCATCGCGCAGCGGCATGACGGCTGTCAGCCCGACCGCGCCCATCAGCAGCAGCCCGAAGGCGAAGCCGGTCAAAGTCTGCACATAGGCCGCAACGCCGGCCATCAGCACGAAACCGATGATCTCAGAAGGCGTCATAATGCGGCGAACCTGGAAAGACGTGTCGAGCCGTTGCTAGACATCAGAGATCGCCATTCAGGGTTAGCATCAGATTGGCAAGAAGCGCGGTGCGAACTGCAAGGCTGCTGACGAATATATATTCGTCGAATGTATGGGCGCCGGCTCCGTCGGCGCCGAGACCATCGAGGGTCGGCACTCCAAGCGCCGCGGTGAAGTTTCCGTCGGAGCCGCCACCGGTGCTGACGCCCTCTAGAGTGATGCCGAGGTCGGCGGCAAGCCTGGCAGCATGATCGAAAAGCCGCTCGCCCGCCTCCGACTGGGCAAAGGGCGGGCGGTTGACGCCTCCCTTGATCTCGATGGTGATATCGGGATCGACCGGCGTCAGGCTTTCGACCTTCTTCAGGATTTCGGCAGCCGTCTCATCGTCGGGAAGACGCAGATCGACTTGCATGTGGCATTCAGCCGGCACGATGTTACGCCCGGTTCCACCATGGATTGTGCCGACGGTGACGGTGATGCCGCGTTGCGCGTCGTTCAGGCTTTCGAGTTCGAGTACCAGTCGGGCGGCGGCGCGGATCGCGCTGCGCCCATCCTGCGGCCTCGTGCCGGCGTGAGAAGCGCGCCCGCGCACGAGGATGTCATACATGGCGACGCCTTTACGGGCGACCACGATCTTGCCACCGTCCCGTGCCGGCTCGACCACAAGGGCGTAAGACGCATTGCGGGCATAATTCTCGATCACGCCACGCGAGCTTGTGCTTCCCATTTCCTCATCCGGGATGAAAAGCAGATCGACAGGTAAATGCGTCCCGTCGCGCGCAGCAATTTTCATCGCTTCCAGCGCCATCAATGCTCCCGATTTCATGTCGTAGATACCGGGACCATAGAGCCTGTCGCCCTCTTGCCGCAGGGGCAGATTTTCCTTGATGGTGCCCATCGGATGCACCGTGTCGAGATGCGCTAGGATCAGCACGCCCCTTTCATTGCTACCGGCCGGGCGGGGCGACCGCACGGCGAGAATATCGCCGAAACCCAGCGCTCCCGGCGTACGCTCCGTCGCGAGTCCGGCCTCCCTCGCGATCGCTTCCACACGGTCGGCAAGCCGGTTGACGGCCGCGGAGTCACGTGTCGGCGTTTCGATCTCCACCCAATGATTCAACTCGGAGAGAAGCACTGCTTCATCGATATCTGCGGCAGAAATGGTGCAGGGCATGGGAGATCTTTCAAAAAGGGTTTTCAGGCCGGCAGAAGAAGAATGTGGTGTTCGGTTTCGGCGGCAATCTTCTCGCCGCTGTAGAGCAGTGGCACATATCGCCCCTTTGCCCAGCCCTCGGCCAAATCCGCATAATGCGGCGAACGCGGATCGCCGGACTGGCCGGGCGTGTTGATGCAGACGCTGTTGTCCCAGTCACCGACATCCATGACGAGGCGCACCGACGCGCCGGCGCTGACGCCGAAATCGCTCATCCGGTAGCCGGCATGCATGGGCGTGGAGCGGCTGCCGCCGGTTGGCAAGGGACCGACATTCCAGGTGATTGCACCTTCGGCCTCAATGCGGCTGGTGGCATGCTCGAAGAGCGCTTTGTGCAGACCGCCCCATTGCCAGGCGGCCGGATCGGCGCGGAAGCGTCTTTCGCAATCGGCAAAACCGGCGGACAGCGTCGATAGCAGCATGGTGTCGCGCTCGGCCTCCCCCCAATGAGAACCGGGTTCCGAGAGCAGGGTCAGCATGCGGTCGACATCGCCCGGCAGTAGCAATTGCCGGACGGTCGGATTCGGCGCGAATTTCGCGAGCAGCGCAGGCCGCAGATGCTTCATCCACCAGACTTCGAAGAGGGCGGCCGGGGCGCTTGTGGCGTCCAGCTGGTGATCCCAGCCGTTGAAGAGAGCGAGCGCCTGTTTCTGGGTTTCATCGACCGGATATTGGCCGGTAACCCTGTCCAGCAGGCCACAGATCGTCGCGGCCGGGCGGGAATAGGTATCCGTCTGCAGCGTGGTCGAGCCCTTCAGCGTATGCTTCGCGTCGGCGGCGAGCACGGACTTGATGCGCTGGGCGCGGCTGACTTCCGCCCATTCATGACCGATCGACGGCGCTTTCGAATCGCGGACCGCCGGCAGGTTCATCTCGTTAGCGGAGGCCACGAAACCTTCAGCCGGATTGTATTTGCGCGGCAATTGGTCAGCGGGCAGGAAACCGTCCCATTCATGGGAGCCGTGACCCGGTACCGGCAGGAGGCCCTCCCAGTTATGCCGGATCGGCGTGAAGCCGGCAGTGAACCAGCCGATATTGCCCTCCACGTCGGCGCTGACGTGGTTGACCGAGGGCGTGCCCCAGCGCGAAAGCGTTTCGGAAAATGCCTTCACCGAGCTGCTGCGCATATAGGATAGGCTGCCGAGATAGGCGGCCGAGCCCGGCGAGAGCCAGACGGAGCGCATGGCGATCGCCTGCCGCTTCTTCGGATTCTCGTGCAGAATCGGGCCGTGACGGGTGAAGCAGAGCGTCAGGGTCTGGTCAGGGAAGCCCTTGACCACGAACCGCTCCTCAAGGCGGGTAATCGCCTCCCAGCCGTCGCCATAACGATACTGCTCCGGGTCGCCGTCCTTCGTTTCGTAGACATAGATGTCTTCCTGGTCGGCGCCGAAAATGGTCAGTCCAAAAGCGGTCTTCTCGTTGTGGCCGAGCGAGATGCCCGGAGCGGTCGGTTCGCCGGTGCCGATGGCGTTGAGGCTTGGCGCTTCGAGATGCACGAGATAACGCAGCGACGGTACCGCATGCGCCCGGTGCGGGTCGCTCGCGAGGATCGGCCGGCCGGTTTCGGTGCGGGAACCGTGGACGGCCCAGTTGTTAGAGCCCTCCTCCACGGTTGCCTGGATGACGTCGCCGAGATCGGTCACCTCGGTCCATTTCCAGACATCATCGAGCGTGGCGGCAAGCCGGGCTTTGTCGAAGGTGACCGGCGCGGTGGCGAGCTTGAACAGGCGGGTCGCTTCAAGCGGGATGTCGGCGAGCACGATGCCTTCGGCCGGCTTCGGTTCAACCGGCGGATCGATCTCGTAACGCAGCAGGTCGGTCTCGGCATCGGCCAGCGCCATGATGTTGGCGCGCAGGATTTCCGAGAGTCCGTTGCGGGTCAGCGCATGGCTGCGGACGCGCACAACGTCGGAGGGCTGCCAAAACGCCGGCTTCGTGCCGAAGACGGCAAATTCCGGCGGCAGGCGGGAAGGCTCAGCCGCGCAGAGCGCGATATAGGCATCGATACCGGCGGCGAAGGCGGTGCAGATCGCCTCCGTATCCGCCGCGTAAGCTCTCCATTCCGCCGCCATGTCGCCGCGATAGAGGAAATGCCGGGCCGCATGGTCCTGCGCCAGATAACCGGGGCCGAAATCCGCCGCCAGGAGACCGAGGCCGCGCTTGCGCCACAGGTCCAGTTGCCACAGCCGGTCGCGTGCGGCGTTGAAGCCCTGCACGAAGAACAGGTCCTTCTCGCTCGCCGCCTTGATATGCGGAATGCCCCAGCGGTCGATGCGGATCTCCGCCTCGGCCTCGAGGCCGGTCAGTCGGAGGGTTTCGTTCGTCGGGGCATCTGTCATGGCAGTACTCTTATGCGTGATGGCAGGCGACGCGAGCGCCATCGGCGCGCGGGGTCAGTTCCGGCCGTTCCCTGGAACAAATCTCGGTCGCAAGCGGGCATCGCGTGTTGAAGGCGCAGCCGGAGGGGATGTTGGCCGGGCTCGGCAGTTCACCGCCCAGAATGAGCCGTTCCTTGGAACGCTGCACAACGGGATCGGCTTCGGGCACCGCCGACATCAGCGCCTTGGTATAGGGATGTTTCGGATTGGCAAAGAAGGTGTCGCGGTCGGCCATTTCAACGAACCGGCCGAGATACATGACCACAACGCGGTCGCAAATGTGACGAACCACGCCGAGGTCATGCGAGACGAAGAGATAGGAAACGCCGGTGCGCTTCTGTAGCGCCACCAGCAGGTTGAGTATCTGCGCCCGTACCGACACGTCGAGCGCCGAGACCGGCTCGTCGCAGATGACGAGGTCCGGTTCGAGCGCGAGCGCGCGGGCAATCACAACGCGTTGGCGCTGGCCGCCGGAAAACTGGTGCGGATAACGGTCCGCATGTTCGGGTCTCAGGCCCACCTGTTGCAGGAGCGTCGCGACGCGCGCCTTGAGCTGCTTGCCACGAGCGACGCCGCGCACGATCAGCGGTTCGGCGATCGTGGCACCCACCGTCGAGCGCGGGTCGAGCGATAGCGCCGGGTCCTGGAAGATCATCTGCACCTTGCGTCGGATATCGTTGAGCTTCTTTTTGTCGGCGCCCACCACTTCTTCGCCGCTGATCTTGACGCTGCCGGAAACCGGCGCCTGCAGGCCGACGATCGTGTTGGAGAGCGTGGACTTGCCGCAGCCGGATTCGCCGACCAGCGCAACTGTCTCGGCGCGGCCGATCGTGAGATCCACGCCGTTGACCGCCTTCACAACCGGTCCGGCCTTGCCGAGCAAGCCGCTGTGGCCGCCGAAATGCACCGCGACGTCGCGGATTTCGAGAACCTTGTCGTTCATGCCGCAACCTCGCGGATTTCGCTCATGCGATCGATATGCCAGCAGGCCGAGCGATGGTCCCCGCCACAATCCATCAGCGGCGGCTGCTCGTTGCGACACTTGTATGTCACGAGGGGACAGCGGTCCGCGAAACGGCAACCGACGCCAAATTCGTTCGGCGTCGGCACTGTGCCCTCGATGGTCGCCAGATCCGCCTTGGGAGCGTCATCGAGTTTCGGTACGCTAGCCAAAAGCAGGGCCGTATAGGGGTGCTTCGGTTCGCGAAAGAGCGCGTGAACCGGGGCGATCTCGGCGATGCGGCCGGCATACATGACCGCTACCTCGTCAGCGATATCGGCGACCACGCCCATGTCATGGGTGATGAGGACGATTGCGGTGCCGCGCTCGGCTACCAGCTTCTTCATGAGATCGAGGATCTGCGCCTGGATCGTCACGTCGAGTGCCGTGGTCGGCTCGTCTGCGACCAGCACGCGCGGACCGCAGATCAGCGCGATCGAGATCATGATGCGCTGACACATGCCGCCCGAAAGTTCGAACGGATATTGATGCAGCCGCCGGTCGGGATCGGGAATGCCGACATCGGCGAGCATCTGCCGCGCCTTCTGGTAAGCTTCGGCCTTCGAGACGCCGTGATGCACGCGGTACGCTTCGGCGATCTGCGCGCCGACCGTCGTCAGTGGGTCGAGCGAGGCGCTAGGCTCCTGAAAGATGATGGAAATATCTTTGCCGCGGGCCTTGCGGAACTGCCGCTCCGACATTGCGGCAAGATCGGTGTTTTCGAGCATGATCCGGCCACCGGTACGGCGGGCTGCCGGCGGCAGAAGGCCGAGCATGGCATAGGAGGTCAGCGATTTGCCGCAGCCGGATTCGCCCACCAGCGCCATGACCTTGCCGGGCGCCACGGCGAAGGAGACGTCGTCGACGACATTGGCGCCACCGATGTCAATGGTGAGCCTGTCGACGGCAAGCAGCGGGGTTGCGGCAGCATCCATTCCCTTAAGCCCCTCCGGTCTTGGCCCGCTCGGGCCGCTTGTAGTTGCCGATCGAATTGCCACCGTCGACGGAGAGCACAGCACCGGTGATGAAGGCGGCCTTTTCGGAGCAGAGATAGGCGATCGCGCCCGGCGCATCCTGCGGGCCGCTCGCGCGGCCGAGCGGAATGTTCTTCAGCATGTTGGTGACATATTCGTCGGAAAGCTCGCTCACCTCGCTGCCCGGCGCGAAACCCGGCTCCACGATGTTGACGCGGATGCCGTATTCCGCGAGTTCCATCGCAAAACCCTTCGAAAGGCGTTCGATCGCCGTCTTCGAAGTGCAGTAAGGCACCGAATTCTGGTTCATCTTGCGGGCGGCCCCAGACGAGATGTTGACGATCGAGCCCTGCTTGCCTTCTGCTATCATCAGCTTGGCCATCTCGCGCGACAGCACGAAGGGGGCACGCAGGTTAACACCGAAGACGCGGTCCCAGTCGGAAAATTCCATGTCAAGCAGGCTGAAGCGGGTATAGATGCCGGCATTGTTGACCAGGATGTCCGGCGCCTTCCATTCGCGGCGCACGAGATCGACGAGGTCCAGCATGGAGGCGTCGCTCGTCAGTTCGGTCGCGTGCAGCAGCACCTTCGACCGGTCGAGGCCAAGTTCCCTGACCGCCTTTTCCAGCCCGTCCATGCGGATGTCGCTCAGGCAGAGCCTTGCGCCTTCCTGCGCGAAATAGGCGGCGATCCAGCGGCCGAAGACGCCGGCGGCGCCGGTGATGACAATGGTCTTGTTTTCGAATTCCATGGGTAAAACCTCAGCGAGAACGCGAACGCGGGTCGATCTGGTCACGCAGCCAGTCGCCAAGCACGTTGACGGAAAAGACGAGTAGGAAGAGACAGGCGCCGGGGAAGGCGACGATCCACCAGGCCCGCTCGAGATACTGGCGGCCGACGCTCATGATCGAGCCCCAGCTTGCAGCTGGCGGCTGGATGCCGAGGCCGAGGAAGGAAAGGCCGGCTTCCATTAGAATCATCAGGCCGAATTCGGCAGTCGCGACGATCAGCAGCGGCCCGGCGATGTTCGGCAGGATGTGGTGGAAGAGGATGCGCGCCGCGCCGGCACCGGCGAGTTCCGAAGCCTTGATAAACGGCAGGTTGGAAACCTGCAGCGTCTGGGCGTAGGCTACGCGGGTGTAACGCGGCCAGCGGGTCAGGCCGAGCACCAGGACGAGCTTCAGGAAGCCCGGGCCGAGCACGGCGACCGTCAGCACCGCAAGCAGGATCGCCGGGATCGACATCATGATGTCGACGAGGCGCATGATGAGGATCTCGATCTTGCCGCGGAACCAGCCGGCGACCATGCCGAGGGTGACGCCGACCAGCGTCGAGACGACGACGGAGAGGACCGCGACCGAAAGCGAGACGCCGGCGCCGTAGATGGTGCGCGAGAGCAGGTCGCGACCGAGGTCGTCGGTGCCGAGCCAGTAGGTGAAGCCGCGCAGTTCGAAGCCCGGCGGCTTCAGGCGGGCAAGCAGGGTCTGCTTGTCCGGATCGGCCGGCGCGACCCAGGGGGCAAGGATCGCGAGGGTCACGATCACCAGGAAGATGATCGAGACGATGATGACTGACAGGGGCACCCGGCGAATGCGTTGACCGAGGGCGAGGACGGCGGTGTTCATGAATGCCTCCTCAGCGGACCAGGCGGATACGCGGATCGACGAGCGCATAGACGAAATCCGCAAGTACGCTGGTCAACACGTAAACGAAGGAGATCAGCAGCACGATGACCTGGACGACCAGGAAGTCGCGCGACTGGATGGACTGGATGGCGAGCTGGCCGATGCCCGGCCAGGCAAAGACCGTCTCGATGATGACCGCGCCGGCCAGCAGGTTGCCGATTTCGAGCGCCGCGATGGTGATGACCGGGATCGCCGCGTTCCGCAGCACATGGTGCACCACAACCGACCCCATCGACAGGCCGCGGGCGCGACCGGCCCGGACATAATCCTTGCCGAGCTCGTCGATGATCGAGATGCGGGTCATGCGCGCGAAGGTCGACATGGATACGGCGCCCAGCGCGATCGAAGGCATGATCAGCGACGCGAAGTCGCCGGAGCCGGAGGTCGGCAGCCAGCGCAGCGTCACGCCGAAGACGAAGATCAATACGATGCCGGACAGGAAGGTCGGCACGCTCTGGCCGGTGACGACGATCGCGGTCAAGAGCCGTTCCAGCCAGCCGCCGCGGTTCGTCGCCATCAGAATGCCGGCCGGGATGCCCATGCCGATCGCCACCACCAGCGCGCCGGCGGCGAGCATCATCGTATAGGGCACGCGTGACATGACAATATCGAATGCCGGCACGCGTTGCACGACGGAAACACCGAAATCGAACCGGGCGAGCCCCTGAAGGTAATCCAGGTACTGCACCGAGATCGGCCGGTCGAAACCGAGCTGGTGGCGGAGATCCGCGATCATCTGGGCCGATGCGTCCTGCGGCACGAGCAGCAGGGTCGGATCGCCCGAGAGATGCATCACGACGAACACGATGGTGAGAACGCCGAAGATCGCAATGATCGCCTGTATCAAACGCTCGACGGCGTATGTCAACATGGTCGTGCTACCTGTCTTACTGCCAGCTCATGTCCATGACGAACATCGCTTCGTTGGCGGTCGGCTGCCACTTCAGCTGCTTGTTTGCGCCATAGATCGCATAGGCCTGATAAAGGCCAAGGCCCGGAACGTCGTCCTTGATGATCTGGTAGGCCTGCTCGTAGAGCTTCAGCCGCTCGTTCTGGTCGAGGATGGCGCGCGCCTTGTCGACGGCCTCATCGAACTTCGGGTTCGAATATTTCGCCCAGATGCTGCCGGTGCGGAACAGCGGGAAGATCACGCCGTCGACGTCCTGGCAGGCGCAGGACCATGCGCCGAAGGCAAGGCCGCCAGCATTGGCTGGATCGCCCTGGCGGCGCTTCAGGAAGGTCGCCTGGTCGCTGGAGGAGATGGTGACGTTGAGACCTGCCTCATTGACCATCTGCTGGATGGCCTCAACGGTGGCGCGGCTATAGGCCGGAGAGGTGAGGAATTCGACGGTGGCACCTTCCGCGCCGGCCTCCTTCACCAGTTGCTTGGCCTTGTCGAGATTGTACTCGTAACCCTTGACCTTGTCGGTGTAGCCGAAGACCGGCTCGGCACCGAGCACTTCCACCGCCTTGCCGTAACCTTCGAGCAGCGCATCGACCAGCGCCTGGCGGTCGATCGCATAGGCGATCGCCTCGCGGACGCGGACGTCCTTGGTGGCGCCGGCCTGGGCGTTGATGAAGAGATAGCCGATGCGCTCGGTCGGAACCGACAGAACCTGCGAGTTCGAGTCGCTCTTGATGCTTTCGGCCTGATCCGGCGGCACTTCGCGGATGAGGTCGGCCTTGCCGGTCTTGAGGTCGGCGATGCGGGTTGAGACATCAGGCACGGTGCGGAAGACGACATGCTGGAATGGCGGCTTGGCGCGCCAGTAGCTCGAATAGGCCTCAAGCTCGGTCTGGACGCCTTTCTGCCAGTTGACCATCTTATAGGGGCCGGAACCAAGCGGCTTCAGGTTGAATTCCTGGTCACCGACCTTCTCGACATAGGCCTTCGGCACGATCGACAGCTTGACGAGCTGGGCGAGCAGCGCCGGATAGGCGGACTTGGTGGTCATCTTGACGACGGTCGGGCTGGTGGCTTCCGCCTTGTCGATCTGGTCGAACTGCGAGAGCTGCGGGCTCTTCAGCTTTGGATCGATGATGCGGTTGATCGAGAAGGCGACGTCTTCGGCGGTCAGCTTCGAGCCGTCCTGGAAGGTAACGTCGTCGCGGATCTGGAACTCGATCGTCTTGTCGTCGAGATATTTCCACGACTTGGCAATCTGCGGCACGATCTCGCCCTTGGCATCACGGGTCAGCAGGTTGTCGAAGATGTTGCGGTAGATCGAATAGCTGTCAGTGTTCCACTGTAGATGCGGATCGAGTGTCGCGGCATCGTTCGGCAGATCGATGGTCAGCATATCCTTGGGCGACTGAGCCATGGCGGTCGAGGCCATGAGAGCCATCACGAATGCGGCAGCGGTAGCAAATCTCAAAGACATCTGTGTTCCTCTCTTCTTATGTCAGCTTATTCTTCCAGTTATTCCAAGGCGAGAACGTTATGCGGCCCGACCGATACCAGCCTCCTTGGCGCAATAGGCAGCAAGTTCAGCATGGGTCGTGAACCAGACATCGCCCTTCGCCTGCGCCTGGCGGATGATCTCCTCCAGGATGAAGATGCGGGAGCGATGCCCGACATGATGCGGATGCATCGTCAGTTGGAAAAGCCCACCTTCGTCATAAGCAAGCTCCAGCTCGCGCTGGAAGATCTCGAGAACCATAGCCGGGTCGCCATAGGGCCGTGCGCCTGTCATCCGGTCCATCGCGACGTAGGGAGCATCGTCGCGGATCCATTCCACCGGAATTTCCACGATGCCGGTCGGCTCGCCGTCTTCCAGCAACTCGTAAGGCTCGTCATCGGCCATCAACGAGGAGTCATAAAGCAGACCCATTTCACGAGCGATCTTCAGCGTATGGGGGCTAAAATCCCAGGATGCGGTGCGCATGCCCACAGGCCGGATGCCGCAGACGCGTTCGAGAACATCGGCCGCCCGTAGCGCGAGATCGCGCTCGGTTGCCTCGTCCAGGCGCGAATTGAATTCGTGGATCCAGCTATGAATGCCGATCTCATGGCCGGAAGCAACGACGGCACGCGCCTCGTCGGCATTGATCATAGCCGAGACGGCGGGCATGTAGATCGATGCCGGCACCGCGTATTTATCGAGCAGCTTAAGGATGCGTGGCATGCCGGAGCGTGCGCCATACTGGCCCTGGCTCAGGCGACTGATGGAGATGCCGCCGTTGCGCAGTTCCATCGTCTCGTGATCGGCATCGAATGAGAGAGCGACAGCCATGCGGGCGCCGTTCTTCCACTGCGCCGGCTTCAATGAGCGACCCGCCCGGACCTTGTTGACGCTCCTCTGCCAGACATCGTCTGCCCAGAGCCAGGGCTGGTTTTTGTCATGCTGTTCTGCTGCGCTCATGATATTCTTTCATTCGGCGATGCCGGGGGCTCCTTGCCCTTGTATTTTTTCTAGGCAAATTTTTTATAAGCCGAGGAAATAGCCATCAATGGGGGTTTTGTTCACATATATGAACTCTGAAGTGAAGAGCGCGGGTCGCATCCTTGATCTTCTGGAATATCTGTCGGTGCTGCGCGAACCGGCCTCGCTCTCGCAGATCATCCGCGATCTCAAGCTGCCGAAGAGTAGCGCGCATGGTCTGATCCAGACACTGGCGGCCCGCGGTCATGTCGTTCAGGACGCTGCAGGACACTACATGCTGGTGGAGGCAAGCCGCCACGGCTTCCCTTTCCGTCGCCATGAGGAGCCGCTGGTCGTCACGGCAATGCCCTTCATGGAACGGCTGAGGGACGAGTCCGGCGAAACGGTTCTGCTTGGCACGATGAATGCGCATTGCGACCTGCGCCGACTGGCAAAATGCGTTAGCCATCATCCTGTCCGCTATGACGTCAATATGGACGCCGCAATCACCGCGCATTGCACGGCAACTGGCCGCGTGCTTCTTGCTCATGCTCCCGCGGAAGCGCTGGAAGACTATCTCTCGCGCGTCCGCTTTCTGTCCTACACCCGCTACACGATCACGGATGTCAAACAGATCCGCGAGGTCCTCGCAAAGGTCCGCCGTGACGGCTATGCGATCAACGACCAAGAATTTGTCACTGGCTCGACTGGGATCGCCGCCCCCCTTTTTGGCGCGGAAGGCAATGTGATTGCAGCGCTCAATCTCGGAACGCTGACAAGCCGATATGTCGAGCGGCGCGAGGAACTGTTGCTGAAATTACGCTCGACTGCCGATCAGATCAGCCGCGCCTTGGGCTATCGAAGATAGCGGATGATCCAATCCTTATACGAGACGACAATCCCACGCTCCAACAGTACTTCCTCAACCAGTCGCAGGCTGAGCGGAAACAGAAAATAGAGCCAGACAGCGTTGGCGATGGTCGAAAGGGAGAAACATGCATTCGGCGACGACGGCAATTCGAGCCATCCGACCTCGCTGGCAGCGAGAACCCGCCACCTCTTCCAGATCCAGCGTTATCTCACGCACAGAAGCTCGATGAACGCTTAGGCCGGCGCCTGCCATTGGGATGCAATGTCCAGCCGCCTTTCCAGAATCGATAGGAATTCATAGACCTTCTTCGGGACATAGCGGCTGCGGGGATAAAAGGCCTTGATGCTCCGATCCAATGTTATCCCGCCCCCGAACAGCGAGACCAACGCTCCTGACTTGAGCTCATCGGCGACGCTGTAGAACGGCAAGCGCGCAATTCCGCTCCCCTGCAGAACTGCAATCCGGATCGCGCTCTCGATATTAGTCTGAAACGTGCCGTCGACTGAAATGACAAACTCCTCGCCGCCGCTGCTGACTTTCCATTGTCGAGGGTTGCCCCGCTGCTTCATGTGGATTAGACAGTTGTGCGCGCTGAGTTCCTGCGGCTTGGTCGGTCTGGCATGTCGACTGAGATAATCCGCCGAGGCGCATACGACATAGGGCACGGTGCCGAGCTTCCTCTCGAACAGACCGCTTTGAAAGAAACTGTCGTCATCGAAGTCCCTGCTGCCGATCAAGACATCCACGCCACGTTCCATTAGGCTGGCTGAATAAACGCTGAAGGTCAGCTCCACCTTCACCGTAGGAAACTGAACATTGAAATCACCGATGGCCGGCAGGACGAGCGCCTGGCCGACGCCCGGTGTGCTGTGGACCCGCAGCGTGCCGATCAGTTCGCGGCTGACGGCATTGGCATTGGCCTTAGCGGCGTCGAGCTCTCCCAAGATCCGTACGCAATGTTCGAAGAACACATTGCCGACATCAGTCAGAAAGACCCGGTGGGTCGATCTGTGAAGCAGGGTCAAGGCAAGGGCATGTTCGAGCTGAGTTATATGTTTGCTCATATAGGACGGCGATTTGCCGAAATGCTTTGCAGCGATCGTGAAACTTCCGTGCTGGACCACCCGCGCGAAAATTACGATGTCGTTAAGGTCCAAGCCTTCGAAGCTGGAGCGAGCGATAGGAGGCGTCTGCATCATTAACAAAAGCTGGCACATATTGGAGCGCTCGGCAATTCGGTTGCGCAGGCACGCCGAATTCTCACGCGCCCCCATTTCATGATGCGCTCGCGAAATGGGTACGTTCTCTGATGGGCTCAGCTTGCCGGTCCCTTGAGGATCGGTCTCTGGATGACGCCGGTCAGGCTTTCCTTCGGGAGCGCCAGGACTGCCGGCTCGAAGATGTCACCCATGGCCGACAGTACACCGGTCTTCTGCAGTTCCTCGAGGAACTTGCGATGGACGCGCGGATCCGGATCCACCTATTCGATCTGGCGGCCGCCGTCCTTGACCGATGTCGCCCCGCCGCCTTCGGCACTCTTGCGGCACAGCCAGATGAACGGATAGTGGCGGCTGCCGAGCGAGCAGGCGACGTAGCGGGCCGGCTGGTTGCGACAACGAATTTCGATGCTTCGGAATTGGAAGCGGCGTTACTGTTTTCCGCCATTTCGGCAACCGTCCTTTGTGAAGAAAGGACGCCATTATGGGAGCCTCTTTCACAAACGGTACTTTCGTTTCGGAAAAGACGTTTTTCGCATCTGCTTGATGACTTGGATCAATGCGGGTGTCACTATGATCGAAATCAGGAGTCAAAGAGCTCCAATATCGCGGTGTCAAAGCATTGCGATCAATCAATGGGAACTGAACTAGGACATCAGAGCAATGCATATCCGCAGCCTTATCAGCCGCCTCTGACGGCAGAAATCCGTCGGCTTCACTTTTGAAGCGCCCGAAGGCGCATGGTTTTGCCATCTGCTTTTGAAGGTGCCGTGCGGCCAGGCGCAAATCCGATCCATCCGTCATGCCGCCAATGCGGCCGACCTCGGTTCCCTTGGGGACCGACAAGGTCTTTGCGCGGCCGGCGGCAACCTCGGCATAGGACGTGGCCTGATATCGAT
Organism: Rhizobium sp. P32RR-XVIII; assembly: GCF_012641395.1. Taxonomy (GTDB): domain Bacteria; phylum Pseudomonadota; class Alphaproteobacteria; order Rhizobiales; family Rhizobiaceae; genus Rhizobium. The sequence goes on along the minus strand of NZ_JABAIH010000003.1, from coordinate 639,092 downwards.
TCAGGACTGTCCGATCATGGAAAAGCAGAATGAACATTGACGCAGCCCAGCCGATGAGACCGACCGCCGTCGTGACAGGCGGAGCGAAAGGCATTGGCCGGGCGATCGTGCTGGCCCTTGCCGAACGCGGATACAATGTCGCGGTCGTCGATATTCTTGATGAACGGGGATGTGAGACGGCGGAAGAAGCCTCGGCCCTCGGTGCCGATTGCAAATATGTCCGGACGGACGTGGCCGACGAACAGTCCGTCGTTGCTATGGTGGACAAGGTCCGCGCCCAGCTCGGCGAACCGCACGTGCTCGTCAACAATGCCGGCATCTATCCCCGGCACAGTGCCGCCGAAATGCCCTATGAACTCTGGCAGCACGTGCTCGCCGTCAATCTCGGCGGAGCCTTCCTCTGTAGCCGGACCATCGCGCCCTTCATGCTGCAGCGGGGCAACGGCGTCATCGTGAACGTGGCCTCCGGCCGCGCGCTGCAAGGTGCTGCGGGCGGAAGCCACTATGCGGCCTCCAAAGCCGGACTTTTGTCGCTCACCCGGTCGCTTGCGCTCGAGTGGGCACCCACCCTTCGCGTCAATGCGGTCATCCCAGGCGTCACGGACACCGACCAGCCCCGGGAAGGCAATCCCGACGAGAAAGCGCTTTACGCCCGCGGACAAAAAATACCCCTTGGGCGGATCGGCCAGCCCGAGGATGTGGCGAAAGCCGTCTGCTTCTTCCTCTCCACCGACGCGTCTTACGTGACCGGACAAAGCCTCTGCGTCAACGGCCGCTTAATCATGCACTGAGCGCCGGTTTCAAAAAATCATAGCAAAGAAAGGAAACACTCGTGGCAAAGATTTCACGCCTTCAAAAGGAACTATCGGCACAGCATGTCGGACTTGTGCTCTTCGACTCCCTGAACGGATATCTGCATCCGCCGGAGGCCGGGAAAGTCCAGTTCCTTGCCGAACGCAATATCCTGCCGAACCTCGCGCGCCTGCAGGGCGGTGCCCGCAAGGTGGGTATGACGACCTTTTATCCGATTGGCCAGCACGGACCGAACAACGTCGACAGCGTCGAGCGTCTGACGGATACGGATATGGACCTGACACCCGGCCCGAAGGCGCCGATCACGCCGCGTTTCCACAAGGGATCGACGGATGCGCAGATCGCCGAAGAGGTCAGCCCACTGGAAACGGACGTCATCGTTCCGAAGAACCGTTGGAGCTCCTTCTTCCAGACCAATCTCGACATGCAGCTCAGGGTGCGCGGCATCGACACCATCGTTCTCGCCGGCGGCTCGACGGATGTCGGCATCGCCAGCACGATGTTTGCGGCGCGTGATCTCGACTATGGCATCGTCGTCGTTCGCGATGCCTGCTTTTCCGCCCGCGGAAACAATCATGACTTCTTCATGGATCGCGTCTTCCCTCGGATGGGCCGGGTGATGAATGTCGATGAAGCCGTTGCATTGATGACTGCCTGAACGGAGCCCGCCATGTCTAAAGAAATCCTGACAAGCCGTATCGTCTGCGCCGGTGGAATGCCGGCCATCGTCGCCAAGCCCGACAAGCCGGGCCGGTTTCCTGTCATCGTGCTGATGCATGAGCGATATGGGCTCGTCGAGCATACGGAGCATCTGGCGCAGCGCTGCGCCAGCGACGGTTTTGTCGTTGTCGCCGGTAACTTCTTCTTCGAGCATCCAGACCAGGAAGGACTGGCGAAGGGGACCGCGCGCTGCGATCTTTCCGATCCCGATGCTGTCCGCTTCATCAAGTCTGCGTTCGATGCAATGGGCGACGAGCCGGCAGCCGATCTCAGCCGCACGGCCGTCGCAGGCTATTGCCAGACGGGCCGCCATCCGCTGGTCTACGCTTCGGAATTCTCGCCAACGGCCGTCGTCGTCTGGTATGGCGGCGCCGGCCGGAAAGAGTGGGACGTCTCCGAGATCCATCCGCGTCCCCTCGAGGACGTCGTGGCGAAGGTTTCCTGCCCGGTTTTCGGCGCTTACGGCGACATGGACCACATCATCTCGATCGATAATGTCCGCCGACTGCGCGGCATTCTCGAGGAAAAACATACGAGCTACGACATCAACATCTATCGCGGCGCGCCGCATGGCTGGTTGAACAGCACGATGCCGGGCCGCTATCGCAAGGCCCAGGCGGAAGCCGCCTGGGCCGATCAGCAGCGCTTCCTGACGCGTGTGCTCTCGCCCGAGCGCGACCCGAATGTCGTTACCTGGAACTTCAATGCGTCCGTCGCTGCCGACTACGACTTCACCAAGAACAAGCGCCTGGAGTGATCGGCCTCTCTGACACTTCGCAAATATTGGCCGGGATGCATCCGTCCCGGCCAAGACTGGCAAAGAGGAGCTCTCACAATGGACTTCACAATTATCGGGGCGGCAGGCCACGCGTTCACCACGATGCTCGAGCCGATGCGCTTCCTGTTTCTGATCGGCGGAGTCATTCTCGGCATCATCATCGGCATCCTTCCCGGTATTGGCGGCCTTGCGGGAACGGCACTTCTGCTTCCGTTCACCTACAGCATGGACTCCTATACGGCGATCGCCTTCCTGCTGGGACTTGGAGCCGCCACGGCAACAGGCGACCCCATCCCGGCAATCCTCTTCGGCGTGCCGGGCGGCGTCGGCTCGGCCGCGACCGTCCAGGACGGCTTCGCGATGGCCAAGAAGGGCTTGGCGGGCCGGGCGCTGGCTGCCTCGTATGTGTCGTCCCTCATGGGCGGCGTCTTCGGTGCCTGTCTGCTGGCCGTCGCAATTCCGGTCCTCAGGCCCTTCATGCTTTTCATCGGTTCGCCGGAGCTGCTCGCCTTCGGTGTGTTCGGTCTCTCCATGGTAGCCATGCTTTCCGGCAAGACGCCTTTGCGCGGTCTCGCCGCCGCCGGCATCGGCGTCATGTTCTCCATGATCGGCTCCTCGCCGCAGACCGGCACCATGCGTTGGACGCTCGATAGCCTCTACCTTTGGGAAGGCATCCCGCTGGTGCCGCTCACGCTCGGCCTGTTCGCGCTTCCCGAACTCTGCGACCTCGCCATCACCCGCAATGCCATTGCGAGTGGCAGTCTTGGCAATGTCGGCTCCGGCATGCTTGCAGGAGCTCGCGACAGCATCAAGAACTGGTGGCTGGTGCTACGCTGCAGCTGGATCGGTGCAGGCTTTGCAACCGTCCCCGGCATCGGCGCGGCGATCATCGACTGGATCGCGTATGCCCATGCGCTGCGCACCGAACGCGGCGCCAGGGAAACCTTCGGAACGGGCGATGTGCGCGGTGTCATCGCTGCTGAAAGCGCAAATAATGCCCGCGAAGGCGGCGCGCTGGTGCCGACCATCGCTTTCGGCGTGCCGAGCAGCTCCGGCATGGCCGTGCTAATGGGCGCCTTCCTGGTTCACGGCATCGTGCCGGGGCCGGATATGTTGACCAAGCATCTCGATATCACCTATGCGATGGTCTGGAGCGTTGCTCTTGCCAACATCGTCGGCGCGGGCCTTTGCTTCCTGTTCAGCGCACAGTTCGCCAAGCTTGCCACGCTGCGCTATACGCTGATCCTGCCGGGCATCCTGTCGATCATCTATATCGGCGCCTATGAAGGTTCGCGGAATTGGGGGGACCTATATGTTCTGCTCCTGTTCGGTGTCGTCGGTTGGGTTATGAAGCAGATGCGTTGGCCGCGCCCGCCGCTGATTCTCGGCTTCGTCCTTGGCGCATCGATCGAATCCAATCTTTTCATATCGCTGAGGGTCTACGGCGCAGATTGGATCTACCGCCCCGTCGTCATCCTGCTCTTCGCCCTTGCGCTGATCAGCCTCCTCAGGCCCGTCATCGCCGGCTACCGAAGCGGCAGCATGCGCTTCGGCCTGCGCGATCTGAAGCCCCAGGTGAAGTCGACGGATATCTTCTATGTGGCGGTCATCTGCCTGCTCGGCGCGATGATCTTCGAAGCCTCGTCCTGGCCGTTCGATGCCAAGATCGTTCCGCTGATCGTCGGTGTCGCTGCCCTGTTCTTCGTCGTGATCAGCCTGTTGAACCGGGTCTTCCTCGACGCCAAGGTGCCGTCGAACGATCCTCTCAAGGCAGTGCAGGAAGAACAAGGGGACCAGATCCATATGGACCTCGGCTCCGACACGGGTGATCTGCCCCTCAGGACGGTACTCCTGCGGGCGGCGGTCTTCTTCATCTGGATCGTCGGCTTCATGATCTCCATGGCCCTGATCGGCCTCATCCCGACGGTGCCGCTCTTCGTCGTCGGCTATATGTGGCTCGAACAGCGCGAGCGGCTTTACCTCACGGCGATCTATGCCGCCTCGATCGCGATCTTCGTCTACGTCGTCTTCGACAGGCTGCTCTCCATCCCTTGGCCCCCGACAGTTCTCGGAACCTGGGTTCCCGTCCTGCACACCATGATCCCGTCGATGTGAGGCCGAGGCGATGACCGGACACGCACTTGAAGGAGGCGTTGCGCTCGTCACCGGCGGAGGCGGCGAGATCGGCGGGGCAATCGCCTGCCGCTTCGCCAGCGAGGGAGCCGCAATCGTCGTCGCCGATATGCGGGAGGAGGCAGCGATCGCCACCGCCTCGGCCATCAAGGATCGCGGCGGGCAGGCACATGCCGTCCGCCTCGACATCAGGGATCCGGCAGCGGTGCGTGCCGCGATCGATGCCTGCGTCGACCGGTTTGGCAAGCTGACCTCGCTCGTCAACACGGCTGCCGCGGTCACGCCCGACAGCACCGTCGAGATGCTCGATCTCGACGACTGGGCCAATGCGCTGGCGGTCAATCTGACCGGGGCGTTCCTGACCTGCAAATATGCCATCCGGCATCTGCGCCGGGCCGGCGGCGGAACGATCGTTAACATCGCTTCCCAGCTCGCCTATGTCGGACCGCCGGGGCGGGCCGTCTATTCCACGACCAAGGCGGCGCTCATCCAGTTCACCAAATGCCTCGCCGTCGATCACGCCGGCGACGGCATCCGCGCCAACACGCTTTCGCCGGGCGCGATCGACACCTTACGCACCATGCGCCGCTACGGATCCCGCGACGAGGCCAACCGCGCACGCGGCCCCAACCACCTTCTCGGGCGCACCGGGCGCGTCGAAGAGATTGCCGCCGGCGCCCTCTTCCTCGCATCCGAGGAATCCTCCTTCATGACCGGCACCGACCTTCTCATCGATGGCGGCTACCTCGCATTCAAGGGCAGCCGACCATCCGCAACTGCATCGTCAACCTCAAGCGTACGGAGATAGACATATGGTAAGAGCCTTCAGCAAATATATCGCCGCCCTTCTCGTGGGCGCATGTTTCAGCGCCCCGGCACTCGCGGACGACGTCGCCGATTTCTACAAGGGCAAGGTGATTACCGTCGTCATCAGCTCCTCGGCCGGTGGTGGTTACGATACGCTGGCCCGCACGATCGCCCGCCATCTCGGGGATCACATCCCCGGCAATCCGACGCTTATCGTCCAGAACATGCCGGGCGCCGGCGGCATCGTCGCCACGAACTACCTCTATAACATCGCGGCCAAGGACGGCACGGTCATCGGCGGCGTCCAGAACAACACGCCCTTCGAACCGCTCTACGGCACCAAGGAAGCGCAATATGACGCGACCAAGTTCGAATGGCTCGGCTCGCCGAGCGTCGAAACCGGCATGCTGACCGTCTGGAAGACCTCGCCGGCGAAGACGATCGAGGATGCGAAGGCGCAGACCGTCACCGTCGGGGTGACCGGCGCCAACTCGACGCCGAGCTTCTATGCCCGCCTGCTGAACGCCGCGCTCGGCACGAAGCTCGACATCATCAACGGCTACAAGGGCCAGAACGAGGTCTTCCTGGCGATGGAACGTGGAGAGGTCCAGGGCGCTCCCAGCCTGTTCTATAGCTCGCTCGTCGCGACACGGCCGACCTGGCTTGAGGATGGCAGCGTGCGCGTGCTGGTTCAATTTGGTACGGAAAAGGAACCGAAACTTGGTGATGCCCCCTTTGCTAACGACCTCGTCTCCGATCCGAAGACGCTGGATTTGATGAAGGTCGCCTTCGCTCCGCTCGCCTTCGGTCGTCCCTATCTTACTCCGCCGGAAGTTCCCGCCGATCGCGTCGCTGCCCTGCGGAAGGGCTTCGAGGATATGATGAAAGATCCGTCGTTCATTTCGGACGCAGAAGGGCTTGGCCTTCAGGTCGACTCCCCCCGCAACGGCGAGCAGCTGGCTGATACACTGAAGGAAGCCTACGCCACCTCGCCCGAGGTCGTCAGCGAAATCCGCAAGCTGATCGCCGGCAACGCCGAATAAACTTCATCACCGCTTTTTGTCGACTGCGGATCACACCGCAGTCGATGTAGTTTGTACAAGAGGTATATTCTCTAGCTTGACTGAGGTTGTAACGTCGATTCCGTTGCGCAGGCTCTGATGGCGGCACTCGGCGACGCCTGCCATGGTTAGCCGTCGTGGCGGACGTAGGCCAAGAGTGCAAGTCACCAAGTTCTCAGGCAGCCTACTACGCGGCCGTTTTTATTTCATGATCTTGATCGCTGCGGGCTCCGTTCCTCTTGTCCGCGCCTGCCTAACACAGTTGCGGCCGGAGCGCTTCGCTTCATAGAGAGCGGCATCGGCAGCGCGCATGACAGAGGCAAGTTTCTCCCCCGGAGCGAATTCCGCAACTCCAAAGCTCGCCATCACAGTGAAGGAAGACGGCAGCTCGCTCACGGCAATTTCCGTGACCTCGCCTCGCAGTAACTGCGCAAATAAGGCGGCGATCTCCGACGTTGTATTTGGCATGAAAACCGCAAATTCTTCGCCACCGATACGGCCGACCACGACACTGTTTTCGGTGTTCGCCCGCAAGAGGTCGCCAAAGGCCTGGATGACAAGATCGCCAACATGATGGCCAAAGGTATCGTTGATACTCTTGAAATGGTCGAGGTCGCAGAGGATCAGCGCATGTCGGTCGTTGGGTGCGAGCGCCATGGCGGCCTTTACGCCGTTCTCGAAGCCGACACGATTGGCAAGGCCGGAAAGGGAATCCTTTTCCGCATTGCTGCGCTCATCCGCCATGATCTCCAGAACGAGCACGGATAGCAGCGTCAATCCCACCGCGACCACGAGCACGGCGGTCGAGCTTTGCGAGATCAACCCATAGTTCGTGTGGATATAGTCCTTTGCGGTCGTCCCTGCCCCCACGAGGATCGCAAGACTTGCCTTGGCGAAGAAATGTAGACAGGTCACCAGCAGCAGGCAGCCGAGCGCCCGGTCAATCATCAGCCGGCGCGTAGACGATAAGACGGCAACCGCGCTAGCAAAGATGACGAGCGCGAAAGGGGTCTGATAGGAAAAAGCGTGCAAGGCAGTTCCACGCGGCAGATCGTAGATCAGCAGATCGAGGAAGATGCCGCCCGACAGGAAACAGGCCGCCTTCAGCGGGTCGATCTTGCGTCCGTAAAGCTCGCCGATGCCGACCCTGAGCAGAATCATGCCGGCAAGCACGGTCGCAAATGCCCCGATCGCCCAGAACTTGGCCGGATGCGTATATGCGACCAGCAGTTCGCAGAGCGCCGAAAGCGAGGCAACGGCAAAAGCTGCGGCAAACCAGAGAGCTGAGGCCCGCGAGCGGCTGCGGGTCGAGACCACCGCAAAGGCCAGCGCAAAGGACATTGCGATGATGAAATTCACCGCTAGGAAAAAGGCCGCTCCGTTCATCAACCCGTTTGTGCAGAACTCTGCACGCCATCCGCTTACCGTTCAGTGCGGATTTTAGAAGCGCATGAACAAGAAACCGTTAATGCCTGAAGGTCGCAGAGGCGTACGACGTGCGATCCGCCACCCTTTGTTCCAAGCGTGGATTTCTTCAATATGCATGCTTCTTATGGCCTTCGGCGCTATCGCGGCCAAGGTTGCGTCGTTCTCGGCAGGAGCCAACGACACCTCGCCTGATCGCGCGGCGTCCACCGCCGCGCGATCGTAGACTGGGGGATTAATGTCCGCCACTCGAGGTGAGCCCCAGAAGCTGCCACTCCCAACGCAGAGCCTGACCGAAGCCGCCGCCCAATTCAGCAAACAGCTTCGACACTTCGTCAGCGGTTTCCTCAGCCGCCCAATCCCACTGAAGCTCGCTGAGATAGGCCGCGACCGTCAGCGGACGTGCGCCCGCTTGCAGCATGCGCTGGACGCCGCGTTCGTGGCTCTCGCTGCTGCTGCCGCCGGATGCATCGGTGACGATATAAACTTCATAACCTTCCGCAAGTGCCGACAAAGTCGGCAGGTTCAGGCAGACTTCGGTCCAGAGACCGGCCATGACGAGCTTCTTCTTTCCGGTCTTCTGAACCCAGTCGTAGACATCCGGTTCAACCCAGGCATTGAGGCCCGTGCGGTTGATCGGCTTCTGTTCGGGAAATACCGCCTGGATCTGCGGAAGGAGTTCCTGCCGTTCGCCAAAGACGGTCGTCAGCAGCGTTGGGACCTTAAAAATCTTGGCCGCTTTCGCCAACATCGTAACATTGTTGATGACCGTCTCGACAGGGTGCGAACGGACCGCCAGAAGCTGAATATACTGGTGATCGACCAGAATGACCGCGTGATTGTCGGGGGTGAGAACAGAGGCGACTTTCTTCGTCTCAGGCATTTTCTTTCTCCATAGGCTAGATTTGCGGCGGGAAAAACGCTTCGCAGGATGCGGGGCGCAAAAATTGCTCGGCTTGGGAAAGCATCGAGCGGCGACGATGCTAGCCATTTGCAACGACGCCGGAAGCCAACCGCCGGCGAAACCGGCGTTCGCTCTCATCGAACAAACAGACAGTCCTGGCGAAGACCGCCGCTGCAGACGCAGACCGCAGGTCAGCTTAAGGAATGTGACGAATAGCTTGGACGCTTGGGCCTCCGAGGGCCAATCCGGACGTTACACAATCCCATGACATCCACTCGGACGAGATAGTAGAAATCCCTCGGATAGTGCATCGTGGTGACGGTCGAGCATGGCGTCAGACTTTTCAATCTTTTATTAACGCTGTTGATCTGTATGCTCGCTCCGCCCGAAGCTGGGATAGTGCTTAAAATCAAATGATCCGAGTGGGATTCGTGTCGGCTGTGATCAAAGAATGAAGTGGCGTTTCGACGATATCCTGGCGTTCGTACGCGTCATGGAATGCGGCAGCATCACGTCTGCCGCCGAGCGAATGAATGTATCGAAGTCGGGGATCAGCAAACGCATAAGCGATCTGGAAGCGGCGCTCGGCGTGGAGCTTTCCCAACGTTCCACCCGCCAGTTGCGCCCCACCGAGCATGGTGACGCATTCTACGAGCGGATGATCCCCCTCATAAATGAAATCAATCATACGGCGGAGAATCTGTCAGCGCAGGGCGAACAATCGCTGCGGGGTCAATTCCGCATTACCACTCCGATGGCATTTGGTGCCATATATCTCGGCCCGGTGATCGCCGAGTTCGCTCGCCGTCATCCCAGCCTGGAACTGGCAGTCGACTATGACGATCGGCTCGTCGATCTCGTGCACGCAGGATATGACCTCGGAATCCGCATCGGCAACCTCCGAGATTCAAACCTGAGGGCGCGAAAACTCTGCGATTGCGCTCGAATCGTCTGTTGCAGCCCGGCTTATGCCGAAGCGCACGGCCTTCCCAAGACCGTCGCCGAACTCGCTCAACATACCGTCATCGATTATGCCTACGTTCATGCCAGCCGGCTCTGGCAATTCGAGGGCAAAGAAAAGGGCGCGCCGCCGATCTCGGTCTCGATGCGCAGCCGTATCGTTGTAAACAACGGCACGGCGCAGAGAGATATGGCAATTGCCGGCCTGGGGATCACGTCAATGCCGATGTTCCTGGCGGCCGAGGCACTTCGCCAAGGTAAACTGGTTCCGGCGCTGCCAAGTTTCACCCAGCCGCCGTACACCATTTCCGCAATCTATCCGCCAACACATCACGTATCGGCGAAGGTCCGGACATTCATCGATTATCTCGTTGCATTCTTCACTCCGCCTCTACCTTGGGAATTGGGCTCTGAACGAAATGAAAAATCTGCTTTGCTGAGCCTGCACCAAGAGCATTGATCGCGACGGGCGTCTGCATCTATTGCTAGGTCGCGCTCCACGCTCGGCTATCAAACCGGCATCGGAAGCATCGAGATACAGTCCATCAACGCTGTATCGTTCGACCTCTTCGCGCGCGCCCAAGTCAAGGTCTACGGGACTCGCCGGTGATTGTCTGTTGCGCAAGGCGCAGATGTCGGCCACGGAGCGAACATGATCAGGAGAAGTGCACTTGCCGTGGTGTTGAAACTGCCCCCGCCTTGGGTAGACTCGAACCAATGAGCCTAAAACAATTGTGGCGGCGACGCGGGCGGGATATTCATGGCTGCTGACCATGCAGGCGATTGGGTCCGCATCTCTGCTGAGCCAATGCTATCCCCTGTATTCTCGGTTGCTGGACGATCCGGGTCACGTGCAGATTTATGCGTCGCTGTCTTCGCCTGCCTGGTCGCCGCCACACTTGTCAGCATGGCGCTGCGTGCCCGCCTGCCTGAGCATCATCCGGACGCCGCCTCTAAGGACGTGATCCGACTGGCGACGGCTATCGTTGGAGCGTTGTCGGCGCTCGCCCGCGGCCTTCTCATCGCTTCTACCTAGAACGTCTTCGACAGTGCGGACGCGGAGCTTCGAAACTCGGTCACCCGTGTGGTTCTGCTCGACCACGTCCTGTCCCAGTATGGCGGAGACCGCGGAGGCGCGCGGTCATTTGTATGAGCTCGTCCGGTCGGAAAGTGGTCCTCTATCAACTCGTACGAAGTCAGCCCGCCAAGATATCGGCTGCCGAGGGGTCAAAAGTATCCTTGACTCCGATCGTCGCGCTCGTCGCATACGCCCGCGCAGCGAGACTAATGCGTGGTCGGCCTCGTGCACCGTGGGCGCCCGCCTCGCGCGGCGGCTGCCACACAAGCTGCCACGCTGGCGCTAGTCAGATGGAACCAGACGATTTTCGCCTTGCATAATTATCGATAACATGCAGTTTTATCGATAATTTGAGATTTGGAGCATTATTGACATGAGAAAATTGGGTAAAAACGCGCAGGGTGCTCGTGAAAGCAACAATCGGTCGCCTCGCTTCTCGCTAGATGAGGCTCATATTATCTATAATTTACCCTTCAACGATCTTCTCTTCCGCGCGCAGAGCGTTCATCGCATGCACTTCGACCCAAACACCGTGCAGATGAGCCGGCTCCTATCGATCAAGACCGGCGGATGTGCGGAGGACTGTGGGTACTGTAGCCAGTCCGCCCACTATCCGACCGGCCTGAAAGCGTCGAAGCTGATGGAGGTCGAGAGGGTTCTCACCGAGGCGCGCAAGGCCAAGGATGCAGGCGCAACACGGTATTGCATGGGTGCGGCTTGGCGCAGTCCAAAAGACCGGGACATGGATGCGCTGGTCGCAATGGTCGAAGGCGTGAGAGCGCTCGGGATGGAAACCTGCATGACGCTCGGCATGCTGACAGAGGCTCAGGCGGACAGGCTCGCAGAGGCCGGCCTTGATTACTACAACCATAACATAGACACGTCCGAGCGCTTCTATCCCGAAATCATCACCACACGAAGCTTCGAGGACCGGCTCGACACGCTGGAAACTGTACGAGCAGCCGGGATCAAGGTCTGCGCAGGCGGTATCCTGGGGATGGGCGAGACCACCGAGGACCGGATCTCGATGCTGCTGACGCTGGCAAATTTGCCCGTTCCGCCGGAAAGCGTGCCGATCAACCAGCTTATCGCCATTCCTGGCTCTAAGCTGGCCAATGCAGCGCCTGTCGATCCGATCGATTTCGTGCGCACGATCGCGCTGGCGCGCATCCTGATGCCGACCTCGCATCTGCGCCTTTCGGCCGGACGCACCGAGATGAGCGACGAGATGCAGGCACTCTGCTTCTTCGCCGGTGCCAACTCCATCTTCGTCGGCGACACGCTTTTGACGGCAGACAACCCCGGCGAGGACCACGACGCAGCACTCTTCCGCCGCCTCGCGCTCTCTCCGATGATGCTGGAGCCGGCTGAGTGACTGCGCCGATGCTGTCCGGATATGCAGCCACACTTGAGGGCTTGCAGCGCAAGGCGAGGCTACGCAGTCTTTCGCCGCAACGAGGCGTGGACTTCACCTCCAACGATTTCCTTGCTCTTGCAAGCGCGCCGCGCTTGAAGGAGGCGATCATAGCCGCAATGGAGAGAGGCGTTCCGGCGGGTGCAGGCGGTTCCCGCCTGCTGCGCGGCAACCACCCGGAACACGAAGCGCTTGAGACGGAAGCCGCCGAATTTTTCGGCGCTGATCGCGCGCTCTATTTCGGCAGCGGCTACGCCGCCAATTCCGCGCTGTTTTCGACCTTGCCCCAACGCGACGATCTGATCGTGTACGACACGCTGATCCATGCCAGCGCCCATGAGGGCATTTCGGCCAGCAAGGCGGCGGGTGTCAGTGTTTCCCATAACGATGCGAACGCCTTCGATGAGGCAATCCGAAACTGGCGCAAGAACGGTGGCAGGGGCCGGCCCTGGATTGCGGTCGAGAGCCTCTACTCCATGGATGGAGACAAGGCCCCGCTCGCTGAACTTGTCGACGTCGCCGACCGTCACGAAGGGTTTCTGGTGATCGACGAAGCCCACGCGACCGGCGTATTCGGCGCAGGCGGCAGAGGCCTTGCCGCAGGTTTGGAGGGCCGGGAAAACGTGCTTGCCCTGCACACCTGCGGCAAGGCGCTCGGTGTATCCGGGGCCCTGCTCGCAGTACCGGGCGTCCTTGCAGACTATCTCGTCAACCGCGCCCGCGCCTTCATCTATTCCACCGCACCCTCGCCTCTCATGGCGGCCGGTGTGCGAGTGGCCCTGCGCATCGCGGAGGAGGAACCTCACCGCCGCGAAGCTCTGGAACGTCTCGTTGCACTTGTCGGGAAAGGTTTGGCAGGACGGTTCGGCATGGAGCCGAGCCGGTCGCAGATCCAGCCCGTCGTGATTGGCGACAATGCCAGGGCGGTGAGAATTGCCGGGATACTTCAGGCCGAAGGCTTCGATATCCGTGCAATCCGGCCGCCGACCGTGCCTGATGGCACTGCGCGCCTTAGGCTGTCAATCACCCTCAACGTCAATCCGCAGCAGATTGCGTCCATGCTGGATTGCCTCGCCGCCGCCATGGAGGAGCACAGGAGATGACCGCCCGTTTCGTGGTATCCGGTACCGATACCGGCATCGGCAAGACCGTCTTCGCCGCAGCGCTGGCCGGTGCGCTCAACGCCCGATACTGGAAACCGGTGCAATCCGGTCTGGAGGGAGAGACGGACAGTGACGTGATCTCCAGGCTAAGCGGTTTGCCTGTAGAGCACATCCTGCCGGAAGCCTACCGCCTGGCTACTCCAGCCTCGCCGCACCTTTCGGCGCGTCTCGACGGCGTGGAAATCGACATGGCCAAGCTTGAGCCGCCGACCTGTGCCGATCCGCTGGTCATCGAGGGGGCTGGTGGCCTGCTGGTCCCGCTCACCGAAAAGGCCGTCTTTGCCGATGTTTTCGCGCGCTGGCGCATTCCCGTCATCCTCTGCGCCCGAACATCGCTCGGCACTATCAATCACACGCTGCTGTCCATCGAGGCGCTGCGCAGCCGCGACATCCCTATCTGCGGCGTGGCGTTCATTGGCGCGGAAAATGCCGATACCCAGGCCACCATCGCTGCCATCGGGCGAGTGAAGGTCTTGGGCCGGTTGCCGTTCGTGGAAAGGCTGACGCGGGAAAACCTGAGCCGCGCCTTCCGCGAGAATTTCGATACTGCATCCCTGATGGAGGCACGCGCGTGATCCCCTCACCCGTCTGGCACCCCTTTACACAGCATGCCCTCGAAGCGCCGATGAAGCGCATCGTCGCGACAGAAGGCGCATATTTGTTCGATGAGGATGGCAATCGCTTCCTCGACGCAATCTCGTCGTGGTGGGTGATCACGCATGGTCATCGCCATCCCGGCATCATGGCGGCAATCCGCGAGGCGACGGAGGCCTATGATCAGATCATCTTCGCGGAGTTCACCCACGAGCCCGCAGAAGCCCTTGCCGCAGGTCTGCTCGACTTCGCCCCTCCGGGATTGCAACACGTCTTCTACTCGGATAGCGGATCTACGGCGGTCGAGGTGGCGATCAAGATGGCGCTCGGCACCTTCTACAATCGCGCTGTCGCACGCGACCGTATCGTCGTGATGGAACACGGCTATCATGGCGACACCATCGGTACCATGTCCGCGGGAGAGCGTGGTGTATTCAATGCGCCCTTCGAGCCGCTGCTGTTCGGCGTGGACCGCCTACCCTTTCCCGAACCAGGCTGCGAACAGGAAACCCTTGACGCGTTCCAAGCCATCTGCTGTTCAGGCAGGGTCGCCGCAATTCTGGTCGAACCTTTGGTGCTCGGCGCCGGCGGCATGAAGTTCTATAGCAGTGCCATCCTCGCCGCCTTGAAGGACATCGCCGGCCGACACGGTTGCCTATTCATTGCCGACGAAGTGATGACTGGTTGGGGTCGCACCGGAACGCGCTTTGCCTGCGAACAGGCAGGTGTGACGCCGGATATCCTGTGTACGTCGAAGGGGTTAACCGGGGGTGCCTTGCCGCTCGCGGCAACTCTGTGCACCGGAGAGATATTCGAGGCCCATCTGTCCTACGACCGCCGAAAGACGTTTTTCCATTCGAGTTCCTACACGGCCAACCCAATCGCCTGCGCGGCGGCTGTCGCCAATCTGCAAGTCTGGCGCGACGAGCCGGTAGAAGCCCGGATCGTCGAACTTGCAGCGCAGCACACGCAGCATTTGCAACGCTTCGACAACGACAAGCGATTTGCAAACGTCAGACAGTGCGGGACGATCGCCGCCCTCGATCTCGCAGTCCCCTCCGGCGGTTACCTGGCGGAAGTGGGACCCCGTATGCGCAGGATGTTCCGCGAGCGCGGAATGCTTTTGCGCCCGCTCGGAAACGTCATCTACCTGATGCCGCCTTATTGCACGAGCGCCGGGGATATCGCGGCGGCCTATGAGGCGATCGACGAGGTCGTCTCGCTCGTTCTGGAGGAGACCGCATCTTGACACCGCTGTCTTCGCGCTTCGCCGGATTCGGTCATGCCGTTCCATCCCGCATCGTCCACAATGCGGAAATCGAAGCCCGCCTTGGTCTCGATGAGGGCTGGATCGAAAGGCGGACGGGCATCCGATCCCGCTATTGGGCAAAAGACGGAGACACGTTGAGCGGCCTTGCGGCCGAAGCCGGGAAAATGGCCCTTGAGGCTGCCGGGGTTGCACCAGACGAGATCGCAATGACCCTGCTTGCGACCTCGACGCCAGATCATCTGCTGCCGCCGTCTGCACCGCTTCTGGCCTATAAGCTGGGACTGGAGAAATCCGGGGCCATCGATCTTGCCGGAGCGTGTTCGGGCTTCCTCTACGCGCTGACGCTCGCTGACGGCTTCGTGCGTGCGCACGCTCGGGCAGTGCTGATCGTCGCAGCCAACATTTTAAGCCGCCGCATCAACCCTGCGGAACGTGCGAGCGCCGTCCTGTTCGCGGACGGCGCGGGTGCGGTGGTGCTTGCCCCCTGCAGCAACGGGCAAAGCGGCCTCAGGGCAGCCGTCCTGGCTTCTGATGGACGTGGCTACGATCTGATTGGCATTCCCTCGGGCGGCAGCAACAGGCCTTTCTCTCCGGACACCGCAGCGGACCAGTTCCGGATGTCCATGCGCGATGGGCGCGAGGTTTTTTCCCGGGCTGTCGATCTCATGACGCAGACCTCGCGCCAGGCGATGACCGATGCGTCTGTAACAGTTTCCACCGTTGACCGCTTCATTCCGCACCAGGCCAATGTCCGCCTTTGCGAGGCGGTTCGCCACAACCTCGGACTGGAGGAGAGCAAGGTCGTCAGCACGATCGCCGAATTTGGTAACTCGTCGGCCGCGACCATTCCTTTGTCCCTCTCCATCCAACATCGACACAAGCCACTGAAGTCCGGAGAGCACCTGTTGATGACTGCCGCAGGCGCGGGCCTGAGCGGTGGGGCCGCTCTCTTTACTATGTGAGTTCGTGGGTTGAGTTGAGACGCTGGACTGCTTGCGCAGGCTCTGCGGAGCCTGCGCGCGACACTGGTGGCGAGAGCTGAGCGTTTTTGCTGCGGTGCGACGAAGGGAATTTCTGACCGCCGAAAAGATCGATACAAAGCGTTGCACGCCCGCTTTTCCGGAATCGATTTTGGGATATTCGGAGGAGGCACCTGCGGGCACCTGACTGGCGGGTTAGCCGCTGGCGCAGATCGTGTTACATCCTGCACGCTCAATTGTCGCAACAATGTCTTAGGCTTCTAAAGCTTACGGTGCTTCGATGCCGCGTCACGATACGCCACATCACTGACGTGCTTTTGCAACACCTGTTTCCGGGACATAGCGGATGAGCAAGGTGGCCACAGCCGCCGCCGATAATGCCGTAAAGAAAATGAGGCCGGATAGCCGAAGTATTCGGACATGGCGACGAACATGATCGGGCTCAACGTCGTTCCGCCCTGGCCGGTGAAGCGCCACAAGCCGAGGAAACGTCCGCGCGCCTGTGGCGGAGCAACATCGGCCCCGACCGTCTGAATGGATCCGCCGGTCAGCGCCTGTAACGCTACAGCGATAAAAAACAGAACCGTGTACCAGACGAAGCCAAGGCCTATCAGTGTCGAGAGGCCGAGCGCGGCCATCGCGACCGCGACACCGCTGAAGCCCGGCACCATTGTGCGCTTGCGACCGAACTGATCCATCATCCAGCCTGCCAGAAAGCCGATCGGCAAAGAGAGAAGTGCAGCACCGGTTGCCAGATAGCCGATTTGCTGGGGGCCGAGATGATAGGTGAAAGCAGCATAGAGATGCAGAAGGTCGGCCATGATCGGGCCACGGGTAAGCCCGGCAAAGAGAGCAACACCGAAGTAGGGAAGACGTGGCCGGATGATCTCCCATGCCGTTAACGGAGGTGCTTTGCTGTCTTTGCCATTCGATCCGACGTCTGGATTGTTGCGCGGCGTATCGGCGGCGAACAAAAACGCAGGCACGAAAGCGATCAATGCAAGAAGTCCATAGGCGAGGAAAGGAGCACTCGGGCCCCAAGTGCCTGCTATGAACCCGCCGAGGACCGGCCCCGCCAGCGCCCCGGTGTTGTTCATTCCGAACATCCAGCTCACCTGCTTGCCGCGCTGCTGGGCTGGCGCGTGATGAGAAATCCCTGCCAACCGCGCCATCAACCACATCTGCGCTGCAATTCCATCAAGGAATCGAAGGACCAGTAGTTCCGGAAACGAAAATGCGAAGGCCGCCAGAAACGCCATAAGCGACGTCAGCAGAGGCCCTGCGATCATGACAGGACGACGCCCGAGACGATCAATCAACCATCCGGAAGGAATAGTACCGAAAAGGTTGCCCAGCAAGAAAGCGGTCACGACGCCGCTGGCCACGCTGAAGTCTACGTCGAAGGATTTCGCCAAGGTGGGAACGGCAGGCACAGCGATCCCGGCGCCAAGGGCGAAGATCAGCGCCGGCAGGTAGGTGGATAAGAAAATGTTCCAGGAAAGCGCGCGGCCGGTCTGCGAGACATTGGAGGTTGCTTGCTGAGGCGGGGTGTAGCTGCTGTTGCTCATGGCGGGTCAAATATCGCTTTATGAATTAATACATTGCGTGGTCACGGTTGGGCGCGCCGGCCGCGCGGAGGAATCGTGCGGCTGTCGATTGAAATACGCTCGTTCATATAGTTCCATTATCCTGTTTTTTGCATGCCCGCATGCCGGAATTCACCTCCAATCGCGCCGATCGCGAGCAATTACGTCTACAACCACCATAAATGGACGGATCGAGATGAAAAAATTGTAATCATCACCGGCTGTTGCTGTGGGCTGCGAAGGACGACGGCAGTCTACATCATCAATCAGGGCTGGAATGTCGTCGCCATGTAAGGCCGGACAAGGAA
The DNA here is from genome assembly GCF_012641395.1 of Rhizobium sp. P32RR-XVIII. GTDB lineage: Bacteria > Pseudomonadota > Alphaproteobacteria > Rhizobiales > Rhizobiaceae > Rhizobium. Next base: position 621,098 of record NZ_JABAIH010000003.1, on the reverse strand, counting down.
CTTGCCGCCGTTGAGGGCGTGTTTGTCAGTCATCTCGGCAGACCAATCCTCCAGCCTGACCAGAGCGTCTGAATATGGGAAGCCTCCGTTAATATCAGTTAGCGATGCGCCAACCCCGTGCCACCTGTAGCATGGGGTCGGAACTCTCGATGGAGGCCTGTGACGCGCACAGGTCCTTGGCAAGCCGGCAAGCATAGGCCTTCAACGGATCGAAATCGCCCACCGCCGCTTCCCCCTCCCACCTCGTCTGCGACCGCCTTGAACGGAATCGAACCGCAGGACTCAGCTCCTCGGCCACCGCAACGAAGTAGGATAACAAACCTCCGTTTGCTCGATATCTCCCAACCGCAGCCACATCCTCTATTTATCGAGGCGATTCATCGATTTCCGCAGGCATTTTAGAGAGAGCCCGCGCATGAATTGCTTCCGCGTCATCCTCCGTCAGGGGAACTGGTGCAGGTGACATCTCGCCCGCCGGCCGGCCGACCGCAATCGGGAGTATATCCAGGCCCTTGCAGACGCCATCGTCGGCAAGTGTCAGCCGTAAAGCGGCGCTCCTCCACACATCGACACCCTTCTCATCGTAGGTCGTGGCGCGGTTCGTGTGGAAGACGAAGTTGCCGAGGCCGGGATGATTGCTTTGCCGCGGTGAAAAGATATCGGCTGCATCACCGGCGCACCGGTTCCGAGGATGATGTCTGCACCATTATCGATCAGGCCTCGGCAGAGCTCGAGCATCCATTCGGGTGTCTCCAACCAGTTCGCATCCCAATGATGAGTATGAACCGCCACCGCCACCAGATGGCCGGCCGCTTTCACGGCAGCAATGCCAGCCATGAGCCGACCCCACTCCTTCATCGACATCTCGAAGAACGGCGACGGCAGTTTCGCGTTGAACCACCGCTGATTCCGGCTCAGCAGCAGCCACAGAATTGGCCTGCGACGTCCTCCGGTCCCTCTTTCTCTTCAATGCGCCGCTTAGAACAAGGGGTTTTGAGAGGATCCGAACCGCAGGCGTCATATTTTCCAGTGCAATGCTGCGTCACTCTCGTGTCAGCCTTTCCAGGGTTGCGGTCAACCTAGAAGCAACCTCTCTGCTTGCCCGGCTGAGCGGACGCTGGTGGCCGGTGACGAGCGTGACATGTCTGGTTATGAACGGGTTGCGGATGACGCTGCTTGCGAACATGCCCCGGGCCGTTTCGTCGGCGATGGTGTGAGGCGCCTTCACCATGTAGCAGCCACAGTGGGCAGCCATGGCCTTCTGTCCGATGGTCGAGTCGATATCGGCAATGACATTGAGCGGCACCTTGAGACGCCGCGCGACGGAATCGACCATGATTCTCAGGCCGTTCGTTCTTGCCGGCAGGACGAGGTCGTAATCGGCAAGGCGCTCGAAGTCGATTTCCGGAGGGATATTCCAGCTTTCCCGCGGCCCGGCGAGGACCAGGCGCGATTCCAGCAAGAGAGAAGACGTCTTTTCACCTTCGCGATATTTGCTATAGGCGCCGATATCGATCGTCCCTTCGGCCAGCCAGCGTTCGATCTGATCGCTGAACCCTTCATAAACCTGAAGGCGAATGCCGGGCAGGTCCCGCCGCAATTCGTTGACCAGAACCGGCACGACGGGTTCAACCAGAGACGTCGGCAGACCGAGCGACACGATACCGCTGGGCAGCCGGCTAAAGGCGCGCAGATCTTCGCTCGCCTGGTCGGCTTCTCGCAATAGAAACCGAGCCTTCGTAAGTGCTTCTTCACCGAGTTCCGAAAGCGAAACGCCCCTGCCTGTCCGGTAAAAAAGCGGGCCGTCCCATTCCGCTTCCAGCTCGCCGATGATGCGGCTTACCGTCGGTTGCGCAACGCCCGTCGATACGGCGGCCTTGCTGAAACTTCCAAGCTCTGCGGCCCGGACAAAAATCCTCAACTCGCCAAGTTCCATCGTAAGCCATCCAAAAAATGAATATCCGATATAGATAACATGCTGTGGACGGATGACAACAAGCCTGCTTACTTATTCGTTAAGCACATAGGAGGCCGCCGGTTCGCCGGCGGTGTGCATCGGAATACCAAGGAGGAGAATAGAATGATTTCCAGAAGACATTTGGTCATTGGTGCCAGTAGCGGTCTTGTCGCGCTTCTGATGTCCAGCGCGGCTTGGGCGGAAACGAAGGTGGTTCGTTTCCTGCAAAATGAGACCGATCCGCCGAGCATTGAATTCTTCAACAAAGCCATCAAGGAATTCGAAGCGCAGAATCCCGATATCAAAATCGAGATGGAAGCGGTCAGCACGGATGGCCGTCTTCAGAAGGTCCTCGCGTCGGTCAACACCAAGACGATGCCGGAAATTTTCAAGATCCTTCCCGAGGAGCGCTTCGAATTCGCGCGCAAGGGCTACCTGGTTCCGCTCGACGACATGGTCGATCAGATCGGCCGCAACGAATACGTTCCGGGATCTCTCGTCCCTGTTGAGGGCAAGGTCTACGACATTCCCTATACGCTCGGGAACTATGGCGTACTGTGGCAGCGCGACGATCTGATGAAGGCAAAGAATGTCGCCACGCCGAAGACCTGGGAAGATCTGAAGAGTGCTGCCGAAAAGCTTACAGGCGACGGCAATTTCGGCTTCATGTTCCCGGCCGGCAAGAACCGCATGACGGGCATCTTCCTGTCGCAAATGATCTGGAGCGCGGGCGGCACCTATTTCGACAAGGATCTCAACGTCACCTTCGACAACCCGGGCACCGTCAAGGCGCTGACCTTCCTGAAGGACATGGCGAAATTCTCACCGCGGGGTGTCGGGTCCTATTCTTACGGCGACATGATCAACGTCTATTTGACCGGTAAGATCGGTCTTGACGAATATGCGCCACGCCTGATTGCCAATGCGGCGTTGAACACTCCGGATCTTTTCAAGAACACCAGTGCCGCGCCGACACCCATCGGACCGAGCGGCGTGGGCGTGAAATTCGTGAACTCGAATAGCTTCGCGCTCTCGTCCGAGAAGGTTGGCGCCAAGAATGTCGACGCTGCGCGCAAGTTCCTCGAATTCATCGTCTCTGGCGATCGCCTCAAGGACTTCTCGCTGACGGTGCATCCGCATCTGATCCCGCCGCTGAAGAACGTGCAGGAAGAGGTGATCAAAGCAGGTTCGGCTGCAAGCCTCAGCGGGCGGGAAGATATTTCGCGGACCGCCTTTGACACATCGAATTCGCTGGACTTCGAATCCGAGGCCGGCGCGCAGTTCAAGGATGGCAAGGTCATCCGCTCCGGCGTAGTCAATCCCTACATCGGATCGATCGTGGCCCGCGACATCCCGGCTCAGGTCGTACAGCGCGTCGTGCTGCAGGGCGAGGATCCGGCCGAAGCTGCCAAATGGGGTCAGACCCGTATGGAAGCAATCGTCAAAGATCTGAAGAAATAACGGAATCCGGTCTGCGCGAAATGCGCGCAGACCTCTCATTCAGGAGAAATTCATGTCTCAGGAACACCCGGCAGCACCGGTGGTGTCGCTGCGCGAACGCGTCAAGTCGCCGCCTGCTCAGGCGATGGTGGATTCTTACTTCGGACCGGCGGTGGCCGCAGGCATCCGCTTCCAGTTCGAGCCAGAGATGCGCATTCATCTCGCCCATGCCGTCATGCTGGCCGAATGCGGCATTGTGGCCCGTGAGGACATCGCCCGGACTATCGCAGCCCTGCTCGAGCTCAAGGCATCCGGTGTCCAGGCCCTGACGATCGATTATCAGCAGGAGGATCTATACTCCTACATCGAGCGCTATATCGTCGAGAAACTCGGGCCGGAGACCGGTGGGCGCCTGCATACGGGGCGCAGCCGCAACGATCTGCACACCACGTCCTGGCGTCTTGCGCTGCGCGCATCGCTGATCAGGCTGCTTGAGACGGTTGCCGCCATGAGAGGCACATTGCTCCATCTGGCCGAGGAGCATATCGAGACGGTGATGCCGGGCTATACGCATACGCAGCATGCCCAGCCGATTTCCCTCGGTTACTATCTTCTTTCGGCCGCCGATCTTGCCGAGCGCGACTACATCCGCATCCAGCATGCGCTGGAGTGCTGTGACCGCAGCCCACTAGGTTCGGGTGCACTTTCCACCACGGGCTTTCCGATCGATCGCGAAAGAACCGCTGGCCTGCTTGGCTTCGCGCGCCTTGCGGAGGTCGCCTATGACGCTGTTTCAATCCGCGACGATCTGCAGGAAGCCTCGGCCGCGCTCGCCATCCTCATGACGGGCATCTCGCGCGTCGCAACGGATTTGCAGAGCTGGAACACGATGGAGTTCGGCATGATCGAGCTCGATGATGCCTATTCCAGCGTCAGCAGCATCATGCCGCAGAAGAAGAACCCGCAGGCGCTGGAGCATGTCAAAGCCGTTGCCGCGATGGCAACAGGCAACCTGACGACCGTTCTTGCGGCCTCGAAGAATACCGCCCTTGCCGACGTCAATGACGGTGTCTCGGCCGGAAACGCTCCAGCAATGGACATGATCGAGCGCGTCATCAAGGCGCTGACGGTGTTCGAAGGTACGGTGCGTACCATGACGGTCAAGCCGGACAAGATGCTGCATCTTGCCGAGATCGGTTTTGGCACGGCGACAGAACTCGCTGACGTCATCGTTCGCGAAACCGGAATGTCTTTCCGCATGGCACATAACGTCGTCGGCCGGATTGTCCGGCAGACGATTGAAGCGCATCTTACGGCAATGGATATCACGTCCGCCGACATCGACGACGCTTCCGTCGCTCTCTTCGGTCACACCCTGGGGATTTCAGAAGACGAAGTCGCGAAGGCTCTGAAGCCTGGCGAAAATCTTCGCAGCCGTACGGTGACAGGCGGGCCCGCCCCGGTGCGCATGAACGAAATGATCGGCAGGAGAAAAGCAACACTCGATGCCGATCTTCGGCAAATAGCCGAGATTTCCGGGCGCATTGCCGCGGCGGAAAAGACCCTCATGGAGCAGGCGCACCGGCTCGCCGGCGATGCCGTTGCAAATTCCAATGCCGCGAACGCGAGAGAGAACAATGGCACGAGTTGAAATCAAGCAGGTCAGCAAAATCTTCACGGATCATACTGCCGTTTCAAATGTCGATCTGGCGGTCAACGATGGCGAATTCCTCGTGCTTCTCGGACCCTCCGGATGCGGCAAGAGCACGCTTTTGCGCATGATCGCAGGCCTCGAGTTGCCAACCTATGGCGACATTTTCATCGGCGAGCGCCGGGCGACCCGGCTGCAGCCGAAGGACCGCAATATCGCGATGGTTTTCCAGAACTATGCGCTCTATCCGCATCTGTCCGTCTACGACAACATCGCCTTTCCGCTCAACGTTCGCGGCGTCGACAAGAAGACGACGGACGACAAGGTCAAGTGGGCCGCGGAACTGGTTGGCTTGACGCGCATGCTGAAGCGGAAGCCGCGCCAGATGTCAGGTGGCGAGCGTCAGCGTGTGGCGCTTGCCCGTTCGCTGGTGCGTGATCCCGATGTCTTCCTGCTCGATGAACCGCTGTCGAACCTGGATGCCAAGCTTCGCCATTCGGCGCGCGAGGAATTGCGCCAGTTTCAGGACCGTGTGGGCGTCACCTCCATCTACGTGACCCATGACCAGGTCGAGGCGATGGGGCTCGGCGACCGCATCGTGGTCATGCAGGCGGGCACCATTCGCCAGATCGGGACGCCAGAAGAAATCTACCTCAATCCGGCGGACACGTTCGTCGCCACCTTCATGGGGTCGCCGCCCATGAACCTGGTCGTCACCGGGGACATGACGCTCGGCTTCAGGCCCGAGAACTTCCTGCCGAAGTCGCATTTCCCCGAAGCAAGCTCTGTTACCAGCGTCACCTTCAGAATTCACCGCGTCGAATATCTCGGTGGTGACCGCTTGCTTTACGGGAATATCAGCGGCGATCTTCCTGAAACGCCGGTCATTGCCCGTATCCCGTCCAGCATCCACTACACGCCGGTGCTGAACACCGACGTTGCCTTCGCCGTCGCCAACGAGGAGCTGCGACGCTTCGATACCGCAAGCGGCAAAGCGGTCGCGCAGACGGCAACTCTTCCCAAACGGAGGACCGCACATGGCTGACTCCAAGACAGCCCTTGCCGGTGACCGGCTGCTCGCCTACGCAACGCTCGCACCGAGCGCCTTCCTGCTGCTCCTGCTTGCCGGCGCCCCGACGATCACCGTCTTCTTCACCTCCATGCAGGATGTTGGCATGGGTGACACCAGTGGGCCATTCGTTGGGCTTGAAAACTTTGCCTGGGCCCTGACCGAACCGACTTTTCTAACTGCACTATGGAACACCTTCGTCTGGGTCTTCGGCAGCGTAGCACTCGAAATGCTCTTGGGGCTGGGACTGGCGCTTCTGCTTAACAAGAGCTTCCAGTTCCGCGGCGCTGCCCGCGCCGTCATTCTGGCACCCTACCTCGTCCCGACCGTCGTTGCCGTGCTTACGTGGCGCTACATGCTTCACGACATCGTCGGCATCATCAACGCCACCCTGACCGGCATCGGCCTGATCAGCCAGCCGCTGCTCTGGCTGAACAGTCAATCGCTGGCAATGGTCTCCGTCATCATGGTGGGGGTCTGGAAGTTCTTCCCCTTCGCGGTCATCGCGATCCTCGGCATCCTCCAGTCGATCCCGCAGGAGCAGTATGAGGCCGCCAAGATCGACGGGGCTTCGAGCTTCCAACAATTCTGGCGCATTACCCTGCCCTACGTGATGCCTGTCTTCCTGCTGACGACGCTTCTCAGAACCATCTGGTCCTTCAACAAGTTCGAGATCATCTACCTGATGACGGGCGGCGGACCACTGGATGCAACGACGACGCTGCCGGTTCTCGTCTATCTCAAGGCATTCTCGGATTTCGAGTTCGGTCGTGCTGCCGCGATCGCGATCATCACGCTCGCCATCCTCTGCGTCCTGCTTGCGATCTACTTTTTCTTCATCAAGAGAGCGGAGGCACGCCAGTGACCGCCATCGTTCAAAGCGTCGACACGTCCGCTCCGCGCAATCGCGAAATGATGGACGTTCATTATCTCACCAGCAAGATCATGCTGTATCTGCTGGTGCTGACTGCAGTGACCGTGATCGGCTTCCCGCTGTTCTGGATGCTGATCTGCTCGTTCAAACCCGGCGGCGAACTTTACGCCACGCCTCCGACCTTTCTGCCGCATGAGTGGACGCTGCAGAATTATCGCGACCTCTTCGTGCAGACCAACTTCCTCACCTATTTTGCAAACAGCCTGATCGTTGCCTTTGGGGCAACATTCCTATCGCTGATTGTCGGCGGTCTCGGCGCCTACAGCCTCAGCCGTTTCAATTTCTTCGGCATCAGGGCTTTTTCGAGCGCGACGCTGATCTGCTACATGCTGCCCGAGGTACTGATCGTCCTGCCGCTTTACATCTATGTGGTAAAGCTCGGCATGGCCGATACGCTGATTTCGCTGATCGTCGCCAATACGGCCTTCACGCTGCCGCTCGCGCTCTGGTTCATGCGATCCTATTTCAACGCCATTCCCGTGAGCCTCGAAGAGAGCGCCATGATCGACGGCTGCACGAGGCTCGGAGCGATGATGCGGGTCACGGTGCCGCTCGCACTTCCGGGCATCGTATCGGTCGGCGTCTTCAGCTTTAACCACGCCTGGAACGAGTTTCTCTTCGCCCTGGTCTTCATCTCCTCGGAGACGAACAAGACGCTGCCGCTTGGCCTCGCAACCTGGATCGGACAGGACAACATTTATTCGTGGGGCATGCTGCTTTCGGGGGCAGTGCTGGTGACTATCCCCGTCATCCTTTTCTACCTGCTCGTCCAAAGAAAACTCGTCGTCGGTCTGTCGGAAGGCGGCAGCAAGGGCGAATAGCTTTCATCGTCTAATCCGGAGGAAAAAATGAAGATCAAGAACGTGACGGTCATCGCCGTCGAGATCCCACTTGCCCGCAATTTCGGCGGCAGCCGCTACAACGTCACCAAGCGCTGCACGATCATCACGCGCATGGAGACTGATACAGGACTAATCAGCGAAATCTACAACGGTGACAATCGCGATCACATGCGCGACGTCGTCGAGATCATCGAAAAGGAACTGGTGCCGATGCTGATCGGTGAAGAGGTCTTCGCCGTCGAACGCCTCTGGAAGAAGATGTTCAAGGCGGCAGAGTGGAACCGCGACCGGAAGCTGGTGATGGAAGCGATCGCCTGCATGGACAGCGCCATCTGGGATTTGATCGGCAAGGCCACCGGCGTCAATGTCTGCCGCCTTCTCGGCGGCTATCGCCAGGAAATCCCGATCATCTGCATCGGCGGCTACTACGAGGAAGGCAAGACGTTGTCCGATCTCGGCAAGGAAATGGAGCGGCTGCGCGAAGCGGGTCTCGCCGGCTGCAAGGTCAAGGTTGGCGGTCTCTCGCCGGAAGAGGACGCCAAGCGCGTCGAGGCAGCCCGCAAGGGCGGCGGCGACGATTTTTGGATTGCTGTCGATGCTAACCGTGGCTGGTCGGTTTCCGAAGCCGTGACCTTTGCAAGGTTGATCGAGAAGTACAACATCGCGTGGTTCGAAGAGCCTTGCCACTGGTACGACGATGCTCGCATGATGGCGCAGGTAAGGCGCTCAACGATCATCCCGATCGACGCCGGCCAGAGCGAGGTCAGCGCCGCAGGCGTCCGCCGCCTGATCGCCGAGGGTGCGGTCGATATCGTCAATTTTGATGCGTCAGAAGCCGGTGGCATTACGGAATGGCGTCGCGCGGCGGCAATGTGCGCGCTCTATAACCTGCGCGTCGGCCATCATGAGGAGTCGCAGATTGCCATGCATATGATCGCCGCGATCCCGAACGGGGTTTGCGTCGAATGCTTTGAGCCCGCGCGCGACCCGATCTGGGCCGGGCTGATCGCCAACAGGCCCAATCCCCGCAACGGCATCATTCAGGTTCCGCAAGGTCCCGGTTTCGGAATCGAGCTCGATTGGGACATGGTCAAGCGCTATCGCGTGAACTGACAATGACGACTGCCGCAATCATGATCCGTGCTGCGGATACGACGCGGCAACGCCAGGTGCGGACGGCAAAGCGCGTCAGGCTTGCCGCCGCATTCCTGCTGATGATGGTCTCGGGCCTTGTTTGGAACTCGTTCGGGCTGTTTCTCGTAGCACTTGAAGCAGAGTTCCACTGGTCGCGGTCGTCGATTTCCGGCGCTTATGGTGCCTTCGCCCTTATCAACGCGGTTACCGCGCCTTTCTTCGGTTATCTCCTCGGCCGCTATGACAGCCGCAGGCTCCTGGCGGGCGCCTCGCTGTTGCTCGCCTTCGCGTTTATGCTGACAGCTGCCGTCAGTAGCATCACCCAATATTGGCTCGCCTTTGGACTACTTGCGGGGCTTGGCACGCATTGCACAAGTTCCTATGCAGTCTTTACGGTCCTTGCGGGCCGTTTTCGCGAACGTCCGGCGACTGCGATGGCTATAGCTGACGCCGGCTCGGGCCTTGCCGCATTTCTCGGCATCCCGGTCATCCACTTGCTGATTGTACATCTTGGCTGGCGCAGCGCATATTTTTCGATTGGAGTGGCGATCGCGCTTATCGGCTTTCCAATCCATCTGCTGCTGATGGATCGTATCAAGAAGGTCCGGCGATCTCAGTCCGCGAAAGGGACAGGTGGGCTGCCGTTGTTCATCTTCGCTGCCCTCATCATCAGCTATTTCTGCGGTTCTGCGGTCTATCATGGCCTCCTGACGCAGCAGATCGCGCTTTTCGATGAGCAGAACATCGGTGAAGACAATGCGGTCTGGCTGGCTGCGATCGCCGGTCTCGTCGTTTTCGCCTGGCGCCTGATATCAGGTTGGGTCTGCGACTTCTGGGGGCCGGCAAGGACCATGCTCATTGCAGCTTCGGCTGCAGTTATCACTTTCCTGACACTGACGGTCGTCGTGAATTCCGGCAGCAGTGCGATGCTCTTCATCTACCCTCTGGTCCTCGGCGTCGCCTTTGGCGGCCAGCAGGTTCTGCTTGCGAATGGAGCCCGGCTGATCGTAAGTCTCACGGCATTGGCCGGTGTCCTCAGCCTCTGCCGCTTGGCGTCAGGCATGGGCATGGCAGGCGGTCCTTTGATTGCCAGTTTGCTCTATGACCTGACTGACGGCTATGCGATTGCAATCGGCGCCCTCACTGTTCTCGCAATCGCACATTTCGCGAGCTTTGCTGCTCTTTCGGCACACAAAACCAAAGCAGGATAGGCAATCCGCTGTGGCGATGCGCGGTACGCTAGCCAGACCACTAATTTTGGAGCCAGCGATCTTGAAGGAAGGCGATAGGAATGGCCCGTCAAGAAAGCTCTGAGCCTGCCTCGGCAGGTTGACCGGCAATTCGGGAGACCGATCCTTAGACCGGTCCCCACAAATGTCTCCTAAGGCGTCAGAAGTCCTGCACGATAGGACGGACCACGATTTCGTTGACATCGACGTCAGTTGGTTGCTCGATGGCGTATGCGATTGCTCGGGCAATTGAACTTGCCGGCATGGCAATCTTGTAAAAATCATGCACCGCTGATTCAGCCGTTCCGGTTGTCGTGAATTTGAGCTCACTGTCCACCGCTCCAGGCGCAACGGTCGTTACGCGCAACTTGGTACCAACTTCTTGCCGCAATCCCTCGGAAATGGCTCGCACGGCGAATTTGGTACCGGAATAGACCGTCCCGCCAGGTGCAAAGACCTTGATGCCGGCAATCGAAGTCAGATTGATGATATGACCGCTCTCCTGCTTCAGAAAAATTGGAAGCGCCGCAGCAATGCCGTAGAGGGTCCCCTTGATATTGACGTCGATCATGGCGTCCCATTCTTCGGTGTTAACCTCCGACATGGGGCGTATCGGCATGATGCCCGCATTGTTGACCAGAACGTCAAGCCTGCCAAAATCCGCTAGTACAGCGTTGACGACGGACTTCGCCTGATCCTTGTTCACAACATCCAGCACATATGCCCTTGCGGTTCCGCCAGCCTCGGTGATCGTCTGCACGACCGCGTCGAGTTTGTCCTTCCGGCGCGCCCCTACAGCGACTTTAGCCCCTTTGGAGGCCAGATGACGCGCCGTCTCGGCACCGATGCCGGAGCTACCACCAGTAATGAGCACGACTTTATCGTTGATACCGTTGTTCATAACGCCTCCTTTTGGCGCTGTGCTATCTATGAGGATCGCTGACCTCTTCCTGCCAAGCTCATCCCCAATGAAATCTCCCGCCGCGAGACATGACTGGCATTGAACGAAGCTTCAATCCGAAAGATCGGGATTGGCTTTTGCAAAATTCACAGTCTCGGTGGTGATTCACGGACGATCAGTCCTCCCAGGATTTATCGTCTTCATCTCCGTTCGGGGAGCAATTTCCATGCAGCATGTGCGACGAATTGCTCTGACATAAGCCACGTATCTTGCATCGTATGATTGCACAGCGACATGGTAACCTGTCAGACGATGATCGAACCTTGGGGTGGACCCCTCCGGCCGGTTCTTCGAGGATGCGATGCAATCCCCAACCGCTAGGAACAATGCGGGAGACAGAAAAATTGGGAGTTGCGAAATGCAGATTAACAATGGAGCCGCGCAGGCATGGAATGGGGCGATATACGGGTCTTTTTGGGGGTTGCAAGGGCGGGACAGATGGCCGGAGCGACGCGGACACTTGGTCTCGAACAATCGACGATCAGCCGGCGCATCGTGCGCTTGGAAGAAAAGATGGGCGTTTCGCTTTTCGAGCGGGCTGGCCGACGCTTGAGCTTGACGAGTGAGGGCTCAAAACTCCTCGCCGCGGCGGAGAGGCTGGAGTCGATCATAATTCGCGATGTCATGAGCCTCAGAGAGAGCAATCGGGAAATATCAGGACGAGTCCGCATCGGTACATCGGTCGGCTTTGGCGCACATTATCTGGCAGCCCGCCTTCCCCTGCTCGGGGAGATGTTTCCCGGACTGGAAATTGAACTCGTCGCACTGCCGAGAACGTTTTCACTCGGAATGCGTGATGTCGACATCGCCATCGTCATGGATCGACCAGAAACGGGCGACGTTCGGTTTAAAAAGCTTTCATCATACGTGCTTGCGGCCTACGCTCAGTGCGACTATTTCAACTCGAGAAAGCGCCCGTTGGTCATTGAGGACCTTCGGGACCACCGTTGGTGCGGCTACATCAACGAGTTACTGTATACGACCGAACTCGACATGATGACCTTCGGCGATGTTGTCATCACGCCGGATCTTCGAACGACGGAGGTAACCGCGCAACTCGAGGCTGTGAGAAGCGGGGCCGTTATGGGAATTTTGCCTTGCTACATGGCCGATATCGATCCGTCGCTCGAAATCATTTTGCCAGACCTTGTCCGGCTGGAGCGCACATATTGGATGGTGGTGCATAGCGACCTTGCGGAATCCCCGCGTGTGAGGACAGTCTGGCAGGAGATAGAGCGCTGGGTTCATATGGACCGAGCCCTTTTCATTCCGGAGCGACCTCGAGATTGAGAAAACAGAAACGGCGGGGGTGATGTCAGGTTAACCGGAGTCGACGTTGTTGGCTGCTAGTCGGTGGCCATGATCCAGTCCCCCCGTCAGTTACAAGCGTCATCGTTTCCCACCGTCTGTGATCGCCCATGCGGTCTGGCTCTACTTCCGATTTCCGCTGAGCCTGCGTCTGGTAGAAGAGATGCTGTTGGAGCACGGTATCGTCGTTTCCTATGAGATGATCCGTTGTCGGGCCAGGAAGTTCGGCCCAGACTATGCCGGCCGTTTGCGTCGAAAACCGCCAGGCCCAAGCGATGTCTGGCATCTGGACGAAGTGGTCAAGACGAATTATCTCGAGCCCAATCGACCGATATCTCCGCATGCCGCCCTCCTGTACCACCATTTCGTGCTCACCGGTGATAAGGCTTTACGCTGGTGCATTGGAGGAAATGTGCTACGCTTTTGCGACAACAACGCATTAGAAAATGCAATCATGATCTGGGAGGATTCATGGTCGAGATATTTTCGAAGCGGGATGGGCCTCGGCGCGAGGACGTCCAGATTAGGCGCTTCATCGAACAAAATCGTGGCGTGATCACCAAGCTTGCCGACCATCTGAGCAATGGCCGTTATTCCCTATCCCAAAAGCCGCGCGAACTCCCGCAGCCGGATGGGCTCATCATCAACATCGGCAATACCCCGGTCGTTGAATCCGTACCTGAGCCACGGATCAGGGCGACGCCCAATGGCCGCGTGATTGCCGTCGATGTAAATTCGGGCCGGCAACTTCAGCATTTCGGCGACATTCGCGAGACCTCCAGCGGCAAGATTTTTACCCTGGCCGTTAAAGGTAATGGCTATATCGCGCCGCTTGACGATGCGACCACCGAGGCACTTGTCGACATGGACGGCGTAATCATTGGGACATCTTATGACGTGGAAGAACTTACGGCCGATATCGGCCGCCGTATCGACATGGTCCCGGAAACCTGATCTCCCCATTTTCGGCAAGGCCGCGACCGCTGGTGAGCGCCGAATTTTTCTCGATGCTCAATCTGTGAGAGCTCCATGAAGCGGAATTCACATGGCATAAACGAAATTGGCCCAGAACGAGTACCCCACATCTCCGCTCTCATGCCGAGCGGCGCTCTGCTGCGCTCCGATTACGATGAAGTCGGCGTCACCAAGGCTTGGGAAAGGCTCCTGGAGGGTAAAAATGAAACCAAGCGCAATACACTGCCGGTGCGCTCTACAATTCACGATTCCTGGTATCGCTGCGCCGAGGGAGGCATCAATTCCCAACGCAATGAGGCACCCATCGAGACCGATCGCGATGCCGTTGAGGCGCTGACACGCGGCAGCTCCGAACTGATGGAGGCCGCAACGCGTCCATTTTCGATGATCGGCCGAATGCTGGACGGAACCGGCGCCATGCTCGCCCTGGCCGACAGTGATGGTGTCCTGATCAATGTCATTGGCGACAAGAGGACCATCTTCGACGGCATGAACATCCACCTCGGCGTTGGGGGCAAGTGGACCGAAGACGTCGTCGGCACCAATGGTATCGGGACTGCTCTTTGGACCGGCGAGCCGGTCTTCGTTCACGCGGCCGAACACTTCTGCGCCGGCATCAAGAGCTGGACCTGCGCTGGCGCGCCGATCCGGGATCCCTTCGACGGCAAGATCATTGGCGTTGTCGATCTTTCGGGACACCCCGATATCTTCCGCCTCCACAACATCGCACTCGTTGCCGCCGCGGCACGCGAGATAGAGAGAGCGCTCGCCGACTCGCAGACGGCTGAACGAATGCGGCTGCTGGAGGCCTTCATCGCCTCCGCCAACAACTATCACGCCAGCGATGGTCTGCTGATCATCGATCGGCAAGGCCGGGCAATCTACCACAACAACGTACCGTTGCCGGAAGGGCGGCGGCTCGGCGAAACCGTTCGTCAGGGCGGCCCGAACTGTTGGTCGCCGGAGCTGACGGGCTCCGGCTTTTTGGACACCGTCGCCACAAGCCTTCCTGAAACAATGCGCAATTGCGATGTTTGTCCGCTCGAACTGGACGGTGATATTCGCGGCGCCGCTCTGGTGTTTCCGAAAAATACCGGCGGTCGAACTGTGTCGATCGGCAGTCGCGCGTCCGATCTGTTGAAGGAAGCATGCGGCCAGATCGTCGGTGAAAGCCAGGCCCTGTGCATGGCCGTCGATATAGCCTGCCGGGTTGCGGAAACGGAGGACGTGACGTCGCTACTGATCGAAGGGGAGACTGGCGTCGGCAAGGAACTGTTCGCGCGTCTCATCCATGCCGGCAGCCGAAAATCCGCCGGCAGTCCCTTCATCGCACTCAATTGCGGCGCCGTCACAAAGGAACTCTTCGGCAGTGAATTGTTCGGCCACGTGCCCGGCGCCTTCACCGGGGCTTCGCGCGACGGTAAGGCCGGTGTCTTCGAACTGGCAAATGGCGGCGTCCTCAGTCTCGACGAAATCGGTGAAATGCCGCTGGATATCCAGCCGTTCCTGCTGCGCGTGTTAGAAGAGCGCGTCGTTCATCGCCTTGGGGACGGCCGTGCGCGATCTGTCGACGTCAGGCTCGTCGCCTCGACGAACCGCGATCTCAAACAGGAGGTAGCCGCCGGTCGTTTCCGCCGCGATCTTTTCTATCGCGTCAGCGCCGTTTCAATTGAGGTCCCTCCGCTGAGGGACCGTGGTGATGACTGTCTGCTGCTGCTCGATCACTTCAATCGCATCATGGCCAATCGAAGAGGCGTGTCCTCGCTCCGTTTCACCAACGAGGTGCTTGATGCGATCGTCACCTATCGCTGGCCCGGCAATGTACGGGAACTGCGAAATCTCGTAGAGCGGCTGCATCTCTTTGCCCGCAACCGCCTGGTCTGCATCGACGACCTACCTGCCGAGATGGCTGAACATTGGCAGGTTGGCAGTGACCCCATGGAGGCAGAAGACTATGTCCTCAGTTTTGCCGAGGCAGAGCGCCATGCAATCATTGCGGCGTTGGCAGCAGAGCATGGTAATTTGAGCAAGGTTGCACTTCGGCTCGGAATATCGCGACCGACCCTTTACCGGAAAATGGACCAGTTCGGGATCAAGCGCAGCTACGCCTGAAAATGATGCGCCGGCATTGCATGGGCAATGCCGGCCGCTCCAGAACACGGGGAAGTCCGGGCGCAGTGGGCAAGCACGCGCCCGGACGCCGTCTACCGGACGAGATCGAAACGATCGGCGTTCATGACCTTGTTCCAGGCCGCGACGAAGTCCTTGACGAACTTCGCCTTGGCATCCGACTGGCCGTAGACTTCGGCGATGGCCCGAAGCTGCGAATGCGAGCCGAAGATCAAGTCGACACGGGTGCCGGTCCACTTCAGTTCGTTCGTATTGCGGTCGCGGCCTTCGTAGACGCCGTCCTTGCCGGTGAGCGGAACCCACTTTGTGCCCATATCGAGCAGGTTGACGAAGAAATCGTTGGTCAGCGTTTCCGGGCGCGAGGTGAAGACCCCATGTTCCGGAGCGCCCGCCTTCAGCACGCGCAGGCCGCCGATGAGGACGGTCATCTCAGGTGCGGACAGCGTCAGCAACTGCGCCCGGTCGACGAGAGCCTCTTCGGCCTTCATAAACTGCTTGCGCTTGCTGTTGACATAGTTGCGGAACGCGTCGGCGCGCGGCTCAAGCGCCGCGAAGGACGCTGCATCGGTCTGTGCGTCGGACGCATCCATGCGGCCCGGCGTGACCGAAACGTTGACCGTCTGGCCCGCAGCCTTTGCCGCCTTTTCGACACCGGCCGCACCGGCAAGAACGATCAGATCCGCCAGTGAGATCTTCTTGCCACCAGTCTGGGCAGCGTTAAAGTCCTTCTGGACGCCTTCGAGAACGCCGAGAACCTTTGCGAGCTGCGCCGGCTGGTTGGCTTCCCAGTCCTTCTGTGGGGCAAGACGGACGCGTGCACCATTGGCACCGCCACGCTTGTCGGAGCCGCGGAAGCTCGAGGCCGACGCCCAGGCGGTGGAAACCAGTTCCTGAACGGAAAGACCGGTCGCGAGCACCTTTTCCTTCAGAGCCGCGATGTCGGCGTCGTCGACGAGCTTGTGGTCGACTTCAGGAATCACGTCCTGCCAGATCAGATCTTCAGCCGGAACTTCCGCTCCGAGATAGCGGACCTTCGGACCCATGTCGCGGTGAGTCAGCTTGAACCAGGCGCGGGCGAAGGCGTCGGCGAACTTAGCCGGATTTTCCAGGAAGCGACGCGAGATCTTCTCGTAGACCGGGTCGAAGCGCAGCGCCAGGTCGCTGGTCAGCATGGTCGGACGATGCTTCTTCGAGGGATCGAAGGCATCGGGAACGGACGCCTCAGCGTCCTTCGCCACCCACTGCTTGGCGCCAGCCGGGCTTGTGGTCAGCTCCCATTCGAAACCGAAGAGGTTTTCGAAGAAGTAGTTGCTCCACTGCGTCGGCGTCTGCGTCCAGGTGACTTCAAGCCCGCTGCCGATCGTGTCGCCGGCGCTGCCTTTGCCGAACGAACTCTTCCAGCCGAGGCCCTGATCCTCGATCACGCCGCCTTCCGGCTCGACGCCGACGAAGGACGGGTCACCGGCGCCGTGGGTCTTGCCGAAGGTGTGGCCGCCGGCGATCAGCGCGACGGTTTCCTCGTCGTTCATCGCCATGCGGGCGAAGGTTTCGCGGATGTCGCGGGCCGAAGCGAGCGGATCCGGACTGCCGTTCGGGCCTTCCGGGTTGACGTAGATGAGGCCCATCTGCACGGCACCGAGCGGCTCTGCGAGTTCGCGCTCGCCGCTGTAGCGCTCGTCGCCGAGCCAGGTGCCCTCGGGACCCCAATAGAGCTCTTCCGGCTCCCAGACGTCGGCGCGACCGCCGGCGAATCCGAAAGTCCTGAAACCCATCGACTCGAGTGCAACGTTGCCGGTGAGGATCAAAAGGTCGGCCCATGAAATGCTGTTGCCGTATTTCTGCTTGATCGGCCAGAGAAGGCGGCGGGCCTTGTCGAGGTTGACGTTGTCAGGCCAGCTGTTCAGCGGTGCGAAACGCTGCTGACCCTGGCCGGCGCCACCGCGGCCGTCGGTGATGCGGTACGTGCCGGCGCTGTGCCATGCCATGCGGATAAAGAGACCGCCGTAATGGCCGAAATCTGCCGGCCACCATTCCTGCGAGTCGGTCATCAGCGCATGAAGGTCCTTCTTCAGCGCATCGAGATCGAGCTTCTTGAATTCCTCGGCATAATTGAACGCTTCGCCCATCGGATCGGAGCGGACATTGTGGCCGTGCAGAACCTGCACGTCGAGCCGGTTCGGCCACCAGTCGCGGTTGGCCGGGCGATTTGCGGCATTGCCGTGCGGCACGGGACACTTGCTTACGCTATCAGTTTTCTGGTCCATCACGTTTTCCTTGTCGTTTCGGAAAGCTGCCCTTCGAAAGGCATCGCCGGCGGCAGGTCGCCGCCGGCGATCAATCCCGGTTAGTGTCGCCCCAGTCGCTCTGCCCCGCCGCCCAGAGCGGGTCCGGCGGTCGGATCGATCTCGTCTTCGGCGAGGTCGCCGATCAGCGTCTCCGTCGTCAGGATAAGCTTCGCCACCGATGCCGCGTTGCGCAATGCCGTGTAGGTGACGCGCACCGGATCGATGATACCGGCTTCAATCATGTTCTGGTACTTGCCGGTCGAGGCGTTATAGCCATAGCCGCCATTGACGCGGGTAACCTCTTCGACGACCGCTGCCGGATCGGCACCGGCATTGACGGCAATGCGCGAGAGTGGCCGTGTCAGCACGGACCTGACGAGGCGCACTCCTTCCGCCACATCGCCGCTGACCGTCTGCAGGACGTGATCCAGAACCGGCGCGACCTGGGCGAGCGCCGAGCCGCCGCCGGCGACGACACCTTCTTCCACTGCGGCGCGCACGGCATGCAGGGAATCCTCGATGAGCTGGATCGTGCGTTTTTGCTCGACGGGTGTCACCCCACCGGCATAGATCACGGCCGTGCCGCCGGAAAGCTTGGCAAGCCGCTCGCGCAGCTTGTCCTGCTCGATATTGGGCGGCGCGATCTCGTATTGACGCTGAACTTGCGCCCGCCGTGCGGCAATCGCCGCTGGATCGCCGCCGCCGCGGACGATCGTGGTATAGGTGGAAGTGGTTCTCACCCGTTCAGTCGAACCGAGATCGTCGGAGGTTATGTCCTCCAGCCTGCCGCCGAGGTCACGGGCAATCACCCGGCCGCCGGTCAGAATCGCCAGATCCTCCATCAGCGCCTTTCGCCAATGGCCGTATTCCGGGGGGTGTATGACCAGATACCTGCCGGAGCCCTCTTTGCCGAGCAACGCCACGACGGCCTCCGGCGACATCTCTTCGGCAAGGATCAGCAGGGGCCGGCCCGCCGCGTCGGCGATGCGGCGGGCTGCGTCGAGGGAGGATGGATCCTTGATCTTGAGATCGGTCATCAGGATGAGGGGATGTTCGAGAACGGCCTCCATCTTGTCCTTATCGGTGACCATGTGATGCGAGAGGTAACCGCGGTCGAACGACATTCCCTCGGCGACATCCAGCGTGGTCTCCGTCGTCACGCTGAAATCGGTGGTGATGACGCCCTCCGTTCCCACCCGTTCATAGGCCTCGGCGACGAGCGCGCCAAGCTTCGGATCGGTGGCTGCGATATTGGCGACCGCCGACAGAACGCCATTGCCGTTGGCCGGCCTGGCCCTGCTCCTCAGCGCCTCTACAATCTTCTCCACCGCGAGATCGATGCCCTTGCAGAGGTCGACGGATTTGGCGCCCTGCTCATTGGCCGCGATCCCCTCCTGCACCAGCGCATTGGCCAGCACGATGGCCGTCGTCGTGCCGTCGCCGGCAATATCGTTCGTCTGCATTGAGACTTCGCGGACCACCTGCGCGCCCATGTTCTCGAAACGATCGGAGAGCTCGATCTCCGAGGCGATGCTGACGCCGTCGCGCGTGACCAGCGGCGTGCCGATCGGACGGTCGATCATGGCATTCATTCCCCGGGGGCCGAGAGTGGGCTCGACCGCAGCGGCGAGCCGCCCGACGCCGCGCGCAAGCGCGCGCCGAGCTTCGGAATTGTGTAGCATCAGTTTTGGCATGACTCCTCCTCCTTCCGCCTGAACGGCGGTTCGTTGCGTGGGATCTTTCCCTGCAGGCTGTCGTCTTAATGATCGGTCGCGTGAGGCGGTATGGCAGGAGACGGAACGCGCCCGACGATGAAGTCGACCAAGGTCGGCTCGCCGTCGATCCTTTCCATCTCCTTGTATCGCGTCTGCTTCAGCCCACGACAGAGCGCGCCGTTGAACTCCATGTTGATGCGCACGCTGCGGAGGTGGGCGAGATGAGCCGCCAATGCATCCACTTCGACCGGCGTGCCCTCCCAATCGACGATCACCCTGGCATTCGCACGCAGGCCGGGCCGGCGCGCGAGCAGAGCCTCGCGATAGCGGAGCCTGCGCTTGGCCGTCTCGCTCTCTCCTGTAGGCAGAGCATCCAGATCGGTGAGCGTCATGCCGACGATCGCCCCATCGGAAAGTCCGGCAGCCCGAAGGTCGAGGATCACTGCCTCCTGCCGCCGCTTGAAAGCCTTGAGACGAAACTTCTCGCGCAACGCTTCCAGATCGACCTTTTCGGCCAATGTGCCGAAAATCTCCGCGAAGCTCTTGCCGACTGCAATCCCCTGGTTCACTTCCTCCGCGAACATGTGGTCATGCAGGGCAATGCGGAAGCGCGGCGACCATGACAGCGCCTCGAGCGCCGCCCGCATGTCCTCCAGCATCAGGAAGGCGAAATTGGGCGAGCACCAATAAGTCGGGAGGCGAAAGTCGACTTCGACATGGCCGTCACCGGCGATCTCAGCCCGTTCGATGAAACCCATCTCCGTGACCGGTTCATCCAATTCCGGGTCGTTCACCTGCTCCAGCCGCCGCCAGAGCTCCCCCTGGCGGCTTTCATTCAGATCGGTGGCACTCATCGGCTCACTCCGCGGCAACGCTGAATGGCGATCCGGCAAGCGCCTTCTTCTTGGCGGCGATGTCGATGCCGTAGAGGCGCGCCGCGTTCAGGCCGAGGATCTTCTCCTTGATCTCCGGCGTCAGATCGACGCCGCGCTCCTGCTTGATATCCTCGGGCAATTCGAACGCCCAGAACTTCTCGACCAACCAGCGCGGCGTCCAGATCGCGTAGTCGGACCCAAACAGGATTTTCTCGGGGCCGACCCAGAACAGCAGTTCGGAAATCACCTCAGCGAAATAGCGTGGCCGCGAATGGATGAACGGCAGGGCCACGGCAAGCCCGCCATAGACATTGGTCTCCTGGACGCCAATCCAACAGAAGTCGTCGAGGCGCGGCAGGCCGCAATGCTCGACGATCCAGTTGAGGTTTTGGAAGTCGGTCGCTGCATGGTCGACGTCATGGACGTCGAAGGCATCCTTGTTGAGCGGAATGATCGTCGGGCCCTTGTGGACATGGATGTTCTTGATGCCGAGCTTCTCGCAGAGCTCGAAGCAGCGATAGGCGTCGGGATCGTTGAGCCTCCAGCCCTTGGAAGCGCCGTTCCATTCGGCCGTATACATCTTCACGCCCTGAATGTCGTAGGTCTCCTTCATGTAGTGAATGTATTCGAGGGCCTTCTCGCCATCACGCGGATCGAAGGACCCATTGACGATGAAGCGTTCCGGATAGCGCTTGGCCATCTCGGCATTGCGCTCGATCGTGTTGAAGCCGTTCTTGTAGAAATCCTTCAGATAGGTCGACTGGACGATCGCCACGTCGTCGGGACCATCGATGAACAGATCCCGGTAGAGGTCGTCGGCGCTGTATTTCTCGAACTTGCTCTTCTCCCAAAGCTGCTCCTTGGGGCTGAGCGCAGTGTGGTAGGCGTAGAAGCATTCGACGAACTGCTTGCCGTGAATGTTTCGCTGGTTTTCCGGGCTCCCGTCCCAGAAATGCGTATGGCCGTCGACGATAAAAATCTCTTTGCCTTCGGGTGTGACGTACATGGTTTTCTCCTCCAAACCTGTCTTGTTTCGAGGAGGCGCGCCCTTGAAGGGCACGCCTCCAATCGCCGTTCGGGATGTCAGATGTATTCGAACACCTCATCCATATCGCCGAAGAGGATCACGGTGTTGTCGTCGATACGGACCATACGGCCATAGTGCGTGGACGTGTTGACCTCGAAGATTTCGGCGGTCATCTCCCGTCCGAGATATTCGCTGATCTCGTCCATCTTGAAGATCAGCTTGCCATCGCCGTCGATGCGGATCATGGCCGGCTGGTAGGTGACGGTCACACCGGGCTTCTTGCTCATGAATTCGGCAATGGCGCGCGCCTCGACCGAGTCGTTCATCGTGACGCCACACTGGTGGGAAATCGTCTGCTCGAAGGTGATATCCTTCATGGACTTGAAGATGTTGTCGTGCGAGTTGTCGCGTGCAACGGTTGACATGGAAAAATACTCCTCCGATTAGCGCTTGAGATCGAGTTCGCCGAGAATCTTGCCGAGGCGTTCCTGGGACTGGGCCTGGACGTCGGCGAAGGAAACCGGTTTGGAATGCGGCATCGACCAGATCGGCTGAAGCCCCTGCGCGGCTTTTTCAGCCAGGGCCCCATGCTTGGCGAGCCAGCCCTGGACGATCTTCCTGTTGGAGTCGCCGTAGGAATTGTCGTTGGCGAGCAGGTAGATCAGGTCGATCGCGTTGGCGAGATTGCGCTCGTAGTCTGCCTCGGCCGCGGAGATTACCGGCGGCGTGACGAAATCGTGGTTGGCGGCGGCTACCTGCATCAGGAAGCCCGAGCGGAACAGTTCGCCTACCAACGGCTCGAACACGATGTTGATCGCGAAATACTGCTCGAGATAGTCGGTCGCGCCCATGATGGTCTCGATCGCCTCGCGGGTGGGCTGCCAGACGCCGTCCTCGAGCCAGGTCTTCTTGCCGAGCTCATCGTCCCAGCCCGGAATGTCCATGCCGATCTCTGCGAGATAGAGGGTGATGTCCTGCGCGAGCCGGAGCTTGTAGGAAGAGTTGGTGAGCGTGGCGTTGTTGATCATCTGGGTGTAGCCGTAGCGCTGCGCCTGCATCAGCGAGGTGCCGAGGCCGAACTCCACATGCTTCCAGGCTCCGAGATGCGCCTGCAGGATCTTGGCCCAGGCCTTGTCGAAGGTCTTCGGCGCGCCGGCGCGGCGGGCATTGGCGATGACGCTCTGCACCATAGTCTCGATCTTCGATTGGCGCTGGTAATGGGTTCGCTCCCATTCCTGATCGGGCGCACGGAAGGCATGCCAGTTGGAGCTTCTGACGGCAGTGTTGTCCTTGACGTAAGCGCCCTTGCCATTGGCAAAGGAGATGATCCAGTTCTGGATCAGATAGCGCTCGGGATCCGGCTGAACGTCGACGGTGACGTCCTCGTAATGCGTGGCACGCTGGCCCTTCGGCTCGAAATAGC
The DNA here is from genome assembly GCF_012641395.1 of Rhizobium sp. P32RR-XVIII. GTDB lineage: Bacteria > Pseudomonadota > Alphaproteobacteria > Rhizobiales > Rhizobiaceae > Rhizobium. Next base: position 598,143 of record NZ_JABAIH010000003.1, on the reverse strand, counting down.
GGTATCTGCGGCTGTCGGAATCGGCGAATATCGCCGCGCCGGCGGCCCCTGATCCGACTGAACTTGATAATGCTGGCATAGTTCTCGCTCCCTTGTTGCGTTGCGGTGTTGCTGTCCGATCTTCGTCCAGCTCTAGTGACCCGGAGCTCCTCCGGACGAAGTCGTGAATTTGTCGAAGAAGATGCGCTCGCTCTCGAAGCCGTTCATGAACAGAACCGGCTGCAGCGCGTCGATCATGACCGGTGGGCCGCAGGCATAGACATCGCCTTCACCGTCGATCCCGAGTTCCTTGAGCCTGGCGTCGACCGCCTGGTGGACGAAGCCGCGTTCACCCGACCAATCGTTGGTTTCATCGGCATGCGACAGCACCGGTATGAAGGTCACTTCCGGATGGCGATCGACGAGCGCGGCGATCTGGTCGAGATAGAAGAGATCGTCCGGCGTCCTCGCCCCGTAGAAGAAATAGACGGGCCGGGATTCCCCGCTCAGCAGATGATCGTTGAGGATCGACCAGACCGGCGACATGCCGGAGCCGGCGCCGACCAGCACTAGGGGTCCTTCGCGTTCTTCCCGTCGAAAGCAGGTGCCGTAAGGTCCGACGACGGTGACGTCGGCTCCGGCGCGGATTCCTCCGGAATCGAGCTCGCCGGAGAATTTTCCTTGGGGGTATTTCTTGATGATGAAGGAGAGTTTCTGGGTTTCGCGCGGCGTATTTGCCATGGAGAACGAGCGTGTAATCGTCTCCCCTTTTTCCGTGGTGACCGTGATGTCGACATATTGCCCCGCCCAGAACTTCATCGGGGAACCCAGTTCGATTTCAATGCCTCTGATATCGTGGGTGAGCCTCTGGATATTGGAAATGCGACCCTTGAAGCTCTTCACGGCGATCGATTTCGACAGCACCTCCTCGTCATAGTTGAGAAGCTCGACCTCCATGTCCGAGTAGGCCATGGAGCGGCACAGCAGTATGTGACCGGAATCCTTTTCCATGTCGTTCAGTGCGAAGGTCGAATATTTGAGCATGTCGACTTCGCCGTCGAGCAGGACGCATTTGCAGGCGGAACATTGTCCTTCCTTGCAGCCATGCGGCAGTGCGATGCCCTGTCGGAATGCGGCGTTCAGGACCGTCTCGCCGTTCTCGACCTCGAACTCCACGCCGACCGGCTCCAGCCGCACCTTATGGGCGGCCACATGCACTTTTTGAGCGTCAGCCATATCAAAAAATCTCCCAAATCCGCCCGTTCCCCGAAGGGAGCGGTCTCTTCCCGGATGCGCGAAGGCCGGCGAACGGCCTTCGCGCGTTGTCATGCGCTCAGTTGCAAGGATTGATGGTGAAGCCGGCGCGGTATTCGGCGATGTGATTTTCCCGCTCCGCAGGCGACATTTCACGCAGCAGCGTCAGCGGCGACAGCAGCGTGTGGCCGCGGACGTCGTCGAGCGTCCACATGTCCTTGGAGTCGAAGCGCAGGTGCGGCTGCGGCACCAGCGTCTTGCCGTCGGAGCGAACGAAGTTCAGGTCCTTGATCGCGTCGGCAAGATCCCAGCCGTGGTAGAGCGTCTCCCACTCGCGCTTGCCGCCGAAGCGGCCCATCGCGGGCGTCGGCCGGCCTTGGTATTCGTCTGCGAAGGCCTCGACGGCGGTCCAGCGGTCGAGCTCATGGGCGAAGGTGTGCAGCTTGCCGTCGATCTCGTCGACCACCATGTCCTCGCGGATCAGGCAGGGAACGAGGCAGCTCCAGCAGCGATGCGGATAGACGTAGCCGACATCCTCGTTGAAGGTGATGATCGTTTCGCCTGGGCGGCTCAGCTTGTCGTACCACCGCCAGAACTCGCCGAACTGGGCATACCAGCCCGGATACTTGTGCTCGAACCATTCGAAGTCGGCTTCGCGCTGCGCCTCGATGCGCCAGAAGTTGACCGGCCAGCCGACCGCGAAGAACTGCGCGACCTTGTGGACGTAGTGCTTCTTGGTGATGCGGTTCCAAGCTTCATGCACGTCGTCGTGGTGGATCTTGATGCCGTATTTTTCCAGCGGCAGCATGTAGGTGCGATAGTAGTCCTCGAAGATCCAGCGATGCCACATCTCCGCGTAGGACTCCTTGTTCTTGTCGCGGTTCGTGGTGCCGTATTCGATGAAGGTGCCGATGGCCGCATCGACGATGGCGTGGTTCTGCCAGAAGGCGTAGCGCAGGTCGCGCTCCAGAAGCAGGTGGTTTTCCGGCTCCTTCAGTGCCGCCATCAGCAGCGAATGGCCGTTGCCGATATGCCGGCTTTCGTCGGACTGCACCGACAGGAACACGGTCGGCAGGGCGTAGTCGCCGTTGCGAGCGGCCTCCGACGGCATCGCGACGAAGAGCGTGTTGGTGAACGCAGTCTCCGCAACAACGGTCAGGTACAGGCAGGCCGAGGTCATCACGTCGCCGGTGATGAAGCCCTCACCGAACTGGCGGCCGATCGTCGTGGCGTAGCACTTGCCGAAGGCTTCCTCGGTGATGTCGAAGCCGGCCGGATCGATGTAGTTCTCCATGTACCATTTTTTCAGGTTCATCTGGATGGTCGAATGGCGGAACTCGTCGACCATCTGCATGGTGAAGCCGGTGCGAAGGTCTTCACCCGGAGCGATACGGGCGACCATGGCCATGGAGCGGGCGGCGGAAATTTCCGGGAAGGGGATGATCGCCAGGAAGAGCTTCATCCATTCCACCCAGCGCGGCTCGACATTGCGGAACATGTCGCCGCGTAGCGCCGCGTCGAGTGCGCCGTAGACGCGATTGTCCTTTTCCTCCTGCATGGGGAAATAGGAGCGCAGGACCTGCTTCATCGGATCACGGGGTGCCTTTGTGATCTTGTAGTCCGTCGGAAACGTCATCGCTTCCTGCACGTAGCTGGGATTCCAACCGAGGTCGGAAATCCGCTTGGTCGCCTCGCCGACGGAAATGCCCCGCTGCGAGGTTATCTTATTGAGTGTCAAAGACGACATCGTCCTCTGCCTCCACTTTGTTGTGCCGCAGGCCTCAAGCCTCGGCCGGAACGGCGCCAGAAACGCCGCGAGCGAAAGTTGGAAGGGCGCGACAACGGAATGCGCATGCGCGCGTCCCGGCGGGCCGGCCATTCAAGTCGATCGAGGCAAAGGTCTTCGGGGAAGTTCCGGACTCCTGGACGGATGGTCAGTCGCTTCCCCAACTCCTTCGTTCTTCTGGCGTCGCTGTCAGCGCGATAGCTTTTATGAGAACAGACAATGCAAGGGGCGTGCCAAGTGAGTTTTACGGCAATTCCGGGCGCCTGAAGAACCGAAAGAGTGAAATGGTGTAAAGTTATTTTACAATCGTAATTTACAGATGTAACTTTATTTATATTTGCAACGATTGCCTATAAGCTTTTGCAAGAGCGCGATAAACAGGGATCGACATCGCCACATCCATCACTTATATTTCGCGCAAAGGGTTGTTTATTTCAGGTTTGGAAAAGCTCATGCCAGACAAGGACGAGCATCAAACGCCGCTCGGCCCCGTCGGAGGCGACATCACCACCGAACTCGCCGGGCTCATGCAGCGAGACCTCGTCTTCGTGATGCGCTTCCTGGGAGAAAGCCAGCACTTGATGCAGAGCCATTTTCAGCGGTTCATCCTTCGCGAACTCTCCGCCGCCGGCATCACCGACGAAACCCATCCGATGATACATGCCTTCGCGGAAAGGCACGCGATCCTGCTGCGCGATTTCGTCTTTTCGGGCGTGTCGCTGTCGAGACAGCTGCGCGTCGAGGAGATCGAGCAGCTGACGGGAGATACAATGATCCGCGTAGATGTATGGGATCAGCTTCGCAGCCATGTCGATCTGGCAGAACGGCAGTTCCGAACGCAGATGCCGGAATTGCCGGCCGTGCTCGAAGCCTGGAAAGCACCGGGAGGGACCAGTCCATGAGCGAGCCGGTTCGGCATCAATGGCTGACGCCAGCGGGGTTCCAGCCGCCGAGGATCCGTGCCGGATCTTCGCGCAGCAACCGGTGTGCTTCAGCCATCAGCGCGTTCATGATCGCCGGATCAAGAGCGGCGAGCGCATCCTGCGCCGCAGCAACCGCCGCGGAATCGGCACCGCGGGCTGCCGCGCCGAGCGCCTCGATACAGGGATGGCCATGCTCCAGATGGCGTTCGGCCGCCCGGCGCAGGGCATCGAAGAACGCGCTGCCAATCGTGTCGAACATCCCACGGCTCCTCTTACTCAAATCCACGCGCCGCGGCGGCGCCGGCAGAACACGTAGGATTTCGCCATGAGCGGTCAAGACCAACCGATCCAGGAACTGCTGCAGCGCCGACTTGATTGTGTGGCGGACATCTCGGCCCTGACCGCGAGGATACACAAGCTGATCCAGGAAACATCCGGCATCGAGATGGAGATCCTGCGCCTGCAATTGGCTCTGGAGCAAGACCCCGCCAACGACGAAGTCGCAAAGGAACTGAGCGAGGTCGAAGAGCAGGCAGCGGCCATCCGATCGGCCCAGGCCTATTGCGTCGCGGAGATCGAAGCGGCGGAGGCGGCGGTGACGGACATCGATCACCTGATCGCGGCGGCAAAAGGAGGACAATCATGAACCAGCAGGCCGTTCCCAACATCACTCTGTTCGACCTTCTCGCCCGCAACTGGCAACGACCGGCTCCGGTTCGTCATGTCTGCTTCAACCAAGATGAGACGCTGCTTGCCGTCGTCTGCGAAGACGGTTCGGTTGCATTCGCGAGAATGGCGGACAACGAGCCACCGGAAGCCCGCATTACGGTCGACGGGGGGCAGACGACGATAAGGCCCCGTCAGGGCAAGGCCGCGCCGCTCATCATCACGCGGGTGAAGGACGCCGACGCCGTCTCTGCCTACAGCGACGGCGGCTTTCTCGCCACCGGCATGAAGGGCGACCTCGTGCGGCTCAGCCGCGCCGGCGAGATCGCAGACACCGTCTTCTCCGCCGCCGAGCCGGTCTCGGCCTTCGATCATTGCCTGACGACCGGGGCGACGGCGATTTCGGTCGGCGACAGACTTCATATCCGCTTCGCCGGAAGCGCCCCTGCCCTGGAGATAGACCTTGGCGAAAGGATCCCGGAGCGGATCGCGTTTTCGGGGGACGGCACCAAGGTGGCGGTCGCCGCCTCGCGCAGCCTCATCCTTTACGAGGTCGGCGACAGTCTGCGGCCGTTCCTGGAAATTCCGCTCCCCTCCGTCTCTCTATGCTTGAGGTGGAGCGGCGATGGCCGCTGGTTGGCCTTGGGCATCGATGGCGCGGGACTATGTCTCATCGATGTGGGTTCCGGCCGCCACATGCAGCTTGGCGATTTCCCGGGGCCGGTTCGTGAACTGGCCTGGAGCACGCGGGAAAACGCGCTCGTCGCCGCCGGCGCCTATCGCATCGCCGGCTGGTCGATGGAGACGCCGCCGTTCGATAACAGTGCCGCGGGTGCGCTGGCGACAGGTCGCGCCGGTCTCGTCCTGGTGCAGGCCGTTGCGGCCCAGCCTAACGGCCGTCTCGTAGCCGCCGGCTATGCCAACGGCCAGGTGGTCGTGGCGCCTCTTGGCGCGCGGGAAGAGCTCGTCGTGCGGCCGGCCGGCGGTCAGGTTACGGCGCTTCAGTGGACGGTCGACGGCCGGCATCTCGCCATGGGCGATGCGCTCGGCAACGTCGCGGTCATCACCTTTCCGGTGGAGCTTTTCAAATGAAAAAAACGCAAATGGAGGAAATCATGCTGGCCGAACTCTCAGTGGAGGAAAAGAGCAAGGACGCCTTTTTCGAAAGGATCGCCAGACTGTCGCAGGAGATGGTCGCAGCCCATGGCAAGGATTTCAGCATGGGCGCGCTGGTGCTCGGCGCGCGCTGGATCGCCGAAGGCAAAGCCGACGCCGACAGCGAGGTTACTCTACCCAAGGCGTGAATCCGCCTTGGGACAGGTTTTCTCGCGCGGCTTCCCGTGCTGATCAACGGCAGCCGCGCTCGGATCAGGCCGGCTGTAGCGGTATGGCGGCCTGTGCATTGCGCTCCTGCTGGTAGAGCAGGCAGACGGTCCGCAGCATCGAGGCGAGGTTGGACATGTCGTCATGTTGCTCCAGGGCCTCGCCGTACAGTGCCGCTATCAGCTTCGCTATCGACAGCCCTTCCACGGCGGCCATCTCTTCCAATGCATTCCAGAAGGCCGATTCCAGCCGCACGCTGGTCGAATGCCCGGCAATCCGGACCGATCGGCTGACCTTGATGAACCTATCCTGCCCCTGATGGCTCAAGACCCTGCACATCATTTCTTCCTCCCTCGCGCTGGGTTTCGCTCACGACAATGCTCTCCGGCCGGACTCTGGTCGGAGAGCGCATGTCCTGGTGTCAGCGCCGATGCGTTCAAGGGATCAGCACGGCACGCCCGTGGATCTTGCCGTTGTGCAGATCCTTGAGCGCCTTGTTGGCGTCGACGAGCTTGTATTCCACGGTCGTCAGATCCACCAGACCGCGGTCGGCGAGCGCCATCAGTTCCACCAGTTCGGCCCAGGTTCCGACCAGGTTGCCGATGATGTTCTTCTCGGTGATGACCATGTCCACCGTCGGCACGCGGATGTCCTCGCCGTATCCGACGACATAATAGCTGCCCATCGGCCGGGTCATCGCCAGCCCCCTGGTGGTGGTGCCCTTTTCGCCGACGAAGTCGATGACGGCTTCGGCACCCTTGCCCTCGGTCAACTGCAGCACCGCCTCGACCTCGTTGCCATCGGCCTTCACGAGCTTGTCGGCGCCGATCTTGCGCGCGAGTGCCAGCGAATCGTCGGACATATCGACGACGATCACGTCAGCGGCGCACATCGCCTTGAGGCATTGGATGGCAATATGGCCAAGCCCGCCTGCGCCGATGACCACGCAGCTTTCGCCGGGCAGCAGATGCCGCGTCGCCTTCTTGACGGCGCGATAGGCTGTCAGCCCCGCATCCGCATAGGGCGCGACATCCTTGGGGGCCAGCGTCTTCGGCAGCGGCACGATATTGCGCTCCGACGTGCAGAGATATTCCGAATAGCCGCCGTTGCTGTCGAGGCCCGGAAACTTGCCGGGGCCGTGCATGTCGAAACCGCGCCGGCAGGCAAGGCAGGTGCCGCCGGAAATCTTCGGATGAACGATAACGGGATCACCGACTTTGATGCCCTCGACCTCCTTGCCGATGGCTTCCACCCAGCCAGCATTCTCATGGCCCATGATCAGCGGCAGGAGGCTATCTCCGGTCGGATCCATATGGGGCCGCCAGACGCCTTCGATGATGTGGAGGTCCGTGCGGCAGACTCCCGCGCCGCCGATGCGGACGATGACATCGGTGGATTTCTTGATCTGAGGATCGGGGACCTCCTGCAGCGAAACCCACTGCTCCGCTTTCAGATTGTCGTCATATTTGTTCAGAACCTGCGCCTTCATGCTGATGTCTCCTCCATCGACGGGATCGATGCCCGTTGCAGAAGACACGGCTGCAATTGCCGTTCCAGATTACATTTCCTATTCTTATCAATAGGATATCAAAAAATCGCCGGAGTCTGCCTGTTCATTGGCTGAACGCGGTGAACAGCAGAACTGTCCAGTTTCTGTCTATTGTCATCCTGCCAGCGGCTGTTATTCTCGGTGTCATGGCGCATGAGGAGTAGCCATGCAGCATCTTTCGGGAATGGACCGGGCACGCAATGCGCTGGAGAAGGGTGACCGTTTTCCGGTCGGCACCCTTCAGCCGATTGTCGCCGAGAGTTGGCAGCGATGTCGCGACGGCGGCCTCGATCCGCGGGCCGCGCCGCAACGCAGCGTCGTGCCGTTTTCCGATGTTCGCCGCCGGCGCGAGGCGACTGTCTCCATGCGCCGGCTGGCGCTGGCCGAAATGCAGCTTCTGCATTCGCAGATCGCCGGATCGAACTTCATGATCGCGCTCGGGGATGCTGATGGCATCGTCCTCGATACGATCAGCGACCAGGAATTCGCCGACAGTGCGGCCGGCCGTTCGATCATTCCCGGCAGCATGTGGAACGAGAGCGAGCGCGGCACCAATGCGCTGGGGCTTGCCGCCATGACCGAAAAGCCCGTAGCGATCTACGGGCGGGAACACTATTTCGCCTGCCATGGCCATCTGAGCTGCATGGCAGCGCCGATCTTCAATTCGCACGGAGAGATCCTCGGCCTGCTCGATGCCTCCTGCGCCCATGACGCGCGGCAGGAGCATACGCATGCCCTCGTGCGGATGGCCGCGGCCCAGATCGAGAACGGCCTGGTGTTTCAGGATTTTTCCAGCAGCTTCGTCTTCGCCTTCCATCCGCGCGTGGAATATCTCGACACGCTGTCCGCGGGCCTGATCTCGGTATCGCCCTCGGGCGATGTCACCTCCATCAACCGTTCCGGAAAGGCGTTGCTGGCCGGTCTGCCGGCGACGCTCGGCAGCCATTTCGATGCGCTGTTCGAATCCGGCTTCGGAGCGGCGATGGACGGGCTCCTCAACGGCGGCATCATCCGCATTCGCGACCGTGCCGGCAGCGGCGTTTTCATGGCTTGCCGCCAGATCGCCCAGGGGCGAAGCAGCGTGCGGTCGCCGCGAACCGCGTCGTCCGTTCCCGCGCTGCTGCCGAAAGAGGGCATGCCGGACTTCACCTGCGACGACAGCTCGATCCGGCAGGCGCTTGCCAATCTCGCGGACGCCGTCGCCCTCGGGATGCCCGTGCACATCACAGGCGAAACGGGAACCGGCAAGGAACTGATGGCGCGCCATGTTCATCGCCTGAGCCAGCGGAAGGGCGAGTTCGTGCCCGTCAACTGCGGTGCGGTGCCGGAGGATCTATTCATCGCGGAAATATTCGGCCACGAGGGCGGGGCTTTCACCAATGCCCGCGCCAAAGGCGCGCCGGGGCTCGCGCGCGCTGCCCATCGCGGCACCCTGTTTCTCGACGAGGTCGCCGACATACCGCTGGCGGCACAGACCTCGCTCCTGCGCTTCCTCGACAGCATGGAGGTCCGCGCAGTCGGTGCGCACAAGGCCGAGAAGGTGGATGTGCAGATCGTCTCGGCCACCAACCGCAATCTCGAGGAGATGGTGACGCAACGGCTGTTTCGCGCGGATCTCTATTACCGGCTGAACGCCTTCGCCATCCATCTGCCGGTCCTGAGGGCGCGAACGGATTTCGCCGCGATCGTCCGCCAGGTGATGGAGGAGATGGCGCCCGGAACGCCGATCACGGACGCGGCTGTCGCCGCGCTCTTCCGCAGGAAGTGGCCGGGCAACATCCGCGAACTGAAAACAGTGCTGCAGCGGGCATTGGTTCGCCGCCGCGCCGATTATCTCGACGAGGATTGTTTCGACGAGGTAAGCCCCGTTGCCGAGAGCCTGCAGGATTGCTGCGAGGGATGCAGGGACCGCCCGCTCAGCCGCGCGAAATGCCAGGAAATCCGCGCCGTCCACCGCCGGACGGGCGGCAATGTTTCACAGACGGCGCGCCAGCTCGGCCTCTCCCGCACGACGGTCTACAAGCACGTCCTGTGACGGGTCGACCACGCCGGTCAGAGATAGCGGCCAGCGCGCTGCAGGACTTCGATCTTGTAGCCGTCGGGATCGCAGACGAAGAAGAACCGGGCGAGCGGCGCGCCATTGTGGTTGAAATCCACGATCTTTCCCGCCTCGAAGCCGAGCGCTAGAAACCGACGGTGCAGGGCCTCGAGGTCGTCGACCGAGACTGCCAGATGGCCGTAACCGTCGCCGATCGCATAGGGTTCGATCCGCCCCTTGTTGACCGTCAGTTCAAGCTCGAAACCGCTCTCCGAATTGCTGAGATAGATCAGGAAGAAGTTGTCGAACTCCAGACGGTCCGCGATGGCAAGACCAAAAGCCTGCCGATAAAAATCGACCGAGCGCTGCTCGTCCAGCACCCGGATCATCGAATGAATCATCTTCGCCATGCTCGTCCCTCCACGCTTGGTCTAGGATGGATCAGCGCAGGTTCCCTCAGGTAGTAGTGGAGGGCGACTTTGGATGTTCTTCGCATCGAATGGTCGACGACTGTTAGAAGCGGAACCTGCGGCTATCGGTGAGTTGATCCGATACGAAGCCCAGCGACCAACGATCCTTGGCGGCCATCGGGATCACCATCGGCGCCGCCTCGATTCCTTTGCTGATAAATTCAACGTGACCGCTCCATGATAATACAATCTTGACGGGCTATCGGGTGGTACATAGGCTGAAGTGACTTCGGGAATTGCGACTTTTACGGGAGGAAGACGTGGCTACCAAAAGTATTCAGCTCAATGTCGACGGCGAAATGCATACGATCACGGCGGATCCGGATATGCCGCTGCTCTATGCGCTTCGGGACGATCTAGGCCTCAGAAACCCTCGTTTCGGCTGCGGTCTGGCCCAGTGCGGCGCTTGTACTGTCCAAATCGATGGAGAGGCCGTCCGCTCCTGCGTGACACCGGTGGATTCGATCGGCAGTGGCAAGATCGTAACGCTGGCGGGTCTTGGAGGAGGCAACGGCAAGGCCCACAAGATCCAGGAGGCCTTTATCGAAGAGCAGGTGCCGCAATGCGGCTACTGCCTCAACGGCTGGCTGATGACTGCAGCCGCTTTCCTGGAGACCAACCCCAAGCCCAGCGATGCCGAGATCCGCGAAGCGCTGACGGGGCTTAAATGTCGCTGCGGCACCCATTACAGTATCATGCGTGCCGTCAAGCGCGCAGCGCAAGCGTAAGGGAGGTGGCCATGACTATGAACCTCACTCGTCGCGCCGTGCTCGGCGGCTTTGGCGCCCTTACCGTTTCTGTCGTGCTGCCAGGCATGAAGGCACGCGCCGCCGTTTTCGGCGCCGCCACGCAGCCGCCCCTGAAACCAGAAAATCTTTCCTCTTATATCAAGGTCAATGCGGACGGCACCGTCTCGGCATTCTGGGGCAAGATGGACATGGGTCAGGGCACCGATCTTGGCGTTGCCCAGATGGTGGCGGAGGAACTCGATCTTCCCGTATCCAAGGTTTTCGTGCAGCAAGGCGACACGGCCACCAGCATCAACCAGGGCGGAGCCTCCGGCTCTACCGGGATCCAGAATGGTGGCAAGGCTCTGCAAAGCGCGGCAGCTGAAGCTCGCTACCAGCTTGTCGAGATGGCATCACGTCACCTTGGTGTTCCGGCGGCCGACCTGAAGGTGGACGACGGTGTCGTCAGTGTTGCTGCAGATCCGGCGAAGAAGGTTACCTATACCGAGTTGATCGGTGGACGTTTCTTCGACACCCAGCTCGAGTGGAACGAAAAGATCGGCAATGCTCTCTTCGTCAAGGGCAAAGGCGCCATCAAACCTGTGGCCGATCACAAGGTTATCGGGACGTCGCCGATGCGCCGCGACGTGCCGCGGAAGGTGCTGGGCACCGGTGACTATGTCGTGGACATCAAAGTCGACGGCATGTTGCACGCGCGGGTAATCCGCCCGGAGGTTGCTGGAGCTCTTCCCCTTGAGATCGATGAATCGTCGGTGCAGGATATTCCGGGCGTACAGGTCATTCGTGAAAAAGGCTTTCTTGCAGTGGTCGCCCCGAAAGAATGGGATGCGATCAAGGCCGCGGAGCAACTCAAGGTGAGCTGGTCGGATTCCAAGCCGAATTTCCCAACGCAGACGGGGGTTCATGACCACCTCAGGAAAGCCGCAGTCGTCCACCGCGATCCCGGCGACGATGTCGGTAACGTCGATGCCGCTTTCGCCGGCGCTGCGAAGGTTATCGAGGCGGCTTATGAATGGCCATTTCAAAGCCATGCGAGCATGGGACCGGCCTGCGCGGTCGTCGAGATCAAGGGCGACAAGGCGACCCTTTGGACCGGTTCGCAAAAGCCGCATTTCGCTGCCGCTGGCGTTGCTGCCATTCTTGGTCTTCCGGCAGAAAACGTGCATGGCATTTGGGTTCCGGGTCCAGGCAGCTACGGCCGCAACGATGCCGGCGATGCGGCCGCGGATGCCGCCTTGATTGCCAAGCTTACCGGTAGGCCGATCCGGGTTCAGGGAATGCGGCGGGATGGTACCGGCTGGGATCCGAAAGGTCCGGCCTCGATTCATACGGCTCGCGTCGCACTTGACGATGGCGGCAACGTGCTGGCCTGGCATTTCGAATCCAAGGGTTTTTCGCGGGTAGACGTCAATTCCAATGAGAGCGCTGCCTACGACACGCTGGCCGGCCAACTCATCGATACGCCGCTTCAGCCAGGTGAGGGGTTTGGCGTACCGGAGGAGTCCTACGGCTTCCCGGCCAAACGAAAGGCCTGGGAGACGGTCGCGCCGCTGCTCGACCGCGCCTCACCGCTCAGGACCTCGCATCTGCGCGACCCCGTCGGGCCGCAAATCCACTTCGCCTCGGAATCATTCCTGGATGAGGTGGCTTATGACATCGGCATGGACCCGGTGGCCTTCCGTCTCAAGTATCTGACTGACCCTCGCGACATTGCCGTCGTCAAGGCCGCCACTGAAAAGGCTGGCTGGCGGCCTCGTACGGCGGCCCGCCGCCAGAGCGCCGGCGGAGACACGCTCAGAGGTCAAGGCATGGCCTATGCACAGCGCAGCGGCACTCGCGTTGCCATCGTCTCCGAGGTTGAGATCAACAGCAAGACCGGCGAGATCTGGGCCCGTAAATTCACCGTCGCCCACGACTGCGGCATGATCATCAATCCGCGGCAACTCACGCACACCATCGAGGGCAATATAGTCCAAGGGATCAGCCGGGCGGTGCACGAAGAGGTGCAGTTCGATGAGAACATCGTGACGAGTGTCGACTGGGAGACATATCCGATCCTGGACATCACCGAGACGCCGGAGACGATCGACGTCGTTCTGATTGATCGCAAGGACATTGCGCCAAGCGGCGCCGGCGAGCCGAGCATGCGGCCGGTGGCGGCCGCCATCGCCAATGCCATTTACGACGCCACCGGGGTGCGCATCCGTCAGGCACCGTTCACCCCGGACAAACTTCGCGCCGCTGGCCTCACCTGAGGGGCCAGCGATCATCGACCGCGGTAATTGGGTTTGCGCTTCTCAGCGAAAGCCGCTTTGCCCTCGCGCCGGTCTTCGGTATCGCGCAGCAATCCCCAGGCGAGCTCGGTAAGCTGCTGGGACTGCGATGCGGCCATGTTTTCCGACTGCACGGCAAGCATCTTGACCAACTGCACTGCCAAAGGGCCGTTTTCGGCGATCTTCGAAGCAATTGAGGCTGACACAGCGGCCAGTTCTTCGGGCGGACACAGGTCAGTCACCAGCCCGACGTCGTAGGCCCGTTGCGCGCTGATCCGCTCGCCCGTCAAAAGCATTCGCATCGCGACGTTCCTCGGAATGGCTTTCAGTAGGTTTGGGACACCCCCCGCGCCTGGCAGGCTTGAGACTACGACTTCGGGAAGCCCAAACGACGACGCGTGCGATGCGACAATGAAATCACATTGCAGCGCAAGCTCCAGTCCTCCGCCGAGGCAGAATCCATTGACCGCCGCAATCAACGGCTTCTTGATCTGCAACCCCCGAAGATCGAGAAGTCGGATATAAAGTCCTCTCTGACCCGACTCCTCCAATGTCAGGCCGAAGCCTTCGGCTACACCAACGTCGTTCTGGCTGCTGGCCGTAAGATCCGCACCAGCGCAGAAAGCCCGGCCAGTACCCCCTGTTAGAACGATTGCCCGGACAAATGGATCTGCAGATGCGGAAGCCAGGTGCTTCCGCAGTTCCACAAGATGCTCCACATCGAGGGCATTTAGTTTTTCCGGACGGTCGAGCTGCACCGTCGCTATAGCATTGTCTATGGTGAGAGTAACAGCCATGGCAGCCTCACACGCTAGGGCTAGACAGGGAGCGGCCACCGCAGACATAAATAAGTTGACCAGTAATGTAACTGCTCGCCTGCGCCGCGAAGAAAAGGACCGCCTGGGCGATGTCCTCGGGAGTTCCGATACGCTGCATGGGGACGCTCTTCTTGAGTTTCTCCTGCACCTCGGTGGTGAACGTCTGGAAGAGCGGCGTCTCGACGATGCCGGGCGCGATTGCGTTGACGGTGATCCCGACCGAAGCGAGCTCGATTGCCAAGCTGCGGGTAAGGCTCACCACTCCACCTTTCGCAGCCGAGTAATTGGCTTGCCCGAATCCACCGAGCCAGGCGCGCGACGAGATGTTGATGATGCGTCCGTAACCTCGTTCGATCATGCCGGGGACGACAGCCTTGCAGGTCAAAAACTGCGATTTGAGATTGGTCGCGATGACACTATCCCAGTCGTCCTCCTCCATCTTCACCAGGCGCCGGTCTCGCACGATACCCGCGTTGTTGACGAGAATGTCGACCCTGCTGAAACTCCGCCGGATGTCGGCGAAAGCGCCTTCGACCTGTTTGCGGTTTGTGACGTCGGCCCGGACGCCGAGAATTTCGGAGTTGGGATATTTTACGCGCAGTTGCTCGACGGTCTTATGGAGAGTCTCCGTGTCGAAATCGATCAACGCAACATTGTAGCCGGCATAAAGCATCGCTTCCACAATCCCGAGGCCTATGCCTCGGGCGCCACCGGTGACAACAGCTATATCTTTCTGGCTCATCTCAGACCCCCAGGATGTGAACGGCGGAAGCGGCATGGTCGACGCCCGCGATGCCGCCGCCGGTGCACTGGGTCAGGCCAATCTTCGCACCTTCAATCTGCCGGCCATCGGCGCGGTTCTGAAGCTGCCAGACGATCTCGACCATCTGTGCCACGCCGGTTGCACCGAGCGGGTGGCCCTTTGCAAGCAGCCCGCCGCTGGGGTTGACGGGAACCCGACCACCGAGCGCAGTGTCGCCGTTCTTGAGGAGAGCTGCGCCCTCCCCCGGCCTCGCCAACTGTAGCGCTTCATAGTACAGGAGCTCTGCGATGGTGAACGCGTCGTGCAGCTCGACGAGGTTTACATCTTTGGGATCAACGCCTGACTGTTCGTAGGCAAGCCGGGCGGTGCGGGCTGTAATTTCCGCGTCGAGGATGTCGTCAGACCCGATCTCTTGATGGCCGGACTGGACAGCCGATCCGAGAATGCGTACCGGCCTCGCATGCTGCGTCGGACGCTTCGTGGTAAGGACGATCGCAGCTGCCCCGTCGACACTGGACGGGCAGCACTGCAGAAGGGTGAGCGGTTCGGCGACCAGCCGCGATTTTAGGACCTCGTCCAGCGTGACTTCGGTACGCTGCTGGGCGAATGGATTGCGCGCACCGTGCGACCTGTTTTTAACAGCGATCCCGGCCAGAAGTTCAGGTTTTTCACCACGCTCATGCAGGTAGCGGGTGCCGCGCATCGCGTAGACGGTCGGCAAAGTCATACCCATGGATGCGTAGAGCTCGGTCTTGTAGTCGTTGCGCTGAAGCGGGATCGTGCCGCCGCCCAGTTTCGTAAGCTGCTCGACCCCGAAAACGACGACTGTCTCGTACAGTCCCAGCTTGAGCGCGTGGCATGCGAGATGCACCGCCGTCGCGCCGCTCGCGCAAGCGTTCTCAACGTTGTAGAGCGCGGGACCGGTGATACCGAGATCGCGCATCAGGACCTGGCCAAGGACCATGCCGCCATAGACGTTTGCGGCGTAGATCGCCTGGACCTCTTCCTTGCGGACCTTTGCATCCTTCAAAGCTCCGCTGACTGCGGCTTGCGCCAGATCCTGCATCGAAAGATCGTTGTGGCGACCGAATGCCGTCATTGAAGCACCGGCGATATAGACGTTCTCGTTCATTGCTGCCTCCCTAGGCCAGTTCGAATGTGTAGCTGGTGCTGGCACTCATCGGAGCCGCGCGCTCGGAAACCGGCCTGATCGTCATGCCAATTGCCGGCCTCTGTCCTTCGGGAAGCTCCAGGCGGCCAAACACGCGTGCGTCTTCAGGGAAATCCGCGTAGACCAATACAAAAGGTGTCAGGCCAGTTTTCGGATTTGGGTGGATGACGGTAAAGCTGTAGAGTGTGGCGACCTCCGATAGCGTGATCGGCTCGAAGCGATCTGCTGAGGGCGATGTCGCAGGAATGCGGGGAAATATCCCCTTGCCGGTGGATTTGTCGCGGGACGCTTCGAGACGCACCACAGTCTTGGAAACTTCGGCGGCGTCAGGGCGCGCCGCCTGGTCGATGATAGTCATGGTTTCCTCCGCAAATCGTGGATTGTTTTGCACCCTGAAAATATTTGATTTTGCCGCCGAGGCAGAACGACAAAGCCGCTCGAAACCGTTGACTAAAAGGCAACACGCGAGATATTCGTGCTCATGGACTCGCTACCACCATTAAACCCCTTGCGCGCTTTCGAGGCCGCGGGCCGCTTGCAAAGTATTCGGCGCGCCGCAGAGGAGCTTCTTGTCACTCCTGGAGCTGTCAGTCGCCAGGTCCAGCGCCTGGAGACTTATCTCGGCGTCAAGCTCTTCCGACGCGACCCCCGCGAGATCGTTCTGACGACCGAAGGCGAACAGTATCTCGCCGCCGTGACCCGCCATTTCGATGGACTGCGTGAGGAGACGCTGAAGCTGACAGGTCGGCGGACGATGGAAATTCTGCGTGTGCGCGCCTACACCACGTTCGCGATGAAATGGCTGATACCTCGGCTGAGCACATTCAACGCGTCAAACGACACCACTGAAGTCAGACTGACGACGTCCAACGAGACCGTGGATTTCGACCGCGAGAACGTCGACGGCGCGATCCGCCTGGGCGACGGCAACTGGCCCGGAGTTGAAGTCGACCGCGTTATGAAGAATGAACTCGTTCCGCTCTGCACACCTGCGTTTCGCGAAAGCCACGGCTTGAACGAGTTCGGTGATCTCAGCCGGATACACCTCCTTCACTCCTTCATCCGTCCCGACGATTGGCGCTATTGGCTAGAGTCGGCGGGCTGCAAGACCGTGGATCCGTATGCCGGAGACAAGTACGCTAGCTCTACCCTGGCGTACCAGGCAACGCTCGAAGGACAGGGCGTCATGATCGCACAGAAGGCGCTCTTCCTCGACGAACTCCGATCCGGGCGGTTGGTCCAGCCGTTTGAGCACAGCTTGGATCGCGGTGATTTCACCTATTACTTCATTTATCCCCGCAACCGTCTCCGCAACCCTGCATTCAGGCGCTTCCGGATATGGTTGCTGGAGCAGGCCGCGGCCGCCACGCAATCTGCGGCGCTCAATCCCGTGGAAACACAAACGCAGCCATAGATGCGAAGAGGCCCCGCTACCAGGCGGGGCCATCGATCGATATCTCCGACGCTTGATCCTTCAGCGCAGCGGGCGTCCGTTCGTTTCCGGCAGTCTGGCGTAGACGATTGCGGCGACGACACAGATCGCGGCCACATAGATCCAGATGAAATCGCCATATCCCCAGCCGTTCATCGCCGTCATGATGTAAGGAGCCGTCCCGCCAAAAAGAGTGACCGAGATTGCATAGGGAAGAGCGACGCCTGTCGCCCTGATCCGCGCTGGAAATTGTTCGGCCATCATGGCGGCCGCCGCACCGGCGAACCCCGTCATGATGATCATCGATACAGTCATTAACGCAGTCGCCTGGAACCATGTGATGCCGGGTACGAGCAGAGCGAAGCTTGGCCACGCCCAGATCGCGGACGCGATCGCGAAGGTAATCAGCACCGGCCTGCGTCCGATCCGATCGGAGAGCATTCCCACAAACGGTATAATGAAGAGTGAGATGGTCACGGAGACACTGCCGACAAGAAGCGTATCGACAATTGGCATCTTGGTGACCAGGTGGATGTAGCTCGGATAGCTGACCATCCACACGTAGTTAAGCAGATTTCCGGACATTGCGATGCCGACGACACGTAGAGCATCCTTCGGGTGTTTCAGCAGGACATCCATCATTGGGCTTTTTTGAACGCCTTCAACGGCCACGCGCTTTTTGAAAACCTCAGTTTCCGAGACAGACAGGCGAATCCAGAGTGTGATCAGCCCAAGGATCGCAGCGACGATAAACGCCACTCGCCATCCCCAGTCCGTCAAGCCGGAATCGTTGCCGAATTGAGACAGAATGTAGCCGAGCACGAATGAGACCAAAGTGCCTGCGTTAATCGCGAACCATTGCCAAGATCCTGCGAAGCCGCGCCTGTCTGAAGGTGCTGATTCCACCAGGAAAGTCGATGCGGAGCCGAATTCGCCGCCCGCTGAGAAGCCCTGCACGAGGCGCGCGAATACCAAGATGACCGGCGCCGCGGGGCCGATTACCGCATAGCCTGGGCATAGGCCGATGATAAGGGACGCGGCTGACATCAGAAGGATGGATAGGGTGAGCCCCGCCTTGCGGCCATGCCTGTCGGCAAATGCACCGAGAATCGCGCCGCCGACGGGGCGCATCACGAAACCAACCGCAAACACGGCAAAGACCGACAACAGTGCCGTGAGTGAGTCCCCGGAGGAAAAATACTCTTTCGCCAGGATCGATGCGAACGTCGCGTAGATGACCCAGTCCGTGTATTCGACGATCGTACCAAGTGTCGCGGCGACCACCGCTTTCTTCTGATGGGCCGTCAGGGCCGTCGCCGCACCGACGTTCTCGTTCGTTTGTTCAGATGTAAAAGGCGTTGTGCCGGGGACGTCCGACATAGCTGATCCTCCATGCTGTCAAGCAGGTCTCTCCCATAGGACCCGAGGGGCACAGCATGGCAAAATCGCAAAATCGCTGTGAACGACTTTTGCGGCCCGCGCGATTGACAAAAACTCAACGGAGGCGTCCGACCAAGGGATGTTGACTTGCGGTCAACAACCGAGACCGAAATCTCACTTGAAGAACGGCTCCGAAAAGCGCTCGTCTGCCGAGACAAAAACGCGGCGGAGGAGCCACTCGTCATGCAAACTGAATTTCACGGCCAAAACGATATCGGTTTCATCGGCCTCGGTGCCATGGGCGCCCATATGGTCCGGCATCTTCTGAAGGCAGGCTTCAATCTGCATGTCTACGACACGGACGCGGCTGCGGTGGAATGCTGTGCGATACTTGGCGCGAGGGTGTGCGCTTCGCCTTCGGAGGTAGGGAATGCCGTCGATGCAGTCTTCGTCTGCCTGCCGACCCCCGAAACTGTGAAGCGTGTCGTGCTGGGTGAGAACGGAGTCATTCACGGGTCCAGGGTCAAGATTTACGTCGATCATTCAACGACGGGCCCGAGCGTTGCAAAAGAGGTAGCCGAGGGTCTGGCGGCACGTCAGATAACCGCGCTCGACGGACCGCTTGCCGGCGGTGCTGCTGGAGCCGAGGCCGGAACGCTTTCAGTAATGATCTCGGGAGACCGATGGGCTTTCGAGAAACTGCAACCAGTCTTCAAAAGCTTCGGTCGCAACGTTGTCCACGTCGGAGATGGCGTCGGCCAGGGGCAAGCTCTTAAGTTGGTCAACAACATGATCGTTGGTGCAAATCTCGTCGCCGCCGCGGAGGCGATCCTTTTCGGCGTCAAATTCGGCCTCTCCGCAGACGTTATACTCAAGATGCTGAATGCCAGCACGGGCCGCAGCTTCGTCACCGAGCAGATTCTGGAGCGCATCATCGACCGAAAATTCGACTTCGGCTTCCGGCTCGAACTGATGCGCAAGGACCTCCGTCTGTGCGTCAACGAAGCCGATGCGATCGGAGCTCCGATGATGGTGTCGGCTCTGGCGAAACAGTTCTACGAACTGGCGCATGCGCATGGCCATTCCAGCGAGGACATGACCGTTGTCGTCAAGGAACTTGAAGAGACTTTTGGGGTCGAAATCAGCCGCTGACCTTCATTCCGGCGGTCGCCTCCTCGGACGAGGCGCAACCCCGCCGATAGAGCGAGAAAAGACAATGTTACGTGACGCGCTAGAAAATCTCACTGTCATAGACTTTACGCAGATCGGTGCCGGACCAACGTGCACCATGCTGCTCGCCGACATGGGCGCCCGCGTAATCAAGGTCGAATCGCCGGATGGCGAATTGGGGCGTAAGCTCGGCCCGGCTTGGATCGGCAACGATAGCGCTCTCTACCATGGCTTCAACCGCAACAAGCTCGGCCTCAAGCTCGATCTCAAGTCGCCCGCTGGCGTTGCTGCGGCGAAAAAGCTGGCGGGCAAGGCCGACATCCTGGTTGAAAGCATGCGCCCGGGAGTAATGGATCGCCTGGGGCTGGGGTATGGATCGCTATCCAACGCAAACCCATCTCTAATCTATGCCTCGATATCCGCCTATGGGCAAACGGGTCCCTATGCCGACCGGGCGGGAGTCGACGGTATCCTGCAGGCCGATAGCGGACTGATGAGTATAATCGGAACGGAGGGGGCCGAGCCGGCCAAGGTGCAGGCTCCGATCGTCGATGTCTTCACGGGCTATGTCGCGGTGTCCGGCATCCTTGCGCAGCTTCGCAAGACTGCTGAGACGGGCAAGGGAGCGCAACTCGACGTCAACCTGTTCAATTCGGCGATCGCACTGCAGCAGGTGTCGCTCACGAACTATCTTGCCGACGGGCTTGTTCCGGAACGGATCGGAAGTGCGGCCCCCTACTCCGCACCCAACGAAGCCTTCGAAGCGTCCGACGGATGGCTCATGGTGGCCGCATATAACGCCGGCAGATGGGAGCGTCTGTGCGACGTGCTGGATCTTGCACCGCTGGCCGCCGATCCACGTTTTGCGACTTCCTCGCAGAGAGTCGCGAACAGGACGGAGATGCGGAAGTTGCTTGGGGAACGGTTCATTACAAAGACGCGCACCGACTGGCTTGCGGCGCTGAAACATGCCGACATCCTTTGCGCGCCGGTTGCGAACTATGACGATCTTCTTCGGCACCCGCAGATCCACGCAAACGGCATGATGCTAACGCTCGATCACCCGACAATCGGATCGGTCCGGACGCCAGGGTTTCCGATCAATAGTCTTGAAATGCGCGGCGCCGGCCATGTCCATGCACCTTCGCTTGGAGAGCATTCTCGGATGATCCTGCAATCTTCCGGATTTCGTAAAGACGAAATTGACGAGTTAGTCGGCGAACCGGAGACATCGATGACGACGTTAGAGCCGCCGCTTCGCTCGGTCTCGATACGGTGATGCTCAGTCACGACGATCAATAGATAACAGACCGGAGGAAATGCGACATGGTAGAACGCACTTTAAGCTATATCGGTGGCTCGGATGTTGAGCCACTCGACGGCGACTATGCCGATAAAATCGATCCGCGTACCAATCGGAAAATCAAGGACGTTGCCAACAGTGGCCCCAAGGACGTCGAGCTGGCGATCGCATCCGCATCTACAGCCCTGTCCGCTTGGCGAGACATGCGTCCTTCCGAGCGCGGCCGGCTGCTTGTTGAAATCGCCAGACAACTTCGTGAGAGCGGCCAGGCCGTAGTCGAGACCGAAAGCCTGGAAACGGGCAAGCCCCGAAGAGAGATGGCCCAGCTTCTCGATCTGACCGCGCAGTATTTCGAATTCTACGGCGGTATCGTCAATATCGACGATGGCAACATCATCAATGTCGGACCCGACTATCACGTCTACACTCGCCGTGATCCGTTCGGCGTAATCGGGGTCATCCTTCCCTGGAACGCGCCTCTTCATCAGGCCGCACGGGCGATTGCTCCCGCGCTTGCCATGGGAAACACGGTCGTTGCCAAGCCCTCCGAACATACGTCGGGATCGCTCGTCGAATTCGCGAAGCTTGCGGTCGAAAAAGCTGGACTGCCTCCCGGCGTGCTCAATGTGATCGTCGGCAAGGGCAGTGTCGTCGGACCTGCAATGGCCAGCCATCCGGATGTTCGGAAGATCTCCTTTACAGGAGGACTGAAGGCCGGGCAGGAACTTGGCCGTATCGCTGCCGAAAGAATTCTGCCTCTGACGCTAGAACTAGGTGGAAAGAGTGCGAATATCGTCTTCGATGATGCCGACCTCGATGCCGCCGCAAAGGGATCGACGAGCGCCTTCACCTGGAACGGCGGGCAATGGTGTGCGGCAGGCACTCGGCTGCTGGTGCAGGAAAGTGTCCACGACGCCTTTGTGACCAAGTTGGTAGACAACGTGGCGAAACTGGAGATCGGGCCGCAGGACGATGCATCCTACGGACCGATCACCACAAATGCGCAATTCGACAAGATCAAAAACTTCTTCGACATCGCCGAGCGAGATGGATTGAAGCCTGCGATCGGCGGCAAAGTGCTCGATGAGGATCTTGGGGGCGGCCATTATATCGAGCCTACGGTCTACACCGGTGTAGGCAACGACATGGAGATCGCTCGTGAAGAGATATTCGGGCCAATCCTCAGCGTCATCAAGTTCAAGGACGAGGCGGACGCTGTTCGGATCGCCAACGACTCGGACCTTGGGCTCGCAGCAGGCATCTGGACGCGGGACATTGGACGTGTTCACCGCGTGGCCGGACGCTTGGAGGCCGGACGCGTCGTTGTTAACGAATACAGTGGCGGGTTCGTCCAGACGCCGTGTGGCGGTTTCAAATATAGCGGCTACGGTCGCGAACAGGGCGTCGACGCTTTGGCCCACTACACGCAATTGAAGTCAGTCATCATTCGTCTTTGATGTCGCTGTGCGTGCGCTGGTATTTGAGCTATGGCCTGAGCCTGCGCGATCTGAAGGAAATGATGGCCGAACGCGGCATCCGCGTCGATCATTCGACGATCCACCGGTGATCTTTTCAACCGGCGCAAGCGCCCCGTCGGTGATAGATGGCATGCCGACGAGACCGATACCAAGGTTCGAGGCGGATCGACCGATCAAGGCAGCATTGATGACGGCAATGGCAGAGAGATCCGACTGAGCACCTATTGTCGAAATTCGTCTAAGCCCACTTCAATTGCCGGACATGCAAATCTCGAGCAGCTTCCTAACCGCGTCGCTCTGGTGCCGCTCCTTGTGTCGGAGTGACAGGAAAGCGCGATCAGGTAATTTGAAATCAACGGTCATCAACTCCCGCTGCTGGACGCGTTGCCGCACGATGATACTCGATACCGCCGCCGCGCACATACTTTCCGCGACGGCAGAAAGCACCGCCTCGTTGGACGGCAGGACCATGGCGATGTCAAGCCGGGAAGGATCGCAGCCGCTTGCGGTCAATGTGGTTTCAAAAGTGGATCTTGTGCCAGATCCCGGCTCACGCATGACCCACCGGGCTTTTGTCAAAAGATCGTCGGCAGTAATGCCCTTTGTGTCCGCGAGTGGATGTCCCGGAGGCACCACGACGACCATTGCATCCACCGCGACGCGATGCGACGCGAGCACCGGTTCGTCGATTTCGCCCTCAACAAACCCAAGGTCGGCAAGACCGTCTATCACTGCCTGTGAAACCGTTCTGGTATTGCCAACGGTTAGGCATATTTCGATGCCAGGATAGGTTTCATGAAACCGCATCAGACGTGGTGGCAGCCAGTAGCTCGATATGGTCTGGCTCGCATAGATATTGAGCGTGCCACGCCGCAGGCCACCCAATTCACTTAGGACGAGCGCGGCAGACCTTGCGCGTGCGAGTACTGCCTCTGCCTCTCCTAGGAAATTCCTCCCTGCCTGGGTCAATTCGATCCGGCGTCCGACACGATGAAAAAGCTCCACATTGTAGAATGATTCCAGGGCTTTAATCGCGGCGCTGACGGCCGATGGCGTCAGACCGATGGCGGCAGCGGCCTTGGTGAGGTGTTCACGTTGCGCCACCGCAACGAAGATCGAAAGTTGCTCGAAAGTCATGGGCTAAGCATCCAGTTTTATCGAATGAAACATGCCGTATTATTCGATGGAAGTCGATGATCGACGATGACATCTAGTGTGCATCAGACGGAGATTATTCCTATGTTGCACAGAGTTATCGTCAGTTTGTTGCCCGGTCTTCTTTTGGCAACTCTTGTTGCCGGGGTAGCGCTTCTGCTCGAACGTGCAGAAGCCGCGTGGTTTGGTGCTGCCTGGATCGAAGGATTGGTTTTAGCTATTTTGATTGGAACAGGCATACGCACCGTTTTTCGTCTGCCTCTGGGATTCCAGAGCGGCATTCATTTTGCCAGCAAGATAGTGCTAGAGATAGCGATCGTATTGCTCGGAGCATCTATCAGCTTCGAAGCAATCGGAAATGCTGGTGCAATGCTGTTTGCAGCAATCGCGGCGGTGGTGGTGATCGCCCTGCTTGTAAGCTACGGGATCGGGCGCAGCCTCGGTTTGACGCACAAGCTCGCCATCTTGGTCGCTTGCGGAAACTCCATCTGCGGCAATTCCGCTATAGCAGCAGTGGCGCCCGTCATTGACGCGGATGCGGATGACGTGGCTGCCTCCATCGCCTTCACAGCGGTACTTGGCATTTTTGCCGTCCTGGCGCTGCCACTGGTCGATATCTATTTCGGCATGAACCAACACTCCTACGGGATTTTTGCCGGACTTACGGTTTATGCCGTTCCCCAGGTCCTGGCTGCAACTGTGCCGGCCGGAATGTTGAGCGTGCAAGTTGGCACTCTGGTGAAATTGATCCGCGTACTGATGCTCGGACCGGTCATTCTGCTGATTGGGGCGGGTACCGGGCGCCGTAGCGGTAGGGCATCGTCAACTGCGATCGTACCGTGGTTTATTCTCGGGTTTCTGGCGATGATGACCCTGCGCTCATTCGGCCTAGTTCCTGATGAAGCGATCGCCCCGATGAGCCACGTGTCGACTACCCTGACGATCATCTCAATGGCCGCACTTGGCCTCAGCGTTGACGTCCGCACCGTTGCTCACGCTGGCGGACAGGTAATAGCCGCAGCATCGCTCTCGCTGTTGGCGCTTGCTGGGATTAGCGCCAGTGTTTTGGCACTTCTGTCATAGCTGCGATGGTGCGCGTCCCAAATACCGCCATGCGCCTGCTTCGTTACAAGGCCACCAGCGACTGTCGCTATAATCAGCGCTTATCCAGTTTGTAATTAACTGATATTAGACATTATGCAGGTGCTGGCTCAGGGTCTCCTTGTCAAGAACAAAGGAGACCAACATGACCGATCTCGTTGCGGGCTTCCTGAAGTTTCGGGAAACGGCGTTCAAGGAACGCACCGAACTCTTCCGGGAGCTTTCGCATACACAATCCCCGGGCACATTGTTTATCGCATGCTCGGACAGCCGCATCATCCCGGAACTGGTGACGCAACAGGAGCCCGGTGGGATGTTCGTCATTCGCAATGCCGGCAACATAGTTCCGTCATTCGGGGCTGAACCCGGTGGCGTCAGTGCGTCCGTCGAATACGCCGTTTCCGTACTTGGCGTGCAGGACATTGTGGTCTGCGGGCACTCCAATTGCGGTGCCATGACGGCGATCGCCTGCGACCATGATCTTGGCGGCCTTCCGGCAGTCAGCAATTGGCTGAAATATGCCGATGCCGCAAAGGCGGTAAACGGTTGCCGGCACTATCATTGCGAACACGATAAGATCGACGCCTTGGCCCACGACAACGTCATCGTTCAACTCGCCAATCTTCGCACGCATCCCTCCGTTGCCGTCGCCATGAGCAAAGGCGAACTGCGGCTGCACGGATGGGTCTATGACATCGAGAGCGGTCAGATAGACGCGCTTGATGGAGCCACAGGGATATTCGTTCCACTTGCGGACAATCCCGAGGCAAACGCCTACCCGAGCGGTGCGCCGCTCAGCTCGTCTCATTGAGCGGGCATCGGCAATCGGGTGTGATTTGATCTCCAGTTAGAAAGGAAAACTGAAATGCTGCAATCCCAACACAACCAGACCGTTCGCGGGGACCTTGCCGACAAGGCTGTCGCCAACAAAACAAAGAAAAACCTCTCCTGGGCTCAGCTGGCCGAGGGAACAGGTCTCTCGGAAGCTTTTGTCACAGCAGCGCTTTTGGGACAGCACCCCCTCCCGGCAGACATCGCCGAAAAGGTGGGGAAACAGCTCGACTTCGATGCCGACGATATCCTGAACCTGCAGACCATTCCCGTTCGCGGCAGTCTCGGTGGCGCCGTGCCTACCGATCCGACGATCTATCGGTTCTACGAAATGATCCAAGTCTATGGCACGACCCTGAAAGCCCTGGTTCACGAAAAGCTTGGCGACGGCATCATCAGCGCGATCAACTTCAAGCTGAGCGTCGAGAAGATCGACGATCCCGACGGCGGGCACCGCGCCGTTATTACGCTAAACGGCAAGTATCTCCCCACCAAGCCATACTGATGATTGAACTCGCCCTCGACTGTCGCTGGGTATTGCGACAGTCGAGGGCGATTGCGATCAGCACGCCGTCGTCTTGCATTTCCTCCGCCATTTCGACGAGCAGCCCTGTGAGAAGAGTTTTCAGCAACCGACGCTATACGTCTTCCTCGATGACCAATTCCGCGACCGCATCGGATTTCAGTATTGGATGCGGTCGCTAGATATGCCCAAGGCAATGCCCTTTGCATTAATCTGCAGCGGGGAAATCAAGCGTAGTATCATTGATGCGGTTGAATAGATTGGTGAAAGCAATGCTTGCTACCGCCATCGTGGCGTCGACGAGCTGCGGATCCGTAACGCCGGCCTCCTTGACTGCCGCCACAACATCAGCCGGAACTGTGCCGCTGGTCTTGAGCAGGTATAGGACAAACTTCGCCAATGCGTCATTTCGCACATCGCCCGACGGCTGTGCCTGGCGCAGCGCCAAAATCGCTTCGCGGCTCAAGCCGAACTTTTTTCCCAGCAGCGTGTGGGCGGCCAGGCAATAGTCGCAGCCGGTGGTCTGGCTGACGACCAGTTTGATGACTTCGATATCGACAGGGCTCAAGCTGCTCTTTTTGAGCGAAGCTTCCAGATTCAAGACCGCTTCCAGGGCAACCGGGCTATTGCCGCCAATTCCAATGTATGAATTCGGCACCTTGCCAACCGCACTTTTTACGGCGCTGAACAATTCGGCTGCCCTGCCAGTGGCTTCGGACAGCGCTATAGTATGGAGACGAGCCATGATAATTTCCTTTTATGCTACATCAGTGGGGAGGATTTGCGTCAGCCTGTTTGTTGACAGGAGAAGACTTGCGGTTATTCGCCACTCACCGTTTTGGCGATCAACGTCTCCGCTTTAGAAAAGCGTGCCAGTTGGTCATTGGTGAGGACCGTCGCATTTGTGATTGCGGCCGCAGGATGATAAGCGACCATGGTCCTTCCGCTGCTGTCTTCTCGTACCAGTACGCGCAGCGGTAGATCCAAAGCTAACGTCGGTGTTATCAACATCAGCGGCGTCCCTGATTGCGGGCTGCCATAGATGAGAACAATGGTCCGTGGCATGCTCAGGCCCGCTTGTGTCGCGGCGCCGCTGTGATCGATGCGCGCGAATATCTTCAAGCTGGCTTTCTCGAACGCATCGCTCAGACGATCCAGTGTGGTCGTGAAATCATAGGCGCTAGCCATTTCCACTATGCCCGCAGGACGTTCAATCATGGGCGTACCCCAAGCCGACAATTAAGTCTTTCATATCGATGCCTTTTTCGGACTAGAAAACCTTGCACCGCCACGATTATAATGTCGAATATCGCCTTCTTATGGGCCCTATAAGTACACGTTATGGAAGAACGCCTCGCACGATATTTAATCTCGGTGGTCGAACAAGGTAGCTTCACGCGGGCGGCCGAAAAGCTGCACGTTTCACAGCCCGCGCTGTCGCAACAGATTCGCCATCTCGAAGAACGCCTCGGCGTGAAACTTCTTGACAGATCCGGCAAAACAGTTGTCGCGACGGACATTGGCAAGGCCTATATCGGTCACGCCGCTCGGGCTCTGCGAGAGTTCGATGCCGGCAAGCGCGCTGTTCACGATGTCAGAAATTTGGACAGAGGCGACTTGCGACTGGCTTTTACACCGACGTTCGCCACCTACCTGATAGGGCCTCTGACCCACCTCTTCCTGAGCACCTATCCCAATATCACAATGACAGTAGACGTGCTGGCGCAAATGGATATTGAGGCGGGATTGATGCACGACCGTTTCGATCTAGGGATCGCTCCCAGCCATCCGGAGAGTGCCGAAATTTCCGGCACCTCCGTTGGCGAAGAACATCTCAACTGTGTTGTAAGCCCTGACCATCCCTGTGCCGATCTTCTATCGATCAATTCGGAGGTGCTCTCGACATTGAAGCTCGCGCTGTTTGATCGATCCTTCGCAACCCGCTTGTTCATCGACAAACATTTCCGCGCCAATCGATTGCAGGCGAAGATATCCGTTGAATCAAATTCCCTGGAAGCGCTGATGTCGCTGGTAAGCTACGGTGTATATGCGACGATCTTGCCGGCATTTGCTGGGAACCGGATTGCTGGGACACGATCGATACCCCTATCACCAGCGATCGCAACAAGACCCATCTGTCTGCTGAAACGCGCCGACGGATACCATTCTTTTGCAAGCATTGCATTCGAACAGATGTTCAACTCAACGGATTGGGCGTTGCCATCAACAAAATAGGCCGAGCCCGATAGCTTCAAGCTGGCTTGAAGGGAAAGGCGCCGCGGCTGCTGCTTTGCGACGTTGTCACGTTGTTGGCGTCTCTTTCATGCTACCCCTGCAAGCGGCGCAAAAGCACGCCCAGCCGCTCTTCTGACGGGCAATCCTCAAGGCCCAGCCGAATTGGGATACCGCCTCCGCCGCGGTTCCTCACCTCGCTCGGGCTGTCGCCAAACGCTCGCTTGAACGCGCGGCTAAACTCCGCGCCGTCACTGAAACCGCATTCTTCTGCGATCTGGAATATCAGGCGCCGATCCTTTGGATCCGCGAGCGCTGCATAGGCACTGAGCAGCCGGCGGTGCTGAATATAGTGCATCACTCCGCCAAAGGGCTCGAAGAGGTTGTAAAGCCGCGTGCGCGAGATACCGAGCTCCCGTCGCACCAACTCAGACCCAAGTTTCGGATCGAGCAACCGGTTCCGCACCAGCTGCCGCGCCCTTTCGAGAAGCACATTGGCGATCGGACCCTCGGCCGCTTCGATATGGTCGGCGGATGGCGACACGCACGCAAGGATCATCGCGCGTGTGGCTGCCGCGAGGCCAGGCAGATCGGCCTGGGTGAGCATCGGCAAACGGTTCGCCACATCAACAAGGTAGTCGGAGAACAATCGTCCCATGCCGGTGCTCAACGTGGAAAATTCCGCCGAGCCCAGCGTGGCCGCGGTTTCCAGGGAGAGGTCCCGCGGCACAAAGAGGATGAGCATCTCGCTCCTGTCGACAACGCCGGTAAAGCAGCCACCAAGGGAATGGATCTGAACCTCACCGGGACCCGCGGCAAACGCACTTCTTGCGGCATCAGTCCGGATCTGTCCGGACAGCAAAACAGTCATTGTCCAGTGATCGACCGGATCCCGCCGAACATGCCCCGGCAGGCTGGAAAATTCGAGGCTGTCAGTACCGATTTGGGCAAGGACAAGGCTGCCGAGATCCCAAAGCTTCTGTCGGCCCCCGAAGTCGGTTGTCGTTGGTTCGATCTCGGTTAGTTCAAGCATGGCAGCGAAGCTATTGCGCCACGCGGCAAACTGGTCCGATCGCGCCAGCCCCTCGGTCGAAAATTCAAAGGATGGCAAATACGATGCCCTCCCCATGACCGGCATCGCGCCCGCTGCTTCGTAAGCCGAGGTTTCGAGCCTCACATCGTCGAGTTGCCTCTCACGCAACGTGGCATGCGTCAGGACATCTTCGGTTGTCATCGCATCACCTCCAGTAGGCCGATGGCAGCACACGATCGGCCGGCTTCTGTGCTGGGGTCGTTGAGTAAGCGATTTGTTTTCCGCAGGTGTCTGAAGCGACCTTTCTTTTGCCCGGGGCAGATATTATTCCACCGGGGACCCCTCAGCAGTCGGCTCAGTATGTTACGACGTGCCCTCTCCGGCAGTCGCTTTGCCTCCTACCCGCAATTTAACCTTTTCGACCGCTCTTCTCAACTGTCAGATGCAGGCACGCTTATTAGCATCGCCCTACCGGAAACCTGGATACTGACAGTCGCGCCAAAATCGATCACTCGCGCGCCCGCAGGTCCCTGTTTCACGATCGGCTTCGGCGCGAAGATCGATTGTGCGGCATAGGGCAAAGTGAGTACGGGGATCCCGGTCAATGTCAGCGCCGCGGCCACCATCAGTGCTGTCCAGGCCACCAGCAGGCCGTGGCGGCGACGCGGCAAGTGGGCGGCGACGACCGGTCTACCGGCCTGCTGATACGAACGGCCGCACCCTCAGAAGCGCCAGATCAACGGCACGATGAACACGGCGACGACAAAGAACCAGATCAGCAGCGGCAATCCGAGCTTCCAATAATCGTTGAAGGCATAGCCGCCCGGTCCCATCACCATCAGGTTGGTCGGCGTTGCTATCGGAGTGAGGAACGCCGCTGCCGCTGCCACTGCGGTGCTCATGAGCACCGGACGCGGGGAAATGCCCATGGCCGTCGCTGCCGCCACGCCGATGGGGATGACGATCAGGGCAGTTGCAGTGTTACTGATCAGTTGCCCCATGACCGCCGTCAGGACGAACAATCCGGCGAGCAATGCGACAGGGCCGGCATCACCGACGAAGTTCACAAGGTGCTCCGCCATCAGCTTTGCAGCCCCTGTTTCCACCATGGCGGTGGAAAGCGGCATCATCGCGCCAACGAGGATCACGGTCGTCCAGCCGACGGCGCGATAGGCTTGCTCGACGCTCATGATGCCTGACAGGATGATCGCACCGGCGGCGAGTAGGCCGGCCACCGCTGGCGGCACAATGCCCGTGGCGAGAAGCAGAACCATCGCAAGCAGGATAATAACCGCCTGGCGCGCGCCCGGCCCCATCGGAACCGCCTGGCGGCGGACCAGCTCCGGCGAATTGACGACCAGGACGTCCGGATCGTTGAGGTGAACGTCGAGCGCTTTCCATGTTCCCTGCAACAGCATCGTATCGCCTGCCTGCAAGACGATTCCGCCAGCATCTTTGGTTGCGCCGCTGGGTTCAATTCCGGCCCCAGCGCGCTGTACCGCCAAAATGATCAGATCGCCGCTTTCGGTGACCATACCGGGAAAAACCGTCTCGCCAATGAGGCCCGAGCGCGGTGGGATGACGACTTCGGCAAGCCCTGAGCTGCGATTGAACAGCGTTTCCTCGCCCTGCCCGGCCGCCTTGTCGTTGCGGAATGCGAGGTGCATCTCCGCCGCAAACGCGGCAGCGGATTCCGCATCACCAAGAACCAGAAGATGATCTCCCTCGGCAATGAGTGGCCTGCGCAGCGGGCCGGCCGTCTCGCCCTCCTGAATGGCGACAAGCTGTAACCCTGGATGTGCGGAGAGATCTACCCCGGATGACGACAGACCCACTAAGGGCGAGCTTGCGCGCACGCGCATCTGGTAGATGCCACTCGAAAGGCCGTATTGCTCGACAAGTGTCTTGGCGTGGCGGCTAAAATCGGCAGGCATGGTCGCGCCATTACGCTCGGGAAGCAGCCGCTTTCCAAACAGAATGATGATGGCCATAGTGCCCGCCAGAAGTGGAACACCGGCAAGTGCAAATTCGAAGAAGCCGAAACCACCGACGCCCGCGTCGATGCCTGCCTCCGATACCAGCACGTTCACCGGCGTTCCCGTCAGCGCCAGCATCGAACCTGCATGTGCGGAAAAGACCAGCGGCATGAGCAGCTGCGACGAGTTGCGCCGGAGGCGAACGGCGATGACGACCACGACGGGCAGAAGCGCCGCGACAGCGCCGTTGACGCTGATGAGCGCAGTGAGAAGGGAGACGAGCGCCATCGTCAGGAAGAGAAGGCGCGTACGGCTTTCTTCGCCCGCGCCGCGGATGAGCAGTTGTCCGGCCCAGGCAGTCACGCCGGTGATCTCGAGCCCCGCGCTGACGACAAAGAGCGACGCGATAAAGATGACTGCGGGATCACCGAAGCCACCGAGCGCCTGGCCAAGCGTGAGGACGCCACTCGCCCATAGCGCCAACGCAGTCAGCATTGCCACAAAGACGACCGGCAGCTTGTTCCAGACGAACAGAACGACGGCAGCGGCGATGATGGAGGCTGTGTATGCTATGGGACTCAACCGCTCCGCTCCTCATTTGGTCCACTCGGACCGTCCAACCACACAGCCGCGCTGACCACGCAACGTCGCCTTACCCCACGCTTCCGGTGAACTCGCCGCGATCGC
This sequence comes from Rhizobium sp. P32RR-XVIII, assembly GCF_012641395.1. Taxonomy (GTDB): domain Bacteria; phylum Pseudomonadota; class Alphaproteobacteria; order Rhizobiales; family Rhizobiaceae; genus Rhizobium. The sequence continues at coordinate 566,080 of NZ_JABAIH010000003.1, read as the reverse complement.
TCACCCGACTGCGCGCCTGAGGCGCCCAGGTCGCAAATGGATCGCAGGGGCCAGAAGACAAGCGGCCCCGCGAGGCAGCTAGTCGTCCATAGTCGCCATAAGGATGCCCAAGCGGCAGCCCTTCTCGTACTCCTTGAGATTCACATATTCCTTGATGGTATGAATTTCGGCCTGACCGGAACCGATGGTGATGGTGGGCACGCCGTGTTTGTCGAGCCAATTGGCGTCCAGGCCACCATTGGAGAAGATGTAGACAGGCTCGATGCCGAGAATCCCCAGCGCCCTGGCGGCGCGCTTCACGACCGGCGTGTCCTTGCCCAGTTCGAACGGCGGATAGGACGCCTTGTGGCTGAATTTCACCTCGGCCATGTCGCCCCGATCGTCCTTCACCTCGCTCCGGGCCTTGGCGAAGGCTTCCTTGTAGCCATTGGCGATTTTCGTCGCGAAAGCCGCTTCGGGGCTGCGCGCCTCCCCCTTGAGGAAAGCGTAATCCGTCACGACGTTGGTGGCGTCGCCGGCAGGCTTGTTGTCCTTGCCGCCGAAGATGCCGATATTGCTCGTGCCCCGGCCGTCCGGTTTGACCACCTTGCCGAACCAGCCGCTATGCTTCGCCTCGGCCAGCGCCATTGCACCGACCAGCGTGGCCGAGATGCCCTTCTCCGGTGCAACGCCCGCATGCGACGCCCTTCCCGTGATTTCGGCTTCCCAATTCTCCTGCCCGACCGCGCCAACGATCAGGTCCGAAGCCATTTGGCCATCGACATTGATGCACATCACCGCACCGTTGAGTTCGGCGGGATTGAGTTCCCGTGAGCCATGCAGCCCGCTCTCTTCGCGCACCGTGAACAGCAGGGTGATCGGCGGATGTGGCAGCTTGTGCTTGATGAGGGTCTCGGCGACAACCACAAGAAGGGCGACGCCGGTGCGGGCATCGCCGCCAAGCGCGGTCGTACCATCCGAGACGATCCGGTCGCCCTCGCGCCGCGGCTTGGCGCCAGCACAAAGCGGCACGGTGTCGAGATGCGTCGAAAAGAGCAACCGGGGTCCGGGTCGCGTTCCCGCAATATCCACGATCAGATTGCCCGTTTCGGTCGGTAGCGGAATGCGTTTGTTGACGTCGTCAAACCGAATGGCAGACTCCGGCACGCCGATTTTCTTCAGAGCGTCGGATACGGCAAGGCCGATGTTCTTTTCCTGTCCGGTGACGCCCTCCACCGAGAGGAACCGCATCAGATGTTCTTCCGCCGCGGCGACGTCGAGAGGAATAGAGTTGGTGCTCATGATGTCCATCCGATCATACGAGTGATTATTCGTTCAGGCTTGCAGCATCGACCGTCACAGGCCCCACGGCAGACCGAGGGCCTTCCAGACCGCAAAGAGACCGGTCCACAGCACGAAGATCAGCACGACATAGGGAAGCATCAGAGAAACGATCGTGCCGACACCCGCGGACTTGTCGTATTTCTGGGCGAAACCGACGACGAGCGCGAAGTATGCGTTGAGCGGGGTGATCGCATTCATCGGCGAGTCGCCGACGCGATATGCGGCCAAGACGGCTTCCGGCTCCACGCCGAGTTTCATCAGCAGCGGCACGAAGACGGGAGCGAAGATCGCCCATTTCGCAATCGCCCCGGTCAGCAGCAGGTCGATGATCGCAACCACGACGATGAAGCCGATCAGCAGCGGCAGCGCGCCGACATTAGCGGCCTGCAGCATGCCCGAAAGGCTGAGTGCCATGACTGTGCCGATATTGGTGTAGGTGAAATAGGCGACGAACTGGCTGAGAACGAAGAACAGGAAGATGGTGCCGCCCATGTTCTTGATCGACTTTTCGATCGCAGCGATCACTTCAGCAAGGGTTCTCATTGTGCCGGCACCAATGCCGTAGGTCCATCCCGTCACCAGGAAGACCAGCATGATGAGCGCGATCAGGCCGTTCATGAAGGGCGAATTGCCGATCAGCTCGCCGGTATCAGGATTACGAAGCGGTGCGCCGCTTGGGATGGTCAAAAGGAGGAAGACCACCAGAAGACCGATGAGTCCGTAGAGGGCGAACCGCAATCCGCGAGATTCCCGATCGGAGAGCGTCGCGCCCTGACTCTGAACACCGCCTTCCGCCGTTTGAGGATTATACTCTCCCAGCCGCGGCGCGATCATCCGGTCGGTAATGAGAGCGATCAAGACCGTCAGGAACAGCACCGACGCGATGGAAAACCAGACGTTGGACGCCAAGCCGATCGACCGCGCGGGGTCGACGAGATGGGCCGCGTCATTTGTGAATTCGACGAGGACGGCATCGAGCGGTTTGATCAGCATGTTGACCGTGAAGGCGCCCGCCACGGCAGCGAAGCCGAGTGCCAGACCGGCAAGCGGATGCCGCCCGACGGCCAGATAGGCGACGCCGGCAAGGGGTATCAGCACCAGATAACCTGCGTCAGCCGCTATACTTGCGAGAATACCGACAAACGCCAGGATATAGGTCAGCGCCCAGCGCGGCGAGACAACGACGAGCTTGTGGATCAGTGCCGTAACCAGGCCGGATTCCTCAGCGACGCCTGCGCCGATCATGGCGGCGATCATCAAGCCCACCGCTGTGAAACTCATGAAATTGGGAACGAGCGATGAATACAGAAAGCGGAGGCCCTCCACGCTCAGCAAGCTGTTTATCGCCGTCGACGCCCGCTCGATCTCATGCGTGTCCGGATTGATCCGCTCGAAGCTGACCGCCGCTCCAAAAGCGCCAAGCACGGCCGACAGGACGATGACAATGCCGATGAGAATCAGGAAGATGACCACAGGATGGGGAACCATGTTTCCCACCTTCTCGACGCCGTCGAGAAATCTCTGCATCGCGGTCTTTGGTGCGACATTGGCAGTGGCCATGTCTTCCTCCGTAGTGCCAAAGGGTGCGCCCCGGGAGGACGCCGGAATTGAAGTTCGCTTGGGTGCGCGTTCCTGACGGTGGTTGAACCCCGAATTGGCATAACCCTCAGTGCGCAGCCTAATGTTTTCTCCGGCCACCCAGGATGCCCCCGGCCCGGAGGCTATCATTCAACACCAATCACTTCTCAGAGGAGCGGACGACAGGAGTCGTGAAGAAAATATCCGCGTCGCACAACCCATGTGAACGACCACTGGTTTAGGCCGCTGGCCGCGGAACACATCACTCGTGATTGCGCGACGCGCCGGTTCAGCGTGGGCAGGGCGCGACATACTGACGACCGTTACGATCTCGGAACCGGCATTGCCCGGGCCGACCGGCGACATTACCGATGACAGCCCCGGACGCGCCGCCGATCGCCGCGCCAACGGCCGCACCTCGGACATTGTTCGCGACAGCGCCGCCAACGACTGCGCCAGTTGCAGCACCGATGCCGGCGCCCTGTTGAGTCGGCGTGCAACTCGCAAGCGCGAAAGCCGCCAGAAAGCACAGCATCAACTCCTTCATCGCTCCCCCCTATGTGACGCTCAACAGATCTGAACGTCGCAGAAAAGCCCATGTACAGCATCGTCTAAATATAATGTCGCTGAAGACTGCCTGTGATCAGCATAGAATCCCGAAACCAAGCTCTGGGTTCAAAATTTCGAAGCGCAACTGCAGCAAGGAAATCTTCAAGGGCCTGATTCGTAAACTGTTCGCCGGGGCTGGACTACGCCGCTTCGGGTGTACAGCGATCAGCGTGCGGTTTTGCCCTTTCGTTTGTGAAAGAGTCCACGTTTGCTCAGGCTTCCCGGCAGCATTCCGGATGCGCACAATCGAGGAGCGCATTCAGTTCTGGCCTGTCTCCCGGAACCGCTGCGCGAAGACTGACTTCAGGCGGTTGATTTCGGCAGGTTGCCAGCCTGTCGGGTCTGTCACCGCCAGCCACGCATCGATGTAATGTTCCGGCGCGTAGACGTGGCCGTATCCCATCGGCGAGGTTGTCGCGATCATCGCGTCGAAGGCGAGCTGCAGCATCGTGACGACCGGGAACCAGCGCAAGCTCGGCGACACGTCGGGTCCCCGTGGGGATTTCAGCCAATCCGGCATTCGATAGAACGAACGGACATCGAAGAATGTCACTGCATCGCTGGCGTATTGCAGGAAAACAATTCTGATCGGCCCCCAGGCCGCGCCGGGAATGTTCAACGCGTTTTCCTGATTGGTGAATCGGATAATCGAACCGTCACGAAACCGCGGCAGCCAAGCAGGCGAACCGGGGTTTCGATTTGCCGTCACGAATGCCCATGTCCCGCTCGGAAAGGGCGGCCCGCTCCACAACGCGCCCTGGAACGGATCGGCAATGACGTCGTAAAGATTGGCCGAGAGTTGTGAATTCATGGCTCCGAGACTGAGGCCGTGCAGATAGAGCCTTGGGCGGTGGTCGTGCGGGAGCGTTGTCCAGTAGCCATAGACTTCCCTGAACAAGGCGTGGGCCGCATCCGCGCCGTAGCCTGGCTCGACCATCAGCGACAACCAGCTTGCGAGGTAGGAATATTGCAGTGCGACGCTCGCGACGTCGCCGCGATTGAGATATTCGACGGTATCGATGGCAGCCGGATCGACCCAGCCGGTTCCCGTCGGAACGATTACGATCAGAATGGAGCGGTCGAAAGCACCATCCCTCTTCAGCTCCGCCAGCGCCAGCTTGGCTCGCTCTTCCGCTGTTTCGGCGGAGTTCAAACCAACATAAACTCGGATCGGCTCGGTCGCCTTCGTGTTCAGGAATCCACCGATCTCGTCACCGGTCGGGCCGGAGGAGATGAAATGCCGGCCCTGTCGCCCAAGCTGCCTCCAATCGATGAGCGACGCCGCACTGCCCGTCTTTGCCGGATCGGTCGGCATCGGCATGTCGTCGTCGATCAAGGCGTCGAGCTCGCGGAACGAGGTGTCTGCCATCCGAAGGCCGGCCCTGAACAGCACGCCTTCAGCCACGGACCAAAAAAGGATGATGGCCAGGAATGTGCCGACTGCGATGGCAATCCGCCTTGGGACGAAGCGCTGCAGCCACTTGTAAGAGAAAAGGAACGTGTACTTGAACAGACGGCCGACGACCACGAGCGCACAGAAGACCGCGAGAGCTACGGCGATCAGCTTGACCGGATCGGCCGAGGTGACGGGGTCGAGCCCCATGAGGTCCCGGACCGAGTTCTGCCAGGAAGACGCCTGCCAGAGGAAGAGCGTTGCAATCCCGATGCAGAAAACTGCGGCGACTACCTGCCACGTTCGCCCGAAGCCAACCCGCGACGGAAGGATCTCGAGATAGGCCCAAAGCCAAACGAGGAACACGCCGATGGCGTAGCCGAAGGCTGCGCAGCTTCCCGAAAGAGCGCCCTGGATAAGAGGAGACCGTGGCATCAGGCTCGGCGTCAGCGATAGGCAGAAGAAGAGCGTGCCTACAATCAAGCCTGTCGTCGAAAACGATCGGGTGAGTGCCAGAAGGTATCGTTTCAATCGGCACTCTCCTCGCTGGAGCGTCGCTGGCCCGCGACCGCGAAAACGGCCTGCCCCGCCGCGCTCTGGCCTATATCGAGCGGCTTCCGGCTAGCATGACAACGTTTCCATCGAGATCAAGTTTTATGTTGCTTTAGATGTTCATCACGGAACCCATGATTGCACTTCCGGCTGCTCAGGCGCTTTTCAAAAGAGGCATCTATGTTGATCCGAAGGGGCCGACATTATGCCTGTGCAATCTCAACGAGGATTGAAGAGAATAGCGGACAACGTCCTCAACCTGCTTGGTGGTCGCCGCTCGCTTTTAAAGCTAGACTTTGCAAGGAATGGAATGTCCTTCTCGAAATGCAGTAAGCTACTGCTGCATCTTGTCGTTACCGATTGCCATAAAATACCGGAGTTGTTGAACTGCGGTATTTATCTAAACTGCTACAAGCACCTGATTTTCATCTCGGGATTTTCTCCTATTTGGACGTTGGGAGAGTCGGCGCAGGGGGTAAGGCTATCGGCATGAGGTCGGCGGTTGCTTGATTCCGACGATCTCAAGGGCCGAAATCTAGGCGGGACGAGGCGTGCATGGCGACAGCAATTGCCATTCTCGGCGGCGTCGGGCTGTTCCTGCTCGGCATGACCGTCATGACCGACGACCTGAAGGCATTGGCGGGATCCGCGCTGCGCACCGTCCTCGGCAAGGCGGCGTCGACGCCACTTTCGGGTGCCTTCTGGGGCGCTATCGTCACGCTGCTCGTGCAGTCGTCGAGCGCGGTGACGATGACGACGATCGGCCTCGTCAGTGCCGGGCTTCTGACCTTTCCGCAGGGGCTCGGCCTCGTGTTCGGCGCCAATGTCGGTACGACGGGAACGGGCTGGCTGGTGGCGTTGATCGGCGTGCGCGTCTCGCTTTCGGCCTATGCGCTGCCGATGATCTTCATTGGCGCGCTGGCCAAGTTGCTGGGGGGCGGACGGATCGCGGCGGCGGGCGGCGCCGTCGCAGGCTTCGCGCTGGTGCTCTACGGGCTGACGACGCTCCAGCAGGGCATGGGAGGCCTTGCGGAGAGCCTGCATCCGTCTGACCTGCCTGCGGTGCTAGGCGCGCCGGGGGTTGGCTGGATCTCAGGGTCCGTCGGCCTCATGACCCTGATCGTCGCAGGCTTGGCGATGACCGCGGTCATGCAGTCCTCGACGGCTGCCATCGCGGTCACCATTTCGGCTTTCTACGCCGGGGCGATAAGCCTGGAGCAGGGCGCGGCCCTGATCATCGGCCAGAACATCGGGACAGCGACCAGCTCCGCATTGGCGGCAATCGGCGCGAGTGCCACGGCGAAGCGCCTCGCCCTCGCCTACGTATTGTTCAAGGTCATAGCGGCGCTCATCGCGATTATCGCTTTTCCGCTGACGGCGCAGCTGATGAGGGCTTTCGCGGCATCGGTCGACGGGATGACGCTCCTTGCCGCCTACCATACGGCCTATAACGTCGTGGGGGTCGCGGTGCTCCTTCCGGCGACGCAGTGGTTCACCCGTATCGTAGAGCGGCTCCTGCCCTCCAAGCAGACGGCGCTTCAGAGCGCGCTCGATCCGAGCGCGCTCGCCAGTCCGGTGATCGCGGTGGAGACCGCCCGGCGTGTCGTGGCGGACGTCCTCACGACAACCGCTGCCTCGGTTTCCGGGGCGCTTTCGGCGGGGGCCGGCCCCACAGCGCAGAGCATTGCGGCCACCGCCGCGCTCGAAGAGGTGCGGGACTTTCTTTCCGAATTGAAGGAGCCGCCCGAGACGGAGGCCGAACGGTTCCGCATGACGAGCACGCTGCATGCGCTCGATCACGTCTCGCGCCTCGTGGAAGTCGTGGCGGAAAGTGGGCTCTCAGGACAACCGGCCGGAGTCCCCCATGACCTTCGGGCCGCCGAACTGTGCAGACAGGCCATGCGCGCGGCACAGGCCGTTGCCGGCTCCATAACATCGGAAGCCGCCCTCGGCCCGCAGGCCGCATCCATCGGCTGGAACGTTTCGTCCGAGGTGGAGGCGGCGCTTGCCGAGGTAGAGGGCGCATCGAGGAAACTCGACGCGCTGCAGCGGGATCATCACGCCGTGACCCTCGCCTCGGTCGCCGCGGGAAAGTTGACCGCCGCGGAGGCGTTCACGCGGATCGACGGCGCCCGGCGGCTCGATCGGATCACATATCATGCCTGGCGTTCGGCGGCGCATCTCCTCGGCCGCGGTACGCATCACAATCTGAACCCGTGGCACCAACCCGAGAGCACCGTGAGCGAAGGCAACGATGATGAGCCCAGCTGAGACTGCAGCTTCAGGCCGAGCCCCGGGGCTTTAATTTCAGATTACCGGCAGCCGCCATGGCAGAGAATAGCAAACAGTAATCTGTTGACAGTTTTCAATTCTTCGCTACATTTTCGCTAACCAATTCTCAGATACGCGGAGTCCGATGTCTGCGAACACTCGGGAGGTGTGATGGCGTTCTTGAAATTGCAGGGCCTTACCAAGAGCTACGGTTCCTTCTTGGCTGTAAAAGGCGTCGATCTGTCCGTCGAAAAGGGAAAGCTTGTTTGCCTGCTGGGGCCGTCGGGCTGCGGCAAGACGACGACGTTGAGGCTGGTTGCCGGCTTCGTTCCGGCCACCGGGGGCGAGATTCACGTCGGGGGAAAGACCGTTTCGTCCGCGAAGTCGACGGTGCCGCCGGAGGGGCGGAACATGTCGATGATCTTCCAGAGTTACGCACTATGGCCGCATATGACGGTCTTTGAGAACGTGGCGTATGGCCTTACCCTGCGCCGACTGTCGAAAGCACAGATCGCCGAAAGCGTGCGGACAATTCTGTCAGCAACGCAGCTCCTTGCACTGGAAAGCCGCTACCCGGGAGAACTGTCCGGCGGCCAGCAGCAACGCGTGTCGCTGGCGCGCGCTCTGGTCATCAAGCCGGAGATCCTGTTGCTCGACGAGCCGCTATCGAACCTCGACGCCAATCTCCGCGAGGAGATGCGGTTCGAGATCCGCCGGCTGCACGACGAGTTCCGCTACACCACCGTCTATGTGACCCATGATCAGGCGGAAGCCATGACGACGGCTGACATGATCGTCGTCATGAATGACGGCCGTATCGAACAGGCGGGGTCGCCGGAGGACATCTATGAGCGGCCGGCAACCGAGTTCGTCGCTCGTTTCATCGGCGGAACCAATATCCTGACGGGGACGCGCCGTGACGGCGACACCGTTGGCTGCGACGGTGGTCTGGTCTTGCGCTGCGGCAGCGGCAGTCCTGCGCACGAGGGGAGAACGGCCGTTTCGATCCGCCACCACGACATCGAACTGTCATCGGTGCGGCCCGCCGGAGAGACCAATGTGACGGTCGGTACCGTCACGCGCCAAATCTATCTCGGTTCGCACCGAGACTATCTCGTTTCGATTGCTGGTGGAGAAGTGGTGCGCACCGTCGCGCCGGTCAACGTTGCGATCCCGGTCGGCCAGGAGGTTTGGCTGACGTTTCCACCAGAGAAATGCCGGGCGCTCGCGTCGTAAAAAAGGGAGGAAGTAGATAATGTGGAAGAAAGCATTCGCAGGGGCGCTTTTCGCCTCGGCATTGATGGCGTCGTCCGTCGCCTTCGCCGAGGCACCTGCCCCTTACGCCGTGACGCCGGAGCTCGAAGCCGCGGCCAAGGCCGAGGGCAAGGTGGTATTCTACACCGCAACCGACGTGGCGGTCGCCGAGAAGCTCGCCGAACTGTTCAAGACCAAATATCCAGACATAGCGGTTCAGGTGGAGCGCGCCGGCTCCGAGCGCGTATTCCAGCGCATCGGCCAGGAATATTCGACCGGGATCTACAATGCCGATGTCATCGAGACGTCGGATGCAGTGCATTTCGAGTATTTCAAGCGGCAGGGCTGGCTTGCGCCCATGGTTCCGCAGGAAGTGGCCGATAAATGGCCGGCGGATGAGCGTGATCCGGACGGCAATTTTGCCGCCTACCGTGCGCATCTGTCGGTCATGGCCTATCGAAGCGACCTGCTCAAGGAAGAAGAAGTCCCGAAGTCCTGGAAAGACCTTCTCGACCCGCGCTTCAAGGACAAGATGGTGAAGGCACATCCGGGCTATAGCGGCACGATCATGACTTCAACCTTCGTGCTCAGTCAGTTGCTCGGCTGGGACTATTTCGAAAAGCTCGGCACGCAGAACATCATGCAGGTACAGTCGTCGACCGAGCCTCCGAAGAAGCTTGCCCAGGGAGAACGTGTGCTTGAGGTTGACGGCAACGAATACAACATCTTCCGCCTGATCGACGAAGGCAAGCCGATCAAGATCGTCTATCCCGAGGAAGGCACGCCGCTTGCCGTCGGCAATGCAGCAGTCTTGAAGCAGGCGCCCAACCCGAACGCAGCCAAGCTTTTCTACGCGTTCCTGTTCTCGCTGGAAGCGCAGCAACTCAACAGCGACTTCGGCGGCCTGCGGTCGTTCCATCCAGACGTCAAGGAAAAGGCTGACCGCACTCCGCTGTCGAAAATCAAGATCCTGCATTCCGACCCCGCCAAGCTCGAGCCTGAAATCCAGGCGATCAAAGCCAACTACGAAAAGTATTTTGGGACGTAAGCCATCATGACCAGTAACGCTCAGGTTCAGGGTCGGCGCCGCGGCATCGACCTTTCGTGGCCCACCTTCGCACTGCTGACTCTCATCCTGAGCGTCCTGGTTCTGTTGCCATTGTTCTGGCTGGCCTATTACAGTTTCCGCAGCGATACCGACGGCTCTGCAACCCTCGACAACTTCGTCACCCTGGTTGCGGATCCGACTCTGCTGCGGTCCTACGGGTTGGCGTTCGGCATGGCGCTTGCCGTCGGCATCCTCGCCTGCCTGATCGCAACGCCGATGGCCTGGCTGGTTGCCAGAACCGATCTGCCGGGACGGCGCATTATCCGCATGCTGGTGACGGCATCCTTCGTCACGCCGCCGTTCCTCGGCGCCATCGCGTATGAAATCCTCGCCGCACCGAATAGCGGCATCGTCAACATTGTTTATCGACGCATTTTCGGCCTCGATTCCTCGGCCTATCTCGTCAACATCTACACCTTCGGCGGTCTCGTTTTTGCGATTGCCTGCTTCACCTTCCCATACGTCTTCACGCTCGTGGCCAACGCCCTCGACCGCGTACCGTCGGATCTCGAAGATGCGTCTTCGATCCTCGGTGGAAAATCAATGACGACGCTGCGGAGGGTGACCATCCCGCTGGTGTTGCCGGCTATGCTGGCCGGAACGCTGATCGCCATACTCCAAGCACTGACGATGTTCGGTTCGCCGGCGATCCTGGCGTTGCCGGCCGGCTTCCATGTCATCACGACCAAGATCTGGAGCCTCTTTCAGTTTCCGCCGCGCCTCGGGGTGGCTGCTGCAGCCGCCCTGCCGCTGCTGATCATTACCATCCTTCTTTTGCGGACCCAGAAGGCGATTCTCGGGCGCAAGGGTTATACCGTGCTTGGCGGCAAGAGCGGAACGCCGCGGATCACCAAGCTCGGACCCTGGACGTGGGTCGCCACCCTCTTCGTCTTCTGCATCCTCAGCCTGACGATCATCCTGCCCTACCTGGCGATCCTGAAGACGGCGTTCACGGGGACGGTGGGCGATCCTATCAATTTCAGCACACTGACATTGCGCCATTGGCGGTTCGTGCTCTTCGAATTTTCGGCGACGCGGCTAGCGCTTTGGAATACCTTCCTGCTCGGCTTCCTGACGGCCACCGCCGTCACGGCGATCGCGCTGATCGTCTCCTATCTGGTGATCCGCCGCTCGTTGCCCAATTCCAGCTTTCTCGGCGTTCTCGCCACGGCGCCGGTTGCAATTCCCGGGATCGTGCTCGGTGTCGGGCTTTTCCTCAGCTATGCCAATCCGACGTTTCAGCTCTACGGGACGATCTGGATCCTGCTGATAGCCTTCATGACGATCGAACTTCCGGCAGGCTACCAGCAAATGTCGTCCGCCTTCTCCGGCGTTCATCCCGAATTGGAGGAGGCCGGGCGGATCGTCGGCGCCTCGCGGCTGAGAACGCTATGGGACATCACCGCGCCGCTGCTTCGCACGAGCGTCGTGGCCGCATGGTGTTTCGTCTTCGTCGGTACGATCCGCGAGCTTTCCGCGACAATTCTCCTGACCACGGCCAACACCAAGCTCGTTTCAGTGATCATCTACGATCTGAACGAGAGCGGCGATCTCGGGGCAATATGTGTTCTCGGCATTATTCTCCTTGCGGCATCATTTGCCGTTGTTTTTGTCGCCAACCGGGTTCCTGTTCTCGGCGGTTCACAGATGAATGCGCGGGGTTGAACGATTTGCGGGTTCCTTTAAAGACTGCAGGTCCCGGTTGTCGGCAGGATCGCCAACGACGGGAATTGCTGATAAATGGAAGTCGTAGGAGCAGGCCGGCAGGCTGCAGCGCCTACTCCTTCTCTATGGACCCTTAACGATGGCCTGCTCATGTCGGACTTAACAAACCTACCGCCCAATCTATCCGCGATCGATTTCCTTCGCACTCGTTCGCTGGCGAACGTAGTCCAGGCCGAAATCGAGCGGATGATCATCGATGGCGAACTGAAGCCGAACGAGCGCGTGAATGAAAACGGCCTGTCGCAGCGCCTGGGTGTGAGCCGCGGGCCGATCCGCGAAGCCTGCAGCGCACTGGCCGCGATGGGTCTCATCGAGATCATCCCGAACCGCGGCTTCTTTATTCGCGCCTTGACCAACGACGAGGCCCAGGATCTTTCAGAAGCGCGCGCCGGCGTCTTCGGCTGCATGGCGATGATGCTTGCCGAGCGGATTACCGATGCGCAGATTGCCGTTCTGCGGGCGCTGTTGCAACGCATGGATGAAATCGTCGAGCTCGGCGATGTGCATATCTATTATCCCGTCAACCTCGAATTCCATAAGCAGATCGCTCACATGGCGGGAAACAATCGCCTGGAACTCATGTACCAGAGTTTCGTCCGCGAGCTGCACATACAGCGCTACCGCGCGCTTTCGAGCCATGACGTGCTGCAGATCTCCAACCAGGAACATCGAGCGATCGTCGACGCGCTCGAGGCTCGCGACCCTGTTCGCAGCCTGATCGCCGCCCGCACTCATATCCTCAACGGGATCGTCCGGACCCGCCAAGCCGGTCCTTGATGAGCCACGCGTCCGGCCGCGTTTTTTAATTCAATCCCAGCCACGTTGCGCGCTTCGCGCATCGAATATCCTTGCCCAGTTTTGTAAACGAAAAACTGTTGACAATTGACAATTGCCAACGCACTGTCGCCGGAGAACTACTCTTCTAGAAATGCGACAGGAGGAATTGGGATGGACCAGAACAAAGCGGCGGATGTGGCACTGACGAAATATGTTGCCGAATTCGTGGTTGGTACGAAGTTCGAGGAGCTTTCGGCAGAGGTCGTGGCGCTCGGCAAGAAATCGATACTTGACGGCTTCGGTCTGGCTCTTTCTGGTTCCGTTGCCAAAAGCGGTGAACTGGTCCGTCGCCATCTCGACGATCTCGGCCTTGCGAGAGGCACTGCGACCGTCATCGGCGGCGGCCGCAAGATCGCGCCTCGCTTTGCTGCATTTGCCAACGGGGTTGGGATCCACGCCGATGATTACGACGACACGCAGCTCGCTGTCGCCAAGGACCGAGTCTATGGCCTGCTGACGCATCCGACGGCTCCGGCGCTGCCGGCAGCATTCGCAATGGGAGAGGTGCTCAAATCCTCGGGCAAGGATTTCTTGCTGGCCTATCATCTGGGCGTTGAAGTCGAGTGCAAGGTTGCCGAGGCGATCGCGCCGCGCCACTACCAGACAGGCTTCCATGCGACCGCTACCTGCGGGACGTTCGCTGCGGCCGCCGCCAGCGCACGGCTGATGGGCCTTGATGTCGACACCACCTTACGGGCGTTGTCCATTGCCGGTAGCCAGTCCGCCGGCTTGCGCGAAAACTTCGGGACGATGACGAAACCTTTCCATGCCGGGCGTTCATCGGAAAGCGGCGTCGCCGCGGCGCAGTTTGCCTCCTACGGCTGGACAGCCACGCCGCGCATCCTCGAGGCGCCCCGCGGATTCTTCGCGGCTGCGGGTGGTGGCTATGACCAGAATGCCATCTTGGGCAAGCTCGGGGCTCCCTGGACTTTCGCCAATCCCGGCATTTCTATCAAGCCGCATCCATCGGGCTCGCTGACGCATCCCGGCATGACGGAAATGCTACGGTTGATCAAGGAGAACGGCATCCGGGCCGAGGAGGTGAAACGCGTCCGCGTCGGCACCAATTCCAACATGCCCAACGCGCTGATCCATCATCGTCCCAAGGATGAACTACAGGCAAAATTCTCCATGGAATTCTGCATGGCGATCCTGCTGCTCGAAGGCCGTGCCGGCCTCAACGAATTCACCGACGCAGCCGTCGAACGCGAAGATGTACGCGCAATGATCGAGAAGGTTGATTTCGTCATCGACGACGAGGCGGAAGCAGCGGGCTACCACCTGATGACGACGCTGATCGATATCGAGCTCAACGATGGTCGCAAGATCTCCGGTCGCGCCGATTTCGGCAAGGGCAGCCCGGCATTCCCGATGAGCTACGACGAAGTGGCCGACAAATTCCGCGAGAATGCAGAATTCGCCGGCATGGCCAAGAGCAAGGCAAACGAGATCGTCGAACTGGTCCGCAGGCTCGAGGCGTTGCCGTCCCTCGACGAGTTGTCGGCCCGCCTGATCTCCGTCGCTTGACGCGATCGACATCGCGATGCCGAATTCGGAACTATCAGGCAGCGGCAGCGACTCATATGTCTTCGGCCGCACCATTATACGGATCGGTCTGGCAATCCTGATCGGCATCGCGGGCGCTTTCGTCGCCAAAGGCATCGCGATGCCTCTTCCCTATCTGCTTGGTCCGCTGCTGGCTTGTGGCATGGCGGCGATTTTGGGGGCTCCCATTGCGCCGCTTCCCTATGGACGGGAACTCGGCCAGGTTGCCGTGGGCCTGGCGATCGGGCTCCGTTTCGTGCCGGCTGTACTTGTCGCCACTGCAACGCTGTTGCCGTTTATGTTGCTTTCGACTGTTCTGATCATCGCCGCCACCATGGTCGCGGCTCTGATGATCCGCATGCTCGCCGGAATCGACGGCAAAACCGCGTTCTTCGCGACCGCCGCCGCCGGTCTTGCCGAGATGGCGGTCGTCGCGCACCAGAAGAACGCCGACAGCGACACTGTCGCCGTCGTCCATCTTATCAGGGTCACCTCGATCGTCACGATCGTTCCGTTCCTTGTGACGCTGTTCGGCGAGGATGGAGGCATTCAGCCGGTGACGATCCCGTTCCACGCCGACGCCGCGCCGCTGATCGCCCTCTTTGTTGTCGCTGCCGTTGCGGCATTTCTGGCGCGGCGGTTGAAACTGCCGAACACCTGGCTTCTTGTGCCGGCGATCATCGCGGGCATCGTTTCAGGGTTCGGTTTCGGCCCCTTCACCATTCCGTCGATCGTTCTCACCATCGCCCAGATCGTCATCGGCATCTGGCTCGGATGCCGTTTCCGGCGCTCGTTGCTTGGGCAATTGTCGAGGGTGACGATGTCGGCACTCGTCACCACGACCTTCCTACTGGCGATCGCCACCGGCATCGCCTGGGTGCTTTCCGCCGCCACCGGCCTCTCCTTCGTGACCAGCCTGCTCGCCGTCGCCCCGGCCGGTGTCACCGAAATGGTGCTGACAGCGGCAGCGATGCATCTCGATGGCGCCACCGTCACCGCTTTCCAGATCACCAGGATCGCCGTCGTCATGACGACGATCCTGTTCACCCTTCGGATATTCGAAGCTCTTTCGCGCCGTATCGACGCCTCCTGCAACTGAAAGGACTGCTCTTATGACACACCATCTCGTGATCGGGATTCTGAACGGCGATGATATCGGCCTGGAAATCGTGCCGGCCGCCGTCGAGGTCACCCAGGCTGCCGCAGCCATGACCGGCCTCAAAATCGACTGGCGACCGATGCCGATCGGCAGGACGGCGCTCGATACGATCGGTTCGACCTTTCCGGAGGGTACGATGGAGACGCTCGCCAAGATGGACGGCTTCATCCTCGGCCCGATCGGCCATCAGGCCTATCCTAAGGTACCGGGTGCCATCAATCCGCACCCGATCATGCGCAAGGGCTTCAACCTCTTTGCCAATGTCCGGCCAACGAAATCCTTTCCGGGCCTCGGTGCGATCCATGAAGGCATCGACCTGGTGATCGTGCGCGAAAACAACGAGGGCTTCCAGCCGGACCGCAACGTCGTGGCCGGCTCGGGCGAATTCCGCCCGACGGAGGACGTGACGATCTCGGTGCGGGTCATTACCCGGCTTGGGTCATCGCGCGTCGCGCGCGCAGCGTTCGAGATTGCCCAGCAGCGCAGGAAGCGGCTGACGCTGGTTCACAAGGACACCGTCTTCAAACTCGGTTGCGGCATGTTCGTCGAAGAATGCCACCGCGTGGCGCAGGAATTCCCGGATGTCACCGTCGACGAGGTCATCGTCGATACGATGGCAATGCGTCTTATCCGCGACCCGCAGAGTTTCGACGTCATCGTGACCACCAATATGTTCGGCGATATCCTGACGGACGAAGCGGCCGGCCTCGTCGGCGGTCTCGGCATGGCGCCGGGCCTTTGCATCGGCGACGGCAATCTGGCAATGGCCCAGGCGACCCATGGCTCCGCGCCCGATATCGCCGGCAAGGGCATCGCCAATCCCTTTGCGATGATTGAGTCAGCCCGCATGATGATCGAGTGGCTGGGCCATAACCGCAAGATCCCTCAAGCTGTCGAGGCAGCATCGATCATGCAGAAGGCGATCGCGACGGCGCTTTCAAACCCCGCGACCCGCACACGCGATATCAAGGGAACCGCTGGCACCGCCGGAATGACGCAGGGGATCATTGCAGCCCTCGGCTGACGCGTCTTGCTGATGCGTCTTCCATCGGCTGGCATTACCGACGGAAGACGCGACATTCATCAACCGGCCGGCAGCGGATCCCGTCCATTGAAGAACTTCCAGAATGCATCGTAGATGAGATCGGGCCGCTGTTCGGCGGGATAGTGCCCGGTGGGCACGGCCCAGCCTCGCAGATCAGGTGCCCAGGGCTTCCACGCGTCGAGCGGCGCAAAATGGCGGCCGCAATGGCTGTTGGAGCCCCAGAGAACCAGCACCGGGCAATCGATCGTCCGCTTCCCGTAGTCGGCCGTATCCATGGCCAGGTCGACGCTGACGGTGGCGCGATAATCCTCGCACACTGCATGGATCTGTTCCGGCGTCGTGCAGCGCTTGTATTCCGCCATCGCTTCTGGGCTGAAGATCTCGAGGCCGACGCCTTTCTTGTTGAGCTTGTAGTCGATGTAATAGCTGAGGTCGGCCGTCAGCAGTTTTTCCGGGAATGGCGCCTTCTGGGCCATGAAGAACCAGTGGTAGGCTTCCAGCCCCCAACCCAGCGTCACATTGGTGAGCGCATGATGCGTGGGGACGATGTCGAGGGCTACCAAACGGTCGATCCGCTCGGCGAAATCGAGGGCCATGCGGAAGGCTACCCGGGCGCCGCGATCATGTCCGGCAACTTGGAACCGCTCGAAGCCGAAATGCGACATGACGGCTGCGTTATCCTCACCCATGGCCCGGAACGAGTAGCCGGAATGATCCTCGCTGCCGTCAGGCTTCGAACTGTCGCCATAGCCGCGCAGGTCGGGTGCGACGACGGTGAAGCTCCTGGCAAGCGCAGGCGCGATCTTGTGCCAGCTCACATGGGTCAGCGGATTGCCGTGGAGCAGAAGCAGCGGTGGCCCCTCCCCGCCGATCGCCACGTTGATCTCGGCGCCGGCGGTCCGCACGCGCTCATATCGGAACCCATGCATCAATTTGCCCTTCTCTTCGAAGAACGAAGGCATTTCAGATATCGGCCTATTCGGGGGCAACCGCATCATATTCTCCTCTTGTCTAACGTCGACGAAACCGGAAATCATAAGATCATGTCACGCTCATTTTGGTAAACTGTCAACAATTTATAATTGACAATCTTGGGAAATCCCGGCATGCGAATAACAAATGCACCATCAGTGCAAGGAGTTGGTCAATGAAGACGTATGACATCGCAGCCATTCCCGGCGACGGAATCGGAAAGGAAGTGGTCGCTGCGGGACTTCGCGTCCTTGAGGCGTGCGCTGCCCGCGACGCTCACTTCGAACTGAGGGTCGAGAATTTCCCTTGGGGCTCCGATTACTACAAAGCCAATGGCGTCCTGATGCCCGAGGGCGGCATCGAGCGCCTGAAAGCCTTCGACGCGATCTATTTCGGTGCGGTCGGCGCCCCCGATGTGCCCGATCATCTGACGCTCTGGGGATTGCGCCTCGCCATCTGCCAGCCATTCGATCAATATGCCAATGTCCGTCCAACCCGTATCCTGCCCGGCATCCAAAGCCCCCTCCGGGACGTTACGGCCGACGATCTCGACTGGGTCATCGTCCGCGAAAATTCGGAAGGTGAATATGCCGGCCAGGGCGGCCGGTCGCATCGTGGCCTGCCGGAGGAAGTGGCAACCGAAGTCTCGATCTTCACCCGCGCCGGCGTCCGCCGCATCATGCGTTTTGCCTTCGAACTGGCGCAATCGCGTCCGCGCAAGCTTCTGACCGTCGTCACCAAGTCGAATGCCCAGCGCCACGGCATGGTGCTCTGGGACGAGATCGCCCGTGAGGTCGCCGCCGATTATCCCGATGTCACCTGGGACAAGATGCTCGTCGACGCCATGACGGTCCGCATGACGCTGCAGCCGCAATCGATCGATACGATCGTTGCGACAAACCTTCATGCCGACATTCTCTCCGACCTGGCGGCTGCGCTCGCTGGCTCGATCGGCATCGCGCCGACGGCGAACCTTAATCCGGAACGAAAGTTTCCCTCGATGTTCGAACCCATTCACGGTTCCGCCTTTGACATCACCGGCAAGGGTATTGCCAATCCCGTCGGCACCTTCTGGTCGGCGGTGATGATGCTGGAGCATCTCGGCGAACCGGCGGCGGCGGCGCGGGTGATGCGCGCCATCGAACGCGTCACCGCCGATCCGTCGCTGCACACGCCGGACCTCAAGGGCACCGCCACGACCGAGATGGTGACGGACGCCGTGTGCGCCACCATCCTCGGCGACAATGAATGAGGAGACCGACATGCCGTCCAATCGTCTGAAGATCGCCGTCATTGCCGGCGACGGCATCGGCAAGGAAGTAATGCCCGAGGGTTTGCGCGTCCTCGAAGCGGCCGCTGACAAATGCGGGATCGATCTCGCGTTTGACCACTTCGACTTCGCCTCCTGTGATTATTACGCCGCGCATGGGCGGATGATGCCGGAGGATTGGAAGGCGCAGATCGGCGGGCACGACGCGATCTTCTTCGGAGCCGTCGGGTGGCCGGAAACCGTGCCGGACCATATCTCGCTCTGGGGCTCGCTTCTGCAGTTCCGCCGCGAGTTCGACCAGTATGTGAACCTACGCCCCGTGCGCCTGATGCCCGGGGTTCCATCGCCGCTCGCCGGCCGCAAACCGGGCGATATCGACTTCTTCGTCGTGCGCGAAAACACCGAAGGCGAGTATTCCTCGATCGGCGGCAAGATGTATCCCGGCACCGAGCGCGAAATCGTCGTGCAGGAAACCGTGATGAGCCGCGTCGGCGTCGACCGGATCCTGCGTTACGCCTTCGAGCTTGCCCGGAGCCGGGGCAAGAAACATCTCACCTCTGCCACGAAGTCGAATGGCATTTCGATTACCATGCCTTATTGGGATGAGCGCGTCGAGGAGATGGCGAAGGCCTATCCGGATGTTCGCTCAGACAAATATCACATCGACATTCTGTGCGCGCATTTCGTGCTCAATCCGGATCGCTTCGACGTCGTCGTCGCCTCCAATCTTTTCGGCGACATCCTCTCCGATCTCGGTCCCGCCTGCACCGGCACGATCGGCATAGCGCCCTCAGGCAACATCAATCCGGAGCGCAATTTTCCGTCGCTGTTCGAGCCGGTCCACGGCTCCGCGCCCGACATTGCCGGCAAAGGAATTGCAAATCCCATCGGGCAGGTCTGGGCCGGAGCGATGATGCTCGACCACCTCGGCCATCCCGAGGCAGCGGCAGCCATCGTCTCTTCGATCGAGACCGTGCTCACCAATCCCGCTTCGAGGACCAGAGATCTTGGCGGCAGCGCCGACACGGTGACCTGCGGCAAAGCCATTGCCGAAGCGCTCCTGGCGACATCCCTTCCCGCTCCTCAAACGTCGAGGCAATCATGAGCGCAGAGCTTCCCGTCATCGCCCTCACCCCAGGCGATTGCACCGGCATCGGGCCGGAGCAGACAGCCCGTATTCTTCACGACGGCCGGATGCTGGAGACTGCCCGTATCGTCGTGGTCGGCGATATCAGGGTGCTCGACCTCGGCATGCGGCAGGCCGGTGTGCGCCTTGAATACCGGCGCTATGACAGCCCCGCGGCCATCGACTGGTCGGACAAGACCATACCGATCATCGACCTGAACAATACCGATCCCTCTCTCTATCCGCCGGGTGTCGGCAGCGCCGAGTCGGGCCGCGTTACCGGCGAAACCCTGGCGCGGGCGATTGATTTTGCAAAGGCCGGAGAGGTCGACGCAATTTCCTTCGCACCGCTGAACAAGCGTGCGATGTACGACGGCGGATGGCGTTTTCCGGATGAGCACAAGATGTTCGCCCACCTGCTTGGCCATCGCGGCTATTTCAGCGAGATGAACGTGCTCGACAATCAATGGATGTCGCGTGTCACGTCGCATGTGCCGCTACGACAGGCTGTGGATCAGATCGACCGTGCGGCGATCGAGAATGCCATCCAATTGTCGGTGTCGATGATGCGCAAGGCCGGCATCGTTTCGCCTCGCCTCGCCGTCGCTGCCCTCAACCCGCATGCCGGAGAAAACGGACTGTTCGGAATGGAGGAGATCGAGATCATCCGCCCGGCGGTCAAGGCCATGGCTGCCAAGGGGTTCAATTGCGAAGGGCCGTTCCCATCAGACACCGTCTACCTGAAAGCATTCGCCGGCGATTATGATGGCGTGCTTGCCATGTACCACGACCAGGGCCAGATCGCCACGAAGATGCGTGGCTTCAACCGCGGCGTCACGGTGACCGCCGGGCTCGACACCATCTTCACCACGCCGGCGCACGGCACGGCCTTCGACATCGTCGGCAAGGGCATTGCCGATACGGGTGCATTCGAGAACGCCATCAGGCTGGCAAGCAGGCTCGTCCAATTCAAGCGGCTCGCCGCCTAGAAGCCCAGGAGATTGGGCGCGGCCGATGCTGCGGCTGCACCCAAGCCGCCGAGGATCAGCAAGATCAAGACCGGGAATTTCGGGATCCAATAGAGGATCGCGCCGGCGAGGCTGGCGATCACCACCGCGGGCATGCCGCCATCGGCCACGCGGAACAGCGAGATCACGCCGGCGATGATCAGGCCGACGCCGACAGGCGCCAAACCCTCGCGCATGGCGCGATGCCATTTTTTCTGACGATGTGTATTCGTCAAACGAAACACGGTGTAGCAAAGCAGCGACGACGGCACGAAAAGCGCCAACGATGCCACCAGCGCTCCGAGCCAGCCCGCAACCTTCCATCCGATGACTGTTGCCAACATCATCCCCGGCCCGGGCGCCGCCCTTGAGACCGCGAAGAAATGGATGAAATCGGATGCGCTAATCCAGCCGTGCACATTGACCGTCTCGTTCTGGACGCCGGCGATGATGGCACCGCCGCCGCCAATCGAGGTCAATGAAAACGGGATGAAAACCAGGGCCAGGCCGATGAGCAGATCGTCACGCATGTCAGCTCCTCCGCCAGGCCATGGCGACGCTGATCGGCGCGATGGCAAGCGCCACCGGTAGCAGCGGCCACTGAAGCACGCCGACCAAAAGGGCGGTCACACCAATGATGGCCACCGACGGCGGAAACCGCATGGCGCGGCGAACACCGTGAACGCACATCATCAGCAGCAGACCGATTGCTGCAAAGGCGACACCATCGGAAATGACTGGCAGCAGTGCATAGCCGGCAAACAGATCGAACAGTCTATAAAGCGCAACGACCGCGAAAAACGGACCGACGAGGAAACCAACGACGCATACGGCGGCGCCCAACGGTCCGCGCAATTGCTCGCCGATGCAAATCACCAGGTTGACGACATTGGCTCCGGGCAGCATCTGCGAAATCGCCAGACTGCTCGAAAAATCCTCTTGGTCAATCCATCGTTTGCGGAGCACGAATGCCTGATAGATCCATCCCGAAAGGCCGCCGCCGAAACTCAAAACGCCAATCCTGAAGCAAAGGAAAAACAGAGCAGCAAGGCTTGGCCGCGGAGAGGAGAAGGTTGGCTCGGATAAAGACATCGGGCAATGTCCGTCACTAATAGGTTGGGACGCAGGACGCGGTCATCGTTCGGAGAACGGCCGGCGGCCGCCATGGTCCGTCTTCCGACCGAGTCTCGCTTCGGTCTTCAGGGCAGGAACGCCCCCCCATTCACATGCAGGGTCTGTCCGGTCGTGAAGCGAGCATTGGCGCGGGCGAGATAGCGGACCGCCGCGGCGACCTCCTCCGGCGTGCCGCGACGCCCGACCAGCGTGCGCGTCGTCTGGTGGTGCGTCGGCTCGGCGCCTGTCGACGTATGCTGGCGGTTGGTGTCGATCATCCCGGGGGAGACGAGGTTGACGGTCACGCCACGCGGACCGAGCTCGTGGGCGAGCGCCTTCGTCAGTCCGTCGAGCCCCGCTTTTGCCGAGATGACATGGGCACGATGCAGTGCGCCCATGTATGCGGTGAGGCCGCCGATATTGACGATCGTCCCCTGCTTGCTTGTCAGCAGATGCGGGATAGCCGCACGGCTCATGAGGAAGGCGCCGTCAAGGGTGACGCCCATCACTTCGCGCCAGTCGGCAAAGGAAAGCGCCTCGACCGGTGCCTCGCGGCGGATGGCAGCATTGTTGACCAGAATATCGAGGCCACCCAAAGTCTCGACCGTCTGGCTGACCAGCCGCGCGGCATCCTCCTCCTGCGACACGTCGCCTAGCAATACCGTCGCCGGGCTGCCCGCCGCCTCTATTTCGCGCGCCACCGCTTCCGCGGCCGCCCGATCCGACCGGGCAACAATCGCAATTGCGGATCCTGCTTCCGCGAGCGACAGGGCAATCGCCCTGCCTATATTGCGCGAGGCGCCGGTGATGAGGGCCACGCGGCCTTTCAGTTCACGATTTTCCCGCATCGCGCCGCTCATGCTCTTGCCGCCGAAAGATCGACACGACCGCCGTCCGCGAGCCGGTCGAGCCCCTTGCGCAGAGCCTCGATCGCACCACCTGAAAAGCCGCCGAAGCGGAGATTGGCCTCGAATTTCGACAGCAGTTCGCTGTCGGGCAGAGGCTCTTGGGCGCCGCCACGCATATGAGGCTGGTGGAATTCGCGCACGGTCCCGTCTTTCAAAACTGCCTTGAGATGTCCGGTAAAATTGCGCGGATAAGGATCGTTCGGATCGATCTCATAGGAGACCTTTGCCGCCAGAGCCCTGACCGCAGGGTCTCTCACCCGCTCGTCGGTGAATTGGCCAAGGCCTGCTTCTCCGTCGATGAAGCCGACGGCCAGGCAAAAAGGCGTCGAGAATTTGCCGGCGTAACCGTTCGGCGGCCGATGTTTTTCAGCAAGCGGCTCCCAGAGGCGGTGAACGGTGCCCTCCCCCACATTGCAGGTTATGGATACGATGTCCTCGGCCTTTACACCCGAGGCCGCCAGCTTCTTGGCACAATCGATGAACGGCTGCGTCATCGTCCCGCAGGCATAGGGTTTGAAGGCGAGGGTTTCGAGAATCCAGTCCTCCCCAAGACCATCCAGCAACCGGCTGAAATCCGGGACCTTCGAAGGCGCAAAGGCTTTATATATGCCATTGACGCCTTCAAATACCGTCAGTGGACCAATGAAGCCGCCTTCGGCCATCAACGCGGCCCGGAGGCCTGCCTGTGCCGCGGCGCCGGCGTGCAGACGCTTTGTCGAACTACCGTCAGCCAGATATTCGATGATGCCGGAGGCAAGGCTTCCGGAGATGCCGAGCGCCCGTGCGATCGTCGTCGCGTCGAGGCCGAGTGCCGCGCCGACGGCGGCGGCGGCGGCCGGTGCACCGAAAATGGCGGTCGGGTGAAAGCTTGCCTTGTGTGTCGCCTGCGGCGCGACCAGGCTCATGCGGCACATGAGTTCGGTGCCGACAGCAATGCCGCGCATGACGGCGCGGCCATCGAGGCCGCGTTTTTCGGCGATCGCCAGGACCGCCGAGACGATGACTGCGCCCGCATGAATCGGCCCCCCTTCGAAGGTGTCGTCGTAGTCCTCGCCATGCGCGGCAGTCCCGTTGACGAGAGCGGCGTCATATAAACCAAGTCCCTTGCTATGACCGAAGGCCGTGCAGGAGCCCTCGTCGACGGCACTGCAAAGAGCCGCCCGGACATAGTCCGTATCGCGCGCAGCGATCGCAAGTGCGATGACATCGAAGACGAGGCGACTGCAGACGGCAGCTGCCGCAGCCGAAGGGGATGACGTGGCTGCAAAGGCCGCGAGCCTGCTTGCCACAGGCGTCGATGTCGGAGCGGCTACATTCATGAATGGGCTTCCTCTAGTTTGCTCTTGCGGACATCACGAAGTTCGCGGCCGAGCGAGAAGATGACGAAGATAAGGGCGAGGGACAACAGGCAGACGGCGATCGGGTCCTGCAGGAAGATCATCAGGTCGCCGCCAGACAGCACCAGCGAGCGCCGGTAGCTGGACTCGACCATGTGGCCGAGGACGACGCCGAGGATCATCGGCAGGACCGGGAAGCGCGTGAGCCGCATCAGGTAGCCAACCAGCCCGAGCACCAGCGCAATCCCAAGGTCGAACAGGCTGTTGTTGAGCGTGAAAATGCCCGACAGGATCAGCGCGAAGATGAAGCCCGAGCGATAGTGCCTGGGTCGGTTCACCAGCCAGATGCAGGCCGGCAGGATGAGGATACCGATGCCGATCTGGGCGATGATGGCGATGAACGAGCCGACATAGATGCTATCGATCACCTGAGCGCTCTGTTCGAAAAGGCGCGGGCCGGGAATGAGGCCGTGCATCAGCAACCCGCCCAGCAGAACGGCAGTGGAATTGGAGCTCGGAATGCCGAAGCTCAAGAGCGGAATGAGCGCGGTGCTTGCGACGGTATTGTTGGCCGCTTCCGGGGCAGCGACGCCCTCTTCCGATCCCTTGCCGAACAACTGCGGCGTTTTCGACCAGCGCCTCGCCTCGTTATACGACATGAAGGCGGCGATGGAGCCCCCGCCGCCCGGCGTCAGACCTTCGAACAGTCCGAGCACGCAGCCGATGAATTGCGAACGCTTGAGCTGGTTCATCACCGAAAGGCTCGGCAGCTTGATCTTGATGCTGGCATTCAGCTTCGTCCCGGCAATCGAGCCCGATTGGCTCATCAGTTCGGTGAGTGCAAAGAGACCAACCATGACGAGGACCGGTTCGATACCGCCGAGCAAGTCAGGAATATCGAAGGTAAAGCGCGTGACGCCGGAGATAGGGTCCGTTCCGACGGTCGAAATCATCAGACCGACGGTGGCGGCCGAAAGTCCCTTGATGAGCGATCCGCCGCTCATGGAGGCGATGACGCTGAGGCCGAGGATGCCGAGACCGAAGTAGGACGCCGGCGTGAAGGCGAGCGCCAGCCAGGATAGCGGCTCGGTTAGCAAGATGAGCATGGCGAGCCCAAACAGGCTGCCGACGACGCCGGACATCAGAGAGATGCCAAGGGCCTCGCCTGCGCGGCCTTGGCGGTTCATCTCGTAGCCGTCGATGACGGTTGCGGCGGAAGAATTGGTGCCGGGCGTCCTGATCAGGATCGCCGGGATCGAGCCGCCATATTCGGCGCCGATGTAGACGCAGGCCAACAGCGCAATCGCCTGGGCCGGGTCCATCGTATAGGTGAATGGCAGTACGAGCGCCATGGTGATGGAGGCCGAGATACCCGGCAGTGCGCCGCCAAGAATACCCCAGGTGAGGCCGGCGATGGCGACAAAAACGAGCGGCGTTTCCGTCAAAAGGTGGATGATGTCCCAGAGTGTGGTCATCAGAACAATCCTTGAAAAATCAAGCCCATCGGCTGGTGGACCCCGAGCAATTTGACGAATACCGCCCAATAGAAGACGCCGCCGCCGATCGCCGCTGCGACGACCACCCAGGTTCGAGGCGCACCTTCGTAGAGAGCGACGGCCCCGATCATCAGCGCCGTGGCGATGATGTAACCAACGAAGGGCAGCAGGAAGATATAGGCCGCCCCAAACAGCAGGAAGCCGATGGCGCGCGGCAGACGGGCGTTGTCGTCCTCGTCGTCGGAGCCCGCCGCCGCGGCTGTCCGCAACCGGGCAACCAGCAGCGCCCGGGCGATGAGGATGACGGCCAGAATCGCGAGGATGACGGATAGGACCTGCGGCAGACCGCCGGCACCCACCTCATCTGACAAAGTGCTGTCGGCGATCTGCGTTGACCATGTGTAGTAAGTGCCGGCGATCGCAAGCAACACTACGCCGCTGATAAGATCTTTGTTCATGAGATAGCCCTCAGGTAAAAAATTGGGCCGGCGAGCCGGCCCATGCCTGTTACTTGATGGCGCCCGTCGACTTCAGGAACTCTTCTGTCGTGGTGGCAAAATTGTCGACGAAACCGGAATATTCCTTGTGCCCGATCAGCTGCGGCACCAGCACTTCGGCTGTATAGGCCTTCTGATAGTCGGGATCGGCGAGGAGATTTTTCACAGCCTCATCCCAGATCGCTGCCGTTGCGTCAGGAATGCCTTTCGGGCCGGCAAGGCCGCGGAACTTCACGAGCGTGACGTCGAAGCCCAGTTCCTTGACCGTGGGGACATCCGGCTTTGCCGCAATACGCTCCGGATTGAACGTGGCAAGCAGGGTGATCTTACCGGCATCGAGCTGCGAGCGGACCTCTTGAATTTCGCCGATGCCGATATCAAGCGTGCCGTTGAGCACATTCAACATCATGTCGCCGCCGCCCTCATGGGTGACGATGGCTGGCGTCACGCCAGCCGCACGCTTCAGCTGCTCTGCAGCCTGACGTTCCAGCGAAGCCGGATTGGCGGCGCCCCAGCGGCCACGTTCCTTCTTGGCATGATCAATGACATCCTGCAGGGTCTTGTAGGGACCGTCTGTCCGCGTATAGATCACCTCGCTGTCGAGGAAGATGTTTACCAGCGGCTGCATGTCCTTGTAGGTGCTCTGCGGCTTGCTCATCAGCGAGGTGTAGATGTAGGTCGGCGTCGTCGCGTAGAAGACGCTGCCGTCGGCGTCGGCCGAGGCCACACGGGCCATCGCCTTGGCGCCGCTACCGCCCTGGATATTTTCGACGACGAAGGTGGCGTCGATGTATTTGCCGAGGTATTTCGTCATCTCGCGTAGGAAAACGTCGCTGCCGCCGCCCGGGCTCGAATGCGTGACCAAGGTCACAACCTTGGCCGGATAAGGCAGCGGGTCCGCCTGAGCCGAGGTGCCGCACAGAAGGCCCATCGCGGCCATTCCAAATGCCGCTTTTCCGAGCAATTTCATAAATTTCATGTCCTCTCTCCCCTTTTAAATGCCGTTTCTCCCGTAACGGCGCTCCCTCTAGTCTTAGTTATTCCGCGGTGAACTCCTCACGACATGGCTTGTCGCATCGTCACCGCTGATCAGTGATATGAGACGACCGATATCGGCACCGGCATCGATGCCGCGCATCAGCGCCAGCAACTCGTCCTGGGCGCCGGTATTGATGACGCCTTCGGCGCACATGCGGAACTTGCCATCGAGTTCGGCATCGCTGACCGGATTGGAAGGCCCGCCGCGGTAACGCTCGTCCGCCCATTGCACAAGCGTCCGCCCATCCTTGGTGAGCACCTCGATGCGCGAGCGGATCTTGTCGTAGCCGAGAGCATCGATCTCGAGATCGTTGATGACGTCTGTGCGCGCCTGCAGATCCTGCATCGCCTCTCCGGAAACAAATGCGTCCTCGAATTCGTGATGACTGGCGCGGCGGCACAGCACGATCATGGCGAGCAAGGCCGGCATCGAGAATTTCGCCTGCAGATGGTTGCGAGCAATCGGATAGCGGATCGGCTCGATGATATTCTTGCCGGCAAAGAAACGGATACGGTCGACCTCTTCGGCCTTCAGATCGTGATCGAGAACCAGCTTCAGCATGGCATCCATCGACTGATGTGTAAGAATGCCGGAGGGATAAGGCTTGACGCTGACACCCGGAGTGACAATCGTCAGCGGCGCACCGAAGCCTGCCTTTGCCTTTTCGGCATCGAAACCCTCGCCCATTACGGAAAAGAAACCCCAGGTTCCATCAAGCGCTGCCGGATCGGCCTCGAAACCGCGCGAGGCCAGCAACGCGGCGGTGATACCGTTTTCGCAGGCACGGCCGACATGCAGCGGCTTCGTCATCGTGCCGAAATTGACGCGGATGCCTGCAGCAAAGCTCGCTGCCAATCCGAGCGCGTGAGCGAGCTTGTCCCCTTTCAGGCGTAGGAGTTTGGCCGCCGCGGCGGCGGCGCCGAACGTGCCGACGGTACCGCTTGTATGGTGGCCGCGGCGATAGTGGCGCGGCGTCATCCATTCGGAAATCTTGCACTCGACCTCGAAGCCCACCTGGAAGGCGAGCATGAGGTCGCGGCCATCGACATTGCCGAGCGTGCTGCCGACCATCAACGCTGCCGTGAGCGGTGGAACGGAGGGGTGCGTCAGCAACCCGTAGACATGGTTCGGATCGTGTGAAACTTGTGTATCGTCCCAGTCATGGGCGTGTCCGGCGGTGCCCCAGACGCGGCCGGCAAGCGCCGCCGGCACCCTTGTCGCACCGGCGCCCGGCAGTGGCGCGTCGCCGCGCCCGCCTTGGGAAAGTGCATCTTCGATAAGGATCCGCACCGACGGCTCGCGGCTGCCTGCGAGATAGAGCCCGAAGGTATCGACCATGCAACGGCGGCCGATGACGAGGGCTTCACCCGGCAAATCAGCATAGGTCGTGCGCTCGATGAAACGTATGGCCTGGGCCGTAATGTCGGATATGGTATTCACGCGTTCAGGTCTCCTGGTTCTCTATTTTAGATTCGGGGCCGTTGACATCAGCCGCTCTTTAGCCGCCTCGACATGTCGCGCATGGGCGAGAGACGCCCTCGCCGGATCGCGCGCAGCGACGGCGTCGACCATGGCGTGGTGCTCCTGATGCGACGCATGCATCGAATCGCCGAGCATCAGGTTGCGGGCGCGGTAGAGCCGGAGTTGCTTGACCAACGTCATATATTGCTGGGCCAGCGTCGGATTGCCGGCGCTGACGACGATGAACTCGTGAAAGACAAAGTTGATCTTGACGTATGCTTCGAAATCGTTAGCGGCGACGGCCGTATCCATCTCGGCGATGAAGGCCCTGAGCTGATCCACTCCCTCATCGGTGATACGCTCGGCCAAAAGTTTTCCGGCAAGGCCGAAAAGCACGGCACGGACATCATAGATATCGCGGGCCTGAGCCGCAGTCAGACGCCGAACGAAGAAACCGCGATTTGGTACCTGCTCAACAAGTCCGGACGAATCCAGGGAGCGCAACGCTTCTCGCACCGGGCCGCGGCTGATGCCGAAGCGTAACGCCAGCTCCTTCTCGTTGACGTGATCTCCAGGCGCAAATTCGCCACCGAGAATGACACGCTCGATTTCCTGCTCAAGCAACGTCGGCAGAGAGTTAGATCGAAGAATGTCGATTGCATTCAGTGTCATTTTGGCCATCCCTTTACAGCCGTGTAGTATGCCGAATGTCAATTGTCAACAATTGTAGTGTGGTGACTGCAGGGGCGGTGTCACGTTCAAGGTCGCCGAGCGGCTTGGTATCCATTGAGTCAAGATGTCGAGCCCCGTCAAGGAGCGGTTTCGTCGAACCAATCGCATGATCAACCCTGGTTCGGTTGCGCCGCTTGGAAAGGAGAGCCGCATCGCGCAGACTTGGCACTGATTGCGGAATCCGGCGCATGCAATATTGCTCTGGCGCCGCGAGAAATCCTGCGCGAGCATCCTCTCTAGTTAAGGTGCAAGCCTATGGAGAGGCTGCTGCGCTCGGAGACTTCCGACCGTTTCAAACTCTTCCCACGAGGTAGCGGCAGGAGCGGCGGCGCCACCGAAGGCATAGACGATCTTCCCGCGCATTTCACGAACGTCGGATTCTACGGTCTGGCGGCGTTCACTGCGCGCCGCCTCGGTTGGCGGCTTGGAGCGGTCGATGGAAAAGCGAGCGAGAAGCGCCTTGAGGCCGGCAGCTTCCCGGGCAAGCGTGTGCCTTGCGGCCGTCGATTGCTCCACCATGGCCGCATTCTGTTGCGTTCCCTGATCGATGGAATTAACGGCATTGTTGATTTCGCTCAAGCCAACCGACTGCTCTCGCATCGCCTCGACGATCGCTGCTACATGCCGATTGATTTCCTCGACCTCGGCGGCAATACGGTCGAGCGAGGCACCGGTCTTGTCGACGAGCTCGACACCTGTGCGGACCCTGTTCGCCGGAAGCCGAAATCATCTTCCTCGCGGCGCAATGTCATCGTCTCCCCGTCAACTCCCAGTTTCTGCAGATCGATCATTTTGCAAGCTGCTTTCGAGCTCACTACGAAAGCGCGGATCGTCGACTGTAGCGTGACAAGCCGGGGCGCATGCTGGCGACGGCGGGCAAGTTTTCCCAGTCGACCAGCATGACCGTTTCCTCAGACGCTCGCGATCAGCCCGCCGTCGACACGGATAACGGAGCCCGTCAGATAGGAAGCGCGGCTGCTCGCCATGAAGGCGACCACGTCGGCATATTCCTGCGGATCGCCATAGCGACCGACTGGGATCGACGCGGTGCTGGCCGCCGAGACATCCTCGACCGATTTGCCCTCGCGCTTGGCCTTCTGCTCGTCGAGGAAGGTGATGCGCTGGGTCGCGACCCGGCCGGGCAGGACGATGTTGACGGTCACGCCGTCCCGGCCGACTTCACCGGCAAGGGTTTTCGACCATCCAAGAAGCGACATGCGCAGGGAATTCGAAAGGCCGAGGTTGGGGATCGGCGCAACCACGCCCGAGGAGGTGGAGGTAATGATGCGGCCCCACTTCTTCTCCCGCATCTTCGGCAGCACCGCGTCGCTGATCGCGATCACCGACAGCACCATGCTGTCGAAATACTTACGCCAGCTTTCGACGCTCTGGCCGGATACCAGCGTCGGCGGCGGGCCGCCGGTGATGTTGACCAGAACGTCGACCGAACCCAGCTGCTGTTCGATGGCGGCAAGATTGGGTTCGATGGCGCCAAGGTTGGCCAGATCCCATTCGAGCGCCATTGCCGACCCGCCGTTCGTGCCGATGTCGGCAACGGTCTTTTCGGCGGCTTGCCTGTTGATATCGGCAACGGCGACCAGCGCCTGTTCCCCGGCAAGCGTCTTTGCGATCGCACCGCCAAGGCCGCCGCCGGCCCCCAGCACGAGGGCCGTCTTGCCCTTCAATCCAAGATCCATGGTCTGTTTCCTTTCGGTTGCTGTACACTTCGTATCCGGCGTGATGCGTCACCCGGCCATCCATCCGCCATCGACCATCAGGTTGACGCCGGTGATGTAGCTCGCCATGTCGCTGGCGAGGAAAACGGCCGCACCCGCCACGTCCTTCGGCTCGCCGAGCCGCGGCCAGGGCGTGCGCCGGCGCGAATAATCGAGCGCACCGGGATCGTTGGCGACACCGGGCTTGCCGGTGACGATTTTCCCCGGTGCAATCGCATTGCAGACGATCAGATCGGCGGCATGGTCGACGGCGATCTGGCGCGTCATCTGAACAATCGCGCCCTTGCTCACGCCGTAAGGAAAGTCGCCGGGACTGGCGACCATGCCGTGCTGTGAGGAAATGTTGATGATCCTGCCGCGGGTTTCGCCGATCGGCTCCTGCGCCAGGAACTGTTGGGCAGCGCGTTTGCAGCAGTAGAAAAAGCCGGTGACATTGACGGCAATGATGCGGTCCCACTGCTGCGGCGAGGTGTCGATAAGATTTGTCGACGTATAGATCGCGGCATTGTTGACCATCACGTCCAGCCGGCCGTACCGCGCGACGGTTTCTGAGATCAGTGCGTCGACGTCGCTCCAGCTCGATATGTCGGCCTTGATGAAAGTTCCCTCGCCGCCACTTGCGCGTATGCTCTCAAGCGTCGTTTCTCCCCCTTCGATCGGCGTCTCCGTCACGTCGGCGATGACGACGGTTGCGCCCTCTCGCGCATAACGCAGGGCGATCGCCCGACCAAGACCCGAGCTCGCGCCGGTCACGATAGCTATCTTGTCAGCAAGCATGGTCATTGTCTTTCCTTCAATCGGCACTGCGGACCACTTGGCCGCGGTTAGGCAATGCGAGCACGCCGTCGCTAACGATGCGCTCGCCGCGCAGGAAGACATCCGTCAGCTTGCCGGGGATGCGCCAGTCGTCGAACGGCGTGTAGGTGGCACGGGAGGCTTGTTCGGCATTGCTTATGACCGTCGAACCATTGAGGTCGACGAAGAGGATATCGGCGTCACAGCCGACGGCGAGTGAGCCCTTGGAACCCAGTCCGAAGCGCCGCGCCGGAGCGTAGGAACACATGCGCACAAGTGCGGACGGGCTGATCACCCGCTCGCCAAGCAGCTTGAACATGACCGGCAAAAGCGTTTGCAGACCTGGCATTCCGCCGGGGATATCGGCAAACGCAGCGTAATGAGCCGCCTTTTCCTTTGCACTATGCGGCGCGTGGTCGGTGGCCATGATATCAATAAGACCCTCCGACAGCGCCGCACGCAGCGCCTGGACGTCTTCACGGTCCCGCAGCGGTGGCGAGCCTTTAAGATTGGCGCCGACCGCGGCATAGTCAGCCGCTGTAAAGAACAGATTCTGTGGTGTCGTTTCGACCGTCACATCGGCCATGTCCCGCAGCCGCCGCCACGTTTCGACCCCGAGCCGCGAATTGATTTGCCGGACATGAACGCGAGCGCCGGTTTCGGCGGCAGCCAGCACCGCGCGCGAAATGCCGCCGGCTTCGGCGAGAGGCGGCCGGCTCGAAAGAAAAGCGCCGATATCTCCTGCGCGATCGCGCGACGCGCTGCCAAGCAGGATTGATTGGTCACCCGGTGAGATGCCGATGGTCGTGTTGTAACTCGCGAGACGGCGCAATGTCTGCGTTACGGCGTCGAGGCTGTCGAACATGAACTCTGCCGGTACGTCGGCGGTGAACAGCTCGAGCGACACCGGCGCGAGTTTGAGGAGTTCATCCAGCCCCTCAAGAGATTTCGATATGACGGCCTGAAACCCGACATCGACATGCAGGCGGCCTTCGGCGATAGCTATCTTCTCCGATAACTGAGCAGCCGTTGCTGTCCAGGGATCGTCCGTCGGCATATCGAGAATCGTGGTCACGCCGCCAAGAGCGGCAGCACGGGTACCGCTTTCGAAATCCTCCTTGTGCGTCAAACCCGGTTCCCGCAGATGCGCATGGGCGTCGACAAGTCCCGGCAACAGGTGCCGTCCGGTTGCGTCTACGAAGGATCGCGCCATCGGGCTATCGCCCGGAGTAAAGAGAGCGGCAATGCGGCCGTCATTGATCCCGATATCAGCCCTTCTCTCGCCATCAGCATTTACGACGATGCCGCCGATAATAACTGTATCGAACATGTGCCCTCCCGCTGGCCTACCAGAGACCCGCAAGACGCGGTTCTTCGTGGGTGACCACCTCGATGAGCGCGGCTTGGCCGGTCTCGACCTTCTGCAGAGCGCGCCGCAATGCCGGGCGCAGATGCTCCGGTTGCGTCACGCATTCGCCATAGCCGCCGAGCGCCTCGGCGATCGGCGCATAGCCCCCGGTCACACGGTTGGCGCCATACTTGGTCGTTGCAACGGGCATGCTTTTCGCGTAACCGCCGAGCACGTTGTTGCGCAACAAGATCGTTAGGACCGGCAGGTTGCAGCGCACCGCCGTTTCGAAATCGATGCCGACCATGCCGAAGGCCGACTCGCCCATCAGGTTCACGACCGTCGCCTCCGGCCGGGCGAGTTTCGCGCCGATAGCAAAACCGAGGCCGCTACCCAACTGGGTCGTCTTACCCCAGCCGATATAGCTGCCGGGGACGCTTGCCACATAGAAGGGGCAGAACTGATCACGCGGATTGCCAGCATCATGGGTGACGATCGACCTCTTCGGATCGACCGCCTGCATGATCTCCCAGACTACGCGATAGGGCGAGATCGGCGCCGTATCGGCCGTCAGCAGAGGCATCCATTTGGCCATGAAAGCAGCCCGCACTGCCGCGATTTCGCCTGCGATCTGCGGACGTTCGGGCAGCGGCAATCGATTGGCCCTTATGTGGCCGATCATCTGCTTTAAGACTGATCGGATATCGCCGACGATGCCCTGCGCGATCGGGTAGTCCTTGCCGAGATCGGCATCGTCGAGCGTGACCTGCAGGATGACCTTATCGTCCGGGATCGGCAGGATGTAATAGGAGCGCGTTAGACTGCTGCCGAGCGCCAGCACGACGTCGGCTCTTTCGAGGAAACGATCGACAGTTGCCGGCCGCGCGCGGCCCGCCGTTCCGAGCGCCAGCGCATGGTCTTCCGGAAAGCCGCTCTTGCCGTTCGGCGTCGTCATGACCGGGATATTCAGCAGTTCGGCAAACTCGACCAGTTCTTGAGTGGCGGACGCGGACAGGACGCCCTGCCCCGCCAGGACCACAGGATTTCTGGCGGTGAGAAGTGTCGCGACCAGCTCCGCGATTTCACCATTGTCTGCCTGTGGCACGCTGCGGCGCGGCCGCTGGTGAAGCGACGGTGAGGCGTGAAGCGTTTCGGTAAGCAGGTCGACCGGCAGTTCGAGCAGGACAGGGGCCGGCTTGCCGTTTCTGACGCGAGAGATCGCCGCGTGCATCAGTTTCGGCAGGTCGTCCACCCTGGTTGCCGCTTCGCACCATTTGGTGATGTGGGTGAAGTTGCGGCGGGACTCGAAGTTCGGTGCCACGGCCTCCGAGCCGCGCGGATAGCCCGTCGGCAGGAAGAGCATCGGCACACCGTCGTTGAACGCCTGGGCAATCCCGGCAAAGGAGCTCTCAGCACCCGGACCATATTGCACGGTCACGACGGCCAGCTCCTTTCCGGCCGTCGCACGCGCATATCCTTCCGCGATGTTGATCGCGACGCGTTGCGTGCGGGCTATGATCGGCGGAATATCCATCTCGGCGGAGGCATCGAAGAGCTCGCTTGCCGGAAAGCCGATGATCTGCTTGACGCCCTCTTGCTTCAACACGCCGGCGACATATTGAGCGCCGCTCATGCCTTGCATCTGAGTGTGCAACCGTTCTTCCGGCTCTGCTTGCGTGCCTTCAGCCATGGCGAGAAAAGCCCTCGTGGTTTGCCAGCCAGTGACGGGCAATGTCCTCGCGGCGCATGAAGGCCGCGCCCGGAGTCTTCTTCACGTGCTCGATGACCTCGCGGAGGCCGGAGGCGCGGTTGGGCTGGCCCATCCAGCGGGCATGCACGCCGATGGTCAGCATGCGCCCGCCGGTCTCGTCGGCCTCACCGATCATGTAGTCGATTGCCGAACGGCAATCCTCGGCAAAGTCGCGCGGATTGCTGTAGCCGGGTGCGATCAGATAGCGGCTGTCGTTCAGGGTCTTCGAATAGGGCACGACGAGAAGCTTCGTACCATCGTGATCGAGGAAGTAGGGAAGGTCGTCATTGCATGGGTCGGAATAGTAGAGGAAGCCGCCTTCTTTCACGATCAGATCGCGGGTGTTGACGCTCGGAAACGAGCGGCAGTTCCAGCCAAGGGGCCGCTTGCCGGTCAGCTTCTTGTAAAGTGCGATCGCTTCATGAAGCTGACGCTCCTCCTCCTCGCGGGGCATCGTCGAATATTCGCTCCAGCGAAGACCATGGCCGAGAAGATCGTGACCGCGTGCGTTCATCCATTCGATGACCGTTGGATTTCTTTCGAGCGCAACAGCGCAAGCTGAGATCGTCACCGGAATGTCGTAGCGATCAAACAACCGCGCCAGGCGCCACACGCCGGCGCGGCTGCCATATTCGAAATGCGTCTCGGTGCCGAGGTCGCGTACCGGAGGGCTGTTCGGGATATTGTATTCGCCCCAATTGTCGTTCCGGCCGTCTTCGAGCCAGGAATATTCCGAGCCTTCCTCGTAATTCAGCACGAGGTTGATGGCGAGCTTGGCCCCACCCGGCCAGGTAATCACCGGCGGCTTCGGGCCGTAGCCCACAAAATCGCGCAATTGATCTTTTGTGACAGCGGTCATCACTTTCCCTCGCTTTGAAGTTCGTTTTCGATGATCCAATCCATGTAGTCGTGGAAGGACTGCCTGGCGCTGCGCGGCCGCCAGCTCGTGTCCCGCTCGATTCGAGCGATGTCGTAGGCGCCCCACATGCCGTCCTTCAGCGAAACGTCCTGAATGATATTGGCGGTCTCTGCCGGGCTGACTTCAATTTTCAGGCCGGGCGCACGTTCCATCGCCCATTCAATGACATCGCCTATGGTGGACGTTTCGCCGCTTCCGATATTGTAGTGGCGGTAGCGAAGGCGCTCCGCGAACAGGAGCGCGATGATCGCTTCGGCGACATCGGTCGAACTCAGGTAATCGCCGACGGGCTCCAGGCTGTTCGGCCGGATGGTCTCACCGGCAAGGGCCATATGGGCGACCCGGTTGGGGACATGCCGGAGATTGCGGCTTCCCGTCACGCGGTCCATTGGTCCGTAGACCGAGGCGAGCCTGACCGATGCCGCCGACAGGCCGAACAGATCGGCATAACGGTTGACCACCATCTCGGCGGCAAATTTGGAAATCCCGTAAAGCGTCAGCGGTGCGACGTAGCCATCTTCCGGCAGGGGCTCTCCCGTCCAGTCCGGACCGTGATGACGGTAGATCGCACCGGAACTCACGTAGACGATGCGCTTCAGATTGGCCTGCCGACGCGCCCATTCGAGGATGTGCACCGTGCCCATGAGATTGACGTCGACGATCCGAGCGGGATCCTCGGCCTCCGGCTGACGCTTCGCTTCAGCCGGACTTCCCCGCGAGATCGGGGTAATGGTCGCACCATGCACGATGTATCGGATGTCGTAGCTGTCGAGCGCGTCTGCCCATTGGCTCGGATCGCAGATATCGCCGGTAATTACCGAGAGGCGGTCACGAACTGGCGCGAAATAGCGTTCCGCCATGGCATCCAGACCGGCGCGATCCAGGATGACGACGCGCGCCTTGGGATCGCGGTCAAGCCATGCCCGGGCAAGGACGCTCATAACGAAGCCGGTGCCGCCGGTGACGAGAAGGGTCATCTTAAAATCCATCAAAGATTTCAACAACAAATATCAGCGTGTCGCGTAGCCGCCGTCGGCCAGCAGATCGGTACCGGTCACGAACGAGGCGTCTGACGACAGAAGGAAGGTAGCGGCGGCAGCGATTTCGTCGGGCTTGGCGATGCGCCCCAGCAAATGCGCCGGCCCGAGACTGACATTGGCCGTATCGAGATCGGGCCATCGCTGCAGCAGCCTCGGGGTTGCGACAGCGCCCGGAGAGAGACTGTTGACGCGAATGCCATCGGCCGCGTGATCAACCGCCATGGCTTTGGCCAGATGCACGAGGCCTGCTTTGGCGGCGCAATAAGCGACGGCCTTTCCGACCGCCACATGCGCAAATTGTGATGCGATGAAGACAACCGAACCGCCGCCAGCGGCAACCATTGCCGGAAGCGCATGCTTGCTGGCCAGAAAAGCGCCGGTCATGCTGACGTCGACCTCGAGCCGCCACTGCTGTTCAGGCAGACTGATGACGGTGCCATCGAACGATGGCGCGGCCGCATTGTGCACCAGACCATCAAGGCGACCGAACCGCACCAACCCGGCCTCTACTGCGGTGTGAACCGACCAGCTGTCAATGACATCGCATCGAATGCCGATCGCCGCTGATCCCAATTCCTCGGCGAGTGCCGTGGCTCCCTCAAGAGAGTGATCGGCGCAGATTACGGACGCTCCCTCCCCCACACAGCGGCGCGCGATCGCTGAACCGATGCCGCTTGCCGCGCCGGTTAGGAAAACAACCTTGCCTTCGAGGCGTGACGCGAGCGCAGTCATGATGCGAGAACCTTTGAAAGCCCCTGTTGCGGCGGGAACGGCCGCTGGCGCGCGATAAATTGACCGCGGCCGGGTTCGGCAAGAATCTTGCCGTCGTCCCAGACGACGTCGCCGCGGGCGATTGTCATGATCGGCCAGCCCTTCACGACCTGCCCTTCATAAGGCGTGTAGTCAGTCGCGTGATGCAGCAGCGAATTGCTGATGGTCACGCTGCGGTCCGGGTCCCAGATCGCGATATCGGCATCTGCGCCGATAGCGATTCTGCCTTTGCGAGGATAGAGACCGAACAGCCTCGCCGGGGCGCCTGCCGTCAGGTCCGCGAACTTCTGCAGTGAGATCAGGCCGCCGTTGACGCCGGCTGAAAACAGCAAGGCAAGACGCGTCTCGATCCCAGGGATGCCGTTCGGGATTCGATGGAAGGGCGTCCCCGGACCGCCGGCGATCTTGTCGGCATAGCGCCAGGGCGAGTGATCCGAGGTGAAAACCTCGAGCGTACCGTCGAGAATGCCCGCCCAGATCGCCGGCTGGTTGGACTTGTCGCGCGGAGGCGGCGTGCAGACGCATTTGGAGCCGGACAGATCGTGCGTGTCGATGTCTTCGGCCGAGAGGAAGAGATATTGCGGGCAGGTCTCGGCGTAGATAGGCAGCCCACGCGCCTTGGCGCGGCGGATTTCCTCGACGGCGCCGGCCGCCGCCACATGGCTGACGAGGATCGGGGTCTCGATCAGCTCGGAGAGGCTGATCGCCCGGAAGGTTGCCTCACGGTCTCCGATTTCCGAATGCGCCTTCTCGTGATAGCGAAGCTGGGTCTTGCGAGCGGCGATGAACTTTTCAGTCAGCCAGCGAATACAAGCATCGTTCTCGGCATGGACCATGACCATTGCGCCTTGCGAGCGGGCGAGGTCGAGGACATTGAGCACCTCATAATCATCGAGCTTCAGACCGTCATAGCTCAGGTAGATCTTGATCGAGGTACAGCCTTCCGCGATCAGGCCAGGAATTTCGTCGCGCAGCACCTCGGCCGAGGGATCGCCGACGATCAGGTGGAAGCCATAGTCGATACGCGCCTTTGGGCGGGCGCGTTCATGGTAGTCCTCGACGATTTCTCTGAGCGACTGACCGCGCATCTGCATGGCAAAGGGCACGACGGTCGTCGTACCGCCGCAGAGCGCCGACAGGGTCCCGGTATTGAAATCATCCGCTGTTGATTTGCCTTCCCATGGCTGCTGGTCCATGTGGCAATGGCTGTCCACACCGCCCGGCAGCACCAAGCGGCCCTCTGCGGAGACCTCGCGCTGGCCTTTCGGCAGGTTCGGTTCAAGGGTGGCGATCACACCGTTTCGAATGCCGACGTCGATCTGCTTCGTGGCGTCAGGGAGAACGACGCGGCCCCCTCGAATGACCAGGTCATACGGCTGCTGCGAATTCATTCGGTTCCTCCCGAAGCGAGGCATGGTTTCACGCCGGCAGAGGAACGGCGCAGAAGATTGAAGCAGGCAGCAAGGGCAACCAGAAATGCGCTGCTGCCGAGAAGGATGAAGAGGGCTTGCGGGGCAAATATATCCATGAGGCCAGCCGCAGCGCCGGGCGTCATGATGTTGCCGATCGAGTAGAGCAGGAGCAGACTGCCGGATGCGGAAACCATGTGCCGGCTGTCGAGCTGGGAATTGGCATAGGCGATGCCGACAGGGTAGATCGTCAGCGCGATCGCGCCGTAGGCGAAAAACAATGCATAAAGAAGGCCTTGCGATCGCATGCCGAGCAAGGCGATCGTCGCGCAAAGGCATGCTGTTGCCAGTCCCTGCAAAAGCAGCAGCAGGCGACGATCCATTCTGTCGGACAGCCATCCTGCAGGTGCCTGGGCCAACATGCCGCCCATACTAAAGGCGGTGACGAGTGTCACGGCGGACGCCGCCTCGAGGCCGACCCGCTCGCCATAGATGGGCGTCATCGTATAGACGTTCATATTCGTCATGCCCGACTGAAACACGCAGACGACGGTGACCGGGGCGAGACGCACCAGTTGCCAGATGCCATATCGATCCGTCGAGGTCGTGCTTGCACCCTCGATCGGCGCGGGAAGAGGCAGAGCCGGCCAGCAACCGCCAAGGAAGCGGGCGTAGAAGAATCCCGAGAGGATCACCCCAAGCGCGATCAGGAAAAGATAGGGCGAACGCGGACCGGCTGCCTCGACGAACAACTGGCCGAACAAGACGGCAAGCGACGTCATCAGCATGTAGAGCGAGAAAAAGGCGCCTCGATTGCGTTGGTCGGCATAGAGGTTGATCCAGCTCTCGGAAATGACGAAAAGCGTTGCGATGGCAAAGCCGTTGATCAACCGAAGGCAAAACCAGAGCGGCATCGCAGGGGTCAGCATGTATCCGCATGTTGCGAAGGCTGCGAGCAATGCCATCGACAGGAAAGCGCGCTCATGCCCGAGGCGAGACACCAGAAAGCGGGCCGAAAGGCATCCTGCCAGGAAGCCAACCGGGAAAGCCGTCAGCAGCAGCTGGACAATACGGACGCTGATCGACGGATCGCTCAAGTGAAGTGAAACCGTCGTGGTCAGGAGTGCGTTGCCCGTGCCGATGACACAGATACTCGCCATTATGGGAATGATTGCCCGAAAGCGCGCGGCCGTGTGCCATGCTTCAGCGATCGACCTGCCGAATCCACGCATCGGTTAGGCCTTCCCGACCGGTGCAAGAACTGATGGACGTGCTGCGAGCTCGGCTGCCTCAATATGGCAGGCGATTTCGTGCGTTTCGGACATCCTTCGAACCGGCGGGGGTACGGTGTCGCAAATGGTTCCAACTTTGCGATGACACCGCGTGGAGAACCGGCAGCCAGCCGGCACGTTCACCGGGCTTGGAGTCTCGCCAGTCAGGCGAATCCGTTCCCGCGGCGCCTCGTCCGGATGCGGACTGCGGATCGCCGACAGCAGAGCTTCCGTGTAGGGATGCGCCCCTTCACCGAAGACTTCCTCCACCCTGCCCTGTTCCATGATCTTGCCCAGATACATGACGACGACCTTGTCGGCGACGTGGCGCACGAGGGCGAGGTCATGGCTGATGAACAGCATCGTGGCGTGCTTGTCATGCTGGATATCAAGCAAAAGGGTTACGACAGCTGCCTGCACCGAAACGTCCAGTGCCGAAACGGGTTCGTCGGCGACGATCAGCGACGGATCCGCGGCAAACGCTCGCGCGATTGCAATGCGCTGCTTTTGCCCGCCGGAGAGCTGGTTGGGCTTTCGGTCAGCGACTGCCGGTGACAGGCGCACCATTTCCAGGAGCTCGCGAACACGTTGCTCGATTTCCGCCTTCCCCTTGCGGATGCCGAATTTCTTGATCGAACGGCGAATGGAGAACGCAGCCGAATGGGAGGGATTGAGCGTGCTGTCAGGGTTCTGGAAAATCATCTGAATCTGCTGCAGCAACGGCCGGGGCCGATCGCGCGCCTGCAGCTCGGCGATGTTTTCGCCGGCCATGCGGATCTCGCCCGATGTCGCCCGGTCGAGACCGGTCACGATGCGGGCGAGCGTGGACTTGCCGCAGCCGGATTCGCCGACCAATGCAACGATCTCAGCTTTCCCGGCCTCGAAGGAAACTGACTCATTGGCCTTGACTGTCTTCTGATAGCCGATCGGATAGACCTTGCTGACGTCGGACAGCGAGATCGCGGTTGCTTTCGGTCGGAGATCGGACGCGGCCGGCGCCAAGGTTTGCACAGGGTCGGAAAGCTCCTGCCACCGTGCGCAACGGACCAGGTGATCCTCAGCCGCCGGCTCGAGGGCAAGGCCGGGCCGATCGCAGAGACCTGCGGCGAAGCTTGCGCAGCGCGGCGCAAAAAGACAGCCTTCCGGCCGTTCGGACGGCAGAGGAATATGACCGGGAATGGCAGCGAGGGTGCGGCTGCGCTTGTCGCCAGTGATATCGGGAATGCAATCGATCAGGCCGCGCGTATAAGGATGCTTCGGCCGACGAAAGACCTCGCCGGTCGTCCCCTCTTCAACCATTTCGCCTGAATACATGATCCCAAGGCGATCACAGCTCTCGGCAATGAGACCGAGATTGTGCGAGATGAACAGGAGGCTCGTCGAATAGCGCTGTCTCAGTTCGGCGATGAGATCGATCACGGCTGCTTCGACGGTCACATCAAGCCCGGTCGTGGGCTCGTCGAGCAACAGCAGGGATGGCTTGGCGAGCAACGCCATGGCAATGACCACACGCTGCTGCTGGCCGCCCGAAAGCTGGTGCGGGTAACGCTTCAGCATATCGCCGGGGTCGGGCAGGCGCACGTCGCCCAGCATGGCTTCCGCCATCGCCATCGCTTCCTGCTTGGTCGCTCCAAGGTGAAGGAGGGGCACTTCGGCAAGCTGTGCGCCGATCGTCTTCACGGGGTTGAGCGCGCTCATCGGATCCTGATAGACCATGGCGATCTGCCGTCCCCGGATCGACCGCAATTCCTTAGCCGATGCGCCGACGAGCTCCTTGCCGTTGAAGCGGATGCTGCCGTTGGCGATCACGCCCGTGTTGCCGAGATAGCCCATGATCGCCATGGCCGTCGTGCTCTTTCCGCAGCCCGACTCGCCGACCAGGCCATAGCTCTCACCCGCCTTGACACTGAAAGACAAATCCGGAATGGCGACCACCGTCTCGGCCTTACCGCGGAACTCGATCCGCAGGTTCTTGATGTCGAGAACAGGCGCACGGTCGATCATAGGCGTGACGGACATGGCCGCTCCTTGACGATTTGACGCTATAACATTCATGGCTTCCATGCCTCACGCATACCGTCGGCCAGCAGGTTGAAGCCGAGAACCAGGGTCACGAGCGCAAACGACGGGATGAGGGACATGTGCGGCCAGACATTGAGAACCGTCACGCTCTCCTTCACCATGCCGCCCCAATCCGGGTTCGGTGGCGGCAGGCCGAGGCCGAGGAAGCCGAGGATACCGATCGTGATGATAGTGTATCCAATGCGCAGGCAGGCATCGACGATGAGCAGGCTACGGCAATTCGGCAGCAGCTCGACGATCATGATGTAGAGCGTGCTCTCGGCCCTTAACTTTGCCGCCGCGACGTATTCCTGCTCCTTCAGTCCGAGCACCAGTCCGCGTGTAATACGGCCGATTCCCGGCGCTGAGGCGATTGTCGTCGCTATGACGATATTGAGCACGGACGGACCGATATTGGCGATCAGAATGACGTAAATGACCAGAACCGGAAATGCCAGGATGATGTCCGAGAAGCGGCTGATCAGCACGTCGATCCAACCGCCATAGTAGCCGGCGACCATGCCCATCGTGATGCCGACGACCATGGCGACGGCGACCGACAGTGGTGCGACGGATAGGACCGTGCGGGCGCCGAAGATGAGACGTGAAAGCACGTCGCGGCCCAAGACATCCGTGCCCAGCCAATGCGCGGCGGACGGATAAGGATTGGCCATTGCCATGACGTCCGAGTCCGTCGGCGACGGGAGCGGAAGGATGGGCGCAAGCAGGGCCGCCAAGACCCAGAACAGGACGAGCGAAAGGCCAACGACTGCGGTGCGCGAATGGAAAATGCGCATCCAGTTGGGGCGAGCGGCGCGTTTCGGCGGTGCAACTACGGCTTCCGCAATATTGTCTTGAACAGCCATAATCTATCTCACCCGGATACGTGGATCGAGCAGCATGTAGCCAAGGTCGCCGAGGAGCTGCGTGATGACGGCGATAGCAACGGTGATCAGCGTGGCGGCCTCGAGGGTCGCGATGTCGCCGAAGAGGCTCGCATCGAGGATGAGGCGGCCGAAGCCGGGATAGGCGAAGACGAGCTCTGTGACGACGACACCGCTGATCAGAAAGTTGATCTGCAGCAGAAGCACGGTGAACGGCGCGATCATCGCGTTGCGAAGCGCGTGCCCGAGCACCATGCGGCGGGTACTCATGCCCTTCAGGACCGCGGTCCTGATATAAGGCCGCTCCATAACGCCGATCATCGAGACGCGGATCATGCGGGCCACATAGCCGAAGTCGTAGATGACGAGGACCGCGACAGGCAGCACGAACTGATAGGGAACGGCCCAACCGCCATCGTTGTTCAGGGGACTGGTGCCGGGAAGAACCGGCCAGAGGATCACGAAGAGAGTGACCAGGAAGACGCCTGACGCGAATTCGGGAATGGACGTGAACGTGATGCAGATGACTGACAGTGTCCGGTCGAGCGCGCCGCCCTCCTTCAGCCCTGAGAGGATGCCGAAGATGATCGACAGCGGCACGATCAGCAGAAATGCCAGTCCAGCGAGGATAGCGGTATTTCCGAGGCGGTCCCAGATCACGTCGTTGACCGGCAGCTTGTTCAGCGTCGAATAGCCGAAATTGCCGAAATACTGCGCGCCGCGGGAATCCTTGAAGTTCAAACCGGTGCTCGGATCCTGCAGCGGATCCGGGATGGCGCCGACCAGTACGCCAAGCCAGCGTGCGTAGCGCACCGGCAAAGGATCATTTGCCTTCAATTTTTCGGTAAGAAGGTCGACCTGCTGCTGGGTCGCGAAAGGACCGAGCGATTTGCGCGCGACGCTGCCTGGAGTGAATTCACAGACGGCGAAGACGAGAAACGACGCACAGAGCATCGTCACCAACATCATCACCAGTCGTTTAAGGAGGAATTTCGCCATAGCCGGAGGAATCCGAATGTCTAGGCACAGCACCCGACCACGCGAACGCGGCCGGGCGCCGGCTGGGAGATTACGCCGAGATCGCGTACTGATGCGCGAAGATGTACTGCGAAGGGTGCAGCTCGAAGCCCTTGACCTTCTTGTCCATGACCGTCGAGAAGACGCGCCAGAAGGGCTGAACGATCGGACCGTCGTCCTGCATGATCGCCTCGATCTTCGCCATGACCTTGCTGCGCTCCTTCGGATCCAGGATGCCTTCTGCTTCCGTGAGCAGCTTGTCGAACTCCGGATTGGAATAATTCGACTCGTTCCAGGCCGCGTTGGAGCGATAAGCAAGCGCCAGGGTCATGATCGCCAGCGGGCGATGGCCCCAGGCCGTCAAGCTGAAGGGAGCGGTCGTCCAGACTTCCCAATACTGGGCGCTTGGAAGCGCCTTGATATTGATCTTGACTCCGATGTCCTTGAACTGCTCGGCAAGCACCTGCGCCGTATTGAGCTCCCAGATCGGGTCCGGACGAGTGACCATGTCAAACTCGAAGCCGTCCGGGTAACCAGCATCAGCAAGCAGCTTCTTTGCCTTTTCGATGTCCCGCGGATATTTGGGAAGAGCTGC
This sequence comes from Rhizobium sp. P32RR-XVIII, assembly GCF_012641395.1. GTDB lineage: Bacteria > Pseudomonadota > Alphaproteobacteria > Rhizobiales > Rhizobiaceae > Rhizobium. The sequence goes on along the minus strand of NZ_JABAIH010000003.1, from coordinate 521,127 downwards.
ATATTCGGGATGCGACGGGGCAACGTGGTGATCTTCGGCCGGAATGCCGGCGCCCAGAAGCGCAGTCTGGATGACCTTGTTACGATCAATCGCATAACGCATTGCCTGGCGCACGCGCTTGTCCTTGAACTGCTCGATTTCCGGATGCATGCGGGCTACGACAGTCTGGGTCGTTTCGACCTTATAGACCGTGACATGCGGGAAGTTTTGCATCGAATTGATCTGGACGGCGTCGGCTTCTGACAGGCCATCGACCTGCTTGGAGGCGATCGCCGCGATACCGGCGCCCGGGTTGTCGCCAAGGTCAACATATTCGAAGGTTTCAAGATAGGGACCCGTGCCCCAATAATCCGTGCGGGCTTTGTATTTCGCGCCCTTGCCGACAACATATTCCGTCAGAGTGAACGGGCCTGTGCCGTTGGCATCCGGGCCGAAGGTTCCGTTTTCAGCCGGGTCGATAATAGCCATCGGGTAATGATAGAGATGCTCGGGGACCGCGATCTGCGGCGTGGAACAGTTGAGACGAACGGTGTAGTCGTCAACCTTCTCGATGGCGTTGTCCGCCCAGAGCTTGCTCGACTTCTTCGGATTGCCCTTCTCATCCTTTTCGCCCGTTTCGTATTCCTGGACGAGATAGCCGGTAAAGAGGCCAAGCATCGAGGAGCCGATCGCGGGATCACACACGCGCTTCAGGTTCCAGATAACGTCGTCAGCCGTCAGAGGCTTGCCTTTGCGCCATTTGACGTCCTTCCGGACATGCAGCGTCCAGGTCTTCAGGTCGTCGCTGACTTCCCACTTTTCGAGGAGATGAGGATGGGTGATGTTGTTGCGGTCGGTAAATGTCAGATATTCGCAGACCTGACGAATAACGTTCGACTTCTCTGCAAAGTCGGCGAGATGAGGGTCTTTGATTTCCATGCAGCGCATGCCGATGCGCAGGTTGCCGCCCTTCGGCATATCGTCAGCTTTCGCCGCGGTATCGGACATCGGGACGCCTGCCAGGGCGTAGGCTGCACCCGCGGAAACGCCGAGAAGAGTGGCCTTGCGGAGAAATTCGCGGCGGCCGATCGAGCCGTTCGACATCTGGTCTACGAGCGTGGGAATGTAGGAATGCTGCTTCTTATCCAAGTTAGTGGTCTCCTAGTTCGTGCATAACTGTTCCAATTTTTATTGGTGGGACCGGATCGGTGATTGCTTCACCGGGCGCGGTCACAGCGGACTTTGTGTCCGTCAGCCGTTCCGTCTTTTGGAAAAGTAAAACGGCACGAACCTCTGTCATATGCATCGACTCGACATCCTTTGTGCGCGAATCGACATTGTTCAGGCTCCGAGCATCTCCCGCCGTTTCTCTTCCTTTCTGGTCGCCGCGGGACTTTCGCGAAACCGCTCGCGATAGAACCGGCTGAAATGAGAGGCAGACTGATATCCGCAGATTTCGGCGATTTGGCTGATTGCCAGTTCCGTGTAGACAAGCAGCTCGCGCGCACGCTGCATTCGCAATTCAATGTAAAACTTTGAAGGGCTTTTCCCGAGATTGGAATGAAACAGGCGCTCCAGCTGTCGAAGCGAAAGCGCCACACTGTCAGCAAGATCGGAAATCTCGACCGGCTCGCCCAGACTGCCTTCCATGCGTCGGATCACGAAGGCCAGCTTGGTATTCTTTATGCCGAATCTGTCCTCAGGCGACATGCGCTGCACGTCATCCTGCCTGCGGATGCGCGCATGGTTGAACTGATCGGAGATCAACGATGCAAGCTCGCGACCTTCAACGGCCGCGATAAGGTAGAGCATCATGTCGAGGGTGACGGTGCCGCCAGATGATGTGAGAAAGCGGCCATCGATGGCGAAAATGTCATCGGTGGCCAGGCAGTTGGGAAACTCGCTGCGGAAGCTTGCAAGCGATTCCCAGTGGACCGCGCAGCGACGCCCCTCGAGCAGGCCGGCTTTTGCCAGGAAGAACACGGCGGTGCTGACCGCACCGAGGACGCAGCCTTCGGAATAAATTCGGCGCAGCCAGGCGAAGACATTGGTGTCGTACGCGTCGGCATAATTGATCCCGGCGCAGAGGATGATGATGTCACATCGTGGCGCCCGGGCGATCGGCGCATCGGCATCGAAGCCAAGTCCGCTGCTCGACTTCACGTGAGCACCGTCGGCCGAAAGCACGACCCACTCGAATGCCTTTCTCTTTGTCAGCCGGTTGCCTTGGCGAAGCGAGTCCAGTGCGGCAGCGAAGGTCATCAGGGGAAAGTCGGGAACGAGATAAAAACCGATGCGGATCGGCCGGCGGCTTTGTGCCAGCTGTTTCAGGCTATAGGTTTGCTCAGGCATCTAGAGATTCCAAACTTCTGCGCGGCCGAATTGCCAAAGATCTGCTGGCGGATGCGTCGGCCTCTTTGTTTGCCGCAGCATAGGAGCCCGGCTTATCTGTGACCATCACACGAGCGCAAAGCCATCGCCAGTGCATAATTTGCGGATGAACCGCGGTGTTGCTGGCACCGCCGCTAAGCGCCGGAGAGAACAAAGTTTCCAGTAGTTTTGTACAAAATAGTCTTTGTTTTGAGTGGAATAGCTCTTGTCGCAAACTGGACTGGCCGGTACCTTTATCCCACTGTTTTTCCGCCACCACTACCATCTGCCAGAGGAGCAACGCCTCCCGTTAATTATGGAACGATCGCTCTATAACGAGGGGGCAGGCCTGCGAGAGTTGGCATCGAGACGCGCGATGGGATGCGCATAGGCCAGCCGCTACAGAGATCGTTTGCCACTACCGCCGTCCGCCTATCCCGACGCGCAAAGGTCGCCGTGTAGCGCACTGAATGCCGTATGTTTCGATCCCGATTTTAGCGAAACAGCAGCAGCGAGAGCAGGCAGGATGCGCGGCTACAGTGTCCTGCCGCAAAGGCATCAGAATTGGGTGTTCGTCGTCTGTGTGATCGACGACCCTGTCAACCAGCGCGGGCGAGAGGCCTGCCTAACGGGGATGAAAAGATGAACGATGGCCATAACAATAGTTCACAAGAAGGCACCACTCGTAGGGATGTGCTCCTGGGTGCCGGTACTGTGGCCGCCGCAATGGGATTTCAGGCGGGGTCCTCAAATGCAGCTGAAACAGCACAGGCCACTGCTACCCCGCAACCGATTCCGCCGGCCGACAAGGTGGATCTGGTTCACAAGAGAGCTCCTGTCAACGGCGTGCGACTGCATTATGTGACCGTGGGAACGGGTCCCGTTGTTTTATGCATGCATGGTTGGCCGCAGAACCACCGGGAGTTCCTTCCGATCATGGAGGCGTTCGCTGACAGATATACGTTCATCGCGCCTGACCTTCGCGGCTATGCAGATAGTGACAAGCCCTTTGACGGATACGAACCTGAAACCATCGCACGAGATATGATGGAATTGGTGGATGTGGAAAACGTGCAGAAATTTCACATCCTGAGTCATGATCTCGGAGGGCCGCCTTCCGTTGCGCTCGCCTATTTGGCGTCGGATCGAGCCCTTTCTTTGTCGACCATTGAAACACCGTTTTTCGGCCTGAGTTTCCCAGGTTACGTGGACCCGCGGGTTCCCTACTGGCATCTTGGCATGCACATGAACATGGACGTAACGCGATTTCTGGTCGAAGGTCGTGAAGAGCAGTATCTTCGGCATTTCTTCCGGGACTTCGCATACAACCCGGCAGCAATTCCAGAAGTTGAAGTGCAACGCTATGTAATGCAGATGCGCCAGCCAGGGAATCTCCGAGCCAGCTTGAACCATTATGGATACATTCCGCAAATGGCCGCGCAGACAGCCGAATTGACGAAGAAGAAACTTACTGTCCCAATGTTGGCATGGGGAGGCAGCAGTTCGTTTGGATCGCATTGTATTGACAGTGCAAAAGCAATTGCGACCTCTGCTCAAGGCGGCGTCATTGATGAATGCGGTCACTGGGTTTTTGAGGAAAAACCCCAATTCATCCGCGACGAACTCGAGAAATTCTGGGGGTCTATAAAATAGACGGCACACGGGCTGCGAGGCATTTTCTGATCAGGTAAAGGAATGAAGGAACTTCCTTCTCCGCTGCCGGCATCGGGATGCCTCCGCCATTTGCGCGGTCCGTCTCAACAATAAAACACCGTCTTTACCGGCGGCACGAGCGGCATCGGCCTCGAAACCGCTCGTTCGCCGAAGGTGCTGACGTCGCTGCGACAGACAGCAGCACCGCCGGTGGCTCCGTCTATTTAGTCAATTTTTTAAAGAAAATGCACAAAGGAACCACACCGTGACTCGTTCTTTCCGTCAGATCTCGCTTGGTCTTGTTCTTTCTGCGGGAGCGCTGGTCGTGCCGCTGATCGCAAGCACCCCGGCCGCTGCCGAGGTCAAGCCCTTCCCCGCCAGTTTCTCCGCGCAACAGATGCCGGTTACCGGCGGCACGCAATATGTCCGCATCGGCGGTCAAGGGCCCGCCGTTCTGCTGCTGCATGGTTTCGGCGACACGGGCGACATGTGGGAGCCGCTGGCCGAGGTCCTGGTCAAGGACCATACGGTGATCATTCCCGATCTGCGCGGCATGGGCCTGTCGTCGCACCCGGAAACCGGATACGAAAAGGTGGCACAAGCGCGTGACATTGCCGCCATTCTGGACCAATTAAAGGTTCAAAAGGTTGCACTAGTCACCCATGACATCGGCAACATGGTTGGCTACGCACTCGCGGCCCAGTATCCCGACCGTGTCACCAAATGGGTCGTTATGGACGCGCCGCTTCCTGGGCTCGGCACCTGGTATGTGCAACTGACCAATCCCAAGCTCTGGCATTTCAACTTCCGCGGTCCCGACACCGAACGCCTCGTGGCGGGTCGCGAGCGTATTCTGCTTGATCGCTTCTACAATGAGTTGTCGGCCAACCCCGCTGCGATCGACGACCAGACTCGCGACCACTACGCGGAGCTCTATGCTCGCCCCGGGGCGATCCATAATGCCTTCAGCGGACAATTCGCTGCTTTCACGCAAGATGGGGACGACAACAAGGAGCTGTTTGCCAAGCTAGGCAAATTGCCCATGCCAGTACTGGCGATCGGCGGCGATCATTCCTTCGGGGCATCCATTCAGTCCGAACTCGCGTCCGTTGCCAGCAATGTCCAGGGCGCTATCATAACCAATTCCGGTCACTGGATTATGGAGGAACAGCCCCAGCAGGCAATCGGCGTCATCGTTCCTTTTATCGAAAAGGAATAAGGTCGCGTCTTTCGCAAGCTGGAATGTCCTGATCCGCAAAGGAAGGATGTCACTCTTCCTCGTCTAGGTGACGGGGGAGAGTGCGCCGACCGAGCTATTGGGGGTTGTCGCCCCGGCGACCACGTTGTTGTAGCGAACCGTCTAAAGCTTTTGCTGATGCCGCCAGCTACCGGGAGTTATTCCGTATATCTGCTTGAATACTCTCGAAAAATGCGCCTGATCCGCAAAGTCGCACGCAGCGGCGATTTCGGCAATCGGCTGATTGCCCATGAGCATGCTTAGCGAACGCTGCGCACGATGCTCGAGCAGCCAGCGGTGTGGCGTTCGTCCCGCGGCACACTTGAATGCCTTTATAAAATAGCTGAGCGACAGGCCGCAGTGCGCGGCGACTTCGGTGACACGAACATCTCGTCCGGAGTTATCAGAAAGATAGGAGGTAGCCGCATTCAGCTGGCGCGCGGACAGTCCTTTTCGCCTCTGCATCGGCACATCCATGCCGCCGTAGTGCGATGCTATGTGCGTCTGTAGTGCCAGCATGACGTAATCTACAAACAGGCGGTCCGTCGGAGCCCCTCTTTCAAGGGCTGGCGCCAGCGCCTGCGCCAACGACCGCACGACGGGATCATCGAGTCCGCGATCATGCGTGTGGGCGGCGAAGCTCGGCTTGCCTTGCTCCCGCGCAAAATCCTCCAGAACCGATCTCGGGATACTGAAACGGACATTCTCAAAAGCAGAACCGTGCATTGCAACGCCAATCCTCTGTCAGGTCAGTGATTGCAGCAAAGACGTCTGAATGTGCGCTATAGTACATCAGATGCTTGCCACGGCATAGAGAGTGCCGCCCGAAATCGCGAGCCGGGTTATGGCCCAACAACCATCTGCTGGACAGCGCCTCGGTCGCCAAAGGGTCTTAGTGATGGCGTTATGGAACGACCGGACCACAATTGTCAACGGCAAGGTAACTAATCCATAGGTGTCGGTCTGCTCGGGCATTCCCTGCTCTCGCCCTTAAGAGCTCCTACGCTTTGAGACTTTAAGTTACGTGACGAAACAATTGCGCCAAGACCGGCCGTATTCCCCACTGACGGCTGTCTGTTTCGCCCGCAGTCCACAATTTGATTAAGCCAATATCCGTCGGCGATGCAGCCTTTCCGGATCGGCGCGCCATGCTAAAGCGGCCGCGCCGAATGGCACAGTTTTATCCTAATGAGAAACATTTCGCTCAATCGATTCCGTCCGAGTTTGACTAAGCTCACTGCTTTCTATCGAAGGGGATTGACCATGCCGACCAACGCTACTCCCACCCCCGGTTCGACGTTGATTTCACCGAAGGACCACACGCTGCTCATGATCGATTTCCAGTCGCAGATGTCGTTTGCGACGAAGTCGATCGATGCCATCATGCTTCGCAACAATGCCGCCCTGGTTGCCCACGCCGCTGCCGGTTTCGGCGTCTCGACAATCCTGACAACCGTTGCCGAGAAGACCTTCTCGGGGCCGATGTTCGACGAGATCACGAGCCCCTTCCCGCAGCAGAAGCTGTTCGACCGAACCTCTATGAATACCTGGGAAGACGCTGCGGTCATCGAAGAGGTTAATCGCATCGGTAAGAATCGTTTGGTCTTCTGTGGTCTGTGGACGTCGGTGTGTATTGTGGGGCCGACGCTGTCGGCACTCGACCAAGGTTTCGAGGTGTACATGATCACGGACGCCTGTGGCGATGTATCCGCGGAGGCTCACGAGCGCGCTATCGAACGGATGGCTCAAGCGGGCGTGCGGCCGATGACGTCGCTGCAATACCTGTTGGAGCTGCAGCGTGATTGGGCACGCACCGAGACCTACGAGATGACGACCGGCATTGCCAAGAAGTTTGGCGGCGCCTACGGCCTCGGCATCATCTATGCCAAGACCATGTTCGGCGTCTCCGAAGGACACTAATCCTCCCGAAATAGGTAGCTCGCCGCCCGCCCAGACTTTCTGAATGGTTCCTTGGATCGGAACCGCTCTAAGGAGAAAACCATGCAGAAGCCAAATACAGCCAGGTCGTGCGTATTATAGGAGATACAGCGCTTTAGACGGCGGGCGCGATTTTGTTGCGCATCGGAGGAAGTTCCCATGAAAGTCTACCTGCTCTCGCTAGGCGCCGGTCTGCTGGTCGGGGTGGTTTACAGTCTGCTGAACGTTCGGTCGCCGGCGCCGCCGGTAATCGCACTCGTCGGTTTGTTTGGCATTCTCATCGGAGAGCAAGCGGTGCCCTTGGCGAAGCGCGTGTTCTCGGGTGAACCGCTCAGCATATCCTGGTTCAACGCACACTGCATGCCACATGTATTCGGCGAGCTTCCAACCGGCGCGGGCCGCAAGCAGGCACAGGCCGGTCGCCAATCCGGGGAGACCGGTTGATGCCAATCCGTAGGGGTTATCGTGTTCGAGCTGGCCATGTCGCCGGAGCATTCGTGCTGGTCGCCCTTTATGATCTCCGGAAGCGACTGGTTTGAGGTGATGCGGAGACTATGACGAAGAACATGGAAACAGCCCCGCAAGCTCCTGCGCAAGGCGGCTTTGGCCCGCTCCGCCAGCCGGTTTTCGCCGTGCTTTGGGCAGCGAGTGTTTTGGGAAACACCGGTACCTTTATCCGTGACGTTGCCAGTTCGTGGCTGGTGACGGACCTTTCGGACTCGCCCGCCGCCGTCGCCATGGTGCAGGCAGCAGGTACCTTGCCTATCTTCTTGCTCGCCATACCGGCGGGCGTCATGTCCGATATTCTGGACCGACGCAAATTCTTGATCGTCATTCAACTTGGACTTGCAGCAGTCAGCGCAACGCTGGTGGCATTGTCATATAGCGGACTACTATCCGTCAGCTCTCTCGTCGCGCTGACATTTATGGGCGGCATCGGAGCCGCGCTGATGGGCCCGACATGGCAGTCCATCGTCCCGGAGCTTGTTCCACGGGAGTCCCTGAAAAGCGCTGTCGCCTTGAACTCGCTGGGTGTCAATATTGCGCGGTCTATCGGGCCTGCGGCCGGTGGCTTTCTGCTTGCTGCATTCGGCGCGGCGTTGACTTACGGCATTGATGTTCTCAGCTACATATTCGTCATCGCCGCTCTCATCTGGTGGCCCCGGCCCCGGGATGCGGACGATGCATTGTCGGAACGCTTCTTTGGCGCATTTCGCGCCGGCTTGCGTTACACGCGGGCGAGCCGTGAACTCCACATCGTGCTTTTGCGCGCAGCGATTTTCTTCGCCTTCTCCAGCTCCATCTGGACGTTGCTACCACTATTGGCCCGCAACAATCTTGGGGGAGACGCAAGGTTCTACGGGTTTCTGCTTGGCGCGGTAGGGGTAGGCGCAATAGCTGGTGCATTCCTGTTGCCGACATTGCGCCGGCGTTTCGACAATGACGGTCTGCTGCTGCGTGCGGCGATAGTGACCTCGATCGTCATGATGATCTTGTCGTTCGCTCCACCGCAATGGATTGCCATTCTCGTCCTGGTCGTACTTGGAGGGGCGTGGATCGTCGCGCTCACGACCTTGAATGGTGCGGCCCAGGCTATCCTTCCGAATTGGGTACGCGGCCGTGCGCTCGCGGTCTATTTGACGGTTTTTAACGGCGCAATGGCGGCCGGTAGTATCGGATGGGGTGCGGTGGCGCAAGCCGTCGGCATTTCAACCACCCTTCAAGTAGGTGCTGTCGGGCTCTTCCTCATTGGGATAGTCCTCAATCGGATCAAGCTTCCCGCGGGCGAAGCCGACCTCGTGCCTTCCAACCACTGGCCCGAACCTTTGACGGCCGAACCCGTCGAGCATGACCGGGGGCCTGTCTTGATCCTGATCGAATATAGGGTGCACAAGGAGCAGCAGGCCGAGTTCCTGAAATTTCTTGCTCAACTCTCTGCTGAGCGCAGACGCGACGGCGCCTACAACTGGGGAGTGACCGAAGACGCGGCCGATCCTGAGAAAATCGTGGAATGGTTTCTGGTGGAATCCTGGGTCGAGCACTTGCGCCAGCACAAACGCGTTTCCAAAGCCGATGCCGATCTTCAGCAGGAGACACTGAAATATCACGTCGGCCCCGAGAAACCCGTTGTCCGGCATCTCCTGTCAACGGACGCCCGTCGAAATCTCACTCCGGAAAATAACTCGCAAAAGCCGTGAGCGGGGCGGGACTGACCGAGCGCTCGCAGACTTGGCCGGTGCAATCGCTCCGAAGACGAGATCAGGACTCCGGCCAAGCCATCATCGAGAGTGTCACGAATTTATGCAGTTGTTCGCGAGCCACACCTGCCTTGGCTTGAACTGCCATTCCCTGCACAAGCGTAACAATGAAGTTCGCAGCCTCCACAGGAGTGGCGTTGGGAAGCATGGGGCCTTTCCCGAGGGTTCGCTCGAACGCTTCGGCGAGCTTTCTCTGCAGGCCAAAGCGATTTTCGATCAGGCCTTTCTGCACAGCTTCTCCCTCATTTGAACAGGCCAGAGCTCCGTTCGTCTCGAAGCAGCCTCGCGGATGGGAGGGCTCTGTATGCATCTCGGCCTGACCTCTGAGGTACGCTTCGGCGATTGCGCGGGGGGTCGGTTGGGATAAGGCGTCGTCAATGAAACGAAGGTGGTCCCGCTTGTAGATCGCGTTCGCTTTCCAGAACAGATTTTCCTTGTTAGTGAAGGCTTTGTAGATACTCGACTTCGTAAGGCCCGTGGCTTCCATGAGATCATAAACCGAGGCGCCTTCGTAACCCTTTTTCCAGAAGACCATCATGGCTTTCTGGAGCACCTCGTTCTCGTCGAATTCCCTAGGTCTAGCCATTTTTCCGTTTCAGACTTGTCTTATTTGATATGTGTTCGCCACTTTCCAGCGGCGCTGATCATTACCGCCTACTATGTAAGATCGCGAATATCAAATGCAAGCTATGGTAGGCTCTTCACGGCACCAAGAGTTTCACCCCGCTACCTCTGCGACGTCCCGTGGGAGGTCATTCTCAGCCCCGAATATCGCAAAAGCCCGGAATTTCGCGAAGCGATAGACCCACGATGCCTCGCTTCTCTCCGCCCACCGCAGGTTAAACAGCGATCGACGGGATGACATCGGATCCGATTTCGTCGATCACCTCAGCTACGCCGCGCCGGCCAGGTGCAAGATTGAACATCACGTGGTGCACCCCGGCTTCACGCATCGCCGACAATATCCGTACGAGCTCCGTTCTGCCACACCGATAGCCAAGCTCGATGGTCGTTGCAGGGGCAGCCGCATCATCGAGGAGGTCCAGGTTCATCGATTGGCTGAAGCTCCGAAAGCCGCCCCCCGATTTCGCAATCGCGGCGTGCCACAACGCGATCCGATCTTTTTGGACCGGGAGGAGCTCGCGATGGTAGGTCGCCCAACCAGTGGCATTCCTGGCAATCCATTCCAGCGACTGGGACGCCGATCCGACAGCGAGCATCGGGACTTGTACAGCGGGCCGAGGACGAAGAGCGAATTCGCTGAGCGGCGAGAGTCCTTCATCCAACAGGGTCTGGTTCGGGCCGAGCGCGGCCGACAATGATGCCCAGTTTTGCCTGAACAGCTCTTTCCGGTTCTCGAAGTCGCGGCCGAAGGCACGGAATTCAGATGGGCGATCCCCCGAGCCCAAGCCAAGCACGAAGCGGTTGTTTGATAGCGACTGGAGTGACAGCGCAGCCTTTGCGATATGCAGCGGGTGACGCAGCGTAAGGACGACAGCTCCGGTTACCAATTGGATCCGCGAGGTCGACGCAGCGATTGCGCCCAGCAGTACGAAGGGGTCCGAGTGACCAACGGGGTCTGGGTACTCGTCATTGTTCAAGGGGACGTCCCTCACCCAGATAGCCTCAAATCCGGCTTGCTCTGCCCGGCGAACAAAATCCAACTGCACCTGAAAGTCGATATCCTCAGGTAAGCGCGGCTGAAGCGGGAGCACGAGACCGAGGCTTAAGCGGTCGGCAGCAAAGAGCATTCCGGTTTTCCCTAAAATCAGTCAGACGCCCGGCGGGCGTCTGACAACACACATTATCCTGATGCGGGATCGGCGCCCAAAGTCAACGCGCCAAGCTTGGCGCTGTCTGGGTTTGCATCCTATTCGCCAGCGAAGCGATGCCAAGTGCTGCAACCGCCATTGCGATTGCTGCGTAGGGGGTAGCTGTAAGGCCCGGGCCGACCAGCGACTGCCCACCAACGAAAGAGCCGCTGGAAATGCCGAGATTGAACGCGGCGATATTCATGCCGGAAGCAGTCGCGACCGCATCCGGGGCAACCAATCGAGCGACCTTGACCACGCCATCCTGCATGATCGGCGGGATGGCAAATGCGAAAATGCCCCAGATAGCGATCACTGCGAGGATACCAATCTCACTCCGCATGACGATCGCGATTAACGCGAACGACACAATCAAGCCGATCAGAGTGGCTACCATTGCTTTGCCGGTGCCGATGGTGTCGGTCAGTTTGCCGCCGGCAAAGTTTCCGACCACGGTGGCAGCTCCGAACAGCATCAGCGCAATGTTGACGGTCCCGTCGCCGACTTTCGTAATGTCGGTGAGGATGGCGGCAAGAAACGTGAAGATCACGAACGTTCCGCCGAACGATATTGCGGTCAACAGATACATCATTGCCAGACGCTTATTGCCCAGTAGCCTCATCTGAGCAACGAAGCTCGTGAATGGCGACGGCGGTATATCTCTGGGGACGAAAAGGAACAGAGAGCCCAGCGCCATGACACCCATGGCCGTAACCAGGAAGAACGGCATTCTCCAATCAAAACTTTGTCCGATCCAGGAGCCGAGCGGGACACCGACCACCATGGCGACAGTCAGCCCGCCCATCATCAGTGCAACCGCCGAACCCGACTTCTCTTTTGGTACAAGTGAGGTGGCAACGGCAGCACCGACGCCGAAAAACACTCCATGCGAGACAGCCATCACGATTCGCGCGGCGAGCAGCGAGTGATAGTTCGGCGCCAGCGCTGCCGCGAGATTGCAGGCCGTGAAAATCACCATCAGTGCAAGAATAAGCGGGCGACGCGGGATTCTACCCGTGAGAGCCGAGAAGACCGGCGTGCCGACCGTGATGGCCAGTGCGTACAGGCTGACCAGTAATCCCGCCGCCGGCAGCGAGACGGCAAGATCATCGGCGATCCCGGGAATGAGCCCAACGATGACGAACTCCGTGGTGCCAATGGCGAAAGTGGACGCCGCCAGCGCGTATATGGCAAGTGGCATAGCAGCCTCCTATTTGACCAGCGCGGCCGCAGCCGCCTGCGCAACGATTTCGTCGTCATCGACGGATCCACCGGAGACACCAATAGCGCCCAATGTGTTGCCATCCTTGTCTTTGAGCACAACGCCGCCGCCGAAGCCGATCAGGCCGCCATTGCTGTGTTCAAGTGTATATGCCGCCGCACCCGGATAGAGATTCGGACCGAGAACCGCCGAGTCGACGGTGAAAAGTGCCGCCGTCTTAGCCTTGCGATGAGCCACGTCTATCGCGCCAAGGAAGGTCCCATCCATGCGCGCGAACGCGACCAGATGAGCGCTGTCGTCGACAACGCTGATACTCATTGGCGGAAGGCCGCGCTCCTCAGTGGCTGCTTTAGCGGCAGCAATCACGGTTTCCGCAGCCGAGAGTGTAATCTTCACATCATTCTCCTTGCTTCTCCTCGCTGGAGCGTCAATCCGTCTTTCGGCTTCAGCTTCGTCTTGGAAGATTCTGTTGTTGGCGGAGCAATTTCCCGCCGCCGAGTTGCTCAGTTTCAAGCCATATGGACCGGACGGTCCATAATTACAAGAGACGCTCATTGAAATTGTAAACCGTTCGGTCTATAACGCGAAGTCATAGGAATGGGCCGCAGGATTCGACAAGCAGACGGCCTTGAGAAATGCGATGTTCCTATTTGCGAATGGCTGGTCCGACGAACCCTCGATCGCGCGGCCGGGTGATGCAGAGGCGGTCAGGGTAGCGCGATGAAGAAGCTCACCCTCTGGCCCCTTCACTTCCACGACGTTCGATGATGCTGGGATTTTGCCCGCGACCCTTTTCCATCTCCCAAATCACTCACCTGAAGGATATTAATGAGCGATACGCTGAAAAAGCTCTCCTGGGACAACCTTCGCATCGTGAAGGTGATCGGTGAGGTGGGAAGCCTGTCGGCCGCGGCTTCCGCTCTGGGCGTGAACAACTCGACAATGTTTCGCAAACTTACCCAGATCGAGGAAAGTCTGGGGGTGGCCCTGTTTGACCGGCGTCGCACCGGCTATGTGCCGACGCTTGCAGGGGCCGAAGTGATCACGCTCGCGCAACGGCTCGAGCTCGACATTGTGAGGGTGACGCGTCGCGTATCGGGCTTTGAACAGGAGCAGGCCGGCGACCTGCGCGTGACGACCAGCGATTCGCTTGCATTGCATCTCGCACCGATCATTGCGGACTTTAATGCGTGCCATCCCCTCGTCCGGGTCGAGATGATCGTCTGCAACGCTTCGCTGAACCTTGCACGAGGAGAGTCCGATGTTGCCGTCAGGGCAACCGACGTGCCGCCGGAGAACCTCTTCGGCAGGAAGGTCGCCAGGATCGGCTGGGCGCCCTATGGTCGCCGATGTGACTTCACGGAAGGCTGGCCTCATCCTCATGAGCTCTATCGCCGCATTTGGGTTTCATACAGCGGCGGGCTATCGAATCTGAAGGCTTACAAGCTAGTTGAGGCTCATGTGCCGCAGCAAAACATCGCCTGCCGGTTCGACTCGGTCGTGGGCATTGCGGCGGCCATCTCGGCAGGCATCGGCGCCGGATATCTACCGTGTATGCTGGGGGACCTCACTCCGGACCTTATGCGTATCGGACCGGTCGATCCGTGCCTGGCGGATGACCTGTGGCTCTTGACCCATCCTGACATCAGGAGGTCGGGCCGGATCTACGCCTTCATGACGCATTGCGCAGCCGCGATCAGCCGGCAGCGCGCCTTTATCGCGGGACAGCAAGAATCTCCTGTGGAGCCCTGGTGCTCGCACGAAGGAGCCTAGTCCCAAACCCGCTGCTTCTGCTCTCCGGCGCAAAGCTGGGCGGGACCGTGCGATCACGGTCGTTTGGAGGTAATGAGGATGTCTGCTGTCGCGTGCAAACTCAATTTGCAATCGCGCAAGACCTCTCTCGCCGAAATGCATCTGGCGTGACCGGCGGGCAAAAACTTAACCTTCGTTCGCCATCGCCTCGAAAGCTGCCGTCCTCCTAGCTTTCTACAGGTTGGTAGAAGTCAAACTCACGAACAGATTGCAGAGAAAGGAAGAATTATGGCGAACCCCTCAAGGAGCAAATCAAGTGTCCTGCCGACAGGTGGCGGTGCAGCACTGATTGATGCCTCCGATTCCGTCATACTGTTGCTCGACCATCAGGCCGGTCTGTTCCAGACCGTCAAGGATATCCCGGTCGCGGACCTGCGGAGGAACGTCGAGATGATCGCCAAATTGGCGGCGTTGCTGAAGATCCCGGTCATCACGACTGCATCCGAGCCAAACGGGCCGAATGGCCCGCTGATGCCGGAGATCCATGAATATGCGCCGCATGCGGTCTATGTGCCGCGCAAGGGCGAAGTCAACGCCTGGGATAACGAGGACTTTGTCCAAACGGTGCGTTCCACCGGGCGCAAGACGCTAATCATGGCAGGTGTCTGGACCAACGTCTGCGTGATGTTCCCGGCGCTGGACGCAACGGCCGCCGGCTACGACGTCTATGCAGTGATCGACGCTTCCGGCGACCCGAGCGAGTTGGCGTCGCGGACGACATTGGCTCGTTTCGTTCAAGGCGGCGTTATCCCGACGTCGACGAATGCGCTGCTGTCCGAGCTTCACCGCACGTGGCGGCGCCCCGAGGCGGCTGAACTTGCAAAGCTGTATGGTCTGGTCGCACCCAATTACGCCGCCGTGGCAGAGAGCTACCAGAAGGCTCAGGAAGTCGCCAAGCAGCCAAAATGACAACGGCCTTTGGTCGGACGCCGCACGCGGGCGCATGGAGGTGCCGATCCACGGTACTTCCGTGCGCCTGCGTATTTCCTCGAATGGATTGGCGGCAACATGGCACCGCAGCATGAGGCGACATCATGAAAATTTATCTGCTTTCCCTTGGTGCCGGTCTGCTCGTCGGGATCGTCTATAACCTGTTGAACGTCCGATCGCCCGCGCCGCCAGTGGTGGCGCTACTCGGCTTGCTCGGCATCCTGATCGGCGAGCAGATCATCTCTGTAGGTAAGCAACTGCTGTCGGGACAGGCTTTCCAGGTAGCCTGGTAGCAGGAGCAGGCTACTGATTGCGCGGCAGGATGCTTGATCGCGGCACCTTGCCGCGACCAAGCGAGAATGTCGCCAATCAGGCGAGATCGAAGCGATCGGCGTTCATGACCTTGTTCCAGGCCGCGACGAAGTCCTTGACGAACTTCTCCTTGGCGTCGGACTGGGCATAGATCTCGGCGAAGGCGCGAAGCTGCGAGTGCGAGCCGAAGATCAGGTCGGCGCGGGTGCCGGTCCACTTGAGTTCGTTCGTCTTGCGGACGCGTCCTTCGTAGACGCCGTCCTTGCCGGTGAGCGGAACCCACTGCGTCCGCATGTCGAGCAGGTTGACGAAGAAGTCGTTCGTCAGCGTCTCAGGCTTGTCGGTGAAGACCCCATGCTCCGGCTGACCGGCCTTCAGCACCCGCAAGCCGCCGACGAGCACCGTCATTTCCGGTCCGGTCAGCGTAAGCAGCTGGGCGCGATCGACCAGTGCCTCTTCCTGCTGCATGAACTGCATCCTGCCGCTGTTGACATAGTTGCGGAATCCATCGGCACGCGGTTCGAGCGGAGCGAAGGAATGCGCGTCGGTCTGCGCCTCAGAGGCATCCATCCGGCCCGGCTTGAATGCTACCGCAACATTATGACCGGCCGCCTTCGCCGCCTTTTCGACACCGGCAGCGCCTGCAAGGACGATCAGGTCGGCGAGCGAGATCTTCTTGCCGCCGCTCTGGGCAGCGTTGAAGTCCTTCTGGATGCCTTCCAGAACACCGAGAACCTTGGCAAGCTGTGCCGGCTGATTGACGTCCCAATCCTTCTGCGGCGCGAGCCGGATGCGCGCGCCATTGGCGCCACCGCGCTTGTCGGAGCCGCGGAAGGTCGAAGCAGAAGCCCACGCGGTCGAGACCAGTTCCTGTACCGAAAGACCGGTCGCGAGCACCTTGGCCTTCAGGTCGGCGATGTCCTTGTCATCGACGAGCGGATGATCGACGGCCGGAACGACATCCTGCCAGATGAGGTCTTCAGCCGGTACTTCCGGACCCAGATAACGGACCTTCGGACCCATGTCGCGGTGCGTCAGCTTGAACCAGGCGCGGGCGAAAGCGTCGGCGAAGTCAGCCGGATTTTCGAGGAAGCGGCGAGAGATCTTTTCGTAGATCGGATCGAAGCGCAGCGACAGGTCGGTGGTCAGCATGGTGGGGAGATGCTTTTTCGAAGCATCATAGGCATCCGGAATGGAAGCATCGGCGGTCTTGGCTTGCCACTGATGTGCGCCCGCCGGGCTCTTCGTCAGTTCCCATTCGTATTTGAACAGGTTTTCGAGGAAGTAGTTGCTCCACCGGGTCGGCGTCTGCGACCAGGTAACCTCCAGGCCGGCGGTGATAGAATCCTTGCCGACACCGGTGCCGAAGGTGCTCTTCCAGCCAAGGCCCTGATCTTCGATCGCGCCGCCTTCCGGCTCTGCACCGATAAACGACGGATCGCCGGCGCCATGCGTCTTGCCGAAGGTATGACCGCCGGCGATCAGCGCCACAGTCTCCTCGTCGTTCATCGCCATCCGGGCGAAGGTTTCGCGGATATCATGCGCAGCCGCGACCGGATCGGGATTGCCGTTCGGACCCTCGGGATTGACGTAGATCAGGCCCATCTGCACGGCGCCGAGCGGTTCGGCGAGCTGCCGTTCGCCGCTATAGCGCTCGTCGCCGAGCCAGGTGCCTTCCGGACCCCAGAAGAGCTCCTCCGGCTCCCAGCTATCGACGCGGCCGCCGGCAAAGCCGAAAGTCTTGAAGCCCATGGATTCGAGGGCAACGTTGCCGGTGAGGATCATCAGGTCGGCCCAGGAAATCCTGTTGCCGTATTTCTGCTTGATCGGCCAGAGCAGGCGGCGGGCCTTGTCGAGGTTGGCGTTGTCCGGCCAGCTGTTCAGCGGGGCGAAACGCTGCTGACCGCCACCGGCGCCGCCACGGCCGTCGGTGATGCGGTACGTACCGGCGCTGTGCCAGGCCATGCGGATGAAAAGGCCGCCATAGTGGCCGAAGTCGGCCGGCCACCAATCCTGCGAATCGGTCATCAGCGCATGAAGATCTTTCTTCACAGCATCGAGATCGAGCTTTTTAAACTCTTCGGCGTAGTCGAACGCCTTGTCCATCGGATCGGCGACGCCGGACTTCTGGTGAAGAATCTGAACGTTGAGCTGGTTCGGCCACCAATCCCGGTTCGCTCTGCCGCGCGGCGTATGGGCGACGGGACATTTGCCGGCGTTTTCGCTAGGTTTCGTATCCATAGCTCTCTCCTTGATTGCTCATGTCTGCATTCGGACGGGGAATGTTGCGAAGTTCGCATCAGGATTATCGGCTCACTTGAGTTTAAGCCTCAGCTCACCGTCAGACCAGAAACGAAATAGACGGCTATCCTCCCTAGGCTCCCTCATACCGGAAGAACCGTGCAAATTTAAGTTGGATTTACTGATCACCGCAATAAGCTGGGCTTATGAACTTCCGGTGAGATGCCAAAAGAAATTCTTATGTCATCCTACCCCATTCGTGTCGCCGGCGGCCTAACCAATCCGGCAACGGAAATGGAACCTTAGCATCCGCCCAATGTTCGGAGTGCAGCCAATACGGAACCCCATCTGAAGTTCCAATGTCTGAATTCTGAAGAAGCTTCGGCTCCTTCGTGTCATGGGAGATTGATATGCCGCTAGTACTGACGAGTGCCGCCTTCGTGGACGGCGCCCCCATTCCCGTCAGGCACACACGGCTTGGCGAGAATATCGCGCCACCGCTGTCGTGGACCGGAGCGCCTGCCGATACCAAAAGCTTTGCCCTCATCCTCGAAGATCCCGACGCGCCTCGCGGAACGTTTCGCCACTGGGGCGTCTACAATGTAGCCGCTGAGCCCAGCGGATTGTCCGAGAGCTCCGACGCAGCGCCGGGTGGCGGACCACGCTTTTGCAAGAATGATTTCGGCAACGCGCGATACGACGGACCGCAGCCGCCGAAAGGACACGGCGTCCACCATTATCATTTCAGCCTTGCCGCGTTGAATGTTCCAAGCCTCTCACTCCCCTCGTCGCCCGGAATAGAGGCGATGTGGAAAGAGGCGAAGAAACACGCCATCGCGAACGCCTCCTTGATTGGCACTTTTGAACTGGCTTAGCGGCGCTCCGCCTAAGATGCGGACCGCACATGCGAAATTATCCCGAAACCAGGGAAGCGACCATTTCCCGGCTCGTTGGCATGCACTCACCGGCGCACAGCGAGATCCCTTACATGCTTCCGAACTACCAAGCTTGAGGATCGTTCCTTCAAGAAGTGAGACGATACGATGGTTCTTATGGTTCAGCCGCGGCTGGTCAACGGCGCCTTTGGCGACCCAAGCCTGTTCCTTGACTTTAGCTTTGGAAGGCGGGCCATCCTGTTTGATCTTGGCGATATCAGAAACCTGTCGGCGCGTGAGACCCTTCGTGTGCGGCATGTATTCATCTCTCACATGCACGTAGACCACTTCATTGGCTTTGATGAACTGCTGAGGCTTTTTCTCCATAAGGAGGTCAATCTCCATCTCTACGGACCTCCGGGTCTGATCCGCGCCGTCCAGGCGAAACTTGGCGGCTATACCTGGAACTTGCTCAACCAGACGTCTCCTGACTTCAGACTGCACGCGTGGGAATGGAGCCCTGAAGGCTTCTGCAGCCGGCAAAGCTTCCACGCGCGCTGCCGATTTGAGGCAGGAAAGGCGCGTCAGGAAGCGCTGCGGTCGAAAGTCCTGCTCGAGGAACCGGACTTCTATGTGGAAGTGGAAATGCTTGATCACGGTATTCCATCTTTGGCGTTTGCCTTTCAGGAGAGGCTTAAGGTGAATGTCCACAAGTCCAAGCTCGATGCACTTGGCCTCCCGGTGGGGCCTTGGCTCTCCACGGCAAAGAAGCTTGTCCGCTCGGGCGCTCCAGGCGACACGGTTGTTGTCGTCGACCCGGAAAGAGAAGTGGCGCTGGCGGACCTGATCGTCGCGCAAGCGCTCGTATCTGATCCTGGTGAGCGTGTGGCTTATGCCACTGATTTTGCCTATACCGATGAAAACGTCGAGCGCGTCGTACGGTTGGCACAGCGTTCGGACTATTTCTTCATCGAAAGCACGTTCCTCGATGCGGATGCAGCCATTGCTTCATCAAGGCGCCACTTGACCGCTCACCAGGCTGGCGAGATCGCCGCGAGGACGTTTGCAAAACGCGCCGTTCCGATGCATTTTTCGCCACGTTATCTCGGCCGGGAGGAGGAGTTGCTGGCGGAGTTCGAGCAGGGACGGAACTCCCGGCGATCGCGGCAGAATTGACGCGGCATCTTAGTGTATGATCGCCGGCAAGACGAAGGCTACTGACGGTGGCGGCGATGAAGAACGCGCTTTCGGCATCTGATGCTTCTGCACTCGTTGCGGCTGCTGTTGACTGGTTGGTCGATAGCGGGCTTGGCGGCCGCGACGTGCGGGAGCTTGTCGAAGGCTTGGCGCACCGCCTCAATACGGGCGGTGCTGCGGTCGACCGGGCCGGATGCTCGATTCTGACCCTCCACCCACAAATCGTTTCGCAAGAGGTCACCTGGTGCTCGGACGATGACAGCGCAACCACAAAATACTACACGCCAAAGCTGATGGAAGACCTAGACACCCGACGCGGTCCGTATTTCGAGCTTGCCTTGAACCGGCTGAGGTACAAGCGCTTTCTTCTTGGTGAAGGCGTGGACGACGACATGTCATTGCTCACGCGGCTTCGAGCCGAAGGCTACACCGAATATTTCGGTTTCTTCCATGCAACCGGCGGTGCCGCGGCGTTATCGCCATTTGCACGCCGGGTTGGTCTTGTTCCTTGCGTCGTGGGTTCCTTCGCCACCCGTCGCCCCGGCGGCTTTGGCGAGACCGAAATCGAGTGCTTCAAGTCTGTTTCCACGACATTGGCCCTGGCAGCAAAAGCGCGGTCAACCTTTGAGACGGGCTCTCGTCTCCTCGACATCTATATAGGCCGCTCCTGCGGGTCTCAGGTGCTTGACGGACGCATCACGCGTGGCGACTCGGAGCGCATTACTTGCGGCATCTGGTTCTGCGACCTGCGCCAGTCCTCCCGACTCGTCAGCCAATTGGGCCTGGACGATTACATTAGCCTTCTCAATCGATATTTCGACATCACTGTCGGGACGGTCATGGGCGCAGGCGGTGAGGTCTTGAAGTTCATCGGCGATGCCGTCATGGGCATCTTTCGCTCGGATCACCCGGAGAGCGACCTCGATATGCGTGAACGTGCGCTCGCCGCCTCGCTGAATACCCTGAGGATATTCGCGCCCTGAATGCAGCCGGCCGACCTCTGGACGTCGGCATTGCCCTGCACGTCGGAGAAGTCATGTATGGCAATGTGGGTACTGACGAGCGGCTGGACTTCACCGTCATCGGCCGCGCGGTCAACGAGGCGGCGCGGCTTCAGGGGCTAACCAAGCAACTGGGACAGCCGGTGCTGGCTTCGGCGTCGTTTGCCGAACCGTTTCTCGAACGCTTTGACTTCGCCGGAGCGCATGCGGTCGCAGGCTTCGATCACATGCTGAAAACCTATGTTCCACGCAGCTGCGCAGCAAGCCCTCCTGACGTGCAAGCGCGAAGTCCAGAGCCTCCCCTTATGATCTGGATCGCGACTAAGAAACGACCGTAATAACCGCCGGACGGAAGCAGGCCACGCCCGTAGCTTTGCGGCTGGCGACGATGGGATGACGCCGACCCGGACAATTGTCATCCCGCGCGAATTGCCGAGTTGCCTCAGCTCTCACCAAGTTCGAATACATGGTGATGGATGCGCCCCTCGAACATTTCGAGCAGGCCCTTGGTCATCTCCCGGCTCTCGTAGCGCACGGGAGATTCCAGTGCCGCCGCCAGCGTCTCGCGGCTTTCGTACATCGTCGACAGAACCATCGAATAAGACGGAGCGCCCTCGTCGCGCTCAAGGGCGTAAAGTACGCGCACTTCCTTCACGCCCGGAAAAGCTCGCCACATGGGCATCAGCTTCTCGGCGACATAGAGCTTGAAGGCCTCTTCCTGGCCGGCATGGATCGTGCCCTCGAAAAGGGCTTGGCGGATGATCATTGTGGAACTCCGATTCATTTTTGTCCGACGCAATTCCGGACGGAAAAACGTTTCACGCTTTTCCTGGGATTGCTCAGTTGACGGTCGTCGGCGGCTTTTCGCCGGCGAAATGCGCGGCGATGTTGGCGAGCACCAGCTCGCCCATGGCGACACGGGTCTCGACCGTGGCGCTCGCCTGATGCGGCATCAGCACCGTATTGGGCGCGGTGAAGAAATCCTCGCGGATCTTCGGCTCATTGACGAAGACATCGAGGCCGGCGCCGGCAATCGTGCCGTCGTTGAGGGCGGCAAGCAGCGCATCCTCGTCGACCACGGAGCCGCGCGCGATGTTGATCAGTACGCCCGTTTTTCCGAGTGCCTTCAGCATGTCGGCGCTGACGATGTTCTGGGTGGCGGCACTCGCGGCGATCGTCAGCACGAGGATATCGCTGTCTTCCGCCAGGGCTACCGGCGAGGCACAGACTTTCCAGGCGACGTCGGTGATCGGCGAACGGTTCCAGTAGCGCACATCCATGCCGAAAGCCTCGGCACGGCGGCCGAATGCCTTGCCGATCTGGCCGAGGCCGAGAATACCGACCCGCTTGCCCTTGGGGCTGTGGCCGAGCGGAAACGGCTCCCTGCCCCACTTGCCGTCGCGTACGAAGCTGTCGCCCTTGGCGACGTGACGGAGCACGGCGAGCGTGAGCGCGATGCCGAGATCGGCGACATCGTCGGTAAGCACGCCCGGCGTGGTCGTGACGTCGACATTGCGGCTGCGGGCGAATTTCAGGTCCACCTTGTCGGTGCCGACGCCGTTGATGGCGATGACGCCGAGCGACGGCAGCTTTTCGAACCACTCGTTGGAAAGGCCGGTGCCGCCGCCGGTCGCGACCGCGCGGATGTTCGGGAGCGCTGCCTCCAGCGCCGCCTTGCCGTCCGGATCATACATGCGATGAACCGTATAGGCATCGTCGAGCTTGTCCTCGATCAGCTTCATCATCGGTTCGACGAGCAGAATGTCTGGCTTCACGTCCGGAACTCCGTATGTTTTGAATAGTTTCAGCTCAGGAAATCTGGCCCAGGAAGGTCTTGAGGCGCTCGTTCTTCGGATTGCCGAAGAATTCGGCCGGAGTGCCCACTTCGAGGATCTCGCCGCGGTCCATGAAGATCACCCGGTCGGCGACTTGGCGTGCGAAGCCCATCTCATGGGTGACGCAGAGCATGGTCATGCCTTCCTTGGCGAGGTCGATCATCGTGTCGAGCACCTCCTTGACCATTTCCGGGTCGAGCGCCGAAGTGGGCTCGTCGAAGAGCATGATCTTCGGGTTCATGCACAGCGCACGGGCAATCGCCACGCGCTGCTGCTGGCCGCCGGAAAGCTGCGCCGGGTATTTTTCCGCCTGCTCGGGAATGCGCACCCGCTCCAGGAATTTGCGGGCGGTCTTTTCCGCCTCGGCCTTCGAGATGCCGCGCACCTTCATCGGCGCCAGGGTGCAGTTTTCCAGCACCGTCATATGCGGGAAGAGGTTGAACTGCTGGAAGACCATGCCGGTCTCTTGCCGCACGATATCGACATTCTTGCCGCCGGCGGTCAGATCATGGCCGTCGACGACGATCCTGCCCTTCTGGATCGTCTCGAGCTGGTTGATGCAGCGGATCAGCGTCGACTTGCCGGAACCGGAAGGACCGCAGATGACGATCCGCTCCCCCCGGTTAACCGAAAGCTCGATGTCCTTCAGCGCGTGGAAGCCGCCATACCATTTGTCGACGCCCTCCATGCGCACGGCCAGATCGGAAGCTCCCCGCACGCCGGCGCCCAATGCGTTTGCTTTAGCCTCAGTCATGCGAGGAACTCCCTTCGATACTTACTTCTTTGCAGTCGCCACGAAGTCCGGCAGCGGAGCATCCAGCCACTTCTGGTGGATATCGTTGAGTTCGCCGTCTGCCTTGACCTTGTCGATGAAGGCGTTCACCGCCGCCAGCAGTTCGGTCGAACCCTTGCGAACGGCAATGCCCTGAACTTGCTGGCTGAGCTGAAGCTTCTGCTCGAAGTGGCCCGGAGCGGCCTTTTCGATCTGGGCGGCGACGACGTTGGAGACGCCGATCAGTTCGACCTGCCCCGAGAGGAGAGCCTGCACAGCGCTGGCATCGTCATCGAAGCGCTGAATCTTGGCATCCTTCGGCGCGATTTTGGTTACCGCAGTGTCCTGCGTCGACGCGCGCGCCACGCCGATCGTCTTGCCGGAGAGGTCTTCCGGCTTGGAAACCTTTGCGTCGCTCGCGCCGAAAACGCCGATGGAAATGCCGGCATAGGGCTGCGAGAAGTCGACGCTCTTGGCGCGCTCCTCGGTGATCCCGAGCGAGGCGACGAGCAGGTCGACCTGGTTGCTCTGCAGGTAGGGAATGCGGTTCGGACCGGTGACCGGCACGATCTGCACCTTCACGCCCCATTCCTTGCCGAGCAGCTTGGCGACGTCGGCGTCATAACCGTCGGGTTCGTTAGCAGTGTTCATGATGCCGAAGGGCGGGAAGTCGACCAGCATGCCGATCTTCACGGTCCCCGCGGACTTGATGCTTTCGACGGTCTGAGCGGCGGCCGTTGAGGCCATGGCGCCGACCATCAGGCCCGCGCCAATCGCGGCCATCATCATGCGTCTCGAAATATTCATGTTCCTTCCCTTTCAGTTATGCCGGGTTAACCTCCCTCCGGCGCGGGCCCGTTAGCGTGTCGTCGCGCGGGAGAATCTCAATTCCATACGGCGTGCCAGAACGGAGAGCGGCCAGCACAGCACGAAATAGACCGCAGCCACCGTGGAAAAGACCAGGAAAGGGCTGAAGGTCGCGTTGTTGATGATCTGGCCCTGACGGGTCAACTCGGTAAAGCCAATGATCGCCGCAAGCGATGTGCCCTTGATGAGCTGCACGAGGAAGCCAACCGTCGGCGCGACAGCGATCTTCGTCGCCTGCGGCAGGATCACGTACCGCATGCGGTTGTAATAGCGCAGGCCGAGTGCGGTGGCAGCCTCCCGCTGACCTGATGGCACCGCCTCGATGCAGCCGCGCCAGATTTCACCGAGGAACGCACTGGCATGCAGCGTGAAGGCGAAGGCAGCCGCAATCCAGGGATTGATGCCGAAACCCAGGATATTGAGGCCGAAGAAGACCAGGAAGAGCTGCATCAGCAACGGCGTGCCCTGGAAGATGCGGATGAAGCCGGTTGCAATGAGGCGCGGCCATTTCGTGTCGGAAACGCGCACGAGCGCGATGAACAGGCCGCCGATGCCGCCGCCCGCGAAGGCGATCGCCGAGAGCGCGATCGTCCATTGCGCCGCAATGACGATGATCCAGAATTCATTGATACCGAAAGGTCTGATAAGAGGCATTGGTCAGTCTCCCCTTACCGGCTCAGCGGATATTTGAAGGCGGCCTTCTCGATCGCCGAGAAGATCGTCGAGAAACCCACGGACATGCCGAGGTAAATCAGCGTGACGACGATGTAGACCTCGAAGCTCGCAAAGGTCGCCGACTGCAGGTCATTGCCGGCGGCGGCGAGGTCATCGGCCGAGATCGCCGAGACGACGCTGGAGGTCAGCATCAGATAGATGAACTGGCTGGTGAGCGATGGATAGACCGTGCGCAGCGCGGGCTTCATGATGATGTAGCGGAAGACCTGCAGCTTCGAGAGGCCGAGCGCCGTGCCCGCCTCGACTTGGCCCTTCTGGATGGATTCGATGCCCGCACGGATGATCTCGGTGCCATAAGCGCCGAAATTCACGACGAGCGCGAGAAGTGCTGCGCTGTTTGGCGTGAGCCGCAGGCCGAGCGACGGAAGGCCGAAGAAGATGAAGAAGATCTGCACGAGGAAGGGCGTGTTGCGGATGATCTCCACATAGGCGTCGATCAGCCAGCGCAGCGGCCCAATCCCGGATGTCTTGCCCCAGGCGCAGAAGATCGAAAGGATCAGTCCGAGGATCATCGCCGCGCAGGAAAGCTGAATCGTCAGCCAGGCGCCGAGCAGCAGCTGGTCGAGGCCCGCAAGCACAGGCGCGAAATTGAACTCGTACATGCCGGGAGCTCCTCCCCAAATTACCGAAACGGACGTCGCGCCTCCCCGCGGTCCTGCACTTAGATCGATCTAAAATGTTTCTTCACGGGCGTCAACCCGCAAATGATCGTCCAATTTTCAGCCAGGCCGGCCGCAGGACTGGCGAATGTGCAGGGTAGTGTCGTTCACCACGCGGCGTGGAGGCAAGTCCGGATTGCCGATACGCTCGACAAGGAGGCGCGCCGCCATTTCGCCGATGGCCACGGGGCCGGTCGCGACCGACGTGAGCTTTGGCCGGATGGCCTCCGCGTCCGCCACATCGTCGAAGCCAACCAGGGAAAGATCGCGGCCGATTGTCAGCCCGCGGTCATGAAGGCCGGCCGAGAGGCCTAGCGCCACGATATGATTGAAGCAGATCACCGCCGTTGGCCGTGTTGCCTGATCGAAAAGAAGGTGGGTCGCGTTGGCAATTTCGCCGAGTTGCGTTGGAAAATGGATGAGGATGCGGGGATCGAGATTCCGTGACAGCATGGCGTCGCGGAATCCGTCCACGCGTTCCTGATAAGCCGAGTGGATCGGACCAAGGACGGCAAAGGCGATCTTCTCGTGACCGAGCGACGCCAGGTAGTCTACCGCCTGGCGCATGCCCGCGGCGTAATCGACTCCGACATAATCCAGGCCGAGGGAAATATGGCGCAAGACCTGCACGACCGGCATGCCCCAATCGGCTATCTGATCTGAGAGCGCGGATTCCGTGCGTGCGGCCGGGCAGAGAATGACCCCATCGACGCCATGTTCGCGCATGCGTCGCAGGAGCATTTCCTGCCGTTCGACCTGATCCCCGCTGTTGGCGAGGATCACCACCTTGCCGGTCGCGCCGATGACTTCCTCGATGCCTGATAGGAGCTCTGCAAAGAAGGGATTGGTGAGGTTCGGGACGATGGCACCGATGATCTGGCTGCGTTCGACGCGCAGGCGTGCCGCGCCGATATTGTAGACATACCCCAAGTCTCGCATCGCCTGCTCGACGCGCATGCGCGTCTCGCTGCCGACCAGCGGGCTCTTGCGAAGGACAAGCGACGCGGTCGCGCGGGAGACGTTTGCCTGTCGCGCGACATCGACGAGCGTGACGCGAGTCTTTTTTCGTTCTTCAAAGGACATTGAGTACCGATGCGAAAGGGAGTGTGTGGAGAGAACTATAGTCGACAACGGAAGTCGGGCAAACGCTACCGCAGGTCTGGCACGCTTCATTGGTCACAGGCGACAGGCTCGGTTGACGGTCTACCCTCTGTGGGGGCGAACATCAAATAGCCAATCGTGTCAAGCGGAAGACGATCTCGACTGGCGGGAGAACCGCGTCGAAGCTGAACGGTCGAGCGCATTGGGACGAAGTTCAGCTGACGACATGGCGATCCTCGGAAAGCGGCGACGACCTGCATGTGATGGCATTGCAGGTGCGGCACTGCCGTTGTACTTTAGGCACCTGACATATGCGCAAAGTGCTCAGTGTATAGCCGGAGCCAAAGTCCGGTCGCGTTTCAACAGCCGAACGAATAGGCGCGGATATGGAGCTCATCGTCGCCCTTGGCCTGATCGTCTTCAAGGTCGCGCTGCTGATTGCGCTCCTGCTGCTGCTGCCCTTGCCGCTCACCTGGCTGGAACGCAAGATCGCCGGACACATGCAGCAGCGGCTGGGGCC
Organism: Rhizobium sp. P32RR-XVIII; assembly: GCF_012641395.1. GTDB lineage: Bacteria > Pseudomonadota > Alphaproteobacteria > Rhizobiales > Rhizobiaceae > Rhizobium. Next base: position 493,802 of record NZ_JABAIH010000003.1, on the reverse strand, counting down.
GATGCGCGTCGGCTGGCACGGGCTGTTGCAGCCGGTGGCGGACGGCATCAAGCTCCTGACCAAAGAGGACCACATCCCGGCCGAGGCCGACCGCTTCCTCTTCAAACTCGCACCGATCCTGGCGCTCGCGCCGCCTTTTGTCGTGTTCGTGGCGATCCCCTTCGGCGAAAGCGTCTCGGTACTCGGCAACGAAATCACGCTTTACGTCTCCAACATGAATGTGGGGCTGCTTTTCGTCTTCGCGGTGATCGGGATCGAGGTCTATGGCGTCATCTTCGGCGGCTGGGCGGCCAACAGCAAATACGCTGTTCTGGGCAGCCTCAGAACCTGCGCGCAGATGATAAGCTACGAAATCCCGATGGGTTTCGCTGTTATCGGCGTGGTCATGCTGGCTCAATCCATGAGCCTGCTTGATATCGTGCGCGCGCAATCCGAGGTCTGGAACATCGTCTACCAACCGGTCGGCTTCTTCGTGTTCTTCGTCGCCGGACTGGCGGAGGCACAGCGCATTCCCTTCGACCTGGCGGAAGCCGAAGGCGATCTGGGGGCCGGGTTCCATACCGAATACAGCGGTATCCGCTTTGCATTCTTCATGATCAGCGAATATGCCATCGTATTGCTGGTGTCGGTCCTCGTGGTGATCCTGTTCTTCGGCGGCTGGAACGGCGCATTGATCCCCCTGCCACCCCTCCTCTGGTTCGCGCTCAAGGTCGCGTTCTTCGTCTATTTGTTCATGTGGTTTCGCTTCACCTTCCCGCGCTATCGCTACGACCAGCTGATGGCGATCGGATGGAAAGTCTTGCTTCCTTTGTCGATGGCGAACATAATCATCACTGGTCTTGTTTTCTTTTAGGGGCCGCATTGGCTCCGTAGTGGGGCGGCAATGTCGCACGCGCGGGACAGTATTGGAACATGGATCGGCTGGGCGTTCTTCGCCGATCTGGCGAGCGGTTTGGCTTTGACCTTCGGCTACATGTTCTCCAGACCCGTGACCATGCAATATCCGGACAAGGAAAAGTGGTTGCCCTACTCGCGTTACCGCGGGCATCACTTCCTGAAGCGCGACGAAGCCGGCGAGATCAAATGCGTGGCCTGCGAACTCTGCGCGCGGATTTGTCCCTGCGACTGCATCGAAGTCGTCCCGTACGAGGACGAGAACGGCAAACGTCACCCGATCAAATTCGAGATCGACACGGCGCGGTGCCTGTTCTGCGGGCTGTGCGAGGACGCCTGCCCGGCGGACGCGATCGCGCTTGGCCAGCAGTACGAATTCTCGAGTTTCTCCTCGCAGGACCTGGTGATCGGGCGTGACGATCTTCTCGATAAACCGGGCAAGGCGACGACCGGGGGAGGTGTTGTGGCTGCGCGCCTGAACGTCGAACAGAACGTTGTGGTCGAGGCGGGCGAGCCGCAGGGGTACAATTGGTGGCGTAATATTCGACGAACGTGAACGCGCTAACCGTCATGCCGGAGCGCGCAGAGAGGAGGCTCGTATGCATGTGTGCCAGATCTTGAATAGCAAGTCTCCCGAGATCATCTCGGTCACACCGGACCACACAATGGTGGAGGTCCTGAGGTTGTTTCGCGAAAACAACATCGGCTTCGTTATCGTCGGCCGTTTCCCCGGGGAATGCTTGGGCACGGTGTCGGAGCGCGACTGCTGCAATGCGGTCGCTGAGTACGGAAGCGAAGCGCCCATAATGCGTGTCAGCGACATGATGAACCGCAGTGTGGCGACCTGCTCGACAGAGGATTTGCTGCCTCTTGTGATGGCGATCATGACCGAGCGGCGTACGCGCCATGTGCTGGTCATGGATGGCGACGACATTGCCGGCATCGTCAGCATCGGCGACGTGGTCAAGTACAGGCTCGATGAAGCGATGCGCAACGAGCAGGACCTGCAGGATTACATCTGCGGGGTCAGCTATCACTGACGAGACTCGCCGAGCTAGGGTGAGCCACCGGCGCTGCCTTGGCCAAAGTTCTCGGCCCCCAGTCCGAGCCCTGCTGCGGTGGAGGTTCCGAAGGCCGCGTGCGCCTTCTCAACCTCCACCGGACATGGGTATTCGCCCCGCCGCATCAGGCTGTTGAGACGCAAAGCTCGGTAGTTTTCGGGAACGAACACAAGGCCGCTGGGAAAGCGCTTGTTGACCTTGAGCTGCGCAGTCAGCTCGCCCTGGTCGGATCGCACGACCACCTGATCGCCATCCGAAAGACCCAGCTGCGCAGCATCCTCTGCGCCCATCTCCACATAGGGATCGTCCGCGACCGTATTCAGGATCTCCGAGTGTTCGGAAAGATATCCGTTGTGGAACAAGCAGTTGCCGGTGACGAGCATGAACCGGCCGGTTGCAATGGGCGCAGGCGCTAGCGCGAAGAACCCGCCAGTCGGCGGCGCAAGGGCGGCTTTGGTAAACGCTCCGTCGGCACCAAGCCCATCCTGCGTCAGTCCCTCGTACGCCGGAACAAACCGGGCAATCTCGTCGAAAATCTCGCGTTGAATCGATGGCCGCAACGACTGGTCCCGAAGGGCCGTGACGAAGTCGAAGATCGCCAGGTTGCTCCGCGCCTCGGCGACGGGCTCACGGAACTTGCAGACCTTCTGGATCCGGCCTTCGTTGTTGGTGAAAGTACCGGATTCCTCGCCATAACTCGCGGCGGGCAGCACCACATCGGCCAGGCCCGCCGTATCCGTGAGGAATGCGTCCTGCACCATCAGGAGATCGGCGGCGCGAAGCGCCCGCTCGGCGAACTTCCGGTCGGGATAGGACATCAGCGGATCGCTTCCGGCGATATAGAGCGTGCCCATTCGCCCCCGATCACAGAGTTCCAGCATGCCGTCGAAATCCGCGCCTGGTTCAGACGGGATCTCGGCGCCCCAGACCTGTTCGAAAATTGCGCGCGCCGCATCGTCGGCGACCGCCCGCAGCCCCGGTAGAGCTGCCGGTAGAACGCCCATATCCCAGGCACCCAGCTGGTTGGCGCGGTCAAAGAGGAACTGCAGCGCCAGTTCCTTGTTGAGTGCGCGAAGAACCTGCACGAGGTTGCTGAGCTGCCGCAATGTCTCGCGCGCCAACGGCGACCTCAGGAGATCGGCGCTGACAAGCACGCTGACGCTCCGGCCCTCCAGCAGCGCCGCGGCCAGGCGGGACGGTTCGTCGCCGCCGGTGGCCACTGCTGGCCCGCCCATTGTCGCGCCGATGCCCACAAGCACCTCGTCCGGCAAGTCCTTGCTGGCCGCCACGATGCCAGCCACCGCCGCAAGGCTCGCAGCCTCACCGCCCGGCAGAACGCGAACGACCGCCCGGGCATCGGCGTCCAGGCGGGATGGGCGTGCCGAGAGCATGAGCAATCCCGTCTGCCGCCGCCGCGCGGCGTCGCGCAACAGATATTCGGTCACCGGGTTTTCCTCGGTCACGTTGCCGCCGATGACGAGCACGCAGTCGTTGCCGATGACCTCCGCCAGCGGCGCGCGGCTGTAGAAGCCCTTCACCAGTGGACCGAGCGCATCGAACGGCGTCGACCAGCGCGACGAGCAGTCGATGTTGTTGGTCCGGAATACCGTCCGCATCATTTTCTGAAACTGGTAGAGCATCTCGTTGGGAAGGCGCGGCGAGGCCAGCCCGCCCGCAGCCTTTCCCTCGACCGCCGACAGACGCCGCTGCAGGTAGTCCCCCGCTTCTTCCCAGGAAACCGCAACGAGGGCGCCATCGCGACGGACCATCGGTCGCTTGATCCTGTCCGGGCTCGCGACGAAATCGAGGCCGAAGCGCCCTCGCACGCAGAGCGTTTCGCGGTTGAGCCCCTCATCCCACTTCGAGCGCACGCGCATGAACTCGCCCTTGCGCGTGCCGACCGTCAGTTGGCATCCCGTACCGCAATGTGGGCAGACCGTATCGGTCTCGGCCAGATCCCAGGGGCGCGCCTTGTAGCGATAAGGGAAGCTCATCAGCGCGCCGACCGGGCAGACTTCGACGCAATTGCCGCACTGGTCGCAACTCGCAAGACTGCCCTCGAAGCCGGTAACGGCGGTATCCATGCCTTTCTCGACCGTACCCAAGGCAACCGCGCCGACCACCTCCTCGCACATCCGCACGCATCGCTGGCACTGGATGCAGCGGTTGACGTTCATGATGATGACCGGGCTGAGGCGGATGTCTTCGGAGTGGAACACACGTTTGGCATCGCGGAACCGGCTTTCGCGGGGGCCGTATGCCATCACCTGGTCCTGCAGCTCGCACTCGCCGCCCTTGTCGCAGATCGGGCAGTCGAGGGGGTGGTTGGCGAGCAGCATGTCGAGCATGGATGAGCGCGTTTCCTCGATCAGCGGCGTGTTCGTTCGCACCACCATGCCGTCCGTGACCGCGGTGGCGCAGGACGGCTGCAGCTTGCGCTGCCCCTCGATCTCGACCAGGCACATGCGGCATGAGGCCAGCGGCGGCAGCCGCTTCATGTAGCAGAAGGTCGGAATGTCGATGCCCAGACGTTCTGTCGCCTGCAGTATCGTAGAGCCCGCTTCCACTTCCAGCACTTGGTCATTGATCGTGACGCGAACCATGGCTTCCTCGCGGTCTTCTCCCGCACACCTCAGTGAAACGGGCACCTCCGCTCCTCGATATGGGCGACGAATTCATCATGGAAATGCTTAAGTGCGGCGCGCAGCCCCATAGCCGCGCCGTCGCCCAAAGCGCAGAACGTATTGCCGAAAATGCCCTTGCAGAGCGCATCCAGCTGCTCCAGATCACCCGGCTCCCCCTGCCCCGCCTCGACCCGGCGCAGCACTTTGACGGCCCAGTCCAGCCCTTCGCGGCATGGCGTGCATTTGCCGCAGGACTCGTGGTGGAAGAACTCGACGATCCGCGTCGCAACCTGGACCATGCAGGTCGAGTCGTCGATCACGATCACACCAGCCGAGCCGAGCATCGAGCCGGCGGCAGCCAGCGAGTCGAAATCCATCCCCACCTCGAGTCCGCTCTCCGGGATGACCGGTGCCGAGACCCCGCCCGGAATGACCGCCTTGATCTTCCGTCCGGGCAAGGCACCACCGGCGTGGTCCTCTACCAGTTCCCGCAGCGGTATGCCCATCGGCAACTCGTAGAGGCCGGGTTTGCGCACCTGTCCGCTGAGGCAGTAGAGCTTCGGCCCGGGGCTCCTGTCCGGGCCGATGTCCCGAAACCACTTTGCCCCCCGCATCACGATATGCGGCACGCAAGCGAGCGTCTCGACATTGTTGATCACCGTAGGGCTGGCGTAGAGCCCTTCGACCGCCGGAAACGGCGGTTTCAGGCGGGGCTGCGCTCGCTTGCCTTCAAGCGAGTCGAGCATCGCGGTCTCCTCGCCGCAGATATAGGCGCCGGCGCCGCAATGGATATGCACGTCAAATTCGAAATCAGAGCCGAGGATATTCCCTCCGAGGTAACCCCGTTCGTGAGCCTCGGCGATCGCCTGCTCCAGGCGGCGGATCGCCGTCACATACTCACCGCGGATGTAAACATACGCCGTCTTGGCGCCGATCGCGTAGGCGCTTATCGCCAACCCCTCGATGAGCTGGTGCGGGTCGCGCTCCATGATGATCCGGTCCTTGAAGGTGCCCGGCTCGCCTTCGTCGGCGTTGCAGCACAGATATTTCGGCTTGCCGGTCTGCTTCGGGACGAAGCTCCATTTCATGCCGGTCGGAAAACCGGCACCGCCGCGACCGCGCAGATTGGACTCTTTGACGAGGTTTATGAGCTCATCAGGCGTGTGCTCGCGCAACGCCTTCGCCAACGCCTGATAGCCGCCGCCAGCCTCATAGGCCGACAGCAAATGACCATCCGGCATGTCGATATTCTTGAGGAGAACCGGCTCGAACATGGCGCTACTCTCCCGGCCGTTGCGCGGAGGCGTGCTCAACGCCCGCTGCTTGCGGTGCTCTAGCCCGAAGGCTGTCCAGCAGTGCATCTACCTGCGCGACATCCAGATTGCCGTGATAGTCGTCGCCGACTTGCATTACCGGAGCCATCTCGCAGGCGCCGAGGCATTCGACGGTCGAAAGCGTGAACAGCCCATCCGGGGTGGTCTCGTCCTTGCTGATCGCCAGCATCGCTTCCAGATGCTTCAACAGCTCATCAGATCCGCACAGCATGCAGGAAACGTTGTCACAGAGCTGCAGGTGGAACAGGCCCACGGGTTCGGTATGGAAGAGCGTGTAAAAGGTCGCCAGCTCGTAAACCCAGATCCGCTCGACGCCGAGAATGTCGGCGACCTCCTCCAACACCGGGCCCGGCAGATAACCATGTTCCTTCTGCGCGATCAGAAGCGCGGGCATGATCGCCGAGCGCTGGTTAGGATACCGCGCCGCCGCCGCTTCGATCTTTTCGCGCATACTCATCGCGTCCAAATCCCCTGCTACTTGTCCACCTCCGCCATCACCGGATCGAGGCTGCCCAGCACGGCGATCATGTCGGCCAGGTAGCGTGCGTTGGTCACCCCATAGAGCGCCTGAAGATTGACGAAGGACGGGGCTCGCACCTTCATGCGGAACGGTTTCGGCGATCCATCGCTGATGATGTAGAACCCCAACTCGCCCTTCGGGGCCTCGATGGCTGAATAGACCTCGCCCTTGGGCACGTCGAAGCCATAGGCCGACAGGTCGAAATGCTGGATCAGCGCCTCCATCGAGCAATGCACGCGTTCCTTGTCCACCGGAAACGCGATCGTCGGCATGTCGATCTGGAACGGCCCTTCGGGCATCTGGTCGATGCATTGCTCTATGAGCCGCATACTTTCGCGCATCTCGTCGACCCGGCACCGCCAGCGCGCATAACAATCACCCTCCGTGCGGGTGATGACGTTGAAATCCAGCCGGTCGTAAATCTCGTAGGGTTCGTCGCGCCGGATGTCCCAGTCGACGCCCGAAGCGCGCAGGTTCGGGCCGCTGAGGCCGAGATCGATAGCGTCCTCGGGAGAGATCACACCGATCCCTTTCGTTCGGCTGAGAAACACCCGGTTGTTTTCGATCAATCGCTCGTAATCGCGGATCCGGTTCGGGAAGATGTCGCAGAACTCCCGGATCTTGGGGAAGAACTCCTGGGGCAGGTCCTCGCGCACACCGCCGACCCGACAGAAGGACGTGTGCATGCGCGCGCCGGTGATCATTTCCAAGAGGTCCATGATCATTTCACGCTCGCGCATGGCGTAAAGCAGCGCAGTCATGGCACCCAGATCCATCGGCAGCGCGCCGGTGATCAGGAGATGGCCGGAGATCCGCGCAAGCTCGGCCATCATCACGCGGATGTACTGCGCCCGGATCGGTGCTTCTATGCCAAGAAGTTTCTCCACCGCCAGTGCAAAGGCCAGGTTGTTCGAAGGCGGGCAAACGTAGTCGAGCCGGTCCGTCAGCGGAAAGATCTGCGTGTAAGTGAAGCTCTCGGCCAGTTTTTCGGTGCCGCGGTGAAGGTAGCCGATATGCGGGTCAACGCGCTCGACGTACTCCCCGTCCAATTCGAGAACGAGCCGGAGAACCCCATGGGTGCTGGGGTGCTGCGGGCCGAGATTGAGAAGCACTTCCTTGGTGTTGAGCGCTTCGCTTTCCGGTCTGCTGAGCTCGGTGACTTCGGTCATCTCAACTCCCGGGCATGCCTCCTTACGGAATGTCCCTGGTGGCGAGGTCCGGCTGCGTCGGCGGCGGGCCTTCGGCACCGAAGGGATTCAGTTTGTCCTTGTAGCCCCTTAAGGGGAAGTCCTTACGTTGGGGAAAGCCCTCGAAGCCCTCCCACATATAGATCCGGCGCAAATCGGGATGGCCCTCGAACCTTATCCCGTACATGTCCCAAGCTTCACGCTCATGCCAATTGGCGGTCCGCCAGACCCCTGTCACCGACGGGACGCGTGGCGGATCGCCAAGGCGGCACTTGATGCGAATGCGCCATTTGTTCGGCAGCGAATAGAGGTGGTACACGGCCTCATAGCGCGGTAGCTCGGGGTAATGATCGACGCCGCAGATGTCCGACAGAAAGTTGAACCGCAGCGCGGGGTGTTCCTTCAGAAACCGGCAGAACTCGACGATTGTCTCAGGTGGCACCGCAAAGGCATGAACACCGTGGCCGGTTCCCAGGTCCTCGATTGTTCCCTCGAAACGCTCCATGATCAGGGTGCGATTGAGAGACGGCTCCATGCTCATGACGCTGCAATCCGATCCAGAGGAGTTCCGGCTAACGCTCGGGATTTCTTGATTTTCTCCTGAAGCAGCAGGAAGCCGTGCATCAGCGCCTCGGGTCGAGGCGGGCAGCCGGGCACATGCACGTCCACCGGCACGAAGGTCTCCGACCCCTGCACCACGGCGTAGGTGTTGTAGACCCCGCCAGAGATCGCGCAGGTGCCCATTGCGATCACCCAGCGCGGCTCCGGCATCTGGTCATAAAGCCGCCGCACGACGGGGGCGAATTTCCGGGTCACGGTGCCGGCGATGATCATCACGTCGGACTGGCGCGGCGAAGGCCGGAACACCACGCCGAACCGGTCGAGATCGTAGCGCGCGCAACCGGCCGAGATCATCTCGATGGCGCAGCAGGCAATGCCAAAGGTCTCGGGCCACAGCGCCGACCTTCGGCTCCAGCTGATAATGCTGTCGGCCGTCGTGAACAGCACGCTGTCGCGGATCGCATTGTTTACGCCTCCCATTCCAGCGCTCCCTTCAGCCAGGCGTAGGCGAAGCCCACGATAAGCAGCAACATGAAGACGAACATCTCGACGTAACCGACCAGCCCGATCTCTCTCAGGACGACAGCCCAGGGAAAGAGGAACATCGCCTCGACATCGAAGACCACCAACAGGATCGCCAGCATGAAGAACTGCACCCTGAAGCGGCCGCCGGCGGCTTCGCCTGCAGGGTCCATGCCGCATTCATAGGGCATGTTCTTTGCGGGATAGGGATTGGAGGGGCGCAGCAACGAGGAGACAAACAGCGTCACCCCCGTCACCAGAAGAATTCCGGCGACCATGAAAAGAACCGGTAGGAATTCCATTGCGGTCATAATTCCAACGCCTCGCTCACCCACCGGGGGGCTTTGCTCGGGCTGCGATCGACCCCGCTCGGGGCCGGTATTGCGGTCGCCCCGGAAAGCGACTTCTGCAATCCTTTTCTTGCACTATCAGTGTATTCCGTCGGGCAGATCATTGCAAACCCAATAGATCAGCCACCAAGCACAGAATATTGAGCAAGCTTCAGAAACCACGACGGAAACAGGCCGATGCCGATGGTGCCGGCGGCCGTGAAGGCGAGCGTGACGCGGACCAGGGGTGTCAGCGCCGGCTCGAACGCCCTCTTCGGCTCGCGCATGTAGATCACCATGACGATGCGGATGTAGAAGTATGCCGCCGCGACGCTCAGCAACACTGCGATCACCGCCAGCAGGACGAAACCTCGCTCGACGAGTGCCACCAACACGTAGAACTTGGCGAAGAACCCCGCCGTCGGCGGAATACCCGCCAACGAGAACAGATAGAGCAGCATCAGAAGCGCCAGCCCGGGATGCGACTTGGCAAACCCTGCATAGTCTTCAATAATTTCGCCCGAGAAATTGCCGCTCCGCATCATGATGACCGCAGCGAAAATGCCGAGATTCATGAAGGCGTAGATCAGCAGGTAAAGCATCACGCTGGCAATCCCGTCCGCACTGCCGGCTACCACGCCGAAAAGAGCGAACCCGGCATGAGCAATGCTGGAATAGGCCAGAAGGCGCTTGAAGTTGTCCTGCACCAGCGCCACGAAACTGCCGAGCGCCATCGTCACCACCGCAATGACAGCGACGATGATCCAAACGTCCGAGGCCACGACCAGCGGGTTGAGGAACACCCGCAGGATCACTGCGAACCCCGCCGCCTTGGGGCCTACCGACATGAAAGCGGTAATCGTCGTCGGCGCGCCCTCATAGACGTCTGGCACCCACATGTGGAACGGCACCGCGCCGACCTTGAAGACCAGTCCGGCGACGATGAAGACCACCGCCAGCAATAATCCGGGATCGCGCGGATCGCCGGTCACCGCCGCAGCCATTCCGTCCAGTTGCGTCGTGCCGGTGAGCCCGTAGACCAGCGAAACGCCGTAAAGGAAAATTGCAGTCGAGACCGCCCCGAGGATGACGTATTTCAGCGCCGCTTCATTCGAGCGCCGTTCTTTCCGCAGGAAGCCGGTCAGCACATAGGTGCAGAGCACCAACAGCTCGAGTCCCACATAGATCGACATGAGATCGGTCGCCGAGGCCATGATCATCATTCCCGAAAGTGCAAAGAGCAGCAGGACATAGTATTCGCTGCTGCCGATCCCTTCGATGTCGGCATATTTTCGGGAAAGGAGGAATGTCAGGACGGTGGCGATGTAGAACACGAACTTGAAGAAGACCGCAAAACGGTCGATGACGAACATGCCCGTGTAGGCTGGCCGCACCTCGCCCGCCAGCATGAATGTCGCCAAGGCGGCGATCAGCACGACTGCGACGGACGCCCAGAGGAGGATATCTTCCTGCCCCTTCCGCACAAGCTGGCCCAGGATCAGCAGGATGCAGGCCCCCGTGACCACCACGATCTCGGGCAGGCTCGCAAGGACCGACTGGAAGAGCGCGGCAGCGGTCATTGGCCGCTCTCCTCGCCATGCACCTGCATCAGCAGATGCTTCGCCGAGGCGTCGATGATATTGAGAAAGGGGTTCGGATAAAGCCCGACCCAAAGCACGAAGATGGCCAGCGGCAGGATCGCGACCATTTCGCGTATGTTCACGTCGTGTATCTTGAACCGGGTGCTGACGCTCGCCGGACCAAGCGCAACGTTCCCATACATGCCAAGCAGATAGGCCGCGCTGAGCAACGCGCCCAAAACGGCGGCCGCGCCGACGGCCAGGTTGGCCGCAAACCCGCCTGAGAGCACGAGCAGCTCGCCCACGAACGAATTCGTTCCCGGCAGCGCCATCGATGACAGGGTAAACAGCGCGAGAAACGCGGTATAGACGGGTGCTGCCTTCATCAGCCCGCCGTATTCCGCCATGCTGCGCGTATGCGTCCGCTCGTAGATCAGGCCGACGAACAGGAACAACGCACCCGTCGTTACGCCGTGATTGAACATCTGCAGGATGCCGCCTTCGAGCCCGCGGAGGTTCAGCGCAAAAATCCCCAACGTCACGAAACCCATGTGGCTGATGCTGGAATAGGCCACCAGCTTCTTCAGGTCGTCCTGCGCAAGCGCAAGCAACCCGCCATAGACGATCGCAAGCGCCGAAAGCGCCAGCATCAGCGTCGAATAATACACCGACGCCTCCGGCAGCATCGGCAACGAGAACCGCAGGAACCCGTAGGCACCCATCTTGAGGAGAACTCCGGCGAGGATGATGCTACCCGCCGTCGGCGCCTGGACATGGGCGTCCGGCAGCCAGGTGTGGACCGGGACCATCGGCACCTTGACCGCAAAGGCGACCAGGAAGGAGAAGAAGAGCCACGACTGCACCGGGAACGGCAAATCCTGCGCCGTCAGGGCGAGAATGTCGAAGGTCTTGCCGCCGTTGAAATAGAGCACGATGACGCCGACAAGGAACAGGACGCTGCCCGCCAGCGTGTAGAGGAAGAACTTGAAAGCCGCATAGACCCGGCCGTCGCCGCCCCAGACGCCGATGATCAAGTACATCGGGATCAGCATCGCCTCCCAGAAGACATAAAACAGGAACAGGTCGAGCGCGCAGAAAACGCCGAGCATCAGCGCCTGCATGACGAGCAGACTGACCATGAACTCCTTCACCTTGCGGTCGATCGCGACCCATGAGGCGAGTACGCAGATCGAACCCAGCAGCGCTGTCAGGAACACAAAAAGTGCGCTGATTCCGTCAACGCCGAGCGCATAGCTGATCCCGAGCGCGGGCACCCACGGCCGTCTCTCGATGAACTGCATCGCGTGCGTCGTGGTGTCAAAGCCAGCCAGCATGGCGAGGCAGAGAGCGAGGTCGAGGATGGTGACACCCAACGCCGTCCACCGCACCGCATCGTCGCGGCGGAGCAGCATCAGAACCGCTGCCCCGGCGGCGGGCGTGAATACGATGAGGCTGAGGAGCGGGAAGCCCATTGCACCCCCTACCGCCACGCCACGGCGAAAACGGCGGTGGCCGCGATTACCCCGACGATCATCGCCAATACGTAGTGGGTCACGACGCCGGTCTGGAGTCGCCGCAGCGCGCCGCCGCCGCGCAGGATCGAGCGCGCAACGCCGTTCACCACGGCGTCCACCCCGGCGAGATCGATCCGCAGCCCAGCGCGTGCCGCCCCATGGAGGAGCGGCAGCGCCGCTGTCTCCGAGACATTGCTCACCGCCTGCTCGTAGCGCGCCAGCGGTCTTTCGGCGAGCCACATGAAGGCCCGCGCGCCCTTGCGATAGAACCAGTCGGTGTCGAGGCTGATCGTATTCTCTGGATCAAGCGCCCGGAGGAACAGCACGAAGCCCAGGGCGGTAAACATCAGCACGCCAAGGCTCTCGGTAATATGGACGCCCGTATAGGGTTCGAAGTCGACCGGATAGGGCAGAAGCGCATAGAGCGGCTGGGGAAATACCCCGATGGCGATGCAGAGCACCGCCGCCATGGCCATCGCAACCAGCATGTTGCGCGGCGGCTCCCGCGCCTCCAATTTCCGATCCGTGCCGAAAAACATGTAATAGGGAAGCTTGAGCCCGGTGTGCAGGAACGTTCCCGACGACGCCATTGTCAACGCCAGCACCACCAACGCTCGATGATCTGCTCCGGCAGCGGCAATCACCATCGACTTGGTAACGAAGCCCGAGAAGAATGGAAATGCCGAGATCGCGAAGGCGCCGACCATATAGAGCGCCACTGTCACCGGCATGGTCTTGTAGAGCCCGCCAAGCTCGGTGAGCTTGCGCCGCCCGGTGACGTAGATCACTGCCCCGGCTCCCATGAACAGGAGCGACTTGTACAGAATATGCGCGAAGGCATGGCTTGTGGCCCCGTTGACAGCCATCTCGGTCCCGATACCAATGCCCGCCACCATGTAACCCACCTGGCTGACGATGTGATAGGCGAGCAGCCGCCGGCAGTCGTTCTCCAGCACCGCATAGACGACGCCGTAGAGCGCCATGACGGTGCCGAGCCAGACAAGAAGCTCGGTTCCCGGAAACGCACGCGCCAGCACATAGACGGCGGTCTTGGTGGTGAAGGCGCTCATGAATACCGCCCCGGTGACGGTCGCTTCGGGATAAGCGTCGGTCAGCCACGCGTTGAGCGGCGGCACCGCGGCGTTGAGCAGGAACCCCGCAAGGATCAGGTAAGTGCCGGCGCCCATCGCCCCGATCGGGCCGAAGAGCAGCGAGCCTGTCGAAAGCCCATGGAGAATGATTCCGCCGAGCAAGACGACACCGCCCGTGACATGCACCATGAGATATCGGAACCCAGCACTGATCGCTTGCCGGCCGCCTTGGGCGAAAACCAGATAGGCAGAAGCAAACGCCATGGTTTCCCAGAACATGTACAGGGTCAGGTAGTCGCCGGCGAAGACCACGCCGAGCGCGCCGCCGACGTAGACGAAGGCAGCGACATGCTGGCCGGGACGAGGCAAGTGCAACGCGTAGACCGTTCCGATCAGCGCCATGATGGTGAAAACGGTGGCGAAGACGATGCTCAGTTTGTCGACCTTGGCGATCAGGATTTCCTGCCCGAGGAACTGCGCCGCTCCGTAGCTGCCCGGCTGCATCATAACCACCGCCAGCAGCGCCAGCGCCGGGATCAGCAGCAGATAGACCTTGCGGATCGTTCCGCTCAGGAAAGGGATCGGCAAGGCGCCAAGAATGAACAGCAGGGCCGGATGGGCGAAGTCAATCATAATAATCCTCGCGCCGCATGAGCCCGCCCTGATGGCCGAGGAATTTGGAAACAAAGATCAGCAGAACGCAGGATACGAAGCCATAGACCGCCGACCAGCCCGGCAGGCGATCCCACAGATATTCGGCGTGTTCGCGGGGGACCAGAAAGTCGGCGATGACGATCAGAACGAGCACCAGATAGAACAGCCGGCGCCGCTGGCTGGCATATTCTTCATCGCCGAAGAAATCGACCACGCGCTTGATCATCTGATAACTCCTTCCGCGAGGGCCAGGAAATAGTTTGGGAAAATACCCATCGACACCGACAGGATGGCGGTCGCGACGAGCGGGATCGTCATCATGGGAATTTCACGGATCGTCGCCGGGCTCTCCTCAGCCTCCGCCCTGAAAAAGGCGAGATAGCTTACCGGCAGGAAATAGGCAGCGTTGAGAACCGAACTCACCAGGAGCACGATCAGGAACGCGACGTCCCCTGCCTGCATCGAGCCCAACGTCAGATACCACTTGCTGACGAAGCCCGCCGTCGGCGGCACCCCGATCATGCTGAGCGAGCCGACGAAGAACGCCCCCATCGTCCAGGGCAGCCTGCGGCCGATGCCGGCCATATCGCTGATGTTCCGCTTGCCGGATGCGCAATAGATCGACCCGGCGCAGAAAAACAGGGTGATTTTTGAGAAGGCATGAGCCGCGATGTGGATGATCCCGCCGACCATCGCGGCCGGCGAGAGCAAAACCGCGCCCAGCACGATATACGAGAGCTGGCTGACCGTCGAATAGGCGAGCCTCGCCTTCAGGTCGTCCCGCGTCAGGGCGTAGACGGACGCCATCAGGATCGTGAACGAGGCCAGGTAGGCCGTGGCGATACCAAGATGCAGACTGCCCATCAGCCCCGTGCCGAAGACATGGAACACCACCCGCAGCACGCAGAACACACCCATCTTGACCACGGCCACCGCATGCAGGAGCGCGCTGACCGGTGTTGGGGCCACCATCGCGGCAGGCAGCCAGGCGTGCATCGGCATCACCGCGGCCTTGGCGAAGCCGAAGAGATAGCAGAAATAGACGACCGTCAGCAGCGGCGCTGAGGCATCGACGCCCGCCAACAGTCCCCCTGCCCTGAAGTCGAGCGACCCCGAGATCTGGTAAGTCAGTGCCAGCGCGGCGAGAAGCGCGCTTTTGGAGGCCCCCATCAGATAGACAAGGTATTTGCGGCTGCCCCTCCATGCCTCTTCATCCTCGTGGTGATAGACGAGCGGATAGGTCACGAGGCTGAGCATCTCGTAGAAGATCACCAGCGTGAAGAGATTGGCGGCGAAGGCGCCCCCCACGGCTGCCGCGAGACTGGCAGCGAAGCAGGCGAAGAACCGGGTCTGCGCATGCTCGTGCAAATGCCGCATGTAGCCGATGGAATAAATCGCCGCCACGATCCACAAGAGCGACGAGACGGTGGCAAACACCATGCCGAGCGCATCGACCCGGAAAGCGAAGGCAATCCCCGGCAGAATCTCGAACAAGCGCAGTTCGATCGTTCCCCCCGCCAGCACGGTGGGCGCCATCGAAACGACAATTGCGAACAAAACAACCGCGGCCAATGGCGAGACGAGATCGCGGACTCTGTCGCGATTGTTCAGAAGGAGAATCGCAATGGCCGCCAGACCTGCTACGGCGACGGCAAGCAGCGGCCGGATCGATATCACCGGGTCCGGGTCCAAGCCGCTATCCTTTCATCATCGTCACGTCGTCGACCTTGAGGGTGGACTTGTTCCTCACAAGAGCGACCAGGATACCAAGGGCGACGGCAACTTCCGCCGCGGTGATTGCGATGACGAAGATCGCGAAGATCTGGCCGCGAAAATCGTCGTAATAGTGCCCGAAAGCGATGAAGTTGATGTTGACCGAGTTGAGCAGAAGCTCCAGCGACATCAGCACAACCAGGATATTGCGCCTGAGCAGCACGCCCGCCGCCCCGATCACGAACAGGACCACTCCGAGCAAAATATACCACGAGAGCGGAACCATCAGTTCGACTCCTTCCGTGCCAGGACGATGGCGCCGACCAACGCAGCCAGCAGGATGACCGAGGCGGCTTCAAATGGCAGCAGGTAGTCGGCGAAAAGCGTGGTGCTGAGCTCTCTGAGCTGATCGCCACCACGCTTAGTGACGGGCTCCGCAACCGAAAAGCGGTTGCTCCAGAGCACCAGCACAAGCATCTCGATCCCAAGCAGCACCACCAGCACCAGAGCCGGCAGGTTGCCGCCCGGTAAGAACCGCTGCAACACCGCTTCGCGCACGTCGATCATCATGATCACGAACAGGAACAGGACCATGATCGCGCCGACATAGACGAAGATCTGGATCACCGCGAGCAACGGCGCTCCGAGCAAGACGAAGATTGCCGAGATTTGCAAGAAACACGCCATCAGACCCAACGCGCTGTGAACCGGATTGCGCGCCAGGACCAGCAGCAGGGCCGTGATCACGGACACCGTGGCGAACAGAAGAAAGAACCCCTGATCCATCGACGCCGAGCCTCCGACGCGGACTGTCACGCGGCGCGAGACGATCGGATCGAAATGCCGCCGCACTCACAAATTGTGCCCTAGTATCGGATTTTTCACAAGTCGTCGACGGAGCCAAACCGGAGCGGTACGGGCGTGCCGAGACCGCTCGCAGTTCGAACTTTCGCGAGCTGCGTGGCGGGGCCCCGGCCGGCGCCGGGTCAGGATCGGAAATTGGGCCCTTGATTAATTAAATCCATTGTGATTAATAAATGACATGACCTATGTGACCGGACTGAGCCAGAAAGACACTTACGCCCATAATCTCCGGGCGGTCTTCGAAGTTATTCGCGTTCACGGCCCAATGACGATCGCCGAAATTGCCCCGTATACCGGGCTGACGGTTCAAACGATCAGCAATCTCACCGGGGAACTCGATGCCGATGGTTTCATAAGGTCGCCTGGGCGCATCAAGTCGCGGCGCGGGCAGCCACCCAAGCAATTCACGGTGAACGAAAGCGCGCTTTGTTCGATCGGCGTGCATCTTGAACGCGGATACTATAGCGCTCTGCTAACCGACCTGTCGGGCCGGACGCTGCGCCGGGAAGCCTCGCAATTGCATGAGGCTACGCCCGAGGCAGCCCTTCTTGAGATCGCCGCTACCGTACGAAAGTTGCAGACTGAGGCCGGCTCGCCTGTTGCGGGCGTCGGCTTGGCGCTGCCCGGCCCGCTCTCGCTCGTTGAAGGCCGCGTCCGGTCGGTGCCCAACTACCCAGGCTGGGACGACGTCCCGGTGAGCGATATTCTTCGCGGCCACACTGGGCTGCCGGTATTCATCGAAAACGATGCCACGGCGGCGGCCATCGGAGAATTGCGTCATGGCGGCGCTCGAGGTTGTCAGGATTTTTTCTACATCTACTTCGGCACCAATCTGGGCGGCGGCATCATTTCCAATGGCGCAGCGATGCGCGGCGCGACCGCCAACGCCGGTGAGTTTGGCCGCCTTCTTGTCGGCAATATGGGTGGTCCGGAAGTAAACCATATCGTTTCATTCGCCGCCCTGAGGCGTGCGTTTCCAGGTATCACCAAGGATGAAGTGGCGCTGCGGCTCAATGCCGAGGATGCAGATCTGATCACTTGGCTGGAGAATGCCTGCGACGCGCTGCTCGCCCCGATCCATGCCGTGGAAAATCTTCTTGATCCCGAGCGGATCGTGCTCGGCGGCGAGTTTCCAGACTCTGTCTTCAGCTGGCTCGCAACACGTCTGGCGGAAAAGATCTCGAACGCCAGGCCAGCGGGCGCCCTACCCCCTCCGGCGATCGACGCTTCGTTCAGCGACGGAAAGGCTGCTGCGCTCGGCGCAGCCGCTCTGCCGGTACTTGCAGCGCTGTCTCTCGGCTCCTTGTCCTTGAAGGTGGCCAGTGAGACCGCGGCGTTGCCGCTCAAACAGCCGGCATTCTGGCAGGGCGGATAAAAAGGTCCAAAAAAACCAGTCGTTCGATTGGCTGACAAAGAAAGGGAACGTCATGATGACAAAGAATTCACTTGGACTTACGGCAGTTGCTCTGGTGGCTGCAGGAATTGCGATCGGTACGCCGGCTGCGGCAGAGCAAGTATCGCTCAACCTCGTGCTGGTTTCTCCGGCCGATCGCTGGGAACACATTCTGCCGTTGGCCGAGGCCGCATTTAAGAAGGCCAATCCCCAGGTCGATTTGAAGGTAAACGCTCAAATCCTGCCCTTTGGCGACAGGCTTACACGGCTTCGTGCCGCCGCAGCGGGCGGGACGCCGCTTGACATCGTTTCGCTCGACCAGCCTGAAGTCGGCGAGTTTGCCGCAGCCGGCTTCACCAAGGATCTCACCCCCTATATCGACCGCGACCTTGACGGGCTGAAGGACTGGCTTCCGGCCTATCGTGATGGAACGCTCTATGAGGGCAAATGGCACGCGATCTGGGCTTGGACCGACGCTCGCGTGCTCTGGTACTGGAAGGACCTTCTCAAGGAGGCCGGTGTCGACCCGCAGTCCATGACGACATGGGACGGGTATCTGGAGAGCTGCAAGAAGCTCGATGCTGCCCTTTCCAAGAAAGGCATCCAAGGCTGCCTGCTGATCGGCAAGCCTTGGGTTGCCGATTGGACCCTGCCCTATGTGTGGATGCACAACGGAGATATCGGGCAACTGGTCGATGAGGACGCCGCGAAGGACGCTGGGGCCAGCGAGGCTTGGGTTCCTTCCCTCGACAGCCAGGCGTGGATCGACGCGCTGAAATTCACCAAGGCGCAGGTCGACGCCGGCATCACGCCTTTCACCGAACATCAGTTTGGGCCGCAGTTCGCGTCGCGAAGCTTTGCGACGTCTCTTGAAGGGACGTGGGTCTATGGCTCGTTGGCCAATACCGGCGCAGACATGAGCAATGTCGGGGTGATTGCGGCGTTTCCGACCGAAAAGAAGGGCGAGCCGACCGCCACCATGGCCGGCGGCTGGACACTCGCAATCCCCGCGACGTCGGAGCATCCCGATGTCGCCTGGCAGTTCCTCAAAGCCATGCTGGACGTGAAGGTCATGGGCGACGCCGAAGTGAAGTTCGGTTATCTGCCCGTTCGCCAGTCCTTTGCCACGGATCTCGATAAAGACTTCGGCGCCTACTGGGACAAGGGTGGCGACAAGCGCTGGGATGAACTCAAGAAGCTCGCCCCCAGCGCCTATGGCCGCCCGAACTTCCCGAGCTGGTCCGGCGTCGGCACCACGATCAGCGAAACGGTGCAGAACGTCATGTTCAACGGGGCTGATCCAGCCGAGGCTGCCGCGAATGCGCAGCACCAGGTGCTGGAGGCGCTCGGTTGGCCGGAAGGCACCTCGGTTAAAGTGGCCGACGACAATAACGGCGCCTGCGAGAAAGGCGGCCGCCTGATCAATGCCGTGACTCCAATGCAAAAGGCAGCCGATAGCAATGGCTCCGGCGCCATTTGCACGGTCATCTCCAGCAACTGACCTGAAACTAAAGAGCCGGGCTGCCCACGGGCGCCCGGCTCTCGGAGGCGCCAATCATGCCGAGACCCAGCTCGACAAGCAATTCTCGTTTCGTCGCACTTTTGCTTGCTCCGGTCATTCTTTCGATGACCATCCTGTTCATCGTTCCGATCATTTGGAACATCTGGATCTCCATCCATAACGTCAGCTTTGCGACTTTCCATAAGGCTTGGAGTTTCGTCGGAGCGCAAAACTATGCGACTCTGCTGAATGACAACGTCTTTCCGAAGATCTTCCACAAGTCTGCTGTAACAACGCTGATCTTCACCTTGTCGAGCGTACTGGGGCAGTTTGCCGCCGGGTTTGGGCTGGCCCTCCTACTCCAGCGCCTCACATCATCGGCGCAGCTGTTCAGAGCCATCATCGTGCTGCCTTGGGTGCTCTCGGAACTGGTCGTGGCCTACATCTGGCTGTTCATGTATCAGCAGCACGGACCGTTGAATAACTTCCTCGGCATTTTTGGCATCGGGCCTATACAATGGCTCTCGAACTCAGCCTGGGCGATCTGGTCCGTCAGCCTCACCAACATCTGGTTCGGCACGCCATTTACCGTGCTGATGATGGGCGCGGCGCTGACGACGATCAACCCGGAGACCATCGAGGCTGCCCGGATGGACGGCGCCACCCCACGTCAGGTTCTGGTGCGGGTTACTTTGCCCCTGCTCAAGCCCTTCGTCGCCCTGAACCTCATCCTGATCACCATGTGGACGGTCAACGTGTTCGCCTTGCCACTGGCGATGACCCAGGGTGGGCCGGCCAATTCGACCACCACCATGTCTCTCTACATGTATCGGCAGGCCTTTGAGTTCGGCAATTTCTCGGTCGGTTCAAGCGTCGGAATAATGCTTTTCCTGCTGAACATCATCGGTGCGGTCATCTATTTGCGCACGCAAAGGAGCGCTCATGCGTAAGCTCGTCGGTTATGGGTTGCTGACGCTTGTCAGCCTGGTTGTAATTGTCCCGTTCGTCATGGTCGTGCTGGCCAGTATCAATCCTGCCGGCTTTCCGCAGATCCCCACGCACCCAACTGCTGCTCACTATGTGAGACTGCTGTCGAACCCGCAATTTGCTCGTGCGCTGATGAATTCGCTCATCGTCGCGGCAGGTGCGACCGTCCTTTCCGTTTTCATCTCGGCGACTGCCGGCTATGCGCTTTCCCGGTTCGAGTTTCGCGGGAAGGGGTTGCTGATGGGGGCCATTCTCGGTGTCTTCATGATCCCGGTCACCGTCAACACCATCCCCCTCTATCTCATGCTGCAGAAAATCGGCTGGCTGAACAGCTATCAGGGTCTGGTCCTGACCTATCAGGCGCTGATCCTGCCTCTCAACGTCTGGATCCTCAAGAACTTCTTCGACACCATTCCGAGCGAACTGGAAGAGGCGGCCATGATGGATGGCGCGGGCCGCTGGAAGACGTTCCGGCTTATCGTGCTGCCGTTGATCTGGCCGGGTATTGCGGTGGCTGTCATCTTCGCCGTGCGCTTTTCGTGGAACGAGTTCGTGTTTGCGGCCACATTCACGTCTTCCGCGACGATGCAGACCTGGCAAGGCGCGATGTACAACTTCCTCGGCTCGACCGGCTCCGATTGGGGGCCTCTGACTGCCGGCGTGATCATCGGCATGGTGCCGGTCGTCGTGCTCTATTGCATTTTCCAACGCCAGTTCATTTCTGGCCTGACACTTGGTGGGGTTAAATCCTGATGAATCGAACGAAAATGAACCTTGCGCTCCTCCAGATGAATTCCCGGCCACTCGACCGTGCCGCCAATCTGGAGCACATGGAGCGCCGCCTCGCCGCCATCGCAGGCAAGGCCGACTTTGCGGTGATGCCGGAATGCGCGGATGTTGGTTACGCGCCGGATACTGCCGGTTGGCTGGCCTCCGCGGAGCCCATCAGCGGCGGAAGCGTCAGAGCCTTGCGCGACATGGCGCGTAAACATTCGATCGCCCTTGCCTGCGGAGTTCTGGAGGCAGACGGACAGGTCGCCGGTGTCTATTACTCGTCGGTCGCCGTCATTGACGCCAGTGGCGAACTGATCGGCGTCTACCGGAAATCGCATCTTTATCCGCGTGAGCATCTGTGGTTTCGGGCCGGGGCCGAGTTGCCGGTGTTTGAAATCGCCGGTGCGCGGGTCGGGATTGCAATCTGCTTCGAGGCAGCGATCCCGCAATTGTTCAGCGAACTGGCAATGCGCGGCGCCGAACTGGTGATCAATCCTTCAGCTGTTCCGGTTGGTTACGACTATCTTCAGAATCTGCGCACCCCGGCCAGGGCCCAGGACAGTCAGATCTTCACGGCAGCGGTGAATCGCGCAGGGATCGAGGCAGACGTTCACTATTGCGGTGGTTCCCAGATCTGCGCGCCCACGGGCGAACTCCTTGGCAAGGCTGGACATGGCACCGAAGAGACTGTGATCGCCCGCCTGGATTTTGACCAGATCCTTCCCGCGCGCCTGCAGGAGCCGAGCTTCCGGGCGCTCAGGCCCGAACTCTACCAGTCGCTTCGACCAATCGATGCACAGTCGGCCAACGCGCCCCGGCGGGCGAACCCGTGAGCAGGTGAGCCTCGGGGACAGCCGCAAAACGATCTAGAAAGAGGTAAACCATGGGTGCAATCAGTCTCAGGGAAATTCGCAAGTCCTTCGGCTCCGTCGAAATCATCAAGGGTGTCGACCTCGACATCGACGATGGATCATTCGTGGTGTTTGTCGGTCCGTCCGGATGCGGCAAGTCGACCATGCTGCGGCTGATTGCAGGCCTCGAGGAAACGACCTCCGGCGAGATTGTCATCGGCGCCAAGAACGTGACGCGGACTGGGCCCGACAAGCGCGGCCTGGCCATGGTCTTTCAGTCTTACGCGTTGTATCCGCACCTGACCGTACGCGAGAACATGAGTTTCAGCCTGAGCATTGCAGGTGCCGACCGGCAAACTCAGGACAAGGCCGTCGCGACGTCGGCGGAAATCTTGCAGTTGGAGAAATTGCTGGAGCGCAAGCCCAAGGAACTCTCTGGCGGCCAGCGCCAGCGAGTAGCAATCGGGCGGGCCATCGTGCGCGAGCCGGTCGCCTTCCTGTTCGACGAACCCTTGTCGAACCTCGATGCGGCGCTGCGCGTGCAGATGCGGATGGAACTCGCGAGGCTTCATAAGCGGCTGGGCAAGACGATGATCTATGTCACCCACGATCAGGTGGAAGCGATGACGCTGGCCGACAAGATCGTCGTGTTCAACGGAGGTGCCATTCAGCAGCAAGGCGAGCCGCTCGAGCTTTACGATAAGCCATGCAATCTTTTCGTGGCGACGTTCATCGGCTCCCCGAAGATGAATATCATCGACTGCGCCCCTTTCACGAGCGAGCGGGCTGCCCGCCTCGTTCCGCAGGGCGCGAGCAATGTAAGCTTTCTCGGAATTCGCCCCGAACACATCCACCTCGCCGATCCCGGTTCCGCAGCCTTGGCGGGGACCGTCGGCGTCGCCGAACATCTGGGGAGCGACAGCTTCATCTATGTCGATATCGACGGCCTGAATGCGCCGGTCAACGTTCGTGTCACGGGGGGTGCTCGCATCAAGGCCGGCGAACAGGTCGGGCTGGAATTCAACACCTCAAACCTTCATCTGTTTGATCACAACGGTAACAGAGTGCCCTATCCGCGTTTTCCGCAGCAATAAGCAGGCCGCTTTCGGAAGTAGACCGCCGCTCATTTCGGCCGACCTCGGTGTGCTCGCGGTGCAGCCGGGTTTGGAATGCCAGGGCGCGCCTCGCATAGGACGCGGGGCATGCCGCCAATTTAGTTAGTTTCGCCAAGGAATTGAAATGAACGACTTCATCGCAAAGGCTCGCGCCATCCTGAAGACCAACGATCGTGGCGGATACACGGTGCCAACCGACCGCCTCTATCCTTTCCAATGGAACTGGGATTCTGCATTCGTCGCCATGGGTTTCGCTGGCTACGACGTGCTCCGCGCCTATCGCGAGCTTGAGCGTCTGGTGGAAGGACAGTGGGCGGACGGCATGATACCGCACATTGTTTTCCATGCACCGAGCGATACCTATTTCCCCGGCCCGGCCGTCTGGCGCACGTCCCACAGTGTGCCGACCTCCGGGATCACCCAGCCGCCGGTCTTTGGCATGGCCTTGAAACGCGTCCACGATGCGGCGGTTGCCAGTGGCCTTGAGAACGCCGTGCAGCGCTCGATGCCGCTGTTTGAGGCCGCCCTTGCCTGGCATCGCTGGTGGTATGCGGCCCGAGACCCGGAGGGCACCGGCCTCGTGGCCTTGCTGCACCCTTGGGAAAGCGGCAGCGACAATTCGCCTGCCTGGGACCTTGCCATGCAGCGGGTGCCGACCACGACCGAGACCGTGATCGTGCGCAAGGACACCGGCCATGTGGACGCCTCCATGCGGCCGCGCGACGAAGACTACAAACGCTTCATCCATTTGGTCGACACCTATGCGGCCTGTGGCTGGGACCCGGCCCGGCAATGGGAAGTCGCACCCTTCAAGATCGCCGAAGTCCAGACGACCGCCATACTCCTGAAATCCGGCGAGGAGCTCGTGGTACTGGCGCGCGCACTCGGCCGCACCGCTGAGGCAGAGGAGTTGCAGGCGATGAACAGCCGCTCCCGTGCTGCACTCCTGTCGCAATGGCGGCCGAAGCTGAGGCGTTTCGTCTCCCGTGATCTCGTTTCTGGCGAAGACATCGAAGCCCCAACCCAAGCCGGCTTCGTTCCGCTGCTCGCACTCGACCTCGATCGAGACATCCTAACGGCAGCCAGCGCCGAAATGACGCTCTGGTCGGATGGCATGCAAGTGGCCTTCCCTTCAACGCCGAAGACCTATTCAGGTTTCGAGGCTAAGCGCTACTGGCGGGGTCCCTCCTGGGCCATCATCAACTGGCTGCTGATCGACGGGTTGAACCGCAACGGCCTCACCGAGATGGCTGCCGAACTGCGCCGCTCCACCATAGGCGCTATCGAGAAGATCGGGTTTGCCGAATATTTCGATCCGATCACCGGCGAGGGTTGTGGTGGGCTCGATTTCTCCTGGACCGCTGCTGCTTACATGGAACTAAGCAAGGCGGCACCGTAACAAGGTGCTCGAACAGGCAGTGTGACCAGCGGCTATCTCTCTCGCCAAAAAGCCCCGCACGATGGCGGGGCCGTTAGGTGATGAAACACGGTACGCAGTATCTTAGGAGGCAGTATGCCCGCCCGTTTAGTACCGGACCTTGACGCCGTCATGACAGCCAACTCAAAAAGCGGTAAATCCGGCCTCCCTCATCACCCCTGACTTATGCTGTGGCTCCTGGAAAAATCTCAAAGCCGGTGTCGACGATGCACTTCGTTGCCGGACGCTCGAGGGTCTCGAATGCCTTCTCCACGGATGTGCGGCCAATCAGGAACCGATTGGATCGAACCGTCGAGAGAGGCTGAGGCAGCTCTCGGCCTATATCCAGGCCATTGAAGCCGAAGAGCGCGACATCTTCGGGAATGCGGAGACCGCTCCCAAGGCACTGGAACACGCCGCCAACCGCCATGTCATCGTTCGAATAGATGATGACATCGACTTTCGTGCTCTGCGCGCAAAGGCGCGCCGTCATCTCTCGTCCGACACTGACGGAACTTGGACCATCAGCCATTGCATGAGCAGCAATTCTGAGCCCGGCGTCGCCGAGAGCCTCGCAGATCCCCTCATAGCGAAGGCGCGCGCGCCGGTCCGCTTGCCAATCATGACCGACATAGCCGAACCGGCGATATCCGCGCTCCACCAGATGCTTTCCGATCGCGTAGCCCGCGCGTCTATGAGACATGCCGACCGCGACATCAATTGGCGTGGCGTCGATATCCATCATCTCGACCACACGCACATTGCTTTCGAAAAGCATGCGGTGCGTTGCCGGCGTGTGATCGAAGCCGGCGATCAGGATTGCCGCGGGCTTCCATGACAGCAAGCCTCGGACGATCGTTTCCTCCAAGTCGATGTCATAATCGGTGATGCTGATGACAGGCTGGTAGTCGCTGCCGCGAAGCGCGGCGTGGACGCCCTGCAGCACCTCCGGGAAGACGATGTTCGAAAGTGACGGCACGACCACCCCAACCAGATGGGAATCGAGCGAGGCAAGCGACCCGGCGATCCGGTTGGGCACGTAGCCGATCGCACGCACGGCCTCCATCACCCGCTCACGCGTTTCCTCGGCCACCGGCCCCTTGTTGCGCATGATGCGCGAAACCGTCGATTCGCCGACCCCTGCGCGTAAGGCTACGTCCTTGACGGTCACCTTGCTTTTCCTGGCCGGCAGACGCTGCTTCTGCTGCATCGCTTCTTCGTTCCCCCGCCCCTTGCAACTCAACGCCCCAACGTGACGCCAACTGCGGCTTATATCAAGACGCTCAGTTCGACGAGCAGCCAGGCGTTGAGACAGTCTTCGTTGAGCGGGGCACTTTCCAAAGAATGGAGAGCGGTTTGCCGCTCTCCATTCTTTCGGGGGTCAGTTGATCACGCGGATGACCTTCCGGGAGGAAGGCTCGACGATGACACGCTCGTGGTTGACGACAGCGTAGGCGTATTTCGGGTTCTCCGGGACGGGCGTGACCACCACAGTCTCAGGCAGCGGCTGGCCGACAATGACCTTCTCCCTGACGACGACAGACTCGCTCGGGATCGGCTGCTGCTGGACATAGGTCACAACCTGTTGTGGAGGGGGATCGATCATGGTTCCGACGATGGCGCCCGTAACGCCGCCAACAGCAGCTCCGACCGGCCCGCCAACGATGGCGCCGGTGACCGCGCCGCCGGCAGCCCCGTTGACTGTGGACGATTGTGCGTAGGCTGTGCCTGCAAGCAGGCCAAGCGAGGCTGCGGCGAAGGCAATCATTTTGATTTTCATGACATTCTCCTTGTCTTCGTTCTGCCCTGGCCGGCCTCCCCTGCGAGGAGCAGCGGCTGAGCTAGTTCGAAAACGCGAGCTGCATCAAGCTGTTCCGGCATCGGACTTCGGTCCGGCGAGTGGTCTGACCTTGGTCCTACGCGAACAAGATCAACCTCTGTTTGGACCTTGATCTCACCTGTCGACTGCATCGCGCAGGGCCATCGCGGCCTCGGTGCGGTTGGAGGCCTTGAGCTTCGCCAGGACCTGCGTCATGTGATGCTTGATAGTCTTCTCATGAAGGCCAAGGTTCAAAGCGATCTGCTTGTTGGTAAGGCCCTGAGCGACAAACTCAAGTACCTCCCGCTCGCGGCCCGTAAGAAGATCCAGCGCTTTCCGTTTGGGAGCCGAGGATCCGAACTGCCCCAAGATCAGGCGGGCCGACAGCGTCGGTGCAACATAGCACTTCCCGCGCGCCACCCCGCGAACGATGTCAGCCAGTGCTTTCGAGCCGACGCCCTTGAGCGCGTAACCCTTGGCGCCACTGCTGAGCGCCTTTGACACGTCATCGCTTGCTTCGGACACGGTCAGCATGACGATTTTCTGGTTCGGCACGCGATCAAGTATCAAAGGGATCGCATCGATGCCGCCGCCCGGCATGGAGATGTCCATCAGGATCACATCGGGTCGAAGCTCTTCGGAAATTCGGATGGCGTCGTCTTTGGTACCCCCTTCGCCGACGATAATGAAGCCCATCTCCCCAAGGCTTCTGGCTACTCCCGCCCTGAATAGAGGGTGGTCATCGATCACCGCTAGGCTCGTATCTTCCATCGGGCTTTCTCCAGCTCCCATCCGCGGAGCGACGTTTTGACCGTTGTACCTCTTGCGCATGTCTCCACCTCAACGAGCCCGCAGGCTCCCAATGCGATTTTCCAGACCCGCTAAACCGAGGCGGGCCGGCGAAGCTCCTGACATCGAAGCCATCTCCCCGAACCCTGCCCCCTTGTGATGTGCCTTGTTGAGCGTCTCCTGCACAAAAAAGCGCCAACGAGCAGCATCGTGGGGTAGACACGAAGCCGCCTGCGAGCAGAACTGCCTGGCGAGGGAGTGCGATAAGAAGCTCATCGACAATCACATGCTTATTAAAATGTCATCGCAATCCATCAGGCGGCCAGCCATAGAGCCGCGTTCGGTTGCGCGACTTACGGCGACGACGGAAGCCTGAATTGTCCTCCCACGGAAAGCTGCATTACAACGCCATGTGGCCTTGATTGTTCCAGACTTTGGACCCTATCTTTCCGGATCAGTTGGAATTTCTTCAGATGCCGAAGATTATCACGACGCAGTCGTACTGTATGCCCGTGGATTTTGTTGGTCTGTAGTCGTTCAATTGCCGAACGTTACTGCTTAGAATCTTGATATGCGTTCCCATATCGCCAATTGCCGTTCAACATACAGACGCCTCTCGTGAAGAGACTAAGCGCCGGACGAATGACAAAAATGGGCTGCCGTTTCATAAGCCGTCGTGACGACGCGGCCATGAAGCCTGTCGCACGGAGGCGGCAGGTCTCCAGCTCAATATGACGGCCGATGCGACATCGGCCCAAGTTATTGCTAGTTGCCCGGCTTATCGAGCCCGTTTTGCCGTGCGACGAAATCCGCGAGGTGAGGCACATAGTCTTCCGGTCCGCTGCCTCCGCCAGCCACTGCCGCGGCATAGGAATTTTTCACCGCACTCGCGAGCGGCGTGACGATGGTCGCGTCATTCGCCATCGATTCCAGATACTTTAGATCCTTGTAGGCGTTCGACAGCGTAAAGCGATGGGCATTCCGGTTGCCTTCGAGAGCGTAGCCCATGAAGGTCTGGTAAAATCCGCTATCCATGCGGCCGCCTCGAATGACGCTATCGAAGCGCTCGACGGAGATTCCAACCTTTCGGGAAAGGGCGAGCGCCTCCGCGAAGAGAGCGCCCATGCCAAGGGATATGAAGTTGTTGAGAAGTTTCATCCGGTGGCCGTCGGCAATGCCGCCGATGTGCACGATCTTCGCCGCCCAGGTGGAGATTACCGGCTGTATTCGCTGAAAAACCTCATCCTGGGCACCCACCATGCAGTCCAGCGTTCCCTCCCACGCCTCTTTCGGCGTGCGGCTCAGCGGCGCGTCCGCAAAGTGGACATTCTGCGCGGCAAGCATCTCCGCTAGGCGAATGGTGACCGTCGGATCTCCCGTCGAACAGTCGACAATGACCGTCCCGGCGACGAGCGCCGGCTTCATCTCCTCGATGACGGCGGAAACTTCCTTCGAGCCTGTGAGGCAGAGAAAGATCATCGTCGAATTCGCCGCCAGCTCGGTCAGCGATCTCGCTTCCGTAGCGCCTCGGGCAATCAGGTCCTCTACGGGCTTGCGATTGCGGTGAGCGATGACCGTAAGCGGAAAACCCTTTTCGACGATGTTCTTGGCAATACCGTGCCCCATCAGACCGATGCCGACAAAGCCGATTTTCTCCTGCATTTCAGCCATAGTGCTCTCCCGTAGGTGTGAAGTTCTGCCGCCCGCAGGGTCTTAGGGAAGGTTGAAGCGCTTCCGCAGGTCATCCACCTGCTCCGGCGTCAGCATCCTTTTTGCGTGATGCTGCAGCATGAGGAAAAGCTTTGCCGTCTCTTCCAGCTCTTCTGCAGCGAACTGAGCGTTTGCAAGCGTCGTCCCCGCGACGACCGGCCCGTGATTGGCCAGCAGCATGGCGTGATGGCGCCCGGCCAGCGACTTGACCGCCTCCGCGAGCGCCATGTCCCCCGGCGCGAAATAGGGAACCAGCGGCAGGCGCCCAACGCGCATGACGTAATAGGCCGTAAGCGGCGGCAGGACATCTTGCGGATCGATGTCGCGCAGAATGCTGACGGCGGTCGCATGGCTCGAATGGAGGTGGACAACTGCACCCGCATCGCTGCGCTCGCCATACATCGAAAAATGCAGGAATGATTCCTTGGTCGGCGCGTCACCGGATACAAGCCGGCCGGAAGCATCGAACAGGGATAGTCGCGTCGGATCAAGCGACCCCATAGAGGCATTTGTCGGCGTCATCAGCCACCCGCCGTCCGGCAGACGCACTGAAATGTTGCCGGTCGAGCCGGACGTCAGCCCGCGGTCGAAAAGCGATTGCCCCGTGCGGCATATCTCCTCGCGCAGACGATTGATCTCATGCATCGGACGTCTCCGTTTCAAGCAGCGTCCAGGCTTTCAGGAAAAAGTCCGGGGCGCCAAAATTGCCGGATTTCAGGGCAAGTGCAATGTCCGGCCCGCCGATGCTGCGGGTCCATGGCACGCCCGGATCGATTTCAGGGCCGATCGAAAGCGCCTTGACCCCGAGCGCATTGATCACGGCACCCGATGTCTCCCCGCCGGCAACGAGGAAGCGGGCAAAGCCATTCCCCAGAAGCCGCTGGGCAACCTCGGCTAGCGTCTGCTCGACAAGTGCCCCGGATTCATGACGTCCCATGGCTGCCTGGATTCCGAGAAGCTCCTCTGGGCTAGCGCTGGAATAGATAAGCGGCGGCCGGTCGGCAGCTTGCGAAATCGCCCAGTCGGCGATCTTGGCAGCAGTCTGGGTTCCGTCCGCAACCGTCGAAATATCAAGCCGACGAGCCGCAATGCCGGCATTGCGGGCCGCCTCTATCTGGCCGCGGGTTGCGAGCGAACAGGATCCGGCAAGGATAACCGCTCGCCCAGCCGGCGCGGTCAAGCGGGTCACCGCCTGCCTTGCCAGCAGTTTGCCTCTCTTTCTGAAATTCTCGGGCAATCCCATCGCGATGCCGGAGCCGCCCGTGACAAGCTTCATGCCGTCGCAGGCGGTGCCGATTGTACGCAGATCGGCATCCGACAGCGTGTCGACGATAAGGATCCGGTTGCCCTCCGCCCGATGCTGCGCAAACGCCGCCTTGATTGCCGCTTCTCCCTTGGCAATCACCGGCCAATCCACGAGACCGACCGATCGCTTCGTCTGCCGCTGCAGGACGCGGACGAGATCGGGATCACGCATGGGTGTCAAAGGATGGTCCTTCAGGGGACTTTCCGACAAAAGGCGATCGCCGACGAAAAGATGACCCTTGTAGACGGTTCGTCCGGCTGCGGGAAAGGATGGACAGGCGATCGTCAATTCGCCGCCGGTCAGATCCTGAAGCGCCTCTGCGACCGGCCCGATATTGCCGTCATCGGTGGAATCGAATGTCGAGCAGTATTTGAAAAGCAACTGCTCCGCACCGGCAGCGAGCAGTTTGCGGGCTGCCGCGACCGAAGCGCTGACAGCCTCTTCGGCAGGCGCCGTTCTGGATTTCAGCGCGACGACCACCGCGTCGGCGTCCTGAAAATCACTCCCCTCCTCCGGCACGCCGATCAATTGCACGGTTCTCATCCCTTCGCGGGACAGCATGAGGCAAAGATCGGTGGCCCCGGTAATATCGTCGGCTACTGCACCGATGAGCAAATCAGTTCTCCTCCTGTACGGGCCGGGTCGGATGCGCTTTCCCAACGCGGATAAACCTTCCGACCTCGACCAAAATAGATCTTGCAAACCGTTTTCGGGATAAGCTAACCATAGAGTGGCAGCGCTGTCATTACTTTTCCGTGCTCCGCAGGTCAAGCAATTGCCAGCTGCGCGGCAGTGAACGGAACAAGGGTCTGGAACATGAGCGAACGAGCGAGCTTGAAGGTCTGCGTCATAGGTCTAGGATCGATGGGCTTCGGTGTGGCCTCGTCGCTGCTGAGAAGCGGTTTCGAAACGAGCGGCTACGACATCAGCGCCGAGACGCTGGCGCGCTTCTCCGAGGCAGGCGGGCGGGCGGCCGCAAGCCCGGCCGAAGCAGCCGATGGTGCGGATGTCGTCGTAACGGTCGTGGTCAGCGGCGCCCAGACCGAAGCGGTCCTGTTCGGCGATGATGGCGCCGCGGGTGGAATGACGAAGGGCGGCACGATCCTTTCCTTTGCAACGATGCCGCCGCAGACCGCCGAGGATCTGGCGCGACGCGCAGCCGAACTTGGTCTCAGCTATATCGACGGACCGATCAGCGGCGGTGCGAAACGGGCCGCGGCCGGAGAGCTGACGGTGATGGCTTCCGGGCCTGCCGAGGCATTCAGCCATGCCCGTCCGGTGCTCGATGCAATCGCTACAAAGGTTTATGAACTTGGAGATCGGGCCGGCATCGGATCCTCTTTCAAGATCGTGAACCAGCTCCTTGCCGGCGTTCACATTGCCGCGGCCTGCGAGGCGATCACCTTCGCCAAGGCGCTCGGCCTCGATATCGACAAGGTCTATGAGGTGATTACCGCGTCTGCAGGCAATTCCTGGATGTTCGAGAACCGCGTTCCCCACATTCTCGAGGGCAATTACGCCCCTCATAGCGCAGTGGATATCTTCACGAAGGATCTCGGAATCGTTTCGGACCTCGGGCGCGGGCTGAAGTTTCCGCTGCCGATCACCTCCACGGCGCTTCAGATGTTTGTCATGACGGCTGCGGCCGGCATGGGTAAAGACGATGACGCCTCGATCGCAAGGCTCATCGCGAAGGTGACCGGCATTGATCTCCCCGGCGAACCAAAGGCGAGCTGATGCCGAAATTCGCTGCAAATCTCACGATGATGTTCAACGAAGTGGCGTTTCTCGATCGGTTTGCCGCTGCCGCCAAGGCTGGTTTTACCGCCGTCGAATTCCTGTTTCCTTACGACCATCCGCCAGAGGTCGTTGCGGCGCTGCTGAAGGAAAACGGCCTGACGCCGGCGCTTTTCAATCTGCCGCCCGGCAACTGGCAGGCAGGTGAACGCGGCCTGGCGTCGCTTAGCGGCAGGCAGGGCGAATTCCGGGCATCGGTGGATATCGCTCTAACGTATGCCCGAAGCACCGGCGTTCGCAGGCTGCATGTCATGGCCGGTCGGGCTTCACGCAAGGATCCGGCTGCGGTGGAGGCCTATCGCGATGCTGTGGCATTTGCCTGCGACCGGGCCGGCCAGGACGGCATCGATATCGTCATAGAACCGATCAACCCGCGGGACATGCCGGGATACTTTCTCGACGACTTCGACTTTGCGGCCGATCTGATCGATGCATTGAACAAGCCCAACCTCAAGCTTCAATTCGACATCTACCATCGCCAGATCATCCACGGCGACGTGCTGACAGGGCTTCGGCAGTTCATGCCGATCATCGGCCATGTGCAGATCGCTTCCGTGCCGCCGCGCAATGAGCCCGGAACGGGCGAGCTTGACGATTTGCGTGTTCTGAGGGAGCTGGATCTCCTCGGCTATACAGGCTTTGTCGGATGCGAATACCGTCCCGCCGGCGATACGGTCGCCGGCCTCGGCTGGCTTGACGCATTTCAAAAATAGGCGGGAAGTCGCCCATAAGCCTTTGAGTGCCGGATGCCGGACTCCTCTCGCGGTACTGATACAATCTCGAAAGCTTCGCACAGCTTTTAGGCAACAAGCGAAATATACGAGATGCGCTCCTCATCGGCCGCGCGTATGAGCGCCGCTCTGACAGATTCCGGCGGAATTTCATTGTGCAAGGCCCGGAGGCAAGCCCTGACTGCCGTAACATATTCTTCACCATCATCGCTTGGCCAATCGATGATGAGGATCTCCGCCGCGTCTCTTACGGTCCTGACAATCTTGTACTTTGCTCTACCCCTCATGACGAGCGTCAGAGCTGGAAACTGATCCGATGCGTGCAGTTTCATTACACTTGGCCCCCGTAGCGTAAGCATATTAGTAATTATGCAAATCCCGTTCCAATTGAGGCGACATCATGAATTCCGGCTCTCATCGCCCTTCTTCCACTCCTTTTCCGATCGGCAAAATTTAGCGCTATGGACTGCCTTGCGTATCAAGTTGCACCGGAGCGCGAGGGACGCTCGAGCGCAGAGACATCGAGGAAAGAGCTGCTCTTTGGCTGCGGGATTCTGCCAAATACGAGTATTACATACGAAAGATTGCGTATCTTATGCCCACCGCAATTATAGTAATGCTTCAAAATTGTTGATTTATTATTACAAATGGATAAATCTGAAATTGAATATGATCTTCTCATCTTTCATATCAATTTCGTGCTTACAGAATAATCCGCGGACGTACCAATCAGTCTTACAGCTAGGTATCGTGGATCCGCCTCAGCCCGCCATTTCAGGCGGGCTTCTTCTTGATGGGAAATGCGGCGCGTGATGCGTACGGACTTCGATCTGGTCTAAGTCGCAGATATTGTCGTTGACGGAGATGGACCAACTAATCAGTGGGAGCACGGAGGGGATGCTCGTTCCCAAACCCATACCTGCCGCTGCGATGGCTATCTGAACCTGCAAGGGATGCAGAGATGGGAAAGCAAATTAGGAAGTCATCACTCCGGCATAAGAAGACAACCTTCAGACGTCGCCCGCGCGCACCTATTTCAAAACGCGGCCCAAAACGGCTCGTTCGCCCGAAATGACGAGAGCATCCATCGACCCTGCCGCGTTCTGGCGATGATTGCACCGGCCGGTAAGAATCACCATTGAGTCCTGAACCGTACTAATCCTTTTGGGCTAGTTTGCCCGAACTAAGCCTTCTGGCAATGTGGCCTCGGAACAGGGCATAGGTCTGGGGTAATTCCAGTTCCACGCTGAAGGGTTTAGAAGGCAACCCCTGAGGTGCAGCTCGGGCTCGCTTTACTTTGTAAGGCGAGCCCTTGTTGTATTCCGCCGGCGAAAGCGTTGCGCGATTCAAAGGAATGGCGAACCGAGTGGAGATCAGCTTGAAGCAAGCTCTTACTGGCGCGTGGTACTAAAGATCAGAGCGGGAATTGGCGGTGCGGACAGTGCCCTATCACCCTCGGCCGCAATATTGGCGCGGTACCGACCCGTCGATTTCCCTTGGAACTTTGACGCCGCCGGATGGTTGAGCCTTGGTCGATAACAGAAGCAAAAAGGAGAATTCGATGCTTCTCAAGATCATAGCAACCACGGCTTTCGCGGTCGGTCTAGCGACCTCGGCTATGGCACAATCGGCGAGCGGCTCCGGCAGTGCCGGCGCTAGCGGCAGTGCAGGCGGCGCATCTGGCTCCGTAGGTGGCTCGGCAACCGGCGGAGTTGGGACTGGCTCGACCAACAGCGGCTCGATGAATAATAACACCGGCAACCCGGCAGTTATTGATCCCAACACTACCAACAGCACGACCAACAGCCCAACCAGGTCGCCCGATTCTTCCGACTGTACCCAAGCAGCAAACCCGAATACTAACACAAACAGCGGCACCGCTCGGACTATGGACAATCCAAACTGCCCGTAAGTTGCCTAGCTCTAGTCACTTGAAAGGACCGGTTCTATCCGGTCCTTTTCATAGGAATACACGAGCCCGGCTTTGAAACTCCGGCAGCCTGAGCCGAGGGAAAAGCTACGGCTCGCCTGCGGCGATAACGTCACTTACGCTTCACTCTTTGTACGATCGTTGGCCGCCTGCGCAATACGCGCGGCGCGTAGTCGCGCGGTTTTCTCCTCGCGCCTGCGCCGTTCTTCTTCGGCGGCTTCAACAGCGATTTTGTTGGTGTGTTCGAACGCCTCGATACGCTGCTGGACGGTTGGCGTTCTCCTGATTCTACTTACCATGATGCTCACATTCCACGCTTGGACATAGCTCCTACGACCCGGCGCAAAGAGACGGAGCGGCGAAGGTCGCAAAGCTTGGGCGATGGCCTCTAAATGAGGACTGAATTCCTATATTTCAAGGTGTCCAGGCGCATTGTCGTTCGGTGGGCTGAGACCTCCCGGCAAACCATATCTTGCCCCGCCGGCCCATCATATCCGGTGACTGGCCCGGCCCTCAATCAGCGCCTTCGCGGCTATCCAGAATATCGAGCCCGCGTTGGTATTTGCTGGCGTCGCGACCGATCTGCTCGCACTGCCACCGATTATCTTCAAGATCGGCGCGCTTGACCGGTCTCGCCAATGGGTTGGAAATCGCTCGCCGGACAAAATCCTCGTAGTCCTCATCCGGCCGCCGGGTCAGGGCGTCGACGGCGGAGAGGATTGCGCCGGGAAGGCCATCCTGCTTGAGGCGGTCAAGTGTCCAGCCGCGACCCTTCTCGACAACATCATGAAGGTAAGCGACGGTCTTTTCGTCGTCTCCGCTTACGGTCTCCGCTACACGGCGGGTATGGTCGAAAAACGGATTGCCGATTTTGTCGCTCTGCCCGTCGTGCGCTTCGGCGGCGATCGCAATAGCCTGGTCAAGATGGCGCATTTTGGCCGTTGCCCTTTCCGCGCTTCATCGGCGTTTTTCGCGGCTCCTTGGCGTTGGTGGCCGTGTCCGAACGCTGCTTGGATGCCGTGCTTGCCGGGCGGGTGGCGCCGCTCGCGCGAGCGCTCTTTGCTCGTCCGCCAGATTTGCTCGCTTGCTTCTCAGCCTTTTCCGTTGTGCGTTCGATCTCTTCGAACGCCTTTATCCAGTGGGACAAATCCTTTCCGTGCGGGCGCCCCTCCTGCTCCCAGATCTCGTAAGCGCGTCGACGTATCTGTGCCTCTCGATTGTCACCCATAGTTTCCTCCTGCCGCTCTCGTCTGATCGAGGTAGCGTGATTTGGCCGGAAGAAAAGCCGCAGCCCGTAGATTTTATTGTGCCGGTGCCGCAGCTGTTTGCGGCGCCAATCTCAGTAGGTAAGGATGAAGTCGGGACGACTGCGGGGAGAACCTTCTATGAAGACTTCGCCCGCGTTCGGCGTCGTCGTCGCTTTAAAACCGGCGGCTGACCTGCCTCGGCGCTCGGCGGTGCGCTGTCGTCGATGGCTGCCGTTGTCTCGTTTTCTGCTATTTCTGGAAGCGCCGACCCCAAAAGCCCTCCCGTTGCACGCTGGGTGCGATCTTTGAGCGAGGCGAGGTATCGCTCCCGTGCCTCCGGCATTGTCAGTTCGCCATTGATCCAGGATTGGATCAAGGCGGCAAAGGCCGGGTCAGGATCGATTTCAAGCCCCAGTCTCCGGGCACGTTCAAAGGCTTTCGCTGCAGCCGCCCGGCGCCTTTCAATAGTCATGCGGAACTCCGCTTCTCATCGAAGCGAAGATGCCATGATCCGGCGCAGCTGCATATATGCAGTGTTGCGAATTTAAGAAAAACCAGATGAACTTCGTCGAACCTAGGGGACCTGAGCATCGCGTCGCAATCGTCGCAGATCATCAGCATCCGGGCGTCGGCCAAACCCGCTGCCGTGGCTTCGGCCATTTGTCGCGTTCATATCGGTAGGGCCTGTTTTGCCTGCTCAAGGGACGGGGCGTGAACGATCCGGCAGCGCGCCTCGATAAGGTTATATGCGCCGAAAGCGGCCAAACCGAGCGCAACAAGCGTGTAGAGGACTGCTCCGAAAGGCAGCTTGCGGATCCATGCCAGCGCATCGCGCATGCTACCCGCCTGCCCAGGGTCAACGGCGGAGGCTGCATAGACGAGCAAGCCGCCGATGATGATAAAGATCAGGCCGCGTGCCGCAAGCCCGTAGACTGAGATCAGCGTCGCGGCGCTCTTTATGTTCCCATCGAGCCGAAGATACCTTCTGAAGCGTCGAGTCAGCCCTTTGAAAATCGTTACGCCGCCGCCTATGACGATCACGAGGCCTGCCACACCGACGAGATACCGCCCGAAAGGCTGTGCCATGAGCCATGCTGTCCAGCTTGCGCCTCCAGAGCCCTCGCCCACCCCAAGCCCCAATGAGTGACTGGCGGCATAGGCTGTCAGACCGAGGTAGGTCAGCCCGCTTGCGAACAACGCGGCGCGGATGACGTAGCCCTTTGCCGAGTGCTCGTGATTGTCGGCATTAGCGACCGATTGCGCGAGACGCCAGAAGACGAAACCGAGCAGGCCGACCGCAATCAACCCCAACCACACCTTGCCGAGCGGCTGGCTGAGCACGACTTGGAGAGCTGATTTCGAATCCGGTGCGCCGCCGCCAAAACTTGATAGCAGCGCCAGTCCCGCGATCAGTAAAAACACAATCCCACGCGCCGCGTAGCCGCAGCGTGCCAGCCATTCGAGTTTCGATCTGGTATCCATAACGTCTTCCCCTTGAAGCCAATGATGAAACGTGACGGCTTCAAGGCAGTTCCTTCCCGCACATGCGGGAATGCATCGTGATACTTGCTGCATCCTTGCCCTGCGTGCGCGTTGGATCTGGGCTGCCACCGTCGGCGCAGACAAGCCGGTCCATCATAAGTTTGACGGGTGAGGAAGGCTGATACCAGTTTACTGGCGTGACGATCATGATGCCGCGCGCCGCGACCCAGAAAAGATGGGAAACTTGGCACAACGGAACAGAGCCCTCGCTGGGAAGGTCCCCAGGGCAGCAGGCCATCAGGGTACTTGCCGGCGAAAGATGATGCTGAGAGGGCTAAAGATGCAACCGACGAAAACCTGAACGACCCGAAGGTAAAAAAGGTGTCAGACGCGATGAAGACGAAAGGGGTCGCTGAGCAGTCAAAGAGTGTGAGAGGCGATAGCGTGCTTGTTCGCCAAATAGCCGCCGGCCCCGTGAGGTCCGGCGGGCATCTGCTGTCTACTTGGATTTTTTGTCGCTTTGCTGTCCCGATTTTGACTGCTGCTCGCGAGAGCTAGCCTGCTTTCCGGATGTCGACGACTTTGAGCCTGAGGCGCTCTTGCTGCCGCCCGACTTGCCGCCGCTCTCGTGTGTGCCACTTTGTCCTGCCATTGAATGGTTCCTCCATAGACGAGACCGAACTAGCCTCGGTCTATGAACTTCGAAGTGCAAAACAGGTTCCAAAGTTACCTGCTAGAAAGCCGATTCCGCCCTAAGTTCTGCTAGCGCATTGCCCCGATGAGCCGCTTGAATTCCCGCTCCGGAGCGCCATAGGCGTCTCCGGCAAACGCCTCCAGACCGGCCCGGTCGCGGACTGTAACCAGCCCTCTTTCAGCGACGATGAAGCGGTAACCCTCCAGCATGTGGAGCGCTGTCGTAACGCTCGGGCGCCGGACATTAAGCATCTCCGCCAGAAAATCATGAGTAAGCAGAAGACGATCCCCCACCGTGCGGTCATGCACCATCAGTATCCATCGCGCGAGGCGCTCATCGATCCGATGCGTCGCGTTCGAAAGAGCTGTGTAGGCGGTTTGCACGAACAAAGCTTGCGCATAACGGCTCAAAAGCTTGCGCATGGAATGGCTCTGTTTAAGAGCCTCGAACAGGTCATCATTTCTGATCCTGTGGCCATATCCTGCGATTTGCATGAATACCTTGAAGGGTGCCTGGTTATCCTCAAAAAGACTATTGGGCGGTGACATTCCCTCGGCGCCGAAAATCCCGACTTCGGCGGTTTGCCCCGAAGGAGACATACTGATGATCGAGCCGATGCCCGCTTCCAGAAAGAAGGTGTATTCTTGAGGTTGGTTGGGCTCGGAAAGGGTGAAAAGGCGTGGCAGATCGACGGGCTCCAGCTTTGCCAGCAACGGTTCGCGGTCCTTCATCTCGAGAAGACTGAGGATCTTGTTGAACATCGCCTTCCCCTCCCTGAGACTGAACAGTAAAACAACTCCC
Organism: Rhizobium sp. P32RR-XVIII; assembly: GCF_012641395.1. GTDB lineage: Bacteria > Pseudomonadota > Alphaproteobacteria > Rhizobiales > Rhizobiaceae > Rhizobium. The sequence goes on along the minus strand of NZ_JABAIH010000003.1, from coordinate 455,010 downwards.
TCCCGCAGGATTGAACTGCAAGAAAACCGGAAAGTTCCGTCTTCGCCGACCTGTCGATGGTGCCGAAGGTTCGACAGTCCTTTCTGAGGCAGGGCCATTCCCAAAAACAACTGCGCGAGCCGCCCGATATAAACTGGAGTAAGTCTTATCGCTCCAGCTACAGATTCCGTGTTACTATAGTTTCTCTCACTATTATAAAGAACGCGCGATGCGTTAAAAGCATTTTTTCCGATCGATCTCTGTGCAAAAATCGAAAACCGGGTAAAGATGCGTCGCATCTCCTTGTCCAAATATTTCTAGGATTAAGAGCGGACGATGAAAATCGGCGTGTTGATTCCGGAGTTTCCCGCGCAGACACATATCTTCTTCCGGCGCGAACTCGACGCGCTGCGCGAATTTGGGATCGATACCGAAACCATCTCCACCCGCCTGCCGCCGGCGGCCCTCATGTCGCATAGCTGGGCGAAAGAGGCCGCGGAGTGTACGACATATCTCACACCGCGCGGCATTCCGGACATCGCATCGGCAATCGCCGCGCTTGTGGCAGCCGGACCCGTCAGGCTTGCCCGCGCCGCCGCTTCCATCGCGCGCGCGGATGGGCTCGGACTCATGGGCAAGGCCCGCCTGATGGCGCTCGCGGCCATGGGGGCGCGGCTCAAGCGCGGCGCACACGACCGCGGCATTTCGCACGTACATGTCCACTCCTGTGCCGACTCGGCGCACATCGCGATGTTCGCGCACCTCCTGGGCGGACCTTCGTACAGCATCACACTGCACGGCTCGCTTAGCGACTACGGCCCCAACCAGCGCGAAAAGTGGCGCCACGCTGCGTTTGCCGTGGTCATCACCGAACGCCTACTTGGGGAAGTTCGGCAAGAGCTCGCAGGTAGCCTGCCGCCTACCCTGGAGATCGCACCGATGGGCGTAGAAGCGGAACGATTCGTGCGCTCCGCCCCCTATCGTGCATTTTCGGGAGACAGTCCGTTGCGCGTGTTCTCATGCGGCCGGCTCAATCCGTGCAAGGGCCACAGCGATCTTATCCGCGCGATCGCCGAACTGCGCGCGCGCGGCTTCGACGCCCGTCTCGAGATCGCGGGCGAAGACGAGCGTGGAGGCGGCGGCTATCACCAGCCATGGCCGACGCCATCGAACGGATTGCACGGGACGTGAATTTGGCCTCAAAGCTTGCAAACTCGGCGAGAGCGCGCGTCGTCGGCAGCTTCGACAGCAAACGCAGCGCGTCCCTGATCGCGAAGTACGTTCACCGGCAGCCGTCCGCGAACACTGTTTAAGCCGCTGAATGCCGACATTTGCCGCGAGCCTTATGGCGCCCCATCCTCTGCCGGAGGTTCAGCGCGTCCTTTACTGCGGGAGCGCCCTTTCCATCAGCCGCGCCAGCCGCTCGGCAAAAGCGCGAGGATCGATCGGTTTATCGCCGTCCAGTACGCGTGCCTGGTCGAGCAGGAGAAAGGCCGCATCTTCGCGAAGAGATGAATCGATCGTGTTCGCCGCGAGAGCTTTGATCATTGGATGATCAGGATTGATTTCCAGAATCGGCTTCGCAGCGGACTGCAATCGGCCAGCGCCCTGGAGGATTTTCTCAAGCTGGCGGTCGTAACCCTGCTCGGAGGCGACCAGACAGACAGCACTTTCCGTCAAGCGATCCGATGCGCGAACATCGGAAATCTCCTGCCCCAGCTTATCCTTGGCAAAGGCGATGAAGCCCCTGATGTCGGACGGCGTTTCCTCGCTCGCAGCCGCTTGTCCATCGACCTTCTTGAATTGCGCGAGATCGGCAGAGCCTTGCGTAATCGACTTGAAGGCCTTCCCCTCGAACTCCGGCGCGTTCGTAACCCAAAAGCTGTCGACGGAATCCGTCAGGAGCAAAACTTCGATACCACGAGCCCTGAAGCCTTCGAGCTGAGGCGATGCCTTCAGCTGCTCAGGGCTGCTGCCCGTCAAATAATAGATAGCGGTCTGGCCTTCCTTGGCATTCTTCACATAATCCGCAAGCGACCGATAACCCTCGCCGGATGCGGTGGTGCGGAAGCGCGAGAGCGCCATCAGCTGCGCACGCCGTTCGTAATCCTCGTAGATGCCTTCCTTGATGACACTGCCAAAGGCTTCCCAGAGCTTGATGAACGCGTCGCCATCGCTTTCGGCAAGCTTTTCCATGGCGGTGATGACCCTGCTCGTCACGCCCTTTCGGATGGCCGACAGGATGGGGCTTTCCTGGATCATTTCGCGAGAGACGTTGAGCGGCAAATCGGCGCTATCGACCAAGCCGCGGACGAAGCGGAGATATCGTGGCAGAAGCTCGGCCTCATCGGTGATAAAGACGCGTTTGACGTAGAGCTTCATCCGGCCCTTGCGGTCGGGATCGAAGAGATCGAAGGGCGGGGAGCCGGGAACGAAAGCAAGTGCAGTATATTCGTGCCTGCCTTCGGCGCGAAAATGCACGTTAAGCGCTGGTTCATCGTATTGACCGGAGACGCCACGATAGAAGTCCGTATACTCCTCGGGCGTGATATCGGTTTTTGACTTTGCCCAGAGGGCTGTCCCGTCGGTCAGTTGCGCCGGCTCGTCACCCGGCTTCACGACGATGCTGATGGGCACCGGCACATGACCGGACTGCTCCTTGACGATGCGCTCGACGCTCCAGCGGGACGTATAGCTCTTGGCCTCCTCCATCAGATGCAGGGTGATGCGAGTCCCCCGCGCGGGAGCGTCAACCGCATCCACGGGAGCGATCCGATAATTCCCCTTGCCTTCGGAGGACCAGAGCCAGGCCTCATCTGCGCTAGCGCGACGGGAGACGACGTCGACGCGATCGGCCACCATGAAGCAGGAATAAAAACCCACGCCGAACTGCCCGATCAGCTGAGTCCCTTCGCCAGCCTTGTCAGCTTCGATGCGCTCCATGAAGGCGCGGGTCCCGGACCGAGCGATGGTGCCGAGTGCTTCGATCAGCTCGTCGCGGCTCATGCCGATGCCGTTGTCTTCGACAGTGAACTTACGGCCTTCCTCATCGAGCGAGATCGTAATCCTGCTGTCGGTATCGCCGGCAAGAAGTGCCGGATTTGCAATCGCCTCGTAACGCAGCTTCTCGCAGGCGTCGGCGGCGTTTGAGATCAGTTCGCGCAGAAAGACGTCCTTATCCGAATAGACGGAATGAACCATCATGTGCAGAAGGCGGGCGACGTCGGCCTCAAAGACGTGGCTCTCAGCTGGCTTTTCTGCGGTGGACGTCGTCATGTGTCATGGTCTCCTGGAGGTCTTAAATCGCCGGAAAAGTGGCAAACGGCGGCCCGAAATTCAAGACGGCCGTCCCGTCCTTCAACAATCGTGCCCTTCACGATCTTCTGCGGCGAGTGCGACCAGTGCAAGCCCAAGAATTATTCCGTTTGCGAGCGAACGCGCCCTCCCTTCGCTACGAGGCACAGAGATCTTCAGCGACCTAGACGGTGATGGTCGCGACAGACCGCTCCCTCTATCGAAGCATACGCAGATCGGCCAATCTCTCCTGCATCTCATCGACCAAACGGCGATAGCGGCTGCGGCGAGGTACGGCTGTTGCCCGACTGACAAGAAGGGCGACTGCCGTTGCGGCCGCGGCCGCTATCAGAAGCGCCAGTACGGGACGGAGTCTAACTGTGGCTTCAGTTTGCTGTGGAATTTCGGCCGCCCGGCTTCTCACCTTCTTTGCAACTTCGGCAACCTTAGCCTTCAAGCTGTCGATTTCCTTGCGAAGAGCGCCTATGTCCGCCTCCGAGTCGCTTTCAGGCTGCGGAGCGCTGACAACCTTCTTGTGCTTGTCGATGATCCGCGCTCCTATCGCAGCGGTCTCGCCGGTTTTCCCCTTGCGCACTGGCATGAACTGCTCTCCTTCCCAGATCTATCTGCTTCTGCGTTGGGACGCGATCAGGGCAACTGCAGCGGTGGCGATCCCGCTCAGCGAAGCGTGGCGAAGCATCCGGGCAACGATCGACGTCACCGCCATCGCGCCAAAGAGCTTCAGCCAAGGATATTGGCCTAGCTGCGCATGTGCACTGTCATCGATCCATTTGGCTTCTGCCCGGACGGCGTTGTGGGACGCTTGAGCCGCCGCACTGGCGTGCCGCCGCAAGTCTGCTACCCGCTGTCGCAGAAGCGCGACTTCCACCCTCAGATGCTTCCGCGATTGAGCAGCCGCACGACGAGCGGTCTCGAAGTCGTTTGCGCCCGTTTCCTCGACTCCGAAGACAGCCTCGCCGACTAGACCGGAGCTTGCTGCTTCCTCCGCCGACGAACGCTGCGTCCACGTTTCAGGTCCGTGTCCCATTTCGTTCTCCCCTTGCATTCCTGCAAGTGTCGCGGTTCTGTCGCAACACACTTCAATCCAAACCGCGATGCCGAAACCACTCACACGGACGAAATCACCCGGCATCGCGTTGGTTGAAACCCCTTTGAAAGATAGTTGTTCCCTGTCTCGGGAAGAGCGGAATGCGATGCAGGTTACGCCAAAACTGCCGTCGTCAGCCCGCTCTGATGCTGAATTCCGACGGCGCTTCGTCAATCGCGATCGGCTGCACCTCGACGTTGGACACTGCAGCGCCGCGGGGGCCTTTCCGAAACTCGCTCAGCATGGCGGAAACCGCAGGGGTCTCGCCCGCAATCAAGGCTTTGACGGAGCCATCAGCCTCGTTGCGAACCCAACCTGTCAATCCGAGACGCCGAGCCTGGTCGCGTGCCCAGAGGCGGAAGCCCACGCCCTGTACCCTGCCGGTTATTCGCACCAATGTTGCCTGGCGATCATCCGTCATAGCCCTCTCCCTCGGCTCATGTCCGCGTGAGTGCGGAAAGGTCGCTTCCGCCGTCCAAGCTTACGCTATTTTGGGCGGCGGATCAGCCGCCGATGAGCGCTGGCCGCGACGCACGGGCTGCCCTTCGTTGTCACTCCCCGAAGCAGTGCTCGTTGTTCAGCTCGAAGGCGGTCGAGAGCCGCGTGCCGGTTGAATTGCCGCATGGCCGCAATAGCTGTTGCTTGAGGAGGAATGTTCATGAACATCGTGACATCGGCGCTGCCATCTCGGATGAAGGCCGCGGTGCTTACGGGTGCTGGCCAGATGAGAGTCGATACCCTGCCGCTTCCCGAACCGGCCGCCGGCCAGGTGCGCGTCGCACTCGAAGGCTGCGGTGTCTGCGCTTCGAGCCTCACACCGTGGGCTGGGGCCGAATGGATGAAATTTCCGACAGAACCTGGCGGCCTGGGACACGAAGGCTGGGGGGTCATCGATGCCGTCGGGGCAGAGGTCGAAGATCTTTTCGTCGGGGATCGCGTTGCAGCGCTGAGCGATCACGCCTATGCGACCCACGACATCGCCGATAAGAATGCCGTCATACGACTGCCAGACCAACTGGCCGGCCAACCCTTTCCGGGAGAGCCGCTTGGCCGCTCGATGAACATCTTCAAACGCAGCCTGATCCGAACCGGCCACACCGTCGCGGTCGTCGGCATCGGCTTCCTCGGCGCACTGCTGATGCAGCTCGCAGTCTCGGCCGGAGCACGCGTGATCGCCATTTCCCCTCACCAGTTCTCGCTGGCACTGGCAAGACGCGCGGGTGCATCCGAAACCATCCCGATGCATGACCACTCCCGGATCATCGACGAGGTCAAGGCGCTCACCGATGGCCGCTTCTGCGACTGCGTTATCGAGGCCGACGGCAGGCAGTGGCCGCTCGATCTCGCCGGCGAACTTACGAAAGAACGCGGACAGCTCATTGTTACCGGCTATCATCAGGGCGATGCACAGCAGGATAACATGCGGCTTTGGAACCAGCGGGGATTCGATGTCATCAATGCCCATGAACGCGACCCTGCTGTTTGTGTGCAGGACGTTCGCGATGCCGTCGAAGCTGTTCAGGAAGGGCAGCTCGACCCCTCAAGCCTTTACACGCACCACTTTCCACTGGAGCGGCTCGACGAGGCGCTCGACATGACGCGTGACCGGCCTCACGGATTTCTCAAGGCATTGATGATGTACCTGTGAGTGAGGGTTTCAAAGCGCGAGAGGCCTAGTAGCCGTATTCCGGCCGTTGCAGATCAGGATCAAGCCGTCAGCTCTTCCACGCGCTTCAGGTTGAGAACCGCCTTGATGGGCAGGTGGTCGGAGGCAACGCGGGCGAGCGGCGTATCGTGCGCCTCGACCGCGGTGAGCACGCCTTTGCGGTTTGACATGATGCGGTCGAGCGCCAATACAGGCAGGCGTGCCGGAAAACTCGGAACGGCAGCGGGTTGCGAGTGGAAAGCGGATTGAAGCGTGTTCAGCGACGAGCGGTCGCCGAGCCGCCACTCGTTGAGGTCGCCGAGCAGAACCGTCGTCACCTCCGTGCGATCCGCCATCAGCTCGACCAGCATTTGCGCCTGTCGCGCGCGCGAATGGTGCAAAAGCCCAAAGTGCGCGGCAATGATGCGAAGCTCTCCGCCGTTCTCCAAAACCAGTTCCGCGACCAACGCGCCACGCGGCTCAAGGCCGGGCAGTTTGATCTGGTGCACGTCGCGCACCAAACCTCTCTTGAAAAGCACGACATTTCCGTGCCAGCCGTGCGCCTTTGACATGCCAGAAATCGGAACCGGAATAAGCCCTGTCTCGCGCTCAAGCCGCGCCAGGTCAAGGATGCCGGTGCGTTCGCCGAAACGTGTATCGGCCTCCTGGAGAGCGATCACGTCCGCGCCGATCTCGTGGATCACGCGGCTTGTCCTCTCAGGATCGCGGCGCCTGTCGGCGCCTACGCATTTATGGACGTTGTACGAGGCGATCAGTGTGCCCTCGGATCGAGGCTTTGCCTCTGCAAGCATGGCATCCAGCCGCTTTTTCCGGTTGCGGATCGACGTCAGAATGCTGGCGGGGAGATTGTCTTTTCGGGCATGCATCGGAGGTTGCGTGTGCTCCGTTGATCGAAAATGGCTAGGCCGGGGAGTATAGGCCGAACAGCGAAACTTGCCACGGTTTAGGCTGACAAAAAATCAGAGGTAAGGCGATCCCAGCCACAGAATCTTTTCGACAAGCCGCACCGGGAAAGGCCGCGCCCGCAGGCCTTTCAAGGTTACCGGCACCGCCGATTTAAGCATCTCGTCTATATGTTCGTCGATTTCCGTCGCAAAGCCTTCGTTCAGCACTTCGAGATCCACTTCAAAATTCAGCCGGAGCGAGCGAGGGTCGAGATTGGACGACCCGACATAGGCCCAGACGCCGTCAACCGTCAAAAGCTTCGAATGGTTGAAGCTGCCGGTAGCGCGCCAGATGCGGCAGTAATTCTTGAGGATCTGGTCGAATTGTGCCGTCATCGCCCGATCGACCAGCAGGAGATTGTTGACCGCCGGCACGACGATATCGACCTCGACGCCGCGTCTGGCGGCCGTCGTCAGCGCGCTGATCAGTTCGCGGTCCGGCAGGAAATAGGGCGACATGATGCGGATTGATTTCCGCGCAACGGAAAACGCGCCCATGAGCATCTTGTGGTTGGTTTCCAGGCTGCGGTCCGGTCCGGACGCCACGACGCGCATGAAGACGGGATCACCCGGCCGGCGTTCCGGCGTCTCGACTCGCCACGCCTCCTCGTTCAGAACCTCGCCTGTGGTAAACCGCCAGTCTTCAGCCGCGACGTCGAAGAGATCGGCAACCGCAGAACCCGTAACCGAGAAATGCGTGTCGTGCGCAAAATCGTCACCGACAAACGCCTGAGAGAAGCCTTCGCGGATATTCATGCCGCCCGTAAGCGCCAGGCGTCCATCGACGATCAGAATCTTGCGGTGGGTCCGGAGATTCGCATAGGGCAGCCGCAAGCCCATGATGACATTGCCATTGAAGACGGAAACCCTCACGCCGCCGTCGCCGAGATAGCCGAGAATGCTCGGCACGGAATATCGTGCACCGACCGCATCAATCAGCACGCGCACCTCCACTCCCCGTTTCACGGCCGTAATCAGCGCGTCGGCGATTTCGATGCCGACTTTGTCACGGTCGAAGATATAGGTCTCGAGCAGAATGCTGCGCTCGGCTGTGTCGATCGCAGCTTTCATCGCCGCGTAGGCATCGTCCCCGGTTTCCAGGACGTCGATCGTATTGCCAGTGGTCAGCGGATTGTTGGTGATACGATCGCCGAGCGTTTGCAAGGCCGCAAAGCGCCGCCCGTAGCCGCTGATGACTGTCTCCGGCTCGGCATCGAAACTCTCAAGCTCATCCAGGGTCTCTGAAGGTAGCAGAGCATCGCGGCGCAGGCTGAGCGATTTCCGCCGAATGCGGTTGATACCCGCGATGGCGTAGAGCACCGCTCCAACAATGGGAGACAGGATGATGACGCCGACCCAGCCGATGGCCGCGCGCACTTCCTCCTTCGTCATGGCGGCATGGATCGCCGCGGCGGCGCCCATAGCAAGCGATATGACGAATAGAATATGCGGCCAGTAGGTCGATATGAGATAAAACATTGGAAGAAGATATAACGGCAAAGCGGTGGCGTTCAAATCGCCACGGCTCGACTGAAACGCGAATTTTTTTGCATCGCTATTTTCAGCAGATCAGGATCCAGGTGCCGGCTTGTTTCTGCGCCGGAACAAACCTCTTCCAGATTGGTTCAGGCCAAAGACAAAAGGAGGAAGCCTGATGAATGTCGCGCCGAAGCTCGGGCCGGATTTCGCACTGGAGAACGCAGACGCCAAAGACCTCGGCGAGTTGAAGGCCCAGGCCGAGCACTGCACTCGCTGCGACCTCTACAAGTACGCGACCCAACTCGTCTTCGGCGAAGGTCCGGCCACAGCAGAGATCGTGCTGGTGGGCGAGCAGCCCGGTGACAAGGAAGACCTCGCCGGCAAGCCTTTCGTCGGGCCAGCAGGACTTCTACTCGACAGGTGCCTCGAGGAGGCGGGGGTCGATCGGTCCCGCTGTTACGTCACCAATGCCGTCAAGCACTTCAAGTTCGAGCAGCGCGGCAAGCGGCGCCTGCATTCCAAGCCCAATGCCGGGGAGATCCAGCGATGCGCCTGGTGGCTCGGCGCAGAACTCGAGATCCTGCAGCCAAAACTTGTCGTCGCGTTGGGCGCCACGGCGCTTTATTCGCTGCTCGGTCCCAAAGTGAAGCTCACCCCCGAGCGGGGGCATGTTCTTCGGCTGGCGAACCATCCACCGGTTCTTGTAACCATCCACCCGTCCTATCTCTTGCGTATCCGCCACGAGGACGATGCCCTCGCCAACCGGAAGAAATTCGTGCTCGATTTAGAGCAGGCTGCCGCATTTCAGAGCACCTGACTGCCTATTTATGTTGCAGCGCAAAAATATACCATGCAGCGTGTCAAACTCCTCTTGAATATCGCCCCTTCCTCTGGAACCATCGCAGCCAGTCTAGCGTTTGATTGCAGGATGGGACTGGAGATCAGCGATGACCGAAACTCGAGAAGAGTGGATTAAAAAGCGCGCATATTCCCTCTGGGAAGAAGAGGGACATCCTACCGGGCGCGATTCCATACATTGGGAAAAAGCAAGGAAAGAGCGTGAAACGCTCGAACGTTCTGCCGCGTCCAAGGATGGGTCAGAAGTCAAGAGCAAGGCAAAGCGCACTGCGACAACCGGCGCAAAGAACAGCGCGACAGCAGCCGCAAAGGCCAAAAGCGTTGCAACCAAGAGCGGCGAAAAGCCGGCTCCAAAACGGGCCGTCAGCCCTAAATCGGCCTGAACACATTCGATACTGAATTCTACCCGCGCGGACGCTGCGAAGGCGGCGTCCGAGAGAGTGTCATACATTTGAATTACTTGTACTTTATGGTCGTACAACAGATGGCTCAGGGGGGCTTGGTCAGCTGAATGAAGACGACGGCGTGGGACCTCCCGAAAAATATCGGTACATGGCGTCAAATCGTGGAACCAATTTTTGCCTCGGCGGTTGATGGCGGAAATGGGAGGCATGCCATGAACAGAGGCTATTTCGACGCCATTCTCCTGTCCCTGATCGTAGCGGGTTGCTACATGTTTATAGCGCCGGTTTAAGAGATGCTGATCCTGTCCTTCGCTGCCTTTCTTTATCTGGCTCTCGCGCTGGGTCTCGTCTTCGCAATCGACAATCTGGTCGGCTTCGTATTTCCTGAAAACTCTGCCAAGCCCGGCCGACTCGTTGATCTCAGCAAGTCATTCGCTATCCTACATCGGCGCTCTGGCCGCTAGCCTCTAAGGCAAACCCTCCAACGTCTCAAACTCCCTTTTCGGCATGCCGGCATTTGCGACTGCTTCTGTTCGCCGGAACTTTTCCTGGTTTTGAGGGGTTGATCCTCTTTGCAGCCAAGGTCGCGCGGCGTTTCCGAAAAGGAAGCGGAGCGTCGAGCCTGGGCCACGGTGAACAAGGAAAGTGGCGGCGGGAACAAGTCCGGTTCGGGCCGCGGCAAGAAGGATACGCACGAATCCTCTGAAAAAGGCGGCCGCAAGGGCGGCGCTGCATCCGCGTCCCGCTCGGCAGCGGAACGGTCCGCATCCGCGAAAAAGGCCGCGGCAACGCGCAAGTGCCACGAGCAGCATACCCATCACTGATCACTGAAACGGCATGCCGTTCTTCGATCAAGGAGTTTTTTTCCATGACCAAGGCGACAAAAAAGAAATGGTCGCAAGATGTGACCGAACACAGCGATGCCATGGACCTCAAGGAAGGCGTCTTCAAGTTTGGCGATCCCAAGAAGATCGCTCACTCCATCAAGCAATCGGCGGAAGAGAGCCACCGCCGCAAGTCGAGCCCCTTTCGCTCGGCCATGTCGATGCTGAGTTTCTACATCAATCGGGCCGGCGACCAGTTGACGAAGAAACAAAAGGACACACTTGAAAAGGCAAAGGACGAATTGCGGAAGGATTTCGGCCGCGAGCCCAGACACTGAGGGGATGGATGGCATTCGAGCTTTATTATTGGAACGGCATCCAAGGCCGCGGCGAATTCGTCCGCCTGGCACTGGAAGAGGCGGGCGCAGTCTATATCGATGTCACGCGCGAATCCGGCCCCGGCCGCGGAACCGGCGCGATGATGCGGCTGATGCGCAGCAGCAGCGAGTCCCACATTCCATTTGCTCCGCCGCTCCTGAAGGACGGCGAGCTGATCATCTCGCATGTCGCCAATATCCTCTTCTATCTCGGCCCGAAGCTGAATCTCGCGCCGAAGGATGAGGGGCTCCGTTACGTGCTGAACGGCTTGCAGCTGACGATCACGGACTTCGTCGCCGAAGTGCATGATACGCACCACCCGATCGCCACTTCGCTCTACTACGAGGACCAGAAGGAGGAGGCAAAGGCCCGTTCTGCCGAGTTTATCAGGGAGCGCGTCCCGAAATTCCTCGGCTACTTCGAACGCGTGCTGCAACAGAATCCGAAGGGCGCGAAACACATCCTCGGTGACGCACTCACCTATGCAGATCTCTCCCTCTTTCAGATCATCGAAGGCCTGAACTACGCCTTCCCGAAGGCGATGGACGGCTACGAGGAGAAATACCCGGCGCTGTCTGCCCTGCATGATGCGGTGGCCGCGCGCCCGAACATCGCCGGCTACCTGAAGTCCGAACGCCGCATTCCCTTTAACGAAGACGGCATTTTCCGGTACTATCCGGAACTCGACAGGGCGGCTTGAGGAGACCAGCCATGGCGCGACAAGCATTCTGGAAAGGCTATCTCAAGCTCTCGCTCGTTACCGCGTCGGTGTCGCTGACGCCGGCTACCACGGAGAGCAACAAGGTTCGCTTTCATGTTCTGAACCGCCAGACCAGGAACCGGGTCGAAAGCCGGTATGTGGACAGCGTCACCCATCGCGCAGTCTCCGACAAGGAGCAGGCCAAGGGCTATCCGAAGGGAGAGGATGATTATGTCATCCTCGAAGACAAGGAACTCGACGAGGTCGGGCTTGAGAGCACCCGCACCATCGATATCGACACCTTCGTGCCGAGCGGCTCGATCGACTGGATCTGGTACGACAAGCCGCATTTCCTGGCGCCGGAAGACAAGGTCGGCACGGAAGCCTTCTGCGTCATTCGCGAGGCGATGAAGGCCAACAATGTCGTCGGTATCGCGAGACTGGTTCTCTACCGTCGCGAGCGAGCCGTGCTGCTTGAGCCTCAGGGCAAGGGTATCATTCTATGGACGCTGCACTACGGCAATGAAGTCCGGGAGCCGGCCTGGAATGTCGACCTTGACACCAAGGTCGACAGCAAAGTGCTGGCCATGATGAAAAAGCTTGTCAAGGAAGAGACCAAAGAATGGAGCCCTTCCTTGGTCCAGGACCCGATCCAGAAGCAGCTCCAGATGATGATCCGCAACAAGCTGAAGGATATGAAGAAGGTTGCACCGGCGAAGAAGCAGCCCGCCATCAAGTCCACCGGCAATGTCATCAACATCATGGATGCCTTGCAGAAGAGTTTGGCTGCGGAAAACGAAAAACCAAGGTCGCCTAAATCGCACTGAGCGCGGCGGCCGTTTCCAACCCCAAATCGTCGTAAACGGAACGGCGCGCCCTTCATTCTGCACTAATCTGTTCGAGGCGGCACGCATCGGGAGGATGCCGTGCACGGCTGGCAACATTTTCAATGGAGGAGATGAAAATGAGCAAGAACCGAGGCGTCGTTTATTTGGGGCCTGGCAAGGTCGATGTCCGCGACATCGACGATCCAAAAATGGAAGCACCGGATGGCCGCCGCATCGAACACGGCGTCATCTTAAAGGTAGTTTCAACGAACATCTGCGGCTCCGACCAGCATATGGTCCGCGGACGCACGACTGCCATGCCGGGCCTTGTTCTCGGCCACGAAATCACCGGCGAGATCATCGAGAAGGGCGTCGACGTCGAGATGCTTGATGTCGGCGATATCGTTTCCGTGCCGTTCAACGTCGCCTGCGGCCGCTGCCGCTGCTGCAAATCGCAGGACACCGGGGTCTGCCTGACGGTCAACCCGTCGCGGGCCGGCGGCGCCTATGGTTATGTGGACATGGGTGGCTGGGTCGGCGGACAGGCGCGCTACGTCATGATCCCCTATGCCGATTTCAATCTGCTGAAACTTCCCGATCGTGACCAGGCGATGGCGAAGATCCGCGATCTCACGATGCTCTCCGATATCCTCCCAACGGGCTTCCATGGCGCGGTGCGCGCCGGCGTCGGCGTCGGCTCGACGGTCTATGTCGCGGGCGCCGGTCCGGTCGGCCTGGCCGCTGCCGCTTCCGCCCGCATCCTCGGTGCTGCTGTCGTGATGATCGGCGATTTCAACAAGGACCGCCTGGCGCATGCCGCCAAGGTGGGCTTCGAGCCCATCGACCTTTCGAAGAGCGACCGCCTCGGCGACATGATCGCCCAGGTCGTCGGCACCAATGAGGTCGACAGCGCGATCGATGCCGTCGGCTTCGAGGCCCGCGGTCATTCCGGTGGCGAGCAGCCGGCGATCGTTCTCAACCAGATGATGGAGATAACCCGCGCCGCCGGCTCGATCGGCATTCCGGGCCTTTACGTCACCGAAGACCCCGGCGCCGTCGACAACGCTGCCAAGCACGGCAACCTGTCGCTCCGTTTCGGCCTCGGCTGGGCAAAGGCGCAGTCGTTCCACACCGGCCAGACGCCTGTCCTGAAGTACAATCGCCAGCTCATGCAGGCAATCCTCCACGACCGCCTGCCGATCGCCGACATCGTCAACGCCAAGGTGATCTCGCTTGAGGATGCCCCGCAGGGTTACGAGAGCTTCGACCACGGAGCCGCCATGAAGTTCGTGCTCGACCCTCATGGCGATGTGGCGAAGGCTGCTTGATTTCAGAAGGGGCGGATCAGATCCGCCCCCTCTCTCAGAGAATCACTCAATCGCCAGTTGACCCCCTGCACGTTTGCCGGTAGCTCTAGGGCATGACGATCGCGATGTTTCTCGCAGTGGTGATAGGGCGCATGGGCACGATGGCATAGCCATCTGGCGAAAGCACCCATGCGCGGTAAGCAGGCTCCTGACGGGGCCTTTTTTATTGCCCGGATTTCAGGCCGGCCCCGTTGGAACTTTCACCCTCCTAGCAAACGAGAAACGAAACGATGACCGGTGAAACCGAATCCGAACCGTCGGCTGCACGCTCAAACGAGGCAGCCACACCACCCCGACTGGGCACCCTTATACTGCTCACTGCGCTATCCGTTCTGCCCGTGAATATGATCCTGCCGTCCCTGCCTGAGATTGCCTCGGCCTTTGAGGCCGATGCTGCTTTGGTCAACCTGACGGTGGCGGCCTATGCGGCCCTCACCGCGCTGGCGGAAATCGTCGGCGGTGCCCTTTCCGACCGGTATGGCCGTAGGCCGGTCGTCTTGGCGGCGTTATCCGCCTTCGTCCTGGCATCGCTCGGCTGCGCCATGGCGAACGACATCTACATCTTTCTGCTTTTTCGGACGCTGCAAGCCTCGATCGCGACATGTTTCTCGATCGCACTGGTCATCATCAAGGAAACGTCCGGCGGGCACAAAGCCGCTAGCAACTTCGGATATCTCGCCATGGGCTGGGCTATTGCGCCGATGATCGGGCCGACAATTGGCGGATCGGTGGAGGAGTTATTCGGATGGCGGGCGAACTTCGTTCTCCTTGCGGCTTTCGGCATCGCGGCACTGGCATTGGCCATCAGCGAGATAAAGGAGAGCACCGCCGATCTATCGAGGCGAAGGCCGGCGTATTTCTCCTCGTACCGGCAGCTCCTGAGTTCACAGCGTTTCCGGCTCTATGCCCTGTGCATGGCGTGCTCGATGGGGACGCTTTATGTCTTTCTGGGCGGCGCGCCACTGGTCGCGGGAGAGGCGCTGGGCAGATCGAGCGCCAGGCTTGGCCTCTGCATGGGCATGGTGCCCGCCGGCTTCATACTGGGCAGCTATCTGGCCGGACGATATGCCTCCCGAATGCGAATCGGCACCGTTCTCGTCGCCGGGCGCTTCCTGACCTGCGCCGGCCTGTTGGCCGGCGGGGCTCTGTCGGCCGTCGGCGTTACGCCGGTTGTTGCCTTCTTTGGAGCCTGCATATTCATCGGTATAGGCAACGGGCTCATAATGCCCGCCGCCAATGCCGGTGTGCTCTCGGTGCGTCCCGATCTGGCAGGCACCGCGGCAGGGTTGGTAGCGGCGATGAGCGTCGGAGGTGGCGCAGTCATCGCCGCGATTGCCGGTCTGGTTCTTGGCGGTTCGGCGAGCTTCAATGTCTTGCTCGGCGTGTTGCTGGTCCCCGCGTCACTCGCGCTGGCAGCAGCAATTTGTGCGGCAGCGCTAGACAGGCGCGTACCAGCCGCCATCTGACGCTGGCTCAGTGGGCGCTGCCTCTCATGACCGTTTCCTCTTCTCCAGCGGCTTTGCCGCATCGAAGAAACCGGCCCATGGGTCTTTGGATAGCGCGTCGACGCGCGCGGGCGTGTTGGCCACGGTGAAATAGGCCGGGCCTATTTCACCGGTGAGCTCGCTCCAATCCAGCGGCATGGAGACCGGCGCTCCGGGGCGGGCGCGCGTCGAATAGGCGGCAACCGCCGTGCTGCCGCGGCCATTGCGCAGGTAGTCGATGAAGATCTTGCCGTTGCGCTCGGCTTTCGTCGCCTTGGCGATGTAGCGGTCGGGATCTTCCGCGGCCATCGAGTCCGCCAGCCGTTTGGCAAGCGCCTTTACCTCCGCCCAGCCGGCCTTGGGTTTCAGCGGCGTCACCACATGCAGCCCCTTGCCGCCTGTGGTCTTGACGAAGGCGGCAAGCCCTTCGGCCTCGAGACGCGCCTTGATCTCCTGAGCCGCTGCGATGACGTTCTCCCAGGGGACTTCCTCGCCTGGATCGAGGTCCATCGTCATCGTGTCCGGCTTCTCCCAATTGTCGGTCGTCGCACCCCAAGGATGGATCTCCAGGACAGCCGATTGCACCAGCGCCGCCATTCCATCGAAATCGGTGATGCGGAGAAGCTTCTCGCCGCTTCTATCCTTCGGGTCTGTGATTTGTTCGATATTCTGGTTCATGCCCTTCCAGGCATGCTTCTGGAAGAAACGCTGGTGCCCCTCGATACCGTCCGGCAGGCGCACCAGCGCCAGCGGGCGATTGACGACGTAAGGCACTATCGAGCGCCAGACCTGCGCGTAATAATCGACGAGCCCCTCTTTGGTCACACCGACGTCCGGCCAGTAGATGCGGTCCGGATGCGTGAGAGTAACGGACGATTTCGGCAGGTCTTTTGCGGCGGGTTTTTCCCCGGCGGTCTTTTCCATCTCGCGCCCTACCTCGTTCGCCTGCTTGTCTTCGCGCAAACCGCGGAAGGCGGCGTGGCGCAGGTTACCATCGGCGGACCATGCACGGAACTCCACTTCCGCGACAAGCTCCGGCTTCACATAGACGAGACCGCGGCGCTCCTCTGCTGTCAGCGTATCGTCGAAGGAATTCTCCTCCTGCTCGATCTTCGAGAGCCGCTCATAAAGCTCGTGCGCCATCGTCGCCGTATAACCGGTGCCAACCCGCCCGATGTGCTTCAGTTTGCCATTCTCGTAATAACCCATCGCCAGCGAGCCGATGGCATTCTTCATCGAGGTCGA
The DNA here is from genome assembly GCF_012641395.1 of Rhizobium sp. P32RR-XVIII. Classification (GTDB taxonomy): domain Bacteria; phylum Pseudomonadota; class Alphaproteobacteria; order Rhizobiales; family Rhizobiaceae; genus Rhizobium. The sequence continues at coordinate 438,453 of NZ_JABAIH010000003.1, read as the reverse complement.
GGCCACATAGCCGCCAATGACGAATTCCTGCCGTTGCGAGCACTTTGACTTGATCCATTCGCCCCCGCGGCCGGAAGTATAGGTGCTGTCGCGCTGCTTTGAGATGACGCCCTCAAGGCTCAGCCTGCAGGCGTGGTCAAGAACGACGCTGCCTCTCTCGTTGAAATGCTGGCTGTACCGCAGTTTGTCGCTTCCGCCAGGCAGCATCTTTTCGAGCATGCGCTTGCGCTCGACAACAGCCGCGCCACGCAGATCGTAGCCGTCGAGATACAGCAGATCGAAGGCATAGAAGACGAAGCGGTCGTAACGCCCCGCGCTCAGATCGCTCTGAAGCGCGGAAAAATCCGAGGCGCCATTATCGCGCTCGACCAGGAGCTCGCCATCGACGATCGCTGATTGGATGGGCAATGCCTTGAACGCCTCGACGATATCCGTGCCGAACTTCTTCGTCCAATCGAGCCCGGTGCGAGTGAGCATCTTCACGTCGCCGTCTTCGACCCGGATCTGCAGCCGGTAGCCATCGAACTTGATTTCGTGGATCCAGTCGTCGCCGGCGGGCGGCTTGGGCTTCAGCTTGGCAAGCGTCGGCTCCACAAAATCCGGCATGGCGGCCTTCTTGGCACCCTTTGGCCAATCATGCGTCTGGGGCTCGGCCTTTTTCGGAGCGGCTTTCACCGGCACGGCCTTTCCGCCCTTTGGCTTGGAATTCCAGGTATCCGACGGATTCTTTGCGACCTCTTCGAGCCGCCGCCCGGTCTTTGCCGATTCCGGGCGCTGCTTCAGAATATCCTTGCGGTCATGGCGTGCCTCGGCGTCCTCCGCCTTGATCAGCAGCCAGTTTTCGCGCTTTTCACCAGGCCGCCCGTGCATCCGCACCAGATGCCAGCGGCCCTTCAGCTTTTCACCATCGAGTTCGAATTCGAGATGGCCCTTTTGATAGCCCTTCTTCGGGTCGCCGACTGGGGTCCAGGTGCCGCGGTCCCAGACGATGACCGTCCCGCCGCCATACTGGCCTTTGGGAATGGTTCCTTCGAAATCTCCATAGGAAAGCGGATGATCCTCGACATGAACAGCAAGCCGTTTCTCTTCCGGGTTGAGGCTCGGTCCTTTGGTCACCGCCCAGCTTTTCAGGACGCCGTCCATCTCCAGGCGGAAATCGTAGTGCAGCCGTGTGGCGTCGTGCTTCTGTATGACGAAGCTGTTTCCCTTGCTCCGGCCTTTGGCACCTCTGGGCTCTGGCGTGAGCTTGAAGTTGCGCTTCGCTTGGTAAGCTTCTAGCGCCATGCTCAGCTCGCCTTCTTGCGGCGGCTAGCGGAAGGAGCAGGCGGCGCCTTCTTCCTTGCCGGCTCTTTCGTTCCGCTCATCTTGGCGCTCTGGCGCAGTGCCTCCATGAGATCGACGACCTTACCTTCCGGCTTGGGTTTCTTCTTCGGCAGCTCCCTGCCCTCGATCTTGGCCTTCACCAATTCGGTCAGCGCCGCCTCGTAGCGGTCCTCGTATTCGCTCGGATTGAACTTGCCCTTCTTCGTGTCGATGATGTGACCGGCAAGCTCGAGCATTTCCTTGTCGAACTTGATGTCGGGAATGTCCTTGAAGACGGACGAGCCGGCGCGAACCTCATAGTCGAAGTGCAGCATCGTCGCGACGATGCAATCTTCCCGGGCGCGGAGCAGCAATTTACGGTTACGCCGAAAGAGCACGGCTTCGGCAAGCGCCGCGACGTTGTTCTCCTGCATGCTTCTGGCTATCAGCCGAAGCGCTTCTTCGTCATGCTCGTCGACCGGAGCGAGATAGTAAGGCTTGTCGAAAAAGAGCTTGTCGATTTCGTCGAGGGGGATGAAGCCCTCGACATCCATCACCTTGTCGCTTTCCGGCATGATGCCGGCAATCTCGTCGCCCTCGATGACGATATACTCGCCGTTTTCCGTGCGGTATCCCTTCACCTGATCGTCGCGCTCCACGGGCTTGCCCGTTTCGCTGTCGACGAACTGGCGCTCGACACGATGGCCGGTCTTGCGGTTGACGATGTTGAATGAGAGCCGGTCTGAAGAAGAGACCGCAGTATAGATGCCGACCGCGCAGCTAAGATCGGCGATCTTCAGGTGACCTTTCCAGCTTGCTCGCGCCGCCATGCTCGTCTCCTCAGGTCAAAGCCGACTGCCGCTCTTGTCCGTCGCAAGGGGCACGAACTTCCAGCCGCCACCCGGCGCCGGGAAAGCCAAGGTCGCGTCGCCACCGCCAATCTTCTGGCGGGATGCGGCACGCTTGGCGTGATCGATCGCCTCTTCCACCGTAGCATATGTTTCCGAAAGCGTGTCGCCAAGCTTGTAAGCCCAGCCTTCGTCATGCGGCACGATCTGATAGGTGATGTCGACCATAATCCACTCCTCTCTCAGTCGTCGTCGCGCGAAGCGCGCTTGCGGCGCTCGTCGAGTGCGATGATCTTTTCGACGGAGGCGAGATCGTCGCTGGTAACGGGTCTCACGGGATCGGAAGCGATCGCTTCGAGAACCTCTTCGGAGAGCCCACCGTTGCGGATGACCCATTCCAGGGTTTCGCGCGTTTCGCGCTCCGCCTTCAGCTGCGCATAAAGCGCCACGATCAGCCGATCGCGCGGATCGAGCTTTTTGGCCTTTTGGCCAACTTTCCGGACATACGACATTGGAGAGCGCCCTTTGAAGATTCTCCCTGATCCAAGCCCTTTAACTGATAACGGCCCGAAAAGTTCCAATATTTCAGCGCCAAAGCGCGGTAAGTCCGCCGCTGGCCCCAGTCACGGGATCAGTTTCAGGTGCTGGCAATTCCCGTATCCGCTTCAACTGCTCCGGCGTCGGCGCTTCGCGGCAGAGATCGTAGTCGGCTCCCGAAGGATAAGCGCCGATCACGAGGAAATCGCTGCTCGCCGAGATCCGGCAATGTCCCGTTCCGGCGGGCAGGATCGCAGCATCGCCCGCATGGACCTCGACCTCGATGCCCGATGGCCCGCCGAGCATCAACCTTGCCCGCCCGGCAGCAAAGCCCAAGGCTTCATGCGTTTTCGAATGGTAATGATGAAACGGATAGACGCCATTCCGCCACATATTGCTCCAGCCGTTTCGTCCGAACAGCGCTTCGAAGCCGGCCGCGCCGTCACCATTCCTCAGCACGCCTCGATAGAGCATCAGCGAAAATGTGGGATTGTTCGGGACGAATTCGCTGGGTTCCAGCCGGATTGCTTCTGGCTCCATCTTCTAGCCTCCTCTTCCGCTGGAGCGATAACAGATCTTGGCCGGCCCGAGTTCCGCCTGTTCCAAAAATGTCGGAACCAACAGCGCCACGAGTTGTTCTGCTTTCTGATCCCCAATTCAAGAGACGAGGGAAAGGACATCCGCAATGCCTTCCATCGATTCCGCAAAGATCCTCATTCTGGCCACTGACGGCTACGAACGTTCCGAGCTGCGCGTCCCGTATGAGGAACTGAAAAAGCGCGGTGCAGCGGTCAAGATCGCCTCTATAAAGGAGGGGAGCATCAGGAGCTGGGACAAAAAGGACTGGGGCGACAGCGTCGACGTCGACCTGCAGGCGAAGGACGTGAATATCGAAGATTTCGATGCCATCGTCTTGCCCGGCGGCCAGATCAATCCCGACAAGCTCAGGATCAATGACGATGCGATGCGCGTCGTCCGTGAATTCGTAAGGTCCGGCAAGGTGGTCGCCGCCATATGCCACGCGCCGTGGCTGCTGATCGAAGCTGATGCGTTGCGCGGTCGGGAGGCAACCTCCTATTGGTCGATCAAGACCGATGTGACGAATGCCGGCGCGACCTGGAAGGATGAAAAAGTCGTGGCCGACGATGGCATCGTCACCTCGCGCTCGCCTGACGACCTGGACGCATTCGTCAATAAAATCATCGAAGAGATCGAGGAAGGCCGCCACGAGAAGCGCGCCGCTTGATGGACCCTCCTGTCAGCTCGAGAGCCCGCGCAACCCTCGCGGGCTTTTTTTATGAAGCCTTCTGCTCCGCCGCCGCCCAAAGTCCGGCCTCCGGCAGGAGAAAGTCAAGCAACCGATTTTCCTCGGCCCGCAATCCCCGCAGAGGTTCGCTCACTGGCGGCATCTCGTTTTCCGGCAAAGGACGGTTTTTGTCGGCGAGGGCGATGATCGACGGGTGAATATAGCTCGAGCGCGAGATGGCGGGCGTGTTGTGCAACACTTCGGCCGAGGCCTCCGCCATTTCCTTCACGGTCGGCCGCTCCCCCATTTCTATCGCCGCCCGTGCGGCGCCGAAGGCGGCTAGGGAGCCTGCCCAGGTGCGGAAAGTCTTTGCGGTGATTTGTATGCCGGAGATTTCCGCCAAATAAGCGTTGAGGCGCCCGGATTCGACCGGCTTCAGCGATCCCGTCTCATCCTTCCAGACGAAGAGCTGGCGACCCGGCAGGTCGGCGATCTCTTCCAATATCTTTTGCAGCCGCGGATGCTTGAGGCTGCGCTGCACTCGCTTTCCGCCCTTGGCGCGAAACTTGAGCTCAATCCGCCCGTCCGTCATCTTGATGTGCCGTTTCAGAAGCGTCGTTGCGCCATAGGTACCGTTTTCCTTGACATAAGCCTGGTTGCCGACCCGAAGATGCGCTTCGTCGAGCAGCGTCGTCAGAGCCGCAAGAATGCCGCGGACATCGTCTGCGCCGGTATCAAGATCACGCAGGACCTGTCGCCGTATTTTGGGCAGCGCCTGGCCGAATTCGACGAGCTGATCGAATTTCGCAACGCTGCGGAAGGATTGCCAGTTCTTGTGATATCGATATTGCTTGCGACCGCGGGCGTCGAAACCCGTTGCCTGCAGGTGTCCGTTTTCCTGCAGGCAGATCCAGACGTTCTCGTAGGCGGGAGGCAACCCGAGGGAGGCGATGCGGCGCCTCTGCTCCTGTTCGCAGACCAGCGATCCATCCGGCAAGCGGTAGCAAAAGCCCTTGCCTTTTCTCTGTCTGCGAATACCCGGCTCGGTATCGCTTACATAGATGAGGCCCAATTCGCTTATCGCTTCCGCATTCATCGCTTCGGTCGAACTCGTTACTTTTTCCTGCGGCCGAAGTTAAACCAGTGCCAGCGTTCGGCTTGGGTTGCATTCTTCGGCGGTTCCGTCGCCCCCTTGGGCGCAAAGGCGGCGATGCTTTCCCGGTAAACGATCAGCGGATTTTTCGGCTCGAGTATCTCGAACGGGTCGTCGGCTCCGGTGTCCACCACACGCTGCCACTTCTTGATGCCGTTAACGCTCGGCAGCTTTACCTCGCAATCGCCGCCCGCATTGAAGATCATGAAAAGGCCGTCCATCTTTTCCGTGTCCGGCGCATCGACGCTGCGGGATATGTAGACTGTCAGCACGCGCAGTTCGGGGTCGTTCCAGGCGCCGTCGTCCATGAAATTACCGTCCGGTTTGTACCAGGCAATTTCGATGCGCCCGTCTTCCGCGGTCTTTCCTGTCAGGAACCGTTCCTGCCGAAGCTCCGGATGCGCCTTGCGGAAGGCGACCATCCTTTGACAGAAGGTGAGGAAAGGATCGTCAAGACCGCCCCAGTCGATCCAGCCGATCTCATTGTCCTGGCAATAGGCATTGTTGTTGCCACCTTGGCTGTTGCCGATCTCATCGCCCGCAAGGATCATCGGCAAGCCCTGGCTGAGCATCAGCGTTGCCATCATATTTCGGCGCCGTCTCAGCCGCGCATCGTTGATGCCGGCTTCATCGGTCGCACCCTCAACTCCCATATTGTCCGAGTGATTGTCGGAATGGCCGTCAGCATTGTCCTCACCGTTGGCCTCGTTATGCTTATCGTTGTAGGAGACCGTATCCAGCAGCGTAAAGCCGTCATGAGCCGATAGCAGGTTGACCGAGGACGTTACGCCGCGGTCCGAATGGTTGAACTGCATCGCCGAACCGACGACGCGCTCCGCCAATTCCGAAGCCATTCCGCCGTCACCCTTCCAGAAGCGGCGGACATCATCGCGGAATTTGTCGTTCCATTCGCGGAAGGGATGCGGAAATCCGCCCACCTGATAGCCGCCTTCGCCGACATCCCAGGGTTCGGCAATCAGCTTGACGCCTGCAAGGATCGGGTCCTGCCTGATGGCGCTGAAGAAAATGCCCTGGCGATCGAACTCCAGTTCCTGACGGCCGAGCGTGCTGGCGAGATCAAAGCGGAAGCCGTCGATATGCATGACGCCAACCCAATAGCGCAGGCTGTCCAGCACCATGCGCATGACCATGGGATTGGCGACGTTCAGCGTATTACCGGTGCCCGTCGTGTCGAAGGTGTGACGGGGATCGTCCGGCGAGAGAATGTAATAGCTGGCATTGTCTAGACCACGGAACGAAAGGGTGGGACCTTTCTCGCTGCCTTCGGCCGTGTGGTTGTACACCACATCCATGATGACCTCGATGCCGACGGCATGGAACTTGCGTACCATGGTCTTTATTTCGGTAATCTTGTCGGTCGACATGTAGCGCGACTGCGGCGCGAAAAAGCCAAGCGTCTGATAGCCCCAGTAGTTTGTCAGGCCTTTTTCTTCCAAATAGCGATCATTCGGGAAAAACTGGATGGGAAGCAGTTCCACCGCCGATACGCCGAGTTTCGTCAGATGATCGATGATCGGATCGCTGCACATGCCGAGGAAGGTTCCGCGCAGCCGGTCGGGTACCTTGGGGTGCGTCATGGTCATGCCACGCACATGCGCTTCATAGATGATCGTTTCGGTCCAGGGCCGACGGATGGCTTGGTCGCCATCCCAATCGAAATCCGGATCCTGCACGACGCTCTTGACGGTGAAGGGCGCGCTATCGCGATCGTCAAAGGAAAGATCGTCCTCGCCGATGGTATAGCCGAAGAGCGCATCGTCCCATTTGAGATCGCCAACAACCTGCTTGGCATAGGGGTCGAGCAAAAGCTTGTTCGGGTTGAAGCGGTGGCCGTTCTGAGGATCATACGGTCCGCTCGCACGATAGCCGTAAACGGTACCGGGCTTTATTCCGGCTATATAACCCGACCAGATGTCGCCCTCGCGCTTCGGCAGCGGCAGGCGATCCAGTTCCTTCTTGCCGTCCTCGGAAAAGAGGCAGAGGTCCATCTGCTCGGCATGGGCGGAGTAGACGGCGAAATGCGTGCCCGACCCGGTATATTCGGCGCCTAGTTCAGGCTTCAGGAAATCGAGTTCCGAAAAGGAATAGCTCATGTGGATTCCGTCCATCCCTTTTCCCGGTCAATTGATGAGGTCGGGCATAGCGCGAACGCGCATACCAGGCAGGACTGCAGCAATGAGCTTGGGCTCTAGCATGAAGCATCCGTTTCAGACGTTCGAAGGACAACCGGCTTTTGCCCCAAGCCTGAAACGTCAAAGGAACCCGAAGGTTCCTTTGTGCAGTGCAAAATTCCTGTAGTCAGCCGCCCGGTCAGGGCATCAGCTGGCCGCCATTCACCTCGATGATCTGGCCAGTGACGTAGCCCGAGAGCGTGGGTGACGCGAGGAACAGATAGGCGCCGACGCAATCTTCCGGGGCGCCGACAAAGCCCATCGGAATGGTCTTACGCTGCATCTCCATCTGTTCGTCATTGGTATAGCGCTCGTGGAATGGCGTTGCGATGACGCCGGGAGCCACGGCATTGACGCGGATGCGGTCCGCCACGAACTCCTTCGCATGGCCGTGCGTAATCGTCGAGACGAACCCCTTAGAGGCCGCATAGAGGATCGCGCCGTTGCCGCCGCCGTTTCGAGCAGCGATCGACGTCGTGTTGATGATGAAGCCGCCCTGCTTCTTCAGCCAGGGATGGGCGGCGCGCGTTGCGGCAAGAACCGATCGGGCATTCAGGTTCATCACCCGGTCATAATGCTCGTCGGTATATTCCGATGTGGGCTTGCGACCGAGCATCCCGCCAGCATTGTTGATGAGGCCGTCCAGATGGCCGAAGGTCTTTGCCGTTTCCTCGACGACGCGCTCGGTCTCGCCTTCCCTGGAAACGTCGCCATGGATCAGATGCACGGTGGCGCCGGTCGCCCTGATCTCGTCGGCAAGCTTTTCGGCCGGCTCCCGGCTCGCATTGTAGTGGATGCCGACTTTCATGCCCTGCGCTGCAAAAGCGCGCGCAAGGGCCGCGCCGATGCCGGTCGACGCGCCGGTGATCAGCACCGCCTTGCCGTTCAGATCAGGTATCTTGATGGACGCAAGTGATTGAGCAAGATCCGTCATGGCAGCTAGAGCCTCCCGAAAAAGCAAATGAAATGGATAGTAAAGTGGATATGCGAGTCTAGCAGGCGCGATCGCAGGTCGGCAATCCACAAAACCGGAAGAACGGTACTGTTGTGTGCACTGTCAGACTTTTTCGAGAGCGATTGGGCGCCGACGCATATCGTCGAACTGCATTTTCAGGAGCTAAATCGGAAGCAATACGCTATGGTGCGAATGGGCCATTGGCGACAGGACAGGAAACCGGCGTGAAGATCCTTATGCTCGCAATTGTCATCGGAATGATCGGCGGGGTTCTCAGTCTTGCGCTTTTTGCCACGCCCGGATCCAAGCAGATCGCCAAGGGTCAGCCGCTCCAAACATCGCTATCGCAAGTCATGGGACCGCGCTAATCGCCGCGGAATTCTCGCGAGGCGCCTCTAAAGAACGGGCATCAAATTCCGCCTTCTGCGAAGTCCCAGTGGCGCTTGTCTGCCTCAATGATGCCGCGATGCGCTATCAGAACATTTAGCAGGGCCGCAACCCCAGCGTTCAATATGCGCGCAACAGGGCGGAAGGGACATTTTATTTCCTGACATCGATCCGCCGCCAGACGGTCAATTTTCCCTTGCTTTCTAGCTGCTTGCGGACTGCTGACGGCCGTTACGCCAGGGTCAAACAATCACAACGTGTGCCATATAAGCCAAAAGTACTAGTTCTCGGGTTGTTAAGGATGCTGCAGTGCAGTATGTCTTGGGCGGGCTGAACGTTGATGGTGGAAACATGCAGAAAACATTCGGACACGTCCTGGCGGCGCATAGAGGTCTCGGTCCAGGTTTCGATTTCCTCAGAATTGCTTTGGCTTTTTCAATCGTATTTTCACACTCGTTTTTGCTGACCGGCAATGATGATTTTTTCCGCTCGAGCCCGCTCTGGTTTGCTGAATACGCGCTGGTGCCGATGTTCTTCGCGCTCAGTGGATTTCTGATCGCCGGCAGCGCTCAGCGCCTGAGCCTGAAAAACTTTCTTCTGAACCGCGGATTGCGCATCGTCCCGGCTCTTGCCGTGGATATTGTCGTCTGCGCGTTCATTATCGGCCCGCTGGTAACGACCGTTGCCTTGCACGACTACTTTCTTGGCGCCGATTTCTACAAATACTTCCTCAACATCATGGGCTGGATTCACTACAGCCTGCCGGGCGTGTTCGAAACCAATCCGACCCATCGGGTCAACGGTGCGCTCTGGACGGTTCCCTGGGAAATCTTCTGCTACATGATCATGTCGGCGCTGATGATCACATCGATCATCAAGTCATGGCAGAAGCTGGCATTGCTGACTGTCGGCTTCATTGTTGCCGGGCTCGTCGTCCAGTTCTTCGGGCATCTGCTGCCCTATCGCGTGAACCTGCTTTTCAGCACCCTGTTCGTCAGCCGGGGCGCGCAGCTGGTTTTCGCCTTCCTGCTAGGCATACTTGCCTATCAGCTTCGGGATTTCATCCCGCATAGCAGATCGTTGTTTGCCGCCAGCCTGGTGATTGCCGTTCTGGCGATGCTGCTTTTGAGCAGCTCTTCCATCGAGAGCGTTCCGAACAGGCTGCTGGTGATCCCGGCGCTCGTCTATGTCACCACATTTATCGGCCTGACGCGCATGCCTCTGCCCTCAGTGTTTCACAAGGGGGACTACTCCTATGGCGTTTATCTCTATCACGACCCCTTCCTGCAGATTTTGATCACACTGGCACCCGGCCTGTTCCTGATCCCCAAAACGGGAGCGATTGCGCTCTATGCCGTCGGCATCTGCGCCGCCATGGGCGTTGCCGTCATTTCCTGGCATATGATCGAGAAGCCTATCCTGGGCATGAGAAAGAAATTCTCGTTTGTTGCGAAGGCACGTGGCGTCGACGACAATCCGGACGTCAAGATTGGGGCAGTCGAGAGGCCGGCAAAGGCATAGACGGATAAGGAGCGCCCGCCACCTGGGCGCTCACCCGTTCGTCGCCTCGAAGGCCACATCGTAGGTGACCGTGCCGGAGGCCATGTCGCCGTTGAAGCTCAGAGCCTGGAAATATTGTGGCGGAATGCCCGCAAATCGCAGGCGCGCGTTCGCCTTGAAGCCGAAGCGGCCATAGTAGCTGGGTTCGCCAACCAGCACGCATCCCTGGGCGCCGAGCTTGCGGATGGCGGCCAACCCCTCGCGCACCAGCGTGCTGCCAACCCCCTGACCCTGTCTTGCCGGCGTCACTGCAATCGGACCGAGACCATACCAACCGAAATCCTCGCCATCGATCAGCACCGGTGAGAATGCGATGTGGCCGGTGATCACGCTCTCGTCTTCGGCGACCAGCGACACGGAGAGCATGCCGTTCCGGCGTAGCGCATCGACGATTGCCGCTTCGGTCTGGCTGCTGTAGGCCATGCCGGCAAAAGCATCGCTCACCAGCGCCCGGATCGCCGGGATATCGGCTTCGGTTTCGTTACGGATGTGCATGATCGTTTTCCTCGCCCGGAGCCGGAAGTAGCAGATTGAAGCGGCTGGCGTCAAAGCGGTGACTTGCATTGATCCGGCAACTCCTCTTCAATCGGGTTCAGCAAAGAGGAGTTCCGTTTGTCCTTTCCCCTGTTCGATCTCACCGGCCGCCGCGCGCTCGTGACCGGCTCAAGCCAAGGCATCGGCTATGCGCTGGCGCTCGGCCTTGCCGAACACGGCGCATCCGTTGTCATCAATGGGCGCAATGCCAACAAAGCCTCGGAAGCGGCGGAAACGATCAGAGCAAAGGGCTTCCATGCCCTCAGTGCGGCTTTCGACGTCACGGATGCGGCAGCCGCTCGCAGCGGCATTGCCTATATCGAAAGCGAGATCGGCCCGATCGACATCCTCATCAACAATGCCGGCATGCAGTTCCGCACCCCGCTGGAATCCTTTCCGGTTGAAAAGTGGGACGAGCTTTTCAAGACCAATGTCTCGAGCATCTTCTACGTCAGCCAACCGGTGGCGCAGGCAATGATTGCGCGCGGCCGCGGCAAGATCATCAATATCGCCTCGGTGCAGGCGGAGCTCGCACGGCCGGGCATCGCGCCCTATACAGCGACCAAAGGCGCTGTCAAAAACCTGACGCGCGGCATGGCGACGGATTGGGCAAAGCATGGGTTGCAGGTGAATGCGCTCGCGCCCGGCTATTTCAAGACGCCGCTCAATCAGGCTCTGGTGGACGATGCGAAATTCACAGCCTGGCTGGAGAACCGGACGCCCGCAGGCCGCTGGGGCAATGTCGAAGAGCTGGTGGGTGCCGCCGTCTTCCTGTCATCGGACGCCTCGTCCTTCGTCAACGGCCATATGCTGATGGTCGATGGCGGCATCACCGCCAGCCTTTAATCCGCAAGCACCGACCGAAACCATCGCCGAAGCGTAGGAACCGGCGCGCAAGGGAAGTTAAAACGCGAGGATTTGCATTTTCTGGCCGGAATTGCCACTTAATAGGAATGAAATGTCCGCCACCCTGCAAGACTGCGATACTTCCGTTTACGGAAAGCAAACCATATCCGATTGCGGACCATGCAGGTGCGAGAGCCTTAGGAAAATCTAATCGTTCTCCTCCTAGTCTTGGAAAATACACGGAACAGGGCTCCCCCAATTACGCGCTTCGCATCCGGGTCAAACTATGATTACGATAGAGCCTTGCGGGAGCCCGATTTTGAAGAACCATGAGTAACGATCTTTTCCAGGTAAAATTTTGGGGCGTACGCGGCAGCATCCCGGTTTCGGGTCCCGAATTCGATCACTACGGCGGCAATACCTCCTGCATCGAGATACGCTGCGGCGACCACCGGATGATCTTCGACGCTGGCTCCGGCCTTCGCGAGGCGGGACTCGCCATGATCAATGAAGGCGTCATGGACGTCGACCTGTTCTTTACGCATTGCCACTACGACCACATCATCGGGCTGCCGTTCTTCAAGGCGATCTACTATCCCTCGATCAATGTCGATATTTGGTCCGGCCATCTCGACGGCAAGATGAGCACCAAGGAAATGGTCAATCAGTTCATCAGCCCGCCGTGGTTCCCCGTCAAAACGGATATCTGCCAGGCAACGATGAACTTCCGCGACTTTCACGCGGGTGACACGCTCTCCCCGCGCGACGGCATCCGGATCAAGACCTACATGCTCAACCACCCCGGTGGCGCGATCGGCTATCGCATCGAGTGGGGCGGCCGCGTCGTGGCATTGGTGTTCGACGTCGAGCACGTTCCGGGCGCTTACGACCCAGTGTGCCTGGAATTGATGAAAGACGCCGATCTCGCGATCTACGATTGCACCTACAACGAAGACGAGATGCAGCGTTTCAAGGGCTTCGGCCACTCGACCTGGCAGCACGGCACTGAGCTCGCCAAAATGGCCGGGACGAAGCGTTTTGCTCTCTTCCATCACGCGCCGTCGCGCACCGACACACAGCTCGGCCAGATGGAAAAAGACGCTCAGGCGGCGTTTCCCGGGGCATTCGCCGCTCGCGACAATCAGGTCGTTGAAGTCTAAGGCTCAGGTCCTAAGCCTTCATAAGTTCTGCTGCCGGATGCCACGCGACAGCACTGTGGCGACCAGTCTCGGCAAGCAGCGCTTCGGTGAATTCCCAGGCCATCGTGTCATGAGCCAGATGATGCGTCAGCAATCCAATCGGCTCGGCGCGTCCTTCGAACCGGTCCTGCAGTTCCGCCACCAGTTCGCTCACAAGTTCCCCATGTGGCCGCCCGATGCGCGGTTTGGTTCGGTCCGCTCCACGTCCCATGACGTCGATATGCGTGTTGAGGAGCGGGATTGATGCTTCCGCACCCACTCGTCCGAAAGCGGACATGCACTCGAAACCGAGTGCTGGGAGCTTGGGGATGAAGCCTCGATCAATGCGGTTCCACGGCGGCACCAGCATGGGAATGAACCGATCCGGATGCAGACGCTGCAGTGTCAGGAAGCCGTTATAGAGCTCGCCCAGCGCCACTTCCGCCAATCGGTGTCCGCCAAGCTCCTGTTTTTTCTCGCCCGGCGGAGCATGGTTCTCATGCGACCATCCATGCACAGCGACGCTGACGCCGCCCGCAGCCGACAGCCGCTCGGCAAGTGCCCCACCGGTCTTTGCCGGAACGACTGCAATCGTCAACGGCGTATCATTGGCGCTGGAAAGGGCGAGCAATCTCTCCAGAGCTGCCGTTGGCTCGATGGCATCGTCATCCCGCCACCAGAACCGCGCCACTTTACCGGCTTCCTGCCAGCGCGCCAGCTCCTCGTGGAGAGGTTGCCATACCGAATTGCCGCTCATGGTCCGACTCCTGCATACGCGTTCAATATCCTGCCCAGTTCCTGGGCGGCAATCTCCAGCGATCGTTCCTCCAGCACGAAACGCCGTGCTGCCGCGCCTATTGCCAGCCGCCGCTCCGGATCCTGCAACAACCCGCCAATCGCTGCTGCAAAGCGTTCGACATCTCCCTCAGCGGTCAAGTGGCCGGTAACGCCGTCTTCGATCACCGCCGGGACTCCTCCGGTCCGCTGCGCCACGACCGGCAGGCCGGCGGCCTGCGCTTCCAGATAGGCAAGACCGTAGGCTTCGCCACAGCCGGGCCACACATAAACGCCCGATGTCCCGAGGAGGCCTGGGACGTCGACCGGGCTCCGCTCCCCCAGCCAGTCTATGCGGCCGGGTGCGAAATCCGAAAACAGCATCTCGACCTGCGCCCGCATCGGCCCGTCGCCGACAATGGCAAGCGTCCAAGGCTTGTCTTCGATCAGCCGCAACGAATGGGCAAGCATTGCATAGCTGTCCATCTTGTCGCCGGGCCGCATCATAGCGACTGTCACGAGACGTTGGGAATCCGGCTGCAGCGGGACATTCCTGAAAGGTGCCGTATCGATGAAGGGCTTGATCGAAGCAAACCGAGCGTCCGGAATAGCCTGCTCGACGCCGGCCCTGTCCCGTTCGGTCAGCGCGATGTTGATTGCTGCCTGCCGTATTGCCGCAGCGACCGATGCCTGCGACGCGGCCCAGCCGGTGGCATTGCGTTTCGGGGAATAGGACGTTTCGGCCGTGACGTAGGAGATGCCGAATTCCGCAGCCAGAATGGGACCGAAGGGATCCGGCGATTTATAGTAGGGATGATAACAGAACCAGAGATGCGGCCTTGGCTCTTGACGCCATTTGTCTTTCAATCGCGAAAGCTCCGCCTGCCGCTCGCCCTCAAGGGCCATAGCTGCCTCGGGCGTCGGCGCGAAGTTTCGGAAGTCGGATACGATCTCGACAGAATGGCCGGAGAGTTCCAGCGCTCTTACAAGCAGCCGTCCCATAAGGCGGTCGCCTGAGGGGATGGGATGATTGGGAGATTTCAGCGGCGCGTAAAATGCAATCCGCATCAACGCGCTCCTTCCTGAACGCACTGTATCTGACTGGCCATCCAGCCTATTGCGAAAATTTCCCCTATTGTAGGCTCCTTAAAAGTTACTGATAAACATATAGAATGTGATCATGGATGGTGAAGGCGGCATTCCGCTTTTATCCAAACATCTCTAGAGTATGACGCCGAAAACTGTGAAGCCGTTTTCAGCTGATCGTGCTCCGGCGTTTCGATTGAGAGCGGATCTGGTTTAGGTCGAGTCGATCTAGGATCATCCGGGTTCGGCATCCAAGATTCGAACGTTCAGAACGGGAATGAATGGCGAGCATCGCAGACACAAGGTTTTTTTCGGAGCGCAACATCCGGCGCGCTCGGCTGGGCTCAGGCCTCGTCCTGTTCACTTTCGTGGCCCTCCATCTGTCGAACCATGCGCTCGGCCTCGTTTCCATTGACGCCGCCGATGATGGCCGTCGGCTGTTTCTCGCGATCTGGCGCAATCCGCTGGGCACGCTGATCTTCTACGGCGCCATTTTCGTTCACATCGCACTCGTGCTTCGCTCGCTTTACATGCGCCGGAGCCTGGTCATGCCAGTCGGCGAGATGGCCCAGATCGTGCTCGGCCTCGCGATCCCGCTGCTCCTGATCGATCATGTCGTCGGAACGCGGATTGTTCACGAACTCTATAGATACATCGACAACTATGAGACGATCGTACGCCTCCTCTGGATCACCTCGTTTGGAACCGGCATCCGGCAGGCGGTTACCCTGGTTGTCGTCTGGGCCCACGGCTGTATCGGTCTGCGTTTCTGGCTGCGTTACCGGGCGTGGTACGCAGGATTTGCGCCGCTGCTTCTGGCGTTCGCCATTCTCCTGCCGGTACTTGCGCTGCTTGGTTTCATCGAGATGGGCCGCACCATCGCCGAGCCGGACTATGAAGGACTGGTCGATACCGGCCGCTACCAGGAAAACCTGAACAGCCGCTACCAAACCGATCCGGAAGCGCTGCAGCAGATCGCCTTGATCCGGGCCGGACTCTACGGCGGCTTTTCGCTGGCATTGCTTTCCGTCGTCGCAGCACGTGCGCGCCGCAAGTGGAAAGAGCGTACCGATCAGATCGCTGTGCATTTTCCGGGAGGCGAGATAATCAAGGTGCCGCGCGGCTTCACCGTTCTGGAGGCAAGCCGCCTCGGCGGACTGCCGCACTATTCCGCCTGCGGAGGCAAGGGGCAGTGCTCCACCTGCCGGGTGCAGATTCTCGGCAATTACCAACGCCTGCCGCCGCCCGGCGAGTTGGAGCAGAGGACGCTGAGGCGCATCAACGCGGCGCCGGATGTGCGGCTGGCCTGTCAGCTTCGGCCGGACCACGACGTCACGGTCGCGCCGCTGCTGATCCCGGCGACGGAGACCGCTCTTCCCGCCAATGCGCAGGAGACGAGCCCCGGCCGCGAGCGGGAGATCGCCGTGCTCTTCTGCGATATCCGCAATTTCACGACCCTGACGGAAACCCGGCTACCCTTCGACATTGTTTTTCTGCTCAACCGATACTTCGCTGTTGCCGGCAAGGCGGTGGAACAGGCCGGCGGGCGGATCGACAAATTCATCGGTGACGGCGCCATGGCGCTTTTCGGCATCAACACTTCGCCGGAGAATGCCTGCCGGCAGGCGCTGTCGGCCGCGGCAACGATTTCGTCCGAAATCGAAAAGCTGGGTGCCGAGTTCGCGGAGGAACTGACGATCCCCCTTCAGATTGCGATCGGCATCCATTTTGGACCCGCCGTCGTCGGGACCATGGGCTATGGCAGGGTGAGAAACCTTACCGCCGTGGGCGACACGGTAAACGTCGCGAGCCGCCTGGAGGGCGCCGCAAAGGAATTCGGCGCGGCGATCGTCATTTCCGAACCGGTCGCAGAACTTTCCGGCGCTGACATGAGCGGCATCGAAAGCCGCGAAATCAGCGTGCGTGGCCGCGCACTGCCCTTGAAAGTCTACGTGATCGGCAAGGAAAAGGCGGGCGAACCGCTCGAAGGAAAAGCCTGATGTCCGGTTTGGGATGGCGCTCGCGGAAATTCTGGCGAAAGCGCCTGCGCAGGATGCGCAACGCCATGGCAAGCCGCTTCTTCGATACCCGCTTCGGCCGCCGCCTGCTGATCGAGAACATCGGCCAGCGCGTTGTTTCCATAACCGTCGATGCCGGCGACCATCTGATGACCTTCTCGCCGTCGGACTATGTCGGCCGCAAGGTCTTCCGGAAGGGTCACTTCGAGCGCGAGAACGTCGACCGGCTGCTGGCGGTGCTGCGCGAACGGGGTTTGCTGCGGAAGGAAGGCACCCTGCTCGAACTCGGCGCCAATATCGGCACGCAAACTGTTTATTTTGCGCTGAGCGGCACCTATTCGCACATCATCAGCGTCGAGCCGGACCCCCGCAATTTTCCGCTGCTGGAGACCAACATCCATCAGAACCGGCTGGAGAAGAAGGTAACGCTCGTCAATTGCGCTGCCGGCGAGATTACGGGCGAGATCGACTTCTTCCTCAACGCGAACAATCACGGAAAGAGCAGCGCGATTCGCCAGAGTCCGTCGGATGCAAAGATCAGCGTACCGGTCAGGCCGGTGGCCGATATTCTCAGCGGGGCTGGCCTAGACCAAAGCGATGTCGCCCTCGTCTGGATGGATATCGAAGGCTACGAGCCTGTCGCGTGCCGTTCGATGGTGGCGCTGATGACGCGGCGCGTGCCGCTTTACATGGAATTTACGCCTCTCTTCTACGGACCCGAACAGACGCGCGAGTTCATAGAATCGCTTTCCGGCTTCTACGAGGATTGCATCGTTTTCTTCGAAGACGGCGAACAGGACATGAAGGTTCGCGACCTGCCGCGCGATATCGATCAATATGACGTGCTCTTTTTGCCCTGATCACATGCGCCGGTAGAGAAAGTATCGTCCTTCCTTGATCCCCGGCGGCAGCGACAGCGGTTCCAGCCCGGGCCAGTCGAGTGGCAGACCGCTGACGGCGATGCCGTCCCTTACGAGAACGCCGGCCACCAGCTGCGGCAGCCAGGTCAGGGTCACCGCATCGATCTCATCGTGACCGGTCCCAATATCGGCATGGGCAAGTGCCGCACCGATGCCGACAAAGGCTTGGCCACTCTCTCGGATATCGCCTGTCACCATGTCTGCCGCTGGCGGCGTCGAGGCGGAGTAGGAGCGCACTTCGCGGTCGAAGGCGATGATGCGACGATTCGGGAATAGCTCGCGCAAATGATCGTAGGTGCGGCCGTTCCCTAGACCGAATTCCAGAACCGGACCTTCCGTATCCTTCACCAGATCGCCGATGGCGTTGAGGATGTCGCGCTGAGCCGTCAAACGGCGGATGAAGCTGTCGAGGCGGCTCATCTATGTCCTTGTCTGTCATTCTTTTTTGCAATCCGGTGCTATCACATGAAACTGCGCGAAGTCGATCACCGTAGATCAAAATGCCGTTGCTGCGGCGATGTGGGTCTGTGATAAGGTCGAATCATGAGTGGCGTTTCAGATCGAGAATTCTTCGCGACCGTCCCGGTCTTCACCGATTTCGAGGGCGTGGCCGATACTGGTAACTATCGGCCGCTGCCGGATGGCTGGATTCTGGCGCTTGCCGATATCGTCGGCTCGACACAAGCGATCGAAGGGGGGCGTTACAAGGACGTCAACATGGCGGGCGCCTCCGTCATCTCCGCCGTGCTGAATGCGGTTGGCAAAGGTGATTATCCCTTCGTCTTCGGCGGTGACGGTGCGCTCATTGCGCTTCCCGGATCGCTGGAGAAAGTTGCGCGCGAAGCGCTTGCGGCTGTGCAGGTCTGGGTCGCAGAGGATCTGGGCTTCACGCTGCGCACAGCGGTCGTGCCGCTTGCGGATATTCGCCGTGAAGGTCTCGATGTGCTGATCGCCCGATATGCCGCGAGCCCTTACGTCACCTACGCGATGTTCTCGGGGGGCGGCAACAGCTGGGCCGAACGGCAGATGAAGGCCGGAAATTACACCGTTGCGCCCGCAGCGCCGGGCACCCGGCCGGACCTCGCCGGCCTCTCCTGCCGCTGGAGTCCGATCGAATCGCGTCATGGAGACATTGTTTCGATCATTGCCGTCCCCGGCACAGCCGGCCCAGGAGCGGAGTTTCAGCAACTGGTGACGGCAATCGTCGCGATCTCTGGGGAGCAGGGTCGCAGCGGTCATCCGATACCGCCCGAAGGTCCGAAGCTGTCTTTCTCGATGAGAGGCATCGATCGTGAAGCAAAAGTGAAGGCGCCAAAGGGAAGACGCCTCATAATGAAGCTCTTCATCATGCTGCAGCTCGGCCTGCTGGTCGTCCTCTACAAGCTTGGCCTGCCGTTCGGCAAGTTCGACGCCCACCGCTACAAGAAGGACCTTGCCGGCAACTCGGATTTCCGCAAATTCGACGACGGGCTGAAAATGACCATCGATGTCGATGCCGCGCGGCTGAAGCGGATCGAAAATCTGCTTGACGAAGCACAGTCCAAAGGCATTGCCCGGTATGGCCTGCACCGCCAGCAATCGGCGCTCATGACCTGTTTCGTGCCGACGCCTCTCTCACGCGACCATATGCATTTCATCGACGGCGCAAGCGGCGGTTATGCGGTCGCCGCCAGCAAAATCACAGGCAAGACGCTGTCAGCGATAGACGTCACGCCTTGACGACGTGATCTCCCGAGAGGCCGAGCCGGTTGAAGACGTTGCGGGTATCGACAATCAGCGGTGCGTTCCGGGCAAGCATGGCATAGTCGACCTGGTCGTGATCGGTTGCGACCAGCACCGCATCGTAATCCGCCAGAGCTTCCGGTGACAGTGCTACGGATGCCCTGCCTTTCAGCGCCTGATGTTCGCGGGTCGGCGGAATTTCGGTGACGAACGGGTCGTGATACTCCGCTTTGCCGCCGCGCTCCTCGATGATCTCGATCAGCCGCAGCGAGGGGCTCTCGCGGATATCCGCGACGTTCTTTTTGTAGGCAAGGCCGAGAACCAGAATTTTGCTGCGGCTGAGCGCCTTCCCTGACCGGACATCCAGCGCTTCGGCGAGCTTGCCGACGACGTAGCGCGGCATCGCCGAGTTGATCTCGCCGGCAAGTTCGATAAAGCGCGTCGGCAGCTCGTATTCGCGGGATTTCCACGTCAGATAGAACGGATCGATCGGAATGCAGTGGCCGCCGAGGCCGGGACCCGGATAGAAGGGCATATAGCCGAAAGGCTTGGTCTTGGCCGCATCGATCACCTCCCAGACGTCTATGCCCATCGCCGCATAGACGGTCTTCAATTCGTTGACGAGCGCGATATTAACCGAGCGGAAGATGTTTTCGGTGAGCTTCACGGCTTCGGCTGTCGCGTTGGAAGAGACAGGCACAATGGTTTTCACTACCGCACCATAGAATGCGTTCATCAACTCCAGCGCATGTCCGCCGTCTCCGGCGACGATCTTTGGAATGGTTGCGGTATGATAATGCTGGTTGCCGGGATCCTCGCGCTCCGGCGAAAAGCCGACAAAGAAATCAACGCCGGATTTCAGCCCCGTCGTTTCAAGAATCACCTTCACGACATCGTCGGTGGTGCCGGGATAGGTCGTCGATTCGAGTACGACAAGCTGTCCGGGGCGGAGATGGTCGGCGATCGAACGCGAGGTCGCCTCGACGTAAGAAAGATCCGGATCGCGATGTTTCGTGAGCGGCGTCGGCACGCAAATGACGATCACGTCACAGGCCTTGAGGCCCGCGAAGTCGGTCGTCGCAGAAAAGCGGCCGGCCTCCGCCTCCGCAGTCAACGCCTCCGCCGTGACCGCGTCAATATACGATCTGCGAGCGTCCAGGGCGACGATCTTGTTCGGATCGATATCGAAGCCAGTGACGGCAAAGCCGCTCCTTGCAATTGCCATGGCCAGCGGCAGGCCGACATAGCCAAGTCCGATGACGCCGGCGCGGGCGGACCGGCTTTCGAGTTTTGCGGAAAGCACAGAGAAGAAGGATGGGCTGGCCAAGGCAGATCTCGTGAAAGGAGGAAAGCTAGCCTGTGAGATAATGCAAGATCAAAGGGATTGAAACCCGCCGCCTCGTCCTGACGCCGATGTGAGTGAGGAGTGATCGGCAGGCCTGAGGGGCGCCGCATTCGGCAAGCACCGTCGCCAGTGTGACCGAAAGGACTCGCAACGCATTTGAGTGATCGCGCAGGAGGATAATTTATGTGAATGCCATTGTTTCGCGTTCGCAGCACGCCTATCTGAACAGGATAAGTGAATTGCAGAAAGGATAGCCCGTCCGCGGATTTTTGCGGGTTGGGTGTGTCTGCCGGGCTCCTCGGCAGATCGTTGACAAATAACTCCGCTCGTCCATCCTGAATTTCCGCCTGCGCACCGACGGTGCCGCGGGTCGGGTACTTTATCGTTTCAGGAGCGGACGTGCTTGATGAGGATAATACCAGGCATGAGCACGATCGATTCCAGCGTGTCCTCGATTCTTCTGGACCGTGTCGCCGAATGGCTGACCAACTCTTCCCTTGCAGGTGATGATCTCGAAAACATCGTTCGCGGTTTTTGTGAGCGGATCGCCGCCGCCGGACTGCCGATCGCGCGCGTGCACCTGACTTTTTCGATGCTGCATCCGCTTTATGACGCCCTGGGCTTCACCTGGCGGCGTGGCAGCGGCGTCACGATCGAAGGCTATCGCCATTCGGTGGGTGCAAAGCCGGACCGCTTTCTCCAGAGCCCCTATTACTATTTGCTCGACAACAACCTCCAGCACATCCGCCGTCGCATCTCGCACGATGGCCCGGCCGAATTCCCGATCTTCGAGGACCTGCGCGCCGAGAAAATGACTGACTACCTTGCTTTCGTACAGCCCTTCGGTGACGGCTCCGTACAGGGCATGATGGGCTCATGGTCGACGGACAATCATTCCGGTTTCTCCGACGACATGGTCGATGCGCTGCTTCGCATGCAAAATCATCTGGCGGTTGCCGCCAAGATGGCCGTGCTCGGAAAGCTCGCCAACAACATGCTGACGACCTATCTCGGCGGCGACGCAGGCAAGCGCGTGCTGAACGGCCAGATTCGCCGCGGCGATGGAGAAACGATCCGCGCCGCCTTGGTGATGGGTGACATGCGTCAATCCACTGTCTATGCCGAAAAGGAAGGTCGCCAGGCCTATATCGATACCCTGAACGAATTCTTCGATGCGATTGCTGCGCCGTTCAATCGAAACGGCGGCGAGATCCTGAGCTTCCTGGGCGATGGCTTTCTCGCCGTATATCCCTGTGGCCGGCATAAGGACCCGTCGAAGATTGCTTCGCAGGCAGCCCTTTCGGCCGTCTACCAGGCACAGGCCCGGGTTGCCAAACTCAACAACGACCGGGCTGAGAAGGGTCTCGGTGCGGTCCGTTATGGGATCGGCCTGCATATCGGCAATGTGATGTTCGGCAATGTCGGGCTCAAGGACCGGTTGACATTCTCGGCCTTCGGTTCGGCCGTCAACGAAGTCCAGCGCCTGCAGTCGCTGACGAAGAAGTACAATCGCGAAGTCGTGGCCAGCCAGGCTTTTGCCGGCTATTGCGGCGGCGAATGGACGACGCTCGGCGAGGAGAAGCTGCGCGGCATCCGTCAGAAGGTGACGATCCTTCAACCCCGTGCACCCGCCCCGGCGCTCTCCATTGAAGGCAGTTTCCGCGAGGCCGCTCAGAACCTTCTTTCCGAAGCCGAACAGGTCATCCTGCTCCATCGCGATGCGAAAAAGCAGCTGAAGCCGACGGCAGTCGAAAAATTCGTCCAGTAAGGCCGAGCAAAAAGGCCCTTGTTTGCTTGTTGAACTCAGGTAACCAAGCCCAGTCTCTGATCTGTGTCATCAACTGGACACCCCGTTTGCGGTACGATAGTGTGCCTTAACGGGAACACAAAAGAGACTGGGGTATATCATTGGTATGGCGTCTACTTCCGACCTGTTGCGTATCGAGAATCTAGACGTCTCGTTCTCGGTGTTCGGGGACAAGCTACGCGTTGTAAGAAATGCCGAACTACGCATTCTCCCAGGAAAAGTAACCGCCCTTGTTGGAGAGTCCGGCTCCGGCAAATCGGTGATCAGCCAGTCGATCATGGGTATCCTGCCGAACGCAGCGCAGGCGACAGGCAGCATCCTTTTTAACGATCCGCTGAACGGCGAGACCACCGACATTCTTCAGTTCGGCCGCGACAGCGAGGAAATGCGCGATTTGCGCGGCAAGCGCATGGCGACCATCTTCCAGGAGCCGATGACGTCGCTCTCGCCGCTCCACACGGTCGGCAACCAGATCAGCGAGGTGCTGCTGATCCATACCGATATCGACAAGAAGGAGGCGCGCGCCAGAACCGAAGAGATGCTCGGCCTCGTCGGATTTGCCAATCCGAAGCGCACCTATGACATGTATCCGTTCGAGCTTTCAGGCGGCATGCGCCAGCGCGCGATGATCGCGATGGCGCTGATCTGCAAGCCGGCACTCCTGATCGCCGACGAGCCGACAACTGCGCTCGACGTGACAATCCAGGCGCAAATTCTAGAGCTGCTGCGCGACCTTCAGCACAAGCTCGGCATGGCAATGCTGCTCATTACCCATGACCTCGGCGTGGTTGCCAATATGGCGGATGAGGTGGTCGTGATCTACCACGGTGAAATCATGGAAGCTGGCCCGGTGAATGCGATTTTCCGCAACCCGCAGCACCCCTACCTCAAGGGCCTGATGGCCGCCGTGCCGCATTTCGACATGAAGCCAGGCGAACGGCTGAAGGCCGTGCGCGACGTACCGGTCAATCTGGAATCGCTCATCGGCAAAAAGCAAACGGTCGATACGAACGCGCCGAAGGTGCTGCTTTCGGTCAATAATCTGTCCAAGACCTACAAGACTCGCAACCGCGGCCTTTTCGCCAGGGGGGAAGCCGCAGTCGTGCGCGCCGTGGACGACGTCACCTTCGATATCCGCCGCGGCGAATGTCTCGGGCTGGTTGGCGAATCCGGCTGCGGCAAGACCACCGTCAGCAAGATCCTGATGCGCGCCATCACGCCCGACACCGGCTCGGTGGTCTTCAATGACGGAAACGAAGTGATCGACGTGCTTTCCGTCAAGGGCGATGACCTGCAGGAATTGCGCACCAAGATCCAGATGGTGTTCCAGGATCCGGTCTCATCGCTGTCGCCGCGCATGACGGTGCGCAATATCCTGAGTGAGCCGCTGGAAATCCACGACCGCGGCGACAGTACCGAGCGCAAACACAAGGTCGAAGCGCTGATGGGTGCGATCGGCCTCGACCGGCGCTACCTGAACCGCTACCCCCACAGTTTCTCGGGCGGGCAGCGCCAGCGCATCGGTATCGCGCGCGCCTTGGCGCTCAATCCCAAACTCATCATTCTCGATGAGCCGGTTTCGGCGCTCGATGTTTCCGTGCAGGCGCAGATCCTCAATCTGCTGAAGGACTTGCAGAAGGAGCTCGGCCTTACCTACCTGTTTATCTCGCACAACCTTGCGGTCGTCGATTACATGGCTGATCGCATCGCCGTGATGTGCAAAGGGCGCATTGTCGAGATCGCGCCGCGTGAGGTCATTTTGCGTGATCCGGTGCATCCCTATACGAAGTCTCTGCTTGCTGCGGTCCCCTTCCCCGATCTAGATCGTCCGCTCGATTTCGAAGAGCTGCGCAAGAGTGGTGCCGCCGACAAGCAGAATTGGGGCGTGACCTTCACCGCCGAACATGACGACGCATCCGAGCTCGACTATGCTGATCTCGGCAACGGCCATCTCGTGCGGGCGCGAAAGGGTGCCGACGCGAAGGAGCTGCGCGCATGGTAACCCGCCGAACGTTTCTGGGCGGCCTTATCGGCTCGGCCATCGGACCCTCTCTCGCAAACGCTGTCGGCGAACGCGACATCGAGCCGGAATTCCTGAGCGACCTGCTGAGAGCAGATCGCATTCCGCTGATGGCCGATCGGCTGCCGAAACACCCCCGCATCGTCAACATGAAGGAGGCCGGGCTGACGCCAGGCGTCTATGGCGGATCGGTGCGCACGATCATCGGCAGCGCCCGCGACATCCGCTACATGACGGTCTATGGCTACTCGCGCCTTGTCGGCTACGACAAGCACCTGCGTTTCCAGCCGGATATCCTGGGCGGCTACACCTCGGAAAACGACAGCGTCTTCACCTTTCACCTTCGCAAAGGCCACAAGTGGTCCGACGGTCATCCGTTTACGGCCGACGATTTCCGCTACTGGTGGGAAGACGTCATCCTGAACAAGTTTCTGACGCCTGGCGGTGGCGCGCTGGAGCTGCGACCTCACGGCGAGCTGCCCCGTTTCGAGGTGCTGGACGAACTCGTTGTCCGCTACAGCTGGGATATACCCAATCCGAATTTCCTGCCGTCGCTCGCCGGGCCGCTGCCGCTCGTGATCTTCGGCCCGGCGCATTACCTCAAGCAGTTCCATCAGAAATATCAGGATGACTTCCGGCTTTCAGCCTTGATGCGGGAAAACCGGGTGAAGAAGTGGGCCGACCTGCACATCAAGATGTCGCGAGCCTCGCGCCCGGAAAACCCTGAACTGCCGACGCTTGATCCCTGGCGCAACACGACGGCCCCGCCGGCAGATCAGTTTGTCTTCGTGCGCAACCCGTTCTTCCATCGCGTCGATGAGAACGGCATGCAATTGCCTTATATCGATCGCTTCATCCTGAACGTCAGTTCGTCCTCGATCATCGCGGCGAAGGCCGGCGCCGGGGAGTCCGACCTGCAGGCGACCGGCATCGATTTCAACGACTACACCTTCCTGAAGGAAGCCGAGAAGCGTTTTCCGGTAAAGGTCAACCTCTGGAAGCAGGCGCGCGGTTCACGTCTGGCGCTCTACCCGAACCTCAATTGCGCAGATGAGACCTGGCGCAACCTCTTCCGCGACGTACGTTTCCGCCGCGCGCTCTCGCTTGGGGTCGACCGGCACGAGATCAACATGGTCGCCTTTTATGGCCTCGGGAGGCCCAGTGCCGATACGGTTCTGCCGGATAGCCCGCTATTCAAGCAGGAATATGCCGACGCCTTTGTGCAGTTCGACCCCGATCAGGCGAACAAGCTGCTCGACGAACTCGGTCTCGCAAACCGCGACAGCGACGACATACGCCTGCTGCCGGACGGGCGGCGCGCGGAAATCACTGTCGAGACCGCAGGCGAAAGCACGCTCGATACCGATGTGCTCGAGCTCGTGCGTGATCACTGGAAGAATATCGGGCTGGCGCTTTTCACGCGAACCTCCCAACGCGAAGTTTTCCAGAGCCGCGCCATGAGCGGCACGACCACGATGTCGATATGGTTCGGAATCGAAAATGGCGTACCGACGGCCGACATGGCGCCGAGCCAGTTGGCCCCGACCATGGACGACCAACTACAATGGCCGATCTGGGGCATGCACTTTCTTTCTGCCGGCCAGGAGGGCAGTCCGCCCGACCTACCCGAGGCCGCTGAGCTGGTCGACCTGCTCAACCAGTGGGGCTCCACGTCCAACTTCCGCGAGCGCGAAGAGATCTGGCACAAGATGCTGTCGATCTACACTCAGCAGGTGTTCTCGATCGGCCTTATCAATGGCGCACTGCAGCCCATCCTGCGTTCGGCGAAGATGCAGAACGTGCCGGAGAGCGCGCTCTACGGTTTCGATCCGACCTCCTATCTCGGAATCTACATGCCGGATACGTTCTGGCTGAAGGAGGCGTGAGGTGCTGAGATATATCCTCTGGCGGATTGCCGCCATGGTGCCGACGCTGATCGTGATTTCAGCGCTCGTTTTCACGATAATCGAACTGCCGCCTGGCGATTTCTTCGAGAGCCAGATCGCCGAACTGAGGGCGCAGGGCGAGACTGCGAACCTGCAGGAAATCGAAGAGCTCCGAAAGCAATACGGTTTCGACAAGCCCGAGATCGTTCGTTACCTTTATTGGGTCGGCGGCATGCTACAGGGGGATTTTGGCTATTCGTTCGAATACCAGCTGCCTGTTTCCGAAGTCGTCGGCGAGCGCCTGTGGCTGACGATCCTCGTTTCCTTCTCGACGATCCTGGTCACCTGGCTGATCGCCTTCCCGATCGGGATCTATTCCGCCACACATCAATATAGCTGGGGCGACTACGGGCTCACTTTCCTCGGCCTGCTCGGAATTGCCATTCCGAACTTCATGCTGGCATTGATCCTGATGTATTTCGCCAACGTCTGGTTCGGGGTCTCGATCGGCCATCTGATGGATCAGAGATATCTCAATGAGCCTATGAGTTGGGAAAAGGCGCGATCTATCCTCTCGCACCTCTGGATTCCGGTCATTATCGTCGGCACGGCCGGAACGGCAGGCATGATCCGCCGCCTGCGCGCCAATCTGCTGGACGAGATGCAGAAGCAATACGTGACGACGGCGCGCGCCAAAGGTCTTCATCCTACCCGCGCCCTCATCAAATATCCGCTGCGCATGGCACTCAACTTCTTCGTCGCCGACATCGGTTCGATCCTGCCGTCGATCATCTCCGGCGCCGAGATCGTCGCCATCGTGCTGTCGCTTGAAACGACCGGCCCGATGCTCATCAAAGCGCTCCAGAGCCAGGACATGTATCTTGCCGGTTCCTTCCTGATGTTCCTTGCCTTCCTCAACGTCATCGGTGTGCTGATATCGGATATCGCGCTGGGCTTCCTTGATCCGCGCATCCGTCTGCAGGGCAGGAGCACCAAATAATGTCCTCTTTGCCGCCGCCTGGCGCTCCATTGCCGCACTACGTTTCGACCGCGCCTTTCGACCCGATCGCTACGGAGACCATGACGGCAGCAAATTCGCGTATTCACCTTGCTTCCCAGAAGCAGCTGATGTGGTGGAAGTTCAAGCAGCACCGATTGGCGCTGGCATCTGGCATCTTCCTGCTGGCCGTCTATCTGATGATCCTGGTCGTCGAATTCCTTGCGCCCTACGGTCTGCACACGCGCAATGTGGACTACATCCACTCCCCGCCCCAGCGGGTGCACTTCTTCGACAAGGGCCAGTTCGTCGGTCCGTTTGTCTATGGCCGCACGATGCAGCTCGACCTCGACACGCTGCGGCGAATCTACACCGACAACCCGAACGATGTTCAACCGATCCGCTTTTTCTGCCGCGGTGACCCATACAAGTTCTGGGGCATCATCCCGTCCAATCTCCACCTCGTCTGCCCGGCAGAAGGCGGACAGATGTTCCTGCTCGGTACCGATCGGCTTGGACGCGACGTGCTTTCCCGCATTCTTTACGGCGCGCGGATTTCGCTGACGATCGGCCTGATCGGCATCACGATCAGCTTCGTACTCGGCATCGTCATCGGCGGTCTTGCGGGTTATTGGGGCGGCGTTTTCGACCTTGTCGTCCAGCGCCTGATCGAGGTTCTGCAGTCGCTGCCGAGCCTGCCGCTCTGGATGGCGCTTGCGGCCATCATGCCGGTGACGTGGAGCCCGATCGTCATCTATTTCGGCATCACCGTCATTCTCGGTATCATCGACTGGACCGGACTTGCGCGTGCGGTGCGCTCGAAGCTCCTGGCATTGCGTGAAGAAGACTACGTGCAGGCTGCCCAGTTGATGGGCGCGAGCACCCCCCGCATTATTGGGCGGCACCTGGTTCCCGGCTTCATGTCACATCTGATTGCCTCTGCGACAATCTCGATCCCGGGCATGATCCTTGGTGAAACCGCGCTGTCATTCCTCGGTCTCGGTCTTCGTCCTCCGATCACGAGCTGGGGCGTCCTGCTTACCGAGGCCAAGAGCGTCAGTGTCATCGCTTTTTATCCATGGCTTCTTTTCCCGATCATACCGGTCGTCCTCGTGATTTTAGCCTTCAACTTTCTGGGAGACGGATTGCGCGATGCGGCTGATCCCTACAAATAGTAGAACGCCTGGCGGAGATATCGCGCTCCGCGACTTTTCAACCTCCGGTAAACGGAGGGGCTAAGATGTCGTTCACTCCAAAGGAAATACCCATGGCCAGACGCGTGGAAGATGCTCGGATCCTGATGTACAGCCACGACACGTTTGGGCTCGGCCACCTGCGCCGCTGCCGAACAATCGCCCATGCGCTGGTCGAGGATTATCGCGGGCTAAACGTGCTGATCATCTCCGGCGCGACCATCGCCGGCGCCTTCGATTACCGGGCTCGCGTCGATTTCGTGAAGATCCCGAGCGTGATCAAGCTGCACAACGGTGAATACACATCGATGGCGAGCCATATAGACCTGCACGAAACGCTGAAGATGCGGGAATCGAGCATCCGCCATACGGCCGAGACCTTTCAGCCGGACATCTTCATCGTCGACAAGGAGCCGATGGGCCTCAAGGGCGAAGTCGAGGATACGCTTGCCTATCTCAAGGCCCAGGGTACCACGCTGGTCCTCGGTCTCCGTGAAATCATGGACGCGCCGCACCTGCTCGATGCCGAATGGAAGAGAAACGGCATCATGAAGAAGATCGAACAGTACTATGACAGCGTCTGGGTCTACGGGCCGCCGGATTTTTACGATCCCCTGATCGGCCTCGACGTCCCGCAAAGTCTGCGCCGGAAGATGGATTTCGTCGGCTTTCTTCAGCGGAGCGTCTCAAAGGACAAGAAGTCGATCAACGCCCGTAAGGACGATTATATCCTCATCACCACAGGCGGCGGCGGAGATGGTTCCGATCTCGTTCATGACGTGATGAACGCCTACGAGCATGATGCGACGCTGGAGCAAAAAGCACTGGTCGTCCTCGGACCTTACATGCCGTCAGCCGAACGGGCGAAACTTGTCGAGAAGGGCGAGAAGATTCCCTATATCGAGGTGATCGAGTTCGACAACCACATGGAAGAGCTCATCGCGGGTGCCACCGGCGTCGTCGCCATGGGCGGCTATAATACCTATTGCGAAATCCTCTCCTTCGACAAACCTGCCCTCATCGTGCCCCGGGTCAAGCCTCGCGAGGAGCAGTTGCTGCGTGCCCAGCGTGCCAGCGAACTCGGTCTTGTCGACATGCTACTTCCTGACCAATCGGCTGATCCTGCCGTCATGGCGGAGGCGCTGAAGCGTCTGCGGGAACGACAACCACCATCGAAGGGTGGATGCGATATGCAACTCGAGGGGTTAAACCATATTTCGCAAACTGTCGGCCACTGGCTCGACAATCGACGCAATCGTCTCGCCCTTGTCGGCGCAGAATAAAGAACAAAACCTTGCTCGAACGCCGGAAGATCCTCGTCGTGCTGAAAGGCTATCCACGCCTTTCGGAGACCTTCATTGCGCAGGAGCTGCTTGGGCTCGAGAAAGCAGGCTTCGATCTGACGCTGATTTCAATGAGGCGTCCGACCGACAAGAAGCGCCATCCGGTGCATGACGAAATCAAGGCACGTGTCGTCTACCTGCCGGAATACTTGCACGATGAGCCGCTCCGCGTGCTGAAAGGGCTTTTTTCCGGCTTCGGAAGGCCGGGTTTTGCAGTACTGCTGAAACGCTTCCTGATGGATTTGCCGCGCGACATGTCGCGCAACCGCTTCCGCCGCCTTGGTCAGGCGCTCGTCTTGGCGCGTGAATGGCCGGACAACGGGCAGTGGCTGCACGCACATTTCATCCACACGCCGGCATCCGTCACCGAATATGCCAGCATTCTGACCGGCGTGCCCTGGACCGTCTCGGCGCATGCCAAGGACATTTGGACTTCGCCCGACTGGGAGCTGAGCGTGAAGCTCGACAGCGCGCGCTGGGCGGTCACATGTACCAGGACCGGCTACGAGCATATGCGCAAGCTGAGCAGCCGCCCGGATTCAGTTCATCTCAGCTATCATGGACTCGATCTTGCCCGGTTCGCCCCTTTCGAAGGGCTGCGCTCGAAGCGGGATGGCACCGACCCTGCCGACCCTGTTTTTCTGTTGAGCGTCGGCCGTGCGGTGGAAAAGAAGGGCTACGACGTCCTGCTGCGCGCCCTCGCCTTGCTTCCCAAATCCCTGCACTGGCGCCTCGAGCACATCGGCGGCGGCGAGGAGCTTGCGAAACTCAAGGCGCTCGCTTCAGAACTTGGTCTCGCCGGCAAGATCACCTGGAAAGGCGCGTTGGCCCAGGAGGATGTGCTCGACCACTACCGCCGCGCCGATCTCTTCGCGCTCGCCTGTCGCATTGCGGCCAACGGTGATCGCGACGGCCTGCCGAACGTCCTCGTCGAGGCATCGAGCCAGCGTCTCGTGTGCATTTCCTCCGAGGTGTCCGGCGTTCCGGAACTTCTGACGAATGGCGAGGACGGTTTTACCGTTCCACCAGAGGACCCCCGGGCACTGGCCGGCGCGCTTGAAACAGCGATCCGTGATCCTGCGCTCCGAAGCCGCCTCGGCGACGCAGCGGAAAGACGCGTGCGCGAGCGTTTCGACTATCAGTCGAGCATAAAGCAACTGGCCCGCCTCTTTGAAGACGAATGGCAGAAGCCCTGATGACGGCAAAGAGCATTTTCTTTTATGTTCAACACCTGCTCGGCATCGGCCATATCGCCCGTGCAAGCCGCATCGCCAGCGCTCTGGCAAGGGACGGCTTCGACGTGACCGTCGTCACCGGAGGCTTGCCCGTTCCAGGTTTTCCGGGCGAAGGGGTGAAAACCGTGGCGCTGCCGCCTGTTGTCGCAAGCAATGCCGGCTTCTCGGGCCTGGCGGACGCCGAGGGCAATGTAGCCGGCGAAGCGTTTCTTTCGGCGCGTCGCGATCTGCTGCTTGCTGCTTTTGAAAAGGCAAGGCCGGATGCTGTCATCATTGAGGCCTTCCCATTCGGCAGGCGCCAGATGCGCTTCGAACTGCTGCCTTTGCTCGATTTAATCGAAAGGAGCAATCCACGGCCGAAGCTCTTCAGCTCCGTGCGCGACATCCTGCAGGAAAACCGCAAGCCGGGGCGCGACGCAGAAACCGCCGAGCTTGTGAAGCGGCATTTCGATGTCGTGCTCGTTCATGGTGATCCCGATTTCGTGCGGCTTGAAGACACCTTTCCGCTGGCGGCCGAGATCGCCCACAAGGTACGCTACACCGGCCTGGTTACGCCGCCGCCGGCCGCCGAGCCGAGCGAGACCTTTGACATTATTGCATCTGCTGGTGGCGGAGCCGTTGGCCTCGAGCTGATCCGCGCAGCGCGCGATGCGGCCGCCATGCTTCCCGAAAGCCGCCGCTGGCTGCTCGTCACCGGGCCCAATCTGCCGGAATCCGACTTCGTTTCGTTGAGCCGGGAAGCCCCTGCCAACGTCACGCTTGCGCGCTTCCGAAAGGATTTCCCCTCGCTCTTGCGTGGCGCGAAAGTCTCGATTTCACAGGCGGGCTACAATACGGTCGGCGATCTCCTGCGAACGGATTGCCGCGCGATCCTCATCCCCTTTGTTGCCGGCGGCGAGACGGAACAGACCGTGCGGGCCGAGCGCCTGCTGGCGATGGGCCTTGCTGCCATCCTCCCGGAACAGGGATTGACCGCCGAGCGGGTGGCTGCGGCGGCCACGGAGGCGCTTTCGGCGCCAGCGAGAAAGGAAGCGGAACTCGATCTGACCGGCGCCGAGACAACCGCTTCGATCATTCGCTCGATGCTCGGTTGAATTGCTCGCCTATTACGAAAGTCCTATGATATAAGTGAGCTCTGGGGAGAATCGGCATTCAACAGTAATCCGCTTCGCCTTGATTTCATTTCGACATCGGGGGGCGGTTGCATGAATCTGTTTTCTGCATCTCCTCTTCCGAACGGCCCTAGTCTCGGCCTCACTCCTTCCCAACTGGCTGACGGTTAGCAATGGAAAAAAGCCTCGCCCGCTACATCTGGTCGAACACGCGGCTGCAACAACTTTGGATACTGGCTGTCGTTGCCGTTTCGATGATCCCCTACTTCCTGTCCTTCGATCTGCCGAAACAGATCGTCAACGGACCGATTCAAGGCGATGGCTTCGACAACGCAAACGCGACGCAGACCTTCATGCATATTGCCTATGACATCCCGCTGATCGGGCATGTCGAATTCTTCGAGGGTATCCAGCTCAACCGGCTGCAGATGCTGATGGCGCTCAGCCTGGTCTTCCTGGCGCTCGTGGTTCTGAACGGCCTCTTCAAATTCTATATCAACACCTACAAGGGCCGGCTGGGCGAACGGATGCTGCGGCGTATCCGATTCGAGTTGATCGACAGGGTTCTTAGATTTCCGCCCGCTCATTTCAAGCGCGTGAAATCCGCTGAAGTTGCCACGATGATCAAGGATGAGGTGGAGCCGATGGGCGGCTTCACCGGCGATGCTTTCGTCGCGCCTGCCCTTCTCGGCGGCCAGGCGCTGACGGCACTCGCATTCATTATTGTCCAGAATTTCTGGCTGGGCATGATCGCGGCAGGGATTGTCGGCGTTCAGGCGGTCATCATTCCCCGGATGAGGAAGCGCCTGCTCGAGCTCGGCCGCCAGCGCCAGCTCACCGCCCGAGAGCTTTCCGGCCGCGTCGGCGAAATTGTCGATGGCATAGGTACGATCCACTCCAACGATACCTCGAACCTTGAACGAGCGGACATCGCCTCCCGCCTCGGCCTGATTTTCTCCATCCGCTACGATCTTTATCAGTGGAAGTTCCTGGTGAAGTTCCTGAACAACTTCCTCGCTCAGGTGACGCCCTTTCTCTTTTACGCGATCGGCGGCTATCTGGCGCTGCAGGGACGCCTCGATATCGGCCAGCTCGTCGCCGTCATCAGCGCCTATAAGGATCTTCCCGGACCACTGAAAGAACTGATCGACTGGGACCAGATGCGCCAGGACGTTCAGGTGAAATACCAGCAGGTTTATGAGCAGTTCAATGTCGAGCCGCTTATCGAGAGCCGTATCCAGGAAATCCCGACGGACACGATCGTTCCGCTGACGGCGGCGCTGGTCGTCAGCAATCTTGCCATCAGCGACGATAGCGGCGCGCGCCTGGTCAATCACGTCTCAGCCGAGATCAAGCCGAACGAGACGGTAGCGGTCGTCGGGCCGAACGGCAGCGGCGCGGAAGCCTTTGCCGACGCGCTTGGCCGCATTGTCTGGCCGGAAGCCGGCCGGATCACCATCGACGGTCGCGACCTGCTGGAGTTACCGGAGTCGATTACGGGCCGGCGCATTTCCTATGCCTCTGCCGATACCTATTTCTTCCACGGCACGCTGCGCGACAATCTTGTCTACGGTCTAAAGCATGCGCCGCTGACCGACCCCGGATACGAGGACCAGGCCGCGCAGGAATTCAAATGGCATGCGGCCGAGGCGCTCAAGGCAGGCAACCCGGTGCTCGACCTCAACAGCGACTGGGTGGACTATAGTGCGGCCGGGGCAACCGGGCCGGAAGACCTGCTAAAGGCGATCCGTCCGGTGCTCGATGCCGTCCTGATCTCGCAGGACATCCTGGACCTTGCGCTCCGCTCGACGGTCAACACCGCCGCCCATGTAGCGCTGGCCGACAGCATCGTCGATCTGCGTCGGTCGTTGCGGGAACGCATGAAAGAGGAGAGCCTCGACAACATCGTCGTGCCGTTTGACTTCGACAGCTATAATTCCCAGGCGACAGTCGGCGAGAACCTGCTTTTCGGCACGATGAAGCGGCCGATGATGACGAACCGGAGGCTTGCGGCACACCCCTATT
The DNA here is from genome assembly GCF_012641395.1 of Rhizobium sp. P32RR-XVIII. Taxonomy (GTDB): domain Bacteria; phylum Pseudomonadota; class Alphaproteobacteria; order Rhizobiales; family Rhizobiaceae; genus Rhizobium. The sequence goes on along the minus strand of NZ_JABAIH010000003.1, from coordinate 404,232 downwards.
TCCAGCAGCTTTTCCGCGAAACCGGGCTCAGCAACGACCTCTATGCGATGGGTCTGGAGATCGCCGAGAACGCTGTCGAACTCTTCCACGATCTGCCGCCGGACCACCCCTTCTTCCAGCAACTGACCTTCATGACGCCGGATGATATTCCGACCTATCAGGGATTGCTGCAAAAATTGCAGAGCCGCAGGTTCGAGGATGCGACTGCGGACGAGCGCTCGATGATTATCCGGCTGAGCTTTGCCTACATCGAGCCGCGCCACCGCTTCGGCTTGCTGACCGACGAGCTGATGGCAAAGATCGTGGCCGCCCGCAAGCAGTTCCACGAGCATATCCCGGCCGATCTCGCAGCACTCATCGAGCGCTATGATTCCGAGCGCTTCACGTCGTCAGCGTCGCTGATGGACAATGTTCTGTTCGGCCGCATCGCCTATCAGCAGGCGGACGCCTCCGACCGCATCCGCACCATCATGGCCGATCTCTTCGATGCGCTTGACCTTTATGACGACGTGCTTTCGATCGGCCTTGAATTCGACGTCGGCTCCGGCGGTAAGCGATTGACGATGGTCCAGCGCCAGAAGCTCAACCTTGCCCGTGCTCTCCTGAAACGTTCGGACTACTTCATCTTCAACCGGCCGCTTCCAGCGCTCGATCAACGTGTGCAGGACCAGATCATTCGCAATGTCATCCAGGATTTACACGAGGACGGCAAGCGCCCGGCGATCGTCTGGGTGCTTTCGAATGCAAGACTTGCGGAAATCTTCGACCGGATTTTGCTATTCGATCGTGGTGACCTGGTGGAGGCCGGAATCTATCCGGAACTTTCCGAGAAAAACGGTATGTTCAAGGAACTGTTATCGTAATATTCTATTGGGGCGGCATAGAACGGCATTCTTGCGAGGGAATGTCCGTAGAGTTTTTGAAAGCGCATTCTCCTACGGCAGGAGAGGCGGTAAGGGGTAAAACGCTCATGCTGTTGAGAGATGAAGTCGAAATGCTGCGTCGGGTGCCGATCTTTTCAAGGGTCGCCCCGGCGAAACTCAAGCTTTTGGCTTTCACCTCCGACCGGATGACCTACAAGGCCGGCCAAGATCTTTTCCAGCAAGGCGATCCCGGCGACGCCGCCTATGTCGTGCTTTCCGGCACGGCCGATATTCTCGTGCATTCGCCGGCGGGCGACATAAAGGTCGCCGATGTAGAGGTTAATTCCATCGTCGGCGAAATCGCCATTCTCTGCGACGTATCGCGCACCGCAACCGTGCGTGCGACCTCGCCGCTCGAAGTGCTGCGTATCAGCAAGGAACATTTCCTGAAGCTGCTCAGCGATTTTCCCGAGATCGCAGTCGAGATCATGCGCGTCCTTGCCGACCGGCTGAACCATACGACCGCAGAGTTGACGGCAGCCCGCGCCAAACAGCCGCAAGCGGCCTTCCAGTAAATTTCGATAGATTCCAGCTCAAAAAGCCCGCACGGCTTGCGCTGGCAAACGGGTGCCAGCGTCCAGCTGCACCTTTGCCACCCTCGAGCGTCTCGATGATCAGCAAGGCCGGCATGAAGCGCGGATCATCAGGCGCCCCGCCAGCACGATCTGCCGGCTCGGCTGCTCATTGCGCCCGGCAATTCGTTCAAGGATCAACTGTGCCGCCTGCTCCCCGATGGCATGGACCGGCTGGGCAATCACCGTCAGGTTCGGTTGGAAAACATCTGCCCAGGGGAAGTCGTCGAAGCTCGAGACCGAAATGTCGTCGGGGCAGCGCAGGCCCATGTCGCGGATCGCCCTCATAACGCCGATCACCATGAGGTTGTTGGCGGAAAAGAGCGCGCTTGGCCGCTCGGGCTGTACGAGGAGTTGCATGGCGGCATTATAAGCGTCGCGTTCCCGGAAATTACCGAACCGGATCAGTTCATCGCTTAACGGGATGCCCGCGGCTTCGAGAGCTGCTTTATAGCCGGCAAGACGGCTCCGACCGGTCCAGGTGTCGGGCGAGCCGGAAATATATCCGATCCGGCGGTGACCGAGGCCTATGAGATAGTTGATGGCGTCATGCACCGCGCGCTGATTGTCGAGCACGACGGCATCGGCATCGATGCCGTTGCAAATCCGGTCGATGAGCACGGTCGGGATGTCGGTTTTGGCGAGCGAACGTTCGAGGGCATGGTCGTCGCCGGCCGGCGCGATTATGAGGCCATCCACCATGCGGTCGACCAGGAGCGAAATCTGTTCGTCCTGCAAAACAGGATCTTCGTCGGTGCAGCAGAGCATGACCGCATAGCCCGACCGGTGAAGGACATCCTGGATCACCGAGGTCACATCGGTGAAAAAGGGGTTGGTGATATCGGCGATGACGAGGCCGACTGTCTTGGTGGTACCCATTTTCAGGCTGCGGGCGATGGCATTGCGCTTGTATCCGATCGACTGGATTGCATGCTCAATCCTGCCACGCAGCTCAGTGCTGACCGGTGCCGTGCCGTTGACGAAGGCGGAGACGGTCGCAACCGAGACTCGCGCTGTCGCCGCGACGTCGAGCATCGTCGGTGCCGATTTTCTTCGCTTTGACGAAACCGGGTCCATTTTCGAAACGTTTAGAATGCCAATTTCGCTAATACTTACGGTATTGGTGTCTTTTCGGCAATATCGCAGAACCCGCCATCCTTGGAATCCCTTGACATAATCTAAACGTTTAGATTAGCTTTCATCCATCGCTTGCAGCCGCCGCGGGACAGAGATGGGGGGAGGCCGTCATTGTCATGCAGGACGACGCGAATGCTTTTCCCGGGGGCGTCGTTGCGCCTCTTCTCCCTGGCGCGCCATTGCTCGCTGCCAAGGACATTTTCAAGACATTCGGCGGCATCACGGCGCTTGGCGGCGTGAGCTTCGACCTTGTGTCCGGCGAGATCCACTCGCTGATGGGGGAGAACGGCGCCGGCAAGTCGACACTGATGAAGATCCTGTCCGGCGTTTATTCCGACTACGACGGAACGATCAAGATCGACGGCAGTAGGATGCGCTTTGCCAGCGTGCGAGATGCCGAGGCGGCCGGTGTGGCAATCATCCACCAGGAGCTCAATCTCGTCCCTGAACTGACCGTCGCCGAGAACATGTTCCTCGGGCGCGAGCCGCTGATTGGCGGCCTTTTCGTTGACCGCAAGACCTGCACTCGCGAAGCACGGACGCTGCTTGCCCGCCTCGGTATAGCACTCGACCCGGAGGCGCGGATCAGCACGCTGAGGGTTGGCGAGCAGCAGCTCGTCGAGATCGCGAAAGCGCTCTCGCTCGATGCTCGCGTTCTGATCATGGACGAGCCGACGTCTGCTCTGTCGCCCGGCGAATGCGAGCGATTGTTCGCGATCATGCGGCAGCTCGCCGCCTCGGGGGTCGGCATCATTTACATATCCCACCGCATCGACGAGGTGATGCAGTTGAGCGATCGGGTGACGGTGTTCCGCGACGGTCGTCACGTTTGGACCAGGGCAATGGCTGACATTGACGAGGATCAGATCATCTCCGCCATGGTGGGGCGCAATCTCCACCGGTCCGAACACGCCCGGGACGGCGCCGATGTGGGTCGCGCGGCCGTGCTTTCGGTTCGCGACCTCGCGCTCGCGATTTCCGATCGCCGCGGCTGGAAGCAGGTGCTGCGGGGCGTCACCTTCGAGGTCGCAGCCGGTGAAATTCTCGGGATCGGCGGCTTGCTCGGCGCAGGCCGGACGGAAATCCTGCAGGCGATCACGGGCGCGACGGAAGGACAGGTCGGCGGGCAGATTCTCATCGAAGGCAGGCCGGTTACCGTGACCTCGCCGGTCGATGCGCGTCGCCTCGGCATTGCCTATGTCACCGAGGACCGGAAGGTGCAGGGACTGCATCTTCACGATACGATCACCGACAATGTCGCGCTTCCGCGCGTCGGACGGCTGGCGCGCTTCGGCATCCGCGATTTTTCCGGCGAGGAGGCGCTGGCGGCGAACGCCGTCCGAACGCTCGGCATCCGGGCGTCCGGCACGGATCAGGTGACCGGTACGCTGTCGGGCGGCAATCAGCAGAAAGTGGTGATCGGCAAATGCCTTGCCGCCGATCCGCGGATCCTGCTTCTCGACGAACCGACCCGTGGCATCGATGTCGGCGCCAAGAGTGAGATCTACGAGCTGATCTTCCGGCTCGCTGGCGAGGGCATGGCAATTGTTGTGGTGAGTTCGGAAATGCCGGAGCTGCTGCATCTGGCGGACCGCATCCTCGTCATGTCGGAAGGCCGGCAGACCGGCATTCTCGACCGGGGCATGGCAAGCGAGGAGCGTATCATGCAGCTCGCAGCGCCGCGTTCGCTGAGAAGGCAGGGAAAGGTGACTGCATGACGGTCATGAAACTCGTCTCACGCACGAAGCTTTACTGGGGGCTGATCGCCATCTTCCTGATCGGCGTGACTTTGTCGCCCGTGACCTCGTCGGGAAGGAACATCTTCCTTTCGAGCGGCAACCTGCTCGATGTGCTTCGGCAGGTTTCCACGACAGGGCTGATCGCTACCGGGATGACGGCCGTCATCATCACCGGCGGTATCGATCTCTCGGTCGGTTCACTGATGGCGATCTGCAGCGTCATCTGCGCCATGCTGCTTACCGTGCCGGGCGATACGCCCGCCTTCTTCGTCGGCGTTCCTGCCGCGCTGCTGGCAGCCCTCGTGATCGGTGCGGCGGTGACACGCTTCGTCTTCCTGAACATCGAGAAGAGCCGCACCGGCGTCGCCCATGGCCGCGACCTCACGCTCGATGCGACACGCGGCATCTATGTTCCGGCTTTCGTCGGTCTCGGCATCGCAGCACTTCTGCTCTTCTTCCTGCTACCGCAGAGCGAGAGCAAATTCGGTGTGCTCGGCGTGCTCTTGGTCGTGCCGGCGGTGGGGCTGCTCTTCGGAGCTATCAACGGCGTGATCATCGTGGTGGGCCGGCTGCAGCCTTTTATCGTGACACTGGCGATGATGGTAACGGCGCTCGGCATCGCGCGCCTGACGGCGGGACAGAACAATGCGGTGCTACCCGTCTATACCGGCTCCAATGCGACGGCTGATTTCGATATCTTGCGCTCGCTCGTCTTCGGCATCATCCCGATGCCCGGCATCTTCTTCATAACCGCAATCGTGCTCTACGGCGTGGTGCTGAAGTTCACGCCCTTCGGCCGCTTCGTCTATGCGATCGGCGGCAACGAGGAGGCGGCGCGGCTATCGGGCATCGACAGCGGCAGGGTCAAGATCGTCGCCTATGCCATGTCCGGTCTGCTCGCGGGCATCGCAGCGATCCTCTATGTCGCGCAATATCGGCAGGGAAAGCCCGATGCGGGAGCGGGACTGGAACTCGATGCGATCGCCGCGGTGGTGATCGGCGGCACCAGCCTCATGGGTGGCCGCGGCAGCCTGGCCGGCACCTTCTGCGGCGTGCTGATCTTCGGCCTGCTATCCAACATCCTGCAACTCCACAACATCAACTCGAACCTTCAGCTTGTGCTGAAGGGTCTCATCATCATCGGCACGGTGCTCGTTCAGGAGCGCAATGCACGCGATATTCTTGCGCGTTTCCGGCTCACCATGCCGCGGCACGCGAGATCGGAGGCGTCCGGGGAGGAGCGTCCGCCTAAGGAGACTATGTCTCTCAACACTGGAGGAAACGGAAATGAAACGTCGTGACATGTTGAAGATGGCGGTCGTTACAGCCGCGCTTTTCGCCACCACATCGCTTGTCGCCTCGCATGACGCGATGGCGCAGGACAAGAAGTTCCGCATCGGGTTCTCGCAGGCGACCACGATCGAGCCCTGGCGCGCCCAGTTCAACAAGGACATCATCGCTGAGGCTGCCAACCATCCCGAGGTCGAACTGATCATCACCGATGGCGAGGACAAGACGGAAAAGCAGGTGGCCGATGTCGAGAACCTGATCCGCCAGGAAGTTGATGCCATTCTGATCTCGCCGAAGGAATCCGCCGGGCTGACCGGCGTCGTGCTGCAGGCGATAGACGCCAAGATCCCCGTCTTCGTGCTCGACCGCAACGTCGACACCGACAAATACATCCAGTTCGTCGGCGGCGACAACAAGCTGATCGGCCGTGCGGCAGGCGAATATGCGGTGGAACTGCTCGGCGGCAAGGGAAAGGCGACAGGCAACGTCGTGGAGATCTGGGGCGGCATGGGCACGCAGCCGGCGCATGACCGGCACGACGGTTTCCATGAGTTCACCGACAAGGAGCCGGGCATCAAGAACCTGCTCGACCAGCAGTCGGGCGATTGGAAGCAGGACCAGGCCTATAACATCATGGCGACCGCGTTGCGCAACAACGAGAAGATCGATCTCGTTTACGGCCATAACGACCCAATGGCGTATGGCGCTTATCTCGCCGCCAAAGATGCTGGCCGCGAGAAGGAAATCAAGTTCATCGGCATTGATGCGCTGCCGGGCGAAGGCGTGACCTGGGTAAAGAATGGTGAACTGACTGCCACCTTCCTCTACGCTACTCCGGGTGCGGAAGGCCTGCGTCAGGCGATCAAGCATCTTAACGGCGAAAAGGTAGAAAAGACCGTCGTCCTCGATACGATGAAGGTAACCAAGGAGAATGCCGAACAGGTGCTCAAGGAAAAGGGCATGTAAGTCCGGTGCTGGACGAAAACGGACCGGCGTGCAGCGCCGGTCCGCGCTCTTTAGTAGGCGTGCTTCGTCAAGAACCTTGGAAGCGTCTCCGTTCTGCGAAGGTGACTGGACGCCTCACGCGAGCGACCGGAACCTCAGTGCTGTCTAGCGCGATGATGGTCGCTGGCGGCGGCCGCCGCAGGGCATCCTCAGCTGCTCTGCCGCGCCGCATCTTCGAGCTTTGAGCGCAGCCACCGATGGGCTGGGTCATGACCAAAGCGATTGTGCCACACCATTTGAACGGGCGTCGCAGGCGCCGACCAAGGCAACTCCGAGACCGCCACGGAACCCGATCTGAGAAAAACGTCAGCCAGTCTGGCGGGGGCGATGGCCGCCGCTGACGTTCCGGCCAGCAGCGTGGGAAGCGCGAGGAAGTGCGGCTGGACGACCTTCAGGTTCGGCGTCGCGCCGATCTTCGCGAACTCTCCCGCAAGCGTCGCGCGATCAAACATTTCCGTCCGCCGGGTCAAGCCGCGCTCGGATATCTGCCCATCCTCGATGCCGCCCGCTGCCACCACAAAGAGAGGAAGGGCGGAAAGCTGATCGACGGTGATGCGGCGACCGGCAAGGGGGTGATCAGGGGCAACCATCGCCACGTCCCGCTCATCAAAGAGCAGCTGGGCACGAAGACGATGGGGAATGTCCGAGAAGGAACCGAGAGCCACGTCAACCCGTCCCACATCTATCTGTGCTGTCAGGTCGATCCTTGTCGCAGGCAGGATCGTCACGCCCGCATGCGGTGCAAGTGACGCCAGGGTCCGAAGGAAATGCGGGACCACCACGGCCGTCATATAATCCGTCGCCGCGATGCAGAATTGGCGAGCAGAGGTTTCAGGTTCGAAGACCGGGGAACCTATCGCCCGCTCGGCAGCCACCAGCGCATCCCGCACCAGTGGCGCCATTTCGGTCGCGCGCGCTGTCGGCGCCATTCCCGCAGCTGTACGGACGAAAAGCTCGTCGTTCAACAGGGCGCGCAGCCGAGAGAGCGCGTGACTGACCGCCGAGGGGCTAAGCCCAATCGCCTGGCCGGCACGAAGCACGTTTCGTTCCCGCATCACCGCATCGAAAACGACAAGAAGATTGAGGTCGAGGTTGTTCATGCGTTCACAAGGTCTCCGACAATAATGCATGCCATGCATTTTCATATTGTCAACATTGCACTTCCTGAAACGGGCCGGCCGGGCGATGCTCGGGGCGTCGAACTACTTAACGGACACCAGCGATGACCAGCGACCCAGATACAGTCTCCGCCGTTGACCACGTCATGCGCGGTCGGTTTGCCAACCGGTTCTACGTGGATCGCCCTGTAGGCTTTGCGACGGTCACCCAGATCATTGACGTAGCACGTCATGCCGCGACAGGAGGGAATGTGCAGCCCTGGCGGGTACATCTGGTGACGGGCCATGCCAAAGCGGCGCTGGTCGGAGCGATCGGAGTTGCGCATGAGACCGAGGCCGGTGCCCATTCAGCCGAATACAATTATTTCCCGGAAAATCTGCCGGAGCTTTATGCGTCGCGCCGGCGGGAGTTCGGCGCCGTCTTTTATGGGTCGATTGGCATTGACGCCAAGGATCAAGCCGCGCGCGCCGCGCAGACCGCGCGCAACTACCGGTTCTTCGGCGCTCCGGTCGGCCTCATCTTCACGATCGATCGACACCTGGAAAAGGGAAGCTGGCTCGACCTTGGCATGTTCATTCAGAACGTGATGCTGGCGGCGCGGGCACGCGGTTTCGACACCTGCGCCCAAGAATTCTTCGCCCGCTACCATGCCGTCATCCGCCACCATCTGCCGCTTGCGCCGGAGGAGATGGTGGTCTGCGGCATGTCGATGGGATTTGCCGACCCCGAATGGTCACAGCGACGACCGCCGATGCCGAAAGCGCCGATCGAAGACATCGCTTCATTTCACGGCTTCTAAGCCCTTCCTGGAGGAACTTTCATGACTGAACGTGACGAACTGATCGAGGCAACAATTGCTTTCATCGATCAAATAAAAGACAAGACGCCGGGCGCGGAAATGGAGCGTTGGCTGAACGACAAGCACGGTCCTGGCAATGCAGTCTACGAAGACCTCGCGCGCCGTGTGAGGCGCGGCGTCGAGGACGGCTGGGCAGCCGACGTCGAGATCGGCGGGCGGCATTACCGGCGCAGCCGTCTTCTCGAGCCTTCCGCGAGAACGCATTATTTCAGTCTAACGACCGTCTACATGGACAGCCGTCAGGGCCGCCTCCCCGCCGACCAGAAGCCGGATTTGGCTCACGCTTTCCGGGGAGACTATCATCTCCATCCGTATGGCGAGTTCAACCTCGTTGTGCCATTGGAGCCGACCGCCGAACTGATGGGGCCGCTGGGATGGCGGCATGCCGGATGGACGGCGCCCGCCCCCGGCAGCCATCACTATCCCGAGGCCAGGGGCGGCGCGCTGATCGCCTTCTTCCTCCTGCCTTCCGGGCGCATCTCCTACGACATCGAGGCACCGGACAGCTGACTTGGTCTATCAGACCGGAACGCACGCTTGTCGTCGATGGTTAAATGGCCGAGCGGCAGTCTTCCTGTCCGGCTAGGATTGATGAGGTGACCGTGCTGGAGCAGCACGGTCACCGTTACTAACGGTAAACGGGAAAGCTTGACTGGCGACCCCGATGGCTTTTCTGAAAACCCACCTAAGCACCCTTTGGATTCTAATCGCGATGGACGAGGCATGGCACTTCCGCTTGCCTGGCTATTCGGCTGATTAGGCCCGGAGACGGATGTATACGTCCCCTACTCCTGACACGGCGGTCAACGACCCAGGAAATCGATTCCAGATCCGTAAAGCGGGGAGCCCCTGATTGAAAGGAGCGGCTATTCGATATATATGACAGAATTGAAAATCTTTGAGGAATTCATGCAAGTCGAGCTTCCGATCGAAACTATCGCAGAAAGCAGTTACCGGCGGATACGCGGCGACATCATTTTTGGCCGGCTGGTTCCGGGCCAGAAGCTGAAACTCGATAATTTGAAGGCCTCCTACGAGACCAGCGTCAGCACGTTGCGGGAGATCCTGAACCGCCTGACATCCGAAGGGCTTGTTGTGGCGGAAGGCCAGCGCGGTTTCGACGTTGCGCCGATGTCGGTTGCCGACCTTCGGGAGATTGCAGCACTTCGGCTATTGTTGGAGGAGCACGCACTTGAGCAGTCGTTTGACCAGGGCGACGTGGAATGGGAGGCTCGGCTCGTGTCCGCCCATTACAAACTGGCGCGAATGGAAAAGATGATGGCTTCGGGCGACACCAGCAGAGCCGAAGACTGGAAACGCTACGACTGGGAATTTCATCAGGCCCTGATATCCGCCTGCGGATCCCGTCTGCTCATGGAGACACATTCCGCCGTCTTCGACAAATATTTGCGGTATCAGATGGTTGCCCTCTCTTATCGTGGAGATGTCGCAGAACAGGAGCATAGGCAGCTTCTGGGCGCCGCTTTGCAGCGTGACAGCAAGACCGCAAAGAAAGTCCTTCAGCGCCACATCCAGGCAGGGGTGGAGCACGCGCTCGGAAAAGGACTGCTATCGGCCCTTCCCTCGCAAGCAGGATAGCGTCTTGCGGCACTCGCATGCTTGCGCGAAGCAGAGGATTACATGCTCAAAAATACTGGTGAACCTTCGGAGACCGTGAGCGACGTCGTGTTCCGGCAGATCCGTCAGGATATCATCTCGGGGGCCCTGGCGCCCGGTGCGAAGATCAAACTGGAGCAAGCCAAGGAACGCTACTCGATCAGCATTTCGTCGCTGCGCGAAATACTGAGTCGCCTGACCACGGAAAACCTAGTGCTGGCGGAGGGGCAGCGCGGCTTCGAGGTCAGCCCTGCATCCCGCAAAGAGCTTGAAGAACTCGCCGACCTGCGCACGGTGCTGGAAACCCATGCGATCGGCCTGTCCTTCGCGGCCGGAAATCTCGAATGGGAGGGGCGCATCGTTGCAGCCCACCACAAGCTGGCGGCCGCGGAGAGGAAGTTGCTTGCAGGCGATGCGTCACGCACCATCGACTGGGTTCGCTATGACTGGGAATTTCACCAGGCGATCGTCTCAGCCTGCAATTCCGCGACGCTGATGGCGGCGCTTTCTTCCGTGTTCGACCGGTTTTTGCGTTATCACATGCTGGCCCAGAGCTTTCGCGGCAAGGCCGTCGTCGACGACCACAAGCTCCTGTTCGAGCTCGCCTTGAAGCGCGACATCGAGGGGGCTCGAGCCGTCATCCGCCGGCACGTCGAGAGCGGCGTGGAGCATGTCCTGAAAAGCGGGCGCATTGCCTGACTTCAGGCATCAACCGGCGTCCTTGGGAATGCCCTCCGGCCGCATCTGCTTCTTGAGCGCGGCAATGCGGAAAATGGCATTGGACGCACCATAGCCGCGGTAGCCGCGGCGCTCGACAATTTCGAAGAAGAAGCCCTCGCCATATGTGCCGCTATAGAGCTGGAAATATTCGCCATGCTCGTCGCGGTCATAGAGGATGTTTTCTGTTTTCAGCCGCTCGGTGAGGTCGGGCTCCAGACCGAAGCGGGCCTCGACGTCATCGTAGTAGTTTGGCGAGATATGGAGCGCCTTGAAACCTCCCACCCGAAGAGTATGGGCGGTGGCGAATATATCGTTGGTCGAGAAGGCCAGATGTTGGATTCCCGAGCCGAATTTCTCGGCGATGAAATGACCGGCGAGCGTGCGGCGATTTTCCGCCCCGTTCATCGTGATGCGCAGCGTACCGGACTCATTTTCGACAACCTGGCTGCGCACGACACCGCTCGGATCGATGATATCGACCATGGGCGTCTTCCTGGTCTCGAAGATCGAGGTGTAGAAGAGCAGCCAGGTCAGCATTTCGTCATAGGCAACTGTCTGGGCGATATGATCGATCTGCTGCAGGCCGGCACCAGCAGCACGACCATTCTTCTCCGAAACGGGCTCGAAATCGATTTCCGAGAAACGGCCGAGCGGGCTCTTGTCATCGATGAGGTAGACGAGGCCGCCGCCGACGCCGCGAATGGCGGGAAACTCCAGTTCCCCATCGGCGACAGGCTGGCGGAAGGGCTCGGCATCGAGCGCCAGCGCCCGGCGATACGCCTCGGCAGCATCATCCACGACGAGCGCCAGCGCATAGGCAGATGTACCGTGGACCGCATAGGCCGCGTTCGCAAAGCCAGCGGTATCAACATTGACGAGAATGCGGATGCCGCCCTGTTCGAACAGCGTCACCTTCTTGGAGCGATGGACGGCAGCCTTGCGGAAGCCGAGAGCGCCGAGCAGGGCGACCAGCTCGACGGCCTCATCTTCATCGGTGGCAAATTCGACGAAACCGACACCTTTGACAGCAGCGCGTTCTGGCATGGGAACGCCGATCGGCGTCCGGACGCTCCGGCGAACCTGATCGGCCAGATAGATCAGTGACCGGTGGCCATCGGCGGCAATTGCCCGCGTCGAGCCGCCCCGGAACTGGTCATTGAAGATCTCCAGCGAGAAATAACCATCATAGCCTGTCGAGGCCACAGCCTCGGTAAAGGCCGTGACGGGCAGATCGCCTTCGCCCGGCATATTGCGGAAATGGCGGCTCCAATAGAGCAGATCCATGTCGATCAGCGGCGCATCCGCCAGTTGGACGATGAAGATCTTCTCCTTTGGAATCGAACGGATCGAGTTGATGTCGATCTTTCGTGACAGGGAATGGAAGCTATCGAGAATAAGTCCGACATTGGGATGATCGGCGCGGCGTACGATCTCCCAGGCGTCGCGATGGTCGTTGACATAACGCCCCCAGGCGAGCGCTTCGTAACCTATCTTCAGGCCACGTTTGGCTGCTCGCTCGCCAAGCTCGTGAAAATCGGCGACCGCGCGGTCAATGCCGCCGAGGGCCGCCTGCGAGACGTTCGAGCAGACGAGAACCATGTCGGTTCCGAGTTCCTGCATGACGTCGAACTTGCGTTCGGCCCGGTCGAAGGTGCGGCTTCGAAGCGCATCCGGCATGCCTTCGAAATCGCGGAAGGGCTGAAAGAGCGTTATTTTCAGCCCCAGGTCATTCGCCATCCTGCCAACATCGGCAGGGCTCCCGTCGAAGGCCAGGAAGTCGTTCTCGAAGATCTCGACGCCATCGAAGCCCGCCTGCGCGATGGCTTCGAGTTTCTCCGGCAGTTCACCGCTCAGCGTTACCGTCGCAATCGAGGTCTTCATGATCAACAACCCTTTCCATCGGCAAGACGAGGGCCAGTTGGCTGACTTGCATATAGCCGCCAACCTCCTCCTCATGGCATTATGTCAAATGTCGTGAGCATTTCAATTCAATTGATCAAATCGAAAGTATCATATGATTTTGAAAAACTCTGTTGATTTACGCCTGTTCCTCTGGCAAACAAGTGGTCATACAGTCGGGAGAGGATGACTGTTGGGTCGAAAGCGACCGCAAAAGGAGGAGGAATCAATGTTCAAGTCGATGCTGACGCGCCGAAATGCCATGCTGGGTGCCGCTGCTATCGTGGCTGCCATCGGGCTTGCAAAGCCGGCGGCCGCCATCACGCCTGAGGAGGTCAAGGCCAGAGGAAAGCTCATCGTGGGCATCCAGGGCGACAACCCGCCGTGGGGCTTTGTGACGAGCGCGGGCAAGCAGGACGGTCTCGATGCGGATATCGCATCGCTCTATGCCAAGGAACTGGGCGTGTCGGTCGAGTTCGTGCCTCTTGAAGTCAACAACCGTATCCCAGCGCTGACGACGGGTCGCGTCGACGTGCTCTTCGCGACAATGGCGATGCTACCGGATCGCGCCAAGGCTGTTCAGTTCAGCAAGCCTTATGTTGCCAACGCCATCGTCCTGATCGCCCCGAAAACGATGTCGATCAAGACCAATGAGGACATGGCCAATCTTTCGATCGGCGTCGCAAAGGGCGCGGCCCAGGACACGCAGGTCACCAAGAACGCACCACAGAGCGCAACCATCCGCCGCTTCGATGGTGATGCGCCCAGCGTCCAGGCTCTGGTGTCCGGCCAGGTGCAGGCGCTTGGCGGCAACATCTTCTACATGGATCGTGTCGAAAAAGCGCGTCCGGGGGAATTTGAAAACAAGCTCGAATTCCAGAAGCTCTACAACGGTGCCTGCACGCGCCTTGGCGAGAAGGAAATCAACGCCTCGATCAATGCCTTCATCGACAAGATCAAGGCGAACGGTGAGCTCAAGAAGATCTACGACAAGTGGATGAAGGTTCCGGTTCCGGAGTTTCCCGAGAAACTCGACGGCATTCCGTTCGCCGTCAACTAAGTCACTTACTGCTTCAGCAAGAGGCAAAAAAGGGGCGGGCATTACGGTGCCCGTCAACGGAATTGCCGTGCCAAAGGCTAGGGCCCAGCGCGTTTCGAGGAGCGCGATCATGAACAAGACGATATTTGTGCTCAACGGGCCGAACCTGAATCTTCTTGGCCAGCGGGAGCCAGCCATTTACGGCACGACGACGCTCGCCGATATCAAGGAAAAATGCCTCGCCAAGGCAAAGAGCCTGGGGTTCGACGTCGACTTTCGCCAGACAAATTTCGAGGGTGAGCTGGTGGAGAGTGTGCATCAGGCGCGCAACGCGGCCTGCGGCATCATCATCAATCCGGCCGGCTATACCTTCACATCGATCGCCCTGCTCGACGCGCTGAAGACGTTTGATCCGCCGAAAATCGAGCTGCACATATCGAACGTCCATGCCCGCGAGAGCATCTATCACAATTCGTTGGTCTCACGTGTCGCCACCGCGATCATGATCGGCTTCGGCGCAAACGGATACGAGCTGGCGATCCAGGCGATGGCCGGTATGGTCATGCGCGGCTGAGGAGAGGCGATGAACTACACCCTGGATTTCACGCCGGTCATCGACGGCTTGCCTGGGCTGCTGCTTGGCTGTCTCGGCACGTTCCTGCTTGCCATTTGCGGCATGCTGCTGGCAATCGTGATCGGCATCGGCGGCGTCGCGTTGCGGGATTCGCCGTTCAAGCCGCTGCGCTGGCTGATCATCGGTTTCGTCGAACTCATCCGCAACACGCCGTTTTTGGTGCAGATCTTCTTTCTCTACTTCGCGCTGCCGCTTGCCGGTATCCGGCTCGACCCGACGCCGACGGCGATCATCGCGCTCGGCATCAATGGCGGTGCCTATGCCATCGAGATTATCCGCGGTGGCGTCCAGTCCATCCCGAAGGGGCAGATGGAGGCGGGGCTGGCCCTTGGCCTCCACAAGGCGCAGGTCTTCCGGCTGATCATCCTCAAGCCGGCGCTACGGGCGATTTATCCGTCGCTGACAAGCCAATTCGTGCTGCTGACGCTGTCGACCAGCATTGCTTCGGCGATCTCGGCCTATGAATTGACTTCCGTCTCGCAACGCATCGAGTCGGAAAGCTTCAGAAGCTTCGAGGTCTATTTCACGGTCCTGATCTTCTACCTCGTCATTTCCTGGCTGATGATGCGCCTCTTTGCGCTCTTTTCGGCCCGTTATTTCACTTATCCGGTCAAGTAGGAGCCACCATCATGGGCAGCGAAGAATTCGTTTTCCTTCTGATCGGCCTGAAATGGACCGTCCTTCTGTCCGCCGTCGGCTTCGTCTGCGGTTGCATCGCAGGGCTTGGCGTCGCCTTGGCCCGCACGTCCGAGATACCGGTGCTGGAACGCGCTACGGCCGGCTACATCGCCTTATTTCAGGGCACGCCGCTGCTGATGCAGCTTTTCGTCGCCTATTACGGTCTGGCTTTGATCGGCCTGAAGCTCGACGCCTGGCTATCTGTCGCCATAGGATTGACGTTGCACGCCAGCGCCTATCTGGGCGAGATCTGGCGGGGTTCGATTGATGCCGTGCCGCGCGGCCAGACTGAGGCCGCAAAGGCGCTCAGCCTCAAATATGTCTGGCGGATGAAGGATGTGATCCTGCCGCAGGCGCTGCGCATCTCGCTGCCGGCAACGATCGGCTTCCTCGTGCAGCTCATCAAGGGAACGTCGCTGGCCTCGATCGTTGGCTTCACGGAGCTCACCCGCGCCGGCAACATCATCTCCAACCAGATCTTTGAGCCGCTGACGGTCTTCGGGATCGTAGGCGCCCTCTACTTCCTGATGTGCTGCCCGCTGACGATCTTCGGCGCGCACCTCGAAAAGCGATTTGCCGTGTCGGCGCGCTGATGACGCTCAAGCGAAACCACGAGAGATCGATGGAATTCAGACCATGACCAATGCTTCTGCATCGACCGTAGAGACGATGATCACCATGACCCACGTGGAGAAATGGTATGGCGCCTTCCAGGCCCTGCACGACATCAACATGTCGGTCCGCAAGAGCGAAAGGATCGTGCTGTGCGGACCTTCGGGTAGCGGAAAATCGACGCTCATCCGCTGCATCAACCATCTGGAGACCTACCAGAAGGGGGAGATCCGCGTTGGCGGCATCCTGATGGGAAACCAGGCAAAGGCGATCGATGCGATCCGGCGCGAGGTCGGCATGGTCTTCCAACAGTTCAATCTTTTCCCGCACCTGACGGTCCTTGAGAACTGCATGCTGGCACCGATGCGGGCGCTCGGCGTTGGAAAGACAGAGGCCGAGGAACGAGCCCGGTCACTGCTCGGCAGGGTCAAGATCCTGGAGCAGGCCGGCAAATACCCTACCCAACTCTCCGGCGGCCAGCAGCAGCGCGTCGCAATTGCGCGCGCGCTCTGCATGCGGCCGAAAGTCATGCTGTTCGACGAGCCCACCTCGGCGCTGGATCCGGAAATGGTCAAGGAAGTCCTCGATACGATGATCAGTCTCGCCGAAGAAGGCATGACGATGATCTGCGTGACGCATGAAATGGGCTTTGCCCGCCAGGTCGCTGACCGGGTGATCTTCATGGCAAGCGGCGCGATCGTCGAGGAAGCGCACCCGGCCGATTTCTTCACCAATCCGCGTCATGAGCGCACGCGCAAGTTCCTTGGCGAAATCCTGCGCAACTAGGCCCTCGAGGAAACTTCCATGTCAGAACAGTTGCAGATGGCTCCTTTGAAGATCGCCGTTATGGGCGCCGGCCTCATCGGCAAGAGCCATGTCGAACGCATCTTGGCCGAGCGGCGCACCGTACTTTGCGCCGTCATCGATCCATCAGACATCGGGCGCGACTTTGCGGCAAGCAAAGGAGCGACATGGCATACGACCTTTGCCGAAGCTGCCGCAAACGAGCGTCCGGACGGTGTCATCATTGCAACGCCGAACCAGCTTCATGTCGCAAACGCCATGGAGGTCATCAAGGCCGGCATCCCAGTCCTCGTCGAAAAGCCGATCGCGGATGATGCCGGAGCCGCCGCTATGCTCGTTGACGCTGGTGAAAGAGCCGGCGTCCCAATTCTTGTCGGCCATCATCGTCGCCACAACCCCATGATCCAGGCAGCAAAGCGCGTTTTGGAAGGCGGCCGACTCGGCAAGGTCCTGACCGCTCACGGAAGCTTCTGGGTGGCCAAGCCAGACGACTATTTCGACGTCGCATGGCGACGCCGGGCAGGTGCCGGGCCGACCTTTATCAATCTCATTCATGACGTCGACCTCTTCCGCTATTTCTTCGGCGAAGTTGAAAGCGTCCATGCGATGGAATCGAATTCCGCCAGGGACCATGCCGTTGAGGATACTGCCGTCGTCCTGCTTCGGTTCAGCAGTGGCGTTCTCGGCACGCTGAATGCCTCCGATGCCGTCGCGTCTCCCTGGAGTTGGGAAATGACGGCCGGTGAAAATCCGGCTTTTCCACGGCAGGATCAGACTTGCTACCAAATTGGCGGAACCGGCGGTTCGCTCGCAATTCCGCAACTTGCGCTTTGGACCAATGCATCGAAGCCTGATTGGCTGGAACGGTTGGTCGAAGAACACGTGCCATTCACCCCGGCCGACCCTCTTGCCGCACAGCTCAAGCATTTTTGCGATGTCATTCGCGGCAGCGCCGAGCCGCTGGTCAGCGGCCGGGAGGGACTTGCGACACTTCGCGTCATCGAGGCGATCAAGTCATCGGCCCGATCCGGTCAGACGATCCGCTTGACCGACGCTGACATGCGGCGAGGTCACTGACATGATCAGTGGAACCACGCAGCTGATCGCTCATCTCGGCTATCCAACGGAGTCATTCAAGGCGCCGCTGATCTACAACCCTTATTTCGAAAAGAGCGGGATCGACGCGGTCGTCGTGCCGATGGGCTGCAGGCCTGAAGACTATCCTTCCTTCCTCAAGCTCGTCTTCCGGCTTTCGAATATCCGTGGCGCTCTGATCACCATGCCGCACAAGATGACGACGATGAGCCTGCTCGACGAGGTTTCGACCAACGCCAGGGTGGCAGGCTCCTGCAATGCGGTCAAACTTGGAGCCGGCGGCGGACTGGTCGGGGACATGTTCGACGGCGAAGGCTTCGTACGAGGGCTCCTGCGCAAGGGGCAACAGGTAGCGGGTGCGGACGTGCTCGTCGTGGGTGCCGGCGGCGTCGGATCTGCCATCGCCGCCTCATTGGCCGGTGCAGGCGTGCGCCGGATTGCGCTTCATGACGACAACAAGGCGACATTGAAGGGGCTTCGAAACCGTCTCAACACATACTATCCCGCAACCGACGTAGCGATCGGTTCGACGGATCCCGCCGGCTTCGACATCGTCGTCAACGCGACACCTCTCGGGATGCGGAAAGATGACCCGTTGCCACTGGATGTCTCGCGCCTGTCCTCCGCCACGTTCGTGGGCGAAGTCGTCATGAAGGAAGAGATTACGCCGCTCCTTGCTGCGGCGCGCGCTCAAGGCTGCGCGTTCCAGGTTGGAACAGACATGTTGTTCGAACAAATACCAGCGTATCTGGAATTCTTTGGCTTCCCGACGACCACTGCGGACGATCTGCGCTCGATTGCTCTGTTCCCCTGAAGGGCGGTTGGCCGAACGATCGAAAGATCCATATCTCACCGACGGGATTATGTCCGGTGCGGGGCCGATCGGCTCGCTCAGTGCTTCTTGCTATTGAGTGCTTCTGACCGGGCGATCCGCGGCGGCGGTGGGCCGACATCGAGAACCGGTTCTCATCGACCGGAACCCAATCGCCCCCTGCCCGCAACAAGCCTCCTCAGTCCCGACACACAGGGTCCCTGCAACAAGCAGGAGGAGGAGGCGCCTGCAGCTCAAGCCGGCGCACTTGACGTTATATTTCTAGAAATATAACGATGGGTTTGTTGCAACACAACGCCAGCCCAGTCATGGGAGAGTTTCGAAGAGAGATGCGCGATGTCCGGTCTTGGTCTGAATGTTCCACGTGCGGTTTCGCTCCGCCAGCAAGTCACCGACAGCCTGCGTGCCTCCATCATTTCGGGGACTCTTCCTCCTGGACAGAAGCTGATCGAAAGGGAAATCTGCGAAGAAATGCGGATTAGCCGGACGGTGCTGCGTGAAGCCCTCCAGCATCTGGAAGCGGAGGGAATGATCGTCAATGTGCCGCCCAGGGGCCGATCGGTGGTGGCCATTACGCCGAAAGAAATCCGTGAGATCCTGTCCGTTCGACGCGCGATCGAAGCCCTACTGATTAGCGATTTTAGAAGAAACGCCAGCGAAAGTCAGGTCGTCGAACTGCGCAGACGGCTTGACGACCTCGAAACGGCTAACGAAGACGAGACAATGGCGATCGAGGATCAGATCTCGACGCTGATCATGGACGTGAGCGGCAACCGGACGGCGTCTGATATGTTAGCGCAGCTCAACAATCGCATCGTCCTATCGCGCCGCCTGTCCCGGTCGGACCCCATGGCGGGCGCCAAGAGACAGGCCGAACTGAGAGCCTTTCTCGCTGCGGTCGACGAGAGCAAGAGTGGCGTTGGAGATGCCAAGCGGGCGTCACGGTAGAGGCACTGGGCTCCGGTGCTCCGAAGCCCGTGCCTATTTCATCAGTCGATATGGACGCCGCCGATGTTTGCCACGGCGCGGCGTGTCATAAGCTCTGCGAGGTGCGCACGATATTCGCCGGATGCATGCATGTCGCCCATCATATCAGCAGGGTCGAGGTGCAGCCCGTCCAGGACGCCCGGCTCCAGCCGCGCGCTCAGTGCCTCCTCGGCTTCGGTCCAGCGAAAGACTCCGGAATTGCCAGCTCCGGTAATCGCGACGCGCACAGAACCGTCGCGAAGCTTCGAGACGAACGATGCGGCCAGCGAATAGCGTGATGCAGGATTGCGGAATTTCGCATATCCGGCGATCTCTGGAATCTTGAATTCCAGCCGCACGAGAATTTCACCTTCCTCCAACGCCGTCGTATAAAGCCCGGCAAAATAGTCGTCGGAAGATATCGCCCGGCGATCGGTATGGATTGTGGCATCGAGACTGAGAACAGCCGATGGGTAATCTGCTGCCGGGTCATTGTTGGCGACCGAGCCGCCGATCGTTCCAACATGCCGTACCTGCACGTCGCCGATCGATCCGGCAAGTCCGCACAACGCTGGTATCGCCGCCGCTATCTCACCGGAGCCTGCCACCGTCGCATGCGTCGTTGCCGCGCCAATGACGATCCTGTCGGCTGCAACAGAGAGACCGGAGAGCTCCGGAATACGGCGGACATCGATGAGGTTTGCAGGCGCGGCCAGACGGCCCTTCATGGCCGGGATGAGAGTGTGGCCGCCGGAAAGGTAGGCCGGCTCGTCACTGCTTGCGAAAATCTCCGCAGCCTCGGCCAATGTCTTCGGGCGATGATATTTGGTCTCGTACGTGTACATGGAGGGCTCCCCGTCCTTTGGCTTACTCAGCGGCTATGGCGTGCTCATCACGATATTTTTCGGCAGCCTGCAGGACGGCTTCGACGATGTTGTGATAGCCGGTGCAGCGGCAAAGATTGCCTTCGAGTTCGTGACGGATGGTATGTTCATCAAGGACACCGGCGTGACGGTCGATCATATTGACCGACGCCATGATCATGCCCGGTGTACAGAAACCACACTGGAGGCCGTGACATTCATGAAATGCAGTTTGGACGTCGTGCAGCTTGTCACCTTTCGCAAGGCCTTCCACCGTCGTCAGAGAGCTGCCATCGGCAGCGGCAGCGAGAATGGTGCAGGACTTTACCGCGCGACCATCGAGAATGACGGTGCAGGCGCCGCACTGCGTCGTATCGCAACCTACGTGCGTCCCGGTCAGTCCGAGATGGTCGCGAATGAGGTGAACGAGCAGCGTGCGGTCTTCCACGGTCTTGGTCTGCTCGGTGCCGTTGACGGTCAGGGTAACGGTGGACATGATCTTCTACCTTATTCTTTCAGCGGAGAACGGCCGCTGCGATCACCACCACGGCAACCGCGGCAGCGACGATGATCCATAGTTTCGCCGGGTTCATGGCAGGCGATGCGGCAGCAGAGGCAGCAGAGGCAGCGGATGCCGGACGCGGAGACGGCGCAGCCGCGACCGACGCGACTGAAGGAGCGACCGGCGGCACGGGTGCCGCTAGCGGCTCGGAGATACGGTCGGCGAGGCTCTTGAAGAACTCATCGGCGAGTTTCTTTGCCGTCGAGTCGATCAGCCGCGCGCCGAGCTGCGCAAGCTTGCCGCCGACCTGGGCATTCGCCACATAGGTCAGGATCGTCTCATTGCCGTCTTCGGCGAGCTTCACATCAGCGCCGCCTTTTGCGAAGCCCGCGACGCCGCCTTTTCCTTCGCCGGAGATCGTGTAGCTTGCCGGCGCCTCGATGTTGCTAAGCTTTACCGCGCCTTCAAACGTCGCCTTGATCGGACCGATCTTCGTCGTCACCCGCGCGATAAAGCCCTCCGCCGGACTGCCCTGCAGGCTTTCGCAGCCCGGGAGGCACGCCTTCAACACCTCCGGATCGTTGATCATCTTCCACACGTTTTCGCGAGAAGCCTTGATCCTGTATTCGCCCTTCAAATCCATCAGAAACCTCCCGGTGAATGCATCGACCCGCTCAGCGGTTGCCGGTCACGGTGTTGTAGTGGGCGAGGTCCAGATATTTGGACGGGTCTGTCAGCGTCGTTCCGCCCTTTCCGAAGCGTGAGCGCAGCTCCAGAACCCGCGTCATGCCATCCGCGAGGATCTTGGCATCCGGAGTCAGCCCGGAACGCGGCGAGAGCACGCTCGTCATGACCGATTGCAAGGCCGCCGGTTGAATCTCCGGCATCTTTTCCTGCAGGATACGTTCGGCCTGCGAGCGGTTCAGCGGATCGAGCGTCCAGGCCAGACCCTTGAGATACGCGCGGATGAAAGCTTTCACCGTCTCCGGGTTCTGCTCTGCCCAGGGGCGATGTGCGGCAACGGCGCCGCCCTGGTAGCTGTCGAAAATCTCCGTCGAAAGGCCAAGTACGTTGAAGCCGGACTTCCGCGCAATGCTGGTAAACGGCTCGATGGTCAAGGTCGCGGCATGCTCGCCTGACTTCACGGACTGCCACCGCTGCGGTGTTGCGCCAACGGGAACGTAGGTGACATCTTCCGGCTTCAGACCACCCCGCGCAAACATCTCGTAGAGCACGAAGGCAAAGCCGGTCGAGAGCGCATCGAGCGCGATGCTGCGTCCCTTGAGGTCGGAATAGCTTTTGACATCCGGAGCGGCAACGATGGCAAGCTCCAGCTGCGTCGCCCCCATGATCGTCACATAGTCGGGATTGACCGCGGCGCCTGCCGGCCCCTGCCCCTCGCCATAGGCGACGATATTGTCGAATGCCGTGAAGATAATGTCGAACTCGCCAGCGGCAGTCCTTTCGGCCTGAGCAATGGAATTCGGCGTTAGCGTCAGCTCGATCGAAAGACCCTCCGCTTCAAAAAAGCCGTTTTCGCTTGCAGCGAAAACCGGGAGATTGGGAGCGCCGGGGAAAGCAATGACGCGAACCGTTTGCTTATGGGTCATGGACGAAGTTCTCCTGAGTTATCGTGCACCGGCCTGATGAATGGCCTTCCAGACGGTGAAGGGCGTGAGCGGCATCGGCAATTGCGTGACGCCGTAATCTTTCAGTGCATCAATGACGGCGTTTGTTACGGTAACGAGCGCCGGCGTCGTGCCTCCTTCGCCGCCCGCTTTGACGCCGAGCGGATTTGTTGGCGAGATCACTTCGGCGATCTCGCAATTGAAAGATGGCAGATTGTCGAAGCGCGGCATGCCGTAATCCATCAACGAGCCGGCGAGCGGCTGACCCGTCGTCTCGTCGATGGCGCATAGTTCCCACATGGCCTGGCCGACACCCTGTGCAATACCGCCATGGGTTTGCCCGTGAACGATCAGCGGATTGATGCAGCGCCCCACATCGTCAATGGTCGAATAGGCGGTGATCTGCACATGCCCGGTCTCGGGATCAACCTCGACCTCACAGATCGCAGCCCCATTCGGAAACACGGGCGTGTGCATTTCATTGTCACGCGCAACCCGCAGGGGGCCGTCGGCCTCGCGGGTGCGGAGCGAGAGCTCGAAAATATCGATCGCTTCATTGCTGCCTCGCAGCTTGAAGTAACCACTCTCGAAGTCGATCGAGTCAACATCTACGCCATACAGGGCGGCGGTGCGGCGGCGTCCTTCGGCCAGAAGGTCGGCAGACGCCATCGCCATCACCGTACCGGCGTGACGCATCGAGCGTCCCGAATGCGAGCCGCCGCCGACACTCACGATGTCGGTATCTCCCAGGACGATCCAGACCTTTTCGACCGGTACCTGGAGCATGTCGGCCACAACCTGGGCAAAGCTGGTTTCATGCCCCTGTCCGCTGGGCTGCGTTCCGATCACGACTTCGATTGTTCCGTCGTCCTTGACCTCGATCTCGGCGCGTTCCTTGGGCGAACCGATCGAGGACTCGACGTAGTTGGCAAATCCGCGGCCAAGCAGCTTGCCACGCCTCGCCGCGTCCTGCTGCCGCTTCTCGAAGCCGTTCCAATCGGCAAGCTCGAGAGCCCTGTTCATGTTCTTTTCGTATTCGCCGCTGTCGTAGATGGAGCCCACCGCATTGGTGTAGGGCATCTGCTCCGGCTGAACCAGATTCCTGCGGCGCAGCTCGAGCGGATCGAAACCGAGCTCGCGAGCTGCGATTTCCACGAGACGCTCGATAGCGTAAGTGACTTCCGGGCGCCCGGAACTACGATAAGCCTGCGTGCACATCGTATTGGTGAAGACTGCGCGCGCGCGCAGCGCTGCAACTGGTATGTCGTAGGAGCCGGTAATCAGGCCCGAGCCTTTGCTGAGTGGCGAAAGCGAGACGCAGCGCATGCCCACATTGCTAAGGTTATCGGCCCGCAGCGCCAGGAATTTTCCTTCCTTGCTCAAAGCAAGCTCGACTTTCGTCACCAGATCGCGGCCCTGATAGTCGGTCAGGAACGCTTCCGAACGTGTTGCCGTGAACTTGACCGGCCGACCGACCTTCTTCGAGGCCCATAGAACGAGGCCGAACTCGACGTAGGCACGGTTGCGGGCGCCGAAGTTGCCGCCGACATCAAAGGACAGCACCCGGAGATTCTTGGGTTCGATGCCTAGAACCTTGGCAAGCTCCCCCTTCTGACGCACCGCTCCGCCGCTTCCTGCATAAAGGGTGTAGCGACCCGTCTCAGCGTCGAAGTTGGCAACCGCTGCGCGCGGCTCGATCGTCACCGCGGTCACGCGGTCGATATGGAAATCAGCGCGGATCACGTGATCTGCCTTGGCGAAGGCAGCATCGGTTCCGGCCCAGTCACCGAATTTCGACTCGATGAATACATTGTTCGGGACTTCATCCCAGACAGCCGGGGCTCCCGGTTCGGCAGCCGCAGCCGTGTTTGTCACGTGCGGCAGTTCCTCATAATCGACAAGGACCTTTTCGGCCGCGTCGGCTGCTTGCGCCGCGGTTTCGGCCACCACCATGGCAACGGCCTCGCCGACATGACGCGCCCGGTCAGCCGGCAGCAGGTAATGCGGTCCGATAAACGGCTTGCCGCCATCTGGCGCCGTCAACTTTATATCGAATTTTGTGGACGGCACGGGGCTGTGAGGGAGCGGCTCAAGCTTGTCGTCGAGAACATCCTGCCCCGTCAGCACAGCAAGAACACCGGGACTGGACAGCGCTTCGCTCGGATCGATCGACCGGATACGCGCATGAGGATATGGCGACCGCACCATCGCCGCATAGGTCTGGCCCGGAAAGTTGAAGTCGTCGGAGAACCGGCCCTTGCCGGTGATCAGGCGTCCATCTTCCTTGCGCGGAATGGGCTTGCCCACATGCCGGAAGAAAGCTTCTTCGACAAGCTTCATTTCAGGCGAGAGAGCGGGGTAGCTGATCTTCTCCCGCGCAGATTGCTCCAGCGTTTCAACGCGTTTTTGAGTTGGGTTGGCCATTCAGAACTCTCATCCTCCGCGACTTGCGGCATGCCGTTGCTATCAGGCAGTACGCTGTTGCTTCTCGTCATAATGTATGACAGTATGGCGATGTTAATGCAATCGAAAAAGACGGGCGTTTTTAAACATCTTGTTTCGCGATCCGGCCTATGTGCGATTGTGAATGATCGAAAATCAGCGGGAGGCGGCCTCTCTTCGGCCGCGGAAACGCATTTGGGAGCACCATTTTTATGAGGACAAAAGAGCAGAATGCTCCGCAGGATCTCCAGGAGCACCTCGCCCGGCTTGAGGCGAATGGATTGTTGACCAAAATCCAGGTGCCGATCGACAAGGATGCGGAGCTTCATCCGCTTGCGCGCTGGCAATTCCAGGGGGGCCTGCCCGACGATCAGCGCCGCGGTTTTCTGTTTACCGATGTTCACGGAGCAAAAGGCGAAAAATACGACATCCCCGTGGCTGTCGGCGTGCTTGCGGCTTCGCCCGCGATCTATGCAGCCGGCCTCGGCGTCGAGGAGGATGAGATTGGCGATGTATGGGTTCGCGCCATGGAGAACCCGATCGATCCGGTGATGGTCGATGAGGCGCCATGCCAAGAAGTCGTCATCACCGGCGATGCATTGAAGGCTGAAGGCGGTGGTCTTGGCAGCTTGCCTGTTCCGGTTTCCACGCCGGGCTT
This sequence comes from Rhizobium sp. P32RR-XVIII, assembly GCF_012641395.1. Taxonomy (GTDB): domain Bacteria; phylum Pseudomonadota; class Alphaproteobacteria; order Rhizobiales; family Rhizobiaceae; genus Rhizobium. Next base: position 378,599 of record NZ_JABAIH010000003.1, on the reverse strand, counting down.
CGACAGTGCCCCTTATTTCACTGCAACGCTCTGCGTAACCCGCGATCCGGAGAACGGCATTCGCAACATGGGAACCTACCGCGCCGCACTTAAGGCTGAAGATCGCCTTGGCGTACGCATGGCAAGCCGCCTCAGCGGCGCCGGCGGATACCAGCATTGGCTCAAATATCAGAAGCGCGGTGAGCCGATGCCCTGCGCGATCGTGATCGGTTGCGCCCCGGCGGTGCTTTTCACCGGCCCACAGAAATTGCCGATCGATCAGGACGAACTTGGCGTCGCAGGCGGACTGACCGGCAAGCCCATCAGGATCGTCAAATGCAAAACGATTGACCTCGAAGTGCCGGCCGACGCCGAGATTGTCATCGAAGGACTGGTGGACACCGAACTTCTCGAGCCAGAAGGTCCGTTCGGCGAAAGCCATGGACACGTGGCCCTCGAAGACTTCAACATGTCGATGCGCGTGACGGCAATCACCCGCAAGCGCAAGCCGGTACTTGTATCGATCGTCAGCCAGGTCACCCCGAGCGAGTCGAGCGTGCTCAAGCGCGTCGCCTACGAGCCACTTTTCTACAATCACCTGAAGAAGGTCCTGAACGTCAAGGGAATCAAGCGCGTCGTCATGCACGAACCGCTGACCAATATCCGGAAGGTCATCTTCCTGGAATTCGACCGCTCGGCTCCGCAATCGGAAATCTGGCGTGGCCTCCAGGGTGCCGCGAACCTGCAGGCTCAGTGCGGAAAGATCGTCATCGCAGTTTCTGATGACATCGATGCGCGCAATGCCGACGCCGTATTCTGGTCACTCGCTTATCGCGCCAACATGATCGATGATGTGCATGTCAGTCCCTATCGTTCGGGCGGGCATGGTCCAAAATCGGGCTCGAAACGCGCCGAAGGCACCCTCTTGATCGACGCGACGCTCAAGGCGCCGATGCCGCCGCTTGCCCTGCCGGCAGAGCCCTACATGACACGTGCGCGAAAGATCTGGGAAGATCTGCAGCTCCCGCGTCTTTCGCCGCAGCCGCCATGGCATGGCTATTCGCTTGGCGACTGGAGCGATCTCTGGACCGGGTTTGCTGATTCGGCAGTCACGGGGGACTGGCGGGCGACCGGCGAGAATACGTTTTCACGCCGCCGGCCCGGCATCAAACCGGAAACTCCCGTTCGCGACATAGAGAAAAAGGACTGAGCTGCCACCGCGCAAATATACCCCCGACGCCGGCACGATTCCGGCGCCGGGAGGCATCCACGGGCTCCCTTGACGAAGACTCGCTAATGCGCGCAATAAAGATCTTTGAACAATGTCTGTCTGTGTGACAGTCATGTAATGTGGCACTATGAAGAGGCCTTAGCGGGGAAATCATGAATAATCGGGAAATCGAGCTTTTTGCACCCCTCAAGCAGGAGTCCGCACCCCTGCGTAACAAGATCATCCAGTCTTTGCGGCGGGCGATCGAAACCGGCCATCTGGAGCCCGGTGCCCGTCTGGTCGAGAAAGATCTTTGCCAGCAACTGAATGTCAGCCGCACGTCTCTTCGCGAAGCGCTGCGCCAGCTGCAAGCCGAAGGAATATTGACCGAACTCAACAATCGCGGGCTCGCGGTCGTCACGGTTACGGCCGAGGATGCCGGAAATATCTACCGCATCCGCGGCGTATTGGAGCCTTTGATCATCGAGCAATTCATAGAAAACGCACCTGACGCCGAAGTGGCGGCCCTCACACGCCACAGCAAGCGGCTGAAGGAGGCTTACAAGACTGGAACCGCCGAAGAGATCGTTGCCGCGAAGCGCGACTTCTACGATCTCATATGCTCCGGGGCTCGCAATCCGATCGCTTTCGACCTGCTGAAAAAGCTGACTCTTCTAACGTCCCCACTTCGCCGCCAGTCCGTCGTGCGGCCGGAGCGGCGGCTTCAGAGTATCAAGGAAATCGAGCAGATCGTCGACGCGATCGGCAAGCGTGATAAGCAGGCTGCCCATGTGGCCGCCGAAACCCATGTCGCGAATTCGGCGCGCTCGGCTCTCCACCGGAATGAACCTACAGAACTCATCCAAGCTTAAAGAAAGTTCCAGATCGCATGCGACGCCTCATCATAGCAATAACCGGAGCCTCTGGCATCATCTATGGCGTGCGCGCCCTGCAGCTTCTGAAGGACGTTGCCGATGTGGAGACGCATGCGATTATCTCACCGTCCGCTTTACGGACGGCTGCCGATGAAATCGACATGCCGGCGGAGGAAATCCGGGGCCTCGCGGACAAGCTCTATAACTACCGGGACATCGGCGCCGCCGTGTCCTCGGGTTCCTTCCGCACTGCAGGCATGCTTGTGGCGCCCTGCTCCATCAAGACGCTCAGCGGAATTGCCAACTGCTATAACGACGAGCTGATCGTGCGGGCTGCCGACGTCTGCCTCAAGGAGCGCCGCCGTGTCGTGCTGCTGTTGCGGGAGACGCCGCTGCATGCCGGCCATATTGCATTGATGGACCAGGCGACGCGCAACGGTGCGATCATCATGCCGCCTGTTCCCGCTTTCTACAGCAAACCGCAGACGATCGATGACATCGTGACCCAGACAGTCGGTCGCGCACTCGATCTATTCGATATCCACCTTCCCCTCGTCAAACGGTGGAAGGAAGAAACGGACGTTTCCAACTAGGGACCGACAGCTGCGGCAATCCTCCAGACTCGGGCCGATGCCCGCTCGCCGATAACTCCATCGCCATGGTGAGCCACAATGGCGATCATGTTGGCCGCCGCGGTCCCTCCGCCGGTTGCGGCCAAATGGCGCCCCTGGCTCTCCAAGAGCGCAAGTTCGATACGTTCGGCTGAGAGCTCCGCGCTCTTGATCGCATTGCGCAGCGCATCGGTCGTCTCGTTAGGAGCCGGCGACGGCCCTTCCTTCAACCGCTTCCTAATGACGCGCAGCGACGAGACGATCTCTCTTTGCCATCCGCCGATGGCCCCGATGATTTCGGCGATATCCGATGCCGAAAGCGCGATCCCTCGATCTCCGAGCCACGCAGCATAGAGAAGCAGCGGCACGTCGACGCCATCTTCATCCTGCAGCGCAAGACAAGCTTCAGCGACGCCCGGCCTGCCATAGAGGCTGACGGCAAAATCCCACAAAGCCTGCTCGCGCGCCGTATTCATCCGAAAGATCTCCCAATGAAAATCGCCGGAGGCAGAACCCCCGGCGACAAGATGAGCCTTGAAAGCCGAATATCAGGGAGCGTCCTGCCCGGCAATTTCACTTTGCCAGGGTGCAACGTATCGCTCGAGCAAGCCTACCAGCTCCGACAGCACGACCGCAATCACCATGATCAGAACGATCGGCACGAACATCTCAGCCGTCCGGAAGCCGTTGGCCGAGGTGATGATGATGCCGCCAAGACCGGAGATGGCCGTCTGGAATTCGGCGATCACGATACCGATCACCGCCTTGCCGATCCCGAGCCGCAGGCCCGCCATGATATAAGGGATCGTTGCCGGCAGAATGATGCCTCGCATGATCTGCGCCTGAGGAGCACAGAAGGCCGTCCCGACCTCGATCAGCGTCTTTGGCACGGCTTTCACACCAAACCAGGTATTCAAGCAGATAGGGAAGAAGGAAAGCAGAAAGACGATAACGGCCTTGACCATGAAGCCAAGACCGAACCAGAGGATCATCAGCGGCACGAGAGCAATCAGCGGCGTCGCATAGCCAGCGGTCACGTAGATGCCGAAGCCGGCTTCCAGAACGCGATACCGGCCAAGCAGCAATCCGACAGGAATACCGATCACGGCGGCCGCGAGGTAGCCTGCGACGAACGGCTTGCTGCTATCGAAGAGTGCGGTAAGAAGCCGGCCGTCGGCGGTCATCTCCTTCGCGGCAACCAGGATAGCGCTCGGATAGGTGCCAAGAAGCGGGTTTGCGCTGCGGCCGAAGTATTCCCAAATAGCCAAGGCGATAATCACGGAAATCGTCGTGATCATCCAGTTCGGCATCGTCCAACGGCTGCTTACGCCTTCGGCCTGTTTCGAGGAAAACACCCTGTCCGTCTGCGTGGTTGTAGACATGATCTTACTCCTCAAGCTGCCTTGCGTTCGTGATCGTGGAGTGCTTCCCAGATCATCGTGCGCTTCTTCGAATATTCTGCTGATGTGCGTACGGCGCGCATGTCCTGACGGTCGCGGCCGATCTCGATCGGGACGATCTCGCCGATCGTTCCCTTCTGCATCACGATGACGCGGTCCGCCAGCATGACGGCCTCATCGAGATCATGCGTGACGATGATAATCGTCTTTCCGGTTTTGCCGTGGATCGACAAAAGCTCTCCATGCAGCGTCTCGCGCGTCTGGGAGTCCAGCGCGCCGAACGGCTCGTCCATGAGCAGGACCTCCGGGTCGATGGCAAGCGCGCGGGCAATACCGGCGCGCTGTTTCATACCACCGGAGAGTTGGTGCGGCCTGAGCTTTGCCGCGTGATTGAGACCAACAAGGTCGAGATAGTGGCTGGATTTCTTCGAGAGTTCCGGCTCCTTGACGCCTTTCATCTCGAGACCGTAACCGACATTGCTGAGCGTGTTCCTCCAAGGAAGGAGCTCTGCATGCTGAAAGACCATACCTCGATCATGACCACAGCCCGCTACCGGGCGCCCGGCCACGCGAACCTGACCGGCCGTGGATGTCTCGAGGCCCATGATGATGCGCAGACAGGTCGTCTTGCCGCAACCGCTGGGGCCAATCAGTGCAATCACCTCGCCTTTCTCGACATCGAACGAAACACCATCCAACGCGCGCGCGAACTGGACACCCGATCGTGTGCCAAAAGACTTGACGATATTCTGCACCTCAAGATGAGCCATGCAGAGTCCTCCTCGAATTGAACAAGCTTATTTCTTCTGAACTGCCGCCAAGGCTTCCTGGCGAACACTTTCGTCAACGAATTTGCTGACATCGGCCTTCTGCTTCAGCGCACCAAGGCGAACCATCTGGTCGTCGGTCCACTGCAGATTTTCCATGGGAATCGCGAGATCGGTGGCGACGGCCTTATACTTGATGGCCTCATCATAGATGAACTCGGCCGTCTTGTCGTCGTCCGGCAGGTGCGCGACCTTGCGCGCCAGGGCGATCATGGCGTCCTTGTTGTTGACGGCATAGGTCAGGCCCTCCATTTCGGCGGCCAGGAAGTTCACCATGTCGGCACGGCGCTCGGCGATCTTGGCGCCCGTCGTCATGATGCAGACCTTGACGAATTTCGGCGTCACTTCCGCACCGGCAAGGAGCGGCTTTACCTTGAGTGTATCGGCGCTGACGGCGAACTCGCTCGAGCTTGCGGCAGCGGCAACGACGCCGGAGCTGATGGCGCGCACGCGATCGGCGCTGCCTCCAGCATTGGCGTAGGTCACGTCGGTAACGCCGGCCGCTTCCAGAGCGAGCTGACCGAAGAGCGCAGGCAGGGAACCCGGTGCCGAAACGCCGATCGACTTGCCCTTGAGGTCGGCCGCCGAATTGACATCCTGCGCGGCGAAGACCGTGTAGGTCATTCCCGGCCAGTTGCAGCCGATGATCTTGATGTCGGCATTCTGATGCATGGCCGCGAAAGCAACGACCGGGCTTGCTTCGAAGCTGTCGAGCTCGCCTGCAATCAGCGCCTTCAGCGCCGTCGGACCGCCGGTGAATTCCACCATGTCGATGTTGAGATTATGCTTCTGGCCGAAGCCACCTTCGGCTGCCTGGAACAGGAACCCGGAATCGCCCTTTGCTTCGACGATACCGTGCTTCCAGGCCTCCTGAGCTTGCGCCGGCGTCATGGTAAACACTGCCGCCAAGCTTCCTGCGATCGCCCACAAGCGGCTACGCACTGTCATTTTCGAAACCATCATTGACCTCCTCCCGAAAGGTATTGATTGAGTTTACCCCTGCAGGGGCGAGACCACATATGCAAGACTGTCGAATGTAATCTTGTCATAGTGTATGTTTGCCATACAATCATAACTGTGCCATAAGTCAAGTCGTTAAGCGGCCTGCATCGGACGGCGCTGTATTTGCTGATTATTTGGGAGCGAGTTTATGACTGAGAGAATCTGGAATAAGTTCTTGACCGAGCGGGATAAACGCGTGTTTGAGCTCGCAGGGTACGGCGCCAGGCAGGGCTTTGGAAAACGTCCGGCATTGCTGGTGATCGACGTGAATTATGCATTCTGCGGCGATCGCCGGGAGCCTGTCCTGGAGTCGATCAAGAAATGGCGGCAGTCCGGTGGCGAGGCCGCTTGGGATGCCCTGCCGATCATCCGCAGGCTCATCGATACCGCGCACGAGCGCGAGATGCCCGTCATCTATACGACCGGCGTCCGGCGTGACGACAACTGGGATGCGGGAGCCTGGGCGTGGAAAAACTCCCGTAGCGGAGAAAAGCCCACAGGTACGAACCAGGACGGAAACGAGATCATGCCGCAGATTGCCCCGAGCGCGCAGGACATCGTCATCTACAAGCAGAAGCCAAGCGGCTTCCACGGCACCAACCTTGCTGGCTATCTGACGCAGCTCGGTTGCGACAGCGTCATCATCACCGGCACCGCCACGAGCGGTTGCGTGCGCGCGACGGTCGTCGATGCCTTCAGCCACAATTATCGCGTCACGATGGTCGAGGACGCCTGTTTCGAACGATCCGAAGCAAGCCATGCGATAGCGCTCTGCGACCTCAATGCCAAGTATGCCGACGTCATAGAAAGCCCGGAGGTTCTTGCCTTCATGGAAAGCCTGCCGCGCGGAATGTTCAACCTTCCCAAGGGGTCGGCGCAGAAGTCCGTCGGCTGACCATCAAAACCGCCGCTGCCGGCGACCCGGCCGGCAGCGGCATCGACGTGCTACGACGATAAAGGAAAACCCCACGTGGAAACCCGCAAAACAGAATCCGATTTCGCAACAGCCCGGGACGGCACCCGCCTCTCCTACCGCCTGGTCCCTGGCGACGGCGCCGCCCGGTTTGTCCTTGTGCACTCGCTTGCCATGGACAAAAGCTTCTGGAACAGCACCGTCGAAGCGCTGAAGGGCGCGGGCGACGTACTGATCTTCGATTGCCGGGGGCATGGCCAGTCCGGCAAGCCGCAAGGCCCTTATCGCGTCGAGCAATTTGCCGACGATATCGCCGACTTGATGGACCATATCGGCTGGCCCGCCGCGATCGTGGCCGGAGCTTCGATGGGCGGTTGCGTCTCGCTGGCTTTCGCAAGCCATCACCCTGAGCGGACGCAGGGTCTCGGACTTTTCGACACGACGGCCTGGTACGGAGAAAATGCACCGGCCGCCTGGGCCGAGCGCGCCGCAAAGGCAAAGAACGAGGGCCTCTCGGCGCTGGTGGGCTTCCAGAAGACGCGCTGGTTCGGCGACGCATTCCGGGAAGCGAACCCCGCTATCCTCGACCAGGCTGTCGGCATCTTCCTCGCCAACGAACTGCCGGCCTATGCGGCAACCTGTGAAATGCTCGGCGCCGCAGATCTGCGCGCGTTTCTGCATAAATTCGCCTTCCCCTGCGAGATCCGCGTCGGCTCCGAAGACTACGCCACGCCGCCTGAGATGGCGCAATATCTGGCGGATAACATCAAGGGTTCACATCTGGAGGTGATGGAAGGGGTGCGGCACTTCTCGCCGCTCGAAGTTCCCTCTGAGATTGCCGCTGCGCTGCTGAAGCTCCGCGCGGCTGCATGACAATGCGCGACAGGCGGCCGGAGCAACCGGCCGCTCGGTCAAATCCCCGGCTCAACGCCGGAAGCAGGAGTTCCGTAGATGAAAGACCCTCATGGTGAATGGGAAGCTTTCGAGGACTACGTTCTCGATTTCGCGATCGAGACGCTGAAGCGCGGCGAGAAGCCGGCTCTCGTCACGCTGGTCAAGATCGAGGGATCGTCACCGCGTTTTCCAGGCGCTCAGATGGCGATATCCGAAACAGGAAACTGGGTCGGATATCTTTCCGGCGGCTGTATCGAGAGAGCTGTCGTCGCCGAGGCGCTCGAAGCCATTGCCGCCGGGGAGAGCCGGATGGTACGTTACGGCCGCGGCTCCAAGTATTTCGATATCCAGCTTCCCTGCGGCAGTGCGATCGAGCTTTTCTTCGACGTCAATGCCGATCTGAATACCCTTGACGAGATCGACCAGCGCCTGAAACATCGACAGGTCGCCGAATTGGTGATCGACGAAGGGAACTGCTTCGGAGCTCATATGCTTCGCGTTTACCGGCCGCGCAAACGGCTGGTTATTGCGGGCGTCGGACCGGCGACGGTTCAACTCGCCCGGATGGCACAGATCGCCGGTTTCGAAGTGCTTGCCTGGTCCTATGACGAGCCGACGCTTCAGCGCCTGTCTTCGTTCAATGTAGCGACGACGCACCTGACAAGCCCCAACCGCACGCCGCCATTCGAAGCCGACGCGCGCACGGCAATCGTCTTTATGTTCCACGACCACGATTGGGATCTGGCGCTGCTCCCGTCGGCATTGGCGACGGATGCCTTCTACATCGGAGCAATGGGAAGCCGACCGACCCACCGCCTGCGTCTGCAGCGGCTTGAGGAACAGGGGTTCGATCGCACAAGCCTGAACCGTATCAACGGCCCGGCAGGCCTATTTGCCGGCAGCAAGAGCGCCGGCGACATCGCGCTTTCGATCCTCGCCGAACTCGTTCACGTCGATCAAACACGGGTTAAGACACGCATCGCGGAAAACGACGGTGAGCCGTCGCAAACCTCCTTGGCCCACGTATTCGGCTCGGCATAAGCACCGCGAGCGCCGGCGCACTTTAGTCGTTCTTCCTTGGCGACAACGCAAAGCATTGGCAGGTCCGCGAGCTATAAAATAAACTCGGTACACCATATAATTTATCTTTGTCATGCAAGATGACCGGGAGCCAATCATGTGCCGAAACATACGACCCCTGTTCAATTTTGATCCACCGGCGACAGACCAGGAAATCAAGGACGCCGCGCTTCAGTTCGTGCGCAAGCTGAGCGGAACGACCAAACCGTCGAAACGGAATGAAGTGGCTTTCAGTCACGCGGTCAGTTCGATCGCGGCGGCCGCCCAGGAATTGCTCGATTCGCTGGAAACAGCGCAACCCCCACGCAACCGCGAGGAAGAAGCGGCAAAGGCGCGCGCTAGAATGGCGGTCAGGTTCAGCTGAGTCGACCGACCTAACCCTCCCATCGCAGGAAAACCGTCGCAAGCGGCGGGACCGTGAGAGAAATCGAGAATGCCTTGTCGTGCGTTGGCTGGCGTTCTGCCCATACCTCGATCTGCCCGAGATCGGCCCCTCCATAGACCGCGGCATCGGTATTAAGCATCACCTCCCAGCGCCCCTCCGCCGGCACGCCAACGCGATAACCGTTCCGTGGCACCGGCGTCAGATTGGACATGATCAGGACATGCGAGGAGCGGTCTTGCGCACTGCGAAGCATACCGTAGATGGAATTTTCCGCATCATCCGCCACCGCCCATTCGAACCCGGCGGGATTCAGGTCTCCGAACTGTAGTGCCGGCTCTCGTTTGTAGAGAGTGTTCAGGTCGCGGATCAGGCGCTGCAGGCCTGCATGGCCGGGCTGGTCGAGCAGGTCCCAATGAATGGAGCCGTCATGGCTCCATTCGGCATCCTGAGCAATCTCACCGCCCATGAAGAGCAGTTTCTTGCCGGGATGCCCCCACATGAAGCCGTAATAGGCGCGCAGGTTGGCGAGCTTCTGCCAGTGGTCGCCTGGCATCTTGCCGAAAAGCGAGCCTTTGCCGTGCACCACCTCGTCATGGGAGAGCGGCAGAATGAAGCGTTCTGAATAGGCGTAGATCATCCCGAAGGTCATCGCCGAGTGGTGGTATTTGCGGTAGACGGGGTCGTCCTGGATGTAGTGCAGCGTGTCGTGCATCCATCCCATGTTCCACTTGAAGTCGAAACCGAGGCCGCCCTCGTCGAGCCGCTTCGAGACGCCGGGCCAGGCGGTGGACTCTTCCGCCACTGTAAAGGCATGCGGGCAGCGGTGATGGATGATGCTGTTGAGGTGCTTCAGGAATTCGACGGCCTCGAGGTTCTCGCGGCCGCCGTACTGGTTGGGGATCCATTCGCCCTCGTTGCGGCTGTAGTCGCGGTAGAGCATCGAGGCGACCGCGTCCACGCGTATCCCATCCACATGGAAATGCTCCAGCCATTCCAATGCGCTGGCAATCAGGAAGCCTTTAACCTCGTTGCGGCCGAGATTGTAAATCAGCGTGTTCCAGTCCTTGTGAAATCCCTCCCGCGGGTCTTCGTGCTCATAAAGTGCGGTCCCGTCGAAGCGGGCGAGCCCCCAGACATCGGTGGGGAAATGGGCCGGCACCCAATCGAGGATGACGCCGATGCCGGCGGCATGGCAGCGATCCACGAAATAGGCGAAATCCTCTGGCGTGCCGTGGCGACCGGTCGGCGCGAAGAGGCCAAGCGGCTGATAGCCCCAGGAGCCACCGAACGGATGTTCCATGATCGGCAGGAGTTCGATGTGCGTGAAGCCGAGATCTCGGGCATACGGAACCAGCCTTTGGCTGAGTTCGACCCAATCGAGCGGCCGGTTTTCCTCCTCGGTGATCCTGAGCCAGGACCCGAGATGCACTTCGTAGATCGAGATAGCGCCTTCGAGCGCTCGGTCCGCTCGGTGCGCGCGCATCCAATCCTCATCGCTCCAGCGGAAGGGCTTCGAGGAGGCGACGATCGAGCCCGTCGAGGGTGCGGCTTCGCTGGCACGGGCAACCGGATCGGCCTTCTGCGGCAGGAGATTGCCGTGAGCGTCGACCAGCTCGAACTTGTAGCGCTCGCCATGCGTGAGGCGGGGAATGAAAAGCTCCCACACGCCCGCCTGCGGCCTGAGCCGCATCGGATGCCGCCGCCCATCCCAGGAATTGAAGTCGCCGATAACGGACACGCGCCGCGCATTCGGGGCCCATACGGAAAAGCGGACGCCTTGAATGCCATCGACCTCCGTCGGAATGGCACCGAGCGTGCGGCCGAGGTCGTAATGGGTACCTTGAGCGATGAGATGTAGATCAAGGTCGCCGAGCAGCAGGCCGAAAGCGTAAGGGTCCTCCGTCTCCTGTACGGCATCGGGCCAGTTGATGCGAAAGAGGTACTTGGTCGGGCTGCCGATCGCGCCGGCAAAGAGCCCGCCCGGATGAATCGTCTCCAGCCGCGTCAGCACGCGGTTGGTGCCGACCTCCACCACGTCCACGGAGATCGCTCCAGGCAGCAGCGCTCTTATGACGGTAAGGTCGCCATATTGATGAAGTCCGAGAATTGAGAATGGATCGCCCTGGCGGCCTTCGATGAGATCTTGAAGAGCCTCCTGGGCGGTGCCGATCATCAGGTCTGCGCGCTCGTGTCTCATGCGACGTTCTCCAGGAGTCTCGATGCGATGGCCGACAAGCCCGCAACTGGCAGGGCTAGCCAATTGGGACGGTTATGGGCCTCATAAGCGATCTCGTAAGCCGCCTTTTCCAGCAGGAACAGGTCGAGGATGCGACCGCGCGATTCCGCCGGGATGCTGAGTTCTCTTGCGCTGTCGATTGCGTCGAAATAGGCCTGAAGAAATGCAGGTCCCGCCATTTCGATGAAGCGGGCCACGAGCGCCGTATTCCTCTCATTGTCCACTTGGGTTACCAAGTCCCGGTCAACATCCGCCGACGCTGCCAGATAACTGAGCGATCTCAGTAGTCCCGCGACATCCCGCAGCGGATTGCTCTTGGCGCGACGTTCGGCGAGATCTCGGGCAGGCTCGCCCTCGAAATCGATGATGTAGGCATCACCTTCCGAGACCAGGATCTGGCCAAGATGGAAGTCGCCGTGATTGCGGGTCATGAAAGTGCCAGCCGCAGCCTTGGCAAGGTAGCCGGCCGCCTTCAAAAGGTCCTCGCGTCCGTCGATGAGCTGCCCGATCTGTTGAGCGACGGCCGGAGCGAGGCTGTCGCGGGTCTCCTCCAGAATGCCGAGGCTGGCCTTGACCTGCTCTTTGACGGCGTTTGCCAGCGCTAGGGCATCCGCATTGGACATCCTGATGGGTTTGAAATTCTCGTCCTCGGTCGGCTGCGCCAGCGCCACATGCAATTCGCCGAGCCGTTTGCCGGCCGTCGCGGCAAAATCGACGAGTGGCTTGAAGTGCTCGTCCGCTGCCTCCTCGTCGATCCCGGTTACCAGCACCTCATCGATCGAGCGACGGAGATTGCCGAGCATCCAGTCCCAGGCATCGCCCTGGTTACGGATCGCACCCTGCACGATCATGCAGGTGTAGCGACTGCCATCCGGCGCAATGCGCGCGACTTCGCCCAGCAGCTGCGCCGTATTCTTGTACCCGACCTTCGTGAGATGGCGGGTCATCTCCACTTCCGGATGGGTGCCCGGCAAGATGTGGCGGATGAGCTTGACCATCGCCATGTCGCCGATGATCAGGGAGCTGTTGGATTGCTCTGCCGAGAGCCACCGCACCGGCATGTCCTCGTTGACGTTCATACCGTCGAGCTGATCCGTCCCGAGAAATTCTAGCCTGCCGGCGCGGCCGGAGATGACTGCACGTTCGCTGAGCCCGCGGACGACGCCGCGCGCCAGGCCCTCCAGTGCAAAGCCGTCGGTCAGAAATCCCACCCGGCGGCTTTGGCGGAGGCGGGCAAGAGCAAGCTGTTGCACGAGGGCGGTCGGCTGGGTGTCGTCCCACGAGACGGCAAGGGGCAGCAAATAAGTGTCCGTGCGCCCGTCGAGCTCGACCTCCAGTTCTCCCAACAGGAGGTTGCCGGCAAAGGGAAGTGGGGTCGCGGCAACGAGGGATGCACGCCTCAACGCCTGGCCCTTGCTGCCGAACCAGCGCCGCTTGGCGAGATAGCCCGGCAGAACCTCGCTCGACAGCGTCCGGGAAAGCCGTGGCTCGTCGACCAGTTCCTGCAGATTGCGACGCATCACTACGGTCACCATGTCCTGCAACTGCTCGGGAGGCTCGGTGCGCCAGGCAGGGCCGTCCGCCTCCTGAGCGAGCTGGAACCAGAAGAATCCGTATGGGGGCAGTGTGAGCAGGTAGGTGAGCTGACCGATCGGCGGGAACGGAGACATGCCCGTCAGCTCGATCGGTACGCGGCCTTCGAACTGTGCGAGATCGAGTTCGACGGCCTGCGGCAGGCGGGAGAGGTTGGCGACGCAAAGGATCGTCTCATTATCGTATTCACGCAAGTACGCGAGGATCTTGCGGTTGCCCGGTGTGAGGAACCTCAAGGGGCCTCGCCCGAAAGCCATGTGCCTGTTGCGCAGGGCCAGCATGCGGCGGGTCCAGTTCAGCAGCGAGTGCGCGTCCGCTGCTTGCGCCTCGACGTTCACGGCCTCGTAGCCATAAAGAGCGTCCATGATCGGCGGCAGCACCAGCCGGGCCGGGTCGGCTCTGGAAAAGCCGGCGTTGCGGTCCGGAGACCACTGCATCGGCGTGCGGACGCCATCGCGGTCACCCAAATAGATATTGTCGCCCATTCCGATCTCGTCGCCATAGTAGATCACCGGGGTACCCGGCATCGAGAGCAACAGGGCGTTCATCAGCTCGACGCGGCGGCGGTCGCGCTCCATCAGCGGCGCAAGACGGCGCCGAATGCCGAGATTGATGCGGGCGCGGCGGTCGGCGGCATAAATGTTCCAGAGGTAGTCGCGCTCTTCGTCGGTCACCATTTCAAGCGTCAGCTCGTCGTGATTGCGAAGAAAGATTGCCCACTGGCAGTTTTCCGGGATTTCCGGCGTCTGCCGCATGATGTCGGTGATGGGAAAGCGGTCTTCCTTGGCGATCGCCATATACATCCGCGGCATCAGCGGGAAGTGGAATGCCATATGGCACTCGTCGCCGTCGCCAAAGTACTCGCGCGTGTCCTCCGGCCACTGATTAGCCTCGGCGAGGAGCATCTTGCCCGGATGCGTGGCATCGAGAGCCGACCGGATCTTCTTCAGGATCTCATGTGTCTCCGGCAGATTCTCGTTGATCGTGCCTTCTCTCTCGACCAGATAGGGAATCGCGTCGAGCCGGAAGCCGTCGATGCCGGTTTCCAGCCACAACCGCATCACGCCCAAGAGTTCCTCCAAGACCAGCGGATTATCAAAATTGAGGTCCGGTTGGTGGGAATAGAAGCGGTGCCAATAGTAGGCGCCCGCCACGGCATCCCAGGTCCAGTTGGACTTTTCAGTATCGAGAAAGATGATGCGGGTTTCCGGGAATTTCTGATCCGTATCCGACCAGACATAGAATTCGCGCTCCGGCGAGCCGGGCGGTGCTAAGCGAGCCCTCTGGAACCACGGATGCTGGTCGGACGTGTGATTGATGACGAGCTCGATGACCACCCGCAGGCCGCGTTGGTGCGCAGCTTCGACAAAGGCCGTGAACTCCTCCATCGTGCCGTAGTCCGGGCTGACGCTGGTATAGTCGGCGATATCATATCCGTCGTCCCGACGCGGCGAAGGGAAGAAGGGCAACACCCAGATCGTATTGGCGCCGAGCGCGGCGATGTGGTCGAGCTTTTCGTGCAAGCCCTTGAAGTCTCCAATGCCGTCCCCATTGGCATCGAAGAAGGATTTGATGTGAAGTTGGTAGATGACCGCGTCCTTGTACCACAGGGGATCGGGCTCTTGCGCGGATGTCTGAGCCAGCGCGCCGGGACTTAGGGTCATCGTATCCATTGTCGTTCTCCTCCCTTATCTCACGCGCCAGATCGCAAAGGGCAGGCCCGCATGCGGATCGAGCCGAATGCGCTGGATCTTGCCATTCAACGTGAATTTCCGGCCGGTGATCAGGTCCTCGAGGTCAAGCGCGCCGTGGTCTGGGAGATTCCATGACCAGAGCGGGATTTCCACGTCCGCTTCCTGCGCATTGTACGGATCGAGGTTGACGGCGATCAGCAGAGCGTTCTCACGGCTCGTGGTTGCCCTCTCATAGAACATGATGTTGTCGTTCCAAGCTGTGAGAAGCTGGAGGCCGAGGTGCGAATGCAGCGCCGGGTTCTCCCTTCGGATCCGGTTGAGCATGGCAATCTCCGATTTGATGTTGCCCGGCCGCTCGTAGTCCCAGGCGCGAATCTCGTATTTTTCCGAGTCGGCATATTCCTTGCGCTTGGCGTCGGGCCGGCCCTCGCAAAGCTCGAAGCCGTTGTAGACGCCCCAAAGTCCCGACAGCGTCGCGGCAAGCGCAGCACGGATCAGATAGGCCGGTCGCGGCGCGTTCTGCAGGAAATCGGGGTTGATGTCGTGCGTGTTGACGAAAAAGTGGGGCCGGAAGAATTCTTTCGGTTCCTCCGTGGTGATCTCGCGCATGTACTGCTCGAGCTCCCACTTCGCGTTGCGCCATGTGAAATAGGTGTAGGACTGTGAAAAGCCGATCTTGGCGAGGCGGTACATCACTTTCGGCTTCGTGAAGGCCTCCGACAGGAAAACGACCTCCGGATGCCGCGTGCGGATATCGGCGATCAGCCATTCCCAGAAGGGAAAGGGTTTGGTGTGCGGATTGTCGACGCGGAAGAGTTTTACGCCGTTGTCGACCCATTTCTGCACGACATCGCGCAGCTCGGTCCATAACGAAGGAACTGCGTTGCTGGCATAGAAATCGACGTTGACGATATCCTCGTATTTCTTCGGCGGGTTTTCCGCATAGCGGATCGTGCCATCCGGCCGCCAGTCGAACCAGCCCGGATGCTGTTTCAGCCACGGATGGTCGGGCGAGCATTGGATCGCCAGGTCGAGCGCTATCTCCAAACCGGCTTCCGCGGTCGCATCCACCAGGCGCCGGAAGTCTTCGAACGTGCCGAGCTCGGGATGGATCGCCTCGTGGCCACCTGCTTCGGAGCCGATCCCATAGGGGCTACCAGGATCTCCCGATGCAGCGTGGAGGCTGTTGTTCTTGCCCTTGCGGTTCGTCTTGCCGATCGGGTGGATGGGCGTGAAATAGAGCACGTCGAAGCCCATTACGCGGATCGCTGGCAGGCGCTCGATGACATCGTCAAAGGTGCCGTGGCGGTTGGGATCGCCGCTCTGGGAGCGTGGAAAAATCTCGTACCAGCTCGCAAATGCGGCGGCCGTGCGTTCCGCATCGAGCGG
The DNA here is from genome assembly GCF_012641395.1 of Rhizobium sp. P32RR-XVIII. Classification (GTDB taxonomy): domain Bacteria; phylum Pseudomonadota; class Alphaproteobacteria; order Rhizobiales; family Rhizobiaceae; genus Rhizobium. The sequence goes on along the minus strand of NZ_JABAIH010000003.1, from coordinate 362,511 downwards.
AATGGCCTGCGAGCGAACCCGATGGGGCCGACGGTCAGCCTCTGCCATCAGTTCGCCAGTCTCGGCGGCGAGCAGGATTTCGATCCGCTGGGAATCCTGCACTTCGGTCAGCTTGTCGAAAAGGCTCTGCAGCCGTTTTTTTACCCGACCGGACGAGTTGTCGAGCGCGTCGAGCACGTGGTTGATGCCCTCCTGGATTTCCAGGCGAAGATCGAGCCGTGCCTCGTGCTTCTTCGTGAATTCGTAGCGGAAGATGGCGAAGGGATTGCGCCAGCCTTCGACCATGAATTCATGGCGCCCCACGCGCTTCGGCGTGAATTCCGCGTGCCAGCGATCGTTTTCGATCAGTTGCATGCGGACCTCGTTCCACTTCGTCTCGTCGGCCGGTCGCCAAAGCAGAGCCGCCGACAGCGGGTCATGGCCATCACCGAAAATATCTGCCTCGACCTTCACCGTCTCGCCGACAATGCGTTTGACGACGAAACGCCCCTGATCGACCGAAGGCGTTATGTTCTCGATAGCCAGCCTCGCAGAGGCCGCGGCCTCGTCGACATTCGGCACCCGGACCGCATCAACGATCGGAATTGACGATGTTCCTTCGAATATCCGCAGCTCACCCGGCTTTAGTTTGAGCTCAGCGGTAAAGGCCTCATCCTCCGCGTCGAGAGCCTTTAGCGGCAGGAAGGCGGAGGCTGCTTCGCGGACGGCGTTAAACGGCGCTTGCGCCACGCGCCTGAGGTCGCGATTGAGGATGACGACGCGCGCCTTTTGCGACGTGCGGATGTCCTCCAGTTCGGTCTGCATCAGGGCGACCGTCGGCGTCTGACTGGCGAAGACCAACCTCAGCGGCTGCCGGGCGAAGCCGGCGGTGGTCTTGTTCGTTCCCCGGCTTACAGTACGGATGTCTCCTGAGAGATCGAACGAGCCGATGTCACGAAGTCCCGCCAAGCCGCTTCCGTCGCCATGCAGCGGGTCGAGCGGCGTTTCCACTCCGTATTCGAAGCCCATGGGGATCATCAACCCACTGGCAAACGTAGATGCAAGTTTCAGCGCCCGGACAGCCTTGCGCTGCAGAACTTCGCAACTGTCCGTGCCGTTGGTGGTGCGCCTGCCGAATGGCGCTTCCGGGAAGGTGATCTGATAGCCGATCTGCCGCTGGATCTGGTATTCGTCCATGATCCAGCGGTCCTCAAGGTTCCACCATGCAAACGAGGAGAAGCTGCCGTCGAAGCCAGTATCTGCAAGGGCTTTGCGGTCTTCGAAGGCACTGCCTGGCGTCCAGGCGAGAAAGGTCGTTTCCGGAGCCGACTGCCGGGTCGAGGCGATAAGCTCGCGCCACGCTTCCGGCGCCAGCCGTCCGATCCCCATGCAGCGGAAACCGGCGATGCCGAGGCCCGTAAGCCAAATCAAGCGGGTGCGCCAATCCTCGATGTGTTTGGCCTCACCCATGAAATCGATGCGCCGGCTGAGATTTTCCTGTGGTGCCACGCGCGGATCGGCAGTCATCGGTTCCGCCGTTTCATCATCGAGGGCAATCCGGTCGACGACTAGGTCGAGCATCAATCGGACGCCGTTCTCTCGAGCCGCCTGAACCAACGCCTTGAGACCGTCCCCAACGGATTCCCCTAGTCCCAGCTCAGGGTCAAGCCGGTCGAAATTCCTGGCGACGAAGACGCTGGCATTATGGCCGCGTTCGAAAAGGGGAGCCGTGAGCACAGTGTCCAGGCCAAGGTCCTTGGCATGCGCGAACACCTCTCTCCAGGCTTCCAGCCCCTTCAGCATCAAGGGATGCACGTAGTAAATCTGCGGTGGCAGTCGAGAGAGAGAAATTCGGGAAGCGAACTGGGGGCGCGTATCCATGATCAATGCCTCGCCACAGCGTTTTGCGTTGTAACGGAAGGTCGCCGGAACTTGTTCCTTCAAAACATGCCAAATCGGCTTACTCTTTCGGCCGTTCATTCCGCATCGCCGCAGCTATCCTCGCAACGAGCGGGATCGCGCCAAAATTCTCGATGGCCACCGACAGCTTCGGTTTCCAATTGGGATAGTCGTCACTTGTGCCTGGAATATTGGTCGGCCGTTTCTCGCTAGTCAGGTCGGCAAGGCGGACGGCGGCAAGGAGCGAGGGGGTCCTGGCAATGAAGCGGTACGCACAGACAACCAGATCGTGCAGCTTCTCTTCATCCGCTGTTCTAGCGGTGAGCTGCGCCGGCGGATCAAGACCTGCGTTCCCGAGCGCTTCCTTGAGGTCCCTGCGCTCACTTTTCCGTTCCTTGACATGTTGTTCCGTCACATCGGGCGGCACGATCCCATGTTCGGCCCTTGCCTTGACATCGCGACCTCGCCACCAGCCGGCCAACGTCTGGTGGTCATGGGTGGAGATGCAGGCGAGGGCCAGGGCCGGATAGACCTCCGCCGGTCTGAAGCCGCTTTTGTCCCGCTCATAGGAAAGGACGCGATAGGAAAGTATCTGCGCCTCGGAGAGATCATCCTGCAATCCTTCTGGAAGCATGCCGAGGTCTTCGCCGATCACCACGCAGCGGTATCGCGCCGAGACCTTTGCCAGGATCTTCAGCAACCGACGCTGCGGGTAGTCGACATAGGCGCCAGCCTCCGGCAGGCTGTCCAGCGGCACCAGAAAGAGGCGCCTCAGCGCCGCCGCGTGGTCAATGCGGATGGCGCCGGCATAGCGCATCGCCGCGCTCACCATCCGACGGTAGGGGGAACGCCTGCCCGAAGCGATCGTAGAGGGCCGAAATGCGGCCAGATGCCAATCTTGACCTTGCGTCGCAAAGGGGTCCGGCGGGCTTCCGATCGTTGCCCCGGCGATGTAGATGTCCCGCTTGCTCCAGGTCGCGGAACCGTCGATGGCTTCGCCAACCGCAAGATCGAGGTAGAACCCTATCCGCAGGCCGACCTTGCGCGCATGCTCGGCCGCCTCGGCGAGTTGCCGGTGTGCCAGCCACTGCAGCCACATATGGAAGCGAACTTCGTCCGCATTCTCCCGCTCGAATTCCACAACGGCTGGGTTATCCGGGTTTTGATATTCGGCCGGCCAGGTATGCCAACCAGCTCCTGCCGCCGATTTCACCATCGAAAACGAGATTGCTTCAAAGAGCGCATGACGGCGCAGCCCCTTGCGGCCCTCATGCAGGAACGCCTCGAAATCCGCAGGATCGTAAACCGGGTGGCGCGATGGCACGCCTCTCTGCCAGTTGGCCCAAAGAGACCTCAGGACGGCGAGCTTTGTGTGAGCGACCCCAACGTAATCAACGAGATCGGTTTGCCGCAGATCCTCCAGTCGGCGATCGAGCGCCAGGCTGCTCGCAAAGCCTGGAACCTGATCGACGGCTACGTAGAGCGGGTTGAGTCGCTGGCGGTTCGAAGGCTCGTAGGGGCTGCAGCGATCGGGATCGGCAAGAAAGGGAGCATGCAACGGATTGAGGCCGATGAAGTCACCCCCGAGCGACCGGACGAGATCCGCCATAACCGTAAGATCCTCGAAATCCCCCATTCCCCAGTTGCGCGAGGAACGCAGTTCATAGAGCTGCAGGCTGATCCCCCAGACACGGGTCTTACTGAGTCCCTCCGACAAGTATGCTTTCGGGGTCTTCTTTTTCATCGAGCGGGACCTTGCCGAATGGGCGCCGGCCTTCCCGGACGATTTCGGCGGCCCTTTCTTCGGCCGCGGCTCGATCTTCAAGGCGGCCAGGATTTTTCGCTTGGTCTCGTTGGAGATCGGCACTTCCTGACCATCCGGACTGGGCCTGGTGATGCTGATGCCGTGTCGCCGAGCCAGTTCGTCGAGTTGCTTGGACTTCATCGTTCAGTCGCCTTCTTCGCCTCCGGCCGTCGTCCTTCGCGAGGTCAGGTCTTGCTGATGCTCCAGATCACCGACCATGGTGCGAGACGGCCGCGGTTGATCGAGCCGCAGGCGAAAATCTGCTCCATGTTCTTATTCTGCGAACTGATGGACCTCTCCTGATCGGTCAGGTTGGCGAGCAGATGCAGCTGGACACCCCCGGCCAGCGTCCAATCGACTGCGACCGCGCTCCCTGCGGTGCGAAAGACACCGGTCTTGCCGCCGAGACCCTGCAGCAAGGGCGCGATCCGGCGGTGCCTGATCTCCAGAAGTGTCTTGTAAAAGCCGAGCATATCCACCGAAGAGGCATCGGCAAGCTTTGACCAATCGAGCTTGGCTGAAGCGAATGCGGAGTGCGCAGTCGGATCGAGAAGGTCTTCGGCATCGAAGCCTGGCAACCGGGACAGCTCCTCGCGGCGACCCTTCCTGACCTTTTCGTTAAGGTCCTCGTTGAAATCACAGAAATAGGGGAAGGGCTCTTCGGCGCCCCATTCCTCACCCATGAACATCATTGGAACCTGCGGGGCCAGAAGGTAAACAGCGGTAATCGCCTTGATCGCGTCCTTCGGGCGTGAGGCGACCATCCGATCCCCCAGCGCCCTGTTGCCGATCTGGTCGTGGTTCTGGATGAAGGAGATGAAGGCTGTGGGTGGAAGCTCCGCACTCGGCTTGCCGCGGGGCCGTCCACGATACGGCATGTGCTCGCCCTGGAACACGAAGCCAGCGGCGAGCGCCCGGCCGAGCTTGGCGACGTCACCGGCGTAATCGGCATAATAACCGAAAGTCTCTCCAGTCGCTGCAACATGCAGCACGTGGTGAATGTCGTCGTTCCACTGCGCCGTAAAGAGCGGTGCCGCACGTTCGGCGTTTCGCTTCAGAATATCGCTGTCATTGTCTTCGTTTTCGACAATCAGATGGACATTGCGGCCTGCGGCGGCTGCCCGCACACGACGGGAGAGCTCGTGCAGGAGATGTTCCTGGCTGTCGTCGTTGATGGCGTGGACGGCATCGAGGCGCAGACCGTCGAGCCTGAATTCGGTAATCCAATAGAGGGCATTCTGGATGACGAATTCGCGCACCGGCCCCGAATCCTCGCCATCGTAATTGATGCCATTGCCCCATGGCGTCTTGTGATGCTCGGTGAACAGCGGCGCATAGGCCGGCATGTAATTTCCATCCGGCCCGAAGTGATTGTAGACGACATCGAGGAACACACAGATTCCCCGGTGATGGGCCGCGTCTACCAAGGCCATCAGATTTTCCGGTCGCCCATAGCTGCTATCCGGAGCATAGGGAAGCACTCCATCGTAGCCCCAACCGTAGCGACCCGGGAAATCGCTGACGGGCATGATCTGGATTGCCGTGACGCCCAGCTGCCTCAGGTGATCAAGCCTTTCAATCGCGGGTAGGAAGCGACCCTCCTGGGTAAAGGAGCCGATATGCATCTCATAGATGACGATCTCCTCCCATGGCCGGCCCGTCCACGCTTCTCTGCTCCAGCCATAAGACGCCAGATCAATAACCTCGCTTGGGCCATGGACGTCCCGCGGTTGGAAGCGGGAAGCGGGATCGGGAACTTCAAGGCCGTCGGGCAGCACGAACTGATAAAGGGTGCCCGGGCCGGCGCCCGAGACTTCACAATGGTGCCATCCGTCACCAACCGGCCGCATCTCCAGTGGCTTGGCACCTTCCAGCTTCACAGATACGCGTCTATGAAAAGGCGCCCAGAGCCGAAAAAGAACGCCGTCATCGGTGAGGATTGGGCCAAACATCATTCTGGTCAAGGCGGTGCCTTCCGGTTGAAACAGAGTGAAGCGTTAACTCGACCGCCGTGAAAATGTTTCGAGGCTCTGCTGCTCTAAGAGCGAGAATGCAGCGCCCTTTCCGAGTAACAGACACTGAGGGAGCTTAAATGACACCGGCTCGCGGCCGTGCAATGTCGTTGACACCTTCCGCATCAGGCGCTTGTCCATAGCTCATGCGGCGCATTTGCTCGAGGACCCGCGCCATTTCGTCGTCGGGCAGCACCGGCGGTTCGCCGAGCGTCAAGGCCTGCACATAGATGCGTGACAACGTCTCGACTTCGATCGCCAGCCACAGGGCGGACTCGAAAATCTTGCCGAGCGAGATCTGGCCGTGCTGACCGAGCAGGCAGGCGATCCGGTCCTTCAGCGCCACCAGCGCGTTGTCCGACAAAGCCTGTGTCCCGAACGTCGCGTATTCGGCGCAGCGTATCGTCGTGCCGCCGGCAACGCCGGTCATATAATGGAAGCTGGGAATAGTCGTGTGGTGGCAGGCGAGCGTTGTCGCGTAAATCGAATGGCAATGCAGCACGACATTGATATCGGTGCGGTTCTTCAGGATGTCGCGATGAAAGCGCCATTCGGACGATGGGCGGCGGCCGACATAGGTGCCGTCGAAATCCATCTCCACCAAGTCCTCCGGCGTCATCGCGTCGTAGGGCAAGGACGACGGGGTGATTAGAAAACCGCTGCTGGTCCGCACGGACAGGTTTCCGGCCGTACCTTGATTGATGCCACTCGAATTCATCCGCCGGCAGACATCGACCATTTCGCGACGCAGCGCTGTCATATCGGTGTGTTCGTTCATGAAGTGAACCTTTCCTGATGGACGTTGAAATCGTTGCGCGCCGCATGCCGCGCCTCGCTTCGCCAGCGTTGGGCATAGGTCGCCAACTCGGCGGGCGGATGATGGAAGACCGGAGGCTTTTCGAGTGCGATCGAGGCGGCCCCCGGCGGAGTCTATGGGTTGCCAGGAGCGCTGCGCCGGATGCAACGCCATAGGGCTCGAGGCCGGCGAGCGTCTCACAATCCGGACGGAGCGCCGCCACGAGCGAGCCATAGAGCGGATCCCGCAGGAAGCTGCCATCGAGAATAAGCGGTCCGCCGTTCGCCAGCGCATCGACGCATTCGATCGTCAGCAGCGCCGTGTAAAGAACCGCCAATGCCCTGCGCTCGGCGTCATCGGTCGACCGAGGGCCGACGATCCTTCCCCTGCCGGCGCTGCCCGGAAACAGGCCGTCATCGTTCCCGAAGGAGGGCAAGGCCATCGTGCCCTGCCCGATCAGCCGGCTAACAAGCCTCGCGCTCGCCCCGCCGTTGGCATTGCCAACCCCTGCGACGTGGCCGAATTCCCGCCCGCCCATCGTCAGCGCGCCGCCGACGGGACGGCCAAATACGTCGCTGTTGCAGGTCATTCCCCGATGCTCGTCCAATCGCGTAAGCGGCGTCTCGGCGTTCAGCGCAACGATCCAGGTGCCGGTGGAAACGACGGTCGCATCCTCCAATCCCGCCGCCTGATAGCGGTAGAAGTTGGCGCTGCTGTCGTGGATGCCCGCCAGCACCTTCATATCGGCCGGCAATCCATACCGCTTCGCAAGACCCGCGCGGATGGTGCCGATTGCTTGCCAGGCCGTGGCGAATGGCGGCATCAGCCTGGCCCAGCCTTGCGAGGTCACGACTGGCGACCAGCGTCTTTCCGCAACGTTCCACAAATGGGATTGCGCACCGAGAACCGTCGTTTCCGACGCCGCCACAGCCGATAGCCGCCACGCCCAGTATTGCGGCACGCCGAGAAACCAGCGTGCTCGAGCAAAAGCCCGAGGCTGCGCCTGCTGCATCCAGAAAATCTGCCGCGCCTGATGGGTGGCACCGTGCATGATCGCACTGCCACGATCGAGGAAGGAGCCGGAGAGCGGTCGATAGCCTTCGCGGATACTGTCCGGTAAAGCCTGCTCGTAATCGATCATCGGCAGGACGGCTCCATCGCCGTCATCGGGTTTAGATCCGACCAGCACGCCACCGGAACCGTGACCAGTCGCGACGAAGGTGGAAAGCGGGTGGCGTCCGGAAAGAGCGGCCAGATTGTCGAACACCCAATCGCTCAGCCCCTGCAGGTCGTGATGCTTCCAAGGCGGGCCTTCCAGCACCGGGTTGCAGACCGACAGCGTTTCGACAATGTCACCAGCGGCCGTCACTGCATTGAGCTTTACGTTGCTCTTGCCCACGTCAAGCACGGCGACAGTCGCCGGCTGTCTGTCTTCCCTTAGATCGGTTGCCTGCCCTTCCGTCATTTCGGCTTTCCGGATTGCCGTTCAGATCAGGCCGTATTGCCGCGCCTTGTTGCGCAAGAACGGCAGGCCGTTGCCCATCACTTCGGCCTCATCCTTCGCAACCGGGCGCCAGACCGCGAGTCCGTAAGCGACTTCAGGCGGCATGTTGATGAAGCTTTCCATCGCCAGCCCGCCCTTGAAGCCTATGGCAGCGAGTGCCGCGTACACCTCGTTCCAGGGAATGTTGCCGTAGCCAGGCGTGCCGCGGTCACTTTCCGAAAGGTGGATGTATTTCAGGTGATCGCGAGCATCGAGAATGCCGTTGGCGGCGCCCTTCTCCTCGATGTTCATGTGATAGGTGTCGAGATGAACGAAGACGTTGTCGGCACCGACCCGCTCGATCATGTCAACCGCCTGACGGGCGGTATTGATCAGATGATTCTCGTAACGGTTTACCGCCTCGACACCCAGTTCGATACCCTTCGGCTTGGCATGCTTGGCCGCCGCCTGCAGGACGCGCGCGATATTGTCGTATTCGCCCTCAGTCGGCGGAACCCCGGTGCGCTCGCCGATGCCGCCGAAGATCACGCCGGACAGCGCTTCCGCGCCCATTTCCGCCGTCTTGTCGATGGCGACCTTCAAGTGCTCGATCGCCGCGTCGGGACGAACGGAGGCCCAGGCGCTTTCCGGCAGGCCAAGCGAGCAGACAGAGCGCAGCCTGTGTTTTTCCAGCAGCGCCCTGGTATGCGCTGCATCGACTGCCGGCGCATTCAGGAGCGCGATCTCGATGAAATCCATCTCGTACTTGACGGCGGCGGCAATCGCCTTCTCCGCACCGGCGCGATCCCAGTTCATGGTCCACATGCTGGTGTGAACACCGAAACCTTCCATGGCCTTATCCCTTTTTTCGCTTGAGAAATTTGAGATGCCCGGCCGCATAGCGCAGGATCATCACGGTGATGAGCAGGATGCCCCAGACGGCTGTCGCAAGATGCTGGTTGGCCCCCATCAGGTTGAGGCCGGATGCGAGCAGCTGCAGAACGACGAGCGCCACGAAGACGGGGATGACCCTCCCAAAGCCGCCAAATGGATTGACGCCGCCGAGGAAGCAGGCAAGCACGGTGATCAGCAGATAGGATTCACCGTGGCCGACGCGCACCGAGTTGAAGCGGGCGAGCATGATGATGCCGGCGACCGCGCACATGGCGCCAGACAGCGTATAGACCAGCACCAGGACCTTGCGCGTACTGATGCCCGAATATCGCGTCGCCTCGATGTTCGAGCCGATCATGTAGGTGTTGAAGCCGAGCTTCATGCGTGTCAGCAGCAGATGCCAGATCGCCACGCAGCCGATGAAGACGAGGAGCGGCACCGGAAAGCCGAGCACGCTGCCGTGGCCGAGAGGCGCAAGGTAGGCCGGGAAACCTGACACATCTCCTCCGTGCGTCAAGAACTCGCCGAGTCCGCGCAAGAAGATCATCATCGACAGCGACACCAGGATCGGGTGGGCCCGCGTATAGGCAATCACCAACCCCATCACCACGCCGCTCGCCGCCCCGACGCCGATGGCGAGGAGGCTACCGAGCACGAAAGCAAAGGGTCCCGCATCGACACCCCCGTGTGCCTTCAGCACCCAGGCCAGTGTCAGGCCGGCGATGTTGGCGGTGAAGGTGATCGCGAGATTGAGCCCGCCGGTCAGCACCGGCAACAGCATGGCGAGCGTGAGAAGCCCGAGTTCCGGTAGCTGGAAGGCCACCGAACCGAAAGTGGCGCGGCTCAGGAATTGTGGTGACGCGAAGCTGAAGAAGAGCAGGACCATAAAGAGCGCAAGTCCGGGCCCGGCCATTTCCGGCCCGATGATCGCCCAGCGGCGTTTAAGGAGGGCGGTCATCTGCGGCCTCCTTCCTGACGCATGAACGGCAGCAGCTTTTCGATGCTGGTGTTCGACAGCGTAATGGCGACCAGGATGATCGCGCCGACGATCATCTTGAAAGCATAGGGCGAGACGCCCGCGAGATTGAGGCCGTTCTGCGTGATCGAGATCAAGAGAACCCCGAGCACGCAGCCGAGGACGGAGCCCTTGCCGCCGCCGAGCCGGGCACCGCCAAGCACTACGGCGGCAAGCACGTCCAGCTCACGACCATAAAGCGCGTTTGGAACGACTTCCTGTGCGTAATGCGCCTGGATCAGACCTGCGATTCCCGCCATCAGACCAAGCCAGCCAAAGGCGATGAACTGCATTGCGGCGATATTGATGCCGAACCGGCGCGCCCCTTCGGGATTATCGCCGAAGGCATAAAGCTGCCGCCCCGTCGTCGTTCGGGTGATGAAGAGCCAGGTCGCAACGACGCAGATGACCATGACCAGCACCGGTAGCGTGATCTCGATCCAGCTCCCATCCGCCATCTCGTGCTCGAACAGGACAACGCGCGAGGTGAGCCAGTCCGGGAGATTGTAAATCGAGACGCCGCGCGTGAAAAACATCAACAGCCCGAAATAGATGTTGAAGGTGGCGATGGTCGCGACGATCGAAATGATCCGGAATCTGTGGATGAGGAAAGCATTAACGGCACCGAGCAGGATGCCGAGAACGCCGGCAATCAGCAGACCGCTCACCCAACCTCCGCCACCCATCCAGCCGAGCAGGATGGCGGTGATGTATTGAACGACGGAGGCTGCGACCGCAAAGGAGATATCGATGCCGCCGGCGATCAAGACGACGAGAAGCCCGACGGCGAAAATGATATTGACGGCGCTGGTGTTGAGCAGATCGAACGCGTTTCCGAGCGAGAAGAAGCGGTCGGTGACAATCGACAGGAACAGGCTGATGATCACCATGACGGCAAGCAGCGCAAATTCCGTCGCGTGGGATTGAACGAGTTTACGCATAGACGGCCGCCTCGATGTCCTCAAGCGCGCAGTCGCGCGGCGTGAACCGATTGACAATACGCCCCTTGGCCATGTGCAGCACGCGGTCCGCATGGAAGTAGACCTCCGGCACCTCGTCGGAGATCAGGATGATCGCGAGGCCGCTGGCTGCGAGTTTGGCGACGATATCGAAGATGCCGGCGCGGGCACCGACGTCAACGCCGACGGTCGGAGCGTCGAGAATGAGCAGCTTCGGACCGGTCGCCAGCCACTTGGCGATGGCGACGCGTTGCTGGTTGCCGCCGGAAAGCGTCGAAATCGCATCGTCCTGCTTGCCGATCTTGATGCCCAGATCGGTGATCCATCGGGCGACCAACTCCTGCTTGCCGGTATCGGACAGCAGCCCACCGGAGATGATGCGGTCAAGCGACGCGATGACAAGATTGTCGGCGATCGATTGCGGCTGAATGAGCCCGAGAGACAGCCGATCCTCGGAGAGATACGCGATCCCGGCCGCGATCGCGTCGCGATTGGAGGAGAAACGGACCGGCTTGCCCTCAAGCCTGATGGTACCTGCCTTCGGCTTCAACATGCCGAACAAGGACAGCGCGAGCTCGGTGCGCCCGGCACCAAGCAGGCCGGTAATACCGAGGGTCTCGCCGCGTCGCACGGTAAAGGAAATATCCTGAAACTGCCCGGGCCGGGTGAGACCCTCGACCTCCAGCACGACCGGATTGCTGCCGACGTCACGGACATGGATCGTCTGGTCGAAGGTCTTGCCGGTCATCAGCTCGGTGATGCGCGACTGGGTCATTCCGCTTGTCGGGTAGACGCCGACGAGCGCCCCGTCCCTCAGAACCGTCAGCCGGCTCGATATCTCGAGCACCTCGGCCAGCCTGTGGCTGACGAACACCACGGCGACACCGGATGCAGAGAGTGTCCGGACGATGTCGAGCAGATGGTCCGTTTCCGATTGCGTCAGCGAGGCAGTCGGTTCATCCATGAAGACCAGCTTGGCTTCGCCGATCAGCGCACGCGCAATCGCAACGATCTGACGCTTGGCGATCGCGTAGTCCTTCAGGGGCCGGTCGACATCCAGCTTGACGCCGAGCCGGGCCAGCGCTTTCAGCGCGGTTTGGCGCATGCTGTCGTAATTGACAAACCGGGGCCAGCGGCCAAGCACCGTCTGAAATGCGATGTTTTCGGCAACCGTCATTTCCGGAAACAGAGCAAGGTCCTGCCAGATGACCTGGATGCCTGCGGATTGCGCCGTCACCGGCGACATGTGCGTATAGGTCTGGCCGTCGTAATCGATGACGGCGCCGGGCTGTGGACGGTAGACGCCGGTGATGATCTTGATCAACGTGCTCTTGCCGGAGCCGTTTTCACCGGCCAGGCAGTGCACCTCGCCCGGCAGAACGTCGAAGCTGACGTTCTTCAGCGCCTTGACGCCGCCGAAGGTCATGTTGATGTTACGCAGGGACAACAGCGGCTCTGGATGGCCGCTCTCCACAGTTTCAGGTGCGATCATCGTTTCGATCCGAAGAATTCCCGGGCACCACCGAGCCAGCCGAAGCCAGCCCGGCAGCCCGGGAGGAATGCGTTCGGGGAACGTTACAGGCCCATGCCCGCGAGTTCGTCCACCGTGTCCTTGTTGATCGGCAAGAGTTGATCGACGATGATATCGTTGCCGACCGGCTTGATCACGCCAAGACCGGGAATGTCGTCGCCTTCCTTGACACTCTCGCCCTTGATCAGGCGATCGGCCAGCGTCACGAAGACTTCGCCGGCCTGCTTCGGATTCCACATGAATCCGCCGGAAATCGCATCCGCCTTGATCAGCTTCTGGCCCTGGCCGGGCGAGAAGGGCCCGAGAACGAAGATTTCTCCAGTCTTGCGCCGCTCCTCGATGGCGCGGCCGGCACCGATCGGGCCTTGGCTGCCGAAAGCGAGAAAGCCCTTGAGGTCCGGATGAGCCGAGATGAGATCGAGCGCCGTCGAGCGGCTCTTGTCGACATCTTCAGCCACGCCGTACCGTTCGCCGACGAGCTTCATATCGGGATAATTTGCCTTGATGTACGCGACCGCCGCATCGGCCCAGGCATTGTGCAGCGGAACTGTGAGCGAGCCGACGAACACGGCATATTCGCCCTTGCCACCCATCTTCTCAGCCAGAAGCTTGGCATGAGCTTCGCCGAAACCTTTCGATGAGGCCAGTTCGAAATTCCAGTCGGCGCCTTTCTGGCCGGGAGATTCATGGGTGATGACGATGATGCCCGCCGCCTTGGCTTTGGCCAGAACGGGTTCAAGCACCTTGGCATCGTTCGGAACGACGCCGATCACTTTGACCTGCTGGGCGATCAGATCCTCGATGGCGCGCACCTGAAGCGCCGGGTCGGCACTCGTCGGACCCACCATGAACGCATCGAGACCGAGCTTGGTCCCCTGCTCCTTGATCCCGGCCTCCATGGCATTGAACCACGGAATGCCACCGATCTTGACGACCACGCCAACCTTGTCGGCGGCCTGCGCAGCGAACGAAGCTCCAAGCGACAACGCTGCAGCAAGCGCTGCAATCATAAGCTTTTTCATGCTTCTCCTCCTCCGAACGTTCCGCGCAGGAACACGCCTTCGGCCGCCAATTGGCGTGCCAAGTTTCAGTTCCGATCTATGCGGAAAATCATGTCCTCCAATTCGCCGCCTCCTCAAGCGGACCTCGATGGCACAAGTGGCATTTCCTTCTTGCACAATCGATGGTGCAAGTAATATCATTTGAATTCAAGCTTTGGTCAAGGGGAAATTGGCAATAGAGGAGATGTCGGGAGGACGGCATGAAGCAGCAGGGCAAAAAGAAGGCTACGATCTATGATCTCTCGGTCCTGTCCGGTTGCTCGGCCTCGACGGTCAGCGCCGTGCTGAACGGCACCTGGCGCAAACGACGGATCGCGGAAAGCACGGCCGCACTCATTCAAAACCTGGCCGAACAGCACCAATATACGGCAAACCTGCAGGCCCGTGGTCTGCGCCATTCGCGCTCCGGCCTCGTTGGGCTGCTTCTGCCTGTGTACGACAACCGCTACTTCTCATCCATGGCGCAGACCTTCGAGGCCCAGGTGCGCAGCCGCGGCAAATGTCCCATCGTCGTCAGCGCCTCACGCGATCCGAAGGAGGAACTTGCGACGGTCGAAACGCTGATCTCCTATTCGATCGACGAGCTGTTCATCACCGGTGCGACCGATCCCGATAGCGTTCACACCCTCTGCGAAGCCGCCGGCATCCGCCACATCAACATCGACCTGCCCGGAACCAAGGCGCCATCTGTCATCAGCGACAACTACGAGGGCGCCCGGATGCTGACTGAGGCGATCATCCGGCGTTTCGATGCCACCCGCCCTCTGAAACCCGAGGAGCTATTCCTGTTTGGCGGACGCAACGATCATGCCAGCCGGGAACGCATAAGAGGCTTTCGCGATGTCAAATCAGCTTTGCTGGGAGGCGATAGCGACGCCTGCATTCAGCCGACCGGCTATTCGCCGGCGATGACGCAGCGAGCCTTCGAGACCTTCTACGAGCGCCAAGGAAAGTTGCCGCGCGGGCTCTTCATCAACTCGTCGATCAACTTCGAGGGCCTGCTCCGCTTCATGGCCCAACATCCCCACGAGACCTTCGCCGACATCGTCGTCGGCTGCTACGACTATGATCCCTTCGGCTCATTCCTGCCCTTCCCCGTCATCATGATCAGGCAGAACATCGAGAGCATGCTCGAGAAAGCATTCGAGCTTATCGCCGAGCATCGCCCCACGAACAAAATTCACCTCATCCAGCCGGAGTTGGTCCATCCGCGCACGGCGCTGAAAGGCCCCCTGGACGCGATCAAGGATATCTACGCTTAAGCAGGAAGAGCGGGGAGCCGGACCATTATTTTTCGCAGAGACGCCGCTCGCCGCGATAGGGCTGGTACGTACAATCCGAGGCTCGGAAGGAGCGATAGCTTCGCGAGCAGGCGCGAATATTGCACGAAGCAGCGGGTTGCTGTTCGCTCGTCAATATCTCCGCCCCGGAGCCATCGGGCGTAGAGGGGCTGGCCATGGCGGCCTGCATGAATTCGCGCCATATCCGAGCAGGCAAGGCGCCACCTGTTACCCCTTTCATCGGCGTATCGTCATCATTGCCGACCCAGACGCCCGCGACCAATGAATCGGTAAAGCCAACAAACCAGGCATCGCGATTATTCTGGCTGGTGCCCGTCTTCCCCGCAGCAAAGAAACCCGGTGAAGCCTCTCGTCCGGTCCCTCGCTCCACCACTAGCTGAAGAAGCGTAGAGAGGTCATCTCGATAGGCGGAAAGATCGACTGACGGCGTCACCTGCGGACCCACCCGGAAGGCCTGGGGCTCCGTCGCAGCTTGAAAGTCGATCACGCCCCATGGCTCCACGGGTGCGGTCCCCCAGCGAACGGACGCGTAGGCGCCCGTCAGGTCGAGCAAGCTGACCTCCGACGCCCCGAGCGCGAGGGCCGGCACCGGGTTGAGAGGCGCGTCGATTCCCAGCTCCTTGGCTGCCGCAGCGACATTCTCCATTCCCACATGCTGCGCCAGCACGACGGTCGCGGCGTTGAGCGAGCGGGCAAAAGCTTCGGCAACGGTGACCACGCCGCGGTAGCGACCTCCAGAATTCTCCGGGGCCCAGCCATCGACCTTGATCGGCCTGTCGTAGACGCGATCGCTCAGGCTGATGCCCTGCTTCAAGGCAGCATAGTAGACGAACAGCTTGAAGGTGGAGCCTGGCTGGCGCATTGCCGCGACAGCCCGGTTGAACTGGCTCGCCTTATAATCGCGCCCTCCGACCATTGCGACAACCGCGCCGTCGGGCGTCATGGCCACCAATGCCGCTTGCGACGCGCCGAGCGCTTTTCCGTCTTCATCGAGCGCCCGCTTGATCACCTCTTCTGCGGCGCGCTGGAGACGCGGCACCAAAGTGGTGCGTACCGTCACCGAACTGACCGAAGAACCCGCGATCTCGCCGGCCTGGCTCGATATCCAATCGGCGAACCAGCTGCCCAGACGTGGCGCCGGCGGGGTCAGGTGCAATGCAGTGAATTCGGCTTTCGCAGCAGCGGCCTCGCTCAACTTGAGCTTGCCGTTTGCAACCATGGCGTCGAGCACGGTCGCGGTTCGCCGCCGAGCGCCCTCGAAATTGTCGATCGGGTTCAGCTGGCTTGGCGCTTGCAGAAGGCCGGCGAGCATCGCTGACTCGCGAATGTCGAGCGCACCAATATCCTTGTCGAAATAGATCCGCGCTGCCGCCGGCATGCCGGTGGCGCCAGCGCCAAGATAGACCGAGTTCAGATAGCGTGTCAGAATCTCCCGCTTGCCGAGCTTCCATTCCAACCAGAAGGCGACGACCACTTCCTGGATCTTGCGCTTCAGCGTCCGGTCGCTTTCGAGATAGAGGATCTTGATAAGCTGTTGCGTGATGGTGCTGCCGCCCTCGACGATTTCGCCAGCCTGCAGGTTACGGAGCATGGCGCGTGAGATGCCCCTGAGGTCTATTCCGTAATGATCCGGGAACCGCCGGTCCTCGATCGAGAGCACGGCATCGATCAGGTGCGGAGGAAATTCTTCATAGCGCGCATAGCGGCCTTGGAACCTCCCCTGCCGGACGAGCGGCTGGCCGTCGGCCGTTTCAAGAAAGATCGTGGGCTTCAAGGAGCCGTCCGCGATCTCCCGCCAGGGCACATCCTTCAATGCCCAGATCAGGAGGATGCAGCCCAGCGAACCCAGGGCCAACAGACCCTTCCAGGAGCGAAGCCGCGGCCGGGCAGCGATCATGCACGTGAACATCCTCCTTGACCGAGAGGCGACGGAGCGTGAAGCGGCTATGAATCTGGCTCTTGCTTCTGGGACATCGACGTTACCCGCTCTTTCCCTGAGCGTCTTGGCCGCAGTGAGGAACCGTCTGGCACCGCGACGAGACGTCAAGCCGATGTCATGGCGCAATGCATGCGCAAGTTCCCGAACCGCGCGCCTGCTGCGCTCAAAAGGTGAGGGCAACGGCTCGGTCGCGTCGTTTCCGGGCGTTGCATCGGCAGCTGGACCAGACTCTGTCTTGATGGCTGTGTCGTTGTCTGTCGGCGTTGCGTCCGTGGTCACAGATTCCACCGGTTTGTGATCCCTGCGGAGGGCTCATCTTTTTCCAATTCGGTAATATGCAGGACTTCTTACCGAAGATTAGGTCACCACGCCATCAACTAGGACTGCACATTTTGGCGGGAAGCCCGGAGCCCTAGAAAAATGGGAGGGTTTGTTTCGGCCCTCCCCGAGAGGAGTCCAGAACTGCAACTCTCAACCACCACGCCGAATTGGTCTGAAGCATCGCCAATAAAGCACGGGCTCGTGTCTCCTCCGCCATGCGTCCGCATTGTTATCAAGCTCAGCTTTCAGTAAGCTTTCTGCCAAAGGAAAACGTGAACGTGCGGCGCGTCTCCATGACTGGGATGGGTTAACGTAGGAGGATGACATGGACTTAGAAGATCTGCGATCCGAGTACGAACAGAAGATCAAGGAACATGAGGACCATCTGAAGACGATGGATGAGAAGGAGATCCAGCACTTCCAAGCGGAAGGGAACGGGCCACTTGCAAATATCACTGAGCGTATCAAGGCGGAGTACCGCCGGAATATCGAAACCTACACGGCGCTGATCGCTCAGATCGATGCGATGCTGGGAGCTTAGGCCAAAACGCAGAATCCTCGCGGATTGAGACCAACGCTGCACCGACGCTGGCCCGGTTAGGCCGCGTGCGGCGACAACCCGATCGGCCCTATCTTTGCCTTCGACTGTCCGCTAAGGAGACCAAATATGACCGCCATCGATCTGAACAGTGATCTCGGAGAAAGCTACAGCGCCTGGACCATGGGCGACGATCAGGCGATGCTTTCGATTGTCTCCAGCGCCAACGTTGCCTGCGGTTTTCATGCCGGCGACCCGATAGGCATCCTGAAGACCGTACGGGCCGCGGCTGAAAAGGGCGTTTCGGTCGGGGCGCACGTCTCCTATCCCGATCGCGTCGGCTTCGGCCGCCGCGACATGGATGTCACCAGCGCTGAACTGATCGCCGATGTCATCTACCAGATCGGCGCCTTGAAGGGCATTGCCGCCGCCGCCGGGGTGGCGGTCGGCTATGTCAAACCGCACGGCGCCCTCTACAACCGCATCGCCTATGACCCGAAACAGGGACAGGCGGTGATCGACGCCATCAAGGCCGTCGACCCGTCGCTGGTGCTGATGGGGCTCGCCAACGCGCCGATCCTCAACCTTGCCCGCGAGGCTGGTCTCACGGTCGTCGCAGAGGCCTTTGCAGACCGCGCCTACACCCCGGACGGTCAGCTTCTCTCGCGCCGCGAGCCGGGCGCCGTGCTGCACGATACTCAGCTCATCGCACGCCGCATGCTGCAGCTCGCTCACGAGGGTACGCTGGAAGCGATCGACGGCACCACGATCAAGATCGACGCTCAGTCGATCTGCGTGCATGGCGACAACCCCAGCGCAGTCGCCATCGCCCGGGAAATCCGCCGCTCCTTCGAGGCCGACGGCATCACCGTCCGCTCCTTTCTTTCCGCCTGATCAAGGCCACGGCTGAGGTGACGATGCGTTTTCTGCCCGTCAGCCTGACAACCCTGCTTGTCGAACTCGCCGATCTCGACGAGACGCTGGCGCTTTTTGCCTCACTTAAGGCCGAACCGGTTGAAGGCATCGAGGAGATGATCCCAGCCGCCCGCACGCTGATGATCCACTTCCGGCCGGAAAAGCTGACGGCGGAGAAGCTGGCAGGCAGGATCAGCAGGCGCGATCTTTCCGCCCGCCTTGCGCCCTCCGACAAGCTGATCGAGATCCCCGTCCGCTATGACGGCGAGGACCTTGAGGACGTGGCAAACCTCACTGGCCTGTCGGTCGAGGACGTCATCCGCCGCCACACGGAAAGCGAGTTCACTGTGGCGTTCTGCGGTTTCGCGCCGGGCTTCGGCTATCTCGTCGGCGGCGATCCGGCGCTCCAGGTGCCACGCCGCCAAAGCCCGCGCACGAGGATCCCGGCGGGCTCGGTTGCCTTGGCTGGCGCCTTCAGCGGCGTCTATCCGCAGGCGAGCCCGGGCGGCTGGCAGATCATCGGCACCACGCCGGAAAAGATGTGGGACCTTTCGCGCGATCCGCCCGCGCTGTTCCAGCCCGGCTATCGGGTGCGCTTCTTCGATCTTGCGAAGAAACACGCCCCGACGACGCCGACGGCCGTGAGCTCAAAAATCACCAAACCGGTGGGTCGCTCCGCCTCGGACGGCTTGACGCTCAAGGTTCTCGCCGCGCCGATGCCGGCGCTGTTCCAGGATCTCGGACGCTTCAGTCAGACCGGCCAGGGCGTCTCGGCCTCCGGCGCGCTCGACAAAGGCGCGTTGAAGGCGGCCAATCGCGCCGTCGGCAATCCGATCGATTCGCCCTGCCTCGAAATCGCGCTCGGCGGTTTCTCGTTCGAAATTTCGGGACGCGCGGTGGTGGCTGTTACGGGCGCACCCTGTCCTGTCACGATACGCGATGCCTCAGGCCAGACCATTCCTATTGAAACCTATCAGCCGATCTCGCTGGAGCCGGGCGATATCGTCACCTGTGGCCATCCGCAGAGGGGCATGCGCAGCTATCTCGCCGTGCGCGGTGGCTTTGCCGTAAAGCCGGTTCTGGGCAGCGCCTCCACGGATACGCTTGCGGTCGTTGGCCCCGAAGCGGTGACAGCCGGTGCGGTGCTGACCGTTGGCACGCAGACCAAAGCTCTTAAGGCGGTTTCCGTGACCGAAGCCCCGGCCTTCGAGCATCCGGCACCGGGCGATACCCTGACGCTCGATGTTGTCATGGGTCCGCGCAGCGACTGGTTCACCGAGGGCGGGATTGCGAACCTTTCCGCGCAACTCTGGCAGGTGACGCCGCAGTCGAACCGCGTCGGAATCCGGCTTTCCGGCGATGTGCCGCTGGAGCGCAAGGACAAGGCGGAACTGCCGAGCGAGGGTACGGCGACCGGCGCGATCCAGGTGCCGCACAGCGGCCAGCCGGTGCTCTTCCTCGCCGACCATCCGCTGACGGGCGGCTATCCGGTGATCGGCACGGTCGCCGAATACCATCTCGATCTCGCGGGACAGATCCCGGTCAATGCAAAGATACGCTTCCGGCCCATAACTGCCTTCGCCGAAATACGGCCTGCCGAGGCGTGAGATCCCGGCGAGATAAAAGACGTGAGGAGCCCGCCCATGAAGAAAGTCCTGATTGCCAATCGCGGCGAGATCGCGGTGCGCATCATCCGCGCCTGCCGCGACTACGGCTTGCAATCGGTGGCGGTCTATGCCGATCCGGACATGGACGCCCTCTTCTGCAGGCTGGCGGACGAAGCTTACGGGCTCTCCGGCGCGCGACCAATCGAGACCTATCTCGACATCGACAAGTTGATCGATATCGCCAGACGCTCCGGCGCAGATGCGGTGCATCCGGGCTATGGCTTCCTCTCGGAACGGGCGGAGTTCGCCCGCGCCGTCATCGATGCGGGTCTCATCTGGATCGGCCCGGATCCGCTTGTCATCGAGACACTAGGAGACAAGGTCGAAGCCCGACGGATCGCAACCAAGGTCGGCGCTCCCCTGGTTGCCGGCAGCGACGGTCCTGTCGGGACGGCGGCTGAAGTCATTGCTTTTGCCGAAAAGCACGGCTTGCCGGTTGCGATCAAGGCCGCCCACGGCGGCGGCGGGCGCGGCCTGAAGGTCGCATGGAAGATGGACGAGGTGGCTGAGCTCTATGAATCGGCGGTGCGCGAGGCAAAGGCCGCCTTCGGCCGCGGCGAATGCTTCCTCGAACGCTTTCTCGACCGGCCGCGCCACATCGAAGCGCAGGTGATCGCCGACAAGCACGGCAATGTGCTGGTGCTCGGAACCCGCGACTGCTCGCTGCAGCGGCGTAATCAGAAACTTGTCGAGGAGGCCCCTGCCCCTTTCCTCAATGATGCCCAGCGCCGATCGATCCACGACGCGGCAAAGAAGATCTGCGCCGCCGCCGGCTATTCGAGTGCCGGTACGGTTGAATTTCTGCTCGGCATCGACGGCACAATCTCTTTCCTGGAGGTCAACACCCGCCTGCAGGTCGAACACCCGGTCACCGAGGAGACGACGGGCATCGATATTGTCATCGAACAGTTCCGCATTGCCGAGGGCCTGCCGCTCCGGGTAACCGAAACGCCTGCGCCGCGCGGCCATTCGATCGAATTCCGCATCAATGCCGAGGATTCGGGCCGCGGCTTCCTGCCGACGCCCGGCACGATCACCACTTTCGAGGCACCGTCCGGGCCAGGTGTACGCCTCGATAGCGGCGTCGTCGCCGGCTCGACCGTTCCCGGCACCTTCGACTCGCTGATGGCGAAGCTGATCGTGACCGGCGCCACCCGTGAGGAGGCGCTGAAGCGGGCTCGCCGGGCCTTGCAGGAATTCCGCATCGAGGGGGTCGCGACCGTCCTTCCTTTCCATCGCGCGGCAATCGAATCCATCGACTTCACCGACGAGAACGGCTTCAACGTGCACACGCGCTGGATCGAGACCGATTTCACCGCCATGCCCGAAGCGGAGAAGCGTCCGGAGCCGCCGGCCGAGACCTCGCTGATCCGCACCCACGTCGAAATCGACGGCAAACGCCATGAACTCGGTATTCCACCCGCGCTTCTCGCCGGTCTCGGACAGCTCCCTGTTCGAGGCACGGCCACGACTGTTAAAACGGAAGGCGGAGGGAGCGTCACCTCGCCGGTTTCCGGTACGCTGCAGGCCTTCAAGGTCGAGGATGGCGCCGCCGTTGAGGCGGGCGACCTGATAGCGGTCATGGAAGCGATGAAGATGGAAACTCAGGTGATCACTTCGTCCTCAGGAATGATCCGCATCACCGCCAATGTTGGCGATTATCTGCAGGCCGGGACGGAAATCGCCCGCATCGAGGTGCACTGACAGGCGACGGCGCGGCAGGGTGCCGCAAACAGCAATGTCTGTTAGTCGTAGAGATAGGTTGGAAGCCAGAGTGTCATGCCCGGCCAGATATACATGATAATCATGCAGAGAATGACGATCAGCATATAGGGCATCATGCCTGCGAAGATCTGGTTCAGGGTGACGTGCGGTGGCGAGACGCCCTTGAGATAATAGGCCGACATCGCCACCGGCGGCGACAGGAACGCCGCCTGCAAGTTGACGAAGACGAGCACGCCCCAGAGGATCGGATCGATATCGAAGTGCCTGAGCATCGGCAGGAAAATCGGCACGAAGATGATGATGATCTCCGTCCATTCGAGCGGCCAGCCGAGGATGAAGATGATCGCCTGCGACAGGATCATGAACTGCACGGGCGTCATATTGAGCGACAGCACCCACTGCTCGATGAGCGCCTGGCCGCCGAGAATGGCGAAGACGGCGGAGAAGAGTGCCGAGCCGACGAAGAGCCAGCAGACCATGGCAGTGGTCTTCGCCGTGAGGAACACCGCCTCCTTTGTGCGTTTCCAGTTGAGCGTCCGGGCCTGGAACGCCAGCAAGAAAGCGCCAGCGGCACCGACCGCGGCGGACTCGGTGGCCGTCGTGATGCCGAACAGAATGACAGCGAGCACGACGACGGTCAGGATTCCGAGCGGCATGACCGACGAAGCCAGCAGCTTCACCACCTGCAGCCGCTCGGCATTCATATTCCTGTAGTAGCGCACGAGGACCGCCGCCGCGATGACAGCAATGATCCCGAACGTCAGGTAGAAGCTGGTTGACGGCCCGTTTACCACCGCCGGGCCGACATCCGCCGCGGGTCCGCCGAGCTCTTCCAGCCCTTCGGGCACTTCCGCCTCCGCCGAGGCCTGCGGGTGGATGACGACATACCACCAGACGAGAGCCAGGGTGAGCGCCGTCAGCGACAAAGGCACGAGCGCGGCGAAGGCATTCTTGACCAGCTTCCAATAGGTGAGCCGCCCCTCATCCGTCTCGATCGCCATCGCCTTCGATGGTGAGACCAATGCACGGAGAAGCCCGGCGAGCATGTTGTTCGAATAGAGCCCCTGAAAGCTTCTCATCCAGGCGGCCACCGGAACTCTCGTCTGTTCCTCGGGCAAGGCGGGCGCGATCTTCGGATTGATCATCGCCCAGGCGAGAACGTAGACGAGATAGAGAAACGCCAGGAAGAAGCCGGGAAACATTGTGGCGGCATAGAGCTTGACCACCGATTGTCCCGCAACGGCGGCGTAGACGATGATCATCACCGATGGCGGGATCAGAATGCCCAGCGTGCCACCGGCGGTGATCACACCGGAGGCAAGCTTGACGTCATAACCGGCGCGCAGCATCGGGCTCATCGCGATGACGCCCATCAGCACCACGACGGCGCCCACGAGGCCGCTGGCGATACCCCAGAAGGTGCAGATAATCAGCGTCGCTACGGCGAGCGAGGCCGGCACCCGCCGGAACGAAAGCTGGATGCTGTAGAACATCTTGTCGACCAGCGCGCCGCGCTCCATCACGTAGCCCATCAGCACGAAGAGCGGGATCGAGACCAGGACGTCATTGGTCATTGCGCCATAGGTGCGCTGAACCATGAGGTCGAAGACGCGATTGTCGATCCAATGCTCGGCGGGATTGTAGAACGCGTAGAAGCCGAAGACCATGCCGAGCCCCATCAGCGTGAAGGCTGTCGGGAAGCCCATCACGATGACGACCACGATGAGAGCTAGCATCGTCAGTCCGAGGAACGGATCGCTCACGTCTCCATGTCTCCACCCCGGCCTCGTTGCCGAGCCGCCCTGTCGATGTCCTGGGCGCGCTCGATCGCGGCCTCGCGGGTTTCGGCATCTACGTGCTCGCTATGGGCAAGTTGCTCGGCGACGACGTCGATCTCCTCCACATCCTTGAGCCGGGCCGGCCATTCGCCGGTCCTCAGGCAGACGATGCAGCGCGCGATCTCGGCGAGGCCCTGCAGCATAACGAGCGCGCCCGCTATCGGAATGATGGTCTTGAAGTAGTAGATCGGCGGGCCTTCGGCGGTAACGGTCGAATGCTCGCCGATCCGCCAGGACAGCGCGGCATAGTCATAACCGGCATAGATAAGCGCCGCGACGCCCGGCAGGAAGAACAGGATATAAAGGATGAGATCGAGCGTCGCCTGTATTCGGGGCCTGAGCGAGCTGTACAGAAAGTCGCCCCGGACATGGGCGTTTTGCGCTAGCGCATAGGCTCCGGCGAGCATGAACAGGGTGCCGTAAAGCATGTTGGTGGCGTCGAATATCCACGCCGTCGGCATGTTCATGATGTAGCGCTTGAAGACTTCGACGCAGACGAGCGTCATCAGCCCGATGATCAGCCAGGCCGCGGCTTTGCCGACCCATACGCTGATCGCATCGACCCTGATGAGAAACTGCTGAACCTCCACGGCTGCCCCCGAGATAGCCGACTATCTTCGTCAGAGCATCATCGCCGACCGGCGATGACGTTATAGTTCCTTTGCAACGCCGTCCCGGCCGAAGTAATGATCGAAGGCTAACCGGCGGTTGACAAGGGTATCCTGTTCCCATCGTGTGGCCCGTTCTGCAAAGGCGATCTGGGACTCGATGACTTCCTTGAACAGCGGGTTTTCCGCCGCCTTCTTCTTCACGACCTCGTCGTAGACTTCCAGCTGCCTTTTGAGGATCGCTTCCGGCGTTTTGTAGAACTTGACCTTGTCGACCGTTTGCATCTCCGCGTAGTCTTTCGAATAGCGGTCGATCGCTTTCCAGGCCATATCCTGGGAAGCTGCTTCCGAGGCGTTGGAGATGATCGCCTTCATCTGGTCAGGCAACGCATCGTATTTCGCCTTGTTGAACAGCACCTCGAACTGCTCGGCATTCTGGTGAAAGCTTTGCAGCATGCAGATTTTGGAAACGTCCGGGAAACCGAGAGCCCGGTCGGACGAGGCGTTGTTGAACTCGGCTGCATCGAGCAGGCCGCGGTCCAATGCGGCGACGATCTCGCCCCCCGGCAGCGCATTGACTGCGGCACCGAGACCGGTGAACACATCAATGGAAATACCGACAGTGCGGAATTTCAACCCTTGGAGATCCTCCACCTTGGCCACCGGCTTCTTGAACCAGCCAAGCGGCTGTGTCGGCATCGGGCCGTAGAGGAACGAAACGACATTGGCTCCGATCGATTGATAGAGCTTTTGGAGAAGGTCCTTGCCGCCGCCGTATTTGTGCCAGGCGAGCAGCATGTTGGCATCCATGGCAAAGCCCGGACCCGAGCCCCATAGCGCCAGCGCCGCCTGTTTGCCGTAATGGTAAGCGACCACGCCGTGCCCGCCGTCAAGTGTCCCCTGGGAGACAGCGTCGAGCAGGCCGAAAGCGGGCACCACGGCGCCCGCCGGCAGCACCTCTATCTTAAGATCGCCGCCGGTCATGTCAGTGACCTTTTTTGCGAAATCAAGCGCGAATTCGTGAAAGATATCCTTGGATGGCCAGGTGCTCTGCCAGCGCATGCTGACCGCCCCCTGCGCTTTGACGACGGTGGGTGCCGCGATCATCGCCGCACCGGCCATGGCTGCGCCGCTCAGAAACCTGCGACGCGACGTTCTTCCCCTGATCTGGGTTCTGGATTTCATTTCTTCCTCCCAAAAGCATGAGCCTTTTTCGCCCTATGCCGTTTCTGCTGTATCCCCTCATAAGTTTGTGTTTTAGCTTCAGATAATACTCTCCAACGAGCCACAAGCAAGGATTGCTAATATAGTCAATGTTAGGGGTGCAGCACCTTCGCCCCGCGAAGCGTCCTTTCCGGAAAGGCGCCCTCACACACCGTCTCGCGGGCGAACCGATGCTCGAATGAGCGGCGGCCGAGCTCGGTGTATCGAGCCCGCGGACTTTCTGCTCTTTTCGCCGCGGGCCTACTGGCGGATGTTCGAGTCGCACAATGCGGCCCTCTGGCCGTTACACGTTCTCATATTCGCCGTCGGCTTTTTCGTGCTTGCGCTTGGCGTGCGGCGAGAGTCCGCCTCCGGACGCTTTATCGCGCCCTTTGCCGCCGCGATGCTCACGCTCGCCACCCGCATCGGGACAACAATCCATCAGCGTCGATTGACGCCAACCACCTGACTTAGGGCAAAAGGAGCAACTCCGCGGCTTTTCATCGTCATAACATTGCGCATACGCTATTTAATACATGCTCACATACACTTACCACTTGTTAACTGTGTTACAAAAAGAAACTAATAGTTTTAACCCATCATTTGTACTTGCAACCATAGCGTAATTGGTAACCCCGAGCGAGGATAACCATGCGCGTTTTTAGTTCCAGTTCGACGCAATTCTCCGGAAAAGACTTTACACGACGCATTGTATTTCCCATGGCGGGCGTGTTGATCGTGGCGATCATGGTCGTTATCGCGTTTGTCGTGGTTTCCGCAGGCCAGCAAAACGACCTCGAAGTCGAAGCATCGAAGAAACTTGCAACCACTGCCCTCCAGGTAAAAGCGAGAGAGGTTGGCCGCAATCTTCGCGACTATGCGGTCTGGGAAGACGCGTACAAGAACCTTCACGAAAACATCGACCTCGAATGGGCGGCCACGGATGGAAACATCGGTGCCAATATCTATGAGGGCCTCGGCTATGAAATGGCATTCGCTGTCAGCCCGGGCGACAAGACCGTATACGCTGTCATCAACGGCGTGCCGCAGCAGGTGGACGCGTTCAAGATCATGCCGCGCGGCCTTCGCGATCTTCTTCACGTCGCGTCCATTCAGACCGATCCGACGACGAGCGTCATCAAGGCAGGCGATGACATTTTCATCGTTGCCGCCAGTGCATTGCTTCCCCAGTCGATTGACCGCAAGACCGTCAAATCAAAAGATCTGACCATGCTGGTCTTCGCCAAGCGTCTCGACCAGAAGTTTCTCGATCGCATGAGCCAGGACTATCTCCTGTCGGGGCTGGCGATTTCTCCGCAAAAGCCGGAGGGCGCCGAGGCATCCATTCCGCTGATGTCACAAGACCGCGTCTACCTTGGCTCCATCACATGGTCGCCGGCAAAGCCGGGATTCCAACTCCTGCGGTTTATCCTACCGCCGCTCTGCATCTCTCTTGTCGTGCTGGCGGCATTTGCCATGCTGGTCGTACGCAATGCCGGCCGCTCCACGAAGGCGCTTGAAGAATCTGCCAAGACCGTGGAAGCCTATGCCCAAACGCTGAAGGAAAGCGAAGCACGGTTCAAGGACGTGGCGGAGGCCTCCTCAGACTGGATCTGGGAGAGTGACCAGACGCTACGGCTCATCTATTTCTCCACCCGCTTTACCGAGGTGACCGGCCTTTCCGCGGCGAGCGTCCTTGGCAAGACCTTCAAACAGTTCTTCTCCAGCGATGCCGATTCGGATGGATGGATCAGGCTTATCGAGGGAACGAATGACCACACGTCTTTCCGTGACCTGCGTTGCTGCTATCGCGACGCCAATGGCCATACACGCGTTTGCCGGCTGGCCGGCCGCCCTATTCTCGGGCCGAGCGGCGAGTTCCTTGGATTCCGCGGGACCGCCACCGACATCACAGAGGAGGTCGAGGCGCAGGAGCGCGCAACGCATCTTGCGCATCACGACGCGCTCACCGGCCTTCCCAACCGGGTGCTGTTCCGTGAACGGTTGAACCTTGCACTGGCTGCGAATACCGAGCAGACATCCCGGATTTCGATCATCTGCCTGGATCTCGATCATTTCAAGGAAGTGAATGATACGCTCGGCCACGGTGCAGGCGACCTCCTCTTGCAACAGCTCTCGAGCCGTCTCATGGGTTGCGTTCGCATGCATGATACCGTCGCTCGGCTGGGAGGCGACGAGTTCGCCATTATCCAGGTCGGCGTCAATCAGCCGCTGGAAGCCGAAGAACTCAGCCGAAAGCTGATCGAGGTCGTGCGCGCACCGTTTACGATCGAAGGTCAGGATCTGCATATCGGCGTCAGCATCGGTATCGCTATTGCCGATACCACAGACGGCGACCCCGAACGTCTTCTTAAGAATGCTGACATCGCACTCTACCGCGCCAAGCAGGGCGGCCGTGCAACCTACAGGATTTTCGAAGCCCAGATGGATGCCGAACTGCAGGCGCGCAAGGCACTTGAATACGACCTGCGCCAAGCCGTTCTGAAGAACGAACTCGAGGTGCACTACCAGCCGCTGATCGACCTCGAAACGCGCGATGTGGCTGCGGTCGAAGCGCTTGTCCGCTGGCGTCACCCTGCACGGGGTCTCGTCTCTCCGGCCGAATTCATTCCGCTTGCCGAAGAAACCGGGCTCATCGTTTCGATTGGCGAGTGGGTGCTGGAAACGGCCTGTCGCCAGGCTCTTGAATGGGAAGGGATGCGCGTCGCCGTCAACCTGTCTCCCGTGCAGTTCCGAAACAGGGAACTGGTTGAGACCGTCCGTCAGGTGCTTGAGAGAACGGGTCTCGAGCCAGCCCGGCTGGAGCTGGAAATCACCGAAAGCGTCCTGATCAACGATGCCACGGCCGCTCTTGATATTCTGAACGGGTTGAAGGCACTCGGGGTCAAGATTGCGATGGACGATTTCGGGACGGGGTATTCCTCGCTCGGCTATCTGAACTCGTTCCCGTTCGACAAGATCAAGATCGACAAATCCTTCATCGGTGGCATGAGCAACAAAGACAAGTCCGGTGCGATCGTCAAATCGGTCATCAGCCTCGGCCAAAGCTTGAACATGATTACGACCGCGGAAGGTGTCGAGACGCCCGAGCAGGTGGCGTTCCTCAGGGCGGAAGGATGCGACCAGCTTCAAGGCTACTTCTTCAGCAAGCCGGTCACCGCACCAGAACTTGCTGCCTTCATCGAACGGTGGAGTACCGAGAAGACCATCGACGAGATTGCCGCCTAAGACGCAACCAAAAAGCAAATCAAAACAATAAAACAGGGGTTAAACAATGAATTCGCATGCGCTAACGGCGGAAGATCAGACAGGCTTTTCGCCGGGAGAACTTCAGACACAGATCCAAGACGCGCTCCCTTCCCTCGAAAAAGCTCGCCAGTCCGGCGCGCCGCTTCGCAATTTCGAAAGCGTCGATGCGGCCATTGCGGAGCTGAAGCCGACAGAACCTGTCTTCTGCATCTCGCCGGCGAAGCTGCGGGAAGCCGCGGCCAGTTTCCAATCATTCCCGGGCCGTCCGCTCTATGCCGTCAAATGCAATCCCCATCCTTACGTGCTTGAAACGCTTTACCGCGCCGGGATAACGGATTTCGACGTGGCCTCGCTTGACGAGGTGCGGCTGATCGACGGCATGTTCGGCAAGGCCGCCGGCCAATTCTTCAACAATCCGGCAAAGACGCGCCCGGCAATTCGAACCGCCAGCGAGAGGCATGGCATCCGCTTTTATACGGCCGACTGTGTCGAGGAGATCGAAAAGATCATCGATGAGGCCGCCGGTAGCGATGATCTCGTGATTGCCGTCAGGCTCGCGACACGCGGCGCGGAGGCACGCTACGTGCTCTCCACAAAGTTCGGCGCGCAACCGGATGAGGCAGCCCGGATGCTGAGGTTCATTCAGCAGCGCGGCATCAAGGCGGGAATTTCCTTCCATGTCGGCTCTCAATGCCTGGCGCCCGGCGCGTTCGCGAACGCCGTCGAAATGGCCGGCAAGGTCGCACAGAAGGCGGACGTCGCTCTCAGCGTGCTCAACGTCGGTGGCGGCTTCCCTGCCCCCTACCCCGGCGATGATATTGCCGGTCGCGAGCAGTACTTCGGACAGCTCGTGCGCGCCATGCGAAATGTCGGGCTGCCAAGAAGTTGCATCGTCCTCTGCGAACCGGGCCGTTCGCTTGTCGCGACGTCCGGGACAACGATCGTTCAGGTGGTCATGCGCCGCGACCGCAATCTCTTCATCAACGACGGGGTTTTCGGCACCTTGCAGGAGCTCGGCCATCCGAAGGAGCGCAGACCTGTCCGCTTGATCCGAAACGGGATCAGAGCACCGGCGAAAAATGCGGACTTTAAGGTCTGGGGACCTACCTGCGATTCCAACGATGTCCTGGGCGCCCCCTTCAGCCTGCCGGAGGACGTTCGCGAGGGAGACTGGATCGAAGTCGGCATGATGGGCGCCTACAGCCTTTCCATGCGGACGCACTTCAACGGCTTCTTCGCCGATCAGATCGTCTCGCTCGGTTCTTGAAGGGTGTGCGATGAACCTGGCTAAAAACCGGATTGCCGCTTCCGCAATCGGAGCCATGGGGGTCATCCTATGGGCAACCGAGACCACGCTCGTCACCTACACCACGGCGATCCCACCACTGCAGACGGTTGCCATCGCCTTCTTTTTCGCCGCCGCAATGTCGCCCGGCGTCTGGCTTGTCACGCGCAGCCACCCGCTGCTGGCATTTCGTCAGCCGCTGCGTGTGTGGATCCTCACAGTCGGTTCGCTGGTCGGCTATCACGCCTGCATCTACTACGCCACCCAGAAAGCACCGCCTGCGGCGGCCGCTCTCCTTCAAGGCACGACCCCCTTGATGATCGTGCTCGGCTCGGCGTTTCTTCCGGGCGAGCGGCTGCGCTGGTGGCACGTCGTTGGCGCGGTGATGGGGCTGGCGGGCGTTATCAGCCTGATTGATCCTGGCGACCATGCGTCCTTGAGCGACGGCGCGCCATTTTACTTGTCGCTCATCGGTGTCGCTGCGGCATTGTGGGGACTCTATTCCGTGTTGACACGGACGCTACCGGAAGTCCCCTCGTCTGCTCTTGGCCTGTTTTACGCGGCGTCGGCTGTTGTTTCCTTCGTCGCTCATCTCGGTCTTGAGCCTTGGGTGCAGCCGAACACAACTGAATGGCTTGCGATGGCAGCCCTCGGCTGCCTGCCGATGGGCCTTGCGATTTACTTTTGGGACTATGGACTGAAGCGCGGTGATATCCAGGCGCTCGGCGCGTTTTCCTACGTCGAACCGTTTATCGGTGCGCTTCTTGTCGCGCTGTTTACCAGGGCGGTCTTGGACATTTCGCTTCTGTGGGCCGGACTCTTGGTCGTTTGCGGCGCGATCGTCGCCAGCGCAAGCCTTTGGAAGCGCCAGCGGGAATCCGCCGGAGACGTACGTGCGCCTGCAAACGGGACCCGGGGAACAGCCATACTAGACGCGCTGGCGACCGTATCGACGAGGGAAGACCTGAGCTCCGTCAGCAACAGCATCCTGGAGCGGCTGATGGAAATCGGACAGGATTACGCCGATCCGCGCAAGCATGATGTGGAAATCCGGCAGCTCCTCCACGCGCTAAGCCTGTCGATCAGCGTGTGGGATGAATGCGAAAGCGCCGATGCGCGGCAGCTGGACGCTGCCTGAATAATTCAACCAAAACCGCAGTCGATGCGTACGCGGGATCTTCTCCTGCCCGTTCCCCGCACGAGGAGTTCGCCAGAACGCTCGTGGCGAACGAGCATGAACCTATTGCACCGTGAGATGAACCGGAAACACTCGCGTCATGTCGGGCCAGATGCCGAACCTATGCCGCAATTGCCAAACTGCCTGTTCCAGCGCGAGGACAACGGCGGTCATGCTTTCGATCTCGCCGTGAAGATCGAGTGACTCGCCCTCCTCAAGGAGGCCGCTCGCGATCAGCCAGTGCGCATTTACGATCAACTGCTCGGCTCGCTGCAGGATCGCTAGACTTCCAGCGATAACGTCAAACATGCAAGTTCCCTTACTGTCTCTCGCGTTCTGTTAGAGAGAACGCCTAGACTGACCATAGCAATTCGGATCCCGATCTGACTATCGGCCCGTGGGAAGGAACGGATACCGACGAGGAAGGGATAACCTATACGCGGGTCTATGTGCCTTTCGGCGACTCAAAGGTCGGACGACGCGACGGAGGACGTTACGACCACGTCAGGCCGGGGTGCCGGAAGCCGAACCGAGCTGTATTCGATCTTTGCAAGGATCAACGGAGGGTCGGGTTCGGCGGGAGGCAGAAGCCCGCCTTGCGGCCAGACACGCCGTAATTCCTCTTTGGTCATCGCCGCGACGTTCACGTCGATATCGGTCAAGGTGCCCGGCACGCGATACGGACAGCGCCGCTGTGAACAATTGCTCGCAGACGAAAACTGCCAGAGAAAATAGTTTGGCCAGCTTCCAAAAGGGAAGACTTTGCGGATATCAGGCTTGTATCGGGCATACCACAGCGGGAGTCTGGCAAGGACGCTGTAGTCCCGGCGATAGGCGGCGATATAGCGTGCAGTGTCATGGTTGGTGTAGAGGATCGGATAGCGTCCCGTTCTCGCCCGGATGTGGCCGACGAAGATCTGCGCATCCTCGAGCGACATGAACTGATCGGTATCAAGTCCCTCAATATCGAGGATCATCAGATCGTTCGGCCCAGGAGTCGCATATTCGAGGAAGTGGTTCGCCTGATCGACTGGATTACCCGGCCGCCCAAGATGGTAGGCGCCCCATAGCAAGCCGTTTTGGCGGGCAATCATACGACGGCTGTCATAAAGTTCGTGACTCACGGCGTATTTGCGCCACATCGTCTTGCAGTGCGCGAAGGTGTCACCTCGGTGCTCCCCTTCGCAGCTGAAGCTCTCTGGCAAACCGTCCGACGCCTTCGAGATAAACGCCGCGATCCGATTATCCTTGAGCAGTGCCGCCCAATCGATGGCGTTCAGCTCGTAGGCATCAACGACCAACGCATTGGTGGGATTGTTCCAGGGCGATACATCATCCGCCAGCAGGGTCCCTGCTCCCGTGATGAAAGCAAGTAGAGAAAGGCACGACAGAACCGATGCTCGAAGCCCAACCATCGATCCAAAGTAAGACGCCCTCGGTTTATAACATCTTAATAGTCGAATATTCTTAATCGCCCCGCTTGGTCACCTGGTTGAATCCATGAGCGCCGCTATGGCGCCCAGGGACATATTCTGATTGCAAGCGGCCCTGAGTTTGCCGGCCGCTTGCGCCCGCCTCACGTCTCTCTTGCTTATATGTGCCAGTCGGTCCCCCCAGATTGGCTGCTGATCGCCGTCGGTGTGTGATCGAGCGAATAGGCATGAATGTAGTCTATCTTCATCTCTGCCCCGTCGCTAAACCCGGCGCCCGGGGCTCCTGCCGCCCCACCCACTGCCAGGTTTGCAAGCATGTACATCGGCTTGTGCATGTCATCAGGGGTGTCGGCGTGCGCGACGGCGACATCGTCGAAGTACCAGACAATCTGATCCTGATCCCACAGGACACCGTATTTGTGGAAGCCGTCAGTGCTCGCAACCTTGACAGGCGTCGATTCCATCGTGTGCGTGCCGGTCTCGTTGCTGTGAACCGTCACGTTGACGGTGTTCGGGTCCTGCCCCCGCATCTCAACGACGTCCAGTTCCGGCGGCCACGAACCGTCTTCGGGCAGAAGCCAGAACGCCGGCCAGGCACCCTGCTCGGTCGGCATGTCGGCGCGCATTTCGAAGTAGCCGTAGGTCTGAGAGAAAGAAGAATGCGTGTTGATGAGGCCGGACGTATAGTCGTAGCCGTTGATCTGCGATTGGATCGCATCCGACGCCGGAGCCGCCTTTATGGTCAGCACGCCGTCCTTCACGGAAAACGGGTTAACAGACGACGTGGGAGCGTAGGAGGGGTTGATGTACCACTGGAGTTCGCTGTTGCCGTGCAGCGAACTGCCTTTGTCCGGTGCCCACCAGAACTTGGCGTCCCAAACGCCTTGGTCGCCGTTACGCAGCGACAGGCTGTTGAACTCGTCAGCAAAAGTCTGCGTAAGGGCGGATCGGTCAAGCGTCAGCTGAAATTGGTCAGCATGAAGGTCGGCGACCGTCTTGTTGGCAAAAACGAGACTCTCTCCACCACCGAGATCCAGCCGCAGATTGGAGCCTTCCTGCGTCGTGTGGTTCAGGACCTGATCGAAGGTCGAAAGCCCATAGCTGTTCAATCGGACAGTGTCATCGCTGCCGAAATCAACGATCAAATCACTGCCGTTTCCGCGCGTGAATATGAAGGTGTCGGCACCGCCGCCGCCCTTGAGGACATCGTTTCCCGCGCCGCCGTCTATCGTCTGGCTGCCGGAGGCGCCGGAAATGATATTGTCCGCCCCATTGCCGAAGGCGAAGCGGCCATCACCGGTCACGGTCAGATTCTCGACGTTCTCCGGAAGGGTATAGCTCATCCAGGTGCTGACTGTATCGACGCCAGCGTCTGGAGCCTCCACCGCGCGATTGATGCTCGAATACAGATAATAAATGTCATCGCCGGTTCCGCCGTGCATGGTGACGTTTACGGAACTGTCTCCCCAGATCGAGTCGTTGCCGACCGTACCATACAGGTCTGGCCCCGAGCCCGTGGCCGAGTACCAGTGGGTCGATGCACCGCTGTAAAAGAGAGTTTTGCCAACGGCGTTCGTAACCGAGCTTGCCATATAAATCTCCTGGATTTCTGACTGCAATCAATTGACTACGTTTCTAAGAAGTTTGGGTACCTTTCAGTTCGTTTCTCGTTTCAATGTTCGCGGAAAGTCCGCACTAAACCTAACGAATTAGCCTGCCCGGCGGTCGCCTATGTGCCATTTCGGGCTAGAGTGGCCACCTATTGTGGCGATTCTCTGCCAAGCCAGATCACTCCTCCCGGAAAGCTCGCGCCACCTGATCGGTCAAGGGTTTGGTCAAATAGGCAAGAGCCGTGCGAGCTCCGGTCTGGACGAAGGCTTCCACCGGCATGCCAGGGATGGGTACCAGATCGGCCAGTCGCTTCCATTCATTTTCAGGAACCGAAATCCGGACGACGTAATAGGCTGCGCCTGTCTGCTTGTCGGTGGTCACGTCAGCCGCAACCTGCTCCACTACTCCATTGATCTCGGGCGTGCTTCTTTGGTTGAAAGCAGAAAATCGCAGGATGACTTGCTGGCCGACCGAAACCTGATCGATGTCTTGAGGTGAGACGCGAACTTGAGGCGTCAGCATATCGCGAGCGGGCACGATCTGCAGGATGGCCTCGCCGGGCGCGACCACGGCGCCCGTCGCGTGCACCGCCAGTTCATGCACTACGCCTGCCTGAGGCGCTCGGATATCAACGCGCTGCAACTCGTCCTTGGCAGCGGCGAGTCGTTCGGCGAATTCACTGATGTCGCTCTGCGTCTTGCGTAACTGCTCCGATACTTCGCTTCGCTGGTCATCGTCGATCTGGATGATCTGCAATTCCGTTTCGGCCACTTTTCCATTCGTTTCCGCAAGACTTGCGACAAGGCTGCCGAGCTCACCGGTCAAGCGCGCGGACTCGCGCTGGAGCTCATAAAGGCGATTGATCTCCACCATGCCCCGAGCCAACAGACGGTTGACGCTCTCGAGTTCCTTGTCGATCAGCGCCATCTCCGCCTTTTTCCCGGTCTGCTGCGCCATTAGCCCGTCCGCCTCCTGCCGCAACTGCTTGATCCGCTCGCGCAACTGGGCCTTTCTGCTTGTGCGGGATGTCCGGCGATCCTCGAACAAGCGCCGTTCCCCTGCGATGGTGTCACTCGCCGCGTCGGCACTTTCCTGTAACAGGTTAGTGGGAAATTTGATCTCGTCGTCACCATCCTGCTCGGCACGCAGTCTGGCGGCCGTGGCAGACAGTTCGATCAAGCGCTGGGAGATGATGGCAAGGTTCGAGCGCAATTGCGTATCGTCCAGATGGACGAGTATCTGTCCCGCATCGACGCGGCTGCCGTTCTTTACAAAGATTTTTCCGACAGTCCCGCCTTTTTGATGCTGAACGGGCTTCACATAGCTATCGACAACAAGCGTGCCGGTCGCGATGACTGCGCCAGAAAGATAGGTCGTGGCGCCGAGGCCGCCGACCACGCCGACGAGCAGCAGGACCATCGCCAGTGCGATCGTCGTCAGTCGCTTGATCGCTGCCTCGGATGCAGGCGCCGGGTTAACGCTCAATCTCGCCTCCCGCTGCAATGACTGTCAGAGTGCTGTTTCGCGGAGCTGCCGGAATCGTACCTTTTCTAAGAACGTCATCTTTTGGTCCGAAGGCCTGCAACTGCCCGTTTGCGAGCACGAGAACGAGATCGACGGCAGCCAGGGCGCTTGGCCGGTGTGCGATGACAACGGCAATGCCTTTGCGGGCGCGAACACCTGCAATCGCTTGCGTAAGCGCCGCCTCGCCATCGCTGTCGAGGTTCGAGTTCGGTTCATCAAGAACGACCAGGAAAGGATCGCCGTAAAGCGCGCGCGCCAGGCCGATACGCTGGCGCTGACCGGCCGAGAGCATCGAACCGCTCTCACCGATCGACGTGTCGAATCCGTCAGGAAATTGCACGATCATCTCGTAAACCCCTGCTGCCTTTGCAGCAGCGATGATCTTTTCCGATGGCGCGTTGCCGTCGAAACGCGCGATGTTGTCGGCAATGGTGCCGTCGAAAAGCGACACTTCCTGGGGCAGATAGCCGATCGACTGACCGAGCGATGATGGATTCCACTGATCAAGTGATGCCCTATCGAGGCGTACCGCGCCTCCTGCGGGCTGCCACACGCTGACAAGCGCGCGGGCAAGCGACGATTTCCCCGATGCACTCGGCCCAATGATGCCAACGGCATCTCCGGCCTGCGCCTTGAACGAAACGCCGCGCAGGACCATCGTCCGTGTACCGGGGATGGCAAGATGGAGCCCTTCAACGACAAGGTTTGCCGAGGGTGCGGGCAAGTCGACCTGCCGGTCAGTGGCCGGCATCAGGTCGAGAAGCTTCGTTAGTCGGCTCCAGCTTTGCCGGGCAGCGACAAAACCCTTCCACTGTCCGATTGCAAGTTCCACGGGGGCTAGCGCCCTGCTCAAAAGGATGGAACTTGCGATCATGATGCCGGGCGTCGCCTCCTGCCTGACGACAAGGATAGCACCGACTGCCAAGACGCCGGATTGCAACATCATGCGTAGAATTTTCGAGGTGGTCGCGAGGCTGCTCGTGACGTTTGTCGCCGAAATGTGGTTCGCAAGATATCGATTGTTGACGTCAGTCCATCTGGTGGCCAGGAGCGGCCCAAAACCCATCGACAGCGCGGCCTCCGAGTTTCGGCGGGTCGCCTCTGCAAGGTTCAGCCGGCGCGCCGCCAGTTCCGAGGCAATCATTGCGGGGCTGCGGGATTTGACCTCGGCGAGAACCGTGAGACCAACCAGCATGACAGCGCCGGCAAGCGCGGTCACGCCGATCCAGAAATGAAAGAGGAAGCACAGACCGATGTAGAAAAACATCCACGGCATGTCGAACAACGCCGTCGGCCCGGGTCCGGAGAGAAAGCCACGAACCGTATCCAGATCCCGGATCGATTGCAGGCCGTCGCCCGGCATTCGCATGCGGGAAGGCAACAGGATCAAGGAGTTATAAACGTCGTCTCCCAAACGTTCGTCGACCGCCGTGCCGACGCGCACCAGGAGCATCGACCGGATGAGATCGAGCAGCCCCTGAAAGACGAAGAGCGTGGCGGCAATAAGCGCGAGCCCGGCGAGTGTGGGTAGGCTCCGGCTTGGAATCACCCGGTCGTAGACCTGTAGCATGAAGAGCGAACCGGTCAGGGCCAGTATGTTAACGACGCAACTCGTTGCTCCTACACCCAGGAAAACGCGCTTGAGGGAGAATAGCACGGCCAGAAGGAAGGCCTGCGGTGGGCTGGGTCTTGCATCGGGCATGCATACTCCGCAACTAAGCAGCTGCCACAAAGCGGAAGCTTCGCACCGGCTACTCGACATTTCCTCCCATCACTATTGTTAGCATCGGATGTGGCGAGCATGCGACCCCCGAAAAGTTTTCCTGTGATCTGCATTAAGGATTGCCTTCCTTCGTCCGTTGCGCACCGCCGGCTGTTCAGCAACGGGACCCCGCGTTCTGCAGCTTCATGGCGAGCGGGCCGACCTATGGCATCCGGCAGGTAACTTTTTGTTAACCATATGGACCTACCGATAGGAGGCTGCTTTTCCGCGATAACAAAAGCAGCACGCCCGGTGCGAGCGTCGAGGTTACTGCCAGGAGCGCTGCTCACTGCCGCACCCATGTCACCCTTGGGATGGATGTCTCTTCAAGGAGGTTGCGATGCCGCTTGTCGCTTTGCTCGATACATTTAACATGATCGGTCACAATGCTATAATCGTCATGAAAGGCGACCGCACGCATCAAGCTGTCTGCGTGACGGAAGATGCACTCGCTGGTGTTCAGGCTGTGCCTGACGCGCGGCGGCTACCGCAGAATCTCAATGTGTTCGAGCTCATTGCGAGCCGAAAATTCGAACATGGCGAAATCGCATTCGATGGCCGCATCTGGATCACGGCGAAAGACTTGCACGACTGGCAGAACGAGACATTGCATTAGACTGCTGGCCACGCGCTTGATGCATGCTGCTATCGCCTTTGGGACCAAAATTCCTGGCTGCCTCGGGGGCCACATTTGTCGCATTGCCGTAATGTGACACCCCTACGTTTAGAAAGGCTCCGGGGTAGGGGCCGTTCTCAACTTTGGAGGCAGTACGATGAACGAGCATCTTTCTCAAAAGATATTCCCCACGACTCAGCTCGAAGACGCGGATGGCGAAGGCCACAATTCCAGCACCAACCCAACGATGGGTGAGATCATCAGCAAGCGCTTTTCGCGCCGTAACTTCCTCCAGGGTTCGCTTGCCGTCGCCGCGATTACCGCAACCGTCAGCCCCGTCGCGTTGATGACGGCGGAAAAGGCGCGTGCTGCCGGAAAATCGGCCTTCTCCTTCACCGAGGTCGAAGCCGGCGTCGACGCGGACCATCATGTCGCCGAAGGCTACAACGCCGACATCCTGCTGCGATGGGGCGATGCGCTTTTCCCCGATTCCCCGGCATTCGATCCCAAGAACCAGACGGCCGAGGCACAGAGCCGCCAGTTCGGCTACAACAACGACTATGTGGGCTATATCCCGCTCGAAGGCTCTTCCGAACACGGCTTGCTGGTGGTCAATCACGAATATACCAACCCGCACCTGATGTTTCCGGGTCTCGTCTCGATCGTTGACGGCAAGATCAAGCAGGCTCGGCTGAGCAAGGAGCAGGTCGACATCGAAATGGCCGCGCATGGCGGCACGATCGTCGAGATCCGCAAGGTCGATGGCAGGTGGCAGGTCGTTCCCGAAGGGAAGTACAACCGCCGCATCACCACCATGACCGAAATGCAGCTGACCGGTCCGGCGGCAGGCAACGAGCGCCTGAAGACTTCCGCCGATGGGACGGGCACAAAGGTGATCGGTACCATGAACAACTGTGCCGGCGGCGTGACTCCCTGGGGCACCTACATCATGGCGGAGGAGAATTTCCACGGCTATTTCTCGGGCGATCTGCCGGAGGGCCACAAGGAAGCCGCCAACTACAAGCGCTACGGCGTTCCGGAAGGCGCTTACGAATGGGCGAATTTCTACGATCGCTTCGACCTTGCCAAGGAGCCTAACGAGCCCAATCGCTTTGGCTGGATCGTGGAGGTCGACGCCATGGACCCGACCTCGACACCGAAGAAGCGCACGGCGCTCGGCCGCACCAAGCACGAGGGTGCCGCCTCGATCGTTTCCAAGAACGGCCGCGTCGTCTTCTATCTCGGCGACGACGAGCGTTTCGACTATGTCTACAAGTTCGTGACCGAGGGCACTTACAACGCCAACGATCGTGCCGCGAACACGGATCTTCTCGATAGCGGCACGCTCTCCGTTGCCAAGTTTGCCGAGGACGGCTCGCTGCAGTGGCTGCCGCTGACCTTCGGCGAAGGACCGCTGACGACCGAGAACGGCTTTGCCAGCCAGGCAGATGTGCTCATCGAGACGCGCCGTGCCGCCGATCTGCTCGGAGCGACGAAGATGGACCGGCCGGAGGACGTCGAGCCGAACCCGGTCAACGGCAAGGTCTACCTCATGCTGACCAACAACACGAACCGCAAGGCGGAGCAGGTCGATGCCGCCAACCCGCGCGCCAAGAACGCGTTCGGCCATATCATCGAGATCAGCGAGGACGACGGCGAATTCGCTGCAGCCTCCGGTAAGTGGGAAGTGCTGTTGAAATGCGGCGACCCCGCCGTCGCCGATGTAGGTGCATCCTTCTCGACGGACACAACCAAGAACGGCTGGTTCGGCATGCCCGACAACTGTTCCATCGATTCCGCCGGCCGCCTCTGGGTGGCGACGGACGGCAACAACAACAAGGCGACCGGCCGTACGGACGGCTTGTGGGCAGTCGACACGGAGGGCGAGGCGCGCGCGACCTCCAAGCTCTTCTACCGTGTTCCCGTCGGCGCAGAGCTTTGCGGTCCGCTGCTGGTTCCCGGTGACGAAACAGCCTTCGTCGCCGTGCAACATCCGGGTGATGGCGGCGACGACTGGAGCGGTCACGGCCGTCCATCCTACTACGAGGATCTCTCGACGCGCTGGCCCGACTTCAAGGATGACATGCCGGTTCGTCCGGCGGTCGTCGCCATCACCAAAATCGGCGGCGGCAAGATTGCCGTCTGAGCGGCAGGTTCTATAGCGGCGCCAAGCCACAGAGAATGCGGCTGGGACGAGCACATCGTCCCAGCCGTTGCATTTTTTCGCCGGAGAGATCAGCCGCCCTCACTGCCTTGGCGGAGCGTGCCATCTTTTCGCCGCCGCCAGTACATTAGTTTGTAATAAAATAGAGCTACATATCCCTCCCATAATGAGGAGGGAACCTATGCGCGAGATGACGTTGCCGGAGGTGCTAAACGATCCGCTGATCCGCCAGCTGATGCGGGCCGACAAGGTATCGCTTCAAGCTTTTAAGACTCTGCTTCGAGAAGCGGCTGCACGCGTTGAAGAGCAGGCTGACGTGAAGGCGGAGGCTGCGCATCAGCATGCAAGCAATGGCGTTTCGCCTAAAATCAATCCCATCCTGCAAGAGGAAGCAGTCTAGTCTACGGCCCCAAGCCGTTAGCAAGTCGCCTGGAATAAGGCGGCCGCCGTCGTCACTGCCGGCCGAGTTTGCGGCTGACGAAGACCGTTACGCCGCCAATCCCCAGCACGATCAGACCCCAGAGGACCCAAACGCTCTGATTGATCATGAAACTGGACGAGGGATACGGGAATAGTCCGCTCCCCTGACCTATCCAGATCAATCCGAGCAGCATCAAAATCGTCCCGAGGACGTAGCCAACTTTCCGCCTCATTTGCATTCCTCCTCCCGTAAGGCAGCGAGGACTTCGATCTAGGCCTCGATGCTAACGGCGCTCTTTCCAATAATTTCCCCAAAGCGTTTCGACACTGGATCGTCAGATGCCGCAGACGACGCCAACACGACTTCCCAGCATGCGTCGGCCTCCTTCAGACGGCAGACGCTCAGGATCGACTCCCGGCTTTCGGCCACCGATTCCGGCACCAGCGCGATACCCAGTCCATGCCCGACGAGTTCTAATAACGTGCTGAGATCGCTTACCTCGAATGCGATCTTACGATCACTATTGGCCGTCAGAAACAGTTCGTCAATCAGCTTGCGCGTACCCAAATCCTGCTCGAAATCGACGAACGGATAAGCGGCAATCTCTTCGATCGAAGCAATGTCGGCTGTCGCAAGCGGATGGGTTCGGCTGCAGACCACGACCAGTTCTTCACAAGCGATCATCGTCGTCGAAATGTCGGCCGGCGGTTCGAAGACCGGCAGAAACGCCAGATCGAGCTTGCCGTTGCGTACCTTCTCGAGAAGGTGGGCCGCACCGCCTTGTATGAGGCGGACTTCGATATGAGGGTGACGCTCATGAAAGCGCGCAAGCAATAGCGGCAGGTCGAGAAATGCCGGCAGGCCCTGAACAGTTCCGACATTCAGCTTCCCTGATTTCGCCTCAGTCACTGCGCTCACTGCGTCGCGCGCGTCTTTCGCTGCGGCCAGAACGATTTCCGCCTTTTCGAGCAGAGCCCGACCGGCGGCTGTCAGCCGAACCTTTCGCGTGGAGCGCACGAAGAGCTTGGCATTGAGCTCGAATTCGAGCGCCCGAATAGAACTCGATAGCGCGGACTGGACGATGTTCAAACGCTGCGCGGCCCGCGTAAAATGCTCAGCTTTTGCCGCAGCGACGAAATATTGGAGCTGGCGTAGTTCCATATGCGCCTCATTATGCATCAAAATCGATCAATCTTATCTAAATCTTCCGTTTGAAAGATGGAAGCAGCTGACGCATTCTTTCGTCAACGCCTCATCAGCGCACGTCCTGCTCTGGTAATCCCACCGTATGCTTCGTCAGCGGATCCTCTCGAGGACCTCTCGTTGAACGACTCGGGTGAAAGGAAGCGAGGGCGGCAGAATCGGCGGAACTCGCCGATGGGCTGGGTGCTGGAGGCTTCGAAATCGCGGCTGCAATTGATGACGCAGCCGTTTCAACGGAGGTAAAGAATGGACTATCGCAAACTCGGCCCGAGCGGCACGATCGTGACCGCATATTGTCTCGGTACAATGACCTTCGGAGCAGAGGCGGACGAAGCCGCTTCCCACCGGCTGCTTGATGACTATTTCGCCTGGGGCGGCAATTTCATCGACACCGCCGACGTCTACAGCGCCGGCGTTTCCGAAGAGATCACCGGCCGCTGGCTGAAAGCTCGTCCCACCGAAGCCAAGCAGGCTGTGATCGCCACCAAGGGTCGCTTCCCCATGGGCGACGGGCCGAACGACATTGGCCTCTCCCGCCGCCACCTTCACGATGCGCTGAACGCGTCGCTC
Source organism: Rhizobium sp. P32RR-XVIII (assembly GCF_012641395.1). Lineage (GTDB taxonomy): Bacteria > Pseudomonadota > Alphaproteobacteria > Rhizobiales > Rhizobiaceae > Rhizobium. The sequence goes on along the minus strand of NZ_JABAIH010000003.1, from coordinate 319,987 downwards.
AAACGCCTCGGCGTCGATTACATCGATCTCTATCAGATGCATGCCTGGGATGCGCTGACACCGATCGAGGAGACGCTACGCTTCCTCGACGACGCCGTTTCGGCCGGCAAGATCGGCTATTACGGCTTCTCGAACTATGTCGGCTGGCATATCGCCAAGGCCTCCGAGATCGCCAAGGCGCAGGGCTATACGCGTCCGGTGACGCTGCAGCCGCAGTACAATCTGCTCATGCGCGACATCGAGCTGGAAATCGTCGCAGCCTGCCAGGATGCGGGCATGGGCCTGCTTCCCTGGTCGCCGCTCGCCGGCGGCTGGCTGACGGGCAAGTACAAGCGCGACCAGGCGCCGACGGGCGCTACCCGCCTCGGCGAAAACCCAAAGCGGGGTGGCGAAGCCTATGAGGCCCGCAATGCGCAGGACCGGACCTGGGCGATCATCGGTGCTGTCGAAGAAATCGCCAGGGCACGCGGCGTCAGCATGGCCCAAGTGGCGCTTGCCTGGGTCGCCACCCGTCCCGCCGTCACCTCCGTCATCCTCGGCGCCCGCACGCCGGAACAGCTCGCAGATAATCTCGGTGCTGCCAAGCTGACGCTATCGGATGAGGAAATGCAGACGCTCACTGATGTCAGCGCGCCGACGCCCGGCCAGTACCCTTACGGCCAGCATGGCATCAACCAGCGCCACCGTAAGATCGAGGGCGGCCGCTAAGCGATAAAGCGGCGTCAGATCCTGGCGCCGCTTGTCTCATCGAAAAGATGCAGATGGCTCGGATCGACGGCGACCCCGATCGTATCGCCACCACGAACCAAACCGCGGCCTGTCTCTACAATCGTAAGCTCCGGTGTGGTTGCGGCTGTGACGAATGTCGACGAGCCGGTCGATTCCACAAAGGCGACCGGTACGTGGAACGTCCCCTGCCCCCGGCCGGTAATGCCGAGATGTTCAGGGCGAAGACCGGCCGTGACCTTGCGGCCCGGCTGCAACTGGTGGCCGGTTGCGATCGTCTGCTTTACCGGTCCGAGATCGAGCGTCAGGCTTCTGCCGTCCTCACCGACGATGGCCGGAATGAAGTTCATCGCGGGCGAGCCGATGAAGCCTGCGACGAACTTATTGGCGGGCCTGTCGTAGAGGTCGAGCGGTTTGCCCTGCTGCTCGATAACACCGTCTCTCATCACGACGACGTGGTCGGCCATGGTCATGGCTTCGATCTGGTCGTGCGTGACGTAGACCGAGGTCGCGTGCAGCCGGTCGTGCAGGGCGCGGATCTCCTTGCGCATATGGACGCGCAGCGCCGCATCAAGGTTCGACAGCGGCTCATCGAACAGGAAGGCCTTGGGGTGGCGGATGATGGCGCGGCTCATGGCGACACGCTGCCGCTGCCCGCCGGAAAGCTCGCGCGGATAACGCTTCAGGAGGTGCGATAGACCGGTCGTGGCGGCAACTTCCTCGGCTGCCTTTTTGGCGTCAGCCTTCGCCACGCCTCGGATCCGCAGGCTGTAGGTCAGGTTCTTCTCCACCGTCATGTGCGGATAGAGCGCATAGGACTGAAAGACCATAGCGACGTCGCGCTTGCGTGGCGGCACGTTGGTCATCAGCTCACCGGCGATCTTCAGCTCACCCTCGGAAATCCTCTCAAGACCTGCAAGCGAGCGAAGGAGCGTGGACTTGCCGCAGCCGGACGGACCGACCAGAGCGACGAACGTGCCTTTGGCAATCGAAAGGTTGATGTTTTTCAGGGCATGAAATGCGCCATAGTGCTTGTTGACGCCGCTGAGCTCGATCTGAGGGGTCATTTGAGGGCTCCCGAGGTAAGGCCGGATACGATGCGGCGCTGCAAGAGAACGAAGATGGCAAGGATCGGCGTTACATACATCGTGGCGTAGGCCATGATGTTGTTCCACTCGTTGGTGTTCGGTCCCATGAAGGAGTTGAGACCAACACTCGCCGGCTGAAGCTCGGCCGCTTGGATCATCGACTTGGAATAGACGAACTCGCCGAAGGCCTGCATGAAGATCAGGATGGCGCTGACGAGGATGCCGTTGCGGGCAAGCGGCAGCACGATGTGGAAAAAGGCGCCGACACGCGAATTTCCATCGACGAGGGCGGCCTCCTCAAGTTCCTGCGGCACAGCCATGAAGGTAGCGCGGACGAGCACGACGAAGAAAGGCATGCTCTTTGCGGCAATCGCGATCACCACGGCAAGGCGCGGATAGTTCAGCATGCCAAGTTGCGAGAAGCCGACGAAGATCGGCGTCACCATCAGCGAGGCAGGCAGCACCTGCAGCATCAGGATCAGGAAGAGGCCGATATCCACCCAGACATTGCGATAGCGCGCCAGGACGTAGGCACAACCGACCCCAAGCACCGTGATCAGCGTCACCGCGCCGACGGCGATCACCAGCGAGTTCCAGAGATAGCGGCCCATCTGGCGGCTTTCCCAGACATAGCCATAGGTGCCCCATTGCGGCGAAGACGGCCAGAAGCTCGGCGGCGTCGCGAACATCTCCGAGCCGCTCTTCAGCGTCGTGATGTACATCCAATAGAGCGGGAAGAGATAGATCGCCGCCATGATGATGGCGACCGCGAGCATCAGGCGGTTGCGTGCGGTCTCGCTCATCCGCGCACCTCATGGCGTGTCGAGCGGACATAGACGATCGAGGCGAACATGACGAAGACGATCATGATCACGGAGATCGTTGCTCCCTTGGCAAAGTCATACTGGCGGAAGGAGAGATCCCACGCCCAGTATTGCGTGACGTTGGACGAATTGTTCGGACCGCCCGAGGTAATGGCGGCAAAAAGGTCGAACTGCTGCAGCGTGAAGATCAGGCCGAGCGCAATGATCGCGCCGATCGTCGAGCGCATCATCGGCAGGGTGATCGTCCAGAAGCGCTGCCAGGCATTGGCACCGTCGAGTTCGGCAGCCTCGTAGAGATCGCCCGGAATGCCGGACAGGCCGACGGAGAGCAGGATCATGTTGAAGGCGGTTCCGAGCCAGATATTGGCGATGATGACGGCGTAGAGCGAATAATGCGGGTCCGAGCGCCAGAAGATATTGCCCGAGATGATGCCGCTTTCCTTCAGGATGAAGTTGAGAACGCCGAAGTCGCCGGAAAGGATCCAGTTCCAGATGGCGCCGACGACCAGGCCGGGCATGACCCAGGAGACGAGGAAGAGGCCGCGCAGCCATGAGGCGCCGGGGAAATTGACCCAGAAGAACAATGCCAGGCCGAAACCGATCAGGAACTGCCCGGCGATCGAGCCCACGACAAAGATCAGCGTATTGTAGAGGATCGGCAGTGTTTCGGGCTGCGCGAAGAGTTCCACATAATTCCTGAAGCCGACGAAGGGGCGCGAGAAGGTCCCGAGGCTGAACATGTCGACCTCCTGGAAGCTCATCACGACGTTGTAGATGAGCGGCAGGCCTGCCATCAGGAACAGAAAACCGAGCGGAAGGGCGACGAGCACAATATCGAAACCGCAGCCATCCCTAACGCTGGAAAGGATCCTTCTCATGGGTCCTCCGATGCTCCGAACGGAGCCGTCTTGCGCTTGCGCGGAAGACAGCCCCTGCCGGAGGAAGTGATTGGATGGCGCTGAGGCCAGCCGGTGAAACTCTCCCTTCTCCCCCAGCGGGGAGAAGATGCCCGTCAGGGCAGATGAGGGGTGAGCGACAAAGGAGCGAACGGTCGAGCGACGGCGAGATCGAACCGGCCGTGGCCCCCTCATCCGGCGGGCCACCTTCTCCCCGAGGGTAGAAGGGAAAGCCATCGTCAGCCCAAGACAGCCTTGATCTTGTCGGCCGCCTGGTCGAGGGCATCCTTGGCACTCATCTGGCCGGTGAGAGCCGCTTGGATGGCGTCCTGGATCGCCTTGGATATCTTCGGCCATTGCGGATGCGGACCACGGGGCTGCGCGTATTTCAGCTGCTCAAGGAAGACCTTGAGCGCTGCATCCTTGAGCGGCTGGCCGGTTTCCGGAATGGTCAGGTCCGAACGCGCCGGAAGCTGGCCGAAATCCTTGAACATGCGATCGTCCTGCGAGACGAAATATTCGAGAACCTTGAACGCTTCCTCCGGATGCTGCGTATTGGCGAAAATCGCCCAGTTGAAGTCGCCCATAGCCGACGAGCGCTTTGCGCCCTCCTCCGGAACAGGCAGGAGAGCAACGCCCCAGTCGAACTTCGCTTCCTTCAGCATGCGGTCGAGCTCCCAGGGACCCGAGATCGCCATGGCCGCATTGCCGGAGTTGAAGGTTCCAGTCGAATCCCACTGGCTGCGTGTCAGCGTATCCGGCGACGCAAGCTTCTCATCGATGATCTGCTTCCAGGCTTCCAGCGCCTTGACCGCACCGTCGGTATTGATGCTGTCGTAGCTGGCGCCGGCCATCTGCGCCCAGGGAAGAAACTGGAACGTGCCTTCTTCATTGGCCTTGGCGGAGAAGGTGATGCCGTAGACGTTCTTCGAAGGCTCGGTGAGTTTCTTCGCGTCCTCGACAAGCTCGGCCCAGGTCTGCGGCGGCTTATTTGGGTCGAGCCCGGCGGCCTTGAACATATCCTTGTTGTAGTAGAGGGCGATCGTGTTGGTGGCCTTTGGAATGCCGTAGTATTTGCCGTCCCACATCACGGATTTCAGCGGTCCCGGGAAGTAGTTTTCCGGTTTTACGATCGTCGACTTCGAGATCATGTCGGTGAGATCGAGAAAAGCGCCGCGCGAAGAAAACAGCGCGTGCTCCGGATTATCGACGGCGATGATATCGGGCGCCTGCCCCGTGGAATAGGCGCGCATTGCTTCGCTGACAACGTCGTCGAACTGAATCTGGCGATATTCGACCTTGATGCCATTGTTCAGCTTGTTGAAATCTTTGACGAGGTTGGGAGCCGGCTGGATGTCGCGGTCGAGCGACCAGACGGTGATGGTAACGTCGTCAGCCTTGGCGGAAAGGCCGAAGAGCGAGACGCCGGCGAGCGCCAGAGCGCCAAGAACTGCGAATTTGCGGATAGCCATAGTTCTCCTCCTTTGTGGTTATCCTCCGGTGCCCGGCAGTTCCTCCTCGCCGGACACATTCCTATCAAGCGGCGTCGGCGACGAAGTCGCCGCCCCGAGCATGCTTCAGATAATTCAGTGCATGAACCTGGCCGGTCATCTCCAGCTCGTTGCGATAGACCGGGTCGTGCCAGCCCTCGATGTCGATCGAACCCGACCAACCGGCGAGCCGCAGCTCGGAAATGATGTCCGTCCAGTTGCTATCGCCGAAGCCCGGCGTACGCATCAATACGAATTTCTCCTTGCCGAAGATGCCGTGTTCCTTGATGACATCCCAACGGATCGTCGCGTCCTTGCCGTGGACGTGGAAGATCTTCTTGGCCCACTTGCGGATCTGCGGCAGCGGCTCGATCAGATAGACCATCTGATGGCAGGGCTCCCATTCGAGGCCGATATTGTCGTCCGGCGTCTCGTTGAAGATCAGCTCCCAGGCGTCCGGATTATGGGCGATGTTCCAGTCGCCCGTCGCCCAGTTGCCGTCCATGGCGCAGTTTTCGAAAGCGATCTTGATGCCCTTGTCGGCGGCGCGCTTGGCAAGCTCGCTCCAGATCTCCTTGTAGCGCGGCAGGCTGTCGGTCAGCGGCTTGTTGCGAATGCGGCCGGTAAAGCCGGCTACGCAGGTGGCGCCGAAGTGATGCGCGTTGTCGATGCAGTCCTTCCAGCCCTGCAGTGTCTGCAGGTCGATGTCGGTTTCTTCCAGCGGATTGCCGAACATGCCGAGGGTCGAGATCGTGATGTCGCGGTCACCGATCGCATCCACGCAGCGCTTGCCAAGCTCGGCGAGATCCTGCCCGTTGGTCGTCTGCCAGAAAAAGGGTTCGAAGCTCTCAAAACCCAGATCGGCGATCTGGGCGATACGCTTGTCGGCGCCGCCCTTCGAGGCGCTCACCATGGTGCCGATACGAATGGATTTTGCAGGGTTGCTCACGTCATCTATCCTTATGCTGAAATTTCAATGCGCTTCCCGGTCTTTGCGCTCTCGATCGCGCCGAAGACCATGGCAAGGCTTCTGATGTTGTCGCTGCTGACCGTCTCCGGCCGCTTGCCGGTACGAATGGCGTCTACGAAGCTCGCGATCACGCTGGCGTGGCCGTGCGTCTCTTCGTCATGCTCGGGGCCGGGAACGTTTACCGGCGCAAAGCCGTGCAGAAGGCCGGGCTCGCCTCCGGAGACGGCCGCGCTGAAATTGTCAGCACCATCCCATGTGAGCATGCCCTTGGAGCCCACGAGCCGCCATTCACTCTCCCAGCTCGTGCGCTCGCCTTCGGCGCACCAGGAGCCGCGATAGGTAAAGACCACATCGTCGGAGAATTCGAAGGTGGCATTGGCTGCGGCGCCGTGACGGTACCAGGACCCCTTCGGGTTCTTCTCGACGCAATAGACGGCGAGCGGCTTCTTGCCGGCAACGTAGCGGGCGGCATCAAAGGTGTGGATCGCCATGTCGAGTAGCAGGACGTTATCCATCTCCTCGCGGAAGCCACCGAAATGCGGGGCGATGAAGAAGTCGCAATGGATGCCGGTCAGATCGCCGATCGCACCGCTTTCAACAAAGCGGCGCATGCGCCGGACGCCGGAGATGAAGCGCCGGTTTTGGATGATAGCGTGGATCTTGCCCATTTCGGCCGCAAGATCAATCAGTGCGGCACCTTCCGCGAGCGACGTCGCCATTGGCTTTTCGCTGAGCACATGGCAACCGGCCTTGAGTGCTGTGGAAACCACATCGAAACGGGCAGCCGGGACCACGACGTCGAACACGACATCCGTCTTCGTCTTGGCAAGGACCTCCGAAAGGTCTGTGCTGATGACAGCGGCGCTCAAACCGAACTCCGCAGCGATCGCTTCGGCGACGGCGGGGTTCAAATCGACAAGGCCGTTGACCTTGATCGCATCGGCCAGCGCCGGCGTTTCCTTGATCGCGCGCAGCCAACCCTTGCACATAGCTCCGCACCCGCACAAAACGGCATTCAATTTCACGATTTCCTCCCGCGGCGCGTTCTCTACAAACCTCCGAGAATACGCTCCGTAAACGTTTACGATCCTAAGCGGAAACGTTTCCTGCTGTCAAGGGAGGCAAAAAATAGAAGAATTGCTGCGGAAAACACCAGCGAAAGCGTGCCCTTAAGGCGGTTTGCGCCGCAGTGCAGCACAAAAAAATAGGCGCTGTCATCTGGCTGTTAAACAAACATTCTACTAAGCTCCCGATCGGATTGCACAGCCGTGCAATGGGAGGAGACATGATGAGCCAGGACGCGTTTCTGGAACTGAGTTCTGTTGCCTGCAGATACGGCAGCACCAAGGTTCTGAACGATATCAACCTCAGCATTGAGCGCGGCGAATTCGTTGCGCTGCTCGGCTCGTCGGGCTGCGGCAAGACGACCCTGCTCAGGGTTCTCGCAGGGTTCATCGCCCCTTCCTCCGGCAAGGTCTCCGTGCGCCACCGCGACGTGACCCATCTGCCGCCCGACAAGCGCGGCATGGCGCTGGTCTTCCAGTCCTACGCGCTTTGGCCGCATATGACGGTGGCGCAGAACATTGGCTACGGCTTGAAGCTCAAGGGCGTCGCAAAGGCGGACATCGCCAGCCGTGTCGCCGCCATGCAGACCCTTCTTGGCCTCGACGGGCTTGGAGCGCGCAAACCGGCAGCGCTCTCCGGCGGCCAACGCCAGCGCGTCGCCCTCGGGCGGGCGCTGGCGGTCGATCCCGAAATCCTGCTGCTCGACGAGCCGCTTTCCAACCTTGATGCCCGCATCCGCCTGACTGTGCGCCACGAGCTGCGGGCGCTGCAGCGGCGCCTCGGCATCACGGCAATCCACGTGACGCACGACCGCGAGGAAGCCATGGTGATGGCTGACCGCATCGTCATCTTGAATGCAGGGCAGATCGCCCAGCAGGGGACGCCGGAAGAGGTCTATAACCATCCTGCATCCGCCTTCGTTGCAGCCTTCATGGGCGCGGAGAACATGCTTGCACTCCAAGGCACGCCGCAGGGCGAAAGCTTCGCGATCGCAGCAGGTCCGGCCAATGCGGCGGGCAGCGTGCCGCTGTCCGGTCGCGGGCTGCGCGCCGGCGCCGTCGAGGCACGCTTCCGGCCGGAAGCCGCCCAGTTGTTGCCGCCCGACATGCCGGTCGCCGTGCCCGGCATGACCTTCGAAGGCGAGGTTGCGGCCGTCAGCTACCCCGGCGGCCACTGGCGCCATTCGGTGAAGCTCGGCAAAGGCGAGATCATGGCCGATGCGTCGCGCGCCTTCCAGCCGGGCAGCCGCGTCAAGGTGCATGTCGGCGCCGACGCGCTCTTCCTCTTCAATTCGCCGGAGTCCAACCCGGCCATTTCCGTTTCCCGGTCCGCGGCCGGGAAAGCGCACGCATGACTTTATCCCTTTGAACCCATGGAGACGTACTCATGAAGAGACTGACCTATGCAGCTTTCGCCGTCGCCCTCGCCGCCCTGCCCGTCAAGGCCGAGGACCTGACCGTCGCAACCGCCGGCGACCAGAACATGGTCGACTACATCAACCAGTATCTCGGACCGCTCTTTGAAAAGGCCTATCCGGGCAACACCGTCCGCGCCGTCGGCACCGGCCCCGGCGATGCCGGCTCGCAGAAGATCCTCGAGCGCTTCGACGCCCAGCAGGCTGCCAACAGCAGCGCTTGGGACATCGACGTCGCCGTCGTCCACGAGAAGTTTGCCGGCCCGATGGTCCAGAAGGGCTATCTCGAAAAGTACCGCGGCTCGATCGACACCGGCAAGCTCGTCTCGCGCGACAATGCCAAGAACGCACTCGGCTCCGACGTCGACGGCTATGTCATGCCGATGTTCAACAGCCAGACGGCGATCGCCTATAACCCGACGCTCGTTCCGAACCCGCCGAAGAGCTATACCGAGCTTGCCGAATGGGCCAAGGAACATCCGAAGCAGTTCGGCTACAACGGCATCAAGGGCGGCGCTTCCGGCGTCAGCTTCGTCATGGGCTGGATCTACGCCTTCGGCGGCGGCGATGCCAACAACCTGATGACCGGTCCGTTCAAACAGGACGAAACCACCAAGTGGGGCGACGCCTTCAAGAGCCTCGCAGACTTCACCAAGAACGCGACGTTGACTCCCGGCAACGCCGGCACGCTGGACCTGCTCTCCCGCGGCGAAATCGCCATGGGCCCGGTCTGGGTCGACATGTTCTACTCCTGGCAGGCCAACGGCCAGCTTCCGCCGGACCTGAAGCTCATCCTGCCTGCTCCGGGCATGCCGGGCCAGCCGATGCACTACGTCGTTCCGGCAAAGGCATCGCACAAGGATCTCGCCGAGAAGTTCATCGCGCTCGCTACCAGCCCTGAAGTTCAGGCTGACGGCATCGTGAAGAAGTTCAACTGGTATCCGGGCATCGACGCCCAGTACGTCAAGCCGAAGCTAGACGACGCGACCTGGAACAAGCTCTTCGTCGACATCACGCCGGATGACCTTGCCACCAAGGGCAAGCCCTTCCCGATCGCCCAGTACAACAACGCGATCCTCGAAGCCTACGAACAGTCGGTCAAGTAACGAAAACTGTCTTCTCCCCGACGGGGAGAAGATGTCCGAAGGACAGATGAGGGGGTAAGCGACGAAGGAGCGAACGGCCGGCGCAGGCAGGCCGCTTCCCAACCGAACCGCCCCCTCATCCGGCCCTCCGGGCCACCTTCTCCCCGAGGGGAGAAGGGAACAAGAAACGAGGTCGAACGATGTCCAGACGCCTCCTCGGTCTCCTGCTCGTGCTGCCGGCACTTGCGGTGATCGCCTTCCTCTTCATCTTGCCGCTGGTCATGTCGGCGGTCGGCGCTTTCCGCGTGGAAGACGGAGGCTTCGGCTGGCACAATTTTTACAAGACCTTCGATCTCTACACGAAAGACATCGTCTTTTCGGTGGTGATCATCACCATCTCGGCCATCCTCATCGGTCTCGCCTCGGTCGCGATCGGCGGCTATCTCACCCTCGGCGAACATCCGGTCGCTGTCGCAATACTGCGCTGGCTCTATCGCTGGCCGATGTTCATTCCCTTCATTGTCGTCGGCCAGATCCTGCGCACCTTCCTTGCCAAGAGCGGGCTGATGAACAGCACGCTGATCAGCCTCGGCCTGCTGACGCCGATCGACGCACAGAGCTACCTCGACTGGCGCGGCATCGTCATTGCCTTCGTCTGGAAGCAGACACCTTTCGTCGCCCTGCTCGTCGCCGGCGCCATGGCGTCGGTCAACCGCGACACGATCGAGGCCGCCCGCAATCTCGGCGCCTCGCGGCTGCGCATCCTTTTTGAAGTCCTCGTCCCGCAGGTTTCGGTGACGCTGACCGTCGGCCTCATTCTTTCTTTCGTGACCATGATGTCGGTTCTTTCCGTGCCACTGATGATCAATGCACAATCGCCGACGATGCTGACGGCCGACATAGCCTTCCGTGTGAACGCCTATGGCGACTATGGCGTCGCCAACGCGCTCGGACTTGTATCGCTGGTGCTCGCCTCGTCGGTCGCCTGGATCTACCTGCGCCAGAGCCTGAAGGAGCGCGCATGACCACCGCCACGCTTTCTGCTTCGCAAGCGCATCCCGCGGCTACCCTCTGGTGGATCCCTCGCGCCATCATCTTCGGGCTGCTTGCCTTTTTCATCTTCGGTCCGCTGGCAAACCTCCTGCTCTGGACGGTGGCGGAGAAGTGGTACTTCCCGCACAGCCTGCCGCTGCAATACGGCTTCAGCAGCTGGGCCAAGGTCTTTGCGCCCCGTGGCGGCGCGTTGGAGTCGCTCAGCAATTCACTGATTGTCGCCGTGCTGACCGTCGTCCTGTCGCTGCTTCTGGCGGTCCCGGCCGGCTATGCGCTGGCGCGGCTGAAGCTACCCTTCCGGGCGCTGATCCTGCTTGCCTTCCTCATACCCCAGGCCTTTCCGAACCTGACGGTCTATGTGAACGTCGCGCGTATCTTCTACGAGATCCGGCTGAACGGCACGATCCTCGGCGTCGTGCTGGTGCATGCGTCTCATGGACTGGTCTATGCGGTGTGGATTGCGACTGCGGCCTTTTCGGCAATCGACGAGGAACTGGAGCAGGCAGCGCGCTCCACCGGCGCCGGTGCTTTCCGCGCCTTTATGGACATCACCCTTCCCCTTGCCGCGCCAGGGCTGATGGCGAGCGCCATCTTCGTCTTCCTCGAAAGCCTCGACGAATTCACCGGCAGCTACTTCGTCGGAGCACCGGATGTGAACATGCTGCCGCTATTGCTCTATACTGCAGGCGCCGGTGGGAATTATCAGATCGCCTCGATCACCGCCCTCTTGCTGCTCATTCCATCCTTGGCTTTTATGCTAATCGTTGAGAGATTCCTGAAGGCAGACGTCCTGTCCCGTGTGGGGCACTGAGAGATTGCCATGAACGACGGCCCGACGAACGACGCAAAGAGCCAGCGCAAAGAGCGGATGCGCTTTGTGAGTGCCGAGCAGGTTGCGCAACTCGCGGGCGTCTCGCGCTCCGCGGTGTCGCGCACTTTTACGCCGGGCGCCAGCGTCGCGCCCGCGACCCGCGAAAGGGTGCTGAAAGCCGCCGAAGAGCTCGGCTATCACGTCAACGACCTCGCGCGCGGCGTGCTCGCCAACCAGAGCCGGCTTGTCGGCATCGTGGCGACGAAGCCGGAAGTGGGCTTTCGCGCCCATCTGGCAGCAGCGCTCGCCAAGTTCCTGATCCAGCGCGGCAGCATTCCGATCCTCATCAACACCGGTCAAACCGAAGAGGAACTGCTCGCGGCCCAGAAGATGCTGATCGGCCACCGGGCCGAAGCGACGATCATTCTTTCCGGCTCGCCACCCGCCAACTTCGTGGAGCTCGCGCACCGCAACGGCCAGCCGCTGGTGGTGATCGGCCGCACGGAGCCGGATGCAGACCATGTCAGGGCGGGGAACTCCGAAGCTTCCCGCAAGGCGGCGAAGGCATTTTTCGACCAAGGCCGCCGGCGGCTTGCTGTCGCCGCTTCCGATTCGGCGACGTCCAGCATCGCAGAGCGCGAAACCGCCTTCAAGGCGGCAGCCGAGGCCCTTGGGGCGACCGTCTCGATCGGCCGCGGCAAGGATTCCGACTATGACAGCGGCATTGCCGCTGCAAAGCAGCTGTTTTCCGAGGCTGAACGGCCGGACGCGGTCTATTGTGCGAATGACCAGATCGCCTTCGGGCTCATGGACTATGTCCGCACCACGCTCGGGCTGCGCATCCCCGAAGACGTTGCCGTCATCGGCTTCGACGACGTGCCGGAGGCGGCCTGGCTGAGCTACCGGCTCACGACGTTCCGGCAGGACCCTGTCGTGATGGCGCGCCGCGCCGTCGAGCTGATGGAAAAGCGCCTTGCCAACCCCGACCTGCCCCCCGCCTATGAACGGGTCATCCCAGAGCTGATCATCCGGGACAGCTTCGTACCCTGACCCAGAAAGACATCCATGCATTGCGAATTCCCCTATGATCCGCGTTTCGTACTCGCACGCCAAGTGATCCTCGACGCCGCCACGAGGGCGCGTTCTTATTTTGCCGATCTCGCCTCGTTGGAGAGCAGCCAGAAGCTCAACGGCCAGGATGTCGTGAGCGAAGCCGACAAGGCGATCGAAGCGCTGATCCGCGCAAGGATCGCTGCGAGCTTTCCGGATGACGGCGTGCTCGGCGAGGAGGAGGGCCTCAAAGAAGGACCATCCGGCTATCTTTGGGTGATCGATCCGATCGACGGGACCAGCTGTTTTATCCATGGCATCGACCAATGGTGCATTTCGATAGCCGTCATGAAGGGCAACGACACGGTGCTGGGGCTGATCTGCCAGCCGTCGACCGGCGACCTTTTCGTCGCGAAGAAAGATGCCGGGGTACAGCTCAACGGACGGCCGGTGCATGTCAGCCGTACAAGCACGATTTCGACCGGCCTGCTCGGCGTCGGCGCCAATTTCCGCATTCCGCTGCGGCAGGTCTCTTGCTTCATTCAACTCCTGCTCGAGGCGGGCGGCATGTTCATCCGCAACGGCTCCGGCGCGCTGATGCTGGCGCAGGTCGCCTGCGGCCGCCTTGCCGGCTACTACGAGCCGCATATTAATGCCTGGGATTGCGCGGCTGGTCTGCTGATGGTCCGGGAAGCCGGCGGGTGGACCGCCGAATTTCCAGGTGAAGGCCGCACCCTCCAAACCGGCGGCCCCGTCATCGCCGCGGGAGCACAGATGCGTGAAGAACTGCTCGCACTCGTCGCGCGCTCACTCGAAGACGCCGGAACCTTTTCATGAAGCTCATCCATATTTCCGATTTCCATCTCGTTCCAGCGGGTCAGATGCTGCTCGGCCTCGATCCAGCGGCGCGCATGGATGCATGCCTTTCGGATATCGAAAGGTTCCATTCCGATGCGGCGCTGGTCGTCGTCTCGGGCGATCTTTCCGAAACCGGGGGGGAAGAGACCTACCGTATCCTCAAAGAGCGCGTTTCGCGTTCGCCGCTGCCCATTCGGCTGATGCTCGGCAATCACGATGTCCGGGCAAACTTTGCGGCCGTGTTCCCGGATCAGATGAGCGGCAACGGCTTTGCGCAGGCTGCAATCGACCTGCCCCGGGGCCGGGTGATCACGCTCGATACACTCGACGACGGCAAGGTGACGGGCAGGCTCTGCGCCACCCGGATTTCATGGCTCAGGGAAAGGCTCGAAGAAGCGAGGGACCGCCCCGTCTGTATTTTCATGCATCACCCTCCGGCGAGGGTGCATATTCCAGCGCTTGACCGCATCGGCCTTGCCGAGCCTGAGGGTTTCTTCGATCTCGTGAGGGGGCACGACAACGTGCGGCATGTTTTCGCCGGCCATCTGCACCGCCTCGTCACCGGCAACTGGCAGGGCGTTCCCTTCACCATCCTGCGCAGCACGAACCACCAGACGGCGCTCGATTTCGTCTCGGAGAAGACCTCCAATGCGTTCGAGGCGCCGCTTTATTCGATCATCTTCGCCGAACCGGATTCGCTCGTCATCCACTTCCACCAGTTTCAGGATTAGCTGGCGAAGCTGCTTTCCGGAAACGTTTTCCTATGGCAATAAGGACGGATTACACGTTTCGGCCCGGGAGGAAGATCGCCGCAGATGAAAGGTATCCGCCAGCTTGCCGAGAATCTCGATATCTCGATTGGGACTGTTTCCCGTGCGCTGAATGGCAAGCCTGACGTCAACGAGGAAACGCGCAAGCGTGTGCTTGCTGCTGCCGAAGAGCTCGGCTACGTAGCGAACCAGTCCGGCCGCAGCCTCAGGCAAGGGACTACCAATGCCATCGGCCTGATGATCGAATCCAACAAGGAAACGGTCGAAAACAGCGACAACTTCTTTCTTGGCCTGACGGGCGGTCTGCAGAGCGTGTTTTCGCGACACAAGCTCGACCTAGTGATGCTCCCCTGCCCGAGCGACGAAGACCCGTATGAGTATCTGAAGCGCATGGTGGCGCGGCGTGTCGTCGACGCGATGATCATTTCGGCAACGCAGAGAATTGACCGGCGTATCGACCTTTTGGTGAAGGCGAAGATACCCTTCGTGGCGCTCGGACGCAGTTCGTCAGGCGGAAACCACCCGTGGATCGACCTTGATTTCGAGGGTGTCGCGGCATCGGCGGTCGCGCGGCTAGTCGCCAAGGGACATCGCAAGATCGCAGTCGCCGCACCGTCGAGCGATATTAATCTCGGCTATATTTTCGTCGACGCCTATCGGCAGGCGCTCGAGCGGCACGGCATGAAATACGACCCGAAGCTCGTCATCCGCGTCAAGTCGAGCGAGCAAGGCGGCTATCAGGCCGGGCACGAATTGCTGCTGTTGGACAGCAAGCCGACGGCCATCATCCTGATCTACGAGCTGATGGCGATCGGCCTCTACAGGCGGCTCATGGAGGCTGGTGTCGTGCCAGGCCGGGATCTGGCCGTGATCGGCTTCCGCGAAGAGCCGCGTGCAAAATTTCTGCAGCCGGCGCTCACCTGCTTCCGCATGTCGCTGCGCGATCTCGGCGTCGAACTTGCAGAGACGCTGCTTGCAGCCATGCCCGCCTATGCAAACTTCTATCCAAAAGGGGCGCACAACACGATCTGGCCGCTGGAACTGGTTCCCGGCGAAAGCGATGCCTTTTCCCTCGAGCCTTGAGAAAGGCCGCGCTCAATTCAAGCGCGGCTCTGATTGTCATTCGGCAGGTGCTGCGGCAGCACGGCGGCCAAGAGCCACTTGTGTCACGATGAAGGCGAACAAAGCGCAGACCGCGATACCCGCCGCCATCGGAAGCGCCGTGCCATCGGCAAAGAGGCTCGACACGACCATCGCGACGGCCGCGATGACGAAATGCAGTGTGCCCATCAGCGACGAGGCAGTGCCGGCGATCTCGCCGTGATCCTCCAGAGCAAGAACCGCGCTCGTAGGGATGACGAGACCGAGGAAACCGTAGCCGGCAAAGAGGAATGCGGCCATCACAGGAAGCTGGTTGAGGCCGCTCGCCATCACGACCGCCATGACCACCATGACAAGGGAAAAAGCGGTAACTGCGGTGCGCATGACGCGAACGAGGCCGAAACGTTCGCCGAGCCATCCGGTCGCCTGCGACACTGCGAAGAACGATACCGCATTGATCGAGAAGGCGAAGCTGTATTGCGTCGGCGTCAGGCCGTAATGCTGGATGAGCACGAAAGGCGAGTTCGCCAGATAGACGAGGAAGCTCGAAATCCCGAGCCCGCCGATGAAGGTCAGCGTCAGAAAGTTCTTGTCACGCAGCAAGAAACGATAGGCTGACATCGCGCTGCCGAGGCCGCTGCCCTTGCGGTCCTTCTCCGGGCGGGTTTCATCGAGCTGGGTCGCAAGCAGGAGAAGCCCGATGAAGGCGGCGACCATGACCGCCCAGAAGACGCCGCGCCAGCCATAGAACTCGATGACGGCGCTGCCGGCAAGCGGAGCGAGAATGGGCGAGATCGAGAAGACGAGCATCAGGAGCGACATCAGGCGGGCAGCCTGCACGCCGGTATGCATATCCCGGACGACGGCACGCGGAATGACCATGCCCGCCGCACCGCCGATGCCCTGGATGAAACGGAAGGCAATCAAGGTCTCGATGTTCTGCGCCAGCGCGCAGCCGACGCTGGCGATAGTGAAGATGCCGATGCCCAGGTAGAGCGGCAGCTTGCGGCCCCACATATCCGACAGCGGCCCGTAGAGCAGCTGGGCAAGTGCAAAGGAAATGAAGAAGGAAAGCAGGCTCAGCTGGGTTACGCTGTTATCCGAGCCCAGATCAGCGCCGATGGACGGCAGAGCCGGCAGGTACATGTCGATGGCAAACGGACCTATGGCCGACAAAAGGCCAAGGACGAGCGCCATGCGAAAGAATGAAGCAGTCATTTTGGTGATCTTTCATAAAAGCGCAGCGGTTCAATGATAATTGGTCGCTGTCGCGACGCGCTTGGGAGAAGCGTCAGCGAATACAAACCGATGTGTCAACTATTTTGGACATGCGTGTACAATTAGACAGCATTGTCTAAAACGTCAAGACGCCTTATCTTTGACGCATGAAAAATCTCGCGACACCCGAAAAGAGATCGGACGGTCCAACCCAGCGCGGCCAGTTCAAGAAGCGCGCCTCTATCCTGGAAGCGGCCGCGGATGTTTTCTGCCGCCAGGGCTTTGCGGGGGCCAGCCTCGATGAGATCGCGGTGGAGGCCCATGTCTCCCGTCAAACGATCTACAATCATTATTGCGAGAAGGAGACCTTGTTCGTCGCCGTCGTTGATGACGTTCTGAAGCGCGCCAATTCGATGCTTTTTTCGATGCTCGCAACGTTTCCGGCAAATGCGGCCAATCTGGAAGAGGACCTCGTGGCCTTTTTGATCCGCATCAACAAGAACTGCGTCTGCAACCAGGATGGAAAATTTCTCCGTCGCCTCGTTCAAACCGAGGGCGAGCGCTACCCGCATCTGTTCGAGACCTGGCGCCAGCAGGGTCCCGACCGGATCATCTCCGCGCTTGGCGCTCTTTTTGCGCGGCTGAGCGCAGGCGGTGCGTTGAAGATAGACGATTTCGATGTCGCGGCGCGGCAATTCCTTGCTCTCGGAAATGCGGACCTGCAGATCATGATGCTGTTCGGCCAGGCGCCGACAGACGAACAACTCGAAAGTGCCGCCCGCAACGCGGTGCGGACGTTCCTTCGGGCCTACGGCGCTGACAAGCTCGCGGCCGGGGCACAACTTGCCGCCGTCAGTGGCTGACTTTCAGGCGAACGCCCGCATTTGCGCCGGCACCGCGGCCAACATACCGTTGCGGTGCGCGACAGCATATTTCAGGGACTGTTCGACGACCGATGGCATGACCGGCTTGCTGACGACGCCGAGCGTACCTTTTACTCCTCCCGCGACCATCTCGGGATTAGCTGTCATGAAGACAACGGCGATGCCATAATCTTCCGCTAGCCTGCGGCCGATTTCCGGCCCGGTTGCACCGTCCGACAAATTGACATCCACAAAGGCAATGTCAGCTGTGGGGGCATAGCGCAGTGCCTGGTCCTTGTTTGCAGCAAATCCCGTCACTTCCATACCCATGGAGTGAACGGTCGCTTCGAGATCGAGGGCGATCAGGAACTCGTCCTCCACTATCAATACTCGCTGATTCATCTGGTTATCCCATAGCCAGCTACGCAAGACATTCGTGGCCATCACCCCATCCCCCGTTGACCCAGGCACGCGAAAGATGTCGTCCCGGCCGGATTAACGTCGCCGGAACTTGAGTCGATAACGACGTCGAGCGAGAAATGTTCCGAGCCGATACGCTTAATTTTTAAGTTAACTATTTGGTAGGGTTGACAAATTCTTAAAGGCCCCGCGGAGCACTTTTCCGCAAGAGCTGCCGCGAAGGATATTCTCAGCAGCTCTTTATGGCCGGTGCTTTGAGGTCGTGTTGACAAGTTTTCGCACTGGCTGGAGAGTGCCACAATCCAGCGCCAGGGATCCCGGGGGTAACTATGTCTGCACGCTCGCTCTTTGCAGTCGTCGCAATAGCTGTTTCAGCCATCATGACGAGTGTTCCCGCAATAGCTGCGGAAACGAAGCGTGATATCCAGACGATCAAGGACGCCGATTTCTTCGGCTTCGACCTGAGAACGGAACAGAATGTCTCGCTCGACCAGTGCAAGGCGTCTTGCATAGGCGACAAGAGCTGCAAGGCATTCACCTATAATCCAAAGGTGAAGTGGTGCTTCCTGAAATCCGACTTCAAGACGATGAACGCTTTCCCCGGCGCCATAGCGGGCCGGATCGTCGAAACCGCAGCCGGGCCGCAGGAAGCAGATATCGGCGCAGCCCCTCGCCTCGGCTTCCTCTCCGCCGACCTGATCCAGCAGGCACGCGACGTCAAGGCCAATCTGGCGCTTACCGAAGCGCAACAAGGCCAGACCGTCGATAGCCTGACCGCCACGGCGCGGCTCGATCTCACTGCCAACAATCTTGCAAGCGCGGTCGAAGCCTTTCACGGAGCGCTGGCGTTGACGCCTGATGACGCCGATCTCTGGCTGGAGACGGCCCGCGCAGCAAATTCCCTTGGCGGCACCGACAGTCAGGCTTTCGGCCAGGCGGTTCTCGATGCGTTGAACGGCTATGAACTGACCCGCACGGCTTCAAAACGCGCCGATGCGCTTGCCGTGCTTGCGGTCTCGCTGGAGAAGAGCTCTAATTTCCGCGCGGCCCTCAACGCTTACAAGGCGAGCCTCGCGCTGGCGAATTCCAGGGACGCGCAGGCCGCCTACCTGAAGCTCAAGTCGGAACAGGGCTTCCGCATCACCGAGCACAATGTCGATGCCGACAGCGCAACGCCGCGCGTCTGCGTGACCTTCTCGGAATCGCTCGTGAAGACGGTGGACTACGCGCCCTTCGTGACGCTGAACGGACAGACGCCGAAGGCGCTCGAAGCCAAGGACAAGCAGATCTGCGTGGAAGGGCTGGTTCACGGAGAGACCTACAAGATCGCCTTCCGCACCGGCCTGCCCTCATCCGTCGACGAAGTGCTGGAAGCACCTGTCAGCCTCGACATCTATGTCAAGGACCGCAGCCGGATGGTGCGGTTTACCGGCGACAGCTTCGTGCTGCCTTCGACCGCGCGCCGCGGCATTCCGCTCGTTTCCGTCAATCTCGACTCCGCCGACCTGAAGCTCTACCGCATCGGCGATCGCGGCATCGCACCGCTTCTCGTGAGCTCGCAGTTCCTGACGCAGCTCGACGGTTACAGCGCGCAGAATATCGAGGAGCAAAGCGGCGAACTCGTCTGGAAGGGTTCGATCGAGATCGCCGACGACCTCAACAAGGATGTCGTGACCAGCTTCCCGGTCGATGAGGCGTTGCCCGAGCGCAAGCCCGGCGTCTACGTACTGATCGCTTCGCCCACCAACGCGCCCGACAACGAATGGGATTCGAAGGCGACGCAGTGGTTCGTCGTTTCCGATATCGGCGTCACCACCTATGCCGGGACGGATGGGCTCAACGTCTTTACGCGTTCGCTCGCCTCTGCCAAGCCGATCGCCGGCGTCGAGCTGCAGTTGCTTGCCAAGAACAACGAAGTCCTCGGCACCGCGAAGACGGATGAGAACGGCCGCGCCACCTTCACAGCCGGATTGATGCGCGGCACGGCCGCGCTGTCGCCCGCGGTCATCACCGCCAGGAACGGCGCATCCGACTACGTCTTCCTCGACATGACGCGCGCCGGCTTCGATCTCTCCGATCGGGGCGTGACGGGCCGCGCATCGCCCGGTGCGATCGATGTCATGACGTGGACCGAGCGCGGGATCTATCGCGCCGGCGAGACGGTGCACGCATCGGCCCTAGCCCGCGATGTCGATGGCAAGGCGATCGAAAACCTGCCGCTGACCTTCATCTTCATGCGTCCTGACGGGGTCGAGGACCGTCGCGTCGTCAAGCAAAACAGCGATCTCGGCGGCTATGTGATCGATCTGCCGATTCCGGAAAACGCCATGCGCGGCACCTGGACGATGAACGTCCATACGGATCCCAAGGGATCGCCGATCGGCACGAAGAGCTTCCTCGTCGACGATTTCGTGCCGGATCGCACCGACATGGAGCTGAATACCGATGCCAAGGAGATCGGTCCCGATACGCCCGCAACGATCGACATCAGCGGCAAATATCTCTATGGCGCCCCGGCAGCCGGCCTGACGCTCGAGGGTGATGTCGTCATCAAGCCGACGCGCGAGAACAAGGCTTTCCCGGGCTACGTCTTCGGCCTCGCCGACGAAGAAGCAACCGAGGAGACCCGCGAGCCGATCGACGGCCTGCCCGAGCTTGACGAGAACGGCGGAGCCTCGACCGAGCTCACCGTCGGCGATCTGCCGGCAACCAGCCAGTTGCTGAATGCCACCGTCTATATCCGCATGCAGGAAGCGGGCGGCCGGGCTCTGGAACGCTCGCTGGTGATTCCGGTCAAGAACCAGGGGCCGATGATCGGCATCAAGCCGGAATTTTCGGGCGATGCAGCCGAGAACTCAACCGCCAACTTCAATGTGATCGGCGTCTCGACCAACGGCCAGAAGCAGGAGACGAAGGGGTTTCGCTGGAAATTCTACAATCTCGACCGTGAATACCAGTGGTACCGCGAGGGGACGGCCTGGAAATATGAACCGATCTACAATGCCCGGCAGGTCGCGAACGGCACGATCGACGCGAGCCTCGATGGCGGCAAGATTTCCGTCCCCGTAGGCTGGGGTCGCTATCGGCTCGAGGTTGAAAGCCCTGACGCAGACGGCCCAACCTCCAGCGTCGAATTCGATGCCGGGTGGATGGTGGAGTCCATCTCGACCGAAACGCCGGATGGCCTCGAGATCGCACTCGACAAGGAGAGCTACAAGGTCGGCGAGACGGCGAAGCTGAAGGTCACTTCGCGCTATGGCGGCGAGCTGATGGTGACAGCAGGCACGGAAAACCTCGTTGCTGTCAAGAACGCCACGATGGGCGAGACCGGCGGCGAGGTCGATATCCCCGTCACCGCTGAATGGGGCGCCGGCGCCTACGTCACCGCCACGCTTTTCCGTCCGGGTGCCAGCCAGGACAGCCATATGCCAATGCGCTCGATAGGCGTCAAATGGCTGAAGGTCGATCCGGAGCAGCGAGCGCTGCAGGTGAAGGTCGATGCGCCGGAAAAGATGCTGCCACGGGGCCCGCTGAACATCAGCCTCGCGGTTGCAGGAGCCGGAGCAATTGAGGACGCCTATGTGACGGTCGCCGCCGTTGATGTCGGCATTCTCAATCTGACGCGCTACGAGGCGCCCAATCCGGAAGACTGGTATTTCGGCCAGCGCCAGCTCGGCCTCGAAATCCGCGACCTCTACGGCCGCCTCATCGACGGCTCGCTCGGAGCAACCGGCAAGCTGCGCACCGGCGGCGATGGCGGCGCGGTAGCGCTGCAGGGCAGCCCTCCGACGCAGAAGCTCGTCGCCTTCTTCTCGGGTCCGGTAAAACTCGATGCCGAGGGTAAAGCGAATGTCAGCTTCGACGTTCCGCAGTTCAACGGCACGGCGCGCATCATGGCGGTCGCCTGGTCGAAGGACGGCGTCGGCCACGGCGTCAAGGACGTCATCGTCCGCGATCCGGTGGTGGTCACGGCCAGCCTGCCGAAATTCCTGGCACCGGGAGACAAGGCGGAACTCCGCCTCGACATCGCTAATACCGATGCGCCAGCCGGTGATTTCAAGATCGCCGTTACGGGTAATGATGCCGTCGGCGTTGAGGAAGCCTCTGCCTCCCGGACGATCCATCTCGATGTGGGCGCCAAGTCCGACCTGACGCTATCCCTGATCGGCAAGCAGCCAGGCGACGGCGCCCTTTCGATCAATCTCTCGGATGCCTCAGGCCTGTCGCTGGACCAAACACTCGATGTGCCGGTTCGCCCATCGTCGCTGTCCGTTACCGAGCGACGGGTGATCGCGCTCAAGCCCGGGGCCAAGCTGACGATCGACAAGGAGCTTCTGGCAAACAGCGTTCTGCCGGGGGCCTCGGTCAGCGTGAATGTGACGCGTTCGGCGGCGTTCGACATTCCCGCGCTGCTGATGGCGCTTGACCGCTACCCCTTTGGCTGCGCCGAGCAGACGACGAGCCGGGCATTGCCGCTTCTCTATCTCAGCGAGCTTTCGAGGCAGAACGGGCTCGAAGACGATGCGGATATCGGGAAGCGCGTGCAGGATGCGATCTATCGCGTGCTTTCCTATCAGGCCTCGGCGGGCAGCTTCGGCCTTTGGGGCCCGGATTCCGGCGACCTGTGGCTCGACTCCTATGTCACCGATTTCCTCACGCGTGCCCGCGAAGAGAAGTACGATGTTCCGGACCACGCGCTGGTCCAGGCGCTTGAGAACCTGCAGAATGCGCTGAGCTACGACGTGAACGTCAAGACGCAGGGCGATGAGATTGCCTATGCGCTCTATGTTCTCGCGCGCAACAGGAAAGCTTCGATCAGCGATCTGCGCTATTACGCCGACACGATGATCAACGACTTCCCGACGCCGCTCGCGAAGGCGCATATCGCCGCGGCCCTGGCGCTCTATGGCGATGCGACGCGATCGAAGAACATCTTCGTCGACGCCTTGCAGATGACCAATGATTCCATGGTTCATCGTGTCAACCTTTCCCGCACCGACTATGGCTCCATCCTGCGCGACGGAGCGGCGATCCTCGCGCTTGCCGCCGAAAGCCGGCCGGTGCCGCCGGTCATTCCGGAACTGGCAAAGGCCGTTGCCAGGGAATGGGACCGCAGCAAGTGGAAGAGCACGCAGGAAGAGGCCTGGATGCTGCTTGCCGCCCGCGCGATCCAGAGCGGTGACGACGCACTGAAGGTCGACGTCAACGGCGCGCTGCATACCGGCGCTTACATGGCCAAGATGAGCGGCGATGCGCTCCTGAGCAATCCGCTGACCTTGACAAGCGCCATGACGGAGCCCGTATCGGCGGTCGTGACCACGGTCGCAGCGCCCACTGTCCCGCTCCCCGCCGGTGGCGACGGCTTTACCATCGAGCGCAGCTACTACACGCTCGATGGCGAACCGGCGAATGTCAGCGAGGCAAAGCAGAACGAACGCTATGTCGTCGTGCTGCATGTGACGGAAAGCAATGCCTGGCCGTCGCGCATCATCATAACCGACCTGCTGCCCGCCGGCTTCCAGATCGACAATCCGAGCCTGGTCGACAGTGCCCAGCTCACCAATTTCGACTGGATCGGCGAACAGACGGCGGCGCATACCGAATTCCGCAACGACCGCTTCGTTGCGGCCTTTAACCGGACCTCGGACGACAATCGCGAGATCAATGTCGCCTACGTCGTCCGCGCCGTGACGCCCGGCACCTACGACCATCCGGCAGCAACCGTCGAGGACATGTATCGCCCCGAGCTTTCGGCGCGTACGGCAACCGGCAAGATGGAGGTCATCGCGGCACCCTAATGCGGCTCTGGCACAAGCTCTCGATCGGAACTGCTGCCGGTACAATCCTGGCCGGTGCAGCTTTGTTCGCCCTCGACCTGGCCGACAGGGCCTATCCGCCACCCCTCGACAAAACGGATGCCGTATCGGCGGAAGTGCTGGATGTGGACGGACAATTGCTTCGCGCCTTCGCAACATCAGAAGGCCGTTGGCGGCTGAAAACAACCGTCGCAGACGTCGACCCGCAATTCGTTCGGATGCTGGTCGCCTACGAGGACCGGCGGTTCTACGATCATCATGGCATCGATCCGCTGGCGGTCGGGCGCGCGGCGCTGCAGCTCGTCACCAACGGCCGCATCGTTTCCGGAGCCTCGACACTTTCCATGCAGGTCGCGCGGCTGATCGAGCCCCGAGCGGGACGCTCGCTCTCGGCGAAATTCCTGCAGGTCGTACGTGCCATTCAGATCGAACGGCGGCTTTCGAAGGAGCAGATCCTTAATCTCTATCTGACGCATGCGCCCTATGGTGGCAATCTGGAAGGGGTGCGCGCCGCAAGCCTTGCCTATTTCGGCAAGGAGCCGAAGCGGCTGACGGTGGCTCAGGCCGCCCTCCTCGTCGCCCTGCCCCAGCTTCCCGAAAGGCGAAGGCCGGACCGCAATCTCGCAGCCGCCGAAGCTGCCCGTAAACGGGTTCTGGAGCGCGTCGCCGTCGTCGACGCCATCGGCGGCGAGGCCGAACGCGCCGAAGCAACGCTCGTGCCTGCGCGCCGCATGCAGCTGCCGGCCCTCGCCGCACACGTCGCCGAAGCGGCCTTGCGCAAGGCGCCGCAGGAACGCGAGCACAAGACCACGCTCAAGAAGCAGGTACAGGAAGGCTTGGAGCTCGCCGCAAAAAATGCGGCCATGCGGCTTGGCCCGAAGCTCTCGGTCGCCATGGTTATGGCCGATGCCCGTAGTGGCGAAATCATCGGCGAGGTCGGCTCGGCCGATTATTTCGATGCCAGCCGGTCCGGCTGGATCGACATGACGCGTGTCAACCGCTCGCCCGGCTCCACGCTGAAACCCTTCATCTACGGGCTTGCCTTCGAGCAAGGGCTGGTGAACCAGGAAACGATCATCGAAGACCGGCCGGCCGATTTCTTCGGCTACCGCCCGCGCAATTTCGACATGAGCTATCAGGGCGACGTGACGGTGCGCGAGGCATTGCAGCTTTCGCTGAACGTACCGGCCGTGAGGCTTCTCGACGCCATCAATCCGGCGCGGCTCCTGGTGCGCTTCCGCCGCGCCGAGGTCCACCCTGTCCTGCCGCCGAACGAGACGCCCGGTTTGGCGATCGGCCTCGGCGGCGTCGACATTACACTCAAGGACCTCGTGCAGCTCTACACGGCGCTCGCCAACAAGGGCGAGCCGGTGCGGATCGGCGATGGCGTGACGGGAAAGCCCGGCAAGATCGAGGGCGAGCCGCTGCTGGAGCCGGTCGCCGTCTGGAACGTCACCGACATTCTTTCCGGCGTCATTCCGCCCGCAGGCGCCGCGCAGCGCGGCATCGCCTACAAGACGGGCACCAGCTACGGCTACCGCGACGCCTGGTCGGTCGGCTACGACGGGCGCTATGTCCTCGGCGTCTGGGTCGGGAGGCCGGACAATGGCGCAGTGCCGGGATTGACCGGTTACGGCACGGCGGCGCCGATCCTGTTCGAGGCTTTTGCGAAATCGGGCATTGCGACAACTCCGCTAGCGCGCCCGCCATCCGGAGCAATGCGCATCGCCCAGGCCGATCTGCCGGTCAGCCAAAGGCGCTTTTCACTGAATGCCAGCGGGCTGCTTTCCAATTCCAGCCGCGAACCGGCACCGCAGATCGTTTATCCGCCGGAGGGCGCGCATGTCGACCTCGGTGCAAATAACGGCGACCTTTCGCCATTGATGCTGAAACTGCAGGGTGGCCGCGCACCGTTCCGATGGCTTGCGAACGGCAAACCCCTTCCCGATCTTTCGCGCCGCCGCACGAATCAATGGATGCCTGACGGAGCCGGCTATTCGAAACTCACGGTGATCGATGCGATGGGCCGCGCAGCGAGCGTCGGCATTTTTGTCGACTAGGAACTGCGGGCCCGCCAATCATGTAATTTTTGCGTTTGAAGAATGCGGATTGTCGGTATCAGCTGGTTCAGCACGTCCTTGGGTCAAGCAGTGCGAGGAGGAAGCGATGAGAGAGTTGATCCTGACAATGGCAATGTCGCTCGACGGTTTCGTCAGCGGCCCCGACGGCGAAATCGAATGGATATTTTCCGGTGATGAAGAGGCCATCGCCTGGAAGGTGGATAACGCGTGGAATGCCAGCCTGCACATCATGGGCAGCCGCACTTTCAGGGGCATGGCCGCCTTCTGGCCCAACTCGACAAGCGTATTCTCGCCGCCGATGAACCAGATTCCGAAGGCCGTCTTTTCAAAACAAGGGCCGGCGATCCTAACGGCCGCGGCAAGCGCCCAGACGGGGCAATTGCAGCCCGGTGCGGAAAGCTGGGGCGAAGCCTATATGGCGAGCGGCGATCTGGCCGAGGAAATCGCCAGCCTGAAGGCTGGGGATGGCAAACCGATTATCGCTCATGGCGGCGCCACCTTTGCACGCAGTCTCATCGCCCATGACCTAGTCGATCAATATATGCTGATGCTGTATCCTGTTGTCCTCGGCAAGGGCCTGCCGATCTTCTCCGATGTCGCCTCGCCAAGGAACCTCAAGCTGGTCAGCTCGAAGACCTTTCCCAAAGGCTCGGTGGCGCAGATTTACCGGCCGGCGTGAGTTGGCTTGAGATTGGATGTGTTCAGATGCGGTCGTGTACCTAACTAAAAGAGAATAGCGGGAACAAAAGGCCAGTTGCCGTCGTTCCGGGCCGTCTCCTCTAGCAGCAGGCGGATATGGCGCTTCCGACTTCGACATATCGCATTCAATTCCGCAACGGCGTGACGTTCGACCGCGTGGTCGAATGCGTGCCCTATCTCAAGGCGCTCGGCATCAGCCACCTTTACGCCTCACCGATTTTCACCGCGACGACGGGTTCGACGCATGGCTATGACGTGACCGATGCCAATGAGATTGATCCTGCTGTCGGCGGCCGCGAGGGCTTCGACCGGCTGAGCGACGCGTTGCGAGAGGCCGGGCTCGGCCTGATCCTCGATATCGTGCCAAACCACATGGCCGCTTCGACGGAGAATCCGCGGTGGCGAAGCGTGCTGCAGCTTGGGCAGGAAAGCCCTTATGCGGCCTATTTCGATATAGACTGGAGCGAAAGGCTGACACTGCCGATCCTCGGCAAGCCATTGGAAGAGGCGCTCTCGGGCGGCGAATTGCGGCTGGCGCATGATGCCGAGAGCGGGGAACTGGCGCTTGGATATTTTGAGACCCTTCTGCCGCTTAGACCCGGCAGTACCGATCTACCTGCAGCAAACCCCGACGATCTGGCGTTGGACGAGCTCTCAAAAGACAAAAAGCTGATTGCCCGCCTCCACGAAGCCCAGCATTGGCAGCTGATATACTGGAAGGACGCCCAGAAACATCTGAGTTACAGGCGCTTCTTCGAGGTGACGGGACTGGTGGGACTGCGCGTCGAAGACGAGAAGGTCTTCGCAGAGACGCACCGGCTCACTCTTGAACTCGTGCGATCAGGCCGGGTGCAGGGATTGCGGGTCGATCATATCGACGGATTGGCCGACCCGAAGCAGTACCTGGAGAGGCTTCGCTCGGCAACAGGATCGGAAACCTACATCGTCGTCGAGAAGATCCTCGGCCATGACGAGACCTTGCCCGCAAGCTGGCCGGTTGCCGGGACCACGGGCTATGAGTTCATTTCGGCACTCAGCCAGCTCTTCATCGATAGTGAAGGTCTGCGGCAGCTCGGCGCGGCCTATTCAGCGCTCGCGCCCGAAATGTCAGACTTGGACGCCAGCTTTCGCACGACCAAACGATTGATGGTGGAGCGGAATTTCGAAGGCGAGGCGGCGCGGCTGGTGAGTATCGTGCGCTCCGCCCATCCAGACCTCGACCGGACTGCAATTGCGGCGGCCATCCGGGAGTTGCTGATCGCTTTTCCGGTTTACCGCACATACGGCAGCAACGGCCCGCTCGACGTGCCGGACGCGGTGGTGCTCGCCAATGCCGCCTCCATGGCGACTGAAAAGCTTGCAAACCACGACGCGCTCGATCTGGTCGTGCGGTTTTTGCGAGGCGAGAAGGCTGGCGCGACGGCAGAAGAATTCCGCCGCCGCTTCCAGCAATTGAGCGGGCCCATCATGGCAAAGGCCGTCGAGGATACCCTCTTCTACCGATACGACCGATTGCTTGCCGCAAACGAAGTCGGCGGTGAAGCGGACATGAAGGCCGGTGGCTTCGAGACTTTCCATGGCCTGATGCAGGAGCGCGCGCAGGTGCAGCCGCACGGGCTTTCCGCAACGTCGACCCATGACACCAAACGCGGCGAGGATACCCGGGCAAGGCTCTACACCTTGAGCGAAGGAGCGGATGTCTGGGCGCAGGCCGTGGAGCGCTGGCGCGAGATGAACCGCGAGCATCTGATCGAGCTGCCTGGCGGCCTGACGCCGGAGCCGAATATCGAATGGATGCTTTACCAGGCGCTCGCCGGCATCTGGCCCGAAGATTTTTCGAATGGGCAGGCAGAAGCACTGACCGGGCGCTTTACGGCTTACGCGGAAAAGGCGATCCGCGAGGCAAAGCTGCATACAAGCTGGGACGAACCGCATGCCGCCTACGAGGCGGGAGTGAAGGCTTATGCGGCGTCATTGCTCGCCTCTACCAACCTCGCTTTTCACGAGGACTTCGCCGAGGTGGTGCGGCCATTCATGGAAGCCGGCTATTTGAACAGTTTGTCACAGACGCTGATCAAGCTGACGGCGCCTGGAATACCCGATATCTATCAAGGTGCCGAAATCTTCGATTACAGCCTCGTCGATCCGGATAACCGCAGGTCCGTCAACATGGCGGCGCTGTCTGCCAGCCTCTCCGAGGGAGCGTCGGTTGCAAGGCTGACGGTTCCGGCCCTGAAGCAGCGGATCGTGGAAATCGGCCTTCATCTTCGGCAGCGGCGGCCGGAGCTCTTTGCGAAAGGTTCCTATGTGCCGCTTGAGGTGTCCGGCAGCCGGAAGGATCATGTCGTCGCCTTTGCGCGGCACTTGAACGGAACCTATGCGATCACCGTCGTACCGCGGCTGATGTTCGGCTGGCTCGATCCGGGCGTGCTGTTCGCCGGGCCGGAATTCTGGAACAACACGGCGATCAAAATGCCTGCCTCTCTTCAAGGCCTCAAGTGCGATCTTCTGACCGGCAGAATGCTCGATCCCGGCGGCGAACTATTGCTCTCGGCGTTGCTCGGCGGCCAACCCGTAGCTCTCATAGAGCCTAATTGACGGCGTTGAAAATTATTCCCTTGACCTTCCAGTTGCTGGAAGGTTCATAAGCCTATCCACTGCCCCATGGGGCAACGGAGAAGCCTATGAATACGCATGATCACCACCATCCCGGCGCTGGCAGTTGCTGCGCTCACGACCATGCCGGTGCCAGCGAAGCCGTTTTTGCGCGCGACCCGGTCTGCGGCATGATAGCGGATCCGGACGCTGGCAAACCCAGCCTCGACTACCAGGGCCACACCTATCATTTCTGCTGCGACGGCTGCTGGAAGAAATTCGAAGCAAGCCCGCAGGACTATCTGACGGCCAAGGACCCTGTCTGCGGCATGTCCGTCGATCGCTCAACGGCCCAGCATTTCCTGAAGCATGAGGGCGAGAAGTTCTATTTCTGCTCGGCGGGCTGCAAGGCAAAATTCGAGGCCGATCCGCAAGCCTATCGCGATGGAAGCCGGCCAGGGCCGAAGCCGATGCCGAAGGGCACCCAATATACCTGCCCGATGCATCCGGAAGTCATCAGCGATCACCCCGGCGACTGCCCCAAATGCGGCATGGCGCTCGAGCCGATGGGCATTCCGCCTGAAGACGAAGGGCCGAACCCGGAACTCGTTGATTTTACGCGGCGGCTCTGGATCAGCGCGGCATTGGCCATTCCGCTTCTTGCGCTCAGCATGGGGCCGATGCTCGGGCTGCCGCTGCGCGAAGCGATCGGCGAACCGCTTTCGAGCTGGATTGAGCTTGTGCTCGCAACGCCCGTCGTGCTTTGGGCGGCACTGCCCTTCTTCCGGCGCACCTTTGCCTCGCTCCGCAACCGCAGCCCGAACATGTGGACGCTGATCGGCCTCGGCGTTGGCACGGCCTATGTCTACAGCGTGGTGGCAACGCTTGCGCCCGGTCTCTTTCCCATGAGCTTCCGGGGGCATGGCGAAACAGTGCCCGTCTATTTCGAGGCTTCGGCCGTCATCGTGGCGCTGGTCTTCGTCGGCCAGGTGCTGGAACTGAAGGCGCGCGAGCGAACCGGCTCAGCTATCCGGGCACTGCTCGACCTCGCGCCGAAGATGGCCCGCCGCATCAATGCCGACGGCAGCGAGACGGATGTCGACGTGGACGATATCGCCGCGGGCGATCGGCTGCGGGTGCGGCCGGGTGAGCGCGTGCCCGTCGACGGATCGGTCAGCGAGGGCCAATCGACAGTCGACGAATCGATGATCACCGGCGAGCCGATTCCGGTCGAGAAGACCGTAGGCGATCCCGTCACCGGTGGCACGATCAACCGGAACGGCAGTCTCGTGATGACCGCCGAACGGGTCGGCGCGGAGACGACCCTGTCGCGCATCGTCGATATGGTCGCGAAGGCGCAGCGTTCCCGGGCGCCGATTCAAAATGCAGTCGATCGGGTTTCGGCCGTTTTCGTGCCTGCCGTCGTTCTGACGGCGATCATCGCCTTCGCCGCCTGGGCCGCCTTTGGGCCGGAACCACAAATGGCGCACGGACTGCTGGCCGCAGTTGCCGTACTCATCATCGCCTGCCCGTGTGCGCTGGGCCTGGCAACGCCGATGTCGATCATGATCGCGACCGGCCGCGGCGCGCAGGAAGGCGTGCTGATCAAGGACGCCGAAGCGCTAGAGCGCTTTTCGAAGGTCGACACGCTGATCGTCGACAAGACCGGCACGCTGACCGAAGGCAAGCCGCACCTGACGGACGTGGTGCCCGTCGGCGGCACGAATGAACAGCGGCTGCTCCTGCTCGCCGCGAGCGTGGAGCGCGGCTCCGAACATCCGCTGGCCGAGGCGATCGTTTCCGGTGCTGAGGAGCGTGGCATCAAGCCGATTGATGTCACCGGCTTTGAAGCCGTCACCGGCAAGGGCGTGAAAGGCAATGCTGATAACGCCACCGTGGCGCTCGGCAACGCAGCGATGATGAGCGATCTCGGCATCGATACTGCACCCCTTGCCGAAAAGGCCGGAGCTCTGCGCGACGAAGGCAGGACCGTCATGTTCGTCGCTATCGACGGCGTTCTTGCCGGTCTCGTCTCGGTTGCCGATCGCATCAAGCCGACGACCGCGCAGGCGATCCGCGCACTGCACGAGAGCGGCTTGCGCATCATCATGGCGACCGGAGATAGCGAGCGCACCGCAAAAGCCGTCGCAAGAAGCCTAGGCATCGATGAGGTGCGCGCCGACGTGCTGCCGGAAGGCAAGAAAGCGCTGATCGATGAACTGCATACCAACGGCGCAATCGTCGCCATGGCTGGCGACGGTGTCAACGACGCTCCGGCGCTTGCGGCTGCGGATGTCGGGATCGCCATGGGAACGGGTGCCGATGTTGCGATGGAAAGCGCAGGCATTACCTTGGTGAAGGGCGACCTCAATGGGATCGTACGTGCACGGCGGCTGGCCGAAGCGACAATGCGCAACATCCGGCAGAATCTCGGCTTCGCCTTCGGCTACAACGCCCTCGGCGTCCCGGTCGCGGCAGGGGTCCTCTACCCCATCTTTGGCCTGCTGCTTTCGCCGATGATTGCGGCAGCGGCCATGAGCCTGTCGTCGGCTTCGGTGATCGGCAATGCGCTGAGACTGCGATTCGAAAGGCTGTGAAAGGACAGGAAGATGAACATCGGTGAAGCATCGGAGCGCTCCGGCCTGCCATCGAAGACCATCCGATATTACGAGGAGATCGGCTTGATCCGCCCCAGCCGGGGCGGAAACGGCTATCGCGACTATGCAGTCTCGGACGTCCACAAGCTGCGCTTCCTCCAGCGCTCCCGCGGCCTCGGCTTCTCCGTCGAGGAATGCCGCCAGCTTCTGGCGCTTTACGAGGACAAGAGCCGGGCAAGCGCCGACGTGAAAGACATCGCCCAGGCAAAACTCACCGAGATCGACCAAAAAATCCGTGAGATGATGGAACTCAGGCGAACGCTAGAGCACCTGGTCCACGCCTGCCATGGCGACGACCGGCCGGATTGTCCGATTTTGGAGGAGTTGTCTGAAGCGAAGCCCGCCTAGAAATCAGGCCCAATCGTTTTAACATCCGTCAGCGCAAAGCCAAAATCTTTTGTGAGTATCGGCAGGTTTCTTGACTTTGATATCGCGTAGTGAAAGCAATCTGCAAGATTAAGCGCACTATTGCGGGTTTCGTCAGGATGACAGTGACGGCCATGCAGGTCGAAGGCCTTCAAGGCCAAATGGTTGTCTTCCGGCGTCACGGGCAATAGCGAAATTCCGGCTATGCGCGTGAATTCTTCGAGCTGCGCTTGAGCGTCGGCCATCGAAGTACTCTTCTTGCGATACATCGCTACCGTGGCTTCCCACAAAGCTATGACCGATGTGTATAGCGAGCCCGGCGCAGCATCTTCGAGAATTTTCACGAATCGGTCGGACTGAGGCTCTTGCAACAGGATGGCGATTATCGCCGATGCATCGACGAACATCAGTAGTCGCCACTCAATTCATCGAAAAAGGCCTTGTCCAGCACAACATCGCTGTTAGGCAAGGATGCTATTCTAGCCTGAAGGGGTTTAAGGCGGGTGGAGAGTGGCAATGTCTCTTCGAGACGGCGCAGTTCGCCTTCAAGCGCGAGCCGTACCGCTTCCGTTTTGTTTACATGCTTTTTCGCCGCCAGTTCTTCGGCAAGCTGATTGACGCGCTCATTTCTTATGTTTAGCGGCATTCCCGGCACTCCTGTGTAGACAAATCAATATAGCGTCTACACATTTCCTCGCCAACTGCTAAAAAAATTCGATGCCGGGATGGAATAAATCCTGAGCGGCATCCGTATACTCAACCATGGAACGGAAAGAACGCCCATTCGATGTCATCGGACAGCTCGCAGCGCTGAGGCGCTATGCGCGTGCGCTGGTGCGCAATTCGGATGATGCCGAAGACCTCGTGCATGATGCGCTGGTGCGCGCCTTCGAGAAGCGTCAGAGCTTCCGGCGCGGCGGCAATCTGCGGACGTGGCTGCTTTCCATTCTGCACAACGCGCATATCGATCGCGTTCGCCAGAACCGGTCGATCGCGCGCAGGCACGATGAGGCAGTCCTTGAAGCCGAACAGTCGCTGCCTGCCGGACAGGAGCATGCGGTACGCCTGCAGCAGGTTCGCGATGCATTCTTCAACCTGCCGGAAGAGCAGCGCGAGGCACTCCATCTCGTCGCGATAGAGGATCTTTCCTATCAGGAAGCCGCAGCCTCGCTCGGCATCCCGGTCGGAACGCTGATGTCACGTATTTCCCGCGCCCGGGCGCAGCTTCGCGAGTTCGAAGCAAGCACGCCGCGCGTCTCGTATCTGAAGTTAATCGGAGGGGACGGCAATGAAAGCAGTTGATCCGATCATCGATACAGATCTCGACGCCTATGTGGACGGCGAACTCGACGTGGCGCGCCGCATCCAGGTGGAAACCTATCTTTCCGAGAATCCCGCTATAGCGGCGAAGGTCATGGCCGACCTCAGCCTGAAGGGCGAGTTGCGCCTCGCGCTTGCCGGCGAAAGTGCTTTCGGCCGGATGGAGACCCGCGACGCCGCCCGGCGCCTCGAGCGTGGCCTGTCCCATGGCCGTATTCTACACACTGTGCAGCGGATCGCCGCCGTCGGCGTGCTCGTAACCGTTGGCTGGGTGGCGCACACGTCCTTTGGCGCCTTTACGGCAACCGAGGTTGCAGCCTCCGTTCCGGCGCCAGCCTATGTTGAAGAAGCGGTGCGGGCCTACCACGCGGCCAAGCTTCGCGAGACGCTGCCTTCTCAGTCGGCAGCGAAATACAATGCCGACGACATTCGAGCCGCGACCGCAATCACGATGCCGGAGTTGCCGAAGGACTGGAAGGTTTCCGATGTGCAGATCTTCCCGTCCGCGTTCGGCCCGAGCGTCGAAATGGCGATCCAGGAATCTGACAGGAAGCGTCTTTCGCTTTTCGCCGTCCGGCCAGGCGCCTTCGCCGTTCAGCCGGTCGCCCATCTTGTGCTCGACAATACCAATGCCGCCTACTGGCAGATTGGTGATGTCGCCTATGCGCTGATTGCCGGTGACAAGGACCTTGACCTCGACCGGACCGCCGAAGGTCTCGCCCGTTCGCTCTACTAGTTCAACCCGAGGGAGATCAAAATGAACCCGACCAATCCGCGTTACGGCTACGGTTCTGCCGCAGGCTCGCAGGCTCTCTTCGACGAGGGTCTCCGTCAGCATATGCTGCGCGTGTACAACTACATGGGTCTCGGTCTCGTCATCACCGGGATCGTGGCCTTTATCGTCGGCACCACGCCGGCCCTTTACGTGCCGATCTTCCAGTCGCCGCTGAAGTGGGTGGTCATGCTTGCGCCGCTCGCCTTCGTCTTCTTCTTCTCGTTCCGTATCCAGACGATGTCGGCGAGCGCTGCACAAATGACCTTCTGGGCATTCTGTGCGGTGATGGGACTGTCGCTGGCGTCGGTGTTCCTCGTCTTCACCGGCACGAGCATCGCGCGCACCTTCTTCATCGCCGCGACCATGTTCGGCGCAACGAGCCTCTATGGCTACGTGACCAAGCGTGATCTTGCCCGCTTCGGCTCATTCCTCATGATGGGCCTGATCGGCGTCATCATCGCCAGCATCGTCAATATCTTCCTGGGCTCGACCGCGCTGCAGTTCGCCGTCTCGGTGATCGGTATCCTGGTCTTCGTCGGCCTGACCGCCTGGGACACGCAGAACATCAAGGAACAGTATTCGGAAAACCACGATCAGGAATCGAACCAGAAGCTTGCCGTCTTCGGCGCGCTGTCGCTCTACCTGAATTTCGTGAACATCTTCCAGCTCCTGCTCAGCTTTACCGGCGAGCGGGAATAGAGACCGCGCTTCTGGGGGCAATGGAAGCGCAGAGCGCCCGGTTTGCAGTCTGTGACAGGATGGCGGCCGGGCGTTCACCTGAAGGACGGCCGGGCTCAATGCCCGGCCGTTTTCTATTTCAGATGATACCCCAGGCGCGGTAACGGCCGCGCCCCGTGATTTCCCGAATGCCGATTTCGTTCAGCAGGTTGAGCGCACCGCGGCTCGTCACCCGCAAGTGCCGGGCGACCATCGCCGAAGATACCATCGGCCGCGAAAGGACGAAGTCGGCGAGCTGCGGCAGGCTGCTGTTCGAGCGACGATCCCTGAAGCGCAATTCCATCTGCGTGCGGGCAAGCGACAGACGATCCATCTCCTTCAGCCCGGCGGCTGCGCTATCGCTCATGGCCTCCAGATAAGCAAGCAAACGCGTCAGGCGATCGCGCGAGCGGCGCCGCTCATGGCGGACGGACTTCAGCCCGGTATAGAAGGAAAAGAGGTGCGAGGCGACCTTTCCCCGTGAGCGTAGATAGGCTGATATCAGCAGGCCGCCCAGCCAATGCTGGCGTCTCAGCGGCTCGGCTCTCTCCCAAGCCTCAAAGAGTACGGCAGCGGCAAGCGTTGGAACGAGTTCATCGGTCAGCAAAATGAGGTTTCGCCAATCTGTCAGCCGCTGCGCCTCGTCCCATTCGTCGTCACCGAAGAGGCCCAGGGGATCGTCGGTCCGCGTGGGTTTGGGTTTTTCCTCGGGCTCAGCGGCTTTGCCGAGATGCGTATCCAGCAGTCGCTGGGAGCGGGCGAGCACAGCATCGATCTCGGCGAGTTCCGCCGACAATAGCGCCTCGGGTTCGTGCTCCGCCTCTTCCAGCGGCCTGCTTGTGCCCTTGACCTCGGGAGCCCGCGCAGCATCGTCAAGGCCAGCGCCGGCGAGCGTGTTCAATCCGGCTGCGCTGAGCGCCCAGCCGGGCTCGGCCGTCCAGATGCGCCGTCTTGCGCGCAGCACGGAATGCGCGATCGTAAGCTCGTGGCTCGGCGTGCGGCTGTCCATATGTGCATCGTGCAGGACCAGGTCCTCCACATGTACAAGCTCCCCCGCAACCCACAGCGCGCCCGCCGCATCGAAAAAGTGGCCGCGTTCGGCAAACCCATCGCCGACCGGCGAACGGCCCGCTCTCTCATCCAGCCGCGCCAGCATGTCCTCCGCCTGGACGACCGCTGGCAGCAAGCTTTTCAGCATGGCATTGTCGATTTCGTAGCGCACTTCGTCATCCGGAAGTCATCTTAACGTTTACTTCCGCTATTTGGCGCGTGATTCGCAATAGAAGCATCCGGAATTCTGCAGACGCTGGCATATCCCGGGAATACCTAAACGGCCAACAGTTCGCGCATTGCGGCGAGGAACCGCCGATTGATCGTGTCGCGCTGCCGATGACGGCCGGCTTCGACCTGCTTGCGACCATGCGCCCACACGCAGTCGACAGCGACACTGCCGGCGAAAATCCAGTTGTCGAGGATCTGGTCGTTAGCGAGGTAAGGGACTGCGTTACAGTCCAGCGCGACGATATCCGCATAATTGCCTTCCGCGAGGCCCGCCGCGGCGCCGAGTGCGATGCCACCGCCAGCAAGCGCATTGTCGAACAAGGTTCGGCCCGTGGAGGCACCGCTCTTTGCGATCACGTTTCGGGATCGAAGTGCCAGGCGCTCGGAATATTCGAGCTGGCGGAGTTCGCCGGGAAGCGAGATCAGCACGTTCGAGTCCGACCCAATGCCAAATCGTCCGCCCTCTTCGAGAAAGAGCGGTGCCTGGAAGACGCCGTCGCCCAGATTGGCTTCGGTGATCGGGCAAAGACCGGCAACCGCGCCGCTTTTGGCCATGCGTCTGGTTTCATCCTCGGTCATGTGGGTCGCATGGATGAGGCACCAGTTGCCATCGACCGGCGCATGGTCGAGGAGCCATTCAACAGGGCGCTGTCCCGACCAGGCGATGCTATCCTCGACTTCCTTCACCTGTTCGGCGACGTGGATATGGACAGGTCCGCCTTCCGCAAGCGGCAGGATCCCGGCCAGTTCATCCGGCGTGACGGCGCGCAGACTATGTGGCGCAATGCCGAGCCTTGCGCCTTCCAGCATGCCGACAATGACCCGGGCTTTCTCAAGCAGCTTGCCGAAGCTCTCCAGCGAG
The DNA here is from genome assembly GCF_012641395.1 of Rhizobium sp. P32RR-XVIII. Taxonomy (GTDB): domain Bacteria; phylum Pseudomonadota; class Alphaproteobacteria; order Rhizobiales; family Rhizobiaceae; genus Rhizobium. Next base: position 283,116 of record NZ_JABAIH010000003.1, on the reverse strand, counting down.
TTGATGAAGCGCCGCTGCCCTTCGGCGGGTGCTGCACGGCCGAAGCCGGAATGGGCGTAAAAAACCGGCAGAAGGGTCAGACCGATCCCGGCTGCCTTGCTTGCGGCGGCGATGCGCTCCGCAAGCTCAGCTATGTTGGCATAAGCCGAACCATCCTTGTCATGATGCAGGTAGTGAAATTCGCCCACGCGCGCGAACCCGGCTTCGAGCATTTCCATGTAGAGCTGTGCGGCGACCGCCTCGACATGCTCCGGCGTCATCGCGAGCGCGAACTTGTACATCACCGTCCGCCAGCTCCAGAAGCTGTCGTTTGCGGGACCGCGAACTTCGGCAAGACCAGCCATGGCGCGCTGAAAAGCATGGCTGTGCAGGTTGGGCATCGCGGGAACAAGAAGCTGATGGCGCTCATCACCCGCGTCAGCCTTCACGCCAACTTCGATCCTTCCGATGCAGCCGTCCTCGATCGTCAGCCGGACGTCGCGTCGCCAGCCGTCCGGCAAGAGTGCGGTCGTCGCGTGAAGTGTGGTCATCAGCTTTTTCCCCTTCTCCAGCTCTTCCATCTTTCTTTTCCATGGAAGCGCCCAAATTTCTACTTGTCACCCGATTATTATGTATATACATTTTGCGACAAAGGGGAAGGCTAAAGCCGATGACTGGGAACAATCTTTTCGCGCAGGAGCAGAGAACGCGCCTCTGGCGCAATGGCCGCATGGCGACGCTCGATCCGGCCAAGCCAGGTTTGGGCATTGTCGAAAAGGGCGCGATCGTTATCGAGAACGGACGCATCAGCTATGCCGGCCCGGAAAGTGAGCTACCGGTCTCCATCATCGAGCGGGCCGAGATTACCGACCTGGAGGGCCGCTGGGTAACGCCCGGGCTCGTCGATTGCCACACGCACATCGTCCATGGCGGCAACCGCGCTCAAGAATTCGAAATGCGGCTGGAAGGTGCGACCTATGAAGAGATCGCCCGCGCCGGCGGCGGCATCGTCTCGTCGGTCAAGGCGACGAATGCGCTTTCCGTCGAGGGCCTCGTGCAAGCCTCGCTCCCCCGCCTCGATACGCTGCTTTCCGAAGGCGTGACGACGATCGAGGTCAAGTCCGGTTACGGTCTCAGCATTGCCGGCGAATTGAAGATGCTCGAGGCTGCCCGGGGGCTCGGCTCTGCGCGTCCAGTGCGCGTCAGGACGAGCTATCTCGGCGCTCACGCGACGCCTCCCGAATACAAGGGCCGCAATACCGACTACATAACCGACATCGTGCTGCCCGCCCTCGATGAGGCGCATGAAAAAGGCCTCGTCGATGCCGTCGACGGCTTCTGCGAAGGCATCGCTTTCTCCACGGAAGAGATCGGATATGTCTTCGATCGCGCCGAGGCACTTGGCCTTCCGGTCAAGCTGCACGCCGAGCAACTGTCCAATCTGGGTGGAGCCGAACTTGCCGCCGATTATGGCGCGCTTTCGGCCGATCATCTCGAATATCTCGATGACACCGGTGTCGCCGCCATGGCGGCCGCCGGAACTGTCGCGGTGCTGCTGCCCGGCGCTTTCTACGCCATCAACGAAACGCAGAAGCCGCCCGTAAAGGCGCTGCGTGCTGCCGGCGTCCCGATCGCCATTGCGACGGACTGCAACCCGGGGACCTCGCCCCTCACCTCGCTGCTTCTGACGATGAACATGTCGGCAACGCTCTTCGGCCTGACGGTCGAGGAATGCATCGCCGGCGCCACCCGCGAAGGCGCCCGGGCCCTCGGCCTTCTTGATGAAACCGGCACGATCGAGGCTGGAAAGTCTGCCGATCTTGCCATCTGGGATATCGAGAGCCCGGCGGAGCTCGTCTATCGCATCGGCTTCAATCCGCTCTTTGCGCGTGTCTTCAAGGGCGAAAGGATCGACCGTTGACCATCATCCTCCATCCCGGCGCCGTTTCGCTGAAGCAGCTGGAAACAATCTACTGGACCGGTGAACCGGCACGGCTCGATGCCTCCTTCGATGCCGGCATCGAAAAGGCCGCTGCGCGCATCGCCGAGATCGCTGCGGGCAATGCGCCGGTCTACGGCATCAATACCGGGTTCGGAAAGCTTGCCTCGATCAAGATCGACAGCGCCGATGTGGCGACGCTGCAGCGGAACCTGATCCTCTCGCATTGCTGCGGCGTCGGCGCTCCGCTGCCGGAGAATGTCGTGCGGCTGATCATGTCGCTGAAACTCGTTTCGCTCGGCCGCGGCGCGTCCGGTGTGCGGCTGGAACTCGTCCGGCTGATCGAAGGGATGCTCGAAAGGAGTGTCATTCCTGTCATTCCGGAAAAGGGCTCCGTCGGCGCCTCCGGGGATCTTGCACCGCTGGCGCATCTGGCGGCGGTGATGATGGGAGAAGCTGAAGCTTTCTATAAAGGCGAGCGCCTTTCCGGCGCTGAGGCTCTTGAAAGAGCAGGCCTTAGGCCTGTTGTTCTCGCCGCCAAGGAAGGCCTTGCGCTGATCAACGGGACGCAGACGTCGACGGCGTTGGCACTCGCCGGTCTCTTCCGTGCGCATCGCGCCGCCCAGACGGCCCTGATCACTGGCGCCATGTCCACTGACGCGGCGATGGGTTCTTCCGCCCCGTTCCATCCGGATATCCATACGCTTCGCGGTCATCGCGGCCAGATCGATACGGCAACGGCACTTCGGACGCTCCTCGAAAGCTCCGTTATCCGCGAAAGCCACATCGAAGGCGACGAGCGCGTTCAGGATCCCTATTGCATCCGTTGCCAGCCGCAGGTGGACGGCGCCTGCCTCGATCTCCTGCGTTCTGTTGCCCTCACCCTCGAGATCGAAGCCAATGCGGTGACCGACAATCCGTTGGTTCTTTCGGACAACACCGTCGTTTCAGGCGGCAATTTCCATGCAGAACCGGTCGCCTTCGCCGCCGACCAGATCGCGCTCGCGGTCTGCGAAATCGGTGCGATCTCGCAGCGACGTATCGCGCTTCTTGTCGATCCGGCTCTCTCCTACGGCCTGCCGGCCTTCCTCGCCAAGAAGCCGGGACTCAATTCCGGACTGATGATCGCGGAGGTCACCTCCGCAGCATTGATGTCGGAAAACAAGCAGATGTCGCACCCGGCCTCGGTCGATTCGACGCCGACGTCGGCAAACCAGGAGGACCATGTGTCCATGGCCTGCCACGGCGCGCGGCGTCTGCTGCAGATGACCGAAAATCTCTTCGGCATCATCGGCATCGAGGCACTGACGGCAGCGCAAGGCGTCGAGCTCCGTGCACCGCTGACGACCAGTCCCGAATTGCAGAAGGCGATTGCCGCGATCCGTAGCGTCGTCCCGACGCTCGAAGTGGACCGCTACATGGCTGATGACCTCGAGGCCATAAGCAAACTTGTCGCGACCGGCGCGCTGAACGCGTCTGTCTCCGAAAATATCCTCCCGTCACTGGAGATCTGAGATGAGCAATCCCCGTCACAACATCCGCGAAATCCGGGCGCCGCGCGGACCCGAGCTCAACGCCAAGAGCTGGATGACCGAGGCGCCGCTGCGCATGCTGATGAACAATCTCGACCCGGACGTCGCGGAAAATCCGAACGAACTGGTCGTTTATGGCGGCATCGGCCGCGCCGCCCGCACCTGGGAGGATTTCGACCGCATCGTAGCGACCTTGAAGACACTCACGGAGGAGGAGACGCTGCTGGTGCAATCCGGCAAGCCGGTCGGGGTTTTCCGCACGCACAAGGATGCACCGCGGGTTCTGATCGCCAATTCCAACCTCGTGCCGCACTGGGCTACCTGGGACCACTTCAACGAGCTCGACAAGAAGGGGCTCGCCATGTACGGCCAGATGACGGCCGGGTCGTGGATCTATATCGGCACCCAGGGGATCGTTCAGGGCACCTACGAGACCTTTGTCGAGGCAGGGCGACAGCACTATGATGGCAACCTGAAAGGTAAGTGGATACTTACAGGTGGCCTCGGCGGCATGGGCGGCGCGCAGCCGCTCGCGGCCGTCATGGCAGGCGCCTGCTGCCTCGCCGTCGAGTGCGACGAAACCCGCATTGATTTCCGCCTGCGCACCCGCTATGTCGATGAAAAGGCAAAGACGCTCGATGAGGCGCTGGCCTTGATCGACAAGTGGACGAAAGCGGGGGAAGCAAAGTCTGTCGGCCTGCTCGGCAATGCTGCGGAAATTTTTCCGGAACTGGTCCGGCGCATGAAGGCCGGCGGCCCGCGCCCGGATATCGTCACCGACCAGACCTCGGCGCATGATCCTCGCAACGGCTACCTGCCGGCCGGCTGGACCGTCGAAGAGGCCAAGGCCAAGCGCGAGAGCGATCCGAAGGCCGTCGAAGCCGCCGCCCGTTCATCGATGAAACAGCATGTCGAGGCCATGGTCGCCTTCTGGGATGCAGGTGTTCCGACGCTCGATTACGGCAACAACATTCGCCAGGTCGCCAAGGACGAAGGCCTCGAAAACGCCTTTGCCTTCCCGGGCTTCGTTCCGGCCTATATCCGCCCTCTTTTCTGCCGCGGCATCGGCCCGTTCCGCTGGGCAGCGCTCTCCGGCGATCCGGAGGACATCTACAAGACCGACGCCAAGGTCAGGGAACTGCTGCCTGACAATAAGCATCTGCACAACTGGCTGGACATGGCGCGCGAGCGCATTTCCTTCCAGGGCCTGCCGGCGCGCATCTGCTGGGTCGGTCTCGGTGACCGCCACCGTCTCGGCCTCGCCTTCAACGAGATGGTGAAGAACGGCGAGCTCAAGGCGCCGATCGTCATCGGCCGCGATCACCTCGATTCCGGCTCCGTCGCTTCGCCGAACCGCGAAACGGAAGCCATGAAGGACGGCTCGGACGCCGTCTCCGACTGGCCGCTGCTGAACGCACTGCTAAACACCGCCTCCGGCGCGACCTGGGTATCGCTGCATCACGGCGGCGGCGTCGGCATGGGCTTCTCCCAGCATTCGGGCATGGTCATTTGCTGCGACGGCACGGATGATGCCGCGCGCCGCGTCGAACGTGTCCTCTGGAACGATCCGGCAACCGGCGTCATGCGCCATGCCGACGCGGGCTACGAAATCGCGATCGATTGCGCCAGGGAAAAAGGCCTGCGGTTGCCAGGGATTCTCGGGAACTGAACGCATGAAGATCCTGCGCGCCGCCGATCACAAGCGCATGCCGTGGAAGAACGGCGGCGGCGAGACGGTAGAAATCGCCGTTACTCCGCAGGGTGCGGCCCTTGCTGATTTCGACTGGCGGATCAGCATGGCGACCGTTGCTGCGGACGGCCCTTTTTCGATCTTTCCCGGCATCGACCGTACCCTCTCGATCCTCTCCGGCAACGGCATGTCGCTTGCATTGGCGGGCCAGAAGCCTGTCTTGCTGACCCAGGCGAGCCAGCCCCTCGCCTTTGCTGCCGATGTGCCGGTTATGGCAACGCTTGCCAATGGCCCGATCACCGATCTCAATGTCATGACCCGACGCGGCCGCTTTGTGCATGATGTCGAACGAAATATGATCGACGGTGACTGGGGCCGAACGGTCGCCAGCGGAACGACGCTATTGCTTTGCCGGGGTGGGACGGTCACCTGCAGCTATGGCGGTGAAACGGGAATACTGAGCGAAAACGATGCTCTGCAAATCGAAATTCGCACCCCTGTGACGCTGGCACTTCAAGGCCATGCCATTTGCTATTTGATCCGCATCCAGCAGACGTAGCCCCGGCCTGAAATTCCCTCGATATTTGTATAGACAAAAGAAAAGGGGCGTGCCTATATGGTTCAATAAAAAGGCAGAACCGCCACATGCCCAAACTAAGAGCAGGGAACATCAGACATGAAAACAATATCGATTTTTGCTGCGGCTATTGCCGCTCTCCTCGCTGGCAGCGCCGCACAGGCGGCTGAAACCAAGGTCTCCGTCGGCATTTCCGGCTGGACGGGCTTTGCGCCGCTGACGCTTGCCAAGGAGGCCGGAATTTTCAAGAAGCACGGCCTTGACGTTAACATCGTCAAAGTTCCGCAGGCGAGCCGTCACCTGGCGCTGGCATCCGGCGATATACAATGCGCCGCGACCACCGTCGAAACCTGGATTGTCTGGAATGCGGCCGGCGTGGCGACCACGCAGATCTTCCAGCTCGATGTTTCGCACGGGGCCGATGGCATCGCCGCAAAGCCGGGCATCGAGAAGATTTCCGATCTCAAGGGCAAGTCCGTGGCTGCTTCCGCGCCGGGCACCTCGCCCTACTTCCTGCTCGCCTTCATCCTCGCCAAGAACGGGCTCAGCATGAAGGACGTGAAAGTGGTGAACATGGAGCCCGGCCCGGCCGCGCAGGCGCTGCTTGCCGGCCAGAACGATGCAGCCGTCACCTATGAGCCGTACCTTTCCAGCGTCCGCAGCGCTCCGGACAAAGGCAAGATCATCGCGACCACGCTCGATTATCCTGCCGTCATGGACACCTTCGGCTGCACCAAGGCGTTCCTGAAGGACAATCCGGAAGCCGCCAAGGCACTCGCCGCCAGCTATTACGACGCGCTTGAGATGATCAAGACGGACAAGGACAAGTCCTATGAGATCATGGGCAAGGATGTGAAGCAGTCGGGCAAGGAATTCGGCGAGTCCGCCGCCTATCTCGAATGGCAGGACAAGGCCGCGGCGCAGAAATTCTTCGATATGACCTTCAAGAGCTTCAACGAGGAAGCTGCCGATCTACTGCTGCAGGCAGGCGTCATCAAGGCGAAGCCGGACCTCTCGACACTCGCCGATCCGTCCTTCATCAAGTAATTCGCACACATTTGACGGAGCGCCATGGACCATCCAGGCGCTCCTCCTTTTTCTAGCAAGGGCGCGGCATGCATCCTCTTCAACCCATCGGTGCCCGCAGCCGGTTACTTTTCGGCCTGCTGTTCTTCGTCATCTTCTTCCTCGCCTGGGGCTATGCGACGCTTGGGGGCTATGTCTCGGAGACCTTCCTCGCCGATCCGATCACCATGGTGCAGGACGGCTACGATCTGCTCGTCAATCAGGGCTTCCTCTTCGACATCGGCATGACGATCTGGCGTGTGGTCGGCGGTTTCGTTCTCTCCGCGCTCGTCGCCGTACCGCTCGGCATCATCATGGGCGCGTATAAGCCGGTCGAAGCGCTGCTCGAGCCCTTCGTCTCGTTTGCGCGCTATCTCCCTGCCTCCGCCTTCGTGCCGTTGCTGATCCTCTGGGCGGGGATCGGTGAGACGCAGAAGCTGCTCGTCATCTTCATCGGCGCTGTTTTCCAGATCGTGCTGATGGTCGCCGTCTCCGTTTCCAACACCCGCCGCGATCTCGTCGAGGCAGCCTATACGCTCGGTGCCAAGGATAGCGGAGTTGTCCGTCGAGTGCTCATTCCCGCGAGCGCTCCCGACATCGCCGAAACGCTGCGTCTCGTCCTCGGCTGGGCCTGGACCTATGTGATCGTCGCCGAGCTCATCGGCGCCTCGTCCGGGATCGGCTATATGATCATCAACAGCCAGGCGTTGCTCGCGACGGGGCAGATCATCTTCGGAATCATCGTCATCGGCCTCATCGGCCTCGTCTCGGATTTCGCCTTCAAGTGGATAAATCGCCGGCTTTTTGCCTGGAGGCTCGCATGAGTGAACTCGTCATCAAGGGCGTGAGCCGCACCTTTCCCGGCGTGCGCGGCGGTCAGCCGACACTCGCATTGCAGCCGACCGATCTCGATATTCCGCGCAACGACTTCGTCACCATTCTCGGTCCGTCCGGCTGCGGAAAATCGACGCTCCTGCGCATCATTGCCGGGCTCGACAGGCCGACGACCGGCACTGTCACGTTGGAGGGCCGCGAGGTCAAAGGACCGGGCGCGGACCGCGGCATGGTCTTCCAGTCCTATACGCTTTTCCCCTGGCTGACGGTGCGCGACAACGTTGGTTTCGGCATGCGCGAGAAGGGCGTCCCGGAAAAGGAAAAGAAAGAGATCGTCGATAGCTACATCGACAAAGTCGGCCTTCGCGGCTTTGAGAACCATTGGCCGAAGCAGCTTTCCGGCGGCATGCAGCAGCGCACGGCGATTGCCCGAGCGCTAGCCAACAACCCGAAAATATTGCTGCTCGACGAGCCCTTCGGTGCGCTCGACAACCAGACGCGCGGCCTGATGCAGGAACTCCTGCTCGGTATCTGGGAGCGAGAGCAGAAGACGGTCATCTTCGTGACGCACGATATCGAGGAAGCGGTCTTCATGGCCTCGCGGGTGGTGACCATGACGGCGCGGCCGGGGCGCATCAAATCGATCACGCCGGTCGATCTGCCGCATCCGCGCCATTACACCGTCAAGGCCAGCCCGGAATTCTCCGCGCTCCGTCTGAAGCTGACCGAAGAGATCAGAAGCGAAGCGATCGCCGCGGCGGCACATGGATAAGAAGGAGCCGGCTATGGGAGATATGCCGCTGCACCTGCGCATCTTGAACGATGTCGAAAAGCGGATTCTCTCGGGCGAATGGCCACCGGGTTACCGGATTCCGTTCGAACACGAACTGACCGTCGTGTACGGCTGCTCGCGCATGACGGTAAACAAGGCGCTGACCGATCTCGTCAAGAAAGGCCTGATCGAGAGGCGACGGAAGGCCGGCAGCTATGTGAGTTTCCCCCATGTCCAGTCCGCCGTCATGGAAATTCATGACCTCAGGCGTGAGGTTCAGGCGCTCGGACTGCCTTATCGCTACCGTATCGTCAGCCGCAAGAAACGCCGGTTTAGACGCGAGGACCATGGGCGCCTCGCGCTGCCCTCATCCGCTTCGGTTCTGGAAGTCATCTGCCACCATTTCGCCGGCGACCGGCCATTCTGCCATGAGGAAAGACTGATCAATCTCGCGGCCGTTCCGGAAGCTGCCGATGAGAGTTTCGAAGAGGCTTCCCCGGGAAGCTGGTTGCTTGGCAAGGTGCCGTGGAGCGCTGCGGAGCACCGCATCCGAGCCGAGTCCGCCAAGACCGGTATCGCCGCGGCACTTGCGATACCGGCAGGCAGCGCCTGCCTCGTCATCGAGCGCACGACCCATAGCGGCGGCCTGCAGATCACGCATGTGAAGCTCACCTATCCCGGCGACAGGCACGAGCTTGTGGCGCAATTCGCCCATAGCTGAGCCAATCAAGGCGAGAAGGCACCATGCCAGCGGCGGGCAAGATTGCCCCTTGCGAATCGCTCCGATTTGAGTCCTCCGGTGTTTACCGCCGTAAATCCACAGTGAAACAGACGGCGGTTTCCCGCCGTAAAAGCTCTCACCGAATCGCTATTGCCTGCCCCGGAACCGGCGCTGATAGGCCGGATCGTAAAGCGAGCTTTCGCGGAAATCGCTGGCGGCGAGCGACGGGCCGACGAAGACGATCGCCGTGCGTTCGATCGGCTCTGCCATGACCTTTTCTTCGATATCGCCGAGCGTACCGCGCAGGATGCGTTCATCGGGGCAAGAGGCCTTGACGACAATCGCGACGGGGCAATCGGCACCGTAAAGCGGCGTCAGCTCGTCGACGATCTGCTTCAACGCGTGAATCGCGAGATGGATTGCGAGCGTCGAGCCTGTCGCCCCGAATTTCGAGAGCGTTTCCTCGTTCGGCATCGGCGAGGCGCGGCCGGAAACGCGGGTGAGCACCAGGCTCTGTGCGACCGCCGGTATCGTCAGTTCGCGTCCGAGCGCGGAGGCGGCGGCGGCAAAGGCCGGAACGCCCGGCGTCATCGTATAGGCAATGCCGTGCCTCTCCAGTCGCCGCACCTGTTCGGCAACGGCGCTCCAGACCGAAAGATCGCCGGAATGCAGACGCGCTACATCCTCGCCGGCGTTTGCGGCACGCAGATATTCCGCCTCGATCTCATCTAGCGACATCGGCGCGGTGTCGACGATGCGGGCACCGGGCGGGCAATATTGCAGCAGCTCGGGCGATACGATTGATCCGGCATAGAGGCAGACCGGACATCTGCCGATCAGGTCGCGTCCGCGAACAGTGATGAGATCGGCCGCGCCGGGGCCAGCTCCAATGAAGTGAACCGTCATTTTTCAATCCTTGATCCAGCGCCATTGCGTTACCGGCATTGCCGGGCGCCAGCCGCTCATTTCGCCGAGCGGGGCGGCGCGCGATATTTCGAAGCGTGTCAGGAAGCCGCCGCGCTTTGCCTGCTCCGCCAGCAGCACGGCCTCCATCTCCAGCGTCACCGCATTGGCGACCAGCCGACCGCCGCGTTTGAGCGACGCGATCACCGCGTCCATGACGCCCGGCTCGCTGCCGCCTCCGCCGATGAAGATCGCATCTGGCTCCGGCAATCCTTTGAGAGCCGCGGGCGCAATTCCCTCCACGACGGCAAGCCCCGGCACACCGAATGCCGAAGCATTGCGCGCGATCCGCGCGGCGCGTTCGGGCGATTGCTCGATGGCAATCGCCTTCAATGAGGGCTCGCGGAGCATCCATTCGACGGCTACCGAACCCGAGCCCGCGCCGATATCCCACAACAGTTCGCCATGGCGCGGCGCAAGCGCCGACAGCGTCACGGCGCGGATTTCCCGCTTGGTGATCTGTCCATCATGCTCGAACAGCGCATCGTCCAGCCCGGGGGAGAAAGGCAGGATGCGGGCGCCGTCCCCCGCGATGGCCTCGACGGCACAAACATTGAGTGGATCGATGTCCGTGAGCCGGAAATCCTGTGCCGACGTGTGCCGGATGCGCTCGCGCTCGCCGCCAAGCGCCTCCAGAACGGTGATGCGGGACTGGCCGAAGCCAAGATTTGTGAGAAGCGCCGCCAGCTCCCCCGGCCCATTCCCGTCAGAGGTCAGTGCGATGATGCGCCGCCCGGAATGCAGATGCGGCCGGATGAGACCGATCGGACGTCCATGCAGCGAGATGCATGTGGTCTCCTGCAAGGGCCAGCCGAGACGTGATGCGGCCATGCTGAAGGCGGAAGGTGCCGGAATGGTGTGCACCTCCTTAGCATCCACATGCCGCGAGAGTATCGCGCCAACGCCGTAAAGAAACGGATCGCCGGATGCGAGCACGACGACCGGCGTCCCGCGCCGGGCGAGGATCGCTTCAACCGATGCCTCGAATGGGCTTTGCCAGGCAAGCCGCTCGCCTTTGATCAAATTGTCCATTAGCGCGTGATGCCGCGCGCCTCCGAAGACGGCGGGCGCGGCGGCTATCAGCCGCTTCGCCTCATCGCCAAGACCGTCTGGACCGTCCTCGCCGATGCCGATAATGGTCAACCATGGTTTCATGGAATGGCTGGGCATATCAGACATGGCAAACATCCGCGTACTGATATTGGGTGGAACGAGCGAAGCGCGCGGTTTGGCACAGGCCCTTTCCGGCAAAGCTGGTTTCGACATCCTGCTGTCGCTCGCAGGTCGCACCGAAAAACCGTCCAGTCAGCCTGTTCCTGTTCACATTGGAGGGTTCGGGGGCGCGGAAGGCCTCGCATCCTTTCTGCGCGACGGCAAATTTCACCTTCTTGTCGATGCGACGCATCCCTTCGCCACTCGCATCTCCGCCAACGCCGAAGAGGCTGCACGCCTTTCCGGCATAGCCGCGTTTGCGCTGCGTCGGCCTGAATGGGTTCAGCAGCCGAACGACCACTGGTTCGTGGCCAACAGCATTCCTCAGGCGATCACCGCGCTTGGTTCTGTTCCCCGCCGCGTCTTTCTGGCGACCGGACGCCAGGAGGCGCATTGCGCTGAGGTGGCACCGCAGCACTTCTACCTCGTTCGCAGCGTCGATCCGGTCACCCCGCCACTTGATGTCCCGAACGTGGAGTACATTCTCGAGCGCGGCCCCTTCGATCTCGACAGCGAGATTGCACTTCTCAAGCGACATCGCATCGATGCGATCGTCGCAAAAAATAGCGGCGGAGCGGCCACCTATGCCAAGATCGAGGCGGCCCGGCGTCTCGGCATCGAGGTGTGCATCGTCGCCCGCGCAGCCGCGCCTGCCGTCATGACGGTTGAGACTGTCGACGAAGCGCTCGGCGCGATCGATCACCTCTTTCCTCCGGCGATGGAACGCGGCGTGTAGACAATCGCAGGCTTGCCGCCACCGGAAATGATCCGCGTCTCCGGTGAGCCGACGATGATGCAGGTGGCCATGTCCGCGAGGTCTGCCCGCGCATCGCCGAGCGGCTTGACTGCTATCTGCTCATCTGGACGTCCGACGGCGCGGCCGAAGATCACCGGCGTCTGCAGCGGCAGCTGCGTGCGAAGCAGCTCAAGAGCCTTGCCGAGTTGCCAAGGCCGCGCCTTGCTGATCGGGTTGTACAGGGCGATGACAAAGCCGGCCTTCGCAGCCAAGGCCAGGCGCTTTTCAATGATATCCCAGGGTTTCAGGTTGTCCGACAGCGAGATCGCGCAGAAATCGTGGCCGAGCGGCGCACCGACGCGCGCTGCGACCGCAAGCATCGCCGTGATCCCCGGCACGACGACGAGCTCGACGGAGCGCCATTCCGCCGGGCCTGTGTCGATTGCCTCACAGACAGCGGCCGCCATAGCGAAAACGCCCGGATCGCCGCCGGAGACGACGCAGACCTTGCGCCCGCCTGCCGCCATCGTCAGCGCCGCGCCAGCCCGCTCCAGCTCCTCGCGGTTATCGGAGGCATGGCGCAGCTGATGGGCGCCAAGATGCAACCGGTCGAGATAGGGACCGTAGCCGAAGAAATCGGTGGATGCAGAAATGGCGGAATGTGCTTCCGGAGTCATCTGCTCCGGATTGCCCGGGCCGGTGCCGATCACAAACAGGATGCCGCTCATCGGTTCGCCTCCCAGCCGGGCACAAGTACCAGCGAGAAATACGGCGCCTCGCCGTCCGGTCGTTCCGCGAGCTTCAGCATCGCCGAGTTCGCCATCGTGCCGCGCTCGACATAGACGGCTTCGCCGAGGCGCCCGGCCGCCTCCAGCGCACGGCGGATCTTCGGAAGATTGCGGCCGACCTTCATGATGACGGCTGCCTGGGTATCCCCGAGCCGGCGGGTCAGTTCCGCCTCGGCCATGGTGCCGGGGAGCACGGAAAGCACGTCGTCGCCCTGAACGATGGGCATGCCTGCGAGAGACCAGCAGCCGGACATGGCGCTGATGCCGGGGATCACCTCGGCCGCATAGCGATCGGCAAGCCGCACATGCAGATGCATGTATGAACCGTAAAACATCGGATCGCCCTCGCTCAGGATCACGACCGTTTTTCCAGCTTCGAGACGCGCTGCCACCGCAGCGGCCGACGCATCGTAAAAGGCGGTGATCTGGCTCTGGTAGCGCGCGTCGCCCTTATCGATCTCGGTGGTCACCGGATAATAGAGCGGCAGCAGCTCGGCGCTGGGCTGGATCAGGTGCTGGACGATTGCCCGGCCGTTGCCTGCTTTGCCCTGCTTGGCGAAATAGGCAATGACGTCCGCGGCTTCGATCGCCTTGGCGGCCTTGATTGTCAGCAGATCCGGGTCCCCTGGCCCCGTGCCGACACCGATGAGACGGCCGGGTCCTGTCATAGTCCGGGCCTCGCCAACGCATTGATTGCGGCGGCCGTCATCGCGCTGCCACCGAGACGGCCGCGAACGATGGCAAACGGCACGCCATAGGAATTCTCCGCCAGCGCATCCTTGGATTCGGCGGCGCCGACGAAGCCGACCGGCATGCCGATGATCGCAGCCGGTTTTGGCGCACCGTCGCGCAGCCGTTCGAGCAGGTAGAAAAGTGCCGTCGGGGCATTGCCGATGGCAACAACGCTGCCCGCCAGCCGATCGAGCCAGAGATCGATGGCGGCCGCCGAACGCGTGTTGCCGTTCGCCTGGGCCAATTCCGGCGTGCGCGGATGGCGCAGCGTGCAGACCACGTCATTCTTCGCCGGCAGCCGGGCGCGCGTGACGCCGTGGGCAACCATCTCCGCATCGCAGAAAATCGGGGCGCCTTTCTGCAAGGCGGTGCGCGCGGCATTCACGACATCCGGGGAGAACTCGAAGTGTGCAGCCGCTTCCACCATCCCGCAGGCGTGAATCATGCGCACGGCGACCTCGGCCTCGTCCAGCGAAAAGCGCAAAAGATCGGCTTCGCTGCGAATGATCGCGAAAGAGCGCTCATAGATCGCGTCGCCGCTGCGGATATAATCGTAGTCTGACATTCCTATTCCTGTCTGAGCGCCGCCGCAATTGCCGGGGCGCCAAGCCGTGCGAGGCAGGCGGCCGCCGATTCGCCAGCGCTCTTGTTCTTCCCGATAAGCCGGGCGAGCTTCTCTATAGCCAAATTAATCTCGCCGCCAGCAATCGTTACGTCCGGCCTATCATTCGCACGCCCATTGAGGACAATACCATAACCGCCGGGTACTCCGGTGAGCGTCAGCGCTGGCCAGGGGTGGGCGCATCCCTTGGTACAGCCCGAAAGGTGAACCGTGAGCGATCCCTCAAGGAGGATCTCTGCCCGCTGCAACAGATCCTGCGCCAGCGCCCGTGTTTCATAGAAACCCGAGGCGCAGGCTCCTGCTCCGGCACAGGCGGCAATTTTTGCAGATGCCTCGCTAGGATCGGAGCTGAAACCGTGCCTCGTTGAGGCGGCCCGGAGCTTCTTTGCGTTCTCTGGCTCCAGGCCCGTGATGAAGAACAACCGGCCGGGCGCCAGTCGAATCTCAGCGCCCCCCAATCTCTCCGCCTCTTGCAGAAGGGCTGAAAGGTCAGCTGCCTGCATCTGACCAAAGCGTGGCCTGAGGCCGAGGGTAAAGCTGCCAACGGCGAGCTCATGGATTCCAGGCTGCGGCATTTCTGCCCGCGTCAGGGCAGCGAAATGCGCTGCCCCTGCGGGGAACGCCTCTTGCAAGACAGCCGTTCTTATATCGCGCGCTCGCGCGTGCAGACCGGCTTCCGCCAGCGTCTCCAGCAATTGTCCTATCGCACGGACGGCGTCATTCGCCGAGCCGACGGAAACGGGCTGTGCCGTCATCCCATCGCCGTCGATCGCAACAAGCCAGCGGCCGTCGTCCATAGCTACAGCGCGGATATCCGCTGCAAGACCGGACAGGCTGAAGCGTCCTCCGCTGTCGACGACGATGGAAAGTTTTGGCGCCAGGCGCGGGGAGGAGAGTGTGGCGCTCAGTTCATCCCGCAACTTAGCTTCCAAGGCGGTGGCGTTGCCGGCCACGCTTGGATCGATGCCATGAAGCGGTGAAAGCTCGATAGCGGGACCGGCCGGGACGATGATCCCGGCAGCATCGATATCGGCTGCAAGCTTTTCGACGCTCTCGGTCAGCAGCCCGCGGATCTGCAGATTTCCGCGGGCGGTGATTTCCAGAAGGCCATTGCCGTTTGCCGCCGCAGAAGCCGCCAGCGCCTTGAATTGTGCCAGCGACAGCGCACCGCCGGCGGGCCGCAGCCTGGCGAGCAGACCATCGCCGGTCACCATCGGAGCAGCCAGCGTCGGACAGGCGCCTCGCCGCAAGCCCGACGGTGCGGCGGTGCGTTCTTCCGTGTTGATCTGTCTTTCGCCGGCAAAGCCCATGGCTCATCCTTTTGCCCCATGTCCTTACAGGATGGGGGACGCCCGGCAAAGCGCCGGCCCTATCACTCGAAGTCGCGGCCTTTGCGGAGCAGGTAAATGTCCATGATCCAGCCGTGCCGTTCGCGGGCCTCCGCCCGCGTCCGTACGATGTCGTCGGCGACATCGCCAAGCCGCCCGGCATAGATGATCTCATCCTTGGTACCGAGATAGGCTCCCCAGAAAATCTCCGCATCCGGATCGTCGATCTTCGCGAAGGCCTGTACGCCGTCGAGCATCACGACCGTACTTTCCGCTTTCAGCCCCTCCTCGGCAAGTCTTCGGCCGGTCGTGATCTCCACCGGCTTGCCGACGAGATTGACCGGGATGCGATGGCTCGCTGCGAGCGCCTGAATGCTGGTAATGCCCGGGATGACGGTGATTTCGAATTCCACCTTGTTCCGCACGCGTTCCAGGATGCGCAACGTGCTGTCATAAAGGCTCGGGTCGCCCCACACGAGGAAGGCCGCCGATCCGTTTTCCGGCAGCCCGTCGATCAGCCCGAGGTAAGTGGTCGCGATCGCCGCATGCCAGTCATCGACGCTTTGCACGTAGCTGCGATCCTTCGTCTCGCGCATCGGTACGGCGAACTCAATCGTCTTTCCGGCAGCCCGCTGGACATATCGCTCGCAGATTTCGCGCCGGACTTCTGCAAGCTCCTCCTTCTTCGCACCCTTCGTGGGAATGAAAATAAGATCGGCGGCATTCATCGCGTTGATCGCCTGAATGGTCACATGCTCCGGATTTCCGGTTCCAATGCCGATAACGTAGATATGTCTCACGTAGTCTCCTTGCGGTCTCGCGCTGCTCTCAGCGGATCATGAGAGCCGTGCCGTAGAGCCCGATCGCGAAGACCGTGTGCGCAATCAGGTTGAGCGCGCGCACCTTGTTCGGGTTCGGCCTCTTCGACGCCGCCCAGCCGAGACCAAGGCCCGGCTGCAGCAGGAACCAACCGGCGCCCACGGTGACAATGCCGAGAATCCAGGCCGGGATGAAGGTCGGCGCCGCCAGCCATGATGGACCCATGATAACCGCAAGAACAAGGCCGTAGATGATGCCGATCGCATAGTGGCCGATCCATCCCAGCGCCAGTTCATGTTCATAGGGCTTCGCATCTGCAATTGCGTCGTGAAACACCTTGCCGCGACCGAGATGCCAAAACCAGCGCCCTACAGGCGCCCAATTGGAAGCGGGCTGGCCGAAAACGCCGGAAAGGATGATTGCCCAGATATCCATGAGGATCGTCGCGCCGACCCCCATTGCGATGCCGCGCCATAAAATCTCGAACATGAAGAAAATCCAGATGGGTGAACTCGCATTTGTCTTAGACGCGGGTGGCGGAGCCTGCAACATCGCCCCTCGTGTCGGATACCAAATCGCTGTGCAAACGGTGCATTTCAATTTGATCGGCGGTACGAGTCCGCCTAAGTTTCGGCCGAACGAGGGAGGTGCACATGAGACTCGATCACACAGCCAAGGGCGTCTATGCCATTGCCGCGACGCCCTTTCATCCGGATGGGCGGCTGGATACGGTATCGGTCGATCGGCTCACCGATTTCTATCTTGGCTGCGGCGTCACCGGGCTTACGATTCTCGGCATCATGGGCGAAGCGCCGAAGCTCGAGCCGGAGGAATCGCTTGCGATCACCCGGCAGGTCGTCAAGCGCGCGGGCGTTCCGGTGATCGTCGGCGTGTCTGCGCCAGGCTTCGCGGCAATGCGCTCGCTGGCCCGCGGCGCGATGGATCTCGGCGCTGCAGGGGTGATGATCGCCCCGCCGCCATCGCTGCGGACTGACGACCAAATTATCGGATACTATGCTCAGGCGGTCGAGGCGATCGGCGAAGACATTCCCTTCGTCATCCAGGATTACCCGCTGACACTCACCGTCGTCATGACACCCGGCGTTATCCAGAAGATCGTCAACAATCATTCATCCTGCGTCATGCTGAAGCATGAGGACTGGCCGGGACTTGAGAAGATTTCGCGGTTGCGGGCGGCGCAAAAGGCAGGCGACATGCGGGATATCTCGATCCTTTGCGGCAACGGCGGGCTGTTTCTCGATTTCGAGATGGAACGCGGCGCCGATGGCGCAATGACGGGCTACGCCTTCCCGGACATGCTGGCCGACGTCGTCAATCTCCAGCAGGCTGGCAAGCGCGATGCGGCGCACGATCTCTTTGACGCCCACCTGCCGCTTGTTCGCTACGAGCAGCAACAGGGCGTCGGTCTTGCCGTACGCAAATATGTCCTGCAAAAGCGCGGGGCGATCGCCAGCGACGCGCAGCGTAAACCCGCCGGCGGCATATCGGAGAAAGCAAAGGCGGAAGTTGATTACCTGCTATCCCGAGTAGCCCGATTCGACAAGCGTGCGGCGCTTTAATCCGGCACCGCACTTGCAAGGTGCCCTGCATCGTCAATCTGGCACAAGGATTGCGTGTGAGCCCCTGGTACATCTATCGCTGCTTCGACACGGAGGGCTATCATGGTATCGGTCACAGAGATGATTGGCGCAACCTGGCGTCTCGAAGATGCGATTCGCGAAGTGATCGCTGACCCATCGCAGTTCCCTGATGAAAGCAAGCCCATGAAGGAAAAAGCCAAAGCGCTGCCGCACCTTCTGGTTCGGAAATATCCTCATCTTTCCGATATTGAGCACGAGTTGCGCGGTATCTTCGAGACCTGCCGCCTGGCAATTGATCATAATTCGATCAGTCCGGTGGTTGCAAAGGCAGCTGTCGCCATTGCCGATGAGTACCGCGAGATCATCATCAGGCTGAAGCACTGACATCTTCTTGGACCCCTGGGGACAGTGAGTGCCTCGGGCGCAGCATTTATCCCAGCTCGTGTCATTCGTGGGTTGACGCGACGTGCCGAGGACACTAGCACGGCTTCTCGAAAGCATCGGGGGACGTTTTCTATGGAAATTTTTACTGCCGCGGGTTTGGCTGCACTCCTGCAAGTCATCGCGATCGATCTTGTTCTTGCCGGCGATAACGCCGTCGTCATCGGCCTTGCTGCGGCCGGCCTGCCAGCCGAACAGCGCAAGAAGGCCATTCTCGTCGGCATTCTGGCAGCCACCGTACTGCGCGTTGCTTTTGCATCGGTCACGGTTCAACTCCTGAATATCGTCGGTCTATTGCTGGCCGGTGGCCTGCTCCTGCTCTGGGTCTGCTGGAAGATGTGGCGCGAGCTTCGCTCGCAGCACGGAAGCGGCGACGAGACCCTCGATGAAGGAGCGGCCCCGAAATACAAGAAGACCTTCATGCAGGCCGCGAGCCAGATCGTCATCGCCGACGTGTCGATGTCCCTGGACAATGTATTGGCCGTTGCCGGTGCCGCTCGCGAGCATCCGACCGTTCTGATCGTTGGGCTTGTACTCTCGATCGCCCTGATGGGCATCGCGGCAAATCTCGTCGCGCGCTTGCTCAACCGCCACCGCTGGATCGCCTATATCGGCCTGTTGATCATCCTCTATGTCGCACTCGACATGATGTATCGCGGCAGCCTGGAAGTCTGGCCTTACATGCAGGGCTGAAAGCGAAACGCATCATCCTTCAAGGCGGGTCCGCGAAAGCCGGTCCGCCTTTTTGCTTTTTGCTGCACTGCTCGGCTCAGGGACTGTTGACAAGGCGTGTGCAGCAAAATCAATCTCGTTGAAAGACGTCTATTCGGGAGGGCTTGAGGTGGCAGACCTGCTGGTGAGCTTGTATTCCAACAAGCTCGATGAGCTAAAGCAGAAGGCCGAAGCGGCTGGCGTGACCATCCGGCCGGCTCTTCCTCCGGAGTTGCATATCGTCGTAGACTGGGTGCGAGAAAACTTCAGCGAGGACTGGGCGAGCGAATGCAATGTTGCCTTTTCGCGTCAGCCCGTCGCCTGCCTGATCGCGGTTGAGAATGGCAAATTGCTGGGCTTTGCCTGCTACGACACTACCGCCCGTGGTTTCTTTGGCCCGACCGGCGTCGATAGCGCCGCCCGCGGCAAGGGCATCGGCCTCGCGCTCTTTTCCGCCTGCCTCCAGACCATGAAAACCCTTGGGTACGCCTATGCCATCATCGGCGACGCCGGCCCCGTCGGTTTCTATGCGAAGACAGCCGGCGCCATCGAAATTCCCGCGCCCGACAAGGGCATCTACGAGGGTATGCTGAGAAGGACGTCGAACTAGCCCGAATTCCTTTCAGGCCGCTCAGAGCCCGTAGAAGCGTTCACCGTTCGATGCCCAGATCTTCTGCTGGTCGGCAGCATCAAGGTTCTTCATGGCATTGCCGAGGGTCTCGATCCAGCGGCTGTAGTCCGCGACGAGATTGACGACGGGCCAGTCGCTGCCGAAGACGAGCCGATCAGGTCCGAAGATATCGAAGACAGCCTCCAGATAGGGCTGAAGCCGCTCCGGCGTCCAGTCCGGACCATCCTCGGTGACGATCCCGGAGATCTTGCAATGGACGTGGCGAAGATCACGGAAACGTTCCATGTCGCGCCGCCACGGCTCGAAGTTGCCGCTTCCGATTTCCGGCTTGGCCATGTGATCGACGATGACAGGCAGATCGGGATAACGCTCGATGAACCTGATCGTGTTGAGGATATGCCGCGGCTTGATCAACGCATCGAACCGCAGGCCGAGATCGAGCATGGCGCGGAACGCCGGATCGAGCTCTTTCCTGAGGATCCAGTCGTCTTCCGGCAGGTCCTGAAGATAGGGACGGATGCTCTTCAGCTTCGGAAAGCGCGCCCAGCCGGCGACGTCGGCAGCGGCCGTCGGCGCCAGGAGATCGAGCCAGGCAACGACCCCTTTGACGAAATCGCGCCCATCGGCAAGACCAAGAAGGTAGCCGGTTTCATGAACAGAGGACGCGGCGGAGACGAGGACGACGCCCTCGACATTGTTCTTCTCCATCAGCGGAAGGGCATCGCGCGGCCCGTAGTCGCGGTACAGCACCTTGTCATCCGGCGACATCCAGAGCGAATAGTAGGGCTCCATCGCCAGTGTCCAGAAATGCATATGACAATCGATGCGCCGCATGGCTTCCTCCCTCAAACGTCTGCTCCGCCCGACAAGAGGTTCAGAAAACCAGCCCGATCGCAAGTGCGCCCGGCTCGAAATCCGGTTGAAATATCTTGATTTTGCGGGTCGCTTTCCTGGGGGTTCAAATCCTGCCCTTCCTGGTTTAGCATCCGCCCATGAGCTTCGAATCCGTCCGCGCCTTTTTCGGCGCACATGCACCCGACATTGAGATCATCGAAACCACCGGCAGCTCTTCGACGGTCGCGCTAGCGGCCGAAGCGCATGGCGTCGAACCTGCGCAGATCGCCAAGACGATCTGCCTGCGGGTCGGCGAAGAGACGATGCTGGTCGTCGCAAGCGGCACGGCGCGTCTCGACAACCGGAAATTCAAGGATGCCTTCGGCGGCAAAGGCCGGATGCTGGGACCGGAGGAAGTCCTCGCAGCGACCAGTCATCCGGTCGGCGGTGTCTGCCCCTTCGGGCTGCCCGCGCCGATCCCGGTCTATTGCGATATTTCGCTGAAGCGCTACGACGAAGTCGTGCCAGCGGCCGGTTCGACAAACTCGGCTGTTCGCATTTCGACGGAGCGGCTGGCCGAACTCACCAGGGCCAAATGGGTCGATGTCTGCCAATAAG
Source organism: Rhizobium sp. P32RR-XVIII (assembly GCF_012641395.1). GTDB lineage: Bacteria > Pseudomonadota > Alphaproteobacteria > Rhizobiales > Rhizobiaceae > Rhizobium. The sequence goes on along the minus strand of NZ_JABAIH010000003.1, from coordinate 261,971 downwards.
TCCGGTCGCAGAACTTCAAATCGCCTAACCAGCGCCTATATGAGTTTCACCGTATGAATTGCACCATGCCGTGGTTGGGCATGAGAGGAGATGAGATGCCGAGTACCGTTTCGCGTCTTGCCAAGTTCGTGGCTATCGCCGCTTTGACGAGCGCTACCATTTTTGCTGCCTATGGCGACGCCGAGGCGCGCCGCGCCGGAGGTTTCGGTGGATTCGGCAGCCGCGGGACGCGCACTTTTCAGGCGCCGCCGGTCACGCGCACCGCGCCTGCTCCCGCCGCGCCGATGGAACGCTCGATGACGCCACGGCCGCAGACACCCGCCACTGCGCAACAGCCTTTTAACACCCAGCGCCCCGGCGGCCTGTTCGGCGGCTTCGGCCGTTCGATGATCGGAGGCCTCATTGCGGGTGGCCTGCTCGGCATGCTGCTCGGCCATGGATTCGGCGGTGGCTTCGGTTTCCTCGGCATGCTGCTGCAGATCGCGCTGATCTTCGGCGCCGTGACGCTTGCCATGCGCTTCTTCGCCAATCGCCGCCAGCCGTCCTACGGTGCAGCCAGCGGCCGGGGCGGTCCGTCTTATAGCAACATGTCGTCGAACAACAATTCGTCGTTTCGCATTCCCACGATCGGTTCCGGCGCCGGCGGCTACCAGCAGCAGCGCAATAATCGGCAGAACGATGAAATCGGGCTCACACAAGCCGATCTCGACCAGTTCGAAGAGCTGCTGACCAAGGTACAGACTGCCTACGGCGCCGAGGACTACGGCATGCTCCGCAAGCTGACGACGCCCGAAGCCATGTCCTATCTCGCAGAAGAGCTTGGCGAGAACGCCACCAATGGCGTGCGCAACCGCGTCTCTGACGTCAAGCTGCTGCAGGGCGATATTGCCGAAGCCTGGCGCGAAGGCGATCAGGACTATGCAACGCTTGCCATGCGCTATTCGTCGGTCGACGCGATGGTCGACCGCAACACCGGCCGCGTCGTCTCCGGCGACGACAGCCACCCGAGCGAGAGCACCGAAGTCTGGACGTTCACTCGCAGGAATGGCGGCGACTGGAAGCTCGCCGCTATTCAGGGCACCGGCCAGCGCGCGGCTTAGAGCCTTTCAACGCGCTAGAATATCAACCCTTGAAGGTGTAGTCGGCGATCGACTGCGCCTTCATTTCAATTGAAAAACCGGGCTTGGAAGGCGGAATATAGGCGGCGTCCCTGATCACGCACGGATCGAGGAAATGTTCGTGCAAATGGTCGACATATTCGATCACGCGGCCTTCCTTGGTGCCGGATACAGCGACATAGTCGATCATCGACAGGTGCTGTACATATTCGCAAAGGCCGACGCCGCCGGCATGCGGCCAGACCGGCAGGCCGTATTTGGCGGCGATGAGCAGTACTGCCAGCACCTCATTCAGCCCACCCATGCGGCAGGAATCGATCTGCACGATGTCGATTGCGCCTTCGGCGATGAACTGCTTGAACATGATGCGGTTCTGGCACATCTCGCCGGTCGCGACCTTGACCGGGCCTATCGCCTCGCGGATCTTCCGATGCCCGGCCACATCATCAGGACTCGTTGGTTCCTCGATGAAATAGGGCTTGGCGAAGGCTAGTTCCTTCACCCAGTCGATCGCCTGGCTGACCTCCCAGACCTGATTGGCGTCGATCATCAGGTAGCGATCCGGTCCAATGACCTCGCGGGCGATGCGCAGGCGGCGGATATCGTCTGCGAGGTCGCGGCCGACCTTCATCTTGACGTGGTTGAAACCGGCGTCGATCGCTTCCTGGCAGAGCCGGCGGAGTTTCGCGTCGTCATAGCCGAGCCAGCCGGCGGAGGTCGTGTAGCAGGCGTAGCCTTCCCTTTCGAGCGTCGCGATCCGCTCCGCCTTGCCGGCCTCCGCACGTTTCAGGATCGAAATCGCCTCGTCGCGCGTCAGAACGTCGGTCAGGTAACGATAGTCGACGATGTCGGCGATTTCTTCCGGGCTCATCTCCGCAACAAGCAGCCACACCGGTTTTCCGGCCTGCTTGGCAAGGAGATCCCAGACCGCGTTGACGACCGCCCCTGTCGCAAGATGGATGGCGCCCTTTTCCGGCCCGATCCAGCGGAGCTGGCTGTCGCTTGTCAGATGCCGCCAGAATCTGCCGGGATGGGCGAGGATTTCAGCGAGGTCCGCGCCGAGAACCAGATGCTTCATCGCCTCGATCGCCATGCAGCAGATATCGTTGCCGCGGCCGATGGTGAAGGTCAGCCCGTGCCCTGAAAGCTGCGGCTCGTCGGTATCGAGAATGACGTAAGCCGCCGAATAGTCGGGATCCGGATTCATCGCGTCGGACCCGTCGAGGCTCTGCGAAGTCGGAAAGCGAAGGTCGAAAACACGAAGGCCGGTAATGCGGGTCATGGGCTCCTCCCCCGGAGGCTCGGACGATCAGATCGTCCAGCCACCGTCAATGCAATAGGCCTGGCCGCTGGTATAGGTGGCACCGGCGAGGTAGACGGCAAGACCGGCAATCTCTTCCGGCGTGCCGAGACGGCCCATCGGCTGGCGCGAAATGAAGGCGGCACGCGCTGCCTCGTAATCACCCTGCGCGCGCATGCGGTCCTGCAGCGACGGACTTTCGACCGTACCGGGGCAAATGGCGTTGCAGCGGATGCCGTTCGCCACGTAATCGGCGGCAACCGATTTCGTGAGACCGAGCACGGCGGCCTTGGTGACGCCGTAGGCAAAGCGGTTCGGCACCCCCTTGATGCTGGAGGCGACGGAAGCCATGTTGATGATCGACCCGTCTTTCCGCTCCAGCATGCCGGGCAGCACGGCGCGGATGGTGCGGATCATCGCCTTGACGTTGAGATCGAAGGCGAATTCCAGATCCGAATCCTTCATTTCGAGAATGGACCCGGCGTGCACGAAGCCGGCGCAATTGAAGAGCACGTCGACGGCGCCGATTTCAGCGACCAGCGCCTTCACCGCCTCCTCGTCCAGCACATTCAGCTTGTGCGTCGATATGCCGGTCTCTTCGGCAAGCGCTGCTAGCGCATCCGTATTGATATCCGTTGCGTGGACCTTTGCTCCGGCTTGATGGAACGCGATCGCGCTGGCGCGGCCGATGCCTTGCGCTGCCGCCGTGATCAGGACTGTCTTGCCGGAAAGAGTAATGCTCATGTCTTGGCCTCTTCAGGATCAGCAATGCGGGAGGAAGCGCAATCAGCGTTGCGAAGATTCGCAGCAAAGGAAGTGCGACATCCCTACTCCTCCTCCTTGAGCGGTCGGTCGTCTGCATGCGTATCGCACTATCGATAGGAAGCTTGGACGGAAAAGGCAACGATCATCTTTTCCACACCACGGGGCGCGCCGCGGGGCTACCTTCTTCACGCAGAAAAACGAAAATCCCGAATCCCGGGCTTGCGCAACCGGTCGATCTTCTGAATGGTGCTTGCCGAGGAGTACCGGCGCATGCAGCCGTCGGCGATGTAGATTCGGAAGATTTCTTGTGACTGTTCCATCCCCCCGCACCTTCTTGTCGTCCCTGTTCCATGAGGCCGTACGCGCGGCCGATCCCCTGACCGGTATCAGGGCGCATTTGCCCGCCAGGCCCAAGGGCCGCACCGTAGTCATCGGCGCCGGCAAGGGTGCCGCACAGATGGCACGCGCGCTTGAGAGCGTCTGGGACGAGCCGCTCGATGGCGTCGTGGTTACGCGCTACGGCTATGGCTGCGAAACGCAGTCGATCGAGATCATCGAGGCCGCCCACCCGGTTCCGGATGCCGCTGGCCTTGCGGCATCGAGGCGGCTGGTGGAAGCAGTGAAGGACCTGACGCCGGACGATCTGGTGATCGCGCTGATCTGCGGTGGCGGCTCCGCCTTGCTGCCGGCGCCGCCCGAAGGCCTGACCCTCGACGACGAGATTGCGCTGAACGAGATGCTGCTTGCCTCGGGGGCGCCGATTTCCGCCATGAACGTCGTGCGCAAGCATCTGTCCACGATCAAGGGCGGACGGCTGGCCGCTGCCACAAAGGCGCGCGTTGTCAGCCTGGTCGTTTCGGACATCCCGGGCGACAATCCTGCTCATGTCGCCTCCGGTCCGACCGTTCCCGACGGCTCGACTCGGCAGGACGCTTTGGAAATAGTCCGCCAATACGGACTGAAATTACCGCAGGCGGCCCTTGACCATCTTGCGTCGCCGAAAGCCGATGCGCCTGGCCCGGACGATCCGATCTTTGCCGCGCATACGCACCATATCATCGCCTCGGCCGGCGTTTCGCTCGAGGCGGCCGCGGCGCTCGCGGGGTCACAGGGCATTACGCCGGTGATCCTCTCGGATTCGATCGAAGGCGAGTCCCGTGACGTCGCGCTGGTGCATGCAGCGATCGCTCGCGAGGTGCTTGGCCATAACCGGCCCTTCGAGAAGCCGGTGGTCATCCTGTCTGGCGGCGAGACGACCGTTACGCTGAGGGCCAAAGGCGGCAGGGGCGGACGCAACGGCGAATTCGCGCTCGCCGCAGCGCTGGCGATCGATGGCCATGACGTCCATCTGCTTGCCGCCGATACCGACGGCATCGACGGCTCGGAAGACAATGCAGGCGCGTTCGCCGACGGTTCCACGGTCAAACGCCTGCGTGCCCAAGGCCTCGATCCCCGCCGGCTGCTTGACGGTAACGACAGCTATTCAGGCTTTCAAGCAATCGGCGATCTCTTCGAGACCGGACCCACGGGCACCAACGTCAATGACTTCAGGGCGATTCTGATTCGCTAGGTCCCGGCGGAAGGTGTTCAGCCGCTAACCGCAACTCTCCTCTCCCGGCGGAAGGCGTCCGGGCTCTTGAACATCCATTTGCGGAATGCGCGATAGAACGCGCTGGGTTCGGAGTAGCCGAGCTGTGTTGCGATATCGCCGACCGTCTTCGACGTGTTGAGCAGCATGTCGACGGCAAGGTCGCGGCGTATGTCGTCCTTGATGGCGGCATAGCTCTGGCCTTCCTCGTCGAGGCGGTGGCGCAGCGTGGACGACGGCATGCGCATTTCGGCCGCGAGGTCCACGAAACTCGACCAGGCAGTCGGAGGCACGCGGCTGAGCCTGCGGCGCACGCTGGCAGCGAGCCCGGCATCATAGCGGTAGCGCACCAGAATGTTCGCCGGCGCACCGCGCAGGAATTGCTTCAGTGCCTGCTCGGAGCGTGAGACCGGCAGGTCAAGCATGGCAATGTCGAAGCCAAGCCGGCTGATCGGCTGGGAGAAACGAACCGGCGCGCCGAAGAAGAGCCGGTAATCGGCCCCTTGTTGTGGCTCGTCGCACCGGAAATCGACCAGCCGGATCGGAATGCGGCGGCCAACCAGCCAACAGATAATCCCGTGAAGAATGATCCAGTAAGTACGATAGGCGAAAGCCGAGCGCGGCGGACCGGCATCCTTGAGCTCGATCTGTGCCATCCCATCGCGGATGACGAGTTCGCCCCGTGGATCCTCCAGCACGATATTGAGGAAACGCAGTGCCCGGCGCAAGGCGTGGCCGAGCGTCGGCGCATGCAGCACGCAGTGGCAGAGCAAGGTGAAGCTTCCCCTGCGCATTGGCCGTCCGCCCATGCCGAAAAATTCGTCGTCGAGTTCGGCCGCGGTCGCGAGCCACAGTGCTCCGTATACTTCGGCCGAGACGGGCTCATCGACATTCTCCGGCAGGCCGAGCACCGCAAGCATGGGCTCTATCGGCTTTCCCATCCGGCGGAGGCTTTCGAGCGCTTCCTCGACAAATCCCGGCGCGATCATGCGCCTCTCGATTTCCGCCATTGCCGCCTCCCGGTGTGGCAAAACTGTCCGAAATTATGGAGCAGTTTAGTCATCGCTTGCAATAGTGGGACGACATAGACTCCGTGGTATTCTGGAGGAGCCAATTTGCAGCGCCAAGCGTCTGCAACTGGCCTGGGCGCTACATGAGAGGAGCATGTTAGGGCTGTGGGAGGAAATCCATGTTGATCCGTGGAGCAAGTTTTATCGTCACCGGCGGAGGCTCCGGCCTCGGCGCGGCGACGGCGAGGATGCTGGTCGCAGAAGGCGCCCGCGTCGTCATTGCCGACCTCAACGACGAAGCTGGTGAAAAGATCGCCGCAGAACTCGGTACGGATGTTCGTTACGTTCATGCCGACGTCACGAGCGCGGAGGATGGCGCAAATGTCGTCGCTGCCGCGCTCGAGGCATTTGGCGGTCTGCGCGGGCTTATCAATTGCGCCGGCATCGCGCCGGCTGAAAAGGTGATCGGGCGCGACGGCCCCCATCGGCTCGAGAGCTTCGCGCAGACGATCGGCATCAATCTCGTCGGCACATTCAACATGATCCGGCTAGCTGCATCCGCCATCCAGCAAGAGGAACCGGATGCGGAGGGCGAGCGTGGCCTCATCGTCAATACCGCCTCGGTTGCAGCCTTCGATGGACAGGTCGGGCAGGCCGCCTATTCCGCCTCCAAGGGCGGGATCGCGGCCATGACGCTGCCGATTGCCCGCGAACTCGCGCGCCACGGCATACGCGTCGTATCGATCGCTCCCGGCATCTTCGAGACGCCGATGATGGCAGGCATGCCACACGAGGTTCAGGAGGCGCTTGGCAAGAGCGTCCCCTTCCCGTCTCGTCTTGGCCGACCCGCTGAATTTGCCGCCCTGGTGCGCCATATATGTGAGAACAGCATGCTGAACGGCGAGGTCATCCGCCTCGACGGCGCATTGCGAATGAGCGCCCGCTGAGCGGTCCCTCGGGAGGAAAAGACATGGCATTGCAGGACCCAGTCGTGATCGTCGGCTCGGCGCGCACGCCGATTGGCGGATTTCAGGGTGAACTCCGCGACGCGGCAGCGCCCGAACTTGGGGCAGCAGCGATCCGCGCTGCCCTTCAGCGCAGCCAGGTCGAACCCGAAAAAGTCGACGAAGTCGTCTTCGGCTGCGTGCTTCCTGCCGGCCAGGGGCAGGCGCCGGCAAGGCAGGCGGCGATCGGCGCCGGGCTGCCCTTCTCGACCGCTGCCAGTACCGTCAACAAAATGTGCGGCTCCGGCATGAAAGCCGCGACGATCGCTCACGACCTGATTGCCGCCGGGAGTGCCTCCATCGCCGTCGCGGGCGGCATGGAAAGCATGACGAATGCGCCCTATCTCCTCGATCGGGCACGCGGCGGCTACCGGCTCGGCCACGGGCGCGTCATCGACCACATGTTCCTTGATGGGCTGGAGGATGCTTATGACAAGGGGCGGTTGATGGGCACCTTCGCGGAAGATTGTGCAGAGGCCTACCAGTTCACGCGCGCGGCGCAAGACAGCTACGCCATCGCTTCGCTGACCCGAGCGCAAAAAGCAATCGAAGCCGGCTATTTCGACGCCGAGGTAACTCCTGTTACCATCAAAGGCGGCAAAGGTGAGCATGCGGTCGACCGCGACGAGCAACCGGGCAAGGCGAAGCTTGACAAGATCCCGACCCTCAAGCCGGCATTCCGCGACGGCGGAACCGTGACCGCGGCCAATTCTAGCTCAATTTCCGACGGTGCCGCCGCGCTGGTCCTCATGCGCCGCTCCGAAGCGGAACGCAGGGGATTGCAGCCTCTCGCGACCATCACGGGCCACGCCACCCATTCGCAGGCGCCTAATCTGTTTGCGACCGCGCCGATCGGCGCTCTGGGCAAACTTGCGGATCGAACCGGCTGGGCGCTTGAGGACGTCGATCTCTTCGAGATCAACGAGGCATTCGCCGTCGTCGCCATGGCGGCGATGCGTGACCTCGACCTGCCGCACGACAAGGTCAACGTGCATGGCGGCGCCTGCGCGCTCGGCCATCCGATCGGCGCATCCGGAGCGCGCATCATCGTCACTCTGCTCGCAGCGCTTGAGCGCTATGATCTCAAGCGCGGCATGGCCGCACTCTGCATCGGCGGCGGCGAGGCGACCGCCGTCGCGATCGAGCGGCACTAACGAGAATGCGGAGGAAACGCTCATGATCCTTTCCGATGTGCAGCAGCAAATCCGCGATCTCGCCCGCGACTTCGCCCGCGAGCGCCTGGCGCCGGGTGCGGCTGCGCGCGATCGCGATCACGCCTTTCCCCGCGAGGAACTCAAGGAGATGGGCGAGCTCGGGCTTCTCGGCATGCTCGTTCCGGAAGCCTATGGCGGCTCCGACACAGGCACCGTAGCCTATGCCGCGGCCGTCGAGGAAATCGCCGCAGGCGATGGGCCGTGCTCAACCATCATGAGCGTCCACAGCTCGGTCGGCTGCGTGCCGATCCTGAAATTCGGCAGCGAGGAGCAGAAGCAGCGCTTCCTGCCGAAGCTCGCGAGCGGCGAATGGATCGGCGGCTTTGCGCTGACCGAGCCGCAGGCGGGTTCCGACGCATCCAACCTGCGCAGCCGCGCGCGACGCGACGGCGATCACTATGTCATTGACGGCGCCAAGCAGTTCATCACGTCGGGCAAGAACGGCCAGATGATCATCGTCTTCGCCGTCACTGATCCCGAGGCTGGCAAGAAGGGCATCACCGCGTTCATCGTGCCGACCGATACACCCGGCTATGAGGTCATCCGCGTCGAGGAAAAGCTTGGCCTGCATTCCACCGACACTTGCCAGATCGCCTTCAACAGCATGCGCATCCCGGTGGAGCTCAGGCTCGGCGAGGAGGGCGAAGGGTACCGTATCGCGCTTGCAAACCTCGAAGGCGGACGGATTGGCATCGCCGCCCAAGCAGTCGGCATGGCACGCGCGGCCTTCGAGGCGGCGCGTGACTATGCCCGGGAGAGAATAGCCTTCGGCAAGCCTGTCATCGAACATCAGGCGGTCGCCTTCCGCCTGGCCGACATGGCGACGCAGATCGAGGCAGCACGCAACCTCGTTTTCCATGCGGCCGAGCTGCGTGAAAACGGGCTCCCCTGCCTTTCGGAAGCATCCATGGCGAAGCTCTTCGCGTCCGAAATGGCCGAACGCGTCTGTTCCGATGCGATCCAGATCCACGGAGGCTACGGCTACATGGCCGACTATCCGGTCGAGCGCATCTACCGGGATGTCCGCATCTGCCAGATTTACGAGGGAACGAGTGACGTGCAGCGCATGGTGATTGCACGCAATCTATAGCAAACACATGCCGTCCTGTTTCCGGGTGGAGAGGAATGGGGCGGCAAAGGGAGGAACGAGACCATATGACGCAAGCCGCTCAACTGAGCCTGCATGTCCCAGAACCCGCCGTCCGTCCGGGCGGCCAGCCTGATTTTTCCAACGTCAAGATCGCCAAAGCAGGCGCGGTGCCACGCCCCGAGGTCGATGTCGCGCCGGAGGATATCCGCGATCTCGCTTACTCGATCATTCGCGTTCTCAATCGCGAGGGAGAGGCGGTGGGTCCGTGGGCCGGCATACTTTCCGACGAGGAACTGCTCACCGGTCTCCGCAACATGATGAAGCTCCGCGCCTTCGACGCCCGCATGCTGATGGCGCAGCGCCAGGGCAAGACGTCCTTCTACATGCAGCATCTCGGCGAAGAGGCCGTGAGCTGCGCCTTTCGAAAGGCACTTAGCAACGGCGACATGAACTTTCCGACTTATCGGCAGGCGGGTCTTTTGATCGCCGACGACTATCCGATGGTCGAGATGATGAACCAGATCTATTCCAACGAGGCTGATCCGCTGCACGGCCGGCAATTGCCGATCATGTATTCCTCGAAGGAGCACGGGTTCTTCACCATTTCCGGCAATCTGGCGACGCAATACGTGCAGGCGGTCGGCTGGGCCATGGCCTCCGCGATCAAGAAAGACACGCGCATTGCCGCCGCCTGGATCGGCGATGGATCGACCGCTGAATCCGACTTCCATTCGGCGCTCGTGTTCGCCTCCACCTACAAGCCGCCGGTCATCCTCAATATCGTCAACAATCAGTGGGCGATCTCGACCTTCCAGGGCATCGCCCGCGGCGGTTCTGGAACCTTCGCCGCCCGCGGCCTTGGCTTCGGCATCCCCGCACTCCGCGTCGACGGCAACGACTATCTCGCCGTCTATGCCGTTGCCCAGTGGGCCGTCGAGCGCGCCCGTCGCAATCTCGGCCCCACGCTGATCGAGTATGTCACCTACCGTGTCGGCGCCCATTCGACCTCGGACGATCCGAGCGCCTACCGCCCGAAGACCGAGTCCGAGGCCTGGCCGCTCGGAGATCCTGTGCTTCGGCTGAAGAAGCATCTCATCCTCAGGGGCGCCTGGTCCGAAGAGCGGCATCTCCAGGCAGAGGCCGAGATCATGGACGAGGTGATCGAGGCGCAAAAGCAGGCGGAACATCATGGCACGCTGCACGCGGGCGGCAAGCCGTCCGTGCGCGACATCTTCGAAGGGGTCTACGCCGAGATGCCGCCGCATATTCGCCGCCAGCGGCAGAAGGCCGGGTACTGACATGGCAAGAATGACAATGATCGAAGCCGTGCGCAGCGCCATGGACGTTTCGATGGCACGCGACGACGACGTCGTGGTCTTCGGCGAGGACGTCGGCTATTTCGGCGGCGTCTTCCGCTGCACACAGGGGCTTCAGGCGAAATACGGCAAGACACGCTGCTTCGACGCGCCAATCAGCGAGTCCGGGATCGTCGGCACCGCAATCGGCATGGCGGCCTACGGGCTGAAGCCCTGCGTCGAGATCCAATTTGCCGACTACATGTACCCGGCCTACGACCAGATCACGCAGGAGGCGGCCCGCATCCGCTACCGCTCGAACGGCGATTTCACCTGCCCTATCGTGCTGCGCATGCCGACGGGCGGAGGAATCTTCGGCGGGCAGACGCATAGCCAGAGCCCGGAGGCACTGTTTACCCATGTTTGTGGACTGAAGGTCGTGGTGCCCTCCAATCCTTATGACGCCAAGGGCCTGCTTATCTCTTCGATCGAGGATCCGGATCCGGTGATGTTCCTGGAGCCGAAGCGGCTCTACAACGGCCCATTCGATGGCCACCATGAACGCCCGGTCACGCCATGGTCGAAACACGAACTTGGCGAAGTGCCCGAGGGGCACTACACGATCCCGATCGGCAAGGCAGAGGTGCGCCGGACCGGATCGGCGGTGACGGTAATCGCCTATGGTACCATGGTGCATGTGGCGCTGGCAGCTGCCGAAGATACGGGTATCGATGCCGAGGTGATCGACCTGCGCAGCCTGCTGCCGCTCGACCTCGATACCATCGTCCAGTCCGTGTCGAAGACCGGGCGCTGCGTCGTCGTCCACGAGGCAACGCTCACCTCTGGCTTCGGAGCCGAGGTAACAGCGCTCGTGCAGGAGCATTGCTTCTACCATCTGGAGGCGCCCGTTGTTCGGGTTGCCGGTTGGGACACGCCTTACCCGCATGCGCAGGAATGGGACTATTTCCCCGGGCCCGGCCGCGTCGGACGGGCGCTTACCGAAGTCATGGAGGCCTGAGCGATGGGCGAATTCGTGATCAAGATGCCTGACGTCGGCGAAGGCGTGGCCGAGGCAGAGCTCGTCGAATGGCATGTCAAGGCCGGCGATCCGGTGCGCGAGGATATGGTGATCGCCGCTGTAATGACCGACAAGGCTACGGTCGAGATCCCCTCGCCCGTGACCGGCACTGTCGTCTGGCTCGGAGCCGAGATCGGCGACAAGATCGCTGTGAAGGCGCCACTGGTACGTATCGAGACTGCGGGGGAAGGCGGCGAGGACAAGGCAGCGGCACCCGCTCCAGCGCCTCCGAAGCCTGTCCAGCCACTGCGGCTTGTCGAACCGGCAATGCCAGCCGCAGAAAAGCAGCCGGCGGCTCCTCGCGAAGCGACCGCAAAGCTGGCCGAGAAGCCCCTGGCGTCCCCGGCGGTACGCCTATTTGCGCGGGAGCATGGCATCGACCTGAGGCAAGTGGCGGGAAGCGGCCCCGTAGGCCGGATTCTGCGCGAAGACATCGACCAGTTCGTCGCCCGTGGCGCAGCCTTCTCCCCGGCTCCGATAGCACCTGCAAGGAAGACCGCAACCGAAGAGATAAAGCTCACGGGTCTTCGGCGTCGCATCGCAGAAAAAATGTCTCTCGCCGTCTCCCGCATCCCTCACATCACCTATGTCGAAGAGATCGACGTGACGGCATTGGAGGAGCTCAGAGCGACGATGAACCGCGATCGCAAGCCAGAGCAGGCGAAACTGACTGTTCTGCCTTTCCTGATGCGCGCAATCGTGAAGGCGGTAGCCGAGCAGCCAAATTTCAACGCCACGTTCGACGACCATGCAGGCATTCTCACGCGTCACAGTGCCGTCCATATGGGTATTGCGACGCAGACACCGGCCGGACTCATGGTTCCTGTTGTCCGCCATGCCGAGGCGCGCAGCGTCTGGGATTGCGCCGGTGAGATGAGTCGGCTGGCGGATGCGGCGCGCGCCGGCACGGCGACGCGCGACGAGCTCAGCGGCTCGACCATAACCATCAGCTCGCTCGGCGCGCTGGGCGGCGTCGTATCGACGCCGGTGATCAATCACCCCGAGGTTGCCATTGTCGGTGTCAACAAGATCGCCGTCCGCCCGATCTTCGACGGCACGCAGTTCGTGCCGAGAAAAATCATGAATCTCTCCTCAAGTTTCGACCACCGGATCATCGACGGATGGGATGCCGCGACCTTCGTCCAGCGCATCCGCACTCTGCTCGAGACGCCAGCACTGATTTTCATTGAAGGCTGAGACATGAAAGAAATCGTCTGCAAGCTGCTCGTCATCGGCGCCGGCCCGGGCGGCTATGTCTGCGCCATACGCGCCGGACAGCTCGGCATAGACACGGTGATCGTCGAGGAAAGCAAGCCGGGCGGCACCTGCCTGAATGTCGGATGCATCCCCTCGAAGGCGCTTATCCATGCGGCGGACGAATTCGCCGCCGTGCGCAGCATGACTAATGGCAAGAGCCCGATCGGCATACGGGTCGGCGATCCTGCTATCGACCTTGCGAAGACCATCGCGTGGAAGGACGGAATCGTCGGTCGTCTGAACGGCGGCGTTTCGGCGCTGCTGCAAAAGGCCAAGGTAAAGGTGGTTCATGGGCGGGCGACCTTTCGCGACGGCAAGACCGTCGAGGTTGGAACGGAGACCGGCGCGCAGATTATCCGCGCGGAAACCGTCGTCATCGCCACCGGATCGGCGCCGGTGGAACTCAGTGCCCTTCCCTTCGGTGGCCATGTCATATCCTCCACCGAAGCGCTGTCGCTGACCGAACTGCCGAAAAAGCTCGTGGTTGTCGGCGCCGGCTATATCGGCCTCGAGCTCGGCACTGCTTTTGCCAAGCTGGGTTCCGAAGTGACCGTCGTCGAAGCCATGCCGCAGATCCTGCCGCAATATGACGCCGATCTCGTGCGCCCGGTCCAGCGGAAGCTCGGGGAACTCGGCATCCGCATACTAACAGGGGCGAAGGCAAAAGGGCTCTCCGGCGACGGCGGCGCGCTGGCGGTCGAGACAGCGGACGGCCAGGAACAACAGCTGCCCGCCGATCGTATTCTGGTCACCGTCGGACGAAGGCCCAGAACTTCGGGATCGGGACTGGAGGAACTGGACCTCGATCGTTCGGGACCCTACCTGCGCATCGACGATCACTGCCGAACTTCGATGCGAGGCGTCTATGCGATCGGCGATATCACCGGGGAGCCGATGCTTGCCCATCGCGCCATGGCGCAGGGCGAAATGGTGGCCGAGATCGTCGCCGGGCGTAAGCGCGCCTGGGACAAGCGCTGCATCCCCGCAGTCTGCTTCACCGACCCGGAGATCGTGACGGCGGGCCTTTCTCCCGGCGAGGCGCGCGCGCAGGGCTATGACGTCCGCGTCGGACAGTTTCCCTTCAATGCCAATGGCCGCGCCATGACGATGCATTCAGAAGACGGCTTCGTGCGCGTCGTCGCACGAACCGATACCAATCTCGTGCTCGGTTTGCAGGCTGTCGGCGCCGGCGTCTCCGAGCTTTCAGCCATGTTCGCGCACACCATGGAAATGGGCGCGCGGCTCGAGGATATCGCCGGCACGATCCACGCCCATCCGACGCGCAGCGAAGCCGTGCAGGAGGCCGCCCTCAAGGCGCTCGGCCACGCGTTGCACATCTAGACGCGGCTAAGCCGCGTACCTTGCTGCGGTCACGAGGGCAATGCGGCTCTCCATCTGGCCGTGGCTTCCAACCACTCTCTGGTTCGCGCCTCGGGGTCGCCGTTCAGCGTGATGTCTGTCACCACGGCCGCACTGTCTGCGCCATGGACAAAGACGCCGTCGATGCGATCGATATTCAGACCGCCGATGGCGACGAGCGGCAGGCTGCCGATCCGCGCCTTCCACTCCCGCAGCCGTTCTAGGCCTTGCGGCGCCCATTTCATCTGCTTCAGGATCGTCGGATAGACGGGGCCGAGGGCGACATAGTCCGGCTCCGCCGCCAGCGCCATCTCCAGTTCAGCCTCGTCATGGGTCGAGAGGCCGAGCCTCAGGCCGGCCGCACGGATGGCGCTGAGATCGGCCTCAGCCAGATCCTCCTGGCCGAGATGGAGGAAATCGCATCCCGCGTCGATTGCCAGTTTCCAATAGTCGTTGACGATCAGCTGGCAGCCATATGCGGAGCAGATCGCCTTTGCGGTCCGGATTTCGACGCGGATCTCCGCCTCCGTACGGTCCTTGATGCGCAGTTGAACCAGCTTCACTCCGAGCGGCACGAGACGAGCGATCCATTCGGCGCTGTCAACAATCAGGTAGAAGGGGTCGAGCCTCATGCGAACACCGCCTTCCCGATAACCGGGGTCGAGGGCACGGCCATGTCGCGCGGTTCGAGCATACCGGCGCCGAATGCCAGCCTTCCGGCCGCGATCGCCCTGGCGAAGGCATCGGCCATCTCGACGGGGTTGGCGGCGCCGGCGACAGCCGTGTTGAGAAGCACCGCGTCAAAACCGAGTTCCATGACCATTGCGGCATGCGACGGCCGGCCAATGCCTGCATCGACGATGAGCGGTATGTCGGGGAAGTGCGCTCTGATGGCACGAAGCGCGGAGGGATTGAGCGGCCCGGCGGCGCTGCCGATCGGCGCGCACCAGGGCATCAGGACCTTGCAGCCCGCTTCGATCAGCCGTTCGGCAACGACGAGGTCGTCAGTCGTATAGGGAAAGACTTCGAAGCCTTCACTCGAGAGGATACGCGCCGCCTCGACGAGCCCGAACACATCCGGCTGCAATGTATCGTGATTGCCGATCACCTCGAGCTTTATCCAGTTGGTTCGAAACACCTCGCGCGCCATCTTGGCCGTCAGCACCGCTTCGGAGACGCCATGACAGCCTGCGGTATTGGGCAGCACGCGCACGTCCAGCGCCCTGATCATCTCGAAAAACGCGCCGCCGTTTCGGCCGCCGGCGGTCTCCCGGCGCAGCGAGACCGTCACGATTTCCGTTCCCGATCGCTTTACCGCCTCGGAAAGGATAGCCGGCGAAGGATAGCGGGCAGTGCCTAGGAGTAGGCGGGACGTGATATCGGTTCCGTATAGGTTCAGCATCGGTCAGCCTCCCTGCATCGGCGTCAGGACTTCTATCCTGTCGTTCTCGTTGAGGCTGTGGGCCAAGCGGTCCTCCCGGTGAACGAGCTCGCCATTGACGGCGGTCGCCAGCCAATCGCCCTCGTATTCCATCAGCGTCAGCAACTCAAAGAGCGTCGTTGCGGCGATATCCTGAGGCTCACCATTGACGATCAGTCGCATGGGGCATTCCTTCCAGTTGGGTTGAAAACAAGATCCGCGGCCTTGGCGGCCATCGCCGGTGCGAGCAGAAAGCCGTGGCGATAGAGACCGTTGACCACGACTGCCTTTCCTTCGCGGGTCGCGCGGGGGAAATTGTCGGGAAAGGCGGGCCGGATGCCGACGCCGGTTTCGACGACCGTTGCGTCGGCAAACGCCGGATGCAGCGCATAGGCGGCGTTCAGCAGTTCCATCAACGAGCGCGCCGAGACCGGGCCATCGAACTCGGTCTCGATCATCGTGGCACCGATCATGAAAAGCCCGCCGCCACGTGGGACGACATAGACCGGAATGCGAGGGTGCAGGAGACGAACCGGACGGTCGAGCGTCACCTCATGGGTTTGGAGGTAGAGCATTTCGCCGCGGACGCCTCGCAGGCCCTCGGTCTTTCCGATTTGCGCCGCACCCGTGCAATCAACACAGTCGTCGAAGCCCTGCTCGTCAGCGCACTCGCCGACGAACGACACACCTTGCATCGTCAGTTTCTCCCGCAGCATCGTCAGCGCCCGGCGCGGGTCGAGGTGCGCTTCGCGGGAAAAGAACAAACCTTGCCTGAAGCGCCCGGCAAGCGCGGGTTCCAGCGAGGCAATATCCTCTTCGTGAAGCCACTCGTAGCCTGTCGTACGACCGGCGAAGCGTTGCAACTCGCCTTGGTCGCGCGCGGGCGCCACCACGAGCGTGCCGTTCCTTCGAACTTCCGTCGGCAATATCGCATCCCACCGGTCGGCGGCGTCGAGGCCGTGCACGAGCACAGCCTCGTCAGCACTTTCCCGCTCGCACCAGGGCGCCAGCATTCCGCCGGCCAGCCACGATGCGGCGCGGTGGAATCCCGGAGACTGGTCGAACACGGTCACCTCGGCTCCGCGGGTGCGAAGCTCATGGGCCACTGTGAGACCGGCAACGCCGGCCCCTTTGACAAGCACGCGCATGTCAGCCGTCCGAAGGCTTGACGGCATCGACCGGCATGTAGAGATCGCCGCCGTCACGGTAGCGGGCCGCCATAGCGTCCAAGCCCTCCTTCTGCGCTTCGGCGCGGATGTCATGCGAGATCCGCATCGAGCAGAATTTGGGGCCGCACATCGAGCAGAAGTGCGCGACCTTGTGCGCCTCCTTCGGCAGCGTCTCGTCATGGAAGGAGCGCGCCGTTTCGGGATCGAGCGAGAGGTTGAACTGGTCCTCCCAGCGGAATTCGAAACGGGCGCGCGACAGCGCGTCGTCGCGCACCTGAGCGGCGGGATGCCCCTTGGCTAGATCGGCGGCGTGGGCGGCGATCTTGTAGGTGATGACGCCGGTCTTGACGTCGTTGCGATCCGGAAGGCCGAGGTGCTCCTTCGGCGTCACGTAGCAGAGCATCGCCGTGCCGAACCAGCCGATCATCGCCGCCCCAATCCCCGAGGTGATGTGGTCGTAGCCGGGCGCGATGTCGGTTGTCAGCGGCCCCAGCGTATAGAAGGGCGCTTCGCCGCAGACGGCGAGCTGCTTGTCCATGTTCTCCTTGATCTTGTGCATCGGCACGTGGCCGGGCCCTTCGATCATGACCTGGCAGTCCTTCGCCCAGGCGATCTTGGTGAGTTCGCCAAGGGTCTCGAGTTCGGCGAACTGCGCGGCGTCGTTGGCGTCGGCAATCGAACCCGGACGCAGGCCGTCGCCGAGCGAGAAGGAGACGTCATAGGCGCGGCAGATATCGCAGATCTCCTCGAAATGTTCGTAGAGGAAGCTCTCGCGGTGGTGATGCAGACACCACTTCGCCATGATCGAGCCGCCGCGCGAGACGATGCCCGTCACCCGGTTGACCGTGAGCGGAATGTAGTGGAGCCGGACGCCGGCATGGATCGTGAAGTAGTCGACCCCCTGCTCCGCCTGCTCGATCAGCGTGTCGCGATAGACCTCCCATGTCAGGTTCTCGGCGATGCCTTCGACCTTTTCCAGCGCCTGGTAGAGCGGCACGGTGCCGATCGGCAGAGGCGAGTTGCGGATGATCCATTCGCGAATGTTGTGGATGTTGCGGCCGGTCGAAAGATCCATGACGGTATCGGCGCCCCAGCGCGCGGCCCAAACCATCTTTTCGACCTCCTCAGCCATCGAGGAGGTGACGGCGGAGTTGCCGATATTGGCATTGATCTTCACCAGGAAGTTCCGGCCGATGATCATCGGTTCGGATTCCGGATGGTTGATGTTGGCGGGAATGATCGCCCTGCCCGCCGCCACTTCCTGGCGGACGAATTCCGGCGTGACGTGGTCCGGAATATGGGCGCCGAAGCTCTCGCCGTCGCGCACCATGGCCTCTTTCTGCGCCTTTCGGCCGAGATTCTCGCGGATGGCGATGAATTCCATCTCCGGCGTGATGATGCCGGCGCGCGCATATGCGAGCTGGGTGACCGCTTTGCCGTCCTTTGCGCGCAGCGGCTGACGCTTGGCGGGAAACTCGGGCGTCAAACGCTCGCCTTTGGCAAAGCCGTTGTCTTCCGGGCGCACGTCGCGACCCTGATAGGTCTCAACGTCGCCGCGGGCGAGGACCCAGTCTCGCCGAAGCTGTGGCAGGCCTTCCTCGATGCGAATATCGGCGCCCTCGACCGTATAGGCACCGGACGAATCATAGACGGTGACCGGCGGCTCCCCCGAGGTCGGGTGAACGCTGATCTCGCGCATCGGCACCCGGATATCGGGGTGAATCTCCCCCGGGACGTAAATCTTGCGCGATGCCGGCAGCGGGCCGGTGGTGACGGTCGGAGTGGGAATTTTTGCGGCAATATTCATGGTTTGAGGCTCCAAGTTGCGATTTGGAGACCCAGTCCTCAGCCGGAATGATGGAAAGACGCCGGCACGGATTCCTTGGCGGAATCCAAAGCCTTTCGAGCGCTCGCACCGTCCCTACGCCAGTATGAACTGGATCAGGTTCAACGGGTCACTGCGCACGTCAGCAGTATCTCAGCCCCTTGCCGGGACCCCCCTGGTGAATGCGTGAAGGTTAGGATCGGGCGCCGCTGGTGTCAAGACGAATGGAACATCTTGCCTGCCTCGACAACAAAACCATGAGTCGTGTTCTCGCTGCCCTTGACAAGCCGAACTGCCGGTATTTTATTCACGCCTGCGGATTAGGCACTGCCTCCGCGCTTACATGACTTCGATAGTCGCTGGGCAGTTTCGCCTCATGACGCCCCATCAACCGATGGGACCGCGTCGTGGGGTTTTTTGTTTTTTGGATTCCGCATGGATAAAACGTTGAAGATCGGCATCCTCTTCTCCACGACCGGCCCTTACGGGTCGATGGGCCGCGATGCGCGCGACGGCGCGGAATTTGCGATGGAGGAGCTTGCCGCGGCAGGCAGGCAGACAATCGAGCCGGTCTTCTTCGATCCGCACGCCGATCTTTCTGCCTATCTCGAAGGCGCCCGCCACCTGCTGCGTGCCGGATGCCGCCACCTCGTCGGCACGATCACGTCTGCCGCCCGCAAGGAAGTCATTCCACTTGTGGAAAAACACGATGGCCTCCTTTGGTACATGTGCCCCTATGAGGGCTTCGAGGCCAACGAGAACGTCATCTATGTCGGCGGTTGTCCGAACCAGCACCTGATCCCGCTTTTTGACCATCTCATCCCGCGATTCGGCGCCCGCCCCTACCTCGTTGGCGCGAACTATGTCTGGGGCTGGGAGATGAACCGTCTCGCCCGCGAACTTATCAACAATGCCGGCGGCGAGGTCCTCGGCGAGCGTTACCTGCCGCTTGAGGAAAGGGCGGTCGAGCGCATCGTAGCGGACATCGAGCAGCGCCGCCCGAGCTTCATTCTCAACAATTTGATCGGCCCCTCTAGTTACGCCTTCCTGGAGGCCATCAAACAGCTTGGCGAGCGCGACCCGGCATTCCGTGCTGAAAATTGCCCGGTCGTCAGCTGCGACCTGATGGAATGCGAGCTGGATGACATCGCGGCCGGCGCCGCAGTCGGGCAGCTTTGCGCCGCGTCCTATTTCGACAATCTTGGTACGCCGGAGAACGCCGCATTCAAAGTCCGCGTCGCTCAGCGATACGGCCGTGTACGGCGCGTCTCGAGCGTCTTTGCCAGCGCCTACACAGCCGTCAAGCTCTGCACCGAGGCAATTCTCGCGGCAGGCAGCGACGATCCCCCGTCGGTACGCCGCGAACTCTACGGCAATGCTTGGCCGACGCTCTTCGGCGCGCTGTCGATCGATCCCGAGACCAACCATGCGGCGCTGCCCTTCCATCTCGGCCGCATCAATCCCAACAACGGTTTCGACGTCATCGCCTCGCGCCCGCCGCTCGCCGCCGACCCCTATCTCACCAGGCGCGACAAGCAGGCGCCGCCGAAGCTGCGGGTGGTGTCATGAGAGAGACCCCCAATTTTACAGGCTGGCATGCTGCGATTATCCACCGCGAAGATGGCAACACCGAAAGGCTGATCCGGCAACTGCGCCTGCTTGGCATTCGCGCGACGCTGCAATGGGCTCCGCTTTCCGCCGCCGAACTCCCTCAAATCGTGATTGTCGATGCCGATCAGGGCTGGGACGATCTCCTGCCATGGACCGGCACCAATCCAGCCTGCCCGGTCGTCGCATTACTCGGTTCCGAGGCACCTGGCCGCATTGCGTGGGCACTCGAAAGGGGCGCCGGAGCGATCATCGCCAAGCCCATCGCTACGTCGGCGGTCTATCCCGCGCTCGTCATGGCCGTCTCCATCTATCAAGAGCGCAAGAACAATGCCGAACGGCTGCAATATCTGGAAGAGCGCGTGCGGCTTCGTCCGCTGGTCCATGCCGCCGTGGAGAAACTCATGAACGCCCGCGGCCTCGACGAGGAACGCGCCTATGCGATCCTGCGCGATTGCGCCATGCGCCGGCGCCTGCCGATGGAGCAGATCGCCGCCTTCATTCTTGGCGGTGTCGAACCCTTGCCGGAGGTTGGCTGATGCGAGTACTCAAAGCCATGCTGCGCCAGCCTGCAGCCCTGATCGGCCTCGTGGTCGTCGTCGTCGTCGTGACGATGGCAATCGCCGCGCCGCTGATAGCACCGTTCAGCCCGGAAGATCAGATGTTCGACGGCCTGTCGCTGGAGGGCGCGCCGCTGCCGCCGGGCGGCCAGTTCCTGCTCGGCACGGATACGCTCGGCCGCGACCTCTTTTCCCGCCTGCTTTTTGGTGCCCGAACCTCGCTGGTCATCGGCCTCGTGGCAAATGGCATTGCCGTCGCGATCGGCCTCTTCATCGGCATCGTCGCAGGCTATGTCCGCGGCTTCGCAAGCAGCGTGCTGATGCGCTTCACCGACCTGATGATGGCGTTTCCCGCATTGCTGCTGGCGATCGTCCTCGCAGCCCTCCTGAAGCCCAGTTTATGGATCGTCGCGATGGTGATTGCGCTCGTCAACTGGGTGCAGGTCGCGCGTATCGTCTATACCGAGACACGCGGCCTTGCCGAGCGCGACTTCATCATGGCGGAACGCTCACTCGGCGCCGGTCATCTGCGCGTGCTCTTCATGCATATCCTGCCCCACCTGATACCCACGGCCATCGTCTGGGGAACGCTCGGCATTGCGACGACCGTGCTTCTGGAGGCGACGCTCTCCTTCCTCGGCATCGGCGTTCAGCCGCCGCAGCCGTCCTGGGGCAACATCATCTTCGAAAGCCAGAGCTATTTCCAGGACGCGCCCTGGCTGGTGTTCATCCCCGGCGCCGTCATTCTGGCGACGGCGCTGTCCTTCAATCTCGTCGGCGATGCACTCCGCGACATCCTCGATCCGACGCAGCGCGGGAGAGGTTGAGATGGCGTTCCTGATGCTTCGCCGGCTGGTGCAGGCCGTTCTCATTCTTCTTGGCGTCGCCGCCATCACCTTCCTGCTGCTCTACGCGCTGCCGGCCGATCCCGCCGTGCTGATCGCGGGCCGCAGTGCGACGCCGCAGACGGTCGCAGCCATCCGCCATGAACTGGGCCTCGACCAGCCGCTCGTCGTCCAGTTCCTCCACTATCTCGGCGGGCTCATCAACGGCGATCTCGGGCGCTCCTATACACAGAAGACCGCGGTGCTGCCGTTGATCGTCGCGCGCCTGCCCGCCACGCTCATCCTGATGGCGGCCGGCATTCTCGTCGAAGTTGCGCTCGGCCTCACCTTCGGTGTCATCGCCGCAGTCAAGCGAGGCGGCTTTGTCGACCGCGCGGTGATGATGCTGTCCTTTGTCGGCGTCTCGTCGCCGCAGTTCGTCGTCGCCCTGCTCCTGCTCTACGTCTTTGCCGCCACGCTCGGCTGGTTCCCGATGTCGGGCTTCGGTACGGTCAACCATGTCGTCCTGCCGGCCGTGACCCTCGGCGTTCTCGGCGCCGGCTGGTACGCCCGCATGGTGCGCTCCGCCATGATCGACGTTCTCAATCAGGACTATGTCCGCACCGCCCGTGCGAAAGGCCTCTCCTCGCGGCGCATTCTCTTCCGGCACGCGCTGCCGAACGCCATCCTGCCGATCATCGCCATGATCGGCATCGATATCGGCCAGTTCATGAGCGGCGTGGTGGTGGTGGAAGCCGTCTATGGCTGGCCGGGCATCGGTCAGCTCGCCTGGCAGGCCATCCAGCAGGTCGACGTGCCGATCATCATGGGCGTGACACTGGTCTCGGCGCTGGCGATCGTGCTTGGCAACCTGCTTGCCGACGTCGTCGCGCCCTTCATCGATCCGCGCATCCGCGCGCAATAACCGAGCAAAAAACCAACAGAGGAGTTCCTAAATGAAAAAGACATTCCTACGGCAGGCGGCATTCGCCGCAATGCTCGCCACGACCGCGCTGGCGCCGGCCGTCTCGGCCCACGCCGCCGAAACCCCGGCCAAGGGCGGCAACATCGTCGTCACCTACAAGGACGATATCGCCACGCTCGATCCCGCGATCGGCTACGACTGGCAGAACTGGTCGATGATCAACGCCATGTTCTCCCGTCTGGTCGACTACACGCCGGGCACCACCGAGCTGAAGCCGTCGCTCGCCGAGAGCTATGAGGTCAGCTCGGACGGCAAGACCTACACCTTCAAGCTCCACAAGGGCGTCAAGTTCACCAACGGCCGCGAGCTCACCGCCGCTGATGTCAAGTATTCCATCGAGCGCGCCGTCAATCCGAAGACGCAGGGGCCTGGCGCCGGCTTCTTCCATTCGATCGTCGGCGCAGACGCCATGACGGCCGGCAAGGCCGAGACGATGGAAGGCATCGTCGTCGTCGACGACCATACGATCCAGTTCAACCTCGTCCAGCCGGACGCGACCTTCCTCAACGTGCTCGCGCTCAACTTCTCCTCCGTTGTGCCGAAGGAAGCGGTCGAAGCCGCTGACGGCGATTTCGGCAAAAAGCCAGTCGGTTCCGGCGCCTTCATTCTGAAGGACTGGACGGTCGGCCAGAGTCTCACCTTCGAGCGCAATCCGGACTACTTCATCAAGGAGCGTCCGCTGATCGACGGCTACAAGGTCGAGATCGGTCAGGAGCCGCTGGTAGCGCTGCTGCGCCTGCAGAAGGGTGAAGTTGATATCGCCGGCGACGGCATCCCGCCGGCAAAGTTCCTGGAAATGAAGAAGTCGCCGGAATTCGCCGGCATGATCGTCGACCGCCAGCAGATGCAGACGGGCTATGTGACTCTCAATACGCAAGTCAAGCCGCTCGACGACGCCCGCGTCCGTCAGGCGGTCAACATGGCGATCAACAAGGACCGCATCGTTCGCATCATCAACGGCCGCGCCGAACCCGCGAGCCAGGTTCTGCCGCCGCTGATGCCGGGCTATGACAAGGACTACAAGGGCTATCCCTTCGATCAGGCCGGGGCGAAAAAGCTGCTCGCCGAAGCCGGCCTCAAGGACGGCTTCAGCACCACGCTCTACACCTCCAACACGGACCCACAGCCGCGCATCGCCCAAGCGATCCAGCAGGATCTGGCGGCGATCGGCGTCAAGGTCGAGATCAAGGCGCTCGCCAACCCGAACGTGATCGCCGCCGGCGGCACCAAGGGCGAGGCGCCGATGATCTGGTCAGGCGGCATGGGCTGGATTGCCGACTTCCCGGATCCTTCCGACTTCTACGGACCGATCCTTGCCTGCGCCAGCGCCGTGCCCGGCGGCTGGAACTGGTCGTGGTACTGCAACCAGGAGATGGAGAAGCGCGCTCAGGCGGCCGACGCCATGCCGCTGCCGGCCAAGGAGAAGGAGCGCCTGGAAACCTGGAGCAAGATCTTCACGGAGATCCAGGAAAAGGACGCGCCGTGGATCCCAGTCTTCAACGAGCGCCGCGTCGTCGCCAAGTCGAAGCGCATGGGCGGCCCGGACGAGATCTACATCGATCCGACCCGCGTCATCGACTACGAGGCGATCTACGTGAACCAATAGGTCCTCAAAAGGATCGAACCCTCTCCCGGTACGCCGGGAGAGGGCCTATGAGTCTAGGGAGACACCAGCATGTGCATCGTCTGTACCCACACCATTCACCGCGCCCAGCATAATTTCGGCTGGAACAAGGATTTCGCGCCCGCCGTCGTTGCCAAGCCAGGCGAGACGATCCACTTCGAGTGCCTCGATTCCTCGGGCGGCCAGCTCGGTCGCGACGCGACGCTCGACACGCTGAACAATCTCGATTTCGGCAAGATCAACCCAGTTTCTGGCCCAGTCTATGTCGAGGGCGCCAAGCCCGGCGATGCGCTGAAGGTGACGCTGCGCAAATTCATCCCGTCGGGGACTGGCTGGACGGCCAATATCCCGGGCTTCGGCCTGCTTGCCGACCAGTTCAAGGACCCGGCATTGCATGTATGGTCCTACGATGCCAACAGCATGGTTCCTGCCCTCTACGGCCCGGGCGGCCGTGTGCCGCTGAAGCCGTTCGCCGGCACGATCGGCGTTGCACCTGCCGAACCCGGCACCCATTCCGTCGTGCCTCCGCGTCGCGTCGGCGGCAACATGGATATTCGCGACCTGACTGCCGGTGTCACGCTCTACCTGCCCGTAGAGGTCGAAGGCGCTCTGTTCTCGATCGGCGACACGCACGCAGCCCAGGGCGACGGCGAAGTCTGCGGCACCGCGATCGAAAGCCAGATGAACGTCGAGGCGACGCTCGAACTCGTCAAGGATGCCAAGCTCCAGACGCCGCGCTTCACGACAACCGAGCCCGTCAGCCGCCATCTCGACGGCGCCGGCTACGAGGTGACGACCGGCATCGGTCCCGACCTGATGACCGGCGCGCGCGAAAGCGTCATGCGCATGATCGACCTGCTCGGCACCGAACACGGCCTGAGCGCCGTCGATGCCTACCTGCTCTGCTCTGTCTGCGGCGACCTCCGCATCAGCGAAATCGTCGATCAACCGAACTGGGTGGTCTCCTTCTACTTCCCGAGGATCGTATTCGCTTGACCTTGTCCTCCATTGCCGCGCCCATTCTTTCCGTACGCAATCTCAGCGTCGATGCCCTGACGCCGGAGGGCCTGAAACCGGTCCTTCGGGATATCGGTTTCGATCTTGCAAGCGGCGAGACGCTCTGCATCGCGGGAGAATCCGGCTCCGGCAAATCGGTGACTTCGCTCGCCGTCATGGGGCTGCTGCCGAAGACGTCGCTGCGCGTCACATCCGGCAATATCCTGCTCGGTGAACGCGACCTTCTGAAGCTCTCCAATCGCACGATGCGCGGCGTGCGCGGCGGCGATGTCGCCATGGTGTTTCAGGAGCCCATGACGTCGCTGAACCCGGTGATGTCGGTCGGCGCGCAACTGACCGAGGCAATCCGCGAGCACCAGGGCAGCGGCAATGCAGAGGCGGTGGCGTTGCAGATGCTCGATGCCGTGCAGATCACCGATCCGGCCCGGCGCCTGAAGCAGTTTCCGCATGAGCTTTCCGGCGGCATGCGCCAGCGCGTGATGATCGCCATGGCGCTCTCCTGCCGACCCAAGGTGCTGATTGCCGATGAGCCGACGACGGCGCTCGACGTCACGGTTCAGGCCCAGATCCTGAAGCTGATGCGCGAACTGAAGGTCGAGTTCGGCACCTCGATCATCCTGATCACGCACGACATGGGCGTGGTCGCCGCGATGGCCGACCGCGTCGCCATCATGCAGCACGGCCGGATCGTCGAGGAAGGCCCCTCGCTTGCGATCTTCAACCGGCCGAAGGAAGACTATACCAAGCAGTTGCTGGCCGCCGTGCCGCGGCTCGGAGCCCTGGCGGGAACGGATGGTCCGCCGCGGGTGACCGAGCGCAAGATCGAGCCGGAACGCACTGATCGCTCGCCCGTCATAAACGTGCGCGGGCTGAACGTGAGTTACGGCAGCCCTGTCGGCCGTTTCTTCAAGGGCAAAGCGCCGGTTCAGGCCGTGTATGACGTCTCGTTCGATATCCTGCCCGGACAAACGCTTGGCCTCGTCGGCGAAAGCGGTTCCGGCAAGTCGACGACCGGCAAGGCGGCTCTAGGTCTCATTCCCTTCACCGGCAATGTCCTGATCGACGGGCAGGACATCGCCGGTCTTGGCCAGCGAGCGATGCGACCAGTGCGCCGCTCGGCTCAAATGATCTTTCAGGATCCCTACGCTTCGCTCGACAGCCGCATGGCGGTGGGGGCAGCGATCGCCGAGCCCATGGTGATCCACGGCATCGGCAGCAAGAGCGAGCGACGGGATCGCGTCGCCGAGCTGCTTCGCCGGGTCGGGCTGACGCCCGATGCCGCGACCCGCTACCCGCACGAATTCTCCGGCGGTCAGCGTCAGCGCATCTGCATTGCGCGTGCCCTTGCCGTCGGGCCGAAACTGATCGTCGCCGACGAGAGCGTCGCCGCACTCGACGTTTCGGTGCGCGCCCGCGTTCTCGATCTGATGCTGGAGCTGCAGGAGACGATGGGGCTTGCCTATCTCTTCATCTCCCATGACATGGCGGTGGTCGAGCGCATGTCGCACCACGTCGCGGTGATGCGCGACGGCCAGATCGTCGAGACAGGGACGCGGCGGGAGATCTTCGAAAACCCGAAGGACGACTATACGCGGACTTTGATCGCCGCCGTTCCCATCCCTGATCCGGAAGTCTACCAAAGAAGAGCGCGGGGCACCGTCGCCTGACCGGCGATGCCGCGTAGCTGACGTTCCTCTCCGCAACTTCGTGACGGCCGCTGGACTGCGGCCGCTTGCACAATTCCATAAATTTCATAGATTATTCTCTGCGGCTTCGTGCAGAAGCTGGCTGTGCCTTGTCTTCAAGATCTGCGCAAGAACTCGGTTGGACCGGCAGCGGTGACGAAAAACGAGACGGATGCATTGGCAGGGCCGGTCGTCGCCATCATTGGCGGTGGCGTTTCCGGCGCGGGCGTCGCTTACCATCTGGCAAAGGCAACGGCGGCCAAACCGCCGCGGATCATCGTCTTCGAACCGCGTGCCGAGATTGGCCGCGGGCTTGCTTATGACACCGAAGACCCCGCCCACCGCATCAACGTGCCTGCGGCACGCATGAGCTTGCTTCCCGATCAGCCGGAAGACTTCCTCGAATGGGTGGTGGATAAGGATAGGGTCGCCGACGATCCGGAAGCGCTGTGGCCGAACGGCAATCTCTTCCCGCAGCGCCGTCTGTTTGGCGCTTACGTGGTTGCGAAACTGCGCCCCCTCCTCGAAAGCGGTGCGGTCGAGCATAGGAAGACGAGGGTCACAAAAGTATCCTCGAGCCCCGAAGGCTGGCTGATAACCGACGACAGAAATGATGAAACACGAGCCGATTTTCTGGTGATCGCAGCGACTCATCCCGCACCGTCGGCACCACGCAGCCTTTCGGCGGCATTGGCCGATCATCCGCGCTTTGTTGCGGATTCGACGCGGCGCGGCTCCCTGGATGTCATTCGCCCCGACGATTGCGTCCTCATCGTCGGCAATGGATTGACCTCCGCCGATATCGTTGCATCGCTGACGCGCGGCGGCCATCGTGGGCCGATCATCTCCATTTCGCGCCGCGGACTTCGTTCGCGCGGCCATCCGCCCTCCCGCCAGGACCCCTTCGGCGATTTTCTTTCCGATCCGTCGGCAAGTGCCGCCGCTCTTCTCCGGAAGGTTCGCGAGACGATCAGGCAAGCGGTCGAAGCCGGGACAAGCTGGCATGCGGTCATCGACCAGGTGCGCAGCAACGGACATGAAATCTGGCGCAATCTGCCGGTCGCGGAGCGCTGCCGCATCGTTCGCCATTTGCGGCCCTACTGGGATGTCCATCGTTTCCGGATCGCGCCGCAGGTCGAGGAAGTTCTCGACCGTGCCATTGCAGAAGGAAGGCTTCAGGTTCTCGCCGCTTCCGTCGCTGACGCGACGGTCAATGGCGACGGCATTGATGTGGTTCTTCGCAAAAGAAACGGCCAGCGCGTGGAGAAATGCTTCGAGGCAGTGGTCGTGACAACGGGCCCCGCTCACGGCGGCATACTCGAAAGCCAGCGATGGCTGCATGAGCTCAACGCAGCCGGACATCTACAGCTCGATCCGACCGGCCTCGGCATCGCCTGCAACGAAATCTCGGAGGCAATTGGAACCGGCGGCCAACCCAACCCGACACTGATCATTTCAGGCCCGCTTGCGCGCGGCACGTTTGGCGAGCTCATGGGCTTGCCGCAGGTGACGGAACACGCTGCCTTCGTTGCCGCGCAGCTCGCCGGTAAGCTGAATGCCGCCGTTTCAGGAACGGAAATCGTCCAACCGGAAGCTGCAGAATCTGCCTTCTGTTCAAGTATTAAATCTTTGTAATGCTTAAATTTTTGCAATGAATCTGTAATGAACATTTAATTTGTAAATACGGCCCCAGCGGAGCATATGACTCTTAAGCGATAGTTCTTCCGCTTGACAGTATTCGCCGTCAGACACTGACGGTTTCATTCAGAAGACGAAAGAATTGACGCCAGTTTCGCCCGACGGCCGCGTTCCCCGACACGGAACAGCGACGCCGCCATGCATTGATTTCGCAAGGGACCTTTCCACCATGTCAATGATCATCTCCAAGCATCGCGCCGCAGCTCTGGTCGGCGCCGCCCTGATTGCCGGCACGGCCGTCGTGCCTTTTGCCATCGACGCCTCAAGTGCCGTAGCCGCACCTGCCGGGGTCAACGGCACAGTTGCATCGGGCACCTCCTTCGCACCGGTTGTCGACGCCGACAAACCTGCAGTCGTTACAGTCACCACGACGATGAAGACCACGGATGTCAGCAGCGAGCAGTCACCGATGGAGGAGCAATTCCGCCAGTTCTTCGAACAGCAGGGCATACCGCTTCCGAAGCAGGCCCCGCAGCATCAGCAGGGTGAGCGCGCCATGGCGCTCGGCTCCGGCTTCATCATCAGCCCGGATGGGGTCATCGTTACCAATAACCACGTCATCGACAACGCCATCGACATCAAGGTGACCTTGGATGACGGCACGGAACTCCCGGCCAAGCTGGTCGGCACCGATCCCAAATCCGATATCGCCGTTTTGAAGATCCAGGCGTCGAAGCCGCTTCCGACGGTTGCCTGGGGCGATTCCGACAAGCTGAAGCTTGGCGACGAGATTTTGGCCATCGGCAACCCCTTCGGTATCGGCACGACCGTGACGGCGGGCATCGTCTCGGCCCGAGGCCGCGATCTGCACAGCGGCCCCTATGACGATTTCATTCAAATCGACGCGCCGATCAATCACGGCAATTCCGGCGGCCCGCTGGTCGACCGTGACGGCAACGTCGTCGGCATCAACACTGCCATCTATTCGCCGAATGGCGGCAGTGTCGGCGTCGGTTTCGCGATACCATCGAATGAAGCAAAGGCGATCGCTGCCAAGCTTCAGAAGAACGGCTCCATCGACCATGGCTATCTCGGCGTTCAAATCCAAGAGGTAACACGCGATGTTGCCGACGCTCTCGGTCTCAGCACTCCCCAGGGCGCGCTGGTCGCCGCGGTCACCGGCGACACCCCCGCGGCCCGTGCGGGTCTCAGGACCGGTGATGTCATCACGGCTGTCGGCGGCGGAAGCGTGAAGAGCCCGAGGGACCTCTCGCGCCTGGTTGCCGACATGGCCCCGGGCAACAAGGAAACGCTGACGGTCTGGCGCGATGGCAGCAGCACAGAACTCAATGTCACTATCGGCGGCAGCGACACCGGCGACAAGCAGGCGGCGGCTGAACAAAGCGACGGCAAGCAGGAAGGCAGCCCGCGCCTCGGCATGGCACTTTCCAACCTGACGCCAGATATCCGGGACGAACTGAACCTGCCGAGAAGCGCGAAGGGCGCTGTCGTCACCGGCGTGAACGAGGACGCAGCAGCAGCGGCCGCGGGTATTCAGACAGGCGACGTGATCGTCTCGGTGAACGACCAACCCATAGCCAATGCAAGCGATGTGAAGAAAGCCGTTGCCAATGCTGAAAACTCGGGCCGCAAGTCAGTGCTCCTGCTTGTCGAACGCGACGGCAACAAAATCTTCGTAGCCGTGCCGTTCTCGGCAGCCTGACCTTCAAACTCACCAAATGTCGCGCGCCTCGCATCCCCGGATGCGGGGCGTCATCGTTTTCAGCGTCGGCCGTTCAAGCCGATCACAATTCGCCTCATGAAGGGTCTTGCCACCCACCGGCCACGTTTGGCCCGAACTTGACAAGTTCCTCATCAACAAACAAGATGAAACCGGTTTCAATCCTGCACGGGAGGAATGGTGCGGCTCGACCTTTCGATCCTCTTGCCTCACCTGGGCTTTCTCGGTCAAGGTGCGCTGCTGACCGCCGAGGCCTGTTCGCTGGCGCTGATCGGCAGTGTGCTTATGGGCGCCTTCGTCGCGCTCGCCCGTACGTCGTCTTCGAAAGCGCTGCGCAAGATCGCCTTCATCTATGTCGATATCTTCCGCAACGTACCGTTCATCGTCCAGCTTTTCTTCTTCTATTACGGACTGCCGGAGATCGGGATCTACATTGATGCCTTCACAACGGGCGTCATCGCATTGTCGATCGCCGGCGGCGCCTACGCATCCGACGTTATCCGCGCCGGCATTCTGGCGATCGATCAGGGCATTATCGAAGCGGCTGAAGTGAGCGGCCTGTCGCGGCGGGTGATCTTCACCCGCATCGTGCTTCCGATCGCTTTGAGGACCTCGGTTCGTCCGCTTGGCTCGGTGCTGATCAACCTGGTTCTCACCTCCTCCATCCTTTCGACGATCACGCTCAACGAGTTGACCGGCTCGGCGCAGATCGTCGTTTCGCAGACCTACCGGCCATTTGAAGTCTATGTCGTGCTGCTTGTCGTCTATGCGGCGCTGACCTATCTCGTCTCGCTCGCCGTCACCCTCCTGCACCGCCGTCTCAATCGCGACATGATGGAGGACGTGGCCTGATGCGCTTTACGGATTTCACATCCTACGATCTCGTCCTGCTGGCACAGGGGCTCGGCGTCAGCCTCGCTCTTTTCCTTGGAACCTCGCTGATCGGCCTGGTCATCGGCCTCATCTGGGCGGTAATCCGCTTCTACAAGGTGCCGGTCCTGACGCCGATCGTCACCTTCTTCTCCGAGCTTTTGAAGAACTCGCCGGTACTCGTGCAGCTATTCCTCGTTTTCTTCGGCCTGCCAGGCCTGCTGCACATCCGCGTCACGCCGGTGACCGCCGCGACCATTACGCTTTCGGCCAATACCGCCGCCTTCGTCTATGTCATCGCTGTCTCGGCGATCGAATCCATCGGCCGCGAGCAGATCGAGGCCGCACGCGTCTTCGGACTTACCCGATGGCAAGTGCTTCGCCATGTCGTCGCACCGCAGGCCGCGGCCTTTGCGATCGGCCCGCTGGTGGCGCTGCTTGTCAATCAGCTGCAGGTGACGTCGCTGATTTCCGTCATCGGCGTCGTCGATCTCACCAAGATCGGCAACATCCTCAACATGCGAACCTTGAAGCCTTTCATCGTCTGGACGGCTGTCGGCCTGCTTTATTACACCGCTGCCAAGCTGGTCGCGCTTCTCGGCACGCGTTTCGAAAACCGCCTGAGGGCCTACAGCGCCTGGAGAGGGCTCTGACATGCTCAATGTAGAAAACGTCCGGAAAGCCTTCGGTCATGCCACCGTTCTCGACGGTGTCGATCTGACAATCCAGCCCGGCGAGGTGGTGTCGATTCTCGGTTCGTCCGGGTCCGGCAAATCAACGCTGATCCGCTGCATCAACGGACTGGAAAAGCTCAACGGCGGGCGGATCACGGTTGACGAGTTCGACGTCGGCAAACCGAAAGAGCTAGCGGAAGCCCGCAAGCGCTCGGCGACGGTCTTTCAGCTTTTCAATCTCTACCCGCACATGACGGTGCTCGGAAACATCACGCTTGCACCGATCGAGGTTCTGAAAAGGTCCCGCGGCGAAGCGGAAGCCGAAGCACGTGCCCTGTTGCAGTCCGTCGGCCTTGGCGACCGCGCCGATGCCTATCCGGCCCAGCTTTCCGGCGGTCAGCGACAGCGCGTCGGCATCTGCCGGGCCCTTGCCATGCAGCCGCGCTATCTGCTTCTTGACGAAGTGACGAGCGCGCTTGACCCAGAAATGACGGCGGAGGTGCTGGCGATCCTGGCGAAACTCGCCGAGCAGGGCACGACGATGCTTTTCGTCACCCACGAAATCGAGTTTGCGCGCCATATCTCGGATCGGATCGTCTTCCTCGACAAGGGCAAGCTGCTGGTCGATCTGCCGACCGAAGAATTCTTCGCCGCCGACGGCGGCATGGCGCAGCCCCGCGTTGCCCAGTTCCTTTCCAAAATGCGCAAAGATTAGAGGTCTTTCATGCTGCTCGTGGCCAATAAAGAAGCCTGGCCTGGTTTTCCGACGTCCGTGCAGATGCTGCGCGAGGGGGCCAACAGTCTCGACGCCCTGGTTGCCGGCATCAGCAAGGTCGAGAGCGAAGTGAAGGTTCGCAGCGTCGGTTACGGCGGCTGGCCGAACATGATCGGGAATATGGAGCTCGACGCCGCCGTCATGGACGGCAATACCCGCGAGGTCGGCTCGGTCGGCGCCGTGCCGAATACGCTTCCGGTCGCCGCCCTTGCTCATGAGGTGATGAAACGCCTGCCGCATGTGATGCTGACCGGAGATGGTGCCCGGCGTTTTGCGAGTGAAATCGGTTTCGCGGAAGACAACGTCCTCTTCGAAGACAGCAAGCGCGTCTGGTGGGAACGGCTGGAAAAGGAGCTTTCTCCGGAGGATCTGGCGAAATTCCCGGACATCCCGCTGGCGCCGCTGAGCCGCGCGATCACCGATCCCGAACGGGTGCGCGACACCACCGTTTTCCTCTCGGCCGATCCGCAGCGCGGCATCCATGCGGCGACCTCGACATCCGGCTGGGCGTGGAAATATCCCGGCCGATTGGGCGATTCACCCATCCCCGGCGCCGGCTTCTACGCCGACAGCCGCTATGGGGCCGCCGCCTGCACCCATACCGGCGAAATGACGATGCGCTGTTCGACCTCGCGTACGATCGTGCTGGCGCTCAAACTTGGCTATTCGCTCTCCGATGCGATCAAACTTGCAGTCGAAGAGCTCAAGGAACTTGACTCTGGCTTCCTGGCAGGCGTCGTTATTCACGCGGTCGACGCCAAGGGGAACCATGAGGTGGTGAATTTCAGATGCGAGGGCGAGATCCGCTACTGGCTCTGGGAGGATTCGATGTCCGAACCGGAATTGCGGACGGCGAAATCGGCGTAATCAACAAAAGAGGGAATCGAACATGAAACGCATACTCACTGCTCTTGCAGCACTCGCCGTCGTCGCCGGCTCAGCGCTGCCATCGGTGGCCGGCATGCTGGACGACATCCGTTCACGCGGCACCGTGCGCATCGGCGTCTCGCTCGGCGGCGAGCCGATCGGCTTCCGCGACGCGCAGAACAATCCAGTCGGCTATGACGTCGACGTCGCGACGCGGCTTGCCGAAAAGATCGGCGTTCCCGTGGAGTTCGTTGATGTTTCCGGCGACGCCCGTATTTCGATGCTCGTTTCCGGCCAGATCGATGTGGCCGTTGCGAATACGTCGGCAACGCTCGAGCGGGCCAAAACCGTCAATTTCACGATCCCCTACAACCGCGCCGGGCTCCGCATCATCGTGCAGAAGGATGCGGGCATCAAGGAACTGAAGGACCTAGCTGGCAAGACGGTCGTCGTCGGCCGCGGCACCACGGGTGAAACCTTCCTGAAGGCCGCCGTGCCGGAAGCCCAGTTGGTCTATGTCGACCAGTTCGCGCCGGATGGCGTCTTGCAGTTGCAGCAGAAACGCGTTGTTGCGGCGATCGAAGATTCCTCGCTGCTCGACTATCTCGCAACGAAGAACCCGTCGCTGGTCACGCTGCCCGGCCTTTACTCCAACGATCCGATCGGCATTGCCGTCGCCAAGGGCGACCCGGAGTTCGTCCGCTGGCTCGATATGTTCGTCTCCGACTACATCCAGTCGGGCGCTTACGAAGCCAACTACAAGAAATGGTGGGGTGCGGATTCCAACCCGCCGGCTCTGAACCCGCAGTGGTAAACCCAAGGCCGCCTTCGGGCGGCCTTTCCCGTTCAAGACGTGGCGCGGAGCACGAAACGCGTCGGAACGGTGATCGGCGGCTGACCCGGCTCGAAACCTTCGGGGTTTGCGATGAAGGCGACGATATGGCGGACGTAATCCGACTTGTCGTAGCCGATGGAGGAGATCGGGTAGGCGTCGAAATCCGTCAGTGACAGGTTGTCGAAACCGTACAGCCTGAAGCGTGGCGGTTTATCTCCCGGAAAGTCGGAACGGCAGACGTCGAGAATGCCCATGGCCATGGCGTCGGACGTACAGAAGATCGCATCCGGACAATCGTCGCCCGTCAGGATTGACGCGGCAGCATGGCCGCTGGCGTAGGAATAGTCACCCTGTACCGTTCGCACCAGCTCGATCCGATGTTTTGCAAAAGCCTGGCGATAAAGACCGATGCGCGCGTGCTCAACCGGTGAAGAGGCGCGGCCCGTGACGAGCCCGGCAGTCTTCACACGCTTCCGCGCCGCGTCGGCCACAGCGTCCTCGATGCCGATCGCTTCGTCCGGCATCACCACCGGAGCCAGCTGGTCGTGCAGGCCATTCAGCATGACGACCAGATCTGACCGGAACATGCGCCTGACGGTTGCAGCATCGGCGAAGTCCGAAAACACCAGTGCGGCATCGACGTGATAGGCGACGCCGTTGCGCAAGAATTCCTCGACGCGCGCAACGGAGCCTATGCGGATGAGGATGACCTGCTTGCCAATCGCCTGGATCTGGTCGATCAGCCGGTCGAAAAGGTCGAGGTCAGAGAGATCGTGAATATGATTGACGACGACCGCGACGAGATTAACCGTCTTGGTCGTCAGGCTCCGGGCCAACAGATTGGGCTTGTAGCCGAGGGCCGTCGCAGCCTCGATCACCCGCTCGCGCTTCTCGTCGGAAACCGGCCGCGGCTCGGCGGAAAGGGCGCGGCTTGCAACCGCGCGCGAAACACCCGCAACGCGCGCAACATCTGCAATCGTCGGCGCGGCGTCGCGGCTCGTCGATAACTTCATTTCTGCAGTTCCAACCTTTTCCGGTGTGATACCGTAAGCTCAACCGCCTTGGCTAGCTGGCCCCCGCCTTTTCACAGTCAAAACTGCCAGAATGCGACGCTCTGTGCAATTCCACCTGTACCGTAGGAACTGCAGCTATAGCCAGGAGGCCGGCGACCTGGGCAATCTGCCTTCGGGATCAATTGCGCGGAGCTCCGGTCCGCCCGGCTCGTTCCACATCCATAGTGCCACGCACGTGCCGCCATGCGACATGAAGGACGGATAGATCACGCCGTGATAACCCGATGCCATCAGCCGTTCGCGGAGATGGTGGGTCGCCGGTACCTTGCCTTCGTCCATCAGCAAGCGCCATTCGCAATGATGGATGTCGGCAGAGACATCGAACTCGTGCAGAAGCGCCGGGTCCATCGTGTCCGCCAGGCGCGCGCCTTTGAGCTCCAGTTGCGCGATCATTGCAGGATGCTGCACGAAGCCCTGGTTATATTCCGCCCAGGCCGTCGACAACTCCCGAGCCGCGTAGATCGTCGGCGCTCCCACTGGGTTCCACCGGCCGCCGAAGCGACCGGCGCCCTCGCCGGATAGCGGCGCATAGGCCCATTTCGGAACGAAGGCGCGCCAGAGAAGCGTAGCTGCGCCGGCTTGCGTCTCAGGCATAGACGCCGGACCGCACGGCCTCGAGATAGGCAAGGACGCGGTCGGCTTTGCCTTCACCGACGAGATCGAAGGCCGTCTTGCCGCCCCAGCCGGGGATCGGCTGATGCTTGAACCAGATCACCGCGCGGTTCTCGTCGCCAGCCATCTCGCTCGCCATGGAAAGGATGCGGACGACGTTGCTGAGCGCGCTATCGACCTTGCGGGCGCTCGACTGCGCCGTCAACGTGTTGCGGGCAACGCCGATCAGCCGCGCGAGTTCGGCGAGCGTGACGCCAAGCTCTTCAGCAACCCGGCGGGGGGACAGAAACGAGGAGTGCTCGTCACCGAAGTGAGCAGCGATATTATTGAAACTCGCGGCTGTCATGGCCTGACCTTTGCATATTTTGATCACTGTGCAATCAAAATATGCTCAAACTACGCTCACTTCAAGCTCCGCTTCGCCAGGATGGCTCTCGCCGCTCGAAGAAAGCGGCAATGCCTTCACGCGCCTCGTCCGTTTCCCAGGTATCTGCCAGTTGCTGAATGACGTCTTCGATGACCGTATCTGTAATCGGTGAACCGAGCGAACGCGCGAGCGCCTTGGCTCTTGCGATTGCCTCAGGCGATGCCTTCAGAAAATGCGAGATCTCGGCTTCGACTGCCGCATCCAGGCCGTCCGCCGGAACGACATACTGAGCAAGACCGGCGGCCTTTGCTTCCGATGCGCTGATAAGTTTGCCGGACATGAAGAGCGGTCGCGCGGCGCCCTCGCCGATGCGCGCGATGACGAAAGGACTGATCGTCGCCGGGATGATGCCCAATCGAACTTCGGTCAGGCCCAACCGGGCACTTTCAGAAGCGATCACCAGATCGCAAACGCTGAGCAGGCCGACACCGCCGCCGAAAACATTGCCCTGCACCCGGGCGATTACTGGTTTCGGAATATCGTTTAAGGCGCGGAACATCGTTGCAAGACGCCTTGCCTCGGAAATCCGCTCGGCGCGTCCGGCTTCGAATTGCGCGCGCATCCAGCCAAGATCGCCGCCGGCGCAAAAGCTTGCGCCCTCCCCCGCGAGCACGATGACCCGAACGCGGCGATCGGCGCCAAACTCCTTTGCCGCGGCCGTCAGTTCATCCATCATCTCTGCCGATATCGCATTGTGCTTGTCGGCTCGCGCAAGCGTCAGCCGCGTGACGCCACGCTCGTCGGTCTCGATGCGAAGCGTTTCAGGCATCACGAAGCGCTCCTCAATGTACGAGCAAAGGCGGCCGCCTGCTTCAGCTTTTCCTCCGCAAGCCCGGTCGAATAGCCTTTCGCGGCAAGGTGGCGCGCGACGGCCAGGGTATCGACATTACCCTTGGCGCCCGGCGCATAAGGACAACCTCCAAGCCCACCGATCGAGGCATCGAAGGTGCGAAGCCCGTGGTCCAGCGCGACGTCGATATTTTCGAGCGCGCGACCGGACGTATCGTGGAAATGGCCGGCCAGCATCGCAGCAGGCGCCTCTTGCAACACGGCCGCCAGCATCTTTGCGACGGCTTCCGGGGTCCCGCGGCCGATCGTGTCGCCAAGACTGATCTCGTAGCAGCCGAGTTCTCTCAGCCGTGCCGTAACCTCCGCGGCCTTGGCCGGGGGAACGACACCTTCATAGGGGCATTCAACGACACAGCTGACATAACCGCGCATCTTGATACCATGCTCACGGCTGGCGTCGGCGACGGGCCGGAAGCGCTCGATGCTTTCGGCGATCGAGCAATTGATATTGCGCTGGGAGAAGCTCTCGGAGGCTGAGGCGAAGATCGCGATCTCGTCCGCCCTTGCCGCAAGCGCTGCCTCAAAGCCCTTCATGTTCGGGGTCAGCACGGCATAGCGGACACCCGGCTTGCGTCGA
Source organism: Rhizobium sp. P32RR-XVIII (assembly GCF_012641395.1). Classification (GTDB taxonomy): domain Bacteria; phylum Pseudomonadota; class Alphaproteobacteria; order Rhizobiales; family Rhizobiaceae; genus Rhizobium. The sequence goes on along the minus strand of NZ_JABAIH010000003.1, from coordinate 224,238 downwards.
ATGCCCGCCATCACTTCTGCTGCATCGGCGAGTTGCGGCACCCATTTCGGGCTCACGAAGCTCGTGACCTCGATGCGCTCGTAGCCGCAATCCGAAAGCATATCGACAAGCGCGATCTTGTCCGCTGTCCCGATGAAACGCTCTTCGTTCTGCAGTCCATCGCGCGGAGCCATCTCGACAATCGAAACATATTCCTCCGTGGACGCCATCACGCCTCCTCCGGCTTCAGCGTCACGAGAACGGTGCCTTCTGAAACCTGCTGGCCCTCGCTCGCCTCAACGCTTTCCACGACACCGTCACGCGCCGCAGTCAGCGTCAGTTCCATCTTCATCGCTTCCATGACGATCAACGGCTCGCCTTTCGACACCGTCGCACCTTCGCTCGCCCGCACGATCTTGATGAAGCCCGGCATCGGCGCGATGAGTCGATTTCCTGTCTCGGTTTCCGACGCAGCACCATCGAGCCGATCGGGAGCCGTGAAGAGATGCGTATGACCGTCCAGGCTCAGGCTCAGCCGATGCGGCCCACGCTCGATCTCGACTGGAACCTGCCTGCCATCGACCTCAACCTGAACACGATCTCGATCGCGGCTGACGATCCTGATCGGGATCACGCGATGGCCATCATGGACGGCGAACATGTCAAAGCCACGTGCCACGACCCGCAGAGAAGCGCCTTCGCCTGCATGTTCCAGGGTCACGATGCGCTGCATCTCGCCCCAGAGCTGCCAATGACCGAGCGTATCCCACGGACTGCCGCCGGACACGTTGGCATCAAGCGACAGCACCGCGGCAAGCGCAACCACGGTATCGGCAGCAGGCGGAATTGCCGTAAGCATCTCAAGATCGCGATCGATCAAGCCCGTATCGGGATGACCGGCGACGAAATCTTTCTGCCGGCTCAGATTAGCCAGGAAACCGATATTGCTGACCGTTCCCGCAATCCGCGACGCCTGCAGCGCATGGGTCAACCTCGCAAGGGCGGTTTGGCGGTCCGGTCCATGCACGATCATCTTGGCGATCAGCGGATCGTAGTGTGCGGAAATCCGGTCGCCGGACCTGACACCCGCGTCGATCCGCACATCGACCGGAAAGCGCATTTGTTCGACAACGCCGGTTGCGGGCAGGAAACCCTTCGCCGGGTCCTCCGCATAGATGCGCGCCTCGAACCCCCAGCCATCGATGGAGAGGTCGGATTGGCTTGTAGGCAATGGTTCACCGGCTGCAATCCGCAGCTGCCATTCGACAAGATCGATGCCTGTGATCGCCTCCGTCACCGGATGCTCGACCTGCAGGCGCGTATTCATTTCCATGAAGAAGAAGCGATCCGGCAGCAGGCCATCCGAAACATCCGCGATGAATTCCACTGTCCCGGCGCCGCGATAGTCGATCGCATGCGCCGCACGCACGGCCGCCTCACCCATGGCGCGGCGCATCTCAGCCGTCATGCCGGGTGCCGGCGCCTCCTCGATCACCTTCTGGTGCCGCCGTTGCAGCGAGCAGTCACGCTCGAAAAGGTGAACGACATTGCCGTGCTGGTCTCCGAAAACCTGCACCTCGATATGGCGGGAGAGGAGCAGGTATTTTTCGAGGAGCACCGCATCGTCGCCGAAAGCCGCATGCGCCTCGCGCTTTGCTGCTTCGAGCGCCGCGGGAAAGTCTTCGGCCCGGTCGACGCGGCGCATACCCTTGCCGCCGCCGCCTGCCCGTGGCTTGATGAGCACCGGGAAGCCAATCTCGGCGGCCCTGTCGGCCAAGAAGTCCGGCTCCTGACAGTCGCCATGATAGCCGGGCACGACCGGAACGCGTGCTCTGTCCATCAATGCCTTGGCGGCATCCTTCAGACCCATGGCCCTGATTGCGGATGGCTGGGGTCCGATGAAGACCAGCCCGGCCGCTTCGACGGCCTCGGCGAACTCGGCATTTTCCGCAAGGAAACCGTAGCCCGGATGGACCGCCTGAGCGCCGGCACGCGTGGCAGCCGCGACGATGCGCTCGATCGAAAGATAGCTTTCGTGCGCCGCCGCACCGCCAATGCGGATGGCCTCATCGGCAAGCTCGGTGTGCAGCGCGCCGGTATCGGCGTCGGAATAGACGGCCACCGTATGGATGCCCATGCGACGCGCAGTGCGGATGATGCGGCAGGCGATTTCGCCACGATTGGCTATCAGGACCTTCGAGAACATCGCTGTTTCCTATTGAGCCGCGACCACCTCGATCTCGAGCAGCCAGGCGGAATCGACGAGCCCGGCGACGACGAGCGTGGAGGCCGGAAGCAGCGAGCCCAGATATTCGCTGCGGACTTCGCGATTGACTGCCAAATAGCTGCGGTCGGCGATGTAGGTGTTGATCTTGACGATGTCCGATTTGCTCATGCCCGCGGCCCGGAGCTGGGCATCGATGTTCAACCAGACCTGCCGGGCCTGCGCCGCAAAATCCTCCGGGATCGCCTGACCCGGCAGCACCGGAACCTGGCCGCTGACGAACAGCAGCCTTTCGAAATTCTCCAGCCTCACGGCCTGGGAGTAACCGCCCTGCGGCTGGGGTGCATCGAGGGCGTTGATCGCTTCCCGTTTCATGTCTTCCTCACATCCTGAACAAACCAAAACGCGTTTCTTCGACCGGCGCGTTGAGTGCCGCCGAAAGCGAGAGCCCGAGCACGTCCCGGCTCTTCAGCGGGTCGATGGTGCCATCGTCCCAAAGGCGTGCGGAGGCGTAGAGCGGATGGCTCTGGCTCTCAAAAAGATCGAGAATGGGCTTCTTGAAGGCCGCCTCATCATCGGCACTCCAAGCTGTTCCCGCGCGATTGAGCGCTTCGCTTCGAACGGTGGCAAGAACGCCCGCCGCCTGCTCGCCTCCCATGACAGAGATCCGGCTGTTCGGCCATGTCCACAGGAAGCGCGGCGAGTAGGCGCGGCCGGCCATGCCGTAGTTGCCAGCGCCGAAGGAGCCGCCGATCAGCATCGTGATCTTCGGCACCCTGGTTGTTGCCACCGCCGTGACCAGCTTGGCGCCGTGCTTGGCAATGCCTTCCGTCTCGTATTTCCGCCCGACCATGAAGCCGGTGATGTTCTGCAGGAAAACCAGCGGGATCTTCCGCTGCGAGCAGAGCTCGACGAAATGCGTGCCCTTTACCGCGGATTCGGAGAAGAGCACGCCGTTGTTGGCAATGATCCCGACCGGAATGCCGTGGATATGCGCGAAGCCGCAGACGAGGGTGGTGCCGTAGCGAGCCTTGAATTCGTCGAACCGCGAACCGTCCACAATGCGGGCGATCACCTCCCGAACCTCGTAGGGCGTGCGAAGATCGGCCGGTATGATGCCTGCGATTTCCGCAGGATCATAGAGCGGCGGCTCCGGCTCACGAAGCTCGATCGTCAGCGCCTTGGCGCGATTCAGCGAAGCCACGGCCCGGCGCGCCAGCGCCAGGGCATGGGCGTCGTCGCGCGCCAGATGATCGGCAACGCCGGAAACGCGCGTATGAACATCGCCGCCGCCGAGATCTTCCGCCGAGACGACCTCGCCGGTCGCTGCTTTGACGAGCGGCGGGCCGGCGAGAAAGATCGTTCCCTGCCCCTCGACGATGATCGCTTCATCCGACATGGCCGGAACATAGGCCCCGCCCGCCGTGCAGGAGCCCATGACCACGGCAATCTGCGGAATACCGGCCGCCGACATATTGGCCTGGTTGTAGAAGATGCGGCCGAAGTGCTCGCGGTCCGGAAAGACCTCGTCCTGGTTCGGCAGATTGGCACCGCCGGAATCGACGAGATAGAGGCAGGGCAGATTGTTCTCGGCGGCGATTTCCTGCGCTCTGAGATGCTTCTTCACCGTCATCGGATAGTAGGTGCCGCCTTTGACGGTCGCATCGTTGCAGACGATCATGCATTCGCGTCCGGCGACGCGCCCGATCCCCGTGATCAGCCCGGCACCCGGCGCCTCGTCGCCGTACATGCCGTAAGCGGCGGTCGTGCCGATTTCCAGAAATGGCGTTGCCGGATCGATCAGCCCCATCACCCGATCGCGCGGCAGCATCTTGCCGCGGCTCACATGCCTTTCCCGCGCCCCTGCCCCCCCGCCGTTTGCGGCCGTGCGCGCGGCGTCTTCAACGATCTGGCTCGCCGCCCGCATCGCAGCCTGATTGGCCCTGAAGGTTTCGGAGCTGGTCGAAATCTGGGATTTGAGTACGGTCATGCCGTCTCCGCAAAGAGTTCGCGCCCGATCAGCATGCGCCGGATTTCGGAGGTTCCCGCGCCGATCTCGTAAAGCTTGGCATCCCTCAGCAACCGCCCCGCGGCGTAGTCGTTGGTATAGCCGTTGCCGCCCAGGGCCTGGATCGCTTCGAGCGCCAGTCCCGTCGCCTTTTCGGCTGCATGGAGAATGCAACCGGCGGCATCCTTTCGGGTCGTCTCGCCGCGGTCGCAGGCAGCCGCGACCGCGTAGACATAGGCGCGTGCCGTATTCAGCGTCACATACATGTCGGCAATCTTGCCCTGCATCAGCTGGAATTCGCCTATCGCCTGTCCGAACTGCTTGCGTTCATGCAGATAGGGCAGGACGATATCCAGGCATGCCGCCATGATGCCGAGCGGTCCGGCGGAAAGCACGACACGCTCGTAGTCCAGCCCCGACATCAATACTTTCACGCCGCCGCCGACCGCACTGAGGACGTTCTCCTCGGGCACTTCACAATCCGCAAAGACCAGCTCGCAGGTGTTCGAACCGCGCATTCCGAGTTTGTCGAGTTTCTGGCCGGTCGAGAAGCCCTTGAAGGTCTTCTCGACGAGGAAGGCGGTGATACCGCGCGGCCCCCCTTGCGGATCGGTCTTCGCATAGATCACCAGAACATCGGCATCCGGGCCGTTGGTAATCCACATCTTGCTGCCGTTCAGCACATAGCGGTCGCCGAGCTTGTCAGCCCGAAGCTTCATGGAGACGACATCCGAACCGGAGCCCGGCTCCGACATGGCCAGCGCACCGACATGCTCGCCCGAAATCAGCTTCGGCAGATAGCGGGCTTTCTGCGCGTCATTGCCGTTGCGGTTGATCTGGTTGACACAGAGATTGGAATGCGCGCCGTAGCTCAATCCGACCGAGGCCGACGCCCGGCTGATCTCCTCCATGGCAACGCAATGCGCGAGATAACCGAGGCCAGCACCGCCATAGGCCTCATCGGCGGTGATGCCGAGCAGGCCCATGTCTCCCATCTCACGCCAGAGCGGCGCCGGGAAACTGTTGCTGCGATCGGTCTCGTCCGCCAGCGGCGCGATGCGCTCGCTTGCAAACCGCCTGACGCTTTCGCGCAATGCCTCGATCTCGTCGCCGAGGGCGAAATTCAAACCGCCTGAATACATCCGGCCTCTCCTCCTAGCCGCCGATCCGCTGAAACGTCAGCATCTGCTCTCGTCACGAGATCGCAGATTGATCAATGATCCGGAAAGCAGCTCCTCTTCCGCTCATCCGCCCACTTTCAGGACAATAGCACCCGATTCGCGGAATTTCCGCGCCAAAAATGGCGCTGCGGCGCATCAATCGAAAAGCAGCTTACTATGATCGCGATATTTTCGTAATGGAACAGCGCCTGTCGGACACTAAGCGGCCAGACGCCGTCTTGAGGCAACCACGAGACGGCGTTCCCACCAGATGAGCGCCAAGCTGGAGGCGACGATCAACAGCGCACCGGCAAAGACGTTCGGTGTCGGCACTTCTGCCCAGATGAGATAACCATAGAGAAAGGCCCAGACGAGGCCGCTGTATTCGATGGGCGCGAGCGTCGAGGCGGGCGCGTGGCGAAAACCCTCGTAGAGCAGATACTGGCCGGCAGCGCTGAAGCAGCCCAGCCCGATCATCAGGCACCAGTCGAAGAGATCAGGCGATTTCCAGACCCAGGGAAGCGCCGCTCCGCAAGCGACGACAAAAAGGAAACTCGTCGCCATCATCTGATTCACCGTGCTTTCCGCATGGCTCAGCCGCAGAAGGACGACGCTCCCAGCCCAACAGAAACCTGCAAACAGGACCATCCCGGCCGGGATGAGGCTTGGCGCCTCTGCCGGGTTCGCGGCAAGCACCACGCCCGCAAAGCCGCCGATGCAGGCTAGCCAGCGAACCGGGCCGACTTTCTCGTGAAGCACAAAAATCGACAAGACAACAACGATGACAGGCGCGCAGAAATACATCGTTGTGATCTCGGCAAGCCCGAGATGGCGCGCTGATGAATAGTAGGCGAGCCAGGCGACGAACATCAGCAGCGCGCGGGTCAGGAGCAGGCCCCGCTGGGCGCTTTTCAGGATCGACGGATGACGGCGCCGGCGCACGAAGATGCCCGCGAAGATGACGATGATGATGCTACGGAGGAAAAGGATCTGCGGCACCGAATAGTCCGCGACCAGCCATTTGACGATCGCATCCTGGACGGCAAAGAGCGAATAACCGATGCATGCCAGCGCTATGCCAAAAAGCGGCGACGGCGCCTCATCGGCTGATCTCAAAAACATGGGAGCCTGCGAAGGAAAATGCGTTTGAATACGCCACCCGGAGTAGCAACCAGCGCTCGCGTTGACAATGGCAACGCGACGCCAGCATGCATATTTTCTCATGGTTCTGCTGCAAACTTCTTGGTGACGGGTGACATGGCATTGATGATCGCGGCTACTTCGGAGTTTGCGACAGAATCGACCCTTGTCATCGTCGCGATTCACGAGGTCTGGATGCGCTGATCTGAGCGGTCGCGCCGCTTGACACCTTCCGGCAAAGAGAGGAAAGATCGCGCATGGGGTTGCGATCACCCCACGAGGCGACAGCCGAAGCATCGCGTCCATTCAACCGCTCACCCGGAGGACGCATGATTTCATCGCCTTTTGAAATTTCCTCCGAAAACTTGTCCCGCAAGTTAGCGCCGGCGTCCGCATCGACGCCAACCCGCACCTTGATACCAGGCTCGGAAGGCGGCCTCGAATCCTGGGCCGGGTGCGGCCATCCGGCCGGCAACGCAAAAGACCGGGACCAAGCGATGGGTCATGTCGGCAGTGAGATCCGTGCAAACTAGCCATCCCGCCACGTGTCTTTTCGCGGCGCGCGCGCTGCGCGATTTCGGCGACGGCTTCGTCGCCATCCTGTTGCCGGTCTACCTGCTGGTTCTCGGATTTTCCCCGCTGCAGGTCGGCATCATCGCGACAGCATCGCTGTTTGGCTCTGCACTCTTGACGATCGCCGTCGGCTTCCTCGGAGTCCGCTATGATCTCCGCTGGTTACTTCTGGCCGCCGCAAGCCTGATGACTGCCACGGGTGTGGCGATGTCGCTGATGGACGATTACTTGCTGTTGCTGGTGATCGCATTCGCCGGCACAATCAATCCGTCGGCCGGCAGCGTGAGTGTCTTCGTGCCACTGGAACACGCGGCACTCACCCGCGAAGTGAACGATGCGCAGCGGACGAAGATGTTTGCTCGCTACAGCCTCGTGGGGGCGCTCGCAGGTGCCGCCGGCGCGCTCGCGGCCGCCCTGCCCGATCTAACGCCATGGGGCTTGGCCAACTGACAGCAATCAAGCTGATGTTCGTGCTTTACGCGCTCCTGGGCACTGCCGGCGGCCTCCTTTATGCACGCATACCAACGCGTATCGCTAGCCACGGGCCCGCCAGAGCCGCCGCACTCGGTCCCTCGCGCGCCATTGTCTTGAAGCTTGCGGCGCTGTTCAGCCTCGACGCCTTCGCAGGGGGCTTCGTTGTCCAATCGCTCCTCGCCCTCTGGCTGTTCAAGCGTTTCGATCTGTCGCTCTCCGAAGCCGGGGTGTTCTTCTTCTGGACGGGCGTGCTGTCGGCGTTCTCCTTTCCTGTCGCCGCATGGCTGTCGCGGCGCATCGGACTGATCAACACCATGGTGTTCACCCATATTCCCTCGAGCGTTGCCCTGATGCTGGCGGCGTTCGCGCCCACCCTGCCCGTCGCACTGGGCTTGCTGCTGATCCGGGCGGCTCTCTCGCAGATGGATGTGCCGACGCGATCGTCCTACGTGATGGCCGTTGTGACGGAGGCGGAGCGGGCGGCGGCCGCGAGCTTCACATCCGTGCCGCGCAGCCTAGCCGCGGCGGCCAGCCCCGCGCTTGCGGGTGCTCTCTTTGCCGCCTCGTACCGAGCTTGGCCGCTCCTCATTTGCGCTACGCTGAAGATCGTCTATGACCTGCTATTGTTGTTGCAGTTCCGGCAGCTCAAACCACCGGAGGAAAGCTGACACGGAGCAGGCCAACATCCTCGAGCCTTTCTATGTCAGGCAGATCAGGCAGGGACACCAGTTCTCGTATCGCGGCTAGCGTTTGCAACAGAGCCTTCCTCATTCGAGCGCATGCGAGATGGCTTCCCGCCCTAGCCGACTGCATTGCGGCGGCGTCGCCTTTCTTCAGCGATCCAGATCCAGCTTCAGCTGCTCGCCGCCGCGGGTTTTTACGAGGTAAGGGTTCGGCGCTCTCATCAGCTCAATCCGCTGGAGCAACCGCCCGCGACGTTCGAGGTCGCGTTCGCGGGCCGAACGCGACGCGGCAACGAAATCCAGGGCATTCTTGATGACAAGCTCTGCGTGAGTCATGAGAACCTCCACGAAAGTCTGTTCACTATATGTTCCTATTTAAGCTGGGAGTCAATCCGGGTGATCATACGCTCCCGGCGCGGTTTGCCCGCTGACGAACTCGGGATCATCCTTAGGAATTAACCGATATTTAAGCATGTTCTTGCCTAAGCCGAAATTTCTTGCCATGCTGAGTGCTCAATTGAGGGGTTTAGAGCATGGATATTCACAGCCTGAATGCTGAACCAACGCAGTATGCGCAGCGCCTTCTCGATTGCCGGGCATCCTTCGAACCAATGTTTCTTGAGATCATCAAGGAAGCGCAGAAGAACGGCTTTGAGCCGGCTGAGGTCGCCATGGCGATCGCCGATGCTGCTGACGACATGATCTTGGCTCTCGCCTCGAAGCTGCGTACGGCGCACTAAGCCGGCCTTTTTTCGGCCGACGGACGGATGGCTCCGATGACCGCCGATTCCTCAAAGGGGTCGGCGGCCGACGCTCTCGTTTTCCGGATCAGAGAATAACGGGACAATGCTGGTGCTGGGCCTTTCCTGCCGGCCCTTTCCTTTCTATGCTCTCGGCATCTCGCACGACCGACGAAGCGCATGCTGATCCGCCAGGGGCACGAACGAAACGAACAAATCGATAGGAAGCTGGCCTCGTGGCTCGCCGCGATCGCGGGCGCGTTGAACGCAGCAGCGTTTTACGCGGTCGGCTTCTTCTCGGCGAACATGACCGGAAACGTCTCGACATTCTCCGATCATATTGCCGTTGGCGCATGGTTTTCCGGCCTGTTCTATCTTGCGATCGTCGTCACCTTCATCGTCGGCGCCACCATCTCGACCCTGCTCATCAATGCCGGCCGCAGACGCAATGTGCACGGCATCTATGCCTATAGCATCCTGACCGAAGCGATCCTGCTTGCGATCCTCGGCTGCGCCGACCTTTGGCTGCTTGGAGCCTGGCGCGCGCCGGTGCTGGTCATCGGCCTTGCCTTTCTCATGGGCCTTCAAAACGCTGTCGTCACACGCATTTCCGACGCCCGGGTGAGAACGACCCATATTTCGGGAATGGCGACCGATATCGGGATCGAGCTCGGGATAGCGTTTGATATCCTCCGCGGACGGGAGCCCTCGAGCGAGGCACGGCACAACCGCGCCAAGCTCCTTTTGCATGTCCACACTATCCTCGCCTTTCTGGTTGGCGGGATCGTGGGGGTTCTGGCCTATCGCGCCGTCGGAGGTTTCATGCTGATCGGCGCCGCCGCATTACTGCTGATGATCGCCGCGACCGGCATTTCCCGCGCAAGGAACCAGCGCGCGCAGGCTGTCTCGTAGAGGTGCTACCTCAGAGGCGCTGCAGACAAAAGGAAAAATGCGCATCCGGGTCCAGCGTCAGATATTCGAAGCGCCATCCATAATCGGCACAGAACTTGTGGACGGCTTCCACCACGCCATAGACGATCGGCTTGACGGTATTGCCGGTACAGAAGTCGTGGCCCGCAATCCTGCCGCCCCGGTTGACCTTGCTGTTTGAGAGCACCAGTTCCTGCCACGTGAGGTCGAAGGAGTGGTCCGTATCGATGTACAGCCAGTCGAAAAAGCCGTCCTCGAACGTGCGCAAGACGTCGAGCGACGTCCCCTGCCTTATCTCCACCGTTCCATCGGCTATCTCGCTGCCGAACTTCTCGCGCACGGTGGCCATGCCGGCGGAGTAGCGGTCCATGCCCCAGGGGTCGATGAGGAAAAGCTTGGCGGGGCGATTGCGCTTGAGAATTTCGTCGGTGAACTCGCCTTCGGCGACGCCGATCTCGGCCGCGATCCCGCGGTTCGGCAGACGATGCAGAAGCTCGTTGCGATCCGGCAGCAGCTTGGCGCCTTCGGTATGAACGAAATCCAGCCTTGTACGCGGTGTGCTATTCCTCAGGCGTAACCGCTCTTCGCGCGTTTTCACTCTATGCTCCATGAGAGAATGATTTCATGATCGGCACAGCACCAAGGAGTGCCGGGCCGCAGCCTATCTCTATATACAAGTCCCGCCTGACGAAACTCACGAGGCGAGGCATCCGCCGCCCTTCACAACAATCTGAAGGGCGCATCCCGGCAGGATGGTGATTGCCGGTCAGAAAAAATTGGAGAAAAATCCCGGCAACGGTCTTGCAGTTCGACGCCGATATCGTTAGAGAGCCATCCACGCTAGGTGCTGCGGCACCCGGGGGCGATTAGCTCAGTTGGTAGAGCGCCTCGTTTACACCGAGGATGTCGGGAGTTCGAGTCTCTCATCGCCCACCATCTTTCCATAAAAAATCGTTCGTTTTCGAAGCAAAATTAATTGCTTAGCAACTCTCGTCCACGTGCAATTCCCCTCACCTATCGGCCTAAACCGCCCCTTGATTTTAAAAGGGAACCCGAAACGCTCCCCTCACCCCTCCAGCAGGCAGACATTACAAGCGCCGTAGCGGCTCTATGGCGTAGACCGCACCCCTAGGGTCTCCGGGAAATTTAGCTTGAAGAAAATCTATTCATCAGAAATGTCTCCGGATAAATCTTGATCCACATTTTCCGGCAGTTGCCCCCGTGGTATCAACCCACCGGGAACTCGGGGAACGTCGCATGCCAGAGTGGAGTGTTAGACGCCGTTCGATGTCAACACGGGAACTTGTAAAAGTAGCCATGGGGCTCTATCCCGAACTAAGCAGGCAGCGTGACAGCTTTGATGTTTTCTTCCGGATAGCAAGTGCAGCCATCCACGCCGATGAGTTGCCTAACAAGGACTTGGATACGGCTATCTATTTGGGAGAGAGACTGCTTGGCTTGTTGACGAAAATCCAGGCCCACGATGCCCTTGACGCTGAACTTCCGCTCGACTGACATTAAGCGACTAGCAGATAGGCCGGTGTATTTAAGCGATTAAAGACCAAGTGTGATTGCGGAGAGGTGTCGATGCGAGGGCAGTGGCAAGGCAATTATAGCGGGTATTCTTCTGGACAAGTTACGCTTCAGATTGACGAGTACGAAACGCACTTCGCCGGCAGAGCGTGCGTATTCGAGGCCGGTAACGACTACGGAATTTACGTTTGCGGGTTCCAGACTCAGGACAAAAAGGATCATCAACAGCTTAAAGTGCCGGTCACAATTCAGCGATATCTTGATGCCACCGACATACCCAGATCGGAGTTATCCTCCTCTTTCCCCGGTATTGATTTTCCTACACACGCTTTGATCGACCTGAAAATGTTGAGCAAAGGGCTGCGCGTTACCGCCACAACGATGATGGACACCAAAACGCTTGGAACAATTACTTCTCTGCTGACCCGTGGATCTGCGGAAAAGAAGAGCAAGCTGGTCGTAGACAAGAAGGTCAGGAGCTGGGAAAGGTTCAAACAAATGGTGGGATCGATGGAGCCTGACCGCTTCATCTTTCGAGGTCAGCCTGTTGTTAACCGACTTAGAACCTCATTTCATCGGACCAATCGAAGCGACTTGCATAAGTTTCAAGCGGACGACATCCCTCAGTTGCATGCAATGGTGACCTCAAAAACAAACCATTACTTCGATCTTCGTGACAACGTACAGAATGCGGCTTTCTGGAATTTGCTCCAACATCATGGCTATCCCACGCCCTTGCTAGATTGGACGCATTCACCCTATGTCGCCGCATACTTTGCTTTCAGAGAAAAGCCCCAAGGCGCAATTGAGGCAAACCGTAAGATCAGGATATTTATGTTCGATCGGGCTGCTTGGCTTAGCGATTTTCGTCAGATTTACAGCGTTGTAAACGTCAGGCCGCACTTCTCTCTTCTCAATCCCATCGCACTTGAAAATCCGCGGGCATTGCCGCAACAAGCAATTTGCTCGATCACAACCGTCGATGATGTCGAAGATTACTTGACCCAATGTGGCAAGGCAGCGAACAAGACATACCTCAGCGTTTTCGAACTACCCTTTACTGAGCGTGGCCCAGTTTTAACGGAACTTCGCTTGATGGGAGTGGCCGCCGGCTCTCTTTTTCCAGGAATTGACGGAGCATGCGAAGAGATGAAACTGAAAAATTTTCGGTATTAGCGCTGCGATGGTGCCCCATGCGGGAGTAAGGCAATCCGTCAGAATCAACAGCTTGCCAATTTTTTGAGACAAAAAGACGGTTTGCGAAATCATCTTGCTTTTCGCCGGTAGTGTCTCACGTGATCTCGTAGATCGCCGCTTCTTCGCACCTGCCGGGCACACCAAAGAAAACCCCGCAGAGCGACCGCGGGGTTTTTTCTCGATCGTCTGCTTAATGTTACTGGCAGTTGCCACCGGCATCCTTGGCTGTACCAGCTACGGGCTTACCCGCCTTGTTGGCTGCGGTCTTGCCCTGAACGCAGTCCGAGGACTCTCTGATATCACTCCCGGCGGCATCACTCCCGCCATTGAAGTTACCGCTCGTGTTCTGATTTTGCGCGCCGCCAGAACCGCCGGTGGCGCCGGAACCGCTCGTGCTGCCGGAACCGCCGGTCCCACCCGATCCGCCGCTGGCCTGAGCCATCGCCGACGTAGCAAGACCGATCGAAAGTGCGGAGACCGTGATGAGTTTCAAAAGCATTGGATTCTCCCATTCTTGCTTTTGCTTCTGAGGGGCCGAACCCCAGCATGAAAAATTAGTTCCACCTTAAATTCTCACTCGATCTCATAAATCGCCGCCTCGTCCTGCTCCTCTCGAAGCCCCTTATAAGAGGCGTGCCGCAGCTTCCCGTCATGCGTCCAGGCGCGGTATTCGATCTCGGCAATGAGTATCGGCTTCACATAGACCGCATCGCGCTCTTCCTGCCGGTATCGGCGGCTGACCATCCGCTTACGAGGCAGGTCTATCCTGATAGAACGGATAGTCGATGTAGCCCTCGGGCCCCTGAGTATAGAAGGTTTCGGTGTCCCACTCATTGAGTGGCCATCCGTTACGAAGCCGCTCAACCAGGTCAGGATTGGCCAGAAATGGCTTGCCCACCGCGATCAGGTCTGCCTCATCATTGTCGATCGCGGCTTGCCCGTTCGTTTCGAGGTAGCCGCCGGAAAGAATCAGCGGTCGCTGAGAGACTTTCCGAAAATCTCGAAGGTAATTGCTGGGAATCGAAACATCGTCGGCCCACCGCGTTTGATCGCTAACGTGTACGTAGGCGATGTTGCGCTTTGCGAGTTCACCCGCCAGCCGTAGATAGGTCTCGGCCTCGTCTTCAAACGCAGGCATTTCATTGAATCGGCCAAAGGGGGACAGGCGGATGCCGGTGCGCTCGCGGCCAATCGCGTCGATTACGGCATCTACTGTTTCGAGTGTAAAGCGGATCCGATTGTCGATCGAACCGCCGTAACGATCGTTGCGCGTGTTTAGCGCCCCATTCATAAACTGGTCGTGGAGATAGCCATTAGCGGCATGAATCTCGACGCCGTCAAAGCCGCCCTCGAGGGCATTACGGGCAGCCTGCGCGAACTCGCCAACGATAATCGGCACCTCGTCCGTCAGCAGAGCCCGGGGCTTACTTTGGAGAAGAAAAGCTGGCTTGCCGTCCGCGTCGAAGGCCATGGAGATGGCTTTCGTCGCCCCTACGTCTCTGGAGCTAACAGTGGCTTGGCGATGTGGCTGATGCGAGACATGACTCGCTCGGCCGCCATGCCGGAGCTGACCAAAAATCACCCCGCCATGATCATGAACCTCACCGGTAACATGGCGCCAGGCCTCGATTTGGGTCCGGGTATATAGGCCAGGTTCGAACGCCCAGGTCCGGGCCCATTCGCTTATGGCGATACTGCCGGTCACGATGAATGCGGCGCCGGCACGCTGCGCAAAATAGCGCGCTGTGTCGGCCTGGGGAACCCAGTCGCCGTTACGCGCACGCGAGCGCTCCATCGGCGCCATGACGATGCGGTTTTTCAGGCGGATCGGCCCGAGGTCGAACGGATCGAAAATTGAAGGCATTGTGAATCTCCATCGGTCTGGATTTGCGATTTGATATCCAGCTGGAGATAATCTAAGTTTCTTCCCTGGATTAGAGGGCCTCAACCCTACTTACTGTTGCGTCGAAGGCTACAAACTCAATGAAATCTCGCTTTGACGGTATCGTGGAGTTCGTCGCGGTTACGCGACTAGGCAGTTTCACGGCTGCTGCTGCGGAGCTCGGCATGACCAAGTCCGCGGCCGGGCGAGCAGTGTCGCGTCTTGAGGATCGGCTAGGGTCAAAATTGCTCTATCGGACAACGCGCCATCTGACCTTGACGCCAGCGGGAGAAGCTTGGCTCGAGCATTGCGTGGCTGCGCTTGCCGAACTCGAACGCGGCGAAAACGCGCTCATGCTCGCGCGCGACGCGCCCTGTGGTGAGGTGCGGATTGATCTGCCGACGGCGTTCGGACGACTCCTCGTCATGCCGCTGCTGCTCGAATTGGCTGAACGCTATCCGGCGCTGTTTCTCAACGTGACCTTCACGGATCGATACGTCGATCTGATTCGCGAAAACATCGACCTTGTGGTGCGGATCGGCAAACTTGAAGACACAACGAACCTGGTCGCGCGTCAGGTCGGCATCCAACAGATGGTAATCATCGGATCGCCTGGCTATCTTGCGATCCGCGGTGTCCCCTACTCTCTGGCCGATCTCGCCGGGCATGATTGCATCGCCGGGGAACGCCAGGAACAGCGCGCTGTCTGGTTGCTCAAGCAGCCGGACGGCTCCGTCGCGCGTCACCCTATCCCGGTCAAACATGATATCCGCGATTTCGAGATGATACATGCAGCGGCAAGGGCAGGACGCGGCCTTGTCCAACTCCCCTATTGGATGGTCCAGGACGACATTCGCGATGGAAAGCTGAAGACGGTCCTCGATGGAATGTCCGGCGGGGAAATGCCGATAAACGTCGTTTGGCCGCGAACCAGAACATTGCCCGCAAAGATTCGTGTCGTTGTAGACAACCTTGTTCAAAGCCTTCCGCGCGTCGCACAATGAGGTTTCTCGCCGCGTGCGAAGTGCTCGCGAGTGACGGCGCACCCATGAGTACGTGTGACACTATGCCGGTATGAGTACGCGGAAGCTCTTGGGAACGCGGCACCAATAAGAGAACCATCGTCTATTCGACATCAGCAAGCTCATTGCGGAACTTTGATCGGCGAAAGCTTGCGCGATATTGGCTGGGTGTCACCCCAAGACGCCGGTGGAACACGACACGCATTCGGTCTGCGGATCCGAATCCGCACTGAAAGGCCACTGCCTTGAGCGCATGATCACTTCCTTCAAGCAGCATGCGAGCGGCGTCGATTCGCGCGCGCATGACAAACTCGTGCGGGGTTATCCCAGTTTCTTGTACGAAGTGGCGAGCGAGGTTGCGAGCGCTCATGCCAACTTCGAGCGCAAGTGACTCAAGCGAGTGAGGGCCTCCGATGTTGGCCATCACGTAATCTTGGATACGCGCAATCGGCGAGTTTGGATCTGAGGGGGCGGTGAGATAGGGGCTGAATTGCGATTGGCCTCCCTGACGTTGCGCCACCACCAAGAGCCTTTTTGCCACTGCTACCGCTACGCCCGCCCCATGCCGTTCACTGACGAGCGCCAATGCGAGGTCGATCCCTGCTGTTACACCAGCCGACGTGACAAGCCGGCCATCGCGGACGTAAATAAGATCGGGTTCAACAAGGGCGGTTGGGAACTGTGCCGCCAGCGTCTGGGCCACAAGCCAGTGGGTGGTGACCCTGCGCCCCTCAAGCAGACCCGCGTGGCCAAGCGCGAATGCCCCGGTGCAAATTGAACCGTAGATTTTCGCCCGCGCTGGTGCATCGCGCAGCCAATTTAAGAACTGCGGATCAGGGGCGGCATACGGCAGCTGGGGACCGCCGGCCACCAGCAACACATCTATTCCGCTGAGCGTATCTTCGAATGTGACGTCAGCAGTTATCTGCATGCCGTTTGACGCACGTAGTGGCGCACCTTGGGGCCCGACCAGTACCGTCTTGTATCTGTCTCCGACAGGAATAAATAAATTCGCTTCCGTGAAGACATCGATTGGGCCTGCAACGTCTAGCGCCTGGACATTGTCATGTATCACAATTGCGACTGTCTGGATTGGCATCATCGCTCCCAACCGATGGCAGCAAGCTTCACATTCATCTCCAACAGCATTGTTGAGGAGGACCTCCGCCGTTGATCAAGCAGTGTACCTCGCAATCGCGAATCCCTAGTGTGGATTGATGAACGACATTTGCGAAAGAGATCTGCCCAAGAGAATGCCTTGCCGCGGCGGATGGTCTCTCAACCGCTCACATAGCTGAGAAACCGGGACTATGCGCCGTGGTTGTGACACCCGCAGACCCAATGGGAGCGCAACATGATGCTGCAGATGTTCAACCGCCGAAAATTGGGATCTTTTTGCTCCAGGAAACCTTCGTTCATGGTGCCGAATGTGCTCGCGGGCCGATGTTTCATCCCGTGATAAAATGCGTCGATCATCTCGTGCTCGAAGTTGTTGCCGCGTGGATAGGCAGCAGTCACCGCCGTGCGTTCTTTGTCCGTAAAATCTTCGTAGCCGCGACCCGCCACGTCCATTCCCGCCCCTGCCTGGACCAAGGCAATCTCCGGATCCATGAATTCGGGAATTCCAGGCGTTGTGTGGAGCGCGATCGCATCCCAGACCGTCTTGATATCGTCTTCGGGTACACCGCGGCTTCGTAGGAAGTCACGTGCGGCGTTGGCGCCATCTACCTCGAACCGAAGCTGGCTCTCCTGGTAGCCCTCTGTCAGCCCGATATCGTGGAACATAGCACCTGCATACAGAAGCTCCGGATCGAATTTCAGCCCTTTTCGCTCGCCGGTTAGTGCTGCCCAAAGATAGACCCGAGCGGAGTGATTGAAGAGCAGTTCGGACGCCGTGTCGCGTACGAATTCCGTCACCTCGTTCGCGAGCTTGCTGTCTGGGATCCTGATACCGCTCGTGATTGTCATTTTGTACCTCCATTGGATCGTTGAAGGTTAGAGAGCATCTGCGATGAACTCTATCTTGATGCTACGACAAAAATGGACATCGAACCTGCGAAATAAGACACGTACGCCGAGCAACGATGGTTCGGATTGTTGACCTTAGCCCAAGCTCATACGTCGTTCAGCGGGAGGCAGGTCTGTGGGGTCGAGGCGTTCGACCTTGAAGCTGATCAACTCAAACGACGGATTATTTCGAAAAGCCGATCACAGGTACGAGCAAGGTTCTTTGTCGGCGTGGTCGCGACACCAAGCAGAAGTCCGGATTCGGCGCTCTCAGGCGATGTATACCAAGGTGAGAGCGGCGCCGGAAACATACCGAACGCCAGGGCGTCACGTACAACGGCGACGTCAGATGTTGTTCTCGGCAACCTCAGCAAAACGGCCAAGCCCGGTGTAGAAAGCTGATCGGCGTCGACGGATGCCTGAAGACAGTCCAGCAGCGCCTGCCGCTTAGCGGCATAGGCGCGCTTGGTGCGCCGGAGATGGCGCATATAGCAGCCCTCGTGCATGAATTCGGCGATCGCGCGCTGCACCGCAGGGCCAGGCGCCGGGGCGAGGCATGCCGCCATTTCCGCGAACCGGGAGGCAAGTTCGACAGGCGCAACCACAAAGCCGAGCCGGACGGTTGGACTGATCGTCTTGCTGAACGATCCGATATGAATGACGCGTCCCTCCCGGTCGAGCGACGCGAGCGCCGGCGCAGCCCTGCCTGCCAGTTGTAGCTCGCTCAGATAGTCGTCTTCAATCACCCAAACTTGGTTCGCGGCCGCCCATTCGAGCAGGCCAAGGCGCCTCTCGAGCGATAAGGTAGGCCCAAGCGGCGCCTGCTGACCAGGGGTCACGACAACAAGCCTCGCGTCCGGATGGTGGAGCAGGCCATAATCGAGATCGATGCCATCGGCATCGACCGGGATCGGCGCGAGGAGCAGGCGTGCTAGCTCCAGACCCTTCCTCGTCCAGGTAAAGCCCGGATTTTCGACCCAGGCCGTCTGTCTGTCCAACCCAAGACCCCCCAGCGCCAGGCCGAGTCCCGCGCCGAAGCCCCCGGTAACGATGATTTGCGACGGCGAGCAATGGATGCCGCGAGCGACGGCGAGATAGCCCGCGATTTCATGTCTCAATTCCACTTCGCCGCGGGGATCGGGATAAAGCGGAGGCGCACTTGCCTCGGCACGGACCGCGTTCGCGCGAATGCGGGCGAACAAGGTCGCCGGAAAGGTTTCGGCTGCGGGCACACCCATCTGAAAGAACGCAGGTCCCTGCGTCATCTCCAGATACGTCTCGATGAACGAGCCCATGCCCGTCGGCTGCTCGCCCCTTGCGACGGCACGGGGACGCTGGGCGACGCGCGTTCCCGTCGCCCGCGCGGCCTCGATTAATTGGGCGGCGGCCAGCTTCCCATACGCGGTCCGCACAGTACCGCGCGCGACGCCGAGTTGTGCAGCGAGATCCTGCCACGAAGGCAAGCGCGCACCGGGCTCCAACACGCCGCTCTCGATGGCCGCGGCCACCCCTTTTCGGATCTGTTCTGCCAAGGGCACCGCTGCAGTGCGGTCAAGAGTCAGTTTCAGCGATTCGCTCATGCTGTCATAGTACATCATTTTATCAACTTCTTGGTACTTTTCGTGACCCAGAACGGCATGTATCTGGATAGGCAGAAGGAGAAAGCCCATGAAGGTCCGCAACATCCTCGCTGCCGCCAGCGCTATTCTGGTGTCCACGATCGCCGTCCCCGCCTCCGCGCATGATGGTCAGACAGAAACGGTGACGCCCAAATTCGCAGAGGCGATTCCGAACATCCCCGGCAAATCGCTTGTCGTTGTTGAAGTCGACTATGCGCCGGGCGCGGCTTCCCCGCCCCACCGGCATGCCAATTCGGCTTTCATCTACGCCTATGTGATCTCGGGCGAGATCGAGTCGAAGGTGAATGACGGCGTGACCCGCGTTTTCAAGGCCGGCGAGAGCTGGTCGGAACCTCCGAACGCGAGCCACTCGATCAGCCGAAACGCAAGCAAAACCAAACCGGCAAAGCTGCTGGCCGTCTTCGTCGTCGACGCCGACGACAAGGCACTCACGACCCCCATCAAGTAAGACTGAAGGAACCAGAACAATGACCAAGAGGCTCGATTACAACCAGATCGCTCCCAACGGGGCCAAGGCGCTCGGCGGCGTCTATGGCTATGTCATGCAGAGCGGTCTGCCTGGCGAACTGGTAGATCTCGTCTATCTGCGGGTCTCGCAGATCAACAACTGCGCCTACTGTCTCGACATGCACACCCGCGACCTGATCAAGAAGGGCGTGAAGGTCGAGAAGCTCGCCCTGTTGCAGGCGTGGGAAGAAGGCGGCAGCCTTTTCAGCGAGACCGAGCGTGCCGCGCTGGCATGGGCCGAGAGCGTGACGCGCGTCGCCGAAACCGGCGTGCCGGATAGCGCCTACGAGGCCGCGCGAAGCGTTTTCGATGAGAAGCAACTCGTCGACCTTACGATCGCGATCAGCCTGATGAACAGCTACAATCGTATGGCTATCAGCTTCCGGAACACGCCGCAGGGTGTCCTCGGAAATTAAGCTGGCGCTACGTCAGTATCGCGAAACTTGATGGAGTAACGACCATGATCGCCAATGAGATTTCCGGTGTTAGAATTCCTGACAGCAAACTGGCGCGCGAAGTCGCAGATTTCGTTCGGGATACCGAGAATGATCTGCTGTTTCACCACTCCACGCGGGTCTATTTTTGGGGCGCCATCGCTGGCGCTCGCAAGGGGCTGACGTTCGATCCAGAGCTTTTCTATACGGCGGCGATGTTCCACGATATCGGCCTGACGGCGGGTTTTCGGCACAGCCACCTGCGCTTTGAGGTCGATGGCGCAAACGCTGCACGTGATTTCCTACGGAGCCACGGCATTTCGGAAGTCGATATCGAGCGAGTCTGGCTTGCCATCGCACTGCACACCACGCCGGGAATTTCCGCACATATGCATCCAATCGCCGCGCTTACGGCAGAAGGGGTAATGATGGACCTGGTGGGCTTCGGTTATGGCGACTTCACTGACGCCCAGAGGGCTGCTGTCGAGGCAGCCTATCCGCATCCGCCAGCGTTTGCCGAAGATGTTCTCCAAGCCCTATACGATGGGCTCGAGCATCGCCCCCAATCCACACAGGGTACCGGCCTGGCCGATGTGATGGCCGACAAGGACCCGCATTTCCACCGCCGCAACTTTTGCACCCTGATGCGGAACTCGCCATGGGCTGGCGAAAAATGACCGAGCATAACGGCATGAGTTATTCGCGCCATATTCGGATAAAAAAGGAGAAAGCCCATGAGGTTCCGTACCGCCTTCACTGCTACTTGTGCCGCATTCGTAGTCTTCGGGATCGCCTGGGCACCAGACGGCCAAGCGGAAACGGTCAGGTCTAATGTCGATAAAGGGATCCCGAACACCGTTGATGACGTGTCGGGCATAAAAGTTCCCGACAGCAAATTGGCGCGCGACGCAGCTAAGTTCGTTCGTGATGCCGAGGGCGAGTTGCTGTTTCAACACTCTATGCGCGTGTATTATTGGGCTGCCTTAGCAGGAAAGCGCAAGGGTCTGGCTTTTGACCCAGACCTTCTTTTTACGGCGGCGATGTTTCATGATTTCGGCCTGACGGCAGGTTATGAAGAGAGTCATTTGCGCTATGAAGTGGATGGCGCAAACGCGGCGCGCGATTTCTTGCAGAGCCACGGCATTTCGGAAGCTGACAGCCGCAGAGTCTGGCTCGCGATCGCGCTGCACACGACAAATGGAATTTCCCCGCATCTGTACCCCATCGCTGCACTTCTCGCCGAAGGTGCCAACATGGACCTTGTGGGCGCCGCCTATAACGACTTTACCGCCGCACAGCGGGACGCTGTCGAGACGGCTTATCCACATCCACCACAATTCGCGGATGCTTTTCTGCAAGCCCTCTACGACAGCCTCAAGCATCGTCCCGAGACCACCCAGGGCACTGGTCTAGCCGATGTATTGGCCTACAAGGATCCGAACTTTCGCCGAAGGGACTTCAGCAGTCTAATGCTCAACTCGCAACGGACTAAGGGAAAATGACAGGAGTGCCCCATTCGGGGGCGCCTCCGGCTTTCGCTCTGCTTACAACACCGTCCGAGGTGGACGGTGTTCCAATAGAGCAGACAGGCTGCGCGAGCCTAAAACCGCTGGTCATTTCCGCAGGACGACCAACCCGTCGAGAGCTACGCCTCCCTTGGCCGACAGCAAGAATGGGTTGACGTCGATGGAAGTGATCCGACCTCCCGCATCGAACATCAGCTGGGAGAGACCCACCAGTGCTTTGACCACCGATTCGGAGTCGCAGGCCGGTCGCCCGCGGTAACCTCCCATGATGGTGCTGATACGCGTTTTTGCGATAAGCTGACGCGCCTGCTTTTCGTCGAGCGGGCAGCCTGCCAGGGCGACGTCGCGCGTGAGTTCGATGTCGATGCCACCGGCACCGAACATGATGACCGGGCCTACTTCCGGATCGAGCGAAGCGCCGAGGACGAGTTCCAGACTGCCTGACGCCTGTTCGGCAACGAGGATGCCGTCAATGGGCGGCTTTTGCGGCAGGCCTTCCGCCACCGCGATCAACCGATCGAAGGCCTCCGCGACCTCCTTGGCGGAGTTAAGGCCGACGATGACGCCGCCGACATCCGATTTATGCGGAAGAGCGCTGCTGACGATCTTGCCCACGACCGGGAAGCCGATCTCCGCAGCGCGCGTGGCAGCCTCCTCCGCGGTGGCGCACAGATATTCGCGAGGAACGGCAATTCCGTAGTCTCGGAGCAAAGCTTTAGACCGCACTTCATCGATGACCGGGCCGATCCTGTCCTTGGCAAACGATTGCAGATGGCGGTCGGCCGGATTGTTCGCTGCCGGTTGCGCCGTCCGCGTTGGCGACGGCCTTGTGGTCGCGTAATCCATGATAGAGCGCACCACTTTGAGCGACTTGTCGATTTCATGCAGGAAGGGGACATGCGGCAGGGATCGCCGCAATTCCCGGCTGTAATCGGTCATGGCATAGGACAGCATGCTGACGAAGGCGATCGGCTTGGACGCCTTGGCTGCAATCGCCTCGACGTCGGCGAGGTTCTTGAGCTTTCGTGTCGAGCCGTCGTCACGCGGCAGTTCTTCCTGCAAAAGCAGCATGTCGACATTGGAATCGGCCAGAATGGTTTCGATCAACTCGACATAGGCCGTGGGCTTGGTCAGAGCGGCAAAACCTCCGTCCAACGGATTGCCCAGAATGCTGCCGACGCCCAGGATGTTGCCCATGGCCTCGTAGGTGGCGGGCGCCAGATCGGCGAATTCGAGGCCGTGGCCCCGTCCGATGTCCAGCATCAGTCCGCGCATAGCGCCGGAAAACGTGATGGCACCGAGTTTCTTGCCAGCCGGCAATTTCGCGTGGGCGAGGAGTTCTATGGCCTCGACGGCGCTATCCAGATTGTCGACACGGATCACGCCGACCTGACCCGCCACCGCGTCGAAAGCTTGCATGGATCCGGCCAGTGCCCCGGTATGAGCCTGGGCCGCCTCGCGGCCGATATCAGAGACCCCGAGTTTCATGACGACAACGGCCTTACCGCAGGCCCGAGCCGCTCGGCACGCCTCCAGGAAAGGCTCAGGCTTAGACACAGCCTCGAGATAGGAGAAGATCACCCGTACATCCGGGTCGGAAGCGAAATGCTGGATGTAATCGGCAGTCGACAGGCCCGCCTCATTGCCGCTGGACACGATCGCGGAAACATCGATCCCGCGATCCTGCAAGGCGCGCTTCATTGCTGTGGCAAGTCCACCCGATTGACTGATGATGGCGACTGGGCCTGGCGTCAGGAGCAGCGGCCGGTCGTCAGGAATGGTGACCAGTTTTGCTTTGGCGTTGAGGTTGCCGAGACAGTTGGGACCTGAAACGGCTAGCCCGGTCTCCTCAATCACCTTTTTCAGACGGGTCGCAAGATCGACGGATGCGCTGTCGGTGAGCTCATCGAAACCCGAGGTCATAACCGTTGCACTGCGGGCGCCAGCCTTGGCGGCATCCAGCAGCACGTCCGGAACGGCGACTGCCGGCACGAGCACGACCAGATGGTCCGGTTTTTCCGGAAGGGACGCGCAGTCGGGATAACAGCGGACACCCCACACTTCCTCCCGGCTGGCATTGATCGGATAGACATTGCCGGAAAACCCATACCGATGCACGTTGCGCCACACCCGCTCGGCCCAGTTACCCGGCTTTTCGCTTGCTCCTACAATCACGATATTCTTCGGGTTCAGCAGCGCGTGCACCCCGGGGTGTCCGGTTGATTCCATCTCCCCAGAGACCCAGGATGCTTCGATCTGGATTTTGTTCTGCGACATTACCTTGTTGCCTCACCTTGATTTTATTGCGGATGTTCTTCGCGGTATGCTGCAGGCAGGGAGCCGAAGACCGAACCTGTCCGTCTGCCCACTGACCTAGCGCTTGTAGGCTCCCAGGCCGGGCTTGTAGGTCTTATCATCGAGAAATTGGGACATTGCCTTCTTACGGCCGCCCTCGGGATCGGCGTATTTCAACGCGTCGCTCTTTGCGTTGAGATAATCGAAAGCCTGTTCCCTCGACATCGAGCGCACGGCGCGGATGGCCTCCTTCGTGTAGCGCAGCGCCGCGGGGCTTTTCGCTTGCAGGCTCTTTGCCAGCTCAAGGACGGTGGGCTTCAGATCCTGGAGCGGAACCGACTTGTTGACGAATTTCATTGCGGCGGCTTCCTGGCCGCTGAACTGTTCGCCGGTGGCGGAATAGTAGATCGCATCCCGATAGTTCATCACCTGAGTGATCGCCCAGGCGACCAGTCCGCCTGGAATAATGCCCCAGTTCACCTCCGATACGCCAAAGGTCGCGTCGTCAGCCGCGATCGCAAAATCACAGGCGATGACCGGCGTGAAACCACCGCCGAAACAGTAGCCGTGCACCATCGCGATGGTCGGTTTGGGGAAGTTCGAGAGCTTGTCCCAGCGCCAGGAATGGGCCGCACGACGGGCGCGGGCACGGGCCTTCGGATCGTCTTCGGTTCCGCGGAAATACAGCTTCAGATCCTGCCCGGCACAGAAGTTGCCGCCCGCTCCCGATAGGACAACAACCTTGGTTGCGTCGTCTTCTTCAGCCCACTCAAGCGCTTCGCACATGTCCAGGTGCAATTGCGGGCTCATCGCATTCCGCTTTTCAGGCCGATTCAAGTAGATGAAAGTCGTGCCGCCCTCGCGCTCAACCTTCACGTTCTCCAAGGTAATTACGTCGCTGGTCATATCTGCTCCTCCATAATTGCTAGTTCTGCCGCGACCAAACCGGGGCGGTGCTTCAGTGTGAAGCCGCTCGGAAAGCCTTGGGCTGTTTCAAGAGTTGCGCATACCTCTAGGCCTTCCTTGCAAGCCAGTCCTTCAACAGGCAGGAGCGAGATTGGAACAACCGAAATGCCTTAAGGTCCGGACACGATCGCCGTCTCGGCCGCTTCAAGCCTGCCCATCAGACAAGGCTAATATCGTACGTTGACATTCTTCTCCTGCACGAAGCTCAGAAGCTCATCCAGGGAGTGTTCCTTGCCGAGCCCGCTGCTTTTCATCCCCCCGAACGGAGCACCCTTAAAACGCTTGTTACCGTGGCCATTGATCCAGACATAAGCGCATTCGATATCGTCCGCGAAGCGCATCGCGGTGCTGATATCGTTTGTCCAGATGTTGGCGCAAAGGCCGAATTCGGAATCGTTAACCTCCTCCAGCATCGTTGCTTCGTCGGTCCATTGGACGACGCTCATCACCGGGCCGAAGATCTCCTCCCGCTCGATTGTCATTCCGTGCTTCACCCCCGTGAACACCGTCGGGTCGATGAAATAGCCGGACTTGAGTTCCGCCGCGGCCGAATGCGTGCCGCCCAGCGCGATGCTGGCACCTTCCTTGCGGCCGCTTTCGATGTAACCCATGACGCGATCGTAATGACGACGGGTGACGACGGGCCCCATCTGGGCATTTTCCAGTTCCGGCAGGCTGACTTTGATCTTCGACGCCAGTGTCAGGACGGCTTCCATGAAGGCGTCGTGGATTTTTGCATGCACGAAGACCCGTGAATTCGACCCACAGGACTGGCCCTGTGAGCGGGTGAAATTCATCCCGGAGACCGCGGCGGCAGCGGCTTTCTCAATGTCGACATCGGGGAAGACGATAAGCGGGTTCTTGCCGCCAAGTTCCAGACTCACCGGCTTTATCCCCGCGCTGGCGAGGATGCTGCGCCCCACTTCGACGCTGCCGGTGAAGGCCACCCGGCGCACATCGCGGTGGCTCGCAAGCGGCGCGCCGCAGTTGGGTCCGTCACCGACGACGATGTTCACGACGCCCGGGGGAAGGTGCTCCTCGACGAGCCGCCCAAGCAACATCGCTGAAAGCGGCGTCTGCTCGGCGGGCTTCAGCACTACCGTGTTTCCGGCAACCAGCGGAGGCGCGATCTTTCCCGCCGCAAACGAGATCGGATGGTTGAATGGAATGATGCGCCCGACCACGCCGAACGGAAACTGCCGCGTGTAATTCAATCCTCCGCCGGGCGTCGGAATCGTGCGTCCCTTCATTTCCATGCCCAGTCCGCAGAAATAGTCGTGCAGTCCGGCGCCCTTGTTGGCGTCGTCGATCATGGCCGGCAAGGGATTGCCGCTGTCCAGGGTGTCTAACATCCCGAACTCTCGCGCCCATGCCCGTATCCCATCCGCGAACCGCTGCAGATACTTTGCGCGCTCGTCGACATGCAGGCGGCTCCACGCAGGAAATGCCGCCTTAGCGGCTGCGACGGCATCCGCCACATCCTCGGCATTCGCAGCCGGCACTTCCGCCAGCGGCTGGTCATAGGCCGGATTAAAAGTCACTGCACGCTTGCTCGAGCGGGCTTCCACCCATTTGCCTCCGATCATCATCTTCCAGCCGTGGGTTTCCCTCTCGGCCATTTCCATGACTTTCGATGCGAATGGATTTGCGGTTTTCATGGGTCCTCGACCTATTGCAATTGAATAGCGTTCTATGGTTTTGGTTGGACCTACGCATGCGAATTGTCATGCGCAGGTGCGTCGAGCGCGCGTGTCACGCGCGATCAAAGAGTCTCGCTGCTCTGCAAGCTTCCTTAAAGTTGAGACTTACATGCGGCCGACGAAATCGTCCGAACTTATGCTCGCCTTGGGATATGTCTGAATGCTCTGCGTCAGGCCCTGCTTGACGCACATCTCGGCGAAGCGAATTCCGATCGCCTTCGTGTTGACAACCTGAACTCCCGTTGTCTTCGAAAGCTCTTCGGGGCTGACTACATATGGGATCAGCGCGCCGCCGAGCGGAATAATGATCTCGGCACCATCTTCATCGACCAAGGAGCGGATCAACCTTTCGGTGATGCCGTATATCTCCTGCTTGCGCTGCTGGATATCGCTTCCGTAGATGCCGATCGGCTTGATCGAGCTGACGAATGAATCCAGCCCATAGCCGCGCAGAATCCGCCAGGTATAGGGGACGTGGGCGGCAAGGGGGACGGTGATGCCGACCTTATCGGCCAGCGTCAATGCAGCATGCATTGACGCCCGCAACAGGCCGATGACGGGAATGTTCACCGCCAATCTGCCGCCGTCCACCCCAGGATCGAAAGTGTTGCTCTGAATGACTGCATCATAGCCATTTTCGGCGGCCCAAAAGATCTTCCGGATTATCGCCGGCGTTTCCATCATGTGATGGAGACCGTTCAACACACTTTGGTTGCCGATTGTCTCGAACATCTTGGAGCCTTCGAAATCGTCGGGAAATCCGATTTCGATCTTGGTGCCCGGTGAGGCATATCCGTTCAGAAGGCGTTCGATGCCTTCAACGTCATATGCGGGGCTCTTTCCTTTTGCGCGCGGCGCCTGATTCAAAAATAAAATTCGCATTAGGTCCTCCCAGGACATTGGAGATCGAATCGCGAGCCAGGACAATAAGGCTCATGTGAAACACCGTTTTTCCAATCTGGAATATCCGTGGCCGAAGGGATCTTACTGAAGAGACGGATGAAACCGTTGGTGTCGATGAGAACTGCGCATCTGGCGGACAGGTTTTTCGCTTGGATGGTCATTTCCATCAACTCGCCCTTCAAGCAACGACGCAGACAGACCTGCATTTGGTGTCAGGTCGTGCCAAGCATCTGAACAAACACGGTAATTTCGCCGGGGTATCGAGTTATCATTGCCGGCTATGTATTAGCTCACGTGGCGCCGTCGCAAAGGGAGAAGGCACGGCTCCCCTAATCCGACCTTGTCAGTCATCCTCGGGCATCCCTTGCACGCAGTATTTAGCCGGCGTGCAGTTTCTGGGCAGGTCCCGTCATATGCCGTTGGGACTATCTGGCGCCGCCACGCAGATAATCTCTTATGTTTTCAGTCGTCAGCACGACGGAGGCGTCATATTCAGGCGAGTCTTCGATCTGCTCAAGGTCATTGAGGCCCGAATGCTTGAAGATGCGATTGATAGCCGAAATGAGCCGCGCCGGCTTCGATTCATCGGCGTTGAAATGCTGGTGGATCGTGTTCGGCGGGATGTAGATGACGTCGCCCGCCTCCCACTCAAACCGCTTGATCTCATCCTGCGGCTTCCAGAAATACGTGTCAGTGATCTCTACGTCGCAATCCTGATGGAGGTCGTAGCCGCGCCCTTCGACAACATAGAGGCATTCTTCCGCCAGATGCCGGTGCTTGCCTGACCAGCTGCCGGGCGGGATGATCTGCATATAGGCGTCGACCGTTTCCATTCGCGTGTTCATCTGCTCGTTGATCAGATGCTTGAGCAGGCCCTGGCGCGACATCTCCCACGGCATCTCTGCCGGACGCACGATCTTCTTGCGAAGAGCGTTGCGCGCCGGCGCCTCGGTGGCATCGTCGAGCAACGCCTGGTAGAGCGCCTTGTTGTCCCCGCCCGCGATCCATCGCGTGCTCTCGCCCCACGCCATCTCAGTATTCCTCACCGTGGTTGAAGTTTTCTTCCTCCTCGCGCACTACAAAATCTTCGCCTCCGGGCGCAGGACTGGTGTGGCGCGGCTCGACGGTCTTCTGGAACAGCATGTTCATGAACAGGTACATCGGCTTGGTCTTGATAACGAGAGCCCGCGCCGGCTTGGTGTCAGAGGCGTTGAAATGCTGGTGCACGCAGTTGTTGTGTACGATCGCGATGCGCCCGCAGTCCAGTCGTAGCGGATGTTGTCGTGGACCTCGTAGCCGTCCCCGTCGAGGATGTAGAAGGCGGCCTCGTTGACATGACCGTGCTTCTGGCTCTTGCCGCCTGGCCCGTATTCCTCGAGATGCAGGTGGAAGGTCTGGGTGATGCCGTGCTCAGGCTCGACATAGTGGCGGCTGTAGGCCTGCGGTCCATCGACGAACTTAATATCCCTGGCCTTGCGCACACGCGGCATGGCGCGGAGACGGTTCAGTTCTTCGGTCAGATTGTACGCGCCTTCGATCGCGCGCACGAACACACGATCCTTCTTCGAGTGATAGTACCCCGCAGGGCCTTCGGCATCATGCGTATCGTGGTGATCGTCCATCACGTCTCCAACTTCTCTGCTTCCCTGGCGTCTCGTATCGGCCGTGTCACCATCCACCGGGTCTATTTCCATCGCTGCCTTCTAAAGCGGCTTCGAAGTACAATGACCTCTTGATGGAATCCCGTCGCCGTTATCCTTCAAACCTTCAGCGCTTGTAGGCTCCCAGGCCGGGCTTGTAGGTCTTGTCATCCAGAAATTGGGACATCGCCTTCTTACGGCCGCCCTCGGGATCGGCGTATTTCAGCGCGTCGCTCTTTGCGTTGAGATAATCGAAGGCCTGTTCCCTCGACATTGAGCGCACGGCGCGGATGGCTTCCTTGGTGTAGCGCAGCGCCGCGGGGCTTTTCGCTTGCAGGCTCTGCGCCAGCTCAAGGACGGTGGGCTTCAGATCCTGAAGCGCGACTGACTTGTTGACGAATTTCATTGCGGCGGCTTCCTGGCCGCTGAACTGTTCGCCGGTGGCGGAATAGTAGATCGCATCCCGATAGTTCATGACCTGAGTGATCGCCCAGGCGACCAGTCCGCCTGGAATAATGCCCCAGTTCACCTCCGATACGCCAAAGGTCGCGTCGTCAGCCGCGATCGCAAAATCGCAGGCGATGACCGGCGTGAAACCACCGCCGAAACAGTAGCCGTGAACCATGGCGATGGTCGGTTTGGGGAAGTTCGAGAGCTTGTCCCAGCGCCAGGAATGGGCCGCACGGCGTGCGCGGGCGCGGGCCTTCGGATCGTCTTCGGTTCCGCGGAAATACAGCTTCAGATCCTGCCCGGCACAGAAGTTGCCGCCCGCTCCCGATAGGACAACAACCTTGGTTGCATCGTCTTCTTCAGCCCACTCAAGTGCTTCGCACATGTCCAGGTGCAACTGCGGGCTCATCGCATTCCGCTTTTCAGGCCGATTCAAGTAGATGAAAGTCGTGCCGCCCTCGCGCTCAACCTTCACGTTCTGAAGCTCGATTACATTCTGAGACATCGCATTCTCCATACCAGCAATTCTTCGTTATGGGCCTTCAGCTGCGAAGCTGGATCTAGGTCATCGAAAAACGTGAGGCCAAAACCAAACGACCAGCGTTCCTCTCGCAGCAGTTGCTCGGCGGCACTTCTGTCAAAGGATCAATTCCGGTGGAAGCGCACCAACGGAATGATGGAATTGCCGATGAGGAACGATGCCGGCCAAAACCCTTTACGTTCCGCTCGAACCCGTAATGACGATCAGGAATAATGGTCTTTCCCGACATACGGCTTTACTATGTGCGGATGGAGACGTTTCATTACCTCATGGCGTCGATCGAAGCCTAAAAATGCGACTGTGACGGAGGGAGGAGACTTGGTCACACGCATGCTCTGCCTCCATCAAACGCCGTCGTTGCGACGGCGTAACCAGACGGAGGAGGCTAATGCCCAGAGCGGTATTCGGCTGGCACCTGAGAAGGAGGAGGCTCGGCCTCGCAATGAATAGGAATCGCGTCGCCGCCTGAAGGCGACCAAAAAATTTGCGACAGTTACAGAGCAGGATTATTCATGATCAAGATAGGCAGAACGAGCGTGCTTACGCTCGGCGTTCTGGTGGCGGCGCTTGCCGTTACCGCAGTCCGCGCAGAGGACATCGATAAGATCGCCCATCTTTCCGGGCCAGACCGCCAGAGCATCCTCGAAGAGGGAGCGCGCAAGGAAGGTTCCGTCATTCTCAGCACTTCGCTTATCGTGGACCAGGCGGCGCGACCACTGGAGGAGGCGTTCGAGAAGAAATATCCCTATATCGACCTCCAATTCTCGCGCAACGATTCCCAGCAGATCATCCAGCAGGTCTTCGCACAGGCGCGCGCCGGCGTCAGCGAAGCCGACGTCGTCGTGGCCAGCACTTCGGCCGCGCTCGCCAAGGCCGGACTGCTGCAGTCGTTCGACTCGCCGGTGCTTGCTGAATACCCCGCTGAATTCATCCAGAAAGACCATCTCTGGGCCTCTATCCGCTTCACCTACACCGGTATCGGCTACAACACCTCCCGGATTTCGGAAGCGGAGGCTCCCAAGACATGGGAAGATCTGCTCGATCCGAAGTGGAAAGGCCGCATGGTCTGGACCGACAGCCAGGAGACCGGCGGGCCGCTGGTGATCAACTATCTCATCAAACTCTGGGGCAAGGAGAAGGCTGAGGCGTATTTCGACAAGCTCGCCAAGCAGGACGTAGCCGCTCTGACCGGAAGCGTCCGGGCGGCTCTGGATCAGGTGATCGCAGGCGAGCACGACATATTGCTGTCGGCCGCTCTGCATCATGTGATCATCAGTCATGAAAAGGGCGCCCCGGTCTGGTTCGTCTCGCCCAATCCAACGCTCGCTCGCCCGGACCATATCCAGTTGCTGAAGACGGCGCCGCATCCACATGCCGCAATGCTCTTTATCGACTTCCTGCTCTCCAAGGCGGGTCAGCATTTCCTCGCTGACGCAAACTATATCCCGGCGCATCCCGACGTCGCACCGCCAGAGGCGCAGCGGCCGACCGTACCGGCCCTGAACGGCCGCGACATGCTGCTGGTTACGCCGGAGGATTCGCAGCAGATGCAGGCGGACACGATGGAAATATTCAAGAAGACCTCGCGCTGACCAAGGGCCGGGCTGGCGCGCCGTGCCACCCGCTGAACGAAGCCCCTGATCGCATGACCATTACCGGACGTGGCCAAGCGCCGCGTCCGCTTCTCAGCCGCACCCTTCACAGAGTGCCGACAGCATTATCGGGACGCCGAAACATGGCAATGCAGAATACCGACATGAGCAATATCGCTCCCGCGATGATCCTACCCGGACATAGCCGGCGGTGGGCGCCGCCGCCGCCAAGTGTGATCGTGCTGATGATCATCCTTGCCGTCCTCGTGCTCCCCCCCGTTGCCTATCTCATTATCTCCAGCCTCTATACCACCACCTTCCTCGGCTATTTCGACGAGTTCACTTTCGCGCACTTCACCGGGATACTCGACAACCCGCGCTTCTTCGCCAACCTTCTCAATACCGCGATCTATTCCGTCGGCGCGGCGATCGTCGCCATTGTCATCGGGGTTGTGATCGCCTGGATCGTGGAACGAACGGATACGCCGCTGCGGCGCTATATGATCGTCGTGTCGGTCGTCTCGCTCGGCACACCGCACGTTCTTTACACGGCCGCTTGGCTGCTCGTGCTCGGACGGGCGGGACCGCTCAATGCGATCCTGATGGCGCTGACCGGCAGCAATCAGCCGGTTTTCGACGTCTACTCGATGGTCGGAATGATCCTGATCGAAGGCTTCATCTGGACGCCGCTTGCATATCTGCTCCTATCAGCGGTGCTGCGATCATCCGATGCGAGCCTTGAAGAGGCGTCCATGATGAGCGGTGCCGGAGTTCTCCAGACCTTCCTGCGCATCACGCTGAAGCTCTGCATCCCCGGTATTCTCGCCTTGATGCTCCTCGTTTTCATTCGTTCGTTCGAATCCTTCGAGGTACCGGCGCTGGTCGGACTGCCGGGCGGTGTCTCGGTGATCACCACCGACATTTTCGACGCTGTCAATTCGCGCACCCCGCCAGACTACGGGCAATCGGCCGCCTTCTCGGTGATACTCCTCTTGTTGGTGATGATCCTGCTGCGCTGGTACAGCCGCATCTCGCGCCACGCCGAGCGTTACCAGACGATCACCGGCAAGGGCTTCCGGCCACGGGTGATCGACCTCGGGCGCTGGCGCTACCTCACCGCCGCGATCCTCATCGGTTTTATCGGGCTCGTCATCGTCTTGCCGGTCGGCATGGTGCTGTGGGCGTCGCTGCTGCCCTATTACGACGGCATCAACGCCGCGTCGCTGACACGGGTAACCCTCCACAACTATGTCCTCGTCGCGCAGTCCTATTCGTTCCGAAGTTCGATCCTCAACACGCTGATCGTCGGCGTCGGCGCGGCCACGCTCTCCTCCGGCGCCGCCGCCTTGTGCGCGTGGCTCGTCGTCCGGCGCGTCCGCGGTGCGTGGCTGCTCGATCAGCTCGCCACCCTGCCGCTGATCTTTCCGTCGATCGTGCTCGGCGTCGCCTTCCTCCAGATCTTCCTGAATACACCCTTCGGGCTCTACGGCACGGTGCTGTCGATCGTCATCGCCTCGTTCGTCCACTACCTGCCCTATGGCATGCGCTATGCCTACACCGGTGCGCTGCAGATAAACCGGGAACTGGAAGAAGCATCCGGTGTCGCCGGCGCCCGCACGTGGACCACCTTCGTGCGGATCGTCGTGCCGCTGCTGCTGCCGCCGATCGTAACCTCCTGGCTGCTCATCTTCCTGCTGTCCGTTCGCGCGGTTTCGATGCCGCTGCTTCTCGCCGGGCCGCATTCGCAGTTGGTGGCCGTGACGCTGTTCGACCTCTGGAGCAACGGTCAGATTAACGAGCTGGCCGCCATGGGCCTCACTTGGATGGCGTTCATGACGGTGGTCAGCGTCATCCTCTATATTCTCTCGAGGCGCTTCGGCCTCTCCGTCCATTGATCGATCCTGGAGCGATGATATGTTGGCGCTGGAAAACCTTTACAAGCGATATGTTACCTCCGATGGCACGGCGGGCGGCATATTCGGCATCGACTTCGAGGTTGCCGAGGGTGAGCTCTTCACCCTCCTCGGCCCTTCCGGCTGCGGCAAGACGACAACGCTGCGGTCAATCGCGGGACTAGAGTTGCCGGACCGTGGAGTTATCCGGCTCGCGGATCGCAGCCTCTTCAACGCCGAGGCCGGCGTCTTCACTCCGATGTATGACCGCGACATCGGCATGGTATTCCAGTCCTATGCCATCTGGCCGCACCTTAACGTCTTCGAGAACGCCGCCTATCCGCTGCGCGTCTCGCGACGGAAACGCATGGCCGAAAGCGAAATCCGTAAGCGCGTCAGCGACGTTTTGGACGTGGTCGGCCTCGCCCGTTACATCGACCGCCCTTCGACTCAGCTCAGCGGCGGCCAGCAGCAGCGGTTGGCGCTCGCCAGGGCGCTCGTGCGCGAGCCAAAGCTAATGCTCCTCGATGAGCCGCTGTCCAATCTCGATGCGCAGCTGCGCGAGCAAATGCGAGATGAGCTGAAGCGACTCCAGAAGGAATGGGGAGTCACCTCAATCTACGTCACGCACGACCAGGCCGAAGCCCTCGCCCTCTCTGATCGGATCGCGGTGATGAACGAAGGACGCGTCGTCCAACTCGGAACTCCGAAGCAGATTTACCACGAACCCAACAGCGAGTTCGTCGCCAACTTCATAGGCAAGAGCAACATGCTGAGTGCCACCGTGCAGAGTGCGCCGGCGTCGTGTGATATTGGCAGCGTCATGATACCGATCGGGCCACTCCGCTGCCGCTTCCGCCATCCGGCCGCGGTTGACGACAGCGTATCGATCGTGGTGCGCCCGGAAAGCATTGCGCTCAGCGCTTCGTCACCCAAAAAGATCGATGGCGCCAACCGGTTCGAAGGAACGGTGCTCGGCGAGACTTTTCTCGGCGAACTTCTGGAGTATAAAGTGGTCATGGGACACGATCTCAGCCTCACGGTCCGCTGCGCACCCGTGGCTGGCGTGGACGTCGGCTCCACTGTGACGATCTGTCTGCCGGAGACCGCGACGGTCGCGCTGCCCTCGGCTGCCTCCCGGGCGTAAGGGGTCCGGCGCCGTCACAGTCCGCGGCGTTGTGACGTTGTCGATGCTACCCGAGGCCGAGGACAGAGAGAAAGCAGCCGGGTTTGATATACGTTCGAGACCTTCAGCTCTTCATCAAGGTGGTGAATCTTGGTAGTTTTTCCGCCGCCGGCAAGGCCCTCAACCTCTCGGAATCTGCGGTTAGCAAGAGCATTGCCCGGCTGGAGCGTTACCTCGACGTCAAGCTGATACACAGAACAACCCATACACTGTCCATCAGCGACGCTGGCCAGGAATTCTACAACGGCTGCGTCCGCGGCTTGCGCGAGATCGAGCAGGGTCGCGCTGCTGCCGACTGCCTCAGTATAGAGATGAAGGGCGACATCAGAATCCATTCGTCGCCCGGCGCCGGCCAGATCCTGGTCTGGCCCCTGATCCTGGAATTCATGAATAGCCATCCGGACATCCGGATCGAGATGGTCTTCGGCAAGCCGGGCCTCGACATGATCGAGCACGACTTCGACATCGGCTTTCGCACCAATGACTTGACGCGCGAGGGGAATCCGGGATCGCCCAACATCCGCCGCCGATCGCTCCGGCCGGTTCCGTACCGGATCGTTGCGTCACCCGCCTATCTGGAGCGTAAGGGCCGTCCGGAGCGGCCCGAGGATCTGCTCGACCACAATTGCCTGGTGCTACTCAACCAGCCTCAGTCAGATGAATGGAGTTTTGCCGATGGCGACGGGCAGAAGCTACTGCGCGTCAATGGCGCCTTGCGGTCAAACAGCCCGCTGGTCATCCGGGAGGCGGCGACGAACGGCTTCGGCGTCGCGCGGATGCTGAACTTCGCCGCGGACGATCTGATTGCCCAAGGCGCGCTGGTGAGCCTGTTCGAAGACCGAATCATCACCGACCAGCAACTACAGCTCCTGTTCCCGAACTTCGAGAAGCTGCCGACGAAAATACGCGTACTCATCGACTTCTTGGTCGAGAGGCTATCAGTCGGACAGTCGGGATAACGAGCCGAGGGGATGCATCCGCATTCGAATCTTCGGTAGCCTCGACATAACACTGCAACTTGCCGATCGTGTTGCCGGCGTGCTTAACCTCGATCTCAAGGATTTCCACGGCCCGTTCCGGTCGCCGCCGGCACCCGCCGATCAGTTGCTCGTCCGCCGGACTGAGCGAAGCCAGCCAGCCGTCGTTTTCGCTTCGCTCAGTTGGCCATCAATCAGCATCCGGGAAACCAAGAAATCAGCGGCTGGCAGTCTCACGCAAAAGTGCACTCAGACGCAGGCGCCACTCGCAAGGAGCTTGCCGTGGCCCTCTACCGGCTCCCTCACGTCTAGTATGCTCAAGACGTTCCATTGCATGGCCGTCTGATTGCAGATCGCCGGCTTGCCGAACTCTTCCTCCAGCTTCTCCACGACCGGCTGCGAAATCCAGGCGCCCCCGCCGATGTAAAGGCCGTCGGCTTCGGGGAATTGCTCAAAGGCTCTCCGGCCGAGTTCATAGGCCAATTCCATGCTGTTTTGCGAGCGCATGCGCACGAAATCCTTCGGTGCCATGGACTGGCTGGAAACGCCGGCCATGGAAACCCCTTCGCGAGCCATGAAAGCGCCGAGCGACGCATTCATCTCGTCCGTCCACTTGTTGGCGACGACGACGTTACGCAGACCGAGGTGCCGCATCGCTGCAGTGACGTTGCCCACCTGAGAGACCGCAGGCACGCCCGCGCGCGCCGAGATATGATCCATCAGCCGGTCGTGGCCCTCGATGCCGATCAGGAGCGGCAGCGGAACGCCCGCCATGACAATGATGTCGACGCCGCGCTCCGTCAGGCTGTCGACCAGCCTGTCGACGGGTTCGTACACGCGCTCCACATCCTCCTTGGAGAATTCCCCGAGACCGACCGGCGTCATCACCATCATGACGCCGGGTGGTGCGAGGCGATAGAATTCATATGGCTGATTGTCGATAACAGGTAACGGCGCCAGATACCCGATCTTCTTGCGCGGAACGAATTCTTCGAACACTTAGCTGCTCCTTGGAGACACGAAACAATAGCATGAACCCGCCCATCGCAGGTGTGGCCGCCGCGTCGCGGCGGCCGTCAATCATCACTGGCCGGACCGCAGGAAGACCTCCTTGAAGAGGGCGGACCACTCCTCGAACTCCTGTATGTAGTTCGGCCGGTTGGAGAGATAGATCTTCTCCTTCGGAGATGTTCCCGTCTGCATGTCGGTGCGAGGCGACGAATAGCCGAGCGTCTTGTACATTTCCTGCCCCTCCTTGGACATCAGGAAATCTGCAAAGAGCATCATCGCATGCGGATGCGGGGCCCGCGAAGCGAGTGCGACACTCGTATCCGTGACGGTGACCGGTCCGAGCGCGCGCCATGCGACGGGCGCCCCCGCCTTTTGGCTCGCCAGAATGTGAGAGTCGTAGACATTCGGTGATATGGCGACCTCGCCGGAGACGAGCAGGTTTGCCAGTGCGCGGCCCGTCACCTCATAGACCCGGATATCCTGCTTTTTGAGCTGACGCACGAAATCAGTTCCCTTGGAGATCACAAGGGAGCCAATCCAGTTTCCGGTGGTTGAGAGCGATCCGGAGACCGCCATCTTGCCCTTCCACTTGGGGTCGAGCAGGTCGTCGAACGTCTTCGGAACATCCGCTTCGGCAACGAGCTTGGTGTTGTAGCCGAGGACCGGATAGGATTCGCGCACGACGATCCAGTTCCCGTTCGTTTCCTTGGCGTTGTCGGGAAAGTTCGCTGCCTCGGGCGAGTAGAATGGCAGCAGTGCCCCGTTGTCGCGCGGCACGATCAGGCCGTAGGCCGATAGTTCGAAGCCATCGACGGCGAAATAGCCGGCACGGTATTCCTCGAAGACCCGACGGGCGATATCGGACGCGCTGGCGCGCAACTGCTCGACGGCAATAAAAGGGTATTTTTCATGGAACTTGGCAACGAGCGGATCGATCTGCGTGCCAGTCGTATAGATCACCAACTTGCCCTCGGCCTTCGCGCCGGCTTCGAGCATCGCCTGGCGGTCTTCGCCATGGTAGTTGGCCACCTCCTTCACCTTATCCGCGTCCTGCGCCCAGGCCGGGGCGAGCAAGACAGACGCTGCAATCAGGACACCGGTGCCTAACGCGACCAAGGCGCGTCGGTAAGCGAATGTGAACATCGATTCCTCCATGGGTTGGCCGCTTTCGCCTGCGCGGAAGCCGCAGTCATCAGTTGCTCCGGCATCGGCCTCCCCCGCCGCTGCCGGCTCCGGGAACAGACCCGGCTGAAATTCGGCCTAGCGGCCATAATTTATGCACGACCTTTCCGGGCGGGCCGTCCGAGACTCAGATTTCCGAGCGGTCGGGCACCTCAGGCGCTGACCGCCTCGACACGCTTCGTGCTTGACGCTGCATCCTCCGGCAGAAGGACACAGCGATGGGCCGGAAGTTGCAGCCGGATGGTATCGCCCACCTTCGACACGAAGTCCGGATGGGCTCTTACTTTGAATGCATGTCCGCCGATACGCGTCTCGATCTCCGTACATTCGCCCAGATAGGTGAGCCTCTCTACCCGAGCGACAACGGTGTTTTCACCCTCCACCGACCCCGCATGGGAAACGGATACGTGCTCCGGTCGCATGGCGACCAAAACCGGCGTTCCGCGCTCCGCAAGCGTGCCAGCCATGCATGACAGGATGCCGATGGGCGTCTCGACCCGGCGGGCCGCCGGCGCGTCCGCCGTTGCCGGGATGCGATCGAGCACCTTGCCGGGAATGAAGTTGGTCGAACCGATGAACTTTGCGACAAAGCGGTTGGCCGGCCTTTCGTAGATCTCCTTCGGTGAGCCGATCTGCTGCACCTTTCCGTCGTTCATCACCGCGATGACATCCGACAGCGCCAGCGCCTCGAACTGGTCGTGGGTGACATACAGGCTGGTGATATTCAGCTCCTGCTGCAGCCGTTTCAACTCGCTGCGCATGTCCTCGCGGAGCTTGGCGTCGAGATTGCTCAGCGGCTCATCGAGCAACAGCAGCTTCGGCCGGCGCACCAATGCACGGGCGAGCGCCAGGCGCTGCTGCTGGCCGCCCGAGAGCTTGACGGCGTCGCGGGAGGCGAGATGCCCGAGGTGGACGCGTTCCAGCGCATCGTTGACGCGCTGCACGATCTCGGCCCGCGGCGGCACCGGCTGTGCCACCTTGAGAGCAAAGGCTACGTTGTCGAAGACATTCATGTGCGGCCAGATGGCATAGGACTGAAAGACCATGCCGAAGTCGCGGCGATGCACGGGCACATTGATTCGCCGGGCCGGCGCGAACACCGTCGTGCCGCCGATCCGGATCTCGCCACGCTGGGCGTGTTCCAGACCTGCTATGCAGCGCAGCGTGGTCGTCTTGCCGCAGCCCGACGGGCCGAGCAAGGTGAACAGCTGCCCCTCCGCGACGCTGAAGGTCACGCCGTCGACGGCGTTGAACTTCGCACCGTCGCCTCCGGTGAACTGTTTGCTGACATTTGTGACTTCCAGCACGTGACTTTCTCCAGTTTCTGTGCGGCCGCGAGACGGCGGAGACGATGCTTCAGGCCTTCAGGCCTCTCTTTCCTGACAGGCGCATGAAGAATATGCCCATGACCGTGACGCCGATGCAGATGACGATGCTGAGCGCCGCCAGTTCAGGTATCTCACCATTGTTCCAGAGATCGAGGATCACGACCGAAGCGATCGAATTTCCGGGACCGGAAAGAAGGATGGCGGTCGAGAGATCGCGGATGGCATGCATGAACACATAAATCCATGTCGCCAGGACAGCCGGCATCGTCAGCGGCAGTACAATCTTGCGGAGTACGGTCCAGGGAGGCGCACCGCTCGCCCGCGCGCTCTCCTCCAGGTCCTTGTGGATCGTCAGTATGCCCGAATAACAGAAGCGCATGCCGAACGGCATGAACTTGAGGAGGAACGCGAGGACCAGGACCCAGATCGTGCCGTAGATCGGGATCCAGCGCGTCAGGAAGAGGGCCAGGATCATGATGGCTATGCTGGCGACGATACCCGGAAAGACAAGCGGCAGCGACGCCAGCACGTCGAGCGACCACCTCGCCGGATGACGGCTGCGGATCACCATCCAGGCGAGGAGCAAAGTGAAGCCGGCGACCACGGTAGCGCTGATCGAACCTATGACGACGCTGTTCCATATGCCGGACAGAATGTTGGCCCGGCTCCAGATGGAGATATAGTTGTCAAACGACATCGTCTGGAAAGCGTCGAGCGACGGCGAGCCGTAGAACGGCAGGAACGAGGCGTAGAGCATCACGAGCACAGGCATGGCCAACGAAAGCGGAATGATCAGCACGACGGCCGCGCAAAGCCATCTCCATCTGCCGAGTTCAATGCGCGCGGGACGAAAACCCTTGCCGGTCACGGTCGCATAACGAGCGCTCTCGCGCGTCGATCGGTAATACCAAACGAGCGGCAGGGCAACGACGCCCATCAGCAGCACGGAATAGGCCGTTGCTTCTCCGTAGCTCGGAACGAAGCCGGAATGCATGGCATGGTAGATCGCCGTCGTGATTGTCTCGACATGGCCCGGCGTGCCGATCAGGAGCGGGACCTCGAAGGATTCGAGCGAGCGGATCAGCGCCAGCAGGAAAACCGCCATGATGCTTGGCCGGGCGAGCGGCAAGGTCACATACCAGAGCATCTGCCAGCGGCGGGCGCCGCAGGCCGACGAAGCCTCCTCAAGCGACGGGTCCATCGCCATGAGCGGCGGCAGCGCCAAAAGGAATGCAACAGGCGTCCACAGGAGACCTTCGACGAAGATCATCCCGCCGGTGCCATAGAGATGAAGCGGCGCCGACTCGAGCCTAAAAGCGTGCATCAGCCAGATATTGATCAGCCCGTTGTTGGGGCCGAGAAGCATTATCCAGCCGATGCCTTTGACGATGAGAGGCGCGGCGAGAGATAGGAAGGCGCCGACATAGACTGTCTGGCGGAACGGCACGTTGGTCCTCACCACAAGCCAGGCGGCGCTGAAGCCAAGCACTATTGAGACGCATGACGAGCCGATGGAGAATATCAGCGTCGTCTGCCACAGATGCCAGCCGCTGAGCTGGAGGACTCTGAGGTAATTTCCAAAAGTGTAGCTGCTCTCGCCCAGCCGCTGGACTTGGAAACTTGTCTGCAGAAGGAAGATAAACGGCGGTAGGACTATGCTGGCCGTGACCGCGATGAGCACCCAAAGCCCAATGTTGCTCCAGTTGAAATTGCCGAACCAGTCGCGGCCCTCCTCCTGCGGCGCTTGCGTCAAGGCCATACGGCCAAGAGCGTGCGCCTTCATACGCTCATCAGTCACTTGCTCGATTCCCTCCCTGAAATCTTCAGTGCTTTTTTCTTGCTCGTATGAGCTGCAGAGTTTCGGGTCCTCCACCCAAGCTCGGGTAATTCTAAGATTTTTAACTATGGAGGCGCGCCAGGCGAAGCGCTATTTCGGAAAGACCATCTTTCCATCTAGGAACAAATCGTCGTGGGAAAAAGCCATTCCGGCTGACGTTGCCGACCTTGCAGCCTTTCGCAGCCTGCTAGGTGAAAGACACGGCTAGATTGGACGAACTGAAACAACATCGACTCCAGGCAAGGTCTATCCCAGGGCGGAGCCGACACGATGATGGGCGACATCGGCGGATCGGGATCTCCAGAAGTTGGTGGGCGCCGGCGAGCTGACAAAGCTCTCCGCGGCGTTTATATGCGTCCGAAAAACCCGCCTTCGGTCGCGCTTTGGCGAACGACCGCGATCTCGTTGAAGGTTAATGTCAGGTTAAGTCCGCAAAGAGCGGTTTCGGCCGGATGCTTGACTGGAATCGCTGTGCTCCTGGTGCTCGTGATGACGATGTCGAGCGTCCGCAATCGCTTCGAAGCAAGCATAGAAAGCGAGTGATCCTCGACGAGGAAGAAACCATCTGGCCGCATGCAGGGTAATGTCACGTTGACGATAGGTGAGGTCGTTTGCAGTAATCGATCATCGTGGTCCAGCGCACTGTCGGTTACAAACGCCATCGTTTGTCGTTCACGGCCATCGCGCATGCGGTCTGGCTCGACGTTCGGTTTCTGCTGAACCTGCGACTGGGTGGAGGAGATGCTGCCGGAACCCGGCATCATCGTTTCTTATGAGACGATCCGGTGCCGGGCGAGGACGTTCGGCCCGGAATATGCTGGCCGTTTGCGCGGAAATCACCGAGCCCCAGCGATGTCCGGCGTCTGAATGAAGTGGTCGCGAGGATTGACGGCCGTAAACATTGTCTGTGGCGGGCTGTCGATCAAGATGGCTACGTTCTCGACGAAATCGTTCCGAGCCGGCGCAACCCGAAGACTGCCAAGCGTCTGCTGCGAAAATACTAAAAGCTTTGACCCGTGATCCGCCGTGCGTCATCGGCTGTCAGCGCCTGTTCCCGCGTGCCCGAGACGATGATCTCGAGAACTTCATGCTCGTCGGTGTTCTTGACGTAGCGGTCGCCGACATATTCGCCGCGCTTCAGCACCATGACGCGGTCACCCACCGCGAAGATATCGACGAGGCGATGCGAGATGATGATCTGGGCAACGCCCTGCTTCTTTAGCTCCAGCATGGTTTCAAGCAGACGCTCGGTCGCCATCACGGAAAGGTTGGCTGTTGGCTCGTCGAGGATGACGACGCGCGGGTCAAAGGAAATCGCACGCGCGATCGCGACCGATTGCTGACGGCCGCCGGACAGACTTTCGACCTTCTGATAGACGGAATTCACATCGACCTTGAGCCGTTTCAGCACATGATCGGCTTCCGCATACATCTTCTTTCGGTTAACGAAGGGACCTTTCAGCGGCCAGCGGCCGAGAAAGATGTTCTGGCCGACATCCATGTTCCCGCACAGTGCGAAATCCTGGTAGATCATCTCGATGCCGGCGTCGCGGCTCTCGTGCGGGCTCTTGAAATGCACGGGCGTGCCGGCCACCAGGATCTCCCCGGCGTCGCGCTGATAGGCGCCGGTCAGTATCTTCATCAGCGTCGATTTGCCGGCCGAGTTGTCGCCGACCAGACCGAGAATCTCGCCGGGATAGAGCACGAGATCGACCTTGCGGAGCGCCTGCACCGCCCCGAAGGACTTCTCGATCCCTCGCATTTCGACGATCGGCTGGGATGGCGTCGCGTCAGCCATAGGAACTCTCCCGTATTCGAGCGCGTCCGGGCAGCCTGGCGCCGAGACGTGCGAAAATCTTGGCTTCGCGCACCCAGATGTCGATCAGCACCGCAACGATCAGGATAACGCCGATGAAGACGTTGATCCAATGCTGCGGCATGGTGAATCCCTGGACGTTGAGCTGCAGCAGCGCGCGGATGAGGGTGATGACGGCTGCCCCTGCAAGGGAGCCGATCATCGTGCCGTAACCGCCGAAGATCGAGCCGCCGCCGATGATGACGGAGGCAATGGCGTCAAGCTCGCGGAACTGGCCTGCGACTGGATTGAAACTGCGGAAATAGGCGACGTTGATGATCCCGGCCATGCTTGCGCAGAGCGCCGCCAGCATCAGCGCAATGAAGCGCACGCGGTTGGTATTGATGCCGGCATAGGCAGCGGCGCGAATGTTGCCACCCGTGGCACAGACTTTCATCCCGAACGGCGTAAAGGCGAGCACGATGCCCGCAAGCAGGGCGACAAGAAACATCCAGATCGTCTGGACGCTGACGACCTCGGCCACGCTACGCAGGATTCCGGGGGGCAGCGAAAAGCCAAGATGGACGAGCACGTCGTTCAACTTCCGGCCGAGGAGGTTATAACCCTCCGACCAGCCGGTCAGTTGCTGGCCGGCCACGAACCAGGCGGCAAGGCCTCGGGCGATGTAGAACATGCCGAGGGTTGCGATGAAGGCTGGTAGCTTGAACCCGACTGTAACGATAGAGTTGACCAGCCCGGCAATCATTCCCGCGAGCAGGCCCATTGCGATCGCGGTGAGCGGGTCGGCGCCGAGCACCTTCAGGAAATAGGCGGCGGTGCTCCCGGCCAGCGCGAGCACGGAACCGACGGAAAGATCGATGTCCCCGGCCGCGATGACATAGGTGAGCCCGACCGCAATCAGGGCCAGTTCGGTATAATTCAGCAGGATCGCGAAGGTGTTGGAGAGGTTCCACCAGTAGTCCGGCCTTAGTGCAAGGCCTGTCAGCCACAGCACCATGGTCAAGATAATGGCGAGTGCGTCGCGGCGCGCAAGGAATTTGCCAAGGCCGGTTGCCGACAGCGCCGCGTCGGTCGTCATCGCTCCCTTGGTCTGCACGCCTTCAAGCGCCACACCGCCCATCTCATAGGCCGGCGGCGGCGGCCGACCCCGGAGCCAAGCCCAGAAACGGCCCGCAAACTGGCGCCGAATGACGTGGGGCTCGATGAGGACGGCGATAACTAGAAGCAGGCCGAGGAAGATCAGCACTGCGCCTGCCGGCAGCGTGAACCTGGCATTGACTGTGACATTCTCCCCGTCGATGACGATGACGCGGGTGATTGGCCAACCTTCACGGAGCACCTTGTCGATCAGGACGACAACCGCAGCTCCAAGACAGGAACCGATCACACGGCCGCGCCCGCCAAGGATCGATGCGCCGCCGATGACGACGGAGGCGATGACGGTGAGTTCCCAGCTAACGCCGTAGAGTGGGGTCACCCCCTTGTCCTGCGCCGCCGACAGAAGCGCTGCCAGTGTCGCGCAAAGCGACGAGATCAGGTAGGCGCGGGTGCGCACCCAGCCCGTGGGGATACCTGCATAGACCGCCGCCTGCTCGTTGCCGCCGGTCGCCAAGGTC
This sequence comes from Rhizobium sp. P32RR-XVIII, assembly GCF_012641395.1. Classification (GTDB taxonomy): domain Bacteria; phylum Pseudomonadota; class Alphaproteobacteria; order Rhizobiales; family Rhizobiaceae; genus Rhizobium. The sequence goes on along the minus strand of NZ_JABAIH010000003.1, from coordinate 179,647 downwards.
TCGTATCCCCAGCGGGTCTTGGCAAGCACGTAGGCGCCGACAATTGCGACGAGCAGGAAGATTACGATCTGGTTGTTGAATCCGAGTGCATTCGTTTCGCCCAAGTGGAAAAAGAGCGGCGCCTCCTTCGCCTTCTCGGAATAGTAGATCGCTTGCCCGTGCGTCAGCGCGAGCACGAAGCCGCGACCGATGAAAAGCATCGTCAGCGTCGCGATGAATGCCGGCACTTTCAGGACAGTCACCAGGACGCCGTTGATCACGCCGATCGCCGCGCCCAAAAGCAAGCACAGGACGATCGAGGTCAGGATGTCGAAGTCCAGAAAACTCGAGGCAAAAAGCCGAGCGAAAACCACGGCGACCAGGCCGTAGGTGGAACCGACTGAAAGATCGAGATCTTTGTTGGCGATGACGAAGGTCATTCCAACGGCGATGATCCCCACACGCGACGTGTCCCGGAGCAGTGCGTGCAGCGCCTCCGTTGACCCGAAGAAGGCTGGATTGACAAGAGCTCCGACGAGATAGAGCAGCGCGAGAAAGACGAGAAGACCGCCCTCCCAGCCGCCAAAAAGCTGAGGCGGCGCACGGCCGAGCGAAGTCGTCGTGGTGAGCGGCATAAGGTTCTCCGGTCGATCCCTGTATCGGAGGGCAGGAGGTCTGCGTCCTCCTGCCCTTATTCAGAGTTTCAAGCGCAATCAGTTCTCGAAGCGCTTGCCGACGTTTGCGACCGTCTCCTTCGTTACGAGCTGAGCGCGCGTATCGAGATTGGCGGCAGAGATGCCGCGATCGATCTGCAGATAAAGCTGCATGACCGGCCAGAAACCCTGCAGGAAAGGCTGCTGTCCAAGCGAACCGGTCAGGTTCCCGGCGGCGATGCCTTCTTGCTGAGCCGGGCCGAGATCGAAGCCGAAGGCGCAGATCTTGCCAGTCATACCGGCCTGTGCGACCGCTTTGACGAGCGGCGGTGTAAAGACGTTGTTGGCGGTGAAGACGCCGACCACATCACCGCGCGACTCGAACAGCGTAACAAGCCCATTGACCGGGTCGTTCGGATTCGTATCGATGCCGACATTCTCCGGGCCGGCGTCAACCTTGAAGGCGTCGAGCTTGCCCGCATCCTTCAGCGTCTTGACGATCGCATTGAAAGCGGAAGTCACGCGGTTGTTCACCTCGATGTTGCCCATCGCTGTTGAGGACGGCAGCACGATCGAGCCGCTGGTCTTGCCGCTGTCGAGCACGCATTTGGCGAGCGCTTCGCCGCCGATTGCCGCAGCCGATGCGTCCTGGCCGGTATGGCTGATGGCGCTGCGGTTCAGGAGGGTCGCGTCGAACGAGTTGGTCGTTGCGACCGGGATGCCCTTGGCCTCTGCGGCCTTGACGATATCGTTGTAGGCGCCGACCTGCGGCGTCGTCATGATAATGCCGTCGATCGTCGGATCCTGAACAATCTGGTTCAGGATTTCGATTTCACGCGCCGGATCGTCCACCGGCGACTCCGAGCCAAGCAGCAGTATCTTGGCGCCGATCATGTTGCCGGCAACGGTAGCGCCGACATAGACAGGGTCAAAGAAGCCGTTGCCTGCCGTATGCGTCACGATCGCAAAGGTCAAATGACCGTCGGCCGAATGGAAATCCTTCGTGCCGGGAGCCTCCTTGGCGGCTTCAGTGAAGTTGTAGCCGCCCACTGCTTTCTCGACGCTGCCCGATTGCGCGAATGCGTGAGACACCCCAAGCGATAACGCCGCGGCGGATGCCACGAACACCAAAATTCGCCTCATGATTGGTCCTCCCTAACCAATACGGAAGACATCCGAGCGTACTTACCGAATTGTTCGAATGCTCCCTCATGCCCTATTTTCTAATTTTCTAATATGCCGTGAAAATCCGTTGGACGTAAGTGCCGAATTGGTCGTAGTGGCGAATTATCATACAGTATTGGAGAGAAACCCGTTCGCAGCCCGAATAGCCGCCAAATTACTGACAAAGCCCAGCCGGCCGTCTATGAATCACCCATGCAAAATGGATTTCTAACAACTGGTCCTGACAACGCCGAGGTGACGATGCTGCTCGCACACGGTGCTGGCGCAGCGATGGATTCGACGTCGATGACAGCCGCGGCCGAGGCTCTCGCAGCCGTCGGCTTTCGCGTCGCCAGATTCGAGTTCGCCTATATGGCGGCACGGCGAACATCCGATGGCCGGAAACCGCCTCCCCGCGCCGACAGGCTCATTCCAGAATATCTTGCCGCCGTCGAGCAACTCGCCGCGTGCGGCCCTCTTATCATCGGCGGCAAATCAATGGGCGGCCGTGTTGCCAGCATGGTTGCCGACGAACTCTTTCGTGAGGGCAAGATCATAGGGCTCGTCTGCCTCGGCTATCCGTTCCACCCGCCGGACAAACCTGGCCAGCTCCGTACGAAGCATCTGGAGACGCTAGAGACGCCGACACTGATCGTGCAGGGAACGCGGGATGCGTTCGGCACACGGGAAGAGGTGCCGGGCTACTCCCTGTCCAGCAAGATAGACCTGCTCTGGCTTGAAGATGGCGACCATGACCTGAGACCCCGAAAAAAGATCTCGGGGTTCTCGTTTGCAGATCATCAGGCGAGCATGGCGCAAGCCATCAGAGATTGGGCGTCCGCGAAAGCATCCAGATCATCTCTAGGCCCGGTGGCGCTGACATAGAACTCACGCCTTGCGTCAGTTGGCAGGCTGCTTGGTCTTCCTCAGATAGGGAAGGACCGTGTCAAAGGAGCCAAAGCGGGTAATCGCGTCTTCGTTCGAAACCGCCGCCGTGATGATGACGTCCTCGCCTTGCTGCCAGTTTGCCGGCGTCGCCACCTGATGCTTGGCGGTCAGCTGAATAGAGTCGATGGCGCGCAGGATTTCACCAAAGTTGCGGCCCGTCGTCATCGGGTAGGTGAGGATGAGCTTGATCTTCTTGTCAGGGCCAACCACGAAGACGGAGCGGACGGTGGCATTGTCGGCTGGCGTGCGGCCTTCGGAGCTCTCGCCCGCGCCTGCCGGCAGCATATCGTAGAGCTTCGCCACATTGAGATCCTTATCCCCGATCAGCGGATATTCGACGTCGAAGCCGGTCGCGGCCTTGATGTCACCCTTCCACTTGCCGTGGCTTTCGACCGGATCAACCGATATGCCGATGATCTTGACGCCACGCTTGCGGAATTCGCCTTCGAGGCCCGCCATCGCGCCGAGTTCCGTCGTGCACACCGGCGTGAAGTTCTTCGGATGGGAGAAAAGCACGGCCCAGCCGTCGCCGATCCAGTCATGAAAACGGATCGGCCCGTGAGTGGTTTCGGCGGTAAAATCCGGGGCGATGTCGTTGATGCGAAGGCTCATGGGGTCGTTCCTCTATCCTTAGGTCACGGTATGAATTCTATCGGCGGTAGCAATACACGCTCCTCGTGGCCATCAGCAAGCGCTCCTCGCGCCCCGGCGGCAATTCTGGAAGCGCGTCGGCTAGATATCCGCCGCGTCTGCCGACGCGCGCGTCGCCATGATCTTGTCGATGCGCATGCCGTCCATGTCGATGACCTCGAACCGCCATCCGTCGAACTCGAAGGTTTCACCGGTCTCGGGAATGTGCTGGAGCTGGTGAAGGGCAAAGCCCGCGAGCGTGTGGAAATCGGCATCCGGTCTTTCACGCAAACCGAGTCTTTCGAAAGCGTCGAAGGCTGGCATCATCGCATCGACGAGCAGCGAGCCGTCTTCGCGGACAATGATGGTCGGCTCCTCGTCGGATCCCGGGAGATCTCCGGCAATCGCTTCGAGCAGATCGGTCTGCGTGACGATACCCTCAAGGCTACCATATTCATCGATGACGATGGCAAGATGGACCGGCGAGGCCTTGAAGCTATCGAGAACGCGCACCACCGAGGTCCCTTCATGGAGCACCAGCGGCTGCTTGATCGCATCCAGAGGCCTGATCTTTCCGCCATCCAGAACCTGATCGAGCAGGTCCTTCTTTAGAACCATGCCGATCGGTTCGTCGATCGAGCCCCGGGCGACGAGAAGCTGCTCGTGCCGGCACTCCCGGATCGTCTTCAGGATTTCAGCGTCGCTGTCATCGGCATCGAACCAGTCGACATCGAGGCGTGGCGTCATGATGTCGGAGATCGGTCTCTCGCCGATATTGAGCACCCGTTCGACGAGCTGCTGTTGCACCGGATTGAGAAGGCCCGCTTCCTGGCTCTCGGCCACCAGCAGCTTCAGTTCCTGCGGAGAATGAAAGGAGGATTCGCCTGCTCCCGCACGAAGACCAACGGCTCGGAGCACGAGGTTGCCCAGGCCATTGAGAACGAAGATTGCCGGTTTGAACAGGGTGCGGAAGAAATCGAGCGGCCGGACGACGGCGAGCGCCGTTCCTTCGCTTCGCTGTAGCGCCAGGCTCTTCGGCGCCAGCTCGCCGAGCACGATATGAAGCGCCGTTATGATGATGAATGCTATGACGACGGCGATGGCGTGCGAGCCTCTCACGGCCCATTCGCCCGGTAGCCACGCCAGCAGTGGCTGGATCAGATGCGCCAGCGCCGGTTCGCCGACCCAGCCGAGAGCAAGCGAGGAGATCGTGATGCCGAGCTGCGTCGCCGCGAGATTTGCGTCGAGACTGTCTACCGCCCGCTGAAGCGCCGAAGCGTTCATCCGCCCCGCAGCGGCAAGTTCGGCGACCCGGCTGCGCCTCACGGAAACCAGTGCAAATTCGGCAGCCACGAAGAAGCCATTAGCGCCGACCAGAAGAAACACGGCAAGAACTCCGGCATAATCCAGAATACTGCCATCTTGGCCCGTCATGTCTTGATCGTCCTTAGCTGTGGAATGAAACGATATCGTAGCACGCGGAAGCAGACGCGGCACACAGGACAGCAGCTGATTTATGATTTTGGAGATGCGAGAGACCGCGACGCGTCTTCAAAAACAGCCGACATCGTCACCGGCACGGACCCACTGCGCGACGTCTCGGTCCGGTAAACCGGAAATGCTCGAAACATTCGCAGTCGCACATTTTTTGTGCATTTATTATTATTGCTTAATTTTACGGCTGTTCATCTTGCCTGTTGTGCTGCAGTGCGGTTAAAATGACGCATGAGCCGTTGTGACCTGACAGTGCTTGTCATCGATGAAAATACGATCCGCGCCTCAATCATCGAAGAGGGGCTGCGGGAGGCTGGCCATACGCGTGTAGCGGTGGTCCATGAGGTCCACGGCGTCGCGCGCATCATCGAAACGCTGAAGCCCGATGTCATCATCATCGATATCGAGAACCCCAATCGCGACATGATGGAACATCTTTTCCAGCTCACGCGAACGATCAGCCGGCCGATCGCGATGTTCGTCGATCGATCGGATAGCGCGTCGATCGAGGCGGCAGTTGAAGCGGGGGTCTCCGCCTATATCGTCGACGGGCTGAAAAAGGAGCGGGTGAAACCGATCCTCGATATGGCTGTCAGCCGGTTCAATGCGTTCAGCCGCCTGCAGCGGGAACTTGCCGACGCGAAGTCGGCACTTGAGGAACGCAAGGTCGTCGAACGGGCCAAGGGTATCCTCATGAGGATGCGCGGCCTTTCGGAGGAAGAGGCGTTCGCCCTGCTGCGCCAGACGGCGATGAATGAGAAGAAGAAGATGTCCGAGATCGCGCAAAGCGTCGTGACGGCAGCCGGATTGTTAATGTGACCCGGCGCGAACGCCATTCGATTGTTCGGAGGATTGCGGAGTAAATGCGGTGACGAGAATAGAAGTACAACCGGGCCGTCTGTCTTCGCCTTTACGGCTCCACAGCGAAGGGCCTCGCATTCTGCGCGCCGGCTTCATTCCCCTTGTCGATGCCTCGGTGCTGATTGCCGCCGCAGAATTCGGATTTGCCGAGAAGGAGGGCCTGACCCTCGATCTGGTCAAGGACGTTTCCTGGGCGAATGTTCGCGATCGGCTGGCATTTCGCCAGTTCGACATCGCCCACATGCTCTCGCCAATGCCTGTTGCCGCAATGCTCGGATTGGGATCGAACCCCTCGCCCACGATTGCACCGTTTTCTTTGGGACGCGGCGGCAATGCGATCACGCTCTCGACCCGGCTCTTCGAGCGCATGCGCCAAGTGGCGGGCATTTCGGAAACGGCAAGCGCGATCGAGAATGCCAAGGCGCTGGCCAAAGTATTCGCCGATATGCGGGTCCGCGGCGAGCCCGCGCCGACACTTGGCATGACCTATCCGTTTTCCTCACACAACTACGAATTCCGCTACTGGTTGGCTGCCGGCGGGATTGATCCGGACAGGGATGTGAAGCTGGTCGTCGTTCCGCCTCCCCTCACCTCCGACGCCTTGGCGGCCGGCGCGATCGACGGCTTCTGCGTCGGGGCGCCCTGGAACATGGTGGCTTCCGAACGCGGCGTCGGCCGGATCGTTGCCGCGAAGCAGGATATCTGGCCCTCGGCGCCGGAAAAGGTGGTCGGCATGCGGCCCGATTGGGCCGAAAGCCATCCGGAAACGGTCTCCCGGCTGATCGTGGCGCTGGATGCCGCGTCGCGCTGGTGTGATCGCACCGAAAACCACGACGCCCTGGCCGAAGCATTGGCGGATCAGCGTTATATTTCCGCTCCTGTCGATATTATCAGGCACGTGCTCGCAGGCGAGTTCAGCCTCGATGCCACGGGCAGCCGCCGCGTCATCGACAACTACTTCATGTTCCATGGCGACTATGCGAATTACCCACGGCCGAGCCAGGCATTGTGGATCTACAGCCAGATGGTCCGCTGGGGCCAGGCCGGGATCAGCCTGAACAGCGCACGATCGGCGGCCTCTGCCTATCGTCCCGATCTCTACAGGGCAGCGCTCGGCGACAACTGCACGCCGCAGGACGCCGATATCCGGGTCGAGGGTGATAGCGACGGCGACCGCTTTATGGACGGCCGGATCTTCGATCCAGCGCAATTCGTGGAATATGTCGACGGGTTCGCCGTCAAGAGCGCCCAACGCTTAACCCCGGGCGCGGACGAAGTCTGATTTCTGCTGCCCTGCACAAAAGGCTGGCAGCGACTCGCGCACCACATACGGCATTCGCACAAAAGATGCGCAGCGCACTCTTCCGCCCGAAAATTGCGCATCGGCGTTCAATCTGTAGGTTCTCCTGTGATTTCAACGGCCTACAAATCCTGACATAAACTGGCACGCAGCTTGCAGGATTAATTTTGCCCGGATCAACGGCGATCCAGGCGGATGAGCGCGCAATAGGCGCTCGCAAAGACATCGACGTCGCAAGGTTGTTGCAGTCTGGGAACCCTTCCTTCCCGTGGACGCAATCTCCGAGCGGCGTTTTTTGTTTCAACGTTCAACAATGGATCGGCACGACCTCGTCGGGCCCCGGAGAAGCCATGTCTGTTATCAGCAACACACAGTCCATGTCCGCCGGCGAACCAGCCAAAGCATTGTGGATGTCCACGATCGCCTTCACCCTCTGTTTTGCCGTCTGGACGATCTTCGCGATCATCGGCATCCGCATCAAACAGGAGCTTGGCCTGAACGAGGCCGAGTTCGGATTGCTGGTTGGCACCCCTGTCCTGACCGGTTCGCTCGTCCGCATCGTCCTCGGCATCTGGACCGGCCGTTATGGCGGCCGCCTCGTCTACACCCTCACCATGCTCGCCGCCGCCGTGGCGACCTTCCTGCTCTCCTATGCCCACACCTACACGCAGATGCTGATCGCCGGGCTCGGTGTCGGCCTTGCCGGCGGCTCCTTTGCCGTCGGTGTTGCCTACGTCTCGCCCTTCTTTCCGGCGCAAAAACAGGGAACGGCGCTTGGCATCTTCGGCGCCGGCAATGTCGGTGCCGCTGTGACCAAATTCGCGGCACCCTTCGTCCTGATCGCCTGGGGCTGGCAGGCTGTTGCCCAGATCTGGGCCGTCGGCCTGGCGCTGATGGCAATCGTCTTCTGGTTCACCACGACGGATGATCCGGCCTTCCGCCTCCGCCGCGAAGGCAAGCTCGCCTCCAAGAGCCTGGCACAGGAATTCGCGCCGCTGAAGAATGTCCAGGTCTGGCGCTTCTCGCTCTATTACTTCTTTGCCTTCGGCGGCTTCGTTGCCCTGTCGCTGTGGCTGCCCCGCTATCTGGTTGGCGTCTATGGTTTCAATCTGGCAACTGCGGGCATGGTCGCGGCTGCCTATTCCATCCCCGGCAGCATCTTCCGCGCCTTCGGCGGCGTCGTCTCCGACAAGAAGGGCGCCCGCAGCGTGATGTACGTGATGTTGGCGGTCGCGGCCGTCGCAACGCTTATCCTGTCGCTCCCGGCTGCCGGAACGGGTGCCGCGCTTGGCATCACGCCTGCGGTCTTCATCGTCGTCATCTTCGCCCTCGGCTTCGTCATGAGCCTCGGCAAGGCGGCCGTCTACAAACACATCCCCGCTTACTACCCTGAAAGCGTCGGCGCGGTCGGCGGTATCGTCGGCATGATGGGCGGCCTCGGCGGCTTCATCCTGCCGATCGCCTTTGGCCTGCTCAAGGACATGACCGGCCTCTGGTCGAGCTGCTTCATGCTGCTCTTTGCGATCGTCGTCATCTCGCTCATCTGGATGCACCTGTCGGTCAGGCAACTCGACCGCCGGGGCCTCTCCGCACAAACCGTCGCTGCCACCTGATCTGAGGACCTTGAAACTATGACTGAGAAGCTTGTCATCATCGGCAACGGCATGGCGCCCGGGCGCATGCTCGAGCACCTGTTCGAAAAGGCGCCGGGCCAATATCAGGTCACGATCTTCAACGCCGAGCCGCGCGTCAACTACGACCGCATCATGCTCTCGCCGGTTCTATCCGGCGAGAAGGACTACGAAGAGATCATCATCCATGGTGATGGATGGTACATCAAGCACGGCATCACCCTCTACAAAGGGCACAAGATCATCAAGATCGATCGTGCCGCCAAGACGGTCACCTCCGATCACGGCGTCACCGAAAGCTACGACAAGCTGGTGATCGCCACCGGCTCCGTGCCTTTCATCATCCCCGTGCCCGGCAAGGATCTGCCCGGCGTCATCACCTATCGCGACCTCGACGACGTGCAGGCGATGCTGCTTGCCGCACAGTCGCGCGAGAAGGCGATCGTCATCGGCGGTGGCCTGCTCGGCCTCGAAGCGGCGGCCGGCCTTGCGTCGCGCGGCATGGACGTCACGGTCCTGCACGTGATGCCGACGCTGATGGAGCGTCAGCTCGATCCGGCTGCCGGTTACCTCCTGCAGAAGGCCGTGGAGGAACGCGGCATCAAGGTCATCTGCAAGGCCAACACCAAGGCGATCATCGGCAATGGCAAGGTCGAGGGTGTCGAGCTAGACGACGGCCGCGTCATTCCTGCGACCCTCGTCGTGATGGCCGTCGGCATCCGTCCGAATGCCGGCATTGCCAAGGACGCCGGCATTGCGGTCAACCGCGGCATCGTCGTCGATGACGGCATGCAGACCTCGGACGGCAGCATCATGGCGCTCGGTGAGTGCGCCGAAGTCGACGGCATGGTCTATGGCCTGGTCGCACCGCTCTACGAGATGGCCCGCGTCGCCGCCTCGCATCTGTCCGGCGACCGCTCCGCGGCCTTCGTGCATTCGGACACGCCGACCAAGCTCAAGGTCACCGGCATCGAACTCTTCTCGCTCGGCGACTTCGCCGATGGCGACGACCGCGAGGAGATCGTGCTGCGCGACGCTTCCGCCGGCGTCTACAAGCGCCTTGTGCTCAAGGACAACAAGATCATCGGCACCGTCCTTTACGGCGAAACCGCCGATGGTGCCTGGTTCAACGATCTGAAAAAGAAACAGACCGACATCAAGGAGATGCGCGAAACGCTGATCTTTGGTCAGGCCTATCAGGGAGGGTCGCCGCTGGACCCTATGGCGGCCGTTGCAGCCTTGCCGGATGACGCGGAAATCTGTGGCTGCAACGGCGTCTGCAAGGGCAAGATCACCTCGACCATCACAGCCAAGGGCCTGACGTCGCTGGACGACGTACGCGCCCATACCAAGGCCTCGGCCTCCTGCGGCTCCTGCACCGGCCTCGTTGAAAAACTGATGACGCTGACGCTTGGCGACAGCTACAACCCGGCCGCCGTCCAGCCGATGTGCACCTGCACCGAACTCGGCCACGATGACGTCCGCCGGCTCATCAAGGCCAAGGGCCTGAAGAGCATTCCTGCCGTCATGCAGGAGCTGGAATGGAAGACGTCGTGCGGCTGCGCCAAGTGTCGCCCCGCGCTCAACTACTACCTCGTCTGCGACTGGCCGGACGAGTACGCCGACGATTACCAGTCGCGCTTCATCAACGAACGCGTCCACGCCAACATTCAGAAGGACGGCACCTATTCCGTCGTTCCGCGCATGTGGGGCGGCGTGACGAACTCCAACGAGCTGCGCGCCATCGCCGATGTCGTCGACAAGTTCGAAATCCCGATGGTGAAGGTCACCGGCGGCCAGCGCATCGACCTGCTCGGCATCGAGAAGGAAGACCTGCCGGCAGTCTGGGCCGATCTCGGCAAGGCGGGCTTCGTCTCCGGACAGGCCTATGCCAAGGGGCTGCGCACTGTGAAGACCTGCGTTGGTTCCGACTGGTGCCGCTTCGGAACGCAGGATTCCACCGGGCTCGGCATCCGCATCGAGAAGTTCATGTGGGGCTCCTGGACGCCGGCCAAGCTGAAGATGGCTGTCTCCGGTTGCCCGCGCAATTGCGCTGAAGCGACCTGCAAGGACATCGGCGTCATCTGCGTCGACAGCGGTTTCGAGATCCATTTTGCAGGTGCTGCCGGTCTCGACATCAAGGGCACGGAGGTTCTCGGGCTCGTGAGGACCGAGGACGAGGCGGTGGAGCATATCGTGGCGCTGACGCAAATGTACCGCGAGCAGGCCCGTTATCTCGAGCGCATCTACAAATGGGCAAAGCGTGTCGGCCTCGACGAAATCCGCCGCCAGATCATGGACAACGCCGACAAGCGGAAGGCTTACTACGAGCGCTTCATCTTCTCCCAGAAATTTGCCCAGGTCGACCCCTGGTCGGAGCGCGTCTCCGGCAAAGACAAGCATGAGTTCAAGCCGATGGCGACGATCGGCTACCCGCAGGCCGCTGAGTAAGGAGATGGACATGAACTGGATTTCAATCGGCGACATCTCTGAAATTCCGCTGCGGGGCGCGCGCTGCGTGAAGACACCCCAGGGCAAGATTGCCGTCTTCCGCACCGCCGAAAACGAGGTCTTCGCCATCGAGGATCACTGCCCGCACAAAGGCGGGCCGCTCTCCCAGGGCATCGTGCATGCGAAGGCGGTCACCTGCCCGCTGCACAACTGGGTGATCTCGCTCGAGACCGGAAAGGCGCTCGGCGCCGATGAGGGCGAGGTGCGGACCATCCCGGTGCGCAACGAGGACGGCGCCCTCTTCATCGCGCTCGAAAGCGTGATGATGGCGGCCGAATGATGGAAAAAGAGGTCAAGACAACCTGTCCCTATTGCGGTGTCGGCTGCGGCGTCATCGCCAAGGTCGCCGACGACGGCAAGGTTTCCGTCAAGGGCGACCCGGATCACCCCTCGAACTTCGGGCGGCTGTGCTCGAAAGGCTCGGCGCTTGGCGAAACCGTCGATCTCGACGGGCGCATTTTCCACCCCGAGATATCGGGCGAGCAGGCAGAATGGGGACAGGCGCTTGACCTCGTCGCGCAACGATTTTCGGATGCCATCGCTGAGCATGGACCCGATTCCGTTGCCTTCTACGTCTCCGGTCAGCTGCTGACCGAGGACTATTACGTCGCCAACAAGCTGATGAAAGGCTTCATCGGCTCGGCCAATATCGACACCAATTCGCGGCTCTGCATGTCGTCTTCCGTCGCCGGCCACCGCCGCGCCTTCGGCTCAGATACCGTGCCGGGCACCTATGAGGACATCGAGCTCGCCGATCTGGTGATCCTCACTGGCTCGAACCTCGCCTGGTGTCACCCGGTCATCTATCAGCGGCTGGCGGCTGCCAAGGCGGCACGTCCCGGCATGAAGGTCGTCGTCATCGATCCGCGGCGCACGATGACATCAGATATCGCCGACCTGCACTTGGCGATCCGCCCGGATAGCGACGTCGCGCTTTTCGTCGGCCTCGTCGAGCATCTGATCGCAAACAACGCCATCGACCAGAACTACGTTGCCGAACATACCAATGGCTTTGCCGAGGCCTTTACGGTTGCGTCAGGAATCTCCTTCAACGAGGTGCTGGAGCTGACCGGCCTGCCGGCCATGCAGCTTCGCGAATTCTACCGTCTCTTTGCCATCACCGAGAAGGTCGTCACCTGCTACAGCCAGGGCGTCAACCAGTCCTCTTCGGGCACTGACAAGGTCAACGCCATCATCAACTGTCACCTCGCCACTGGTCGGATCGGCCGGCCGGGCATGGGGCCCTTCTCGCTGACGGGCCAACCGAATGCCATGGGCGGGCGAGAAGTCGGCGGGCTTGCCAACATGCTGGCCGCCCACATGGCGATCGAAAGTGCCGAGGATCGCGACCGCGTCCAGCGTTTCTGGGGTGCGCCGAGAGTTGCCGAAAAGCCGGGCCTGAAAGCGGTCGACATGTTCAGGGCAGTCGCCGACGGGCGGATCAAGGCGCTCTGGATCATGGCAACCAACCCGGTCGTCTCCATGCCGGATGCCGACGCCGTCGAGGCCGCCATCAGGGTCTGTCCTTTCGTCGTCGTCTCCGACGTCCTGAAGGACACCGATACCACGCGCCACGCCCACGTCCTTCTGCCCTCACTCGGCTGGGGGGAAAAGAGCGGCACGGTCACCAATTCCGAACGCCGTATCTCCCGCCAGCGCTCCTTTCTCGATGTACCCGGAGAAGCCCGCGCCGACTGGTGGCAGCTTGCCGAAGTGGCTCGCCGCATGGGCTTTTCCGAAGCTTTCGACTTCGGCTGCAATGCCGAGATCTTCGACGAGCACGCCGCCCTCTCCGCCTTCGAGAATAACGGCAGTCGCGACTTCGATATCGGCGCCTACATCGGCATGAACCGCCGGGCCTATGACGAACTCTCTCCCTTCCAATGGCCTGCCGCACGCGAGGCAGCCCCCCTCTGGCCTGCCGGCCATCTCCCCCACAAGGGGGAAGATCATGAGCCGCGTAACCATCGCTCCGAAGCAAGCCTCGCGGCTTATTCGACGGTCGATTTAGAAGAAGGGGCAGGCGCCCAGCCAATCTCCCCCCTTGTGGGGGAGATGGCCGGCAGGCCAGAGGGGGGTAATGACAAGCGCTTCTTTTCGAATGGCGGCTTCTACCATGCCGACGGCAAGGCACGCTTCATCGCCGTCGAACCGGTCGTCTCGGATCGCACCAACGCCAACTATCCCTTCACGCTGAACACCGGCCGCATCCGCGACCAGTGGCACACGATGACGCGGACGGGCAAAAGTGCACGGCTCTCATCCCATATCGCCGAGCCCTTCGCCGAACTCCATCCGCGCGACGCGATCGAGATCGGCGTCGGCAATGCCGGTCTCGTCGAGATCGAAAGCCCACACGGCAAGGCCGTGGTTCGCGCCCTGATCACCGAGCGCCAGGCCCGCGGCAGCATTTTCGTGCCGATGCACTGGAACGATCAGTTTGCCGCGAAGGCCCGCATCGACGCCGTCGTCGCGCCTTTGACCGACGCGATCTCGGGCCAGCCGGCGTCCAAGAATGTCGCGGTTTCGGCTCGACGCTTCAAGGCGGCGCGCTATGGCTTTGCAGTTTCCGAGGCAAAGCCGAACAATCTCGATGCCGACTATTGGGCGCTGGCAAGGGCCGACGGCGGCTGGCGCGTGGAGCTGGCCTTCGACCAACCGGTCGAGGACTGGTGCGCGTGGTGCCGCACCACCTTCGCCATCACCGAAAACGTTGAACCGCTCGGCTACGCTGACCAGCAATCCGGCGATCTGAGGCTCGCCTTCTTCGACGGCACGCGGCTGCTTGCGGCGTTGTTTATCGCACGCGAACCCGTCGCCGTCGCCCGCAACTGGGCGATCTCACAGCTCAGCGCCGAACACACCAATTTGCGCAAGCGCTTCGCGCTGGTCGCCGGTCGCCCCGGTGCGGACAAGCCGGATCCGGGCGCCACCGTCTGCTCCTGCTTCGGCGTCGGCGTCAACCAGATCGTCGGTGCTGTCCGCAACGGCTGCCACAGCGTCGAAGCGATCGGCAAGGAACTCAATGCCGGAACCAACTGCGGCTCCTGCCGCGCGGAAATAAGGGGCATCATCGATGGATGTCTTGCCGCCGCCGCCGAGTAACGATCGCCGCTTCAGGAAGCGGCTAACGAGCTACGATTCACGCCCCACCTAAACTGGCATGAGCGGCCTAACATGGGCCGCTCATCGTTTCCTCCTCAAACAGCCGCGCCTTGAGCGCGTCTGGTTCGTTTATCCTATTCTGCTGCTTGCAGAACAGGCGCTGGGACTTCAACCTCCTCCGGCAGCTCTCCGGCCATTGCCGCAGCAAGCTTCGTCTGGTCCAACTCGTTCTCCCAGCGGGCGACGACAATCGTGGCGACTGCGTTTCCGACGAAATTCGTCAGCGCGCGGCATTCCGACATGAAGCGGTCGACGCCGAGGATGAGCGCCATACCGGCGACGGGAACCGACGGAACAACGGAGAGCGTTGCGGCGAGCGTGATGAAACCCGCGCCGGTGATGCCTGCGGCACCCTTCGAGCTCAGCATCGCGACCAGCAACAGCAGGATCTGGTCACCGAACGAAAGCGGCGTATCCGTCGCCTGGGCGATGAACAGGGCTGCCAGCGTCATGTAGATGTTGGTGCCGTCGAGATTGAAGGAATAGCCGGTCGGAATGACCAGGCCGACCACCGAGCGCTTGCAGCCGGCCCGCTCCATCTTGGCCATCAGGCCGGGAAGTGCGGCTTCCGACGAAGACGTGCCCAGGACCAGCAGTAGCTCTTCCTTGATGTAACGGATCAGCGCCAGGATCGAGAAGCCGTTGTAACGGGCCACTGCGCCGAGTACGACAAGCACGAAGAGCAGCGAGGTCAGATAGAACGTGCCGATCAGCATTGCGAGATTGGCAATCGAGCCGATGCCATACTTGCCGATCGTGAACGACATTGCACCGAAGGCGCCGATAGGGGCCGCCTTCATCAGTATCCCCACGAGACGGAAGATCGGCGCCGTCAGGGCCTGGAGGAAATCCACGACCGGGCGGCCGCGATCGCCGACCAAGGCCAGCGACATGCCGAACAGGACCGAGAAAAACAGGACCTGCAGGATATCGCCCTCGGCGAAGGCGCCGACGATGGTGTCTGGGATGATATTCATCAAGAAGCCGGTGACGCTCGCATCATGCGCCTTTTCGGCATAGGAGGCGACGGCCTTGGCATCCAGCGTCGCGGGATTGATGTGCATTCCTGCGCCCGGCTGGATGACATTGGAAACGACAAGGCCGACAGCTAGCGCCAGCGTCGAAAAGACGAGGAAGTAGATCATCGCCTTACCGGCGACGCGGCCGACCTTTTGCAGATCGGACATGCCCGCAATCCCGGTCGCGACCGTCAGGAAGATGACCGGTGCGATGATCATCTTCACGAGTTTGATGAAAGCATCGCCCAGCGGCTTCAGCGCCGTGCCGATTTCCGGATAGAAGTGTCCGAGCAGAATGCCGGCACAGATAGCGAAAACGACCTGCACATAGAGATGGCGGTAAAAGGGAACTTTGCCACGCGCTGGCGTGGCGGGAGTGGCTACATGCATAGTATCCTCCATTGGCCCCAAACCGCGAGCGGCCTCCCGGGGCAAGTCTGGCAACTCAACAACCACATGGCTGATCACATAGCTTCTGCAACGTGTGTGCCAGTTTGCCAAGCCAATGCTATATGACTGTTTTCACTTATTTTTTTTGAAAACGCCCCGAAGACACAGGTCTGCCTGCGCGCGTCTTTCCGCACAATTTGATTTGACGCTATGCGGAATTTCGCACATGGACTCTTCATGCTTCAGCGACCGACAATGCCAGGCTATGCAGCGCCGCAAGACCTCATTCGCCGGGTGCGGCGCACCTGGTTCCTGTTCTTTGTGGTGGCAATAGTCATAATTGCGGCGGCGCTTGCGGGTGCCGAATTCTATGGCCGTCGATCCGCCATCGAAGCGCTCGAAAGCCAGGGCCGCACCGACGCCAATCTCAAGGTCGCATTGCTGACTGCCGTGCTGGAGCGTCCCCGCGCCCTGCCGCTTCTCCTCTCGGAGGACCAGCAGGTTCTCGACGCGCTGTCATCCGCAAACAGCCAGGCAATCGAGATCCTGAACCGCAAGCTTGAGCGGCTCGTCACCGGCACGCAAGCTGCGGTGCTCTATGTCGTTCGCCCGGACGGAATAGCCGTCTCGGCGAGCAATTGGCGCGAACCTCTGAGTTTCGTCGGCAATGACTACAACTTCCGTGACTATTTCCGTCGCGCTATGGAGCAGGGAACGGCGGAGCAATTCGCCTTGGGCAGCGTCAGCAAGCGTCCGGGTCTCTTCATCTCCCGCCGCGTCGGCAGCGCGGTTGCTCCCCTCGGTGTCGTCGTTGTCAAGATGGAGTTCGATCGGCTGGAAACCGACTGGCAGAGCGCAAGCCGGCCCGTCTACGTGACGGACAACCATGGGGTGGTTCTGATCACGAGTATCCCTTCCTGGCGCTTCATGACGTCCGGAGCGATACCGCAACAAGATCTGGCATCCATTCGCAGCAGTCTTCAATTCGGCGATGCGCCACTGGCGCCGCTCCCCATCAAGAACCCGGCCATTCTTAATCCCGGCGCCTCGATCGTTTCTGCCGTTCTGCCGGGCAGTGGAGAGGCCAAATATCTCCGTCTTCTCGCCGCGGTTCCGACAACGCCATGGCAATTGGAGTATCTGGTACCGATCGAAACCCCGGTTGCCTCCGCGGTGCAGACCGCGCGGCTGACCGCATTGGCATTTCTTCTGCCCGTTCTTGCGATCGCCGCGTTCCTGCTGAGACGGCGCCAGGTCTCCGTCATGCGGATTGCGACCGAGCAGGCGATGCGGGAGGAGTTGGAACGTCGCGTGGTCGAGCGAACGGAGGATCTGAGCCGCGCCCGGGATCGCTTGCAGGCGGAAATCTCGGATCACCGGGATACCGAGGCCAAGCTGCAAGTCGTACAGCAGGAGCTCGTGCAGGCAAACCGGCTTGCCATCCTCGGACAGGTGGCAGCCGGCGTCGCGCACGAGATCAACCAGCCGGTTGCCACCATCCGTGCCTATGCCGACAATGCCCGCGTTTTCCTCGAACGAAAGCAGACAGACCCGGTCGAGGAAAATCTCGGGGCGATTGCTGCCCTCACCGAGAGAATCGGAACAATCACCGAGGAACTGAAGGCATTTGCCCGCAAAGGAAGGGTCGCCCCCGAGCCGGTCGACCTGCGCGGCGTCATTGAAGGCGCCATTGTCCTGCTGAGAAGCCGATTTTCCGGGCAGCTGAATGCGCTCGATGCCCAACTGCCACCGCCGGGGCTGTTCGTCATGGGCAATCGCATCCGGCTGGAGCAAATCCTGATCAATCTCCTGCAGAACGCGCTTGAGGCTCTCGGTGACCGCAGCGACGCGAGGGTGGAGATCACCGTTACGGAGACGTCGGATGAGGCTGCAATCGCCATCTCCGACAACGGACCGGGCATTCCGCCAGCTATTCTGGATTCGCTTTTCACGCCCTTCCATACCTCCAAGGAACAGGGGCTCGGCCTCGGCCTCGTTATTTCAAAGGACATCGTTGCGGACTATGGCGGCCGCATCGAAGTCTCGAGCAGCGACCGGGGCACATGTTTCACCGTCTACCTTCTGAAGGCAAAGACATGAGCGATGCGTCACCGATCTTTCTCATAGATGACGACAAGGACCTTCTTCGGGCAACCAAACAGACACTGGAGCTTGCCGGTTTCAATGTTTCGGCCTTCCCGGTCGCCGGCCAGGCGCTCGCAGCACTGGATCCGGACTTCGCAGGCGCCATCGTTTCAGACATCCGCATGCCGCAGATCGACGGGCTGCAACTCTTCGATCGCGTGCGGAAACAGGATGCCGACCTGCCGGTCATCCTGATCACCGGCCATGGCGACATACCCATGGCCGTCAAGGCCATCCAGGACGGGGCCTATGATTTCATCACGAAGCCCTTCGCCGCCGACAGGCTGGTCCAAGCCGTCAGACGCGCGGTGGAAAAGCGTCGCCTGGTTCTGGAGAACCGCGCCTTGCGGCGGGCCGCCGATCAGGCTCGCGATGATCTGCCGCTAATCGGCCAGACACCCACCATGGAGCGATTGCGCCGCACGCTAAGACAAATTGCCGATACCGACATCGACGTTTTGTTGACGGGCGAGACCGGCAGCGGCAAGGAAGTCGTCGCAAGCCTGCTGCATAGCTGGAGCCGCAGAGCTTCGGGAAACTTCGTTGCGCTCAACTGTGGGGCCTTGCCCGAGACCGTGATCGAAAGCGAACTTTTCGGCCATGAACCCGGCGCCTTCACCGGCGCCCAGAAGAAGCGCATTGGGCGGATCGAACACGCCAGCGGCGGTACGCTCTTTCTCGACGAAATCGAAAGCATGCCGCCATCGACCCAGGTGCAGATGCTGCGCGTCCTTGAGATGCGGGAAGTAACGCCGCTCGGTACCAACGAGGTTCGGCCGGTCGACCTGCGGGTCGTTGCCGCCGCCAAGGTGGATCTCAGCGATCCGGCGCAGCGCGGCGATTTCCGCGAGGACCTCTATTACCGGCTCAATGTCGTCACGATCTCCATACCGCCGCTCCGGGAACGCCGGGACGACATTCCGCTCCTCTTCGGCCATTTTGCCGAGCGCGCCGCGGCGCGTTTCAAACGGGAGGCTCCGCCGGTTTCAGCGGCCGTTCACCGTCATCTGCAGGAACACAGCTGGCCAGGCAACGTCCGCGAACTTTCGCATTTCGCAGAACGCTTCGTCCTCGGCGTCGAGCAGGCTCCCGTCGGCACGCCGGCTTCGGCGCCGGAAGAAGACGGAGCGCTGACCTTGCCCGAACGGTTGGAGCGTCATGAGGCCAAGATCATCCGCGAGGCGCTCGATGCCAATGACGGCGACGTTCGCCGTACGATCGCGGAGCTCGGCATCCCGCGTAAGACCTTCTACGACAAGCTGCAGCGCCACGGCATTGTCCGCAGTCAATTCGCAGCGTCCAAGGCAGAGCCGTTTTGAACTGAAAACGCCTGCGCAATCAAAGCTCGTCTTCGCGGAACCTCCTGCCCCGGTGGAATTCGCCGACATGCGTCCTAGATCAAGCCTGTCACAACCACGGGAGAGGTCTCATGTCCGAACTTATCGTCCTTGGCTTCGACGACCCCAATAAGGCCGATGCCATTCTCAACAAGCTGTCTCAGCTCGAGAAGGAGTACCTGATCGACCTGGAAGACGCTGTTGTCGCCGTGCGCGACAGCGGCGGAAAGGTACGCCTCAAGCAGAGCATGAATCTGCCGGCAGCCGGCGCCGCCAGCGGAGGGCTTTCCGGCGCCGTGTGGGGAAGCCTCGTCGGCCTTCTTTTCCTCAATCCGCTCGCCGGTCTTGTCCTTGGTGGAGCGATCGGTGCTGGCTCGGGCGCACTGGCGGGATCGCTTACCGATTACGGCATCGATGACGGTCTCATAAAGAAGCTGGCGGACACGATCCCGAACAACAGCTCGGCGCTCTTCCTGCTCGTCCGGAAGGCCCAGCCGGACAAGGTTCTGGCAGATTTCGCAGGAGAAAACGCGCGTGTTCTGCGCTCGTCTCTCTCGCCGGATCAGGAACGAAGGCTTCAGGAGGCTCTAGCTGGATCGGCGGCTGCTGCGACGGCGGCGAGCGCGCCCTCCGCTGTTACCGGCCAGACGCCCAGCGCCGGCATCCCTGCGACGTGAGTCAAGATGAGAGGCGTAACTCCGCTTCGAGTGAAAGAGTCGCAGAAGTACCATCCGGGTGAATGAAAAAATCCTAATAAAGCATGACCTTGCATGCTGCTTTACAATGCAGGTTGGTAGCGCTACCATCGCTCGCGTGACGCCGGGGGGAGCCCGTCTGACGTCAACTGGATAGCGTATCGACATGCCTTGCCGGACCGGCAGCCGCTGCAGATTGGAGGATCTGCAGCGGAAAGTCGACGTATGCCGGCACCCATTCGATGCCCGTCCAAAAGTGGCAACAAATGGGAGGATTTCGATGTACAGGACATTCATCGGCGGCATCCTCGCCGCTGCGGCGTTCACCCTTTCCCACTCCACGGTTCTCGCCGAGCCCGAAATCGTCAAAGGGCCTGCGGCCGACGCCGGCTGCTTCGTGCCGTGGGCGGCGGATACCAAGTTCTTCAAGTTTCCGAAGAAGGAAGGTCCGTATCGGATAGCGCTCGCAAACGGCTACATCGCCAACACCTGGCGCATTCAGATGATCCAGACCGCGAAAGCCTATGCCGCTCAGCCGGATGTCGCGGCCAAACTCAAGGAGTTCAAGGTCGTTTCGACCGGCGAGGACGTGCCCGCGCAGATATCGGCAATCAACAACTTCATCGATTCAGGCTATGACGCCATCGTCGTCAATGCGCAGAACCCGACAGCCTTCGGCCCCGTTATCAAGCGGGCCAAAGAGGCCGGCGTGGTCCTGGTCGCCTTCGATAACATCCTCGACACCCAAGACGCGATCAACGTCAACGTCGACCAGAAGGGTCTTGGCGTATTGTGGGCGGACTGGCTGGCGAAACACCTGCCGGACGGCGGCAAGATTCTCGAGGTGCGCGGTGTTGCCGGGACGTCGGTCGATACCGACCGCCACAACGGCATCCATGAGACCTTCGCCGCGACTGGCAAGAAATGGGATGTCGTGGAAGTGCTCGGCAAATGGGACGATCCGACCGCACAGAAGGCGACCGCCGATGCTATCGCCGTGCATAAGAAATTCGACGGCATCACCGCGCAGGGCGGCGATACCGGCGTCGTGCAGGCGATGATTGATGCGAAGCATCCCTTCGTGCCTTTCGGCGGGGAGACGGAGAATGGCTTCCGGAAGTTCTGCGCCAAGTTTGCAGGCGAGGGGTTGAAATGCTCGTCGGCAGGCACCGGACCCGCCCAGGTCGCGGTCGCCATCAAGACGGCCATTGCTGCGCTTGAAGGAGAGGTCGTGCCGCAATCGGTCAAGCTGCCGCTGGCGATTGTCGAGGACCCCAACTTCAAGGAAGGACAGGATTTCTATCCCGACCAGTCCGACAATTTCTTCGTCGGCAATGCCTTCCCAACTTGCGGGATCAATTTCACCGCTCAGGAAATCATGGGGCAGTCGAAGGAAAACCAGTAGGCCGGGGGTGCAACCGGATCGCTTAAAGGGCGTGTCGCGGCATTTCCCGCGGCACGCATAAAGACGCCCCGAGGCAATCATGACGGCATCAGAAATTCCGGCGGCGATCCCGCTCTTGCAGATGAGCGGCGTTTCGAAACGCTACGGCGGCGTTCACGCGCTGGAGAACGCCGAACTTACCGTGGAAGCCGGACGCATCCACGCCATTCTTGGTGAGAACGGCGCCGGCAAATCGACACTCATCAAGATCATAGCGGGCGTGGTCGCACCCGATGAAGGCCGTATGCTGCTGGACGGCCGGCCCGTCAGCTTCAAGTCCCCGGCAGAGGCCTCTGCTGCCGGCGTCACCTGCGTATTCCAGGAACTCTCGCTCATTCCGGACCTGAGCGTCGCCGATAATATCTGCATCGCCGCGCCACCGCGCCGCTTCGGACTGATCGATCGCAAAGCGCAGCGCGCCGTCGCCGAGCAAGCCTTGGCCCGGGCGGGCGCCGAGGACATTCATCCGCGTGCGCTGGTCAAGGATCTTCCGCTTTCGCGCCGGCAGCTGGTCGAGATCGCCAAGGCGCTCGCCTGGAAACCGCGCATACTCATTCTCGATGAGGGAACGTCGGCGCTGACGGCAGCGGATGTGGCCAAGGTCTTTTCGGTCTTGAGGCGGCTGAGGTCGGAGGGTCTTGCGCTGCTTTATATTTCCCACCGAATGCAGGAGATCGCCGAATTGGCGGATCAATGCACAGTCTTGCGGAACGGCCGCAATGTGATGAGTTTCCCGGCCGGTGCGCGCAGTGACAGCGAGATCGTCGAAATGATGATCGGCCGGGAATATTGCAGTGCCTTTCCGCCAAAGCCGAAGCGAGCGGCCGACAAATCCACTCCGGCTCTCGAATGCCGCGGGCTTTGCTGGGCAGGCAGCCTGCGCGACATCTCCCTTACCGTCGGAAAGGGCGAGGTGGTGGGCCTTGGCGGGCTGGACGGCCAGGGCCAGCGTGACCTGCTGCTGGCGCTCTTCGGCGTACTGCGCGGCACCACCGGCTCCGTCCTCATCGACGGCAAGGCCGCAGCGCTTGCCAGCCCATCCGCGGCAAGGTCAAGGCACATCGGCATGGCGCTCATTCCGGAGGACCGCAAGACAGAGGGTCTGATGTTGCCGATGACGGTGCGCGAAAATCTGTCCTTCGCCGTGCTGGACCGGGTATCCCGGAATGGCGTCATCGAGCGGGAAAAGGAAGAGCGGCTGATCGAAGAGATGGTGCAATTGCTGGGCATCAAGACGGCGGGTCTCGACATCCCCGTCGGCGCGCTCTCTGGCGGCAACCAGCAGAAGGTCGTCATCGCCAAGTGGCTGATGCGCACGCCGCGGATCATTCTACTCAACGATCCGACACGTGGCATCGACGTCGGCACCAAGCAGGAACTCTATCAATTGCTGCGACACCTCGCCGAGGCGGGGGCGGCAATCCTGTTCTACTCGACGGATTACGACGAACTGATCGGCTGCTGCGATCGCGTGCTCGTCTTCTACAACGGCAGCATCGTGCGCGAACTGAAGGACGGCAGCATCACGCAGCATGCGTTGGTCGCCAGCGCTCTCAATGTCAACGGCGAGCATATAGGGGGCGCCGCATGAACGACTGGCATTATCGCTTGAAGGAGCATCGCGGCACGCTCATGGCCGCCGGCATTTTCCTCGTCATGTTCACCATCTATGTCTCCAATCATCCCGCAGGACTGACGGCCAATGTCGTGCAGACCGCCGCCAACAAGGGCGTGCTGCTCGCCTTCGTGGCAATGGCGCAGACGCTGGTGGTGATCACGGCAGGCATCGATCTTTCCGTCGGCATGATCTTCATCCTCACCAATGCGCTGGCATCCTGGATTGTTCTTGGCACACCCCTCGAGACGGCGTTCGGCGTGATCGCCGTGCTGGCTGCCGGTCTTGCCTGCGGGGCGCTGAACGGTCTGATCGTCATCTACGGACGATTGCAGCCGATCGTCGCAACGATTGCGACCGGCGCGATATACTTCGGGATCGCCCTGCTGCTGCGGCCCTTTCCGGGCGGGTCGGTCAACGAGGAACTGGCGGATTTGATGACCGGCAAGGTGTTCGGTCTCGTGCCCGCCAGCCTGGTTGTTCTCATTGGCGTCGTTCTCGTCATCTGGGTGCCGTTCAGCCGCTCGGTCATCGGGCGGGCTGCCTACGCGTCCGGCTCCTCGGAGATCGCGGCCTATATGTCCGGCCTGCCGATCCGCCGTGCGAAGTTTACAGCCTATGCGCTGGCCGGGCTTCTTGCATCGATCGGCGGACTGTTCCTCACATTCTTCACGTTTACCGGAGAGGCCGCACTGGCGAGCGGCAATGCCTACACCCTTTTCTCGATCGCCTCGGTGGTGCTCGGGGGCGTCTCCTTGTTCGGCGGCAAGGGCAGCGCGATCGGCGCAATCTTCGGAGCGCTGGCCTTTCGAACCATCGGCGACTTGCTCTTCGTCTTCGACTTCGACCCGTTG
The DNA here is from genome assembly GCF_012641395.1 of Rhizobium sp. P32RR-XVIII. GTDB lineage: Bacteria > Pseudomonadota > Alphaproteobacteria > Rhizobiales > Rhizobiaceae > Rhizobium. The sequence continues at coordinate 155,812 of NZ_JABAIH010000003.1, read as the reverse complement.
TGGCAGCCATTGTTCCAGGGTGTCGTGCTGCTCGTCGCCGTCAGCCTCGGGGCGTTCGGATTGTTCCGCGTCCGCAACCGTCTGGAGTGGTTCGGATGAGTAACGTGACACGAGAACATCCCGTGAGGCAGCCCCACAAATTCACGCACCGGCTGGATCCGGCCATCGCCACGGCCTTCGGCTGCATCGTCCTGCTGCTCGTCATCGGCAGTTTTTATTCCACCAGCTTTCTGTCTCCGGAGTACCTGCTGCAGCAGCTGAAAGTCGCATCCTTCCTTGGCGTCATCGCCACCGGCATGATGATCGTGATCCTGCTCGGCCAGATCGATCTGTCCGTTCCGTGGTCGGTTGCCGTCGGCGGAATGATGGCTTGCGCCGCGGCCGCCTATGGTCCGGCGGGCGAGATTCTGGCCGTTCCTTTCGGCATTCTTTGCGGCATGGCGATCGGGCTCGTTAATGGGATCGGGGTCGCATACCTTCGCATCCCCTCGATGATCATCACGCTGGCGACCAACGCCGTCGCTCAAGGATTGATGGTCGTCTATACCCGCGGCTTCTCGCCCCAGGATTCCGCGCCTGCCGTCATGCGTTATCTTGCAACCGGCTTTCTTCTGCCCGGCATTCCCAATGCAGTCATCATCTGGGCAGCCGTCGGCGCCGTTACGGTCTTCGTCCTTACCCGCACGACATTCGGCCGCTCCGTCTACGGCATCGGCAACCAGGAGCGCGCGGCCTATCTCTCCGGCATCAACACGCGGCGGATCGTGCTGATCGCCTTCATCGCTTCGGGTGGGCTCAGCGCCTTCGGCGGGGTGCTGCTTGCTGGCTATGCGTCGAAGGCCGCGCAGTCGATGGGCGATGCCTACCTTCTGCCCTCGATCGCCGCGGTCGTGCTAGGCGGTACCTCCATCCTTGGCGGCAAAGGCTCCTATCTCGGGACGGTTGCAGGTGTGATCCTGATTACGTTGCTGCTATCGATCCTTTCGGTCATGCAGATGCCCGAGGCGGGGCGGCAGATCATCTACGGCGTCATCATCATCGCCATGCTGCTGCTCTACGGCCGCAGCCCCGCTAACCGGTAAGTGATCGGCCATGCGGAGCGTTCAGGTCAAGCGGGTGGTGGGACGCGGATGTCGACCGTATGTTCCCGCCCCGGGAAGCGGCGGCTTCGAACATCGCCGGCGTAAGCTTGCACGGCGTCCTCGATCGTCTGCGCAAGCCCGGCGTAACGCTTGACGAATTTGGGCGTGAAATCCGTGAACAGGCCCAGCATATCGTCTGCAACCAATATTTGGCCGTCGCAAGCCGCCGAGGCGCCGATACCGATCGTCGGGACGTGGATCGAGGCGGTCACTTCACGTGCCAGCGGCTCCACCATTCCCTCGATGACAACGGCAAAGGCGCCGGACCCGCCGACGGCGCGGGCATCGCGCCTGATCTTTGCGGTCTCGCTTTCGGAGTGACCGAGCGAGCGGTAACTGCCCGCGGTGTTCACTTGTTGCGGCATCAGTCCGATATGTCCGCAGACCGGCACGCCGCGCGCAGTCAGGAAAGCGATGGTCTCGACCATTTCCTCGCCGCCCTCCAGCTTGACCCCGTCGCATCCGGTTTCCTGCATGATCCGCACCGCACTTCGAAAGGCTTGTTCCTTCGATTCCTGATAGCTGCCGAAGGGCAGATCGACGATCACGCAGGCGCGGGTGACGCCGCGCATGACCGCCTGGCCGTGGGCGATCATCATGTCGAGGGTGACGGGAATCGTGTTCGGCAGACCGTAGAGCACCATGCCGACGGAATCGCCGACCAGCAGCAGATCGCAGTGAGCGTCGAGCGCTCGCGCCATGGGCGTCGTGTAGGCCGTCAGGCAGACGATCGGCACGGAGCCTTTCATCGACTGAATTCGGACCGGAGTGAGCCGCTTTTGACTAAGGACCTTGCTCATTAGGCTGCCCTCGATGCGGCATCGAATTGACGGCCGATGATCCTGTTGTCAAGAAGCTTGGTGGCGCCAATGCGAACGAAGAGAGCGACAAGCGCCGGCCGGTCGCGCAAGGTCGTTAGCGGCTCCAGCGTCTCCGGATCGCGAACGGCGACGACTTCGGCGGTAGCAAGGGGTTCGCGTGCAATGAACTCCCTCAACGCGGCTTCGAGTGCACGCGGATCGTCCATGCCATTGCTGTAAAGGCGTTCGGCCTCATCGAGCGCACGGGGAACGATCACCGCCGCGGCGCGCTCGTCGGCCTTCAGGTAGCTGTTTCGCGATGAGAACGCCAGTCCGTCCGCTTCGCGCACCGTCTCGACGGCCACGATGCGGACCGGCTGGGCAAGATCCTCGACCATCCGCTTGATGATCACGACCTGCTGGTAGTCCTTCTCGCCGAAATAGGCGGCATGCGGCTGAACGATATTGAAAAGTTTGGTCACCACAGTCGCCACGCCGGCAAAATGTCCGGGCCGGACGGCGCCTTCCAGTTCGCTGCCGAGCGCCGGCACGTCGACCACGGTCTGCATCGGCCGCGGATACATCTCCTCGACATCAGGAGCAAAAAGAAGATCGACGCCGGCAGCCGAAAGCATGGCGCTATCCCTCTCGAGGTCCCGGGGATAACGCGAGAGATCCTCGTTCTGGCCGAATTGCAGCGGGTTGACGAAGATGGAGGCGATAACGGCATCGTTCTCGCTCCGTGCGCGTGCGACCAGCTCCATATGGCCGGCATGAAGAAATCCCATCGTCGGCACGAAGCCGAGCGTCCGGCCTTCATTCTTGATCGCCGCGATATGCTCCCGCAGCTCGGCAATCCCTGTCACGACACGCATCTTTCAACCTCCCGGAAAGCGGTGGCGGATAGAAGTTGATTTCACGCGAAGCGTCAATTACCGGCTCAGGATAATATCGATTAGCAAGAGCTGAAACTGTTTTCAGCTTCCAATGAGTAACGCGGCGCCGCCTCCCTGCATCCGAACGCCCTTTATCAGCTTCATCATTCCTTCACCGCGCCGGTCATCGACGAGACGTAGTAATCGACGAAGAAGGAGTAGAGGATCACGACAGGCAGCGAACCGAACAACGCGCCGGCCATCAGCGAACCCCATTCGAACACGTCGCCGCGCACCAGTTCCGTCAGAACACCGACGGGAATGGTTTTGTTTTCCGACGACTGGATGAAAGTGAGCGCGTAGATGAACTCGTTCCATGAGAGCGTAAAGGCGAAAATGCCGGCCGATATCAAGCCGGGGACCGCAAGCGGAAGGATGATCTTCACCAGGATCTGCCAGCGGTTTGCGCCGTCGACCAAGGCACTTTCCTCGAGCTCGAACGGAATCGAGCGGAAATAGCCCATCAGCAGCCAGGTGCAGAAGGGAATGAGGAATGTCGGATAGGTGAAGATCAGCGCCAGCCTGGAATCATAGATCCCCAGCTTGAACACGATGAAGGCCAGCGGAATGAAGAGGATCGAAGGCGGCACGAGATAGGCGAGAAAGATCAGCAGCCCGACCGGGCGCGAGCCGGTAAAGCGCACGCGTTCGATCGCATAGGCCCCCAGGACGGATGCCACGAGCGACAGCGCCGTTGAGCCGACCGCAACCACCATCGTATTCCACAGCCAGCCCGGATAGGACGTTTCGAAGAACAGATATTTGATGTGATCGAGCGTCGGGCCGACGACCCAGAAGGGGCTGAAGTTGCTGTAGTCGGTCAGCTGCGCGTTCGGTTTGACGGCGGTGATCGCCATCCAATAGAACGGAAAGAGCAGCACGAAGACGAAGACCGCCATCGGCAAATAAAGCATCACAATCCGCCGGGGCAGGCGATTGAGATAACCCATGCCCTCGACATTGTCGGTCAGAACCCGGTCGCTGGTGTTGACGTTGGCGTTCATGATTTTCTCCCGAGCTTAATCCTGGCCGCCCTGCTGCCATTTGCGGCGCTGCAGACCGAAGAAGCTGAACATGATTGCGGCAAGCAGGAAGGGGATCATTGCCACCGCAATGGCGGCCCCCTCGCCCAGTTGGCCGCCCGGAATACCGCGCTGGAAGGACAGCGTCGCCATCAGATGCGTCGCATTGACCGGTCCGCCCTTGGTCAGCACGTAGATGAGCTGGAAATCGGTAAACGTGAAAAGCACGGAGAAGGTCATCACGACCGCGATGATCGGCGTCAGCATGGGCAGCGTCACATACCGGAACCGCTGCCAGCTCGTTGCGCCGTCCAGAGAGGCCGCTTCCTGAAGCGAGGCGGGGATGGTCTGCAGCCCTGCGAGCAGGGAGATCGCGACGAACGGAATGCCGCGCCAGACGTTGGCGACGATGACCGAGATCCGCGCATTGGTGGGATCGCCGAGAAAATTGATCGGTGCATCGATCAGGCCCATCTGCATCAGCGACCAGGAAATGATCGAGAATTGGGCATCGTAGATCCACCAGAAAGCCAGCGCCGAAAGAACCGTTGGAACTACCCACGGCAGAAGCACGATCGCACGGAAGAACGACTTGAATGGCAGATGCTGGTTGAGGAGCAGGGCCAGCCACAGGCCGAGCACGAATTTCATGACGGAGGCGACAAACGTATAAAGCAGGGTGTTGAATACCGACAGCCAGAAGACGGAGTCACTGGCAAGGTACTGATAGTTTTCCAGCCCGATGAAGATACCGTCGCGCCCGATCCTGGTGTCGGTGAAACCAAGCCAGACCCCGAGCCCCAGCGGGTAGGTGAGAAAACAAACCAGAAAGATGGCCGCCGGCAGCATGAAGAGGAAGCCGAGCAGATTGTTGTTCTGCATGAGTGATGCGATCGGGCTGCGCGTCGCCGTATCCCCGGATGTCACGGTCGCCATGGTGTATCTCCTGATGGACAATCGCAGCATGCCGTCGCCGGCATGCTGCAGACTTCAAGCGGGATTAGACCCGGTAGTAGCGATTTGCCCGGCGCTCTGCTTCCTTCATGGCATCTTCCGGGGTCATCTGGCCGGTGACGGCGACAGCGAACATGTCGACCAGCACGTAATCGGCCATCACGCCTGCCGAAGCATAGCCCAGCGGGCCGGCATAGCCGTTCGGCCGGAGCGTTTCGGAAGCGCGGGCATACGGCGCATGAACCGGATCGGCGGTCCAGACCGGATTGTTGGCGAAAGCCTTGAGCGGCTGGCAGCAATAGGCGCTGGAGCCCTCGATCCAGGCGTTCATCTGGTCGCCTTCCATCATGAACTTGATGTAGGCCTTGGCAGCTTCCGGATACTTGGTATGGCTGAAGAGCAGCAGTGAGCTCGTCTGGTGCAGCTCGACACTCTTGCCGACCGGGCCGATCGGGAAGTTGGTCGTTCTGATATCGGCGGCGATCTCCGCAAGCTTCGGATCCTTCTTCGCGGCATAATAGACCGACACGCCGTTGGCGATCAGCGAAACCTGCCCGGCAAGGAATGCACGGTTGTTGTTGATGTCCTGCCAGCTTTCCGTGCCCGGAATGAACGTCGCATAGAGCTCCTTCGCGTAGTTGATGGCTGCCAGCGTCTCAGGGCTGTTGATCGTCACCTTGCCGCTTTCGTCCACCATCTTGCCGCCATGGCTCCAAAGCAGCCAATGGGCATAGTTGTTGCCGTCGCCGACGGCCTTGCCGTGCGGGAATCCGGCCGGTGTGCCCTTTGCCTTCATCGCCTTGCAAAGCTCGAGGAAGCCTGCGGTGTCCTTCGGGAATTCGCTGAAGCCCGCGGCCTTCATATGGCTGTCGCGGTAGACGACGGCGTTGCCGATCGCCGTCAGCGGCATGGCAATGAACTTGTCATCGTGGGTTGCGTAACCGCGCAAGCCGTCATACCAGCCGCCGTATTTGTTGCCGAGGTAGTTGGCAAGCTCGGTCTGGTCGACGAGTTTGTCAGGATATTGGTGGGCGTCGTCGAACCAGCACATCACCATATCAGGGCCGGAGCCGACATTGGCGGCGACAGCGGCCTTCGGGCGGATGTCTTCCCAGCTCTCCTTGTCGATGCGAACCTCGACACCGGTCGCCTCGGTAAACTTCTTCGTGTTTGCAAGCCAGGCGTCCTCGTCTCCCTTGACGAAGGGCGTCCAGCGCAGAAGCCTGAGGCTCGCGCCCGCTTCCGGCTTGTAGCTCGGTTCAGCCTGGGCGAAAGACGGGCGTAGGCCGAACGGCGAGAGGCCCGCCATACCGGCGGCGGCTGCCGAAGCTGCAAGAAAGTCACGTCTCTTCATGTTACTCCTCCTTTGAAGAGCGGGAGCAAGGTCTCCGGCATCCACCGTCCCGCTTGGTGAATGGCGGCTGTCTCATCCGGTTAAACCGGATGCATCCGCATTTACTGGTGAGCGGGAGGTCTCCTCTTCCTCCCGCCCAACAGTCGATACGGTATCAAGCACTCAGTCTCTGGCCGCTTTCGGCGTCAAAGAGATGGACGTGTGGCGCGTCGATCGAGACCCGCAGATTGTCGCCGGGCCGCGCATTGACGCGTTCGCGGAAGATGCAGGTGACATCGCTTCCCGCGAGCTTGCCGATCAGCTGCGTCTCATAGCCCATCGGTTCGATCACAGCGATTTCCACAGGCAGGCCGTTGGCGTCGAGCGCGATATATTCCGGACGCAGGCCATAGATGAGGTCTCGCCCTTTTGCGCCGGCTGGCGGATTTGCGACCGGCAGAACGGTCCCGTCCGAAGCGATGAACTGATTGCCGTTCTCAGGGTTGAGGCGACCCTTGATCATGTTCATGGCCGGCGAGCCGATGAAGCCGGCAACGAAAAGGTTGGCCGGCCGGTCATAGAGATCGAGCGGCGCTCCCACCTGTTCGACCACGCCGTCATGCATGACGACGATCTTGTCGGCCATCGTCATGGCCTCGATCTGATCGTGGGTGACATAGACCGTCGTGGTGCCGAGGCGCTGATGAAGCTCCTTGATCTCCGAGCGCATGGCAACGCGGAGCTTGGCGTCGAGGTTGGAGAGCGGCTCGTCGAAAAGGAAGACCTGCGGATCGCGTACGATCGCCCGGCCCATCGCAACGCGCTGCCGCTGGCCGCCGGAAAGCTGGCGCGGATAGCGTTCCAGAAGCTTGGTGAGGCCGAGAATCTCGGAGGCTTTCTTGACGCGCTGGTCCATATCCGCCTTCGCCGAGCCCTTGAGCTTCAGCGAGAAGGCCATGTTCTGCGCCACCGTCATGTGCGGGTAGAGCGCGTAATTCTGAAATACCATCGCGATATCGCGCTCGCCGGGTGCTAGCCTGTTGACGACGCGGCTGCCGATGCGGATTTCACCTGCGGAGATATTCTCAAGCCCGGCGAGCATTCTGAGAAGGGTCGACTTGCCGCATCCGGACGGTCCGACAAGGATCACGAACTCCCCATCCGCAACCTCGATGTTCACACCCTTGATGACCGGGACCGCCCCGAATGATTTCTTGACATCGATGAATTCGACACCTGCCATAAAAGCTCCTCCCAGAACCTGTTTTGCCTGCAACTGCCGATAATCCTCTCCTCCAGGATATTCGGCGGCAATGCGCAAGCCAATTCGACTTCGGTATGACCTATCCCCTGCCCACAAGCGGCATCTTCGTCGCCATCACGGTCATGGAAAGGACGTTGGCCTCCAACGGCAGGCTTGCCATGTAGACGACCGCGCGGGCGATATGCTCAGCGGGAATGGTCGGCTCGCTGGCGATCTCGCCGTTCGCTTGCAGCACGCCGGAGCTCATCTTCGACGTCATGTCTGTCGCGGCATTGCCGATATCGATCTGACCGCAGGCGATATCGTAGGGCCGCCCGTCGAGCGCGGTCGATTTGGTAAGCCCCGTGATCGCGTGCTTGGTCGCGGTGTAAGGAGCGGAATTCGGGCGTGGCGTGGTTGCCGAGATCGAACCGTTGTTGATGATGCGGCCGCCGCGCGGCTCCTGCGACTTCATCAGCTTGAAGGCTTGCTGCGTGCAAAGAAAGGCGCCGGTGAGATTGGCCGCAACCACACCGTTCCATTGCTCGAAGGTGACCTCTTCCAGTGGGATCGCCGGAACGTTGGTGCCGGCATTGTTGACGAGGAGATCAAGCCGGCCGAACTCGGCCTTGATCTTGCTGAAAAGACCGGCCACCTGCTCGGCGACGCCGATGTCGCACGCGATCGCGCGAACTGTCCCGCCTGTCGCCGCACCAAGGTCGGCAGCGGCTTTCTCCAACACGTCGTTCCGGCGGCCGGTAATGACGACGACATAACCTTCGGCGCTCAATGCCTTGGCGATGTTGTAGCCGATGCCGGTGCCACCGCCGGTGACGAGCGCGATCTGGCCTTTTTGCGCGATTGAGGATTCCGCCATTAGATCTTGCCCCCAAGCTCATCATCGATATGGATCTTGATGATCTCATCGAAGTTGGTTTCCGCCTTGAAGCCGAGCGCGGTCGCGCGCTGCGCATCGAAATCTGTCGCCCAGCCGGAAACGATCGAACGAATAGCGGGATCAGGCTCGCGGCGGATGAGTTTGACTGCCTTTTCGCCGGCAACGCGGCGCAATGCCTCGATCTCCTCGCCGACAAGTGCCGACAGGCCGGGCATGCTCAGATTGCGGCGCGGCCCGATCCTGGCGGTATCGATGCGCGCGGCATGGATGAAGAAGCCGACGGCTGACCGCGGGCTTGCAAACCAGTGGCGGACATTCTCGTCGACCGGAAGCACAGCTTCCTGACCGACGAGCGGTTCGCGGAGAATGTTCGAGAAAAAGCCGGACGCCGCCTTGTTGGGTTTGCCGGGGCGAATGCAGACTGTGGGTAGGCGAATGCCGATGCCGTCGAAGATGCCACGTCTTGAATAATCGGCGAGCAAGAGCTCGCAGATCGCCTTCTGGGTGCCGTAGCTCGTCAGCGGCGTCGTGAAGAAATCATCGCCGATCTTTTCCGGGAACGGCTGTCCGAAAACGGCGATGGATGAGGCGAAGATGAGGCGGGGATTATAGGGCTCCTTCTGTCCCTCATGCCGGATGGCTTCGAAGAGCGAGCGCGTGCCGTCGAGATTGATGCGGTAGCCCTTGTCGAAATCGGCTTCGGCCTCACCGGACACGATGGCGGCGAGATGAAAGATCAGATGCGGCCGCATACCGGCAAGCTTGACCGCGCTTTCAGCATCCGAGAGATCAAGCGCCAACGCGTTGGCAACGGAGGCGAGTGCGTGAGGCACCGGCGGAGCAATGACGTCGACGAGTGTCAGCTTGTCGATGCCGCGGCCGAGCACTTCCGCGTCTGAGCCGAGCTTTTCCACCAATTTGCGGCCGATCATCCCAGCCGCGCCGATAACCATCACATGCATACTGGCTAACTCCTCCCCGTCCGCTCAAGCCGGCTCGCCGGCGGCAAGCAGAACGCTGGTTGTTTCATAAATACGTGTCAGATGATGCTGGAACGCGGCGACCACGGCATCCCTGTCATGCCGAGCCAAGGCGTCCACGATCGCGACGTGGTCGTTGTAACTCGCTTCGATGGCTCCCGGCTGCGACATGGCGTTGCGCCGGTAATTCATCATGTAGGTGTAAAGATCGCTTACGAAGTCGGCGAGCAGTGGGTTGCCGCAGGAGCGATAGATCGCAAGGTGGAATTCGCGATCACAGATCAGAAAGCGCATCGCATCGTCTCCTCCCAGACGTTGCGCTTCCAGCAGGCTCTCGAGCTTTTTCAGTATTTCGCCGTCGATCCTTTCGGCAGCGTCGCCGACGACCTTGAGCTCGATGTGCAGCCGCGCGGCATGAACCGACTCCAGGTCGTAGCTGTCGATGGCGCTCGGCGATGCAATCGTTACCGTGATGTGGCTGAGATCGACTTTGCCGACACGGCTACGGCTTCCATGCGACACTTCGATTATGCGTTGGGCGGCAAGCATCTGGATTGCGCCGCGCACCGTCTCCCGGCTGACGTGAAGAACATTGGCAAGCTCGCGCTCACCCGGCAACTCATCGCCGGGCCGCAGCATGTTTGTCGCGATCAGCACCATCAGCTTTTCAGCGATGACGTCGCGCGCCGTCTGCCGGGTCAGGCTTCGCCCGACATTCGGCACCTGCGTCAAGATCGGGCTCTCCTCCACGATCCCCCTCCCACTGATCCACTGGTCGGTCCACCAGATCAGTTGCACTAAACAGTCTCCGTATCGGACCCGTCAAGAGGCTTTCGTTGCCGCATTGCAGCATGGGTGCTCAGCCGACCGATTCTTGTCGGCAGGCAAATTTCGCCGGCGACGTGGTCGAACGACAACACGGCGAGCGCGCTCGCCCCTATCCTGACGGATTGGTTCGGACTAGCTGCATGCGTCATCGGAACAAGCACGATGCTGCGCGCAGAACCGCTTGAGTATCAGCATGTGACAAACGCGAGTGTGCGGGGTCCGCCGCTCCCACTTAGCACTCTCCCTGCAAGAGTGCTAACTTTTTGCTATGCCCTCTTGAAATTGGAGAAAACGGGAGCAGATTTTTTCCGAGACCCGAGGATGCTTGCCACCCCGGACTGGTCAGGCGGTTCCGGGGAATGGAACATCGATCATCATCGTTTACCCGTGGAGGAGAACATGACGTTCCGACCGCTGCATGACCGCATTCTCGTTCGCCGCGTCGAATCTGACGAAAAGACCAAAGGCGGCATCATCATTCCGGACACAGCGAAAGAAAAGCCGCAGGAAGGCGAAGTGATCGCCGTAGGCCCCGGCGCACGGACAGAAGCCGGCCAGCTGCAGCCACTCGATGTCAAGGCCGGCGACCGCATCCTGTTCGGCAAGTGGTCCGGCACCGAGATCAAGATCGACGGAGAAGACCTTCTGATCATGAAGGAGAGCGATGTAATGGGGATCATCGAGGGGGAGGCTGCCGATACCAAGGCCGCCTAAACGGCTCTCAGGCTGACGTGGTTTCATAGCAGGCTGCTTTATGGAGGAACAAAGACATGGCTGCTAAAGAAGTTAAATTCCATACCGAGGCGCGTGAACGCATGCTTCGCGGCGTCGACATACTTGCCAATGCCGTGAAGGTCACGCTCGGTCCGAAGGGCCGCAACGTCGTTATCGACAAGTCCTTCGGCGCTCCGCGCATCACGAAGGACGGCGTGTCGGTCGCCAAGGAAATCGAGCTGGAAGACAAGTTCGAAAACATGGGCGCCCAGATGCTGCGAGAAGTGGCTTCCAGGACCAGCGATGTGGCAGGCGACGGCACCACGACCGCGACCGTTCTCGCCCAGGCAATCGTCAGAGAAGGTGCCAAGGCTGTTACGTCCGGCATGAATCCGATGGATCTGAAGCGCGGTATCGACCTCGCTGTTGCCGAAGTCGTCAAGGAACTGAAGAACAAGGCGCGGAGTATCTCCAACAACGCCGAAATCGCCCAGGTCGGCTCCATCTCGGCCAATGGCGATGACGAAATCGGCCGCTTCCTTGCCGAAGCAATGCAGAAGGTCGGCAACGAGGGTGTGATCACGGTCGAGGAAGCCAAGACTGCTGAAACCGAACTCGAAGTCGTCGAAGGCATGCAGTTCGACCGCGGCTATCTAAGCCCCTACTTTGTCACCAACCAGGAGAAGATGCGGGTCGAGCTTGAGGATCCCTACATCCTGATCCACGAAAAGAAGCTCTCGAACCTGCAGACCATGCTCCCGGTTCTCGAAGCTGTCGTGCAGTCCGGCAAGCCGCTCCTCATCATCGCTGAAGACGTCGAAGGCGAAGCTCTGGCAACGCTCGTCGTTAACAAGCTGCGCGGTGGCCTGAAGATTGCTGCCGTCAAGGCACCGGGCTTCGGCGATCGCCGCAAGGCCATGCTCGAAGACATCGCCATCCTGACTGCCGGTACGATGATTTCCGAAGATCTCGGCATCAAGCTCGAAAATGTCACCCTCGATATGCTCGGCCGTGCCAAGAAAATCGTGGTGGAGAAGGAAAACACCACGATCATCGACGGTGCTGGCCAGAAGTCCGACATCGAAGGCCGCGTTGCCCAGATCAAGGCCCAGATCGAAGAAACCACCTCCGACTACGACCGCGAGAAGCTGCAGGAGCGTCTTGCCAAGCTCGCTGGCGGCGTTGCTGTCATCCGCGTCGGCGGTTCGACGGAAATCGAAGTGAAGGAAAAGAAGGACCGTGTCGACGATGCGCTGCATGCGACCCGCGCTGCGGTCGAGGAAGGAATTCTACCGGGCGGCGGCGTCGCATTGCTCAGGGCCGTCAAAGCGCTCGAAAATCTCCAGGCGGCCAATACGGACCAGCGGGTCGGTGTCGATATCGTCCGCCGCGCGATTGAAGCCCCGGCGCGCCAGATCGCTGAGAATGCCGGCGCCGAAGGTTCGATCGTCGTAGGCAAATTGCGCGAGAGCAGTGACTTCTCGTTTGGCTGGAATGCGCAGACGGGCGAGTATGGCGACCTCTATGCGATGGGCGTGATCGACCCTGCAAAGGTCGTGCGCACTGCGCTTCAGGATGCCGCCTCCGTTGCAGGCCTTCTGGTGACGACCGAAGCCATGGTGGCGGAGAAGCCCAGGAAAGAATCCGCTGTTCCCGCCATGCCTCCCGGAGCCGGGATGGACTTCTAGCTTGACTTTCGGCCCGCCTGATCAGGCGGGCCGAAAGCCATTTGGTGGCCAAATAGTTTAGACGATCATCAAGCGCGTCCATCCGCAAATTGCTATCCTTGCGTGCATACCGATATATCCGCTTGGTTACCGTGATTAATTACCTTTCGCCCAGCCTTACCTCCTAACCACAATTGATTATTTCGGTTGGCTATTGTTTTCGCTAAGGTGGCTGGGTGCGGTTCTGCAACTGCATCTAGCGATAACTATCTGCCGTGACTTGTTGTTTAGCCTAACCTTTATTAGCGTACTTTCGTAACATTAGAGTGCTGGGGAAAACTAATGACGATCGACGAAATGGTTGATCTGCAAAAGCGCGGATCGCGCGCTCGCGTTCTCGGATTCAAGCTTTCGGACAACCCTTACTTGCATCCGGAAAGAATGCTGGGCCACACAGCCGAAGCGCTTGCCGAATGGCTCGCGAGATATGATGCCTGGAAACTGGGTTGGGAAACCGAGCACGCCATACAGGCGGTCAATCGACGTGACGCCGTGCCTTTCGAGATCGAGCGTAATCGATCCCGCGGGGCCGTTTTCCATTAAGCCGTTTAGATCGCTTCATAGCGAGGATACCGATGGCGCGCCGTTACAGCTTACGCATCGACAACGATCTCTGGTCCATCATCGACATCGCGACGCAAGATCCTGCGAAGCTTGATGGCGTTGTGCTCTCCCGCATGCCTCCAGGGGAGGCTCACCAGATGTTAAAGATCCTCAAGAACATTGAGCGCCTACGGGGTTTCTCTACGAAATACGCCACATCGACTATTCGAATATCCAGATTGTCCCAGACGGCAAAACGTGCTGCCGTATCTCCATGGTTGCGCACCAACACATAGCAACGCCCCCACGAGGTTCATCTCTCCTCCTTCAGCCCGGCATCTGCAGCGGCGGCACTTCGACTTGCCATCAAGTGCAAGAAGGTATTTAATTCCAGTGACATCTCTTCACTCGTGCGAACGGCTCGATCTGTCTTGAAGCCAAAGCATGCGTGACTCGCCGTTCGGCAAGTTACCAGACGAGATGCAGCCACTTCTTCATGCGCTCTGTCGCAGGGAGTGAACCATGGCCGAAGCCAAAAGAACCATCGAGTTGGCGAGATCGACAGTAGCGTGTGGCTGTCATGCATGCGCTTTCTTCCATACCAGGGACGAAGAGTACCAAATCCTCCTGCCCTTTGTGAAAGACGGTCTGGAGACGGGCGATAAGACCTTCCAGTTTGTCGACAAGGCGCATCGAGCGGAGCGGCTTGCGCGCCTGAGAGAGAGCGGCATCGACATAGCGGACGCCGAGCAAAACGGGCAGTTTGATATGCTTTCCTGGGAGGACGGCTATTTGCGCGACGGGCGCTTCGATCAGCAGGCGATGCTCGCACTGCTGGAAGACCTGTTCAGTGCCGCTAAGAAGCAGGGCTTCGGCTTGACCCGGCTGTGGGCGAACATGGAATGGGCGCTCTCAGAGCTTCCGGGTGTGCACGACATCGTCGAGTACGAGTCGCGACTGAATTATATCCTGCCGAATTACGACCAAGTGACCGTCTGCACCTACGACCTGACAAGGTTCAGTGCCGCCGTCACAATGGACATTCTGCGCACCCATCCTCAGGTGATCATTGGGGGAATCCTGCGGGAGAATCCATACTACGTGCCACCGGACGAATTGCTCAACGAGGTGCGTGGCCGAGGGGCCTCAGCGCATTGAGGGCCAGCGCGGCGGGGGAAAATGCCGACGAGACCGGTCATGCCGCGAGTGCAGGCGCTCTCCGATCCAACGGAGTTGCGCCGTTGCATGCGTGACCTCCTCGCGCTTTCCGCGCTGCCGGCAATCTTGCAGAGCTACGATCCGTATCAGATGGCCGACAGCATCGCAGCAGCGCTCGTTTCGATGCTCGACTCGGAATTCGTTTACATCTCCCTTCACGGAACACGCGATGGTCCGCTGATCGAGATCGCACGGGCCGACGGGCGGAGCGCTGCCGATTCACTGGAGGCAATTCGCGCGGTGCTGCCTGAGATCTTGCCGACACTCTCATCCGACCGCCAGCTGGCCGTCGCCAATCCCGTTGGAGGGGGCACGGCGAGCATTGCTGTTGCGCCGATCGGACTGGGTGGCGACTCGGCGATCGTCGTAGGTTCGCAGAGACCGGATTTTCCGACCCCCAATGAACGGCTTCTCCTCGGGATCGCCGCCAACGAAGCGACCGTTGCATTGCAACGGTGGCAGGCGGAGACGGAAGAAAGGACCCGGCAGACCGAAGAGGAACTTCAACTCGTCATCGACACCATTCCCGCGTTGGTTTGGAGCGCTCTGCCTGACGGCTCTGTCAACTTCGTCAACAAGCGCTTGATCGAATACACAGGTCTTCCTTTGGAGGAGGTCAAGGGATGGGGCTGGACGGTTTCGTGGCATCCCGCTGACCGCGCAACGCTCCTGGAGAAGTGGCGTACTGCCCTGGGAGCGGGAAACCCTTTCACGCTGGAAGCACGCGTGCGGCGGGCTGATGGAGAATATCGGTGGTTCCTGTGCAGCACGGTGCCGCGGCATGATGACCTCGGAAATATCGTCACCTGGTACGGAACGATCACTGATGTGGAGGATCGCAAGCGGGCCGAGGAGGCGGAGAAAGCGCTGCACCAGGCGCAGGCGGACCTCGCCCATCTTACGCGCGTGTCGACTCTCGGGGAGCTGACGTCGTCGATTGCCCATGAGGTCAACCAGCCGCTCGCCGCGGTCGTCGCCAACGCCAATGCCGCTTTGCGCTGGTTGGGCACCCAGCCGCCCAATCTGGAAGAGGCCCAGGCGGCGCTCGGCCGCATCAGCAGGGACGGCAGTCGAGCCGGCGACGTCATCCGCCGCATCCGGGCCCTCGTCAAGAAAGCGCCGCCGCGGAAGGACCGGTTGGACATCAATGAAATCATCATCGACGTCATCGCCCTCACCCGCAGCGAAGTGCTGAGGAATGGCGTCTCGCTGGAGACCCGGCTCGGAAGGGATCTTCCGCCCATCCGCGGGGATCGAGTTCAATTGCAACAGGTGATCCTTAACTTTATCATCAACGCCATCGAAGCGATGAGCGAAGTAACGGAGCGGCCCCGAGAATTGGCGATCGACTCCGGGAAGGATGCATCCACCGGCGTACTTGTTACAGTGCGCGATTCCGGCCCAGGCCTTGAACCTGAGAGTTTTGACCACCTCTTCGATGCTTTTTATACGACCAAGCCTGGTGGCATGGGCATGGGGCTGTCGATTTGCCGTTCAATCATAGAAGCGCATGGCGGTCAGGTGCAGGCGGCGAATGTACCCCAAGGTGCCGTCTTTCAGTTCAGCGTGCCCACCGCCGCATCGTAAGTCTGTACTTACTAAATCGGAGGAAATTGGCAGGCGGTGTCAAGCCGTGTAGAAAGAGCCAACACTCTTGCCATGCGGAGATCAATATGAGTGTTCGTCCGCCTCGCGGCCTCAATCCATCGAGTACCACTGAGACAGGTCTCGGTATCCTCGAGTATGAGCTGATGTCGGAACGTGCCTCCGCGCTCGGCCGGCAGGGCCTGAAGGTCGAGGAGGCCCTAGCCGCGCTTCGGAACGGCGAGGCAAAGGGCAAGGTCGGCGTGGAGCAGGAGACACTCGTCGATGCTGCGGCCGAAGCAGTCTGGGCGCTCTTCGTCCATCGCGAGATCTGCGGGCTGCGCAACAACCGCGACGTCATCCAGCGCTACGGAATTCCGGGCGAGGTGCTTGCACGGCTTGGCGCCAAACCGCGGCACGCCTGACACCTAAGCCAGGGCCTTTCAAGCAAATGGAAACAGTTCTGTCGGCGATGTCGGCGCCCATCCTATCGTTTCTGGATGTGGCAGGTCGCGGCTGCGAATGAAATGTCGCCCTTGATTTCGCGCATCGCCATCGAGGTCACGGTTCGACGCACGCCGGGCAACCGGCTCAGTTCCTCTCGCAGCATGCGGTCGAGAGCGGCCATGTCGATGGTAACGACATGCAGCAGATAGTCGGCCTCCCCCGTCGTCGCGTGGCATCGCCAGATCAGCGGATGTCTGATCACAGCCTCTTCAAACTCTTCCGATAGTTCAAAATCGATCGACACTTGGATGAAGGCCTCGATGCCGAAGCCGAGTTTTGCGGGATCCAGCCGGGTCGTATAGCCGCGAATGATGCCGGCATCCTCCAGCGCCTTCACGCGCTTCCAACATGGTGTCTTGCTGAGGCCGACGGCTTCAGCGAGACCCGCAAAGGAGATGCGGGCATCCGCCTCAAGCGCGCTAACGATCTTTCGATCCAGATTATCCAAAGTCATCTGTTCCATGCTTTGCCGTAGGTCGTCACAATCATTCTCTCATTGTCATCATCAGGATAACAGAAAGGAACAATGTTCAAGCAAAAAGCGATTAATGTGACGGTGGGCACAGCGCAGCAGGACCGGCGCAAATGCCGGCAGAAGGAGCCGCCGCAATGCAAAAGGAAGAATATTACGCCCGCATCGAAACGCCCGAGATGCTCGACTACGGCGTCTATCTCCAATGCGACAAACTACTCGACTGTCAAAAGCCGCTGGCGGAGATGGCGAATGCTGACGAGCTGCAGTTTCAGATCGTCCATCAGGTCGAAGAGCTATGGATGAAGCTCATCGCCTATACACTCGTCGACGTCATCGATTTCATGGAAAAGCAGAATACCCATCGCATCGTCACGCTTATGGGGCGCGTTCATCGCCTGATGCGGATGATGACGGCGCAGTTCGACCTTCTCGAAACCATGTCGCCGAAAGAATACCAGCAGATCCGCCTTCAGCTCGGCAATGGCAGCGGCCAGGAGTCGCCGGGCTTCAAACTCTTGTTGCGTATGCCGCCGGATCTCTGGCGAGCCTTCAAGAGTGCCTATCTCGATGGCCGCGGCCTTTCAGTCGAGGATATCTATGATGCAAGATATGACCATGGCGACAGCTATGTTGTCGCCGAGGCGCTGATTGAATTCGACGAATTGTTTCAGAAATTCCGCGCCAACCATCTCTATCTGATCCACCGCTCGATCGGGCTCGCGTCAAAATCGCTGAAAGGCCGCCCGGTCGAGCTGCTGCGGGCCGGCGCGCACCACCGGTTTTTCCCCGAGCTTTGGGATATCCGCTGCGAGATGACGGATCGTTGGGGCAGCCAGTATGGTGTGGTCCGAGACTCGATCAGCCTGCCGGAAGCGGGTGCCGAATAGGCCCAGTCCGTTCCGTCCAGCCGATCCCGCAACACGGCCCGGCGAAGCAGCATGTTCGGCGCATGGCGCAGCGGCGTGTGGCGGGGTGATTTTCCGCCATTATCTTCGCCAGGTGTGCCCATCGCGAAGCCTCGGTCCAGACGCAAAATCTTTCTGGCAGAACGATTCCGTTTGAACTTGAAGGCTCTAAGCCTTCAGGATTGCGGAGAAGCGCGGGTCGAAGGCATGGCCGATCGGCTCAGCGGCAGCACCGCGGGCAACCGTCCAGGGATCTGTCATGCCGAGCTGAAGTCGCGGCAGGATACGATCGGGACGGTCCGCGTTGGACGGCAGCAGCGGCTGCATCGCGGCGAGCAGCCGCGTTGCCAATGCCTCCGGCGCGCCGCACAGAATGACCGTCTGCGGATCGAAGACTGTTTCAATCAGGTGAACGCTCCAGCGCAGGTCCGCAGCCGCCTCCTTCACCCAGGCGAGGATTTTCGGATCGTCCTTTGCCGTGCGCTCCCCGATGAGCGCATAGATATCCGGCGCCATCGGATCGACACCGAGATGCTGGTAGAGCGAGGCGAGCGAGGCGCGATGTTCCAGCGGTGTCTGCCTGCCGCCCGACGTGAGGAGCGCCATGCCGATTTCGCCGGCATTGCCATGAGCGCCGCTATAAAGTTCGCCGCCAAGAATCAGGCCGGCGCCAATGCCGTATCCGACGTAGAGACAGACGGCATCGTCGAGCCCGTGAGCCCTGCCAACCATGCGCTCGGCCGTTGCGCAGGCTGCCGCGTCGTTCTGAAGGCTGACATTGAGGCCCGTGCCCGCAGCCAGCGTTTCCAGCAGCGGAAACCGCTGCCAGGCGCCCATCACCCAGGGATCGTTATCGTCCTCTTCAATCCCGAAGGGGCCGGGCATGGCAACGCCGAGGCCGACCAGCCGTTTGTCTGCCTGCGGGACCAGCCGCTTCAACTCGCTGCGAACATCGTCGAGGAGTTGCAGGACGACCGGTGTTCCGATGGCCGGCCCGCCGGCAGGAAGATTGGCTTCCTTCCGGACGAGACCATTGCCGACCAGGTCGACCGCAATTGCGCGCGTGATGTGGCGGTCGATCTGCAGGCCGATGGCGAAGGCACCCTCTGGCACCAGCCCGTAGGGCGTCGACGGCTGCCCCCTGCCGCGGCGTACCATCTCCTGCGACGAAACGAGGCCGATATTTTCCAGCTCTTCGATGATGTTGGAGACGGTCTGCTTCGTCAGCAGCGTGGCGCGCGCGAGATCAGCCCGCGACAACGCGCCGTTCAGGCGCAGCGCGTCGATGATCACCCGCCGGTTATGGGCGCTGGTGCCTTCGTGGTTCGTTCCGCTCGTGGCCCTGATCGGGCGAATATCGTTCATCCGTTTTTGCCTCTTGACACCAGTAAAATATTGAAGAACTATTAAGTCAATACAATTGACTAAAAAAGAAACCGGAGAGTTTCAGGGAACGCAGGGGCATCGCCCGTCGGCGATCCGATCAGGTTTGGCACCCGGTCTGCCGGTTGCCCTTTCGATAGCCAATGGCGACAGGAGCCGCCGTTGGAAAATCGCGTGACTGTCAAAAAACTGGAGGCTGGAATGTTGAAATCATTAAACAAGACGCTGGTCGGCGCCGCGCTGATCAGCGTATCCTTTGCATCGCATGCATTTGCCGAAACAACCCTGAACGCCCTCTTCATGGCCCAGGCCGCCTACAGTGAAGCGGATGTGCGCGCCATGACGGATGCCTTCACCAAGGCCAACCCCGACGTCAAGGTCAATCTTGAATTCGTCCCCTATGAAGGACTGCACGACAAGACCGTTCTGGCCCAGGGTTCCGGCGGCGGCTACGACGTCGTGCTGTTCGACGTTATCTGGCCGGCCGAATACGCGAGCAACAACGTTCTGGTCGACGTCTCCTCGCGCATCACCGACGAGATGAAGAAGGGCGTACTGCCGGGCGCCTGGACGACCGTACAGTACGATGGCAAGTACTACGGAATGCCCTGGATTCTTGATACCAAATACCTGTTCTACAACAAGGAAATCCTCGAGAAGGCCGGCATCAAGGCACCGCCGAAGACCTGGGACGAGCTGGCCGAGCAAGCCAAGGCCATCAAGGACAAGGGCCTCCTGGCCACCCCAATCGCCTGGAGCTGGTCGCAGGCCGAGGCAGCGATTTGTGACTACACGACGCTCGTCAGCGCCTATAAGGGCGATTTCCTGAAGGACGGCAAGCCGGACTTCCAAACCGGCGGCGGCCTCGATGCCCTGAAGTACATGGTGTCGAGCTACACCTCCGGCCTGACCAACCCGAACTCCAAGGAATTCCTGGAAGAGGATGTCCGCAAGGTCTTCCAGAACGGCGATGCCGCCTTCGCGCTGAACTGGACCTACATGTACAACATGGCGAACGATCCGAAGGACAGCAAGGTTGCCGGCAAGGTCGGCGTTGTACCGGCCCCTGGTGTTGCGGGCAAGAGCGAGGCTTCGGCCGTCAACGGCTCGATGGGCCTTGGTGTCACGACCGCCAGCAAGCATCCGGATGAGGCTTGGAAGTACATCGCCTTCATGACGTCGCAGGCGACGCAGAACGAGTATGCCAAGCTTAGCCTGCCGATCTGGGCCTCGTCCTATGACGATCCGGCTGTGACCAAGGGACAGGAAGAGCTGATCTCGGCTGCCAAGGTTGGTCTTGCCGCCATGTATCCGCGTCCGACGACGCCGAAGTATCAGGAACTTTCGACTGCGCTGCAGCAGGCGATCCAGGAATCGCTCCTCGGCCAGTCTACGCCGGAAGACGCCCTGAACTCTGCTGCCGAAAACAGCGGCCTCTAAGACTTGTACCCGGGCGGCGCCTGCCGCCGCCCGTTCCCGATCCTGCCCGATGAATGAAAAAGGTGGCCCTGCCATGTCCGGCACCTGGATGACAACCCGCGCCTGGCTCTTGATGCTGCCCCTGCTTGTGGTGATGGTCGCCGTCATCGGATGGCCTCTCGTCGACACCGTCGGCCTTTCATTCACGGATGCGAAGCTTGTCGGTACCGGCGGCAATTTCGTCGGCATCGACAACTACGTGAAGATGCTCTCGGGTTCGAATTTCCAGCGCACATTGATCACGACGACATGGTTCGCGATCATATCCGTTGCCGCAGAGATGGTGGTGGGCGTACTTGCCGCGCTGCTGTTGAACCAGGAGTTTCGCGGACGCGGCGTATTGCGGGCGCTGATGATCCTGCCCTGGGCGCTGCCGACGGTCGTGAACGCGACGCTGTGGCGGCTGATCTACAATCCGGAATATGGTGCGCTCAATGCGGCGCTGAACCAGCTTGGCCTTATCGATGCCTATCGCTCATGGCTCGGCGAACCCGGTACCGCGCTGACGGCACTGATCGTCGCTGACTGCTGGAAGAACTTTCCGCTGGTGGCGCTGATTGCCCTCGCCGCCCTGCAGGCGGTGCCCCGCGAGATCACGGCGGCCTCACTGGTCGACGGTGCGGGGCCGTTTGCCCGCTTTCGCTTTGTCATCCTGCCCTATCTCGCCGGCCCGCTGATGGTGGCGCTGGTGCTTCGCACGATCGAGGCCTTCAAGGTGTTCGACATCATCTGGGTCATGACTCGCGGCGGCCCCGCAAATAGCACGCGCACGCTCTCCATCCTCGTTTATCAGGAGGCCTTCTCCTTCCAGCGGGCCGGCTCCGGCGCATCGCTTGCGCTCATCGTCACACTGCTGGTCACGCTGCTTGCCGTCGCCTATGCCACCCTGGTCCGCAAGACGGCGGGGAGTGCTGCCTGATGGAACGCAAGAGCCCCTATTTCACCGCTTTCATCTATGTCTGCGCGCTGCTGCTGGCGGTCGTCATCCTGGCGCCGATCTTCTGGCTCTTCATCATGAGCATATCGCCGGCTGCCGATCTTGCTGCCAAGCCGCTGCGCTGGTGGCCACACACGGCCGATT
This sequence comes from Rhizobium sp. P32RR-XVIII, assembly GCF_012641395.1. GTDB lineage: Bacteria > Pseudomonadota > Alphaproteobacteria > Rhizobiales > Rhizobiaceae > Rhizobium. The sequence continues at coordinate 134,061 of NZ_JABAIH010000003.1, read as the reverse complement.
TCTCTCGTTACCAGCTGCTGCTTTCCACGCTGGAAAACAGTGCTGGCGCCGCCTTCACCGCATCGCTGCGCAACAGCATAGAGGTCGCTGGCATGGCGACGGTCGCCGCGATCGCGCTTGCCATTCCGGCCGGCTGGGCCGTCTCGCGCACCCCGTCAATCGGGTGGTCGCTCTCCATGGTGATTGCAACCTATATGCTGCCGCCGGTCGCGCTTTCCGTGCCGCTCTATATGGGCCTTGCTTATCTCGGCATGCTCAACACCGTCTTCGGTCTGTCGCTCGTCTATCTGACGATCCTCGCGCCCTTCACGACCTGGCTGATGAAATCCGGCTTCGATTCCATTCCCAGGGAGATCGAATCCGCTGCGATGATCGACGGTGCGGGTCTTTTCCAGACACTGAGGATCCTCACCCTGCCGCTTGCCATGCCGGTAGTCGCGACATCCGCACTCTTTGCCTTCCTGCTTGCCTGGGATGAATTCTTCTATGCGCTGCTGTTCACGTCCGACCAGCGCGCCAAGACGCTCACCGTCGCCATCGCCGACCTGGCCGGCGGCCGTGTCTCGGATTACGGACTGATTGCGACCGCCGGTGTGCTCGCCGCCCTGCCCCCGGTGCTGATCGGTCTTGTCACGCAACGCACCCTGATTTCGGGGCTCACGAGTGGCGGCGTCAAGGGATGAACATGACCACAGAGAAAAGCCGCCCGGCAGGTCTTGCCGCGATCGATCGCGAAATGGCGCGGCAGCATACCGATGCGATAGCATCTTACGAAAGCGCGGGCGAAATGGCCGCCAAAGCTGCCGCGTCGCTGAAGCGCACCGGCAAGCTTTTGCTGCTCGGCATGGGTGGCTCGCACGCCGTCAACCGGGCTGTCGAACCGCTCTATCGCGCGGCCGGTTTCGACGCGATCGCCCTGCCGCTGTCGGAGCAGCTCGGCCAGCCGCTCTCGCTCGATGGCCGCACGGTCTTCGTGACATCGCAATCAGGTGAAAGCGCAGAGGTCCTGCGCTGGTTCGACGAGACCGGCGCAAATGCGGACACCTTTGGCCTGACGCTGGAAGGCGGCTCCTTTCTGGCGCGGACGGCCCCGTCGCTGGTCGGCGCGGGCGGCACCGAGCTCGCCTTCGCGGCAACGCGGAGTCTGACCGTCACTTTCGCACTGCATCTCGCGATCTTCGCAGCGCTTGGGGAGGATCCGGCAGCGGCACTGGCGGTGTTGGGGGCGCCGCAGAGCCTCGATATCGAACCTGCTCTGGCAGCCCTCGCAAATGTCGCCACGGTCGTCACGTCCGGGCGCCGTTTGCAGGGTGTCGCGGAAGCGCTCGCGCTCGGCCTCACAGAGCTGTCGCGCCGTCCCTGCTTCTCGCTTGAAGGCGGACAGCTTCGCCATGGACCTATGGAAATGCTGGGCCCCTCGATCGGCGTCGTGCTTTTCCGTGGCCAGGATGCGACGGCAGGTCTCGTGACGGCCATGGCCGTCTCGGCGGTCGAGACGGGTGCGCCGGTCATCGTCTTCGACTCCTCGGGCGAGGAGCCGGTTGCCGGCGCCGTCACGCTACCCTTCAAGCCTGCGAGCGGTCTGGCCGCGATCTTCCAGCTGCTGCCGGTTGCGCAGTCTCTGATGATCGCATTCGCCGATGCACGCGTCGAAAATGCCGGGACGCCAGTCCGCTCTACCAAGATCACCCGGAGCGAGTGAATGAAGCCGCTTACCGTCATCGGCAACGTCAATATCGACCTGATCCTCGGCCCGGCCGCCCCCTGGCCGAAGGCCGGCACCGAAATCATCGTCGATCATGATGAATTGCGCGTCGGCGGCGCAGCCGGCAACAGTGCGCTCGCATGGGAGGGTCTCGGCGTCGACTACGAGATCGCCGCCAATGTCGGCGATGATCAGTTCGGCCGCTGGCTGAGCGAGGCCTTCGGCGAGCGCGCCAGCAAATGGCCGGTGCGCCCGGAAGGCACGACGCTCTCGGTCGGCATCACGCATCCCGACGGCGAGCGCACCTTCTTCACCACGCGCGGGCACCTGCCCCGCTTCAGCCTAGCCGACGTGCATGCCGTGCTCGATGGGGCCCGGCTTTCCGGCGGCTACGCCCTGCTCTGCGGTTCCTTCCTGACCGACGACCTGACGCGCGACTACGATGCCTTCTTCGACTGGACCGACCAACACCGGATTACGGTCGCCCTTGATACCGGCTGGCCGCTCGACGGCTGGACAGAAGCAAATTGTGCGGCAACGCGGCAATGGCTCTCCCGCTGCGGGGTCGCGCTGCTCAACGAGGTGGAGACGACGACCCTGACCGGCATCGATGATCCCGCCGTGGCGGCGCGTGTCCTGCGCTCGCATATGCCGTCAGGTGCGATCGTCGTCGTCAAGCGCGGTCCCGAGGGGGCGATCGCCATCGATGCGGATGGCAACCTGGTCTCGGCGGCAGCCCCCAAGGTGAAGGTCGTCGATACGATCGGCGCTGGCGACGTCTTCAACGCTGGATTCCTTGCCGCCCTTGCCCGCGGGGAAGTGCTCGCGTCCTGCCTTTCGGCGGGAACCGAGGTGGCATCCCGCGCCATATCCACCCTCCCACGCAGCTATCGTGCGGCAAAGATATCCGGGGAGGCCGTTTGATGAGCGCGCTCGAGATCCAGAACATCCGCAAGACCTATGGCGACGTCGAGACGCTGAAAGGCATCGACATTTCGCTGGAGAGCGGCGAGTTCCTCGTGCTGCTCGGCTCCTCGGGCTGCGGAAAATCCACCCTGCTCAACATCATTGCCGGGCTGGCGGAGGCAACGAGCGGCGACGTCAGGATCGGCGGCCGGTCGGTGCTTGGCGTCCATCCAAAGGACCGGGACATTGCCATGGTGTTCCAGTCCTACGCGCTCTATCCCAACCTCTCCGTTCATCGCAACATCGGCTTCGGCCTCGAAATGCGCAAGGTGCCCACGGCGCAGCGCAACGCGGCTGTGCGCGACACCGCGAAGCTCCTGCAGATCGAAGCCCTGCTTGACCGCAAGCCGAGCCAGCTCTCCGGCGGCCAGCGCCAGCGCGTGGCAATCGGCCGGGCGCTGGTGCGCAAGCCGGAGGTCTTCCTCTTCGACGAGCCGTTGTCGAACCTCGACGCAAAGCTGCGCATGGAAATGCGGACTGAGCTGAAGCGGCTGCACCAGATGCTGAAGACCACCGTCGTCTATGTCACCCACGACCAGATCGAGGCGATGACGCTCGCGACCCGCATCGCGGTCATGCGCGATGGCAGGATCGAGCAGCTCGGCACTCCTGAGGAAATCTACAATAGCCCGGCGACGCTCTACGTCGCGACCTTCGTCGGCGCGCCTCCGATGAATCTCCTGAATGCCACCATCGTCGATGGCGCTCTGAGGGTCGACGGCACCTCCACCGTCCTGCCCCTACCGGCGGCTGCGGCAAAACTCGGTCAAGGCCACGAAGTCGTTCTAGGCATCAGGCCGGAGGCGCTGCGGCTTGCGGAGCCCGGCGCGTTCGAAGCCGTCTGCGAGGTGGCCGAACTCACCGGACCTGAAATGATCGTGACCGCCCAGCTCGGGCCGCATCGGCTGATGGCCGCCCTCCCGCCCCGAACCGCCGTCACCGCCGGCCAGAAGATCGGACTGACCTTCGATCCCGATGCGCTGCATCTCTTCGACCGCGCAAGCGGGCGCCGCTGCGGCTGACCATATAGCGTCTGCCGCCCTTCTGACGGATGTGTCGTCGTCAGTGTGCTGGCGGCGAGGCCGGAGTCTGTGGCCCCGGCGCATTTACCCCGTCAGCCATCGACCCGCAGGGCTGGAATTTCTTTCACTTGTCGAACGGGCGCCATCAGGCTCGCACAAGGGCCGAGCGCGAAAGAGGAACCTCGCACCTCGTAATCAAGGCAGCGGAGTGGCGGCCGAAACGGCCGGATCGACCGCGTGTTAGAAGGGCTTGAGAGTTTGAAAAGCGCCGCGCTTTCGATCCAGACGTCTGAAGATCCGCATCTCATCTTCGGCAAAGCTTCCATTGTACGAGCCTCCTACGAAGGAAGGGATCTCTCTCCCCTATGGGACAGTCTCTACGCCCGCGCTTCTGCCAATCCCGCCGACGCTGCGGTGTTCCTGGACGCGTCGATCCTGTTACACGTGCTCGGTCAGAAGGATGAGGCGGCAATTAGCCAGCAAGGCGCACTTTCGCTCAGCCGGAAGTATCGCATCAGAAACGGACAGGGCACTGGCTTAAACGTCCTGGTTTTCGTGACCGCCGGCGATTTCATGGCCAATACGCCGATCGAATTTCTTCTTGAGGATTCCGACGCGAATATCCTGCTCTACTATGTCGATGCCGACACCAGAGACCTCAGGAATGTTCCGGAGCACGATGTCGCGTTCGTAGCGGTCGGCGAGTCGCCTGCCAATCGTCCGGTGCTGGAGAACCTCGAAAAACTATTGGACGGATGGGCCGGCCCCATCATGAACAATGCGCCACGCCTTATCATGGAACTCACCAGGGATGGTGTTGTGGAAGCGCTGAAGGACCAGCCTTCGATACTCGTCCCGGCCGTCGCGCGCGTCTCTCGAAGTGCGGTTGAGCAACTGGCTTCCGGCGAGATCGAGATCGCAGCAATTCCCGGAATGAGCTCCTTCCCCGTGATTGTCCGGCCAGTGGGCACGCATGCGGGCGAAGGAATGGAAAAAATTTCAGGGCCATCAGAACTTTCGGCTTTCCTGACCGCTCGCGCCGAAACCGAATTCTACGTCACGCCATTCATCGATTACAGCGGCGAAGACGGAAAGTTCCGGAAGCAAAGAATCGCGTTCATCAATGGCAAGCCCTATGCCAGCCATCTCGCGATATCCGACCACTGGATGGTGCACTACTTGAGCGCCGGCATGGCCCAGTACGCCGATAGGCGTGCGGAGGAAGCATCGTGGATGGCCGACTTCGATAGCGACTTCGCGGCGCGCCATGCGCGCGCCTTTGAAGCGCTTCATCGATGCCTCGGGCTGGACTATTTCGCCATTGACTGCGCCGAGCTTTCCGATGGACGCCTGCTCGTGTTCGAGGCTGATGTCGCAATGATCGTTCATTCGATGGATCCGGAGAGTGTGTTCCCCTACAAAAAGGGCCCGATGACCAAGCTCTTCGCGGCCTTCGAGGACGCGCTGCAGCAGCGCGCAGCGCAAGCGACGTCAACGGCGACGGTCAAGAGCGCTCAGGTAGGATGAAGCCGTTTGAACGCAAGCGGCTCTCCATGCCTGCGATCCAGCCGGCCAGAGCTTGGAGCAGGCGCTAGTGCCGATGGAAGCCAAGCTCGACGTCGTATTCCGTAAGTTATCTGCGGTCCTTCAACATCTCCGGGAGGCATGATGTTTCGGGAAGACAAGCAGCAGCCAGCGATCGTAAGCGGATCGAGCGAGACCTCTTTCAGCCTCGATCCATCGAACTGGGCTGAGTTTCGCCAGACCGCTCATGGCCTGCTCGACGACATTATCACCCACATCGAAACAATCAGGCAGAGGCCGGTATGGCAGAAGCCGGCAGATGAGACACGCGCGCGGTTTGCCCAACCATTGCCGATGGAGTCCCGTGAACTCGGCGATGTGTTGGATGATGTGCGTAGCCACATCCTGCCATTCGCGACGGGTAATTTGCACCCGTTGTTTATGGGCTGGGTCCACGGCGCTGGCACGCCGATCGGAATGGCCGCAGAGATCGTTTCGGCCGGCCTCAACCTAAACTGCGGCGGCCGCGACCACGTCGGCCTCGAGGTTGAACAACAAATCGTCCGCTGGATGAGCGAGGCCTTGGGATATCCGGGTGGAGCGAACGGCCTGTTCGTCACCGGCTCCTCGATGGCAAATTTCCTCGCCGTGACGATTGCGAAAACCGAGGCGCTGGGTCAATCGGTCCGGGAGACCGGCTTGCGAAGCTCCGACCGCGAACTCGTGGCCTATACGTCTTCCGAGGCGCATGGATGCATCGCGCAGGCAATGCAGCTCTCCGGCATTGGATCGGCGAATCTGCGGAAGATTGCGGTTGACGCTGCCGGCAGGATGCTGCCGGATGCGCTGTCTGCAACGATTGCGAGAGACCGCGAGAATGGACTCCTGCCCTTTCTCGTCGTGGGCACTGCTGGAACGGTAAACACCGGTGCCATCGACCCGCTTGCGGAAATCGCGGAAATCGCATCCACGGAAGATCTCTGGTTTCACGTCGATGGAGCAATCGGCGCACTGGCCGTATTCTCCCGCTCTTTGCGCGACCGGCTTAAAGGCATAGAAAGGTCGGCATCGGTCGCCCTTGATTTTCACAAATGGGGCCAGGTTCCCTATGATGCCGGATTTCTGCTGGTTCGGGACGGCGCTGCCCAGAAGCGGGCCTTCGCGCAGCCGGCTGCCTATCTGCAGCGCGCGGATCGCGGCCTTGCGGCCGGCGAAACCTGGCCTTGCGATTTAGGCCCGGACCTGTCGCGAGGATTCCGTGCCTTGAAAACATGGATGACAATCGAGGCGCTTGGAACGGAACGCATCGGAAAGTCGATCGCACACACCTGCGAGCTTGCGCGTTATCTCGCCGAAAGGCTGAAACGCGATCCGATATTTGAACTGAAGGCGCCCGTTGCGCTCAACATCGTCTGCTTCGGCATTCGTGGCGTGAACGACGATTTTGTTCGCAACCTGGTATTGGATATTCAGGAATCGGGCTTAGCCGCGCCTTCCTGGACCACCCTCAACGGCGCGCTGGCCGTGCGATGCGCCTTCGTCAATCATCGCACGACAATCGCTGATATCGATGCGTTCATCGAAACGCTTATCCAATATGTAGCCGCCCGCGGCGTTTAAAGCGAGATTTGCGATGCCTGGCCGATCGCCCGCTTATCAGGCTTCCTCGAGTTCCTTCACGCCTAACGCCGCGCGTGCGGCTCGCTCCCCGCTCATGAATGCAGCATCGGTCCAGATATATCCCCATTGGCCAAATCTGCCGCAATAGTGGATCCCAACCTCATCCAGGTAGCCATGCACCGTATCGACAGCCGCCTTTCGCTCCAGATCGAATATGATATTGCCGAACGGAAGCGTGATTGCGCTCTGATGGATAATCTCGCGCCTCGATCCGATCAGCCCGCATTTTATGAGCCCATCGATTGCCCGTTCGATCCATTCGTCGCGGCTCTCTGTTAGCGGGCGGTATTTCTCACTAAAATAGATTTCCGCCTGCATGCCGCCGCACCCCTCGGGCACGGTTTTTGGCGAGAGATTTCCACGATAGCTCACGCGGGCGAAGGGTATGTCCTCGTCGTAGAAATAGGACCATTGAGGCTTCGTCTCGATTGGCCGGTTCAGCCCGACGTTCACGACGACAACCTGCGTGCACGCCAGCCTCGCGGCGGCCTCGCGCACCTCACGCGGCGCATCTGTGATCAGGGGAATAAGGACCGGCAGCGGCAGCGACGATATCAATTTTTCAAACGTCGTTGTCGTGCCGTTCCTGAATGACAGCTTCCTGTCTTTAAGATCAATTCCGACCAGTTCATGATCGCAAAATACCTGGGCTTTGTCATAGAACCCCTTGATGAAGGATTCGAAGCCGCCCTCGGTGGGATAGCGAAATTCACTGACATAGAACACGTCCAGCGGCTCGTGTTCCAGCGCGCCTCGGAGAACTTCGTCGAGGTTCGGGCGATACAGCCGAGGCCCCAACCAGTCCGTCGACATGTTGGCTGCCTCGGTCGTGTGGTACTTTTTGGTATAGACCATCGGAAACGTATTCGCGAAGGTCGGGCCAAACGCTGCCATCAGCCAATCCTCGTAATTGCGAATCTCCGGATTTGGCTGCTGTCTTGCCTCGATAAAATCCTTGATGCAGTTCACGACAAGATCAGTCGGGAGTCCGTGAAGATTGACTTGAGCCGGATGCTTGATCCAGTAGCCCTGCCAGTAATTGTTGCAGTAGACATTACCGGTTTCAAACTGCTGGTTCGTTGACCGCGCGAACAGCTCTTTTACACGCGTGTTTTTGGCGAAGGAGATGTGGACGCCTTCATCGAAAACGAAGCCATCGCCGGACCCGAAGCTGGATGTCAGCCCACCTGGTCGCGAACGTTTGTCGTAGAGCTTGGCTCTTATTCCGTTCTCAAACAGGGTGTTGGCGGCGCCAAAGCCTGCCATGCCGCTACCAAGAATGACGTATCCGTTGTCTCTCATTCAAAGCTCCCCTCGCGATTGCAATTGGGTAAACGCCTTAGGACTGATCATGCCGCTAGGATCTGTGGATACGGAACGGCGCGAAGAAGCGTACCGCCACGCTCGAGATATTCTTTCTGCTGGCGAATGATTTCGTCGGCAAAATTCCAAGCCAGGATCAAGAGATAGTCCGGTTGCGAGCGCAGCAACTCGTCGACATCCTTGATCGGCAGCCGTACGCCAGGCATTACTTTGCCGACCTTGTGGGAGTTTCGATCGACAACGTACGCAATCGTACCATCGGGGAGATCGACATAGTTGAGCAAGGTCGCTCCCTTGGCCGCTGCGCCGTATGCGGCGATCGTCTTCTTGCGGGAGACGATCTCGGCCAGCATCCGTCTTAAATCGTCCCTCAGCTTTTCGACGCGGCGGGCAAACGAAAGGTAGTATTCCAAGCCATCGAGACCGAGCGAACGCTCCTCGGCCTGGAACCGCTCAAGTTCGGCACTCTTGCCTCTCGTTTTGCTGACGCGAAGCCTGAGAGATCCCCCATGGATCGACAGCGCCTGCACATCATTCAAGTAGAGGCCGTGGCGGGCAAACAGGGGCTCAAGCGCCGCGAGAGAATAGTAGAAGACATGCTCATGATAGATCGTATCGAAGGCGCAGTTTTCGATGAGTTCGCGAACGTAAGGGAACTCAAACTCAGCAATGCCGTCATCGGCTAGAAGAATTGCGAAGCCCCCGACGAAGTCGTTTATGTCCGTAACATGCGCCAGAACATTGTTGGCAAGCATGATGGATGCACGTTTGCCATCCTCAACGAGTTCGCGCGCCGTTTCCACCCCGAAGAACGCAGTGAGCGTTGGTACGCCGGCCTCCAGAGCGGCCTCGGCGGGACCTTTCGCGGGGTCGATGCCCAGAACGGGTATTCCTTTCCGAACGAAATTTTTCAGGAGGTAGCCATCGTTGCTGGCAATTTCGACAATAAGCCTCTGGTCCAGTGACGGATATTCTTCCATCAGGGCCAAAGCATGTGTTCGGCTGTGCTTCAGCAAGGCAGGAATAAAAGATGAGTAATACGGGTAATCCTGTCCGAACAGGATTTCGGGAGGAACGGTTTCGCTGACTTGAAGGAGTCCGCATTCACTGCAGAAGACGACCTCAAGCGGAAACAACTCCTCCGCTTCATCAAGGGAATCGGGTTCGAGAAGGGCGTTGGCCAGCGGCTGTTCTCCCAGATCAAGCACTGTTGGAAGATCGTTACCGCCGCACGAGCGGCAGGCCTGGATACGGCCGGCAGGGATGGGCGTAGGCGTGGTGTTCGTCTGGCTCATGGCTGTCATTGGCTCACCTCAGCTATCAGTTCTGCTTCAAGGCTCAATTTTGCGGCCGCCAGTATCCTTCTGAAAGGAACGTTGGCTCGGTCCGCAATTTCAAGGATCGAATGAGATCCATCCGCTAGGTTCAAAAGCCACAGGAGGTCCATTTGGGAGGCCCCACCAGCCTCGCGCTGCCCGGCAATCGCCCTGTAAAGGCCCCGCCTGCCAAGTTGCGGCTCCCCACGACCATCCGTCCGTTGAAACACTCTGTCGTTATCGAGAAGATGCAGAACATCCACCAGAACACTGAACGATTGCTCAAGCGCCGCCGAAGTGACGAAATCACAGTTATCGTCTGACGTGTGATATTCCGGAAAAGTGCCATGCACGGCTCGCATGAAGCATCCGACCGGCAGATTGAGACCGGGCGAGCCATACTGTCTTTCATCATAGCCGTAAGGTGAAAACGGCAGAATTTCGTAGTCATGGCCGGCATGGCGCAGAACGTGTTCCACCGCGCGGTCGATCGCGGCACCCGATCGACTTGTCTTGTAGTGGAACGGCCCCGCATCTCCTATACAGGTGAGCACCAGACCATGGGCAATGCTGTCAAGCTTGCCTTCATTTTGCGCAAGCCACGTGATGGCGCCGATCGTTGCAGGCAGGAAAAGAAACCGCACGCCCAATCGACGGGGGCCGCCGTGGCTCAATAGCGCGGCAAGGGCAGTAGCCACCACAACCCCGGAAAGGTTGTCATTGGCCAGACTTGGATGACAGACGTGGACGGATATGAGGATTTCCTTTTCCGTCTCCCCTGGAATGAAGTACTCGCCATAGGTCAGGCTTCCAGGAGCGAGCCCGCTGTCGATCTGCACGAGGTAGCGGTCGTCCTGCATCGAAAGCCACGTCGAGTGGCGCATGCAGAACCCCCAGTCGCGGGCGTAGTACCCAGTGCGATATGGAATTGAGTTCGGCTGGTCCGGCAAGGTATGCACATGTGCGGCCAGTTCTTCCCGGGAAATCTCCTTCTCGACCGGTACGCTGTAACTGACAACGTGGAGATTGCTCTCGGCAAAATCGACAACGGTTCGGCCCGTCAGGGTCTTGATGACGGCGCCCCGGATGTTCCATTCCTCTGGAACCTCCCAATCGAACACAGAGGTACCTGTCGGAACCTCGTGAATCGAGAGCGGAACGAACTTGCTGAGCGATGCCAGCGTCTGACGTACGCCGTTACCAGTAATGCTGCGCGTTATGGGAAAGAGCTCGCGTAGTAAAGCCGTCATGTCGACCGGCGCATACTGGTCGTCATTTGCAATCGTATCTCGGTCGGATGTCGTGAGCGCCATGGCATCTCCCCTTTGAAACGGGCGGAAATTCCATATGGGCTAACAATAATGGCAGAATAGAGGTAAATTTTTGTCAAAAATAATTCGAACGAGGACTAGAACACGTCTTCCGCAAGAGTAAATCACGATATACTGTTCACAAATGAGGCGTTAGGCGATCTTATATAAACAGTGAAATTGGAGGATTCCTGGTTATATTGCCATTCTTTCCCCTGTGTTTCGCACAACGACTATTTTAACGTCATGTATTCAAGGTATTTATTCGATGAGACCGACCTAAGTCGGTGCACGATTTCGCTATCCGCAGGACGCTCTCAAACGGAAGCAAGCGCCCGCCGGCGACCATACGGATGCGCTATCTCGCCGATAGCAACCTGGACTACTCGCTCTGCCGGAAATTGCGGATCCGGTCGAACAGGACGGCAAGCACGATTGCCCCGCCGATGAAGGTGCCCTGCCAAAAGGCGTTGATGCCGAGCAAGCCGAGACTATTGCGGATCACTTCGATCAGAGCCGCTCCGACCAATGCACCGAAGGCGGTGCCGATACCGCCCGCCAAATTGGCGCCGCCGATGACGGCCGCCGCGATGACCTGGAGTTCCATTCCGGCACCGATGTTCGTGGTGACGGCGCCCAGCCAGCCAGTTTGAACGATGCCTGCAATTCCCGCCGACAAGGCTGAGATCATGTAAACGGCGACCTTGATGCGGCGAACGGGAACGCCGGTCAGGGTTGCGGCATGCTCGTTGCCGCCGATGGCGAAAACATAGCGGCCGAACCTGGTCCAGCGCAGCACGAAGCCGGTAAGAAGCGCCAGAATGACCATGTACAGGACCGGGTTGGCGATGCCGAGAAACCATGCCCCGCCGCCCAGCGCCAGAAGCTTGTCGTGATCGGGGCCGAACTGGAAGACGACGGTATTGTTCGATGCGACCATTGCCAGGCTGCGCGCAATCGACAGCATGCCGAGAGTCACCACGAATGGCGGGAAGTTTAGATATGCTATCATCACGCCGTTGAAGGCGCCGATCAGAAGCGCGGTGCCAATCGAGGCGGCAATGCCGATTTCGATACTGTAGCCTGCGTGCATGACCACCGCGAGCACCATGCTGCAGAGGCAAAGCACCGAGCCTACCGACAGATCGATGCCCCCGGTGATGATCACCAAGGTCATGCCAAGCGCGATGATCGCGACGAAAGTGACGTTTCGGGTGATATTGTAAAGGTTCTTCGCCGTCGCAAAGGAATCGGTGGCAAAGGACAGGAAGATGCAGGCAAGAATGACGGCAACCAGGACCCAGAATGTCTGGCCGCCTACCAACTCCGAAAGCCAGCTGCGCTGCTTCTGTGCAATCGTCTGGTCAAGGGTAATTGCCATCGTCGACCTTCATTTCTCCCGATAGGGACAGCAGCGCCGATCAAACCTGTTCGATGGCGCCGGTGATAAGACCCGTGACTTCCTCCGGCGAACTCGCCGTAATCGATTTGTCGGCTACTTTTCTGCCCCGCCGCATGACGATCACGCGGTCGGCAACGGAGAAAACGTCGGGCATGCGATGGCTGATGAGGACAACGGCAATGCCCCGGTCGCGCAGCTCGCGGATCAGATTGAGGACCTCCGCGACCTGACGGACCGAAATCGCAGCAGTCGGTTCGTCCATCAGCACAATCTTCGCTTCCGACAGCATGGTGCGCGCGATCGCCACCGCCTGTCGCTGGCCGCCCGACATCTGCTTGACGAGGTCGCGCGGACGCGTTTCCGATTTCAGTTCCCTGAAAATCTCGCCAGCTCGCCTGTACATCGTCTTGTAATCCAAGACCTGCAGGGGACCGACGCCGCGGCGCAGTTCGCGTCCGAGAAAGACGTTTGCCGCCGCCGTCAGATTGTTGCAAAGGGCCAGATCCTGGTGAACGATCTCGATGCCGTGCTGCCGTGCCTCGACCGGCCGGTGCAGTACGATCTCCTCGCCCTCGAGACGCATGGTGCCTTCGCTCGGCCGAAAGTTTCCGGCGATCATCTTGACCAGGGTACTCTTTCCAGCCCCGTTATCCCCCATGAGGCCAACCACCTGCCCCGCCTCCAGCGAAAGCGAAACGTCGTTGACCGCCTGGATGGCACCGAAATGTTTGGAAATGTTGGTGAGTTCGAGAACCGTCACCAGCCGACTACCCTCCCCAGAACCTGCAGGCTCCCATCGCTGTCCGTTGCCCGCCGGAGTCAGCCGCCTGCGATCTCGCCCTGCCGATCTCCTCCCCGGAAAGCGATTGTGCTCATTTACGCAAAAGCTTGAAGAACCGTCAATCGATTGTCCGCCTGATCAGCCCATCATCACAAAAATCTGTATTTGTCGTACAAATACCGGTTGACGCCGGAAACGCGCGGATATTAGCTTCTGCTAGGAGAGAGAGCATGCTGATCCTTGTCACCGGGGCTACGGGCAAGGTCGGGCGGCGCTTCATTGCTGGGCTGCTTGACGATGCGAGATTTTCCAAGGCACGCATCCGCGCGCTTTGTCATAATCGCTTGCTCGATGAGACCGACCGCCTCGGTGTGATGCGGGGTTCGATCGCCGATCGAGATGTCGTCGCAGCGGCAATGGAAGGCGTTACCCACGTCCTGCATCTCGCCACCTGCAAGGAAACACCTGCCGACGTCATGGATGTAACGGTCAAGGGCCTCTTCTGGCTGCTCGAGGCGTTCCGCACCAGCCCCACCGCGCAACAGTTCATCCTCATCGGAGGCGACGCCGGCATCGGCCATTTCTATTATCGCCATGATGGACCGATTACCGAAAATACGGCACATCGCGCCTATCCGGGAAGCTACGCACTGTCCAAGGTCCTCGAAGAGGTGATGCTCGAGCAGTTTGGCATCCAGTACGGCATCAACGGCTGCTGCCTGCGTGCGCCCTGGATCATGGAGAAGGACGACTTCAAGTTCACGCTTTCTTTTGGCGAGGATGTCTTCGGTGGACCCGACTGGAAGACGCTTGTCCGGCCGACCGACGCTGAACGTTACGCCCGCGAAGGCACGGTGCCGTTGCTGCATGACGCGGACGGGCGCCCATTGAAGCGCAATTTCGTCCATGTCGATGATCTGGTCTCGGCGATATTGGCCGCGCTCGGCAATCCTCGCGCCAAAGGGCAGCTCTTCAACATCTGCATGGACCGTCCCGTGGATTATGGGGAAGTCGCCGCTTACCTCGCCCGCACGCGAGGGCTCGGCTCCGTCGACATACCGAGCCAGTTTCACTCGAACTGGATGGACAACAGCAGGGCCAAATACCTGCTGGATTGGAGCCCCGTCTACGATCTGGAAAAGCTTATCGACTCGGCCTGGGAATACGAGCGATCAAAGGAGGAGGCTCGTATCGTCTGGTACCCGGGTTGATCATGTGGCGGGCAGTGGTGCCCGTCTTTTTCAAAGGGAGGAAGCTATGAGGAAGGCATTATTGCTTACAGCTGCTGCTGTACTCGCGCTCACGGCCGGACAGGCCTTGGCCGCGAAAAAGCAGCTCGTCATCGTCGTCAAGGGCCTCGACAATCCATTCTTCGAGGCGATCAACCAGGGCTGCCAGAAATGGAACAAGGAAAACGCATCCTCGGAATATGAATGCTTCTACACCGGTCCGGCATCGACCTCCGATGAAGCCGGAGAAGCGCAGATCGTCCAGGATATGCTGGGCAAGGCGGATACGGCCGCGATCGCCATCTCGCCGTCGAATGCCAAGCTTATCGCCCAGACGCTCAAGACAGCCAATCCGAGCGTTCCGGTGATGACGCTTGATGCCGATCTCGCGGCAGAGGATGCCGCTCTGCGCAAGACCTATCTCGGCACGGACAACTACCTGATGGGTGCGCGGATCGGTGAATACATCAAGAAGGCCAAGCCGAACGGCGGCAAGATCTGCACCATCGAAGGCAATCCAGGTGCCGACAACATTCTGCGCCGCGCGCAAGGCATGCGCGACACGCTCAGCGGGCAGAAGGGGCTCGCCGCATTGAAGGGCGAAGGCGGCTGGACGGAAGTCGCCGGCTGCCCGGTCTTCACCAACGACAACGGCGCCACGGGTGTCCAGGCGATGACCGACATCCTGGCCGCCAATTCTGACCTCGACGCTTTCGGCATCATGGGTGGCTGGCCGCTGTTTGGCGCACCACAGCCCTACCGCGACTTGTTCAAACCGATGGCCGACAAGATCGGCAAGAACGAATTCGTGATTGGCGCCGCCGACACAATCGGCGACGAAGTGGCAATTGCCAGGGAAGGCCTCGTAACCGCCCTCGTGGGCCAGCGTCCGTTCGAAATGGGATACAAGGCACCCACCGTGATGATGGACCTGATCGCCGGAAAGCCGGTTGAGGATCCGGTGTTCACCGGGCTCGACGAATGCACCAAGGACACCGTCGACACCTGCATTCAGAAATAAAGCGTGGTTCGGAGCGCTCAAGCGAGTGGGCGCTCCGCTGCCCCGATCCTTCCATGGGACACAACGCGTCTCGCTGCCGCGTTCTTATGGTGGCGGCGGTTTTAACTGAGTTCCTGCCCAGGGGTAACAAGGCGCCGAGGCAGGTGAATCCAATGAAGGACCGGAAACCCGGACGGCTTTCGAGCCTCAGTCATGCGCCGACGGCAAGCAGCGTGAAGTACCTATGCGCGGCGCCATTGTGCATGTCTCCATAGCCGGCGAAAGAGTGCTTCCCATCATACGTGGCGACCAGTCGCGGGGGGGGGGGGACCATCCTACCAAACGAGGCAAAGTGGTCGGAAACGTTCAAGGCGAGCCGGTCGGCCGTGCGCGAAGCGAGAAAGATGCTGATGGCTAAAGGCCGGCTTGCTTTGCGCCCCAAGATCGGTAGCTGAGTAGAGAGCCTAAGCGAACACCGATAGCAGCCCGGCCGCGATAACAGTCCGATCATCGCTAACCCGCCGAAGAAACAGAAAGGGGCACCACACGGCCGTGGTGCTCCCTTCGCTTTCGATCACTGCGTTGCCACCAGTCAGCTGGGGGCCGGCATTTCCGCCTGTGGCTTGACGTTTTGGTTCATACGAAAGAGGTTTTCCGGATCGTAACGCCGCTTGATCTCAGTCAGGCGCTTGTAGTTGGCGCCATAGGCTGCCTCGACACGATCGCTCTCATCCTCCGGCATGAAGTTGATATAGGCGGTGCCGATCGCATGCTTTTTCGTCGCTTCGAAAAGCGCGCGTGCCCAGCTGATGCAGGCGTCGTCCATCGATTTCTCGCGCCAGCGCGCATGCACATTCATGACGAAATGCGAGTTGCGCTGGGGGAAAGCCGTTGCCTCGAGCGCGATGCGGCCCGCCGCGCCGCCCACGTGGCCAATGAATATCTCGCATTCCGGCCCCGGGAGGCTTCGGACGGCATCAAGGAGAACTGCGATCGTTGCATCCGAAAGCTCGGCGAAGTCCTGGCTCTTCCAGTAGTTGCGGGCGCCCGGCGCCAACAGCGGATCGAATGCCTGCTGCCAGCCGGCAAACGGCATCGGACTGACGACATCGACAATGGGATTGCCAATGCTACGAAGCCCGGCCGTCGCCTCCTGGCCTGTTTCGATGTCGCCGCAATAGCACATGGCGAGGGCGAGAATTTCCTTGCCGTGCCATTCGGCTGGCAGGAAGGGCAGTGGCGGCGCCTTGCGCATGACAGCCCAGCATGTCAGCTCGTCCGGCGCGGTCTCGAGCGCTTGGCGATATTGTCCGAGCACCGCCTCCGCATCATCGAAGGGATGGATAACCAGACCGGCCAGGACTTCGCCCGGCAAATCGTGAAGCCGGAATTCGAAGGAAGTTACCACGCCGAAATTGCCGCCGCCGCCGCGCAGGGCCCAGAACAGATCCGACTCGTCGTTCTCGCTTGCACGCACCAGCTTACCGTCGGCGGTCACAACCTCCATGGAAATAAGATTATCGATCGTAAGACCGAACTTGCGCGTGGCCCAGCCGAAACCGCCGCCAAGCGTCAGACCCGCGATGCCGGTCGTCGAGTTGATGCCGGTCGGCAGAACCATCCCGAAGGCTTGAGTTTCGTTATCGACATCGGCAAGGGTTGCCCCCGGCTCGACCCGAAGGCGACGTGTAGCGGGGTCGACTCTTACCGATTTCATCGGCGATAGATCAATCATGAGGCCGCCCTCGCACACTGCGTTGCCAGCAATGTTGTGCCCGCCGCCACGCACCGACAGCAGGAGATTGTTGTCGCGGGCAAACTTCACCGCTCTCATGACGTCGGCTGCACCGGCACAACGTGCGATAAGGCCCGGCCTCCGGTCGATCATGCTATTCCAGATAGCCCGCGTCTCGTCATAATTGGCGTCCTTGTTGGTGATTAAGGTCCCGCGCAGCGCCGCCGCAAAGGCATTAAGGGCCGCGTCGTCCACGACCTTCTGGCCCTTTTGCAGGGTCGTAAGATTCAAGCTGTCCATGATTGTCTCCCTCGGCAGGCCCGCCCCGTTTCCCGCCGCGGCATTTTGCGCTTCGTGCCGGCCTTACGCAAGATATTGCTAATACGCAATCCGGGCTTTGCTCTTCACAAGTTGGGATGATTGCTCTACATGCCACCTCGTAATCCGGTCGCAGCCCACCCGGTCAAAACAAGGGATCAGACAATCATGAAAACCATCGTCATCTGCTCCGGCGGATTGGACTCCGTTTCGCTCGCCCATAAGGTCGCCGCGGAACACCAGCTCATCAGCCTTCTTTCCTTCGACTACGGACAACGGCACCGAAAGGAGCTCGACTTCGCTGCCGCCTGCGCCAAACGGTTGGGCGTGGCCCACCACATCATCGACATCAGACAGATCGGCAGCCATCTCACGGGGTCGGCGCTGACCGACGACGTCGACGTCCCGGACGGGCATTATGCCGAGGAAACGATGAAGGCGACCGTCGTTCCGAACCGCAACGCCATCATGCTCGCCATCGCCTTCGGACTGGCTGCGGCGCAGAAAGCCGATGCCGTTGCAGTCGCGGTGCATGGCGGCGACCACTTCATCTATCCGGACTGCCGGCCGGGCTTCATCAATTCATTTCAGGAGATGCAGAACCAGGCGCTCGACGGCTATGCCAGCGTTTCGCTCTACGCGCCTTACGTCACCGTCTCGAAAGCGGACATCGTCACCGACGGTGCGAGGAACGGCACTCCCTTTGCGGAGACGTGGTCGTGCTACAAGGGTGGCGCGCGCCATTGCGGCCGTTGCGGCACCTGCGTCGAACGGCGCGAGGCATTTCATCTTGCCGGTGTTGACGATCCGACCGACTACGAGGATCCGGACTTCTGGGTGGCTGCAACGGCCGGCTTCTCGGCCGAGGAGGTGAAATGATGTTCCGTATCACCAAGGAGTTTCATTTCTCGGCCTCGCATCAGCTGACTGGCCTCCCCGCCGAGCACCAGTGCGCGCGCCTTCACGGCCACAATTATATCGTCGTCGTGGAGCTTGCGGCCGCCGAACTCGACGAAAACGGCTTCGTTCGCGATTATCACGAGCTTGCCCCCCTGAAGCACTATATCGACGAGCGGTTCGATCATCGGCATCTCAACGAGGTCTTCGGTCATGATCGCGTGACCTCCGAATATCTCGCGAAGCACTTCTACGACTGGTGCAGGGCGCGCCTGCCGGAAACCTCGGCCGTGCGGGTCAGCGAAACGCCAAAGACCTGGGCGGAGTACCGGCCATGAACGAGTCTCGCGAGACGCAGATCCGCGTCAGCGAAATCTTCGGGCCGACGATCCAGGGAGAAGGCATCCTGATCGGCCTTCCGACCGTGTTCGTCAGGACCGGCGGCTGCGATTACCGCTGTTCGTGGTGCGACACGCTGCACGCCGTCGATAGCGAGTATCGCGATCAATGGCTTCCGATGTCGGTTGACGACATCTGGCGGGAGGTTTCGCGGCTTTCTGGTAATCGCCCGCTGACGGTGTCGTTGTCGGGCGGCAACCCGGCGATCCAGCCGCTAGGACCGCTGATCGCACGCGGCCATCAGGAGAACTATCGGTTCGCACTGGAGACGCAAGGCAGTATCGCGAAGGACTGGTTTGCCGATCTTGATGTCCTGGTGCTGAGCCCGAAGCCACCCTCAAGTGGGATGGACACGGACTGGCGTGCTTTCGATCACTGTTTGCGGGCAGCTGGAGCGAAGCCGCAGATCGCCTTGAAGGTCGTGGTCTTTGACGAGCGCGACTACCTCTATGCGCGGTCTGCCGCCGCACGATACCCCAGCCTTCCAGTCTACCTTCAACCTGGCAACCACACGCCTCCGCCGCCCGACAACGACGATGCAGTGGTCGATATCGACGGCATCATGGACCGGATGCTCTGGCTTGTGAACAAGGTGACGGAAGATCGCTGGTTCGAAGCTCGCGTCTTGCCGCAACTGCACGTCCTGTTGTGGGGCAACAAGCGAGGCGTCTGACAATCGAGTGTCCCGGCCGTGTCTGCGTCCGGGACCGATGGAGGGTGCCGATACGCTCGGGGCTACTTCGCTTAGCGGAACCGTGGTTGCTTCGGCGGAGCATTCGCCCGGATCTCGTGAAGCGGCGCATGTTTCCCAAGGAGCCTGAGCAGCTTGCGCTCCTCCGCAGGGTCCACGCCCAGCTTCTTGCAGTGATCGGCAACATCGTGGTCGTGGGGACCAGGAACGTGGACCTGTCTGTTGTTCATGTTCTTCATGGCTCTTCCTCCTTTGCCGAAGATAACGCATGACGAACCCAGATCGTTCGGAGCGATACGACTTGATTGGATAACCCCGTGCGCTTGCGCCCATCTTCAGACAAGAATGGTCATTTTCGCAGAAAACAGCGCTTGCCGTTATATAGCTGTTTGATGATCCGGCTTCCCCGAAAGAAGGTATTGCCTCTTGTTTGCGCTGCTCGACCAAAAGACAGTGCGACCGAGCCTCTCCCCTCATCGCGCGACACGCACCTCGTAGCGCGAGGTTTCCGCGGTTATCGGGTTTAGAGGCTATGGTATCCCCCACCCGTCTGTCCGTTACACCGACCCTCATATCCCCTGTCTAGCGGCACCGCAGGACACATGGCGAGAGCGTAGAGATCTGCCTGTCGAATTTTTAATGGCCTGTTATTGCTCGTTCTTCTCCAGATAACGGAAATTATCTGCACTTTCATTTCAATCACCATAAGCCGAGGTAGAGCTACCGGATTTTGACGACGGAGCGGCCGGGCGGTGACGTGTTTCCTTTGCACGGGCCAAAGCCATCAACATTGGCTTTATCGCAAACTCTCCACCTTGTGCTCGCTTTGTGAGATACCGTAGATAACCGCCTGCAGAATTGATCTCCCCTGCCCTCTCGAAGATGCATGCGAGCACAGTCGCTGCGTTCTGCGGACCCATGACACGGCAGGCGTCCTTGTAGGCTGATGGACTGATCTGCAGCATTGAACTCACCATTGTTCCGGCCGCAATGAGATCTTGCCACGTCTTGATCGTGCCTGCCGGGCCGTAACTGCGCACCTCGGGGCATGCTTGGAGAACGAGCGATAGAGGAAGCGGATGGATTGCTGCAGGAGCATCCGCTCTTGGGATGGGGGTTTCGGTGGTCCCGGTTGGGATGGGCATTCGGTCATCGAACGCGACGGCGGACGAGCGGTTTACCGCCGTAAACTCGGACACCAGTACTTCACTCGCGGCTTCAGAATCAAAAGGAGATTCAGATTCTGTTATCTGTATGTGCCGCTCATTTTGTGAGTCATTGCCGCTCGAATTTTGAGCTTTAATGAGTATTTCCAGCTGCTTGATGATTTCCTCGCGGAGAGTCTCCAACGTGGCCAAGGCCGACGCGATCAAACGGGTAGATGCGACCCTTGGCAATTGGTCGAGGATCTGATGGAAGCGCTGCTGAGCGCCCAGCCATTCACCGGGAAGCTCCTCGATGAGTGCAGCGTTGATGAGTTTGGAGATGTCGCGGCGGCAGAGCGTGAGGCGTTCCTTGAGAGTCTGCATATAAAGGCGATCGGCGGCGACCTTTGCGGCAAGCTGCTCGATTTCCGTTGCGCGGGCCAACAGCGGCGCTAGCGAGAAACCGTAGGCGTCATTGATTTCGCCCTGGCGGTTCTTGCGTGCGTAACGCTTTCCGTTGGGGCTGTCCTTGCGGATGATGAGGCCGGCGACGACGAGTGCGGCCATATGCCGGCGGATCGTCTGCTCGGCCATTCCGTGGCAGCGGAGGGACAGCTGCGCATTGGAAGGAAATACGACAAGGCTGTTATCCGCTGAAAGCTCGCTCTTCGGATAGAAGCTGAGCAGCGCGTTCAAAACGGTCAGAGCTCTGTCCGAGATTTCGAGCAGAGGCTTTGCTTCGCACAGGGCGCGATAGATTTTCCACTTGTCGACCGAGGCACCTGCCCCGACGTCCCGGCTTGTCACCTGGCTTGTGAGCATGCCAAGTGTCATCGGCCGCCGCCCAAAGGGCGTCGTCACACTTCCGCTTTCCATTTTCTTCGCCTTCTTCAAGGCAAAAGGTATCAGCTCACCGAAAATAGGTGCCGGAGACTCTTGACTATGTTGTGCGGAAATGTGATTCTCTGGGTGTCTAGATCAGAGAGGGCTTCCGCGGCGGCAACGTTTCGGGGGCCTTTTCTTTTGCTATTGATCTCCGTTCTGTCGTGAATTTTTGCTCATCTCGAACGCCTCGTAGAGACGATCCAGATTGTCCGCGATGTAGGCGCCGAAGGCCGATGCCTCCCTCGCCTTGAGCGCGATAGTGAACTGCTTTCCGTCGTCCTTGATCTTCGCCTTTACGGAGCCGTCCTTGCGGTGCCATTGGCTGATGGCAGAGGCTGGTGTTGCGCTTTGTGCGGGCGACGACGGCGTCCTGCTGAGAAAGGCAACAAGCATGTCGAAGCGTGCGTCCGGTTCTGCGGCCTCGAATTCCGGCGTTTCGACAAACAGCCTTGCTCGCTCCGGAGCGTTTTCCTCTTCGAACTTCACCGAAAGATCGTGCCAGCGGTCGCGGCCGGTTGCACGGGCTGCGCCGATTGCCGAAAGAACCTCGGTCGGAATGCGTCGCGTAACCGAGAGCATCTTGGAGACCGTGGTCTTATCGGCGCTGAGCGCCGCCATAATGGTTTCCCGATCGAAACCGAGCGTGTCGAGTTTGTCTGCAAACATCGTGCGCTCGATAAACGAGAGGTCCGCGCGCGCGGAGTTCTCCTGGCCCTGAGCAATGACGTGGTCGCGGTCGGCCAGCTTCTTGACGACGGCGCGAACCGGCCGGCCCAGTTCCTTTGCGGCGCGTGCGCGGCGATGGCCGAATGCGATCTGATATTTCCCATCCTTCTCAGGATGAGGTCGGACAAGAATCGGCGAATCCTGGCCACGCAGGCGTATGGCTTCCACCAGTTCGCGAAACTGTTCGTCGTTATGCGCGAGGCGATCGCTGACGAAGGAATCTTCGATGAGCGCCGTGTCGAGATCGATGACCGTTTCGCCGTGCGCGAGCTTGTCTTCGATGTCGCGTGCGGCATCGGCTCTCGCGGCGAGGGCGTCGATACTGCGGGTAACGGCTCCCAGCGCGCCGATTCCCTTGTAGGTGATCTGCTGCCTCTCCGCGTCGCTGCTGGGCTCGTGGTTTACGGCCGTAAACGTCTTGGAATCGTCCATGAGGCCCGAGAGAATATTCTTACGTGCCATTTGGTTTCCTCCGGACGGTCAAGCGGTTTACCGCGGTAAATCGGGGATAGTTCATTTGCGTCCCCATGCCTTGTGAATGAGCTCGGCAACCTCGCCATTCACCGCACTCATGGCCTCCATCGCGCGGTCATAGGTGGCACGGGTAAACTGGTTGCGCTCCACCTCATACAGGGTCTGGTTCGTCATCGCCGCATCCGAAATCGCCACGCTGCGAAGCATGGGATTGGTGAGCACGTGATTGCGGAACATGGAGCGCATGAAGGCGACCATCTGGGTCTGCGGGCCATCCTGCGGGTCGTAGCGGGTCACGAGATAACGAAGCCAGTCGAGATTCATGTTGCCGCCGGCGCCCTTCAGCGTGTTCAGCACTTCGCCCAACATTTGCAGGAACTGGCACATCGACATCACGTCGAGCATCTGCGGATGCACGGTGATGAGCACCGCGGTCGCGCCGCAGATTGCGCTCATCGTCAGGAAGCCGAGCTGGGGAGGGCAGTCGATGACGACGACATCATAGTCGTCGGCGACCGAGGACAACGCCTCATCCAGGCGGGCAAAGAAGATCCGGCCGTAATCGCTGGTCTTACCCTGGGCAAGAACGCGCGGCGTATCGTGCTCGAACTCCATCAGTTCGAGATTGCCGGGTACGAGGTCGAGATTGGGGAAATTGGTCTTGCGGATGATTTCCTTCAGCGGCCGCCGCTGGTCGTCGTAACGGATTGCTGCATAAAGCGTCTCGTTCTCGTCGACATCGAATTCCGGCTGGAAGCCATGGATTGCCGAAAGCGAGGCTTGCGGGTCGAGGTCGACCGCAAGAACCCGATGGCCGGTGAGCGCCAGATGCTGGGCGAGGTGGGCCGCACTGGTGGTCTTGCCGCTGCCGCCTTTGAAGTTCACCACGGCAATGACCTGCAGATGTTCGTTGCCCTTGCGGTGGGGAACGTAGCGGGTGCTGCCCCGGGCGTTCTGATCCAGGAACAACCGCATCTCGTCCATCTGCGCGGCAGTGTAGGACCTGCGGCCGGATGGCGTCACCTGGGGGAGGGGACCCTTGCTTTCGAGGGAGAGGTTGCGGAGATAGCCGCTCGTGACGCCGAGGAAGCGGGCAGCCTCCGCAAGCTGAAATTCGCGCAGTCCCTTCATGGCCCGGGGCGGAAACATTTCCAATCGATGCTGCTTCAGCTTGTCTGACAGTTCCTGAGCCTGGCCGATGATCAGCTGATCGACGTCAGAAATTGCTTTATCAATTGTGGTTGCCATATTCATGGAAATCTCGAAAATGCGATTTAAACAGCGCGCGGGCTATGAAAGCGCATTTAGACGCCGATTCTCATTTTCTTGCAAGGCAATTAGGGTTAACAAGGAGTTAACGCTTTTCGTTGAGAGGCGCCCGACGGCATTCTTGGCGTCATTGCCAGTTTAAGGAGTGCCTGGAGCCTGAGTATGAGCTGCGGAACCTAATGGCGGGTTTTCTTCCGTAATGCCGCGAAGATTAACCATATCAGCGCATTAGCGGAGTGCCGCGGCGACTCCAAACCGGTCCGAATCGGATTCGGTAGGTGCCGTTGATCTTACTCTACACCCCGTCGAAGTCCATCCATCAGCAGGCGAACAAGGCGGCGGGAACGTTCCCGCCATTCCGGGGAGTCGGGAATGGAGTAGATGCTGGAGAGTGCGTGGAGCAGATCGGTGCTGTCGACATCGCCGCGGATCAACCCCTTGGCGGCGGCGCTGTCGACCAGCTGCCGAAACGCGCCGGAGATGAGCCCGGCGCTTTCGGCGAAAAGCTCCGAGTTGGAATTGAGCAGAACACGCAGGCTTTGCGCCATGCCACGCTTTGCGGCAATGTAGCTGACGAAGCGGTTCATCCATTCTTCGAGCGCAACGTCAGCAGGATGCTCGGCAAGAAGTTCGCTTGCCGCTGTCGCGAGATTCTCGAGCTCCCGCCGATAGACGGCCTCAACCAGATGCTCGCGGGTGGGAAAATGCCGGTAAAGCGTACCGATGCCAACGCCGGCGCGCCGGGCAATCTCCTCCAGCGAACCTTCGACGCCGTGATCGGCGAAGACGACGGCTGCAACGGCGATCAGCTTGTCGCGGTTGCGCAGCGCATCGGCTCGCATACGCCTTTCGGGCTTTGCGTCGTCTTCGCCCGCTTCCTTTCCACCCAAAAGCCTCTCCTGCAGATAAGGGCTTGACGCTGCCGCGCATGCCGCTAGTTTATTCGGAGGCGCCTCCGCTTAACTGGAGTGCCTTGCACTTGTTATCGCAGAAAGAGGCGAAATGTCATGTCTCGATTGCACAAGGCGCCATAGGTGAACACGAACGCCGCAGCATGTGGGGCCAGTCTTAGCTTTCGCAGGAGCTCCGCACTCAAGAGCGGCAATTTTTGATGACAATGCAATCCCCTCCGGTGAGCCAGGAGAATACCATGACCCGGACAATCAAT
Source organism: Rhizobium sp. P32RR-XVIII (assembly GCF_012641395.1). GTDB lineage: Bacteria > Pseudomonadota > Alphaproteobacteria > Rhizobiales > Rhizobiaceae > Rhizobium. The sequence continues at coordinate 109,096 of NZ_JABAIH010000003.1, read as the reverse complement.
CTCAAGCTTGATATCAACGGCAAGTCTCACGAGCTAGCCGTGGAACCTCGCGTGACGCTACTCGATGCACTGCGTGAACATCTTGGGCTGACCGGCACCAAGAAGGGCTGCGATCAGGGCCAGTGCGGCGCCTGCACCTGTCATGTCGATGGCAAGCGCGTCCTTTCCTGCCTGACGCTTGCTGCGCAGGTCGAGGGCCGAGAGGTCACGACGATCGAAGGTCTTGCGGACGAAAACGGTGACCTGCATCCGGTCCAGGCGGCCTTCATCGAACAGGACGCCTTCCAGTGCGGCTATTGCACCCCCGGGCAGATCATGTCCGCCGTCGCCTGCATCCGCGAGGGTCATGCGGGTTCAGATGCGGAAATCCGCGAATACATGTCCGGCAATCTCTGTCGGTGCGGGGCCTATAACAGCATCGTTGCGGCGGTGCGCGAAGCGGTGGAGATGGCCTGATGCGCGATTTTTCTTATCTCCGCGCCACGTCTGTCGACGAGGCTGGCCGCTTAGCACAACAGGCCGGCGCCATGCTGCTTGCCGGCGGCACGACCCTGCTCGATCTCGCCAAATGCGGTGTGACCAATCCCGAAACGGTCGTCGATATCACGCATCTTGCCGGCCTCGACATGATCAAGGTCGATGTCACTGGTGCCACGATCGGCGCACTTGCAAAGATGAGCGACGTGGCCGATCACAAGGATATCCGCGACGCTTTCCCAGCGGTGTCGGAGTCGCTGTCGCTTGCCGCATCCGCCCAGCTTCGCAACATGGCGACGATCGGCGGCAATCTTCTGCAGCGGACCCGCTGTTCCTATTTCCGCGAGCCAGGCGTCTTTGCCGCCTGCAACAAACGAAATCCCGATTCCGGCTGTTCGGCGATTGGCGGCGTGACCCGCAACCACGCGGTTCTCGGCACCAGCGAAGCCTGTATTGCCTCCTATCCCGGTGATCTCGCCGTGGCGCTCGTCGCTTTCGACGCAGTGGTCGAGTTGGGTAGTCGCAAGGTTGCTGTCGACGATTTCTTCCTCATACCCGGCGATACACCGGACAAGGAAACGGCGCTTGAGCGCGGCGAGATCATCACCGCCATCACCATTCCCGCCTCGACTGCAGCTCGGAACTCAACCTATCTCAAAGTCCGCGACCGGCAGTCCTACGAGTTCGCCGCGGCAAGCGCCGCAGTCGGCCTTGAATTCGAGGCGGACGGTAAGACGGTACGTGATATTCGCGTCGGGCTTGGGGGCGTTGCGACAAAACCCTGGCGGGCACGTGCCGTCGAAAAGGCGCTCATCGGTAAGGTTCTCGACACGCAAAGCGTCGAGAAGGCGAGCCGGCTCGCCGTGGAAGGTGCCGTCTCCTCTGGAGGCAACCACTACAAGATCGAACTTGCGCCGCGCGTCATTACCCGCGCTATCCTGACAATGGCCCAGAATATGGGAGCCCTCGCATGACCATCATGGAACCCCGCAAACACGGCGACGCCTCCGACGGCATGATCGGCGGCCGTCAATCCCGCTTCGAAGGCGGCCTGAAGGTCACGGGTGCTGCGACCTATGCGCTGGAATATCCGGTCGAAGGACTGGCCCATGCCGTGCTCGTCCAGAGCACCATTCCGGCCGGGCGCGTGGTCTCGATCGATGCCTCCGCCGCGCTTGCCGCGCCGGGCGTGCTGATGGTACTGACGCCGGACGACGATTTTGGCATGACCGTCGCGACCGACTGGTTTGGCAACCGGCCGGAAAACCAGCCCTATATTCCGCTGCCGCGCGAGGTGCGGTTCAACGGCGAGACAATCGCCGCCGTGGTCGCGGAAAGCCGGGAACAGGCCGCGGAGGCCGCGAAGCTGGTGAGCGTCACCTATGAGGAAGCCCCTTATATCGCGAGCCTCGGCGATCCGAAGGCGGGCGAAGGCACCGTGATGGACCACCTGAGCTCCGACTGGGGCGATGCCGAAGCCGCGCTTGCCCCCGCACCCGTCCAGATCGAGGCGGAATACTCCACGCCCCGCGAGTATCACACCGCGATGGAGCCGCACGGACTGACGGTGAAATGGGGCGGCGACCAGCTGACGGTCTGGGAGCCCAGCCAATGGTCGCACGGCATGGCGCGTACCTATGCGGAATGGTTCAACATTCCCTATGAGAATGTCCGCCTTATCTCGCCTTTCATCGGCGGTGGTTTCGGCTCCAAGGGTGCGGTGCTCGCCTATGGCGCAGTGGCAGCCTTCGCGGCGAGAAAGCTCGGCCGGCCGGTGAAACTTGCGGTCACCCGCCCGCAGAACTTCACCAGCTATGGCGGTCGCGCCGCGACGCGCCAGACGCTCAGGCTCGGTGCGTCGGAGGATGGTATCCTCCGAGCCATCGTTCATCGCGGCGCGAGCGAAACGTCGACTTACGCTGTCTGGCCGGAGCAGACGGGTGCCGCGACGCCCATCCTCTACAAGGTCGAGAATTTCTCGTCGCAGCACCGCGTCGTGCCGGTCAATACCGTGACGCCCGGGGCGCTGCGCGGCCCCGGCAAGAACCCGAGCTCCTTCGGCATCGAAAGCGCCATGGAAGAGCTTGCCTACAAGCTCGGCATGGACCCGCTCGAACTTCGGCTGAAGAACGATGCCGATCACGACTACCAGTCCGGAAAGCCGTGGGCGACCCGCCGGCTCCGCGAAGCCTTGATCGAGGGCGCCGAAGCCTTCGGCTGGTCGAAGCGCAATCATGCGCCGCGCTCCATGCGTGATGGTAAGACCCTGATCGGCTGGGGCATCGGCTGCGGCACGTTCCCGGTCATCCAGGCGCCAAGCGAGGCAATCATCCGCATTCTCGGGAATGGCCGCGTCGAGGTGGTCAGCGGGGCGATCGACATGGGGCAGGGGACCTACACCATCCTCGCCCAGACGGCGGCTGAGGTCTTCGGCATTCCGGTCGACCAGGTCGAGGTCCATCTCGGCGATTCCCGTCTGCCGGGTTCGGCGATCGCCGGCGGCTCGATGCTGGCGGGTTCCATCGTCGGCGCCGTGCACAAGGCGGCAACCGCCGCCCGTGACGAGCTGATCGGGCTGGCGCTCAGCGACGCAAAGTCGCCGCTGCGCGCGACCGGTGCCAACACGCTGACCTTCAGCGACGGGCGGGTTGCCGCACCGCGCGGCGAAGGTCCGTCGCTCACCCTGCCGGAACTGATGGCAGCGCTCGGCCGCGACGAGATCGAAATCCGCCGGAACACGCTGCCGGATGGCGCGACCGCCCAGGAGCATCATCAGGCCTGGACGACGATGGCCAAGGTGCAGGGGCCGACCATGGGCGACTATTCTATGCACAGCTGGTGCGCCCATTTTGCTGAAGTGCGGGTGGATGAGGATTTCGGCACGGTGCGGGTTTCCCGCATGGTTTCGGCCTTCGACTGCGGCCGGCTCTACAATCCGCGGCTGGTGGAAAGCCAGTGGCGCGGCGGCATCATCATGGGCATCGGTCAGGCGCTGCTGGAAGAAGGCCTTGTCGACCTGCGCAACGGCCGCACCGTCAACAACAACATGGGCGACTATCTGGTGCCGACGAACTCGGACGTGCCGGATATCCAGGTGATCTCGGTCGGCGTACCGGATTACAATGCCTCGGCATTGGGCGGCAAGGGCGTCGGCGAAGTCGGCATCGTCGGCGTCGCGCCTGCCATCGCCAACGCCGTCTTTCACGCAACCGGCAAACGAATCCGGGAATTGCCGATCACGCTGGAAAAGCTGATCTGACGTTTGAGCGCGGAAGACTTGCATTCAGGCGTTATTCCTTCTCCGGCGATGGCCGGGGAGGGCTCTCCTGCCCCGGGGAGGAGCCAGGATCAGATCGTATCGCGTGCGCTTCGTAAGCTCCCTGCGGCTTGTTACGCGGAACAACTGCATAAAAAATGGGCTGGGCGTACCGATCCTGCGAAAACAGGCCTGTAATTGACGCGCAGGTTGCGATAAAGGCTGTTTACGCGACCGCCGCCGAACACTAGCCCCCAGGCTCCGATCGCCAAAATCATCTTATGTAAAGCAATGGCGGCATGGCGTTGAACCGGCCGCAGGAGAAATGCTTATGGCCGTGTTGAGCGAGAATGCGCCCCGCTTCGAGAAGACGACGATGTCGATCCTTGTGGCCGTCAGCTTCTGCCACATGCTGAACGATATCATGCAGTCGCTGCTCGCTTCGCTCTATCCGCTCTTCAAGGCGAACTACGATCTCGACTTCGTCCAGATCGGCCTATTGACGATGACGTTCCAGGTGACCGCGTCGCTCCTGCAGCCGATGGTCGGCATCGTGACCGACCGCTGGCCGATGCCCTATTCGCTGCCGGTCGGCATGGCGAGCACCTTCTGCGGTCTCGTGCTGCTTGGCAATGCCGGAAGCTTCGAACTGCTGCTGGTCGCCGCCAGCCTGATCGGCTTCGGTTCGGCCGTCTTCCATCCGGAATCCTCGCGCGTCGCGCGGCTTGCGTCCGGCGGCCGCCACGGCTTCGCGCAATCCTTCTTCCAGGTCGGGGGCAATGCCGGACAGGCAATCGGCCCGCTGCTGGCCGCCTTCATCGTGCTGCCGCTCGGCCAGCACAGCGTTTCCTGGCTCGCCGTCATCGCCGTCGTCGGCATGATCGTGCTTGCGCGCGTCGGCAACTGGTACATAAGCCATCGCCGCCAGAACGCCGGCAAGCCGGCCGTCAGCCGCGCCCTGCCGCTGCCGAAGAGCCGCGTCGTCTGGACGCTGCTGATCCTCGTGCTTCTGACTGCGACGAAGAATGTCTACATGGCCAGCATGTCGAGCTACTTCACCTTCTACGTCATCGAGAAGTTCCAGCTGAGCGTCCAGTCGGCGCAGGTCATGCTGTTCCTCTTCCTGGGTTCGGTCGCCGTCGGCACCTTCCTCGGCGGGCCGATCGGCGACAGGTTCGGCGCGCGCTTCGTCATCTGGTTCTCGATCCTCGGCGTCATTCCCTTCGCGTTGCTGCTGCCCTATGCGAATTTCTTCTGGACCTGCGTGCTCAGCGTCGTCATCGGCCTGATCTTCGCCTCCGCCTTCTCGGCGATCGTCGTCTTCGCGCAGGAACTGGTGCCCGGCCGCGTCGGGCTCATTGCCGGCGTGTTCTTCGGCTTCGCCTTCGGCGCGGGCGGTCTCGGCGCTGCCTTCCTCGGCGATTTCGCCGACAGCCACGGCATTGCCTTCGTCTACAAGATCTGCTCGTACCTGCCGCTGCTTGGCCTGTTCACGATCTTCCTGCCGCGCATTCCGAGGTACCGGGTGGCGTGACGCGCCGCCACGCGTGAATTATCCTAAGGCCCTATCGCGCCGCATGCTATTCCAGTGATAGCGTGCGGCGCAAGGAAATGCCGGAGGATGACATGACCGAGAAGACGCTCGCGGATTGGGCCGCACTCGCCGAAAAGGAGATTGGCGGGTCGCAGGAGAAGCTGACCTGGCATACGCCCGAGGGCATCGACGTCAAGCCGCTCTATACCGCCGCCGATCTCGAAGGGGTGAGCCATCTCGAGTCCCTGCCGGGATTTACGCCTTTCACTCGCGGGCCGCGCGCGACGATGTATGTCGGCAGGCCTTGGACGATCCGGCAATATGCGGGCTTCTCGACGGCCGAGGACTCCAACGCCTTTTACCGCCGCAATCTGGCTGCCGGTCAGAAGGGTCTATCGGTCGCTTTCGATCTCGCCACTCACCGCGGCTACGACAGCGACCATCCGCGCGTCGTCGGCGACGTCGGCAAGGCAGGAGTCGCAATCGACTCGGTCGAGGACATGAAGATCCTCTTCGACGGCATTCCGCTGGATGAAATGTCGGTATCGATGACCATGAACGGTGCCGTGATCCCGATCCTCGCCTCCTTCATCGTCGCGGGCGAGGAGCAGGGCGTTTCGCGGGCCGAGCTTTCCGGAACCATTCAGAACGATATCCTGAAGGAGTTCATGGTCCGCAACACCTATATCTATCCGCCAGAACCTTCGATGCGGATCGTCGCCGACATCATCGAATATACGGCGAAGGAAATGCCGAAGTTCAATTCGATTTCGATTTCCGGCTACCACATGCAGGAGGCCGGTGCGACCTTGGTGCAGGAGCTTGCCTTCACGCTCGCCGACGGCCGGGAATATGTCCGCGCCGCAATCGCCAAGGGCCTCAACGTCGACGATTTCGCCGGACGGCTGTCCTTCTTCTTCGCGATCGGCATGAACTTTTTCATGGAGGCTGCGAAGCTGCGCGCCGCGCGGTTGCTCTGGGCGCGGATCATGGACGAGTTCCAACCGAAAAAGGCGTCCTCGCTGATGCTGCGGACTCATTGCCAGACGTCGGGCGTGTCGCTGCAGGAGCAGGATCCTTACAACAACATCATACGCACCGCCTTCGGGGCGATGTCGGCGGTCCTCGGTGGCACGCAGTCGCTGCACACCAATTCCTTCGATGAGGCGATCGCGCTGCCGACGGAGTTTTCGGCCCGCATCGCGCGCAATACGCAGCTGATCCTGCAGCACGAGACCGGTGTCACCAAAGTCGTCGATCCCTTAGCCGGCTCTTATTATGTCGAGACGCTCACGAAGGATCTTGCCGAAAAGGCATGGGCGCTGATCGAGCAGGTCGAAGCGCTTGGCGGCATGACGCGCGCCATCAACGACGGCCTGCCGAAGCGGCTGATCGAGGAAGCGGCGGCACGGCGGCAGGCTGCGGTGGACAAGGGCGATGAGGTGATCGTCGGGGTCAACAAATACCGGCTCGAGAATGAACACCCGATCGATATTCTCGAGATCGACAACAGCGCGGTGCGAAGCGCGCAGATAAAAAGGCTCGAGGAAACAAAGCGGCGACGCGACAGCGCCGCGATTGCCCAGACACTTAGCACGCTTTCAGAGGTTGCGCGTAGCGGCCAAGGCAATCTGCTGGCTGCGGCGGTCGAGGCAGCGCGGGCGCGCGCGACCGTCGGTGAAATCTCCGATGCAATGCGCAAGGCCTTCGGCGATCACGTCGCCACGCCCGAGGTCATCAAGGACGTCTACGGCGAGGCCTATCGCGATGAGCCGGAACTCGCCGTATTGAAAAGCCGGATGTCGGAGGTAACCGGCGCGCTTGGGCGCAAGCCGAAGATCATGGTCGCCAAACTCGGCCAGGACGGACATGACCGAGGCGCGAAGGTGATCGCGTCGGCTTTCGGCGACATAGGCTTCGACGTGCTTGCCGGTCCGCTGTTTCAGACGCCGGAGGAGGCTGCCCGGATGGCGATCGGCGAAAACGTCAATGTCATTGGCGTCTCATCGCTTGCGGCCGGCCACAAGACACTGCTGCCGCAGCTCGTCGAAGCGTTGCGAGCAAACGGCGGTGGAGATGTCATCGTCATCTGCGGCGGCGTCATTCCGCGGCAGGATTATCAGTTTCTGGCCGAAAACGGCGTTTCCGCCATCTTCGGGCCTGGAACCCATGTGCTCGATGCCGCAAACTCGGTGCTCGATCTCCTTCAGGGCATCAGGCGAAACACCTGAAGCCGCCGGCAGCTCAGGGCGCCGGCTGTCCGCCGAAGAATGTGAAATAGCCCCAGGCGGCGCCGAGCAGAATAAGGATGGTCAGTACCACGAGAAGCTTTCGCAGCGCCGGATTCGGCTTGCGGGGCGGCTTCGGCCTTTGAAATTTGATGACGTTATCATCCATCAAGGCGTCCTAACCTGATTGCGCCGCTGAGGACATTTGGTGCCTGGCATAATCAAAGCAGGCCCCGCTGGGCGAGGTTCGCCATCAGTGCCGAAATACCGAACGTCCATGGAGGGCATTCGGTCGAGAGCCGAACGGTATTGACGAGCGTTCCGAGACCGGCGGAAGAAATCTCGACCACATCGCCGACCTTGTGCGTGAAGCCCTGATTGGGAGCGTCCCGATCTTGTGTCGGCGCAAAAAGCGTACCGAGGAACAGCATGAAGCCATCCGGATACTGATGGTGCGCTCCACAGGTCTGCTTGACGAGATCGGTCGGGTCGCGGCTGATCTTCGACATCGAGCTCTTGCCGTGAAGCACGAAGCCGTCCTGTCCGGTGACCTTCAGGTCGAGCTCAGCCCGGCGCACGTCGTCAAGGCCATAGCTCGCGTCGAACAGGCGCAGGAAGGGACCGATGGAGCAGGAGGCGTTGTTGTCCTTCGCCTTGCCGAGCAGCAGTGCCGAACGGCCCTCGACATCGCGCAGGTTGACGTCGTTGCCGAGCGTTGCGCCCTTGATCTCTCCGCGGCTGTTGACCGCGAGCACGATCTCGGGCTCCGGGTTGTTCCAGGTGGAGATCGGATGCAGGCCGACATCGGCACCCCAGCCGACAGAGGATAGCACCGGCGACTTCGTGAAGACTTCGGCGTCCGGTCCGATGCCGACTTCGAGATATTGTGACCACATCCCCTCATCGATCAGCGCCTGCTTGACCTTGGCCGCTTGCGGCGAGCCCGCCTTGATATTGGCAAGGCTGCCGCCGATCAGCACGCCGACGCGGTCGCGGATCGAGGCCGCGCGATCAGGATTGCCTGCAGCCTTCTCCTCGATCACGCGCTCGATCATCGATTGTGCAAAGGTCACCCCGCAGGCCTTCACAGCCTGAAGATCGGCCGGCGCCAGAAAATAGGGTTTTGAAGCGTCAGGACTGCCGGTGCTGTTTGCCGCAATCGCGTCAACGGAGCCGAGCGTCTTGCCCTTGGCCTCACGAACGAAAGCTGCCGGATCGGCTTTCTCCAAAAGCGCACTCAATGTCGGCGCTTCCCTGGATGTGATGTCGACGACCTGTCCATCCCGAAGCGTGACGATCGCGGGGCCAGCCGCCTCCGGGTTCCAGGCGCGGCCAACAAACAAGCCACCTGATGAGGCGGGGTCGAGAAGCTGGGACATGATAACCTCCATCGCGATCGAACTCTACAGATGATCCTTATCTTGCCGCCTTCGGCAGCGCGCGATATCGATCACATCTCTACCGGCGGGGCAAGCTCAAACCGCGACGGGAACGACGGTCGCGGGACTCTATGCTGTTCGGCATCGGCCGCAGAGGCTACCGCCGTGCAGCCCAGGCCAGGCCGCGGCGAAGGATGAGAGGCATGTATGGATGGTCGAACTCGGCTGCAGCATGGCCAAGCGCGGAATAGAAGACGCGGCCTGCGCCGAAATGGCGTTTGAATACGACAGGCATCACGACGTTGCGGGCTGCAGCGTCGTGTTCGCCGGTAAACGTCGTCGTTGCGAGGATTTCGACGGAGGGATCGTAGTGCAGGTAGTACTGCTCCGAGCGGTAGTCGAAATCCGGTATGCCATGCATCAAGGGGTCGTTTTGCCGGCTGACGTTCACGCGGAAGTCGATGATGTTACCCGGATGTGAAACCCAGGTGACGCCGGAGACATAGCGGAAAGGGGCGCTTTCCTTGAAAGAGGTGGCAAGCGCGCCATGGTGGCCGCCGAGACCAAGGCCGCCGCGAACGGCTTCTACCAGCGCATCCGCGTGGGCCTTCTCCAGCTTTTCGCCGGTAATGATCGGAACCACCAGATCCGCCTTCGCGATCACCGGCGAGCCGAAGATGTCGAGATCGCTGGTCACGTCAACGGAAAATCCGTCTTCGCGCAGCAGCTGGCCGACGACGGCCGCGCATTGCTCCGGCTCGTGACCCTGCCAGCCGCCCCAGACGATGATCGCTTTGCGCATGCCCTGTCTCCTTATGCGGATGCCGCAGGATTTCGTAGCACAGTGGCGCCGCGGCCACTCAAACCAGATAACGCCCGTGGTCGAGGATCGCAAGCGAACGCTCCGGTGCGCCAGCACACGGATGAGGGGTTGACGGCGGCAAGGCATCGCTGTCAGCTCCCGCGTTATCTGTGGGAGGAGTCTGCATGCTAAAATCTTTCGAACATATCGGCATGACGATGAGCGACATGGATTGCGCCATCGGATTCTACTGTGGCATGCTCGGTCTTCGCCTGCATTTGCGCAAAGTAATGCCGGATGGCTCGCACGTCGCATTTCTCGACGCCGGGGGCGGCATGCTGGAAATGTTCGCACCTGCGAATGGCGCAGCGCGAGCGACGGACGTGCCGGAAGGTGCCGCGGGCTGCGCCACCTGACGTTTCTGTTCGACAGCGTCGACGAAACCTTCGCGAAGCTTGAAGCGGCGGGCGTTGAGGTAAAGGAGCGCCCGCGTCTCGCTTACAATTCCGAAGTTCTGCACAAGGCCGCTTTTCTGCGCGATCCCGATGGCATCCTTATTGAGCTTGCCGAGCGGAAGGACTGAAGCAAAGGTCGTTTTCTTCGATGCGGCCTACAAGCAGTTCGCTTCAAAATTCTCTTTGGGAAGTAACCACTCCGTAAGCGAAATCTCGTAGCTTTTAATCATGCTATTTACGTTTCGGGTTGGGGCGTCATGGTTCGTAGTAAGGAAGATTGGATCAGCCAGCGGGCGTACGCCATCTGGGAGGCCGAAGGGCGCCCCTATGGACGCGACGGGGAGAACTGGGGTCAAGCGGCCGCCGAGTTCGAACAGCTCGAGATGACAAGGGCTTCTCCCGACGGGACCGACCTCATCGACAGGTTGCGTGCCAGCGGCCGCCTCATGCGCGTCAGTGATAATGACGCGGTTTGCGCTGCGGGCGCTGTCCGGAAACCGCTCTGTCACATGGCCAAGCGCTAGCGATACGCTGCGCGCGGTCTGTGAGAAAAACCCCGCCCGTCCGTGTATTGGCGTGCGCTGTCATTCCCTGGAAGGGGCAAGGCGGCACAACTAAACCGCGCCGGCCAATCGCCCGGTCTGCGTCGCAATACTGGGAGGGCGACGGGAGCGAGTTTAGCCGATCTCGCGGCTAATGCTGCGCTTTGTGTTCGGAAGCCAAGGCCAGGATCAGGTCGTCTGCCGCGTCGGCAATGGCCATTGCTACTTCCGCAGCCTCATAACCTTGAGCTTGGGCGGAGCGGATAATTTCCAGAAGTCTCGGCTCGAACACGGCTCGCGTGTGAAGAAGCCGCTTAGTAAACTTGACATTGTCAAAATTGGTATCGAGCACGTGCATCGGATTTAAACCCTCGCGAAGACTAACACGAGTGTGTACCGAAGATACGTTGCAATCAAGCCCCTGTTTAACGATTCGTAAAGTTACGTCAATTGGCGATATCTTTTTACCCACAGAAAATAATAGAAAGCGAAAGCTGAACCTAAAGCCGAAAACCAATCAATATTAAGTACATACTTCAGCTGAAATCTATCCGTTTTTATTATTGACATTGGTGATCGTCTTTTTTCGTACAGCGTTGTTTGTGTGCGACAGCTGAACGATGAAGGCGGTCACAAAATAACTTCAACTGTGTTACATCCAAGCCGGACATCTTTTTTGGATACGCTATTTACCGCGATGGTTGAGATTTCATCCGATAAATACAACAAGCCACAGGCAGAAGTTCATTCCATGACAACCAAATGACATCGGTCAACTTCGTTATCATTTTCGACAAGGGCATGTAGGTCGACGCGACGCTGAGCTCGCGTTAAACGCGAAGCGTACCGGAGCGCTCAAGCATAATGCGAGTCGCTGTGCGTGATGTGGTCAGAATAGATCAGATCCATGCTCTCGATATTACTATACCCAGCACCCCAGCCCACGTAAGCAGAGAAGCTGCAGTTATTGCCAGGAAGCATTTAAGACGGAGTGTCATCGGCCTCTCTTTCCAAAGCCATGTCAGCTTGTGCTTCAAAGCTTGTGCAGGGCGTATGCGGTGGAGATAGAATTCTCCCGTTATTCATTGAGCGATAAGCGACGGAAAGGGCCTAGTGGCAAATGTCCTTGGTTTTTTCAAGAATCTTCCATAGGCTGTTCAAAGTTTGTAATGGGTCGAATTTGAAACGAGCGATATGCTGCGGGCTGCTAGGCGACTTCTATCGAAAGTGCAGACTGGCAAGCAGCGACGGGGCTCCACACGTTCGCATCTCAGTTTTGACAGCAAGGATTATGCGGCTGTTTACGCAGTCGGGGACATCCACGGTTGCTACGAACAGCTACGTGCGGCCTATACGGCAATTGAAAAAGATGCTGCTGTCATCGGTGGCCGGTCGCTCGTGATCTTCCTCGGCGACTATGTAGATCGCGGATTGCACTCCAAGTCTGTCATGAATTTCCTGTGCAGTCGGTCCAGCTCGTCATTCGAGTCCGTTTTCCTGTGTGGAAATCACGACGAGGAATTTCTTCAGTTCTGCCTCAATCCATCCCGAAAGCTAGCCTGGCTGGATTTCGGCGGTCGGGAAACGCTGATGTCCTACGGGATTGATGCAGATCATATCTTGAAGTCGGCCGGCGGCGCACAAGGTCTTGCCCAAGCTGTGCGGCAGGTCATTCCCGATCAGCATATCGAATTCCTCAAGGGTCTACCCATCCTCGCAAGAGTTGACGATGTCGTCTTCGTTCACGCCGGCATTCGGCCATCGGTACCGCTCAACGAGCAAAGCGATTACGACCTGACGTGGATACGAGAGCCGTTTCTCTCGAAGGGCCCGGGCTTCGAGTTTACGGTTGTGCACGGTCATACCGTAACCATGGAGCCGAGTTTCGGCCGGCAGCGTATCGGCATTGACACTGGGGTCTATGAAACAGGTCGCCTTACCGTGCTCAAGCTGTCAAATGGCGAAGTTTCATTCGTCGACACGAACAGGGTGTCCTCATAGAGCGCGTAGCGCTGTCGGTTCTTACCTCCGGTCTCGCCGACGCTCGGCAGTTGCGGCGGTCGCCGGAATGGCAATCTGCATTGCGCACCCTGGAAACTCAAAAGCTGCCGTCAACCATTTGCTAGGAAGTCCCCCATACAGTGCCGCTGCCAGAGGGCAGGATACGACATGACTTTACGGCTCAAATCCTTGATCGCATTGGCGGCTCTTTCGATAGCAATCTGGGCTGGCGCCATTGCGGCGGCGCGATGGGCTTATTTTAAGTATAGCGATGAGCGTATCAGCCAGCGATACACGGCCAGCAAGCGATAATTAGGTATTGCCGAAATGATTTCCGCAGATTCCTTCTGTGGATAAAAGGTTCTTTTAGTATATGTAAAGTCAATTAATATTGATTAAGATTTGGAATGTTGTTACATTTCTAGCGGGTCGGGGCCCTAAAAGCCAATATGTCATTCCCCGAGGGCTCGTCTACACCCCGGCGGGCCCTTTATATTGACGCGGCCTCAGTGCGGATCGAGAAGTTTTGCTTAGCAGTTTTCTGGCTTACCTGAAGCCGGAGTGGCTCAACCACGCTCTATCGCGGAGCGGATGTTTGTATGCCAGGTCGTTAAAGGACTTCGAAAAGTCAGGCCTTGGCAGAAGCCTAGATCACGGTCGCTCACAACCGCATGCTCACCCAACGACTTGCTTTGAACCTTTGGTCACCGCTCAGGAAACCACGATTCCGCTCGCCGTGCCGAGGCCTCACTGGGCAAGCAGTTCGGCTTTTACCTTAACTTGGTCTCCCGGCTGCAGGAGGGTGTTTTCCTCGGCCTCGACCTCCTTGAATTGACCCTTCACCTCTCGCACGATCGCGTAGCTAAGGTTCGCCCCCTGGATATTGGGATCGAAACGCGAGGCATCGACGGACTGCTCAAGCGCTTCGGACACGAGGCCTTTGTTCGTTGCAATCTGAAGATTGACTTTGTCAATTTCATCTTCGGTATCCTGCAGTTCCTGAGCGAGTTGGGCGCTACGGTCATTGCGCAGCGTAATCTCGTCCTGGTCGGCCCTGCTTATGTCCTGTTTGGCACGAAGCGAACTTGTGTCGATGTCGAGCAGCGTCGACTCAATGTCGGACGCACGCTGTTCTGATGCCAGCTTGCGTGCACTGAGCGCTAGTCCACGTTCGGCCAGGTCCTCGACCTTGTTCAGATCCTCCCTCGCCAATTCAAGCTGACGCGTCTGGCTCTCGGTCTTCTTCTGCAGCGAAACAATCTCGCTCGAGAGCAACTTCTTCAGATTATCCAAAGCTTCGAGCTGCAGCGCCAGCCGCTTCTTTCGGGAGTCCATGAGTGCGGCTTCGCTCTCAAGCAGCGTTTTTGCATCTGGAAAGTCTTTGAGCTCCTTCGGGGGGGTGATGACATCCTGGTTGGCGATTTCAGCCTGAAGCCGCGCACGGCGCGCCAAGAGACGACCCTTCTGCGCCATGTCGACGGAAACCTCGCCCTTGGCGGAAATGAGGTCCCGCCCAAACCGGCCATCCGTGCGGCGCAGTCCCCCAGCCAGTGTCATGGCTTTAGACAAAGTCAGCTTTGGGGTGAACGGATACTCCCCAGGCTTCTCGACATCGCCCGAGACAAAGATGGGCCGGAACTCAGCCAATTCGACGGAGGCGGAAGGCCGGTTCTTTAGACCGAAGAGAATTTCGAGACCGCTCCCGATATCTTCGGCAATCGCGCTGGTTGGTCGGCCAGCTGCCGGCACCTCGCCGAGGAATGGGAGAGACAACGCACCGGATGGACCAACGGTATAAACGCCCGCCACCGAAGACCAGTCACGGATCGTGCCTTCCGCTGTCTGCCATTCGGCCACGCGGATCGTGACCTTGTCCATAACCCCGAGGACGTAATCATCTGCTCCCCACACCTGCGGCATGGTCATGACCATTGCAGCACATGCCAGCAAAACACGTTTCCGCGTGGCGTTCAGACTCTGGGAAAGACTTGCTCTCATGTCCGGAACTCCGCTACCAAAATAAAGGCTGCCTCGATCTAATTTATGGATACGTCCATTCACTAGGTGTGCACAGTATTTCCATCTATTTATCGATGCGCGCTACTCTATTCTGGCGCAAAAAAGCTAAAATGCAACGATGAATGTATTTTGCATATATCTCGTAACGTCAAGTACAATGATTTTGGCCGTCAATTTTTCCAAATAGACAAGACTATTGTTTGCAGGAAGGCGTTGAATATTTGCTTGCGACGTGTACATCATCCGGGTCTATTGATAATGCTTGGATTATCCTGGCGCGCGCGAGGAATTGGATCTTCGGGGATCTGAAGCGACCGTCAGCAAGCTCGGAGGACGGCTACACCGTTGCCGGGTGATCGCCGTGATGGGTGCGCAGTATTGGCGCCTGACATACGAAAATGTGGCTCGCACGCGAGCAGTATTCCAGCGCTATGCGCCGCCTTTGGCTGGCCTCAAACTTGATAGGAGGCTATAGGGACGTCTCAATTGCGATGAAGAAGCGGGCCGTAGCCGCAATCCTCGCCTTCGGATGGGCCAGATTGCCGCCACTTCCAAGCAATGTCGCGATATCCGTGTTGAACAGCGCCGCGACCTGCTGAAGATGACCGGCCTCACGCTGCCATGCGCCGTGCCGGATCAGCCGCCGCCACTTCGAATAATACCGTTTCTCGGCTGCTCGGCTGCAGCGGACTTGGAAGTACTCCGCATAGAGAGCACGCTCGATTGCCTCGGCACTGCTTTCGGCCTGCAGCGCCACGCCCGCATTCTCAAGGAGCAACCTGCAGGCACTGAGGCACCGGAAAAGATCGGACGCGTCCTTGAATGGGCGGTCCCAATGCCGGCTCGGCAGGGATTCGCTTTGCGAAAGCCGGGTATAGCCGCTGACAAACCAGGCGGCGGTTTGGGCTTCAGCTTGCCCGAAAGCCTCCGGCGGGCGCCCGACTATATCGGCAAGCTCATCGAGCAGAACGGATTTCTGCCCGTTGCGCGTTCGCAGCGCATTATGCCCGCGTATCAGCTCTGCGAATAGATCGAGTTTCTCGTTAGACTTCATGGGAACCAAACTGCGGCGCAATCGACGGAACCGCCACGCGGGTTTATCCTGCTATCATTGGCAGGTTTAAATGTTAATACACAAGCTCCCGGATTTTGAGTTCACAGAAATTCCGCAGCGGCAACACGCAGGATGAACGTCTAGCCGATTTTCGCGATACTATCGCCTTGCGTATCGAAACAAGAAAGCCCAGGGCGCGTCGGCGCCTGGGCTTTCTATTAGTTTTGCGGGGTTGCCGTTGCTCTAGAAGCCGCTGCCGCCCCGAATTTCGTTAATGATCGTCCCGACGATAATCTTGATGTCAAACCACAGGCTGAAGTTTTCTATGTAATAAAGGTCGCTCACGATACGGGCGCGCGCTTTGCATGGCCGGACTGTCGGCCCGCGCAGCCCCCTGAGCTGGGCCAATCCTGTGATGCCCGGGCGAACAGCGTGGCGGCGATGATATTCCGGAACGAGTTCCTCATAAAGCCGCCCGGCCGCCAGCATGTTAATTGCGTGGCATCGCGGACCAACGAGCGACATGTCCCCGCGAAGGACGTTCAAAAGCTGCGGCAACTCGTCGATGTTCGTCCGCCGTAGGATTGCGCCCACACGCGTCAGCCGTGGATCATTGGCAACCGTCTGAGTGACGCCGCTCCTGTCGCAGCTGTCGGCGCGCATGGACCGAAATTTCAGGACTTCGATCTCTCGTCCGTTCAGTCCCCATCTCATCTGCCTGAAAAACACTGGCCCAGGATTATCGAGTTTGAGGACCAATGCGATCAAAAGAAAAGCGGGTAGTAAAATAAGTAGTGCCGCTACCGATACTACAATATCCAGAAGCCGTTTGACCCCAAGCTGAAAGCGCTTCTTTGGCGCAAACGCAGCGACATTCTGAGGCAGAATGAAGGGCCGCGCGACCCCGACAAAGGTCGCGCCCTTCCCCTCTTCACGCTTTAACGGCACTACGACGCCGACGACGCGGTGTGCGAACTCCATGACTATCCCCAATGCGTGATAGAAAAAAGCATAGCAACACTTGTTGAAAAGTAAATAGCTTGCTTAATGATTAGTTAAAGATTGGTCATAGTCTCTTATAAACTGGATTTGGCGCTGAAATATGGACGTCCTGATAGGATAGTTCGCGAGAAAAGCACAAACATTACCAGATACGCGTCACAGAAGTGTTACATGATTGGCAAAATCTAGCTTTTGTGATCGACTTAAAACGATAAATGCATTGATTGGCTAAATATTTTATCATCCTGCTTGATAATCATTTTGGATGAGCCATCTGGATGATGCTACAGTTCTCCGGCTGAGCTATTAGCGCCGCCGTCACCCGGAGGCGTTACAATCAATCACCTAAAGCGGACTGTATCCTTAGAAATTGGGATAAGAAAAATATTGCTTGATGCTCCGGTAATACTTGTTTAGGATTTCGAGGGTGGAGAAAACAACGAACTGAGATAGCAAATGTACCCGCAATGCTTGCTGCGTTGCATTGGCGAAGTCGTGTGTTGAAGGGCGTCGCATGAAGTTTGGTACGAGTGGTGTTCGGGGCCTTGTCGAAGACTTGCTTGGCGGCGGCGCCTATATCTATGCCACCGGCTTTGCGAGACATATGCTCAATCGGGGCGATCTAAACGACGGCGACGAAGTTCTCGTTGGCCAGGACTATCGCCAATCAAGTCCAGAAATCGCGAATATCTGCGATGCCGCGCTTCGGGCCGAGGGTCTGGTTCCAATCCATTGTGGAGCGGTTCCGACACCCGCGCTGGCACTGTTTGCGGCTGAACTGGGGGCGCCCGCGCTTATGATTACAGGCTCGCATATCCCTGCGGACCGCAACGGCATCAAGTTCTACCGCCCGGACGGAGAGATCGATAAGTGCGACGAGGCGGCGATTGCCGATGAAGCGGCACGGGTGGAACTCCCGCTCGGAGCATGTTCGCCTGTAAATAACCTGAGCGCCGCTGAAGCGTGTACGTCCTTGTTCGCCGCGCGGAACCGCGATCTTTTGCCGCCGGGCGCTCTGACCGGATTGAAAATCGGCGTCTACCAGCACAGTACCGTTGCGCGCGACCTGCTTGTTGACGTGCTGTCCTCTTACGGTGCCACCGTGGTCCCCCTTGGCCGTTTCGAAAGCTTCATTCCGGTGGATACCGAAGCGCTCTCTCCGCACACACTGACGCTTCTGAGAGAGTGGGTCAGTAGCCTAGAGCTGGACGCGATCGTATCGGCTGACGGCGACGGCGATCGGCCGCTTGTTGCCGACGAGGGCGGAACGCCTTTGCGCGGTGATCTGCTAGGGGTCGTTGCCGCGAAGTTCCTTGGTGCAACAACGGTCGTCACCCCTGTTACCTCCAATTCCGGCATCGAGAATGCTCGGAACCTGCGCGTCGTGCGCACGCGCGTCGGGTCGCCTTACGTGATTGCCGAGATGAACGAGGCCGTGCGTGCCGGCGACGGGAATGTCGTCGGTTTCGAGGCGAATGGCGGCTTCCTGACTGCCAGTCCGTTTATCGCCAACGGCCGCCCTTTCAAACCGCTTCCGACGCGCGACAGCTTCGTCCCAATTCTGGCTGCTCTAAACCTCATGGCCTGCCGGCAGGTAAAGCTTTCCGAAATAGCCGGTCAGTTCGACTTCTTCGTCGCCAAGGCCGACCGCTTGGAAAATTTTCCGACGGAGACCAGCGACGCACTGATGCGTCATCTGCGTTCGTCAGATGATGCCATTAGCGCTTTTCTTGCCCCGCTTGGATCCAGCGTAGGCAAAAGCGACGTGGATGGCCTGCGGATAACCCTGGCGGGCGGCGACGTCATTCATTTCAGGCCGTCAGGCAACGCGCCGGAAATGCGCTGTTACGTTGAGAGTAAGACCGACCGTGGGGCCGACGCCTTGTTAAGGAGTGGCCTGGATATCATACGAAACTGGGCTGAAGGGCGCGCGGGACACGCCCGTATGTGACGCATTCTCACTCGTCTCCAGGGATCAAACCTCGAAGGAAATGCAATGTCAGCAAGAATCGTGCCCGTGATCATGGCAGGCGGCAAGGGAACCAGGTTATGGCCACTCTCCCGCTCCAGTGCACCAAAGCAGTTCATTCGTTTCATCGGCGATCAAACGCTCTTCCAGGATACGCTCGCAAGGCTCGCCGACGGCGCACTTTTCGAGGCGCCCGTCGTCGTGACCAACGAGGAATTTCGCTTCCTGGTCGCCGAACAGGCGCGCGAAAAGGGGGTTAAGTTGTCGGCTGTTCTTCTGGAGCCCGTCGCGCGTAACACGGCGCCGGCAGTCGCCGCAGCCGCCTGCTTGATCGCTGAAGAGTATGGCGAGGACGCCATTATCCAGGTACTCGCTTCCGATCACGAGATCGTCGCCGACGACAGCTATTTCGACGCCATCAAGCTTGCGCGCGAGGCGGCGGCGGACGGCATGCTTGTTACCTTCGGCATCGCGCCAACCACGCCGGCGACAGGCTACGGCTACATCGAGACGGGTGAGGCACTGCCCTCCGGCGCCCACAGGGTCAGGACCTTCGTGGAGAAGCCATCCGCCGAGGAGGCGGAGAGGTTGCTGGCTGCGGGCCGCTTCCTGTGGAATTCAGGCATATTCATGTTGCCCGTGGGCAGGCTGCTTGCAGAATATCGCAGGCTTGCTCCGGACGTTCTTCGTAATGCCGAGGTAGCCGTCAAGAAGGCCGTGCGAGACCTTGATTTCACACGGCTTGACGCTCAGAGCTTTGCACAGTGCCCGGACATCTCGATCGACTACGCCATCATGGAGAAGACGGAAAACGCGGCTGTCGTGCCCGCCCGATTCAGCTGGTCGGACCTCGGAAGCTGGGATTCCGTCTGGAAAAGCGGCAGGCGGGATGCCGAGGGTAACCTGGCGGCCGCCAACACCACGCTGGTCAACACCAAGAATTCGCTGGTCATGACCCATGGTGTGCATCTCGCCGTGCAGGGACTTGAAGACGTTGCCGTCATAGCCAGCGAGGACGCCGTTTATGTGGGCCGGCTGAAGGACAGCCAGAACGTCGGTAGTCTCGTCAAGATGCTCGCGGCAAAGTCGCCCACTGCCAAGCTCACGGAAACCCATCCAACCTCATACAGGCCATGGGGAGGATATACGTCGGTTCTGAACGGCGAGCGGTTCCAGGTCAAGCGCATCTTCGTCACGCCAGGCAAGAAGCTCTCGCTGCAGAGGCACCATCACCGCTCCGAGCACTGGATCGTCGTAAAGGGTACCGCAGAAGTGACGATCGGCGAGGAGACCAAGATGCTGAGGGAAAACGAGTCCGTATATATCCCCCTCGGTGAAGTGCACCGTCTCGCCAACCCGGGCAAGATCCTGCTTGAACTCATCGAAGTGCAGACAGGCTCCTATCTCGGTGAGGACGATATCATCCGCATTGTCGATGAGTTCGGCCGCCAGTAGCGGCCGACCGATGGCTATGGGTGAGCGACGGGTCGCGCGAGGGCAGCAACACGGAAGGCAGGCAGATGAGTGACTACAATGTCGATTGCATTGTCATCGGCGGCGGGGTCGTCGGCCTCGCCATTGCGCGTCGCCTCGCCATGGCAGGCTTGGAAACTCTGGTGCTTGAACGCAACGGTGCCATCGGCATGGAGACCTCGTCGCGGAACTCCGAGGTCATTCATGCAGGGCTGTATTACCCGCCGGGATCGATCCGCGCGCTTGCATGCGTGCACGGCCGACGCATGCTTTACCGCTATTGCACGCTTCACAATGTGCCGTTTCGCCGGTGCGGGAAACTCATGCTGGCAACTTCGGACGACCAGCGCCCCAAGCTCAAGGCAATCTTCGACAATGCTGTTGAAAATGGCGTCGAGGGCCTGTCCTGGAAGACGCCGGAAGAGATCCGGGAACTGGAGCCGGACGTAGCCTGCGTTGCCGGTTTTCTATCCGGCGAGACCGGCATTATCGATAGTCATGCTTTTATGCAGGCTCTTGAGGCTGACCTGCAAGCCGCGGGCGGCCTTCTTGTCCTGCACACGCAAGTTGGCCGGCTGCAGCCGGATGGTACTTCGATCTCCGTCACGACGACCGGCGGCGATGCGATGGAGGTCACCGCGCGCTACGTCGTTAACGCGGCCGGCCATGGCGCGCCACGCCTTGCGGCGCAAACATCGGGTCTTTCCAGCGACGCTATTCCGCGGCAATGGTACGCCAAAGGCAACTATTTTTCGCTCACAGGGCGCCAGCCCTTTTCCAGGCTGGTCTATCCGCTGCCTGAGGCAGCCGGCCTCGGCGTTCATGCCACGATCGACATGCAAGGAAATTGCCGCTTCGGACCGGACGTCGAATGGGTCGAGCGCGAAGATGACCTGTCGGTGGATCCTGATCGAGCTGCCGCGTTCTACAAAGCGATCAAAGTCTATTGGCCGGGTTTGCAGGAGGGATCGCTGCAGCCGGCATATGCGGGTATGAGGCCCAAGATTCATGGCCCCGAAATGTCTCAGCCGGACTTTCGCATCGACGGACTCGCCGAGCATGGTGTCCCAGGCCTTGTGAACCTTTTCGGCATCGAAAGTCCAGGATTGACCAGTTCACTCGCGCTCGCCGAGCTTGTCGCCGCGAAGCTCGGTCTGGGTCAAGAGACCAAGGAGGCGGCGGAATAACCAGGTCATGGATGATCGCGACTTTATCGTTCGTAGTCATTTTTGTAACGGATACGTAATAGTTACCCCGACAATCAGACGGAAGTCGATTTTTGACCACGGACTGCGGCAAAAATACTTGTTCGTATATTTTCATGATCCAAATTATGCTTGGATGGTCTGGTTCTCACTGGTAAATATTCTGGCATCGTTGAAACTAGCGTCTTTCATGCAAGTTGTTGTTCAGCCAGATGGGGGCCTGGTCATGTTTGCCGATTTGAATGGTGTGCCGCCCCAATGGTGCGAGGTGTGTGTTGTCGGCGCAGGTCCCGTCGGTTTGGCCGTAGCTTTGACGCTTGCGGCGAATGGGATCAGGACGCTCCTTCTGGAGTCGGGAGCAGAACGGCCGGACAGGCGGACGCGGGAGTTGTCCTCCCTTGCGTCTTACAACGAGAAGCACCATCACTCTTCGGAGGCGACTGTGGTGCGCGCGCTGGGCGGGACGTCTCTTCGCTGGGGCGGGCGGTGCGTGGAGTATAACGACATTGATTTCGAGCAACGGGATTATGTCACCGACAGCATCTGGCCGATCGGACACGATGCATTGAAGCCGTTTTACGCTGCCGCGCGTAAAATGCTTACGGCCGACCACAATGAGAGGCCGGATGATGCGGGCGATGATATCTTTGAACTCTCGCTTGAAAGCTGGACCCGAACCCAGAACACCGCGCGCGCAAATTTCAACAGGCTGCAGAGCGAGACATCACTGAAAATCGTCAAGAATTGCACTGCAACCAAGCTGCACCTCGACGTTGATACCGGGCGCCTGAGGGCGCTAACTGCCATCACCGGACGATCCAGCCGGTTGATCGATGCGCCACATTTCGTGCTTGCCGGAGGCGGCCGCGAGAATACGAGACTGCTGTTGGAACTGCAGAGGGAAAAGCCTGATCTCTTCGGCGGCCTCGATGGTCCGCTGGGCCGGTTCTACATGGGCCACCTGACCGGAGAGATATCCACGATCACATTCGCATCGGCAGCCCGCGCGGCAAAGTTCCTCTTCAAATCCTCGCGAAGCGGAACCGTTATTCGCGAGCGTTTCGTGCCGACAGCCGGGGTGCAGAAGGCGAACCACCTGCTCAATATCGCCTTTTGGCCCGACAGCTTGCGTCCGGATGAGGTCATTGTTGGAAATGGGGCCGTCTCGCTCTTTTATATGGCGCGTCACCTAATAAGGCGCTCCCGTGATCCGGTCTTCCGCAACTCGATTTCAGCGCGCGAGGCCTCGAGCGCACATTTCAGGAATATCGCCATACATCCGATGCAGACCCTCTATGGCAGCTCACGGCTTCTCGTTGGTAAGTTCCTGTCGCCCGAGAGATATCCGCAATTCTCGTTCGTGAGCCCGACAAATACTTATCTATTGCGCTATCACGCTGAACATTCGCCCTTTTCGCGAAGTCGCGTCACGTTAAGCCCGGCGACCGATGCGAATGGCTCCCATCGTCTGGACGTCGATTTTCGCTATTCGCCCGAGGATTTTCGCTCGGTCATGAGGGCCCACCGCTTGCTTGGAGAAAGACTTGAGCAAACGGGCATGGGGCGGCTGACATTTTTAAGACCTGAGGAAACTCTCGAGGAGTGGATAGCCGCCCAGGCGATCGACGGATATCATCAGATCGGTTTGACCCGCATGTCATCGGACCGTCACAAAGGTATCGTTGACGGCGATTGCCGAACCCATGACGTCGCCAATCTTTTCGTCGCCGGCAGTTCGGTGTTTCCAAGCTCGAGCCAGGCGAATCCGACGCTGCCAGCCGTTGCAATGTCCCTGCGATTGGCGGCGCATTTGACGAACTTGGTCGACCAGACGCGACGACCTCCTGCTTTGACACCCGGGAGTTGAGGTCTAAGATGTGTGCTGCGATACCGCCTATCCTAGTTGTGGCTGACCTCGAGAATTGCATTGTTTCCGACCGGAGGTGTTGGGGTGGCAACGAGTAAGCGCCTTGCAGTAAATGTTCTCTCCGGCGTGCTCACGAATGTGACGCGCATCGGTCTGCAGGCGATCCTCCTGCCGCTGATGGCCAATCTGCTCGGTCCCAGCGAACTCGGCGTCTACGCACTTGCACTGCCGATCATATCGTTTGTGATGCTTCTATCCGACGCCGGTCTCGGAGATAGCCTGGCCCGGGAGAAAACCGATGACCACCTCGTCTGGTCAAGCGCCTTCTGGGCGCTCCTCGTGGGCGGCGTCGTTCTGATGGGTCTCGTGTGGTTGGCTTCCGTTGCGGTCGCCCACTTCGCCAGCCAGCCGAGATTGCCCGAGATCATATTTGCGCTGAGCTTTACACTTCTTATGGTCGTCGTGAGCGTTATCCCGAATGCACGGCTGCTGCGTCAGGGCAACCTTGTCCCAAATGCGGCCGCCGATCTTGCCGGCAACATCCTGGGCGCCGTCGTCGGCATATCGATGGCCCTGCTGGGCTTCGGTGTATGGTCGATGGTCACTCTTTATGTGACGACCTACACGACGCGCGCCATTGTTCTCAACGCGGCATCACCGTTCCTGCCGCGGCTGAAGTTTAGTTTGAGATCGCTTTTTTCCCATACTGGAATGGGTAGCCAGATCCTGTCTACGCGTCTTATGGATCTCTTGACGCGCATGTTTGAGAATTCGCAGGTTTCTCGCAAGCTCGGAGCCGCAGCGCTGGGCGGTTATAGTTACGCCAACCAGATTGGTTATTTTGCTGCAAACGCCGTCGGCAACCCGCTCTGGGCGAACCTTTACTACATCGCCATCAACCGATCCAAGGCTGAAGTCAGCGCGCACTACATTCACTCGCACAGGATCTTTTCGCTGATTGTGTTTCCAGCCTCGACGGTCCTCGCGCTCGCCATGCCGGCGCTCGTGCCGATAGTGTTCGGTCACGAGTGGCTGGAAGCGATACCTTCCATTATGATCATGGTGCTTGCTACGCCATTCGGAAACCTCGGCGCCTTCCAAACAGCGGTTCTTTTCGCCCAGAATCGCGGAGGGCTGGTCGTTATGGGCCTGGGCGTTACGATGGTCTTTCGGATCCTCGTGGTTCTGCTCGCTTGGCCGTTCGGTATCTTCGGGCTCTCGGTTGGTCTGGCGGTCACCAACGTCCTTTACTTTGTGGGGACGATCGTTTTCATCGCGCCGATCATCGGAGTCCCGCGGCTACCGCTCTTGCGGGTGATCGCATCCCCCCTTCTTGCAAGTGTCGCCTGCGGTGCTGCTTTTGCGATGCTTGCAGGCCCTGAGGCAAGCTTGCTTCGCCTGATCGGTGCGGGCGCTCTTTCCCTGCCGGTGTACCTCTTGAGTCTGCTGCTTTTTGATTTTCGCTTGGCAATATCTGACCTGAAGTCGGCTGCTGGGATCCTCGGCCTCAACGGCAAGCTGCCTGTGGCGGGCGTTGAAACATGAAAGAATTGGGCTGCCATCTTCCTGGCCGCCACTGCGAAGCAAAGCCGTAACCGGATGCCGACATGGCCGTGTATGGCGACAGTTCTCTACGAGCGGATGCTAGCCGAAGCGATATGGACCTGGAGTCGTCGGTGATCGGCCGGAGCTCGCCGAAACCTACACCCTTGCAGTGCGGCGAGCTCCGTCCAGGGCTCCAATACAATCGTGCGGCAAAACACCGCACGCATTGTGAGGCAAATTTTACGCGGCAGCGCCGGAGCCCAACAACCGCTCGCGACTCCGTTTACCGCTAAGCAAGGTTTTGCCGCTAAACGACCCTCGCGCAAAGGCCGGTCCACGCGCGATCCTCTTCACGGTGATCTTCCACCATGCACCAGTTTCGCATCCAGATTGCAAAGATTCGGGCGCTTCATCTGATCGCTGCGGCGGCTTTGGCAGTTTCGGTCTCGGTTCAGCTGCTCGCAGGCGTTTTTCCCGGGTCAGTTCTCAACAGCATTGCCATCGCGTGGCGCATCGAGACATGCGGCCTGGTTATCGCATTGCTTGCCACTCTCGCCGGCGCCCATCGACTTGGCTGGACACGCCGGCAGGTCGAGGCGCGCGACGAGGCGCGTGCCCATCTGGTCGAAAGAGACAGCCTGACGAATGCTTACTCCCGCTATCGCTTCATGGAGCTTCTTGAAGAGAAGCTAAAACGAATCCGCAGCCAACAGATGGCCGGCCAGGCGCCGGGCGAATTCACCTTGATGCTGATCGATGTTGATCATTTCAAGAAGATCAACGACACCTTTGGTCATGCGGCCGGCGACCAGGTGCTCAAAACGGTCGTTCAGGTGGCGGCAGCAAGGACGAATTGGACCGTTGGCCGTCTTGGTGGCGACGAATTCGCAATCATCATCGAGGACACGGATTATCGTCATATCCTTGGCGACACGACGAATTTCATGCAAAAACTGGCGGAATTGTTGCGCAAGGAAAATGAGAAGAACGGCTATGATGGCGTCTCGATCGGCCTTGCGCAGGCGCCCCTTCATGCGGGCCTCGCCGATGCCCTTCTGACATGCGCCGATATCGCGCTCTATCAGGCCAAACGCAACGGCCGCAATCAGTTTGCCTTCTTCGATTCAGATATGCAGCGCACGCAGATCAGGGAGCGGCTGGTGGCTCGGGAACTGCGCGCCGCCATTCTCCTCAACCATCTTGCCGTTTACTATCAACCGATTGTCGATCACGAAAATAGCATTGTTAGCGCCGAAGCGCTGGTGCGCTGGCACGATCCGGTACGCCGCGTGGTGATTCCGCCTAGCGAGTTCATCCCCATTGCGGAGCAATCCGGACTCATCGACAGCCTCGGCGAATGGGTATTCCGGCGGGTTTGCAAGGACTACGCTCGAAGTGGTTTCAAGTCGATCGCCGTTAATGTCTCCGGGGCGCAGCTCATGCACGACCAGCTCGTGCCAATGCTGCGCGAGGTTCTGCGAGAAACCGGCTGCAGCGCTGGGAACTTCGTGCTCGAAATCACGGAGACGGTGGCACTGAACGCGACCCCGACAGTCATCAATACGGTATGTCAGTTGAAGGAAATGGGATTCCGGCTCTCGCTGGACGATTTCGGAACCGGCAACAGCGGCTTCGCCTTGATGCGCGAACTGCCATTCGACATCATCAAGATCGACAAGAGTTATGTTCAGAAGCTCGGCGACGATGCGATCGCCCAGGTTTTCGTTTCCGGGATAGGCAGGCTCGGCGAGATGCTCGGTTTCGAAGTGGTCGCTGAAGGGATCGAGTCATCCGAGCACAAGATCCTGGCGCGGGGCGCTGGTTCGACTCGCTTCCAGGGCTACCTGTTCGGCAAGCCCGAGCCGTTGCCCCAGGCGGAGCCGATCGCGGCTAAAGGATAGCCCACAAGAGAGCCGGATCGTCACCACCCGACCTGGACGACGAGGTACGCTCGCAGGCTGCCCCCTTCGAAGAGATGGCGAGGCTGAGATCGGGTGAGAATAAAGTGGTAGCTATACCTTTGGTCGCGTTGCTTTTCCATCGTGTTTGTATAAGCTTTTAAAGTATTGTTTTTCACAGCAACTGTGAACACGAGTAAAATGCGTAAGAAAATCCTGATCAATGGTAAGTTCCTGCTGGCGGCGCTGGAAGGCATGCCCCGCGTCGGGCGGGAAATAACAACGGGTTTCGATCAGCTGTTGGAACGCCCGGAATACCAGGATATCACTATAGAGCTTGTCGGTCCTAAGGGTACCGCATCGCAGGCAAGCTATCGCAACATCAAGATTGTCGAAACGGGAAGCTTCAAAGGTCCGTTCTGGGAACAGTTCACCCTTCCCTGGTATGCCAAGGGCACTTACTGCCTGAACTTTACCGGCACGGCGCCGCTCATCAAAAGCAACGGCTGCGTGGTGGTGCACGACGCCCAGTTCCGATCGACGAGCAAATCACACAGCCTGAAGAGCTTCGTGCTCTACAATCTGATCACCACAGTCGTCTCGCGTCGGTATAAGACGATCATCACAGTGTCGAACTACGCCAAGCGGGAGATCCAGGACTTCAATGTCACCCGCAGGAGCGATATCCATGTGGTGCCCAACGGCGTTGACCACGTGCTGCGCTTTACCGCCGATCCGGGCGTTCTCGGCAAGTATGGCTTGGCTGACAAGGGCTATGCGCTCGCAAACAGCTACATCTACGCCCATAAGAACGTGAAGACCCTGCTGGAGGCGTTTTCCAAGGGGCCATCCGACTTTCCCTTGGTGCTCTTCGGATCCTCCAAGCGGGAAGATTATGATGCCCATGGCATCCCCGTCCCGCCGAACGTCAAATTCCTGGGCAGGATCTCCGACGTCGAACTTGTCTCGCTGATGGCGCGGGCGCGGATGTTCTTGTTTCCATCGACGACGGAGGGGTTTGGCTTGCCGCCATTGGAAGCCATGCAGCTCGGCTGTCCGACGATCTGCGCCAAGGCGGGCGCCATGCCGGAAAATTGCCGCGACGGCGCCCTTTATGCGGACCCGTTTTCAGCGGCCGACTGGGCCGACAAGATCTTCGCGCTTTGGAGCGATGAGGCGGAGCAGGCACGCCTGTCCGCCGCCGGTCGAGTGGCAGCGGAGCGGTTCAGATGGCTTTCGGCTGCAAGGGACTATCTGGATATTTTGCGTCAGGATGCTTGACGGGAATGATTTCCGCAGCGCCCGGCTGATCTTCTGCCATGGCCATGAACGTTGGTTCATCGATGTGAGGACCTGTGGGCATTTCGATCATGCGCCAGATCACACTGTTGACCGGCCACCACGCAAGATTCTTGACATAGTCGATGAATGTAAAGCGATAGCCATGTTGAGCGAGCGTGGCCAACATCTCGTCAGCCCTTTCCCTTTGCCCTGTCAGCCGCCAGCGGACCGTAAGCCGGCACATCTGGCCGAGCCAGTTTTGCAGGGATTGGCGATAGCCCCTATCGTCGTCAAATGCTGCACGCCCGTAGTGGTGTAGCACATGCATGTGGACCAATTCTCGCTTTATGCCTTTCTTCTTGAGCTCCTTGCCGGTGACACTCTCGTCGTGAGCCCGATTGTAGACCAGCGGCTCGGGAATGTAGGCAAACTTGCCGCGCAAGGCACAGCGCACCACAACATGCGGATCGGGTGACCAGTAGTCGTCAATGAGATTTCCGCGCAGGTCATCATGCATGCGTATGAAAAAATGGTGATAGGCGAGCCAGGCAGTTCTGCCACGCATCATTCCTTGAACGATTTCCCGGCCGTCGTGCACAAGTGTGCCCTGCGGCATGCGCGCCCGTCTCACGAGGTCGGCGAAGACATCCTGACACAGGACCACCTCTATTTCTGGATCGGACTGCGCGACGTCGACAAATCGCTCGATGCAATCTGCCCGCACGAGGTCATCGGCGCACAGAAGCTTCGCATAGACCGCGTCGGCAGGTACATACGAAAAGGCCTTGTTCCAATTTTCCGCCAGCGGCAGCACGCGCTCGTTGGTAAACTCCATCACGGGAATGCGCTGACCCTTGAAACTTTCGATGACCTTTGCGGAATCGTCGGTGCTCGCATTGTTGAGAACGACATGGACGATGTTCGGGTAGGTCTGGGCCTGCACGCTCGCCATTGCGCGGGCGAGATATTTGCCGCCATTGTAAACCGGGGTAACGATCGCCACGAGGGGCATGTTCGCCGGCGTCAGAGGTGCAGTCGTCGCGCTCATATGCTCCTCACCTTCACCAGTATATACTTCAGAAACGAGGGCTCGTCGCACGATCGCGACGAGCCCTCTGTCCAATTCACTCTGCCGCCTGCATGACCGGCTGCGGGAAGAACACTGCGTCCTGCTCCGCATAGAGCTGATCGATCAGACGTCCTTCGGGCCTGTCGATGTCGGCGAAGGTCAAGGGCTGATCCTTCGGAATAAACTTATTTACCGTACATCCAATTGCCAGACCAATCGGAATAAGCTCTTCGGAGCGGACCGTTTCGATGTTTTCCAACATGCCGTAGGCCGCGTAACCGCCGAATTCGTCAATGAGGTCGCCGGGCATAAGATCCTTCTTGGCCAGCGCGACTATTCCAACACTCGGGCCTGCTTTCGGTGCCAAAGTCGGATCCTCGAAGAGCACAGCGCGGGCGATCGAGCCCGGCACCTCGAAATGGCAGAGATGATAGGGCGCGTAGAAGCAGTAGTAAGGGCCTGGGCCCATCTTGTAGTAATTGAGGAAGTGCGCCTGCTTTTGATCGCCATCGGTCTGTTTAGCCAACACAAAGACCCCAGGCCCCGGGCGCGCGCCCATGACGTAATCGACGTAGCCCGGTCCATCGCCTATGTGGTCGAGGTACTCACTGAAACCCGAAATCGTTTCTTCCAACGGCACGAGCGGCTTATAGGGATCGCCGCCGGAAAAATCCGGCCCGATCATGCCGCGCTTCGCGACCTTCATGCCGGTTCCGTTGGCAATGACCGCCTGTTCGAAAGAAATCTTCGTGCCGTCGGCGAACGACGTCACCATAGCCGCCTTCAGTCCCCATTTAGCGGCAAATCCGGCCTGCGTCGCAGGCGTCCGGTACGGATCGTAAAGCCCCTTGATGTTTCCGCACAGCACAGCTTTCAAGCCGATCCCTTCGACATATCGAACAAGGTTCATCTGCGCACCGGGCTGATCACCATCGGCCGCCGTGTAGACGACACCCCGCTCGTCCGCTTTTTTCTTGAGGATCGGTCCGATCGTTCCGTCGAGTTCAGCATTGACTTGTACGATGTGTTTGCCGGCGTTGATTGCCGCAATGACCGCCCTTGCGGCAAATTCCATCGAACCGGTGGCCTCAACGAAGGCATCAAGGCCCGCCGCGTTGGCTATGAAGTCGGCATTGGTCGTGATGGCTGGCGTCCCGGCGGCAATCGCCGCGTCGAGCTCAGCTTGCGTCTCGCACCGGACCGGCTCGATGCCAAGATCGGTGAAGGCTTCCTCAGCATGTTCTATCGTGCGATTGTAAATCGCCGCCATGCGCATGCCTGGCGTGGAATTCACGATCGTCCGGGTAATCGCCTTCCCCTGGACACCTGCGCCGACCATGCCCACAAGGACCGGACGGTTTTCGGCCTCACGTCTTTTTAGAGCGTTATCAACGATAATCATGACACTTGATCCCCAGCCTGCAATTTCTGACCTAGTCGCGCCATACCTTCCATGGCGCTCCGCTTTGCCATTTCGCCTCCAAGGCCATTTTGTCCCGGAGGGTATCCATGCTTGCCCAGTAGCCAGTGTGGCGGAAGCTCGCGAGCTGGCCTGCCTCGATCATGCGAGACATTGGATCGTCTTCCCACATCTGATGATCGCCATCGATAACGTCGAAGACCTCTGGTTCACAGACGAAGAAGCCACCGTTGATCATGCCGCCATCCGTGGCGCCCTTTTCCCGGAACGCCTCAACATGTGTTCCATGCTCGGATAGACGAAGCACGCCGTAGCGCCCCGGCTGCGACACCGCCGTCAAGGTGCACCACTTGCCCTGCTGCTTATGGAAGGCGAAAAGATCGTGGATGTTGACGTCCGACACGCCGTCCCCATAGGTCAGCATGAAAGTGTCTTCGCCGAGATACTTTCGAGCCCGCTTTATGCGGCCGGCCGTCAGGGTCTCGATCCCGGTGTCAATGACCGTGACCTTCCACTTCTCCGCTTTCGCCTCAAGCCATTCGACGCTGCCTGTCGCGAGGTCGATCGTGAAATCAGTGATGCTGGCGTAGTACCTCAGGAAATAATCCCGGATGTAGTCGACCTTGTAGCCGCCAAGCACGACGAAGTCATTGTAGCCATAGTAGCTATAGATCTTCATGATGTGCCATAGGATCGGCTTGCCGCCGATTTCCGCCATCGGCTTCGGCCGGATGGATGTTTCTTCACTGAGCCTCGTGCCGAACCCGCCGGCCAGCATTGCGACCTTCACCATAACCCCACCCCTCTACGCCACTTATTGAGCCGCTCTCACGGTCTCGACGTTTTGCCACTCCAGGTCACGGTTGAGACGTTCGCTGGTGATATGCCCTTGCAGAACAACGAGACGGATCAGATTGGAGCTTCGGAAGTCGCCGTCCCGGAAGTTCATGCGTGTCAGCCCGGCGATGAGATTTTGCACGGACTGATTTAGATCGACCACAGGCTGGTGCGATGGCGCGAGCCTCTCGTACAGGCTGAAATCAGCCTGGTACGAGCGGCTATCAACCGGCGCCTTGTGATTGATTGAAATCCTTGTTCCAGGAACCGCCGCGGCGACTGCCTCTGCCAAATCCTTGACTTGATAGTTGCTTCGGTTCGAGCCGGCATTCACCGCGAGATAACGTCCGCCGTTTTCTGCCGCGCGGTCGATCGCCCAGTCCATGGCGCGCGCCATGTCGGCAACATCGATCATCGGCCGCCAAGGCGTACCATCCGAAAGAACGGTAATCTCGCCGCGAGTCAGAGCGCAGGCGACGTAATCATTGAGCACGAGGTCCAGACGCAGCCGGTCTGACATCCCACACGCCGTGGCGAACCTCAGGGACGTGATGACCATATCCGTCTGGAGATTTTCCAGCTCTTTTTCCGTACCGATCTTCGACTTGGCATAGGCGGTAATCGGATTGAGCTCGTCGGTCTCCTTGCGCGGCCCGCCTTGCGCGATGCCATAGACACTGCACGAGGACGCGAACACGAAGTTCTTCACGCCAGCCTCTGCCGCATATCCGGCCACCATAACCGCGGAATCCTGATTGATTTCCTTGGTCACAGCCTCGAACTGGTTTCCCATCGGATCGTTTGAAATGGCGGCGAGCTGAATAACGGCATCATACCCTTTCAGCATGTCCTTGCTGATCGCTCGGACGTCACCATAAAACTGCTCGTCAAGGCTTCGTTCGGGAAGCACCGTCACGCCGGTTAGGCAGTGGGCGAAGTACGCATTGTCAAACCCGTGAATGACGGCATCAGGACGCGCCGTGCGCAGGTACTTTGCGACGACCGGCCCAACGTAACCCATATTGCCAATGATCAATATTCTCATCGTTACCGAACTCCCGAGCCCTCAAGTGTGAAAATGCAAGCATCCATCGACGTGCCGCCGCTCCCCGGTGTTTGCGGGGGAAGACCATTAGTACACGCTACGTCATTCAAGTGAGAAAACTGTTCGATGAAGGCGACTACAGCAGTCATGACGCAACGACTCCCAACGCACTGCAATGTCAGTCGAAAAGATATAGCCAACACCATTTTCCATCTTCAAATAAAAATGGGGTAACTGGTAGCATTTGTAATAATAGTGCATACAGCATTATTTTAGTCAACGGGAGATCGTAGTAACTTTTTACTACAGTGAAAGTGGTATGTAACCTGATCCTATGTACATGAAATTTGTGACAATCATGACGGTCAGTGCCGTTAGAGATTATATCGTCAATTCTTGTATAACTGAGATGTTGCCGGTTTTTAAGAAACGGTGGGCAATATAGATGTTAGATTTTACAGTGAATCGGGGAATGGCAAGATGCTGGTAACCACGTTTTCCGGCAGCGCTTGCGGTAGAGGCCCGGCCCCATACTCTTGCAACTCCAATCAGGAGTTCGAGAGTGTCCTCTGCCAAACATCAATCGGCCGCGCACCACCACTCCAGTGAAGAGAATGTCCCGCAGAGACATCCGCTGATGGAGTCATTGCGCAGCCGGTCGGGACGCGCACTGCGGATCTTGGCGACACCAATTCTCCTTGCCATCGCGATCGTGGCCATATTCCAGCCGGATGTCTATCCTGATTTCCAGGACGACGCCTGATAGGGCGGGCCGGCCGCAGCTGTGTAAATGCCATCTCCCTAACCTCGGACTTAATTAGCGAGTTGTTTAGTTCGATGTACTCGGCACTCACTCGGCCGGGTTCTTCGAGTATCTCGCGTCTTTATGTATGTAAAAATAAAGACGGTATCCAAGGCCGTCGGGCGAGTTTCAAGCCGTTGATCCGCGTGTTTTATATATTTCAACGATAATAGAGCAGCTTAAAAGAACTTAGAAAACGTCGATGCGTTTGTTTCAAGGAAAGTGATTGCAGATCTTGTTATGAAGTCTTGTAGATGAAAAAAATTTAGGAACCAAATCCTGAACTTTAGCCTACTTAACCAAAAAGCATCTATACTACTTTCCTTTCAACCGGTATTGTATTAACAATTAATTATCCGCCAGGCGTCTCGCTCGAGATTAGTACTCGGTTGGTCTTTATGCGGGGCATTACTCGCATGAATCCTGAAGATAAACGGGATCGAGGTAGGTGATGCAGCAAAGGCATGTTGTTTTCGGTGGATCGGGATTTATCGGAACACACCTCATCCGCCATCTCGCGGCGGCTGGCGATCATGTCATTTCGGTCGATAAGATGCCGCCGCGCCACGTCTTCGACGGAGTAGACTACAGGCTTGCTGACGTGCGCGACCTGTCCGATCTCGCGCTCGAGGGCCCGATTAGCCGCTTTTACAATTTGGCGGCCGTTCACACGACGCCCGGGCATCCCACCCATGAGTATTATGACACCAACATCAATGGCGCACTGCAGGTTACAAAACTTGCGGAGCGCTGCCGCGTCGACGAGATCGTGTTCACCAGTTCAATCTCGGTCTACGGCCCAAGCGAGGATATCAAAACAGAAGACAGCATTCCGGCCCCGGTTTCCGCCTACGGCTATTCCAAGCTCCTTGCTGAACATGTCCATGAAGACTGGCTTCATCGCAATGAGGCCAGGAAGCTGACCGTCGTTCGGCCGGCGGTGGTGTTCGGGCCCGGAGAAGACGGCAATTTCACGCGTCTCGCGAAACTCTTGCGGAAGGGATTTTTTGTCTATCCGGGCCGCAAGGATACGGTCAAAGCGTGCATTTACGTGGAAGATCTTCTGGAGGCGATCGCGTTCGCGCATCAGCGGCCGGAACGCTACGTCCTGTTTAACGCGGCGTATCCAAACAGATACACCCTCGAAGACATCGTAGGGACGCTTATTCGCAATTACTTTCCGAAGACGCGTGAGTTTCTGCTGCCCGGCGGCGTCGTCACGGTCGTTGCCGCAATGCTCAGGCCGGTAAGCGTGGCCAACGTTGGGATTCATCCCGACCGAGTAACGAAGCTTGTTCGGTCAACGAATATCTATCCCAAGTGGCTTGAGGGGAACAGTTTCAATTTTCCAAAGTCCCTCGATCCCGTTCTGGCTCGCTGGGAGAAGGAAACGGGTGGCACTTTCGTCTGAGAACGAAGCGGGACATTTTGCGTAAGTCCCGGCGTGGTGTGGCAAGAATTCGGGAGAAGTGCAGGCGCAGGTAATTGGGGCGTAGTAGGGGGCGTAGTTGTTCGAGTATCAGATTTCTGCCGCTGCTTTCGAAGGTTCGGAGACATCGGGCGAACCAGTCAGGGTATGCGCGCGAAAATTCGCGGCGTCTGGTGATGCTTGGGATGATTTTGCCAAGGCCTGCGACGCCTCGTTCCGATGCAGCTTCACCGCTACCAGTCTTTGGCAGCTTGAGCATCATGTCCTTTCCAGACTTGAACGCTTCGAACTCATGCTGCAGGTCGGTCGGCACCCGATCAAGATAGGCCAATGTGCTGTCGGAAGAGGTCGAAGCCGCATCATATTTGCCGACACCATTCAGCTGCTGCCTGCGTTTGAGAGCTTCTGGCCGGAATGCATGCAGGCACTATTGCAGTACCTCGGACCTGGACGTTATCAGTATGGATCCGAGTGGACGCTGGCGCCATGCCGCGCCGAGGAAATTCGCGGGCTTGCCGGCGTCGGCAATCTGAACGCCCGGAGTGTCGATGTGCAGGCAATCGACTTTTCCCAATGGCCGACATTCGAGGATTACTACAAGTCCGTCAGTACAAACGCGCGGCGGAATGTCAAAAAGGCGGCGGCGACTTACGAGCAGCTTGTGGTTCACGAGCAGAGGAGTGCTGGCGTTTTTGTCGACCTTTTGCCCCTCCAACTCCTGCGCTATCGGCTTTTCCGCCGTAAGGGAGTGAGAGCCTCCCTTGCCGGTCTGGTACTTCGTTCTGCCTTTCGTACGTTGGCTACCGCCAAATATACATTTTCGGTTTCCCTCGCGAATAAATCGCTGCCGATCGCGCGTTATCTCGGCATCGAATTTGGCCGTAACAGCTATTACCTGGAATCGGCAGCCGAAGGGGCACATCCGACCGCCTCATCGCACCTGTTAAAACTTATGATCTCGCGAGCGTTCGAACATGGGGAAGGGCGGGGCAAGTTCGTCATGGGGCCTGATGATTACCGCCAACACGGGCAAGCTGCTTGGGATGGTCTCGTGCGCTCGCGTAAGCAGTGGAAAGCAACGCCCCATCCGACGTCGGTCGTAAGCTTCGTATACGCACCGGTGCTTTGAACAGACTGGGACAGGGGCGTGCCTTCAAGCGGCAGCGATCATCTCGCATTCGCCGGAAATATGCTGCCTTGGCTCGAGGAGGCTAGAATGCAGCTTTCGACTTTGCCCGGCAAGATAAAGCAATACGGCGATCACACCCTGATCATCATGGGCGACGGACGAACGAGGTACGTGGTTTGCGTATGGGGCGACGCGCATTTGATTCCCGCCGAAAGCCGGGGCGACGACTGTCTCGAACATCTCGACGTCATAGAGCAGATTGCGAGCCGAAAGGTTGAGAAGGGCGGGGTCGCCTTCGACGGTAGGGTCTGGATCACGGTTGCCGATCTTTCTGCCGCAACGGCAGAGAGCGCCACTTCGGCTTCAAGGCTAGGGCCTGACTAGCTAGAGCTCCAGGATCTTGCTTGGCTTAATATCGCCTTTGACGAGATCACGGAGCGCGCGGATATTTCCGGCAAGGCGGCCACGCCGGTCGACCCAGGGCTCGGGCCTGAAGACGTGTGCGAGGTTGGCCAGCAGATTGCGCAGGATCCCGGCCCAGGCGTGGCGCGAGGATACAGTCCCCTTGCGAACCAAATAAACGCGATTTGCGACCTGGGAGTAGCCCAGCCTGCGTCCCGGCGTGCGGCCGGAGCGCTTGAAGCCGAGATGTACTCCCCTTAAAGCAGAGGCACGGACGATCCGCCCGAACGGCGCCAGCTGACGTGAGAAATCGACATCTTCCCACCAGGCGTACAGGGGGAGATTTTCATCGAAGCGCAGAGAATTCGTTCTGACCGGCTCCATACGGATGATCATATTGCATCCGTATGCATTATGGACGTCGACAAATTCGTTCGTGATGGCTGTGGGTGCCTGCTCGAGTATTTCCTCGCCCTCGGCATAGTCCCAACCGGGGCCGAGGATACCGTCGGCGATCACCGTGCCGGTCGCCACGACAATTCCAGGTACCTTGACGAATAGCTGCGCAGTTTGTGCGACAAAGTCGGGTGCCGGTAAAAAATCGTCATCGAAGAAAATCACGATATCGGCATCGCATGCTTCGATGATTGTGTTTCTTTGTGCGGGCAAGCCAGGCGGGCCGCTCAGCACGCTAATCGGAATTTCCGATGAACGCAGGGCCACTTCATCGACATCCTCCGGCTTTCCGGGGCTGATCAAAATTTGATCGGGAAGACGTGTTTGACGCGACAACCCGAGAACTGTCTTGGTCAAGATATGACGGCGGTTGGATGAGGCAAAACCTACGGCAATTCTCATGCCTTTTCCTCAGTGAGATCTACAGAAAACATTCCACTCACTCCGACATCGCTCGCCGCAGTCGGCATTTCTGTATTTATTGATAATACAAAAGACAAAAAAGTCTAGATAAATTAGTCAGATGATAATTCAAATAAATATAATTGGACATATTCTGTAGATGATGATTATCTAGACTTAATAGCCGCGGCTGACGGTAAAGTAGGGCGGAATACTGCCTTTGTGAGAGTTCTTAGGTAAACTCCGGCACCAAGCGTTAGGAGTGAGCTTGCTTGCATGAAATGCTAAAGACGAGCTGCCGGTTAATTCGCCTTACTGACCAACACACCTCAAAGACGCTGCCACGGATTGTTAGAGCATGACACGGCCGATCTATATCAATGGCAGGTTCCTGGGCGCGCAGTTCTCTGGTGTGCAGCGGACTGCCGTCGAGCTAGTCAAGGCGCTGGATCGTATCTTGGCACAATACAGCGCAGGCGGATGCCCGAACTTCTCCGTTGAGTTGCTCCATCCGCCGGGTATTAGAGCTGCGCCCGACTTTCGATTTATTTCCGTGCGCGAGGTCGGATCACGAAGCGGCCAGTACTGGGAGCAGATCGAGCTGCTGAACGCATCCAGAGGCGGCACGCTTGTCAGCCTTTGCAACGCCGCGCCGCTTCTCAAGCGCGATGCCTTTACCATGGTGCATGATGCTCAAGTCTACACCGCCCCCGGATCCTATGGCGCGTTGTTCCGCTTATGGTACAAAGTGGCGCAGCCGATCATGGGCCGTTTGCACCGGCGTATTTTGACGGTCTCGCAATTTTCACTCAATGAACTCGTCGCCTTGAAAATTGCCCCGCGCGGCAAGATCAATTGTATTCCGAACGGTTGTGACCATGTCCTGTCACTCGAAGCAGATCCGTTTGTGCTTGAGAAGTTCGGGCTCCAGAAAGACAATTTCACGGTTTCTCTTGCCAATACCCAGCCGCACAAGAATATCGGCCTCCTTCTCAGGGCCTTTGAGGACGCGCGGCTCGCCGGGCACACTCTCGTCTTGTTCGGCTCGGCAAGCGCTGCCGACTTCACCGGGCGCGGCTACCGCATTCCCGCAAATGTCCGCTTTCTCGGCAAGGTGACGGACCGGGAACTGGCGGGTTTGTTGAAAAATGCCACGGCCTTTGCCTGCCCGTCGCTGACGGAAGGATTTGGGCTGATGCCCCTTGAGGCAATGGCGCTTGGCTGTCCCGCGATCGTTGCCCCCTGCGGCGCGCTTCCAGAGGTCTGCGGCAATGCTGCGCTGAGTGCGGATCCGCACGAGCCTGGGGAGTGGGTAGCCCAGATTACGCAGTTGCTGGGCAGTCCGGTCTTGGCTGAGGAGCTTCGGCAAAAGGGATTTCGCCGGGCAGCGCTGTTTTCCTGGGACGCGTCCGCCAAGGCGCTTCTGGACCTTCTTGTCGATGAACGTAGAGATTAGGAGTCACGGTTGAACGAGAGCCTCCGCAAATCGATCCTGTCACAGCGCCTCGAAAAGCTTGCGCCGCGTGAGTTCGACAGTAACGACAGCGCACACATCGAGCGCTTCTTTGCCGTCGTGCGGCGCCAATGGCGCGTTGCCGCGATTTTCACGGTGTTGTTTGTGGCCGGCAGCATCTTTTACGTTAAGCGGGCAGAACCGCTCTTTACCGCCTCCACGAGTGTCCTTATCGACAGGCAGGAGGGCAATCTCGTCGGCCAGCTGACAACAATCGGCACGTCGCTCGAAGATGACAGTTCAGTCATCAGTGAGGTCGAACTCCTAAAATCGAAGGCGATCGCCTACGCCGTCGTCGACAAGCTCGATCTCGCCGAGGATCCGGCATTTCTCGCGCAGCAGAAAGAGAGTTTGGCACGGGCCGCGATTGGCTCGATCGTATCGCTTGGCCGGGCGATCCACATTCTCGATCCTGCTCCAGCGACAGAAGAGTCTATAGAAAACCGGCGTCGCCGGGCCGTAGGCATCGTAGAACAGAACATGTCGGTTGCGCGCGTTGGCCGCTCTTACGTTCTCTCCCTTTATTACACATCGCCTTCACCCGAAATGGCGGCCAAGGTGGCGAGCACGTTTGCCGACGTCTATATGGTCGACAAACTCAACTCGAAATTCGAAGCGACAAGACGAACGAGCGATTGGCTGCAGGAACGCATCGCGGATCTCGGCAAGCTGGCAACCGACTCCGACCTTGCAGTGCAGATGTTCCGGGAGAAGAAGGGGCTCGTGACGTCGGATGGAAAGTTGGTCAGCGACCAGCAGCTGTCTGAGTTGAACAGCGCATTGATCGTCGCCCGTTCCGACACCGCCCAGGCGCGAGCTCGCCTTGAGCGCATCAGGGCTATCCTGGCGAAGGGAAATAGCGAGGGGATTGTCTCAGAGGTCTTGCAAAGTCCGATCTCGAACGATCTCAGAGCAAAATACCTACTCGCCTCGAAACTGGAAGCAGACATTGTCAGCCGCTTTGGGGAAGACCACTACCAGGCAGTGCGGCTGCGTCAGGAGATGGCTGAGTATCAACGGCTGATGTTTACAGAGCTTGGCCGAATTGCCGAAAGCTATGAGAGCGAACTGGGTGTCGCGGAAGCGCGCGAGCGCGAATTGTCAAACAGCGTCACTCAAGCCGAAAACGTTGCCACGGAAGCAAACAAGAACCAGGTCCAGCTGCGCGAGCTCGAGCGACAGGCCGATGCCTACCGCAAACTGCACGAGACATTCCTGCAGCGGTATCACGAATCTGTCCAGGAACAATCCTTCCCCGCAACGGAGGCGCGCATCATCGAGCGGGCCGAAGTTCCGACGGCGCCGAGCCATCCGCAAAAGTCGTTGATTGTCGCGCTCGCCGGCTTCCTAGGGGCCATTTTCGGAACAGGAGTAGGGGCCATTCGGGAAGTTCGCGACCGCTTCTTCAGGACGGCGGAACAGGTGCGTGAGGAACTGGGCGTCGAATATCTCGGCTCGGCGCCCATTATTCCATCGCGTAAGGTCACGCGAACCATCTCTGACGACCAGAGGGACCGCGAAGACTCGGTACGTGAAATCCAATCGCTGAACTCGATCACGGAATATGCCACGAGCAACCCAATGTCGATGTTTGCCGAAACGCTCAGAAGCTCAAAAATCGCCATCGATCTTGCTGCCATGAACGACATCCGCAAGGTCGTAGGCTTCATATCAGCGCTGCCGGGTGAAGGAAAATCAACCGTTGCCATAAATTTCGCGTCGCTGCTGGCTTCGCAAGGCACGAAGGTTGTCTTGATCGATGCGGATTTGCGCAACCCCGGCTCGACCCGGCTTCTCGGCAGCGAAGCGGAAGTCGGTCTGGTGGACGTCGTCATGGACAATGTCCCAATCGAAAGAGCGCTTTTGACCGACCCAAAGACAGGACTTGCCTTTTTGCCTTCGGTCATCAAACGGCGGATCCCCAATTCGGCCGATTTGCTAGCGTCGCCGGCAATGACAGCATTGCTCAACAAACTGACCAAACAGTACGAGTATGTGGTGATCGATCTGCCGCCCCTTGGGCCGGTCGTCGATGCCCGGGCGATCGCTTCGCGTATCAGCAGCTTTGTCTTGGTTGTCGAATGGGGACGGACATCAAGGCGCATGGTGAAGAGCGCGCTTCTTACGGAAACAGAGATTACCGGCAAATGTGTTGGTGCCGTTCTCAATAAGGTTGATACAAAGCGGCTTAAACTCTATCGCGCTTATGGATCGTCGGAATACTATTACTCAAGATATAACAATTATTACAGAAGCTGATCTGACAATGGGGAACAGTATGCATTGACTTTATCAAAGTGTATTGTAGTTTGCAGTCGCCTGAATATTTAGACTTCGTTGATGCATGCGGAAGGGGATCCGGTGCTTTGACGCCTAGTTTGTTTCCGGGGGGAGGGATGGGGCTCACCTTTGCCGTTGGCTCATTGGACGACGGCGAGGTGAGTCTCGCCGTGTGCCTGCGTAACGCCTTTTCTCTCGCTAGCAACAGGAGCGCGGTGGCCATGAAAAGTCTTGCGTCCAAGAAGCAGCGAATTAACGTATTTGTACACCTGGCTGCAGGACACGATGCCCACGAGTGGAACCGGCGCTGGAAGGACAAGACGCTTGTCGGGA
Organism: Rhizobium sp. P32RR-XVIII; assembly: GCF_012641395.1. Taxonomy (GTDB): domain Bacteria; phylum Pseudomonadota; class Alphaproteobacteria; order Rhizobiales; family Rhizobiaceae; genus Rhizobium. Next base: position 67,992 of record NZ_JABAIH010000003.1, on the reverse strand, counting down.
TCAACGACCCCTCTCCGTACGGCTATGCCCGGGCAAACCTCATGGGATGCGACGTCCGCTTCTCGAGCGCGGCGGCAGAGGGTTTTGCCAGTAAAGCTTTTCGCCTGGCGCTGCGGGTAATCCTTGGCTTCGACCTGATTCATGCCAGGCGTAACGCCAAGGCTATGCTTGCTGCGGACGTTGTGTGGACACATACCGAGTCCCAGTTTCTGGCAGTCTCGGCCTTGCTGAAATTCACGAGGCCCCCATCGGAAAAGCGGCCAAAGATCATCGGCCAGGCCGTCTGGCTACTTGACCGGTGGAGGAGGCTTCCGCGTCCGCATCGCATGCTTTACCGGTGGCTGATCCGTGAGATCGACCTCCTGACGGTGCATTCTCCTGAAAACGCAAAGATAGCGCGGGAATTGTTTCCCAACACGCGCGTGGAAGTCGTGCTTTTCGGGATACCGAACGAAAAGCGAATGCCGATCGAGATCAGGCCGGCCCACCCAATTCGTGTGTTAAGCCTGGGTAACGACCGGCATCGTGATTGGGATGTCGCGGTTCGCGCACTTGCCGGCCGATCCGATGTGGAACTGACGATCGTCTCCTCGACTGCCCGTCCGCAGATTTCCCCGGGCACGCGAAACGTGAGGATCCTCGAGGTCGCCGACAACCTGGAACTACAGCGCCTTTTCGAAGAGGCGACGCTGATGCTTGTTCCGTTGAAACCGAACAAGCATGCGAGCGGGATCACTGTTCTGCAGGAGGCGGCCCTGATGGGTTTGCCGATCATCGCAACCGACACCGGCGGCCTGCGGGCCTATTTCGACGACGACGCGGTCGTTTATCTCCCGCCGTCCGATCCCGCAGCCATAGCATCCGCCGTTACACGCGTCGGAAGACAGCCAAAACTGATGGAAGAGCTCGCGCTCGCTGCCCAGAGACGTGCCTCATCGGCTGAGCTCGGCTGTGGCTCCTACATTCGTCGCCACGTCGATCTAACCAAGGATTTGCTTCAGATCGCGAGCTAACGATCCATCATATCGCTTCAGTTAACGGGAGTATCTGACATGCGTTTCGGGAGTTTTGTGTTTCTGGCGTCCGTATCCATCGTTGCCGCCAAACCTGCCGCGTCGGCCGAAGCTGGGCATCTCGACCTTTGTCCGCTGGAGCCGGCATTCATGGAGGACTTCAACGACCTGAGTATCGCCGCATGGGACATCGGGGACAAACGCTGGATCGCGCATACGCCATGGAACGGGGACTTCGGTGACGCTCAGTTTACCGATCCGGGGGAGAATTTTCCGTTCACGCTCAAAGACGGTATCGCCTATATCACTGCCCGCAAGGACGATACCGGGAAATGGCGGTCCGGGCTCCTGGCTTCGGCAGACCCCAATACTAAGGGCTTCGCGCTACAATATGGATACTTCGAGATCCGCACGAAGCTTCCATCGGGTCCCGGCGTTTGGCCCGCCTTTTGGCTGGGCACCAGCGAGCCGCGCGATCGTCAGGAGCCGAGCTTGGAAGTGGATGTGATCGAGTACTACGGTCATGATCCCGCCTCCTTCCAATCCGCCTACCATATCTGGCACAAAAATCCCGTGCGCAGCGATCACGAGGTGCACCACACCAAAGTTGAACCGGAGAGCCTGACCAAGGAGTTTCACACCTATGGTGTCCAGGTCGATCCGGAAAATATTACCTACTATTTCGATCGAGGGGAGATCTGGAAGGTGAAGACCCCCGAGACTCACAAGATGCCGTTGCTGTTGATGGCGAACTTGGCGCTCGGTTCAGGCTGGCCAATCGATCAGACGCCGAACCCGTCTGTCATGGCGATCGATTATATTCATGCTTACAAGTTCAAGTCTGAGTCTGAAAGATCACTTTGCCCGCCAAGTTGAAGACGGAAGGCTAGTATCTAGCGCTATAGTCGAATAATTTCGGCGTATGTCGAAAGGATATATTATCTGCCAAAAGTTTCTTTTTGAAAGATCTCCTCTTGCTATTGAACCGGCGGGAATTATCCTTGTCGTTAATGGAGAGAACTCTGCAGGGCAAGATGGAAACAACCCTCAACTCGAAACTCATCGATGCCATCGCATATGACGAGAAAACCCAAAGGCTGCGAATATTCATGTCCAACGGACAAAGGCGTGAATATCAAGACGTTCCAGCGAGCGTCGTGAGAAAATTGGCCGCGGCCCGGTCTCCCGGTCATTTTTACTCCAATGAGATCCGCGGAAAATATCGAAGTCTTTAACTTGGCGGATTCGTTGATGAGCCAATTCCCGTGCTTTTGAAGCAAATCGCGCGTGCATGGCTTGTGTATTCTGGAATGACTACAAGTATTGCGGATTTATATCCGGGCCATCTCGCTAGATGAGTTACGTTCTTGCCCTGTACGACGCAAAGCAGCCATTCAGTCGGAAATGTAACAAAGCAACGTAAAGCAGAAAATAATTCAATTTAAGCTTTGTAAAGTACTTGTTAATAGACTTTGTTTGTGAGACGTTAAAATGACAAATCTTTGGTTCGTCGGTCGTCACGTGTAGCGTGGATTCGGGGGGAAGATGAAAGTTGCGCTAGTTCACTATTGGCTAGTAGGAATGCGCGGCGGTGAAAAAGTCCTTGAAGAAATGTGCAGGCTTTTCCCCGACGCCGACATTTTCACCCTCGTCATCGACCGGAAAGCGATCTCGCCGACAATTCTGCGTCACCCGATAAAGACTTCATTCCTGCAAAAGATCGGCGGCGCAAAGCATTATCAAAAAATGCTGCCGCTCATGCCCTTCGCCCTCGAGGCCTTCGATCTGACCGGCTACGATCTTGTCATTTCAAGCGAGGCAGGTCCGGCAAAATCGATCGTCACGCGGCCGGATGCCGTGCATATTTGTTATTGCCACTCGCCGATGAGATACCTTTGGGATTGCTCCCAGCAGTATCAGAACAATGCGGGAAGAGTGTCCCGGTTCGTCATGCAAATGACGTTCCCCATGCTGCGCCAATGGGATCTGGCCAGTGCGACGCGGGTGGATCATTTCGTTGCCAATTCGGCCTTTGTCGCGCAGCGCATCCGGAAATTCTACCGTCGCGACGCATCGGTCATCCACCCTCCAGTCAGCGTCGAGCGTTTCTGCATCGCCCGCGAGGTCGATGACTACTATCTGTGCGCGGGCCAGATTACCCCGTACAAAAAAGTGGAACTCGCGGTCGAAGCCTGCACGAAACTGGGCCGAAAGCTGATCGTGCTCGGTTCCGGAGCAACCAAACAGTTGAAAGCGATAGCCGGCCCCAGCGTCACCTTTCACGAGAAGGTGGACGACGCAACGATGGAATATCATCTGTCGCACTGCAAGGCGCTGCTCTACCCGGGCATAGAGGATTTCGGCATTGTACCATTGGAGGCGATGGCGAGCGGCCGACCGGTGATTGCCTACGCCCGGGGTGGAGCTCTCGAAACGGTTATCGAAGGCAAGACCGGCTGGTTCTTCGCCGAGCAAACAAGCAGCTCGCTCTGCGAGGCGATTGTTTCCTTCGAGGCAAACCAGCACCTGTTCGAGCCGGAGGAGATTCAACGTCACGCGCAGTCGTTCAATACCGCGCGGTTCCGGCAGGAACTTACGATGTTCGTGAACAATGCCATGGATCGCTCCGAACTGGCGCCCGTCAAAAGGTTCAAGTTGCGCGACGATAGCGTCGGTGCGGTTATCGCGAAATTTCCGGTCCCGGCGAACCCCAAGAGCTTAAACTGAATTGGAAAGTCTTCCGATCGCTATATTCTGGCTCGGAGCCGTGACCTGCATCGCAATCGGCCCGGTTGCGATCATTTATCTTCTTTTTATTTCCATACCCTTCGGCGCGTTCGCGGTTGTTCCGCCCGCACTTTCGGCGGGCATGACCCTCACGCCCGCGCCCATGGCAGGACTGCTGCTGATCGCGCGCGTATTTCTGTCGTACAAGGCGATCGATTTCATGGCATCGATCGTGGTGAAGCCACAGCGCTTAACCGTTCTCCTCTTGTTTTGGCTCGTTGCATTGGTGACGACGATGTTCATGCCCCGGCTGTTCGCACGGCAGGTGGAAGTCATTCCGCTGAAAGTCGATCTGATTTCCACAGCGGCCTTTTTGGAGCCCACCAGCCAGAACATCTCGCAACTGGTCTATATGACGATTTCAGTTCTGACGGTTTGTGCCTTCACCTTCGTCTTGCGCGAGCGCGCAGCCCGCCAGCATGCTCTTCGGGCGCTCTGTATCGGGGGCGCTATCATGGTCGTTGCCGGCGCCCTCGATTTTGCCAGCCAGTATGCGCCAATCGGTCCGCTGCTTGAACCCTTCCGGACGGCGACGTATTCGCTTCTGACCGATGCCGAGATCCTGGGCAGCAAGCGAGTCGTCGGGTTGATGCCCGAAGCATCCGCCTTCGGCGGCATGACGCTGACCTTCCTTTCGGCGATCTACTTTTTCCGCCGCGCCATGCCTCAGTCATACATCCGCAGCGGATGGGTACAGGCTATCCTCGTGCTTCTTTTGGTGTTTATCTGGCTATCAACCTCGTCGGCCTCCTATGTCGGTCTGTTTGTGTTCTTCGTGGCGGCAGGAATGGAATGGCTTTGGCGCGGAACAGTGATCGTCAGAGGGTCGCGGTTGCGTCGCGGCATGACAGCCGAGTTGCTGGTCGTGACCGCCATTCTGGTGATCGTGGCGATCGTCACCGTCGTGGACACGGCAATATGGACGCCACTCCTTACCATGCTCGACGAGACGATCCTTCAGAAGAACACCACGAGTTCGTTCGAAGAACGGAGCATGTGGACGGCAACGTCCTGGCAGGCGTTTCTAAGCAGCTATGGGCTTGGGGTCGGCCTGGGGGGCACGCGTGCTTCTAATTCCGTCGTATCGATGTTGAGCAATGTCGGCCTGTTTGGCGGCATGCTGTACTATGGCTTCGTCATGCTGACACTTCTCCACCCCTTGCCGCCTGACGACGATGAGGCGGCGGCTGTATTGCATGGCGCGCGATGGGCCTTCATCGCTCCGTTTGCGACCTCGGTATTGGGTGCTACCACGCCGGACTTCGGAACCTTCAACGCTTGGCTTTTCGCAATGGCACTCGCCGGATCCGTCAAAGTGGCAGATACTGTACGAAAATATCCCCGTCTTGCCAGATAAGATTTGTCCGGCAAACATCAGCCAAAGCCTAGTCTACTGCGCCGGTTCATCAGCCTCCAGCAACAGCGGCCGCCGGCGCGGTTCGCCGCCGCGGTGTCGTCGTCGAAGCTTTTGGCCTGAAGCGGACCAGAACCTCGCGCCCGTCCGCGGAAGCCTGGGTGCGTTCCAGCTCGTCGCGCTCGCGAACGGCTTGCATCCAATGTTCACGATCGCCGCCGTCTAGGCGCCCGCACTGTTCCCAGAGCGCGTAGGCACGCTGGGCGATCCATTCGTCCCTGTCTTGACCCTTCATTTTACCGTCCCTTTATTTAATGCAGCGAGGCTGCTTCTGAAAACTGTGTTTCACCAAGTATTTCAAGGAGGTGGCTGCGAGCGCGGTTCACTCGGCTCTTGATGGTGCCGACCTCGCAATGGCAGATCACGGCTGCTTCCTCGTAACTCGTGCCTCCCACGACCAGCAGCAACGCATCGCGGTGCCGCGCCCCGAGCTTATCGATCGCAGCCTGCACCTCGCGGGCTCTCAGTGACCAATCCTGTGTCGATTTCACCGGCACCTGACATTCGCTAAGATCGCCGACGCAGCCGACAGGCTCGCGCTTGCGGCGCTTGTAGCTGCTGCAATAGGTGTTGCGCATGATTGTGAAGAGCCAGGATTTCAGGCTGGTGCCGTCCTGGAACTGTTCGAGATGGCGGAGAGCTTTTGAGACGGTCTCCTGCAACAGATCGTCGGCGTCGTTTTCAACGCGCTCGAAACGTCTCGAGAATGCTTTAAGTGCTGGAAGTAGCGAGATAATTTCCGCTTGGGAGGCGCGGTTCCGTTCGAATGAAGCCGTTGGCATGGCATTTCTCCTTCTTAGCTGGAGCAATGCCTGCGCAATAAGTGTGTTCCCGAGAAAGTTTTTTGAGTACGTTAGCGTACAACCGCCATCACTGCTGACGCGAAAGCGGGGTTCCTATCAGTCGTAGGTATTCCTCTTCCGCAGCTCCGTAGGAGCCGTTGGCTTCCTCAATCAGGCCTTTGCGGTTGAGTATGGTGATCTGTCCTCGATTGGCGCGGATATAGCCTTTGCCCTCAAGGATGTGGACTGCCACGGTGACGCCCGGACGCCTGACGCCCAGCATGATTGAGAGGAATTCATGCGTCAGCGAAATTGTGTTGCCATCCATACGGTCGTGGACCATCAACAGCCAGCGCGCCAGGCGCTCCTCCAGCTTTGAATGGCCATTGGCGAGGACCGTCGACGACATCTGCGCCATAAAGGCTTGAATATAGGCAAGCAGCCTGGCTCGGAGCGTGGAACTGGCGTCGATCGCCTCCTGAAGCTTTGCCGAGGAGATGCGAAAACCGCTTCCGGATACCTGCATGAATGTCATGTTCGGCGATTGCTCGCCGCCGAGCACGATGGCAGCCCCTGTCATGCCCTCGCGCCCGGCGATACCCACCTCGATGTCACGCCCGCCCGAGAGCCGCGCCACGATCGAGGCCAGTCCCGACTCCAGGAAAACGACATAGTCGGCCGGCTCATGCGCCTTCTCAATCTCATAGGGAATATCCAGCGTCACGTGTTCGAGGTGAGGAGCGAGAAGCGCCAGATCCTTTGCATCCATACTTTTCAGAAGTGCATTGCGGTATTGTCGGTCTTCGGTCGGCATTCGTTTCCCCTCGGCGGACAAGAATTGCCCGACTCGATGGAAATGGAACCTAGCGCCTTGAAATTACAGCACAACCGACTGTCTTCTATCGTACAAACTTCGTAGCGTGTTCGCGGGCGTCGTGTGCTGGGCAGAGCGGCATTCGAATGACAAGAGTGCCTGCTCAATCGGGCTAGGCTGGCGATCGGTTCAAAGCTCGAGCAGCGCATAGGGCCTGCCCGTCGGCTTCTCGATGTGCGCTGCCACGTTGAAGACCGGAGCTCCGCCCGGTGTGCGACCCTCGTAGGTGCCGCGATGAGCGTGGCCATGCACGACGGCATTCACTTTGAAGCGGTCGATCGTTTCGGCAAGCCGCGATGATCCGAGAAAGGGGTAAATTTCAAGCGGTTCGCCGGTGACCGTCTCGACAATCGGTGCATAATGCAGAATGACCACCGAGCGGTCGGCGCGCACCTGGCGCATGGCATTTTCCAGCCGCATCGTTTCTTCGACGCTTTCCGCGACCATCGCCTTGATCGCGCTTTCCCCGAACGAGCCGAGCATATGCCGGCCGAACCCTCCGACGAAGCCCTTGACGCCGACGAAGCCGACCCCCTCGATTTCCACTGTTTGACCGTTCAGAAGCTTCACTCCTGCATCCGTGAGAATGGCGCATACTTGCTCGACGTAACCGCTTTCGTGGTCGTGATTGCCGAGAACCGCAACGACCGGCACCGAGCAATTCCGGAGGTCGACGGCCAGCAACTCCGCTTCCTTGGGTTTGCCGAGGTCGGTCAGATCGCCTGCTATGACCAACACGTCCGCGACAGAGGAGATTTCGCCGAACAATTCCTTGTAGGACTTGCCGCCATCTTCCTTGACATGAAGATCCGCGACCGCCGCAACTTTGACCGTGTTGCTGCTCTCATTCATCCTTCTTCTCCCAATCGCCGCGCAGTTCGCCTTCGCCGCCGACATCGGCGAATCCCCATTCCTTGACATCGATTTCGAAATCGGCGCGCGAATACATGCGGCCGCGGCAAATTCTCATCTGCGGAAGGGGCAGTTCGCGCTGAGCAGCCAGGCGGTCGAGCAGTTCATCGAGCAGCCACTGCGGAATCTTGTCGCGCTCCGTCGGATAGATCCAGCGAAAGTTCAGGAGGTGGATAAGCAGCACCTCCCAATGCACCTCCATGTAGCCGAGCAACTTGCGCCAATCGATCTTGTCGTGGGCGCGAAGGATCACATGGGCAACATCCGCTCCATCGTACCGATGGCGAAGCTGGATGAAGAACTTCGACCACAGCAGTTCGGTCGGGCTGACGATCCAGACCGGGCAGCCGCACATCTCGACTTGCCTGGCATCCTCGAACCAGTCATCGCCGACGGGCATGGTGCCATTGGAAGAGGCAAAGATCACGTCGAAGAAATGCTTGCCCTGAAAGATCTTGCCAAGCCACCGCTCGTCCTCAACCTCGACCGCATAGCCCTTTTCCTTGAAATGGCCGAGAATGCGGGCGTAGTCACCCGCCTTGCAGAAGATGTCGAAGTCCTTGGTCTGGCGGGAAATACCGGTATAGGCACAAACCGCGTAAGTGCCGGCGACGAGAAACGGGATCTTGCACTCGACGAGTTCTCTTATCGCCTCGGCAACGAAAGGCTCGGCATCGGGATCTATGAGCTGGGGCATCGCCCTGGCTTTCATGAGCGCAGGGTTGGGCCTGCCCTTCTTGGTCCCGGTCGAGGCGTTCATCGTTCATCCTTTTTCGTGAGACAGCCAGGTCCAGTATGCGGCTTGCGCGGTGTCATCGGGGGCGTCAGGAGGGGTGCTTCCCTGCGGTATCGCCTTCATTGTGATTCACATCCCAATCCTTCTCCGGCTTTTTGCTTCCCGGCGGGTTGCGATGCACGGTTGCGTCGTCGGAATGGGTGATAACGCGCGGTTTGGCGCTGCTGACGCCGCTGTTTTTCGCGCCCTTGCGTGTCCGGGCGAATTGCCCTTCCGCGTCCTTGCGGATTTTATCCTTGTCGGTCATCGACGGCTCCTTAAAACACATGTTCAAGCCGCACCGGCGGACGGCGCTTGGCTGCCATCAAGAGGTCGAGTTCTATCGAAGACGGGCCAAATCGCTTGAAAAGATTCTTCGCCTGGTCATCGTCGAGGCCATATTTCTCAGCAAACTCATGGAGGCTGTAGGGGCGCCCGCGCACAGTCCGGCTTCGGCGCGCGGTTTCGCGAATCTGCGTCATGGATTTCTCCCCAGGCTGGTTGAGCAGGAAGAACCGCCTATTGCCCCAAAAAGTTCCGCAAGGCCTCAAATGCGCTTTCAAGAAGTATCGTCAGCCGGAGCACTTTTCCGTGGAAGACTGCGCCGGCGGTGGGAGCCCTGAAACCTCTCACAGTTCGAGGCGTTTAGCAGCGTACTTGTCGGGAAGCTATCCATGAAGAAAGTCATCGCCGTCGTCCTCGTTGTCATGCTCGTCGGAGGAGGATGGATCTTCATGTTTGAACGCGACTCCGCGACGGTCCCGATCGAGCAAGGTCACGGCCCGTCGCCGACCTTGCCTGCGCCGAACCCTACGCTGATTCCGACGCTCAATGCGGCCGAGGCGTCGAGCTGGCCGGACGGGGTCATGCCAAAGGCTGCTGACGGTCTGAAGGTGGAGGCCTACGCCAAGGGTCTCGACCATCCGCGCTGGATCCACGTGCTGCCGAACGGCGATGTGCTGGTTGCCGAAAGCAACAGGCCGCCAAAGGGCGATGACGTCGGCTTCAGTATCCGCGGCTGGGTCGAACGCGCGTTAATGAGGCGAGCCGGCGCCGAAGTGAAGAGTGCAAACGGTATTACCTTGCTGCGTGACGCCGATCACGACGGGACGGCAGAGATGCGCGCGACTTTTCTGAAGGGCCTCGACTCGCCGTTCGGCATGGCCTTTTCCAAGGGCACGCTTTACGTCGCCAACACCGACACGATCATGGCTTTTCCCTACGAAGAGGGGCAGACAGCGATCACTGCCCCAGGTGAGAAGATCGCCGATCTGCCCGCGGGCCCGATCAATGTTCATTGGACCAGGGATATCGTTGCCGGCCTCGATGGCGCCAAGCTCTACGCCACCGTCGGCTCGAACAGCAATGTCGGCGAAAACGGTATGGATCTGGAGAAGAACCGCGCCTCGATCATCGAAATCGATCTTGCCACAAAAGCCGTTCGCGTTTTCGCAAGCGGCTTGCGCAATCCGAACGGGCTTGCCTGGGAGCCACGGACCAACGCGCTCTGGGTCGCCGTCAATGAACGGGATGAGATCGGCAGCGACTTGGTTCCCGATTACATGACCTCGGTCAAGGAAGGCGGCTTTTATGGCTGGCCTTACAGCTATTTCGGCCAGCACGTCGACAGCCGCGTGAAGCCGCAGAATCCCGATCTGGTCGCCAGGGCGATCGTTCCCGACTACGCCCTTGGTCCTCACACGGCCTCGCTCGGCCTTACCTTCAATACGAGCAACCTGTTCGGCCCGGAGTATGTGGGCGGCGCCTTTGTCGGCCAACACGGTTCGTGGAACCGCAAACCTCGCAGCGGCTACAAGGTCATCTTCGTTCCCTTCTCGGACGGCAAGCCGTCCGGTCCGCCGCGGGATGTGCTGACAGAATTCATCGGCCCGAATGACAAGGCGCGTGGCCGTCCTGTTGGCGTCGCCATCGACATCAAGGGCGCACTGCTGGTTGCTGACGACGTCGGCAATACTATTTGGCGGGTTTCACCGGCTTCGGCGCAATGACGGATCAGCTCAATAGATAAGGCTCCCACAAAATAGCCGAACGTGGGGCTCCGCCTTGCTTTCCTTCTGGGCGCTTTGGCCCTATCCTAGGCTATCTTTGTCAATATCATGAGCTTCTTTTGTTTCTGGAAATTTTAATCGTTGTCATGCTCACCGTTCTGAACGGTGTGCTTGCAATGTCCGAACTTGCCGTCGTTTCCTCCCGTCCCGCCCGCCTCAGGGTACTAGCTGATCAAGGCAGCCGCGGCGCTGCCCAGGCGATCAAACTTGCCGAACACCCAGGCCGCTTTCTCTCCACCGTTCAGATCGGCATTACGCTCGTCGGCGTCCTTTCAGGTGCCTTTTCGGGCGCCACCCTTGGCGGCCGTCTCGCCAGTTGGCTGGCCACGCAGGGCCTTTCGCCGGCCGTCTCCGATGCGGTTGGTGTTGGTGCGGTCGTCGTCGCGATCACCTACCTCTCGCTGATCATCGGCGAACTGGTGCCGAAGCAGATTGCCCTGCGCGAGCCGGAAACGGTTGCCAGCAGGATGGCTCCGGCCATGGCCGTGCTTTCCAAGCTCGCTTTGCCTCTCGTCTGGCTTCTCGACGCTTCCGGTAAGCTTGTGCTTACGCTTCTCGGACAATCGGGAAAGGGCAGCGATGGCGTGACCGACGAGGAGATCAAGACCGTGCTCGCCGAAGCGCAGAGTGCCGGCGTGATCGAGAGCGAGGAATCCGCGATGATTTCCGGCGTGATGCGCCTCGCGGACCGGACGGCGAGAGCGTTGATGACGCCCCGGCGCGACGTCGAAGTCATCGATATCGAAGACAGCCTTGAGGAAATTCGCAAGCAGTTGCATCAGACGCGCCGCTCCCGCCTGCCGGTTCGCCGCAACAGTTCAGACGAGGTGCTCGGCGTCCTCTTCGTCAAAGACTTTTACGATGCGCTGCACACGCATGGTCATGCCAGCATTCAGTCGCTGACCCATGAGGTGCCGGTGATCTCGGATCTTTCGACCGCCACGCATGTCATTCAGGCGATCCGGAAATCGCCGGTTCACATGGTTCTTGTCTACGACGAATACGGCCATTTCGAAGGCATTGTTTCTTCCGGCGACATCATGGAGGCAATCATGGGCGCGCTGCAGGAAGGACCTGCCGACGAGCAGGCGATCGTCCGCCGCGCCGACGGCTCCTACCTTGTTTCGGGCTGGACCCAGATCGACGAATTCGCGGAATTCATGCATTTCAAGCTCGACGACGATATTGAATTCCAGACAGTGGCCGGCCTCGTGCTGGAGGAGCTGAAGCATCTGCCGGAACTCGGCGAAAGTTTTGTGAAGGATGGCTGGCGCTTCGAAGTCATCGATCTCGATGGCCGCCGTGTCGACAAGATCCTTGTTTCCCCGGAGCTTGAACAAGCCGCAGAGCGGACAGCATAGTTCCTCAGTCCAGCGAAGAGCAGTCGGTGGATCGCGCTTTGGCGCCACCCGCCGAGGCATCTGGTCTGACCAGCTGATCGTATCACGGAATCTCCGGGCCAGCGCCTGCGGCCCTAGGGAACAGCGGTTGCTTGCGAATCTACGGCACAAGTATCCTTGACAACAATCCTTCATGAGTGTCTGGTTTGACCAGGTTGGGAAAAAATGGATGCTGCCAGCATGGCGGCTTTGCAGGAGGAGGCGTCAATGCTGAGATTTGCCGTCGTCGGAATCGACCATGGGCACACGTTCGATCATGTAAAGGGATTGCTTGCCGCGGGCGGGGAATTTGTTGGCTATTGCCCGAAGACCTCGGTCCCGGCGTTGCTCGAAAATTTCAAGAAGACATATCCGGACGCGCCGCAGATCGACCGTGAGACGATTTTCGCCGATCCGTCCATCGACGTCATCTGCATCGCCGCCATTCCTCGCGATCGCGCCGGCCTTGCGATCCGGGCCATGAAGGCCGGCAAGGACGTGATGACGGACAAGCCCGGCGTCACGACCTTCGAGCAGCTCGAAGAAGTGAAAAAGACGGTCGCCGAAACTGGCAAGATTTTTTCGATCTGCTTTTCGGAGCGCCATTGCGTGCGCTCTGCCGTCAAGGCTGGAAAGCTGGTCAAGGAAGGAGCGATCGGCAAAGCGATCCAGACCCTCGGCGTAGGCCCGCACCGGCTCCAGCTGCCGACGCGGCCGGACTGGTTCTTCGATCCGGAGGCCTTCGGCGGCATCATTGTCGATATCGCCTCGCATCAGATCGACCAGTTTCTTTTTTATACCGGCTCGACGAGCGGCGAAGTGGTTGCAAGTTCCATCGGCAATTTCGGCATGCCGGAAAAGCCGGCGTTCCAGGACTTCGGCGAGGTGCTGCTTCGCTCGGACAAGGCCGCCGGTTACGTTCGCGTCGACTGGTTTACGCCCGAGGCGCTGCCGACCTGGGGTGACGGGCGCCTGACCATTCTCGGTACGGAAGGCTACATCGAGCTTCGCAAATACATCGATATTTCCGGCCGCCCCGGCAAGGATCACCTGTTCCTCGTGAACGGCAAGGAAAACACCTACATCGATTGCGGCGGCGAGAAGCTCGACTATTTCGAAGCGTTCACCGCGGACGTGCGGGACCGCACGGAAACGGCGATGACCCAGACTCATGTCTATGAAGTCTGCCGTCTTTCGCTCGAAGCGCAGACCAAGGCTGCGCGGATCGGCGGACGATAGGAGGAGATGCCATGACGAAGAAATTGCGCGTCGGGATCATCGGTGCCGGCATCGCTGCCCGGCACCTGGCCGGTTTCGACTGGAACAAGGATCTTTTCGAAGTGCCCGTCCTCTGCTCGCTGGACGAAGACCGCGGGCGCGAACTCTGCGCCAAGCATGGCATTCCCGAATATACCCAGAACGTCGACGAGCTTTTCGCCCGCAATGACCTCGACATCATCGACATTGCGAGCCCGCCGGATTCGCATTTCGAATTCTGCCGGAAAAGCATCGAATCCGGCAAGCATGTGATCTGCGAAAAGCCGCTCTTCGGTTCGATCGCCGAAGTCGATGCGATGAGCGACATCGTTGCCCGCTCGGGCGGCGGGAAGCTGATGCCGATTTTCCAGTACCGCTACGGTTCCGGCCTGCAGAAGTTGAAGCGGCTCATCGAACTTGGTCTCACGGGCCAGCCGTTTATGACGACGATCGAGACGCACTGGTGGCGCGGACCCGACTATTACGCGGTGCCATGGCGCGGCAAGTGGGCGAGCGAGCTTGGCGGCGGCTTGCTCGGGCACGCGATCCATGCGCATGACATGCTGAACTACGTGCACGGCGCCTGCGCCGAAGTCTTCTCCTATGGTGCGACCCTCGTAAATCCGATCGAAACGGAAGACACGGCGGTCCTTGCGGTCAAGATGCAGAACGGATCGCTTGCCGCGCTTTCGATGACGCTCGGCTCGCGCAAGGAAATCTCCCGCTTGCGTTTCTGCTTCCGCGATGTCGTCGCCGAAAGCATTCTCGAACCCTACACGATGGGCCGGGACCCCTGGACCTTCAACGCCGGGACCGAGGAGCACCAGAAGCGCGTCGACGACGCGCTGGCAGGTTACGAAGTGAAGGAAGACGGCTACACCCGTCAGTTCGAACTCTTCCACCAAGCTATCGTGGAGGACAAGGAGCCGCCGGTGACGCTCCAGGACGCGCGCAATTCGCTGGAACTGGTGACGGCGGCCTATCATTCACAGCGCACCGGCCAGCCGACACCCCTACCGATCACAGCCGAGCACCCGCTTTACCGCTCGTGGCTTCCTGAGGAGGAGCGGCGCTTGGCCGCCGGCCGCTGACGGCGGCACAACGAAAATCGCGTTATCCACCAGGGTGACGCGCCAAGGAGACCTTTCATGGAGGTAGCTCGACCTGCGCTCCGGCTTCAAGGCGAACAGCGACTCTACCAAGTCGTCGCACGCCGGATATTGCGCATGATCGAGGCAAATGCCGGAAAGCCGGACTGGCACATGCCTTCGGAACGCGAACTGGCCGAAGAGCTGGAAGTGAGCCGCCCGGTCGTTCGCGAGGCGGTCATCGCGCTCGAGATGCGTGGCATCGTCGAGGTGAAGGGCAGGGCGGGCATCATCGTGCGCCCTGTTCGCGGCAAACAGATTAATTTCGACATGCTCCCGACGGATGCCGGCCCCGGCCCGTTCGAGCTCCTGGAAGCGCGGCTTGCATTGGAGGCGAGCGCAGCTGCCATCGCCGCCGAGCGCGCGACGAATTACGATATCGCCGTGCTCGAGGAATGTATCTTTCGAATGGAGCAGGAAACGGATGCTGTGGCGCTCACCGAAAAGGGCGACCGCGACTTCCACCTGACGATCGCCCGGATGACCGGAAACGCCATCATCTTTTCCATGGTCGAAGCGCTGTGGACGCAGCGTGATGAATCCCTGATGTGGAAAAAGCTGCATGAGCACATCCACGCGCCCAGCGTCCGTCCGCTCTGGATCGGCGATCACCATGCGGTGCTGGCGGCGTTACGCCTCCGCAATCCGGATGCCGCCTACAAGGCCATGGCCCGACACATCCGTAATGTCAGCGCCGAGCTGATGGAGGCCGATGAACGCGGCAGGCTCGCGCCTGAGGAGACGGACGAGGCAAAGGTATGATAACCGAAACGCCTCCTCCCTCACGCGCTTGAACGCAGGAAGATGGACCTGCGCCGTTTGGCGCAAGTCCGTCCAGCCGGTCAGGATGGTATTGCACCCAGCGCATAGAGGATCCCGCGGAGTTCCGCCAGTCCGCGCATGCGGCCGATGGCGGGGTAGCCGGGGGTGACGGTCTTGTTGAGATCGTCGAGCATGCGGTGGCCGTGGTCGGAGCGGAAGACGATTTCATCCTTCGCGCTGCGCTTGCGGTCTTCGGCGACGAGCTCCTTGAGGACCGCGACCATATCGACATCGCCCTCCAGATGAGCGCTCTCGTGGAACGTCCGGCTATCGGCTTCGCGTTTGGTGGCGCGCAGATGCGCGAAGTAGATGCGGGAGGCAAAGCGGCGGGCGATCGCCGGCAGGTCGTTGTCGGCGCGCACGCCAAGGCTGCCGGTGCAGTAGCACATGCCGTTCGCCGGCGAGGGAACGGCGTCGAAGAGGGCGGCGTAATCCTCCGCGCTGGATGCGATGCGCGGCAGACCGAAGAGCGAGCGCGGCGGATCGTCAGGATGCAAGGTCAGTTTGACGCCACGCGCTTCGGCGGCCGGCGTGACGGCCTGCAGGAATTCGATGAGGTGCTGCCGAAGCTTGGCGGCATCGATGCCTGCATAAGACACGAGCTTGTCGCGGAAGGCGGGAATGGTCAGTGGCTCGGTGGTCGAGCCGGGCAGCGCCGAGGTGATGTTGCGCGTAATGTCGTCAATCTCTTCTTGCGTCATGCTCTCGTAAACTTCGCGAGCACGCTTCTGGTCTTCTGCCGAATAGTCGTCCCCGGCACTCTGGCGCTGTAGAACGAAGAGATCGAAGGCAGCGAAACGCTCGTGGTCGAAACGCATCGCGGTCGCACCGGTCGATGTCACATAGTCGAGCTCGGTGCGTGTCCAGTCGACGACCGGCATGAAGTTGTAGCAGATGATCGGGATCCCACAGGCGGCGACCGCTTCGAGGCTTGCGATCCAGGCTTCGATCTCGGCCTTCGCCTTCCCGCCTTTGCGCTTGACCGCGTCGGGGATCGGGATACTTTCCACCACGGACCATGTAAGGGATGACCGGCCGGGCGGGGTGGTCTCGATCATCGACTTGCGCTCGCCGACTTCATTTTCCGTCCAGGCGCGTCCGATCGGCACCTGATGCAGCGAGGAAACGATGTTCGTCGCGCCCACCTGGCGCACCTCGTCCAGGGTGACGGGAGCCTCAGGCCCGAACCATCTCCAACCTTGCCGCATCTGTCTCCTCCTTGTTTGTCTCTTTGTTTATTGATCTGCCGGATCGCCTAGCAGAAATAATCGGGATGGCGTGCCCGAAGCTCAGCGACGTCGGGGATGACGGCGCTCAAATGGTGAAGCATGGCGGCTCGCGCTGCCTCCACGTCATGGGCTGCGATCGCGTCGCGGATCACCTTGTGCTCGTGAACGACATTGTCCATGCGACCCAGGGCCGGAAGCGTCAACCGCCGGGCCCGGTCGATCTGTACCTTGACCGTTTTCAGGATCGCCCAGATCCCTGGATAGCCGGCGATCTGTGTTATCGCCTCGTGAAACGCCTCGTCCTCTTCATGGAAGTTGGACGCATCGCCGAGAGCCGCAAGCGCTTTTTGCCGGGCGATAATGGCGTCCAACTGCGCGATATGCCGCGGCTCGGCAATTCTGGCGGCGCTTTCGACGGTCGTGCTCTCGAGCGCCTTGCGGATGACGACTGCCTCCGGGATTGCCGATACAGGGACGCGTGAAACGACCGTGCCCGATTGCGGAAAGATATCGACGAGACCGCCGTCGGAAAGCCGAAGCAAGGCTTCGCGTACCGGTGTGCGGCTGACGCCGAATTCCTCGGCGATGCGCTTTTCCTGAAGAACCATGCCAGGCGCCATGCGCAGCGATACGATATCCGCATGCAGCCGCTCGAAAATGGCATTCGCTGTCGTCACGCGGCGCAGCTTCTGCGGTCTTTCCGGGAGAGCCGGAAAGTCGATCGCTTCGGAGCTGGATGCCTGCCGCATGAAATTTCCTTAACGTTGACTCTCTTGTGCATACTAGTATATCAATTCAATTGCATTGCCAAGACGCGCTGGAAGGAGCGGCGCTCTTGATAAGGATATTGGAGATTTCTGCAGATCTTGGGAGGCAGGCGTGGCTGGGGTTTTGCCCGGGTAACTGCCGCAGAGGAGGAGAGAACATCATGAAAATTACACGCAGAACATTTGTCGGAACGGCGGCCGGCGTTGCCGTTGCAGGCATGCTGCCCACCCGGCTTTTCGCCCAGGCAAAGAAGCCAGCGAGCCCGGTGACCATCACCATTGCCGACGTCGCCGGCAATCTGGCGCTGACGCAGGGCATGTTTGAAGCCTATGCCTCGGAAAAGGCAGATTGGGTTTCAAGCTTCGCCTTCACCAAGGCTCCGGCACCCGAGCTGCCAGGCAAGATCAAGGCGCAGCAGGCGGCGGGCAAGGTCGATATCGATCTCGTGCTGACCGGGACGGATGCTCTTTCGGCTGGTCTCGACCAGGATCTGTGGATCGATCTCGCCGCCCACAAGGCCGAGCTTCCGAATCTGGAAAGCATCTTGCAGCCGCAGGCCTTCAAGATGCAGGCGCTCGCCAAGGATCATGGCGTCGTCGTCACCTACTATCCGTCAGGCCCCTTGCTCGAATACATGCCGGACAAGGTCGCGACTCCGCCGAAGACGGCACAGGAGCTTCTCGACTGGACGAAGCAGAACAAGAACAAGTTCCTCTATGCCCGCCCCGCCAATTCCGGTCCCGGCCGAACGCTCCTGATGGGGCTTCCCTACCTGCTCGGCGACAGCGATCCCCGCGATCCGGTCAACGGCTGGTCCAAGACCTGGGATTATCTCGCCGCTCTTGGTGAAAACATCGAATATTATCCGACGGGTACTGCCGTGGTCTTCAAGGAACTCGGCGAAGGCACCCGCGACATGGTCGCGACCACCACCGGCTGGGATATCAATCCGCGCGCCCTCGGCATTGTTCCGGCGGAAGCCAAGGTGCAGAAGCTCGACGGCTTCCACTGGGTCACCGATGCGCACTACGCCGTCATTCCGAAGGGCGTTTCCGATGAGAAGATGGCCGTTCTCATGGATGTCATCAACTACATCCTGCAGCCGAAGCAGCAGGCGATTGCTTATGACGCCGGCTATTTCTATCCGGGCCCGGCAGTAAAGGACGTCACGATCGACATGGCGCCGCAGGAAAGCCAGGACGTGATCAAGGAGTTCGGCCGCGAGGAATATGCCGACTGGATCGCGAACAATCCGCTCGAAGTGCCGCTCGAGCCGAAGCAGCTCGTCGATGCCTTCCGCATCTGGGACGAGAAGATCGGCGCCAAGAAGGGCTGATCGAACAAGACGGCGCCGCCTTAGGCCGGCGCCGTTCTTTTCCTGCAGAGAATGGAGTTTGCGTTGAATTCGCCGGTTAACAACACAGCGCTGTCTTCGCGCAACAATGCCCGTCTCGAACTCGATGGCTTGCGCCGGTCCTTCGGGGCTTACAATGCCCTCGACGGTATCGACCTGGCGATCGAGCCGGGTGAATTCATCGCCCTGCTCGGCCCCTCCGGCTGCGGCAAGTCGACGGCGCTCAATTGCATCGCGGGGCTGCTTGGGCTTTCGGGCGGCGAGATCCGCCTCGGCGGTAACCGCATCGACCAGCTGGAACCGGAAAAGCGCGGCTTCGGCATGGTGTTCCAGAGCTATGCGCTCTTCCCGCACATGAGCGTGCGCAAGAATGTCGGCTTCGGCCTCGCCATGCAGGGCATCAAGGGAGCGGAGGCTGACAAGCGCATCAATGACGCGCTGGCGCTCGTCCGGCTCGAAAGCCAGGCGGAAAAGTTGCCCGGCCAGCTTTCCGGCGGCCAGCAGCAACGTGTGGCGATTGCCCGCGCTGTCGTCATCCGTCCACCGATCGTCCTGATGGACGAGCCGCTGTCCAACCTCGACGCTAAGCTGCGCCTGGAAATGCGCGCTGAAATCCGAGGCATCCACGACCAGATCGGTTCGACGACCATTTACGTGACGCACGATCAGGACGAGGCGCTGTCGCTCGCCGACCGCATCGTCGTGATGAGCCAGGGACACATCCAGCAGATCGGCTCGCCGCAGGACCTCTACCAGCGGCCGGTCAACCTCAACGTCGCCGATTTCATGGGCTTTCGGACGCGCATCGCCGGACGTGTCGTTTCGGTTTCCGGCGACGAGGCTGAGATCGAGGCGGCGGGCGCCCGCTTGACCGGCACCATGCGCACGCCGCTCAAGGTGGGCGATGCGGCGGTGCTTTCCGTCCGTCCGGAAGATCTCGTTGCGACCTCGGACGGTGAGGGGGTTCCGGCGACCGTGGCCAGCATGGAATATCGCGGCCGTGCCTTCTTCGGCATGGCGACCGCGAAGGATGGATCGGAGCTCTATTTCCGGGCCGATGATGTTCTGCCGCGGGGCGCATCCACCTCGCTGCAGCCGGTAAGCGGCAGGGCGCTTGTCTTCAAGGGGGCGGCCGAGTGAAAGGACCGTCGCTTCGCACCCGGCTTGCAGCCCACGGCCTCGACGGCACGACGATGCTGGTGCTGCCGGGGCTGATCTTCATGATCGCGCTCTTTGTCTATCCGTTCTTCTATGGCGTCGCGGATTCGCTGATGCCGAAGGAGGGCGGTGCCTGGTATGCGAACTACGCAAAGTTCTTCACCGATCCCTTCCAGTACAACACGATCGGCGCGACGATGTGGCTCGCTCTTCCGGTGACGATCGTCAACTTGGCGCTTGCCGTGCCGATTGCCTTCCGCGTCCGGCTGATGCGCCGTCAACGGCTGCTGACGACGATCCTTGTTCTGCCGATTACGCTCGGCACGGTCTTCGTTGCCGACGGTCTTCTGACCTTCCTCGGGCCGCGCGGCTGGTTCAATCACGCGCTGCTCATTCTCGGCATCCTGGACTCGCCGCTCAAGCTCACGAACAACTACTGGGGCGTCTTTGCTTCGCTGCTGATCACCGGCTTTCCCTTCGCCTTCCTGCTTACGCTTTCCTATATCACCGGCATCGATCCGGCGATCGAGCATGCCGCAGCCACGCTGGGGGCCGGTCCATGGCGGCGCTTCTACCGGGTTTTCCTGCCGCTCCTGGTTCCCGGGCTCGCCGTCACCTTCTGCCTTGCTTTCGTCCAGGCTTTCGCGGTGTTTCCGTCGGCCGTCTTGCTCGGCGCGCCCGCCGGGCCGACGCGTGTCATCTCGATTGCTGCTTACCAAGCGGCCTTCGAGCAATATGACCATTCGCTGGGCTCGGCGATTGCCCTCATCATGGGCGGTGTCGAACTCTTTGTCGTGGTGGCTGTTCTCGGCTGCCGGTCTCTCTTCTATCGCGGCCCTGCCGGCGGCACGAAAGGCTAAGTGATGATCCGGGACCAAGGCCTTGCATCGAAAATTTGGCGCATCGCCATCTGGGCGGCGGCCGGCCTTTTCATTCTGAACCTTTTGGCGGTGATTGCCGTCGTCATCATCAATTCCTTCGCGACGCGCTGGCTCGGCACGTGGCTGCCTGCCGGCTGGACGACGCGCTGGTACTTCAGCGCCTGGAAGGAGTTCCAGCTTTCGAGCGTCGTGCTCGTCACCTTCGAGATCGTCTTCACCGTCACGCTGATTTCCGGCATTCTCGGCGTCATGACCGCCTACGCGCTGGCTCGACGCGATTTTCCGGGCAAGCGCCTGATCGTGCTGCTCTTCCTGCTGCCGCTGTTGATCCCGCCTTTGACCTACGGCATCCCGCTCGCAACCGTGCTCTACCAGCTCGGCCTCGGCGGCACCTTCTGGGGCGTGGTGCTGATCAACCTCGTGCCATCCTTCCCCTTCGTCGTGCTCGTCATGATCCCTTTCATCGAGCAAATCGACCCGCGTATCGAGGCGGCTGCCCGCGTGTTCGGCGCGGGCACGACAAGCCTCTTCATACGCATTCTGCTGCCACTGCTGCTGCCCGGCATGCTCGCTGCATTGCTCCTGGTACTAGTGCGCACCATCGCCATGTTCGAACTCACCTTCCTCATCGCCGGACCGACGACGCAGACGCTGGTCGTATCGCTCTACTATGCTGTCTTCGCTTCAGGCGTCCGTGCCGGTCAGTCGATCGACGCCATGGCTGTCGTCTATATGATCACGACGCTTGTCTGGCTGGTGCTTGCGCTGCAGTTCGTCAATCCGACGCAGATCGTTGCGAGAGCCAAGCAGCAACCGGTGCACTAGCCGGTCAAGCGGCCTGACGTTGCCTTTGTGAAGAGGTGTCGCTGAACCAGGCATCGTCGTTGGGACCAGAAAGATGATCTCAGCGGGAACTTTGCTGCATGCTTGGGGCAGGTTCCCAGCGACTGTTGTCCTTCCTTTACACGATAGCAATTGCCGCTACAGTCTTGGCGAGTCGTAGCGACATTCAGCTGAGGCGAGGGTGAAGGGGAACATCATGCCATTGCGATCAAGAACCAAGGTCGGCTTGGCTGGCAGAGCGATGGCGTGCCTGCTTCTAGCATTGTCACCGATGATCGATATTGCCCGTGCCGACGACGCCAGCGCACCAACCTACGACCTGCGATCGCGCGCGACCGAAATCATCGCTCGGCTTCTCGACGATAAGGCCGATTTTGGCGATCGAAAGCGGCGCTTCGAGGAAGCGATGAGGGCGACCCCTCAGCCAACCCGAGTGCAGATACGCCAAGTCGATGCCGATGGCGTCGAAGGCGAGCTGATTTGGCCCGCTCGGCTCCACCATCCACTTGGCAAGCGCGCCATCCTCTTTCTTCATGGTGGAGGCTTCTATGGCGGCTCCCTGCGTAGCCATCGCAATATTGCGGCTTCGTTCGCGAAGGCGACCTCCGCCGATGTGCTGTTGATCGAGTATCGGCTGCTGCCGCAATACCGGTTTCCGCGCCAGGTCAACGATGCGCTCACCGCTTTTCGATGGCTGCTCGAGTCCGGGTACGAAGCGGGAAACATTGTGGTGATCGGCGACTCCGTCGGCGGAACCCTGGCGCTCCAAATGTCCCTTCGCCAGATCGCTACGAACGCCGAGAAGCCTGCTGCCGTCATAGCAATCAGCCCGATTGTCGATTTCGAGGGGGCGGCGGTCCCAGCGGATGGCAAGGACGAGGTTTCCGTCAGCCGCGAATGGCTGCAGCAGGTAGGGAAGGAATATGCGGGGAAGGCAAGCACCTCGCTTCAGCAAGTATCACCAATAAACAATGATTACACAGGCTTTCCCCCCGTCCTCCTGCAGGTCGGCGACAAGGAGGTTTTGCGGGGGGATGTCGAACGTCTTTTCGACAAGCTGAAGGCCGCAAACGTCGATACGCGGCTGGATGTGGTGCCGGGCCTTTTCCACGAGGCCTCGCTATTTCCGTTCTGGCTCGACCAAGCTCGGCGATCCAACCAGCATGCGGCGGAATTTGCCATGGCTCACTTCACCGACAAACCAGCACAGTAAACCGAATTCCGTTCAACGTGCCTTTCCGATGCTGGCATACATGCCGGTAGTCCGGAACTCGGTCGGAGTGATGCCGTACACCCGCCGGAAGACTTTGGAGAAGTAGTTGGGGTCGTCAAAGCCGCACATGATCGACACCTCCTTGACCGGCAGGAAATCGGCTTTCGTCAGTAGTTTCGTCGCCCGTTGCAGCCGCTGTTGAAGCACATATTCGGCAGGCGGCAGGCCTTCGCTCTCCGCAAAGCTGCGGGAAAAATGCGCGCGGCTGAGGCCGACGATGCTCGCCAACTCGCTGACCGGCAGTGGCTGCTCAAGATTGGCGTGGATATGATCGATGACCGGCTGCATGGCGCTGAGGTCTGCCGCAAAAGCCGGTGAGCCGAAGACATCATCGTAGAGTGCCATCGCCGCTTCATAGGCGATCGCGGAAGCCGCACCGGGGGTGGCGGCTCCTTTGATCAGGCGAAGGCTGCAGTCGGCAAGATGGTCGATGGTCGATGGCTGCAGCCTGAGAATGGGACCTGCAAGACCAAGCACCATCTTGTGGATTCTGAGCGTCTCCTCGCCGTGCATCGAGATCCAGAAATATTCCCAGCGGTCACCCTTTTCGAGCCAGTAGCGATGATTGTGCGGCACAAGCACCATCATCGTATCGCCGGCTTCAAGGTTGTGGGTCCTGTTCTGGTAACGAAGCCGGCCGCGACCGCTGATCGTGTGTTGAAGCACCGTAAAAGGTGTTTGTCCGCGCTTTCTTCCATCCCAGTCGTAGACTTCGTTCTGCCGCACCTCATAGCCCGCGCTGGTCGGCATGGCGTGCAATCGCTGTCGGCCGCGAGGCAGAGAGACTGTCCTCATCGACTGGCCATTGGCGATCAAATCGTGCAGCACAAAATTACCCTCGAAAGCATAATACTTCTCTCGCCACCTTTGTGAATATGCGCATAATCCCTTCGCATAAGAGGAAGAGATCGCGGTCGAAAGGACGGCCGCGAGGAATACAGGCTCGATTTCTGGCACTTTTGGACGACATGCGCCAGCATGTGGCCTGTCTCCTCTCTCGCCTTTTTTACCTACCATCTGATTGGATCGAGGTGAAGGTTATGAGTTTCAAAATCGCTATCATCGGGGCAGGCAGCGTCGGCTTCACCAAGAAGCTGTTTACCGACATTCTATGCGTGCCGGAATTCAAGGACGTCGAATTCGCGCTCACGGATCTGAGCCAGCATAACCTCGAGATGATCAAGGCGATCCTCGACAAGATCGTCGAGTCCAACAGGCTGCCGACGACGGTCACGGCGACGACCGACCGCCGCAAGGCGCTTGAAGGCGCGCGCTACGTCATCAGCTGCGTGCGCGTCGGCGGTCTCGAAGCCTATGCCGACGACATCCGCATTCCGCTGAAATACGGCATCGACCAGTGCGTTGGCGATACGATCTGCGCAGGCGGCATTCTCTACGGACAGCGCAACATTCCCGTCATTCTCGACTTCTGCAAGGACATCCGCGAAGTCGCCGAGCCCGGTGCAAAATTCCTCAACTATGCCAACCCGATGGCGATGAACACCTGGGCGGCCATCGAATACGGAAAGGTTGATACGGTCGGCCTCTGCCACGGTGTCCAACACGGGGCAGAGCAAATCGCCGAAGTGCTTGGCGCCAAATCGCCGAAGGAGCTCGACTGTATCTGCTCGGGCATCAATCATCAGACCTGGTTCATTGATCTCCGCCTCAACGGCCGGAAGATCGGCAAGGACGAACTCGTCGCCGCTTTCGAGGCGCATCCCGTCTATTCGCAACAGGAAAAGCTGCGCATCGACGTGCTGAAGCGCTTCGGCGTCTATTCGACGGAAAGCAACGGCCACCTTTCCGAATATCTGCCCTGGTATCGCAAGCGTCCGGATGAGATCACCAAATGGATCGACATGTCGGACTGGATCCACGGCGAGACCGGCGGCTATCTCCGTCACTCGACGGAAACCCGCAACTGGTTCGAGACGGAATTCCCGCAGTTTCTCGAATCCGCGTCCAAGCCGATCGATCCGTCCCGGCGTTCCAACGAGCATGCGAGCCATATCCTCGAGGCGCTGGAGACTAACCGCGTCTATCGCGGCCATTTCAACGTCAAGAACAACGGCGTGATCACCAACCTGCCGGCCGATGCGATCATCGAGTCACCGGGCTTCGTCGATCGCTTTGGGATCAACATGGTCTCCGGCATCACCCTTCCCGAAGCCTGCGCGGCCACCTGCATTTCATCGATCAACGTGCAGCGGATGTCGGTTCATGCGGCGATCAGCGGCGATGTCGATCTCCTGAAGCTCGCCGTGCTGCATGATCCACTGGTCGGGGCTGTCTCCACGCCGGAGGAAGTCTGGCAAATGGTCGATGAAATGATTGTCGCCCAGGCCCGCTGGCTGCCGCAATATGCCGATGCAATCCCCGCCGCCAAGGAGCGCCTGTCGAAGGCCAGCGTGAAAACGCGCGACTGGGCCGGTGCTGCGCGGCGCAACGTCCGCTCGATCGATGAGCTGCGTGCCGAGAAGGAGGCTCTGAAACAGGCCGTTTGAATTTCGTGTAGAATGGGGTGCGGCGGGTTTCCGGGAGGGAAATCCACCGCGTCAAAACCCGGTTTCACGTCGTTAGAGGAGAAGCGGAAGCTGCCTGTGGGCGCTCCGAACAAGAGGGAGAGACGATGAGGAATTTTCGCAATCTTGGCATTCTGACCGTGCTTTCGCTGAGCGTCTCGGTCGCGGCCTTGCATGCATATGCTGCCGAACCGGCCGTCGCACCGGAACCAGCACCATTCCCGGCCGAAGGGAAGATCAAATATGTGGCGCGCGATTCCATTCTGGAATTCAAGGCGCTGCCGGAATATCACGAGCCGGATTGGGTCACGAAGAAGTTCGTCGAGACCGGCAAGCTGCCGCCCGTCAAGGACCGCCTTCCTAGGGAGCCGCTAGTCTATAAGACCGGCAACATGCCTGATGGCGCCGGCGTCTACGGCGATACGATGCGGCACGTCATCGGCGGGCGGCCGGAAGGCTGGAACTATGGTGCGGGCCAGACACAGGGCTGGGGCGGCATCGATATCGGCCTGTCGGAATGCCTGACGCGCACCGGTCCGCTCTTCCAGGTCGAAGCCAAGGATACCGAACCGCTTCCGAACCTCGCCAGGAGCTGGGAATGGTCGAAGGACGGTCATAAATTGACGATGCACCTGATCGAAGGTGCGAAATGGTCGGACGGCGCCCCGTTCGGCGCCGACGACCTCATGTTCTACTGGGAGGACGAAGTTCTCGATCCGAACGTTTCGCCGCTGAACGGCGCGACGCCGGAAACCTTCGGCGCAGGCACGACGCTGAAGAAGATCGACGACTATACCGTGGAATGGACATTCAAGGAGGCCTTTCCGAAGCAGTATCTGTACGCGATGGCTTACGGAACCTTCTGCCCCGGTCCCTCGCATATCCTGAAGCCGCAGCATCCGAAATATTCGAAGAACACCTACGAGCAGTTCAAGAACGCCTTCCCGCCGGAATATATGAACATTCCGGTGATGGGTGCCTGGGTGCCGGTCGAATACCGGCCGGACGACATCATCGTCATGCGCCGCAATCCCTATTACTGGAAGGTCGACGAGAAGGGCAACCAGCTGCCCTATCTCAACGAGCTGCAGTACAAGCTCTCGACCTGGGCCGACCGTGACGTTCAGGCCGTTGCCGGCTCCGGGGACTTCTCGAACCTCGAGCAGCCGGAAAACTTCGTGGCATCGCTGAGACGCGCGGCGGAAAAGACCGCTCCGGCCCGTCTCGCCTTCGGCCCGAGGCTCATCGGCTATAACCTGCGCATGAACTTCTCGGCCAATGGCTGGGGCAATCCCGACGAGCGGGGCCAAGCGCTCCGCGAGCTCAATCGTAATGAGGACTTCCGCAAGGCTGTCACCATGGCAGTCGACCGCAAGGCGATCGGCGACTCGCTGGTCAAGGGGCCGTTCACGGCGATCTATCCCGGCGGCATTTCCTCGGGGACGAGCTTCTACGACCGCAAATCCACCGTCTACTACCCCTTCGATCTTAAAGGTGCGAAGGCCGAACTCGCCAAGGCGGGCCTTAAGGATACGGACGGCGACGGCTTCGTGAACTTCCCGGCCGGAACCGCGGGCGGCAAGAATGTCGAGATCGTCATGCTCGTCAACAACGACTATACGACCGACAAGAGCCTGGCCGAAGGTGTTGTCGGACAGATGGAGAAGCTTGGGCTTCGTGTCGTCCTCAACGGGCTGAACGGCAACCAGCGCGATGCCGCCAACTATTCCGGCCGGTTCGACTGGCTGCTGCGGCGCAACGACACCGAGCTCTCCTCGGTCGTGCAGAACACCGAGCAGCTAGCCCCTGTCGGTCCGCGGACGAGCTGGAACCATCGCGCCCCGGAAAATGGTGAGGTCGACATGATGCCCTACGAGAAGGAGCTGGTGGACATCATCAACAAGTTCACCGCCACGCAGGACAATGACGAACGCGTCAACCTGATGAAGCAGTTCCAGAAGATCTCGACGGAGCATGTCTACACCGTCGGCCTGACGGAATACCCGGGCGCGCTGATCATCAACAAGCGCTTCTCGAACATTCCCGAAGGTACGCCGATCTTCATGTTCAACTGGGCAGAAGACTCCGTCGTCCGCGAGCGCCTGTGGGTGGCTGCCGACAAGCAGCAGAAATATGAACTCTTCCCTGAACAGCTCCCCGGCAAGCCGGGCGAGAAGGGTCCGCTAAACTAGAGCTCCCTCCCGGATGAAATGGGCTTCCGGCCGCGCGTGCGCGCGGCCGGGCATAACCAACAAGCCGGCCGCGCTGACGAAGAGCGACTGGCGGCAAGGAGAAGCGAACCGTCCGATGTTCCGATTCCTGCTCGTGCGCATAATGTCTGCGATACCCGTGCTTCTCATCCTGAGCGTGGTGACATTCGCAATCATCCAGGCGCCACCCGGCGACTATGGCGACTATATCCGCTCGCAGCTGATCAATCAGGGCGGTGCATCCTATGCGCAGGCCGAGGCGCAGGCGCAGGCCTATCGCGTCGAGCACGGGCTCGATAAGCCGATGGTCGTCCAGTATGTGAACTGGATCACCGGCATCGTCACGCGCGGCGACTTCGGCTACAGCCTCTACTACAACAAGCCGGTGGCCGATGTCGTTGGCGAACGGCTGCCACGGACCTTGCTTCTCGCCCTTGTCTGCCACCTCTTCGCCTCGGTGCTCGGCATCGGCTTCGGCATCTGGGCGGCCACAAGACAGTACAGCTGGATCGACAGCCTGCTCTCCGGCATTTCCTTCCTCGGTATGACGGTGCCGCGCTTTCTGATGGCGCTGATCATCGTCTATCTGCTGGTATTCCAGTTCAACATCTCGGAGATCGGCAGCTTCTTCTCGCCGCAATATGGCGGCGCTCCGTGGTCCTGGGCGAAGTTCGTTGACCTCGTCAGCCATGTCTGGCCGGTCGTGGCGATCGCCACCTTCGGCGGGCTCGCCTACAATATGCGTGTCATGCGCGGCAATCTGCTCGACACGCTGAACGCGCAATATGTCGAGACCGCCAAAGCCAAGGGCCTGACCGGTGGCGCAGTGGTCATGCGCCACGCCGTGCCGAATGCCCTGCATCCGCTGGTCATGTATCAGGGTGTCGTTCTGCCCTACATGCTGACCGGCGAGATCGAGACGGCGATCATTTTCGCGCTCCCAACCGTCGGCCCCGCCATCGTCGGCTCCATGGCCGTCGGCGACGTCTACGTCACCGCGACCTTCATGATGGTTCTCTCGGCAACTCTGATCGTCGGCAACATTATCGCCGACATGCTGCTTGCCCTGCTTGATCCGCGCGTCCGCCAGTATGGAGGAGCCTGAGATGTTCGCCTTCGACTCCTCTCCGTCATCGCCGCACGAAACAACCGTCAAGAAGCCGTCGCATGGCAACGAAAGCTACATCGCGCTCGTCTGGCGCCGTCTGAGGCGGTCATGGACCGGCATGATGGGTCTGGTGCTTGTCGTGCTTCTGATCGTCATGGCGATCTTCGCCGACTTCTTTGCGCCGATGGACCCAAAGGCGACCGATGTCGGTTTTGCGCCGCCGCAGGTCATGAGCTTCCACGACAAGGACGGCAATTTCGTCTTCCGGCCACGTGTCTATGCGCTCGCCGATTCCGAGGAACTCGATCCGATCACCTTCCAGCCGATCGTCGGCCCCGACTATGACAATCCGCGCTATCTCGGCTTCTTCGTGAAAGGCGCGGAATACAAGCTCTTCGGCCTCATCCCCGCCAACCGGCATTTCTTCGGTTCGATAGACGGCGAGCCGGTGCACTTTCTCGGCACCGACAAGTTCGGCCGTGACGTCCTTTCGCGCGCAATCATCGGTTCGCGCATTTCGCTGATGATCGCATTGACCGTCGTCTTCATCGTCACCCTCGTCGGCACGACGGTCGGCATGGTCTCCGGCTACTTCGGAGGAACCTTCGATATCTGGGTCCAGCGCTTCGTCGAACTGGTACTCGCCTTCCCGCAATTGCCGCTCTACCTGGCGCTGACGTCGCTTATCCCGGTCACGGCACCCACAAATGTCTTCCTCGCCTTCGTGATCATCGTCATGTCGGCGCTGGGCTGGGCGCAGATGTCGCGCGAGGTCCGCGGCAAGACGCTGGCGCTGGCGCGCATCGATTATGTGCGTGCGGCGATGGCCGTCGGCGCCTCTGACCGGCGCATCATCTTCCAGCACATCTTTCCGAACGTGATGAGCCACGTGATCGTGGCCGTGACGCTGCATATTCCAAGCGTCGTGCTGCTCGAATCCTTCCTTGGCTTCCTGGGCTTTGCCGTGAAGCCGCCGCTGATCTCGTGGGGTCTGATGCTACAGGATACGGCGAATTACTCCGTCATTGGCACGTATCCCTGGATACTCGCTCCCGTCGGCTTCGTGCTGGTCACCGTCTTCGCTTTCAATGCGCTGGGTGACGGTCTGCGCGATGCGGTCGATCCATATTGAGGTGGTGAAGATGGCTCTTGCTCTTGTCAGTTCGTTCGCACCGCCCATCCGGCACGACCACGATGGCCGCTCGGAAAGCCCGATCATCGACGCCCGCAATGTTGCGGTGAACTTCAAGGTCGA
Source organism: Rhizobium sp. P32RR-XVIII (assembly GCF_012641395.1). GTDB lineage: Bacteria > Pseudomonadota > Alphaproteobacteria > Rhizobiales > Rhizobiaceae > Rhizobium. Next base: position 38,156 of record NZ_JABAIH010000003.1, on the reverse strand, counting down.
GGACGGCGTGGTGGAGGCGGTCAAGAATGTCTCGTTCCAGCTCTACCGCGGAGAGACGATTGCGATCGTCGGCGAATCCGGCTCCGGCAAATCGGTGACCGCCCGCACCGTGATGGGGCTTCTTTCGAAGCGCGCGGTCATCTCGCCGAAGTCCACCGTCGAGTATGACGGCGCCAACATCCTGAAATTCTCCGAACGCGCCCGGCGCAAGCTGCGCGGCAACCGGATCTCGATGATCTTCCAGGAGCCGATGAGCTCGCTCAATCCGATCTATACGATCGGCAGCCAGATCGTCGAAGCGATCCGGGTGCACAAGAGGGTCGGCCGCCGGCAAGCCCAGGCCCGGGCGCTGGAACTGCTGAGACACGTGCAGATTCCAGACCCGGAGGCGCGGCTGAAGCAGTATCCGCATCAGCTCTCGGGTGGTCAGCGCCAGCGCGTGATGATCGCAATGGCGCTCGCCAATGATCCGGATGTGCTGATCGCCGACGAACCGACAACCGCGCTTGACGTCACGGTGCAGGCGCAGATCCTCAATCTGATCCGCAACCTGCAGAAGGAGTTGCGGATGGCGGTGATCCTCATCACGCACGACCTCACCGTCGTCCGGCAGTTCTCAGATTACGTCTATGTCATGCAGCATGGCGAAATTCGCGAGCACAATACGACGGAGAGCCTGTTCGCCAACCCGCAGCATCCCTACACGAAGCATCTGCTCGCGTCCGAGCCGCGCGGCCAGGCCAATCCGCTGCCGGAGAATTCCGAGATCATTCTCGATGCCCGGGGCGTGCGCGTGTCCTTCATGCTGCGCCATGGCAGTTTCTTCAGGCCGGAACTGAGGGAACTCATTGCCGTCGACAGCCTGAGCCTGACCCTTCGACGGCACGAAACGCTAGGTCTCGTCGGCGAATCCGGTTCCGGAAAGACGACCTTCGGCCAGGCGCTGGTCCGGCTGAACGATCCCGATAACGGCGAGATCTATTTCGACCGCCAGCCGATCCATGGAAAATCGCGCTGGGAGATGCGGCCGCTGCGCTCGCGCATGCAGATCGTTTTTCAGGACCCCTTCTCCTCGCTCAATCCGCGCATGACGATCGGCCAGATCATCGAGGAGGGGCTGGTCGTCAACAAACTCGGCGCAACCAAGACCGAGCGCATGGATCGGGTGCGCGAGGCACTGATTGCGGCCGGCATGCCGGACAATATCCTCTCGCGCTTCCCGCACGAATTCTCCGGCGGCCAGCGCCAGCGCATCGCGATTGCCCGCGCCATCGCGCTCGAGCCGGAATTCATCCTTCTCGACGAGCCGACCTCGGCGCTCGATCTTTCCGTTCAGGCGCAGATCATCGAACTCCTGCGCAAACTGCAGGACGAGCGAGGCCTTAGCTACCTTTTCATCTCGCATGATCTCAAGGTCGTGCGTGCCCTTTGCCATCGCGTGATCGTCATGCAGCACGGCCGCATCATGGAAGAGGGACCCGTCAACGAAGTTCTATCCAATCCCAAGACCGCCTACACGGAACGGCTCGTGAAAGCCGCTTTCGAGGTCGCATGATTGCCGAATGCCGGAGGTTATAATGGCACGAAATCCCAAGATCACTTTCATCGGGGCTGGCTCCACCGTTTTCATGAAGAACATCATCGGGGACGTTTTGCAGCGCCCCGCACTCTCAGGCGCCACCATCGCCCTGATGGACATCAACCCGCAGCGGCTTGAGGAAAGCGCCATCGTCGTCAACAAGCTCATCACAACGCTTGGTGCCACGGCGAAGGCGGAGACCTATTCCGATCAGCGCAAGGCGCTGGCGGGCGCCGACTTCGTCGTCGTCGCCTTCCAGATCGGCGGCTATGAGCCTTGCACGGTGACCGACTTCGAAGTGCCGAAGAAATACGGCCTGCGCCAGACGATTGCCGATACGCTCGGTGTCGGCGGCATCATGCGTGGCCTTCGCACAGTGCCGCATCTCTGGAAGATCTGCGAGGACATGCTCGCCGTCTGCCCGGAGGCGATCATGCTGCAATATGTGAACCCGATGGCGATCAACACCTGGGCGATCGCCGAGAAGTATCCGGCGATCAAGCAGGTGGGGCTATGCCACTCGGTGCAGGGCACCGCCATGGAATTGGCGCAGGACCTCGACATTCCCCACGAGGAAATTCGTTATCGCTCGGCTGGCATCAACCACATGGCTTTCTATCTGAAGTTCGAGCACCGCCAGCCGGACGGCTCTTACAAAAACCTCTATCCCGACCTCGTGCGCGCCTATCGCGAGGGCCGAGCGCCGAAGCCCGGCTGGAATCCGCGCTGCCCGAACAAGGTGCGCTACGAGATGCTGACGCGGCTCGGCTATTTCGTCACCGAAAGCTCCGAGCATTTTGCCGAATATACGCCCTACTTCATCAAGGACGGGCGTGAGGATCTGATCGAAAAGTTCGGCATTCCGCTCGACGAATATCCAAAGCGCTGCATCGAACAGATCGAGCGCTGGAAGGGGCAGGCGGAGACCTACCGCACGGCGAACACGATCGAGGTCAAGCAGTCGAAGGAATATGCTTCCTCGATCATCAACTCGGTTTGGACGGGCGAACCTTCGGTCATCTACGGCAACGTCCGCAATAACGGGTGCATCACCTCGTTGCCTTATAATTGTGCCGCGGAAGTTCCCTGCCTTGTCGACGCGTCCGGCATCCAGCCGACGTTCATCGGCGACCTGCCGCCCCAGCTGACGGCGCTGATCCGCACCAACATCAACGTCCAGGAACTGACCGTCCAGGCGCTAATGACTGAGAACCGCGAGCATATCTATCATGCCGCGATGATGGACCCGCACACGGCGGCCGAGCTTGATCTCGAGCAGATCTGGTCACTCGTCGACGATCTTCTCGCCGCGCATGGCGACTGGCTGCCGGAATGGGCCAGAACGAGCAGAAAGGTGCAGGCGGCTTAAAAGAGAAAGGCAGCGGAGCCATGATGCTCTCGCTGCCTTTCACCCCCCGGCTTAAGGGTGCGCCGGCTCCGCGCGCGAGCCGGCAATATGCCGCGGTTACTTCTCTCCCGCCATCGCACCGAGAAGCTTCGGAAGATCGCCGAAGCGGGCAATCAGTCCAAAGATCAGGGCCGCAGTCACGACGAACAGGATCGTCACCGACGCCATGGTCGGCGTGTAGCCATAGCGCAGTGCGTTGAAGATCTTGATCGGCAAGGTCTCCATCGTGAAACCGACCGTCATGTAGGCGACGATGTATTCGTTCAGCGAAAGAACGAAGGCAAAGGCATAGCCGGAAATCAGGTATGGCCGGATCAGCGGCAATACGACCGTCGTGAACACGGTCCGGTCATCCGCCCCCATCGTCGCTGCCGCCTCGACGAATGAGCGATCGATCGAGGTGAAGCCGAGCGATAGCGTTACCAGCGGCAAGGTGACGAAGAAGATCGCGTGGCTGATCACGGCGGTCCATGGTGCGCCGTAAAAACCGGTGGTTGCCCAGAAGGTCAACATCCCGAGTGCGGTAATGACCGGTGGTAGCGTAAAGGGCGCGATTCCCAGCAGCTGAAAGATATTCGCCCATGGCGCAATTCTTCGCCATAGAAACCAGGCGAGCGGCAATGCGATGAGGACAGCGAGCGCCGCTGACAGAATGGCGAGCGTCAGTGAAGCAAAGAGCGCATTCCGCCACTCGGGATTGGCAAAGATCTCGCCGTACCAGCCGAGCGAAAAGCCCCGGGGCGGGAAGTTGAGACTTTGCTTCTCGTTTATAGACACGCCTGCGACGACGATGATGGGAGCCGCCAGGAAAAGGCCAATCAGCGCGAAGTACAGACGGCGGAGAAAGGTGGTCATGCCATTTCTCCCTTGCGTCCGACCAGGACCGTCAGTCCCACCATGGCGAGCGTCACCAGCACCAGGAATACGGCCATGGCCGCAGCAAACGGCATGTTCGACTGATAGACGGCCTGGTCCGTGATCAGCACTGACAGCGTCCAATGCGACGGGCGGCCGAGGATCTGCGGCAGCAGGTATGAGCCGAGCGCGAAGATGAAGACCATGATCAGCGTCGCGATGATCGTGTTGCGCAACGCCGGCACGACGACCGTGAAAAACGCCTTGACCGGGGAAGCGCCGAGCGTTTGCGCCGCTTCCGTCAAGGTCGGATCGAGTCGGACGAGGGCGGGATAAAGGATCAGGATCGTATAGGGCAGGGCCTGATAGACCATGCCCGCCAGAACCGCTTCGAAGCTCGGCGTCAGCGGCACAGCCTGTTGCATGACGCCAAGCATGACCAGCAGGTTGGTGATGCCGGCCGTTCGTGAGAACAGCGTCGACCAGGCAAAGCCGATGATGACTTCGGAAAGTGAAAGGATCGATAGCAGCGCTACCAGCCAGATCACCTGAGCCTTGCGCCCCATGCGCGTCAGCAAATAGGTGAACGGAATGCCAAGCACGACGCAGCAGATCGCGACGGCGATTGCGAGAAACAACGAAAAGCCCAGCACCTTGCCGAAAAACAGGCTGATGAAGCGGGCGTAGTTGTCGAAGACGAAGGCCGGCGTATAGAAACCGCCCTGCTGCCGCTGGAAGAAGCTGACGGCAACCATCGTTCCGAACGGGATGACGAAAAAGACCGTCAGCATTCCGGCTGGAAAGGCGAGCGGCCAGTAGTCGGCGATGTTCTGCGGTCGTTCGCGCCTCATTGCTTCAGCACCACGCAGATGTCGGGCGAGAGCTTGACGCCGACCTCATCGCCGACGTTGACAGCCGGCCGTTCGCGCGGGGTTGAAACGGCGATGACCTGTGTTCCGGAAAGGTCGAGGAAGGTCTCGATCGTGCCGCCGAGATCGCGGATGAAAGTTACCCTGCCGCCGATGGTGCTGCCGCCGGGTGCTGTCAGATGCACATCCTCGGGCCGTACCGACAGGGTTGCCCTGGTGAGGCCGGGGGGAAGCGAAACGCCCTCGATAGCCTTGCCGAGGACGGTCGCTCGGCCGGCGGTGTCGGCTTCGACTTCGAGCAGGTTGGTGGAGCCGATGAAATCGGCGACGAAGCGATCGGCGGGACGGCGGTAGATCTCGATCGGGTTCGCCGCCTGGCGGATCTGCCCGCCGTTCATGACGACGACGGTGTCTGCCATCGTCATCGCCTCGCGCTGATCATGGGTAACGACGATCGTCGTGATCCCAAGCTGCTGCTGGAGTTGGCGAAGCTCCACCTGCATCGCCTCGCGCAGCTTTGCGTCGAGCGCCGAAAGCGGCTCGTCGAGCAGGAAGAGCTTCGGCGAAATCGTAAGCGCCCGGGCGATCGCCACACGCTGGCGCTGGCCGCCCGATAGCTTGTTCACCGGCCGGTCGGCATAGCCCGGCAGGTGGATGAGGGCGAGCAGTTCATCGACGCGCTTCTTCTGCGCCTCCTTCGCCGTGCCGCGGATGCGCAGCGGATAGGCGATGTTCTCGCCGACCGTCAGGTGCGGGAAAAGCGCGAGCGATTGAAAAACCATTCCCAGTTCGCGCTTATGCGTCGGGATGGCGGTAATGTCCTTGTCATCGAGCACGATGGCGCCGCCGGTCGGCGTGTCGAGGCCGGCAATCATGCGCAGCAGAGTGGTCTTGCCGCAGCCGGAGGGGCCGAGCATGCAGACAAACGTTCCGTGCGGAACGTTGAGCTGGACATTGTCGACGGCCGTGAAGGGGCCGAATTGTTTCGTGACGTTGTTGAGTGCCAGTCCGGACATAAATCCCCCGCGTGAGGCGCATGCGCACGAAGAATGCTCCGCATGCGCCTCGCCGTCAAAGGTGGAGGCGCACGCAGACCGCTGCGGCGCATTCAAGCTTCAAAAACTCAGCCGACGATGAGTTCCGTCCATTTCTGGTTCAGCCAATCCGACTTGGACTGATAGAGGTCGTAGCGCGGGATGATCGGCTCGATGTCCGAGGAAACCGCGGCAAACTCCTTGTCGGTAAGGTCGAGCAGCTCGCGTTTGAGGGTCGGAGCCGTGCCGACCTTGCGCGACATCAGCGCCTGAATAGCCGGCTGGCACATATAGTCGATGAAGATGTGTGCCTCTTCGGATTTCTTCGACGCGCGCGACAGCGCCCAGCAGCCGGAATCCTGGATGCCGCCTTCCTTCGGGAAGGTAGAACGGACCGGGAAGCCGTCAGCGGCTGCAAGTCCTGTGACGTCATGGTAGTACTGACCCATCGGAATTTCGCCGGATTTCAGCGATTGCTCGAACTGCGCTTCGTCGCGATACCAGAGGCGGACGTTCGGCTTCACTTCGGCAAGCTTGTCGAAGGCTTTCAGGATGCCTTCCTCGGTGTCCAGCGCGTTCGTGCCGCCGAAATGCGTCTTGGCTGTCACTTCCAGCAGGAACGAGTTGGAGACGAGCGCGAGCAGGCCGAGCTTGTCCGCATTTGCAGGATCCCACAGCGCGGTCCAGGAGGTCGGCGGCTCCTTGTAAACGTCGGTATTGGTGACGAGCGTGATGTACCACGCGACGGCGCCGACACCGGCGACGCGGCCGTCCGGATATTTGTTGACGAAGCGATCGATCAGGCCGGAAGCGTTCTTGATCTTCGTCATGTCGATCGGCGTCCAGAGCTCGGTCGCCTGACCCTTGAGCATCGCCACCTGCGACATCATCGAAAGGTCGGCCGGCGCCTGGCCTGCCTTGGCGGCCTGCTCCAGCTGCACCAGCCAGGCTTCGCCGGTCGGCTCGGCCACGGCCTCGACAGCGATGCCGGTCGCCTTGGTGAATTCCGGGAAGATGTTCTTGTCGAACGAATCCTTGAAGTAGCCGCCATAGACGCCGACCTTCAGCGACTTGTCCTGCGCGCGCAGTATGGACGGCATGGCAAGCATGCTGGTGGCCGCCAGGCCGCTTGCTAGCACGTTACGGCGGCTGACCGCCGCCTCGAGTATCTTTTTCATGGTTTTGTTCCCTCTTTTGTTTGGTCTGTCATGAACTTGCAATTCCGGTGGCTGCCGGCGTCAGTCGCGCTTGTTGCCAATGGATGGGCTGAAGACCATCAGGCTCAGGATCTCGAACAGGACCTGAGCGCCGGCATGAGCAGTATTCGTCGTTGCGTCATACTGCGGCGCGACCTCGACAACATCGCCGCCGACGAGATTGACCCCTTTCAGGCCACGGATCAATTCCAGAACTTCGCGTGTTGTCAAGCCGCCGACTTCCGGGGTTCCGGTGCCGGGGGCAAAGCTTGGATCGAGGCTGTCGATGTCGAAGGTGAGGTAGGTCGGTCCGTCGCCGACAATTGCCTTCGCCCTTTCGATGATTGCCGGAATTCCCATGCCCGTCACCTCCTCGGCGTGGATGACGGTCATTCCCGATTCGTAGGAAAACTCCCAGAGATATTCGGCCGAGCCGCGGATGCCGATCTGCACCGTGCGCGTCGGATCGAGCACGCCGTCGAGAACGGCGTTGCGGAACGGGCCACCATGATGGAACTTCGTCTGGTCGTAAGCGCCGCCCGTATCGCAATGGGCGTCGATGTGGATCAGGCCGACCGGCTGTTTCTTCCCGACGGCCTTCAAGATCGGATGGGTTATCGAGTGATCGCCGCCGACCGAAAGCGGCGCGACGCCGGCGTCGACGATCTGGCTGATGCGCTTTTCGATGTCTTCGTGACTGAGTTCCAACCGGTAGCGGCTCTGGAGGGGCACATCGCCGATATCGGCAGCACGTAGGTCGAACACCGGCGCGGTGCCCAGCACATGGTTGTACGGCCCGATGCGCTCGATCGTGCGCAGCGCCCGCGGCCCGAAGCGCGAGCCCGGCCGATTGGTGACGCCGAGATCCATCGGAATGCCGCTGATTGCGACCTGCAGATTGCCGAAATCCGGCTCGTCGGCCGCAACCGGCATGTAGGGGGCGCTCAGGAATGTCGGAACGCCGGCGTAGGGGGCCAATCGCGTCCCGCTTTTCGAAAAAATCTTGTCGGCGACTTTGCGAAAATCGGGATCGAAGATCTCGCCGCCGTGGCTATCGGCAAATTTTGCGCGCAGTTCTTCGAGTTTTGTCTGATCCCAGGCCATTCCGGTTCACCTCTTTTTCTCCAATGGCGGGGAACCGGCACGCATGCGGCTTGTCGTTGTTCCCCACGCTCTTCTTCTTATTTTCTTGCATTACCCAACAAAAATGATGGAAATGCAATTCACATTGTTATACCGCTCATCGTGAGATTTTTTCACAACAGACCGCCATGTTCAACCGATTGCCGCCGCTGAATTCATTGCGTGCCTTCGAGGCCGCGGCCCGGCGGGGTTCGGTCTCGGGCGCCGCGCGCGAACTGAACGTCACGCATGGCGCGATCAGCCATCAGATCAAAGCGCTGGAGGCTATCTTCGGCACACCGCTCTTCGAGCGTAACGGCAAACGGCTGAAGTTGACGCCGCAGGCGGCGCTGCTTTTGCCGGCACTCACGAGCGCGTTCGAGAGTATTGCGGCAGCGACGGCATTGGTGACGCGCCCGTCGACCAGCGGCAGCCTGAGAATTTCGTGTGTGCCCGCTTTGTTGTCTTTCTGGCTGATCCCGCGCATGCATCAATTCAGCGAACAGTTCCCGGATATCAGTTTGACGCTTGTCGCTTCGAACGATCCCGATCTGCTCTATTCGCCGGACCTCGATATCTGCATCCTCTATGGTGATGGCGCCTGGCCGGACTGCTGGGCGCGCCTTTGGACAAACCTGCAGCTGTTCCCGGTCGTCAGCCCGACGCTGATGAACAGCCGGGCGCTGCGTTCGGTCCGCGATCTGCGCGATCACGTACTGCTGCATGGTGACGATGGACGCGAATGGAACACCTGGCTTGCTGCGGCTGACGCCCTGGATATGCCGCGGGGCAGGCAGCATTTCATGAGCGATGCACGCCTTTCGACCGAAGCGGCCTTGAGCGGGCAGGGTGTTGCGCTCGGCGACACGATCACGGCCGGAAGCCTGATTGCCCAGGGCGAACTCGTCGTGCCCTTCGATCTCTCCGTTCCGGCCAACGATGCATTCTACGTGGGCTGTCGCAATGAAGTGCGCGCTGCGCCGATCGTCAAAGTCTTCCTCGACTGGTTCTTCGCGGCGCTCGAGAGCGATCGCGGAGCCGAACCGCAAGCCTCCGCCCGGCGTGTGATCCGGGGCCGCGCGCGACTGGATGCTCCGACGGCTGCCGTCGAAAACTTCACCCCCGTCTCTCGTGCTCGCGCCACCGCGCGAAAGCCGGCCAAACGCCGTCTGAAACCCTGAGGATCTTTGAAGGAACCGCGCATGTCCGTCACCCGCCCGAACCCGCTTGTCGCCCGTTTGTCGCCTCCGCCGATTCCCTCGGTGCTTGCCTGGGCGCGCGAATATGACGGCAGCAGGGGGCCGCTGCTCGACCTGTCGCAGGCGGTGCCCGGCTACCCGGCGCATCCGGAGATGCTGCGGCTTCTCGGCGAGACGGCCGCTTCTCCCGCAATGACGGGCTATGGCGCCATCGAAGGTGAGGAGGTCCTGAGGAAGGCCTATGCGGCGCATATGTCGGATGTCTATGGCGCGCGCGTTTCCGCCGCCAATATCCACATTACGTCAGGCTGCAACCAGGCCTTTATGTGCTCGGTCATCGCGCTCGCTCAGGCAGGTGAAACGATCGGGCTGACCAATCCCTTCTATTTCAACCACGAGACCACGCTTTCGATGCTGGGCATTGGCCGGGTGCTCGTCGAATGCGATGCCGCAAACGGCTTCCTGCCGGACGTGGCATCCGCCGAAAAGGCGTTGTTGTCGGGCGCACGGGCGCTTGCCGTCGTCACGCCGAACAATCCGACCGGTGCCGTCTACCCGCCGGCGCTGCTCCGCGAACTCTTCCATCTCTGCCGAAAGCATGGGGCGTGGCTGATATTGGACGAGACCTATCGTGACTTCCTGCCTGCCAACAGTGGGTCGCCGCATGACCTGCTCTCCATCGAGGGCTGGGAGGAGACGCTGATACTGCTCTACAGTTTCTCCAAGTCCTTCTGCATCCCGGGACATCGGCTCGGCGCCATCACAGCCGGCCCGCGCATCGTGGCCGAGATCGCCAAGATCATGGACAACATGCAGATTTGCGCACCGAGAGCAGCTCAGGTTGCGGTGGCGACGGCGCTTCCGATCCTGGCCGACTGGCGCGCCGCAAACCGGCTGGAGATCACCCGCCGCGCCGACGCACTGAAAGCGGTCATGGCGGCAACGAACGGCTGGTCGATCGCCGCGATCGGCGCTTACTTCGCCTTCATCCGCCATCCGTACGGCGACACGCCTTCGGTAACGGTGGCGGAAAGGCTTGCGAAGAAAGCCGGCGTCGTCTGCATCCCGGGAAGCTATTTCGGCGAAGGTCAAGACGGCTATCTTCGGCTTGCCTTTGCCAATGCCGACGCCGATGCAATCGGACTTTTGCGCGAGCGTTTCTGACCGATGACCTAGCCAAGGCCATTGATTCCTTGATCGCGGCAATGGCGGTTTCCACTTCATTTTGATAGTCTCGGCGCGACGGTCCGATGGAGTTTGGGAGAGGCACCGGATGAGGCGCTTCATGCGCAAGGCGACAGCCGGAAGACTTGCGCCAATCGCGGGCGCGTTCGTTGCCGCCTTGCTCGCCAGTCCGGGGTATTCCCAGCCCGAAGGGAAGCCTGCCCCGCCGGCGTGTCTTTACTCTCTGGAGGCGGCCGCCGGCAGCCCCACCTTTTGCGTGCGAAAGGACAGCTACAGCGCGGATATCTGCACGGCCATCGATCACTTCGCGCGCGCCAACCAGCTTCCTCCGGATTATTTCGCGCGGCTGATCTGGCGCGAAAGCCGGTTTCGGCCCGACGCGCTGAGCCCAAAGGGCGCTGAGGGGATTGCGCAGTTCATGCCGGGCACCGCCAAACTGCGGGGGCTGGAGAACAGTTATGACGCGCTCAGCGCGCTGCAGGCATCGGCAGCCTACCTCGATGACCTGCGCAACCGTTTCGGTAATCTGGGCTTCGCAGCGGCTGCCTATAATGCCGGCGAGGATGGTCTGGCGGCTTTCCTCCAGGCCGGCGCTTTGCCATTCGAAACGCGGAGCTATGTCACCGCGATAACGGCGCACACCATCGAAGAGTGGAAAGACAGGCCACCGGAAAAACCAGCACCCGAACTCGACAAGGACAAGCCTTTCCTGGAGGCCTGTATAGCCCTTGCAGAAAGCCGCCGTCTCAAGAGCGATCCCTGGCAGCCTGAAGGCGTATGGGCGCCCTGGGGCGCGCAACTCGCCGCTCACTTCGATCCATCGGCCGCCCGCAGTCTTTTCCTGCAGGATATCAGCAAGCTGCCGTCACCCTTGAACGCCGAAAGGCCGCTCATTCTGCGCCAACGCGACCGCAGCTTCGGTTACCGGCCTCGATACGTCGCCCGCGTTGGCCGCCAGACACGGGCCGAGGCAAATCAGGTCTGCCAGGAGGTGCGCAAGAGCGGCGGCGTCTGCCTGGTGTTCAAGAACAACTGAAGATGGCTGCTAAAGAGCGGTACTCTTTCGTGCCTGGTCGGGATGGGCGGCGGCAAAGGCGGGCAGACGCTCGCATTTTTCCGCAATAGCCGTCGTGCGCGGGCAAGCAGAAAGATCGACCTTCCAACGGCGGCCGTTGTAGACCTGCGGGACGAGGCAGAGATCGGCCATGGTAGGGCTGTCCCCGTGGCAAAATTCGCCGGTTTCCGGTCTGTCCAGCATCCGCTCGAAGGCCTCGAGGCCGTCACGGATGAATTTTCCCATCCATGCTATCCGGGCAGCGTCCGGATCGTCCGACTGCTCCATGATGTGGGAAACGACGCCAAGATTGCAAACCGGATGAATCTCCATCGCAATGGCATAGGAAAGGGCTCTGACGCGCTGGCGGCCAAAGATGTCTGCAGGCAGGAAGCCGGCCTGAGGCCGCGTTTCTGCAAGATATTCGATGATGGCGAGAGACTGCGTCAGCATCTGTCCATCGATTGAAAGCGCAGGGACCAGCCCTTGAGGGTTTCGCGCCAGATGAGTCGCCTGCTTGTGTTCCTTGGCCAGGAGATCGACAGCAACGGACCGGTACGGGATCGCCAGCATGTTGAGCGCGATCCGGACGCGGTAGCTTGCCGAAGAGCGCCAATAGTCGAAAAGAACCGTCTCGCTCATCAAAGCCGCCTCAGTTTCTGTCATATCGCGTCACGGTCTGCTCGATGGCGCCGAAGATCGAGTGCCCGGCCGCGTCCTTCATCTCGATACGAACCGTATCGCCGAACATCATGAAGGGCGTTGCGGGTGCGCCGCTCTCGATCGTTTCGATCATGCGGATTTCGGCGATGCAAGAATAGCCGACGCCGCCTTTGCCCACCGGCTTGCCCGGCCCGCCGTCCAGCTTGTTGGAGACGGTGCCCGAGCCGATGACGGTGCCGGCGCCGAGTGGCCGAGTCTTGCTGGCATGGACGATGAGCTCCCCGAAATCGAACGTCATGTCGATGCCAGCATTGGCGCGCCCGAAGGGCTCGCCGTTGAGGTCGACGTGCAGCGGCAGATGGAGTTTTCCGCCGTCCCATGCGTCGCCAAGCTCGTCTGGCGTTACTGCGACCGGCGAAAAGGCCGAGGAGGGCTTCGACTGGAAGAATCCGAAGCCCTTCGCAAGCTCCGCGGGGATCAGCGCCCGCAGTGAAACGTCGTTGACGAGCATCACGAGACGGATTGCGGCACGGGCTTCGTCGATCGTCGCTCCCATAGGCACGTCATCGAGGATGACGGCGATCTCCGCTTCCATGTCGATGCCATAGGTATCGTCGGGAACGACAATGGGATCACGGGGCGCGAGGAATGAATCGGAGCCGCCCTGGTACATCAGCGGCTCGGTCCAGAAGCTTGCCGGCATCTCGGCGTTGCGCGCCTTTCGGACCAGTTCGACATGATTGACATAGGCCGAGCCGTCCGCCCACTGGTAGGCGCGCGGCAGCGGCGATGCAGCGTCGTGTTCGTGAAACCGGATGGCTGGCTGAGCGCCGGTATCCAGACCTTCCGCAACGCCGGCAAGACGCGGCGCCACATAGGCCCAGTCGTCCAGCGCCGCTTGCATCGTGCGGGCGATATGACCGACCTCGGAGCATCGGCTGAGATCCTTGGAAACGACGACCAGGCGGCCATCACGCGTGGAGTCCTTGAGCGTCGCAAGTTTCATCTTTTTCAAATTCCATCTTGAATGATTAGCCGGAACGCCGGCCGCTCACGAACAGCCTTCACTTGATCCCGGGCGTCCCGTCGAACCTGCGCTCCAGCCCGTCCCAGCATTCGAGATAGTTGTCCTGCCGCGTCTCGAGCTCGGCTGCATATCGTGTCAGTTGCTGCGGAAAACGCGTCTCGAACATGAAGGCCATCGTATGGTCCAGCTTCACGGGCTTGAGCTCTACATTGGAGGCCTTCTCGAAGCCCATCGCATCCGGTCCGTGCGGCAGCATCATGTTGTGCAGGCTCATCCCTCCGGGCACGAAGCCCTCTTCCTTGGCGTCGTATTGGCCATGGATCAGGCCCATGAACTCACTCATGATGTTGCGGTGGTACCAGGGCGGCCGAAACGTGTGTTCGGCCACCAGCCAGCGCGGCGGAAAGATGACGAAGTCGACATTGGCGGTTCCCGCCTCTCCCGAAGGCGCCGTCAGCACGGTGAAGATCGACGGGTCCGGATGGTCGAAGAGGATCGCGCCGACCGGCGCGAACGTGCGCAGGTCGTATTTGAACGGCGCGTAGTTGCCGTGCCACGCCACCACGTCGAGCGGCGAATGGCCGATCTCGGTCACGTAGAACTTGCCGCACCATTTGACGTGCAGGCGGCACGACGTCTCCTTGTCCTCGTAGGCGGCGACCGGCGTCTTGAAGTCGCGCGGATTGGCAAGGCAATTCGCGCCGATCGGCCCGCGATCGGGCAGCGTGAACTTGGCGCCATAGTTCTCGCAGATGTAGCCGCGCCATTCCGGACCGTCTCCGAGGCGGCTTACCTTGAAGATCATGCCGCGCGGGACAAGGCAGATCTCCGAGGGTTCGATATCGATGATGCCCATTTCGGTGAAGATGCGGATGGCACCAAGCTGCGGCACGACCAGCAATTCTCCGTCGGCATTGAAGAAATAATCGTCGATCATGTCCGCGTTGAAAACATAGGCGTGCGCCGCCATGCCGACCTGGGTCATGACGTCGCCGGCGGCCGTCATCGTCCGGAGGCCGGCAAGAAAGTCGAGTTCTTTCGCCGGCGAAGGGATCGGGCTCCACCGCAGCTGGCCGAGCGGCAGCGAATGATCGTCAAGGCAAGGTGCCGATTTCCAAAACGGGTACTCCGCATTGGAAAAACGGCCGGTATGCCGCACGCTCGGGCGAATGCGATAAAGCCAGGAGCGCTCATTGGTTCCGCGCGGCGCGGTGAAGGGCGAGCCTGACAATTGTTCGGCATAGAGACCGTAGTTGCATTTCTGCGGGCTGTTCTGGCCCTGCGGCAGGGCGCCGGGCAGGGACTCCGTCTCGAAATCGTTGCCGAAGCCCGGCATGTATTGCGGTTCGTCCGCAACGGCATCGACCGCCGTGCTCCTTGCTTTGTCCAGCATGGCTTGCTTCTCCTCCGCCATCATGGTTACAAACGTAACTATTGATTTTGTAACTATCAAGGAAACCATGGACGCCCGCGAGTTCGATCTCGACCAATTCCTGCCGTTTCGGCTCAATCGGGCTGCGGAGTTTATCGCCCTGCGCTTTGCAGCGGCCTACAAGGCCGAGTACGGCCTGACGCGGCCGGAGTGGCGCACGCTTGCAGCGCTCGGAAGTTCCGGGCGCATGACGGCGACGGAGGTCGGCGTTCATTCGACCATGCACAAGACCAAGGTCAGCCGAGCGGTCTATGCGCTTGAGAAGCGCCGCTGGCTGAAGCGGACGCAGGACGAGCAGGATCGCCGTGTCGAGCACCTCGAATTGACGGCGGCGGGAAGCAAAGCCTATCGCGAATTGACCGTTCTGGCGGGCCGGTACTCGGCGGAACTGGCGTCGCTTCTCGGCGAGGACGGCCTTCGGGCGCTTGCTTCCGGTCTCGCGGCCGTTGAAGCCGTCATGACCAAGCGGCACCGCTGAGCCCGGTCACTGCTTGCTGCGCTGACGGACCGGCAGACCCTGAAAGTCTTTCAGCGTCTGAAGCACGATCGAGGTCTTCACATGCTGAACGCTGTCGTGCGGTAGCAGCACGTCGTTGACGAAATGCGAAAGCCCTGCGAGATCGGGTGTTACGACCTTGAGATGGTAGTCCATTTCGCCGGTGAGCGCGAAACATTCCAGCACCTCCGGCAGGTTGGCGATCAGTGCCGCGAAACGCTTGGCGTTGTCGCGATTGTGGGTGGCGAGCGTGACCGCGATCACGACCATAAGGTCGAATCCCAGCCTGCCGCGATCCAGCACCGCCCGGTAGCTTTGGATAAAGCCTTCCGCCTCCAGTCTTGCGCGCCGGCGCGAGCATTGCGAGGGCGAAAGAGCGATCAGTTCGGACAGCTCGTTATTGGTCAGGCGGCCGTCACGCTGCAATTCCGCGAGAATTTTCAGGTCATACCCGTCGATCTGTTCCATCCGTGCGCAATTCCTTCATCCCATGCATGAATCGTGTATTGAAATGGCGGAAGTCCGCGGGAATGCAAGTACAATGCATGAGAACTGCGCCATAATTGTTCAAAATCCATCTCGGAGGAGAGAACAATGGGCCCTTTCCCGCATGACGCACCGCCGACAGGCATCACCGCAGACAACCCGGCCGGCACGGACGGCTTCGAGTTTGTCGAATTTGCCCATCCCGAGCCGGAAAAGCTTCGCGAGCTTTTCGCCCGCATGGGCTACATTTACGTTGCCAAGCACCGCACGAGGGACATCACCGTCTGGCGCCAGGGCAGCATCAACTATCTGATCAATGCCGAGCCCGGTAGCCATGCCATGCGCTTCGTCGACAAACATGGCCCTTGCGCGCCGTCCATGGCCTGGCGCGTTTCTGACGCAAGGCATGCGTTCGAGCATGCGGTGTCAAAGGGTGCTACGCCCTATGAGGGCGAGGATAAGACCATCGACATTCCGGCAATCGTCGGGATCGGCGGTTCGCTGCTTTATTTCGTCGAGACCTACGGCGAGAAGGGATCGCTTTATGACGCGGATTTCGAATGGCTGGGCGAACGCGATCCGAAGCCGCAGGGGGTCGGCTTCTACTATCTCGATCATCTGACTCACAACGTCTATCGCGGCAATATGGACAAGTGGTGGGATTTCTATCGCGAGCTATTCAATTTCAAGCAGATCCACTTCTTCAATATCGATGGCCGCATCACCGGACTGATGAGCCGCGCGATCACCTCGCCCTGCGGCAAGATCCGCATTCCGCTGAACGAGTCCAAGGATGATACCAGCCAGATCGAGGAGTATCTGCGGAAATACAAGGGCGAGGGCATCCAGCACATCGCCGTCGGTACGGAGGAAATTTACGACGCGACCGACAGGCTGGCTGGTAACGGCCTGAAATTCATGCCCGGCCCGCCGGAAACATACTACGAACTCTCGCACGACCGCGTGCACGGCCATGACGAGCCGATCGAGCGGATGAAGCAGCACGGCATCTTGATCGATGGCGAGGGTGTCGTGGATGGCGGCACGACCCGCATCCTGCTGCAGATCTTCTCGAGAACGGTCATCGGCCCGATCTTCTTCGAGTTCATTCAGCGAAAGGGAGACGAGGGCTTCGGCGAAGGAAACTTCCGCGCCCTGTTCGAATCCATCGAGGCCGATCAGATCCGGCGCGGCGTGCTTCGTCCCACGGCCGCCGAGTAGAGCGTCACTCCGGCTGGGGAACAACTGCAAAAGCGGCGATCAGGGATCGCCGCTTTTGCATGTCGGCGGTGCAGAATGGGTCAGATCGCCGCACGCTGATGAACCGAGGGAGAGTTCATGTATGCTGCGGTCCGTTGACCTCGTAAAGGAACTACCATGGCCACCGTCAAGCTGCTTACCGATGCTGAAGTAAACGCAGTGCCGGCATTGAAGGAAGTCTTCGATGATATGCGGACAACCAAAAAATCAGATTTTGTGAACAATTTCTGGCGCGGTCTCGCCAATGACCCTGTTCTGTTGAAGCGGACCTGGGAAGGACTGAAGGCTGTCATGACAGCTGAAGGTGCTTTAGATCCCCTCACACGGGAGCTGATCTACATTGCCGTCTCAACCGCGAACGGTTGCTCCTACTGCATCCATTCCCACACGGCAGCGGCAAAGGCGCGCGGAATGACGGAAGCTCAGCACGCGGAGTTGCTTGCGGTCATCGGGTTGGCGGGGCAGACCAATCACCTGGTCAACGCGATGCAAATTCCCGTCGACAAAGAGTTTTTGGTCTAAGCCGAACCCTCAACGGAGGGCACGCTCTGCCCGTTCGGCAACGGGACCCACATGCGGTCAAGTCACCGCAGCTAACGGGCAAAAGCGATGCAGAGATCCCGCGTTGATGTCCTTGAAGGCCTGCCATGATCTTTAAGAAATCGTCCGCTGCTGCCCTCTTGAGGGTACTATGTGGAAGACGCCCCCGTTCAGCGACGGGCTATAGCCGATAGTCGAGAGAGCCGAGCGCGAGCAGCTGTCGTCACTGTACGGCTCCGGAACCGGAGTAGCAGCAGACTCCTCGTCCGGCACACGGGGGAAAATCAAGTGGATCGCGGTTCCAACACCTAACTCGGACTGCAAGTGAATCGATCCCCCTTGGCGCTCGGCAAACGCACGAACTTGGGCAAGCCCCAGGCCGGTTCCGACGCCAACCTCCTTCGTCGTGAAATACGGCTCGAAGGCGCGCCCCATGACCTCCTCGGTCATCCCTGAGCCGTTGTCGCGGACTGTGATTGCGACCATTCCATCGTGCCCATCCGATTGGGCGGCCACATTCGCGGCGGAGACGACGATCAGGCCGCCTTTGCGCGTGGCTGCATCAGCGTTTCGACACAAGTTCAGCAGCGCGAAATAGAGCTCATCGGCATCAGCCTTCACCGGCCACAGGCCGGATTCGATCTCTATTTCCATCACTGTGTCCGAGCTCAACGACGGGCGCAAAGCCTCAACGGCGACAGACAGCTGTGTAGGCGTCGTGCCAGCATAGCCGCGCCGGGCTAGACTTCCATGGTCCAGTAGCCTTCGCGTCAAAATCGCGCCTTTGTCGACCGCGCCGCGCAAGCGGGTAAAGATCGCCCTGCGGGCATCGGCGTCGCTTTGGTGTTCCAGAAGGCCAAGGCCGCCATCGATCACGGCCAGGAGATTGTTCATATCATGCACAACGGACTTTGTAATCTCGTCGCTGGAGCTACGCGAGGCTGACTCGAGGTGCGCCGAGAGGGCGCCGAACTCAGCGACGGGTAGGACGCGGCGCAGAATTCCCGAGACCTCTCCGTTGGGGCCTACTAACGGGATGTCAACAGACCGGAGCGCAGGCGCCGGTCGGCGCTGCCCGTCACGCGCGCGGGGGCCCACCGAGGTGGCGAAGAGGCGCCCCTGCCCGATAGCCACGCCCGCACCATCCGCAAGTACTACGATGTCTGGCGGAAGAATCTCGATAACGGGAGCGGCTTTCGAGCATGGGGCGGTCGCCTCCCGTCCATCTGCATTCTGCATATCAACCTCCTGGTCCGTGATCCGAAGCCATCCGCTTAGACAACGAGTGGTTTTCCGGCGTAGCGTCGAATGGCACAGTGGGTTCCGACGCCTCAAAAGGGAAATCACCTCTCGCCATAAAGTCGATAGCCTGCCGTTATTGGAGTCCTTTCGCGCTCGATCCGAGCTCTAAGGTCAGTGACGTGGACCGCACGGCCGTTTTGACGGTCACGAGGTCTTCTGCCGGGAAATCGGTGATGGGCGAAACCGATGTCGCTGGCGCCGCCGGTGCCGAGGGCACGTGAGGACAGTCGCGAGCATTCCCCGCCGCTATGGAAACGATACATCTCAGCTATTGGAAAACTTCGTCCCGCCCTGCGAGAACTAATTACCTTCGTCGGAGATCTCATCGAGGGACGCCGAGGAACGCTTCTGGTTCACCAACATAGGAACATTGCCATGAGAATCGTCATTGCCTTGGGCGCTGCCCTGGCAGGATTGTCCGTGATCGGCGCCGGCGCCGTTACTACCTATGCGCAGATGGATAAGCACTCGCGGTACGAGGGAACGGCTGCGGCTGTTGTCGACGACAAGGGAAATCTGCACGTACCTCCCGACTATCGGACCGCTTATCAGGTGCTGGGCAGCTGGGCAGTGGCTAAAGACGACGGTCCAGGCTCAAAACAGTTGCACGTGGTCTATGCGTCGCCCGGAACCATCGCCGCGTATCGCAAGGACGGACACTTTCCCGACGGTGCCGTTCTCGTGAAGGAAGTGTTCGATACGACTACGAACGATATGACAACCGGAACCGTAAGCAGTGCCGGTACCCTGGCCGGCTGGTTCGTCATGGTGAAAGACAGCACCGGCCGATTTCCAGGAAACAAGCTTTGGGGCGACGGTTGGGGTTGGTCCTGGTTCGACGCAGCTGATCCCCAGAAGACCACATCCACCGACTACACGGCGGACTGTCAGTCCTGTCACGAGCCGGCGCGACAGTCAGACTGGATCTACACTCACGGCTATCCGGTTCTGAAGCAATAAGCGGGGCGTGGCATGAAAATCCTCCATATTGATTGCAGCCCGCGTCCAGAATCGCACAGCCGCCAGCTTTCGGCGGCGATCGTCAAAAAGCTCCTTGAGGTTGCGCCCGGCGCGAGCATCAGCCGGCGCGACTTTGGCGCTTACCCCCTGTCGCACCCCGCGCCCGACTACGCGACTACCCTGTCGTCGCCGACGACGTTGGCGGCCCCGCTGAAGGGTGCGCTGGAGCTATCCGAAGCGCTTATTCACGAAGTCGAGGCGGCCGATGCGATTGTCATCGGAACGCCCATGCACAACCTCACCGTTCCCTCGGTCCTCAAGGCCTGGATCGACCAAATCCTGCGCGCCGGTCGTACCTTCAAGTCGACGCGAGAAGGGAAGGTGGGAATGCTCTCGGATCGACCGGTGTTCGTCGGTATCGCTTCCGGCGGCGTCTTCGCCGGCGAGAAAGCCAACCAGCCCGATTTTCTCACGCCGTATCTGTCGGCAGTGCTGGGCTCCATGGGGCTGAAAAGCCTGCAATTCTTCGCCATGCAGGCCACCGCGTTTCTCGACCGGGACCAGGCCATATTAGCGAGGGACAAAGCGCTCGCGACGATCGACCTGACGGTCATGGGAGAGGTTCCATGTCCGATCGAGTAACGGGCGTTGCCGCATCCGAGACGAATGAACCGAGGAGACAATTATCATGAAGGCAATCGTGGTAACGGATCAGGCTGCTGGAACGGCCGGGATGAAGCTGATGCAGCGGCCCGAGCCGCAGGCAGCGATAAACGACGTCGTCGTTCGGATTCATGCCTCGGGATTCGTCCCGACTGAGCTCGCCTGGCCCTCGACCTGGACCGATCGCCGCGACCGTGACCGGACACCGTCGATCCCCGGCCACGAGCTGGCCGGAGTGGTCACCACCCTCGGCTATGGTACGACGGGCCTGTCGCTGGGGCAGCGGGTGTTCGGCCTCGCGGATTGGCATCGCGACGGCACCCTGGCGGAGTTTGTGGCGATCGAGGCACGCAACCTTGCGCCGCTGCCGGGCGACGTCGACTTCACGGTGGGCGCCAGCCTGCCGATCTCGGGACTGACGGCATGGCAGGGACTGTTCCAGCACGGCCGCCTTCAGGCCGGGCAGAGCGTTCTTGCGCACGGCGCGGCCGGCGCCGTCGGTTCGATGGTGACGCAGCTCGCACGTGAGGCCGGCGCCTATGTCATCGGCACCGGACGCGCCGCCGACCGTCAGAAGGCGCTCGACTTCGGCGCGCAGGAGTTCGTCGACCTCGACAACGATGTCCTCGAAGACGTCGGTGGCGTCGATCTGGTGTTCGATGTCATCGGCGGTGACATCCAGAAGCGGTCCGCAGGCTTGATTCGAGCCGGAGGAACACTGGTGACCATTGTCGGGCCGGCCGAGGCGCGGCCCGCCGACGGCCTGGCGGTCGACTTCGTTGTCGAGTCGGATCGTGCTCAACTGAGTGAGATCGTCCAGCGGGTGCGGGACGGACGACTGCGGACGAACATCGGCAACATCGCGACCCTCGACGAAGCCGTCGCCGCATTCAATCCGACCGAGCGGCGCACGGGGAAGACGGTCATCCGCGTTCGTCCGTGAACGGCGCGCTCTCATTGATCCACGCAGCCGGCCGACCGCTGTCCATGTCGGCGGGCTACATCATCTTATCAGCCCCAGCCACCGAGAGGCATGCATGGCTTTCACGTTAAAGATCAACGGCACACCCCATAAGGTCGACGTCGATGGCGACATCCCGCTTTTGTGGATGCTGCGCGACGTACTCGGCATCACCGGAACCAAGTTCGGCTGCGGCCAGGGGCTGTGCGGCGCCTGCACCGTGCATCTCGACGGCCAGGCGGTGCGCTCGTGCCAGACGCCAGTCGACAGCGTCGGCGACAGCGCGGTCACCACGATCGAGGCGATCGGCCAGACGCCGCAGGGCGCGACCTTGCAGAAGGCGTGGCTGGAGCTGGAGGTGGTGCAGTGCGGCTACTGCCAGTCCGGCCAGATCATGTCGGCGGCGGCGCTACTGAAAGACACGCCGAAGCCGACGGATGACGACATCGATGCCGCCATGTCGGGCAATGTCTGCCGATGCGGCACCTATCAGCGCATCCGCGCGGCGATCAAGCACGCTGCGGGAGTTTGAAATCATGGATGAGCTTGTTCTGAAAAAGCAGATTGTCGATGAAACAGCGATGCCGCGGCGCGCCTTTCTTCAGGGCACAGGCTTGCTGCTTGGTTTTGCGCTGACCGGCGCAAGCACGGAGCCCGTCTTCGCGGCACCTGCTTCGCAGGTGGTCGAAAACGAGGTCACGGGTATTTTCGCGCCGAACGGATTTATACGGATCAATCCAACCGGCGCTGTGACCCTGATCATGCCGATGGTCGAGATGGGGCAGGGGGTTTACACGTCGCTGTCGATGCTTCTCGCTGAAGAACTGGAAGTGAAGCTTGACCAGATTCAGGTTCAGCATGCGCCGCCAAATCATGCGCTTTACGTCAATTCGATCATAGGCATTCAAAATACAGGTGGTTCCGCCTCCGTCCGCGCCTTCTGGACACCGCTGCGTCAGGCAGGGGCAGTGGGTCGTAATCTGCTTATTGCGGCAGCCGCAAAGCGCTGGAATGTCGATCCAGCGACTTGCCGCGCCAAGGACGGCGTCGTGTTCGATGCGTCAGGCTCGAAGCATCTGAGCTACGGCCAACTTGCGAAGGCCGCGGCGAAATTGCCTGTGCCGCCTGCGGCAAACGTCAAATTGAAGGATCCGAAGGATTTCACCCTGATCGGCACACGCGCCAAGCGCGTGGATTCCCCGATAAAGGTCGATGGGCGCGCGCTCTACGGTATCGATACGCGACTGCCGGGTATGAAGGTTGCAGCGGTTGCTATTTCGCCCGTGCTCGGTGGCAAGGCGAAAACGGTGGACGAGAAGGCCGCGTTGGCAGTGAAGGGCGTCCGGCAAGTGGTCAACATCGATGAAGCTGTTGCTGTGGTGGCGGATCACACGGGCGCGGCGAAGAAGGGGCTCGAGGCCGCCGCCATCACGTGGGACGACGGGCCGAACAGCAAGGTCAGCAACGCCGATATCGTCAAGCAATTGGAGGAGGAATCCCAAAAGCCGGGCGTGGTCGCCCGTAACGTCGGCGATGCAGGGAAGGCTCTTACGGAGGCCGCGCAACGGGTTGACGCCATCTATCAGGTGCCTTTCCTGGCCCATGCGGCGATGGAGCCGATGAACTGCACCGTTCATCTGCAGAAGGATCGCTGCGACATCTGGGTCGGGACACAGGCGCCTACGATCACGCAGTCGCAGGTGGCCGAACTCACCGGCCTGCCAAAGGATGCAATCAAAATTCACAATCATCTGATTGGCGGTGGCTTCGGCCGAAGGCTGGAACCTGATGGCACGATCCTCGCCGTCAAGATCGCCAAGCACGTCGATGGTCCGGTGAAGGTGATCTGGAGCCGCGAGGAAGACATCCAGCACGATATGTATCGGCCGTACTATCTCGACCGGCTGTCAGCCGGACTTGACGCGGCCGGCAAGCCGGTTGCCTGGACGCATCGGATCGCCGGCTCCTCGGTCATGGCTCGCTATTATCCCCCTTACTTCAAGGACGGATTGGACCCCGATGCCGTAGAAGCGGCGGCCGAGCCGCCATATGCACTCCCCAATATCCACGTCGACTTTGTCCGGGTCGAACCCCCTGGTGTCCGGACGTCCTGGTGGCGCGGCGTCGGACCGACTCATAATGTTTTTGTAGTCGAAAGCTTCATAGATGAGCTCGCGTATGCCGCGAAACAGGATCCCGTCGCTTATCGCAAGGGATTGCTCGGCCACAATCCGCGAGCGCTTGCTGTTCTGTCGCTTGCCGCGGAAAAAGCCGGGTGGGGATCACCACTCCCCGCACGGCATGGCCGCGGGATTTCGGTACAATTCGCATACGGAAGTTATACGTCGCAGGTCGCCGAGGTCGAAGTGGCAGCCGATGGCTCTGTCAAAGTCAAGCGGATCGTCTGTGCGATTGACTGCGGCATGTACGTCAATCCAGATACGATCGAAGCACAGATTCAAGGTGGAACGCTTTTCGGGCTGACCGCTGCGCTCCATGGCTCGATCACCTTCAAGGATGGACGCGTCGAGCAGAGCAATTTCGACAGCTATCTGCCGATGCGTATCGACGAGGTACCGGTGGTGGAGACGCACTTGATTAAGAACGCGGAAGCTCCAGGTGGCGTTGGCGAAGCTCCGACAGCTGTTGTCAGTGCTGCAGTGACAAATGCGATCTTCGCCGCGACCAGCAAGCGTCTGCGCAGCCTGCCGATCGATACAAATTCGCTGAAGTCGTCGTCATAGTCCTCGCGCGTCATCCCGTGCGCCTCGCGGCGCGCGGGATGACGGTC
This sequence comes from Rhizobium sp. P32RR-XVIII, assembly GCF_012641395.1. Lineage (GTDB taxonomy): Bacteria > Pseudomonadota > Alphaproteobacteria > Rhizobiales > Rhizobiaceae > Rhizobium. Next base: position 14,074 of record NZ_JABAIH010000003.1, on the reverse strand, counting down.
CGGAGCCCATGGGCGCCTCGACATTGTTGCCGTCCGGATCGATCGTCAGGCCGCTGGCCGTATTAATCGTGTCCGAGAGCGCCGTGCGGCGACCGGCTATAACGATCGTCTATCGACTCTATGGCAAGAGGTGATTTCCCTCGCCGGCGTTGCAAGGTCATTCTCCAAAGCATTGTCACACCAAACACTTTCGGTACCGCGATCGACACGCGGAACACGATGCCAGATTGAAAAGCCAGGAAGGTCGCTATGCAAAGCAACGAGGTAATTGAAGTCGTCATGCCTCGGATTTTTCACGCCGACGTCCGGCATCTATCATCGCTTGAGTGCGACATCGCCCCAGCCGTGAGGAGGGTCCAGATCCGTACGATTGGCAGAGATGGTGAAATTTCCGGCGTGATGTGCCGCAATTTACCGCTGACTAGTGTCTCGCACTCTATTCCGCTGACGCAAGATCAAGACACCGCCGCCATAGGAGAGGCCGCCAAAGCGATTCTGCACGACATCACAAACCTCCTTGCCACGATCGATTGTGGGCTGCGGCTCTGGGAGCGCCAGACGGAGGTCGAGGGAAGGAAACGGATTGTCGACCAAATGCGGCACGCAGTGCAGCGCGCCGCGGTTTCGAGTCGCAAACTCTTAGGTGGAAATTCTATTCAGCAAAATCGACATGCGAATATCACGACTCGGCGGGACCTTGTCGCGGCAACGGAGGATTTGCGGCACGCCATCGGTCCCGGTCGGTCACTTCGCACCGAGATTGCGCAAGATCTCTCCGATTTTGCCACCGATCCAGAGGACCTTTACTTCGCGCTTCTCAACTTGTGCCGTAATGCGAGCGCGGCGCTGCAAGACGGTGGCGAGGTCGTAATCTCCGCGAAGAACAATGTGCCGCGTCCAGGAACGGTGACTGGGGCGGTAGAAGTCATCGTCGCGGACAACGGAAGCGGCATGACAGACGACGTGCTCCGGCGAGCGTTCGACACCAATTTCACGACGAAGCCCGTTGGGCAGGGTTCGGGTCTCGGTCTCGGCCAAGTGCGGCAATTTGTTCAAGAGAGCGGCGGCGCTATTGAGATCGAGTCCGCGGTCGGCATCGGAACGGCGGTGCGAATGATGATGCTCCCTGCGACATGGTCCGGCGTAGCTAGTCATCGACGGCGGACCGGCCATGTCGCATTAACGTGAAAGGGCCGGCACGTCGCAAACGTGCAGACTCAATTTCGCAAAACTGCTTGTTCGGAGCCATTCCGCGACGAACACCAAGACTGCATCAAACCTGAATGAGGGATCAAAATGAGTATGGAAGACGCGAGAAAGCGGCGCGAAGCGCCGCTCGACACACCGAGCAATCTCGGCTCCAATGCCACCAAGGATATTTCGGCCGCCCTCACTGCGCTTCTGGCGGACGTGTTCGCGCTTTACGTCAAGACCAAAAACTTCCATTGGCACATATCAGGCCCGCATTTCCGGGATTATCACCTCCTTCTCGATGAGCAGGCCGCGCAGATTTTCGCGATGACGGACGAAATCGCGGAAAGAGCCCGCAAAATCGGCGGCACAACGATCCGCTCGATCGGCCACATCGCCAGGGTGAAGCATATCGAGGACAATGATGCGGATTTCGTCACACCCGAAGACATGCTGGCCGAGCTGAAGGAAGACAACCTGGCGCTTACCCAACACCTGCGGCAGACCCACAATGTCTGCGACGAGCATGGCGATGTCGCCACGGCCAGCCTGATGGAAAACTGGATCGACGAGGCCGAACGTCGCACATGGTTCCTGTTCGAGGTGACCAGGAGAGCTTAACCCCGAGCATGCAATCACCCGCGCAACGCGGGTGATTGCATGCGCTCCCGCAAAAATCCCCTCTTGAGCTTTGACATTGGGGTCCCTTGGATTGGCATTTTGTCGGCGGTTACAGACCGTTCTGTTCTGTCCAGCGATAATATGTTGCGGACTCTATGGCCGAGCCGCCGGCTCGGGCGATCTGCGACCGGCTCCTGACGGAGCTGAATAAGTCGAGGTTGCCGATGGCGGCTATTGAGAGAAACCCTTGTTGTCCGGCTCGGCATTGAAACGCCAGCTGTTCGGAAAGCAGGACGCCGGAAATGAACACTGATATCACGATCGCCCTAGCGCAGGCCGCGGAATACCTGAAGGCCGCTGGCCAAACCGAGAACGCATTAGCCGCCGGACGACGCGTACCGGACTTCTGTCTACCCAACCAAGATGGCGTGGACACCTCCTTGGCATCGATACTGCGCCACGGTCCGCTCCTTTTGGTTTTCTATAGCGGCGGCTGGTGTCCCGGTTGCATTCGCGGCTTAAGGGCGCTCGAAGAGGTCCGCCCATTAATCGAGGCACGTGGAGCTTCGCTGGTCGCCATATCGCCGCAGACAATTGAGGAGAATGCAAGGACCCGAAGGACCAAGCAGATAACGCTACCAATCTTGTGCGATAAAGGCGGGAAGGTCGCGCTGCAGTTCGGCGTTCGTTGGCGTATCCCCGAACTGCTCCAGACGTTGCATCTGAAAAGTGGAATCGATCTGCCACGCCTTCACGGGGAGGATAGTTGGACGCTTCCAATCCCCTCGCGGTTCGTTGTCGATCAAAGCGGGGTTATCGCTTACTCGGAAGTCGATCCGGATCAAACTCACCGCTCAAACCCAACGGACCTCCTTCCAATCCTGGATCGGCTCTGGAGCGCACGGCGTGTGTAATCACCTGAGCGGCATAGGTGTCTGCGCTTGGCGTGTCATATACGCCGATTGGCCGCACATCGTTGACGCGCCTTTATATCATTGTGCTCGAGCGTCCTGTCGTCGCGCCGGCGGTTTAATCCTCTCAATAAATGAGAGACAATGTCTCTATTCCCGGGTGTTATCTTCGCGGGCGAGAGGTGGCATTTTGGCGCCCGGACCAGCCGGGAAATAGGAGTAAGATAGAGAAGCGATGAACGACCGACTTACAGCGCTGAAACTGTTTGCCCGCGCAGGTCGCGTGGGCAATTTTTCGAGCGCCGGTCGTGAACTCGGTCTCTCTCAGGCCTCGGCCTCACGCCTCATCGCCGCGTTGGAAGCCGATGTCGGCGCGACGCTCTTCAGCCGGACAACCCGTGCCGTCACGCTGACGGACGCTGGAGCAGCCTATTTGATGCGTGTCGAGCCCATCCTAGCGGCGCTCGACGAGGCCGACCACGAGGCTCGCGGCACCGGAGAGCTGCGAGGGGTGCTTCGCGTCGGCACGCCGGTAAGTTTCGGGCTCAGGGAAATCATTCCGCGGCTTTCCGCGTTTATGAAGCAGCACCCGGCGCTGAAGATCGAGCTCCGGGTGACTGACCGCTACCCGGACATCGTGACTGAGGGCCTCGACGTGTCGTTCCAGTTCGGCGCCCTCCGCGACTCGAGCGCGACGGCGCGCAAACTCCTCCACCAGCCGAGGATACTCGCGGCCTCCCCAGACTACCTCCGGGAGCGTGGCACGCCCACGATGCCGTCGGACCTCGCGCACCACTCGGTGATCCTCAGTCCAGCGCATCCCTCGCCGACTTTGTCGTTCCGCAAGGACGGGCGTGTTGTGTCCGTGCGCGTGGACGGCCAGCTCGCTATCACCATCAACGAAGGCGCCACGGCAAGCGCCGTCGCCGGGCTGGGAATCGCCGCGTCGAGCGAAACAAGCGTGCAGGCAGAGATCGAGACCGGGGCGCTCGTGCGGGTGCTGCCTGACTGGGACTTCGGCTCGATGGAAATCAGCGCATTGTTCGTGAGCGGAAATATCATCAAGCCCGCCGCGCGCGCGTTCACGGATTTCCTCTTCGCGGAGCTTCGACGCTGACTTCGCCGAGCATTCCTGCCCGTTATGGATACGATAGCTTTACCCGAATGGTCGTCGAATTTAATTATTGAACGCACCGGCTGGGCGGATGCAGCGCTGAGATCTACCCTGAATACCAAGTCTTACTTTGCGCTGCTACCCACCTGCGCATTCGTCCAAGCCGGTGGACCAATCATTCGAACGCTCGGGGCCTCATCGTGAAGAAGGCACCCGTAACGCCGCAAAGGAGCTCGCTATGGTGACCAGAGGCTTTACCAGCCGAAATTCGGGAGAAGACCAGCTGGATCGAATTCCGCCGGGGCAGCACCTTGTCGAGCACTTCCCTGTCCTGACGGCCGGGCCGACCCCGCGCGTCGAGACAGCGGATTGGAAATTTACCCTCAAGATCGGGCCGAGGCCCATCAAGGCTTGGAACTGGAGTGAGTTCAACGCTTTGCCCAAGACTAAGATGACGAGAGACATTCATTGCGTGACATCGTGGTCAAAACTCAACACCGCCTGGGAGGGCGTGATCGTCGACGACATCCTTGCCGATGCCGGCGTTGAGCGTCCCACTGATTTCGTGCTCGCACACTGCTACGATGGCTACTCTACAAATGTTCCCCTTGCAGATCTTTCGTCTGGAAAGGCCATGGTTGCTCTGAATTACGAGGGGCAGCCGCTTCCCCGCGATCATGGCGGCCCGGCACGACTCCTCGTCCCTCACCTCTACTTCTGGAAGTCCGCCAAATGGGTAAACGGGCTCCAATTTACCGAACGCGACGAAGCAGGCTTCTGGGAATTGCGCGGATATCACATTTACGGCGACCCGTGGCGCGAGCAGCGGTACACCAATGACTGAGGGTGGCCCGCAACCGGCGTCTTGGCAGACATGCATCATCGCCGAGATCATTCAGCAAACGCCAAGCATCAAAAGCTTCTTCCTGCGGCTCAGCGAGCCATTTGCGCATATCGCCGGTCAACACGTCGATGTGCGATTGACGGCTCCGGACGGCTACGTGGCGATGCGGAGTTATTCGATCGCCTCTTCACCGAGTGCCTCGAATATCATTGAGCTTGCGGTCGAACGCCTCCCGGACGGTGAAGTCTCTCCGTTTTTCCATGACATTGCGGCTGTGGGCGACGAAATCGAATTGCGTGGCCCGCTCGGCGGCCACTTCCTGTGGCCCGAACGTTCAACCGCACCAGTACTGTTGATCGGGGCGGGGTCTGGTGTCGTGCCGCTGATGGCGATGATCCGGCGACGCGGCGACCTGGCGCAGACTGTGCCGACAGCACTGCTCGTGTCATCTCGGACACAGCGCGATGTGCTGTTCGCCGATGAGCTGTTCTCATTGGAAATGGCTGACCCGACATTCAAGTTGGCGCTGGCGATTACTCGAGAGGCCCCAGCGCGCGCCTGTGACTTTGCGCGACGCATCGATAACGCGATAGTCGCCGAGTTAATCGCCGGGCTCCATCACGTGCCTGCGTATGTATTTATCTGCGGATCAAACCCCTTCGTCGATATCGCAGCCGATGGAGCGCTAATGGCAGGGTTGGACGCCGCGGTGATCAAGACCGAACGATATGGCGGCTAGCGACGCCGCTTTCATGACACGCTCACACAATGGAAGGAAAGCTCTATGACATCGCAGGATAACGCACCTAAGCTCCGCGAAGTTGTCGTCGCGAGCGACCCCACCAATCATGGCGCAATGGTTGGTCATGTCGACACATCTCAGTTTGCTATCGGCGGCCCAGATGGAGTCGGCCACGTATCTCCCGGTCCCAATCCTTACGACCTTCTCAGCGCATCTCTGGCTGCATGCACCGCTATGACCGTTCGTTTTCAGGCTCGGCGCCATAAACTTCCGCTGGAGCACGTGGAAGTGGGCGTCAGCTTCTACCACGGCGCCCACGGCGAAAGAGATTCGTTCCAGCGCACTCTCGTGCTAGACGGAGAACTCGACGCGCAACAGCGCGCATTCTTGCTGGAGGCCGCAAACCTCTGCCCCGTTGGCGAAATTCTCGGCATTAGTGCGGACATTCACACACGCGCGGACGTCACTACTTCCGGCCACAACGCGAGCACTCAGGCCAGCTATGAGGATGTTCTGGGTGAACTACAGATCCCGTATGTCGATGCGGATTGAGCGTTACTCATGCCGTCAATCACTGCACTGGGACGAAACGAGGACGACCTACCGCTCACCCCAATAATAGGTTAATCAAGCGGACGACCTCTCGAAAAGTGAGAGAAGATGGATCGTTTGGAAGCAATGGAATATTTCATCGCCGCGGTTGAAGCCGGGAGCTTCTCCGCGGCTGGGCGCCAGCTGAACGTTCCACTTCCCACGGTCAGCCGCAAGGTTGCTGATCTCGAGGCTCATCTCAATACCCAGCTCCTGGTTCGCTCGACACGAAAGCTGGCGCTGACGGAGGCGGGAGTTTCCTATCTAGCCGCATGCAAACGCATTCTCGATCAGGTTGACGAAGCCGAATCTCAAGCCGCTGGAGAGCATAGCGTTCCGCGCGGCGGTCTTAAGATCACGGCGCCGATCGTCTTCGGTCGGCTTTATGTCGTCCCGGTAGTGACCGCGTTCTTGGCCGAATTTCCACAGATAAGTGTCTATTTGACGCTGTCAGATCGTACACTTGACCTCGTTGATGAGCACGTCGATCTCGCGGTTCGGACCGGGATGTTGTCTGATAGTACGCTCGTCGCGACTAAGGTTGGTGAAATTCGTCGGGTCGTGTGCGGGAGTCCCGCCTATTTTTCGGCGCACGGAACGCCGAAGACCCTGGACGATTTGGCGAAGCATATGTGTGTCACCTACACAGCGCTTGCCTCAGGGTCGACCTGGATTTTCAACCCTCGAGACGGCAAGCCGAGCCGTGGAGTCCGTCCTCAGTGCCGATTGAAGATCAATACTGCGGAAGCGGCGATAGACGCTGCCATTGCGGGTATCGGGGTTACGAACGTCCTCTCATATCAAGTCGTCAAGCCAGTCTCCGAGGGGAAGCTGTCCCTCATTCTCCAAGATTTTGAGCCCGAACCGACCCCGGTCAATATTATTTACGCCCGGCAGGCGCTCTTGCCATTGAAAATACGCCTCTTCATCGATTTCGCCGTTTCGTATCTGCGCAAGTCCCTGGACGACGATCTCGCAAAGCTGAGATAAGGTCGTGGAAGCGGCATGAGTCTAAGATTGGCGTTGAGCGATAGAATCTCGCTCATGTCGTGTGAGAATATGTGAAATTTGCATTTCAGCACTACCGCCACACCGCCGCCACGCCCAGTGTCGATAAGGAGCCCGCCGAAGACGGTGAGGATAACCACAATGCGACTCCAGGACGAACTCGACGCGCTTAGGGACAGGGATCATGAAAACACCCCCCCTCATATTTGGCGTGTCCGCCAGGAGGCTATCAACGATCTGGTCTCCTCGGGTATCGCCGAAAGAGCTATTCACGCCGGAGACCAAGCTCCAGGATTCCGCCTGCGCGATCCCGATGGCAACGTGATTTCATCCGACGACCTTCTAAACAGGGGCCCAGTTCTCATTATTTTCTATAGGGGCGGATGGTGCCCCTATTGTAGCCTCAATTTACGAGTGATCCAGACTGTCGCGTCGCAACTCCACTCATTGGGGGCGTCGATCGTCGCGATTTCTCAACAGTCCGCGCACGAGAGCCGCTCTACTGAGCGAATGAATGGCTTATCGTTCCCCAGCCTCGTCGACCGCGGCGGGAAGGTAGCTCGCGCGTTCGGCCTGCGTTGGAAGCTGTCCCCAGAGTTGCGCGCCACTGAAATAGAATCCGGTCTCGACCTTGCCGCCGTGAATGGGGAGTCGAGTTGGACACTAACGATGCCAGCTCTGTACGTAATAAGACCAGATGGGATCGTCGAGTACGCCGATATCAGCCCCAACTACACCCGACGCTGCGACCCAACCGAGCTCTTTCCAATCCTTAGCCATATTCGCGCATGCCTGATGCACTGATCCTCGACGCTAGGCCCGCTCTGGATTCCACAAAGCGTGTCCGCCCGTCCAGGGATGCCCGACGCGGGTTTCATCGCGACGGCACCGGTGGCAACGTAGCTTTCGGATATAGCGCCCCAGCGTGATGCTGCATTGCCATCGCAGGGGCTCAGTAGTGACCGAAACAGTTGACGGTGAACACCAATGGAGCTCCACCAGGTACGGTACTTTCTAGCTGTCGCAAGCACGCGCAACTTCACGCGTGCCGCGGAGATGTGTAACGTCACGCAACCGGCACTGACCAAGGGCGTGCAAAGGCTGGAGCAGGAACTTGGGGGCGAGCTCATCTACCGAGAACGTCAACTTACCCACCTCACTGACTTGGGCAAGGCGGTGCTGCCCATGCTTGAGCGCGCACTTGCATCGACTGAGGCTGTTCGACGCCGGGCGCGGGAGTTTCAGCAAAAGGAAGTAGCTCCATTAACGATCGGTCTCGCCCCATCCATTTCCGCATCGCTCGTTCTCGAGCCCATCGCTGAGATTCGCAAATTCGTCCCCGGCCTCCATGTCGAGCTTCGGGAAGAGCAGCCAAGCCGCCTTGTCGAGCTCCTATTAGAGGGCGAAGTAAATGTCGCCTTGGTTGGTGATCTCGACGAGAGACCGGAAAGAATCGACGATTGGGCGCTGTTCGAAGAGCGCTATGTCGCCGTTCTCGCTTCGTCGCATGAACTTGCCGATCTTCCGGCGATCGGAATCGAAGCGCTTCGCGAAGCCATTATTCTTGAGCGCACCTATTGTGACGTGGCTCCGAAATTTCGCCGTCTCTGCTTTGCCGACGCGCCGCCGCCGCCGCATCCCAACCATCGCAGCTGCCACGACTTGCACCTGCAGCATTTGGCAGAGGCGGGGTTTGGAATAGTCCTCGCTCCCGAGCATATGCCCCGGCTACCCTCCCTAAAGGCGCTTCCGATCGAGGGGGATCCGGTATGGCGGGAGGTCCGGCTTCTTGCGGTGCAAGGCCGACGCTACTCACCGGCGCTTGACGCCTTCGTAAAGGTCGCGCGGTTGCGCGACTGGTCTCTTCATACGGGATCGCCTCTCCAAACTGAGCGTCACAGCCACCTCGAAGCGACCGGTATGTCCGCATGAGTCCACATATTGCCCATTTCTTAAGATACCCGGTATACTGATGACCGTCGAATTGATGTCTGACCACTTAACTAAGACCCTCAATCAAGTGCGTAACGAGCTCATGGCCGGGTTCAATGACGCCGACCGGGAATCCTACCTCTTTCTCGTCGATTGGCTCCGCAAGGCAGACATCGCCTCGCACGCATTGCAGGTTGGCGACACGGCGCCAGATTTTCTTCTACCCGATGCAAATGGACGACTTCATTCGTCCGAACAGCTTCGTGGTGAAGGGCCGCTTGTGGTTAGCTTCTACCGGGGTGGATGGTGCCCATTCTGCAACGCAGAGCTTCGCGCTCTTCAAGCGGCCAAGGCCCAATTTGATAGTCTGAAGGCGAACCTCGTCGTGGTGTCTCCCGAGACCCGTGATCTGCCGAGGCAGCTGAAACGGCAGTTGAACCTCGACCTGACGATGCTCGCGGACGTCGACCACGGGGTGGCGATATCTTATGGCGTCTTGTTTCGCGTCCCTGAGGAAACCAAGGCGCACTACTCGGGGCAGGGTTACGACTTCGGGCACCGTCATGGATCGACTGAGTGGATGCTGCCAATCCCGGCGACTTTCGTGATCGATCAAGACGGCATAATCAGAGACTCCTTCGTCGAGCCTGATTTTACGATCCGCCAAGAGCCGTCCGACATCCTCAACAGAGTTCGCGAACTTGCCGGATCTCAGGTTGAGGATGCTTCCGCATCCGACGAATGATGTCGCCCAGAGCTCCCGAACCGTCATACTAGCTAAGCAGCACTCCATGAAAATCGATTTGTCGGGCAAAACCGTAATCGTGACCGGCTCAACGAGCGGTATCGGTCTTGCCATTGCCAGGCGGCTTGCGGGAACGGGCGCGAGCGTCGTCGTGAATGGCCGATCGGAAGCCGGCGTGGACGCCGCGGTCGTGTTGATCACGAAGGTTGTGCCGTTTGCTAAGGTGCGCGGGGTCGCCGCGGACGTGTCGACGGCATTGGGCTGCGCGAAGCTGGTTGAAGCGGTGCCGAGCACCGACATCCTGATCAACAACTCCGGTATTTTCGAGCCGAATGATTTCTTCGACATCACCGACGAAGACTGGACGGGCTTCTTCGAAGCGAACGTGATGTCCGGTGTGCGTCTGTCACGCGCTTACATCAAGGGGATGCTCCAGCGTAATTGGGGCCGTATCGTTTTCGTCCCGTCGGAATCCGCGCTGAACATTCCGACGGAGATGATTCAATACGGTGCAACCCAAGCCGTGCAGCTTGCTATCTCGCGGGGGCTTGCGGAATTGACCAAAGGTACGGCGGTCACCGTCAATTCTATGTTGCCGGGGCCGACTTTGTCTGAAGGCGTCGAGACGTTCGTGAAGGAACTCGCGAAACAGAATGGACAACCGGAAGAGGAAGCCGTAGCGCTCCTCGTCAAGCAGCATCGTTCGACGTCGTCGATCCAACGCTTCCCAGTCGTCTGAACTGGCCGGCCGGCGGTGGTAGAAGCAAATCGGCTGGGGATCCCGCGGGCCCCAATCCTTGTAGGAGATGGTGCTTCGGTCCTCGGTCGGGAAAAATGACTTCGCCACTCTCGTTCTTTTGCTTGGCTCAGCCCACTTGATCTCGGGCGACGACCGGGCCGCATGGCGTCGGCCGTCGAACCCCGCCCCAGCGCACATCCACTTCGCGATGATCTGCTCCGCCATAGATCGATGACGTTCGATAACCTTCAATGCTCATTCGCTAACGCTTCTTTCGAGGCGAGAAGCAGAGATTTGTACCGCGCGGTTGATTTTTTGCGCACCAGGTCGGTGGCATCAATTCCATAGCCAAAGGTCATTGGACCATTGCGTTTCGCCGATCCTATTTTCACTCGTCTGCAAAGGAATTCGGAAGATGAAGACCTACTACACAGGCAGGTGGACGATGAGGGCAATCGTTGTGACGGACCAGGCGGCGGGAACGACCGGCCGGCGCTGTCCAGATCGGCCGGTCGCGTCCTATCAGCCGTGCCGAGGGCAATCCGGGAACCTACCCATGGCTCCTCGCATGTGACGTCGAACGGGCTCCATCCCTGCAGCATTCCCAGCAAAGAGAGCGAAAACACTCTCGTTCCCCAACCTATCCCTTCACCCATAGGAACCGCCATGACCAACGCCGTCATCGAAACTATCCTGAGCCGCAGGGCCACCAAGTATTACGACCCTTCCGCCAGCTTGAGCGACGACCAAATCCGCGAACTGGTGCGGATCGGCACTAGTGCGCCGACATCGTTCCACTTGCAGAACTGGCGTTTTATCGCCGTACGCACGCCTGAAGCCAAGGCTCGGCTCAGTCCGATCGCGTGGAGCCAGCCGGCGATCACTGAAGCGGCCGTGACCTTCATCGTCTGCGGCCAGCTGGTCGAAACCAGCGTAATACCAGACCGCCTGGCACCGGTCGTTGAAGCGGGCATCATGCCGGCAAGGTTGGTGCCCGATTGGGAAATCCCCGCACGCGATCTGTACATGGAATACCCGCAGCGCCGTCGCGACGAAGCAGTGCGCACCGCCACCTTTGGCGCCGCGGCGATGATTTATGCAGCCGGCTCGCTTGGCCTGGGTTCGACGCCGATGATCGGTTTCGATGCCGACGCGGTGCACCGCGAGTTCGAACTTGCCCATGACGAAGTGCCGGTGATGCTGTTGTCCGTCGGCGCGGAACGCCCTGGAAACTGGCCGCAGAAGCCGCGCCGTCCCGTGGCCGATGTGCTGGACCTCGTTTGATTATCAGTAAATCCAGCAATTTACGGAGACTACGATGCCAAGATCTGCAGCTCTAAAGCCGGAACAGGTACCGGCCGATTCGAAATCCACTCTCGATGCATTCACCAAGAATATCGGGTTCACCCCGAATATGATGGCGACCTTCGCGGCGAGCCCGATCGCGTTCAACTCATGGGCCACCCTGTTCGGCTCCATGAGCAAGGCGCTCGACGTGAAGACGCGAGACAGCATTGGTCTCGCCGTCTCCGAAGTGAATGGCTGCAATTACTGCCTGACGGTTCACAGCTTTACGGCTGAGCATATGGCCAGGCTGTCGGCAGATGACATCATTCTCGCTCGGAAGGGGCATGCCAACGATCCGAAGCGGGACGCCGCCGTGCAGTTTGCACGCAAGGTCATCGAGACCCGAGGACAGGTCAGTGACGCCGATCTGAAAACCGTCCGCGATGCCGGCTATACGGATGCGAACATCATAGAGATCGTCGCGCTGGTAGCCATGTACTCCCTGACGAACTTTTTCAATAACGTAGTCGATCCCGAGAAGGACTTTCCGGCCGTTAGGCCGGCCGGCTCGATCTGAACTCTATCCGGTAGCGTACGAAAGCCCGGATGCACCCAGGAGAGTTTCATGGGGCATCCGGGCTTTTCGTCTGTGCCGATAAGGTTAGGACACTCTATTTTCCGGGGTAAAAGCATGAACAAGTCACAGAAGGTTGTTGTCGTCACCGGTGCTTCACAAGGCATCGGCGCTAAAGTCGTAGAGGCCTTCCGAAAGCTCGATTACCGCATTGTCGCGACCTCACGTTCGATCAAGCCGTCCGACGACGAGAACATCCTGAGCATTGCCGGTGACATCGGCGATCCCACAACCGCCCAACGTGTCATTTCCGAAGGTATCGAGCGATTTGGCCGGATCGATACGCTGGTGAACAACGCCGGCATCTACATCGGAAAGCCTTTCACCGAACACACCGCCGAAGACTATGCCGCCGTGATGAATGTGAACATGGCGGGCTTCTATCACATCACGCAACTCGCGATCGCCGAGATGGAAAAGCATTCGAATGGCCACGTGGTGAGCGTCACGGCCAGCATAGGCCCCACTCCAGTCAGTGGGATCTACTCGGTCTTGGCGGCTATGACGAAGGGCGGCCTCAACGCCGCCACGAAATCACTGGCGATCGAGTACGCGAAGAAGGGCATTCGCGTGAACGCCGTCGCTCCGGGGATCATAAGGACGCCGATGCACGCACCTGAAACTCACGAAGCACTGGGAGCTTTCCACCCTATCGGACGCATGGGTGAAACAAGCGAAATCGCCGACGCAATCCTCTTTCTCGACTCGGCACCGTTTATCACTGGAGAGATCCTGCACGTCGACGGTGGGCTAAGTGCCGGTCGCTGAGATGGGCCACTCACCTAGGAGGAAGAAAGTGATCGTCGGCTTCGAGCGCTTTCTTCATGTGCAGGCGTGGCTCGACCGCGGCCTCGCGCGTCCGGCGGTGCAGCGCGGGCTGGAAGTGACGGCGGCCTAAAATTTCAGGAGCATGCTATGCAATCAGTTGAAATCAAATCCATTGACAGCAACGATTTTGATACTTGGCTTCCGCTGTGGAAAGGCTATCAACGATTTTACGAAGTGGATATCCCCGAGTCCGTGACGCTCGAGAACTGGGCACACTTCTTGGACCCAGTCGAGCCGATGCATGCGGCGCTTGCCATGGTGGGCGAAGAAGCATTGGGGCTGGTGCATTCGATCTACCATCGATCCACCTGGACGACGGACGACTACTGTTATCTTCAAGACCTATTTGTTGCCGACGATGCGCGTGGCAGCGGCATCGGCCGCGCGCTGATCGAACATGTCTATGCGGATGCGAGACGTCGCGGGGCGTCCCGAGTGTACTGGACAACACACGAATCCAACCATAGCGCCATGCAGCTTTACGACCGTCTCGCTGACCGCTCGGGTTTCATCCAGTACCGAAAGCTATTTGCGTGACAGGCTGGGTGCGGATCCGTCCTCAGGCCTCGTGCGGCGCATCGCCGTCCTCCGTGCCGTCAAGTAGTCCTGGCAGACCGCGCAAGAAAAGCTCGCCGCGCCGGGTTTTGAAGTGTGGCCGACAAGTCCCCTGACGAGTTTGCTCGTTATGTGTCCAATCAGCTCGTACACGCGTATAACCGGCGTGCAACTACGATAAGATGCTTGAGCACTTTAAGTTCCTGAGGTCCCTATGTCCGAAGTCGATTGGCTAAGCCATCTCTTGCAAATCATCACCGTTACCGGCCAGCTCGAGGTCCGCTGTGCCTACGGTGCGCCGTGGCGCGTTGCCTGGAGCCAGGCTGCGGCGA
>NZ_JABAIH010000039.1 GCF_012641395.1 Rhizobium sp. P32RR-XVIII | reverse complement strand
TCACGTCGCGCAACGATGATGCCCATAGCTCAAGCGTCGTCTCGATTGATGCACCTGCCATCCATGACCTCCGAATCATGGAGACCCATAGATTCAGATCATAGATAAATATGCAACTGTAATGCTAGTGTAAGGCGCGCTGACTAGCCTACTACGGTTTGCCACCGCTTCTGCGAAGGACACCAAGCGTCACTCCCATGGCCAGCCATGAGAGGAGGCCCGCCAAGACCCGGCCCAGAGACTGCGATTCGGCTGTCTGCAACCTGTGTTGCATGGTAGTATTGCTCGTTTCCCTGAAAGAACGAACGAGGGAGCACGGCCATGAAAGCTAGGACCCTCCGACTACTGATCGGTTTGGCTGCCGGCAGCCTTGTATTGCCCCACTCAGTCGGCGCGCAGGAGGCGATCTACATCGTTCGGCACACTGATCCGCCAACAACACTGAGCCTCGATGAGATTCGCGACGAAACCCCGCTGTCGGAGTCGGGACAACAACGAGCCAGGATGCTGGCTGAGCGACTGAAGGATGCAGGCATCACCGCCGTCTATGCCACGCAAGCTAGGCGCACGGTCGAGACGGCCGAGCCTCTGGCGAAGGCCCGTGGACTCGAAATTCGTGTTCATTCCTATGAGGACAGTGGCGGTTTGGTCCGTCTACTCCGCTCAGAGCACGGCAAGGACAAAGTGCTTGTTGTAGGGCATTGGAGCACCATTCCAGAGATTCTCGCGGCGCTGGGAGACCCCGAGGAAATCAAGATTGAACGGAGTGCGTTCGACAATCTGTTCGTGGTGGTCCCGAAAGGGGAGCAAGCACCGGTCGTGCTGCATCTTCATTACTGAAAAACCGAAGCTGAAAGCATCAAACCCTCAAGCGAGCGATTTCACGGAGGCGTCCCTGACTACACCCGCCGTTCTTCTTGCTCGCAGTTCGCTGATCGTCGGATGTCTATTGTCGGTCCGAAATTGCTGGCCTGGAAACGCCTGCCGAGAGCTCGATCGGCGGGTGGCGACAAGGCTTGGCACAACAGCGGCGACAACGCATCATCGAAGCATCTAAGCGGCATCCCCATACACGTGGCATTGGCGGCAACGTTCGGCGTCATCATTGCGGTCACCGCGGCAGCGTTGATCCTCGCCCTGGAAAGCGGCCGCCAGAACACAGTCGCACTCGTCCGCGACCGCAGTGAGCGAATTATGGACACGATTATGGAACGAACTCGCTTGCACCTCGATCCTGCCCGTGACCAGTCCGAATTCCTGGCCAAGCTTTTCCTCGACGGCGATCTCGACCACCAGGATGAGGCTGCCTCCATGAGTCAGCTTCGGGCGGCACTCGCCGGCATCCCACAGATAGCCGCGCTCGCCGTCATCCGCACGGATTTGAAGCAGCTACGCGTTGAACGCACTGGCGACGAAGTTGTCCTGCGAAAGATCGACATGCACACGGTCCCCGGCCTGGACGATGCGTTTGAGATGGCGCGCCGCGCGGGTCGCCCCATCTGGGGAGAAATTCTCTGGAGCGAACGGCTGCGGCAGCCTCTCGTGAATGTTCGTACCCCGCTGTGGCATGAGGGTTCTTTTCTCGGGATTTTGTTGACCACGGTCACGGTCGCGGAGCTGTCACGCTTTCTCGCCGAGTCGCCCGCCGGATCAGATGCCGGCGCATTTATACTTCTCGGCCGCAATCATGTCCTCGCCCATGCGGCGCTTGCCCACAACCCTCAACTCTTCAAGCGGGACAAGCCCCTTCCCGAAGTGACCGAGATCGGAGATCGGGTGCTGGCGTCGATCTGGAACCCGGACCTCGAAGCGGGCGCGGCACCTCTCGTAGATTCGTCGAAAAGCCATATCGTCACCGTCGATCGCGCTTCCTATGTCTTCATCTATCGCGACGTCATAGGATACAGCGATCAGCCTTGGGTCGTCGGCCGTTATCTACCGCTCGACGAGATTGGCGGCGAAGTGCGCCGGCTTGAGCGAGCGGCCTGGCTGGGGCTCGCGGCTGTTCTTGCTGCGGTCGCTTGCGCCTGGGGGGTCGGCTACGCGATCGGAAAGCCGATATTGCGCCTGGCACGCGCAACGTCCGCAATTCGCACGCTCGATCTCATGGCTGCCCGCCCGCTCGCCGGCAGTCATCTTCGTGAACTGGACGAGGCGATCCGAGCCTACAATGCGCTCATAGTGACCTTGCACTGGTTCGAGACCTACGTACCGCGACGCCTAGTCAAGCAGCTCATGGCGCAGGGCGAACAGGCGACAACCCTTGTAGAGCGGGATGTCACTGTGCTGTTTACCGACATCGTCGACTTCACGAGCCTCGCCGAGCGGCTGTCGGCGTCCGATGCGGCGGCGTTTCTCAATGAGCATTTCCGGCTCCTCGCCGCCTGCGTGGAGGCGGAAGGCGGCACCATAGATAAGTACATCGGCGACTCGTTGATGGCGTTTTGGGGAGCGCCCGAATTGCAGCTGGATCATTCTGCCCGAGCCTGTCGCGCGGCGAGCGCCATTGCGGCCGCGATTGTCGCTGACAATCAGCGTCGACGAGGACTTGGCCTGCCGCCCGTGAGAATCCGGATAGGCATACATGCTGGCCCCGCGATGGTGGGAAACATCGGGGCTCCTGGGCGTATCAACTTTACGCTGGTCGGGGATGTCGTGAACACTGCGCAACGCCTCGAGGCGGTCGCCAAAGAGCGCATGACCGACGATGACCAAGCGGTCATTCTGGTCAGCGACATCGTGCTGCGATCTGCCGGTTCCGGATGCTCGGCGCGACCTGTCGGCCAGCTTGTGTTGCGCGGCCGCCATGAGGCGACAAACGTTTTCATACTGGACTAAGTGTTGACTCTGTGCCGACCTTCCTGCGCGACGCTGCGAAGGTCGGCTTCGGGCCCATCAAGCTGCCAGTGGTGGCACTTGCTACACAAAGCTGCTCACTAGCCCGCCGCTGACGGTGACGAGAAACGCATATCCGACGTATGCAAGTATCATTGCCGTCAGGATGCCATATCGATGTCCTTTCAGGAGCTACTTGCTCCCCGCTGTCAGACTTCGCGTTTGTCCTGTGTCTTAGCCTTGAAGGCATCCATCACGCGTGTGGAGTAGACAAGACCTGCCCCGGCGTTGACACCGATCGCTGTTCCGAGCGCCTCGGCGATTTCCTCTCGTGTCGCGCCAGCTTTGAGCGCGGCCTCGGTATGGACGACGATGCAGCCGTCGCAGCGCAGGGAAACCGCAACAGCCAAGGCGATCAGCTCGTTGACTTTCGACCCGAGGAGGTCGGTCTTTCTGGCTGCTCCCCCGATCGCTTGATAACCGCGGATGACGTCGGGGCTCAGGGCCGCCAGCTCGCCAACTCCGGCAAGCACCTGACTGTGGTAGGCATTCCAGTCGATCATCGACATAGGATGGCTCCGTGTTGCGGCGTCAAACGCCGTGGTAGACAAGACGTGCGAAAAAGTCGGGTGAGATAACGAATTGCCCCCACTTCGCGTCGAACGCCGCCGTTGGCTTGGCAGCGATCACCGCATCGACCGGCTTGCCCTCCGACTTGAGCTTGGCGACGTTCCCGCGGATATCGACGAGCATCGTTCGATAGTCGCTAAGCTCCGACTTCTTGCTGAGCGGCTGGCCGTGACCGGGGATGACAATTGTCTTCTCGCCGACGCGCGAGAGGATTTCCTCCACGGCCTTGATTTTTCCGTCGATGCCGCCGCCTGTGGAGTAATCGATGAACGGATAGATGCCGTTCCAGTAAAGGTCTCCGGTATGAACAATGTCAGCTTCGCCGAACGCGACCGAGATGTCGCCGTCCGTATGGGCGTTCGGATGGTGTTTGAGCATCAGCGTCGACTTGTTCAATTCCAGAGACATCTCGTCACCGACGGTCTCCGAGGGCACAGCCGCGAGAGGCGGCCGTGGAAATTCGAAGTCCCAGTCCTCGACCTTCTGCACCGTCATTAGGTGTGCTTTTGTGTTTTCATGGGCGAGGATCGCCGCTCCTTCGCCGTTCAGCCATTCGTTTCCGTCGGTGTGATCGAAGTGCCAGTGGGTGTTTACGAGATGACGGACGGGCTGTTTGCCCAAGCCGGCCAAAGCATCGCGTATTCTGGGACGCGATGCGGTTATGCCCCCGTCGATCAACACCTTGCCATCACCGCCGGTCAGGACGGCTATGTTGCCGCCCGATCCCTCCAGGATCGACACGCCGGCTCTTGCCTTGTGGATTTTGATCGGTGCCTTTGCAGCTTCATCGCGGATCATGTCAACGATGCCCTGTGCCTTAGCAAAGACCTCAGGAGGGCTAAGCCAGCCTCCCGTGGCGGCAAAGGTCGTGGCGGCCATGCAGCATAGGCAAAATCCGCGGCGTGAAATCTTGAAATCCTGGGTCATCGCATGTCCTTTGGGAAAGGCGGAGCGGCTCCAGGGAGCTTGGGATTCACCTGGAGCCGCTTGTCCGCCGAACGATCATGCCTGGAAAAATGCCAGCAGATCGGGGTTGATAATATCCGGATGGGTGCTGCACATTCCGTGCGGCAGGCCTTTGTAGACTTTCAGCGTGCCGTTCTTGAGCAGCTTGATCGAGAGGAGTGCGGCGTCCGCGATCGGAACGATCTGGTCGTCGTCGCCGTGCATCACGAGTACGGGGACATCGATTTTCTTGAGGTCCTCTGTGAAGTCCGTTTCAGAAAAGACCTTGATACATTCGTAATGTGCGACAGCGCCGCCGATCATTCCCTGCCGCCACCAGTTCTGGATCAAGCCCGGATAGACCTTTGCATCCTTCCTGTTAAAGCCGTAGAAGGGGCCGCTTGGCACGTCGAGATAGAATTGCGCGCGGTTGGCAGCGAGCTGGGCGCGCAGATCGTCGAACACTGAGATCGGCAGGCCGCCCGGATTACTGTCGGATTTCAACATGACTGGTGGGATCGCCGATATGATCACGGCCTTGGCGACTCTGCCCTTCCCATGCTGGGCGACATAGCGGGTAACTTCACCGCCTCCCGTCGAGTGACCGACGTGGATCGCATTCCTCAGGTCGAGTGCCTCCGCCAGCTCCGCGACGTCGGCGGCATATGTGTCCATATCGTTGCCGATGGCGGTCTGCGTCGAGCGACCATGTCCGCGCCTGTCGTGCGCGATCACTCTGTATCCCTTGCTTAGGAAGAAGAGCATCTGGTTGTCCCAGTCATCGGCGCTGAGCGGCCATCCGTGGTGGAAAACCACAGGCTGTCCCTTGCCCCAGTCCTTGTAGAAAATCTGCGTCCCGTCTTTCGTGGTGATCATGCCCATTTTCTTTTCCTCGGCTGATGGTTGGCTCGACTGTGCGCTTGCGGTCTGGACCGGAGCCAGTTCGGGAAATCCGAATAACGATGCTCCAAAGGCCCCAGCGGCGGTTCCGAGCACGGTGCGGCGCGATATCGGGAGGTGTATCGGGTTACCGGATGTCATGTGCCTCGATCCTTCTGCCAACCATCGGGCGGCGTATCGGACGGCGAGGACGGTGACTCTTGGCCGTCCGTCCATCACGTTTCGATTTCGGGGAGGATATGCAGCAGAGTCCGGTCGGCCAATCATATGTTTCCGTTAGTCTCGCGGTCCGTCTGGCTTGATCTTCGGGATCGAAGTATGGTTCCGGCAACTTCAGTGGCGTGGACCGGGAGAATGTCGTGAGGGGGATTGAAATACGGCAATACGCGCCTGCACTTGCTACGGGCTTCGCGGGAACTGCTTTGGGAGCATTCGAACAGGAACCCTATGGTGCATTGTTCATCGTCGTGGCCGCGCTTATGTTCATCGAACGCAGGCAGACTGCGGCAGCGGTTGCACTTTTGTTGATCGTCGGATGCGCCCTGATCCTGTTGGTTTACGAGGCGCGGACAGGCTCGATCACGCGACCCTTGGCGTTCCTTTTGTCGGGGATCGGCGCTTTCTGGCTGGTAAGCATCTGGCGGAAACGGGCAACTATCGACCAGAATCTCGTCGACGCGAGACTGATCGTGGAAAGCATGCCGGGGCTTGGCTGGGCGACCGACGCCAAGGGAAATTTTGTCTACGTCAACCCGAGCGTCGTCGATTATGTCGGCAAGAGCACGGACGAGTTCAACGCCACCGGACGCACGGGCCTGGAGGCCGTGCATCCTGAAGATTCAGAGCGTGTGACTCAGGCTTGGCTCACCAGTATGAGGACGGGTACGCCCTTCGAGTCCGTCCATCGCATCAGGCGGGCCGATGGCGACTACAACTGGTTCCACGCATATGGACGCCCCCATCTGAATGAACGAGGTGATATTCAGGGATGGTATGGCACCACCATCGATGTCGACGAGAAACGGAGAGCCGAGCAACGGCTGGCCGACAGTGAGCGCCAGCTACGCACTCTCATCGATACCATGCCCGTGATGATATGGTGCGGAGCTCCCAACGGTGAGCCAATCTATCAGAATCCCAAACTACTGGAATATCTCGGCGCGACAACGGAGCAAATCAGGGACAACAATTTCGGGGTCGTTCATGCCGACGACATGGCTGGTTTCCAATCGACGTGGGCCGATTGCGTCAAACAGAAGACGCCTCTCTCGCTGATCTGCCGCCTTCGGTTCAATGATGGGACATACCGTTGGAACCGGGTGACCGCGGCCCCGCTGCTCGGCGAGAACGGCGAGATAATCCAGTGGTACGGGACCAACGTCGACATCGAGGAACTTCACCGGACGCAAGAGGAACTGCGCTCGAATGCGGATCGACTTCGATTGATGCTGGACACCCTGCCCGCATTCGTCTGGTGCGCCAGCCCCGACGGCCAGCCAACCTACTTCAATGAGCCCTTGATGAAATATTCCGGGGTGACGCTGGAGGCACTGCGAGGGGCCAACGGGTCGGGATTCGCTCCGATGATCAGCAACCTCGTCCATCCGGCCGACGCTCCGGCCCTCAGGAACCGTTTCGAGCAGTCATTCAAAACAGGCGAACCGATCGCGCTGAAATACCGCCACCGTCTGGCCGACGGCGGATATCACCTTGTCGACTGCAGAGCGCGTGTCCTCCGTGACTGCCAAAGCCGGCTAGTTCAGTGGTACGGCGTCATCGTCGATGTCGAGGACGAAACGCAAGCGCAGGCGCAGTTGCAAAAAGCGCAGCACCAGCTTGAGCTGGCCACACGCGCCGCAAGTCTGGCGGAGCTTTCTGCGTCGATCGCACATGAGATCAACCAGCCGCTGGTAGCCGTGGTCACCAACAGCGGCGCGACGGAAAAGTGGCTCGAGGCCACGCCTCCAAATTTCGAGCGCGCGAAGAAGAGCGCCAGGAAGGCCGCCGATGCGGCCAACGACGCCGCCGAAGTTATCACCAGGGTCAAGGCACTATTTCGCCAGTCCGGAGGAGCGAAATCGCCGGGCAATCTCAATACCGTCATTGAGGAAGCTTGCGTTCTACTTCGGGAGCGTATTGCAGCGTCGAGGTGCGATTTGCGGATAGAACTTCAAGACGACTTGCCCGAGGTGCTTTTCGACAGGGGCCTCATTCTGCAGGTGCTCGTAAACCTCATTCAAAATGCCCTAGATGCGATGGCGACCCTAAATGGGGCGGCCAGGCTGCTGGAAATTCGAACGAAGGTCGACGGCGGGAACGCGGTGGTAGACATTCGGGATAGCGGCACCGGATTGCACGATACCGAGAAGATATTCGAACCTTTCTACACCACGAAGCACAACGGCATGGGGATCGGCCTGTCGATCTGCCGGAGCATTGTCGGGGCACACGCCGGAGCACTGTGGGCGGCTCCATCTGAGCCCTCGGGAACCGTGTTCCGTTTTTCCCTTCCTACAGCCGAAGGAGAACCCAATGTACAATGAAGATCACGCCGTTTTTGTCGTCGATGATGACAAGCGGGTCCGGGACGGCCTTTCCGACTTCCTGGAAGCCTGGCGAATGAACGTGTTGACGTTCGCGAGCGGACGCGAATATCTCGATGCACCCAAACCCGACACACCTTCCTGTCTTGTCCTCGACATTCGGCTTCCCGACGTCGACGGGTTCGAGCTTCAGGCGCAGCTGTCGGGCAACCCTCATCCGCCGATCATCTTCATAACAGGGCATGGGGATATTCCGATGACCGTGCGCGCCATGAAACTCGGCGCTGTCGATTTCCTTCCGAAACCGTTTAGGGAGCGAGACCTGCTCGCCTCGATCAAAACAGCTCTCGATCGCGACCGGGTGGCTCGGCAGGAACGCGCTGCGCTCCAGGACCTCCAGGCGAAGCTCGAATGTCTGTCCGCGAGGGAACGAGACGTTCTCCCGCTCGTTGTGAGTGGACTGATGAACAAGCAAGGGGCAGCCAAACTGGGTATCAGCGAGATCACGTTCCAGATTCACCGGGGAAACATGATGCGCAAGATGCACGCGGATTCTCTAGCCGATCTGGTGCGGATCGCCGGCAAACTCAGCATACCGATTACCCATTCCCGACATGGAAATTGATGAAT
Source organism: Rhizobium sp. P32RR-XVIII (assembly GCF_012641395.1). GTDB lineage: Bacteria > Pseudomonadota > Alphaproteobacteria > Rhizobiales > Rhizobiaceae > Rhizobium. The sequence continues at coordinate 9,760 of NZ_JABAIH010000039.1, read as the reverse complement.
GACAGCGCAGGCGAGCCATACCTTTGCAATCGTGGACGATGACAAGCGGGTCTTAGAGGGATTGCGGGAGCTTCTGGAGTCCGTGGGCTACGCGGCCAAAACCTATCGCTCTCCGTACTCCTTCCTGACCAGCGGCGACCTTACGGCCTTTGACTGCGTCATCACCGATATCAAAATGGACACCATGGACGGGTTCGAGCTGGAACAGGCGGTACGCGGCCAGGAGCCCGGAATGGCCATGATATTAATGACCGGGCGCACCGATATCGAAGACAAGGGCTACGCTGGCGCTGACGACCACCGGGTGTTTATGCGCAAGCCGCTCAACAGCCGGGCGCTGTTGCAGGCGATTACGCGGCTTCTCGCATTCCCTCGCTAGCGGCAGAAGTCGGCGCTTCGGTAGCGCTTGGACTCTTTCTGTATTCGCTAGGATTGCGCCCCATCACCTTTCTGAACGCCTTGGTGAAGGCAGCCTCGGACTGGTATCCGATCCGGCGCGCGATAACAGAAATCTTGTTGTCATTGGCTTCTATCAGCCGGGCGGCTTGATAAATCCTCCATTCGGTCAGATAGGCAAGCGGAGCTTGACCGACGACCTCCTTGAAGCGGGCTGCGAAAGCGGATCGCGACATGCCCGCCTTCTGCGCCAGCCGATCGACGGTCCATGGCGTCTGGGGGGTGGCGTGCATCGCCTCGATCGCAAGCGCGAGGTTTCTGTCCGCGACCGCAGCCAGCCAACCTGTCTTTGCGGTCCCCCATTGCTCCGAATAGGCGCGTACTGCGTGAACGAAGAGCAGTTCGAACAGCCGTCTCACGACGGCGTCCGATCCGAGCCCCGGCGCATCCGCTTCCGCTGCCAGTAGCTCGAGTACCGCCTGGAACGCACGGCTTCGGTTCTGCTCGGACTTCAGATGGAGGAGCCCCGGCAACACATTGAGCAGCGGCCGGGCGTCCAGCCTGTCGATTTCGAAGAAGCCGCTGATGAATGTCGTCGTCGTGCCGCCACCGCCGAATTGAATCCGGTTGCCTTCCCTGAGCGCCTCGACATCAAGACAGTCATCGACACGCGAACGCTCGTGGTCGTAGACGCGGTATGGCTCGTCTCCGAACATAATGAAGACGTCGCCTGCTCGCAGTGCCACAGGGTCTGGGTTGTCCCGTGTCGTCAGTACCCCCGATCCCCGCACTACGAGCACGAATTTTATCGAAGGGTCGCCGTTCGAGATGACGCCCCAAGGTGCTGTGGCATCAAGCGTCGTAAACTTCGCCTTCCTGATACGCATGGAAGAAAAGATGTCGCTCAAGGGGTCCAATTAAATGTTCCTATGATGGACGATCGAGCCAAAACTTGGGACGATCGAGGCTGAAGGCTCTTGGTGTGCGTCGCTATATGGTGGCGCGAAAAGGAGATTCCAATTGCAGAAACGTCTCGCTCTAGCTGAAACCATCCGGACACTCAAAGCCCGGTACTGCCGTTACGTGGACACCCATCAGTGGGTCGAGTTCGCCGCGCTTTTCGCACGCAAACCAACCATCCGTTTCGTCGGAGAGGATGGCGTCCTACTGGCGCAATTCGACGCCGCCGACGAGTTCGTTGCCGTCACGAAGGCGTATCTCTCAGGAGTGAAGTCGATCCATCAGGTCCATAACGACGAGATCGACATCGTGTCGGAAAGTGAGATCAGCGCCGTCTGGTCGATGGAAGACTACCTGATCTTCCCGGATGGAAAAGACGGTCGACCCGCATCCATGCACGGCTACGGGCACTATCACGAAACATGGCGGCTGGAAGACGGACAGTGGCGGTTGGCGCACCTGGAGCTTCGCCGCACTATCCTTGAAATCGAGCCGAAGGAGAACGCGGCATGACAGGCAATCCCATCAAAGTCGGCATCATCGGCGTACATCCGGACAAGGGTTGGGCAACGACTGCCCACATCCCGGCCCTGAAGGCGCTGCCGCAATTCCGCATCACGGCCGTCAGCCACAACAAGAAGGACATCGCGCAGGCGTCCGCGCTGAAGTTCGGCGCAGACAGAGGCCACGCATCGACCGGCGAACTCGTGAATGATCCGAACGTCGACCTCGTCGTGGTGACGGTGAAGGTGCCGCACCATCTTGAGCTGGTGACAAAGGCCCTCGAGGCTGGCAAGGCGGTTTTCTCTGAGTGGCCACTGGGGATGAACCTCGCCGATGCCGAGAAAATGCACGCCTTCTCAAAGACGAAGAACGCGTTCACGGCCATCGGGCTGCAGACGCGTTCCGTTCCTGCAATCGCTTTAATCAGGGATTTGATCAAGGGCGGCTACGTCGGAGAGGTGTTGTCTGTGTCCGTCCTCGGCTCCGGTATTATATGGGGCGAGGAGATCAACGAGACCTATCTCTACACGCTTGATATGGCGAACGGAGCCTCGATGTTGCACGTGCCGTTTGCGCATACTCTTGACGCAACGCTCTTTGCACTGGGGTCCGGACTTAAATCCGTTGGCGGAGCGCTTTCAAACAGCCGGTCGATGGTTCGCGTGGTGGAGACCGGGAAGCAGGTCCCGTTCACGGCACCCGACCAGATCGTGGTCAGCGGCCTGCTGGAGAACGGCGCTGCCTTGAGTGCTCACTTCCGCGGTGGGCTCTCGCGGGGAACCAACCTTCATATAGAGATCAACGGCACCAAGGGAGACCTGATCCTGACGAGCCCTGTCGGTTACGTCGGCTTGGGCGGGTTTACCGTGCGGGGTGCCCAAGGAGACGAGCAGATGCACGAGCTGGAGGTGCCGAAGACCTACGATAGCCTCGGCATCGAGGATGGTTTCAGCCAGAGCGTCGGCATCGCGTATTCACGCATCGCATCGGACATGCTGGATGGCACCCACCTCTCGCCCACGTTTGAAGACGCCGTGAATCTGCACCGGGTGCTGGACATCATCGGATCGGGCCACGGAGAACAGCGCGATGTCTGAGATGATGCAGGCTCTCGTCGTGACTCGGCCGGGCGAACCGGAGGTTCTTGAGGTTCGAGACGTAGCTCGCCCCAGCCTTCGCGACGAGCATGACGTCATCGTTGAGGTAAAGGCGGCGGGCATCAACCCCGCCGACTCGCAAAACCGGAAAAATGGCGCGGTCTACGACCTTGAGGGTGATGACCCTGTTTTGCCGACAATCCTCGGGATCGACGGCGTCGGCATCATCGTGGAAGCCGGCGCGGCAGTAACCAATGTCCGCGTCGGTGATGAAGTCTGGTACGTGGATGGGGGCTATGCAGGTAACCCCGGCAGCTACGCCGAATACAAGGTCGTTCGGGGCGATTACGTCACGTTCAAGCCCGCAGGAATGGGCTTCGCAGAGGCGGCTGCATTGCCTGTTGTCGGACTGACAGCCTGGGAGGCTGTGTTCGATAAGGGGCAGGTCACCAGTGGCGACCATGTCCTTGTCCACGGCGGCGCGGGCGGTCTGGGCCATATCGCGATACAGTATCTCGCCTCGATCGGAGCGAAGATCGCGACAACCGTATCCGGCGAGGCCAAGGCGGAACTCGTTCGAAAGTTCGGGGCTGAACTCGTCATCAACTATCGAACGCAGAACATCGAGGAAGCACTAGAGCAATGGAGAGGCGAGCCAGGCGCTGACGTAGTCTTCGACTTTGTCGGGCACGAGAACTTCGCCAGAAGCTTCGCCCATACAGCAGCCTACGGCAGGCTCGTGAACACCGTCGTGTCGGCGTGGCCTGCCGAAGGTAACGGCCCTGCCGAATGGAAAAACCTCGATATCAGCTTCGTCAATATCGGACTGCCACAGATCAGCCGGAACCATGGCCATCGACTTCGGCAGACGGCGATCTTGAAGGAAATCGCTGAACTCGCAGATCGCGGTCGCCTGAAACCGCACATCGACCGGGTGGTGTCCTTCGATGGCGTCGCGGAAGCGCAACGCGCGCTGGAAGCAGGCGAAACCGTTGGCCGCCCCGTTTTGGTTCTGTGACGGCACGCAGGATCACCTCTGCGTCCCTCTAGCATTGTTATTCATGACTAACGACAAGAAAGACCAACCATGACCACAACGCTACCATTTGGCTTCTCATCGACCGCAGAGGAAGTCCTCTCCGGCGTCGACCTGGCGGGGAAGACCATGATCATGACTGGCGGAGCCAGCGGCATCGGGATCGAAACCGTGAGGAGCCTTGCATCCGCGGGCGCAGCGGTGACCATTGCAGCGCGCAGACCAGAGGCAGCCGAAGACGTCGCCCGGTCGATTCGCGAGCAAACGGGGAACCCGCAAATTGACGTACGACGCTCTTCGGTAGCGAAAAAATCGTTCCTACTGATGAGGACATTCCGAACCCGCGGGAATGGAAAAAGCTTATGGCTGACAATGCACCTTTCCGTGTCTTAACAGCAGATGGTCTCGCGTCCGCACCGATAGATTTGCCTTGCTCCTGGCGCAGGCAGCTTCGGAATGGAGAAAGGTTGCGTTTATCATCGGCAATGCGCTCGGCTTAAGCAGCAACCCGTATTTGCAGGTCGGCGACCTGGCATTACATGAGCGCGTCATAGCCTTGGTTGAGGAAGGTGCGCTTATCGCAGATGGCGATCCCTCGGAAATGAGGGTTTGCCGAGTTCGCCTATCTCATTGAGCCTCACCGCAATCGGCAAATGCGTTCAACTGCTGTTTAGTCGCAAGCCTTCCAAGCCGAATCCAAGATTTGTGTCAACTACGAACTGGCAGCGGATTGAACATCCGCTGCCAGAGATGATCCAACGAGTGGTCTGCTTATTTTGCAGGGGCTTTGTAGGCAGATGCGATTTTGCCCGCCTTTTCTTGGGCGGCCTTGAATTCCGCACCCGTGTATGCTCGCACGGTTTTGATATTCGATACTGCTCCCGATGCGCCGACGACAAGAAGTGCGGGGATCAGGTCAACACCGTCGGGGAATTCCGCGATTATCATCCAGTCAGTTTCGCCGGTCGTGACGTAGAAAGAATGCTGTTTCCCGCCTGCTGCTTCCATGATGGCACGGGCCGCCGCTTCCCGGTCCGATGGATCGGCGATCATTCCCTTCGCTGCCGTGGCTGAATAACACCCTGTGATTATGAACAGTGGCATAGGACATCCTCCCTCAACCATTCGGGCAGATCGGGTGATCTGCCGCATATTCAATATCTCACATCTAGGCGTTCGCCGCGATTAGATAAACCAGAGTAAACCCGGCGTACGTCGTGAAGAAGTCCCGCGCCGCCCTCTTCTCCGTCGAAACATCGACGCCCACGACAAGGATGTCGGCGAAACCGCCGAAGGCCGGGCGCGCCAGCCTTTCTTTCGGCGGCGCGATCCGGATACCTGCCGCGCATTGATCGAGCGCACACAAGGTGTGAGCGGCACATCGGATACAATAGATGTGATCGTGGTCGATGTTGCCTTGAGTGATTTGCACTTCGCCGACAAGCTTGCTGCCAGTCAAGACCGCGAGCGGTTCAGACGCAGAAACAGCGGACAACAATTCGCCCGACTGCGGACCATCGTTTACCTGGCGAGCGATCGCATGGGACACGTCTTCATCGAGATTTACCCAGGACACAGCACCCCTTTTATGGCGATAGCGAACTGGCATTTCTAGTCGACGGACATCGGCGAGCACCCATGGCGTGTTCCAACTCGCGACCTCGCCGGACCTGATCATCTCCTCAGGTATCCGTGCCGCTCGATCGTTTCGATCATCTGCGTCGCTGACCGCGGAGGAATTACATCGATAAGACGGGCGACGCCGTAGACCGCCCCCATCCCTTTCCAGATAAGCCCGAACCATCCTCGATGCGACGAAGTGCGCGAACGCATTTCCCAGTCTTTTTGGCCATCAAGTATCAGACTAATCCAGGGCCTTTCAAATCCATGATGACGGAGGGTTTCCGCTGGCGACCCTAGCTTCCAAGTCGCCGTCGTTAACCGATCGAAAGAGAACCGTCGGCTGCCGGCACGGGCAATTTGGAGATTGTCCCGCTCGAACATGCCACGCATCGCAGCACTCACAGGGTCGCCGCTCTCGGTGAAATTGGGGTATCGCCGTTGATAAGATCGACCCGGGCCAGCTTGAACTCGGCGCGGACCAGTTCGATGAAGCGATATTGCATCTGGCGATGCTCGATGAACACGAGCACGCGTTCTCCGCGCGCGTGAACCTGCCGAAGTATATCCATGACCGCGCTCAGACGGCCCGATGCCGTGATAAAGTCCTCGTCGCTTCGAGCCGCCTGGGCCGAAGGGTGCACCGAGCCTGTGCGAATATGGTGGAGCATTTTGAGCTGTGCTCCCATGCCCCCCCGTCGCCAGCTTCAACCGCGCGTCATCGTAGGCGATCGCTTGGCCGTCGGGCATCAGACGTAGATGGATTTTACGAGATTTCTTGGGCAAATCGGAAGCCACGGTGTCTTTGACACGGCGAAGCGCCGGCGGTGGGCATTTTTCGTTCGGCAAGGAAAACGCGGCTGTAGAGTTCGGACATGTTCTCTGAAGTCGGCTCGCGATAACGGCCGTGGAAGTCGCGCAACGTGTCGAGTGATCCCGCTCTCAACCGCATCTGTAGCGAGCTGATGCAATGGCGAGCGACGATCGAAGCGAACCAGCTCATGGATCGTCTCGGCATGTGATCAAGTCGCCTATAGCTACAAACAGCCATGTATGGGAGTGGCGACAAGTGCGTGGGCATCTACAAGTTGCCTCGGGATTCGAATGGGACGTACCAATCTGATCACGCGTAAAGACCCGCTGATCCGGCAGATGGCACCTTGGCTCTTCGGTCAGTCTCGAAGGAACGGTGACCTGACGAACAATCACTGGTAAGAGGGAGCCTGTTACCGAGAAGGCTGCGGATACATCCATGATATCGATGGTCGAGGGTAATCAATGCCCCTCCAAATGCGCCCTGGCTTTCCGCCGTTCATCCGAGATGAGAACGGTCACATTCCCATGGCCGACAAGACGGCAAATTGGCTGGTGATCGTAACCCGCGAAGCACTCGAGGGCGTGGCATCTCCTCCCGTGGCTTCAGAAGAACGGCTGCTTGAATACGTTGACACCTTCGGACAGGTCGTAACCTACAAGTTGGAACACGGTCGCGCGGGTGAAGAGGCCACCATCTGGGTACAGATGGAGGATGTCGCTGAATGGCGAACCTTGGATTCGAGGTCTTAATTTTGATGGCCTGAAAAAAACGTTGCATCCGATCGTCGTCGAGCCTGGATCGGGCGGCATCCTAATATGACCTCAGCGAGTCGCGGCGAGACGCGACCGAGCTCGTCTGCCCAAGGCAGCAGCGAGCACTCACTTCCGCGACTCGCCGCTGTCTAGAACGGACGTTCAAATCGGCGGCCTTCCTCAAGGTTGCGTTGCAAGAACGAGGCCTTCATCGCTTCCTCGTCAGTGGACCAGGGGGACGAACATTCGTCGATCGGGAGTTGTCACGTTATCGAGCGGTGAGCGGTCTTTGTCGCAAGCAGTCTGCGATCAAGCAGCCGCGCCGGTGACTGCCTTCCAGTGCGCTATTGCGCGGATGCGATGAATGTGGGTGGCCAGTGCGGATCGTTTGTGACTTGGGGTGACGAAAAGATTTCGAAGCGCGGAGAAGATCGAGATGAAGCGCTGCAGACTTCCTGGTGATCGGAAACCTTGCATCGTCCTCTCCCGTTTTCGCAGCGGCAAATGAGAATTTTCCGCTCGATTGTTGAGACCCTTATGGGACCGGTGTTCGACCGTTGGCATGAGGTCACGTTTGGCCGCACTATAGGAGCGGAGTTTGTCGGTGATGATCCGCTTGGGTGGCATGCCCTGCTTCTTCAGCAGCCTGAGCAGCAATCGCTTGGCGGCCTTCGTATCGCGTCGGCCCTGAACAATCTCGTCGAGAACGTAGCCATCTTGATCAACGGCACGCCAAAGCCAGTGCTTTCTGCCCGCGATGGAAATCACCACCTCATCCAGATGCCAGACATCCTGGCGCGAAGGTCGCCTGCGACGAAGTTGTTTTGCGTAGGCCGGTCCGAATTTCCGACCCCATCGCCGGATCGTTTCATCCGAGACGACAATTCCGCGCTCCAGCAGCATTTCCTCGACAAGGCGTAAACTCAGTGGAAACCTGAAATACAGCCAGACCGCATTCGAGATGATCTGTTGCGGGAAACGGTGGCGCTTGTAGCTGACGGCAGAACTCTTCATCCCACCGTCTCTATGCCCAATTCACTGACGCCTCGTTTATGTGACAACACCCTCATAGGCCTTCCTGGACAGGAAGGCTTCCCGGTCATAGCCGTAAAAGTCCGCCGCGGCATGGTTGGCCTCCAGGATCGAGAGGCTGTTGCCATCACAGAGCAGCATCGGCATCGGGTTTGCCTCGAACAATTGGCGAAGCCATTCCTCTCGTTGCTTCAGTTCAGTGATGTCGATACGGATGCCAATCGCACCGCCATCCGGCGTACGGCGGTCGTCGTAGCGTAGCCAGCGGCCATCCAGTAGCTGATGCTCCTCTTGGGAGACCGGCGCTCGGAACTTCGCCATTCGCTCAGTTAGCCATTGCTCATGGTCCGGGACCACCTCCTGGATACCACCACTTGCAAGGCTGTTCTTAAGAATTTCTTCGAATGGGATGCCAGGCTTTAGATACTGGGCGATGTCCGAGTAAAGCTCCTCGTAAGCCGTGTTCCAAAGAACATATCGATCATGGGAATCAAACACGCAGACCGCCTGAGGCAACATCTCGATAACGTGGCGGAGGCGAATTTTAGCTTCCCGTGCGGCAGTGCTGAAAAGCAGCTCATTGTCAACCGGCTGGATCCACACCGTTCTTGTGGGATAGTTATCAACCCGCGAGAAGGACGTTGTTACTTTCAACTGCCGCGTATTCTCTGAGCGGGACCTCAGAACAAACTTCCCCGTCGGATTGATTGGCCAATCGGGAAGAATATCGACGATCGCCCTGCCCTCGATGGAGCCTTCTTGTGAAAAGAAATCACTTGCTTGAGCGTTGGCAAATACAATCGATCCGGCTGTATCGAGGACCAGAGTTATAAGCGGGCAATCATTCAAGAGCATCGTGGCATCGGCACCAAGCATGACGACTTCCCACCCGCTGCAAGCTGCGTTCATCGATCGGCTATTGCTACAGTAAGCGCGAAGTACCGAAGAATTCCCTAATCAGAGGGAGTGATTTAGCTCGATGTCCCGGTTCACTGTGAATTCGACCGCGAATGTTTGGCGCAAAGTGTTTTGAGACGACTTCGCGATTTGGACCCGAGCCGCGAACTCCCGTACAAGCTCGCACCAAGATGGCCGGACAGATGCCAGCGTCAGACTACACGCTGCGCATCCAAAAATCGTCCTTAATTCAACAGGGCATCCACAGATGCAAAGGTCACCTTTCACGCGTTGTTCGCTCGGCGGTCTTGAAAGAAGAGCAAACATCTGTCGATTTCATATCGGGCGGAAACGGGATCGAAAGCGTAACATTCACGGACGGTGCAAGGCCGTCGGAGAAAGCCTGAGTCCTGACGTATGAGGTGACAGCCGCGAAAGTCGAACATCCTGATCCATTGAACTATACAAACGGATTAACCCCTTTTACATCCTCGTGGCGGTCCTATGTGGTGTTACAATTAGTGCTCGTGGCGGTGTCGTAGAGACCGCGCCAAACGCAAGGTGGATATCGTTGGTTGCTAATGCGCGAGCCAGCGACTGAGAGCGGAAACTTTCGCCTTAAAGACACCAATCTCTGCCGGAATCTCCT
>NZ_JABAIH010000038.1 GCF_012641395.1 Rhizobium sp. P32RR-XVIII | reverse complement strand
CGGTTATTGCGTCTACAGCCGCAGGGCTTAAACCGCAGAAGCAAACACAAGCCCTTAGGAAGAAGCCCGCTCGTCGGGCTCGAAAGCAAGCTCAGCTTGTCTCTCGCAACGACATTCGAACACCTCCTATATTACCGCACAGCAATTTGAACAATGACCAAGAGCTTGACGATGACATTCGTCAACTGCGCTTCCAGCTAACAGAGAAGCTCAAGCTGCAAAATGCGCAGTTGAGACGAATGCTGGCGCGGTTCGATCGTTGATTAGCCACGTGCCGCCGGCGGCGGAATGGGCGATGCGGGCTGCCGCGGAAGATGTCGACTCCTGCTAGAACTGCGCCGACACGGGTGCCCGAGGTTCCATAAACACGATAGCGCCAAAGAGCAGGAGACTTATAACGCACCCATGCCAGTCGGCCCAAGGAAAGGGACAACCCAAATTGCGCCAGGCGCTTCGAGCGCGGGCTTTTGACCGGGAGCCAATCCGCGGAGCATTATGGCCAGCGGCCTTGTTCTGCGCCGCATTCAAAGGCCGGACACATGGCAGCTCCGACCAGCAGCGTGCAAAAAAGTCAAAAACCTCTTGCCAACCCGGAGCCGCCCACACATGGCGCATTCCAGTCGAGTGCGGTCTGGGCTCGCCCCGTGGAGAAGGGGAGCCCTTGTTTCCCATGCTATAGTGTTCCTCAGAGCCTACAGCATGTGGAACTGGCGGCAAAAAACGGTGACCGCGCGGCACCAGCACGAGGCAAAGCCAAAAAAGCGCCCCAGCGCACGGTCGGGGCGAGTGGAGAGTGCGAGGCGCGCCCATCCGCAGATTGAACGTGTGGAGCTAAACGTCTTCTCCTGGAATGAGCCGGCCATCAAGACTTACATGCGCCTGGGTTGCTCGCGCGAAGGAACACGCCGCTCATCGGTGAAAGTTGGGACTGAGCGATGGGATAAAGCCATGATGGGGCAATTGCGGAGCGAATGGGCGGCCAAGTAGCGAATGTAAATCTGTTCGGATAGTTCGGGCAGATCGGCACCTTGGATTGTTCCCCAGCGTTCTCCGACGAAATGACAAAACGGGAGCAGTGTCGACAGGCAGGAGCTTGCGTCTTGCTCATCGTCGGACCCGGCATGAAAAAGGGCCGGAGACAATGTCTCGCGGCCCCAGTTTTTCTGATCGACAGCGGAGGGAGGAGAACCGCATCGAGACAATGAACTTAGCAGATCATGATCAACGAATTGTAAACGCGGGTTTTGGCGACACACCTCGCTCGCCCCGGCTTGCCTCATGCGAGCCCGAGAGCCTTCCGCCCTCCCGATCCGGGCGCCCGAAGAGGAAACCCTGCAACTGATCCGGAGCCTTAACGGCCATCCGCGCGCGCTGTTTTTCAGTCTCAATACCTTCGATAACGACGGCCAGTTCAAGGCTTTTCCCAAGTGCCATTGCGCAGTCGATGATAACCTCGGCAACCGGATCCTCTTCAAGAGCGGCTACATAGCTACGGTCTATCTTCACTTTGTGGAAGGGATAGCGTCTTAGGTTGGTCATCGACGAGTAGCCGACATCTTTCTGCGAGACGCTGCATTGCGCATCCTCCGCGCTGATTATTGCGGACACACTTTAGGCATCCGGTGGAGGCCGCAGGTCAGGCCGCGTGAGCGTTCTCGGGCTTCCAGCAATTGCTTCAGCCTGCTGAACCGGTGGGTGGCAACGGTGACGAGGACTCCGGCAAGACAAGCTTGCGATCGATATTGTTGAGCTTGGCTCATGATCAGCGCGCCGGCGGCGTCATCATTGCTTCGATGACGACGATACCGTCAAAGGTTCATTCGCCAAGACGCCGGGTGCTCGTATAAGCGAATGTCCAATTTCGCTCCCGCCGCTGTCGCGGCGAGGAGGATCGGTCTTGCGACCGCGATGGAAGCTCCGCATGCGCTGCGTGGCGGATCGGCAAGGAGATCGATGTCCTTTTCGACGCCAGAATCGATGGCAGTTGTTCGAATGGGACCGCCGGCGAATTCCACAATCAAACCGAGGAGGAGTTCGACAGCATACAAGCGTTGCTGGCCGAGCGCTGCAGCGCATCCTCGACGCCGTTTGTGATTGGCGCATGCCAGCCGGGCCCGCTGATCATGCTCAACCGCGTCGGCTTGCCACACATCTCGGTGAGTCACGATTGATGGGGACCTTGAGGAGGTGGATTGGTCCGCGGATACCAACTGAGCGAGAGCGATCATACCGACAATCGATAAAGCTGAGATCGCTTCGATTTCCCAGCACCGGAGCCGCCGGCCCGCCTCTTCGTCGCCCTATCCGGCTCGCGAGCGACGCACCTTGCAGAGCCTAGACTACCCGTGCGCCTGATAGGATGGCATCGGCCCCTTCTGATCGACATTTTCTGCCCGAGTGGAAGCACATGTCCAACCGGAACCGTTTGGCCTGCCCTACTGATCTCCTGCGCCCAGTGTCGACTCACGGTGGCGAGAACGCCGCCTACGCGTCAAATCCGCGGGACATTGTCGGGTTTTCCTTCGGAGGCCTAGTGGGAGCGAAGCTCTAAATGCTGGTCTTCCCCAACCTTCGGCGATTCTCCACGGGGTGCCGGGCCAAACATCTGCAGGGGGATGTCGACGAGCTTTCCCCGGCGATGTCACGAGCAAGGTGCAACGCTAACTCCCCGGGTTATCCTACCCGCCTCAGTCCGATCAAAAAGCCACCTTCTAAGATCGATACTACGCACGAAAAGCACGTAACCAAAGAAGTCAAAGATTAATCTTCCGATTCAGCGTCCGCGGTTAAGTACATGAACAGGAATATTGTAATATGTTAGCGAATAAATCTCTGGCTATTAAAACATGAAGCATACATAATACGTCGGGGCTATTTTCGCTCCCTTGAAACGAGGCTATACTTGGTGCATGAACCGAGCGGGTGGCAGCGGCTTCGTTGACGCCTCCGAGTGTTATGGCGCGGAGGCGTCCTTTCCAATCCATCGTAGCGTCGCGCGGAGACAAATCCATGCGGATCCGTACTGTTTTTGCCACGATGATAGCCATATTCCTGTTAAACGGATATGCCGCAGGCGAGGAGCCAGCGGACTTTCTGGAATTGCAGGGCGAAAAGGTTCCGCTCTCGATTAATTCCAGCCGGATGGGCGTTCTCGCCCGCGAAGAGGCTACATTCGAGAAGGTCAGGGAGTTCGCGGACAGCCGTGGGTACAAAATCGCGGACCAATTGCCGGGAGGACTGTACATCCTCGATATCGGCCGCAGGCAGGAGCGGGCTGAACTGGTTCAGCTTCCACGCACCCTGAAGCGGGAGGGCGGCGAGCTGATAGCGCAAGCCGGGATTGTCGGGACAGTATCTGGCATCGACAACCCGCTCATTATCACCGACGACCTCATCGTTCAATTCAGGCCGGAGCTGTCGGGCGAGCGGATACGGGATCTGTTCGCCGAAAATTCGGTGTCGATCGTAGAGGCGAGTATCTATTTCGCGAACCAGTTTGTCTTGCGGGTCGACGACACCTCGAAGGCCGACGCTTTGCAGATTAGCGCCCGGTTTCAATCAATGACCGATCTCGTTGAGTTTGCGCATCCCGACTTCATCACCGTCGTCGAGCCACGCGAATTCGTGCCGAACGACCCGCTGTTCGGGCACCAATGGCATCATCGCAACACCGCGCAGGGCATGGGTGAGGAGGATGCAGACATCGACACGTCGCTGGCGTGGGATATGGAGCAAGGTGCGGCCGCTACAACGATTGCGATTATCGACTTCGGCTTCGAGATGACGCATCCCGACTTGCAGCCCAATGTGGTAAGCGGCTGGGATTTCGTCCAGAATGACAACGATCCCTCGGGGCCCGATATAGCCAGCGGCAGCAGGCATGGCACGGCCGTAGCCGGCGTCGCTGCAGCAAGAGGCAACAATTCGACCGGTGTCACGGGCAGCTGCCCTCAATGCAGCCTGATGCTGCTCCGCATCGGCGCGTCATCCGCGGCTTCGACAGTCGCCGCGGCAATCGGCTATGCTGAGAACCACGGTGCCGCAGTCATATCGAACAGTTGGAGCTATCCTGCGGCTCCGGCGCTCGAAAATGCTCTGAACAGTGCGGCAACGTCGGGCCGCGGGGGACTGGGCAGCGTCGTGTTGCTAGCCACGCGCAACTCGCACGTCGACGATTGCGGCTCCTCCCGCCTTCCGTCGCTGGACAGCGTGATCGCGGTAGGGCGTTCGACCAACCGCGATTTGGTCGACGATCTTGCCCCCTTCGGAGCATGCCTGGATCTCTTGGCCCCGACAGCCTGGCTGTCAACCATCTCTTCGGGCAGAGGAACGTTGTGGATCACCTCAACCGACATGTTGGGAGCTGCAGGATACAACACCAATGACATCCTTGCCCCCTGCCCTGAGCTGGTTCCGCCCCCGGCCGACGCGCTCGACTACACTCGCTGCTTCATCGGCACTTCGTCGTCGACACCTTTGACCGCAGGGGTGGCGGGCCTAGTACTCGCCGCGCGCCCAGGTCTCACTCGGCTGGAGGTTCAGCACCTGCTGCAGGACACGGCGGACAAAATCGAGGATTCAGTCGGCGCGTATTCTCCGGGCAACGGGCGCAGCGCGCCGTCCTCTGGCCCACCTAGCCATGGTTGGGGGCGCCTCAACGCGTTCGAGGCCGTGCGTGTGGTGGCTTCTGCCGCTCAGGGCGGCCGGGCCGGCGTCGACCTCTTTCTGCGCGACAACCGCCTGGACTGGGGCAACACCGAGCAGCCGAGCAATACGCTGTTCGAAGTCCCGCGCGGGACGATCGGCCATTGGGAGAGCATGGACATCAAGGTGGACGCGCCACCCTATCAAACGGCGCCGACCGCCGCGACGTTCGAAAACTTTACCGATGAGACGCCCAGCGCAGTGAGCGGCGACGTCAACCGGGTCTACGTTCGCATTCGTAACCGTGGCCCAGAAGAGGCGGCAACGGCAACAGTCAAGCTGCACTGGGCTCAGTTCGGCACGGCGCTGCCGCCACTGCCCGTTGACTTTTGGACGCAGTTTCCGGCCGACTCCATCGATACGTCACAATGGCATCCGCTCAACTGTGCCGGCTCAAGCGCTACGACGTGCCCACTCGCAAATCTCGCCTATTCGGGCGCCTCGGTCGCGATGACGAGCGGCGATGCCGCCCGCATCGTTCAGTTCGACTTTCCGGCGCCCGCAGTTGATTCGGCTTTATCGAACCACTTCTGTCTGCTCGCGATGGTGGATTCCTCCCAGGATCAGATCTCGCAGGCTTCCAAGGCGAGCTTCTTCGTCGACGGGATCACGCCTAACGACAATAACGTTACTCACCGCAATTATGTAAATCTGCCAATGGTGCACTCTTTCGTCGAACGGCTCCTTGTCCGCAATCCTTTCGATAGGCGGATACGAACTGACCTTCGCGTGACGGCGCCGGCCGATTGGGACGTTTCAATCGATTCTCTCGGGGTCGGAAAGCCATTCGAGCTCAAACCTTTAGAGCAGGTTCCTGTCAGCCTGAGGATCAGCAACGCATCCGGTAGAGGCGTCGTGACTCTGTCGCAGGAAGAGCTGGAAGGCGAGAAGACAACGCTCATCGGCGGCTTGAGCCTGCGCTTTCGGCCCGACTGAATATCGACATGCGTTTTCTGCAACTGTTGAGCAAGGGGGATATTATGAAAGACCGTAAGGAATTTTTCTTTGTTGACCGGTCGTTTCCGGCGGCACTGGCCGTTGCCGCTGGAATCCTGCTGGCTCCCTGCCCGTCGGCATTTGCCGCTGAATGCACAAAGAAGCAGCCGGAGCCTGCAATCGACGCCGCTATTGAAACTCAGTGGGGTGGCGTCACTGTGCCGCCTGATGACCGGCAAAAGATCAACGATCTGTTTAGCCGCTACGCCTGGGCTCTCGATCAGCGTGATGCCGACCGGTTCGCAGCTCTGTTTACTGTAACCGGAAGCTACGAGGTTTGCACCGGCGAGGGAAACATTCGAATCTACGTCGCAGCATCGAATGAAGAAATAAAAATGAAGATTAAGCAAGAATTCGACCAGACAGAAGATGTCTTCCAACCCCGACACGTTCTTGCCAATACGCTTCTGCGTGGCCTCGACAAAAGTCAAGCCTTTCTCGAATCGAAGACGACGATGATGGTCACGATTCAACGAAGCGACGGCGATCGAGTATTGCCTGAGCCCGACTATACGGCCGATGTAAGAGGCACCCTCGAAAGGGATGGCGCCGGGACCTGGAGGTTTAGCAAGCTAATTGTCTACGCCGACACACCGGAATTCGAGCCCATGGGACGGTGAGTTGCGGCACTTGCTCAGAACGCTTGCCGCCGGCTCGGCGGTCATCGCGGCGCTCGCCTTTGCGGGTCTGGCAGGCAATTCCGGTGGATCCGAGCGCCCCGGCGCGATCTCGGACGAGACCTTCGCCGATGCCTTGCAGCGCTGGAACGGCGAAATATTCTGGGAGCCGGCTTCCCAAAGCACCGACGCCGTTACGCGGTTTGGCGATGAGGCTCGCGCTGTCTTCGGGCCGATTCCCGAAGCAGACTGTGGGAGCCCGGATGCGAGAATCTTTCCGCTCGAAGTTGACGGCAATATTGTCGATCTGGTTCCCAATCCGGAAAAACCCGGCCGCCCCATCGAGTTTCAGCATCGGGACGTCTCCGGCAACGTGGTCAAATGGACTACGAGCATCCCAAAATGCGACAAGCCTTCGCTGGCCGGCACGGTCGCCTATTGCGGGCTGAACTCGCGCTTGCATCGTGTTGTTCGCGGCAATGTGGAATGGCTGTTCTTCTGCCGCAAGTCGAACAGCAGCCAGGAGGTCGCAAGCGATCCCTATTGGCGAAGTTCCGATCCGCGCTTTGCGCTCCTCGGCACGATCGGCTTTAACAAGAGCTCCGGCGAGATCGTATTCTTTGACGGGCGTAAGGATCGTGAAGGGTTCGACTGGTTGAGGCCCTTTGCTCCGCCGGGCGGCCACTCCTATACGGATGCCACCGGGCGGGCGGCGGCGGCGGCGGTATATGACCCGACATTCCAGATCCGGTGCCATTCGTGCCACGACAACAAAAGTCCCTACGTCATCGATCCGCACGTGGGACAGTCAAGGGTAGGGTATTTGCTCGGAGGCAGCGATGCTCGTGCCACTGCATTTGGTCTCGGTGACTATTTGCCCGAAAGATCCCGTCTCGAAGGCGCTCCCTTCCGCATCATCGGCTCCGGATACACCAGCAAATACGAGGGGGACATCGAAGGTGCCAGAACGGTGCGGGATCCGACTGGGAATTGCACGAACTGCCACACGTTGACGACACAGCTGACAGGCAGGCGCCTGGCTGCCGATGCCGTTGGGCTGCAACCATTCATAGCCGATCCCGGGTGGGGACAGACACTCGTTCTCCGGGACGAGAAAAAGACACTCCAGCGGATCGATCGACACAGGACTGACTGGGCACGCCGCAAAGGTGACGGCAAGATTCACCCTTGGATGGTTCCTGGGGATGGCAACGTACTCTCCACCATGGCTCCCGAGATAGATGGCTCGGACTGGAAGAAGTTAAGCACCTGCCTTTGGGATGCCGGCGGCGCGGAGTGCGGCTATCGCCCCCTCTACACGCCCTGTCCCCCTCCGGAGAAAGACGGCACCGGGGTCGCCGGCGCAGGCATCGAAGTCTTGCCAGCACCGCCTGACGTGATCGGTGCCAATCGCACGCTTCGTGTCAGTTGGAAGTATATCAACGACTACGGCGGGGTCCCCGAGCGCGATGACGTGCGATTCGATGTGGCGGTACGCCAAGAGACGATCGCGACATCCGCCGGCGTTCCCGGAGCCGGCTACCCGAGCATGGACGACGCTATGGGCGCGGGTTTTACCGCTACCAGGCATGGGCCCGCCATGTCCCCTACGACGAAGCTAATCCAAAATGTTTCCTATGCGGGCCACACGCGGTGGACCGAGCCTGCTCCATCCAGATCACCTCGGTTGTTTGAACTGTATTTGCCGGCAATGTGCGGTCAGCGTTATCTCCTGCGAATTGTTCCCAAGCGGTTCTGCTTTGATCAGAGCAATATCGTTTATGGGTCGACAGACCATCTGCTTTATGCCGACGTGACTTGCGGGTGAGCGCAACGTTGACATTCGTCCGCTCCTATTGGGTTGACAGCCGCTTGGGCCAGTCACATCGTTGCTGAGCTTACTGTGCGACACTGGCCGCTCGATGAGAGCTACAGGCTGCCGATTGGGAGCTAACGATGGACGACGTTGCGAAATGGCTCGGCGGCTTGGGGCTTCAGCAGTTTGTACGTACCTTCGCTCTCTTTCAGATAGACTTCGAATCTCTGCGCCTTCTCTCGGATAAGGACTTGCAGGAAATGCAAATCCCGCTCGGTCCGCGCAGGAAAATACTGGCCTCCATCAAATTGCTGAACGAAGCAGGTCCGGCTCAGGATCGTCCCGAGCGGCGGCAGATAACCGTTCTGTTTTGTGACCTCGTAAACTCCACGGAGTATGCTGTTCGCCTGGAACCGGAAGATTTCAGGCAATTGACCGAGAGCTATCTCCAGCGTTGCACCAACATAGTGAGAATGCGTGATGGAGGGATTGTAAATTACAGTGGCGACGCTCTCCTGGCACTGTTTGGACATCCGGCCACTGAAGAGGATGACGCCGACCGTGCAATACAGGCGGCGTTGGACATCGTACAAATCGCCCCAAGCATCGATGTCCCTGGTGGTCCGCCTGTCCAAGTGCGTATCGGAATTGCAAGCGGCCTTGCAGTCGTGGGAAAGCTTCTCGACGCGCGGGTTGGCGTACCGCCTGTCCCTTTTGGCCCCCTTCCGAGTCTGGCTCAAAGGCTGCAAGCCCTCGCGCTCCCTCAAACCATCCTGACGGATCAGCACACTTACAATGCGACAGCCGGCGCGTTCGAATTCACCGATATGGGGCTGCATTCGCTGAAGGGATTGCCCGAACTCCGAGTCTGGCGTGTTGAACGGCCTCGAGTCCTCGAAAGCCGGTTTGCCAAGAAGGCCAGATTGTTCAAGTTTGTCGGCCGTAGCACGCAGCTGCGCAGCCTCGTCAGACATTGGGACAAGGTGATCGCGGAACGTCGCGGCCGGGTCGTTATTCTATCCGGAGAACCAGGCATCGGAAAATCTCGCCTCGCTTTCGAGCTCCAGCAGCGGATCCCGCAATGCACGCATTTGGCGCTTCAGTGTTCGGCGACTTTTTCCAACAGTGCCTTCTACCCGTTTCTCAATCTTCTGAAACGCCACGCGGGCATCCATGACGGGGACCCGCTAGACATCACGCGGCGCCGTCTCGAGGCTGTTCTGGCAACGAGCGGGATTCCAAAAGATGTATCGCTGCCGATATTCGCGAGGCTGTTGTCGATTCCGCAGTTGTTCGTTCCCCAGCCAGGTTCTCCGCCTGTGGAGTTGAGCTCCCGACGCCAACAGACCATTTCGCGCCGGGTTCTGGTGGACTGGATGCACCATCTCGCTCAACTCAATCCTGTTCTCGCCACGTTCGAGGATGAGCAGTGGATCGATCCGTCATCCCGCGACGTCCTGGACGCGCTTGTCAACGAAGCATCCTCGCATCCGATGTTGATATTGGTCACCAGTCGCAGAAAGACCGCGGGGACGGACGTAAAAGTCAGGCACGTATTCGAAATGGAGCTGACACGACTGAGCCGCGGCGAATCCCAGACGCTGGTTCATGACGTTGCAGCGGGCGCAAACCTTTCGGAGGAGGCCCGCGCACGCGTCCTGAACACGGCTGAAGGCGTACCGCTTTATGTCGAGGAACTTACGCGCGCTGCAATGGAGACCGGTCTGCCTCTCGATCATCGGGAGCAGGAGGCCCCCAAAACTGACGTTCGCGTTCCCAGGGTCTTGCAACTGTCCATGCTGTCGCGCCTGGACAAGCTGGGACCGGGCAAGGTGATTTCGCAGATTGCCGCGGTCATTGGCCGCGAGTTCGATCTCAAGCTGTTGGCCCATCTCTGCGGCCTTTCGACGAGGGCTCTCGGCTTGGCGATTGTGGGACTGACCGAGGCAGGGCTCGTTGCACCGCAGCTCTCCGCAAAAAGCTCTTCGTATGCATTCACGCACGCCCTGCTGCAGGAGGCGGCTCGCAGCACGCTGGTGCGTGAGCGCCGGCAGGAACTGCATGGAAAGGTGGCGCAAGCCATCGAGAGTCTGGACCCGAAGAATGCGGCAGAACATCCTGAGCTGCTTGCCCAGCATTTTGCCGAGGCCGGCATGTTTGGGCGGGCGGCCGACTGCTGGCTCGCTGCCGGACGTAACGTTGCAAAGACTTGGGCCAAGGTCGAGGCAGCCAACATGTTCGCGATGGGCCTGGCTTGTCTCGAACGGTTGCCGGTTTCCCGGGCGCGTAGCGAAAAGGCCCTGCGCTTCGAACTTAAGCGGGGGGATGTCCTGTACGCGACCTTCGGATATGTGACGCGCGAGGGTAGTACAGCGTATCGCAACGCCATGCGTCTCAGCCAGGAGCTTGGCGACTCGGAGGCACTGATCAGCGCTTTGGACGGCGTATTCGGCACTGCCTTCAACTCGGCTCGTTTCAACGATGCCGAATGGGCTAGCGACCAGCTGATCGAGATTGGCAAAAAAAGCGACAACATCAGAGCGCGCGTTCTCGGCCTGCAGTTCAAAGGCATGAGCGTCTTTTGCGGCGGCAACTTCAGGGGCGCCCGCCGCTATCTTGAACGGTCGCTCGGCCATGAGGCACAGGCCGAGTTGGTCGGCAGCGATTTCCCGAGCATGGCTTATCTCTATCTATCTTGGACGATGCACATTCTTGGTCACCCACGGCAGGCCTTCGAGCACTACAGTAAGGCGGAAGCCGTAACGCGCAAGCAAGCCGCGGCCCGGGTTGAGCGATGGGAATACAGGCTGTCTGCGTGCCTCGGTAACGGCTGTATATTGTTTGCCCTGCAGAACAACACTGCCAAACTGAAGCACGCGACTGAGGAGCTCGTTCCGCTGGCGCATGAGCATGGCCTCAAGCTTTGGGAAAATATGGGAAATTTCTTCAAAGGTTGGGCGATGGGCACTGACAATCATGATCCCGCTGGATTGCAGAGCATGCAGACCGTATGCGACGGGCTTGGAGAGCAGAAGATCGATAAGTCTTGCTACTTGGGGCTGCTTGCGAGTGCCTATATTCAATCAGGCGATCTCGGAAAGGCCGTCACGGCGATTGAACAAGGGCTGGAACACGCCAGAAGCACGGGTGAGTATTATTTTGCCGCAGAACTCACGCGGCTTCGTGGCGAAGTCCAGCTGCAGCGCGCGAGCGACCCAGTAGATGCAGAGGCTTCTTTCCGGGAAGCAATGGATCTTGCGCGAGAGCAAGGTGCGAAAGCCTGGGAAATTAAGGCAACCCAGAGTTTTGCCTCACTTTTGACTTCGCTTGGGCGCCAGCGAGAAATCGACAATCAGTTCGAACCGGTCATCACAAAGCTCAAGCGCAGCCCAAGGGGATGATATCCCGCCGCGTTGCCGGCTTCCATAGCTGTTGCCCGTATGAACACTCGCGAAAGCCTAATCTTTGCGGCCGAGATCGAGGGCGGTGGCATAACCCCAGCCGAGATCCTCCGGAAAAAACTACTCGCTGCCCGTCCTCGTCCGGGCCGAGGTCGTCAACCAGTGGATCCGATAGAGGACGGGTTGTCCAAAGTTCGAGTTGACCGTTTTCGGTATCGAGGAGACACTCGCAACCTACAGCAAGGCGGGAGGAAAACGATGGATGAGCCAGACCGCTGGCGCCAGATGGCAAGCGCTCCGAAAGACGGCAGTCGGATCCTCGTCACGATCCGCCCATCCGAACAGGGGCCAGCAGAAGTTGACCTCGCGTATTGGTCAAATGGCGATCAGTTCGGTGCGGAAGGCTGGCGCGCCTCTGATTCCTCGCCAGGCCGGATCATCGAATATGCCGAGCCGGAAATCAAATGCTGGATGCCGATGCCCTCAGCCAATCTCAATCGCACCTCGATGCCCTCCCCTTGGGAAGGAGACGACGCCCAGGAGCCCGACGGGTCAGGGATTTGAGAACTCGCGCCGCCACTGCGAAGATTCGATACGAGGCGGGTGGCAAAATCCAGTTGAGGACGGTCGGAGTCACCAACTCCGAGGCGCCGAAGACCGGAAGGGCGTTGCGGCCGATATGTCTTCCGCGCATGACGAGCTCTATGTGAACGACCGGGTACCCTATTGCGATGCTCGGAGCATTTGGGACTGCGATACCAGTTCCGACGATGCTGCATTCAGCGCAAACCTTCCGCCTCGCCGATCCACCGCGATGTCCGCTTCTGGGAGGCGGCTAGGATGCAAGTTTTGGCCGGGATTGAGGGCGCAATGCTGACGCGGTCCAATGACCGCAATCGGCCCAAAGCTGCCATTCGGCAGGTCGGCGCGAATGACCGCTTGGCGCCCTCACGTCGGCCATTGAGTTCGTAGCCGCCATTGCTTGAAAGCAGACATCGTCGGCGAACACGCTGTAGGTCGCAGTCGCGCCAACTCTTGACGTTGCGCTGAGCTGAGCGAAGTTCGCGGTTCGATTCCCATACGGATCCTTCAAACCGAACAACACGCCGGCGGATTGCGATCCAGTTTCAGACTCTTGCCTGATAGACTTTTGAAATGGGCGTCATACAATCCAACGACTGCGTTCTGTGAAAGGCAATCGCGCGAAATGGCCGAGGAATGCGCCCAACGCCGCCTTGCCGCCATCATGGCCGCCGATGTGGTCGGCTACAGCCGACTTATTGAACAGCATGAGGCAGGCACACTTGCAGCACTGAGAGACCGGCGACGGACCGTCCTGACGCCACTCGTGACGCGCCATCATGGACGCATCGTCAAGGTGATGGGCGACGGCGTGCTGGTCGAGTTCGGAAGCGCCGTCAACGCGGTCGTGTGCGCGGTCGAGCTGCAAAACGGGATGGCGGAGGCCAACAACGGTCTGCCAGAGGATCGCAAAGTCATTCTCCGGGTCGGCATCAATCTGGGTGATGTCGTCGTCGATGGAGGCGATCTGTATGGCGACGGCGTTAACGTGGCCGCCCGGCTGCAGAGCATTGCCGCGCCGGGAGAAATCTGTGTTGCTGGAAGCGTCTACGATCAGGTCAAGCGCAAGCTCGACTTCGTCTTCGATGAACTTGGTCCGCAAACCATGAAGAACATCACCGAGCCCGTGCTTGTCTATCGAGTCTGGTCGTCATCGTCGACAACGCAGGAGAATTACGGGCCAGTGGAGAAGGTGGCCAGGCCGCTGCCCACCACGCCTTCGATTGCCGTCCTTCCGTTCACCAACATGAGCAACGATCCCGAGCAAGAGTCATTTGTTGACGGCCTGACCGAAGATCTGATCACGGACCTCTCGAGGACCGCCGGATTGTTCGTCATCGCCCGGAACTCGACCTTCACCTACAAAGGCAAGCCTGTGGACGTGCGCCGTGTCGCACGCGATCTTGGTGTGCGCTATCTTCTCGAGGGCAGCGCTCGGCGGGCTGCGGGGCGGGTGCGTATCAATGCCCAGTTGATCGATGCGATTGGAGGGGACCACCTTTGGGCCGAACGGTTCGACCGTGGCTTGGAGGACATCTTCGCCGTGCAGGATGAGGTGACGGGCAAGATAGTCGAAGCGTTGGTCGGCAGGCTGACGGCCACGCCCGTGCGCAACAGACCGACGAACCTGGAAGCTTACGAGCTCTGTGTACGTGCGCGGCCTCTGAGCCAGCGAACGGCACTGGACGCGCGGGAAGCGATTTTCCTGCTGGAGCGCGCGATCGCACTAGATCCCGAATACGCTGAAGCGCATCGCTTGTTGGCGCTTAATCTGTGGTTGTGTTGGGAGTTGTGGGACAAGCCGGTGGACCCCACCCGGGCAAGGGCCATGGCGGAAGCGCAACGGGCCGTAACGCTCGACCCGAACGACGCCGGCAATCGCTGGGTACTGGGAATCATCCTGGGATATGAACGTCGATGGGCGGAATCGGATGCTGAGTTCGACGCCACCTTCAACCTCGATCCGAACTATGCTGACGCATGGGCGATACGCGCAGATCTGACTACGCTGAAGGGCCATCCGGCAGAAGCCATCGAATACGTGCTCAAGGCACTTCGGCTCAATCCGCACCCACCCGGCTGGTATTACTGGGTCTTGGGGCAGGCCCAGCATGCGCTTCGAGATCACGAGTCGGCAGTGCATACGTTACGCAGGCCCGAAACCTACCGCACCACTTCGCGTCGCATTCTTGCGGCGAGCTTGGCGCAATTGGGCCGTCTAGAGGAGGCACGCCAGGAAGCCGAGATGTTCATGATCAGCAATCCAAATTTCACGATCCGGCATTGGTCCGCCTCACAGCCTTTCCGCGACGAAGACTTGCGGCGGTACTTCGAGGAGGGCTATCGCATGGCAGGGCTGCCAGAATAGGGTAAGTCTCCGGCCAGTGGACTGGCTCCTCTTCAAGCAGCCGCCTCGTTCAGGCGGTTCAAATTTGAGACTGCAGCCTGCGCTACCGGACCATCGATTCCGTGCAACTGAATGACGGCAACGGGTCAGGTCATGTCGACGCACGCAGAGGGCTTTAGGGTCTGCTTCCAACAATCCGAGCCCCGGAAGCCGACCGACCGCTTTCGGCCCCGAAGCGGTCACTCATCGACTCGATGCGAACGTCTTCTATTGGCGCTTTGCAGCCAAGTGCGGTCTGGGCTCGCCCGTGAAGAAGGCGGTGTTCCTCAGAGCCTACAGCATGTGGAACTGGCGGCAAAAAAACGGTGACCGCGCGGCAGCAGCACGAGGCAATGCCAAAAAGCGCCCCAGCGCACGGCCGGA
This sequence comes from Rhizobium sp. P32RR-XVIII, assembly GCF_012641395.1. Classification (GTDB taxonomy): domain Bacteria; phylum Pseudomonadota; class Alphaproteobacteria; order Rhizobiales; family Rhizobiaceae; genus Rhizobium. The sequence goes on along the minus strand of NZ_JABAIH010000038.1, from coordinate 6,332 downwards.
GCCTCCGGCCCGACCTCCCAAAAGCCCGATCTCAAGCCATCTTTGAAACATGCCCGCGCTTCGCGCCGGACGCCTAAATCCGCAGCTCAAGGCTCACACAAGTGGTTAGGCAGCGAGTCTGCGAGAAACGCCGACCGCCCTTCAAATGCTTGACCCCGGATACCGGATCAGTTGAGGTGAAATACTTCAGCTAGAAACCTCTTGACGGCTGCTTGTGCCGCCTCAGCCGCGACTTTGTCGTAACCCACGGTCGAACCGAGTGCCACACAAGCATCATCGTAGCTGAAGGGCTTGCCAGTCTCGACGTTCAGTATCTTGCCGTCTTCTTCGCGGCGCTGACAGTTGCGCGAAGTTTGTGCGTTTTCAACCAAACCCGGTCGTGCATCACGATTATCAAATCCGTGGTGCGCTCCGGGATATTCGGTCATCACAGCGTCTTTTCCCGTGGCGGCGAGGCGCGCAATGTAGTCGCGGCAAGTCGTAGCCAGGGTCGTGTCGTCCGCCGCGCCATGGAATTCGCGGATCGGTGCGTCAGCGACGTCGAGTTCGCCGATGAACTGAATGTTGCAGGCAGGATAGAACGACACATGCGCGGCGATAGGCGCCTTTGTCGACCCATAAAGCGTTTGAAAGCGCCGCATGCTTGTGTAGAGCGCAGCGGAGGCACCACGCGAGAAGCCCATCACGGCGATGCGGGACGGATCAATACGCGGGTGACCGGCGAGCACGTCGACGGCGCGATAGGTGTCGTAGAACTGTGCGAGGAAGCTCAGCCGCGACTGATCTGTTTCAACCTCCTCTATGCCTCGGCCGCCGAAGCTGTCGAGGCGGAATGTCGCAATTCCCATTCCGTTGAGAAGCGCGCTCCATCGGGAACTCGTGACACTTGTCGCTTCACCGGAGCCGTGGAGTAGAATGACAGCCGGAAGATGCTCGTTCCAACCGGGAAACCGAAGCACGCCCGTGAGCGTAACAGCAACGCCGTTCGCAGTGTCGCCCCGCAGGAACTGCTCGTCCGTCAAGGTGAGCGACGGTACGTTCAACGTCTCATCGGGAGGAAATTTTGGCCGGGTTTGTCCCCCGGCCGCCGCCGACAGGGAGAGGCCCACGACAACAAGATGGGCGGCGAAGGTATGAAATCGTCCCATGTAAGCACCCCGCTCACGATGGTTAACTTAACACGTTACGCCGCCAAACCATACCGTTCTCCCTCGTACCATGTTAGAAAAGCGGGCGTCGCCATGGGCCAATGACAGCGGTTCAAAGTGAGCTTTGATGTCACCGCGAAGGAACTATGACCTCCTGGCGGTAGATCGCTCCTCGCATATCGACGCAACGAAAGCAGCCTCTACGCGTCCTACTCTCGCCAATCCTTGTCGATCTTCCCTTCCTCTGCTTTGTGGAAATACTGGGAGCAAACCAGCCAGCCTTTCAGTGGTCTCAGCAACACAATGCATGCCAATAGGGTCAGCGGCACCGTCGCCACGAGATTTGCCCAAAGCGGAGTGTCGAATGTGAACTGGAGCCAAAGAGCAAATGCGAGCGCAGGCACGGCGACGATGCTCATCGCAAAAAACGCTGGTCCGTCAGCGGGGTCCGCGAAGGAATAGTCTAGGCCACAAACCTCACAAGCCGGAGCCAGCGACAGCAGGCGATTGAATGGCGCGCTGACAACGCGGGCAGAGCCCTTTGATCCCCGTGAGCGGGGAACGCGGTCTCGTTGTACTGGCTAGTCATCTTCGGACCTTTATCCATGCAGCGACGTTTCTCAAACCGCTTCCGATTTAGGCGGCAATGCCGAAGCGAACTCGTCACGAGACGTCGGGTTCCCGTCGATCATCTCGTAAACGGCCTTCGATCTGCCGAGCATTGCCATCAGCGAGGGCGGACCGAAAAAGGGTTCGCCGCCTATGTTGCCAGCCGTCCATATGCAGTTCCTCGATCAAACCCACGTTACCGACCTAAAAGCCTCGAAGCCTTCGAACTTTACCATCACGTCTGTGATAGCCTTGGCCGGAGCATGTTTCTGGGTGCTGGTGAAGACACCGTCTACGAGTTCGATGTTCACGAAAGGCATGAGTATCTCCTCTAGGGTTGAAGCCGTTGACAAAAATCAGACCTTCGCGGCCCGTCAATGAACCTCGATGACGAGCTTACCGTTGGCTTTTCGGGTCTCCAGCAGTTCATGAGCGCTGGCGGCAGTGTCTAAGGTAAATCTTCTTGGATCGAGCCTCGGCGACACCTTCCCCGCTTCCACCAGCTTCGTCGCCTCGCGCATGATCTCGCCGTGATGCTCGCGTCCCTCGCCTGTCAGAAGGGGGATCAATGTGAATACGCCGGAGTAGGTTGCGGACTTGAATGACAGCGGAGCCAGGGCGTGGGTTCCCCAGCCAAGACAGCTCACGACGTGACCGAACCGGCCAACGGCTTTGAAAGCGGTGTCCAGTCCCGGTCCGCCGACTGTGTCGTAGACCACATCGAAACCTTTTCCGCCGGAATGCTTCGCTACATAGCTTTCGACGTCATCTACCGCATAGTCAATCGGAGTCGCGCCGAGACCGCGGAGGTATTCAGCCTTGGGCGCTGAATCGACCGCGAACACCTTCGCCCCGAGAGCCACGCCGATCTGAACGGCGATGTGTCCAACGCCGCCACCAGCACCGAGCACGAGGAGGCTTTGACCTGCCTGGAGGTTGACACGGTCAACGAGACCTTCCCATGCGGTTATGAAAATCAAGGGAAGCGCGGCCGCGTCGCGCATCGTCAGATTTGACGGCTTTACCGCCAGCAGGCGTTCGTCGACCGAAGCGTATTCGGCGAGAGACCCCTGGTTACCGCCGACGCCGCCGGTCATTCCGTAAACTTCGTCACCCGGCGAGAAGCGTGTGACGCCCTCTCCCACTTCAGCCACGACACCCGCCAAGTCGATCCCCAGTATGGCGGGAAAGCCCTGCTTCGCATGAGCCGCAGCTCCGGCCCGGATTTTCGTGTCGAGGGGATTGACGCCGCTTGCCTTCACACGGACAAGAACCTGGCCGCCTCCCGGTTTCGGGTGCGGGATGTCGGTTATCCTGAAGGGCCCGTTGGCGGCCTCTACGACCGCGGCTTTCATCGTCGGCATAATTCTGTCTCCTGAGAGGATTGTGTTCCGGGACAGTGCGCCAAGTTCAGGAGACTGGAAATCATATATATATTTAGAGGGAGGAGACCCTGCTTACGCGCAAGGTTGCAATCTGCGCCTGCGCCTCGCGCACTAATGGAACATATTATTTCCGCCGCGCTGGAAAAGAGTACCCTCTTCGGACGGCATCATCGCTCAAGCTGAGCGGCTGCGGTAATGGGGGCGGAAAGTGAACAGACTGCTCGACAAGGTCATCGCCGCGCATGGAGGCATGACGAACTGGAACAGGTGTCGAGCTGCGAATGCCACGGCGAGTATAAGAGGTCCGTTCTGCCAGGACGGTCCGCTCGGGACATCCCAGCGAGTAACGGTCATCATTCACCGGAACAGGGTCACCGTCGAACCGCTTGGGTGCATTGACTGCCTAAGCGACCTCGACCGCAACCGACTGTCCGTTGTTCGAAAGGACGGCACGGCGGTTACAAGCCTCGAAGATGTCCGCCTCGTGCACCTGCAGTTCAAGCCACCCCTTGCCTCCCTGACGGGCGTCCTGATGACGTGCTCCACCGTGCGATCGCTGCTTACCTCGCCCTTCATGCTGGCGACTGGAGGGGTGGAAATAAGCGAACTCGTCCCATGGAACGAAGCAGGTCGTCAATGGCGCGTCCTGAGGGCGGAATTCCCTCCCGAACTTTCCACGCCTGCTCGTGTGCAGGATTACTTCTTCGACTCCGATTTCCTCCTGCGGCGGCACGACTATCACGTCGATGGAGGCTCGGGCATTACGGTATCCGAGCTTGTCACGGAATACGTCGATGTGCACGGCTTGAGGATGCCGACGACACTTACCGGATATCCGCGACGTCCCGACCTAACGCCCGACACGGCGCGCGAACTGATATCGATCGAGATCAGCAATCTCGTTTTTTCGTAGCTCGGCGTTTCCCGACCGGACGCGCTTGTGTATGAGGCCGATGACCGCAGCTGAGCCTGCCTGGCGAAGAAGGAAGTACCGATGAAAGACCTCACCCGCTGTGTCGTGACACCTGAAGTCAACGCGGAAGGCTTCAAGGCGCTGGCCGTCGGCGTCCATCGGGCGTCGACAATCGTATTCGACAACGCCGAGGACTATGCGAACCGCGGAAATCGCGGTCCGGAGGGATACAGTTACGGCCTCTACGGCACACCGACCACGCGAACCCTCGAGACCAAGCTGACGGCGCTGGAACAAGGTGCGAGAACCTTTCTCGTGCCCTCGGGGCAAGCCGCCAATACGATCGCGGTCCTGCCGTTTCTCAAGGCTGGGGATGGCATCTTGATAACCGACTCCGCCTATCCGCCGATGCGCGACTTCGCCAATACGGACCTCGCACGTTTCGGCGTGGAAGTGAGCTACTACGATCCTGTCGATCTCGCCGACCTCGGCACCAGGATCAATGATCGAACGAAAATCGTCTGGTGCGAGTCTCCAGGTTCCACGACAATGGAAGTGCAGGACCTGCCGAAGATCGCCGACATAGCGCATCGCCACGGCGCACTGGTCGGTTGCGACAATACGTGGGCGACGCCGCTGAACTACAAGCCTCTCACCCTCGGAGCCGACATCGTCACCGAAGGCCTGACCAAATACATCTCAGGCCACTCGGACCTGTTGTTGGGATCGCTGACCGTTCGCGACGAGCAGCTCGTCGCTCCGATCCGGTCCACGCTCGGACGATTGGGTATCTCTGTTTCGCCGGACGACGCCTCGATGGTGTTGAGAGGCATGGAGACCCTGGGCGTCCGGATGCGGCACGCTTGCGAAGTGGCGATGTCTCTGATCGGAAGACTTCAAGAGTCGGAAATCGTTCACCGCGTGTTACATCCAGCTTTGCCATCCGATCCCGGAAATCCGATCTGGAGGCGCGACTTCCTTGGTGCGTCTGCGGTTTTCGGTGTGGTTTTCGCACCTGGAGTAGCGGGCCATGTTCCGCCATCGCTGGACGTCCTGAAGACTTTTGCAATCGGAGCGTCATGGGGCGGCACCAGGAGCCTCGTCGCGCCGATGCCGGTCAAAGCGCACCGATCTGCGACCAGCTGGCCGGGAGACGATCTGATCTTGCGGATGAGTGTCGGTTTGGAAGACCAGGGCGACCTTCTGGAAGACGTCGACGCGCTCCTAGCGGAAATTACGTCCCGCGCACGTGGCAAGGCCGCAAACTCATAAACGGGGTTTTATAAGCGAGCGGATGATGATTCAATGAGGCCTTGATTTGGAGGCCTTGCGTGACCCGGCGTCGTTTCGACCTGACAGATTTCGAATGGGCGATTATTCAGCCGTTATTGCCGAACAAGAGTCGCGGCGTACCTCGGGTCCATGACCGGCGGGTGATCAACGGCATTTTGTGGCGGTTCCGCACAGGCTCGCCTTGGGCGGACGTACCGGAGCGATATGGGCCTTACACCACGTGCTACAACCGCTTCGTGCGATGGAGAAAAGCGGGTGTTTGGGATCATGTCTTGCGCGAGATCGCAAAGGCCTTCGACGGCGACATTGTCATGATCGACAGTTCCTGTGTCCGCGTTCATCAGCATGCGGCCACGGGAAAAAGGGGGATCGAGACGATGGCTGCATGGGACGTTCCCGCGGCGGCCTGACGACGAAAATCCACGCGGTCGTCGACGCCGACGGCAGACCGATCAGCCTTGATCTGACAGCGGGGCAAGCCCACGATATCAGGATGGCAGAACCGATGCTGCAGGACATGCGCGAAGGCGCGATCCTCCTTGCTGACCGCGCCTACGACACCAATGCCTTGCGAGACTTGGCCAAAGAAAAACGGGCTTGGGCCAACATTCCGGCAAAACGGAACCGCAAGGCCAGCTTTCCTTTCAGCGCATGGGTCTATCGCCAACGCAATCTGATCGAACGCTTCTTCAACAAACTCAAACAGTTCCGCGGCATCGCAACCAGATACGACAAAGACCCGCGCAACTTTCTCGCCGCCATCAAGCTGGCTGCAACGCGCATCTGGATCAGGTCGTTATGAGTCTATGCCCTAGCATTACAGTTGCATTTTAGTTTTGAGATGAGCTCGTCGAGCGGCCGCCTGATGGGCGCGCCTCCAGCATGACCATGCGATGACGTAGGCGGGGTTTATGCGACGCTGAGCGAGTCTGATGGCGATGCGCCGGACTTCCTGGATAGACCAGCGGATCAAATCCTGATGGT
>NZ_JABAIH010000037.1 GCF_012641395.1 Rhizobium sp. P32RR-XVIII | reverse complement strand
CAGCCAGACCGCATGGGCAATCACCTCAGCGGGAAATCTGTGGCGGCGATAAAGTGGGTCACGGGCAATATTCGTCATGCCCATTCATCACATGCCGAAATCGACCGACGGTTAATGTTACGGAGCCGCTCCAGTTCGAGAACCAGGCGGGGCTCAACCCCAAAAGCTTCGCCTGGCAACCGCATTACTACGAATTTGAGCGTGAGCTTATCCTGCGCTCGGTTTTCGGGCGGGCGCGCCTCAACGAGTTCGCTTTGGCGCGCCACCTCGACGTTGGGCGCACTGTCGCTCACGACTTGCTCATGCATGCCCGCGAAGTCGGCATTGTCTCGAAGGACGAACGGTCGCGATGGTGGGTCGTTCCGTTGGACGAGGCGCGCTTCCGGGATCTCTACGAGCTGCGAATTCTGCTGGAGCCGGTGGCGCTGCAAGCCGCGATCGGCCGCATACCGGCTGAAGAGCTGGACGAAATCGAGAGCCGTCTGAAAGCAGCGGTCAGCGATTTTCCGCAGGTCCCGACGGCCGATCTCGATACTCTGGAATCCGATCTGCACATCGACTGCATCAGCTACAGTCAGAACCCGGAAATCGTGGAAGCGCTGAAGCGCACGCGCTGCATCCTCGTGGCCGGTAAGCACATTCAGGCCGCGTTGAAGCGCGACATTGCGGTGGATCCCTTCATGGAGGAGCATCTCGAAATCGTTTCGGCCGTCCGCGCTCATGACGGCGCTTCGGCCAAAAGCGCCCTCGTCAACCATCTCGCGCTGTCGGCACAGAAAGCAGCCGACCGACTAGCCGCATTTCGCGCCACTCAGAGCATGCCGGAGCTGCCCTACATCCAGTAGTGCGCACGGGCCGACAACAGCCTGCGGGGAAGCCCGCCCACGCCGGCACTGGCAGGCATGAGCTCTAGCGGAAATTTTCGGGCTCGGCGCCTAATTCCTTCATCACTTCAATAAGGGCCGACAGATAGTCGGCTTTTTTATCTGGCACCATAGCGAGGCCCTTTAGAATGCCTTCCTGCCATGCTCGCCCCCTCCCCCACGCCTCTCGAAGCGTATCTTCCAGATCGCCGCCTTGCCGCGTGCGCATCATGGCTTCAAGCAGAAGCATTGCCTGACGTACGTCCTTTTCGCGCTTAAGATAGCCGACACCGTCATTCTGGCGACGGCTGGCGACGATCAGTTTATGAATGGCATATCGAGCGGGAGAGGGGACGCTAGCGCGGGCATGTCCGCCGGTTTGTCCTCATAGTCATCGGAGCCGCGATTGGTTGTGAGGAATTCGACGCGATATTGATTGCGGTTTTGAAAAGCCGTGACCTTCGCCGATCCGGAGCGATGTGGGACTGGCCGGAATGACGGATCAACGGATTGCAGGAGATCGAGAACGGGCGGCAAGCTGTCGTTCACTTCTGCGCTGATCGCGTAATCTTGGGCGAAATCGGCGTCACCTGTTTGCATCGACGAACCAGGAAGACGAACCCCAAGGACACCGGCATAGGTTTGAAACGCAATCGTTCCGACGAGGATCGCCCGCAGCCGGAAAAGACCAGCGTTCGACATCGCCTCGACGATATCCCCAGACAGTTTTTCGGGAGGGATCAACCCCGCTTCGCGTGTTAATGTAGACACCAGACGCCGGCGCGATTTCAAATCATCTTTGAGAGCTTGAAAGTCCTCGACGCGGCGTGCGCTTTCGGGATCATCCATGGGCCCGACATATTGCCGCTTCTGCTTTCCGCTTCCGGTTGGCGTGTCGAAATACCAATATTGCCGGTTTTTGACCGTCACCGGCACAAATCGTCCTCCCGGCGGGAATTCACTTTCGAACGCCGCATCAAAAGTCCGTTGCCCCAGTTCTGCGAACATGGTGCGGTAGACAAGATCGATTTCCTTCAAAGACATCGCGTCATCCGTTATACTATATTCGCGAAAATAGTATAACTAGGCTCTCCTATTTGGCAAGCCCACGACACGAAGCGCGCGTCCGACCAACAAAGCCTCACCCTGATGCGAGTCACTGAAAAGGAACCCTCGGCGTCATTGCCTGAAGATGTGAATCGCGCCTCCGGCGTCGTCGGATACGAGGACGGAACCATCCGGCGCTTCCTTGACGTCCACGGGTCGCCCGACGTCTCTGAGGAAAGGCGTTGCAGAGACCGGGCGATTGCCTTGGAACCGCACCCGCACCACCTGGCGCCCGACGGGAACCGACCTGTTCCAGCTGCCATGCTCGGCGACCAGAGCGTCGCCGCCAAGGCTGCGGAAGAAATGGATTCCCAAGGTTGCGACATGCGCTTGAAAATTGAAAACGGGCGGAATTTGCTGGGCGGGCGGCTGCGCATCCTCAAGCCCGGTGAGCCGGATTCCGCCTCCCAAATAGGGAAAGCCATAAAAGCCGCCGGGCCGGAGCGCATTCAGCTCGTCGGGTGGGACATCGTCGCCCATTCTATCGGCGCCGTTGTCGGTAAAGAACATGGTGCCGCCGCGCCAGTCGAAGCCGACCGAGTTGCGCACGCCCCAAGCGACCCTGCGAAAGTCGGAGCCGTCCTGGTTCATGCTGACGATCGTGCCTTGCAGCCCGCGCGGCAAGCAAATGTTGCAAGGCGATCCCAACGAGACATAGAGCCGGGAATCGGGGCCAACCGCGATGTAGCGAAGACTATGGCCCCCCGAATTCGGCAATCCTCGGCGAATATCGCGCCTGCCGCTCAGAGCGCCTCCAGGTCCTATGTCGAATGCGGCTATTCTGTTGCTCGAAGCGACGAACAAACGACCGCGGGAGCATGCGACTCCGTTCGCAGCGGAGAATCCGGAGGCCACCCGCCGCGCGCCGCCGCCGGACAACGGCACGGCATAGACCGACGAACCTCTGGTCCCGACGAACACTATGTCGCCGCACACCGCCATTTCGCGCGCGGCGGGAACCCGGGCGAGCAGTTCGGCCCGTGCCGAACCGAAGGCAACGCCAGAGACAACCGTGGTCAGTGCGAAAAGTGCGATTCTAGCGGAGAAAGATCCGGCTTTGAGGGAAAAGACGTCCATCGGCGCCCTCCAAACGCAAGCTGAATTTGCGGGAGGTGGAGCGGCCTATTCTCGTTTCAAGCGAGAGCCTTAGGCCTCACTGCGAAGTGATCCTTGCATTCACGAGGCCGTCTAGGCCGAGGCGCGCCGCGAGAACGCCGGCATGCGAGGAAACGGCAATGCGACAGCGGCGGTCTCATTTCTTACTTCTTGGAATATTGCTCGAGGTAGGCGAGGAGATTGGTGATTTCGGTATCGTCCTTCAAGCCGGGAAAAGCCATTTTGGTGCCTTTTACCTTCGCCTTCGGATTGTGGAGGTAGTCGCGCAAGGTTGCCTCGTCCCATTGGAGCCCGGACTTGCCCGCATCAATCATCGCCTTGGAATAGGCAAATCCGGCATGCGTGCCAGCAACCCTTCCGATCACCCCGTTCAGAGACGGACCGACCTTGTTCTGGTCCGTGTCGGCGACGTGACAAACCTTGCACTTGTTGAACACCGTTGCGCCTGCGTTGGCATCTCCCTCCTGAGCATTGACCCCGCAGGCAGAAAAGATCGCAACTGATGCAACGATCAGACGAATGTTGTAATTCATGGCATTTCCTCATTTCGCCAAAGGTGCCATTTGACAAAGGCAGATGCCGCCACCCCCGGCCGGCACCGCCCTTCTGGATCGTGGCCGACAATGACGCCGAGGCTTGCGATCCATCAAAAAAGTTAGCTGCAAGGGAATGTAAGTCAAGCCTGTCATCCTCCGGCAGTTGCGATTTCCGGTTACGTCAAATCCGGACTTGATCCTTTTTCTTTCGGCGTATGACTTGCCCCGACGAGCATTGCCGACAAAACGTGAGGCGGCCCCGCTGGAGGGCCGCAAGTGTTGCTCAGAGCTTTGCGCAATGCCAGCAGGCATCACTGATTGGCGTCGACTTCCGTGTAGGCGGCGTCGAGATAGCTCGTGTCGATCCATTTGTCATAGTCGACGGAGCCCTTGAGAAGCTTTGCATCGGCCATGAACTGTTCCTCGGCCTTCAACGAGGCGAGTGCTTCCGGGGTGATTTTCGGGTCCTGATAGAAGACGTTATCCTTGTAGGTCTCCCGAACCGACTTTTCAGAAGACTTCGTTTCGTCGACGAAGATCTTGATTGCCTCCTCCGGATGGGCGTCGGCCCAGCGTGCCGTCTCGATATCGACCTTCAAGAGGCGCTTGACGAGGTCGGGATACTTCCGAACGAACTCGCCATTGGCCGAAATGATGTAAGGCGCGGACCATTCAGGATGCGAACTCGCATCGAGGATTACCCGGGCCTGCCCCGTTTCGACGAGCTTGGCCGCCACATCGCCGCTTTCAACGATCGCATCGACATCGCCGCGAACCAGGGCCGGCCCGGATGCGTCGAAGGCAAGATTGAGGGATTCGACGTCATCGAGGGACAGGCCGACCGATTTCAGCGCCTTGGCGAAGGTCGAGTGGCGAACAGTGCCCGCGAGATAGGCGACCTTCCTTCCTTTCAGGTCTTCCAAAGACTTGATCGGAGAGTCCGCCTTGACGATGATCGCCGAGCCGTTGGATTTCACGTAGCTGGAGAGACCGATCGCCTTGATGTCACCACCGGCCGCAGCGACGCGCAGGGCCGGATTGTTGCCGGTGTAGATGATTTCGACGGCACCCGTCGCGAGCGCAGTCGTGGCTTCCGAACCGCCGTTCGTGAAAGCAATGAACTCGACCTTGATGCCGTCCTTCTCGAATTCCTTCGCGAGCGTGCCGTTATGACGCTCGAGGATGAATTTGAGATGGCCCGGCGCAGTGCTGCCAATGCGGATGACCTCGGGCTTGTCCGCGGCGAAAGCCGGAGCCGTCAATGCGGCGCTGCCAAGAGCAACGGCCGCAAGGCCGCCGAGGAACGAGCGCCGAAGCAGAGAGAGATTGAAGCTGGTCATGATAAGTCCCGTTGAAAACGTGTTGGATCAGGCATGCGATGTTTCGGAGTGGCCCTTCCAGGCGGTCGCCCAGCGCTCGAACCAGACGAGCAGGTAGTTCATCAGAAGGCCGATCGCGGTCATGGTGATGATGCCGGCATACATGTCGGCCGTTGCCATCATCAGCTGCGATTGCTGGATCAGGAATCCGAGCCCTGACTTGGCGGCAAGCATTTCGGCGCCGATCACGGCGAAGATCGAGGATTTGACGGCAAGTCGTGCGCCGGACACCATGGAAGGGATGCTCGCGGGCAAGATGACCTTGCGGAACATGTCGAGATCCGACGTCCCCATCGAACGGGCTGCCTTGAGGAGCAGTGGATCGACCGATTTCACCCCGCTGATCGTATTGATCAGCAGGAAGAAGATCGACGAATAGAAGGTGATGGCGATCTTCGAAGCTTCGCCGATCCCGAGCAACAGGATGAAGACCGGCAGCAACGCGAACTGGGAGGTATTGCGCAGCGTCTGGACCAGAAGGTCGGAGACCTTCTCGAACATCGTGTAGCGGCCCATCAGAAAGCCAAGCGGCACAGCGACGACGACGGCCAGCAGGAAACCGATTGCGGCGCGTTGCAGGCTGATGCCGATGTTAGCCGACAGCGTGCCGTCGAGAAGCATGGCATACCAGGCTTCGCAGACTTCGCTGAAAGGCGGGAAGAAGATGCGGTTCAGCCAGCCCAGCCGTGGCGCGATCTCCCAGAGTGCGAAGAAGGCGACGAGTAGCGGCAGGCCATAGGTCAAGGTGCCGAATTCGACATGCCGTTTACGCGGAGAGGCATCTGTTCTCCGGGAGGGAAAGAATCCGGCGCCAAAGGCGGGTTTGTCGCTTACATAGGCCATCGTCTTACTCCCGGTTCAGTTTGCGTAAGCGGGCGAAAGCGCCCAGTCTTTTTGCGCCTTGTTGACTTCGTCCCTAAGAGCCTCCCAGACGCGCCCGCGATGCGTATTGAATTCCGTGCTTGCGCGGATATCGCCGTCTCGGGGGCGAGGCAGGTCGATCTCGATGATCTCCTTGACGGCGCCCGGCCGGGCGGTCATCACCACGATGCGGTCGGCGAGATAGATCGCTTCGTCGATCGAGTGCGTGACGAAGACGACCGTCGTGTTGATATTTTCCCAGATGCGCAAAAGCTCCGTCTGCAGGAGCTCGCGCGTCTGGGCGTCGAGCGCTGCGAAGGGTTCGTCCATCAGGAGGACTTCCGGATCGGTTGCGAGCGCCCGGGCGATCGCCACGCGCTGCTGCATGCCGCCGGAAAGCTGGTTCGGAAAGCGGTCCTCGAAACCCGAAAGGCCGAAAAGCGAGAGAAAGTAGCGCGCCTTTTCAGTACGCTCGCGCTTCGCAACGCCATGGACCTCCAGCGCATATTCGATGTTCGACAACGCCGTCCGCCAGGGAAATAAGGCGTATTGCTGGAAAACGTAGCCGGTCTTGGGGTCAGGCTTGATGATCCGCTTGCCGTCGATCTTGACGGCGCCTTCCGAGGCTTCGGTCAACCCGCCGATGATGTCGAGCAGGACGGATTTTCCGCTGCCGCTCGGGCCGACCAGAGTGATGAACTCTCCTTTGCGGATTGCGAGGTCGACGCCGTTCAGCACGGTGACGCGAACGGATTCCCGCCCGTCGATATTGACGAACTGGCCGGGCTTCAGCTGAAAGGTCTTGTGGACGTCGGTAACGGTAATGCGGTCCATGGTCTCTTCCTGTCTATCGTCACACCTGGGCGACACGGATGCGGTGGGTGGGATCGAATTCCGAGCCGCCGGGTTTGCCGCGCTTCCAGCCGAGCACGCGTGAATAGCTGCCGAAAAGCCCGCGTCGTTCCACGTCTTCTTCGCTGATAGCCACCGGACCATCGGCTTTTTCTGCGACGTACAGCGCGTCCGTCGGGCAGTAGATTTCGCAGAGGAAACAGGTCTGGCAGTCGTCCTGACGCGCAACTACCGGCACGCCGTCGGTGGCGTCGAAGACATTCGCCGGGCAAACCTTCACGCAGATATCGCATTCGACGCAGCGGCTTTCGGAGACGATCTCGATCATGATGCGCGTTCCTTCAGGCGTTCCGCTTCGCTGCCGATCGCCACGGTATCGACGCCCGTCAGCACGATCCGGCGCGTGAATGTCGGATCGTTACCCTTGAAATCACTCCGGCGATGCATGCCGCGGCTTTCCTTGCGCGCGAGCGCCGCCGTCAACGACCAGCGACCGGAAGCGGCAATGGCCGCTGCCTCGCGGGTCCTCAGCCGGTCGACGCCTTCGGCCGAAAGGTGATTGCGGACATCGCTCCAGAGCGAATCCAGCCTCCCGTAGCTTGCCGCAAGACGGGAGCCTTCGCGGAAATAGTTCTTCTCGAGAGGGATCACTTCGGCGCGCACAGCATCGACGACGTCTGTTGCAGTTAGCGTCGCTTTCGCGGCGCCGCTCGCCCGCAACCCGGCCTCGCCGAGCGGCTTCGAAAGAGTCCGAAAGACCTTCTCGCCGCGGCGTTTGCTATGCGCCGAGGCGCCCTGACCCGCCCACCAGCCGCTGGCGATCGCCCAGGAGGAATTGACCGCGCCGCCGCCCGAGACGGCGCCCGTCATATTCTCCCGGCTCGCGGCATCGCCCGCTACATAAAGGCCGGGCACACCGGTGCCGCAATCGGATGTTGCAACGTGGACGCCGCCGGTGCCGCGCACCGTGCCTTCGGCCTTGAAGGTGACGCGGAACATCTCCTTGAAGGGATCGACAGACGCCCGGTCGTAAGGCACGAAGCAGTTCGGCTGGCCGCGGCGAAGCCAATCCTCAAGCGCGGGTTCTGCCTGATCGAGCACGGCATAGACCGGCGCTTCGATCATTGCTTTGGCGATTTCCTTCTCGCGTTCGCCGATGCCGTTCGAAAGATGATTGCCATCGCTGTCGAGGATCGGCGTGCCGTCCTCGCGATAGAAGGAGGCCCAGCGGAAAGGCAGACCCTTGTTGAGCGAGGAGCCGTGAGGAGCCAGCGTATACTTGCCGGTGAATTCCATGCCGGAGAGGCTGGCGCCGGCTTCGGCCGCCATCAGATAGCCGTCACCGGTCAGCGCGGTCGCGCCGAGAATACGTTCGTGGAAGGCGCATCCGCCAGTGGCGAGCACGACAGCGGCCGCATCGACGCGCCAATCGCGATTCCGTTGCCGGTCGATTCCCGCGGCGCCCGTCACCGCTTCACCATCCGAATAGAGTTCGAGCGCGGGATGGTGATCGAGCACCGTGACGCCTGCCTTGAGGACGCGGCGGCGCATGAATGCCATGTAGTCGGGACCGCGCAGGTTGGCGATGTAGAGTTTGCCGTCGTCATCGCTTGGAAAGGGATAACCCCATTCCGCGAGCTTCAGCAGATTTTCATAGGCTTGATCGACACAGCGCAGCATCCAGCGCTGGTCGCCAAGATTGCCGGTTCGCTGCCATCTGCGTTCGACGATCTGCTGGCGGTTTTCGCCGGGCGGCACGCACCATGTCCCCGTGTTCGACGGCGCCGTCGCACCGCTGGTGCCGAGGTACCCCTTGTCGGCGAGGACCACCCGCGCGCCGTTTTGCGCAGCGGCTAAGGCCGCCCAGGCGCCCGAAGGGCCACCGCCTATCACCAACACGTCTGCCTGGAGATGCAAAGCATCACTGCCGGCCAAGTCTTTGCGCTTCAGCGACATCAAAAGTCTCACGATATTCCGGAAGGGGAGCGGCAGCCCGCGGCTGCCGCAAGGCCAAAATCAGGCGGCTTTGGAGAACCAGGAAGGTTCGTTGCCGGGCTGCCATTTGATGTTGCAGCCGATCGACGGCGTCTGTTCGGCCGACAGCTTCGCGCCTGCGATCACCGCATCGGCAGCCGCGCGAAGGTCAGCGCCGGTGACGTCCTTGCCGTTGCCCGGACGCGCGTCGTCGAACTGGCCGTGATAGGCAAGCCGGCGATTGCCATCAAAGAGGAAAAAGTCCGGCGTGCATGCCGCGCCATATGCCTTCGCGACAGCCTGGAACTCGTCCTTGAGATAGGGAAAGCCATAGCCGATCGTTTCGACTTCGTGCCCGATCCGCGCGAGGCTCTCCTCGGGATGGGCGGCGGAATCGTTGCTGTTGATCGCAACCACCCGGAGGCCTTTTGCTTCATATTCGCGGGCGAAAGCAGCGAGCTGCTCCCTGATCAAGATGACGAACGGGCAGCGGTTCGAGATGAATGCGACGAGCAACGCGGGCGTGCCGTCAAAATCCGAAAGCTTGTGCAGCGCGCCTTTGGCGTCCGGAAGGATGAAGTCAGCCGCCTTGGTGCCGAGTTCAACGGGATTGGATAGTGTCTTTGGCATTCAGATCCTCCTTCAGGAAAGCGCGACGCGTTTATGAACTCCATATTGTCTATAAAAATAGTAGTTTTAAACGAGAAAATTTCCTTATTTCGGCGGCAGCGCAAAAAAACGATACGCTGGCGGCGCCAAAAACAGGATGATCCTTGCCTTCAGGCCTTGGCCGGATTGTCCAAGCGGTACCTCTTGAAATCGAGAACGGCAGACATATCTAGGGTTCACTCCCGTATCGATGGCCTCCTGCCGGCGACTTGTCGCGGCGTTCGAAGCCGTCCGGGTTAAAGAAGGGCGCTCCCCGACAGGGTCGAGCGCCCTTTCTTGTTTAAGGACGTGGCTATGACCAATTCAATTCAAGGAGACCTGTTCGCCAGCGCACCGCCTGCCCTGCCGGACGGCTTCCGATACGCGCCCGATATCGTCCCGGAGGATCTTCAGTCGGAGTTGCTTCGTGAGATTCCGCAGTTGCCGCTGAAGCCCTTTGACTTCGATGGCTTCGAGGGCAAACGGCGCGTTTTGTCCTATGGCTGGAAATATGACTTCGAAAGCCAGCGCGTGAGGCACGCGGAGGAGATCCCGTCCTTCCTTCGGCCAGTGCGAGATGTCGCGGCGGCTTTCGCGGGCATCGAACCCGACCGGTTGCAGCAGGCTCTTGTCAGCGAATATGCGCCCGGCGCGCCGATCGGCTGGCATAAGGACAAGCATGTGTTCGGTAGGGTTGTCGGTATCTCGCTTCTTTCGCCGTGTACCTTCAGGCTGAGACTCCAGAGAGGCGGCAAATGGCAACGCGCTTCCATAGTCGCGGAACCCGGCTCCGCTTATCTGCTGTCGGGCGCGGCCCGGACGGAATGGGAGCATTCCATTCCACCGGTCGAGCAGCTTCGCTATTCCATTACGTTCCGCGAGCTTCTCTGAGGTTGTCGATAAAGGCAGATTGGCGGACGCGATGAACCGTGACCTTCGGTGGAACGTTCTTTCGTAGACGGCATTCGCAACACCATGAGCACGAAGAGCGAAGACGAGCAGGATATTGAGCGTGGCGGCCGGCCCGGCGCGACGGCGGCATTTCCCTATGACCGCATGACTGTCGAGCGGTTTCGCAAGACCTTTCCGCGCGCGCGTTGGAGTGACGATCTGAAGGCTTGGTTCGTCCCGGGAAAGACTGCCGAGCGGCGCATCGATCGCTGGCTGGAACAGGAGACCGCCGCCTCGGACGCCTACGCCGATCTCAAGGGCCGCGACGCCTATGCTTTCGATCCGATCATATCGAAGTATCTCATTCTGCATGACGATCGTCTGGAGGTGAGGACACCTTATTCTCGAACGGTCGTTGATAAGATGCGCAAAGTGCCGTTTGCTTCGTGGGATCCGGACCGGAGGATCTGGGCGGTTCCTTATCGGTCCTACGAGGCGCTACGCGGCCACTGGGATCATATCGAGACCGCTGCCAGGCGCAACGAGCCTGAGGAGCGCAAAAGGCGGCAGGCGGAGAGACGTGGAACGGAAAAGGAAAGAGCCTCGCGTCTGCGCGCAGGCGAACGGCGCCGCCGGCGCTACCCGTTGGCGCCCGACGACCCTCCACCCCTCGGCCGCCCAGTGATGACGCCGACCTATGGCATCGTCATCTTTACCGGCATCGGCGGGGAACTGGTCGAGCCGGAAATCCTTCGTTCTTTTTACGCCGACATTCCTGCAGACGAACAATACGTTTGGGGGCGCTGGCGGACCGCAACACTGGAGGAACTCGTCAGAACATGGCCATCGCGGCCCGGCACGGCCCAAGAAACCGCCGGTGCCGTTTGGTGGCAACCGACCATCGACCAACTGCGCGCGGCACGGAAAGCGGCTCGTTCGTTAGAGCGACGGCGGCATAGGGCTTCTCAGCCGCTGTTCCATCATCTGGAAGCCTGATCGGCACAACGCGTCGGTTTCGGCTAACCGCCAAAAAACGCCAAACGTAACCTACCGTATGCTACCTCCAGGAACGCGTATTTTACTGCCTTAGCGTCTTCAATCGCCCTATCATCTCCTCAAATTTTGGAGGCCATGGCGATGACATCAACGGAGACGTCCAAATCCAATCCAATGACCAGCGCGGAAGAGCTGCGCAAACGGGCCCTTGAGCTTCAGCTTAAGGAGATGGAGCGCGACGAGAAGATAAAAACGCGCGAGGCGAAGAAGCACGCCGAGTTCGTCGATGACTTTTTCCGCAAGCATATCGATGAAACCGAGCGCGCCGTCATCAAGCGGCTGGTCATGAAGGCGGCTACAGACGGAAAGTACGAAGCGCTGATCTATAGTTTCCCTTCGAGCTTCTGCAGCGATAGCGGCCGCGCCATCAACAACAACCTTCCCGGCTGGCAGCAGACGCTCCAGGGGAAGGCAAAGGAACTGCATGAGCTTTTCGAGGAGATCGCCAAGCCCCAAGGCTATGGGCTTAAGGCAGCGATCATCAACTTTCCGGACGGCATGCCGGGCGACGTCGGCTTGTTCCTGACGTGGGAGCCACCCATCGAGTGATCGTTCCCGCTTTGGTATTGGCGGAGAAATTGAGCGAAAGTCTCTGGTCTGCAACGGTAGCCGGCGCAATGGTGCCGGCTACCGTTGCCTTGCAACAAGGCTACCTGTCCAAACATGACCAGAATTCCCTGCACGTCCGTCTGATGGATGACGATCTGCATGAAATGACGAGCGAAGAAGTATCCCCCCTGCCCCGATGGCTTGAGCGAAAGCTGGCAGACGGCTGCACTCCAATCGCGCGAAGGCGGGCGCGCTCCGCCCGTCGCGCACGACATCGCCGATCCACGCGCTAGTCGCGGACGACAGTCCAGTTGGATTCGGGATTGAAGTCCTTGATCGCCGCGGCCCGCTCTTCGGTCTGCGGCCCCAGGTCGCGTTGGTAGACGACGCTCACTCCGTTGATGATGAATGTCTGCACGCCGGTCACCCGATATTTGACCGGCCAGGCGAGCAGCGCAAAGCCGCCAGTCATGTGGCCGTTGACGATATAGCTTTGCTTGCCGCCGAGCACATTGTCTCCCTGCCCCGTCAGGATGCGATAACGATATCCAAAGTAACCCTCGCCTCGCTTGGCTTTGTCGAAGGCGGCCGTTTCAACCAGATCGCCTGCGGGGCTTTCTTCACCATACACACTCGGATCCCAGTACAGACCGTCCACCTTGCCGGGACTGCTGACCAGCCTTTGGGCATATTCGTAAATGCCGTCCCCATCCCGATCCTCGGACGCATATTCGCGCTGGGCCGCGACATAGTCGTGCATGGTCTGGATCGTCGAGAGCTCATTCTCGCCGATGCGACGGTTGACGATTTCCTGCAGCCCGACCTCGGTATCGAACGCCCACTTGCCGTTCTTGTCCTTCGACAGCGGGAATGGCAACGGCCACAAGACATCTCCCACTTGAACGATCTGGCGATCTCCTACAGCCTGAAGGCGCAACTGCCGCGCAGCGCCCTCGCGGATGAGACCATAGCTTGCCATGGCCTCCTTGCTGGAGCGCAATTTGCCAGCGTTCAGGCCAAGGAGGTTTGCCAAACCGTCGAGATCGTCGGCGCTCAGCACGGTCTTAAACCGCTGAAGCGCCGCCGACGGATCGTCGAACGATGGCGGGGTTCCGGCCGCAAACTCCGAAAGGTCCGTCTGCATCTGCGCCGTGGACGGAGCTGCGAGAGCCAGGGACAGCGCCGTACCGAGCAGCAGCGGGATCAATCTCAACCGTAGTGTCATGGTTTGTCTCCGGTCATCTGAAAAGCTTGGAACCTAACGCCGGCCGCCGCCGCGGCCACCACCGCCGCCACGACCACCGCCGCCGCGACCACCGCCGCCGTGCGGCCGCGGGGGCGGGCGACTGGCAGAGCGAGACCCACCGCGATGCCCTCCTCCCATGCTCTGCCCTCCTCGCTTGGAAGCAACTGCTTCGCGGCGGCCGGACTGCATGTTGCCGAGGGCGCTCGACTGGCGCGATCGATTGTCGGGTCGCGCCGCCATCTTCGGCGCGCTAGGCTTCTTGTTTGCTTTCGCCGCCGGTTTTGATGGACGGTTCGCCACGTTAGCCTGACGATTGCCCACATTGCCTGGACGGGCTTCCGGCCGGGAAGCGCCCGGTCGATTGGCGGCGAGATTTCCCGCCGATCCCGGATTTGCCTTCAAGCCTTGGACCGTGCCCTTGCGGATGTCGTCGGCACGGGCGCTTCTGTCCCTGGTGCCCGGCCCGATGTTGCCTTGGCGGTTGCTGACCTTGTTCTTGATCTGGTTGCGGTTGTCGGACTGGAGGCTGGACTTGATCGCTGAACGATCGAGATTGGCAAGCTGATCCTTTCCGATATTTAGCTTACTCCGGTCGACCTTGGTCCAGTCGATGTCATTCCACTTGACCTTTCCGTTGAAGTTCCGGTCGTTGAAGCAGTTGTTGCAGTCGACGTCGATGTCGCCGCCCCAATCGCCACCCCATACGCCCCAATCGTCCCAGTTGACGATGGCGCCCCATGCGATCCCAGTGATCGCACCGGCGAAGAATGCGGCGCCCGGATAGTAGTAGCTGTCGTAGGAATCAGGATAATAGGAGATCGGCGCGGCTGCGTAGCCCGGTTCATAGAACATTTCGGGTGGATATTGCGGGATGTAGACCTTCTCCGGATTGGTCGGCCGGATGACGATGTTTTCGTTCTCCGTTACCACCGTGATCTTGTCGTCGGTCTTGATGACGTCCTTCGCCACCGCCTCGTCGCGAAGCTGCTGAATGGCGATCAGCACGTCCTTCTGCTGATTGGTAAGGGCATCAGCAAGCGATTGCGTCCAATCGAGATCCTCGCTCATCATCTTGATGATGTCCGGATAGTTCAGAAGCGAGATGACGCTTCCATCCCAATCGTCCTTTGGCTTGAGGTTGGCGTCCTTCTTTTTGGCCTCGAGGAAGCGGGCAGCCTCCACGACCTGCAGGGGAAACAGCGACGCCGCGGAGATCGCGGCGACAAGTTCATCCGGATAAAGCGCGATGCGCGCCACAAGGACCTCGAGTTCATCCTCGGAAAGCAGTTCCGTTTCCGCCTTAGCCTCGACAGTCTGAGCCGATGCGGGGTTTGGCGTAGGTGTTGGCGTCTGGGAATACGCCAGCGGGCCGGGATGCAACGATATGATTGCGAGGGCTGATAGTCCGCCGAGCAGCCTGCGGGAAATTGCTTTCATCGCGCATCGATCTCCTTTGAATCAAACCAGTTGCAATGATGCGTGCCTCACGGAGATCTTGGCCTGGTGTCCGGAGGCCTCCTGAGCATTACGATTTTCGACTGGGCGAGCGCCTCGCCCATTTCTTTCAAAAGGGCATCGACTAGAGCGGCATACTCCTGCCGCCGTGCTTCCCGCAGGTTGTCCGGCAGGCCTTCAACATGCGCCAAGGCCTCCGCTGCGGCGACCAGATCCTCGCACATGCTGTGAAATGCCTCATTCATATAAAAAAGTCGCTGCACCAGCCTCTTTTGGTCAGGAAAATGCGCCTCGGCCGTCTCGAGAACGGACAAATGGGTCGAGTTGCTTTCTCCCGAGGTCATGCCCGCCTCCGCAATCGAAACGCGTTAAGCAGATTGTCACAGTATATAACGGCTGCTGAGGCCAGAGGCGTAACTTACGCGATCCTACGGTTGGTCGGCTTCCCGGGCGCGTAAAGCCGGTTCGGTCTTGCGTTGAACAAATTCGCCGCCTCAAGCGATCGGCCGCGACGGCCATTCACGGTCACTCTTCAGCACCGATCCGTCTCCATCGCAGCGATAGAGGTTACGCGATGCTACGGGCGTTTGCGCCCAAGCGGGTTTACTATTGGAGGGTCGATAGCGCCGAACGGCTCGGCTTCACGAAGCCGAAAAGGAGGGGCCGTGTTTCTCGACTATTTTGCTTTGGGCGTGCTGGTCTTCGTCGTCGTCACCCTGTTCTACGCGGTGATCGCGATCCATGACATTCCGCATCTGATAGCCAAGGCTCGAAATCATCCTCATCAGGACGCGATCCACGTTGCGGGATGGGTCAGCCTTTTCACGCTCCACGTCATTTGGCCCTTCCTTTTCATCTGGGCCACGCTCTACCGGGAAGATCGCGGCTGGGGCATTCGCCCGGATGGAAAGCTCTCGGCAGAGGCCGAGGCAAACGCGGAGATTGCCCGTCTGCATGCGCGGATAGCAGAACTTGAGGCGAAAACGCTGGAGAGGGAGAACGCCTGATGGACCTGCTCCTCATACTCACCTATGCGGCGATCTGCTGGGTAATTTTCAAGATATTTAAGATTCCGGTGAACCAATGGACGCTCGCAACGGCTGTCCTTGGCGGAATATTCCTCATCTCCGCCCTCCTTCTTCTGATGAGCTACAACCATCCTTATTCGAGCGACGGGCGCATCTATTTCACGTCCGCTCCCGTAATCCCAACCGTCGGAGGGCAGGTTGTCGAGGTCCCAGTCACGCCTAATGTACCGTTGAAGAAGGGCGATATTCTTTTTCGCATAGATCCCCGTCCCTACCAGTTCACGGTCGATCAGAAGAAAGCCGCGCTCGCCGAAGCCGAGCAGACGGTTCGCCAGTTGAAAGCCGCGCTGGACGCCGCCAACTCGGCGGTCACGGGTGCGGAAGCCTCGCGGGATCGGTCGCTGCAGGCCTTCGAGAAATTCCAGGCAACGAACGAGAATGCAAAGTCGAGCGGCAGGGGCGCCGTCTATTCCGAACTCGAGGTCGAGAACCGGCGCGGCATCTATCTCACCGCGGAAGCTGCGGTTGAAACAGCACGAGCGCAGGCAGCACAGGCAAGGCTCGCCTACGAATCCGAGATCAATGGCACGAACCCGACTGTTGCAAGGCTGCAGGCCGAATTGAATAACGCCGAGTACGAGCTCGACCAGACGACCGTGCGCGCGCCGACCGACGGCTATGTCACGCAGGTCTTTCTTCGCCCCGGCATGATGGCCAATCCTCTGCCGTTGAGGCCGGTGATGGTCTTCATCAACAGCGAGGACCGGATGCTCGCGGCAGCCTTCATCCAGAACTCGCTGCAGCGTGTCCGCGTCGGAGATGAAGCAGAAGTGGCTTTCAAAGCGGTGCCCGGCAAGATTTTCAAAGCACGGGTCGAGGAGGTTATCGACGTGATGGCCCAAGGCCAGTTACAGCCGACCGGCGCACTGATCGATCCGCAATCGCCCGAGCGAGTCTCGCCCGGCCAGACGCTGGCGCGTATCGGGCTGCTCGAGGACACCAGCCAGTACCAACTACCCGGCGGTGTCGTCGCGGAGGTCGCTGTCTATACCGACCACTGGCACCATGTCGCAATTCTCCGGAAGGTGCTTCTGCGTATGAGCAGTTGGATGAACTTCGTGTTTCTCGAACACTAATATGAGACGCCGGCCTCTTCGACCGTCGGCGATACAGGCGCGACGGCGGGAAAGAGGAGCCAACGACAAACGATAAGGAGCAAGCGGTGATAGGCAGTCTTCCGTTGTTGCGGGGGTTGGCCGGTTTCAATCGAGATTGGCTCCGCAGCGATATTCCGGCCGGGCTGTCGATCGCCGCGGTGGGCCTTCCGAGCGCTATCGCCTATCCCGCGATCGCCGGTCTGCCGCCGGAAACCGGCATCTATGCAAGTATCGTTGCTCCGATCGCCTACGCGATCTTCGGTCCTTCCCGGCTCCTGATCGTCGGGCCCGACGCCGCAACCATGACCGTGCTTGCGGCCGCGATGGCCGCCATCATCGCAGCCGAGCCCGCAGCCGCCAGCGTCGATCGGGTTGCCATCGCCTCGGCCCTCGCCCTCGGTGTCGGTGTCTTCTGCATTGCTGCGAAACTGCTGAGGCTCGGCGTCCTGGCAAGCTTTCTATCCCGTCCCATCCTTGTTGGATTCTTCGCAGGCGTGTCGCTCTCCATCCTTGTCGGGCAGATCGGTCGCTTCACCGGGGTGAAAATCGAGTCGGATGGGCTGATCCCGCCGCTCGTCGAGATCCTTGGAAAGAGCGCCTCCATCCACTGGCCGTCGCTCCTCTTCGGCCTGTCGATGTTCGCGCTGCTCTGGATCGTCAAGGCATTCAACCTCAAGGTTCCGGGCCCCGTTCTCGTGGTGGTCATTTCCGTCATTCTCTCTGCGCTCTTCGACTTCCGGGGCCACGGCATCGCCGTCGTCGGTGACATTCCGATTGGGTTGCCGACGCTCTCCCTGCCGGCATTTTACGCGATGCCGTTCGACAAGATCGTGCTTGGTTCGGCTGCGATCTTTCTCGTAAGCTTCGGCGCCGGCATCGTGACCGCGCGAAGCTTTGGATCGCGGACCGGCGAAGAGGTTGATGCCAATCAGGAGCTGATCGGCCTTGGCGCTGCCAACATTGCACCGGGCCTGTTCGGCTCATTTCCCATCAGCATGTCGGATTCGAGAACCGCTATAAACTTATCGACCGGCGGCGTTTCACAAGCCGCAGGTTTGGTTTCGGCCGCCACGCTGATTGCAGCACTTGTTTTCCTGCATAGCGCACTGCGGATACTTCCGATTCCTGCACTCGCGGCGATCCTTGCATCGGCAGCCATCAGCCTCATCGATGTCCATGAGCTTCGCAAGATCTGGCGGATTAGCCGCATGGAATTCGTCTTCGCGCTGATCGCCATGTGGGGCGCAATCAGCTTCGGCGTTCTCAACGGCGTGATCGTCGCTGTTGCCGCAACCCTCGTCTACCTCCTTCGCAAGACAATGTTTCCGCGCGATGGGCTGCTCGGCCACATCGAAGGACGGCATGGTTTCTTCGACCTTGCCCGCTTTCCGGACGCTCGCCCTGTCCAGGATGCGGCCGTCTTCGCGATCCAGGGGAGCGTCCTGTTCTACAACGCCGACTATGTGCGCATGCGGCTGATGCAGGTTGTGAACGAGCTCGCCCCCGGAACCAAATGCTTCGTGCTGGATGCCAGCGCCATCACACATATCGATAGCACGGGCGCGGCCGCACTCGATGCTGTGACCGAGATCCTTGCGAAGCGGGGCATCGTCTTCGCAATTGCCGACCTCAGCGAGGAAAGCCGGGGCATCCTCGAGCGCGCCGGCATCATCAAGGCCATCGGCGCTCACAACCTTTTCAATGGCAGGGAAGAAGCGCTGCGGACGCTCATAGGCAATTCCGCAGGGCAGTGAGTGCTTGGGCGACATAATGGAGGGAATGATGGACGAAGTATACGAGGCGAAGCATGACATGCCGACGGAACGCAAGGGCAAGCAGAAGAAGGCGAAATCCTGGGATTACAACAAAGAGATCAAGCGGCTGCAGATCGAACTGGCGCATCTGCAGGCATGGATAAAGAAATCGGGCGCCCGGATTGTCATCATCTTCGAAGGACGTGACGCCGCGGGCAAAGGTGGCATGATCAAGCGCATAACGGAGAAGGTCAGTCCACGCGTCTTCCGTGTCGTCGCCTTGCCCGCTCCCACCGATCGCGAGAAAACGCAGATCTACATGCAGCGCTATATTGCGCACTTGCCCGCGGCCGGCGAGATCGTGATCTTTGACCGCAGCTGGTACAACCGCGCGGGCGTTGACCGCGTGATGGGCTTCGCCAGCGAGAAGAAAGCCCAGCGCTTCCTTGAACTGGCACCCCGCTTCGAGGCCGCAATCGTCGAAAGCGGCGTCATTCTGCTGAAGTATTTCCTGACCGTCAGCGAGGAAGAACAGGAGCGCCGCTTCAAGCGCCGCATCGATGATCCGGTCAGGCAGTGGAAACTCAGCCCGATGGACGTCGAGTCCTACCAGCGCTGGTGGGACTACACACGGGCCTATGACGAGATGCTGCGGATGACCGACAGCAACCACGCGCCATGGTGGATCGTGCCCTCCGACGACAAGGAGCGCGCCCGGATCAACTGCATCTCGCACATCCTGCAATCGATCCCTTATGAGCGCGTAAAGTTCCGGGCACCCGATCTCGGGAAGCGCCAGAAGCGCCCGTCGGACTACATCGACGACCAGAGCATCAGACACGTCGTGCCCGACGTGACACCGTAGAAGGGCTCGATCGTGAATGCGGAGGATGGGATGCGGCAATGGAGCAGGCAAACGAGAGGGCAACGCAAAGAACCGACGCCGGACAGATTTCCATAGAGGCAAGAGTAAGCGACCTTGTCAAACTTGGGATCATCGGCCTGTTCGCCTATTGGACCCTGCTTCTCATCGCACCTTTCGCGCTGATCGTCGTTTGGTCGGCGATCCTTGCAGTGGCGCTCTTTCCAATGTTCGAGGCGCTTTCGAGACTTCTCGGAAACCGGCCAGGCATCGCCGCTACCGTTGTGGTCGTGGCCTGTCTCGTGTTGATCATCGCGCCATTGGCGCTTGTCGTCACCAGTTTCGCCGATGCGATCCAGGCGCTTGTCGGTCAGCTGAAGGCAGACAACTTCACTTTGCCACCCGCGCCGGAGACCATACGCGACTGGCCTGTTATCGGGGAGCGCGTTCATGCTGCCTGGGACCAGGTTGCAAGCAACCTCGCTTCGACCATCATCAAGTTTCAAGCGCCGATTCTTGAAGTCATGGGCGTCGTTGTTGCAAAACTTGCATCGATCGGCGGCGGCGTATTGAGCTTCATCGTCTCGATCATCCTCTCGGGCGTCTTTCTCACCATGTCGGGACGACTGGCTGCGGCGATCCAGGTGCTCGCACACCGGATTGCCGGCGACAAGGGCGTTGGCTTTGCGCGTTTGGCCGGAACGACAGTGCGGAATGTCTCGCGGGGCGTCATCGGCGTCGCTTTCCTGCAGACACTGCTGTGCGGGCTGTGCTTTGCCGTCTTCGGCATCCCGGCGCGCGGGGCACTGACTTTCCTGGTATTCGTCCTCTGTGTGATGCAGCTCGGGCCTGGACTCGTGCTGCTTCCGGCGATCGTTTGGGCGTGGTTCTCCTGGCCGGCTTCGATCGCACTCGCCTTTACCGTCGTGGCGGTTCCCATCATGGTCGTGGACAACGTCTTGAAGCCAATCTTGATGGCGCGAGGCCTTGCGACCCCAATGCTGGTTATCCTGATTGGCGTGATTGGCGGCACCCTGTCGTACGGTCTGCTGGGTCTGTTCCTCGGGCCGATCGTTCTCAGCGTCTTCTACGAATTGCTGCGCGCCTGGGCTTGGCCGTCCGAGGTATCAACAGGACCGAGGGATGCTGCGGAGATAGCGGCAGACAGCAAGCTGGAGAGCCTGAAGATCGATTGAATTTTGTCCAACGCCCGTCGGTGACTGACCGCGCGTTTGTCTACCCCAAAGCTTCCCGGCTCGTGCAATAGATCAAAACCTCTTGCTCGATTTCACGGCAAAGCTGCTCATACTCCCTGATAAGGTTCTCTTCCTTCGGGCTCTGCTTTCGAAACCGGTCCAGCGCGTCGCCAGTAAGGTCATATGCTTCAAGCATCTCGCCCAGCGTCTCGGTGACCATCCCGGCTAGAAGATGGCGGATATCAGGAAGCCGCAACATCAGTTTTCGCCGGCCGCGCTCTTGGCTCATTCAGTCAGCTCCGCATTCAACGCACTCTTGCAAGTAACGTCAAACCGCTGACACGCCGGATCGTTCCAGACCTATCGCAACGATGCGTTGAATGTGAGCTTCTGAGATGCCTTGATCACGGCGAAGAGCCGGCCGGATAGGGAAAGGTCAAGCCGGGAGAGCACCTAGTGCTGGCTGTCGGGGCGCGATGTTGGGTGACGATGCCATCTCCGATAGAGGTTACGTGATATTACACCGATCATCCGTCCGAAGATGATAATGTCACGTCACAGTCGGAAGAAAGCGTCATAATCGGAGAAACGAAACAGGCGCACGACGGCCGAACAGCAAGCCATTGTCCGCACTGTCCGGTTACTCGCAAGGGTGCGCACCTTGTGATGCATGATCGCACGCACGGAATCGGAGAAGGTTTCCTTTCTCGTTGTCGCCCGCGTTGCCGGAGAGCTCAACTGATGGCGAACGACCTTACAGTCCATCTCGTCGATGACGCGGAGCCGTTTAGACGATCCTTGACGTTCTTGCTGGTCT
>NZ_JABAIH010000036.1 GCF_012641395.1 Rhizobium sp. P32RR-XVIII | reverse complement strand
TCGCCGGTGAGTACGGCTTGCGGCTGGCGATGTCCGGAAGATGGCAATCCGGCTGCGAGCTGGTGTCCAGCGCCGTCAACAAGAACGCCGGCCCCAAGGGATATTACGAGGTCGGCATGGCCTTGTGCGCCTTCATGAGGAACGACATTCAGGCCGCCGAACTGTGGTCCCGCATGTCCGATCTGCAATATAATCCCATGCATCGCCTCGTGCTCCTGTCGATCCTCGGCGCCGCCGGAAAGACGGCCGACGCCAAGCAGCAGCAGGATTGGCTGGAGGTCCACGCACCCGAGCTGATGCGCAACATCCGCCGGGAAATCGCGCTTCGCCTGCAACGGCCGGAAGATCAGCAGAAACTCTTCAGCGGCCTGCGCGCCCTGGGCATCGCCATCGACCCCGCACCAGCGCAGTGAGGACCGCTAGCCTCAAACGCAAAAGCCCGCCTAAGCGGCGGGCTTTTTGGCTATGGTCGTTGTGCTTGGTTGCGGGGGCCTGACCACACCGAGACTTTTAAAATCAAGAACCCGTCGGATCGCGTGTGCGAGAACCATTTCTGCTTTGTGGGCCAGAAGGAATCCACGGCATCTCGTAACATTTCAAGTCGCGCCGATCTTGGTTGAAGTCAGATGACGCAATCTGATGACGCTTTCGATCGGACATATGACAGTGCGGATAGTTTGCCCTACCGCCGATCGGATGGATGCCTAAAATGCCATAATACGCTCTACGAACCAAAACGATGCCATCGTGCCGATTACATAGGTCGCTGCAAAAAACGCACCGCGACCGACATACGGAGCCCAGTTCACCTTCCGTACCAGGCCAACCGCAAAGATCACGATCGCAATGAACATCAACTGCCCGATCTCTACGCCGACATTGAAGAACAGCAGGGCGAGCGGGATGTCCCCGGCTGGCAACGCCAGGTCTGACAGCGCACCAGCGAAGCCGAGCCCATGCAACAGACCGAAAGCAAACGCGACCATCCATGGCCGTTGCGCCGTGAGACTGGCCTGGCCCTTCTGAATACGGACCATCTCACCGGCAAGCAGGAGGATGCTGAAGGCTATCGCCGCCTCCACAGGTGGTCCGGGAATATGCACGAAACCGAGTGTGGCAAGGGTCAGCGTGATCGAATGAGCTGCCGTGAACGCTGTCACGGTCAGCAGCAGTGCCCGCCAGCTACGTGCGATGAACATCAATGCGAGGACAAACAACAGGTGGTCATAGCCAAGCAGGATATGTTCGATGCCGTGCATGACAAACGTCTTGGCCACATCGAGGCGCGCCGGCCGGGCAGCGATCTCGACCCACGGCTGAGAGGGCCGGACCATGCTGGTCGAGACGGAGCCGTCCATCAGATGGACCCGGACCAACACATCGGTAATGGTTGCCTGAAGGCCGACGAACTCGACCCGCTTGCCCGAAAGTCCGTCTTCGGTCTCGATGACCCGCGATTCAACCAGCGAATCTGGCAGGTTGCGCTCGGCTGGCACCGTCACGTTGCGCACACTGTCCGGAAACCGCAATACGACCGGCAGGCGCATGCCGGACAGCATGGGCGTTCGCCACGTGACAGTGTAACGGCTGGGACTCGATTGTGCGATCTCGAGATGGGCGGGCCTTATCTCGTGGGCAGCGGCGTTCGACATGAACGCCATTACCGCCAGGATACCGCTGAAGAGTAAGGGCCAGAGCAACAAGGGCAGCAGCATCCGGCGGCTCATTGCGCGGAGACCTCGAGCTGATCGTTGGATCCGGCAGGCATTTGCAGGCCCAGCAAATCATCCGGAACAACGGAGGGCAGGATCACCACGTAGCGGGAACGCATTTCCTGAAACGCGGTCCGCTTGACCTCGTTGTAGCGCTCGTCCATCCATGCTGTTTTGACAGCAGGGGCGACCTCCTCGAAGGCCGGAACGCGCCCGGCCTCGATCGAACCGATCCAAACCAGATGCCAGCCATAGCCGGACTGAACAGGCCCTTGCCACGATCCTGATTTCAGGTTGAACAGCGCCTTGGCAAATTCAGGCCCGAACTCCTTTGCCATTTGGTCGGGCGTTGCGTCGCCATAATAGTTCCGGAACATGAACGGGTCGGCGATTGACGCGACCTCCGGCGAATCCGCAGGCTTGCCGGATACGGCACTGATAGCGGCCGCAGCAACCTCGCGGGTAGCCTCGCCGTGTTTGTCGAACGAGAAATACAAATGGCGGAAGCTCACATGCGGCGAGAGCGCGAAGCGCTCAGAGTTCTTCGAATACCATTCCTTGAGTTCGGCATTGCTCGGCTCATCGAGCGCAGCAAGGTCCGCAGCCAGGAAGTCCATTTTTTGCGCCAGCCTTCGCTTGATAATCTGGTCGTCACGATCGAGACCAAGGGCGACGGCCTCGCGGAATAGGATCTCCTCCGTGACTTTCTCATCCATGAGAGAACGTAACTGATCCAGTGTCGGTGGTGGCCGCCCTTGCGCAAGCCATGTCACCGCAAGCTGACGGACATCATCCTTCGTCAGTTCGATTTTCTTCGGGTCGACGCTTTCTTCCGGTTCGGGGCTGACGAGGCGATAGGCTCCAAACAGAACAACACCCACGATGACGAAGTGCAGGAGCGGCTCGCCGAGAAACCGCTGCCATTTCGTTTTCGGGGCGTAGTGTCCGCCACCCGAAGGCTCCGGCGCGATTGGCAGCAGTTTCATCGGACACCTATTCGTGTTGTTCGGCGACGGGCCGCAACCCCGCTTGGGCGGCAGTAAGTGGGCTGCGCTGGAGATAACTCAGGATTGCAAACTGTTCGGCGGGATCCTTGACCG
Source organism: Rhizobium sp. P32RR-XVIII (assembly GCF_012641395.1). Classification (GTDB taxonomy): domain Bacteria; phylum Pseudomonadota; class Alphaproteobacteria; order Rhizobiales; family Rhizobiaceae; genus Rhizobium. Next base: position 20,254 of record NZ_JABAIH010000036.1, on the reverse strand, counting down.
CTTTCGCCCGGATGACGGCAATATAGTCCGCGGTTGCGTCCCAGGCCTCCCAATCGGCCAGTTCCATGGCCACGAAGCCTGCCATCGGATTGCGCGCCTTGATGAAGTAACGATAGGCCTCGATCACCCTTGCACGCGGCACCGCACCTTTTGCGCCGCCATGGACACTGAGCGCGAGCAAGGCGGCCTGGATCTCAGGCAGAGTGCGCTGTCGGTCGGCGAAGTACGTTTGTTCAATCCATTTTACGCGTGAAGCGCCGCGCAATTCCAGATCAGCAGCAAGCATGGCCGAAAGGTTGGTCGTATCCCGCGTTCTCAGGGCTTCGTCGATCTGCCGCTCGAGCTCCGTCGCGCTGTCCGGACCGCCCGCTATGCCTAGTAACAGCGTATATGCCGCACGCCGGGACGCCAGTTTCGGATCATTGGTCCAGGTCGCGATCTTCGCAGCGTCAAGCTGGGGCTTGAGAAGTCGGATTGCGCCGTAGGGAGCCCGCACGAGTTCCCCGTATGCGATCTCGGCGACGAGCGGTTCAGTGCTTTCGAGTTGCGGCGCGACAACCCCAACGCGCTCACGCCATTCCTCGTCCGTCAGGTACGACGATGCAAGCGTCAATTGCGGCCAGATTCTCTTCGGGCGCCCCTCACCGCTGCGCTTCGTCTCCGCGAGCCGTCGCAGCCATTCGGCATAGTTGACGCGCATCGCCCCGAGGCTCATCCACCTCTCAGACACCTTATCACGAAGAAGCAAGAGGGGTTTTTCGTCCAGCGTCGTGGGTGCCTCATCGTCGACGGTCAGACCGTCTATAGACATCACTGCCTCAGAGGCTTGGGCCGACAGGCCGGGCTGAACTATGAGGTCGCCTACAGCTCCATCCCCCTTCACAATTTCGACAATGCGGAACTGTCCCGGGCCGCTGGCTAAAGGAGCAGCCAAAACGGCCTCGTCTGCAGCGTCGAGCTTTTGTCCCGGAGTTACCAGAAGCCCAGAGAAACAGATCGCACAGGCCTGGGCTTCGCCGACAAAAGCGAGCATCGACCAGCAGAGGCTGAAAAGCAGCCGGACCGACGTTTGGCTGAACATCGACTTCGTTGCCATTCGGTCAACCTCCGTTGGATGTCCCGACCATGGAACCGCGCCACCGCATCAGAAAGGCGCTTTCTGTTGTGTCAACGGATCGAGAGTCTGTGGTGTCGGCACGACCTCGTAGTTCGCGTAGCCGAACTCGTTGCTACGCGCGGCGTAATATTTATCGCCGAGCTTGTAGACGGTCGCCTCGTACGGCGCATTACCCAAGGTGGTCACGATGACCCCGTCCTTAATGGCGTAAGCTGTGCCGGATCCCGTCAGGCCACCATGCAACACATCACCTATCTCGCTAGGCTTCGGTATTGCTCCGTTGACGTTGGCGACGAGCCGTTGGCCGGAGGCGGTCCATGTGATGTTGAAGACTTCGCCGGTCACGTTGTTCCTAACCCAGCTAGACTTGCCTACGACAAGGTCGGTGAGTGCCGCGTCATCCAGCGCCGAAGCCCCCTGCTGCTTCAGATCGGCAACCGTGACGCCTTTTTTTGCGGCGGCCCTTAGTTCCTGGGTGGGCGTGTACCAGATCGGAGAACTCCACGCCCGCTCCTGGATCGTCGCCGCGACGTTGTCGGGAGGCGCTATGCCAAGTTCCTTTGCCTGGATCGTGGTCCAGCGTGGCGTCGGGATCTCCAGGGTGCGCAGATAATAGAACGCGTCGAGGCTCGGGTCGAATTCAGGATCGGTCCAGGCCCCCTTCAACTCGACCGAGCCGATTGTGTTGGTGTAGCTGGCTTCGGAGATGTTCACGGTGCTTCCGATTGGCGGGACGATGCCGCTGAAGGCATCAGGCGTACGGTCTCCAGCCCAGGCGACGTCGAAGACCTTCTCGAAGCTTTGTCCGTGCTTTGTCCAGCCCTTGACGATCTGGATACGGTCGAGGTTGCCGGACGTCGGATCCTTCACTGCCCAAACGGCAAATGACGGCGCTTTGGCCTCTCCGAGCGGCGGTAGGTCTCCGCCCATCGGGACGCCGCTTGCGTAGGCCGCCTTAATCCAATCCGGCTTGCCCACGTCAACTACGTTGGGACTGCCAAAGAACCGGACCTTGATATGCGGACCGCTCGTGGCGAAGGTTTCCTTCCGCTGCATGGCATCGAATAGCGAAGCGCGGGTGTTTTCTTCGGCCCAAACTCCGGTCAGTCCAGCGGGGTTCTCAAGCCTGACATCGAGGCCTGCAAACACGTAGCCCGACATGCGCTGCTTGATCTCGCCATCATTGCGCGCATGGCCACCGTAGAAATTGTCCTGACGATAGGGCACGCCTGTGTTGTGAGAGTCCGATCCGCCCACAAAGCCTGTCTTGTAGGGATTGTAGCCCCGCGCCTCCATCATCGAGAGGCCGTCCTTGAGAGCCTGGCGTATGTAGCTTCCGGAGATCGTCGGGAAGCGGCCTGCGGGATCACCGAGCAGATAGGTCAGAATTTCGAAATTGGCAAACTCGTCGTTTGGTGAAAGCGTCGGATGGGTTTCCGACGCTCCCTTGATCTGCTTGATCTCGCTCAGCCGTTCATTGCGGTCACGCGATGCTGCCCAGGCAGCATCGATGGGACGGCCTTTCTCATCGATGTCCGTCGGAAACATATGACCGTCGGAGAGATTGGCATTGTGAGAAATCGCCAGAAGCTCGCTGCCTGCCTTGCGCTGGCCATCCATCCAATTCCAAAGGTCCGACGGATCGCTTGAATCAATCGAGCTATAAGGTACCTCCGGAACCTTGGCGCAGTCGCGGAAGAAGACATTGCGGTGCATATTGCGGTTATTCGGCGTCGAGGTCCACTCGTAGGAACAGAAGGCCGTGAATTTGCCAGGTTCGTTCGCCTGATCGGCGATATCGACGTTCTGCTTCCAGACGGAGCCGGCGACCTGAGGGGATATCAGTTCCTCGATCGGCTTCTTATCGACAATCGTACCTCCTAGCCAGAGGTAGATGCGCGTAATATCCGCCGGATCCTTCACGATCAGCTTCTGCGCGATCGGAAGCTTGCTGATCGCGGAACCCGCCGTGTTCGCAAGCGCGACGGTCCCGACATATTCGGAATGGTCGGTGACGCCCATCCAGTCGAGCGGCGTATCGATCTTGATGTCGTAGCCAAGCGGATGCTTTATGGTCTCTCCCTTGGCATACCTGTATGCATCTGCCGGCGTGCTCTTGGTGTTTCCGAAGATGTAGGCGTCGAACGACCAACCGGTGTGGACGTGCGTTTCGCCGAAATAGGCCTGCCTCTCCTGAGCGGCAGCGGACGTCGCAGCGCAGGCCAGCATGGTAGAGGCGAACAAGTAGGCTTTCCCCGTAGACATGCGCATCGTCCTCATCTCCGTCTGATTAAGGTGATTACTTCACGAGGCCAAGTTTGATCAGTTGCCTCCTGCGGTTGTCGGTTGCCGCGGGATGGCTGGGATCGACGGGGCGCTTCTTGGTAGAGGAACGTAAGGAGCATTGCGCCACCGAATGCAGAAGCCTAATTGACCCACGAAAATCCAATCCCGAGCAGAATTCAGCTATCTATGCATCGTGTCGTGATGGCGCAGGCTTCATAGGTGCATGTATCGACGGCGTCGCCTCGTCGCGACATCCGTAATTCGTCGATGATCGCCAAAAGCGAACGACAATCAACGTATGTTACGGTAACAAACGTCGGCAACTACGCCCCCGTGTGCGCACTTAATCGGCTGAGCGCATTCCGCAACGGTTCCTCGGAAACTTGGATGACCCCGAGGTAGGGATGAGCCATGTCGATGATTAGGAATACCGCACCTCCTACAGACAGCGCGCAGACGATCAGCATGCAGACAACGGTGCTGTTGACCGGCGAGAGCAGACCGAATGTGAAGAACAGCAGTGCGAGCCAGAACGCCAGAATGACCAGGAAGGCAATAGGCAGGCTCTCGCCGTCACTCTCGACCACAAGCCAGTGGGCCTCGGCAATGTCCCCGCTGACTTCTATGGCGCGGGCTTGCAGCAAACGTTGGGCGTCAGTGCCGGGCTTCAGTGATCTCAATTGGTCCTGGATAGGCTCAATGCTGATCTCATCGCGGCTCTGATGGCCCGCGCCATCAGCGGCGGCAGGCCAGTTGATTTGCAACCGCGATTCCACGAGTTGTGAAAGCAGTCGCCTAGCCTCCGCCGTTTCCGGGCCGTAGTGAATCATGACACGGTCGAGGAGAAGCACTCTCGCCGTCGATGTTCGAAGCTCGGTTTCAGCATCGTCGAAAGTCGTCTTTGCAGAAGCTATCAGGAACCCAAGCGCCAGTGCCGAAAGCGTGCCGACGACAGCCGTCGCGAGTTTGATTACATCCCGAGAGTCAACGCTGAGATGATGCTGCGGCAGCCGGAACCGCATGAGCATTCCGAACCCGGCCGCCGCACCGAGACAAACGAAGACCATTCCGCCAATTGCCAGTGCGCTCATACAGTTGGTCCACAGCTATTTATGACGCAATCCCGATATTGCGACCTAGCCGTCACATGACAAGGTGGTCAGGGCACGGAAAACGACAGCGTATTTAACAGTAACATACAGTAGACCGACGATGGACAGCCAATCGATCTATTAAATTCTGCCATCAGATCGTTGGAAACAATGCCGCATCATCCGAGCGGACTTGATCGTTGCTTCGAGCTCGTTCGTCAATGCCTCAAACAGCTCGACATACTGGGCGCAACGCGACGGGGTCGTCGGATTTTTGCGAGCATTCAGCCTCGCCCTTGGCCTCCGCAAAATCGCGGATGGAACATCCGGTCGAATTCGAGTTCGAAGCAAACCGCGCCTTGATCGCGTGGCTAGAACTTTATCGCGAGCCCGAGGATCGGGCCTTGCTGGACAGCGTCGAAAACGAAGCCATCATCGCTATAATCAACTCCGAGCGCTCGATATCCGGCAATGGCTGAAATCCAGTTGTTGAAATCGTAGCCGACGCCCAAGGCGACGTCCCAGTCGATGTCGGCTCCGCCGCCGCCGACCAGTCCCCATCCGGTCAGATAGACCTCCGGCGTGAAGAAATATTTCCCGCGAAAGCCGGCCACACCATCGGCCCATGTGGCGCTGTCGCTGACATCCCGGCCGTTGAGCAGGCCGCCATTAAACGAAAGTTCCGTGTCAACCGACCAGACCCTAATACCGCCGACGATATCGAGATTCCCCGACGGGCCCTCGAGGAGCGAATAGCCGGCGCCAAGAAGCCCGGCAAACGTCTTCGCGGTGACATCGACATCATTCGCCAATACGCCAAACGGCGTTTCGCCATTGGCAGACAGCTTCGTGTAGATGACATCGCCGATGACACTGAAACGGTCGTATCGGGCTTCGCCCGCCGCCATGAACGCGAAATCGAGATTGTCCAGAATGTCGCCGAAATCGGCATCGATGTGCACTGTGGGAAGCCCGAACTGTGCCGTATCACCCGATAGCCCGGCCATCCAGAAATACGGAGCGATTGAGAACGTCCAGCCATCCGCGGCTTCGGCAGGCTTTGGATCCTGCGTCAGGAGAGGCGATACATCGGCCGCCTGTACCCCCGTGGACGCCAATGCCGCCAGGGTCAGCGAGAACCCAAGCTTCAGGTATGTCTGCGCCATCGTCATCAACTTCTCCTTCATCTGGGGCCACTGGCCCTCCGCCCATCATCACTGCGTCGCGGCACACGCTCGTCCCTGCGATGCCGCTCCGCTCGAACTGCACTTCGGTGCCGCCCTTTGCTGCCCGCTCGTCTGCCCGGTCATGCTAGCCAAGTGATCGGCGTAGTGGGCTCGGGTATCCGGATCCACTGCCGCAACCGGGGCCGCGAGAATGAGACCTGCCGCACTGCCAGCGGCTGCAGCCACTCCAGTCGTTCCGGCAATAAGCTGGTCCCCGACACCCATCCTGCTGTCGGTCAGTGTCTGGCCTTCGGAAATGCGCGTGCCGATGAGCTGGACGATCTCTGGAGATTCCGCGAACTTGCTATGGTGAAGACTGTCGCCGGCCTTCACCTTGGTGAGGTCGATCACGGCGATCTTGTTGGCTTCGAGTTCCTCCTTGTAGGGAGCCTGCTCCGGATCGATCGATCCAAGCCGGGGGATGTCGCCCCAGATCCTGCGCGAGAAGGCAAGCGCGCGATCATCGCGCGACACGAACAATGTAAAGCGGGGATGCTGCTTGCCCATGTCCGCAATCTCCGAGCGGAACACGTCCACGTCGACGTCCGGAGCGGCAAGCATCACGTTCTTGAATTTTGGTGGCAGCCCGCCGTTGCGTATCGCCATTTGGCGCAAGCCTTCGAGGGCCAGCCAGTTGCCCATCGAATGCGCAAGGATGGAGACTTCCTTTATCTCTTTATCGTTCGCCAGATACTGAAACAGTTTTTCCAGGGCGTTGCGCGTATAGTTGGTGCTTTCGCGATCGTATCCATAGGCGAGCAGGCTGCCCCGCGATGGCCATGTCACTAGAATGGGCGCGCTGTGGACGCCTGAATCGTGGACGATCTGCGCAAATCGGTAGACGGAGTCCTCGAACCGGTTGTTGAACCCATGGATGAACACGAACGCGCTGTGATCAGGGCTCTTGCGGACGGCGGCGTTAAGCCAGGTCTTTGCCTGCTCTATACTGATCTCGTCTGCCTTCAGGGTTGCGAAATCAGTCGCCGGGTTTGACGGAAGCCGTTTCGGCCACGCGACGTCGCCGACCTTGCGCACGCCTGCAGGTGGTATTGAAACGGTGATGTCGGCAAAGGCTGGAGCAAGGGCTCTTTCGCCCGTGAACATCTCGCCGCGATTGGTGGAGAGCGCCCGCGTCGTCGCAATCAGCATGTTCACGCGGCTGGAGCCGGGCGAGGAGTCCGCAACAGGCACCAACACATCCTTTGGATGTCCGCCGCATCCGGAAGACAAAACGAGCGTGGCGCAAAGAATGACCCGCCGGCACCGTTGAAAAAACGAAGTCGAACGGTATTTATAGACGCCATGCGGAATGCTCACTGCACTTCCCCTCGCGATCCCCGAAGCACATCTAAACCGTTCTGCTCGATTTTTGCAAATGTCCGATCAAATTGTTACAACCGCGACCGATATTCACAGCATCCTAATCCTACGTATGAGATAACAATTTCGGTATTGTCCTTTAGGAAAGCGCGACGGCAGTAGTATTTCGTCTGGGAATTCAGAACGTCCCCAATGAATAAGCGGAACGAACATCGCCAATCGGCGAGAGCATCTAAAAACTCGCGCAAGCCGGCGGTTAGGTGCGCTTTTTTTGGTATCGATGACTGGTTGCGGGCCCTGGCCTCGGTTTTCTGTCCGGCTTCGTCGGCTTTGCCTTGCTGCGCCCCTTGACGCGTCGTTGACCGCGACCTGGAACCCAAAAGCCCGCCTAAGCGGCGGGCTTTTGGATATGATAGTTGTGCTTGGTTGCGGGGGCTGGTTGCACGGAGACTTGTAATAGCGTTTTGATAGAATACGAACCGCATTACAAAAAGAGCCAGCCGCCCGTACTTCACGATGCCGCTAATTCCTTACCGGCTTGCCTAACAAAGCCTGCGCCTTCTCAACCAGTGGATACGATTCGGCATGGCCAGCGTTGCTGGATCGAGCGCCGATCCATCATGGATGAGCCCCGTGACGGCGCCAGTGGCCATACTCGCAGGGCATAATCTTCAAGGCTCGAACAACAGTCCAATCCAACGGATGTTCTCGCCGGCGCGACCGTATCGCTGCCAATGGCGACGCCATAGCCTAGTCGTTCGTGGTTAGAAGTTTGGCGCCTCCGGGCGCCTGCACTGCTAGGCTACCGAAACGGATGCCGGCCGTGAGACAGGCTTCCTCCGCTGCACCGTTCAGCCAGGCATTGATGAAGCCGGCATTGAATGCGTCACCAGCGCCGGTCGTATCGATGACAGGCACGGTTTCGGCAGGCGCATGCAGCAGCCTGCCCTTTGATACAAGCCACGCGCCACGGTCCCCGCCCTTCAGCGCCACGGTCGGGAATGCGAGCGACAGTTTGCGGATTGCCACCTGCGGGTCGGATGAGCCGGTGATCGCTTCCGCCTCTTCCAGATTGGGCAGGAACAGATCGATACCGGCGCAGGCTCGCAGCAGGCTGGGGTCGTAGATCAGCGTCGCATCCCAGCTCGGGTCAAGCGAAACGGTCAGGCCCTTTTCCTTGGCGCGGGAAACGAGGTCGGGGATTTCATGCAGCGTCGCATATTCGGCGATATGCAGGTGCCGCGCCTCGTCCCAGTCGAGCGCCGCGTCCAGCGTCGCCGGCAAGGCAGGGCCGGCGCGGCGCGTGAGAAAAGCGCGATCCTGGCCGACGACGGCGGCGACCGTCACCTGCGGGCCGGCATCCTGCGCATGTTCCACGAACCGAAGATCGACGCCGCTCTCACACACCTGTTCCTCGACGCTTGCTGAAAGCGAGTCCCTGCCGAGCCGCGAGACGAGGGCGACCTTCCGCCTGGCATGCGCCAGATGCGCCGCAGCGATGAATGCGCCGCCGCCGGCCGCGATCTCCATGCCCTCGGCAAAGGTTTCCCGCCCCAGCACCGGCAGATGGCCGAGGCCCGTGAAAATCAGGTCGCAGTAGACCCGCCCGATGCTGAGCACCGCGGATCTTGTCTCGGCATGCATCATCATGAACGGCCCAAAAACTTCTCTGTCCTGGCGTCGAAGAGATAGAGGTTGCCGGGCGCTGCTTCGCAGGTTAGCCGGCGGCCGACTGCCGGCACGAATTTCTCCCGCGCAGTCGCGATCATCGAGGTGTCGGCGATGTCGAGATGCACCAGTGTTTCCGGCCCCAGCGGCTCGACCGCGGTGACCGTTCCGGTGACGACAAATCCGTTGCCACTCGCCGTATCCTTGTGCGCAACCAAGTCGTGCGGCCGGACCCCGATCAACAGGTCGCCAGCGGTCGCGGTCTCGACGCCCGAACCGTTCCGCTTGCCGCGCATCAGGTTCATCGAAGGACTGCCGATGAAGCGAGCGGTGAACACGTCCACCGGGCTTTCATAGAGCTCGGACGGGGTGCCGACCTGCAGGATATGGCCGTCTCTCATCACAACGATCCGGTCAGCCATGGTCATGGCCTCGATCTGGTCGTGGGTGACGTAGACCGTCGTGGTCTTCAGCCGCTGGTGCAGGCGCTTGATCTCGATGCGCATCTGCGAGCGCAGCTGGGCATCGAGGTTCGAGAGCGGCTCGTCGAACAGGAAGGCGGAGGGATCGCGCACCATGGCGCGGCCGATCGCGACGCGCTGGCGCTGGCCACCGGAAAGGGCGGCCGGTCGGCGATCCAGCAGGGCTTCGAGGCCGAGTACCTTGCCGGCTTCCTCGATCCGCTTGTCCTTCTCCGCCTTGCTGAGCTTGGAGGTGTAGAGGCCGAAGCCGATGTTCTGGCGCACCGTCATGTGCGGGTAGATCGCGTAGTTCTGGAACACCATCGCGATGTTGCGCTGTTTCGGCTCGCGCTCGTTGACCACGCTGCTGCCGATTTTCAGCGTTCCACCGGAGATTTCCTCAAGGCCCGCGATCATGCGCAGCGTCGTCGACTTGCCGCAGCCGGAAGGGCCGACGAAGACGACGAACTCGCCGTCGGCGATCGACAGGTCGATGCCCTTGACGGCTTCGACCTTGCCATAGCGCTTGACGATTTTTTCCAGCTCGATCGTCGCCATCAGCGGGCTCCCGTAAGCGCGGTGAATTTTTCCGTAAGTTCGGCGGCAGCCGCCGCCTCGTGCTCGGCAGCCTTTTTGGCGTCGGCTTGGAATGCGGCGAGCTTGTCGCGGTAGCTCGCAAGCGCTGCCTCCATCGGCTCCGGCGCGGGACCGCCGAAGCGGCCGCGCACGGCGACGAAATGCTCCGGCGAGACGATCTCCTTGAACTTGGCGAGATCGACCGAGGGCTTTCGGCCGCTCAGGTGTTCGAATGCCTTCAGGAACGGCTCGTAGCCGTTATCCGTCAGGCTGCCCTTGTCGGCGACGACGCTCTTTGCCGTCGCGGCTGCGATTTCATGCGCCTCGCGGAAGGACAGGCCTTCGATCCGCACCAGCGAGTCGGCAAGCTCGGTGATGGTGATGCAGGAGCGGCGGATGTTCTGATCCACCCGCTCCGGATCGATGCTGATCTGGCCGATGAGGGCGGCCAGCAGGTCGAGCACGCGCGAAGCCGAGGCGAACGCTTCGTATCCCATGCCCTGCGTCTCGCCCTCGCTGTCGTTCATGTCGGTGAACGGCGTGTTGTGCATCACGTCGAGCACAGTCCGCGCCCGGCCCATCGTCTGGCTGGCGAGATGGCGCAGATGCTCGATCGGCACCGGATTGCGCTTCTGCGGCATGATCGAGGAAATCTGCACGAGTGCGTTCGGCACGTAGATCTGGCCGACTTCGAAGCTCGTCCAGAACTGGAAGTCCTGGATGAGACGGCCAAGATGCAGGAACATCAGCTCGATCGCCGAATAGGTGGAGGTCGTGTAGTCGACCGAGGCGATGCAGCTATAAGAATTTCTGAGCGGGCCTGAGAAACCGAGGAGATGCGCGACGCGGGCCCGGTCGATCGGGAAGCCGGACGTGGTGATCGCGGCCGCCCCCATGGGCGACAGATCGACGATCTTCCGGGCTTCCGCGAAGCGCTCCATGTCACGGATCAGGATTTCGATCGCCGCCGAGAGATAGTGGCCGAAGGTCGTCGGCTGGGCCGGCTGGCCATGCGTATAGGCGACGATCAGCGTGGATTTCTGGCGGTCGGCAGCATCGATCATCGCGGCGAGCAGCTTTCGCGCCTTTTCCATCAACGCATCGATCTTTTCCTTCAGGCCGAGCTTGAAGAGCGTATGGTCGATGTCGTTGCGAGAGCGGGCAGTGTGCAGACGGCCGGCGATATCGACGCCAATGCGGGCTTTCAACTCCTTCTCGATCAGGAAGAAGAAGTCTTCCACTTCGCCGCTATAGACGAGCGCCGAGGGATCGATTTCCTTGTCGATCGCGACCAGGGCTCTGGCGATCTTGCCCGCCAGCTCGGGGTCGAGAATCCCTGTTTCCACCAGCATCACGAGATGGGCTCGGTCGATCTTCCGGAAACCGTCGACGTGATGGTTCTTGGCGCCATCGAAAAGCGGGCGCAGAACGGTCTCCTTGTAGACCGGATCGGGAAACTTGCTGGTGTCGGAAAGGCGCGGGTTGATATCGGCCATGGCAATTATCCTTTCAGACCCGCCAGCATCACACCGCGGACGATGTAGCGCTGCAGGACGATAAAGACGAGGAGCGTGGGAATGGTCGCGAGCGCTGCGCCCGTCATGATCATTTCCCACTGGATGGACTGCTCGACCGCGAAACTCGAAAGCCCGACCGGCAGCGTGTAGAGTTCCTTGCTCGTGGTGACGATGAGCGGCCAGAAGAAGGCCGTCCAGTTGCCGAGGAAGGTGAAGATCGCGAGCGCCGAAAGCGCCGGCGTGACGAGCGGCAGCGCCACCTTCCACCAGATCTGGAATTCGTTGAGGCCGTCCACGCGGGCCGCCTCGAGGAAATCGTTCGGCACGGTTTCGAAGAACTGCTTCATCAGGAAGGTGCCGAAGGCCGTCATCATGCCGGGGAACATGATACCCCAATAGCTGTCCAGCCAGCCGAGCTGGCTCGACATCAGATACCAAGGGATGACCAGCATCTCGGTCGGGATCATCAGCGTCGAGAGGATCGCCAGGAAGACGAAATAGCGGCCGCGGAACTCGAATTTGGCAAGCGTATAGCCGACCAGGCTGTCGAAGAAGCAGTTGGAGAGCGTGACGATTATCGCGACCAGCATGGAGTTGAAGAACCAGCGCATGAAGCGCCCGTCCGCCAGCACCTTGATATAGTTCTCGATCGTCGGGGCTGTCGGGATAAGCCGCAGGTCATAGACCTGGTCCGCCGTCTTGAACGAGGTCGAGAACATGAAGAGCAGCGGCGAGATCATCATCAGGCCGCCGATGAAGAGCAGCGTCCAGGCTATGATCCGGCCGGGGCGAATATTGGCCTTGTAGAGCGGAGAGGGCAGAGTTGCAGCGTCGCTCATTTCTTTTCCCTCAGGATCCAAAGCTGCAGCAGCGAGACGATCAGCAGGATGGTGAAGAGCACCACGGTCTGCGCCGCGGCGTAACCCATGGCATAGGAGTTGAAGGCGGTCTGATAGATCATCAGCACCAGAGGCTTGGTCGAGCCGAGCGGCCCGCCGGGATCGTTGGTGGTCATGTTATAGACCTGGTCAAAGATGCGCAGAAATCCGATCGACGAGAAGACCACGAGGAAGACCGTCGTGGGTTTCAACAACCGCAGGGTGATCTTGCGCAGGATCGCCCATTCGCCGAGCCCGTCGATGCGCGCCGCCTCGTAGAACGTGTTCGGAATGGCGCGCAGTCCAGCCATGAAGATGATGATCTGAAAGCCGAGGCCGGCCCAGATGGCGGTGATCATGATCGAATAGAGCGCCTGGTCCGTCGAACGGATGAACGGCTGCTGCGGAATGCCGATCATGGCAAGTACGTCGTTGATGATGCCGATCGGCGGCGGCTGATAAAACCAGCGCCAGACCCAGGCCATCGCCGCGGCGGTGGTCAGGAACGGCAGAAAATAGAGCGCCCGGATGAAATTGTGCATGAAGCGCACGCGATCCAGGAAATAGGCGATGGTAAAAGCCAGCACGAGGCTCACCGGCGTGCCGACGATCAGATAGGCGAAAGTGTTCCTGAACACCTTCCAGAACTGCGGGTCCTTGTAGAGTTTGATGTAGTTGGCGAACCACACGAGCTTCGGCGGCCGAACCAGATCCCAGTTGGTAAGCGACAGGTAGAAGGCCTGAAAGGTCGGATAGAAGCGGATGATCGCGTAGAACAGGATCGGGACCGCCAGGAAACTCCAGACCCAGAGGAGCCGCTTCGTCCGCATGGACAAGCCACTACCGGAATTGGGGCGGCCGGGCGCCGCCCCCTGTTGTTCAACCGCTGCCATGGACAGCTCCACTTGACTGGATCATAAGGATTACGGCTTGGCCGCGTCGATCATTTCCTGCTCGGCTTCAGCAGCCTGAGCGAGCGAATCCTTGGTCGACTGGCCTTCGAGCAGCACGCGGTTGACCATGTCGATCGCGTTCTGGCGCTGGCCGAGCTCATCCTTGAAGAGCGTCGTATGGGCATATTCCAGGCCCTTCAGGAACGGCGAATAGATCGGGTCCTTCAGGTTGGCATCCGTGAGCGCCGCGGAGCGCAGCGCCGGCAGTTCGCCGACCGTCTTCAGCCAGATCGCCATGGCTTCCGGCGAGGTGAGGTAGGCCAGGAACTTCTTGGAGGCTTCCAATTCCTCGCCCTTGGTCTTGGAGCTGATGCCGTTGGCGAAGTAGCTCGCATAGTTGGAGCGGACGCCCTGGGCATTGGCCGGCAGTTCCGTGACGCCCCATTCGAAATCCTTGATCGAAGAGAAGGCGCCGAGGCGGAAAGTGCCGTCGATCGTCATGCCGGCCTTGCCGCCGCGGAAGGCTGCCTGGCCTTCATCCATGAAGCCGGCCTTGCCGATCTTCTTTTCAAGCTGCAGGCTGGTGTAGAAGTTGAGCGCCTTGAGGCCCGCCTCGTCGTTATAGTTGACCTTGGTGTCGCCGTCCTTGTAGGGCTCGCCGCCGAACTGGCGGATCAGCACTTCGCGCCACCACTGGTGGTCCTGACCGGCCATGTCGAGCGTCGAGCCGGCAACGACGATATTGCCTGCGCCATCGACCTTGGCGATCTTTTGGCCGGCGGCGACGAATTCGTCGAGCGTCTTCGGCGGGCTGTTCGGATCAAGGCCGGCTTCCTTGAAGAGCTTCTTGTTGTAGAACAGCGCCAACGAGCGCACGGCGGTAGGCAGGCCGTAATACTCGCCATCGCGCTTCATCGCGGTGACGATCGGGAAGAAGTCCTTCTCGATCTTATCCTGCGGGAAAGCGTCCTTCGGCAGCGGTTGCAGGATGCCGCCGGCAACGAACTTGTCGAGCCAGCCGTAGAAGAGCTGCATGACGTCAGGCGCGTTGCCGGCCATGTTGGCGGCGATCACGCGGGTCTGGTAGTCGGCATAAGGGAAGGTGACCTGCTTGACGGTAATGTCCGGATTGGCCTTCTGAAACTCGGCGATCAACTGGTCCATCGCCTTCACACGCGTGTCGAAAACATACTGCCAGTATTCGATTTCGACCGCCTGTGCACTGTTGAACGCGAACGCGCTGAAACCGGCGAGCAGACCGGCGAACAAAGTTGCCTTACGCATGTGAGCCTCCATTTGCCCCGCCGGGTCTCCCGGTCTTGGGGTCTGATTGTTCCCTTGCATCCGCCCGCGCTGTTCGGCGGTCCGGTGCGTTTTTTGTTTGCGGAAGAAGGAAGTTGCCCGGCCCCTCCCGTCCGAAGCGCTGATGGCCGCTGGGCCTCATCACTATTCCTTACGCTTTCCTGTAGGGGCCGGTTTGTCAATAAGATAATTTACTTGAATTATTATATTGCGGGGAAGCGCTTTCCGGCGTTATGAATTCCCGGCAAACGGAACTCACCGAGATGACGATACACACGATCGGCACGTACCCGGTGGCCATCGGGAAGAATCCCGAACGAAGCCGTGACCACAACCGGCGCGTCGTACTGGATGTGGTGCGCAGGCATGGTTCACTAGGTCGCGCCCACATTGCCAAACTCACCCATCTCACATCCCAGGCCGTCGCCAACATCGTCGACGAGCTGGTCGGAGAAGGGCTTTTGATGGAGATGGGTCGCCTGCGTTCGGGCCGTGGCCAACCGCCGATCCAGTTCGCGGTCAACCCCGAAGGCGCCGCGACCATCGGCGTAGAGATCGCCGCCGATCACATGGTCACGGTGGCCCTCGATCTGTCGGGCAGGCTTCGGGCGAAGCGGATCACCTCTCTCAGGAAGACGGCGCCGGACTACATTCTCTCGGCATTTACGTCGGAGCTTTCCGCCGTCGAGAAGTCCGTCGGCGCCCGGCTGCTCGGCACGGGTGTCGTGATGCCCGGCCCGTTTGAGATCGACGGCATGACCTCGGTCGGTCCGACGACCTTGCCCGGATGGGCCGGCATCGACGCTGCTCAGGCGCTGAGCGAGGCCTGCGGTCACACGGTGGTTGTGGAAAACGACGCAACGGCGGCGGCCGTCGGCGAGCGCCTGTTCGGCGCCGGCCTGACCATCTCGAACTTCTGCATGATCTATTTCGGCGTCGGCGTCGGTCTCGGCATCATCCAGGACGGCGTGCCCTACCGCGGCGCCTTCGGCAATGCTGGCGAAATCGGCCATGTGACTGTCGTGCCGAAAGGCCGTGCCTGTCCCTCCTGCGGCCAGCTTGGCTGCCTGGAAGGCTATGCTTCCGTCTATGTGTTGAAGGAAAAACTCGCTTGCGCCGGCATCACGGATAGTGAGTTCGGCGATCTTGAACGGCTGCACAGGGCCGAAGATCCGGTCGCCGAGGAATGGATCGACGAGGCGGCGACCTATCTCGGGCCGATGGTCGCGATGCTGGAAAACATTCTCGACCCGCAGACGGTCATCCTCGGCGGCGCGCTGCCGGATGCGATCATCGACGATATCATAATCCGAATGGGCAATTTGCCGACCTCGGTCGCAAGCCGAAGGCAGCGCGATCTGCCGCGCGTCCTGCGCGGCAAAACCGGCCAATTGACGGCAGCGCTTGGCGCGGCGTCCCTGCCGTTTTTCGACATCGTGACGCCCAAGCTCGAAACCTCGCTTGCGGCCGCTGCCGGTGTCCCTGCATGAGCTATGGGGAGAGAATTTCATGCTGACAGCCCGCGAACGCATCGAACGGCAGATGGCGGATCCGTCGCTCATCCGCCTGCACCGCAAGCTTTCGCGGCTGAAATCGACCGTCACCATGATGAATACCGGTGCCCATCCGGACGACGAGCGCAACGAAATGCTCGCCTGGTTCCGCCTCGGCCTCGGCATGCGAGTCATCATAGCCTGCTCGACGCGCGGCGAGGGTGGCCAGAATGCACTCGGTCCGGAACGTCTCGGTCCGCTCGGCGTTCTGCGCTCCCGCGAGCTGGAGGCGGCGGCCCACACGATCGATTCGGACATTACCTGGCTCGGCCACGGCCCCGCCGATCCGGTGCACGACTTCGGCTTTTCCAAGGACGGCGACGCGACATTCACCCGCTGGGGCGAGGCCCGTGTCGTGGAGCGTCTGGTGCGCGCCTATCGGATGGAGCGGCCGGACATCGTCATTCCGACCTTCCTCGACGTACCTGGCCAGCACGGCCATCACCGCGCCATGACCCGCGCCGCCGAAACGGCGATTGGCCTCGCTGCTGATCCCAAGGCCTATCCCGAACATTTCACCAAAGGCCTGAAGCCCTGGAGGGTCACCAAATACTACCTGCCGGCCTGGTCTGGCGGCGGCAGCACCTATGATGACGAGGTCCCACCGCCAGACGCAACCGTAACGGTTCTGGCCGAGGGCCGCGAGCCGGCGACCGGCGCCGAATACGGTCGCATCGGCGAATGGTCGCGCTACTACCATGCCTCGCAGGGCATGGGGCATTGGCCGAAGCAGGCACAGAAGGCCTGGCCGCTACACCTGAAGCTTTCCGCCGCAGGCTCCAATATGGAGCAATCCGTTCTCGAGGGCCTGTCCGCTTCGCTGACCGCGCTCGCCGAATTTCCCGGCCTGCCCGCCAATGTCGCCGCGGCTCTGCGATCAGCAGACAGCGCGATCGCCGTGGCGATCTCGGCTTTCCCGGATCGCGATGCGATCGTCGAAGCGCTGACCGAAGCTGCATGCTGGCTCGATATCGTGGCCTCCTCTGCGCCGGAAGAGTTCATGGCCCTGCACGGCCACCGGCTGGTCCGAAAGCAGGCGGAAGTCGATGCGGCGATCCTCGATGCGGCGGCGATCTTCGAAAGCGCCTATGCCGATCCTTCCGTCATTTCACCGGGTGGCGCTGCAACGCTCACCGTCGAACTCGGAGAGGGTGCTTCCGGCCGCAAGGTGGAGGTTCTGCCGGTCCTTCCGGAATGCGTCTCCTCCTCCATCCGGTCACTTGCCCATGAACGCATCTTCGCACTGACCGCCGCGTCCGACGCTCCGCTGACGGGCCTCTATCTGCCCGGCTGGTCAGCGCTTGGCGGCAATGGCCACGCGCATGTGAACGTTTCTGCAGAGATCGGTGGCCGCACTGTCTCCGGCACCTATGATCTCGCTGAACCCTTCGCCGTCGCGCCGGCACAGTCGTTGACCCTGCTGCCCGATGCCTTGCTCGTTCCGCTCGGCTCCAAGCAGACCGAATGGGCAATCAAGGCTGATATCAGCGGCGCGAACGCACCGGTCTCCTTCAAGACGCCCGTCGGCTGGACGATGAAAAAGAGTGACGGCGGCTGGATCGCGTGCTCAACGGGCGCAGCCCAATCGGGGCTGATCGAAATCGAGCCGCAGATCGACGGCCGCCCGGCCTTCGAGGTCACGCCGATCTCCTACCGCCATGTCGGCCGCGCCAGCTTCCGGGCTCCGGCGACGCTGAAAATCCTGTCGCTCGACCTGAAATTTCCGGAAGGCGCACGCGTTGGTTATGTCGGCGGCGGCGCCGACCGGGTCGGCCTGTGGCTCACCCGCATGGGCCTCGACGTCACCGCACTCGATGCGGCCGCGCTCTCCGGCGATCTGTCGCGCTTTTCCACCATCGTCGTCGGTATCTTCGCATTCGGCATCCGCAAGGATCTCGCCGCCGCGGCCGAGCGCCTGCATCGCTTCGTGGAGAATGGCGGCCATCTCGTAACCCTCTACCACCGCCCAAGCGATGGCTGGGATCCAATGGAAACGCCGGTACGCCGCATCGAGATCGGCTCGCCGTCGCTGCGCTGGCGCGTCACCGATCCGCGTTCGGAAGTCACCGTGCTTGCACCGGATCATATCCTCCTCAAGGGTCCGAACGTCATTTGCCCCGAAGACTGGCAGGGATGGGACAAGGAGCGCGGCCTCTATTTCGCTTCTCGCTGGGATGATGCTTACGAGCCGCTTCTCGCCGTGCACGATCCCGACGAGCAGCCCCTCAAGGGTGCGTTGATCTCCGCCGCAATCGGCAAGGGGCGGCATACCCATACCAGCCTCGTGCTGCATCACCAGATGGACAAGCTGGTGCCCGGCGCCTTCCGGCTGATGGCCAACCTCGTGCAGGCGGCGTGAGCGTCGACGTCGCGCCAGCGACGGGAGCCACGCGGCCGGCAAACGCCCGCATCGCGATCGGCTGGCTGCTGCTCGACATGGTGCTTGTTTCCGGCGGCATGACAGCGCTGGTGAAGGCACAAGGTGCGAGCTATCCGGCCTTCCAGCTCGTGTTCATCCGGGCGATGATCGGGCTTCTTTTCATCCTGCCGCTGATCTGGCATCACCGGGTGGAGGTGTCGCGTATCAAGCATCCCTGGCGCAATATCTTCCGCATTTCCTGCAATGCGGTGGCGCTGACCAGCAATTTCCTCGCCATCACCATGCTGCCGCTCGCCACGGTAAATGCGGTTGGTTTCTCTCGGCCGCTCGTCACCATGGCAATGGCGGTCGTCATGCTCGGCGAGACGGTCAGCGGCGTCCGCTGGGTCGGTGCGGCCCTTGCCTTCGTCGGCGTGCTGATCGTGATGGCGCCGGGCACGTCGAGTTTCGATGCCGGGGTGCTGGTCGTGCTCATATCCGTCATCTTCGGCTCTTTGGCGATCATTCAGACCCGCGCGCTAAAGGACGAAAACACGACCGTAATGATGGTCTTCTATACCGTCGGGCTTGCCGTGATCACCGCCATCCCCGCCGCCTTCACCTGGCAGCCGGTCGCAACCTTGGACTGGCTGCCACTCCTCGGCATCGGTTTTCTGGCGCAGATCGGGCAATATTGCTTCCTCCGGGCCTATCGCATCGCCGATGCGAGCGTGCTGGCGCCGGTCGGCTACCTGTCGATCGTCTGCGTAACCATCACCGGCTACATCTTCTTTGACGAGGTCCCGCAAGTTCGCGTCGTTATCGGAGTCATCGTCATCCTTGTGGCGCTGCAAGGGGCAGCCTGGCTCGAACGCCGGAGGCTAAGCAAGCTTCGAATGAAGCAACTCGAAAGCTAGTCTCTCAGCTATTCCGCGACTTCTCACCGGAAACCCTCCGTTATATTGCTCCGCAATGGAGGTAGTCCGCATGCTATTTCAGATGAAGCGTGTCCGGACGCGGAACCTATCCGGGAGTCCTTGAAGTATCGGACTGCCAAAATGACGTCGGAAATAGGACATTGCGGCGACCGAGCTCGAAATAAGTCGAGCAACCACGTACCGCCTTGTAAGGCTGTTTCGGGCAGGTGGGACGGTCATGTCTCTGGTCGACTGCAAGCGTGGTCGAGCATAGGGTCACCAGGTGCTGGATGACAGGCGGGAAGAGATCATCCGAACGACGATGGAAATATACTACCTGATGCAAAACCGTCCGACAGTTTCACATTTGGTCCGGTAGGTGCAAACGAACTGTATCTCGGTCAGACTCAGGCATTACATCGCCGAATGATCAAAGCTCGTCTCGAAGACATCGACCAGCAGTAGCGCGTCAAACGACGCTGTGGGACCAGATCTATCCGGACACGGTTATTGAAGATCGTCGACACACTACTGCTTTATCTACGCAAGCGGACACCACAATGAAGCAGCCCTTCATCAACAAGACTGCCGCCCGTTAACCGGCGTCGCTGGCGGTTCACGGATGAATTGCGAGCATTCTCGCTGGGATGGAAGGGACAACGATGCTTGAAGCGCCGTTTCGTTGTTCACTCCCGTCACGATTATCTTGAGCGGTTTGAGGCTGGTGAAGTTGACATGGTGCAGAAACAAAAAAAGCTCCTCGACGCATATCCGGAGGAGCTTTCTATGAAGCAACCTGAATGGAATTGCTTGCAAGTCTCGCTTGGTTGCGGTTGCCGGATTTGAGCCTGCGGCCTTCAGGTTATGGTGAGCTTTGCGAACGACGAGCTACCATCGCCAGCGAAGATGAAGTCTTCGCGCCGGCGATAGCCGGGTCCTGCGGTATTTCGAGATCGGGAAGATTTGGTTGCGGGGGCAGGATTTGAACCTGCGGCCTTCAGGTTATGAGCCTGACGAGCTACCGGGCTGCTCCACCCCGCGTCCAGCGCAAATCCCTTTGGGATTTGTCGCGGTTGCGTAAAGCGCCTTT
>NZ_JABAIH010000035.1 GCF_012641395.1 Rhizobium sp. P32RR-XVIII | reverse complement strand
CAACATGGAGCGTCCCGCTTTCGGGACCGGTCACGCCGAACGACATGGCGGACAGAATGGACAAGAGCCTTGATGCGCTCCTGAGTGCGAACTCGGGAGCGTCGCGGCCATCCTATGCCGTGGCAGGAACAGAATGGGTATCGACGGCAACCGCAGGTTTCCTGAAATACTACGTGTATGATGGCACTGCCGATCGCCTAACAAAGACGATCAACATCTCCACAGGTGCCGTCACTTATGCCGATGGAACGGTCGATGACGTATTCGGCAAGAGAGCGCGTAGAGGACACCTCTACGGCCTGACGCTGTCGAACAACGCGACCGACGCCACCAACGACATTGACATTGCAGTTGGTGAGGCCGCGAGCGACGACACCGAGCCATTCTTGCTGAAGCTGGCCTCAGCCCTGACAAAGCGCCTGGATGCTGCGTGGGCTGTCGGGACCAATCAGGGTGGCCGCATGTCAGCAGCAGCCATCGCGGACACCACATATCACGCCTGGCTGATCCAGCGATCGGATACCGGTGTTGTCGATGTCGGCTTCGACGTTTCTGCCACATCCCCCACGATGCCGGCGAACTACGACAGGAAAGCGTACATCGGCCCCATACTCCGCTCTGGAGGAACCATTCTTGGCTTTAAGCAGACAGGAAGACGAGTGCTGCTGGATTTGCCACTAACCATAAGAAATTCGACGGCTGCATTCGCTGCCAACAACCTGACTGTCATATCAGGCGCAATAGTCCGGCCAATTGTTAGGTCTTCATTGCAGGTTGGCGCATCCTCTGACGCCGGGCTGCAGTTAGGAGATGGCGGTTCCGGCGCAGCGCGATCGGTTCAGCAGTCAATCAATTCCGATATCAACATAAACGTCTTTGATGGAACGTTCACTACAAACGCATCTGGTCAATTGTACTACTTGGTAACCATCACGTCAGGGACTATCGTCGGGCACATCTTTTCTTTGCTTGGATGGCACAACGATATTTAGGAGCGCAGTATGACTGTTTTTGTCGAGCGAAACGGTGGCCTTGTAATCGGCGTTTACGCCTACAATTGCCCCGGCATAGCAGAAGAAGAACTTGCGGACGACCACCCCGACGTTGCGGCTTTCCTAAAACCGTCGCAGTCAACCCCGGAAGAGATCAGCGACCGGCAGTTCTTTCAGGAACTGGCCAACCGCTCCGTCATTACGCAGCAGGAAGCGCTCGCGGCCGTTGCAACCGGTACGATCCCTTCGGCGATGCTGGCACTGATCAATCAGCTACCAGAGGAACAGCGATTTCCGGCGCAAATGCTGATCAGCGGCGCAACCGTATTCAAGCGCTTACATCCCGTCTCCGCCATGATCGGAGGGTTCTACGGCTGGGCCGGCGAACAGATTGACGACCTTTGGAGCGCCGCCGCTCTCCTCTAGGTGTGCGTCCTACTGAAAATAAGTAGCTTGCGTCCAGCAATTGGCGACACGTGGGCTGTGTATGTGAAGTCGCCAAGATCGCCAACAAGACGGCTCAACGCAGCTTCGGTAAAAACAAATGTCTGGTCAACCTTGTAAGAGCTAACGCCAACGACCGGCAATTGCTCAAAGTCACCTTCTACAGGCATCAATCTCTGGAACAGATTATCCGCCAAAGTGGGGTACTCAATAATCAGCCGATCGCCAGTTGCTTCCACAGCTTTCGCCAGAAACGTCTTAAAGTCTGGAACGTGGTGCAGCACATTCAAAATCAGGACGTCATCATACTTCTGCGAAATTGGTGCCGTGAGAAAATTTTCCAGCCTGATTTCCGCTCGGCTATGCAGCAGTTTGGCGACCGCCACTGCGGCGCTCCATCGCATATGGTTAAGTTCAATGCCCATTAGCGCGCTGGCGCCGTACCGCTCATAGCGAAGCAGGAAGTCGCCAGTTGCGCAGCCGATGTCCAGCACACTTCGACCAGCCAGCGTGCGGTCACGAAGAATGTTGAATGTTTTTACCCTGCCTTCTGAAACGTGCCCATAGGTGCGGTTAACAGAGGTGACACCTCGCGGCAGGGTCAGCTTTTGGTAGTCGATGCCTGGCATCTCATTCACCCGCGCTACGTCGTCAACAAGCGGCGTAGAGATGAATGCCCCGCGCAGGTTGTGGTGAACCAATGTACGATCACTGGGGAGGAATGACGGAGAGTCGGTGCCAAGTTCGCTTGACGAATACAGCACCTCAAAGGCAATTCCGTGTTGATCGAGCATCTCAAACGTTCGCTCATAGAGAGCGAAAAAGTCTACAGAGGAAATGATCTTTGACCAAAGGCCCTGGTCGTACCCGCTTATTTGGCCGGTAGATATTTCGAAGTGTTCTCGCTTCCTCGCCCGACTAAGCAGCTCTGCGATCGGGGCTACTATAACGATCGCGTTTTTAACGCAACCCGACGCGATAATATCGTTAAGGATCTGCTCGCTGAGCAAGTCCCACTCGCGTATGTCGCCGCCTGCCACAGCAATCGCCACAGAATGGTGCAGCAAATTGTAGTGGATGTATCCGGTTTCGGGAACGTCACTCTTGCTCGAAATTTGAGATCCAAAAACCGCTTTCTCGCCATCTGGTTGCGAGGAAATAAATGTCGATTTTCCCGCGTTTGACGGACCCAAAACCAAAACTGCCATGCTCTACCCTCTCCTATGGACGCGCAGTCATACATGCGAGCCAAAACTCAAACAATCTTTCCTTGAAGAAATTCTTGTGAACCGTCGCACCGACGCCCTCAAAGCGCGCCCTAGCCGATGCGCGTCTCCCCCGCCCAAATGAACCGCTCAAACCTCTACGCGGCGCTTCGCGGCTCCGGCGGGGCGGAGACCCGGCGCCGGGTCTACCGGGCGCGTCTCCGGAACATCATCACAGTCTAGTGGATCCAAAGATTAAGCTTCCTCGTCGCGATCTAAATCATAGACCCGCGCTCCCATAAGAAGGGCAACAGCAGCGGCAACGAAGAGGATAGTGCCAAAAGCAATGTCAAGCGCGAAATGAACCAGCAAAGCAACGACAATTAGGCCTACAGCTACAATCGCACTCTGATTTTCTAATACTAGTTTATAAATTCGAACCATCCAGACGCCCCCACGCTCTACTTATTGGTGCGATAGATTAACACCTCTACCCGAGGGCTGTCTAGCCGCTCAGCGACTCCGCGTGACGCGACCATAACCAACAGGACACCCCATGCAATTCCCCGACCTCCGCCGTGTGCTTTCGCGCGCCTGGTCGCAGCAAATCAACAACGTCGGAACTAAGTCAATAACTTACGCGTGGCGTTCACAAGCCATTCTAAAAAGTTGAAGCGTTCCGGCAATCCGACTTGCCGTCTTCCTTTATTGGTCAAGACGGCAAGATCTAAATCGTCCCATCCGCGAAGATCGATCTTGAGCAAGCCTTGCTTTTCGGCTTCTTTCACAATCTCCAAATCGTTCTTTTCGTAACAGGTGACGTTTAGCACGCCACCCGCATCGGCAGCGCGCTTAATCAATATCTGCACGTCCATAAATCTACCATTGGTTTAGACGTTTTCTTTCCAAGACGTTTAGCGAAGTGTGAAGCTGCGCCAGTTTGACAGCCGGGCCTTCGCCAGCACGGTCTGCGCCTCGCGGCCGAAAAACAGCGTAATGAAAATCAAAGCGATTGTGAAGAAATTCCAGAATATTCATGCATCTTATAATTGAGAGAAAGCGCCGACCAACTAGGCGCTGAAGGTCTACCTCCCATATCAGGCGCAATATGCCGGACATCGTAAGATACTGGGATGACTTGGCACTCTTCACGAACACCGTCTGCCTAACCCCAACAAAATCTGGAGCCTCCCATGGATCGTGCGAAGTTCTTCGCGACGGTGCTTGAGGGTGGAGACCCGGCATAGGGCTGGGGCCTTACCGGGTCTCCATGCCGCGCCGGGTCAGCCACCGGCGCAGCACATTCAATGCTGCGTTCGACGTCGATACACACAGCTTTAGGTCAAGGCGAGAACCGGTGCAGAGATGATTGCCAGGGCAATGATCGAGGCCAATGCCAACTTAATTCGGCGGATACGCCGGGTACGCACACCAGTCCAGTCATAGACCATAATCGAAGATCCTCATGATCATCGGGCACAAGCGGGAATCGGGTTCCGGCATTGTGTTCACGCTAAGTCACTGTTGCAAGTGGGCGTGCCTATCGCGCCCGTAACTTGCCTGAACCTTTCGACAACAATCTGGAGAATCCAATGCAGGTCATCGACCCCGCAAACGAATTCGCACGTTCTCTCGCCAAGGTGCTGATCATCGAAGGCGGCTATTCCAACAATCTGAAGGATCCCGGCGGCGCGACGATGAAAGGCGTGACGCAGCGTGTCTATGACGAGTATCGCCGCTCGCATGGCTTGCCCCTCATGCCGGTCAAGAATATCAGCAATTCCGAGCTGGAAGCCATCTACCGCAAGAAGTACTGGGACGAGATCAAGGGCGACAAGCTGGCGCCTGGTGTCTCCTATGTCGTCTTCGATGGTTCGGTGCATTCCGGCGTTGCGCAGTCGGTCAAATGGCTGCAGCGCGCGCTTCAGGCGATGGGACTTTATCAGGGCCTGATTGATGGCATTCTCGGGCAGGGGACGCTTCTCGCGCTCGGAGGTGTCAACGACAACGACAGCCTGATCGCGCGCATCCTCGACCGCCGTATGGCCTTTCTCAAGGCGCTGAAGACCTGGAAGACGTTCGGCAAGGGTTGGGCGGCCCGCGTCAATAGCGTGCGCGCTGTCGGTCAAGCCTGGGCAACGGGCTCGGTCGGCCCCGAGATCGAATACGTCGCCGGCGGCGAGGCCAAGGCGCTGATCTCCGATGCGAAGCCCGCTCCAGTGCTGGCGGTTGCCGATGCGACGACAGGCGGCGGCATTGGCTCCGGCACGCTCGCCGGCACGCTGCAGCAGGCCCAGGATCAATTGACGCCGCTCAGCACCAGCAGCGAGTTCATCGGCAAGGTAGTTGCCGGACTGATCATCGCCAGCGCCGTACTGACGATCGGCGGCCTTGCCTATCGCTGGTACGCCAAGCGCAAGAAGGACGAGCTACAGGATGCTCTCGATCTGCAGGGGGCGCACTGATGCTGCCTGTCGTGAAGTGGCTTCTCGGCTGGCTGACTGGTGACCTCGCCGGGGCGCTGACGAAAGCCTACCAGGCCAAGCTTGACGCCCAGAATGAAGAGCAGCGGGTGATTGCCGACGCCGCGATCGAGCAGCTGAAGGCGCAAGTTCAGGCCCAGGCGAACGCAAAGGAGATCCGGCTGGCGACGGCCGGGTTTTGGGAGATGCGGCTGATCACCGCCGTCATCGCCGGGTGTTTCTCTTTGCATCTCCTGCTCGTCACCCTCGATACCTGTTTCGTGCTTGGCTGGGGCATCCCGAAATACCCGGCGCCGTTCGACGAATGGCAGGGGACGATCCTGCTTTCATTCTTCGGGGTGCAGGTTGCAGGGCAGAGCATTACCGCTATTGCATCCGCCATCAGGGGGCGGCGTTGAGAGCAAGGGCCCGGCCTCCTCGTTAGGCCGAGCCCTCCTGTTGCCGCCTCAAAGCTTACTGAGCACGGCGGCGGCGAAATAGTCGATCGGCTTTTGCCGGTCAAGCACGCATAGAGCATTTGAAGGGCAGGGCGCGCAGGAATGAACGGAGACACCATGCACATTGAAGTCGAGAAGCCGAAGATTAATCCGGTTCATTTCATCGCCATCATCGGCGCCGGATTGGCCAATGCCTTTGCCGTCGGCGGGGTATGGGTCAGTCTTAACCGCGACATCGCCGATATCCGAAGTGCTCAAGAGCGGACACAGAAGGTTCTCGACGACACCCAGCAGCAGGTGTCGCAAATTCCACCGCTTTCATTCCAGGTGACAAGAGCGCTTGAGGCGACGGCGGAAAACAAGAAAGGGATCGAGGCTGCGAACGACCGCGTCGATCGCGTCGTGGAATCTCTTGGGGGCAAGCTCGACACCGCGATCGAGAGCATCAACAAGGTCGCGACCCGCGTCGAGGTGTTGAGCAGTAAGCTCGATGATGCTCAGGAGCGAGCGAACAAGACCATGTTCAGGACGCCGATCGTCCGGCCTTAGTACGACCAGGGCACGCCCCAAACTTGCGAAAGTGACGAGCCCTGTCGTGTACCACGGTGGCGGATAGGTTGGGACCTGATCGCTTTCCGTGGCAAGGCGCTGTGGATTTGCGCATCAGCGTCGAGTGTCACGTAGGCGGAAAAGGCTACTCGTCAATGATCAATTCGCATTATGCTAACCGCGAGTGACAGAGGGAACCGGCGACCAGCCAGCTCGACGGTACTGATATGCGGTCGGGTGCCGGCAAATCTCCCGGACCCAACCATCCGAACAACCAAGCAAGTAGAAAAGCCAGTGCGACAGCGAGCGCTATCAGGATCCACACACCCAAGGTGCGCCTCGGTGGCTTGCCAGAATATCGATCAGGATCGCTCATTGATCACTCCCGAGGGCGTTCGGGAAAACGGTGACCGCGCGGTACCAGGACGATGGGTCAATTATCACTGGCGTTTAACAGGAGGGCTGCCGCGCGGCCATATCGATAACTAATCGGCACCAGCGACGTTCCCGTCCGCTACCGTACGGACAAAAGGAAGCCCCGCCGAAGCGGGGCAGTTTGACGAAGAAAGGATCGCGCGACTTTCCAGTGAGGGCAAAGGAAGGGTCTATCAGCGAACCACGCCACGCGATCCCAACAGCTAGAACATCGAAAGCATTCACAAGGTTCCGGTGCGGTAGCGTACCGATCGCAATTGGCTCAGATGAGGCCGAACAGCCTCGCCAAACTGGCGATGACGCCGGCAATCGCCCCGAGCATAGCTACCGCCATCACCGGCCATATCCACCAGTCAGGCCCGCTCGGTTCTCCCTGATCTTCCGGGTTCAATCTGATTTCCTCTCCCCACGTCATCGGCCTATGATCGAGACGCCCGCATACCTGAGATAGCACAAAGAGCTTGGGTCGATCTGGCAGCATATGGGACAGGTAGGAGAGGTGTATTGTCGTTTGGCGGGCATCGCCTCACTCTTGCTGCTTGACGGCGGTGTCTATTGCGGCGCCGAATATCGCCTCCCAATCAGCATGCCCATTCACCCAATCCATTTTTGAGCCCATCGCGACACGCATCTCCTGGGTAGGAACGCGCATGGCCTCGATTGCGGCCTGTGCCTTAATCCGAAACCCAACCTTCTGTCTTTCATGAACATCAACCCATGGCCTCTCCTCGCGCAACCTGACTTCAAACGGCTCGGTTTTGTAGATGGCGCGAGCAACGCGCTCTATCATGCTCTCCATATCACTCTCCGCACCAGTCGTTTCTATGCCCCAGGATCCACTCTCGAGCAAAGCCTTCCCACAATAGCATCTGGCCGATCTCCTGGCCATTCGCCCGGTAGATATTCACCAGCGGCCGGTGTGACGGCGTCTTGTCGATCGCGCCGCTCCATTCGACCCGCAATCCCTTTTCAGCCAAAAGCTCTTTCAGCCTTCCCTTGGCAATTACCGCCAGCTTCCGTTCCTTGATGCACTTCGCGTGCGATCCGATCTCCGGCGTATCGATGCCCGAGACGAATGGAACACCTTCCCCCAACAATCGCATGTTCTGGCCGCTCGGCAGGCACTTGACCGTGTCGCCGTCGACTGCGGCCAACGAGGCGCAAACGAGCAATTCGGTGATCACTGTTGTGCTCCTCCATGCGGCAGCAGTCCCTTATAGTTCAGCGGCTGATGCTTCCGGACGCAGCCGCATAAGCGGTCGCCACGACGGCCAAGGGCACAGACGAATAAAATTGCAATGCTGAATGAAGCGGTCGACACCGGCGGGAAGAAGCGGGATGCTGTCTATGTGAAGCCGATACTCATTGCCGAGGTCGCCGATTGCGGAATCAGCCTTTCTTTCCAAAGCGATACTTCTTCCGTTCCGAAGGCTGTGCCACGATTGTGCCAATTTTGCCGGACTGCTTATCGAACTTTTCGGCAAGCGATGGGCCGGCTTCCTTGCTGTGGACGTAAGTCTCGAGGAACAGCTTGGCAGACTTCCATCCGCCGGCGTCCATCGCTGTTTTGATGTCGGCACCTTCGACGTTCATCGCATTGGTCCCGAAGGAGTGGCGGCCGGCAGAGTGCGTCGAGCGGCGCGAGACGCCGGCACGCTCGCAAACCTTCGCCATGCGCCGGTTAACTAGGCGCGATCGGT
The DNA here is from genome assembly GCF_012641395.1 of Rhizobium sp. P32RR-XVIII. GTDB lineage: Bacteria > Pseudomonadota > Alphaproteobacteria > Rhizobiales > Rhizobiaceae > Rhizobium. The sequence continues at coordinate 15,004 of NZ_JABAIH010000035.1, read as the reverse complement.
ATAGCTGCAAACGCGCTCGCCATCCCTTCAGGCCGAGTCTGGCAATCCTTGCCACCAGTTCGTCCATCAGATGGCGAACAGACCATTCATCGGTCTTTGTCTTCGCGAGCACTGCAACGCGCTGCTGGAGGTCTACGTGCTCGCCAAGGAGGTTGACAGCTTCGGAGACCCGGGCGGCCGTCTGATGGATGTACCAGCGCATCGAATAGCGCAGGAATTCATGCCGCGTATGCGCGGTAAAGCTCCCGAAGCGCTGATAGAACTCCCTGCCTCCTTCCGTTGCAGCGTCGGTGTCGAGCTCCATGCCGTTGCGCGCCGCCGTCACGCCGCCCTCCAAGATCAGAAGTTTTGTTCCATGCTGATGACCGCACGGATTGTAGGTAATTCTAAAAAGTTTGACTAACCCGTCCCCACCCCATGTGAGGGCCACGGCCGCTTCAATGCTGTTTGGATGCGCTCCCTCCGCCGTCGCCTTGCGTCGCGCCGCAATCAGGCGCGCCTGCGGCGGATTACGTCTGACGGCATCAGTAAGGAGCGCATAGTCGAGCGCTGGGCTACAATAATTGCGTTTCCCCGCCAATTCCAGATTGCTGACGAAAAAACTGACGAACTCGGCCGGCGAAATCTCGATGACATCCAGGTCCCTCTCGGCGGCACGCAGCATGGTCCTGATGCGGGTGCCTTTCATCGAGGCGATTAAATCGCTACCGTCGGTGGGGGGCGAATAAACGAATGTCGTCTGCGGCCATGTCCGGAAACCGGCGCCATTGAATGCCTTCTTCAGGATTTCGATATCTTTGGCGTGGGGTCCGGCTGTGAGGCCGAACCTCACGGTGCCCGGAAGCTGTGCTATGAGTTGCCGGACGATGCGAAGCTTCTGCCTTTCATCTGCGTTTGGATCTGCGACAAGACTGTGCAAGTAGGACGAGGGCGGATGCCCCCCGCGCTGCACCCCGGTCTCGTCGACCGCCGCAAAATATTCCAGTGCACCAACAAGCGTGCCGTGTTTTGTGACGCGAACCTGGCGCAGCATCCCGTTTGCGCCAGTGTCTATGGTGACGACCGTGGTGCCGTGAACAATATGACTGAAACCAGAATAGATTAATTTGTTAAGGGCAAACTGAAATTGCTCGCGGAGAACGCGCCTCCCCGTCGTGTGATGCTTGCCGGGCCAAGGCAGCCAGCGGTCCGCGATGCTTTGGAGATCTTCCTCCATAACAGTGTCCGTCCTCCGACATGACAAAATCAGCCGACCCGACAAAATAAGCTCATGACTTTTCCCCACATCCCCTGCGCGAAGAATGGCAGAGGACGCAGTAGTCAAGATAGGCTCGAGTTACGCGGCCTACGGAGGCTAAGGAACAACGCCTAACGCGCGTCTGCGGTTCCTTCTGGGGGCGTACTGAGTGGGGATAGGGCAGCAGTGCCAGGAGGTTCCAGAGACAGACCGCCTATGGGGGGTCCGCCGCCGAGGGTCGGCAAACTTCCGATCCTCAAAAAAAGACCGCCTCGTCCAATCCGAGGCGGTCAATGCGGTCCGCTGACCCGGTGAAAGAGGGAGGGGAAAACGCCGGGCGCTGCTTACACCTCATGGGGGGGATAATGAGGCGATGAAAAGAACCTATCAGCCGAATGCACCTTGCGAAATTATACATTAGGGCGGCTCCGCTAGACGGAGGTATGCCGTGCCCTAACCTGTGCGGCGGTATTGCGTTCCTGCGTGTGGGCGATCGCAGCTTACCAAAAGGCCGGTTTCCCCGACTTTCCGCCGTCGCCTATGCCAGTACATCCGTGGTCAAGTGCAAGCATCCGCAACATAGCGGGAGAACACCTAGAGAACAAGCAGTGCCAGATCTGTGCCACATACCTGTGCCAAACCCTGCGCAGCGGTGCACTTTTGTTCCGGGTGCATTGGGAGGGAGTAGGCTAAGTGCCTTATTTTCCTAGAGAAAACTGGTGCTGCCGAGTGGGATTGAACCACCGACCTCACCCTTACCAAGGGAGCGGGATGGCAACGTGCGTAGGAGGCTAGCTACTATAATCGGGTTCAGAAAAAAGTCCGCTCTCTGTGCCCCAAAAAGGGCCACAAAACGAGCCCCAATCTTCGACATGCTGTGCATTTAATATAACATTTTCAATTGACACGGACGAAGTTAAACCCTCTTCACCCGTTTCAGCAATCCAATGGCTTAAAAAGCAGTGCCGTGTCACTGGCGAGAGAAGTAGGCGGTTCCGCGATCACTCGCGCGTGGCTCCCGCCAGCATCGCCAGCTGCTCCGCCTCTCGCACGCCCTGCCGGTAGAGCTCGATGATGATCGCAGCCAGGCGCGTGACGGCCGCTTTGCCCTTCTCGATGCGGTGTTCGCGGCTGAGTGCCTTCAGCACGTCGTTGCAGATGCGGAGGTCTTCGGACGTGAGCGGCTCGTCGCGGCGATTCTTTTGGGGCGTGTCGGTCTCGCTCAATGCTCATGCTCCAGCGCCCGTATTTCAGCGTCGAATTCGGCAACCCGCTGAAGATAGCGTTCACGCAGTTCCTGATTACCCTGAAGCTGATTGATCTTCGACTGCGCTAGGCGTCTATAATCCTTCAGCAGCTTAACTCGATTTGCGTTGCTCATCTTTGCCCTGAGTTGCCTCTACCGAAGCCCGAACAGAATGCCTCTTCCGGTTCGCGCGCAACCTGCCAGAGACCGCAACGGAGTCAATGGGCGAGAACGATCGGTGAACCGATTGCTACGATTTTTGCAACTCAACTGCGTAGCACGAGGCAAGATTATTAGGGATGGAAGAAGCCGCGCGACGCGACAAGGCCTTACGTACAAGGGCTTTCGAGGGATATCGAGGTACAGGCCGACACGGCAGAAACCGAATTTCAAGACCGGTTCCTTAAACCACTCGGACACTCTTCCTTGCGCGCCTTATGGCGCAAAGGTCGTGGCCAATGCAAGGGTCGGATGGAAAAATCTTGGTTTGAGGACCAGCAACGGCGGCGGTCACAAGCAGCGCATTAGCAACTCGTTAACTATAACCATTAAAATTGTTCGCATTCCGCCGAAAACATCCGCAAATTCAACGCCGAAACCACAGAATTAAAGTCTCGTTAGGTGGATGGGGATAGGCGTGACTGGTCCATTTCGGGTAATTCCTTCACCATAATGATTTGAGCGGCGTGGGGCATATGAGACTGAGATACGGGGCGGCGTCTTTCGCAACGGGTACGCGGTGGCTTGCATTGACGCTCATGTGCGCAGCCGTCACGGCGTGCGGCACGACATCGCAGGTGCCGAAGAAGCGGGCCCATGGCAAGGAATATTTCTCCGAAAAGGAATACGGCGTTAAGGCCAGTCCGCGTGTTGCCACCGGTGACAACATACCCAAGGGCGGCGGCCGCTACATGGTCGGCAATCCCTATGAGGTCAGGGGCAAGTGGTATTACCCCAAGGAAGACTTCAGCTATAGCAAGGTCGGTGTGGCGTCCTGGTACGGCTCGGCCTTCCATGGCCGCCTGACGGCAAATGGTGAAGTCTACGATCAGATGCATCTGTCCGCCGCGCATCCGACCTTCCCGTTGCCGAGCTACGCGCGCGTGACGAACCTCGAAAACGGCTCCTCGGTCGTCGTTCGCGTCAATGACCGTGGCCCCTATCACGAGGGCCGCATCATCGATCTTTCCAACAAGACGGCGGATATGCTCGACCTGCAGCATAGCGGTACTGGTAAGGTGCGCGTGCAATATGTCGGCAAGGCGCGCATGGATGGGCATGACATGCCTTACCTGATGGCATCCTACATACCGAAGGGCAGCCGGATTCCGGCCGTCAATCCGGAAGGCCAGATTGCAACGGGCGTGATGGTTGCATCCAACAGCAAGAAGATCACCGGCGACCAGCTCCAGAGCCTTGGGACATTGACGGTCGATCCGTCGAACGTCCCTGTGCCTTTCTCCGCGACGGCCTATGGCGGCGCAACGCCGAGCGCGCCCTACAATGCAGCGCCGGTGCCGAGGCCGGCTCCCGCCTTCGCCAATCCCGGGCAGGCTCCGGCTTTCGCCAGTGCCGCGCAGGCTTTCGGGCAGATGGTCGTGCTGCCGGAAATCGGACCTATTCCTTATGAGCGTCCTTACGGAGCCGGGCAGGGCGGCTCGCTCGCCTTGGGCTACCAGGATGAGGTTGTGAAGACAGTGCCCGTCGAACTTGCCTTCGACGCCGTCATGGTTCGCAATGATGGGCTGACGCAGAATTCAATTCGAGCCTCCTACAAGCGCCAGCAGGCAAAAGAGGGCGCACGCTGAACGGAAGCGATTGCGCCCGGCGCGCACTGTCTCTAACGTTTGGAGTCGAAACTTCTGTCCAATGGAGCTCCGATGTTGAAGCGCCTGCTTCGCCTCTGCGCATGCCTTCTATCCTTCGCTTCGCCATCTTACGCCGCCGAACCCGCGCCCGCGGGTTTTGTCACGAAAGCCGCACAGGCCTATATGGTCGAGGCTTCGACGGGGACGGTGCTGCTTGCAAAGAACGAGGATCAGACTTTTTCGCCCGCCTCGCTCGCAAAGCTGATGACGATGGACCTTGTCTTCGGCTCGTTGAAGAACGGCGAGATCACGCTCGACACCGACTATCCGGTTTCTGAATATGCCTGGCGGACGGGGGGTGCGCCCTCGCGGACGGCTACGATGTTTGCGGCGCTGAAATCGCGCATTCGCGTCGAAGACCTGGTCAAGGGCGTTGCGATCCAGGGCGCCAACGACGCTTGCATCATTCTTGCGGAGGGCATGAGCGGCACCGAAGGTAATTTCGCGGCAGCGATGACCCGGCGGGCGCAAACGCTCGGAATGGAAAAAACGATCTTCGGAAACTCCACCGGCCTGCCGGACGGCAGAAGCAAGGTATCGGCGCGTGACCTCGTGACGCTCGCGATGGATCTGCAGCAGTCGTATCCCGAGTACTATCATTATTTCGCGCAGCCGGATTTCGAATGGAACAAGATATTCCAGCGTAACCGCAACCCCTTGCTTGACTTGGGGCTTGGCGCCGACGGATTGGCAACCGGCTTTGCAGAAGGCGAAGGATATTCGCTCGTGGCGTCGGTGGAGCGCGACGGAAAGCGGCTTTTCCTGACGCTCGGTGGCATGCCATCCGACAAGGAACGGACCGAAGAAGCCAGACGCGTTCTGGAATGGGGCCTCACGGCCTTCGAAAGCCGCCAGCTTTTTGCCGACAAGGAGGCTATTGGCGCCGCCAGCGTCTATGGCGGCACGAGCCGGACCGTGGATCTCGTCGCGAAGGGTCCCGTCAGCGTCTACATTCCATTGAGCAACCCTGAGCGGCTATCCGCCCGGATCATCTACCGGTGGCCGTTGACGGCTCCCGTTGATGCCGATACGGAAGCCGGGACTTTGGTTATCGCGGCAGGTGGCCGCGTTTTGCGCGAGGTACCGCTTTACACTGCGCAGAGCGTCGGGGTGGGATCGCTCAGAAGCCGTGCTGTCGATGCGTTGCTGGAGCTTGGTGAATCATTGTTATTTTCCTGGCTCTGGGACAGGGCAGAACCGACCTGATCCGCCATACGGCGGATTGCAGAGAACGCATGGAGGTCACTCGGACGGTTTCGCTTGGCCCTGTCTTTCGATAGATAAGAAAAGCGCGCGGCGCCGCCGGCGCCAGAATGCAGGAATGTGTCATTGTCATCCGGTACGGGATTGTTCGTTACGTTTGAGGGCGGGGAGGGCGCGGGAAAATCCACGCAGATCCGCCGCCTTGCGGAAGCGTTGAGGGCGCGGGGGCTCGACGTTCTGCTGACGCGGGAGCCCGGCGGCTCACCCGGCGCCGAAGCCGTGCGCCACGTCCTGCTATCGGGGGCAGCCGAAGCTTTCGGGACGCGCATGGAAGCCATTCTCTTTGCCGCAGCCCGCAACGATCACGTCGAGGAGGTCATCCGCCCCGCACTTCGTCAAGGCAAGATCGTGCTTTGCGACCGGTTCATGGATTCATCGCGTGTCTATCAGGGCGTCACAGGCAATCTCGAGGCGGATTTCATCGAGACACTGCAGCGGATCGCTGTCGACGGGGTCGTGCCGGACTGCACGTTGATCCTCGACATTCCGGCACGGCTCGGCCTGGAGCGTGCCAAAAAGCGCGGTGCAGCGACAGCGGATGGACCGGATCGGTTCGAGAAGGAAGAACTTGAGACACACGAAAAGCGCCGCGAAGCCTATCTCGATATCGCCGCCCGTGAACCAGAGCGGTGCCACGTCATCAACGCTACGCAGAGCGAAGAGGCGATAGCCGCAGAGATTCTCGCGATCGTCGATCGCCGTCTCGCGCCTGTACTCACCGACAGAATGCCGGAAGCTGCGAATGAGTGACGAGCGGCCGGGGCTTCTGGAGGGCGCAATCTCGCCAGCCGAAAACACAAAACTCTTCGGGCACGACGAAGCGCAGGCCTTTCTTTCCCAATCCTATCGGTCGGGCAAAGGCCACCATGCGGTCCTGATCGAGGGGCCGGAGGGAATTGGCAAGGCGACGCTCGCGTTCCGCTTCGCGAATTACGTTCTGTCGAATCCCGATCCGGCAACAGCGCCGGAGGTGGTCGGAGATCCTGATCCTGCGTCTGCTGTGAGCCGCCAGATTGCCTCCGGGGCGTCGCATAACCTCCTCTATCTTTCACGTCCTGTGGACGAAAAGACAGGCAAGGTGAAGCAGGCGATTACGGTGGACGAGGTGCGGCGGGCTGGGCGCTTCTTCTCGCAAACATCAGGAACGGGCAACTGGCGCATCGTGATCATCGATCCGGCAGACGATATGAACCGCAATGCGGCAAACGCCATCCTGAAAATCCTCGAGGAGCCGCCAAAACGGGCGCTCTTTCTCGTGTTGTCGCACGCGCCGGGCAAGCTTTTGCCGACGATCCGGTCGCGGTGCTTGCCGCTCAAGCTTGCGCCACTCGACAACAAAGCATTGGGCGCGGCCCTCGCCAATCTTGGTGCAACTGGCAGCGATGCGGCGATGCTTTCGATGGCGAAGGGCAGTGTCGGTGAAGCATTGAAGCTCCTGAACTACGGCGGAGGCGAAATCATCGCCGCCTATAACGAAGTGCTGTCTGCTCAGGGTCCAGCGGCCCGCAAAGCGATGCATCGTTTGGCGGACGCGCTCTCTGGAAAGGACAGCGACACCATCTTCGAATTTTTCGTAAGTCACGTTACGGACGACCTGATGAAACGGGCGCGCGATTCTGCGCGGGCGGGCGAGCTTTCAGGCGCCGAGCGGCTGGCGCGGCTCCAATCCGACATCAATGAGCGGCTTGCCGTTTCCGACGCCTACAACCTCGATCGCAAGCAGACGATCCTCAGCATTCTCGGCGATATCAAGCAGCCAGGCCCCTGATCAGCCGGCAAGCAATTTCCAGGCGACGATCGCCAGCGTGACCGCCAGGACTATGCGGATGGTGCGCTCGTGCAGCTTCGGCGCCACGAGACTGCCGGCAATGATGCCCGGAATGGAGCCAACCAGCAGCGCCAGCAGCATCAGCCAATCGACTTCGCCGATGAACCAATATCCTACGCCGCCGATCAACGTCAGCGGTACCGCATGAACGATATCGGAGCCGACGATTTCGCGGACGTCGAGCTTGGGATAGAGGATCAGCAGGATCGTTACCCCGAGCGCACCAGCGCCGACTGATGTCAGCGTCACGAGAATGCCGAGCGCCAGTCCGAGAACGACGGTGAGAGCGGCAATCGTCGCTGGGCGCGGCGGCGCGCGCTCGCCGATCGTGCGGCGAGCGAAGGCGAGAACCTGCGGACGGAAGATCAGCAACACGGCTGTCATGACAAGCAGCCAGCCCAGCGCCACAGTAACCGTCTGGGTGACTTCGAGGCTCTTGCGGTCGACACCGGCCATCAGCCAGAGCATCAGAATCGCCGCCGGAACGCTGCCTGCCCCCAACGAGCCGACAACGCGCCAGTTGACGCGGCCATGCATGCCATGAACGGCAGTACCTGCCGTCTTGGTGATGGCCGCGTAGAGCAGGTCCGTGCCGACCGCGGTTGCGGGATGAACGCCAAAAAGCAGAACGAGCAGGGGGGTCATCAGTGATCCGCCACCCACACCGGTGATGCCGACAAGCGCGCCGACAACAAAGCCCGAGAGCGAATAGAGAGGCTGAAAACTTTCGAGAAACGTCAAGCAGCGGACCTCTGGTAGACAGAGAGACTGCTGTAATGCGCTGCTGGAAATCTCACGTCGACTGCGCCTCGTTCTTCGATGTCGCAACGCGTAGAATGCGGCACAAAGTGAGTCAAGCTCACAGCCTCGCCGAACCGGCGAATCGCAGGCGCTTTCGAAACTTAGTGTTTCTCTTCTTCCTGACATGCGCTAAGAGCGGCTGACATTTTTAGAGAGTAAGCCCGACACGATGGCCGCCATGACAGACAAGAAGCCCTTCTACATCACGACCGCGATTTCCTACCCGAACGGCAAGCCGCATATCGGCCATGCCTACGAGTTGATCGCGACGGACGCCTTGGCGCGCTTTCAGCGCCTCGATGGACGCGATGTCTTCTTTCTGACGGGCACCGACGAACACGGCCAGAAGATGCAGCAGACGGCGCGGGCGGAGGGCATCACGGCTCAGGAGCTCGCAGACCGCAACTCCAGCGAGTTCCAGGCGATGGCCAAGCTGCTGAACGCCTCGAACGACGACTTCATCCGCACCACCGAAGAGCGCCATCACGAGGCTTCCAGAGAGATCTGGAACCGGATGGCGGAGAACGGCGACATCTACAAGGATTCCTACGCCGGCTGGTATTCCGTGCGCGACGAAGCCTACTACCAGGAAAACGAGACGGAACTCCGCGCCGACGGAGTACGCTACGGACCGCAGGGCACGCCGGTCGAATGGGTGCAGGAGGAAAGCTATTTCTTCAAGCTTTCCGAATACCAGGAAAAGCTCCTCAAGCACTATGAGGAGAACCCCGAGTTCATCGGTCCCGCCGAGCGACGCAACGAGGTGATCTCTTTCGTCAAATCCGGGCTGAAGGACCTCTCGATTTCGAGAACGACCTTCGACTGGGGCATCAAGGTGCCGAACGATCCGTCGCATGTCATGTATGTGTGGGTCGACGCGCTGACGAATTACATTACCGCGACCGGCTATCTGGATGATCCGAAGGGCCCGAGGGGGAAATACTGGCCGACCAACATCCATGTCATCGGTAAGGACATTATCCGCTTCCATGCGGTCTACTGGCCGGCTTTCCTGATGTCGGCGAAGCTGCCACTGCCGAAGCGGGTTTTTGCGCATGGCTTCCTGCTCAACAAGGGCGAGAAGATGTCGAAGTCACTCGGCAACGTCGTGGACCCGGTCAATCTGGTGAACCACTTCGGCCTCGATCAGGTGCGCTATTTCTTCCTGCGCGAGGTGTCCTTCGGCCAGGACGGCAGCTACAGCGAAGAGGCGATCGGCACGCGTATCAACTCCGATCTTGCGAACGGTATCGGCAATCTCGCCAGCCGCTCCCTGTCGATGATCGTCAAGAACTGCGACGGCAAGATCCCGGAATGCGGACCGCTCACCGACGAGGATAAGGCGATGCTGGCGCAAGCCGATGCGCTGCTCGCTTCGACCCGCGAGGACATGGACAAGCAGCTGATTCACAGGGCGCTGGCATCGATCATCGCGGTGGTTTCGGAAACCGACCGCTATTTCGCCGGTCAGGAGCCTTGGGCGCTGAAGAAAACCGATCCGGCGCGTATGGGCACCGTGCTTTACGTTACGGCAGAGGTCGTTCGCCAGATTGCGGTCCTGCTGCAGCCGTTCATGCCGGAATCGTCGGGCAAGCTGCTCGACCTCGTTGCCGCGCCTGCGGAAAAGCGCGATTTTGCGGCGTTGGGCGAAGCCGGGCGGCTCGTACCAGGGACGCCGCTGGAAGCACCGAAGCCTGTGTTCCCGCGCTATGTGGCGCCGGAAGCTTAAGGGTCTGCCATGCTGATCGACACGCATTGCCATCTGGATTTCGCCGACTTCGAGGAAGAGCGCGACGATATCATTTCGCGCGCGCACCAGGCCGGCGTAAAGCAGATGGTGACGATCTCGACACGCGTGCGAAAGCTCGAAACGCTGCTTGCGATTACGGAAAAGTATCCCTCGGTCTTTTGCTCCGTCGGGACGCATCCGAACAATGCGGACGAGGAGCTCGACATTCAGACCGGGGATCTCGTACGCCTCGCTAACGCCCGCGAAAAAGTTGTCGCAATAGGCGAGGCGGGGCTCGATTATTTTTACGACACGCAGAAACCGGAAGACCAGAAAACCGGCTTTCGCCGGCATATTGCCGCCGCGCGGGAAACGCAGCTGCCGCTGGTGATCCATAGCCGCAGCGCCGACGAGGATATGGCGGCGATCCTGACCGAGGAAACAGGGAAGGGGGCCTTCCCCTTCATTCTCCATTGCTTCTCCGCCGGTCCGGAGCTCGCCCGTACCGGTGTCGAACTCGGCGGTTACATCTCCTTCTCCGGCATCCTCACCTTCCCGAAATCGGAGGAGCTTCGGGCGATCGCCAAGACGATCCCACATGACCGTCTGCTGGTCGAAACCGATGCGCCTTACCTTGCCCCGAAGCGCTGGCGCGGCAAGCGCAATGAGCCGTCCTATGTCGTGAATACGGCCGAGGTACTCGCCGAGACGCTCGATCTCAGCTATGCCGACATCGCACGTATTACGACCGACAACGCGTTCCGGCTCTTCTCGAAAATGCCGAGGGTCTAGCGCGTGGGATACCGGCGGCGCTTCACCATTCTCGGCTGCGCGTCGTCGCCTGGCGTGCCGCGCATTACCGGCGATTGGGGTGCCTGCGATCCCGCCAACCCGAAGAACCGGCGCACGCGTGCAGCCTTCCTCGTGCAGCAGTACGACGACAACGGCGGCGTCACGACCGTCGTCATCGATACCGGACCGGATTTCCGCGAGCAGATGATCGCCGCCAAGGTGCAGCACGTCGATGCCGTGCTCTATACGCATCCGCATGCCGACCATATCCACGGCATCGACGATCTGCGCGGCTTCTTTCACAACGCTCAGCAGCGCGTGCCGATCTATGCCAATCCGTTCACGATGGAACGCATTCGCCAGGGCTTCAGCTACTGCATCGAAACTCCGCCCGACAGCAATTATCCGCCGATCGTCGAGCCGATCCTGATCGAAGACATCAATAAGCCGATTTCAATCACAGGCGCCGGCGGGGCGATTTCGTTCAAGCCGCATCTGCAGCAGCACGGCGATATCCATTCGCTTGGCTTCAAGATCGGTGCCGTCGCTTATTGCAGCGATATCAGCGACTTTCCGCCCGAAACGGTAGCAAAGCTTCACGATCTCGACGTTCTTGTCATCGATGCACTGCAATACCGTTATCACCCGAGCCATCTGTCCCTGGAGCAATCGCTTGACTGGATCGGGCGGCTGAAGCCGAAGCGGGCCATCCTGACGCATATGCACACGCCGCTGGACTACGACACTGTGATGGCCGAGACGCCGGAGAACGTCGTACCGGCTTATGATCAGATGCAGTTCGAGATCGAACTGGACGAACTTAGCGATTTCTAGAGGGTTAGCGACCGCCGTGTCGCGGGGCGAGGGCGCATCGGATGCCGCTCGTGCCAGTCGGCCGCCTCCCCCAATTGCACTACCTTACCGTTTGGCAGTTTCGACATATATTTCCCGGTATGAGTGCTTGTCGAACGATGGCCTTGCGTTCCGCGCTTTGGCGGCAGGTGTCGCCAATCCTCGCGCTCGTATTCGGTCTGCTATCGGCCATCATCTTATCGGGCTACCCGGCAACCGGAGCGGAACGCGTGGCCGTGCTCCTGAGAATAAACGGCGCGATCGGCCCGGCGGTCGCCGACTATGTCAAACGCGGCATCCAACGGGCCAACGACCGCAACGTGAGCCTGATCATCCTGCAGATGGACACGCCGGGCGGCCTCGACACGTCGATGAGAGACATCATCCGCGCGATCCTTGCCTCGTCCGTGCCGGTCGCAGGGTTCGTGGCGCCCAGCGGGGCGCGTGCCGCCAGCGCCGGTACATACATTCTTTACGCCAGCCACATCGCGGCAATGGCGCCGGGGACCAATCTCGGCGCGGCGACACCAATCTCGCTCGGCGGGCCGCCACCCGATAACACCCCCCGTAGCCCGAGCGACACCAACGAGAAAGACGGCAAGGCGCCTCCAGCGCCCCGCGACGCGGGCGAGGCGAAGGCGGTCAACGATGCGGTGGCCTATATCCGCGGGCTGGCGGAACTCCGTCACCGCAATGCCGATTGGGCCGAGCGCGCGGTTCGCGAAGCTGCGAGCCTTTCGTCGCCTGCGGCTGCGCGCGAAAGCGTCATAGATTTTACGGCCAGCAGCATCACCGATCTCCTGGCACAGGCAAATGGGCGTCTCGTCCGGACAGCCCAGACGGATGTCAGGCTGGACACTGCTGGCCTTGCCATCGAGGAGATCGAGCCGGATTGGCGTACCCGATTTCTCTCAGTGATCACAGATCCGAATATCGCGCTGATCCTGATGATGATCGGCATCTACGGCCTGATCCTCGAATTTCTGACGCCGGGCACACTCGTTCCCGGAACGGTCGGCGGCATCAGCCTGCTGCTCGGGCTTTATGCGCTGGCTTTGCTGCCAGTCAGCTATGCCGGGGTAGGGTTGCTCGTCCTCGGTGCGGGCCTGACGGTCGCGGAGGCGCACTCGCCCTCCTTCGGCATTCTCGGCGGCATCGGTGGCCTGGCATTGGTGCTGGGTGCGGCCATGCTGTTCGACGTCGATATACCGGGCCTGGAAGTCTCCTGGCCCATGTTGGGCGGGATCGGCATCGCTAGCCTGGGCTTCAGTCTTGTGGTCGCGCGTCTCGCATTGACCTCGCGCTGGCGAGCGGTCGTCACCGGTGCGGAACAGATGATCGGCCTTCCAGCCAAGGTTGACAGTTGGACGGGCACAAGCGGTTACGTGATCGTGCATGGCGAGCGCTGGAAAGCGGTCTCCGTCGATCCGCTGGTCGGCGGCAACTGGGTCAAGGTCACCGGCCGCAACGGGCTGACGCTCGAGGTCAAACCCGGTCCGCAGCCGGCTTTGGAGGAAAAGTCATGAGCATGTTCGCAGATCTGGCGTTTTATCTCGTCATCATTGTCGTACTTCTCATCATTGTCGCCGCCGCCATCAAGATCCTGCGGGAGTACGAGCGTGGCGTTGTTTTCACCCTTGGCCGCTTCACCGGCATCAAAGGGCCGGGGCTGTTTCTGCTCATTCCGTATGCGCAGCAAATGGTACGGGTCGACCTGCGAACGCGTGTCCTCGATGTTCCCAGCCAGGATGTCATCTCGCACGACAACGTCTCGGTTCGCGTCAGCGCAGTGATTTATTTCCGTGTCATCGATCCGGAAAAGGCAACCATCCAGGTCGCGGATTTCATGATGGCCACGAGCCAGCTCGCTCAGACGACGCTGCGCTCGGTCCTCGGAAAGCACGACCTTGATGAGATGCTGGCAGAACGCGATAAGCTCAACCACGACATCCAGGAAATTCTCGACACGCAGACCGACGCCTGGGGCATCAAGGTCGCCAATGTCGAGATCAAGCATGTCGACATCAACGAATCCATGATCCGCGCCATCGCCCGCCAGGCGGAAGCCGAGCGCGAGCGGCGCGCCAAAGTCATCAATGCCGAAGGCGAGCAGCAGGCCGCGGCCAAGCTGCTGGAAGCCGCCGAAATTCTGGCGCGGCAACCGCAGGCCATGCAGCTACGTTATCTGAGCACGCTGAATGTCATCGCCGGCGAGAACAGTTCGACGATCGTATTTCCGTTCCCAATCGACTTAGCCAATCTGTTTCCGGGCAAAACCGATAGAGGGACGGAATGATGGGCATGACATTTGTTCCATAATGCGCCTATCAGAGTTAGGAGGAATGACGTTGGTCACAACGCTTCGGCTTCATATGCCCCAATGGCAGGGCGGCAATCTGGCGGAGTATCACTTAAGCTCTCAACTGCTTTCGTGGCTGCTTCCTCCGACGCAAGGTCCAAGTGAAACCGTGCCGGTGCCTGCGCCGCACGATCTAGCCGCCCTTAAAATCGAGGATGGCATTCTCGCCAAAAATGCCCTGCTGGAGCAGGCCCGCGCCGCCCGCGCGGCCATCGAGAAGCATCGGCCCGACAAGGTGCTGACCATAGGCGGCGATTGTTTGGTTGATCTCGCGCCCATCGCCTATCTGAACAAGCGATATGGCGGGAAGGTCGGCGTTCTCTGGATCGATGCACACCCTGACGTGCAGACGCCGAAAGACTTCCATCACGGTCACGCCCAAGTGCTTGGCATGCTGCTTGGCGAGGGTGACGCGGATTTCGTGCGGGAGGTCGATAGCCCGATCCAGCTCGCCAAGGTCATGTATGCCGGACTGGATGAATGGTCTCCGGCCGAAAACGAGGTGCTAAGCAGGCTGGGCCTACGGCGGACAAGTTCGAAGGAGCTGGCCGGTAACTCGGCTTCGATCCTGGAATGGATCGAGGCCGAAGGCATTACTCACATGGCAGTGCATCTCGATGTGGACGCCATCAGCCCACGCAGCTTCAGACCGATCCTGTTCAACAAGCCGGAGCAGGAAGACAGCTTTCTGGCAGGTGTTCCGCGCGGCCGTCTCGAGCCTGCGCATGTTGTCCGGCTCCTGCAAGACGTGGGCGAAGTCTGTGATATCGTGGGGCTGGCGATCACCGAGTATATTTCGTGGGATGCTCTGCAAACCCAAAAGCTTCTGGCACAGCTGCCTCTGGTACAAGTTTAAGCTTTTAGTTCCATAATCTATCTTATGTGATCTTGATATCGCCAACGGTACATTCTATTTCCAAGTGCGACATGCCAATGATTTCAATGGCTTCACTTTGGAGATTTTGGCATGTCCCGATGCTATACGCAGCTTGCTCTCGCCGACCGACGACGCCTACATCAGCTGGTGGC
>NZ_JABAIH010000034.1 GCF_012641395.1 Rhizobium sp. P32RR-XVIII | reverse complement strand
ACCATCAGGATTTGATCCGCTGGTCTATCCAGGAAGTCCGGCGCATCGCCATCAGACTCGCTCAGCGTCGCATAAACCCCGCCTACGTCATCGCATGGTCATGCTGGAGGCGCGCCCATCAGGCGGCGGCTCGACGAGCTCATCTCAAAACTAAAATGCAACTGTAATGCTAGTAAGTGGTGAGGTAATGCCTCCTTAATGGACGAGTCACAATTCTAATGAAAGTGCTGTCCGGAGGGTCGCTGTCGCTGGTCGATGGTCGAGAAACTGCCGTCGCCGTCTATTCTACTGCACTTGGCTTGCATTTTCGCGCGCTGGAGTCCAAAACCCAGCCGAAAAGACGGTGGCGCGCTGTGACGCCATCAAAGAACTTGGGAAGAGCCCCATTGATGTTAGAAAAGTTCATCAACAGAGCCCAGCGTAAGCTATTGATTCGGCTTCTAGCCGAAAATTTTGCGAGCCAAGGTCCGTGGTACGGCATTGCTATTGTGGCTATGGTAGTTGTGGCCTGCATGACCTCTGCCAGTGCTTGGATTATGCGGGATATTGTCAATGCGTCTGTAGTCTCGAAAGACATCGATCGCGTGTTTTTGGTCGCGGGTGCAGTAGCGCTCATCTTTGCAGTCAAGGGAATCGCAACATACGTACAGTCCATTTTTCTTAGTAAGGCCGGTAACAATATCATTGCTAGAACGCAGACGAGGCTTTTCAATCAAGTTCTGAAGCAGGGCATCGGCTTCCATTCGAAGTATCCGTCGTCGGAGCTTTTGATGCGCATCACTAGCAATGCGCAGGCGGCGAGAGCGGTTATCGATCTTGTAGTAACATCGTTCGTTCGCGACGCGCTTTCGCTTATCGGTCTTGTTGCGGTCATGGTCGTGCAACAGCCCATGCTATCTCTTATGGCCGCTGTGATTGGCCCATGCTCAATCTTGGGTGTGCGGGTACTCACGAAAAAGGTCCGCAAGATCATGGAGCAGGAACTCGCCTCGCTGGGAATGATAATTCAGAACGTTCAGGAGACAGCAACCGGCATAAAGGTTGTCAAAGCTTTCGGCCTTGAGCCTTATATGCGGCAGCGCATGGACAAGTATGTCGGGGATGTGGAAAAGCGCGCTAACAGCATCGCTCGATTGGAGGCAGCGTCAAGTCCTGTCATGGAAACGCTATCCGGCTTTGCAATCGCAGGCGTCGTTGCAATAAGCGGCGTGTGGGTGTTGCAAGAAGGCAATACGCCAGGTGAACTGATGTCCTTCATCACCGCACTGCTTCTCGCTTACGAACCCGCGAAACGCCTCGCTAGAATGCGCATAAGCCTAGAGTCCGGCATCATCGGAGTGCGCATGATGTACGAACTGGCCGATCACCCAATTGACCTCAAAGAGGTTGAGAACGCAATCGAATTGCGAGCCGGTGCGGGCGAAGTGAAATTCGAAAAAGTGTCATTTTCTTATAGCCCAGGGCATAAGCTGTTTGATCAATTGGATTTAGCCTTTCCCGCAGGCAAGACTACGGCGTTGGTCGGCGCGTCCGGCGGAGGCAAATCTTCGATCATTAATCTTATCATGCGCTTGTACGACCCAGAGCAAGGTTCTGTTTCTATCGACGGCATTGACATCAAGCAGGTCACATTTCGCTCCTTGCGAGCAAGAATGGCATACGTAGGCCAGGACACGTTTCTGTTTAGCGGAACTGTAAAACATAACATAGCCCTAGGTCGGGAGGGTGCGACAGAAGACGAGATTATTGAAGCCGCCAAGGCCGCTAACGCCCATGACTTCATTGTCCGGCTTCCAAACGGCTACAATACCCCGGTTGGCGAAAATGGAGGCAATCTTTCGGGCGGTCAAAAACAACGAATTACGATCGCGCGAGCGATGTTGCGTAAAGCTGACATCCTCATTTTGGACGAAGCAACAAGTGCTCTCGACTCAGAATCCGAGGCTCTTATTCAAGAAGCGTTGGCTCGCCTAACAAGGGGAAAAACGACAATCATGATAGCGCACAGGCTTTCCAGCATCGCTGCAGCTGACAACATTATCGTTATGGAGGAGGGCCGTGCACTAGAGCAAGGCTCTCAAAGCGAGCTGCTTTCTCGCGAAGGAGCATTTCGCCGTCTATACGAATTACAGCTTCTCCCGCCTGCAGAAGCCGTGACCTGATCGCTCGCTCCGACAAGGCCACAATCGCGGAGAGGTGTCATACTGTGCCGAATGACTTTTCCACATTTGCAACCACACTGATATTATTTGGCTGGCGGAGCCGATTTTCTCCTAATATAAGGCAACCTACGATAGCGGGATGCCTGACCGCCCTGGTTGGGCTTACAAAGCCATAAGATGAGCTGTGATTTAGATGCAAATGCCATTGTGGAAGTTTAAACGAGAAATACAGCGGCTAGGCATGCAGATTAGTCAGATCCCGTGGCTTCTGTCTTCACGATTTGTTCGCTACGTATTTGACTGGGCATCAAGCAACTTTGTCAAAATCGACCAAGGGACTGCCACGCTTCAGGACAATATTGCAATTCTTCTCGTTTATCAGCCGCAGGGCATCCAAGCGTCGACTTTTTATACACTTCGTCACCTAATCCGTAACGGCTTCAGCCCGGTTGTCGTCTCGAATGCTAAGCTATCCAGCTACGATCTGTCGGCCCTAAAGAAAAATGCCTATTGCGTCATACAACGCCCCAATTACGGATATGATTTTGGTGGGTACAGACAGGGAATCCTTTTCCTCGCTGAAAAAGGTATCGAACCGGACAATCTCCTTGTCTTAAACGACAGTATTTGGTTTCCGCTCTCGGATACATGTGAATTCTTGAAAGAAGTGAAAGAGCAAGATCGCGATCTGTATGGCTTGGTGACTAATAACCGGTCCGACGACGAAAGAAGGCACCACGTTCAGTCCTATATGTTCAGTTTCAAAAAACGATTGGTCGCATCTTCTGTTTTTCGAGAATTCTGGAAGAACTTGTTCCTATCAAACAACAAGCACGCGGTAGTTCGCCAGTGTGAGATAAAGATGACTTACCATTTCAAATCGCGAGGTTTTTTGGTGGGATCGAAATTCAAGACAGAAGATGTGTATGATGCCATGTCAAGACTTTCTCGACATGAGTTGCAAACGGTCCTCAAATATCAAAAAAGTGTAGATCCTAAGCGATCTAGATTGATAAGCCGCTTTGAAACCCTTGAGAACCTCAAAGATTTCAAATCTCTGCTGGAAGAGCGACTGCTCGGAAAATACTTTTTAATCGCTCATCCGCTCGTTTTACTTAAGTCGCTTCGGTGTCCTGTGATGAAAAAGGACAGGCAGGTCATTTATCAGCTTCAGCGCAAAGCTGTTTTTGACGAAAGCTTGGATAACGAACTGTCGGACGTGGTCCGGCGCGAGATGCTGATGCGCGATCATAAAGCGGCGGATTTTGAACCTGCCCATAATGACTTGATTGAGAAAGCGAGGGTGCCTGACCTTCGTTCGGGAGGTTCTGATGGACGGCTCTGAAACAAAAGATAATCGACGAATGAATGGCTACTCAGGTATCGCCTTTACAGCCATCGAGGGCGTCGTGGCGATCACACCGCCGCGCTTCGGGGATCATCGGGGTTACTTTTCAGAAGTATTCAAGGATGCCTGGTTCCGCGAGAATGTGGCGGACGTCACGTTCATCCAGGACAATGAATCGCTTTCGGCGCAGCCCGGCACCGTCAGGGGGCTGCATTTCCAGACACCGCCCTTCGCGCAGGGCAAGCTGGTGCGATGTCTCGCGGGCCGGATCATGGATGTCGCGGTCGACATTCGCACGGGCTCGCCAAGCTTTGGCAAATGGATATCTTGGGAGCTCTCGCCGGAAAACGGCGCACAGCTCTGGGTGCCGGCGGGCTTCGCGCATGGATTCGCAACGCTCGAGCCGAACAGCGTCATCAGCTACAAAGTAACCGCACCCTACAGTCCGCAGCATGATCGCGGCGTCGCATGGAACGATCCGGCGATCGGTATCCGCTGGCCCGTGGACGAGAAAGACATCGTTCTGTCCGACAAGGATAGGTCGCTGCCGCGCCTCGCCGACGTGCCGAGCCACTTTTCCTATTCACGAACGCACCCGAAGGATTGATCCACCATGCGCATATTGGTTACGGGTGGTGCGGGTTTCATCGGATCGGCATTGGTGCGCTATCTGGTCGGCGAGATCGGCGCGGAGGTGCTGAACGTCGACAAGCTGACCTACGCCGGCAATCTGGCGTCGCTGAAATCCGTCGAATCGGCCCCAAACTATCGATTCCTGCAGGCCGACATCTGCGACCGCGCCAGGATGCAGGAGGCGTTCGGCACCTTCCGCCCGGACATGGTGATGCATCTCGCCGCCGAGAGCCATGTCGATCGATCGATCTCCGGCGCCGCCGATTTCGTCCAGACCAACGTCGTGGGCACCTTCACCCTGCTGGATGCTGCACGGCACTATTGGGATGGGCTCGAGGCCAAGCGCAAGAGCGCCTTCCGTTTTCTGCATGTCTCGACGGACGAAGTCTACGGCTCGCTCGGCGACGAGGGCCTCTTCGAGGAGACGACGCCTTACGATCCCTCCTCGCCCTACTCCGCCTCCAAGGCCGCAAGCGACCATCTGGCAATTGCCTGGCACCGCACCTACGGCCTGCCGGTCGTCGTCTCCAACTGCTCCAACAACTACGGCTCCTACCATTTTCCGGAAAAGCTCATTCCGCTGATGATCTTGAATGCGCTGGAGGGCAAGCCTCTGCCGGTCTATGGCAACGGCGCCAATGTCCGCGACTGGCTCTATGTCGAAGACCACGCCCGGGCGCTGTTCACGATCGCCTCCAGAGGCCGCCCAGGGGAAAAATACAATGTCGGCGGCCGCAACGAGCGCAGGAACATCGATGTCGTTCAACGCATCTGCGCGATCTTCGACGGCATCTACAAAGACAAGGCGCCGCATGCGCACCTGATCGCCCATGTCACCGACCGGCCAGGGCACGATGCGCGCTATGCGATCGACGCATCCAAGCTGGAAGGCGAACTCGGATGGAAGGCGCAAGAGACCTTCGAAACCGGGATCGAGAAAACGGTGCACTGGTATCTCGAAAACGCGTGGTGGTGGAGGCCGCTTCGCGAAAATGTCTATTCCGGTGAACGCCTCGGCATTTTCAAGGAACGGTGACAGATGCGCATCGCCGTGACGGGTAAGCAGGGCCAGGTTGTCCAATCGCTGCTGAGGCGCGGTGCCGAAAAGGGCATCGATATCATCCCGGTCGGACGCCCGGAAATGGATCTCGCGGACCCCGCAAGCATCGCGGCCGCGCTGTCGGATCTGCGCCCAGACGTCATTGTCTCGGCGGCCGCTTATACGGCCGTCGACAAGGCCGAGAGCGAGCCGGAGCTCGCCTTTGCCGTCAATGCCGCAGGCGCCGGCGCCGTTGCCGAAGCAGCCTCCAAGATCGGCGTTCCGATCATCCACTTGTCGACCGACTACGTCTTCAGCGGCGACAAGCCGTCTCCCTATTCCGAAGAGGATGCGACGCGGCCGATCTCCGCCTACGGGCGCTCGAAGCTCGCCGGCGAGCAGGCGGTGGCGGCGACGACCCCCAACCACGTCATCCTGCGCACAGCATGGGTCTATTCCCCCTTCGGCGCCAATTTCCTCAAGACCATGCTGCGCCTTTCCGAGACGCGCGATCATCTGCGCGTCGTCGCCGATCAAGCGGGCTGCCCGACTTCAGCGCTCGATATCGCCGACGCGATCCTCGCGATCGCCGCCCGTATCAAGACGGACCCCTCGCCCTCCCTGCGCGGCACCTTTCACCTCACCGGCAGCGGCGAGGCGAACTGGGCGGATTTCGCCGAAGCGATCTTCGCCGAGCTTCATAAGTCCTGCGGCAAGAGCATCGGCGTCGAGCGCATCACGACGGCGGACTATCCGACACCGGCCAAGCGCCCCGCCAACTCACGCCTGAGCGGGGACAAGCTGGCCAGAACCTACGGGATCCGCCTGCCCGACTGGAAGCAGTCCATAAAAGTCGTCACCCAAGAGCTTTTAACAAAGCAATTTAGAGAGAGAGCATGAAGGGAATTATTCTCGCCGGCGGCACGGGATCGCGGTTGCATCCGATCACCCAGGCTGTCTCGAAGCAGCTGATGCCTGTCTATGATAAGCCGATGATCTACTATCCGCTGACGACACTGATGCTCGCCGGCATCAGGGAACTCCTGATCATCACCACACCCCATGACGAGGAAGCCTTCAAGCGCCTTCTCGGCGACGGCTCGCAATGGGGTATTTCGCTCACCTATGCCGTACAACCGAGTCCCGATGGCCTTGCCCAGGCCTTCATCATCGGCGCCGATTTCGTGCATGGCGATAGTTCCGCGCTGGTCCTCGGCGACAACATCTTCTATGGGCACGGACTTCCGGACATCATGAAATCCGGCACGAGCCGCCGGGAAGGCGCAACCGTCTTCGCCTATCACGTCACCGACCCGGAACGCTACGGCGTGGTCGGCTTCGACGCGAACAGGAATGCTCTCTCGATCGAGGAAAAGCCCAGGCAGCCCAAATCAAACTGGGCGGTGACCGGTCTCTATTTCTACGACCAGCAGGTGGTCGAAATCGCGGCCAACCTGAAGCCGTCACCGCGCGGTGAGCTGGAGATCACCGACATCAACCGCATCTATCTTGAGCGCGGGCAGCTCTTCGTGGAACTGATGGGCCGAGGCTTTGCCTGGCTCGATACCGGCACCCCTGACAGCCTGCTCGAGGCTGCCGCTTTCGTCAGCACGCTTGAGAAGCGGCAGGGCTTCAAGATCGCTTGCCCCGAGGAAGTCGCCTGGCGCATGGGTTACATCTCACAGGACGACCTCGTGAAGCTCGCTGAAAAGCTCGGCAAGAGCGCTTACGGACAGTATCTGATGACACTCGATCGCGAGGAGCGACTTCGATAGCCACTTAGGCTGCGGTCAGGCGAGACAAAGTTCGACCCGGAGCCATGAACTGGAAATGCTTCCGTTCGGTAACGGCGCACCGTGGCCGACCGGAACGCCCTGGATCACACGGTCAGATCCACTTCCGCAAAATGCTCCTATATGTGCGGTTGGGAGCGGTTAGTACGTTTAAGGCGGCACGCACACGATCCATGGGATGCTCAGATTCTGGATGAGATTAGGCATGAGGGAACAGCGCGGAGCCTCTTGCGCCGCGCAAAAGCTCGATCGGATCATTGGGATGCTGCCGCCGCCGATATTGAGAGGATGATGGCGGCAAACGAACGTTGCCATTTGCAATCTCATCCCTAGGCTGTATTAAGCACAGGCGGCGTCTGTTGCCGTTGCGAACGTGCTGAGCCTCCTATGCACCCACGAAATTCCTTTGACGCACTCCGGCTTCTTGCGGCACTGCTTGTTTTTCACACCCACCATTATGTGCTCAATGGAATACATGAGCGCAACCTGCCTTGGATCGGAACTGCTTATTCTGGTGCTGGTGTCGGAATGTTCTTTGCGATCAGCGGCTACCTGGTGACGAAGAGCGCCAACCGAGATCCGGCAATCTGGTCATTTCTTTGGAAGAGAGCCCTTCGAATCATGCCGGGCCTCACTGTAAACATCCTCTTTACAGTCGCTCTCGGCGCGTGTTTGACCACATTGACGCTTAGCGAATACCTGACATCAACGGTCACCCACAAATATATCTATCGGAACATTCTGATCGCCTTTCAGGAACCGTTTTACGAATTGCCTGGCCTCTTCAAGGACAACCCCGCGTACGGCGTAAACGGATCGCTATGGACGCTGCCATACGAGATATCCTTTTATTTTGTCGTAGGCCTGGTTTTCTTCTGCACCAGATCCCTGGCAATTAGGGCCGCCGCGATATCGCTTGGCTTGCTAACCTCGTTCATCCTCATGATGACGCGAATCTACTTCCCAGAAACGAATTTCCCTTTTCATATTTGGAATTGGATTGCGAC
Source organism: Rhizobium sp. P32RR-XVIII (assembly GCF_012641395.1). GTDB lineage: Bacteria > Pseudomonadota > Alphaproteobacteria > Rhizobiales > Rhizobiaceae > Rhizobium. Next base: position 16,111 of record NZ_JABAIH010000034.1, on the reverse strand, counting down.
CCGCCCGTTGGCAGCTCCAGGAATTATGTTCTTCTTTGGTGCGGCCACCGCCATGGTTAGTATATCAAAGCCGCTAAACTCGATCATAGGGCCGACGGTAGCTATATGCTTCTTTCTGCTGTGGGGCGATACCTCAATAGTTTCCGCTTATGTCGCCTTGGCTGCGGCGACTATATTGATTGGAGAAAGCAAGCTTTTTCCCCTGCCGAAGCGACTAGGTGACATGTCCTACGGCATTTACCTGTATGCTTTCCCGATACAGCAAGCATTTATTCAGGCGATAGGGACAGGGCACTTCTTACTCAGCTACGCCTTGTCCCTGACGGCGACTGTCGCATTGGCGGCTGTGTCATGGCGCTTTGTAGAGAGACCTACCCTCCGACTGAAGGGCCTGCGCTATAGGCGGTACGATGCTGCCGCCGTGCCTGCTGAATAGACGCATTATTAGTTGTCGTCGTTGTCGATACGAACACGTATGGGCGTGTAGTCCTTCAAAGTCGTTGTTGTCGTATCTTTCGTATTGACGGTCAGCTCCACCTCCACAAGAGATTCCTGAATATTCGGCTGGGAGCGGTAAGTACATTTAAGGCGGCAAAGCTCACCTTGATCAGTGGCGTTGCTTGGGTTCGAAGTACAGCTGCCTGAGCCTTCAAACTTAATCTTTCAGTCCATGGAACTGTCGTGAATGCAGTGATGGTCCTCACATAGTCATCCACTATCTCGATGAGTTCCTCTTTGTGCTGCGCCATTCTCAGTTCCTGCGGGGAACGTCTCTGCGTCAGAGCTCTTCGAGCATCACGCATGATTTTCCTGGTGAACCGCTTGGAAATCAGATCGCGTATGTAGAACGTTTGACTATCGGGGTCATCAGGAAATAGAGCGCAGAGTTTCTTGACGTATTTCAGCCGACTACGACTCATCAGAATGCTGAAGGAGGTGCTGTTGGTGTTCATACACCAAACCGTCACCGGGCAGTCCACAAAATGGTTCGTGTATCCGCCTTTAAAGATCCTCAGGAACAGATCGTCGTCTTCGTACCCTGTGAATTGTGAATCGAAGCCGCCAACCCCCTCGAAAGCTTGCCTATTGATCAACGCAGCAGAAGGGAGAACGAACAGATCGCGCGCAATCAGGTCATTGAGGTTCCGCTTCGGATGCTTGCTACTGTCTTTGACAATGGCTGCCCGAGTAATTTTCCCGTCGTCACTTGCTCTGGACACGTCACCGTACACCCAACCGAACTGTGGGTCGGTCCAAGGTACGGCATCCAGAAGAACTTCGATATGATACTCTATAAAGAAGTCATCTTGATCGAGAAAACAGATAAACTGAGACTGGGTATGTGCCACCCCGTAGTTCCTGGCGGAACCCTGACCACCGTTCTCCTTGCGCAGGACCGTGAAACCCATCCGAAAGGCAATTTCGTCGAGCTTGCTGGCTTCCTCAGCTGTCGAGCCGTCATCCACGACGACAAGCTCGGATGGCTTTAATGTTTGCGCGTAGACACTAGCAACGGACCGTTCGATATACCGTGATCCGTTGTAGTACGGGATCACGACGGCGACTGTTGCTTCCATCATTTTTACGCCCTTGCTCTTTCGTGGATATGCCATGTGCGACAATTGCTGACGCAGGACTTGGATACAGGCAAACCGCAAATTTTTCCACCTAACGAAGTCAAGGTGCGCGAGGTTGAGCTTTGCAAATGCGCCCTTGCTGTCTAGTCAGGCGGGAAACCGTCGCGAAGCTTGAGCAAAAGCGATGCAGCGCGCTTCACCCACTCCCGGCGGACATTCGCGATCTGCGTATACTCCGCCAAACCGCGCAGTCTTCGGAAGCTGGCGCGGTTGATCAGCCTAGTACACCCAGGCTGTCTGCGCGGACCGAAATGAGCTTCCGGTTGTCCTCTCCCGGTATTTCTACGACCGTGCGCCAGGATGGTGCGGTTTCAGTCCGGGTCAGGACGCGATCTGGGAGAACTGCACCGAGTGGGACGATCGCATCCTCTGGAATTGCCATGGCTGGCCGGAAGTGCCACGCGGTATAGGCAAGCAGGCCAGCTTCGAACAAAGATACGCCGAGTGCCTCAGCAAGGGTCGGCAGCACTTTTGGAAGCACATAGGCTAATTCAAGACGTTCGAAACGGTGGCGTACGCCCTGTGATGCCGCGGTTTGCTGAGCGGCATGTTCGGAAGACACAGACCCCCCGCTTACTCTGTAGGAGTAGAGAGCTTTCTCAACCATAGCCGGCTTAAAGAAGCGTAGCCACGTGCCCCATAGCGCATAGTCCTCGCAATGGCGCACAGTGCCTGACGATGGATAGCCTCCAAGCGCGCGATAGATCCGTCTGTCAGCGACGATGCTGCCGTGTGGAAAGGGGCAGCCGTTTTCTACAAAGAAACGCAGTATCCCGCTCCAGTCGCCTGGCCGAACGTGCCGGTCGATCTCGGCCCCGCGTGTATCAACGCGCACCATGCCGGTTGCTGAGATTGTCAAATCCGGGTCTTCTATGAACTGGGCGACCTGGGCTTGAAGCTTTCCATCGAGCCAGAGGTCGTCGGCATCTATGCGTGCGATTAGCGGTGTCTTTGCTGCGGCGATCCCGGCGTTAAGCGCGCCGACAATACCGCGATTCCGGTAGAGCCGAAGCCAGCGGACATGTCTCGCTGCCGGCCCCAACTGATGGGCAAGCGTCTCAATCGGAGTCGGGCTACCGTCATCGACAAGAAGTATTTCGAGCAAGCCGCCGTAGCGCTGATCGACAACCGACTCGAGCGCTTCACGCAGAAGCCGGGACTGTGTCACCGACACGTGCCGAAAGAAGACCGGTAGCAAGACGGAAATGGCGGGCAGTTCAGCAATTGTGTTCACTTTATTCATTTCAACATGTCTCGGCTTCTGAGGAGCAACCCAACTTCGACCTCGTCGAAAGCGGAACGATCTTGCGCAGGGAAGGCGAGAATGTCAGCCCAGAAGGTATCCCTCGACAGTGTGCGGGCGGCCTCCTCCGCACGCTGTCGCACCTTGCGCGCACAGGATCTGAAATGCTTAGGATCCTGCTTGTCCCAGGCATTGCCGTCACCGATCAACCGGTATTCCGAGACGACCTCGGTCAGGGGAACGGCCCGTACGCCTGCTCCCAGCAGCTGGACAAGAAAGTCGTGATCTTCGAGGTAGTGCATGTCCTCGGCGAAGGTCACGCCAGCTTCCAGGACGGCATCAACCCGGACCAGAAAGCCATTGAAGGTGATGAAATTGCCTGCGAGAATCGAGTGCCACGGGCGTGGTTCGTGCTGGACATAGGGTTCACCATTCTTGGGGAGTGCGTTAGCCATGCCATAAGCCATGTCGACCCCCGTCAGCTTGATCAACCGAGTCAGCCGTTCGGCGAAGTCGGGAAGGAAATGGTCATCATCGTCGAGAAAACATAGCAGGTCGTAGCGCGAGGCATTCGCCTTAAGATGGTCGAGCGCCACGTTGCAGGGGTAGCCGCGTCGGCGGTCCAGCTCGCCCGCTTGCAAGATGATAGCAGGTCGGTCGCAATGCTCCTCGCTCAGCTCGGCCGGCAGTTGCTGCCTCACGAAGTCCACCGTTTCGCGATCCCCGTGGACCACAATGCAGGGCGTCGTGGGCAGCGCCTGTGCCCGTACAGATTCGAGCGCGGCGGCGAGCAGATCTATCCGATTGCCCTGCGTGCGCATGACGCAGAATATCTCGGGGCAATCGGGCAAGGCTGGGCGCATCACTCGTTTCGCAACAAGCCCCATCGTCTCGTTCAGGAACGCGGTACGGACCGCATTGGTGAGCTGCTCCTGACGCGCTATACGACTGACGGATTGCGTATTGGAATGCCAACGATACCGATAGAGGTGCCGTGGAATGCGACGGATCTGCTCTCGCGCAGCGGCACGCAGGAGGAAATCGTAGTCTTGCACCCCGGAAAAGCGGGGATCGAAGCCGCCGAGGTCCTCATAAAGGTCGCGGCGGAACGCGATCATATGTCCTCCGACCATGCCAGCTTCGAACGCATCGACGAGCTCATGGTGCGCTCTGCGTCGCCGCAGTTCTTTGCCCTTGTCATCAATGTCGATCATCAGGGAGGAGAAGTAACGGCATTCTGGTGCCTCCTCTATCGCGGACGACAAAGCGTCCAACGCATCGGATTCAAGCATGTCGTCGCAATCGAGAAGCACTATCCAGGTGTTTGCAGCCGTCGATATCCCGCGATCAAGCGCACGGGTTATGCCGTGATTCTTGCCGTCCGAAACTACCCGGACGCGATCATGGATGGCTTTGGGAATGCTGTTCAGCAGCGTATCGTTGGCAATTGACGGATCATCGTTGACCATGACCCATTCGAAAGGCTGGGCAGTCTTTGCTGCCAGTGCCGCTATACTCTTGGCGCAATCGGCAAAAAAGCCGATATGGGCAAAAAACGGTGTCACAATAGAGAACGCGAGCGGGCCGCTCTGCGGCAGCGCCATGGATTTCGGAGCCGCCTTCAAGCGGTTTCGCACAAGCGCAGCACTGCCGACCTGCATGTGGAGGGGCGTCAGTGGCTTTACTAAATCCGACGGGAAGTAACGTTTCAGGATCGTCCGGGTTTGCTGGCTATACTCGTCCATCGGCAAGTTGTCGTCGACGATAGGGGCCGTCTGCGCTACCCGATCAGATGACATATAGCGCCGGGGATTGCGCTTGTTTGCCGAATTCCTGAACCGGACCGCTCGGCGTTCGGAGATGGGCTCGACGAGCCCTGCCGCCCAATAGGAAAGGCGTCGGACCAGGGCATCCCTAACCGGCAGCCATGGTTTGCGCAAGTTCTTTGTAAGAGTGTCCTCGAGCATGGATAGGCGCGCCTGCGCAGCCTGACGAATGGACCGCTCCTGCTCCGCTTCAGCTTCGAGCCTCGCCAATTCGCCTTCTTCCTCCTCCAGAAGCGCGAGAAGACGCGCCTTTTCACTTTCGCCTTCGGCAAGCATGTACTTCAAAAGCGACACCTTCGTGCCGAATTCGCTATTGGCATCCGCCTGCTTCGGTAGGTTGATACGATCCTTCCAAAGCTTTTCGAGATAGCTTTGGTAACCGTCAGGCGACTTTTCGTTGGAGCTCATTAAGGACCTCTTGATCCGATATCATACAATCCAGTCTGCAAATCGGAGTGGGGTGTTGGGCATGCAGAACAGGTTTTCACCGATAATGACGAAATCTCGATCCGCTTGCAGTAGACGCCGCAAAACTGGATGTGACGAGCGTGCTCGAGGGATCATCCAATCGTGGAGTTCGACGATGACTAGCGGCACTTTGTTGATCCACTCGCATTCCGCTGCAAAGACTTCCGCTTCAGCTCCTTCGATGTCGATCTTGACGATGCATGGCCGGCCGACATCAGAGAAGGTGTCGAAAATCTCATCAATCGTTACCGTCGGGACATGGATTGCATTCGAAGATCCGTTTGGTTCCGTCGTCTGATATCCCCAGTTCCCGCGACCGTGATCGCTGATCGCGACCCGGCCCGGCGCACCTGAAAGGGCCACAGGTAGCGGCAGTACGGGTAATCCTTCGGTGTTTGCCACGAGCAACTCGACGTTACCGGGCTCAGGCTCAACCGCCACGATCAGAGCGTCTGCCACTTGGATCGCGAAGGCGATCGCAGAAAGACCGATATTGGCGCCGGCATCTACGATCAATGGACGCCGACCCAAGCTGCGACAAGCTAAAAGCCATCCGCGAAGCTCATCCATGCGCGGCAGTCTACTTAAATCAAAGGCGTCATCTATGAAGATCTGTCCGACCAGCGCGGTGTCGCTCGAATCGCGCCGCAAATACAGGTATCGGTCGACACCCGCAACATCGATAAGCAATGCTTCCAAGTCGGGTTCATTCATAAATTTCTCATTTCCACGCGCTAAAATTCCAGTGCCCCGCATCCTGGGCGACCAATGTCTTTTGACTACTCTAGCTCATTCATCCTGCCAACATATTGCGATTGGGAAGTCAATCTTCTAATCGCATTCACCAAACCATTTATCTTATCGGGTCCGAAATGAACTGGGAGCGAGTTGGCTGGTCGGTACGCTTCCGTTTAACCCATTCAACATGCGCACCATCAGCCCACTTTTTGCTTCCTTTTTATATGAAAATGCGCCCTACGCTGCGAGTGAAGGTCTCGGCCGACCTTTCCGCCCAGATCGCTGCCTCGGCTGGATCTCGGATTAGTTTTTTATTGTCGCTCAAACTCTACCAGAAACAGTATCCCGTTCCCGAGGTATTTGCGTTTCGGGGTTTAGGCAGATCATAGCGAAAAATCCGCCTTCTATGCGCCAGTGGCATCATGCACGCGGATACTTGATCCACGCTCGACTGGATGCCATAGAGCCGGAGGGGAGGTCTAGCAGACGGACCGGCCAACGTGCGAGAACAAACTCGTATTCACAGCTATCGAGAGCAAGATGGAAAATAAGAACTACCTAAACGACCTTGAGCCCGATTATGAGCTAGACATCGCTTTGCAGATCTTCAAGCGCAACGGATATGGCGGGATACCGTATTCCGACGGGAGTGAAATAGAGGCCCGGTTAGAACGGATCGTTGCAGAGACGGTGGATCGATCCGTGCTTTCCGATCCTCTTAGAGAGCACTGCACAGACTGGGTAACGACCTATCACCTATCACCTATTCGGGCAAACATTGTTCGTCCGTTTTCAAAAGAGTTTCCTGGAGCGGATGTCCTGGAGATTGGGGCGGGATGCGGTGCAATCACTCGCTTTCTTGGCGAGAGCGGAGCGCGCGTACTCGCCCTTGAAGGCTCAATCCGCAGGGCGCGAATTGCGAGACTGCGGACTCTGGAACTTGAAAACGTAGACGTACTCGCAGAGCGTTTTTCGGACTTCAAAACAGAGAGACAATTCGATTTCATCACCCTGATCGGCGTGCTCGAGTACGCCGGTCTGTATTCAGAGGCAAAAGATCCTGCAGCGGATATGCTCGAACGGATTCACAAGCTGTTGAAGCCCGGCGGCCGTTTAATAATTGCGATAGAGAACCAGCTTGGGCTCAAATATTTCGCGGGAGCGCTTGAGGATCACTTAAGTCAACGAATGTTGGGAATTGAGGGTAGATACCAGCCTGGTGGGGTACAGACCTTCGGTCGCCAGGAACTGGAGCGACGGGTTCTGGCAAGTGGTTTCGTTGAGACTGAACTTCTACTTCCGTTCCCAGACTACAAGTTGCCAACATCGATTGTGACCGCGACCGCCTTCGGCCTGCGAGATTTCGATGCAGCCGCAATTGCCGCGCAGAGCGTACGGCGCGACCCTCAACTGCCGCAGCAACCTCTTTTTGCTCCCGAGCTTGTATGGCCTCAAATTGCAGCCAACGGCATCGCTGCCGATCTATCAAACTCTCTGCTCTTGATAGCCTATGCAAGCCCTCAGCCAGCTAGAAAATTTGGACCGATTGCATGGCATTTTGCAGCGGGTCGAAAAGGCAATTACTGCAAGCAAACCACCTTCGAACAGCAAGCTGATGGTCAGATTCTTGTGCAGAACCATCGACTGGGATCACTGGTAGAAGATGATGACGCCTCAAGTATGCGCTTTTGTCCCGAGCCTGAGGCACCCTACCTTGTCGGGCAATTACTGTCCGAGCAGTTCCTCTCGATCATAGCTAACGACGGTTGGAAGATCGAATCGGTAGCCAATTTCTTTCAAGCCTACCGCACGATAGTGCACGACGTTTTGAGCAGGGAGGACGGGAGCTATCAGGCCGTCCCTCTAGGATATGACTTCGAAGTCCCTGGATCCTTTATCGATGCCGTACCTCAGAACCTTGTAAGAATGGAAAAGGACGGTTGGCGCTTCTTTGACCGGGAGTGGAGCGCACCCGAAAGATTGCCCTTTCGCTACCTTGTATTTCGGTCGGTCACAACGCTCGCCGGCCTTGTTACGACGATTGGGCGCTCGGCAGACCTTACAGTTGAGACATGGGGCGAGTTACTGGCTCACATTTTTGGTGCACTGCACCTGCCTTCTTTCGAAGCATGCCGGGATGAACTTGTCACGCGTGAATCAAATCTTCACGAATGCGTCTTTGGAACGGCATCCGATCACGCGATAAGGAACTTCTTCAACACAAGGTTGCCCGTTCGCAATGATGTTTTCCAACGGGTCGAAAGCCTCACCAATGAGGTTCATGGCAGGGACGCAACGATCCGCAGCCTCACCAATGAGGTTCATGGCAGGGACGCAACGATCCGCAGCCTCACCAATGAGGTTCATGGCAGGGACGCAACGATCCGCAGCCTCGACGCAGAGGCGGCATTTTTGCGTTCAGAAATTGAAAGACTGAACCAACTGTTGTCCAGCGCGCAGCGACTCGTCCATCGGGCTGGCAAGTTTCCTTTTTCCGCATATTTCCGTACGAAGAAGAAATACAGAAAAATTCTTCGGGAAATTCGTGAGGCGCCGTTTTCAAACCTCCCTCAACCGGCAACGCAGGCTAAGACGAGCGCAGTCGACGTACCACACCCCGCGGGCTACAAAGCAGAGATCCTCAAAGGACTTGTTCCGCAGGTAGCAGCACCGCCGATTTCATTGGAAAATCTCCCGCTGGAAAATCACGCCACACTGGCGGCAGACGCGCTTTGCAACATACTTGCTGACGCGCCCGGACCGCGCGGCACAATCCTCTCCTTCTCTCACGACCACTACCTCACCATAGCGGGCGGAACGCAACTCTGCATCGGCCTCGAAGAGGAAGCGGCGCGCGACGCAGGCTTCCGATACCTTCACGCGCATCCTCTTCGTGCCATCCCAACATTGGCGTCAAGCGAGACAGCGTCACTTCCAAGTCTTCGACTCTCCTTAAACGGAAGGGCACTAGGCATTACATCTCATCAAACTCTTGTTGAGGTGGTTGAGAGAATGCGAAACAAAGGGTCGGATATTCACGTCATTATCCATCATCTAATGGGACATGATAGCGACTCAATAGCTCAGGTCGTCACAGCAAGTGGTCGGAAGCGTTGTACATTGTGGCTCCACGATTTTTTCACGCTTTGTCCAAGCCCACATCTGCTGCGGAACAACGTAAGTTTCTGCGGAGCGCCCAGGGTCTCGTCGGCCTCGTGCAGCATCTGCGCCTACAGCGCGCTGCGGCGCGTACATTCGGAACGAATGAAATCATTGTTCAAGCAGTGCGATGTTGACCTGATTGCGCCATCTAACTTCGTCGCGGATCTCTTCCGCGCGCAATCCGATTTACCGTTTGCATCCTTGCGTGTACAACCTCACCTCGAAATCACGTGGACGACAAACGACACACCCAAAGATGTCAATGATCGTCCAGTTCGTGTAGCATTTGTTGGCATCCCGGCAAACCACAAAGGGTGGCCAAACTTTCGGGAATTGGCTCTGCACTTTCGGAACGACCCACACTACGAGTTCCTATATTTCGGCTCGTCTGCGGTGACCGACGGCATCAAGAGTGTGCAAGTCACGACTTCTGGAAAGAATAGAATGGCAATGACTAATGCGCTCCGGGAGGCAGACGTGGATATCGTTTTGCATACCTCGCCAACTCCAGAAACCTTTTCATTCACCGCCCACGAAGCAATTGCTGCGGGAGCTTTCGTGGTGACGAACTCTGCTACGGGAAACACTGCTCGCATGGTCGACCGGACGGGGCACGGTCTAGTGCTCAAGAACGAAGGTGACATCTTCGCAATGTTTAAAAGCGGCGAAATCCAGAGACTTGCTGACAAAGCCAGGCGCCTGCGAGCCACAAAGACAGCTAACGCGCGATACAGCCGCATGACTATCCCAACCATAACATCGGAATCGGCTTGATGACAGTTCACGCATTTACCAGCTTTTCCTTCAGCTACCTGAACCGTGCGCGTGTTTTGGCCGAAACCCTAAAGGCTCATCATTCTGATTGGGTGCTTTGGGCCATCATTACGGACCGGGAGCCAGACGGCTTCCATTTCGATTTGACTGACGAGGCGTTTGACCGAGCTGTAACAGCCGAGGAGCTTTTTGGTGAGGACACCGACCGCTGGCTCTTTGGAATGGACGTAGTAGAGGCCTGCACCGCAGTAAAGGGACGCGCCCTTCGCCATATCATGGGCGAGCCGGATGCTGAGAAGATACTGTATTTCGATCCAGATATTGCTATATTCTCAAACCTCCAAAGTGTCGTCGATGTACTCGATAATGCGTCCATAGCTCTCACACCGCATCAGAGCGATCCTGAACCGCGCGACGCAATTCAAGCGATTATGGACAATGAGATTAGCGCGCTTCACTACGGTGCATTTAACCTTGGCTTCTTGGCCGTTCGAAATGATCCGGAAGCACGCCGTTTCGCCGAGTGGTGGGACGACCGGCTGCGCGACTGGTGTCACGATCGCCTCGACATAGGCGTATTTGTTGATCAGAAGTGGTGCAATCTGGTGCCCTGCTTCTTCGACAATGTAAGAGTAGTTCGCGACCCCGGCTGCAATGTCGCCAGTTGGAATCTCAGCCAACGACATATTGCGACTGATGAAGAAGGTTCGATTGTGGTGAATGGCTCGCCGCTCAAGTTTTACCACTTCACGAAGCTTGGTCCTGTCGGGGATGAAATGACCAGGCGTTACGCTAAGGACAATCTGCTGGTATACGAGATTTGGTGGTGGTACTCCCAGCGCGTTCTTGCGCTGACAGATCAGCTTATTCCCGAGCGCTATTGGGCCTACGGGACCTTCGTCACAGGAGACATCATTCCAAAACAAGTGCGCGAACGTTATCGCGCCGACTCAAGCCTACAATCTGCGTTCCCTCAGCCTTTCGGAACCGAGTTTCGAGCGTGGGCGCGCTTATCGTTTGGCCTCTAGCGGTGGGTTTTCATGTCATGCTATCTCCACAGTATCCCATCGTGACCCGCCCCGGTGGATCTGAATGGCTCTGTGTAGCTGACGTGCTCCCTGGAATGTCCTCGCTTTGAGATTAGTCTGTTCTCCGGAGATGGAGACAGAGAATGAAGCGATCCCGTTTCAAGGAGCACCAAACGGGGTTGTCGGCTGTTGAGCTGTGCTGCAAATACGGTGTCAGCGACGCGACCTTTTACAAGTGGCGCTCGAAGGATGGCGGCATGGACGTGCCGGAGGCCAAGCGCCTGAAGGCTCTCGAAGACGCGAATGCCAAGTTGAAGGGCCTTCTCGCCGAAGCGATGCTCGATGTATCGACGCTGAAGGAAATGCTCGGAAAAAACTTCTGAAGCCCGGCTCAAGGAGGAACGCCGTGAACTGGGCTATGAGGGAGAAAGGCTATTCACAGCGCCGCGCTTGCGGTCTGGTCGACATCGACCTGCGTGTCTTTCGCTATCGGTCGACGCGCGGCGATGATGTCGCGATCCGCACGAGGCTAAACGAACTGGCCAGCAAAGGCGTCGCTTCTGCTACCGTCGCCTGCATATTCTGCTCAAGCGGGAAGGAGTCGAGATCAACTGGAAGAAGCTGTATAGGCTTTACAAGGAGGAGCGGCTGACCGTGCGCAATCGCGGCGGCCGCAAAAAAGAGCGCTGGGAACGCGAGCGTCGATGGCAATCCCGCAGGCACCGAACCAGCGCTGGAGCCTGGACCTCGTGTCCGATGCTCTGGTCGACGGCAGGCGTTTCCGCATTCTGTGTGTCCTCGACGACTTCAGCCGGGAGTGCCTTGCTACCGTGGTCGACAACTCGCTGTCCGGCGAGCGTGTCGGTCGCGAGTTGGACGGGATCGCCCTCAGCACGGGCTATCCCTGCATGATCGTCTCGGACAACGGCACGGAGCTAACGTCGAACGCCATCCTCAAATGGCAGCAGGACCATGCTGTCGAGTGGCATTACATCGCGCCGGGCAAGCCAATGCAAAACGGCTTCGTGGAGAGCTTCAATGGACGCCTGCGCGACGAATGCCTCAACGAGCACCTCTTCAACAGCTACCGCTATGCAAGGAGGATTATCGAAGACTGGAGAAACGACTATAATCTGAACCGCCCGCACACGAGCCTCGGCGGCCTGACACCTTATGAGTTTGCAACCCGGTCCAGACAGGGCCAAAACCTGAACAGAGCTAACTTATAAATGCGGACCATCAGGAGAGCACGTCACCGCAAATACGGCGTAGGCAAGGCGACCCTCTACAAATGGCGCTTCAAGTATGGCGGCATCGAAGTAGACTAGGCGAGAACTGACGTCCTGGTGGACGTCGATCTACGGGTCTTTAGGTCTCTGTCGACGCGCGGCAACTATGTTTCCAAGCGGACGCGGCTGCGAGAACTGGCCAGAGAGAGGCCTCTTCTAGACTAAGCCCGCACTCTATCGGCAGCGGGAAATTTTTGAACCGCTCCACGAGCTGAAACGGCAAAGGTGGACCGCTAGCTTCGAGAGGTGAAATACTCACAGTGGCGGCATGACAAACTTAAGCCCAGTCTCAATCATTTCTAACACGACAACATCAGGATTGTAGCGCTCAACAAGGTCTTTACGAAAAAAACCATCTTGGCTATGCACAAATACAATAGTCTTAAAATGCTTTTTTAGAAGAGGGAGTAACTCCATGGCGAATGAATCGCGGATCAACAACAGCGTTCTGTCGCCCTCAGCATCTGTCGAAAAGACTTGAGGGGCCGCAGAATCTCGCCTCGGCGACAGAAATAGGGTGCGCTCCTCTTCATGCAAAGGCACGCTGGAATAACTGACTCGGGAAGTATCAACCCATTCTGCAATCCCCATCATCAGCGCCAGGTCGCGCGGGACGGCCCACGTCGGCGGCGTTGTGGTCGTGAAATCTGACTGTGGCAAAGCTTTGAGGTCTGGATACTGGGTAGAGATTCGGTCCATCAGCATTGAATAAGCGACGTAGGCTCCATCTCCCGTCCAGTGTGTATCAAACGGTCCGTAGAGTGGTTTTGCCCGAGCTCCTTTCAAAGCTTGACGCGGATCAACTAGGCTCGTTATACCAGCTGACCTCGCAGCGTTCACGAGGTCATCGGTTTCTGTGCCGCCTTCATTCACCAGCCACCCTGGAAGTTTTTCGGGGTAGATAGTATACTTTTGCGGAGCAATTAGCGTCACGAATAGCCCGCCCCTTCCAGCGATATATTCCTGACGGCGTTGGTATTCCTTTACCCAGCGCCGCTGTTCATCAATATCCACACGAGCCAAGCCCAGGAAATGTTTGAAGGACTCGTAGTTATAAAATAACCATCCATCTTCACCGACAACTACCCTACTAACGGTCGAGTAACCTAAGCGATACCGAGCCCAGTTTAGCCAAGCAATTAGATGCGCGCGGGGCGGAAAATGGTCTTGAGCAAATAGCTCCAACTCCTTGGTTGTCTCGCGGACAGAGCCCACCGAATGCGGAAATGTGGGGGGTTCCGCAAGCTGTCGATTCTCAGACAAGCCCGGGGGCGGGACAACCAAGAAAACTTGGCTACCACCAACAATGAGCCCAGAAAGAGCGGCGAGAACAATCCATCTTGATTTATTCATAAGTTAAAACCGAAAATAGAGAAATGGGTTCAAGCTGTTCCCAACCATCAGGGCAATACTCAAAATGAAACCAAGCAGCAGTAGTGCGACGGGCAGCGGGTGAACGAGTGCCGGTTGACGGTCCTGCTGGGACAGATCGAGTGGACCCGGGACGCTTTGAATCCCCAACTTGTTCAGGAGTCTCGGCACCACGGGAAACGAAAACAAGCAACCGAATAACAGCGCAGCGACGCATTCAGGTGTTAGCCATAGGCGAAGCGGCGTGACGTCTGTCGCCCCAAAACCCGCCATTGCTAACAAAAAAGCCCACGCCTGAGCGAAATCACGTGATTGAAAGAAAACCCATCCGACGACAACGACAAGCAATAGATACGTATGGCCAACAATCGGCGGCGCACGATTAAGAACCTTCTTCAGGCCAAGCCTTTCACAGATAAGGAATACTCCGTGAAAGAGACCCCAAACTATAAACGTCCACGCGGCACCGTGCCAAAGCCCTGTAAGGAAAAACACGACAAGAATATTTCGTATTGTCTTCCACAGTTTTACATGGCTTCCGCCAAGTGGAATATAGACATAATCTCTGAACCAATAAGACAGGGCCATATGCCATCGCCGCCAGAACTCGCCAATTGACCGCGACATATAGGGATAGTTGAAGTTTATTGGAAATCTGAAGCCCATCAAGAAGGCCAGCCCGATCGCCATGTTCGAGTAACCACAGAAATCAAAATAAATTTGAATTGTGTATGCGAGCGCGCCGATCCAGGCAGTGGTCGTTGACAGCTGCTCGTAAGGCACTGAAAAAGCGTGATCCGTGGCAACTGACACGGAGTTGGCGATCAAGACCTTTTGGCATAGGCCAACAATAAAGTACTGCACTCCAAGCCCGAATTTTTCTACTTCGAAAGAGCGCGATCGTAACTCTCCGGCGATATCAGAATATCGAACAATTGGACCAGCGATAAGATGTGGGAACATTAGGATATACGTCCCCAAACGGATAAAACTTCGTTCAGGGGCTATTTTGCCCCAATATACGTCAACCAAATATGATACAAGTTGAAATGTGAAGAATGAAATACCAATTGGAAGAGGAACACTGACAGAATCAAAATGTAACTTGAATATAAGAGAAATATTCTGCACTACAAAATTTGTATACTTGAAAAATAAGAGGAAGGATAAATTCGATCCCACAGCAACCATCAATAAAAATAATTTTTTGTCCGCAGTGCTAATTAGTTTGGCGGCAAACAAATTAAGTCCAATGAGGACAGCCAGAAGAAATATAAATTCGCCCTCACCCCACGTGTAAAAAATCACACTTCCCGTGAGGATGGCCGCATTTTTTTGCCCAACCATAAAGTAAAATGCCAAGAACACTGGTAGAAAATAAAATATGAATGTAACTGAACTGAATACCATGTGCGTTCCTTGGCGGTGTCGCACGCTTGCCAAATTTTGGCCACATGCGCCGGCGGCTTTTATCAAGCAGCATTGAACATGGCAACGAGTTACCGTTCCATCTACCATTTAACCTTCGCGGCCATGACCGATACTCCGTCGGCGGATGGACCTATCGATCATCCCGACCGGCAGTCTGCATTGCCAAAAGGCAATGCAAACTGCGCGCCGAGGACAGGAACCCGAGCAAGCCCCACCTGCAAAGCGCCCGGAATGCCCTCATAAAGAGCAGCGCAAACGTTAGGCAGCCAGCCAGTCCGAGGTGACGGACGATGGCGGGAATGATGGCCATGGTTCACGTCCCCCTTCGTTGCGATAGGGAAGCCCGCGCCCCATGCGCCAGATGGCGACGACATCCTGCACCGTGGCAAAGCCCGTATAGCTCGCCACCAGAACGCCGACGAGGATCAGCAGTCCGGAAGTAAGAGCCGGTTCAACCCGCTGTCGATCGCATCGACAAGACCGCCCAGCACCCAGCAGGCCCAGCGGAGTTGTCACATTATCGAGTGGAGAACGAACGACCGCTCTGCTGCCTGAGATCAGGCAATGGCACCCGTCACTATTTTCCAATGCGCCATGGCGCGGACACGATGAATGTGAGTGGCGAGAGCAGAGCGTTTCCGATGCGGCGGGACGAAAAGATTTCGGATTGCTGAGAAGACGGAGGTGAAGCGTTGCAAGCCGCCGACAGATCGAAATCCCTGCATCATCCGTTCCCGTTTTCGAAGGGGCACGTGAGAATTCTCAGATGGGGTATTCGGCCTGCCGCTGGCACCTGTCAATTTGCGATGAGGTGCAGCGGCCAGACTGATGGCACAATGAGGTTGCGGCCTCGAGCCTCAGTGGGAGGAATGCAGCATGAAACACTATGCGGGTTTGGACGTCTCGGTCAAAGAAACCTCCGTGTGCATCCTGGATGAGACGGGAAGGATTTGCCGGGAGATCAAGGTTTTCAGTCATCCGGAGGATCTTCTGCGGGTCCTGCAGGATCCCGCCTGGCGCCTGGCGCGGATTCGGCTCGAAGCGGGTCAGCTCTCGCAATGGCTATTCGACGGGCTGGCAGACGCCGGTTTGCCTGTTGTTTGTATCGAGACGCGCCACGCCAAAGCCTTTCTGAAAGCTCAGA
>NZ_JABAIH010000033.1 GCF_012641395.1 Rhizobium sp. P32RR-XVIII | reverse complement strand
CCTTATGGGACCGGTGTTCGACCGTTGGCATGAGGTCACGTTTGGCCGCACTATAGGAGCGGAGTTTGTCGGTGATGATCCGCTTGGGTGGCATGCCCTGCTTCTTCAGCAGCCTGAGCAGCAATCGTCTTGCAGCCCTGGTGTCGCGCCGGCTTTGAACGATTTCATCGAGAACGCAGCCGTCTTGATCGACGGCACGCCAAAGCCAGTGCTTTCGGCCGGCGATGGAGACCACAACCTCATCGAGGTGCCAGACGTCCTGGCGCGAAGGCCGCCTGCGACGGAGTTGCTTTGCGTAAGCCGACCGGAATTTCCGGCCCCATCGCCGGATCGTTTCATACGAGACGATGATCCCGCGCTCCAGCAGCAGCTCCTCCACCAGCCGCAGGCTCAAAGGAAATCTGAAATACAGCCAGACCGCATGAGCGATGATCTGTTGCGGGAAACGGTGACGCTTGTAGCTGATGGACGAACTCTTCATCCCACCAGTTCTATGCACTACCCACTGACATCTGGTTTATGTGACATCGCCGCCCGCCATGCTCGGTCGCGGACGAGCCCCTCTTCTGTTAAGGAGTGGGCACACTTAAGTATGCGCGGCGGCTTTGAAACCCGCGCGGAGCGAGATCGTTAGGCATTGCTCGCCAGGCGTTAGCCAATGGTAAGCAGCAGCAGCGCGAGAGGAGTTTCTCGCAAGCTACGGATAAGCGGAATGAACAACGAAAATCGCATCAAGCTGTTGAAAGATTACCGGCAGCTCGCTCAGTCAAAGATCGACCAGATTTCGGATAATCAGGATCTGCGTGAACGCTACCTCCAACGGATCGCCGAACTTGATGCTGAAATACGGGCTCTGCAGTTCTGAGTATCAGGCCCATTGGACATCAGAGGGCAGGCAATATCGGCTCATGCAGAGTTGGAGATTGCTCAACACTATCCCCGGCGCTGTTCCTGCCCAGCATGTTCAGTGCCTTCGGCACCTTCCTAACGCGGCAATTCTTCATGCAGCTGCCGGTCGAGCTCGAGAAGGCGGCGCGGCTTGACGGGGCCCTGGCAGATCTATTGCAAGATCACGCCGCTGGCCGCGTCGGGCATGCTGAGTCGCGATCTGGTCTGGAACGACCTGATGTCGCCGCTGGTGGTCAATACCGACCCGGAGAAGATGCCGCCCTCAGCCGGCTTCGCCAATCTCAAAGGCGAATATCTCACCGACTATCCGGTGGCTGATGGCCATCGCGCCTCTGATCGTCGCATTCCTCATCTTTCATGACGCAGTCGATCCGGGGCATTGCCACCACGGACAGCAAAGGCTGAAGGATTGGCGGGCTTACCTGCCCGCCAAGCCGGCCAGGAAATGGACAAGCTCGGCATGCGACGACCCGCCTTCCATCGGCCCTTTGCGGGTCACCGCAAGGGCGCCAGCCGCGCAGGCGAGGCGGAGGTTTTCAGCCGGCGCAAGCCCGCGCAGCCATCCGGCGACGAAGGTTGCGCCAAAGATATCGCCTGCGCCGGTGGGGTCGAGTTCCCCCACTGGAAAAGCCGGCTGGATGATGTCGGTGCCGGCGTCCACATATCGGGCGCCCTGCGCCCCTTCCTTGTGAACGATCGCACTGACGCCGCGGTCCAGCAGATCGCGGATGGCGGTTGCGCAGTCCGGCCGATCGGAGAACAAGTGAAGCTCCGCGCCGCTCGGCAAGAACAAGTCGGTCGCTGCAATGACGCGGTCCATGGCGGCACGTAGGCCGGGGGCATCCAGCATCTCCTTGCGGATGTTCGGATCGAACGACACCGTCCCGCCCTTTCGCTTCATCTCGTCCATCGCCTCCAGAACCGCCGCGGCGACAGGCCCGGCGCCGAGCGAAGAGCCGACGACATGAAGGTGGCCGGCCGCCGCGATCGCCGCGGTCGCCGCCGCATCGATGCGGATATGCCGGTTGGCACTGTCGCGAATGTTGAAGACGAAGTCCCGGGCGCCATCCTTTCGATAGCGGACGAAGGCGCTGCCGGTCGTTGCGCCAGGATGGACGGCCACGGCGGAGATATCGACGCCGTCTCGGCGCAGGCGCTCGATCGTCATCCAGCCGAAGTCGTCATCCCCGATTGCGCCAACGATCGCGGCTGGAGCGCCAAGTCGCGCCACCTGATCGATGAAGATTGCCGGCGCACCGGACGGGAACGGTCCGATGAGTTCGATGGGTTCGCGAAAGCCTTCACCGGCCCGAACAGCCATGATCTCCACAAGTATCTCGCCGACGGTAATAATGGATTGCACCAGGATTCTCCTTCGAAAATAAAGCTTGGTTCGCCCTCCTGGCATGTGAGGTCACGGTGGCTGTCGCACCTGGCGGCGTCAAAATCAATCACCGTTTGATTGACTTCTGATTACTCGCCGTTCATGTGGGTGCACGGGAGTGCACTTTCAGACCCAGTGACGGAGATCATGTCGCAGACCGAAGGACTTAAGGTAGACAGGTTGGATGCCATCCGTGGATATCTCTATGCCCATGGTTTTTCAACCGTACAGGCGTTGGCCGACGCAGTCGGCGCTTCGCTTGCTACAATTCGGCGCGATCTCCAATACCTGGAGCGCAAAGGTGCAATCGACCGCGTGCATGGCGGAGCTCGCATCGCCGAGGGTTCGTCGGTGGAAGTCGCCTTCCAGGAGAGGGCCAAGCGCAACCTCGCTGCCAAGCGGGCGATCGCCCGCACCGCTTACGAGCTGGTGGTCCCACATACCACGATTTTCCTCGATGCAGGTACCACGGTGCTGCAGCTCGCGCGGCTGATCCGCCTCAACCCGCTGCCGCTTCGGATCTTCACCAACGGCCTCAGCGTCGCACAGGAGCTTCTGAACGTTCCCAATCTCAGCGTCTCTGTTTTGGGCGGGCAGTTGCGCAGTGAAAACGTCTCACTGGTCGGGCCCGAAGCCGAGGCCATGCTTGAGAGCTTATGGTTTGATCAGCTTTTCCTTGGGGTGAGCGCCATCGCAACTGACGGAGCGCTTTACAGCGTCGATAGCGCCGAAGCCAACCTCAACCGTCGCATGCTGACGCGCTCGGCCGCCTCTTATCTCCTTGCTGATTCCAGCAAGTTTGGCACGACCGCAACCTACAAGGTGGCGCCGCTCAGTTCCGCCCGCGTGATCGCCGACTGGCGGCTCGACTCCGATTGGCGAGCCCGCCTGGCCGAGATGGGCGTCGAAGTCACCCTGGCGGAAGCTGGCCTGTCCGACGAGTGAAGGCAGGACCAACCGTCTAGCTCTTTTGTCGTGCAACGGCCGGAATGAAGGTCTCTATCTCCGGGCACGGGAACCTGATCGTCTCGCCTCGTTCGGCGGAAAGATAGAGGCCCATCAGCATTTCGATGACCGCCAGACCGTCGTGGAACGTCTCGAGCGGAACGGTTCCTTTGCGGAAACACTCGACCATGTGACGGTTCTCATCGGTATAGCCGTAGATACCGGCCTCGTCCTCGAGAACGGGCATCAGACCCTGTTCGGCATTCTGCTTTTCGACAAGATCTTCGCCTTCCGCGCCGCGTACCTCTCGCGACATGAAGATTTTCAATCCGGTGTTCAGGGAATTGAACTCAAGAGCATATTCGGGACCGAGAAGTTCAAGTTGGATACGCAGTCCTGCACCGACATAGGCCCATGACGTCGTCGCTTCGATGATGAGTTCGTTGCCTTCCTCGTCCTCCAGCAGGATTGTGCCGCGTGCAAAATCCTCGGAGGGGCGGCTCCGGTAGTCGACGGCCGCGCCGAACCGGATCTTGAGCTGATCGGCGTAGGAGGGCCGGTTCCACTTCAGAGTCGCGATCGTGCCGTTGACGGACTTGATCCTAAGGGAGCTGCGCGGCTTATCGGGTGCGGTCAGCATGTGACGGGCGACCTCGACGCTGTGGCACATCATGTCCGACAGGACACCGCCGCCCTGCTGGTCGCCTTGCCAGAACCATGGCTCGTGTGGACCGGAATGTTCTTCTGTCGCGCGAGCGAGATAGGGCCTACCCGTTGTCGAGGCGGCGCGGCGCCAGATAATCTCCTTGCCACGCAATATCGGCGTGCAAAAGACCTGGTTTTCGAGATAGCCATGGTTCAGCCGGGCAGCCTCGGCAAGCTCAAGCATCCTGCGGGCTTCCGCGACCGTGCGCGCCAACGGCTTCTCGCAGGCGACCGCGAAGATCCCGCTTCGCCCGCCGGTGACCTCATCATGCAGAACCTGCATGATGTCAAGCCGCGTGTAGTTCGGCGACAAGATCCAGACCGCGTCGATGTCTTCGGCTCTAAAAAGAGCTTCAAGGCTTTCATAAGCCTTGCAATCGCCGACGCCGAGCTCGGCGACCCGGCCAGCGAATCGATCGCGTTTTTCCGCGGTGCGGCTGAAGACGCCCCTGACTTCGCAATTGCGGACGCCGATCAGCGACTTCAGGTGAAATTCGGCGATGAAGCCGCTTCCGACAAATCCGATGCGTAATGTTTCCTTCGGAAAGTTCACCATGTCGCCCTCCAATAATTACATT
The DNA here is from genome assembly GCF_012641395.1 of Rhizobium sp. P32RR-XVIII. GTDB lineage: Bacteria > Pseudomonadota > Alphaproteobacteria > Rhizobiales > Rhizobiaceae > Rhizobium. The sequence continues at coordinate 19,891 of NZ_JABAIH010000033.1, read as the reverse complement.
TTCACGATCAATTCTCGCGGGGGTCCAATGCGTCGTTGAGCCCGTCGCCGAGGAGATTGAAACCCATGACCAGTGCGATGATGGCAAGGCCCGGCCAGACCGCCATCCAGGACGCTTGCGTCAGGAACTGTCGTGCGACATCCAACATCGTTCCCCAGGAAGGATCCGGCGGTCGTTGGCCGAGGCCGAGGAATGCCAGGCTTGCCTCCGCCAGAACGGCAGTCGCCATGGTGATGGTCGCCTGCACCACGATCGGCGCCATTACGTTTGGCACCACATAGACCGCGATAATCTTGGTGTTTGATACGCCGAGCAGCCGGGCGGCGGCGATGTAATCCTCGTTCTTGACGGACAGGACCTGTCCCCGCGAGAGACGCACAAAGATCGGCATTGCCGAGATGCCGATGGCTATCATGGCGTTCTCAAGGCTCGCACCCAGGAAGGCTGCAAAAGCGATGGCCAGCACGAGGAACGGGCAGGCGAGAAGCGCATCCGTGCAGCGCGAGATCACGACGTCGATCCACCCGCCGAAATAGCCGGCAACGAGCCCGAGCGGCACACCGATGGCAATTGCGATCACCACCGATACGATGCCGACGAGCAGTGAGGCGCGGGCTCCGAAGATTACGCGGGAAAGGATATCGCGCCCGAGATCGTCGGTACCGAACCAGTGAAGCGCAGACGGCGCCTGACGGACGGCCAGCCAATTGGATGTGTTCGGACCATAAGGCGCGATCACAGGCGCCAAAATCGCGACGAGCACGAAAAACAAGACGATCGAGCCACCGATAATGGTGCCGGGATGGCTCAAGCACCGCAGTAACATCGATTTGCGGATGCCGGAGGCGGCGGGAACTGCGAGCGTGGTTTCGGTCGAGCTCATCCGCGTAACCTCGGGCTCAAAATAACGTAGGCAATATCGGCAAGGAGGTTCATGAAGAGAAACATCGCGGCCGAGCAGAGAACGACGGCCTGAACCACCGCATAGTCACGGCTGAAGACACCGTCGACGACCATCTTGCCGAAGCCGGGTATGCCGAAAACCTGTTCCGTCAGCACAGCGCCGGACAGCAGTTCGCCAAGGTGTAGCGTGCTCATGGTCACGACCGGAATGAGGCCGTTTTTGAGCACATGACGGATGACGACGATGCGCTCTCGCAGGCCCTTTGCCCGGGCGGTTCTGACGTAATCCTGCTTCAGGACGAGGAGCACGGAGCTTCTCGTGTGGCGCATGACGATCGCGGCGGCCGCTGTTCCCAATACCATGCTCGGCATCAGCGTATAGCGCAGATTTTCCCAGGGGGATTCGAAGAAGGGGACGTAGCCTCCCGATGGCAGCCAGCCGAGCCGCACCGCAAAGAACAAAATTAGCATGATGCCAAGCCAGAAGCTCGGGACCGAGAGCCCGGCGAGGCCGAGGATGCTAACACCATAGTCGACAGCAGTGCCGCGCTTCAGCGCTGCAAAAACACCGGCCGGAATACCGATGACAAGCGCGATGAACATTGCCATCAAGGAAAGCTGGATCGTCACCGGCAGCTTCTCGACGATCATCTGACCGATAGGCAGGCGCGTGCGTATCGACAGGCCAAAATCGCCGTGTGCAATACCGCCGAGCCATTTGGCGTATTGAATGTATATGGGCTGGTCGAGACTGTATTTCTGACGCAGAAACTCGATCACCGCAGGATCACGCTCTTCGCCTGCAAGGGCGACGGCGGGGTCGCCCGGAAGCAGTTTGAGCAACCCGAAGACCAGAACCGAGACCAGAAGCAGCGTCGGTATCGCGATCGCAAGGCGCCGCAGAACGTAGAGAACCATGGTATCCTCTTGCTGTCGGCCAGCATAGACACGCTGGCCGACATGATAAAGTCGCTTACTTACTTGGTCGGCTTTACGCCGGTCAGGCGCAGAATGCCGTCAGGATAGATCGTGATGCCTGCGACATCCGCCCGAGCAGCATAGAACCAGTTCGGGTGATAGAGAGGGATGGTCGGCAGATCTGACAAGTAGATATCAGCCGCCTGTTCATAAAGCGCCTTGCGCTTCGCCTCGTCGGTTTCCTTGCGCGCAGCAAGGAGCGTCTCGTCCATCTTCGGGTTCTTGTAATGATTGACGTTCTGGCTGCCGTCGGAACCGAAGAAAGAGTAGAGGGTCGGATCCGGATCGGCGCGGCCGCTCCAGTTACCGATATAGGCCTGGAAGTTGCCGGCGAGATAGCGTTCGATCGCAGTCGTCGTTTCGAGCGGCAGCAGTTCTACCTGGAACCCTGCCTCGCTCGCGAGCGACTGAACGATCTGGGCAACGCGGCCGTCCGTCAGGGAATTCTCATAGGTGATCTGGAGCTTGGGCGCTTCGCCGCCAACTTCGGCGATCAAAGCCTTCGCCTTGTCGATATCGCGCGCCGGGATCGCATGCGACTTGCTGTAGAAGGCGCTGGAAGGCGGGATCATCTGATTGTCGGGAATGAACTCTCCGTTGAACGCGACCTGGTTGATGACGTTTCGGTCGAGCGAGAGTTCAAGGGCCTTGCGTAGGCGCGCCTCCTTGCCGAGCGGCGTCTGGCCCTTCTCGTCGGCGCCGACGCTGATCATGAGATGCGAGACGGCAAGACCAGGGGCGGTGTGCAGGGCGAGTTTGCTGTCGGCGCGGACGGAGGCAAGGTCGGTCGGCGCGATGCGCTCGGCGGCTTCGAGGTCGCCGGCCTGCAGGCGCGAGAGCCGGACAGTCGAATCCGGGATGATGAAATATTGCAGCTGATCATAGCCGATCTGGCTGGCGTTCCAGTATCCCGGATATTTTTCGAAGGTGATCGAATCGCGCGCCTTGCGTTCCTTGAACTGGTAGGGGCCGGCGCATACGGGATGGGTGCTGAACTCACCTTCCTTTTTGGCAGCCGTCGGCGAAACCATCATGCCGGCGCGGTCGGTCAGAACCGCAAGCAGCGGGGCGAAGGGCTGGGTCAGCTTGAGCTTCACATGCGTCGCGTCGATGACATCCACGGAATCGACAGGCGCAAGCTCGGCCTTGCGCTTGGAATCCTTCATCGTCTTCATTCGTTCGATGTTGAACTTCACGGCCTCGGCGTCGAACGGTGTGCCATCCTGGAAGGTGACGCCGTTGCGCAGCGTGAAGGTCATCTCCGTGCCGGCATCGTTCAGCTTCCACTCCGTTGCCAGTTGCGGAACGATGTCGAGCTTTTCATTAATGTCGACGAGCTTGTCGCACAGGGCCGCAAACACGATGCGGCCGGTATAGGTTCCGCCGATTGCGGGATCCAGCGAGTCCGGATCGTCCTGGAGCGCGACGCGCAAGGTAGCCGCATTCGCGACGCCGAACGACGTCGCCAGCGCTGCGGCGGCGGCCAGCAGCTTCAATGAAATTCCCATCTGATCTCTCCTCAAGCCGCAGGTTTGCCTCCTCAAGGTCCCCGCAGTCTGCCCAGTTCTCATACAAAAGTCATTGATGCACGGAAAGAACCTATTGTAAAGCCGCCTGACGAATGGTCTAAAAACATTCAGATAAAATCACGTTGACGCCTATATCTGTGGTCAAGATTGCTTGACTTGTGAACGTTTGTGAACCACGCTTTCCTAAACCTGACTAATCGCAATTGAAAATGACTGATATCTCCTCCTCCGCGCAGCTCATGCGGCAGATTACATCCCGGGCCGTGTTGCGTGCGGTCTTCGAACAGTCGCCGATATCGCGCGCTGAGTTGGCACGCCTTACCGGGCTCTCGAAGCAGAGCATGTCGGAGATCGTTCGCGATTTAGAAGAGGAGGGCTGGATCAGGGTCACCGGCCGCACCCAGGGGTTGGTCGGCCGAAGCGCCGTCACCTTTGAGATCGAGCCGACCAAGGCCTTCGTCTTCGGCGCCGACATCGGCGGGACGAAGATCCACGCCGCGATCGCCGATCTCAACGGCACCGTCATGGAGGAGGTCATCGAGCTGACCGATCGGCGCGGCGGCGAGCATATCGTCGATCAGGTGGTGCGTATCAGTTCGATGCTCGCCGAACGGATCGGCATCGCCGGCGATCGGATCAAGTCGGGAGGTATCGGCATTCCTGGTGCCGTCCATCCGCGCACCCGCCGGCTGACGATGGTGCCCAACATATCGGGCCTGGTCGAGCTCGACTTCGAAAGATTGCTAAAGGAGAGGCTCGGCTATGCCGTCTTCCTCGACAACGACGTGAACGTCGCGGCTCGCGGCGAACAATGGAAAGGCAAGGGGCGGGACATCGACAATTTCGTGTTCGTGGCGCTTGGCACCGGCATCGGCATGGGGATTATCACCGAGGGACGGCTGCTTCGCGGTTCGCGCGGGGGGGCGGGGGAGATATCGACCCTGCCGATCGGGGCGGATCCCTTCGATTCGCGCACCTTTGCTGCGGGCGCGCTCGAATCGGCGACCGGCAGCACGGCGATCCGCGAACGGTATGAAGGCCTCGGCGGCGTCCACGGCCTGTCCGTCAAGGAGCTCTTCGAACGGCAAAGCGATCCGCTTGTGGCGCTCGTCATCGACGAGGTCGCGCGTGTTGTGGCTGTTGCTCTTACCGCCGTCTGCGCCGTCGTCGATCCGCAGACCATCATTTTCGGCGGTAGCGTCGGTGCTCGGCAGGAACTGGTCGATCGCGTGAAATTTTACCTTGCCCGCTGCAATCCGTCTCCGCCATCGTGTACCGTTAGCACACTGGGAAGCCAGGCCGGGCTTCTCGGCGCGGTCGGTATCGCGCTCGACCGGTTCCGCGAAGCACTGTTTGAAATTCCGGCAAGAGGGGACCAGCAGGCAGTGCCGCTGGAAAAGCTCGCATGAAGCCGGTAGCGCAAGTTTTCTCGATTTGCTTAAGCTGGGAGTGCCATGAAACAGCGTGACTTCTTCAAGCCGGGTCGTTCGGTTGCGGTTTCCGACAAGGGCATGGCCGCCACATCCCATCCGCAGGCAACGCTCGCAGCCGTCGATATTCTGCGCGCGGGCGGCAATGCGGTGGATGCGGCGGTGGCGGCTGTCGCGCTGCAATCCGTGATCGATCCGCATATGACCGGCATCGGCGGCGATTGCTTTGCGCTTTATTCGCCAGCGGGGGGCGGGTCCATCGCGCTGAACGGCTCGGGCCGGGCGCCGATGAAGGCGAACCTGGATTTCTTCCTGGAAAGGGGGTTCACGTCGATCCCGGACGATAGCGTCCATGCGGTTACCGTGCCGGGCGCTGCGGATGCCTGGTGTACCCTGACCTCCCGCTACGGCTCAATCGGCCTTGACCGCGTCCTGGCACCGGCGATTGCCGCTGCCGAGAACGGCTATTGCATCACGCCGCGGGTCGAGCTCGATTGGGTCCGATATGGAATCAGGCTTGCAAAATACCCCGCCTCGGCCGCTTACTTCCTCCCTAACGGACGGGCGCCGAAGACTGGTGAGAACATGATCAATCCAGCGCTCGCCGCCACGTTGCGGAAGGTTGCGAAGGATGGGAGCGACGCCTTCTATCGCGGCGAGGTCGCCGCGGAGATCGTAGAAATGCTGCAGACGCTCGGCGGCCTTCACGAGGAAAGCGACTTTGCCGATTATCGCTGCTTCGAGACTGCGCCGATTTCAACGCAGTATCGCGGCCGCGACCTGCTCGAATGCCCGCCGAACGGGCAGGGACTCGCCGCGCTGCTGATCGCACGTATCCTTGACGGGTTCGATCTGCGGGATCCCAAGCTTACCGAAGCGGACCGCATTCATCTTCTCGCCGAGGCGACGAAGGCTGCCTATGCCAAGCGCAATGAGCTCATCGCCGATCCCGCATTCATCACCTTCGATGTCGACGAACTCCTGAGTGACGGCTCGATCGGCCGGATGCGCAGCCGCATATCGCTTGAACGCGCTCTGCCGGCGACTGCCTGGGACGGTCCCGAACACAGGGATACGGTATTCGTCACCGTCGTCGACCGTGACGGCAATGCGATCTCGCTGATCAACTCCATCTTCTTCGCCTTCGGCAGCGGCATCTATGCGCCGCGCTCCGGCGTGCTGCTGCAAAATCGCGGCGCTGGGTTCGTCCTAAAGGAGGGGCATCCCAATGCCATCGGCCCGGGCAAACTGCCGTTCCACACGATCATTCCGGCAATTCTCGGCGAGGGCGGCAAGACGCGCATGACGTTCGGCGTCATGGGCGGCCAGTACCAGGCGACGGGGCATGTCCATCTGCTGAGCCAAGTCCTCGACAGGGATTTCGATCCGCAGCAGGCAAGCGACCAGCCGCGCAGTTTCTGCTTCGATGGCAAGCTCAGCCTCGAGCCGACCATATCGGAAGTGGTCCGGGCCGATCTTGAGCGCCGCGGGCACGTGACGCAATGGGCGGACGAACCGCTCGGCGGCTGCCAGGCCATCTATATCGACCACGAGCGCGGCGTCCTGCTCGGTGCGTCCGACCATCGTAAGGACGGCATGGCCCTTGGCTATTGAGGGACCTTTGATGACAGCTCCCGGTATCATCTCCGTTGACGACCTTACGCTTGCGCTTCCTGTGGGAGCCGACCGAAAATATGCGCTCCAGGGCCTGAGCTTCGAGCTGCAACCCAAGGAAATCCTCTGCATCGTCGGCGAGAGCGGATCCGGCAAGTCACTGTGCGCCCAGACCATCATGGGGCTCCTGCCGGAGGTGATCCGCATCGAGCGGGGGAAGATCGATTTCGACGGCAGGGAGCTGATCGGTGCGCCGCCTTCAAGCCTCCGGGATCTGCGCGGCAAGCGCGTGGCGATGATCTTTCAGGAACCGATGACCGCGCTCAATCCGTCGATGAGGATCGGCGAGCAGATTGCCGAGGTCTTCGAGGCGCACGACCTGCTGACGCCCGAGGAGCGGAAGTCGAGGGCCGTCGCGCTTGCGAAGGAAGTGGGCCTGCCGAACCCGGAACAGATCGTCCGCTCCTTTCCGCACCAGCTTTCCGGTGGCCAGCGCCAGCGAGCGATGATCGCTATGGCGCTGGCGCTCGAGCCGGCGCTGCTTATCGCCGACGAGCCGACGACGGCGCTTGACGTGACGACGCAAGCTCAGATCCTGCGGCTGATCCGTGATATCCAGCAGCGTCGCGGCATGTCGGTGATCTTCATTACCCATGATTTCGGCGTGGTCGCCGATATTGCTGATCGCGTTCTCGTCCTGCAGAAGGGGCTGGTCGTCGAGCAAGGGGATGCCGCAGCGGTGCTGAAGCATCCCCAGCACGACTACACGAAGGCTCTTCTGGCGGCCGTCCCGTCGTCGGTGCCGCCGGTCCGCGCCCCGCTCGACGCACGTCCGATCGCCTTCAAGGTCGATCACCTTTCCAAGACCTACGTGTCGGGCGGCGGCCTTTTCCAGCCGAAACGGCGCACGCAAGCCGTCAAGGATGTCAGCTTCGCCATTCGTCGCGGCGAAACGCTTGGCCTCATCGGCGAGTCCGGCTCCGGAAAATCCAGCGTCGCTCGCCTGCTGACGAGGCTCATCGAGCCGGACAGCGGCACGGTGATGCTCGGTGACGAGGATTTCACCGGGCTTTCGGGTTCCAAGCTCCGGCATGCGCGCAAACGCATCCAGATGGTCTTTCAGGACCCGTTCGCCTCCCTCAACCCCCGCCGTAAGGTGGGCCTGAGCATTGCCGACGGCCCGTTGGCACATGGCGCGGGTCGTGCCGAAGCGATGGGCGAGGCGGCACGGCTCCTGGAGCTCGTCGGCCTCGATCCGCGCGCCGCTGAGCGCCTCCCGCACGAATTCTCCGGCGGCCAGCGGCAGCGCATCGGCCTTGCGCGAGCGCTTGCCCTGAAACCGGACGTCCTGATCGCCGACGAATCCGTGTCGGCCCTCGACGTCACTATTCAGGCCCAGGTGCTGGAGCTCCTGGAAGAGCTGAAGGGAAAGCTCGATCTTGCAATGCTCTTCATTACCCACGACCTGCATGTCGCAGGGCAGATCTGCGACCGCATCGCCGTAATGCGGCAGGGCGAGATCATCGAGATCAACACGACGGCCAATCTCCTAGGCAATCCGCAGCACGCCTATACGCGGGAACTGCTGTCGGCTATTCCCGGCAGCTCGGCCGCCCTCCATTGACCTGGCCTGGTCTCAGGCGCCCGCAGGGACCCGAGATCGAACCTGAGGGCGACCACTTTCGTGAGATGGCAGCGATGGGCGTGTCGAGGCTCATCGCCGGAACAATACACCCCACGAAGGTCTACAACGTCGGCAGGATGGCGGGGAGGAGCGCCGCGAGGCACTTACCTTTCACAGCCACGGACGGTCGCGGTGCTGCCGAGGCCGATGACGAGCCCGCCTTCGACTCGATGTCGAGCACGTCCGCATTGATCTTCTAGAGAAACCAGCCAATTGCGGTCGATCGGCTGTTGGAATGGCAGCTCTGGGCGGAAACGAGGTTGATTTCTTGCCGCTCCGGTGAGGGCGATCACCGAAGAGCCCGTTTCAGCGCAACAAAGCAGGTGCGGCAACTATCGCCGCACCGAATAAAAGAGCCGACGAAGAGCGATGGCGCAAAGCCAACACTAGCCGATCGACAGTCGCTTTCCGCTCTTGGCATCGAAAAGATGTAGCTTGGTGAGATCCGGCATCATCCCGACCGTGTCGCCAGCCTGCAAGGAAAGCCGCTCGCGTACCGTGGCCACGAGCGGATCCGATCCGAGCTTGGCATTGATCTGGGTCTCGGCCCCAGTCGGTTCCATCACCACCACATCGGCGCTCACACCGTCCTGGCTGACAACCAGATGCTCCGGACGGATGCCATAGATCACCTCCGCGCCGCGCGCCGACGCCGCACTTTCCGGCAGCGGCAGGCGGGCGCCGCCGTCAGCGATGAATTCGACCGGTCCAGAAGTGCTGATTTTTCCCCTGATGACATTCATGCCCGGCGAGCCGATGAACCCGGCGACGAACAGATTGGCCGGACGGTCGTAAAGATCCAGCGGCGAGCCGATCTGCTCGACATAACCGTCGCGCATCACCACGATCCGGTCGGCCATGGTCATGGCCTCGATCTGATCATGCGTGACATAGATCGTGGTCGTTTGCAGTCGCTGGTGCAATTGCTTGATCTCCGAACGCATCTGAACGCGAAGCTTTGCATCGAGGTTAGACAGGGGTTCGTCAAAGAGGAAAACCTGAGGCTGTCGAACGATCGCTCGGCCCATGGCAACACGCTGGCGCTGGCCGCCGGAAAGGTTCCTCGGATATCTATCGAGCAATTGTTCAAGACCGAGGATCTGCGCGGCGTCACGAACGCGGCCTTTGATCTCTTCCTTCGGTGCGTTTGCCAATCGTAGCGAAAAACCCATGTTCGCCTCGACCGTCATATGCGGATAAAGCGCATAGGATTGAAAGACCATGGCAATATCGCGCTCTTTCGGTGCCACGTCATTGACGACCCTGCTGCCGATCAAAACATGGCCGTCGGAGATTTCCTCAAGCCCAGCAATCATGCGCAGCAGGGTCGACTTGCCGCATCCGGAGGGGCCGACGAGAATGACGAACTCCCCGTCGCGGATATCGATGTCGACCCCATGCAAAACTTCGAAATGACCATAGCTCTTGCGGACATTTGCCACGTTTACGGATGCCATAACTGTCTCCTGCTGAGAATCTGGTTTCGAATCTGGGCTCGCTCCGACAGGGCGACCCGCGACGCGCCTCTTACCGGGGCGCCGTCGCGGCGGCGTAGGGGGCGAGGGCCGCATCAACGGCGGCAAGGCAGAGATCGCGTGCCTTCGGCGCGAGGCGTTTTTCCACTACGTCAGGATAGAGGCGGGCGAGATGCTGACTGATCAGCGTTTCCGGAATGGTGTCGGGGAGGCAGGCAAACAGTTCTTCTACCGCCGCTGCCGCACGCGCGTCGGGCCAGTAATAGCGAATGCGATCGCTATAGCTGAAATGTCGCTGCAGCTGCTGTTCCTTTGCCGTACCGCCATAATGACCCGCCCAATGAGCGGGCGCCTCGACCATGATATCTTCCATCGTTGCGGCCAGTCGCCTGGTTCCGGCGTCGTTAGAAAGCGTGCTGGCAATCGCGTCGAGACCATAAAGCGCTTCCCGCAATGCGAAAGTCAGGCCGGGCCCGACCTTCAAAATCGAGAATCCGCCGTCGACAAGCGCCGAAAGCATGTCCGCCGGCTGATAGTCCGTGGAATGGGCTTCGAACAGCAGCCCCTCCATGTCATCGAGTGCGGAAATAAGCTCCTGCGCGCGCTCGGGCTGGTAGAGCGCGACGTTGGAGTTGCCAAATTCGACACCCGGCTGAACGACGATGGCGATGACCCGCTCCAGGGCCGGTCCCACTCCTGCTTCGGAAAAGGCGCGGTGGTGGACCTCAAGTGTTCTGAGAGCCGCATCTCGGCGTGTAACCTCGAGTTCGTCCAGCGCATGCGTCGCGCCGCCGGGCGGCGGCACTTCGGTGCCGATGACATAGACTGGCAGACGGCGGCCGATGCGGCGCGCGGCATTTTCCGCTGCGCTCGCCAGACGCGCTGCCCTTGCGGCAGTCAGTTCGTCGGCAAGCGCTAAAGGCTCGCCGGCGCAGCCCATCGAGGTGTCGAGGTGCAGCTTTTCGAAACCGGCTTCGACATAGGCGGTTACCATCGCCTCCGCGCGTGCCATGGCGTCGTCCGCGCTGAGTTTTCGCCAAGGGTTGGGACCGAGATGGTCGCCACCGAGAATGATGCGGTCGGCGGAAAAGTCGACTCTTGCAGCGATGCGCTCGATGAATGCCCGGAAATCCGCCGGCGTCATGCCGGTGTAGCCGCCTTCCTGATTGACCTGGTTGCAGGTCGCCTCGATCAGTACGACCTCGTCCTGCCGAGCGGCACGTCGCAGCGTCGCTTCGATCACCAGCGGATGGGCAGAGCACACCGATGTAATGCCGCGTGGCAGCGGAAGGTCTCTCTCGCCGAGGAGTTTTGCCAGAGCAATCCGGCGATTGTGATCGACCGTAGCGCTCATACCAGTGTTACGACCTTGGTGAGATGACGGGGAGAGACAGTATCGATGTTTCTTGCCTGTGCTGCGCGTTCACCGAGAATCTGCAGTGCGGGTAGGACGACGAGGCCGGCGAGCGCCAGATCGGCATCGACGCGAAGCTCCAGATCGCCTGGGCCGCCGAAACCGATGACCACAGCGCCCTTGTCGCGCAATTCGCCGACCAGCTTGGCTTCGGCGGCCTTTTGGTCCGAGCTGTAGAGCATGATGGCAGCCGTCTTGTCGTCGACGAGGCTGATCGGCCCATGGCGGTATTCGAGCGGATGAAAGGCCTGTGTCATCAGCTGGCTCATTTCCATCAGCTTGAGCGCACCTTCGAGCGCAATGCCGAAAAGCGGACCGCCGCCCAGAAAGACAAAATGCGAACGGTCTCTGATGATGTCGGGCAGGGCGGCGTCGAGCGTATTTGCAAGCTGACGTGCCGATGCGACAACTGAGGCCGGCACGCTCTGACCGATCAGCTGCAGGCTGAGCAACACCATGAGGCTTGCCGAAACCGTCATTACGATCCCCTCTTCGGGATGGGTGGGCGAGCAGATCAGCTGGTCACAGTTCTGAGCAAGGGCGCTTTCGGGCTCGACCGTCACGGCAGTCACGAAGGCACCGGCCGCGCGGCTTGCCTGTGCCGCCGCAACGGTTTCCGTCGTTTCGCCGCTGCGCGAGAGCGCGACCACATGTGTCTTTTGCCATTCCGGCCAGAAATAGGAGGGTCGGTGGAACCATTCTGCGCCGGGAACGGCAATCGCCTTTCGCGTCAGGCTGTTGGCATAGGCGGCCAAAGATAAAGCAAGGTTGAAGGACGTGCCGCAGCCAACAAAAACGAGCAGATCGTTCGCCTTGCCGCCTGCCTCGTTCGAGCCAATGGCTTTTTCCCAGTATGGGAACTGCTCGAAGATTACCTTTTCGGTCGTGTTCATGATGTCTCCGATTATTTGACCGAACCAGCCAGCAGACCGCTGACGAGATACCGGTTGAGGAAGATGACGACGAGGGCAGGGATGACGATGGCAGTCGATCCACTTGCCGTGATAAGCCCGTAGTCAATGTAATTCTTGGTCACAAATTCAGGGATGAGCACCGTCAGAGGTTTCGTCGCCTGCGGCGAGAAGATAAGAGGCACCAGATACTGACCCCACGCCCCAAGGAAGGTCAAAATGGCGGCGGCCGTCAGGCCCGGCCCGGCAAGTGGTAGCACGATCTTGAAGAGGATGTAGAGGCGACCCGCACCGTCGAGCTGTGCAGCCTCTTCGAGCGCGATGGGTAACTGCTCGAACACGCTGCGCAACAACCACAAGGAAAGTGGCAGATAGGCTGAGACATAGATCAGGGACACGCCGGCATAGGTGTCGACAAGATGCATCTTGATCATGATTTGGTAGAGCGGGATCAAGACGGCATAGGCCGGCACAGCGAGTGTGGCGACGACCGCCACAAAAAGGATCCGTCTCCCCGGAAATTCCAGGCGCGTGAAGGCGTAGGCTCCAAGGGCCGAAATCGCCACGCACAGGAACGTCGCGGCCAAGGACGTTACAATGCTGTTGACCAGGGCCGCTCGAAACTGGACCCAAACCTGCACTCCTCCAATCCGCGCGATATTGATGCCGAAAATACGGGAAAAATGGTCGAACGTGAAATGCTGTGGAAAGAAGTGTATCGGACGGGCTGAAAAATCCGCGGAAGGCGTGACTGAGCTTGCTACGGTCCAGTAGATTGGCCCGAGCGACCAGATCAGCAGCACGGCAAGGCCAGCCCATATCATAAGGCGATGGAGAAGACTAGATTTCATCAATCGAACCGTGTGTTGCGATAGACGCGGAGGACGTAGACCAGCGAGACAAGCAGCGAGACAAGCGTGATGACTACCGAGAGCGCCATCCCGTAGGAGAAGCGAAGGTTCTGGAACGTTTCCAGATAGATTTGCACAAGGACCGGCCGCGTCGCGAGACTGGCTCCGGAGAGAACCCAAGCTTCATCAAACAGGTTGAAAGCGTTGACGGTCGCGTTGGTCATCGCAACGGCGATAGCACTACGCACGAGTGGTAGCGTCACCAGCGTGAACATCTGCGTCCGGGTGGCTCCGTCGATGCGCGCGGCTTCATAAAGATGGGCTGGTATGCTCTGCATGGCGGCGAGGACAATAACGATTGTGAGGGGCATCATGCGCCAGACATGCACCACGGTGACCGCGATGATCGCGCTCGTTCGGTCATTGAACCAGACATGGTTTTCGAATGGCAGGCCGAGCGTCGTCAAAATGCCGTTCAACAGGCCGGCGCCGGGCTGATAGATCCACAGCCAGATGACGGAGTTGACGACGCCAGGTAGCCCCCAGGGCAGGATGACGGCCGCAAGCACCCATTGTCGCCCGACCCTAAGCTGGTTGATGAGGGCAGCAGCAAGCACTCCAAAGAATGTCTCGGCTGCTACGGCAAGGACAACATAGAGGAGCGTGTTGACCCACGTCGTCCCCAGTTGTTCATCTGACAACATTCGCCTGTAGTTTTCCAAGCCAATGAAGGGAGTGCCGGCCTGCATAGGGTTCACCCTATGCAGGCTATCCCAGACGGTTCTCCCGACGGGATAGAAGACAAGTGCAGCCATAGCGATGATGATCGGCAAGACAAGGAGGAGGCCAAGCCCGGAGTCGGCGTTGACGCCGACTCCCCGTTTGCTCCCCACGCTTGGTGAGGCGATCGCTGTCATTGCGCCATCGCCTGTTTTGTCGCGTCGGCAATGCTTTGGACTGCCTGGTCAACACTCATCTCACCTTTTGCAGCGCTGTTGATTGCCGTGTTCACCGCGCTTGAGAACTGCGGATACCACGGCGGGGTACCTTGCGGAAAAAGCGGCTCTACAGTCTTCGATTGCGCCACAAGCGTATCGCCGCTGTGCAGTCCGCCGGCGGCGTTAAGCTCCGACAGAGCAGAGGTACGCGTCGGAAGAAAGCCGTTCACGAAGTTCTTCTTCTGGAACTCCTTGCTAGTGAACCATTTGACGAATGCGATTGCCGCTTCCTTGTTCTGCGAGACCTTCGGGATCGCAAGAGCCTCAGGCAGGCCGAAGGTGCGCGTTTGACCGCTTGCGGTCGCGACGAGAATCGCTTCCGCTTGACCGGCTACCTTTGACTGCTTCGGATCGTTCATTGCGCCCAGCCGGCCAGGCTCACCGGAAATCATGATGCTGGTGATGCCCTGGGTGAACATCCCCTCATTGATCTGGCTGTCTTTGAGGGTCGTGGAAGCCGGGTCGACGAGGCCGTCCTTCATCAACATCAGTTCGAATGCGAGCGCCTTATAGCCGGCTGAATCTGGGGTGAGGAAAAGCGGCTTGAAATCCTTGTCAAACAGCTCGCCGCCGAAGGCCTTGGTCAGCAGATACCAGCTGGTGGAAGCCCCTTCCGTTGCCGAGAGTGGCAGACCGATCGGGTATTTAGAGACGCCCTTCTCCTTGATCTTCTTCGCTGCCGCAACGAGCGCATCGAGCGTCTTCGGCATTTCCGTAACACCGGCATCAGAAAAATGCTTCTTGTTGATGAGCATGACCCGGAAGTCGTTGGTGTAGGGCACGCCCAGTAGCTGACCGTTGACAGTGAAGATCTTGGCCACGCCGATGTCATCGACGGTCTCCTTGTCGATCACGTCATTTAGCGGCATATACCAGTCTGCGGCGCTGAACTGCCCGGTCCATGACCAGTCGAACTCCGTGACATCGGCCGGCGCCGTGCCGGCGATGAGCGCCGTGACCAGCTTCGGGCGGATATCGTCCCAGGAGAGGGTCTGAAGATCGACGTGAATGCCGGTCTCCGCTTCGAAGTCGGCCGCAATCGTGGGGCCTTGCGGCGATGGCATCAGGACGGTGATCGACTGACCGGCAAGCGGCTTGGCGTCGTCTGCCAAGGCAGGCAGAGCAACCGCAATGGCGGCTGAGGCAAGCAAAGGCAATATGAATTTACGCATGTTCCCATCCTTCGTTATCGTTGACACTCATTGTCTTGATCGCGCGATCACGGCTTCGGCCGCGACCGCGATTTGCCCGAACCAGCGCTCGTCGAGAGGCCAGTCGAGAAGTTGGGCGGCGGCCAGAAGCGCGCCGCCAATGGGAGGAAGGACAGGTGAAACCGCCCGCCGGCCGATCCGTCGTTCGACGGCCTCGAGCAGCAGGCGGCTGGAAAACGTGCCGCCCGCATAAGTCCAGTCGGCGCCGGCCTCGCAGTGACCAGCGATCGCGTGGTGGTGCTTGGCAAGCTCGTCGGCCGCTTTCTCGATCAGATCGATCGCCGTTTCGTCACCCTGGCTTGCCGTTCGGTCGACAAGAATCGAGAGCGCTGCAATACTTGCGCGCGGCCTTGTCAGCCCATTGATCCAGCCGCCGAGCGCGTTGATCGGATCAGCGATATCAAGCTGGAGATGGTCATAAATGACCTTTGCCAGCGCAGTCGGCTTGGCGCGTCCATCGAGGCCCTGGCTGATGCGGTGCAATGCTTCGCGGCCGATCCAATAGCTGCTGCCCTCGTCGCCGATCATATCCCCCCACCCGCCCGCACGTGCGGAGGCACCCGCGCCGTTGCGCGCCCAGGACATGGACCCGGTTCCTGACAGGACGAGAATGCCCTCCCGACCGGCAAAGGCGCCGAGATGGGCGGCATCGACGTCGTTGAGGACGATCCTGCGGTTATCCGCAAAAGCGTCGTCGATGCACTGTTTCTGAAGCGCAGAGAGATGCGCGACCTCGCCATAGGCGGGCAGGGCGGCGCCGATGGCAGCCAGTCCCGGCTCATTGCGGAAGGATTGGATATGCCGCTCCAGTTCGTGGCGCCAGTCGGGATTATCCATCGGATTAACGCCGCCGCCGAGCGCGGTACGCAAAATCCGGCCGTCTTTGTCGGCCAATGTGAGGAGCACCTTGCTGCCGCCGCCATCGATGCCGAGGATCAGCTTGCCGCTCATTCTTTTGCTCCGAGCTCGGCATAGGTTGCATCGACACCGAAATTGGTGAGTTCGGCGCGCCATTGCGGTGTTAGGCCCACGTCGGTGATGAGCTTTGCAGCGTCGAGCGGCGCGACCTTGTAGGTCGCCATCGTCCCGAATTTGGAAGAATCGGCGAGAACATAACCGTTGGCAGAGCGGGCGAGCATGCGCCGGTTCAGGCTGGCTTCCGCACTATCGACGCTGTAGATCGCTCCGTCAGAACTGATTGCGCTGGCGCCGAGAAACAGCTGATCGAACCAGATCGTTTCCAGCATCGCCTCCGCCTGCGGGCCGACGAGCGAGGCGTTTTCGCTGCGCAACTCACCGCCGAGAAGCACGACCTGAAGGTTCGCGATATTGAGAAACTCTTGGGCGACGATCAGGCCGTTGGTGAAGATACGCAGCGGCATCGGGTTGATGCGAATGAGCCGGGCAAGCTGAAGCACTGTCGTGCCGGCATCCAGAAAGATGGCGGTGCGTGGAAGGAGAAGCTCGTAAGCCGCATTGGCGATCGCGCGCTTGGCGGAGAGATGGCGCTTTTCACGCTCCTGGAAGGCGAGTTCGACCGAAGAGCCCTCAGCGATGCGGGCGCCGCCATGCACGCGGTCAATAGCGCCATCCTGTTCGAGAATCTGCAGATCGCGCCGCACGGTTGCTAGCGAAGCGCCCACTGCACCAGCCAAATCCTGGATGGTGGAAAAGCCGTTCGCATAAAGATGACTTCTGATCGCGTCGCGCCGGTCACTCTTTACTCCACCGCTCTGGTCCACGCATCGTCCCCTGGTGCAACCCCGCCTATTTGCGTCGAAGGTCCCATGCAATATGATCATTGTCAATCAAAATTCTGATCATTTATGAAACTTCGGCATTGCCATTATCGCTGGAGTGCGAGCAGGAAAGACACGCTGTCCCGCAAACAGCATGCCTCATCCTGGATGTTTTGTGAGGGAAATGGCTACGGCCAGCTTCAGTTATATGTCGGCAGCAGGTCGCCATGTGCCTCGATCAGGTCATCGACTAAACGCCAGATCTCGTCCGGCGACAGTTCGGCCGATGTATGCGGATCGAGCAGGGCTGCCTGATAGATGCGGTCGCGTTTCTTCGTCAGCGCCGCTTCCACGGTCAGTTCCTGGACCGAGATACTGAGTCTCATGATCGCGGCAAGCTGCGAGGGTATCCTTCCGATGCGGATCGGCTGGATACCGTTTCTGTCGACATGGCAGGGCACTTCGACGATACTCTCCGCGGGCAGGTTCTCGATCAGGCCATTATTGGGAACATTGCCGTAGATCAGCGCCGGATTGCCGGTGACGGTTGCGTGAATGATGCCGGCGGCATATTCATTGCTGCGGCAAATCTCGATCGGCTTGTCGCCCTCGAGATCCCGGCGCAGTCCCTGCCACCTCGCGATCTGCCTCTCGCAGCGGCGGATATATTCGTCGAGGGGAATGTTGAGCTCATCGATCAGTTCGGGGCGGCGGTTTTTGATGTACCAGGACGTATATTCGGAGAAATGCTCGCTGGATTCCGTGACGAAATGTCCAAGCCGATTCAGCACATCGAAGCGCACCCGGTCGTCAGACGGCACGCGTCCCTCATCGGCGAGCGCCATCAGCCTCGGATAGAGATCCTCGCGTCTGCCATCGGCATGCAGCTTCTCGTATTTCAGGAAGAAGGCGATGTGGTTGATGCCCGCCGAGATATAGTTGATGTCGGAAATGTTTTCGCCGAGGTATGAGGCGAGATGAGCGGCGGTGTGCTGGACGCTATGGCAAAGGCCGACCGTCCGGATGGAGGGCGCCAGTTCCTTGATGGCCCAGCAATTGATAGCCATTGGATTTACGTACTGCATCAGCAGCGCGTCAGGGCAGACCTCTTCCATATCGCGGCAGATCGCTTCCAGAACAGGGATGGTGCGAAGCCCGCGGAAGATGCCCCCGATGCCAAGAGTATCGGCAATGGTCTGCCTAAGGCCATATTTCTTCGGCACATCGAAATCCGTCACCGTTGCCGGCCTATAGCCGCCGACCTGCATCATCAGGATGACGAAATCCGACCCGCGCAGTGCCTCGCGACGATCGAGAGTAGCCTCGACCTTCACATTTTGCAGATTCAGCGCCTCGCAGATGCGCCGCGCGACGATCTCCGATGTCTTCAGCCGTTCGGGATCGATATCGAACAGGCTGATGACGTAGTCATTGCCTGATGGCTGGGACAACACGTCCCCCAAAATATTCTGAGCAAAAACGGTGCTGCCTGCACCCACGAGGCAGATTTTCGGCATGCGAGCTCCCATCAAATCGAGGTCATGAAGTCATTGCCTCTTCCAAATAAGAATTTCTTCCCGCTTATAGAGTTAGTATTCCTGGATTAGAGCGCGGGGAGGCAATGAAAGACGGTCATCTCGAGGAGACTAGCGAGTGGACGGGATCGCCACGCAGCTTCCTGATCGAACGCCACACGGCCGATGCCATGGGTGCTGCGCATTGGCACGACCATGTCGAGATCAACCTGCTTCTCGACGGGGCCATGACCTACCTCTTCAATGGCCGACAGGAGCAGGTCGAGGCGGGGCGTCTTGTCCTGTTCTGGGCGGCCATTCCGCATCAGACGATATTGGTCACCCCGGACGCACCGCTGATCTGCCTCTACCTTCCGCTCGTCGATTTTCTCACTTTGTCGATCGACAAGAAAGCAAGGCAGGCCATCATGCAGGGCGCCTTTGTCGTCGAGCCGACCTGCCCCGAGACGACAATGCCGACCGTCTCGGCTTGGGTCGAGGAATGGGGTAGGGGCGATCCGGTGCGGCGCCAGCTGATTGCCGACGAGGCCAAGCTCAGGGTGCGTCGGCTTATTCTCGATCACGCTGAAGGCCAGGGCGCGTCCGTTGTAGCCGTTGCGACACCCGTCAGCCCTGCTATCCGTCATTCCGAAGTGCTGACGGACTTGATCAACCGACATTTTTCCGAACCGCTCAGCCTGACGGATCTTGCAAAGCGGGCCAACGTGCATCCGACCACAGCCAACCGGGCGTTTCGTGATGTGCTCGGCATTTCCGTGGCGGAATATCTGACACGCTATCGCCTCGCCAGGGCAATGCAGCGGCTCGCCGAGACCGAGGATTCGATCCTGGAGATTGCCCTCGACTGCGGCTTTGGTTCCAGCAGCCGCTTTTACGACGTGTTTAAACTCCGCACCGGCACGACGCCTCGGCAGTTTCGCTCCTCTTTGTACCTGCCGCCTTTAGCTGCCAGGGTCGATCCGCACGATATCCCATAGTTGATCATAATCTTGAAATCTCATTGCAGACTTTGCCGTTTGAGCTTCCGTCGTTTGATCCAGACGCTCGCTTACCTTTTCATTCGTTCCGGGTCGCCTCGACCATGTTCTGACGGGACGAGGTGCTTTGCCAGCGTATACGCTTCGCGTCAGCCATGCATGCTTCAGTTTCCAGTGGCGCGGCCAACAGATCGCGTTGCACGCGTCGAGCCTCAATGTGAACGCCGTACTTCATTTGACTCAAACGCCGTGTGTGGCCACTCTCGCTTCGATAGCTTCGAATATTTAGATCACTATCCCGATTAGCTTCCCAGACGATCAGGATCGCCAGGAGGTCGCTAACGCTGGTTCCGGACGGACCGGTTTCGAAGGGATCGCCGATGGTGTGGAAGGCAGTGTAGCTGTGACTAGCATCGAACTGGCGACGCCGCGTCTCTAACCAGCTTTGACACCCGTGTTTCCCGTGATTTAGGTGCTTCATTAGCTAGAAAAGTGAGGCGCATTGGTTCGAATCCTTTCACATCAGGATTTTTGTCAACGGTTCATTGATGTGGCATCGAATTTCTCCTTCGTAATCGGATCCATGGTCTGAGCCCATAGCAACTACCGGCTCGTTCTCGAGCCTGTACAATCTCACATCCG
>NZ_JABAIH010000032.1 GCF_012641395.1 Rhizobium sp. P32RR-XVIII | reverse complement strand
GGCGGCATCACCGGCCTGATGAAGTGCATGGCTATCGCCTACGCGCACGGCGCGGAAATTGTCCCACATCAGACACAGCCGGCGGTTGGCCATGCTGCCAACCTACATCTTATGGCCTGCAAGATGCACGCCTCGAAACCGGTCGAGTGGAACGACCCCGCCGAGCGCAACACCGAGTTGATGCAGACGCTTCTGAAAGAACCGCTCGTGAAGCGCAACGGAAAGTTCCTCGTTCCGTCGGGGCCAGGACTTGGGATCGAACTGGACGAGAGTGTCCTCAAGGAGCGCAAGCGCGCAATCCCAATACAGGCATAGCAGCAACAAACCGGTGCTGCGAGGAGGGTGGCACCGGTTTCTTTTCGGAGGAGGCAAAATGAGAATTTCGAGCGTCGACGTTTTCCAGCTCACCATGGGAGATGGTTCTGGCTGGATGCCCAAAAGCGCATTCGTTCGCATCGACACCGAAGATGGCCTGTTCGGCATCGGCGAAGCTTCGCCGATGCATGGAGGCCATGCTTCCCTGGCGGTCATCGCGCGCGAAATGGCACCAGAGTTGGTCGGGCAAGATGTGTTCGATCATGCGGTGCTGATCGATCGCCTTCTTCATAAGTGCATCAAGCTCGGTCCGGAAGGCATCGTGACCGGCGCGCTCGCCGCGATCGATATCGCGATGTGGGATCTGAAGGGAAAAACGCTTCAGAAGCCCCTCTACAAACTACTCGGCGGCGCATGGACGAAAACGCTTCCTTGCTACAGCTCGGTTGGTGGGAATGCCGCGAAGACCGTAGATGAGGTTGTCAGGGACGTCGCGCGGCGAGTGGAGACCGAAAAGCCGGCCGCGGTCAAAATCCGTTGGGACGGCGACCGCACCCGGCAGGACGTCGACATCGCAGGAGATATCCAGAAGGCCGCGGCCGTGCGGAAACTCCTGGGCGACGGCTTCATGATCGGTTTTGACGCAAATAATGGCTACTCGGTCAATGGTGCCATGCGCGTTGGCCGAGCCTTGGAAGACCTTGGCTACTCGTGGTTCGAGGAGCCTGTCCAGCACTACAACGTGAAAGCGATGGGTGAAGTCGCGCAACGGCTCGACATCACCGTGTCGGCGGGTGAGCAGACCTATACCCTGCAGGGTTTGAAGGAACTGATCGAAGCCGGCGTGCGGATGGTGCAGCCGGATATCGTGAAGATGGGCGGCGTCACAGGAATGATGCAATGCGCCGCGCTGGCGCGAGCCCATGGCGTAGAACTCGTCCCGCATCAAACACAACCGGTCGTCGGTCCCCTGGCCAACATCCACGTGCTGAGCACCCTCCTGCATCTCGCGAAGCCCGTCGAGCTCGCGGACAAGTGGGAACGCGGCGCACCGGTCTTCGTAAATCCGTCTCAGCCCGTCGACGGCTGCTTTGAAGTGCCTGATCGCCCGGGTCTGGGGCTTCAGTTCGATGAGAAGGAAATGCAGGCAAGACGCCTATCGATTGCAATCTAATGGACAAACTGGGAGGATTTCCATGAGCATTACACGCAGACAACTATTGGTAACAACTGCGGCAGGCACCGCATTCGCGGCTCTTTCCGGCGTTGGCTTCCAAGCCGCCGCACAGTCAAAAAACGATACGATCACTTGCGCTTTCGCGGCTCGCTCCTCAAACGGGATGAGCCCGCAATTGATTTCTTCGACCGGTGCGGACAACTGGGTCATCTCCCAGCTGTACGACACGTTGGTGAAGCGTCCCGATGGAAAATGGGCGGTGAAGCCCGAGGAGTTTGAGCCCGCCCTTGCTGAAAGCTGGACGAGTTCTGAGGACGCCAAGACCTGGACTTACAAGCTGCGTAGCGGCGTGAAGTTTCACAAAGACTATGGAGAGATGACCGCGGACGACGTGGTCTTCACCTTCAGTCGCCACCTCGATCCAAAAATCAGCACCAAAGCCAAGTCGTACTATCGCAACATTTTGAGCGTTGAGGCGACCGACCCGAACACGGTCGTCATCAAGCTGAAGGATCCAGATCCGCTGCTCAACGGCACATGCGTATCCGACCTCAGCGCCTCCATCTTGAGCAAGAAGGCGTTCGCGGAAAAGGGAGACGAGAAGTTCAACACCGATCCGGTCGGAACGGGACCATATGAGTTTACGAGCCTCGACAGCAATGCCGGCCTGCTCCTGACCGCCTTCAAGGACTACTATGATGGCCAGGCGGCCACGCCAAACCTTCGGGTTCGCTTCATCGCCGACACGACCGCAAGAACGCTGGCATTCGCATCTGGCGACGTCGATATGATCGAAGGTGTGCGCGCGCCGGGCTGGAATGACTCCATGCGTCAGCAGAACGCGAATACAATCTTCGATGCGACGGCGCCCGGTAGCTTCAACACCCTCCACATCAACCTCAACAGAGGACCGCTCGCCAATATCAAGGTCCGCCAGGCAATCCGCTACGCCATTGACGCCACCGCGATCGCAGCCGCCTTCGGTAACATCGCTGTCCCAATGGTCGGCATTATCGCGCCGCAATTTCCCGGCTCTGTGAAACAGGACGAACTGCCAGCTGAGCTGCAATATAAATACGACCCTGAAAAGGCGATTGCCCTGCTCAAGGAAGCGGGCTTTGCCAGCGGCTTGACGATCCCTTGTTTCGTTAGCCAACGCGAGGATTACGCCTCGATCATGCTCATGATCCAGGAGCAACTGCGCACGGTGAACATCAATCTCGATCTGAAAATCATCGATCATGCGACCTTCCACGCGGATAACCGCAAGGACAAGAACAGTCTCATCCTGTCCTCCTTGAGCTATCCGCCGGTCCCGACGGCACCAATCGGCGACCTGCTTTTGAAGACGGGGGACGTGAAGGCCGATGGCAGCGGTCTTACTAATTACAGCCATTACGGAGTCGCGATCCCCGGAATTGACGATCTGATGAGCAAGGCCAACGCAGAGCCCGACTTTGCGAAACGCGTCGAGATCGTGAAGGAGATGGAAAAGCAGATCCTTACAGATCTGCCTGGGCTTGGCATCATCACACTTTCCTACGTGATTGCCCGCAACCCTCGCGTCGATCTCGGCTTCAAGGTGGAGGCTGGCACGCCGTACTGGCCTCTGCGCCATGCCAAAGTCGTTCAGGCATAGGAGGCAGCATGCCCAGTCTCATCATCAACAAGCTGCTGGATGCAATTCCAACGCTCTGGCTTGTGCTCACGCTTGTCTTTATCGCGTTGCGCATTCTTCCAGGCGATCCGGCTTTGGTGGCACTGGGCGATTTCGCGACCCCGGAACAGCTCGCGCTGTTCCGGGAGCAGACCGGGCTCGCTGCGCCCCTCTGGCAGCAATATTTCACGTTCCTATGGGATGTCGTGACTTTTGATTTTGGAGCCTCGCTGATCTCAAAAGAACGGGTAGCCGTGCTGATCGCTCATAATCTGCCTTACACCGTCGCTCTTGCGTTCGGCGCGACATTGATAGGGCTCATCGTGGGATTGCCATTTGGCGTTTGGGCGGCCGTGCGTAAGAACCGTTTGCCGGATCAGGGTATGCGCATCTTCTCACTGATCGGATATGCGATCCCGGACTTCTATCTCGGTGCAATTCTATTGATCGTTTTCGCGCTCAATCTCAAACTCTTCCCGATTAACGGAGGCGGCGAGGGGGTCGTCGATCAACTCTACCACCTCGTGTTGCCAGCTGTAACATTGGCTGTGCTCAAGATCGCGTTTCTGGGCAGATTGACCCGCACGTCACTCTTGGAAGTTCTTTCAAAGGACTATGTCCGCACAGCTCGCGCAAAGGGCGCTCCGCCGAGCACCGTGATCTATAAGCACGCGCTTCGGAATGCCCTTCTTCCGATCGTCACGGGCCTCGGGCTAAGCCTTTTGGCTACGCTATCTGGCGCGGTTGCGGTGGAACTCGTCTTTGATCGGCCAGGACTCGGCTCAACCCTGATCAAGGCGATTGCCGAGCGCGACTATCCCTTGATCCAGGGTGCCGTGGTCGTCTTCGCTCTACTGGTGGTTCTCATCAATTTGCTGGTCGATCTGGTCTACACCGTCATCGATCCACGTATCCGGAGTTAAGCAATGGCCGCTATCGACCTTTCTTCCGCACCGGCCCCCAACCACGGCACGCTAAGTCTCGTTAAACGCCTGTTTTTCCGCCGCGTTTCGACAATGATTGCGTTTGTGGTGGTTCTTCTTTTCTTTGCGATGGCGGCCTTCGCACCGTGGATCGCGCCCTACGACCCGCTTAAACAAAGCTTCCTGTCAATTAACAAATATCCCTCCTCTCAGTACTGGCTCGGAACCGACCAGTTCGGTCGTGATGTGCTTTCTCGGCTGATCTACGGTTCGCGCACCTCCCTGCTGTTTGGACTTATTGCGCCGGCCTGTGCGGCGGTAATCGGCACGACACTAGGAGTTCTCGCCGGCTATTTTGGGGGAGTAGTCGATCGCGTCGTTTCAAAAATGATCGATCTTCTAATGGCATTCCCCGAACTGCTGCTAGCCATCATCGTTTCGGCGGCGCTCGGCGGAGGCTTTTGGAATGTGGTCCTGGTGTTGACGATTGCCTTTGTTCCCGGATTTGCGCGAGTTGCGAGAGCTTCGACTCTCTCAGTCCGGCAAGAACCCTACATCGAAGCCTCGATCGCAATTGGCGTGAAGACGCCGATTATCATCATCCGGCACGTCATTCCGAACATTGGCGCCTCGATTGTCCTTCTTTGGACCTTGTGGATCGCATCAGCCATTCGGCTCGAAGCGGCATTGAGTTTCCTTGGAATTGGGACGCAGCCGCCCAATCCGAGCTGGGGCAATATCATCCGCGAGGGGCTCGGTAACGTCTTCGGATCGCCGTGGCCGATCATTGGGGCCGGTTTTGCGATCACAACGATCGTGCTTTCGATCAATCTGATCGGCGATACCGCGCGTGACATGCTCGATCCGAATTCGAGCGAAAGATGACTATCGCGACGTCTTCGGGGCGAGAAATGGGAGGACGGTCAATGCAGATGAGCGCTATGACTCAAGAAAAATCAAAACTTGAACACGAACTCACGGGCAAGCAAACACTTGCGGTCCGGAACCTGCGTACGTCCTTCCACCAAAATGGCCAGTGGCTGGAGGTCGTGAAAGGGGTTTCCTTCGACGTGGCGGCTGGGGAAACATTGGCGCTCGTAGGGGAATCCGGTTCGGGAAAAAGTGTGACCGGCTATTCGGTCATGCAGCTGCTCTCTTCGGAAAGTGCGCGTGTAGAAGGCGAGGTGCAACTCGGCGGGCGCAATTTGCTTGCACTCAGCGAGGATCGCATGCGCGAGGTTCGCGGGAACGAGATCTCAATGATCTTTCAGGAAGCAATGACGAGCCTTAATCCTGTTCTTCCGATCGGAAAGCAGATCGCCGAAGCGATAGCGCTTCACAATACATCGACATCGCTCCAAGATATCAAAAAGGAGGCTTTGCGGCTGATGGATCGCGTGAGGATCCCTGCCGCAAGCACTCGGTACGATGAATATCCGCACAATTTTTCAGGCGGGATGCGACAGCGCGTCATGATCGCCATGGCGCTCGCCTGTCGCCCACAACTCCTGATCGCCGACGAGCCGACTACAGCTCTCGACGTCACAATCCAAGCCCAAATCCTCAACTTGATCAAGGAGATCCAGGAAGAGGAGCGAATGTCGGTCATCTTTATTACCCACGACATGGGCGTGGTCGCAGAAGTTGCCGATCGGATGGCCGTCATGCTGCGGGGCGACATCGTCGAGACGGGCTCGACGAGCAGAATATTCAGGAGTGCCGAGCACCCCTATACCAGGATGCTGCTCAATGCCGTTCCGCAGCTAGGTTCGATGCAGGGTGTCTCGCAGCCACTGAAATTCCAGATGATTAATGCGACAACTGGCGAGCATAGTGAGGCGGACAAACCCGTCGACACTATCCGGAAATCCGACGGGCCGGTTCTCAAGGTGAAAGACCTTTGCGTTCGCTTCGACATCAGGGGCGGGTGGTTTCGGAAGGTTTCGAGCCGCGTGCATGCAGTTGAAAATGTCTCCTTCGATCTCTTCCCCGGGGAAACATTATCCATCGTGGGAGAGTCCGGCTGTGGCAAGTCAACGACCGGCCGCGGCCTGATGCGGCTCGTGAAGCCTTCTGGCGGAAGTGTCGTCCTCTCCGGTCGGGAGCTTATGTCGATGTCGGGGAACGAACTGCGCGATGCGCGGCGCGACATCCAGATGATTTTTCAGGATCCCTTTGCAAGCCTTAGTCCGCGGCGTACCGTCGGGGACGCGATCGCAGAGCCGTACCTCACTCATAAGCTCGGCGGTCGCGTCGACGCGCGCGAGTTGGTGAGTGTGCTGCTCGAACGTGTTGGTCTGAACGCGAGCATGGCAAGCCGCCTTCCGCATCAATTCTCGGGAGGTCAGAGGCAGCGCATCTGTATCGCCCGAGCCCTGGCCTTATCTCCGAAGGTCATCGTTGCGGATGAGTCTGTCTCTGCGCTCGACGTTTCCGTCAAGGCGCAAGTCATCAATCTATTAATGGACCTGCAGAGAGAGCTCGGTTTGGCCTTCGTCTTCATCTCCCACGACATGGCTGTCGTCGAGCGGATCAGCCACCGTGTTGCCGTGATGTATCTAGGAGAAATTGTAGAGATAGGGCCGCGCGAAAAGGTCTTCGCCGCTCCGGCCCATCCCTATACACGTAGACTGCTGGAGGCCGTGCCCTTACCCGACCCAGAGCGAAGGTCAGCCAATCGCACCCTGGATACGACGGAACCGAAAAACGCACTTCGGCCTCTCGGCTACGTCGCCGCCAGCGCGCCGCTTCGCCAGGTGTCCGAGGGACATTTCGCGAGGGTATAGGGGTGGATGTCATCAAGGTGCCTAATAAAATGTTCGAGACTGTCGCATCAACGGCCATCTGCCTGCACGCAATGACCTAAGGCAGTCTGAAAACAGTCGTATTCAGCGAAGCCGCGTGTTCTTTCCAAACAATGTGGCTGTCCTAGGCGTCTTTAGTTGTCACCGTCCTTAAATTGGTTATGCTGTTCTTCGTTTCCTTCCGACAATGGAGATAAAGGCGACTACGGCCCGTTTAGACTGTATGCGTGGACTTGATCTGGAATCTGCTCGGCTGTTTCTCATTGCCCACCAGGAAGGAAGCCTGACGCGCGCCGCCGAGAAATCCCACATCGCTTTGCCGGCAGTTACAAAGCGCATTCAGGACCTGGAACATCTCTTTGGGGTCACGCTCTTTGAACGACATGCTCGCGGGGTGACGGCAACGCCTGCCGGCGAGGAATTGGCCGTCCACATTCAATCCGTGATGCACCGGCTGAACATCGCCTCGCAAGCCATGAAGGAGTTTGCGGCAGGAAAACGCGGTCAGGTCCGCATCATCGCCACACAGTCTGCAATCGTGGGTGGCCTCGCAGACATCGTCGCCAGATATTCGGCCACGTACCGCGACGTCACCGTCGATCTCAAAGAGGTGAACGGCTGGTCGATTGTTCCCGAGATCGAAAGCGGACGGGCAGACCTCGGTCTCACGATCTCGGTGTTTGACGCGCCAATCGGTATGTCCTCGGATTCTTTCCAGGACGTAAAGCTCGTCGCGATGGTCCCCGCTGACCACCCATTGGCCAGACAGCGTCGAGCCAATTTCGAAGAGATGCTGCAATTCGACCATGTGACTCTGGGACCGCAGAGCGCATTGTGCGCATTCCTGGTTCAGCAGGCCGCCGAACGGCGACAAACCTTGAGGTATCGGGCCGTGCAGTCATTTGACGTGATGCGAAGCATGATCGCCGCAAATTTGGGAATTGGCATTATGTCAGAGCTCATGGCCAAACCGTACGCCAAGAAGCTTGGAACCGTCTGCCTCCCAATCGAAGAGGATTGGGCGGATCGCCAGATAAAAATCTGGTACCGCGAAGACCTGATGACGAGCGCAGCTCGGTCGTTCAAAGATGTTATTCTGGCTTCGAAAAACGGTAAGGCTGCGTTCTGATCGCTGCCTCTTTTTCGTCGCTCCAGGAAGGCTGTTCGCCTCGGCCCGACCGTTCAAAATCTGGAAAGGGTGGTTTAGGGAACTACGAATTGAAAGTCGGGGCGAGCCACCCGAAAAATGGTCCAACAGAAAGTTGGTGGGCCATGAAAATTAAGTCAGTTGTACCGAGCTTTGTAGACAAGTACCTTTTTGTTCAGATCACCACTGAAGACGGGACGACCGGCATAGGAGAATCCGGCGCGTGGGGACATCTCGAGGCCAGCGCCGCCGCGATCGTGAAGTGCGGCGAGTATTTGGTTGGCCGCGATGCCCGGCAGATCGAGCACCACTGGAACGCCCTGCAGCGTGCAAGTCATTTCACCGGCGCCGCAATCATGGGCGCCATCTCCGCCATCGACATCGCTCTGTGGGATATCAAGGGCAAGTCTCTCGGTGTTCCGATCTCGGACCTGCTGGGCGGCTCCGTAAGGGACAAGATCCGTCTGTATGGCCACGTCAAGGCGAAGACACCGAAGGAGATGATTTCCGAGGCACTGCTCCGTAAATCTCAGGGCTTTACGGCACTCGGCCACCTCAACCCCTTCCTCGACGAGGACTATAACCGCTATTTCAAGCCCCACGCCCGCAAGATAGACGACGCGGTTGCGGTCATCGCTTCGCTCCGAGAAGCACTCGGGCCTGATGTCGACCTCTGCATCGAATTGCACAGACGATTGACGGTCGCCGAGGCGATCACATTCGCCCGCGAGATCGAGCCCTATCGTCCCATGTTCTTCGAGGATCCGCTCAAGCCGAGCAGCCAGGATGCCATGGCGTGGGTTGCCGATCATATCCCTGTACCGATCGCAACCGGTGAGCGCTACTTCAGCTTGCAGATGTTCCAGACGCTGGTAGCAAGAAGAGGCGTCCAATTCCTTCGGCCGTCCATCGGCCTCTGCGGCGGCATCACCGGCGCCAAGAAGATTGCTGCGCTCGCCGAAGCCAATGACATGGACATCATCCCGCACAATCCGCTGTCGCCGCTTAACCTAGCGGCCGAGCTGCAGCTCGATGCGAATGTCCCGAACGTCGCGATCCAGGAGTACCCGTCATCCTCGACCGGCATCCACGGAAACACCGATCTGCCAGCTGCCGCTTTATTCGAAGGGCTGCCAACACCACAGGATGGTTTCCTTTCGATACCGCAAGGGCCAGGTCTCGGGATCGAGCTCCGCGAGAGGGCGCTCGCGTCCTCACCTAAGGTCGATCGCCCCATCCTTGTGCGGCCCCACCATGACGGCTTCATTGTAGACCAATAGGTGGCATAGCAGCCCAACTGAGAGTGGGTTGCTTCAATTGCGCGCGCGATTCGAACGCAAGGTGGCGGTGAGCAAAAACAAACAAGCGGTCGAACTTCGTTGGTGAATTTGTCTGTGATGCAAAAAACCGACCGAAGTCAGCCATAGCGTGATCGCAGATCGCTGATCTGCATGAGATTAGGGAGGAAAAAATGAAAGCTTTTCAAGCAATAGGATTTGCGGCCGCGACTGCGGTTGCATTGACAGTCGGGGCCGGCGCCGTTGCGGCACAGCAGCCCAACAAGAACATTCGCATCGTGCTTGACGCGGAACCGGACACACTCGATCCTTGCAACACGACACGCAGTACGATCGGGTTCGTGATCCGAAACAACCTCGTCGAGACAGGCACCAAGATCGACGCTGCGACCGGTCAGGTCCAGCCGGGACTGGTCACGGAATGGACCCGGACCGGTGACAGCCAGTGGCGTCTAAAGCTGCGTCCGGGCGTTTCTTTCCAGGATGGTCCCGCCTTCAATGCCGAAACGTTCGTCAAGTCATTCCAGCGCGTGCTGAACCCGAAACTGAACTGCGCGACCCGCAGCTATCACTTCGAGGGAATGAAGTTCACGTTTGATGTCGTCGACGATTTAACTGTTGACCTGAAGACGGACCATCCCGCGCCGCTCCTTCCAGTCATGCTGGCCACGCTTCCGATGGTCTCGCCCAACACGCCGTTTGACGATTTTACCCGTGCGCCTGTCGGCACGGGCCCCTATAGCTTCGCCAGCTGGAAGCCGGGTGAGGGCATCGAGCTTAAGCGCAATGACAAATACTGGGGCGCCAAACCCGAGGTAGAGGCCGTGACCTACCTTTTCCGAAAGGAGTCCCTCGTTCGAGCCGCCATGGTGGCGAGTGGCGAAGCGGATATTGCCCCCGAAATCGCCCCGCAAGACGCTGATAATCCGAAAACCGACTTTTCTTATCTGAATTCTGAAACCATGCGGTTGCGCATCGATGTCGACAAGCCGCCGATGAACGACCTTCGTGTTCGTGAAGCGATGAACCTGGCGCTTGACCGTCAGGCCATGATCGGCTCGATTTACAGCCCACGCTGGGTCTTGGCGAAAAACTACGTGATGCCGACCATCAATGGCTACAACGACACGATCAAGCCTTTCCCCTATGATCCCGATAAAGCGATGAAGCTCATCGCTGAGGCAAAGGCCGACGGCGTCCCGGTCGACAAGGAGATCCTTGTGATCGCCCGACCCAACGTGCCGGCCGGCGCCGAAGGTATGCAAGCGATCTCCGAGATGCTGAACGCCGTCGGGTTCAATACGAAGCCACAGCTCCTCGAAGCAAACGAATATAACGGCTTCTATTTCAAGCCCTTCAACGACAGCACTGCGCCCCATCTTCTCATGGACATCCATGATAATAATACGGGCGACGCCGGTATCACGCTTCTGAACAAGTACCACTCCACGGGCGGAACGTCGAAGACACACGATCCCGAACTCGACAAGCTGATCGACCAGGGCTCTGCAGCCGACAACCCGAAGCGGTCGGAGCTTTACCAGGCGGCATTCGCACGCATCCACGACCAGGCCTATGACATCATGCTCTTCCATCAGGTCGCTGACGCTCGCGTCTCCCCACGGCTGAACTTCAAGCCAACCTCTCGAGGGCGTCTTGACGTGGCTACCATCACGTTCAAGTGAGATTATCTGGGGCGACGGCGATGCCGCCGCCCCAACAGATTCCGAAGGGTTCGCGTATGTTGCGCTATGTCGTCAAGCGCTTCGCTCAAAGCGTCGCCGCACTTTTTGTTCTTCTCACGGTCGTTTTCTTCCTGACGCGACTGACTGGAGATCCGACCGACCTCTACCTGCCCTTGTCGGCCTCAGAGGCGCAGCGTGCGGCCTTCCGGCAGGAGCATGGTTTCAACGATCCGGTTCTCATCCAGTTCTCGAGATACATCTCGAACCTCGCGCATGGCGACTTTGGCAACTCCGTCTTCAAGGCCCGGCCTGCGCTCGACGTCGTTCTGGAGGCATTTCCGGTGACGCTGAAGCTGGCGGCTTTTGCGATGTCGATAGCAATTTGCTTGGCAGCGATCCTGGGTTCGCTCGCGGCCTATTGGCCAAATTCGCTTTTTGACCGGCTCGTCAGCATCCTGACGATCGTGACCGCTTCCACTCCGCCCTTCTGGGTCTCGATCGTCGCGATTCTCGTCTTTTCGATGAAACTCGAATGGCTTCCAACGTCGGGCATGGGCAGCGCAAAATACTGGATCCTGCCTGTGGCCGTTCTTGTCCTCGGTCCTGTCGGACTGTTGTCACAGGTGGTTCGGTCCAGCATGATAAGCTGCCTGAATGCTCCCTACGTGAAGACGGCGATATCGAAGGGTGCATCCGGACCGCGCATCATCTTTGTCCATGCACTTAGAAACGCACTTCTGCCGCTCATAACCGTGGCCGGCATCCAGGCAACAGGCCTCATCAACGGAGCTGTTGTCGTCGAAACGATCTTCGGCTTCCCTGGCATCGGCAATCTGATGATCGACTCGGTGCGAAACCGCGATTTCGAACTCACGATCACCTGCATCATCGTTGCCGCCGTCGCGGTCTATCTGATGAATACGATCATCGACATCCTTTACATGCGGCTTGACCCCCGCGTCAGGCTGACTTGAGGGACACCATGCGAAACTATTGGCTATTGCTGAAACAAGACCGCGTGGCTTGCGTGGCGCTCGTATATCTGCTGGTTCTTGTTGTCATCGCAATCATCGGGCCGGCGTTCGTCGATCCATCCTTAAACCGGATGCAGCTAACGGCACGGCACGCGGCACCGTTCCACCTTAATCGATCGTGGGTCTACTTCCTCGGCGCCGATGCGCTCGGGCGGCCGATGATCGTCCGATTGGTTCTTGCTGCCAGGACGACGATCATGATCGCGGCGGCGGCCGTATTGATGGCAATGGTGACGGGAACCTTCATCGGGTTGATTGCCGGCTTGCGAGAGAACCTCTTGAGCGCCGCCTTGATGAGGGGGATCGACGTCCTCCTCAGTATCCCATCGCTGTTGCTGGCGATGGTCGTCCTCTTTGTTCTCGGAGCGCATATCGGCAATGTCATTTTGATCCTCACGATCACCAGGCTTGCCGTGTTCGCGCGGACCGTTCGTGGCGAGTCGCTGGAACTTCGGGAGCGGTGGTTCGTGGCTGCAGCCCGCACCATGGGCGCAGGCGACATCCATGTTCTGAGGCGGCATATCGTGCCTTTGGTCATGCCGACCGTACTCGCCATCGCCGCGCTTGAATTCGCCGTGATCATGCTGGCGGAATCGGCGCTTTCTTTCCTTGGTATCGGGGTGCAGCCACCGGACGCGACCTGGGGTTTGCTCGTCGCCGAAGGCCAGCCCTATCTGAAAACCGCCTGGTGGGTGTCGCTTTGGCCCGGCCTCGCAATTGCCTCCATGGCCGTTTCGGCCACCATTGTCGGCAACTGGTTCCGCATAGCAAATGACCCGACACTGCGTGTCCGGTTGACGCCCCGTGAGGTGACAGCATGAACACGCCCCTTCTTGAAGTCGATCATCTGTCCGTCGATTTTCAGACCGTCGACGGGCTATTCCACGCAGTGAAAGATATTTCCTTTTCGATTGAAAAGGGAGAGACGCTCGCGATCATCGGCGAGAGCGGTTCCGGCAAAAGCGTGACCGCTTCGGCAATCTTGGGGCTGCTCGACATGCCGCCGGCCATCATGAGGTCCGGAGACATCCACTTCCGCGGAAAGAGCCTCCTGAAAATGCCACGGGCAGAGCGCCGGGCCGCAGCTGGTCGGGACATCTCCGTCGTGTTCCAGGATCCTCTCGTCCACCTGAACCCTGTCTTTCCGGTTGGCTGGCAGATTGCGGAAGTCTGCCGCATTCATGGCAGCAGCCGGACCGAGGCGGACCGGCTGGCGATCGAACTACTGGGACGCGTCGGCATCTCTAACCCCGAAAAACGCCAAAGGCAGTACCCGCACGAATTCTCGGGCGGTCAGCGGCAGCGCATCATGATCGCCATGAGCATGGCGATGAAACCAGCGCTGCTTATCGCCGATGAACCGACCACCGCCCTCGACGTGACCGTGCAGGCGCAGATCCTTGACCTGCTCCGCGATATTCAAAGGGAAACCGGCACGTCGATCCTGATGATCACTCACGACCTCGGCGTTGCCGCCGACGTCGCGGATCGTGTGCTTGTCATGCGCAGAGGCGAAATGGTGGAAACCGGCGCCATTCGGGATGTCTTGCTGAATCCGAGACAGCAATATACCCGCGACTTGATCGCGGCCGGTGAAATGGCGCCTGGTCCACCCCGGAGCCCAGCCGAAAAGATACTGGAGGTGTCCAACGTTTCGCTTCAGTACGGCGACGTGAAGGTCGTCCACGATATGAGCCTGACACTGCACAAAGGGGAGATCATGTGCATTGTCGGCGAGTCGGGCTCCGGAAAATCGACACTTGCCAGGTCAATCCTGCGCTTGATGTCGCCTTCTTCAGGCGAGATCAAATTCCATGGCGCCGATATCACCCAGCTCGATAAAGATGGCATCCGTCGCTATCAGCGGGCCGTACAGGCGGTTTTCCAAGATCCCTATAGCTCGCTCAATCCCCGAATGAAGGTGATGGACATCATCGCCGAACCCTGGACCATCCAGAAGGATGTCCTCCCACGCCAACATTGGCGCGAAAGAGCGGGAGCGCTGCTGGAAAGTGTCGGCCTTGACGTGAAAGCTCTCGACAAATTTCCCGGTGAGTTCTCAGGCGGACAAAGACAGCGCATTGCGATTGCCAGAGCGCTGGCGATGTCGTCCGAAATCATAGTCTGTGACGAGGCGGTTTCCGCGCTGGACCTTACAGTTCAGGCGCAGGTCATCACGCTGCTGCGCGACCTTCGCGATCGATTGAATGTGGCATTGCTATTCATCTGCCACGACCTCAATCTGGTCCGCAGCTTTGCAGATAGCGTGCTGGTCATGCAGGGCGGCAAGGTGGTCGAGCAGGGGGCGGCGGCGACGCTGTTTGACGAGCCGAAGCATTTCTATACCCAGCGCCTAATCGCCGCGAGCCCGGTGGCCGATCCCGTTGCGCAATCTGATCGCCGGCACGCGCGACAAGCGCTCGACCGCGTCGACAACGCGGCCGGCTTATAGCCTGGTTGTCGGTGATGTTTTGGATCGCGGGGGTGACTGATCGGAAGCTGCTAGCAGCCATGTCTTCGGCCGCCGATCCGCTCACGGGCATCCGGAAGCATCTGCCCACCGCCGAACGGCGGCACCGTTGTGGTCGGAGGCGGCAAGGGCGCCGCCCAGATCCACCGAATTGCTCCTCTTTTGGCCAAGATTGTCAGCCTCGACGCCTATGCCATCGTGCGGGCTGTTTGGCCGTTCACCAGATGCTCGTCAGGCGGTGGCCATCGCCTGTGAGCGTGCGGTGTGGCTCAATCCCAATGCGAAAACTGCCCTCGAAATCCGGGCCCCCGAGGAAACTGAAGTAAAATCCACTGGTCGTCGAAGCTACCGAGCGACCACCAGTGGATCTATATTGCTAGCGGTGAATAACGCCCAGGCGCGCGAAATGGTCGTAGATCCGTCGCGAATACTCGGCGAGCTCCGGCTCTTCGCCAAGAGCGACCGGACGCGGACGCGGCAGATCAATCTTGATTTCGTCCACAACTTGTCCAGGCGAGGGTGCCATCACGAGAACTCTATCCCCAAGTCCGACGGCCTCTTCGACACTATGGGTAATGAAGAGGACCGTTGGCCGCTCCGCAATCCAGAGCTGCTCCAAGTCATGCCGAACCTGAACGCGCGTGAGCGCGTCCAAGGCCCCGAAAGGCTCATCCATCAGCAGCACCGATGGCTTGAGCACCAATGCTCGGGCTAGCGAAACGCGCTGACGCATCCCGCCGGAAAGCTGGCTGGGGTAGCGGTTGGCCGCTTTCGTCAGGCTCAGCCGTTCGAATAGCTCTTCCGCTCGCTTGCGGATCGGATCGAGTGGTAGACCTCGAATAACCCCTTGAAGCAGCACGTTATCCATCGCTGTCCTGAATTCCAGCAGCAGATGGTCCTGAAAGGCAATCCCGACGTCGGTAAGGGCACCAGAGAGTGGCTTTCCGCCGACCTTTATCCGGCCGCTGGTTGGATCGAGAAGGCCGGCAACCATTAGCATCAGCGTACTCTTGCCACATCCGCTAGGCCCGACGACGGAGACGAACTCGCCTGGCTGGATGTCGATGGTGGTCGGCCGCAACGCTTCAAAGCCTCCGAAGACTTTATTGACGTTGTCGATCTCAATTCGGACTCCGCTCAAGTCTGAGCCGGGGGCGGACGTAGAATAGGATGGCATAACGGACTGCTTCATAGGGATCACTTCAGCGGGCAAGAGCGGAGATCGGTTTCGGGCGGCAGGTAGTCATAGGTATAGTAGCTTGCCGCCTCAATGTTTGGGGGGAGCATTTTGATCTCATTCAAGATTTTGACTGTATCGGACCATTGTTCCGGCGTGGCCTTCCCGACGACCTTTGCACGATTGACGCACATCAGATACTTAGTGGCCTCCAACTGAGCGGGAGCCTGTTCTTCCGATGCGTCCGGGAACATTTCCTTCATGGCCGTCACTGCAGCCTTCGGATCGTCAACCGCGGCATACCAGCCCTTCAAGCTCGCGGCAACGAAGGCCTTGGCCTGATCAGGATGTTCCTCCAGGAAGGATTCGGAGGCGATAATAGAGGTCGAGACGGTCGGTGCGCCGTTATCGATAAAGGGAAAGTCGGTCGTCTCCGCACCGAGATCCTTCAGCTGGATGGCGAAGAAGTCGATCGATCCAAGAATGGCATCGACTTGCCCTTGAAGGAGGGCGGCGACCATGGATTCCTTCGGCATGTTCACCTGTTTGACATCGCTGTAGCTCAGGCCGTTGGCTGCAAGAACGAGCGGGAACATCGCAGCTTGCGAACCGCCGTTCGGGATGGCAACCGAATGGCCTTTTAGATCCTTAACGGAATTGATACCCTTTTCCTTGAGCGCGGTTACCTGGTTCGGATTGCCCTGAAGGATCGTGGCAAGAACCTTGATCTTGGCGCCTTCAGAGACAAGCTTCATCACCGGCGCGGCGTCGGCAAAACCTATTTCGCCTTTCCCGCCAGCGATAAGCTGAGCCGTAATTTGCGAACCGTTGCCCGGCTCGATTTTCACGTCAAGACCAGCATCCTTGTAGTATCCGTTCTTGACCGCGAGTTCGAACCCGGCATTGAAGCCGGCAGCGGGATAGTTCAGCCAAAAGGTAAGCGGAGTCAGCTCCGCGGCCGCGAGCGGACTGGCGACAAGCGAAATCATCGCCGCCGCTGCTGCGTGTTTGAGGGGGCTGAGCTTGCCGAATATGGTATGCCTATTCACTGTATTCTCCTCCTTGGTTTTGAAGATGTATCAATCGCGGCTGCGATTGCGACGCCACGGCGTCATGAAATATTCGACGACCTCGACGAGGCTGTTCAGACCGAGGCCGATGATCGTCATGACGAAGAGGATCGCGAAGACTAGCTTTGTATCCATGACGCCTGTTGCTTGTAGCAAGAGAAAGCCAAGGCCCCGGTTGGCGCCGACGAACTCTGCCACAATTGCCGCGGTCGCAGCGATTGTTGCCGAGGTCTTCAGGCCGCCGAAAATGACCGGAAGGGCGGACGGGAAGCGTAGGTAGCGGAAGGTCTGCCAAGTCGTCGCACCCATCGACTTGGTCAGATAGAGGAAGCGCTGGTCCAGGATCTGGAAGCCGGCAATGCTAGCAAGTAGCAGCGGAAAGAAGGTGAGAAGCAGGGTAAGCATCACCTTCGACGTAGGGCCAAAGCCGATCCAGACGACGAAAAGGGGCGCTATGGCGATCTTTGGCACAAGCTGAATGAAGACAAGCAACGGATAGAGCGTTCGCTTGGCGGTCGGCGAGAGCGCGATCAACAGGCCGAGTGGAATAGCCGTCACCACAGACAGCGCGAAGCCGAAAATGATCTCTTGGATGGTTACCAGCGAATGAGTCCAAAGGCTCTGACGCTGTTCAATCAGCTCGGGGATAACCGCCTGCGGCGGGGGAAGAAGGTAGGCCGGGATCTCAAAAACGACAACCGCAAGCCACCAAAGTACGATCAGGCCAACGAAGACGAGGGCCGAGAGAAAAGCTGAACCCAGCCACCCGGGCATCTTCAAAGCCAAACCATTTCCATTCATTAGAGACCTCCTTCGGCTGTATGGCGATCAGCTGCCTTTGGCCGATCGGCATTGCCGTTCCATGCAATCTTGTTGAAAAAGCCGAGGACAATATCCGATTGCCCCTCGACCATTGCTGCCCCGCCGATATGGGCGCAACCGAGTTCTTCCGCGAAACGCAAAAGCGGCGTGGACGTACGCGGCACGATATCGATGACCGCCACGTCCCCCTTCAAGTCCGCCATAGGGACGGGCAAGCCGTCGTCCGGCGAAAGCCCGATGGGTGTCGCATTGATAAGGACGTCAATGTCGCCCAGGCACGGACCGGAGGCATCGATACGGCAATTCGGATACATCTTCGCAAGTGTCGAAACGAGAGAGGCGGCCTTTTCCCCGGCCGCGTCGTGTACGGAAATCGATGCAGCGCCGCTATCGGCCAAGGCATGGGCGATCGCACTACCAGCTCCGCCGGCGCCCAGCAGCTTGATCCTCGCGCCTGACGTCGACCTGCCGAGGCCACGTACGGCCTGGAGCAGGCCAAGCCCGTCGAACATGCCGCCGGTCCAGCTGCCATCCTTCTCGCGACGCATCGCGTTGATTGCGCCAACGCGCTCCGCCATCGGCTCCAGCTGCGACGCGAAGGCCATCGCTCGCTGCTTGAATGGATAGGTGATGACAATTCCGTCGATATTGGCTGTCGCAAGAAGACCGCGC
The DNA here is from genome assembly GCF_012641395.1 of Rhizobium sp. P32RR-XVIII. Taxonomy (GTDB): domain Bacteria; phylum Pseudomonadota; class Alphaproteobacteria; order Rhizobiales; family Rhizobiaceae; genus Rhizobium. Next base: position 9,494 of record NZ_JABAIH010000032.1, on the reverse strand, counting down.
ATGACGGACTCGAAGTCCTTTTCCCGCGCATGCCAAGGCACAAGGACTGCATTCACACCAGCCGCAGCGAGGCGCGCATTGTAGAATAGGGGCGACTTCACCTGCGCGATCGGATCCCCGACGATGGCCAGCAGCCGTGTGGCCCCATCGACCGTGTGTATTAGAGCGCATTGCGAATCAGACATTCAGCCGAATCTCCTCCAGGTCGCCGCGGCAGCCACCTTCGGCTGAGCGACCGATGCCAATTATTTTTTGGCATGATGTATCCGTTTACATTGCTGTCGTTTTATGTCAAGTCCTGATCAAGGCAGCGCCCGGGAAATCGTCAAAATACCGCAAAAACTATTACTTTTGGGTTCGAAACTAGCCAGGCGAGCGTCTCTTTATCGGTGTTCAACCGTCGCGCATGGTCTGGCTAACGTGCGCAAATCACATCAAAGGTTAAAGCAATGTCATCTGGTTACAGGTTTACATCGGCTAAAGCGCGGGGCGGAGCGCTTGTGACCGGAGGGGGAAGCGGCATCGGCTACGCGACTGCCATCGCACTTGCCGAACGTGGTTTTGAGGTCACCGTCGCCAGCGTGGAAGATAGCGCCTTTCTTCCCGAACACATCTCTTATGTTCGCGCCGACATAACCGATATTTCTGAGCACGAGGCGCTGGTGCGGCGGGTCCGCAATCCCGTCTGCCTAGTCAACTGCGCCGGCGTAACTTCACTGGTGCGCGGCGACTTGATGGAACTTACACCATTGAGTTTCGACCGGGTGATGGGAGTGAATGTAAGGGCAACTTTCTTTCTAACACAAACCTTTGCGCGGCATATGCTGCAGGCAGACGCCACTGAAAACTATCGCTCGATCATCTTTGTTGGGTCGATCAATAGCCACGTGGTGGGTGAAACCCGGGCCGACTACTGCATGTCGAAATCAGCGGTCGCCATGATGTCGAAGCTATTTGCAGCCAGGCTTGCCGGTGACGGCATCATGACGCATGAAGTCCGGCCAGGGGTCATCCGCACGCCCATGACGGCAGCAGCGTCTGAAAGATACGATCGGCTCATCGTTGAAGGTGGGATTCCGGCGGGTCGATGGGGCGAGGTCGACGACGTGGCCGGCGCGATCACGGCACTGGCGCTCGGCAGCTTTCCCTACGCGACTGGCACCGCAGTCGATATTGCAGGCGGCCTGCAGATCCATCGCGTTTAGTGGGCCAACGCTAGGCCGTAAGCGGTTACAGACCTATCGCTTAGGTGCCGCGGTTGACTCTCGCAGGACCATTTCGGGTGGGCATTCGAACTGCATGTCTTGGTCCCGGCTAAGAATCTGGCCGATGATATAGCGGGCAGCGCGGCGACCGATCTTGTCACTCGGCACACGAATCGTCGTGATCGGAACCGGTAGTTCCGACATGATTTCGATATCGTCATAGCCGGCGATCGAAATGTCGTCGGGGATGGAGAGGCCCATGGCGAGCGCCTCGAGCTCTGCGCCGACCGCGTGGAAGGCGTTACCGCAAATCACCGCCGTCGGCGCAGGCGACGCATTCATCACGCGACGGAAAAGCGAACGTGCTTCCGATATGCTCGCGAGTTCTTTGGCGATCTGATAGGGCCAGGCCGTCAAACCGTGCGCCGCCAAGGCGTCACCGACTCCGGCCAGCCGCTCGGCGGCGCGGTCATTGTTGGTCACTGACTGCCAAATGACGCCAAAGCGGCGATGGCCGAGCCCGATCAAGTAGTTGGTTAAATCGAATAGCGCTCGGCGGTTGTCGGGGCCGATCGAACGGCCATGCGTCTCCTTGCTATAGACGAAGGTATTGATCGAAGGCACCTTCTGCCGATCAAGAAATTTCTGCAGATCAGGATGGTGTTCGTTGCCAACCAGGACGATTCCATCGACCCCGCGTTCGACGAACTTCTTGACTTGCCGCAGCTCCAGGTCAGGATCATATTCCGAACAGGCGAGGAGGAGCGTATAGTCCTCCATCAGCAATTCGCTTTGTAGGATATTGGCAGTCCTCGCAAAGTCACCGTGACTGAGAGTCGGGAAGACTGCTCCCACAGCACCGGAGCGCCTTGTTGAAAGGGCGCGGGCCGCAGCGTCTGGAACCCAACCCAAATGTTCGATGACGGCGGATATTCGTAGGCGAAGCTCTTCAGAGACGACTTCGGGTTTGTTGATGGCGCGCGATACGGTCGCCGTTGAGACGCCTGCGGCGCGAGCGACGTCGCGCAGCCCGACTGCAGAGCTGCTCTTTACTGGCTCGGATTTGACCTGAGGGCGAGTACTGGTCTTTGCCGTCCTTTTGCGGGCGGAAATTGGTGTCATCTAGAACTGCCTGAACTGCATATGACTTGCCGGGGATAGTATGACATGCAACCCTCCCCGGCAACTCTGTGATGCAACCGCTTACACAACTTTCTGTTCTTGGACGCCAAGTTTTTCGACGCCAAGGCGCATCGTGTCGCCGCGCTTGAGGAAGCGTGTCGGCTTCATACCCAGACCCACGCCGGGCGGCGTTCCGGTTGTGACAATATCGCCCGGCTCAAGGATCATGTACTGGCTGATGTAGGAAACCAGGGTGCGGATCGAGAAGATCATATTGCTGGTCGATGAATTCTGCAAACGTTCGCCATTGACCTCCAGCCAAAGTGACAATTTTTGCGGGTCGCCCACTTCATCTGGCGTGACCAGCCAAGGCCCGATCGGACCGAACGTCGGGCAGCACTTGCCCTTCACCCACTGGCCCTCGCGCTCCAACTGGTACTCTCGTTCGGAGACGTCGTTGCAAATAAAGTAGCCGCCGACGTAGTCTAGGGCTTCTGCTTCCGTGAGATAGGAAGCTTTCTTGGAGATGACGAAGGCAATTTCCACCTCCCAGTCGGATTTCACTGAGTCTGGCGGCAGCACCACGTCGTCATAAGGGCCGACAATGCAGGAACGCGCCTTATTGAAAAGGATCGGCTCTCTAGGGATGGTCGCGTCGGTTTCTGTCGCATGATCAGCGTAATTGAGGCCGACGGCGATGAAATTCCCAACTTCTGCGACGCAGGGACCGAGGCGAACGCCATCAGCGACAAGCGGCAGGGAAGCGAGTTCTACACCCTTAAGCGCCTGCTGCAAGCTTCCAGCGAGCACTGCGCCGGTGATGTCCTGCACTATACTCGAAAGGTCGCGGACCTTGCCGTCATTGTCGATGATGCCGGGCTTTTCCTGCCCCGCTTGGCCGAAACGGACGAATTTCATATTCTCTTCCTCACTTTCTGAAGTTCGAACTGTGTCTAGAGTTGGTTGTTGGAAAGCGCATATTGCAGCAGGTACGTTCCCTTGCGGTGCGGTTCATCGCACCCGGACGCGCCAAGGCGGTTCGGCAGATCAAGGTCGGCCTGCAGGCGGTCGAAGGCTTCGGGGCCAACAGCCTCAATGAGCAGGATCCACGAGGCGATCTCGTCAGCCTTATCGCGGAGCTTCTTTTCTGCCGTCTGCTGGTTGCTGGCCTTGGGATCGCCCTGCAGAAGATGCGCTCCAACGACGCCAGGGCGATCAAGAGCATCCACGATGATCGCTTGCATAGCCTGCGTGAAGACTGCCGCTGAGTGTGATGTCGACAACTGAAGCGTCATCAACGCCGCTCCGTCGCCCCGGCCGCGGCTGAGCGCAACCGCGCAAATGGTCCGCGAAGTGTCTGTGAAATGCGCCACAACCGATTTGGTCCAGGGGGTAGGTGCATCGAGGCGCGCAAGATAGGCAGGGGAGGAGAGGTCGGCGACGCTCTCTGTCTCATAGAAGTTGAAATATTTCGGATTCCCGTCGAGCGCCACATAGCGGCGGCCGCGCAGGAAGCCCGGGAGGCCGACACGCTCGGGAATATGCTCCCGAACGTGCCATGTGACGAATTCGTCTTCCGCCTCCGGCTTGATGCCATTCCAGATGGCAAGAACCGCTGAGCCCGCGAGTGCCATCACGCGGCATCCTTGGCTGAAGACAGTTTCTTGGCCCAGCGCATAATGTGCTCGCTCACCGCGACAAGCTCATTGTGCTGGTTGAACACCTCAACTTTGGCGACGCTTCGTCCGCGCTCCTTGTCGATCGAGGCGATGGTATAACGCGCGGTGATCGTGTCGCCGAGAATGACCGGCTTGAGGAAGCGCACCCGATCGTAGCCAGCTGAAACGGGGAAATCGCTAAGTCCTTCCTTGTGAATGATATGAGCGATGCTGATCGTCGAGACAGTCGACATGTATCCGACCGTCAACGCGCCATGCGCAATACGTTTGCCGATAGACGATTTCTCCTGCATGTATTGCTCGTTTACATGCGTATCGCTGAAATCGCCGGTGATACCAGCGAAAAGTACGATGTCGGTTTCACCAACCGTTTTTGCGAACGTAAATACCTGACCTAGTTCAACAAAATCCAGTCCTGACAGTGACATATTCGATCCTCCGCTTGTGTCTAATCGGGTTGGCTGGAAGATCACCGCGCGCCTTGACAACGGTGCGGGCGACCGACTATGTATCCGGTTACAACTGATTAGCTCGCCGGTCAATGGCGTGGCTTAAGAATGCTTCTCAAAAAGATTTGGAACGTGTCATGAAACTCATTACGGCCGAAGAAGCGGCGCAACTCGTTCGCGATGGCGACAATGTCCTGGTCAGTGGGTCTGGAGGCGGTCACGCCATTCCGGAGTTGGTGCTGGAGGCCATTGAGGCCCGCCACTTGCAGGAAGGTAGCCCAAAGGCACTGACGCTTATCCATGTCGTCGGCCTCGGGGATCGTGCTGCCAAGGGGGCGGCAAGATTTGCGCATGCAGGCATGCTTAAGCGCTCGATCACCAGCGCTCTCATTGACTCGCCCGTGCTGATCGACCTCGCCGCGGCCGACAAAATTGAATCCTACACGCTGCCTCAGGGCGTGCTATCGCAGTTGATGCGCGACATGGCTGCCGGTCGGCCAGGGCTGATCACCAAGACGGGGCTACATACTTTCATCGATCCCCGCCAGGCGGGCGGGCGTCAGAGCCCAAGCGCCAAGGAAGATCTCGTCGAACTAATGACAATCGATGGCGAGGAGTATCTCCGCTTTAAGCCGTTCCCGCTCGACATCGTCTTCCTGCGCGGTTCCACGGCGGACGAGGATGGTAACATTAGCATGGAGCATGAGGCTATCTTCGGGGAGATGCTGTCCACTGCGCAGGCTGCGCGCCGCAGTGGCGGTATTGTCGTGGTGCAGGTCAAGCGTATGGCCAAACGCGGCACATTGCCGGCGAAAACAGTGAAGATCCCCGGCATCCTTGTGGACTACGTGGTCGTCGATCCCGCCCAGAAGCAGACCTATGCGACGGAGTACAGCCCGTCCTATGCCGGGGAATTGCGTGTTCCGCTGCATGCGCTTCGTCGCCTGCCATTCGACCACCGAAAGATCGTTGCGCGCCGTGCTGCAATGGAGATTGTTCCCGGTGCCATCTGTAATCTCGGTGCTGGCATTTCGACAGGAATTTCCGCCGTTGCTTCGGAGGAGGCGGTGTTGGACAACATCATCCTGACCAACGAACAGGGCTTTATCGGCGGCGCGCCGCTCACTGGACCGGACTCGGGAGCGTCGCAGAACTACGACGCCATCATCGATCAGCCTTATCAGTTCGACTTCTACGACGGGGGCGGTCTCGATATCGCCTTTCTTTCCTTCGCCGAGGTCGATCCGCGCGGCAACGTAAACATCAGCCGTTTCGGCTCCAAGATCGTCGGCGTTGGGGGCTTTATCAACATCAGTCAGAATGCCAAACACATGGTGTTCAGCGGCACCTTCACCTCCGGTGGCCTGGAGCTCAAAACCGGCGACGGTACGTTGGCGATCGCCCAGGAAGGGCGTCACAAGAAATTTGTCAACAATATCGAGCAGATATGCTACAACGCCGACTTTGCCAGAGAGCAGGGCCGTACAGCGCTTTTTGTCACTGAGCGAGCCGTCTTCAACGTCGTCGAGGGCAGGTTGCAACTGATTGAAGTTGCTCCAGGTATCGACATTGAGCGTGATATCTTGGCTCATATGGCGTTCGAACCCAGTATCTCTCCCAACCTCAAGCAGATGCATGCCCGTCTATTCCGCTCGGAACCGATGAATCTGATCAGTGACATCGAGGCGAACCGGGCTCGTGCTGCGCAGCCTGCACTTCGCACAGGGACGTGAGCGATGACGACAATTTCGTTTCGCGAGCGGTTGAGCGCCAATATCGCGTTCATGTTTCCAGACCTGCCGTTCTTGGATCGAATCGATGCCGCGGCTGCGGCAGGATTCAAGTTCGTCGAGTGCCATTTTCCCTATGATACCCCGATTAAGGCGCTGCTCGCACGTCTGCGGGCGGCAGACGTCACAATGTCCGGTCTCAACACAGCGCCGGGCGACGTTGCGGCCGGTGAGTGGGGCATGGCTGCCCTTCCGGGCCGCGAGACGGATTTCGAACGGGATTTCCAGGAGGCTCTAACCTATGCCGTGGCAGTCGGGGCGCAGGTCATTCATGTTATGGCAGGCGTTGTTGATGAGGGGTCGCTTGCAGCCGCACGAGCCACCTATGTGAAGAATCTGAAGAAAGCAGCGGCCAAGGCAGCTTCGCTAGGCGTCACGCTAATCCTCGAACCGCTCAATAACCGAGACAAGCCGGGTTACCTAGTGAGCAGGTCGGATGAGGTGGCGGCTTTGATCGCTGAGATCGACATGCCGAACGTCAAGATGCTGTTCGACGTTTACCACGTCCAGATCATGGAGGGCGACCTTACCAAACGGCTTGAACGACATGCGCCGGTCATCGGGCATGTGCAGTTGGCGTCGGTCCCGGAGCGAGTGGAGCCCGACGAGGGTGAGGTCAGTGTGAGGCATATACTCAGGACGCTCGATCACATCGGCTACGGCGGCTTGATTGGACTGGAATACAAACCGCGCGGCGATACGGTTGCCGGCTTGTCATGGATCGATCGGATTGAAGCGCTGGTCTAAGAGGCGCAACTTTTTTCTTCAGCAATCAGGGATGATAGAGATGCGCATAGCTATTTTGGGTGCCGCGGGAATGCTTGGCCGTAAGCTGGTGGATCGGCTGGCGGCCGAGAGGACGTTGGCGGGTGAGCCGATCACGGGCTTCGTCCTGCACGATATCGTCACACCCTCGGCGCCGATCGGAGATTACGAGATTGAACTGCTGTCCTCGGACTTTTCCGCGGAAGGGGAGGCGGCGAAGATTGTCGCGCTGTGGCCCGATGTGATCTTTCACCTGGCGGCGGTGGTCTCCGGCGAAGCCGAGGCCGATCTCGCAAAGGGTTATCGCGTCAATCTCGATGGTACCCAAGCCCTTCTTGAGGCGATCCGCGCCGTCGGTAGTGGATACAGGCCTCGTTTTGTCTTCACCTCGTCGCTGGCCGTCTTCGGAGCGCCGCTGCCGGATGTAATCCCCGATGACTTCGTCCTGCGGCCGCTATCGAGTTACGGCGCCCAGAAAGCCATCGGCGAGCTGCTTGTCGCAGACTACAGTAGGCGCGGCATCATCGACGGCATCAGCATCCGGCTGCCAACCATCTGCGTGCGGCCCGGCCGCCCTAACAAGGCTGCATCGAGCTTCTATTCCGGCATCATTCGCGAGCCGTTGAACGGGGAGGAGGCTATCCTGCCTGTCTCCCTCGACATACGCCACTGGTTCGCCTCGCCAAGGGCAGCCATCGGGTATCTCGTGCGAGCCGCCGAAGTCGCGTCAGATAAGCTGACGGTCCGCAGCCTGACGATGCCGGGTGTATCAGCCACTGTCGCCGACGAGATCGAGGCGTTGAGGAAGGTGGGTGGCGATGACGCCGTTAAGCTGATCCGCGAGCAGCCGGACCCCGCCATCCATGCGATCGTCAGCACTTGGCCGAAAGCCTTCGACGCTCGCTCGGCGCTCGAGCTCGGCTTCGTCGCCGATCAGAGTTTCGAGGAAATCGTTGAGATCTACCAGCGAGACGAACTTGGGAAGGCCTGACCGGGCGGGATCTATAGGAGAAACTGATGCTTCTGGGTGTTATTGCTGACGACTTCACCGGTGCGAGCGACATTGCCAATACGCTCGCCAAAGGCCATGGCGACGCGCCGGGCCTGTCGACGACGCAGTTCCTGGGCGTTCCTCAGGGTGCGGCACCCACCGGATGTGAGGCTGGCGTTGTCGCCCTGAAGACTCGATCGGTGCCGGCCGAGGAGGCCGTCGCCGAATCTTTGAAAGCCTTGGCATGGCTGAAGGCGCAAGGGTGCCAACAGATCGTTTTCAAATACTGCTCGACCTTCGATTCGACGCCGCAAGGCAATATCGGTCCGGCGAGGCTCTCGCCAAGGCGCTAGGTGTAAAGGGCGTCGTCGATCGCCGCAAGGCTGGACGGCTTCTTCGCAACGATCGCGCGACCTCGTGGACAAGGGCGTGAAGCGCCTCGTGGTAGCAGGCGGCGAGACCTCAGGTGCGGTTGTCTCTGCCCTGCAACTAAATGTGTTGACGATTGGCCCGGAAATTGCCCCCGGAGTGCCTGTTGTCACTGGCACCAAATCGTTGGGGCTGGCACAATAGTCCGGCAATTTCGGCCAGCGTGACTTCTTCGAGCGTGCACTTGCCATCATGGAAGGAAAGCGGCCGGATGGAGCTCAGCCATGAACGAAGCAACGATCCGGGAGGATCTCGTGATGCTGTCGAGGTCGCTCTTCGAGCACGGCTATTCGGTCGGATCAGCCAGCAATATCAGCGTCGCCGTCGCCGACGGCATCCTCATTACGCCAACTAATTCATGCCTCGGCTTTCTCGATCCTGGCAGGATCGCCAAGCTCGATGCCAACGGGAACCACCTCTCTGGCGATAAACCATCGAAGGAGGTGTTTCGGCATCGAGCCTTCTATGAGACGCGCGCGCATACCGGAGCGGTTGTGCATCTACATTCAACCTATGCAACCTCTATATCCTGCCTTTCGGACGTTGATCCGGACGACTGCATCGCACCAATCACTCCTTAGGTTGTAATGCGGGTCGGTAAGGTGAAATTGTTGCCTTATGTCAGGCCCGGCGATCCTGCCATGGGTGATTTGATCCGAGGCCTAAAGGGCACGGCTAGCGCAGTGCTGCTCTCAAACGACGGCCCGGTGGTTGCAGGCGCCGATCTTCGAAGTGCGTTCTTTGCGGCAGAGGAACTGGAGGAAACCGCGAACTGATGCATGTCATACAAAACAGACCTCACAAGATCCTAAGTGCCCGACAGGTCGCGGATCTGATGAACACGTTTTCGTCTCAACGGTAGTCATTAGCCGTTTCTATTGTGCGTTCGCGACTGCAAGTTCCATAAGATAGATTATGCGATTGCTGCAATTTCAGAGGTACATTCTATTTCCAAGTGCGACATGCCAATGATTTCAATGGCTTCACTTTGGAGATTTTGGCATGTCCCGATGCTATACGCAGCTTGCTCTCGCCGACCGACGACGCCTACATCAGCTGGTGGC
>NZ_JABAIH010000031.1 GCF_012641395.1 Rhizobium sp. P32RR-XVIII | reverse complement strand
TGGAAGAGAAGCACGGCGCCAAATCCCGCCGGAGCTGGCGCAAATTGCATCTGGCGCTGGACGCCGACAGCGGCGAAATCATCGCTCATGTCATGACCGACCAGGACACGGGTGACGCCTCACAGATGGAATTCATCCGCCTTGGCTGCCGTTTCGACAGCGAAAGCAAAGATAATCGCCGCGTCTGCCCGTCCAACCGTTTTGTCTGTCCTCCCAAACGGCATTGGTGCGCGGATCGTTAATCGCGTTGGCGTAGGTGAGCGGCAATCGCAACAACCGGTCTTTCGCAACGATGCCTTTCAAACACAATGCCGCTCGCCGTCACCGCATTGAGAAGATGAAGTTCAGGGTGACGAACTGGCGTGAATATGAGGCTGGACTTTGCCGCCGCGGCAGCCTGACGCTTTGGGTGACGTCCGAAGCGTTGTCGTCGTGGCAAGCGCCGAGGCGCACGACCCGCGGGGGTCAGCCGCGTTACTCCGATCTGGCGATCGAGACCGCTCTGACGCTGGGCCTGGTGTTCGGCCTGCGGCTGCGTCAGGACAGAGGGCTTACTGACATCGGTGCTGCAACTGATGGGGTTGGATCTCGCCGTCCCCGATCACACGACGCTGAGCCGACGGGCACGGACATGGCGATCGTCTGACAGGCGGCAAGGCCGTTCCATTTCAGTGGCAGGACCTGTGCACGTCCTCATCGACAGCACCGGGCTTGAGATCCACAGCGCCGGCCAGTGGCTGGAGGAAAACCATGGTGCTAGGTCGCGGCGAAGCTGGCGTAAACTGCATCTGGCACTGGATGCCGACAGCGGCGAGATCATCGCCCAAGTCATGACCGACCAGGATACCGGCGATGCCTCGCAGGTGGAGCCGCTGCTCGACCAGATCGACTGCCCGATCAGGCAATTCACGGCCGATGGCGCCTATGACGGCAAACCAACCTACGACGCCGTCGGCAACCACAGCGCTGGCGCTGCGGTCGTCATCCCGCCGCGCGCCAACGCAGTCGAGCGGACCGATACCGAACCCGGTGGCAAGCGGGACCGGCATGTCGCGGCGATCAACACGGACGGCCGGATGACGTGGCAAGCCGGCATCGGCTACGGCACGCGTTCGCTGGTCGAGACCGCGATCGGCAGATACAAGTCGATCATCGGTCGCCGCCTGCGAGCGCGATGCTTCGGGGCGCAACAGACCGAGGTCGCCATCGGCTGCGCCGTCCTCAATCGCATGTTGGCATGTGCACGCCCGAAATCCGTCCGTTGCGGGAAGGCAACCGCGTAGACGACAACATCAAAGAGCGGACTCTGAAAAACACCCGATCCGCGCACCAAAGCCGGTGCCTAGGCTTTATTTGGGCCTTTTGATTAGGCCCAAAAACCTTAAACCATCAATTTCGCTAAGAGGTCTGTCTGTTCCCGAGGCGTACCCTTCATGGACCGAAGGTGTTCCACAATGGCGGTTTTGGTTTCGTCTAATCGGCTCGCCGTCAGTCGTATCCGAGGGCATTGAAATAGCTTTCAAGCTCATCCTCAAGAACACTGCGCAGGACGTCGCAGTCCGCGATCAGCTTCCTAGGGACTTCTTCGACGCGCAGCTTATCGCGGTACCTAACAGCGTCAGCATAGGTCTCGATAGTCTCTTTCCATCAATGGGCAGGGTTCGCACGGCGACGCAGATTGTGGCGGCGCACTAGAATGGACGCCAGTTGGTACCTGAATTTGCCGACCGGTCTGCGCTCCATACTCCCAGCCATGCAAAAGCACGGTCATCGAATAACAGGTACACTCCCACGACTTCTGCACCGGCACATCCTCTGATGCCATCGGTCCTTACCTCATGACAGGCTGCTGTTGGCACTTTTCTCACCCGCTGGTTGACAAGTCAGGTGAAATTTTCCCATGCTCGTCAAAACAGGAGAAAGGGAACACCATGAAAATTAGTAGACGTTTTCTATCCGTCGGCGCGATCGTCGGTGCGCTCGCCATCGGCGCAAGCATGGCAAGCGCGCAGTCGCCTGCCTTCTTCAGGATCGGCACTGGAGGGACAGCGGGGACCTACTATCCGATCGGCGGCCTGATCGCCAACGCGATCTCCGGAGCCGGTGACAAGGGCGTCGCTGGCCTCGTCTCTACAGCAGTCGCATCCAATGGGTCGGTCGCCAATATCAATGCGATCCAGGGTGGATCGATGGAATCCGGCTTTACCCAATCGGACGTCGCCTATTGGGCACATAGCGGCACCGGATTGTATGAAGGCAAAGGCAAGGTTGAGGACCTCCGATTGATCGCCACGCTTTATCCGGAAACGATTCATCTCGTTGCCCGAAAGGGAGCAGGCATCAACTCGGTCGCGGACCTTAAGGGAAAGCGTGTTTCCGTCGATGAGCCGGGCTCCGGCACTATTGTCGACGCACGCATCGTGCTTGGCGCTTACGGATTGAAGGAAAGCGACATCAAGGCCGAGTATTTGAAGCCAGGTCCGGCCGGCGACCGCTTGCGAGACGGCGGACTTGACGCCTATTTCTTCGTTGGCGGATATCCGACCGGTGCAATCTCGGAGCTTGCGACATCCAGCGGCATCTCGCTGGTGCCCATCAGCGGCCCGGAAGTCGACAAGCTGCTGAAGGACTATACCTTCTTCTCAAAGGACACGGTTCCGGCCGGCGTATACAAAGATGTCGGTGAGACACCGACGATTTCAGTCGCGGCGCAGTGGGTCACGAGTGCCAAGCAGTCGGACGATCTCGTTTACAACATCACCAAGGTTCTGTGGAATGATGCGACCCGCGCCTCACTCGACGCGGGGCATGCCAAGGGCAAGATGATCACCTTGCAGAATGCGACGACCAGTCTCGGCATTCCGCTCCATCCCGGCGCGGAGAAATTCTACAAGGAAGCCGGCGTCCTCAAATAGGTTACTTTCAACAAGCTGAGAGCGGGCGGCGGCAGGCGAATGCGTGCCGCCGTATCAGTCTTTAATGTAGGAATTTCGAGGGATACTGGGTATGAGCGCGGAGACCATCGGCAAGACCTCCCCCATGGAGCTGGACGAGGCAAAGGCGCGGGAGCTGGAAGAGAAGTTCGATGCGGAAATTCGATTTCGGCCGTTGGCACCGCTTGCCGCCAGGCTGGTCGGAGCGCTGCTAATCGCATTATCGCTCTTTCATTATTACACAGCCGGTTTTGGCTTGCTTTCGGAGATGCTGCACCGGGGCATCCATCTGTCATTCGTTCTCGGCCTGATCTTCCTCGTTTTCCCCCTTACACGCCGTGGTTGCGATGAACTGGCGGAATCGAGCGTATTGCGGCCGCTCGGAATTTCGATTTTCGATTGGGCATTGGCGATTGCCGCAGTGATCGCGGTCATGCATGTCCCGCTCATTCCACTCGATGACTTGGCCTTTCGTGTCGGAAATCCGACCACGACGGATGTCGTGCTGGGTGGCTTGCTCGTCCTCGTGCTTCTGGAGGCGACCCGCCGCTCGGTGGGGTGGCCCTTGCCGATCATCGCACTGCTCTTCATGGCCTATTCGCTTTACGGGCCGTCTATGCCTGGGATTCTTGTCCATCCCGGCGCAACCTTCTCGCAGCTGATCAATCACCTCTATCTGACGACACAGGGAATATATGGGATCGCACTGGGTGTCGTTGCCACCTATGTCTTTCATTTCGTGCTGTTTGGCGTGTTTGCGACGAGGATCGGGCTTGGCCAGCTGTTCCTCGATTGCGCAGCCTGGCTTGCAGGACGATATGCCGGCGGCCCGGCCAAGATATCCATTTTCGGATCTGCGCTGTTCGGCATGATCTCGGGCTCGTCCGTCGCAAATACCGTGACCGTTGGGTCGCTGACGATCCCGGCCATGATACGGCTCGGCTACAAGCGCACCTTTGCTGGGGCGGTGGAAGCCGCATCATCGACAGGTGGACAGATCACTCCGCCGATCATGGGTGCCGCGGCATTCCTGATGATCGAGTTCTTGGACTTGCCTTACACGACAATCATCCTGGCGGCGATCGTGCCAGCGTTCATGCATTTCTTCGGCGTCCTGGTGCAGGTCCATTTCGAGGCCAAGCGCGAGGGCCTTCGCGGAATGACCGATGATGAAATGCCCGACTTGAAGGAGGCCTTCAAGCGCGACTGGCCGACGATCATCCCGCTCGTTGTGCTGATTGGCATCCTTCTTTCCGGTTATACACCCTATCTCGCCGCATTCTGGGGCATCACGCTCTGCATTGCCGTCGGCCTGATCAATCCCCGCCGCCGTATGTCTGTAAAGGAGGTCTTCGAAGGTCTGCGAGATGGCGCCAAATATGCTCTCGCAGTGGGGGCGGCGGCAGCAACGGTCGGCATCATCGTCGGCGTCGTGACGCTGACCGGCGTCGGCTTCAAGATTTCCTATATCGTCACCACAACGGCGGCTGAGATGGCGGCCTGGATCGGCACCATGGTTCCAGTCGCCTGGTTCGGACCGCAAACCCTGACGCTGCTCTTCACCCTAATCATGACCGGTGTTGTCTGCATCCTGATGGGCTGCGGAATTCCGACAACGGCCAACTATATCATCATGGCGACGATCGCGGCCCCGACACTGGGCATGCTCGGCGTCGAGCCCATTGTCGCACATTTCTTCGTGTTTTATTACGGCGTTCTTGCCGACATAACTCCCCCCGTGGCGCTCGCCGCCTATGCGGCGGCAGGCATGGCTGGCGCTGATCCCTTCAAGACCGGCAACACCGCGTTTCGCCTTGGTCTCGGCAAGGTGCTTGTGCCGTTTGTTTTCGTCTTCTCTCCGTCGCTACTGCTTGTCACAGCTAATTTCTCCTGGCACAATTTTGCGATTGCCTTTGTCGGTTGCGTGCTCGGCATCACTTGCTTGGGCTCCGCTCTTTCCGGCTTCCTTCTCGTTAGGACAAGGGCATGGGAACGGATTTTGCTGATCGTTGCAGCAATCCTACTCGTCGTACCGGAGCTGATCTCATCATTGGTGGGCATTGCTCTGATCCTACCGGTGCTGGTGCATCAGTTTATGCGATCGCGAGCTGCGATTTAGTTCGGATACCGCAACTAGAAACAGGGTCAGTGGCAACGGTCTCTCATATAAACGATACGTATCGTTTGGACAAGATCCGTGCCATGAAAAGAAGCTTGCCCAGCTATTCGTCTTTGGCCGGACTCGAGATCGGCGAAGGGAGATGAAAGCAGCATGGTTGCTCAGCCGCTATCCAACGAAAGTATCGACGACACCTTCGTATAATGGATTGAGCGAGGCTTCGGTTGTTCACTCCCGTAAAGCGGCGTCTCACGGCGGCGTTGTGCAGGGGCGGCGTCTCTGCATGCCCGAAGACCTCGTCGGAACCTTGGAGCACGTGTCATGGTTCGCCTTCTTTCGGTCAACGTCGGCTTGCCCCGCGATGTCGAATGGCAGGGCAGGATCGTGAACACCGCTATCTGGAAGCTTGCAGTCGACGGTACACGCAGGCCCGGCGATTAAACATCGACGGCGACGGGCAGGCGGACCGCGCCGGACATGGTGGCGAGCAGCGTGCGGTGTTCGTGTACCAGATGGAATCCTATCGGTACTAGGAACGGCATCTGGGCCGAAGCGACTTTGTCTATGGCCAATTTGGTGAAAACTTCACCGTCGACGGCCTGCCGGACGCGGAGAGCACGATCCTTCGGTGCCCAGCAGACCGAAGTTGCCCTCGGCTGCGCCGTTCTCAATCGCATGCTGGAATGTGCACGCCCGAAATCCGTCCGCTCCAAAACAAAAACGGCATAACCTCGTCATCAAAGATTGAAATCCGCTCACACCGCCATTGCTGCACCAACGCCATGCAATTGTCGTCGCAACGGTCTCGACCAGCACCACGTTCGATCTTTCCCAGGTTCCCATCCGGCAAATGCAGGTTGTTTTCGACCCTCACATACCCGCCAGGCAGCGGTCGTGGTGACGCAGGCAGCCTCGGCTTTCCCGAAGGCGCAGAGCTAAGGGAGCCGCGCGAGTGGCTTGCGCGCGGCCAGCTCTACAATTCGAACCGCACCATGATCAGCTCCATCCTGGCGGGCGAGCCTTGGGCAAAGGTGGTCGACTACGGCATCGTCCCCGATAGCCGAGCAGCTCTGGGTGAGGTGTTGGGTGAAGCTGCGAAGTCCTGCGACGTGCTGGTGACGACCGGTGGCGTCTCCGCCGGTGAGGAAGACCACATCGTCGGCGCGCTTGGCGACCATGGCGTCGATCACATTTTCCGTTGCCTGGGCTGTCGTTCGATCACGATCTCGCGATTGGCGATCGGGTCGCTTGTTGGCGTGCCGGCGTGGTCATAATTTGCCGCTGCTACCTAATTCGAATAACGTCGGTTCCCCGCCAGCAAAACGATACGCGATAGCCAGCGGAAACATGAGGAGAGCAAGCCATGGTCGCATTCACCCTCAATGGCGAAGCGAAAACACTCGACGTCGATCCCGAAATGCCCCTGCTTTGGGCGATCCGGGACGTCATCGGGTTGACGGGGACGAAATTTGGCTGCGGCATGGCCCAGTGTGGAGCCTGCACGGTCCATATCGACGGCACGCCGACACGCTCGTGCCAGACAAGCGTCGGCGAGATAGAAGGTGCTTCGATCATCACCATCGAAGGTATTTCCGGCAAGGTCGGCGAGACGGTTCAGACCGTTTGGGCCGAGATGGACGTGCCGCAATGCGGCTACTGCCAGTCCGGTCAGATCATGTCGGCAACCGCCCTTCTGACCGAGACGCCGAAGCCCACCGACGACGACATCGATTCGGCTATGAGCGGCAATCTCTGCCGTTGCGCTACCTATCACCGCATCCGCGCGGCGATCCACGAAGCCGCGCACCGTCTGGAGGCCTGAGCCATGTTGCCATTCCGAATGAAGAAAGAAGCCGTCCAGCCCACGCGTCGCCAATTCCTCATCGGCACGGCGGCCGCTGCCGGACTTGCCGTCGGCTACCGGCTCATCGCCGCCCAACCGGCGATGGCGCAGTCCGCGTCCGCCGCCCCGGCGGCCAACCCGTTCCAAACCTATGTCGAGATCACACCGGAGAACAAGGTCGTCGTCCATTCCTCGCAGTTCGAAATGGGGCAAGGCTCCTATTTCGGCATCGCCACGCTGGTGATGGAAGAACTCGACGGCGACTGGGCGCAGGTCGATGTGGTAGGCGGTGCCGGCAACCCCGCGCTCTACGGCAACCTCGCCTGGGGCGGGGTCATGCAGGGCACAGGCGGCTCCACCTCCATGACCTCGTCATGGGTACGCTACCGCAAGGCGGGCGCTGCGGCGCGGACCATGCTGGTGGCGGCGGCAGCGAAGAACTGGAACGTTCCGGCAGACGAGATCACGGTTGCCGGCGGTGTCGTCTCGCATGGCACGGGCAAGCGCGCAACCTTCGGCGAACTGGCGCAGGCCGCCGCTGAAATGCCGGTCCCGAACGATGTGGAACTGAAGCCGCGTGACAAGTGGACCCAGATCGGCGCGCACGATCTCAAGCGCTACGACTCACACGGCAAGACCAACGGCACCCAAGCCTACACGATCGATCTGAAGATGGATGGTCTTGTGACCGCCGTCATGATCCACCCGCCGAAATTCGGCGCGGAGGTCGAAAGCTTCGACGCGGCCAAGGCCAAGGCGCTTGACGGCGTCGTCGACGTTGTCCAGACGCCGCGCGGCATCGCCGTCATCGGCACCAATATGTGGACCGCCCTGAAAGGCCGCGATCTGGTCGAGGTGAAGTGGAACGAGGCCAAGGCCGAGAACCGCGGCACCGCCGAGATCATAGCCGAATACAACAAGGCCGCCGACGGTCCGGCAGCCGCCACCGCCCGCAATGATGGCGACGTCGACGCTGCGCTGGCGAGCGCCCATAAGGTGATCGAAGGACATTACGAGTTTCCCTATCTCGTTCATGCTTCGATCGAACCGCTCAATGCGGTCGCCCGCGTCAACGAGGACGGCACCATCGACGTTTGGGGCGGGCACCAGATGCCCGACATCTATCAGGCGGCCGCAGCCCAGGTGGGCGGCACGACGCCGGACAAGGTGAAGCTGCATGTGATGAAGACCGGCGGCAGTTTTGGCCGCCGCGCGGTCTCGGATGCCGACCTCGTGGTCGAGGCGGTCGCGACCGCGCGCGCGCTCGGCCCCGGCAAACCGGTGAAGGTACAGTGGACGCGCGAGAACGACATGCGCGGCGGGCGATACCGCCCGGCCTATGTCCACGCAATCAAGGCGGGTCTGGACAAGGACGGCAAGATCGTCGGTCTCTACGATCATATCGTCGGCCAGTCGATCATGAACGGTTCGCCCCTCGCGGCGATGATAAGGGACGGCATCGACCCGACCTCGGTCGAGGGCGCATCGAACCTGCCCTACGCCATCCCAAACCTGAAGGTTGACCTGACGACGAGCGACGTGAAGATCCCCGTCCTGTGGTGGCGCTCAGTCGGCTCCACTCACACGGCCTATGTGGTGGAGACCTTCATCGACGAACTCGCCACCGCCGCCAATCGCGACCAGGTCGAGTTCCGCCTGTCGATGCTGGAAGACCACCCGCGTCATGCCGCTGTGTTGAAGCTGGCGGCAGAGAAGGCGGATTGGGGCAAGCCACTGCCGGAAGGCCACTTCCGTGGCGTGGCGCTCCATGAAAGCTTCTCGACCTTTGTCGCCGAGGTGGTCGAGATCACCTACACGGGCGGCAGCGACTTCACCGTTGACCGGGTCGTCTGCGCGGTGGATTGCGGCACGGCGATCAATCCCGACCAGATCCGCGCCCAGATGGAGGGCGGCATCGGCTTCGGGTTGGGTGCGATTCTGCAGGAGGAGTTGACGCTGACAGGCGGCGTGGTCGATCAGGATAACTACGACACCTATACGCCACTGCGTATCGACCAGATGCCGCGCGTGGAGGTGCATATCGTGCCTTCGGACGAGCCGCCCACCGGCGTTGGAGAGCCCGGCGTGCCGCCGATCGGACCAGCCGTCGGCAATGCACTGCGCGCGGCGACCGGCAAGACCATTCGCAAGCTGCCGCTGATCAAGAACCTATCAGCGTAAAAAGGCGAACCATAAGCAAACGGCCGCGATGAAAAGAAATCGCGACCGTTTTGATTTCGCTCGAAGCACCGCATCCAATCAATTGCCGGAACGGTGGTGCGCACACGCTGATCCATTCTGGTAGTGTTGGACGTTGGTGCGTGGATCATTAATCGGGTGGTCGTAGGTAGTTGGCGAACACAATGACCGGTCTCTTGCTCCTATGCCTTTCAAACACAATGCCGCCCGCCGCCATCGTATCGGCAAGATGAAGTTCAAGGTGACGAACTGGCCGGAATATGAGGCCGGCCTGCGCCGGCGTGGTGGCCTGACGCTTTGGATAACACCAGAGGCGATGTCATCGTGGCAGGCGCCGAAGCGCACGACGCGTGGCGGCCAGCCTCGCTATTCCGATCTGGCGATCGAGACGGCCCTGACGCTGGGTCTGGTGTTCGGCCTGCGGCTGCGTCAGACGGAGGGCTTGCTGGCATCTGTACTGAAGCTGATGGGCTTGGATCTCGCCGTACCCGATCACACGACATTGAGCCGACGGGCCCGGACAAGGCAACGGCGAACAGGCGGAAAGGGCATAGCTGTCCGAGACCCGTTCACGTCCTCATCGACAGCACGGGGCTCGAGGTCTGCGGCGCCGGCCAGTGGCTGGAAGACAAGCACGGGACCAAATCCCGTCGGGGCTAGCGCAAATTGCACCTGGCGCTGGACGCCGACAGCGGCCAGATCATCGCTCACGTCATGACCGACCAGGATGCGGGCGACGCTTCACGAGTCGAACCGCTGCTCGATCAGATCGACGGACCGATTGGCCAGTTCACGGCCGATGGCGCCTATGACGGCGACCCGACCTATGAAGCCGTCATTGGGCACGGTGCCGCCGTCGTCATTCCCCCGCGCTCCAACGCGGTGGAACAGCCGGATGCCGAGCTTCCCACTCAACGAGACCATCATATCGCGGCGATCAAGGCCAAGGGTCGGATGAAGTGGCAAGTGATGACCGGCCACGGCAGGCGGTCACTGGTCGAAACCGCGATCGGGCGCTACAAGTCTATCATTGGACACCGACTGAGAGCACGATCCTTCGGTGCCCAGCAGACCGAAGTTGCCCTCGGCTGCGCCGTTCTCAATCGCATGCTGGAATGTGCACGCCCGAAATCCGTCCGCTCCAAAACAAAAACGGCATAACCTCAAAGATTGAAATCCGCTCACACCGCCATTGCTGCACAAACGCCGGATGGAGCGACGACCACGCAGTCGCGGCCAAGCGAGACGATCGCTGCCACATGCAGCCTTTCAATTGTAAGAGCTTTCGACACGCCAAGGAGTGACTGGCCATTGCAGAGCTTCACTGAGCCGCACACTTTCCAACGTCACGACAACGGACGAATAACGCGCATACTGCGCCGGCAACCTCCGCACCGGGCGTTCTTGCCCAAGCGCGAAAGCAAGCTTGTATGACTCCAACTCTGAGGTGCCATTCAATTCAAAGATCTCTTCACCGCTAGCGTTCGCCCTATAGCAAGTGAAATGATTGCCGCTCCAAATGAGAAGAGAGCACCCATTTTCGCGGCATCCTGTTCAGCGCCTGACGGAAACGCTACAGTCGCGACGAAGAGGGCAACAGTGAACCCTACCGACGCAACACACCCCATGACGGGCAGGTCGGCGAGGCGCATGCCGTCGGGCAAGCCGAGACCAAGCCGACCAGCGGCAAACCAGCCCATGATCGAAATTCCCAGCGGCTTGCCGATTAGCAGGCTTGCGAGGACGAGCCACGTCACCTCTCCGATGACTGAAAACTCAACTCCGGCATTCGCGAAACCAAATAGCATCAGAACGAATTGCACGGGCTTCTTTAGGACATGTTCCATCGCGTTGAGCAGGTCCGTCCGTTGCGCCTCTTCCTCCGCGAACAGACCGAGATCGGCTTCTGAATGAGGTATGGTCGGAATGATGGGCAACAGGCCAGCGCCGGATGGATACCGGCTTGCTGAAAGCCATACCAGGAGGCTGCCGCCGCGATGGCGTAGGGCCAGAACCGCCATCTGCCAGAGACAAGAGCGAAAAAACCTTTGACCGGTTTTCGGCCATTCAATCTTCGAGGCAGAAAGTTCGCGATCAGCCAGACGCCTGTTGCAGTCCCCGCCGATAGCAGCAGCCATTCAGGAGCAAGATCGCCTTGTGGATAAAAAATGGCCAAGATGAAAAGTCCGCCGGCGTCGTCTGCAATTGCAAGGAGGAGCAAAAACTTCACCGCGGGATGACGTGCTCCGAAGACCAGCCGGCCAATAAGATAGGAAAAGGCAATATCGGTGGCCGTTGGGATGGCCCAGCCTTGCGCCAGGATTGCGAATTTTCCGAGCATGTATGCACCGAGGAGATAGACCACTGCGGGGCCGAACATGCCTCCAGCCGTGGCAATAAGCGGTGTCAGCGCCTTCCTGCCACGCAACGCGCCGCCCTTTAATGCGACCGCTTCCCAAACTTCTTTTCCAGCCAAGGCAAAGAAGAATGCCATGAGGACGTTGTTAATCAGATAATGCAATGTCAGCGAGCGGCGACCGCCTTCCAGGTGACCGACCAGCCCGTCCTCCCGGAGAGGATAGTCAATGAGGTGATGATAGGTTTCTGGCGAGATGCTCCCCCAGGTAAGGGCAATCACTGCCCCGAAGACCAGCAGCAGGGAATATTCTTCGAAGATCGTCCAGATGCGATACATGCTTTCTTCTCGTGAAACGCCCTGAGCTCATCCTTTCGAAGTCGCAGCACCCTGGTGCGCAGTCGGCCTCGCCCGAATGCTCGATTGAAGCAATAGCCGGGCAAGGCACTGAAAGTAGATCTCGGTCAACGGGCGGTGATTGAAACGTCAGGTAACCATGTATCCGCCATCGACGGGCATGATGACGCCGGTGACGAAGGAGGCCGCAGGGCTGACAAGGAATGCCACGGCGTTTGCGACATCCTCGGGCTTGCCCCATCGCTTCAAGGGCGTGCGGTCCAGGATCGGGCCCGACCGGGCCGGATCATCCTGCAGCGCTTGCGTCAGGGGCGTCGCGATCCAGCCGGGCGCAACCGCGTTCACCCGTATCCCTTCGGCTGCGTAGGCAATCGCCAGCGACTTGGTGAGCTGGGCGACCCCACCCTTGCTGGCGCTATAGGCCGGCACCAGCGAGCCGCCGAAGAAGGACAACATGGACGCAGTATTGACGATCGACCCACCGGTACGTGCAAGCTTTTTGCGCGCGGCGGTACAAACCCGCATCGTGCCCGTCAGGTTGATGTCCAGCACCTGTTCGAACACGTCAAGTTTGTGCTCGTCACCGCGTCGGATGATGCCGGCGCAATTGACCACGATATCCAAGGCATCGAACTCTCCGATCAGGGCAATGACGGCTGTCTCGTCGCGGACATCGAGCTCGCGGGTGGCAATAGTTAGCCCGTCTGGCTTGGTGAAACTGTCGGCACCAAGCCCAGCGGTCACAACCCTCGCGCCCAAAAGTGCGAGATGAACGGCGATCGCTGCGCCGATACCTGTGGTGCCGCCGCTCACCAAGGCCGTGCGCCCAGCGAGCATGTCTTTCTCAAAGCTCATGATCGTCCTCTACCGAATGAACTGGTCGACATAGTCTGCACCCAGGCCAACCGCCTCGTAATGCTTGCGACACATGTCGATCTTAGTGAAGACGTCTTCGAAACCGTTGTTGTTGCCCCATGGGTCGACGTAATACATGCAGCCGTTCACCTGGAACAACGTGATCATTTCCTCGACGCCTTCATCGACGACCAGCGTATGGGTTTCGCCGGGCGGCTCAAAGGCATAGGATCCTTCCGTCGCGACCCAGTCGTGCTCCAGATAGCGCCAGCTTCCCTTGATGACGAAGGCATGGACGGGGTTGGGATGCCGGTGGCGCGACAGCACGCCTGACCGGCGAACCCGCAAAAGGTTCATCCAATATCCCGAAGAGCGGTTGAGACATAGCGGGCGGAACCACACTTGATCCGCCTGCGGCACCCATATGCGTTCGTCCTGGGGCACGACGTCCGGAATGACGAGATCCGGCAGGATTTCCGCCGGTTGCGGCTTCTGATAGGGCATGCGCCGCTGCGCTTCCATATCCGGGGTTTTCTGCTCGCTATCCATATCTTCACCTCTCTGCTGTGCGGAAAGCCTGTCGGGCTGCTGCCGAAGTTGCAGCCGTTGGCCGGCCCAGGTCCCGGCATGCGAAGCCCGGGCCGGTGTTGATCGTCAGTTCGAAGTGCGCAGGAATGCCTCGACCTCCGCTCTCCTGGGAATTGGGGCGACAGCCCCGTATCCGCAAGTGGAAAGCGCGGCAGCAGCATTGGCGTAGCGAGCCGCTTCGATCGGAGACTTGCCCCCGATCAGCATCGCCAGGAACGAGCCGTCGAATGTATCGCCCGCTCCCGTGGCATCGACACTTGCGACTTTGTAGCCGGCAATTTTCTGGCGGCCGCTGAGTGAGGCGACCAGAACCCCTTCCTTGCCCATCTTCAACAGGCACAGGGGGGCGCCAAGGTCGAGGTAGAAGCTTGCGATCTCGTTCGGATCGGTGAGGCCGGTCAGCACCGTCGCATCGTCCAGGCTCGGGAAGATCACGTCGCAGAGCGGGATCGTCGCATGCGTGACGGCCCGCGCCCGTGCGAGCGGCCAGAGCTTCAGGCGAAGATTGGTATCGTATGCCACCTTCACACCCGCCGCCCGTGCCGCATCGATCGCTTCGAACACGCTGTCGCAGGCGGTGCCGCTGATTGCCTGGCTGATCCCCGAGACATGCAGGTATTTCGACCTGGCGATATAGTCAGCCGGGACGTCCTGCGGCTTCACGAGACTGGCAACAGAGCCGGCTCGCATATAGGAGAAGACATGGCCCGTCGAGCCATGCGTCACGAAATACATGCCGGTATGGGCATCAGCCCGCCGCACGACGTGCGATGTGTCGACGCCCTCGGTCGCCCACAGGTCCATGAACATATCACCAAAAGCGTCCTGCCCGAGGCCGGTGAAATAGCCAACGCCGACGCCCTGCCGAGCGGCCGCGATGGCGGTGTTCGAAGTGTCGCCGCCGAAGCCCAGGCGGTAGAAGGTCCCACCGGTCCTTTCACCGCTTTGGTTGAATTCGACCAGCGGCTCTCCGAATGCAACAAGGTCCAACGCCATGATCGGACCCTAGATCCGGCCGTATTTGGCAAGACCCTCGCGCAGTGAGCCTGCCTGGATGATGAGCTTGGCCTGTTCGAGTTCGCGCATGTCGATATCCTTCGACATCGCGAGCACTTCTTCGGCATGTGCGCGCGGAACGACGACCACGCCGTCGATGTCTGCGACGATAATATCGCCGGGATGAACCATCACGCTTCCGATCTGGACCGGCACATTCGATGCGAGCGTCTTGAACCGACCGAGCGTCGTGCCGGGGCTTGCCGCCCGTGCATAGACCGGAAAATCGTAGTCGCGACGGATTTCGGTGATATCGCGGACTCCGCCGTCGAGGACCGCGCCCTCATGCTTGTTGGCAACCGCGCCGGCCGTCATCAGACCGCCCCAGACAGCGACATTCGTCTCTTGGCCGACGGAGATGCAGATGACGGATCCGGCAGGGCTCTCGTCGATCGCATCCAGGGCGTGCTGCGGCGGTAGGAATTCATCGCTCGGGCCTTCGAGAATGGTGACCGCAGGACCGACGATCTTTCGGTCGTTGATCCGCGGCTTCACGCTGTCGTCCATGAACCCGCGTTTACCCGCAACCTTATCCACGGCATCCGCGACAGATGCAGTGGCCACTTCGCGAAAGCCGGCGATCAATTCTTCCAACGTCATATCAAGCACTCCTGTTTGCAATCTACGGTCTTTGGTCTGGCCTCACCACCTTCCCAGCGGTTGACCCAATTCCGGGGAGTTTCCCCCGAGAATACGCGTGCGATCTCCTCGCTTGCCTTGCGTCGTAGGTCGTCGACGGACTGTTCCGAGTACCAGCCGGTGTGATCGCTGACGACGGCGTTGGAGAGCCCGAAAAACGGGTTGTCGGCGGCCGGCGGCTCCTGCTCGAATACGTCGAGACCGGCACCGAAGATCCGGCTCTCCTGAAGGGCCGCAGCCAGCGCTGCACTGTCGATCAGGCCGCCGCGGGAGGTGTTGACGACGATCGCGGTCGGCTTCATTCGGACGATGAAGCCGGCATCGACGATATGTTTTGTCTCCGCAGTCAGCGGCGCATGCAGCGAGACGACGTCGGCCTCCGCCGCCAGCCGGTCGAGATCGGCGAGCTCCGCCCCCTCCGGCGCCTCCCTCAGATAGGGGTCGAAGATCAGGCACCTGTCGTAGCCGATGCTGCGCGCCTTGCGATGGAAGGCGCTGGCAATGCGGCCATAGCCGATCAGTCCGAGCGTGCCGCCCCGCAGGCGATACATCGGCTCGGTGCGGGCGACGTTCCAGGCGCCCTGGCGCACCGCCCTGTCGCGCGAGACGATACGGCGCGCTACGGCAAACAGCAGTGCCAGCGCCTGATCGCTCACCTCTTCCACGCCGTAGTCCGGGACGTTAGCAACATAGATGCCGCGCGATGCCGCGTGGGGGCGGTCAATATTGTCGACACCCACGCCATAGCGCACGATCGCGCGGCAGGTAGGCATGGCGTCGATCGCAGCGGCATCGACGGGGCTCTCGCGGACGAGCACTGCATCGGCGCCAGCGACCGCCTTGCGGACGGCATCCGCCGAGCCATTGCAGGGAATTTCGACGACGCGCGCACCGAACGGAGCAAGCACCGCTGCTTCGACATCGGTCCCGCCATAACCTTCATCTAGTATGACGATCAGCGGGCTTTCTGGAAGTGTTGTCTTTATCATGATGGGCGCGTCGTCTCTTCGATTACTTACTTCTGGGTTTCAGCGTCCTTGACGGCGTGCAGCAGACCGTTGACCCACTTCTCGCCGACGGACTTCTTTAGCTGTTCAGCGACTGCCGGCTGGGTGGCTTCGCGGAACTTCTCGATCTCGTCCGGGGTCGGCACATAGACTTCCATGCCAGCATCGGTGAGCACCTTTTTGGCGGCCAGGTCCTGGGCTCGTGTCATGTCGCGATGGATGTCACGCGCCGGGATGACGCAGTCGTCGATGGCCTTCTTTTCCGTATCAGTCAGCGTCTGGTAGAACATGTCGCTGATGAGATAGGCGTGCAGGCTGTAGACGTGGCCGTCGAGGGTTGCGTATTTCTGGCTCTGGTAGAGGCTGGCGGCCATGATGTTGGTGACGCCGTTCTCCTGTCCGTCGACGGTGCCCTGCGACAGCGCCGCCGGCAGTTCACCCCAGTCAATTGCCGAGGGGCTGGCGCCAAGTGCCTGAACCAAGGTGAGGAAGACGGGTGCGGGCTGCACACGGATCTTGAGGCCCTTCATATCGTCAGGCGTCTTGACCGGATGCTTGCTGTTGGTGAAGTGGCGAATGCCGTTATCGGCATAGGCGAGCAGGCGGATGCCGGTCTGCTTCAGCATCTCGTCGGCGAAGTCCTTACCGAACTTGCCGTCGAGGACCTTGTAGGCAGTCGCATGGTCCGGAAAGAGATAGGGCATGGCGAAAACATCGAACGGGCGATAGACGCTCGATATTCCGCCATCGTGGGAGACGACCATCTCGATGGTGCCGAACTTCAGGCCTTCCAGGGCGTTGGTCGCGTTGCCGAGCTGCCCGGCCGGAAAAATTTGCACTTCGATCGAGCCACTGGTCGCCTTCTCGACGCAGGCCTTGAACTTCAAGGCAGCAGCGTGCATCGGCTGATCTTCGCGGGCTGGCTGGAAATGCTCGTATTTCAGGATTTTGGGGGCGGCCATCGCCGGCA
This sequence comes from Rhizobium sp. P32RR-XVIII, assembly GCF_012641395.1. GTDB lineage: Bacteria > Pseudomonadota > Alphaproteobacteria > Rhizobiales > Rhizobiaceae > Rhizobium. Next base: position 17,546 of record NZ_JABAIH010000031.1, on the reverse strand, counting down.
TGACGCCGAGCGAAACAAGGGCAGATGTCAGCAGGGCAAGTTTCCTGAGCATATTTTACTCCTCCATATAGCTCTGGGTATCAGTGGGTGTATCCGAACAGGTTGGGCAGCCAGGTGCTCAGTCCGGGGAACAGAACGATCAGTACGAAGACCACGAGCTCGGTGATCAGCATCGGCATGACAGCGCGCGCCAAGGTGAACAGCGGCATCTTCGTGACGACCGAGACGACGAACAGCACGCCGCCGACGGGCGGGGTGATCATGCCGATGGTCAGGTTGAGAATGACCACCATGGCAAAGTGCAATGGGTTGATGCCGGCAGCCTGGGCGACAGGCGCCAGGATCGGAACAAGAATGATGACAGCCGGCAGCGTGTCGAGGAAAAGGCCACAGATGAGCAGGAACAGCGACACGACGATCAGCAGGCCAAGCGGCGGCAGGTCGAGGCTGACGATTGCCTGGCTAACCGACTGCGGGATCTGCAGCACCGTCAGCATATAGGCGAAGATCGTGGCCATGGAGACGACAATCATCACCACGGACGACATCAGCGCGGTCGTCACCAAAATCTGCGGTACCTGCTTGATCGACAGCGTGCCGATGACGAAGCGGCCGACCACGAAAGCGTAGACCGCGGCGACAGCAGATGCCTCGGTGGGCGTGAACAGCCCACTATGAATCCCACCGAGAATGATGAGCGGCATCAGGGCTGCGGGAAAAACCTTCCACGACGACAGAAGGAAAGTGCCCCAGGACGGCCTTGGTAGCGGAAAGGTGAAGTTCTCGCGCTTGGCGATCCACCAGTTCAGGGTGAGGAGGGAGACACCGAGCAACAGGCCCGGGACGATACCTGCCATGAACATGCCGATCACGCTGACGCTGTTGTCCGTGAGCGCATAGACGACCATAATGATCGACGGCGGAATGATCGGTGCGATGATCGAACTGGCTGCAGTCAGACCGGCGGCATAGCCAACGGGATAGCCGGCCTGGCGCATCATGCGGATGATGACGGAGCCGGGGCCGGCGGCGTCGGCCAGTGCCGAACCGCTGATACCAGCCATGAAGATTGCCATGATGACGTTGGCGTAGCCGAGACCACCACGGACATTGCCGATCAGCCGGCAGGCGAATTTCACCAAAAGGTCGGTGATCCGTCCGCCCGTCATCAGCTCTGCCGCGAGGATGAAGAAGGGGATTGCCATCATCGGGAAACTGTCGAGGCCGCTGAAAAGCCGCTGGGCGACGAGCATGGGGGATACCTGCCCACCCCACAGGAGCGAGGCAAGACCAGCGCCGCCCATGGCCATGGAGACCGGAACGCCGGCAAGTAGGGTGACAACGAAAACGATAACGAGGACTGCGGTCATGTTCAGCGGACTTCCATCGCCATGAGGGCAGGGGCTTCGCCAATCGCCTCGGCCTCTTCGCCGAGATCAAACTGGCGAGTGACGTAATTCCTGAAGCCGAGCAGCAGGTGCAGCATCGACAGGACGCAGCCGACTGGCACGGCGAGATAGACCAGGCCGAGCGGCAGGTTCAGGACGGCGGAGGACTGCATCATGGTCATGCTTGAATAGGCAAAACCGTACCAGGCGACGATCGCAAGAAAGACCAGGATCGCGATCGCGACAGCGAAGCGGACCGAATGCATGGCGCGCACAGGCAGAGCATCTTGCACCAACTCGACCGCCACATGCGAACCGTTGCGAAGGGCAAGACCGGCACCAAGATAGGCGGCCCAGATCATCATGTAGCGGGTCAGTTCCTCGACCCAGGAGAGCGAATCTCCCACAACATAACGAAGCACCACATTGGCGAAGACGAGCACGGTCATGATCAGCACGAGCACACCGAGCACAAATTGGTTGAGCCATATCAAGGCCCCGTCTATTCGCGAAAGCATTGAAATTCCTCCAGACGGGCGCCCTCCCGAAGGCGCCCCGGTTATAAAGATCAGTTAAGATAGGAATTCGCCTTCACCGGCAGCTTCCATATGGTGAAGTTGGGTACGCTGGGGTTGGTGAAGTCCATGTCGCCATCGACCCAGAGATGAAGATGGTTGGAAAGAACGTGCAGGGTTCCATCCGGGGCGAAGGCCAGCGTGTCCGGCCAGACCATTTCGGGATTGTAGGCGACCTGCGTCAGCCGTCGGGTGGCCGGCTCCCATTTCAGCACGCCGTTGAGCTGGAGGGCGGTGAGATAGACGTTGCCATCCCTGTCAGCTGCCAGACCATCAGCGTTCGAGGGCAGCTGGGTCTCGACCCGGACGGCAGCCTCCAACTCTGATTCCGAGACCTTCGAATCGCGCAGCAGGGTCGTCGGCAGCGAATAAAGTGTATTGCCCGTGAGACTCGTCCAGTACAGGGTCTTGCGATCACCAGACAGCGCAATGCCGTCGGCACCGGTGCGCATGCGACCGTTTTTCAGCACCTGACGGCCGTTGATCGCGAAGCTGAAATTGCGGTCGTCATTGGTGAACTTGGTGGCGTTGAGTACGCGCCGCGCGCTGTTGGCCTTGCGATCGTATACGATCAGGCCGCCGCACAGAGGATCGCCAAAGATGCCACTGTCGACGATGTAGGCAAAGCCGGATTCGTTGTCGACGACGACATCGTTCAGAAAGGAACATTTCTTGTCAGAAATTTCCGGGCCGAACACGAGACGCTGAATCTCCTTGTTCGCTTTGATGTCCCACAGAACGAGCTTCTCGTCCTTGGGGCCGGATGGTTGGCCGGCGACATGGCCCTGATCGAGCAGCCACATCACGTCCTTTTCATCAATTTCGAAGCCTAAGACCGCCTTCAGGCCATCCAGGTTGGAGATGTCGTTCAGGCTGGCGGAAGGAAACGGCGCGAGTTCGTATTTGTCGCCGGCCTTCACTACCTTGGAAACAGTTGCCGGCATGTCCGGGCCGCCCCAACGGGCAGTCGTGACATACATGGATCCCGCGGAATCGAATTTGAGACCCTGAGCCAGCGTCTTGCCGAACAGCGGGCTTGCCTTCCACTTCTCCGCAGCCCGGCTGTCATCGAGCTTATAGGGTAGGCTGTTCCAGCGTACGACAGGTTCGGAGGCCTGGTCGGCCGCAAAGACATTGCCTGCGATATTCAAGGCGAGTATGGCGATAAGCGCCATCTTGTAAGCATTCATGATTTCCCTCCCCAGGAGACATCTTCCTCTCAAGATGAAAAGCTGCTACCTTAGGCAGCAGCTGAACTAAGGTAGCAGTTTGATCGATATTGTAAAGGGGGCTAGATGAGCTCTGTTGAAAACCCATCCGTCAAAGCGAAACCGGGCTCGAAGCGAAACAAGAGCGGCGCAGGAATAGCGCGCCCGAAACTGCTCGTTGACGAAGTCATTCGAGCTCTCCGCGCAATGATCGTTGAGGGGCGGGTCCTGCCGGGCGAACGCCTGTCGGAAAATGCGCTCGCAGCGGAACTCAACGTGTCCACGACCCCGGTCCGCGAGGCGATCGCTCTTCTGAGGCAAGAAGGGCTCGTCACGGTCCAGCCACAGTCTGGAACCTATGTCTTCGATCTCCGCCCGGGCGAACTGGGGCAGCTCTGCGAATTGCGGTTTGCATTGGAGCCAACCGCAGTTCAGCTTGCACTAGAGGACCCGTCCTCACAATTGGCTGATAGGCTGGCGGTCATCGTGCGACGGATGGAAGATGCGCAGTCAGAAGGGCGAGTTCAGGACTATTTGGCGCTCGATACGGAATTTCATGAGACGATTATAGCCTCGGCAAACAACCCTTATATTTCAAGTGCCTACGCGTTGATCAGTGCAAAGATGGCTGCGTTACGCAACCGCTTGGGCCGAGATCCGCACCACATGGAGAAGTCAAAACACGAACATTTAGAGATAGCCGAGGCCGTTCGAGTGAAAGATCTCAACAGAGCCATTGAAATACTCGTGCGGCACATTGCTCGAAAGGAGGGTTCCTATTGGGAGCATTTAGACCCTGAAAACCCGCAGCGCCTTTCAAAATTCACAGGCAAAAACGATCAAGATTAGTTCGCGAAATTACCTGCCTCCCGCAGCAACGAAGATTGCTACTGCCCACGTCTTGGAGCTCACCAAAACGCCTCTGAACATTAATGGGGCGCAAATATACGGCAGAAAGTTCAAATCGTGAACAGCGACCCCGGCTAAGCATGTCGATCCGATTACCCGGCGAAAGGGCCCCGATGGCGATCGGCCTCCGTGATCGCCCACTTCGATGAAAAGGTGGTGTTCGCGGGAAAGGCGGGCACGGTTCCTGGAGATCCGCTTCTCGCTGTCGTTTGGCCGGCGCAAGAACTTTGCACGCGAGGGAAACCGGCTCGATGTGGGCGATGTCGATGTGGGCGATGTCGTCGTGACCGGCTCGCGCTCCCCCGTTCAAATTCTGCCTGGCCAGCAGCTTGTGGTCAAATATGAGACCGTCGGCGTAGTCTCATGCAAATTTGACTGAGTTGGAAGACCTTTATTTATGAGATTTTTATATTGTTGACCGAGTTCCCATCTGGAAAACATATGGTCAGATCGGCGATAATTATTATTTGCAGGACACTCTTCGCGGCTTCTTCATGTGCGTCAATGACGCGCCAAACCATTTGCCGCTAAGTATGCACCTTCAATGCTACCGGATCTAGGGAGGCTCCGATGATCTTCGACTATGTGCTCGCCGGTTTCGTCACTGTGGGATTGGCCGTTTATCTTGCATACGCACTGCTGAGGCCCGATCGGTTCTGAGGGCATGCCATGGTAGACCTCAAGAACAGGCACTGTAACGTTAACCGGTCGGCCATCGAAATGTGAGATCTGGCGGCATGACCAGATCTGCTCGTGATCCCCTTTATCGCCGTCACCGGTTTCCCGCTCAGGTGATTGCCCATGCGGTTTGGCTGTACTTCCGGTTTCCGCTCAGCCTGCGGATGGTCGAGGATATGCTGGCAGCCCGCGGGATCATCGTTTCCCACCAGACCGTGCGTCTGTAGGCGGAGAAATTTGGCAGGCACTTTGCCAACAACATCCGGAGGCGCTCAGCCGGAAAGCTCGGCGACAAATGGTACCTCGATGAGATCGTCATCACCATTCAAGGAAAGAAACACAGGCTTTGGCGCGCCGTGGATCAGGCGGGCTTTGTTCTCGACGTTCTGGTGCAAAGCCACCGCAATGCCAAGGCCGCAAAGCGTCTGATGCGAAAGCTTCTCAAGGGTCAAGGCCGTTCACCGCGTATGATGATCACTGACAAGCTCCGATCCTATGGCGCGGCAAAGCGCCAGATCATGCCCGGCGTCGAGCATCGTTCGCACAAGAGCCTCAACAATCGGGCGTCTCTATTCGGCCGGTTGAAGTCAAGCATGTTCAGGTTTTCCGGTTCTAAGGCTTCAACTGTCCTGCGGGCTCTTGCTTCTCTTCGGAATCGGCACAATGGCCCTTCCATCATGGGGTCGGAAGAATGAAGCGGAACTATCTGAGAAGCGTCCTTCTACGCCCATAAGGCGCGGGGAGCCGTCGGCGGTAAACTGTTCGATCGGACGACCGGTCTGCTCGAGCAAAGGCCCCACCTGCGAGGCGTCGCCCATGTCCTGATCGGTCATCGTGTGGGCGATGATCTCGCCGCTATCGGCATCCAGAGCCAGGTGCAGCTTGCGCCAACTGCGACGGGATCTGGCGCCATGCTTCTCCTCCAGCCACTGGCCAGCGCCGTAGACCTGAAGTCCGGTGCTATCGACAAGGATATGCACAGGTTCGTCCGAAACTTGACGGGTATGCCGCTCGGCCCGAGCATGCCATAGCCGCGCCCTCCGGGCTCAGCGTGGTAATGATCGGGAACGGCGAGTGTCAGCCCCATCAATGACAGCACCGATTCCACCAAGCCTTCTGTCTGGCGCAGCTGCAGTCCGAATACCAGGCCCAGCGTCAAGGCCATCTCGATCGCCAGATCGGAATAGCGGGGCTGGCCGCCTCTTGTCTTGCGTCTTGGCGCTTGCCACGACGCAAGAGCTTCCCGTCAGCCACAAGGTCAGACTACCACGCCGACGAAGTCCAGCCTCATACTCCTGCCAGTTCGTCACCTTGAATTTCATCTTACCGATGTGATGACGGCGGGACGCATTATGTTTGAAAGGCATGGCTGCGACAAACCGATCATTGAGCTTGCCGCTCACCTACGCCAATTCGATTAATGATCCGCGCACCAACGTCCCGCCTCGGCATTCAAAGAATTATTGGAGATCATGCTTTGCATCGCTTCTTTTCCACTTCGTCCGCCAAAATAGCCATTTAATTAATTGATTCAAATTACTTTTTTGGAATCGCCTAATTGTCGCTTGCACCTCAGCTTGCACTTGCGCATCAAATGACATGGGCTCTGAGGCGCACCAGACGTCATCACAAGAATTTTCACTCAACTTCAGGCCAAATTCATTTGCATACGAGACGGAATGGCGGAAAATTCAAGGGGAGCTGCCTGCTCGCGCAACCGAGCGTCGTCGTAATGGATGCTAGCGGCAGCTGCCCTTTGAGGGAGGAGAAAATGGCCGGTAACCATTCAGACCCGAGCGGACCCGATCTGGCCCTCGGCGTTGCGCTCGCCGATCTTCACGATGGAGGCAAGCTCGTCGGCCATCGCGGCGGCGAGCCCGTGCTTCTGGTGCGCCGCGGAGCAGAAATATTCGCCGTTGCTGCCGCCTGCTCGCACTATGGCGGACCGCTGGTCGACGGCCTCGTCGCCGACGACACCGTCCGCTGCCCCTGGCATCACGCCTGTTTCGACCTGCGCACTGGAGAGGCCTTGCGCGCGCCGGCCCTGTCGCCTCTCGCTTGCTGGTCGGTCGAGCAGCGCGGCGAAAGGATTCTCATTGGCGAGAAGCGCAAGAAACCGTCGCCGGCCCCGCGCGAAAGTGATGCCGGGGTGTTTCCGGAAAGGATTGTCCTCGTCGGCGGTGGCGCAGCCGGTTTTGCCGCAGCCGAGAGGCTGCGGCGTGAACAATATCAGGGCGCCATCGTCATGATCAGCGACGACGAGGCGCTGCCCGTCGACCGCCCCAACCTTTCGAAGGACTACCTCGCGGGCAAGGCTCCCGAAGACTGGATCCCGTTGCGTAAGGAAGGCTTCTATGCCAGGAACGGCATCGACCTGCGCCTCGGAACTAAGGTTGCTGACATCGACGTCCGTGCCAGCGAGGTCGTGCTCGCCGATGGGGCACGGGTCGCCTTCGACAAATTGCTGCTGGCGACCGGCGCCGAACCGGTGCGCCTGACCATACCCGGCGCCGACCAGCCTCACGTCCACACGTTGCGCTCGCTTGCCGACAGCCGCAGGATCATCGCGCAGAGCAGCGCGGCGCGGCACGCTGTCGTGCTAGGCGCCAGCTTCATAGGCCTCGAGGTTGCCGCCGCTCTTCGGACCCGTGGTGTCGAAGTGCATGTGGTGGCGCCCGAGGAACGGCCGATGGAACGGGTGCTGGGCCTCCAGATGGGCGACTTCATCCGCGCCCTGCATGAGGAAAATGGCGTCGTCTTCCATCTTGGGGACACCGCAGCGAGCATCGACGCGAGCGAGGTCCTGTTGAGCAGCGGCAGCACCCTGGCCGCCGACATAATCGTTGCCGGGATCGGCGTGCTGCCGCGGGTCAATCTAGCCGAAAGAGCCGGTATCGCCACCGATCGGGGCGTCCTGGTCGATGCATATCTCGAAACCAGCGTGCCGGGGATATACGCGGCCGGCGATATCGCGCGGTGGCCTGACCCCCACAGCGGCGAGAACATCAGGGTGGAGCACTGGGTGGTGGCGCAGCGGCAGGGTGCTGCCGCGGCCCTCAATATGCTCGGACGCCGGAGGAAGTTCACGGATGTGCCGTTCTTCTGGAGCCAGCATTACGACATTCCGATCAACTATGTCGGCCACGCCGAGAGATGGGACGCGATCGAGGTTGTGGGCGACGTTGCCGCGAGGGACTGCCTCTTGCGCCTCAAGCGCGGCGGACGCGTTCTGGCGGTTGCCACGATCTTCCGCGATACCGAAAGCCTCGAGGCAGAGCTGACGATGGAGCAGAACAAGGTCTAGAGCGTGATAACATCTTGCCGCTGAACTGGGTCTGCCTAACCGGCTGGGTCAATACCGCCGCCTGCGAGATCATGTCAAAGCCCCCTCTCACCACAGCGTGGCGTGGTGGCATGTCTCCTTAGGGCCGTCAGGCGACGATGCCTCGGCCGGAACGCGCCATGTGTGGACCAGAGCCGCAGTGTACTTGACAGCACCGCGGCCGTTACATTTACGATGATCCATAGGGAGTTTCTGATATAATTCCAGAAGGCGAGCAATGGAGCATCTCAATGGATAGGTGGCGAATTGTGCGGCGCAATAAGCTGGTTGGCATGTGGGCGGCGCAAAAATTGGGATTGGTCGGCGAAAGTGCCACAGCCTACTCGAACGACCTCGCGAGGAACACGCTCGACCTCAAACGCAACGACGTGTTGGTCATAATTCGCAGAGACTTCGATGCCGCGGGCGTGGTTCAATCCAAAGAGCAAATTCTGAGCGTCATGAGTCAATCATGGCTGGAGGCCGGAAGAAAAACAGACAGGGCAGATGCCAGCGACGCCGCACTGGTGCAGATTGCGCGCAATCTCCAGTCGAGGTGACGACGGTGTTTGGAGAGAACCGGTTCACTAAAAAGGAAAGTTCCGAGCGGACGCGCTGCGAAACAACTCCTGCCGCGCTTCAAAGGTGTGATCCAATCGGATGAGGACATTCGACGCGCCTTGGCCGAGCTCTGGCTCGTTCACCCAGACGCGAGCTGGGAGGATCGGTATTGAGGCCTCGAAAGATTAGATCTACCTATTTTGCGGAGCGGCCCCGTGATGGCCGCGAACCGTACAATGCCTCGGATATCGTAGCGATTGCCGATTCTCGCTTTTTGTTCTGCGACAACAACATCAGTGACGCGCTCTTCGAACTGCGTCTTACACCCGAAGGTCAGGCGGCAGGTCCGATTGTGCGGTGGCCTATCGAGGGGATCTCGGCAGAGCGCGTCGATGACCTAGAGGCAATGGCCTTGGTTGAGGATCGCGGCCGAAGATTCATCCTTGCTATCCCGTCGCTAAGTCTAAAGCGGACGAAAATACACAAGGAGACGGCGAGGCGCGGCGAGGCGGTGGCGGCGAGGAGCGGTTTACTGCGAATTGCCATCGGTGATGAAGGGGAGCTTCGAGCGGAGTTGCTCGAAGGGTTTCGGGCTTGGCTGATCGACAATGTGCCTGAGTTGGGCAAAGCACCTTACTGCTTGCCTGACGACGGAGGACTGAACATTGAGGGGCTCAGTTGGAGTCCCGCAGAGCACACTCTTCTCCTTGGCTTGCGCACGCCTGTCATCGACGGCCAACCAATTGTCGTTCGCGTACGTGTGAAAGATATCGGCGGCCCGTGGACCTTGAGCAACTTGGAGATGTTGCCGGCGGTCTTCCTTGAAATTGATAGGGACCGAGACGAGCAGGGAATTCGGGGCATCGAGTACAACTCCTTCGAACGCGACCTACTCATCGTAATCGGGAACTCCACCAGCGCGTCGAAGGCGCCCTTCAATCTCTACCGATGGAACGGCGATATTGATGGCATAGTCGAGCGCTGCGGCGGTGTGCGTTTTCACAAAAAAATGAGAGTTGAAGGAGTCGCACGTGGGACCATCGGTGGCCGCGATGCCATCGTATTCGTTGATGACGGCGGCGGGTACCAGATCCTTTGGAGAGATGATCTCTCTTTGGAGACGGGCGCTGCTTCAAAGCGATGAAACCTCGAGCCCACCAAGACTAACTGTCAACTCATCGACCGCTGTGGGCAGGACGCTTTGATGCCGGAAAGCAACGCTATAAATACTCGCGACAAATTTCGTCCGCCGATCGTAGCGATGGGCGAGTTTGATTGCGGCGGCGCTTAAGCTCGCTAAGAAGAACATAGGAGTTGCATTAGCAGCTAAGAGCCCCTTCTATTGCCGCTGGCGCGCAGGTCTGGCTTGATGGCGGCCATCGGGAAGCCAGCGGGCCAGCAGGGAAGGCAGAACAGCAATGGCGGCACTGTTGAGGGGCATGCGCCATTGTCGCAGACCAAGGTCGATCGCCAGTCGTATCTGTGCGTCTCGCTCCATCGAGCATCAGCGATAAAGCCCTATAGCCGGCGATTTACGGCGTTGATCGGGCCCCCCGCCAGCCGCTCCAACAGCCGCGTCCACGCCGTCATGCCGAGCCGGAAATTTGCAAGACGCAGAAACTCATTCGGCGCATGATAATCTTCGTCCGACGTGGAGAAGGAAAAAAAGATCGTTCCGGCCCCTAGATGCTTTTCGAATACACCGCAGATTGGGATTGTCGTGCCCATGGCAACCCGCAGCGGCCGCGCCCCGAGCAAAGGCTCAAGCACATCCTCGGCGATCGCCAGCGCCGGCAAGTCGGGATCGAGACCGAAGGCAGCGGTGCCCGGTCCGTGATTATGTATATCCAATCTATATCGGGTGTGTTGCAAATTTTTTGGGCATAGAATGGTATTCTCATGCTCGGGGCGTATGAACCGCTGGCACCTATTTTTCGGGAGCTTCATCCCCGTTTGTGATCATGATTCTGGCTACTGCCGGGCTCCGAACATCTCCCGTGAGAATGATTTTCTCCGATTGAGCGCCATCAGGAAAGTTTGCAACAGACCCAAACAGACTCCGCAGCCAACTGAGGTCGGAGAGTTATTCCATGTAGTGGGGAATGAAGTTGCCGTCGGAATACCCGTCGGCGGGGCGCCCAGCCCCTGCGGTGAACCATCCGTCTCTGGGAGGACGTCGACTGCAGACGGCGCATTTGCCCGGGCTACGGCTCTGGCACCAAATCGAGCCAATGCGGAACTTGCTTTAAACACATTGGCGGTGCAAAGGTCGCCTATCGAAATTGCTAGTCGAGCTTTGTTTCACGCCCTCTCGCGTTCAAGCTGATCTTTCCTCTCAAAATCGATTTCTACGTCGTCTGGCGGCAAGCCGGAGGCGATTACCTATTCGACCGAAGGAGATTTTATGAGCAAGACCAATGCAGCCGAAATTCAGCGAAGAGCAGAGCGACAGGTTTCAAACACGAGTGGCGGCGGCCATCTGGGCGGCACCAAATTCGGCCAGGCGAATGACGCCAAGACCTCTGGGGGCAGTGGTCAAGGTGGAAAGGGCCGCCCCAACGGCGCCCGCAAATAGCCAGAGAATGGATTGCTGACCAGTCCTACCGAAATGACCATCACAGCCCGCCACCTTCACCGGTCGGCGGGCTTTTCATTGGAGAGCGCGATCAAGCTCCCCATTAGGGAACCAATCCCGCTTCTGGCCGTTGAGCTAGGCCGGAGTCCTACCATGAACCGGGCAGATAAGCGCGATGGAGATGATCAGGTACTCCAAGGAGACGTATAATGGATCTCACCACACTTCTCATCATAGTTCTGATACTGGTTGTGCTGGGTGGCGGCTGGTACGGCCGCGGACGCTGGTACTAAGCTAGGCTCTGCCAAGCATGGATCATGCTCGTCACGCTGTCGAGGGGTCCAGATACCTCACTCTTGTCGCACCGATCCTCGTCATGGGTTGGCTGCCGATGTGGCGGCGGCTATGAAGGAAGACGTCGAACGCGTCGTTCTCATCGTGCTTTGCCTTATCGGCATTGCGGCTCTGATTTTTGCGTTCGGGTAGAAAATTCATTTCGCGAAATGCGAAGGCTTCACGACCAGTAGAAAGGATCTTGCTCACTCCCGCCAATATAAACCGCGGTGGCGCCAGACATCCCTGATCTTCGCTTCGATCTCTTTGACCGCTCGTCAAAGTCTTGGTTCAAGGTCATAGCCAACGCGTGCAAGTCCGTCATATTCGGCCTTGCCTGCTCGGCCAGATCAGCCTGTGCATTGATTGCGGCCATAAGGTCGTCGTCCATCCCGTCCTCCAAGGTTGCTCTAGGCATGGAGAACGCACGGCATGAGAAGTTTGTTCAGGCGCTCCCCAAAGGCAAGACAACTTCCGAAAGGAAGCGGGAACTCCAACTTGTCCACCGGCGACAAGACCATGGCCACACTCGTGAGATGACGAGCCCGCGCCGCCGCTCCGCCCGGCGAGGGGTCATTGGGGCAAGCCGGATCAAAGCATAGAACTATCGATCGTCGGGATTTCGCCCTCCTTTGCCCTCGTCCTCGCTTGGGTAAGGGCTAACTCATTGGCATCCGGGTCTCTATGGAGGATCATCGCCAAGGCGGTTCTCGTGATCCGAAATCGGCCGCAGGTCGGGCAGATGAATTCGGCAACGTCTTCCATCCCCGATAGCTCCTCCTGGGCTGGCTCATTGGATATTGGGCAGGTGTCGTTGGTCCAGTTCATTCAGTCCTCCCAAGGTTGACCAGGCCATTCCTGAAAAACGCACGACGGCCTTGTCGCTATTCCGGCTGAATCCGGCTTACGCCGCGGAGGAATATAGTTGAGTGTTTCGCTCTGGCCGGTCTTCCACCCAACGTCGTGACTTCCTCTGTGAGGATATAGCCGACACTCTGAAGTGTATTTGCCAAATCTGCCATCGAACGATTGTCTTCGATCGTGAGATGTCCGACCTGGTCAATCGGGTGTCTCAAATAGACGGCGTATCTAGCCATGTGCGTTTCCTTTTGGTTGCAGTTTAGCAATCGCCAATGCTTGGCTATTCCACGGGATCAGACTTGTCCCCGGCGACAAGGCAACGGCAACACTCGTTGGCGATGACGAACAGCCTATGAAATCACCTCGGGAGCCCTGCAATGCACGGCCTCCGGGTCGGTGATGTGGAATAAGGAAATCAGCAGATGTCTCAGTGTGTGCCTTCAGATGAGAACAGAGATTGCGACATCAGCGTCTATGCTTCAACCAATCAAACTGCCGATCCGCTTCAAGCTGCGCTTGCTCTCGCGTTGGAAGACCAGGACGCCTCCATACCAATTCGCCGTTCATGTACACTTCGGCCTCAAAGGTGCCATTCCTCTTTAAGTTGATGCGGCTTCCTTCTACCATTTGCTTCATCTCATCCTCCAAGGTTAAGCCGTGCCAGTCCTGAAAACGCAGGGGCCGAGATCGACGTCAATGGCGAAGCTGAAATCAACTATTCAGCTGAGGTAAAGGGCGCATCTCGTCCGCCTTCACTCTGGCTTCATCGACGTTCTCAGCAGGGAGCATCGTAACGAAGTAGTTGTCACCGGGTCGAATTTGCTTCTGCATATGCTTCTCCAGCGCCTCGGCGTCAGCGTTATTGTCAAAGACATCGTGCAGACGGTTTCGCGTCTCGTCCGTGTGAATGGCATAAACGTAAAATCTCATCGGAGCCTCCCTTGCTTGAGAGTGAGATAGGGCGCGGTAACAAGTTTTTAGAATCCTTGGGATGGAAAATGATCCCGCGCACCGAACGCATCCTCCTGGCTGGGCTCTGCTTGGCCATCGCGCGTGTCCATGTGATGGTCAAGCTCTTCGGCTTCCTGTTCTTCTGGACTGATCTGTTCCTTCGCAAAGCCTCGGTTGTGGCAGCGTCGCCAAGGGCGAACGGACCCACATCCGTTGTCCCTTCAAGGTTGAATCATGCCAGTCCTGAAAAACGCCCGGCATGAAAAATTCGCCCAGGCGCTCGCCAAGGGCATGACGGCAACGGACGCGTATTCCGAGGCCGGTTACAAGGGTGACCGCACCGCCGCCGCCTCTAGGTTGTCAACAAATGTCAACATCAATCGCCGTAATGCTCATCACCGGCGAAAGCTAAGCAGGCTGGATCACCAACAAGGGATAAACCACATGGCTGCCATGGTCGACCTCGCGCGCACGAAGGCTGAGAAGAAGGAAGAGCTCGATCGCTGGGAGAAGGGACCGTCCGAATCCGATCGCCCTGCTTATCCCTACGGCCTGACGCTCTTTCTTGACTACCCGTGGCCTCGATAGCGTGGGCGATGCCGTCCAGAGGGTTAATGCGCTCAAGGAAGATTCCCTCGTTCGCCAGCGTCGCAACAACTACATGGCTGCCAAGCGCGACCTTCAATACAATCCGGAAACGGGGTACATGACCCTTTCCGGGCAAGCTGCGTTCGATGCGCGGCCGAAGTTCGAGCAGGATCTACGCGCGCTCCGTCAGAAATACGCTGAGGGGTTGACTGGCCCTCAGGCCACCATGTTCGACCGCACCGTTGATCCGCTTGAGCAGGACGGGCTTCAGTCGGGCATTGTCCACAATGCCAACGAGTTGAAGACTCAGATCGAAAATGACGCGAACGCCTCGTCTGCCAACTTCCTTGATGAGGCGCTGGTCAACTTCCAGAACCCGGAAAAAGCTGACAAATACCTGGCGGCCGGACAGTTAGAGATCCGCAACCTTGCCGCAAAACAAGGCTGGACAGCCGAGATGCTCGCGCAGAAGGAACGGGCCTATATCTCCGGCGCCACCCAGAAGATGGCGCTGCGCATTGCCGCCAACGATCCGCTCGCGGCACAGGACTATATCAAGAAGAATTCCAACCGCCTCAGTGCAGATGATCAGTTTGAGCTCGCTCTGAAGCTAAAGCCGATTGTGCAAGAGGCCCAGGCCAACGCCAACGCTGCTGAACTCCTCGGAAAGAAGCGCGGCGCCGGGATCGACGTCGTCAAAGAAGTCGTAGATGCCGCCGACAACGACAACACCGGAAGGGAAGAACCCGGCCGCCCCACGGCCTCTGATCGTCCGATCTCTTCGACTGGCCCAAGCAAGGTCAGAGCGTTTCTTGCCGCTCGGGCGCCTGGCAAAGGGACTGAAGTGATTGATGGGCTCGACGAGACCTTTGCGACCAATCTTGCAGCTATGATTGAGGATGCCCCTCCGGAAATCCGAAAGGGTCTTCGGATCGTCAGCGCCTACCGGTCCAATGAGCGTCACGAACAGCTTTTCGGCAACTCGGATCGAACTGGCCGAACCGTTGCTTTTCCTGCTGGCTAACCGAGACCGGCAAGCCGACGACTGCGCGACGTGGGGCCGCGACATGAAATCCCGGTACGCCGGAACTCCCTGAACATCGAAATTCCCATCCACGAGGAGACCATGCCCGAAAAATACCAATCGCTGGCCGAGCTGCTCAACGCATGGTTCGGCGGGGCGGCAACAACAACGATTGGCGCATTGATCGGCCGCGTCATGTGGCACGCAAACGAAGTGCGCAAGTCGCATCGCCGGTTCTTCGGGAAGGAATTGCTCTGGGAGTTCGATCGGCATGGCCTTCATCGGAGACGCGCTGGCATCATCGCTGCATGTCGGGCAGCCGGTCAGCACCGCGCTTGTTGCCGCTCTTGCTTACCTGGGACCGCGCGGAACTGAGGCGCTGTTCAACAGATGGTTCGGCGCGAAACTGTCGGGCGACTAGGGGCGTACGACCAGGGCTCGCCCAAAACGTTCAAAAATGGCGAGCCCTTGCCGCATTGGACTTCGCAGGTTTGGAGAAATCCCATGGTCCATCGCCTCAACGGCTTGAGCTTCACAAAGTTCCACTACTGGGCGTGCGTTCCTTTGAATAAACGCGGTGAAACTGATGCTCACGTACGACCAGGGCCCGTCTGTGTTGCAAAGAAGGCGAGCCCTGTCGCAGACCACGGCACCGGCTGTTTGGACCGGGAAAGGGTTGCCGTGGCCAGGCGCTGTAACTGCTGTGGGTTGGCGCATCAGCGTCGATAATCAGGTAGGCAGAAAAGGCTGCTCGTCAATGATCAATTGGCACTACGCTGGCAGTGAATAGCAGCCAAAGCCGGCGACCAACCAGCTGGAAGGTACTGATATGCTGTCGGGGGTCGACAAGTCTGCGGGGCCTAACCATCCGAACAGCCATGCAAGTTGAAATGCCACTGCGGCAGCGAGCGCGATCAGGATCCACACACCCAAGGTGCGCCTAGGTGGCTTACCGGAATATCGATCAGGATCACTCATCGATCACTCCCGAAGGTGTTCAGGAACCGCGACCGCGCGGCACCAGGATGAAGGCTGCGGCATCACTGGCGGTTGAGAAGACAGGAAGACCGCCGCGCGGCCACATTGATAACGGGTGGCGTCAGCGAGCGTTCCGGTCCGCTAGCGTACGAACAAAAAGAGACCCCGCGTGCTTTGAGAGGTAGTGGTTGCGGGGTCAGGTCGCCAGCATTGCTGGCCGGATGCGCTTTGCAGGGCGGTGCACATGCGCAATCCACCAAAGTAACGAGCGAACGGGCTTCGCGTTCCGGTCCGCAACCGTACCGACAAAAAAATGCCCCACCGAAGCGGGGCGAGTTTGCCTGTAGCAACAGTTCAACGACCAGGGCCGCGCAATGTTCCAGTCTGCTAGCGTACCGACTAAAAAGAGACCCCGCTGGCCTGGAGAGGGTGGTTGCGGGTCAGGTTCCCAGCATTGCTCGTTGGATGGCTGGCAGGCGATGCCAATATGCGCGATCCATAATTAACGAGTCGAGCGGGCGCTGGGTTCCAGTTCTGTCAAGCCACACCCGTTGTTTAGGTGGTACGACGAGGGCTCGCAGGTTGAGGGTAGCGGGCCCTGTCGCACCTAATACCACAGGGCAGCCCCTGCAGCATTTGGAACTAGGCGGCATCACGATGACGAGATGGCCGCATGGCCTACGTCTATAACAAGCCGAGTTCCGCAATGTTCCGGTGCTCGGCGAGAATAGGCCGAAAAAAGCTCCGCCAAAGCACGGTAGTGACTAGCAATCACCTCTTGCGCGCAAAATTGCCATTAGCAGCCCGACGGACGCGGGGCGCGGCCGCGACGTATATCACGTATCGCTCGGCAGCGTCTGCGAGCGCTATCGCGGCCTCGTTTTCGCGCCATCCTGCTTCTACCGCAGCCAGGATGATTTCTTTTGTCAATGATCGAAGGCGCGCTGACAGTCTCCGCTACGCCGAACATCGTCCACGTCATAGCATGGCGCCTTCAGTTGTTTGGGCCCTCGTCAGTAAAACGTACAGGCACCTTCACCGGAAGCCCTTGAATCGCAAAGCGATGATAAGGTCGCGCTGAAGTGGCTGTCGCCTTCTTAGGAGGCTTGCCGAAGTGCCACTCAAGCTGAACAGTCAGGTCGGCAGGATCGGTCATCCCCTCTTGAAACAGGCGGATAAGGAGCTTCGCAGCGACGTTGAAGGGCCGAGGTCGATCAAAGAGCATATCTTCCGTATAGCCGGCATCAATCAGCACCCGCTGCAGCATGGTGAGGTCTTTGTCCGTTAGATAATTAGCGGGAAGTGCGGAAGACATGATGTCCTCCTTTCGGTCGGGGCTAGGGTGTGGCGGCCCTCAAACAGCAGCGCCCGCAATGTTGACTGCTGGAGCGCGGGACCATGCGCCTAATAGAGCCGCTCCGCAAACCCCATTGTTTAGAAATGACTGAAAATAGTCTTTGAAAGGGAATGACCTGATGTGGTGGACGGCCTCCGCTCCCGGCATCGCAATGTGCCAAAGTGTGGCTGTCGAAAGTCACATAAGGGAGAGCCGTCCATGGAGAAGATTACCACAATTGGTCTGGATATCGCCAAGC
>NZ_JABAIH010000030.1 GCF_012641395.1 Rhizobium sp. P32RR-XVIII | reverse complement strand
GATCTGGTCGGCCTGTGCTCGACCAGATCGTACTCGACGCCCTTGCGATCGAGATATGCCTGGAGTGTCAATGCAATGGTCACAATCCCACCCTCCGGGCGAGACCTTCCATTGTGAGGCCCCATGCCTGCGTCTCACAATGCTCAGCCGTCTTATATAACACGTCGGGCTCTCGCGTTCCAACCGTTCAACATGCGGCGAAGGTTGGGAGCGCAGCGCGGATCTGCGCACAGGCGGACCGCGCGGTCTCCCGCTGCCCGATCCGGTACCGGCTGGCTTCACCGTGTGGCTGCACTAGGAAGCGATAGACCGCCCATGCTCCGCCAAGCCGTTCATGGAGTGCCGGAAGCGTTGCATAGGGTTTTCCGTCGGAATCAAGTTGCCATTCGGGAAAGCGGAACCCACGCTTGGCGCCGTCTAGGCCCAATACCTGTCCGTTTTAGCGCTTGGTATTGATCGTGACCCGTGTCGTGCCAACCAGTCTTGCGAAATCGTCGGCGCTGAGCATATCCGCGCCGCCAAGGATCTCCGCTGCCTTTGTGCGTCCCCGGGCCCGGGCGGCGGCTAGTGCCTGCTCCAGCTCGGTATCCGGTCCGCCGCCCTCCTCCGAAAGCGCGGGAACTGCCGTCGCTTCCTCGTCCACCGGCGTCATGATCATCTCGCCTTCCGGGTCGACATCTACGCGGAAGCTCACGCGTCGGCCGGCGGTACGACTCCTCGAAATCGCCTGCCCGTATTGCTGAAGCAATGCCTGCACACGCTTGGGCTTGTCGGATAGGACCTTGGACGCCGATGTCACGTTGTCTGTGGCTTAACGGTTCGCGGATAATGGGGTGGAGATGAGCGAACCCACCGTCCGCTATAAGAACCACCGCTTTCCGCCGCAGATCATCGCCCACGCGGTCTGGCTCTATTTTAGGTTCCCTCTGAGCCTGCGGCTGGTTGAGGAGATGCTGTTGGAGCGTGGGATTGTGGTGTCGTATGAAACGATCCGGCGATGGGGCCGCAAATTCGGTCCGGCCTTCGCAAAGCGACTGCGCCGTAAGCAGCCTTCGCGACGAGACATCTGGCATCTGGACGAGGTGGTGATTTCCATCGGCGGCCAAAAACACTGGCTGTGGCGCGCCGTCGATCAGAGCGGCTACGTTCTCGATGAAATCGTCCAGACCCGCCGCGATACCAGGCCGCCAAGCGAGTGCTGATCCGGCTGCTAGAGAAGCAAGGTCTGAGGCCAAAGCGCATCATCACCGACAAACTGCGATCGTACGGCGCGGCAAAACGGAAAATCATGCCAGATGTCGAACATCGATCTCACAAAGGTCTCAACAACCGGTCAGAGAACTCTCACTTACCGCTGCGAAAACGACAACGAATGATGCAGGGATTTCGATCGGCCGGCGGCCTGCAACGCTTTGTATCGATATTTTCCGCAGTCAGAAATCTTTTCGTCGCACCGCCTCAAAACGCTCATCTCTCGCCACCCACATCCATCGTATCCGCGCCATGGCGCACTGGAAGGCGGTGACCGGCGCATGCCTGACTTTGCAGGTGTCACACCATCTTCGATCAGTGATGAAACAACGTGACATCGCCCGGCATTGAGTTGCCGGTCGCAGAGCAATCGTGTCAATCTCCAAAGCGAACGTGGCCAACAGGCGCTCACGGCGAACCCGCGACCCGATGGCAAACGATCATCGCGGCGCGAGCACCTGTTTGCGATTTTCGTGCGATCGGCTTTCATCAACGCCTGTGTCCGCGTAGGCGGCATGCTTATCCACGGGTGTATCGACCGTCGAACGCAGCCCCTCGTTTCGGGTCGGCGAACGTGATCCCGACAGCCTCTCCGTCCGAGCCGGCGATCCGGTGATCGCCAGCGCCCCGCGGCCGGACACGTCGGTGCCTGTCGAGCAGCCATGTCCCCGCCTCCAGACGGGAGCCTCACGGTATCGCAGAATCTCAACTTCACCCAGGAAAACGCCTTTCACTTTGCCGGCGCGCTGATGGTGGCCGTGAGTGGTCTTAGGTCGAAGACACGTTCAGCGTGTTGGTGTCCAGCGAGTACGGCGGAGAAGTGGGCGCCATCGCGCTCGAGTATCACGCGTGGTCCGCGGCTCTTGGATGCGGCCAATCCCGCTGGCGCTGTGCCCGATGCAAGGGAGCTTCGCCGCGGGCGAGCTGTCATTGTCCCTGAAATCTCACCCGCGCCCTTGCATCCGTCACGCTTCGCGGCCGGTAGGTGAAGTGTTGTCGCCAAGCGGCAACGGAACCTGAATTAAAGAAAGGATCAGGCGGAGCCGAAAAGGAAGCCTGGTGAAGATAATGAGAAAGAAAGTAATCGAAGATTTGCGCGATCGTGTCGGTTGCGCAGCCTTGCTCCAACACGACAGTTGGAAGCTTGATCTGAAGGAGAGCAATCAAGTATCGCCATGGTGCCAACATCGTTATCGTGATCCACGGCGATCGAGGCTGGTTCGACCCGCTCGCGCCAGCGAAAGGCGATGTGTTCGATCTCGCGCGGCATCTCGGAGCTCAAGGTTTCGCACAAGCGTGCGACCACGTCGCTTCGCTGATCAGATTCGTCCCGAGCCCGGAACCATGGCAACGCGACATACGGGGGGCATCCCACTCCGCTCGATTGCAGGACGCTGGATGTACCGCCGCATGCCGCGCACCGGTTCTCCCGCATGGCACTACCTCACCGTGACGCGCAGCCTCCCGACCGGGAAGCTTGCGTCGACGACGGCCATGTCGTCTTGGCCCATACGCGCGGTGCCAAAACCGGATGGTGCATCAGCATCGCGCCATCGCGAATGAGATTGTCGAGATCCTCCCCCGCTGCAGGCCCCGGCAGAATTTCGCGCTTCACATAGTGCTTGATCGGGTCGGAATTGCCGATCTCCCGGGCGGTCCGCATCGCCTCTCGCTACACCGCCAAATCGTGCGGATTGGTCGGTCTCAGGCGGACGGAACCGCGGCCCTCCGGCAGGGCCAAGCCGGGCTGACCGAAAAGACGTTGGCGGTGGCATAGCGTCACGTGACCTCGGAAAGATAAGGAGCCTCGATCAGAAAGATATGGAGATCGGGTGTCGGGAGGTCCGGCCGGTTCTTAACGAAGAGATTGCCTTCCGCGGCGTTGTTACGGCCCTATACGGGTTCGTGAGTCTCCCACAAACCCAAGCCGATGATCCGATAGTCCATCAAGTTGACACCGACGCCGGACACTTTTCCGGATGCGATAAGCTTTAGGCATTCACTCCATAACCTTCCGATATTTCACGCGGCTGCAGAAGATGCCTATAGCTCACCCGTTCACTATGAGCCTAAGGAGCGCTTTTGTGTCTGACCTAACAATCTCTGAGATTCTCGACGATCCAATGATTCACGTGATGCTCAATGCCGATGGGATAGCTCGGAATGCTTTCGCCCAGTTTCTGGAAAGCGCTGCTCGTGTTCATGCACGACGCAAAGAAACTCGGGGCGACCGCGTGCCGAACAGACGTGATCGTCCGGCGCACATCTGAGTTGCGATGCCAGACTCCAATTGCATCGTCAAATCCGGAGTTATTCCTGTCCGCCCTGGCAGCCTCGAGTAGCATGTGCTCTGGAGGTTATATTGCGGCAGCTCCTTATCCCAGCAACTAAGCTGAAGGGAAGCGTCGCCCTAACGTTGCGGTGGTAGTTGCTGGCATGACCAAGGTTCCGCCGATTGATTGCGTGCCTCTTCGCTATAAACGCCAGGGTTAGCGGCATCCACGACAGTTAAGGTGATGCCTGCGAAGAACTGAGGCACGGCCTTGTCCTGCTGGTAGGAAAACGGCTACCTGCGTGCTGGCCTAAAGCGTGCGGCGGCCGTAGTCTCGCGAGTCGGTCTGACAACAACGACTTCTGGCGCTGGGCACATCCGGTTGGCAAGACCGATCCCCGGATCGATATCGCTTATCGCAGAGCGGGCGTAGATACGCCTGACGCTTGATCTGCGGGCCGCCGACAACGTGCGTATCGCGACGACGACACTGGTTGATGATGTAGCCGCTTGCCATCCCACCGCTATTCTTCCTATGTTTGAGCCAACGCTAACAGATGAGGATCGGAAATGCCGAACGGGACAGTGAAGTTCTTCAACCAGACCAAGGGCTTTGGCTTCATCCAGCCAGATGATGGATCGACCGACACGTTTGTTCATATCTCCGCCGTCGAGCGGTCGGGTCTTACCACCTTAAGCGAAGGCCAGAAGGTCAGCTTCGAGATCGTTCAGGATCGGCGATCAGGTAAATCGTCTGCCGAGAACCTGAAGCTCCTTTAGATTTAAAGAGAGACAGGCACGTCAGGAAAGAAGAAGCGTTTTCGCTCAACGTTGCTCTCGTTCGCGAGCATTGCTTGCGACCGAAACGAGTGTGCGACCTGCCGTGCTCGACAAGGCGTCAGTTCATTGTTTCGAAGGTCGGCGGAAGTCTTCTATCGCCTCACAGCGACGATCGAGCTGGCTAGATACCTCGACAACTGAACACGGTTGGATTGATTACCGCCGAACAAGAAAACGTAACGACGTCCGGTATCAAAGTGGTGGAACAGGCTCACGTGAAATCGCTTGCCGGTTCGGGTCACCACGACGTCTCCCGCCCTCACAAAGTAGGGGGATACAGGTCTGCCAAAATTTATCCAGGAGACAGCCATATTCGGATTTGCTGGCGGTTGACGGGAAGAATGCTTGGCCACGTATGTAAGGAATGCCCCGCACCAAGATGTCCTGCGAGCATTTATCCCGAGAAAGGACATCGAACGTTCATGCATTTTGTTAAATTTTAACGCCATGCTGAGCATGTCAGCCTGAG
The DNA here is from genome assembly GCF_012641395.1 of Rhizobium sp. P32RR-XVIII. Classification (GTDB taxonomy): domain Bacteria; phylum Pseudomonadota; class Alphaproteobacteria; order Rhizobiales; family Rhizobiaceae; genus Rhizobium. Next base: position 30,107 of record NZ_JABAIH010000030.1, on the reverse strand, counting down.
CGGCGGGCACGGGAAGAAGCGCCAGAATTACTGCTAGAATAACCATCGTTGATTGCTTACCAATGTTTAGGTATTCCTGGGTATTCTAACAGTAAAGATGGAAATGTACATACCGATGATGAAGTAAGTCTATAATCATATTTAATATAGACACGCAACTTCTCTCGAAATCTTGGCAACGGCGTCTGCGATTGCGCACGAGGCCGGATCGCGGCACAAGCGATCGTTGCGATAGTTGCAGAAGCCCATATTCTTTGGCCCGTGCAAAAGTGTTCGTGTGAGGCGGTATGCTCAGATCCGGAGGCTCTTATGATCGATAGTGATCAGATACTTTCGTTAGCGCGGACAGCCGCTGTGATGGCGGGAAAGGCGGTTACCGAACAATGGGAACAGTCCCGCCAAGAGGTTCGGTATAAGGGCAAGAGCGACGCGGTAAGTACTGCAGACCTACGTTCGAAGGAGATCATCTCGGCGTACATACGGGCTGAGTTCCCCTCACAGCGAATCCTTTCGGAAGAAGATGTTGAAAGCCATGCATTTGACTATTCGGGGCCGTTATGGATTATTGATCCTATCGACGGCACGGCAAATTACGTCAGGGGCCATCCTTATTTTGGCGTGTCCATTGCGTTTGCCGTGGATGGCGTTGTGCAGGTCGGTTGCGTGCACGCTCCTGCTCTTCAGGAAACATTCACAGCCATAAGAGATCGAGGAGCTTTTTTGAACGGCGAGCCAATTCGTCCCTCCTCGACGGACAGCCTCGCGCGAGCCGTTGTGAGCACGGGCTTTCCTCACGAAAAAGGCGATATCGCGCCACTCTTGCAACGCATCAAAGTACTTCTGGCAAGTTGTCAGGATATCCGTCGAAGTTCGTCGCCAGTTCTCGATATTTCTTATGTCGCATCAGGGAGGCTGGATGCTCATACAGAAACGTTGTTTCCATGGGATATCGCTGCGGCAGGGCTCATAGCAACTGAGGCCGGGGCAATTCGAAGCAATCTTGTCCCCGTTCCCGACCACATCCCTGCTGATTTATGGGGAGAGGAAGTCGTCTTTGCTTCATCAGGGATACACGGAGCACTTGTGGCGCATCTTCTAAATAGCTGACACACAAATTCAATTTTCCGACTCTTGCGGGTCGGTGGCACCAAGCAAGGATGAAGGATCGAAAACTGCAGGAAACCGGTGGGTTCAATAGGCGGCGCATAGCCTTCAGCACCATGGACTGATTTGGCCATGTCCATCATCGCCATGAAGGCGGTAACGAAATCAAAGCTCTCGTCCGGAAAACTGTCATGGGCATAGGCTCATTCGCTTCCGCCCACAGCTTGCCCCCATGAGCATGGATGATTGAGCCGCATATCGACAGGCCCATGCCTGTTCCACTGGACTTCGTGGTGTAGAAAGCGTCGAAGACTCGATCGAGACGCACCGAATCAATACCGGGACCGGAATCGCGCACCGCCACGAGGACGCCTGCCAGGTCTTGTTCGGTGCTGATCAACAGTTCTCTTGGTCCCTCGTCAACCAAGCCCATTGCCTCAGCCGCGTTCAGAATCGGGTTCAGCAAAGCTTGTTGTAGCTGAACGTGATCTCCCAGAACCGGAACCAATTCTGCCGATAGCCGGGTCTGGACCGAAACACCATTCCGGTTGGTCACGCTTCGCACCAATATGACCACTTCATTGATTGCCGCATTAAGATCGAAACGCTCTTTTCGAAGTGGCACCTTCTTGATTTGCTTTGGGATGCGATCGATGATTTCTCGGCTCGATCGGCGTCGCTAGCGACACAGGAGAGCGCTTCCCTGACCTCGCCTGGGTCCGGCGGCTGCATCTCCGGAAAATTCCGGGCCGCCCGTGCGTTGTTGCGGGCGCTAGTGCTGCCGGTGGGCGGGCAACGTGAAGTGAAAAATGGCACCTCGGGGTAGATTGGCGGTCACCCACAACTGCCCCCCATGGGCCTCGATGATCGACCGGCAAATCGACAACCCCATCCCCATCCCGTTCACCTTGGTCGTAAACTGCGGTTTGAATATCAGATCGATTACGCTCGGCTCGACGCCCTTCCCCACGTCTTCCACCGACACCATCAGACAGCTGGAGTCGTCGACTTTAGACCTTAAGGAAAGTACCCGGTCCCCATCTTCAGTGGCCATTGAATCGATCGCATTCGTGATCAAATTCACGAGCACCTGCTGCAGCTGAACCTCGTTGCCCTCTATCGGTGGGAGCGATTGATTGTAGTCGGTTTGAACCGCTACCCGATGCGTCTGCAGATCGTAGCGCACGAGCGCCAGAGCTTCGCGGATCAGATTGTTGACGTCGAGCGAGGTCCGGATTCGTGCTTCGGTCTTGAAGAGCGTCCGAATATTATCGATCACCGCGCCCATACGGTGCCCGTTGTTCACGATTTGCTGTAATGCGGCTTTGGCCTCATCGATGTTGGGCGTCGCGCGATCAAGCCAGCGCAGGCTCGCACTGGCGTCCATAGTTATCGCCGACAATGGCTGCTTGATCTCGTGCGCCACGGTGGCTGCGACCGCGTCCCCCGTCAGCAGACGCACCTCGCGCTCGCGGCGTTGGCCAACGACTGCGCGCAGCAGTTCACCGTATAGCGTCGTCACTTCTTTCATCAGGGCGAGCAGCACAAGGCTGCCGGAAAACACGCCGTAAACTCGCCCGGCATACCAGCCGACGCTAAAGCGGTACGGGATAGGAAAGGCGGTGAGGGCGATCTCGATGATGTATGCGAACAAGACCAACATCAGCCAGAGATCGAGAACCGAGCGATGCCGCAGCCATAGCAAGACAAGCGCGACGACGAATAATCCCGCCATCGGTCCGACCACGTAGTACCAGAGATAGGAAACCTCCGCCGTGTCGAGCATGATGCGCGGGAGGAACGCATGGCCCGCTGTAACGAAAACTGTTGCGCAACAGACGAGCGCAGTAACTGATCCAACAGTCGTAAGGACCCTCGCACGAATGGAGCGTGGCGACAGCGCCTCCATCGAATCGGCATCCTTCAACAGTGTATAGACGATCGCGGACAGGGCGAAGCCCGCGTGGGACAGGACATAGAGCCAAACCGTACTCTGGAGGCCGCCGCCAAGGCCCCCCTCCGGCGCCAATACGCCTGGAAATGTGAGCGTCCAAGGAATTGCGATGAGCGCCGTCAGGAAATAGCCATTCGCTAGTGCGAGGAGCGCATGCGAGCGTAGGACGGAAAACTGCGCGAAGAGCAGGGCTGCGGTGATAGAGTCGATGAGGAAAATCGCAGTGCCGTAGGCGGGTATAAAGGCGTCAACCCGCCTCAGTGGCAGCCCAGAGAGGGGGCCTGCCACGATGACAAAGACAACGAGCAGCACGAACACAACGCCAAGCGCGAACCGCCTTTGAGCGACGCTGGGCGAAAGATTCGAGAGCACAAACTCATCCGCCCGTAATCCGGCCGCTGACCCTTCCACAAACATATTCGCCTCACGTCGAAAGCCCGCGATGGACGGCAATTTCAAGTTCGCCAGTCTCCAATTCGAAATCAGACTTCCAGAATGTGGTGCCTTTCCTACTTGCCCGACGAGATCGTCCGATCTCACTAGCCGGAAGCCGCAGGGCGCCCAAACCACAGTCTAATGCAAGCGATCACTTTCGCCAATGCCGGCACAAGGCGAGTGCAATTGAGCGATAGGGACGTTTCTCTGACCTAACCCCGCCGAAAGATGCGCAGCCCGCTAAGGCCTAGCTTATCCCGCTTTATGCCGCGTTAGCGGCTTCGTTGGTTCTGTGGCAAAGTTTGAGGTAGCCGCGATATGAAATTGATTTAGCGGTGCTCAAGAAACGGCAACCAGGGTTTCAAATTGTTCGCCAGACAGCTCTTTAGCCGTCCTTGTCGGTGTGCACCAAGGGCGATTATTTTGCGAACGAGCAAAGCCATCCCTCGCCTTTGCCCTTCGGCCTTGCTATCGAAGAAAAGCCATCATTGGGGATGCATGGATGTCTGCTAAGAACGAAACGTCGACGGGTCATGAAGCCAGCGGCGTCGACTGGCTCGATCTTCACTTCGAATCAGCGCGTCCCGAATATGAGGACGCGCTGGGGCAGGTCGGCATTCAGCCCGGCTGGTCGGTACTCGATGCCGGTTGCGGCGGTGGCAGCTTCCTGCCGTTGATCTGCAGTAGTACCGGCTCCGAAGGCACGGTCACGGCTCTCGACCTTGCACCTGAAAATGTCCGACGAGCAGAAGGAATGATGAGCAAGGTGAATGCCGGCCCGCTTTTTAGTGCTCACGTCGGCAGCATCCTCTCACTGCCCTTCGACGATCAATCTTTCGATTGCGTCTGGTCGGCGAATGTTATGCAATATCTCACGCCGGAGGAATTCAGACTGGCCACCGGCGAGGCGATCCGTGTTCTGAAACCTGGCGGCATCCTTGCCGTCAAGGATTTCGACTCCACGATGCTGCAGATCCTGCCGATGGATCACGGCGTTTTCAGCCGGTTTATGGCGGTGCGGCTGCGGACGTTCCGTGAGCGTGGCGTGCTTGGCACGGATTGCGGCTCGACGATTCCAGCGCGGCTGCGTGACACCGGCATGGACGTGCTCTGGCGTCGCGGCTGGCTCGTCGAGCGTTGGGCGCCAGCCGGCGAACATACCCGCGCCTATGTCCGCGATTTGATCGCCTACTTCGCGACGGTAGCGCCCGATTACGATCTACCTGAGAGCGACCGTCGTTATTGGAAGAGTTTGGCCGAGGATCCGGATAGCCTCCTTGATCAACCGGACTTTTGTTATCGTGAGTTTTTCGTCCTGACCCTCTGCCGGCGGGCTGCTTGAACGGAACAGGGCCTTAGTTCAGAGACGATCCGGAGGAGCCATCGAATATCTTTCGGCACATGGCCAGCATGTGCCGGTTGTAGTCTTGGTTGCGCATGGCGTTTTCAAAAATCCGACGCATGACCGGGTGCTCCCGATACCTGATGAGCGTATTCTCCCAATCGACAATCAGGTCTTCCCGATCCTTCTGTGACATGCCGAGATCGATGGCTTGGTTATGGGCGATAAAGACCATGCGCGAAACTTGTCCAAACAGTCGCTTCATGAAAATAAAGGCCGCCAGATCCTCGTCCTTCCAGGAAGGGTCGATCTCGGGCGCATAAGCCTGCCTGATAACGTCTGGCGGAGCATTGATGAGCATTTCGATCGCGCGGTCGAACTGGCCTTCTGCCTGCAGGATGAAGTTGACGGCGGCAGTGTCGGATTGTTTTTTGCCTGCTGGCGAACCAACCGAAACTGCCGAATGGCGAGAAGTATAGCGATGGGCGTTGAAATGCTTGCGAGCGCCTGCGCCACCATCAGCACGGTCTGAAGCGAAAATTGCATGTGATCCCCCAGGAAGAGCTCGCGCTTACCATGAAGCTCACGGGCGGACAACGATGGGCTGGCTCGTCCGACCGTCGTGTCCTGAAGGAAATAATTGTAGTGACCACCAATCTTCCTATCAAATTGATGTCGCGACCAGATTGCGACACGTGAACATCCGTGCGGTCGACGCTTAGGAGTGGACCGTCTCATGCATGATTACGCCTCTTAACGTGCCTTGCTCTTGAAAGGGTTCGAACCATCGACTGGGCCGATTTTCCTCGTGTGGCATATCGTTGATTTATGGAACTTATGGCTGCGTTGTTTGAGCGGCGCTGATACAGTTCGAAGCTGTTAAACCGGCCGCCGGGCCTAGGTAGAAAACTGCAAAACGCATTGATGGCGTGGAGTGGCCCTGCCCAACGAACCCAAGGACTTGCGAGGCGCGATGACTGTGACATATGACATTCTGATGAGCGGTTTTCCCGGCCGGAGCGGACGGGGTTTCCTCGGGTGGAGTACCATCGTGCTTCTCCATACGCCGGAGGGATGCGCGCTGTTCGACACAGGCAGCGCCGGCGATCGGCCGGGACCAATCAATGCGCTTGCCGCGCGCAATATTCCACTCAGCGCGATCCGCACGGTGATCCTGTCGCATCTGCATTTCGACCATATCGGCAATGCGGAATGTTTTCGCAATGCGGATTTCCTGCTGCATGAAAACGAATTTGCCTACTTCGAGAACCACGGCACCAGCGATGCGGCGGTTCCGCAGGTTTCCACTGAGTTTACGCCTTGTCGAGGAAATGCTGCTGGAGCGCGCGTTCATCGCCTCGTATGAAACGATCCGGCGATGGGGCCGGAAGGTCACGCCTATACGCTAGGCTTTACCCGACTGGAGTGACGCGCGACCGTGGCGATCTTCTCGGGCAGGATTCCGAAAGAGGCGGCATCCGATCCAAGCGCCGCAACAAACAGGCTCTCTGCGCCGCTAAGATTGTGGCGCAAATGTTTGTTGATTTCCCCAGCGCTTAGGTGACAGTCAAAGAACCAAGTGTCGGTTCGAAACTCCACCACTTCCTTGCCAAGCGTTCGAGTTCGCCTTTGATGTCGTCGTAGTTGCACATATGTCCCCGATTGATATGGGACTGGAACAACACTAGGAAAATAGTCATCACGTCGCGTGAGGAAGTCATCTACCCATTCCTTTGATAGGGCTGGGGCGCCGAAGCGGACGACGCGCGGCGGTCAACCGCGCTATTCCGATCTTGCAATCGAGACCGCTCTGATGCTGGGCCTGGTGTTCGGCTTGCGGCTGCGCCAGACGGAGGGTTTGCTGGCATCGGTGCTGAAACTGATGGGACTGGATCTCGCCGTCCCCGATCACACGACGCTGAGCCGACGGGCACGGAGGGGTCGATCATTTGACAGATGGCGAGGCCGCCCCGTTTCAGCAGAAGGGCCTGTGCACGTCCTCATCGACAGCATCGGGCTTGAAGTCTACGGCGCGGGCCAGTGGTTGGAGGAGAAGCACGGGCGTGCTGTGATGACGACCCACGCCAAGCAACCGGCTTCACATCTTCACATTTCAGGGATTACTACCGCATTGCCGAGACCGACTTCTGTGCAAAGCAGCATAGTTCTCGAGGGATGCAAACAGGAGGTTCAGCGATGCGGCGAACAGCACTAGATCCTTTAGGAGAAACTGTCCGATCGGGGCCGAGATAGCCGGGAAGCCGCCTGCCGTCGGTTCCGCGACACCGGGTGTGCTGAGGAAGAATGTCAGTGTGATTGCGAACGTTATCGTCGACATCGTAGCCCCCACCGCTGAGAAGAGGGGTACGAACGCGCCAGCGATCAGCGCCGCTGCAGTCGACAGCTCAATCACGCCGATCACGTAGCTGGCACCTTGTATGCCGAAGGCGACGTTCATCCAGCTCATGAAAGGGCTGTTTGCGATCAATCCCGCATTGCCGTTAGCCTCGTAGGCCGTGAATTTCATGCAGCCGAACCAGATAAATACGACGATGAGGGCGATACGGAGCAGGATAAGCGACATGCGCGAGCCGGTCGTTCTCTCTGCGATCATGAAATTCTGGTGCATTTTTAAGCCTTTTGCCTTTGAGGGCCGCCGTCCGTCGTTCGGCCCGGCAAGCCGGTTGGCGGCCAGTGGTTGCGAACGGATAAGCTCGATGGGGAAGGCTACCAATCAGAAGGGCGCGGCGGAAATTCCCTGTGGTTATCTTATTGATGTCTGATAGGCATTCGTTCCATTCAGGATCGAACGGTCTCGCCGCCCTTGGCATCCACGAAGTATTGAGGGGCCTCGCGACGGTCGTATTTTCCGTAGTCGCGTACGATCCGCATTCTCCGGATCCTGGCCTTATCATTCGGTGCCGACGTGTCCTCGTATGCCTGGGCTGCGGCGGCATCCTTCCATGATATGAGCAGGATCAGGTCGCCGGGCGTGAGCACTGCGTCGAAGATGTCCCAGGGGCGATGTCACGTTGTCTGCGGCTTAACGGTTCACGGATAATGGGTTTGAGATGAACAATCCCATCGTCAGCTACAAGAACCACCGCTTTCCGCCGCGGATCATCGCCCATGTGGTCTGGCTGTATTTCCGTTTCCCTCTGAGCCTGCGGCTGGTCGAGGAGATGCTGTTGGAGCGCGGCATTGTCGTATCCTACGAAACGATTCGGCGATGGGGCCGCAACTTCGGCCCGGTTTACGCCAGGCAGCTACGCAGAAAGAAACCGTCGCGCGAAGATATATGGCATCTGGACGAGGTCGTGATTTCCATCGCAGGCAGAAAACACTGGCTGTGGCGTGCCGTTGACCAGGATGGTTATGTTCTCGATGAGATCGTCCAGGCCCGCCGCGATACCAAAGCTGCCAAGCGATTGCTGATCAGCCTGCTAAGAAGCAAGGCCTGGCGCCGAGGCGGATCGTCACTGATAAGCTGCGCTCATACGGAGCGGCAAAACGGGACGCGATGTCCGCTGTCGAACATCGCTCGCACAAGGGCCTGAATAATCGCGCAGAGAATTCTCACGTGCCCGTTCGAAAACGGGAACGGATGATGCAGGGATTTCGATCTGTCGGCGGCTTGCAACGCTTCACCTCCGTCTTCTCAGCAATCCGAAATCTTTTCGTCCCGCCGCATCGGAAACGCTCCGCCCTCGCCACCCACATTCATCGGATCCGCGCAATGGCGCAGTGGAAAGCTATGTCTGGCGCAACAGCCTGAGTTCAATGACAAGCCTCTTATCCGCGCCCTGGCGAAACAACGTGACATCGTCGCTCGTAAGCGTCGCGTTGATCGATTGCGAAGACGTCAAGCAGGTAGCGTCCGGTCGCGATCACAACCCCGACCAGGATCACCCCCACGCCGAATAATTCTAATCCTGTCGCAAGCGGTTCAAGAATGGGTGCGATCAGACTTGCAATACCGCTCGCTTCACTGCCGATATCCATAACGATGTCCTCTCCAACTGGACGGATCAAAAAAGGGCGACAGGTATCAGGACTCGGCCCCAGCGCGGCTTGCAAAAAGAGCGACACTGGCAATGGCGACAGGCAGGGTGAACGCGAATGAGGGAGCGTACATATAGCCGATGGCACCAACGCCGCAGCCGAGAGCAAATGTCGCGACGGCAATCGCCATCTTGTTCACCCGTGCCTTGGCTATCGCGACCTCGTCGGCTTTCGGGTCGGCAAGAATGTCCGCGAGATCGAGCATGATCTGCGTGGTCGTGCCGGTCATCAGCGTCGAAGGCGGCGCCTTCGACAGATGCGCCTTGTGAAGGCCGTTCTGAATGGCCATCGCGGAAACCAAAGCCATGCCGACGGCCAGCGTGACAAAGCCTTCGTCCGGCCGAAACGGACCGTGGTAGAGTGCGTAGGCAGCAACGCCCGCAAAAAGCAAAAGCTTAATGACCAGCATGGGACGGATCGGCGAGACATCACGACTTTGAAGCTTCAGGCAAACCAGCCGAGAAACAAAGACGACCAGACAAAACACCGGCAGTGCCAGGAGTTTTGACAATGCACCATCGAGACCGTGCGCGATGGTCGCCCCCAAAGTCACGAAATTGCCGGTGACGTGGGCGGTGAACAACCCTGAGAGAGACAGGAAGCCAAGCGTATCGACATAACCGCCATTGAAGCTTAGCAGGGTGGGAAGGGACGGAATTTTCATCGCTGTTCTCTTGCTTTAAATCTGATGCCGCGATGTTCGGTCTCGCGAGGTGTCGATGTTTTGCCGTCAATTGCGAACCTCAGCAATTGCATCAATTGTTTCGAATTCATTGCGCCAAGTGAGATAATGGAGAGGGCGGCCAAGCCGCCCTGCCCTGTAATTTCATTATGCGGCACCCGGCCGGTTGATCGTCAGGAAGTGGCGCACGGCAGGTTTTTCAGGGCCGACATGATAGGTCAGGACCTTGCCCTGCAGGTCGGCGTCGGCATTGGAGACCCGCTTGTGCTGCCGAAGATGTTCAGCCCAGGATTCCACCATGAACCATTCGACGATCTTCTCCGGGTCAGCCGAGTCCTCGGTGACACCCCAGCCATAGGCACCATCGCGGCGGCGTTCGTTGGAAAGATGATCGATGGCGTGCAGGAATGCGCTGCGGTGCTGCTTCTCGACCTTGTACTCGATCAGGATCAGAACCGGACCACGGTCATGGGCAACGGGTTCCGCAACAAGCGGCTCAGGCCAGTGATTGGACGGCACCATGTCGGCATCGCCTGCAGGAAGCTTCAGGTGGTGCATGATGAACCCGGCCACAAGCAGTCCGGCGGCTCCGATGAGCAGGGTCGATTGGATGCCGACAGCCTCGCCGACCGCGCCCCAACCAAGGCTCCCGGCAGTCATCGCACCATTGAAGACGGTGAGGTAGACGGCGAGGCCGCGACCACGCACCCAGTTCGGAAGAACAGCCTGGGCCGCGCCGTTGAGCGTTGTCAGAGCAGTGATCCATGCCGCACCAAGGAACAGAAGAACGATGATGGCAACGATCTTCGGCGGGGCGAGTGACAGGACACCCATGACGGCAGCGGTGATCAGCGCGGCACCGAGAAGCAGGCCGTCGGAACTCAGGCGTTCGCGCAGCTTCGGCATGACCAGGGCGCCACCAATCGCGCCTGCACCGACTGCACCGAGCAGGATACCGTAGAAGCTGGCGTCACCACCGAGCAATTGCCGGGCAACAAGCGGAAGAAGTGCCCAAACGGCGCTGGCAAAGGCGAAGAAGATAGCGGCCCGCAGGAGGACGACATGCAGGGGGCGGCTCGAGCGGGTGTAACGAAGGCCGGCACGGAAGGCGCCGAAGAAGTTCTCCTGTAGCGCATCGTTGGCATTCTTCGCGCGCGGCCACCAAACCAGTGCGGCAATGACGAAGATGTAGCTGGCAACGTCGGCGCCATAGGTGATCCCGGCTCCAAAGGCGGCAAGAAGCAAGCCGCCAGCAGCAGGCCCGATGGAGCGGGCGATGTTGATACCGAGCGAGTTGAGCGCCACTGCGCTCTTGACGTCCTCACGCTCCACCAGTTCCGGCACAATCGCCTGCCAGGTCGGGCCCATCAGCGCGGCACCAATGCCCCCGAGGAAGGTCAGGCCAATCAGCGCGCTGACCGAAAGCATGCCTGTCTGGGAAAGGACCATCAGCGAGATGCTGACGGATGCCAGCAGGAGTTGGACTGCGATCAGGAACTTGCGGCGGTCGAGGATGTCGGTGAGAACGCCTGCGGGGATGGCAAGCAGGAAGATCGGCAGGGTTCCTGCCGCCTGGACCATGGCGACTGCGGCCGGTGATGCCGACAGATCCGTCATCAGCCAGGAACTGGCGACATCGCGCATGAAGCTGCCCGTGTTGCCGAGAACGGTGGCGATCCACAGAACCGCGAAGACCGGCTGCGCGAGAGGAGCGAAGGTGCCCGCCGAAGACGTGGTCGAGGTTTTGGCAGCACTCATTTGCCTCCTCCCTGGGTGAGATCAAATGCCGCGACGAAGACGAATGCGCCTGCGAGGCCAACATGTTCGAAGAAGGCGTTGGTCGCCATCATCCGATCCAGGCCGGGCGCCATCTCCCAGAAGCGCAGGGCAAGGAATGTCGCCATGAGGGTGAAGCCCGCAAGCGCCAGGGCTGCACCCCAACGGAAGAACCCCGAGATCACCATGGCTGACGCCGTCAGCTCGAAGACGATGACGACGATCGCGAAGAAGGCGACCGGATGGAGGCCGAAATGATCCATCTCGGCCAGCGCGCCATTGAAGTCGAAGATCTTGGTGGCGGGCCCTGGATGTAGGCGGCGCAGAGTGCCAGTAGCGACACGGTGCGCGTGGCCGGAGAGCCGACAAGCCGTGCCGGACTGCTTTTGACTGGATTCGAACTGTGAGATCGGTAGGTCATATCTGCTCCTGCATTTTCGCCGATTACATCGAGCGGCCGCGTTTGATGGAGCGATAGTGGCCGGTTATTGCCTCACCAACAATTGCAGCAATAGTTTCCATTTAATTGCGAATTCTGAAATTATGGGAGGTGGGGATCGGGGCCGGCGATCATCGCAGGCTTATACGGATCATGTCCCGGGCGTAGGCCAGTCCAATCCCGTAGCCGCCGGCATGAGCTTCGACGATGGTGCGAGCATCGTTGTAGGTTTCCTTGCGGGTCCAATCACGCTGCAACTCCAGAAGGACCTGGAGCCAGGACGTCATCGTTGCACCCGCGGCCTCCATTCTACGCAAGGCAAGAGAATGGCTCTCGGAAGTCACTCCGCCGCACGCGTCGGCTACAACGGATACGTCATAGCCGTCGGCAAGTGCTGAAAGAACAGGGAACGATATACAAGCCTCTGTCAGTAGGCCGGAGACCAGCAGTTTTTTGCGGCCTGTCTGAGCAATTGCCGTGGTGACGCGGTCATCTTCCCAGGCATTCATGTTGTGCCGTTCGATGGAAGCAACCTCCGGCAAAACGGCCTGAATTGTCGGCATGACCGGCCCGCTATAGACCCTAGAGGCAAAGGTCGACATCACAACGGGCAGGGCCTTGGCGGTCTTCGCGAGGGCGACCATGTTGCTGAGGAGCACCTGACGATCAGTCGATCCCACGCCAAAGGCAAGGCCCGCTTGCTGATCGATCAAGAGGACGGCTGGCGCTGAAGGTTCAAGGAGGGTAGTGGCAGACATTGATCGCTCCGACGTTGGACAGACTGGCCAGGCAAGTTTGTCGGCTTGCTCCGGCGGAAACACTGCGGCGGGGGTGTTGTCTCTGAACGGATCGGAAACGATCCGACCCGTTCGAAGCTCGTTAATCTCAAACGGCCCAGCAGGAGCAGCCGAGTGCACCGAAGAAGCCTTTTAGATCGGCGATTGGAAGCTTGGATGTCCAGGCTCCGGCATGGTCATGGCCATGGACGTCGCAGTCGCTGGCGCATCCGCATGTGGAAATCGCCGTACGGCGCAAAGAGCGAGCACCTGCACCTTCCGGTTCGCCCCAGGCCGCGTATCCGCCGAACCTGCAGACCGGCGACCAGTCGGGCATCGCCGGCGGCACGTCGTTCTCGTCGAGCGTCTTGAAGTCGCCCGCCCCGTAGACAATCTTGCCACCCACCATTGTCAGCTCCGACACGAGGAAGGAGATCTCATCCTCGGCGCAGGCAAAGAAGTCCTTGTCCGGCACCACCAGATCGGCGAACTGGCCCTTTTCGATTCGGCCCTTCTTTCCCTCCTCGTTGGAGAACCATGTGACCTTCTCGGTCCACATGCGCAACGCTGTCTCGCGATCGAGGCAGTTGGCGCGCGGATAGAGCTGCATGCCGCCGACCGTCTTGCCGGTCACCATCCACGACAGGGAAACCCAAGGATTATAAGAGGCAACGCGAGTGGCGTCGGTGCCGGCCGAGACGTTTACACCCTTGTCGAGCATCTTCCTGATCGGCGGCGTCGCTTCAGCAACGCCATGGCCGTAACGCTCGACGAAGTATTCCCCCTGGTATGCCATGCGATGCTGCGTGGCGATGCCACCGCCAAGCGCCGCAATACGGTCGATCGAACGATCGGAGATCGTTTCGGCATGATCGAAGAACCAGTTCAGCCCTTCGAGGGGCACGTCCTTGTTCACTTTCTCGAACACGTCGAGGGCGCGGGAGATCGTTTCGTCATAGGTGGCATGCAGACGCCACGGCCAGCGGTTCTCGGCAAGAATGGCACGACGTCTTCAAGTTCGCCTTCCATTTCCGGCGGCATGTCCGGGCGTGGCTGACGGAAATCCTCGAAATCCGCGGCGGAGAAGACAAGCATCTCGCCCGCACCGTTTTGGCGGAAGTAGTCATTGCCCTGTTTGTATTTGACCGACTGCGTCCAGTTCAGGAAGTCCTGCTTCTCTTCCTTCGGCTTCTGGGTGAACAGGTTATAGGCCAGACGAACCGTCATCTGGTTCTCGTCGGACAGCTTCTGGATGACTTCGTAGTCATCGGGATAGTTCTGGAAGCCGCCGCCGGCATCGATCACGCCGGTTACGCCGAGGCGGTTGAGCTCGCGCATGAAATGGCGGGTAGAGTTGACCTGGTAGTCCACAGGAAGCTTCGGCCCCTTGGCCAGCGTTGAATAGAGAATGCCGGCATTCGGCTTGGCCAGTAGCAGGCCCGTCGGGTTGCCGTTGGCGTCGCGGGTGATCTCGCCGCTCGGCGGGTTGGGCGTGTCTCTGCTGTAACCGACGGCGCGCAGAGCTGCACCGTTGAGCAACGCGCGGTCATAAAGGTGGAGGAGGAAGACGGGCGTGTCCGGCGCGACCGCGTTGATTTCTTCGATCGTCGGGAGGCGTTTTTCCGCAAACTGATGCTCAGTGAAGCCGCCGACGACGCGCACCCATTGCGGCGCGCGCGTAATCGCCACCTGGCGCATCAGCATGTCCATGGCATCCGCCAACGAGCGTACGCCGTCCCAGCGCAGTTCCATGTTGAAATTCAACCCGCCGCGCACCACGTGGGTGTGGTTGTCGATCAGGCCGGGCAGGACGCGCTTGCCCTTGAGATCGACGATCTTGGTGCCGGATCCAGCCAGCGCCATGATTTCGCTATCCGAACCAACCTCTTGGAACAGGCCGTCTTTGATGGCGACTGCGGTCGCGTTCGGATTGGCCCGGTCAAGCGTAGTGACGCGGCCGTTGTGCAGGATCAGGTCGGGATGCATGGTGTCTACTCCGGTCTGGTTGGGATCGGCGGCCTTCGCCGGGGAAAAGAGGTTCGAGAACGCCAGACTCGATGCGCCTCTCAGAAAAGATCGACGCGTCGTCATCAGCTATGATCCTCCATCCTCGCCTCCGCCTGATGAACACCGACAATGCTGTCGCCGCCCTTCGGCAAATGACCGAACATGTGCGGCTTGATTTGATGGATCCACGAGACCGCGGCCGGCTCCTTATTCATAAGTGTCTTGGCGAACGGTATCAGTTGTTCGCCGACCAGAATGCCGAGAAGGCCGACGAGTGCGATGACCGGTGGGGCGGGCGAACGCACGTTGAGCAGGCTGTAGACGATGCCAACAAGCAGGCCCGCGCCAAGCGACAGAAGGTAGACTTTCATGGGACGTTCTCCGGTTGCGAGAAAAGCCGCTCCGACGGGATTGTCGGAGCGGCAGGGAAAGCATTACTTCGCGGGGTTCGGGCCGATGCGGTTGCCGTGCTTTACGCGTTCTTCGGCTCCGTGAACCATCGTGTAGGCGTAGTCGATGCCCATGCCGTAGGCGCCGGAATGCTCCTTCACGAGCGTTGTGACCGCGTCGTAGGTCTCCCTACGAGCCCAGTCGCGCTGCCATTCGAGCAGAACCTGCTGCCAGGTGACCGGGATCACGCCTGCCTGCACCATCCGGTCCATCGCGTACTTATGCGCGTCGGCCGAAGTGCCGCCGGAGGCGTCCGCGACCATGTAGATTTCATAGTCAGGAACGTCGTGGAGGGCGGAAAGCGCGAAGGTCGTGTTGCAGACTTCCGTCCAAAGGCCGGACACGACGATCTTTTTGCGGCCGTTGGCGGCGTTCTTCGCCAGCGCATCGCGCACGTTCTGGTCGTCCCAGGAATTCATTGAGGTACGCTCGAGGATGTCGTTCTCCGGATAGACGGAGAGCAGTTCCGGAAAGGTGTTGCCCGAGAATGACAACGTCTCGACCGTTGTGATCGTGGTCGGAACATTGAAGATCTTTGCAGCCTTGGCGAGACCGACGACGTTATTCTTCAGCGTCTGACGGTCGATCGACTGCACGCCGAACGCCATCTGCGGCTGCTGGTCGATGAAGATGAGCTGGCTGTTTGCCGGGGTCAAGACTTCGAGCTTAGACATGAAATTTTCCTTCTGGTTGTTGGGACCGCGGATGCGGCTGGTTATGAAATGAGCTTGGCCCTGAGGAGTCGAAGCCGATGCTTCCATTGACTTCGTTGCCTCGGCTGCTGAAAGGAAATGTAGCGGGACGGGCGTTTGTGAAAAATAGCAATATTAATTGCGAGTGAATTGCCTTTATCGCAATAATAACTTTGAGTTCGACTGAGGTGTGGACCTCGCGCGGGGCTGCGCCAAGAGCCCATTCGTTCCAAAATGTTCTCAGGGAAATTTCATTCGGACAGTCGGCCCGGAGGTAGTTCGCAGTCTCACGACGACGTTGTCTTCTGTTTACTCTCAACAACCGCGATTCCAAGTTAAAGGTCGCTTTATGCCAAACCAGGCACCAAGCCCCATGTCGCAGCCCACCCCTTAGTGGACCCATCAGGACTCCGCTGTTTGGGGCGATGGCTCACATTAGCCGTGGGAAATAACTTCAAAGGAGAGATTGGAGAAGCCCGTCGTTGTGGAGTAACTATCCATGAATATGAATAAAGCCCCTAGGATGCGCGGGTGCCATCGTCGTAGGCGGAAAATACGCCTGCAACCCAGTCTGCAAAGACCTGATACTTGACGCTCGGAAACCGGCCCGCTGGCCTTACGATGTGAACAGGATAACGTGGTGGCGCCCAATCGTTCATGATTGGGACCAGAGCGCCACGAGCGATATGGGGGCGTGCCAAGAATTCAAATGTCTGTCCTATACCCAGCCCTGCCAATATTCCTTGCAAATGCGCAGTCGCATCACTGGTGGAAAGCTTGATCGGGCTGTAGATCTCTATTTTCTCCTCGCCTTTCATCAGTCGAACGGGTGCTGCTTTCAGACTACGTGCGAAAAAGTATTGCACGAAAATATGATCACGCTGCAGATCCGATGGCGAAGCTGGAACGCCGTATTTTTCGAGGTACCCCCGGGTTGCGCAGGTCACTATCTCGACGCTGCATAACTTCCTCGCAACAATAGATGCGCTTGGTAGATCGCCGGCACGTATGACGCAGTCTATACCCTCTTCGACGATGTCGGCCTGACGTTCTGTTACACCAAGATGTAACTCGATCTCTGGATAGAGTGCGTAAAACTCTGGCAGCCGAGGGATCAGAATCGCATTCGCGAAGGTCCCTCCTACATCAACCCGAAGTTTACCGCTGGTGGCTAGGCGCCCACGGGTGGCCTCATTGTTCATTTCATCGAGATCGGCGATCAGGCGAATGGCGCGCTCGTAATACGCAACGCCGTGAGATGTTACGGTGACTGAACGTGTCGTGCGTTCGAGCAGTTTGAGGCTTAAGCTTGCCTCGAGATCCTGAACAAGCTTACTCACGGTCGACCGCGGCGCACCCATCGTGTCTGCAGCCTTTGCAAAGGATCCTGCCTCGACGACGCGAACAAAGGCTCTGATTGCTCCCAATTGATCCATTGGCATTTCTCCATCGAAATCGGCGTGTGCGAGTCTTGGGCTCAGTTATCGATCAGTTGCAAAGGGCACCAGTTTTGAGCGGTATCGTCAGGCCGCCAATGGCTCGAGATTGGCCTGGATCTGATCGCGGAACTCCTCATATCGACTGGGCAGCTTCAGTGCCTCCCCCAAATGTGCGGTGTCCTCGTCGCGGTTGAAGCCAGGCTCGTTCGTGGCAACCTCAAACAGGATGCCGCCTGGCGTCCGGAAGTAGATCGCCCAGAAATAATCCCGGTCGATAACAGGGGTGACCTGGTAGCCTGCGTCCATCAACGCCTTGCGCACCTCGAGCTGCTTCTCGCGATTGTCGACGGCAAAGGCGACATGATGAACCGAGCCGGCGCCTTGGCGGGCAAAAGTTGTTTTCGGCAATGCGGCCAGATCAATTCTGTCCGCTCCGTTACCGCCCGGAATGATGAACCTGGTCACGTCGCCCTCCCGCTCGGCACGCTGATAACCCATGAAGCCGAGCAGTTCCTCGGTTGCTCCCGTTTCATGGAGACTGAACCGCGCACCGGCGAAACCGCGAATGGCCGTATCGCCCGGAATGCCGTCAGCCAGCCATGGCGAGCGGTTGTCGTCAGCAGACTCGATCAGCGCCAGGCCGTCGCCATCAGGTCCCATAAAGCGAAGTCGGTTGGCGCCGAAGACGGTATCCGTTTCCAGACCGTCTACCCCTTGGGCGGTGAAACGATCCTGCCAGAACTTCAAGGCACCTTTCGGCACGGAGAACTGTGTCTCGCCGACCTCGCCCACCCCGGGACGGCCCAGCATCATGTTCTGGAACGGAAAATACGTCATGACTGTCCCCGCCGAGCCGTTCTCGTCACCGTAATACAGATGGTAGACGCTCGGATCGTCGAAGTTGACCGTCTGCTTCACGCGGCGCAGGCCAAGCGTCTCGGTAAAAAAGCGGTTGTTCTGCCGGGCATCCGAAGCTATCGAAGTCACGTGATGCAGTCCCTTGATATCCTTGATCATGTTGATGCCTTTCAATGAGCGGTTGGTTCAAGCGTTGAAATGAATGTAGTCACCTTGAACGCTGACGAGAATTGCAATATTTCTTTTGATTGAATTGCAATTATTGAAACAATGGCATGAACGATTACAAAGCTCTCCGGACCTTCCTCCTCGCCGCCGAGAAGCGCAACTTCGCCCAGGTTGCCCGCGAGCTGGACATGACACCCGCAGCCGTCACGCGCGCGATCGCAGCACTTGAGGCCGAACTCGGCGTCCAGCTCTTCGTGCGTACGACCCGGCAGGTATCATTGACAACAGATGGCGCGATCTTCGCCGCCCAGATTCAGCCCGCGGTGAAGACACTCGATGACGCACGGCGCGAGGTGATGAACGCCCACAAGGCTGACGAAGGACGGCTGCGGATCAGCGCGCCGACTTGGTTCGGCAAGGCCGTGCTGCCGCCGATCCTTTCGGGATTCAAGGAACGGTACCCGAAGATGAGCTTCGAGATCTCACTATCCGATGGATTGGTAGATATCGTTGACGACGAGTACGACTTGGCGGTCCGCATTTCGTCTCAGCCGTCCGATAAATTCACGATCTGGCGAAAGATCCGGGTGGTGCCGCGCATTCTGGTTGCGGCCCCGGGCAGTCGTTTTGTCGACATGCAACATCCGACCGAACTGACACCCGACGATTGCCTTGCTTATAGCAGCGAAAGTCGACGCGAAAACTGGGTTCTCTCGGACGGGGGATCGAGCATGACGATCTCGGCCGGCCGAGCCTTCAGTGCCAACAATGGTGAGGTGCTGGCTGACATGGCCGCAGATGGCGCGGGCGTTGCCATGCTCCCGGGATTCCACATCTCAGAACACCTGCGCAGCGGGCGCCTGGTACATGTCTTCAAGGGCTGGGCACCGCCTGACTTGTGGCTGACGCTGTATTATCCGCCCTATCAGGCTCTGCCACCCCGAATCGCGTCCTTTTCGAAATTCTTCGAGGAGCAGGTTGCTGCCCATATGGTCATGCTGGATTGACCCATACGGCGGCGTTTCGCGGATTGTGCGAGGCGCCCGGTTTCGGATTAGGGCTTGGTCAGGCTTCCGGGATGGCGTTCAATCTTGCGGCCACCATTTCCTGGAGCTGCCACAGGTTTCGATCGCAGATGTTTCGATCCGCCAGATCCGAAACCGTCCGATGAAGATATTCCGCGCAGGATCCGGCAGGTCCGCAGGCCTGGGCGATCAGAACCGAGGCATCCTCGAGAGGTATCTTCTCCGTGAGCGGAGATTGCTTCGCGCTTGCCCAGAACGTGAGCGCACGACGTGGACCTGCCGGGG
This sequence comes from Rhizobium sp. P32RR-XVIII, assembly GCF_012641395.1. Taxonomy (GTDB): domain Bacteria; phylum Pseudomonadota; class Alphaproteobacteria; order Rhizobiales; family Rhizobiaceae; genus Rhizobium. The sequence goes on along the minus strand of NZ_JABAIH010000030.1, from coordinate 10,613 downwards.
TCTTGACCGAGACCCACCGCACCATGTCGCACACTTCGGCATAGCGGATCTCGCGTGCCAGAAGCGCACGCAAATCCTGCCTCTTCGTCTTGCACGGAAGCTTGAGGACGAGGCCGGAACAGCTCCCTCCCGGCCGAAGCGCCAGCATCAGACCCGGCGCATCCGAAGTGGCCCGAAGCCGTTCGATCCTGAGCGAGAAAGCGCGGTGCCATCCGAACGCAACGGCATCTTCACTGGTGGCAACTTCGAAGCCCGGATTCCACATCAGCGATCCATAGGCGAACACCCAGATCCCCTCGTGCCCGGCTTCCTGCTCGACCCGGCTGACGAGTTCATCGAGTTGTTGAGACGAGATCGAAGTCCAATGCGGTTCCGGCCCCTCGTCTTCGACAACCTTGAGCGGTCTGGCGACGAGGTCGGCCGTTAGCTGCATGGCGACAGGCACACGTATCTTGGCAGTGGTTAGTCTTGGCATCGCGGAACCTTTTTCAACAAGGTTGCCGCCGGAGCATCGGTGCGTCCGGCGGGTGTCGTATGGCTTTTGTCAGCGCAGTCAGCGGGATCGTCGATCACGGCGCGGAATGTGATCTCGACGATCTGTTCCGGAAACGCCAATGCGGTGACTCCGATCAGGTTACTGGCGCACTGAGGCATGTCCGTGCCGTACATTTCCTTGCGAACTTTCGAGCCAGCGGAGAATGCGCTTGGGACATCGAGTACGAAAAGGGTCTCTTCAACGACATCGTCGAGCGTCGCTCCGTATTTGGCGAGGAGCGTTTTGGCATTGACGTAAGTCTGCCGGATCTGCTGCTCCATCTGCGAGAAATCAGCAGGTCGGCCATCGGCATCGAGCTCGGCAGGCGCGACGAGCTTGCCATCGCCATTGTGGCTCAATTACCCTGAGATATAGATCGTGTCCTTGACCTTCACGGCCTGAACATATCCGAATGCCTGCTCCCAGGCGACGCCGTGGTTTGCGATCTTCTTGTCAGAGTTGATGTCAGTCATGGTGATTTCCTTGCTTTAGATGGTAGAGCGCGGAGCGCTTATGAGCCAGGTGTGTCTGGAGGCGACGGATGCTTGGGAGCGCCCGCTGAGAGCGGTGCGCCTCTGCGTGTCATGGAAGAAAGGTCCTGGGTCGCATCCTGCTATTTCGCGATTGAAAATTTCAGGCGACGCCGTGTTCGTCCGGCAGGGCGATATTGCCGTCAGCTCCCCGCGCTCACAATTGCTGGAATGATTTCGAATTTATTGCTGCTTTTGCAACAATCAGCACTGCTCCGTTTGATCTTTTCGATAAGCGGCGCACTCAAGTCGATCGCGCTACCCAACCAACGAACGATTGGTTTGAAAGAGGTCGCCTTATCTCGACCAGACCAGCGCTCAGTATCGCGAGCTACACGTCCCAGCGGCATCGAAGCTTTTGTATTTCTTTCGAGCGGGACCCCAAGGCGCAATGGCCATACACTTCGCACCGCGCGTCCAACGCCGCCTCCACCCGAAGACCCGTCAGTCCGCACAGTTTGCACGCCGTTTCCGTTCTCCATGCCTGCCCTGAACGCCTTTGCAAACGTGTCTGAGGGCCTGGACATTACCTCTTACGACTTGTTGACTCACCCGCGGTTGAACAATAACTTGCTAACTCAGTCGTTAGGCTTGTCCTCACATGACGGATCAATCTCTTCAGCGTCGCCTTGCTGCCATCGTCGTTGCCGATGTGGTGGGGTATTCACGCCTCATGGAGGCTGATGAAGTCGCAACGCTGGCGAACCTCAGGGAACTCCGTTCTGGCGTTATCGAGCCGGCTGTGATGCGCCACAACGGTCGCATCTTCAAGGTCATGGGCGACGGATTCTTAATCGAATTCGGTAGCGCGGTGGACGCGGTCGCAGCAGCGTTAGAAATGCAACGGACCACCACCGCTGTTGAGGCTTCCGGAGACCGGCGCCTGCTTTTGCGTGTAGGCGTCAATCTGGGAGATGTCATTGACGACGGTTCAGACGTCCTCGGCGACGGCGTCAATGTCGCGGCGCGCCTCGAGACGCAGGCCGCACCGGGAGGTATCTGCATTTCAGCCAATGTTCACGGTGAGATCGTCGGCAAGATTAGCGACCGGTTCTTTGATGCAGGCGAACGCTACCTAAAGAACCTGACTCGCCCGGTCCACGTATGGCATTGGCCGGATGCGCTGCAGAGCATATTGCCGCTGCCCGAGTGTCCCTCGATCGCTGTTTTGCCGTTCACCAATATGAGCGGGGATGAAGCGGATGCGCCTTTCGTTGACGGCTTGACCGAAGACCTGATCACCGACCTTTCCCGTACGGCTGGCCTGTTCGTCATCGCGCGCAATTCCGTGTACGGCTACAAGGGCAAGCCGGTCGACGTACGGCTGGTCGCCCAGGAACTCGGCGTCCGCTATGTCCTCGAGGGGAGTGCCAGACGCGCAATGGGCCGTGTCCGCATTAACGCCCAATTGGTCGACGCGCTTGGCGGCCGGCACTTGTGGGCCGACCGGTTTGACAGGACGGTGGAAGATGTTTTCGAGTTACAGGATGAAGTTAACGCCAAGATTGTTGAAGCCCTCGTCGGCCGGCTGACCATCCCGACGCAGCGCAATCGGCCGAAGAACTTTGAGGCGTACGATCTGTGTGTGCGCGCCCGCCTCCTGACGGAAGAGTCGCCGCAAACTGAGCGTGAGGCCTATATGCTGCTCCAACGCGCGGTTAAGCTCGAGCCATCATATGCCGAGGCGCTCGGTCTGCTCGCCTATAACCGTTGGCTTGCCTGGACTCATTTCGGCGAGCCCGAAGATCCTAACCGTCGGATGGCTGCGACGTTCGCGCAGAAGGCGGTCGACCTAGATCCCAACGATGCCGGCTGCCGTTACGTTCTGGGGACCATTTTGGCTTATGAGCGTCGATGGGAGGAATCGGAGGCCGCCTTCGCCAAGGCCCTGGAGCTGGACCCCAACCACGCCGACACTTGGGCCGCCATGTCGGACTTGTCCGTGCTGGGCGGCAGGGTTGCCGACGGACTAGCGCAGATCGAAAAAGCTCTGCGGCTCAATCCCTACCCAACCTGCTGGTATCTTTGTCATCTTGGGCAGGCGCAATACGCCGCGCGTGACTATGAGGCGGCAACCGCTACACTCCGCAGGAAAGACACGTATCGTACCAACTCACGCAAATTCCTGGCTGCTTCGCTTGCGCAGTTGGGCCACCGTGAGGAGGCGCGGCGAGAAGCAGAATTGTTCCTGATCGCCCACCCTCATTTCACGATCGGCCATTGGCTCAGCTCCCAGCCGCTGCGCGATGCAACTGTACGAGATCACTTTGTCGACGGCTTCCGAAAAGCCGGCCTGCCGGAGATGTGACAGTGGGTGGGGCAATCCCGACGCGTTCGAGGACTTGATCGACGGATATGGGCTGCGCGAGAATGGCGGTCTGGATCGCAGTGCCAAGCTTCTTCAGACGTTCCACAAAACGCGTCAACCAGCCCGGGTCTCGCATGACTTTCCGCTGGACCGCCTTGCATAATGGTGGCGATGAGCCCGTAGCCCGGAATGAAGACGGGATGCTTTGCGAAACATTTAAGCAGCTTCGTCGAAACATGAAGGCGACGACGCTTACTTCCGCTATCGGCGGCGCAAAGATGCCGTTACCTTGAAACTAGACAATGTCTAGTTTCCGGCGGGTGCAAGGTCTGCTTCAACGGCCGAACTGGGGGGCGCGAAGCGGACGTTCAGCGAGCTAATCTTTTCTTTCCGACTGGGCGCCATTGCGAAAGTGAGCGATGCTCGCCTTGAACGGAGTCGAACTACGGACCCCGTAACCATTACGGCGACCGAAGCCACTATTTGAGTTTACGAAGCAAGGCAGGTTCCTTCCCACCCAACTGACCGCATCTCCGAAGGCAGCATCAAAGTTTCTCGCTCAGTCTTGGTCCGCCGCAGGTGAGCGTAGAGCTTTTCTCGGTGCATCTCACTGAATCCACCAAGCGGTTGAATTGTGCTTGCATAATCAGCAAGCGTCCCTATATTTGCTAGCATGAACAGCAAGCAGAAAAAGGCCCTCGCGGCCATATTCAAAGATCCGGTTTCTGGAACGATTGAATGGGCGGCTATAGAAAACCTGCTTGTGGCTGCCGGAGCGAACGTAATCGAGGGAAACGGTTCTCGCGTTAAGTTCGAGAAAGACGGCATCATTGCGAGCTTCCATCGGCCTCATCCGGATAATGAAGCAAAGCGTTATCAGGTGCGCGATGCTCGCGAATTCCTGACGCAGATTGGAGTAACACCATGAACACCATGACTTACAACGGGTATCACGCTCGCATCGAATTTGACGCTGAGGACGAAGTGTTTTTCGGCAAAATTGCAGGCATTTCCGATGTAATCGGCTTTCACGGTGACAGTGTAGCTGAACTTAAGAAGGCCTTTCATGAAGCAGTCGATGATTACCTCGAGACCTGCAAGAACATAGGCAAAGAGCCTCAAAGGCCCTATTCTGGCAAGATGATGTTTCGTGTTGCTCCAGAAGTCCACCGCCGCGCAGCTCTTGCTGCCGAGCTTTCGGGAAAGAGTCTTAACCAGTGGGCAGAAGAGGCGTTGGAAGAAGCCGCCGCACACTTTGGCGAGGCACATCTATCGGCCTAGGGCCACTGTCACGCCGTTTTGTGGGTGGCGTAGTCATCCATGATGATGTGGACGTCGAGACCATCCGGGACCTTTGCGTCGATCTGCTTGAGGAAGTCGAGAAACTCGGCGGCGCGATGGCGGTTGTAGCATTTGCCGATCACGAAGCCGGAGGCTATATCGAGGGCGGCGAACAATGATGTCGTTCCATGACGGACATAGGAATGGGTCCGGCGTTCCGGCATGCCAGGCATCATCGGCAAGACCGGTTGCTCTCGGTCGAGCGCCTGAATCTGGCTCTTCTCGTCGACGCTGAGGACCAGTGCCCGGTTCGGCGGCGACAGATAAAGTCCGATAATATCGCGGACCTTATTCACGACAGCGGAGCCCGCCGCCCGCGTCGGTCTTCCTGGAGACGTGCCTCAGATTTGGGAATCCTATGCCGATTCCGAAAAAAACAAGAACCGCTCTAGAAAGCCCATGAGAATGAGAGGCATCACCGTCGAGAGAATGATAATAAACGGCTTGCGCCGGAATCGATCGACTTCACGTCCAGAAAAACTGGGGCAAACACGCCCTTTTCCTCAGCGACAGGTCTTGGTCTTGATGAGATCGAACCGCTGACTCTGAAATTACATGCAAAAAGAAATAATCGGCGAGGACCACCTAGGGCATCGCCGACACAATTGGTGTATTTTATTCGTTGACTAACTTCAATTACACCACCTCTGCACAGCGAGCGCGATCGCCTTGGTGCAGTTTATGAGGTCTCGAACGGAGACACGCTCGTTCGGCTGGTGTGCCTGCGCCGGGTCGCCAGGACCGAAGTTCACGGTCGGCGTATTGCCAAGCCCCGTCGGCAGGCCGATATCGCTATGCGCGCCAAAACCGGACAGGGCGGGCGACAGGTTTGCCGTCGCTACCGCCTCCTGGAAGGTCGACACGAACGGGCTGTCGGCTGGGATTTCGGCGCAGTCGGCATCGAGAATCCATTCGACGCGGGCGGGATGCTGGCGCAGATAGGGGTCGGCCTGGCAGATGTTGCCAACGTGCTCCTCGATCTCGCGCTTCACATGACCTCCGAGACCGAACTCGTCCTTTTCGCTCGGCAGATATTGCGCGCCGATGATGATTTCGGCGCGGCCGGCCATCGATGACGGATGTTCGCCGGCGCTTATCTGCGTGACGATGATCTGGTTTGGCAGCTCCATCAGCGGATGGTTTTTTTTTTGGATCGAACACCCAGCGGCGATTAAGGATGTCGATGCCGTCGAGCATCTGGCGGCAGAGCTGCACGGCATCGACAGGGCCACTCGTGTACCATGCGTTCGGCGTTAGCTCCGCGTGACCGCCGATGCCGTCGATAATGATCTTGCCCCAGAGGATGCCGTGGCAGAGCGGCGCGATGCGGTTTGCTGTCGGCTCGGCCATGATACCGGCGTCGGCCTTGAAGCCTCGATCGACCATGGCAAGCGATCCCATGCCGCCGATCTCCTCGTCCACTACAGTCGTGAACACGACGTCGCCTTTAAGCTCCAGCCCCAATTCCTTAAGGATCTCAACCGCCATCAGCATGCAGGCGACACCTCCCTTCATGTCGACGGTTCCACGGCCGTGCAGAAAGCCGTCCTTCAGCACCGGCACGAAAGGATCGGTGGTCCAATGTTCCGCAGCGCCGGGAGGCACAACATCGATATGGCCTGTCAGCATGATCGAGCGGCCGCCGCCAGTCCCTTTCAAGGTGCCGCCAAGGTTCGGACGGCCCTCGAAGGTGCGCCCCTTGTTGGCGCCGGGACGCCCTTCATACTTTGCGTACAGCGCCGGGCCATCCGGATCCCAGAGGTCGGTCGTAAAGCCGAGCGCCTCCGATCGCTTTTGCAGATAAAGCTGGCAGTCGCGTTCGCCGGGGCCCGCCTCCTTCGGGTTCGACTTGACAATCGACGGGAAGGCGACGAGGTCACTCAGCGTCTTGACGATGCGTGCTTGAGCGGACTCGACGCGGTCGGCGATCTGCTGTTCGATGGATGACATGCGAGCGGTCGGCGCGGCTCGTGGGTATTCCCGTCGATCGTGCCCGCCTTCTCGTCTATGGCCTGAGCGGTCTGCTCGCTGGGCGCTTTCGATGCGGTTCGGGAGGCTGCACAACCCGCGCACACCGCACGAGCTGCGACGTTGATGGATTTGCCCCCGATTGATAGGTGCTTTCATTGAACATACGTTGAAATCAAGCTGCGAAAGACCTATAGTGTGTAGGTAAGAGGATTTTGCCATGCCCAGAGCCGCCGCAGAAGATACAAGCCGTTTCCCGATGCAGATTCCGCCGGCCGAGAAGGCCCGGCTGATGCGTGCGGCCGCGCTCGAGCGAACCAGCCTCAAGGAATTCGTGTTGCGCAATGCGCTGCTGGCAGCCCAGGCAGTTATCGAAAAGGCCGAGCAGATCAGCCTGGACGAGGAGCAGACCCGCTTCATACTGGATTTGCTGGACAACCCGCCGAAGCCGAATGCCAGACTGCAGGCAGCGGCCCGTTCGCTTGCTAACCGTAAATGACGCTTCCGGACTGGCATGAGGAGCCGATCACCAGGAAGCATGGTCGCAAGAGCTTCGATTGTGGTCAGGCGGACCTCAACGATTTCCTGGCCAGATATGCGCGGCAGGCTCATGAGAGCGGCGCCTCTAAAACCTATGTCGCGGTCGATAATGCGGATAATACGACGATCCATGGCTTCTATACGTTGAGCCCGGCGCAGGTCGACTTCGATCTGGCGCCTGAAACGGCCCGGCCATCGGGCGGCGGACGTCATCCGATCGGCGGGTTTCGCCTCGGTCGTCTGGCGGTGAGCCGATCTTTCCAAGGTTGGGGGCTGGGCGGTGAATTGCTCATTGCGGCCGCACGGCGATGTATTCAGGTCTCGTCGCAGGTCGGCGGCTCGTTACTATTGATCGATGCCAAGGATGAGCGGGCGGCGGACTGGTACAAGTCCTATGGCGCCCTCGAAATTCCCAAGGCGCCCCTTTCTCTCGTTCTGCCCTATTCCGTCTTCATCGATGTCATGGAGCAGGCGGGCAAACCTGTCCTGTAGGATGTTCGTCTCCGCTATCATGCATCGTTGCCATTCTCGCGAGTGGGCAGTAGAGGGTGATCATACCCGCGCCAAGTAGGACACGCAGAATTATAGGCGCTTCGGTTGAAGGGGCCGTATCTTCCAACGTGAAATCCAGCATGCGGGGGTAGTGTGCACATGCCGCATTGGCGGCCTAGGTTTTCTCTTCCGGATTCAATCGCTTCTGTATCTCTTTACCGGCGCGGAAAAACGGCAGCCATTTATCCTCAACGAATACGGCTGTTCTGTTGCTGGGGTTCCGGCCCGAGCGCGACGGCCGATAGCGAACCGAAAACGCGCCAAAACCCCGAAGCTCGACACGATCGCCGTTTGCCAGAGCCTCGGCGATGTCATCAAGAATTGTGCTGACGATCTTCTCCACGTCCTGCCGGTAAAGATGCGGGTTGCGAAGGGTGATGATATGAACGAGTTCTGATCTGATCATGGATCCTTCATACCGATTTGAGCGTCACTAAGAAGACGATGTCGAACTGATGGGAGGTCGGATGTCAATGCGATCGACCTTGCATCGTGAGTAGACGGCGATAACGTTGCTGGGGAATATAACAAAGGCGCGTGTTATTGGAGAGCCATTCCAAGAACGACGATCGGGGGCGATCGCCAGTCGAAGTTCGACAAAAGGATGATTGCCTTCGATGGCCGGGTTTGGGCCACAGCGGACGACATCCGCGACTGGCGACGTGTAAGAGGATGAGATTGGCCGCGTGTGGAACCGTCGTGGCTACAATGGCGTCTGCAAGGCACGAACACTTTGCGGGCGTCGTTTCGCTGACCCACGCTTGAGTTGACTGAACAATCTGGCCGCCGGGAAATCACTATGAAACTCCAGATCAAGCATCGAACGACCTACCGTTACTTACGGCCCGTCGGACTGCTTGCGCACCGCCTGATGCTGTCGCCTCGGACCGACCAACGGCTTCGGACCTTGTCTTTCAGCATCGACTGTTCTGCGAGCGGGTCGATCGACTGGGCGAAGGACGTCTTCGGCAACACCATCGCGACAGTGACGTTCTCTGAACAGACCGCGGAACTGACGATCACCAGTGCTGCCGTTGTCGAGCAGACTGCCGACCCGTGGCCGGTTTTTAATATAGACATCTCGGCGCATGCCTATCCCTTCACGTACTCGACCGAAGACAAGACCGATCTCGGCGCATTTGCTGTCGTGACGTCTCCCGGTAGCCGTGTGGCGGATTGGGCCGAAGCGTTCGTGGGCAGCCGCCCGACCGACACGCTTTCGCTGCTGAAAGATATCAATGCCGGCATTCTGACAAATGTCAGCTATCGCATCCGAGACGAGGAAGGCACGCAGTCGCCGCAACAAACACTGGAGCAGGCCAGTGGCTCATGCAGGGACATCGCAGCGCTCTTCATTGAAGCTGTTCGTTGCCTAGGGTTCGGTGCGCGTGCTGTCTCCGGTTACGTTTACGACCCTCAGGCCTCTGTCGACGACGGCGGATCTACACATGCCTGGGCGGAAGTCTATCTTCCGGGAGCCGGTTGGATCGCGTTTGATCCCACTCACCGACGAGTGGGAGAAGCCTGCCTTATTCCCGTAGCGTTTGCCCGCAACAATGGACAGATCATGCCTGTTACCGGCGGATATGCGGGAATGCCGGAGGATTTCGTGGAGTTGGACGTGTCGGTCAAGGTTGTCGAGATACGAGAATAGCGACAGATGATGCTCGCGTGCCCTACTCAGGCAGGTCATAGCTCCAGACACGAAACGACTTTAGGACGTGTGGACCGAAGGAAACAATCAACGGCACGTCGGCGGCATCCCGGCCACGAGCCACGACGATCCCGCCGATGCTGGAATGTTGCTACGTCGATCGCGCTGACCGACCTGTCCGGTTTGGAAGTGCAAAATGCCGGAGTCAGCTCCGTTGGTCTTGAAGGGAACCGAACCATCAACCCCGCTATCGTGATTTTCTTTAGGGCCAAATTTTATAGCCAAGACATGGACTTGGCTGAGCGCGAACGACTTATTTGCGTCGGTACCGGAACGAGCTTTCGGGAACGACTTGGGATAAGGCCGCCAGTGTAGAGGCCCCTTTCGGCGGGGTGGATGTACCCGAGGCGATCCGCTCGCGGGCACTTGTCCACCGCAAGCGTCGCCGGCGACCTGCTGCGCATCAGTCGGCCGATACAGACAGCCCCTAGAGAAGCGGCGCGTACGCGGCGAGCCTGCGGGGCAGCGTCGCCTTAACATTTTCGGGGGTATTTTCGGGAATGAACCCGAACCCGCCGACCGATTCGCTACGCCCCGATACAAGCGTCATCGTTTTCCTGCCGAGATCATAGCGCATGCGGTATGGCTGTATTTCCGCTTTCCGCTGAGCCTGCGTCATGTAGAAGACTGCTGGCCGAGCGGGGGCTTTGAAGTCTCCTTCCAGACTGTCTCGGAATGAGCTGCCAAATTCGGCGCGAATATGCCCGCTTTATCCGGAGGCGGTCCAGGGAGAGATTTGCCGACAAGTGGCATCTGGACGAAATGGCCGTTTCCATCAGGGCAAAAAATCGGGCCGTCGACGCTGATGGGTATGTTCTCGATGCCCTGCTCCCGAGTCGCAGGAATAAGAAGGCGGCACGGAAACTGATGCGAAAACTGTTGAAGCCCAAGGCATCCTGCCACGTGTCATGATCACCGATAAGCTCAGATCCTATGATGCGGCCGAAAGCGAAATCATGGCCGACGTCGAGCATCGCTCGCATAAGGGGTTGAACAACCGAGCGTCTCTATTCGGCCGGTTGAAGTCAAGCATGTTCAGGTTTTCCGGTTCTAGGGCTTCAACTGTCCTGCGGGCTCTTGCTTCTCTTCGGAATCGGCACAATGGCCCTTCCATCATGGGGTCGG
>NZ_JABAIH010000002.1 GCF_012641395.1 Rhizobium sp. P32RR-XVIII | reverse complement strand
AGATACCGTAAGCGAAGGAAACCAATTGCCCGTCCCCTTTGGGGCGTATCGGACGATGTAGCCAGTTACATGCCCCACATCAGGCGCAAGCCACGACACGGTCAGCGCGGACGTTGCCGGCGTGGTAGTCCATATCCGCTCGATCGCAGACATCGACGTCGGAGCATAGGAGCGGTAGTCAATCAGCCCTGGAATGCCCGTTTCGAAATCCGGTATGGTGCCCTTGTCCGCATCCATGATTTCCGGCGCGTCGTCGACAAGTTCAAGCTGCGCCGTTAGATCCTTTTGCGGCGTGATGCTCTTAACCCGGAGGACGACGCTTTCAAACCCGTCCTCGCCGAACATCACCAGATCTCCGGTGGTCGGCAGGCCTCCCGTATCGCTGAGTGTGAAGCTGGAAAACTCGCCATCCGCTCCGGTGATCTTGCGCACCAGCGTCGAGCCGTCCGCAAGCCGAAAACGCATGGAGTAGGTCTTGCCCGCCTCCATCGTGAACGTGTCGTCGATAGTGACTGTATCCGGTGAGGACGTGACAGCCTTTACCCGGCCCGCACCAAGCCCCCACAGCACCGTATCGTGGTTGACCAGTACGCGGTCGCCGCGTGTGCAGACAAGGTGCTCGAAATCCGTGGAAAGTGTGTAGACTTCGCGCTGTAGGCGGTTCTGCGCGATGTGATAGCGGCCATGCTTCCACACCAGATCCTTGTCGGTAACGCCGGGGAAATCCAAGCCCTCGAACTTTGTGGCATTCGCAGCTGAGTATCCATCGTCATAGACAAACCGCTCGTCATTCAGATAGCCGTTGTCACGGTTGATGAAGGACACGCGGAATCCATGCGGCAGGTCGGCATAGCCACGATTGGACGAGAACCCCCACGAGTTGCGCGGTGTGAAGTGCTGGACGATCGGGGAGTCTTCAATATCCCAAACAACACCCCATCGGCCGTCACGAAGCGACACAGCGGCACGTCCAGCAGCCGCAATCATCGTCAGCATCTCGTAGACAGAGCGCTGCTCCGTCGCGACGTACTCGAAGGTGAACCCGTTGACGTAGCAATAGACAGCCCAGTCCTGCAGGCTTTGCAGATCGATCTGGCTGTCTGGGACAGGCCGAGCGTTGGCACTGCCTTGGAGAACGTTTCGGAAGTAATCGGCGGGGTTGGTCGTCGTATTCAATATCCATGTCGTGCCGCTCCACGACGGGATAGTGGGATATGCGATGCAGTTCAACGTATCGACAGTTCCGGAAAGCTCGCCGGTCGCCTTGATGCGAACGGCGATTAGCGTCAGAGGCTTGTTGAAGCTGACAACCGATGCATTGCGCCGACCCCGAAGAGCTGTCCAGTATGTCGTCTCGGATACGGTATCTCCGCCGTTGTAGTCCGGGGACGCTTTGCGGACACGGATGTCATATTGGCCTCGCGCAACTGCCCTTATGACGGAACGTCGAATGGCTTGAGATGACGACGCCGTGATGCCAATCGCTGGCAGGCTGACCCACGCCCCGGAGCCAGCGACAGCATATTCAACCTCCACGACGACCTGATAGTTAACCCGTTTCCCGTCCTTTTTCTGATAGCGGTACACGCCGTTCGGGAAGCTGATATCTACCGAAATCTCGTCAACATCATCCGCAGTTGTGCGCTGTGTCCAGCTGCTTGCGCTCCATCCGATTTCGTTTTCGAGAAGGATCTGAACAGACTCCTCGAAGACCGGCTTGGTGTAGAGTGTCGGCGCCTGGGTCAGATGGTTCTCGATGATCTCATAGCTGACGTCGGCAAACCGATCGATCGGCGTTTCCCCGATGCGAAGATCCGAGATGGACACGGGGCCATAGCCGACCACGAACAACATGCGCAAGTACTGGTCATCGCCTGACAGCTCGGTGTAGGCGCCAGCCGCGTAGGGAGGCGAAATTCTGTGCCTGCCGAAGATGACGGGAATAGCCCCATACTGGTTTGCAGAGTTCTTGCCGCCGCCGATGGAATAGAGCGTCTTGGTCTTGTCGATTGCCGGCGCTTCCGGCTTGGCCGGCGGGAACAGCGCATTGATGGCCAGCGAGCCGACAATGGTAATCCCGGCGGCGATCACGCTGGTCGCGCCCGCAACACCCGCCAAGCCTAGCGCGCCGGCAATAGGGCCTGCAAAGAACAGCGCAGCGACCGCAACCACTAGGCTGAGGATCGAGCGAAGAGCGCCCTTGCCCGGCACTTTCACGATGGACAGGACGGCGCCTGGCTTTACCCGGACGCGCGACCAATTCTTGAACTCGATCGAATGACCGTTGATTGTGACATATAGGCGGCTCGGCTCGATCCCGCATTGCTCAATGATCTCGGCAATCGACATGCCAGCCGGAACCCGAACATGCTCGCGCTGCTGGCGAAGCGGAGACCGACGCAGATAGACATCCACATCCTCTCCCGGCGCGAACAATTCCGCGCGTCTATCTTCTACGAGTGCGAGCATTCGTTGAGCCTGTAAAATCCAGAAATTCTGTTTCGCCAGCGCATGTCGCCGATGCGATCAATGACGGACGGATGTGGGCCTTCGCTGTGGAGCATGCGGCCTTGCCCGAGGAAGACGCCGACATGGCTGTCATGCCGCCCCGCCCGCATAAGCACGCAATCGCCTAGCTGTGGCGCGTCCACCAAGTGCCAGTGCTTCTCGCGCTCCTCTGCGACCAGCGGAGCAATGCTGCCGTGCTTGAACTCTCGGGTGTCCATCTCCGCGGAATAAGCGGGAACAGGCATGCCGAGCACGTCGCGATAGTAGAGAAACAGGATGCCCCAGCAGTCCGCGCCGGTGTATTCGCGCCCATGGGGCACGTATGGAATGCCAACGAATTTCTGCATGGGCTCAGAACAATCCAGGGAACGCGCCGGGCGTGAACTGCCCTGCCGGATACGGCTCGTTGATCAGCGCGTCGGCAACAAGGTCTGCCGTCACCTGTTCCTCGCCGATTGTCACTTCCGAGAGCTGCAGCGCCGGCATCTCGATTTCGACGTCGTCCAGACTGGACGCCAGAACGATCTCCAATTTGATGCTTGCCGGTGTCGTAAACGACCGCAGCATCGCCACGAGAGACCTATCTGTGTTGTCGATCGAAAGCTGGATGCGCGGCGGGCTGTCGCTCTTGTCGTCGGGCAGTGTGAACTCGAATGGCAGGAACAGGTATTCGTTGCCCCGGCTCACCGTCGCATAGACGAGCGGAGAATCCGAAATCCGCGTCGTCGCGTCTGAGGAAAGGAAGATCGGCTCGGCCAGATCCTCATGCGTCACCGTCAGCAGGCAGATGACAACCTCGTCGGTCTCCTGCGAGTTGATGGCATTGAGGAAGGCCGGGGAGACCGTTCGGCTCATGGCAATACCTCAAGTTCAATATCGACGCGCCACTCAAGCCCTAGGGTTGCCACCTTATAGGTGCTGGTCATCCTCACCAGCAGATCCGCGCCGCCGTGAGGATCGGGAAAGATAAAAGGCATCGCTCGATCGGCGATGGTATCCGATACGAAGCTTCGCAAAGTGGCGAACTGATCATCCGTCACCCGTATACCGCCGCTGATCTTGCGGACATTCGCTGTCGTTCGGCGCCGCATCTTCGCGGGACCTACCGACATTTCCGAAACGATCAGATTATCCGCCCCCTCCTCCGCGTAGCCATCGCGGAGAAAGGATTGCGGTAGGGTTGAAGGCCAGTCAGGAGCACTCATCGACGTGCGAGGCCTCCCTTCAAGCCAAAGTTCGACTGCATGGCGTTGCGTGATGCGGAGCCTGGTGTCCCGATCTTCTTGGCAACAGCCTCATCGATCATGACATCAATCGCCGTACCGTTCGCTGTCTGGCGTTCCTGCTTCGTGACCTTGGCGCCGGCGTTGTTGATGATGTTGATCTCAACTTTGCCCCCGCCGCCCTTGTTGTCGTTCACCGCCACGCCGAGACGCCCGCTGCCGTCGCGCTTCAGTGGCATGATGGCTTCCGGACCAGCCTCGCCCATGAGGCCGGTGCCCTTGGCGAAGGCAAACATTGTCGGGCGGTTGACGACGCTGTTTGAATATCCGCTCACGCCATGCATGAACGTGCCGCCATTGGCGAACAGGCCGGGAGACAGGCCAGGAGCCGGTGGGAAGTAACTTGTGCCGCCACCGAACAGACCGCCGAAGAGGCTGGATAGGAAGCCACCTCCGCCCCCGCTGCCGCCGCCACCAACGGCGCCATTGACCTGAAAGATTGCGTCAAGCATCTGGTTCAAGAGCTTGTCCGTGATCTTGTCGAGTGCCCTTGATGCGGCATCTGCGAACGATTGCCAGACGCCCTTGCCGCTCTCCATGCCTTGCTTGAAGTCGGATAAGAACCCGCCCACCACGTCCTTGGCGAACGACATCGCTTCTTTGGCCTGATTGGCGGCGACTTTCGCCGTATCAAACCCTGCGGCAGTATCCTCACCGGCCTTCTTGCCTGCGCCACCGGCCTTGCCGGCTGCAGCTTCAACATTGGTCAGGCTGGCCGCGAGTTCTTTGAGCTTGTCGGATGCCGTGGAAGCGCCTTGGGCAATGGCAGCTCCGAAACCGCCGAGGTAATCCTTGCTCAGTGCACCTTGAAGGGCGGCGTTGCGATCACCTACAGCGCCGGCTAGCGCATCCGAATAAGGATTGTCGATCTGACCGAAATCGACATTGCCGATCGTGCCGATGGAGAAGCCGCCAGGCAGTTTGGATAGCGCACCGTTGACGCTCTCGATCAAGGAATTGAGCATGCCGGTAGCGGCATTGATCATCTTCTCGATCGCACCAATCGCTGCATTGGCCGCGCCGACGGCCGCCGCGCCAATGATGTTCGGGAACTGCGACCAGACGAATTTCAAGTCGTTGAAGGCGCCGACAAACGAGCCAATGATGAAATTGACGCCGGTCTTTGCTGCCCCAACGATATCGACGCCAAAGATGTTCGTCAGCTCGTCGCGGAAGACGTTGGCGGCAGCTACCGCAGCCGTGATGCCCACAATGAAGGCCAGCGCGGGATTCGCCGCAGCGAAACCGATTGCCAAGCCGATCAATCGCGCCGTTACTCCCAAAATCGCCTCGGAGACAACCGTTAGGCCGGCAATTATGGCGGGCGCGTAGAGAAGCGCCAAAGCGGCAGCAGCACCTACCGCATACGGCGCGACCGTTTGAAGCGCGCCCGCTACCGCCATGAGCGCAGAGGCGGCGAGCTTTGGCCAGTTGACCATCTGCAGGCCAGCGGCAGCAAGCGAGGTCAGGCCGATGACCAGCAAGCTTACCGGCGATAGTACGGACAGGAACGCGGCGCCGAGGCCGCGGACAGGATTCTCCATCGTCGAAATGACTGCCGCGAGCTGAGTGCCCTGCTGGAGGCCAATCTGCAACGCGCCCATGCCCATCTGGGCCGAGACTGCGATATCCTGGAACTGCGCCGCAATGTTGGAGGTGTTGAACTTGCTGAAGGACGCCATATTCTGGTTGGCAGCAGCGGCGTGCAGTCTCAAGGCACCGGCTGCCTTGGTTGCGGCCGCGCTTTCCTGATTGAGAGCTGCTGCGGCTTTGCTCGATCCCGCGGATGCAGACATAGCCGCAGCCCCGGCGTTCTTTGTGGACGCCGACACGCCCTGAGTGGCTGCCTCCGCCTTCTTGGCGGCATTGGCCAGGTTGTCGAGAGACTTCGCGCCCTTGTCGACGCCAGTGCTTTCGACGGCAATGCCGAGAGTCGCCACATCGGCCATAAACTTCACCTTTCCAAAGCATGGGCCAAGAGAGGCGGGAAAGCCGCCTCATCAGTTCGCATTCGATTTCCGATTTGCCACACGTTGCGCCTCGCGCTCCTTTGCCAGAGCATCGAGGTAGGCATCATCCATGTCGGTGATGATGGCGACTTCCTCCCGAAGAAGGATGTCGCCTGTCATTCTCGAGCATCCCGATATCTCGGTGTAGGTGAGCGGCTGCGGCCCATCCATGCCCTGTTGCCGGCGGCGCGATAACTGCCAGAACCAGAGCCAGATATGTTCCCCCTCTTCGGGGATATCCGGCTCTTCGATCAAAGCGGCCCGGTCGAACCGCTCGTACATCACACGCTTCGAGACGGTTTCCTTCCCGTCCTTGCCATGATCCAGTTCATAGCCTGGGGTGTTGAACTCGACAGCGACGGCGACGGCCTTACTCAGCCGTTCGCCTAGTTCCCGAAAAAAGCGGCGTCATCTCCGAGCGCGGAATCGATCTGCTTTGCCAGCGCCGGTACGGCGAGCAGCTTTCGCTTATTCGCATCGGTGCATGCGGGCTTCTTGTCGCCACCGAGATTGGCCTCCCCGGAAAAGACCCAGGACACGATTGCGGCCGACAGGATAGCGACCGTGTTGTCTTCGATCTTCTCAGCCGTGACGGTGTTCCGCCCCGCCCTGAGGGCCTTATTCTTCAGTTGCCGTTCTACAGCCTTCACAGCATCGCTTTCGAGGCTTTGAAGTTCCACAGACACGCCAAGCGGTGCGCCGGTCGCCGGATGCTTGAGGTCAACCGTGATGGTGTTGGGGTTGAGAGAGAGAAGGTCCATTTGATCACCTTACGGGGTTTCGACCGGAGCGACGAAGATCGGGCGCTGGTCTGTGAACGCGACCGTGTAGCTCTCGCGAATGAAATCGTCCGTGGAGCCGCCGAGCATCTGGGGGCCAGACACCGGTCCGGCCGCGTACATTACCGTGTTCGACCAGTCCTCGGTCGGAGCGTCCGCATACTCGATCTTGATCGCATAGTTGAACTTGGTGGCCGCAGCAGCACGCATGGCGATCTGCCCCACGTCATCGAAGATGCGCGCTACCTCGATCGAGAGCTCGCCCGCGTCCTCGACGCCCTTGGCCTTCGACGTCACCTCGGTGTCGAGGGTGTTGTAGTTGACCATGTTCGGCGAGGCACCGTAGTCGCCGAGGTTCCCGACGCTACCAACGGGGGTGAATGTCAGGGCCGCAAAGCCAGTCGCGTCGAGTGGCAGCGTGACAGCCGCCGTGCTGATGGAGACTTTCGCCCCCGCAAGGGTAGTCTTGATGCCTGCCATGATGGTTTCCTTCTCTAAATGAAGCCGATGTAGGGGATGGTGACGGGTACCTGGACTGAAGCGTCCTCGATGAGTGGACCAGCTGCCCACGGCTCGCTGCTGATCGTGATCTTCACGCCAGAGGCGAAGAGTGTTTTATTTTTGAACCGTTCGATGATCTGGCCGGCGACATTGAGCGGGTCGATAATTCCGACACCCTTGGGCCAGATGACCGACACCTGCAGGATGCCTTGCCGTGGCTCTGGATCATCTGCGATCGGATATGGGCGTGGCCGGTTAGGCAGGAACGCCAGGCGAAGGTACTTTGTCGGTGTCGGCTGCCCGGCTTGCGGGAACAAGACGTTCGGCCCGGCTATCGGCAGCGCTGGTGAGAACGTGATGCCCTGCAGGTGCGCGACCAGCGCAGCAAATATCGTTGCGTCCGTGTTCGTCGCCATGTATCGATTGCCCATGTCCGAAAAGCCGCCTTTGTCAGACAGCGAGATTTACGATGCCTTGCACAACGCATGGCTGATGCTGGCTTCTGAGGCTGGAGCTACCGAGTTCGGCAACAACACGCTGAAAGCGGCGCGCCTGTCTCTTTTCACTCTGCAGATGACGTTGATGATGAAGATGGAAGGCGCTACAGACCAAATGCCTTCCGTACCTTCTCCGCATTCCGATTGACGTGCACATCCCAGTTCTGGGCTGCAAGACGGACAAAGCCAGCAGCCGGGCGACCATTCGCGCCATACTCCTGGTGGCCTGCATAAGCGGCGGTGTAGCCGAAAAATAGGTCATCTTCTAAGGAAGAGCCCGCAATCACCGCCTCAATCGTGCCGAAGTCGAAACTGTAGGCCCGCCCGTCAACTGGCTGGGCGTTCGGATTGATGCTGGGCATG
Source organism: Rhizobium sp. P32RR-XVIII (assembly GCF_012641395.1). GTDB lineage: Bacteria > Pseudomonadota > Alphaproteobacteria > Rhizobiales > Rhizobiaceae > Rhizobium. The sequence continues at coordinate 888,251 of NZ_JABAIH010000002.1, read as the reverse complement.
GCGGCAGTGGATGCCATCAGCGAAGCCCACAGGAAGCCGGTCTCGAAAGGCAGTCTCCCGCCCTCTCTGTTGAGCGTCTGCATTTCCTTGACGACGTCGGCGGCGCTCTGGTTGCGCACAGCCTCCACCGCTTCCGGAACTTTCTCTACCCATCCAGACACCTGAGCCGAGAATGAAAGCGAAGCCATCAGGCCGCCCTCGCCCTATACCGGCGCAGACCGGCCGCGATGTAGTCGATTTCATACCTCAAGCGGCACTTGCAACCGATCTTGTGCTTCGCCGGAAGGCCGGGTGCGTGCGGGTACATCAGCAAGGTGCCGTCTGGCGCAACAAAAGCCTGATCGAGCGGGATGCCCTCAGCCTTATACCGCGCTGCCATCTCAATGTGCTGCATGCGGGGATGCTCCGAATCCGAATGCATCCAGTGCTTGGTTACTTCCTGCGCCGTGATCTTGCCACCATCGATCTGTTGGCGAATGGCGTTGTCGCGTGCAGAGAACAGAGCCGTCCGCGTTTCTTCAAGGCCAATCATCTCGCCGCGAAGGCGAAGGTTGTTATCCGAGAGACGCCCGACCATCTTGCCGACCAACTCGGCATCCACTGCCCTGCCCTCGCGGATGGCCTTCGTCACAGAGCGGTCGAAGCGCTTGTCTCTCGTTTTCAGGTCCAGGTATTGCTTCATCAGCTCCGGATCGCCTGACAGCAGGTTTTCGCGACCTCGCAAGATGAAATCTACCTGGCGAGACGTGAGCCCGATCGTTCCGCCTTCCCGCCGACCAGTCACGCGGTTCACTCGGCCGATGACATCCAGAGCTGTCGCCGTGGGGTTTTTCCCCTTCGACAGGCCGCCCTCGAAGGCCATCCGCAGCGCCTCGCGCTGATCGTCGGTGATGTTCGTCACCAGTGTGGCCGACTGCTCGCGGATGAGCCGTTCTGCTTCGAGGTTGCGGACTCCGAATTGGAAGAGCACGCGGGTCCCATCACGCGAAACCAAGGACGGCAGGCTCTGGACCATATTGACGCCGCCGGCATTGAAAGCATCGCGCAGCGCGAGTTCCAGGGTAGCGAAAGCCTCCGGCTCAAACTGGATCGCCGCCACAGCTCCAGCGATGTCACCACGTTCCAGGCGCTCGACGATGGTCCGCAAGACAACGGCCGACCTGATCCCTTCTATAGCCTCGCGAAATGCAGCCGCCAGCCGGGGCTCGAAGGTATTGAGCAGTTCTTCGAAGGTCATGTGTCATCCGATCAGCCATCTGGCAACGGCCCGCCAAGGTGGGCAAACGCACATCCCAAGAGCCAGAGGCGAGTGATGAGCGAGCACGGCACGTTGTCGTTCATGCTCTTTTCGTGTGCGGAACTGAATCGCTCCGCAGTCGTTGCCGCTGCTCATTGAAGGAGAACCGAAGCCATGAGCGAAGTCACCGCAATCCCGAGTCTCGACCTTAACCGGTATCTGGGGCGCTGGTACGAGATCGTCCGCCTTCCAATCAAATATGAAGACGATGGCGCAACGGACATCACGGCACACTACTCCCTTGATACCAATGGAAGGATCCGCGTCGACAACCGCTGCTTCGACAAGGACAACCAGCCTAAGCAGGCGGTCGGCGAAGCAGAGCCTATCGACGAGACGAATGCGAAGCTGAAAGTGAACTTTCTTCCGGCCGGCCTTCGTTGGCTTCCCTTTACTGATGGCGATTATTGGGTGCTCAAGATCGATCCTAAGTATCGGATCGCACTGGTTGGCACGCCAGACCGCAGGTTTCTTTGGGTGCTCGCACGAGATAGAGCCATCTCGGAAAGTACCCTCGAAGACTACCTAGCCGAAGCTCGTCGTCAGGGGTTTGACCTGAAGAACATTATCAGGCCGCGCCACACTGGACGTGAGGTGAGCGACGCTATGCTTGAGCACCAATGACGCTCATGCCGCAACTCTTCCCTGTACGATGAAGACGACATTGGTCACGCCGTCATAGTTATTCGGATCGGCCGCAATGACGTGATACTCAACCCCGCCGGCGGATACGATGTCGCCGACCTGAGGCACGATCGCGAGCCCGACCGACGAGATGTAAATCTGCCGGTCAGCCGTGGTGATGACCGTGCCGTCAATGTACCGCTGATCGTACGTCATCGGCACTAGCGTGGCCGTGTACGAGGTTTCCACCGGATCGCCGCCCAAGACGAGATCGGTGGTTAAGCGGGTCACGGTACCCGTCTGGCCGGACTCGGAGATGAGGCGTTCAGCGACCTTCTGCAGCCGCCCATAGTTGAACTTGCTCATACCCGATACGAACTCCCGACGAGGCTATTACCGGCGCCTTTGCACAGCAGTGGCCCGATGATGTCCTGCACGATCAGCAGGATCGGCCGTGCAGACTGCGCCGACGCATTCGCGTTCAGGTATTCCACCTCGATCTGCCCGATCTTCTCCCGCTTCACCTGTTCGGAGGCGAGGAAATCCGGGTTCATCGAACCGGGCGACACCAGTTCGCGCAAAGCGACTTCTGCCGTTGCCTTCTGGATCTCGACCGGGACGGCATCAAAGGCAACGCCCCAGCCTTCGCGATCGGTGACATCGACACGCGGCCAGGCGAGCGCTTGAGGGCGTCCCTGACGCTTGTATCCCTGCCACTGGTAGGAATTCGACAGGAAAGCTGTCGCGCGCCGGATAGCGCCTTCCTTGAGCGCCACATCACCGGTCCAAGTCGCGTTGACCATGGCGGAATGATAGGCATCGGCATACTCGACGCTGATGAAGGCGTCGGCGTCGGTCATGCCGGAGCCGTCTTCGACAATCAAAGCCATTTCCGGCCCTTCCCTTGCGTCTTGCAATAGGCCTCGATGAGGCTGCGCGAGATATTCTCGATGCCGTAGGCTTCCATTTCGATGCCTGGCTTACTCTCTCCGATGTGGTCGCAGAGGAACTGCCAGACATGGACCGCTTCGTGAACGATGGTCATGATAACTTCGAGCGCGTCACGTTCGGCAGCGCTATGGATGACGACGAGGATTATCGCCTCGTCCGTCTTGTCATTCTTGAGCCACTGTGTGTGGCCGCCCGCGTTCGGTACGTCGGGCCAAGGAATAGCGCTGTTCAGTCGCTGCATTTCCCGACCCCAAGCTTTTTCGCTCGGGCAGAAACCGATCGCGACCGGTTGCCATCCCCGATCGCACCAAACGACCTTGTCGCTCACTGCTGAGACAGAGCCTCGAGAGCGGCGACAATTTCATCCTTGGTCGCTGGCGTGTTCTCGCCAAGGAGTTTCCGGGCTTCCGCTTGGAAGGTCTTGAAATGGACGTCGGTATCCGTCGCCATCGCGAGCACTTCGGCGGGCGTCTTGACAGCCTGCGCGGCCACGGCTTCGTCGATTTCTTCCGGCGTGCTTCGGGACGCGTATCCGCTCGGCGGATAGTTGGAAGCGAGATAACCGGCGGCCACATATTCCGCGACCGTTGGGCCGTCCTGTCGCAGGACAGAAGCACCGCCGCTATCCCCGTCGCCGTAGAGGATGTGCTTATCAGGATCGAAATCCGCCTTGTTGATCAGCACATGATCGCCCTGGTCCTCAGACCACGGCTTGACCTTCATCGTTTCCATGTTCGTTCTCCGTTTTTGCTTGGAACAAAGTATCCCGGACTGCGTTCGATTGCCCGATGAGCACCAATAGATACGACTTGACCCTCAATTTGGTGACCGGCTGGGATGTTGTGGACACGCACACCAGTCTGATTGCCGAGATGCCTCCCGGGATGCCACTAAAGGGCCTCCTGAGGGATGAGGCAGAAGACCTCTGCCACTTGCTGAACATCAACCTGGACCAAGCCATCAGCGAGCCTGAGGGTAATTCACCAGGTCGAGCCTCGGCAGACGAGAATTAGACCGGGGCCGAAGCCCCGGCCGGTTGTTCAGACCGGTCAGCCGAGCAGCAGACCGATGTGTTCCTTCTTGATCGCTGCGCAACCCCAAGCCGCTGCGATTTCGTACTGGATCTGGCGATACTGCTCGTAAAGCGAGACCTCGAAGGAAAGACCGGAGAGCGGATCGGTGATGATGATGCGGTCGGCCGCCATGTCGCCCTGTGCCGGGAGAGCCGGCGCGCGGGTCGCAAGAGCGATTGCCGAGCGGGCGAAGAACATGTTGCGGGCGGAGCTGCCGACAACCGTGATTGCCGTCGCGGAGGCCGGGATAGCCTGACGAAGGCCAGGAGCCTGCAGCGTGATCGTGCCGGCGTTCGAGACGTCGGAGTCACCAGAGGCGACCACATATTGGTTGGTATCGCCTGCGAAGGTGATCACGTCACCGGCAAGTATCGTACCGGTGCCGGCCGATGCCAGGGTGATCACGGTCGCGCCGATGGCATAGCTTGCAGTGTTCGTCGTCGCCGATGCACCAGTGCCCTTGGTGAAGTTCTTCACACCAGCGGAGTTGCGAAGTGCGAAGTTCTGCAGGCGATCGGTGATGCCGTTGCGGAGCATGTCTTCGCGGCCGGCTTCGTTGACCTTGAAGAGAACCGACTGCTTACCGCGGAGGTTCTGCATCGCGCCGGAACCAAGCACCATCTGGAAGTCCAGACCCTGAGCGCCGTTGTCTTCGAGGATGCGCAGCGCACCGGCGGTGTCGCTGAGATCGCCAGCGGTACCGAAGGGAGCCGTGCCGGCCGTACCGACAGCGCGAGATGCATTCACATGCAGCGCGCCAAGATCGGCCTCGATTTCGTTCACGAGGGTGCGGATACCCTGGGCGAACTGGTCGCGAAGGATGACGTTGTAGCTGGCGCCGTTGTTGTCGAGACCGCGCTTTTCTTCGCCGTTCCAACGGATCGGGACGCGGCGGGCCTTGGTGATGGTCATCTGCACGTTGCCGATGGTCTGGTCACCGTCGTTCGGTGCAGTCACGGCCGGCGTGATGTCGGTTGCCGTTGCTGCCGGCGCAACCGGAGACGATACGGTCTGACCGACGGCGGCGCGCTCATAGGTCATGTCGGACGTGACAGCCGGGATGAAGCCAACCATTTCGCGGGAGACGACGTCGAGTGCGTTGTAAAGCGTGGTCGTGAGACCGGTGAGCGTATTAGCCATTGAGCTTGCCCTTTCTAGGAGTTGATGGCGATGTCATTGGGTTGGGTTGGGCTATCCAGCCCGGAACACCGCCATCCATCCGGATCGCGGCAGAAACTGCGGGTTACTCGGTGACCGTGAAGCCTTCGCGGACCTTGGCGGCCTGATCGGGGGGCGTCATCTGGTTGAATTCTGCGCGGGTGATCGTCTTGCCACCGCCCTGCCCGTTGCCGGGCTTGCCACCGCCGCCCGAATGGCCGTTGCCCTTCAGGATGCTGGCCTTCTGCGGGTAAGCGTCGACGAGGAGCTCAAGCGCCTCGTCGAAGTCCGCCAGCTCACCCGGGCGAGCCTTGGAATAGAGCTTATTTCCGGCCTGATCGTAGCCAACGACCTTGCCATCCTCGCGCTTGAAGTTCGTACCGAAACGGGCCTGCACGAAGTCGGCCGGGATCGCGAGCTTATCGGTCGCATACTTGGACCGGGAGAACGCGCCGCCGATCATCTCGCTGTCGAGCTGGCCCTTGAGCGTTTCATTCTCCTTGACGATCGGAGCATATTTCTCCTCGGTAGCCTTGATCGCTTCAGCCTTGACCTTCTCGACCTCGCCGGCATCGATCAGCTTCTTGTCGTCGATCGTCTTCAGCTTGGCGAGCGCATCCTTGGCCGCCGTCGCGTCGAGACCTTCGAACACCTTAAGCGCCGCCTCAGCCGCTTCCTTGCCCTCGCGATGGCCCTTCGCCTCGCCGTTGAGGCGGGAGATGGTTGCCACTGTGCCAGGCGCATCGAAAGCGATTTCCTTGCCATCGTCACCGATGAAAAGCGGCTTGCCGTCGCTGACCTCCGCATAGGTCTTGCCGTCTGCGGTCGTGATCGTCTTCAGTTTCATGACTGCTCTTTCCGGGCATCCGCCCTTTGCTATGGATCATCCGATCCGGTCGCCCTCCCGCATCCACAGGCGAGCATGAGAAGCGCGCCGCAGTCAGAAGGCTGCGACGGTACAAAGCCGCGTGGGCGGCTAACTGTGTGGCTAAGCGAGCGCTGCGCTCTGCTCATCCTCCGAAGGATCGGAGGGAATTTCATCGATGATCGCCCGTTCTTCCGCCTCCGGGTCGAACTCCGGGGAGAGCACATTGCGGCGGCGCATCTCGCTCCAGAGCGTGCGCTGTGACAGGTCGCCGGCAGCCCGCATCTTGATCAGCGTGTCCGGTCCCTTCTCGTCGTTCGGGTCCAGATCGAAATCATCATGGACCGCGACTTCCGGCTCCTCAGTCTCGCGGAGCCACATGGCCGTCAGCTTCATGGCATTCTCAAGCGCATCCTTCAGGTTCAGCGCCCAAGCCTGAATGGCGCTATTACCCTTCTGTGCGGCAAAGGCGGTTGTCACCACCGTGAGATTGCCGGTCTGTGCTGTGAGTGGCTGGCGCCCGAGCTCGCGCAACTGCTGCTCGGTCTGCTTCACATCCTCGGCGAGGAACCGGAGCGATTCCGCCGACGGCTCGATGAACTTCCACTCGCCATGCTGGCCGTCACCGTTGGGCGGGGCATACAGGACAGACTTTGGCCCGACGGGAACCGGCGCGGGCTTGCCATCCTCTCCCACCGGAGGCGTTACGCCGTTCGCGGCAAGCATTGGGAAGCAGGTCAGCTCCTTGATGTATTTCAGCCCGCTCTCTTGCTGGTAGTGCTCGACCTGGAGGAAGGCGGCATCCTTGAGAGGCGGGATCACCTGCCAGGAATGACCGACGCGGCGGCCGGTCAGGAAAGGCACGATCGGGATGACGCCGATGGTGATGGGTCCGGAGCCGACCGATGTCCAAACCTCTTCGCCCGATTGTCCCTTGCGCTTCTCCAGCAGCTCCCATGTTGCCGGAGCGGCCGATATCGCCTCGCCGCGCTCATCCCGCGTCACCTCACGATTGAGGACGCGCACCCGCTCGATCGTCTTCTCGCCATAACCGGCCCGCTCTGTCGTATCTTCCTTGATGCGGACATGGACGAAGGTTTCCACGCCTCCGATCATCTCGGAATAGGCGGCAATGAGGTTCTGAGCCGTGACAGGCACCCAATAGGGCCGCGCGCCGATCCTCTCCTCATCTGCCTGTGTGGCGTTCTCCGGGACATTCTTGGTGTAGTCGACGAGGATCCAGTCGATCGCATAGCCGATGCCCCGGAAGAAGCAATTTGCCGCGAAGACGTGCAGATGATCGCCCTGCCCGGTGATGTTCTCGGACAGCTTCTTGATACGCTCGCTCACCTTGTCGGAGAGTGAAACTTCCTTTGCGAAAGGCTTGGCGGCCAGGTTCTCAACGATATCCCGGAAGATGTTGGTGAACTTGCTGTTCTGCCGGCGGAAGTCGTAATCAGGCTGGCTCTCGTTCGGGAACTTCGGCAGGTACTTGACGCCCGCCGCGCGCATAGCATCGGCGCCGCCCAGGATCGTCGAGACCATGTCCCAATACGAGCACATCGCCTTGTAGTCGGAGCTGGTATCGCTCGGCTTCGCTTCTGGCATCAACGGTTTCCGTATGTTCCGAATAGGGCTTGCTGCGGTCGAGGCTTCAGCAGTCGCCCGAAGGCGCCCGATGAGGCGTCAACCTGGTCCTTGAACGAACCGCCCGGGAACAGGCACAGCTCGTCGAGGTAGTCTTCATTCCAATCCGCCTGGATCAGGTAAACGTTGCCCGCCTCGCACTGGCTTGAGAACGGTTCGGCGCGGGTCACCTTGTCGCCGGTTTCCGGCTCTGCCTTCACCTTCCAGCCGGCCAGCATGGCAACCATGTCCTGCGCCTGCACCTTGCCAGCTTGGCCCGGATCCTGCGGTAGGCTGATCTCGACATCCTTGCCGTCAATCTCGGCCGTACCTTTGATAAGCAGCCGAACCTTGTTGCCTTCGTCTTGTGTCTTGGCGACATGCCCGACGACGAATGAACCATCGGGCGCGCGACCAAGCTTCACGCCAGCGGTCCGCGCCGCGGTCGCCTTTTTCGTTGCAGCCAAGTCCCAATGACGAACCCACACTGTGCCTGCCGGAGCCTGGCGGATGATCTTGCCGGTGAACCACTCACGCTTGAACAGGCCGCCCTCGCGAGGAACGGGGCGCTGCTGGTATTGACCGGACACCGCATAATCGGTGAGCGCCTTCTGATCTCGGGTAAGCACTTCCGGCGGGAACCGCTCGGGAAAGAGCAGATCACCGTCATCGGTACGCGGGTCTTCGAAGCCGAGGGCAGTCTTGCAACGCCGTTCCGGTTCGAACTTCATCGGCAGCATCAGATGCTGGTAGCCAAGCCCGAGCTTCATGATCTGGCCTGAGACATCATCCTCGTGCAGGCGCTGCATGATGACGACGATCGCCGACTTTTCCGGATCGTTCACGCGAGACGGGACCGATTCCCGGAAGATGCGCGTTGTCCTTTGACGCTCTGCAGGGCTTTCCGCGGTCTCGGTCGAATGCGGGTCATCGATGATAACCCGGTCACCGCGGCCGCCGGTCATGCTCGAGAACGGAACGCCCTCGCGAAACCCGGTCTTGCTGTTGGCGAATGATGCCTCGCCCTCACGGCTAAGCTTCACTTCCGGCCAGAGCGATTGATACCACTCTGACTTGATCAGATCGCGCATCCGGCGGCTGTCGCGCTTGACGTAGCTTTCCGAATACGAGGTCGAGAGATATCGCATGCCCGGCATCTGCATCGGGCCCCATTCCCACGCCGGCCAGAAGACCGAGGCGAGAAGGGATTTCATCGTCCCGGGCGGGACATTGATCAGCAGCCGGTTCGAAAGCCCCATCGCAAGGAACGTGCCCTTGGTGATGGCTTCGAGATGCGAGCAGATCGCATCGATATGCCAGCCGTGGATATATGGTTGCGTAGGCTCCAGCACATGCCATGCTTCACGAACGAAGCCAGCCAGGGTTTGGCAGCGCGCCCGTATGCGCTCCGCATCCTTGGCGATGCGTTCCCGTTCGGCGTCAGCGGCTCTCCTTGCCCTCTCCGCCCGGATCGCCCGCATCATCGTCGCCGGATCCGGCAAGCGGGCCGAAGATAGCTTCGAGTGCTGCAAGCTGATCATCCGATACGTTGGTTAGGTCGACGGTCTGGATTGGGCCACCCTTTGGCCCTGAGTGCTGCACGCTGGCGAGCTTGGCATGCATGTATGGCGCCGCGTCCTTCGCGATGGATGCAGCAGCATCCCAATCCTTCTGCTTGGCGTGTTCGCGCATTGCCGTCAGCATGACCTCCAAAGGCGTCAGTCCTTCGGACGATGCCTTGTCAGCTATCTCGCGCGTTCGCTTCGTAGCTGCCCCTCTGGGGCGGCCAGCGCCGGTCCTCTTGCCACCGCGTGCCACGTCTGATTACCTTTGATTTATTTCAACACGACTGCATGGTGCAAACAGATGAATGAGGCCCCAAAGGGACATCGATTTTCTCAACTATATCTTCGAAACTCGGAGCTTCTGCCGGACAGCGAGAGGGCTCGTCGAAGGATTGGTTTTCTTATCGGCGAAAATTTCTTTGCAGAAGACTTTGGGCAAGTCCTAGCTCGTGAACTTGGGATACCTATTCCCGGAAACTCTAGCTATGCGTCTGCTTGGCCGAGCATCGTCAAGGACCTGGATCTTCGTGATTTTCTGGACCTAATTACCGTTCGTTATAAGAAGCTTAATAACCAGTTCCAACAAGAGCGTTCCAGAGTATTCCAAGCTCGGTTTCTGAAAGCTGCCCGAGAGATATTCGCGGAGGAAGACCTCAGGTATCGAATCGATGATTTGGGCGGCGTGCATCTGACTGTCGACGAGGCCTTCGAAGCCGTTCGCATATCGGTCATTACGGCTCTCATCGGCGTCAGATACAATGGCGTCCGATCCGTCTATGAGCAGGGTTTCTCATACTTGGACAAGAGCCCACCGGATGGCAAAGGTGCGCTCCGATCGAGCTTCTTTGCCACCGAGAGCCTGTTTCGCTTAATGTTTCCAACTTCGCACCAACTTAGCGGCGGCGAGGTGCAGAAACATCTAGAGCCTCTCGTCAATCGAATTTATGCCGACCAGAAACCCGCTATTTATCTCGCGCAGAAGCAGGTTGCCTCTTTCAAGGATTGGATCGATGGCGCGCACTTTTATCGACATGAGCCGGGCGCAGAGGAGCCCTCGCAGCCTCCCTTGGAACTCGCTATCTACATGATAACCCAAGCAGGCGGCCACATTAGATGGCTGGCCAAGCTTGACGCGATGAGCAACCAACCTGCATCATCGTAGGGACTGGTGAGTTTTTCAAGACTGGCATGCCTAACCTTCGAGGGATGGAATGGGGTTCTCAGATAAGCCGATGGCCTCGGTGATGAAGAAGAAGGTCGCCGATGGTTGGTCGGTCTACACATACAATGTCGGAGGGGTACCACTCCGAGAGAAGTTTTTTTACAGTGAAGCTGAGGCAGATGTTTACCACCTGCAGCAGCATGCCTTGATTCGAGCAGAACAAGGCCAATAGAGCAAAATCATTTCTACTAGCCGATGAGGCCATCGCATTTCGCGATATGAATTTTCTACCAGATGTACCACAACGCATAGACGAAACAGGCGGCGGCAACAGCACAGAGAAATACGAGGACCGCGCGTTCTGCACGGGGAGTCATGACCGCCACCACATAGACAGCGAGCCAATGAAGAACATCAGCGCCACCAGGGCGAGATAGACGATCCATGAAGAAGCGTTGCGGACAGGAGGAGGTAGGCGAGCCAGACGGCCTTGCAGGCGATGTGTAAGGCTTGGTCCTGGGCGAACGTCGTTCTGCCCTGCACCTTCGCCTCGTCGATGATCGTGTGAGCCAGCCATTCCGCTAACCCGATCCACACATTGCCGGTGACCAGCCCTACGCCGGCGCCTTCAATGCCGGAATGTGCGATCAGGTGGTAAACGCGCAGCGGGCCTAATTGTTTGCCCTTGGAGAGGAAGTCACCTTGCAGTGGATAGTCGAGCAGCCAGTGAACGGCCAGCAGCATCAAAGCCAAGGTCAGGACGCTTTCCATGATCTCTCCAAATGAAAAACCCGCCACCGGGTGGTGACGGGCTATGAGTAACCAGCCAGGGTGCGCCGAAGCGTGGCCGGTGTTGTTTATGATGGCTCCACAATCAGTTTCGTGCGCACTCTGCCGATAGCACCGTGTGTTCACGCGCTGGCTTGAATGTCCCCGGTGACGAACCACCGCCTACATTCAGAGGCCGGAGCCTACCTGTGTTGAGGCATGGCCTCGAATTGGGCAGCTACCGCCTTAACGGTAGCCGAGAGCAAATCGCCTTGGGCGCATGCTCGAATTATGCCGCCTGTTTCCGGCGGGCCTCGCGCTGGCGGCGGCGGGCGTTTTGTGCCTCAGCCCAATCGAACCGCTCCAGCGTCATGTCAAAGTCGCAGGCCGTCGGCTTTGCCTCAGCGTCCCGCCAGTGTGTCGCACCTTCTGCGATGATGACATCTTTATCGCTGATTTCCGGGTCATCAGGCAACAGGGCATTTATGTCGATTTCGTTATGCTGCAATGGCTTACAACCAATTACTAACAAAATGCGCAAGATTGCCCGCTCTTTTCGGCGCCTACCGGTCTCCGGGTGAATGCCCTCTTCCCTGCACCAGTCCTTAAAGAACCGCTTCCGAGCGCTGCACCATGCCCATGCCGTGAGGCACCGGCGCTCGCTCTCGTCGGGGACATGGGACAGCCAGCCTTGCGTCTCTTCGGCTTCGGTGATGTCGCGAGCGGTAGGCGTCCGCATGGTGGCCCAGAAGGCCTTCCGCTCCTCTGCAAGCCGCTCGGCGCCCCAGCCATTCTTATCTGCCTGGGTGTAAGGGTACTCGATCCAAGCGGCTCTGCTGGATACCCTCGGGCCGACCGATGCGAAGGAGACCATGCTGATCTCTACCGCTCGGATGAAACGCTCACCGATGTCACGTCCTGTGATCATGCTGCCTCCTGCCAAGCCACCGCTCGGAGAATGTCTTCATCCCCCTTGTAAAGGGCGTTATCGAGGATGCGGAGCTGGCCGTCACCGACATCCCACCAGTGCGGGGCTTTGAAAACCATCTTGCGGACAGAGCCTTCATCGTCTTTGATGCGAACACGGCGATCCCGCGGCGCTGTCGCTATATCGTGCCATTCCCTCATGCCGTTCTCCTGTCATCAAGCAAATCAGGTTGGACCGCCAAGGCCCCGAAGCGCCGGCGCATCCTCTCGTATATCATCCCGCCCAAGGCGTGTCGTTTCGATATGACGCCGTCGAGGTCCAATGCCCAGTATTGAAGCCATCCCAGCGGGAGACCATCGAAGAAGGCGAACCAGGCGGAGACATTGTTCTCGACGAGCTCGGGATAGTTCTTGGCCGCCGCCCTCACCATGTCGCTGATGACCCACAGGGAAGTCTCGTCGATAAAGGCCTTGTTGTTGGCGGTCTCAGACAGCGTCATGACCACAAAGCGAGCGTGTGCCTCTCCATGCCGGTTTCTGATGCGGTCCAGCGTGGCAATGGCGCGGGTCTGCCCGTTGGCCGGCATCACGTTCGCCGGCACGACTTCAATGCCGTACTCCGCGAAGATCGCCTGGGCCTCGGGGTGCTCGGTCATTCGATCTCGCCCATCGCTGCCCGGTGCTTCTTGATCGCATACCGAACGCTGGAATCATTCATCCCCATGAACCGGGCAATCTCAGAATGCGTCATGTCGGGAATGCGATCGGCGAGAGCGATGATGCATGCGTGACGGCACGCCACGACATGTTCCGCCCGCCGGCCGCTCCTGATGTGCGCCATGGTGAGGTCGGGCCAATGCTTCATCACCTCTTTGACGACTTCCTCGCCTTGGACCTTCGGCCCTCCTTCGGCCTGCGCCTTGCTAAGCTCTGCCTTCAGGGCGTCCTCGCTCTTGCGGGCTTCAAGCAACTCTTCCTTCAGCCGGTCGATGATCGCTTGCTTCTGCTCGTGCATCTGCTCATGAACGCGGATGGTCCGGCAAAGGGAAGCTATCTTGGCGTCCTTCGCTTCCAGGACCTCGCGTGTGAGCTTTACAGGCGGGTTGATGACCCGACGATGCGCCGCGTTCGCGTTGGCGACGATCTCGGCGGCGGATGTGTAGCTTCTGACGGCGATGGTCATGCTGGCACCTGTTCTTCGAGGAAGCATTCGAGAGCGCCTGAAAGACCCTCGATCGCGTTGTTGTACCCTTCCCGATATCCTTCGGGCTTGCTGTCAAAGATGTTGTCGGCAATGGCCTGCTCGGGAGTGACCGTCCAATTCTCTCCACACCATGCGATGAATTCTTCCATCTTGGCCTTGAAGAGTTCGCGGACCTGATATTCGAGATTAAGGCGCTCGCTCATGCCCCAATCCTCTCGACTATCGTCCGCCGTTCCTTGCCACGCTGCTTTACAAACGGCTTCAGGTTGAACAGCGCATCGCCGGCGGATGATGCTTCGAGCTTCGCGCCGTCGCGCCGGTAGTCGCCGTTGAAGTAGGCGAGCAGATGCCGGTTCACGGCCCGTAGGGCCTCAAGCTCGGTCGCGAACACGATTGGCCTATCGCCCTCGCCCATGATCGGCTTGGGGTGACCGTCGCGAGCAAAGCGGAGCATGCCCCAATGGCCGCCTGGTACCGGGCGGGTGTATCCGGCAAACTCATTCATCGTGCGAAATCTCCTTCGGAACAAATTCCTAATGCGCAAGTTCGAGGCCCGTCCAAAATCGAAGGTGCAAAATGGCTAAGGTCATCAAGGTCGATTTCAAGGTCTCCTGGATGATTCCGGTGCACGTTAAGATTGGAGACGGTTCTCGCAAAAAAATCTGCGGCCCCGATGAAGCGCTGGAATGTCTCAATCACCGTTGGCCCGTAGCCAAGGACGCCACTTATGAAGCGGCTAAACGCAAATGCTTGGCTGCGCTGTGTCAGAACGCGAGCGCCGAGGAGGCTCGGATGGCATTCGTGAACGCCGCTGCTACAGCAAAGATATTGGCGTGAAGGCCAAAAGTAGTTCATTTGCTTCTCCAAACTTCTTCCGGGTCTATGCCTTCAGTGGCCATTCGCTCCAGTGCAGCAGCTTGCTTCGCGTCGTGCTCTGCCCGTCGCTCTTCGGTCCAACCGTCTATGCGCGCATATTTTTCGGCGTAATTTCGGGAATCTCGCCACTGCCGCGCATAGGAAGGCCATGCTCGGGTTCGGTGGATCTTCTTCTTTCCGCCTTCAGTGAGTTGCCCGAGGCAAACCCTTTCTAGCCAGCCCCGGCAGTCGAGCTTTGCGGCTGCAATCACGAAATCATCAGGGCAGACTTGAAATGATCGGTAGCCCGTTTCGGAAAAGAACGGCTTTTCATGGTCGATGACACGAGCATCGCCACCGCAAAGTCCGAAGAGGCCGGAATAGGAGAAATCGACGCGGCACCCTGCTACCTCGATCTCGAACCGGCCTTTCTGGCCGAACATGGGAATCTCACCATCATTCGCGGCCAAAGCGTCCATAAGCCAGCGTGAGGCATCATTCAGGCAGAAGAAGCGGCCATTGCCATCCGGCGGCCCGCCCTTCTCTGCCTCCTCCATCGTCATCCCGAAGGCGTGCTCACCGATCGCCTTCAGGCGGTTCCCGGAGGTCACCATACCGTCGTAGTCGGCGCTCCGAACCGCGGTGTCATAGGCGCGAAGCTCTATCCAAGCTTGGTTGAGCATTCCGGCATCATCGCTGGGCAGGCTGTCACGGTACGCAAAGCGGGCTAGCCGGCTGTCTCTTTGCTCGATCTGCCAAGGCGAGAGCTTTACTTTTGCCGCAACCGGCGCGGCTACCGGCGCCGGGGGCGCTGCCATCATGTCGAAGAATGAGAGCTGCTGCATCAGAACAACTCCTCTGGGCGCTCTGGGCGCATGGAGCCGCATTTGAGGCTGCCGATCTCCGTGGTTCTCTCGATCGCCACCTCACCAAACAAGCGAGGCGTTGAACGTGCGAGCGCGCACCTTACTTTCCGAGATACGGCTTGTTGGAGACATGGAGGTTTGCCATGCACACGAAGAGCCATCGCGGCGATGCCCAATGGACTGCACCCGTAGCCATCCGTATCGGAAAGCGCCCGCCCGAGTACATTTGCGGCCCGGCAGAGGCCATTGATCTTCTGGAGCACAGATGGCCATTGAATTACGGCCCACACCTCGACGCCGCTAAACGCCGCTGCGTCGAGGCTATGAACCACATGGCGCACATCGAGGTAGCCAGAGAGGCCTTTATATGTGCGGCTGCAGAAGCCCATGTGTTGAAGTAAGGCGTGCATCAGAACAACTCCGCCGGCCGCTCGGGGCGCATCGAAACGTATCGGGTGTATTGCGCTTCGAATTTCAGCTGCTCGCGAACGTTCGGATCGCCAAAGCGGCATTTGATGCTGCCGATCTCCGCGATCCCCTCGATCTCGGATCCGAAGACCTTGTTGATCTTCTTCCAATCGGAGTCGGTCGCAGCCGTCGCTACGCGGTCGGCTTTGTATTTTTCGGCGCGGTACAGGTAGATGATGCCGTCATAATCGGCCTTTGCGCCCTCACCCCCGTATAGATCGGCCGAGATTGGCCGTGGATTGTCGCGGCGGGTTCCGGAGCTGTTGCGCTGGTTCAGGACGAGGAACGCGCTCTGTGTCTCGTCTGCGAGAGCCTTGAGCTCGACTGTCACTTCACCGGATATGCGGTCTGGCGATAGCTTCGGATCGCGAGGCTTCACCTTGCCAATGTGGTCGAGAACGATCAGCGGCGTTCTGCCGTTCGCGCGCTTCTTGATGAACCGGCGGGCGTAGGCCGTAAGCTGCCCTACCCCTTCGCGCTGGCATCGGATGATTTCCAGCGGCTGCTTGTCCATCCAGGTTGCGAACTGAACGCACTTGTCGCGCTCGCTGTCGTTCATGAGCCGCATGGGCTCATCCTGCTGCTTGACGCTGATGCCGTGAACCTGGGCGATCATCTGCCGAATGCACTGATAGGCGGATTGGTCATAGGAGAGGAAGAGGACAGGATGCCCTTCGCGCAGCGCGTGGTAGATGATCTGTATGGTGAGGCTGGTTTTGCCCTCGCCGGATGAAGAAAGTAGGCCATAAAGGTTGCCGCCGGCAAAGACCGTTTCCGAAAGAACGCGCCGGATTTCCTCAAGCCCGATCGGCACGCCTATGACGCCATCCCGGCGGCCAGATGCGCTGAACGCTGCCAGGTATTGCGACCCGGGCGACTTTATCGCCTTCGTCTCCGAAAACCGCGACTGCAATTCCTTTAAGCGCTGTTCAAGATTCTCTATCTCATCGCCAAGCGTAAGTAAGGTGTGGCCTTCCTTGGCGAGGCTGCTGATGAAGTCTGCTTCCCTTGCCAACTGGCGGGACAGCGATGCGCCTTTGACAATCTGAAGCTTCGCCTCGAACTCTTGCGGGAGAGTGTAGAAGCCTGCCTTCTGCAGCCTGTTTAAGTATTCCGCTGGCGTGATCGGCAGGTTATCGATTGCCTTCGGGATGAAAGGCTTCAGCGTTGAAGCATCGGCAATCTGATGCCCAGCATAGAGCTGCTGTGCTGCTCCGTAGATCGTCTGGTGCAGGCCCTCGGAGAAATCATGGGCCTCGAGACCGCAATCGTTCAGAAGATCGTTCTTGCAGAGTATGCCCGACAGGATCGATTCTTCCGCCGCGAAGACGTCGTCCTCGGACAGGCTGTCGAGCATGCGGCGATCGGGGGTAAAGTCGCGTTGGGGGGCGTTCATGCTGCCGCCTCATTGAATTTCTGAACTTCATTCCCGAATGCATGCCAGCCCTTGCGCTCCTCGCGGGCGAAGACGTCCGCGCGCCGCGCTTGCGGCATCACCCGATCGCAGATGGCGTAGAATTCTTCGGGCTTGCGGCTGTGCTCGCGGGCGACCCCATCGAAGACGGTGCGCGGAACGATTGACTGCCTGGGATTGCCCAATGCGCCGACGATGACGATCTCCCCTGTCGTCCGGACCCGGTAGCCGGTCCCCATGCGCTCTTTTCCGCCGGCAGTCAGCTTTCGCCAGACCATGAAGGACTTGTATTCAAATCCCCACGCCTTGCAGCACTCAATCGCCAATGGGAGCTGGGGCGCCGTAGCCCAGAGATAGAGAAGGCAGTCGATCGATGCTAGCTGTCCGACGGGCAAGGCCAGGATCTCGGCATCCTTCATGCAGACGTATTGACGCTGCGCTGCCTTCTCGTTTCCCTTCTCGCTGTAAAGGCCGAAGCCCCACGGCGGATCGATGACGATCATTTCGTAATGGAGCGGGAGGAGCGGATCGAAGAACCACGTCATTTCGGCGCCCTCATCTTCAGAATGCCCGTCGGGACGTTTGTGCCCGCCTCGGAGAAGCTGCCGACGGGCAAATCAGTCCATTGCCCTTCAAGCTCCTTGTGGTCGTAGTGAGCTGTCGCCGGCAGGATAGAAACGAGGGTGCCGCCCGGCTTGAGGAACTTCAGCGCATGGAGCACGTGCTTGACGTAGTGCCGGCCATAGAACGGCGGGTTCATCACGACGAAATCGAAGTCGGGACGGGCCGGCTGATCGAGGAAGTTCCCGGTCAGGACCGAGTGACCTTTTGCCCTTGCTTCGGCAGCGCGACCGGAATGCACCTCGATACCAAAAGGACGGCAACCGTAGGCTCTCAGCTCGTCGAGGATTCGGCCGTCGCCGCACGAGGGCTCTAGAACGCGATAAGCAGGAGCAGAGCCGTTATAGTCTCTCGGCTTGTAGATGCCGGCGGCTTCAAGCGCCCGCTCTATTACGTCCTGCGGAGACCAATAGAACTGCAGGTCTTTGGATACCGCAGTGCCGGCTTGCCGCTTGGCGCCTTCCTCTTCCGCATCCGGCAGCACCTCGCCATAGAATTCTGCCAGGGCGCGATTGATATCGAGCAGCCCATCTGGCGAGAAGAAGAGATGAGCGTTGCCGTTGCTGAACTTGCGGATCGTGATGCCGCGATCCTTCGTCTCGTAGACGTCAGGCGCCCCATGGCGGCGCTCGGAGGTGTAGGAACGCCCATCCAGAACGGCGTCATCACCGATCCTATGCGCCGTCTCGATCGCGCTGAACTCAGCATACTCCATCAGGGGCTTGCCCTGGTAAGCAGCAAGTGCATTTACGATGTCGCGCAGCTTGTCCCGGCCGTAGCTGCTGAATCCACCGTAATAGCTGAGGATGACGCGCTTCGGCAGGCCCTTGACGCCGATCTTGACCTTGGAGTGTGACTTATAGGCCGGGTCCAGATCGGCGAAGACTTCCGCCAGGCCGCGCAAGATGTGATAGCGCGGGCGCATCAGGTAATCACCGAAGGTCGCCTTCGCATTGTCGAAGGTCAGTTCCGGCGGATCCGCCATGGTCTGCTCGAAAAGCTTCTTGTCCTTAGCGCTGGCAATGCGATCGATCTGCAGCCGGTCATAGATGGCTTTCCAGCCAGATTTGAGGAGATTCGACCGCAGATCACGAGCGGACAGGTGCGGACGATGCCTTGTAACCGGCGCCACATACTTTCCTTGAACGCTGGCAGCCAATTCCAGCTGGCTGAAAGCAGCCTCGAATGAGGCAATTGCTTCTTCGATCGCCGCGTTCTTCTCTTCGTACTCGTCGACCAGATCGAGGACGGTTCGTTGTGTCACCAGCTGGTTCATGCCGCGCTCCGCTTCTGCTCGTAGGCGCCGGTGCGCAGTTCCATGAACCGCTGCTGCATCCATTTGATTTCGGGGATTGCGCAGTTATGCCAGCATGTGCAGACGCCGATCGCCTCGGCCGCGTCACGCTGCTCGGCCTTGGTAGAAGGGAGCGCGATACCCTCACGACCGGCATACTCAATCGCCAGATCCTTCCAGTCCTTGCCCTCGGGAGGCTTGATGCCCTTGCCGAAGTAGACCGGGCGCCATGACGTCGCGGCGATCGTGCCGAAGGGAATAGCCTTGATCTGGCAAATCGCGCTGATGGCGCCGAAGATGCCGGTCAACTGCAGCGCCGCCGGGTTGATGGTGGAGATCGTCTCCTCCTTGCCGGTCAGGTCTGCCTTGCCCTTCTTCTTGAACTGTCGGACGCCATGTTCTGGCCGCTCGATCGCAACGAAATCAGGCTGGTGCTCTTTGATCAGGCGGTAAAAGAGATTGGCGGCGACCGGATATTTGGATTCCCATTGAAGCTTGTCGCCGTTGTTGTTTTCGGCAACAGAGAAGGTTCCGCATAGGATTGAGGAACGGTGGCGGGCGCTGTCGCGGACAGCCCAACCGGACCTTGTTGCAAGGTCGAGGCCCATGATGATCATTGGCCGGCCTCCACTGGGATAAGCCGGTAGACGGCGCCGAGCCCCTGCACGCTGCCCTTCGATCCTTCGGTTTGGATAAGCCAGCCATATTGCTGCACACGGCGCCTGAGGTGGCTAAGCGTTACCCGGAAGGAATTTGCCGCCCCGTCGGGCTCATCGTCCAATTGATAGATGGCCTCTATCAAGGCATCGCGCCGCATGCGCTTGCCGACCGGCTTTGACAGGGCTTCAAGGATAGCTTTGGAGACCCACGACTTTTCGGAGTCTATGACGGCCTGAATTGGCGCTGCCTCACCAATGAAGCCGCCGCAGCATGGGCATGTATATGTCTGGACGCGAGCTACAACGTTCATGGGGAACCTCGGGGGAGAGAAAGTTCCCGGTCATTCGCGACCGGGACAGTGAAGGCGGCTCAAGCTGGGAGGAAGCGAGCCGCCCCAGGGAGCATCAGCCTTCGTCGTCGTCTTCATCTTCGGGGGGTGCTTCGATGTCCGCTTGCTCGTTGATACGGGCCAGGAGATCTGGAAGCTTCGTGTCGTATTCCTTGCGGCCCTCGTCGTACGAGGTGAGCCACCAGTGATCCTCGTCAGATCCGGCCATGTAGCCGGACACGCGATCGTTGCCGAGCAGACCAGCCTGGAAACCCTTGGCTCGGACGAGAGTCTCGCCGGTGACGCGTTCTGCCTGGTCGAGAAGGTCACCGCCGCTCGTCTTGGCGATCAGTCC
Organism: Rhizobium sp. P32RR-XVIII; assembly: GCF_012641395.1. Lineage (GTDB taxonomy): Bacteria > Pseudomonadota > Alphaproteobacteria > Rhizobiales > Rhizobiaceae > Rhizobium. The sequence goes on along the minus strand of NZ_JABAIH010000002.1, from coordinate 868,170 downwards.
CATCCATTCGAGGTTCTGTCGATCGCTCAAATGCTTATCGACGACCTTCTGCTTATCGTCGGCGACGACGCTCTTGAGGTAGTGGTCGAGCTTCTGGGATGAGATCCCGTGGGAGTTTGCATTCTTGCGGTTTGCCTTCCGCTCGTCGGCGATCCGCTTCGCCTCGAAGTGATTGGCGAGATCCTTGCGGTGGTAGTAGGCCACCAGGAGACGGTGATCCGTCTCCGCCTTGCTGCTGTTGTCACCGATCGCTGTCATTGCCGTAGCTGCTCCTATGTTGTCGGAAAAATCCGAAGGTTTCGGACAAAAAAAGAGAGGCCGGACTAGGCCTCATCTCTCATTTCATGCGCGATCCATAGCGCCAATAAACGCGCGTATTCCATCAACGAGAGGCTTGCAGCCATTAACCAGCGGGCGAAAGCGATCCGCATCGGGGCGTGCCAAGAGAGCGTCCGCCCGGGCAATGAATTCGTTTGCTCTTGCGATGAGTTCATCGACTTCTCTGAGTTCTGCGCGTGCATAGGTGATGCCTGCCTTTTCCTCGATGACCCGCAATTCTTCGGCAGAGATCGACACGCGCGGGTCGGCGTACCAAACATCCTTGGTTCGGGTGAAAGACCAGCCGAGACGCCTTGCCGCAATCCGGATGCGATCCTTCACGTTTTCGCCGCTACCCTTCGGCGCGACGTGCTTTTTCAATGCGGTTGATGCGAAATCGACGCTGGACATTTCGGATTTCTCCAACTGTTTTTCGGACATTTACGAATTCCCCTGTGCCACTAATCCGACGTGGCCAGGGCTTGATTGGTTTGAGTTCAGCTTCTGCCAACTGGCGAAAGCCGGTGATTGAGAACGGGGTGTACGATGAAGAGCTGTGAAAATGACGCGACGGGAACTCGGTGGAACTTGTGTCCGGTCGCGTCATCAGCTGCTTCGAAGGAATTGGACATCGAGCGCATCACCGAACTCCTGGGATGCCGTCGAGAATGGCTGCCATCGCGCAGAGCACGAAGCCGCCGATGATCATCGCCAAGAAGGCGTATCCGAGAAACGTCGCGATCATGCCGCTTCCCTCACCTCTGTAGGCCGCGTCAGCGCGTTGCAGCGCTCGCAGTGCCGCTCAATGATTTCTTCAATGGAGAGGACGCGCTCGCATGCATCGCAGCAGTGGAACGTCATCTGGCGTTTGGTCTGGCGGACAGCCGTTGCGAGAGTGCTGGTCATGCCGGAACCTGCTCAGTCTTCGGCGTCAGCATTGCCGTGAAGATCGAGATATCGGTCTTGCGAGAGACAACGGGGCGGAAGAAACGGGCGTCAAATCCGCAGTATCCACTCCGGGTTCGCACTTCATAGAAGCTCAAGGCGACGTGCTGCTTCGTTCCGTCAAAAGCATCGAAATCGCCGCCCTCAATGCAGGATACGGTCAGAATCCGTCCCTTTGCGACTCCGCATTCGAGGTCTTCGATCGCCGCGACCTTCTGTCCAACCTGAAACTTGCATTCCATGGCTCAAACGCCTCCGCCGCAGTCGTCGATGATGAGATGATCGAGGCCGGACGGCGACGGTTCGACCTCAACAGGGTCCGCCAGTCGGCCTTGCGCCTTCACTGCAGCGAATTCGCCGCCGTCCGATTGGGAATTGAATTCGGGCCACGGCGCCCAAGCGATCGGCTCCTTGCCGACGTTGAAGCCAGACCAGCGGTTGCCATCGAGGACAGCGCCGTTTTGCGTGTAGCGAGGCGGTATCCAGTAGGACTGGACGACCGTTCCATCGGAGTGAACCGCGAGGATGTATTCCTTTCGGTACTGCTCGATACGCTTGATGCCGTCCTTCGTTCTGACGGTCGTCTGCACCATCTTGCCGCGCGGTGCGCTGGAGATGTCGTGGTTCCACATTTACGCAGCCTCCGCGTAGCTAATCGCGCGCCGCATGACTTTCGTCATGGCCTTGTGACCGCACTGATCGTTGAATTCGAAAATGGACTGGCTGCCGCACGCCTTGCGCAGGATCATGATCGCCTGGCCGTAGTCGTCGGCGTTCGGCTGCAGGCGCTGAATGGCTCCGACCATGCAGAAGCGACAAGCCTTTTCGTCAAGGGGCTTCACCTGATTGCCGTGGCGATCGAAGGCGATGGCGCCTTTCGCCCACTTGTGCGGGGCGCTGATCATCGCCAGCGCGTCTTTGAGAACGTCGGCGGCGCTCATGCTGCGGTCTCCGCAGCGGGGACGTCGAAAAAGAGAGCGTCACTCCAGTCGATCGCACGTTCTGCTGCGGCCGAGCGGATCGCCTGCATTTCTTCTAGCGAAGGGGCGACACCGTTCTCCCATCGCGAGACCGTGGCCTGCGTTACACCGGCCACCGCGGCAAACTCAGCCTGGGTGACAGCGAATACGTTCTTTCGGATGTGCTTCAGCGCGTTCATGGGAACGGATATTATGCGCAAACGGATTATTTGCAAGCGCATTTTATCCGCGAACGCATTTTTGTTTATCCGCGTTCGGAACTAGCGTCCGTCTATGGCTACGATCCCTGAAAAACTTCGCGCGATCATGAAAGCGACCGGCTGGAAGCAGATGCAGCTCGCCGAGAAATTTGAAGTGTCGCAATCCACGGTCAATCGCTGGCTATCAGGCGCCGAACCTGAAGGACAACGGCGCGACGCAATCAATGATGCCTACGAGCGACTCACTGATGAAGTGCCATCCGATAACGGCGGCTGGCATCCAGTCTCGATCATGGGCTACATCGGCGCTGGTGCGGAGATCTTGCCAGATTTCGAGCAGGTTCCTCCGGAGGGCCTGGATCAAGTTCACGTCCCTTTCCATCTGCCGGAGGAAATGATCGCTCTTGAAGTCAAGGGAGATTCGATGCTGCCGGTCTACAAAGATGGGCACGTAGTCATCGTCTATCGTGATCAGAAAAAGCCGGTGACGTCCTTCTATGGCGAAGACGCTGCTGTTCGAACTTCCGAGGGCAGGCGCTTCCTGAAGACGATCATGAAAGGCAGTGGCGGCGTCACACTGATGTCGTTCAACGCGGCACCGATCGAGAACGTCAACCTCGATTGGATCGGAGAGATATTTGCTGTTCTGCCGCGTTCGCAGCTTCGGAAGGTGGACCGCGCCGGCGGGCTGCAGGGGAAATTGAGGCTGGGATGAAAAACGTCGTCGTGCTTGGCGCCATCGTCGGGTCGCTCTCTGTCTTTCCGGCGAAGGCGGAAACGCTTCTTTGCGTCGAACAAATTTCCGGTGGCCTCAAGTTTCTCGACGGAGAATGGCGCAGCACCACCTTCAGATTGTCCAATCCCCAGTATGTGGTTTCACCGAAAAATGGTGAACCGAACACTTACGAGGTAAAGCAACTCGGCAAGTCCTATCCTGATTTTACGTGCGAGAGAAAAGTCGTCGACGGTCAACCCAGCGAGCAAATGGCTTGTGGTGGCCTTGGATACGGCATGCTTATCAACTTTAATGCGCTCAGGTTCGTGGAGATCTACACTTTCGGGTATATCGAAGACGATAGATCTGGAGGAAACACGCCGTTTGTCACCGGTGGGCAATGTTCGGCGATATCGCCCTGATCGTCACCCTTCTACTTACTCCCCTCAGAGCAAGAACCTAAAAACAAATAAACTAATGTTATTATGCCTATCGTTATTAGGGGGGGCGCTGGTGCACTTTTGCCAAGGGGGCGCTAGTGCACCCTAGAGGGCTTCCCAAGCGAAAATCAGCCGGTAGCGATTGACGGCTCGATTCCGTAGCCCGCGCTGCACTTGATCCTTCGCGATCAACGTTTCATCGATCAATTTCGCCACAGCTCGCTTCACCGTCGAAGGGTTCAAATTCAGATCCTTCGCGATGGTCTTCTGCTGATGCTTTGTGTGGTTGTCTTTCCGGTTCATGTGCATGGCAATGAAGATCGCCACACGTTGGCAGTCGGAAGAGAGGTAGGGACGCCCCAGGACGTGGCGTATCCATTCGTCGCGCTCGCGGTACCAGTAGCCCGCTTCAGATAGCTCTTGATCATTTTGCATGCCCTAGATTTATGCGCGATTATCCGTCTGCGCAATTATTTTTATCCGTTTGCGCATTTTCTTTGTTGCTATTTATCCGTTTGCGCATAATATCCTCTCATTAACAAGCCGCTACCGATTGAGCCCGCCACGGCGAAGATCGCGAAACGGGACCGGCTTGGATCATTCGATCAGAGGACGGGACGATGGCAGAAAGCATTCAGACAGGACGCGGATCGGATAAGTTCGTCATCCGCCTTCCAGATGGTCTCCGAGAAGAGATCAAGGCCGCGGCCAAGGAAAACGGTCGTTCGATGAACACCGAGATCGTCGCCCGGCTCTCTGGCGATCCCAAGACGCTCCGCGACCAGTTCGCCGGTCAGGCTCTCTCGGGAATGCTCGCAGCCGATGAGAAACGCGCGCTTTCCCCTGAGGTTGCGGCTGTGAGCGCCTACCGCTCCGCCGACGCCATGCTCGCCGCTCGGAAAGGAGGTGCGTGATGGAAGTTACCTTCTTCTTTGAAGAACTGAAGATCGCCGAGTTCGGCGAAGGCGCCCTGCTCTACGGCCATGCGCTGCTCAAGGCCGACAGCTCCGGCGGCTTTTACGTCGACGAGATCGTGTTCCAGAACGGCCACGTCATCCACCAGCGCAGCCCGACGGTTCTCGATCGGGAGATGTTCAAGGCGATCACGGAAGTCCTCTACGACAACCGCGTTGTCTACGACGAGGATGGCAAGCCGGTCTCTACCTCCGGCAACCAAGCCGATAGCGAATGGGCTGATGCAGTCTCCGAAAGGAAGGCGGCATGATGCAGAAGACATACACGCTGGAGGAAGATTTCGCGCCAATTCTCAAGGGCGATATTGACATCCCGAATGCCGAGGACGTCGATCCAATGCTCTTCCTGAGCAATCTCGCATCCGGCGGGCATAGCTGGGTCCCGAAGTGGGGATGGGGCCGCGTTAACGGTCAGAAGAATTGGGCTCAGTTCTTCCTTACTCCCGCAGGAATGGGCGGCCGCTTCGATGGCGGAGGCTACGCGGTCGTCTGGCGCAACGGCATCTTCGATCAGGAAGCCAAGAAAACGATGCATCGCCCGCTCGTCGTCCGCTTCGCTATCTGCAAGCACGAAGAGGTCGATGCACCCGGCGCTAACCATTCGCGTGGCTGGCATCCCGGATCCTGCAGACATTGCGGTCTCGATATGACCGTCGACAGCGGTGATTGATCATGATCACCGCCCGCGAACTCCGCAACATCATAGCCGTGATGCACAGCATCGACCGGCACGAGATCGAGGAAGCCGGTTACGACATGCCGGACGGCTCCTGGCAGCACTTTCAGGAGAACCCGGCCGAGCGGTTCCTCAAGTGCAACGATGAATGCCGGGAAGCGATCAGTTCGGTCATCAACAAGCGCCTGAGGGGTGAGTAATGCGCCCCCTCGATCAAATCGACGCCGATTACAAGAAGGCAGTCGACGCGAAGCACCGGCTCTTGGATTGCGCCTTCGTCGTCTCGCTCTCGGTCGCCATCATCGGATTAGCCGTCCTTTTCGCCATGTACCAGGCGCTCGCACAGGCTGACCAGCATTTCAAAGATCAAAACCTAATCGCACAGGAGTCCATGCATCATGGCTGATCAAGTCACGTCTACCGATCTGATTATCAAACTGCCGGCTGTGATGACGGCTGAGGCATTCACCGATGACAGGGAGTTTGAAAAGCTCTTTGCCAAGGTCCAGGAAGAGGTATCGAAGCACACGCCCGACGTTTCGACGACTGTCGGTCGCCAGGCGATCGCTTCCCTCGCCTACAAGGTCGCTCGCACGAAGACGGCGCTTGTCGGCCAGGGCAAGAAGCTGACCGAGAGCTGGCGCGACCAGACCAAGAAAGTCAATGCCGCCTGCAACACGATCGAGGAACGCCTCGACGCGTTGAAGGACAGCGTTCGCAAGCCGCTTACCGAGTGGGAAGTTGCTGAGGCCGAGCGGGTCGACGGTCACAAGGCTTGTTTGGAAGCTCTGATCAATCTGTCGAAGGTCGGTTTCGGTCGCCCGTCATCGGAATTGCGCGAACTGCTTGCCGATGTCCAAAACCAGCCGATGGGCAAGGAACACTGGGAAGAGTTCGCCCCACAGGCGAGCGTTGCCCGCGAAGACGCCATCGACACACTCACGCGCCTTTTGGCGACTGCTGAAAAGCAGGAACGGGAAGCGGCGGAACTGGAACAGCTTCGCGCCGAGAAGGCCGAGCGGGACCGGCAGGAGGCGGAACGCCTTGCGGCCGAAGAAGCCAAGCAGGCTGAGGCCGATCGCGTCGAGCGCGAGCGTATCGCCGAAGAAAAGCGAAAGGCCGATCTGGAGAAGGCAGCAGCCGAAGCCGCCGAACGTGTCGAGCGAGAGAATGCCGCTCGTGTCGCCGCCGCGGAACAAGCAGCGAAGGACGCCGCCGACCGGGCGAAGCGTGAGGCAGAGGACGCCCAGCGCCGTGCGGATGAGGCTATTGCCGCTGCGAAGGTCCAAGCGGAACGGGAAGCGGCTGCCGAGCGCAAGCGAATCGCTGATGCACAGGAAGCTGAGGCAGCCGAACAGCGCCGCCGCGAAGCCAACATCGCGCACCGCAAGACGATCAACAATTCCATCGTCAAGGAACTCGTCAAGTGCTCCGGCATCACGGCCGACCAGGCGCAGAAGATCGTTGTCCATTTGGTCAGCGGTTTGGTTCCGAACGTCACCCTGAAATACTGAGGATCAGACCATGGCTGACACCGTTACCGTCAACACGCATGTCGAAGCTCTAAAAGAGCAGTCGAAGTTCATTCCGGACGGGATCTATTTCGGAATGCCGGAAAGCGTCTACCACGGCGACCCGGCGCTCGGGTCGACCGGCATCAAGAAGCTTGTCGACAACGCTCCGGACTACTGGTGGGATTCGCCGCTTAACCCGGCGCGGCCCGAAGACGACGACACCCCGGCAAAGGTATTCGGTCGACAGTTCCATCAATGCGTTTTGGAAGGTCCGGAGAAATTCAAGGCCGGTCACGCGCCGCAATACAATCCCGGCAACCGGAAAGACGGCATCGACGAGATTGCCAAGATCAAGGAAGCGGGGAAGGTTCCGGTCAAGTTCAAGGATTATGCGAAGATCCTTGCAGCGTCGGCCTTCATCAAGGCGAACAAGACCCTCGCCAATGCTTTCGAGGGCGGAGTTCCGGAAGTCTCGGTCTTCTGGACCGAGAACGGCATCCGCTACAAGGTCCGGTTCGACTACCTCAAGATGAACGCCATCACCGACTTGAAGTCGCTGGCGAATATGTACGGCAAGGAGTTCGGCAAGGCCTGCCGCGATGCCGTCGCTGGTTATGACTATATCGTCTCGGCCGAGCATTACCGGCATGGCCGGATGCAGATGGCGCGGCTCATCAAGGAGGGCAAGGTCTACAATGCCCCTGATGATCCGAAGTTCATGCCGTGGCTCATCCAGATAGCCGGCAATGGCCAGTTCGCCTTCGTCTTCGTCTTCTACCAGAAGGACGGCGCGCCGATCTCGCATGCAATCATGCTTTCGCCGGGGAACCCTCTGTTTGGGTACGCCAGGCAGATGATCGTCAAGGCGATCGACAACTACAACCGCTACATGGCCGAGTTCGGAACCGACACGGCATGGGTCCCCTCCACCCCTCTCGAAGAACTCGACGAAACCGATCTGCCGGTCTGGTACCAGCAGCGCCTCACGACCGGAGCATAATCCATGGATCACGAAATCATCACTCAGGACGGCGAAATCATCGAGAGCATCGGCATTTCATCGTCTGTTGCTGTCCAGCTTCAGAAAGCCGAGATCGATCAGCTCATCACCACGGCGCGTGCCTATCCGCGTTCCATGAAGCGCGTCCAGAACGCAATCATGAGCATGGCGACCTTGGACGAGGAGAGCGCCGAGGAATGCATGTACGCCCTTCCTCGCGGTGGAAAACCCATCAAGGGTCCATCGATCCGCTTTGCCGAGATCCTGAAGCAGTCGTTCGGCAACTGCCGGGCGGGTGCTCGGGTCGTGGACGTCGACCGGGTCGAGATGTTTGTCGAAGCCGAGGGCGTTTTCCATGATCTTGAAACGAACTCGTCGACCACGGCGCGCGTCCGTCGTCGGATCAGCGACAAGCACGGTAAGCTCTTCAAAGATGACATGATCATTGTCACAGGCAATGCGGCCTGCTCGATCGCGATGCGTAACGCAATCCTGGCCGGCGTTCCGAAACCTTTGTGGCGTCGAGCCTATGAAACAGTCCAGGCAACCATCACCGGCGACGTTACAACACTCTCCGAAAACCGCGAAAAGGCGTTGAAGGCTCTCGCTGCGTTCGGAGTGAAGCCGGAGCAGATATTCAGCGCACTTGGCCGGGAAGGTATCGAGGACGTCAATGTCGACGATATCGGCACGCTACGCGGCATGTATTCTGCCCTGAAGAACGGCGAAGCGACCGTTGAGGAAATGTTCTTCGGAACGGTCAAGGCTGCATCCCAACACGAGAAGGTTGCCGACCCTCTTTCCGACGAGCCGATCAAGCCACAGGAGGCCGCTGGCAGCGACGAAATGGCGCCTGCTACCGAGAACCGGGCCAAGACCGAAGCGGCTGCAGACGCCGAACTCGTCGACAAGGACACCAACACCGAATCCGGCGTGCCGCTCTCGCCGGAAGCCGCAGACGCCCCGTCCTCCGCGTCTGCTGAGGGAGGCGAGCGGTCCGATCCCCCGTCGTCTCCCTCCACCAATTCCGAAGCAGCCGGCGACACCGAGCGCGATATCCTGATCCGGTATGCGCGCGATGTTCTGCCCATGGCGGCGGATACGAACATCTCGCCGGCTGCTCTCAAGGAAGTCGAAAAGCAATGGGCAGGCGACGAGCTGAAGAAGCTTTCGGAAGACGGCCAGGAGAAGGCACGAACGATCAGCATGTCCATGCGGTCGATTGCGAACGGGAAGACGACGCTGGATATGGCGATCGAATATTTCTCGGAAGTGCTCGGCTGCGAGCCGGTAGAGATCGGCGGTGAAGCATGAATCGCCCCAATACCGCGAAGCTGCAGGCTCAGTGCGACGCCTTCAACGCCAAATACCCTGTTGGCCAGAAAGTCACGGTTCGCCGTGACAATGGCGAAGGCAAGGTAACGGTCACCCGGTCCACGGCCGAAGTCCTGTCGGGCCACTCGGCTGTGATTTGGCTGGATGGCATTTCCGGATGTTATCTTCTCGACCGGGTAACGCCCCTCATGGAGGCGTCCAATGGCTGACGAAACCCTCATCTCCTGGGCCGACCACACGCACAACCACTGGATTGGCTGTACCCGCATCTCTCCCGCGTGCGACGGTTGCTATGCTGCACACCTTATGGAAACTCGCATGGGCCGCGTCGAATGGGGCGGGCCTGGCAAGGGGAGCGGTACGCGCTCCCTCACCTCCGAAGCAAATCGGCGCAAGCCCCTCTCATGGGATCGGAAGGCAGCCAAGGAAGGCAAGCGCCCGTTCGTCTTCTGCTCGAGCTTGGCCGACGTCTTCGACAACGAGGTTCCGACCGAATGGCGCGCCGATCTGTTCGAGCTGATCAAGAAGACGCCCAATCTCATCTGGCTGCTGCTGACCAAGCGTCCGCAGAACATCGTCAAGATGGTCAAGGAAATCGGCTTCATGCCGAGCAACATTGCATTCGGCACGACGATCGAGGACCGAGAGCGGGCAAAGAAGAACCTGCCACACCTCATCGTAGCATCCGGATTGCGGCCGCTCTTCCTCTTTGCCAGCTGCGAGCCCTTGATTGGTGATCTCGGTGATTTGTCGCCTTGGATGACCGGTGATCCCCTCCCGCAGCGCCTTGCTGTTGGCGAGCGTTACGAGAGCGGCATCAAGATCGGCGCGGATGGATGGCCGAAGCTTACGGCGGTCGGCTGGTGGATCACCGGCGGAGAAACAGATCAGGGCACCCACAAGGCGCGGCCGACGCATCCAGCCTGGTTCCGCGGCATTCGCGATCAGGCGCTTGCGCACGGCCTTGCCTATCACCACAAGCAGAACGGCGAGTGGGCGCCACTTCAAGCCAATGATGGCGATTGGCCGACCGATCTACCGGGATTCTGCAGGATCAACGAAGCAGGCGAGCGTGTCGATACCGGCTGGCCGATGCAAAAAGTCGGGAAGAAGCACACCGGCCGGATGATCGATGGCGTGACGCATGACGCATTTCCGGAAGTGAGGCGCGCATGAGCGAACGTGAACGCCTTATCGCCCTCGTCCGCTGGATGGCGAAGCTGCAAGCCGAGACCGAACGCGTGAAGCGGGAGGCGTCTGATGGCTCGCCGTGAGTTCACCCGAAACCAGAAAGAGCAGATCGTCGAGCGCGCTCGCAACGCGGAGGGAATGGTCGCCTGCGAGCGTTGCGGCATGTTCCTGAAGAAAGGCGCGTGGGAGATCGATCACATCATCCCTGAGGCGCTGCGCCCTGAAGCCGACAGGAAGGCCAAGATCACGATTGCCGAAGGCCAACTGCTCGGTAAGGAATGCTGCCACCGCGGCGCCGACGGGAAAACGAACAAGGACGTTTCCCAGATCGCCAGGGCCAAGCGCCAATACAACAAGGCCAATGGGATCAAGGCGCAGAAGCAGCCCATCCGCTCCCCAGGTTTCCCGGCGACCGAGAAATCGGCCAAACGCCAGCCCAAGCCTTCCTTGCCACCGCGCCAGCTTTACCGCACCATAGACCCTCAGGAGGGGCGGAGATGAGCCTCCCGTATGCAAATAGCACGTCCGGCCGCTCTGCCATGGACGATATTCGCAAGACCATCCAGGCGTTCGGCTGCTCGAAATTTGCCCCGATGGAGGATTTCGAGGCCGGCAAGGTCATCATCCAGTTCGAATACCGCGGTCGCATGGTGCAGATCGAAGCGAGCGCCAAGGGATACGCGGCGGCTTGGTTGCGTCAGAACCCTTATTCGTCGCGCATGCGCATGACGAAGGTCGAGCACGAGCGCCGCGCCCTTGAGAAGGGTCAGGTCGCCGTCTGGTCAATTTTGCGCGACTGGATCAAGGGGCAGCTCACGGCAATCGAGACAGGCATCCTGTCGTTCGAAGCAGCGTTCCTCGGTCAGATCCTCTTGCCGACCGGCGAAACCGTCCATCAGCGCATCACCTCGCAAGGCCTCCTTCCGGCTCCGGAGCAAAAGCCATGACCTCTATCAAACTTGAGCGCTCGGTCGAGCAATGGGCTGGATGCGATGCCAACGCCATCGCCAGCGGCTCCAAAGCGCAGATGATGCATTTCGTGCAGGACGCGAAGAAGGACATTGCCGCCTTCTCCTCCGATAACGCCGCCCTGGTGGCGGAGGTGGAGGCATTGCGGGCTGAACGAGATGGCTTGGTGAAGGCGGTAAACGATTTGCTCGTTGCTGCCTCGTGGCTAGATCGTCCCTTCGTCGCGCAAAACACGCCGGTCGCTGAAATCCACGAGCGCATAGCGCTCATGTTCGCAGATATGACCCGCACCGAGGCTTCCCTTGCCGCCCTCACCGATAAGAAGGGCGCCCCTGCAACGGAGGGCGGGAGATGATGGCTGACAGGCTCACTAAATGCCCAGCTTGTGGCGGGCTCGGTTACTTTCGCTGCGACTGCTGGCCCGGTGATTGCATCTGCGGCCAGGACGAAGACACCTGCTGGGAGTGCGAAGGTGAAGGGTTGATAGACCCGACCTACGACGACGATTTCGGCGTTCCCTTCGAAGAACCCGACTACCCACCACCCCCAGAGATCAAGGGAGGTGAGGAATGACGGCATCTGCCCTCATCAAAGAATCGGATTTGCACCGCATGGCAAAGATCGCCAAGCGCGATGGCGTGCGTGTTGAGATCGTAGTCGACGGGAAAATCATTAGGGTTTCCCCCGATATCCCCGATAATCACAGCGGCAAGGACGTTGAAAAATTCCGAGGATTTGACCTCTGATGGAGGACATGCCGCGCAAGCCATTCTTGTCCCATGAAACGACCCGCCACGGAAAGCTTGTTTGGTATTTCAAGCGGAAGGGAAAGCGCGTCCGGCTGAAGGGGGAATATGGCAGCGACGAGTTCAACTCGGCCTATGAAAAGGCGCTGACGGGATCTATCCCGACGGTCGAGGCACCAAAGTCTCGTACCGGCTCTCTAAAGTGGCTGGTTGATCAATACAAGCGCAGCGCAGCCTTTGCCGAGCTGGCACAGGGAACGCGACGAGCGCGGGACAATATCCTGAAGCAGGTTCTGGAAAAGAACGGCGACCTGCCATTCGGCCGCATGACGAAGGCCGATATCAAGGCCGGGATCGACAAGCGCGCCGCCACCCCAAATGCCGCGAACAACTTCCTGAAGACAATGAGCCACCTGTTCAAGTGGGCAATCGAGGCCGAACACGTCGAAATCAACCCGGTGACTGGCGTAAGCAAGGTCAACGTTAAATCGGACGGCTTCCACACATGGACCGTTGAGCAGGTCGAAAAGTACCGCGCTCATCACAAGCTCGGGACCAAGTCACGGCTGGCGATCGATATCCTGCTCTTCCTGGGATTGCGCCGTGGTGACGCTGTGGTCGTCGGCAGGCAGCACCTTAAAGACGGCGTGATATCCCTGAAAACCGAGAAGACAGGGCAGTGGGTTTACCTGCCGGTCTTCAAGCAGCTCATGGATTCGATGGAGGCCACGCCGACAGGTGATTTGGCATTCCTCACGACAGAGCGCGGGAAGCCATTCAGTTCAGGAGCATCGTTTGGGAATTGGTTCGCCAAGCAGTGCAAGGCAGCCGGGCTGCCGGACGAATGCAGAGCGCACGGGCTGCGCAAGGCGGGAGCGACGATAGCCGCGGACGAAGGTGCAACGGCTCATGAGCTGATGGCAATGTTCGGCTGGTCGCGTCTGGCGATGGCTGAAATCTACACCAAAGAAGCAGACAAAAAAAAGCTCGCGAAGAGTGCGTCGGAACGTCTGGCGAACAGGATGTAGGTCGCACCTTTGGCCCTGCCCGGTCGCACCTACAATGAATCAATAACTTGGGATATGGTTTGGCGACCCCTGCAGGATTCGAACCTGCGACCACCTGCTTAGAAGGCAGGTGCTCTATCCAGCTGAGCTAAGGGGCCGTCCGGCGCTGCGACGCAGGGCAGCAACGCGGCATGTCTGAACGTTCAGTGTGTCCACGGTTGAGTGCGGGTATAGCGGAAATTATCCGGATAGGCGACCACCTGGCGGGCCGGATCCTTCGGCGCGATCACGCGGTATTCGATGCCGTTGCGCTTTGCATAAGCTTCGGCCAGTTCCTGCGATTCGAAGGTCAACTTCAGCTGCTGGCGCGTGTCGCCGGAGGACGTATAGCCCATCATCGGATCAATCTTGCGCGGCTGCTCCTGATCGAACTCCAGCACCCAGAGATGCGTCTTGGCCTTGCCGGACTGCATGGCGGTCTTGGCTGGACGATAGATCTTGGCAGACATGCTGCGCGCCTCCGGCTACGCGGGCCCTGCCCGCTGAATATTTCAAACCTCCACCCCGTTCTGGAGCGGTTCCTTGCGATCCATATAGCGCAAAGAGATGAATTTTGCCTATCCGCGAATCCGCCGGATTTCAAGAAAAAAGCCGAAGCGCACCGAACTGCCGCAGACTAATTGGACGCGAGCTTGTCGGCGGGCTTGCGGCAAGGTGAAATAATGTCGAGCGAGGCGTTGCGAACGCTCGTCTCCACCTGCATCAGCCCGAGCACGCTATGGAAGAAGTTGTCGTGCGAGGCCGGCCGCTCTGCCTGCGCCGCGATGCAGGCCCTATCCAAGCGGGTTTCGCTGGCGAAAGCATCCGAAAGCCAGAGCGCCATCGGCACATGGGTCTGCTGCCTTGGGGCGATGAAATACGGCGCGCCATGCAGATAGATCCCGTTCTCGCCGAGCGATTCGCCGTGATCCGAGAGATAGAGCATCGAACCGGCAAGCTTGTCCTGATGCGCCTTCAGCTTGTCGATGACGGAGGCGACCACGTGGTCGGTCATGACGATCGTGTTGTCGTAGGCGTTCGTCACCTCTTCCGGTTTGCAGTTTGCGAAATCGGCAACGCGGCAGTCGGGCGTAAAGCGCCTGCTATCATCGGGATAGCGCTGATAGTAGGCCGGGCCGTGGCTGCCGAGCTGGTGAAGAACGAGCACGCTGTCGCCCTTCACATTGGCGAGCCAGTCATCGAGCTTGTCGAGCAGGATGGTGTCCAGGCATTCGCCGTCCTTGCAGAACCGCGGATCGCGGGTATTCGGCAGATACTTGTATTTGATGCGGTCCGCGACACCGTAAGTCCCGGTGTCGTTGTCCCACCATTCGACATCGATCTTGGCGTGGCCGAGCACATCGGTCAGATTATCGGTCGCCAGGCCCTTCCGGTGGCTGTACTGCGTCCGCGGATAGACGGAAAACATGCAGGGGATGGAAACGGCGGTCTCCGTGCCGCAGCTCGTGACATCGGGGAAGAACGTGACGTTGCGCGCTTTCATCTCCGGGTTGGTGTCGCGGCCGTAACCGCCGAGCGAGAACTCCTGCCCTCTTGCCGTTTCGCCCGCAACGATGATCAGCACGCGGGGTTTGCCGGGCGCTGCCGCCGGTATCTGGCGCGCATCCGTGCCGATCGGCTGGCGCACGACATTGAGATTGTCTCCATAGGTGGCGGCAAAATAGATGGCGCTGCCGATCGGGAAATGCGGATTGATCGTCATCATCAGGTCACGATGGATGCGCCCGACGGCGGCGTAGGTGGAGTAAAACCCCATGCCGGTTACCGCGACGACGCCGATGCAAGGCAGCACCACCGCCGTATTATGCAGAAACTTGCTCCAAAAGGGCCGGTGGACGACACGCACGGCGGCAATCGCCAGGGAGGGTAGAACGCCCGCGAGCAGCATGTGGAGAACGAACTTCGCGGTGATCAGATGCTGCGCTTCCGATTGCGTCGTAACGGCTGCGTTGCGAAGCATCTCGCGGTCGATGATGACGCCGAAGCGGTCGGTGAACCAGGCCGCGGCGACTGCGGCAAGCACAAGGAAGATCAACGCCGGCTTGATGAGGTATTTCATGGAGACGCTCACGGCGATCGCGATCGTCAGCGCGATCATGCCCGCCACGAAGCCGGCGAAGGCCAGCCGATGGCCGTCGAAATAGACGAATGCCCGGCTCCAGAACGTGTAATTGGCGACGATGAGGATATAGAGCGATACGATGACTGCGAGCGTGATGCTGCCGATTTGGGGGCGCACCCACGCCTTCTGCTTTTCCGTTGCCATGCCGATTGGTTTGCTCCGTGTGCACCAGCGCAGAGCGGCTGGCACCGCGTTGCCGCCTGACTCAAAACCGCGCGACTATGGTGAGGCTTCCTGACACTATCCTGAACGGCAAAGCAGCGCCGAAGGATGGGGCAAACGCGTTTTTGATATTGCGGCGCCGGTATGAAGCGTGTATTGGCCCCTCTCACGGAGTGTAGCGCAGTCTGGTAGCGCATCTGGTTTGGGACCAGAGGGTCGGGAGTTCGAATCTCTCCACTCCGACCACCGACAAGCCCAGAGTTTGCTGGTGAATTTTAGACCCGCTAATATTCCCTGAAAAGCTTACCGCCACCGATACGGTTTGCCGCCACCTTGATTCGGTGGCGTTGCGGAATTGAAATAGCCCTCCGAAGCCGCCTGTCTCGTTGAATACAGGACGCTAGTCTGCCCAGAAAACGCGAGATACAACTTCCACCGGCAGAGTTGGAGGGACGAGTCGTGGAAGAACAGAAGTCAATTTTTGGACAGTCGCCGCCCCCTCGCAAAGATCATGTCCTGTTTAGAGCGGCCGATGCGGGGACTAACGCCTGCATCTCGTACTGGTACGACGTCAACTACCCTTACAAGAAAGGGTTCCGGATGGCGGCCGGTCGCCTAGCGCTACAAGTCTGCGAGTCGCATTCGGACCAGGACTCGCTCGTGTATCCGATCCTCTATCTCTACAGGCACCACATCGAGCTTGTCCTGAAGGATATCTTCAGGACCACTGCGATGCTGCTGGATCGTCCGATTGC
Organism: Rhizobium sp. P32RR-XVIII; assembly: GCF_012641395.1. GTDB lineage: Bacteria > Pseudomonadota > Alphaproteobacteria > Rhizobiales > Rhizobiaceae > Rhizobium. The sequence continues at coordinate 852,061 of NZ_JABAIH010000002.1, read as the reverse complement.
CGATAACGAGGAGAAAGCACTTGGCAGGCACGATCTCTTGCCACTCTGGGAGTTGGTTGTTCCGCTGCTTGATCCAGCATGCGAGTCAATTGGTGAAGGTGCGATCCCGGCTGATGATATCGAGGGCGTGAACTCGTATCTTGAACAGGTAGCCGAACATGATCCTGACGGCCAGCGCTTCCGGTACGCGACTGTCAGGCTGAAGTCCCCGAAGAACTCAAATCAGCCGGTGAACTCGTCCATCAGAAACATTGTCTTGTCGACATTCCGACGTTTCCTATTAACAAAGTAAAGGCAGTCGATGCGGCTCGACTACTTCACGAAAGCCGATCATGGTCTTCAAAACATTGCGAAACGGCGGATCAAGATCGCCCGCATCAAAGACTTGAACGATCCATTCGAGTTTCTTCCGCTGCGCCTTCCTGACAAAGCGTCACGGATCGGTATGCGCGAAATGAAGAAGCTGGCGGACAAGGAGTATGGGATCGTCTGCCTCTCCGACAACTGGCAACATCCCATGATGTCGTCTCACTACGCCGACCGGCACAACGGGATATGCTTGGCGTTCGATGTCGTCGGCACCCGTCCGATTATCCCCATCAGCTACACCGGCAATCTGCTTGAGGCAAAGGACTTCAAACGAAAACAGTTGGATGACCTGACCGTAACCGACTTCATCGAGACCTAGTTCATCAAATACGCTTCGTGGGCCTACGAAGAGGAACGGAGAATGGTCTTTCAGCTAGATCAGGAGGAGAAAGAGGGTGACCTCTATTTTCATCACTTCGAGCCCAACCCGCGGCTCGCGCAAGTGATTGTCGGCGCTGAAAGCGCCGTGAGCCGGCAGCAGGTCGCGGACGCCATAGGCGCCCTGGTCAACGTTGAGTCATTCAAGGCTCGATTGGCATTCAAGAGTTTCACGGTTCGGAAAAACGATCTTCCCCGGCGGTGGAAATGACCGCTACGTGTCCAAGTATCGCTGTTCCTTGAACTTCGAGTCGCTCCGATAACTGCATCGGACAAAAGCGCGTCCATTACAAGCTTACAAATTTGTCAAAATAGCCGTCGAAATTCAATAATATAGCTTATTTCTAATCTCTCCACTCCGGCTATCTACCACGGTGATATAGCCATGGGGCCACCGGTCAGGCACGCCACGTTTTAGGGCGAGCCGGTCGCTGCGGCTGGCATCGTATTACCCCGCGCTTCCTCCTCTTTCCGCCAGCGTGAACAGCTCGATCGGATCCTTGAATCCTTTCAGATGATGGAGCTTGGTGGAGACGATGTTTTTCGTGCCGGCGCGGAGACGGAAGGCATCGGACATCAGGACGGACTTCCCGAGTGCGCCGCAGGCGGTCTGGATCCGGCTGAGGAGGTTGACGTCCGATCCGATGACGGTGAAGTCGAGCCGCCGGCCGGAGCCGATGTTCCCATAGCTGACCTTTCCGTAGTGCAGAGCGACGCTCGCGCCGATGCGGACGCCGCCGAGCTCGAGCTTCGCGAGATCGTCGAGGATCTGGTCGGTGGCCGCCAGAGCCTGCTCGCTCGCCATTGTGGCGTCGGAACTCGGGAAGAACGCGAGCACGGCGTCGCCCATGAACTTCAAGACCTCCCCGCCTTGGCTGGTGATCGCAGGCACCACGATGTCGAAGTAGGCGTTCAGAAGTTCGAGGACCTTCTCATCGGCCAGCCGGTTCGAGAGCTCCGTGAAGCCGCGAAGGTCGCAGAGAAGAAGCGCGGCCTCCATGGTTTCGATCTCGCCCTGGCGAATCCTGCCGGCAAGGATGCGCTGGGCAGTCATCGGGCCGATGTAGGTATCGAGCAGCGAGAGCTCGGCCTGCCGCAGCACCCTGATCTCGCAGCTGTTGCGAAGCGCGGGAAGGATGCGCTCGATGACGTGGATCTCGGAGAGCGTGAAGCCTGAGGACCGCTTTGTGGCAAACACCGCGGCACTCACCGGGCCGTCGATGTTGCAGAGCGGGGCGATCACGAGCTGGACAAGTCCCCGCCCCTCGAAGACGTCGATATGCTGCCAGGGCCACATCTGGTCGTCGGCATCGACGATCATCGGTTCCCGCGACTCCATCACCTTCCGAAGCGCGCTGGCTGCGAAGGCCATCTTCATGCCATGCTCCCGGTCGTGGATCTCCACGGGTTCGGACGGCGCCCAGGCGACGGTGCGACCAAGGATTTCCGGATGAAGTGTCATCAGGTGGAGGGTCAGCCGGTCGACCGGTAGCCCGATCTGACGCAGCCTGCGACCAAGACCGGCAACAAGGCCAGCCTCGTCGACGGAATGGCATTCGTCACCGGAAAGCCATTCCAGAACGGACAGGATGGAGGCGGGATCGACGCTGCGTCCCCCCTTACCGGCCGGATCCCGGTGGGACATGGGCTCCTGAATGATCGTATTCATGTCCATCTCCATCTCCTTAGTGAGCGCCAGCGCCGGAGACCTGGCCGGGCTTCTTCAGAAGCAGCGTTGCGACGAGCGCGACGACCAGCCCGACGCCGAGCAGGAAGAACGCGTCGCTGAAGGCCATGACGTTGGCCTGCTTGCGCACGCTCGAAGCGATGGCGACGAGGGCCTTGTGCGTGGCTGTGGCCTGGTCGCTGACGCCGTGGTTCATGAAGTAGGTCGTGAGCTTCGCGACGCGGAGGCGGGTCGCCTCCTCGAAGACGCTGACCGAGTTCGTCAGGATATTCGAGTGGAACTGCTCGCGCTTCGAGAGGAAGGTCTGCAGCGAAGCGATACCGACGGCGCCGCCGAGGTTGCGCATCATGTTGAAGAGTGCGGAGGCCGAGCCTGCGTTCTCCTGCTCGATGCCTGCGGTGGCGATCGCCGAGAGCGGTGCGAAGACAAGCGCCTGTCCGACGGCCCGGATGACATTCGGCCAGAAAAGCTGGTCGCTCCCGTAGTCGCCGGTCATATAGACGTTCATGAAGTTCGAGGCTGCAAAGAGAGCGAAGCCCACTGCGATCACGATCCGCACATCGAAGAGCTTCATCAGGCGCGGCACCAACGGGATCAGCAGAAGCTGCGGGATGCCGGTCCAGGCGAGAACCATGCCGATCTGTTCGGAATTGTAGCCCTGGATGCGCGACAGATAGATCGGCAGCACGAAGGCCGATCCGTAGAGCGCAATGCCAAGCAGGACATTGGCGACGATGCCGAAGCCGAAGTTGCGCCGGACAAGAAGCCGGAGGTTCAGCAGCGGATGCGCGGTCTTGAACTCGATAATCAGAAAGAGCGTCAGCGAGACCGCAGCGACAATCGACAGGCGGACGATGAAGTCCGATCCGAACCAGTCTTCCTTGTTGCCTTCTTCCAGCACCGTCTGCAACGCGGCAAGCCCGATCGCCATGGTGATGATGCCGGGCCAATCGCCCTTGGCGAGCAGGCCGAGGTTCATCGGAGCGCGATCGAGCGACGCCCAAAGCATGCCGACCATTACCAAGCCGGGAACGAGGTTGACGTAGAAGATGAACTCCCAGCCGTAATTCTCGGTCAGGTAACCGCCGATGGTGGGCCCGATGGCGGGAGCGAAAGTTGCCGAGAGCGCAAAGAGCGCCAGCCCGATCGGCTGCTTCGGCTTCGGCAGCAGCGTGATGATGATGGTGAACGCCATCGGAATGAGAACGCCGCCGGCGAAGCCCTGGATCGCGCGCAGCACGATCATCTGCTGCAGGTTCGCGGCGAAGGCGCAGGCGACCGAGAAGACCAGGAACAGGATCGCGTTGACGAGGAGATAGGTGCGGACCGAGAAGACCCTGGCCAGCCAGCCGCTCAGCGGGATGACCACGATCTCGGCGACAAGGTAGGACGTTGAAATCCACCCGCCGTCGTCCTTGCCGGCGCCGATCGCGCCCTGGATGTCTGCGAGCGATGCGTTGACGATCTGGATGTTGAGGACGGCCATGAACGCGCCAAGCGTAGAGCCGACGACGGCGATCCACATGCGCAATGCGCTCATCTCGGATTTGGCGGACTGCGCCGGGGGCGCCTGCGGGCGCGGATTGCTATTGGCTGCAATCTCAAGGGTAGCCATGACTTTTCTCCTTCCGGCTGGTCCGGAATCTCTCATGACGCTGGGTGGTCGATAATCGGGAAAGGAACGGAAGGATTATCCGGTGGGGTTGGATAATCCTCACTTCCCTTCCGATAGCTGCGCGGCCTTGGTGTCGACCTCGGGTTCGACGGACATGCCGGAGCGAAGACGGCCGGCGAGGTCCTCGTCGTCGATGACGATCTTGACCGGAATACGCTGGACGATCTTCGTGAAGTTACCCGTCGCATTGTCCGGAGGCAGCAGCGAGAACTCGAGACCGCTCGCGGGCGAGACACTGTCGACGTGCCCCTTGACTTCGAGATCGGGAAAGCTGTCGACCTTGATCTCGACCGGCTGTCCGGGCTGCACGTAGGTGAGCTGCGTCTCCTTGAAGTTGGCGACAATGTAGACCGAATGCAGCGGAACGATCGCCATCAGCTGCGTGCCGGAGGTCACGAACTGTCCGACGCGGATCGAACGGGCTCCGACCGTGCCATCCACAGCGGCGACGATGTTCGTATAGGAGAGGTTGAGCTCGGCCTGATGGGCGACGGCAAGGGCCCGATCCCTCTGGGCGACCGCCTGATTGCGCTGCGTCTTGAGCACGGGCACCTTGTTCTGGGCGGCGACGACGGCCGCCTGGTCGCGTTCGACTGCGGCGGAAGCCTGATCCATCAGCGACTGGCTCTGCTCGGCGCGGGATTGCGTACCAGCGCCATTGGTCGTGAGGCGGGCGTTTCTGGCGGCATCGGACTTTGCAAAAACCAGCGAGGCCTGGGAGGCGCCGAGCGAGGCCTTCGCCTGACCGATGATCGATTGCTGCAGGTCGACCTGGGCGTCGATGTTCGTGATCGCTGCCTCCGCGGCCTTCACGTCGGCCTTCGCCTGGTTGAGGGCGGCCTGGAAGTCGCGGTCGTCGATCCGGGCGAGCACCTGCCCGGCCTTTACGACGTCGTTGTCGTTGACGAGGACGTCCTTGATGTAGCCGGCGACCTTCGGAGCGATTGTCGTATAGTCCGCCTTCACGTAGGCGTCATCGGTGGATTCGATAAAGCGGCCGACGGTCCAGTAGTGGTGGCCGAAATGGACGCCGTAGGCTGCGCCGGCGAGAAGAACGGCCAGAATCACTGCCTTCTTGACGCCGCCCTTCCGCGACTTGGCAGTCGCCGGCGGTGCGGGGACCGGCTTCTGCTCGGGCACGGATGGGATGTCTTTGATCTTCGTGTCGGCTTCGGCGGAAGTCTCGAACACCTCCTTGCGAGGCAGCTCAACCATGTCAATTCTCCTGCGGTTTCGCGCGCAACGAGCGCGGGCTTGCTTGAATGGCGTGAAGATGCCCCGCTATTCATCGATTGATAATCCGCGTATATCGGTAAGGATCATACGCTGAGAGCGGATAATCAGGAGGTGGGCATGGACCGGCTGACAAGTCTTTCGGTCTTCGGAAAGGTCGTTGAATGCGGCGGTTTCAGCGCGGCGGCGCGCCGCCTGAACATGTCGGTGACGATGGTCGCCACCCATGTGCAGTCATTGGAAGAGAGGCTGGGCGTCCGACTTCTGAACCGGACAACGCGCAAGGTCAGCCTAACGGAGACCGGCAAGTTCTACTACGACCGGTCCGCCCAGATCCTTGCCGATCTCGAGGAGGCCGACCGCGCGGCAGGAGCACTGACCACGACGCCGCGCGGAGTTCTCAAGCTCCATTCAACAACCGCAGTCGTACCCTTCCTTCTGCCTGTCATCGACGAGTTCCTCGAGCTCTATCCTTCCGTCTCACTCAACATGATCACCGGCGAGCGGATGATCGACATGATCGAAGATGGATATGACCTTGCCATCCGCCCGGTTCCCTCACCCGACTCCAGCCTGATCGCCAGAAAGCTCACGCCATGGAGGCATGTGCTCGTGTGCTCGCCTTCCTACCTCGAAGCACATAAGGCTCCGGAAACTCCCGGCGATCTTTCCGGTCACGACTGCCTTCAATACACGTATTATCCGTACGGCGACGAATGGACCTTCGAGACGGAAAGGGGCGACCGGACCCAGGTGAAGATCAACGGCTCGGTCGTCTCGAACAGCGCCGAGACACTGAGGTATCTGGCCATCAGCGGGCGAGCGGTCTGGCTCGCCCCGAGCTTCGTCGTATCGGAAGACCTGGCCGAAGGCCGGCTCATCCGCCTGCTCTCCGGCTACCGGGGCGTGGAATTCGTGATCAACGCCGTGTACCCGAACAGAAGCCATCTGCCGACAAAAGTCCGTCTGTTCATCGATCTGCTCGCCGAACGGTTCGTCGAACATCGCAAGTGGATGACCTAAGCCAATGCGGAGAGATCCGGGGATCGAAGTCGCCAAACGAATAGGAGGCAAGCGATTTACGACCGGATTTACGGCATGCAACGTCAGCGTTTACTGTAACGTACTTCCGCAAAGGCAGTTTAAGGAGAAGTCTCTCCAGGTCGAATGACGACGATCCAGTTCAGGCATGGCCGTACCCTGCCGGATATAAGGGAGAGCGTAATGTTGGACGACCTGAAAGCCGGGAGGACGTGATGGGCACGAAACTCTCCGGAAGATTTCTCACCGCAACGGCCGCCGTCGCCATGTCGCTGGCATCGACAACATTCCTCACGGCGGCAAGGGCTCAGCAGCAAACGCCTGCAACACCGCCGCCCGCCGCCGAACCCGCGGCGCCCCAGGACACGTCAAAGCCGAACATCCTCGTCATCTTCGGCGACGATATCGGGCAGACCAACATCAGCGCCTATTCGTTCGGCGTGATGGGCTACCGCACGCCGAATATCGATCGTATCGCCAAGGAAGGCATGATGTTCACGGATTACTATGCCGAGAACTCCTGCACGGCTGGGCGCTCCACCTTCATCACCGGCCAGGTCTGCCTGCGCACCGGCCTCTGCAAGGTCGGCATCCCAGGAGCCACGGTGGGTCTCCAGCCGCGTGACATCACCATCGCCCAAGCCCTCAAGCCGCTTGGCTATGCGACGGGCCAGTTCGGCAAGAACCATCTCGGCGACCGCGACGAGTTCCTGCCGACCAATCACGGTTTCGACGAGTTCTTCGGCAATCTCTATCATCTGAATGCCGAGGAGGAGCCGGAGCGGCCTTACTATCCCAAAGACGATCAGGAATTCGTGCGCACGAATTCACCGCGCGGCGTCCTGAAAGCGTCAGCAGACGGCAAGATCGAGGATACCGGCGCGCTGACCACAAAGCGCATGGAGACGATCGACGACGAGACGACCGCGGCGGCGATCGACTTCATGGACCGGCAGGTGAAGGCCGGAAAGCCCTTCTTCACCTGGATGAACACGACCCGCATGCACGTCTTCACGCATGTGCGGGAATCGATGAAGGGGCAAAGCGGGATGCCGGGCAACGAGTATGCCGATGGCATGGTCGAGCATGACGGCGACGTCGGCAAGCTGCTGAAAAGCCTCGACGATCTTGGTATCACCGACAACACAATCGTCGTCTACACCACCGACAACGGTCCCAACCAGTGGTCATGGCCGGATGCCGCCACCACATCGTTCCGCAGCGAGAAGGACACCAACTGGGAAGGCGCGTTCCGCGTTCCGGCAATGGTTCGCTGGCCAGGACACATCAAGGCCGGCGAGGTCTCGAACCAGATGATGTCCGGACTGGACTGGTTCCCGACCTTGCTTGCAGCCGCTGGCGATCCCGACATCAAGGACAAGCTCGTGAAAGGCTCGACGATCGGCGGCAACCAGTTCAAGGTCCATCTCGACGGCTATAACCAACTCCCGTATCTGACGGGCCAGGATAGCAAGTCGTCGCGTGATGAATTCTTTTACTTCAACGACGACGGCGAGCTTGTCGCTTACCGCTACGGCAACTGGAAGATCGTCTTCTGCGAGCAGCGGGAGCCGGGCGGCTTCGTGGTGTGGGCCAACCCCTTCGTCTGCCTGCGCGCGCCGAAGGTCTTCAACTTGAGGATGGACCCCTACGAGCGAGCTGACGTGGTATCCGACCAGTACTACGACTGGCTGGCCAAGAACGCCTACCTCCTTCAGTACGGCGTCTGGCGGGTGGCCCCGTTCCTTCAGACTTTCCGCGACTATCCGCCGAGCCAACGCCCTGCAAGCTTCAGCGTTGACCAGATGGTCGAGGCACTGATGCGGTCGCTGGAACAGAGCCCGGCCGCGGCGCGCTAACGCGCGGTATCGACAAAAGCGGGCGCGGTCGGTCGCCGCGTTCGCCATCCGGAAATCCGTGGAGCGCATATGACCGCACGTGATGACATCCTCGCCCTCGGCAAGCGCATCGGCCAGTCCATCATCGGCCAGGAAACCATGGTCGAACGGCTGCTGCTCGGACTCCTTGCCAACGGCCATCTTCTCGTGGAGGGCCTGCCCGGCCTTGCCAAGACGCGCGCGATCAAGAGCCTTGCGAAGAACCTCGATTCCGAGCTCTCGCGCGTGCAATTCACGCCGGACCTGCTGCCGGCCGACATCACCGGTTCGGAAGTGTACTTTTCCGAAGGCGGCAAGGGCGAGTTCAAATTCCAGCAGGGGCCGATCTTCGCCAATCTCATTCTCGCCGACGAGATCAACCGCGCGCCCGCCAAGGTGCAATCCGCCTTACTTGAAGCGATGGAGGAGCGGCAGGTCACGGTCGGCGGCAAGAGCTACCCGCTGCCCGATCTTTTCATGGTGATGGCGACACAGAACCCGATCGAGCAGGAAGGCACCTATCCGTTGCCCGAAGCGCAGCTCGATCGCTTCCTGATGCATGTCGAGGTCGGCTATCCCGACGAAAAATCGGAGGCGGCGATCATGCGGCTCAATCGCGACGAAGAGAACGCCGCCCATGGCGGCGCCAAGCACGATCCTGCGGAGCGCCTCAATCCGCGGGCCGTCTTCGATGCCCGCAAAGAGATCGGCAGTGTGACGGTTTCCGACCCGGTGGAGAAATACATCGTCGCCCTTGTCTTTGCGACGCGCTATCCGGACCGCTACGACAAGGACCTCGCGAAACTGCTGCAGGTCGGCATCAGCCCGCGCGGCGTCATCAGCCTCGACAAGGTCTCGCGCGCCTACGCCTGGCTGAAAGGCCGCGACTACGTGACGCCGGATGACGTGAAGGCGATCGTCAACGACGTCTTCCGGCACCGGCTGATCCTCTCCTACGACGCCCATGCCTCGAACACCAGCGCCGACAAGGTCATCGACCGCATCACCGAACTGGTGGCTGTCTCATGACCGGGGCAAAGGTCAGCGGCGGTGTCTACGTGACGACTGAACAGCTCGTCGCTCTCGAAGCCCGCGCCCGCGACCTGAGCTTCGTCCAGAAGGCCCGCAGCCATCAGCAGCTTGCAGGGCGCATGCAATCGTCGCTGCGTGGCCGCGGCCTCATATTCGAGGAGCTGCGTGAATATCTGCCGGGCGACGACATCCGCTCGATCGACTGGCGCGTGACGGCCCGCACCAGCAGGCCGGTCGTCCGCGTATACGGCGAGGAGAAGGAGCGCCCGGCAATCCTCGTCGTCGATCAGCGGATCAACATGTTCTTCGGCAGCCGCCGGTCGATGAAATCCGTCACGGCGGCCGAGGCGGCCGTGCTCTGCGCCTGGCGCATTCTCGGTTCCGGCGACCGGGTCGGCGGCTTCGTCTTCGGCGATGCCGGCACCGATGAGGTCAAGCCGCACCGCAGCCGCAATGCCGTCATCGCACTCGCCAACCGAATTGCGGAAAAGAATGCGCAGCTCTCCGCCACCTATGCCGTTACGCCCTCGCCCGCGGCACTGGACGACGCGCTGCATAAGGTCGCCAGCATCGCCCATCACGACCATCTGGTGATCGTCGTCAGTGATTTCGACGGCTATGGCGAGACCACGCGAAATCTCCTGCTCAGGCTTTCCGGCCGCAACGATGTCATCTGCCTGCTTGTCTACGATCCCTTTCTGCTGGAACTGCCGACGAGCGGCGAGATCGTCGTCAGTGGCGGCACATTGCAGGCGGAGCTTGCGCTCGGACGAAGTTCCGTTCGCGGCTCCGTCGATGCGTTTGCCCGCAACCGTGGCAGGGACCTGCGCGCCTGGCAGAAGGATCTCGGCCTTCCGATGCTGCCGGTATCGGCAGCGGAGGAAACCGCGCCCCAGCTTCGTCGCCTCCTCGAGCAATCGGCTTGGCGGCAACGGAGGCACTGATGGAGCCCAACCCCAAGCTCGACCCGATAACGGAAACCGCACTGCGCTCGCTGCACGACATCGCGGTTCCGCCGCCGGTTTCATGGATGCCGCAGACCTGGGGGTGGGCGGCACTCGCGGCAATCCTTCTCGTGGCTCTGCTCGCCTCAGCTTTCCTCGCGCTGAGACGCTACCGCCGCAATGCCTATCGCCGGGAGGCGCTACGCCTGCTGGACGCCGTCGCCAGCGACATCCGTACTCCCCTGACGCGCAAGCGCGGCCTTCAAGGCCTTGCCGAGGTGTTGAAACGGACGGCGCTTGCCGTCTGGCCTCGCGAGCGGGTGGCGTCGCTGGCCGGCCCGCATTGGAACGAATTCCTGGATGGCTCCGCAGAAGTAGGCGAAGGCCATGCATTGGAGCGGTTGTTCGACGACTTCGAGTATCGTGACGAAGGGTCACTCGCCGCCCTCTCGCCGAGCGTGGGCGACGATCTCCTGCTCGGCGCCCGCCGCTGGATCGAGAAGCACCATGTACCAACTTGACCTTCCAGGGCTGCTTCTTCTCTTGCCGGCGCCGCTGCTTGTCTGGTGGCTGCTGCCGCCCCACCGCGAAACCTCCGCCTCCATCCGCCTGCCGTTCTTCGAACTCGTCGCAAAGGCAGCAGGCATGAGTCCGACCGAGGGCTCGGTTGTTCCTCGCCGCTCCTGGCCGCAGGCGATCGTCGAGGGCCTTGCCTGGTGCCTGGTCGTCCTGGCGCTCGCCCGCCCCCAGTTCGTCGAGCCGCCGATCGACAAGACGGAGCCGCAACGCGACATCTTGCTGGCGCTCGACCTGTCGCAGTCGATGGACACCAAGGACTTTCGCGCCCCCGGCGGGACGCTCGAGCCTCGCGTCGACGCGGTCCGGCAGGTCGTCGCCGATTTCATCGAGAGGCGGACAGGTGACCGGATCGGACTGATCGCCTTCGGCGATGCACCCTACCCTCTGGCGCCCTTCACCATGGATCACGAGCTCGTCCGCACCATGGTCGACGGCCTGCTTCCGGGCATCGCCGGCCCCAGGACTGCGCTCGGAGATTCCCTCGGATTGGCCATTCGGATGTTCGACAAGACAACCGTTCCGGAAAAAGTGCTGATCGTCCTCACCGACGGCAATGACACCGCAAGCAAGATGCCGCCGCTGAAGGCTGCCGAGGTGGCCAAGGCAAAAAGCATCGTGATCCACGCTGTCGGCATCGGGGATCCTGCCGCCACGGGCGAGGACAAGCTCGATACGACGACGCTGCAGAAAATCGCCGCCGGCACAGGTGGACGATACTTCTTCGGCGGCGATCAAGATCAACTGGCTGCCATCTACGCGGAACTCGATACCATCACGCCGGAGGACCAGAAGAACCTTTCCTGGCGGCCACGGACCGAACTCTTCCATTGGCCGCTCGCTGCAGCCGTGACCTTGCTGGCAGGTTGGTACTGCGTCGCTGGAGCGATCGGGCTCGTTCGACGGAGGGCCGTCGCGTGATCGCCGACTTCCATTTCCTCCGGCCCTGGTGGCTTCTCGCGCTGATCGTGCCGCCGGTGATTGTCTGGCTCGCCGCGCACTCGGGCGACATCCGAAGCCGATGGAAAGGCATGCTCGCGCCGCACCTGCTCGACAGTCTCGTCATCGAGCCGGATCGGCGCAATCAGCTGAAACCGGCCTGGATGATAGCCGCGCTCATGGCATTGGCCGTCCTCGGGGTGGCCGGGCCAACCTGGCAGCGCGAAGCCCCACCCTTCGTCTCGGACACAGCCTCGCTCGTCATCGCCGTCGACCTCTCGCCCACGATGGACGCCGTGGATATCAGTCCGAGCCGCATCGAACGTGCGAAGCTGAAGATCCATGACATTCTGGCGGCCCGGGATGGAGCGCGCACGGCCGTGGTCGCCTATTCGGGCACCGCCCATCTCGTGGTGCCGCTCACAGAGGACGACGCGCTCATCCAAACCTACACCGATGCGCTGGCGACCGGCATCATGCCCAAGCCCGGCAAGGACACCGCGGCTGCTCTGAGGCTTGCGGATAGCCTCCTGAAGGCGGATGGCTCTTCGGGCACGATCCTTCTCATGACCGACGGTGTCGAAGAGGCGGCCAACGCTTCGGCCAAAGAGATCGGCAGCGGCATCCTCGTCCTCGGCGTCGGCACCGCGGAAGGCGGGCTCGTCAAGCAGGCGGACGGCGGCTTCCTGACCGGCACCGGCGGAGACAGGGTCGTCTCGAAACTCGATCTCGATGGCCTGAAACAGTTCGGAAGCGAGACGGGAGCCGGCGTCGCAACCATCACCGACGACGATTCCGATGTCCGATGGATAGCCCAGCACGTGCGAAGGAATTTCGCCCAGCAGGCGGCGAAGGAGGGCGATCGCTGGCGGGATTTCGGATGGTGGCTCCTTATTCCCGTGGCATTGCTGCTTGGGCTTTCATTCCGCCGCGGATGGGTTGTGAAGGTCGCGGTGCTGCTCGCCTGCGCAAGGCTCCTTTCCCCGGCACCCGCCGAGGCTGCAAGCCTTGTGGATATGTGGCTGACGCCCGACCAGCAAGGCCGCCTCGCCTTCGAGCGCGGAGACTTCGCGTCAGCTTCGATGCATTTCAAGGACCCGATGTGGAAAGGCGTCGCCCTGTACCGGGCCGGCCGGTTCCAGGATGCGGTCGATTCCTTGGCCAATATCGACACCGCCGAAAGCTGGTTCGATCAGGGCAATGCCCTCCTCCACCTCGGAGAGTTCGAAGAAGCCGTCACCGCCTACGGCAAGGCGCTGCAGAAACGAAAAGGCTGGACGGAGGCAGAGGCAAATCTCGGCATTGCCGAGCAGCTGCTGAAGCAAAAGCAAGAGGAGGACGAGGAGCAGCAGCAGGACCCGAACCAGAAGCCGGACAGCGTCCAGTTCGACGACAAGGGCAAGCAAGGCAAGGCGGGGCAGGTCAACGCTGCCGAGCAGACGTCGGAGATGTGGATGAAGAACATCCAGGTGAGCCCCGCTGACCTGATGACGCGGAAGTTCGCGCTTGAGGATCGGAAGGCGACGCCATGAGACTGACCTTTCTACTATTCCTTCTCCTGACGCCGCTGCAGGCGCTGGCGGCAGAACCCTTCGCGCAGGCGACGGTCGACGACGGCGGCGACATTGTTCCCGGACGGCAGGTGTACGTCACGGTGGACGTCTTCGCGCCGGACTTCTTCACCTCGCCTCCGCAGTTTCCGCTGTTTGATCTTCCGAACGCGCTCGTTACGCTTCCAGACGAACGCGCGCAAAACCTCCTCCAGACGGTGGACGGGGTCCAGTATTCCGGAATCCGGAGACGTTACGCGGTCGTGCCCCAAATGCCCGGCCGCTACGTCGTCCCGCCGATCGAAATGGAGCTCGGCTACTCGGCCGATGGCAAGCCCGCCCGCGGTGTCGTCACAGCGCCGTCGGTCTCCTTCGTGGTCCAGGGAAGCCCCGGCATGCAGGAGCGGGTCGCCTTCGCAGCGCGCAAACTGACCATAGGACAGACGTTCGACCGCGATCCGGCGTCGCTGAAGGCGGGAGACGCCCTCGTCCGGACGATCACCATCACCGCCGAGGACACTCAAGCCATGATGATTCCTGCCGTGCGAGGCGGAACGGTGGCTGGGCTCCACGAATATGTGAAGCAGCCCAAGATCGAAGACGGCATCGCCATCGGAAGGGCGATGGCCAGCCGGAGGACCGAGACCGTCGTATATACGGCCGACGCGGTCGGAACCTATACGCTTCCCGAGATCGATTACGACTGGTTCGATGTCGACAGCCATCGGGAGGATACGGCCTCCCTTCCCGCCGTCCCGGTCACCGTAGCGCCGGCACCGATACGCCAGACCATCGCACCGGACGCGGGCGCGCAGGACGACGGCCGCCCCGCGCACGTCGACAGGCAGAGGCTGGCGATAGGCATGCTCTCGCTGCTCGCAGCTGCCGCGCTCGTGTGGCTCGGACGGCGGCTCGCCCCTCTCTTGGTCGAACGCGTTCGCCGGCTTCGCCAGCGATACCGCGCCTCCCACGCCTTCCGCCTGCGCCAGCTCAAGAAGACGATCGGATCGGCCGACGAGATGGCCGTCTATGCCGGACTGCAGGAGTGGAGCCGCGACCAGGGATACCGCTCGCTGGAAGACTGGGCGAACGATGGGCCGAGAGATCTCCGGCTGCAGGTGGATCTCCTCTCCCGGAGCCTGTTCCGATCCGACGATTCCAAGGTCGATCGGCACGTTCTCCAGAAATCCATAGATTTCCGAAGGGCCGTATCCGTCATGAATTCCGAGCTTCTGCCGCCGTTGAATCCGTCCGGTCAGCAGCGGTAATCTACCCTCATTTACGTTCCTGCTTGCGTAAACGACGCCCGCATTTACTGTAACGTACTTCCGCCCCTTCCCTTCACGCGCGATGCTGGCAGCATCTTGAACCGGAGGCGACGATGGCTTCGGCATTCGACGACGTTCCAACCTCGGGCGCTGCACCAGACGGCATGGTCTGGATTCCCGGCGGCACCTTCACGATGGGCTCGGATCGGCACTATCCGGAGGAGGCGCCTGCCCATCCGGTCACCGTCGACGGGTTCTGGATCGACGAAACGCCGGTGACGAACCGCAAATTCATGGAGTTCGTCAAGGCCGCCGGCCACGTCACGATGGCCGAAAAGGTGCCGGACGCCAAGGACTATCCGGGCGCCCTTCCCGAGATGCTGCGCGCGGGCTCCCTGCTCTTCGTCCAGCCGAAAGGCGTCAGCGGACCGGACATTTCCCAGTGGTGGACCTTCAAATTCGGCGCGAACTGGCGCCGACCACTCGGGGGCTTGAGCGACCTGCGCGGCAAGCTCGACCATCCGGTCATCCACATCGCCTGGTCGGACGCCAGGGCTTACGCCGATTGGGCCGGGCTTGACCTGCCGACGGAGGCCGAATGGGAGTTTGCCGCCCGCGGCGGGCTCGAAGACACCGAGTTCGCCTGGGGCGAGGAGATGACACCCGGCGGCGAGATCATGGCCAATACCTGGCAAGGTACCTTCCCGACCTACTCAACGAAGCCGAAGGGCCATGAGCGCACGTCGCCGGTGCGGTCGTTTCCATCGAACGGCTACGGGCTCTACGACATGATCGGCAACGTCTGGGAATGGACCAGCGACTACTGGAGCACGCGGCATCCCGAACCCGTCGCCAAGGCCTGCTGCATTCCGAAGAACCCGCGCGGCGGCGATGCCGAGGCGAGCTACGATCCCAACCAGCCGGCGATCCGGATTCCGCGGCGCGTCTTGAAGGGCGGCTCGCATCTCTGCGCCCCGAACTATTGCCGCCGCTACCGCCCCGCCGCCCGCCATGCCGAACCCGAGGACACGTCAACGAGCCATGTCGGCTTCCGCTGTGTGAAAAGAATGCCGCGATAACGAAACAAATGATTTGGGGAGAAACACGATGAGAAGCTCCTATAGAGACGTCGACACGATCCTCGCCTCCTTCATCGTCGCTTTCGTGCTGATGGTGATCGGCGCCCTGCCAGCGCTGGCGCAAGAGCCGCTGCCCTCCTGGAACGACACGGCAGCCAAGAGCCGCATCATGGACTTCGTCAAGGCGACCGTCACAGAAGGCGGGGAACGCTACGTCGCACCCGAAGATCGGATCGCCGTCTTCGACAATGACGGCACGCTCTGGACGGAGCAGCCCTACTACATCCAGCTCGGTTTCATCCTCGACCGCGTGAAGACGCTCGCCCCTGAGCACCCGGAATGGAAGACGAAGGAGCCTTTCAAGAGCGTTCTCGAGGGCGATCTGAAGGGCCTCGCCAAGGGCGGAGAAATGGGCATCGTCGAACTCGGCATGGCCACGCATGCCGGCATGACGACGGATCATTTCAACACGATCGTCACCGACTGGTTCACGACTGCGAAGCATCCGGAGACCGGCAAGCTCTACACCGAGATGACCTATCTTCCGATGCGGGAGCTCCTGGACTATCTGCGCGCCAACGGCTTCAAGACCTACATCGTGTCGGGGGGCGGCGTCGAATTCATGCGGCCGGTCACCGAGAAGCTCTACGGTATCCCACCGGAACAGGTCGTCGGCAGCACCATCACGACCGAATTTGCGATCGTCGACGACGTGCCGGTGCTGAACCGGCTGCCGAAGATCGACTTCGTCGACGACGGTCCCGGCAAGCCGGTGGGTATCAACAAGTTCATCGGCCGCAAGCCCATCTTCGTCGCCGGAAATTCGGACGGCGATTACGAGATGCTACGCTGGGCGGCAGCAGCAAAACCACCAGGATTTGCGATGATCGTCCATCACACCGACGGCGTCCGCGAATACGCCTATGACCGCCAATCGTCGTTCGGCAAGCTAGACAAGGCGTTGGACGAGGCGGAACTCCGGAATTGGCTGGTGGTCGACATGAAGAACGATTGGAAGAAGATCTTTGCTTTCAACCAATGACTTGCATCAGAACGCTTGCCGGAGCCCCGGCAGATTAGCGAACCGATGGACCTTTGCGGCGACACGTTTCGAAGCCGCCGCAAAGTTGAACGTCGATTAAAAGCGGAACACGGCGCCGAGGATCGGACCGTGCTCGATGACATCTTGGGTCAGGCTGTCGTTGCTGTAGTTCACACCGAGTGCGCGATATCCGATGAACGCAGAGAGCCATTCCTTCCATTTGTAGCCAACGCCCCCCATCACGTCCCAGTCGAGGTCGGCGCCGCCCGCGCCGATCAGACCCCATCCGGTCAAATAGACCGTAGGCGTGATCGAGTAGACGCCTCGGACGCCCGCCATCCCATCGACCCAGGTGGCGTCGTCGCTACGGGAAATTCCGCCAAGAGGGCCGCCGCTGAAAGATATCGTGGTCTCGACCGACCAGACCCTGAGGCCTGCGATGACATCCAGCCTGCCGTTTGGATCCTCGAGCACGGTGTAGCCTGCGCCGACCAGGGCGGTGAAGGTCACGGATTTGAGGTCCACTTCGTCCGCCAGCACGCCACGCGGCGTCGCCGCGTCCGAGGTAATCCTCACATATTCGATGTCGGTCACGATGCTGAAGGGGCCATAGCGTGCGTCTCCTGCCGCCATGAATCCGAAGTCGATATCAGCCAGAATGTCCCCGAAGCTTTGATTGATGTGGACCTCCGGCAGCCCGAAGACGGCGGTATCGCCGGAGATCCCGGCAGTCCACAAATACGGAGCAAAAGAGAAGCTCCATTCGTCCTGCACCGTGGTTTCAGGAGTGGGCGCGAAGGCAGGTGCCGGGTCGGCCGCCAGCGAGATACCGGGTGCGGCAAGCAGCATTCCCGAAAGGACAATGACAACAGTTCGCATCAAAGATTCCCCTTGTGAGGTCGTGAAGAACGCCTGTCACGACGATAGAAACATGATTCGTGCTCTCGTGAAGTACGCAACTGTAAATGCCTTCGTAAATTAGGGTCAGACTCTAGGGCCGGATGCTGGCGACTCCATCAAAGTCGGCGCCGGCCTTGGCGAGGCCGGCCTCGATTCCCGCGACGATCTCCGGCCGCATCCGGGCGGTGGCCATCTGCTGGCGGAACGCCTGCTCGAACTCGCGGTCCAGGGCCTTCGGCTGCGGCAGCTTTTCCTCCGCGTCCTCTGCTCCAAGCTGTCCGAGGGCCGCAACGCGCAGCGCACATACCAGGAAGTCGGTGCCGTTCACCTGTTCCGCGAGAAGCGAGGCTTCCGACCACCGGCTGTTTCTGTAGGCGTCGAGGGCCAGCACCAGCATCGCGTCGCGGGGCACGGTGTCGCGGTCGCGACTGGCGTCCCGCGCCAGGTCGACGCCCGCCTCCCAGTATCCCGACGAGAAGAGTACGAAACCGAGGGCAGCCGCCGCCTCCGGGTTGTTAGGGTTAAGTGCGATCGCCCGGTTGCCGGCCTGTATGGCCGCCTCCGTCCGGCCGGCTGCGAACTGCGCGGCCATCAACGCCGTCTGAGCCCTGTCCGACAGCGGCGCAAGCGAGGCGGCCCGCTTCGCGAAATCCAGGGCGCGTGCCTCGATTTCGGGACTCACTTGCCGGCCGCGTGGGGCGACGAGGACGCGGGAAAGCAGCGCGCTGGCGTCAGGATCGTCCGGCGACCGGGCGAGAGTGCGCTCCAGGCAGCGGGACGCCTCGGAGACGTCGTCCGCGTCACCGGCCTCGAGCGCATACTCGGCTCTCAGGACGCAGCCATTGCCGAGAGCGTCTCTCGGGGCGTCCTGCATCTCGATCGTGTTGATGACGCCGCGCGAGGAGGCAACCCGCGTCGCGAGCGCTCCCGCCATCTCCTCCCTGACTGCGGCCGCGCTTTTACCGCTGAGTTCCACCCGCTCGAGGCCGGAACGCAGGAGATTTCCCGAGACACCGTCCACGACCTGCCACCATACGCTGCGGTCGTCGCCGTCCCCGTAGTATTTCATCTCGATATCGTAGCTCGGGTCCGAGCGGCCCGCTCCGCCCGCGACCGAACCGGGCCGTGCCACGATCACGGTCTGGAACTGTGTCAGGGCGCTCAGCAGCATGTCTCGGGTCAGGCTCGCCTCGCCCTCCATGTCCGCAGACGCCGCAGTCATCGCCACGAGCAGGGTGGGCTTGGCCGTAGCTGTAGGTGTGATCGGACGGAAGTAGAGGGCGGCAGCTGCTAAGCAAACGACGAGCCCGATGCCGCCAAGTGCCGCCAGGCGCCGCCATTGCACCGGCGAGCGGATTTCCGAAGGATACGCAGGCGCCGCCTCGAACACAGCAGCGACATCGTCGTCGAGGTGCTGGTCGTCCGGCTCGTGCCGGATGGAGGTCTTCGGGAACAGCGTCACGTAGCTGCCCTTGGGAATATGGATCGAGACTCCGAGCTCTTCGGCGAAAACGGCGTAGTAGTTGTCGAGAGCGGTCCTCAGCCGGCTAATCTCTATCCGGACAATCGGATCGTTGGCGGCGTCGAAGGCGCTGGTTCTTCCCAGCACGTCGAGCGCGATCGAATAGGCCTTCACGCCCTTCTGGTAGCCCGCTAGCCTTCGCTCGGCGAGATATAGCAGGATCTCCCGCTGCCGGTCCGAGACACGGAACCTTCCGTCGGCAAGAAGCCTCTCCAGTTCCGCTCCGGCCTCCTCGAGGGATACTTCGCGGGTCCCCACGTCGTGTACTTCAGCACTCATGGTCCGCGCCCGTACCCATTGGCCACTAAAGTAGAACGCGAACATATATCGCCGACTTGACACCGAGTTGCAACCGGAAACGCTAATAAAAACCAACGCGCGATCAATCTCGGAAATGCGCGTGTCAATCAGGAGCGCCCGCGGAGCCCTGCAGGACATAACGGATGACGTCCGCCTCGATGTCCGAGCAGACGGTGTCGTATTCGTTGGCCAGGGCGAGATTACTCTCCTTCCGGAGCCGTTCGAGTGTGCGGCTGGCCTCCTCGTATGCTTCGAAGAGATCGTCAAGACGCCTCGATCTCGCAGCAAGCATTTGCAGCCGGCCGCGGATTGCAGGCAACTTGAGCATCAGCCGCCACAGCCCCAGCTGCGCGGCATCGATTGCGTTTCCCGCAGCTCCGCCTTGCCTGCTCACGGACGTCGATCCTCCTGTCAGGGTCGTCGCGGAAGTATGTCCTCCTGCGCGGAAAAGGTAAGTACGTTACTGTAAACGCCCGCCTCTTTACGCCTCACGCGCGGCCGCTTACGCCGGCATTTACCTCGCGTACAGACGCACGCAGAAAACATGGCGTCATCAAAAACAAACGCGCCAGCAGCGGTGGACCTCGATACGGTCCACCGCTGCTGGCTGGTCTCTAGATGCCGCGTGGGTTGATACATCTACTTAACAGGAAATACGCACGCGAGACTTACTGAGCGTCCTGGCAGGTGCGCAGGGCCTTGAAGGCGGCGTCGGTCCCGGCAAGGCTCACGGCGAACGGCTGACGCCCCTGCGGCGTGATCGTCAGCATCTTCTTCTTGGCAAGATCATAGATGAAGTCGAGGTTGTTGACCCAGGTGTAAGCTCCTTCAAATCCCTCGACTTTTTGACCGGTCGCCTCTCCGCTGAACTGCTGGCCATCAACATCGAATATCACGGTGCGCTTCGCGCCACTGGTAACGTTGGCATCGGCCTTGGTGTAAAGTGCCAGATAGCCACGCCTGGTGGTCCTCGTGTCGATCCCCATCTGAAGCTGCACGTCATCGGTCAGTTTTTTCGCGATCAAGCAGCCGGGGCCCATGTCCTGCCGCACGACGATGTCCCAGCCTGCTTCCGAGCCGTATTTCTTGATGCCGGGCTGGTCTTGAGCCTGCACCATCGCCGTACTGCCGAGAAAACCCAGAATCATCACTGCTGCGACGCGCGATTTTGCTCCTATTTGCATGTCATTCCTCCTTGTTTGGACAAGCCATGCCGACAGGGCCGAAGGCTGTTTTCCCATGACGCAAGTTGCCGTGCGTTCCTCAGTTGGTGAGGGAACTTGCCGGCCTGCTACGCAATGGGGTGCTTTGCGCCAACTGGGAGAGGAATGATCGAAACGAGAATTGCCGTAGGAAACAGCGTTCTCAGAGAACTGCTCAACATCATTTCGAATTCCCCCCTTGAGCGCCGTGGGCATGGCGTCTGCGGCATCTTCGAATGGTCAGTTCATGCGATTGCGTCTGTCCTCCGGCACAAGTGCGCCGGGCGCGGCATTGTGGATGAGGCCGCCTGCGCCTGCAAGTAAAACTTCCGATGTATTGCCTGTTCGTCTGGCGGTAGAGTGACGGCAGTTAGTCAAAGACCTACGTCCAACGACGGCCGTGCAGTTCAGTGTGACATGAATGGGGGAATCTTGAGAGCAATCCCAAAGTTTCCTGGGCTCTTCTCAGGTCTTCTGCTGGCATTCACTGGGAATCATCGGTAATGGGTCTTGAAAAGGTTGGTTTGGGACCCGGTCGGGAGGTCAAATCTCTTCCCGCCGATGATCCTTCCAGAATTGTTTGTTTTTCCAAGGCGGCCATTGGCCCCACAGAGGAGCCGTAATGCAAGTTGAAGTACCCTGCCCCAAGTGCGGCAAGACACGCATGAACTTTCCGCGCCCGCAGCCTGTCGATAGCGACATCATCACCTGCTATCACTGCGACTTCGAGCTTGGCACCTACGGCAGCATCAAGCGCAAGATGGCACTCTTCATGGAGCGGCTGATGCAGGCGGATGCCAAGGCGGCGAAAAAGCAGTAATTCGGAGAGGGGCGCGGCGCTTCGGCTTGCTGCCTACTTCTTTCTCGTGGTCGTAGGGCTCGCAACCTTATCACCGACCTTGATCCCGAGCTTCTTGACGACACCGGCATTCAGCTCGACGACGTATTTCACCTCGCCTATCGAATCGATGATGTCCCGCGAATAGGGAGTGGCATTCTCCTTGATGTGACGGATCGTGCCGCCGCTATCGATGAAGAGCATGTCCAGCGGCAGGATGGTATTCTCCATCCACATGGACACCCGCCGTGACTCGCCGAAGTCGAAGATCATTCCGGCATTCTCGGGCATTTCCTTGCGGAACATCAGCCCGTATTCGCGCTGCTCGTTGGTGGTGGCGATCTCGACCGTGAAATTCAGCATCTTGCCGGTGGCCGTCTGGATCACCAGCGGCTCCTTGTCGAAATGCATCTCTTGCTGGGCGAGCGCCGGTGCCGCGATCATGAAAAAAAGCGCCAACAAGGCGCTTTTGACGATGTTCATTGCAGAGCCGCGTGACATCAGTGCGACCGGCTAGCCGGGCTCGGCATGTCGGGGTGGATTTCCGCCGCCATCAGCCCCTTGTCGCCGTCGCCATAGCGAACGAGCACCACCTGGCCGGGGCGAAGCTCCGTCAAGCCGAAACGGCGCAGCGTTTCCATGTGCACGAAGATATCTTCCGTTCCCTCGCCGCGCGTCAGGAAGCCGAAGCCCTTCGTCCGGTTGAACCACTTCACCAGTGCACGCTCGAGACCGCTCGTCGCGGTGACCTGCACATGGGTGCGCACCGGCGGCAGCTGCGACGGATGGACGGCGGTCGACTGATCCATCGAGAGAATCTTGAAGGCCTGATAGCCCCGCTCGCGGCGCTGGATCAGTGCGACGATGCGCGTGCCTTCGAGAATTGTCTGGTAACCGTCGCGGCGGAGGCATGTGACGTGCAGGAGAACGTCCTGCATTCCGTTGTCCGGGACGATGAAGCCGAAGCCTTTGGCCACATCGAACCATTTGACGACGCCGGTGATTTCAACGAGATCGACGGCATCTCCGGACAACTCGTCGATATGCGTGAATTCCTTCGATGAAATCCTGTCAGCCATGTCGCCAGTCCCTCAATACGCGTCACACTGTTACGGTTAACTGATTCTTGATATCAAGATTAACATCTTGGTAACGGATCAGCGCAAGCCCTACTTTTCAATTATTCCCAGTTGCTCATCTTAACCGTGTGACTTGCCCGAAGCTTACGTTCTGCCGCATAACGGGACACCCCGCATTTAGAAAGGAAATAGAATGCGTTATCTCCACACCATGGTCCGCGTGAAGGATCTCGATGCGTCGCTTCATTTCTATTGCACGCTATTCGGTTTGAAGGAAATTCGCCGCTCCGAAAACGAGAAAGGCCGCTACACGCTGGTTTTCCTCGCTGCGGACGAGGATAGCACGAATGCGGAGCGAAATGGCGCCCCGTGTCTCGAACTCACCTACAACTGGGACATCGAGGATTACACCGGTGGACGCAACTTCGGCCATCTGGCGTATGAGGTGGACGACATTTATGCCACCTGCCAGCACCTGATGGATAAGGGAATCACCATCAACCGTCCGCCGCGCGACGGCCGCATGGCCTTCGTGCGTTCGCCTGACGGCATCTCTATCGAAATTCTTCAGAAGGACGCCAGCCTTCCTGCAGCCGAGCCCTGGCTCTCGATGGGCAATACCGGCGTCTGGTAAGCCGAGGCTTTAGCGAGGCTTGCAGCTTTTGCGATTTCAGGTCCCGGCGCCCGGTTCGCGCTTGCTGCAAGCCTGCTCCACAGGCACTCTCCGGCCGACTCGAAGCAGAAGACGGCCCCATTCGCCGCGTCTTCGGCATCCAAGGAGACCGGTCGGTTGCTCATTATCGAAAAGCGGATACGCGCTCAGGGCGTGCTTCTGATCGCCGCCGCGGCCCTTGCGCTTTCCGGCTGCGTATCGAATCAGAAGGCGCTCGATTCCGCTGCCGCCGCGCCTACCGATCCCGCGGCGGAGCAGCTTGCCGCAAAGACGCCGGGCAAGGCCAAGGGCACCTATCGCGATCCGACGGTCACCAATGTCTCCGGCGCGCGGCCTGCGACGGCAGCCCAGAACTCGCCTCAATCCATGCCGGCCTCCGCGGCCGCCATGCAGCCCGCCAATATCGGCGGCATGGTGATGCAGCAGACCCGGATCAACGCCAACGCCATGAGCATCTTTTCGGCCCCGCCGGCGATTCCGCAGAACAACAGCAGCTCGACGATCGTTCAGCCGTCCGATGCCACCGCCTATGCACCCTCTCCCGGTGTCGACGCGACGCGCAGCAGCGTCTTCAGCGCCCCGTCCCAGCCTGCCCCGGCACCGCAGTCCGGCGAATTTCCGCTACCGCAGCAATCATCCCAGAACACCAGCACGAAGCTGGCCCCCTCCGTCGAGACGGCAGCTATCGCAGGCAGCCTCAAGGCCGGATCGATGAATGCGCTCTATGCCGCGCCGAAACAGAACCTCCTCGACAGCCTTTCCGGCCTTCTCCAGAAGGCGTCCCTGCCGGGCATGACCCGCGTTGCGCCGAACGGTCTCAATATCCAGAACGGCGATGTGGAGGTCAGTTGCTTCAAACCCAATCTGCTGCATGTCATCAAAACGATCGAAAGCCATTTCGGAAAGCCGGTCATGGTGACGTCCGGATATCGCGATCCCGAGCACAACCGCATGGTCGGCGGCGCCGAAGAATCGATGCACAAGACGTGCGATGCCGCCGACATCCAGGTCGCCGGCGTCTCCAAATGGGACATTGCCGCCTATGTTCGCTCGCTGCCCGACCGTGGCGGCGTGGGGACCTATTGCGACACCGAATCCGTCCATGTGGATACCGGCAAAAACCGTGATTGGAACTGGGGCTGCGGTGCGGGACAGAGGCGAACGCTGCGCGGACCGGCGATCTGACAAGACCGCGATCTGTTACTTCGCCTAACGGCAGGACGGGTATGTCCGCACGAAGGATGGCCAGCAGCCCATTGATTCACATCGGATATTCAGCTTTTTGCGCTAGCGTGGATTTTCATGTCACTTTTTTGAAGAAAAGCAAAATTCCCGCTTGCGGTGCACAAAAGCGCTGACTATAAGGGCGCCACCACGAAGGAAGCGCCCTTCGTCTATCGGTTAGGACACCAGATTTTCATTCTGGGAAGAGGGGTTCGACTCCCCTAGGGCGTGCCACTTTTCTCATCGATCCCCGATTGCGCGTGCTTGTCAAAGCGCTCAGCGTTATTATCTGATGTCTGTGCGACCGCGCCCGTCGTCTAGCGGTCCAGGACAACGCCCTCTCACGGCGTAGATCACGGGTTCGAATCCCGTCGGGCGTACCACCCTGCATGAAGGCTAGCGGCTGCGGATCGACAAGCCACGCATGCGCGACGGTTGACCACGTCCCTATGGCCATGATGCCCCTCGTCCGCACGAGGCGGCCGCTTACCTCGCCGACATCCATTTTCCACAAGCCTCGAAAAAATCTGCGCAATCGCAATATTTTCGTATTTTGCCGCTTGCGGTGCACAAAGGTGCTGACTATAAGGGCGCCACCACGAAGGAAGCGCCCTTCGTCTATCGGTTAGGACACCAGATTTTCATTCTGGGAAGAGGGGTTCGACTCCCCTAGGGCGTGCCATTCGTGAGCAAAATCAATCATTTATATTGCCTAGTCGCAAATCGATAAGTGATTCAGTTTTCGGCGGCGCGAAGTCTCTTCACTTCGGCGTTGCGCTTGCTTGCAGCGGCGGCGGCGCGTTGCGCCATTGGTTCGGCATTCAGTTCGTTGAGGTATGCAACCGTAGTGGTAGGCTCGCGTGCCCGAAGCTCTTTTGCACGGCGAACAGGTCCGCCCCGCTCTCGGCGATTCGGCTAGCAAAAGTCCTTCTGAGTCCGTGAAGCGCCTAAGCAGCCTTATTCCGACGCCGGGGGCTCTTCGGCATGCTCGAAAATCTCGCGGAACAGGTCCTGCCATGCCCCTTCCTCCTTCTTTTCCACAGCCTCCCGGATTCTAGTCATGTCCGTTGCCAGTACGCGCACGTAGATATAGCCGCCCTGCTCCCGGGCCTGGATGCGTTTGAGCATTTCTTGATGGTCGCCGGTCGAATAGCTTAGATACCGTAGTCGGTCGTATTGCTCATGTGTCAATCTAAGCACTGATGGCAAAGCGCTCTGCGTTGGCCCGGGCGGCACCATCGTCATCGAAAAACCTTTGAACTCAAGATCAAAATGCCCCTCCTGATCCAAAGGGACAACCGTCTGCAGATGGGCAGACGCATTGACTTTGTAGTGCAAATAAGTCGAAGGAAGACCCATGTATGCGCCCTCGACCACCTCTTTCGGGAACTGCGTGACGAGGGCGTTCAGCAGGATTCGTCCCAAGATGTCGACCACGCTTTCGTGCGGATCAGGTAGCGTGCTTTCAATTTCCCTAAGTGTAGCCCCGTGCATAAGGCTATTCCGGGTCTGGTCGAGCAAAGCCGCGGTCGCTTCTTCACACTCCCCATCTGCTGCCATCATCAACGCCCGAATGGCCTGTTTCGCATAGGGCCTATGTTCTGGATGCTTTTCGCATTTCTCGCAGTAGAGCGCCGACTGACAGTGGGGGCATTTGTCGCGAACCTTCGCGGTCGGCTTCTGAAATTCGGCGTCTATGAAGATTGTCACGCAAGAGCCTTTTAACAAAGCAATTTAGAAAGAGAGCATGAAGGGAATTATTCTCGCCGGCGGCACGGGATCGCGCTTGCATCCGATCACCCAGGCTGTCTCGAAGCAGTTGATGCCCGTCTACGACAAGCCGATGATCTATTATCCGCTAACGACACTCATGCTTGCCGACATCAGGGACATCCTGATCATCACCACGCCGCATGATGCCGAAGCCCTCAAGCGGCTGCTTGGTGATGGCTCGCAGTGGGGCATTTCGCTGACCTATGCCGTACAGCCGAGCCCCGACGGCCTTGCCCAGGCCTTCATCATCGGCGCCGATTTCGTGCATGGCGACAGCTCCGCGCTGGTCCTCGGAGACAACATCTTTTACGGGCACGGGCTGCCCGAAATCATGAAATCGGGGACGAGCCGAAAGGAAGGCGCAACCGTGTTCGCCTACCACGTCACCGACCCGGAACGCTACGGCGTCGTCGGCTTCGACGCGAACATGAATGCGCTCTCGATCGAGGAAAAGCCCAGGCAGCCGAAATCCAACTGGGCGGTAACCGGCCTCTATTTCTACGACCAGCAGGTGGTCGATATCGCGGCCAATCTCAAGCCGTCACCGCGCGGTGAGCTGGAGATCACCGATATCAATCGCGCCTATCTCGAGCGCGGGCAGCTCTTCGTGGAACTGATGGGCCGGGGCTTTGCCTGGCTCGATACCGGCACCCGGACAGCCTGCTCGACGCTGCGGGTTTCGTCAGCACGCTCGAAAAGCGGCAGGGCTTCAAGGTCGCCTGCCCCGAGGAAGTCGCCTGGCGCATGGGTTACATCTCACAGGACGACCTCGTGAAGCTCGCTGAAAAGCTCGGCAAGAGCGCTTACGGACAGTATCTGTCGAAGCTGGCGTCGGAGCGCTGACTATCGCGCCGGCGCCGCGTCGCAGACGCGCAGCTGGATGCGGCGCGCTCCCTGATAGTGGTCAGCGCCGAGCATTCCCGCGACGTGGAGATTTGCTCCGCGGGAATTGAGCAGCAGGTTGCCGAGCGAGGTGTCCACCGCCCGGAAGGCGATGCCGTCGAGGCGGGCGCCGTCCATAGCCTCGAGCGTCACCTTCACATGCCTCTCGCCGACCATCCGCGCGTCGCGCAGCCGGTGCGCCGGCACGGCGAAGACCGGCTGCGAATGCCCTGAGCCATAGGGTCCGGCCGTTTCCAGCCGGTCGATCAGGTCGATGGTGGCGCCGCTGGCGCCGATCGCACCGTCGATCTTCAGGGTCTCGTTGGCGACCAGTGCGGATACGGTTTTCTCGGCCCGCTCGGTAAAGAAATTGCGCAGCGCTCCGAGTTTTTCCCGCTCGACCGTCAAGCCTGCGGCCATCGCATGGCCGCCTCCCTTGAGAAGCAGACCCTCATCGACCGCCGCGCGCACCATCCTGCCCATGTCGAAACCGTTGATCGAGCGGCCGGAGCCTGTTCCACGGCCGGACGGATCGAAGGCGATGGCAAAGGCCGGGCGCTTGAATTTCTCCTTCAGACGTGCCGCCAGCAGCCCGACGATGCCCGGATGCCACTTGTCTCCGGCGGTGACGATCACGGAAGCGCCCTCGCCATCACCGTATTCGGCATGCGCCTCTGCCTCGGCTTCCTGCAGCATCGCCGCTTCCATGGCCTGGCGTTCGCGATTGAGCTCGTCCAGCCGCTGGGCGATCACCTCCGCCTCGCCGGCATCATCGAGCGTCAGCAGCCTGCTGCCGAGCGCGGCATCGCCGATACGGCCGCCGGCATTGATGCGCGGGCCAATGAGGAAGCCGAAATGATAGGGGCTCACCGG
Organism: Rhizobium sp. P32RR-XVIII; assembly: GCF_012641395.1. GTDB lineage: Bacteria > Pseudomonadota > Alphaproteobacteria > Rhizobiales > Rhizobiaceae > Rhizobium. The sequence continues at coordinate 824,105 of NZ_JABAIH010000002.1, read as the reverse complement.
CCCGGAAAGCCCGGCCTTGCGGAAGAGCGCCGCAAGCCCTGGATTGGTCTGGTGGCGCGCGGCAACCAGTCCCTTCACGACATAGGCCCGGTTCAATCCTTTGAGCGGCACGACATCGCAGACCGTCGCCAGCGCCACGATATCCAGCCATTTCAGCAGGTCGATCGCCAGAATGCGCTTGTCGCCGGCTTCCCGCAGCAGCCTCAGCGTCGCGACAAGGACAAGGAACACGACGCCCGCGGCGCAGAGATGCCCCTGCCCCGAAAGATCGTCTTCGCGGTTGGGGTTCACCAGCGCGTGGCAATGCGGCAGCTCATGCGTCACCTGGTGGTGATCGATGACGACGACGTCGATATTCCGCTTTTCGGCGGCCGCCAGAGCCTCGATGCTGGTCGACCCGCAATCGACGGTCACGATCAGCTGGGCACCGTTGTCGATCAGCTGGTTGATTGCCGCCGGGTTGGGTCCGTAGCCTTCGAAGATGCGATCGGGAATGTAGATATTGGCCTTCACGCCGAAATGCGTGAGGAAGCGGTACATCAGCGCTGAGGAGGCCGCACCGTCGACATCATAGTCGCCGAAGATCGCGACGTTCTCGCCGCGCCTAATCGCCTCGACAAGGCGCTTTGCCGCCTTCTCGCAATCCGTCAGCGTATAGGGATCGGGCATCAGGCTGCGGATCGTCGGATCGAGAAACTCGACGGCCTCGTCGACCCCGACACCCCGGCCAGCAAGCACTCGCGCAATGAGGTCTGGCAAACCGTGCATCTGGGACATCGCCAGCGCGCGGTTCTGGGCGGCCTGATCCAGGCGCGATACCCAGCGATTATCGAGCGCGGATTTCTCCACCCCCAGAAACGCCCGTTGCACCGGATCGGCGGCTATGTCCACCATGCCCTCACTGATCGCCATCGCTTGTCACCGCTCCGGGACTGGACGGTACGGGCAGATTTATGCGGCTTTGGAGGAGCACACAACGGTTTTGGGCATGGGGGCTCGCCTTAGCTGTGGACGGACGCGAAAGCACCGCGTCCGCCTCGCTCGGGCAAGTCGCTCTCCAGAGACTCAGTCTTCCTTGGGGCGCTCGATGCGAATCACCTGCGGTTCGCCGACGAGATACTCCTCGCCCTTGATGGCGGCGACCGCGTTGCGCACGGAATCCTCCATGGTCGCATGCGTGACCAGGATGATCGTCTGGTGGTGCGACGGTGCCAGATGCTGCTGCGAACGCTGTACGATCGATTCCAGCGAGATATGGTTTTCCGCCATATGCGTGGCGACGCTCGCGAATACGCCGGTGCGGTCGAGCACGGTGAGGCGGATGAAATAGCCTCCTTCGTGGCTCTGCATCCGCGCCTTGCGGTAGGGCTCGAGCGACTTTGCCGGATGGCCGAGCACCGGCACGCGCTGTGCGCCCGGCTGGCTCTTTGCGATATCGGCGATATCGCCGAGCACGGCGGATGCGGTCGCATTGCCGCCTGCACCGGGGCCAACCATTAGCAGTTCGCCGAGAATGTCGGATTCGATCGCCACGGCATTGGTGACGCCGTCCACCTGAGCAATGACGGAATCGACCGGCACCATGGTCGGATGCACGCGCTGTTCGATACCGGTCTCGGTGCGCTGCGCCACCCCGAGCAGTTTGATGCGATAGCCAAGGTCGGCCGCCGCATGGATATCATCGATCGAGATGTTGGTGATGCCTTCGAGATAGATGTCGTCGGCGGCGATCTGGTTGCCGAAGGCAAGCGTCGTCAGGATCGAGAGCTTGTGCGCGGTATCGTTGCCCTCGATGTCGAAGGCGGGATCGGCCTCGGCGTAGCCGAGACGCTGGGCTTCCTTCAGGCAGTCCGCAAAGGAGAGGCCCTCCTTCTCCATCTTGGTCAGGATGTAATTGCAGGTACCATTCATGATGCCGTAGATGCGCGAGATCGTGTTACCCGTCAGCGATTCACGCAGCGCCTTGATCACCGGAATGCCGCCTGCCACAGCGGCTTCGAAATTCAGCAGCGTCCCTTTTTCTTCCGCGATCTTCGCCAGTTCGACGCCGTGATAGGCAAGCAGCGCCTTGTTGGCTGTCACCACGTGGAGACCGCGTTCGAGTGCGGCGCGCACGGAGCTGTTCGCCGCGCCGTTCACGCCGCCGATCAGTTCGACGAAAACGTCGATATCGCCCTTTTCGGCCAGCTCTTCCGGCCGGTCGAACCACTCGATGCCGGTCAGGTGAAGGCCACGGTCCTTCGTCTTGTCGCGGGCCGAAACGCCGGTAATCACGATCGGCCGTCCGCACGTTGCAGCAAGCTCGTTGCTGCGGTTTTGAATGATACGGACGAGCGAGGCACCAACGGTGCCAAGGCCCGCAATGCCGATTTTGAGGGCGTCTGCCATGGAGAGATCCTGAGTGTCTTACGAGGGGCAGCCGCCGGAAAGCGGCTGCCGTTGCGGTGATGGTATCAGCGGTGTGCGTTGAGCGAGATGACGTTATGCATCGTCTCGTCGGCCGTCGATAGGAACTTCTTGATGTTGCGGGCGGCCTGACGGATGCGATGCTCGTTCTCCACGAGTGCGAGACGCACATAATCATCGCCCTGCTCGCCGAAGCCGATACCTGGCGCGACCGCGACATCCGCCTTCTCGACGAGGAGCTTGGAAAACTCCAGCGAGCCAAGATGACGGAATTTTTCCGGGATCTTCGCCCAGGCAAACATCGTCGCAGCCGGAGGCGGCACCTGGAAACCGGCTTTGCCGAAGCTCTCGACCATGACGTCACGGCGGCGCTTATAGACGTTGCGCACTTCCGCGATGTCGGAGCCGTCGCCATTCAGCGCATGGGTCGCGGCAACCTGGATCGGCGTGAAGGCGCCGTAATCGAGATAGGACTTCACGCGCGTCAGTGCCGCGATGAGGCGCTCGTTGCCGACAGCAAAGCCCATGCGCCAGCCGGGCATGGAGAAGGTCTTCGACATCGACGTGAACTCGACGGTGACATCGATTGCGCCCGGCACCTGCAGAACCGACGGAGGCGGCTCGCCATCGAAATAGATTTCCGAATAGGCAAGGTCAGACAGCACGATGATGTCGTGCTTCTTCGCGAAGGCGATGACGTCCTTGTAGAAATCGAGCGTCGCGACGAAGGCCGTCGGGTTGGACGGATAGTTGAGGACCAGTGCCAGCGGCTTCGGGATCGAATGGCGAACCGCCCGCTCCAGCGGCGGGAAGAAGCTTTCGTCTGGTTCGACCGGGATCGAGCGGATCACGCCGCCTGCCATCAGGAAGCCGAAGGCATGGATCGGATAGGTCGGGTTCGGGCAGAGCACGACGTCGCCCGGCGCGGTGATGGCCTGCGCCATGTTGGCGAAGCCTTCCTTGGAGCCGAGCGTGGCAACGACCTGCGTATCCGGATTGAGCTTTACGCCGAAGCGGCGGGCGTAGTAGGCGGCCTGCGCGCGGCGAAGGCCCGGAATACCCTTGGAGGAAGAATAACGATGCGTGCGCGGGTCCTGGACCACTTCGCACAGCTTGTCGACGATCGCCTGGGGTGTCGGGAGATCAGGGTTTCCCATGCCGAGATCGATGATATCGGCGCCGCCCGCTCGCGCGCTCGCTTTCAAACGGTTGACCTGTTCGAAAACGTAAGGCGGCAAACGCCGGACTTTGTGAAACTCTTCCATCTCTTTCCCCATGGAAATGCGGCCACCATGGCCGCGCTCGAAGTTCGTTTGTTCCCGGCTGCTTGCGACACGAACTTCAGAATCGCAAGGGCCGTATTCATCAGACTTTCGTGACGCGGCGATTCTTTGACGAACAGCCGCAACAGACGCATTTTATCGGGAAATTCATCTCTCCCGCCGGCTGCGGAAGGCTTTGCGTCCAAATCGCCTGGCAGGCAAGCCTTAATTGCCGATTGCAGAAAGCGCGTCGGCGCCGTGCTCGGCGGCAAGCTTTCTGAATTCCGCCACGCGCCGCTGATACTCGGCTTCCGAAATGGTGCCCGCCTTGCGCTGGGCGACGAGCGCTGAAAGCTGCTTTTGAAGGCCTGCGGCTTCCTCGTTGCTCATCTGCGTGTTTGCGGCCGTCAGCGGCGCGCCAAAGCCCGGATATCCGTCCGGATAATGGGACAGGCTGCTTTGCGTCGGCTCCTCGCCCTTCGTCGCCGTCATGACGACAGCTGTCGGCGGCGCTCGCCGCGCCGCGGCGGCCGCCTTCTGTTCCGGCGTCGACGTGCATCCGGCAAGCATCGCCGCCGCGGCCGCGGCGACGAGTGCCATGCCGGTTGCGATTGCAATGCCAGTGATGCGGTTCGTCGTCATGCCAGATCTTTCAAATCCTGAAGCCTTAGCGACTGTTAAATTCGTTGCAGCGACAAAGCAATAGCACGGGCGGGCTTGCGTTGAACTTGTTTTCTTGATCGCGGACGATGTACAACTGATTAAGAGACGATTGCTGCCGCGGGGGAAAAGCGTGACCGACAGCGACAACAAGGCGAAGGCTCCAGGCTTCGAGGCACCAAGCCTCGATCCCTACCTCGTGAAGGATCCCGAGGCGATGGCGAAGAACATCGCCCGCGCCTTGGAGAATCTCGGCAAGGCGGCCTCCGCCTGGCTTGCCCCGCGCGAGAGCGGCGAGATCAATGAGAGGCTTGCCGCGCCGATGACCGACATGGTCAAGACGCTCTCCAAGGTCACCGAATACTGGATGTCCGATCCGCGCCGCACCTTCGAGGCGCAGACGCAGTTGATGAGCAGCTATTTCGGCGTTTGGATGCGTTCGATGCAGCGCATGCATGGCGAGTCTCCCGAGCCGGAGCCGCAACGCCCCGACAGGCGCTTTGCCGATCCCGATTGGCAGAAGAACCCCTTCTTCGATTTCCTGCGCCAGATCTATCTCATCACCGCCGACTGGGCGGAGAAGATCGTCGCAGAAACCGAAGGACTTGACGAGCACACGAAGCACAAGGCCGGCTTCTACGTGAAGCAGATCACCGCCGCCCTGTCGCCGAGCAACTTCGTCGCCACCAATCCGCAGCTCTACCGCGAAACGGTCGCAACCAGCGGCGAAAACCTGGTGCGCGGCATGCAAATGCTGGCGGAGGACATCGTGGCAGGCGGCGGCGACCTGAAACTGCGCCAGACCGACATGACCAAGTTCGCGGTCGGCCGCGACATGGCGCTGACACCGGGTAAGGTCATCGCCCAGAACGAGATCTGCCAGGTCATCCAGTATGAGCCGGCCACGGAGACGGTGCTGAAGCGCCCTCTCCTCATCTGCCCACCCTGGATCAACAAATTCTACATTCTCGACCTCAACCCCGAGAAATCCTTCATCAAATGGTGCGTCGACCAGGGCCAGACAGTGTTCGTCATTTCCTGGGTCAATCCCGACGCCCGCCATGCCGCCAAGGATTGGACGGCCTATGCCCGTGAAGGCATCGATTTCGCATTGGAAACGATCGAAAAGGCGACCGGCGAGAAGGATGTCAACGCCATCGGCTATTGCGTCGGCGGCACGCTGCTCGCGGCGACGCTGGCGCTCCATGCCAAGGAAAAGAACAAGCGCATCAAAACCGCGACGCTTTTCACCACGCAGGTCGATTTCACCCATGCGGGCGACCTCAAGGTCTTCGTCGACGAGGAGCAGCTGAAAGCGCTAGAGGACCATATGACGGCCACCGGCTATCTCGATGGCTCGAAGATGGCGACCGCCTTCAACATGCTGCGCGCCTCGGAATTGATCTGGCCGTATTTCGTCAACAACTACCTGAAGGGCGAGATGCCGCTGCCCTTCGACCTTTTGTTCTGGAACGCCGATTCCACCCGCATGGCAGCCGCCAACCACGCCTTCTACCTGCGCAACTGCTATCTCAGGAATGCGCTCACCGCCGACGAGATGATCCTCGACGGCAAGGCGGTGTCGCTCAAGGACGTGAAGATCCCGATCTACAATATCGCGACGCGTGAAGATCATATCGCGCCCCCAAAATCGGTCTTCCTCGGCAGCCGGTTTTTCGGCGGCAAGGTCGATTTCGTGCTCGCCGGCTCGGGCCATATCGCCGGCGTCGTCAATCCGCCCGCCAAGAACAAATACCAGTATTGGACCGGCGGCCCCGCCAAGGGCGAATACGACGCCTGGCTCGCCAAGGCCGAAGAAACCCGCGGCTCCTGGTGGCCCCACTGGCAGGCCTGGATCGAAGCGAAGGACGCAAAGCGCGTCCCTGGGCGCAAACCTGGCGGCACAGCACTCAACGCCATCGAGGAAGCCCCCGGCAGCTATGTCATGGAGCGGGCATAGCGCCGACCGTTCGCCGGAAGAGCCACTATTCAAAGGTGATCATGGTTGCCGGCGACGGCAGCAGTTCCTTCGTGACCATGTCGCCGAACCCGGCCTGCCGCCCCATCTCCGCCAGTTCGCTCTTGGTGTAGGCATCACCCTTCGGCGTGGTTGCCAGCATCACCCAGGAGAATCCTGCCGGAAAATCGGGAGAAACGCGGTCCTCGTTCGGCACGAACTCGACGGCGAGGACCTTGCCTCCGGCACCGAGACTGGCACGAGCCTTCTTCAGGAGGTCCACGCAGGTTTCGGCATCGAAATGGTGCAGGAAGTTCGGGAGCAGGATGAGATCGTAGTCCGCGCCCCAATCCACCTCGAAGGCGCTTCCGGAAATAAAGCTGAACCGATCCACGACGCCCGCCTTCGATGCGTTCTCCTTGGTCAAGGCCAGCACCGAGGCCCAATCCAAGGCCACGATCCGTGCGGAAGGGACGGCCTTGGCGATCTCGATCCCGAAGCCGCCCGGGCCGGCGGCGATATCCAGCACCTTCTTCGGCGGCGAGGGCCAGGCCTTGATCTCCGCCGCAACGCTGGCAGCACTTCCACCCGTGAAGGCGCCCATGCCGCGGGCAAACTTCACCCAGACGGGATTGTCTGCCGCGATATTCGCGAGCCCCAGCGCTCCGCCGTTGCGGACATAGGCCACCGGATCGTCCAGAAACAGCGAAACCATTTCTGGCGCCGCCATGAACTCAATTGCGGCCCCCATATAGGCGGGCGAACGGCGGTCGAGAAAGACCTCGCTCGACGGTGTCAGGGCGTAAATTTGTCCGCTCTTCGTCAGGAAGCCTTTGACGACGAGATAGTCGCAGAGGGTGCGGAATCCGCGCTCGGAACCGCCGGCCGTAGCCGCGAGCGCCTCCGCCGTTCGATCCCCGCTGCCGATCATCGTGAAGAGATCGAGTTCGATGGCAGCCTTGATCGCAGCCGTCTTGCCGTATGCGATCATCGCGTCGACCAGCAAGGATGGTGAGACCTCGCTTTCGCCCAATTCAACTGCAGCAGACATTCGGTTCCCCCTTTTTTAGCCATTCGTCACTTTGCGACGATAACAGACGGGGGAACGAATTACACGTCTCGCTAATATTAAAGCAGAAAGAAAGGCATCCGCTCAACCTGGCTCCGTTTCTTGAACACATAGCGAATTGCGTAAAGGAATTAGTTACCATAGTGCGTCATGCTCCCTGACAGCCGCTAAGGTGATTGGGCCTCATTTCTGCCCTCTTGCTTCATTAGCGGCTCCGGCGAAGCGTCCCTCGTAGCGCCGGTGTGACGCGTAGGAAACCGAGTAATATGGCGTTTGCTATTGAGACGTGTGAAAGCGTCAACCCTTTCGGCTGGGCTTTTTTTCGACCAGCCAGACTTCTCCGGGTCATCCCGGGGACTATTGCAATTGGTATTGCCGTCTCGGCATCCGCCTGGATGATCGCGTCGGTTGCAACAATGCACACCTCTGCAATGCCGCGCGCGCCGGCGGCGAATTTGATCGCCGATGTCGCGATCGCGCCGCAGCCGGCTCACTCTGCGGCTACCGGCGCACACCCGCTGATCCGTGTCGATAAGTTCTCACGCCTCCCCGGCAAGACGACGATTTCAGACCGCATGGTTGCCGAGAGCACGCCGAAAAGCTCCAAGGATATGGTCGCGCTCATGCAGCGCCGCGGCCTGTCACTGCTCGCCAAGCGCAACAACGGCGCCGAAATGGCTTCGGCATTGAGGCAGCAGGCGCAGGTGCTCGCGAGCGCTGCGGCTTTCACGGCTCCGGTGCCACTCCCGGAACCCGCTCATCCGACCGAGATCGCCGCCGCCAAGCCGATCGAGCCAGCCTCCGGCCCAACGGCGGCCGCCGACGCGGCTTCCGCCCAACCTGCGCCGGCCGCAGCCCCGGTCGAAACCGCCTCCGCCGAGACGGCGGCATCCGATGCGCCTTTCGGCCTCGTTCTCGCGCCCGGCACCGACATTCCGCTGCCGATGTCGCGGCCGGCCATGCCGAAGGGTGAACCGGCCGCCGAACCCGCGCTTGCCTATGCGCGAACGGAAGATGACGGCGAGGACATGCCGGCATACGCCAAGCCGACGCTGATGCCCGGTGCCCGCGCCGGCGTGGCGATCTATGATATCGCAGCCGGCACCGTCTATCTGCCCAGCGGCGAACGGCTCGAAGCCCATTCCGGCCTTGGCGCCATGCGCGACAACCCGCGGTATGTTAACGTGAAAATGCGCGGGCCGACGCCGCCGCACACCTATGACCTCACCATGCGCGAAAGCCTGTTTCACGGCGTCGCGGCGATCCGCCTTCATCCCGTCGGCGGCCCGCAGCAGATCCACGGCCGGGTCGGCTTGCTCGCCCATACCTACATGCTCGGCAAGCGTGGCGATTCCAACGGCTGCATATCCTTCAAGGATTACCGCCGCTTCCTCGCCGCCTTCAAGCGCGGCGACGTCAAGCGCCTCGTGGTCGTGCCGAGCCTGAAAAATGCGCCCTCGTCGCGCCCGACGCTTGCGTCGCTGTTTTCAACGCGGAGCTAGCGCAGCTGGCTTTGCCAGCTGTCCTCCAATCAGCCGCGCGTCGCCCACTGAAGGCCGGCAGCGACGGCTAAGCCCAGAAGCGGCCAGACTGCCCAAAATATCCCGTGCCACGAAAGCAGGTTGATTGCGACGATGCCGAGCGCAATGGCCGCCAGCGTGGCCATCCGCCGGTCGATACGATCTTGGCTCCGAATCCAGATTAGTGCCGAAACGAAGGCAAGGCCGAGGAGCGGCCAGGCGGCCCAGAAACCCCCCTGCCAGGACAGGAGGTTGATTGCCACCAAGGCAGCTGCCGCCAATGCGAACACGGCAAAGATCTTCCGGACTCTCCGGTTCGGCTGCTGCGTGGACTTCGCCGGAATGGCCTCCGGACGGGTCGTTGCGGCTTGCGGCGGCGGGGCGTCGCCGGCGTCCTCCCCGATGCGCACGGCATAGCTCGGCACCGGCTCCGAAACATTCTTCACCGTCAGCGGCCCGAGGAAATCGAAACCGACGGCCACCTTGTTGCGGACCTGTTCGTAGACAGTATTCGAGATGACGACACCGCCGGCAGCCGCCGACGCCTGCAGCCGTGCGGCGATATTGACCCCGTCACCATAGATATCCTCGCCGTCGGCAATCACATCGCCAAGATTGATACCGATGCGGAACAGCATGCGCCCGTCCGCCGGCCGCGTCGCGTTCATGCCGGCGAGTTCGTTCTGAACGTCCACCGCCGCGCGCACAGCCTCGACCACGCTCGGAAATTCGGCGATCAGCCCGTCACCCCAGGTATTGATCACCCGCCCTCCGTGCAAGCCGATGAGGCGCGACATCGCATCGCGATGCCGTTTCAGCATTGCCAGCGTGCCTTCCTCGTCCGCGCCCATCAGGCGGGTGTAGTCCTGCACGTCGGCGCAGAAGATGGTCGTCAGCTTGCGTCGCGTCTCGGTCATGATGCCTCCCCCTCCCCTGGGCTCACCCAGTGAAGCTGCCTGCACTCATCAATAGGCGGGATTGCGCCGAATGTGAACGGAAAGGCGCAGCCGGCGCCCAACCGTCGTTGTGATCGACCACCTTCGTGGCTTTCCCGCTTCGTTCGGAAGCGATCCAGGCAGATTGCGAAACCGCCTTCCCGCCGAATGCCGCGCGGTGGGACTGGTTGACCACGCAGGCTCGCGCTCCGTATACTGCGCCGGCCGACGGAATGGGGGATTTCCCGGCTATGGCAGCTCAAAGAACGCCGAGATGGGCATGGACGTGGCCTCTAGCCGCGTGGATCGTACTCTTCGCCGCGCCATTCTTTGGCCAGGGAATTGGGATCCTCGTCGTTGCAGGAATAGCCCTGGTCGCGACCGTTTTCGTTGCCGTCTATCATGCCGAGGTCGTCGCTCACCGTATCGGAGAACCCTTCGGCACGCTCGTTCTGGCACTTGCCGTCACGATAATCGAAGTTGCGCTGATCGTCTCGGTAATGATCTCAGCCCCAGCTGAAAAGGCGGGGCTGGCACGCGACACGGTATTCGCCGCAGTCATGATCGTGATGAACGGCATCGTCGGTCTATGCTTGCTGTTGGGTGGAATGCGCCATCATGAGCAGGGATTTCAGGTCCAGGGAGCAAGTGCCGCCTTGGCCGTCCTGGCTGCTCTGACCACCCTTACCATGCTTGTGCCAAACGTCGTCGCGACGTCAGTCGGTCCGATGTTCAGTACGGCGCAGCTTATATTCGCGGGTATCGTCTCGCTGGTCCTCTACGTGTCATTTGTCTTCGTCCAGACCGTTCGGCATCGCGACTACTTCCTTCCGGTTGAAGCCGATGACGAGGATGCGCATGCGTCATTACCCTCAAGCAGGACGACCGCCGCCAGCGCAGCATTGTTGCTCGTCTCGCTGGTCGCCGTCGTGGGGCTTGCGAAATCACTGACGCCGGTGGTGGAGGCAGGAATAAATTGGCTTGGGGTGCCGAAGGCGGTCGTCGGGATCATTATTGCGGCCATCGTATTGCTTCCTGAATGCCTCGCCGCAGGCAGAGCCGCCCAAGCCAATCGATTGCAGACCAGCCTGAACCTGGCATTGGGATCGGTCCTTGCGGCGATCGGCTTGACGATTCCTGCAGTTGTTCTCGTTTCGATCATGCTCCACCAGCCCCTCGAACTCGGCCTGGACGACAAGGACCGGGTCCTGCTGGGGCTAACGCTCATCCTCAGCGTGATCACCTTGGGGACGGGGCGGACCACGGTGCTTCAGGGCATTGTCCATTTGGTTGTCTTCGCGGTGTTCTTGTTCTTTGCGGTCGCACCATGAGCCTCGGCGGCTGAGAGCTGTGAAGGCTTCCACCGAGTGTATCCTGGGTCGACTGGCGTTCCTTCAAGACCGTCCTTCGAATTGCTTCTTCAGACGCGTGATCCGCTCAGCTCCTCGGTACCGCTCGTGTGAGCGTGCCGCCAGCGGGACGTCAGCGATATGCCACCGATCGTGTAGGCCGAGGCGAGGAGCACGTTTTGCAGCCGAGCGACGAAAAACTCGCTGCTGCCGCCCGGCAGGGGCGTCATCCCCAATCCCAGGAGGAGGATGAAGGTTGCAAGGGCTATCGCGTAGACGGGTGCTCTGTCCCCTGCCGTGGCGATCCGTCCCGCGAAGATGAGGCTCGCGGCAAGGCATGCGGTGACGAAAAATAGAAAGGTGTTCGCCAGAATTACGAGACTGTAGACGATCGCGGCCGCCACGCCGCCGATCAGGTTCGCAAGGATCAGGCCGAACGCGGCCCGCAGCGACTGTTCGGCATCACGCATGCGAAGCAAGGTCACGATGATGATTAGCGCCACGACGGCGACCTCGGTGGCATCGAGGATAAACCAGGCAAGGGCCGGAGCCAGGACGAGTGTGTCAAGAAGCGCATTCGAGGAGGCGGTCCGGGGCGGTTGGGCCGGTCGGGCAACGCTGGACGAAGCGGGGCCGTCGGACAGCGGCGGAAACGCCGCGTAGGCTAGCCAGACGACGAGGAGCGCGGCGATTCCGGCCGATACAAGGGTTGACGCAAACTGGCCGGACAATTGAGGCGAGAGAACCGCGATGACCGGAATCGTAACCACCGAAAGCTGGGGCAGAAACGTAGCCAGGTCCGGTGCGCCCCGCCGGTGGGCGTAGAAGGTGAGATACATCAAGAGCGCAAGCGCGAGGATCAGGACCGCCGGGGATGAGGAAAGGACGTTGGTGAGTAGTAGTACAGCGCCACTCGATAACGCGATCAGGACGACGAACAGGACGCCCTGGGCGAGGCTCGGGTAACGTTCCAACCTGACGAGCATGTTCGCAGCCAGGAGTGGCGCGAGGAAGGTCGCGTCCCAGTCAAATGCCTCGACCAATGCGAAACAGACCGTCACGCCGAATGCGAGGCGAAGAGCGGCTCGTTTTCCGGCCGCGGTCGCGGCGTGGGTAGAGCTACTGGACATAGGCCAACAGCGCGCCCAGCCTCATCCTGAGATAGGCAATCGCGTTCATAAAGGAATTGCCGCTGGTATAGATCATGACATTGGCCTGGGAGCCGAATCGCAGAACATTCGGCTTGGTTTCGACGTCGAACTCGATGCGAACCGGCATCAACTGCGGCGACCGAATCCAGCCGCTCTGGGTCCTTGGGCTTGGCAGGCCGGTTCGGACGTCGACACTGCGGTTTCCGACTGCGTAGCCGATTGCCGAGACGCGGCCGGAGAAGACGCGGCCCGGCAGAATATCAAGAACGATCTCGGCGGGGTCGCCGACAGTTATGTTCTCCAGGTTGTTCTCCTTGAATGCGGCCTCGATCCAAACTTCCCTCAGGTCGAGGTAGCTCATTGCGGTCTCACCCTTTCCCAACATCTGTCCGGCGGCAAGGGCGAGACTGGTAGCGCCGCCCTCTGAGGGAGCCACGACAGTGGTGTTTTGCAAGTCCAGATTGGCCTGGGCCAATGCCGCCATGGCCTCGCGGATTTGGGGATTGTCGTCGCCCACGGGGCCAAGAGCCTGCGTGGCTCGCTCGAGCTCGGCCTCGGCCTGCCTGACGATCGCCTCGGCGGCGTCCAGGTTAGCCTGCGCCTCTGTCTGTCGTGCCCTGGCGAGTACGCCTTTGCCGACGAGTACGACGGTGCGGGCCGCCTGATCGAGGGCATTCTCCCGCTGGGCAAGAGCCTCGGCTACTTTTGCCTGAGCCGTTGCGATTGCTGCGGTCGAGGCGCCAATCGATTGCCCCACCGTCTGAAGATATGCCTCCGCGCGACGGACAGCGATCTCATATTGTTCAGGATCGATCTGGAAGAGTGTCGCTCCGGGTGCTACCCGCTGATCTGTCGAGACATTCACTTCGCTCACGCGGCCAGAAACCTCCGGGGCGATCCTGACGAGATATGCCTGGACCAATCCCTGCACGGTGTAGGGCGTGTAGCGGTCCGCTGCGACACCATAGATAAACAGCGCGAGGCAAATCGCGATCACGATCAGCGTCACGCGAAGCACCGGGTTGGCCGATGGTCGAGCTTTATGAGTCGACGGCGCGCCGGTCGAGCGCTCCGATACAGCATCTTCGTCCGCCATGGCGGCACCCCCTCAAAACGGAAGGCCGATGCATTCAACTTGCCAACGATTTAGTAATAGCTAATATCGAAGGATCGGAGCTACGCGTCAAGGATGCGGAGTGGGGTATCTCTCAACGTTCTCTGATCCTTCTACACACTGTGGCAACCGACTGATTTTGCGTGGCAGCGGAGGGAGCGGTTTGCCATGGATTTCACGGTCATCGACCTCGATCTTGTCTTGAAGGTTCTACTCCTCCTGCTGATCGGGATGGGTCCAAAGATTGCACTCGTCCCGTTTCTTGAGAAGACGAAAAATTTCGATACGGCGACGCAGCGAACCATTGGCCGCCAGATGGTATTGATCGCGGTCACCACGGCGATCGTGCTTTTCGCAACCGGGTGGTTCCTCATGCGTCTTCTTCACGTGACCGGAGGTGCCGTTGCGGTCGCCGGTTCGATCATATTGGCAATTCTCGCGATTGAAATGGTTTCGGCTCCGGGAAAGAAGCCCGAATCCGAGGAAACCGACATCCTGCCGGACCCGAAAAAGATTGCCGTCTATCCCCTCGCCATACCCTACTTGTTGAACCCGGTCGGGATCACCTTGCTGATCATTACGTCCGCCGAGATAAGGACCATCGCAAGCGCTGGGCTGGTGCTTGGGATGGTCTTGGTGGTGGGAGCCTTCGATTATTTGGTCTTTTCCAACATCGACAAGCTATCGAAGCGCTTGAATCCGGTCAGTCTCATTATTTCAGAGGTCGTGTTCGGGGTACTGCTGGCAGCCGTTGCCGTCCAACTCATGCTTTTTGGGTTGGACACCCTCGGGATCCTCGACATCGCCGACCATTGAGGTGCAGGCGCGATCGACGTCTCCCACCGCGTTTGCACCAAGCCAACGTGATCCACTCCTCAGTCGAGTCCGCCATGACCGCCGCTGGCGTAGTGGTGGTCGTATTCGTTGAGCGCAATTCTGACTTCGAGAGCCAGCATGATAAGCGCGACCGCAAGCAGGGAAAGCGAGACTGAAAAGAGGATGCCGGCCCCGAAGATATGCTGCGTGCCAACAAAGGCGCTGGCGAACGAGAAGATCATCAGAAATGTGGCCACGATCCCGCTGAGAACCGCGTAGTAGATGGCACTGTTGAGCAGCCGAGCGCGCCTCCGGAGCCGGGGTAGATCCTCCCTTAGATGGCTCCGCGCGTTTTCGGCTTCCGGAAGCGCGTTCAGGTCGCGCACGCGGTGCAGAATGTCATTCAGCCGTGAATACAGCAGCGAAACGAAGGCCGCCACAGCGCCCAGCAGAAAGGACGGGGCAATCGAATGCGAGATGACCTGGGAAATCTGGTCCGGCGATGGAGCATTGAGCAGATTGAACAGCATCGTCTGAGATCACCCCTATCAGTCCGCTTCGTTTGGCACGCAGGACCGCTAATTCCAGTCTGTCATCAAACCGCCCTCTGAGCCTGACGTGGAACAGATGTATATCATGGACAATATTCTCCGTAGCTCACTGGTAAGGCGATGGCACCTTCGGGCCGCCAGAGGCGGACGTCCACAGCTCGGTCACCAGCGGCTTAAGCATCAAGCGACCCGGGTGGCCGACGCTTTGAGAAATAATCATCTAACTTATCTTGGATGACGAAACCGGCAATACTAAATGCCACTAGGGAGACAGCTATGATCAGGCCACGGACAAATTTATAGTCTAGTGGAATGGGCAAAGCTATAAGTAGACCTGTCGCGATACCGATGGAAATTATAAAAACAGAGCGCAGAAGCATCTGTAGTAAAATAAGCGGAATAGTAAGGAATGAGGAATTATCTGCTTCTCTCGGCTGCCCTATTCCCTTAATCGTTCCTTCTATCTCAAAAAGTCCCGTCGGTGCAGTATGCAACACCTCGCACTTAAACCCCTGATTTGAGTCGAGGAACTCAAATTCGGGCACGATGGCATTAGCGGTGATGGCCTTCAGTGAAGCATTGTTACTGGGGGACGACATCGAAACAATCGACACTTCTAGAACCTCGCACTGCTTAGGCACTGCGAAGCGCAATGGATCGCCTTTAGCGATGTCTTCGGCCGAGATTGTTCTGTTCCCGCCGTTCCACACCCAGAACGTTGTTTTGGTAACCCGTTCTATCGTCCGCCCAGAAAAACGTATCTCGATCTTCCCGTCCAGTATTTTAGATCCGTTCCCGCCGACGATCCTCGTTTCCATTTTCTCATAGAGCATCGCCCGACGTTCACGGGTTCGCAGGTAAGTGTAAATTGAGAATAGAAAACCAAGGACACCAATCACAAAACCAATATTGTTCAAGGTGAAGTAATCGAGCCAGTTTGAGGCCATCTTGCTTTCCGTGCGCGTGTTGAAGGATAGAGCAATCTTCGGTTGCTCCAAAAGTCAACGGGTAACAAGAAGAAACCACGGCTTATTGCACTGGAGCCGCAAGGCCGCTTAGGGGCCGGAAGCAGTCCGCAATTTCTAACTTAGCCTTCGGCTAACTGTTGAGAGAGCTCCCAAAGTGGAGAGCGAACTTGCCACGCCCTCGTGGGGGAAGATCGCTTCCGTGCATGACAAACGCCGAAAACCCAACAAAATCAATCGCCACCCTGCCATTTCATCGGCGCCCACCGAACCTGTGACATCATCCTTCCGTTCCGTCACGGATACACCGCGAGGCGTCGCGGCGAGACGGGACCGGCGCCGGTTGCGGAAGAAGGACGTAAGCTCCCGCCGCCGGGGTCCGCAGAAAATTGTCTCCCTCCGGGGCGGCGGTCGGGCGAAAATGCCGGCCGGGTGATTTCGGACGTGCCTGTGGGGCACACAGACGGACCGGCGGTGCTGGGATCCGAGCAGAGAGGCCGGAGTTGCGGATAAAAACCGCCGAACGGGGCGCTGGGAAGCGCCATATACTTCTACTCAACGCGGCAATTTCCAGCGCCCCGTCCGAGTTGAAATGCAGATGCAAGGCACGGGTGGATTCATCGCGTGAACGGAAAGCCGTGTCGGTGTACCGTATCGAGATGACACAAATCTCGTGCTTGCAGTTGATCGCGATGGACGAACGCGGCATAGCTGCATTATGTACGTTAAGACAATCTCCGCTAAGGCCCGTCAATGGTGAACTATATCGAAGCCTCCTCCGCGCCGCCGAAGAATACCGGCGCCATCAGGCTCTACGGCCCCGAGGCCTTCGAAGGCATGCGCAAGGCGTGCCAGCTTGCAGCCCGCTGCCTCGATGAACTCGCCGCGGTCGTCGAGCCAGGTCTTCCGACCGACGCGATCGATCGGTTTGTCTTCGAATTCGGCATGGACAACGGCGCCTATCCGGCGACGCTGAATTATCGCGGCTATACCAAATCCACCTGCACCTCGATCAACCATGTTGTCTGCCACGGGATTCCGGACGCAAAGCCGCTGCGCGAGGGCGACATCGTCAATATTGACGTCACCTATGTGCTCGACGGCTGGCATGGCGATTCCAGCCGCATGTATCCGGTCGGGCAGATCAAGCGTGCCGCCGAACGGCTCCTCGAAGTCACCCATGAAGCGCTGATGCGCGGCATTGCCGCCGTCCGTCCGGGTGCGCGTACCGGTGCGATCGGCGAAGCGATCCAGACCTATGCCGAAGCGCAGCGCTGCTCGGTCGTTCGCGATTTCTGCGGCCATGGCGTCGGCCGCCTCTTCCACGATTCGCCAAACATCCTGCATTATGGCCGCGCCAACGAAGGCCCGGAACTCAGGGAAGGCATGATCTTCACCATCGAGCCGATGATCAATCTCGGCCGGCCGCATGTGAAGGTCCTCGCCGACGGCTGGACGGCGGTGACCCGCGACCGGTCGCTCTCGGCGCAATATGAACACACGGTCGGGGTCACGGCCAATGGCTGCGAAATCTTCACGCTTTCGCCCGGCGGCCTCGACCGGCCGGGCCTGCCGCTGAACGGGTAAGTGTAGATGGCGAAAGGTCCTGTTTCTCACACGAACGACGAACTGCCTTTCGACCTGGACCCCTCACCTGCCGACGAGCGGCAGCTCTTTGCCGATCAGCCGGTCAAGCCCTCCGCGCTCGGGAAGCAGGCGCTTCCTGCGGCACTGTCGAAGGAAGAGCACTATCACGGCCATCGCGAGCGGCTGCGCGGTCGCTTCCGCGATCATGGCGATACCGCGCTTGCCGATTACGAAGTGCTCGAGCTGCTGCTGTTCCGGCTGATCCCGCGGCGCGACACGAAGCCGATCGCCAAGGCGCTGCTCGATCGCTTCGGTTCGCTCGCTGGCGTCTTCGGTGCTCCGGCGTCGCTTCTGCAAGAGGTCAAAGGCGTCGGCGAGGCCGTCGCGCTGGACATCAAGCTGATTTCCGCCGTCGCCCATCGCACCTTGAAAAGCGAACTCAAGGGCAAGCAGGTGCTGGGCTCCTGGTCCTCGGTGATCCAATACTGCCATGCCGCCATGGCGCATGAGGCGCGCGAGCAGTTCCGCATCCTGTTCCTCGACAAGCGCAACGCACTCATTGCCGACGAAGTTCAGGGCCGCGGCACGATCGACCATACGCCGGTCTATCCGCGCGAGGTCGTCAAACGTGCCCTCGAACTCTCGGCGACGGCCATCATCCTCGTCCACAATCATCCCTCCGGGGATCCGACGCCATCGCGTGCCGACATCGACATGACGAAGCTGATCGTGGAAACGGCCAAGCCGCTCGGCATCGCCGTCCATGATCACATCATCATCGGCAAGGATGGCCACGTCAGCCTGAAGGGTCTTCGGCTCATGTAAGCGCTGGGAGAGCCACCGTTCAGGTGGCTGTCAGCTTCGGCTCGCAAAGAGCGCATGCTGCCTTAGCGGCAGCGTTTGCGACCCAGAGGCAGCCGATGACCATAACGCTATTTCCGCGCCGATTTCGCCTTTACGGCAAGGCGGCGCTACGGCTCTTCGGATTGTTTTTGCTGATCGTTGGCGGTTACTACGTCTTTCTGCAGGTGACCAACAACTTTGCAACGGTGGTTGCCGGCGAAGTCTACCGCTCGTCGCAGCCGTCGGCCGAGGCGATTGCGCAGTTCGAAAAGCAGTACGGCATCAAGACGATCATCAACCTGCGCGGCGAATCCGGCAAGTCAAAATGGTATGTTGACGAAGTCGAGCAGGCAAAGGCGTTGAACATCAGCCATATCGATTTCCGGATGTCCGCCGGGCGGGAACTGACTCCCGAACAGGCTGAAGAGCTCATCGCCATCATGCGGAATGCGCCGAAACCCCTTTTGATCCATTGCCAGGCCGGCGCCGACCGGACGGGGCTCGCCTCCGCTCTCTACCTTGCCGCCGTGGCCGGAAAAGGCGAGGCCTCTGCCGAGCGCCAGTTGTCGCTCCGATTCGGGCACGTGCCCTTCTCGTTCAGCCGTGCTTTCGCCATGGACCGGACTTTCGAGAAAATGGAACCTTCCCTCGGGTTCGGAGTTCAGGACACGAACTCATAAGACAATTTGTAACGTTGACCAGCTACGCTTGGACGACATATTGCGCTGCAATATGATTCCAAACTCCAATCCAGGGCTGAGCGATGTTCCCTTATGATCTCATTGTTGTAGGCAGCGGCCCGGCAGGGCGGCGCGGCGCCATCCAGGCCGCGAAGCTCGGCAAGAAAGTCCTGGTCATCGAACAGGGCAAGCGCGTCGGCGGCGTTTCCGTGCATACCGGCACCATCCCTTCCAAGACGCTTCGCGAGACTGCGCTTAACCTGTCGGGCTGGCGCGAGCGCGGCTTCTACGGAAGGGCTTATCGCGTCAAGCAGGAGATCAGCGCCGAGGACCTGCGCCGCCGGTTGTTGATTACGCTCGACCACGAGGTGGAGGTTCTCGAACATCAGTTCGCCCGCAACCGGGTCCAGCATATCAGGGGCAAGGCAAGCTTCATCGACGCTTCAACGCTGCAGGTGATCAAGGATGACGGCGAGGTCCTCCAGGTGACCGGAGCGAGCATCCTGCTGGCCGTCGGCACAAAACCATTCCGCCCGGACTATATCCCGTTCGACGGCAAGACGGTCATCGACAGCGACGAGCTTCTCGACCTAGAGGAGCTGCCACGTTCCATGATCGTCATCGGCGCCGGCGTCATCGGCATCGAATACGCGACGATCTTCAGCGCTCTCGATACGGCGGTTACAGTGATCGACCCTAAACCAACGATGCTCGACTTCATTGACAAGGAGATCGTCGAGGACTTCACCTACCAGCTTCGCGACCGCAACATGAAGCTTCTGCTCGGCACCAAGGCTGACAAGGTGGAGAAGCTCGACAACGGCAAGGTGCAGCTGACGCTGGACAACGGCCGGCACATCGTCACCGACATGGTACTCTTCGCCGCCGGACGCATGGGCGCGACCGACACGCTCAATCTGCCGGCGATCGGCCTCGAAGCCGACAGCCGCGGACGTCTCAAGGTCAATCCGGAGACGTTCCAGACATCCGTGCCGCATATCTACGCGGCAGGCGACGTCGTCGGCTTCCCGAGCCTCGCCTCCACCTCCATGGAACAGGGGCGCATTGCAGCACGCGTGGCCATCGGCGCGGTTGCCAAGGAGCCGCAGAAATATTTCCCCTATGGCATCTACGCCGTTCCCGAGATTTCGACCTGCGGTTTGACGGAAGAGGAAATGAAGGAGCGCGGCATTCCCTACGAATGCGGCATCGCCCGCTTTCGGGAGACGTCACGCGGCCACATCATGGGCCTCGACACCGGCCTGCTGAAGCTGATCTTCTCGCTGAAGACGCGGCGGCTGCTCGGTGTTCATATCGTCGGCGAAGGCGCTACGGAACTCGTCCACATCGGCCAGGCCGTGCTCAACCTCAAAGGCACGGTCGAATATTTCGTCGAAAATACCTTCAACTATCCGACACTCGCCGAAGCCTACAAGATTGCCGGCCTCGACGCCTGGAACCGCATGGGCGACATCAAGTCCGAGTTGTGATCGTCGTACTCATGAGGCTTGCATGGCATACCTGCGAGACGGTGCGGCAGGTCCCGCGCCTTAACAGGTCGAGATCCCTGAGACGGCGCTATTGCTGCCCAGCAGAGAGCTGCTGTGGAGCAGAGATCGTCGCGGTTTTGAGCAGCACTGCGACTTGCAGCGTATCGAGGAATTCCACCACCTCGATCACCTTGCCATTGTCAAAGGTGATCTTGTCCATGATCTCGGTGTCGAAGTCCGTGGAAACATGGCGCATATGCCCCTCGCGATGGACGAGCGCGACATCGCCGTCGATATGGACGTCGACGAACTTCAGGTCCTTCATCTCCCACGTGTCGATGAAGTGCCGCATCGCCTCGCGAAGGGCAGCACTGCCGACAACCGGATCCGTCAGTTGCGCCAGATGCCGGTTTCCGGCGACGCGGAATACGCAATTGTCGCCGAAGAACGACATCAGCCTATCGAGGTCGCCCTCACCTCTCGCCTCGTAAATCTGCTTCACAATGTCCTTTAATTCCGCGCCGGAAGTCATCGCCAAAACCCTCCCCTGGCAGCAGCTTTCAGCTTGCATCCGTTCTTTCTAAAATGCAACCAGATGGTGAGTCATGCATGTCGGCCGGAACTCTGACCGCCATTCAGTTTGGCAGCACCCCTTCCGGCGGCAACCAATCCAGTTCGGTAAGCGCCGCCAACAGATGTTGGGCGACCGCTTCGTTGCCTTCCTGCACGGCAATTTCATAGGCCGTGAGGCAGTAACGGACGAGCGGCTTGGTCAACGTCGGTTCGTCGGAAACGGGACAGATTATGCCCGCATAAAGTTTCGGGAGGCCGTTACGATCGCGGAAGCAACGGCCGAAGACCATCACATAGGAGTAGCAGCCATCGGCTTGCGCAACGCGATAGCTCTGCTGCTCCGGCTGCGCAGTGTCGATCGCCTTTTGGATCTCGGCTGCGACGCCCGCGCGGTCTTCAGGGTGGATTCGCTCCAGATAGGTTTCCAGCGGCAATCCGGATTCCGTCGCCTTTCGATCAAGGCCGAACATTTCCGCGACGGCGGGATCCGCATAAACCTGATCGGTGGCCATCTCCCAGGTGAAAAATCCCGATTCCGCTGCGGCGTCGTTCGGGGAGTCCGATGCAAAAGCGCTGCTCTGGAACGTCAAGTGCTTCTCCCAAATGGATAAAATTTATAGCCGCAACCGAAGGGGCCGCGAGCGGTAAAAAAGGCAAATCAAAAACAGCCCCAGTAGTAGGTACCGGCGGCCAACAAATAAAGGCAAACAAAAAGCCCTGCCGAAACCGGCAGGGCCGTGCTTTTTAATCGAGACTGGCGATTACTCAGCGGCGCCTTCGGCGTCCTTCTTCTTCGAAGCAGCCTTCTTTTTCGGAGCAGCTTCCTCGCCTTCGGAAGCTTCAGCCTTGGCGGCTGCCTTCTTCTTCGGAGCGGCCTTCTTGGCATCCTTCTCGGAGCCTTCGCCTTCTTCGTCAGCGAGCAGCTCTTCCTTGGTGACCTTCTTGTCCGTCACGTCAATCTCGGTCAGCAGGTGATCGATGACCTTTTCTTCGAAGATCGGCGCGCGGATCGAAGCAGCAGCACCCGGCTGGCTGCGGAAGAAGTCCATGATCTGCTTTTCCTGACCCGGATACTGACGCAGCTGCTCGTAGATCGCGCGCTGCATCTCGTCTTCGCTCACTTCCACGCCGGCCTTTTCGCCGATTTCAGAGAGGACGAGACCGAGGCGGACACGGCGCTCAGCGAGCGTCCGGTATTCTTCCTTGGCCTTCTCTTCGGTCGTATCCTCGTCCTCGAAGGTCTTGCCGGACTGGGCGAGATCGTTGTTCACCTGGCTCCAGATGCCGTTGTATTCGGCTTCAACGAGCGAGTTCGGCGTTTCGAACTTGTACATCTCGTCGAGCTGATCGAGGATCTGGCGCTTGACCTTCTGGCGGGTCAGCGAGCCGTATTGAGATTCGATCTGGCCGCGAACGATTTCCTTCAGCCGGTCAGCCGATTCCAGGCCGAGCTTCTTTGCCAGCTCGTCATTGATTTCCACGTCGGCCGGAGCAGCGACGTCCTTGACCGTAACGTCGAAGGTGGCTTCCTTGCCGGCCAGGTTCTTCGCCGGATAATCGGCCGGGAAGGTCACAGTGATGGTCTTTTCGTCGTCAGCCTTGACGCCGACGAGCTGGTCTTCGAAGCCAGGGATAAAGCGGCCGGAGCCGAGGACGAGTTCAGCGCCCTGATCGGTGCCGCCTTCGAAAGCTTCGCCATCGACCTTGCCGACGTAATCCATCGTGACGCGGTCGCCGTTGGCAGCCTTGCCCTTCTTGCTTTCGTAGGAGCGGGCGCTTTCAGCGACCTTGAGAACCTGTTCGTTGACTTCCTCGTCGGAGATATCGACGACTTCGCGGGTGATCTTGATGCCCTTGACGGACTTCAGTTCGATCGGCGGCAGAACTTCGTAGGAGAGCGTGAACTCGAAGTCCTTCTGAGCGGCGAGGATCTGTTCTGCCTCGTCCTTGTCTTCGGTCATCGCGATTTCCGGCTGCGTGGCGGACTTTTCGCCGCGCTCGGACAGGATGGCAGTCGGCTGCTCGCGAACGATCTCGTTGACGAGGTCGGCCATGATGGACTTGCCGTAGACCTTCTTGAGGTGGGCAACCGGAACCTTGCCCGGACGGAAGCCATTGATGCGCACCTTGTCCTTTACGTCGGCAAGGCGCTCGTTCATCTTGGTTTCCATGTCCTTGGCCGGGATAACGACCTTGATTTCGCGCTTCAGCCCTTCAGCGAGCGTTTCGATAACCTGCATGTCTTCCTACCTTCATTTCATGGCGGCCGTGCCCAGACGCCGTTCGTTTCGATGAGCACGACGCCGGAAAATTGCCGGGCGTGGCTTGTTCTCAATTCTTATTCATTCCACCCGAGGCGGAACGGCGCTTTGCTGCCGGATAATCGAGGGACACCTGTTTCCGGTCCCCCCGCCTGCAAGCCAGCTTTGGTGCGGGTAGAGAGACTTGAACTCCCACGCCTTGCGGCACCAGAACCTAAATCTGGCGTGTCTACCAATTTCACCATACCCGCGTTCTCAAAAACCGCATGCAAATGCCTGCACATGAGGCCTTCCGGAGCGCGGCGTCTCTATATCACCCGATTTGGAGGAGGCAAAGGAAAAATGAAGGGCAAATGACAGGGATTTTAAGGGTGCACAGTGGCTTTCAGCGAAGTTAGTAGAGCGGCTCCTCATAAGATGGCTTCCCGTCCACAAGCAGGCTGCGGATCTGTGCAGTGCCATCGGCCGATACGCGGGCCGCGATCGAAACGTTGCCGTTCTGCCGGGCCTCCTCCAATGGCTTGCCCTGGCCCTCTGGCACATAGTAGCGCTCGATCCCGTATTCGACGCGAATGTTGTCCGTTGCATTCACAGCGTAGTTGTAGAAAGGACGGCTCTTGAGCACGACGCTTTCGGCTCCTTTCGGAAGCGGCTGGAACGACGATTCGGTAATGCCCCAGAAGCCATCCGGCTGCTTTTTCAACCGAACCCACATCGTTTGCTCGCCCGCTTCGGCAGGCAGCGGGCCAACAACCGTTCGCGCCGGCACCGACGAAATTTCGTAATTCAGCACGACGTAGTCGCCGCGCAGGAAATCGCGCGGATCGACAGGAGCGGTTTTCAGCAGCACCTCGGCGCCGCTGCGCAGGATCTCCGCACGGCTTTCGATCACATAGCCCAGAATGATCGTTTGGAGCGACGCAGCGATGACTGCGGCGATGAGATAGCCCCTGGCCAACCGAAGCTTATACGAGAATTCGCTCATTGGACCACCTCGGCGGAGTTCGCGGCGAAGCGCCGCTCAAGCCG
The DNA here is from genome assembly GCF_012641395.1 of Rhizobium sp. P32RR-XVIII. Taxonomy (GTDB): domain Bacteria; phylum Pseudomonadota; class Alphaproteobacteria; order Rhizobiales; family Rhizobiaceae; genus Rhizobium. The sequence continues at coordinate 799,887 of NZ_JABAIH010000002.1, read as the reverse complement.
GATCACCACCCAGGCGACAACGGCCACGAGCAGCCCGGACAGGAGGAAGAGGCTTGATGTTCCGAGTATGGAGCCGACCGTAACCGAAGCAAGATAAAAGATCTCGCCAGCAAACATGGCGTAGGCAAGATAGCGCACAGCGCCATTATCCCGCCCCTGAAATGCGATCGCGAGCACAGCCGCGGCAAGCGTCAGCACGCCGAGAAGCACCAGCCTCCAGCCGTCATCCACCTGCATATGAAGCAAAAGGAGCCCGATGGCGGCAATCAGGAAGGCGTAGAAGGCCGGGGCAGCACCCGCACTTCTGACAATACGGGAATTGCGCAGTGGTGGCACGCTGAGTGCCAGGAAGACGGCCATTCCACAAATCGCAAAGGCAAGCGCGACGGCGATACGCTCATCCAATGTATAAAGCCAGGTGAGCCAGCCGACGACGAGCAGATAGGCCAGATGCCGGGCGCGATCAGCTCCGGTGAAACGGACCAGCGCGATGGTGATCAATGCCATGATGGGTGGCGCCCATGGATCGACGCCAACCCAACGGGTGTCGAAGGTCGATAGATAGACCGCAAAGGAGCCCCAGGACAGAAAGCCTGCCGTGGCGGTGACGGCACTCGACCTGAACAGTGCGGCGGTAACTGCCGCAACCGCGAACCATAGATACATGACGGTCTGCTCGTCGCCCGACAGATGATACATCTGCCCGATGAGCGAGATCGCGCCGCCGAAGCTCAAGGCGCCGATAACGAGCAGGCCGCTCGCTGCCGCCGACGCCCCGCGCGCCAGGAAGTACGCGGCACCGAGATAAACCGTCCAGATCAGAGCCAAGATCGCACCGACGCGGATCAGTCGCGGGATCGCCTCCCAATTGGACGCGACAAGCAGCAGGACCGCGGCAGCCAAAAGGATTGCGGCGAGCACCATCAGCACATTGCCGAGACTGAAGCTCGCCGGGCGACTGTCATACTCCCCAAGCAACAGTTCGGCTGTCGTCTCGGTCAGAAGACCCTTCTCGACCCAAAGCGAAAGATCCCGCTCCAACCGGCCCCGATACATTGCTGCCTCCGTCCCAACGGCTTCCTAAGTACCGTTATAAATGGCGGAGCGTCTTTCGCAATCTCCCTGCCCGAACACCCCAGGAGTTGCCCATGCTAACTTGGGAGCGATTATTCATTCTGCGTTAACAGACTGGAGCTAATATTACGGCGCAAGCTAAGGCATGCGCAGAGTGCATGACCACCATGATGATATTGCACTGCACAATAATGGCTGAGGCTATTATATAGATAGCTAACAAGCGCGGGCGTGGCGGCCCGGCCCGGTTTACCGGAAGCCTGCGGACATAAGTCCGTAACGAAATTCGGAGAGCGACCTCCTCCTCCCAGCGCTCCCGATAGACTGGCAACACGCCTCCTCCCAGTTGTCAGTCACTCAAACGAGCCCACCGGATCCTCCCCCGGTGGGCTTTTTGTTTGGCCTACAGGAGGGTTTTCAAGCACCACTCGCCCCAAGCCTCGGGATGGCCATTCTGCCTATTCATTGACCAGCAGGCCGCGAAACACTTCAATTCTTCTGCAGAGAATTGCGCGCCATGCATAGGTGGAATGAAATCTTGTCTCTGTTAGGTCTGTGCGGCGCAACATATATACCACTCATCAAATAGAGGTCAGCGCCGATCGGCGGCAGCTGGCAGATCGCAAGCCCTAGGAAAGGGGACCCAAAATGAACTTCGCACGCTCTTTCAATAACTGGCGCAAGTACCGTCAGACGGTTACTGAACTCGGCCGCATGACCAACCGCGAATTGCATGACCTCGGCATCGACCGTTCGGACATCCATCGCGTTGCTCGCGAGGCAGTGGCCCGCTAATTCAGGCGATTAGCGTCCTCCCAAGCTGATCTCCTTTTTCAAAAACGCCCGGTGCTTCGGCAACGGGCGTTTTCTTTTGCCGAGATTTCCGCTTCCTCAATGGTTGCGGCGAAAATCCCCGCATGTCTGCGGCTCAAGAAATGCCTCTTGCGTATTTATCGTGCACATCCTGCACAAATGCATAGCAGATGCATTTTCTTTGCACTGCACAATATCGCAGGGAGCTACTATATGAATGTCAAGCGCAGAGACGGCGATGGCGCCGCCCGCGAAGCAACATTCTAAGGAAGACGACAATGAACCCGATCCGCATTGCAAAGAGCTGGATTAGCTATCGCCGTACGATCAGCGAACTCGGCAACCTTTCGAACCAGACGCTTGCCGATATCGGCATCACCCGTTACGACATCCGCAACATCGCATCCCGCTCGTTCCGTTAATCGCTTCGAGCGTGATACATCCAAAACGGCGCCACTTTGGCGCCGTTTTCGTTTAGACACTGCCGCGGTATATACCTTGCTATACTCTTGATGGGGCGGAGAATTACTCCTGACCAAACATCACACTTTTTAATATACTTAAATCACTATGACTCTCTCAACGCATCCAAACTATTTAAGGTTGATGATATAGCGCATCGAGCATCATCCCCTATGCCGACGATGGGTTATTTCTAGCTGATTACCCTGCTGGACCCAACGAAGTAGGTGTTTAATCCGGGTAGCAAGGGTTGTATTTCCGTCTACTTGAGCTTCGGCGCAGTCCGCCCCACGTCGGGCTGGCAGGCGGACGAGAGGGTCGCTGCCAGGTTTCCCCGCACGAGCAATAACCGTAGCTGTGGCAAAAGCGCCGGCATCGGCGAGCGCGGACCCCGAAATTGTTTGGATTGGACTGTGGATCAGCAGCGGATTTGACGAGAGGTCGCCCTATTTCGCACGACTAGCGCTGAAGGCGGAAAGACCGACGGCTTAGTTCCGCCACCTGCCCGAGCCGTTAGCCTCGTTGTTGAAGAAGCGCGAGGCGGCCTCTGTACGGTTTCGTACATTCATCTTCTTGTAGATGTTTCGCACGTGCACCTTCACTGTATTCTCAGAGAGATGCAGCTCATCGGCGATGATCTTGTTTTGCGTGCCCTTGCAGATCAGATCCAGGATCTGCACTTCGCGCGTGGTGAGCGCGGAGAGATCGCCCTGGCGGAGCTTGAGCGCACCCGCTCCAGCTGCGGCGACGGACTTTGTCTCGTAGAGCGACTTCTCCGGTGGCCCGGCCTGGTTGGTGAGCCGGTTGAGCAATGCCGAAGGGAAATGCTCGCCGCCCTTCATCAGAAGGTCGACCGCCGCCATGAAAACGTCCAAGCGAAGATTGAGCGGCAGCACGCCGTCGATAACTCGCGCCTCAACAAGCCGGTTGACATAGGGCTCCAGCATATCGATTGCTTCAATGACCAGGCCGATCGATGTCGAGGGGTGATTTTCCCGTACGATCTGAAGCGCCTCGTTAAGCTCGGAACCCGGTATATGGTAGAAGAGCACGAGCTTGGCTTCATTGGCTTCATTCTCCAGCATGGCCTTTGAATAGCCTTTGCTGACGACTTCGCAGCCTGCAAATTTCTTTGCCAAAGCCTCTGCCAGACATTCAGAGAACAAATCTGCGTTCGCAATAACCAGTATGATGTCTCCGGCCGGGCCGAACTTTCGGCTTTGGTCGGCATCCCCCGTCTTTGACGCCGTCATGAACATTTTACGCCTCCCCTGGCGCTACACGTTACAGATGCCTCTGAGCAATCGCTGCGAAGATGTTCCAATTGGTGCGGTTTCAGGTTTCTGCGGTAGTTAGTTAGACATTTCTTAATTATCGTAATATGAACAGGCCGGGAAGGAAATGGCCCAAAAGTGTTAGTTTTTGTGAATCATCAGTAATATTTCTTAGTGTTACGGTTGCATTTTGCTTATTTAAGACTGAAATCCGCGTATGTCTCTCAGTATTCTTACTAAGAAATGGTATCCGTACTGTGATAATAAATCAAAAGCTATTTTGGTATTTCGCTTGCGTCTGCATGAATTGAAGATCTTCTTACTGAAGAAGCGGCTTGCAATGTTGAGCACGTAGAACTGGCGGCTCAGCACGGGCGCCCCTTAGAGATAACAAGAAGGTTCTGGAGTATTCCTCATCGAAACGGCACACCTGCCGACGGCGTCCTCACGGAGACCAGCAGGCAGAAACAGCCGCCCTGAGTCCTGCTTTTTTTCTGCGGGAGTTTCCTGTTTTCGCCAGGCGTGATATCAGCCGCGCATGAACAAGACCCCTTCCTATACTCCCATCCACGTCGTCGGCGGCGGGCTTGCCGGTTCCGAAGCTGCGTGGCAGATCGCAACTACCGGCGTGCCCGTCATCCTGCATGAGATGCGCGGCGTGCGCGGCACGGATGCGCACAAGACCGACGGCCTTGCCGAACTCGTCTGCTCCAACTCCTTCCGCTCCGACGATGCGACGAGCAATGCCGTCGGCGTCATCCATGCGGAAATGCGCATGGCGAATTCGCTGATCATGGCTTGCGCGGACAAACATCAGGTGCCCGCCGGCGGCGCGCTCGCCGTCGATCGCGACGGTTTTTCGGACGCGGTGACGAAGGCGATCCATGAGCATCCGCTCATCACCGTCGTGCGGGAGGAGATAACGGGACTGCCGCCGAAGGAATGGGACCTGGCGATTGTTGCCACCGGGCCGCTGACGGCCCCGTCCCTTGCTGCTGCAATCCAGGAAGAAACGGGTGCAGACGCGCTTGCCTTCTTCGATGCAATCGCCCCGATCGTCTATCGCGACAGCATCGATATGGATATCTGCTGGTATCAGTCGCGCTACGACAAGGTCGGCCCCGGCGGCACGGGCAAGGACTATATCAACTGTCCGATGAACGAAGAGCAGTACAACGCCTTCGTCGATGCGCTGATTGCGGGCGACACCGTGGGCTTCAAGGAATGGGAAGGCACGCCCTATTTCGACGGGTGCCTGCCGATCGAAGTGATGGCGGAACGCGGCCGTGAGACGCTCCGCCACGGCCCGATGAAGCCGATGGGACTTACGAACACGCACAATCCGGCGGTAAAGGCCTATGCGGTCGTTCAGCTGCGGCAGGACAATGCTCTTGGCACGCTCTACAACATGGTCGGTTTCCAGACGAAACTGAAATATGGCGCCCAGGCTGAGATTTTCCGGATGATCCCAGGCCTGCAGAACGCCGAATTCGCCCGCCTCGGCGGCCTGCACCGCAATACCTACATCAACTCGCCGACGCTGCTTGATCCGTCACTGACACTGAAGTCCCGGCCCGGACTGCGGTTTGCAGGGCAGATCACCGGCTGCGAGGGCTATGTCGAAAGCGCGAGCGTCGGACTGCTGGCCGGGCGCCTCGCCGCTGCCGAACGCAAAGGCGAAGCGGTTTCGCTGCCGCCTGCAACGACTGCCCTGGGTTCGCTGCTCGGCCACATCACCGGCGGGCATATCGTCACCGACGAGGAACCGGGCAAGCGTTCCTTCCAGCCGATGAACATCAATTTCGGTCTCTTCCCGGAACTGCAGCCGGGCTCCATCGTCAAGCCGGAAGGCGTCAAGCGCTTCCGCGGCAAGGACAAGACCATAATGAAGCGGCAGCTGATCGCCAAGCGGGCGCTTGCCGATTGTGCCGCATGGCTCGGCCAGAGCGTGCCTGTTGCAGAGAGCGCTTGAACGTTATTGAGTGTTGGCTGCCGGCTTTTCTGCCGGTGGCAGCGCAAGATCGGCATCGGCGACGTAGTTGCCGAGCAGCCAGAGCGCCACTTCGGAGGCTTCCTTGGCGGAAGCGAATTCGAAGGCGCCGTTGTGATGCGGGTGATCGAGGAAATCGATAACCAGCCCCCTGCCCGTTTCAGAACTGACGACCCGCACCCTGCCCGGCTCGAGCACGTGGCAGGAGAAGTGACGGTGCATGTTGCGCATGAAGCCCGCCTTGTTGTCATGCAGGCGAACGAAAACCACCTGGCCGTCACCGGTCGCCTGGAGCTGGCGGATTGCCTCGTTCGGAAAGGCGCGGTTGAACTCCAGAATAGCGAGGCCGGTGTCTCGAAAGCCCTCCTCATCCTTGTTCCGGACAGCCATTCGGGTGGCGACGAAGGCGAGGAGAACCACGAGGGCGAACAGAATGCACCAGACGATAATGCTCAACGCCGTTTCTCCAGTTCCAGCTTAGCGGTCATTCACCCCTAGCACTCCAGGCTTGCGCGAGTGTGAACAGGCTAGGGCCTGACCCTAGATCTTCCTGCGCATCAGCGCCAAGGTCATGCTCAGCTGCCGGCGCCATTGCGGCGGCTGCAGCGACTGCTCGAAGACCGAGGCGCCGACCTTTTGGGCCTTCATGAGGACCGGCCCGGCAAGCGTAGCGGGCAGGAAGGCCGGGACAACAGCCGGTGGGAGCGCGACAGCGCGAGCTCTTGCCAGATGATCGCGGCCGAGACCTGCGAAGGCTTCGATCGCAGCTGAAATGCGTGCTTTATCCTTGCCTGCGAGGAAGCTGTCGCGGTCGAGCCCCGTGGCGCTCAGGATTTCGAGCGGAATGTAAAGCTGCCCCCGATGGCGGTGCAGCGGCATCAACAGCAGCATGCCGGCGATCGCCTGCGCGACGCCCGCATGGCCCGCCGATTCGGCCGATTTCGCGGCCTCTTCCGCCGACAGGACAAGGCTTGCAAGCTGGATCAGCGCCGATGCCGTTTCCCCGGCATAGCCTTCAAGCGACGTGCGCGTTTCCATGGGATCGTCGTAGAGATCGAAGATGCGGGCATCGACCATGTCGACCAGCGTCTGGCGTGGCAGGCGGTGTGCCTCAATCGCACTCAACAAGGCTGCGCCGACAGGATTGGCCTGCGTCGAGCCGTGAGCGCTACCCTCCAGGAGATCGCGCCAGTATTGCATGCGGACTTCGCCGGGCAGCGGCTCGTGCACCAGATCGCGAACGCGCGCGAGTTCGGCGTTGAAGGCGTAGAGGGCTGCAAGATCACCCCGCTTGTCCGCGGGAGACAGCAGGCAGGCGAGATAGCGGTCGCGATCGCTGTCGCGCAGCATGGCCAGGCAGATGTCCTGGTTGCTCATCGACTTGTCCGTCATTGGTCAGACCGCGATCAGAGCCGCTGCGACGGCGCGGGATTCTGCAAGCATGATGTTGAAGGTGCGAACAGCAGCGCCAGTGCTCATCGGATCGGAAGAGATGCCCAGAGCCCTCAGCCTATCCTTCAGCTCCTGGGGCAGCCGGCGGAGCTCTGTGCCCGTGCCGACGAGCAGAACTTCGATGTCTCCAGCCTCTGCCAGCACCTTCTTGAAATCTTCAACCGAAAGCGGCTTCGACATGTCCATATCCCAGCCGTAGATGCCGGAGGGAAGGCATAGGATGGAGCCGCGATGGGACATGTCGGCGAAGCGAAAGCCGCCGTTGCCGTATGCGTCGATGGGAGCGCGGCCGGGGAAATGCGCCTCGCGGATTTCTATGCCTCTAGCCATGACTACACTGGGGCCTTTCCGGATCTTTCGTCGGCTGCCGCGTCCTCATCCTCATCGAAGACTTTCGGCCGAAGCCTGAAGAGGATCAATACCGGAGCGGCAATATAGATGGAGGAGAAGGTGCCGACGGCAACGCCGAAGAACATGACCAGCGAGAAGGATCGAATGACCTCTCCGCCGAAGAGAACGAGCGCAAGCAGCGCGAGCAGCGTCGTTGCCGCCGTCAGAATCGTGCGCGACAGCGTCTGGTTGATCGAGGCGTCGATGAGGATTGGCAGCGGCATCTGCGGGTAGCGCCTCAGGTTCTCACGCATGCGGTCGTAAACGACGACGGTATCGTTTAGCGAGTAGCCGACGATAACAAGCAAGGCTGCGATACTTGTCAGATTGAATTCAATGCCGGTGACGACGAAGAAACCGAGTGTCAGAATGACGTCGTGCAGCGTCGCGACGATCGCGCCGATCGCGAACTGCCATTCGAAACGGAGCCAAATGTAGATGACAATGGCGGCAAGCGCTGCAAGGATGCCGAGTGTTGCAGTCTTCGTCAGCTCGCCGGAAACCGCGGGGCCGACAACTTCGACGCGGCGGAAATCATATTGATCCGCGAGCTCGCTGCGCACGAGTGTTATCGCCGACTGCTCGGCATTTTCGCCGCCGCCCTGCGCTTCGATGCGGATCATGGCGCCTGAGGCATCACGGAGGCGTCTGACCTGGACTTCACCGAGGTTCAGCTCGCTCAGCCGCGTGCGAATATCCTCAAGATCAGCCGGCCCCTGCTTCGACTTTACCTCTATGAACGAGCCGCCGGTAAAATCGATGCCGAGATTCATGCCGATCGTGGTCACGGCCAGCATGGCGGCGAGCGAGAGGGCCGCAAGCGCGGTGAAGCTGTAGCGGCGAATGCCTATGAAGCGGATGCGCGTGCCATCGAAGACGTCTGCATGCACGCTCTTAGGCAAGTGCCTCAGACGCCGGCGGCGCACCCAGGCAAGGACCAGACGACGCGTGAAGGCGAAAGCGGTGAATGCCGTGGTCAAAATGCCGATTGCAAGCGTGACAGCGAAGCCACGGATTGCGTCGCTCCCAAGGTAGAAGAGGATTGCCGCGGCCAGGAGGGTCGTGATGTTGACATCGATGACCGTCCTAAAGGCTCTCGAATACCCCACCCGAATCGCCTGATCGACGCGCGTGCTGCCTCGGACCTCCTCGCGGATGCGCTCGTAGATCAGGACGCTGACATCGACTGCAATGCCGATCATCAGCACGATGCCCGCAACCCCAGGCAAGGTCAGCGGTGCGCCGAGCAGCGTGAGGACGGCCAAGATCATCATGATGTTGATTACAAGGGCAGCAGCGGCAATCACGCCGAGAACGCCGTAAAGCGCCACCATCAGCCCGACGACGAGAACGGCGCCGATAACCCCGGCGACAAGACCGGAATGAATGGACGAGGCACTGAGACCCGGATCGATCGTCCTTTCTTCGACGATAGTCAAAGTCGCGGGAAGTGGGCCGGAACGGAGCATCGCGGCAAGGTCCTCTGCCTCCTCCGTTGAATAGTCGAGTGGTATCAGGCCGGTATCAACTGTGATGGGCTCTCGGATAACCGGTGTCGCGATCACCTGATCGTCCAATAGAACTGCCAGCGACCGCCCGGCATTGTTCTGCGTCAACTCCGCGAATTGCTTCGCGCCCTCGGGACTGAAGCGAAAGGTGAGGTTGGAACTGTCGTCGCTCGCTCCCGGTTTGATCTGGAAATCGCGGAGATCTGCCGACGACAGGACTTGCCCGCGCTCGACCAGATATGCGTCCGGCGGGTCATCCCCCGAATAGACGATCCGCGAACGTGCCGGCATGTTGCCACCCATCGCATCCTCGGGTGACATGCTGCTGTCGATCAGGTGAAAGGAGAGCCGGCCTTCCTGACTTAGCAGATCCTTGAACCTCTGCGGGTCGGCAAGACCCGGCACCTGAACGGTCAACCGATCCGGCCCGCGAGTTTCGATGACCGGATCGATCCCGCCGGCCTCGATGGCGCGACGGCCGACGATATCGATCGATTGCGTCAAGGCTCCCGCGAGGCTGCGGTCGATCGCCTTGCCGGTGATCTGCAGCGTCAGCTGCCCGTCATCTGCTTTCGACAGCGTGATATCCGGGTCCCCGGCGCCAGCGGCCGGAACCGTCAACGGCGTCAAGACGGCGACGGCCTGATCGAGCTGGCTCGGATCGGTGATACGGACCTGGATGGTCTGTCCGGTGCCAGCAAGACCGGTATAGCGGATCCCAGCCTCGCGCAGTTTGCCGCGCACGCTTGCTACGGTGCTTTCGAGCCGCTCCTTGACAAGATCGGAGCGCTCCACCTTCAGCACGATATGCGAGCCGCCCTGAAGGTCGAGACCAAGCGTTACCCGCTTGTGGGGCAGCCAGCTCGGAAGCGAGGCATCCGGGACAAAATTGGGGGCGGCCACGACCGCCGCCGCCAAGACAATCAGCCAGATCAGAACGATTTTCCAACGGGAAAAATGGAGCATTATGGTCTCGACACTCTGATCCGGCTTTTCTGGCTGCCGGAATTACGCGGCGTCGGCCTTTACCGGTTCGCCCTTCACGCGAACGTCGGCGATACCGCTGCGGACCACCCTGACGCGGACCCCTTCGGCGATTTCGACCTCAACTTCCTTATCGTCGACAACCTTCGTCACCTTGCCGACGAGGCCGCCGGCCGTGACAACCTGATCGCCGCGACGGATCGCGTTCAGCGTTTCCGCCCGCTTCTTGGCCTGGGCTCGCTGCGGGCGGATCAGCAGGAAGTACCACACGACCATGAGCGGCACGAACAGGATGATCATTTCGAAGCCGGAGCCGAATGGCGACGCCGCGGAGTCCGTAGCGGCCTGGGCAAATGCCGGGGTGATAAACATGATAAGCTCCTCAGATGCGTGGCGGAGTATATCCGCCTATTCAGGTGGCCGGACTATAGTTGCGGCAAGAACGAATGCAACAAAAACAGCCTGAAGCCGTACCGATTCCCCTGTGTCATAACCTTTCCGCTGTGGAAAGGCCATGCTACCTCGCGTCGAAACCCCAAGGCTGGCAACGGCAACGGAATTCAGGAGACATACGATGGCCGAGGAACTGAACAGCGTCATTTTGCAGGAGCTGAGGCGGCTTGCTGATTCCATCGAGCGGCTGGCAGGTCCGAGACCCGGCGTCAACGACTGGAACGCCGCCGACTGTTTCGTCTGGTCCCCTGCCCGTCTCCACCTGCAACCTGTCCCGCGGCCGAACCGGGTGGCGCTGAAGCTCATTCGCGGCGTCGACCACGTGCGCGACATTCTGCACGAAAATACCGTGCGCTTCGCGGAGGGATTTCCAGCCAATAACGTACTGCTCTGGGGTGCCCGTGGCATGGGCAAGTCGTCGCTGGTCAAAGCGGTGCATGAGGATGTCCGCCGGGAAAGCGGCGTTTCCCTGAAGCTTGTCGAAGTGCATCGCGAAGACATCTCAAGCCTGCCGACGCTGCTTGATCTTCTGAAGGAGACGCCGCATCGTGTCATCGTTTTCTGCGACGACCTTTCCTTCGATCATGACGATACTGCCTACAAGTCATTGAAGGCAGCGCTCGACGGCGGCGTCGAGGGACGGCCGGACAACGTGGTCTTCTACGCCACATCCAACCGCCGTCACCTGCTGCCGCGGCATATGATGGAAAACGAGCAGTCGACGGCGATCAATCCGTCGGAGGCGGTCGAGGAGAAGGTGTCGCTTTCCGATCGTTTCGGCCTCTGGCTCGGCTTCCACAAATGCAGCCAGGAAGACTATCTCACCATGATCGACGGTTATGCCGACTACTTCAAGCTGACGCTCGATCGCGAGAAGATGTATGCAGAGGCGCTCGAATGGGCGACCACGCGCGGCGCGCGCTCCGGCCGCGTGGCCTGGCAGTACATACAGGATCTCGCTGGGCGCATGCGCATCACCCTCGCCCGAGATTAGGGTCCCAATCCTAATCAGTGGCTCCGGCTGTTGCAAAACGACAAAAGCCCGGCGGGAAGCCGGGCTTTTGCATGTTCCCGAGACGCTTGACCTACTCGAGGAATGTGATCGGATTGACCGGCGATGCGTCCTTGCGGACTTCGAAGTGGACCTGCGGCTGCTTCACGCTGCCGCTCATGCCGGAGACGGCAACGGTCTGGCCGCGCTGTACCTTCTGCCCACGCGTGACGCTCAGCGTATCAGCATTGCCGTAGACGGTGACGGTGCCGTCGTCGTGGCGAACGAGGACGGTATTGCCAAGCTGCTTCAAGCCGTTGCCGGCATAGATGACCACACCGTTTTCCGCGGCCTTGATCGGCGTGCCCTGCGGCACCGATATGTCGATGCCGTCGTTGCGGCTGCCGTTGACGTTGGCGCCGTAGGCAGCGATGACCGCGCCGCGGACCGGCCAGCGGTATTTGCCGATGCCGGTCGATTCCGGTGCGGCGGAGGCGACATCCGCCTTCTTCTCGACTTCATCGACCGTCTGCGTGGCAGCCGGGGTGTAGGAGGCGGGCTGGGCGGAAGCCGTCTCTGCCGCAGCGGATGCCGCGGGCGAAGCAGGCTTCGGTTGCGCCTTTACCGGGATAGACGCGGTTTTCGTCTGATCGGCAGACGCGGAGCCGTTCGGAATGGTCAGCGTCTGACCGATGCGGATCGAGCTTGCGGAAAGGTTGTTCGCCGCCTTGATGTCGTCGACCCTGGCGCCTGTCACCTTGGCGATCTTGGCGAGCGAGTCTCCCGGCTTTACGGTATAGGTACCGCCACCGGCATTCGGACCCTTGCCGGCACCGGCAGCGACCTTCCCGGTCGCGGGATCCGCGCCGGTCTGCGACTTGTCGCGAGCAGAGCCTGTGCCCGGCAACACCGCAACGTTCTGTTCCGGCATCTTCGAAGGCTGCGGAAGCTTGCCGCCCTTGGAGAAATCGGCCGCCTGCGCGGAAGCCTTGGCGGCGTTGCTGCCGCCATTGAAGGTCGGAATGAGGATCGTTTCGCCCGGCTTGATGGCCGCGGCCGACTTCATGTTGTTGGCGCGGAGAATTTCCTTTTCGGGAACGCCGTACCGTCTTGCAAGCGACGCGAGATTTTCTCCCGGGCGCACCATGACGGAGGGCGCATTGGACGCAGACCAGCCGGAGGCCTTCGGAGTCGTGCCGGTGGTGATCGGATCGGGCGCGGCAAGCTTCGGAGCCGGCTGGGTGCGCCGCGGCGCTTCGGTGACCGACGGAGCGGCCGGGAACGGCTGCGCCATAGCGACCTGCTTTTCCCGAGAAGGCGTCGATGGCGATGCTCCCGTCGGCGGCGCAAGGTCGGAGCGCTGGACCGAGACGGGGGCCGAAGCCATTCGGGCGTTGGACTGAACCGTTCCGGTGCTGGCCGGATAGGGTTGGTTCATAGCGACATTGCTGGAATTGTAAGACGGCTGCGTCATGCCGGGTTGAAGATCAGCTGTTGGGACCGGGTCACTCTGCAGGCCGCTCATGCTCCGGCGCGGTACAGACCCTGTCGTCATCTGATCCTGACCAGAGCCGGCGAATAGGCCGCCGAAACGTGTCACATCCGAGCTGCAGCCGGCTGCGGTGCTCGCCAGCAGGGCCACAAACATAAGATTACCGGCCGACTTTCCGAAGCTCGGCGAAACGCTGTAACGCATGACACGACCCACTATTTACTCAACCATTTGTGGGTATATTAAACCGCGTTAGTGTTACCACCCGGTTAAGGCGCTCAAATCAAGCGGATATTTTTGAGGAATTGATAACCATAGTTTTGCGGGTGAAAAGTCGCAGCCACCGGCAATCTTGGAAACGCCGGCGTCGAAGGCCTCAGAGCTGGGACGCGAGCCGCGGGACAATCGGCAGATAAGGAACCTCGAAAAGCTCTTCGCGTTCGAACCGGCTGCCGGTCTTGGTCAGCCGGACCATACGGCATTGATCCTCGGTGATCATCAGCGGCGCGATCATCGAACCGCCCGAAACCAACTGGTCCGCGTAGAAGCGGGGCATGGAGTTAAAAGCGGCCGTCACGAGGATGCGGTCGAACGTCCCCTCGCCCTGCAGGCCGTTGCTGCCATCGGCGTGGCGCACGATGATGCTGCGCAGACCGAGCTGGTCCATGCGGCGCTGCGCGTTCGTCGTCAGGGTCTTGTAGCGATCAACCGTCAGGACGCGCTCGGCCATGCGGCCAATGACGGCAGCCATGAAGCCGCTGCCGGTGCCGACTTCGAGCACGCGCTGGCCGGGCTTCACCTTGAGATGATGCAGGATGCGGATGGCGAGATCGACGCCTTCCAGGAACGAGCCGCACTCGATCGGGATCGTGCGGGTGGAATAGGCATCGTCGGCAAATTGCGGCGGTACAAACAGCGCGCGCGGCGTCTGCTCGACGGCCGTCAGCAGATTAATATCGGAAATGCCTTCGGACCGCAGCCTCAAGACGAGCGCTGCGAAACCTTCCTTCTCGACCTGCCGTACTGTCAAAGCGTTACTCCGTACCAGAAAGCGCCCGCGCCACGCGGTCCCTTACGGAATAATCGGTCAGATCCAGTTTCAAAGGTGTTACCGAAATCTTGTTATGCTTGAGCGCATGAATATCCGTGCCGTCGGAAAAGTCGCCGGCGCGCTCGCCGAACTTCAGCCAGTAGTATGGGAAGCCACGACCGTCGGAGCGCGCATCGACCTGCAGGTTGAAGGCGAGCTTGCCCTGGGCGGTGACTTCGACGCCCTGCACGTCTTCCGGACGGCAGCTCGGGAAATTGAGATTGAAGAAAGTGCCTTCCGGCAATTCGACATTCATCAGCTTTTCGAGAAGAGCCGGTGCATGCGTCTCGGCGACTTCCCAGGGCACCATGCGCACGCCATCGGAATAGACATAGGCCTGGCTCAGCGCGAAGGAGCGCACACCCTGCATCGTGCCTTCGATGGCGCCGGCTATGGTGCCGGAATAGGTGACGTCGTCGGCAACGTTCGAGCCGGAATTCACGCCGGAGAGCACAAGGTCCGGCTTGATGTCCATGACCTGCTTGATGCCCATGATGACGCAGTCGGTCGGCGTGCCGCGCAGCGCGAAGTGTTTCTCCGAGACCTGGCGCAGGCGAAGCGGTTCGGAAAGGCTCAGCGAATGCGCCAGGCCGCTCTGGTCCGTTTCGGGCGCGACGATCCACACGTCGTCAGACAGAGTGCGCGCAATCCGCTCAAGTGCCGAGAGACCTTCGGCATGAATGCCGTCGTCATTGGTGAGCAGAATGCGCATCGCTTCAGGCCGCCCGTTCGATCTTCGTCAAACCGCCCATATAGGGCAACAGCGCGTCCGGTATAGTAACCGAGCCGTCCTCGTTCAGGTAGTTTTCGAGGACCGCGATCAGGCAGCGGCCGACGGCGACACCGGATCCGTTCAGGGTGTGAACGAACTTCGTGCCCTTGTCGTCCTTGCCGCGGTAACGCGCATTCATGCGCCGCGCCTGGAAATCGCCGCAGACGGAGCAGGACGAGATTTCGCGGTAGGTGTTCTGTCCCGGCAGCCAGACCTCGATGTCGTAGGTCTTGCGGGCGCCAAAGCCCATGTCGCCGGTGCAAAGCGTCATCGTGCGGAAATGCAGGCCGAGGCGTTTCAGCACTTCCTCGGCGCAGGCAGTCATGCGCTCATGCTCGGCGATCGAGCTTTCGGCGTCGGTGATCGACACCAGCTCGCATTTCCAGAACTGGTGCTGGCGCAGCATGCCGCGCGTGTCCCGGCCAGCGGAGCCCGCCTCCGAGCGAAAGGACGGGGTCAGCGCCGTGAAGCGAAGCGGCAGCTTTTCCTGCTCCAGGATTTCGCCGGCGACAAGGTTCGTCAGGGTTACTTCCGCTGTCGGAATCAACCAGCGGCCATCGGTCGTTTTGAAAGAGTCTTCCGCGAACTTCGGAAGCTGGCCGGTGCCGAACATTGTCTCGCTGCGCACCATTAACGGAGAGCTGACTTCGGTATAGCCGTGCTCGCCGGTGTGAAGATCGATCATGAACTGGCCAAGCGCGCGCTCCAGCCGGGCAAGCTGGCCGGTCAGCACCGTGAAACGCGAACCGGACAGCTTGGCGGCGCGCTCGAAATCCATGTAGCCAAGCGCTTCGCCAATTTCGAAATGTTCCTTCGGCGTATGGTTCCAGCGCGGCTTGTCACCGACGGTGCGGGTAAGGACATTGTCGTGCTCGTCCTTGCCGACCGGCACGTCATCGAGCGGCACGTTCGGAATGCGCGACAGGGCATCGTTGAGCTCAGCCGTTAGCTGGCGCTCTTCGTCTTCGGCCGCCGGCAGCGAGACCTTCATCTCGGCGACTTCGGCCTTAAGCTTTTCGGCAAGCTCGCTGTTCTTCTGTGCCATCGCCGCGCCGATCTCCTTGGAGGCGGCATTGCGGCGGGAGAGCATGTCCTGGGCCTTCTGGATGGCCGAGCGGCGCTTCTCATCGAGCGCAATCAGGCTTTCGGACAAGGGCTCGGCACCACGCTTGGCAAGTGCCGCATCGAGCGCCTCGGGATTCTCACGGATCCATTTGATATCGAGCATTGTCGTTCCGGGGTCGTTACAAAAGACATGATCCGGCCAAAGCCTGACCGGGCCTCGACCGGATATTCTACATGCGTTCAGGAGGGAATTCCGGAGAACCGTTCAGACGCTGTCCGTCTTGGCAACATCTGCGGACCCATTCGCCTCTTCGACCGCCTGCGCCGCACGTTGGCGCTCCACGAGTCGCGCCGCGTAGATGGAAATCTCGTAGAGAAGGATCGTCGGCAGTGCAAGGCCGATCTGGGACATCGGATCGGGCGGCGTCAGTACCGCGGCGACGATGAAGGCGAGCACGATCGCGAACTTGCGCTTCTCGGCGAGCCATTGCGAGGTGAGCAAGCCGACGCGGGCGAGCAGCGTCGTGACGACCGGAAGCTGGAAAACCAGGCCGAAGGAAAAGACGAGCGTCATGATGAGGCTCAGATACTCCGAGACCTTCGGCAGCAGCGAGATTGCGACATCACCCTCCCCCGGCGCCTGCTGCATGGTCAGGAAGAACCACATGACCATCGGCGTGAAGAAGAAGTAAACCAGCGCGCCGCCCATCAAAAACAGGACCGGCGAAGCGATCAGGAACGGCAGGAAGGCTGCGCGCTCGTTCTTGTAGAGGCCGGGGGCAACGAACTTGTAGATCTGCGCGGCAATGATCGGGAAGGCGATCACAAGGCCGCCGAACATCGCGACCTTTACCTGCGTGAAGAAGAACTCCTGCGGAGCCGTGTAGATCAGCTGCGCCTTCGTGACATCGAGGCCTGCCCACTGGACAGCCCATTTGTAGGGGTAAACCAGGGCATTGAAGAGATGCTTGGCGAAGATGAAGCAGACGATGAAGGCGACGAAAAACGCACCGATCGACCAGATCAGCCGCGTGCGCAGCTCCATCAGGTGTTCGATCAATGGCTGCGGTTTGTCTTGGATGTCACCGCTCATGCCTCGTCCTTCTTCTTGGTGGCCGTCTTCTTCGGAGCGGCTGCGGTCTTCTTTGCCGGAGCAGTCTTGGCTACCGAGGCCGGCTTTGCGGACGCAGCGCGCTTCGGCTTTGTGGCGGCTGCTGAAACGACAGCAGCAGGTGCCGGCTTTTCAGCTGCAGCAGCGGCACGCGGCTTGCGGACGGCCTTCGGCTTCTCGGCAGCAACCGGTTCTGCGGGCACAGGCGCGGCCGGCGCTTCGGGTGCAGGCACGATCGGCGGAGTTTCCGGAAGGCTGAGCGATGGCGCTGGCGCCGCCACTTCCGTCTTGTTCTCCTCCGCGGGCTTATCAGCCCTTGTTGCGTTCTGCAGATCGGCCTTGATCTCGTTACCCATCTCGCGAAGTGGGTTCATTGCCTCGCGCAGGCTGTTGACCGGGTTAAGCCGCTGCGCGTCGCTGATCGTCTGACGCACGTCGTCAAGCTCCGCTTCCCGCAGCGCCTCGTCGAACTGGGCGCGAAATTCGCCTGCCACCTTGCGGGCACGCTGCGTCATCTTGCCGAATGCGCGCAGCATAGGCGGCAAATCCTTGGGACCGACAACCACGATCAAAACGACCGCGATGACAAGCAACTCGGTCCAGCCAATATCGAACATTCAAGGCTCCTGACGGGGAAGTGGGGCAACCACCCGTTCCCAGGCTTATTACTTGGTTTCGTCGGCCTTGTGATCGACGGTCTTTGCCGTTTCCGGTGCGTCGTCGTCGTTCATGCCCTTCTTGAAGCTTTTGATGCCCTTGGCGACGTCGCCCATCAGTTCCGGAATCTTGCCACGGCCAAACAACAACAGCACGATCGCCAGGACGATGAGCCAGTGCCACATGCTAAAGGAACCCATTCCGCATACTCCTATTGCGTTATCCGTTCGATGTAAGAGTTTCCAACACGGTTTCCAACATCGAACCTCCCTAAATTGACGCTTAATGTCATGGGTTCGCCCATGATGACAAGTCATCCGGGCCTCGAATTATGGCAATCGGCATTGTTTTCGCCCTCGGTGTCAAAACAAAGACCGAATCACATTAATCTTGAGAGGCGCCGCCAGGGGTCAGAAGGCCCAGTTCTTCAAGATCCAACTGCGTAATCGGATCTTCGTCCTCGGCCAGTTCGTCGCTCATCAGCGGCGATGGAACATTGAAGTTTGCGGGGATACGGCCGGAGAGCAGGCCCGCCCCCTTCAGCTCTTCGAGTCCAGGCAGATCACGAATTTCCTCGAGGCCGAAATGATCGAGGAAATCGCGTGTGGTGCCGAGCGTCACAGGCCGGCCGGGGGTGCGGCGGCGGCCGCGGAAACGCACCCAGCCTGCTTCCATCAGCACATCCAACGTGCCGCGCGAGGTCTGCACGCCGCGGATATCCTCGATCTCTGCGCGAGTCACCGGCTGGTGATACGCAATGATCGCCAGAACCTCGAGCGCGGCCCGCGACAGCTTCTTCACCTCGTTCTCGTCACGGCGAATGATGAAAGAGAGATCGGCAGAGGTGCGGAAGGCCCAGGCGTCATCCACCTGGACGAGATTGACGCCGCGCGGGGCATATTGCTCCTTAAGCCTGAGCATAATGGCGCGCACGTTGAAATGCCGCGGAAGGCGATCCGCGATGAAGCCCTCCGAAACCGGCTGCGAGGAGGCAAAGACCAGAGCCTCGGCGATGCGCTCGGCCTCCACCTCCGCCTGGTAATCCTCACGAGACGCGACCTCGTTGCGCATATCTTCGCTCAAATCAATCAACTGGCCTCTCCTGCTCGACCACCTGCAGGGTCGCGTGCTTCGGTCCCCGGCGCATATAGAGCGGCTCGAAGGCGCCTTCCTGGCGGATCTCCAGCTTGCCCTCGCGCGCGAGTTCAAGGGAGGCCGCAAAGGCACTGGCGATTGCGGTGACGCGCTCTTCAGGCGATGCCATGTAACGCAGCAGGTATTGCTCCAGGGCCGTCCAGCCACCGACCTCCCCGAGCATGCGCGTCAACAGTTCGCGGGCATCGGTCAGAGACCAGACATTGCGGCGCGCGATCGTCACCTGCGTCACCGTCTGGCGCTGGCGAAGCGAGGCGTATGCGGTCAGAAGATCATACAGGCTCGCCTCGTAGGCGGATCGCTGCCGGTCAGGAATATGCTCGGGTGCTCCGCGGGAAAAGACATCGCGGCCAAGACGGTTGCGGTTCGTGAGCCCGTTTGCTGCCTCGCGCATGGCTCCCAGGCGCTTCAGGCGGAAGGCTAGCGTTGCGGCCATCTCCTCGCCGGAGGGGCCGTCGTCCTTGACCTGCTGCGGGATCAGCAGGCGGGACTTCAGATAAGCCAGCCAGGCCGCCATCACGAGATAGTCCGCGGCAAGCTCGATACGGATGCGGCGGGCGGTTTCGACGAACTGCAGATACTGTTCGGCCAGCGCCAGCACCGAGATCCGCGACAGGTCGACCTTCTGATTGCGGGCGAGATAGAGCAGAAGGTCGAGCGGGCCTTCGAAACCGGCAACGTCGATCACCAGCGCGGGCTCATGGCTCGCGCGCTCGCCGCCGTTATCCTCCCAGAGCTTATCCATCGGCGTTGCCGCCGTCGGTGTCTGCTCCGTGCCCTTCACCGTGTTCAAGCCAGCTCCTCTTCTTCGCGCTCAGACCGATGCAAACATTCCGTCGAATTCGGCGCGGATCGCCGCCTCCTCTGCCGCATCGGCTTTGGGGAAGCCCGCCAGCACGGCATCTGCCCGTTCAAGCGAGGCGCCCGCCAAGATGGGCGTGTTGGCCACGACCTGCTGCATCTCGTCCATATGGCCATTACAATGCAGCACGATATCACATCCGCCTGCAATGATATTCGCCGCCCGCTCGGCGATTGTTCCTGCCAGCGCATTCATGGAGGTATCATCGGAAAGCAACAGGCCCTTGAAGCCGATCCGCCCCCGGATCACGCCGTCGATCACCTTGCGCGAGGTGGTTGCCGGATTGTCGGGATCTATCGCCGTGAAGACGACGTGGCAGGTCATCGCCATCAACTCGTTCTTCATGGCAATGAAGGGCGGGAAGTCGTGCGCCTCAAGCTCATCGCGGGAGGCAGTGACGACCGGCAGTTCGTGGTGGGAATCGGCAAAGCCGCGGCCATGGCCCGGCATATGCTTCATGACCGGCAGCACGCCGCCGGCCTTCAGCCCCTCGGCAGCCGCCCGCCCCATATCGGCGACGGTTTTCGGATCGCCTCCATAGGCGCGGTTGCCGATGACGCTGCTGCTTCCCTCCACCGGCACGTCGAGAACAGGCAGGCAATCCACGTTGATGCCGAACTTCAGAAGGTCGAAAGCGTGCAGTCGCGACATCAGCCAGGCGGCGCGCAGCCCCTGCTCCCGATCCCGGCGGTATATATCCCCGAGCGCTTCGCCGGAGGGATAATGATGCAGGATCGGCTGGCGGATGCGCTGCACGCGTCCGCCCTCCTGATCGATCAGCACCGGCGCATGCCAGCCGACGCTTTCGCGCATTTCGGCGACCAAGTCGGCAATCTGCTGCGGCTCGGAAATGTTGCGCCCGAAGAGGATGAATCCCCAGGGCCGCTCGGCCCTGTAAAAGGTCTTCTCTTCGGAGGTCAGGGACAGGCCGCTACAGCCCAGGATCATCGCTTTTGATTCGGTCATATGCGAATCATAGAGGCTGGCACCGAAAAGGCGAGTAAGGTCAAGCGCCATTCACAGGAAAGCAGGCAATAAAAAACGGCGGGAGTTACCCGCCGCTTTCGTATCGAAAAGTCGACCGCTTATTTGGAAATCAGGCAACTTCCACCGGCGGCACGATACTGTCCGCAAAGAGCTGCCGCTTCGTCCTTGGAGCCGGCCGGGATACGGAGGCGGTAGAACGTCCCCTTGCCGGCGATGTCGGCCTTGCGAACTTCGAAGCTGCGGCCAGCAAGGACGCTCGAAAATTTCTTCGACAGGCTCGCAAAGGTCTTGTTTGCCTCGGCCTCGGACGGCAGCGAGGCGATCTGCATGGCGTAACCACCGCTCGGGGCGGCCTGCTGCGGCTGGGCGGCGGCAGGCTCGGCCGATGCGACCTCGGCGGGCTTCGGCTGCTGCTCGGCCGGGCGAACCTTACCCCTCTCGGTAACGGTGCCGACGACGTTCACCGGCTGCTCGGTCGGACGGGCGGAGGGAATCGGCGCGGTATCGGCCGGCTTCTCAGCCAAAGGCGCCGCCTGAGCCGGGCTGGCCGGCTGATCCTCGAAACTCGCCGCATCCGCGGCGGCAGCCTTCTGCAAACCAGACGGAGAAGCCTGCTGTGCGGGAGGCAGAGGAGCAACCGGGGTCGTCTGGACCGGGGTCGCACGGATGTCGGCGGAGGCAACCTCGTTGTTCGCCGGGAAGCTTGCCGCCGAGCCACCGGCTGCAGCCGCAGGCGCAGGCGCCTGAGCGACCGGCTGTTCGACCGGTTCGGCAGGCTCGTCGCGAGCCACAAGCGTTCCGTCCGGCTTGACGATCATCGTGCGAACCTTGCGCGGGGCAATGGCCAGCGGCCGATCGCCATTTTCCGCGGCGTCCGTCGCGGCTGTATTGTCCGCCGCAGTTTCGCTCGGCAGCAGGCGCGGATCCTGCGTATCCTCGACCGGGGTGCTCACCGCAGCATCGTTGATGACGCTCTCGTTATCTTCCGGCAGAGCGTCGGGCGCCAGCGTGCGCTGAACGACATCGACCGGCTCTTCGTCCGACGAAACCAGCGCCTTCTGCTTTGGCGCTTCGGTCGCACCCGCAACGCGATCATAGACTGCCTTGTCCTGGTTCGGCACAGTCTTGCCGCCCGGATTCTCCGGCACGATCTTGATCGGATCCTTGTCGGCCATAATGACCGGCGGTTCGCCGCCGGCAATGCCGAGGCCGCCGTCCGTGACCATGGAATAGACGCCGTAGGCGCCACCCGCGAAGATGACGACGAGCGCTGCGGCGGCAAGCAGCCGCTTCATGCTGCGAGCCCGGCTCAGGTCCTCGGCTTCAGTCGCGGATTGGATACGGACCTCGGCCGGCGCTTCTGTGCGGCGGATGGGCTCGCGAACGCTGCGACGGAAATCCTCCTCGAGCGCACGCTCAAATTCGTCCGGGCCACCTGCTGGCTGCGGCCTGGCCGAAGCCACCGGAGCAACAGGAGCCGCTGCGACGACCGCCGCGGCAGCGGAAGTCGTCCAAGCAGCTGCGGGAGGCGCCCAAGCCGGTGCGGCCGGCGTCGGCGCCACCGGGGCCGGCGTTTCGAACAGGCTTGCAATCTCCACATCGACATCGAAATCGAAATCATTTGCCGCAGCAATCGGTGCAGGCTGCTCCACCGGGGGCAGCGTCGGCACGTGCATGTCTTCAACCGCCTCGGGGTGCTGGTCAGCCTCGGCGATCATCGCCGCATCGAAAGGCAGCTCTTCGTCCGTGTCTTCCACAACGGGCAAGCTTCTCACGGCCGCAGGAGCTGGCGCTTCGTAAACCGGAGCAACGGCGGCCTGGACGGCGGGCCGCGCCGCAGCGGCGAACGAAGGCGCCGCAACGGCAACTGGAGCGGGCGCCGGCTCAGGCGCCTGCTGCTTTGCCGACTCGGCGAAATCGAAATCAGCGAGTTCGAGTTCGATGCCCTCAAGATCGAGTTCGAAGTCATGGCCGGCAAACGGATCTTCGATGTCATCCGCCTGCGATGCCACGGGCTCGGCGGCTGCCTTGAATTCGGCAGCGGGAGCGGGAGTTACAACAGCGGCAGGTGCGGCGACAAAGGGTTCCCACTGCTCGAACGCCTCGGCGGGTTCGGCCGCAGGCTCCATCGAGCTGCGCTGAGGCACAGGGTAACGCGATACATCCGCCAGGAGGTCGTCGAGATCAAAGGCGATAGACTCTTCCTCAGGAAGAGCTTCCGTCAGTGCGGCGTCCGCTTGCACGGCTCCTTCCGTGGCGGCAGCAACGAGATCGAAAGGCTCGACCTCAATGGGCGCTTCTTCGGCAACGGGCGGCTCCAAGGGTGCCTCGTGCGCCGCCACTTCCTCGTGGCGATCGAGTTCGGCTGGATAGCCCTGAGTGGCCGTGGCTACGAATTCCTGGGCAGCATCGAAGGCAGCCGGCTCTGCGGCTGGTTCGGGCTGGGCAACGGGCTCCGGTTGCGGCGGGGCAGCGGCAGCTGCGGGCTCCGGCTCGGGAGCTGCAAATGCTTCCACCGAATGCGCTTCAACTGGCGCCTCGCGGCGAACCGCGTGGAAGTTTGCGAGAGGCAGCCTGATGCTGGCAGCGGCCCATTGCGGCACCTTGGCGGAAGGCTGCGGATTTTGAACGGCAGTACCACCGATCGAAAGCTCAAGCTCCTCGATCAGATCGCGGGCACCACCGGAAACAGGTTCGGGACGCGCGGGAGCCGCCCAATCGGCAGCAGAAAGGAGGGCGGCCTCCTCCGAAACCGGCGAGGTCGCGGGCGACGGCTCGACAGGTTCCGGCTCGACGACGGCGTCAGCGGCGGGATAGTCATATTCTTCGACGGCGGGCTCAGCCGGGCGATCGAGAGCGGCGAGCGGACGGGGAGCATCGAAACGCTCGAATTCGCGAAGCAGCTCGTCCTCGAGATTGAACGCCGGCTCCTGCCGGGGCACGTCCGGAATCGTATTTGCGGCTACACGCGGCTCAAAGCCGACGATTCGCGCAAGCTCGGCAAGCGGATCATCCTCATCGAAATGATCCGTCTTCTTTCGCGCATCATACGCCAGTTGTTTGTCAGCCATACCCATCCCACTCGTAAACCAACGCGGTCAAATGCCAGCGCATTGTGGGGAAATGGTGACGTTATCGCATCTCATCCGGCGCGGCAGTGCCTGTAATGGCAAGTCCAGCCTTCAAAACCGCAGCGACAGCATACACCAGCCCAAGTCTGGCAATACTCGATTCTCGGTCCTTATCGTTAACAAATCGTAATTCCGTTTGATCTTTGCCTTTGTTCCAGTGGGCGTGGAAGAAACTGGCCAGATCATAAAGGTAAAACGCGATGCGGTGCGGCTCGTGGGATTGGGCCGCGGCTTCCACAACCCGCGGGAACTCCGCAGCCTTCGCAACGAGCTGCAATTCCGTGGGATCCGAGATTCCGGAGACTGCTTGCGCAAGCTCCGCGGGCGACACATCGAGGCCCGGAAACGCCTCTTTCGCCTGCCGGAAAACCGACATGCAGCGGGCGTGCGCATACTGCACGTAAAAGACCGGATTATCTTTGGATTGCTCCGTTACTTTGGCAAAATCGAAGTCAAGCGGCTCGGAATTCTTGCGGTAAAGCATCATGAAGCGAACCGAATCGCGGCCGACTTCTTCAACGACGTCGCGCAGGGTCACGAAGTCGCCGGAGCGCTTCGACATCTTCACCGGCTCGCCGTTGCGATAAAGCTTTACGAGCTGGCAAAGCAGTACGGTGAGCGTCGACTTGCCTTCCGAAATGGCGCGGGCGACCGCCTCCAGGCGCTTCACGTAGCCGCCGTGGTCGGCGCCAAGTACATAGATCATCTCATCGAAGCCGCGGTCGAACTTGTTCTTGAAGTAGGCCACGTCCGCGGCGAAATAAGTGTATGAGCCGTCGGACTTGATGAGCGGACGGTCCATGTCGTCGCCGACTTCCGTCGAGCGGAAGAGCGTCTGCTCGCGATCTTCCCAGTCTTCCGGCAACTGGCCCTTCGGGGGCGGGAGGGCGCCTTTGTAAACGTAACCCTTGAAGGTGAGGTCGTTGATCGCGGTGCGGATTGCCGCAGAACCGGCGTCGTGAAGCGTCCGCTCCGAAAAGAAGACGTCGTGATGCACATTGAGTGCCGCGAGATCCTCGCGGATCATCGCCATCATCGCATCGATCGCCCGGTCCTTGACGATCGTCATCCACTGGTCTTCGGGCATGTTGTGTAGTCGCACGCCATAGTCACTTGCCAGTGACTGGCCGACCGGGATCAGGTAGTCGCCCGGATAGAGGCCAGGCGGAATCTCGCCGATGTCCTCGCCCAGAGCCTCGCGGTAGCGCAGGAAGACCGAGCGCGCCAGCACATCGATCTGCGATCCGGCGTCGTTGATGTAATATTCCTTCTCGACAGCAAAACCGGCAAAGGCCAGGAGATTGGCAAGCGCGTCGCCGACAACGGCGCCGCGGCAGTGGCCGACATGCATCGGACCGGTCGGATTTGCCGAGACGTATTCGACATTGATCTTCTTGCCAGCGCCGAGTGTGGAGCGTCCGAAAGCCGTCCCCGCTTCGATTATTGAAGCGAGCAGGCGCTGCCAGTAAGCGACCGAAAGCCTGATGTTGATGAAGCCGGGACCGGCAACCGACACCTCGGCTACGTCGGCATCTTCCTTCAATTTGGCGATGATGATTTCGGCGAGCGCGCGCGGGTTGGTGCCGAGCGGTTTTGCCAGGACCATAGCGGCATTGGTCGCGACATCGCCGTGGCTTGAATCGCGCGGCGGCTCAACGGCGATGCGGCCGAAATCGAGCTCGGATCGCTTTTCCTTGATAAGATCAATCTGTTCAAGGGCATTCTTAATCCTGGCTTCGAAATCGGTAAAAAGGTTCATCGCACTCTTCCATGCATAGGCTCTGCCGCAGGCTCCTGCCGGGCGCCCGCTGCCTATCGCAAATCCGGGGTATGGTCAAACAAACGCCTGTGGGCGCTGATTGCATAGGTGTCCGTCATGCCGGCGAGATAATCGCCAACGTGACGGGCTTTCGGTGCATCGGCGAGGCCTGAGATGTGGTCGACCCAGTAATGGCTCTGCATCTCCTTCGGGTTAGCCATGTAGGCGGCGAAGAGATCGGTGACTATCTGGGCAGCACCTGCGCGAATCCGCATGATTTCCGGGTGACGGTAGATACGCTTGAAGAGCATCTGCTTGATCTGCTTGTCCGTTTCCGACATTTCCTCGGAAAAGGTTGCGATGGCTCCGTTCGCCGCGCGTATGTCGTCGACGCTGCGCGGCTTCAACCGTGCCAGGCGTTCTTGCGCCACGGCGATGACATCCTCGACCATGCGCGTGATCTGCCGGCGCATGATTTCGTTCGTAAAGCGGCTTTCCTCAAGATTGGGATAGCGGTCGCGGACCTCGGACATCAATCCGGCGAGGAACGGGATTTCCTCCAGCATGTCGAACGTCAGGTAGCCCGCGCGAAGACCATCGTCGATGTCATGCGTATTGTAGGCGATGTCATCTGCGATCGCCGCCACCTGCGCTTCGAGGCTGGCGAAGGTGGCGAGTTCGAGATCGTGGATTTCGCAGTAGTCGAGGATCGGCTGCGGCACCGGCCCACGCGTGCCCTGCCCGTCCTTGGTCAGCAACGGGCCGTTGTGTTTCACCAGGCCTTCGAGGCTCTCCCAGGTCAGGTTGATGCCGTCGAATTCGGCATAGCGCCGCTCCAGCTTGGTGACGATCCGGAGCGACTGGGCGTTATGGTCGAAGCCGCCATAGGGCAGAAGCACCTCGTGCAGCGCGTCTTCGCCGGTGTGGCCGAAGGGCGTGTGGCCGAAGTCGTGGACGAGCGCCACGCCCTCTGCAAGATCCTCGTCGAGCTTCAAGGCGCGCGCCAGCGCACGGGCGATCTGGGCGACCTCGATCGTGTGCGTGAGGCGCGTGCGGTAATGATCTCCATCCTGCGCGATGAAGACCTGCGTCTTGTGCTTCAGACGACGGAAGGCCGTCGTATGCACGATGCGATCGCGGTCGCGCTGAAATTCCGATCGCGTCGGACTGGAGCTCTCGGAGTAAAGCCTTCCACGCGACTTCCAGGCGTCTGAGGCATAGATCGCCCTTTCGCCATTTCCGAAACCCAGTACATGCCTGTCGATCGTCATTTTTCACCGTCATTCAACATCGCGCAGCGCCAAGCCCATTGACGCCGCTTTGCGCTCTTCATACCTATAGCCGGTATAAACGACAAAGAAGCGCTTTCTTAGCCGCCTTGCCGAAAATGCGTTTCGGCAACGCATGTGATGAATTCTTTTGATATCAGCCGTTTGAAGGTTCATCGGCCAGTATCAATTCTCTCCGGATCTTGACCCCGGCAGGAGGAAACATGACGGACGTAAGTGTAACCCTTTCCGACGCGGCGGCAAAACGAATCGCGGCGATCGTCAGCGCCGAGGCCGGCAAAAACGCCCTGCGCGTTTCCGTCGAAGGCGGCGGCTGCTCGGGCTTTTCCTACAAATTCGATCTCGCCGACAGCGTCCACGACGATGACGTCGTCGTGGAGAAGGACAACGCCAAGGTCCTGATCGACAGCCTGTCGCTGGTTTACATGGCCGGCTCCGAGATCGACTTCGTCGACAACCTCCTCGGCCAATCCTTCCAGATCAAAAACCCCAATGCGGTTGCGAGTTGCGGCTGCGGCACCAGCTTCTCGATCTAAGATCCCCTGTCTGTCCACATCGAACCGGCCGAAGAACCTTTTCCGGCCGGCTTAGTGTCTTGTCCGCATACGGCGAGGCGCGGTAGAAGAACGGCTACGAAGCGGCAGAGGAAGAGCCTATGAAGATCGCGACCTGGAACATCAACGGCGTCAAGGCGCGCATCGACAACCTCATGCACTGGCTCAAGGATTCCGATCCGGACATCGTCTGCCTGCAGGAGATCAAGACAATCGACGAGGCTTTCCCGCGGCTGGAGCTCGCGGGCATGGGCTATCACGTCGAAACCCACGGTCAAAAGGGCTTCAATGGTGTCGCGATCCTATCCAAGACCAAGCCGGATGAAGTGAGCCGCGGGCTGCCTGGCGATCCGCTCGACGAGCAGGCCCGTTTTCTGGAAGCCGTATTTTCCATTCCCGGCAACCGCGCGCTGCGCGTCTGCTGCCTTTACCTGCCGAACGGCAATCCCGTCGACACGGAAAAATATCCCTACAAGCTCGCCTGGATGGAGCGCCTGCAGCAGTTCGCGATCCAGCGCCTCGCCTATGAGGAGATCTACATCCTTGCGGGCGACTACAACGTCATCCCCGAGCCGCACGACTGCTTCGATCCGAAGGTTTGGGAAAATGACGCCCTGTTCCTGCCACAGACCCGCGAGGCTTTCCGCCGGCTGGAAAATCTCGGGCTCACCGATGCGGTTCGCGCTGCGACCGACGCCGTCCAGCTCTATTCCTTCTGGGATTACCAGGCAGGCGCCTGGCAGAAGAACAACGGCATCCGGATCGATCACCTGATGCTTTCGCCGGAGGCCGCCGATCGCATGACATCGGCAACAATCGAAAAGCATGTGCGCGCCTGGGAAAAGCCCTCCGACCACGTCCCCGTCGTCGCCCATTTCGACTTCACGGCGTAAAACTTAAGTTCAGTCGCCGCCGGTTGCGATGTTGTGAGAGAGCGAGACGGCCGCGCGGCGGTCGCTTTCGGTGGCAACGGAGAAGGCCTGCTCCTGAAGCGACTCCATCCAGCTGCAATCCTTAGGCTTGCAGCGATCGAGCGCCGCGGTCATCAGAGCCAGACCACGCGCCGACTGGCCCTCCTGGAAAAGGATATTGCCGAAAACAGACATCGCGCCGGGATGTCCGCTCTTGCGGGCCTGGTTCAGCCACTTCTTCGCCTGCTGCGGCGCGCGATTGCCGCCGTCGCCCGATAGCATCATCTGTGCGAGCTGGAACTGCGCTTCGGGAATGCCGAAGGTCGATGCCACCTGGAAATAGAGCTGGCGGGCCTGATTGAGATCGATCTTCACCGGGCTGCCCGGAATACCGTGCTTGTAATAGTTGGCGAGCGACAAAAGCGCGTTGATGAAGAAGCCGGTGTCTTCCGAACCGGGCTCCACGCCCTGCTGGGCGATTTCGCTGTAGATCTTGAAGGCTTCGAAATCGTCCTGAGCGACGCCATCGCCATCCGCGTACATATTGGCGAGCGCCCAGCGAGAACCCGTATGGCCCTTTTCGGCTGCGTATTTGTAGGCTTCGACGGCCTCTTCCTTCTGACCGCTCTTATAGGCCTTGAAGCCGAACTTGAAGAGATCGAAAGGCCCGGACTCCTTGGTGACGCCGGCATTGATGTCGAATGCGCATGCCGGGGAGCATACCGCCGCCGAAAGTGCGATAGACAGCCCCATAAGCGTCAACCTGAATAGTCTGAACTCGGATGTCAGCATTTCACTCGGCTTCTCTCGCTTCCATCGCAGACCGCCACCGCAGCAAATACGCTGCTGCCCGGCTTCCCGGCGTATTCCTCCAGGCGAGCGATCCCGCGGCGGGCTCAACGGCCCCTTTGCCCGCGTCGCATCCAGCCTTTGGCCCGTTCTTCGGAGCCTGAATTTCCTGCGCATCGCGATCGGCCACCCGCTTTCCGGCTCGGCCCGCCTGCAATGCCTGCGGCGTCATTCCTGCGGAGCGAACAAACGCCTTTCCGCCTCTTGAATATTCGTACTCGTAAAATGTGACCAAACCGGTAGCGGCTCGGTCGCGCTGCCGGTCACCCCCTGCAGAGGCGGCCGTCGGCGGGAAGAAAGGACAGTTCCATGAGGCGGTATTCGAATGATGGTTTCGACGGGAAAAGTATTGAGGAGCAAGCTCGATGGCGACTGAAGAAGCCGCACCGCCGAAGCTCTCGCTCACTTTGCCCGTACCGGAAAAAATCCCACCCATCGTACTTCTAAAAACGCACCTTACGCCTGCCATTTCCTCGCCCGTGAATATCGCTGCGCCCTGTTTGTGGCGGGAAGTGGACAATTTCGCCCGGCGGCCACCATATGTGAACTGTCGTAAAAATCTGTTGCGGAATCGTCACAAAATGGGAGGAACTTACGCATGATTAAGTGATGATTAAATACAGTGCAGCAAACGAAAAGCCCGGCGATGTGCCGGGCCTTCTGGTTATTGGTGCAGCATCAGAATTTGACTTTGATACTGGTCGAAAGTGCCGTCACCAGATCATTCCCAAAACTGTAGGTGACATCATTGCCATAGGTCACGCCATCTTTAGTGATGGTGCCGGACTCCCCGCTCGTCAGAACGCCGATAGCGCCAGCGACGCGCCATTCGATATTTTCGGTCGGGGTAAACGAGGCCCCGACACCGAGGGTCCAGCTATCAGTCTGGCTGCCGTAGCCGTCGCTCGTGCCACGATCCCAGGTCAAGCTCACTGCGCCCGCCCACTTATCATTGAACTTGTGACCAACGCCGCCGGTGATCGTCCAACCGTCCCGGTAGCCGAGATCGAGGGAGGTCAAGCCGCCAGCAGGGCACGCGCCGGATGTCGGGCAAAGGGGGATCGACTGCAATAGGCTCCAGTTCGTCCATTTGACCGAACCAAATGCGAGCCAATCCGGGGCGATGCCACTTTGCAACTTGAGTTCAAGCGAGTCAGGAGCCTCAGCGGAGCCGACAACGTCCGTTACGACACCGCCATAGACGGGCACGACCGGAACCTGAGTCAGATCGACCGTTCCTCTCAGATCGTCATATTTCACCCGGCTGTTGTACACGAGGCTGGTGCGGAACGCGTATTCGGGGATTTCGTAAGCGATACCTGCACGCCAACCGACAGCTTCGTCGCTCATATCGAGGCGACCAATACCAGTTCGCACCAGGCCAGTTGCCGCAAGGATTGCGCCGGGCGGGGCAACGAGGCGCTCCTTAAAACCTTCGACCTCTTGGTAGAATGCACCACCGATCAACCGCAGTTGTCCCGGACCAGCGTCGAATTTGTAAGAACACGTTGCTCCGTAATTGCGGGTCTTAATCTCGGTTTCAATATTATTGTTAGCACCCACCCATCCCAGTCCAGGATCGGTATGACCGCCGAAAGGTTCCGAGTAATCGATCAAGCAATCAACTGGACCGTAGCCGCCCTTCATCCCAATATATGGAACGGCGTAGTTCTCGGACTCATCAACGGAAGTCGAACCGCCGCCTATACCATTGTTTCCCAAGCCGTCGGCGGGATTGATATCCTGCACGTTCTTCAGCTTCCGCTGCGGCATGACATAGGTCACACCGGACTGAAAGGAAAACGGGCTGGTATCAAACAGCTGATCAATATTATAGCCGCCCCGGTCCAAGCCGCCCGCAAAGGACGGCGAAGCCAGGGTCGACAGGATGGCGAGCGACGCTACCCCTTTGGAAAACATGCGAGATACCAATGTGTCTCCCCCACTCAAACATGCTAATGATGGAGGCACTGTTAAAGCGATTGACACAATTGGCAACTGGCGCCTTCTTGCCGCCACAATGCGTGAGAGCTGTTAAGCTGACGTAGGAAATTGACGAGCACGTCAATATTTCCGGATTGGACAATTTTATCCTAATACCCCTAACCATTTAGGGCTATTTTTGGATCATCGTACCCTCCACCGCGCAAACTGTATCTATCGCACAACAGTCGCGTTTTTCGCCTCGGGAAAGCGGCGCATCGAAGGATTCGAGAAGCTGGATGCCTCCGGAGTTGGAATGTTCAGCCGAGACGACCGAATCACTCCAACGCAAAAGGCGCCCAGCTGGGCCGAGCGCCTTAAGGCAATCCCCGCTGGGGCAAATTGCTTACGCTTCAATGACGCGCGAGAGCGCCACCTTGAGACTTGCGATCTGGCTCTGGAATTCCGCCAGCCGCTCGCGCTCTGCTTCCACTACCTCGGGGTTGGCATTGGCAACGAACTTCTCGTTCGAGAGCTTGCCGTTGATGCGCGCGATCTCCCCTTCGGTCTTTGCGATCGCCTTCTCCAGACGGGCCTTTTCCGCAGCAAGATCGATCAGGCTGCCGAGCGGCAGGCAGACGGTCGCTTCGGAAACGACAATCTGAGCTGCTCCTTTCGGCGCCTCGTCGGCGAGCGAGATTCCGTCGACGCGCGCGAGACGCTTGATTGCGGCATCATGTCGAACCAGCCGTTCACGCGTCAGGCTGTTGGCGCCGACAACGACCAGCGGAGCGACTGCAGAGGGCGGAACGTTCATCTCGGCGCGAACCGAGCGAATGCCGGAAACGAGGTCGATCAGCCAGTTGATCTCGTCGGCGGCGGCGTTGTCGGCATAGGACGGCGCCGGCCATTCGGCATGGCAGACCAATGTATTGCGCTTGACGCCCTCACCGGCCGTGTGCGCCCACAGCTCCTCGGTCATGAACGGCATGAAGGGATGCAGCAGCTTATAGATCTCCTCGAGAACGTAGGCGCTGCAGGCCTGAGCCTCCTTCTTGGCACCTTCGTCCTCGCCGCTGAAGACCGGCTTCAGCAGCTCCAGGTACCAGTCACAGACCTGGTTCCAGACAAAGCGATACAGCGCCGCCGCGGCATCGTTAAAACGGTAGGATTCAATGGCTTCCGTTACGTCACGTTCCGCACGGGCAAGCTCCGTCAGAATCCAACGGTTGATCGTCAGACCCGTCGCTTCCGGTACGAAGTGCGGATCGCTCCTCACACCGTTCATTTCGGCAAAGCGGGTGGCGTTCCAGAGCTTGGTGCCGAAGTTGCGGTAACCGGCGATTCGGGCCGGATCGAGCTTCACGTCGCGTCCCTGCGCCGCCATGATCGCGAGTGTAAAGCGCAGCGCGTCGGCGCCGTACTCGTCGATCAGTTCGAGCGGATCGATGACATTGCCCTTCGACTTCGACATCTTCTGGCCGTTCTTGTCGCGGACGAGCGCGTGGATGTACACCGTGTGGAAGGGCTCCACCGGATTACCGTCCTCGTCCTTCATGAAGTGCAGCCCCATCTGCATCATGCGAACGACCCAGAACGGAATGATGTCGAAGCCGGTTACGAGGACGTTGGTCGGATAATAGCGGGCGAGTTCCGGCGTCTTGTCCGGCCAGCCCAGCGTCGAGAACGGCCAGAGCGCCGATGAGAACCAGGTATCAAGAACGTCTTCGTCGCGCGTCAGGATTTCGCCCGGCTTGAAGTTTTCCAACTTCTCCTCGACCCATGCCTTCCAGGGCCCTTCATGCGCAAGATAATGCTGGATTGCAGCATCAAGCGCTTCCTCCTCCGTCTTTTCGACGAAGACCTGGCCGTCCGGCCCATACCAGGCAGGGATCTGGTGGCCCCACCAGAGCTGGCGCGAAATGCACCAGGGCTGGATGTTCTCCATCCACTGGAAGTAGGTGTTTTCCCAGTTCTTCGGCACGAACTTGGTGCGGCCCTCGCGGACCGACGCGATGGCGGGCTTGGCAAGCGTCTTGTTGTCGACCCACCATTGCTCCGTCAAACGCGGCTCGATCGGCACGCCGCCGCGGTCGCCATGCGGGACCGCATGCGTGTGCGGCTCGATCTTGTCGAGCAGGCCGGCCTCTTCGAAGATGCGGACGATGATCTTGCGCGCCTCGAAGCGGTCCTTGCCTTCCAATTCATCCCAGGCGCCGTGGAGCGCCGCCGGATGATCCAGCCCTTCCAGGAAGTCCTCGTTGTCCTTGATGGTCACCGACGCATCGACGTTCAGGACGTTGACGGCGCGCAGGCCCGTCCGCTTGGCGACATCGAAGTCGTTGAAGTCGTGGGCGGGCGTGATCTTGACGGCGCCGGTGCCCGCCGTCGGATCGGCATAGCTGTCCGCGACGATCGGGATCTTGCGGCCGACGATCGGCAGAATGACGTGTTTGCCGATGATCGACCTGTAGCGTTCATCTTCCGGATTGACGGCCACGCCGGTGTCACCGAGCATGGTTTCGGGGCGCGTCGTCGCGACGACAAGATAGTCGCGAGTCTCGAATTCGGTGGGCTTGCCGTCTTCGTCGAAGGCGATCGGGTATTGATAGGTGACGCCTTCTTCCAGCGGATAGCGCAGGTGCCAGAGGTTGCCCTTAACCTCGATCTGCTCGACTTCCATATCGGAAATCGCCGTCAGCAGCTTCGGATCCCAATTGACGAGGCGCTTATCCTTGTAGATAAGCCCCTGCTTATAAAGCGTTACAAACACTTCGAGAACAGCTCTCGAAAGGCCCTCGTCCATCGTGAACCGTTCACGCGACCAGTCGCAGGAGGCGCCGAGACGCTTCAGCTGGTTGAAGATCAGGCCGCCCGATTCAGCCTTCCACTCCCAGACTTTCTCGATGAACGCGTCACGGCCCAAGTCGCGGCGGCCGGGAAGCTTCTGTTCCGCTAGCTTGCGCTCGACGACCATCTGTGTGGCAATGCCCGCGTGATCCATACCCGGCTGCCAGAGAACGTCCTTGCCGCGCATGCGCTCGAAGCGGATCATGATGTCCTGCAGCGTGTTGTTCAACGCATGCCCCATGTGCAGGGAGCCGGTCACGTTCGGCGGCGGGATGACGATCGTGAAGGTCTCGGCGCCGGGCTTCTTGTTGGCACCCGCGCGGAACGCATCGGCTTCATCCCATTTCGCAGCGATTTTCGGTTCGACTGCGGCGGAATCATAGGTCTTGTCGAGCATTTTATGACCAAACTTCGGGGTTTTAGGATGGGGGTTTGTAAATAGGATGGCTGGCGTCAAGTCAATAAAAAAGCCGCCCCGGAAACCGGAGCGGCTTGCAGCGGAAACTCGGATCCGGTCAGCGGCGCGGACCGCGAGCCACGCGTTCGATCTCTTCGCGCACCAGTCTTTCGACAAGTGTCGGGAGATTGTCGTCCAGCCACTCGCGCAGCATCGGCCGCAGCATGTCCTCGGCAATCTCATCCAGCGACCGCCGCTCGGCGCCGTCGATGGCGAGCGCAAGTTCCTCGAACGAGCGGGCGATCTGCAGGCCTGCGCTTTGCGAAATCAGGCCCTGGGACTCTTCGACGGCAGCTGGCTGCTTGAGGTTTACTGCCGGTTCGGCTACCGGCCGGACGACAGGCTGCGGCGCCGGCTCGGCAGCGAGCGGCCGCGGTACTTCGGCGGGGTTGGCCTCGGTCACGGCCGGTGCCGGCATTGCGGCAGGGGGCGGCGCTACGACAGGCACCGAAACGGCTTCAGCCGGACGGCGGATCTCCTCCGGGCGCAGGGGCGCCTCCGCCCCGCGGAAGAGCGGCGGAGCTTCGCGCTGCGGCGGCGGGGCGCCGCGCTCGGAGGCGGCACGAACGCGGGCAGCGACATCGGCAAGCGACATGGCGCGCGCCGGCGTTTCCACTTCCGGGATTCCTGCGGAATTTGCCGCGACGAAGCGCGGATCGGACGGCGTCATCGGCTCAGGGAACTCGACGCCTGCGTAGGTCTCGTCGACCGTCAGGCGGATATTGGAGTCGCCCTCGTCATCATCGTCAGCGTAAACGGGCGGCAGCGATGGCGAAATCCCCCTGCCCGCGCCCGGCTCGTTGCTCTCGATGATCTGACGGATCGACGCCAGAATCTCTTCCATGGACGGTTCACGCACTACACTTGGCTGAGCCATATCTATCCCCGTTATCCTCAAAACAACGATCGGATTGCGTGAGCGGGCATCCGAATCACCCGGAGCTTAGAATACCCCAGGAATGAAAAAAATCATCTCGAATCAAATGAATGCGCCCATGCACAGCTTTTGTTGGCCGGTCTGTGGCGGCTCCGAAGCGCCGCATTTGACAGCCGGATAACAAAACGGGCGCCCGAGGCGCCCTCTGTACAAAATCCCGGAATGCGGCTCAGAAAACGAATTGGCGAGCCTTGGCAAAGCCGGGCAACGGCTTGATGGACGCGTTGAAGAATACGTTTTCAGAAACGGCACCCCGCTCCTTTACGAAGATCGCGGCGCGGGCGGCATTGCCGTAACCCTGGACGGTGACAAGGCGGCCGCCTTCCGCGAGTTGCTCGAAAAGGGCAGCCGGCACTTCCTCGACGGAACCATTGACGAAGATCAGATCGTAGGGGGCGCCAGCGGCGTGGCCGAGCTCTAACGGCCCGGTGACGACGGAAACGTTTGCGTAGCCGGAAAGGTTCTTCCTCGCTTCGGCGGCAAGGGCTTCGTCGCATTCAAGCGCTACCACCGAACCGGCAAGCATCGACAGCAGAGCCGAGGCGTAGCCCGTACCACAGCCGACGTCGAGAACGGAATCATCGTTGGTGATCGCCGCGAGCTGCAACAGCTTCGCCAGCGGCGAAGGCTCCATCAAAAAGCGGGCAGGCTTGCCGTCGGAGGCCGGAGCGATCTCGATATCATTGTCGACATAGGCGAGAGCCCTGGATTTCTCCGGCACGAAAAGCTCGCGCTGCACCGTCAGGAAGGCCGTCAGCACGGAATGGGACGTGACGTCCGTCGTGCGGATCTGGTTGTCGACCATCTTAATTCGTGCTGCTTCGCAATCCATCATACCCTCTCGCCCGTTGAACGCGGCATTCTCTCCCGTCTCTTAATCTCCGCGCCGTATGCTTTCAAGGCATGGCGGGCAGCGGCGGCAAGAATCCTCCTGAGTAATGGACGACTCTGCGCGGCGCTGCAACTCTCTCGTGGATCAGCAAGGCGGCTCGTGGTATTCTTGTATCGGTGGGGAACAGAGGAGGAGCGGACGATGTCTGCCTTTTTCGAGTATTTCACGCTGTTCGACTTCTTCATCATTGTAGCGCTTGTCGGCCTGTTCTGCTGCGGGCTGCTGGATCGCGGGAAGATGCGATAGCTTTTGTGCCCACGATCAGGCCGTCGGCGCTGCCGGCAGGCGATCTCGGCTCACAGACAATTGAAATGGATACGATCGACAAATTCGCGCCATCCGGCGATCGACCCGGCGCTCGCTGGAAAGTAAAGACGTCAAAAATAGAAGAGAATTTGGAGGCCTCGCCCGGAATTGAACCGGGGTACAAGGATTTGCAGTCCTCGTCGTTCTTTTGAAATGTTTGCCGTTTTCTTCCATATGTTGCGGCCATGTCGCGTTAGTTCAACAAAGAGTTCGACGCAATCTCTAACTCCTTACTATCGTCACCTCGTGGAAAGAGATGACCGTAGGTGTCCATCGTCACAGTAATCGACGAATGGCCCATTCGCTCCTGGACCACCTTCGCTGGAAGCCCCAACCCGCCGTCCTCTTTCCGGTTGATGAGCCAGCTTGCAAAGAAATGGCGTAGCGCATGGAGTCCCGTGTATTTTGGCCTCAACACTGATTTCCCATTTTCGTCCTTCTCTCCGGTGTCGACGACCACGCCGCCTCTCAACATGGTCGACTGCATACCTTTCCGCACCACGTTGCCGTGAGATCTAGGATTCCCTTCCAAATTTGGAAAAAGGAACTCAGACGAACTTTCCTGTTTCAGCTTAAGTGCCTTTAGCGCCACTACCACAATCGGAGAAATCGGAATCGTTCTCGTTCCCATTCTTGACTTTGGCTTGCCTCTGTATCGATTGACGCGCTGTCGAACGTGGATTTCCGAACGAATGAGATCAGCATCGCGCCATCTCAATGCCCGCAGTTCCGACGAGCGCAACCCTGTGAAGATCAATACTAGAAACATTGTTCGCCATAGTAAGTCGCTTAATGCAGCTATAAAGAGTCTGATTTCATCCCGGCTCGGAATGTCCTTCCCGATTTCCAGGCGTCCTCTTTGACGCGCTGCGGTTCGGGTGTCTCGACCCTTTCTGTTGCGGCGCATCTCCCTGACAGGATTGCGCGTAGCTAAACCCCGTTCATTTGCGTCGGCCAGTATGGAGCCCAAGGATGTAACAATTTTCTTGATCATGGCTGGCGACCGGCCGGTCTTACGGAGCAGGTCCTGAAAGTCGCGAACCATCGGTCCCGTGAGCTTCGAAAGCAACGCTTGTCCAATGAGGGGCACTATGTGCTTGTGTAGATGCGCCCTCCGCTGATCAAGCGTCGATCGCTCGAGACCGTCGCCTTCGCCAGATTCGATCCACAAAGCCCCCGCCTTGGCGACCGTTACACTTGAACGGGCGGCGACGTGAAGGCCTTCCTGAACCTCGACAGACACCCTGGCCGCGAAATCACCTGCTTCCTTTTTCCTATGGAAAGTCTTCGACCTACGTTTGCCGCCTGTATCGGAGTAGTCAACCACCCAAGCGAATTTCCTTTCACCCCTCTGCGTAGTCCATTCACGTTTTCGCACTGACATGACACCCCTCCTCCGATAGTTCGGGCGTCGCGGTGTCACATTGACACCAACGTGACGGGACTCGCTATTTAGGTGCGACGTTTTAAACTATCTGTGTTGCTTCTCTTTGCCTCGTTCCTTGCGCACGAGGCCGCAGGGTCGATCATCGGGCCAGTTGATCGAAATGACGCGAGGAAGCTTGCCGGATAGTCCGGTCTGATCACGCAGTTTCCAGTGAAAAACTCCAGGAGCCTGCGGCGCTCCACTACCCAGCGCCCACCCACCTTTTTTCCTGGTAGCTGACCCGCATTCAACATGTGGAAGGTTTGCCGTTCGGTTCGGCCGATGGTCTTTGCAATTTCGGCCACCTCCCAAAGGAGATCCAATGGTATAGAATCTCTTGTCATCAGCCGATCTCCGTTAACCTCGAAGACACCATCTTAGTGTCTCATTCTTTTTATCTGGTGTCAAATCCGCGTATATTTGGTGTCAACCGATCTGCAGGGTTATGTGACCACATGACAAATAACGACGACGTTCGAATTACCCTCCGCCTTCCCGTCGAATTGCGAAAGCAGCTTAAAGCTGCTTCAGAAGTTTCAGGACGGTCAATGAACGGGGAAATAATTGCGCTTTTACAAATGACGCTCGAGCGCTCCGGGAATGGCAGCCGGAACGAAACCTCATTGAAGGATCGGATCGTCGAAGCGGCCGAAGACCGCGAGGATTTTGTCAACGAGCTGCTCGATACCGGACTTTGGATCAGCGTGCTTTCTGACACTAACCAGACGATAAAGCTCCTGGCTAGGACAATCGGTCACATTTTCCTCAGTGATGGGGATGGGTCGGAGGTGCTGAAAATAATTGCCTCAGGTCTGTCTCAACTCTCTGTTGACGACCAGCCAAGTCGTCGAAAACAAAAAAAATAAGGTGCAGGTCGTGTGCAGTTCGCCCCCTTTCCTATTCATGGCGCAACCGCGTTCAAGAACGCTCCCCACGAGAATCCTCAATGGAACTTTAGATTCGGGTGACTAGATCAATCGACCAACGCGCTGGGGCGGTCGATATTTTTCTGATAAGTTAGCGGCCGACAAGCTTCATATGCTCGTCCGGATACCGCGCTCCTTGAATTTCAACATTCGCCGCCTGGATCTCCTGAAGGTCCGCTGTGGTCAACTCTACGCCTAGGGAGGCGACATTCTCGTCGACGGTCAAGAACAGCGACGGCACGAAGAGGTATTCGTACGACGAAGCGAGGCCGATGACCCCGTCGACATGGGGGCCGATCAGGTAGAACTTTGCCCCCGCCGAGGCCAGTTTGTGAAAGCACAGGTTCAGATCGACCGACCGCTCGTCGTCGTCGCCACGCAAGTCGAGCTTGTAGAACTCATCGATGACGAAGAACGTCACCAGTTAAGGTCCTTGCGGGTGAGAGCCCGCTCCTGCGTCAGGATGAAGATCGTCGCACGATCGGGAGACGTGGTCTGCGTCGGATGAGTGACCACGTCGTACTGGTCGCCGAACTGCGTTGCGATACGGCGTCTCGTTTCCTCTATCAGAGCGATCGTTGGAAAGATGATCGCCAGATGATGGTGCTTTCCTGCCGAAATGACGGCATCGACGATGGCGCTCTTCCAACGACGGCGTCCGTCAAGCTCCGCATGATCGACGGCAACGAGACCGCCGCAATGGTCTACGACCGCCAGCCGATCGTCGACTACTTCCGAAGGATCGACGACAACGCGTTTGCCGGCATGATGGTCGTCGAAGGCGACGAGCAGCGATACTTCTTCAGGCTTCGAAAGGCCGACGTTTCTGGCGGAGAGGGCGGCGCTTGAAGAAGGAAAAGCCGTTCATCGAGACGCCGGACGGCCGCTACGTCGTAGTGCGCGGACGTCTCTGGAGAGAACGAACCCGCACCCACGGCAGAGTTCGCCGCGAGTGCCGGAAACGGCCGCCGCGATAACGTGAATCTAGGAAAGCCATGGCACGACCACAGCCATGGGCGTCGGGCGACGTGAAGCACTAAGCCGCAGTCGCCATTCTCATCTTAAAAAATCGGAGAAATCAGCGACTTGCCATCGAAATGCGCTGTGAGATTGGCGACGACGAGATCGCCGACTGCGGTTCGCGTCTCCTCGGTCCTGCTGCCCTGATGCGGTGACAGGACGACATTGTCGAGCCCGAAGAGAGCTTCCGGTACCGCCGGTTCCTTCTCGAACACGTCGAGAGCGGCACCACCGAGTTGTTTCAACATCAGCATCTCGATCATGGCATCCTGATCCACCATCGTGCCGCGCGCCATGTTGACGAGCATGCCGTTTGGTCCAAGCGCCTGCATGACCTCCCGCGAGATGATCTTGTTGGTCTCGGCCGTTCCGGGCGCGATGACGACGAGCCAGTCCGAGGCGCGCGCCATTTCAAGAACCGTGTCGTAATAGGGATAGGGCGCACCCGGCTGCTGATGACGGCCATGATAGATCACATGCATCTTCAAGGCGGTCGCAATCTCGGCAATTTCCCTGCCGATGCGGCCGAGCCCGAGGATCCCGAGCGTCTTGTTCTTCAGTTCGGACCAGTTGCCAAAGGCACCGCCCGGCCATCGCCCGTCGCGAATGAACCGATCACCCTGCGGGATGCGTCGGGAAAGCGCGATCATCATTCCGATGGTCAGTTCCGCCACCGCGTCGGTGAGAACTCCGGGTGTGTTGGTGAGGCGGATGTTGCGTGCCCTGGCGGCAGCGGCATCGACGGAATCGTAACCCACGCCTGACACAGCAATAATCTCGAGCTTTGGAAGCTTTTCCAGGAGGCCAGCCGACACCTTGCCGCCGGCAATGCCGCGAATATCTGGTCCAATCTCTCGCAGCAGCGCATCCGGATCGGCGCAGCCTGCAAGGTCATGGACCGTGAAGCGCTCCTTGAGCGCGTTGACGCAGCTCTTCACCTGCGGCTGCGTGATGAGGATATGGGTCGAAATGGTCTGCCTCCCGCCACGCGGCCGCTTCGGTTCAAGATACCTATTGCTAAGGCGAGCCTGTCATCTGCGTCCAATATTAAAAGCCGCGCGATTTATTTGGGATCGTGGATCAAACCGCGCAGCAGGCGCCACCGAAAGACGCGCGACACAGGGCGGTCAGCGCTCTTCCCAGACGATACATTTATTGTGGCGAATGATTTGGCGGGGGATTGATATTGGACACACGTAGTTCCCCCCGGTACCACTCGGCATCGCAACTTACATGATATTCGAGAGCGCGGCTCGTCGGCACCATCAACCGGACCGCCTTTTCGAACGGACAGCGACGAAAAGGAAGTAGCATGTCGACAGAAGATAACATCGTCTATCGTGACGCGATCGCAGAGCTTTTGGCCAGGTTCACCGTCACGGTTTCCACGGACCTCAGCGACGCGACGCGCCACGCGGCAAAGCGGGCATTGAGCGATTCGATCGCCGTAGCACTGGGTGCCTTTGATCACCCGGCTTCTCATATTGCCCGCAAATATGTCTCGCAGTTTGCCAATCCGGCAGGCAGCGTCATCTGGGGCACTTCGATGCGGGTCAATCCGGATCTGGCTGCCCTCGTCAACGGCTCGCTGCTGCGCTGTTACGACTATAACGACTTCTTCGTCGGCCAGAAGAACAGCGGCCATCCGAGCGACATGGTCGCCGGCCTCATCGCCGCTGCCGAATGGGTGAATGCCTCCGGCGAACAACTGCTTGGAGCGCTCGCGGTCGGCTACGAGGTGGTTGCCGCCGTCTTCGACGCCTTCTCCACCGCCCCTGGCGGCTGGGATTATACGAACCTGACGCAGATCGGTGCCTGTGCGGCAATCGTGCGCGTTCTCGGTCTCGACGCCACCCAGGCCCGCGAAGCCTTCGGCATGACGGTCACCTCGCATTTTGCCAGCGACGAGGTGGAATCCTGCGAACTCAACAGTCGCGGCGACCTGACCCTCTGGAAACGCTTCAATGGCAGCGATTCCGTCCGCAACGCCCTGCAGGCCTGCCTGCTCGCCAAGGCAGGCGTCGAAAGCGTCGTGCGTCCTTTCACCGGCAATAACGGCTTCATCGTCAAGCTCGCCAACAAGCACGACCCGCTGCCGATCCTGCAGAGGCTGCTTGGTGACGACGTGAAGCTGTCGCGCATTGCCGGCACCTATATGAAGCTCTGGCCGGTCGGCTCCGTTGGCCTCAGCGCAATTCGCGCCGCCCTTGAGGCTCGTGGCAAGATCTCCGATCTCTCCAAGATCAAGCAGGTCCGCGTCTTCTCCGAAGAAGGCGCCTATGACCATCTGGTCGCAATCCGTCAGGATCCCTATCACCCGATCTCGCGCGAAACGGCCGACCATTCCATGCCTTATATCGTCGGTGCGGCAGTGCTC
The DNA here is from genome assembly GCF_012641395.1 of Rhizobium sp. P32RR-XVIII. GTDB lineage: Bacteria > Pseudomonadota > Alphaproteobacteria > Rhizobiales > Rhizobiaceae > Rhizobium. The sequence goes on along the minus strand of NZ_JABAIH010000002.1, from coordinate 757,698 downwards.
GACGGCCATATCCAAGTCGAGAGCTTCGACCTCGACAAAGTGCTGGCACCGGAACGGCAGAAGTTCGTGGCCGAAAAGGTCAAATGCATGCCAGCGCCCGAACTTGGCACGATCGCCGGCGGCAAGCTGGCGCGCGCTGCGGCAGGCTATCTCTCGCGCGTCGAAATCGAGCTAGCCGACGGCACCGTCGTGCGCGGCGAGGCGCTCCCCTTCCCCGGTCACCCGAAAGCTCCCTTCACAGATGCCGAGATCGCCGAGAAGGTTGCCGTCAACGCTCTGCCCTTTGCCGGCAAGGAGGTGACGGACAAGATCATCGCCACGCTTGGCCGCTTCGAGACGTTGGCCAACGTCCGCGAGTTCACGGACATTCTCGCCTTCGACTGGAAGTCGCAGAAAGTGAGTGCGGCGGCTTGAAGCTCCAAAGCTGAAACCAAGAGCTGAGATGAAGACTTGAGCCGGCAGCCGGAAACGGCTGCCGGCATTTGAGGTGGGAAAATGACTGAAACAGCGACATTGACGAAACTTTGCGATACCGCCGATGTCAGCGAGGACCTGCCGTTCCGCGCTGAAATCGACGGTTTTGCCTATGCGATCTTTCAGGCGGGCGAGCACTATTACGTCACTGCCGACCTCTGCTCCCATGGGCCGGGTCAGCTTTCGGACGGGTTCATCGAGGGATGCGAGGTGGAATGCCCCTTTCATCAGGGACGGTTCGATCTGCGCACCGGCGCGCCGACAGCGCCCCCTTGCGAGACTCCGATCATGGTATGGTCGCCCGTCATGCACGAAGGGGCGATTTTCATCGACGTCAGCGCTGGTCTTTCCTGACCGAATCCGGCAGCGGCTTGAGGCCTGAGATGAACTGATCCCGCAGGAGGTTCGAGGCCGTTCTGTTGTGGATCATCACAACCTCGCTGTCCGTCTGCGCGTCCGACAGGTGCCGCCAGACGACGTCGTGAACCATGATGCTCTGCAGCGCCTGCGGCGCGATCGTGATCCCGACGCCTGCGGCCACGAGCCCCAGAATCGTGGCCGCTTCCGTCGCCTCCTGCACGATCAGCGGCGAAAAGCCTGCCTCCGTGCACATCGAAAACACCTGCTCGTAAAAACCCGCACCGGTTCCGAGCGGCCGGAGAACGAAACGCTCGGTCTTCAGCCGGCCGATCGAAATCGGTGCGTCTTCGTGGCTGAGCGGATGATCGATCGGCAGGACGAGCATCAGCTTGTCGCGATGAACCGGCGTCGCCTTCAGCTTTGACGGCAGCACGGCCTGAAGCGCCGGTCGCGTGAAGCCAATGTCGATCGTGTTCAGCAGGACGTCGTCGATGATCTCGGGGGAAGGCTTGATCTTGAGTTCCAGGTGGACGTCGGGCAACGCCAGGCGGAAGCGCCGCACCGCCGTCGTAAAGGCGTTGACGAGCGGAACGGAGGTGATGAAATTCACCCTCAGCGTTCCCATCTCGCCGCGCGCGGCACGTTTTGCCGTATCGATCGCACGCGCCGCCTGCATCAGCGCAAGCCGTGCTTCCTGCAGGAAAAGCTCACCCGCAGCGGTCAATTCCACCTTGCGCCGCGTACGCTTCAGCAACGTCACGCCAAGCTCCCGTTCGATCGCCTGGATCTGGAGGCTGAGCGGCGGTTGGCCGATATGAAGCCTTTCGGCGGCGCGCGTAAAATGCAGTTCCTCGGCCACAGCCACGAAATATCTGAACTGACGCAGTTCCAACTTATATCTCCAGCTCAATCAAAAAATCCATAATTCATATTGGACGACATATGTCACTGGGTGTCAACGTGCCATTCATCGAGGCGGGCCTGGCCCGGCCCGGCGCCAACAAAGAGGATGACGTCATGATCACAGCCGAACAAAACGAGTATTTGTGCCGCACCGGTCCGGGCACGCCGATGGGCAACCTCTTTCGCCGCTACTGGATCCCTGCCTTGATGGCCAATGAACTTCCGGGGCCGAACTGCGATCCGGTGCGCGTTTCGCTTCTGTCCGAGCGGCTGATCGCCTTCAAGGATTCAGACGGCAAGATCGGCCTGATGGACGAATTCTGTGCCCATCGCGGGGTGTCGCTCTGGTTCGGCCGCAACGAGGAAGGCGGCCTGCGCTGCCCCTATCATGGCTGGAAATACGACACGACCGGCCAGTGCGTCGAGGTCCCGTCGGAGCCGCCTTCCTCTGGCTTCTGCCAGAAGATCCAACTTAAGTCCTACCCGTGCGTCGAGTTCGGCGGCGTTATCTGGACCTATATGGGGCCTCCGGAAGAGAAGCCGGAAATTCCTGTCTTCGAATGGGCGCAGGTCGCACCCGAGCAGCGCTATCTCTCCAAGCGCTGGCAGGAATGCAATTACCTGCAGGCGATGGAAGGCGGCATCGATTCCAGCCACGTCTCTTTCCTGCACAGCGGCGATCTTCATCGCGATCCCTTGCATCGCGGCACCGATGGCTCGAAATATGCACGCAGCACATCTACGACCTTCGACATCCACGAATCCGCCGCCGGCCTCTTGATCGGCGCCCGCCGCAAAGCCGAACCGGGCTTCCACTACTGGCGCGTCACGCAGTGGATGATGCCGTTCTACACGCTGATCCCGCCCTACAAGGGCAATGCGCTGAACGGCCATGCGTGGGTGCCGATGGACGACTACAACTGCATGGCCTGGACCATGACGTTCCACCCCACCCGCGCATTGTCGCCACAGGAACTGGAAGCGATGGAAAATGGTCACGGCGTCCACCCGACGCTGATACCGGGCACCTTCCGGCCGACCGCCAACATCGACAACGACTACCTGATGGATCGCGAGGCCCAGCGCCAGAAGATCCACTATAGCGGCATCAAGGGCATCGCCATCCAGGACTCCTCGCTGCAGGAAAGCATGGGCGCCATCGCCGACCGCTCGCGCGAAAATCTCGTTTCGACCGACAATGCGATCATCATGGCCCGCATGCGCATGCGCAAGGCGGCAAAGGCGCTCGAAGCAGGCAAAGGCACACCGCCCGGCATCGAGCCCGCGACACAGCTCGTCCGCTCGGCCTCCTTCATCCTGCCGGAGGACGGCGCATTCAAGGAAACCGCGCTCGACGCCTCGGTTGTTCGCATCGGCGAACCGTTCGTCGCCGTCTGAACGGGATTTTGCGATGCAAACCGACCGCGAAACCGTAGTGATCGTAGGCGCCGGCCAGGCCGGCGCTTGGGTGGCGATCACGCTGCGCGGCCTCGATCCCGACCGGCGGATCGTGCTGATCGGCGACGAAGCCCATCCGCCCTACGAGCGCCCGCCGCTATCGAAGGCGATCCTCGCCGGCAAGGCCGGGATTGAAAGTGCCTATATCAGGCCCAGCACCTTCTATGCCGACAACCGGATCGAACTCATGCTTAACGGGCGGGTCGGGCATATCAATCGCGGTCGCAACAGGCTAACGCTAGATGACGGTTCGACCCTTGATTACGGGACGCTGGTGCTGGCCACTGGCTGCCGCCCGCGCAGGCTAGCCGTCGAAGGTGCCGACCTGCCGCAGGTTCATACGCTGCGCACTATCGCCGACGTGGAGAAAATTGCCGACCGGCTGAAACCGAGAAGCCGGGTTGTCGCCATCGGCGCCGGCTTCATCGGCCTCGAATTCGCTGCGGTCGCGGTGGAGGCAGGCTGCTCGGTCGTCGTCGTTGATGCAGCGCCTCATGCGATGGGCCGGGTCATCGACAGATCGGTCGCCGAGGTCGTCGCAGCAGCACACGAAGGACGCGGCGTCGATTTCTGCTTTTCAGCGGCAATCGAGAGGATAGAGCCCGATGGCGATCATGCTGCGGTGGTTCTGGGCAGCGGCAAACGCCTGCTTGCCGATCTCGTCATCGTCGGCATTGGCGCCGTTCCCAACACCGACCTTGCCGAGGCTGCCGGGCTCGCCTGCGACGACGGCATTGTCGTGAACGCTTTCGGCCGGACGGACGATCCGAAGATCTTCGCGGTCGGCGACGTGACAAGGCATTTCAACCCGCTGCTTGGCCGCAGCCTCCGGCTGGAAAGCTGGCAGAACGCGCAGAACCAGGGCATCGCGGTCGCCAAGGCGATTGCCGGCACGGCGACCCCTTATGCGGATCTTCCGTGGTTCTGGTCGGATCAATACGACACCAACCTGCAGATCATCGGCGCGCCTGCGGTCTGGGACCGGATCATCTGGCGCGGCCCCCCAGAGAGCGGCAAGTTCACCGCGATCTATATGAACGGCGAACGCGTCGTTGCCGGCAACAGCATGAACAACGCACGCGACATCCGTTTCATCAAGCAATTGATCCTGAACGGAACGGCGGTTCCGGATGCGGCACTTGCCGACCCCTCGACCAGTCTTGCACAGCTCGTGAAAGGTTAGACCATGAATGCCATCGACATCGCTCCGCACAGCATGGCCGATCTTTCGGGCCAGCGCGCCATCGTCATCGGCGCCGGCTACGGCGTCGGTCCCGCTGTGGTGTCGGCCATCGCCGCAGCCGGCGCCACTGTCATCAGCGACGATGCCGACGCATCAGCCGGCGGTTATATCGCCTCGGACGGCACGCCGACGGAATTCATCGATCGCTGCGTGGAAAAGCTCGGCGGCATCGACGTGCTGGTCGTTTCCTCGCGCCCGGTCAAGAACAAGCCCGTGCTCGACATGACGTCCGAGGAAATGCGAGGGGTGGCCGAAGAGGAGCTTGTCCTTCCCGCCCTGCAGATGCAGGAGGCGGCCCGGCGCATGGTCCAGGCCGGCTACGGCCGCATCATCGTCTTCGCCAGCATGTCCGCCAAAACAGGCGTGCATCATGATGTCGCGCCCTATGCAGCGGCGAAAGGTGGTCTTCTCGCCTTCGCTCGCGTACTTGCCGCAGAAACCGCCGAACATGGTGTCACGGTCAACGGGATCGCCACCGCCCTTTTCGAACCGCAGGTCAAAACCATGACGGAGGAAAAGCGGACAAGGCTCAAGGGCGCCATTCCCGTCGGCCGGTTCGGCCGCAGCGAGGAAGCGGCCCACGCCGTCCTCTTTCTTGCCTCGGACAATGCGGGTTTCGTGACGGGCGAGTGTATGAACCTTTCGGGCGGCCGCTTTATGGATTGACCTTTGGCGCCTTCCGCGCCGGGAGACTGTTGATGATCGTACAAAGCTTTCTCGGCGGACGGCCGGGCCAACGCATCCAAGACTACCGCAACTCCATGCCCCGTTACGTGAAGGTGCTTGCGATCGGCAAGAGCGCCGAGAGCATCATCAGCAGCTTCAACCGCGACCGGGAGAATATCCTGACCACCGGCCCTCTCGATCCGGACGGGCGCCAACCGATGGACGAACCGGTCAACGGCATCCGCCCGAACGCGGTGATCGTCGTCTATCAGAAGGGCGAAGAGGTCCGTTTTCCATTCCAGACCGAGCGGACGGCCTCCATGCTCTCCTTCGTCGTGCTCGAAGAACCCGACGGCCGAGCCGAACGTGAGCCCAACAAGACGCTGCAGGCGATCCAGAAAATCGCCGACCTTTTCGTGACGACCTCCGACCAGGAATTCGTCAACGAACTCATCGACAACCTTGCCAACTGATTGCCCTCATTCATTTGGGGCGATCGAGGAATGCCCGGTCAACATATATGGAGAGACAATAAGAAGAGCGGCAATTCGTATTGGACGACAATAAGTCGATACCCTTAACGTGACGTCCGTACACAGGGAGAAGCTGGGCAAGGTGCAGCGATAAGCACCACAGCCTTTCGCCTCGACAGGATGACAGGGCTCCGGCAGCCGAAACGGCCCGAATGCCGGCCGCTCAGAGACCGGCAAATAAGAACAATCCTGACAAAGTCAGCCACAAAATGTGCAACAAGTTCTTGGGGAACAAACAATGCATATCACCAGACGATCCGCCATCACGCTTCTGGGTGCGGGAGCCGCCTACGGCCTGCTCGGTGCACCGACGATCTGTTTCGCCGTGGCTGCAGAAAACAACATTTTGAGGGTTGCTCTCGACGAGTTGCCGAAGCAGCTCGATCCCCTGCTCTACCAAACCAATCCCGGCTACCGGACGATGTTGAACATCTTCGATACGCTGCTGACGGTCAATTATGCCGGCGATGGCGCACTGCAGCCGGCCCTTGCCGAAAGCTGGAAGCGCGTCGATCCCCAGACGCTGGATCTGACGTTGCGCCAGGGCGTGCTTTTCCACGACGGCTCCCCACTGAGGGTCGACGACGTCGTCTTCTCCTTCAGCTTCGGCCGCATGTTCGATCCGAAATCACCGGGCTTCGGCGTCGCCCAGCAGTTCCTTTCAACGATCCAGTCGGTTGAAGCGGTCGACGCCAAAACGGTTCGCGTCACCTCGAAGGTGCCTGATCCGGCACTCGAACTGCGTCTGACCGCCTGGGGCAGCCAGATCGTCAGCAAGAAGGCGTTCGAGGCCGCGGGCGGCTTCCCCGGCTTCGCGCAGAAGCCGGTCGGCACCGGCCCGTTCTCGGTCGTTTCGCTGTCGCCTGATGCCGTGCAGCTCAAGGCCTTCCCGCAATATTGGGGCGGCAAACCGAATATCGAGACGCTAATCTACAGCTCGTCACCTGAACTCTCCTCGCGCATTGCGGGCCTTGCCAGCAACGACTTCGACATCATCACCGACGTGCCGGCCGACCAGTTCGAGGCCGTCACCCGCGACGAGAATCTCGAGATCGTCGGAGGTACGGTTGCGAGCCTGCGCATCATCAAGTTCGATACCCGCAACGAGGTCCTGAAGGATGTCCGCGTCCGTCAGGCTCTGGGTCTTGCCGTCGACCGCCAGGCGATCGTCGACGCTCTCTGGCAGGGCAAGGTGGACGTGCCGCACGGTCACCAGCTTCCTGCCTACGGCCCCTTCTACGATGCGTCGCGGCCGGCTTACAAATATGATCCGACGGAAGCCAAGAAGCTTCTGGATGCCGCCGGCTACAAGGGACAGGCAATCCCATACCGCATTCGCACCGCGGCCTACGGCCCGGAACTCGCCACCGCCCAGATCGTCGTCTCCATGTGGGAACAGATCGGCGTCAAGATCGACCTGCAGATTGTCGAAAATTTCGCGCAGATGATGGCCTATCCCGGTGTCGGCATGCGCAACGGCGTCGATCCGGTGCTGGTCAACGATCCACTCTTCGGCCTCTGGCGCTCCTATGACCGGTCGCAGAAGGAAGTTTGGACGAACGAGGAATTCTTCACCCTCGGCGACAAGCTCCAGTCGAGCGTCGATCCGAAGGAGCGGCAGCGGGCATTCGCCAAGATGATGGACATCTTTGACGCCGATCCGCCAGGCATCATCCTGCATACGATGGGTGTGTTCTACGGCAAGAGGAAGACCGTCAACTGGAAGCCGATCCCCTCGGTCTACATGGACTTCCGCGCGGCGTCGCTGGCTTGAGTGCACGGCACAAACGGATAGATTTCCGATGTCGTTATGCGCATTCGATTAATGCGATGCCCTGGTCCAGGGCATCGCAGCGATTACAAGTCTACACTGCAGGATTGAACGGATGAATTCCGATAAGATTGCGGAGCGGGTCTGCCGCGTCGAAAACCTTGGTATCGCGCTTGCCGGCGACCAGCCCATCCCCCTGGTCGACGATGTTTCCTTCGAGATCGCCAGGGGCGGTTACTTCGCGCTTGTCGGCGAAAGTGGCAGCGGCAAGAGCATCACCTGTCACAGCCTGATGCGGCTCCTTCCCTTCACGCCCGAATTCAAGGGCCGCATCATCATCGACGGCCAGGATGTCTGGTCGCTGAACCGGCGGCAGCTCATGGAGTTCCGGCGAAAATCCGTCGGAATGGTGTTTCAAGACCCCCTCGCCGCCCTCAACCCGGTTCGCACGATCGGTTCTCAGATGCTGGAAACGCTCCGGCTCTATTACCCCAAGGCCCGCGCCGACGAATTGCGCACGCGCGCGATCGATGCCTTGAAGGGTGTCCATATCCCGATGGCCGAACAACGGCTCGATATCTATCCGCATCAGCTTTCCGGCGGCCTCAACCAGCGCGTCATGATTGCGCTCGCCATGCTGGGTGATCCGGCGCTGCTGATCGCCGACGAGCCGACAACCGCGCTCGACATGTCGGTCCAGGCCGAAGTGCTGGATCTCATCGACGAGATGCGGCGGAAGAACAGCCTAACCGTTCTGCTCGTCACCCACGATCTCGGCATCGTCCGTGACAGAGCGACCCACATCGCCGTCATGCACAATGGCCGGCTGGTCGAGCAGGGCCAGACAGGCGATGTCGTCCATGCGCCCAAGGCCGATTATTCTCGGGAACTCTTTGCCGCTGCGAGCGTCGAATGGCCGGATCGCCAGACGGCGAAACTCCGCCAGAACCCGCTCGCCCTCACCTTCGACACCGTCAACAAGACTTTCTATTCCTCCTCGCGCGATCGCAAGGCCGGCGTCGGCGTGCCCGCCGCCAAGGCCATGTCGTTCACGGTCCATCGGGGCGAGATCGTCGCTCTGGTCGGCGAGAGCGGCAGCGGCAAGACGACGGCGGCGAAAATGGCCATGGGCCTCGTCGCTCCGGACTCGGGAAGCATCACGACACACGCATCCGAACGAAGCGGTGCATCGAAACTCAGTATGCAGATGGTCTTCCAGCATCCGCGCGACTCCCTCGATCCGCTAATGAAAGTGGACGATCAGTTCCACGAAGTGCTGAAGGTCCACGGCTGGCGAGATGCGGAGGCCCGGCGCGCCCACATCGCTCAAATCATCCAGGATGTCGGGCTCGGCGCCTATGTCCTTGAAAGGCGGCCGACTTTCCTCAGTGGCGGCGAGGCCCAGCGTGTCGTGATCGCCCGCGCCCTGCTGTTGAAACCCGATATCCTGATCGCCGACGAACCGCTCTCGGCCGTCGACGTCCGCATCCAGAAACATATCCTAGAGTGTTTTCAGCGCCTGCGCGAGCGCCTCGGCATCGCCATTCTGCTGATCACCCACGATCTCAGGGTCGTCTTCGAGATCGCTGATCAGGTGGTGGTGCTGCGCAACGGCGAGGTGGTCGAGGATATCCCGGTCTCGCTGTTCACCGACGGCAGCCGCCACGAGTATACGCAAATGCTGATAGACGCCATGCCCGGCAAGAGCCCGATGCCGCCGGTGCGCGCACTCGGAATAGAAGGTACCTTCGCCACCAACGGGAGACTCTGACCATGCTGCTGATATCTCGTCTCCTGCGCGCCGCCGTCTCCCTCTGGGTGATCGTGACACTTGTCTTCGTCGCCTTGCGCGCCACCGGTGATCCGGTGCTGGCGATCTTCAATCCCGATGATACAACACAGGCGGCGCTTGATGCCTATCGCGAGCAATGGGGCTATACCGGAACCATTCTGCAGCAATACCTCACCTACGTGAACAACATCTTCCACGGCGCCCTCGGCATGTCGAACATGAGCAACCGGGACGCGCTCGCCGTCGTCCTGGAACGCCTGCCCGCCACCTTACTCCTAGTCGGCTGCAGCGCTGTCATCATGATCGTCATCGGCGTGCCGGCGGGCGCGCTTGCCGCGATCGACAACGGCGGACGCCTCGACCGGACGATCATGGCGCTCTCGACCGTCGGCTTTGCCTTGCCCAATTTCGTGCTCGGCCTCGCGCTCATCCTGCTCCTGTCGGTCAACCTGCACATCCTGCCCTCGAACGGCTACGGCTCGTTCGAGAACCTGATCATGCCGGTGCTGACGATCGGGCTTTCTAAGGCGGCGATCTTCACCCGCTTCGTCCGCTCGGCTGTGCTCGACGCCCTGCGGCTGACCTGCGTCACCTCGGCACGGGCGCGCGGCCTCAGCGAATTCCGCATCTTTACCCATCACGTGATCCCGAATGCGATGCTGCCCCTCGTCACCATCACGCCGCTTCTGGTCGGCAGCATGATCGCCGCCGGCTCCGTCGTCGAATCAGTCTTCGGCTGGCCGGGCGTCGGCCGCCTGATCGTCGATTCCGTCGCCCAGCGCGATCTGGCCGTGCTGCAGGTGATCATCATGATGGTCGCCTTTCTGATGATCGCGACCAACCTCATCGTCGACCTGACTTACGCCAAGCTCGACCCCCGCACCGCTCTTGCACACAATCAATGACCGGAGGCCGTTATGCCCGCCATCGCTACCGAAAAAACAGGCCGCCGCTTTCCAGGCATGCCGCTGACGGCCCAAGTCTCCATCCTGTGGCTCGTCCTCTGTCTGTCGCTGATCGCAGTCGTGCCCTTGCTGCCAGGCGTGAACAACGCATCGGTGAACCTGCTGGCACGCCTCAAGCCGCCGGTCGGCTTCGGCGGCACCTGGACACACTTCCTCGGCACCGACGATCTCGGCCGCGACATCTTCCTGCGGTTGGTCGCATCGCTGCGCACCAGCCTAGCGCTCGCGCTCGGCGCCACCATCTTATCGGCGATCATTGGCACGACCATCGGCATCCTGGCCGCGCATTTTCGCGGATGGGTGGATCAGGTGATCGTCGCCGCCGTGGATGCGCAGGCCTCGGTGCCGTTCATCATCGTTTCGCTGACGCTGACGGCGCTCTTCGGCAACAACATCGTGCTGTTCATCTTCATTCTCGGCCTGTTCGGCTGGGAGCGTTTCGCCCGTCTTTCGCGCGCCATGACGCTCGCCTCCCGCGGCCGCGGCTATGTACTTGCGATGAATACGTTGGGCTTTCCCTGGCCGCGGATCTACCTGCGCCATGTTCTGCCCAACATCGCGAGCACCCTGCTCGTCACCGCGACCATCAATTTCCCGGAAGTCATCCTGCTAGAGACGTCGCTGAGCTTCCTCGGCCTCGGAATCCAGCCGCCGATGAGCAGCCTCGGCAATATGCTCGGTTTCGGCCGCTCCTATCTTCTGACCGGCTGGTGGATCGCCGTGGTCCCCGGCGTCACCATCTTCCTCTGCACGCTGACGGTCAGCATCATCGGCGACTGGGCCCGCAACGTCATCGGCCGCGCATAAGAAAGGGCCACTGGAAAAGCGGCCGCCAAACAGAATTTGGAACGGGTTAGGCCTCTTCGACCTCTTGTCGGGCGGCAATAAGCCTTATCCGATTGTAAACCGGTAAATCATCTCGCCAACGGATGTGAGCTGCTCCAGGTCTTTTGCTCCGGCAGCGTTTATCGCGCGAGGCCAGAATTTCCGAGCGGGCGCGCGTTCGACGGCATGACATTCAATTCCCAGACGCCCGAATGTGCCCGCAGGACGGCTTTTGCGGCATCACGCCATGCGCTCGCGCACGCGGAACGATATAAAACTCGGCCACTGAGAAATCGGTGCCTCTTCCCGACGGAGACCACTCGTTTACGAAGGCGAAGCCGACGCATTGGTCATTCCGTTCGATCAGATCGGGCCAACGGCTCCCGATCTCTTCCCAATAGGCGTCGAAATAGCGGTAGTTGAGATCAACTTCACCGCACCTGCTTAACTCCAAGAGATAATCGGTAAGGAGGTTTCTCAGATGCGGTTAGTGCTCCGCGAAAGCCAGTCTTACGCCAGCGCGCAACGCATTCGCCTCCGTGGTCAACTGAGCGGCACAATGCTTCTGACTTTTGCGCTCGCCGCGGTCCGCGGCAAGAGGCTTCAGCTCGAAACGCGGCCCAGCCCCACATTTGGGCAAGTGGCCGGGTTGAAAAGCGGCTTCCTAACCTTCGATCAGTTCGCGCATACGGCTGACCGCCGCCCCCGGCGCGCTCAGCACAGGAATATCGACCCGTCGCTGCACCGCCTCGGCGGCCTGCGACGTCGAGAAATGCGCCAGCATGATCGTATCCATGCCATCGAGCTCCGGCGCCCGCTCGGCGATCAGACGGTTATGGGTCTCGACATCGCCCGCCCGAAGTGCGGTCATCGCGTCTGCGACGAGAATGGTCCTGAGGCTTGCGGGCGAGCCCACCCCGGCGGTGTATTCCTCGAATTCACCGGTCATCGTGCCGACCGACGGCCCGAAGGTCGCAATCATGCCGATCCGCTTCCCGCTGGCGACGGCCGCATGAAACATCGCCTCATTGGGTTTGAGCACCGGCACCGGTAGTTCCGCAGCCATCCTGTCGATCGCCGGGCCGAAAGCCGAACAAGTGACAAGGATACCGTCGGCGCCCACAGAGTGGCCGTAGCGCCCAAGATTGACGAAACGCTCGATCAACGCTTCGGTCAGCTCCGGTTCGCGCGCCCGGTCCGGACTGAGGGAATCATCGAGAAGATTGACGAGTTCAGCCTCCGGCCAGAGCTCCTTGAACGCGGTCTGGACGGGTTGCACCGCCACAGGCGTTGCATGGAGAAGGACGATACGGGGTCTTGCCGACATATTGCTCTCGCTTGTTGATCAGATCGGGTCTGATTGTCAGACCTGCCCTGTTAGTCAGAACCGGGGTTCGAGCCCGGCGGCCTGATAGGCCCTCCGGGCAAGTGGCGTGAAAAGCTCGCCGAGGAACCGCTCTGCGGCATCAGCGGCCGCCGTGTTCTTGAACACCGCCACGCTGAAATCAGTCGTCGCGCCGAGCTCCGACGGCAATGCGCCGACGAGATCCGTGCCGGGCACGGCCAACAGCTCGCTCACTTGCTGAATGGCTATTGCCACCTCGCCGCTCACGAGTCTTTCCGCCGTCAGCCCGGCGTTCACCACAAGCGCCTTGGCCCTGATCTCATCGCCAATGCCGAAATCGTCGATCATCTTCTCGAAGAAGATGCCGCTGGCACCTGTGCGCGAGTAAACCAGCGTCGGCGTATCGAGGAGGATACGGCGAAGCGCCTCCGGCGTCGAGATGTCAGGCCGAGGCGCGCCGGCCAGCACGGCCACGCCCACGGAGGCCTGCGCCAAGGGCCTTCGCGACGCGGGGTCGAGCAGGTCTTTCGATTCCAGCTCGTCGATCGCCCAGTCGATCGCGACGATCGCATCGGCCATTTCCCCCTCGGCGATGCGGCGTATCAGGCCAACGGTCGGATCCCAGATCATCCTTGCAGTGCCGCCCGTCCTTTCGAATTCGGGCATGATCGTCTGATCAACGATCGCGCGCAGGATCAGCGCGCTCATCACCGAGACGGGGGCGGTTTTGCCTTCGACGGCAGAGGACATCATCGGCGCCTTCACAGATATTCGACGCTGTAGTCGATCTTTGCCAGGCAATCATCAATCCAGCGGCGTTCGACCGTTCCGTTGCGCACCCGTTCGCGCTGTGCGTTCTCGCCGGCAAGACGCGTGGCGGCCGGCGCATAGACCAGTTCCGTCTCGTCATAGGGAATGCACATCAGGCCGTCATCGTCGCCGATCATCAGGTCGCCGGGTTCGATGACCATACCGTTGATCGCGATCGGCACGTTGATTTCGCCGGGGCCGTCGTGAAGCGGTCCGCGATGCGTGACACCTGCCGCAAAGACGGGGAAAGTATGGTTCTTCACATGTCCGTAGTCGCGGATCGCACCGTAGATCACCACGCCGGCAATGCCGCGTGTCTCGGCATGCGTCAGCATCATTTCACCGACGATCGCATTGGTGAGATCGCCGCCGGCATCGACGACAATGATGTCGCCCGGATGTGCGGTGTCGATCGCCTTGTGAACGAAAAGATTGTCGCCGGGCCGCGTCTTGACCGTGAATGCCGGTCCGGCGAGCACCTTGCCGCCGCCGTGCATCGGTCGGAGGGCAGCGCCGCCGGCGGCCAGCCGGGACATGCTGTCGCTGATGACAGCCGCCGGAATGACGCGGTACTTGTCGACCGTCTGCGGTGAGACCCGTCGTTTCGGCTGCATAACTCTCAAAATCGTCATCACGCGCTCCTGTTGAATGTAAGCTCCATCAGACAATAGGAGGCATGGCCGGGGTCGGGCCAATTCAAAGTGATAAGGCTCTTATTTGCAGGACAGAATAAAAACGCCGGGTCGAATGCCTCGCAAATAATATGTTGACCGAATAAATGACGCGAATGTTGCAATTGGACGCGGCAACAGCCAGCCGCTACTTCTCGGGATCAAGGGAACGAGGACGCCGCCTGTGCTAAAATTCAACGCCAACTTGACCCAGCTCTATACCGAGTACGATTTCCTGGATCGCTTTGCCGCGGCCGCGGCCGATGGCTTCCGGGGCATCGAATATCGCGCCGCCTATCATATCCCGAAGGAGGTCCTTCTGGAGCACCTCCGGCAAAACGGCCTCGAGCAGGTGCTGTTCAACCTTCCGCTCGGCAACTGGGACGCAGGAGAGCGCGGCATCGCCTGCCTTCCCGGTCGGGAGGAGGAGTTCCGGCACGGCCTGGAACAGGCCGCCGATTACGCCAGGACGCTCGGCTGTCCGCAGTTGAATTGTCTTGCCGGCCTGAAACCGGACGGCCTGAAGGACGAGGCGGCCGAAGAGACGCTTTGCGGCAATCTCCGTTATGCGGCCGACCGCCTGGCCAAGGACGGCATCAGGCTGCTTGTCGAGATCCTCAACCGCCGCGACAATCCCGGCTGCGTGATTTCAAGCGTGGCGAAGTTCGAAGAGATTGCCGGCAGGGTCGGCTCCGACAACCTTTTCCTGCAATATGATTTCTATCATCTTCAGGTCATGCAGGGCGATCTCATCCGCAATTTCGAGCGGCTGCAATCGCGGATCGCCCATGTGCAGGTGGCCGACAATCCCGGCCGCCACGAACCCGGCACCGGCGAGATCAATTACCCCTTCATTTTCGAGAGCCTCGAATTGCTCGGATATAATGGCTGGATCGGCTGCGAATATGCCCCGAAGGACCGCACGAGCGCCGCGCTGGGATGGATGCGGGCTTTCGTGCCGCAGCCCGAAAGGATCGGCTGATGCTGCTTGGAGCCATTGCCGACGACCTCACCGGCGCCACCGATCTGGCCCTGATGCTGGCGCGAGAGGGCATGCGGACGATCTAGAGCCAGAACGGCAAAACAGTGTCGAAACGAAATCCGGGTTCTCATGCCGAGCCAGCAGATCATTGAGCGCTCGGCGGGAGGGATCAAGATATTCCCGTAACGACGTGACGGCGAGGTTTCCATGCAACGTGTGCTCACTCCCACGACCAACCCCTGCTGTAACCGACGGATGTTTGCCTCGGTTCGTTTCTGAGAGTACGCGTTCGGACAAGAGTTCTAAGTTTACGTTGTCTAAAGGCATGGAACAGGACCCCCCTGGCATCAATAATGCGAAAGTTGAATTGCAAATTCGCGCAATGGTAGAATATAGTCATCTATTAGCGTGAATAATTAAGGTTGGTAATATTTTCCGCGCCACTGGCGACGGGGGCCGCCGAAATGAAGATCAGCATTGTTGTATGCTTTGCCTTGCTCAGTTTCCTGGCTGGTACTGCACACGCGCGGCGGTGTCCACTACTAGCGACTGAAGAGTCCGCCGCTGCCGCCACAAGAGCGTTATTTAACTGTCCTAGCGCCCGTCTGCTCGTGGAAGCTGAGGGCGAACACAAGTTTCAAGTTCACTACGATTTCCCGCAAGCCCTACCTGATTTGAGCAATATTCCATACTTGTCGGTTGATCCGCTTGCCGATCAGATAGGCTTGATCGACAGCGGATGTTGCGATCTCTTACCGCAATGGTGGGCCGCCATAATATCCCTAAGCGCTTTCGGCGGGTTTCGCGTCACTGGTGAGCATGGCGAGGACCTCACGCCTAAGGGGTTGAAAGCTCGCGGGCTGATCGCCCTGCTGGCTCTGGCCCCTGATCATTGCAGGAGCCGCGAATGGCTTCAAGACAAACTGTGGAGCGACCGCAGCCAGAAGCAGGGTGCGGACAGCTTACGTCAGTCGTTGATGGACATCCGCCGAGCGTTTGGCGAGCAAGCCGGTATCCTCACAGCGGGTCGGGAGAAGGTCCGGCTCGATTCTCGGGGCTTTGTCGTCAACTTCGATCGCCCCTTCGGTCGTGGTGCCGACAAGTGCGATATCGAGCTGTTTGGCGATCTTGATATTCCCGATGCTGAATTCGAAGAATGGATAAGAAACGAACGCCTGACGTTCAGCCCGCCCCTTCGAGGCGATGCCAATGAAACTCACGTGCAAAGGCGACTCGACAATCCGGTTATCTTTTTGCGCTGCGATGGCACGGGGACCTCGGAAGGGCAAGCGATCGTCAAGAGCGTCTTGTCTCTCGTTACGGCATCGCTGCTTGATTTCTCCGATTTTCAGATTTTCCAGGACTTTGATTGCGCAACGCCAATTCGTCGGGAGCCTCCCCGAAGGGGGCTCGTCGTATCGGCGAGGATGCCCCCTGGACAGCAATGGCTCTCCATCACCATCCTCCACCCGTCACGGGGTCAGATATTTTGGACGCGGAGCGTTCGGGTGCCGATGTTCTTCAACGATGAACTAATGCATCCAGTCTGCTCCGAGATTGTTGAAGCAGTTCTAAGAACCTTCAGAACGCGCAGCGACGACCTCGAAATTCCGGATTGTGCCGCCATGATGGCCAATCGAGGCCGGAACCTCATATTCCAGTTTGACAAGCATCGTCTGCTACAAGCTGACGCCCACCTACGGCTCGCCTATGAATACGACCCCAGGCCGCAATATTTGGCGTGGCGATCATATCTAAGAATCGTAGCGCAGTTTCAACATCGGTCATCTCACTTTCTGGGCGGCGACGCTACGGACACGATGATGTTGGCGCGAGAAGCGATACAGGAGGCTCCTTCCAGTGCGATTGCCTTAGGCGTAGCCGCCCATATCGAGTATCTGTTCGGCGGATCGGTCAAGAGTTCGCTTCAACTCGCGACTCACGCCGTAGCCCTTGATCCCCTGAATGCCATCACCCACGCGATCCTTTCCAACACCGAGCTGATAATCGATAACCGACCGGATAGCCAGAGATCGGCGTCGATGGCATTGGCACTGGCCGGGGGCAGTGAATGTCGCGCCCTCATTGAATTCTTTTGCTGCATGTCTGCCACTGCATTGGGTGAATATGAAATCGCCACGCATCATGCGGAAATGGCGGCGATCCTGCGCCCCTCATTCATGGACCCTCTCCGGTATCTCGTTGCTCTGTACAATCACGCTGGACGAACAGACGAGCTTACCCGCACCATCACTCGAATACAGAGCGCCGAGCCAGATTTTCACATGGCCCGTCTGTTGGACAACGACTATCCCAACACTACCCTACGGCGTATGCGCTTGATGGAGGCCATCGCTCGCTAATTTGACACTGCGGCGCTAATACCAAGTCCCCCGAAGAGTGTCGCTTTCACGGTAATTCGTAGCCGAAATTCACGATGCGATCACGATCGCAGGCTCAAGTACTGACGCGCAATTGTCACGCGACTTGGGGGAGCGTTGAGCCATGCATGACCGAAAAATCATACACGACCACCTGATGGCTATCTGTCAGCTTGTTAAAGAGGAGGATCATTTTTTCATGTATCTTCTTCAGATGGCAATTCTCGAAAATGCGAGTCTCGCCGAGCGAAGGGACGAAAGCCAACTGCCGATAAACATCAGGCCTGTGCTGTCCGTAATCCATGGAGACCTGCTGACGTGATTTGAAGCCCGTCTTCTTGTCAGGCAGCCATCGCGTCGCTCGAAAGCAGGCTACGCTCGCAGCGGTTTGGCTGGCGAGTTTGATGAAATTCCAGCCTGTCGAACACAGCCACCGACAGTACCGCAGCTCGCCTTATCAGGACAGTTGCACCGGCGGGGCACGTGCCCGGACCGCATGCCGCCGACCAGCCTGTCATACCGGCCGCTTGAGGCGCCCGAAGAATGTGGGTGGCAGATCCGGCGCTGTTCAGGAGAGCTCCTTAGGTCACACCCTCAACTACTCCGCCGCGACAACATGAAGGGTCGCTGACTTTCCAACTTCCTCAAGGTCATGCAGCCGCACGTTCGGGCAAACCTTCCTGGCAATTTCGGTGAGATGCCTGTGATGGGTTAGGTAAATGACCTGCCCATGCATCCCCATTTCCGCAAACAGACGGAACGCCTCCTCGGCCCGGAAGTCGTCAAAGGTCTCCATGATGTCGTCGGCGATGAACGGGATCGGCGTCCGGTTGGCGACGAATTCATGGTAGCCGGCAACGCGGAGAGCCAGATACAACTGGAACCGGGCACCCTTCGACAACTCGTTTGCGGCCTTCGATCCTCCGGAAGCCGACACGGCGATCAGAACGTCGCCATCCTTCCCCGGCTGGGCGGCTACGCCTTGATAGGCGCCTCGGCTGATTGTGCGGAATGCGTCTGATGCACGGGCCATCATTCCGCTGCGATGACGGTCCCGATACCGCTTTAGAGCTTGCTCGGTAGCCGCGCCGCCCGCGCGGACCTCCATATACCGACGAGCGCTTTCCTCGATCTCAAGCAACGTCGTCCGTCGCTGTTCTTCCAGTGTGGCAACTTTGGCATCGCCGCCGATTTCATCGAGTGCGTCCTGGGCCTTCGATCGGCTGTGGAAGACTTCCCGGCATCGGGCGTCCTGGTCGTCGAGAACGGGTGCCAGCTTCGCGAGTTCTTCCTCCAGCTCTGACCGATCGATAGAGGCGGTCATCTCCTCGACCTCCGCTACAGACCCGCGACCGGTTATCTGAAGCAGTTCCTGTTCTGCTTCTGCGATCGCGTTTGCCAGGTCCCGGTGCCGTGCCGCGAGGTCAATGCCGCTCTCGACCTCTTCGAGGGTGGCTACAGCGAAGAACTCCAACATCTGAGTGACGCGCGCTACGAGAAGATCCTGGGCGACATTGAGTGCGTGTTCGTCGCGCCGCATATTGTCCAAATCGCGCTTCAGCTTTTCAAGGCGTTCGGCGTCCAGACCCGCCGACTTGATCTTCTCGAAGACCGCCTGGCATAGCGCGAGCGGTGTCCCGTCGGTTGCCAGGTCGAGCGACGCGCAAAGCTCGTGCACCCTCGTCTCGAACGAAACCTTGTCCTTCTCCATTTTCTGAATGCGGTCGACCAGCCCTTCCCGCGCCTCGACGGCAGAAGACAGCCGTTCGAGAACAGTCAGGATCTCTGCAACGGCGCCGACATTTGGAGCTTGTCCGATTTCGCGAAGCCAGCATCCGCCGCAGACGGTTTCCCAGTCGGTCGACCACGCGGTGGCAGCGTCCTTGACGGCCTCTAGGGCGTGTCTCCTTTCGGCGACCTCCGTTCGAAGCATCTCGACTTGGATGGCCGCATTCGCAGAGGCGTGGAACGCACTCAGAGCGTCTTCCGCGAATGACGTCAGCGCGGTGATGTCGGCGTCCGCATTGAACGCCACCTTCACGTCGGCCAGGGCCTGCACCAGCAGCCGCTTCGCGTGCTCGATGGAATCGCGGACCTCGGCGATCTCCCGCTCGATGGCCGCCAGCTCGTCCCTATCCTTGAGTGCCGCTTCGCGCCTCCGGAGCCACTCATCCACTTCCCAAGGGTCATCCGCGACGGCGGGATGAGAGTCCGACTGCCGGATACTCTGACGGATCTCCGATCGAAGCACATCCATGTCGGACGTGGTCTCTTCAAAGGCACGATAGGTCTCATGCTTTATCGATCCGCATCTCTCTGCTTACGACAAGCTCGGCGGCCAGGCTCATAAGTCTTGTCTTCCCCTTCGTGAGAAGCTCCTTGATCGTCCGATACTCCCGCATCAGAATCGCATCGACCTCAGCCCTGAGGTCGGGCGCTGCAATGAAGGATTCGTCCACGCGATTAGTGTCGCACTGGTAGCGCAGCGACTTGCCGAAGCCATAACTGCCGGCAAAGCGATAGGCGATCCTGGACGCCTGATCGAGGTCGCAGCCCGGATGTCCCCCAGCGCCGGTCGACCGAGTGCCGAAGACAACCTCTTCTGCGGCCATTCCACCAAGTTTGATGCGGATATTCGCGAGGAGCTGCTTTTCCGTAGGCAGCACGGATCGTTCATTCGGAAGTTTACCTGCCCGCCATCCCGAACGGTCGCCCCATCCGTCATGTGGGATTCAATACGGACGGTGACGGAGCCGACGAACCCGGAGGCCAGTGCGGCAAGTGCATGCCCAGCCTCGTGCACGGCGATTCTGTGCAAGACTTCCTCGGGCAACGGAGTCCTGGCAGGAAGAGCTGCCTGCACGTCGTCCACTTGGACGTCACCGTTCCGGCGTCGCGCTACCCGCTTCGCTCGACGAGCCAATCTCTCAAGATCCGCAGCGGTGGCAAGCCGAAGATCGTCCGTAAAACGCCGAAGCTCGGCGGTTTGCAGAGCGCGATCGAGGTGATATGAAAGAATATCTGCGCGCTCCATCTCGTCCGGAAGACTCAGGTAGACGTGCTCCTCCAGGCGGCCCGATCGCAGTACCGCCGGATCTATAAGATGCGGACGGTTAGTAGCGGCAACTAGCACTGCTCCGTCCTGCTCGAACAGATGGGTGGTCAGCTCTAGGAACCTATTGATTACGTTTCCCTCGTAGTAGCTGTGATCGTCCCTCATCCGGCTCCGGTCGCCGAGCGAATCCAGTTCGTCGATAAAAAGGACTGCGCGTCGTCGGGACATGGCGTCCTCGAATGAGGCCGACATCGCGGCGAGCGTGGCGCCTAGGTATCCGCCCTGCTTGCCCTGCCAGTCCGCAACGCTCGTGGAGATGAAGTCGAATCCCAGTTCATTGGCCAACGCGTGGGCGAAAAAGGCCTTTCCGGTTCCCGGTGCACCGACCAGAATGCCTTTGTCGACGTCGGACCATCTCAGTTTACCCTCCCGCCAGTTCTCGACGTCCGCCTTAAGATCAGCGACCCAGAACTTAGCTGGCCCGTAACCTGGAAGCTCGGATAGCCTCGGTCCCGCGCGCTTTTCAGGCAGAGGTTTGGTAAGCGTGGCGATGTCTAACCCAGCCAAGGAATTCTTTGCCGAGAGCCCGATGACTATTTCCGCTGGCTGGCTGGCGATTACCTCCGCCATCGCGAGATCGACACCGTCCACGCCAGCGGCCCGGCGTGCAGCCATGAGGTGACGCGCTTTCGGCGGTGGAACGTCTATAATCGCGTCTGCGGCCAGCTTCAATGACAGGGAGACGAGGTCCATCGAAGACGTCAGGAAAATTGCCTGATGCTTGGGCCGGAAGATTGAAACATTTTCTGGACCTTTGGTTTTCGGCTTCTTGGTGAGGACGAAAACGGGCCGGTTGATGTCATTATCATTGTAGTAGCTGCGGCCACCTAGGGCGTAATGCCTCGCGAAGAGCGCAGATCATCATGAACTTCGCAGGAGACTGGGCGACGTCAGCAATCACCTCCTTGTCAAGACGACGATGCATGTTAACCCTCGCCTGGTCGTGGCAACGAGCTGATTCCCACGAGGACTGCGATTTTTTTAGTCGTGCGCGACGCCGCATGCTGGTAGCTCATCTGCGTAGTGCCCTTCCCGATCTTCCTTGAAGACTCCTGTTGATCGTTTGCTTCATCTCACGTGCGATAGCTTTCCAGCGCATCCTTGTGGCCAAGGCGGTACCATCGGTTCTGTGTACGGACGTGTGAACCTGAGACGTCACCAAAATACGCATGAAGCTCGCGGGTCACGATCGCTCGCCCGTCTGGAAGGGTCGGATGTCCCTGTACCAAGCCTTGAAGGCATGGCGCGGTTTTAGCTGCCAGTCGAAAGCCATCAAGTATTGGGGGCGCCGCTCCAAGATCACCTTCTCGAAATTGATTAGAGTTCAGTCGGCGGAGGTCGATCAACAGAGCCTCGAGTGAGTTTAGATTAGTGAACAACTTGAATCCTATGATTCGCATCCCTTTGGAGATTGACGCCATTTGCGTCTATATGACATCTATAACTCATTAGGACGCCTTTTGCATCCCGTATGCAACATTTTTTGCCCGCGATTTGCAGCGGCTGTGAATCCATGCGAGTTGATGGTTCATGTTGATAGCTCCTGCGATCGCTCTCAAAGTAGCCAGAGAATTTCTTGGCCTGAGCCAGGATATGGTCGAAGCACATTCCGAGGTTTCGCGATCCACGATCCAGCGAGTAGAGAGCGGTCGCCCGGACCTTCTTCACTACGCGCTTCGCCTCCAACATTTCTACGAGACGAATGGCATTGCTTTCGTTCCTCCCGCAAACGGGTCGGGATGGGGCGTCTTCAACAACAATACTATCGAGGATCCTGCGCGCCTCCATAACCTCCCGCACGTCGACCCGAGAAAAAGGCGGGCGGGACCGAGGGTGGAAAAGTGACATCGTTTGGTGTCGCAAGGATCAAGCGTTCCTGATGTCGACTCGGAAGCACCTACCAGGGTGCCTGGAGACTGAGGCATCTCTGGCGAGCTACGCTAACTTTGATTGAACTCAGGTAACCTCGAAAAGAAACTCGGCTATCGAATCGGGTACCGGATCACCGGGAAGAGCGACGGGGCCGGAACGGAGTCGAGACGTGTCTGCCGAATCGACAACACTAGCCGGCAAGGATTCGCAGGTCATCCGGCGCTGGGGCCTTGCTGCCCGCATGTAGCATTCATGTCACGCGGAGTGGCCGCGCTCAGAAGTCACCCGTTGAAAACAAAGGGAAATCCGATGACGTAGTACGGGCTACTTAAACTGCCGGATTCCCCAGCGACGGGTGAGCTATGGCGTTGAACGCCTTAAACAAAACTTTTGGAGGCCTCGCCCGGAATTGAACCGGGGTACAAGGATTTGCAGTCCTCTGCGTCACCACTCCGCCACGAGGCCTCACCTGTGACCGATAGCTAAATATCGTGTGGTGGCGCGGATTTAGAATGATCCTAACGGAAGTGCAAGAGGCTTCATTCTGAATTGATCCTTTTTTCATTCTGAATAAGCCGTTTTCCAAACGTTCCAGAAAAAACGACCGATCACTCCTCGATCTCGTAGATCGCCGCGTTGGCCTGCTCCTCCCGCAGGCTCCTTATACGACGCGTGCTACAGCTTCCGTCATGCGTCCAGGCGCGATAATCGATCTCGGCGATGCGCCGCCGCCGCGCCTTGCGCGCCGATCAGCTCGCGGGGTTGCGCCGTCTATGCCACCAGACGGAGAAGCGGCGGCGCCATCTGCGCATGATCGGCAGTTCATTTGACAGAATGATGAAGCCGAGCGGCAGCATCCAGAAGCCGAGGATCGGAAGAAAACCGAGAATCCCGCATACAATCAGCAAGAAGCCAGTGAAGAGGCGGGCCAAGCGCGAGCGCGGGAGCGGGATGCGGAGCGAACCAAGAACGAGCCTTCCCGTTGTGTGATCAATGCCGAAGCGCTTTTCGCGTTGGTTTTTGCCGCTGTTTTTGCCGTCAGTCATTCACAGGAGATGGGGACAAACATCGCGAATACAAGCAGATGTCATTTTTTTGAAAAAACCCCTTGGCAAATCGAACAAGCATTTGTATTAGCCCACTCACACCGCGCCAAGCAGTGATCCCTGGTAGCTCAGCGGTAGAGCATTCGACTGTTAATCGACAGGTCGCCGGTTCGAATCCGGCCCGGGGAGCCAGTTTCAAAGGCCTGCATCGAAAGATGCGGGCCTTTTTTATTGCGTTGATCAACGATCTGGCCGGCGGCGGACGATCTTCAAAACATGTGGCGCGTAAGCGAGCGCCCTGGCGGCGGTAAGAGCATCTGCTCGCGGCAAGTCGCCTCCCGCGAACGAAGGTCCCATGGGCCCGGTTTTAAAGCCCAGCCCCCCGAGTAAGTGAGAAAAGCCGTTTTCTATATAATCCTCTAGATTCCGGTCGGATCAATCAAATGCTATCGGGATAATCCTTGGTCCCGCACCTTAGGGAGCATGACTCGCATTGAGGGGTCCATGGAAATTCGGAAGCCGTTTACGGTAAAAGAACTGCGCGACGCAGACCGCGGCCATCTCGTAAAGATCAGCAGCGGCTATGCCGATCATGATGACCTGGCATTCATCTATGAGACCGACCCAAAGTTTGCGCACGTCATCGTCCTCAAGACGACTTCAGTGAGTGGGCATGTACCCTACGCAGATAAGTTCCCAAACCACTGCCTCTGCGTGGACTACGGGGATAGCTGGGTTATCGAGCCGATCGAGGACACCAGGAGTTCGACTGTGTACTCTCCCAACGAGTTCGGCGCCTTGGTGTTTGCCCCTGAGCGGATAATTTTGACTTTGGGGATGCTCAAACAAGGTGTGCAATTTAAGCCTCGTTTGTTTGATCTATCGGCTTTTGCACTCACTCGGGAAAGACCTAATGAGGCATATATCGTGAAGGCCTGGAAGCTGTGGGTGAACGACGAAAGTAGACGCGAGAGCGAAGCCACGCCACTTCTATTCTTTCAGGCGACGACTTTACCACATTGCTCTCGCTAGATTGTTTTCTAGGGATTCGCGTGTACTCAAAAAAGAATTCGCATATGCTAAAATAACCTTCGACAGTTCGGGGGGAGTTGCGCATGGCGAGCCTGGATTGCGGCCGGGAAGCAGGAGTTGCTCCCGCCGGGTCGAACAACATGATAAAGCGGCTAGCTCGATCAGCGGGAGATTGGCTGCTGGGCGTGGAGCCTGAGCGTCTCATCGGCATCGGGCGGCTGGTTACCGCGACTTTTGCAATCCTCGCCATCTATCTTGATCCTACCCGGCCTGTCTCACTCCATGAATCAAGAGTTATATTAAGCCTTTATATTCTTTTCTCGGTGCTGCTGGTCATCTTTCCGATCCGCAAGGCATTGGACAGCATCAGCCTTGTCCATATTTTCATTCACGTTATTGACGTTGTGATCCTCGTCTGGCTGACGCTCCTGACGGATGAACTCACCAGTCCCTTCTTCGCAGTTCTACCGTTCGTTCTCCTCGCGATGACGATGCGCTGGGGCCTGAAGGGAGCGGCATTCGGTGCGTCCATTCTGCTGGTCGTCCAATTGATCGTCGGCCTGCCCGATTTAAGGGATGGCGAATCCGAGCTTAACCTGTTCATCATGCGGTCGACCTACTTCGTCTTCTCCGCGGTCATCCTCGGCTATTTCGGTGCCTACCGGGAACGCAGCCGTCAGCGATTGGCTAAGCTCGCTGAATGGCCGTTTGATGCCATCGCCAATGACCGTCTCTCTTGGCTCGGGCTCTTGTTCCGGCACGCGTCTCGCGTCCTTGACGGCTCCCGCTTGTTCGTCGTCTGGCGCGACCAGGAAGATGACGCAGGCTGCGTCGCTTACTGGGCAGCCGATTGTTTGAAGCTTGTCGACGTTCAAAACGCCGATTTCTGGCGCCGCCACGATCTCCAGCGGCCGCGCAATGAAGACGATGCGGCAGTGTCGCCAAGGGCCGAGGAGGAATTGACCGATTTGATCGCCGACCTGCCTGAATTCGCAGGAGTGGCAGGCGAGCCTATTCGGCGGATTTCTGCTGCTTCCTTTTCCAGCGTTCGCTACCGCGGACGTGTTTTCGTCATCAATTCTCCCGGCCGACCTGACGAAGGGAGCGCGCTGACGCAGATCATTGCCACACGCTTGGGGTCTGAATTGGAGCGTCTCGCGCTGATACAACAAACAACTGAAGCCGCCCGCTCGGAGGAGCGTGTGCGCCTAGCTTGCGACCTGCATGACAGCGTGCTGCAGGATCTCACTGCCGCGCGGCTAAAGCTTAAGCTTGCTGGTGAGGCCGCAGGAAACGACTGGAAACGCCAACTCGATGACGTGAGCTCGCTGATCCTCGAACAGCAGCGGCGCGTCCGCCAATTCGTCGAGAACAATCGCGCCGTCGGCAGCCCGGCCACTATCTCCCTTGAGCACACGCTGACAGGCTTCGCCGGACTGCTGTCACAGCAATGGAATTGTCAAATCGAGGTTTCGATCAGGCCGCTCGAGTTGGCTGTACCCACATGGATGGTTCACGAAATTAAACAGCTTATGTCAGAGGCGGCCGCAAACGCGGTATGCCACGGGCACGCGACACAGCTCCGCATGTCGATCAGTCAGACCGACTTCGGCCTACAGGTCGAATTCATTGACGACGGATTGGGAATGCCCAGCGGTACGACGTATCCAAGACCTTCATCGCTCTCGGCGCGCGTCGGCAAGCTTGGAGGGGATCTGACGGTTTACCGCACCACGCCCGGCATCAGAATTCAGATTGATTTACCGAGAATTACGGAGGCCCTTTGATCTACTCCGTGGTTCTTGCCGACGACCATCCCTTGCTCCTTGGTGGGCTCCAGCAAATTCTGCTGAGTGCCCCAGATTTCAAGGTGGTGGGCACGGCCGCCAACGGAGCGGACGCACTCGCGCTCATTCGCGACCTCAAGCCCAATATCGCGCTGCTTGACGTGTCGATGCCACGGACAAGCGGCCTCGAGGTGTTGCGGGCATTGAAGGAAGAACGGCTTCGATTGAAGGTAGTCTTTCTCACGGCAACGATGAGTGGCGCCCAGATCGCCGATGCGATCTCGATAGGGGCGTGGGGGATTTTGCTGAAGGAGTATGCGCCGGAAGCGCTGCTCGACTGCCTGCGTCATGTCGCAAGTGGCAAGAAATGGCTGCCTGCAGAACTTATAGCCAAGGCCACCGAGACACCCGATGTTGCGGACTTGAGAAAGTTCGAGCTCCTAACCGCTCGTGAGCGGGAGATAGCCGCTCTGATATGCGGTGGACTGTCGAACCGAACGATTGCTCAAAAGCTAGGAGCCTCCGAGGGAACGATCGGAATCCATCTCCACAACGTCTACCGCAAGGTGGAAATCAGCAACCGGACGACGCTCGCGGCGTTACACGTCCAATACATGGCCTCGCGCGGTGGGTGACGGCAGCCACGCTTCGCGGAGCCACTTGGCGCCATGCTTCGGGTGAGCCTCGGCCCGCCGCCGGGCTGGCGCTTATTTTCCTTGCCATGCGCGATGGAGGCCAACACTCAGATATTTTTCCTAGAGAACCAGACTAAAGTCCGCTTCGGCTCGGGCTTCAGTCCGATTTCCACCGACTCAATAATAATCCATGCTCTGATCGATCTGAGGCGCAGACGTTCTGCATCCTGCGGCAAAGGTTAAGGGCTTTCCTTACCCGCCCTCTGGAAAGCCCTTTTTTTGCACATGGACGCTGGCCAGGCGTTCTCCGCCTCCAGTCGGAAAACGGGAACCTCGCGCCCCGTAGTCAGTTTCTCTTTGATCCAATCAAGGGAGAAGCGACATGCCCAACGATCTCGACGCCGGCTTCACTGGCACGCCGACTGAACCAGCGACCGGCGCCCGGAAGGTAGCGCAGACTGCCGCCGGCGCGCTCAGGCGTGAAACAAGCGCTGTGGCGGCAGGAGCAGCAGATCATCCTCATACTGCCACGAGCCTCGTACTCGGGATTGGAGCCATGGCCTTTGCGCTCGGCTACTTGATGGGGAGGTCATCGGCCGAAAGAAACTACCGCTACTGGTGGTAAGCCGCCATCCACGATGGCGTCCATTGTTAGATCTGTCACCGGTGTTCGTCATTTGCGTTTCAGTGATTGCTGCAACCAACCTCGGTGCGGCGCGTTCCTTCACGTAGGAAATCTGAGGAACCCATCAATGAAAACAATCCTTTCCGTTTCAGCCGTCGCCTTGGCATTGTCCACCGGCGCAAGCTTCGCCCAGCAGCCCAGCGATGCGGCGCCTCCGCCGCCAGGCAACACAACGGCGGTGCCCGAATCCAATCCGCCGGCGGCGCAAGCAAGTCCCTCAGATGAGGGCCGCCCGCGCGCTGATTGGCGCAGGGGACGGGGTGATCGCCGGCTGCCGCCGCCATCAAAGGCCGCGCATTTCTACATCCAGGATGGCGACGTCAAGATCGACATCAAGTGCGCCGATGACGAACCGACAAAGGTTTGCGCCGACCTCCTGTTGCAAATGCTGGACAGATTGGAAGGGTCGTCATTATCCCGAGATGATCGCGACCGCGACCGCGATCGTGGTCGTGATGGCGATGGTTACCGGTAGGGTGTCAGGTATGCCCACGGCGTCAGTAAATATCCTCGGAATGATGCGTCTGAACTTAAATCCGGAAAGGCACCGACTGGTGAGGTCGAGGCTGCGTCATTTAAGCTCAAATCTCAGGCCCACTCCTTGCTTCGGCTGATGGCGCCACCGGTTGCTCGTTCGCGAAGTGCAAGACGATAGATAGATCGGCTTTACCAACTGAGCCATTTGGACGTCATTTGATCTTCACCAACATTGCAGAGCGGCAGCTGGGCTCGCGCTGATACTAGGTCCTTTTCAGCTCTTCATAGGGTACTCTATCACCTAGAGCTGTTCCTACCACACGAGCAGACCCTCGCGCGCTGCGGCCTATGCCTGGCGAAGGGAAATGTCCGAGCCCAAGCTAAGGGGACCACAACGCCTACAATGAAAAGTCGAGGCTTCACCAGGTCGGTTCATATGATGTAAAAAATAGCGGGAGGGAAATATTATGCGGCATCAGTATATTTCGCTCGGCGCAGCATGCAACGCCGCGATGATGATCAAAAAGCTGGGCCTGAAAAAGGCATCCTACCCGTTTGATTGGCTCTTTAATCTTGATAGCGGTCTCGCATCCGTTACCGAGATGATCCAGGATGACTTTCAGAAGGTCTGCGCACCTGGCTGCTATATGCCCGGAAACCATTCGAAGATTACAACTGAAGTTGTCGCCTACCGCGATTATCCGACCGTGCTGCATATCCACACCAATCCGATGTCGACGACCAGCAAACATGATGAGCTGGTCCGGCGATTTGACCGCTTTCGCTGTGCCCTGAGATCGAGAGATAAGCTGCACTTCGTGTACTACCGCAATCTCGCCGCCTCCCGGCTGATCGATCCGTCCGCCACGGCGCAGCAGGTGCTAAGGCAGCTAATCGACGAGGCAGGCGGGTTCCTCGAGACCATATCCGCGCGGCGCGGAGGCGATACGTCTCTGCTTCTTGTTCTGGAAACCAACATTGAGGACATCGCGCCGGCTTCGATCGCACTGGCGTCAGCGACAGTGCCGGATAGCCGCATCAAAATCGGGCACGCTATCTCACGCTACGATGACAATCCTGAGCTCAACGATGTCTGGAAACGTCAATGGACCGATCTGCTGCTGAACCGGACGGAAATGCCCCTACACCTTACGGCCCGCGCTCTAGCCAAGATCTATCTCAGGCGGCTGAAGAGCTTCCTCAAGGGCGACCGCCTGCCTTCCATTTCTTTGCCCTCGCCGCTCACCCATTGAGCGAGCGTTCGGCGAATTCGGAGATTCTCCGAACGACTAGAGGCGAAAAGCGTTGCTGCATGGATCGTTCAACGGTCTGAATAGGCAACCGGAACCCGCATCATCGAAAAACGAGCGCATCGGGGATGCCGGCATATGAGGGACCTTTTCACGCAAGGCTCGGCAGTCATCTCCGATTGCAGCCTCTACCGCTGGCGGCTCGACCGGATCCTCGGCAGCACCGGCATTGTCTTTGCCTACTTCGGCGTGAACGGATCAACGGCCGACGGCGAAGAAGACGATCAGACGGTCACGAAGTGGAACGGCTTCACGGTGCGCAATGGCGGCTCGCGATACATCGTCGGCAACGCCTTCGGCCTGCGTGCCCGCGACGTCAAGAAACTGGCCGCAGCGGCGGACCCGATCGGCCCTCTCAACGATGTCTATCTTGCTGATATCATCGCCGAGGCAGACGTTCTGGTGCCGTGCTGGGGCAGCCGCTTCAAGCTCCCGCGAAGGCTGCGCCCTCGCCTGGACGACATGAAAGCGATGATCTTTGCCGCCAGAAAGCCGGTCAAGGCCTTCGGCTTCACTGACGCGGGCGACCCTCTCCACCCATTGATGCTCGCATATGCGATGCCTCTCATCGACTGGAGCGCCGAATAACCAATTCGGAAAGCATCACGAGGCAGGCGATCATTAGAGCGCGGCTGTTTTTGCTTTCCTCGACGCATGCGTTCGGTCTATCTAATATTCAGAGGGCCACGTTCATGGAACTTTTCCTGACGCTCGTCATGGCATTCAGCCTGATTCACGGCGGTGCGGCACCGGATTTGCAGAAGCGCGTGTCTGATCCGAGCGGAAGCCGGTCGCCAGTGAGGCCCTCGGCAAACGCCGCGGCTCCCCGCTTACCCACTCTCGGGCAAATTCTTTCAGTGTACTCGACCAGCTTGAGCGGCAATCCCACGCGGGACAGCAAAAATACGCTTCGCGTCCTTAGTCAGACGGGGAGGAATTTTGCGGCCGTGTTAGTTGGACCGATGCTCGCCCAATGGATCATCGAGTCTCGCGATGCTTCTCGCAGTTCTCGGACGTCTGGTATTCCTCGCCGGGTTCGCGTGGCGCTCGGATCGGCGTATCCCTCGTATGTCTACGATCGAGTCCGATACAAGATCGGGGAGCGAGGAGAATGGAATATCGCCAAATTGGCGCTCGGCAACGGCGCGCATGCCGTCACCTTGTCCGACACCGTCATCTTCGCCGATCGGGAAGGCGCCCGGAGTCTGGCGTTATGGGCGCATGAACTAAAGCATGTCCAGCAGTACAAGGAATGGGACGTTCAGGGATTCGCCGAGCGATACATCTACAATTATGTCAGCGTGGAGGCCGAAGCATACGCCGCCGGAGACAGGTTCGCCAAAGCCGACTGACGCGTCCGCACGGCGAAGCGCCGATCCTTCTATGGCGTCTCACACAACATATTGCAGGTGCGCCTCGCTGGCGGCGATCAGGAATTTCTTGCGAACGTCCTCGGGCGTCGCCGCGTCATTGAACGCGTCAAGGCAAGTGACTTCGGCCCGATAGAGCGCCGGCGCTTCCTTCAAGGGCCATTCGGTCACCATGAGCCGATAGGCATCGGCGACCGTTGCCACCACGCGAAAGCGGTCTCCTACTTTGATGTTCACTGGCTGGAAGGCTCGATCATCGACTTGCATGACGAAAGACTCCGACGAATCACGCGACTCAACGAATCAGCGGCTGAGTCGTTCCGGCTGCCACGGAACCATCTCGCCGGTGCAAGGAACAAATCATGGGCGCCCGCTGTTGTATCCGCGAGATCAAGGGGGTTTAGCCATGACCGCCAACGGAGAGCGCCTAGCATTCATATTTTACATCGCCGCCATCATCACGGCGGGGTGCGTCATCGTGATCGGAGCGTTGCTGGCTCCAAAGCCTGACTATGCCGACAGGCGACCGGCACAGGAGATCGATCAGAGCCAATGACCATAGAACCGCGAAGCCGGGCGAACTACGTCCTGGTAGCGGTTTTCGGCGGCATTTCGGTGCGTGAGGCGACGCCCCTCCCGACAGCAGGCATCCCCGCCTCAAGGCAAGCCGCGATAAAGGCTTCGCGCGCCACTTCCGCGGGAACTGCCCGGCTGATCGCTCCACGGCATTTGTCGATTGCTCGATCATATCGCTCGCCATGACGCAAAGGCCATTCGTTTTCGAGAAAATCCAGGGCGTCGAAGGCGGTATGAAATGTGCGTTCAAGTCCGCATTGCAGGTGGATTGCGACTGGAACTCGCCAAGGGACGTCATTGATAAACATGATCACTCCTCCTTTCGCGATATACCAATGCACATCCAAAAAATATCGGGTGCGTCGAATTGGGTTCAAGAGGTAGAGGCCGCCCTCTTTTCGAGTGATCTCCTTAGTTGCAGCCACTCTTTTTAGGTAGGCTTTCAACTCTCCTCTTTCGCGTGCGATATGGAACCGGTGCAGCCAGGTTGCGTTTGTCGTATCGTAATGCGGCCATCAAATGCCGACCACCGACCACCAATTTGCGCAGGTACATATGAGGGGGATACAGGTCAAAATGGCGCGTGCCGCTCTGGGCTGGGGCGTGCAGGATCTTGCCGCCAGATCAGGCATCGCCGCCACGACATTGGATCGTGTCGAGAACGGCATCGATGTGGAGCAATCGGCTATGGATGCGATCCAGGCTGCGCTGGAGGCTGCCGGCATCGCCTTCCTGGATGGCGATTACTCCGGCTCGGGCGGTCCGGGTGTGCGGCTGGCACGGCCGCTAGGCTCGTCCGTCGACACCGACGAAGCTGAAACCATCCAGTACCGCGAGGTCTTCGAGAACGATGCGCCGCCTGGCGCGGGTGGCTGACGGAAGACCATAGTCATCAGAATTTCAACCGCATTTCCTTGGCCGGTTCGAAGCCGACGGAACGATAGACGGGCTCGCCGGGATCCGAGGCGTGAATGACCACGGTCGTGCAGCCGATCGACTTCAGATAGTCAACCGCAGCGGTCGTCAGCGCGCGAGCGACACCCTTGCGGCGAAAGATATGGTCGACGTAAACCGACCATATATAGCCATTCAACCGGTGCTGAGGGGCTATCACCTCGGGAAACGGCGACTGATGGAGCTGGCAGGAAGAGGAGCCGGCAATCGCACCATCGGCGACGGCCAGAAAGGATCTCAGCCGGCGCTGCGCACGCCCCTCCTCCATGAAGGTTTCGATCCGAGACATGGCATCGCGCCGATAGTGATCTTCGGGCGTACCATAGCTGTCCCATATCCTCAGATAGTGGCCCGCAACGATAGCGTCTTCATCGGGTGTGGCGATGCGAATTTCCATAGCCTACCTCGCAAGCGCTCGCTCTTCTTCGCCTTGCCGCGATCTCCGCTGGGTTGGTGCTGATGTCATTGCAGGTGCGGCTTCCGGAGAAAGCTGTTGCGATCGGCCGACTTGACGCGCAGCCATGCTTCGCGGCCGTTGCGCAAGACCCGCATCGGGATCTCGGCGCCGGCAGGGCCGCTCTTCCACACCTTGCGGTAAAAATCGGCGAGCCCCTCAACTTCCCCATCCCGCACCTCCGAGATGATGTCGCCCTGGCGCAAACCGGCTTCAGCGGCCGGACCTCCCTCGGCAACACTCATGACGACGACATCGCCGTTGCTTTCAGCCGAGAAAGCCCCAAGCCAGGGCCGGGGCGGTTTGTTGACGCGGCCCCGGTTCAGCAGATCGTCGAGGATAGGCGGCAACAGATCAATCGGCACCGCCATGTTGATATCCGCGACCTCTCCGCCATGGCTCATTTGCAGGCGAAGCGAGCCAATGCCCAGGAGTTTGCCGTCTGCATCGACGAGGGCAGCACCTCCCCATGAGGGATGAGCCGGCGTCGTGAAAATGGCCTCGTCGAGCAAGTACTCCCAATAGCCGGCGAATTCCTGCTTGGCGACGATGTTCGCCTGCACGAACTGGCCAATACCATCGGCAAGGACCACCGGATCGCCGATGTTAGCTTTGGAAGCGTTACCGAAATCCAGCGCCGGGAGGTCGAGCGGCGCAAGGGCCTGCACCAGGCCGAAGCCGCTTTCCTGATCATAGGCGAGCGCATGAGCAGGAACGATATGCCCGTCGTTGCGGGTCAGCCAAACCTCTTCAGACTCGGTAATCAGATACCCAATCGTCAGCACCAGCCCGTTTTCCCGGATGACCACACCGCTACCCTCCCTTCGGGTGCCGAGTGTCGTTGCCGTGAAGGCATCTTCCGGAATTACGGAGCGCACGGCCACGATCGACCGTATGACGGTGTTGATATTACTCATGTTTAGACCTCTATGAGGCGGGCATTGGACGCATATATAGGTATGACGCTGCGCGCCAGACGCAAGGCTCCCGCGCCTCGAATTTCTGGATTGATCCGCAGCAAAATATCGGCAGGGATGCGCGAGAGAAGATGCAAGGTATAGGCAGGACCGGTTCGCCTGCTGCTCGAACCATTAACTACTCCGCAGGATGCGGTGTCGCCGGATGGTGACCGGACGAAGATAGCGGACGGTTGCGCCAGCCCGTCCAGCGGTTCACCAGCCGGAAATAGATGCCGTAAGGCATTAGCTGAAGAAGCTTCAGCATCAAGGTGAAACGCTTCGGAAAATTGACCTCGAAGCTACTGGATTTGAGGCCCGCCGCAATTTGCTCCGCGGCTTTCTCGGGCGAAACCAGCGACGGCATCGGAAATCGGTTCTTGGCAGCCAACGAACTCTCGGTGAAGCCGTGGCAAATGATCTGGATGCGGATGCCCATCTTGTCGAGATCAAATTTCAGGCTTTCGGCCATGTTGATCAGCGCCGCCTCGGCCGCCCCATAGGCCGCGCCGGTCGGCAGGCCCCCATAACCGGCAGCGGAGGAGACGATGGCGATCTGCCCCTGCCCCTTGGCCTTCATATGCCGGACAGCTGGCAGAAGGCAGTTGACGACACCGGAGAGATTGACGGCAAAACTCTTCTCGAAATCCGCGCGGTCCATCTCCTCCGCATGAACAGGCACGTAAACGCCGGTGTTGAAGATCGCCAACGCAAGCGCGCCGTGTTCGTATTCGATCGAGGCGAGCACATGCTCCATATCTTCGGGATCGGTCACGTCACCATCGAGAACGATGATGCTGCCCGAAAGACCGCTCGCCTCGGCCTGCAGTTCGGCGAGGCTTTCATGGTTGCGGGCGGTCACTGCGACTTTGTACCCCTCGCCGGCCAGTTTCAGCGCCAGAGCGTGGCCGATTCCTGTACTCGCGCCGGAAATCCAAGCTACTCCATGTTCGGGCTGGGCGATGAAAGTGCGCATGGTAGACTTCCTCAAGAACGGCATAGTACCCCGCTGACCTTCGGTTAGCTTGTTTACCATACCATTGTGGCTGCTTTCGGCCGGTTAGATCGCCGATGATCAGGCGATGGCCTCCGGTAAGCCGAATAGGCGCTCCGGGAGCGGCAGCGGCGCGGGCGGCAATCCGTGGCCACCCTGGAAAAACCGCGAGAGGCGGGATGTAAGGCGGGAAGTCTAATTTTGCCCCGGCAGACAGAGGCATGGAATAGCATTTCTTGCCAACCCAGCCTTGTGAAGGGAAAAGACCGTTCCTAAACTACAGGTTCCACAGAGGCAGATTCCATGACCGTCCATCCATCCGTTATCGAGGCGATCGGCAACACTCCGCTCATCAAGCTGAAGGGAGCTTCCGAGGCGACCGGCTGCACCATCCTCGGCAAGGCGGAGTTTCTCAATCCCGGCCAGTCGGTGAAGGATCGCGCCGCGCTCTACATTATCCGCGATGCCGAGAAAAAGGGCCTGCTGAAACCGGGCGGCGTCATCGTCGAAGGCACTGCCGGCAATACCGGCATCGGGCTGACCGTCGTCGCCAAGGCGCTCGGCTATCGTACCGTCATCGTCATTCCGGAGACGCAGAGCCAGGAGAAGAAGGACGCGCTGAAGCTGCTCGGTGCCGAACTCGTCGAAGTGCCTGCCGTGCCGTACAAGAATCCCAACAACTACGTGAAGGTCTCCGGCCGCCTTGCCGAGCAGCTGGCCAAGACCGACCCGAACGGCGCCATATGGGCAAACCAGTTCGACAATATCGCGAACCGCCAGGCGCATATCGAAACGACGGCCAAGGAGATCTGGGACGACACGAATGGCAAGGTCGACGGTTTCGTCTCCGCCGTCGGCTCAGGCGGCACATTGGCTGGCGTTGCCGCCGGTCTCAAGGCGTTCAACAAGGACGTCAAGATCGCCATTGCCGATCCTGAAGGCGCCGCCCTCTACGAATTCTACAAGAACGGCGAACTGAAGTCCTCGGGCTCCTCGATCACCGAAGGCATCGGCCAAGGCCGTATCACCGCCAACCTCGAAGGTTTCACGCCGGACTTTGCCTATCAGGTTTCGGACGCAGAAGCGCTGCCCTACATCTTCGATCTCGTGGAACACGAGGGGCTTTGCCTCGGCGGTTCGACCGGGATCAATATTGCCGGCGCGGTACGGCTTGCAAAGGATCTTGGACCGGGTCACACCGTGGTGACGATTCTCTGCGACTACGGCAATCGCTACCAGTCGAAGCTTTTCAATCCCGATTTCCTGACGTCGAAGGGCCTGCCCATTCCGGCATGGCTGACGTCGTCCCAGGACATAAAGATACCTTACGAACCAACAGCGTGAGACCCCATGCCAGTCAATGCCCTCTATCGTGACGACTTCTATCTTTCGACATGCGAGGCGGTCGTAACCGCCATTCACGAAGACGGGGGCATCGAGCTGGACCAGACCTGCTTCTATGCTGCGTCCGGCGGCCAGCCGGGCGATACCGGCTTCCTCGAGCGCGCCGACGGTTCGAAGATCGTACTTGGGCCCACAAAGCATGGGGCAACCAAGGACATCGTTATCCACGTTCCCGCGGAAGCCCAAGCGCAGCCGGCAGTCGGCGAAAAGCTTGTGCTCCATGTCGACTGGCCGCGCCGCTACAGGCTGATGCGCATGCATACGGCCTGCCACCTGCTTTCCGTGGTCTGTTCCTATCCGATCGCCGGTGCAGCCGTCGGCGAAGAGGAGAGCCGCATCGATTTCGACATGAGCGAGACGATCGACAAGGACGAGGTGACGGCGAAGATGATGGAACTCGTCGGCCAGAACCACCCGGTCTATGTCCAGTGGATCACGGACGAGGAGCTGGCTGCGAATCCCGGAATCGTGAAATCGAAGAATGTGCGCCCGCCGATTGGACTCGGACGGGTCAGCCTCGTCTGCATCGGCGAAAACTCGGCGATTGACAGCCAGCCCTGCGGCGGCACACATGTGTCGGAAACGCAGGAAGTCGGCCAGATTCACATCGCAAAGATAGAGAAGAAGGGCAAGGAAAACCGGCGCTTCCGCATTCGCTTCGGCGTGCCCGGCAACGAAGCCTAGACGACCAGGGGAGAGACTAGAATGAGCGAAGAGAAGAGCCGTTTCGTCGTTTCGGCCGAGTGGCTGCAGGGCGAGCTCGGAAAGGCGGACCTGCGCGTGCTGGACGCCTCCTTTTATCTCCCGGCGCAGAATCGCGACGCCGACGCCGAATTTGCAAGCGGCCATATTCCGGGCGCGATCCGCTTTGACCAGGACAAGATCGCCGATCACTCGACCGGCCTTCCGCATACCATCCCCTCGCCGGAATATTTCGCCGAGGAAGTCGGCAAGATGGGTATCAGTGAGACGGATCGGATCGTCGTCTACGATGGCATCGGTATGTTCGCCTCGCCTCGCGTCTGGTGGCTTTTCCGGGTGATGGGCGGGAAGAACGTCTTCGTTCTCGACGGCGGCCTCGACGGCTGGAAGGCGGAGGGCCGTCCGCTGGAGACGGATGTTCCGACGTACGAGCCCGCGACCTTCAAGACGAACTATGCCGCAAGCCGCGTCGTGACGCTCGAGACCATGCGCGACATCGTTTCCAGCGCAGCACTGCAGATTGCCGACGCCCGCAGCGCCGGCCGTTTTGCAGGCACCGAGCCCGAGCCGCGCGCCGGCATGCGTTCCGGGCATATGCCGGGCGCCCGCAGCCTGCCTTCCGGCGTCTTCGCCAACAAGGGCCGGTTCAAGTCGCTGCCGGAACTGAAGCAGACGATCGAGGATGCGGGAATCGACCTGTCGAAGCCGGTCGTCACCTCCTGCGGCTCGGGCGTTACGGCCGCAATCATCACGCTGGCGTTGGAATCGCTCGGTCATACCGACAACAAGCTCTACGACGGCTCTTGGAGCGAATGGGGCAGCCGCGGCGATACGCCGGTGGTGACCGGCCCGCCCGGTCCGGCCAAGGCCTGAGACCCTCCATGGCCAGACCTGCTTCCTCGCTCACGGCTCATATTACTCGGCTGGAAATGACGTCGCCGCCGAAGGCGAGCCTGCCGGTACCGGTCAATATTCAGACCGCGATCATGCGCACGCCGGATATTCCCCTGCCCTTTTACCGGCATCTTTACCGCCAGGTCGGCGCCCGCTGGCAATGGGTCGACCGGCTGAGGATGAGCGATGAAAAGCTGGCGGCAACCCTGCACGACAAGCGCAACAATATCAGCGTGCTTTACGTCAACGGGGCGCCCGCCGGCTTCTACGAATATTTCTGCGAGGACGAGGATACGATCGAGCTCTGCCATTTCGGCCTGATCGAGCACGCGCTTGGCCTCGGCATCGGCAAGTGGTTCCTGCTCCAGGCGCTCTATGCGATCTGGACGCTGAACCCGACGCGCGTCACGACAACGACGAACAACCTGGACCATCCCCGCGCGCTGCAGCTCTACCAGATGTTCGGCTTCTCTCCCGTCTCGACCGGCACCGGCATCGTGCGGCCGCTCAGCGACAAGGAATTGCTGGAGCTCGCAAAGAAGAGCTGACCCGGCAGGAATCGGGTGGTTTCAGCGCCTTTGGAAGCGCATTCATGGCAGTCAAAGAAGGAGATCTGCCATGACCGACATCCGCTTTTCCGCCATGCCGACTGCCGACGCCGAAAACCTCTGGAGCGGCGGTACCGACGCCTATGGTTTCCCGCCCGAGACGATGGTGTCTGATGGCCCCGGCCATCCCTGCCGCCATTGCCTGAGGAATATCGATGCCGGCGAGGAATTGCTGGTCTTCGCCTACCGGCCATTTCCCGAGCTTCAGCCCTATGCTGAAACCGGTCCTGTCTTCCTCCACAAGGAACGCTGCGAGCGCTATGCCGCCGAAGAGGTCCTGCCGCCAGTTCTGACGAGCCCGGATTTCATCGTGCGCGGCTATAATGCTGAAAACCGCATCGTCTACGGCACGGGCGCGGTGACACTGACACCCGATATCCGCGCCTACGCCGCCAAACTCCTTGACCGTCCGGAGATCGCCTACGTGCACGTCCGCTCGGCGCGCAACAATTGCTTCCAGTGCCGGATCGACAAGGAAAAGGCGCCGGCTTTCAGCGAGACCGGCGCCCTCATCTAACGTAAGGTGATGGCGTTACGCCACGTTCAACAGGCTTTCCGGTGCGTAGGCCTCATAACCCAGCGCATCGGCAACCGGCTTGTTGGTGATGCGGCCCTTGTGAACGTTGAGGCCATTGCGCAAATGCTTGTCCTCGGCGATGGCTCGCATGCCGCGGTCGGCGAGCGCCAGGCCATAGCCGATCGTAGCATTGTTGAGCGCCTGCGCTGACGTGACCGGCACGGCGCCCGGCATGTTGGCAACGCAATAGTGAACAACGCCGTCTACCTCATAGGTCGGCTCTGAATGCGTTGTCGCATGCGAGGTCTCGAAGCAGCCGCCCTGATCGATCGCGACATCGACGATCACGGACCCCTTCTTCATACCGGATAGCATTTCGCGGGTGACGAGTTTCGGTGCGGCGGCGCCGGGGATCAGCACGGCGCCAATGACGAGATCGGCGGAGAAGACCTCCTCCTCAAGCGCCTGAATGCCGGAATAGCGCGTATGGACGCGGCCATTGAAGATGTCGTCGAGTTGGCGCAGACGCGGCAACGACTTGTCGAGAATGCTGACATCGGCGCCAAGCCCCGCGGCCATTCTTGCCGCATGCAAACCGACGACGCCACCGCCGATGACCGCCACCTTGGCCGGGAGCACGCCCGGCACGCCGCCGAGCAAAATGCCGAGGCCGCCGTTGGCCTTTTGAAGCGCCGTGGCGCCGGCCTGGATCGACAGGCGGCCCGCTACCTCCGACATCGGCGCAAGCAGCGGCAGGCCGCCACGCTCGTCGGTGACGGTTTCGTAAGCGACGGCTGTCACGCCGGAGGCGAGAAGGCCCTTCGTCTGTTCCGGATCGGGCGCGAGGTGGAGATAGGTATAGAGAATCTGGCCTTCGCGAAGCTGCACCCATTCGGAGGGCTGCGGCTCCTTGACCTTCACGATCATGTCGCACTTTTCGAAGATGTCCTTGGCCGAGGCGGCGATCTTCGCGCCAGCGGCACTATAGGCGGCATCGTCCGCGCCGATTCCGGC
Source organism: Rhizobium sp. P32RR-XVIII (assembly GCF_012641395.1). GTDB lineage: Bacteria > Pseudomonadota > Alphaproteobacteria > Rhizobiales > Rhizobiaceae > Rhizobium. Next base: position 718,117 of record NZ_JABAIH010000002.1, on the reverse strand, counting down.
GCCTGCCTTTGTCTCGACCCAGACCTCATGGCCATGGGCAACATATTCACGAACCGAAGCGGGTGTCAGGCCGACACGATATTCATGATTCTTAATTTCCTTCGGGCAACCGACACGCATTGAGCGTTCCTCTCCTTGTATGTCCGCTTGGGCGGAGCGTTATCAACGGACAAATCAAAACACCGAACGAACAAAATGTCCTTGCAAAGAGTATTTGCAGCGCGGGCCGTTTTCGAAGATTATTGCGTCAGTCGCTTATTTTCCGAAGGTTTTTCGAATGCAGGAACTCGATGCTATCGATCGTGCGATTCTCAAGGCGCTCCAAGCAAGCGCCCGGATCAGCAATGCCGACCTTGCGGCGAAAGTGGGCCTCTCGGCTTCCGCCTGCTCCAGACGCCTCGACATTCTCGAGAAAAGCGGCGTCATCGCCGGCTACCATGCGCGCCTTTCGCACAAGGCGCTCGAATACAAGATGATCGCCATCGTGCATATCTCGCTGTCCGGCCAGTTCGCAAAGACGCTTGCGGAGTTCGAGGCGGCGGTGAAGCGCTGCCCGAACGTGCTCGTCTGCTATCTGATGTCCGGCGAGTATGACTATATTCTGCGCGTTGCGGCCCGCGATCTCGAAGACTATGAGCGCATCCACCGCGACTGGCTCTCGGCCCTGCCCCACGTCGTGAAGATCAATTCCAGCTTCGCGCTTCGGGAAATCATCGATAGGCCGAATGTCGGCCTTTAGGGCCTTGCAATGCAGTCGGAAACCTGACCTAGGTTCGATCGAACGCGGGCCGTTCCCGCCTCACGGCAAGACATGAAATCCAAGACCCAAGGCTATATTTTCGTCCTCCTGGCGATCACCATCTTTTCCCTGCAAGATGGCATCTCAAAGCATCTGGCGAGCGTCTACCCTCCCGTTTTTGTGACGATGATCCGCTATTGGGCCTTTGCGCTTTTCACGATTCTGCTCGCTTCCAGAATGCGTGGCGGGTTCAAAGCGACAGCACGCACAAAACGGCCCATTCTCCAGGTCTTCCGTGGCGTGGTGCTTGCCGCGCAGGTCGTCGTGGCAATCAGCAGTTTCGCGACCGTCGGCCTCGCCCATTCACAGGCAATCTTTGCCGGCACACCCATTCTGATCGCCCTGCTCTCCATGCCACTGCTCGGCGAACGCGTCGGTTGGCGCCGCTGGACGGCAATCTGTGCGGGGCTCGCAGGCGTGCTTCTGATCCTGAAGCCGGAAAGCGGCTTCCTCGATCCGAAGCTGTTGCTTCCTATCTTCGGCTGCTTCCTTTTCGCCTTCTACGTTCTCGCCACCCGCCTCGTCAGCCGCGATGATTCCGCCATGACCAGCTTTTTCTACACCGGCGTCGCCGGCGGCATTACGATGACGCTCATCGGGCCTTTCTATTGGACATGGATGTCGGCCGGCGACTGGGGGTGGATGGCGCTTCTCTGCATGACCGGCATCTCCAGCCATTACTTCCTGATCCGCGCCTATGACATGCTCGACGCCTCAGCCGTTCAGCCGCTCACCTATCTGCAGCTTGTCTATGCCTGCATCATCGGCGTTACGATCTATAGCGAAACACTGACATTCAACATGATCGTGGGCTCGGTGATCGTCGTCGCAGCCGGCATCTTCACGATCTGGCGCGAGCACGTAGTCGCCCGCCGGGCGCGGAATCAGAAGATCGAAGCCAGCTCATAGTTTAGCAATTGCTGTAAAAACATTTTCAATCTTTTCGCGATAACCTAGGCTTATAAATTTCAATTGGGAGCAGCAGCATCATGCGAAATTTGAATATCATTACGCGTAAGGCTGAACGCAAATATTGCCGCGTATTCGGGAAGGTCCGCTACCTCAACAAGGAAGTGGACGCCCGTATTCTTGACATGTCTGTCACCGGCATGGCGGTCGAAATCAGATCGCCGATCCACGCGGCATCCGGCAGCCGCGTACAGATCCTTGCGGAGGACCTGGGGACGCTCCATGGCATCATCCGCTGGAGCCACAACGGCCGCCTCGGCATCCAGTTCGATCCGAACTCCAATGCCCGCGCGCAGGTCTCCTCCTATTTCCGGTTCTTCCACAAGGAAGTGAGGCCGGTCCTGACGCGCTAAAGCCCTGTTATTTTCAGGGTTTACTCCTTTGGAAATCACCCTAGTCTCGCCTCAGCGCAGCTGATGCCTGGTTTTCAAAGGAGTTCCCATGGCTTCCGTACTCGAACTGCCGCCGATTAGCCGACGTTCGCTGCTTGGCGGCATTGCCGCAACTTCGGCGCTCGTTCTCCTCCACCCTTTCACGGCGCGAGCAGCCGCCAATCAGGCGCATCTGCGGCTCATGGAAACGACAGATATTCACGTCAACGTCTTTCCCTACGACTATTATGCCGACAAGCCGAACGACACGATGGGTCTGGCGCGCACGGCGACGATCATCGATTCGATCCGTGGCGAAGCGGCAAACTCGCTGCTGATCGACAATGGCGACGTGCTGCAGGGCAATCCGATGGGTGACTACATGGCCTATCAGCACGGCATGAAGGACGGCGACGTCCACCCCGTCGTCAAGGCGATGAACACGCTCGGCTATACGGTCGGCACGCTCGGAAACCACGAGTTCAACTACGGCCTCGATTTCATGTTCAAGGTGCTTGGCGGCGCGAATTTCCCGTTCGTCTGCGCCAACCTGACCAAGGGGCAGCTTGCCGCCGACCCGAAGAAGGACGATCTGTTCTTCAAGCCGTACGTGATCGTCGAAAAGCAGATCAAGGATGGCGCCGGCAACGAGAGCCCGGTCAAGATCGGCTTCATCGGCTTCGTGCCGCCGCAGATCATGCTCTGGGATATCAAGAACCTTGAAGGCAAGGCTCAGACCCGCGACATCGTCGAGGCCGCCAAAGCCTGGGTTCCTGTCATGAAGGAGGAAGGTGCGGATATCGTCATCGCGCTTTCCCACTCCGGCATCGACGGCGCGGCACCATCCGAGAAAATGGAAAACGCCTCGCTCTACCTGGCTGCCGTCGATGGCATCGATGCGATCTTCACCGGCCACCAGCACCTCGTCTTCCCCGGCCCGAAGACCTGGGACGGCATCGCCAACGCCGATCCGGTCAAGGGCACGTTGCACGGCAAGCCGACGGTCATGGCAGGCTTCTGGGGCTCGCATCTCGGCCTCATCGACCTGCTTCTGGAAAAGGACGGCAAGAGCTGGAAGATCGTCGACTTCACCGCCGAGGCGCGCCCCATCTATCATCGCGACGAGAACAAGAAGATCGTTGCGGATGTCAGCGACAAGAACGAAGTGATCGAGGCCGCCAAGGCCGAGCACGAGGCGACGCTCGCCTATGTCCGCACGCCGGTCGGCAAGACGTCGGCACCGCTCTATTCCTATTTCGCGCTGGTTGCTGACGATCCGTCGGTCCAGATCGTCAGCCAGGCGCAGACCTGGTACATCAAGCAGATGCTTGTTGACACGGAGTTCAAGGCTCTGCCGGTGCTTTCGGCAGCCGCTCCTTTCAAGGCCGGCGGCCAGGGGCGGTGCCGATTACTACACCGATGTTCCTGCCGGCGACGTGGCGATCAAGAATGTCGCCGACCTCTATCTCTATCCGAACACCGTCCAGGCGGTTGTCGTGACCGGCGAACAGGTGAAAAACTGGCTGGAAATGTCTGCCGGCATGTTCAACGAGATCAAGCCCGGCGCCAAGGACGCGGCGCTGCTCAACAACGATTTCCCGTCCTACAACTTCGACGTCATCGATGGCGTGACTTACCAGATCGACCTGTCGCAGCCGCGCAAGTACGACAATGACGGCAAGCCGATCAACGAAAACTCGAACCGCATCCAAAATCTGCAGTTCGACGGAAAACCGATCGATTCCGCGCAGAAATTCGTTGTGGTGACCAACAACTATCGCGCCGGCGGTGGCGGCAAGTTCCCCGAGATCGCCTCCGACAAGGTCGTCTTCCAGGCGCCGGATACCAATCGCGACGTCATCGTCCGCTTCATCCACGACCAGGGCACCATCAATCCCTCGGCCGACGGCAACTGGACCTTCAAGCCGCTAGCGGGAACAACCGCCGTTTTCGAAAGCGGACCGAGGGCCAAGCAGTTCCTGGCAGACGTCAAGGGTGCGAAGATCGAGGAAGCCGGCGAAGGAAGCGACGGCTTTTCGAAATTCCGGCTGGTACTCTAGAGCTGGCGTGAACCGGCGAGGCTGCGGAGCCTCGCCTACTCCGCCGCAAGCGGGATTTCGGGTGACCGGATTTCGTTCAGAAATGCCTTGAAATCCGCATGCGTGGGGCACCGCGAGAGCCGCGCTTCGAACGCGCCGATTATCCATGCGGTTGCCGGTCCGGGCGGATTGGCAAGGCGCCGCATGGCGTAAATTGGATACTCGCCCTGTTCATAGGCTTGAAGGTCGAGGTGAACGAGCGTGCCGTTCGCGAGGTCGTCGCGGATTATCGACGCAGGCAGACCGCCCCATCCCAAGCCGCCCCGGATCAACGCGTGCTTGGTCGAAATGTCGCTGAGGCGCCACGTCTTATAGGAAAGAACGTTGAAGTCCCGGCCCGTCGTCAGCCCGGACGCGTCGGTGACGACGAGCTGCACCTCTTCGCGCACATCGCCTAGCGTGAGCGGCCGGTCGATCCGCGCCAAAGGATGGTCGCGTGAAGCCACGGGCAGCATGAAGGAATGACCAATCTTTTCCATATGGATCGAATCATCCTGCTTCAGAACAGCTCCACCGATGCCAATCGTCGCCTTGCCGCTCAGAACGGAGTCCATGACCATGCCGAGTTCGCCAACCGCAAGGTTGAGCGCAACGGAGGGAAACTTCTCTTGGAACTCGCGCAGAACCTCCACCGTCGCCGACGACGGGACCATGACGCTGATTGCGACGGAAACCTCCGCCTCCAGCCCATCCTTCAGGCTTTTCACGCGGGCGCGCATCACCTGCAGGTCAGTCATCAGTCGGCGTGCATCCTCGAGCATCGCCTTGCCCGCAGCCGTCAGTTTCGGCTGGCGCGCACCCGACCGCTCGAAGAGCGGCATCTCGAGCTGCGCCTCGAGATTGGCGATTGTATAGCTGATGACCGACTGCGCCCGGTTCAAGACGCGGGACGCTGCGGAGAAGCTGCCGGTTTCGGCGACGGTCAAAAACACCTGTAGTTGGTCCAGGGTTGGGTTCGGGAGCATATATCCAATCCATCGATGATTTCGATCGACATTATCCCAGTTTTTTCGATAGCAGGCCAGACTTATTTTCCTTCTCGAAGCAGCCGCCGACCTCCCTGAAAAGGCGGCCAAACGTAATTCGAAAAGGAAATTTGACCATGTCTTCCATCCTTCTTCTGACCTCCAGCCCGCGCGCTGAATCGCTTTCGACCACGATTGCCACCGACCTGGTCGCCAAGCTTCAGAGCCAGAAGTCCGGCAGCGCCATCGTTCGCCGCGACCTCGCTGCCAATCCGCTGCCGCATATCGACGATCTCTTCACCGCCGCCATCCGCAAGCCAGCCGATCAGCGCACCGCACAGGAAGCCGAAGCCGTCAAAACCTCCGATGCGCTGGTCGACGAACTGCTCGCCGCTGACACGGTCGTGATCGGCACGGGCCTCATCAACTTCAACATCTATTCGTCGCTGAAGACCTGGATCGACAATGTCGCCCGCGCCGGCCGCACCTTCAAGTACACCGAAAGCGGTCCGGTTGGCCTCGCAACCGGCAAGAAGGTCTATGTCGTTCTCGCCTCCGGCGGCGTCTATTCGCAGGGTCCTGCCGCCGGCATGAACCATGCCGTGCCTTACCTGAAGTCGGTGCTCGGCTTCCTCGGCATCACCGATATCGAGACGATCTATGTCGAAGGCCTCGCCTTTGGTCCTGAAGCTGCCGAAAAGGCGATCGGTGCCGCCAAGGCCCGCGCCGAAGAGCTCGCTCTCGCAGCTTAACAGCAAGAAGCTTCAACCCGCTTCAAAAACGGCCGGCCCCTCGCCGGCCGTTTTCATTTGCCTGCGAACTCGTTGACGAAGGCTTCGACGGTTTCGAGGATTTCGGAAGCGAAAGCCTCGTCACTGGCGATTCGGGCGAGCCCGACCGCGCCTGCCATGACCGAAGTGACAATGATCGCCTTGCGGCGCGCTTCGGCGTCCGGTCCGGCCTCCCCGGCGATCCTTTCGGTCATCTTGCCCAGATTGATCCTCATCTGCTCCGTCGCGAGCGTGCGGCACTCTTCACCGGAGCGGGCAAGATCGGCAGTCAACGCAGCAAAGGGGCAGCCTTCCCCTACACCGCCGAGGTGGCCCTTGCTCATATAGGTCGCCGCATACGCGCTAAGCGGAATGTCTTTCGGCTCCTTGCCCTGCGCCCTGACATTTGCCTCCCATGAACCGAAGGCCAGTTGCATCGCCTCGGCGACAAGCTGATCGCGGGACTCGAAGTGTTTATAGAAGCCGCCGACCGTCAGCCCGGCTTCCTTCATGATGTCGGCCACTCCGATGCCCTCCAGACCCTTCTCGCGCAAGCGGCGGGACGCGATCTCGACGATCCGCTCGTGCGTCTTCTGCTTTTCGAGTTGTGAATGGCCCATAGGATACTCCCGGCAATGCCTCTTGACTTATCTGGATTATAAGCATAATCCTCCAGCATGGATTTCAACCATAATCCAGATTGCGTTCACTTCCAAGAGGAGCCATCCCATGCGTCTCAAGAACAAAGTCGCCCTGATCACCGGCGGCAATAGCGGCATCGGCCTTGCAACAGCCAAGGTGTTTCTGGCCGAAGGTGCGAAAGTCATCATCACCGGGCGCAATCCGGAAACGCTCGCCGCCGCGCAGAAAACGCTGGGTGAAGGCGTGCTGGCGCTGAAGGTCGATGTCACCGACGTCGCGGCCACCGAAAGGGCCTTCGCGGAAGCGGCAGCAGAGTTCGGCAGGTTCGACATCCTTTTCGCCAATGCCGGCATCGGCGGCGCAACGCCGCTCGGTCAGACATCACTTGAGCAGTTCGAGCGCATTATCAGCACCAATCTGACGGCCGTGTTCTTCACGGTTCAATCGGCGCTGCCGCATCTGAACGACGGCGCCTCGGTGATCCTCAACGGCTCAGTGCATGCGGTTCTCGGCATGCCGGGCTGGTCGGCCTATGCTGCGACCAAGGGTGCGGTCCGTTCCATGACGCGCAACATGGCATCCGAGCTCGCGCCCCGCGGCATTCGCGTCAACCAGGTGACCCCGGGCGGCACGAAGACGCCCATCTGGGCTCCTTATTCGCAGACGCCGGATGCAGCCGCAGCACTGGAAGAACGCATCGGTGGCATGAGCGCGCTCGGCCGCATGAGCGAAGCCGAGGAGATCGCCAAGGCAGCGCTCTACTTTGCCTCGGACGATTCATCGAACGTTACCGGGATCGAGATCACAGTCGACGGCGGGGCGACGAGCGCGCCATCCGGCGCAAAGATATTCCGCGCAGCGTAAACCTCAGCCGACCTTGACGAGACCCGAGCGGCCGACAACGCAGTTGCGGCCGCTCTTCTTTGCCTGATAGAGCCGTTCATCCGCCGCGGAGAGAACGGTGGTAAAGCTCACGCCATCCTCGTCCGCCGTTGCAACGCCGATGCTGACAGTGACGGACTGCGCGTCCGGCGTCCTGACGCTCGTCGCGATTGCCCATCTGAGGCGTTCGGCGACCAGCAGCCCCTCTTGGTGGCTCGTAGCCGGGCAGATCGCGACGAATTCTTCACCGCCGAAGCGGAACACCCTGTCTGCAGAACGCAGGATCGTTCCAAGCCGGGACGTGATTGCCTTGAGCACCTCGTCACCCTGCAGGTGACCGAAGTTATCGTTGACGTCCTTGAAATGGTCGGCGTCGATGATGATGACGGTTACGAAGTGCCCCTGACGCAACGCTTCACGCACCATCACCGGTGCTTCCAGCTCCATGCGCGAGCGGTCGTAAACGCCCGTCAAAATGTCCCTGCCCGTCCGTTCGAGAAGATCATTGTACCGCTCGCGGAACGTCAGATCGCCGAACAGGTCGCTGAGGGAGCGCGGCGCACCGGAAATAGCCTTTCGGCGAATATAAACCTCGTAGACGGCAAACAGTGCGGTGTAGACGAAGATCGCGAACATCTTCGCGATCCAGCCGCCCCAGAACGCTGCGAGCGGCACGTCGAGGAAAAGGTGCAAGGCGCCGAAGAAGCCGATCTGGTCGAACGTCAGCAAGACAAGGCCGCAGATCAGGAAACGAAAAATCACATTCCGTTTGATCCAGCGGCCGAGGCGCTCATAAAGCAGGATGATGCCGAGCGCATCGAGATAGAGCAGCGTCGTGCCCCAGACCATCAGCCAGCCCATTTCGTTCAGGAAAGCGAAATCGGCGCCGTTGCCGGGCGAAACTTCGACGGTCTGATGCAGCTGCAGAATCCAGGCGATCGCCACCGTCAGCAGATTGCCGATGAACAGCCCGTAGATCGGCTGCCGGACCGTCGATGCGTCCTCCTGAAGATAAAGCATCAGGATCATCATCAACTTGCCAGCGAAGAACACCGACGATCCCGGCGATGCGACGCCGAAGGGCAGCGACACATAGAAAACGGCGGCGAGGTACGTTTCGAGAAAGTGCATGACGCCCAGCGCCGTCATGAAGACGCCAAGGCCCAGCCGATGGCGGAAATGCAGCAAGGTCACCATCAGCGTGAAATAGCCGAGGGCTTGCAGGACAATGAGACCGAGGTTGAGAATTGCCATCACGCCTTCCACTCTCCAACCAGATCTGCATAGCGCGATAGGGTTAAAAAACGGTCAGGTCCGACAGTCGTCGTGAAATTAGGGGTGCATCAGGACGATGCGCATCCCGTGTTGCAGCCGCTCGCCGATGGCATTCCGAGGAAGAGCATTTCAGCGTCAGGCTAAACCTGACGCTCCTTTTCGCCGTCGCCAAAAAGCGACGGGCCGTGCTGATCGATGATCTGCTGTGCCTTGCGCACGGTGCACTCGATCGCATCGTCTGAAGAGGAAAACACGTCGGCGCGGATGAAATTGCGCACCAGAACCTCGTCGCCGACCGTCTTTTCGATGCGGCCTGCCAGGCGGAACTGGCTGCCTTCCTTCCGCGGCTCGGCATAGATGGCGCAATCGCCGTAAAGCTGCGGTTCGCCCTTAGGCGCCGCGCTGTCTTCGGCGGATTTGCCGCCGGAAAAGATCGAGACAATACTGGAAAAGATCGAAGCCATGTATCGCATTTAGCACGGGCCGCAGCTGCCCGCAAAGTCAAATGATGAGGTTGGCGAGGATCTCGTTCTCGGTGATGTCCTCGAAGCCCAGGCCGGCCTTTTCAAAATTCGCAATCAGCGTCGCGAAGTTCTCCGGTGCCGTGGTTTCGATACCGATCAGGACCGAACCGAAGTTGCGCGCCGTCTTCTTGAGATATTCGAACCGGGCGATATCGTCGTCCGGACCCAACAGATTGAGGAAATCGCGAAGTGCGCCCGGACGCTGAGGCATCCGCAGGATGAAATATTTCTTCAGGCCGGCGTAGCGCATGGCGCGCTCCTTGACATCAGGCAGCCGCTCGAAGTCGAAATTGCCGCCGGAGACGATGGCAACGATGGTCTTGCCGCGGACGGTCTGCGGGTCCATCGCGGCAAGCGCGGTCAGCGACAGCGCCCCTGCAGGCTCCAGCACGACGCCTTCGACATTCAGCATTTCCGAAATCGTCACGCAGATGGCATTTTCCGGCATCAGCATGACCTGTTCCGGGGAAAAGTCCCTGAGCGCTGCGAAATTAAGGTCTCCGATTCGGCCGACGGCTGCGCCATCGACAAAATTGTCGACTTTCTGAAGGGTGACCACCTCGCCCGCCTCGATGCTCCGCCTGAAACTTGGCGCGCCCGCCGGCTCGGTAAACACGAATGCGGATTTCGGCAGCGAGCCAGCAAGATAGCCCGTGATTCCTGCGGCAAGTCCGCCGCCGCCAACCGGCATGATCAGCATGTCGGGCACCCTGCCCTCCGGCAGCAGCTGCATGATCTCGGCGGCGACCGTCGCCTGTCCCTCGATGATGTCCTCATGGTCGAACGGCGGCACCATGACGCCTCCGGCAGCTTCCGCATGGTCGCGCGCCGCCTGGTAGCACTGATCGAAGAAGTCGCCATAGAGTTTGATGGTGATGAACTCCGCGCCGAAGATGCGGGTCTTGTCGATCTTCTGCTGCGGTGTGGTCACCGGCATGTAGACAACGCCCTGCACCCCGAAGTGGCGGCAGACATAGGCAAAGCCCTGCGCATGATTGCCCGCCGAAGCGCAGACGAAGACGCGCTCGCCGCCGCCTTGTGCAATCGCCTTGCGAAAGAAGTTGAAGGCGCCGCGAATCTTGTAGGAACGGACCGGCGAAAGGTCTTCCCGCTTCAGCCAGATTTCAGCGCCATAGCGCGCCGAAAGATGGTCATTGAGCTGCAGCGGTGTCGCGGGAAAGAGGCCGCGCAACGCTTCTTCAGCGCGCTCTACGTCCTGTCGTGTAATAGTCATCGGTGCATTCCTTATCCGGACACCGCTATGGCATAGGTCGGCTGGCAAAAGAAGCCGATTCAGCGCCCTTTCGGTTCCTGGTCCTACGGAAGGCTTTTTTAAGCGTGACGGCGGTTTATCGCCGTTGCCCGGTGCGTTTGCCTGGCAATGTTGCTAAACGTGACAGTATGATGATTTCACGTCTCCTTCGACCGCTCGCCTGGCTGCTGCTTGCGGCCATCATTTTCGTCACCGTTTCGCCGATCGACCTCAGGCCGCATACGATCACGACCGTCGATGGCGACCGCGCGCTTGCCTATGTCGTCGCGGGTTTCGTCTTTGCGATCGCCTATCCGCGGCAGTGGAAGCTCGTCGCACTCTTCTTGATCTTCGGTGCGCTTGCGATCGAATCGTTGCAATACCTATCGCCGACACGGCATGCGCGTCTGCACGACGTGGTCGTCAAGGCCGCCGGAGCCGCGCTCGGGATTCTCGCCGGCCGCGCCGTCTACCGGCGTCTGCAGATCAGGCAGAGGATCAAAACGGTACCTGCTCAGGGATAAACCTTCCTGAGAGTTGCAAAACATCTGCTTGACTGAATCGCCCAAGTGCTTGAAGGGAAAAAGTATGCGGGCGTGGCGAAACTGGTAGACGCAAGGGACTTAAAATCCCTCGGCCTTTGGCTGTACGGGTTCGATTCCCGTCGCCCGCACCAAATAAACAGAGCGTAGCGCCGCGTACTACGCCAGGCAGAAATTAAAAGCATCTGCATCCGCCGGACCTCGCGCCAACCGATCCGAGGGGGAAATCTCGTTCTGTCAGGGCGATTCGATTTCGCGATTTTGAACAAAATCCCGCTCCCGCCGGTTATCCCGGAGAACGACGACGAGAAAGACGATGGATTTCGTAGAGGCGGTCAACGCTGCCAAATCCTGGCTGCAGACTTTCCTTCTGAACGAGTGGACGCTCTATCAGTCCGCCCTGATCCTCGTCGGTTACCTGCTTTCCGGTTTCTTGGCCAAACGGATAGAGCCGGCAGTGGAATCCCGCGCCCGTACGATCAAGGGCAATCCGGACCTGCTGCGCGTCATCATCGCGTTCATGCGGCGACTTCGCTGGCTCTTCCTCATTGTGTGGCTTGCAATTGCGGATGTGGCGTTGCTGCAATTTGCATGGCCCTCGCACCGGTGGCTCGTGTCGACAGCACTTACGTTGGCGGTGGCGTGGTTCGTCATATCGGTGCTCACGCGCATCATCAGAAATCAAACTCTGGCGCGCGTAGTTGCCGCCGTCGGCTGGCTCTACTTTGCACTTTACGCGCTTGGGCTCGACGGCGCGCTTCTGGCAGCCCTCGATGGCGTGGCCGTCAATCTCGGCGCGGTTCGGCTGTCGATGTTGCTTGTCGTGAAGGCCATCGTCCTTTCTGTCGCGATGATCTGGCTCGCGGTCCTGATCGGCAACATGTCCTCCAACTGGATACAAAAATCCGCCGATCTCACACCATCCTTGAAGGTCCTCATCAGCAAATTGATCAAGATAGGGCTGATCGTTGTTGCGGGCGCAATTGCCTTGTCTGCAACAGGCATCGACCTGACGGCACTCACGATCTTTTCGGGTGCAGTCGGCGTCGGCATCGGTTTTGGCCTGCAGAAGGTCGTCTCCAACTTCATCTCCGGAATCATTATCCTGCTCGATAAATCCATCAAACCAGGCGACACGATTACGCTGGGGGAAACCTTCGGCTCGATTCGCGACCTGCGCTCCCGCTTCGTCTCGGTCATCACCAGAGATGGCAAGGAGTATCTCATCCCAAACGAAGACTTCATTTCTCAGCAGGTCGTGAACTGGTCGTTCTCCAGTGAATATGTCCGCATCGAAGTGAGCTTCGGAACCTCGTACGACAGCGATCCGCACGAGGTTGTCCGCATCGCTATCGAGGCCGCGCAAACCATACCCCGCGTTGCCAGCACCTACGCCAAGCCGGTCTGCTGGATGATAGGGTTTGGCGCATCATCGCTCGACTTCAAGCTGAGATTCTGGATCTCCGATCCGAGCAACGGACTGACAAACGTTCGCGGCGAAGTGCTCATTGCTTTGTGGGACGCGTTCAAGGCAGCGGGTATTTCCATCCCGTACCCGCATCGTGAAATCATCATGAAGACGCCTATTGAGGTCACCGGCGCATAAGGGAGCGAAGGTTGGCATGGCGCCTAAGGCACGACGAGGGCTCGCCGAAGGGTTGGAAAGCGAGCCCTGTCGCACCTCGTGCCGCGGGGACCTTCAAAACCCTGCGGCAGGTGGACCCACGATCTCTGTGTGCCCCAGTAGCAGAATGCCAGATAACGCAACCATCGCAAACCCGCCCAAAGGTACTAGTACGGTACCGGACCGGCGCGCGCGCTACATGTAAGCCGCCAGGATCAACAGCGCCCCTCCGGCTGCTGCCAAGCCCAGGCCCAGCCAGTTTCTCGTCACTCCCAGAAAACGAAGCCCCTGTCCACTCGGCTCCAACGTCCGCTTGGTGTCGGTAGAGGAAGTTCGGTGCGGATCGCTGAGCGGGCGCCGGCCGAGTGCCTCCCGGAACAGGAGGAAAGTTCCGCAGATCACGAGGGCTGCGCCGATCAGAACTACGAACACGGTGTCTCCTCTTGGCTTCCGCGCTTGATGAGGGAAAACTTTTCTACGCCACAAGTGTTCCTGCACGTCCGTGAATGGCAGGCATGATGTTGCGAGGTGAGCGTCCAAGGTACGAAAACGGACGTAGCGCGATTACATCATTGACCGCTTATATAACCCGAATACTATGCCCCCTGCCTGTACAGGTTAGAGGGGTTTCGGATGTTCACTTCCTGCAGACCAATACGCGAAGCCGATTTCAAGATTCTGTCTCGAGCCGTTCAGGCGTGGTACCGACACTATGGGGCGTCGGTGAACGATACGAGAACCCAAGTGCTATGCAGCGCCGCCATTGATCTCTACAACGACGGACACAGGACGATCGAGGAGATCGCTTCACGGTTGATCGATACCTACAACGGCCCGGATACAACCAGGATCAATGCCGCGACGTCCATGGCGATCCACTAGCCGTCCATGCGGGCTTTGAACGAGAAACGGCGCGGCAATAAACCGCGCCGTTTCTCTGTCGTGCGTAAGTTTTAGCCAGCGAGCTTTGCCGCGAGCCTTGCAACGTGCGCGCCCTGATACTTTGCGCCCTCGAGTTCGATTGCCGAAGGCGGACGCGAGCCGTCTCCGTTCGTGATCGTCGAGGCGCCGTAGGGCGAACCGCCCTTGATCTCATCCACGCCCATCTGGCCCTGGAAGGCATAAGGAAGACCGGCGACGACCATGCCCTGGTGCAGGAAGGTCGGGATGAAGCCGAGGATGGTCGATTCCTGGCCGCCATGCTGCGTAGCGGACGAGGTGAATACCGAGCCTACCTTGCCGACGAGCTTGCCGGCGAACCAGAGGCCACCCGTCTGGTCCCAGAAGTTGCGCATCTGCGATGCAACGGTGCCGAAACGCGTGCCGGCGCCCACGATGATCGCATCGTAGTCGCTAAGCTCTTCGGGGGTAGCGATCGGAGCAGCTTGATCAAGCTTGAAGTGGGACGCCTTGGCGACTTCTTCCGGCACCAGTTCCGGAACGCGCTTGACACTAACCTCGGCACCGGCCGATTTGGCACCTTCCGCAACGGCATATGCCATTGTTTCGATGTGGCCATACGCGGAATAATAGAGAACGAGAACCTTCGCCATAATGAACTCCCTTGAGACATGGGCTTGAACTGGTGACGGGCGGGGTTTTAGCAGTGCGCTCCTGCCAGCATAACCCGTTCGGGAGTAACTCAGTGTTCACTCGATGTAGACGAAAATTCACTTGTCGTTTCCATTGTGCCTTGCGCGACGGAGTGCCGCCGTTTGCAACCCCGAAAAAGGACGCTACCTTTAGCGAAGCCCCACTATTGGAAATCTTTCATGAGCAATGAAACCCTCGTCACCGCCGCCATGCTCGCCATCGGCGACGAACTCCTTTCCGGCCGGACCACGGACAAGAATATTGGCCATCTGGCGGATATGCTTCTGCTGTCCGGCATCGATCTCAAAGAGGTGCGTATCGTCGCCGACGACGAGGAGGCGATCGCCGATGCCTTGAATGCTCTGCGAAGCAAATATGATTACGTGTTCACGTCGGGCGGTATCGGCCCGACGCATGACGACATCACCGCGGATGCGGTCTCCAAGGCTTTCGGAGTGCCCTGCGAGCATGATGCGGCGGCAATGACGCTGCTCGGTGACATGTACAAGCGCCGCGAGATGGAATTCACCGAAGCCCGCCAGCGCATGGCGCGCATGCCGCGCGGTGCTGCACACATCGCCAATCCCGTCTCGACGGCGCCGGGCTTCGTCATCGGCAACGTCTACGTGATGGCCGGCGTGCCGCAAGTGTTCCAAGCAATGGTCGACAATGTTCTGCCGACGCTTCGCACCGGAACGCGCATGCTCTCGCTCGCCATCGCCTCTCCCTATGCGGAGGGCGAGATCGGCATGCCGCTCGCCGCCATTCAAAAGGCCCATCCGGAAACCAGCATCGGCTCTTACCCGCGCTACATCGGCCAGAAATTTTCAACGGAAATCGTCGTGCGCGGCCGTGCGCAGGCGGCTGTGGATGCGGCGGGCGCCGAAGTTCACGCCATGATCGAGGGCATTCGCAAAGCCAGGGAGATTTCGGAAAACCATTCCGCAGAAGCTTGAGCCGTTCACGCAGGGATTACCCTCGCCCGGAACCGTTCCGGCAGCGAACGCATTCCTTGCCTGCGGAGCTTATTTTCAGCTGCCAAGGAGAATTGATATGTCGTACAAAACCATACTCGCCATTCTCGATACGGCCGACTGCAGCCGGGCTGCCGCCGATTTTGCGTTTGCCATTGCCGCCGAACACGACGCTCACGTCATCGGACTCCATGCCGAAAGTATTTCAGCAGTCCCGCTGGTTGCGCCGATGGAAATTCCCGATCCGGTCGCCCTTCAGGCCCTGCAGGATATGGCCCACACCGAGACCGTCGAGGTGGAGCGCATCTTTCGTCAGAAAGCCGGGGCTTCGGGCGTGTCGTTCGAATGGCGCAGCTTTGCCACCGCGGCGGGATACGGCTCGGCACCGCTGATCGAGAGCGCCCGTAGCGCGGACCTCTTGATTGCCTCGCAGGCTGATCCTTCGAAGCCGTCGGACAACCAAGCCGACATCGACAGTTTCCTCTTCGAAAGCGGCCGCCCGGTTCTGATCATCCCCTACATCATGCGCCAGCCAAAGCCGATCAAACGGGTGATGATCGCCTGGAACGGCTCGAAAGAGGCCGCACGCGCGACATTCGATGCCATGCCGTTCCTGAAGGCGGCCGATGAGGTCGAAGTGTTCTCCGTCGACCCTGTGGATACGGCGATGCAGACCGCCGGCCTGGCGGGAGCCGAGATCGCTGCAACCCTTGCCCGCCACGGCGTGAAGGCCACGCTTGCGGTCGCCGAAAGCGCTCACAAGAGCGCCTCGAGCGTGATTGAAAACCGCCTCTCCGACAGCAGCATCGATCTTCTTGTCATGGGCGCCTATACGCATTCGCGCCTTTGGCAGATGATCTTCGGCGGCACGACGAAAGCTGTGCTGCAATCGATGACCGCACTCACCCTGCTCTCCCGCTGACGAAGCGGCGGGACTTGCGTTTTGGATGCAAATCCCGCTAATTGCGGCGACCGGCGACTGCCTCCGGCATTTCCTTTCGCGCAGTTCAGGCTGCGCGATTTGCGTTTTGACGGACAGCGTTCGATCGCCGGCGGTTTGCCTCTTTACGCCTGCGGAGCAGTTCGATGTCCCTCCCCGATAAAGCCTTTCCCGTTTCCTGGGATCAGTTCCATCGCGATGCCCGCGCGCTTGCCTGGCGCATCGCTGGCCTTAACAAAGAATTCAAGGGCATCGTCTGCATCACCCGCGGCGGACTGGTGCCGGCGGCAATCATCTGCCGGGAACTCAACATCCGCCTGATCGAAACGGTCTGCGTCGCCTCCTATCACGATTATGTGAACCAGGGGGATATGATGGTGCTGAAGGGCATTGCGCCGGAGCTCAAGGAGAATGGCGGCGAAGGAATCCTCGTCGTCGACGACCTGACCGATACCGGCAAGACGGCGGTGCAGGTCCGCGCCATGCTCCCCAAGGCGCATTTCGCCTGCGTCTATGCCAAGCCCCTCGGCGTGCCGACGATTGACACCTTCGTGACGGAAGTCAGCCAGGATACCTGGATCTACTTCCCCTGGGACATGGGCTTCAGCTACCAAGAGCCGATTGCCAAAGCACCGCGCTGACGCTGCCCTGCCATCCCGGTGTGGCGTGATTACCAGAGCACAGGTCGATGCTTGTTCGTGGCCCGAATCACACAGAGCAACCGTCGGCATTCCGGGGTGGATTAAAGTCCTCACGTTGCTCTCGACGCGTTCTGGGGGCTCTCCGAATCGCAATGCCGATTGAAGCGAGAAATACAACTGATAGGTTTGGATTTCGGTCGACTTTTTCTTCTCGCCTGCGCTTTTGGGCACTTGGGGCCTTCAAAACCCCTGAGGATCAGGCGCTTCCGGCTTTTCCCCAGTCTCCACAGCCCCGTCCACAATATGTTGTGGTGAATGCTTCCTTAACGACCACCCCTTGACGGAATCACCTGTTTCTCACTTAATGATTTCCGATGTTTCGGCGGTAGCTGAACCGGAATTAACGAGGCCGGTTCTTTTCAAAACTCAAGCGTGAATCAAGGCATTGCATCCATGACGGAGGCCTGCCCCTGAGGGATTTTGCGCGCGATTTTGTTCTTCAAAAAGTGACATCCGGGACTGGCGATAAGAAGCTGTTAATACTATATTTAGCGTTTGCAGCCACCATCACCACAAGATACAGGGAAGTCATTCTGCAATGACACTCCTGTCACGATACGGAAACGAGAACTGGCTGCGCATCTTCCGGCGCTGCCGGATGAGGAAACTTGCGCCTTGGTCAAGGGGATGGGGGCGCGCAAATAGAGGTTCAAGGAAATGCGCATAGAACGCCGTTTCACAAAGGCAGGTCAAAGCGCTTACGCGGAGATCGAATTCCGCAAGGCGACCAGCGAGATCAAGAACCCCGACGGTTCGATCGTTTTCCGCCTGGAGAACATTGACGTTCCCGCGCAGTTCTCCCAGGTCGCGGCCGACATCCTGGCGCAGAAGTATTTCCGCAAGGCCGGCGTTCCGGCAAAGCTGAAGAAGGTTGAAGAAAACGACGTTCCTTCCTTCCTGTGGCGCTCCGTTGCCGACGAAGCCGCGTTGAAGAGCCTTCCGAAGGAAGAGCAATATGGCTCGGAAACCGATGCGCGCCAGGTCTTCGACCGTCTTGCCGGCACCTGGACCTATTGGGGCTGGAAGGGCGGCTATTTCTCGTCCGAAGAAGATGCCTCTGCCTTCAAGGACGAGCTTGCCTACATGCTCGCCACCCAACGTGTTGCCCCGAACTCCCCGCAGTGGTTCAACACCGGCCTGCACTGGGCCTACGGCATCGACGGCCCCGGCCAGGGTCACTTCTATGTCGACCCCTTTACCGGCAAGCTGGTGAAGTCGAAGTCTGCCTATGAGCACCCGCAGCCGCATGCCTGCTTCATCCAGTCCGTCGAAGACGACCTCGTCAACGAGGGCGGCATCATGGATCTCTGGGTGCGCGAAGCGCGCCTCTTCAAGTACGGCTCCGGCACCGGCTCCAACTTCTCCATGCTGCGCGGCGAAGGCGAAAAGCTTTCCGGCGGCGGCCGTTCCTCCGGCCTGATGAGCTTCCTGAAGATCGGCGACCGCGCTGCCGGCGCGATCAAGTCGGGCGGTACGACCCGCCGCGCCGCCAAGATGGTTGTCGTCGACATCGACCATCCGGATATCGAGGAATACATCAACTGGAAGGTCAAGGAAGAGCAGAAGGTTGCCGCCCTCGTCACCGGTTCCAAGGTCGTCGCCAAGCATCTGAAGGCGATCATGAAGGCCTGCGTGAACTGCGAAGGCGACAATGGCGATTGCTTCGACCCGAACAAGAACCCGGCGCTGAGGCGCGAAATCCGCGCTGCCAAGAAAGACCAGGTTCCCGAGAACTACGTCCAGCGCGTCATCCAGTTCGCCCGCCAGGGCTACACGGATATGGAATTCAAGACCTACGACACGGACTGGGACAGCGAAGCCTACCTCACCGTATCGGGCCAGAACTCCAACAACTCGGTCTCGATCAAGGACGACTTCCTGCGCGCAGTCGAAAACGATGGCGACTGGCACCTGACCGCCCGCAAGGACGGCAAGGTCATGAAGACGCTGAAGGCCCGTGACCTCTGGGAGTCGATCTCCTACGCCGCCTGGGCATCGGCGGATCCCGGCCTGCACTTCAACACGACGATGAACGACTGGCACACGTCGCCTGCCGGCGGCCAGATCCGCGGCTCGAACCCGTGCTCGGAATACATGTTCCTCGACGACACGGCCTGCAACCTCGCTTCGCTGAACCTCTTGCAGTTCAAGGACAAGGCAACGAAACGCATCGACATCGCCGACTACGAACATGCCGTCCGCCTTTGGACCGTCGTGCTCGAAGTCTCGGTCATGATGGCGCAGTTCCCGTCGAAGCGGATCGCCGAACTCTCCTATGAATACCGCACGCTCGGCCTCGGCTACGCCAATATCGGCGGCCTCCTGATGTCGTCCGGCATTCCCTATGACAGCGCAGAAGGCCGCGCCATCGCGGGCTCGCTGACGGCGATCATGACCGGCATCTGCTACGCAACGTCAGCCGAAATGGCTGCCGAGCTCGGACCGTTCCCGAACTTCGCACCGAACCGCGAGAGCATGCTGCGCGTCATGCGCAACCATCGCCGCGCCGCCTACGGCGAGACCTCCGGCTACGAAGCGCTGTCGGTGAACCCGGTCGCGCTTGTTCATTCCGAAAACCCGGACCAGGATCTCGCCGCCCATGCCAAGAGCGCCTGGGACAAGGCCATCGAACTCGGCGAGAAGCACGGCTACCGCAATGCGCAGGTCTCGGTCATCGCGCCGACCGGCACGATCGGCCTTGTCATGGACTGCGACACGACCGGCATCGAGCCCGACTTCGCCCTGGTCAAGTTCAAGAAGCTCGCCGGGGGCGGCTACTTCAAGATCATCAACCGCGCCGTTCCGGAAGCGCTGCGGACGCTCGGCTACTCCGAAAGCCAGATCGCCGAGATCGAAGCTTATGCTGTCGGCCACGGCAACCTGAACCAGGCGCCGGCAATCAACCCCTCGACGCTGAAGGCCAAGGGCTTCACGGACGAGAAGGTCGAGGCTGTCAACGGCGCGCTGAAGAGTGCCTTCGACATCAAGTTCGTCTTCAACCAGTGGACGCTCGGCACCGACTTCCTGAAGACCACGCTTGGCGTCAGCGACGAGCAGCTTGCCGACATGAGCTTCAACCTGCTCGACCACATGGGCTTCACCAAGAAGGATATCGAGGCCGCGAACATTCACGTTTGCGGTGCGATGACGCTGGAAGCCGCGCCGTTCCTGAAGAACGAGCATCTGCCGGTCTTCGATTGCGCCAATCCCTGCGGCAAGATCGGCAAGCGCTACCTCTCGGTCGAGAGCCACATCCGCATGATGGCGGCTGCCCAGCCCTTCATCTCGGGTGCGATCTCCAAGACGATCAACATGCCGAACGATGCGACCGTTGAGGATTGCAAGAGCGCCTACATGCTCTCCTGGAAGCTCGGCCTCAAGGCAAACGCGCTTTACCGCGACGGTTCCAAGCTGTCGCAGCCGCTGAACGCCTCGCTGATCGAGGAGGAAGGCGACGAGGATGCGCTGGAAGAGCTGCTGCAGCAGCCGGTCGCGGCTCAGGCCGTCACCGTCACGGAGAAGATCATCGAGCGTGTGATCGAACGCGTCACCCGCGAGCGTGAAAAGCTGCCGAACCGCCGCCAGGGTTATACCCAGAAGGCCGCCGTCGGCGGACACAAGGTATACCTGCGCACCGGCGAATTCGGCGATGGCCGTCTCGGCGAAATCTTCATCGACATGCACAAGGAAGGTGCGGCCTTCCGCGCGATGATGAACAACTTCGCGATCGCCATCTCGCTCGGCCTGCAGTACGGCGTGCCGCTCGAAGAATATGTGGAGGCCTTCACCTTCACCAAGTTCGAGCCGGCCGGCATCGTCATCGGCAACGATGCGATCAAGAACGCCACGTCGATCCTCGACTACGTGTTCCGCGAACTCGCCGTCTCCTATCTCGGCCGCCACGATCTGGCGCATGTCGACACGTCCGACTTCTCCAACACGGCGCTCGGCAAGGGCATCCAGGAAGGCAAGACGAACCTCGTCTCGACCGGCTGGACCCGCGGCTATAAGCCGACGCTGGTTCCCGGCACCGGCGGCGACCGCCAGGTCGGCGAGCCGAAGGGTGCGGCCACCGCCGCCCCCGCCCGCGCCTCTTCCGGCGGCACGGTGACGTCCTTTGCGGGCGCTGCCGCCCGCAAGCTGGAACCGACCGTTGCCATCTCCACCTCCGAAATCGTCGCCTTCAAGCGCGATTACGAGGAGCGCGCCAAGGAATTGGCCGAAGAGATCGCCGAAGAGGTGAGCGAGGAACTCGTCAGCGAAGACCAGGCAACCGCCCTCTTCTCCGACAAGGCCGCAGCCGACGCTGCATCGGCGAAGACGGAAGCCAAGAAGGTCGAAGCCGAACGCCGCGCCCGCTCCATCATGCAGGGTTACACCGGCAACATGTGCTCCGAGTGCCAGAACTTCACGATGGTGCGCAACGGCACCTGCGAGAAGTGCGACACCTGCGGAAGTACGAGCGGCTGCAGCTGATTGGCTAATTCACAATGGATGGGATAAGGGCGCTTCGGCGCCCTTATTGTTTGCGGACGACGCTTTCTCCAGCCTCATCCTGAGGCGCGGAGCCCGAAGGGCGCAGCTTCGAAGGATCAGAGGCTGGCCACCGCCGGTGCCCACATCACCGCCCTCGTCCTTCGAGGCTTCGGCTTCGCCTGCGCGCCTCAGGATGAGGGCTGGTCGTCTACGCCCTTGCCGGCAAGTCAAATGCGGCATGACGCCATGACGTCTGGCTAAATTCGACGCTTGCAGCGTCTCTGCTCTCCGCGCGCCTAATCCAGCCTCATCCTGATGTGCGAAGCCCAACGGGCGCAGCCTCGAAGGATCAGAGGCTGGCCACCGTCACTCCTTACTTCGCCGAAACCGGTCCCCCGCTTCGACAAGCCCGGCAGCGCCTCGTAATCCAGCGCAATCAGCGCTTCCTTCTTCCGCCGGGACCAGCCTTTGATCTGCCGTTCGCGGGCGATGGCATCGATGATGCGGTCGTAGGTCTCGGTAAAAACCAGCTCAACAGGTAGGCGTTTGGCAGTGTAGCCGTCGTAGATTCCGGCATTGTGTTCCCAGACGTGCGCTTCGATGTTCTGCTTCGTCAGCCCCGTATAATAGGAGCCATCGCGGCATCGAAGAATATAGACGGTTACTTCCATGGCCAGCCCCCAACGATTTAGGATCACTACCATGACGGGTATTCGGGCAGCAACCCGCCCTCGTCCTTCGAGGCTCCGGCTTCGCCAGCGCGCCTCAGGATGAGGGCTCGTCGTTTGCGCTAGATTGGCCGCCGCCTTTCCTAAAGTTATCGAGAAGGGTCACTTTGCGACCCTTTTCTATTTTCAACGCAGGCTTGCTATGAACGCCTGCTCGACCCGTCGCGGTCAGACTGCGCGGCGTGCAGCACCACCGGTCGAATAGGCAGGGAAATCCGTGAAACCTACCTCATCGCGTCGGGTGTAATAGGTCGAACGGTCCGCTTCGGTCAGGGGCCAGCCGTGCTTGAGACGCTCAGCAAGGTCCGGGTTTCCGATGAATGGCCTGCCGAAGGCGATCAGGTCCGCTAACCCGGTGTCGAGGGCAGCCTGAGCGCTCTCGCGGCTGGTGAAGCCGCCGGCCCAGATGATTGCGCCAGGAAACGCCGCCCGAACCTTGGTAAGCACAGCATGGTCGACGTGGTGTTTCTTGAACTCGGCGCTCTCCATGTTCCCCGCAGGCATCAGCTCGTAGACCAGATGCACATATCCGACACCGCGGCGACCCAATTGCTCGGAAACGTATAGCAATGTTTCCTCCGTGAGCGGGTCCACCGGGATATCGTTGAACGTGCCATAAGGAGCTAGGCGGACGCCAACGCGCCCCGGACCCAATTCACGCACCGCCGCGTCGACGACTTCCATCAGGAAGCGCGTGCGATCTTCGACGCTACCGCCTCCGTAGCGATCGGTGCGCGTATTGAGGACCGAATTCATGAACTGCTCGAACAAATAGCCGTTGGCTGCATGGATTTCGACGCCATCAAAACCGGCCTTCCGCGCGTTGGCGAAGGCTTGGGCAAACGTTCCGACCAGAGCCGATACTTCATCGGTCGTGAGGGCTCTTGGCGTACCTGCGCGCATATAGCCCAGCTTGCCATCCGGGCCGTGCGCAAAGACATCCGAATTTTCGGCCCGCTGCTCGGTCACGCCCCAGGGGGCCTCACCATCCGGCATGCCCAACGGATGGGCCATTCGCCCGACATGCCATATCTGAGAGAATATCGTGCCGCCTTTGCGGTGAACTTCATCTGTCACCAGACGCCAGCCCTGCAGTTGGGCGTCCGTGTAGATACCCGGTGTCATGGCGTAACCGTTACTAGACGGGTGAACGTCGACTGCCTCGGAGACGATCAGTCCGGCAGTGGCCCGCTGCCCATAGTAAATAGCCATCAATTCATTAGGAACGTCGCCCTCGGATGTCCGCGTGCGTGTCATGGGGGCCATGACAATACGGTTCTTCAGCTGAACGGTGCTGGCGAGCCATTGAGATTCGAACAGGTCCACCATAGATACTCCTTCGGTTGTTGCTGATCGAAGGCTTACCTATTGGCAGCTATCCCAATCTACACACCCTTTGGTCAGTGGTGGCAAATGAACATCATCAAGAGACTGCCGGGCTTGCCGGTCGAGCGCGCGCTGGGTGTCATCTCAGGGCGCTGGAAGGCGGTTATCCTTTATGCGCTGCTGGATGGCCCGCAACGCACCTGCGAGCTGGAGACGCGCATTGCGGGCATCACGCAGAAGGTGCTGATCGAGCAACTGCGAGCACTTGAGGAACATGGAATGGTGAGCCGACAGCCCCGCGCGGGGGATTCTCAGGGGATCGAGTACCTGCTCACCCCGCTCGGCGAAAGCCTGCAGCCCATCCTGGATTCCCTCATCGAATGGGGAGCCCATCATGCCAGGGAGCTCGATGAGGCCCATAGGCTTCTGCCATGCGATGCTGTCGTTCGAGATCATGCGACTACTGGCTATCGCTGTCCGAGACGTTCAGGCGGTTAGGCGCTCGAAAGGGACCCGTGATCGAGACCGCTGGAGCAATAGAGCTAGCATTTACGCCAGGTTTATGACGGCCTTTACTGTCGCGTACATCCGTCAACGCGAAGAAAGAAGACCTCTCCCCCGGCGAGCAAGCGTCATCCATCGCCGGTGCCAGAGCCACGCCAGATGATTTTACGCTGGCTCCCAGATTCATTTTGCTGCGCGATCACAAACGATGTGAATTGACCGACACAAAGCGCGATGTATATCTTTTTTCAAGATAAATATTATGAATGTTTTCATCATCTTATCGTCGAGCATACGGGCTTTTGCCCTGTCGCCTGCGCTTTCTGCCGCCAGGGGAAAGCCGAGGAGAACTAAGTGAAATTGAAGCATATCCTAGTTGGCCTGTTGGGCGTTGTGATCGTCGCCTGCGCGGGTTTCTTTGCCATTGCCTGGAAATCCGCGATTGCGCCGATCACGCCGCCGGACCGCGCATCCTTCGATCAGGCGCTGGTCCACAAGGGCGCGATGCTGGCCGCGGTCGGCAACTGTACAGCCTGTCATACACAGCCGGGAGGCCACTCCTTTGCCGGCGGCTTCGCGCTGCCGACGCCCTTCGGCACCATCTATTCCAGCAATATTACGCCCGATCCGGAAACCGGCATCGGCGCCTGGTCGGAGGCAGCCTTCAACCGCGCCATGCGCGAGGGCGTCAGCCGCGATGGCAAGCATCTCTATCCTGCCTTCCCCTTCGACCACTTCACGCTGGTTTCCGATGAGGACAACAAGGCGCTTTACGCCTTCCTGATGACCCGACCGCCGGTCAAGCAGACGCCGCCGGCAAACGAGCTGCCGTTCCCGCTGAACGTCCGTCTCGTGCTCGCCGGCTGGAAGACGCTGTTCTTCAACGAGGGCGCCTATCAGGACGTCGCCTCCGAAAGCGCGGAGTGGAACCGCGGCGCCTATCTCGTCAACGGCCTCGGCCATTGCGGCGCCTGCCATACGCCGCGCAACGCGCTCGGCGCCGAAAAGGCCGGTGCGCATCTGGCCGGCGGCCAGGCCGAGGGCTGGACGGCCTTCGCGCTCGACGCCAGTTCGCCGGCCCCGGTCGCGTGGACGCAGGACAGCCTCTATGCCTATCTGCGCCAGGGCTGGCACCCGGACCACGGCGTGACCAATGGCCCGATGGGCGAGGTAACGGGCAATCTCGGCCTGCTGCCCGATTCCGATGTCCATGCGATCGCGACCTACCTCGCTTCGCTGATGGGCACGCCCTCTCCCGAGCGGGTGCAGAAGGGTGAGGAGATCCGCAAACAGGTCAGCGACAGCCTCGCGCTTGTCAGCGCGCCCTCGCCGGCAGCCGATACGCCGACCGGCCGCGGCCAGGCGATCTATGAGGCGGCCTGTGCCACCTGTCATGACGGGAGCCGCCCCCTTCCCTTCGGCGGAATCAACTTTCATCTGAGCACCACGATCAATGCGCCGGATGCGCAGAATGCGATCAATACCGTGCTCTTCGGCCTGCCGGCAGCAAGCGGTCGACAGAGCGCGATCATGCCCGGCTTTGCCGCAACGATGAACGACCAGCAACTGGCCGATCTGCTTGCCTATCTGCGCGACAATTTCGCCGGCAAGCCGGCCTGGGCGGATGTGGCAAGCCGCGCAGCCGATACCAGAAATGGAAAGTTCCAGGTCAGCGTCCGGCCGTCCGACGGCATCGAGCGCGGCCCCGATAATATAGGAGCGCAAGACCAATGATGAAGCTCAACGTTAATGGCGCGGCCCACGAGGTCGAGGCCGATCCCTCCACACCGCTCCTTTACGTGCTGCGCAACGATCTCAAGCTGAATGCAGCCAAGTTCGGCTGCGGCATGGGCCAGTGCGGCGCCTGCACGGTGATGGTCGACGGCGAGGCGATCTTCTCCTGCCTCACCCCGATCATGTTGCTCGAGGGCCGGCAGATCAAGACGGTCGAGGGCCTCGGCACAATCGACAATCCCGGCCCGATGCAGCAGGCCTTCATCGAGGAACAGTCGGCGCAATGCGGCTATTGCATCGCCGGCATGATGATGCGGGCGCAGGCGCTGCTGGAGTCCACCCCTGACGCCACCGATGCCGATATCCGCACGGCGCTCGAGCCCAATCTCTGTCGCTGCGGCACGCATATGCGCATCCTGAAATCCGTCCAGCATGCGCGCGAGCTGATGAAGTCGGCCTCGGCCGCCCCTGCCTCCGCCGGTTGAGGAGAAAGAAGATGAACGCCCCCACTTTCCTTGACGTCACCCGCCGCGGTTTCCTTGCCGGTTCCGGCGCCCTCGTCGTCTCCTTTGCAATTCCGACAGAAACCTTCGCCCAGGAAGGCGAAGTCGCCAATGTCCCGAAGCCGGTTGCCCCGAAGCTGCAGGGCAGCCTCGCCGACACGCCGTCACTGGATGCCTGGATCCGCATCGATGCCGACAACTCGATTACGGTCTATACCGGCAAGGCCGAGCTCGGCCAGGGCACCAAGACCTCGCTGCGCCAGATCGCGGCCGAAGAGCTTGAAGTGGCTCCGGCCCAGATCAACCTGATAACCGCCGATACGGCGATCACCCCCAATGAAGGCTACACGGCCGGCAGCCAGACGATCCAGAACAGCGGCACGGCCATCCGCTATGCGGCCGCGCAGGTCCGCCAGATCCTGATCGCCCAGGCGAGCGGCAAGCTCGGCGTCCCGGCCGAAGAGCTCAAGGCCGACGGCGGCAAGGTGATCGCTCCCAACGGCGCCTCCGTCGCCTACGGCGATCTCGTCTCCGAGCAGATGCTGCATATCGATGCCGACCCGACCACCAAGATCAAGTCTCCGGACAGCTATCGTGCCATCGGCAAGCCCTTCGCCCGCGTCGACATTCCCGGCAAGGTGACCGGCGGCGAAGCCTATGTGCAGGACATGCGGCCCGAAGGCATGGTCCATGCCCGCGTGGTGCGCCCGCCGAGCTATTCGGCCAAGCTCGTCGATCTGGACGAATCCAAGATCAAGACGATGCCCGGCGTGATCGCCATCGTGCGCGACGGCGATTTCCTCGCCGTCGTGGCCGAGCAGGAATTCCAGGCGGTCAAGGCAATGCGCGCCATGACTGCCATCGCAAAATGGCAGGAACAAGCCGCACTTCCGGACCAGGACCAGCTTCCGGCATTCCTCGAAGCCAACGTCACCGAAGTCGGCGTCGTCACGTCGGTCGGCGCGGAAACGGCCGAAGGCGTCAAGACGCTGTCTGCGCAGTTCACGCGCGCCTACCAGATGCACGCCTCAATCGGTCCGTCCGCCGCCGTCGCCGTGTTCAAGGACGAGGCACTGACGGTCTGGACACATACGCAGGGCGTCTACCCGGACCGCAAGGCGATTGCCGAAATGCTCGGCATGCCGCCGGAAAAGGTGCGCTGCATCCACACCGAAGGATCAGGCTGCTACGGCCATAACGGTGCCGACGACGCGGCAGCCGATGCGGCGCTCATCGCCACCGCGCTTCCCGGCCGTCCGGTGCGCGTGCAGTGGATGCGCGATCAGGAGCATCTGTGGGAGCCCTATGGTCCCGGCATGCTGACCCGCGCCAATGCGACGCTTGATGACAAGGGAAACATCGTCAACTGGCATTACGATCTGTGGAGCAACAACCACGGAACGCGTCCGGGTTCCGCCGGCTCGATGCTCGCCGGCCGCCTGATGGCCAAGCACTTTCCGCCGGATCCGGCCAAGCTGCAGATTTCGCCGCTCGGCAACGGAGACCGCAACGCCATCCCGCTTTACGACGTCCCGAACCAGCGCGTGAACTGGCATTTCGTTCCAGACATGCCGGTCCGCGTTTCCGCGCTTCGCGGCCTCGGCGCCTACTGCAACGTCTTCTCGATCGAGAGCTTCATGGACGAGTTGGCGGAAGCCGCCGGCGCCGACCGCGTCGAATTCCGCCTCCGGCACATGAAGGATCCGCGGGCCCGGAAGGTCATGGAAGTAACGGCTGAGAAGTTCGGCTGGAACAATGATCCGTTGCCGGCGGGCAAGGGCCGCGGCTTTGCCTTTGCCAAGTACAAGAACCATGCCGCCTATCTCGCCATTGCGCTGGAAGCGGACGTGGATGCCGAGACCGGCAATATCCGCATCTCGCATGTGGTCTCGGCGGTCGATTGCGGCGAGGCGGTTGCCCCGAACGCCATCATCAACCAGACGGAAGGCGGCATCCTGCAATCGATGAGCTGGACGCTGTACGAGGCGGTGCATTTCAACAACACCCGCATCACCAGCCCCGACTGGTCGGCCTATCCGATCCTGCGCTTCAGCGCGGTTCCGGACAGCATCGAGGTACATATCGTCGACAATCCCGGCCAGCCCTATCTTGGCGTTGCGGAAGCAGCCCAGGGACCGACGGGGGGAGCCATTGCCAACGCCCTCAAGCACGCGACCGGCAAGCGCATCTACGACCTGCCCTATACGCGGGAAAGGGTAAAGGCAACGCTCGGCGCCTAAGCCGGCTATGCCTGTGAGTGCCTAGAGCCCGGCCAGAGTGCCGGGCTTTTTATGTGCGTCGCTCGAGCTTTACGGCGGCGTTTACTGTGGCGTACGTCCGCCACGTGAAAAAAGAAGACATCTCTCCCGCCTCAGCACTCCCGAAGGTTTCGCGTCAAGGTTTGAAGCTCCTTGAAACCCTCGTAGCGCTTGGCATGAAGATCCGCGATCAGGCCCCGCGACGGCTGGTATGCCTGCTCAGCGGCCGACAATTTCGTCATGGCGTCGCGTACATCCGAAGACACTCCGCCGGCGACCGCTGCCAGGATGGCGGCACCCAGCAACACGGGTTCCTCAGCCTTCGTTGCGACGACCGGCTTGCCGCTCGCGTCGGCAAGCAGCTGGCGAACGAAATCGTGCTGGCCAGCGCCGCCGCTGATGACGATATTCTCGATGGTCACGCCGGCATCAGCTTGCGTATCGATGATCTGCCTGAGGCCGTAGCCGATGCCGCAGAGCCCTGCGATATAGAGGAGAACCAGGCTGTCGATATCCCTCTCCATCCCGAGACCGGCGATGATCGCGCGGGCGTGCGGATCGGCAAATGGTGCACGATTGCCGAGGAACTCGGGAACAACATGCAGGCCGGTCACGAGCTTGACTGCTTCCGAAGGACGGCCTGCCTTTTGCGCAGCCATGTCTGCCAGCATAACCGGCAGCGGAACGCCGGCACGCTTCGAAAGCTCCCTCGCCTCTCCGGCCGCCGGATGGAAGGACAGAAGATGGTCTATCGCAGCGCCGGCAGCGCTCTGGCCGCCCTCGTTCAGCCACATTCCCGGCACCATTGCCGAATAGTAAGGCCCCCAGACACCGGGTACGAAGGCCGGTTCCGCCGTCGACGTCATCGTGCAGGACGAGGTGCCGAAGACATAGGCCAGATTGGCTTGCGGGCCGGTGCCGATGCCCACGGTTCCGATCCCGCCCGCATGAGCATCGATAAGTCCGGCTGCAACCGCCGTTCCTGGGTGGAGACCAAGCTCGCTGGCAGCGGCTTCGGTCAGCCCCTGGCCGAGTGCCGAGCCGGGCTCGACGATGGCTTGCCCGATGCGGACGAACCCTTCGTCTGCCAGCTTGCCGAGGCCGATCTGGTGAAAGTAATCGGCATCCCATCGCTTCTCATGAGCGAGATAGGTCCACTTGCAGGTGACCGTGCAGGTCGAGCGCGACAGGTCGCCGGTCGCCCGCCAGGTCAGGAAGTCCGCAAGGTCGAGGAATTGCCATGCCGCATCGAACACCTGCGGACGATTCTCCTTGAGCCAGAGAAGCTTGGGCGTTTCCATCTCGGGCGAAATGCGACCGCCGACATAGCGCAGCACGTCGTGGCCAAGCGCATTGATGCGCTCCGCCTGAGGGACGGCGCGGTGGTCCATCCAGACGATGATGTTTCGTTCCGGATTTTCCGAAGGACCGACCGGAAGCGGTTTGCCGCCCTCCCCGAGCACGACGAGCGAACATGTGGCGTCGAAGCCGAGACCCGCGACGGAAGCGGGATCGACCCCGGCCGCGGCGACGGCTTCACGCACGGCCCCGCACACGGCTTCCCAGATCTCGGTGCTCGATTGCTCGACCATGGCGCCTGGTTCATGGAACAGTGTGATATCCCGCTTGGCGGACGCAAGCATCCGCCCGGTCAGGTCGAACACGCCCGCGCGGGCGCTGCCGGTGCCGACATCGACGCCGATGACATGCTTGGCACCCGCTGGTGGCGTGTGGGATGTGTCGCTCATGGTCTCTCGCTTTAAATCGGCAAGGTTCGGGTTCTACTGCGTTCCGGCAACCGGAACTATCAACACTCAGAGGTCGACGCTGTTCGGCAGGATCACCAGGTCGCGGATCGTCACGTTGCGCGGTCTCGACAGCATGAAAAGAACAGCCTCGGCCACTTCCTTCGGCTGCATCAAGCTGCCGTTGGCAAGCGCCTCGTCCAGCTTCGCCTTCGGCCAGTCGTCAAGCAAGGCGGTCACGACCGGTCCCGGCAGCACGGCGCCGACGCGCACGCCATGTGGCGCGACCTGACGGCGTGTGGAATGGACGAAGGCCTGCACGGCGAATTTCGAAGCCGTATAGATCGGCTCCCATACGACTGGCACGACGCCCGCAACCGAGCTGGTGAAAAGGATATCCCCCGACTTCTGCGCGATCATGTGCGGCAGCACCGCATGGACCGAGCGAAACGCCGCATTGATGTTGAGGTTGAGCATGCGGTCCCAGGCGTCCGGGTCACCTTCCGCGACTGGCCCGCCGATATAGGCGCCGGCATTGGCGTGGAAGATGTCGAGCCGGCCGGCCGCCTCGAGAATGCGAGGCAGGATGCCGGAAACCTGCTTTCCATCGAGAAGGTCGACCACCAGTGGCAGAGCGCCCGCGCCCATCTCGTTGCAAAGAGCCTCGAGCTTCTCCTTGGCGCGATCAACGAGCACGACGGTCGCACCTTCGGCATGAAGTGTGCGCGCGCACTCCAGTCCGATGCCCGATGCAGCACCCGTGATGGCGGCAACCTTGCCTTTCATGAGGTCGGTCATGACGAATACTCCTTGGAAATGCGGTCAGGCGCGTCCATGGCTGACACGTGAGCGACGGGCGAGCGAATCGACAATGACGGCGATCGCCAGAACCGCGCCGGTGATCATGTAGCGCAGGGAGGAGCTGAGATTGAGAAGAGTGAGCCCATTGGAAATCGCCTGGATGACGATGATACCCAACAGGGCGGAATAGGCGCTGCCACGGCCCCCGAAGAGGCTGGTGCCCCCGATGACCGCCGCAGCGATGGCGTTGAGGTTCACGTCGCCCGTGCCCGCCTGCTGGCTGGAGGAGGCAAGTCGCGAAGCAGAGAGGATGCCGCCGATGGTGGCAAGCGTCGAGCAGAGCACGAAGGCGCTGAGATAGATGCGGCGCACGTTGATGCCTGCTCGGCGCGCCGCCTCGCGATTGCCGCCGACCGCGAACATCGAGCGTCCCCATTTCGTGCGGGTCAGCATATAGTTCAGGATCACGGCGAGCGCGACGAAGAGGCCGAACATCCACGGCACGCCGCGGCCGAGATTGAGATAATAGGCTGCGAACTCCAGTGCCACAGTCAGGACGATGGCCTTGATCGCGAGTGCGCCGAGCGGCTGCGAAGAAAGATTGACGGATTGACGCTGCCGCCGGTTTCTCATTCCGTTCACGACGATCGCGATGCCCGGCAGGAGCGCCAGCAGATAGGAAAGCCAATCCGGCATGACGAGGATCTGGCCGAAGCGGACGAGCGATGATGCGTAGGGCAGATTGATGCTGCCCGTGGGTCCAAGGATGTAGAGCTGCATGCCGAGGAGCGCGAGCAGGCCCGCCAGCGTCGAAACGAAGCTCGGCATGCCGAGCCGGTTATAGAGAACCGCGTAAAGGCAGCCGACGACGAGGCCCGCGACGATCGCGACCAATATCGCTGCGACCGCCGGCCAACCGGCATTCACCCAAAGCACGCCGAGGATTGCCGAGGAGAGGCCGCTCATCGACCCGACCGAAAGATCGATTTCGCCGAGCATCAACACGCAGACGATGCCAAGCGAAATCACCCCGACGGTGGCGCAGTCGAACAAGAGGTTGACGAGGTTGTTGGGCGCGAGAAACACGGGGTTGAGAATCGAGAAGACCGTCGAGATGACGATGAGGCCGACGGCAACCGGCAGCATGCCGAGATCGCCCGACCGCACGCGGTCGAAGAAAGCCTTTGCCATTCCCAGAATATTGTCGTCGTGCCTGACGCGTTCGTCGCTGCGGTCGAGAGCCGCGGCCGGCCTAGTGAGGGTATCTGGCGCCTTCTGGGTCATGCTGGTCTCCCGCTGGTCTCATGTACCGTGCCGGCCTTGCGCTCGGCCCGCCGGGAAACGGCGTTTTCGGTTGCACCGGTGATTGCGGCGACAAGGTCGTGATTGGATGCGTCTGGGGTAAAGACGCCGTTGTTGCGGCCCAGCCTGAGCACGACGATGCGGTCTGCCACCGCGCGCACGTCTTCCATGTTATGGCTGATGATGATGACCCCCAGGCCCCGCTCGCGGACGCGCTCGATGAGGTTGAGGACTTCGGCAGTCTGGGCGACGCCGAGGGCTGCGGTCGGCTCGTCAAGCATGATGATCTTCGGGTCGAGCAGCAGCGAGCGGGCGATGGCAACCGTCTGGCGCTGTCCTCCCGAAAGAGACGCGATGGGCTGACGAACGGACGGAATGCGCGCAGCAAGCTCTCTGAGGAGCGTCCAGGCGCGAACTTCCATGGCCACCTCATCGAGACCCCACGGAGAAAGCTCGTGGCCAAGGAAGAGATTGGCGACGACATCGAGGTTTTCGCAGAGCGCAAGGTCCTGGAACACGGTCGCGATGCCGAGTTCCAAAGCCTTGCTCGGACTATCCAGCGTGACGCTGCTGCCGCAGAACTCGATCGTTCCGGAGGACGCCTGATGAACGCCTGCAAGTATTTTGATCAACGTCGATTTGCCGGCGCCGTTATCGCCGACCAGCGCCACGACCTCTCCGGCCTTCACCTCCAGTTCGATGTCGGCCAGCGCCGAAACCGCTCCGAAATGTTTGGAAACATTGCTGAGCCGGAGGATCGTCTGTCCTCTCTCCGGCATACCCTTGACGTCCGTAATCATGGCTGTAGCCCTTCTTGCCGCTCGCGCATCCGGCCGCGACAAACACGGCCGGAGCACACTAGGCGAGTTTAGTTGGTGATGCCGAGCTTCTTGCAGCCTTCGGCGTATTCGCCAGTGCAAATCTGCTCGGGCGTCTGGATCTTCTTGTCGAAGATTTCGGCCTTGATGTTCTCAGCCGTAACGACGGCGGGGATGAACAGTTCCGACGGCGTGTTATAGAGCGTGGTCTTGGCCTTAGGCTGTTCGCCCTTGATCATCTGCACCGCCACGTTCGCAGCGGCAGCGGCGACGATCTCGGAGGGCTTCGAAATCGTGTTGTACTGGTCGCCGGAGATGACGAGCTGAAGCGCTGCGATCGTTGCATCGTTGCCCGTTACCGGCGGAACCGGATTCACACCGGCTGCCTTGAATGCGGCAATCGCGCCGCCGGCCGTACCGTCGTTGGCGGCGACCACACCCTTGATATCCTTGCCAAAGCGGGTGATCTGCCCAGCGGCCCACTCCTGCGCCTTCGGCGGCGCCCATTCCGGCGTGTCGTATTCCGCGAGCGTCTTGTAGGCGGATTCCTTGAGGCCACGATGGATGCCGTCGCGGATCAGGCCCGCGGCCGCGTCGGTCGGCGAACCGTTGATTTCAAGGATGCCCGCGCCGTCCGGAGCGCCGGCAGCCTTGAGGTGCTCGACCAGAGATTTCGCGATCGCATAGCCGATACCTTCGTTATCGAAGGAAACGTAATAGTCTGCCGGCTTGTCCGGGATCGGACGGTCATAGGCAATGACCTTGACGTCCTGCGACTGCGCGATTTCGACCAGACCGGCCGCAGCGGCGGAATCCACCGGATCGAGAACGATCACCTTGGCACCCTGGGCGATCACCGAATTGAATTGCTGCTGCTGCAGCGAGGCGTCGGCATTGGCATTCTGGTAGACCACCGTGCACTTCGGGCAAAGCTTTTCCATCTCAGCCTTGAAGCCGGGGAAGTCGTGCTGCTCATAGCGTGTGGATGCCTGGTCCGGCATCAGGAAAGCGACCGTAGCGGCCTCTTGAGCCGAGGCTACGCCGGCAAACCCCATGACGATGGTCGCCGAAGCCATAAGTAAATTACGATAATTCATTTTCTCCTCCTTGGTGTGATCGAAATAGGCATTGCCATTGCCGGAAGTCACCACTGTCAGCTCCGTTCGTCGCCCTTTCGCCGCCGAAAAAGCGACGATCAAGGCGCCTCCTGCAAAAAGACATCCTCTCCACGTCCTTTTTGGAACTGCCTCCCTGCGTCGGCGCAAAGCCAACTTGCTTCATCGATAAAGCACGCTTGCTCAATCGATGAAGCAAGAATTGCCACTTCTCTCGATTGGTGTCAAGTTACCGCCGAAACGGAGAAGGACAATTTGACTCAAGTAAGGCAGACGAAGAGAACGACAATCTACGATCTGGCAGAGCTTGCCGGCACGTCCGCCAGCGCCGTCAGCGCCGTGCTCAACGGCAATTGGAAGAAGCGCAGGATCAGCAGTCAGCTTGCCGAAAAGATCATGCGGATCGCGGAGGAACAGGGTTACGCTCTGAACATGCAGGCGAGCCTGCTCAGGCGCGAGAAGTCCCACATCATCGGGATGATCGTTCCGAAATACGACAACCGCTACTTCGGTTCTATCGTCGAACTCTTCGAAGACATGGCACGTGCGCGCGGCCTTTTTCCGATCATCACCTGCACGCGCCGCGATCCCGAACTCGAGGTCGAGGCGGCGCGCACTCTGCTTTCCTATCAGGTCGAATGTCTTATCGCGACGGGCGCGACGGATCCGGATCGAATAACCGAGATGTGCGCGGCGGCAGGCGTCCGCAGCCTGAATCTCGACCTCCCCGGCGCGCTTGCCCCGTCGGTCATATCGGATAATTTCGCGGGATCCCGGGAACTGACTCGGCGCATTCTGCTCAATTGCGAACGCAGGCTGGGAAGGAAGGAGTCACTCCTGTTCATTGGCGGGCGAGGCAGCGACCATAACACGTCCGAGCGCATACGAGGGTTCCGCGAAGCCCATACGGAACTGGGTGTCGCCGTTCAGGAGGAGAATATTCTTACCTGCGGCTATGCACCGGAAAAAGCCGAAAAGGCGCTCGACGATCTCGCTCTTCGCGGCAATGCGCCGGCTAAAGGCATGTTCGTCAATTCGACGATCTCGCTGGAAGGAGTCATGCGGTGGATTCGCCGCTCCGGCCACCTCGACGACCGCAACCTCGTCCTCGGCTGCTTCGACTGGGACCCCTTCGTGACTTTGCTCGGAAACGGGATCGAGATGGTGCGGCAGGACGTACCGGGAATGTTGAAAAAGGTCTTTGAGATCATCGAATCCGGATCGAACAAACCCGTGGTTATCCAGGTCCCTCCTCTCATTCCAGACGCGCAGAACATATAGATAGAGCAGCCGATTTTACGCCAGTAGCCGCCCGCCCCCGCAAGCGCGACAATGTTCCTCGTAGCTGCTGCCGCATCGTGCGCGTCGTAAAACGATCAGCAGGCGCTGCGCGAGCCACACCAACCTCCTTGAAGCCGGGTTCGACTAACGCGTGCGCTGTGCGGCGCTGCGGTCGCCCGTATAACATATATTCGCTTACGCTAATATTCAGATGGGTTTAAAGTTGATCTTCCAGGCGGCTCGCCCGAGGCCGGCCGCGAGGATGTCTATGAGGGGAGGAAACCATGACGTGGGTCGATCACAACATATGGCATATTTGGGGTAGGTCAGTGCTCGGCGCGGCTGTGCTTGGCATGGGCGTGCTACTGACGGCAGCGGTCGCCGCCGCCGGCTCCGTGGACAAAACCCCATTCGGAAAGACGCAGGACGGCAAAGCCGTCGATCTCTACACGCTCACCAACGATAAGGGCGCGTCTGTCAAATTCATCGCCTATGGCGGCATCATCACGGCGATCAACGTACCCGACCGCTGGGGCAACCTCGGCAACATCGTGCTCGGCTTCAAGGAACTCGCCGACTACGAGTCCAAGAATCCTTATTTCGGCGCCTTGATCGGACGCTACGGCAATCGCATCGGCAGCGCGAAGTTCTCGCTGGACGGCACGCAGTACCAGCTCGCCGCAAATAACGGACCGAACAGCCTGCATGGCGGCAAGAAAGGCTTCGACAAGGTTGTCTGGGCCGTCGAGCCACTGACCGGCGGGAGCGGCGCTGCGGCGCGGCTCAGCTACACGAGCAAGGATGGCGAGGAAGGCTATCCCGGTGCGCTTACGGTCGGGGTCACCTATACTCTCACCGACGACAACGAGCTGCGCATCGATTACGAGGCGACGACTGACAAACCAACCGTGGTTAATCTCACGAGTCACTCCTACTTCAACCTCGCCGGCGACGGCGTGGGCGGGATCGGCGATCATATCCTCACGATCAACGCCGATCGCTACACGCCGGTCGATGCGACCCTGATCCCGACCGGACAGCTCGCCTCGGTAAGCGGTACGCCGTTCGACTTCCGTCAGGGGATGCCGATCGGCGCACGCATCCGCGCGAACGACGAACAAATGATCTTTGGCCGCGGATACGATCACAACTTCGTCCTGAACCGGTCGGGAAGTGGCCTCTCATTCGCGGCGCGCGCCTACGATCCGCGCTCCGGCCGGATCATGGAGATATCGACCACGGAGCCCGGCATCCAGTTCTACAGCGGCAACTTCCTCGACTCGACGCTCGTGGGCGCGGCCGGTCAGCAATACCGCCAGACTGACGGCTTCTGCCTCGAGACGCAGCACTTCCCGGATTCACCCAACAAGCCGTCCTTTCCGACGACGGTGCTGAAGCCGGGCGAAACACTAAAGTCGACGACGATACACAAGTTCTCGACGGATGCGTCCTAGAGCTAGAGGCGCGTGCATCCCTGGCTGCGGAGTCCAGCCATGCCATATGTTGGTATGCGCCGAGCAACGTGACGCCTAGCGGATGACAATTTCTGCTGCGAGGCCTCCGCCGGCACGGTTGTAAAGCCTCATCTGGCCGCCGATCGTGGCGGTCAGCTGCTGTGCGATGGCAAGGCCGAGACCGGAGGCTTCGAAAAGATCATCGAGACGCCGTGACCTGGCCGCAAGCATTTGCAGCCGGCCACGCATCGCGGGCAGCTTGAGCATCAGCCGCCACAGCCTGCACTCCGCGTGGTCGCGGCAATACCGGCATGTCGCGGGTGAAGATCGGCCCCTGCAAAGCGCAAGATCAGTCAAAACAACAGCAGGAACGGCAGAGAGGGCTTCTCGCCGAGCCCCTAAAAATGGTCACGCAAACTGACGCCCCCCAATATACGGAGCATTCCCATGGGCCGCATCCGCACATTCGCAAGCGCATTGATAGGAGCAACTCTCATGACCCAAACGATCGCAATAGCTGCCGACGCCAACACCGATCCACGAATCGATCCCGAGATCCGGTCGTTCCTGGCTGAGATCAACAAGGACAGCAGCGCATTCTGGGAGCTGCCCCAACCGAAGCCGCAAGATATCCTCACGGGCCTGCAGTCCAAGACGCCCGTCGACATGAGCGGAGTTACGACGACTGAAAAGGTCATCTCCCAGGACGGGCGGCAAGTGAAACTCTACATCATGAAGCCCGAACACTTGAGCGGAAAGCCAGGTGTCCTCTTCTTCATACACGGCGGGGTTTGGATCGTTGGGAATTTCGAGAACCATCAGCGTTTGCTCCGCGATCTCGTCGTCGGCTCGGGACAAGTTGGTGTTTTCGTCGAATACACGCCCTTGCCGGCGGCGAAATTCCCGACTCAGCTTGAGGAATCCTATGCGGCGCTGAAATGGGTCGCCGAGCACGCCGATGAACTGGGTGCTGACGGCAGTCGCATCGCCGTTGCCGGCAACTCCGTCGGCGGGAATATGACCGCCGCGCTGTCTCTCATGAGCAAGGATCGTAAAGGGCCCAAGATCGCGTATCAGGTCCTTCTCATTCCGGCTACCGACGCCAGCGTGGACACTCAGTCGTATCACGAGTACGGAACAGGCAGGTTCCTGGCCCAGGCATTTATGAAGTACGGATGGGATCTCTACGCGCCGGATGAGAAGACTCGAAACAATCCCTACGTTTCGCCTCTACGCGCAAGCAACGAAGAGCTAAAGGGCCTGCCTCCCGCGCTCGTCATCACGGCGGAGAACGATCCGTTGCGTGATGAAGGCGAAGCCTACGCCCGAAGACTAAAGGATGCGGGAGTCAAGGTCGATGCGGTTCGCTATAACGGCACGATCCATGATTTCGTGCTTCTGAACGCGCTTCGCAACGTTCCTTCCACGGACGCGGCGATCAAGCAGATCAATGATGGTCTGCGTCAGCACCTCGAGCCGATCAACAACTAGGTGGTCCGATCTGACCCGGCGGCGCATCGCACCGTCGGGTCAGATCGGTAAACAATAGCGCTGGCGCACGGATACAACGAATAACAGCACCGAGATTTGGCTCTTTATCAAAGAATTAGACCAAATTCTCCTATCCTGAGGTGCAGGTTGTGGCTGGTCATGGCCGACTGTAGACCGTCTAGGTCATTACCGTCGGACAGGCTGTTGCCTCATACTTGTTGGTGCGCTGACATGTTGGATGAACTGCATTCACAGGGTTACAGAAAATACCCTGCCTCCCGTCTGCTCAGGTCTTCGGGCGATTTGGGATGGTCGACGCTCTTTGCAGAACTTCGATCTCATTCCAGCTGTGAAGGACCGGGTGCTGAAGGAGAGGATCTGGAAATAGCAGTCATAGTCAGTGGCTCGGATGAAGGAGCGGTGACCTGCAAAATCGGAGGAGAGCGGCGATGCGTTCGGCCCACGGACGGTACGATTTGGCTTAATCCCATGGCCGCCAAAGCCGACGCAATCCACATCGCATCGGAAGAACTACAAGTTGCTCACCTTTATCTTCCATCCTCCGCTTTCGCCCGCTTGGCGACAGACTTCAGCGTGCCTCGGGTCCCCGGACAGGCGATCCGCTATAGTTCCGGCGTGCAGGACGGCATTATCAGCCAGATCGCTTTGTCTATACTGCGTGAAATGGCCGATCCGACGATGTCCGGACGTATGCTGGTCGAGACTGCATCGCTCTTTCTGGCGGCCCGACTCCTTCATGACCATTCAGAGAGTCCGGTACGTCGTTTAGAACGCCAGCCGACACTTGGACTGGATAACGTCAGATTGCGGCGTGTTCTTGCCTACATTGAAGAGCATCTCACCGAGGAAATCACAGTGAGCGATCTGGCGAGCATAGCGTGTCTGAGCGTCTTCCATTTTACGCGGGCATTTGCGGCCAGCGTCGGGACGCCACCGCATAGCTATGTAAGTGGACGCCGGCTGGAGCGCGCAAAGAAACTCCTCACGATCGGCCAGATGTCACTCAGCGAGATTGCCTTTGATTGTCAATATTCGTCGCAATCGAGTTTTACGCGCGCATTTCGACGCGCGACCGGCTTGACGCCGGCGAAGTTCAAGCAGGCGGTCCGCTAGTACAAAGTCCGGCCAGAGGGAAGCAACCTCCGAAGGCGCTTGAGCGCCAGCTAACGGATGACAATTTCTGCTGCGAGGCCGCCGCCGGCACGGTTGTAAAGCCTCATCTGGCCGCCGATCGCGGCGGTCAGCTGTTGCGCGATGGCGAGACCGAGACCGGTTCCGCCCGTCTCCCGATTGCGGGATTGCTCAAGCCGGAAGAAAGGCTGCATGGCAGCTTCGAGCTGATCTTCCGGAATGCCCGGGCCGCGATCCATGATCGTAATGGCGATGTCGCCGCCTTCTCTTCGCTCGACGCTGATCTCCGCTGAACTGCCAAACTTCAGCGCATTGTCGATGAAGTTCGAGAGAATGCGGCGAAGCGCATGCGGCTTGGTGGCTACCGTTCCACTCACCATACTACTCACCGAGACCGGCTTTCCCGTATCCTGGTAGTCATAGCAAAGGCTCTCGATGAAGGATGCGAGATCAATGCGCGAGAGCTTCTCTCCATTTCCATGCGCGCTTCGCGCATAGGCGATCCCGTCCTGAACGAGGCGCTCGATCTCGGAGAGGTCGTGCAGGAGCTTCACCCTCTCCGGAGAATCGTCAGCCATGTCGGCACGCAAGCGCATGCGGGTAATCGGCGTCTGGAGATCGTGGGAAATGGCCGCCAAAATCTGCACGCGCTCTTCCAGGTAGTGCGCGATTCGATCCCGCATGGCGTTGAAGGCCCTTGCCGCGTGGGCAACCTCGCTCGGCCCCTTGTCACTCAAGGCCGGGCTCTTCTTGTTCGGATCCAGCGCATCGGCGGCGGCAGCCAGATCGGCGAGAGGGCGGATCGCCAGCCGTACCGCGAACCATGTGCAGAAAATGATAAGCGCCATCTGGATGGCAAACACATAGGGCAGCCATCTGGCGATGGGCATGATACCTCTCGGGGTAATGTCAATCGTCAGGGGGCTTCCATCAGTCAGGGTCAGATGCGCCTGCAGCCTGCTCACATCGCCGGGGATAGCCTCGATGCGCAATGGGAAACGAGGGCCAACTGCCTCCTCGATCTTCGCCGCAATCTCCCTGCCTCGGGCGGACATGTCCGGGACACCAGGGAGGCCTGGCCCGAGAACAAGGCGGTAGTTGCCGCGACTGAGCCGGTCGAGCCAATCGGCCCGCTCATTGGCGGGCAGCCGGTCGAGGATGGCGATCGACGTTGCGAGATCGCTTTCCAGCGTGCCAAGCATCACCGCCTTCGCAGACATATAGCGTTCAGTATAAAGCACGCTGAAGGACAGCCCATAGGCAATTGCCAGCCCGGCCAGCAGGATGAGGAAGAGCCGAGACCGCAAGGTGCTCGGCCACAGCCGTCTAGGATCGAAGGGTTTCGCCGTGTTCATTGGCGAAGCTCCACGATTTCGACGGGAACTGAAAAGACATAGCCTTCGCTGCGAACCGTCTTGATATAGGTGGGTTCGCGCGCATCGTCCCCCAACCGCTGACGCACGCGGCTTACAAGCAGATCGATCGACCGGTCGAAGAGATCGGCGTCGCGGCCCTGCGTCAGATTCAGGAGCTGGTCGCGGTTGAGCACGCGCTGCGGGTGATCGATGAAGACGCGCAGCAGGCGGTATTCGGCGCCGCTCAGGGCAACCGCGGTCCCGTCCTTGTCGAGCAAGTGACGGGCGACGGTGTCGAGCCGCCAGTCCCCGAAGCTCAGCAATTGTCCGGCCTCGCTGATCTGAAGGTTGGGCGGCAGCATCCGCGTACGCCGCAGCACCGCTTTGATTCGGGCGAGAAGCTCGCGCGCTGCAAAGGGTTTCGGAAGGTAGTCGTCCGCACCCATTTCCAGTCCGAGGATACGGTCCATCTCATCGCTGCGGGCCGTCAGCATCAGGATTGGCGTCGCCTTGTGCCTGCCGGCGCGAAGTTCGCGGCAAAGGACCAGTCCGTCATCACCGGGCATCATCACGTCCAGCACGATCAGATCGACGGCATTCGCCTCCAGGAAGCTGCGCATCTGCCGCCCATCGGCGGCGACCGTCGTCCGCAGGCCGTTCTTCGTTAGATAGCTCGACACCAGTTCGCGGATTTCGCGATCATCGTCGACGATCAGGACGTGATCGATATGGTCCATATTGAAACCCCCTTCCCCACCGGCATGGGCGGGCCACGCCGCCCACTCGCTTTAGACTTCACACATTCGACTCAAGGCGCATACTGCTGCAATGGGGAGCAACAAGCCTCGCAGGACGACTATCGTCTAGCTAAAAATGATCGACATCTATAACCGCCTGCGCGAACGCCTGGGGGGCCTCCTGAGGAAGGTTATGGCCGATCCCGCCGGTAATGGTGCGATGCTCGTATTTGCCGGAGAATTTACCGGCATAGGACGCGGGCTCGGGATGCGGCGCTCCGTTGGCATCGGCCTCCATCGTGATCGTCGGCACCGAGATCTTCGGCCCGGTGGTGAGCGTCTTTTCGTAAGCATCGAATTTAGCCTCGCCTTCGGCAAGCCCCAGCCGCCAGCGATAATTATGGATGACGATGTCGACATGATCGGGATTGTCGAAGGATTCCGCGGATCTGTCGAATGTCGCGTCGTCGAAGTTCCACTTCGGCGAGGCCGTCTGCCAGATGAGCCTTGCAAAATCCCGCCGATTGCTTTCGTAGCCGAGACGTCCGCGTTCAGTGGCAAAATAGAACTGATACCACCAGGCAAGCTCCGCCTTCGGGGGAAGCGGCTTCTTGTTGGCTTCCTGGCTGCCGATCAGATAGCCGCTGACCGAGACCATTGCCTTGCAGCGCTCGGGCCACAGCGCCGCCATGATGTTGGCGGTCCGCGCTCCCCAGTCGTAGCCGGCAACGATGGCCTTCTCGATTTTGAGTGCATCCATGAGCGCGATCATGTCGGCAGCCAAGGCCGACTGCTGGCCATTCCGAGGAGTTTCGGTCGAAAGGAACCGGGTCGTGCCGTAGCCGCGTAGATGAGGCACGATCACGCGATAGCCGGCCGAGGCGAGGAGCGGCGCCACATCGAGGAAAGCGTGTATGTCATAGGGCCAGCCATGCAGCAGCAGGACGACAGGGCCGTTTGCCGGGCCTGCCTCGGCATATCCGACATCAAGAACGCCGGCGTGCACCTGCTTCAATGCTTCGAAGGATGTGTTGCTCCCGGCTTTGATAGCCGGCAACTGTGCCGTGGAAGGCTGTTCAGATTGAGCGCTGGCAGTTCTGGTCATGCCGAGTTCGATTGCCGCAACGGCCACGGCAGCCACACCGAAGAAACGGCGGCGGTGCTGGTTGATTTCCTCTGACATTGGTCTCTCCTGTCGCATTGTTCACAAGCGGCAGATAACCGGCCGCGTGTATCCGCGATGTGTCACTAGCCGACCGCATTTAAGTAAGGATGTAGCTTCCGGCGGCCCGGACACATTCTGATACAATTGCGCCGCCAGAGCGTAGATCGCCTCGAGCCGAATGGCATTTCTGCCGTGGCGCTTTGTATCACTCTGTAGCAACAGCGGCCGATTTGAACGTTTCGGTACATTCCCCCACAGAACCGGACACATCCGGGATACGTCACACCGGCCAGATGCACGGGCTTGCCGATCCAGGCACATTGCCGCCGATCACCCGGGTTCAAAGGAAACGATGATGACGCTTCTTATCTTAGCCTATCTCGGAGGTGCGCTGACCATTCTCAGCCCGTGCATTCTCCCCGTCCTCCCCTTCGTCTTCGCGCGCGCCGGACAGCCGTTCGCCAGGAGCACGCTGCCCATGCTTGCGGGCATGGCCGTCACCTTTGCGCTCGTCGCCACACTTGCCGCAGTCGGCGGTGGATGGGCCATTCGCGCCAATGAATATGGCCGCTTGGCCGCGCTCCTCCTCCTTGCCCTCTTGGGAGTAAGCCTCCTTTCACCGAGGATCGCAAGTAAGCTTGCACAGCCGATCGTCGGTCTCGGAAACCATCTTTTGAATGCGCCGGGCGAACGAGGCGCCGCACCCACCGTCAAGAGTTCGCTTGCTCTCGGGATTGCGACAGGCCTGCTCTGGGCGCCCTGTGCCGGCCCGATTCTCGGCCTCGTGCTGACAGGTGCCGCATTGCAAGGGGCCAACCTGCAAACGACATTCCTCCTTCTCGCCTATTCGGCGGGCGCAGCAACGTCGCTTGCCGTCGCATTGCTTGTCGGAGGAAAGATCTTTGACCGCATGAATCGGTCGCTCGGCGTCAGCGAGCGAATTCGCCAATTGCTTGGCGCCGCTGTTCTGGCCGGCGTTGCCGCCATCGCACTGGGGGTCGATACCGGCCTGCTCGCGAGGCTTTCCTATGCAAGCACCGCATCCTTCGAACAGGCCTTGCTGGAGAGGTTCCATGCAGAGCCCGCCGGCGGCGTGCCGTCCGAGGTCGCCAGCAACGGCACGATCATCCCGGCGGCCGATGCGAAGCGGCCGTTCCGCAGCGATCTTCCCGTGGAAGGCCGTGCGCCTTCGCTGGATGGCGCGGTGGAATGGCTGAACTCGCCGCCGCTTACTACCGAACAGCTCCGCGGGAAAGTGGTGCTCATCGACTTCTGGACCTATTCCTGCATCAACTGCATCCGCACCACGCCTTACGTCCGCGCCTGGGCGGAAAAATACAAGGACCAGGGGCTCGTCGTGATCGGCGTGCACGCCCCCGAATTCGCCTTCGAGAAGA
The DNA here is from genome assembly GCF_012641395.1 of Rhizobium sp. P32RR-XVIII. GTDB lineage: Bacteria > Pseudomonadota > Alphaproteobacteria > Rhizobiales > Rhizobiaceae > Rhizobium. The sequence goes on along the minus strand of NZ_JABAIH010000002.1, from coordinate 673,853 downwards.
AGATCTCCAACGTCAAAAAGGCTGTCGGTGACTTCAAGATCGGCTATCCGGTCGCGATCGACAACGATTACAAAATCTGGCGCGCCTTCGATAACAGCTACTGGCCGGCCCACTACCTGATCGATGCCAAGGGCCAGATCCGCTACCACCATTTCGGTGAGGGCAGCTATGGGCAGACCGAGCAAGCGATTCAGGACCTGCTGCGGGAAGCCGGCAGCGAGACGGCAGCGGGGGCGCCGGTGACGCCCGATGCGAAGGGCGCCGAGGCAAGTCCGGACCTGAAGAACATCCGCTCCGGCGAAACCTATCTCGGTTACCAACAGGCGACGAATTTCGTCTCCCCTGAAAGGCTGCAGGCCGACGCCGCGAGCAACTATTCGATCGCCGAACCGAGCCTCAACGAATGGGGTTTGTCCGGCACCTGGATCGTCGGCCCGGAACAAGCGACGCTCGCTCGGGCGGGCGGTGGTATCACCTACCGGTTCAGCGCCCGCGACCTTCATCTCGTTCTCGGCCCCGGCGCAGACGGCAAGCCGATCCGCTTCCAGGTGACGGTCGACGGCAAGGCTCCGGGAGATGACCACGGGGCCGATGTCGACAAGGATGGCAAGGGGACAGTGAAGGAGACACGCCTCTATCAGCTTGTGCGGCAGGCCGGCAAAGTCGCGGAGCGCACCTTCGAGATACGGTTCCAGGATCCAGGTGTCGAAGCCTTTGCCTTCACCTTCGGATAAGGTCCGAAAATCATGGGGGATGGCAGCATTCCCCATGAGCTCACTGGCGTGAAGTTGAAACCTCCTGTTTCGGCTGATCCGAAGGGTCACTCCGACCGTGAACGTCGTCTCGAAGCGGTATCCACAATGGGCTCTTCCGGAACGGCGATGTTGTCGGGCCGTGTCGTCCTTGGCGTCGCCGCCTCCCGCTGGGCTTGCCGGCCGAGATCGAGCTGCTTGTCGAATTCGCTGATTGAGAGCAACTGTCGTAATCGACACGGACCGGGTACCAGTATGCGGTGCCCGGTCCTTAGAGGTTTTGACCTATCAATACTATTGCGATTTTATCGGATGCGACTTATGTAATATGGAATAGCAATGCCCCTTGAGAGGATATGCCATGCCCAAGTCCCAAACAGCGAAAGATATAGCCGCGCCCTCTTCCGCGGCGGCCGACCGCGAAGGGCGGAAGCTTTCGAATTTCCTGTGCTTTGCGGTCTACTCGGCGAATCTTGCCTTTGGCCGCGTCTACAAGCCAGTCCTCGATGCGCTCGGCCTGACGTATACCCAATACATCGCGCTGCAGGCGCTCTCCGAGGAGGATGACCAGACGGTCGGGGCGCTTGGCGAAAAGATGTTCCTGGAATCCAACACGCTGACGCCGATCCTCAAGAAGCTCGAGTCGATCGGCTACGTCCGACGTCAGCGCGATCCCGCCGACGAACGGCAGGTGCGGCTGAACCTGACGCCCGCCGGCCGCAACCTGCTTGAATCCATCTCGACCGCGGCGGTGAGTGAGGCCACGGGGCTCGGAGAGGAGTTTCCAGTGATGCAGAAGTCCGTGGCGCGGCTGCGCGACAACCTTATGCGAGCTACGCACGCTGAACCGGGGAGGTCGTAAGCGAGACGACCCCGCGCCCCAGACAAGGCCACTGAGCGAGCTCTCAGGTCGAAAAGGCTGGCCTCAGCCGCCGCGTTGCGCTGGCGGCTGTGCTTCGGTTTGACCGTCAAAGACGCGTGGATAAGCACATAGCTGCGTGCGTTGTGGTCGACTATCAAGTGGCGAGTCGACAGGTCGAATCCTTGAGTCGCAGAGCGTCTGCGGGCGTTTCATCACCCTTCAAAGGATCTGCTTTGCGTCAGCGTGATGCCGCCAAAGGAAGCTCGCTTGCCTCCATCATCTCGGCGGCTTTGGTATAACCGCCGCCCATGCCGTCCAGGAAATGTAGATGCGAATCCGGTCTGCCGGAAGGCACCAGGCAGGTCATGAGCGCATGCGATTGGCGATGCAGTCCGAAGTTGATCTCGCCACGTGCCCTTGCCGCAACAAGGATGGCTTCGACCGCGTCAATCTGTTCGCGCGTGCAGTCGAGCGTGAGACGCAAACCGTCATCGTATTTGCGGAAGTCCGAATTGGAGGCTATCTCCGACCAAGTTTTCGGATCGACATCTCTCCCCTTGTCCTTAGGGGTGGCGACATCCGTTGGAAGCGGATGAGACCGGCCCGCTCCGGCATCAAGCACGGTGAGCACGCGCCTGGCCAGAGCGGCGAAGACTTCGGGGCTTGTATGCTCGTATGGCTCGACCAGCAGAGACAGAATCTCGCCCTGCTGGCTGGGAAAGGGGGTCCAGTCACATGTAAGTCCGGTCAGGTCCGGCTTGGTCGTGTACTTGCTGGGATTTACCAGATACCGCCCGCTCTTGATCTGCTGCTCCGCCCATTTGAGCCCTCCGCCGGCAAACATCGCGTAGGTCGCGTTTTCCGAGGCGGCGTATCGGGCGATTTTCACGTCGCGTCCGCTGGCACGTATTTCGCCGACCGACAACAGCCCAATTCGAAGATCGAGACCAAGATCGGTCCGCGCAAAGGCCGCGACCTGTCGCAAGGCAGAAGTCGCAATCAGCCGACCGTGCCGCGAAATGGCAAATGCGGCGCCATCCCCTCGAAACACGAATGGGAAATCGAATGTACCCAAGGCGTTGCCAAGAGCAGCGATGACGGACGCTCCCGCGTAGTTCACGTCCTCATAGCGTCCCAACTTGATCGCTGAAGTCGAGTTGACGACATCCGTGACGCCGATGAGCCAATCATCGGGCAATGGCTCGTAGACCGTTGGGTCAAGCACAAGCGAAAACTCGCTGTAGGCTTGCGACGAGTGCGTGGGGCCGTTGAGCATTGAGTGTTCTCCAGATCGGTATTGGATCAGCGAGTCCGCGTTGACGCTTTGCCGATGGCAGCGGGTCTTCGATGTGTCTTTTCCGAAGGCGCCGGGCCTGCCCGTTTCGCAGGCAGGCCCGGCCGATCCGACTTCAGATGAGGTTGGTGGCAACGTCGATGTTGCCATGCACCGCCTTCGAATAAGGGCAAATGCCGTGCGCCGCATCGAGCAGCTCACGCGCAACCGCCGGATCAATGCCCGGCGCGCTGACGTCGAGGCGTGCCCGCAGGAAAAAGGAGCCGTCGTCGACGTTCAGATCGATCTCGGCGTCGACCGCGAGACCCGCGGGAAGCTTGATGTTTCTCTGAGAGGCGGCGAGCTCGATCGCTCCCATGTAGCAGGCCGACCATGCGGCGCCGAAGAGCTGTTCGGCCGCGGGGTGCGGCTGCGGCAGCTTGATGTCCAGCTTGCCGTCGCTACTGCGCGCTGCGCCCTCGCGACCATTGGTATTGTGAGTCTTGCCCGTGAACAGAAGCTTCTCAGTCATAGCGAAATCCTTTTGCTCGCTGTTATCGTTATCGATTAAATCGGATGCGAGCTAAATACGCTGCACGCATATCGATGTCAATAGCTTTGCGATTAAATCGGATGCGATTTTTATATGCTGACAAGCGGGGAGCTGAATGGGTCGCTGGCCGATTCACAATTCGGTTGCTGCAACGATCGGGGTCGAATCCCCTCATTGCTGTTCAGGGATGCTGACGAGTTCGATTGTGAAACGAAGCAGACCGGTTTGCGATGATGCGCAAAGGGCACTTCGCAAAGCGGGTCTTTTTAAACCGCTGTTCTAAACGAGCGGGTTTGCCGGCGTCCGGTGGCGGCGACCTTGCCCGTCGCCGGCAAACAGCCAATCACCGCCTAAGGGAAGAGGTGGAGCTGGAATGCCGATCAGCCAGCGTCAGCCCGATCAGGGCGTCATTGGCCTTCCACGAGGGATCACAGCTCCGCATCTCATTCGAGAGCGATCTGAGGGCACCAGCCAAGTCTCTTTCTGCATCGGTCACGAGCTTCGAACTGGCCTCTCGTAGGTTCCCGTATGCCTGCGCTCGCTCGTAAACCTCTTCGGCCCGAGCGATGCACTCTTTCGTAGGATTAACCAGCTTCAGGGCGAGCCGCAGATTGACCGCTGCGTCAAGCGCAAAGGCAGCCGCGGAGAAGTCTGCAACAGCGCCTGGAGCATGACTACGGTTTAGAAACACCTGCCACTTGGCAATCATCGGTACCTCCAACGCTATCAGAACTACAAGGGACAGCGGAATCGCGCGTCCTGGCATGAGATTGGATGTCGCCGCTTGGTTTGTCCTCAGACCTTAGTCCTAATCCGCACCTGACAAACGTCCGGCGCCGGCGCGAGAAAAGTCTGACTCGTTCACTTTGGCTCAATCGTGCATTGACCCTGGAACCCTCTCATGAGCAATGTCGTTGGGCGAGTAATGGACGAGGCTTTGGGCTGTGCCCCGTTGTGAGTTTTGCCTCGCGGCTGGCGACGATTTTGAAACGAAGACGCGCCGTTGCCTGAACATGCACATGTCAACAATCATAAGCGACATACCCTTCGTCAGGGAAAGAGATGACCACGCGCCGGAAATTCTTAATGGGCTTGTTTTGCGGTTCGATGACTCTGGCGCTGGCCAGCGTCCCCTATCGCATTGAGATGTCTGGCGGCGCGTTCAAACTGGCTCCCCAATCTGCTCTGGCTGCCAAGGGCGGCAACGGCGGCGGGAACGGTGGCGGTGGCGGGAATGGGGGCGGCAACGGCGGTGGTAACGGTAACGGCGGCGGCAACGGTAACGGCGGTGGTAACGGCCACGGTGGCGGCAATGGCAATGGCGGAGGCAATGGAAACAGTGGCTCCAACAGCGGCAGCTCCTCGACCGGGCCGAACGGGTCCAGCGGACAAACCACGACCGGCGGCGGTTCTTCGCTAGCGGTCCATCATTCGGATGGAATGAGTGAGGAGATTCGGAGTGGCCGTTACGTCATGAAAGATGCCAAGGGGCGTACGATTGTTAATCGCCGGGCCACCTCCGCGGATGTGAAGCGGCTCCGATCCTTCAGCCCTTGAGCGGCTTTCGGTCGGTTGCGTCCCGCAACGCCATCGCAGCCTCGGTCCTGTTGTTGACGCCGAGCTTTGCCATGATCTGGGTCATGTGGTGCTTGACCGTCTTCTCGTGGAGATCAAGTTTTCTGGCAACCTCTTTGTTACTCAGTCCTGTTCCAACAAGCTGAAGCACCTCGAGCTCGCGCCGCGTTAACGTCGCAATCGGAACGGGCTCAATTGCAGGTGCCGGCGGACTGTTGAGAAGCTTGGCAGAGAGGGTTGGAGCAACGTAGCTTTCCCCTGAGGCGACTGTGCGAATGACATCGGCAAGTGCTCTGGATCCCACCCCTTTCAGCACGTAGCCCTTGGCGCCGCCTTTCAAGGCCGCGGTGACATCGTCACTGGCCTCGGAGACCGTCAGCATCACGACTTTCTGGGATGGCGAGATTTCCAAAATCGAGCCAAGCGCGTTCAGGCCGCCGCCAGGCATGGAGATATCCACCAGCATGACGTCGGGCTCGAGGGTCTCTGCGATGCGAACGGCATCGTCCTTCGAGCCGCCTTCCGCGACAATCTCGAATTCGCTGATCTCCGATAGGCTCCTCGTCACTCCCTCCCTGAACAGCGGATGATCATCGATAACCGCAACGCGTATTACTCGGGTCATATCTGCTCGGTCTCCGCGGTGTTGAGTGTCATGCTGAGGACGGTGCCCGGCGCCGAAAAGCCGATCTCGAAGGTGCCGCCCAAGCTCTCGATTCGTTCCCTGAGCCCTGCCAGACCAAGGCTCGCGGATCCTATGTCGTCAGGATCGAAGCCAGGCCCTCCGTCGGCGACCTCGATGCTGACACGTGTTCCTTCCACGCGTTGCACGACACGTTGTCCGACGCCGCCGCCATGCCGGTAGCCGTTATTGAGTGCCTCCTGGACAAAGCGGTAGACACATATCTTCCCCGAAGGCGAAAGCCGATCCGGCCCGCCCGATATCGACAGCTCGACGGGTGCTCCCGTTCTTTGCTGGTGGGCGCGAACGCTCCGTTCCAATATGTCCGAAAGGCTGGCGGCCTCTATCTGCGGGAGGACCAGGCCGCTGCAAATCGTTCTGATCTCATGCATGGCCTCGTCGAGGCTGGCCTTGATGGAAGCGATCTCCCGTTCGCGGATAGCCTTCGGGGTCGATCGGCTCGTCACTGTGTTGCTATCCAGCCGAAGCGAAGCATAGGCGATGAGTTGAGCTGGTCCATCGTGCAAGTCAGCACCAATGCGGCGGAGATAGCTTTCATTCAGCGCCGCCGCCCGCTGCGACGCACGCTGGACACGCTCGCGCAGCGCCTGGTTCTGCGCAAGAAGAGCAGAGAGGTCATTAATGCGCTGCCGGAGAGCGTGACGCTGGTTCTCGATCGTGTGGCTCCCCCGCAAGACGATCGCGGACAGAATCGCGAAAAACGTCAGCGTAAAGGCCCCGACAGCCATCCAGGTGCGGAGCCTGGCCTGGTTGAGGCTGTGCTCGAAATCATTGGCGACCTCGTAGAACTCGGAAACGGCCACCACCTGCCCTGACCATGGCTGCAGGACCGGATTATAGATTTCCAGCAGAGGCGTTCCGGAAAGCCGTCCCACCTTCTCCTCCTCGGCATCATCGAGGTGATTGAACTGTGCAGCCATCTTGCCTGCCAAGGCCGTTTTGAGCTCGTCGTTGAGCGGGAACGTCTTTCCGACCATGCTCTTGTCGTTCGAATAGAGGACCGTCCCGTCCGAACGCCAGAGCCGGAAGGCCACGACCCGTCCGCCGAGAGCCCCCTGCCCGAGTGTCTCGTCCAAGGCCCGAGCGACGGTGTCGTCGAGGGTGTTGGTCGTCTGCATGTCAGGCAGAAGCGGCGCGATGACGCTGTCGACGTAGAGCGCAGTCGCCGCGGCCGAATTCCGGGTAACCGCGTCTTCGATCAGACTCGTGACAAAAGCCCCGACCATCACCATCGCTGCCACCGAGACGGTGCCGCCGATCAACAGGAATTGCCTTGCAAGAGACTGCGAATTCCATCGTGAGATCAAGTCGGAGCGGAACACGAGAATTCTCAGGATTGGTCGCCCAACAACGCGATGGCGACAGGTTTCAATCTTGCCAATAGCCTACCGCCTTCGCCGAAACGGTCAATGGCGAGCGACGATGTCTGCATCTATCAGACCATCGATATCCGTCCATAGGACCTAAGTCCTAGCCCCCACCGCATTGGTCTGACGGCCATGGAACCCCGCGTCGACGCAAGCTACCGTTGCGTCACTTGATCCGCATCGCGTCATTGCCGAGACCAACGAGGAGATTCTACATGCGCCCTATTAAATTTATCGGCCGAGGCCTGGTCGCTTTCACCATTGCGGTCGCTCCACTCGCCAGCGTAACGCTTGGAGTAACGGACGTTGCCTTTGCCAAGGGAGGCAATGGCAATGGTGGCTCCGGTGGCGGAAACGGTGGCGGCAATGGCAACGGCGGCGGCAACGGCAATGGCAACGGTGGCAGCCACGGCAATGGCAACGGAGGAAGCCACTCCAGCGGACCAAGCTCCAGCTCGGGGAAATCGGGTAGCGCCCGCTCAGGCAAGACGAGTGGAAAAACGACTGCCACGGGGACGCCAACGCTGCAATCGCTTTTCGGCCACAGCAAGAAGTCCGGCAAAACGCTCAATACTGAGTCCACGAAGACGGAAAGGGCAGCAAAGACGAGCGTCAAAAGCGCCAAATCTGAAACGGCCGGCCTGAGTTCGTTGAACCGCAATTACCACGCTTACCTGAATTCCAACGATCCGCGGATGGCCGCCGTTTCGGCCTATGCAGTGGCATACGCCGAATTCGAAAAGGTGAACGGAATTGATGCAATTCCGGCCGACCCGGCATTGAGCGACGAGGCGCTGCGCGAAGCGCTTGCCGGTTTCACCAAGGGAGGCGTTGTAACCGACGCTGATCTCGCGAAAGCCAAGGACATCCTCGGCGTCGGACCGACGGTCGGCAAAATCGATCAGATCCGAGACACGCTCCCGGAGCCTGAGCCCGTAGTGACGCCTACGGAACCGACCGATGGTTCATCCGAAACGACCACCGATGGCACGTCCGAAACGACCACTGACGTGACGTCCGGAACGACCACCGATACGACGACCGAATCGACAACGACGGTTACCGTCACCTCTGAGACCAACACAACGACGGTCGCACCTACGAATTAAGAATCAGCATTCCCTAACCGGAGGCTCGCCGTGCCCTCGCGCGGCGAGCCTCCTGTCGCGTGCGGTTCCCGCGGTCGGACAAGGGCGAGTTAAGGTTCGATGGAACCTTCAGGTAGCGGGCTGGATTATGCTGGTGGAAACCAGGAGGAAATCCAATGCCTGATAACGAGAGCAAGTCGCCCGCCGTAGAATCCTTTAAACAAGAACAGGCAGCGCAGCGTCGCAGGGCCGGAAAGAGCGAACTTCAAAAGGGGCTCGAGGACACCTTCCCCGCCTCGGATCCCGTTTCAATCACCAGAAGTACGATACCGTCCGGACGGACGGATGCCGACGAGGCCGAGCGTACGAAGCAGCAGCCCGATGAAGCTGCCGTCAGCGTTGCACAGGAGTTCCCGCTGGTGGATCAGGCCTTGCTGTCCCGACAGGAGCAGCAGCGGCAGGGCAAGGCTGTCACCCGGGAGGAGCTCGAAGCGCTGAAGTCGGAAGTTGGAAGGGTGACGGAATCAGCCAGACATCTCGCCTCCAGCTCAATGCGCGTGGCGAAGGCGGAAGCAAGAAGTCTCGCGGGCGATCTTGAGGAGCGCATAAAGGAGAGGCCCCTTCTCGCCGTCGGAATCGTCGCAGCGATCGCATATGTCTGGGGCGCGACCCGCTGAAAAGGGAGAGCGGATTAGAAACCGGTGGACGCTCGGAACAGCAAGCCCCCTGCGAGCGATAGAAGCGTTCAGCGGGCGGCATTGGCTTTCTATAGCACGGCTGCCCGGACCAAAGTCGAGCCGGGCGCCGGACTCAGGTCCGGGCAGCGACAGATAATGAAAAATCCTTAGGAACTTGGGACGGACTGCCTCGTTAACAAGCCGCGTCGAGCAGGCGATGCGCCGCTTCGCCGAGCGCAAAAGCAGACTTGCCTGGAGGCTTTCCCTTGAAAGAATTTCTGTCCGCGCTCTTAGCGATAGCCACAGTGATTTCGATCTGCATTTTCGGCATGCGCGTCGCGACAAATGCGACCGCTTCGGACGCGCCTCATAAATTCGCAAGCCTCGATGCGCCCTCTCTCTGGACCTCGGAGCCGGTTCGCATCGATCCTCGCACTCAGAACTACGAGCGGCTTCCGTCACTCGTGTCCGTGGCCCCGCCGTCCCGTCAGCTATCCGCCCGCGATACCCCGCGGCCGGCAGCAAATCCCATCGACGTAACAACAACCGGATCGGTCGAAAGCCAACCTTCGTTCCCGAGTGCAGATGCCGAATGGTGTCGTCAAAAATATCGGTCCTATCACGCCGAGGACAATACCTATCGCCCCTTCAGCGGCAAGCGCCGCACCTGCCTGTCGCCTTACCTGGATACGTCATCGGGAACCGCGGTCGCCGTCGCGGACCAGCCCACGCCGGATCATCTGAGCTGGTGCAGCCAGCGGTATGCCTCATACGATCCCGCCGACAACACCTACCAGCCGTTCGGAGGCGGACCGCGCCGACCCTGCGTATCGTCGCAGGCTCAGTAATCTCAGAAACTGAGACGATCCGAGGGCTACTAATGAGGAGTTTCCTTTCCCGGCCCATTCAACCGCTCATGGAGCGCTGCCTCGACGCCTATGCGGGGCGCATGTTATTCCCGGATGAGAATGGTGTGACCTTCGACTTCCGCAGTCCGGCGGGAGAACCGGCGCTCCTAGGTCCCGACTCCCTTTCCTGGTGCATCTTCAAGAATCCCCTTTGCCTCTTCATCGGCGGGGTGGCCGCGGTCATTCTGGAACTGGCGGAACCTGCCGTCCGCACGGGCGTATGGGAGCACAGCTCTTTCCGTACGGCGCCGGTGCGGCGGTTGCAGCGGACCGGCATGGCGGCGATGGTGACCGTGTACGGCCCGCGCACTACCGCCGAGAAGATGATCGCAGCCGTCGTCCGTCGTCACGGCACCGTCGCCGGAACGACGCCCGCCGGCGAATATTACAACGCAAACGACACAGCACTTCTCAACTGGGTACAAGCCACCGCGACCTTTGGATTCGCAGAGGCCTACAGCCGTTACGTTTCACCGCTCAGCGACGCCGAGGTCTCGTGCCTCTTTGCCGAAGGCCGCGAGGCGGCGAATCTTTACGGTGCCGTCACCGCTCCGCGCTCGACGGTGGAATGGGATGAGCTCTTGGCGTCCATGAGAAGCCGCCTGGAACCGTCGCCGATCATTCACGAATTCCTCGAGATAATGAAGACGGCTGCAATCGCACCGAGGCCGATGCGGCCATTGCAGAAAATGATGGTCAGGGCTGCCGTGGCGGTCGTTCCCGCTTGGGTCCGCGAGCGTATCGGACTGGGTATCGATCAAGAGCTTCGACGGGGAGAAGCTGCTTTGCTTCGGTGGGCCGGGCGCATTGCCGACAGGATCGCACTGCCCTCGGCTCCTCCGGCGCAGGCTTGTGTCCGGCTTGGGTTGCCGCCCGACTACCTCTATCGGCATCGTCCTAAGCACGTCGAGTATTCCTAGCGTTCGATCCGCGCTTGGCTGTTGAGCACGGCGGGCACCGTTCGGCTGCGGATGCGTGTCAATTACAGACTGGTAGCGATACGCGTTAGTCAGACATTCATCACCTTAATTCACCCGATTTTTCCGCTTCGCCGCTAATCAATGCTGCCAGATAGCAAGGGGCTAGCGATGAAAGAGCTTTCGGTTACGTCACGCATCATCAAGTCGGTCTACTATAGTCGGGAAGACGGACAACTTCGTATCCGCTTCAAGAATGGTCAGGAACGTCTTTTCACCGGCGTCCCAGAAGAGGAGGTGGAAGCGATGGTTTCCGCGACCTCGCCGGGGACGCACTATATTGACCATATACGGGAACGCTTCACCCGCGTTGCGGCTTGAGCACGTTCGTCAAAGGCTTTCTCGCCTAGCTTGCTAGAGGGAAGACTCCTGTTCACGACGCTCAAGGCAGGCCCTGAAGGCCCTCCTTGCGCGAGCACTGTTCATTGCCGCCCCTTCGCCCTACATTTTCGCGATCGGAGTGGGGATTGCCATGATAGAACCAGCACAAATCGCACCCAAGATTACGCAGGGCGGCTGTCATTGCGGGGCTGTTCGTTGGGAGTTTCGGGGAAACATCCCCGATGCGACGATCTGCAACTGCACGGTATGCCGTCGCTATGGAGTGCTCTGGGCCTACGGCTATGATGGTGACGGCATCCACGTGCACGATCCGGGAAGCACTCTGACATCCTATGTCTGCGGGTCCCGCTCGCTCTCCTTCAACTTCTGCAAACTCTGCGGCAACCTTGTCAGCTGGCGGAGCCTGAAGCCAGGAAAGGACGGGCGCACCAGAATGGCCGTCAATCTTCGTCTCGCTGATCCGGACGATGTGGCCGATATCCCACTCCAGCGTTTTGATGGCCTCCACAGTTTCGACGATCTGCCGCCGGATGGACGCACGGTCGCCGATGTCTGGTTTTGACCGGTGACCGAAGCTTTTGTTGCTGGCTGCGGTTGCAGCATTGAAGCTTCGACAAGCACTGCGGCAGCCGCGCTTGAGCGCACTAGAACTGCAAGCGCCATCTTGCTAGACTAGGGAGGGGAGGCTCCGGGCGCCAGCGCGCTAGGACCGTGGCATGTCCTCTAGCGAGGCGCGACATGCAGCTTAGGCAGAACCAGGTGCTTGACAGCTCGCCGGCGATGGATCGGCGTGTTCTTCCAGTCGTTACAGCTGGGATCGCTATCGTCATCTTCATTCTTGACACCTTCACCCACCCGGAAATCCTCGTCGCCATGCTCTACGTGGGCGTTGTGCTGCTATCTGCCAAGTTTCTTCGGAGGCGTGATGTCACCTTCGTGTCTTTGGGGTGCATGGCACTTGTGCTGCTGAGCTATTTCTTGGTCCAGCACGGCGGATCGCCATCCGCCGCCTTGGCGAACCGCTTCATCAGCCTTGCAGCGATTGGCATTACCGCCTTCTTCGCGGTGCAAGGCCAATCGCGAGAAAGAGTGCTCAGCGAACAGGCCGGTCTCCTCGATCTCAGTCACGACACAATCTTCGTGCGCGACATGAATGACGTCATCACCTATTGGAACAGGGGCGCCGAGGAGCTGTACGGATGGAAAAAGGAGGAGGCTGTTGGCAAGGTCACTCACCAGCTCATGCAGACCGTCTTCCCGGCGCCGCTCGAAGAGATCACGGTAGCTTTGCTCCGCACCGGCCGCTGGGAAGGCGAACTCGTCCATACGAAGAAAGACGGAACGCAGGCCGTCGTAGCCAGCCGGTGGTCCGTACAACTGGACGCTCTCGGCAATGCCACCACGATCCTGGAGACCAATAACGACATTACAGAGCGCAAGCGCGCGGAAGAGGCGCTGCGCGAAAGCGAGGAGCAATGGAAGGCGGCGTTCGAGAACAATCCGACTGTGTACTTCATGGTGGATGCAGCGGGGACCATGCCCTCGGTGAATTCCTTCGGCGCCGAGCAACTCGGTTACTCGGTTGACGAGTTGGTCGGGAGCCGGGCGCTGGATGTGTTTCATGAGCCTGACCGCGAGGCCGCGCGGGGGCATTTGGCGCGCGCCTTCGCCCAACCCGGCCGGTCGATAAGCTGGGAGGCTCGCAAGGTGCGCAAGGACGGCACGGTGATCTGGGCGCGCGAGACGGCCCGGTCCATGCTGATGGGAAACCGGCCGGTAACTCTGGTCGCATGCGAGGATATTAGCGAGCGCAAGCTAGCCGAGGAGGCTGCGCGGCGGAGTGAGCAAGAGCTGCGCGATCTCATCGAAAACCTGCCGGTCATGGCGTACATCGCTTTGCCGTCGCCCTCCGGGCCTTTTGCAGCATTTGCCAGCCGAAGGTGGCGCGAATACTCAGGCTTGTCCGAGGAAAACACGGCCGGATTTGGCTGGCAGAGCGCGACTCATCCAAGCGACCTGGAACGCAATTTGAAGAAGTGGCAGGCGTGCGCGGCGGCGGGCGAACCGTATGAAAGCGAGTCGCGGTACCGACGCGCGGCAGACAGAGCCTATCGCTGGTTCCTGGATCGCGCCGTCCCGCTGAAGGATGAGCGCGGAGCCATCCTCAAGTGGTATGGCGTCCTCACCGACATTGAAGACCGCAAGCGGGCCGAGGACGCTCTGCGCCGCAAGGAGCATTATCTCACGGAGGCGCAGCGCCTGACCCACACCGGTAGCTTTGCCTACAACCCGGCCACGCAAGTACTTCATTGGTCCGAGGAGATGTTCCGGATCTATAGATTGGATCCACAACTCAATCCTGGGCTTGGCCTGGATGACATCTCTCGCTTCTGGCATCCGGACGATCGCGACCGCGCTCTCGAACGCATTACAACGTCGATCCGCGAGAAAGCCGAGTATGCAATCGAGTACAGGATCGTCCTGCTCGATGGAACGGTCAAGCACCTGTACTCAATGGCGCACCCGGTGTTCGATGACGCCGGAGCGGTCGTCGAATACATCGGCACTGTGATGGATATAACCGAGCGCAAGCGGGCCGAGGAGGCGTTGCAGAAGGCGCAGACCGAGCTCGCGCACGTCGCCCGAGTGACGACGATGGGCGCCCTCACCTCCTCCATCGCGCACGAGGTCAACCAGCCGCTGGGCGCCATCGTCACCAACGCCAACGCGGCCCTGCGCTGGCTCGCCGGCCGCCCTCCCGATATCGACGAGGCGCGGGCGACGCTCGGGCGCATCGTACGGGACGGTCACCGCGCCGCCGACGTGATCGGGGGAGTGCGCGCCCTGCTCAAGAAGACAGCCGTTGTCGCGGCACCCTTGGACCTGAACAAGCTCATCCAGGACACAGCCACTCTTGTCCAAGGCGAATTGCGCCGCCACCGGATCCTGCTGAGAACCGAGCTGGCGCCGGACCTGCCGCCGGTGGCGGGCGACCGGGTACAGTTGCAGCAGGTGATCCTCAACCTGATGATGAACGGCATCGAGGCGATGAGCGAGGTGACGGACCGGCCGCGCGAACTGCTGATGATCGCTCGGTCCGAGGCCTCCGGCGCCGTGCTGGTCGCCGTGAAGGACGCAGGTACCGGGCTCGACACTCAAAGTGCGGAGCAACTGTTTGAGCCGTTCTACACCACAAAGGCGGATGGTCTCGGAATGGGCCTAGCGATCTGCCGGCTGATCGTCGAGGCGCATGGGGGGCGCTTGTGGGCTAGCGCGAATGAGCCTCGCGGCGCGGTATTTCAGTTCACCTTGCCTACGACGCAGGAGAAGACAGCTCCCGCTGAGCCGCCTAGCGCGATGGCGACCGTGTGAAATTGCAAGTGGGAGTATTCCCTTTCGCCTCGGAGACGGCCACCGTCCAACGGCTTTCGTGATCGGGTCCAATTCCCTCAGCGAGGCTCCTGGTCGGATGGCCGGGATCGGGAAAATCCCACGCCAGCTCCTGGATTGAAGTTATTTGGCAGCCTCATCCGATAGAACTTTTCTCTCGCAGCAAAAGAGCGCATGATTATTCATCGTCCGCGGATGAACATCAGGCGTGTGCGGCTGTCTAGACGACAGGTGAGTTGTGCGGAGGCGGCTCCGCACCAGAGAAGGGCGCTGAGCGGGAGGGACGGGACAGGCATGCTTGTTCGATCGATTCCCGTAAGACTAAGTTCCCCAAGCCGTCATCTAGCACGTTTTCTGACGCTCTCCGGTGCAACTGCCGGAGAAATGTCAGAACCGCACAGAAGGCTCTGCGGTTCTAGCGCGGCGTCATGCTTTGACGCATAAACGAGCAACGACCTGACCCTAACGTCGGTCGGTATGAGACCGGGCTGCAACCCGACATGAGTGACCTCCATGTCGTCCTTTACACAAGCGAGTGTTGCGAACCGACTGCTGAAGGCACTAGCGCCGGAAGCCTTCGACCTGCTCAGCCAGGAAATGGCCCGGATCGATCTTGGAATCAGGCAAGTTATCGTCGAATCCAACAAGCCCGTCCCACATGTCTGCTTCATTGAGAACGGTGTTGCTTCGATGGTCGCCATCAATTCCGACAAGGAAGCCGTCGAGGTCGGGCATTTGGGACGCGAGGGCCTTGGCGGCTACCATCTGATGTTGAAGACCGATCGCACCCCGCATAGAACGTTCATGCAAGTCGCCGGGAGCGGAATAACAGTACCGGTCGAGCATTTCATGACCGTTGTCGAAGGCCACACGCTGACCAGAGATTTGCTGCTGCGATACGTGCAATCGGCTGAGCTGCAGCTTGCGCATTCAGCTCTTGCAAACGCCCGGTACAGCATGCATGTGCGTCTCGCTCGATGGTTGCTGATGTGTCATGACCGTCTGGACGGCGATGACCTTCCGCTGACGCACGAATTCCTTTCAATCATGCTCGGTGTCCGGCGGTCTGGCGTCACAAATGAATTGCATATCCTCGAAGGCATCCATGCAATCAGAGCGACGCGTGGCAATATTCGTGTTCTCGACAGACAGAAGCTCGAAGAAGTCGCCGGTGGCTGCTACGGCGTGCCCGAGGCGGAATATGAGCGCCTCGTCGGCATTCCGATCAGAGTAGAAGATCCGGTTAGTCGAAGCGGCTGATCGCATCGCTGAAGGCGACCACCGCCGGATCGAACCTGACGTTACGTCAGACCCGCTACAGGCGTTGCCAGGTTTGCGTGAGACACACCACTTTCATCGTGCAACCGCTCATCTTCATGATATCGCCGGAGACACTGAGGCTGCCTGTGAATG
Source organism: Rhizobium sp. P32RR-XVIII (assembly GCF_012641395.1). Classification (GTDB taxonomy): domain Bacteria; phylum Pseudomonadota; class Alphaproteobacteria; order Rhizobiales; family Rhizobiaceae; genus Rhizobium. Next base: position 657,973 of record NZ_JABAIH010000002.1, on the reverse strand, counting down.
TCTTCCTGCTGTCAGGCTCGGTAATTTCGCCGTGGTAACCTTCATCCGTTCTGGAGAAGGAACCGATCTGTTTTCCAGCGTGATTGCCCGTTTTCATCCTAATGCAATAGACCTGGCCGCAGCGGCTTATGGTGGCGGTCGTTCCGACTTCCGTCTTCCAGTCTCCCACGACAGGGTCGCCGGCCGATGCAAGTCCAGTGGTCATGGAAAAGGCGATCGCAACGGTCGCCCGTTTCATCGTGGGTTCCATTTTCATGTCGTTTCCCCTCACGAGGCGCGCGCCCGACCGTACGCTACCGGACCGGAACCGGATAACCCTTCGGCTCGTTCCGCAGTGGTCGTGTGGCGTAGACCATGTCTAACGGCAGTTAGGAGGCCACCACGCGTCGGCAAGGCGCCACGGGGATATTCTCGGCCTCCGGCGCGGGCTTTGCTAACCACGGACGGAGCGTCCTCGCGGGGACGCTTTACCCGGCAGCCAGGATGCGACCATGACAAAATATCTCGACACACGACAGGATAGCGCACCACCACCGCAGCCGGATGTCGCGACGCAGGTTCGAACCAACCCACGTGCGAGATCGATCTTCTGGTGGCTCGTCACGGGCGTGGCAGGTGTAGCCGTGGTCGGATTGATCTTCTATGTTTCCTGACCCCTTAAAGCCAGGAGAACTAACGGGAGACAGGCTCACTGGGTCTCCCGAAGACCGCAAGAACCGTTACCATGCGGAGGCGGAAGCCGGTGGAACATGGAGGGTCACCGACTTGATGACGGGCTTGCCCGCAGCCTCGAACGGCAGAGACCTCGTCCGGCTCTCCAGGGAAGATGCAGAAGATATTGCGCATGAATTTAACGACAGCGAGCGGGAAGGACGGCCAAGCCCTCTGTTGTGACAGGAGCGACCTGCGCCCTCCGTCCACCGCGGCGGCGCCAGCGACTTGACGATGGATCGCACTCCGGCGCAAATGCCTATCTCGACGTCTTGCCGGCTCTTGCCTCCGCGACCGGCTACTCTCCGGCGATCAATAGGCGCAAAAGATAGAATGAACTCTGAAGCAGATATCGTGATCGTCGGGGCGGGCGCTGCAGGCATCGGGGCCGCCCGCCGCCTCGCGGGGTGTGGCGTGTCCATTTCCGTCCTGGAAGCGCTCCCCAGGATCGGCGGCCGTGCATGGACCGTGCAGACGCCCGCCGGTCCCGTCGATCTTGGCTGCGGCTACCTCCATTCGGCCGATCGTAATCCCTGGACCCGCATCGCAGAAGACACAGGTTTCGCGGTGCATCGCGGTCCGACGGCCTGGGGCCAGCAGTTCCGCGATCTCGGCTTCTCACAGGAAGACCAGGAGGCGGCCTGGACCGCCTTCAGCCGCTGGACGGATCGGATCGTCACGGCGCCGCCCGCAAGCGACCGGGCATCGGATGCGCTTGATCCCGGCAGTCCCTGGTCTGCCTATCTTCAGGCCTTGAGCGGATATATCAGCGGCGACGAACTGGAACGCATCTCGGCGACGGACTACGCCGCCTACAGCCGCGCCTCCACGAACAACAACTGGCGCCTTCCGGACGGCTACGGCACGCTGATCGCTTCTGCCATGCCGACTGGAATCCGGGTGCATCCCGGCACCTCCGTTGAACGGCTGAGCCTGACCGGACGCCGCATCGACGTTCATACGCCGAAAGGCACGCTTCGCCCACGCGCTGTCATCCTGACGGTCTCAACCAACGTGCTCGCGGGAAGCTCGATCACTCTGCCGCCGGAACTCGACCCCTGGTGCGAGGCAGCATGCCGCCTGCCCCTCGGCAACAATGAAAAGCTGTTCCTAGAGATCGTCGGAGACAGCCCCTTCGAGCCGGAAAGCCACGTTATCGGCAATTCCCGCAATCCGGAAACCGGCACCTATTACATCCGTCCGTTGGGCAGACCCGTGATCGAGTGCTTCCTCGGCGGTGCAGGCGCAAGAGCTGCGGCGGCGGGCGGGTCGGATGCCGCCTTCGCGCAGGCCGTGGATGAGCTTGCCACGCTTTTCGGTTCGTCGGTCCGGCCATTGCTTCGCCCCCTCGCCTCCTCCTCCTGGTCAGGCACGCCGTCCATCGGAGGCGGCTATAGCCATGCCTTGCCCGGATATGCGGAGTCTCGTCTAGTCCTTGGCCGCCCATTCGACAACCGCGTCTTCTTCGCGGGGGAAGCGACTAACCCCGCTGACTTTTCGACGGCTCATGGAGCCTATCACAGCGGCATCAGGGCGGCGGAAGAGGTTCTCGCTTCGCTCGAAGCAAGTCCTCGATGAACTCTCGGCCGGGCTGAGCGTTCTAGCCTTTATCTCCCGGCGGCCGGTACGCGATCGACGATGCCTTTTGCATGGCGGCGAGCGTCTCTTCAACGGTCAGCAAGGTAGTCGTCTGGAAGGAGCTCACCGCTCCGCCCGCGCTGATGGCGATCGCCGTGGCTGCCATCGAGACGTTGTCCGGAGCTTCCCACAAGTTGTATCCGTCGTGGTCGCCAAGGGCATACCAGAGACCGTGCAACTTTCCGCCGACAGCCTCGATATATTGCTTGGCTGCCACTCGGCGGTCCTCGGGGTTCTTCATGAGCTTCGCCCATGTCGCTGGCGTATAACTGAACCGGGTCAGGTATAAAGGCATCGGCTTTTCCTCCTCGCGTTCATCCCGCCGGCGGTCAAAAGAGTGCCGGATCAGACGCCCCGAGTATGTCCCTCGCCCGTCTGCGCGGCAAGAACCGTGCGGACGCAGGCGCGGTCACCCATCGGTGACATCAGCGTAATACCCCCGACATAAATGCCAGTCATATAGCGCCTGCACAATTCAAAGGGCATTGCCGCCCCCCCGCCCCATACTTCCTGTGATAATCGGAGCATACCAATGACCTCTCTGCCTATCGTTGGCGCAGCCATGACCATCAACGATCTCGAAATTCACCGCGATTGGCTCTTCGAAAGGCAGCGCGATCTTGAGCTGCAGAGCTTCGTGGATGCGACAACGCTCAACGGTGACTGGACACCTCTTGCCACCCGCGCCAAGAGATTGCTGGACGGCTATCAGGGCCGTCTCGGCATCCATGGTCCGTTCTGGGGTTTCGTCATCGCCTCGCAGGATCCGGATATTCGCGCCGTTGTCGCCAAGCGACTGAAGCAGGGCCTCGATGTCTGCGCCGCCCTCGGCGCCACGCAGATGGTCGTCCACAGCCCTTACACGACCTGGTCCTATAATAATCTCGACAGCAATGCCGGCGAGCGCGAGCGCATCGTCGAACATTGCCACCAGACGATGAGCGAAGCCGTCAAGCAGGCCGAAGACATCGGCTGCACGATGGTCATCGAAAACATCGAGGACATCGATCCGAACATTCGCGTGGCGCTCGCCGACAGCTTCACCTCCCCGGCCGTCGCAGTCTCGATCGACACGGGTCACGCCCACTACGCGCACAGCTCCACCGGTGCTCCGCCGGTCGATTACTACGTCATCGCCGCCGGCAACCGCCTGCAGCACGTCCACCTGCAGGACGCCGACGGCTATGCCGACCGGCACTGGAGCCTCGGCGAAGGCAGCATCCACTGGCGCTCGATCTTCTCGGCTCTCTCGAAGCTCCAAAGCAATCCGCGCCTGATCATCGAGATCAAGGACAAGTCCAAGATCCCGGCCTCGGCTGCCTACCTCGCCTCGCTTGGCATCGCCGAATAAGACGGAATGAACAAATCCGGCTCTCCGCCCGACGCTGACGAACAGCGTTCGAAAGCGAAACGCGCGAAGAGCCGGATTTTCGATTTCAATGCATCTTGCGTTTCCCAGATTCTTCGCTTTATGTTCGCCGCGTTCTCAGGGCGGGGTGCAATTCCCCACCGGCGGTATCGGGATTTCATCCCGGAGCCCGCGAGCGCCTCCAGCATCTGGAGGGTCAGCAGATCCGGTGAGAGGCCGGAGCCGACGGTATAGTCCGGATGGAAGAGAGCATGCAGGCGGGACCTTTCGCAGGAAGGGCCTCTCGTGCTTGTTCGCCCAAGGGATATTCGGGCCGCTCTCAGCGGCCTTAACAGCCGGCCCACCGGCAGACCCTTGAAAGGCAGAAAACATGACTATCGCAACCAAACCCAACCAGAACCGGATCGCCGTCGTCCGTGCCCGCTGGCACGCCGATATCGTCGATCAATGCGTCACGTCCTTCGTCGAAGCGTGGCAGGCTCAAGGTGGAACGAGCACCGACATTGATATCATCGACGTTCCCGGTGCGCTGGAAATTCCGCTTCATGCGCAGTTGCTTGCCAGGACCGGAAGATACGCGGCGATCGTCGGCTGCGCATTTGTCGTCGACGGCGGCATCTATCGCCATGATTTCGTGGCGGCAACGGTGCTCGATGCGATGATGAGGGTTCAGCTCGATATGAACGTGCCGATCCTCTCGGCGGTGCTCACGCCCCATAATTTCCAGGAGTCGGAAGCGCACATTCGCTTCTTCAAGGATCATTTCGTCATCAAGGGACAAGAGGCCGCAAGCGCCTGCAAGGCTATCCTGGCAGCTCGGGCAAGCCTCGCCCTCGCCCAGGTATAGGACAAACCCGCCTGCGCGCCGGCCCAGAGCTTCCGTGGTGCGCAGGCGACCGCGCGACCGAAATATTCCTCTCACATGACACGCAACAAAGTATCGATATTGTTGTTATTTTGTTATCATTCGTTGTTAATTATCTCCACGCGTGATATGTGAGACTGCCTTGTACGAAGCGGACCACAAGTGCTCGCGCGCGACGTTGAGCCGGTCATTTATATGCGTTGAAACCGTGGTAACGCTTTGGTTTCAATCGTTCCTCGCTAAAATGACGATTTACGCAGTATCTTGAACCCAGCTAAGGTTGCTCAGAAGGAGAGCTTGATGGCACGCATTACGTTGAGACAGTTGCTCGATCACGCCGCAGAACAAGGCTACGGAGTGCCCGCATTCAATATCAACAATATGGAACAGGCTCTCGCCATCATGGAGGCGGCCAATGCCGTCGATGCGCCGGTGATCATGCAAGCTTCGCGCGGCGCCAGAGCGTACGCCAACGACATCATGCTGAAGCACATGATGGATGCGGTGGTCGAAATCTATCCCCACATCCCTGTCTGCGTGCACCTCGATCACGGCAACGAAGCGTCCAGCTGCATGACAGCCATTCAGGCTGGCTTTACATCCGTCATGATGGACGGTTCCCTCAAGGCGGACGCCAAGACACCGGCCGATTGGGACTACAATGTCGGCGTCACCAGGAAGGTCGCCGAGATGGCCCATCTCGGCGGCGTCTCGGTGGAAGGAGAACTCGGCGTTTTGGGTTCGCTGGAAACCGGCATGGGCGAAGCCGAGGACGGGCATGGAGCCGAAGGCAAGCTCTCGCATGATCAGCTTCTGACCAATCCGGACGAGGCAGTCAAATTCGTCCGCGAGACCAAGGTCGACGCACTGGCGATTGCCATGGGCACATCGCATGGTGCCTACAAGTTCAGCCGCAAGCCGGACGGCTCGGTTCTCGCGATGAACGTCATCGAGCAGATTCACCAGAAGCTGCCGAATACGCATCTGGTGATGCATGGCTCGTCATCGGTACCGCTCGAGCTGCAGGAAATCATCAACAAGTACGGCGGCCAGATGAAGCCGACATGGGGCGTGCCGGTCGAGGAAATTCAGCGCGGCATCAAGAATGGCGTCCGCAAGATCAACATCGATACCGATGGCCGAATGGCGATGACCGGCCAGATCCGGCGCGTTCTGCAAGAGGACCCCAGCGAATTCGATCCGCGCAAATATCTCAAACCGGCAATGGCCGCGCTGACGAAGCTCTGCAAGGAACGGTTTGAGCAGTTTGGAACGGCCGGCAAGGCTTCGCAAATCCGGCCGCTTCCGCTTTCGGAAATGGCAAAGCGCTATAAGTCCGGCGCCCTGGACCCGACCTTTTCTTGATAGTGAAACGTCAGCGGGCGCTCGCGCGTCCGCTGACGTTTTCACCTGCGGTTTCATCCAGGCTTTGGCCGTGGAAGGTCTTCAACGACGTCACGACGTCGTCGATCTCCGCGGCGAGCCGCTCATCGGTCCATCCAAGCGCCGCCGCGGCAATCCTTCCAATCTCACGCAGCCCTTCCATTGTCAGCACCCCCTCGATCGCCAGCGTGGTGCGCCTAAGCACGATGTCGGACAAATGCACGACAATCTCCTGCCGCGCGATCCAATCGATTTCCAGGAAGCTGTAGTGGGCAGCACCAGAAAGCCGAGCGGCGTCGGTATAGGCTGACGCATGTTCAAGGATCGCCGAAGCCGTCGTCCCATACCGCGCCAGGAGTTGGTCCACTCTCTTCGGGTCTGCACCGGTTTTTGCAGCAATTGCTCGTATCCAATCCGCTCTAGCTGAGGGAGTGGCCGGAAAACTTCTGCCGCCGCCGATGGCGAGGTTCTGCGTCGATTGCTTCCGGACGCGTTGGAGACGGTTGAGTGCGAGGTCCGCAACTTCTTCGGCAAAACCGCGAAATGTCGTCCATTTGCCCCCGACAAGGGAGATGATCGGGAAAGGCCGTCCTGCCTGCGGCTCCATCACCGGGGCTGAATGGTCGCGGCTGATCAGGCCCGGGGAAGACGCATCGGATGCCGGCAGCGGGCGAATGCCGCTGTAGCTGTAGACCACCTGTTCCCGCTCGAAGCGAAGCCCCGACAAGAGGGATCTCACACTGTCCAGGAAATACTCGATCTCCGGCTCTTCGCACCGGACGTTGTCGGGGTCGTCGCACGGAATGTCGGTTGAGCCAACGAGGGCGAGGCCGAGATAGCTATAAACGAGGCAGATGCGGCCATCATCCGCTTCGAAATAGATCATATGGCCGTTCAGACTGCGCACGAGCTCCGGGTGATCGAGCAGGATATGAGATCCTTTCGTGCCGCCGATCAGCCGTGACGGCGCGCCGAGCGTCTCATTGACACGATCGATCCACGGGCCGGCTGCGTTGACGACAAGTTTCGGAGAAACGCAAAACGTGCTTCCGTTCGATCGCTGAAAGGTGAGTTTTCCGTCCGCTGAGGAAACCAGCGTCGTGAAGTTCGCGGCTAGCGAGTTTCCGTTCGCTTCAAGCCCATCCATGACGAGTTCGTAGACGAGCCGCTCCGGCCGGCTGATCTTGGCATCATAATAGATGCCTCCGGCGACAATTGCCGGGGTGACATGCGGCATCTCCTTCAGTGCTTTCTTTTTCAGCAAAAGCCTGTGGCGGGGCATGACGCGATTGCGCGATCCGTAGAAGTCGTAGAGCGCGAGCCCGATCTTCACGAGAAGGGCGCCGCGTCTGCGTGGTGCAGTCGTCGAGCCCATCAGAGTCCGGAGGGCCGCCCATATGCCACGCGTCCAGGAGAAAATAGGAATGAAAGTCGGCAGGGGGTCGACGCAGTGCGGCGCATTCTTGAGGAGCAAATTCCGTTCGAGCGTCGACTGGGCAACCAATCCGAACTCGCCGGTCTCGAGATATTTGAGGCCGCCGTGGATAAGTCGCGACGGTGCCGCACTCGTCCCCGAGCCGAAGTCAGCCTTGTCGACGATGAGGCAGTTGACCCCTTGGGAAGTCAGATCGCGGAACAATCCCGCCCCATTGACGCCTGCCCCGAGAATGACGACGTCGATGTCGTTTTCTTGAAGCCGCGCAAAACGCTGTTCCAGATCGGTGGCGATATCGGTCATTGAATCATGTCCTGGTGAACTGTCTGGAAGCGCCGCGCATGCGGCGGGCTTCGATCTCTACTCTTGGGTTTCGGCCGGGACGAGGTTTCCGAGCTTCGGCCAGATCGGAGCCATCGCATCGGCAATCTCGCAAAACAGGCTATATCGAACCTGATAATCGGCGCTGCGGGCGGGATCGGGATAGCAGGTTTTGGCGGTCGCGCCGCCCTCGCGCGGATCGCTTTGCGGGTCGGCATAGAGGCCGACGCCCGCGCCTGCGCAGAGCGCAGCGCCCCAGGCGGCCGCCTCGTCCGTCTGGGTCACGGTCACCGGCATGCCGAGAACGTCGGCGAACATCTGCACGACGGCTGGATTGCGTGAAACACCGCCGGCAAGCCTTGCCTCCGAAAATTCGAAGCCGTCGCGCAGTGCGTCGACATGGATCTTGTGGTTGAAGGCGATGCCTTCCAGGACCGCGCGCAACATGTCGCCCCTGTCGTGCCATCCGCCGAGCCCGAAGAATCCCGCGCTCGCTGAAGCGCCGTAGGGAGAGCCGAAGAGATAGGGGTGGAAAAGCGCTGTCGATGGACGGCTGAACGCTGCCTGGATCTCGGGCGCAAGCAGCGCATGCACCGACTGTCCGGCGGCTTCGACGCGGGTGCGCTCGCTGCTGCACAGTTTGTCGAGAAACCAGTCGTAATTGGCTGTCGACGCCGGCGAAATCGACATGTTGTTCCATTGCCCGGGCGCAATGGCGTTACGGCAAAACCACCGCTTGTCGACGCTCGGTTGGCTCGACAAGGTCTCGTTGATCGAATAGGTGCCGGCTATGACGGCGACCACGCCGAAAGCATAGCCCCCGGCTCCCAGGGCCGACGCCGTCACGTCGTGAAGACCGGCGACCACGGGAGTGCCCTCGGCCAGGCCAGTCCGCTGCGCGACGACACGCGTGATATGTCCGACAATCTCGTCAGAACGAGACGCCGGCGGCAACGCGTGGCTCAACTCGCCCAGCCCGAACAGCCGAAGCGCGTCTTCCGAATAATCCTGGGTTTCGACGTTTGTGAAGGACGTGCTTGCTTCCGTTCGGTCTGTGCCGATCTCGCCCGTCAGGCAGAAACGCAGCCAATCCTTGCAGCTCAGAATATGACCGATCTGTTCGAAACGGGAGGGCTCCCTTTCCTTGATCCAGGCGAGAAGGGCCGACGGCGCGGAGACATGCGGAAGCTGGCCGGTCAGCCTAACGGCTTCGTCTGCGATGCTGCTTCCCAGCCACCGGTCAACGACGGATCCCGCGCGGCTGTCGAGCGACAGGATCGCACGCCCGAGCGGCTTGCGGGACCGGTCAAGGAGATAGATGCCGTCACCGTGAGCCGTGGCCGCAATCGCTTGAATGTCGCTGGCGGGGCGCTTGCTGAGGCTCACAGCCTCGGCGATTGCATCGGCTGTCGCGTTCCAGAGTTCGTCCATATCCCGCTCGACATGGCGCGCCCTCGGCATGAACTGCGTAACACGCCTGCGCGCCACGGCGATCGGCGTACCGTCGACGTCGAAAATCACCGCTTTGGTCACGGTCAAGCCGCTATCGATTCCGAGCAGACTCGGCATTCATGTTACTCCCACTATGGAAACGACGGACCTGCACGCTCTTGAGCCGTCTAGTGACGGCATCGCGCAGGCGCAGGTTCACGACCGGACCTCGTCGTCCCTGGCAATGACGACATTGATATCCTTGGATCGCATGCGATCGACATGAGTGGCCAGCGTCTTGTCATCAACGATGACGACGTCGAACTCCGTCAGCGCCGCGAAGCTGTGCAACGCGCGCCGCTCGAATTTGGTATGGTCCATGAGAAGGATACGTTTGACGGCGCAATCGAACATTGCCCGTTTGGTATCGACCAGCTCCGGGGACTGATGGAAGACGATGTCATCGGTGATCGCCGACATGGAAATGAATGCCACATCCGCCCTCAGCCTGTTGATTTCGTTGATCGTCATGCGCCCCATGAAAGCATTGCACCAGTTGTAGTACTGACCTCCGAGGGCCAGCAGCGTGACATCGTGCATTCCCTTCAACGCGTTCATGAGAGTGAGCGAGTTTGTGATCGCCGTCAGCGGGACCTTGGCCGGCAGATGGGCGGCCATTTGGAGGACCGTGGTTGAATCGTCGAAAAAGATCGCCTGCCCTGGCTCGACGAATTGCATCGCGGCTTTCGCGATCATCTTTTTCTCCGCCGACTGGCGGCTCGAACGGTAGACATCGCTCGATTCGATGAGGCTGGTAGCGGCAGCAGTGACAATGCCGCGCGTCTTCCGGAAGAGACCGCGGCTGACGAGTTCGTCGACATCGCGGTGCGCCGTCATCAGGCTTATTCCGAAGCGATCGGTCAGGTCCTCGATGCGCATCGAGCCTTCCGCCATGACCGCCTCCGCGATCATTTGCCGGCGAACGAGCTGACGGGTATGCCGGCTGTCGCTCGGCAACTCGTCCGGCAGGAGTGCTCCTACGCTTATCTTCTGTGTCACGTTAGCCTCGCTGCCAAATTCCGTGGATCCGAGACTCCTACTGCGAATGCATTGCAAGAGCAAAGCAGGAGACCGAAGGAGCGGCTGTCGTGCCGCCTTCCCCCACTGGGTCACGGCAATGAGCGTTCGTGAGACCCGTATGGAAGAGGAAGAGGACGCCGCTGCCGGCGTCCCCTCGTATGATTACTGGGCGAGAACGAACGGGCCCGTGTACTTGTCGACGTTATCCTTGGTGATCAGCAGGCAATCGAAGAGCTGCTTTTCACTGTCGGCGCCGGTCTTGCCAGTCTTGATGACGTTGTCAGCCTGCTTGACGGCCTCCTCGGAGAAAACGGCGACTGGCTGCAGAACGGTGTACTGGAGCTCGCCGGCCTTGATCGCAGCAACGGCGTCCGGAGAACCATCGAAGCCGCCGACCTTGATGTTGGCAAGCTTGCCGGCTTCCTTCAGCGCAGCGATTGCGCCGAGCGCCATTTCGTCATTGCCCGAGATCACGCCGATGATGTCGGGATTGGCCTGGAGCATGGACTGCATCTTGTTGTGGCCCTGGGTACGGTCCCAGTTGGCGACTTCCTGAGCGACCTTCTTCAGGTCCGGATACTGCGACAGCACGGTCTCATAGCCGTTCGAACGCGTTGCCGCATTGTTGTCCGACGGAGCGCCGAAGAGTTCGGCATAGTTACCCTTGTCACCGACCGCTTCGACCCACTGTTGCGCGCCGAGGGCGGCGCCCTGAGCGTTGTTGGACACCAGCTGCGCCTTGGCAAGGCCTTCCTGGTTGATTTCGGCGTTGACCAGAATGACCGGAATGCCGGCGGCGACCGCCTTCTTCACTGCGCCGACCGAACCGTCCGCATTCGCGGGGTCGAGAATGATCGCGACCGACTTGTTGGTGATCGCGGTGTCGATCAGGTTGCTTTCGGTGTTGGTGTCGCCCTTGTGAGCACTCACCGAGGCCGTGTAGCCGAGCTTTTCGGCGGTGGCCTTTGCGACATTGCCTTCCGTCAGCCAGTAGGGGTTGGAGGGGTCGTTGACGATGATTGTCATCTGACCCGCCGCCCATGCAGAGCTTACAAAAATCGGCGCAACCGCCGCAGCTGCCAGAAGAATACGAATGCCTTTTTTAAACATGGTTTCTCTCTCCCTTTCGATGAGCTCAGATGTTGCCGGCGAACCGGCCGTGCTTTCCGCAATCGGCGATATGTTGAAGATGGGCCGTCGTGGACAAGTTCAGTCGCGTCCGTCAGGTCGATTTGACCCGACGTCCGTATTGGATGCTGTTCATGAGAACGGCCAGAACGATGACGGCGCCGGTGAAGACCGTCTGCCAGTAGGCCGACACGCCGATGATCACGAGACCGTCGGAAAGGAAGCCGATGACGAAGGCACCGAGCATCGTGCCACGGACGGTCCCTCGCCCGCCGGTGAGCGCCGCGCCGCCGATGACAACGGCTGCAATCGCGGTCAGCTCGTAGGTGGTGCCCGCGGTCGGACCGGCCGAGGTGAGCTGGGAAGACAAGACCAGGCCGGCAATCGCAGCGCACACGCCCGAAAGCACATAGACGATGATCTTGACCCGCTTGACCGGAACGCCGGAGAGGTCGGCCGCACGCTCGTTGCCGCCCGAGGCGTACAGCCAGCGGCCGAAGGCGGTACGGCTCAGAACCAGACCGCAGACGATCGCCAGGACGGCAAGCACGATGACGCCGATCGGCACACCGGCCAGGCGATTGAAACCGAGCCAATCGAAGCCGGTATTGCCAAGCTCCGGGCGCCCGCCGAGATTGTTGTAGGTCAGGCCATTGGTCATCAGCAGCGCGATGCCGCGAGCGACGTAGAGCACGCCGAGCGAGGCAACGAAGGCCGGCACCTTGAGATAGGCAATCAGCACGCCGTTGACCGCGCCGACAACGGCGCCGAGCGCGCAGGTGAGGACGACGACGGCCCAGACGGGCGGATACAGGATGACGCCAAAGGCATTCAACGTGACACCCTGCATCAGGAACCCGGCAATGCAGCCGGCGAGTCCAAGCGTCGAACCCACCGACAGGTCGATACCGCCGTTCAGGATCACGAGCAGCATGCCGATGGCCAGGATGCCGAAGATCGCGACATGCGAGGCCATGATCAGAAAGTTGTTCAAGGTGAAATAGTATGGCGACAGGAACGAGAAGACCGCGACGATCACGATCAGCGCGAAAAACGCACGCCCCTCCAGAAGCAGACGCACGAAATTGGTGTTGCGCCTTTGCCCATTCGCCACTGTTTTCTTTTCGGTTAGATTCGTGACTGACATAATCAGTGCTCCATAGTTCCGGGCTAGTGCGCGATCACAGCTTCGCCAGAGGCGGCCATGATCTTTTCTTTAGTGACGTCCGAACCGAATTCGGCTGATATCCTGCCGCGATGCATGACGATGATGCGATGCGCGATGCTGAGGCATTCATTGACTTCCGATGTCGAATAGATCACCGCCAAGCCCTGCTTCGCACGCTCGGCGAGCAGCTTGAACACTTCCGCTTTTGCGCCGATGTCGATGCCGCGGCTTGGCTCGTCGAGAAGGATGACCCTCGGCTCCGTGGCCAGCATCTTTCCGATGACGACCTTCTGCTGATTGCCGCCGGAAAGCGAACCGATCGCGGCACCTCCTCCGTCCGTCTTGACGTGGACCTTTTTGATTGAATCGTCGATCAGATCCCGCTCGCGGCGGCCGGAGGTGAAGAGCCCTTTGGTGAAAGCACGTATGCTCGCCAGCGACAGGTTCGAGCCAACCGTCATGGTCTGAACCAGACCGTCCCGCTGGCGATCTTCGGGGACCAGCACCAAGCCGTTTGCGATGCGATCAGCGATGCTCAGACCGGCGACGTCGCGCCCTTCAAGAAGGATCTGGCCACCACTCGACCTCAGCCGGCCGGCCACGCATTCAAGCAGTTCGGTGCGCCCGGCGCCCATCAGGCCGTATATGCAGACGACTTCGCCGGACTTGACCTGCAGTGACAGGCGGTTGACCGAATTGTAGGCGGCGCCCGATGGGCCGGGAACGGTCAGTTCGTTGATCGAGAGCGCCACCCGGCCGATCTCGTGGCCAGTGGGCGGGCTTCCCAGATCGAAATTGTCGCCCACCATGTTGCGGACGATCCATTCCAGATCGATGTCCTTGCGTTCGGCATAGGCGGTCATCTTGCCGTCGCGAAGCACGACCGCATGATTGGTGATCTGCAGAGCCTCTTCGAGGTGGTGGGAAATATAGACGATCGAGACCCCCCGGCTCGTCAGATCCTGGATAACCTTGAACAGAACTTCCACCTCGGTCGCACTCAGCGCCGACGTCGGTTCATCCATGATCAGGATGCGCGAGTTGACCGATAGGGCTCGGGCGATCTCCACGATCTGCTGCTGGCCAAGACGCAAGTCTTCGACAGGTGTGAGCGGGTCAATGTCTTCTTCCAGCTCCTCCATGAGCGCCCGTGTCTGGCGCTCCTCTTCGGCGAAGTCGACAACGCCTCCCTTCATGATCTCGCGGCCCATGAAGATGTTGTCGCGGACACTGAGGTTCGGCGCGAGACTGAGCTCCTGATGGATGATCGAGATTCCGCACTCGCGCGCATGGGTGGAGGAACTGAAGGTTACGGGATTTCCGTCGAGGATGATTTCACCTGAACTCGGCTGAACGACGCCGGACAGAATCTTCATCAGTGTTGATTTGCCGGCTCCATTTTCACCAAAGAGCGTAGTTACCTGGCCACGATGAATGTCGAAGTTCACACCCTTCAGCGCATGAACATTGCCATAGGACTTGGCGATGTTGCGCGCCGCAAGGACGACCTCGCCTAGCTTGCCGTTAACACGTGCTGCCTGGCTCATTTCACTTCCACCTTAACTGGGGTTACGAGCCAGTTCTTGGGATTGATGAGCTTGAAGACGCCGACCACGGTCGCGGACTTGCCATTTAGCGTATCCGGGTCGAGGCCGGCGAAGACCGTCTTCTTCATCTCATTGTTGATGGCCGATCCGGCATCCTGATACTGGATCTGATTGGTGAACTGACCGAACTCGATGGAGCCGGTGGCATCGCGGAGGTCCGTGCCATTGACCGCAGGGCCGGTCTGGACACGGACCACCGTCTCGGGAGGCAATCCATCAATCTTCATCTCGTTGGTATTGGACTTGCGGGTACCGAACGTGCCCGTCAGCGTGACCGGGATGACCGGACCGGTGCTCGTCGCAGTGCCGTATTTCACGCCTGCAGCTTTCTTGTCGGCAGCAATAGCGGTCGCGAGCTCGGCCGCGGCAACGGCGCGCTCCTGAACATTGGCCTGTATCTTGGGGAATTCCTGGGCCCCATAAGCGGCGGGCGAAAATGCCTGTTCCCGGACATCGTGATCGGATCCGATCTTCACAACCGTGGTATCGAGTGCGATTGCTCCAAGGACAATCACTGCGACAGCGACGCTCGCCAGGGTTTTCATTCTCCCGCCAGATTTGGCTGCTACGTATTCAGTCTGCGTGCTCATGTTCGGACGACCTTTTTGCGTTGCTGGTCGGATTACGCCGTGCGTGGGGAGGAGCGGCTGTGACGTTCTGACGTCAAAACGTCAGCGTAGCCGAGGCGGCTTTTGTCGATCAAACCGCAGAAGCGCTGCGTGTTCGCAGCTTGGCAAAAACAAGCTCATGGGCATCCTCCTCGGTCTATAGGCGCTTGTCTCCCCCAACCGCCCGGATCACCACTCACTATCCGTCAATTCTAAGTCTCGTGATAGCTAAGTGTTATTTGACACGCAGGCTATGTTATATTTTACCATTCTGTCAATGGGCATTTCTATCCAAGTGGAGCGACACGCGGCGAACGTGAAGTTTCGACAAGCGAGCCGCCGAGCGTCCAGAATCTCGCGCAGACACCATCGTACGATGAACGCCGCTACACAGGGTTTGACGAAAGGTCACTTTTCTTCTATCGGCTTTAAACTATTGAAAACAATAGTCGTATTCTGCTTCCATTTGCCAAGGCCAGCGCTTTTCAATCGCCTGCCAAGCAAGAAGTTGCCATCAGGTCTTTTGCATAAGGGTCGCGCGCCCGTCACAATCCGGTCCGCTTGTAATGGCCTTTGCATCATTCATTTTACCTGAAAAAAATTTCAACACCAGAAAATTATTGCTAGTAAGGTGGTATCTCTATGTTATATTCGATTTTGCGGCAGCCTGCGGCGAGATCGGAGCGGACCGCGCTGCAAACAGGAAGCGCGGGCAATGCATTTGCCGATGCCGAATATGCCGGTCGCAGGATGAACGCGTTCAGGCGCCATCCAGGGTGGAACGAACGATGTATTAATGGTGCATCAGGTCGATCGGGGATGAGGAGAATGGATTTGACAGGATCGTTGCCGGCCGCAGCATGCTTCCTCATGGCAGGACAGCCCCAGAATGCCTAACAGCGAGCAGGTCATCATCGGCATCGATGCCGGAACCTCGGTCATCAAGGCCGTGGCGTTCGAGCCTTCCGGTCGCCAGATCGCGTCGGCATCGGCGCGCAACAAATACGCAACCGGGGACGACGGCTCCGCGACGCAATCGCTCTCTCAGACCTGGTCGGATTGCGTGACGGCATTGCGCGGCCTTTCCGGCAAGGTACCCGGTCTTGCCAAGCGCACCGCCGCAATTGCGGTGACCGGACAAGGAGATGGAACCTGGCTCGTCGGCTCCGGCAACGCCCCTGTCGGCGATGCTTGGCTTTGGCTCGACGCGCGTGCGGCCTCGACCGTTTCGCGTCTGAGCAGGCGGGAGGAGAATCGTGCGCGCTTTGAAGCGACCGGTACCGGCCTCAATACCTGCCAGCAGGGAGCGCAACTCGCTCACATGGACAGCCTCATGCCGGAACTGCTGGACCGGGCAGAAACCGCCGTGCACTGCAAGGATTGGCTCTATCTCAACCTGACCGGTATTCGCGCGACCGATCCGTCGGAAGCGAGCTTCACATTCGGCAATTTCAGGACGCGCCAATATGATGCGGCGGTGATCGATGCCCTGGGCCTCGAACACCGCCGATCGCTCCTGCCGGAGATCATCGATGGCACAGAGATCAGTCACCCGCTGACGGCAGAGGCCGCGAGCGCCTGCGGGCTTTTGGCGGGAACGCCGGTCTGTCTCGGATACGTGGACATGGTGATGACCGCGCTTGGCGCGGGCGTGCGCAGCGGCGGCCGCAACGCCGCCTGTTCGACGATCGGCTCGACCGGTGTTCATATGCGCGCCAAGCCGGTCGCCGATGTTCATCTCAATCGCGAAGGCACAGGCTATGTGATCGCCCTGCCCATCCCCGGCATCGTCACCCAGGTGCAGACGAACATGGGCTCGACGATCAACATCGACTGGATCCTCGATATCGCCGCCTATCTCATGGCCGATGCCGGCAAGTCGGTGTCGCACGCCGACCTTATCGCGCGCATCGACGGCTGGTTTGCGGAGAGCAAGCCGGGTTCGGTTCTCTATCATCCCTATATTTCCGAAGCCGGTGAGCGCGGACCTTTCGTCAACGCCAATGCGCGCGCGGGCTTCACCGGATTGTCGACGCGCCATGGGTTCCCGGACCTGGTACGAAGCGTGGTCGAGGGGCTGGGACTTGCCACCCGTGACTGCTACGCGGCGATGGGTGCGATGCCGGGCGAACTGCGCATCACCGGCGGCGCGACACGTTCGGTCGGCCTGCGCCGCTCGCTTTCGGCTGCGGTGAACGCCCCGATCCGCCAGTCGCAGCGCGAGGAGACCGGTGCTGCCGGTGTGGCGATGATGGCTGCCGTTGCCGTCGGTATCTACTCGAGCATGGACGAATGCATTGCCGACTGGGTGACGCCGCTTCTCGGCGAACCCGAGGTTCCCGACGCCGCAGAAGCGGCGCGGTTCGATCGGCTGTTTTCCGCCTATACCGATGTCCGCAAGGCAATGGCGCCCGCCTGGGACAAGCTCGCCACAGCCGCAACGACTCCGCCGGACAGCGAGTAATTCAGTTCTGATGCAGCAGGCATCCAGAGGAGCATGACATGACCGAACCCGAAATCCTGGATCTCTTCGTCATCGGCGGCGGCATAAACGGCGCGGGGATTGCGCGCGATGCTGCAGGCCGCGGGCTGAAGGTCGCACTGTGCGAAAAGGATGATCTCGCGCAGGGAACATCGTCGCGCTCGGGCAAGCTCGTGCATGGCGGCCTGCGCTATCTCGAATATTATGAGTTTCGCCTCGTGCGCGAGGCCCTGATCGAGCGTGAGGTGCTGCTCAACGCAGCGCCGCACATCATCTGGCCGATGCGCTTCGTCCTGCCCCACAGCCCTCAGGATCGCCCGGCATGGCTCGTCCGGCTCGGCCTCTTCCTTTACGATCACCTCGGAGGCCGCAAGAAGCTGCCGGGAACGCGCACGCTCAACCTGCTGCGCGACCCGGAAGGCACGCCGATCCTCGATCAATACACGCGCGGCTTCGAATATTCCGACTGCTGGGTCGATGATGCGCGCCTGGTCGTCTTGAATGCGGTGGGCGCCGCGGAAAAGGGCGCCATCGTGCTAACCCGCTCGCCGGCCGTCTCTGCACGGCGCGAAAATGGCAGCTGGACCATAACGACGAAGAACAATGCGACCGGAGCAACGCGGACCTTCCGCGCGAAGTGTCTCGTCAATTGTGGCGGCCCCTGGGTGACGGACATCATCAACCGCGTCGCAGGCTCGAACTCCGCTCGCAACGTGCGCCTCGTCAAGGGCAGCCATATCATCGTCCCGAAGTTCTGGGCGGGCTCGAACGCCTATCTCGTCCAGAACCACGACAAGCGAGTCATCTTCATCAACCCCTATGAAGGCGACAAGGCGCTGATCGGGACCACCGACATCGCCTATGAAGGCCGGGCCGAGGACGTTGCCGCCGACGAAGCGGAAATCGAATACCTGCTCAAGGCCGTCAATCGCTACTTCAAGGAGAAGCTGCGCCGGCAGGACGTGCTGCACAGCTTCTCCGGCGTGCGCCCCCTCTTCGACGACGGCAAGGGCAATCCGTCGGCCGTCACCCGCGACTATGTCTTCGATCTCGACGAGACGGGGGGCGCCCCCCTGCTCAACGTCTTCGGCGGCAAGATCACCACGTTCCGCGAACTTGCCGAACGCGGCATGCAGCGCCTGAAGCACATCTTCCCGAACATGGGCGGCGACTGGACGGAGAAAGCGCCCCTGCCCGGCGGCGAGATCCCCAATGCCGACTACGAGACCTTCGCCAACAGCCTACGCGACGCCTATCCCTGGATGCCGCGCAGGCTCGTCCATCACTACGGCCGCCTCTATGGCGCCAGCACCAAGAACGTCGTCGCCGGTGCGGCGAACCTCGAAGGGCTTGGCCGGCATTTCGGCGGACAACTCTACGAGGCCGAAGCCCGTTATCTCGCCGCGACGGAATGGGCAGAGACGGCGGAGGACATCCTTTACCGCCGCACCAAGCACTACCTGCACCTGACCGAAGCCGAACGCGCAGCCTTTACCGAGTGGTTTGCGTCCTCCCGTCTTGCCGCCGCCTGAAGGATGCTTTGATGCCGCTGACCCTTTCGCTTAATACCAATCCGCTGGTAAACCGCTTCGCCGATCCTGACGATCTGATCGAGGCGGTTGCCCGCGACCTGAAGATCCGCGACCTCCAGCTCACGCATGAATTCATCAATCCAAGCTGGCAGGCACCCGTCATCCGCCGTCTGACCCGCACCATGAACGCGGCGCTGAAGCGCACCGGCGTCCGCGTCACGTCTGGTATGACGGGCCCCTATGGGCGCCTCAATCATTTCGGGCATCCGGATGCCGATGTCCGCCGCTATTACATCGACTGGTTCAAGACCTTTGCCGACATCACCGCCGATCTGGGCGGCCATTCCGTCGGCACGCAGTTCGCGATCTTCACCTACAAGGACTTCGACGATCCGGCGAGGCGCGAAGAGCTGATCAAGATCGCGATCGACTGCTGGGCGGAAGTGGCCGAGCATGCCCGTGCCGCCGGCCTCTCCTACATCTTCTGGGAGCCGATGAGCATCGGCCGCGAGTTCGGCGAGACGATTGCCGCTTGCCTGTCGCTGCAGGAACGGCTGACCGCGGCGAAGATGGCCGTGCCGATGTGGATGATGGCCGACATCGACCACGGCGATGTAACTTCGGCCAATCCTGATGACTTCGACCCCTATGCCTGGGCTCGCGCCGTGCCCAAGGTATCCCCGATCATTCACATCAAGCAGAGTTTGATGGACAAGGGCGGCCACCGGCCGTTTACGGCCGAATTCAATGCGAAGGGCCGCATCCAGCCCGAACCGCTGCTTCGAGCCTTTGCCGAAGGTGGCGCGCGAGACAATGAAATCTGTCTTGAGCTTTCCTTCAAGGAGAGAGAGCCCAACGATCGCCAAGTCGTACCCCAGATCGCGGAAAGCGTTGCCTTTTGGGCGCCTTACATCGACACGGGGGTAAACGATTTGAACATCTGAGGAGAACTATAAGCGCGGCAGCATGATCGGCGGTCCGCCTCGCCCATCATCGACATTGACAGGATCGGGCGGCGGCGCAAAGTCGCAGGAACGTCACCGGCAAACAGAAGCAGGACCGATGCGCGACAGACCAAGAAGGAACGGGTGATGACGGATGCCGATGACACGCTTGCGGTACGCGCTGCCTGGCTTCACTACGCCGGCGGCCTGACCCAGTCGGAGGTCGCCAAGCGCTTGGGATTGCCCTCCGTGAAAGCGCATCGCTTGATCGCCAGGGCCGTCGCCGAAGGCGTCGTGAAAGTGACGATCGATGGCGACATCGTCGAATGCGTCGAGCTGGAAACGAAACTCGCTGCGCGCTTTGGCTTGCAATATTGCGAGGTGGCGCCCGACTTGGGTGAGGAAGGCCTCCCCCTGCGCGCGCTCGGACATGCCGGCGCGGGGTTCCTGAAGCGGGAAATCGAACGAGGCGACAACAAAGTGATCGGCCTTGGTCATGGACGCACGCTTTCTGCGGCCGTCCAGTACATGCCGCGCGTCAATGCCAAGGGTCTCCGTTTCGTTTCCCTGTTAGGCGGGCTGACGAGGAACTTCGGCGCCAATCCCTACGACGTGATGCATCGCATCGCCGAGAAGACGGGGACCCAGGCCTATGTCATGCCGGTGCCTTTCTTCGCAAACACAGGTGAAGACCGAGAGGTCCTGCGGGCGCAACGCGGCGTCAAGGAGGTCCTGGACCTGGCCAACCATGCCGATCTCAAATTCGTCGGCCTCGGTACTGTGGACGCGGAAGCACAACTCGTCCTCTCAGGCATGGTCGAGCCGCGCGAGATCGAAGAGATCGCTGCCGCAGGCGGGGTTGGCGAAATCCTCGGACATTTCTTCGACGCCAGTGGCCATATTCTCGAGACCGCGCTGACGATGCGGACGCTCTCTGCATCCTTTCCAACGACCAAGTCGGAAAGACTGGTCGCATTGGCCGGCGGCGTGGCGAAGGTACCGGCCATTCGCGCGATCTTGAACAGCCGCCGCCTGTTTGGATTGATCACCGATGAGCGTACGGCTCAGGCACTCCTGAAAGCCAGTGAGGATGTTGTGCCGATCGCCCGCCGCGAGCCGAAACGCAACACAGCCTGAAAACAATTTCACACTCTTTGTGTTGTCTTGTGCGTATTTTCTGTTATTTTAGAGCAAACAGGTTGAGCATGCGATGAAGCGAGAAGAGCGGCAGCAATCAATCATAAATCTGCTCGTCGAGAACAAGACCGTAGACCTCGAGGATCTTGCGGATCGCTTCACCGTTTCCAAAATGACCATCCACCGCGACCTCGACGATCTCGAACAGGCGGGTGTCCTGCGCAAGGTTCGAGGCGGCGCGACGATAGATGCCGGCACGCAGTTCGAAAGCGATTTCCGTATTCGCGAGCGCCAGGGACATGAAGCGAAGCTGACCATGGCGCAACGTGCGCTCGAGCTTGTCGAGCCCGGCATGACGGTGATGGTCAATGACGGGTCGATGGCCGCTGTTCTGGGTGAAATGCTGCTGCAGAAGCGGCCATTGACGCTGATCACATACAACGCCGCGATCATGGAGAGGCTGAAGGGTGAAAGCGGCATTACCCTCATTGCGCTCGGCGGCATCTATTCGGCAAAGTTCAACGCCTTTCTCGGCGTGGTGACGGAAGAAGCGCTTTTCCGCCTCAGAGCCGATATTGCTTTCATTTCGACCCCGGCGGTTTCGGGCAGGCTCGCCTACCACATGGATGACAACGTCGTGCGCGCCAAGCGCGCGATGATTTCCTCGGCAACCAAGACCTGCCTGCTCGTCAACCATGAACGCATCGGTCACACCGCCCTCCACGTTATGGCGGATCTGGCGGATTTCGATGCCGTGATTACCGACAGCGCGCCCGACGCCGCAACTCTTGAGGAATTCGAACAGGCGGGCATCAGGCTCACCATCGCATCAACGCAGGATCCGACATGACCGAAAAGCCGCGCTTCTGGATTGGCACCAGTTGGAAGATGAACAAGACGCTTGCGGAAGCGCAGCACTTTGCGCGTGGCCTCGAGGCCGCCGATGCGGCGCGCGATCCGCGCATCCAGCGCTTCGTCATTCCGCCCTTCACCGCCGTGCGCGAAGTCAAGTCGATGCTCGCAGAGACCTCCGTGAAGGTTGGCGCGCAGAACATGCACTGGGCAGATCAAGGCGCCTGGACGGGTGAGATTTCGCCCCTGATGCTCAAGGATTGCAATCTCGACATCGTCGAACTCGGCCACTCGGAGCGTCGCGAACATTTCGGCGAGACCGATGAAACGGTAGGTCTCAAGACGGAAGCCGCCGTCCGCCACGGACTTATCCCGCTGATCTGCATCGGCGAGACGCTCTCCGATCGCGAGAGCGGAAAGGCAGCGGACATCCTCGCAACACAGGTGCGCGGTGCGCTTTCCAAACTGTCCGGCGACCAGAAGTCGGCTGAGATCCTGCTCGCCTACGAGCCGGTCTGGGCAATCGGCGAAAACGGCATTCCGGCAACCGCCGACTATGCCGACGCGCGCCAGGCCGAAATCATCGCCGTTGCCGAAGAGGTGCTCGGCCGCAAGATCCCCTGCCTCTACGGCGGGTCGGTCAATCCGCAGAACTGCGAAGAACTGATTTCGAGCCCGCATATCGACGGGCTTTTCATCGGCCGTTCCGCCTGGAATGTCGAAGGTTATCTCGACATCCTGAGCAAATGCGCCGCCAAACTCTAAGGAGAAAAACATGAAACTTGCCATCGCAGGAGACAGCGCCGGTGAAGGCCTGGCCAAGGTTCTCGCCGATCACCTGAAGGACCGCTACGAGGTGCACGAAGTCTCGCGCACGAGCACCGGTCCCGATCCCTTCTATGCCAATCTCTCCGACCGCGTCGCCTCGGGCGTCATCGACGGCACCTACGACAAGGCGATCCTCGTCTGCGGCACCGGCATCGGTGTCTGCATCTCGGCCAACAAGGTTCCGGGGATCCGCGCCGCGCTGACGCATGACACCTATTCGGCCGAACGTGCGGCACTCTCCAACAACGCGCAGATCATCACGATGGGCTCGCGCGTCATCGGACCGGAGCTCGCCAAGTCGATCGCCGATGCCTTCCTCGCCCGGACCTTTGACGAAAACGGTCGCTCAGCCGGCAACGTCAAGGCGATGGACGAGCTCGACGCGAAGTACAACGCGCGCTGAGCTTGAGACGAAGGCCAAACGGCATAATCTCATCTCGTGAGAGGACGCCCGCGGGAAGGCGGCGACGTCATTTTGAGCAAGGTCCTTGGCCGGTCAAATTGACGTTCACGATCTGCTCGCGGGTGTGTCGTTCACGGTCACGGATTGATATTGCTCGTGGAGGCGGGCATGTAGTCCTGTCAGCACACAACGGGAGGATGGCGTGAAGACGAAGAAGCTCATCAACGCAGGCGCCGATGCCGTCGACGAGATGCTGGAAGGCATTCTGGCGGCACATCCGGACCATCTCTATGCCGTCGACGGAATGCCGCGAGCAATCGTGGCGCGGCACGGACCACGCCAAGGCAAGGTCGGTCTGGTCATCGGCGGCGGCTCGGGCCACGAGCCCACCTTCCTGGGTTTCGTCGGGAAGGGTCTCGCCGACGCCGCTGCCATCGGCAATGTCTTCGCCTCCCCGCCTCCCGATCCGATCGTGGCCTGCGCAAACGCGGCTAGTGGCGGCGCCGGCGTTCTCTTCATGTATGGGAACTACGCCGGCGACGTCATGAATTTCGATATGGCGGCAGAAATGCTCGCCATGGACGATATCGAGGTTCGCACCGTGCTCACCACCGACGACGTGGCGTCCGCCCCCGCCGATCAGCGGGAAAAGCGCCGTGGCGTTGCTGGAAACGTCTTCATCTTCAAGTCGGCCGGTGCCGCCTGCGATCTCATGTATTCCTTCGATGAGGTCGAGCGCATCGCGCGTTGGGCGAATGCGCGCACCTACACCATGGGCGTCGCTCTCTCCCCATGCTCGTTGCCGCAGACCCTCAAGCCAAACTTCCAGATCGGCGAGGACGAGATGGAAATCGGCATGGGCATCCATGGAGAGCCCGGCGTCATGCGCGGTTCATTACGAACTGCCAACGAAGTCACCGACGAATTGCTGGACAGGATTCTCGGTGAAATGAATGCCGCGAGGGGCGATCGGGTCGCTGTACTCGTCAATTCGCTTGGCTCCACGCCACTGATGGAACTCTACATTATGATGCGCCGCGTCAAGACGCGGCTGGATGACGCCGGCCTCGTGATCCATTCATCGCTCGTTGGCAACTACTGCACCTCCCTTGAAATGGCGGGTGCGTCGATCACGTTGATGCATCTCGATGATGAACTGCAGCGCCTGATCGACCATCCATGCGACTGCGCCATGTTCCGGGCGGGCAAATAACCATGACTGAGATCAACGTCGAAACGCTACAGCGGATGTTTGCGGCCATCGCAAACGCCATGGCGAAGGAGAAAGACCGGCTCTGCGAACTTGATGGCGTTATCGGAGACGCCGATCATGGTATCGCAATGGAGCTCGGCTTTTCGGCAGCGTCCAAGGCGGTTGCCGCTCTGGAGGCAGGATCGAACGAACCCTCGGCCGTCTTCAACACTGCGGCAAAGGCCTTTCTCAACGCTGTCGGCGCATCCTCGGGCCCGCTCTACGCCACCGCCTTCATGCGGGCCGGCGCTGCGGTAAAGGGAAAAGGCGTTCTCTCCGATGATGATCTCGTCGAAGCTTTCATCGCCATGGCGAAGGGTATCCAGGATCGCGGCAAGGCCGAGCTTGGCGAAAAAACGATGATCGATGCCTGGATACCGGCTGCTCAAGCCTGCCACGCGGCACGAGCGGCTGGCGCCGGATGGTCCGAATGCCTTGGCGCTGCCTTGCAAGCGGCCACGAAAGGCGCGGAGGACACCAAGGCGATGGTCGCCACCAAAGGCCGGTCATCGCGGCTTGGCGAGAGATCGATCGGCCACATGGATCCGGGCGCGGCTTCCGCTGTCGTGCTCATAGGCGCGATGGCCGAATATTTCGAGGGCTAGCGGCACTGGATGGTCGCGCGCTTGGCGAGACCCATGAAATTGGCACGAACACATCATTTCTAAACGACAGGACAGTCGAATTAGATTATTGTGCAGTGCAGCAACCAAAGGCGATCTGCCGCGTTGTATCCGTCATCGCCATCCGGCGACAGGGCCAGGAGGCGACATGCGTTCCCTTTCCGATACGCTCGAGCGGCTTGCAAGATTTCATACAGCTAAGAGCAACCACACCCTCGCGCCACCATCGAAGCTGTCTCGACTCCAGCGCTTCGGTGCAAATCCCGGGGCGTTGAAAGCTTGGTACCATGTCCCGGAAGGCCTGAACGAGCCACCGGCATTGGTCGTGGTCCTGCACGGATGTACACAGAACGCCGCCGGATATGATCACGCATCCGGCTGGTCGAAGCTCGCCGATGACTTCGGCTTCGCGGTCCTCTATCCCGAGCAGGTGCACGCCAACAATCCCAACCTGTGCTTCAACTGGTTCAACCTGACCGACATCCGCCGGGGCCAGGGCGAGGTCTTTTCGATCCGTCAGATGGTGGAGACGATGATTGCCGAACACGGCATCGACCGTCGCCGGATTTACGTCACGGGGCTCTCGGCGGGTGGTGCGATGGCGAATGCCGCGCTCTGTGCCTATCCCGAGGTCTTCGCCGGCGGGGCGGTCATCGCCGGTCTTCCCTACGCCTCCGCTACCTCCGTACCGGAGGCCTTCGATCGCATGCGCGGACACGGCATTCCCAATGCGGACGAGTTGCGGAAACGGCTGTCCGGCGCCTCGCCGCATCGTGGGCCCTGGCCGGCGATATCGGTCTGGCATGGTACGCGCGACAGGACCGTCGTGGAGGCAAACGCCCATGCCATCATCGCTCAATGGAGTGGCGTCCACGGCGTTCCACCCTCTCCGACATCGGTCGAGACGGTCGACGGGCATCAAAGGCTTATCTGGCAAGATAGGTCCGGCAGGGACGCGATCGATCTCTATGTCGTGGAGGGCATGGACCACGGGACACCGCTCGACGTCGCCTCGGGCTACGGAAACGCGGCGCCATACATGCTGGACGTAGGAATTTCCTCTACCCTCCATATCGCGCGCTCGTGGGGCCTGACCCCATCGTTTGAACGTCGGCGGGAAAGACCCCATTATGCCAAGCCCGCCAGTCCAGAGCTTGCAGCCAGCCAACCACAGCCAGATCGGGCAGGAAACATTCAAGCGGTGATCGAAAGAGCCCTGCGCTCAGCGGGTCTTATGCGCTGACGCGGCTGGTTTTTTGCGCGCCCGTTTCTAGCAGCGGCGGACCGTTCGAAATCACGGCACGTCATTGATCTGGCGTCACCTTGCCAGAAGATCGCGAAATCGCGTTCCGGTTTTGATCCAGCAATTTTCGTGTTAAAATGTTGGCATTTGGGAATTGACTTGAGCTGGGAGGAGAAAACCATGGCTATTCAAGTCCCCAGGGATTTCCGCCGCGTGATCGTTGCCGCGTCGGTTGGAAACATCATCGAATGGTACGACTTCTATATCTTCGGGAGCTTGGCGGCCGTTCTGTCGGTCAAGTTCTTTGAGCAATCCCACCCCGTTGCAGCTCTGTTGAGCACGATTGCGCTGTTCACCGCAGGTTTCCTGATCCGTCCGCTGGGGGCATTCCTCTTCGGCTGGATGGGCGACCGGGTCGGCCGCAAATATACTTTCCTCATCACGCTCAGCGGAATGGGATTGGGCACGGGCGCGATCGGCCTGATTCCGACCTATCAGTCGATCGGTCTGGCCGCTGCCTTCATCCTCTTCGGCTTGCGGATGATCCAGGGCCTCTGCCTGGGCGGCGAGTATGGCGGCGCCATTACCTACGTGGCCGAACACGTCCCGGACGAGAGCCGCGGCTACTATACCGGCTGGCTTCAGACCTCTCCCACCCTCGGGATCGTGGTATCGCTGGCCGTAATCATCGCGACGCGCACCTATTTCGGCAATGAAGTTTTCGACCTGTGGGCGTGGCGCGTACCGTTCCTGGTGTCCTTCCTGCTGGTAGCCATCGCAATCTACATCCGGCTCCAGCTCCAGGAGACACCGATCTTCCAGGACATCAAGGCGCGGGGCCAGATGACCCGAAATCCCTGGAAGGAAGCCTTCCTCAGCTCCAACATGAAATACGTCGGCATCGCTACCATCGTGCTGATCGGGCAAGGCGTGGTCTGGTACAGCGGCCAGTTCTGGGCGCTGTACTTCCTGCAGCAGGTCTCCAAGGTGGACGCGCTGACCTCGTCCTACATCGTCGGAGCCGCGCTGCTTCTCGCAACGCCGAGCTTGATCTTCTTTGGCTGGCTGTCCGATCATATTGGCCGCAAGCCCGTGATCCTGGGAGGCATGCTGCTTGCCGCGCTCACGTACTATCCGCTGTATTTGTGGCTGGGCACAGTCACGCAGCCCGGCGCCATCAACTATCCGGTCGCGATCTTCATCATCTTCATCCTCGTTTGCTATGTCGGGATGGTCTATGGGCCGGTCGGGGCGTTCCTGGCGGAATATTTCCCGGGCAGGATCCGATACACGTCGGTATCAGTACCGTATCACATCGGCAACGGCTGGGGCGGTGGGTTGGTGCCGTTCGTCACTTCGGCTGCCTTCGCGGCGACCGGCAGCATCGGCTCCGCGCTGATCTACCCGATCGCGGTCCCTGCCGTCTGTTTCATACTCGCCCTGTTCCTGATGCCGGAGACCCGTCAAATAAGCATCTGGGAACCGCTTGAGCCTAGAGCCCATCCATAGCAAGCTCGCCAGCGTGCGGGGCGGCTATGCCCCGCACGCATTCTCTCCGACTGCGATACTGCCCTGCTTCGGCAGGGCTTTTCTGACCGTAGGCTGGTCGAGCCGAGGGCGCGGCCGCGGAACTTAGATCGAGGTTGCCTCTTATGCGGGAGGAGCGGGCTATGAAGCCACTTGCCTCGTTTCGCTCAAGGGGCTGGCATGGACGAAATTCGTCGAATCAAGATTGCCCATAGTCGCGCCGGTGTTCTGGAGCGCCGGTGACAGCTCCAGGGGCAGATGCTCTCCAGAGAGTAGGAGAACAAGGAACAGACAGGATGCACAAGTTTCTCAAGGCTGTAGGTGGGATTCTGTTGATCGGCCCTGTGGTTGTCACACTGCTGCTGGCGCTCCCGCAGGTAAACAGCCAAGGCTTTTCGCTCTACTTCCTCGCCATGGCCCTCCCCGTCCTGGTATCGGGCGCGATTGTGATCGGCTTCGCGAATATCATCGAGAATCTCGAAGCGATCAGGGTCGCGAGCGAGCAGCAAGCCAAAACGTTGCAGGCTCTCATCGAACGCCGCATCGCTCACAACCGGGTGTGACGTCAGGCGATCGGTGAAGTTAGTGGCTGATTTGGTCGAGCCGAGCCACCCGTGGGCATCGATCAGCCGCGACGTTAACGTTTCGATGCCGCCGATAGAACTTCGGCAACGCCGACTTGGGCTTCGCTCAAGGCGGCGGGAAACATTGGAATACCGGCGCCGCCAACCCTTGCGACCAACGCGTCGATCACACCTTCGTCCTGATAGGTTTCCTGGATTCGCACGTACTCTATCGACAGATGAGGATCGAGCGCCATGGCCTGGACGACAAGCTTCCGGGCTTCGTCAACTCTGCCGACAGCCATCTGAGCCGCGATCTGGTAGATGAATGTCCGCCTGGTTTGGAAACGCAGTGCACGCGCGACGCAGAACATTTCCTCGTACCGTTCAAGAACATAGAGGGCCGCAACCCGCTCCTCGGTGATCCAGACCGGCAGGAACGGATCCAAAGCCTCCGCCCGGTCGAGCAATTCAAGCGCTTTGCCGGGTTGACCCGAGAAGACGAAGAGTGCGGCGCTCCTGCCGATAATGTAAGCATCATTGGGCGCAAGCTCGCAGGCCTTGTGGTGATGGTAGTGTGATGTCGTGAAGTCGCCAACCTTCATCTTGATCGACCCCATGATCCTGTGAGCTTCGGGATCGGTCGGATCGAGTTCCAGCGCATGTGCCACCTGCTTCTCGCCCATGAGCATGTCGAAGTCCGGCAGATTGCTCCATGAACAGATATGCATGGCGAAGGACCGGCCGAAGCCCGGATCTGCCTGCATGGATTTCTCGAACCAGTTCATCGCCTGGCGAATGTGATCGTCGGAAACGCCGACAAGCCGGTGGTGATCCAGCCCCCTGAGATAATACTCGTAGGCGCTCATGTTTTCCGGCCGCTTGAGCCTCGCCGCCACGAGTTCCGACTGCTCCACGCGTCCCGACACCGTCGCCGCCACGCGCGCAATCACATCGTCCATCACATCCAGAATTTCCTGAAACGGGCGGGTAATCGACTCGCTCCAGATCACGTGGCCTTCGCTCGTCTCCGTCAGCGAAATGTTCACGCGGATATTCGTCGAAGATTTCCGGATAGAGCCGCCGACGACGTAGCGGACGCCAAGAAGCTTGCCGATTTCCAGGGGATCGGTCGTGGTCAGGGCCGTGGAAGCGGATCGCGAGCTGACGAAGAGGCCCTTGAGACGGCTCAGCTCGAGCGTCAGATCATCGGTAATGCCTTCCGCCAGATAGAGCTGGTCCTGATCCGCCCCCGGCGCCACCGTAAACCGGGCAACGGCGATCGAATTTGCGCGGACGGGAGTTTCGGGCTTCGGATCCAGCCGGGTCGGAGCGACCTGAAATACATGGCGATCCATCACGGCATCGACGCGATAGATCCGCATGGGCTCAGAGATACCCTTGAGCGTCCTGTCACCTTCGTGCACGAACTTGCAAGGCGACACGCGATGGACCTGATCATAGAGCGCTCCGGACACGTCTATCGCGCCGGGATTGGCGGAGGCCTGGATCCTCGCTGCAATATTGACGCCGTCGCCGCGAAGATCGCTTCCGACAACCACAACATCCGCGATGTGCAGTCCGAAGCGCATGTCGACGGGTGCTGCTCCCGGAACGGCAGACACGCTGTAGCGTGCCTCGATAGCTGATCTGATTGCGTTCACGGGGCTGCCGAATTCAGCCAGAATGGCGTCGCCCGCCGTTCCGAACACCCGGCCGTCGTGGCGCACCACGACATCCTCGACGACTCTGAGGCAGTCATGAATTCGTGCGACGGTCGCCTCTTCGTCACGTTCCATCGCCGCCGTCGAACCCACGACATCGGCTACGAGGATGGTCGCCAGCTTACGATTCATAACTGTGTCTCGGATCGTCAGGTCGCCGTCAGGTCGGAGTGTATCACATCGGGCCTGAAGCGGCATGGATATATGGCGCGCGCTATCGCTGATTGGCCACCCGAATTCGTCCCAAACAGATTGCCGTCGTTCGTTTCACGCCTATCCTTTATCCATCAAGAGGAGGACCACGCCATGCCATTCATCCAGACCCCCGATGCATCCGTCAACGAGAAGACCGCGTCGATGTACGCGTCCGCCGAAGCGAATTACGGTTACGTTCCCAACATGTACCGCGCCTTCGGGCACAGGCCCGAGGTGATGGAGCATTGGGGTGCGCTGCTTTCGAGCATCCGCGGACATATGACCCCCAGGCGCTACGAATTGGTGACGCTGGCGGCAGCGAAGGAACTGAAATCCTCTTATTGCATGCTGGCGCACGGCTCCGTGCTGTTGCGCGAGGGGTTCACCAATGATGGGCTGGCGGCGGTTGCAAACGAGACAGAGAAGGCGCCGATCGACGCGGCCGAACGCGCCGTCATGACCTTCGCCGCCAAGGTCGTGCGCGATGCGACCTCCGTGACGCAGGACGACGTCAACGGACTGAAGAAGCACCACCTCACCGACGAGGAGATCTTCGATATCACGGCAGCGGCGGCCGCCCGCTGCTTCTTCTCGAAGATGCTGGATGCATTGGGAACCGCGCCCGACCACGTCTATGCCGAACGGCTTGACCCCAACCTCCGCAGGGCGCTCACCGTCGGCCGCCCGGTCAGCGGGCTTGCCTGAGCCACGCTACGATCGCCTGGGGTTTTCATCCCCGCCGGGGCCGCAGGCCCAGCAACGAATTCGGAGTGGCCAGCGCTATTCCGCTTTCAACGCCTCGATCAGCGCCCGGAAGCCAGCCGACATATGGCGGCGGCTGGGGTAGTAGAGGTAAAGGGGCTCCTCGGGCTGGCACCAGTCGTCAAGCACCTGGATAAGTCGCCCGGCGGCGATATGCTCGACCACGCGGTTTTCCCAGACATAGGCGAGCGCCACCCCGCCAAGGGCTGCCTGCGTCATCAGTTCATGGTCGTCGAGCGAGAGTGGCCCGGTCGGGTGGAAGGTGATCGCCTGCCCGTCCTTCTCGAAATCCCAAGGATAGCGCGCGCCGGAGGGAAACATGTTCTGGATGCAGAGATGGCGCTTCAGATCGTGGGGCGTGACCGGCTTCGGGTGCCGCTCGAAATAGGCGGGCGAGCCGACGACGACAAGTCGCAGCCGCGGCCTGATCCGCAATGCGATCATGCCCTCGGTCACGCGCTCGCCGAACCTTATGCCGCCGTCGAAGCCTTCCTCGACGATATCGACCAGGCGGTCGGTGGCGCTGATTTCGAGCTGCAGATTCGGGTTCTTCTCAAGCAACGGCCCGATCACCCGCCCGATCACGAAAGGCGCAATCGAATTCGGCACGTTGATCCGAACCTTGCCGAAGGGTGTGTCGCGAAACCGGTTCAGTGCATCGAGGGCCGTGGTGATTTCGCCGAAGGCCGGATCAAGATGCGATTTCAGAAGTTCGCCCGCCTCGGTCAGCGAGACGCTGCGCGTCGTCCGGTTCAAGAGCCGGATGCCGATCCGGTCTTCGAGGTTGAGAACCGCATGGCTGACGGCGGAAGCCGTCACGCCGCGTTCCTCGCCCGCCTTCCGAAAACTCCTGTGCCGGGCGACGGCGGCGAAGGCGGCAAGCTCGGAAAGATCGGTGGCGCGCATTACTGAATCTGGCTCATCATAGTTCTGCGAATAACAAATCTTATACAGCAGCGAACTTTCGGTCAAATTCTCTTCGTCAGCACGGAGATGCAGACGTCAACAACCTCAGAGAGTTGAAAGGAACGTGTCATGAAAGTCTGGTTCATCACTGGTGCATCCCGCGGCTTCGGCGCGCTGATGACCAAGGAAGCCCTTGCAGCTGGCGACGCCGTCGTCGCAACCGCCCGCAATCCCAAGACTGTGACCGAACAGTTCGGCGATCATCCGAATCTTCTCGCCGTCGCGCTTGACGTCACCAACGAGGGACAAGCGAAGGAGGCCGCCGCCAGGGCCGTCGAACGCTTCGGGCGCATCGACGTCCTCGCCAACAACGCCGGCTACGGCCTGCTCGGCGCCGTCGAGGAAGCCACCGCCGAGGAGATCGAAAAGCTCTACCCCACCAATGTCTTTGGCCTGCTGAAGGTCACCCGCGCGGTCCTGCCCTATATGCGCCGGCAGCGTTCGGGACATATCCTCAACTTCTCGTCGATCGGCGGCTATTTCGGTTATCCCGGCTGGGGCGTCTATGGATCGACCAAGTTCGCGGTCGAGGGCCTCTCGGAATCGCTGGCCGCCGAACTCGAGCCCTTCGGCATCAAGGTGACGATCGTCGAGCCGGGCTTCTTCCGCACCGACTTCCTGGCCGACAACTCGCTCTCGGTCAGCCCCGCCTCGATCCCGGATTACGTCGGCACGCCGGCAGGTAACATGCGCGATTTCGCCAGCGATGCGAACCACGCCCAGCCTGGCGACCCGGCAAAGCTCGCAGCCGGCATCATCGTCCTTGCGAACGCGCCGAACCCGCCGCTTCGCATGCCCTTCGGCAGCGATACGGTCGCGGTGATCGAGGAACAGAATGCCAGCGTTGCCAAGGAACTTGCCGAATGGCGCGAACTCGCCGTCTCGACGGACTTCGCGAAAGAAGCCACTGCCTGACCAGCGGCTCCTATGATATCGCTCCGCCTGCGGAAAAGCCCGGGCGGAGCGCAATGGCGTTTGATTGCCGCAGCCTTACTGCAGCGTGCGCGTCGCCATTTCCTGCGCGCCGACGCCCGGTATTCCGGTGGTTGCAACCACGCTGTCGAGACCTGTTGCGACCACGGACACGCGGAACATGCCGTCGAGATTCCGGTCGAAGATGGCACCGACCACGATATCGGCATCATCCTGCACCTCGTCGCGGATGCGGCTTGCGGCCTCGTCCACTTCGAAGAGCGTCATGTCCGAACCGCCGGAGATCGAGATCAGCACGCCCCTGGCGCCCTTCATCGAGATGTCGTCGAGCAGCGGATTGGCAATCGCGGCTTCCGCGGCCTTGAGGGCGCGCTCGTCGCCGGCGGCCTCGCCCGTCCCCATCATCGCCCGGCCCATGCCGCGCATCACCGATTTGACGTCGGCGAAGTCGAGATTGATCAGGCCTTCCTTGACGATCAGGTCGGTAATGCAACCGACGCCGGCGAAAAGCACGCGGTCGGCGGTCATGAAGGCGTCGGCAAAGGTGGTCTTTGCATCGGCGATGCGGAAAAGATTCTGGTTCGGGATGACGATGACGGTATCGGCTGCCTGCCGCAACGCTTCGATGCCGACCTCGGCCGTCCTCATACGACGGTTGCCCTCGAAGGTGAACGGCTTGGTCACGACGCCCACCGTCAGGATGCCGGCGGAGCGCGCGGCATGCGCGATCACGGGTGCTGCGCCCGTCCCCGTGCCGCCGCCCATGCCGGCGGTGACGAAGCACATATGCGAACCTGCCAAGTGATCCATGATCTCGTCGATCGATTCTTCGGCCGCCGCACGGCCGACTTCCGGCAGCGACCCGGCACCCAGTCCCTCGGTCACATGCGTGCCGAGCTGAATGCGGCGCGACGCCTTGGATGTCGCCAGCACCTGGGCATCCGTGTTGGCGGCGATGAAGTCCACGCCCTCCAGACTCTCGTTGATCATGTTGTTGATCGCATTTCCGCCGCCGCCGCCTACGCCGATCACCGTGATCCGCGGCCGCAATCCCGAAATCCCGCTCTTGGCGTCCGTCATCATCTTCTCCTTTGATGGCATCTTTGTCCCCGCCCCTCGTGCGGCAAACCGAATCGGAGCATCAGGCTAAGCGCGCAACAAGGCAGAGGCGGGGCGAAAGAACAAGATGACGCTTTATGAAATTCCCTCCGGAACTCTTTTCCCGCTTCGAAGGTTGTTTTATTCTCGTGCCATCAAAAGAGGAGACGTGCCGAAATGGCTTTGTCAGCCACACGCCAGCATATTGCCTCGCCACGCGAGCATATCCTCACGGCCCAGGAAGCCCTGGAGCCGCTGTTTCTGGCTCTTGAGCAGGAGGTCGAGGTGCAGATGATCGCCGCAGCGGTCCGCGCCGGATGGACTCCCGAAGACGCCGTCGCCGCAATCGATGAACTGCGCCGCAACGAGCTTTTGACCAGCGGCGCCACGTCTCATTGATCTCCGAACCAAATCGGGCCGGTAACCGAAAATTCACTCGCCATCCCGACGGAAGGGCTTAAGTCTACCGCGAAAGCAACAATCGCGGAGCCTACCTGCATGACCTTCAAGACCATCTGCATCTATGGTGCCGGCGCGCTCGGCGGCGCCATAGCAGTGAAGCTCGCGGCCGGCCTCGGCGCGGACGCAACGGTTTCCGTGGTGGCGCGCGGCGCCCATCTCGATGCGATCAAGGAAAATGGCCTCAACCTTTTCGAGGCCGGATCCGAGACGCCGGTCAATGCGCGCATCGTCGCGACGGAAGATCCATCCTCGCTGCCGCCGCAGGACTTGATCGTCACCGGCCTTAAAGGTCATCAGCTCGGCCCGGCCGCCGAAGGTATCGCCAAACTGCTGAAGCAAGGCACGCGAGTCGTGATGATCCTCAACGGCATTCCCTGGTGGTACTTCCACGGCGATACACAAAGCCCGCATGCCGGCCTGCAGTTCGAGGAGCTCGATCCCGGCGGCCACCTCTGGCGGCTGGTCGGTCCGGACCGCGTCATCGGCTGCGTCGCCTATCAGGGCGCGGAAGTGATCAATCCCGGCGAAGTCAAGTTGTCGAACAATGGCCGCTTCGTTCTCGGTGAACCGTCCGGCGAAGCCACCGCCGATCTGGAATCGATCGCTGCGCTCTTTTCCCGGGCGGGCCTCAGCGTCACGACCACCCAGCGCATCCGCGACGAGATCTGGAACAAGCTCACCGGCAATGCGGCCTTCAACCCAATCAGCGCGCTGACACGTGCCCTGATGAGCGACATCATGGCCGATCCGGCGCTCTCCAATACCGTCGGCAAGGTGATGAACGAAGTGCGCGCCGTCGGCACTGCGCTCGGCGCCCGTCTCGGTATCACCGTCGAACAGCGGCTCGAACAATCTCGGGACATCGGTCCGGTGCGCACCTCCATGCTTCAGGATCTGCTGGCCGGAAAGCCTCTCGAGATCGTGCCGCTCACCGGCATGGTCGTTGCGCTGGGGCGGCTCGCCTCGGTGCCGACACCGGTCTCCGAGACCGTTTTCGCGCTGGTGTCGCAGCTGGATCGCGAGAACCGTCGATCTCACGCGTCTTTATGATATTCCTATTTCTTCAGCCTTGAGCGCGAATGGATTTCCTATCCGTAGCGGCAGTAGCCTTTGCCATCCATGCAGAGGTAATGCCATGCGACGTATCATGTTTCCGCCTCACCCCTTTATGCCGACGCGCCGCAAGACTGCGGTGCGTCAGATGCGCGAACGGCGCACGGCGCAGATCCTGATGGTCTTCGGAATCGTGCTCGCCTGCGTCGAGCTCTACATCGTCTTCGGCAATATCTGGCATCTTTCGTGACACACCCGAATGCGCTTCGAGTTCGCGGCGCGATCGCCGCGATGATCACTCCCTTCCGCAAGGGTGCCGTCGACCAGGAACGGCTGCGCGCACTTGTCGAATGGCAGATTGCCAACGGCATTGCCGGCATCGCGGTCTGCACCGTTACCGGTGAAGGCCCAGTCCTTGCATCGGACGAACGCAGTGTCGTCGTTTCGACGGCCGTTCAGGCCGCCGCGGGCCGCATACCGGTGATCGCGGCGACCGGCACGAACTGTACCGCGACCACGATCGAGCTCACTCAAAGAGCCGCTGATCTCGGCGCATCGGCTGCCCTGGTGACGGTGCCCTACTATTCCAAGCCGGGGCCGAAGGGCATCGTGCATCACTTCGAACAGCTCGGCCGCGCGTCGCCGCTGCCGTTGATCGTCGAAACCGACCCGGCGCGCACGGCGAGCGATCTTTCAGAGGTCGTGCTGGAGAAGTTGGCGGATATTTCCCCGATCCACGGCATTTGCGACGCAGTAGGCGATGTCCGCCGCCTGGCGGCAATCCCGATTGCCCATCTTGCACGTTTCCGCTGGTTCACCGGCAACGACCTGACGGCATCCGCCTTCGCCGCTCAGGGCGGCGACGGGCTGATCTCACCAGGAGCGAATATCCTTCCGCGCCTGTTCTCCTCGATGCAGCAGTCCGCGCAGGGCGGAAACCTCGCGGGAGCGCTCGCGATCCTCGATCGCCTGATGCCGCTCCTCAAGGTGGTCGGAACCGACCGGGATCCCGTTTGCATAAAGCTGGCGCTCCGTCTCCTGCGCGGTGTCGATGACGAGGTACGGCTGCCACTCGTACGAGCAGATCGCGAAACGGAGGCTGCCATCACGGCCGCTCTCGAGCCCTTTCTCGGGCGGCAAGCCGCTGCTATCCCTATGAGATTTTGATATTTCTGCCGAAAGTGCCGCATGGAACGCTTACCGGGCAGACCTTAACTTCATCATCGTGACTTCGCCGGCAGGAATCGCCGGCACGTTGAAAACCTCGAAAGGAAAAATCGATGTCACGTCTTTCTTCCGGCGCGTCCGCCGATCCACTCCAACGCAACACCGCGCCTGCCCGCTTCACGATTGGCAGAAACAGGCGCGGTCAGTGGATCGTCGCAGACCGCGACGGGCTTGTCGGCGGTCTCTTCATCAATGAGTCTGCCGCCCTTCATTTTGCTGCGGCTGAGTGCAATCACAACCCGGCCGATATCTGCCGCGCGGACGGCCTCGTGCCAGATTCTGCGCTGCTCAGCACACCAGAACCCCGTATGCATTGATTGATTTGCGGCGCTCCTGCTGTCCCACAGCGGGAGCGCCTGACGCGTTACGATCTCTCGCAGCCAACTCTTCCTTAACCGGCATCCGTTAAGATCGATGGTCCAGACACTCCGCTACCGAGACCGATGCCGAAACCGAACTTTCGCTTTACCCACTTTGACCTCAAGGAGCAGCGCGCCGGAACCGTCATCGAGGTGACGCTGAGCGCGGTCAACAATGTACGGCTGATGACAGCGCCGAACTATCAGCGCTTTACCGAGGTGCTTGACTTCAAGTACGTCGGAGGCATCGCCAAGAAATCGCCAGTCAGGCTAACCATTCCCGACAGCGGTCATTGGCATCTGGTCGTCGATATGGAAGGCCATCACGGCCTTGCCGAATCCTCGGTGAAGATGATCGGCGGATCGGCCGGCCAGAAGCGGGCCTAGAGAGCGTCGACTAACGCGGACTGCGCTCTTTTCTCAGCTTCGCCCAATATTCCAGGCGCTTGCGGATATCCCGCTCGAAGCCGCGCTCCGGAGGATCGTAAAAGGTCTGCCGGCCCATCTTCTCCGGAAAATAGTCCTGGCCCGAAAAGGCGTCCGGCTCGTCGTGGTCGTAGCGATAGCCTTCGCCGTAGCCTTCGCCCTTCATCAGCTTGGTCGGTGCGTTCAGGATGTGCTTCGGCGGCAGCAGCGAGCCGTACTGCTTGGCAGCCTGCGTCGCGGCCTTGAAGGCCGTATAGACGGCATTGGATTTCGGGGCGGTCGCCAGATAGACGCAGGCCTCCGCCAGCGCCAATTCACCCTCCGGTGACCCGAGGTAGTCATAGGCGTCCTTCGCGGCGTTGCAGATCACCAGTGCCTGCGGATCGGCAAGGCCGATATCCTCCACCGCCATGCGCACCAGCCGCCGCCCGAGATAGAGCGGATCCTCACCGGCGTCGAACATGCGGGCAAGATAATAGAGTGCTGCATCCGGATCGGAGCCGCGCACCGACTTGTGCAGCGCCGAGATCAGATTGTAATGGCCGTCCTGCGCCTTGTCATAGACCGGCGCGCGGCGCTGCACGATGCGCGTCAGAGCCTCCGTGTCAAAGGTCTCGCCGTGACGGGCGGCCCGCCAGACCTCCTCGGCAAGCGTCAGCACGGCGCGGCCGTCGCCATCTGCCATGCGCAGGAGGCTCGCCCGAGCATCATCCGTCAATGGCAGGGCT
The DNA here is from genome assembly GCF_012641395.1 of Rhizobium sp. P32RR-XVIII. Taxonomy (GTDB): domain Bacteria; phylum Pseudomonadota; class Alphaproteobacteria; order Rhizobiales; family Rhizobiaceae; genus Rhizobium. Next base: position 619,910 of record NZ_JABAIH010000002.1, on the reverse strand, counting down.
TTGTGCTCGATCGTCTCGGCGCGCTTCAACAGCACTTCCATGCTCTCTTCGTCGAGCGCCTTGAAGGTCAGGACGCGGGCGCGCGAAAGAAGAGCGGCGTTGAGCTCGAAGGACGGGTTCTCGGTGGTCGCACCCACGAGGATGACAGTGCCGTCTTCCATGACCGGCAGAAAACTGTCCTGTTGGGCGCGGTTGAAGCGGTGGATCTCGTCGACGAAAAGCAGCGTCTGGCGGCCGTCCATACGGCGCAGGCGCGCCGATTCGAACACCTTCTTGAGGTCGGCGACACCGGAGAAGATTGCCGAGATTTGCTCGAAGGCGAGACCCGCTTCGCCGGAAAGCAGCCGGGCAACCGTCGTCTTGCCGGTGCCCGGCGGCCCCCAGAAGATCATGGAGCCGAGCGAACCGCTCTCGATCATCCGGCGCAGTACGCCATCTTCGCCCGTCAGATGTTCCTGGCCGGTGACCTCAGCGAGCGTCTGCGGCCGAAGCCGGTCGGCGAGAGGCCGCCGGTTGGCGACCTCTTCAGGAATACGCGGTGCGAAGAGATCGTTGCTCATCGGAAAAACTGCCGTATCCGCTGGCCGTCACGCTCGATCTCGACCCGCCAGAAGCCTGGATCGGCGTCAGCCATTTGTTCCAGCACCTGCGTCGTCTGCACTGGCGAGCCGTTGATCGAAACGATGATATCCTTCGGTTCGAAACCCAAGCGGCCGGCGGGCGAGTCATCCTTCACTTCCGCGATGACGACGCCGGTCGATTCGGTCGGCATGCGCAGTTCGTCGGCTACCCTCGGCGAAAGGTTCTCCACGACCGCGCCGGTGAAGGGCGTGCGCCCGCCGATCGTCCGCTGATCGCGCGGCGAGGTTTCCGGCGCCCGCTCAAGCGTCAGTGGGAGCTGCTGTTCGCCGCCGTTCTCGACCACGCTCAGATTGACAGCGCTTCCCAGCCCGGCGGTCGTCAGGCGATAGAGGAGCGCGTCCGGGTGTTCGACCGGAATGCCGTTCACCGCTGTTATGATCTCGCCTGCCTTGAGGCCGGCCTTGGCGGCAGGCCCGCCCTCTGTCACCTTGACGACCAGCGCGCCGCGGGCCTTGTCGAGACCGAGGGCCTCCGCAACTTCGGAGGTCACCGCATCGAACGTGGCGCCGACATAAGGACGCTCGAACGACTTCGCACCTGCATCGGCCGATGTCAGGAACACCTTCACGAGATTGGCGGGGATCGCGAAGCCGATGCCGTTCGACCCGCCGCCGCGCGAAAAGATCGCGGTATTGATGCCGATCAGTTCGCCTTTCATGTTCATCAGCGCACCGCCCGAATTGCCGGGGTTGATGGAGGCGTCTGTCTGGATGAAGAAGCCGAACTCGTTCTTGACCACCTGATTGCGCGCAAGCGCGGAGACGATACCGCTCGTCACCGTCTGGCCGACACCGAAGGGGTTGCCAATCGCAAGCACCAGATCGCCGACCTCGACGGCATCGGAATTGCCGATTGCAAGTGTCGGGAAATTCGCCTTCGTCTCGATTTTCAGCACCGCCAGATCGACCCGGTCATCACGCAGGATGACCTTGCACGGGAACTCGCGCCCGTCCGACAGCGCCACCTTGATATCGTCCGCACCCTCGATGACGTGGTTGTTCGTCACCACCGTGCCGTTGGCCTCGACGATGACGCCGGAGCCCAGCGAGGATTGCTTCTCCGTGCGGTTCGGCATTTGCTGGCCAAAGAACTGTTCAAAGAAAGGATCGCCCGCGAAGGGGGACTGACGCTGCACCGTCTTTTCCGCGTAGACATTCACCACCGCACCTGCCGTCTGCTTGACGAGCGGCGCAAAGGAAAGCTGCATTTCCGTCCGGCTCTGCGGCACCTGCTTGGCGTCTTGCGCGTTCGCGCCGAGCGGCAAAGCGACGACCAGCGCAACGAGCGAAATGAAAGCGGGTTTCAACAGGCCTTGCATTGGAATCCCTTCTGAAATTGGTATTGAGAATGTGTTGTAGCGCCGGACGCTAGAAAGGAAAGAGGGCGGAAGGATGGAAGAATGAGGCGGCCTTGAAAGCACTTGAGGGACCTGTAACGTTGAATCAGGAAAGCACGGCATGGAGCTGATATCGAAAGCTAAAATATGGGCGAAGTCACTGAAGCGTGACATCGTCGCTTTGTGGCTCGCCGCCCGCGACCGGCGCGTTCCCTGGTATGCCAAGGTGATGGCCGGAGCAGTGGCGGCCTACGCGCTTTCGCCTGTCGACCTGATCCCGGATTTCATCCCTGTTCTCGGCTATCTCGACGATCTCATCATCGTGCCGCTCGGCATTCTGCTTGCCGTCAAGCTCGTCCCGCCGCAGGTCATGGCCGAACTCCGGGCAGAGGCTGCATCACGCGTCAGCCGTCCGACAAGCCGCACAGGGCTTGCTTTCATCCTTGCCGTCTGGGCCTGCTGCATCATCTTTCTGGCGCAGGCGTTCCTTTGAGACGCCGCCCCTGCCTTGCGAAACAGGAAGAAGACCTGCATGAGACCTCCCCTCGCCTTCGCCATACTTGCTTTCTCTCTGTCGGGCTGGAACGCCGGGACCAGCTGGGCCGCCAGCTTCGATTGCGACGCGAAGGAACTGAAGCCTGACGAAAAGGTCATCTGCGCGAACCGGGCGCTGAACGACGCCGATGTCAGGATGGCAACGACCTTCGATCTGCTTTCGGGTCTGTTGGCCATGGGGGCGCGAGGCACCCTGCAGGACGAACAGACAGCGTGGCTCAAGAAGCGCGAGGAATGCAAGGCCGACGCCGCCTGCATCAAGGCCGCCTATGACGAGCGGCTGAAGCAGTTCGGCGAGACCTACAAGAACATCAACCGGCCGCTTTGATCTGACCGGAAGTCACTTTCAACGCATCGGGTCAATTGCCGGCGGTCATCAGGTTGGCGTCTCGGGCGAGCAGCCATTGCCCGTCATCGGTCTTGCGGAAGATCGTCAGCGTATAACCGGATCGCTGCACCGTCGGTCCGCTAGGCGACGTTATGGTCAGCTCAATGAAGCTGCGCAAATAGGCCCAGTCGCCAAGCACGTTCAGCTCCTCGATCGTGCTTCTACCGTCGAGTTTGACATCGCTCATTTGTGCCGCCGACGCCGCGAACTCCTCTCGGCCGAAAGGCTTGCGGCCGGGCACCATAAACACGACGTCATCGGTCATCAGGCTGAGAACCGTGGCCGTGTCGCCGCGCTTGCTCGCGGCGAACCACCTTTCCAACACATCCCGTATGGCGGCTTCGTCATCAGACATCATTTGCCTCCCGTTGTCCCGAGCGGCAGCCGGCGCATCGGCGATCCGCTCAACGCCCGCCGAGGTCACGCACCGCGCCGCGGTCAGCACTCGTCGCGAAGGCCGCGTAGGCCTTGAGCGCTGTCGTGACATTGCGCTTGCGATGCTCGGCCGGATGCCAGCCCTTCTCCTCCTGCTCGGCACGGCGGGTCGCAAGTTCGGCGTCGCTGATGCGCAGGCTGATCGTGCGGTTGGGGATGTCGATATCGATCATATCGCCGGGGCGCACGAGGCCAATCGTACCGCCGTTTGCCGCTTCCGGCGAAACGTGGCCGATCGAGAGGCCCGAGGTACCGCCGGAGAAGCGGCCGTCGGTGATCAGTGCGCAGGCCTTGCCGAGGCCCTTGGACTTTAGATAGCTGGTCGGATAGAGCATTTCTTGCATGCCGGGGCCGCCCTTCGGGCCTTCGTAGCGGATGACGACGACGTCGCCTGCCACCACCTCGTTGTTGAGAATTCCCTTCACGGCCGAGTCCTGGCTTTCGAAGACCTTGGCCGGGCCGGAGAATTTCAGGATCGATTCATCGACGCCTGCGGTCTTGACGATGCAGCCGTCGAGCGCGAGGTTGCCCTTGAGCACGGCTAGGCCGCCATCCTTCGAGAACGGATGCTCTACCGAGCGGATGACACCCTTTTCGCGGTCGGTATCGAGCTCTTCCCAGCGGGCGCTCTGGCTGAAGGCGACCTGCGTCGGCACGCCGCCGGGTGCAGCGCGATAGAATTCGCGGACCGTCTCGCTGTTGGTGCGGGTGATATCCCAGCGGTCGATAGCATCGCCCAGCGTTTCCGTGTGAACGGTCGGGCAATCGCGGTTGAGAAGCCCGCCCTTATCGAGTTCGCCAAGGATCGACATGATGCCGCCGGCGCGATGAACGTCTTCCATGTGAACGTCGCTCTTGGCCGGGGCCACCTTGGAAAGGCACGGCACGCGGCGCGACAGCGCGTCGATATCATCCATCGTGAAATCGATCTCGCCTTCATGGGCGGCCGCAAGGATGTGCAGCACGGTATTGGTGGAGCCGCCCATGGCGATATCGAGTGTCATGGCGTTTTCGAAGGCCTGCTTGGAGGCGACCGTGCGTGGCAGGACCTTGTCATCCTCCTGCTCGTAATAACGGCGGGCGAGATCGACAATGAGATGACCGGCTTCGACGAAGAGGCGCTTACGGTCCGCATGGGTTGCGAGCGTGGAGCCGTTGCCGGGCAGCGACAGGCCGAGCGCCTCGGTCAGGCAGTTCATGGAGTTGGCGGTGAACATGCCGGAGCACGAGCCGCAGGTCGGACAGGCCGAGCGTTCGATGACCTGGACATCCTCGTCGCTGATCTTGTCGTCGGCTGCGGCGACCATGGCATCGACGAGATCGAGCGCCACCTTCTTGCCCTGCAGCACGACCTTGCCGGCTTCCATCGGACCACCCGAAACGAAGACGGTCGGAATGTTGAGACGCAGCGATGCCATCAGCATGCCGGGAGTGATCTTGTCGCAATTGGAAATGCAGACCATGGCATCGGCGCAATGGGCGTTGACCATGTATTCGACGCTGTCGGCGATCAGTTCACGCGACGGCAGCGAATAGAGCATGCCGTCATGGCCCATGGCGATACCGTCGTCGACGGCGATCGTGTTGAACTCCTTGGCGACGCCGCCAGCCGCTTCGATCGCGCGCGCGACGAGCTGGCCGAGATCCTTGAGGTGCACGTGTCCCGGCACGAACTGCGTGAAGGAGTTCACCACAGCGATGATCGGCTTGCCGAAATCCGAATCCTTCATGCCCGTCGCGCGCCAAAGGCCGCGCGCGCCCGCCATGTTGCGGCCGTGGGTCGTGGTTCTGGAACGATATGCTGGCATCGGTATCTTCCTCGATCTAGCGGAATAGTGCGAGCGATGCGGACGGCAAAAGGCTTGCGGAACCGGGCGATCGCTGCTTTTTGGAACTGTCCTAGTCCAATCGGCCGGGGCTGTCACTACCGGCAGGGGCAAATCCGGTACGCCACTCATTTGCGCCATCGAGCATATACGATGAAGCGCATCCTTTTGTTACAGGCTATTCCATCACAACCAAACACAAAAAATTGGCTTCACGAAAGTGATCTTCAAGGCCTACACATTAGTCTGAAAACGCTGTTGATGCGTTTATTTAAAATATCGGGCCGCCCCCGCCCAGGAGGATTTCGAAATGCCAGCCTACCGTCCGCCCAAGATTCCGTCTTCGGAGATCACACCGCGCCAGATTTATCTGCGCCGTCGCGAATTCCTCGGAGCAGCAACGCTTGGCGCCATGGCGCTCTACGGTGCCGGGCAGGCGAGCGCTGCCGCGCTTTCCGCCGTCGAGAGCAAGTACAAGGTCGATGAGAAAGCGACGCCGCTGAAGGACATCACGACCTATAACAATTTCTATGAATTCGGTCTCGACAAGGGGGACCCGGCAGCCCTTTCGGGTGATTTCAAGCCCCTGCCATGGACCGTCAAGGTCGACGGGATGGTCAGCAAGCCGGGGACCTTCGACATCGAAGCCCTGATGAAGGACTTCCCTATCGAAAGCCGCACTTACCGGATGCGCTGCGTCGAGGCCTGGTCGATGGTGATTCCATGGGACGGCTTCCCGCTTGCGGCGCTGCTCGACAAAGTCGAGCCGCTGGGAAGCGCCAAATATGTCGCCTTCGAAACGGTTGTCCGGCCGGACGAAATGCCGGGCCAGAAGGGGATATTCCAGTCGCTGGATTGGCCCTATGTCGAGGGCCTGCGCCTTGACGAAGCCCGCCACCCGCTAACGTTGCTGGCCGTCGGCCTCTACGGCGAGACCCTGCCCAATCAGAACGGCGCGCCGGTCCGCCTCGTCGTGCCGTGGAAATATGGCTTCAAGGGCATCAAGTCGATCGTGCGCATCACGCTCACCGACAAGGAGCCGAAGAATACCTGGCAGGTTACCAACTCGCAGGAATACGGCTTCTACGCCAACGTGAACCCGGCGGTCGACCATCCGCGCTGGAGCCAGGCGACCGAGCGGCGGATCGGCGAGAGCGGATTCTTCGGCGCAAGCCGTCACCCGACGCTGCCCTTCAACGGCTATGCCGACGAAGTGGCGAGCCTCTATACCGGCATGGATCTGAGGGCGAATTTCTGATGGCCGGACTTTCGCTCGCGCTTCCGAAACGCTGGCAGCCCGCTTCGGTTTGGGCGCTCTACGCGGTGGGCTTGATCCCGGCAGTCTGGACCTTCTATCTCGGCGCAACGGATCAGCTCGGAGCCGATCCGGTGAAGACCTTCGAGCTCTTCCTCGGGCTCTGGACGATCCGCTTCCTGATCCTGACGCTCGCCGTCTCGCCCGCGCGCGATCTCTTCGGCTGGAACTATCTCCGTTACCGGCGCGCGCTCGGACTGCTCACTTTCTACTACGCGCTGATGCATTTCACGGTCTACATGGTGCTGGATCAGGCATTGGTCCTTCAAGCCGTCATCGACGACGTCGTGAAGCGGCCCTTCATCATGTTCGGCATGGGCGGCCTGGCACTGCTGGTCCCGCTTGCGGTGACGTCCAACAATTTCTCGATCCGCCGCCTCGGCCAGAACTGGATCAGGCTGCACCGCCTCGTCTACATCGTGGCAGCCTGCGGCGCGCTGCACTTTTCGCTGTCCACCAAGGTCTTCGGCCTCGAGCAATCGATCTATATCGTCCTGCTGATCCTCATGATCCTCTATCGGTCCTACCGGCCGATCGCGCGAAGCAAGAAGAAACAAGGCCAAAGGCGCGCGCGCGGCCGGACGGAAGCGCAGGCAAACGCCTGAAAATCAAATGAGCAAACGAACGAAAACAGCCGGGCTTTGCAGCCCGGCTGTTTTGCTTCCGGCGGACCGGATGATGATTAAGCGGCTGCTGCCTGCTCTTCGGCGGCGACGCGGGCCTTGTCGGCTGCGCCCTTCGCGTAGGTGTCGCGGTCAACGAATTCGATGACGGCGAGAGCAGCGTTGTCGCCCTGGCGGAAGCCGGCCTTCATGATACGCAGGTAGCCGCCGTTGCGGGTTGCGTAACGCGAAGCGATCGTGTCGAAAAGCTTCGAAACGACTGCGGCGTCCTTGATCTGCGAGATCGCCTGACGGCGAGCGTGCAGGTCGCCGCGTTTGCCGAGGGTGACGAGCTTCTCAACGATCGGACGGATTTCCTTTGCCTTCGGCAGGGTCGTCACGATCTGCTCATGCGTGATGAGCGAAGCCGCCATGTTGGCGAACATCGCCTTGCGGTGGCTTGCGGTTCTATTCAGCTTGCGGCCGGCTTTACCGTGGCGCATGGCTATTCTCCTTCACTTGCAGGCATTCGCCTGCCGTTTGAATGTTTAATATTGGTCTTCGTATCGCTTGGCGAGATCTTCGATGTTCTCGGGCGGCCATGCCGGCACTTCCATGCCGAGGTGCAGGCCCATGGAAGCGAGAACTTCCTTGATTTCGTTCAGCGACTTGCGACCAAAATTCGGCGTGCGGAGCATTTCTGCTTCGGTCTTCTGAATGAGGTCGCCGATGTAGACGATGTTGTCGTTCTTCAGGCAGTTTGCCGAGCGAACCGACAGTTCGAGTTCGTCCACCTTCTTGAGGAGCGCCGGGTTGAAAGCCAGTTCGGTGACTGCTTCCTCTTCGGTTTCCTTCTGCGGCTCGTCGAAGTTGACGAACACGCCAAGCTGGTCCTGAAGGATGCGAGCCGCGAAAGCGACGGCATCTTCGCCGGAGATCGAACCATCGGTTTCGATCGTCATGTTCAGCTTGTCGTAGTCGAGAACCTGTCCTTCGCGGGTATTTTCAACCTTGTAGGACACCTTCTTGACCGGCGAATAGAGGCTGTCGACCGGGATAAGGCCGATCGGAGCATCTTCCGCACGATTGCGTTCGGCCGGAACGTAGCCCTTGCCGTTGTTGACGGTGAATTCCATGCGGATTTCGGCGCCCTCGTCGAGCGTGCAGATGACATGCTCGGGGTTGAGGATTTCGATATCGCCGACCGTCTGGATGTCGCCAGCCGTCACAACGCCCGGGCCCTGCTTGCGGACGACCATGCGCTTTGCGTCATCGCCATCCATCTTGATGGCGATTTCCTTGATGTTGAGCACGATGTCCGTGACGTCTTCGCGGACGCCCGGAATCGAGGAGAATTCGTGCAGTACGCCGTCGATCTGCACGGCCGTAACAGCAGCACCGCGCAGCGACGAGAGCAGAACGCGACGAAGCGCGTTGCCGAGGGTCAGGCCGAAACCGCGCTCCAGCGGCTCTGCAACGAGCGTCGCCTTGATGCGCGAGTTGGAAGAGAACTCGACCTTGTTCGGCTTGATCAATTCCTGCCAGTTTTTCTGAATCATTGTTTTGCCTTCCGTTCGTTGCCACCATCCAATCGTGGCAACCGAGCTTGAGAAGCACCGGGAGCGAAAAACCGCTCACCGGTGTTGTGATTGGCGATGATCAGACGCGGCGCTTCTTGCGCGGGCGGCAGCCATTGTGCGGGATCGGCGTCACGTCGCGGATGGACGTGATCATGAAACCAGCAGCCTGGAGCGCGCGCAGAGCGGATTCACGACCGGAACCCGGACCGCAAACTTCGACTTCCAGCGACTTCATGCCATGTTCCTGCGCCTTCTTGGCAGCATCTTCAGCAGCGATCTGGGCAGCAAACGGGGTCGACTTGCGCGAACCCTTGAAGCCCTTGGCACCAGCCGACGACCAGGCGATCGCGTTGCCCTGTGCGTCGGTGATGGTGATCATCGTGTTGTTGAAGGTCGAGTTGACGTGAGCCACACCCGATGAAATGTTTTTACGTTCGCGACGGCGAACGCGGACGGCTTCCTTGGCCATTGTATCCCTTTCTTGGATATCCTCACCGCCGTAATGCCAGCGGCTACACCGGAACGGCACCCCTTAGGGCGCCGCTCCAAACTCAAAAGAGGCCGGCGGACCGCCAGCCTCCCCTTCCCGGTTTCCCGGAAATTACTTCTTCTTACCAGCGATCGCCTTTGCCGGGCCCTTGCGGGTGCGGGCATTGGTGTGCGTACGCTGACCGCGAACCGGCAGGCCGCGACGATGGCGCAGGCCGCGGTAGCTGCCAAGGTCCATCAGACGCTTGATGTTCATCGAGGTTTCGCGACGAAGGTCACCCTCGACCTGATAGTCACGGTCGATGGTCTCGCGGATCTGAAGAACTTCAGCGTCCGTGAGCTGGTGCACGCGGCGATCAGCCGGGATACCGACTTTCTCGACGATTTCCTGTGCGAATTTCGAACCGATCCCGTGAATGTAGGTCAGCGCGATGACGACGCGCTTCGCAGTCGGGATGTTGACGCCAGCGATACGTGCCACGCCTATTCTCCTTGAGTTCCAGTTGCCATCCGGCAAGAGGGCTTCGTTACGCCGCCCTCCGAAGGGCCGCTCGTTCAAATTTGGGTTCGTAACATGTCAAAACGACCGAACCCGGACTTCCTTTGGGAAATCCGCGCCGATCGCATCGAATGTCGCGAGTTGGCGCGGTGTTTAGCGGAATCAGCGCCGAAAGGCAACCGGTCCCGCCAAGTTTATTTTCAAAGCCTTACAGCTTCGAAAGAATGGCCTCGACCTCTTGAGTCACGTGGTCCATGTCGGCCATGCCATCCACGCTCCTGAGCTTCCCCTTGGCGTGATAATAGCCGATCAACGGCGACGTCTCTTTATAGTAGACCTGAAGCCGCGCCGTCATCGTTTCAGGATTATCGTCCGGGCGGCGCTTGAAATGCGTCGAACCGCACTTGTCGCACACACCCTCCTGCACCGGACGCTTGTCGGTGTCGTGGTAAACGCTGCCACACTGGGCACAGGAATAGCGCCCTGCAACGCGGCGCACCAGTTCGGCGTCATCAACCTTCAGCTCGATGACGACAGAGAGATCGAGCCCCTTGGCGCGAAGCATCTCCTCGGTGGCATCCGCCTGGACAAGCGTCCGCGGAAAACCGTCGAGAATGAAGCCGTTTTCACAATCGGGCTGATCGATACGTTCGGAAACAATGGCGTTGACGATCTCATCGGAGACAAGCTTGCCGGCGTCCATGACAGCCTTTGCCCGCTTGCCGACTTCCGTGCCGGCCTGAACGGCAGCACGGAGCATGTCACCCGTGGAAAGTTGCGGAATGCCGTACTTCTCCACGATCCTCTGGGCCTGGGTCCCCTTGCCCGCACCCGGCGGCCCCAAAAGTATAAGTCTCATCGCCCCCTCTTACCTCCGCGCAACTTCGATTTCTTGATCAGGCCTTCGTACTGCTGTGCTATCAGGTGGCCCTGAATCTGTGCCACCGTATCAAGAGTTACGCTAACCACGATCAAAAGCGAAGTGCCACCAAGGGATAATGGGATGCCAGTTTGCGACACCAGTATCTCGGGCAGGATGCAGACGAAGACGAGATAGATCGCGCCGATGACCGTGATTCGGGTCAGGACGTAATCGATATATTCGGCGGTGCGCTCACCCGGACGGATGCCCGGAATGAAGCCGCCATGCTTTTTCAGGTTATCGGCCGTGTCCTTCGGATTGAAGACGATGGCCGTGTAGAAGAAGGCGAAGAAGGCGATCAGTCCGGCGTACAGCAGCATGTAGAGCGGCTGCCCGTGGCCCAGCGCCGCGACGATCGCCGTCGCCCAGGACGGCATGGCCGCCGTGTTGGCAAAGCCTGCGAGAGTTGCCGGCAGAAGCAGCAGCGACGAGGCGAAGATTGCCGGAATAACGCCAGAGGTATTGAGCTTCAGCGGCAGATGCGAGGTATCGCCCTGGAACATGCGGTTGCCGACCTGACGCTTCGGATACTGGATCAGCAGGCGGCGCTGGGCGCGTTCGACGAAGACGATGACGCCAATAACGCCGATTGCGATCACGATGACGGCAAGAATGAGCGTCGTCGAAAGTGCACCGGTGCGGCCGAGTTCCAGCGTACCCCCCACAGCCTGCGGAAGGCCGGCGGCGATGCCGGCGAAGATGATCAGCGAAATGCCGTTGCCGATGCCGCGCGAGGTGATCTGCTCGCCAAGCCACATCAGGAACATCGTGCCGCCGAGCAGCGTGATAACGGTGGAAATACGGAAGAACCAGCCTGGATCGACCACCAGACCGTTGCCGCTTTCGAGGCCGACCGCGATGCCGTAGGCCTGCAGCGCGCCGAGCAGCACGGTGCCGTAACGGGTGTACTGGTTGATGACCTTGCGGCCCTGCTCGCCTTCCTTCTTCAGGTTTTCGAGCGCTGGTACGACCGACGTCATCAGCTGCACGATGATCGAGGCGGAGATATAGGGCATGATGCCGAGCGCGAAGATCGCCATGCGCTGGACGGCGCCGCCCGAGAACATGTTGAAGAGACCGAGAATGCCGCCCGCCTGGCCGCGGAAGGCCTGGGCATAGGCTTCGGGGTGCAGGCCCGGAAGCGGAATGTGCGTACCAAGACGATAGACGAGGAGAGCTGCCAGCGTGAACCACAGGCGCTTCTTGAGATCCTCAGCCTTGGCGAAGGTCGAAAAATTAAGATTGGAGGCCAACTGTTCCGCTGCAGATGCCATGCGATTCTCCGCGCTACCCATTCGGGGCGCCTCGAACGAGAGCCGGCCCCAGAATCAGTACTCTAATTATTCACAACCGGGCTTCGGACGGATTGCGGGCGCAATCAATGCCTCACCCTTGATTTCATCGAAACCGGTACGCTGCGGGGTGCAACGATACAGGTTTTTGTGAGGCCCACATATGGGAGCAAAATCGCCCGGTGTGAAGCACCCCGGGCGACATATCATAAGATTATTATTCTGCCGTTGCGACAGAAAGAAGCGTGATCGAACCGCCGGCCTTTTCGATCTTCTCGACGGCGGGCTTGGAAGCGCCTGCGACTTCGAGCTTGATCTTTGCCTTCAGTTCGCCGTCAGCGAGAACGCGAACGCCGTCCTTGGCGCGACGGATGACGCCGGCTGCCTTGAGAGCAGCGGCATCGACAGTCGCCTTGCCATCGAGCTTGCCGGCGTCGATCGCAGCCTGGATGCGTGCGAGCGAAACGACGACGAAGTCGGCCTTGAAGATGTTCGTGAAGCCGCGCTTCGGCAGACGGCGGTAGATTGGCATCTGGCCGCCTTCGAAACCGTTGATGGCGACGCCGGAACGGGACTTCTGACCCTTGACACCGCGACCACCGGTCTTGCCCGAGCCCGAACCGATACCGCGGCCGAGGCGCTTGCGGCTGTGGGTCGAACCTTCGTTGTCCTTGATTTCATTCAGTTTCATATGCGTTTCCTCCGGCTCACTTCTCGTCGACGACGCGAACGAGATGCTGGACAGCACGGATCATGCCACGAACAGCCGGGGTATCTTCCAGCGTGCGGCGACGGTGCATCTTGTTGAGGCCCAGACCGATCAGCGTGCGCTGCTGTACGTCCGGACGGCGAATCGGGCTGCCGATCTGCTCGACGGTAACCGTCTTAGCTTCGGTCTTCTTGGTAGCCTTGGCCATGGGTCAGACTCCTCTTATTCTTCAGAGGCGTTGCCGGAGGCGGCACGGCGAGCCTGAAGCGTAGCATACTTGATGCCGCGCTGAGCTGCGATGTCCTTCGGGTGAACCTGGTGCTTCAGAGCGTCGAAGGTGGCGCGAACCATGTTGTATGGGTTCGAGGAACCGGTCGACTTGGCGACAACGTCGTGAACGCCGAGCGTTTCGAAAACGGCGCGCATCGGACCACCGGCGATGATACCGGTACCGACCTTGGCCGAGCGCAGCAGAACCTTGCCGGCGCCGTGACGGCCGTGGACGTCGTGATGCAGGGTACGGCCTTCGCGCAGCGGCACGAAGATGAGCTCGCGCTTGGCGGCTTCCGTTGCCTTGCGGATGGCTTCCGGCACTTCGCGTGCCTTGCCGTGACCGAAGCCTACGCGGCCCTTCTGGTCACCGACGACGACGAGAGCGGCAAAACCGAAACGGCGGCCACCCTTGACGACCTTGGCGACGCGGTTGATCGCGACCAGCTTGTCGACGAATTCGCTATCGCGCTCTTCGCGGCTCTGGCGGTCATCCCGCGAGCCTCTTCTTTCCTGTGCCATTGTCCTTTTCCTTTTTCTTTTCCGGGTGCAACGGGCAAACAAAGCGAGGACCGCAGCGGCCTCCCATTAGGGAGCGTATGCGGTCCGGTGAGATCCGGCCGGCGCTCGAAAGCGTCCGGCCGGAAACTTGATCAGAAGGACAGACCGCCTTCGCGGGCTGCGTCTGCCAGGGCCTTGATACGGCCGTGATAGATGAAGGCGCCACGGTCGAATACGACCTCGCTGACGCCTGCCTTCGTTGCGCGCTCTGCAACGAGCTTGCCGACGAGGGCAGCTGCTGCTGTATCAGCACCGGTCTTCAGAGAACCGCGCAGATCCTTATCGAGAGTCGAGGCAGACGCGAGCGTCTTGCCTGCAACATCGTCGATGACCTGAACGTAGATGTTCTTCGAGGAGCGATGAACCGACAGGCGCGGACGGCCATTGGCCACCGACTTGAGTTGACGGCGCACGCGGTTGGCACGACGTGCAAGTGCTTCTTTCCTGCTAGCCATTTCGCGTGATCCTTACTTCTTCTTGCCTTCTTTGCGGACAATCCGCTCGTCGGCATACTTGACGCCCTTGCCCTTGTAAGGCTCAGGACCGCGGTATTCGCGGATTTCAGCGGCAACCTGGCCGACCTGCTGCTTGTTGATGCCGGTGACGACGATTTCCGTCGGCTTCGGCACAGCGATCGTGATGCCCTGCGGCGGCTCGTAAACAACGTCATGGCTGAAGCCGAGTGCCAGCTGCAGGTTCTTGCCCTGAAGCGACGCGCGGTAACCGACGCCGTTGATTTCGAGCTTGCGCTCAAAGCCGTCCTTGACGCCCTTGAAGATGTTCTCGATCATCGTGCGGGACATGCCCCACTTTGCACGAGCATCCTTCGTCTGGCTGAGCGGCGTTACGACGACCGCGTTGTTTTCGAGCTTTACGCCGACTTCGTCATTCGCGACGAAGAACAGCTCGCCCTTCGGGCCCTTAGCGGTAACCTTCTGGCCATCGACCGTAGCCGTGATCCCAGCAGGCACCTGAACGGGCTTTTTACCGATACGAGACATGTTTCAATCCTGTCTGTTCGCTATGGAGATCTCTGCGCGATCTTAGAAGACCGAGCAAAGAACCTCGCCACCAACGTTCTGTTCGCGAGCCTGGTGATCGGCCATCACGCCCTTCGGGGTCGAAAGGATGGTGATGCCGAGGCCGTTCGCGACCTGCGGAATGGACTTGACCGAGACATAAACCCGGCGGCCCGGCTTGGACACACGGCCGATCTCACGGATCACCGATGCGCCTTCGTAGTACTTCAGCTCGATGCTGAGCTCCGACTTGCCATTGCCGAAATCGACAACGGAATAGCCACGGATGTAGCCTTCGGACTGCAGAACATCGAGAACGCGTGCACGGAGCTTCGAAGCAGGCGTCGAGACCGACGACTTGCGGCGAGAAGCGCCGTTGCGGATGCGAGTGAGCATATCGCCCAACGGATCAGTCATTGTCATCTAACCTGCTCCTTACCAGCTCGACTTGACGATGCCCGGCACCTTGCCGAGATTGCCGAGTTCACGCAGCGCGATACGCGACATGCGCAGTTTGCGGTAGTATGCGCGCGGACGGCCCGATACTTCGCAACGGTTGCGAATGCGGGTCTTGGATCCATCGCGCGGCAGGGATGCCAGCTTGATCGAGGCCTTGAACCGCTCTTCGATCGGAAGAGCCTGGTTCATGATGATCGCCTTCAGAGCTGCGCGCTTGGCAGCCTGGTTTGCGACCGTATTACGGCGGCGCTTGTTCTTTTCAACTGCGCTTGTCTTCGCCATGTGCGGTTCCTTTTCTACGCTCGTCGTTACGGTTACTGACGGAACGGGAAGTTGAACTCTGTCAGCAGAGCCCGTGCTTCGTCGTCCTTCGTTGCCGTCGTGCAAACGATGATGTCCATGCCCCACATCTGATCAACCTTGTCGTAGTTGATCTCAGGGAACACAATGTGCTCTTTGATGCCCATGGCGAAGTTGCCACGGCCGTCAAAGCTTTTCGGGTTCAGGCCGCGGAAGTCGCGAACGCGCGGGAGCGCGATGTTCACGAGGCGGTCCAGGAACTCGTACATGCGAGCGCCGCGCAGGGTGACCTTTGCGCCGATCGGCATCTGCTCGCGGACCTTGAAGCCAGCGATGGAGTTGCGTGCACGGGTGATGACCGGCTTCTGGCCAGCGATAGCGGCCAGGTCGGCTGCAGCAACAGTCGGCTTCTTCGAATCAGCCGTCGCTTCACCAACACCCATGTTGATTACGATCTTGTCGAGCTTCGGAATCATCATCTCGTTGGCATAGGAGAACTTCTCCTGCATAGCCTTACGGATACGCTCGACATATTCCTTCTTGAGCCGCGGCTCGTACTTTGCCTCAGCCATCAGATCACCTCACCGGAACGCTTGGCCACACGGACCTTCTTGCCGTCAACAACCTTGAAACCGACGCGGGTCGGCTTGCCGTCCTTGTCGACGATCGCAACGTTGGAGAGGTGGACCGAGGCTTCCTTGCTGATGATGCCGGCTTCCTGGCTCTGCGTCTGGCGCTGATGGCGCTTTACGACGTTGATGCCGCGGACAACCGCACGATCTTCCTTAGGCAGAACCTGGAGGACTTCGCCGGTACGGCCCTTGTCCTTGCCTGCGAGCATGACGACTTTGTCGCCCTTACGAATCTTCTGCATCGTTCCCGCTCCTTACAGTACTTCGGGAGCCAGCGAGATGATCTTCATGTGGTTCTTGGCGCGAAGTTCGCGCGGAACCGGTCCGAAGATACGGGTGCCGATCGGCTCTTTCTTGTTGTCGATGAGGACTGCTGCATTGGTGTCGAAGCGGATGATGCTGCCATCAACGCGACGGATTTCCTTGGCGGTACGAACGACCACCGCCTTCATCACGTCACCCTTCTTCACGCGGCCGCGCGGGATCGCTTCCTTGATCGAAACGACGATAACGTCGCCGATCGAGGCATACTTGCGCTTCGAGCCGCCCAGCACCTTGATGCACATGACACGACGCGCGCCGGAATTATCCGCGACGTCGAGGTTTGTTTGCATCTGAATCATATCAGGTCGCCTTCTTGTTTTACCGGAATGGTTGGGTTTGCACCCCCTACCCCGGCATATGAAAATTGTCAGCCGCCCGAACCCGTCTCACGAACGGGCACAGATGCGGCAATAGCTTGAATAGCGCGGGAAAAATCGTGCCAAGGTGGTTTCCCGACGGGACCTTCCGTGCGCTCAAAGCAAAAGAACGCCCGGCATTCGAGCGTTCCGACGCTGCTTCATACAGAAATCTGTGCGAGACGCAAGGCCTCGCACAAAAATCTCTTACTTGCCCTGGGCGGAAACGACCGTCCAGCGCTTGTCCTTGGAGATCGGTGCGCATTCCTCGATGGAAACGGTATCGCCGATCTTGTACTGGTTGTTTTCGTCGTGGGCCTTGTACTTCTTGGAACGACGAACGGTCTTCTGAAGCAGCGGGTGAGCGAAACGGCGCTCAACGCGAACTACGACAGTCTTCTCGTTCTTGTCGCCAACGACGACGCCCTGCAGAATGCGCTTCGGCATTTTTTTCTTCCTTTACGCCTTTGCTTCTGCCGCCTTCTGGCGGGCAATGGTTTTCACGCGGGCGATGTCCTTGCGAACTTCGTTGATGCGCGAGGACTTTTCGAGCTGGCCGGTCGCCTTCTGGAAGCGCAGGTTGAACTGCTCCTTCTTGAGGTCGGCAAGCTTGTCCTTGAGCTGATCGGCCGTGAGGCCGCGGACTTCTTCGGCTTTCATCTGCCTCTCCTTACTCTGCAATGCGCTGAACGAAGCGCGTCTTGACCGAGAGCTTGGCGGAGCCGAGGCGCAGCGCCTCGCGGGCGATCTCTTCGCTGACGCCGTCGATCTCGAACATCATACGGCCGGGCTTGACCTTGCATGCCCAGTATTCAACGGAGCCCTTACCCTTACCCATGCGGACTTCGGTCGGCTTTGCGGTTACCGGAACATCCGGGAACACGCGGATCCATACACGGCCGGCACGCTTCATGTAGCGCGTGATCGCGCGGCGGGCCGCTTCGATCTCGCGTGCATTGACGCGGTTGGGCTCCTGAGCCTTCAGGCCGAATTCGCCGAAGGCGAGGTCGGAACCACCCTTGGCGACGCCCTTGATGCGGCCCTTGAATTGCTTGCGGTACTTGGTACGCTTTGGCTGCAACATTTTCTTATTCTCCGAACTTCTTTGCCACCAACGCTATCAAGCGTTGTCGCGGCGACGATCGCGGTCGCGGCTTGCCGGACCCTGAGCGTCACCCTCGAGTGCGCGGCGCTCGGAGGCCATCGGATCGTGCTCAAGGATTTCGCCCTTGAAGATCCAGACCTTGATGCCGCAGATGCCGAATGCGGTTTCAGCTTCAGCCGTACCGTAATCGATGTCCGCACGCAGGGTGTGCAGCGGAACGCGGCCTTCGCGGTACCATTCGGTACGAGCGATTTCCGCACCGCCGAGACGGCCTGCGCAGGTGATCTTGATGCCTTCGGCGCCAAGACGCATTGCAGACTGAACAGCGCGCTTCATGGCGCGGCGGAAAGCCACGCGGCGTTCGAGCTGCTGGGCGATCGACTGTGCGACGAGCGTCGCGTCGACTTCCGGCTTGCGTACTTCAACGATGTTGAGGTGCGTTTCGGAGCTCGTCATGTCCGACAGCTTCTTGCGGAGCTTGTCGATGTCTGCACCCTTCTTGCCGATGATCAGACCCGGGCGAGCCGAGTGGATCGTGACGCGGCACTTCTTGTGCGGACGCTCGATGACGACCTTTGCGATACCAGCCTGCTTCAGTTCGCTCATGACGAACTTGCGCATCTTCAGGTCTTCGTGCAGCAGCTGACCGTACTCGGCATTGTCCGCGAACCAGCGGCTATCCCAGGTACGGTTGATGCCAAGACGGAAACCGATTGGATTGATTTTCTGACCCATTATGCGGCCTCCTCTTGTGCCTGCACTTCGCGGACAACAATCGTCAGGTGCGCGAACGGCTTCTCGATGCGAGATGCCCGGCCGCGGCCACGAGCGTGGAAACGCTTCATGACGATCGACTTGCCAACGTAGGCTTCTGCGACGACCAGCGCGTCAACGTCGAGATCGTGGTTGTTCTCAGCGTTGGCGATCGCGGATTCCAGCGTCTTCTTGACGGCGCCTGCGATGCGCTTGCGGGAGAATTCCAGCTCAGCGAGTGCACGGTCAACCTTCTTGCCGCGGATGGCCGCAGCAACCAGGTTGAGCTTCTGTGGGCTGACGCGGAGCGTGCGGGCGACTGCTTGCGCCTCGTTGTCCTTCAGCCGGCGTTCGGCTTTTGCCTTGCCCATTGTTACTTCCTCTTTGCCTTCTTGTCCGCACCGTGACCGTAGTAGGTCCGGGTCGGAGAGAATTCACCGAACTTGTGGCCGACCATGTCTTCATTGACGCTGACCGGAATATGCTTGCTGCCGTTGTAGACGCCGAAGGTCAGACCCACGAACTGCGGCAGGATCGTGGAGCGACGGCTCCAGATCTTGATTACTTCTGCACGTCCGCCTTCACGAACCTTCTCAGCCTTCTTGAGAAGATAGCCGTCAACGAACGGACCTTTCCATACTGAACGAGCCATTGGAGACTTCCTCTCTTACTTCTTACGCTGATGACGCGAGCGCATGATCATCTTGTCGGTCGACTTGTTCGACCGGGTGCGCTTGCCCTTGGTCGGCTTGCCCCACGGGGTAACCGGATGACGGCCACCCGAGGTGCGGCCTTCACCACCGCCGTGCGGATGGTCGACCGGGTTCATGACGACACCGCGGTTATGCGGACGCTTGCCGCGCCAAACCGTACGACCGGCCTTGCCGTCGTTGATGTTGGCATGGTCAGGGTTGGAAACGGCGCCGATCGAAGCAAGGCAGGAGCCATGAACGAGGCGCTGTTCGCCGGAATTCAGGCGAAGGATCGCCATGCCGGCATCGCGGCCGACGAGCTGTGCGTAACCGCCAGCCGAACGTGCGATCTGACCACCCTTGCCCGGCTTCATTTCCACGTTGTGGATGATGGTGCCGACCGGGATGAACTGCAGCGGCATGGTGTTGCCGGGCTTTACGTCGACAGCCTTTTCCGAAGCGATGACCTTGTCGCCGGCAGCGAGGCGCTGCGGGGCGAGGATATAAGCCTTCTCACCGTCAGCATAAGTCACCAGCGCGATGAAAGCCGTGCGGTTCGGATCGTATTCGATACGCTCCACGGTGCCTTCCAGATCGAACTTGCGACGCTTGAAGTCGACCAGACGATAAGTGCGCTTGTGACCGCCGCCGATGAAGCGGGCGGTGATGCGGCCGAGGTTGTTACGACCGCCGCTCTTGGTCAGACCTTCCGTCAGCGTCTTGACCGGCTTGCCCTTGTAGAGCGAGGAGCGGTCGACGATGACCAGCTGGCGCTGGCTCGGGGTCGTCGGATTGAATGTTTTCAATGCCATTTTTTTAATCCTCAGAGACCGGTGGAGACGTCGATCGTCTGGCCTTCAGCCAGCGTCACGACAGCCTTCTTCACGTCCTTCTGCTTGCCGACAAAACCGCGGAAACGCTTGGTCTTGCCCTTGCGGAGCAGAGTGTTGACGGCCGTGACCTTGACGCCGAAGAGCGCCTCGACTGCAGCCTTGATTTCCGGCTTCGTGGCCGCCTTGGCGACATTGAAAACAACCTGGTTGTTTTCCGATACCAGAGTGGACTTTTCGGTGATCGCCGGCGAGACGATCACATCGTAGTGGCGAAGATCGGTCACTTGAAACGCTCCTCTAGAGCTTCAACGGCAGCCTTGGAAAGCACGAGCTTGCCGCGGCGCACGATGTCGTAAACGTTGATGCCCTGGATCGGCAGAACATCGATGTTCGGGATGTTCTGCGCAGCGAGCTTGAAGTTGCCGTCGAGCTCAGCGCCGCCGATGAAGAGCGCATTGGTCAGGCCGAGCGTCTCGAAAGTCGCGGCCAGAGCCTTGGTCTTTGCTTCTGTAGCAACGAGGTTGTCGATGATGATGACATCATCGGCCTTCAGCTTTGCCGACAGAGCGTGACGCAGGCCGAGCGCGCGAACCTTCTTGGGAAGGTCATGCTCGTGGCTGCGGGCGACAGGTCCGTGAGCCTTACCACCGCCGCGGAACTGCGGAGCGCGAGCCGAATGGTGACGAGCGCGGCCGGTACCCTTCTGCTTGTACATCTTGGCGCCGGTGCGCGCGACGTCTGCGCGGCCCTTTGCCTGGTGCGTGCCCTGCTGCTTCTTGGCAAGCTGCCAGCGGATGACGCGGGCGAGAATGTCCTGGCGGGGCTCGAGGCCGAAAATCGCGTCAGAGAGAGAAACCTTCCCTGCGTCTTTTCCCTCGAGGGTCTTGACGTTGAATTCCATTGGTCCGGCTCCCTTACTTCGCTGCCGACTTGACGGCATCGCGCACGATGATCCAGGCACCCTTGGAACCGGGTACTGCACCCTTGATCAGGATCAGACCGCGATCTTCATCGGTCGAAACCACTTCCAGGTTCTGGGTCGTTACGCGCGTCTGGCCCATGTGACCAGCCATCTTCTTGTTCTTGAAAACCTTACCTGGATCCTGACGCGAACCCGTCGAACCATGCGAGCGGTGCGAAACAGACACACCGTGCGTAGCGCGCAGACCGCCGAAGCCGTGGCGCTTCATGGCGCCGGCAAAGCCCTTACCGATGGTCGTGCCCGTCACGTCGACGAGCTGACCTGCTGCGAAGTGACCAGCCTTGAGCTCGGTCCCAATTTCAAGCAGGTTGTCTTCCGAAACGCGGAATTCCTGGAGCTTGGCCTTCGGCTCGACGTTGGCAACGGCAAAGTTGCCGCGCATCGCCTTGGACGTGTTCTTAACCTTCGCCTGGCCAGCACCGAGCTGAACTGCGGTATAGCCATTCTTTTCTACAGTGCGCGTCGCGACGACCTGGCAGCCGTCCATACGCAGTACCGTTACCGGAACATGTTCACCTGCGTCGTTATAGACGCGGGTCATGCCCACCTTCTGTGCAATCACACCTGAACGCATCGGTTCAATCCTTCCAAATCCGCTCGAGCAAAGCTCAGAGCTTGATCTCAACATCGACACCGGCGGCGAGATCGAGCTTCATCAGCGCGTCTACCGTCTGCGGGGTCGGGTCTACGATGTCGAGGAGGCGCTTATGCGTGCGCATCTCGAACTGCTCGCGGCTCTTCTTGTCGATGTGCGGGGACCGGTTGACCGTAAACTTCTCGATGCGGGTCGGAAGCGGAACGGGGCCCCGGACACTAGCTCCGGTGCGCTTCGCCGTCGACACAATCTCGCGCGTGGAAGCATCGAGAATTCGGTGATCGAACGCCTTCAGGCGAATGCGGATATTTTGGCCGTTCATTCGACGTTATCCTTGTCTTTGTTTCCCACGTGCCTGTCAGGCAGGACACGGGTTGTTCTTTTTCCTAAGGCGGACCACCGGTTTCAAAGATCGAGAGGGACACCGGAATGCGGTATCCCTATCCAGTCTTCAGGCCTTACGGCCACCTTATTGTTCGTTGTATTCCCCCGCTTCAGTGAACGAAGCAGGGCGCAAATCGCGCTCGCGCGCCATTTGCTACATTTTTATGTCATAAGCAAGCGGCTATCCGCCGCTTGCTTAAAAGATTTCCATGCAATCGGCGCAGACCAGGTCTGCGCCGAATTCCATTATTCTACGATGCTTGCGACGATGCCGGCGCCGACGGTACGGCCGCCTTCGCGGATGGCGAAGCGCAGCTTTTCTTCCATGGCGATCGGAACGATCAGTTCGACGTCAACCGTGACGTTGTCGCCCGGCATGACCATTTCCGTGCCTTCCGGCAGCGTGACGATGCCCGTCACGTCAGTCGTGCGGAAGTAGAACTGCGGACGGTAGTTGGTGAAGAACGGCGTATGACGGCCGCCTTCTTCCTTCGTCAGGATGTAGGCTTCGGCCTTGAACTTCTTGTGCGGCTTCACCGAACCCGGCTTGCACAGGATCTGGCCACGCTCGACGCCGTCACGGTTCACACCGCGGATCAGCGCGCCGATGTTGTCGCCGGCCTGGCCCTGGTCGAGCAGCTTGCGGAACATTTCAACGCCGGTCACCGTCGTCTTCGAGGTCGGGCGGATGCCGACGATCTCGACTTCTTCGCCAACCTTGACGATGCCACGCTCGACGCGGCCGGTGACAACCGTACCGCGGCCGGAGATCGAGAACACGTCTTCGATCGGCATCAGGAACGGCTGGTCGATCGGACGCTCAGGCGTCGGGATGTAGGCGTCGACCTGAGCCATCAGCTCGCGGATCGCGTCTTCGCCGATCTTCTTGTCGCTGTCTTCGAGAGCGGCAAGAGCCGAACCCTTGACGACCGGGATGTCGTCGCCCGGGAAGTCGTAGGACGACAGCAGTTCGCGCACTTCGAGCTCGACGAGTTCGAGAAGCTCGGCGTCGTCAACCTGGTCGACCTTGTTGAGGAACACGACGATCGCAGGAACGCCGACCTGACGAGCGAGCAGGATGTGCTCGCGGGTCTGCGGCATCGGGCCGTCGGCGGCCGAGCACACCAGGATCGCGCCGTCCATCTGTGCGGCACCGGTGATCATGTTCTTAACGTAGTCGGCGTGGCCGGGGCAGTCGACGTGAGCATAATGGCGGTTGGCCGTCTCGTATTCGACGTGCGCCGTCGAAATGGTGATGCCGCGGGCCTTTTCTTCCGGAGCTGCGTCGATCTGGTCGTATGCCTTGAACTCGCCGAAATACTTGGTGATCGCTGCCGTCAGAGACGTCTTGCCGTGGTCAACGTGGCCGATCGTGCCGATGTTAACGTGCGGCTTGTTGCGCTCAAACTTACTCTTTGCCATTTTCGGCTCTCCATTTTGCTAGTCCCCGAAGGGATCTAATTCTTGTTATCGGTCAATTGGTATTCCGGTCACTTCTGACCGGAATACTTTGCCTGGATTTCAGTTGCGACGTTCGACGGGACCGGCGAGTAGTGATCGAAGGTCATCGTGTACTGAGCACGGCCCTGCGACATGGAGCGCAGGTTATCCACGTACTTGAACATGTTCGCCAGCGGAACGTTGGCGTTGATGACTACGGCGATACCGCGGCTTTCCTGGCCCTGGATCTGACCACGGCGGGAGTTGAGATCGCCGATAACGTCACCGACGTAGTCTTCCGGAGTGACGACTTCGACCCTCATCATCGGCTCGAGGAGCTGAGCGCCGGCCTTCTTGGCCGCTTCACGGAAGCAAGCACGCGAGGCGATTTCGAACGCCAGAACCGACGAGTCGACGTCGTGGAAGGCACCGTCGATGAGCGTCGCCTTGACGCCCAGCATCGGGAAGCCAGCGAGCGGACCGGAGGACAGAACGCTTTCGATGCCCTTCTGGACGCCCGGGATGTATTCCTTCGGAACGGAACCACCGACGATCTTCGATTCGAACTTGAAGTCTTCGCCTTCCGGGTTCGGTTCGAAGATGATCTTGACGCGCGCGAACTGGCCGGTACCACCGGTCTGCTTCTTGTGCGTGTAATCTTCTTCGGTCATGCGGGTAATGGTTTCGCGGTAAGCAACCTGCGGCGCGCCGACGTTTGCTTCTACCTTGAACTCACGACGCATGCGGTCGACGATGATGTCGAGGTGCAGTTCGCCCATGCCGGCGATGATCGTCTGACCGGATTCCTGGTCCGTCTTCACGCGGAAGGACGGGTCTTCGGCTGCCAGGCGGTTGAGCGCGAGGCCCATCTTTTCCTGGTCGCCCTTGGACTTCGGCTCGATAGCGATCTGGATGACCGGCTCCGGGAACTCCATGCGCTCGAGGATAACCGGCTTCAGCGGGTCGCAAAGCGTGTCACCCGTGGTGGTTTCCTTCAGGCCGGCGAGAGCAACGATGTCGCCTGCGAAGGCTTCTTCGATGTCTTCACGGGAGTTCGAGTGCATCTGCAGCATGCGGCCGACGCGCTCGCGCTTGTCCTTGACCGTGTTCAGAACCGAGGAGCCCTTTTCCAGCTTGCCGGAGTAGATGCGCGCGAAGGTCAGCGAGCCGACGAACGGGTCGTTCATGATCTTGAACGCGAGCATGGAAAGCGGCTCGCTGTCGTCAGCGTGGCGCTCGATTTCGGCTTCGGTCTTGAAGTCGATGCCCTTGATCGCCGGAATGTCGAGCGGCGACGGCAGGTAGTCGACAACCGCGTCGAGAAGCGGCTGAACGCCCTTGTTCTTGAAGGCGGTGCCGCAGAACATCGGGTGGAACTTGACGTCGATCGTGCCGCGGCGGACGAGCGCGCGGATTTGATCGTTGTCGGGCATGTTGCCTTCGAGGTAGGCTTCCATCGCGGCTTCGTCGATCTCGACAACGGTCTCGATCAGCTTTTCGCGATATTCCTCAGCCTTGGCCTTAAGGTCTTCCGGAATTTCAACGACGTCCCACTGTGCGCCAAGCGACTCGTCGCGCCACACGAGAGCGTTCATCTCGACCAGGTCGACAACGCCCTTGAAGTCGCTTTCTGCGCCGATCGGCAGCTGCATGACGACAGCCGTTGCGCCGAGACGAGTCTTGATCATCTCGACGGAGCGGTAGAAGTCCGCACCGGTCTTGTCCATCTTGTTGCAGAAGATCATACGCGGAACGTTGTACTTCTCAGCCTGACGCCAGACGGTCTCCGTCTGCGGCTCAACACCGGCGTTGGCGTCGAGGAGCGCAATCGCGCCGTCGAGAACGCGCAGCGAACGCTCGACTTCGATGGTGAAGTCGACGTGGCCGGGGGTGTCGATGATGTTGAAGCGGCGCATCTTGCCGTCACGGCCCTTCCAGTAGGTCGTGGTCGCAGCGGAGGTGATCGTGATGCCACGCTCCTGCTCCTGCTCCATCCAGTCCATGGTGGCTGCGCCATCGTGAACTTCACCGATCTTGTGCGACTTGCCGGTGTAATAGAGAATACGCTCGGTGGTCGTGGTCTTGCCGGCGTCAATGTGCGCCATGATACCGAAATTTCGGTAGTCTTCGATCTTATATTCGCGAGCCATTGTGGACTGCCTTTCGATACCCGTTCGGGATTACCAGCGATAGTGCGAGAACGCACGGTTGGCATCAGCCATCTTGTGCGTGTCTTCGCGCTTCTTCACGGCACTGCCGCGGTTGTTGGATGCATCGAGAAGCTCGCCGGAAAGGCGGTCAACCATGGTCGTTTCGTTGCGCTTGCGGGCAGCAGCGATGAGCCAGCGAATGGCAAGAGCCTGACGGCGCTCCGGACGAACATCGACCGGAACCTGGTAGGTCGCGCCACCGACGCGGCGCGAGCGGACTTCAACGTGCGGGGCAATGTTGTCGAGCGCAGCATGGAAAACCGCGAGCGGCTCCTGCTTGGACTTGCCCTGTACGGAGTCGAACGCACCGTAGACGATGTTTTCGGCGACGGACTTCTTACCATCGAGCATGATGGCATTCATGAACTTCGTGACAACCAGGTCGCCGAACTTCGGGTCCGGGTTGATCTCGCGCTTTTCTGCTCTGTGACGTCTGGACATACTTCTCGTCTCTTTAACTGTTAAGGCGCTTTATCACGCGGAGAACCTCGCGCAGCGCCGGAAAACCAAAACCGAATTACTTCGGACGCTTCGCACCGTACTTCGAACGGCGCTGCTTGCGGTTCTTGACACCCTGAGTATCGAGAACGCCGCGGATGATGTGGTAACGAACACCCGGAAGGTCCTTGACGCGGCCGCCACGGATCATGACGACAGAGTGTTCCTGAAGGTTGTGACCTTCGCCGGGGATGTAACCAATGACTTCAAAGCCGTTGGTGAGGCGGATCTTGGCAACCTTACGTAGAGCCGAGTTCGGCTTCTTCGGCGTCGTGGTGTAGACGCGGGTGCAAACGCCGCGCTTCTGCGGGTTCTCCTGCAGCGCAGGAACCTTGTTACGCTTTACGTTCGCCTGGCGAGGCTTGCGGATCAGCTGGTTTACGGTAGGCATTCAACCATCCCTTACGTTTATCTTTCGAACCCTTGCGGGCGCAACTCACGCCGTCTCCGGCAAGATCACACGGCTGTCGTCAATGCGCAAAATGTGGCCCGATCCGCTTGCGCAGATGGACCACTGGAGGCAGAGGACGCAAAAAAGACATGCGTCATGCGTGCAGGCATCATATCTTCAACGTGCGTTTCGAACCTTGTTTGAGGAAAACTCCAGAGCGCGACGCTCCAGACAGCCATGCCTCACATGGGTTCCGATGGCGCGGGTACTACTGGTTTCCCACAGCTTCGTCAAGGCCGGTTAAGAAATAATCTTAGGCGGATCGCCTTGAAACCCGGGCTTCCTGCGCTCTTTGAAGGCTTTTAGACGAATTGCGCGCTGCGTTCCAACTTGAACTTGGGCATTGCAGCAAAAACGGCTAAGGAATCGGCCTTGGCAGGCTGCGCGCCCGTGTAAACGGATTCGAGTGTTCGAATCGTTAATGTTCAAAAGGATGATGAATGATCGAGAAGCCCGACAACGACAATAACACCGCCGAGCCGATGATCTTCATCATCATTGGCAAGGGATACGAATCCGATGGCAGCGAGGGCGTCGACCTGCACGTCATGTTGAGGGCGGCCGACGATGACAGCGCGGTGCGCGAGGCGCTGAACGCGCTCGCCGAAGAAGGCTTCATCGAAGCCGACCTCGACCAGATCGGCTTGCTGACCGATGTGCCGGAAGAGGAGCCGCATGCCTCGGCCTACCAGGGCGCCCTCGAAGGCGAAGTCTCCATCATTCGGTTCAATTGAAGGCGTGACGGAGCCGGACGACCGGCCAGCTCCAGTCCTCCCATGAAAGAGACCGCCCGAAGCGGATTGTCCCTGGAAAATCGCAAGGGCTGAGCAAACTGCAGGCCATCACGACGAAAAACAAAAACCGCCCGGATCGCTCCGGGCGGTTTTTCAATTCGCTGGCCGAAGCTGCCGTTACTCGGCAGCCGGGGCGTTTTCGCTGGCCATGTCCTGAAGCATCGGCGTTGCGGCCTCTGCACCCGTGCCCTTGCGGCGCTCTTCGAGGATCAGCTCGTCGCGCGACGTGGCGATACGGCGGATCTGGGTCATGGTGCCGCCCGTACCAGCCGGGATGAGACGGCCGACGATGACGTTTTCCTTGAGACCCTGCAGGCCGTCGGTCTTGCCGGCGATCGCAGCTTCCGTCAGCACCTTCGTCGTTTCCTGGAAGGAAGCCGCCGAGATGAAGGACGGGGTCTGTAGCGATGCCTTGGTGATGCCGAGGAGAACCGGATCGCCGTAGGCAGGCTTCTTGCCCTGTTCGATCAGCGCGTCGTTGACGTCCTCGAGTTCGATACGGTCGACGTTATCGCCGACGATATAGGTCGAGTCGCCTGCATCGGTGATTTCCACCTTCTGCAGCATCTGCCGGACAATCACTTCGATGTGCTTGTCGTTGATGACAACGCCCTGCAAGCGGTAGACTTCCTGGATTTCGTTGACGAGGTAGGAAGCCAGAGCCTCCACGCCCTTGATCGCCAGGATGTCGTGCGGTGCCGGGTTACCGTCGAGGATGTAGTCACCCTTTTCGATATAGTCGCCATCCTGCAGATGGAACGGCTTGCCCTTCGGGATCAGGTACTCGACAGGCTCGACACCGTCTTCCGCCGGCTCGATGATGACGCGACGCTTGTTCTTGTAGTCGCGGCCGAGGCGGATCGTACCATCGATCTCAGCGATGATGGCGTGGTCCTTCGGACGACGAGCTTCGAACAGTTCGGCAACACGCGGCAGACCACCGGTGATGTCCTTGGTCTTGGCGCTTTCGAGCGGCGAACGTGCAAGCACGTCACCCTGCGACACCTTCGTGCCCGGCTCGACCGACAGGATCGCATCGACCGAGAGCAGGAAGCGCGCGTCACCACCGCGTGACAGCTTCATGACATTGCCGCTGGCGTCCTTGATGACGATTGCGGGCTTCAGGTCCGAACCACGCGGGGTCGAACGCCAGTCGATAACCTGACGCTTGGTGATACCCGTCGATTCGTCGGTCGCTTCGAGGACAGAGAGACCGTCGACAACGTCTTCGAACTGAACGGTACCGGCTACTTCCGTCATCATCGGACGGGTGTAGGGGTCCCACTCTGCCAGACGCTGGCCGCGCTTGACCTTGTCGCCTTCGTCGACGTGCAGCTTCGAACCATAGGCAATGCGTTGCGACGAGCGCTCGACACCACGCTCGTCCAGGATCTGGACGGTCATGTTGCGGCCCATCGCAACGAGGCTGCCTTCCGAGTTGCGCAGCACGTTGCGGTTCTTGAGCTGAACCGTACCCTCATACGAGGCTTCCAGGAACGACTGGTCGACCACGGTTGCCGTGCCACCAAGGTGGAACGTACGCATGGTAAGCTGCGTGCCCGGCTCGCCGATCGACTGAGCGGCGATGACGCCGACCGCTTCGCCCATGTTGACCGGCGTACCGCGCGCGAGGTCGCGACCGTAGCAAACGGCGCAGACGCCCGTCTGGATTTCGCAGGTCAGTGCCGAACGGATACGGATCGACTGGATGCCGGCCTTTTCGATCTCGGCGACATCGGGCTCGAGGATCATCTTGCCGGCATCGACGATACGCTCGCCGGTGACCGGATGATCGATGTCATCGAGAGCAGTACGGCCGAGGATACGAGCGCCGAGCGAAGCAACGACCTGACCGGCATCGACGATGGCGGTCATGGTGAGGCCCTTGTCGGTGCCGCAATCCACGGAGTTGACGATGCAGTCCTGCGCGACGTCGACAAGACGGCGGGTCAGGTAGCCCGAGTTTGCCGTCTTCAAGGCGGTGTCTGCCAGACCCTTACGGGCGCCGTGCGTCGAGTTGAAGTACTCGTTGACGGTCAGGCCTTCCTTGAAGTTCGAGGTGATCGGCGTTTCGATGATTTCGCCCGACGGCTTGGCCATGAGGCCGCGCATGCCGCCCAGCTGGCGCATCTGGTTCGGAGAACCACGGGCACCCGAGTGCGACATCATGTAGATGGCGTTCATCGGCTTCTGGCGACCGGTGTTCGGGTCGAACTCGACGGCCTTAATGCGGGCCATCATGTCTTCAGCGACCTTCTCGGTAGCCTTGCCCCAGGCGTCGACAACCTTGTTGTACTTTTCGCCCTGAGTGATCAGGCCGTCGTTGTACTGCTGCTCGTACTCCTTGACCAGGTTTTCGGTGTCGCCAACGATCTTTGCCTTGGTTTCCGGAATGACCATGTCGTCCTTGCCGAAGGAGATGCCGGCACGGCACGCATGCGCAAAGCCGAGCTGCATGATACGGTCGCAGAAAATGACCGTGTCCTTCTGACCGCAGTGACGGTAGACCGTGTCGATCATCTTGGAGATGTTCTTCTTGGTCATTTCCTGGTTGCAGATGTCGAACGGCACCTTGTGGTTCTTCGGCAGCAGTTCGCCGATCAGCAGGCGGCCAGGAGTCGTCTCGTAGATCTTGGAGACGGGCTTGCCATCCTCGTCGATCGTCTTGAAGCGACCGCGGATTTTGGTGTGCAGCGTGACGACCTTGCTTTCGAGAGCATGATGCAGTTCGCCGAGATCGGAGAAGGCCATGCCTTCGCCCGGCTCGTTCTGGTTCATGATCGAGAGGTAGTACAGGCCGAGAACCATGTCCTGCGACGGAACGATGATCGGTGCGCCGTTTGCCGGGTGCAGGATGTTGTTCGTCGACATCATCAGCACGCGGGCTTCGAGCTGGGCTTCGAGCGACAGCGGCACGTGAACGGCCATCTGGTCACCGTCGAAGTCGGCGTTGAAGGCCGTGCAGACGAGCGGGTGCAGCTGGATCGCCTTGCCTTCGACCAGGGTCGGTTCGAAGGCCTGGATGCCCAGGCGGTGGAGCGTCGGTGCGCGGTTAAGCAGGACCGGATGCTCGCGGATGACCTCGTCGAGGATATCCCAGACTTCCGGCTTTTCCTTTTCGACCAGCTTCTTGGCCTGCTTGACGGTCGAGGAGTAACCCTTGGCGTCGAGACGGGCGTAGATGAACGGCTTGAAGAGTTCGAGCGCCATCTTCTTCGGCAGGCCGCACTGGTGCAGCTTCAGCTCCGGACCGGTCACGATGACCGAACGGCCGGAATAGTCGACGCGCTTGCCGAGCAGGTTCTGGCGGAAGCGGCCCTGCTTGCCCTTCAGCATGTCGGACAGAGACTTCAGCGGACGCTTGTTGGCGCCGGTGATGACGCGGCCGCGGCGGCCGTTGTCGAACAGCGCGTCCACAGATTCCTGCAGCATGCGCTTTTCGTTGCGGATGATGATGCCCGGCGCACGAAGCTCGATCAGGCGCTTCAGACGGTTGTTACGGTTGATGACGCGGCGATAAAGATCGTTGAGGTCGGACGTCGCGAAGCGGCCGCCGTCGAGCGGGACCAGCGGACGCAGATCCGGCGGGATCACCGGAACGACCTTCATGATCATCCACTCCGGACGGTTGCCTGACTCCATGAAGTTCTCGACGATCTTCAGGCGCTTCATCAGCTTCTTCTGCTTGAGGTCCGACGTGGTGTCGGCAAGCTCGGAGCGCAGATCGCCAGCGATCTTCTCGAGGTTCATCGAGGCCAGCATCTCGTAGATGGCTTCAGCGCCGATCATGGCCGTGAACTGGTCTTCGCCGTATTCGTCGACGGCGATCATGTACTCTTCTTCGCTCAGGAGCTGATGCTCCTTGAGCGCGGTGAGGCCGGGCTCGGTGACGATGTAGTTTTCGAAGTAGAGAACGCGCTCGACATCCTTCAGCGTCATGTCGAGCAGCGTGGAAATGCGGCTCGGCAGCGACTTCAGGAACCAGATGTGGGCGACCGGGGCAGCGAGCTCGATATGGCCCATGCGCTCGCGGCGAACGCGCGACAGCGTGACTTCGACGCCGCACTTCTCGCAGATGATGCCCTTGTACTTCATGCGCTTGTACTTGCCGCACAGGCACTCGTAGTCCTTGATGGGCCCGAAGATGCGCGCGCAGAAGAGGCCGTCGCGTTCCGGCTTGAACGTGCGGTAGTTGATGGTTTCCGGCTTCTTGATCTCACCGTAAGACCAGGAGAGAATCTTCTCCGGAGAGGCGATCGAAATCCGGATGGAGTCGAAATTCTGTGCAGGCACCTGCGGATTGAAAAGATTCATGACCTCTTGGTTCATGCCTGTCTCCTTTGTGGGCGAAGCGCCCTTAGCTTGCGATGGTCAGCGGCAAATCCCGGGAACCGCGCCAACGCGTAAAACGACAATAACCGCAAAATGCGGCAGAAACGTCCCTGCCCGGCCGACACACTACGGGGCCTCGGCGGGAACGGTGTGCGCCGCTTAACAGCGCACACCCTATCAAGTGGTTACTCGGCTGCGTCCGGCAGCGCGCTCGCCTGCTGCGAATCCTCGACCTTCGAGTTTTCCAGCTCGACGCTGAGGCCGAGCGAGCGCATTTCCTTGACGAGAACGTTGAAGCTTTCGGGAATACCCGCTTCGAACGTATCGTCGCCACGGACGATGGCTTCGTAGACCTTGGTGCGGCCGGCAACGTCGTCCGACTTCACCGTCAGCATCTCCTGCAGCGTGTAGGCTGCGCCGTATGCTTCCAGCGCCCAGACTTCCATTTCGCCGAAGCGCTGACCGCCGAACTGCGCCTTGCCGCCCAGCGGCTGCTGGGTAACGAGCGAGTACGGGCCGATCGAACGGGCGTGGATCTTGTCGTCGACTAGGTGGTTGAGCTTCAGCATGTAGATGTAGCCCACGGTCACCTGACGGTCGAACTGCTCGCCCGTACGGCCATCGTAAAGCGTCGACTGGCCGGAGTCCTTGAGACCTGCAAGACGCAGCATCTCGTTGACGTCGCCTTCATGCGCACCGTCGAAGACCGGCGTTGCGATCGAAACGCCGCGCTTCCACTGGTCGGCAAGACGCAGGACCGAGTCATCGTCGAAGTCCTGGACCTGTTCGGCCTTCGGACCGTCGCCGACAACGTCGCCGATCGTCTTGCGGAGCGGTTCGATGTTGCCGCTTGCCTTGTAGGCTTCGATCATCTCGCCGATCTGCCTGCCCATGCCGGCGCAAGCCCAACCGAGGTGCGTTTCGAGGATCTGACCGACGTTCATGCGCGAAGGCACGCCGAGCGGGTTCAGAACGACGTCGACATGCGTACCGTCTTCGAGGAACGGCATGTCTTCGACCGGAACGATGCGCGACACGACACCCTTGTTACCGTGACGGCCGGCCATCTTGTCGCCCGGCTGGATCTTGCGCTTAACAGCAACGAAGACCTTGACCATCTTCATGACGCCCGGAGGCATTTCGTCGCCGCGCTGGACCTTTTCGACCTTGTCCATGAAGCGCTGTTCAAGGCGCGACTTGGATTCGTCGTACTGGCCGCGGAGAGCTTCAAGCTCGCTCTGAACCTTCTCGTCCTCGACCGCGAACATCCACCACTGCGAGCGGGGATATTCGGAAACGACGGCGTTCGAAAGTTCGGTGCCCTTCTTGAAGCCCTTCGGACCGGCGATCGCGACCTGGCCGCGCAGCATGTCGACCAGACGGCCGTAGACGTTACGGTCGAGGATCGCCTGCTCGTCGTCGCGGTCCTTTGCAAGACGCTCGATTTCTTCGCGCTCGATCGCCATCGCGCGCTCGTCCTTTTCAACGCCGTGGCGGTTGAAGACGCGCACTTCGACGATCGTGCCGTAGGTGCCGGGCGGCATGCGCATGGACGTATCGCGGACGTCGGAAGCCTTTTCACCGAAGATGGCGCGCAGAAGCTTTTCTTCCGGCGTCATCGGGCTTTCGCCCTTCGGCGTGATCTTGCCGACGAGGATATCGCCCGGCTGAACTTCGGCGCCGATGTAAACGATGCCGGCTTCGTCGAGGTTCTTCAGCGCTTCTTCCGAAACGTTCGGAATGTCGCGCGTGATTTCTTCCGGACCAAGCTTGGTGTCACGCGCCATCACTTCGAATTCTTCGATGTGGATGGAGGTGAACACGTCGTCGGCAACGATACGCTCCGAGAGCAGGATCGAGTCTTCGTAGTTGTAACCGTTCCACGGCATGAACGCGACGAGCGCGTTGCGGCCGAGAGCGAGATCGCCCAGGTCCGTCGACGGACCGTCGGCGAGGATGTCGCCGCGGTTGACAACGTCACCGACGGTGACCAGCGGGCGCTGGTTGACGCAGGTGTTCTGGTTCGAACGCTGGAACTTCTGCAGGCGGTAGATATCGACGCCGGACTTGCCAGCTTCGAGGTCTTCCGTCGCGCGGATAACGATACGCGTCGCATCGACCTGGTCGACCACGCCGCCGCGGCGAGCGCCGATGGCGGCGCCGGAGTCGCGGGCAACGACCGGCTCCATGCCGGTACCGACGAACGGAGCTTCAGCACGCAGCAGCGGAACGGCCTGACGCTGCATGTTCGAGCCCATGAGAGCGCGGTTGGCGTCGTCGTTTTCCAGGAACGGGATGAGCGCGGCTGCGACCGAAACGACCTGCTTCGGCGAGACGTCCATCAGGTTCATGCTGTCGCGCGGGGCGAGCATGACTTCGCCGGCATGACGGCAAACGACGAATTCGTCGGTGAAGGATCCGTCGGTGCCAAGCTCGGCGTTCGCCTGCGCGACGTAGTACTTCGCCTCTTCCATGGCAGAAAGGTAAAGCACGTCGTTCGTCACCTTGCCATCAACGATGCGACGGTACGGGCTTTCGATGAAGCCGTACTTGTTGACGCGGGCGAAGGTCGCAAGCGAGTTGATCAGACCGATGTTCGGACCTTCCGGCGTTTCGATCGGGCAAATGCGGCCGTAGTGGGTCGGGTGAACGTCGCGGACTTCGAAGCCTGCGCGCTCGCGGGTCAGACCACCCGGGCCAAGAGCCGATAGACGACGCTTGTGGGTGATTTCCGACAGCGGGTTCACCTGGTCCATGAACTGCGACAGCTGCGAGGAGCCGAAGAATTCGCGAACGGCGGCAGCTGCCGGCTTCGCGTTGATCAGGTCCTGCGGCATGACCGTGTCGATTTCGATCGAGGACATACGTTCCTTGATCGCACGCTCCATGCGGAGCAGGCCGAGACGGTACTGGTTTTCCATCAATTCGCCGACAGAGCGAACACGACGGTTGCCGAGGTTGTCGATGTCGTCGATTTCGCCCTTGCCGTCGCGCAGCTCGACGAGCATCTTGACCACGGCCAGGATGTCGTCCTTGCGCAGAACGCGAACGGTGTCTTCAACGTCGAGGTCGAGACGCATGTTCATCTTCACGCGGCCAACGGCAGAGAGGTCGTACCGCTCCGCATCGAAGAACAGCGAGTTGAACATGGCTTCCGCCGAGTCCATGGTCGGCGGTTCACCCGGACGCATGACGCGGTAGATGTCGAACAGAGCGTCCTGACGGTTCTCGTTCTTGTCTGCCGTGAGCGTATTGCGAATATAGGCGCCGACATTGATGTGGTCGATGCCGAGAACCGGGATCTCGTCGAAACCGTTGGAGAGAATGACCGGCAGGGTCTTCTCGTCGATCTCGTCGCCGGCTTCCAGATAGATCTCACCTGTCGAGTAGTTGACGATGTCTTCGGCAAGATAGTTGCCGTACAGATCGTCGTCCGTCGCTTTCAGAGCCTTGAGGCCTTTGTCGGAAAGCTGGCGGAGCAGACGCGGGGTTAGCTTCTTGCCGGCTTCGACAACGACTTCGCCGGTGTCGGCGTCAACCATCTCGGTGATCGCCTTGGCACCCTTCAGCGTTTCCGGCTTGAAGGGAATGCGCCAGCCCTGGCCGTCGCGCTTGTAGAGCGACTTCGTATAGAAGGTGTCGAGGATTTCCTCGCCGTCCATGCCGAGGGCCATCAGCAGCGACGACACCGGAATCTTGCGGCGGCGGTCGATACGGGCATAGACGATGTCCTTGGCGTCGAATTCGATGTCGAGCCAGGAACCGCGATACGGGATCACGCGGGCAGCGAAGAGCAGCTTGCCGGAGGAATGGCTCTTGCCCTTGTCGTGGTCGAAGAAGACGCCCGGCGAACGGTGCATCTGGGACACGATAACGCGTTCGGTGCCGTTCACGATGAACGTACCGTTGTTCGTCATGAGCGGCATGTCGCCCATGTAGACGGACTGTTCCTTGATGTCCTTGATCGACTTCGCGCCGGTATCCTCATCGATATCGAACACGATGAGACGGAGGGTAACCTTCAGCGGCGCTGCATAGGTCAGGTCGCGCTGGCGGCACTCGTCGACGTCGAACTTCGGCGGCTCGAATTCATAGGACACGAATTCCAGCATCGAAGCGCCAGAGAAGTCCGTGATCGGGAAAACTGACTTGAAGACGGCCTGAAGGCCTTCGTCAGGGCGGCCGCCCTTCGGCTCTTCTACCATCAGGAATTGGTCGTAGGATGCCTTCTGAACCTCGATGAGGTTCGGCATTTCTGCGACTTCGGGGATCTTACCAAAAAACTTGCGTACGCGCCTACGACCATTGAACGAAAGGGTCTGAGCCATCGTCGCTCCTTCAAAAATTGCATCCGGGCCTGCAACGGACGGGAACCGCTGGCCAGGCGATCCCGTCAATCAATGGATATCTCAATCTCGTCTCACATCCCGAAGCCACACGGCCGGATTGCCTTGCGCTTCGGTTCGAGACCATGCTCTTGAAGAACCCATTACCCAAAAGCCGGTTTCACGCGGCTTTTGGGTAATTCGTTCATAAAAACGGCAAACGGGAGACGGCAAATACCGCCTCCCAGATGCAGTTCAAGATTACTTGACGTCGGCCTTTGCGCCTGCGTCTTCAAGCTTCTTCTTGATGTCAGCGGCTTCAGCCTTGGAAACGGCTTCCTTGACAGCCTTCGGAGCGCCTTCGACGAGGTCCTTGGCTTCCTTGAGGCCGAGGCCGGTGATGGCGCGGACTTCCTTGATGACGTTGATCTTGTTGGCGCCGGCATCCGTGAGGATGACGTCGAACTCGGTCTTTTCTTCTTCAGCAGCAGCAGCAGCGCCTGCACCGCCAGCAACGGCAGCAACAGCGACCGGAGCAGCAGCGGAAACGCCCCACTTTTCTTCGAGAAGCTTGGACAGTTCTGCAGCTTCCAGAACGGTCAGCGAGGAGAGGTCGTCTACGATCTTTGCGAGATCAGCCATTTTATCAGTTCCTTTTGTTCGGTTCGAACCGGTTGTTTATAAACAGCAAAAAACCGCCTTATGCGGCTTCGTCCTTCTTGGCGTAAGCCGAAAACACACGAGCAAGCTGGCTTGCCGGTGCTGCAACAACGCCTGCGATACGGGTAGCCGGAGTCTGGATCATGCCCAGCAGCTTCGCGCGCAGTTCGTCCAACGAAGGCAGGGTCGCAAGCGACTTGACTGCATCGGCGTTGAGCGTCGTTGTTCCCATGGCGCCACCGAGGACAACGATCTTATCGTTGGTCTTGGCGAAATCCACGACGACTTTCGGAGCGGTGATCGGGTCATTGCTGTATGCAATGAGCGTCTGACCGGTGAAGAGACCAGAGATCCCTTCCGCTTCCGTACCCTGAAGGGCGATTTTGGCCAGGCGGTTCTTCGCGACTTTGACGGTGCCGCCAGCAGCGCGCATCTTGGAACGGAAGTCGTTCATCTGCGCGACTGTAGCACCAGCATAGTGGGCCACGACAACCGAGCCCGAAGCCTTGAAGACTTCGTTCAGTTCCGTGACGAATTCGCGTTTTTCCGCTCTTTCCACTGCCTATCTCCAGTTGGCAGGACCTTTTGACAGGCCCCACCGGGTTGCCTTTTGCCTCCCGGGATCAGAAGCGATCCCAAGCGGCGCTTGAGGATCCTGTCCCCTCGCGCTTCGCGCCAAAGAAAGGCCGAAGGCACAAGGCATCCAAGGCTCGAACCAAATTCCTAGAAGCAGAACTTCATGCAATTCGGGTCTTACCCGTCTCATGCAGGCCAAGTGATTAAGGGAAAACCACCTGCAATCTCGGACAGGATTCCGGATTTCTCCGGAATATCCCGGCCCCTTGCGAGGCCGGAATTCTTGCTACCGGGCATACGCCCGATGAAACTTGTTAGGCGACCGTGACCGACGACGGGTCGATCTTGACGCCCGGGCCCATGGTCGAAGAGATCGCTACGCGCTTGACGTAGTTGCCCTTTGCACCAGCCGGCTTTGCCTTGATGACGGCATCGGCGAAGGCACGGATGTTTTCTTCCAGAGCCTTTGCATCGAAGGACGCCTTGCCGATACCGGCATGAACGATACCAGCCTTCTCGACGCGGAACTCGACGGCGCCGCCCTTGGAGGCCTTGATCGCGCCAGTAACGTCCATGGTGACCGTTCCGACCTTCGGGTTCGGCATCATGCCGCGCGGGCCGAGCACCTTACCGAGACGGCCGACGAGCGGCATCATGTCCGGGGTCGCGATGACGCGATCGAAATCGATCTTGCCACCCTGAACGATTTCAACCAGGTCTTCCGCGCCGACAATGTCGGCACCGGCTGCCTTGGCTTCGTCGGCCTTGGCGCCACGGGCGAAAACGGCGACGCGAACGTCGCGGCCCGTGCCGTTCGGCAGATTGACGACGCCACGGACCATCTGGTCAGCATGACGCGGATCGACGCCGAGGTTCATCGCGATTTCGACGGTCTCGTCGAACTTGGCGATCGCCCGGGCCTTGACCATCGAGATGGCGTCCGTCAGCGCGACCAGCTTGGTCGGGTCGACGCCTTCGCGGATCTTCTGAATACGCTTTGCGAGCTTTGCCATGTTACGCCACCACTTCCAGGCCCATGGCGCGGGCAGAGCCCTCGATCATGGCCATTGCGCCCTCGATATCCGCGGCGTTCAGGTCCTTCATCTTGGCTTCGGCGATCGACTTGATCTGAGCCTTGGT
Organism: Rhizobium sp. P32RR-XVIII; assembly: GCF_012641395.1. GTDB lineage: Bacteria > Pseudomonadota > Alphaproteobacteria > Rhizobiales > Rhizobiaceae > Rhizobium. Next base: position 581,629 of record NZ_JABAIH010000002.1, on the reverse strand, counting down.
CAGCTTGCCGGCGGTAGCGCCCTTGCCGGGCGTCTTGGAACCGGACTGAATCTTCGCTTCCTTCTTGAGGAAGTAGCTGACAGGCGGCTGCTTCATCGCGAAGGTAAAGGACTTGTCTTGGTAATAGGTGATGACGACCGGGATCGGCATACCCTTTTCCATTTCCTGCGTGGCGGCATTGAACGCCTTGCAGAATTCCATGATGTTAATGCCACGCTGACCAAGCGCCGGGCCGATCGGCGGGGACGGGTTTGCCGATCCTGCCTTGACCTGAAGCTTGAGCTGGCCTGCAACTTTCTTAGCCATAACTCTCTGCCTTTCATTGGTGACCGGTTGCCCGGCCAGGGATGCCGGATTGCTCCGGCGGCTGCGGTTGCGTGGTGCGGATTTTAAGAGCCCGGCTAAGACCCCTCACCTTCCACGCGGCTTGCGGCTTTCACCGCAGACGTCAATCAGGAATGACCGACGTCCGATTGCTAAAATCAGACCTTTTCGACCTGACCGTATTCCAGTTCAACTGGGGTCGCGCGGCCGAAGATCGACACTTCCACCTTCAGGCGCGAACGCTCCTCGTCCACATCCTGAACCGTGCCGTTGAACGATGCGAACGGACCGTCGGAAACGCGGACCTGCTCGCCGATCTCGAAGGTAACGGAAGCCTTCGGCCGCTCGACACCTTCTTGGACCTGACCGAGAATGCGCTCGGCCTCGGAGTCCGGAATCGGAACGGGCTTGTTGTCGGAGCCGAGGAAGCCTGTGACCTTCGGCGTGTTCTTGATCAGGTGGTAGGCTTCGTCCGTCAGGTTCGCACGAACCATGACGTAACCCGGGAAGAACTTGCGCTCGCTGTCGACCTTGCGGCCACGGCGCACTTCAACCACCTTTTCGGTCGGCACAAGGATCTTCTCGAAAAGATGCTCGAGACCCTTCTGACGAGCCTTGTTCTCGATGTCTTCTGCGACCTTCTTTTCAAAATTCGAATACGCGTGGACGATGTACCAACGTGCCGCCATCTAATATCTCCACCCGATCAATTGCTGGTGTTGAGCACGAAGCTCAGGGCCCAGCCAATCAGCTGGTCAGCAGCAAAGAAAAACAGCGCGGCGAAAACCACCATGACCAGCACCATGATCGTCGAGATCATGGTTTCACGACGAGACGGCCAAGTAACTTTGGACGTTTCGGCGCGAACCTGCTGCAGGAACGCAAACGGATTGGATTTGGATGCCATCGACTGCCCACGCAATTACGGCGCGTAAAGCTGAACGTCTCAGCCCCACGCACCGCGTGTCTGTTGAACCTACATAAACATCAATTCCCAATTTCACAAGAGGGAATGCGAAGTTTAGCGAAATTTGCCATATGCCCTCTCCGCCGGAACGCTGCGAGAACGTCCGCGCTTTTCCGTTCGAAGAAGATGGCAGGGGCAGAGGGGCTCGAACCCCCGACCTGCGGTTTTGGAGACCGCCGCTCTACCAGCTGAGCTATACCCCTTTACGCTTTACATTCAGCCCTTTGACCTTGCGGCCGAAGCGCTTCGTGCAAGCATGGCGCTCCTTTAAGGCGGGAGTGCGGGATTGGCAAGTGCGTTTTTCTATTTTTCCAATCCCGCGTCACCGGATGGCCCTGCGATCAGATCTTCACGTACTTGCGCCAGTCATGCTCTTCCTTGAAGCCGAGGACTTCGCGGATCTTGCGGTTCGAGAGCAAGCCCTCGTATTCCCCGATCTCGCGGGTAAAGGGCACATTCGGGAAAAAGCGCCTGGCGAGTTCCTTCGACGGCATGTTGGCCGTCACGGTGTCATTCACGGCATTGAATACCTGGAAGCCCAGTCCGTCCTTCCCGATGCACAGATGGACGATCTGCGCCAGATCGCGGGCATCGACATAGTTCCAGGCGTTGCGCCTGCGCGTCTCGGGATTGGCAACAAAGCCGCGAAATTTCTCATATTCATGCGGTTCGATGACATTACCTATGCGCAGCGCATAGATATCGGCACCGGAACGCTCGGCAAAGGCGCGTGCCGTCTTCTCGTTCAGCACCTTCGACAGGCCATAGCTGTCCATAGGATCGACGTCGTAGTCCTCTTCCAGCGGAAACTGATGAAAATCCTTCTGTCCCTCCGCGAAGCAGACGCCGTAGGTCGTCTCGCTCGACGCAAGGATGATTTTCCGCACGCCGAGTTTCACCGCAGCCTCGATGACATTGTAGGTGCCCATCGTGTTGATGCGGAAGGTCTCGTTGTCCGGCTTGATGAGAATGCGCGGGATGGCGGCAAAATGCACGACGGCGTCGAAGCCCTTGACGCCCTCTCCCGTGTCGAGGCCGGGAAAATCGCGATGCATCGACAATACGTTGAAGACCTGACCGCTATCGGTGATATCGGCGATCAGGTTGGTGACACCGGGGCTGTCGAGCGGAACAAGATCGACATTGTGCACGTCATAGCCGGCGTTGATGAGCCACGGCACGACATGCCGGCCGGCCTTGCCAGAGCCGCCGGTAAAAAGAATACGCTTCTTCATGAAATCTCCTCCGCTGCATGAGTTCGGAGCAAAAATAATGTCTTTGAGGGGCAGCGCAAGGTCATGGAGGAGACCCCCGCGCAATCCCGGCGGCCCCTGCCCCAGAACGAGAGAAGCCCCGCTGTTTCCAGCGGGGCTTCTTGAATTCACGATAAGTCGAAGATTACTCGACGATGCTTGCGACGATGCCGGCGCCGACGGTGCGGCCGCCTTCGCGGATGGCGAAGCGCAGCTTTTCTTCCATGGCGATCGGAACGATCAGTTCGACGTCAACCGTGACGTTGTCGCCCGGCATGACCATTTCCGTGCCTTCCGGCAGCGTGACGATGCCCGTCACGTCAGTCGTGCGGAAGTAGAACTGCGGACGGTAGTTGGTGAAGAACGGCGTATGACGGCCGCCTTCTTCCTTCGTCAGGATGTAGGCTTCGGCCTTGAACTTCTTGTGCGGCTTCACCGAACCCGGCTTGCACAGGATCTGGCCACGCTCGACGCCGTCACGGTTCACACCGCGGATCAGCGCGCCGATGTTGTCGCCGGCCTGGCCCTGGTCGAGCAGCTTGCGGAACATTTCAACGCCGGTCACCGTCGTCTTCGAGGTCGGGCGGATGCCGACGATCTCGACTTCTTCGCCAACCTTGACGATGCCACGCTCGACGCGGCCGGTGACAACCGTACCGCGGCCGGAGATCGAGAACACGTCTTCGATCGGCATCAGGAACGGCTGGTCGATCGGACGCTCAGGCGTCGGGATGTAGGCGTCGACCTGAGCCATCAGCTCGCGGATCGCGTCTTCGCCGATCTTCTTGTCGCTGTCTTCGAGAGCGGCAAGAGCCGAACCCTTGACGACCGGGATGTCGTCGCCCGGGAAGTCGTAGGACGACAGCAGTTCGCGCACTTCGAGCTCGACGAGTTCGAGAAGCTCGGCGTCGTCAACCTGGTCGACCTTGTTGAGGAACACGACGATGGCCGGAACGCCAACCTGACGAGCGAGCAGGATGTGCTCGCGGGTCTGCGGCATCGGGCCGTCGGCGGCCGAGCAAACCAGGATCGCGCCGTCCATCTGTGCGGCACCGGTGATCATGTTCTTGACGTAGTCGGCGTGGCCGGGGCAGTCGACGTGAGCATAATGGCGGTTGGCCGTCTCGTATTCGACGTGCGCCGTCGAAATGGTGATGCCGCGGGCCTTTTCTTCCGGAGCCGCGTCGATCTGGTCGTACGCCTTGAACTCGCCGAAGTACTTGGTGATCGCTGCCGTCAGAGACGTCTTGCCGTGGTCAACGTGGCCGATCGTGCCGATGTTAACGTGCGGCTTGTTGCGCTCAAACTTACTCTTTGCCATTTGAATGCTTCCTGTGAACGAAAAGGGTGACCCCGGCGAACCGGTTTAGTGCCGCCGTTTAAGGCTTTCGGCGAAATTCCGCAAGACCTAATTGCGAAGGCCTTTCCCGGCTTACAACCGCATATGGGCGACGACCGGCACCTCGCAAGAGAGCCGGCTTCCAGAACACCGAAAATCATTGAAAAGCGAAGGGAAATTGGAGCGCGGCGGGAATCGTTTCCATATGCCGTGTCAATCGGCAAGTCTGCATTCTGCAGGACGGCCACCCGCGATGCGGCTGGCCCGCGCGCGGTTACTTCGGGATCTTGTTGTAAAACGAATCCGGATCGTAAACGCAGGCGTAGTCGAGGACGCACAGGCGTCCGTCGGCATCACGCAAACTGGTGGTGTCCCATTTGTCACCGAGGCTGCAGCGGGCCGGTGGATAGCGGAAGCTGCGGCCGCCGAAGCCGACGCGGACAAAAACCGCCTTCTGTTGCCGGATGATCTGCGCAAGCTGGTTGCAGCTATAAGCGCGAGCATTGACTTCCACGGCCTCGACGGCAAGAGCTGACGAGGGGAGCAAAAGCGCACCGGCTAGAATCATGCTTTTCATAGAGGGTCCCCCAAATGGGAGTTAGTTAAGCAGCGGCGCCCACGGCATTCAAAGCAAATTTTGGAGAGGTGTTAAAATTCGGCGCGAGAAGGACCTCCGTGGCATACACTTCGCTGATCAGGGAGCGTGAAGTCTCGGAGGTCGCGGGACAGTGCTGAAGATCGATGACGGCGGGCCTACAGCTTGCACGCGCCGTTATCGAACGGCAGCTTCGACCGCGTTAGAAGGGGTCGCATGTTGCACCAGCGCCCCGTGCCAATAAGGCGGGCGTTTTCCATTGTTGTTTTCGAGATCTGTCACGCGATATGGGCGATCCGAAGATCGCCCATATGGTCGCCGGTCCTGCTATTTGGCCAGGTGCCAAACTCCCCCTACGCCATCGCCATTCGTTTCACCGGCTTTCTTGTCGTCGGCATATGTGTAGAGCGGCTTACCCTCGTAGGCCCACATTTCCTTGCCGTCGGCGGCCTTCACAAGAGACCATTCCCCTTCTGCCTTGGCCTTGGCTCCGGCGTGGAATGCCGGCCATTTCTTCAGGCAATCCTTGTCGCAGTTCGATTTGCCTTTGGTATCCTTGTCGAAGGTGTAAAGGACCATACCCTTTTCGTCGGCCAAGGCCTTGCCCATTTTCGTGTCGACCATCTTCGCGGGATCGGCTGCGAGAGCCGATCCTGTTAGGGCCGATAACACACCTATCGCGATGAACATCGTTCTCATGGGATTTCTCCAGTTCGGGGTGCCGACGGAATGCCGGTCGTGCCCGATCTAACTGAGAGAAACGCCCTGTTAGGAAAGCAGTTCCTTGGAGGCAAGCGGAAAGGTAGCGGCGGCTCGCGCCGAAACCGCGAGTGACGCAACACCAGCGCTCTTAGGATGTCTCTACTGAAAAGCTTGGAGCGGGTAGCGGGAATCGAACCCGCGTATTCAGCTTGGAAGGCTGCTGCTCTACCATTGAGCTATACCCGCGGGGTGGTCCGATCCAAGTGACGAATGGTGGAGAGAGTTGGATTTGAACCAACGTAGGCTGAGCCAACGGATTTACAGTCCGTCCCCTTTAACCACTCGGGCATCTCTCCAGTTTTTCGTCTGGATCGTAAGACCAAGCTCGAAGATCCAGAAGCGTTGCCGCCCCTCGATCTGCGCCGCGTATATGACCGGAGCATTTCCCCATGTCAACATGAAGACAATAGAAAAAACACGAAAAATTTCATCTCCTCTTGAAAGCGGCAGCCGAAGAAAGAAACCCTATGCGCGGTGAAACGCCGCCGCTATAAAGCCGCATGAGCAAAGACCATAAATCCGGCGGCAAGCCCGCAACCGAAACGTCCGCCAAGGACACGCATTACGCCAACCTGAGGCGCGCGCATCGCGATGCCAAGCGCGAGCGCGGCGAAATCCCGACACCGCATCCGCAGAAGCGCAAACGCGGTGGCGACGACTGGAAGCCGCCGGCGCTCGCAGCCGATCAGGTCCATCTCTATGGCCTGCATACCGTACGCGCCGCGCTGGAGAATCCCGAGCGGAAAAACGTCAAGCTTAGCGTCACCCCGAATGCGCTCGCCCGCCTCGAAATCGATGCCGGGCAGCTTGGCATTCCGGTCGAGATCGTGTCGCCGCAGGACATCGACAAGGTCCTCGGTCCCGAGGCGATCCATCAGGGCGTCATGCTCGAGACCCGTCCCCTGCCCGTCCGCCGGCTCGAGGCGCTGAAGAACAGTCCGTTGCTTCTGGTGCTGGATCAGGTCACCGACCCGCACAATGTTGGCGCCATCATGCGTTCGGCCGTCGCCTTCAATGCGGGTGCCGTTATCACCACGCAGCGACATAGCCCGACCGAATCGGGCGTGCTCGCGAAATCCGCCTCCGGCGCCCTCGAACTCATTCCTTATATACAGATCACCAATCTCGCCGATGCGCTCGGTGAATTGCACAGGCTCGGCTTCTTCTCGATCGGCCTCGATTCCGAAGGACCGGCGCCCATCGAAGGCACCTTTTCAGGAGAGAAGATCGCGCTGGTCCTCGGTTCCGAAGGCAAAGGGCTGCGCCAGAAGACGCGCGAGACCGTCAACGCCTTGGCGCGGCTTGACATGCCGGGCGCCATCAAGTCGCTCAACGTCTCGAATGCCGCGGCAATTGCGATGTATGCCGCGCAACTTCACCTAAAGAAGTAACGTCCCGTCTTAAAATGAACCAATGACGAGTTTAATCGGTCAGATACGGCAAGAGAGAAGGACGATACCCGGCATGGCAATCCGGCCCCTTGTATTTGGCATTCTGTTCATAGCAATCTTCGTCGCCATCATTCTCAGCATGGCGTGGGTCGACCGCTCGCGGCCGACGCATCAGCCGGATTCGCTTGCGCCGGCTGCTCCGGGGACGACGGCGCCGGTGCAATAGCCCCGGGAACCGCAAAGCACCGCTGCGCGTTGCCTGGTATATCAACGAGGATGAGACGCATGCGAATCATGATTGCCGTTGTTGCCATAATGGTGGCCTCCGTTCTCAGCATCGCCATCCTGCAGCCTTCAGGCGCCGGTCAGCCGGGAGCCGGTGACAAGATCGAGTCGAGCATCAACACGCCGGCGGCCCGATAGCGGCATCACGCATCCATCGAAAAAGCCCCGGAGAAAACTCCGGGGCTTTTTGCTCTCACAAAGATTACATCCAATATGGCGGCAGGTACTGATAACGCCAGTAATGGCGTTCTCTCCACCGGCGCTCGGCGCGCCAGGGCCGCCAATGGCGGCGTTCATAACCCCAGCCGTGGCGCCAATGACGGCGTTCATCCCACCGCGAATGGCGCCAGTCACGGCGATGCTCACGATGGCGCACCTGTACCACATCGCTCTTCTCGACGGAGGCAACAGGGGCATATACGGGAGCGGCAACTACGGGCTCGACGGCAGCGACGGCCGAACCGAACGAGAGCAGCGCGGCAAGGGCAAAATGGGCAATTCTCATGACTCACCTCCTAGATGACGGTGAGCAAAGCGTGCCTCCTAGGCCCTGAACTCCGCCTGAAGCGGCCCTTCAGCTTCCATTCATGACATGAAGAGGGATCGGCGCTATGATCGATCACGAAATCGCGCCCAAGCCGGATTTCCCCTTTACTCCCGGGCAGAATCTGGTAGTTGGCACGCATTGCCCTTGTAGCTCAGTTGGTAGAGCACCTGATTTGTAATCAGGGGGTCGCGGGTTCGAACCCTGCCGGGGGCACCAAATTTTCACAGTGATATCAATCACTTATCGATAAACCCGCCCTTAGTTGGCGGGTTTTTCATGCGCCAAACAGTAACGAGAATTACCATGTTTTCCGGGCTTTCCCAGCGTCAGCGGGAATTCCGTGGCGCACGCGTGGCGCATGATGGATCATGCGGCCGCTTGCCGCCTCAGCCACGCCGCTTCGTTCCGGCGAGCACGCGGGCCGGATGGCGTAGCAGCTACCACTTGCCGGATCACGCGACTGCCAAAGTGGAAGTCGATGACAAGATGCTTGTTCTCACGGATCAGTTCCCAACTGTCCGCTCCAGCTTCTTGTGCAATGGATTTGATTTCGCGAGCCACGGCTGGCTTCATAACGGGCCTCCCTTTATTGTTATTTTTATTGGGGCACGCTCGTATTGCACGAAACCATCTGATCGTCAAGGTTGCAGGCCGCACGAGGCGGCCCGCCATAAGCTTATTTCCAATCCAGCTTGGCCAGCGCAGCATCAACTACGCCCGGCGCCAAGCCGGCCTCTTTCGCCGCCGCATGAGCCTGGATGATGGCCGTCAGTGCGCGGGCCGAACCGCCAGCATCGAAAGCCTGAGTTGGTGTCATCATGTCGATGCTGACCGGGCCGCCAAGCTTCTCGCTGGCCTCTTCGCTCAAGAGCGCCGCGATAGGTTGCAACGTCCATTGTGCCAGATGCCGTTGGGCCTCGCGTACAAGCGGGCCGGTCGTCGAGGCGTTAAACAGGCCAGGGAGCACGCCGAACGCGCCGCTGATCGCATCACGGGCCGCGGCAAGGCTTTCCACCGACATGGAACGTTCAATGTCAGGAGTAACGTCCGCTGGCTTCCAATCCACGGCGGGAGCCGGGCCGCCAGCCGCCGAGACGTTGACAGACTCGCGCAACAGCACGCGACCACGCTGCCCACGGAAGCTCCGCCCCAGCGTTGTCATGTCGGTCTCGGGGCCTTCCGGGTATGGAACGATTTGCGAGCCGAGCGGTGCGTTCTCGTAGACTTCGGCCAGTGCGCTTTCGAGTGCCTGAAGCAGCCCAGCCGTCAGTGATGCACGCCGCAGCGGTGCAGAACCGAGCCATGGTGCAACAGGATCCGCACCAATGCGCAGATGCAGAACCTCGCCGGCCAGTGCGGTTTGCGTAGTGCCGCCGCCTGCTTCGGAGATTGAGACACGGTATGCACGCGGCACACCGTCACGTGTGGACAGATCCCAATCGCTGCACGGCACGAGCTTGTCGCGTATCAAGAATACCGCCTCGCCTCTCAGCGCCAGCGAGCGGGCCAGGAGTGCCAGCGTGCGCCTATCGAGGAGGGTTGTGCCGCTGACATCAGCAAGCGCAAATGCACCTTCCCATAGGCTGATGCATGACTGTGCCGTGGCGGTCAGTTCGGCAATGCCGCGCCGGCCGCTGATGTAGCTTTCTCGAGCCGCCATCAATTCGGCCGTGAAGCCTGACATGGCAGAGCGCTTTTCAACGGGCCTTCGGAAGAAATCAAGGATACTCATTAGACCCTCCTGAAATTGCGCAGTAAGTCGCCAGCGCCGCTATTTGCCATTGCCTGCGCCGCCCAAGAAGCCGAGCGGGACTTGTCGACGGTGACGCTGCCCGCTGTCACGCGCTCGCGTGTCAGCCCTGCCGACTTGATACTGGCCGCCATGTATGCGGATAGCCGCTGCGCTGCCTCAGACACAGCCGCAGGAACTTCGCCGCCGCCAACTGTGCCGGTGAAACGGTACGTGCCGCCAGTCAAACAATAGCCACCCATCGGCGAAGGGGAGAGGATATCGGAGGCCCAAACATCCCCGCGCCAGACTTCCACTGTCGAGATGGTTGCCGGCGCCAAGGGCGGATGCCATTCCCCGCAGCCTTCGACGATCCACTCAATCGATCGAGTAGTATAGCGGTGGGCCGTGTAGGCTTCGATGCGCTGCCACACGGAATCAGACACAGCCGGATCCAGCACGGGATAGGATTCCGGCGCGCCTTCCGTTTGTTTGATTGTTACAGCCATCAAGCCCTCCATCTGCTCAGTACGCGCCGCAGTCCAGCGTCCGGTGCCTCTTCATTGGCGAGAGTCCAGGACCGGGCCGCGATCTGTGCCTGGTCGTATGCGGGCCGTGTGACCAAACTCACCTCGAACAAGTCAGCCGTCGTGACGGTGCGCAATAGGCCATCCGCCGAGCGGGTAACCATGTCACCGCCAGGAGACACGCGAAAGCCAGGGCTAATGCCCTTGGTGAGCCCAGCCGCAAGAGCAGCCAGTGCGTCATGCGCCCAGCTAGTTGTCGCCGCAACGCGTGCCTCGATGTGAAGCGCGTTGTCGTCGTCGCGAAGCGTGAGCGAGCCGGCCTCCGTAGAGGCCAGCGGTTTTTCAGGATCATGACCGGCGAGGAGAAAGATATTCTCGCCTGCCTCGATGCGGGCGCGGAAAGCGCGACCGGCAAAGCGTTCCCGCCTGCCGTTGCCGAGCGTTGTTTCCGAGCCATAAGGGAAAGCGCCCGACAACCTGGTCGAGCCGCCTTCCGTGCGGATTTCAAAAGTTGTCGGAGCGCCGTAGAGCATTTAGACCTGCACGCCCGTGAGGATCTGAAGCTGCTGCGAACGCAGTGCGCTCACGTCAGCCGTGACCAGACCAGTCAGGCGCAGGCCACCAGAAGCAGCGTCCGAATAAACGTCACGGATCAAATCGACGGCGCCCCAAGTGGCGAGAACCGCAGGAGCCACGCCACCAATCGAAGTCGTCAGCAGTGCCTTGGTTGCGAGCGGCGAGCCGGTCGGAGCGGCAAGCGCGTTCGTGGTCATAACCGGCGAACCAACGTTCTTGGTGAGGCGGTCCCACTCGGTAACGGCCGTCGACGTGATGTACGTGCCATCCATCTTGTCGAAGACTTCCGGACGGATCAGCAGGTTTACGGCGCCAGGACCAGTGATGGCGTTATCGGTCATAAAGCGAACAATCGCGCTCCTGAACGCAGCCCACGATGCAGCAGCCGCAACTGCCGTCGAGGTGATGCCATACGATCCGACGAGAAGGCCAGCAGGCTCACCGGAAGCACCAGCGCCTTGGAAAACCGCCTTGTCGAGTGCAACAGCCATCGCACCGTTCATATCACGGCGGACGGCCTGTTCCAGAGCGTCACCGGACTGCTTGAGCGCCTTCCGCGTGATCTTCATCTGCACGCCCAGCGTCGAGTTCGGAGCCACGCTGCGCTGCGCCGTCGAGTAGACAGTCGGGCCAGCCACGTTGCCGGTTTCGGTAGCCTGCCAACCAGCCGTTACCGATGAAGCGGTGAGCGGCCATTCTTCCGAGCCAGATGCAATGTTGATCATCTGGACACCCATTTGCGCGGCCACGCTGGCCGGGAACAGGCGATCGATAATCGGGGCAGTCATCTTTGGCGAAGGCGTACCGGAAGCAACGGTCTCGCCGGCGCGCTGTTCGAGCGCGAACGCCTCAAGCGGAACCGGGCAACCACGATAGCCACCCTTGGCACGGAGTTCCTGCACGACTTCGGCAGTCTCACCGGCCAGCGCCTTGCCCTCATCGAGGAACAGCGCGACCTGGCGCATTTCGAAGCGGTCAATCAGGTCGGCATATTCGCGATCCGAACGGGTTTCCAGTTCGCCCTTGGCGTCCCGGCGTTCGGTGTCTTCAGCGATCAGCGAGGCGCGGTAACGGGTTTCGTTCGAACGGTATTCCGCGTCCATTGTCTCCATGGATCGGATCTCGTCGGCCGTGGCGTCGGACTTGCCGACAAGAGCGGCGAGCGCCTGACGGATTTCGCTCTGGCGACGCTGGATTTTAACAGATTCAAGCATTTAGATTCCTTTGTTTAGGAGGGATTGCCAAGCTTCACGCTCTGGCGATGGAAGCTGGCCACGTTCGGCCAGCGTGTATTGCAGGTGGCAGTCAGTGCAGAGCGTCTTCAGGTTGCCCAGCGAGTAAGCTAGTTCCGGTGCCTGCCGAACCGGTATTACGTGATGAACTTCTAGCCGGCCGCGGGCGCCGCATTCCTGGCATTTGAAGTCGTCTCTACGGACAGCGGCCGTTCGAACCGGCCACCATCGGGCATCGTGATGCATCACACCCACGATGCGGCCCGCAGCTTCTTGGTAGGCCGAGCCATGCGCCGAGAGCCTTCCGCAACTGCCAGGATCGCAGCGGCAGCCGGGTCGATACGGCCCAGCGATCGGGCCTTTGCCAGCTTCGCGTTGCCGGCCGGGTCAATCAGCGTGATGGCATCTGCCATGGCCGATCGCAGCAGCAGTGATGGACGGGTTTTCACCAGACCGTCAAACAGTGCGCGCCGGAAACGTTCGATGTCTTCCGAGCCGTCTTTCCAGCCGAAACCGCGCCATATGAACGGGATCCGAGAGAGCCCGGCGCCCTGCATGGCTTCCACGAATTCAGCGTGCCGGAAACGGTCGCCAACGATGGAGCTAATGGTCGAGCCATCAACCAGCCTGACGACGCTCGCGAGCCATGCGCCGGGTGGAACGGTGTTCTCGCCCAGAACGGAAAGCTCGCCGCGTTCCTGCATTTCCACATACCGGCCAGACACGCCGTCTGCCGCGCCACGGTCGGCAAGGCTGGGTTTTGTCGGGAACGTGCCGACAGCTTCCAGCCGGCCCGTTTGAGGCCAGTAGAACGCTGCCGCTGACATGGAACGGGAGCCGCCCAGATCGATGCCGAGAATGCACTCGCCTTCACGTGGCGGGAGATCGTCGGGAGACACTTCGGCACTCAACCATTCATCCACCGTGACAAGCACGCTGCGATCTTCGGTCGAAACGCGCTCGTTCCTGTTGAGATTGCGGAAGGACGACAGAGCCGAGCCGCCGCGAGCAATGGCGCGCCGTGCTTGAGCTTGTAGCCACTCCAGCGATGCTCCGATGCCTTCAGCCGCGCCGGGATTGGCGATCAGCAGGCTTTCCGCATCGTCGGCAGGCAGGCCGAATGGCGGCCGGTGCTCTTGAACGTAGGTGCCGGGTGGTGGTTCATCGAGCCACCGGCTGAACGTGTTGCTGTCATCGGGTGCCGAAGTCGAGATGATCAAACACCGGCCGCCTCGCTTTCCAAGGCCCGACAAAATGGCGTTTTCGAGGTTGTCGCCCTTGTCGCGCTCCCATGCGGCCCGCTCGTCGAGGATCGCAAGGTTAGGAGCGCCGCCAAGGATCGACTTGCCGTCGGCCGCGATGCATCGAGCAAGCCCGCCGCCGTTGCCGCCATATTCGACTTCCAAGCGTGAGCCGCGCCGGATTGTGAACAGTTCTTGCTCGTCGGCGGGAAGGCTCTCGATAAAGCCGCACAAGAACCCAAAGGCTATCTTGGCCTGGTCCCTGTTACGAGCCGCGAAGATGATTTCCCGCTTTGGCTGCGCGTCGAGCTTTCCGACAAGCGCCGCTAGAGCCAAGCCGCTCGATAGTGCCGTTTTCGCGTTGCCGCGTCCAATGCTCAAAACGCCGACCATGTTCGCCGGGTCGAGCGCGCCACGGACAAAGGACTTCTGGAATTCAGCCAGTTTCAGCGGCTTGCCGGCGTTCGGGCCTTCCGGAATCTTGAGGGTTTCGAGGAAGGCAATGGCGATTTCAGCAGCCGTTTTTTCCTTGGATTTTTTTCGGGAGAGAGAAAGCAACACTCCCCCACCGGTCCCGCTGCGAGGGGGTTTCTTGGGCATTGGAACCGGATTGCTCATGGCGTCGCCTCTGAGCACTGGCACACCCACAGCACGCCAGCGGGATCGACTTCGATCTCGACTATCAGCCACGCGCCGCCATCAATCTCAATCTTGTCCAATCGCTCGGGCGCCATATCGAGCGTGCCAGCAAGCAACTCAATCCGCGCAGCCGTGCGTGGGATACCGGCCTCGCCAGCATACTGAGCGTCATAGCTTCCACGCACACCTTCGCACGCATGGGGCGAACCCCATCCGCCTGGGACTTGGTTGCCGTAGCCATCGTCAATAGTTGTTGCGCGATAGAGCGCTGCAGGCCGCAGCGTGCCGGTAAGCGAGCGCGTGATATCGTCCTTGAGCTCGTCAAGCATGGCGGATCCTTATCAATGGATGAAAAACGAAAGCCGAGCCACCGTTGCAGGACGCTCCGGCGGCTCGGCTCGATCAACGCCACGCGTCACGCGGGCGGATGGTATTGCCGCCATGTACATCCGATGTACGGCAATGGGTCGCCGCAGGGCCTGCGCTATGTCCAGACGCAGGCTTTCAACTGAGGAGGCAGTTGTGCGGCTATCGCTGGGTCGAGCAGCGAATAGGTGCCAGGTGCCGGTAGCGACAGCAGCCTGGCTGGGTGGCGAAAATCTCTGAAATGAACTCCACCCAATAGAAAAGCCGCCCGGTGAGGCGGCTTGTTTAAGTCTTATGCTTATAGCGAAACTACGCTACGCGATTTGTAACATTGGCACGAAAATTGCTTTCGGCAATTTGCTCCTTTGCCCATTCCATCGCTTTCCGCAGCAATTCGGCGCCTTTCTTGTCCGCGTACCTGCCCTGAGCGCCAAACGCTCGGCCAACGGTCGCAAGATCTCCTCGCGCTAGCATAGTCTCAATGACTAGGTTGATATCGTCAGGCGGTTCGTCAAATTCATGCTCATCCACCTTCAACGGGCTGCCTTTTGATTTGCCGGGCCGTGGTGTTCCCAAGCCGCTTTCCGCGCCCATGAAGTCACATCCGGCCGCAATGGCATCAGCACACGAGCCGTACACTTCGAAGTTGTCGGAAAGCTCATCCACGTCGTTCTGCGGCCGCATATCGTACCACGCGCCCCAGTTGCCCGTTCGCGCCGGTTGCGGCTCACCGTCGCCCAGTCGAGGCAAAACGGCAGGCAACGCAAGATGTGCTCCAAGGTTTTTCTTCGCTTTGGACTTCCCGCGTGCCGTGCCGTTCCTGCGCACTTCTAACCCGCCCTCAACTGGCTCATGATTATCATTAGCCACTATTGTGTCGTCCGGCAGTCGCTGGCGGGCAACCAGCCACAGACATGCCGCGCCGAACGGGTCGTGTTTCATCGACCAGTTCATGGCAGGCCGGGTGTGACGCGACACCCGCTTCCTGCCGCGTGGAGGTGTGTTGTCATTCGCTGCAATCAATTCGCTGGCCAGCCGTTCGGCTGTAGTGCGGGCTGCTGCGGTTCTTAAGTTTTGCGGAATGGTCATTGGTCCCTCCTAGTTCAAAATTCAAATTCACCCTCGGCAGGTGCAGGTGCATTGGTGCAACCCTTAAAAGGGGGTTGCACCTGCACCTTTGCACCTTGCCGTTTTATGGGTCGCTAGGTGCAGGTGCATCGTCTTCAGGTGCATGCACCTCGCTTGCACCTTGTTCTTGCACCTCGACTGGCTTGTAGGTCTTTGGCATACCGGACGACACAACGCGGCCCGCGTCTTCAAGCACCCTCACGGCCCGCTGCCATCTCGACTTGACCGTTTCTTCCTTGGCGTCGGGATCAGTCTCACGGAACTTGGCCAGCCATAATCCGCCACCAACGGCATGGCCGCCCGCGGAGAGCTCTGTCAGGATAGCCATTGCTTCCGCCTCGGCTTGCGCCTGCTTCGTCTTGGCCTTCTCGGCTATCGCGGCTGCATCCGCCATCCTCACTAGAACAGGCGCGGACACCGTCTCGCCGTCGTCATCAACGCCGATCGTTACCGACTTTAGGCCATATGTCAGGATGTCGCCTTCCTCGCCGTCGTTTGTGCCGTCGCAGACAAGCTTGAAGAGTTCGCCGTTGCGGGTGATACGGAAGCTGGCGTCAACCGCGCCATCAAGATCGATCGAACCCTTAGCGCGGCCGGTCTCCCACCCCTCATGATGGATGATGCTGATGTGAGCGGTCGGGAATGCGTCCATCAGCAGGTCGATGTTGTGGACGAATTTCGACATGTCTTCCGTGGCGTTCTGGTTCTTTCCGCCGAAGGTGCGCGCCAGAGTGTCGATGGTAACCAGATGGCACGGCAGGCCGTATTCCTTTTCCAGTGCCCTGATGATCCCCACCATAGCTGCCGCATCGCGACGGGCCGAATCCGTCAAGTCCGGCTTGCCGCCAATCACCACCATTGGAACGTCATAATTATCGCGGTAGTGCTCGCGATAAGCCATCACGCGGCGATCCTGCAGATTCTTGCGCTCAGCCGCGAAATAGACGACGAGTCCCTTCGCCACCTTTCGACCGTGCCAGTCGCGGCCAGTGGCGATGTGATAGCCGATGTCGGTTTCCGTCGCGGACTTGCCGCCGCCTGGCTTTGCGACCGTATACGATGCCTCGCCAGCGTACCGCACGCCCTTGATAACCGACGGCTTGGGCTTGGCTTTGCCGAGATCGCGAAAGCGGGTGATCACGAACTTGCCGGCCTTCTGGTCGCCTGGCGTGTTGTCGTTCGCTGCAACAGGGGCGGGCTTGGCAAGCACTTCTGTCCGCAGCCTTTCCAGACTTTCGGCCAACTTTGACGGTGGGGGAGTTTTTGGCCTGTGGCCCAGATCGCGGCCGATGATGCTATCAGCCACAACGCGGTCAGCTTCCGGGCCATGGCATTGGAACATACCGGGGATGCCCGTATCATGATGGAATATGACGATGAAGGTCGAGTCGGGGTCGCAGCCGTCGATGTCGCTGACGATCACACAAGCGCGGTTCGCCTCGATAGGCTCGTCTGGCCATTGGTCGGCCGGTAGGCTCGATACATTCGCCGGATCTGTGTTTTCCCAATCAGGCGAGCCATCGGCTTTGGCGGGTGCCAGCACTACGTCGACGGCGCAATGGCCGTGTTCGGCAAGGCGATCGTGGATTTCGAACACCATGCGTTCGCGGCTATCGGGTGCGGCCCGTAGCTCGTCTAGGTTGGTCTCAAGCTGCTTTGTTGTTTGCATCGGCGATCTTGTGCCCCTCTAGCATTGCGACGGCCAGCGCCGTGATCTGGTGTAGGAGTGTTGCCGACATGGTTACCGGCCGCCCGCCGCCATTAATCTGCGGGAAGTAGGTTCGCAGGCCGTATGCTGTGTCGACGAGCCGAAGCCCGCAAAGTCTGACGTCGGGGTTTATCTGGATTGAAAAACGAGCGAGCACTCTCGCCTGGCCAGCAAAGCCGCTAGCCAGTTGGAATTCCACAATTTCCATCTTGTCTCCTATTGGTGACTTAGTCTTCAGTGTCTTCCGCCTCACGGGCGGCAAGGGCAGCCATCTCCTTGCGCTTGGCCGGACTCTCGATGCGGATCATGCCCTGAAAGACCAGAAGGCCAGCGGCGTTATCCGGAGTGAAGCCAACAGCGCAGAGCTGGCTGATTGCGTCTTCGATGATCTCGCGCGTCTTCGCCTGCTTGTATTGGCCGATGTTCATGCTGCCATCCTCGCCTCAGCCTCAGACATCCAGCGGGCAAGCGAAGACCGGCGCGCAGCAACCGTGCCGCCCAACTTCATGCTGGGAACTATCTTGTCGGTGGTTAGGCGGTAGGCCTGACGCTGCGTTATGCCAAGAAACCGGGCAATCGCCTTGGCACCCACGAGCAAATCGCCCTCAATGATATTGTCGTTTGCTGAATGCAATTTTTTCTCCTTGATGGGGTTGACACCTTTTTTGTAAACATGGTAATTCTGAGAGTGGATAGGTGCGCCCATGTCGCCCCTACCCAGAATTCCCATTACGCTGTAAACTGACCAAAAAGTCAAGGCCCCACCCTTGCTTCCCTCCTTGTGCCGTGCTTTCATGCGCCGTCGAATCAGGGGGTCATGAATGGCAACGATTACCAAGAGAAGATGGAAGACCGGCAAGGGTGAAGAACGCGAAGCGTGGGTGCTCGCTTACACCGATGCGGCCGGCAAGCGTCACAAGGAGCAGCACGAGCGGAAACGCGATGCGGAAGCTCGCCGCACCGAAGTAACCCACCAAGTTGTTAGCGGGACGTATCGAGCGGAGGCCTCCAGCACGACCGTAGACGATGCCGTGACCGACTATATTAAGTTACTCACCGATCGACGCGATCGCGGCGAGCACGTAACAGAGCATTACCTTCGAACCGTCGAGGGTCAGCTTCGAAACTACGTGGCGCCGACCGAAGAGCACCGAGCCAAGCAACCGGAAAAGACGCGCATCATCTTTGACGGTGGCATCGGCCCGGTAAAGCTCTCTCAGTGCACTGCCAAGGTCGTTAGCGACTTCCGCGATCGCCTCCGCGAATCCAAAGTGGGCGTCGTGACCACTCGCCGGATCCTTGGCAGTCTCTCCCGCGCACTACAGAATGCGGTGAGCAATGACCTCATGGCGATCAATCCGGCAGCAAATATCCGCGTCACCGGCAAGCGCGGCGAAGGTGCTAAGAAAGTGGTCGCGCCATCTAAGGCTGATCTGGCCGCCGCCCTCGCCCAAGCCAAAGGTAGTCTCGCTATCCGCATGCGTCTATCAGCGTCGGCAGGCGTGCGCGCATCCGAGCTCTATGCGCTCCGTTGGAGACACGTCGCCTTTAACGCCGGCGAGCTAACCGTCGATGGCCGCGTCGACGCCTATAAAAATGAAGATACCACGAAGTCAGAAGCGGGCGTCCGGCACGTACCCCTCTCCTCGGCGATGCTAGCCGAACTTCGAAAGTGGAAAGACGCGGCCAAAAGCTCAGAAGCTGATGAATTAGTGTTTCCGAATTCCAAGGGGGGTTTCCTCGATCACAAGAACATTCTGAAACGCGAGTTCCGCCCGCTCCTGGCCGCTGCCGCGAGCAAGGCCAAAGAGAGCGGCAAGAAGTTCAAGCCGTTCGGCTGGCACAGCCTCCGGCACTTCGCGATCAGCACATGGATCGAGGCCGGATTACAGCCAAAGACGATTCAGACTTTCGCCGGACATTCCACCCTGGCACTGACAATGACGCGCTACGGACATCTGTTTGCAAGCGACAGCCATCGCAATGTCATGGATCAAATTTCGTCGTCTATATTCCCTGCCGAGCCGGTGGATGGCGCACAAATGGCGCATGACACCGTAGAAGTACTGTGAAATAAGGCTTTCCATCCTGATTTGTAATCAGGGGGTCGCGGGTTCGAACCCTGCCGGTGGCACCATAAATCTCAATAAAATCAGCAGTTTGCAGCAATAGCTAATAAGCTAAGGCTGAACATACAAATTTTGGCCCATTTTTGGGCCCACTCGAATCGATAGCCCTACCGCGCGACGCAGGGGCCGACGGTATTTCTGGTCCAGATTTGGTGGATTCCAGCCCCGAGCTTAAAGCCCAAAGCGCTCAAGGCGAGGTGGCGGGGAATGGCCAACATAATTGCCGTTCCAAACGAGAACAGCAAAGCGACCGCCGCCGATATCGGGCTAAAGCCGACAATCAGCATGCTCCACAATAAGACGATGCCGCGCTGCAGCGGCCCGCTGACAGGACTTTTCGCCTTATTGGGTTCCCCTACCATCCTTCACGCGCCTCAAGCCTTCGCCGGTATCCCCACCTTGCGCACGCCTGCGGCCCCTCTATGCCGTCCCGCGCTGGCAATGTCATTGACGGCCATGCCGAGGCCGTGAAGATGGGCGCGCTGAAGCCGCCACATGCGCGTGGAATGGGGTCCCACCTCCTTCTCTTGCCAATTGCCGGGTTATGAGGACATCAGAATTTCACCCAACTCGTCCATGGACAGCATGGTTTCGCCACGGTGAATAACCGCATGGCAGTTTGGGCAGACCGGTCGAAGATCTTTAATGGGATCGACCTCATACTCGGCACCGATTTCGGATATCGGACGAACGTGATGGACGTGAACGAGGCCCGAACCGCGATCGCCATACTTCTTGCCAAGGTCGTCACCGCAGCCGACGCATTTCGCGCCATAGTGAGCGATACAGGCCTCACGGGCTTTCACACTTCGCTCATAGCGGTTGACCTTTATTTTCACGACGGCGCCCTCGAAGAACGTTTCGTCAGGATGCGGCTCATCGGGATAGAAATAATCTACCGCGCCTTCAGATGTGCTCCAATAACGGACAATCGGGCTACCGTGCTTAGCAGGCGCCGGCTCGTAGTCCCGCTGGAACAACAGGCCTCGATTGCTAAGCTTCTTGAGCCCTTGTGAGACGCTGGAGATAACTGTGAAATGTCGACCGGCTCCTTTGCCGCCTTCCCCGTATTGGTCGAGAACTCGTTGCCATTCATCGGGCTCCGTCATTTGCAACTTATCTGCCATATCCAGAGTGGAAAACTTAAATGGGCCAAACGCGTTCGCGGTCGACAGCAAGAGATCTTGGGAGAACCCGACACTATTGGATTTCATTGATCGTTCCTTGTCGTGAGAATGCCTTTTACCGCGATAGTTGTCCGGTCGCGTTAAGCAAGTCCTGATTTCATCATAATGCTGGATTGACGGAATCGTATGGTTCGGCAACTTTACTCTTACAATGAGCAATTCTCATTAGATGCGTCTCTCAAGCAACGGTAGAATTTTTTCAGGCACACAGCCGCATATTTGCAAGGGGAACAAATGCTGGCTTTTATGGGCGCATGGCCCTCGTGGGTAGTATACGGGCTTGTAGGGGCGATCTGCGGAGCTATCGGCGCAGCGATGGGGAGTTTGGTTGGAGCCAAGTGGAAAGCGGCGCGCACTCTGTTTGTCGGGTAGTACAATTGCCTCAGAGATTTGTTGCGTATGTCGATGAAGCCGGAGATGAAGGTTTCGGCAAGCTGGCAGGCAAGGGACCAACTGCCCAATCTGCTTGGTTCGCGATCGGCGCACTCGTTGTTTCCTCCGAAGTTGATGGTCAGTTGCCTCAATGGCGCAACGACATCATGGACCAATTCCCAAAGAAGAGGTCCCGCGACCTTCATTTCCGTGACCTGAAGCATGAGCAACGCGTCCAAGCCTGCCTGATGCTGGCCGACAAGCCTGTCGGTGGATGCGTCATAGCATCAAATAAGATCACATTGCTGTCCCATCCGAAAAAGGAAATATTCAAGCAAAAACAGCATTTGTATAATTATATGACCCGCTTCTTGCTCGAACGGCTGACGGCAGCTTGCCGGTCGAAAGCGAAGATGGAAAGCGACGACGCGGCTCATCTGACCGTCGTCTTTTCTCGACGCAGAGGCACGGACTACCACGTTATGCGCGAGTATTTGGAGTTCATGCGAGATGGCCGGGAACTGATGAAGCCGGTCAGATCGATTGACTGGTCCGTTTTGGAGCCGTCCGACGTTGCCGTAGAAAACCACAGCAATCGAGCCGGGCTCCAAATAGCTGATGTATTTACGAGCGCGGTTTGGAATGCCCTAGAGCCGAACACGTATGGCTTTTGTGAACCGAGGTACGGGCAGGTTCTAACCCCTCGCCTTTTGAAGCAGATGGGACAACGGTTGAACTGTGGTCTCACGCTCATCCCGCCTTTTGGCAAAACGCCGCTGAACGACGAGCAGGAAACGTTCGTTGAATACGTCAGACGCTATCAAGAAAAGAAGTGAGGGTGTGGGCCCCCAGCTCCTGATGCACATCGCGAAGATGCTGCCACCTCGAAGGTAACTCGGAGTAATTCTGGCGCTTGCCCACACAATCAAAATAGGAATTAAATCCATTTATGCAAATAAAGTTTTATTAACGGCAGGCAAGCCTCAGACGCGCCGTAAGAAACTGTCGCCAGCATGATCCTTTGAACCAACTAGTCGGCGGTTGTCGTTGGCGATGGGCGTGCCATCGATCTTGCGAACCCACTCGGCGTTGTGACGCTTTGTGGCCCCTGCGTCATAGCCGCGCTGAACGTCTTCGAGCCTGATCATTGGCCGCTCTCCTTGAGGAAGTCGCACTTGGCGCTGGTGTCATAGCGCTCGGTGAGGGTGGCGGGGTCCGATGGAACGGAGGGGCTTACGTTCTGGTGCATCGTCATCTGTCTCAGAAGAAGAGTGGGCGAACCACGAGTTCGACACCAAGAATGGCCAGGAAGATCAGGAACCAGCGCCGAAAAGTTGTGGCGCTTATGCGCTCACGGATCGCTGTTCCGACCCACATGCCCAGCAACGACGGGATGATGGCAAGTGTGGACAAAGTAATATTATCAAGATGAAAAGCTCCGCCACGAGCCAGGCCCGCCGCAAGCGCGATTGTCGAGACCGTGAACGACAGCCCGAGCGCCTGGATAAGATCATCTTTGGAAAGGCCGAGGGCCTGGAGGTAGGGAACGGCTGGGATCGTAAAAACGCCAGTTCCTCCGGTGATTACCCCGGTCGTCAACCCTATAACAGGCGATAGTAAACGCTCAAGGCGAGCGGGAACCGACAACGGCTTCGCCCAGAGGCTATGCACTGCATAGAGAAATAAGGCGGAGCCCAATCCAACACTTGTCCATTCGGTATTGGCGCGCGTCAGAAGCCATGAGCCGGCGAGTGTACCAATCACGATGCCGAGCATCATCAACCAAAGCCTTTTCATTACGACAAGGAAATTCGGCCCGGTAAACAGTTGCCAAAAATTGGTGACAAAGGATGGGATAACCAGCAGCGAAGCCGCGCTGACTGGCGACATGATCGCACCGAGAATACCCACAGCGACGGTTGGCAACCCCATCCCCGACACGCCCTTGACGATCCCGGCGAGGAGGAACGTCAACGCGATAATCAGGACGTGCGGCGAAAAGTAATCGTTCATTTTGGCTTACCCGGCCCGAAAAGTGTTGCATTCGAAGATTTCGCGTGAACCGATGGCACCCGCGCGTTCATGGTGTGACGGGCCGGCGAGCGGACCAGCTGTCATCAAGGCGCCAATCCCTTGTGTTGCCATCGAAAATCAGGGAATATGGCGTCGCACGTAGCAAAGTAAGCGAGCGAACCAACCGTCACAATTGGTAATTTCCGATGGGAAAGTTCGGCAAAAGCGAAGGAACGGCATTGCGCTTCGATTTGACGGATATGCGGTTGTTCCTGACCGTGGTGGAGCAAGGCAGCCTCACCAAGGGCGCCGAGATCATGAATCTAGCTCTCGCATCCGTGAGCGAGCGCATTTCCGGAATGGAATTTTCGCTTGGCGCGCAACTACTGGAACGAAACAGACGGGGGGTCACTACGACTGCGGCCGGTGATGCGCTGATCCGCCATGCCCGTTTGATCCTGGACCAGGTGGAGCAGATGCGTGGAGAACTGCGCACCTACGGCGCTGGCCTGAAAGGGCGCATCAGGCTCTTGTCCAACACGGCTGGGTTGGCTTTGTTTCTGCCGCATCAACTCGGCCGGTTCTTGATAGCCTATCCCGATCTTTCTATCGACCTCCATGAACGTCCAAGCACTGAGATTGCACTGGCCATCGCGGAAGGTCGTGCTGATTTGGGAGTTGTGGCTGACACCGCCGACCTGGCAGCTTTGCAAACTCGTTTTATCGCGCAAGACCAACTCGTCGTTGTGGCGAGCGAAACGCATCGCATCAGCGATCAACGATCGATAGCCTTTGCGGAAATCGTGGGTGAGCCGTTCGTCGGCTTGTCCGATGCGGCGCTGGAAGCTCATTTGGGAGAGCGCGCAGCCCGCCTGGGTCGTCAGATTTACTATCGCATTCAACTCAGGCGGATCGAGAACATCGCGATGATGGTTGAATCAGGTGTAGGGGTCGCCATTTTACCGGAGGCTTCCGCTAAAGACTTGGCGCACCTCGGCTTGGCCATTGTGCCGCTGCGAGACCCCTGGGCGCTTAGGCAGCTTTATCTTTGCGCGCGTGATTTCTCTGCGCTCCCGCCGCACGCCGGCTTGCTCGCGCAACAGCTTATGGAGCCGAAGGTCGCTATCCCTTAATTATCAGCGATTTGTGCTTTTCCCGCTGAACCTTTCGGCGTCCGATCTCCTCTTGCATCGGCGAGGCCGGTAACGCGCTGCCGGCTGTTGGCTTGATCGAACCCGTCGGTCTGGCACCGCGCAATTCCGCGTTTGACCACAAACAGTCGCTGGCACATTTCCTACAGAATAGCGCATATTTGCCTCCGTGAGAGTTGGCCGACGCCCCGCCCTCACGAGCTTCTTCGGAGCGGCGGACCTGCATTGCCCAAGGTCAATGAGGCGTTTCGGCAGCGTCGTAGGCTTGATTCACCGCCGCGTGGAAAAGGAACAGAGCAATGACAATGAGCCTTAGAGATATGACCCAGGCTGAGTGCTTCTCGGTTCTCGAAGAATCCCGTTTTGGCCATTTGGCCTGCAGCAAGGACGGGCAGCCTTATGTCGTGCCAATCTATTTCGCCTACCAGAATGGCATAGCCTATGCCTTCTCCATGCCAGGACGAAAGATCGACTCGATGCGGGAAAACGACAAGGTCTGCCTCCAAGCCCAGCGCTGGCAAGCCGGCAAGAGCTGGGCAAGCGTTGTCGTTGAGGGCCGATACCAGGAGTTTCCGGACACTGAAGTCTGGCGCAGCGAACGGCTCCACGCATGGTCGTTGCTTCAAAAGCACTCGGACTGGTGGGAAATCGGCGCCCTTAAGCCGCATGAGCTCCCGGTCGCGGCGAAATCGCCGCACGTCTTCTATGGGATTTTGCTGCGGGAGGTCACCGGGAGAACCGCCGCGGCCGTTGAATAGGACGGTATGCGTAGTCGAGACTTTGAGCTTACGGCACGATGACGGCCGCTCCGTTGAGCCTGCCTGCGCGAAGGTCCTCGAGCGCCTCGTTCGCCCGCTCGAGCGGATAGGTGCTCGTGACCGTCCGGACGTTCGCCGCCTTCGCGATCCCGAAGAATTCCTGCGCATCGCTCCTGGTGAGATTGGCGACCGAGACAAGACGTCGCTCGCCCCACAGGAGACGATACGGCATGGCGGGTATGTCGCTCATATGGATGCCTCCGCAAACGACGGTACCGCCCTTGCGGACCGCGGCGAGCGCCTGCGGGACGAGTTCGCCCGCGGGGGCGAAAAGGATGGCTGCGTCGAGCGGAAGAGGATGCGTTTCGGTGGACGATCCGGCCCAGACGGCGCCCTGTTCCATGGCGAAGCGTCTTCCCGCTTCGTCGTCCGGCCGAGTGAAGGCATAGACCTCCTGCCCCCGCCAGCGACAGACCTGCACGAGGATATGGGCTGCCGCCCCAAAGCCGTAGAGACCGATGGCCTTTCCGTCTCCAGCCATCTTGAGACTGCGCCAGCCGATCAGTCCGGCGCAAAGCAGCGGGGCTGTGGCGACGGGATCTGATCCATCCGGCAGCACGAATGCATAGGGCGCGTCGGCAACCACATGCGTCGCAAAACCGCCGTCCAGCGTGTAGCCGGTAAATCCGGGGTCATCGCACAAATTTTCCCGTCCGCTGCGGCAATACGGACAGGATCCGCAAGTGTGCCCCAACCACGGAACGCCGACCCGTCGTCCACGCAGGTCTTCGGGCGCGCCCTCACCCACCGCCTCGACGGTTCCGACGATCTCGTGGCCCAGAACCAAGGGAAGCTTTGGATTCGGGAGGTCGCCGTCGAATACGTGCAGGTCTGTCCGGCAGACGCCGCAGGCCTCGACCCTGATGACGAGTTGCCCGGCTGCGGGACGGGGATCCGGCAGTTCCACCAGGCGCAGGGGCGTTCGAATTCTATCAAGCACCATCGACTTCACGTCAGCCTCCATCTGCAGGCGGCCGCCCGCCGGAGCGTCCGCAGCCCGCTCATCGCCGTCGGCTCTAACGAACTCATTTTATCACGATACCGCCGCACGGCCCGAGGAGTTCGCCAGCCGAACTGGCACACAAGGAGTTTGAAAGTTGCGTGCCCGACCTATCTGAACTCGAGAACAAGGCAGCCGCCTGATGTGAGGTTCAAATGATCGAGAAAGTTGGTCTTACCTTCAATGCAGGATCATCCAGTCTCAAGATTGGCATCTTCGACATCGGCAGCGGAAATGCCAAGCAGGTCGGCCGGGGCACCGTGCTTTTGGGCGAACAATCACGGTTGCGGTACTCAATCGGGGACGAGAGGAAAGAAGTCGAGCTGCCCGGCGTCGATCGCCTTGACGAACGCCTGGTGTCGGAGATTTTCGATCGTCTCCTTCGGGCCGGCTCTGCCATCGGGTTTGTCGGTCATCGCGTCGTCCATGGCGGATCGACCTTCCGCGGCCCTGCAGTTGTGGACGACGCCTCCCTCTCGCAAATCGAAGACCTGGTTCCATTGGCGCCCCTGCATCAACCGAAGGCGTTGGAAGTCATTCATGCCGTCCGAGCGCTGCATCCATCAGTTATTCAAACCGCATCCTTCGATACGGCGTTCCATTCGTCGCAGGGCAGCCTGTCGGCGCGCTTGGCGATACCGCGAGCAATGCATGATGCAGGAATACGGCGTTACGGGTTTCACGGTCTTTCCTACAAGTTCGTCTCTGGGCAGCTCAAGAAAATCGCGCCTGATATCAGCGGCGGCAGACTGATCTGCGCACATCTCGGCAGCGGGGCCAGTCTTTGCGGTATGATCGACGGCGTCAGCATGGATACGAGCATGGGGTTTTCCGCTCTCGATGGAGTTCCGATGGCGACGAGGCCGGGATCGATCGACGCCGGCGCATTGGTCCACCTGCTCCGGACGCAACTCCACGACGCCGATCGCTTGGAGGACTTTCTGTATCACCAGTGCGGTCTTCTCGGTGTCTCGGGCATTAGCGGCGACACGAGGGTGCTCGCAGAAGACTCTCATCCAGAGGCCAAAGAGGCGCTTGCTCTTTTCTGCTTCCGGATCGCCGGCGAGATCGGCCGCCTCGCCGTTTCGATAGGCGGCATCGATGCGCTGGTCTTCACGGCCGGCATTGGAGAGAACCAGCCGGAAATCCGCAAGGGCGTCGAGCGTCATCTCGGCTGGATGGGGCTTTCGCTAAGCGAGGCCGCCAACAAGTCGAATGCGACGGTCATCGGCGCGCGCGGCAGCAAGATATCGGCGTTCGTCATTCCAACGGATGAGGAGCAGGTGATCGCCGACGAGGCACTCGCCGTCATCCGGCAACACAGGCTTTGAGGAGCGCAACCACTACTAGCGATACTACGCTTGCCGATTCAGAACTAAGGCCTGCATCCCTCTTTCAGCTCAAATGAAAATGCGCCTCGACCGCTGCGGCGATGAATGCCCGGCGAACCTCGCTGGGTCGCGGCCACGCTGCAAGGCGGCGGCGCACACCTGCTCGGCCCGATGGTATTGGCTGCCATGATAGGCAGGCCAGAACCGGCTCAGCATGAGCTTGGCCTGTCTCGCGGACGTGACCGTCCGCACCATGCCGGTCTCCGGATCCTCAAGGGTGATCGGAGCTTCCCAATTTACCCGCTTCATGGCGCTGTACCTCCCGCAGCGTGAACGGTTTATCCTAGCGTCGGTTCCCGACCGCCGTTTCATTTCCTGCGGCCTTGGTAAACAGAACGTTTGCCTGCCTACCGGCCATCATTGGTGCCGGTCAATTGCCGGCCTCTCCCTGCATGCCACCACGCCCTCCGTCCCACTCAGACCAGGGTCTTAGGCGCCGCCAGCCAATGGTCTGATGCCCGGAACTCCTGCGATGAACGGTCGTTTGTCGCCTATGCGGTTGCGAGAACAGCCGCGGAAATGGAGAAGAAAATGTTCAAGAAAATCCTCGTCGCTGGCGCTGCGATGGCGCTCATGTCGGGCGCCGCCTTTGCGGGCTCCTCGACGGTCAACGGCGCGGTTGGCGGTGCGGCCACCGGCGCGATCGTCGGCGGTCCGGTGGGCGCCGCAGTCGGTGGCGCAGCGGGTGCGGTCGTCGGCACACTGCTCGATCCGCCGCCGCAGAAGGTCGTGACCTATGTCCGCGAAGCGCCCCCGCCGTCGGACACCGTCGTCATCAAGGAGAAGGTCGTTGTCGGCCAGCCGCTTCCGCAGACGGTTGTGGTAACCCCCGTCCCCGACGACCCGACATATGCTTACGCAGTCGTGAACGACCAGCGAGTCATTGTGGAGCCCTCCTCACGGAAGGTCATCCAGATCGTCAACTGACGACGATGGATGGATGGATGCGGCAAGCCGCGTCCGTCCGTCCCAGCACGGCCCTCATCAAAATCAACACTCAAGGACGCCATGCCGCGCCCGCCGGCAGACCGCGTCCTAGCCAGGAGCCTAAGCAATGAAACGCAAGATTCTACCTGTTCTGATCGCCTCGCTTGCCTTCGGCGCCTCGCCGCTCGGCCTGCTTTCCGCATCCGCCCAGGATGCCCCCATACTGCCCAAGAAAGGCGCGACGCAAGGCGAGCAGCCGCAATCCGGCACGTCGCAACAGCCATCGGGCGGAGAGTCGCAAGGCAGCGGTTCCGATCAGCAAGCGCCGTCCGGCGGCACGGAAGGTGGTGCAACGCAGCCCGATAGTGGAAAAACGGATAAGTCCGGCTCGTCCTCGCAGAAGGGAACTGATCAGCCTTCCACTCAACAGCAAGGCACGACCAACACTCAGCAGGACACGACGAAACCCGATGACGGATCGTCTTCACAGAGCAAGTCCTCGTCCGGCAGCGAGAGTGGCAAGAGCTCGACTGAAAGTGGCAAGAGCTCGACGAAGAGCTCCGGTGACGCTTCCTCTACTGAAGGAAATACGAACACTGAAGGAAACGCCAAGTCTGGCGCATCGGGATCGACCGATACCCAAACTACGGGAAGCACCTCGACTGAGACCAACACCTCCAATGTCAACATCTCTGTCGAACAGAAGACCGAGATCCGCCAAGTCGTGAAGGAGGTCAACGTCGAGCCGGTTCGCGATGTCGATTTCACGGTGTCAGTTGGTACGGTGATCCCGAAGAAGGTTCACCTTGAGCCAGTGCCGACACGAATCGTCAAGCTCGTCCCGCAATATGAGGGCTATCGCTTCTTCATTCTGGCCGACGGCCGGATCGTGATCGTCGAGCCCTCGAGCTTCAAGATCGTCTACATCATTGTCTGAGTTGTGCGGCACCCCGGCGGCAATGTCGCCGGGGCCTTCAGGGAGAAACCACCCATGATATACGGCGACGAAAAGAAGAGCGGCACGGCCTTCCCGCTCGCCATTATTGCAACAGCGATCGCGGGTATCATCGTCGGGCTGGTGGTGCTCGGCGATCCGGCACACAGAGAGACGACCCATGTGTATGTGCAGCAAGCTGCGCTGGCACCGTAAGTGGTACAGTGCGCCTGGGCGGGCGCATAGCTCAATCTAGTGACTTGACACTCATGGTAGCTATGCGTTGTTTGCCCATGCAACCGAGAGAGGATGGGAGCATGCCCCCGTTCGTACTGACATTCGATCTCGTCAAGAAGGAGAGTTCACCCGCTTATCGGCCCTCATTCGTGATCTCATGAGCCGTGGCGCCCACAAATACCAGTTGTCATGTTGGCTGGTAAACCTGGCCAGTACAGCGGCGGAAGTTCACGACCATTACCGTCGATTTCTCGACGAGACGGACAAGCTGATGGTATCCGAGTTGACGAGCAACCATAAGCAGAACCGAAGCCTCAGAGGCACGGACGACTGGATCGAAGAAAATCCTCCATTCCGGTAACCAGCATTCAACTTTCGCCCGTCTTGCCTTTGGCGAGCCGCTGCGCGAACCTCTCATGCCGGGCGTTTTTCAGGGATGGCATGGTTTAACCTTGGGAGGATTGAATGAACTGGACCAATGACACCTGCCCCATATCCATTGAACCAGCCCAAGAGGACATATCGGGGATAGAAGACGTTGTCGAATTCGTCTGTCCCACCTGCGGCCGATTTCGGATCACGGGAACCGCCTTGGCGATGATCCTCCACAGAGACTCAGACGCCAGAGAGTTCGCCCTTGCCCAGGCGAAGATGAGAGCTGAGGCAGGCGAAATCCCGACGATCGATAGTTCTATGCTTTAGTCGGGCCTGCCACTTCATGCCGTAAATGAAGGGTAGCTAACCCGGTCCGGGTTCTTCACCCGGTCGCCGGTGCCCGGCCTTCCATTTCAGACAGCCGACCTTGGGGTCAGTTGGCGGCGAAGCAATAGAACAGTCCTTCACCGCCGGTGCCCTTGAAGGCTTCAACCGTGCAGCCGCCCCGCGTCGGATGCGACGCATTCCAGGATTTCGCCTCGGCGGAATCGTTCAAACCCGTGCGGTCACAATGGCCGACGATCGCGACACCTTCCGCACCGCCCATCGTCCAGTTGCCGCAGGTTTCCGCCGCCGCAGTTCCATCAGGTTTCGAGCCTGTCAGAATGTCGTGGCGATTGGGCGTGTCACCCCTACCGTTGATGACCTCCCCCTTCTCGTTAAGGGCTGTCTGTTTGGTCAGGTTGTTCTTGTCGCTATGGAGGGATGCGATGTCGTCGGCGATCTTTTCGCCCTTGGCGTTGTACCACGGACCGCTGCCGATGCGATCCTTGGCATTTTCCGCATCCGTAGACAGGTAAGCCTTCCACGTCTTGCCCGTCGACCCGGCAGCTTTCGCCAGAGTGTCGCAATATGAGTCTGCTCCCTGTAGGCCGCCGAGATCCCCTCCCTTCCCGGGATTAACGCTCGTAACAAAGAAGCTCATGCTGGTGTCTTGCGCATAGACCGCCCCGGACCAGGCCAAAGCGACTGCGACAACGGCAAACCGGCGTTTCATTGGTCTCACTCCCAGTTGAAAAGACATCACGAAGCCTACCGAGAGCTTCCGCCGGAGTAAAATCGAAATCCCGTGATGGAAACCGGCAACAATTAAGGTGACGGGCTAATCCAATTTGCAAAGTTTCCTTGCAGGCTTGTTTGCTCTACATCTATCGAAGGTTATCAATAGACGGAGCGGAACGTGACACGCTCGACAATTACTTTGGCGTCGGCGGCAATATTCCTTTCGTTCTTCGCGCCGGCCCGATGCCGCCATCAAGGTCGTGAAGCAAAAGCCGACCGCCGCATCACTAGCGCCCGGCGAGACGGTTCTCTATGACGACAAGAGGTGTCCCGCTGGCATGATCGCGAAATATGCCAAGCCCAAAAATCGGAATGAAGTCAGACGCGGCCAATGCGTGCACCAATAAGCCCGCTTGATAATATTAAGCGATCCTAGAGGTTCGAGACCACTCGAATTGGTTCTCCGCGGACTTGCGCCGTTGATCGCTCCACCGACCCTGGAACGGCGCGGACTCTTCGCCCGCGAGCGCGTCGTTACGTTGTCGCCGGGGACAAGTCGGAGTATTCTGTTCCGTTGAGAATTGTTCGTTGATGATATCGGGCGGAATTGAGAAATGCGCCAAAGCTCGACGGTCGCCCGTCTTCTGAAAAGGTCACCTATGAAGCCCGCTGTCATTGCATCGGCGGCAGTGATTGCGCTCTCGTCCTGCTCCAGCGGTTCCGCCGAAATCCAGCCAATTCCGGGCAGCATCACCTATGGCGGCCACGTGGCACGCCTCGTCAAATCGCCTGTCGGTAGCGCCATGCCGCATGAGTTTGACGACGAGTTCGGAAACTTCGTGCAGGAAGTCTATATCGTCCAGCCGGATCGAACCCTGAAGCTGGTGAGGCGTAAAGTGGGCCAGAAGCCGGACCGTTAAATTTGCGAATTGCAATTTTTCACGGTGACAGGTCGTAGAAAGCCCGCCTCCAGCACGGCCCGCGCTTTGACACCTGGCGCCTCGTTTGAGCCGTTAGTTAGCGAAGCTGGGAACGTCCTGTGTCTCGGCCAGCATACCGGACCTCTTGACGAAGCGTCGAAAATTCTCACCCACGGCGCTCACAGGAAATCTTCCGGCAACCGCTTCACGGCACGCCCTGAGCAGCGTGTCGTATGACAGGCCTCGCCGCTCTTCCGGCCAATTCTTGAGGTAGTCGAGCACCTCTTCGAGGCTCGTCACTTCGTCGATGAAATGCTTGCGCTGAACGTAAATGACGCTGTCGAATTGACCGGTAAGTGCCATCTTCCCCTCCCTGAGATAGGCCTGTACCCTTCAAAACTAAGGGGCAAACCCAACACCGACAATCACCCGAACGGGTTATATTGATAGGAAAGAACCGAGGGTTCGCTACCGCACCATCTCTTCAGAAAATTCGTCATTTATGGTATCAGGCGGAACATCGTCATCTCGCGGTCAGGGAGCCGCGCGTCTTCTAAAAGGGACATCCATGAAGCCTTCCATCATTGCATTCGCGGCAGTGGTTGTGCTCTCGTCCTGCTCCAGCGGTTCCGTCGAAATCGAGCCGATACCCGGCAGCATCACGTATGGTCGCCACGTGGCGCGCCTCACCAAATCGCCTGCCGGCAGCGTTCTGCCGCATGAGTTTACGGATAATCTCGGGCGATGGGTCCGGGAAACCTATATCGTCCAGCCGGATGGGACGTTGAAGCTGGTGAGACGGCAAATCGGTGAAAAGCCCGAGGCTATGGGTGGATCAGGCATGGGCGGCCGCCCTTGATCCCGGCGTGAAGAGCGGCGCCGCGGCGCTGAGCCACCGGCTTTCAGCAAGAGAACATCAGACCAAAGTCCGGTCCGTTCAGGACCTTGTGCCGATACCAACCTTCGGCCCCTGCATTAGTTTCGGTTTCTGCTGAGTAAAGGTTGCGGAGTTTTTGCTGTGACGAAGATCTTCGTTTTGTCGATGTCGCTTGTGCTGGTTGTCTTTTGGGGTTCTGTCGGCGCTTTCGTGTATTCGCTGCTTACGTGAACAGAGGTAGGACGCACCATTCAAAACGCGATCTACGCCTTGCAATCCAGTGGCTTTGACCGCTCGAATGACCGTCTACATATAGTGGGTAGCGGAACCTTCATCCGTGCTCTATAGTTTTCCCTAGGCAATGGAGGTTGTCCTAAGGAGGAGATCATGAGCGACACCGCGATTGGTTTTATGGTGGCTGCAGAATTGTCCGCCTTGTTCTGGGCCGCAGTGTTCATGATTGGTTTCTAGATCTCGTGATCAGCCAACCGCCGCCCAGTCACCCCTTGGTGACTTTCAGATTCATCTTGCTTGCGACAAAAAAAGCCCCGCGCAACGGCAGGGCTTACGGGAAGGTCCGGATCGATCGGCGGCAATGCGCCGACCTAGAGTAGATCACTGGTTACGGGTGGTCGCGCAGGCAGCATCCCATCGCGCACCTAAGCCGCTACCAACATTTCTCCGTCCTGGAGATCGGAGGTCTTTGCCCTCGCAGCCCTCCCCCTCAGTGCAGCTAGTTCCTCCGCGAGCAGTTCCTCCGCGATCTTCTGGACGGCTGTCCTCAGCCGATCCTCGATGTTGAAGCTATCCAACATGTAGGTGGTTATTGCATCCTTCATCAGTTCTTCGATGGCGGGATCGTTGTGCTCTAGCGTGTCGGTCATCGGTGCTGCCTTCAGGTTTCAATTGCGGGCTCTTGCCCTCCAGTTGGCACCTTTGAAGCTAATCCCAAGAGCCATCTCAATCCATCATGCTTCAGGACGCCTTTCTGAGTTTTCGGGATGCCCACGCCTTCCTTTGGTTTAGTCCGATCCACCGCCAGTATTGCCGGAGCAAACGGTAGCTCTGCCGGCATCACAACTCGCCGAGCCGCGCGGTGTATTCAGGCGTACAGCCTCACTGCTCCCGAACCGTTCATTCCTTGACAACATGCGGTATGCACCTGAAGGTAGTCGCCCACGGTGACCCGACAGCATTATGGATTGAGCGCGAATGTCCAAGAATTCCAAACTCGAACATTCAGAGCTGGCGGGTGAATTCTCCGAAGACGGGATAACCGTCCTCGTCGATATCTTCCGCACTGCAGGCTCCAATGAAGACTGGACGATGGAGGTCGTCACGCAAGGCGAGGACTTGATCCGCTGGGACGAGCCGTTTGCGACTGACCGCGAAGCCTTCGACGAATTTCTGGCGACAGTCGCGCGCGACGGCATACGGTCGTTTCTGGACGATGCCGACCCCTCCGTTCATTGACGCGTAATCCCTTCCGTTGCTTGCTTTAGCGTGTTCTCATTCACGCCAAAATGTAAAAATATGGTACAGTCGTAGCGCGGGAGTTAAGTGATGCGACGGTACAATCTGCGGCATGAGGCCGACGACCGTTGGCTTGTCGTCGACGGACTGACGATGGAGCCGGCGGAATTGGATGGCGTGCCCATCAGCGGCATGCAGTGGGCGGAAGCCTGTGACATGGTGGACCTCATGAATAACCTCGATAACATCGAACGGGCCTCGGATCGTTACGCCGGTTCGCTCCGGCGGCTGGCCTGAGGGCCGCCTCACGACTGCGAAACTGATCAGCGGTCCGACCGCCAACCATGCATTGGACGGAACAAATCCGCCTCCGTCGGGTTCGAGTCGTCAAAGAAGTCGAACCATGGTTGCCGAGTATTTTTCGGCCTTTGCCAGTGTCGGCAGCACCTTGCTCCTTGGTTGCGCGATTGCCTACGGGATGCTGACGAACCGCAAACTCTCGCGCGATGAACGGGAAACGCAGGATTGCGATTGTGAGTGTCTACAACTCCAGCCAGTCCGAAGCACCCGGCCAGACGCCGCCACACGCAATTGACCAGTCCCACAAGAAGGGAGAACGTTATGCAAAGTCAGGACCGCAGATTCGATTCCGGCACGGATGATGCACGCTGCTCGGATACGGCAGCCGCTGCAACGCGTCGCGAGGAAGCCCGATTGCAGGGCGCACGCGGAGTGGCCTCGAGCATGGGCCACCCGGCAGATGCAGCGGATCCGTCCGGAGACATCAGCCCCGACGGGACGACAAACCCGGCCGCGCCGTCAAAGAAGTGACGCGTCTCCACGGCGACGCCTGCCTGGTGGAGACCGACCTCGAAGACCAGGATGAGCGCGAGGCAGCGCTCGGCACGAGGGAACAGCAGTAGCAGCGCCATTCCCGCCGCTACACCGAATGGTATCGTCCAGGCGTACCGCTACTGGCGCGAAATGCCTTGTCGCACAGGCCCTTTATCCTTTAGCTAAGGAAGGATCATAAAGGGCATTGCATGGGACGCTCATTTCAGACGCTTTGTTTCCTCGCCTCCCCGGCCACGGAGGCGCTTGCCGCACGGGAAGAACTGATTCGCCTCTACGGTGATGTACCCGCCGAGGAGGCCGACGTCATCGTCGCCCTCGGGGGCGATGGATTCATGTTGCAGACGCTGCATCACACGATGAATTCCGGAAAGCTCGTCTACGGCATGAACCGCGGCTCCGTCGGCTTCCTGATGAACGACTATCACACGAGGAAACTGCCTGACCGCATTTGCGCGGCTGTCGAAAATGCCTTTCATCCCCTCCAGATGACGACGGCCAATGCCGATGGCAGCAACTCCACGGCGCTTGCCATCAACGAGGTGTCGCTGTTCCGCCAGTCCTATCAGGCCGCCAAGCTGCGCGTCGAAGTCGACGGACATGTGCGGCTCGAGGAATTGATCTGCGACGGGCTGATGGTGGCAACGCCCGCGGGCTCCACGGCCTATAATCTTTCCGCCCATGGGCCGATCCTGCCGCTCGAAGCGCCCCTGCTCGCCATGACCCCGGTCAGCGCCTTTCGGCCGCGGCGCTGGCGCGGCGCGTTGCTGCCGAACAAGGTTACGGTCGACATCCATATTCTCGAAGCCGCAAAGCGGCCCGTGAATGCGGTGGCCGACAATACGGAGGTCAAGTCCGTGCTGCATATCCGCATCGCACAATCGGAGCACATGACCGCGCGAATCCTGTCCGATCCCGACCGCTCGTGGTCGGATCGCATCCTTGCCGAACAATTCGCGGACTGAAGCAATGAGGCTTGGAGCGGCTCTTCTCACAGCAACCCTGGTCAGCGCTTCGGCGGATCTCGCAAAGGCCGTCAGCCCGGCCGAGGTGGCCCTTCCGGCGGCTGTGATCTGCGCAACCAGCACCGGCTATTGGGAGGAAAGCCCCGCCGATATCCTCATCGAACATGCGCCCGGTGCAGCCACCGAACCGGCGAAGGCAGCCCCGGAACCGCGCCACGGATATTACAAACTCTTTGCCGTCCGCCAGCCGGACAGGACGTCGAAAGTCTATCTTCAGCAGATCGCCCAGACCGGCAGCGGCCCGGAGATCGTCTCAAGCGTTGAGCTCGACGAGTTCACGCAGCTCAAGCCCTATATCACCGACATCCGCCCGGAAACCTCAACGGGCATCATCGAGCAGCCGGGGCTCTTCGCTACGGTCTATCTGAAGACCGATCCGGACGGTGACTCCGAGACATGGACGGTGCTCATCGATGAGTTCGGCGAGATCAAGATCGAGAAGCCGACGAACTGACCGCACCGTAAAGGTCGTCGTTTCCTGGGCGTGAACCGTCCGACGGTAGCGCCTTGCGTCACTCGCGCCAGTGCTCGGCCACCCAGGGTGTCGGCAGAATGTAGCGCCGCAGATATTTGAAGGGGCTTCGGCCTTTGCGTATAAGAGAAAGCGCGCCCCTCAGATATTCCATGGCGCTGACGCGCGGCTGGTTCGCCTTGGCGCGGCCATCGATCGCTTGCTGGGGATGAAACCCGCCGGGAAAGAGAACCACCCTGGCCCCTTTCGGCAGCCGCGATACCAGGAAGTAGTTCAGCGGAAACGGCCAGCGGCAGTCTCGCCGGAAATGCAGGACCGTCTTGCGCGGAAAGAACTTCACGCCCCCGGGCGCATTGCGGGTGACAAAGCGCTGTTCGAACCTGTAGCGGTCGGCGACCGCCTGGGGATCTGCGCGAAACTTCTCCTGCAGGCTGATAAGCTTGCCGACGGGAAAGCGGAAGATCGAGGTCTGTCCCAGCCGCTCCAAAGGTGTCGATTGGTTTCGCGCCATGACCACGTCGTCGACGTCGCCGATCTCGAAGAAGAAATCGAGCGAGCCGACAATGACGAGGTCCAGATCGAGAAACAGCACCGGTCCCTTGAGGTTGCCGAGCCTTGGCCCCCAAAGGCGCGCCTTCGGCCAGATCCCCTTGGTGTTGACCGGCATGTTCTCCACGTCCAGCGGCGGCAGGTCCTCGCAGAGTATGCCGGGATGGAGATTGTCGCGATTGTCGGTGAAGCAGGTGAACGTGAAAGGCGGCGTGATGTTGCGCGCGACCATGGCATACAAGCGATTGATGAAGGGCGCGCCATATTTCGTGCCCCAGTTGATGCAGATGATCTGCTTGACGCCGCCGCTTGCAGCAAGAACGTTTGTCATCGAATCCAGCCCGTTAAATCGCCCTCCTTAAATCCGGTATTGCCAAAATGATCAAGTCAGCCAGGGATTGCGCCGGGACGAACTGACTGCTGAAAGAATGCGGGAACCGGCGCTGGCAACGCGGGACCCCGGTTTGCGTCCCCGCGGGTGGCACTGGCGGACGCCGGTCGAGCCATCCTCACTGCATCTTTTCGACATCGGAAAG
Source organism: Rhizobium sp. P32RR-XVIII (assembly GCF_012641395.1). Lineage (GTDB taxonomy): Bacteria > Pseudomonadota > Alphaproteobacteria > Rhizobiales > Rhizobiaceae > Rhizobium. Next base: position 544,720 of record NZ_JABAIH010000002.1, on the reverse strand, counting down.
AACCCACTTCTTCTGGAAGAATTCCTCAGTGGGTCCGTAAGCGCGAAACATCAGCTCGAACTTGCGCGACAGGTCGGTCGGTATCCAGTTCACGTCCTTTCCCGCAGGCGGCGTGGGGCCGAGGAAGAGATCGACCGAGCCGTCGGCGTTCTTGATCAATTCGGGAATCTGGGAGGACCGGCTGGCGCGGTCGACGTTCCGGATCAACGCGTGCGTTTCGCGGTCGTAAGCGGTCACGGACCAGTATTGCTTCACCGGAACATTCGGCGGCACACGGAGCCTGTAGGTCTTGCCGCCTTCGAACGCATCCCCGTCCTTGTCGCGAATGGAGATTGCGTAGAACTGCCCGGCACCGAGATGTTTGATGCCGATATATGCGTAGCTGTAGCCCACGCCACGATAGTCGACCGGGTAGGAATCGGGCTCGTCGAACCCCACGGATCCTGCCTTTATGAGGTCCGGGAAGGCCGGAAACGTCCAGCGGCTCCTCTCCGAGAAGAACGGCGGCAACCCAGCATCATATTGCATCTCAAGAAGGCTTCGCGCCTCTTCTATGCCTGACGCCAGCAGTGTCTTGTCCACGTTGCTTGGCCTGAACGGCTTTCCTTTTTCAATGCCGAGTGTCTTGAGCTGATCGATCATGATCCTGTCGCGGACCAGCCAGGGTTCTTCCTGGACGATCCGATCGAGATTGTCGAAGAACGTGGTGTCCCACCGGATGGTGGAGTCGAACAGGATATCCTTGACGTCGATGAACGTCGTTTCGGGAGGATTGGCCGACTGAGAAAGCGGATAGACCTTCAGTTTTCGACCATAATCGATCGATGCTTGGACATCCGCATCACCATGACTGACGAGGTTCGCGCGAAATAGCATGTATCCGCCGTACGTGTCCGATTGCAAAGGGATAAAGCCATCGGGAACCTTGTCCTTGTAACCAGGCGGCAGAATGACGAACTTGCCACCCTTGCCCTTGTCGTATCCCAGCGAACCTGCGTCTTCGAGCGGCATCTGCCACACCGTCACGATGTTGGCGTTAAAGGAGGATTTAGCCTCCGCCGCCGGAAGATCGAGAACAACGGGCCCGTCCTTGGTTGCTGAAGAACACCATGAAGTACAGCGCATCGGGATTGGGCGTCAGCGTCTGGTTTCGCCACTCGAGCGGCCGCCCCCAATAGATGACCTCGCCGACCTTTGCCCCGGTCTTTGTCAGCATCTCCTGGCGCATCAGGTCGTAGTTGACGGCGGGCATCCCCCAGACCACGGCCTCGACGGCTCGCCGTTCCATCAAACGCTCATTCAGCCTGAGAGGCGACGGACCCGCGGCGTTTGAACAACTCGCAAATGCCAGGGCTATCAATGCCGTGAGAAAAGCCAACCTGCGCATTCGACGCCCTCCAGATTGATACCGGAGGCTGCCATGCCAGCGACGTAAAATGGAAGTACGCAACGGTAAATTGACGCGTAAACGGCCGCTTCTGGCGGCATGGAAAAGCCGCCTGCAACGGCCTGCTGCAAGCGGCTTTCGTTAGGTCAACCTGCGAGCAAAACTCAGTCGATATCGTCGACGACAGCGTCCGGCTTGCCGCTGATGCGGTGCGCAAGGGCTGCTTCCATGAACTCGTCGAGTTCACCATCGAGCACGTCGCCCGGCGCGGTGCTCGCAACACCGGTGCGCAGGTCCTTGACGAGCTGGTAGGGCTGCAGCACGTAAGAGCGGATCTGATGACCCCAGCCGATATCGCTCTTGGAGGCAGCTTCGGCGTTGGCCGCCGCTTCGCGCTTCTCGAGCTCGGCCTCATACATACGAGCGCGCAGCATGTCCCAGGCTTTGGCACGGTTCTTGTGCTGCGAGCGCTCCTGCTGGCAGGCCACCACGATCCCGGTCGGAATGTGCGTGATGCGCACCGCCGAGTCCGTCGTGTTGACGTGCTGGCCGCCCGCACCCGACGAGCGGTAGGTATCGATGCGGCAATCGCTTTCGTTGATGTCAATGTTGATCGAGTCGTCCACCACCGGATAGACCCAGATCGACGAGAAGGACGTGTGACGGCGCGCATTGCTGTCATAGGGCGAGATGCGCACGAGCCGGTGCACGCCCGATTCCGTCTTCAGCCAGCCATAGGCATTGTGGCCCTTGACGAGCAGCGTCGCCGACTTGATGCCCGCCTCTTCGCCGTCATGGACTTCGAGAAGCTCGACCTTGAACTTCGAACGCTCGGCCCAACGGGTATACATGCGCAGCAGCATGTTCGCCCAGTCCTGGCTTTCGGTGCCGCCGGCGCCGGAATGCACTTCGAGATAGGTGTCGTTGCCGTCGGCCTCGCCGGAAAGCATGGCTTCCACCTGGCGGCGCGCGGCCTCGGTCTTCAGGCCCTTCAGAGTGTCTTCGGCTTCCTTGACGACATCCTCGTCGCCCTCTTCCTCGCCCATCTCGATGAGCTCGACATTGTCGTTCAGCTGCTGCTCCAGCTGCTTCACGCCGCTGATGCCGTCATCGAGCTGCTGGCGCTCGCGCATCAGCTTCTGTGCTTCCTGGGCATCGTTCCAGAGGTTCGGGTCCTCTGCCTTGTTGTTCAACCAGTCCAGCCGTCTAATCGCCTGGTCCCAGTCAAAGATGCCTCCTCAGCAGGGTGATAGCCTGCTTGGTTTCATCGACTACGTTCTGGATTTCCGCTCGCATTGTCCTGCTTCTTTGCGTTGGTCTTGAGCTGGCCCGTCAAATAGTTGCGGCAGCCGCGGATGTAAAGCCCGCAACCCGCCAATCGATCGGTTCAATTAGTCGCCGCCCTTTTCGTACTTCGCAACTTCCCGCTCACATCCGTTCGCCGGGAAGCTGGCTGGCCTGCTTCACCCAATCGACGAACTGCGCTTCGTCGAGCTGATCCTCATAGACGTCGAGGTAGCGCACGTCCTTGTGCTTGGATTGGCCAGCAGGCAGAGGACGAAGCGACGCGCCACGGAAGAACGTCACCTTGACGTACTTGGTGAAGCAATGAAAGGCGAGAAACCAGCCTTGGCCCTCGTCCTCCACGCCGTAGAGAGGCGAGTTCCATTTGACCGCCTTGCGCACGCCGGGAACGGTGCGCACGATCAGCGCGTCGAGGCGGCGTCCGACGTCGCTCTTCCAGCCCGGCATCGCCGCGATGTAGGCCTGTACCGGTGCATCGCCATGGCCCTTGGCGATCTGCGGGTTGCCGCCGGAAAGGAGGGTCGGCGCTGCCGCCGCTCGCTCGGCGTCTGCCTTCCCGTCGAGCTTCCGCGACTTGATGGACGCCTTGTCAGCCATTGCGTTCGCTCCGCTCATCCGGATGTTCCTTATCCAGAGGACCCGAAGCCGGTTTGCTCAGCAAGCCCCTAGTACAGGCCGCCGGCGCCCGATTGCACGGCCTGGTTGGCCTGCGGCGAGGTCTTCAGGATTTCCTCCGGCGCCATGGTGCTGTCCATGCCGATGACGGACAGGTTGTCGGCCGGCCCGGTACCGGGCTTGAAGGCCTCGATGATGGTGTTCGGGTCACCCTCCATGGCCGCCATGCCGGTCTTCCGGTCGATCGGGATGAGGTTCATGCCCTGCGGAATGACGAACTTCGATTCAGGCATATCCTTGACGGCGACCTGCATGAACTCGTTGAAAACAGGTGCGGCAAGAGCACCGCCGGTGCCGCCCCGGCCGAGCGTGCTCGGCGAATCGAAACCGATGTAGAGACCGGCGACGAGGTCCGGCGTGAAGCCGACGAACCAGGCGTCCTTCTCGTCGTTGGTCGTGCCCGTCTTGCCCGCGACGTCGCGGCCGCCGAGGTCGATCTTTCCGGCGGCGGTGCCGCGCTGGATCACGCCCTGCATCATGGAAGTGATCTGATAGGCGGTCATTGGATCGAGCACCTGCTCGCGGTTGTCAGCGACGACAGGCTCTTCCTGGCTCTGCCATTCGCCGGCATTGCAGCCCTCGCAGACGCGCTCCTCGTGCCGGAAGATCGTCTTGCCGTAGCGGTCCTGGATCCGGTCGATCAGCGTCGGTTTGATCTGCTTGCCGCCGTTGGCGATGACGGAATAGGCGGAAACCATTCGCATCACGGTGGTTTCGCCGGAGCCGAGCGACATGGCGAGCAGCGGCGGCATCTTGTCGTAGACACCGAAGCGATCTGCATATTCGGCGACGACGTTCATGCCGAGGTCGTTGGCAAGGCGCACGGTCATGCGGTTGCGTGAGTGCTCGATGGCAAAGCGAAGCGTATTGGCGCCACCGCCCTCGCCTTCATAATTGTCCGGCGCCCATACCTGGCCATTGCCAGTCTGGATCTGGAGCGGATCGTCGCTGACGACCGAAGCCGGCGTATAGCCGTTGTCCATCGCCGCAGCGTAGACGAACGGCTTGAATGAGGAGCCCGGCTGGCGCATCGCCTGCGTCGCGCGATTGAATTCCGACTGGCCGTAGGAAAAACCGCCGACCATGGCGAGAACGCGGCCGGTCTTGGGGTCCATGGCGACGAGACCGCCCTGAACCTTCGGCGGCTGGCGCAGACGGTAGGAGGTCGAGTTTTCACCGCCCAGCCGCTCGACATAGATGACGTCGCCAGCCGAAAGCACGCCTTCCGGCGACTTGGCCGTCTTGCGTTCGCCGGTCGATGAGCGATAGGCCCACTGCATGTCCTTGGCGGTGATCGTCCCACGCTCGCGGTCGGGGGAAGCCTTGCCGGCGCCGTCCTTGTCCGGCTGAAGACCGATATCGACGCTTTCGGGCGAGACGGCAAGCACGACGGCGAGATGCCATTCCGGCACGTCCGAGAACGCCGGAACATCCGCGAGTTCCTTGCCCCAGTCGGCCGTGGTGTCGATCTTCTTCAGCGCACCGTGGAAGCCGCGACGTTCGTCGTAAGTCGTCAGGCCGTCCTGCAGCGCCTTGCGCGCCGCAAGCTGCATCTGCGGATCGAATGAGGTACGGACCGAAAGACCACCTTCGTAGAGCGTCTTCTCGCCATACTGATCGATCAACTGACGGCGAACGGCTTCCGCGAAGAAATCCGAAGCAAAGAGCGACGGGCCGTTATTGCGGGCCGTGACGCCGAGGGGCTGCTTCTTGGCGTCCTCGCCATCAGCCTTGCTGACGTAGCCGTTCTCGACCATGCGGTCGATGACCCAGTTGCGGCGCTCCAGTGCGGCCTCGGGATGGCGGAAGGGATGATAGTTCGCCGGGCCCTTGGGCAGCGAGGCGAGATAGGCCGTTTCGGCGACGGTGAGTTCGGTGACCGACTTGTTGAAATAGGTGAGCGCTGCGCCGGCAATGCCGTAGGAGTTCAGGCCGAAAAAGATCTCGTTCAGATAGAGTTCGAGGATCTTGTCCTTGCTGTAGGCCTGCTCGATGCGGAACGAGAGGATCGCTTCCTTGATCTTGCGGTCGATGGTCTGGTCCGACGTCAGGAGGAAGTTCTTCGCCACCTGCTGCGTGATCGTCGAGGCGCCGACCGGCCGGCGCCCGGAGCCGAAATTCTGCAGGTTGACAAGGATGGCGCGCCCAAGACCGCTCACGTCAATGCCCGGATGGTTATAGAAGTTCTTGTCTTCGGCCGAAAGGAAAGCCGCCTTGACACGGTCCGGGATAGCCTGGATCGGCAGGAAAAGACGCTTCTCCTTGGCGTATTCGGCCATCAGCGCGCCGTTTCCAGCATGAACGCGGGTGGTGACCGGCGGCGCATAGCTGCTCAAGACCTCGTAATCGGGAAGATCCTTCGCGACGTTTGCCAGATAGACGGCAACGACAGCCGCGGCGCCAAGAAACATGACGCAGGCAATCCCGAAGAAATATCCAAGAAGTCTTATCATCTACCGGTATTCCAAACCTTCAAATGGCGCGGGCGGTATCATTGCATGGAGGATAGCATTTCTGCATGTTGCGCGGGCTTACTCCATGAGCAGCATTGCGACAAGCCAAATCCGCCCCGCGTCCCAGAAACATAGCCGTGAGTAAGGGCCTGAATGTGAGGAAAATAGGGCTTGCACGCCCTATTCCCATTCTTCCTTCTGCTTTCGCTCCGGGTGTCACATCTTAGTCACGTTAGTCATTGCTAGCCAGGGCCTCAGCCGCCGTTCGCAACGAACGAGGAGCGGTAGTGCTTTACCGCATCGGTCAGCCGGTCCACCACTTTCGCGCGCCATTTGTCGTCCAGCAGCAGCTTTTCGTCGTCGACATTCGAGAGGAAGCCGAGTTCGAGCAGGATCGAGGGTACATCGGGCGCCTGCAGGACGCGGAATCCGGCATGGCGGTGCGGATTGTTGATCGTGCTGATCTGGTCCTTGAAGGAGCCGAGCACGCTCTCGGCAAGCGAGATCGAGAAGGCCTGGGTTTCACGCCGCGTCAGGTCGAGCAGAATATCCGCCACGGCCGGCGGTTCGGCGACGGTCTCCTTACCGGCGATCTGATCGGAGAGGTTTTCGCGGTCGGCGAGGTCGGCCGCGAGCTTGTCGGAGGCCTTGTCGGATATCGTATAGACGGTCGAGCCGCGAATATCCTTCTGCTTCAGCGTATCGGCATGCAGCGAGATGAAAAGGCCCGCATGGTTCTCCCTGGCGATCTGCACGCGCTCGGCAAGCGACAGGAATTCATCGTCGCTGCGGGTGAGAAACGCCTTGATGCCGGCTTCGCGATTCAGCCGGTCGGCCAGTGCCTTGGCAAAGGCCAGCGTGACCTGCTTTTCTTCCGTCTTGGTGTCGGCGCCGATCGCACCGGTATCGATGCCCCCATGGCCAGCATCGACGGCGATGATGAAATCGCCGGGCTTTGCAGTATCTGGCGCGGGCTTTGCACTCGCCGTTTGCGGCGTGGTTGCCGGATCGCTCCAGGACTGCGCCTTGACGAGCGTGGCGAATTCCTCCTTGCTGACCCTCTCGGCATCGAGGACGAGGCGATGACCCTTGCCGTCCTCATCCTCCTGCACCTTGGCGATTGCCAGCTTCACCGGCTTGATGGCCATCAGCACGATGCGGGCGCTGTTCTCGTCCATGGTGCCGTAGCGGATGTCCTTGAAAAGGCCCCTCGCCCCGAGATCGTCGGCCTTGAAGCCGAACGCGGTCGCCGGCAGATCGACGACGATGCGCACCGGATTGGCGATGTAGTGGACGGAGAAACTCGGCTGCCGGTCGAAATCGATGACCACGCGGGTTCGGGCGTCGTCACCGACGATACGCGCGGCATAGGCAAGCAGCGGCTCCGGCTTGTTCGGGCCGGCGGCAACGGCGATGGCGGCCTGGAGCGAAAGCGCAGCCGCGAGCGCGTAAACTAATCTCATCTTCCGCTTGCTGGATTCCGCCATTGCGCGCCGTACTCTCTTAAACAATCGATCGCCGCACCCTATCTATCGTTCTGTTTACGCGCGCAATGCTTTTTCAGCGTCTGTGGCCGCCCGCCGAATCAGACCGCTGCTCCCCATTGTCTATGTGTTTTTAAATCCATCAATATTATGGCGCATTTGGCTTTTCCCTTGCTATTGTGACAGAGAAACCATACAACGATTTTCAGGTTAGAAGTGTTGACGGGATAGAGTCGCCGCGAAGGCTGCCACCCCACCAAGGACCTGGCGCCACAACCGGCAATCGTCCGCCGTCTTACGCGCTTCTCTCCCCGGTACATAGATCCTGAATTTTCCGGCGTATGCGGAAACTTCATCGGTGGATAGCCACCAAACGCTCTGAGGAGCAAACTCATCGGACCCCAAGGGGTCTTAAGTATTGTCGATCTCGCTTGGTCATAATGGTTTCGCAGCAGGTTTCATCCAAAGTCTACAGGCCCGGGAAGGCTAATCTCCCCGCTGTCGCCTGGCTGCTGCCGTCCGGCCCGAATCAAGCGCGACTTTCATCATCCGGCGCACTCACGCTAGACCGACTCACCCCTCCAGGTGAGAATCCGCGTCTCCGGCTGCGCCGAGGAGCACACCTTACATGGCAGACAAAATGCTTATCGACGCGTCTCACGAGGAAGAGACGCGCGTCGTTGTCGTTCGCGGGAACCGCATAGAAGAATTTGACTTCGAGTCGCAGCACAAGAAGCAAATACGCGGTAATATCTATCTCGCAAAAGTGACGAGGGTCGAACCCTCGCTGCAGGCGGCTTTCGTCGACTACGGCGGCAACCGGCACGGCTTCCTGGCCTTCGCCGAAATCCATCCCGACTATTACCAGATCCCGCTTGCCGACCGTCAGGCGCTGCTTCGCGCCGAGGCCGAGGAGCACCGCCGCGACGACGATGTCGAGCATGTCGAAACAGCGCCGGTGAGCGACCCCTCGACGCAGGATCAGCCGGATATCGGCATCGTGCCCACGGAAGAGCCGGAGGGCGCTGATACCTCCGTGGGGGCCGCGACGGCTGAAGTGGAAACTCCGGCTGAAGTCGAGGCTCCGGCCGCGGAGGCAGCCGTTGTTGCCGAAGAGGCTCCGGCCAAGAAGGCCAAGCCGCGCCGCAGCCGCAAGAAGGCAGTCGTCGAAGCCACGCCCACCGAAGATGCTATCCCCACCGACGTAGAGGCCCCTTCCGCCTCGGTCGTCGACAATGAGGACGAAGGTCCCGCCGGCGGTTCAATGGCCGCCATGGTCGAAACGGACTCGATCTCCGAAGACGTCGACGTCCGCCGCCGCAACGACGACGATGACGACGACGATCACGACCAGGAAGAGGAAGTCATCGAATCCGTCGGCGCCGAAGACGCGATGGAGGAAGTTCCCGATCGCGTGCAGCGCAAGCCGCGCAAGCAGTACCGCATCCAGGAAGTCATCAAGCGCCGCCAGATCCTGCTCGTGCAGGTCGCCAAGGAAGAGCGCGGCAACAAGGGTGCTGCCCTTACCACTTACCTCTCACTCGCAGGCCGCTACTCGGTTCTGATGCCGAACACGGCGCGCGGCGGCGGCATTTCCCGCAAGATCACCAATCCGCAGGACCGCAAGCGCCTGAAGGAAATTGCCCGGATGCTCGAAGTGCCGCAGGGCATGGGCGTGATCCTGCGCACGGCTGGTGCGAACCGCACCAAGGTCGAGGTCAAGCGCGACTTCGAATATCTGATGCGCCTGTGGGAAAACGTCCGCACGCTGACGCTGGCGTCGACCGCCCCCTGCCTCGTCTATGAGGAAGGCTCGCTCATCAAGCGCTCGATCCGCGACCTTTACAACAAGGACATCGGCGAGATCATCGTTGCCGGCGAGGAAGGCTATCGTGAAGCGAAAGACTTCATGAAGATGCTGATGCCGAGCCATGCCAAGGTGGTTCAGCCCTATCGCGACATCCACCCGATCTTCTCGCGCTCCGGTATCGAGGCGCAGCTTGACCGCATGCTGCAGCCGCAGGTGACGCTGAAGTCCGGCGGCTACCTGATCATGAACCAGACGGAAGCCTTGGTTTCGATCGACGTCAACTCGGGCCGTTCGACCCGCGAGCATTCGATCGAGGATACCGCACTCCAGACGAACCTCGAGGCCGCGGAAGAAATCGCCCGCCAGCTTCGTCTGCGCGACCTTGCCGGCCTCATCGTCATCGACTTCATCGACATGGAAGAAAAGCGGAACAACCGCGCCGTCGAGAAGAAGCTGAAGGAATGCCTGAAGAACGACCGCGCGCGCATCCAGGTCGGCCGCATCTCGCATTTCGGCCTGCTCGAAATGTCACGCCAGCGCATCCGCGCTTCGGTGCTGGAATCGACGACGCAGGTCTGCGCGCATTGCGGCGGCACCGGCCACGTGCGCTCGCAGTCCTCGGTCGCGCTGCATGTCCTGCGCGGTATCGAGGAATACCTGCTGAAGAACACGACGCACAACATCACCGTGCGCACCACGCCGGAGATCGCGCTTTATCTGCTCAACCACAAGCGCCAGACGATTGTCGATTATGAAAGCCGCTTCGGCGTCTCGATCATCATCGATGCCGACAGCGCCGTCGGTTCGCAGCATTTCGCGATCGATCGCGGCGAGCCGGTCGAAAACCCGGTCAAGATCGAAAGCCTCTTCAACTTCGCAGCCATCCCTGATGATGACGACGACGATATGGTCATCGAGATGGAAGAGGACGAAGACGAGGAGCTTGAGGACAAGCCGGCAGCCGCCGAGCGCGCGCCGCAGCAGCGCGCCGAAGGCGATGGCGACGGCCGCAAGCGCAAGCGCCGCCGCCGCCGTCGTGGCCGCAACGGCACCGGCGAGCAGGTTTCCGCCCAGGAGGCCGTTTCCGGCGAAACCGGCGACGAGGATGAAGGCGACGACGAAGGCGGCGAGAGCGATGAGGCGGCAGTAGCCGCTACCGAAGCGCGTGCCGATAGCGAAGAGTCCCAGCGCCGCAAGCGTCGCCGCCGCGGCAAGCGTGGCGGCCGCCGCAGCCGCGAGGAAGGTGGAGAGCTCATCGAAGGCGCCGAAGCCGGTGATGAAACCGCCGCCGATATCGAGGATGGCGCCGAAGCTGAAACACAGGCCGAAATTGTCGAGGCTGTTGCCGAGGAAGCCGGTGAAGCGCAGGCCGCAATGGCAGCGATCGAAGCTGACGCCGTCGTCGCGGAAGCCGTGAAACCCGCCAGAGGCCGCGGCCGCCGGAAGGCAGCCGCCCCTCCCGTCGAAGAGCCGGTCGTAGAAGCAGAGACCGTTGCCGAGGCGGAAGCGGAGACCGTCGAGGCCTCAGCCGATCTCGCGACACCGGCAGAGGAAGAAGCAAAGCCGGTCCGCGCCAACCGCGAATCGAACATCTCCTCGTCCGCTGCCCCCACAGTGAAATCCACCCGGACGGAACCGGCCGAGGGTGACACCGACGGCAAGCCGAAAAAAGCCGGCTGGTGGCAGCGCCGCGGCTTCTTCTAAGAAGCCCTTCCCGCAATCAAATGACAAAAATCCGGCCGCGGCGACGCGGCCGGATTTTTATATGCCGGCGTCCTCAATGGACTCTATGTCCCGGTATTTCGCAGCAGGCCAAGCATCTCCGAGCGGCGAGGAGACGAGTTTACAACACCGGACTGCTCGGACGGGACACATATCCATTCGGGATGACTTCGGTCATGGATCGCGTAGCCGCTCGCCTTGAAAATCTCGACGACTTCGTCCGCATTTTCTGTAACTTCCACCACGACCAGCGGCCGTATCTCCGACAGACAACGCAGGCTTCCCCGAAGCACAAGCCTTTCGGCCCCCTCCACATCGATCTTGAGCAAAGCCGGACGAAGGCCCGTGGCGGCCAGAAATGTGTCTACCTGAACCATATCAACGCGGACACGTTCCATCATGGCATTACTGAAAGCATTTGCGCGATTCTGCTGAAAATTCTTGTAGTCTTTATTCAGGGAGTTGTTCTGCCCCGAAAGCGACTCGATCCAAAAGTCGATAACCCCCGTCTCGATCGCCGCATGCGGCGTCGATGATCTCTACATTGGAAAAGGATTGGGTATTTCTTTGCAGATACGGAAGGTTGTTAGGGCCAGGTTCGAAAACCACCACCCTTCCCGCATCACCGACGAGTTTTCTCAAGTGAATCGAAAGATAGCCGATGTGGGCACCGATTTCGATAACCGTATCGCCAGCCTTTACAAGCTGCGCGAGCCTCTCCATGACATGCCGCTCGCGCCGCTTTCCTTTGAACCAATATCCGCGATGCTTATAGGCGTGCAGGCTCAGCGAAACATCAGGCCACCAATGATGCTGAACAACGATATCGCCCGGCCCCAACGCTCGAAGCATATAGAGCGCAATCCGCCGGAGAAAGCGGTATCTGGCTAGCCTTTGCAGTGGCATTGCAAAGCCTCCATATTCAAAGACCGAATATAGGAAAAGACCTATGTAAACTCTGAGGCAGCGGATCAGTTCCCGCCTTTTTCAACCATCTTGCGATAACCGTTGCAGCACCTGCATGGCTTCTGCTGCCCGATGCTCGGGCACAAAGAGATGGTCGTGATAGAAGGCGGAGACCGGGTTTACACCCATTCCGGCTTCCGCCAGGCGGGCCGTGATCGCCGCGAGGAAGCCCACTGCATCCAGCGAAGAATGAACTTCCAGCGTTATCATCCGCGAGCGGAATGTTCCGGCAAGCCCGGCGCGAAGGGCCTCGCTCTCCTCCAGGATCAGAGTTACTCCCTCCGCTTCCCGGAACGTCATCACCGCCTCAAGTCCGGCCGGAAGGTCCGCCCCGTCCGGCACAGTCGCAAAGACGTAGGTCGCGTCCTGCAGCCTCGGCTGCATCGACGCCAGAAGCCGGTTGAGGTTGGTTTCGCCGGACATTCGCCTGTTCTCCGTTGGCGCCACCAGACTGAGCGAGTTTCTTCCGTAACGTCAAATGGATTTGGAATCGGAACGTTTGCTGGACGGTCCGCCACCGCCACCCATCCCAAGCTCCCTCATTCCTGTGCTTGTCACAGGAATGACGGTGGAGAAGGCCTCGCCGCCCCTCCTCTCCCCTCGGGGAGAGGATACAAAATCTTGCCCTTGGCCATCGGCCAAGGCTTAGATTTTGTTGGTGAGGGGGAGCGACCCCGCGCACGACAAACGCCGAAAACCCAGCAAAATCAATTGCCGCCTGCTCGTTTCATCGGCGCCCGCAAGACCTGTGTCATCATCGCGCCGTTCCGTCACGGATACACCGCGAGGCGTCGCGGCGAGACGGGACCGGCGCCGGCTGCAGGAGAACGACGTAAGCTCCTACAGCCGGGGTCCGCAGAAAATGGTCTCCCTCCGGAACGGCGGCCGGGCGAAAATGCCGGCCGGGTGATTTCGGGCGTGCCTGTGGGGCACACAGACGGACCGGCGGTGCCGGATCCGAGCAGAGAGGCCGAAGTTGCGGATAAAAACCGCCGAACGGGGCGCTGGGAAGCGCCATATACTTCTACTCAACGCGGCAATTTCCAGCGCCCCGTCCGAGTTGAAATGCAGATGCAAGGCACGGATGGAATCCATCGCGTGAACGGAAAGCCATGCGCGCCAATGGCCTCATTCAAGAACTTCCGAAAATGCTTTCAGAACTGCTTACAAGCCACGGGAAGCAGAGCCTATTTCAGCCATCCCGCGATGCGTTCCACCGCTTCGGCGATCTCGGCTTCGGAACCGGCATAGGACATGCGCATCGTCCGGTTGCCTTCGAGCGGATCGAAGTCGAATCCGGGTGTCGCGGCCACGTCGATTTCCGCCAGCATCCGCTTGGCAAACGCCATGCTGTCGTTGGTGAAGCGCGTGACATCGACATAGGCATAGAACGCGCCGTCCATCGGCGAAGCGATCGAAAGCCCGATTTCGGGAAGCCGCCCCATCAGGAAATCGCGGTTTCTGGCGTAGCTCGCCTTGTAGACGTCGAGCTCCGCAGCAGCACCCAGCGCCGCCGTTGCGGCGATCTGGGAAAGTTCCGGCGGCGAGATGTAGAGGCTCTGCGCTACGCGTTCGATGGGCCGGACAAGCCGCTCCGGCAGCACCATCCAGCCGATCCGCCAGCCGGTCATGCAATAATATTTCGAGAAGGAGTTGATGATGATCGCCTCGCCGGTCAGTTCGAGCGCACTCGTCTCCTCGCCCGCGAATGTCAGGCCATGATAGATTTCGTCGGAGATGAAGGCGATCGAGTTGGCGGCGCAATAATCGGCCAGCGCCTTCAACGCCTCCCTTCCCGTCACCGTGCCCGTCGGGTTGGCCGGGCTTGCAAGCAGAACCCCTTTCAGTCTCACGCCGCTTTCCCGCTGCGCGGCCTCCAGGCTTTCCGGCGTCATCGTGAAATGCGTCTCGGCCGTCGCCGGCACTTCGAGGATTTTCAGGCCGAGCGCGCCGAGAATGTTGCGATAGGCCGGATAGCCGGGCCTTGCGATCGCCACGGCATCACCGGCATCGAAAAGCGAGAGAAACGCAAGATTGAAGCCTGCCGACGAACCCGTTGTGATGGCGATCCGCATAGGGTCCACGTCCAGCCCGTGCCGGTCGCGGTAGTGCAAGGAAAGCGCGCTTTTCAGCCGCGCGGTGCCGAGCGCATCGGTATAGCCGATCTTGCCGTCGACCAGCGCTGCGCGCGCCGCCTCGAGCGCTGCCTGCGGTGCTGGATGGGAAGGCTGGCCGACGGCCATGGAGATGACCGGATGGCCCTTTGCGCGCCTTCTGGTCGCCTCCGCCAGCACGTCCATGGCGTGGAAAGGATCGACTTCGCTGCGTTTCGATACGGAAAACAAGGCTGCATATCTCCGGATGTTCACTTGCGACCAGACAATTGCCGCAATATTGAGTTCATCACAATCCCGCGATTGCGTCGCGCCTGCGAAAAAATCCTGTTTGAGGACTGTAGCTCGCGCCTTAACGTGATGCTTTGGGGCTCAACCTGGGAACGCGGCGATAGTGAATCGCAGCAAAATCGGCCCATCTGCCGAAGACGAGGATCAAAATGACCTTCTTTGCGAAAACATTCACCGCCCTCGCGCTCGCAGCAAGCGTTGCCCTGCCCTTCCCAGCAGCTGCCCTCGATGACGCGCAGAAGAAGGAGTTCGGCGAGTTCATCAAGGAATACCTCATCCAGAACCCCGAGATCATGCTCGAGGTGCAGGATGCCCTGCAGAAGAAGCAGCAGGAAGCCCGCTCCGTGAAAGCCAATCAGGCGATCGCTGAAAACGGCAAGGATATCTTCAACGCGAAATACGACATGACGATCGGCAATCCGAAGGGCGACGTCACCATCGTCGAGTTTTTCGACTACAATTGCGGCTACTGCCGTCACGCCCTGTCCGACATGCAGGCCATGCTCGAAAAGGACAAGAACGTCCGCTTCGTGCTGAAGGAATTCCCGATCCTCGGGCCGGAATCGGTTGCCGCCCATAAGGTTTCGGATGCTTTCCGCAAGCTCGCTCCGGAAAAGTACGGACAGTTCCATGTCGCCCTGCTTGGCGGCGACGGCCGTGCGGACGAGGACAGCGCCATTGCAGTCGCAACATCGCTCGGCGTCAGCGAGACGCAGATCCGTGACGAAATGAAGAAGAGCCCGGACACCGCCTCCGTCGAAGGAGCCTACGAGCTGGCGCAGAAGCTCGGCATCAGCGGCACCCCATCTTATGTCATCGGCAACGAGCTGGTGCAGGGCGCGGTCGGTTTCGACGATCTTGAGGCCAAGGTGAAAAACATGCGCGCCTGCGGGAAGACGAGCTGCTGAGGCGGCGCCCATCAATTCGCCAAAATCCAAGTGTTTCAGCCATGTGGACAAATATGGCACGATTTCGGCCGCCCTCCCCAAGGGGCTTTCTTTAAAGACATGGGGAGTCTATAGGTGGCCCTCGTGATTTTGACGGAACATTCGATGACGCAGACTATTTTCGTCCTGAACGGACCTAACCTGAACATGCTCGGCAAACGAGAACCTGGCATCTATGGTGGAAAGACGCTCAAGGATATCGAGGCGGATTGCAAGGCGGCCGGCCGTGACCTTGGCTTCGAGATCGATTTCCGCCAGAGCAATCACGAAGGCGTCCTCGTCGACTGGTTCCACGAGGCGCAAGACAAGGCGGTAGGCGTTGCGATCAATGCCGGCGCCTATACGCACACGTCGGTTGCGCTGCACGATGCAATCCGCGCCATTTCCATTCCGGTGATCGAGCTCCATATCTCGAACGTGCATGCACGCGAAGAATTCCGCCACAAATCGATGATCGCGCCGGCTGTAAAGGGCGTTATCTGCGGCTTTGGCCCCTATAGCTACATCCTGGCGCTGCAGGCGCTGAAGAACCTCACGGCATAAGAAGAAGACAGGGCACACTCATGGCTGAGACGAAAAAAGGTATCGATCAGGCGCTGATCCGCGATCTCGCAAACATCCTCAACGACACGGACCTGACGGAAATCGAAGTCGAGCAGGAAGATTTGCGCATCCGCGTTTCGCGCGCCAGCACCACGCAGTATGTCCAGGCGCCGATCGCCGCGCCGGCCTATCCGGCAGCCGCTTCTTCCGCAGCCGCACCGCAACCGGCTGCCGCTCCGGCAGCAGCGGCGCGTAACCCGGCGAACACCATCAACGCACCGATGGTCGGCACCGCCTACATGGCTCCGGCACCGGGCGCCCGCGCCTTCATCGAAGTAGGCTCGACCGTCAAGGAAGGCCAGACGCTGCTCATCATCGAAGCGATGAAGACGATGAACCAGATTCCGTCTCCGAAGTCCGGCAAGGTTACGGAGATCCTAGTCGAGGACGGACAGCCCGTCGAATATGGCCAGCTCCTCGTCGTCATCGAATAAGGCGGGCGTCATGGTCTCCAAAATCCTCATTGCCAATCGCGGGGAAATTGCGTTGCGCGTGCTGCGCGCCTGCAAGGAGCTCGGCATCCCGTGCGTCGTCGTGCACTCCACAGCCGACGCCGATGCCATGCATGTGCGCCTTGCAGACGAGAGCGTCTGCATCGGCCCGCCGCCGTCGCGCGATAGCTACCTGAACATCCATCAGATCGTTGCCGCCTGCGAAATCACCGGCGCCGACGCCGTGCATCCCGGCTACGGATTCCTTTCGGAAAACGCCAAGTTCGCCGATATCCTCGAAGCCCATGGCATCACCTTCATCGGGCCGACGGCGGAGCATATCCGCCTCATGGGCGACAAGATCACCGCCAAGCAGACGGCACAGCAACTCGGCATTCCCGTCGTTCCGGGCTCCGACGGTGAGGTTACTGCCGAGAATGCGCTGGAAACGGCCCGCAAGATCGGCTTCCCGGTTCTCATCAAGGCAACGGCCGGCGGCGGCGGGCGCGGCATGAAGGTCGCCAAGACCGAGGCCGATCTCGACGAAGCGCTGAACACGGCCCGCTCGGAAGCGGCTGCCGCCTTCGGCAATCCCGCGGTTTACATGGAAAAGTACCTCGGCAAGCCGCGGCACATCGAAGTCCAGGTTTTCGGCGACGGCGAAGGCAATGCGATCCATCTCGGCGAACGCGACTGCTCGCTGCAGCGCCGCCACCAGAAGGTATGGGAAGAGGCAAACTCCCCAGCGCTCAACGTCGAGCAGCGCATGAAGATCGGCCAGGTCTGCGCCGACGCCATGAAGAAGATGAAATATCGCGGTGCCGGCACGATCGAATTCCTCTACGAGAACGGCGAGTTCTATTTCATTGAGATGAACACCCGCCTGCAGGTCGAGCATCCGGTGACCGAAGCGATCACCGGCATCGACCTCGTGCACGAGCAGATCCGCGTCGCGTCCGGCGGTGGCCTCTCCGTCAAGCAGGAGGAGGTCACGTTCGAGGGCCACGCCATCGAATGCCGTATCAATGCCGAGGATCCGCGCACTTTCGTGCCCTCGCCCGGTACGATCACGCATTTCCATGCGCCGGGCGGCCTCGGCGTGCGTATCGATAGCGGCGCCTACCAAGGCTATAAGATCCCCCCGTACTATGATAGTCTCATAGGCAAGTTGATCGTGCACGGACGGACGCGTGTGGAATGCATGATGCGTCTGCGCCGTGCTCTCGACGAGTTCGTCGTCGACGGCATCAAGACGACGCTACCGCTGTTCCAGGATCTTGTGTCCAATCAGGATATCGCCAACGGCGATTATGATATCCACTGGCTGGAGCACTACCTGGCCAACCATTCGGCATAACGGGATGGCAGGATCGCGCAGGAAGTCCCCAGGCATCACCCCGGAGATCCTCCTGCGCGCCTACTCCATCGGTTTGTTTCCCATGGCGGAATCGGCCGATGATCCGGAAATCTTCTGGGTCGAACCGGAACTTCGCGGCGTGCTGCCGCTCGATGACTTCCATGTTTCGAAGAGCCTCGCGAAGACCATCCGCAGGAAGCCATTCGACATCCGCTTCAACTATGATTTCGACGCGGTGATCGCGGCTTGCGCCGAGGCAACCTCCGACCGGCCGAGCACCTGGATCAACCATACCATCCGATCGCTCTATTCCACGCTGCATCGGATGGGCCATGCCCATTCCGTCGAGGCCTGGGAGGACGGCTGGCTGGTCGGCGGCCTTTACGGCGTTTCCCTCGGCTCGGCCTTCTTCGGCGAAAGCATGTTCTCCCGCCGCACCGACGCCTCGAAGATCTGCCTCGTCTATCTGGTCGAGCGGTTACGTGACAGCGGCTTCACCCTGCTCGACACGCAATTCACCACCGAACATCTGAAGACCTTCGGCGCCGTCGACGTTAATAAAAATGACTATGCGGTGATGCTGGCCTCCGCGATGCAATCGCCGCATCTGGAATTCTGAACATTGCACAAAGAACTTTTTGAGAATTACCGATCAGCTCTAATAGGCAAGCCCTTGACCAGTATTCGGCGCGGTCACGGCTCGGCAATCCTAATCGACTTTGGAAACCTAACTGATTGCAGAGAGCATACGCGCACAACGGCCAGAGGCGAACTCACGGTAATGATCGAATGGAGTTGGCGCATTGAAACGGTGAATGCAATTTTGTGCGGCAGTTTCAGCGACGAGGAATATTGGGCTCTAGCCTTCGATGACTTGGTTGGGCGTGCGGTAGCTGATGTCGCTCTTTTTGGGCGGTTGCCGGAACTGACGATCAGTCTTTTCGATAACCGCTACATCACATCTTTCATGACGGCGGAAGGACAGCCGCAATGGACGATCTTTGCCAACAATGAGGGTGAAACTCGGTGGCTGACGGTCGAAAATGGCGAGCTATGCGAAGTATTCGATAGCTGAGGCTATCGCGCCGTCGCAGCGGTGTCCGGCGGCGGGACGTCGGAGTTCTGCTTGCAGTCCTTCAGCCAGACGTCGTAGATCGGGTGTTCGACGGCGTTGAGGCCGGGACTGTCGGCGAACATCCAGCCGCTGAAGATCCGGCGGATCTTCCGGTCGAGCGTGATTTCATCGACCTCGACAAAGCCATCAATCTTCTGCGCTTCCGTCTGGTCACGCGAATAGCAGGCCTTCGGCGTGACCTGGAGCGCACCGAACTGCACGGTCTCGTTCACATAGACATCGAACGTCGTGATGCGGCCGGTGATCTTGTCGAGGCCGGAAAAGACTGCGACGGGATTGTTGATGCGCGCGGCGGACGCCGCTTGCGGCAGCAAAGAGGAGCCAAGCGCCAGCGCCAGGCCGGCGGCACGCAGGATCTGATTCCGCGTGAAAAGCTTCATATCTGCGCGTCTCCACCGCATTGGATAGGAGCCGCAACTGCTGCGGCCAACCTGCGGGTAAAGGTCAATTGTGGCCAAAAGCCGGGCCGCACGGCCCGACCCACGGTGCGTTATCAGTTGCCCGGCGTCCAGGCGTCGTAGTCGCCGGTCACTCGCGGGCGCTCGCCGGAAGCAGCAAGCGAGCCCGGCGGACGGTAGGCCTGAGCGGTCCCCGTAAGATTTGGGCGATGCGCCTTCTGCCATTCCTTGGCGACGTAGTTTTCCTTGGAAGGCGGAACATCGGTGCGGTGGTGCATCCAGCCGTGCCAGCCCGGCGGAATGGCGGACGCTTCGGCATAACCGTTATAGATCACCCAGCGCTTCGGCAGACCGTAGGAAGACAGGCCGCCTTCGTAATAGACGTTACCGAACTCATCCTCGCCGACGCGCTTGAATTTGCGCAGGGCGTACAGGGTGCCAAGAGTGTAATAATTCCACCAGGTGAAAACGTGCAGCAGGAACTTCTTCATGTCTTTTCCTTGTGCTTGCCGAAGGTCAAGCGGGTCGGGAATTCGATCCTTCGCTTATGCCGCCGGAATGCCGGATTGTCCAGCGATTCCCGAGCGGCGAAGCCTCACTTCAGGGCCATCTTGAAGCCCAGATGCGACTGCTCGAATCCGAGGCGCTCGTAGAACCTGTGGGCATCCTTGCGCTTGGCGTTCGAGATCAACTGGACACGCGCAAGGCCACGGCCTTTTGCTTCTGCGATGCAGAATTCGATCATCTGTCCGCCGATGCCCTGACCGCGCATATCCCCGCGCGTCTGAACGGCTTCGATTATCATGAAGGATGCGCCGCGCCCCGTCAGCGTTGTCGCGATCGATATCTGGAAGGTGCCGACGACTTCCCCGGTCTTCTCGGCGACATAGAGCGCCTGGTCCGGCGAAGCGGCGATCGCAGCGAAAGCCCTGGCGTAATCGGGAAAGGCAGCTGGATCGGTCGTGTCGCCATGCCCGCCGATATCGTCGGCCGCAAACATAGCGATCAGTGCGGGGAGATCGCTTTCGCTCGCTTTGCGTATGATGAGGTTGCCGTGCATGTCTGCTCAGTGCGCCTGAAGCTGCTTCTCGAGGACAAGCGCCGGAATACCCGACTGGCCGGGACCGATATTCTCGTTGCGTCCCACCTCGACAAATCCCAGCCGGTTGTAGAAGCTTATGGCCTCTTCGTTCTTCGGCTCGACCTCGATCCGCATGATCTCAGCGTTCGGGAAGCAGGTTTCCAGCTCGGCGAACATGTCTCGCCCGATTCCCTGACGTTGCAGCGACGGACGCACATAGAGGAGATGCAAGATCGCGGTCTTCGCCATCTCCGCGGACATTGCCGCATAGCCGACCGCGCCGATATCCTTGCCGCTGTCGGCAACTAGAAACTCGGCATTCTTCCTGGACAACCGCGCCTTCAACGCGGCGGGCGAAAAAAGATGAGCGACAAGCTCGTCAACCTTCGCCTCGCCGTAGAAGCCGTCGTAGGCGGCATGAAAGCTCTCGATCAGCAAGGCGCGGATCGTCTCGAGATCACGCTCGCCAGCTGTGCGGACAAAATAGACCATTCGTACTTTCCATGGCAGGGCCGCGCCCAAAGACGGCGGAAGTTGAGAAAAGGACGCGCTGATCGCGCCTATTCCTCGATACCGAGCTTCGCCTTGACGAGAGCCTGGACGGCCTGCGGATTGGCCTTGCCGCCTGTCGCCTTCATCACCTGACCGACGAACCAGCCGGCGAGTGTCGGCTTGGCCTGAACCTTAGCGACTTGATCAGGGTTGGCAGCGATGATCTCATCGACGGCCTTCTCGATGGCGCCGGTGTCAGTCACCTGCTTCATACCGCGAGCCTCGACGATTTCTGCCGGGTCACCACCCTCATTGAGGACGATCTCGAACAGGTCCTTGGCGATCTTGCCGGAAATCGTTTCGGCCTTGATGAGGTCGATGATCGCGCCCAGCTGCGCTGGCGAAACCGGAGTGTCCTCAATGTCCTTGCCGGTCCTGTTCAAGGCGCCGAGAAGATCGTTGATGACCCAGTTTGCTGCCGTCTTGCCGTCGCGGCCTTCGGCTACGGCTTCGAAATAATCGGCAATCGCCTTCTCGGAAACGAGGACCGACGCGTCATAAATCGACAGGCCGAGGTCGCGCACGAAGCGCTCCTTCTTGTCGTCCGGCAGCTCCGGCAGGTCGGCTTCGAGCGCCTTGACGAAGGCATCGTTGAATTCCAGCGGCAGCAGGTCCGGATCGGGGAAATAGCGGTAGTCGTGCGCGTCTTCCTTGGATCGCATGGAGCGAGTCTCGCCCTTGTTCGGATCGAAAAGCCGCGTCTCCTGATCGATCGTGCCGCCATCTTCCAGAATGCCGATCTGGCGGCGGGCTTCGTATTCGATCGCCTGGCCGATGAAGCGGATGGAGTTGACGTTCTTGATCTCGCAACGCGTGCCGAAAGCTTCACCCGGGCGACGGACGGAAACGTTGACGTCGGCACGCATCGAGCCTTCGTCCATGTTGCCATCGCAGGTGCCGAGATAGCGAACGATCGAGCGCAGCTTGGTCATATAGGCCTTGGCTTCGTCGGAAGAACGCATGTCCGGCTTCGAGACGATTTCCATCAGCGCGACGCCAGAGCGGTTCAGATCCACGTAGGACATCGTCGCATGCTGGTCGTGCAGCGACTTGCCGGCGTCCTGTTCCAGATGCAGGCGCTCAATGCCGATCTCGATGTCCTCGAACTGGCCCTGGCGGTCGGGACCGAGAGAAATCACGATCTTGCCCTCGCCGACGATCGGATCCTTGTATTGCGAGATCTGATAGCCCTGCGGCAGGTCGGGATAGAAATAGTTCTTGCGGTCGAAGAGCGAGCGCTTGTTGATCTGAGCTTTCAAGCCGAGACCGGTACGCACCGCCTGCCGGACGCATTCCTCGTTGATGACCGGAAGCATGCCGGGCATGGCGGCATCGACGAGCGAGACGTTGGAATTCTGCGGCTTGCCGAATTCGGTCGAGGCGCCGGAGAAGAGCTTCGAATTCGACAGCACCTGCGCATGGACCTCCATGCCGATGATGACTTCCCAGTCACCGGTGGCGCCGGGAATGAAGCGTTTCGGATCAGGCGTGCGAACGTCGACAATGGTCATTTGATGCTCTTTGGAAGGCTGTTCTTTTCATCTGGTGAGGTAACGGAAATGGTCTGTCGGTGCAAGGCTTTCGGCACATCAGATGCCGGGGCCCGGACCGTAGCTGCCGTCGCCCTCGGGTTCGAAGTCCTTGCTCAATCCGACCGACGGCACGTCGCGGTCGAGCTTCGGGTTGTAGGCGACCGAGAGCCAGTGGATGGCGTAGCCATGCTTCTGGAAGAAGCTGATCGCCTCGGTATTGCCCGAATGCGTCTGCATCGCCGCCTTTTCGAAGCCCTGCTCGGCGATATCCTTTTCGATCCGCTGCAGAAGCGCCGAGCCTAGACCTTGACGCGTATAGGCCGGATCGATCCAGAAATCGGAAATCGTTTCATCCAGCCGTTCGCGCGCCGCCCAACCGGCAATCTGGCCGTTAAGCTCGGCGACGGTGATCGTCAGCCAGCTGCTTTGCGTGAAATACACAAAAGCGCTCCGCGCCGCATCCAGCAGCGCATCCGACTCGCCCATCGCCGCCATGGCCCTTTGCCAGGCCCTGAGGCCAATCTCACTCAAAAGGTCCGCTTCGCCCTCGTGGGCATTGCGAATGTGGATCATGGAACCCCCGTTCGATGGGCAAGTAAAACACCTAATCGACAGCTTTTCCATCGATTTACGCATTTGCCGCAGCGTTTTGTGTGTCTTTCCAAAGCCAGCCGCGCGCTTTGGAAGCTCAAGCAGATAAGGGCGATCAAATCGTCCGGCGGCAAACCTTACCGGATAGCGGAGCGAGGATTGCTGCTGGTGAGAGCCGAGCAGGACAATCGGTAAAGAATTGGAAGCCAGTCCTCTGCGGGCCGGCTTACCGCTGCTAGTAAATAGAGAGGGGTTGGATTGAAACCGTCTTCGCGCTATTTTGAGCTTATGAGCGATCTGCGAGAAAAAATCAGCCGTGAGGAACTGACCGAAGTGCAGGCCAATGCGGTTGCCGATCAGGGTTATGACGCCTGGAAGGAAGAGAAAATCAAAAGCGCGCTCAAGCAGTCGGAAGACCGTTCCACCATGATCCCAGCGAATAAGGTTTGGGAGCGGTTCGGGTTTGAACGTTAATTTCACGCCGCAAGCGGTTGCGGATCTCAGTGAAATTCATCGCCATATCGCGCAGTTCGACCGGAATGCGGCCGATAGAATCCTGTCGCGCATTCGTCAGGTCATCGAGATATTTGAGAGCTTCCCGCTCCTTGGCCGCGAAGGTAGCGTAGAAGGCACGCGTGAATTCGCTATTTCAGGTCTCCCCTACACAATCGTCTATCGCATCGCCTCGGCTGTCGACCTCGACATTCTAACGGTCATTCACCAGCGCAAGCTCTACCCGCCGCAGCACGACTGAGTCTCAGATCATCGTCGAAAGCTCAGCCTTCATCGCCGCCCATTCCTCAGCGACAGAGCCCCCACCCCGCCGCTTGCCGGCGCGCCGGTACCAGTAATCGGCATTCCAGTCGTCGCCTTCGATGCGGTGGCAGACGGCGTGGCCCCAATCGAAGGGCTTTTCGCCTTCATGGCTCTGGCAGATCTCGTGGACGGCCTGCCATTCGCCACCCATGGAAAAACCGGCAGCCGCGAGGCGATCGAAGGCTTCGATGAGATTGGCAAGATCAGATTTCGACATGAACGCCTCCCTGCGCGCTGCCTAGCCCAGATGCTTTTCCAGCTTGACCTTGTCGAGGTCTATCCCAAGACTTAGGTCGCGCTCGACACCGCGCCAGACGATCGAAAAGCCGTTCCGCTCATAAAGACGGATGGCACCAGCGTTTGTCGCCCGCGTGTCGATCTTGGCGACCTTGAACCCCGCCGTTGCAATGCGCGTCAGGAAATGCCGGAGAAGCGCCGAGCCTACACCGCGGCCCTGATAGGCAGGATCGATCCAAAGATCGGAAATATAATCGGGCGCGTCTTCGCAGGCGCCCCATCCGGCCAGTCTTCCGGCGATTTCGGCTACAGCAACGTGACCCTTGGCCGACGCCGGATAATCGAGGAATGCCTTCCGCGCAGCTTCGACGACGTCGCGATCGCCGAACTCCGCTTCACCCTGGCTGCTGGACAGCCACGCCGCAAAACCGACGTCGCCGACCATTTGGTGGTCGGCGACGGTCATTTTCCGAATTGTAAGTCCGCTTACCACCACTTGGCCGGCGTGAACTTGCCGGCGGCCTGTTCGATGACATGTGCGGTCTTGAAGAGGGTTTCCTCGTCGAAGGGCTTGCCGATAAGCTGGAGGCCGAACGGCAGGCCCTGGTGATCGAGGCCAGCGGGGACGGCGATGCCCGGGAGACCAGCCATGTTGACCGTCACCGTGAAGATGTCGTTCAGGTACATCTTGACCGGGTCGGAAGCGAGGTTTTCGTCGGCGACGCCGAAGGCAGACGAGGGCGTCGCGGGCGTCAGGATGGCATCAACGCCGGCATTGAACGCCAGTTCGAAGTCGCGCTTGATGAGCGTACGGACCTTCTGCGCCTTGATGTAATAGGCGTCGTAGTAACCGGCCGAGAGCACATAGGTGCCGATCATGATGCGGCGCTTGACTTCCTTGCCGAAGCCCGCGGCGCGGGTCTTCTCGTATAGGTCGACGATGTCCTTGCCGTCGACGCGCAGGCCGTAGCGCACGCCATCATAGCGGGCAAGGTTCGAGGACGCTTCGGCCGGGGCGACGATGTAATAGGCCGGAAGCGCATATTTGGTGTGCGGCAGCGAGATGTTGACGATCTCGGCGCCAGCGTCTTTCAGCCAGGCGATGCCCTGCTGCCAGAGCGTTTCGATTTCTTCTGGCATGCCGTCGACGCGGTACTCGTTCGGAATGCCGATCTTCATGCCCTTCAGCGACTTGCCGAGCGAGGCTTCGTAATCCGGCACCGGCAGGTCGACGGAGGTCGTGTCCTTGGGATCGACTGACGCCATCGACTTCAGCAGGATTGCGGCATCGCGCACGTCGCGGGCGATCGGGCCCGCCTGGTCGAGCGAGGAGGCGAAGGCAACCGTGCCCCAGCGCGAGCAGCGGCCATAGGTCGGCTTGATGCCGACGGTGCCGGTGAAGGCGGCCGGCTGACGGATCGAGCCGCCGGTGTCGGTCGCGGTCGCACCGGCGCAGAGATGTGCGGCAACGGCAGCGGCCGAGCCGCCGGACGAGCCGCCCGGAACGAGCTGCTGGTTGGAGCCGGCGGAGCGCCAGGGGTTGATGACTGCGCCGTAATAGGACGTCTCGTTGGACGAACCCATGGCGAACTCATCCATGTTGAGCTTGCCGAGCATGACGGCGCCGTCGTCCCAGAGGTTCTGGGTGACGGTCGATTCGTAATGCGGTTTGAAGCCGTCGAGGATGTGGCTGCAGGCCTGGGTGTGGATACCTTCCGTGGCGAAGAGATCCTTGATGCCGAGTGGAATGCCCTCAAGCGCGCCAGCCTTGCCGCCGGCCAGGCGAGCATCCGATACTTCAGCCATCTGCAACGCCTTCTCAGGCGTGACCTTCACGTAGGCGTTGAGCTTCTCGTTTGCCGCCTCGATTGCCGAGATATAGGCCTCGGTCAATTCGACGGCTTTGATTTCCTTGGCACGCAGCTTCTCGCGGGCTTCGGCAATGGTGAGGCTGGTGAGTTCGCTCATGATGTTTCGCTTCAAATCTGGAATGGCAACGGAGTCGGAATGCGGCAGTGGGCCTTATTCGACGACTTTAGGCACCAGGAAGAAATTCTGATCGGTGAGCGGCGCATTGGAAACGATATCGGCAGCCTTGTTGCCGTCCGTCACCGCGTCGCTGCGCTTCTTCATCTCCATAGGCGTGACCGAGGTCATCGCCTCGACGCCCTCGACGTTCACTTCCGAAAGCTGTTCGACGAAGCCAAGGATACCGTTCAGCTCACCAACCATGCGGTTTGCCTCTTCTTCCGACACGGCAATACGGGCAAGGCGCGCAACGCGCTTAACGGTGGCAAAGTCGACGGACATGGCATTCTCCGAATGGGAAATTTCCCACCCGCTATAAAGACCATGTCCGCCTAGTGCAACGGGGTTTTGCTTAGATGGAGAGCGTCTCGCCGGGCTTCATCGCCTTCACTGCGGTCTTCGCCCCCTCCATGCCGGAGACGAACTTGTCGGGCGTCTGGTCAATGATGGGGAACGTGCCGTAATGGCAGGGGATTGCCGTCTTGAAGTTGAAGTAGCGCTGACAGGCGAGCGCTGCGACGGCACCGCCCATGGTGAAGCGGTCGCCGACCGGCACGAGGCCGATATCCGGCTGATGCAGTTCGTTGATCAGCGCCATGTCGGAGAAGATGTCCGTATCGCCCATGGCGAAGATCGAGGCTTCATCATCGAAATGCAGCATCAGGCCGTTGGCGTTGCCGAGGGCGTGGGAGACGCCATCCTCGGTGATCTGTGCGGAGGAATGCAACGCATTGGTGAACGTGGCCGAGAAGCCGCCGAGCGAGATCGTGCCGCCCGTGTTGCCCATTTCAAGCTTCGAAAGGCCCTTGGAGCCGAGCCAGGACGCCAGATCGGCGTTGGCGAGAACAACGGCGCCGGTCTCCTTGGCGATAGCGACGGTATCGCCGACATGATCGCCATGGCCGTGGGTGAGCAGGATATGGGTGACACCTGCGGAGACATCCTTGAGGCTCTGCCCGGCAAAAGACGGATTGTGCGTCAGGAACGGGTCGAGCAGGATCTTCGCCTTTGCCGTTTCGATGCGGAAGGCGGAATGGCCTAGCCAGGTTATCTTCATGAAACTCTCCTTTTGTTACGTGATGCAAAAACTGGATTGGGTTGCTATGGACATATCCGTTACAGCCGCAAAGAAAAGCGGTAAGTGCTTCAATTTCTTTTGAGAGGATGAACGGCCATGACGGTGCTGACGATCGAGGAGCTGGCGTCAATGCTTCCGCCCGGACAGGCGATCGCCGGACTCGATCTGGGCACGAAGACGATCGGTCTTGCGATGTCCGATCTCGGGCGGCGTTTCGCGACCCCGCGCCCCGTCATCAAGCGGCAGAAGTTCACGATCGATGCCGAAGCGCTGCTTGCCTTTGCAGCCAGCGAGAAAGTGGCCGGTTTCGTGATCGGCCTGCCGATAAACATGGATGGCTCGGCAGGTCCGCGCGTGCAGGCAACGAGGGCCTTCGTGCGCAACATGGAGCAGAAAACCGCCCTGCCCTTCGTCTATTGGGATGAACGGCTCTCGACGGTGGCGGCCGAGCGGGCGCTGCTGGAAATGGACGTGTCGCGTGCCAAGCGCGCCGAGCGGATCGATTCGGCAGCAGCAAGCTTCATTCTTCAGGGGGCGCTCGACAGGCTCTCGCTGCTCGGCAGATCAGAGGATTTCGAGGCCTGACGCGCCTTCCACCATGCGATCATCGTCTTGCGTCTGCGGAAGCCCAGGATGGACAAGACAACCAGACTGTCGACGGCAATCGCCCGGGCGACCAGCGGCGGGATGGTCTCCGGCGGCACGCCGAGGATTTTTCCGTAAATCTGGAAGGTCAGGTCATGGACCTGACGCGTCAGCATGAAGATCCCGAAGTTCATGTCGTAGTAGGAGAGCCAGTACCAGCCGCCGAGAAAGACGATCGGTCCCAACCAGAAGATCAGGAGCCACTTCATGCGGCCTCCCCTCTTTGCCTGAACTCAGGCAGGTCGAGGGTGACCGCCCAGATCGACAGTGCCATGACGCTCAGAACCAGCGCAGGCACGGCAATGTCCAGCGCAAGCACCGCGAAAAACATCATCGCGGCAAGGAGCAATGCGGCTTTGGCGGCTTTGGTTCCCATGATCCTGACAGCTAAGATTTAGACTGCGGATACCCTGTCCCCTTAACCGGCAGGGCGCAACGTAAACCATTTGTTAAGGTTAACGGGCGATCTGCCGCCTGTGGATCATGACACGAGCGGCGGCTCAGCCGTAAACGCCGCGGACGATGCGCTTCAGCGCCGTTGCGGCCTTCTCCCAGTCCTTCGGGGTCTTCAGCACCAGACCGGCGCACTGGCCGCCCGCAGCGGCGGAAAGGACAAGATGCTGGATGGCGGCGATCAGGATCGCGTTGATGGCGACTGCATCGACGCCCTTCGGCGGCGCAAGCGAACCGCGCATGCGCTCCAGCCATTGCGACAGTGCCTTCGAGCGGGCTTCGGCAAGCCGCCTCACCTGCTCGGTATTCTCGGAAACCTCCCAGGCGACGATGCGGCGCATCAGCGGGTCGTCGCGAAGCGCCTCCAGGAACAGCAGCGCCAAGCGCTCTATGAGATCGCCATAGGTGAGCAGGAACATGCCGCCTGTGTCTTCCGGAATCCGGTCCCTGACCCAGGTGCCGAGATCGGCGCCGGTCGCCTCGATAAGGCCGTTCAGGCCGCCGTAGTAGCGATAGATCAGCTGCTTGTCGCATCCGGCGCGGCGGGCGACGGCATTGATGCCGAAATTCTGGAAACCCTCCTCCGCCAGCAGCGCCTTGGCTGCCTTGAGAATCGTCTTCTCGGTCGCGCCGCGGTCACGCACGCGCTTTTCCGGCACCGGCGCCGCCAAAGGCGCCACAGCCGCTGCTTCATCAATCAGCATTGCTTTTCAACCCAGCCCTGTCACCCGACGGTGATTAGCAACTCGCACCGAGCCGGACAACGGGCGAGAATGCCTGCGGACCAAAAGCCCTGTGGAGAAAAGCATTTCCGCGGCGGCATTTACCGGTTGCGAAGATCCGTACAGCCTGTAAACCGGGCCACGACGTGCCGGAGCGCCAAATGCTGATTATCTTCGAGAGCATCCTCCCGATCTTTCTTCTTGTCTTGCTTGGCGTTGCGCTGCGCCGCAGTCCATTGCTCAACGAGAGCCTTTGGCCTGGGCTCGAGCAGCTCGGCTACTACGTTCTCTTTCCTTCCCT
Organism: Rhizobium sp. P32RR-XVIII; assembly: GCF_012641395.1. Classification (GTDB taxonomy): domain Bacteria; phylum Pseudomonadota; class Alphaproteobacteria; order Rhizobiales; family Rhizobiaceae; genus Rhizobium. Next base: position 515,606 of record NZ_JABAIH010000002.1, on the reverse strand, counting down.
TCTCTTCCTCACGCTGGCGCAAGCGGACTTTTCCGGCATGGAGACGGGCACGATCAGCCTGGTCTCAATCCTCGCCGTTCTTGTCATGTCGGCGCTGGTCTTCGCCCTGTGGCCGGTTCTTGCCCGCGCCGGTGTCCGACCGGCGGCCTATACCTCCCTCTTCCAGACGGCCACGCGGTGGAATGCCTTCATCGCGCTCGCGGTAGCGGAAAAGCTTGCGGGATCACAGGGGCTCGCCATCGTCGCGCTGGTGATGGCGGTCATCATCATTCCGATCAACCTCATCAATGTCGGGATGCTGGTGTGGTTCTCGGGCGCTTCGCGCGACCTGCGGGTATTTGTCGTGAAGATCGTGACCAACCCGCTGATCATCGGCTGCGCGCTCGGGCTTCTCGTCAACCTTGCACAAATACCGATCTATGAGCCGCTGATGGTCACGGTCGACCTGGTCGCCCGGGCGTCCCTGGGGCTCGGCCTCATCATGGTCGGCGCGGGGCTGAGAATTTCCGACGCCCTGCGGCCGCACTCCGTGGCGCTCGTGTCCGTGCTGCTGAAGCTGCTCGCCTTTCCCGCTCTCATGACCGGTATCGGTCTCGCCTTCGGCATCCATGGGCAGCCGCTCGTGCTGCTCGCCCTAAGCGCCGGCGTGCCGACCGCGATGAACGGCTATGTCCTAGCCAAACAGATGGGCGGAGACGCTGCGCTCTATGCAGCAGCGGCAACGATCCAGACCGCGATCTCATTCGTGACCATCCCGGTCGTCCTGACCGCCGCGACCTATGTTGCCGGCGGGTAGAGAAGATCTACGATATATCCGGCGTCGAAACGGGAATCGAGCATGCCGTAGGTCGAGCGCCAGCCGCCCGCAAGGCGGGTTTCGATGAAGGCGTCGGCAATGCGTCCGGCGCCGAGGCGATAGAGTTCGGCGGCACCGGCAGCGAGTGCAAGCTGTTCGACCAGCAGGCGGCCCGCCCCCTCGTCGCGCTCGCAGAGCGCCATAGCGGCGCGAAGCACGTCGATCGTCTTCTTGCCTGCCGGGCCGAGATCGCGCGCAAGACCGGTGAAAACCGTCTCGAAGAGATCCTTGCCGCGCGCCAGCACGCGCAGCACATCGAGCGCCATGACGTTGCCGGAGCCTTCCCAGATCGCGTTGACCGGAGCTTCGCGGTAGTGGCGGGCGATCGGGCGTTCCTCGATATAACCGCTGCCGCCGATGCATTCCATCGCTTCATAGATCAACGCAGGCGCGATCTTGCAGCACCAGTACTTGGCGACCGGCGTCATGACGCGGGCATAGGCTGCCTCTTCAGCATTGCCACGCGCCTTGTCGAAGGCGTCCGCGAGACGGAAGGAGAGTGCCGTTGCGGCAGCGACGTCGAGCGCCATATCGGCGAGCACGCGGGTCATGATCGGCTGGTGGACGAGCATCTTGCCGAAGACGCTGCGGCCGCGAGTATGGTGCACGGCTTCGGCAAGCGAAGCGCGCATGATGCCAGAGGAGGCCAGCGCACAGTCGAGACGCGTCAGCGTCACCATATCGAGGATCGTGCGGATGCCGGCATCCGGGCCGCCAAGCAGGAAGCCGAACGTATCATTGAACTCGACTTCGGAAGATGCGTTGGAGCGATTGCCGAGCTTGTCCTTCAGGCGCTGGAACTGCAGGCCGTTGGCGGAACCGTCTTCCAGCAGGCGCGGAACCAGGAAGCAGCCCATGCCCTCCTTCGTCTGCGCCAACATGATGAAGGCGTCGCTCATCGGCGCGGACATGAACCATTTGTGGCCGGACAGGCGGTAGATACCCTCGCTGACCTTTTCCGCCGTGCTCTTGTTGGAGCGGACGTCCGTGCCACCCTGCTTTTCCGTCATGCCCATGCCGATCGTCACGGCGGTTTTCTGCATGGCGGGCTTGTTGGACGAATCGTATTTGCGCGACAGGATTTTCGGCGCCCAATCCTTCTGAACGGCGGGAGAAGCGGACAGCGCCGCGACCGAAGCGCTCGTCATCGTCAGCGGGCAGAGATGGCCGGTTTCGAGCTGGGCGGTCAGATAAAAGCGTGCGGCGCGAATCTTGTGGGCCTGATCCTTGGCGTCGGCATCAGCTTGCGGGTCCCAGACCGAGGAGTGCAGACCGACGGACATGGAGCGGCGCATCAGCGCGTGCCAGGCGGGATGGAACTCGACAACATCCAGGCGCTCGCCGCGCGGACCATGCGTGCGCAGCTGCGGCGCGCCCTGGTTTGCCATGCGCGCCAGCTCCTGCGCCTCCGGCGAGGTGACGTAACGGCCCATGTTTTCCAGGTCCTCGCGCGTGCCGCGCGGCAGACCCGCCGTCAGGTCGACGATCAGCGGATCGGACCGATAGGCATTGATGCCGGACCACAGACTTGGCTGGTTCAGTTCGGCGAATTTTTCGTCAGCGGAGGTCATGAATCGCTTCTAGTGCAAGAGGCAGGCAAAAGGAAACCGGAAGTTACGCTTTCCGCCTCCTGCTCTAACGGATTTGCCGCGAAATTCCATTAGAACATGAGCCTTCGCCCACAGCACATGCTTGCCCCCCACCTTTCCACTCATTATAGAGCGCCTGACACAGCAAGAGGCAGGTTCATGGTCTTCTTTCCCCACCGCCACCTCATCGGCATAAAAGGCCTTACCGAGCAGGATATCACCTATCTTCTCGACAAGGCGGACGAGGCCGTCAAGATCAGCCGCCAGCGAGAGAAGAAGACGTCGACTCTTCGCGGCCTGACGCAGATCAATCTCTTCTTCGAAGCCTCGACACGCACGCAAGCCTCCTTCGAACTCGCCGGAAAGCGCCTCGGCGCCGACGTCATGAACATGTCGGTCGGCAATTCCTCGGTGAAGAAGGGCGAGACGCTGATCGATACGGCGATGACGCTGAATGCCATGCGGCCCGATGTGCTGGTCATCCGCCATTCGAGCGCGGGTGCCGCGGCGCTGCTGGCACAGAAGGTTTCCTGCTCGGTGGTCAACGCCGGCGACGGTCAGCACGAACACCCGACACAGGCGCTGCTCGATGCACTGACGATCCGCCGCGCCAAGGGCAAGCTGTCGCGCATCATCGTCGCGATCTGCGGCGACGTGCTGCATTCGCGCGTCGCCCGCTCGAACATCCTGCTTCTGAATGCCATGGGCGCGCGCGTCCGTGTCGTCGCACCGGCAACGCTGCTTCCGGCCGGCATTGCCGACATGGGCGTCGAGGTCTTCCATTCGATGAAGGAAGGGCTGAAGGATGCCGACGTGGTGATGATGCTGCGCTTGCAACGTGAGCGGATGTCCGGCGCCTTCGTGCCGTCCGTGCGCGAATATTATCACTTCTACGGCCTCGACGCCGAAACGCTGAAGGCGGCGAAGGACGACGCGCTGGTGATGCATCCGGGGCCGATGAACCGCGGCGTGGAGATATCCTCCGAAGTGGCCGACGGTCCTCAGAGCGTGATTGCCGAGCAGGTGGAAATGGGGGTCGCGGTGCGCATGGCGGTGATGGAGGCTTTGCTTGTCTCTCAGAACCAGGGGCCCCGCACTGAAGGACTTGGCGCATGAGCAACTCGATCGTTCTTAAAAATGTCCGCATCATCGATCCTTCGCGCAACCTCGATGAAGTCGGCAGCATCGTCGTCAAGGACGGGGTGATTGCCGCAGCCGGAAGCGATGCGCAAAACCAGGGTGCGCCGGAAGGTGCCACGGTGCGCGACTGCAGCGGTCTGATCGCAACGCCCGGCCTGGTCGATGCGCGCGTCCATATCGGCGAGCCGGGTGCCGAACATCGCGAAACGATCGCCTCCGCAAGCCGGGCAGCCGCGGCGGGCGGTGTGACCTCCATCATCATGATGCCCGATACCGATCCGGTCATCGACGACATCGCCCTGGTCGAATTCGTCAAGAAGACGGCAAAGGACAAGGCACTCGTCAACGTCTACCCGGCAGCGGCGATCACCAAACACCTTGCCGGCGAGGAAATGACCGAGATCGGGTTATTGATGGAGGCCGGAGCGGTTGCCTTCACGGATGGCCGCTCCAGCGTCCACGACACGCAGGTGCTGCGCAGGGTCATGACCTATGCGCGCGAATTCGGCGCCGTCATCTCCTGCGAAACCCGCGACAAGTATCTTGGCGCAACCGGCGTCATGAACGAGGGCCTGTTCGCGAGCTGGCTCGGCCTCGGCGGCATCCCGAAGGAAGCAGAGCTCATCCCGCTGGAACGTGACCTGCGCATCGCCCAGCTGACGCGCGGCACCTATCATGCGGCGATGATTTCAGTGCCGGAATCGGTCGAAGCGATCCAGCTCGCAAAGAGCCGCGGCGCGAAAGTCACCTGTGGCATCTCGATAAACAACCTGGCACTCAACGAAAACGACATCGGCGAATACCGGACCTTCTTCAAGCTCTATCCGCCGCTGCGCTCCGAGGACGATCGAGTCGCAATGGTGGATGCACTGGCGACCGGCGCGATCGACATCATCGTTTCCTCGCATGACCCGCAGGATGTCGACACCAAACGCCTGCCCTTCGGCGAGGCGGCCGACGGCGCCGTCGGCCTGGAGACCATGCTTGCGGCGGCGCTCAGGCTGCACCATAGCGGCCAGGTGAGCCTGATGCGGCTGATCGATGCGATGTCGACGCGGCCTGCTCAGATCTTCGGCCTCGATGCCGGAACTTTGAAGCCGGGCGCAAAGGCCGATATCACGCTCATCGACCTCGACGACCCTTGGCTTGTTTCGAAAGACATGCTTCTCTCTCGCTCGAAGAACACGCCTTTCGAGGATGCACGCTTCAGTGGACGGGCTGTCGCGACCTATGTCGCGGGACAATGTGTGCACTCTCTTTAAGAACAGGGTCCGGAGGGGACAATGATTTCCGATCTTTCGACTTGGCAGATCACGCTGCCGCTGGCGCTCGCGGCTGCCGTCATCGGCTACCTGCTGGGCTCGATCCCCTTCGGCCTCATCTTGACGCGGGCAGCCGGGCTTGGTGACGTAAGAAGCATCGGCTCAGGCAACATCGGCGCAACCAATGTGCTTCGCACCGGCAACAAGAAGCTTGCGGCGGCAACGCTTCTGCTCGATGCGCTGAAGGCCACAGCAGCGGCCTGGATCATGAGGTATATTGCCGGTCCTGAGGCAGGCGCCATTGCCGGCCTATTTGCCTTCCTTGGCCACCTCTTCCCGGTGTGGCTCGGCTTCAAGGGCGGCAAGGGCGTCGCCACCTATATCGGCACGCTGCTCGGCATCGCCCCGCTCTTCGTGCTCGTCTTCGCGGCCGTCTGGCTCGCCGTTGCCTTCATCTTCCGCTACTCGTCGCTAGCGGCCCTCACCGCGATGCTTGTCATTCCGGTTGCATTGTGGATACTGGGCGCCGAGAAGGTTGCAGCCGTCATGGCGATCATGACGGTCATCTCCTACTACAAGCACAAGGCCAACATCTCCCGCCTGTTGAGCGGGACGGAAAGCAAGATCGGGGCGAAGGGATAGGATGGACGCAAGCAGCGCAAGGCCAAAGGGAATTGCGCTGACGGAAAGACAGAAGATCGCCTGGCTGCGTCTCATCCGCTCCGACAATGTCGGGCCTGCCACTTTTCGGCAACTCATCGATCATTTTGGCTCGGCGGAAGCCGCACTTTCGATGCTGCCGGAGCTTTCATCGCGTGGGGGCGCGACACGCTCGGTCCGTATTGCAACCGAGGCGGAGGCGCATCGGGAACTGGAACTGGCATACAGATTCGGCGCCCGCTTCATCGCCATTGGCGAGCCGGACTATCCGCAGGCGTTGGGGCAGATCGAAGGCGCGCCGCCCCTGCTTGCCGTCAAGGGGCATCTTTCGGCCGTAAGCCGCCCGGCTGTCGGCATCGTCGGCTCCCGAAACGCCTCGGTCAGCGGTGCGAAGTTCGCCGCCATGATTGCCCGTGATTGCGGGCGCGCCGGCTATACCGTCGTTTCGGGCCTCGCCCGCGGGATCGATACGGCCGCGCACCGCGCAAGCCTCGAGACCGGCACCATAGCCGCCTTGGCCGGCGGGCTCGACCAGCCCTACCCTCCGGAAAATACCGGGCTCCTCGACGAGATATGGAACGGCAACGGGCTCGCCATCAGCGAAATGCCTTTTGGCTGGGAGCCGCGCGCGCGGGACTTTCCAAGGCGCAACCGGTTGATCGCCGGGGTTTCGCTGGGAGTGGCGGTCGTCGAGGCGGCGACGCGTTCCGGCTCATTGATCACCGCGCGGCTTGCTGGCGAGTTCGGGCGGCTGGTCTTTGCGGTTCCGGGCTCGCCGCTCGATCCGCGCTGCCACGGCACGAACGGGCTGCTTAAGGACGGCGCGATGATCGTAACGTCGCCTGAAGACGTGGTCGAGGCGCTGGCACCGCTCTCGCAGCGCGATCTCTTTTCGGCACCCGCGGTCAGGGAGCCGGACGTCGGCGAGGCCGATATGCTGCCGCCCGACGATTCCGAGCGCACGCGCATCGTCGAGGCGCTCGGGCCTTCGCCGGTCGAGATCGACGACGTTATCCGGCATACCGGGCTCGCGGCGTCTGCTGTCTACCTGGTGCTGCTGGAACTGGATATCGCCGGGAGGCTGCACCGGCATCCGGCCGGTCTCGTCTCCCTTGCGATGGGGGATTGAGTTTACTACATGCGGCTGTGAAGCTCGCCGGCCTCCACATAGGCCATCTCGATAAGGTAGCAGAGCATGTCCGCCTTTTCCTTTTCGGCGACTTGATGCAACTCCCCGAGCATCTGGCGGATAAATGCAATGTTTTCCCGCGAGGCCGATTTGCTATTCTTTGTTTCAACCTTTGGCGCCATGAAGGGTCTCTCAACAATTACGGACGGCCACATTGATAGGAGCCTTGACCACACTTGAAGGACGATAATCCCATTATCATAAATTGCAATCTTCAAATAATCACTCTTTGGTTGCAAACCATTGTGGCAAGCAAAATTCTGCATACCCCTTGACCGGAACGATTTCCCTGTCCATGTCGGAGAACCGGTATTCCTCAAGCGGCAAGTATTACGGCGCTCTCCTCGCCGGATGCGGCACTTTTTTTAGAGAATCATGATGAATGTTGTAGTGGTGGAATCGCCTGCCAAGGCTAAGACGATCAACAAGTATCTGGGGTCCGGATACAAGGTGCTCGCCTCCTTCGGACATGTGCGCGATCTGCCTGCCAAGGACGGCTCGGTTCTTCCTGACCAGGACTTCGAAATGCTTTGGGAGGTCGACAGCGCCTCGGCCAAGCGCATGAAGGATATTGCGGACGCGGTGAAGTCCTCAGACGGACTGATCCTTGCAACCGACCCGGATCGCGAGGGTGAAGCGATCTCCTGGCATGTGCTGGACGTGCTGAACAAGAAGCGTGTGCTGAACGGCAAGCCGGTCAAGCGCGTCGTCTTCAATGCCATTACCAAGAAGGCCGTGCTCGACGCCATGGCGGAGCCACGCGACATCGACGTGCCGCTGGTCGATGCCTATCTGGCGCGGCGTGCCCTTGATTATCTCGTCGGCTTCAATCTTTCGCCGGTTCTCTGGCGCAAGCTGCCGGGCGCCCGTTCGGCCGGGCGCGTGCAGTCGGTTGCGTTGCGTCTCGTCTGCGACCGCGAATCAGAGATCGAGCGCTTCATCTCCGAAGAGTACTGGAATATCTCGGCACTGCTGAAGACGCCGCGCGGCGACGAATTCGAAGCCAAACTGGTTGCAGCCAATGGCAAGCGGTTGCAGGCACGCGCGATCGGCAACGGCGAGGAGGCCGGCAAGCTGAAGGCGCTGCTCGAGGGAGCCGCCTATGTCGTCGACAGCGTCGAGGCAAAGCCCGTCAAGCGCAACCCGGGACCGCCGTTCACGACTTCGACGCTGCAGCAGGCGGCCTCCTCGAAGCTCGGCTTCTCGGCCTCCCGCACCATGCAGGTTGCGCAGAAGCTCTACGAGGGTGTCGATATCGGCGGCGAGACGGTCGGTCTCATCACCTATATGCGTACCGACGGCGTACAGATGGCGCCGGAAGCGATCGATGCGGCGCGCCGCGCCATCGTCGATCAGTTCGGCGAGCGCTATATGCCCGAGAAAGCCCGATTCTATTCGACCAAGGCCAAGAATGCTCAGGAAGCCCACGAAGCCATCCGGCCGACGGACTTTTATCGCTCGCCTGACCGCGTGTACAAATTCCTCGACGCCGACCAGATCAAGCTTTACGACCTGATCTGGAAGCGCGGCATCGCAAGCCAGATGGCGTCGGCTGAAATCGAGCGCACGACGGCCGAAATCACCGCGGACAACAATGGCCAGAAGGCCGGCCTGCGCGCCGTCGGCTCCGTTATCCGATTCGACGGATTCATTGCGGCCTACACCGACCAGAAGGAAGACGGCGAGCAAAGCGACGACGGCGACGAGGGTGGCCGCCTGCCGGAGATCAATGCCCGCGAAACTCTCGCCAAGCAGAAGATCAATTCCACGCAGCACTTCACCGAACCGCCTCCGCGCTATTCGGAAGCCTCGCTGATCAAGAAGATGGAAGAGCTCGGCATCGGCCGTCCTTCCACCTATGCTGCCACGCTCGCGACGCTCCGCGACCGCGAATATGTGACGATCGACAAGCGCAAACTGATTCCCCACTCCAAGGGACGTCTGGTCACGGCGTTTCTCGAGAGCTTCTTCACCAAGTATGTCGAGTATGATTTCACGGCCGACCTGGAGGAAAAGCTCGACCGGATTTCCGCCGGCGAGCTGAACTGGAAGCAGGTGCTTCGCGATTTCTGGAAGGATTTCTTCTCGCAGATCGAGGACACCAAGGAACTGCGCGTCACCAACGTGCTGGACTCGCTGAACGAGGCACTGGCGCCGCTCGTCTTCCCGAAGCGCGAGGACGGCAGCGATCCGCGCATCTGCCAGGTCTGCGGTACCGGCAACCTATCGCTGAAGCTCGGCAAATACGGCGCATTCGTCGGCTGCTCGAACTATCCGGAGTGCAACTATACCCGCCAGCTTTCCTCCGAAAACGGTGGGGAAGCCGAAAACGGGGCACTGAACGAACCGAAGAATCTCGGCACCGATCCGGTGACCGGCGAGGAACTGACGCTGCGTTCCGGCCGCTTCGGCCCCTACATCCAGCGTGGCGACGGCAAGGATGCCAAGCGCGCCTCGCTCCCGAAGGGCTGGAAGCCGGAGGATATCGATTACGAGAAGGCGATGGCCCTGATTTCGCTACCGCGCGATATCGGCAAACATCCGGAAACCGGCAAGATGATCTCGTCCGGCATCGGCCGCTACGGGCCGTTCCTTCTCCATGACGGCGGCTACGCCAATCTGGAAAGCGTCGAGGATGTGTTCTCGGTCGGCCTCAACCGTGCCGTGACGCTGATTGCCGAGAAAGCGAACAAGGCTCCGGGCGGACGCGGCCGCGGAACACCGGCCGCGCTGAAGGAGTTGGGCGAGCATCCCGATGGCGGTGCGATCACTGTTCGCGATGGCAAGTACGGGCCCTATGTGAGCTGGGGCAAGGTGAATGCGACCCTGCCGAAGGGCAAGGATCCGCAGGCGATCACCGTCGAGGAAGCGCTCGCGCTGATCGCCGCAAAGGCCAGCAAGGCGCCGGCGGCCAAGGGCAAAGCGAAGCCGAAGGCGAAGGCCGAGGCTGCCGAAGGCAAGGCGACGAAGACAGCCGCCAAGCCAAAGACCAAGGCATCTGCGAAGGCGAAAGCGCCCGCGAAAACGAAAAAGAGCTGACTGTGAGCAAGGCCCCGCGCGAAAGAACGAACACCATGGGCAGACGCCCGGGCAAGATCGGCCGCGCAGACCAAGATGGCGCGGTCGTCGAACCGCTGAACATCGTGCATGGCGCATTGCCGTCTCGCGAAGTCATCCTGCGTTTCATCGCCGATCATCCGCAACAGGCCTCCAAGCGGGAAATCGCCAAGGCTTTCGGGCTGAAGGGCGACAACCGCGTCGAACTCAAGCATCTGCTGCGCGATCTCGAGCAGGAGGGCATGCTGCAGAAGACGCGCAAGTCGCTGATCCGGCCGGGCGCGCTTCCGCCTGTTACCGTTCTCGACATCACCACGCGCGACAAGGACGGCGAACTGATCGGGCGGCCGGCGGAATGGCCGGACGATCAGGGTGTTGCGCCAGCGGTCGCCATCCGCCAGTCGTCACCGGCAGGACGCCAGGGCAAGGGCAAGGCGCCCGTTGCCGGAATGGGCGACCGCGTCGTAGCGAAGATCTTCCCGGCCAAGGACCGAGGCGGCCCCGCCTATACGGCGCGCATCATCAAGATCATCGAAAAGCGCCGCGGCGCGAGCATGGGCGTCTTCCGCACGGCGCCCGGCGGCGCGGGACGGCTGCTGCCGATCGAGAAGCGCGGCGAGGAAATGGTGATCGATCCGGATTATACCGGCGGTGCCAAGGACGGCGACCTGGTCGAAGTCGAGATCGCCCGCCTGGGACGCTTCGGCCTGCCGCGCGCAAAAGTGCTGTCGGTCGTCGGCTCCGTCGGCTCCGAGAAGGCGATCTCGATGATCGCGATCCACGCGCACGGCATCCCGCATGTGTTCCCGCCGGCAGTCATCGACGAGGCCGAGGCTGCGAAGCCCGCGACCATGTCGCATCGCGAGGACTGGCGCGATGTGCCGCTGATCACTATCGACCCGGCCGATGCAAAGGACCACGACGACGCGGTCTATGCCGAGCAGGATCCCTCGCCCGATAATCCCGGCGGCGTGGTCATCACCGTGGCAATCGCCGATGTGTCCTACTATGTGAGGCCCAATTCGGCACTTGACCGCGAAGCGCTGAAGCGCGGCAACTCGGTCTATTTCCCCGACCGGGTGGTGCCGATGCTGCCGGAGCGTATTTCCAACGATCTCTGCTCGTTGAAGGAAGGCGTCGACCGGCCGGCGCTTGCCGTTCGCATGGTCTTCTCGAAGGAAGGCCGAAAGATCGGGCACACGTTTCACCGTGTGATGATGAAGAGTGCCGCGAAGCTCGCCTACAGCCAGGCGCAGGCGGCAATCGACGGCAAGCCGGATGACAAGACCGGGCCGCTGCTGGAACCGATCCTGAGGCCCCTTTGGCAGGCCTATGAGATTATAAGGCGCGGCCGCGACAGGCGTCAGCCGCTCGAGCTCGACATGCCCGAGCGGAAGATCCTGTTGAAACCGGACGGCACCGTCGACCGCGTCTTCGTGCCGCCGCGGCTCGACGCCCACAAACTCATCGAAGAGATGATGATCCAGGCCAACGTCTGTGCCGCCGAAACGCTTGAGAAGAAGCGTCAGATGCTGATCTATCGCATCCACGATGGGCCGACCCTCGCCAAGCAGGAGATCCTGCGGGAATTTCTGGCAACGCTTGGCATTTCGCTTACCAAGGGCGGCAGCGTGCGGGCGAACAGCTTCAACGGCATCCTCGCCAAGGCCGAAAACACACCGCATCAGACCATGGTCAATGAAATGGTGCTCAGGTCGCAGAGCCAGGCGATCTACAGTCCGGAGAACATCGGCCATTTCGGGCTGAACCTCATGAAATATGCCCACTTCACATCGCCGATCCGCCGATACGCGGACCTGATCGTCCATCGCGCGCTGGTCGGCTCGCTCGGTCTTGGCGAAGGCGGCATCACGCCGGAGGAAGAAGCCTCACTTGACGATATCGCCGCCGAAATCTCGACCTTCGAGCGCCGCGCGATGGCGGCGGAGCGTGAAACGGTCGATCGCCTGATCGCCCATCACCTCAGCACGCGCGTCGGCGAAGAATTCGAAGGACGCGTTTCCGGTGTCACGAAATCGGGACTATTTGTCGCTCTCCCTGAATATGGAGCCGATGGCTTCATACCTATATCAACGCTCGGTACGGACTATTTCATCTATGACGAGGCGCATCAGGCGCTGTCGGGTGAAAGGACCGGACTGGGGTACCGTCTCGGGGACGACGTGACCGTAAAGCTCGCTGAAGCGATCCCGCTTGCCGGTGCGCTTCGTTTCGAGATGGTAAGCGAAGGACGCAAGATGCCGACGGCGGTGCGCTCCTTCCACAAGGCTGGCCGCCGCGACAACCGGCAGGCCCGCAACAAGGCCGGGACAAGGCCGCCCAGAGGGCGGCGGTAGAGCATCCTTCCGGGGTGCTCTGCATTTGAAGTGAAGAGCGTCCCTTGTCCGCGCAGCGGGCTGGCGGCGCCCATGCGTGTAGGGACGCAGGAAGGAAGACCATGAGCACCGCCTCCAACGAACAATCGACCCGTTATGGAGAAGCCGAAAAGACCGAACGTCCGCTTGGCCGCTCCATCATGCGCGGCATGCAGAACCGCTGCCCGCATTGCGGCACCGGCAAGCTTTTCAGGGCTTTCCTGAAGCCTGTCGACAATTGCGCCGTCTGCGGCGAGGCGATGTATCACCACCGTTCCGACGACCTGCCGCCTTACCTCACCATCGTCATCGTCGGCCACATCGTCATCGGGGGCTACATGATGACCGACATGGTTTGGCCAATGTCGCTGTGGCTCACCTTCGCCATCTGGACACCCATTACCCTGCTGGCCGCGCTGCTGATAATCCAGCCGATCAAGGGTGGCGTGATTGGCCTGCAATGGGCGCTTCGTCTGCACGGCTTCGGCGGGCACGGCGACGATCACGACGAATACGAGATCCCCGGCCGTCGCCGCTCAATGTAAGCGAACCTTCACGGTCAAGACATATTTCGCATGTAGTGGGCAACGCTTATCGGCGCTGCGGGGTTATCTATGCCTTCAGCGCCGGTCCGGCCAAGTGAATGGTAAAGCGTTTCTAAATGAACATCTTGCCTGATCTATTGCCATCGGCACCGGACTTTCCGTAAACAAAGTCCGTCACTTAGATTTGGTACGCATGTGCCTTTCTATGTGTCACAAAAAACGGGCGATTCGCTTTAGTCACTCAAGGATGAATTAATGTCTCAGCCGAGAAACGGCACAGCGGGCGATGTCGAAGAAATCCATTGGCCGTCGCTGGTTGCCGCGATCTCGTCGATTTCCGCCGTGGGAATCGCAATCGGCCTCGGACTTCCGCTTCTCAGCATCATCCTGGAAAAGCGCGGCATCCCCTCAACGCTCATCGGCCTGAATACCGCCATGGCGGGGGTCGCCGCCATGATCGCAGCACCGATCACGACGAAACTCGCGCATGAATTCGGCGTCGCATCGACCATGCTCTGGGCGGTGGTGATCGCGGCTCTCAGCGCGCTCGGATTTTATTACGCGGAGAATTTCTGGCTCTGGTTTCCACTGCGCTTTGCCTTCCACGGCACGACGACCACCCTCTTCATCCTCTCCGAGTTCTGGATCAACGCGGCCTCGCCCCCTTCAAAACGCGGCTTCGTACTGGGCATCTACGCGACGGTGCTTTCAATCGGTTTCGCCGCCGGCCCCCTGCTCTTCTCCATCCTCGGCAGCGACGGCATAATGCCGTTTCTCGTCGGCGCGATTGCGATCCTGCTTGCAGCGATTCCGATCTTCATCGCCCGGCATGAAAGCCCCATCCTTGACGAGAAGCCGGAGCTGCATTTCATGCGCTACGTCTTCCTAGTGCCGACGGCGACCGCAGCTGTCTTTATTTTCGGCGCCGTCGAGGCGGGTGGGCTTTCGCTCTTTCCGATCTACGCGATACGCGCGAACTTCACCGAAACGCAGGCGGCACTGCTGCTGACGGTCATGGGTGTCGGCAACGTCATCTTTCAGATTCCGGTCGGGCTGCTCTCCGATAAGATTTCCGACAAGCGCCCGCTTCTCGCCGGGATGGCCTTCATGGGCCTTATCGGCTCACTGATGCTTCCGGTCCTCTCCCATAGCTGGATCATGATGGCGCTGGTGCTGCTTTTCTGGGGCGGTTGCGTCGCCGGCCTCTACACCGTAGGCCTCAGCCATCTCGGCTCACGCCTGACAGGCTCCGATCTTGCCGCGGCAAATGCCGCCTTCGTCTTCTGCTACGCCGTCGGCACTGTTGCCGGTCCACAGGTGATCGGTGCGGCAATCGACGTTGCCGGAAACAACGGCTTTGCGTGGTCAATCGCCTGTTTCTTCGGCCTTTATGCCATACTGGCCGGCATAAGGCTGCTTTTCCTCCGAAAGCGGGCTTGACTTTTCGGGCGGGATTCGTAGTTTCGCGCCAGAATTTGCCGTGGAGCCCATCCGGCTTTCCACGGCTTTCATTTTCTTAAAGGCAGGACGACCATGGCCAAGGCTACCACAATTAAGATCAAGCTGCTGTCGACGGCCGACACCGGTTTCTTCTACGTCACGACGAAGAACAGCCGTACGATGACGGACAAGATGACGAAGACCAAGTACGACCCGGTTGCTAAGAAGCACGTCGAGTTCAAGGAAACCAAGATCAAGTAATTCTTGATTTCGGGTTGATTCAAGGAGCGCGCGCCATCCGGTTGCGCGCTTTTTTGTGCCTTGCGCGCCAGTTGCCACCATGTCAGCGCAAACAGAAACGCCGTCCTTCCGCAAGGGGAAGGACGGCGTTTCTGTTGAATTGGGGGCCGGCCAGCAGGCAACGCGGCACGAGGAACCGCTTGAGTTGCGTGCTAGCCGGCCGACCCCACGACCCAGGAGATGCGGCGGACCTGAGCATCATGGGGTATGACGGCGCCTCCAAAAGGAGCGCTTTCTCTATGAGCCGATAATTTGCGCAAAAATGAAAGAAAATCAACAAATTCTTAATCGCCGGAATTCCTAGCATGCTCCTATGGTTAAAAGTCCAACTTCGGGACAGCCGGGTGCTAGCCGATTGATCTCTGCAGCCATAAAATGAAATAGTTTCGGCCAAGAAACCACTCGATATATCGCAGTAGCACTATGGATGCTGACCTTACGTAAGACATCGGACACTTCGATTGCACCAATAGCACCCTCTCCGAAGCTGCCCCTCAAAACGTGCTATTCTTATATGGCAGCGCTGCTGTTCTTATCCCCACTCGCGATATTTCCAGAAATGGCCTCTTATATTTAGAGATCCACTTCCAAGCGGCACTGTCTGAAGACTGGGCCGTTTCTCCGACGCCTTTATTACAAATGTTTAAGGATTAGCGTTTTCCGGTGGAAAACTACTCTTTCGATCCGTTGTGAAGTCGAATTTGATCAGGCGGCAGCAGCAACAACGCGGTTTCGACCGGTGTTCTTTGCTTCGTAAAGAGCAAGATCTGCCTGCTTCATAAGCTGGTCGGGCGTGAGGACGGAAGACAGGCGCGATGAAATGCCGAAGGAGGCGGTGACGTTCAGCGCCTGCTCTGCCGATTTCAGCTGGAAGGGAATGCTCTCGACCGCTGCCCGAAGCCGCTCGGCAACCGCAGCAGCCACTTCAGGCGAGGTATCCGGCATCACGACAACGAATTCCTCGCCGCCATAGCGGCACGCGAGATCGGCGCCGCGCACCGTCGAGCGGATGCGGTTGGCAAATTCCTTGAGCACCTGGTCGCCGGCATCGTGGCCGTGCGTATCGTTGACCTGCTTGAAACGGTCGATGTCGGTAATCAGCACGGAAAGCGGCCGGCCTCGCGCCATCGAACGGCTGAAGAGAAGGTTGAGATGATTGTCGAGATAGCGGCGGTTGTTGAGGCCGGTCAGCGGATCGGTGACTGCAAGCTCGATGGTCTGCTTAACGCTGGCGCGCAGACGGTCGTTGTAACGCTTGCGGCGGATCTGCGTCAGGCTGCGAGCAATGAGCTCATTCGTATCGACCGGGCGGATGATGTAGTCGTTGACCCCGAGATCGAGCGCCCGGATGACCATGTCATCGGCGCCCTGCTCCGTGATGATCAGGATCGGCAGGAAGCGGGTGCGCTCAAGGGAGCGGAACTGCGAGCAGAGCCGCAACGGATCATAGTCGTCGAAATTGGCGTTGACGATCACCAGCTCAAAGGCGTTTTCGGCCGCTTCGAACAATGCTGCCTGCGGATCGGAAATGGCAGTCGCTTCGGCGATCGGCCTCAGCGCCTTGATGATGCGCTCCTGCGAGTTGGCGCGGCTGTCGACCAGCAGAATCTGGCCGGCCTCTTCCGCGCGCCCTTCATTGCCTCGCAGCATGTCTTCGATGCCCATCGTCTGCGCTGTCTCGGCGCGGATGCGCAGTTCATCGCTCAACGTCTTCAGGCGCAGGAGGCTTTTCACGCGGGAAATGAGTTGGAGGTCGTTGACCGGCTTGGTGAGGAAATCGTCGGCGCCCGCCTTCAGGCCGCGCACGCGATCGGCTGGCTGGTCCAGTGCCGTCACCATCACCACCGGAATATGCGATGTTCTGGCGTTCGCCTTCAGCCGCGCGCAAACCTCGAAGCCGTCGAGCCCCGGCATCATCACATCGAGCAGGACGAGGTCGACCTGGTTGCGCTCGCAGATCGCCAGCGCCTCATAGCCATCGGCGGCCGTCAGCACGTCGAAATATTCCGCAAGAAGCCGCGCTTCTAGCAGCTTCACGTTCGCCGGAATATCGTCAACCACCAATATGCGCGCAGTCATAAACGTCTTTCAGATGCGCTAGGCATCGCCGAGATAGGTCTTGATCGTTTCGATGAACTTCGGAACCGAGATGGGCTTGGAGACATAGGCTTCGCAGCCGCCCTGGCGGATGCGCTCCTCGTCGCCCTTCATTGCAAAGGCCGTCACTGCAATCACCGGGATGACGTGCAGCTCGTCGTCTTCCTTCAGCCACTTGGTGACTTCCAGACCGGAAACTTCCGGAAGCTGGATATCCATAAGGATCAGATCAGGTCGGTATTTGCGAGCAAGATCAAGCGCTTCCATGCCATTTCGGGTTTGAATCGTGGTATAGCCGGACGCTTCGATGAGGTCGCGAAAGAGCTTCATGTTGAGCTCGTTATCTTCTACAATCATCACCTGTTTGGGCATGGCACGCTCATCCTTACGTCCCCTTGCTGCCGCCCGCGCCGTGACGGAAAATCTGCGGGCGCGCGATTCAAGGAAACCGATAGCTGCAAACTACCGGTATTTGGTTGAAAAAAAGGTAACTCACCCAGCGAAATGCAAAGCAACTTCAAGACTTCCAAACAATTAGCGAAAGACCCGCAGGAAACCGCCATCGCTGTTCTCGGCTGGCTCGCCAATGAGCCGGACCTGTTCTCGCGTTTTCTAGCGCTGACGGGCGTCGAGCCGGCCCAGGTCCGCAACGCCATCAACGACCCGGGTTTTCTCGCCGGCATGCTCGATTTTCTGATGCAACACGAGCCGACGGCAATGGCTTTCTGCGAAGCGAGCGGCACGACGCCCGAGACCCTCAGTGCCGCATGGCGGCATTTCTCCTCCCCCGGCCTCGATTCGGGAGAATACTGAGCGTGATGGAGGCCGAAACGCTCGATATCACTCACGTGCGGTTGGGCGACCGGCCGCTGATCGTCTGCGATGTCGATGACGTCGTGCTGCAGTTTATCGATCCTTTTCAGCGCTTCCTTCTGAGCGAAGGCCATGAGCTTTTGCCGCGTTCCTTTCGCCTGCATGGCAACATCGTCTCCAGAGATGGCGTTGCGCTGGAGGATATCCATGTCAGCCGGCTGATCGACACCTTCTTCGAACGGCAGGAAAAGTGGCAGTTGCCGCTTTCGCTCGCCGTCGAGACACTCGGCCGGCTCGCCGCCGATGCTGACATCGTTTTCCTCACGGCAATGCCGCCGGTCTATGCCGACCGGCGGCGGCGGCTGCTCGATCGGTTCGGCCTCGCTTACCCACTGCTCGCGACCCGTCAGCCGAAGGGCCCGGTGGTGAAGACCCTGCACGGCACGCGCGCCCTGCCCGTCGTTTTCATCGACGACATGGCTATGAACCTTCATTCGGTGCGCGAACATGTCGAGAGCTGCCTTCTACTTCACATGATGCCGGTTTCCGAAATCCATCGTTTCGCGCCGGCGGCCATGGATGGCATTCCACGCATCGCCACCTGGGACGAAGCCGCGTCCCTGATCGGCCGGCATTTCGACGACGCCAACGCCGCGCGAAGCCTCACTGCTGCAAATCCAGCCGCATGAGCGGCCTTCCGTCCTTTCGCCTCGCCACAGGCGCGAAGCCCGCGGCATCGAAGATCGCCGTCGAACCGATGCAGAGCGTCACCGATTTCGATTGCTTCGTGTGGTCGATGGGACAGCCTTCCAGATAGCGCGCGCCGTTTTGCTTCGCGTGGTCGATGGCGGCCCGCAGCAGATGGTGACTGAGGCCCTTGCCGCGCAACGGCGCCGAAAGAAAGAAGCAGCTGACCGCCCATACCGAGGGGTCCAGAGCGTCGCCATCCTCCAGCGGGCGCGAAACGGTGCGTGGCGAGTTGAACTGCGGAACGTCATGCCGCGGCCCCACCTGCACCCAGGCCACTGGCTGGTCTTCCGCATAGGCGAGAATACCCGGCGGCGGACCGGCGGCGATGCGGGTCTTGATATGCGCCTTCCGCTCATCCGGCCGCATTTTTGTGCGCGCCGCATGCGGCAGCCTGAGGGCCACGCACCAGCAGTCGCAGAAGGCGCCGCGCGGGCCGAAAAGCGTTTCGAAATCTGCCCAGCGCCCGGGCGTCACCGGCTCAAAACGCAGCTCGATATCCAAGGTCAATTCTCTCCCGTCTCTTGAGACTCAAAAGCTTAAAGCGTAATCTGCGGATGTTCAATCTTTGTTCCCACCACGATGATGCTCAAGCCAGACAAGACACCCGGCTTCTGTCGCGACTGCCTTGCCGAGCAGAAGAGCGAAGCGCGCCGTTGCGCGGCCTGCGGCAGCCCTCGCCTCGTCCGGCACAAGGAACTCTATGACCTGACGCTCGCCCATATCGACTGCGACGCCTTCTATGCGGCCGTCGAGAAGCGCGACAATCCGGACCTTGCGGACAAGCCGGTCATCATCGGCGGCGGCAAACGCGGCGTCGTCTCCACCGCCTGCTATGTCGCCCGCATTCACGGCGTTCGCTCCGCCATGCCGATGTTCAAGGCGCTGGAAGCCTGCCCGCAGGCGATCGTCATCCGCCCTGATATGGAGAAGTACGTCAAGGTCGGCCGTGAGGTCCGCGCCCTGATGCAGGAACTGACGCCGCTGGTGCAGCCGCTTTCGATCGACGAGGCCTTCCTCGAGCTCGGCGGCACCCAGCGCCTGCATCACGATCCGCCGGCGCGCACGCTCGCAAAATTCGCGCGCCGCGTCGAAAAGGAGATCGGGATCACGGTTTCCGTCGGGCTTTCCTATTGCAAGTTCCTCGCCAAGGTGGCCTCCGACCTGCAGAAGCCGCGCGGCTTTTCCGTCATTGGTCGTGAAGAGGCCGTCGAGTTTCTGGCGCCGCGGCCGGTCACCATGGTCTGGGGCGTGGGCAAAGCCTTCGCGGCGACGCTCGAAGCAGACGGCATCCGCACGATCGGCCAGCTTCAGACAATGGAGGAACCGGACCTCATGCGTCGCTACGGCAGCATGGGCCAGAGGCTTGCGCGCCTTTCGCGCGGCATCGACGACCGCGAGGTGCACCTCAACGATCCGGCCAAGAGCGTCTCTTCCGAAACGACCTTTTTCGACGACATCTCCCGCTATGACGAACTGGTACCGATCCTGCGCAACCTCTCTGAAACAGTCTCCTGGAGGTTGAAGAAGAGTGGCATCGCCGGGAATACCGTCGTCCTGAAGATGAAGACGGCAGACTTCAAATCCCGTACCCGCAACCGGAAACTGGAAGACCCGACGCAGCTCGCCGACCGGATTTTCCGCACCGGCATCGAACTTCTGGAGAAAGAGACGGACGGAACGAAATTCCGCCTGATCGGCATTGGCGTCACCGACCTTTGCGACCCGGGACGCGCCGACCCGCCGGATCTCATCGACCAGCAATCCACGCGGCGCGCGGCGGCGGAAGCCGCCATGGACAGGCTGCGCGACAAATTCGGCAAGAAAACCGTGGAGACTGGCTATACGTTCGGCGGCGGCAAGCGCGACGGATAGTCTGCCAACCACGCCGCCGGAGCGGCCTCAAAATCACCAATGCGTGAGGACCGCTTTGAGCCACGAATGCTCAAGGCTTCCTTAAACATCGTGCCATACTGTCCCGGACAAGTATTGCGTATTGGTTGGATAACATGTTCTCGCGTTTAGTTTTCGGCCTCGGCTTGCTGTCGGCGACCGCACTCGTGCATCATGCAGCGCTTGCGGCCGACGCTCGCACCCTGCAAATCTTCGTTTCAAAGAACAAACAGTCGCTTACGGTCTATGACGGGGCGGAAGTGGTGGCGACGTCGAAGGTTTCGACCGGCAAGGCTGGGCACACGACGCCGAGCGGCATCTTCTCCGTTCTCGAGAAGCAGAAGTATCACGAGTCCAACCTCTATTCGGACGCTCCCATGCCCTGGATGCAGCGGCTGACCTGGTCCGGCATCGCGCTCCACGAATCGAATTCAGTGCCGCGCTATCCCGCCTCGCACGGCTGCGTGCGCATGCCTGCCGCCTTTGCCCGGGAACTCTATAAGATGACGGACCTGAGCGTGCCGGTCATCATCAGCGATGCCGAAGTTGCGCCGGAGCCGATCGTGCATCCCAATCTTTTCCATCCCGAAGTGCCGGAGCCGCCACTGCTGCTCTCGGATGTGCAACTGCGCCCTGCGATCGGCGACACCGGCGGGAAGTCCGTTCAACTGGCGATGAACACGGTCGGGCCTCAGCCTGTAGCGGCCATCGTGGCACCTGAGAACACCGATCCGATCCGCATTCTGATCACCCGTCGTACGCAGCGCGAGACCGTGCTCGATATTCAGACCTATCTCAACCAGCTGGGCTTTTCGGCAGGCAAACCCGACGGCCTGCTCGGCACGGCGACCATTCAGGCCATCAACCTTTTCAAAGCTTTGCGACCGGCGCTTTTCAGGGGCGACAAGGCCCTCGTCAGCGATACTCTCCTAAGGGAAGTTTATGCTGCGGCAGGCAAAGGCGAACCGCCGAACGGCGTCATCATGGTGCGTCAGGATTTCAAACCCGTGTTCGAGGCGCCGCTGACCATCGAAAATCCGCGGCTCGCACTTGGCACGCATTTTTTCACGCTGCACGCTGTTGATGCCGAGAGCGGCACGGCCAACTGGCTGGGCGTGACGCTCAAGAATGATCTCTACCGGGAGACGATGAAGCGGCTCGGAATTGCAAACCAGGAAAGCTCGATCGTAACGGGCACGCCGATCGCCAACGCGCTGTCGCGCATCTCTCTCCCGGACCAAACGCGCCGGAGGATCGACGGCATGCTGGCAGCCGGTTCGACTTTGACGATCACCGACAGCGGCATCGGCCCCGAGACAGGCGCCGGCACGGATTTCATCACGATCACGCGATAAAGCTGATCTCACAGGTCTTGAACCTGGCGTGTCAGTTCCTGGATTTTGGGAATCAGGATAATCGATCAATGCAGCGGTGGCTTGATCGAAAATGGGAATGCTGACGCATGTACGTCCTGAAGCCCGGCATCAAGAAAAATCCCGAAAAGCGGTGGGCGCTGCCTGACCGTATCTTCTTCGGCTATGGCGCGTGCCATATCCTCGCAGGCGTCTTCCTTCAGTGCCCGCCTCTTGAAGGCTTCCATGCTGAGCGCATCATTCCGCATGAAAGCTTTTGGGGAGGACATATGTATGTGACGAACGGCATCATCGCCTTCGATTACCACGGCTACTCCGGGCGCGAACGGCTCCTGGAACACCATCGGAAGGGCTGGGCTTCTCATAGTCCGGGGTGGGGCTGTGCGATCGAGCGAGTCGATTTCGATCCGCTCAATACGGCCGAGCTCAATCAACGGAAGATGCGCGGGCCCGATCAATATCTGCATGATCCAATCCCCCGGGCACGCAACTTCATTGAGCGTAGAAACCATGCGAGGGATGCGGCGAAGGCGCTCGAAACGACCTTCGCTTGAATTCAAAGCAACTGCGGAAATCTTGAGGAGCTAGACCAGCTCGACATCGATGATACCGGGTGCGGCGCGCAGTGCGGCAGCAATCTCGGGCGTGATGCGGTATTTCTGCGGCAGCTCGACTTCGACCTCGCGCTTGCCCTCTTCCTTGATGACGATGAAGGAAACGAGGCCGTCGCCCTTGGCGTTGAGATGCGCCGCAACGGCGCGCAGCGGGCCCGAATCGCGGACATAGACGCGCAGCGCCTTTTGCATCTGCAGCGACTTTTCCTCGAGTGACTGGATCGTCTGCAAGCGCAGCCCGACGCCCTCCGGCCGCTCTTCGCCGGTGGCCGTGAGCACGAAGGATTTTCCAGGCTCCAGCACATCGCGGTACTGATTCAGCATTTCGGAGAACAGAACGGCTTCGAACTGCCCCGACGAATCCGAGAAGACGATGATGCCCATCTTATTGCCGGTGCGCGTCTTGCGCTCCTGCTTCGAAATGACGGTCCCGGCAAGGCGGGCATTGGTTGCCCCTTGCTTCACCGCGGTCGAGAACTCCGCAAAGGTCTGGACACGCATCTTCTGCAGGATGCTGTTGTAGCTGTCGAGCGGGTGAGCCGTCAGATAAAAGCCCAGCACCTGGAACTCCTTGAGCAGCCGCTCGGACGCGAGCCAGGGCGCAAAGGGCGGCAGCGCAATCTTCTCCGGCCCGGATGACAGCGCACCGCCGAAGATATCTGACTGGCCGCTTAGCTTGTTTTCCTGCGCGCGCTGCGCGTAGCCCATGATGCGATCAAGGCCGGCTGCGAGCTGCGCACGGTCCTGGCCGAAACAATCGAAGGCGCCGGCATAGATCAGGCTTTCCAGCACGCGCCGGTTGACCTGGCGCGGGTCGATGCGCAGGCAGAAATCCTCGATGCTTGCAAACACCGTGTCGCCGCGCACTCCGACAATGTGATCGACGGCATTTTCGCCGACGCCCTTGATGGCTGCGAGCGCAAAGTAGATGCGGTTGTCGCCGGTTTCGAAATGACGGAAGGAGGTCTGGACGGAGGGCGCGATGACTTCGATGCCGAGGCGCTTGGCATCCTGACGGAAGTCGTTGACCTTATCGGTGTTCGACATGTCGAGCGTCATCGACGCGGCCAGGAACTCGACCGGGTAATGCGCCTTCATGTAGGCGGTCTGGTAGGAAACGATGGCGTAGGCGGCGGCGTGCGATTTGTTGAAGCCGTAGTTTGCGAACTTCGCCAGCAGCTCGAAGATGTTGTCGGCCTGCGGCTTCGACACGCCGTTCTTGACGGCACCGTCGACGAAGCGCTCGCGCTGCTGGTCCATCTCGGCCTTGATCTTCTTACCCATGGCGCGGCGCAGAAGATCGGCTTCGCCGAGCGAATAGCCGGACAGGACCTGGGCGATCTGCATCACCTGCTCCTGGTAAACGATGACGCCCTGCGTTTCCTTCAGCAGATAGTCGATCGTCGGATGGATCGACTCGACCTCCTCCTCGCCATGCTTGCGGGCATTGTAGGTCGGGATATTCTCCATCGGGCCCGGGCGGTAGAGCGCCACGAGCGCGATGATGTCCTCGATGCAGTCCGGCTTCATGCCGATCAGCGCCTTACGCATGCCGGCACTTTCAACCTGGAACACGCCGACCGTTTCGCCGCGCGACAGCATCTCGTATGTCTTCGTGTCGTCGAGCGGGATCGAGGCAAGGTCGACATTGATGCCGCGCTTGGCGACGAAATCGACCGCAACCTTCAGCACCGTCAGCGTCTTCAGGCCGAGGAAGTCGAACTTGACGAGACCGGCCTGCTCCACCCACTTCATGTTGAACTGGGTGACCGGCATGTCGGAGCGCGGATCGCGATACATCGGAACCAGCTTCGAGAGCGGACGGTCGCCGATGACGATACCAGCGGCATGCGTCGAAGCGTGGCGGTAAAGGCCTTCGATCTTCTGGGCGATATCGAGAAGCCGCGCTACGACAGGCTCCTTCGCCGCCTCTTCCTGAAGCTTCGGCTCCTCCTCGATCGCCTTGGAGAGCGGCGTCGGATTGGCCGGGTTGTTCGGCACCAGCTTGCAGATCTTGTCGACCTGGCCGTAAGGCATTTCCAGCACGCGGCCGACGTCGCGGAGGGCGGCGCGCGCCTGCAGCGAACCGAAGGTGATGATCTGGGCCACCTGCTCGCGGCCGTATTTCTTCTGAACGTAGCGGATCACCTCTTCGCGGCGGTCCTGGCAGAAGTCGATGTCGAAGTCGGGCATCGAGACGCGTTCCGGATTGAGGAAGCGTTCGAAGAGCAGCGAGAAGCGCAGCGGATCGACATCGGTGATCGTCAGCGCATAGGCGACGAGCGAGCCGGCGCCCGAACCGCGGCCCGGGCCGACCGGAATATCATGCTGCTTCGCCCATTTGATGAAGTCGGCAACGATCAGGAAGTAGCCCGGGAACTTCATGCGCTCGATGACGCTCAGCTCGAACTCGAGCCGCTCCCGGTAATCCTTTTCCTCGTAGCCCGCAGACATGCCGAGCGTCGCAAGGCGCATGTCGAGCCCCTCTTCCGCCTGGCGGCGGAGTTCGAGCGCCTCAGCGCGTTCCGCCTCCTCGGCATCCGCCGTTGCGCCGGTAAAGCGCGGCAGGATCGGCTTGCGGGTCTTCAGAATGAAGGAGCAGCGGCGGGCGATCTCGACCGTGTTTTCCAGCGCTTCCGGCACGTCGGCAAAGAGCTTTGCCATTTCGGCGCGGCTCTTCAGGTAGTGATCGGGCGTCAGGCGGAAGCGGCTGTCGTCGGAAACGATGGAGTTGTGCGCAACGGCCATCAAGGCATCATGGGCATCGTAGTCGTCACGCGTCGGAAAGAATGCCTCGTTGGTTGCCACCAGAGGCAGGTCGTGATCGTAGGCAAGCCCCACGACCCTTTGCTCATGGCGCTTGTCGTAGGTTCCGTGGCGCTGCAGCTCGACATAGAGCCTGTCTGCGAAGAGGCGCTTCAGGGTGAGCAGCCGGCTCTCGGCCTGCGCAGCGTGGCCGTGCTTCAGCGCCATGTCGATGGGACCGCCGAGCGCGCCCGTCAGCGCGACCAATCCCTCGGTGCCGGCCTCCTCCAGCCAGGACGCCCGGATATGGATAGCCTGGTTGTCCTCGCCGCCGAGGTACGCGCGGCTGACGAGATCGACGAGCCGCTCGTAGCCTGCGGCGGTCGCGGCAAGCACGACGATCGACGGTGGCTTGAGCAGCGCCTGCTGACCGCCGCGCTTTTCGGTCTCCAGGCCGTCTTCCATGTCGATCGACAGCTGGCAGCCGATGATCGGCTGCAGCCCCTCCTCCATCGCTTTTTGCGAAAACTCGAGAGCGACGAACAGGTTGTTGGTGTCTGTGATGGCGATCGCCGGCTGGCTGTCGCCGGAGGCCTTGTAGAGGATTTTCTTCAGCGGCAACGCGCCTTCGAGGAGCGAGTAGGCCGAATGGACACGCAGATGGACGAAACCCGGCGTACCGCCGATGATACCGCTCTCTGCATCCGCCATGTCATGCCCTTTCAATCGCTCGAATGAATCGGCTGCATTGTCGAGGTTGCCGGCAGCGATGTCCAGAAGTAGTCCCCTATTCGGACTGTATGACGCTATACAGTCCCCTCAAAAATTACATTGACATCAGAATCAGCGAGAAGCTGGCTACGAACATTGCGATGGAGGTGAATGCTGCGATATCACGGATCAGGTCAGTCATTTGGCTCTCCTTTACTTGTTATGTTTTTACTTTGTTCCGCTATTGTTCTGGTGTCAACAGGAATCTCTTCCGTTTGGTTAACGACGGAAAGCTGGAGAACAAATCATGAAGATTGTAGTTACCATTCTTTGCTGGGCGTTCCTTGGGACTGCCGCCTCGGCTGAAACAATCGATCCCGCACGCATCGTCGATGCCGCCACGGGTGACTGGGATCAGGATGGCCTGCAGGACCTCGCAGTCCTGGCGGCACCGGCGGAAGACGGCGGCGAGATCGGCATCTACATCTATCTTCGAGACCAGGATCATCATCTCCTGCGGCTTGCCGTGAGCGCGCCCGGCAAGATCCGGGGCAGTACCGACGCCGATGGCGTGTTCGGGCAGGAACCGTCTATCAAGGCAGCCGGCAAGTCGTCGATTGCGATCTACTCACAGAACAGCGCGATGGGCCGCGACCGTTGGGATCAGACATTGACGCTTGCCTATCGAGACAAGCAATTCATCGTCGCCGGCTACACCTATACGCATTATGACACGCTCGATCCCAATGCCGGCGGTTCCTGCGATTACAACGCCCTGACCGGAAGCCTGCAGAAGGACGGCAAGAGCGTTAAGGCCGCGCCGAAGACAATCGCCATACATGACTGGACCGACGAGACCGGTCAGGCGATCTGCGGAAAGTAGCCTTGCTGCGCGTCTCTCAGAACTCGACGAGCTTGCCCTCGCTGATGGTCACGCGGCGGTCCATGCGGCGGGCGAGTTCGTGATTGTGCGTGGCGATCAGTGCCGCGAGTCCGGACTGTCGGACGAGCGCCTCGAGGGCGTCAAAGACGTAGCTTGCGGTTTCGGGATCGAGGTTCCCGGTCGGCTCGTCGGCCAAAAGCAGCGCCGGCGCATTGGCGACGGCACGCGCAATCGCGACGCGCTGCTGCTCGCCGCCCGATAGCTCGGCTGGCCGATGAGTGCCGCGATGGCCGATGCGCATATAGTCGAGCAGCTGCGCTGCGCGTTCAGCGGCCTCCTTGCGCGGAAGGCCGGCGATCATCTGCGGCATCATGATGTTTTCGAGCGCCGAGAATTCCGGCAGGAGGTGGTGGAACTGATAGACGAAGCCGATCTCGCTACGGCGGATCGCGGTGCGCTTCTCATCCGACAGTCCTTCGCAGGCATGGCCGTTGATCATGACTTCGCCGGCATCGGGATGTTCCAGCAGCCCGGCCACGTGCAGCAGCGTTGATTTGCCCGTCCCCGATGGGGCAACCAGTGCAACGATCTCGCCGCTATGGAGGGCAAAATCGGCGCCCTTGAGAATGCTAAGCAGCGTTTCGCCCTGGCCATAGTGACGCTCGACGCCGGAAAGCTTGAGAACGACGTTCCGATTCATTGAAATCTGCATTCCTTATTCGTAGCGGAGCGCCTGCACCGGATCGAGCCGAGATGCTCGCCAGGCCGGAAAAATGGTCGCAAGGAAGGAGAGCGTCAGCGCCATGATGACGACGGAAAGCGTTTCACCGAGATTCATCTCCGCCGGCAGCTGGCTGAGGAAATAAAGCTGCGGATCGAAAAGCACCGTGCCCGAGACCCAGGAGAAGAACTCGCGGATCGATTCGATATTGATGCAGACGATCACGCCGAGCAGCACGCCGGCAACGGTGCCGACGATGCCGATCGCAGCACCGGTCATGAAGAAGATGCGCATGATCGAGCCGGAAGTCGCACCCATGGTGCGAAGGATGGCGATATCGCTGCCTTTGTCTTTCACCAGCATGATCAGGCCGGAGATGATGTTCAGCGCCGCAACGAGGACGATCAGCGTCAGGATCATGAACATGACGTTGCGCTCGACCTCAAGGGCGGAAAAGAACGTCTGGTTACGCTGGCGCCAGTCCGTGATCGCGATCTGGCGGCCAGCCGCCGCCTCCACCTTCGGACGGAGATTGTCGATATCATCAGGATTGTTTGCGAAGAGCTCGATCGACTGAACGAGCCCCTCGGCATTGAAATAGAGCTGCGCCTCTTCGAGCGGCATGTAGATGATCGCCGCGTCATATTCCGACATGCCGATCTCGAAGATGCCGGAAACGGTATATGACTTGACGCGCGGATTGATGCCCATCGGCGTCACGTCGCCTTCCGGCGAGATCAGCGTGATCGTATCGCCCGGCTGCAGGCCGAGCTGCGTTGCCATGCCGGAACCGACGAGAACGCCCTGCCCGGAGGCGAAGCCCACCATGTCCCCGGACTTGATGTTATCGGAAACCGTCTTGAGCTTGGTAAGGTCTTCCGCACGAATGCCGCGCACCAGCGCGCCAGTTCCTGCACCCGCCTGCCCTGAGGCCAGCGTCTGCCCCTCGACCAGCGGCAGCGCCATCTTGATGCCCGGCACTGCTGCAAACTTGTCAGTCAACGCCGCATAGTCGTTAAAGGGACCGTCCACCGGCTGGACGATCATATGGCCGTTGATGCCGAGAATGCGCGAGATCAGCTCGGTGCGGAACCCGTTCATCACCGCCATGACGATGATCAGCGTTGCGACGCCGAGCATGATGCCGACGAAGGAAAAGCCGGCGATGACAGAGATGAAGGCCTCCTTGCGGCGGGCGCGCAAGTAGCGCCACGCCACAAGGCGTTCGAAGGCAGAAAATGGGCTGCTTGCCGGACCAAAGCCAGATTTCGAACCCCGCTGGTCCACCGCCGCTTCTGCCATTTCGCCTCCGTTCAGCCTTACGCCAAGAGCTTGTTGATCGCCGCGTCGATGGTCATCGTTTCGCGGGCACCGGTCTTGCGGTCCTTCATTTCCACTTCGCCGTTCGCGACCGCGCGCGGACCGGCGATGATCTGGACGGGCACACCGATCAAATCGGCCGTGGCGAACTTCGTTCCGGCGCGATCGTCGGTATCGTCGTAGAGAACGTCCTTGCCTGCATTCGACAGCGCTGCGTAAATCTTGTCGCAGGCAGCGTCGCAGGCGTCGTCGCCCGCCTTCATGTTGATCACGATCGCATCGAAGGGAGCGACGGAAGCCGGCCAGATGATTCCGTTCTCATCATGCGATGCTTCGATGATGGCGGGAACAAGGCGCGTCGGACCGATCCCGTAAGAACCCATGTGAACGGCGTGTTCCTTGCCGTCCGGACCCTGCACCTTGGCGCCCATCGGCTCGGAGTATTTCGTACCGAAATAGAAGATGTGCCCGACCTCGATGCCGCGAGCGGAGAGACGGTCACCCTCCGGCACCGCGTTGAAAGCGGCTTCGTCATGCATTTCGGACGTTGCAGCGTAGAGCGAGGTCCACTTGTCGAAGACGGCCTTCAGGCCCTCGACGCTGTCGAAGTCCGTATCTGCAGCCGGAATATCGAAATTGACGAAATCCTTGTGGCAGAAGACTTCGGATTCGCCAGTATCCGCTAGGATGATGAACTCGTGGCTCAAGTTGCCGCCGATCGGGCCAGTGTCGGCGCGCATCGGAATGGCGCGCAGGCCCAGGCGGTCGAAGGTACGCAGGTAGGCCGTGAACATCTTGTTGTAGGAATGCTCGGCACCTTCGCGCGTCAGGTCGAAGGAATAGGCATCCTTCATCAGGAATTCGCGCGAGCGCATGGTGCCGAAGCGCGGGCGGATCTCGTCGCGGAACTTCAGCTGGATGTGATAGAGGTTGAGCGGCAGGTTCTTGTAGGACTTGACGTAGGAGCGGAAGATATCCGTCACCATTTCCTCGTTCGTCGGTCCGTAAAGCATCGGCCGGTCCTGCCGGTCCTTGATGCGCAGCATCTCCTTGCCATAGGCGTCATAGCGCCCGCTCTCCTGCCAGAGCTCGGCGGACTGGAGCGTCGGCATCAGAAGCTCGGTGGCGCCCGCGCGGTTCTGCTCCTCGCGGATGATGTTGTTGACCTTGTCGAGAACCCGCTTGCCGAGCGGCAGCCAGGAATAGATGCCCTGAGACTGCTGGCGGATCATTCCGGTTCGCAGCATCAGCCGGTGAGAGACGATTTCCGCCTCCTTGGGGTTTTCCTTAAGGATGGGCATAAAATAGCGGGACAGACGCATGACGGATTCCAGAGCAGTTGGGGATTCCGCATCTCATACGGAATCGACGGCGATCATTGGTATTGGGAGCGTTCATAACCGCTTCGCGGCCGGAAAGAAACCCGCGTTGGGCGCAGGCGCCCTTCCGTAGCCGCAAGTTTACCGTCAAAAGATGCCCCTGTTGGAAAAAGCGGGCTTTTTGAACGGCTTGCGTCAAAATGTCATCAACAGGAATTTTCTTCTCAACTGTAGCAAAAATGCAAAAAAAGCTGGTGACAAAGCCCATTCTTT
Organism: Rhizobium sp. P32RR-XVIII; assembly: GCF_012641395.1. GTDB lineage: Bacteria > Pseudomonadota > Alphaproteobacteria > Rhizobiales > Rhizobiaceae > Rhizobium. The sequence continues at coordinate 485,684 of NZ_JABAIH010000002.1, read as the reverse complement.
GAGCTAGCTTTAGCTTACAAAACAGGCAGGGAGTTCAATCCCTGCCGAATTTCGCGGTCAAGTCTTGGGAGGATCAGATCTTAGGCGCGTTCATCGCAGCCCCGGCAACGGTACAGATCACGCGATACTTGAAAACAAGGCTTTCAGCCTTGTTTTTTTTTGGTTTTTTATCAGCCATCACCTGCAGAAAGCCGCTTCTGACGCAACGGTAAGGCCTCATGCCGTTGCGTGAGTTCTCTGCCGCACTTTTGTGACGCGCGTATGACAGGGATTTTTAATTAGAACAACGGCATATGCTCAAAGATCGAGCAAAAGCCCCAATTATTGGAAATGGGGGCCGATCTGCGGGAGGGCATCGAACCCCCAGCCGAAATAAGTCGACGAAACATACCAGGCGACATAGACGACCGCCGAGATGATCGTCGTCAGCGAGAAGGTGAAAAGCGCCCGAAACCGCGTCGGCGCGCTCGGCACGGTGCCGAGAACGACCTCGTTGTCCTCCGCTTGGGTACGCAGGCCGATGGGCAACACCGCAAAGAGCGTGATCCACCACACGATGAAATAGACGGCAAAGCCCTGTAGAAAAATCTGCAGCATTCTTGTGTCCCGAGGCGCGGCTGCGAACATCGCAACAGATGTGTTTATAGAGCGGAATGACGGAGACCTCAAACGGTCTTCCGGTTCTTCTGCTCCGGCGGACCAGCTAGACCTGTTCCAGCTCGATCAGAGTACCAAAGAAATCCTTCGGGTGCAGGAAGAGGACGGGCTTGCCATGGGCACCGGTCTTCGGTTCGCCGCTGCCAAGCACCCTCGCCCCGGCATTCACAAGGTGGTCGCGCGCCGCAAGAATATCCACGACCTCGTAGCAGATGTGGTGCATGCCGCCGGATGGACTCTTTTCCAGGAAGGCGGCGACGGGCGAATTTTCACCGAGCGGCTCCAGCAGTTCCATTTTCGTGTTCGGCAACTCCACGAAGACGACGGTAACGCCATGCTCAGGCAGAGGCAGTGGCGCGGAAACCTTCGCACCGAGCGTATCGCGATAGCTTGCCGTTGCTGCAGCAAGATCGGGAACGACGATGGCGATGTGGTTCACGCGGCCCAGCATCGGATCATACCTTTGTAATGAACGCCGTCACGACCGGCTTCTTGCCCCAGATCTGGTTCGCCGCGGCGCGGACCGCCCGGCGCACTGCCTCCTGCAGCATATTAAGGTCCTTGCGGCGGGCGCGCGGAATGCTTTCTATTGCGCCGACGACGGCGTCAAAGAGCGCGTCTTCCATGTCGTCGCCCTCGTCGTCAAAGACCGGAAGCCCGACCGCAACCAGGTCAGGGTCGCCGATGATGTCAAAGCGGCTGTCGATCACGACGTTGACGGCGACATGGCCGACATAGGAAAGCTTCTTGCGCTCGCCAATGCCCATCTCGTCGAAATCGCCGATAAGCAAGCCGTCCTTGTAAATCCGCCCGTGCGGGGCCTCGTCGATAACTTCGGCCGGACCAGGCGCCAGGCGCAGCATGTCGCCGTTACGCACGCGCGGAACCATGCTGATTCCGGATTGCTCCGCCAGCTCCTTGTGCGCGGTCAGGTGCGTTGCCTCGCCGTGCACCGGCACGACGACCTTCGGCCGCGTCAACTCATACATCTTCTGCAGTTCATTGCGGCGAGGATGACCGGAGACATGAACCAAGGCCTCGCTGTCGGTGATGACGTGAACGCCCTGTTCGATGAGGCCATTCTTGATGTCCTGAATCGCCTTCTCGTTTCCGGGTATGGCGCGCGACGAGAAGACAACGATATCGCCGGCGGAGAATGCGACGTTGCGCATTTCGTCTCGCGAAAGCTTGGCGAGTGCGGCGCGCGGCTCGCCCTGGCTGCCGGTCAGGATAACCACGACCTTGTCACGCGGAATATAGCCATACTCGTCTTCCGCGATGAACGGCTTGATACCTTCCATCAGCCCGATATCGCGCGAGACGTCGACGACGCGCTTCAGCGAACTTCCAAGCAGCAGGACTTCACGGCCAGCAGCCTCCGCGGCCTCGGCAATGGTGCGGATGCGGCCGACGTTGGAGGAGAAGGTGGTAACCGCCACCCGGCCTTCGGCATCCTCGATGATCTTGGCAAGGCTTTCCGAAACGTCTTTCTCGGACGGCGACACGCCGTCACGCAGCGCATTGGTGGAATCGCACATCAGAGCCAACACGCCTTCATCGCCGAGTTGGCGGAAGCGGGTCTCGTTGGTGAGCGGCCCAAGCGAAGGCTCGTGGTCGATCTTCCAGTCGCCGGTATGAATGACGTTCCCCAGAGGCGTGCGGATCATCAGCGACATCGGCTCGGGGATCGAGTGGTTGACGGCGACGCCCTCGATGCTGAACGGACCGACATTGATGGTATCGCCGGCCTTGAAGATTGTGACCGGCACCTCGCCGATTGCGTCCTTCTCGAAATTGCGCTTGGCTTCCAGCAGCCCTGCTGTGAACGGCGAACCGTAGACGGGAACATTCAGGCCCGGCCAAAGGTCGGCCAGCGCGCCGTAGTGGTCCTCATGCGCATGTGTGATGATGATCGCCTTGAGGTTCTTACGCTCCTTGGCGAGATAGCCGATATCCGGCAGCACCAGATCGACGCCCGGCAGGTCCGGGCCGGGAAAGGTGACGCCGCAGTCAACCATGATCCACTGGCGGTTATCCGCCGGGCCATAACCGTACAGCGCGAGATTCATTCCAATTTCGCCGACGCCGCCCAGAGGCAGAAATACCAGTTCGTCCTGTTTTGCCATAAGCTCAGCTATCCAAAAAACACATCTCCGGCGGCAATCTGCATCATCTTGCCCGCGCCGGTTTTAAGCATCAACAAGCCATTATCATCAATTCCGACGAATTGCCCGGAAATCGAACGGTCCGGCAGATTGACCGTGATCTTCTCCCCGATGCCGCAAGCGACATCGCGCCAGCGGGCGGCAATCTCGCGAATGCCGCGCCCCTCGCTCCAGATGTCGAGCACCTCTGCCATCGAGCGGAAGAGATGGGCAAAGAGCTCTTCCGGAGAGACAGCACTTCCATGCTCGCGCAGACAGGTGACCGGATAGAGCGGACTGTCCGGCATGACCGAGACATTGACGCCGATCCCGATGACCAAAGCCTGACGGCCATCGTCCAGTCGTTCGCCTTCCACGAGAATTCCACAGGTCTTCTTGCGGTCGATCAGGATGTCGTTCGGCCACTTTACCTCAAGCGGTGCGCTGCCCGGCGGCAGAACCATCCGGATCGCCTGATGCACGGCAACCGCGATCGCCAGCGGAAGCGACGCCAGGCGCTCCACCGGCGCCGGCTCGATCAAAAGAAGAGAAGCGTAGAGATTTCCCCGTTCCGACGCCCAGGCGCGGCCACGGCGACCGCGTCCGCTCGTCTGCCTTTCGGCGGTCACCCAGAGGAACCCGGGGTCGCCAGCCCGGGCTCGGGCAAGGCATTCGCTATTCGTGGATGACGTCTCAGACAGCGCCTCGTGCCGGAAATCGCCAAGCGATATCCGGCGCTGTGTGGGAGACGCCATCAAAAGAGAGTCGCCGCCGCAAGCTCGGTCGCAACACCGATCGGCCCGGCAAAAAAGATATACGCCAGAACGAATGCTCCAGAAAGGCCGAAGACCAAGCGAAGCGCGCCGGGCACGCGGCCGAACTCGTCCGTCGCTTCATCGAACCACATCAGCTTGATGATACGCAGATAGTAGTAGGCGCCGACGACCGATGACAGAAGGCCGATGAGGGCGAGCGCGTAAAGCTTGGCCTCGACGGCGGCCACGAAGACGAAGTATTTCGCGAAGAAGCCTGCAAGCGGCGGAATGCCCGCAAGCGAGAACATCAGGATTGTCAGGATCGTCGCCATGAAGGGGTTCGTGCTCGAAAGGCCGGCGAGTTCATCAACCGCTTCAACGACCGTGCCGTCCTTGCGGCGCATCGACATGATGATCGCGAAGCTGCCGAGGGACATGACGAGATAGATGAGCATATAAAGCATCACGCCGGATACGCCGTCTGGATTGCCGGCGGCGAGCCCAACCAGCGCAAAACCCATGTGACCGATCGAGGAATAGGCCATCAGGCGCTTAATGTTCCTCTGGCCGATTGCAGCAAAGGAACCGAGCACCATCGACGCGATCGAGACGAACACCACCACCTGCTGCCAGTCGGCGATGATCGGCTGGAAGGCAGTGATGACAATGCGCGTCATCATGGCCATCGCAGCAACCTTCGGCGCGCTTGCGAGGAAGGCGGTGACCGGCGTCGGGGCGCCTTCGTAGACGTCGGGGGTCCACATGTGGAAGGGAACGGCCGAAAGCTTGAAGGCGATGCCTGCGAGGATAAAGACCAGCCCGAAGATCAGGCCGAGCGACCGCGCGCCTTCGACGGAAAGCGCCTGGGCGATGGCGACGAACTGCGTGTGGCCCGTGAAGCCATAAACCAGCGACATTCCGTAAAGCAGCAAGCCTGAAGAAAGCGCACCAAGGACGAAGTACTTGAGGCCAGCTTCCGAGGACTTCAGGTTCTCGCGGTTGATTGCCGCGATGACGTAGATTGACAGCGACTGCAGCTCGAGGCCGAGATAAAGGGCGATCAGGTCGTTTGCCGAGATCATCAACAGGACGCCCAGCGTGGCGAGCACGACCAGGACCGGAAACTCGAACTTGTCGAGCTGATTTTCCCTTGCGTGGCCAATCGACATGAAGAGCGCCGCGAAGGAGCCGATAAGCGCCGTCACCTTCATGAAGCGGGAGAAGCCGTCCGCCCGGTAGACACCGCCATAAGCAACGCCTTCGGCCGGCACGAAGATCAGCCATAGCGCCGACGCGGCAAACAGGATCATCGCGAGCACGCTCACCATGCGCCCCGACCGTTCGCCCGCGAATACGCCGATCATGAGCAAGACAAGGGCGCCGACCGCCAGGATGAGTTCCGGCGCGGAAAGATGCAGGCTGGCAAAGAGTGTTTCAGCAGTCATTTCCAAAGTCCCGTCATCATTTCACAAGCAGTGCGGTGCTCGGCAGGGCGTCGACTGCCGCGCGGTAATTGTTGATTAGCAGATCCACTGAAGCAGCCGACGCATCAAAGACCGGAGCAGGATAGATACCGAAGAAGATGATCACCGCCATCAAGGGATAAACGATGAACTTCTCGCGGAAGGAGATATCCAGCAGCTCCTTGATCGATTGCCTTTCGAGCGCACCAAAGATGATGCGACGATACAGCCAGAGCATATAGGCAGCCGACAGGATCACACCTGAGGCCGCGAAAATTGCGACCCAGGTGTTGACGCGGAAAATGCCGATCACCGTCAGAAACTCGCCGACGAAACCGGATGTTCCCGGCAAGCCGACATTGGCCATGGTGAATACCATCAGAGCGGTGGCATACCGCGGCATCGTGCTGACCACGCCGCCATAGTGCGAGATGTCGCGGGTATGGGTGCGTTCATAGATGACGCCGACGCAGAGGAAGAGCGCGCCCGAGATGATGCCGTGCGACAGCATCTGGAAGATCGCACCATGAATGCCTTCCTGGTTCACGGCGAAGATACCCATCGTCACGTAGCCCATATGCGCCACCGACGAATAAGCGATCATCTTTTTGATGTCGGTCTGCATCAGCGACACCAGCGATGCGTAGATGATGGCGGTTACCGACAGACCGAAGATGAGCGGCGCGAAGTACTCCGACGCATGCGGGAACATCGGCAGGGAGAACCGCAGGAAGCCATAGCCGCCGAACTTCAGCAGCAACGCCGCAAGGTCGACGGAGCCAGCCGTCGGAGCCTCGACGTGCGCGTCCGGCAACCAGGTGTGGAAGGGCCACATCGGTACCTTGACGGCAAATGACGCGAAGAACGCAAGCCAGAGCCACGTCTGCATTTCCGGGGAGAAATGATGGCCGAGGAGTGCCGGGATCGACGTCGAGCCAACCTCGATATAGCACGCAATGATGGCGATCAGCATGAAGATGGAGCCAAGCAGCGTGTAAAGGAAGAACTTGAACGTCGCGTAGATGCGCCGAGGTCCGCCCCACACACCGATGATCAGGAACATCGGGATAAGGCTGGCTTCGAAGAACACGTAGAAGAGGACAATGTCCATGGAGGCGAAAACGCCGATGATCAGCGTTTCCAGGACCAGGAAGGCGATCATGTAATCCCTGGGGCGCAGCGTAATCGCATTCCAGCTCGTCAACACGCCGAAAGGCATCAGGAAAGTCGCGAGGACGACGAACAGAACTGAAATTCCGTCGACACCGACATGGTAGGAGATCCCGTTCGCCATCCAGGCGTATTGCTCCACCATCTGGTAGCTGGGGCTGTTACCATCGAAGCCGAACCAGACGACCAGAGAGAGAAGGAAGGTGACAATGGTCGTCACGAGCGAAATGATCATGACGTTCTGGCGACCGTGTGGGCCGTCGTCGCGCATGAACAACAACAGCAACACACCGACCATCGGCAAGAAGATGACCGTTGAAATGATAGGCCAATCGGTCATCAGATAGAACTCCCGAGCATCATCCAGGTAACGAGCGCCGCAATGCCGATCAGCATGGCGAAGGCATAGTGATAAAGGTAACCGGTCTGCAGACGGACCACGCGATTGGTGACGTCGAGGACACGGGCGGCAACGCCGTTCGGTCCGTAGGTATCGATGACGCCAATGTCACCCTTCTGCCAAAGGAAGCGGCCGAGGCCCTTTGCGGTACGGACGAAAAGAAAATCGTAAAGCTCATCGAAGTACCACTTGTTGAGCAGGAACCGGTAGAGCACCCGGTGCTGGTGCGCGAGCGTGCGCGGCGTCGACGGCGACTTGATGTACATGTACCAGGCCGTGACGAAGCCGATGAGCATCGCGATGAAGGGGCTGAGGCCTACCCAAACCGGAACGTGGTGGAATTCTTCCAGCAGTTCGTTCTCGGCGCTGGTGAAGAGCGCGCCCTTCCAGAACTCAGCATATTCCTCGCCATAGAAGCGGCCTTCGAACAGGACGCCGGCGAAGACTGCACCGATCGCCAGAATGTAGAGCGGCACGAGCATGACCTGCGGGGATTCGTGAACGTGGTGCATCACCTCATGGGAGGCGCGCGGCCGGCCGAAGAAGGTGAGGAAGATAAGGCGCCAGGAATAGAAGCTCGTGAACAGAGCCGCGATCACCAGCAGCGTAAAGGCGAAGCCTGCGGCCGGAGAGTGCGAGGCAAACGCAGCCTCGATGATCACGTCCTTGGAGAAGAAGCCTGCGAAACCGATCGGGGTGAAGGGAATGCCGACGCCGGTCAGCGCCAGCGTGCCGATCGTCATCATCGCGAACGTCATCGGGATGTGCCCGCGAAGGCCGCCCATGTGGCGCATGTCCTGCTCGCCATCGACGGCATGGATGACCGAGCCGGCGCCGAGGAACAGCAGTGCCTTGAAGAAGGCGTGCGTAAAGAGGTGGAAGATCGCCGCGCCATATGCGCCGACGCCGAGCGCCACGAACATATAGCCGAGCTGCGAGCAGGTCGAGTAAGCGATGACGCGCTTGATGTCGTTCTGCACGAGGCCGACGGTTGCCGCGAAGAAGGCAGTGATCGCGCCGATGACCGTAATGACGGTCAGAGCGTCCGGCGAAAGTTCAAAGAGCGGCGACATGCGAGCAACAAGGAAGACGCCTGCGGTCACCATGGTTGCGGCATGGATGAGTGCTGAAACCGGCGTCGGGCCTTCCATGGCATCCGGCAGCCAGGTGTGCAGCGGGACCTGCGCGGACTTACCCATGGCGCCCATGAAGAGCAGCAGGCAGGCCGCTGTCAGCGCATGCGACTTGTCGAGCTGCATGCCGAGGAAATTGAGAACGATCTGGCCGCCCTCACCTCCGCTTTCCGCAGGGGCGAAGCTCGAGGCGTTGCCGAAGATCGTATCCAGGCCGATCGAACCGAAAAGGTAGAACACAGCGGCAATGCCGAGAAGGAAACCGAAATCGCCGATGCGGTTGACGATGAAGGCCTTCATCGCGGCTGCGTTCGCCGACGGCTTCTTGTACCAGAAACCGATCAGCAGATAGGACGCGAGGCCAACGCCCTCCCAGCCGAAGAACAGCTGCAGCAGGTTGTCGGAGGTCACCAGCATCAGCATGGCGAAGGTAAAGAACGAGAGATAGGCGAAGAAGCGCGGGCGATGCGGATCATGATGCATGTATCCGATCGAGTAGATGTGTACCAGCGACGAGACCGTGTTGACGACGATCAGCATGACGGAGGTGAGCGTGTCGATGCGCAGCGACCAGGAAGAATCGATGCCGCCGGACTGGATCCAGCGCAGTACTTCGACCTTGATCGGCCCACCATCGAGATGACCCAAGCCGACCGTGAAGAAGACGTACCACGAAAGGATGGCGGCGATGACCAGCAGACCGGAGGTGACGTATTCCGACGCCTTGGCGCCAATCGCACGGCCGAAAAAGCCGGCGATGATCGCGCCGATCAGGGGAAGAAAGACAATAGCCTTATAGAGGAACATGAGCCACTCAGCCCTTCATCATATTGACGTCTTCGACCGCGATCGAGCCGCGGTTACGGTAGAAGACAACGAGAATTGCAAGACCGATCGCCGCTTCGGCCGCGGCAACCGTCAGAATGAATAGTGCGAAGACCTGGCCGACAATGTCGTTGAGGAACGACGAGAAGGCGACCATGTTGATGTTGACCGAGAGCAGGATGAGTTCGACCGACATCAGGATGATGATGATGTTCTTCCGGTTGAGGAAGATGCCGAAGATGCCGATCGTGAAAAGGATGGCGCTGACCGTCAGGTAATGGGAAAGACCGATGACCATGTTCTTTGTTCCTTGTCCTGCCTCAGACGCCCTGCCCCGGCTTGACCGTGACCACCTCGACGGCGGTCTCGGGCGTGCGGGCAACCTGTCTGGAAATATCCTGCCGGCGAATGTTGGTGCGGTGCTTGAGCGTCAGCACGATCGCGCCGATCATGGCGACGAGAAGAACAAAACCGGCGATCTGGAAGTAAAAGATGTAGTTCGTATAGAGCACGTCGCCGAGCGCGGCGGTATTTGTGCGCTCGGTAATGGCCGGGATCGGCATGCCGACGTTCTTTGCGACGGTGGGCGAGATCACGCTGCCGCCGGCGACGATGATCAGTTCGGCCGCAAGGATCAGGCCGATCAGCGCGCCGACCGGCGCATATTCGAGGACGCCCGCGCGCAACTCGGCGAAGTCGATGTCGAGCATCATCACCACGAAAAGGAAGAGAACCGCGACCGCGCCGACATAGACGACGAGCAGGATCATCGCCAGGAACTCAGCGCCCAAGAGCAGGAATAATCCAGCGGCATTGAAGAAGGTCACGATGAGGAACAGAACCGAGTGAACCGGGTTCTTTGCCCAGATGACCATGAACGCCGACGCTACCGCGACAAAGGCGAAAAGATAGAAAAATAGAGCCTGCAGACCCATGTTGGTGCCTTTTTCATCTTCCCCCGGGCAGCCGGGAGTTCCCTGCCCGATGGAGCCTCGCGAGCATCAAGCCAGCAACAGCTCCGGTGCATGTTGACCGCGCGAGGCAAGCGCCCGCTGCGCGGCATTTCAGATTCCGATCAACGGTACGGCGCATCTATCGCAATGTTGCGGGCGATTTCGCGCTCCCAGCGATCTCCATTGTCGAGAAGCCGCTGCTTGTCGAAATAAAGTTCTTCGCGGGTTTCCGTGGCGAACTCGAAGTTCGGGCCCTCGACGATGGCATCGACCGGGCACGCTTCCTGGCAGAAGCCGCAATAGATGCACTTCACCATGTCGATGTCGTACCGCACGGTGCGGCGTGTGCCGTCGTTGCGGCGGGGACCCGCCTCGATGGTGATGGCCTGAGCTGGACAGATCGCTTCGCAGAGCTTGCAGGCGATGCAGCGCTCTTCACCGTTCGGATAGCGGCGCAACGCATGTTCGCCGCGGAAGCGCGGGCTGACCGGATTCTTCTCGAAGGGGTAATTGATCGTCGCCTTCTGACGGAAGAAATAGCGCATCGACAAGAAGAATGCGCCGACGAATTCCTTGAGGAACAGCGAGTTGACGGCGTTAGACAAGCTAGCCATCTTCAACCTCCAAATTTGCTGGAAACAACGGCGGACATCATCATGCCCATCCCGTCAGTTTCAGCACGAATGCAACGATGACGACCATGGCGAGCGACAGCGGAAGGAAGACCTTCCAGCCGAGGCGCATCAGCTGGTCGTAGCGGTAGCGCGGCACGAAAGCCTTAACCAGCGCGAACATGAAGAACACCAGGCAGGCCTTCAGCGTGAACCAGATGATGCCCGGTACCCAATTCAGGAACCAAACGTCAACCGGGGGCAGCCAGCCGCCGAGGAAGAGAATGGTCGTCAGCGCGCACATCAGGCAGATGGCCGCGTATTCGCCGAGCATGAACATCATGTACAGCGAGGAGCCGTATTCGACCATGAAGCCGGCAACCAACTCCGATTCCGCTTCCGGAAGGTCGAAAGGCGGACGATTGGTTTCAGCCAGAGCCGAGATGAAGAAGACGATGAACATCGGGAACAGTGACAGCCAGTGCCAGTCGAGGAACGACGGCGGCAGGCCGAGCTTGGTGCCGAGGCCCGTCTGCTGCGAAAGAACGATGTCCGTCAGGTTCAGCGAACCGACGCAGAGGAGAACGGTGACGATCACGAAGCCGATCGAGACTTCGTAGGACACCATCTGCGCCGCCGAGCGAAGCGCGCCAAGGAACGGATACTTCGAGTTCGAAGCCCAGCCGCCCATGATGATGCCGTACACTTCGAGCGACGAAATCGCGAAGATGTAGAGAATGCCGACGTTGATGTTGGCGATGACCCAGCCATCCGCCAGCGGTACGACAGCCCAGGTGGACAGCGCCAGAAGCACGGTGACGAGCGGTGCGAGCAGGAACACGACCTTGTTTGCGCCCGCTGGAATGACCGGCTCCTTGAAGACGAACTTCAGTAGGTCCGCGAAGGACTGGAACAGGCCGAAAGGACCGACGACGTTCGGTCCGCGGCGAAGCTGAACCGCTGCCCAGACCTTGCGGTCAGCAAGCAGGACATAGGCGATGAATACCAGAAGGCATACCAGCAGGAGAAGCGACTGGCCGACCATGATGAGGCCGGGCCAGACATACGTGGAAAAGAATGAGTCCATAGTCCCCTGCCCTTATTCTGCCGCGACTTTGAAGTTGTTGCGGGCCAATGCGGAGCACTCGGCCATGACAGCCGAGGCACGCGCTATCGGGTTCGTCAAATAGAAGTCTTTGACGGGTGAAGCAAACCCGGATTTGTTCATCTTCCCGGCTTTTTTGGCCAGTGCGGCAATTTTGGCGCTGTCTGGTTGTGCGATCTCGTCGAGGGCCGCGAAATGCGGGAACGCGGCATAGAGTTTCGAGCGCAGTTCGGCAAGCGAGTCGAAGGGAAGCTTCTTGCCGAGGACGTCGGAAAGCGCGCGCAGGATCGCCCAGTCTTCGCGAGCGTCGCCGGGTGCGAAACCGGCACGGTTGCCCATCTGGACGCGGCCGTCGGTGTTGACCCAGGTGCCCGACTTTTCGGTGTAGACGGCGGCCGGCAGAATGACATCGGCATTGTGCGCGCCGTTGTCGCCGTGCGAGCCGATATAGACCGTGAGCTTGGCAGCCTTGCGCGTGAAGTCGAGCTCGTCTGCGCCAAGCAGGAAGAGCACGTCCATCGAGGCGAGCATCTCAGCGGCATTGACGCCCTTGGCGCCCGGCACGAAACCGAGATCGAGGCCCCCGACGCGCGAAGCCGCCGTATGAAGCACCGCAAAGCCGTTCCAGCCGTCCACAACAGCACCGACAGCGTCCGCGAGCTTTGCAGCACTTGCGAGCACACCGGCACCATCGCCACGCGCCAGAGCGCCCTGCCCGATGATGATCAATGGCTTCTTGGCCTCGGTCAGGACCTTGGCGAAGGCATGGTTGCCGTCAACCAGCTCCTTCAGCGTGTCCGGGCCGGAGCCGAGATATTCGTACTGATAGCGCAGGTCGGCGGCTTCGCCGATCACACCGATCGGGAAACCACCCCGGCGCCAGCGCTTGCGGATGCGGGCGTTGAGCACCGAGGCTTCGTAACGCGGATTGGCGCCGATGATGAGGAGTGCGTCTGCTTCTTCGATGCCCTGGATCGTCGGGTTGAAGATGTAGCTTGCGCGGCCGAGCGACGGATCAAGTGCCGTTCCATCCTGGCGGCAATCGAGGTTCTCTGAGCCGAGCGACTTCACCAGTTCGGAGAGCGCGTACATTTCCTCGACGGAAGCGAGGTCGCCGGCAATCGCGCCGATCTTGTCGCCGGTCGTTGCGGCTACGGCAGTCTTGATGGCGCCGAAGGCTTCGGCCCAGGTCGCCGGCTGGAGACGGCCATCCTTGCGAACGTACGGACGATCGAGGCGCTGCGTCTTCAGGCCGTCCCAAATGAAGCGGCTCTTGTCGGAGATCCACTCTTCATTGATCGCTTCGTTGACGCGCGGCAGGATACGCATGACCTCGCGGCCGCGGGTATCGACGCGGATCGCCGAACCAAGCGCGTCCATGACGTCGATCGATTCCGTCTTGTTCAGTTCCCACGGGCGGGCCGTGAAGGCGAAAGGCTTCGAGGTCAGCGCGCCGACCGGGCAAAGGTCGACGATGTTGCCCTGCAGCTCGGAGGTCATCGCCTGCTCGAGATAGGTGGTGATTTCGGCGTCTTCACCACGGCCGATCAGACCGAGCTCCGAGATACCGGCAACTTCCGTCGTAAAGCGGACGCAACGCGTGCAGTGAATGCAGCGGTTCATGACCGTCTTGACGAGCGGGCCGATGTACTTGTCTTCGACGGCGCGCTTGTCTTCCTGATAGCGGGAGGTATCGATGCCGAAAGCCATCGCCTGGTCCTGCAGGTCGCATTCGCCACCCTGGTCGCAGATCGGGCAATCGAGCGGATGGTTGATCAGCAGGAATTCCATCACGCCTTCGCGGGCCTTCTTGACCATCGGCGTGTTGGTGAAGACTTCGGGCAGTTCGCCGTTCGGGCCGCCGCGGATGTCGCGTACGCCCATGGCGCAGGATGCCTGCGGCTTCGGCGGGCCGCCCTTCACTTCGACAAGACACATGCGGCAATTACCGGCGACCGACAGCCGCTCGTGGAAGCAGAAGCGCGGAACTTCAGCACCGGCTTCTTCGCATGCCTGCAGCAGCGAAAAATGATCCGGGACTTCGATCTCGTTGCCGTCAATCTTCAGTTTTGCCATCGTCACTCAGTCCTGTTTCCTGTTCGCCGGATGGCGGCAAACAAACCCATTCTGCAACATTTGCCGCTGCCAGGCAGGATTTTGTCCCCGCAGGCACCGGTGTCGCCCAAATTCTCTATCCGGCTTCAGCAACCGAAACCGGGTCCGCGGCTGCCTTGCGGCAGCCGCAAAAGATCAAGTCCGCTTGCGGCCCTTCGCAACAAGCGCCTTCGCCTGACCCGTCCAATCGTCACGGGCGATGCGGCCGTCGAAACCGAGTTCGGCGTCGATCTTGGCGATATCCGCATCCGTCCAGGCCGCGATCTCGGCAAAGGTCCGAATGCCCCTTGCATTCAAAACCTGCTCAAGCTTCGGCCCGATGCCGGCAATCCGCTTCAGGTCGTCGGCCTTCTTTGCGCGTACCGCCGGCTTCTTTGGGGCCGCAGGTTGCCTCAGAGCCGGAGCCTTCTGCTCAGCGACCGGGACAATCGCAAGCTTAGCCTTCTTCACCGCTGCCGGCCGGATATGCTCCGGCTTGATCCGCACTTCCGGCTTAGGCTCTTCCGGCGGCGTGTCGTCGAGCGCTTCCGCCAGTCTGTGCGTAGCCTCGAACGCACCCTGCATCGCGCCCAGAAATGCGCCCGCCATCTGCGTCGAGAAGCCGAAACCGATCGCGGTCACGGCCGCCATCGCGGCGACGGGCGGCGCCATCAGCGGATGCACCGGCAAAGTACGCTCCAGCATCTCGACAGCAAGCCGGCCGAAGTCGGCCGAGAGATCGGGCGCGCCTTCCTTCCATGCACTGTGAGATGCCTTCATCTTTCTACTCCGCAGCTTCGAGGACCGCGCCGTGATCCAGTGCGCTCGCCGTGTACTGGTCGATACGCGCCTCGATCTCAGGACGGAAATTACGGATCAGACCTTGCACCGGCCATGCGGCGGCGTCGCCGAGCGCGCAGATGGTGTGGCCTTCGATCTGCTTCGTTACCTGGAAGAGCATGTCGATCTCGCGCTTGTGGGCATTGCCCTTGGCCATGCGCTCCATCACGCGCCACATCCAGCCGGTGCCTTCGCGGCACGGCGTGCACTGGCCGCAGCTCTCGTGCTTGAAGAACGCGGAGATGCGGGCGATCGCCTTGATGACATCGGTGGACTTGTCCATGACGATCGCGGCGGCCGTACCGAAGGACGAACCGACTGCACGCAGACCGTCGAAATCCATCGGGCAGTCGATGATGTCCTTAGCCGGAACGATGGGGCACGATGCGCCGCCCGGAATGACGGCAAGCAGGTTGTCCCAGCCGCCGCGGATGCCGCCGGCATGACGGTCGACGAGTTCGCGGAAGGTGATGCCCATTTCTTCTTCAACGGTGCACGGCTTGTTGACGTGGCCGGAGAGCATGAAGAGCTTGGTGCCGACATTGTTCGGACGGCCGATCGAGGAGAACCAGGCTGCACCACGGCGAAGGATCGTCGGCGCGACGGCGATCGACTCGACGTTGTTGACCGTCGTCGGGCAGCCGTAGAGACCCATATTGGCCGGGAATGGCGGCTTCAGACGAGGCTGGCCCTTCTTGCCCTCGAGGCTTTCGAGCAGCGCGGTTTCTTCGCCGCAGATGTAAGCACCGGCGCCGTGGTGGACGAAAATGTCCATGTCCCAGCCGAGCTTGTTGTTCTTGCCTAGCAGACCGGCATCATAGCACTCGTCGATCGCGGCCTGCAGCGCTTCGCGCTCACGGATATATTCGCCACGGACATAAATGTACGCGGTATTGGCACCCATCGCGAAGCTCGCGATAACGCAGCCTTCGATCAGCGTATGCGGATCGTGGCGCATGATGTCGCGGTCCTTGCAGGTCCCCGGCTCCGACTCGTCGGCATTGACGACGAGATAGTGCGGGCGGCCATCGCTTTCCTTCGGCATGAAGGACCACTTCAGACCAGTCGGAAAGCCTGCGCCACCACGGCCGCGAAGGCCGGAGGCCTTCATCTCGTTGACGATCCAGTCGCGGCCCTTTTCCAGGATCTGCTTGGTGCCGTCCCAATGGCCGCGGCTCATCGCGCCTTTCAGGGATTTGTCCTTGAGGCCGTAGATGTTGGTAAAGATGCGGTCTTTATCTTGTAACATGCTTCACCTCTTACCGCGGCTTCTTACCGAAGACCTTGATATATTCCGCTTCGCCGCCCTTGGCGAGCGCCTTGGCCTGCTTGACCCAGTCGTCGCGCTCGATGCGGCCCTTGAAATTCAAGTATCCGTCGACCCATTCGCGCTCGGCCTTCTTCCAGCCTGCGACCTGTGCGTAGGTGAAGATGCCGAGTTCGTTCAACGTGCTTTCGATCTTCGGACCGACGCCCGAGATCAACTTGAGATCGTCCGGAGCTGCCGGCTTTTCGATGCCAGCCGGGCGGTTCTTGTCGGTCAGCGACGGCTTTGCAGCAACCGGAGCCCCCTGCCCCTTGCTGCCCGGCGTCTTCGCTTCGGAAACGCTTGTGGCCGTTCCGGAAAGCGGCTGCGTTTCCGCAGCTTTCGCATTCTTCGCCGCGGACCTGGGCGCCGTGTGGGGCGTCTTCAGCGCCGGATTGGTTTCAGCGTCCGTGCTCTTCGGCCGGCCTGCTTCGGCGGGAGGCAGGCTTACAGCATCTTCCGCGGGCTGCTTGGCGGAGGTCTTCGCCTTCGGCTTTGGGTCCGCCGTCAGAAGCGTCGTCGGGCCACCTGCGGGCGACGAGAAATGACGGTCGATCTGCGGGCCGGGCGTGATGCTTGCGCCAATGCCGGCATCAAAGGAATGGATGATCTCTTCCAGGCGCTCCGGCGTCAGGTCCTCGTAGGTGTCCTTGCCGATCATCACCATCGGCGCGTTGACGCAGGCGCCGAGACATTCGACCTCCTCCCAGGAGAGCGTGCCCTCGGCGTTCCTCTCGAAGGGATGATCGTGAATCTTGCTCTTGCAGACCTTTATCAGACCTTCGGCGCCGCGCAGCATGCAAGGCGTGGTGCCGCACACCTGAACGTGCGCGCGCGTTCCGACGGGAGCAAGCTGGAACTGCGTGTAAAAGGTCGCGATCTCGAGGACGCGGATATAGGCCATGCCCAAAATGTCGGCGACCTTCTCGATCGCCGCGCGGGTCACCCAGCCCTCCTGCTCCTGCGCCCGCATCAATATCGGAATGACTGCCGATTGCTGACGGCCCGCGGGATATTTCTTGATCGTCTTGTCCGCCCAAGCCGCGTTCTCGTCATTGAAGGCGAATGCGGCAGGCTGGAATTGATCTTCGGCTAGTCGACGAACAGACATTCTTTCTCACGCCTTGTCAGTTTAGGGTCCCACACCGGGAGGCAGTCAGAGACTGCATCTCGCAGGCATAGGCCGACTGGTCTTTCTGCATAAACACAACGAACTTGTTGCCGTTTGGAACGGCAGCCTTGATTTCATAGCCCTGGGACAACAGCACGCTCATGGAGGTGTTCGCGGCCGGAGGCGGCGCTACTTCGGGCGCGCCCAGCTTCTGTCCGAATCCCTGATTGTCCTGAGCTGACGCTCCGGATGCCAACAGGAACAAGACTGCTGAAAGCGCGGCAAGCTGCATCAGCGGTCCACCTCGCCGAACACGATGTCGAGCGAGCCGAGAATGGCCGAGACGTCAGCCAACAGGTGTCCCTTGCAAAGGAAGTCCATTGCCTGCAGGTGGGCGTAACCCGGTGCACGGATCTTGCAGCGGTAAGGCCTGTTGCTACCATCGGCGACGAGGTAGACGCCGAATTCGCCCTTCGGTGCTTCGACCGCCGCATAAACTTCGCCGGCCGGAACACGGTAGCCTTCGGTATAGAGCTTGAAGTGGTGAATCAGCGCTTCCATCGACCGCTTCATCTCGCCGCGATTCGGTGGAACTACTTTACCGTCGATCGACGAAACCGGGCCGGTCCTGGCGTCACCCATCAGGCGCTCGACGCACTGCTTCATGATGCGGACGGACTGACGCATTTCGATCATGCGGATCAGGTAGCGGTCGTAGCAGTCGCCGTTCTTGCCGATCGGAATATCAAACTCGAGATCGGAATAGCACTCGTAGGGCTGCGAGCGGCGCAAATCCCAGGCAGCGCCCGAACCGCGAACCATGACGCCCGAGAAGCCCCACGACCAGGCGTCCGCCAGAGACACCACGCCGATGTCGACATTACGCTGCTTGAAGATGCGATTGCCCGTCAGCAGGCCTTCGATATCGTCAAGAACCTTGAGGAATGGGTCACACCACTTTCCAATGTCCTCGACGAGCTCCGGCGGAATGTCCTGGTGAACGCCGCCCGGGCGGAAATAGGCCGAGTGCATACGCGCACCACAGGCACGCTCATAGAATACCATGAGCTTTTCGCGCTCTTCGAAGCCCCAGAGCGGCGGAGTCATGGCGCCGATGTCCAGCGCCTGCGTCGTCACGTTCATGATGTGCGACAAGATTCGGCCAATTTCGGAGTAGAGAACGCGAATCAGCTGACCGCGAATCGGAATTTCGAGCTTCAGCATCTTTTCGACGGCGAGCGCGAAAGCGTGTTCCTGATTCATCGGCGCCACGTAGTCGAGGCGGTCGAAATAAGGAACGGCCTGCAGATAGGTCTTCGTTTCAATGAGCTTCTCGGTACCGCGATGCAGCAGGCCGATATGAGGATCGGCGCGCTCCACAATTTCGCCGTCAAGCTCAAGGACAAGACGAAGAACACCGTGCGCAGACGGGTGTTCCGGTCCGAAGTTGATCGTAAAGTTGCGAACGTTATGTTCAGTCATAGCGAAGCGCTCCGCGCTGGCAATTGGCATGAGACGGCAAACCGATGGGCTTCATGAAAATCAAGCCCCATCTTCACTTCGCCGCCTTCTCGTCTCCCGGCAATACGTACTCCGTGCCTTCCCATGGCGACAGGAAGTCGAAGTCGCGGAATTCCTGCTTCAGCTCAACAGGCTCGTAAACGACCCGTTTTGCGGTATCGTCGTAGCGTACTTCAACGTAGCCTGTCGTCGGAAAATCCTTGCGCAGCGGATGACCTTCAAAGCCGTAGTCGGTGAGAAGGCGGCGCAGGTCGGCATGACCGGAGAAGAAAATGCCGTACATGTCCCAGGCTTCGCGCTCGAACCACTCGGCACCCCTGTAGACGGCGGTTGCCGACGGCACCGACTCACCGTCAGCCACGGCGACCTTGATGCGGATGCGCAGGTTCCGCTTCGGCGACAGGAGGTGATAGACGACGTCGAAACGCTTCTCGCGCTGCGGCCAGTCGACACCGCAAATATCGATCATGCTGACGAAGCCGCAGCGCGCGTCGTCGCGCAGGAACGTCAGCAGCGCCAAAATCGTTTCCGGCGTTGCAGTTACGTTCAGCTCATCGTAGCTGATGGATGCATCGAGAAAAAGATCGCCGCGCATTTCGCGGAGATATGAAGACAGTTCGCTCAATGCTTCAGTCATGACAGTCCTCCGCCCTTAGCGCTCGATCGTTCCGGTGCGCCGGATCTTCTTCTGCAGAAGCAGCACCCCGTAAAGCAGAGCTTCTGCCGTGGGAGGACAGCCCGGCACGTAGATATCGACGGGAACGACACGGTCGCAACCACGCACAACCGAATAGGAGTAGTGGTAATAGCCGCCGCCATTGGCGCAGGATCCCATCGAGATGACGTAACGCGGTTCCGGCATCTGGTCGTAGACCTTACGGAGCGCGGGCGCCATCTTGTTGGTGAGCGTGCCGGCAACGATCATGACATCAGACTGACGCGGCGAGGCACGAGGGGCAACACCGAAACGCTCCAAGTCGTAACGCGGACCCGAGACCTGCATCAGGCCTTCGACGGCGCAGCAGGCGAGACCGAACTGCATCCACATCAGCGAGCCCGTGCGAGCCCAAGTGATCAGATCGCGGGTCGAGGTAACGAGAAAGCCCTTGTCGGCCAGTTCATCGTTGACTTCGCCGAAGAACGCGCTGTCGTTGCCGATCGGCTTGCCCGTTACCGGATCAATGACGCCTTTCGGATGCGGCGCGACGAGCGCCTTGTCGCTTGGGGCTACTCCCATTCCAGGGCTCCCTTTTTCCATTCATAGATAAAGCCGATGGTCAGCACCAAGAGGAAGACCATCATGGACCAGAAGCCGAACCAGCCGATGGCGCCGAAGGAAACGGCCCAGGGGAAGAGGAAGGCGACCTCGAGGTCGAAGATGATGAAGAGAATCGAAACGAGATAGAATCGGATGTCGAACTTCATGCGCGCGTCATCGAATGCATTGAAGCCGCATTCGTATGCGGAAAGCTTTTCCGAATCCGGCGCCTTGAAGGCCACGGCAAAGGGCGCAATGAGAAGCGCCAGGCCGATAACCAAGGCGATGCCGATGAAAATCGCGATCGGAATATAGGAACTGAGAAGTTCAGTCATCATGTTCATCCCTACTTGCCGGTGCGCCGGGCGGCGCAACGGGCAAATGCCCCGAGCAAGCGTACGTGCGTTGCAACACGCCGTGGTTAGCGCAGGCAGCGCCGTGGTGCAAGACTTTTAGAAAGCCAATTGGCACTGTCACGAGGCGACCTTATACAGCCGTGAGAAATCCATACAAGTTGCGACGGCCGCATGGCAGCAAACCGAGAGGCGCACGGCTTGGAAAGAATGGCGCGAGTGACGGGGCTCGAACCCGCGACCTCCGGCGTGACAGGCCGGCACTCTAACCGACTGAGCTACACCCGCGCATCGTGGAGGAAAGGCCGGAACGCCTTGCGGCACATCTCAAAATGGCGCGAGTGACGGGGCTCGAACCCGCGACCTCCGGCGTGACAGGCCGGCACTCTAACCGACTGAGCTACACCCGCACTTCATTTCAAGTCATCCGGAGCTTTCGCATCCTTATCGAAACGGGCTGGCCGCTTCGATGAGCGGCTAACTAAGGGGTTCGCCTTTTAGTGTCAAGCAGGTTTGGAGACAAAACCATGACAGTCCGGAAATTGTTTTCAAAGCAAAGCCCAGAGCCCAGCGAGAGCGGCGGGCAGCGAGGCTCAGGACCCTGGCCGTCCGCCGCATTTTACTAACGCTGGCAGCTGGTCAGGCCCGTCCGGCGTATTGCTCGTCGCTGACCTGCTCCATCCAGTCCGCAACGCTGCCGTTGAGTGATTCTTGGATCGCGATATGCGTCATAGCCGTTTCCGGGCTGGCGCCATGCCAATGCTTTTCACCGGGCGCGAACCAGACGGTGTCGCCCGGGCGAATCTCCTGAATTTCTCCTCCCCAGCTTTGAACGAGCCCCTTGCCTGACGTAACGATAAGCGTCTGCCCCAAGGGATGCGTATGCCACGCGGTGCGCGCTCCCGGCTCGAACGTGACATGGGCGGCCCTCACCCGCGCCGGGTCCGGTGCTTCGATCAACGGATCGAGCCGCACGGAGCCGACAAAATAGTCGGAGGAACCTCTTGCCGAAGGCCGGGAACCGGCTGTCTTGATTTCCATGATGAGTCTCTCTTCGTTGATTGATCCGCCGCTTCTGCAGAACCTAGGTTATCGATGACCTCATTTGAAGTGTAGCAGGGAAGCCTTGCGCGCCGGTTTGTCTTGCCCTCCCCTTGTCCACCGACCGCGTTCTCGAAGAAGCAAGCCGCCGCCCTATTTTCCGGCGTGCGCGCTTGTCGGGTCGGTGTCCGGCTGATAGTCGCCGTGCAAGCTTTTTATTACGAATGGAGGATTCCCATGAAACAGCATTCTTTCGGCCGTATGCCGTTTTCGGTAAGCAATGTCGGCTTCGGCGCGTGGCAGATCGGCGGTTCCTGGGGCGATGTCAGCGAGGCTGATGGACGGGCCGCACTCAATGCCGCGCTCGACGCCGGCATGACCTTCATCGACACAGCCGACGTTTACGGCGACGGCCGATCGGAAAAGATCGTCGCCGATGTCCTGAAGAGCCGTGGCGGCGTGCGCCCAATGGTGGCCACAAAGGCCGGGCGCCGGCTCAACCCTCATGTCGCCGACGGCTACACGAAGGCCAACCTCGAAAGCTTCATCGACCGCAGCCTGAAGAATCTGCAGGTCGATAGTCTCGATCTCGTGCAGCTTCACTGCCCGCCGACCGAAGTGCTTTACCGGCCGGAGGTGTTCGAGGGCCTGAACGAATTGCAGAAGGCCGGCAAGATCAAGGGCTACGGCGTCAGCGTCTCGACGGTCGAGGAGGGATTGAAAGCGATCGAATTTCCGGGCGTCGAAAGCATCCAGATCATCTACAACATCTTCCGCCAGCGTCCGGATCATCTGTTCTTCCCGGAAGCCCGTCAGAGGAACGTCGCCGTGATCGCGCGCGTGCCGCTCGCAAGCGGTCTGCTCTCCGGCAAGATCACCCGCGACACTAACTTCGCAAGCGACGACCACCGCAACTTCAACCGCCACGGCGAAGCCTTCGATGTCGGCGAGACCTTCGCGGGCGTGCCGTTCGAAGTTGGCTTGAAGGCTGTCGAGGAGGTGCGCAAACTGGTGCCGCAGGGTGCCACCATGGCGGCCTTCGCGCTCCGGTGGATCCTCATGAATGATGCGGTCACCGTAGTTATCCCGGGCGCGCGCAACGCCGAACAGGCGAAGGCCAATGCGGCGGCGGCCAGCCTCGCGCCGCTGTCTCATGATGTGATGGATGCCACCCGCGAAATCTACGAGCGGCTGGTTGCGCCGCATGTCCACCAGCGCTGGTAGGCTGAACGGAAGGCGGCTGACCACGCCCACTCCGTCATGCTCGGCCTTGTGCCGAGCATCTAACTACTCACGGCCAGCAGATCCTCGGCACAAGGCCGAGGATGACGGAAATCGGGCTCGCAACAAAGCAAAGGCCGGGCTTTCGCCCGGCCTTCTTATTTCGTCCGGTCGATGACGGCTCAGTTCGTCGCGGTCAGGGTGACCGGGAAGAACAGCGTCTCTCCGGAAGAATCGCTGACGCCATCGTTATCGGTGACGGCATAGGCCTTGCCTGACGCGTCGAAGGTGAAGCCTTCGAGCTTGTCGAGCACGTAACCGTTGGTCGCAGTCTTCAGCTCGTTGACGAAGTCGTGGGCTTCGGTCTTCTTGACGACCGGCAGCTCGCCACCGAGCTTGGCGGGCTTCAGGTCTGATATGGCGACCTTGTAGAGCTTCTTCAGCTTGGCTGCATCGCCGACGAGGTTATCGCGCTCGATGATGTAGACGCTGTCGCCATGGGCGGAGATTTCCGACAGGCCGACCCAGCCGTTCTCGGACTTATCGAGCGGGTAGCGCACGGCGCCCCATTCCTTGCTCTTCGGATTGTAGGAGACGAGCTTGACGAAGCCCTTCTCGTCATCCTTCCACTCGCGCTGAACCGCCATCCACAGCGTTGCATCGTCGCCGGAACCGATGATCGTCACACCTTCGAAACCGTAGCGGATCTCATTGTCCGTCAGTTCCTTCGGCAGCGCGATCTCTGCCTTGATCTCACCCTTCGGGTTGACGTGGTAGAGCGCATGCGGCAGCAGCTTCTCGGTGTTGCCTTCCGAAGCGAGCCAGAACCAGCCCTTCTCGTCGACGGCAACGCCTTCGATGTCGAGCTTCTGGGCAGCCGCGCCGTCACGCTTGACGACGAGCGCATCGGTGATGACGGCCGGCTTCTGTGTCGCGTCGATCGTATAGATCGTCGGCTGCATACCGAGCACGCTGTCGCTGACAGCGAAGAGCTGGCCAGCCTTTTCCGGAACGGCGGCGAGGCCCGAGAGCGCTGCGAAGCCGATCGGATTGCCGTCCTTCTCCGCGGTGACGATCTGCGGATAGGCCTTCTCGCCTTCGGCACGCTCATAGATCATGACGTGCGAGCGCGGGCCGCCATCTTCGCCGAGATCGGTTTCGTTGGCGGTGGCGAAGAGGTTGCGCTGCGGGATAGCGATCGCACCTTCGGGACCAATGCCCGACGGCAGAAGCTGAACGAGCTGCGGCTCGGCGCCGGTGTCCTTGTAGACGCCGACGACCGAAGCGCGTTCGGCGAGAAGGAAGAAGTACTGGTCGCCCCCGAACTTCGCGAGCTCCAGGCCCTCCGGCTCGACGCCCTTGGCCGAGGAGCGGCCTTCCGGATAGTGGCCGGTCGTGGCAACGGCGCGCTCGAAGGAAGCGCCGGATTCGTAGAGGACCTTGCCGGTCTTGTCGAAGATGGTGAAGCCCCGCGAGCCGCCTTTATAATCGCCTTCATTGGCGACGACGAGACGGTTGTCGTCCAGCCACTTTACGGCGTCGGGCTCGCGAAGCACGCCCTTCAGTTCGCCGGTGAACTTCAGCGCGCCGTCCTTCTTCGTGTCGATACCGGAAAGGTCCGTGCTGCCGGCAGAGAAATGCGTCTTCACCGTGCCGGTCTTGCCGTCGATGATGACGATCTCGTTGTTTTCCTGCAGCGTGAGCGCAATCTCATCCTGGCTGTTGAACGAGACGAATTCCGGCTCCGGATCTTCCGGGGCAACGCCGGCAAGGCCAGTCAGCGTCACATGCTTGATCGTGCCGCAATCGACGGTGCCGTTCTTGACCTGGAAGATCACGAGGTCGCCGGCCGGCATCTGCGGGATCTTTCCGTCGTCAATGTCTTCGTCACGCTCGTTCTCGATGGCGATGGTGCCGAGCGTCTTGTCCTTGTTCAGAGCGATCGAATCCGGCTGACCGCCGAGATCGCAGGTGTTTTCAATCTTCTTGGTCGCAACATCGACGATCGCCAGGCGGCCCGACGGATTCTGCTTGCTCTCGCCGGTGTTGACGGCGACGAGCGCCTTGCCCGCGGTTGAGGTGACGGAGGTCGGCTCTCCGTCCATCATCAGCGTACCGAGCGCCTTCGGCGCCTTGGCGTCGGTGATGTCGATGAAGCCGATCGCACCGAGCGGGCTGTCGCTGTAGATCAGCGTGTTGCCGTCATCGGTTGCGGTGATGATCTCGGCAGAGGTCGTCGACAGCTTGTCCTTGTCGGACGGCAGGTTCGAGGCGACCGGGAAGGACGCAATACGATTGAATACAGGCTCTGCAGCCGCCGGAAATGCAACGGATGCGAGGAGCACGGCAGCCAGCGCTGCCTTGCGCGATAGAATAGTCATGAAAACCCCCATGTATCGAATATTCGAAACCTGGGCTTTCTGCGGGACCGCCGTGACAGGCAGATGACAACCGCGCGTTTTCCACTCGTCTGCGCCGCCATTCAGACGCGAGTTCTCGCGATCGCCCCAACGTAAGAAGGGCCCGGCTTGCGCCGAACCCTTCAAAACCTGGACTGCCGGTCTCGTTACCCGGCGGCCAAGCAAATCTGATTAGCCGTTGACGGCGTCCTTCAGGCCCTTGCCGGGCGTGAACTTCGGCACGTTGCGAGCCGGAATATCGACTTCGGCGCCGGTGGACGGGTTGCGGCCCTTGGTAGCAGCGCGATGAGAAACGGTGAAGCTGCCGAAACCGGCGAGACGAATGTCGCCCTTGTTCTTCAGTTCAGCCTGGACAACGTCGAAAACAGCGTCGACCGCGGAAGCAGCGTCAGCCTTGGTGAGGCCAGCCTTTTCGGCAACTGCGGACACGAGTTCATTCTTGTTCATGTTTCCACCCCTTTCAATGGTTCGAAACGACTCAATCTGTAAGCCAGGCACAGAATAAGTTTCATCAGGCCCGCCGCAACCCAAAAGCCCTGCAAATCAAGGAAAAGCAAGCGCCTCCGTGAGGTTTTCACAAAAAAGGCTGGCGTTTTGCGCCAGCCTTTTCCCAGTTTTGCAGCAATTAGACGTCAATGTGGCAGATCGCCCTCAGTGAGCGATGGTTGTACCTGTGTCTTCGACGCCGTCGACCGTTGCGATGACCGGCGTTTCAACCGTTCCATCCCATTCGATCGGCTCCGGTCTGCGGACCAATGCATGCTTGATCACCTCACCCATGCGGGATACCGGAATGATCTCCATGTTGTTCTTCACGTTGTCCGGAATCTCAGCCAAATCCTTGGCGTTTTCTTCCGGAATGAGCACCTTCTTGATGCCGCCGCGAAGCGCCGCGAGCAGCTTTTCCTTGAGACCACCGATCGGCAGGACGCGCCCGCGAAGGGTGATTTCACCGGTCATGGCCACATCCTTGGAAACCGGGATGCCGGTCATGATCGAGACGATCGCAGTCGCCATCGCGACACCAGCCGACGGACCATCCTTCGGCGTCGCGCCTTCCGGCAGGTGCACGTGGATGTCGCTCTTGTCGAAGCGCGGAGGCTCGATGCCGAAATCGACGGCACGCGAGCGGACATAGGAGGCCGCCGCCGAGATCGATTCCTTCATGACGTCCTTCAAGTTGCCGGTGACGGTCATGCGACCCTTGCCCGGCATGATCACGCCCTCGATCGTCAACAGTTCGCCGCCGACTTCCGTCCAGGCGAGACCGGTAACGACACCGACCTGATCCTCGCGCTCGGCTTCGCCGTGGCGGAAGCGTGGAACGCCCAGATAGTCGTCGATGTTCTCGGCCGTCACGTGAACGGACTTCGTCTTACCCTTGATGATCTCGGTGACCGCCTTGCGGGCGAGCTTCATCAGTTCGCGTTCGAAGTTACGAACACCGGCTTCACGGGTGTACTGCTGGCTGATCGCCATCAGGGCATCGTCGCTGACCGAGAATTCACTCGGCTGCAGCGCATGTTCCTTGATGGCCTTCGGCAGCAGGTGCCGCTTGGCGATCTCGCGCTTTTCGTCCTCGGTGTAGCCGGCGATACGGATGACTTCCATGCGGTCCATCAGCGGGGCCGGAATGTTCAGCGTATTCGCCGTCGTGATGAACATCACGTCCGACAGGTCGTATTCGACTTCCAGGTAGTGATCCATGAAGGTCGAGTTCTGAGCCGGATCCAGCACCTCGAGCAGAGCCGAAGACGGGTCGCCACGGAAGTCCTGGCCCATCTTGTCGATTTCGTCGAGCAGGAAGAGCGGATTGGACTTCTTCGCCTTCTTCATCGACTGGATGACCTTGCCGGGCATCGAGCCGATGTAGGTGCGGCGGTGACCGCGGATTTCGGCCTCGTCACGGACGCCACCAAGCGCCATGCGGACATACTCGCGGCCGGTCGCCTTGGCGATCGACTGTGCGAGCGAGGTCTTGCCAACGCCCGGAGGTCCGACGAGGCAAAGAATCGGGCCCTTGATCTTGGTAGCGCGGGCCTGCACGGCAAGATACTCGACGATGCGTTCCTTGACCTTGTCGAGACCGAAGTGATCCGCTTCAAGGATCTTTTCGGCGTTGTTGAGGTCGGCCTTGATCTTCGACTTCTTGTTCCACGGAATGCCAAGCAGCCAATCGAGGTAGTTACGGACAACAGTCGCTTCGGCAGACATCGGGCTCATCTGCCGCAGCTTCTTCAGCTCGGCGTCCGCCTTTTCGCGCGCTTCCTTGGACAGCTTGGTCTTGGAGATGCGCTCCTCCAGTTCGGCCATCTCGTCGCGGCCTTCTTCGCCGTCGCCGAGCTCCTTCTGGATCGCCTTCATCTGCTCATTCAGGTAGTATTCGCGCTGGGTCTTCTCCATCTGGCGCTTGACGCGCGAGCGGATGCGCTTTTCGACCTGCAGAACCGAGATCTCGCCTTCCATGAAGCCGAGCGCCTTTTCGAGGCGGGTCTTGACGCTGGTGGTTTCCAGCATCTCCTGCTTCTCGGTGATCTTGATCGACAGGTGCGAGGCAACCGTATCGGCGAGCTTCGAGTAGTCGTCGATCTGGCTGGCGGCGCCGACCACTTCCGGCGATATCTTCTTGTTGAGCTTCACATAGCTCTCGAACTCGGACACAACGGAGCGGGACAACGCTTCCAGTTCGACCGGATCGTCGTGCGGCTCTTCGAGCACGTGACCGAGGGCTTCGTAAAAATCCTCGCGGCTTGTATAGGTGTCAATCTCGGCGCGGGCGCGGCCCTCGACCAGCACCTTCACGGTGCCGTCAGGCAGCTTCAACAGCTGCAGAACGTTTGCAACCGTGCCGACATTATGAATAGCTGAAGGATCCGGATCGTCGTCGCTAGCGTTGATCTGGGTGACCAGCATGATCTGCTTGTCGGAGCCCATGACCTCTTCCAGCGCACGGATCGACTTTTCCCGTCCGACGAACAGCGGCACGATCATATGGGGGAAGACCACGATGTCGCGCAGAGGCAAAACTGGATAGGCGGTGCTGCTCGCTACAGACGTTTTCTTCGTCATTCTTATTTCCTTTCCATCGTCCCGTTTCCGGGCTCTCTGGCACGGCCGCATGCGACCGGCCTGTGCTCTCACTTGGGTTACAAGTGGAGGCTCGGACTACGCTTTTCAAGCCACGCTAACGTCTGCATTCCACGGTTGTGATCAGGTCATGGAACGCCACAAGGAAGCGCATAACCGGGCCGGCACCTACTGCTTCCGGACCAGTTCATACAAGGCCGGGAACCGCTGCGGAATCATTCCATCATTGCCAACGACTGCACTTTACGCAACGTCAGCAAGCGCGTTTTTCAACCCTATCAGTAACTATTAACAGGAGCGCCGACCGTTTTTCAAATAGAAAGAGGCCTGCCGACGGCAAGCCCCTAAATCTACCCGAAGGAAACAGCAGTCATCAGGCCGAGGCGTTTGCCTTTTCGTCCTGCCGATCCGCATAGATGTACAGCGGACGGGCGGAGCCGCGGGCGACTTCCTCGGAAATGACGACCTCCCGGACGCCTTCCAGCGCCGGCAGTTCGAACATCGTATCGAGCAGGATCTTCTCCATGATCGAGCGAAGGCCGCGGGCACCCGTCTTGCGGATGATTGCCTTGCGGGCAATCTCGCGCAGGGCGTCCTCGTGGAAGGTCAATTCCACATCCTCCATCTCGAACAGGCGCTGATACTGCTTGATGAGCGCGTTCTTCGGTTCCGACAGGATCTGGATCAGCGCATCCTCGTCGAGGTCTTCGAGCGTTGCCAGAACCGGCAGACGGCCGATGAATTCCGGGATAAGGCCGAATTTCACCAGATCTTCGGGCTCGAGTTCGCGCAGCACTTCACCGACGCGGCGGTCGTCCGGCGCCTTGACGGTCGCGCCGAAGCCGATCGAGGTCTTCTCGCCGCGGGCGGAGATGATCTTGTCGAGGCCTGCGAAGGCGCCACCGCAGATGAACAGGATGTTCGTCGTGTCAACCTGCAGGAACTCCTGCTGCGGATGCTTACGGCCGCCTTGCGGCGGGACGGAGGCAACCGTGCCTTCCATGATCTTCAGAAGCGCCTGCTGGACGCCCTCGCCCGACACGTCGCGGGTGATCGACGGATTGTCGGACTTGCGGGAAATCTTGTCGACTTCGTCGATGTAGACGATGCCGCGCTGGGCGCGCTCGACGTTGTAATCGGCGGCCTGCAGCAGCTTCAGGATGATGTTTTCGACGTCCTCACCGACATAGCCGGCTTCGGTCAGCGTCGTGGCATCGGCCATGGTGAACGGAACGTCGATGATGCGGGCGAGCGTCTGGGCAAGATAGGTCTTGCCGCAGCCGGTCGGGCCGACCAGCATGATGTTCGACTTCGCCAGTTCGACTTCGCCGTTCTTGGAGGCGTGTGCCAGGCGCTTGTAGTGGTTGTGGACGGCGACCGACAGGATCTTCTTCGCCTGGCGCTGGCCGATCACGTATTCATCGAGAACCTTGATGATGTCCTGGGGCGTGGGAACGCCATCGCGGGACTTGACCATCGAGGATTTGTTTTCCTCACGGATGATATCCATGCACAGTTCGACGCATTCATCGCAGATGAAGACGGTCGGTCCGGCGATTAGCTTCCGGACTTCGTGCTGGCTCTTTCCGCAGAACGAACAATACAGGGTATTCTTGGAGTCGCCGCCGTTGCTGCCGCTGACCTTGCTCATATCACTTTCCTTCCAGCACGCCGCATTTCAAGGTGAAATCGCGGTCCACTCAATGGCCCGCCGGCCTGCTCCCACCGGAGCATCAGCCGGCCAAGGCTTAAGGGGGTAAGAACCGGTACCAAACCAAGCCGGTTCCGGCGGCAACGAACTCCCCTTCGAATGCCGAATGCTATGTCATGAAACTTCAACATAGCATTAATCGCCACTATTAGCGTCTTCGCTACCAGATGAAACCCTTAGTTCGATCACAATTGGGATAGAACTGTGGCAGCAAAAACACCATCCCTATTAATTACTATCCGTCTCACCTTCCATTTCGATGCGCGACGTCAAGACCTTGTCGATCACGCCCCAGCTTTGAGCTTCGTCGGCATCCATGAAGTGGTCGCGGTCGAGCGTCTTTTCAACTTCCTCGTAGGTGCGGCCCGTGTGCTTCACGTAAACCTCGTTCAGGCGGCGCTTCATCTTCAGGATGTCGCGCGCATGGCGTTCGATATCGGACGCCTGGCCCTGGAAGCCGCCGGACGGCTGGTGAACCATGATGCGGGAATTCGGGGTCGCAAAGCGCATGTCCTTGTGGCCCGCCGCGAGAAGCAGGGAGCCCATCGAAGCTGCCTGACCGATGCAGAGCGTCGAAACGGCAGGCTTGATGAACTGCATCGTATCGTAGATCGCCATGCCGGCGGTGACGACGCCACCCGGCGAATTGATGTAAAGCGCGATTTCCTTCTTGGGGTTTTCTGCCTCGAGAAAGAGCAGCTGGGCGCAAACGAGCGTCGCCATATGGTCCTCGACCGCGCCCGTCAGGAAGATGATGCGTTCCTTCAGCAAGCGGGAATAGATGTCGTAGGAGCGTTCACCGCGATTGGTCTGTTCCACAACCATCGGCACGAGGGCCATAGCGGTATCGACTGGGTTTCTCATGTGCGTCCTTTGTCAACGTCTTGCCGGCAGGCGCCGGGAATCAAAGAAAATTGCCTCATCCCTACATAGAGTGTCCCTGCCCTCTTCTTCAAGACGCGCATAAGGATAACGTTAAGAAGCGGACCGAAGACAGGAAGAACGTATAGGGGCTATCTCCTAACCGCCGCTTCACCGCGAGAGCCCGGCAAGAGCCAACACAGCTTTTGTCCGCGACATGATTAACGAACCCCCAACGCGCTTCGGGCGCTTACCTTTTGGAAAGCCTAATGGCGAATATAGGGCAAACGATGCCCGCAATTAATCAACTGGCGACCTCCGGATGCGACAATGCCCCGCATTTAAGAGGTTTGCCGTGTTTAATGTCGCTACAGGATTATCGATCTGGTGTTCGGAAGCCATGACGCTGGCTTTGCTGCTGTTCATGGCATGGCGTCAAAACACCAGTAACAAAGCCTATCTTTATTGGGGCCTCGGCTTTCTGCTGAGCGGCAGCGGTTTTGCCTTGGTTGCGCTGCGCGGCGAAATTCCCGATATCCTATCGATCGACGCGGGCAATGCGATCGCACTACTTGGCCAGAGCGCCTGGATCGCGGGCTTCATGGCGCTCGACCGCAGGAAGATCGAATGGTGGGCGCTGCTGCCGCCCGCAATCTGGCTTGCCGGCGTGTATCTGCCATGGGTCTACGATGACTACGGCAATCGCGTCATTCTCTACAATCTTGCGTCGGCAACCGGCGCCACCGGCCTTGCCTTGGCCGTCTGCTTTCCCGGCGCGCGCGTCGAACGCACGCGTCACAAACTTGCGGCTGTTTTCATCATCCAGGCATGCCTCTGCTTCGCCGGGGCTGTGACGATCGCGGTGAGCGGAGCAAGCGACATGCAGGCGATCAACTACGGCGGCGCGGTTGCTATGGCGAGCGCTTTCCTGCTGACCATGGCCTTTGCATTGACCTGCCGCATGATTATGGACCGTTCAGAGAGGCATTTGCGCACTTTGAGCCTCACCGATTCACTGACCGGCGTCTGGAACCGCCGCGGGCTCTTCGCTCACTTCGACGCACTGCAGCAGCGGGCCCTTGCCGCGGAGCGCCAGATTGCCGTGCTGCTCTTCGACCTCGATCACTTCAAACGCATCAACGACCGCTTCGGTCACCAGGCAGGCGATGCCGTCCTTTCCGCTTTCGCCAGAACAGCGCGCCAGTTCGTGCCGAACAAGGTCTTCGGCCGCATGGGCGGCGAAGAATTCGCGGCCTTCGCGATGGTTTCGGACCAAACGGAAGCCGAAGCGCTTGCCGAGTCCATCCGTGCCGAATTCTGCCGTTTGCCGATTACAACCCCCGAGGCGATCGTGCCAGCCACCGTCAGCATCGGCATTGCGATCAGTTCCGCCGCCGACGCCAACATGGACAGGCTGATCTCCGCCGCCGACCGCGCGCTTTATGCGGCGAAAGCTGCCGGCCGCAACTGCAGCGTCGTTTTCGGCGCCGAGGAAGCTGCCGCCCCTCCTTCGGCGGAAACGGACAAGAACGCCGGCGAATTGGTGCCGACGGTGGATGACCAGGTAGACGCGCTTCGGCGGATAGGTGCGTTCGCCCGGGCCGGCTGATATCTGGCTTTCTGATCCATCTTTCCGGGGCCATGCAAATCCGATAAGCCTCGCAACATGATCATAGCGCCTTTCCTCTCGATCGATCCCGTCACGCGCCGCGTCTCGCTCGACAGCAGCGATCCGGCTTTCTATGGCAATCCGAACGCGGTCTATGCGGCGCTTCACAGCCATTGCCCGACCTTCTACTGGGAACAGCAAAAGCAGTGGTTCTTCACCGGCTACGACCATGTGAACGGATTGCTGCGCGACCGCCGCTTCGGTCGCCAGATCCTGCATATTGCGACACGCGACGAACTCGGCCTTCCCGAGCCTGAGCAGCATCTCTCCAACTTCGATCTCGCGGAGCGCTACTCGCTGCTCGAACTCGAGCCGCCGGAGCACACGCGGCTTCGCACACTCGTGAACCGCGCCTTCGTCTCGCGCCATGTCGAGAAGATGAAGCCGAAGCTTGCGGAACTCGCAAACAAGCTCATCGACGACTTCAAGGACAAGGGCGAGGTCGAGCTGCTTTCCGCCTTTGCCGACATCATCCCCGTCACGATGATCGC
Source organism: Rhizobium sp. P32RR-XVIII (assembly GCF_012641395.1). Taxonomy (GTDB): domain Bacteria; phylum Pseudomonadota; class Alphaproteobacteria; order Rhizobiales; family Rhizobiaceae; genus Rhizobium. Next base: position 453,484 of record NZ_JABAIH010000002.1, on the reverse strand, counting down.
CCGCATGATCGGCATCCCGGAAGAGATGGGGCCGCAGCTTCTCGCCTGGTCGCACGCCTATATCCGCATGTACTTGTTCGGCCGCACGCGCGAGGATGAGGACGGCGCCGAGCGGGCCGCCAAGGAATTTTCCGACTACGTGAAAACGGTGATCGCCGAACGCCGTGCCGAACCGCGCGACGATCTGCTGACGCACATGATCCACACGGAGCACAAGGGCCAGTATCTGACCGAGGACGAGCTCGTCTCGACCACGATCGTGCTGCTCAATGCCGGGCATGAGGCGACCGTTCACCAGATCGGCAACTCGGTCCGCGTCATCCTGGACAGCGGCTATGATCCCGCCGAACTGTTCAAGGATGAAGTGACGACGGAGCGCACTGTCGAGGAAACACTTCGCATCTGCGCGCCGGTTCATATCTTCCAACGCTGGGCATTGGAGCCAACCGAGATCGACGGGATCTCCTTCAAGCGGGGCGACAAGGTGAGCATGATCCTCGCCGCCGCCAATCTTGACCCGTCGAAATTCAGTGATCCGCTGACCTTCAAGCCAGATCGAAACGAGGCAGCGAACCTTTCATTCGGCGCCGGCATCCATTTCTGCATCGGCGCACCGCTGGCAAGGCTCGAACTCAATGTCGTGCTGCCGATCCTTTTCGAGCGGCTGCCAGGCCTCAGGATGGCTAAGCCACCGACGGTGAAAGATGTCTACCACTTCCACGGGCTGGACCGGCTGGACCTTGCCTGGTGACATCTGCCTAGTCCGCGGCCGCTGCGACTTCACTGGAGTTCGAGATTTCGCGCAAAAGCTTGCGGTAGATCGCCGCCGAATATTGCTCCGGCGCGGCGACCGCCTCTGCAAAAGCGCCCGGCCCACCGATCACCTCACGCCTGAAATAGGCAATCAGGTCCTCCGGTGCGATGGCCTCCTCCTCTCCGCCCTGCATTGCGTCATACACAATGGGCAGCGCATTTATGGTGATGCCGTTCGCGAGCACGCCGGCGCGCACGGGTTCGACTTCGAGTCCCTTGTTATTCACCCCATCGCCGGAGATGTTGATGAGTGAGCGTGTCGCGTCGAAACCGCTGAAGCGGATCAGATAATCGGCATAGGAGAGTATGCCGCTGATGGAGGTGCCCTGGCGTATCTTCGCCGGCGAGTTCGCTTCAAGCTTCAGCGAGAATAGCCAGGCGTCCGCCTCGTTGGCGATGATCGTCCAAGGCACGACGACCCTCCTTTGCCCGTCGCCGCCCCACTCGACATAGGTGACCGCGATCCGGCCATTCCTGCCTCCTGTGATCGCCTCGATGATTTCCGGGCGGCGGAAGGCCTTGGCGAAGCCCTGCTGCTGCAGCGCTTTTTCCTGCGCGTCCATCGATGTCGATACGTCGGCAGCGATCACCAATTGCAAGTCCACGAGGTCGCCTGCCCGGGCGGGGAAACAACTCGCATTGGCAATCAGCAGACCGGCAAGCCACTTCGTAGCTATCCGGCGGCGTCCCCTGCATGCTCGCTTTCGAACCGGCATGTGACCCTCCCGAAATGCGTTTGTGAAATGCATGAAAAACGCGCACGAAAGACGTCCGGCGCGACGATCGCGCCGGCGACGGCTGTCTAAATGTTAGAAAAGCGACCCAGATTAAATTAGCTAAATATAATATAATCGGCAAGGACGATTTTCCTGCCGTCAACGCTGTACTACTCCAGAATTAGCTCGCCTGGATGGTAGAGACGCAAGAATCCTCCAGAGAAGTCTTGCGTTAACTACCCTTCGACAGCCTTTCCTCAACCGTAGCGGCCGGTGATGTAGTCTTCGGTGCGCTTGTTCTTCGGGGCCTGGAATATCTGCGACGTAGGACCGTACTCCACCAGCTCGCCGAGATACATGAAGGCCGTGTTGTCGGAGATGCGGCTCGCCTGTTGCATGTTGTGGGTGACGATGACGATGGTGAAATCGGTCTTCAGCTGCGCAACCAGTTCCTCGACCTTCGCCGTCGAGATCGGGTCGAGTGCCGAGGTGGGTTCGTCGAGGAGCAGGACTTCCGGCCGAAGGGCAACGGCGCGGGCGATGCAGAGGCGCTGCTGCTGGCCGCCGGAAAGGCCAAGGCCGCTTCCCTTCAGCTTGTCCTTCACTTCTTCCCATAGGGCAGCCTGCCGCAGCGCCTGTTCGACGCGCACGTCCATCTCCGCCTTGGAGATCCGCTCGTGGTGACGGATGCCATAGGCGATATTGTCATAGATCGACATCGGGAACGGTACGGGCTTCTGGAACACCATGCCGACGCGGGCACGCAGCTCGTTCATCGAGAAGCCCGGTTCGAGGATGTTGTGTCCGTCGAGCTTCACCGAACCGGTGGCGCGCATCTTCGGATAGAGCATGTAGATGCGGTTCAGGATACGCAGCAGCGTGGACTTGCCGCAGCCGGACGGGCCGATCAGAGCCGAGACCTGCCGCTCCGGAAAGTTGAGGCTCACATCGCGGATCGCATGCGTATCGCCGTAGAAGAAGTTGACGCTCTCCAGCGTGAGCTTGTCGGTTGCCAGCGGATTTGTTGCCCGGCGGGCGTCGAAGGATTGGGATGACTGCATCTTCATTTGCCACCTTTGCGATTCAGAACGGTGCGTGAGACCACGCTCAGAACAAGGACGATCGCCGTCATGACAAAGGCGCCGGCCCAGGCGAGCGCATGCCATTCGTCATAAGGGCTCATGGCGTATTGGAAGATGACGACGGGAATGTTCGCCATCGGCTCGGACATGTCCGTGCTCCAGTACTGATTGTTGAGCGCGGTGAAAAGGAGCGGCGCCGTTTCGCCCGAAATACGGGCGACGGCGAGCAGCACGCCGGTCAGGATGCCTGCGGCGGCGGCGCGATAGAGCACGTTGACCGTCACCTTCCAGCGTGGGATGCCGAGCGAAAGTGCGGCCTCGCGCATGACGTCCGGCACCAGCCGCAGCATCTCGTCCGTGGTGCGGACGACGACGGGCAGGAAGATGAAGGCGAGCGCGATGCCGCCGGCATAGCCCGAGAAATGCCCCGTCTGACGCACGACGACCTCATAAACAAAGAGACCGATGATGATCGACGGTGCGGAAAGCAGGATGTCGTTCACGAAGCGGATGAGGTCGCCGATCTTCTTGCCGCGGCTGTATTCCGCGAGATAAGTGCCGGCCAGAATGCCGATCGGCGTGCCAATGACGACAGCGAGCAGGACGATCATCAAGCTGCCCATGAAGGCATTGGCGAGGCCGCCGTCTTCGCCCGGCGGCGGCGTCATTTCAGTGATGAGCTTCGGGCTCAGCGCCTCCAAGCCATTGAGGAGCGTCGTCCACAAGATCCAGACGAGAAATACGAGGCCGATGAGCGTCGCAAGTATCGCAAGCGTCAGCGCGATTGCGCTCTTTGCTTGCCGGTAGCGATAGAGCGAGCTGGAAACGGCCATGCTCATTCCCCCTTCTGTTTTGCAAAGCGCAGCAGCATCAGCTTGGCTATGGCAAGGACAATGAAGGTGACGACGAAAAGGATGAAACCGAGAGCGATCAGCGACGACAGGTAGATGTCGGTATCGGCTTCCGTGAATTCGTTGGCGATCGCGGCGGCGATCGAGTTGCCGGGCTCCATCAGCGAGATGGCGATATTATGCGTGTTGCCGAGGACGAAGGTGACGGCCATGGTCTCGCCGAGTGCTCGGCCGAGGCCGAGAAAAATACCGCCGACAACGGCTGTGCGCGTATGCGGGATGACGATGTCGCGCACGACCTCCCACCGGGTCGAGCCGAGGGCATAGGCCGATTCCTTGAGTTGCGCCGGGACGACGAGGAAGACGTCGCGCATGACCGACGAGATATAAGGAATGATCATGATCGCCAGCACGATGCCGGAGGTCAGCATGCCGATGCCCATCGGCGCTCCGGAAAAGAGCAGGCCAATGACCGGCAACGGGCCGAGCCAGTCGATCAATGCCGGCTGGATGTAATCCGACATGAAAGGCGCGAAGGTGAAGAGCCCCCACATGCCGTAGATGATGCTGGGGATGCCGGCCAGCAGCTCGATTGCGCCGCCGATCGGGCCTCGCAGCCATCGCGGCGCGACTTCGGTGACGAACACAGCAATGCCGAGACTGATCGGAACACCGATGATCATCGCAAGCGCCGAAGTCACCAGGGTGCCGTAGATCGGCACGAGACCGGCGAAATGCTGCGCGACAGGATCCCATTCCGTGCCGGTGATGAAACCGAAACCGAAGGTTTGGAAGGCAGGAAGCCCGCCCCATGCCATGGAGATCGCCGCTGCCAGCAAGGCCGCGAGAACGAACAGGCCGCAGCCCATCACGATCCATGAGAAAATGCGGTCGCCGGTCCGGCCGTCACGCCGCTTCGCGCCCACGTTTGCCGCAGGCAGCGATGCCAATGCTTCGCTCATATTAACACTCGACTTGCTTTTGAGGGGGCTTCAAAGGCAATGGGGCGAGAGCCACGCTCCCGCCCCGATAATGGTCGGCTCAGCCCTTGAAGGAGGCAGTCCAGTAGTCTTCGATCTGCTTGACCAGGGTCGCCGGCAGCGGCACGTAGTCGAGCGAAGAAGCTTCCTTCTGACCGTTTTCAAGCGCCCACTTGAAGAAGGCGAAGGCAGCCTTGGAGCGAGCGGCGTCCTTCGGCTCCTTGTACATGATCGCCCAGGTGGTTGCCGTTACCGGCCAGGCCTTTTCGCCCGGAGCGTTGGTCATGATCAGGTAGAAGTCCTGAGCCTTGGCCCATTCGGCGCTGGCAGCAGCAGCCGAGAAGCTTTCAGCATTCGGCTTCGGGTACTGGCCGGCGGCGTTCTGAAGAAGAGCGTAGGGCAGCTTGTTCTGCAGGGCGTAGGCGTATTCGACGTAGCCGATCGAATCCTTGACGCGGGTCACGTAAGCAGCGACGCCTTCGTTGCCCTTGCCGCCGATGCCGACTGGCCAGTTGACGGCGGTGCCTTCACCGACCTTGGACTTCCAATCCGGGTTGACCTTGGAGAGGAAGTTCGTCCAGTTGAACGAGGTGCCCGAGCCGTCCGAACGGTGGACGACGGCGATCTGAGAATCGGGCAGCTTCAGGCCGGGGTTGAGGTCGGCGATGGCCTTGTCGTTCCACTTGGTGACGTTGCCGAGATAAATGTCGGCGAGAACCTTGCCCGTCAGCTTCAGCTGGCCAGTCTTGATGCCCTTGACGTTGATGACCGGAACGATGCCGCCAACAACGAGCGGGAACTGGCCGAAGCCACCGGCTGTCAGGTCTTCAGGCTTCAGCGGCGCGTCGGAAGCGCCGAAATCGACCGTTGCAGCCTTGATCTGGGCGATACCGCCACCCGAACCGATCGACTGATAGTTCAGCTTGTCGCCGGTCTGCTTGTTGTAGTCAGCCGACCACTTGGACAGGACCGGATAAACGAAAGTAGAACCGGCGCCGGTGATGTCGGCGGCGGAAGCGGAGACTGCGAAAACGGCAGCCAGACCCGCACCGAGGCAGGCAGAAAGAAGTTTCTTGGTGAGCATTTAATCTCTTCCTGAATAGCACAAAACAACGGCGAGAGCGCTCCATGGAGGGGCTATCCACTTGTCTGGAGCACCGAAATTCCCGCCATAATAGGCGGGCTAGGCGCTCTACATTACAGTTTGATGACGGTTCGATGACGGCGGCACGACGGTTCGGCGAGCCGACCTACCCTTAGGTCGAGAAATCAAAGACTTAGCGACAAACGATTGGAAACATTACAAAACTTTAATGTGGGACTGCCTTGGTTTTGCCATACCGAAAGGGGCGAAGGTGCCGGGAAGAGACCGCGGCGCTCAGGCGTCAGGACCGCTCCGCGCGGCAGCCAGCTCCAGCCAGGTGCGCGCAGCGTCGGACATGTAGGAGCCGCGCCGCCATATCCAGGCCATGTGCCAGGCCATCGATGGCCGCGTGACGGCGACGTGGCGCACGCGGCCGTGCACCCGCTTCTCAGCAATGAAGCGCGGCAGGAAACCAATACCCAGGCCGGAGGCCACCAGCTCGACGATGAAGGTAATCTGGCTGGAGCGGGCAGCGATCGCCGGCGTGAAGCCCGCCAAGCGGCAGGCATCCAGAATCATCGGGTTCAGCGCAAAGCCGGTGTCGAACAGGATGAAGGGCATATCCTTCAGCATGGCCAGTTCGATTTCGCCAGCGCTGGCCAGCGGATGGTCAAGGGGAAGGAGCACGTCCATCGGCTCGTTGCGGACATCCTGCCATTCGAACTCGTCGGGTACCGGGAGAAGCGATACTCCGAGATCGACCTCGCCACTGCGCACGAGTTCCTCCAGCCGCTTGCTTCCGTGCTCGGCGAGCTGGATCTCGATGCCCGGATAACGTTTCCTATAGACCGCGAAGAGAGGCGCGAACAGCGCGTCGCTGCCGATCGGCGGAAGTCCGAGCCGCAGCCTCCCCCGTCTCAGGCCACGCAGCTCCGCCAATTCGGAAATCAGGTCGCTCTGCTCCGCCAGCATTTGGAGTGCACGCCGGTAGACGATATCGCCTGCCGCCGTCAGGCTGGACCGATGGCCGATCCTGTCGAGCAGAAGAACGCCGAGCTCGTCCTCGAGTTGCTTCACCGCCTTGCTGACGGCCGATTGCGTCAGGAAGACAGTCCTTGCCGCCTGAGAGAAGCCTCCCTGGCGCACGACCTCGACAAATATCCTCAGCGTCCGCAATTCCATGTTCATTCCAGTATGGACTTATTTGTATTCAATCAATTCATTTTTCTCATGGATCGGCCGGCTTTATATGCATGGTGCAGTTTTTAGAGAACGCAGCCATGTCCCTTGTTCGAATCGCCTCCATTACCCGTCTACGGGAGGGCCGCTTCCTCCAGATCGGCCTGATCATGACCTTCTGGATAACAGGGGAAGCATTCGCCCGCCTATCCGGCGTGCCGGTTCCCGGCAGCGTCATCGGCCTGTTCCTGGTGCTTGCGCTGCTTGCGGCCGGATGGATCAAACCTGCCGCCATGCGCCGGGGCGCGCAGTGGTTCATGGCGGAAATGCTGCTGTTCTTCATTCCGGCCGTGCTTGCCGTGCTCGACCATCGCGAGTTTCTCGGCCTCCTCGGCCTGAAGGTCCTTGCCGTCATCGTAACGGGAACGCTTGTCGTCATGGGTACGACGGCGCTTGCCGTGGAGCTTGTCCTGCGGCTGACGGCGGTCCCCGGAGGCCCCGATGATCTCTGAGGCCGCCCCTCCGCTGCTGCTCGCCGCCTTCTGGTCCGCGATCACCATTGCGCTCTACCTTTTCGCCAAGGCGGCTTATCGGCGCTGGCCGCGTCTGTGGCTGTCGCCACTTGTCTTCGCGCCCGCGCTCCTCATCATCCTTGCGATCGTGATGCGCGAAACCTACGCCGACTACATCCGCTCAACCCACTGGCTGGTGATGCTGCTCGGCCCTGCGACCGTTGCCTTCGCCGTCCCGATCTACGAACAGCGGGCGACGATCCGGCGTTACTGGCCGGCGCTCGCGCTCGGTGTCACCGTCGGCAGCGGCGTCGCGGTGGGCTCCGCCTGGGCGCTTGCGAGCCTCCTCAGCCTCGACGGCAACCTGCGGCTCAGCCTGCTGCCGCGCTCGGTCAGCACGCCCTTCGCCATGACGGTTTCGGCTGATATCGGCGGTGTGCCGGACCTGACCGCCGTCTTCGTGGTCATCACCGGCGTCCTCGGCGCGGCACTCGGCGAGACCCTGCTGCGTGTCCTGCCGCTGAGATCGGCACTCTCGCGCGGCGCGCTGCTCGGCATGGGAGCGCACGGCGCAGGCGTTGCCAAGGCGCAGCAGATCGGCGCCGAGGAAGGCACGATCGCCGGTCTCGTCATGGTGCTGGTCGGGCTTGTGAACGTTCTCGCGGCACCGCTGCTCAGCTTGCTGCTTCGCTAGTCAGATGCGGATCACATAATCCTTACGAGTCGTTTCAACGACTTCCCAGGTTCCCTTGAAGCCCGGTCTCAGGATCATCCGGCTGCCCGCCTTGAGATGGACGGGCTCGCCGCCATCCTCGGTAACGATGGAATGGCCGGAGAGAATGCTGAAATATTCCCATTCGTCGTAGACGATGCGCCATTTACCGGGCGTCGCTTCCCAGATGCCCGCATAGAGGCCGCCTTCGGCCTCCTCCAGGTTCCAGGTGCGAAATTGCGGATCGCCGGCGATGACGCGGTCGGCAGCGGGCGCTCCCATTTCGGGTTCGACAGCCTCGGGATCAAGGACGAGCTGGTGCTGCATGAGATCTCCTACCGGGCGGACGTCAGAAGCTTCATGCCGAAGCCCATGAAGATGACACCGGCCATGGCATCGATACCGCGGCGGCCCCGCGCATAGGCTCCGGCGACCGCAGGATTGCGCAGGATCGTGAACACGAAGGCGTACCACAGCGAGGAGACGAGAACCATGGTCGCGACCGCCAGGGCACCGTGCAGCCAGGAGTGCTCGGCAGGCAGCGTCGCCGCAAAGAGACTGGCAACGAAGAAGGCCGATTTCGGGTTCGCAAGATTGGTGACGAAGCCGGAATAGAAGGCCTGCTTCGTACCGATTGCCGGACGCGCGGCTGGCTCGCCGGAGGAACCGGCATTCGTATAAGTCTTCCAAAGGAGCTTTGCGCCGAGCCAAAGCAGATAGGCGCCACCGGCAATCTTCAGGAAGAGATAGGCAAAGGGCGCGGCCGCGAACAATGCGCTGATGCCGAGCCAGCCGGCCAGTCCCCAGCAGAAGGTGCCGAGGATGACGCCCGCAATAACGGCTACCGCCGCACTCCGAGATCCCTCCAGCGCCGTCCGTACGACGATGAAGAAATTTGGACCCGGCGTCATGGCGGCAACGGCCCAGATGGCTGCAACGGAAAACAGGAACATGAGAGCCTTTCCTCAGATCCTCGATAGCGACTGTTCGAGATCAGCGATGATATCCTGCACGTCTTCTATGCCGATCGAGAGCCGGACGACATCCGGGCCGGCGCCGGCGGCTGTCTTCTGCTCGTCCGTCAGCTGACGGTGCGTGGTGGACGCCGGGTGGATCACCAGCGAGCGCGTATCACCGATATTGGCGAGATGGGAGAAGAGCTCCAGCCCTTCAACGAGCGCCTTGCCAGCCTCGTAGCCGCCCTTGACGCCGAAGGTGAAGACGGAACCGGCGCCCTTGGGAGAATAACGCTGCTGCAGGCTACGGTTCGGATCATCGTCAAGACCGGCGTAGTTCACCCAGGCGACCTTGCTGTGTGCCTTCAGCCATTTGGCGACCGCAAGCGCATTGTCGCAGTGGCGCTGCATCCTGAGCGGCAGCGTCTCGATGCCGGTGAGGATCAGGAACGCATTGAAGGGCGAGATTGCCGGACCGAGATCGCGCAGGCCAAGGACACGGGCTGCAATTGCAAAGGCGAAATTGCCGAAGGCCGCATGCAGCACCATGCCGTTATATTCCGGGCGCGGGCTTGAGAGCATCGGATAGTTGCCGGACTTCGACCAGTCGAAGGTACCGCCGTCGACGATGATGCCGCCCATGGAATTGCCGTGGCCGCCGAGGAATTTCGTCAGCGAATGCACGACGATATCGGCCCCATGTTCGATCGGGCGGATGAGATAAGGCGTCGCCATGGTGTTGTCGACGATCAGCGGCAGGCCATGCCTGTGCGCCACCTCGGCGATGGCTGCAATATCGACGAACGTGCCGCCGGGATTTGCAAGGCTCTCGACGAAGATTGCCCGCGTCTTTTCATCGATCTGGTTTTCGAAGCTTGCCGGGTCAGCGGCATCCGCCCAACGCACCTGCCAGCCGAAATTCTCGAAGGCATTGCCGAACTGATTGATCGAGCCGCCGTAAAGCCGCGTCGCCGCGACGAAGTTTTCCCCCGGGCGCATGATCGTGTGAAAGACGATGACCTGTGCTGCATGGCCCGAGGCCACCGCCAGTGCCGCCGTGCCGCCCTCGAGTGCCGCCACACGCTCCTCGAGCACGGCCTGCGTCGGGTTCATGATGCGCGTATAGATGTTGCCGAAGGCCTGCAGTCCGAAGAGCGAGGCCGCGTGATCGGAATCATCGAAGACAAAAGCCGTCGTCTGGTAGATCGGCGTCGCCCGCGAGCGTGTTGCCGGGTCCGGCTGCGCGCCTGCGTGAATTGCCAGCGTGTTGAACCCCGGACCGTACTTCGCCATCTTTTCCTCCCTTGCTATCGATGGCGGGAGCATAGCCTAGGAACCGCAAATGTTAACCGCTTTGCGTTTCAACCATCGGACATCAAGAGAAAAATCCGTGCACTCACGCAGCCAGGCGGGGTATTTCGATTGCGGGACAACGGTCCATCACAACTTTGACGCCGGCCGCTTCCGCCTTCGCCGCGGCAACGTCGTCGCGCACGCCAAGCTGCGACCAGATCACCTTCGGCAGCGTGCGCAGAGTCAGCGCCTCATCCACCACGCCCTGGAGATGTTCCGAGGCGCGAAACACATCGACCATGTCGACCGGGACCGGAATATCGGCGAGCCGGGCATAGACGAGCTGGCCGTGTATCAGCTTGCCGGCCTGCCCGGGATTGACGGGGATAACGTTGTAGCCGCGCGACAGGAGATACCCCATCACGCCGTTGCTCGGCCGCGCCGGATTGGGGGACGCCCCGGTGAGTGCAATCGTCTTTACCGATTTCAGGATTCCGGCGATGTAGTCGTCTGGATAACGGTCATGATTCATCAGCTTTTTCTTCCATCCATTCTTCGCGGTAAATTGAAACCGGCAGTTCTTTTTAGGCGTATATATAATATCCGGCTTTCCAAGGAGGAATATCCTATGAAAAAAGTTGCTCTCGCTATGGCGCTGGTCCTTGTCGCCTCGCCCGCGCTGGCGATCTCCCGCTACAATCCGCTGTCCATGAGCTGCCAGAGCGCGCGGGCCGCCATTCACAACGAGGGCGCTGTTATCTTCCGCTGGACCTCGCCAAGGGGTTTGCCGATCTTTGATCGCTATATCCGCAACAGTCGCTACTGCGACGCTCACGAATATGCTGAGTGGAGGAACATCCCAACGGGAAACGACCCCACGTGCCCGGTTCTTTACTGCGAGGATATAGACAACCGAAAAGGGCTGTTCTTTATCCCTGACAACTATTTGTAGTGGCGAATACGGGTTGCGAAACCGGTTTCTCAAGGGCTGCAGCCTGCGGCTTGCGGCCCTCGCCGAGCCTTGAATGCCTGAATTACTACTTGAATTTGCGCAAACGTAACTACTGCAAAACTATAGAATATACTCTACTTTTCAGTGGTATAGCCGAGGTCATTAGTCATACTTTTTTCACAAAACCTCTTTCGTCTTCCTTTTGTTCATTTTTTGTTCTAGCGTCCATTAGTAACATCTCATAGTTGAAAGAAGAAATTCGAAATGAACGTATGTCGAGCGCCCTCTGAAAGCCAATTTTACAGCCAGGACACTGCGCGAACTGAGTGTCTGATTTGCCATTTTGGCCTCGAGGCCAGCCTACGGTTGTAAATACTTCTTGCAAGATTGATTTTCCGGCCGACACAGTTCATACCCGCTCACTGCCTGCCACCCATCCCGGTCTCCATCGTGCCCCTCGACGTCATCCTGCTTGTCCTCTTCGGCGCGTTTCTTCACGCGACATGGAACGCAATCATCAAGGCGGGGACGAACAAATCACTCGATGCGGCGCTCGTTTCGGCCGGCGGTGCCGTGGCGGCGCTGCCGTTCCTGCCCTTCCTGCCTTTGCCGCAGCCTTCAGCCTGGCCCTTCATAGGGGCGTCGGCTGTCTTGCAATTTGCCTATTTTCAGCTGGTCGCGGCAGCCTATCGGGCGGGAGATATCGGCCTGGTCTATCCGCTGATGCGCGGCTGCGCGCCGCTTCTCATCGTCGCCACTAGCGGCTTTGTGCTGGACGAGAAGCTTTCGGGCGGCGCGCTCATCGGCACCATGACGATCTGCGCCGGCATTCTGACGCTTGCTTTCGAGGCGCGGCGCGGCAGCAGACACGCCATCATGCTCGCACTCGTCAACGCCTGCGTCATCGCGACCTACACCTATGTGGACGGCATCGGCGCGCGCCTGTCCGGCAATGCGATTTCCTATACGCTCTGGATGTCGCTGCTGCCGCCGGTGCTGCTCTTCACATGGGCAATCTCGCGCCGCGGTATTGTCGCCGTCGCAACCCATGTTCGCGTCAACTGGTGGCGCGGCCTCATCGGCGGCTCCGGCTCGATCGCCTCCTATGGCCTGGCGCTCTGGGCCATGACGAAAGCGCCGGTCGCGACCGTTGCCGCCCTGCGCGAGACCTCGATCCTCTTTGCCCTCGTCATTTCCGTGCTGGTGCTGAAGGAAAAGGCAAGCCCCTGGCGCTATATCGCTGGCTTGGTCATCGCGCTCGGCGGACTGGCCCTGAAGCTGGCGTAGCTACTCGCCCTTCCATTCCGGTAAGCGCTTGCCGAGAAAAGCACCGATGCCTTCGATCGCATCGGCGTTGAGCATATTCTCCACCATGACCTCAGCCGCATAGCCATAGGCTTCGTCGACAGGCATTTCGAGCTGGCGGTAGAAAGCCTCCTTGCCGATCCTCAGCGCCGCCGGGGATTTCGAGGCAATCACCGAAGCATATTTCGTCACGACCTGCGTCAGATACTGCTTGGGCACGATTCGGTTGACGAGGCCGAAATCCTTGGCCGTCGAAGCGTCGATCGTCTCGGCGGTCAGCAGCATTTCCATGGCCTGCTTGCGGTGCGCGGCACGCGAGACGGCCACGGCCGGCGTCGAGCAGAAAAGCCCGATATTGGCACCCGGCGTGCAGAAGGTCGAGGTGTCGGTGCAGATTGCAAGATCGCAGCTCGCGACAAGCTGGCAGCCAGCCGCCGTCGCCAGACCGTCGATCTCCGCGATCACCGGCTTCGGCAGGCGGGTGATTTCCAGCATCAGATCCGCGGCGAGCGCGAAGGTTTCCTCGAAAAATGCCACGCCGCCATCCGCATCGGCGCGATGGGCCGTCAGTTCCGCCAGGTCATGCCCCGCCGAGAAGACATTGCCGGTCGAAGCGACAACCACGACCCGGACATTCGGGTCTCCTGCGGCGCTCTGGAGTTCGCCCATCAGCGTTTCCAGGACCGCGACCGAAAGGACGTTGACCGGCGGATTGTTTAGCGTGAGCCGCAATATCCCGTCGCCGAGCTGCCGAAGCACGAGCGCACCCTCCCCTGCCTTGTTTGGATCTTTCCGGAAGGATACGACTTCGGCCATGGACCAACTCCTCACATCGCGATTTTCGTGCCATCAATTCTGCCATAGGCTACCGGCAAATTCGAGGAGAAGCGATGCGCCAGCTATCGACGCCTCAGAGGAATTTGGACAAGCCATGGCCTCCCAACAAGGGATAAACTTACGGTATCATATTACCTCACAGATAACGCATTGATTCTAATAGATAATTTTTCATGTCATCCAAATCGGCAATCTTGACCGAAGAGGCCTTTGCCTTTATACACCGCGCCAGAACGCAGCCCTTTCCGGCTGCTTTCTTTTTTGCCGCGCCTCCGGGTTCGTCAAACCAAGCAACAAGAAACGCCCTTCGCCTTCGGGCACAAGGGATCCAAAAGAGAGTAACTACTATGGCAACTTTCTCCCAGAAGCCTGCAGAGGTGGAGAAGAAGTGGGTCATCATCGACGCCGAAGGGCTCGTCGTTGGCCGTCTTGCTTCCGTCATCGCTATGCGTCTGCGCGGCAAGCACAAGGCAACCTTCACGCCTCACGTTGACGACGGCGACAATGTTATCGTCATCAACGCCGACAAGGTCGTTTTCACCGGCAAGAAGTACGAAGACAAGGTCTACTACTGGCACACCGGTTATGCCGGCGGCATCAAGGAGCGCACCGCGCGCCAGATCATCGAAGGCCGCTTCCCGGAGCGCGTCCTCGAGAAGGCCGTTGAGCGCATGGTTCCGCGTGGCCCGCTCGGTCGCCGCCAGATGAAGAACCTCCGCGTCTACGCCGGTTCCAACCATCCCCACGAAGCACAGCAGCCGACCGTCCTCGACGTCTCCAAGCTGAACAAGAAGAACGTAAGGAGCGCCTAAGAATGGCTGACCTCTCCTCCCTGAAGGATCTCGGCACGTCGTCGGAAGCAGCAGTTGCTCCGGCTCACGTCCGCAAGGTCGATTCGCTTGGCCGTTCCTATGCGACCGGCAAGCGCAAGGACGCCGTCGCCCGCGTTTGGGTGAAGGCCGGCTCCGGCAAGATCATCATCAACGGCAAGGACTTCACGGCATATTTCGCCCGTCCGGTCCTGCAGATGATCCTGCGCCAGCCGATCGTCGCTGCTGCCCGTGACGGCCAGTTCGACATCGTTGCAACGGTTGCTGGCGGCGGTCTTTCCGGCCAGGCCGGTGCCGTTCGTCACGGTCTGTCCAAGGCCCTCACCTACTTCGAACCGGGCCTGCGCTCGGTACTGAAGAAGGGTGGCTTCCTGACCCGCGACAGCCGCGTCGTCGAGCGTAAGAAGTACGGTAAGGCCAAGGCCCGCCGTTCGTTCCAGTTCTCCAAGCGTTAAGCGCTTCGGAAATACGGATTTGGAAAAGGCCGGGTTTTGCCCGGCCTTTTTCGTTGATCATGTCTCTTTGAAATCTGGAGCGGCAGCATCACCGTCACGGCGCCGGGTTGCGCCGTCACTCCCCCATATTGAAATAGGCCTCGAGCCGGTAGCCGTCCGGGTCGATGATGAAGGCAGCGTAGTAGAACTGCCCGTAATCCGGCCGAATCCCCGGCTGCCCGTTGTCCTCGCCGCCGTTTGCCAGGCTCGCAGCATGAAAGGCGTCGACCGCCGCTTTGCTCGGAGCGACGAAGCAGAAGTGCAGGCCGGATCCTCGATCCGCCGGAACCGGTCTTTCGACCTCGCTCACCCAAAAGCGTGCCCTGTCCTCGCCATAGCCAACCGTGCCGTCAAAATTAGACAGACGCTCATAACCCAGCGCGGTCAGAGCGGCATCGTAGAACTTCCGCGCCCGTTCGAGGTCTTTGACGCCAATCGACACATGATCGAACATGAAGCACTCCTCTTGTTGCCCGCTGCGGAAACGAACAATAGCCAACGACCGACGCTTCGCAAGCGCCAAGCAGCAAGCTAAAGCTTATGACTGGGAGCCTCAAGTCAGCAAACCGGTGGATCGCTGCAACGCTTGTTAGATCGGCAGTTCGGTCGTCGACTTCAGTTCGCGCAGGACAAAGCTGGAAACCACGTTGCGGACATGCGGATTGCGCATCAGGTGGCGGGTCATGAAGGCCTCGTAGGCTTCGACGTCGCGCGCCCTGATCTTCAGCATGTAGTCGAAGGTTCCCGACAGCGCGTAGCACTCCATGATCTCCGGCCGGTCGCGCACGACGCTGGCAAAGGCTTCTATCGCCTCCTCGTGATGGTCCTCAAGCGTCACATGCGCGATGATGCAGAGCTTGAGGTCGAGTTTTGCCGGATCGAGAAGAGCAACCCGCTTGCGGATGACGCCCTCGGCCTCCAGTTCCTGCATCTTGCGCCAGGCGGTGCTTTGCGACATGCCGGCCTTCTCCGCCAGCGCAGCGAGCGATGAACCATCTCCGGTTTGCACGAGTCGCAGGAGCTTGCGGGCAGCTTGCAAGCTTTCTTTCATCTTTGGCGCCCTCCCGGATTATTCTCCCATATTCTAACCATAATCCGGCAATCCTGAAATGTTTACCCGGATTTTCGTGGATATAATGGTGATCTGGCAGCCGGCGGCTGGAACACCCCGGCTCATCGGACGTAAGGACGGGAGGCCGCTCATGCCCAAGGAAAGTACCTATACGGCGAACCTGCCGGATGCGGAGGGCATCTACCATTACACGGAAGAAGATGACCGGATCTGGAGCGAGCTCTATCAGCGCCAGATGACGCTGCTCGCCGACAAGGCCTGCCAGGAATATCTGGACGGCGTGAAGATGCTCGGATTGAAACCGGGCAAGGTTCCCCAGCTTGGCGATGTCAACCGGCGCCTCAACCAGACGACCGGGTTCGGTGTGGAGGGCGTGCCTGCGCTCATCCCGCCGTCGCGTTTCTATGAATTGCTGTCGCAGGGCAAATTCCCCTTGGCGACGTTTATCCGCCGCCGCGAGCACATCGACTACATCGAGGAGCCGGACATCTTCCACGAGGTCTTCGGCCATTGTCCGCTGCTCACCCACCAGAGCTATGCGAATTTCGTCCGCCGCTTCGGCGAGAAGGCCGTCGGGCTCGGCAAGGAATACTCCTGGCACCTGTTCCGGATTTTCTGGTTCACCGTCGAGTTCGGCCTCATCAACACGCCGAACGGCCGCCGCTGCTATGGCGCCGGTATCGTCTCCTCGCCGAACGAAACGCGTGCAGCAATGGAAGGCAAGGCATGCGAATTCCGCCCGTTCGACCTGATGACGGTGCTGAGAACCCCCTATCGCATCGATATCCTGCAGCCGATCTACTACGTCATCGAGAGCTTCGCGCAGCTGGAAACCATCATCGAGGAGGATATCGGCGCCCGCATCAAGGAGGCCAAGGCGCTCGGCGATTTCCCGCCAACTTTCGAGGCCAAGGCCTCCTGATCGCGGCAAGTGTTCTCAAAGCAGCTCAATTCGGTCGCGAGTTGATGTTAGCTTGATCGCCGGCGCTTAGAACGCGCAAGCCAGAGGAGGCAAGGATGACCAAGCTCGCACTGCATGTCGAACTGAAAGCCAGATCCGGCAAGGAAGACGAAGTCGCGGATTTTCTGAAGAGCGCCCAGGCGCTTGTCGCGGACGAACCCGAAACGACCGTGTGGTTTGCCGTGCGCTACGATCACAACACGTTTGCCATTTTCGACGCCTTCAACAATGAGGCCGGCAGGCAGGCACATTTGAACGGCAAGGTAGCGGCGGCCTTGATGGCGCGCGCCGCAGAACTGTTTGAAACGCCACCGCAGATCAAGAACCCGGAGGTTCTGGCGGACCGACTGCCCGGTTGACACTCGCCAGACGATAGGCCGGCTCCGTCCGGCCTTTTTCCTTCTCCTGCTTTCTTGAAGTCTGCTTCCAATCCGCTTAGTTGATCCATCCACTACGAGGAGCAAATCTTGGCGAGCAAGTCGATCGACCACGCCTTCACGGCAACCAGCCTCACTTCCGCCGCCAGCGATCCGACCTTCGCAGGAGCGCTTTCCTTCATGCGGCGCCGGTTCACCAAGGACCTGAGCGGCGTCGACACCGTCGTATGGGGCGTTCCCTTCGATGCGGCAACTTCCAACCGGCCCGGAACGCGTTTCGGGCCGCAGGCGATCCGCCGCGCCTCGGCGATCTTCGACAACGATCCGCAATATCCCTTCAACCGCGACCTCTTTGCCGAGATGGCGGTCATCGACTACGGCGACTGTTTGCTCGACTACGGCAATCACCAGGAGACGCCGGCGGCGATCGAGCGGCAGGCGAACACGATCCTCGATAGCGGTGCGTTCATGCTGACGCTCGGCGGCGACCACTATGTGACATGGCCGATCCTTAAGGCGCATGCCGCCCGGCACGGCCCGCTGGCGCTGGTGCAGTTCGACGCGCATCAGGATACCTGGCTCGACGACAACAGGCGTACCGACCATGGCTCCTTCGTGGCCCGCGCCGTCCGCGACGGCATCATCGATCCCGACCGCTCGATCCAGATCGGCATCCGCACTCATGCGCCGGAGGATTTCGGCATCCGGATTCTCTATGGCCACGAGGTCGAAGAGATGAGTGCCGCCGAGATCGCATCGACGATCATCGCCCACACCCAGGGGCATCCATCCTATCTCACCTTCGATATCGATTGCCTCGATCCGGCCTATGCACCGGGTACGGGCACGCCGGTTGCGGGCGGACCGTCGAGCGCCAAGATCCTTTCGGTGCTGCAGCGGCTGCAGCAGCTCGACATCCGCGGCGCGGACGTGGTCGAGGTCTCACCGCCTTACGACCATGCGGATATTACCGCCATTGCGGGAGCAACAGTCGCGATGTATATGCTGGGCCTCCGCGCCGAGAGGCGCGCCGCGGCCCGTTAGGCCGTTATCAAACTGATTCAACTTCATGGCAAACTGAAGCCGGAAGAACTTCGAACTCATCGAAAGCGCAGGATTATCATGGCAAAGATCTTCATCGATGGCGAGGCCGGAACGACGGGTCTGCAGATCCGCGGGCGTCTGGCTGAGCGCCGAGATCTTGAGTTGCTGTCGATCCCGAGCGAGAGCCGCAAGGACAAGGCCGTCCGTGCCGCCCTGCTCAACGAGGCCGATATCGCCATCCTCTGCCTGCCTGATGACGCCGCCAAGGAAAGCGTCAGCCTGATCGAGAACGACCGGACGAAGGTGATCGACGCCTCGACGGCGCACCGCGTCGCCGAAGGCTGGGCTTACGGCTTTCCGGAAATGAGCAAGGAGCAGGCCGGCATCATCGCCTCGGCCAAGCGCGTATCCAATCCGGGCTGCTGGCCGCAAGGGCCGATCGCCACGCTGCGCCCGCTTGTCGAGGCCGGCCTCGTCCCGGCCGATTTCCCGGTTACCGTCAACGGCATCTCCGGTTATTCCGGCGGCGGCCGCACCATGATCGAGGATTATGTCGCCAAGGGCGAGGACACGGCGGAATACATGCCCTACGGCCTGACCTTCCAGCACAAGCATCTGCCGGAACTGCAGCGCTACGCCAAGCTCACGCGCGTGCCCTTCTTCCAGCCGGTCGTCGGCAATTTCGCTCAGGGTATGGTCGTCACGGTGCCGCTGCAGCTCTCGCACCTGCCGAAGGTGCCGAAGGGTGCCGAGCTGCATGCCGCAATCGCCGACTACTACGCCGGCACCAAGGGCTTCGTGGAGGTCGCTCCTTTCGAAGCGCCGGAGCGCACGCCGGAGCTCAACCCGGAGATCTACAACAACACCAACCGCATGCGCCTGCACGTCTTCGCCAATGACGATACGGCACAGGCGCTTCTCGTCGCCGTCTACGACAATCTCGGCAAGGGCGCCTCCGGGGCGGCAGTCCAGAACATGGACCTGATGCTGGGCGCGTGAGGCTTGGGGCATTTTTTGCCCCTTCCGGCTCAAGCCTGTTCGACCTTGCGAAGGAAAACACCTTCCACAGGATTTATATCCTGGTTGCCGCATCCGCGACCGGCGGCGTGCCGGTCTGCGATCGCCTGCTGATCTGAAAACCGCCCGATTGCCCGTCTGCCGCGAAGGCCGTACACTTTGCGCGCGGGAGACGATTCATGACGTCAGTTTTGATTGGCATCGCCTTCACCGGGGGAACAACGGCGGTCGTGCTCGTGGCGTATTTCGCCATGCGTTTCCTCATGGGCGGCGATCCGGATGGCCGGGACCGAGAGCTTGCAAGCTCTGTCGCGACGCGCATCGCGAGCCTTCATGCCCTCATCCTGGCACTCGTCTTCGCACAGGAGATGCTGGAATATCAGGCGCTGAAGTCCGAAAGCGCGGTGGAAAGCAATGCCGTCGGCGACATCTATTACGATGCCGAGCGCTACGGCCCGCAGGCGCAGGCGCCGATCCAGAAGGCGCTGGCGGACTATGTCCGCATCGTCATCACTGAGGAATGGAACGAGCTCGCGCGCTCCGGAGAGCTTTCGTCGTCCGCCTGGGACCAGTGGAACATCGTCTATCTGACGGCTCTCGAACTCGCGCCCGCCAACGCGAAACAGGAAAGCCTGCGCAGCCACATGCTCGAGGAAATACACCTGATTTCGGAGTCCCGCGACCAGCGCGAAAACAGCGGCACCGACTCCGTCAGCCCGATCTTCTGGTTTGCAGCGATCTCGGGCGTGGTCTTCACCGCCATCGGCTACTACCCCTACCAGCCCGACAGTCGCAACCTGCTGCTGCTATCGATCTTCGGAGCCTTCACCGGCATCATCCTGTTCTTCATCTACGCCTTCTCGAACCCCTACAGCCCGCCCGCGACGTTGTTTCCCACCGCCTTCGAGCGATTGCAGGAGGAGATCAGCGGGCCGGATCCCTGACGCGAGAGCTGCGGTCAGGCGTAGCGGCGATGGTCCTCGATCACTTCGTCGATGATGCTCCAGGACTTCTCGATATCGCTCGGCTTACCCCCGGCCATGCCGGCGGCAACGATCAGCGCCTTCCAAATTGCCCAGCCGCGGCCGCGCGCCCAGGTGCCGCCGTCGAGCGACAGGACCTCACGATAGGCCGCGCGGCTCTTGCCTCCAAACATTGTCCAGGCGATCACCAGATCGCAGGCCGGATCGCCGATGCCTGATATGCCAAAATCGATGACCGCGCTAAGCCGTCCTTCCTCGACCAGAAGATTGCCGTAGGCGACATCGCCGTGAAACCAGACGGGCGGACGCTCCCATTCGGTCGACAGCGCCGCCTCCCAGACTTCCTTTGCGGCAGCCGTATCGACGCGGCCCTCCAGCATTTCGAGCGCCCGGCGCGTTTCCGAGTCATAGACCGCAAGCGAGCCGCCGCGAAAGAAATTGTGCGGTCCGGCCGGCGGCCCGCTGGTCGGATCGACTGACTTTAGGGCAAGCAGAAAGCGCCCGAGATCGACAGCGAACTCCGTAAGATCACGGATCCGATGCGGAAGTGCCGCCTCGCCCTTGCGCCAGGCATAGACCGACCAGCGGAAGGGATAGTCCTCCCCCGGCTCGCCCATCGCCAGCGGCACCGGGATCGAAAGCGGCAGGTGCGGGGCAAGCCGTGGCAGCCAGTACTGCTCCTTCTCGACCTGCGCGGCGTAACGTTCGGCGCTCGGCAGGCGAACAGTCATTGCATCGCCGAGACGGAAGGTGCGGTTGTCCCAGCCGCCGTCCGCGACGGGACGAATGGGAAGATGTGCCCATTGCGGAAACTGGGCGGCGATCAGGCGCGCGACGAGTGTGTTGTCGATGACAAGCATGGCGTTTCCTCGGCTGAAACGACGTTTAGTCGAGATGCCGCGCGTGCACCACCCTGAAGCCGGTCTCAGTCGCGACGGTCGACCGCAGTCTCACGCGGAAATTCGCCATAGAAGCCGCGCCAGTTGGCCACCGCAAAACCGAAGACGACCAACGCCCCTGCCTGGTGCAGGAGAGCGAGGTCCAGCGGCACCTGCATGACAAGTGTCGCGATGCCGATCGCCGCTTGCAGCATCACGAGCCCAAAGAGGAGGACAGCGCGGCGGGCGTGGGTGGTTTGAGGCGCAAAGCGAAGCGCGATCACCATGTTGACGAAGGTGATCGCAAGGAGCGTGTAGGCGCCGAGGCGATGGATGAATTGGACGGTCTTCGGATTTTCAAACAAATTGATCCAGGCGGGCTGCTGGATGAAAAGATCCGACGGGATGATCGCGCCGTCCATCAGCGGCCAGGTGTTGTAGGAAAATCCTGCATCGAGGCCGGCGACCAGCGCGCCGAGATAGATCTGGAAGAGCGAGAAGATCGCAATCACGCCGGCCCAGGTGTGCGAGCTTTTGGTCGGCGCCGGGTCGTTAGAATGCGGAGAGAGGCCGCGCATGATCCACATGCAGGAGGCAAAGATCAGGCAGGCCATGACGAGATGCGTGGCGAGGCGGTATTGCGAGACGCTGGTCAGCTTGGTGAGGCCGGAAGACACCATCCACCAGCCGATGAAACCCTGCAGGCCGCCCAATGCCAAAACGCCGACGAGCGGCCAGCGCAGCCGCTTCTCGATGCGGCCGGTGAACCAGAAGAAGATGAGCGGCAGGGCAAAGACGACGCCGATCGAGCGGGCCAGCAAACGATGCGCCCATTCCCACCAGAAAATCGATTTGAACTCGTCGACCGTCATATCGCTGTTCAGCTGCTGGAATTGCGGGATACGCTGGTAGAGCTCGAATTCCTCCTGCCATTCGACGGCGTTCAGCGGCGGAATGACGCCGTGGATTGGCTGCCATTCCGTGATCGAGAGGCCCGAATTGGTAAGACGCGTTGCGCCGCCAACGAGCACGAGACAGAAGAGTGCGAGCAGCACGAAACCAAGCCAGAGGCGCAGCCCGCGGCGGTTCCGGTCCTGCTTGCGGACCTTGCTCAAGATCGCCTGTTCCGTGGTCAAGTTCGCGACGGCCATGACTGCTCCTTCTTTCCGGCAGTTGATTTGCCCCACCGGCTCATGCAAAACAAGCCCCGAGCCTTTGCGGCATGCGGTCGCGCTGGCCATTCAGCCATCCGGAACATAAATCATGCCCATCCGCCTGCGCAAACTCATCGGTACGATCCTCATCGTCGTCCTCGTGCTGCTTTATGCGCTGCTGGCGAACACGATCGCGGTGGTAACGCTCGCGGACGCGCCGTCCTGGGCCCAATTTCTCTACTTCTTGCTCACGGGCCTGCTCTGGGTGCTGCCGGCGATGCTGATCATCAAGTGGATGGCCGGCCCGAAGGCGAAATGAGAGGCGTTAACGCCGGAATAACCGTGATCCGCGGAAAAACCGCTCTCACCACTTCCGTTTAAACCAAATGAAGGCGCTCGTCCGTTAGACCTCCGGCCAAGCCATCTTGACCGGAGAAGACGCGTGCAGACGCAAAAGCTCGATACCTATCAACAGGCGCCTGACGAAGCGGTGCGAACCGATGCGAGCATTTCGAGCCTCCTGTCGGTGAGCGCCAAGCTGGCGATCGCCGAACTCGAGGTCGTAGCCTTCGATACAATGGCTCCGCTGGAAAAGGACTGGCGCGCATTGGAGCGCGACAATCTGGTGTCGCTCCATCAAGGCTATGACTGGTGCAATGCATGGGTGAGTGCCTACCGGCGGCCGCTCGCGATCCTGCGCGGAAGCTGCGACGCCGAAACGGCTTTTATCCTCCCCATCGAAATCGAGCATTCCCACGGCGTGCGGATCGCGAGATTCATCGGCGCCGATCACAGCAACATCAATACCGGGCTTTTTTCGACAAGGTTTCTAGCCGGCATGGACGTTCTCGATTCGCGCCGCTTTGCCGAGAGCCTTCGACAGGCGCTTCGTGGAAAGGCCGATCTGCTGCTTTTACAGAACATCCCGCTGGAATGGCGCGGCCGGCGGAACCCGCTCGGCCTGCTCCCTACAGTGCAGAACCAGAACCACGCCTATCAGCTGCCGCTGCTTGAAAGCTTCGAGGCGACGCTCAAGCAATTGAATGCCAAGAGCCGCCGAAAGAAATTTCGCGTCCAGTCGAAGCGACTCGAGGCCCTGGGCGGCTTCGACTATATCGACGGCGGGTCGCCCAGCGAACAGCACGCCTTTCTCGACCGGTTCTTTGCGCAAAAAGCCGAACGCTTCAAGGCATTCGGGCAGCCGGACGTCTTCGCTGATGCGGAAACGCGGGCTTTCCTCCACGGTCTGATCGATGTTCGCAACGGCGATGGCTTCGGGCTCCAGATGCACGCGCTTCGCCTGAAGGGCGAGAACGAAGGACATATCGCGGCGCTCTCCGGCATCTCGCGCAAGGGCGATCATGTGATCTGCCAGTTCAGCTCGATCGACGAGCGTCTGGCGGCGGAGGCAAGCCCGGGGGAATTCCTCTATTGGCAGATGATCTCCGGCATGCATGGGAAGGGCGTCGCGCTTTTCGACTTCGGCCTCGGCGATCAGATCTACAAGCGCTCCTGGGCACCGGTTGAAACGGATCACCATGACGTGGTGCTGCCGATCTCGCGGATCGGAAGCATCGCAGGCTTGGCGCACCGCGCGGTGACACGCAGCAAGGCCTATATCAAGGCGCGGCCCGGCCTCTATAAATTCGCTCAACGCCTAAGGGCAAAGTTCGGGAGCTAGGGCGCTCTTATTTCGTGACATGGTCAATCAGGAAGTCAAAGAAGTCGTCATAGCGCGCCGGAATGCGTGCTGCACCATCGAGAAGCGTTATCGCCTGCCCGTTTTCTTTGGCGACCTTCTCAAATCCAGCCCCGAATTTCGGACTGTGAACGAGCGACATGTGATCGGTTGACTGATCCTGCAGTTCTTTGGAATACAAAAGCACGATTGGAGGCGAGTCCGCGCCCACCAAATGTGAGGGCGACAGCGCCATGATGGCATCGAGGAACTTGCTCCGTTGCGCCAGAAATGACTGAAAATCAGCCTCCGGCAGGCCAAAGGCATGTCCGCCGTAGTTGACCGACGGACTGACCCAATCGCGCATTTCCAGGGGATCGATCGTCGTTTGCGCATCGATTCCGCCCACAGCCTTGATCGGTGAAGGGTGCTCCTTCTCGACCGACAACGCGAGCCAAAGTGCATTGAAGCCGCCCGCTGAATCGCCCCATACGGCAAGCCGTGTGTTGTCGATACCCATGCTCCTCCCATTCTTCAGGAGGTATTGATAGGCGGATCTGGTGTCATCGAGCGGAGCCAGCACAGGCGGGAATATCGCGTCGCGTTTTGCCGCGACCAGATTGCGATAGTTGATAGCGACGACCGCGGCTCCCTTCGACACCATGTAATCTATTGTATCGTCGGTAAGAAACTTCTTGTCGCCGTTCCACCACCCGCCGCCGTGGACATAGATGATTGCCGGAAAGGGTCCCTTGCCGGGTGGCTTATAGAGATCCATTCGATTGCTGGGATCAGCTCCATAGGCGATGTCCTTAAAGTCTCTGCGATTGGCGTCGGACGACGCGAGAAGAACGTGCCATCCCGGCGCCAGCCAGAAAGACACGAGCCCGGCCAGTGCCAGCACCACCGCAATGCGTCCACTTAATCTAGAAAACACGTTATATATCTCACATCTTGCCATCTGCATGATGGTAAAAATATTTCATAGACAACATAATGTCAGTATGAATATAAATTCACCTTCAATCAATTCAAATAGATATTCTTTCTACTACTATTCTGGAGCGATGACGGTCTGAGGCATGAAGAAAACACATTATTATGTGATAGATCTAGTCAGAATATATGCTGCCGTCTTGGTTCTACTGTACCATTTCGCGACATTCGAGCTGCCTGAAGCGAGCGGGCGCGTCTTCCCGTTCCTCTGGCGCTTCGATGGGGTCGGCGATGTCGGTGTGGAAATCTTTTTCGTGATTTCGGGCTTCGTGATCTCCATGAGTGCCGAAGGCGCACGCAGCTTGGCAGGCGCCTTGCGTTTCATGCATTTACGGGCTGTCCGAATTTTGCCGGCCCTGTGGATTTCCAGCCTGATCGCATTTGCGGCATTGGCGTTTGCAGGGGAAGAGATTGGGTCGCTGGTCCCACCGCTCATCCGCTCTTCGGTTCTTTCGCCAGTTGGGCCTTACATCGACGGCGTCGTGTGGTCCCTCGTCGTCGAAGCGGTCTTCTATCTCATGGTGGGGATTACGATCGTCTTTGCGCCGCGCGTTTCCCTGGAAAGCCTCGCAAAAATCCTCTGCGCCATAAGCACGCTCTATCTCGTGGTCTGGTCGGTGGCATTTCTGCTCGACAAGGAGCTGTTTGCGGCGCTTTCGCGCTTTCCTTCGAAGGTTTTTCTCCTGCGCTATGGCGTATTCTTCGCGCTGGGAATGTTGCTGTGGCTCAGGCTACGCGGCAGTCGCTCCGTGACTGAAAACGGCCTACTCCTTCTCGCGGGTTTCATGTGCCTTGTCGAAATTTTCGTTGGCAGGGTTTTCTTGTGGGGGACCGGCACGGCAGCCGCCCTGCTCTGGCTGACGGCTGTCGGTCTCATGGTGCTGTGCATCACCCATTCAGACAGATTCGAAGTCCAGCTCAGCGACCTGCAGCGGAAAACGGTCCGATATCTCGGGAGCCTGAGCTACGCCCTATACCTTAATCACTACACCTTCGGCGGCTCGATCGTGCAGTCGTTGGCCACGATACTACCGCCCGTTTCCCCGGCATCGATGAGCCTGCTGTTCTGTGCCTCGATCGCTTGCGTGCTGTTGATTTCCTGCTTCGTCACCTCTGCTGAACGGCTCGTCAAAAAGCCGCTCATGTTGCTGCGCGAGCCGCAGTTGCGATCGAGCTAGAGGCGACAGATCCAACTAGGCCGCGTGGCGCGACAGGTCTTCCATCACGGCCTCGCCGCCCGACATCAGCACGACGCGCTCATAGCCAGCCTTCTCGAATGCCGTCATCGCCGAGACGAACTCCTCTTCGATCACTTCCGGCATCGAAAGGATGATTTCGACATCCTTCCTGCGCGTCAGACGCGAGACACCGGCAACGTCGGCCGCGCCGCATTCGACGATGACGAGATCGTAGGCGGAGACCAGTGCATCGAGAAGCAGTGAAAGCCGGTGCGCACCGCGCATCGCCTTGCGGACGTCGCTGGTGCCCTGCGGGATCAGATGGGCATCGGTGTAGCGATCGCCATGGATCGTATCGCCGAAGGCGGCAGCGCCGCACAGCAGATCGGTGACGCCGGGCGCATCCTGATCTTCAGCCATCAGCTCGGTCGGATAGCCGGACCCGGTCATGTCCACGAGAACCACGCGCTGGCCGGCATCGGCAAGGCTCCGAGCAAGCGAAACGGTTGCGGCGGAGCCGTCGTCACCAGTCGGTGATATGGCGATGGCGAGCGGGGCTCGGCTGCCGATCAGATATTCCGCGACCGAGCCGACCGAGAACTCGTTTTCTTCTTCGGGCGGCGCAGTCAGCTCTGCAGGCGCGTCTTCCTCCGGCTCTTCCTCGACCGGTGCTGACAGCATGCTGGGGGCCACTTCGCGCTTGGCTTTCGGTGCGGCGACGGCCTGCTGTTCGTCCTCGATCCGCGCCGCCGGCATGACGCCGCCCTCGACCGGGCGCAAAGCGCGACCACTGAAAAGCTCGGCGAGCATGATGACGATCGCGCTCATGAGCAGCGTCGCGACGGCGGCGACGATCACGATTGGCACGACCTTCGGGAAATAGGGATCGACGGGCTGGATCGCGCGCGAGACGATGCGGGCATCGGCCGGGCTTGAATTTTTGTCGGCGCGGGATGCGGCTTCGCGATAACGTACGAGATAGGTTTCGAGCAGTTGGCGCTGGGCGTTTGCCTCGCGCTGCAGGGCGTTCAGGCCGACCTCGTCCTCCCCCGCCTGGGCGCTGTTTGCCTGCAGCGTGCCGGACTGGCGCTCGAGCTCGGTAGCGCGAAGATCGGCGACCTTCGCTTCGTTCTCGATGCTGGCCAGAATTTTCTGCGTTTCCTGGTGGATCTGCGTCTTGATGTCGGCAAGCTGGGCGCGCAGGCTTTTCAACCTCGGATGATTGTTGAGCAGCGTCGTGCTGAGATCGGAAATCTGAGACTGGAGACCGGATTCAGTTGCCTTCAGCCGCTGCATGGACTGCGAAGACATGATGTCTGGCAGCGTATCCGAAGCCTCGCCCGAGGAGAGAGCATTGCGGACGGCCTGTGCGCGTGCCTCCGCATTCGCCTTTTCGCCGCGAACACGCGTGAGCTCGGCGGAAATATCGTTCAGTTGCTGCGTCGGAAAATTGCTGCCGCCGTTGGTCGGCAGGAGGCCGTGCTTGGCCCGGTATTCGGCGACCTTCTGTTCGGCGTCATTCACCTTCTGGCGCAGGCTTTCGATCTCCGGTTCCAGCCAACGGGTGGCTTCGGAATTCGTATCGAGCTTGGCGCCGCTCTGCGTGGCGAGATAGGCGCTCGCCATGGCGTTCGGAATGCGGGCGGCGAGCTTCGGGTCCTTCGACGCGAAGGCGATGCCGATGACGCGCGAACCGGGAACCTGAAAAACCTGGAGGCGCTCCGTGAACGCATCGATCACACGTTCCTCCGGCGGGTTTTCGAGCGGGTTCTTCTTGATATGCAGCGCGACGAGAATGTCGGTCAGCGCAGAGCCGCTGGCGGCATCGTCGAACTCGGGCAGGTCGTAGAGCTTCTCGCTGTTGATGACCTTCTTGATGAGATCGGCCGATTGCAGAAGCTGCACCTGGCTGGCGATATTCAGCTCGTCGAGAAGTGGCCCGGCGTTGCCGTCGTTCGATTGGGTGGTGTTGGCGAAAGCCGGTGCGCGCGGCTCGATCAGCAGACGCGTCTCGCCGCGGTACTGCGGCGAGATCATCTTGGCGCCCGCAAAAGCGACCCCTGCCCCGATCAGCGTGATCGCGACAACCTTCAGCCGGCGCGCCCAAACGGCGCGGACAAGCTGGCCAAGGTCGATGTCCACATCCTGATTACCCGCTACGCCGGACATACTCGTACTCCCAGAACAAACACGGTGCGAAGCGTAAACGACTACGGTAACCCAACGGTTAATGTCGCCAGGCCCGAACAAGCCCGGACTGATCGGGCAGAATCCAAAAAATCGCGCGCGTTTTTACCGCGCATTAACCCTAACGGATTGATAACGGCAGCACCGAGTTCATTTCCTGTGAGCCTATGCGGATGCCTTTCGCCCAGCCCAAGACGCTTCTGGCCCTGAGCCTTGTCGCCATGACTGCGGCGGTGAGCGGCTGCACCACCTATCAGCCCGCACCGAGAGCCTTCAATCAGGCCACGATACAGCCCTATTCGCTCGACAGCGGCGACCGCCTGCGCATCACGGTTTTCGATCAGCCCAGCATGACCAACACCTACATGGTCGATCAGGCTGGCTACATCGCCTTCCCGCTGATCGGGCAAGTGCCTGCGCGCGGACGCACGCTGCAGCAGCTGTCCGGCCAGATCGCCCAGAAGCTGAAACAGGGCTACCTGCGCGATCCCGACGTGACGATCGACGTCGACCGCTATCGCTCGGTCTTCATCATGGGCGAAGTCGGTCAGCCGGGCCAGTATTCCTATGTGCCGGGCATGACCGTGCAGAACGCGATCGCCGTTGCCGGCGGCTTCACCGCGCGCGCCAATCAGCGCATGGTCGATGTCACGCGCAAGATTAACGGCCAGGTACTGACCGGGCGCGTCAACATTTCGTCCTCGATCATTGCCGGCGACACGATCTATGTCCGTGAACGACTGTTCTGATCGCTGATGGCAGAACAGAAACCGCTCCGCATCCTCCATTGCTTCAGGTCCCCGGTCGGCGGAATATTCCGTCATGTCCGCGACTTGGTGGAGGAGCACAGCAGGGTCGGCCATGAGGTCGGCATTCTCTGCGACAGCTCCACCGGCGGCGAGCATGAGGATCGCCTTTTCGACGATATTCGTCCCTACCTCTCGCTCGGCCTGACGCGGATGCCGATCCGGCGCTCCATCGCGCTCTCGGATATCGGCGTCATATGGGAAACTTACAAGAACATCAAAAGTTTGCGGCCGGATGTGCTGCACGGGCACGGCGCCAAAGGCGGCGTGCTTGCGCGCCTTGTCGGCTCAGCCTTGCGGGTAAACAGGTATCGCGTTGCCCGCCTCTATACTGCGCATGGCGGAAGCCTGCATTATTCCCGCTCGTCGTTCGGCGGACAGTTCGTGCTCCGGATGGAGCGGCTGCAGGAATATTTCACCGATGCCCTCATCTTCATCTGCGAATACGAGCGCGACACTTATGCCAAGAAGGTCGGCCGTCCGAGAACCAAGACGCGGCTGATCTACAACGGGATCGGGGAGCGGGAATTCCAGATCATTCCCACCCGATCAGACGCCGTACACTTCATCTATGTCGGCATGCTTCGGGACCTCAAGGGTCCCGATCTGTTTGTGGACGCCTTTGCGAAGACCGAGCGGCTGATCGGCCGTCCCCTCTCCGCGCTGATGATCGGCGACGGACCGGACCGCGAAAGATACCGCGACATGATGGTCGAACGCGGGCTCGGCAAGCGCATCGGCATGCTGCCGCCGATGC
Source organism: Rhizobium sp. P32RR-XVIII (assembly GCF_012641395.1). Classification (GTDB taxonomy): domain Bacteria; phylum Pseudomonadota; class Alphaproteobacteria; order Rhizobiales; family Rhizobiaceae; genus Rhizobium. The sequence continues at coordinate 423,800 of NZ_JABAIH010000002.1, read as the reverse complement.
GGGTGCAGGAAGCCTTCGCGATGTCGCGGAATCTTGTGGTGCCGTCCCGTGCCGAAGCCATGCCCTATATCGTCCTTGAAGGGCTCGGGGCCGGAAAGACGATCATCGCGAGCCGCGTTGGCGGCATTCCGGAGGCATTGGGAAAGAACAGCCCCGCCCTCGTCACGCCCAATGATGCGGATGACCTTGCCCGCGCGATGGCCGAAGCACTGACGACGCCCGGCTGGCATGACGCGGCCATGCCTTCGATCGAGTCGGTAAAGTCCACCTTTTCCGCCTCGGTTATGGCAAAGGATGTCCTGAAACTGTACTATCAGCTCGTCGAGAGACCGCCAGCCTCCGAAAGCTATGAGGCGTCCGTAAATCTTTCTTAGGGCCTTTCTGCTAATGCCGTTTGGGACAACGAGCGGCCGAAGCCCTATGACCAAAGCAGAGAGAAACGATCAGTTCGACGTGGAAGCGCTGCGCAAGCGGCTCTCCGAGATGAAGCCTGCCGACGAGCGGGAGAGCCCGGGCGAGATCAATCCTTACGCCCGGCAGATTGCCGAGCAATTCCGCGAAGGTACACATTCGCCGGCTATCGTCATCGGCCAGCTTCGGTTGTTCGAATTCGTCTCGCAATTCTTAATCGGACTCGCCGCCTTCCTGATCTGGCCGGGAGACGGCAGCGAGACCCTTGCGGCACGTGCCGGCATGGCCGCCATCGCCGCCGCGCTGGGCGTCCTGGCGCTGCAACTTGCGGATACCTATTCCATTCCAGCACTCAGGACCCGCGTGCGGCTGCTGCCGCGCATCTTCGGCGCCTGGACGGCTGCCTTTTCCGGAACGGAAGTGATTTTCTCGTTCTTTCGCGATCTCCCCTGGGCTCAGTTGAACCTGCATCTCCTCTGGTTCCTGCTTGCCGCCCTCTTCTTGCTTGGCTCGCGCTTCCTCGCCGCCCAGGGCATTCGCAGCTGGGCGCGCAACGGCATCATGGAACGCCGTGCCGTGATCGTCGGCGGCGGCGAGCCTGCCAAGGATCTGATCCGCATGCTCGAGTTGCAGGCGGACAACGACATCCGCATTTGCGGCATCTTCGACGACCGCGGGGAAAAGCGCTCGCCGGTCATGGTCGCCGGCTATCCGAAGCTCGGCACAGTTGCCGAGCTGGTTGAATTCGTGCGGCTGACCCGGATCGACATGCTGATCATCTCGCTGCCGCTCAGCGCCGAAGACCGTATTCTGCAGCTCCTCAAGAAGCTCTGGGTCCTGCCGGTCGATATCCGCCTTGCAGCGCATGCGAACCGCCTGCGGTTCCGCCCGCGTGCCTATTCCCACATCGGCTCCGTGCCGATGCTCGACATCTTCAGGAAGCCGATCCGCGACTGGGACTCGGTGGCAAAGCGCGGCTTCGACCTGTTCTTTGCGACGCTGGCACTTCTCCTGCTATGGCCGGTGATGGTTGTCACCGCAATCGCCATCAAGCTGACCTCCAAGGGGCCGGTCTTCTTCATGCAGAAGCGCCATGGCTTCAACAACGAGGTCATCAACGTCTTCAAGTTCCGCTCGATGTATACCAACATGAGCGACTACAATGCCAAGACGGTGGTGACCAAAGGCGACCCACGCGTGACGCCGGTCGGCCGTATCATCCGCAAGTCATCGATCGATGAGCTGCCGCAGTTGTTCAACGTATTGAAGGGCGATCTTTCGCTCGTCGGCCCCCGGCCGCACGCGGTCCTGGCGCAGACGAAGGATCGCGCCTGGGGCGACATTGTGGAAGGTTATTTCGCACGCCACCGCGTGAAGCCCGGCGTGACCGGCTGGGCGCAGATCAACGGCTGGCGCGGCGAGATCGACAACGACGACAAGATCAAGTTCCGCACTGCCTACGACCTCTACTATATCGAAAACTGGTCGCTGTGGTTCGACCTCAAGATCTTGTTCCTGACGCCGATCCGGCTGCTCAACACGGAAAACGCCTATTGAGCGCGATCGATGCGACATACTCCCGCGTCGCCCAGCCGCAGCGCGCGACGTTGCGCCTCATCGGCTCGGCCATGGTCGCCTTCGGCGTCTTCCTCTCCGGCTTCGTGATCGACGAGCCCGCGCCCTACGAGCTCTGGATGGCCGGGCTTGTCGGCATCTGGTTCATTCTCGGCCTTCGTATTTCGCGCTACACCGCAATCCTGCTAACGCTGCTCTTGACTTTCAATGTCGGCGGCATGCTTTCGCTGACGCAGATGAAGGATATGACCGGCGGTCCGATGTACATCGCCGTCTCGACGTTCCTTGCGCTGACTTCGGTCTTCTACGCCGCAATCATCGAAGACAGCGCCAGACGGCTAGCGCTCATCCTCAATGCCTGGGTCTTTGCCGCCCTCATCACATCATTGCTCGGTATCCTCGGCTATTTCCATGCCTTCCCCGGCGCGGAAGTCTTCACGCTATACGACCGTGCGAAGGGCGCGTTTCAGGATCCGAACGTCTTCGGCCCGTTCCTCGTCGCGCCGTCGCTCTATCTCGTTCACGGCATTCTGACGCGCGACCTGAAAACCTCGCTGCTTCGCGCCGGTGCATTACTGATCCTTGCGCTCGGCGTATTCCTGTCGTTTTCGCGTGCCGCCTGGGGCCTCTTCCTGCTCGGCGTAGTGCTGCTCATCTTCCTGATGCTCCTGAAGGAGAGAAGCGGCGCCTTTCGGTTGCGCATCCTCATCCTTTCCTTGTCGGCGATCCTCCTGATGGTCGCGGCGCTCGTCATCGCGCTGCAGTTTCCGAAGGTCAGCGACCTCTTCAGCACCCGGGCACAACTCGTCCAGCAATATGACGGCGAGTATCTCGGACGTTTCGACCGTCACCGCATCGGCTTCCAGATGATGATGGAAAGGCCGCTCGGTATCGGGCCGATGGTGTTCGGCACGATATTTCCGGAAGACGAACACAATATCTGGCTGAAGTCGCTGACGACCTATGGCTGGCTTGGCTTCGTCAGCTATGTGTCGATGTTCATCTGGACGCTTTACCTCGGCTTCAAGAACCTCCTCAAGGAGCGACCCTGGCAGCCCTACCTGATGGTCGCCTGGATCTGCCTCATCGGGCACGCCGCGATCGGCAATGTCATCGATCTTGACCATTGGCGCCATGTCTATCTGCTCTTCGGCATTGTCTGGGGATGCGCCGCGCTCGAACATAAGCACCAGTGCGATTTGGCTCGCTCAAGCAGCTAAGCACTTGAGAATGGCGAGATGAGCGCTAAACTCTCAAACATGATCACAGGAATTCAGATACGTGGCGCACGCGCCATGACCGGAATGAGCATCGATGAACTCGCAGCCGCGTCCGGCCTCGCGCCGGATATCATTGAAGCGCTTGAAGACGGCGATGGAGTGGGCGAACCCCGCGCTTTTCTCGCGGCCAAGCACGCGCTGGAAGCAGCTGGCGTAATCTTTATCTCAAGCGGCGGCCAGGACGAAGGCGGTCCGGGCGTGCGTCTTCGGGCGCGCTCGGAAAGCGACGATGGCATCCGTCCCGAATTTCTCAACGCCTCCAACGACGGCTAACAACTGCAACGCGGAACCCGAGTGAGCCTGCTGGCGTTTTCTCCGCACCGTCAACGGTTGGGGGATTTGTCTTGACCCGCAGCAATGGCCTCTATTTCGTCATCGGCGCTCTGGTCGTCATCGTCATCGGCTTGGGCGCCTATATTATCCACGAGGAACGCAAGCCCGAAGGCGTCGAGCTCCGCATCGGGGAGCATGGCATTTCGGTCGAGGAAAAGTGATAGGCGGAGCCTAGAGATAAGCCTGCGCAAGGGCCGTGAGTTTGGCGCAGTCCTTTGCGCCCTGGCGGTAGAGCTGGATAATTACCGCGCCGAGGCGTTCGGCCTCGGGTGTGTTGCGGCTCAGCCCTCTTTCCGCACAGACAGCGTCAAGCACTCTGGAAATCACATCCAGATCGCTTGAAAACAGCGGCAGATCAAGGGGATGAACTCGTGTATCCAGCATTGGGGCGCACTTTCCATTAGGGCGAAAGCACAACCGCTTCAATCACCGGCCGCCCATCCATAGCCGACGATGGTGATAGTATGCGCGCCGGCCTGCAGCTTGGCAACTGGCACGATTCCTCCAGAAAAATCTGGAGTGGCGGCGCGTTTTATGGGCTTTCCTTGTCGGCTTTTTTCGCGCGATAATTAAGCCTATGCTTCGCCGCATAGTAGTAGAGAGCCGTCAACTTTCGTGCTGCCGGCCTCTCGGAAAGAGCTGGCCGTCGCCCGTGGCAAATAATCAAAGGTCGCCAATGATGAAAATTTCAAGGATGATTTTGGTTGTTACCCTTGCGCTATCCGGCTGTAGCAACGCTTCCGAAGGCATCGAGCCAATCCGGGGAAGCATCACATATGGGGGTCAGCCAGCGGCGAAATTGACCAAATCGCCGCCCGGCTCCGTTCTTCCCCATACGTTTATCGACCCGACCGGCCGATGGGTCGAGGAGACATACATTATCCAGCCGGACAGGAGCCTCAAGCTCGTCAGGCGACGGGACGTGGTGGACAGTCACGACTGAGCAGACAGGCGGACAGCGTCGTCGACGCGGGAGGTCCGCATCGACGCGCCAGGTCTCTCTGCTTCTTCTCTCGTGAAATCAGGTTTGCCCCCTCACGACTTTGCAGAAATCGCACTTAGTTCCTCGAGATCGAGATCCCGTTCCAACTCCTGCAGCGTCTCGTCATCAATATCACCGGCTCGGTGAAGACGAATGAGTTCCCGGCGTCCAGTCGCCACGGCCCTGAGAACGACATCGAAATGAGCGTGTAGCACGGGCACGTACTGTTCCGTGCGCTCGGCATAGTCGATAATTGCGGTGGCCCTGCGCTGATATTGCTCCAGCAGGCGAGGATGAATGAGATTTCCCTCGGCGTCGTATGCCAGGCTTTGGACGGTCGCCAGTTGCGCCTGAGCCATGGCGGCTTCTGCCTGGCTCATGGTGAGGCGTGCTTTTTCCGACTCCGGATCGGTGAGCCTTACCCAACTGATCACCCGCCCCAACGTCGTGCCCTGCACGAGCACGGTTCCGATGATGACGGCGAACGACGTCACCAGAATGAAGTCGCGGCCAGGGAAGCCCTCCGGCAAGCTCAGGGCTAGCGCGAGCGTGACCACGCCGCGGACGCCCGCCCAGCTTAGGACGGTAGCGCCACCAACTCCAAGCGGCTGGGCTCTTTTCACGCCCAATGCGTTGCATAGCTTGATGACAAGATCGGATCCAAACACCCAGGCGAAGCGCGCGACCACGAGCGTAAGGAGGATTACCAATATCGGCAGCGCCATCGTCGCGACCACGGTGCCAAAGCCGCCGCCACGCTCGACGATGCCCCTCAGGGACAAGCCGATCAATATGAAGACCGAAGCTTCCATCAGGAAGATCATTACAGTCCAGAACGACGAGCCTCGCATGCGCGTTGCGGCCGAAAGCACGGTGTGCTGGTGCCAGGTCGCAATCAGGCCCGTGGTGACGGTGGCGATGACACCTGAAACGTGAAGCAGCTCTCCAAGCATATAGGAAATCCAGGCCAACAGCGTCGTCGCGGCGATGATAAGGTATTCATCGCCAAGGCGCCGAACGAATTTGACCCATGCGGTCCCGACAGCAACCCCTACGACGGCACCGCCGAGCCCCAGCAGGAAGAAGTTTCCAACGGCCTCGATCGTGCTGAAGGCTCCGGTTGCGGCGGCCGCAACCGCGAAACGAAAGAGCACGAGGCCGCTCGCATCGTTGAGAAGACTCTCGCCCTCAAGCAGAATCTGAAGCCGCCGAGGGAGTTTCACCCGCTCCAGAACGGCGCGGGCGGAAACGGCGTCTGGTGGCGATACGATCGCACCAAGGGCCGCGCAGGCAGCCCAGGGAAGCGACGGAAAGAGGAGATGGGTCACGACTGCCACGACGGCGCAGGTGAAGAACACCGCGCCGACAGCAAGCGAGGCGATACCGATCATATGGCGTTGCAAACGGGCGACGGCGATAGACCAGGCGCCGTCCAACAGCAGCGGCGGAAGGAAGATGACGAGCACGAGGCCAGGATCAACAGTGATCGCTGGCACGCCCGGCAGGAAGGCAAGCAGCGCGCCGCCGGCGAGCAGCGCGACGGAGGGTGGAAGCGTGAGCTTGTGGGCGGCATAATGAAGCGCGATGATCGCAAGAAACATCGCGATCACCAGCTCGAATAGGTGAATGCCCTCCATGCCCGCCCCCGGTGCTGGTTCATTGCGATGGTTCTCATCAAAAGGCGTAGTCAATCGAAATGCAATGGTTCCACAGCGTTGCTGCCTCATCATGGGAAAAGGCTGCCATGAGAGAGGGGGCATCAAACCATCGTCGCGCCCGCCGGCGTCCTTCGCGAAGAAGCAATACTTGGCAAGCGAGCGTGCGGATTCGTTTGCGGGTCGAGGACCGACATCGTGGGTGCTCCGGATTGTTATCGAAAGCTTCAGGCAAGCGAGTGAGGCGATAGAAGCGCTTGCAACAGGCGGCGTGAACATAGGTCTGGAGAATCGTTTCCGGCCGGCGCCCCACGATCATGAGGATCTTCGATTATGGTCTATGACTGGACCGGCGTGCGTACCCGTCGCATGCGCAACATTAAGCTGACAGCCGCCTCGATTCTGGCCTTGGTCATCGTCTCTGCACCTATTTTCGCTTTTGCCTGAGGCGTAGCGGCGCGACGGTACGCCTTCTCCTGGTCGTCACGATACTGCTTGCCGAAATCGGCCCCTTGGAGACCCTCGATATCCAGTTCCGCGTGTCGTATCGAAACGCGTCCGGTGGATATTAACCTGCCGTTATCCTTACCGGTTCATTGCAATGGCTCGAATCGCCCGGGCTCGATCAACAGTATGGGGCCGCATGCACCCCAGTGCGGCAAAAGGAGACCCGGCAAAAACCCTCCCAGGACCTAGGCCGGGTCTCCGCCATCGTTGCAACCCAATACCCGATACCCGCGCTTGGCAGGTCTAGGGCAAGGCTCACGGGCGTGGCCGGAGGTTGGCGCTCAGTAACCAGTGACGGGGTAGCTGGCTGATGTTCAGGTCCTGAACTTTGTGGATCGCACGTCTGGCCGGCCTCCGCAGACGACCGCGTCGACGTGATCGCCGCCTGCACCGAGCGCCCGCCCTATCCTTGGCCCCCGCTCCAACTCGCCTGCCGATTCACCATGGGCCTTTTCGATCAAGCACTCATCGACCCTGAGGTCCGTCGCGCGCACAAAGGCGACGATCGGTCAATTATTGTTCCCCTTGGCCGGGCGAGGACAATAATCCGAAATTTTGTTTGGGACTTTTCGGGCGTCGGAAAGCAGTATCCTGTCCGCTTTTCGCTCTGCTTCCTTGAGGTAGGAAGCGCCCAATAGTATTCTGACTGAGATTTCAAGGGGATAAATGGTCGGGGCGACTGGACTCGAACCAGCGACCCCTTGACCCCCAGTCAAGTGCGCTACCGGGCTGCGCTACGCCCCGACCTGCCGAAACGGCTTGTTTCGTTTAGTTTTTCGCCGCCTTTAATGCAAGCGGAAAAAGCCGCTATGCGTTCAAAAAAGCCGACATTCCTCTCACGCTCCTACCATCGTGATTGCGTTTTCGCCGATTGGCCGGACGCTCCATGCTTCGTAGTCCGCGATCGAAAAGTGCGGGGTCTCGAATGGTGTCGTATGTGTGGTGGTAATGACGGTGACGTCGGCTCCTGCGCCTTCTCCCGCAAGGATGCCCGCAACGGCATCTTCGAAGACCAGGCACCGCTTGGGATCGACGCCTAAGCGCTTGGCGCCGAGCAGATAGCATTCCGGACTGGGCTTGCCGGCGGAGACCTCCTCGCCGCTGACGATAACCTCAGGCATCGGAATGCCGGCGGCCGCCATGCGTCGTTTTGCAAGAGCGATCGGCGCGGAGGTGACGATTGCCCATTTGCCGGCGGGGACGCTCGCCAAAAACCGGATTGCGCCGGGGATCTCGACAATCCCGTCCACGTCCTCCATTTCCGCGATCAGCAGTTCCCTGGCCTCATGGTCCGGGTCCACGCCCGGAAGGGCCAACTGGCGAATGGTATCGCGGGCGCGCACGCCGTGTACCGTTTTCAGGAAGACTTCAGGCTCAAGGCCGTGACGCATTGCCCAATCGCCCCAGACGCGCTCGACCACTGGTATGGAATTGAGCAAGGTGCCGTCCATGTCGAAGAGGAAGGCGTCGTAGGGTTTACCGGGTACATTCGAGGTGGACACAGAAAATTCCTTGCAATGAAGCTTCGAGAGCAGGAAAGGCGGCGCGCGCTAGACCACGCCGGCAGAGGATCAGGATTGCGGTTGGCGTGCTCATGGCGCCAGACCGTTCCCTGCGATCCTCTGTAGCCAGATACAGCCGGTTTGCCAAGGTTGCGGACTGCCGCCGAGCTTTTCCGGAACAACGAACCTATGCGGGCGTTTTGACCATGGCTTGGTAAGAAAAGGAGAGTCATCCCATGCGCAAGACCATGCTGGCTACGGCCGCAGTAATGCTGACGGTCTGCTCTGCCGCCTTCGCGCAGAGTACGGTCGTCATCGACCCCGCACCGACCGGTTCCGTCGTGTTGCCGGGCGAAGTCCGCACCTATGTGATGGAGCAGCAAACGCCCTCCGTTGTCTATGACGGCGACGTAATCGTTGGCACCACGCTTCCGGATACCGTTGAAATCCACACTGTCCCCAACATGGACGGATATGCCTATACCGTCGTCAACGAACGCCGAGTGATTGTCGAACCAAAGACGCACCGGGTTATTCAGGTTCTTGAATAGCAGCGTCAAGCGCGAAGCCTCGACGGCTTCGCGCCCCCTCTCAAGGCGTACTCAGAAGCTCTCGGATTTTATGAGCGAGCTGCTCGAGGCTGAAGGGCTTGGCCAGCAGAGACACGCCGTGGTCCAGCACGCCGTTGTGGACGATCGCATTTCGCGTATAGCCAGTCGTGTACAGGATTTTCACGTCCGGCCATTTTTCGTTCACGGCGTCGGCGAGTTGCCTGCCATTCATCTCCGGCATGATAATGTCGGTGAAAACCAGATCGATATCGGGATTTTTCCCGAGCACCTCCAGCGCCTCACTGCCGCTCGAAGCCTCGAACACCGTATAGCCGAGTTCCCGCAGGCTCTCGATCGTCATGCGGCGGACCTCATCATCATCCTCGACGACCAGGATCGTATCTTTGGCGCTGCCTTGCGGCAGGGGCAAAGCGCCGGATTCGGCAAGCCGCCCGGTCTGCACTCCGACGTGACGGGGCAGGTAAATCTTCGCGGTCGTGCCCCCGCCAACCTCCGAATAAATCTTGATATGGCCCCGGCTTTGCTTCACGTAGCCGTACACTTGGCTCAAGCCGAGGCCGGTGCCCTTTCCCGGCCCCTTGGTCGTGTAGAAGGGATCGAAGGCGCGCTCTATGACCTCCTGCGACATGCCGATGCCGGTGTCTGTGATGCTCGTCATCACATATTGGCCTGCATCGACATCCGCATGCATGCGGGCGTAACGATCATCGAGTTCAGTATTTGCCGTCTCGATTGTCAGCTTGCCACCGCCGGGCATTGCGTCACGGGCATTCACCGCGAGATTGAGAATGGCGTTTTCAAGCTGGCTCAGGTCGGCGAAGGTCGGCCACAGCCCACCTGCGAGAACGGTCTCGATCTTGATGTGCTCGCCGAGCGTTCGGCGAAGAAGCTCGGACATGCCGCCCACCAGCCTGTTGAGATCAATGACCTCGGGCGCCAGGGGTTGCTGCCGTGAAAACGCCAGCAGCCGCGCCGTGAGCACGGCCGCACGCTGAGCACCGTCGCGCGCATTCTGGATGGAATTTAGAAGACGCGGATCCTCCTTCCCGGCCAGGCGGCGTTCCGCGAGATCGAGGCTGCCGATGATGATCGCCAGCATGTTATTGAAATCATGAGCGACGCCGCCCGTGAGCTGGCCGATCGTCTCCATCTTTTGAAGCTGGCGGACCTGCGCTTGTGCAGCAGCATGCTCCTCCATCTCATGCTTGAGTTGGGCGGTGCGCCGCGCCACGGTCTCTTCGAGCCGCGTGTTGAAATTTGCGAGTTCTTCCCGAAGCTTCCGCTGCCTGCGATGACTGATGATGATCGCCTGCATCAAGCAGATGACAATCAGGGCATTGATCAGAAACGTCGAAAGAGCGAGCCATTGCGAACCAACCTCGGGCCAGAACGCATTGTCCGGCTCAACAAAGAATAGCTGCACGAGAAAGGCGGATAGCACCGCCGCAAGAAGGCCCGGCCCGGCGCCGCCGAGGAAGCTCGCAAAAACAATCGCGGGAAAGAAACCCAGGAAGGGAAAACCGCTCAACACGTCGCCTGCGGCGAGCCGCAGAAAAAACGTTACAGCAACCAAGGCAACTGCCAGCGGATAGGTCATCCGGGGCTTTTGACGCAGCCAATCGGTCGCGCTCAACAAATCCATATAAAAGAGCCTTCCCTCACCCCTACGCCCGAGGCGTCCTTTCCGATTTTGCATATCGGATTCGAGGCGGCAATACGGGTTTTCTTCATCATTACGAATTCCATCTTGACGACACCCGCTCGCCCGGCAGAATATCGGTTCGACCACCTGGAGGAACACGGGTGCTGAGGGTCATCAAGGACATATTCATCGTCGAGGACGATGCGCTGATCGCGATGCTTCTCGAAGATATGCTCGGCGATATCGGATATCGCGTATCGGCAACCGCGGGCGATCTCGACCAGGCGCTGGCGAAAGCCGAGACCACAGAATTCGACGCAGCTATTCTCGACCTGTCGCTTGCAGGGCGGAGTTCGCTTCCGGTCGCAAAGCGGCTTGATCTCAGGGGAAAGCCCTATGTGTTTGCGACTGGCTATGGGGAACCGCCCGAAGGCATCGACGAGCGGACGCGCCCCATCGTTAAGAAGCCCTTTCAACTGTCTGATCTGCAGCAGGCACTGAGGAGCCTCGCTGGCGCTTGACGCCTGCAAGGCGTTCGCGAGCTTCCGCTATGCCACGCGAGGCGATGACATGCCAAACGATCCAACGCGATCTCATCTGGTGGCGATGAAAGGAGACGGCTTCTATAACCGTCATTCCGCGATGCAGGCGACTGGCATTGCCGCACTTCTTTCATTATGGGAAACCGCGTGCCGGACGGTAGTCGTTGGCGAAGGTCCCCTGACCATCGTTGATTACGGTTCCTCGCAAGGCCGCAATTCGATGGCCCCCATGCGCGTTGCGATTAAGACGCTGCGGTTCCGATCCGGCCCATCCGTGCCAATCGAAGTCGTCCATACGGACCTTCCATCGAATGATTTTTCGGCCCTGTTCGAAGCGCTTGTGTCAGAGCCGGGCAGCTATATGAACGACGCTTCTGATGTCTTTCCTTCCGCGATCGGCAGGTCGTATTTCGAGCAATTGCTCTCGCCTCAGCGCGTGCATCTTGGCTGGACAACCTGGGCATTGCAGTGGATGAGTGCCACCACGATAGAAGCGCCTGACCATATTCTCGCTGGAATGAGTGCCACGCCGACTGTGGTCTCTGCAGTGAAAGAGCAACAGGCAAGAGATTGGGAACGCTTCCTGACGCTGCGGTCGCGGGAAATGCGGCCTGGCGCTAAACTCTTAGCGGGGTTTACGGCCCGCACGGCGACCGTCACCGGCTGGGAATGGCTGCTCGGCGAGCTGTGGTCGGCTGTATGCGACATGAGGACGGATGGCCGGCTTTCGGAACGAGAGCAGAATCATCTCACGATACCGATTGGTCTTCGAACATTGGAAGAGATTCAGCAGCCGTTTATACAAGCTGAAAATTTCGCTGACCTTGAACTCGAGCATCTTGATCTCGTCAAACTCACCGATCCTTGTTGGGAGCAATTCGAAAGAAGTGGTGATGCATTGGCCTTCGCCAAGCATCACGGAGACATGACGCAAGCTTGGTGCGGGCCGATGATCGCCAGCTTGATTGAGCCGTCTCGCGAACAAGCCGCCTTGGTGACTGAGCTGTTTACCCGCTTTGAGCGTCGACTGTCTGAATGTCCCAGGCCCCATGAACCCTACATGGCCGCCGTGGTGTTGTCCAAACGAGCATAGCCGGATTCGCTCGGGCTTTGTCGCCTACCGGACCTGATCGAGAAGGCGCTTACATTCCAGGAGATCGTAAAGCGCCTCCTGAAGCAGCGCTCTATCCTCCTTGCCGACGCTCGACTTGCCGATCGAGACGTCGGCTTGATCATCGTCGCCGCTGACGAAGTTGAAGAAACGGCGCGTAATCGGTGCCTTTGCGCGCCCGACCAGCTGATCCTCATCTGCAACGCTGACGCGCGGCTCGCTCGAACCGCCATCCTTGGGGCCTGTCGCCAGTGCCTCGACGCTGGCGAGATCGCCTTGCGCAACAGCCACGACGAACTTGTTGCCGTTGGTCTTCAAGAGCTTCTGAACGCCCTTGATCGTGTAGCCGTGGTCATAAAGAAGATGCCGTATTCCCTTCAGAAGATCGACATCTTCCGGCCGGTAATAGCGGCGTCCGCCGCCTCGTTTCATCGGTTTTATCTGGGGAAAGCGGGTTTCCCAGAAACGGAGAACATGTTGCGGAAGATCAAGGTCGTCCGCAACCTCGCTGATTGTTCGGAAAGCATCGGGGCTCTTGTCCAACGTCGTACTCCCTACACCATCTAGCGTGGCGGTCGAAACCGCGACTCATCATATTTCAACGGTTTGAGGCGTCGAATTCAAGTCACGTCTTCGCGCAGCCCACAGATCGGAAGGCGAAACCGAAGAAAAAGATAGGGAGATATCAATCAGAGATAAGGAGGGCCAGCTCTTCGTCGGCGGCCTTACATGGCGGGATTTGCAGGCTTCTGCTTGATCTTCCGCATCGCGTGCGCCTTGAGAATGCGCGTTTTGAGGACATTCGAGGCCTTGAAGGTCATCACGCGGCGCGGCGAAATCGGAACCTCTTCGCCGGTCTTGGGATTTCGGCCGATGCGCTCGTTCTTGTCGCGGACCTGAAAGGTAGCGAACGAGGAAAGCTTGACGGTCTCGCCACGTACGATGGCGTTGCAGATTTCATCGAGCACGGTCTCTACGAGTTCAGCCGACTCGGTACGGGAGAGACCGACCTTCCGGAATACCGATTCCGCCAGGTCTGCTCGCGTCACTGTCTTTCCGGTCATGGTTTCCCCGCCACATTCTACAAATCTTTTATGAAAGTGAGCAAAGACTATTGTTCTTGCGTGTTACGGTCAAGCTCTTGTTCGTCGCCACTTTTTCGGATTTGTTACCGCTACCAGCGTAGGAGCATTGCCCCCCAGGTGAAGCCACCACCCATCGCCTCCAGCATCACAAGGTCGCCCTTTTTGATGCGCCCGTCGCCGGCCGCAGTGGCAAGCGCAAGCGGAATGGAAGCGGCGGACGTATTGCCATGCAGATCGACCGTCACCACCACCTTTTCGGGAGCGATGTTCAGCTTTTTGGCGGAGCCATCAATGATGCGGCGGTTCGCCTGATGAGGTACGAGCCAGTCCAGATCATCGGCCGTCGTGCCCGTTGATTCGAAGGCAGCCTGGATCACATCGGTGATCATGCCCACGGCATATTTGAAGACTTCGCGGCCTTCCATGCGCAGCTTGCCGACCGTGCCGGTGCTGGATGGACCGCCATCGACGTAAAGCTTCTCCTTATGGGATCCATCGGAACGAAGGTGCGCCGTCAGGACACCGCGGTCGGAAGTGCTGCCCTGCCCTTCAGCGGCTTCGAGCACGATCGCTCCGGCGCCGTCGCCGAAAAGAACACAGGTAGTACGATCGTTCCAGTCAAGGATACGCGAGAAGGTCTCGGCGCCGATCACGAGGGCGCGTTTAGCGAGGCCGCCACGGATATAAGCATCGGCCGTCGTCACCGCATAAACGAAGCCGGTGCAGACCGCCTGAACGTCGAATGCAAAGCCGTGGTGCATGCCGAGACGGTTCTGGATATTGACTGCCGTCGCCGGGAAGGTGTTGTCGGGCGTCGAGGTCGCACAGATGATGAGATCGATGTCAGCGGGCGTCAGGCCGGCATTGTCGAGTGCCGCGCGGGCGGCCTGCTCACCCAGCGAGGAGGTGGTTTCGCCCTCGCCGGCGATATATCTCTGGCGGATGCCCGTGCGCTGGACGATCCATTCGTCCGAAGTGTCAACGACATCTTCCATTTCGCGATTGGTCATTACGCGCTTCGGAAGTGCGGCTCCGAACCCGCGAACCACTGAACGGATCATTCTGCTTAAGTCCTATCGTTCATGCCGCTTCCGGCCCCTTCGGGGGCAAAGGCTTGGCATGATACCTCTTGAGATCGTTTTCTATTTTCTGATTGAGGCCATTCTTGGCCATGTCATAGCCGACTTCGATGGCAGCAGCGATACCATCGGCATTGGCGCCGCCATGGCTCTTGATGACGATGCCATTGAGGCCGAGGAACACGCCGCCATTGACCTTGCTGGGGTCCATCTTTTCGCGAAGCATGTCGAAAGCAGCCTTGGCGAAGAGATACCCGATCTTGGCAAGCAGCGTGCGCGTCATCGCCGCGCGCAGATATTCGCCGATCTGCTTTGCCGTACCTTCGGCCGCCTTCAAGGCGATATTGCCTGAAAAGCCCTCCGTGACGACGACATCGACGGTACCCTTGCCGATGTCATTGCCTTCGACGAAACCGGAATATTCGAGCGAATCGATGTTGGCCTCGCGAAGCAGCCGGCCCGCCTCCTTGACCTCTTCCTGGCCCTTCATTTCTTCGACGCCGACATTGAGCAGGCCGATCGTCGGGCGTTCGAGCTCGAACAGGGCGCGGGCCATGGCGCCGCCCATCAGGGCGAAATCCATGAGCTGCTGAGAATCGGCGCCGATCGTGGCGCCGACATCGAGAACGATGCTTTCCCCCCGCAGCGTCGGCCAGATCGCCGCAATCGCAGGGCGCTCGATATTGGCCATCGTGCGCAGACAGAACTTCGCCATCGCCATGAGCGCGCCGGTGTTGCCTGCCGAAACGGCTACATCGGCCTCGCCCGTCTTAACGGCTTCGATGGTACGCCACATCGTGGAAATATAGCGGCCGCGACGCAGCGCCTGGCTCGGCTTCTCGTCCATGCGGACGGCGAGCTCGCAATCGTGAAAAACGGAGTGTTCGCGGACTTTCGGAAACTTGGCAAGAACCGGATCACACTGCTCTTTCAGTCCGTAGAAGACGAATGAGATATCCGGATGCCTTTCCAGCGCCTTGGCGGCACCTGGGATGACAACCTCGGGACCGAAGTCGCCACCCATGAGGTCGAGAGATATTCTGATCACGCGTCCCTGATCCTTGATTCTTCCGCCGCGGGGCGAAAATTTCGGCCAAAATACCGGTTTTCCTGTCGCTTACAACTGAATTGTATCAAATACCCAACGGGTCTTCAGTCCTTCTTCCAGTCCTTGAGCGCTGCAAAGGCGGAGGGCTTTTTGTCGTTTTCGCCGGTATCCTCGATATGATCGGCGAACTCAATACCCTCTTTGCGTGGATAGGAATCGATCGCGAGCGCGGCGAATTCCGTGACCACTTCGCCTGCGTCGATCGTATCCCCGGTGAAGGTCTCGGGCAGATCCGGTCCGTCGGGATCGAGAACCATTTCGCCAGCGTCGTTGGCCGGGTGCCGGGCAAGTTTCGACGTCTCGGGTACGAAGATCTGTTCGAACTGCTCGTCGATCGAGGACGGCACGGGGTCGAGGGTGACGATGCACGCTTGAACGATCTTTGCCTGCACCCTGCCCTTGACGCGGATGCCGTCTTTTTTCCAGCGATTGATCTGGAGGTCGGCACGCAAATCATCGACGGAAAGAACGTCCCAGGCCTTCGCAAGCGCCTTCAACTCTTTCTGGTCCGCCTCGACGTGCACCTCGACGGGATTTGCGGAGATATGGCCGACCTTGACGAGGTAGGAAAACGGAATGTCGTCGTTGCGCTGTCTCATAGCTTCCTCCTTACGCTGCCTGCGGCAGCGTCGCCGAGCCCGTCGAGATCTTGTCCTCCGACTGAGCCGACAGATCGGCTTCGGCATCGAACATCCAGCTGGCAAGCGCCGTCATATCCTGCATGTCGGCAGTTGCCCCTGGGTGGATATTGCGCTGGAGAGCCACCGCAAGCGCCGCACGGTCGCCGGCATCCAATGCCGCCGAGTAGGACTCAAGCCGGCCGTAGAACATGCCGGCAAGCTTCTTCATCCGCTTCGGCACGCCCACGTCACCGATGCCAAGTTCGCGGATCGAATGGTCAATATCCTGAAAGAAGGCGTCCACGATCTCCTGAGCGATTTCCTGGCCGCTGGTCCCGGAGGAACGCGTGCGCCGGAAAAAAAGGATCATCACCAGAGACAGCATCTCGAAACGACCCATCACGGTGTCTGGGACATTCATGCCCTCATAGAATTGCGGCATGCGCGCTGCTGCGGTCAGCGTCGAGTACTACCGATCGATGATTGCCTGATTGCTGTTCTTCTTACGAAAAAGCCCGAAGATCATAGTTTCTTCCGGAAAAGCCTTATTCTTCACGCGCCGTAGCGCGGGCCGTGTTGCATGATTTCGAAAGCTGGTTTACCGAAGCAAGCGCGAATTGCAATGCCGAAGGTGACCACTTTCGGAACAGTGTCCTTGTAGGTTGGATCCTGGGGAATGGGAAAATTCGACCCCGGAAAGGCCACAAAGATTTTGCATCAGCGGTGATTGCAGGGCTCGAAGCTGCCTATCGATACTTAAAGGGAGTAAATGTCGTTGAAGAGACGGTATTTCAAGTATGACATGAAATTCTTCAGCAGCGCAGCCATTGCCATCATCATTTCCGCAGCAGGTCTTACCAGCTGCGAGAGCACCGGCACCGTCCTCAACGGCGGCTATGTCGTCGACCAGGAGTCCCTCAATCTCGTTCCCGAAGGTTCGAGCCGCGAACAGGTGCTCCTGTCGCTTGGCACGCCTTCGACCACGGCAACGTTCGACAGCGAGGTCTTCTATTATATTTCACAGAAGCGCACCCGTTCCGTCGCCTTCCAAAAGTTGAAGGTCGTGGATCAGAGCGTGCTTGCGATCTATTTCGACAAGGACGGCGTCGTGACACGGCGGGCGAACTACACCCTTCAGGACGGCAAGGTGTTTGATACGATTTCGCGCGTGACCCCGACGGGCGGCCGCGAGCTGAGCTTCCTTCAGCAGGTTCTGGCCGGCGGCGCCGGCAGCGCAGCCAAGAGCTTGTTCGGAACGCCCTCGGGCAATCCGGCGAACCCGGCAAGTATCCAGTAGGATCGAAACCCAAAAAGAAACCCGCCGGATCGCTCCGGCGGGTTTCTTTATTGTACCTTTCTGTTCGATCAGGCCAGCACGGCCAGCAGCAGCAAGGCGACGATATTGGTGATCTTGATCGCGGGATTGACGGCCGGCCCAGCGGTATCCTTGTAAGGATCGCCGACCGTATCGCCGGTAACGGATGCCTTGTGCGCATCCGAACCCTTCATATGGCGAACGCCGTTCTTATCGACGAAGCCGTCCTCGAAGGACTTCTTGGCGTTGTCCCATGCGCCGCCGCCCGAGGTCATCGAAATGGCGACGAAGAGGCCATTGATGATCACCCCGAGCAGCGATGCGCCAAGCGCCGCAAACGCCGAAGCCTTGGAGCCGGAGATCAGCAGGACGCCGAAATAGACAACGATCGGAGCCAGGACCGGCAGCAGCGAGGGGATAATCATCTCGCGGATCGCGGCTTTTGTCAGCAGATCCACCGCCTTGCCGTAGTCCGGCTTTTCGGTGCCCTGCATGATGCCTGGCTTCGTCTTGAACTGAAGACGCACTTCCTCGACGATCGCGCCGGCGGCGCGGCCGACCGCCGTCATCGCGATGCCACCGAAAAGGTAAGGAATAAGGCCACCGAAGAGCAGCCCCGCCACGACATAGGGATTCGACAGCTCAAAGGAGATCGTGCCGATATTCGCGAAGTACGGATATTGGTCGCCGTGCTGGGCGAAATACTGCAGGTCGTTCGCATAGGCTGCAAAAAGCACCAGCGCGCCGAGACCGGCAGAGCCGATCGCATAGCCTTTGGTCACGGCCTTCGTCGTGTTACCGACGGCGTCCAGCGCGTCCGTCGACTTGCGGACCTCCGGCGGCAGGTGAGACATTTCGGCGATGCCGCCGGCATTGTCGGTCACTGGGCCGAAGGCATCGAGCGCCACGATCATGCCGGCAAGTCCGAGCATGGCAGTGACAGCGATGCCGGTCCCGAAGAGGCCGCCCAGCTGGTAGGTCGCGATAATGCCACCGACGATGACGATTGCGGGCAGCGCTGTCGATTCCAGGGAGACAGCGAGGCCCTGAATGACATTGGTTCCGTGTCCGGTCACCGAGGCCTGCGCGATGGAATTGACCGGGCGCTTGTTGGTGCCGGTGTAATATTCGGTGATGACGACGATAAGTGCTGTCACCACGAGGCCGACCAAACCGCAGACGAAGAGGTTCGTGCCCGTGACTTCGGCACCGCCGACCTGACCGAGCGAACCCCATCCCACCGTCAGGGACGTTGCCAAACCAAGCCCAATGATCGACAGCAGGCCGGTGACCACCAGGCCCTTGTAAAGGGCGCCCATGATCGAGCCGTTGCTGCCGAGCTTGACGAAGAAGGTGCCGATGATCGAGGTGATGATGCAGGCGCCGCAGATTGCCAGCGGGTAGATCATCGCCGACTGCAGGATCGGTGCGCCGGCAAAGAAGATCGAGGCGAGAACCATGGTCGCGACGACAGAGACGGCGTAAGTCTCGAAAAGGTCGGCTGCCATGCCCGCGCAGTCGCCGACGTTATCGCCGACGTTATCTGCGATCGTTGCCGGATTGCGCGGATCGTCCTCGGGAATACCAGCCTCTACCTTGCCAACCAGGTCGCCGCCGACATCCGCACCCTTGGTGAAGATCCCGCCGCCGAGGCGGGCGAAGATCGAGATCAGCGACGCGCCGAAGCCGAGCGCGACGAGAGCGTCGATGACTTCGCGAGAACCGCTTTCGTGGCCGAGCAGGACGGTCAGGATGAAATAGTAGATGGACACGCCGAGCAACGCCAAGCCGGCAACGAGCATGCCGGTGATCGCTCCGGATTTGAAGGCGATGTCGAGGCCAGCGGAAAGGCTATGCGAGGCGGCCTGCGCCGTGCGCACATTTGCCCGGACGGACACGTGCATGCCGATAAAGCCGGCAGCACCTGAAAGAACGGCGCCGATCAGAAATCCGATGGCCGCCGTGCCGGAAAGAAGCAGCCAAGCTGCAATGAAAACAACGATACCGACGATCGCAATCGCTTTGTACTGGCGCATCAGATAAGCCTGCGCGCCCTCGCGGATATAGCCCGCGATTTCCTGCATGCGGCTGTTCCCCTGATCGGCGGCCAGCACCGACCGGGTTGCCCAGATGGCATAGGCCACCGAGAGCAGACCGCATATTATTACACTTATAAGAATGGTCATTCGCTCCTCCTCCCAATGCGCCGAAAACTCCTCCGCTCGGCGCGAGCGCAGCCGAATCGTCTTCTCTCCACTAAAACGGTCTAGCTTTGCGTCCGGAGATTGCGTGGCAGAAAACAGGACGTCAAGACCGCCAAGGGCGAAAACCCTTGCAGTGCAGCAGAAACAGGGAAATGGTGCGCTAGTGGACGGAAGGTTACTTCTTCGCCTCGCCGCGCACCTGCTTGGCGATGCGGTCGAGCACGGCGTTGACGAGCTTCGGCTCGTCATCTTCGAAGAAGGCCCGGGCGATCTCGACATATTCCGTGACGATCACAGCCACCGGCACGTCCTTGCGGTCGAGAAGTTCGAAGACCCCGGCGCGCAGGATGGCGCGCACGGTGCTGTCCAGGCGCGAAAGCGCCCAGTCGTCCTGGAGAGCGGAGGCAATCAGCGGATCAAGGCGCAGTTGCTCGCGCACGACGCCGGAGACGATGGAACGAAACCAGGCGGGATCGGCCTTGAGATAGGTTTCGCCGTCGATTTCCTGGCCGAGGCGATGCGCCTCGTATTCGGCGACAATCTCCAGAACACCGGCTCCGCCGACATCCATCTGATAGAGCGCCTGAACGGCAGCCAGCCGCGCAGCCCCGCGCTGGTTCGCCGTCTTCACCTGACGCTCCGGGTTTTCATTGCTCATTCGTATGCACCCAATTTCTTCTTCAGCTCGATCATCGTGAGAGCTGCGCGAGCGGCAAATCCGCCCTTGTCCTTATCCGAGCGGCGGGCGCGCACCCAAGCCTGCTCATCGTTTTCGACCGTCAGGATACCGTTGCCGATGGCCAGCGACTCGCTGACAGCGAGATCCATCAGTGCCCGGGAGGATTCGTTCGACACGATCTCGAAGTGATAGGTCTCGCCGCGGATAACCATACCAAGCGCGACATAGCCATCATAGTGCGTGCCGCCATTATCCGCGCCATCGAGCGCCATGGCGATCGTCGCCGGAATTTCCAGGGCACCGGGAACGGTCACGACCTCATAGGTCGCGCCAGCCTCTTTCAAAGCGAAGGTGGCACCCTCCAGAAGTGCGTCTGCCATGTCGTCGTAGAAGCGGGCTTCGACGATCAAAATATGGGGAGCGTTGTCTCGCGCCATGCATCACCTTCGGTTTTTGAGGACTTTGCCACTCGGCAGGCCGCGGTCAAAACACGCCTGCCGATGAATGGCAAGTAAATTCGGATCATGGCTGAAATGCAAATACGGAAATCGCTGCAACAGGATAGCAGATATGCGGGGCCACCCCTCGCGGCGAGCCCTGCCGAACGCCTTGAAAGGGGCAAATCAAGGGCAGCTAAAATGAATAATTTGTAATTATGTTTCAGTATGTTAGCCCATTGATTTCGCACGTCAGCTGACCCAATTCAAAATGCGTAACGCAGACGATCCCTGCATGACAGGCGACCGCCGCAGCTGATGAAAGGATACATCATGAACCGCGTTGCTAAAATCGCCATCGCTTCCGCCCTCTCCTCGCTCGCGCTTGCCGGCGTCAGCCGTGCTGAAAGCCTTGGCATGAACACCACAGGCGGCATCGACCAAACGCTGCGCAATTTCCACGGCACGGACTTTACCGTCCAGCAGTTCTACGCCTGGAACGGTGAGAACCCCGACGTAGAAGGTCCGCGCTCTGCTCCGCCGCGCTCGGCATACGATGTTCGCCGAATCCAGGCCTCGATCTATGCCAACCGAATGCTGACCCGTGAGCTCGCCAGTAAAGGGGTGAACGTCCATGATGTCGTCAACGCCGAACAGGCGGCGAACGGCAGCATCACGTTCTATACCAGCTGATCGAAAAGAGGCGGCGCAGTTCGCCGCGCCGCCTCTTTCAACAATTCTTCCGAAGCCTATTGAAATTCAACTCGGATTGGTGGTCTCCTGACCCTCGTAAAGGGGAGAAGACATGCCACGGGACATCAAACCGGTTCTCAATGTTGCCGATCTGACGCTCGAGCGCTGGACACAGGGCGCCCTCTATGAAAGCGCCGATGCTTCGTTCGGCCGCCTGCTCGGTCTTTCCAATCTCGGGATCTGCTACAACGAGGTGCCGCCCGGCAAATCGAGCTGTCCGTTCCACAATCACCATGTCGAGGATGAATTGTTCTTCGTGATTGAGGGAACAGGCGAATATCGCTTCGGCAGCGAACGTTACCCAATCAGGAAGGGCGACACGCTCGGCGCACCGGCTGGGGGCAAGGAAACGGCGCATCAAATCCTTAACACCGGTGCCACGACGCTGATCTATCTCGGCATTTCGACGATGGCAAAGACGGAGATCGTCGAGTACCCCGACTCCGGGAAATTTCTTGCCAAAACAAATCATGAGGAAGCGCAGTCCGGCCGCTTCCGCTTCATCGGACGGGCGGAAAGCGATCTCGACTATTGGGACGGCGAACCCGGCGCGTGAAATGGCGTTTTTCAGAGAACGATAGTCATGGTCAACATTCCCACCATCGAAACGCAGCGATTGATTCTGCGCGCCCATCGCCTCGAAGATTTCGATGATTATGTGGGCCTGTGGAGCGATGAAGCCGTCGTCCGCTTCATCAGCGGCATCCCCTCGACGCGCGAGCAAACCTGGGCGAGGCTGATACGCAGCGCCGGCATGTGGCATTTCATGGGCTTCGGCTTTCTCGCAATCGAAGAGAAGGAAACGGGCCGGCTTATCGGCGAAGCGGGCTTCCACGAGGTGCGGCGGGACATGAAACCGTCCCTCGAAGGCACGCTGGAGACCGGCTGGGTGCTGCTGCCGTCCGCGCATGGGCGCGGCTACGCCACCGAAGCCTTGAAAGCATTGCTTCGATGGGCTGAAGAAAATTTTCCCGGCAAGGCCGTGACCTGCATCATCAGCCCCGACAATGCGCGATCACTTCGCGTTGCCGAGAAACTCGGCTTTCGCGAGGTGGCGCGTTCCGACTATCACGGCGAAATCATTCTGCTTTCGCGGACGGGAACTCAGCCAGCCTAGCCGCATAGCGCGCCATCGTATCGACCTCGAAATTGACGAAATCGCCGGCCTTGCGCTCGCCCCAGGTCGTGACCTCAAGCGTGTGGCGGATCAACAGGACATCAAAATCGGCGCCGTCGACCGCATTGACGGTCAGCGACGTGCCATCGAGCGCTATCGAGCCCTTCGGCGCCACGAATTTGGCGAGATGCTCCGGCGCGCGCAGCCGGTAGCGCGTGGCGTCGCCTTCAGCGGTCACCGAGACGATTTCGGCTTTACCATCGACATGCCCGGAAACGATGTGGCCGCCCAGCTCGTCACCGATCTTCAGAGAGCGTTCGAGATTGACGCGCGTCCCCTCCTTCCAGGTCGCGATGGTCGTGAGCCGAAGCGCCTCCTCCCAAGCCTCGACCTCGAACCAGCGGCCGTTGCTGCCTTCGTCCGGCAGGCCGGTCACGGTCAGGCACACGCCCGAATGCGAAATCGACGCCCCCATATCGATGGTCGCCGGATCGTAAGCGGTGGCCACGCGGAGCTTCACGCCCTCGTTCATGGGGGAAACGGATTCGATCGTGCCGACGTCGGTGACAATTCCGGTGAACATCAAAGCTCTCTTTCGTATTCGTCCAGGCGGTCTTCGCCGAAAATAAACGTGCCTCTATGAGCAAAACCCGATGGCATGTCTGTCTTCTGCAGCGGCGATTCAATACCTCCCTCGCCGATCGTTCCCGGACCTTGATAAAGCTGGATGCGATCGACCAGCCCGGCGTCGAGGAAAAGCCGCGCCGTCTTCGCTCCGCCTTCCACGAGCAGCGAGGAGATACCGCGCGAGGCGAGTGCAGGTAGCAGCACCTCGGGATGGTAAGGATCGCAGGGAAGTATCTCGACGCCAGCAGACCGCAAGGGTTCGGCGCGAGCCTCGTCCATCTCTGGCCTCGCAACCACGATGACCGGCACGTCTCGCGCGGAGTTGACCAGTTTGCTGGTGAGCGGCAGCTCCAGCGCCGGATCAAGCACGGTGCGGATCGGCGATTGCGATTCGAGGCCGGGCGTGCGCACTGTCAGCAGCGGGTCGTCGGCGATTGCAGTACCAATGCCTACGAGGATGGCATCGGTTTCGGCACGCAGTGAATGAACCTGCGCACGGGCGGCCGGTCCGGTGATCGCAACCTGTCCTCCGCCTTCCCGCCCGATCATCCCGTCAGCCGAAATGGCAAGCTTAAGAGTGACATAGGGGCGGTTCTTTGTCTGCCGCGTGAGGTAGCCGGCAAGCGCACGGCGGCCCTCCTCCTCCAGCAGGCCGGCATCAACCTCGATGCCCGCAGCGCGGAGCAGCGCGATGCCGCGGCCGGAAACGCGTGGATCGGGATCGGTGACGGCAATGACGACGCGGGCGACGCCGTAGGCAATCAGGGCCTCCGCGCAGGGCGGTGTCTTGCCGTGGTGCGAGCAAGGCTCGAGTGTCACATAGGCGGTGGCGCCGCGGGCAAGCTCGGCTGCGTCAGCGAGCGCTTGCGGCTCCGCATGCGGGCGGCCACCCAGCGCGGTAACGCCGCGGCCGACGATCACGCCATCGCGAACGATCAGGCAGCCGACGGAAGGGTTCGTCGAGGTCAGGCCGGTATGCCAGCGGGAGAGCCGGATTGCCGCTGCCATGAAACGCTCGTCGTGCGGCCCGACGCCCATGGCTCAGGTCTCCAGCGTGTCGCGGCTGATCTTCGCGTTGATCTCGGAGATGACCTTTTCGAAATCCTCGGCATGCGAGAAATCCCGATAGACCGACGCATAGCGAACGAAGCCGACGTCGTCGAGGCTTTTGAGGGCCTCGAGCACCTGAAGGCCGATGGCCTCGGAACTGATTTCGACCTCACCGGAGCTTTCGAGGCGCCGGACGATGCCGGACACGGCGCGCTCGATGCGGTCGCGGTCGACCGGGCGCTTGCGCAGTGCGATCTCGAAGGACCGTACCAGCTTGTCGCGGTCGAACGGCACCTTGCGTCCGGTCTTCTTGACGACCATCAGCTCGCGCAATTGCACGCGCTCGAAGGTGGTGAAACGGCCCCCGCAATCGGGACAGATACGCCTGCGGCGGATGGACGTGTTGTCCTCCGCCGGGCGTGAATCCTTGACCTGGGTGTCTTCCGATCCGCAGAATGGGCAGCGCATGCGCTACTCTCAGCCGATGTAATCGTACATTGGGAAGCGGCCGGTCAGTTGGGTGACCTTGCCACGGACAGCGGCTTCCACAGCGGCATTCCCCTCGTCGGAATTGGCGACCTTCAGGCCGTCAAGAACCTCGACGATGAGATTGCCGATTTCCTTGAATTCCGCTTCCTTGAAGCCGCGCGTGGTGCCGGCCGGAGCGCCGAGACGCACACCCGAGGTGACGAAGGGCTTCTCCGGATCGAACGGGATGCCGTTCTTGTTGCAGGTGATGTAGGCGCGGCCGAGGGCTGCTTCGGCGCGCTTGCCGGTCGCGTTCTTCTTGCGAAGGTCGACGAGCATCAGGTGGTTGTCCGTGCCGCCGGAAACGACGTCGAGGCCGCCTGCGATCAGGGTTTCGGCCAGCGCCTTGGCATTCTTAACGATCTGGGCCGCGTAATCCTTGAATTCAGGCTGCAGCGCTTCACTGAAGGCAACGGCCTTGGCGGCAATGATGTGCATCAGCGGACCGCCCTGGAGACCCGGGAAGACGGCCGAGTTGAACTTCTTCGCCAGATCTTCGTCATTCGTCAGGATCACACCACCGCGCGGGCCGCGGAGCGACTTGTGGGTCGTCGTCGTCGCGACATGGCAGTGCGGGAACGGCGACGGATGCTGGTCACCGGCGACGAGACCGGCGATGTGGGCCATGTCAACCATCAGGTAGGCACCGACGGAGTCGGCGATCTCGCGGAAACGCTTCCAGTCCCAGATACGGGAGTACGCGGTGCCGCCGGCGATGATGAGCTTCGGCTTGTGCTCTTCCGCCTTGCGGGCGACTTCGTCCATATCGAGCAGGTTGTCGCCCTCGCGGACGCCGTAGGATACGACGTTGAACCACTTGCCGGACATGTTGACCGGCGAACCATGCGTCAGGTGACCGCCCGAGTTGAGGTCGAGGCCCATGAACGTGTCGCCCGGCTGCAGCAGCGCCAGGAAGACCGCCTGGTTCATCTGCGAACCGGAATTCGGCTGGACGTTCGCGAAATTGACGCCGAAGAGCTTCTTGGCACGTTCGATCGCCAGTTCTTCAGCGATATCGACGAACTGGCAGCCGCCGTAGTAGCGCTTGCCCGGATAGCCTTCCGCATACTTGTTCGTCATGATGGAGCCCTGGGCTTCCAGCACCGCGCGGGAAACGATGTTTTCCGAGGCGATCAGCTCAATCTCATGCCGCTGGCGGCCGAGTTCCTTCTGGATCGCGCCGAAGATTTCCGGATCGGTATCGGCAAGCGAACGATTGAAGAAGGTTTCGGTAGAAGCATTTGTCATCGGCGGGCTCCTCAACTGGAATGCGCGAAGCTTTAGCGTTCCGCCCTGCCAAGAGCAATACGAAGAACGACATTTGCTAGGCAAAGAGCGCGAGGTGGCAACCGCCGAACAAAAAACCGCGCTCGAAGGCGCGGTTCTCAGAAGACTGCGGTACAGCCGCCTATCTTATTGTACCGGCTGCTCCATACCCTGGGTCGTGTCGAGGGCGAGTTCGTCGTTGCCGTCGAGATGATAGATATCGTCGCGGAACTGAACGATGCCGTCCGGCATGCCCCAGGCGGAGATATAGACGAAATAGACCGGCACTTCCTCGGCAAGCGTGATCGGCGTGTTGACGCGGCTTGCGATGACCTGTTCCATCTGCTGACGCGACCAGCCGGGGGTTTCGCGCAACAGCCAGTTCGAAAGGTCGCGAACGTTCTGAACGCGGACGCAGCCCGAGCTATCGAAGCGCATCAGCTTGTTGAACAGGCCCTGCTCCGGCGTGTCGTGCATGTACTCGTTGTTCGGGTTATGGAAATTGATCTTCGTGGAGGCCATGGCATTGTTCTTGCCAGGGTCCTGACGGAACATCAGGTTCGGAGCCTTTTCAGCGTTCCAATCGATCGTTTCCGGCGCCACTTCGTTGCCCTTGCCGTCCAAGAGACGAATGTTGTTGCGCTCGAGATAGGTCGGGTCCTTACGCATCAGCGGCACGATGTCCTTCTCGATGATCGAGCGCGGTGCCGTCCAGTAAGGATTGAGGATGACCTCGTAGATCTTCGAGTTGATGATGTGCGTGGGGCGGGTGATACGGCCGACGATGGCCGCATGACGCGTCGCCACGCTGCCGTCCTCGACTGCCTCGACATAGGCGGCGGGAATGTTGACCATGACGTGGCGGCGGCCGAGATCTTCCGGGAAGGTCTGCATGCGGATCAGGTTGGTATTCAGCTGCTGCAGGCGCACCTCGACAGGAATATTCAACGCCTTCAGGGTGAATTCGCCAATGACGCCGTCGGCAGGCAAGCCATGACGGGCCTGGAAGCGCTTGACCGCGCCATCAACATAGGAGTCGAAGGCGGAAGACATGCCGGCTTCCTGCGGAAGGTCGCCGGTAATGGCCAGGCGCTGGCGCAGGGCCTGGACAGAAGGATCCGTCACGCCGAGCTGCAGACGCTGCTCGCCGGGATTGACCTGAGGCCAGCCGCCGGCCGAGGCGATCTGCTGATACTGCATAATCCCCTGCTGGATGCTCGGAACCGCCTGCGGGCTGAGGATCGGCGTATTGGAAACAACAGCGGCCGCCGTACGCGATGCCGCCTTGGCGTCGAACTGGTCGTCCCAATCGCCGCGGCGCGGTGCGTTGATCAGCGCATCAAGCGCCGACTGCGCGAAAGCCGGGGCGGCGATTGCGCTGGCGCCGACGGTTGCCGCAGACGCTAGAAAAGCGCGGCGCGAGAGAGCTTCAATACCATTCTTCTTCGACATATTCCCAACCACTGAATGCCGCAGCCTGAAAGGAAAACCGCGGGTTTGCGATTCACTGCGCCGCAACGCAGTCCAGTATCATTCCGTTTTTTTGGCACGTCACCATTTTTACGCCTCCGGACATCACAAGATTGCGAGCCGGAAGCGCGGACTACCTTGAATTACTGTGCCGGAAAGCGCCGCTTACGGTGCATTCCGCTCTCACACCAATATGGCCGATTCGTGTCGCATGACGCCCCGTATTGACAAACGCCGGCAGGTGAGCAGCACAGACGAAGCCATATCGATCCTCGAACCGTGCTGGTCAATAGCGGCTAAAAAGCGGCCTGGATACGGGCGACAACGCTTGGCTGCGATGCGTTGCAAAGATGACACGCAAGCGCGAAAGGCGCGAGCGCCCTTCCCTGCCGGCTCACTCGCGCCAGTGTTCGCCTACCCACGGCGTGGGGCGGATATAGTGGCGCAGGTAGCGGAACAACGGCCGCTTCTTCCGCCTGTCGGGGTCGAACATGCCGAGGATATGTTCGAGCGGCGTCGCCGCGCGTCCCCTCGGGCCGAACTGTCCCTCGACCGCAAATTGCGGATGAAAGCCGCGGGGGAACAGCACCACCCGCGCATCGGCCGGCAGGCGCGGCGTCAGGAAATAGTTCAGCGGCATCGGCCAGCGGCAATCCTGCCGGAAGTGCAGGACCCAGCGGCGCGGGAAGAACTTCGGCCCGCCGGGAGCATTCCGGGTCACGAAGCGCTGCTCGAATTCGTATTCGTCGGCCACGCCCTGCGGGTTGGAGCGGAACTTCTCCTGCAGGGGAACGAGCTTGCCGACCGAGAAGCGGAACAGCGAGGTCTGCCCCAGCCGTTCGAAGGGCGTCGTCTGGTTGCGGGACATCACGACGTCGTCCGCGTCGCCGATCTCGAAGAAGCCGTCAAGCGAACCGACGGTCACCAGATCGAGATCCAGAAAGAGGACAGGCCCTTTGAGATTGCCGAGCTTCGGACCCCAGAGACGCGCCTTGGGCCATATGCCTTTGGTGTTAACCGGCATGTTCTCGACATCGAGCGGTGGCAGGTCCTCGCAGAGGATCTCCGGATTGAGGTCGTTGCGATTATCGGTAAAGCAGGTGAAGGTGAAAGGCGGCGTGATATTGCGCTTCACCATGGCGTAGAGCCGGTTGATGAAGGGCGGGCCGTATTTCGTCCCCCAACTGATGCAGATCACCTGCTTGACGCCGCCGCTTGCGGCCAGAACATTTGTCATTGTCTTCCGTCGTTTCCGTTCCGGGCGGCGGATATAAAGTCCTTATCGGCTCGATGTTCAAGCCGCCTGCGTAGAATATCCGCTTCCGTCGCCGTCATTCATGAAAACGGAAGGGGTGTTCGAGCCGCGCCCGAACACCCCTGCCGAAGCGATCATTCCCGAATGTACCTGCCGCCAGAGCCCTAGAGGCGGTACATGATGCTGTCGTTCCAGAAGCGGTCGAGGCGCTGCAGGAGCTTGTTCATCTGGGTGAACTCGTCGGTGCCGATGCCGCCAACCTTGTCGATCGAGGTGATGTGGCGCTCGTAGAGCCTGGCGACCGTTTCGGCGATCTCGGCGCCGGTGTCCGTCAGGCTGATGCGGACGGAGCGGCGGTCGATGCGCGAGCGCTGGTGATTGATGAAGCCAAGGTCGACAAGCTTCTTGACGTTGTAGGAAACGTTCGAGCCGAGATAATAACCACGCGAGCGCAGCTCGCCTGCGGTCAGCTCGGAATTGCCGATGTTGAAAAGGAGCAGAGCCTGGATAGCATTGACGTCGCTGCGGCCCTGACGGTCGAACTCGTCCTTGATGACATCCAGAAGACGGCGGTGAAGACGTTCAACCAGATGAAGGGATTCCATGTAAAGATCACGGATGTCCTGGTCCTGCTGGTCACGGAAGTTCGATGCCGCCTGCGGCTTGATTTTCGTATTCATGATGACTGCCTCACTGTTTTGTTTGGCGGTGTTGGTTTTCTTCCCGCCTTGAGTGAGACCCTATCGAATACAAATAAAATTCTACTTAAACTGCAGGCTTAACAGCACCTTACCGGAAACCCCGCGTTGTATCAGGGTAAATCAACGCTTACCTGGCGGCGGTGGCGGCGGTTTTCCAGCCAGAGCACAAGGCGGAAAACCAGGTAGAGAAGCGCAACCACGCCATGCAGCAGAACGATGAGTCTGTTGGCGCCGAAGGTCTCGGGCAGCATGCCGTACATCAGAATCTGTCCACCGGCTGCGAGCACCCAGAGAACAGGCCCCCACGAAACCGTTAGCCAGAGACCGAGCGCCGCGACGGGGAAGAGAACGGCAAGGCTGGTGGCCGCGACCTTCCACGGAAGGCTCAGCAGATCGAAGCGCCCTGCCCCGGCCAGCGAATAGCCAACGAGCATCGCCCAGTATTGCAGGCCGAGACAGAAGCAGGAGATCGCGACCAGCCTCAGGAAGAGGATGAAGAGAATGTCCGTCAGCGTCCGCTTCGGCATTGTCGGAGAATCATGTTCCATGGCGCAGACGTTAGGTTTCCGGTTGGGCCAGCGGCTTGTCACCCGCGGCCAATCGCCCGGTTTGGTTTTCCAGGCTGTCGTGATAATGAGCGCACCGAGAAATAGAATGGTCAGGGACCAAAGACAATGCAGGACAAGACCCATCTCGTCGACGAAATCACCGGACACCGCCGCATGCGGCGAAACCGCAAGGCGGATTGGACGCGCCGGCTGGTGCAGGAAAATCGTCTGACGGTGGACGACCTGATATGGCCGGTCTTCGTGGTTCCCGGCTCCGGCATCGTCGAGCCGATCCCGGCCATGCCTGGCGTCAACCGCATGAGCGTCGACAAGCTGGTCGAAGCGGCCAAGGAAGCGGCCGATCTCGGCGTACCGGCGATCGCGACCTTCCCTAACATCGAGATGGCGCTGCGCGACGAAACCGGCTCCAACAGCCTCGAAGCCAACAACCTCATCAACCAGGCGACGATCGCACTGAAGAAGCACGTGCCTGATATCGGCGTGATCACCGATGTCGCCCTCGACCCCTTCACCAGCCACGGGCATGACGGCATTCTGCGCGGCGGCGAGATCGCCAATGACGAGACGGTCGATCAGGTGGCACGCGCTGCCGTCATGCAGGCCGATGCCGGTTCCGACATCATCTCGCCCTCGGAAATGATGGACGGGCGGATCGGCGCCATCCGCCGGGCGCTCGACGCCGCAGGGCATCAGAATGTCGGCATCATGAGTTATGCGACGAAATTCGCATCGGCCTTTTATGGCCCCTATCGCGAGGCGATTTCCACCGGCGGCCTGTTGAAAGGCGACAAGAAGACCTATTACATCGACCCCGCCAACGGCACCGAGGCAATCCGCGACGCCGCTCTCGATGTCGAGGAAGGCGCCGACATGCTGATGGTCAAGCCTGGCCTGCCCTATCTCGACATCTGTTGGCGGATGAAGGAAGCTTTCGGTCTTCCGACCTTCGCCTATCAAGTTTCCGGCGAATACACCCAGATCAAGGCTGCGGCGATGAACGGCTGGATCGATGGTGAGCGGGTGATGATGGAAACGCTGCTGGCCTTCAAGCGCGCGGGCTGCGACGGGATCCTGACCTATTTCGCGATCGAGGTCGCCAGACAGCTCGCCAAGCGGTGAGTTCACACATTATTGTATCTCCGGCCGCCGATACCATATCTTTGGCATCGTTTTTCCGAAGGAGACCTCGATGAGCATTAACCCGAACCCGCTCTATGCTGCACCGGAGGACTGGCGCGCCTACAGCGGCACGCTCAGCCGCCGGGTTTTTGCATTCATTCTCGACTACATCATCGTCCTGCTGCTCTGCGTTCCTGCCGCAGTGGTGCTGTTTTTCCTATCCATCCTGACATTCGGCTTGGGCTTTCTGCTCTATCCGGCGCTCTTCGTGCTGGTTGCCGGTCTCTACTTCGGCCTGACGGTCGGCGGGCCAAGCCAGGCATCGCTAGGCATGCGCGCAATGGGTATCGCGATCGTCCGCGTCGATGGACGGCCGATGGATTTCCTGACAGCGATCGTGCATCTGGCGCTGTTCTGGATCCTGAACTCGGTACTGACGCCGCTCATTCTGCTTGCTGGTCTCTTCATCGAACGCAGCCGCCTGATCCACGACCTCCTCGTCGGGACGGTTACGGTACGCACCGCCTGAGAGCCGCGCAATATAGTCCGCCACCGGTCTTTGCTGTCCGGTTGGCGATGCCATATCAACAAGAATGGAAAACGGATAGCGAGGACAGTTTAGCCGCGCTGTTGACGTTTTTTATTCTTAGGTCATGCTGTTATAAGGAAGACAGCGCAAAGGGGCACCTTTCCGGCAGATGAATACGCAGGTCTCGCCATCACCGCAGTTTTATCTGACTGCTCCGGCTGCATGCCCGTATTTGCCGCATGAGATGGAGCGGAAGGTTTTCACACATCTCGTCGGCCCGCGTGCTGCCGAAATGAACGACATCCTCACGCAAGGCGGCTTCCGCCGTTCGCAGAACATCGCCTATCGTCCCGCCTGCGAAGCCTGCCGCGCCTGCGTCTCCGTGCGTATTCTCGCCCAGGAGTTCCAGCCGACAAAGTCGATGAAGCGCGTGCTGGCGGCCAATGCCGACATCATCGCCACCGAATTTCCGGCACAGCCGTCCAGCGAGCAATATTCTCTCTTCCGCCGCTATCTCGACTACCGCCACCAGCAAGGCGGCATGTCCGATATGACGGTGCTCGACTATGCGATCATGGTGGAAGATACGCATGTGAACACCAGGATCATTGAATACCGCAGACGGGAAGAAGGCTCGGGCCTCGAGGCCCGTCCGCGGGGCGAACTCTTGGCTGCCGCGCTGACCGATTCGATGAGCGACGGCCTCTCCATGGTCTATTCCTATTTCAATCCGCAATATGACAAGCGCTCGCTTGGCACCTTCATGATCCTCGACCACGTAAAACGGACGCAAGCGCTCGGTCTTCCACATGTCTATCTCGGCTACTGGGTTCAGGGATCGCGCAAAATGGACTACAAGACGCGCTTCCAGCCGCAGGAACACCTGACCCCGCGCGGCTGGGAACGTTTCGATCCCGCCTCGCTGTCCGAAAGTACGCACGACTAAATGTTTCTCCCTGCCCTTTCCGATCATCGGAAGGGCCTCGCCCTGACGGCCGTCGGCGGCTTGGCTCTTTCCATGGACATTCCGCTCGTGCGTCTTGCGCACGGAGACATGTGGTCGATCCTCGGCCTTCGCAGCATCGCCACAGTTCTGGTGGCTCTGCTTATCGTCGCAGCGATCCGGATTTTTCGCGGGAAATGGCCCGTCCTGATCCCCGGCCGGCACGGCATCGTTGCGGGATTGCTCTATGGCCTGTCGACGCTGACGTTCCTGCTGTCGGTCTTCAATACGGCAACGGCCAACGTCGTCTTCATCGTCGCCTTCAATCCGATGTTCGGCGCTCTGCTTTCCTGGATCTTCCTCAAGGAACGGCCGCCGGTTTCCACCTTGTTGACGATGGCTGCCATGATTTTCGGCGTCGGGCTGATCGTCCATGACGGCATATCGAGCGGCCACATCTTCGGCGATGCGATGGCCTTGCTCAGCGCCCTTATCCTTGCCTCCGCAATCACCGTCGGCCGCGCCTCGCGGCGCGACATGGGCTTCGTGCCGCTTCTTGCCGCAATCTTTCCGGCGATCCTCGGCTTCGGCATGGCCTTGCCTGCAGGCATTTCGGTTGCCCATCCTGCCTGGATCATCTTCAACGGCGCCATCGTGATGCCCGTGGCCTTCTGGTGCCTGGCAACAGGCCCGCGCTACCTCTCCGCGCCCGAGGTCGGCATGTTCTATCTGCTGGAAACCGTGCTCGCGCCGATCTGGATCTGGTTCATCTTCGCCGAAGCGCCGGCGACGATGACGCTCGTCGGTGGCTCGATTTTGATCGCGGCGATCATGATGCATTCGCTGTGGATGGCTCGCGGAAGCAGCCTTCGGCAGGCAACGCAATAGGCGCAGCTTGCTGCTTTTAGTCCTTCATGTTATAACTTCGTTATCACGAAGGATAAAGCAATGAACATCACCATCCGCAAGATCGGCAATTCCGAAGGCGTCATTATTCCGAAAGAGATGCTTGATCGCTTCGGTCTCAAGGCGGGCGACTCTATGGAGTTACGTGCGGAAAACGGCGGCTTCTATATGCAGCCGGTCGAAGAGGACATTTCCGAGGAGCTCGAAGCAGCCCGCTACTTCATGGAGAAATACAAAGTCGCGCTCAAGAAGCTCGCGGAATAATGGCAATCAAGTTTCTGAACCGGCGGCTCATCGAGCAGTTGCATGGAATGCAAATCGAGCGGTTTGGCGGCCTTGCCGGACTGCGCGACGAAGGTTCGCTAGAATCTGCCATCGCGCGCCCCATCAACAAGGCCAATTACGGCTGCGAGGACATCATCGAACTGGCAGCTGCTTGTATATTCGGTCTCGCGCGCAACCACGCCTTTCTCGACGGAAACAAGCGCATCGCGATTGTCGCATGCGGCGTTTTTCTTCTTCGGAACGGCTACGAAATCGAGACGACTAATGCGCGTCTTTATGAATTCGATCTCGCCATTGCAGCCGGCGAGATCGATGAAGAAGGCGCTACGCGTTTTCTGCGTGATTTCAGCGTGCCTTTAGCTGGCTAGGCGGTTCGTCTGCTCCAGCACGCGTTCCAGGCCGAGCATCACATTCTTCCAGCCCTGACGGGTTTTCTCTTCGAAGGATGCCCATTCTGCGCACATTTCGTGCGCCAGCGTCAGCCGACTGCCCTCTCCGAGCGGTTCGATCTTGATGTCGACGCGGTCGGCATTGTGGTCGTGCTCCTCGGCGGAAAAGCTGAAGGCTATGTGTCTCGGCCGGCGAAGCTCCAGGAATATCCCCGAATGACAGGCATCGCCAGTGAGGCGCCGGTCAACGATAAGGAAGCGCCCGCCGACACGGGGGTTGATTTCGGCGCGGACAACGTGCCCCTGCTCGGTGGCGAAAAGAAAGCGCTTGGCGACCTGCGGGTTAAGCCACGCGTCGTAGATGACCGAAGGCGGGGCATTGTAGGTATGGTCGACGTGCAGCTTGATGGTATTGCAAGACATTGATGCTCCTCCCTGTGGGGGCAGTGCTCGCAAAGCAATGCCCACGTCATTCCAGCCGCCTTCGGAATGAACCTATCCCTTTTTTTTGGTAACAGGGGTGAGATAGAGGATGCGATCCGCTCGCCAAGAGTGGATCGCCAATTTGTTATTGCAGTCAGCCGTTGAATTTGCCGCTACGCGGGAAGCCCTTGGGGACAGTGCGGCCCGCCGAAGCGCGGTCAGCCAGCCACTCGGTGAGCTCTTCCTTGTTTTTCGTGAATGTGCGGCCCGCGCTGTCTTCCCAGACGAGGCCCTCGGCAATCGCGAAGGACCGGACGTCGGAAATACCGCCGTCCTTGTAGCGCTGCAGGCGCACTCCCTTGCCGCGAGCCATCTCCGGCACCTGCGCCAGCGGGAAGACCAGCATCTTGCGGTTTTCGCCGACGACGGCGAGGTGATCGCCGCTGATGGGAACGACAAGCTTGGTCTCGTCAGGCATGGAAACATTCATGATCTGCTTGCCCTTGCGGGTGTTGGCGGCCATTTCCGATTCCGACACGACAAAGCCGTTGCCGGCGGTCGAGACGATCAGCTGCTTGCGCGCCGGGTCATGAACGAAGGCCGTCAGCACATCCTGGTCGTTATCCATGTCGACCATGATGCGTAGAGGCTCGCCGTGACCGCGCCCGCCGGGCAGCTTGTCGCCGCCGAGCGTAAAGACCTTGCCGCCGGTCGTGACGACAAGGATCTTGTCCGTCGTCTGCGCCGGGAAGGCTATCTTCAGCGCGTCGCCCTCCTTGAAGGTCAGGCTCGCAGTGTCGGAGATGTGGCCCTTCAGCGCACGGATCCATCCCTTTTCGGAGACCACGACGGTGATCGGCTCCTTCTCGATCATCGCATGCTGGATCGCCTGCTCGTCAGCCTCGGGCGCCTCGGCGAACTGCGTGCGGCGACGGCCGAGTTCGGTCGCCTTGGCGAACTTCTTCTTCACCTCGCCGATTTCCCAGGCAACTGTCTGCCACTGCTTCTCATCGGAGGCGAGCAGCGCCTCGATACCCGCCTTCTCCTTGGTCAGTTCATCGAACTCGGTGCGGATTTCGAACTCCTCGAGCCTGCGCAGAGAGCGCAGCCGCATATTGAGGATCGCCTCGACCTGATTGTCCGTCAGCCCCCAGCGCGCCACCATCACCGGCTTGGGCTCGTCCTCCTCGCGGATGATGCGGATCACCTCGTCGATGTTCAGATAAGCGATCAGCAAGCCGCCGAGGATTTCGAGGCGCCTGTCGATCGCCGCAAGGCGGAAGCGCGAACGACGCTGCAGCACTTCCCGGCGGTGATCGAGCCACTCCTTCAGCACCTCGTTCAGCGCCATGACGCGCGGGATGCGCCCCATGGACAGAACGTTCATGTTCAAGGGGAAGCGGCTCTCCAGCTCCGTCAGCTTGAACATCGATTCCATCAGGATCGTCGGATCGACGCTGCGGCTCTTCGGTACGAGAACGACGCGCACGTCCTCGGCCGACTCGTCGCGAATGTCCTCGAGCAGCGGCAGCTTGCGAGCAAGCAGCAGCTCGGCGATCTTTTCGATGAGCCGCGACTTCTGCACCTGGAAGGGAATTTCGGTGACGACGATCTGGTAGCCGCCACGGCCCAGATCCTCGATCTGCCATTTGGCGCGCACCCGGAAGCCGCCGCGCCCCGTGCGGTAGCTTTCGATGATGCTCTCTCTGCTGTCGATGATGATGCCGCCCGTCGGGAAGTCAGGCCCCGGAACGAACTCGACCAGCTTTTCGACGGTGGCATCGGGATGCTTGATCAGATGCAGCGCCGCATCGCAAAGCTCATGCGCGTTGTGCGAGGGAATGGAGGTCGCCATGCCGACGGCAATACCCGAGGAGCCGTTCGCCAAAAGGTTCGGGAAGGAGCCCGGCAGAACCGTCGGCTCCTGATCTTCCTCGTTGTAAGTCAGGCGGAAGTCGACGGCGTCCTGTTCGATGCCTTCGAGGAGCAGCGCCGTGACATCGGTCATGCGTGCTTCCGTATAGCGGTAGGCGGCGGCATTATCGCCGTCGATATTGCCGAAGTTGCCCTGCCCGTCGACGAGCGGATAACGCTGGGAGAAATCCTGCGCGAGACGCACCAGCGCGTCGTAGACAGACTGGTCGCCATGCGGGTGGAACTTACCGATGACGTCACCCACGATGCGGGCGCATTTCTTGAAGGCAGCGTTCGGCCGTATGCCCATCTCGCTCATGGCGTGGATGATGCGGCGGTGAACCGGCTTCAGACCATCGCGCACGTCCGGAAGCGCGCGGTGCATGATGGTCGAAAGTGCATAGGCCAAGTAACGCTCTTCCAGCGCGGCCTTCAGATCAACCGGTTGAATATTGTCGTCATCCCCGCCGGAGGGTGGCAAAATCTCTTGTCCCATAGGCCCTGCCTAGCCCAGAAGGCGCTTCACGGCAAGGAATCAAGGGGGCTGGCCTGTGGATGACGTAACGGAAGGCGAGCAAAAAAAGCGACGAGCATTGCTTTCAATTTGGACTTCGGTTGCTGTTCCCTTCAACAGAATTTTAGAGACCTGCAAATATAAACCGCGTTCGATCCGTAGTAACTTCGCTGCACTCCCAACCGCCACCAAAGGATTTATCGATGACTTTTTTCCGGACCACCCGGCTGATGCTGTCTGGCGCCGCATTTCTGTCGCTCGCCGGCTCCGCGTTCGCGCTCGACGGACAGGATCTTCTGAAGAAGTTGAATGCCGCCTATAGCGCCGAGGGCGGAACGATCGCTGCCGAAGGCATTGATGTCGATGGTACGACCATGACCTTGAAGAATGCCACCTTCAAGCCGAATGGCGGCGAGGCCTTCACGATCGGCGATATCGCGCTCACCGGCGTCGAAGAGGACGAGGATGGCGGCTATTACGTCGAGGAAGCCAGGTTCCCGGACATCAACGCAGCCCAAGACGGCGCGACGATCACCGCATCCGAACTGACGATCAGCGGCATCTCCATCCCGGCCGATGCGAACGGCCAAGGGCTCGACTCCATGCTGCTCTACGAGACCGCTCACATCGGCCCGGTCAAGGTCGTCAAGGACGGCAAGGAAGCCTTCTCCATCGGCGACACAAAGATGAACCTCACGCTGCGCGAGGATGAATCCGGCTTCGACTTCGACGGCGCGTTCAAAGGCATGAAGGCAGATCTCAGCGATGCGCCGGATCCGCAGGCGAAGGAAGCGATCGAGAAGCTCGCCCTCCAGCACGTCAACGGCGATGTCACCGTGAAAGGCGCGTGGGACCTCGCTCCGGGAGCGATCGACATCTCAGAACTCACGTTTGATTTCACCAATATCGGCCGCCTGAACCTTGCCCTCA
Source organism: Rhizobium sp. P32RR-XVIII (assembly GCF_012641395.1). Lineage (GTDB taxonomy): Bacteria > Pseudomonadota > Alphaproteobacteria > Rhizobiales > Rhizobiaceae > Rhizobium. Next base: position 385,873 of record NZ_JABAIH010000002.1, on the reverse strand, counting down.
AAATCTCCGGCTACACCCTGCCCTTCGTGAATTCTCTGCGCGAAGCGGCCAAGGCCTCCGAGACGAATCCGAACAAGGAAGAAGCGCAGCAGGCGCTCGGGCTCGCCATGCTCGGCCTCATGCAGCAGCTTTCATTCAGCGGCGCCGAAATCCGCTTCGACGATGCTTCGATCACCAAGCGTGCCCTCGAATATGCAGGTGCTCAGCAAAACATATCGGCAAAGCAGATGGCTGACGCGCTGAAGGCAATGGCGCCGATCGCTCTGGCGCAGCTCAATATCCCCGAACTGCAAAATGCGATCTCGGCGGCGATCAACACCTATCTCGACGATCCGAAAAACTTCGTCGTCAGCGCTTCTCCGGCGCAGCCGGTCCCCTTCCCGACCATCATGGGCGCGGCAATGGGCGCACCGGACACGCTGCCCAACGTCCTCGGCGTGAAGGTGACGGCCAACCAGTAGGGTTCGAAGCTCAAAAGTAAGCCCGGCAGCGATGCCGGGCTTTCTGTTCAATGGGACGCACCGGAGACGGCAGCAGCTCCCTGCTTGTCATGAAGCGCAAAGCGATCAAGCATGTGCGCGCTCGCCGCATTGAGCCCTTTGACATCGACATCAATTCCCTTGCGGCGGTATCTCAGGACAACCTTGTCCAAAGCGCCCACTGCAGTGATATCCCAGAAGTGCGCTCTGCTGACGTCGATCGTCACTGTCTTGACCGGTTCCTCGAAATCGAAGGACATCGAGAAGCTCTCCGCCGACGCGAAAAACACCTGTCCATCGACCGAGTATGTCCGTGCGCTTCCATCTGCGGTCAGAGCGGAGTGAACGTGGAAAAGGCCGGCAACCTTGCCCGCGAAGAAGACACCCGACAGCAGAACGCCGACAAGCACGCCCTTCGAAAGGTCATGCGTGGCGACTACCGTTACGACAGTCGCGAGCATCACGAATGAAGATGACGGCGGGTTCCGGCGAACGTCGAGAATGGAGCGCCAGGAAAATGTTCCGATCGAAACCATGATCATGATCGCCACAAGCGCCGCCATCGGAACGACGCGCAGGATGTCGTCGAGCACCAGAAGCAGAACGAGAAGGAAGGCACCGGCAACGAAGGTCGAAAGGCGGCCGCGTCCACCTGAGGCAATGTTGATGCCCGACTGACCGATCATGGCGCAGCCGCCCATGCCGCCGATCAGGGCGGAGGCGATGTTGCTGGCGCCCTGCCCGAAGCACTCCTGGCTCTTGTTGCTCTGCGTATGGGTCATGTCGTCTACGATCTGGGCGGTCAGCAGCGACTCCAGCAGGCCGACGGCAGCGAGGCCGATAGAATAAGGGAAAATGATCCGGAGCGTTTCGAAGGTCAGCGGCACCTGCGGGATGGTGAACACCGGCAGGCTCGTCGGCAGTTCGCCAAGATCGCTTACGGTGCGGACATCGAGACCCAACGAGATGGTTACCGCGGTCAGTACCGCAATCGCGACCAGCGGTGACGGGATGACTTTCGTCACGTAAGGAAAAAGGTAGATGATCGCGAGCGCAACCACGATCATCACATAGGTTGTCTGCGGCATGCCAATGAGTTCCGGCAGCTGCGCCATGAAGATCAGGATCGCGAGAGAATTGACGAAGCCCGTCATGACCGAGCGCGATACGAAGCGCATCAGACGGCCCAGCTTCAGCATTCCGGCGATCAACTGCAAGACGCCCATCAGGATCGTGGCAGCGAAGAGATATTGCAGGCCATGCTCTCGGACGAGCGATCCCATGAGGACCGCGGTCGCAGCCGTAGCTGCGGAAATCATGCCAGGACGTCCACCGACGATCGCCGAGACGCAGGCAATGGCGACGGAGGCAAAGAGACCTATTTTCGGATCGACGCCTGCAATCACAGAGAAGCCAATAGCTTCCGGGATGAGGGCAAGAGCCACGACGATGCCGGACAGAATGTCGCCGCGAATGTTCGAGAACCATTCGCGCCTGTAAGCGGAGAGTTTGCTCATATCAGATTTTTCACAAGGTTCAGCGCAACCGGACTGAATCCGGCTCAACATAGGGAGAAATGTTGTGCGTTGTCTGGCGGATCGGCGGCCAGAAGAGCCACCCGGAGTTTCACCGGGTCCGGGGCGAATGCGAGACGTATAGTTGCAGCGTTTTGTCGTTGCAACATGAAAAAGCCCGGCAGCGATGCCGGGCTTTTCAATCTGTCCTGACGAGGACCTCAGTCCTTCTTGACCGGCGGGATCGGGCGGATCGCCAGTTCGCGCAACTGCGTCGGCGTCGCAGGCGTGGGAGCGCCCATCAGCAGGTCCTCTGCCTGCTGGTTCATCGGAAACAGCGAAATCTCGCGCAGGTTCTTCGCGCCGACGAGGAGCATGACGATGCGGTCGATGCCGGCAGCCATGCCGCCATGCGGCGGTGCGCCATACTGGAAGGCGCGGTAAAGGCCGCCGAAGCGCTCTTCGACGTCCGCATGGCTGAGGCCGACCTTTTCGAAGGCCTTCACCATCAGTTCCGGCGACTGGTTACGGATCGAGCCCGAGGCGATTTCGAAGCCGTTGCAAACCATGTCGTACTGGAAGGCCTTGATCGTCAGCGGATCCTGGTTCGCCAGCGCATCGAGGCCGCCCTGCGGCATCGAGAACGGGTTGTGCGCGAAGTCGACCCGCTTCTCGTCTTCATTCCATTCGAAGAACGGGAAGTCGACGATCCAGCAGAGTTCGAAACGGTCGCGGTCGATGAGGTTCAGCTCGTCGGCAGCGCGGTTGCGGGCTTCGCCTGCGAACTTGTAGAACTTGTCCGGCTCGCCGGCGACGAAGAAGCAGGCGTCGCCATCACCGAGACCGAGCTGGGTGCGGACCGCATCCGTGCGCTCTTCGCCGATGTTCTTTGCCAACGGGCCGGCGCCTTCGAGCTTGTCGCCTTCCTTGCGCCAGAAGATGTAGCCGAGCCCGGGCTGACCCTGGCTCTGCGCCCAGGCGTTCATGCGGTCGCAGAACGCGCGGCTGCCGCCGGTCTTTGCCGGGATCGCCCAGATCTCAACCTTCGGGTTGGACGCGATCATGTTGGCGAAGACCTTGAAGCCGGAGCCGGCGAAGTGCTCGGTCACCTGTTCCATGACGATCGGGTTGCGCAGGTCGGGCTTGTCGGAGCCGTACATACGGATGGCGTCATCGTAGGGGATGCGGCGGAACTGCTGGGTGACCGGCTTGCCTTCGGCGAACTCCTCGAAGATGCCGCGGATGACCGGCTCCATCGTGTTCCAGACGTCTTCCTGCTCGACGAAGCTCATTTCGAGGTCGAGCTGGTAGAATTCGCCCGGCAGGCGATCGGCGCGCGGGTCTTCGTCGCGGAAGCAGGGCGCGATCTGGAAGTAGCGGTCGAAGCCGGCGACCATCAGTAGCTGCTTGTACTGCTGCGGGGCCTGCGGCAGGGCATAGAAACTGCCGGGGTGGATGCGGCTCGGGACGAGGAAGTCGCGCGCGCCTTCCGGCGAGGAGGCCGTCAGGATCGGCGTCGAATATTCGGTGAAACCAACGTCTTCCATGCGGTTGCGCATGTCGCGGATGATCTTCGTGCGCGTAACGATGTTCTTGTGCAGCGTCTCGCGGCGAAGATCGAGGAAGCGATACTTGAGGCGCACGTCTTCGGGATAATCTGGCTCGCCGAAGACCGGCAGCGGCAGCTCCTTGGCGGCGGAGAGAACCTCGATCTCCTGCGCGTAGAGCTCGATTTCGCCGGTCGCCATTGCCTTGTTGATGGTGTCTTCCGTGCGAGCCTTCACAAGACCGTCGATGCGGAGAACCCATTCGCCGCGCACGGTTTCGGCCATCTTGAAAGCGGGCGAATCCGGATCGGCGACGACCTGTGTGATGCCGTAGTGATCGCGAAGGTCGATGAAGAGAACGCCGCCATGGTCGCGAACGCGGTGGACCCAGCCGGAAATGCGGGCGGTAGAGCCGACGTCCGACTTGCGGAGGGCGGCGCATGTGTGGCTGCGATAGCGATGCATTATTTCAATTCCCGGTATCTGCTGAGACGGCTGCAAGGGCAAAAATGACCCTCAAGCGCCGACAAGAAAATCGGGCGGAAAAGCGCATGGACGGTCTGATTTGTCAAGGCTTGGGCCGCAGGGACTGCCACTTTGGGGTGGTTTATTCCGAGCCTTGGGTAAAGGCAAGTGCGGCAGTTTGGTCTTCGCTTCCTTATTGATGAAATCCGCAGTCAACTTTAAAGATGGCGCCACCACCATGACCGGAGTGCCCCCATGCCCCTTCTCACCCGTCGCAATCTGCTGAAGGCATCCGCCGTTGCGGGCGCTTATGGCATCGGCATGGGCGCCGCAGGTAAATTCGGTTTGGCTGGATCGGAGCCGCAGCCACAAGTGCTGAAAGCGGTGAAGACCGAGGCCTCGCTCACAGACGCGGGCTCGACGAAGGACATCATGACCTGGGGCGACCAAGGCATGCCGCCGGTTTTGCGCATGCAGCGCGGCGAGCCGTTTGCGGCACGGCTGACGAACAGCCTGGACGAACCGACGACGATCCACTGGCACGGGCTGCGCATCGACAACAAGATGGATGGCGTGCCGTTCATGACGCAGCCTTATGTCTATACCGGCGACAGCTTCGATTACGCCTTCACGCCCCCCGACGCCGGTACCTTCTGGTACCATCCGCATTGCAATACGCTGACGCAGATGGGCCACGGCATGACGGGGATCATCGTCGTGGAGGATCCTGCGGACCCGGTCTTCGACGCGGAAATCGTGCTCAACTTGCGCGACTGGCGGCTCGGCGGCGACGGGCAGTTCATCGCGCCCTTCCGGCCGCGGGATGCGGCAAAGACTGGCACATACGGAACGGTGCGAACCGCGAACTGGCAGCGGGAACCGCAATACGATGCTCTAGCCGGTGGGCTGATCCGCCTGCGGATCGCAATAACCGACGTAACGCGCATCTTCTCTTTGAAGATGGAAGGGGCCGCCGCGACGGTGATCGCGATCGACGGCAATCCGGTGCCGAAGCGCTTTCCGCTCGAACTCTTGCAGGTCGGCCCCGGACAGCGGCTGGACCTTGCCGTGAGGATGCCGGACAGCGAGGGAGCGGTCGCAACATTGGAAGACATCCGCGGGACCACGCCAAAGACGATCGCGAGCCTGCGCGCTGTGGGAAAAACGCTGAAACGCGATGCGCTCGATCTTGGACGGCTGGCTGCAAACCCGGTCCGGCAAGCGGATTTGTCGTCGGCGGAGCGCATACCGCTGGTGCTTAGCGCGACGGCGGAAAGCGCGCCCGCCGACAGCATCTGCGGCACCCTCGGCTATAGCTTCTGGGCGATCAACAAGGTTCCCTGGCCGGGGGACACGCCCGATCCGACAGCCCCTCTCGCCGAACTGAAGCTTGGCAAGAGCTACATCTTCCAGCTCGAAAACGTGACGCCGCACCTGCACCCGATCCATCTGCATGGCATGAGCTTGACCGTCATTTCGTCCTCGACGCGCGAAGTCAGGCCACTCGTTTCCGACACCTATTTGATCCAGCCCGACGAAAAGGTGCAGCTCGCCTTCGTGGCCGACAATCCCGGGGACTGGCTGCTGCATTGCCACATCATCGAGCACCAGAAGACCGGCATGACGAGCTATGTGCGGGTGACCTGATCTAGTAGACCTCTCGGCCGCCATCGCACTACATTTGGAGGCAGATGTGCACTCAAAGGTTTGCTATCATGAACGGCATCGAAATCTTTGCTTTCATCATTCTCCCTGCGATTGTTGCCGCCGGGGCTGGATTGCCGTGCTCGCAAATGAACGCCACAACAGGGTAAAGCACAGGCTTCATCCCGGCGAATAGCCTTTGCCATACGTCACCCATCGCCCTCAACGTATTGACATATCCTGCGTAAAGGAGAAGGAAGGTTAATCGACCTTTTCCTTGCGAATGAATTGACATGATCGAAACAACCGCCGATTTGGCGGCCGCCTGCAAAGAGCTGGCCAAGTCTGAATTTATTACAATCGACACCGAATTCCTGCGCGAGACGACATTCTGGCCGGAGCTTTGCCTGATACAGATGGCGAGCCCGACGACGGAAGTCCTTGTCGATCCGCTGGCGAAGGGCATCGATCTCGCACCCTTCTTCGAACTGATGGCCAATCCGAACGTGCTGAAGGTCTTCCATGCGGCGCGTCAGGACATCGAGATCATCTTCCATCGCGGCGGGCTGATCCCGCATCCGATCTTCGACACGCAGGTTGCCGCCATGGTCTGCGGTTTCGGCGACAGCGTGTCATACGACCAGCTCGTCGGCAGGACGAAAGGCGTGCAGATCGACAAGTCATCGCGCTTCACGGACTGGAGCCGCCGGCCACTTTCCGAAAAGCAGCTCGACTATGCGCTGGCTGATGTCACGCATCTGCGCGATGCCTATCTTTATCTCAAGGCCGAGCTCGAACGCGAAGGCCGTTCGTCCTGGCTCTCCGAGGAGATGGACATTCTCGAAGCGCGCGAAACCTACGACCTGCATCCGGACGATGCATGGCAGCGCCTGAAGATGCGGTTGCGCAAGCCACAGGAGCTCGCAATCCTCAAATATGTCGCCGCCTGGCGCGAACGCGAGGCGCGCTCCCGCAACGTGCCGCGTTCGCGCGTCCTGAAGGACGACGCGATCTACGAGATCGCCCAGCAGCAGCCGAAGGATGCCGAGGCGCTGAGCCGACTTCGGACGATTCCAAAGGGTTGGGAGCGCTCCGCTGCGGGCGGCGCGGTTCTCGAAGCCGTCAACACGGCCCTTGCCCTGCCGAAGGCCGAAATGCCGCATGTGCCGCGCCACACGCAGGCGCCGGAAGGTGCTGCCGCTGCGGTCGAGCTGCTCAAGGTCCTGCTCAAGCTGATTTCCGAAAAACACGGCGTTGCGCCGAAAGTCATCGCCAACAGCGAAGACCTCGACAAGATTGCGGCGGAAGGCGAGAAAGCCGAGGTCGCGGCCCTTCACGGCTGGCGCCGCGAGCTGTTCGGCGCACCCGCGCTGCAGCTCATCAAGGGCGAGATCGCGCTCCGTTTCGCGGGCAAGAAGGTCGATACCGTTTCGCTTTGATGGCTACCGGCCTCTGAACCGCCCGCGAAAATTGCTTGACCGAAACGGCTTGCGTGGAAAAATGCGGGTGAACGTCAAAGCAGGCCGGATGCCATGAGAGAGATTTTTCCAGCGCAGAACTGGCTGCTCATCGCGGTTGTGATGGCTGCGAGCGGCGTCCTTTACGGCCGCATCTTCTTCCTGGAGGAAACACCCGTCATCGGCGCGATCTTCGCGCTACTCATGGGCATGCCGATCCTTTTATTCGAGCGGAGGGTCTTTCTTCGCGGCCTCTACCGGCGCATTCAGAGACTTCCGACGCTCGCCTTCATCATTTCCGGTCTCGTGATCTACGAGATCATGATGAGCATCGGTTACGCGCTTGCCGGCACGCTCCTCTCGTGGTTCGGCTTGCTCGAGCCCGCGCCGCCGAGCCACATTCTGATCATGCCCTTCAAGGTCTTCATCTACGCGCTGGCGGTCTGCGCCGTCATCATTTTCGTATTGCGCGTGCGTGAGCTGCTGGGGCGCGACGTCTTCCTCAGCATGCTGTCCAGCCGCTACCGGAATCCGGTCAAGGAGGAGCGCATTTTCCTCTTCATCGACCTTATCGATTCGACCCCTTTTGCCGAAAAACATGGCGACCTGCGGGCGCAACAGTTCCTCGGCGCGTTGTTTGCAACCTTCGCGGAGCCCGTGCGTCGCCACGGCGGCTCTATCGATGATTATGTCGGGGATGCCGCCATCATTACGTGGCCGCTCGCGCGCGGCTTGAAGGACGGCCGGTGCGTGCGCTGCGTCTTCGACATCCTGACCGCCGTCGAGGCGGATGCGGCAAGCTGGCTGAAGCAGTATGGACAGGTGCCCCGCCTGCGGGCCGCGCTTCACGGCGGGTTCGTCATCACGGCCGAAATCGGTGTCGACCACCACAAGATCACGTATTTCGGCGATACGGTGAATACGACCGCCCGGCTGGAAGGCCTCTGCAAAACACTGAACCGGCCTGTGCTGATTTCGAGCGAGCTTGCACAGCGCCTCACTCTGCCCGAAATGATAAACGCCGAAGATCTCGGCGTCCACGCTCTCAAGGGCCGGGGCCAGGGACTGGGCGTCATGGCGCTGGCCCGGGCTCTGCCCGCATCGGGAGCGTCACCAAAGCTTCATTCAACCTTCAATTCGGCGATATGAATGGACTGCTAATCGGGAACCGCCAACTCATTTGATGGGGGTCTCCATGAAAACAGCACTTTACGCTTCCGTGTCCCTATTGCTTCTGATTGCCACTTCCGCCTCCGCGGACCAGCAGGAGTTCACCGCAACGCTTGCCGGCCAGGCGATCCTGCCCGCCAACACCATCGTCGCCGCTCCGGCCGACGCCCCGGCCTTCCTGAAGACTTCCGGCAAGTTCACGACGCCGGATCGCAAGCGCACCGAAGCTCTCGGTAGCGTCCCGGGCAAGGACGGCGTCCGCGTCACCGACATCAAACTGCCGCTCGATGGCCAGCCAGTTCAGGGCTTCTCCGGCATCAAGATGATGGAAGACGGGACTTTCTGGACGCTTTCCGACAACGGCTTCGGCTCGAAATTCACCTCGTCCGACTCCATGCTCTTCCTGCACCAGATGAAGTTCGACTGGGCGGCGAACAAGGCTGAGGTCATGCAGAACCTCTTCCTCTCCGATCCGAACAAAATCGCTCCCTTCCCGATCGTCATGGAAGGCACCGACACGCGCTACCTGACCGGCGCGGACTTCGACATCGAATCCGTTCAACCGGTTGCCGACGGATTCTGGCTCGGCGATGAGTTCGGCCCTTACCTTCTGAAATTTGATACCAAGGGCCAGCTGACCGACGTCATCCCGACAACGGTCGACGGCAAGCCAGTCGTCTCGCCGGACAACGCGCTGATCCAGCTGCCGGCCAACCCGACCGCGAAGAACCCCGTCTTCAACCTGAAGCGCTCCGGCGGCTTCGAGGGGCTTGCCATGTCGAAGGACGGCGCCAAGCTCTACGGCCTGCTCGAAGGCGCGCTCTATCAGGACGACGGCAAGATGGAATCCGTTGACAGCCACACCGCGATCCGCGTCATCGAATTCGACGTCGCAGCCAAGAAGTGGACCGGCCGCAGCTGGCTCTATCCGTTCGAGGACAAGGGCGTTTCGATCGGCGACTTCAACATGCTGGATGACACGACCGCCCTCGTCATCGAGCGTGACAACGGCGCCGGCACGAAGGACAAGGCCTGCGCCGATCCGAAGCAGCCGAAGCCGGACTGCTTCGAGGCGCCGGCCGAACTCAAGCGCGTCTACAAGATCGAGTTCAACGACGCCAACGCCGGCAAGGCCGTGCGCAAGATCGGCTACATCGATCTCCTCAACATCAAGGATCCGGACAACAAGAAGAAGGCCGGAAACAAGGACGGTATCTACGACATGCCGTTCGTGACGATCGAAAACGTCGACCGCGTCGATGCCACACACATCATCATCGGCAACGACAACAACCTGCCTTTCTCGGCCGGCCGCGCAGTCGACAAGGCTGACAACAACGAGTTCAGCCTGCTCGAAGTGGGCGACTTCCTGAACGCGAAGTAATTCGTGTTCTGAAAAAATAAAGGGCGTCCGGCGAAAGCCGGGCGCCCTTTCGTTTGAGGCGCCGTCAGGCAGCCTTCGCCGAGGCAATGCCGTCGAGCTTCCTCACGGCGTCGGCCGGCAGAGTGATGTCGGCGACCGCAAGATTTTCCCTCAGATGCCCGCGCGACGAGGTGCCCGGGATCGGCAGGATGTTCGACGCGCGTTGCAGCAGCCAAGCAAGAGCAACCTGCATTGGCGTTGCACCGAGTTCGGCTGCGACATCCGAAAGCGTGGAAGACTGTAGCGGCGAGAAGCCGCCGAGCGGGAAGAATGGTACATAGGCCGCCCCTCCCCGGCAAGCTGCTGGATCAGCGCATCGTCTTGGCGATGGGCAAGGTTGTACTGGTTCTGAACGCAGACGATCGCCGTGATCTTTCGTCCGTCGGCGATCTGTTTGGCGGTGACGTTCGACAGGCCAATGTGTTTGACAAGCCCCTGACGCTGAAGATCGGCGAGAACGGTCAGCGGCTCCTCAAGAGAACCTTCCGCCGGTCCGTGGACGTCGAACATCGCGCGCAGATTGACCACCTCGATGATGTCGAGGCCGAGGTTCTTGAGGTTGTCATGGATCGCCTGGGTCAGCGCCTCTTTCGAAAAGGTGGGGTTCCAGGAGGCGTCCGCCCCGCGCGTTGCCCCTACCTTGGTGACGATCACCAGATCGTCCCTATAGGGATGCAAGGCTTCCTTGATGATCTGGTTGGTGACGTGGGGCCCGTAGAAATCGCTGGTGTCGATGTGATCGACGCCGCTTTCGACCGCTTCGCGCAACACCGCGACCGCCTCGGCGCGATCCTTTGGCGGGCCGAACACGGCCTTGCCGGCAAGCTGCATTGCACCGTACCCGAGCCGTTTTACGGCGCGGTCGCCAAGAGTGAATGCACCCGACTTTTCGATATTGGACATGATCTATCTCCGTTTCAAGACGACGCAAAATAGGCCACGGCGGCATCTTCGATAACTGGAGACAATCCGCACGGGCTGTCCGGATTTCCGGACAATGACTTCCGGCAAAGAAGCACGCCAGATCGCGACGCCCTTACTCGAAGCAGAAAGCCAGCCGCTTGTTCGTCAGCCTCGAGAGCTGCTGCATGCGTCCGTCGAGGCGCTCTCCGGCGAAGTCTTGGTATTCCGACGGCACGACGAGTTCGAGGTCGATTTCCGGATCGAATGATTTGCGGAACGTCAGGTTCTTCACCACGCCCGGCATCGATGCCGAGAAGAGATAGACGACACGCAGGATGCCACCGAGAAGCTTGGCGCGCTCGGCGAATTGCGGACCGGCAATCCTGGCAAGCGGCGCAGTGGATCCGTCATCGTTCAGCCCCTCGAAACGATGGTAATTGGCCAGCGCGATAAAGGCTCGGCCGGGATGGCTGATGCCGACGAAAGAGGAATGGGCGATGAGGTTCAACGCCTGCAGGCCGCGGTAATCCGGGTGCGCGCGCCAGCTGATGTCGGCGAGGAGGCAGGCTGCCTGCCGGTAGCGCGCTTCTTCGTCGGTTTCCGTGATGCCGAAATACAGCATTGCATTACCGGTCCACTCCGCAAGCTCCCGCGCATGCTCGGGCGAGCGGGCTCGAAGGATCGCAAGCTCGGAGGCTGCCGAAAGCAGCGGATCTGCGCGGCGCTCGCCTTCCGAGAGCAGCGAATAGAGATAACCTTCGCGTACGCCCTGCGCAGAGAAGGAAATGATGGCGGGCTTCATCGCACCCAGCACTTCCTTCATGGCTACGGCACCGAAGGGGAGAAGCGTGCGGCGGTGCTTCGAAACCGCCTGGAACGCCGGGTCCTTGGAATCCCTTGCCACTTCCACCTGCTCGAGGAACGTCATCATCGCCTCGAGAGAGACCTCGTAGCCCTGCATCATATGCAGTGGGTACTGCGTCATTTCCATGTGAAGCTTGGCGATGTTACGCCAGGTGCCGCCGACGGCGTAAAAGGTTCGGCCGGCGCCGTTTTCCAGAATTTTCGCAGCGCTTCGAACATGCTTGCGGGCAAAAGTATGGGCTTTGGCGAGAGAGCCGCCAGCATATTCCGAGAGGCGCAAGCCCCCGAGCGGCAAGGTAATCCCTTCGCCGATCTTGCGCTCATTGATGTCGATGAGCTCCAGCGAGCCGCCGCCGAGGTCGCCGGCAATACCGTCCGGATGGTAGAAGCCGCTGACGACGCCGAGCGCGGAGAACTTGGCCTCCTCGCCTCCGGACAATACCCGGATCTTGCGTTGGAGGATCGTTTCCGCCTTGTGAATGAAATCGGGGCCGTTGGAGGCTTCGCGCGCGGCGGCCGTCGCAAGCACGTACATGGTCGAGGCGCGTGCCTGCGCAGACAGAGCCTTGAAGCGGTGGAGAGCGGCCAGCGCGCGGGCGACGCTTCCTTCATCCATCTTGCCGGTCAAAGCGATGCCCTTCCCAAGGCCGCAAAGCACCTTTTCGTTGAAAAGGATCGTCGGCGACCGGGCGAGGCCCTCGTAAACGACCAAGCGGACCGAGTTCGACCCGATATCGATGACGGAGACCGGGGCTATTCCTGGAAGGCGCCCCTGGGCTTCTGATTCAACCATGCAGGTCCAGTTTTATCTCTTGGTCCAGCCGGAAAGCAGACTGGCAATCAGCTTTGGAGCGCTGGATTTCAGGGCTTCACCGCGGCCGGACAGGCTGGGGTTAGTCATGAAATACTGCTGCGCGTTGAACGGCTCTTCGCCCTTGCGCACTTCCATGCGCCGAGACGTGCCGTCGGGCAATATCTCGTAGCTCTGCTGATTGTCAATGATATTGCCGAGCATGATCTGGGACAAAACCTGCTCGTGGACAGTCGGATTGGTGAGCGGAACAAGCGTTTCGACGCGGCGGTCGAGGTTTCTCGGCATCATGTCGGCGGAGCCGATATAAACGAGCGCCTTGTCCGACGGCAGCCCATGGCCATTGCCGAAGCAGAAGATGCGGCTGTGTTCCAGGAAGCGGCCGACGATCGACTTGACGCGAATATTGTCCGACAGACCCGGTACTTGCGGCCGCAGGCAGCAGATGCCGCGAACGACGAGATCGATCTCCACACCGGCGCGGCTTGCCGTATAGAGCGCATCGATGATCTCAGGATCAACGAGCGCGTTCATCTTCATCCAGATAGCGGCAGGCGCTCCGTTCTTGGCATGGGCGATCTCCTCGTCGATGTGACGAAGAATGCGGTCGCGCAGCGTGTAGGGCGAAACCGCGAGCTTCATGCTTTCTTCCGGCTCGCCGTAGCCGGTGATGAAGTTGAAGATGTTCGCCATGTCGTGGGCGATCACCGGATTGCAGGTGAAGAAGGAAAGGTCGGTGTAGATCTTCGCGGTGATCGGATGGTAGTTGCCGGTGCCGAGGTGGCAATAGCTGCGGAGCCTGCCCTCCTCGCGGCGAACGACCAGTGACATCTTTGCATGTGTCTTGAGTTCGATGAAGCCGAAGACGACCTGCACGCCGGCGCGCTCGAGATCGCGCGCCCAGCGGATGTTCGCCTCTTCGTCGAAACGGGCCTTGAGTTCGACAAGGGCAGTCACCGACTTGCCCGATTCGGCGGCGTCAATCAGCGCGCGGACGATCGGGCTGTCATTCGAGGTGCGGTAAAGCGTCTGCTTTATCGCCAGAACGTCAGGATCGCGCGCAGCCTGGAGAAGAAACTGGACCACCACGTCGAAAGACTCGTAGGGGTGATGAACCACCATGTCCTTCTCGCGGATTGCGGCGAAGCAGTCTCCGGCGTGTTCGCGGACGCGCTCGGGAAATCGCGCATTGTAGGGTGGAAATCGGAGATCGTCGCGCGGCGCCTTGGTGATTTCCGAGAGCGTGTTGAGCGCCAGCAGGCCCGGCAGAACGGCGACGCGATTGTCGGGCACGTTCATCGCCTGCACCACGAAATGACGCAGCGACGCCGGCATTTCGGAATCCGTTTCGATGCGGATCACCTTGCCGCGGCGCCGGCGCTTGAGTGCTGTTTCGAAGAAGCGCACGAGGTCTTCGGCCTCTTCCTCGACTTCGATATCGCTGTCGCGGATGATGCGGAACGTACCCGAGCCCTGCACCTCGTAGCCGGGGTAGAGGCGGTGGATGAAGATGTTCGCCACGTCTTCCAGCGTGATGTAGCGGATCGTCCCTCCGTCATCCGGCAGGCGCACGAAACGGTCCAAGGCGGGCGGCAGGCGCAGCAGCGCCGTCATCGGCTCACGGCCGTGCTTGCTGGTAAGCTGCAGACCGATCGAGAAGCCGAGATTGGGAATGAAGGGGAACGGGTGGGCCGGGTCGATCGAGAGCGGCGTCAGAACCGGAAAGATCGCCTGTTCGAACTCTGCCGCCAGCCACTGCCGATCGGCGTCGCTGAGAGCGCCGGGGCGTACGAACAGAATGTCTTCCTTGGCGAGATACTGCTGCAGAACGGCGAGCGAAGCCTGTTGTTCCATCTGCAGATTGTCGATCTCCCGCAAAATGGCATCGAGCTGTTCGGCAGGTGTCTTGCCGTCCGGTGTGCGGATGGCGATGTTCTGCCGGACCTGGCCCTCGAGGCCCGCGACGCGCACCATGAAGAACTCGTCGAGGTTGGCGGCGGAAATCGACAGGAAGCGGACGCGTTCAAGCAGCGGATGCTCGGTGTTCAGGGTTTCCTCAAGAACACGGCGGTTGAACTGCAGCCAGGAAAATTCGCGGTTGATGAAGCGTTCAGGACTGCTCAGCAGCTCTTCCAGCGGAGGGACGACGGCCGGTGTTGGAGGAAGGGATTCCTGATGCTCTGCAACTGCACTGTCCATATGTCGATCCGCCCCGTTTATTCGTCCCTGCGAATTATATCAGTTTCACGACGGAACTGTGACAGTCAATCAAGCGAACCGGAATTTCCCAATTCATTCAATACCTCGGCTGCCATCGCTCGAGTGATCTTGGTGCCTCGCGACCAAGCCAGCCGATCGAGCCGCTCGACAATCGTCTGAGCCGCATTCAGCGACCGTTCCATCCGGTTGACGATATAGAGCACGAGTTTGTCATCTATATTAAGCTGACGGTCGGAGAAGAGCTTGACGATGACCTGCGACAGCAATTCCTCGTCGGGCTCGCCGATTTCGACGGTCGTCGCCGCCTTGAGCCTTGAGCGCAGGTCGGGAAGCTGAACGGGCCAAGACATCGGCCAGAGACGGCTGGTCATCAACAGGCTGTTGCCGTTTTCGCGCACGCTGTTGATGACGTGAAAAAGCTCGGTGTCGTCGAAGCCGAGGCGGTCGACATCCTCGAAAAGAACCGGACCGTTGGCAGCGGCAAGCGCGGCGTCGGATCCGGACTTCGGGTGAATGCGTTCGGCCCCGCTGCGCTCCTCCCAAATCGTCGCCAAATGCGTCTTTCCGGAACCGACCGGTCCGGCGAGAATGACGACAGGAGATGGCCATTGCGGCCAGGCGTCGACGATAGTCACGGCAGCGCTCAGGCGGTCCGAGATCAGGAGATCGTCCCGGCTGCTTGCGGCATCATGAGAAAAGACCAGCGGGAGCTGCTCCCCCGCGCTGCGCTTCACGTCGCTCATTTTGAATCGGCTTTTGTCTTCCGGGCCGCAGCAGGTTGCGACTGGCCCGCATAAAGATCGCTCTGAAGGTAGCGCGCGAGCGCAAAACGGACAAGCACGCCGACGACGGCGGCTGCCGGGACGGCAACCAGCAGGCCGACAAAGCCGAAGAGCGCACCGAACGCAAAAAGGGCGAACATCAGCCAGACCGGATGAAGGCCGACGCTATGGCCGACGAGCTTCGGCTGCAGGATATTGCCCTCCAGGAACTGACCGCTGAAGAAGACTGCCAGCACCGCGCCGATCCACAGGTAATCCGGCCAGAACTGCACGATGGCAACGCCGACGGCAAGAACCAGACCGACCAGCGAGCCGACATAGGGAATGAAGCTGATCATGCCGGCAAAGAGGCCGATGAGCAGGCCAAAGTTCAAGCCGACGAGCGACAGCCCGGCCGCGTAGTAAATCCCGAGGATCAGGCAGAGAGAGCCTTGCCCGCGAACGAAACCGGCAATCGCCTGATCGATTTCGCGGGCAATCTGGCGGACGTCGTTGAGATAGTCGCGGGGGATACACTGATCGACCTTGGCGACCATGCGGTCCCAATCGAGCAGCATATAGAAGGCGACCACCGGCGTTACGACCAGCAGCGAGATGACATCGACGATCGCCTTGCCGGAGTTCCATATCTGCGCAAAGAGGCCGGTGAGGAAGCCCATGCCTTCCGTAAGGACTGCGGAGAAATTGTCCTTGATCGTACCAAGCTGGTTCTTGACCCAGTCCGGCATCACGGAATCCTGTGCGTCGGCGATGTAGGCCTGCAACTGGCTGATATAGCCCGGAACGCGCTGCGCGAAATCGTTGAACTGGTTGATCAGCACCGGAATGAGGATCATCAGCGCCAGCGCGAAGACGATGACGAAGGCGACCAGTATGACGATCGTCGCCATCAAGCGGCTCATGCCCAGGCGCTGCAGACGGTCGGCGACGGGATCGAGGAAATAGGCGATGGCCATGCCGGCAATGAAAGGCAGCAGGATGGAGCTGAAGATGTAGAGGAAGATGACGAAGAAGACGAAGACGCCCAGCCAGAAAAAGATCTGACGCTTCAGACTAGCCCCGCTGACCTGATTTGGCATCGTTTTCCCCGTTCGTCCGCCCCTGGCGCGATCGCTTCGCGCCGGTACTTGAAGCACATAGGATGCAGGCTGGAACATGGTCAACCCTGCTGCGAAAAATCCCGTCATCCCCTATGGAAAGAGCAGGAAATTAGGGCTTTTCTCTATGCGGCGCCTTGCATAAAGCGCACTCTCATGCAATTGCGACCGGCATTGTGAAGATCGGTTAAAAAACCGCCCGAAGACAGCCATCGGAGATTAGCATGAGCCAGTCTGGAAAAAACGGCCTGACCTATAGCGACGCAGGCGTCGATATCGATGCCGGCAATCTTCTGGTAGAAAAAATCAAGCCTGCCGTGCGTTCCACGCGCCGCCCTGGCGCCGATGGCGAAATCGGCGGCTTCGGCGGCCTGTTCGACCTCAAGGCCGCGGGCTTCACCGATCCGGTTCTTGTCGCCGCCAATGACGGTGTCGGCACCAAGCTGAAGATCGCGATCGACGCCGATTATCATGAGACGGTCGGCATCGACCTGGTGGCGATGTGCGTCAACGATCTCGTCGTACAGGGTGCGGAACCGCTTTTCTTCCTCGACTATTTCGCGACCGGCAAGCTCGATCCGGACCAGGGCGCGGCGATCGTCGGCGGTATCGCCGCTGGCTGCCGCGAGGCGGGATGTGCATTGATCGGCGGCGAAACAGCGGAAATGCCGGGCATGTACTCCTCCGGCGATTACGATCTTGCAGGCTTTGCCGTCGGTGCCGCCGAGCGGGGCCAGCTTCTGCCTTCCGGCGACATTGCTGAAAGTGACATCATCCTCGGCCTCGCCTCCTCCGGCGTTCACTCCAACGGCTTCTCGCTGGTGCGCAAGATCGTCGAGCTTTCCGGCTTGAGCTGGGACGCGCCGGCGCCTTTTGCCGAAGGCAAGGTGCTCGGTGAGGCATTGCTCACGCCGACCCGCATCTATGTGAAGCCGCTGCTCAAGGCCATCCGCGAAACCAAAGCCATCAAGGCACTGGCGCACATCACCGGTGGCGGTTTTCCCGAGAACATTCCGCGCGTGCTGCCCAAACATCTCGCCGCCGAGATCGATCTTGCCGCCGTCAAGGTGCCGCCAGTCTTCTCCTGGCTCGCCAAGACGGGCGGCGTCGAAGCCAAGGAAATGCTGCGGACCTTCAACTGCGGCGTCGGCATGATCGCCGTCGTCTCGCCTGAAAACGTGGCAGCGGTAACCACCGTTCTGGAAGCCGAAGGCGAAAAGGTTGTCACCCTCGGCCGCATGATCGCCCGCGCGGAAGGCGCCGCCGGGACGGTTTACAAGGGCACGCTTGCCATATGACCATGCCGCGCAAACGCGTCGTCGTCTTCATTTCCGGCGGCGGCTCCAACATGATGGCGCTCGTTGAGGCGGCGAAAGCCGAAGACTTTCCGGCGGAGATCGTCGGGGTGATTTCCGACAACGCAAATGCCGGCGGTCTTGCGAAAGCTGCTGCTGAAGGCATTCCTGCCTTCGCCTTCATCCGCAAGGACTATGCAAGCAAGGAAGCGCACGAGGCGGCGATCCTCGAAGCGCTGGACCGGCTCTCGCCGGACATCCTGTGCCTTGCCGGCTATATGCGGCTTCTGAGCGCGACATTCATTCGGCGTTATGAGGGCCGGATGATCAACATTCACCCTTCCCTCCTGCCGCTCTTTCCCGGGCTGCACACGCATCAGCGCGCCATCGACGCCGGCATGCGGATCTCGGGCTGCACCGTGCATTTCGTGACCGAGGGCATGGATGAAGGCCCGGTGATCGGCCAGGCGGCCGTGCCGGTCTTCTCCGGTGATACGGCCGATACACTTGCTGCCCGCGTGCTCACCGTGGAGCACCAGCTTTATCCCCGGGCGCTGCGGCTTTTTGCCGAGGGCAAGGTGCGGATGGAAGGAAATAAGGCTGTCGGCGCGGATGCAGCCACGCTGGGTAGCTCCAATCACATCATTTCCCTGATCGCCTGATCGCTTCAGGCGGCGAGCGCCTGAAGCTGATGCAACGTGCCGTCGCTATAGACGAAGCGCCCGCCGCGGAAGGTCGCGCGGATGCGATGCACATTGCCCGGCTCGACCACGACCAGATCGGCACGCTGGCCGATGGCGACCTCGCCGCGATCCGTCAGACCTGCGGAGCGGGCGGCATTCCGTGTCGCCATCGCGACTGCGACCGGTATTGCGGTGTATTCCGCGATCTTGAAGATGCCGGGGACGAACGCTGCCGGGTGATAATCCGCCGCGATCACCGTCAAAAGGCCGGACTTGGCGGCATCGAGCGCGCTCAGATTGCCGGACATGGACTGGCCGCGAAGCGCATTCGGCGCGCCCATGAGCGTCCAGAGCCCGCGACGCCGGGCCTCCTCGGCCGCCGGCAGCGTGACCGGAAACTCGCTGATCGTCACGCCGAGATCATGCATCTCCGCGACCTTTTCGACGCTGTCATCGTCATGCGACGCAAGCGAAAGCTTCTGCTTCAGCGACAGCGCGACGATTTCCTTCAGCTTTGCTTCGATCTCGGGATTGTTGCGCAAGGCGATGCGCTTGGCGACCATTTCCGCCGCGATCTCCTCGGAGATCGCACGGCGCTCGGCGATGCTCAATATGTAGCTCTGAATGTTGTTGTACTGCCCCTGCCCCGGCGTATGGTCCGTCAGCGAAACCATATCGATCTGGCCGGCTTCGAGGAGTTTTTCGAGGGCGGGCGCGGCCCCCACATTGGTGATTTCGTAGCGGGCATGGACGCGGTGGTCGACCAGCAGATTGTGCTTGAGGCGATTGATCCCTTCGATGACGGCGTTCGTCGTTTCCAGCGATCGGACGTGGCAGTAAACACTTTCGGTCGCGAAGGAAATCGCCGCATAAGCCGTTGTCACGCCTGCCGCCGCGAGCTTCTTGTCCAGCTCGTGAATACCGAAGTCGATCGGCATAATGGCGTTCGGCCGCGGCGCGATTTCACGCTCGATCATGTCGCCATGTAGATCCACGAAACCCGGCATCAGCAACCGGCCCCCGCCATCGATCGCGGCGTTGGCGACTGGCTCGTTCCGTATCTCGGCAATCGCGCCGTCCTCAATGCGCACCGAGCCCTGGCTCACAACTTCTTCGGGCAGAACGAGCGTGAAATTGCTGAGCCACATGACTTTTCTCCTGACGGCATGCGATGATCGGCCAAGCAGCAGCGCATAGGCTTGCTTCGTGACAACGAGATGAATGGAAATGAGCTTTTTTCGGAGTCCACCATCACTTGACCAAGTGGTTGACCAACTTCTGATGGAGACATAACTTATGGGCTGGCTATGGAGTTTGGGCATGACGATCAAAGTGAAAGTTGGAGAGGCGAAAACTCATCTGTCGGACCTGCTGACCAAGGTGGAAGCGGGCGAGGAAATCGTCATCTCACGCGGCAGCCAGCCAGTTGCGCGAATGGTCAAATTCGACGATCGCCGGCTTCGCATGGAAGCCATCCGGTCGCTGCGGGCAGAGCGCGAAGCAAGAGCCGGCGCGACAGCCGCTGAAATCCAGGAATGGCGGCGCGAAGGCCAGCGCTGATGGCCTTCGTCATCGATGCATCCGTCGCCGCCGCCTGGCTTTTGCCAGATGAAACAAACGGCGATGCCGAGAAAGCCCTGTCACTTCTTGAGACCGAGGACGCACTCGTTCCGGACCTTTTCTGGCATGAAATCCGCAACATCCTGATTTCGGCAGAACGCCGGAAGCGCATCAGCGGCGAAGACATACTCGCCTGTCTCATGCGGCTCGACAGCCTGCCCATAGTAACAATTCCCGGCAGCGATCACGTTACGATCATCCGGCTTTCACGCGCCCATCGGCTATCGGCGTACGATGCAGCCTATCTTGCCCTTGCCATTTCCGAAGGCGCACCACTGGCGACCCTTGATGCGCGGCTGATCGAGGCGGCGCGCGCAGAGAAAGTTGCGCTTGCCGCGGGCTAGGTGAGCTTGTCCCTGTTCATCGCCGCCCATTGCAGCAGGATGATCGTTTTCATGTCGCAGATTTCGCCGGTTTCGATCATGGCGATCGCCGTGTCCAGCGGGATTTCCAGCACTTCGATATCCTCGTGCTCGTGGTCCAGGCCGCCGCCATGGGAAACGCGATCGGCGGTATCGATCTGTGCGGCGAAGAAATGCACGACTTCGGTGTTCGAACCGGGCGAGCTGTAGGCCTTGAAGAGAAAATCGACGTCCCGGATGCGGAAACCCGTTTCTTCCACGGCTTCGCGGCGGATCGCGGCTTCCGGCTCCTCGCCGTCCAGGAGCCCGGCCGGTGTCTCGATTATGAAGGCTGGCTCACCGTGAAGGTGGGGCGCCAGACGAAACTGTTTGACGAGGACGACGGTCGAGCGCTTCGGATCGTAGAGCAGGATCGTGGCGGCAGGCGTGCGGTGATAGACTTCGCGGTGGAGGCGATGGGTCTCGCCTTCGGAATCCGTGTAGTCCAGCTCATAGGTGCTGAGGCGTGTCCAGCCTTCCGAGAGCGTCGTTTCCGCGGCGATCTCGGCCTTTGCCTTGGCGAACTTCATCATGCGGCGTCCTTGCGCAGCCAGACCTTATTGTCGTGGACCGCCGCACCGCCATAGGGCGCAACGGGATCGGCGCCGGTCAGCACGTTGATGCCTTCGCCATCGACATGCGCCTTGTTCGGCCACAAGCCTTCGGCGATCAGCACTCCGGGCTTGACCTCTGTGGTAACGCGGGCATGCAGGCGCACTTCGCCGCGCTGGTTTCCGACCTGGACGAGATCGCCGTGAGATACGCCGTTTGCCTCGGCGTCCTCCGGGTTTATCATCAACTCGGGGCGCCCCTCCTTCTGCCGCGAGGTCTTCGTCTCGGCGAAGCTCGAATTCAGGAAGTTGCGCGCCGGCGAGGTTGCCAGCCGGAAGGGGTGGTCGGCATCGGCCACTTCAATGACGTCGACCTGGTTCGGAAAGGTTGGCAGCTCGGAATGCGGGCCGAGCAGGCCTACCGATTTCGGCGGGCGGTTGGGAGCCGGCTGGTTCATCCAGTCCGGCCGGAAGCGGAACTTGCCGTCCGGATGCGCAAAACCATTGAGGTAATGGGCCTCTTCGAAGGCAGGCTGGCGGTCGAACCATTTATGCTCGAGGAAGTGGTCGTAACCCGGCAGGCCGCTCGTCTCTAGAATGCGGTCGACCATTTCCCGTGCGGTAAAGCCGAAGCCGGGCCGATCCGCGACGCCGAGGCGCTTCGCCAGTTCTTCGATGACGAAAAGATTCGTGCGCACGGTCGGCGGCGGTTCGACCAGCTTCGGCCCGAGCAGGATATGGTTCTGCCCGCCGGCGCGGTAGATGTCGTCATGTTCGACGAACATCGTCGCGGGAATGACGATATCGGCCATTTCGGCCGTCTCGGTCATGAACTGCTCGTGCACGGCAATGAAGAGATCGTTGCGGGCGAAGCCCCGCTTCACCCGCCGCTGCTCGGGCGCGATGTTTACCGGATTGGTGTTCTGGATCAGCATGGCGGTGACGGGCCCGCGATGGCGCAACGCCACGGGATCGCCGGTCAGCGCGCGGCCGATCTGCGACTGGTCGAGCATCCGGATATCGGGATCCTTCATCGACCTGCCAGTCAGCTCCGCATTGTTCATGCGGAAGATGCCGCTGTTCGAATGGAAGGCGCCGCCGCCCTCGTATTGCCACGAGCCGAGCACAGTGGCGATCGAAGCCGCGGCATGCATGGCGACCGCGCCGTTGCGCTGACGGGTGAAACCGTAGCCGAGGCGGAAATAGGTTTTCTTCGTCGTGCCGACGAGCCTTGCGAAAGCCTCGATCTCATCGACCGAAAGGCCTGTGATCGCGGCAGCCCATTCCGGCGTCTTCGTCTTGAGGTGTTCTTCGAGGCCTGCCGGGTCGTCGGCATATTTCGCCATATAGGCCCGGTCGGCATAGCCGTCGCGGAAGGCGACGTGCATGACGGCGCAGGCGAGCGCGGCATCGGTGCCGGGCCTGACTGTCAGCGCCATGTCGGCCTGCTTCATCGTCGGATTGTCGTAGATGTCGATGACAACGATCTTGGCGCCCCGTTCCTTGCGGGACTTGATTGCATGCGTCATCACGTTCACCTGGGTCGAGACCGCATTGGTGCCCCAGATGACGACGCAGTCGGTGCGGCCCATTTCGCGCGGATCGGGGCCGCGGAGCGCGCCCGTCGCCATGGTGAAGCCGGTCCAGGCCGGGTTGGTGCAGATGGAATCGAAGAAGCCGGAATAGCGCTTGGCATGGCGCAGGCGATCGATGCTGTCACGCTGCACCAAGCCCATCGTGCCCGCATAGTAGTAAGGCCAGATAGCCTCGCTGCCGTCCTTCACTTCCGCCTTCACGAAGGCCTCGGCGATCTCGTCCAGAGCCTCATCCCACGAAACCTGCTGCCAGCGCCCCTCGCCTTTCACCCCGATACGGCGCAGAGGATGCATCAGCCGGTCCGGATGATAGAGACGCTCGGCATAGCGCGCGACCTTGGCGCAGATGACGCCCGACGTATAGCTGTGATCGTTCGCGCCGCGCACCCGGCCGATGCGGCCGTCTTCCGTGATGTCCACCTCCAGCGCGCAGGTGGAGGGACAGTCGTGCGGACAGGCGCTGTGGCCGATTCTTGATTTGGCGTGAGTGGGGGTCGCAATGTTCATGTGATTTCTATATGCCAAGCGGCAACCGGCCAAAAGCCGGAAAAAGCGCCGATCAGGCGAATTCATACAGGCATCAACGACCATGAATTACCGCCACATCTATCATGCGGGCAACTTTGCCGATGTGCTGAAACACGCCGTTCTGGCGCGCCTTATCCGCTATCTGCAGAAAAAAGATGCGGCTTTCCGTGTGCTCGATACGCATGCAGGCATCGGGCTCTACGATCTCTCCTCCGAAGAGGCGCAGAAAACCGGTGAATGGCGCGACGGCATCGGCAAGATCATGGAAGCTGAACTTGCGCCTCAGGTCGCCGGTTTGCTGGAGCCGTATCTTACGGTAATCCGCGAACTCAATCCGGATGGCGAAATCCGCTTCTATCCCGGTTCGCCGAAGCTTTCGCGCATGCTCTTCCGCCCGCAGGACCGGCTTTCGGCGATGGAATTGCATCCGGAAGACTACGCCCGCCTTCACCGGCTGTTCGAAGGCGATCACCACGCCCGCATCACCGAACTCGACGGCTGGCTGGCGCTCGGCGCGCATCTGCCGCCGAAGGAAAAGCGCGGCCTCGTCCTCGTCGACCCGCCCTTCGAGGAAGACGGCGAATATGCCCGGCTGGTCGAGGGCCTGGTGAAAGCCTATCGCCGCTTTCCGGGCGGCACCTATTGCCTGTGGTACCCGCTGAAGAAGGCCGTGCCCATCAAAGAGTTTCACGAATCGCTGCAGGCGACTGACATTCCGAAGATGCTGTGCGCCGAACTCAGCGTGCGCAGCGACCGCGAGATTACCGGCCTCACCGGGTCCGGCCTCATCATCGTCAATCCGCCGTTCACGCTGAAGGACGAGTTGCACGCGCTGCTGCCGGCGCTCAAGGACCATCTGGCGCAGGATCGCTTCGCCTCCCAACGCGCCTTCTGGCTGCGCGGCGAAGCGAAGGCGACAAAGGCTGATTGACCGCTTGCCGCGCGTGCGAAATAGTCCGCGCCGCAACTGCATTCCTTAAGGTGAAAATATGAAACTTCTTTGCTCCCCAGCGTCGCCTTTTTCCAGCAAGGTGCGTATGGCCGCGCGCTATCTGGAATTGGACGTCACCGAGATCAGGGTGGACACCAATGCCGGCCCGGCGATTCTCGTCGACAACAACCCGCTCGGCAAAATCCCCACGCTTCTGACGGACGACGGGCTCTCGGTCTTCGACAGCGTGGCGATCATGCATTATTTCGACCGGCTCAAGAAGGGGAAGCTCTATCCTTCCAACAACGGCAAGCGAACCCAGGCCGAGATTCTGGAGTCACTCTGCGATGGGATCTGCGACAGCCTGCTGGCGATCGTCTACGAGCGGCGCTTCCGCGACGAGGAGAAAGTCCACCAGCCCTGGATCGATCGCCAGTGGAAAAAGGTCGTCAGCGGTTTGCACCACATCAGCGCGCACCCGCCGAAAATCGGCAAGAAGCCGAACGGCGGCCACTTCGCCCTTGCCGCAACGATCGGCTATCTGGGCCTGCGCTTCAAAGGGCAATGGGAAGCCGAGCACCCCGAGTTAATCGACTGGGCAAGCAAGTTCGAAAAGAAGTTCCCTGCCTACGGGGAAATCAAGCCGCAGGGCTAAAATACAAAAGCCGGGCATGAGACCCGGCTTTTTCAAAGTGTTTTCGGCGGACTTAGAACTTGACGCCGATACCAACCTTGACGCTGTGTTCGTCATAGCCGCGAGAAACGCTCGTCGGACCGAGATCGAAGTCCTTGTCCTGGTAATCGCTGAAGCGATATTCGACGCGTGCGGTAATGTTGTTCGTCACCATTGCTTCGGCACCTGCGCCGACCGTGTAGCCGTAGGCCGTCTTGCTGTCGGAATCCCCGAAGCCGCTGACCTTGTTGTTCGCCGCAGCGACACCAGCCGTTGCATAGAGCAGGAACGGATTGAGGTCGTAGCCGACGCGGCCGCGAACGGAGCCGTTGAAACGATTCTTGTTGGTGACGCCGCCCGAGGTGCTGTCGAGACCCGAATAACCCAGATCAGCTTCGACACCATAGACGATCTGGCCGCTCTGCCAGTTGTAGCCGGTGTAAAGCTGGCCGCCGAGCGCATAACCGTCACTGTTGTGCGCGAAGTGGCCGACATTGTAAGTGCCCGCGCCGCCGAGATAGAAGCCTTCCCAATTGCCGGCGGGCGTGACCGGCTCATTCTGAGCAACCGGAGCTTCCGGGATCTGTTCGACCGCGTCTGCAGCATTGGCGGCGGAAACGCCGGCGATCACGAAGACGGACGCCATCAGGCTAGCAACAAATGTACGCATACTTAATTCTCCTTTCGCTCCCGCGCTCTTCGTGAACTGTCCTACATCGAAGCATTCGCGAGAAATTACTAGATGTCCCTCTCGGATCAGCCTCGAAGGTGGAGCTCAATTGCGGATTTGAAAGAGCCAAACTGTGAAATGATTGTGGCGGACACGTGGCTGAAATTCGATGTTGCTATGTCGCAACAGACTATTTATTAACCATAATCGTGCAGCTCGCTAATGAATACTCATATTAGCAACTTCTTTTCTTAAATAATACATAGAATAAGCTGAAGAAACAAAGGCGGCAATCATGCCTATTTATATAATTTGTCTCGGCGACTATATAGAGCGCACTGAGATTTGCAGGACCAAAAGGCACGCTTTTGAAAGAGAAAAGACTTAAGGCGGCACTCGTAACAGGGGCGGCCAGAAGAATAGGCCGGGCGATTGTCGAGGATTTGGCGGAAAGCGGTTTTGCGCTTGCGATTCATGCCAATGGCTCCATCGGCGAGGCCGAGGCAGTTGCGGCAGAATTGCGGCAGAAGGGCCATCGGGCGATTTCGATCCGCGCCGATTTGTGCGACGTGGATGACACCGCGCAGTTGATTAAGCGGGTGAACGCCGAGCTCGGGCCGCTCGATTTGCTGGTCAACAACGCCTCTGTCTTCCACGACGATTCTGCGCGCAGTTTCGACGCGGCAATCTGGGAAGAGCACTTCGCGCTGCATGTTCGCGCCCCCTCGATTCTCGCGGCAGGCTTTGCGGCGCAACTGCCCGAAGAGACGGACGGACTGATCGTCAATATCATCGACCAGCGCGTCTGGGCGCTGCGGCCCAGCTTTTATTCCTACACGCTATCAAAATCGGCCTTGTGGACGGCGACGCAGACCTTGGCGCAGGCGCTCGCGCCGCGCATCCGCGTCAACGCCGTTGGTCCCGGTCCCTCGATACCGAGCGAGCGGCAGTCGCAAGAAGACTTCCAAGCGCAGGTTTCAGCGCTTATCCTAAAGCGAGGGCCGAAGCTCGAGGAATTCGGCAGGACGATTCGCTTCCTCTACGATACGCCCTCGATCACCGGTCAGATGATTGCCCTCGACGGCGGCCAGCACCTTGCCTGGCAGACGCCTGATGTGGCGGAGATTACGGAATGAACGGACGGAAGCTGCCCGACGGCGGTATTCTTTATGACGAAACGGAAGACAGCGAAGACGATATCGAGGTGGAAAGCGATGCTTCCGCCTCGCCGCTTCCGTCTGCGATCGACTGGAACGAAGGCGGCGGCAACGAAAGCGGGCTGCGCGGTGCGGAACTGATCGGCGAGTTCGTCAAGCGGTTGCCGAACAGCCCTGGCGTCTACCGCATGTTCAATGCCGACGGCGATGTGCTTTATGTCGGCAAAGCCCGCAGCCTCAAGAAGCGCGTCGGCAACTATGCGATGGGCCGCGTCCATTCCAATCGGCTGGCGCAGATGGTGCGGCTGACGGCAAATATGGAATTCGTGACGACGCGCACGGAGACGGAAGCGCTGCTTCTGGAAGCGAATCTTATCAAGCGTTTGCGGCCGCGCTTTAACGTGCTTTTACGCGACGACAAGTCGTTTCCTTATATCCTCATTACGGGCGATCATCGCGCCCCGGCGATCTTCAAGCACCGCGGCGCCCGTGCCCGCAAGGGCGACTATTTCGGTCCCTTCGCCTCCGCCGGCGCAGTGGGCCGCACGATCAACTCGCTGCAGCGCGCCTTCCTCATCCGCACCTGCACGGACAGCGTCTTCGAGACGCGCACGCGCCCCTGCCTGCTCTACCAGATCAAGCGTTGTTCGGGCCCCTGCACCCATGAGGTCAGCGACGAGGGATATGCGGAGCTGGTACAGGAGGCGAAAGACTTCCTTTCCGGCAAGAGCCAGAAGGTGAAGGCGCAAATGGCGAAGGCCATGAACGCCGCCGCCGAGGACCTCGATTTCGAGCGCGCCGCGATCTATCGCGACCGCCTTGCGGCACTGTCGCATGTCCAGAGCCATCAAGGCATCAATCCCGCAGGCGTCGAGGAGGCGGACGTCTTCGCCATCCATCACGAAGGCGGGGTTTCCTGCATCCAGGTGTTCTTCTTCCGCACAGGGCAGAACTGGGGCAACCGTGCCTATTTCCCGAAGGCCGATCCGCAGCTTTCAAGCGCCGAGGTTCTGAGTGCCTTCCTTGCCCAGTTCTATGACGACAAACCGGTGCCGAAGCAGATCATGCTCTCGGAAACGGTCGAGGAAATGGAATTGCTGGCGGCAGCGCTTGGCGAAAAGGCGGGGCATAAAGTCTCGATCCTTGTGCCCCGGCGAGGCGAAAAACGCGATCTCGTCGACCACGTTGTCGCCAACGCCCGCGAGGCGCATGGCCGCAAACTGGCGGAGACCGCTTCGCAATCCCGGCTGCTCGGCGGCCTCAAAGCCACCTTCAACCTTGCCTATGTGCCGCAGCGGATCGAGATCTACGACAACTCGCACATCATGGGCACGAATGCAGTTGGCGGCATGGTCGTCGCAGGGCCGGAAGGCTTCGTGAAGAACCAGTATCGCAAGTTCAATATCAAATCGACCGACATCACGCCGGGAGACGATTTCGGCATGATGCGCGAGGTGATGACGCGGCGCTTTTCACGGCTGATCAAGGAAGAAGGCATTCCCGACCGGACGCAAGTCGTCTCGGGCACGGAGACTGCGGACATGCCCTTCCCTGCCTGGCCGGACGTCATCCTCATCGACGGCGGGCAAGGGCAGATGACGGCGGTGCGCGCAATCCTCGATGAGCTCGGCATAACCGATAGCGTGACGGCCATCGGCGTCGCCAAGGGCGTCGACCGCGAGGCGGGGCGTGAGCGGTTCTTTCCGCCGGGAGGCGAAAGCTTCACGCTGCCGCCGCGCGATCCCGTGCTTTATTTCATCCAGCGCATGCGAGACGAAGCTCACCGCTTTGCAATCGGCTCGCATCGCGCGCGCCGCAAAAAGGAAATGATCAAGAACCCGCTTGACGAGATCGGCGGCATCGGACCGTCGCGCAAGCGGGCGCTGCTTCAGCACTTCGGCACCGCGAAGGCCGTCTCGCGCGCCGCACTTTCCGATCTTATGACGGTCGACGGTATTTCCGAAACGGTCGCAAAGCAGGTCTATAACCATTTTCACGACGATGCCGCGAAATAGGCGGCTGCGGTCGCAAATTCCACGCAAATGCGGCGGAAAAGCAGAAAGAATGTTGACGATCTGCCCTCCGCACCCTCATCTACGGGCGTATAAATTCAGAGAACGGTTTCATGGCTTCGCGCGCATATAGCATCCCCAATTTGCTCACCTATGGCCGCATTCTCGCGGTGCCATTGATCGTCCTCTGCTTCTTTATCGAGGGACGACTCGCGATCAGCAACACGGCGCGATGGGTTGCGCTTTGGATCTTCATCATCGCCTCACTCACTGATTTCCTGGACGGCTATCTGGCGCGCATCTGGAACCAGACCTCGAATATCGGCCGCATGCTGGACCCGATCGCGGACAAGCTTCTGGTCGCCTCCATCCTGCTGTTGGTTGCCGCGGATCAGACGATCGCCGGCTGGTCGATCTGGGCGGCAATCACCATCCTCTGCCGCGAAATCCTCGTTTCGGGCCTGCGCGAATATCTCGCCGCGCTCAAGGTCAGCGTACCCGTCACGCGGATCGCCAAATGGAAGACGACGGTACAGTTGGTGGCGATCGCGTTTCTGCTCGCAGGGCCTGCGGGCGACGAGATATTCCCCTTTACCACCCAGACCGGCATTGGCCTTTTGTGGATCGCCGCCCTACTGACGATCTACACCGGCTATGACTATTTCCGCGCCGGTCTCAAGCACATCGTGGATAATGAATAATGACGCATCTCGTCTATTTCGCCTGGGTGCGGGAACGGATCGGCAAGAGCGAGGAAGACATCGCGCTTCCCTCTTCCGTCATCACCGTTGCCGATCTTCTTAATCATTTGAAGACGCTGGGCGAGGAATATGAGACAGCGCTTCAGCATGAGAACGTCATTCGCGTTGCGCTCGATCAGGAACATGTCGACCATGACGAACCGATCGGTGACGCCCGGGAGATCGGCATCTTTCCGCCGATGACGGGGGGGTGAGACAATGAACGTAGCGCCAGTCAGCCCCCCTCTGCCCTGCCGGGCATCTCCCCCACAGGTGGGGAGATTGGCTGGTCGCACCGGTCTCCCCAAACAATCAGCACCTCAGCCAGAACAAACGATGGAGAGGCGGGAAAGCAGTGCCGCTTGTGATCTCCCCACCTGTGGGGGAGATGGCCGGCAGGCCAGAGGGGGGCGGACACGGAACATCCTATCGCCATCCTTCGCAAGGACATCAGCGCAATGGCGGGTGCCATGACCATCACTCCCACCATCCGCGTCCAACGCGAAGACTTCGACCTGCAGACGGAGATCGACCGGCTCACCAAGGGCAGGTCCGGCATCGGCGCGGTCGTGACCTTTTCGGGCCTTTGCCGCGACGAAGGCGGCAAGCTCGCTGCACTCGAACTCGAGCATTATCCGGGCATGGCCGAGGCGGAGATGAGCCGTATCGCCAACTTGGCGATCGAGCGTTTCAAGCTGCTTGGCCTCACCGCGATCCACCGCTTCGGAAAAATCGCGCCCAGAGAGAATATCGTTCTGGTGATTGCCGCCGCGCCGCACAGGCAGGCGGCATTCGATGGCGCCAACTTCGTCATGGACTACCTGAAGACCTCTGCGCCTTTCTGGAAAAAAGAGCATGGCACGGACGGCGCGGCAGGCGATTGGGTCGCCGCCAAGGATGCGGACGATACCGCGCGCGACAAGTGGAAATGACTAATTAAGGAATCGCGCGCTCCCGCCTGCTCAGCACCAGCAGGAAGACGAGCAGCGAGAAGATGACGAAATCCCGCCAGAGGTAGGGGCCATAAGCCGTCCACAGGGTTTCGGCAAGACCGATACCCGCCGCGCCGCCTGCGGATTTCAGCGGATCCGAATAGCCGCCGGCTGCGGCGATCAGCAGGATCTTGAGGCCGAACAGCAGGCCTGCGCCAAAATTCATCGAACCGTAGTAGAAGGTCGTCAGGATGCCACAGCATGTGGCGAAGAAGACGGCGGCGACGTACGCAACCAGAAAGACGCGGCTTGCGCTGATGCCGCAGAGTTCGGCGGCCAGCGGATCGTCCGTCACCGCGCGCCAGATACGCCCCCAGGCGCTGCGCCGCAGGACAAGAGTGCCGATGGCGATCAATGCGCACATCAAGCCCGTGTTGATGAGCTGGATATAGGTCAGCGTCACCTTGAACGACGCGTCGCTCCAGAAAACCACGGTGCCGTTGAGAAACGGCGACAGCCAGAGTTCGCGCGTGTCCGACGCCAGGCGCGCCGTCTCCATGAGAAGGATCGTCACGCCAAGGGCCGCGACGATAACCGCGTTCGGCGAGCGGCTCACCAGCGGCTGTATCACCGAGCGGCCGATCCACAGACCGGCAACCAGCGAATAGACGAACGACATGAGGGCGCCGATCGCAAGCGACGCGGGCAGGACGAGCCAGAGGCGGTTATAGGCGAAATCGGTAAAGAGCAGCAGGATCTGTCCCGCAAAGGCAAAGACCGCACCATAGGTAATGTCGGCGCGCTTGGTAACGCCAAAGGCAAGCGCATAGCCGAAAGCAAGCGCGGCATAAAGCGCTGCCAACGGCACCGCGTTTGCCAATTGCTGCAGGAGATAGCCCATCAACGAACTCCGGATCGCTTGCAAAATAATAACTAGCAAAAATCGTTTTACCAGTTATATTTTCTCCATGAGCTTTACCTGGACTGCACATCGTTTTTCCGGCGGCGCATTAGCGCTGGACGTGGCCAACAGCGTCATTCTGCGGCATGATGAGGGGCGCAGCATCGACCGCTTTGCAGCGGATGAACAACTGGAGCGTTTTCCGGAAGCGGCTGCAGAATTCTGCGCCGAACGCGACCTCTTCGGCGAGGTGCTGCCGGTAGCGCCGGAGAACAGGCCCGGTTTCATTGCCCTGCGCGAAGCGACGGACCGCTATTTCCGGCAGCGCGTGGTGAACGGCAACGACGATGGCCTTCTTGCAGAGCTGCTTGAGAAACTTGCCGAGACGCTGCGAAATGCACGGCCTAACGGGCTCGATGCCGCCACTGCGCAGTCGGTCCTTCGGCTGATAGCGATGCCCGATCCGGAGCGCATGAAGATATGCCGCAATTGCGGCTGGCTGTTCATCGATCGCAGCAAGAACAAAAGCCGCGCCTGGTGCGATATGGCGGTCTGCGGCAACCGCGCCAAGGCCAACAGGCACTACCGAAAGAAGAAGGAGGAGGACGCCATATGAAGGCGAAAGCGAAGACGATCGCGGCTCTGATAGCGGGCATGGCGCTGCTTGCCGCCTGCACGCGCGAAATGGAAAAGATGGTCGAGGTGAGCGGCCATATCTTCGTGTTCAACTATCGCGTCGCAAGCGCGACTTATCTTGTCACATTGCGCAAAACCTCGCCGATCCCCGAGGGCGCCGTCGCGGTTGCCGAATTCGAGAACCCGGCGGGCGGCGATCCGATCGTGATCAGGGAGAAGATCTTTCCGGCATGGGACAAGATCACGCTCCAGAGCCCGAACATCCACTGCGTCCGCAAGGACCGCCCCTATTCCGTGCAAATCCGGCTGGTGGATGCAGGGGGCCAGACACTGCAGGAATTGAAGACGCAACTGGTTTCGGATGTCGATCAATCGATCTTGCCGAGCAAGCCGCTGGTCGTCGGACCGCTCTATACGCAAAACCCGGATGTCTTTAAGCCGGATGGAACGGCCGACTTCAGCAATACGGACAAGTGCCCTGCGTAGTTTGAACGGTATGGTTTCGCTGACGCGTCGCGTAACCCCCTCATCCGACCCTTCGGGCCACCTTCTCCCCAGGGGGAGAAGGGGACAGAGGAGTTGCCGCAAAATCCCTTCTCCCCGCCGGGGAGAAGGTGCCGGCAGGCGGATGAGGGGGCCGCCCGAGCATACAAAAAGCCGGAGCGAAGCCCCGGCTTTCAGAGTCATTTCAGCGATTTCAGCCCCTCGGCTGAAATTCCGATTCAGCCGACGATTTCCGTGTCGGAGAACCAGTACTTGATTTCCTGGACAGCCGTTTCCGGAGCGTCGGAGCCGTGAACGGAGTTTTCGCCGATCGAAAGAGCGTGGACCTTGCGGATCGTGCCTTCGTCGGCGTTTGCCGGGTTCGTTGCGCCCATGATTTCGCGGTTCTTGAGGATGGCGTTCTCGCCTTCGAGAACCTGAACGACCGTCGGGCCGGAGGTCATGGTCTCAACGAGTTCGCCGAAGAACGGGCGCTCCTTGTGAACGGCGTAGAAGCCTTCAGCTTCGCGCTTGCTCATCCAGACGCGCTTGGAGGCGATGACGCTCAGGCCGGCATCTTCCAGCATCTTGGTGATGGCACCCGTCAGGTTGCGCTTCGTTGCATCCGGCTTGATCATCGAAAAGGTGCGTTCAATCGCCATTGGGGTCAAATCCTCTGTTTCTCGGAGAAAAGTGGGCGGTCTTTACCCGCCCCCAGCCCCGAAAACAAGGGGCAAGCGCCAATTTCACGCCGCTGTCACAGTGCGTCCCCTGCCCTCATGCAGGTCAAGACCGCGCTCGAACCAGCGCATAATCGGGTCATCGGCTGATAGCATCGACAGCCGGGTTGTGACCTGCCTTTCGCGAAGAGTTTGGATCGCATTTCACAACAGATTGTCGCGGACGATCAAAATCAGGAATACCCATGGCCGTCATCGTTTAGAGCATGGCCGCTTCAAGGTTGTATTAACTGCACTTCAGCACTTCATAATAAATCCAATCAATACCGCTGAAAATTCAAGTTATTTTAAAATCTTTGAATGCATAACGCTACGACAGCCGCGGCCGGACAGGGCTGACGCAGCGAGGGACGGTTATGCAGAATGCAACCAGAAACGCAGTGCAGAACGAGGGCGCGCGCCCCGCTCCTGCCACTGAGGCGCAAAAAATCGCGCAGCATATGGCGCGGCTTAACATCGCGAGCCTGCCGCGAAATTACGAACTTTTCTATGAAGCGGTCGCCGGTCACAATGCAGCGCTCGCCAGCGACATTGCCGCGCTCGGCTCCCATCCGCAGCAGGCGAAGCTCGATGCGCTCGGCCTGCAACATCGTCTCGTCAGCCATTGCGGGATTGCCGCAGAAGCCGTCGGCAGCGAAGCGGGCAAGCTGCTGCTCGAAGCCGCAGAACATCTTTCCGAAAGCCTCCAGCAGAAACGCTCTTTTTCACGCGCCGCTGAAGCCCTGCTGCAGTCGATTTCCGGCAGTGGCGACCGGGGTATTGGATCTCTTATAAGCGAGATGGAATATCTCGCGGCGTCGCTTAAGAGCGTCCTTTCCTCCGAAACCGAACTCGAAGCAAAGCTGAAAGCCGCTGCCGAGCGGATCGAGACGCTGGAGCGCGGAATGGCCGCCGCGCAATCGGCATCGGTGACCGATGCGCTAACCGGCCTGCCAAACCGCATCGCGCTGACCAAGGCAATCAACGACCTTTACGAGCGCGAAGAAGGTGCGGCGGGCAGTGCCTTGATCATGGTCGATATCGACGATTTCAAGCAGGTGAACCAGAAATACGGCCTGCCGGCCGGGAACAAGCTGATCAAGAAGCTCGGCGGCCTCTTCCGCAAGTCCATCAAGAAGAACGATCTCGTCTCGCGCATCGAAGGCGACGAGTTCGGCTTCCTCTTTGCCAACGTCGGCATGCGCGATGCTGTGGCGATTGCCGAGCGACTGCGCAATTCGGTGGAAGACAACATGGTCTTCGCGACTCCCGAAGGCGGGCCGGGCAAGCTTACCATTTCGCTTGGCATCGCGCTGAGTTCCGATGCGGCGACGCCAGCGCAGCTTCAGGCCAATGCCCGCGTCGCTCTTCTTGCCGCCCAATCCAATCGCCGCCAGCCGGTGCAGGCTTTCGGGCGCTAGCCATCGTCCGAGCGCTCTTGCCTTGATCGCGCGTTTCGGCCAAAACGCCGCGCATGATCACGATTACCGATATCTCTGCGCGCATAGCCGGGCGCCTTCTCCTCGATAATGCCAGCGTAACGCTCCCGGCGGGAACGAAGGCCGGCCTTGTCGGGCGCAACGGCGCGGGCAAATCCACGCTCTTCAGGATCATCACCGGCGATCTCGGTGCAGAGTCCGGTTCGGTTTCCATTCCGAAGAATGCCCGCATCGGCCAGGTGGCGCAGGAAGCTCCGGGCACG
The DNA here is from genome assembly GCF_012641395.1 of Rhizobium sp. P32RR-XVIII. Classification (GTDB taxonomy): domain Bacteria; phylum Pseudomonadota; class Alphaproteobacteria; order Rhizobiales; family Rhizobiaceae; genus Rhizobium. The sequence continues at coordinate 351,268 of NZ_JABAIH010000002.1, read as the reverse complement.
GAGGATTCGCTGATCGAAATCGTGCTCTCCGCCGATAGGGAGCGCGCCGCGCTGCTTGCCGAATCCCACACGGCGACCGATCCTCACCGCATCGCCGAAATCCAGATGCGCTTGGTCGATATCGACGCGCATTCGGCCGAGGCGCGAGCCGCGAGCATTCTCGCGGGTCTCGGTTTCGACCGGGACGCCCAGCAGCGTCCGGCGTCCTCCTTTTCCGGCGGCTGGCGCATGCGCGTGGCTCTGGCATCGGTGCTGTTTGCCGAGCCGGACCTGCTGCTCCTCGACGAGCCGACGAACTATCTCGACCTCGAAGGCACGCTCTGGCTGGAAGACTATGTGCGGCGCTACCCGCATACGGTCATCGTCATCAGCCACGACCGCGACCTTCTGAACAACGCCGTCAATTCGATCATCCATCTCGACCAGAAGAAACTGACCTTCTATCGCGGCGGCTACGACCAGTTCGAGCGCCAGAAGGCGGAGGCCGACGAGCTGCAGATGAAGGCGAAGGCGAAGAACGATGCGGCGCGCAAACACCTGCAGAGCTTCATCGACCGTTTTAAGGCCAAGGCGTCCAAGGCACGCCAGGCGCAGAGCCGCGTCAAGGCGCTCGAGCGCATGGGCACCGTCGCTGCGGTGATCGAAGATCACGTGCAGCCGATCACCTTCCCCGAGCCGGAAAAACAGCCCGCCTCGCCGATCGTGGCGATCCAGGGCGGCGCGGTCGGCTATGAGCCGGGCAAGCCGATCCTCAAGAGCATCAGTCTTCGGATCGACAACGACGATCGCATCGCGCTGCTCGGCTCCAACGGCAACGGCAAATCAACCTTCGCGAAGTTCATCGCCGGCCGGCTCTCGGCCGAAAGGGGCGAAATCAAACTCGCACCGAACCTGAAGATCGGCTTTTTCGCCCAGCACCAGCTCGACGACCTCGTCCCGACCGAGACACCGGTCGAGCATGTGCGCCGGCTGACGCCGACCGAACCCGAAGCAAAGGTGCGTGCCCGCGTCGCGCAGATGGGGCTCGCGACGGAAAAGATGTCGACCGCTGCCAAGGATCTTTCCGGTGGCGAGAAGGCGCGTCTGTTGATGGGGCTTGCTGCCTTCCACGCGCCGAACCTTCTGATCCTTGACGAGCCCACCAACCACCTCGACATCGACAGCCGCCGGGCGCTGATCGAGGCCCTCAACGACTACGAGGGCGCCGTCATTCTCATCTCGCACGACCGCCATCTCATCGAGGCGACGGTCGATCGCCTCTGGCTGGTCAACAACGGCACGGTTTCGAATTTCGAAGGCGACCTGGAGGACTATCGCAACATCGTCGTTTCCTCCGGCAAGAAGAAGGACGAAAAGCCCGAGCCGGGTGAAGAAGCTTCCTCCAAGGCCGATCAGCGCAAGGCGAATGCCGGCAAGCGTGCCTCGCTTGCGCCCCTCAAGAAAAAGATCAACGAAATCGAATCCTTGACGGCAAAGCTCGAGAAACAGATTCAAGCCCTCGATGCGGAGCTTGCCGATCCGGCCCTTTACGAAAAGACGCCGGCGAAGGCGACGGAGAAGGCCAGGCAGCGCGCCGAGGTGGCAGCGAAGCTCACTACGGCCGAGGAACAGTGGCTCGAGCTTTCGACCGAATACGAGGACGCCATGGCGGGCTAGCGAGTCCGCTTGCGTACAGGAAATATCCCAACTGGTCGAAGCAACGTCGTTCAAGACGTGACAACGCCGCTTGCCCGGCGGTAACATTCTGATAAAACACCGCGCAATAAATCATACTTTTGAGCGAAACACCGAACGCGAGCTTTATCCCATGTCACCCATCAATCTCGCCATCGTCGGCGTCGGCAAGATCGTCCGCGACCAGCACCTTCCCTCGATCGCCAAGAACCCGGACTTCAAGCTCATCGCGACGGCGAGCCGCCATGGCACGGTCGAAGGTATCCCAAGCTTTACCAGCATCGAGGCCATGCTGGACGCCGTGCCGGCGATCGACGCCGTATCGCTGTGCATGCCGCCGCAGTATCGCTACGAGGCTGCCCATAAGGCGCTTTCCGCCGGCAAGCATGTCTTCCTCGAAAAGCCGCCGGGGGCCACATTGAGCGAGGTCGCCGACCTCGAAGCGCTGGCAGCCAAAAAGGGTCTTTCGCTTTTTGCAAGCTGGCACTCGCGCTACGCCGCCGCTGTCGAGGCTGCAAAAGCCTTCCTGGCGTCGACGACGATCAAAAGTGTTCACGTCATCTGGAAGGAAGACGTGCGCCACTGGCATCCGAACCAGGATTGGATCTGGCAGGCAGGCGGCCTCGGCGTTTTCGATCCCGGCATCAATGCGCTGTCGATCGTCACCCATATCCTGCCCAAGGCGATCTTCCTGACAGGCGCGACGCTGGAATTCCCGGAAAACCGGGACGCGCCGATTGCCGCCGATCTGCACTTCAAGAATTCAGATGATGTCCCTGTTCGCGCCGAATTCGACTGGCGCCAGACCGGCAAGCAGAGCTGGGATATCATTGCTGAGACGGCAGCCGGAACAATGGAGCTTGCGGAAGGCGGCTCGAAGCTTTCCGTCAATGGCGAGCTGAAATTCTCCGCGCCGGAAGAGGAATATCCGCAGCTCTACCGGCGCTTTGCGGAAATCGTCAAGGCGGGAAAATCCGACGTCGATCTCGCGCCGCTCCGCCATGTCGCCGACGCCTTCATGCTCGGCAAGCGGAAGTTTGTCGAAGCCTTCCACGACTGAGCCTAAAAAAGCGGCGATCAAATGATGAGTCAGGAGGGTGGACATGGCCGAGAACAAACCGGAGATGACCGCCCTCCTCAAGGAAGTCGCCGAGAGCCCGAAGCGCGACAACAGCGCCTACCACGCAGCGATAGCCGAAGCCCGTCAGGCATTTGAGACGGCCGAGGGCGCGCTGGGCGGTCGGGTCAAGGTGAAGACCAAAGCCAAGCTCAAACGCAATGGGGATTATGTTGTGAAGTGGACGTTCAAGCGCGCCGACTGACATTTGAGCGGACGGTCAGGCAACAAAGATCGGCCCGCAGGCTCAGGCCTTCTTCTCCCAGCGTCCCTCCGGGGTCTGCTGCCAATAGGTGAGACTGTGCCCCTCGCCTTTCAGCTTCTTCCACTGGGAGCGGGCGCCTTCGAGCTGTTCCTGGTCGTATCCATCGAACATGAAGACGATGCGGTCATAGGCGTCGACCGGCGGCGGCTCAGCGCCGTCAACAATAAAACGCACAGTCGCGGCATTGGCATTTCCGGCGGATGCCGTGAGCAGCACCGGCTGGTCTTCGGCAAGTTCTGCCTCGTCCGTGCCGTGCGGCAGAAAGCTGTCTTCACGGAAAGTCCAGAGATGCGCGTCAAGCGCATCCCTTCGAGCCGCTTCCTGCACCTGGATCGCAACACGCCAACCCCGCTCGACGCTCTTGTCGACGAGCGGGGGCAGCGCGTCCTCCAGCTTGGATTCGGTCAGGTGATAGAACAGGACTTCCGTCATCTCGGCGATCAGGCTTCGTACTTGTCGCGTACCAAGCGGTCCAGCAGGCGAACGCCGAAGCCGGAGGCCCAGGACTGGTTGATCTCATCCTGCGGCGACCCGATTGCGGTACCGGCGATATCGAGATGTGCCCAGGGCGTCTCCTGCACGAAGCGCTTGAGGAAGTGCGCAGCCGTGATCGAACCCGCGTAACGGCCGCCAGTGTTTTTCATGTCGGCGAATTTGCTGTCGATCATCTTATCGTATTCCTTGCCGAGCGGCATGCGCCAGACCCTCTCACTTGTGGAGGTGCCGGCCGCCGTCAGCTGCCCGGCCAGCTCATCGTCGTTCGAGAACAGACCGGCATGGACATTGCCGAGCGCTACCATGATCGCACCCGTCAGCGTCGCAAGATTGATCATGAACTTCGGCTTGAAGCGGTCGTTGCAATACCAAAGCGCGTCGCACAGCACGAGACGGCCCTCGGCGTCGGTATTGATGACCTCGATCGTCTGGCCCGACATCGAGGTGACGATATCCCCCGGGCGCTGAGCATTGCCATCCGGCATGTTTTCGACGAGACCGATGATGCCGACGGCGTTGACAGCAGCCTTGCGCGCGGCAAGCACATGCATGAGGCCTGTGACGGCGGCAGCACCACCCATATCGCCCTTCATGTCTTCCATGCCTGCAGCCGGCTTGATGGAGATGCCGCCGGTATCAAAGACGACCCCCTTGCCGATAAAGGCGACCGGCTTGTCCTTGGCCTTACCGCCCTTCCACTGCATGACGGCAAGGCGCGGCGGGCGGGCGGAACCCTGGGCGACGCCGAGCAACGCACCCATGCCGAGACGCTTCATCTCGCGCTCGGTCAGGATTTCGACCTCGACGCCGAGCTTTTCCAATTCCTTTGCCTTTGCGGCGAACTCGACCGGACCGAGGACATTCGGCGGCTCATTGACGAGATCGCGGGCCAGGTTGACACCATCGGCGACAACCTCGGAATCTGCAAAGGCCTTCTTCGCACCGCCCGCGTCATTGGTAACAATGGTTACCTTGACTGTCTTGCCGTTTGCCGCGTCGTCGTCATCGCCCTTCTTCGTCTTGTAATTGTCAAAATTGTAGGCCCGCAGCAGCATTCCGAGCGCGAAATCCGCAGCAGTCTTTCCGTCGACGGTAACGCCTGGGGCATCAACGAAGATGGTTGCCTTATCAACACCCTTGACCTTCGAGGCAGCCGTGCCGCCTGCCTTCAGCCAGTCATGAGCCGCAAGCTCTGCGGCCTTGCCGAGACCGACGACGACGATGCGATCGGCGTGAGAGCCTTCAGGGGCGACAAGATCAAGCGCGCTCATCGATTTGGCGGTGAATTTCGCAATTTTCGCAGCCTTGGCAATGATGCCCGCCGGGTCGGCAATTTCAGCTCCCGCCGCCAAATCGGACTCGCTGGCTTTCAAAAGAATTGTCAATCCGCCGCGGATCTGCGCCGACTTTGAAAATGAAATATCGAATTTGGCTGACATGTTTTCTCCATTCGGATTCTGCAGAATCCTATCCGGCGCGATAATTTCGGGTTTTAGCGCCTAAAACAAGGCTTGATCACGAGGCATGGACAAATCCGCTGTGCCGAGTCAAAAAGCCAGCGCCTCGATGCAGCGCAGCAAAACCATGAAAAGAAGTCCAACGTGAAGTCCGCTACCGAAAACCAGCTATCAAGGCCTAAAATTCGCCTTCCCAGGACGGCGGCCGGTAGTTTCGTTGCCCTCTTCTCTCTCTGGTGGGTACTGCTTGTCGTATTTCATGCCTTCCCGCAGATCGACATCGCCGCGTCCCGGTATTTCTTCGTTGTTGATACCTGCAAGAGCTCCAATGCCGCCGCGCAGATCTGCGGGCACTTCCCCTCCCGCCAGACGGCATTTCTGGATATCCTCAGAACAATCTTCTTCCGGCTGCCCTATGTCGTCGCGGTCGGGATGCTTATCATGCTGATTGCATGTTACGGACATCACGGCGCGACGTTCAACGCGCTTCGGGCTCGGAACCTCAAAATCGCTCTGACGTCTCTGCTGTTGGGGCCGGGCCTGATCGTGAACCTCATACTCAAAGAGCATTCGGGCCGGCCGAGGCCTATCAGCACACTCGACTTCGGCGGCACACTCGATTTCATACAGGCCGGATCCTTTGCCGGAAAATGCCTGTCGAACTGCTCGTTTGTCTCTGGAGAGGCAGCAAGCGCCGGCTGGCTCCTCTGCCTCCTCGTGCTGATACCGCAGCCGGCACGAACCGGGCTCTTTCTGCCGATTTTGGCAATCTCGATTCTCACGCCGCTGATGCGGCTGGCCTTCGGCGCGCACTTCCTGTCGGATGTCGTGCTCGGTTGGCTGCTGGCTGTGGTTGTTTTCGCTGGCGTCTTTGCGCTAGCCGATTCATCACACCGCGCAAAAAATTCTGAAATTTGAATGAAATTATGACGGCTGGTTGTCGCAAAAGCGCGGCAAAGAGCTTAGATGGTTCCAGCTGCGGTGCGTCCGCATCGCTTGTGTGTTCAAGGGCCGGCATGAAACTACTAGAGATCTACATATTGCGGCGCGTCGGCCAGATGTTCCTCGTAGCGCTCCTTCCGGTACTCGCTATCATCTGGACCACCCAAGTGCTGCAACGCATCAACCTGGTCACAGATAGCGGCCAGTCGATCGGCTCGTTCGCCATGCTTGCGACATTCATCCTGCCGTCGATCATTCCCATCGTGCTGCCGTTCGCCCTCGTGATCGGCGTCACACAAACGCTGACGACGATGAACAATGATTCGGAACTGGCCGTCATCGACGCGGCCGGCGCCAAGAGGGACGTGATCATCCGCCCGATCCTCGTGCTCGCGGCGCTCATCAGCGTGTTCTCCTTCCTGGTCGACAACGTCGTTGAACCGAAAGCAAAGACCGCCGGACGCCAGATGATTGCAGCGGCCTACGCCGATCTTCTGTCCACCGTCATGGAAGAAAAGAACTTCCGCAAGATCGATGATGGGCTGTACGTGCAGATTTCGGAGCGGCTGGCTGGCCGCGTCCTGAAGGGCCTGTTCGTCGTCGACGAGCGTGATCCGACCGCCGATATGATTTACTATGCACGCGAAGGTGCCGTCGACGAAAAGGGTACGTCGCTCATCATGCGTGACGGCGAGGTTCAGCGCAAACTCCACGACGGCAATGTCTCCATCATCAGATTCGACTCGTACTCCTTCGACCTGTCCGATCTGACCGAGAACCGCGGTCAGGCCACGCTGCGCGCCAGCGACCGCGACCTGGCTTTCCTGTTCAACCCGGATCCGACAGACAAAGACTATATTTCGAAGCCGGGATCATACCGCGCCGAACTCCACCGGCGGCTTACGGATTGGGTTCTGCCTTTCGTCTTCGCGCTTATTTCGCTGGCTATTGCGGGCGACGCACGTTCGCATCGCGAGGCGCGCCTGCATCCGATGGTAGCGGCTCTCACCTTTGCATTTGCATTGCGCTGGGCGTCCTTCTACGCAGCGAACCAGATCGATACCGATCCCTCATACATCGGCGTTCTCTATGCGATTCCGATCGTGAGCTCCGGGTTAGCGATCCTCTCGTTCAGCCTGCACAAGCGTCTTTCTGTTCCGGCTGCTGTGAGCGAGCGCGCGGCCGGCATGTGGCAGAAGATCGAACGGCTGCTGCCATCTGCAGCTCAAGGCAAGACACCCGGAGGGCGCTCATGATTTTCGGCACTCTGGGGCGCTATTTCTTGCGCCGGTATATCGCGATTGCGATCTGGTTCTTCCTCGGTGTGATCTCGATCGTCTTCCTCATTGATTTCAGCGAAACGGCGGGACGAATGTCGGGCCTGCCCGGCTATACCGTCACCGGCGGCCTGCTGATGACGGCCGTCCGCCTGCCGCTCATCATCCAGCAGACGATCCCATTCATTGCGCTTTTCGTCGGAATGACGGTGCTGATCGGCTTAAACCGCAAGTATGAGCTGGTGGTGGCGCGGGCGGCCGGCATTTCGGTTTGGCAGTTCATGTCTCCGTTCGTGCTTGGCGCCTTCCTACTCGGCGTCCTGACGATGACCGTCATCAACCCGCTGGCGGCCTGGGGACAGCGGCAGGCAGCTTTGGTCGAAACCGACTGGCGCGGCCAGGAAAAAGCGTCGAGCAGCAAATCGCAGATCCCATGGATCCGCCAGATCAGCGGAAAAGATGATGTCATAATCGGAGCGCGCACGATTCAAGAGAACGGAACGCTGCTGATCGATGCGGTTTTGATTCACTTCGATTCGAGCGGACACGTCATTCTGCGTCAGGATGCAGCATCGGCGAAATTGGAAGATGGTTACTGGCTTCTTAAGAACGTTGTCGAACGCCGGCCGGGCGAAATCGCCCTTCGCAAGGAAACCGTCGAACTTCGCACCAATTTGAAGCAGGATTTCGTGCGGGAGCGCCTGACGGCGCCCGAAACCATTGCTTTTTTTGATCTTTCCCATCGAATAGCGATCGCCAAATCCTTTGGCATACCGACGAAGGCGCTGGAGACGCAATTCCACTCATTGTTGTCCCAACCGTTGCTGCTTGTCGCAATGACTCTCATTGCTGCAACAGTGTCTCTAAAATTTAGCCGGTTCAACCAGTCGAGGTCGGTGATTCTGGGTGGAATCCTTTCAGGCTTCGTGCTTTATGTGGTCACGGCGCTTGTTAGAGCGTTTGGAAGCAGCGGAGTCGTGCCGCCTTTCGTGGCGGCTTGGATTCCTGTAGTCGTCGCGTTGGCTCTCGGCGCAACGATTCTGCTTCATCAGGAGGACGGCTAGTGGCGGCAGGCGACCGCAAGACTTTTAGTAAACAGATGGTTGCCCTGCTGGCCGGGGCGACTCTGGTTAGCTATTCGGGAACCATTCCTGCCGCCTTCGCGCAACAGAGCACGACGGTGGGAAGGCTGCAGCCGAAGATCGATCCCAACGCGAAAATGATCCTTTCGGCCAATGAGCTGGTCTACAACAGAGACCAGCAGATCGTTTCGGCCGTCGGAGGCGTGCAGATCAATTACGCCGGCTACAAAATGGTGGCCCAGCGCGTAGAATACAACCAGAAGACGCGCCGGATGATGGCGATCGGCAATGTCGAGCTGATCAGCCCCGATGGCAACCGCATGTATTCCGACAAGGTCGACGTGACCGACGACTTTGCTCAGGGTTTCGTCAGCGCGTTGCGCATCGAGACCACGGACAATACGCGCATCGCGGCCGAAAGCGGCCAGCGCGTCGATAGCAATTTGATGATCCTCAACAGGGGCGTCTATACGGCGTGCCTTCCCTGCGCCGAACACCCTGAGCGACCACCTTTCTGGCAGGTCAAGGCCGAGCGCGTTATTCAGAACGGCGAGAAGCATACGATCCGTCTGGAAAGAGCGCGTCTTGAGCTGCTTGGCAAGCCGATCGCCTTTGTTCCCTGGATCGAGGTTCCGGACCAGACCGTCAAACGCAAGTCCGGATTCCTGTTCCCGACGTTCAGTACGTCGCAGAATCTCGGATTCGGGGTTACTGTTCCATACTATTACGTTTTCTCGCCGAGCATGGACGCAACGGTTAGCGGCACCGGCTATACGAATCAGGGCTTCCTCCTGGACACCGAGTTCCGTCAGCGGTTTGAAAACGGTACCCACACGCTGCGCGTTGCAGGCATAAATCAGCTGAGCCCCGAAAGCTTCAGTGAGGGCACAAGCGACAACGAGGCTGATGCTCGCGGAATGGTGGGGTCCAAAGCAGAGTTTAGGATCAATCCTCGCTGGACATTCGGCTGGGATGTCATGGTTCAGAGCGACAATAATTTCTCGCGCACCTATGAACTCAAAGGCTTTGATCAATCGACCCATACCAATCAGGTTTATTTGACAGGTCTTGGCAAGCGGAATTACTTCGACATCCGGTCGTTCTATTTCGACGTGCAGGATGCCGATCCGGACAGCGAGCAGGAAAAGCAACAAGCGATCGTCTACCCAGTGATAGACTATCATGCGGTCGCTCCGCAGCCGCTCGCAGGCGGCGAGCTCTCACTCGACGTCAACTTCACAAATCTCTCGCGCACGCACGACAGCTTTTTCGACAACCCCGTGGGCGACAATCGCTTTCCGGGTCTCAAGGGCCAGACGTCCCGCCTGACCGGCGAATTGGAATGGAAGCGTACTTTCGTGACTCCTCAGGGCGTCCTTCTTACGCCCCTGCTTGCAGCACGCGGCGATGCGCTCGCGCTCAACATGGACGATCCGAACTCGCTCGCACCTTACGACGGCAATTTTGAGGACGGCGACGCCGCAACGCGCGGGATGGTCACTGCCGGATTGGAAGCGCGGTATCCGATCCTGATGACGACGGCCAACAGCACGCATGTGATTGAACCGATTGCACAGATCTACGCGCGTCCCGACGAGCCTCTGGCCGGCGCCCTCCCGAATGACGACGCGCAGAGCTTCGTGTTTGACGCGACGACACTCTTCGAGCGCGACAAGTACTCGGGCTATGATCGCATCGAGGGCGGAACGCGCGCCAATATCGGCTTCCAGTACACTGGCACGTTCGATAACGGCTACAAGCTTCACGGCATTTTCGGTCAGTCCTATCAGCTTGCCGGTCAGAATTCGTTTGACACGGCCGACCTCGTCAATGCCGGCGCCAATTCCGGTCTGGAGACGACAAGTTCCGACTATGTCGGCCTAGGCGGCATCGAGACGCCGCAGGGTCTTTCCTTCGCCGCCTCCTACCGCCTGGATGAGAAGGATCTGACTTTCCGCCGCGGCGATCTAACGACGGGTTTTCAGAACGATACGTTCCAGAGCCAGCTTCTTTACACCCATGTTGGCGCCCAACCGGACTATGGGTTTGACGAAGACCAAGACGAGATCCAGGCCAAGGGAAGGATCAAGTTCAGGGATTATTGGTCCGTCTTCGGCGGCATCGCCTGGGACCTCAACAACGATGTCCTGACCAGAAAGACGCTCGGTCTTTCCTACGAAGACGAGTGCACGATCTTCACAATCGCCTATACTTCGAAACGCGACACTTCCGACGAATCGGCAAGCGACTGGAGCATCGGCGCCAGACTTACGTTCCGCACCCTGGGCGATGTGAATATCGGAGAGTTTAACGATTTCCGCAGCAACATCTATAACAATTGAACGCGATATTGAGCGGCGAAAGAAAGGGAGCCTTTCTTTCGCCGTAACACTATGCAGGACATTGCCGTCAATCGGGTTATGAGGCGTCAGGAGTGTCGCTTAGGAACGACTCTCCGGCGACCTCGGCAAAGCTGTACTTGCTGCCGCAGTGTCTATGGGAAGGACTGGCTTATGATTGGCGCAGGAAAGACTGTCACATCTTTGTTGGCTGGAGCTGCATTATGCGCGCTCGCGGCGCTCGTTCAGCCGCAGGGCGGCTCGGCATTTGCGGCCAGCGAGGTTAAAGCCGTCGTGAATGGCGTTGCGCTTACATCAGGCGATATCGCAAAACGCCAGGCGTTCCTGCGTCTCCAGCATCAGAAAGCCGATGCGAAAGCTGCTGAAGAATCGCTGGTCGATGAGACACTGAAACGGCAGGAAGTCTCGCGCGTGCGAATGTCGGTCTCCAAAGAAGACGTCGATGCCTCCTTCGCGCGCTTTGCGTCCGGGAATAAGCTCACGACCGAGCAGCTCACACAAATTCTCACCCAGGCCGGCGTCGGCGTGGATCACTTCAAGCAGTTCATTGCCGTGCAAATGAGCTGGCCGCGTGTCGTCAACGCGCGGTATGGCTCCAGTGCTCGCATGTCGAGCAGCGATCTTGTCAGCCGCATGATGGAGAACAACAAGCAGAAGCCGGTTACCACCGAATATATGCTGCAGCAGATCATCTTCGTGGTGCCGCAATCGAAGAAGGGCATCACGGCCAAGCGCAAGAGCGAGGCCGAAGCATCGCGTTCGAAGTATCCGGGTTGCGACCAGGCGAAGGTCTTTGCTGCAACAATGCGTGATGTTTCCGTCCGCGACCTTGGCCGCATGCTGGCACCGGAGATTCCGGCCGACTGGAAACCATTGGTCGAACAGGCGAAGGGCAACACCACGGCGACACGGGTGACCGACAAGGGTGTGGAGTATCTCGCAATCTGCAGTCAGCGCGAAGTGTCGGATGACACGGCCGCCGAGATCATGTTCCGCCAGGAGGACCTCGACAAGGCGAAGGCAAACAAGACCGCGCCAGGAAACGAGAACGCCACCAAATACCTGGACGAGCTGCGCAAGAAGGCGCAGATCATCTACCGCTGATCGCCGTGTCCACCCCGTTTTTGCGCCCGCTTGCACTGACGCAGGGAGATCCGGCCGGGATCGGCCCTGACATCGCGTTGATGGCCTGGCTGAGGAGGCGTGAGCTCGGTCTGCCACCTTTCTTTCTGATCGGTGATCCCGATGTGCTGTTGGTGAGGGCGCGGCAGCTCGATCTTTCCGTCGCAATAGCCGAAGCGAGTGCAGCGACGGCCGCCGATGTTTTTGTCGATGCGCTGCCCGTCCTGCCCGTTGCCGCCGGCGTCCAAGTGGCCGCGGGCGAACCGCATGTCGCGACAGCGCCGGGCACGATTGCCGCAATTGAAACGGCCGTGTCGCTGGTCCTCAAGGGCGAGGCTGCGGGGGTTGTTACCAACCCCATCGCAAAATCCGTTCTCTACGAGGCCGGCTTTAAGTTTCCCGGACACACCGAGTTTCTAGCCGACCTCGCCGCCCGCGCGACCGGCAAGCCGGTCAGACCGGTCATGATGCTCGCGGGTCCCAAGCTGCGGGCGATCCCGGTTACCATTCATATCCCGATCAAGGACGTGCCCCAGGCACTCAGTGGTGAGTTGATCGCGGAAACCTGCCGCATCGCCCATGCCGACCTCAGGCAGCGCTTCGGCATAGAGAGGCCGCGCCTCGCGGTCGCCGGTCTCAATCCGCATGCCGGCGAAAGCGGCACGATGGGACGGGAAGACGAAGACATCATCTATCCGGCCATTGAGCTTCTGCGTTCCGAGGGCATCGATGCCATTGGCCCCCTGCCCGCGGATACCATGTTCCACGACGAGGCACGCGCCCGGTATGATGTCGCGATCTGCATGTATCACGACCAGGCGCTGATTCCCGCCAAGGCGCTGGGCTTCGACGATTCCGTCAACGTGACGCTCGGGCTGCCTTTCGTGCGGACTTCGCCGGATCACGGGACGGCGTTTGGTATTGCCGGCAAAGGCATTGCGCGTGAGCAGAGCCTGATTGCAGCCCTGAAGCTTGCAGCCCAACTCAGCCGGTCGGCGGTACAGCGCTGATGGCCGCACTTGATGGCCTGCCGCCGCTTCGCGACGTGATTCAGCGTCACGGCCTTGATGCACGCAAGGCTCTTGGCCAGAACTTTCTTCTCGATCTCAACCTGACGCAGAAGGTGGCGCGCACCGCTGGATCTCTCGAAGGCTCTACCGTCTTCGAGGTCGGGCCTGGGCCCGGCGGGCTGACGCGCGCCATTCTGGCGCTGGGTGCGAGAAAAGTGATCGCCGTCGAGCGCGATCCGCGCTGCCTGCCCGCGCTGGCGGAAATATCGGATCATTATCCCGGCAAGCTTGAAGTGCTCGGTGGTGACGCGCTGAAGACAGATTTCGAGGCGCTGGCGCCTGCAGGACCAATCAAGATCATTGCCAATCTTCCTTACAACGTCGGCACGCAGCTGCTGGTGAACTGGCTGTTGCCAAAGGAATGGCCGCCGTTCTGGGAATCCCTGACGCTGATGTTCCAAAAGGAAGTCGGCGAGCGCATCGTCGCGGAACCGGGCGAAGACCATTACGGCCGGTTGGGCGTGCTCTGTGGCTGGCGCACCGATGCCCGGATGGCCTTCGACATATCCCCGCAGGCCTTCACGCCACCGCCGAAGGTAACGTCGACGGTGGTGCATCTGACGCCGAAGGAAAGCCCGATCCCCTGCGCCGTCGCGAATCTCGAGAAAGTCACGCAGGCGGCGTTCGGACAGCGGCGCAAGATGCTGCGCCAGAGCCTCAAGCCGCTTGGCGGCGAGAACCTGCTGAATAAGGCAGGCATAGATCCGCAGCGCCGCGCTGAAACGCTGTCCGTCGAGGAATTCTGCCTGCTTGCGAATTCGCTTTAGAGAACCGGTGTCTCTTCCAACAGTTTGGTGACGAAATCGAAAACGCCGTGCCGCCGGTCGCGGCGCAGGCGCTCGGCCCTTACGATCGACTGGACCGCGTCGAATGCTGTCTCGAGATCGTCATTGACGATCACATAGTCGTATTCCCGCCAATGCGCGATTTCAGCGCGGGAATTAGCCAGACGGCGTGCAATCACGTCTTCGGAATCTTCAGCGCGCCGGTGAAGCCTCGACTGCAATTCGGTCATCGTCGGCGGCAGAACGAAGATGGAAACGACGTCCGCCGACATCTTCTCCTGCAGCTGCAAGGCCCCTTGCCAGTCGATATCGAAAAGCATGTCCCGCCCCTCAGCCATCGCCGCTTCCACCGGCTCGCGCGGAGTGCCGTAAAAATTGCCGTGCACTTCGGCCCATTCCAGCAGCGCATCAGAATCGCGAAGCCGCTCGAACTCGCGGATGCTTATGAAATGATAATGAATGCCGTCGACTTCGCTCGCGCGTCGCGGACGCGTTGTCACGCTGACGGAAAGGCCGATCTGGCTGTCCTGCGCAAGCAGCGTCCTTGCGATGGTCGATTTGCCTGCGCCCGACGGCGACGAGATGACGAGCATCAGACCGCGGCGAGCGATCGGAACGGGCGAGGATTTCGCCGGCTTCATGTCCTACTCCAGATTCTGGACCTGTTCGCGGAACTGGTCGATGACGACTTTCAGTTCGATGCCGGCGGCAGTGACCGCCGCAGCATTCGACTTCGAACAGATGGTATTCGATTCACGGTTAAATTCCTGTGCAAGGAAATCGAGCTTGCGGCCAACCGGACCGCCGCGCCCCAACAGATCACGTGCGGCCGCGACATGTGCCCTCAACCGGTCGATCTCCTCGCTGACGTCGGCCTTGGTGGCGAGCAGCGCGGCTTCCGCATGCAACCTGTCCCTGTCGAGCGTGCCCGCCCCGTCCATCAACAAGGCAATCTGCGCTTTGATCCGTGCCGAAATTTCCTGCGGCGTGCGCGAAGGGTCGCGTTCAATGGCATGCGCCAGGTTCTCGATGGTCGAAACGTGATTAAGCAGCACGCGGGACAGCGCAGCCCCCTCCTGCTCGCGCATGAGCTTGAGGTCGGAAAGAGCCGTCAGCAGGCCCGTCGCGATATCCGCATCGCGCGCGGCAATCTCTTCCGCGCTATCCTCGGTCTCGCGAAACTCGACGAGCCCGCGGATAGACAGAAGCGTGTCCAGGCGCAGCGGCTCGGGATCGATAATCCCGGCAAGCTGATCGCGCAGCGCAAGGACGTTCGCCAGTGTTTCCTGATTGAGGACCGCCTCAAAACGGTTCTCGCCCGCCGAAACCGAGAGATTGGCCTGCATGTTGCCTCGGCTGAACTGCTCGCCGGCGACACGGCGCACTTCAGTTTCCATGCGCTCGAGACCGGGCGGCAAGCGAAGCCTGAGGTCGAGCCCCTTACCGTTGACCGAACGCAGTTCCCATGCCCAGCGCCAGCGGCCGCTCGTACCCTCGCGCCGCGCAAAACCGGTCATGGACTGCAAAGCCATCCGAGCCTCCGAAATCAGTTCGTCTTTTTCTTCTGTTGAGCAGGTTCGTCGGCTTGCGCCGATCCTGGCTGGCCGTCAACCGCGATATTCGGGTCGCTCCCCTTTTCGGCCTGGAGCTTACGCCAGCGCTTCACATTGGCATTATGCTCGTCAAGTGTCGCCGCGAAAACATGCCCTCCCGTGCCATCGGCAACGAAATAGAGGTCTGCCGATTTCCACGGGTTGGCGACTGCTTCCAGTGCATCGCGGCCAGGATTCGCGATCGGCGTCGGCGGAAGACCCTTGATCGCGTAGGTATTGTAGGGTGTCTCTTTCTTTAGATCCGACTGAAAGATCGGGCGGTCAGCCGGCTTTCCGTCGCCGCCGAAAAGACCGTAGATGATCGTCGGATCGGACTGAAGCCGCATGCCCTTGCTGAGGCGGTTCAGGAAAACGGACGCGACATGCGCCCGCTCGTCGGCAACGCCGGTTTCCTTCTCGACGATCGAAGCGAGCGTGACGAACTCCTCCTTCGACTTCAACGGGACCGAAGGATCGCGCTTCTCCCAGATCTGATCCACGAGCTTCGTCTGCGCCGCGGCCATCTGGTCGATGATCTCGGTGCGCTTCGTGCCGCGGGAGAACTTGTAAGTATCCGGGCGTAGGCTGCCCTCCGGCGGAAGCGCCGTCGGCACTTCGCCTTCGAGTACGGCATCCTCGCCCATCCGGTTGAACATCTGACGGACTGTCAGCCCCTCCGGGAAGGAGATCGAATAGAGGATCGATTTGCCAGACTTCAGCAGTTCCATGATGTCGTTCATGGAGGCCTTGGCCTTGATTTCGTACTCACCGGCCTTGAGGCTCTCGCCGTCATTCAGGCGAGTGGCTGTCAGGTAGCGGAAGATACGAGCATCGGAGATGATGTTGTTGCGCTCAAGATTGGAGGCAATTTCCGAAAGGCCGGCTCCGTTGCGCACAATGAAATTGGTGTTCGTCTCCAGCGGACCGGGGTCCTGATAGCTGGAGATTGCATAATAAAAGGCGAAGATGCCGGCGGCGCAGGCAAGCACCACCATCGTCATGAGGAAGTTCAGGAAGATGATGACCTGGCTGCGCGCTTTCTTGGAACGCTTCGGCGGCTCCGGAACACGCTCAGGACGCAGCGCTTCGTTGGGCGACTTCGGAATGATCCGCCCGTTTTGCGCCGGCTGGCCGCTCTGGTCTGCCGATTCGTTGCTGTGGTTCGTATCGCTCACGGCAATCCTCTAATTTCGCCTATCCGCTGTTTTAAGAAGCAATACGGCAAAAAACAGGTGGCAGCACCTTTTCGAACGACGCTGGCACCCCTACTCCCGCAGCCTCAAAAACCGCGTTCAAGCTGTATAGCGGCGCAGCACCAGCGATGCATTCGTACCGCCGAATCCGAAGGAATTCGACAGTGCCACATTGATCTCTCGCTGACGAGCCTTGTGCGGAACAAGATCGATAGCGGTTTCCCGTTCGGGATTATCCAGATTTATCGTCGGCGGTGCAACGTTGTCACGGATCGCAAGCGTTGCAAAGATCGCTTCGATCGCGCCGGCCGCACCCAGCAGATGGCCGGTGGCGGACTTCGTCGAAGACATCGAGATCCTGGACGCCGCATTGCCAACGAGACGCTCGACGGCCCCAAGTTCGATCGTATCGGCCATGGTCGAGGTGCCGTGGGCGTTGATGTAATCGATATCGGCAGCCGTCAGTCCGGCGCGTTTCAGCGCCATGGCCATGCAACGCTGCGCACCCTCACCATCCTCCGACGGCGCGGTGATATGATAGGCGTCGCCCGAGAGACCGTAACCGACGATTTCTGCATAGATCTTCGCGCCGCGGGCCTTGGCATGTTCCAGCTCTTCGAGCACGACGATACCGGCGCCCTCGCCCATGACGAAGCCGTCGCGGTCGCGATCGTAGGGACGCGATGCCTTCTGCGGATTGTCATTATGTTGCGTGGAAAGCGCCTTGCACGCCGCGAAGCCTGCGAGGGAGATACGGCTGACCGGCGATTCCGTGCCGCCCGCCAGCATCACGTCGGCATCGCCAAGCGCGATCAGACGGGCCGCATCGCCAATGGCATGTGCGCCGGTCGAGCAGGCCGTGACGACCGAATGGTTCGGTCCCCTGAGCTTGTGACGAATCGAAACCTGGCCGGATACGAGGTTGATCAGACGGCCGGGGATGAAGAACGGCGAGATCCGGCGCGGGCCCTTGTCGCGGAGCGTGTAGCCAGCCTCGACAATACCCTCGATGCCACCGATGCCGGAACCGATCAGGACGCCGGTCGCGATCTGATCCTCATCTGCCTCGGGGTGCCAGTTGGCATCGTTCAGCGCCATATCGGCGGCTGCCATGCCATAAATGATGAAGGGATCGACCTTGCGCTGTTCCTTCGGCTCCATCCAATCATCGACGTTGAAGGTGCCCTCCGTGCCGTCACCGACAGGAATGCGGCAGGCGATCTTGGCGGGAAGATCCTCCACCTCGAATTCGGTGACGAGGCGGGCGCCGCTCTGGCTGGCGAGCAGCCGAGCCCAGGTGACTTCAGTTCCGCATCCCAAGGGTGATACCATGCCGGTACCGGTGATGACGACCCGTCTCATCGACAGCTTCCCCGCCTGTATTTTTCACTTTGAATAAAGCAATGCACAAATAAAAAGGGCGGACTCATGGCCCGCCCTTTGGAAATCACTCAGGATTAAGCCTGAGCCTTTTCGATGAACTTTACTGCGTCGCCGACCGTCAGGATCGAGTCTGCTGCGTCGTCCGGAATTTCCACGCCGAATTCTTCTTCGAACGCCATAACCAGTTCGACCGTATCGAGGGAGTCAGCACCAAGATCGTCGATAAAGCTGGCGCCCTCGACAACCTTCTCGGCGTCGACGCCAAGATGATCAATAACAATTTTCTTTACGCGTTCTGCGATATCGCTCATGTCGGTTTCCTCGACCTTATATCCTGATCAGAATGCCTTCCGGCACCCCTACCCTGTTTCAGCCTTCGGCGCCCTTTGGCACTTTCGGCAAACTCGTTAGCCCGGGCTTCTAAGATGTTCCACGCTGGCAAAAACCCGCCGGTGCCTTGGTTTCCGGGACGACTGTGACAGTCATGGCCCGCTTAACACGGTTTATGTCTGCCGCAAAGCCTGAAAATCAACCCCGTTCGGTTGCTCAACACGCTATTCAACCGAAAAACGCGGACGGCGCCGGTTTTCCGTTTCAGATCATGGCCATGCCGCCGTTTACGTGCAGAGTCTGGCCTGTCACATACGCAGCTTCCGAGGAGGCGAGATAGGCAACGGCCGAAGCGACTTCGGCGCCGGTGCCCATGCGCTTCATCGGGATCGCCCCCATGATCGCTTCCTTCTGCTTGTCGTTGAGCTTGCCGGTCATGGCGGATTCGATGAAGCCCGGAGCGACGCAATTGACCGTCACGTTACGGGTCGCGATCTCCTGGGCGAGCGACTTGGTGAAGCCGATCATGCCGGCCTTGGAGGCGCAGTAGTTCGCCTGGCCCGGGTTGCCCGTGACAGCGACCACCGAGGTGATATTGATGATGCGGCCATAGCGGCGGCGCATCATCGGATGCGTCAGCTCGCGCGTCAGCCGGAACATCGCGGTAAGGTTCACCTCGATGACGCTGTCCCAATCCTCGTCGCTCATGCGCACGAAAAGGCCGTCCTTGGTGATGCCTGCGTTGTTCACCAGAATATCGACGCCTTCGAGCTCGGCTTCCGCCTTGACGCCGAGCGCCTTGACCTCGTCACGGTCGGAGAGGTTCGCCGGGAAGATCTTGACGCGATCGCCAAGCTCGCTCGCCAGCGCCTCAAGCTTCTCGACGCGGGTGCCGTGGAGTCCGACGATCGCGCCCTGCTTGTGCAGGATGCGGGCGATTTCCTCGCCGATGCCGCCGGATGCGCCGGTGACGAGGGCCTTGCGGCCGGAAAGATCGAGCATGGGGGCGTTCCTTATATCTGGTGAAACCAATCAGGCCATGAGGGCGGCGACGGCCGCGTCGATGTCGGCAGGCGTATTGACGGCGATGCCGTTGACCGTCTTGTCGATGCGGCGCGCAAGGCCTGTCAGAACCTTGCCGGTGCCAAGTTCATAAAGCGTCGTAACATTGTTTGCAGCAAACCATTCCACGGTTTCGCGCCAGCGGACCTGGCCGGTGACCTGCTCGACGAGCAGCGCGGCGATTTCGCCGGCGTCCGTCACGTGTGCGGCGCGGACATTGGCGATCAAGGGTACGATCGGATCGGACTTCTTCACTCCCGCGAGCGCTTCGCGCATCGCTTCTGCGGCGGGAGCCATCAGCTTCGAGTGGAAGGGCGCAGAGACCGGCAGCAGGATGGCGCGCTTGGCACCCTTGTCGGTCGCAAGGCCCGCAGCTCTCTCGACGGCCGCTTTTTCACCGGAGATCACCAGCTGGCCGCCGCCGTTATCGTTGGCGATCTGGCAGGAGCCGATAGCGGAAGCCTCTTCACATACAGCCAGTACGTCTGCATGCTCGAGGCCGATGATGGCCGCCATCGCGCCGACGCCGACCGGAACGGCTGCCTGCATTGCATTGCCGCGAATGCGCAGCAGGCGCGCGGTATCAGCAAGCGAGAAGGTGCCGGCGGCACAAAGCGCGGAATATTCGCCGAGCGAGTGGCCCGCGACGTAGGATACCTTCGACTTCAGATCGAGACCCTTCGCTTGAAGGACGCGAACGACGGCGAGCGATACCGCCATCAGCGCCGGCTGGGCGTTTGCCGTCAGCGTCAGCGTATCTTCCGGGCCTTCGAACATGATCGTCGAGAGCTTTTCGCCGAGCGCATCATCCACTTCGTCGAAGACGGCTCGGGCCTCGGCAAAGTTTTCCGACAATTCCTTGCCCATGCCGACAGCCTGGCTGCCCTGGCCGGGAAATGTGAAAGCGACAGTCATCTAATGTCCCTTATTATGTCATTCGGGCGATTTCGCCTCCAATTGACGTTCTTGCAGGGAGAGTCAATAGCCACGGCAGGCTCTCCAAAGCCTTTTGCAGGCATGGAAAGCCACGACTTTTCCCTTGCGCTTGCGGAATTCGAGCCTAAATTCGCGCCGCCCTCCCCGGACACCTCTACTCATTCTGTTTTCAAGGTTTTCTAATGAAGCTCAATAAATTAGGCCGCACTGATATTTCCGTTTCGCAGATCTGCCTCGGTACCATGACCTGGGGCTCGCAGAACACAGAAGCCGAAGCGCACCAGCAGATGGATTACGCCGTCGAGAAGGGCGTCAATTTCTTCGATACCGCAGAGCTCTATCCGACGACGCCCCTCACGGCGGAAACGCAGGGGCGCACGGAGGAATATATCGGCAGCTGGTTCGAAAAGACCGGCAAGCGAAAGGACGTCGTTCTCGCGACCAAGGTCGCTGGCCAAGGCCGCGATTACATCCGCAATGGCCAAGGCGCCGATGCCAAGAACATTCGCCTTGCGCTCGACGCCAGCCTGAAGCGACTGAAGACCGATTATGTCGATCTCTACCAGATCCACTGGCCGAACCGCGGCCATTTCCACTTCCGCCAGAGCTGGAACTACGATCCTTTCGAACAGAACCGTGAAAAGGCGATCGCCAACATGGTGGACATTCTCGAGGCGGTCGGCGAACTGCAGAAGGCCGGCAAAATCCGCGCCTTCGGCCTCTCCAACGAAACCACATGGGGCACGCAGAAGTATCTGACGCTTTCCGAGCAGAAGAACCTGCCGCGCGTCGCAAGTGTCCAGAACGAATACAGCCTGCTTTATCGCCATTTCGATCTCGATATGGCGGAGCTTTCGCATTACGAGGATGTCGGCCTGCTTGCCTATTCCCCGCTCGCAGCCGGTCTGCTCACAGGCAAGTATCAGAATGGTGCCAAGCCCGCTGGATCGCGCGCCGCAATCAACGGCAATCTCGGCGGCCGCCTGCAGCCGCTGCAGGAAGCGCCGACCAAGGCCTACCTGGGGATCGCCGCAAAGCACGGCCTTGACCCCTCCGCGATGGCGATCGCCTTCTGCCTGACCCGCCGCTTCGTGACGTCCGCCATCATCGGCGCGACGACGATGGAGCAATTGAAGGTCGATCTGAGCTCGGTCGATGTAAGGCTTTCGAGCGACGTGCTGGCCGATATCGAGAAGGTGCACCGGCAGTATCCGATGCCGATATGAAGCGGCCGCATTCGCCTCTCAGAAGATGAAATGCAATCCGTGACAAGGGCGAGCAACCGCTCGCCCTTTCGTCCCTCATCCCCGGCTATTGAGCCGTAAGCACGGATGCTACGCTGGCCTTGGCAACCGGTGGCGGGTTCCACTTTCCCGTCAGGGCATCAGGCTTGGGTGCGTAGAGCCGCATTGTCAGGTTGAACGGCCCTTCCGGAGTTGGCAACCAGTTCCACTCCTTCTCCTTGCCCGGGCTCTCGCGCTGGAAATAGAGATCAAGCGAACCATCGGGATTGTATTGGAAAGGCATCCAGCTGCTGACAGCGAAGCGGTTGATGGAATTGGTGACTTGAAATCCCTTGTCGTCATATAGCGTCACCGACCAGAAGGCCTGGGCGGGCGGAATTTCAGACTTCTCGAAGTGGATCGTGTAGTTGTTCCCGCCATGGAGCGCCTGGCCGCTTTCGTCTGCCAGATTCAACGGATAGATTGCATCCTCTGGCAGGTTGGCGCCGAGACCCTGTTGCGCAACGATGGCGCGCTTCAGATAGTAGTTGCCGTAGACACCCATCGTGTCGGTGTTCATCGACCAGCCATTGGCCACGCGTGCTAAGGTCCTCACCTTCCAAGCCATCAGCTCCTGGGCGTCCTGCGGAACCGTCTCGAGTGCCTTCTGGACGGCCGGATCGGCCTTGGAGAGATCGAAGCTCTTGCCTGGCTCGATGCCGATCCGCTTCATTCGGGCAATGATCGGCTGATCCGTGATATGCGGAGGATAGACCTTCAGGAGTTCGGCAGCGTTAGCGAAATACGCTCCTGCCGACGCGGTATCGACCTGGGTCTTGGGCGGCGTCTTCATGTCGATCGACGGGTCGATCTTGACGTCGACCGGTTTTGCCTCCTTGCCCCACTCGGAGAGCACGGTGATCTTGTAACCGTCCTGAATCTTGTGAACGGCGTCATAGTCTGGCGGTCCGTCGGTCTTCGTCCGTCCGATGACCCAGACGTAGGGCGTCGGCGCATCGATCCTTTGCGTTCCTTCCGGCAGCTTGAATTCATCGAATTTGTCGCGCAGATCAGGCCGCCAGCCGGGAGGTGTAACCAGGAAGTGGCCGGCCCCGGTTCCGGTTGTCCGCCAGCCCGGCGCCGCAAACACATCCGTCCACATATCGAGCATGGGCAACAGGTAGTAGCGTCCGCCGGTGTCCGGTGCGGAAACGACAACGGGCTCCTTCGTCAAGTCAAGCCAGCCGCTGGAATACAGCGTGTCGAAATTCGGGCGGACCACCACCTTCATGTTCGCCGGCGGGAACTCGAGGATATTGTTGAAGCGATTGGGTGGGCCGCCGATGGCGCCTTCCTTGGCTTCGGCGTTAGTCAGCTGTTTCCGGGTAATATCCATCGACAGCAGAGGGTAGAAATAGACGTAGGCGTCCACACCTATCGCATGAGCTTCTTCTTCGGTGATTGCGTCTGCCGCATGCGCTGCGGCGATCGGAAATACTGTGAGGCTTAAGGCCAGAGGAATGAGTTGTTTCAGCTTGCAGAACGACTCCCGGTCGCCAACTGTTCTTGGTGCACGCATCGCATCCTCCCTATTATTAACTTCGAGTGAAGTGGCTACTCTCCAGATAGCGGTATGGTATAGTTGTATTGCTACAGTTGTATGTTCTATTGACCTACGAAACGATGAAATTAGCTTGCTTTTTCTTGTTCGCCGCACGAGTTATACATGAAATAATGACCTTGCGCTAGCTGCGCAAAGAGCCGACTAAGGCAGCGCTCTATTTGAAACGACGCAAAGGCTGCTACTTACAGGTGATTTCAGCTTCCTTCTGGGGGCGATTGGTCGCTAAAAGCGAAACCTCCTCCAAGGATCGCGCCGCTGGATGACGCCGTCGGTAAAGCGGCGGAGATCCGAGCAAAGCATTCGAATTGAGCCGTGCGCGTTCTTCTCGATTGCGGGTGCTCTTGCCTTCTGCCGAAAAATCCGTATAAGCGCCCCTGTTCTCAAACCCGGTCTTCTGGCTGGTGGCTGAACGGAGGGCCGGTTTCCCCGGAAATCGTTCGGAACGGAAGCGTTCCAGCCTCCCGTGTCTCCGCTCTCGACCGTCTCGGAAACGCTTTTCTTGCCTGGGTCCGCCCAATCAGGAGCAGTCGTTGAGGCTTAGCCGCCGAAGTTCGGGTTGAACCAACGCAAGAAAGGCAAAGCTGTCATGGCTCTTTATGAACATGTATTCCTTGCCCGGCAGGATATTTCCGCTCAGCAGGTCGATGCCCTCGTAGAACAGTACAAGGGCGTGATCGAAGCTAACGGCGGCAAAGTCGGGCGCATCGAAAACTGGGGCCTCAAGTCCCTCACCTACCGCATCAAGAAGAACCGCAAGGCTCACTACGCCCTGATGGACATCGATGCACCGGCAGCTGCCGTCCAGGAAATGGAACGCCAGATGCGCATCAGCGAAGACGTCCTGCGCTACATGACGATCGCTGTCGAAAAGCACGAAGAAGGCCCGTCTGCCATGATGCAGAAGCGCGACCGCGACGACCGCGGCCCGCGTGATGGTGCCGACCGTGGCCCGCGCCGCGAATTCGGTGACCGTCCGCCGCGCCGTGACGGCGACTTCCAGCGTGGCCCGCGTCCGGATCGCGCTCCCCGCGAAGACCGTGCATAAGGAGATCTAAGAATGTCTGAAGCTTCCTCCGCTCCGGTCCGCCGCCCGTTCCATCGCCGCCGCAAGACCTGCCCGTTCTCCGGCGCAAACGCTCCGCGGATCGACTACAAGGACGTCCGTCTCCTGCAGCGCTACATTTCCGAGCGCGGCAAGATCGTTCCGTCCCGCATCACGGCTGTTTCGCAGAAGAAGCAGCGCGAACTCGCTCAGGCGATCAAGCGCGCCCGCTTCCTCGGCCTGCTGCCGTACGTCGTCGCCTAATCGGCTGACGCGCTGAATTGAGGGAAGGCAGCGATGCCTTCCCTTCTCCCTTTCGCGATGGGCGCGGATCGGAACCCTTAAAACCCATGTTGAGGCGGGTTTCTCTGAAGTTGATTCAGGAAACATCCTCTAACTGCTTGATGAAGCAGGACAGCGAACGTGAACCGACTGAACTATAAAACGCTGCTGACCGGCGCTCTTGCCGGCATTACCGCCGCACTTCTGGTGCTCGGCGCGAGCGTTCAGTTGTCGTTCAGCGCTGTGCTCTACGCAGCTTCCGCGCTTCCGATTCTTCTCGTCGGCCTCGGCTGGGGCAATGCCGCGGCAATCTCGGCCGTCGTGACCGCTGCCGTGGTCGGCGCTGTCGCCATTTCCCCGACCTTCGCGCTGATGATGACGCTGGTAACGCTGCTGCCTGCGGGCTGGATCAGCCATCTTGCGAACCTCGCCCGTCCGGCCTCCGAACTCGGCGGACCCGAACACCTCATGGCCTGGTATCCGCTTTCCGATATCCTGCTGCATCTCTGCGGCCTCGTGACGCTCGCTGTCGTCGTGACCGGCTACATGATCGGCTATGGGCCGGAACTCATCAGCCAGATGGTCGATACGCTGTTCGGCTCGCTTTCGCAGCAGGAGCCGAGTTTCACTGCCGATGCCGCGGCCACCGCGCAGACAAAGTCGCTGCTCCTTCTGATGCTGCCCGCCATTCAGGGCGCGATGTGGGTCACCATGCTGTTTGCGGCCTACTACGTCGCAACGGGCATCGTGAATGCATCCGGCCGCGCCCTTCGTCCGCGGGAGGATATTCCGTCTGCGCTGCGCATGAGCCGCAACGCGATCTTCATCTTTCTCGCCGGCCTTGCCGCCACCTTCTTCAGCGGCGTTCCGGCGATGATCGGAGCAACCGTCGTCGGCACCTTCGGCGCCGGTTTCCTGCTTTCCGGTTTCGCCGCGGTGCATTTCCGCACGCGCGGCAAGGATTGGCGTCTCCCGGCGCTGATCCTCTGCTACCTGGCATCGCTTATCCTGATGTTGCCAGCCTTTTTCATTCTTGTCGTCGGTCTGTCCGATACGCGCAAAGCGATCGCATTGACCCCGAGCAAGAATGCCGATGCCCCCAAACCCACAGACAAGCAAATCTAAGACACGAAAGGAAAACGAAGATGGACGTCATTCTTCTCGAACGCATCTCCAAGCTCGGCCAGATGGGCGAAACCGTAAAGGTTCGCGACGGCTTCGCACGCAACTACCTCCTGCCGCTCGGCAAGGCGCTTCGCGCCAACGCTGCCAACAAGGCCCGCTTCGAAGCCGAGCGTTCGACGCTCGAAGCCCGCAACCTCGAGCGCAAGTCGGAAGCACAAAAGGTTGCCGACGTCCTCGCCGGCAAGTCGTTCATCGTTGTTCGCTCTGCCGGCGAAACCGGCCAGCTCTACGGCTCGGTCGCCGCTCGTGACGTCGTTGACATTCTGGCGGCCGAAGGCTTCAACATCGGCCGCAACCAGGTACACCTGAACACGCCGATCAAGGCAATCGGCATCCACAAGGTCGAGCTGCAGCTTCACGCCGAAGTCGAAATCCACGTCAATCTCAACGTTGCTCGCTCTGCCGATGAAGCCGAGCGCCAGGCCAAGGGCGAAACCCTCACCTCGGTCGACGCCATCTATGGTGTTGACGAAGACGCCCTGCGTCCGGAAGACTTCTTCGATCCGGAAGCCGACCGCGGCGACGAAGAAGAAGAAGCATAAGCTTCGCTTCGAGCTTGCTCATACAAAAAGCCCGGCTTCGCGCCGGGCTTTTTCGTTTCTAGTTCTCAGCCACGCTTTTGACGGGTGCAGCGCTCTTGTCGATCTTGACCACGACCGAGAGGCCCGGCGACAGATCCTTGGCCAATTCCTGGCCCGGATCGATGCTGATCCGAACGCCGACGCGCTGAGCAACCTTGGTGAAATTGCCGGTTGCGTTGTCCGGCTTGATGACTGCAAACTCCGAACCTGCTGCCGGCGAGAAGCGCTCGACGCGCCCGGTAAGCCGGCGGTGCTCGAGCGCATCGACGAAGATGGATACGAGCTGACCGATCTGCATGCCATCGAGCTGCGTTTCCTTGAAATTGGCGATCACCCAGACGTCCTCCGGAACGACGGCCATGAGCTGCGTCCCCGACGTCACATATTGACCGACCCGCACGCCGACTTCGCCGAGATGGCCGTCACGCGGCGCGACGATCGAGGTGTTCTGCAGGTCGATCTCCGCCAGATGAACCGCGGCTTCAGCGCCGGCAACGTTTGCCTCCAGAGACGAGCGGTTGACGATGATCGTCGCAAGGCTTTGCTTGGAGACTTCGAGCGCGGCCTGCGCCTGGTTCACTGCCGCCTTTGCCTGTTCGAGCGTGGCCTGGGCGGCTTCCGACTCGCTGGCGGACGCGATGCCGCGATTACTGAGGCTGTTGACGCGATCCCAGGCAAGCTGCGCGCGTTTCAAGGCAGCGGTGGCGCTGTCGATCGCGGCCTCGCTCGAGGCAATGGTGGCCTGGGCAGACACTTCCTGCTGATGCGAGTTGGCCAGCGACGCCTTCTGGGCGTCGAGGGCCGCGCGCGACTGGGCGAGCTTCTGCGCATAGATGCGATCATCGATCTTGGCGAGCACCTGCGCCTGCTTCACCTGCTCATAGTCCTTGACCGGCACGTCGACGACATAGCCGCTCACCTGGGGGCTCATCAGCGTCACATAACCGCGCACATAGGCGTTGTCTGTCGTCTCGACCGAGGTGACGAAGGGCGGCAAGCGCCATGCATAGAGAACCAGCAACACACCGGCGGCACCGGCGAGGAGGACGATCAGGGTACTCGGCGAGCGAAGGAACTTGAACATGCGAGGTGACTCGGCTCAGGATTGGGCAATGGCGGCGTTCGCTGCCCTCTGCCAAGGCAGGCGCTTCCATGCAAGTTGAAGGAGGAGAACGACAAGCCCTGCGACGCAGGCGACGAAGATGACGTAGAAGGCATCATTGTAGGCGAGCACGTAAGCTTCCTTCGTCACCTGCTGGCTGAGGAGCGACAACCCCTCGGCATTCAGCAGCGTCTTGTCGATGATCGCCTTGCCGTAGGCGGCGGAGAGTTGCGACACGCGCCACGCCACGACCGGGTCGGTGAGCAGTATATGCTCGACCAGCACGTTGGAATGAAACTTCTCCCGGATGGTCACGAAGGTGCCGAGGACGGCAGAAGCAAAAAGCGAGCCGATGCTCTGCGTGAAGAGGAAGATCACGAGGAAGTTGACGATGTACGGTATGCCCTTGGCCAGTGCGGCGGCGAAGCCCTTCGACATGACCGGTGGCAGGAACAACGCCGCACCGGCAGCCACCATAGCTTGGCTAAGATACATTTCGGTCGGCCGCGTCAGACTGGTGGACTGACTGTCGAGATAGGCGCCGGAGGCGATGAGCACGAGCGCCAGCACATGCGCCGTTTCCACGTAGCGGGTCACCATCAGGAACGCGCAGAAGAGCCCGCCAACAAGCGATGCCAGCAGGATGATCGCATAAAGATAGATCGTCTGGTCGTTAAGCAGACCGAGCTGCTGATAGAAGTTCGCCGCCGTCGCCGACTGTTCCGCGGCGACGAAGCGGAAGAGCAGCAGCAGGCCGGCGATCCGCATGTTCGGACCGGAGAAGAGCCAGCGCAGATCGATCATCGGATTTTTGCGCGGCAGTTCGATTGCGAACATCAGCGCCAGCGAACCGACGGCGACGGCAAGCACGGCGCCAAGCCATTCGGCCTCGAACCACCAGTAGAGACGGCCGAGCGTCAGCACGACGGCCAGGCAGCCGAAGCCAACGGCGAGCAGCAGGTAGCTCAGGATATCCAGCCGCTGGATGACCTTGGCGCGCGGCGGCGGAGTCAACGGCAGCAGGTAGATGACCGGCAAGGCGATCAACGCCAGCCCCATCTCGAAAGTGTAGAGCGCTTCGTATCCGCCAAGCTGCAGCAGCTGAGGTGAGATGATACGGGCGATCGGCGCCGCAAAGAGTGTGTTCATCAGCGCCAGGCTGAGACCGACGGAGAGCTTCTTGTCCGGTGGAAAGGCTTCCAGCATGTAAAGGAAGCCGAGCGTCGAAAGCGGCGCCGCGGCCATGCCGCTGAGAGTGCGCACGACGATCGCCGAATGCAGGTCGGTAATCAACAGGTTCATCAGCGAAGCGACGACAAAGCAGATGATGCTGAACTGGGCAAAGCGGCGAAGGCCATACTGTGTGCGGATCTTGAAGAGCCCGATCGTAAGGCTTGCATAGGGCGCCATATATGCGGCCGATAGCCACGAGATCTCGATAGTGGTCGCCGAGAATGAACCTTGAAGCTGGTAAATGTTGGCCGTTACCAAGTTCATGCCGAGCCCCTGCGTTAGGAAAAACAGCACGGACGAAGCCATATAGAGCGGCACCTTCCAGGCCGGCAGCGGCACTGGTGCCGGAGGGGCAGCCGACTGTTGCGCCTCGGCCTTTATCGGCTCGCGAGCGGGCGCAGCATTGTCATTTGCCGTCTCGGCGAGGCTCATGCGGGCGTCCTCATTGTCCGCGTACGGCTGCGAGGTTCGCCTGCATAGCGCGGATGACATTCAGAGCCGTCTTAAGATCGTTTTCGGGAATGCCCGCGACGACTCGGGCGCGCACATCCGCAGCAAGATCCTCAACCTCGGTGGCGACTGCCCGGCCCGCCTCCGTCATGTAGATTTCCTTCGCACGACGGTCGGAGCCGGCGACGCGGCGCTCCACGAAGCCCTGCCCTTCCATAGCATCGAGAATACGAACCAGCGTCGGCGTTTCGAGTTCCAGCCGCTCGGCGAGTTCCCGCTGGTTGATGCCGTCCTTCCGGTTCAGGGTAAAGAAAACGCGCGCGCGCGGCAATGTCATGTTGTGCTCGCGTACGATCGAAGCGAATGTCGCCTTCAATTTGCGAGTGAATGCAGAGATGTCCTCGAAGAGTTCACGTCCGACATGCTTATTCGACATGTGTTCCTATTTCGCCCCACTTTATTAGTGTGCTAATTATATTTCCTATTCGGGATCTTTTTTCAAGTGCCAAGCTCCCTGGCTTCGGGCTAAAATGCTCAGAGTGAGTCGCTATCCCCGCGCTGTGTCCTGTCGATGACACCGGCGGTATTTTCTCCAAGGTGCAGACCTGCGCTGTGGAGAAGTCGAACAATGTGCAAAGCGTTGGCGGACTTACGGCAAGCCACGAGCTGTTGCTGAGTTGCACTTGCATTTGCGCTTGCGAGCCTTCAAATCCGGTGTTGGAAAAGACAGAACGGACCACGATGAACGAAGCCGCGCGAAAGATTGCCGCCGTTGCTCCATCAGAGCAGCATTACCGCGAAGCACCCAACAATATCGAAGCCGAACAGGCGCTCCTGGGTGCTGTTCTGATGAACAATGACGCCTATTATCGGGTGTCCGACTTCCTGAAGCCGATCCATCTCTATGAACCCCTACACCGCAAGATCTACGAGGTTGCCGGCGACATTATCCGCATGGGCAAGATCGCCAACCCGGTGACGATCAAGACCTTCCTGAAGGCCGACGAGAAGGTCGGCGACATGACGGTCTCCGAATATCTCGCCCGCCTCGCCCGCGAAGCGGTGACGATCATCAATGCCGAGGACTATGGACGCGCCATCTACGATCTGGCGCTGCGCCGCGCGCTGATCACCATCGGCGAGGATGTCGTCAACATCGCCTATGACGCGCCGCTCGACATGCCGCCGCAGTCGCAGATCGAGGACACCGAGCGCCGCCTGTTCGAGCTTGCCGAAAACGGCCGCTACGACGGCGGCTTCCAGGCCTTCAACGATGCCGTCGCGCTGGCGATCGACATGGCGGCCGTCGCCAAGGAGCGCGATGGCGGTCTTTCCGGCATCTCCACCGGCATCCACTCGCTGGATGGCAAGATGGGCGGCCTGCAGCGCTCCGACTTGATCGTGCTTGCCGGACGTCCGGGCATGGGCAAGACCTCGCTCGCCACCAACATCGCCTACAACATCGCCGCCGCCTATGAGGGCGAAGTGCAGGCCGACGGCAGCATGAAGGCGAAGAACGGGGGCGTCGTCGGCTTCTACTCGCTCGAAATGTCGTCCGAACAGCTCGCCACCCGTATCATCTCCGAGCAGACGGAAGTCTCCTCCTCGAAGATCCGCCGCGGCGACATCAACGATGCCGATTTCGAAAAGCTCGTCGCCTGCTCGATGATGATGCAGAAGGTGCCGCTCTATATCGACCAGACCGGCGGCATCTCGATCGCCCAGCTTTCGGCCCGCGCCCGCCGCCTGAAGCGCCAACGCGGCCTCGACTGCCTGGTCGTCGACTATATCCAGCTCATGACCGGCGCCGGCAAGGGCGATAACCGCGTGCAGGAAATCACCCAGATCACCACGGGCCTCAAGGCGCTCGGCAAGGAACTGAACGTTCCGATCATCGCCCTTTCGCAGCTCTCGCGTCAGGTGGAAAGCCGCGACGACAAGCGGCCGCAGCTTTCCGATCTTCGTGAATCGGGCTCGATCGAGCAGGACGCCGACGTCGTGCTCTTCGTGTTCCGCGAGGAATATTACGTCAAGAACCTGGAACCGCGCGATCCGGCCGATCCGAAATATGCAGAATGGGAAGCGCTGTTCGAGAAGGTGAAGGGCACGGCCGACGTTATCATCGCCAAGCAGCGTCACGGGCCGACCGGCACGGTAAAGCTCGCCTTCCAGTCGGAGTTCACGCGCTTCGCGGATCTCGCCGACCCGTCCTTCATCCAGTACGAGGAACACTGAGTTCTATCGCAATTTGACAAGGAGCCCTCGTGTTGGCATCATCGCCAACATGAGGGCTCAACTGCTTTACCGTTCGAAAAGCGTGCTGTCGGACGGGGCCATCGTGGAGGCGGTCATCTGGAAGGTTCCGCAGCCTTTGCCGGGAAGCCTGCATAACTACAAATACAGCTTGTTCTACGGTTATCCAGGACAGCGCGTCGTTGGTTACGACAATGAAAGAGGCAAGGGCGACCACAGACACGTCAAGGGGCGCGAAGAACCGTATCAGTTCTCGACGATCGAGAAGCTTATCGATGACTTCCTCAGAGACGTAGAAACAAGGAGGCAACGCCGCCGATGACGACCGCCACTATCCGAATTCAGCGAAATGACGAAACCGCTCTCCGCCAAGCTCGTGAGGGATTTGTCGCTGCCTGGAAAACCGGAGAAGAACAGGACCATGTCTTTAGCTTCGCCTCCCCCGAGCAGCTTTTCAGCGTCCTGACACCGAAGCGCTGGACCCTGATCGAGACGTTGCAGAAGCTAGGACCTTCGACATACCGCAGCCTATCCGCGGCCCTTTCCCGCGACGTCAAGCGGGTCCATGAGGACACTGCGCCTCTTCTCGAATGGGGGTTGGTCGAGGTCAACGACGAAGGGCGTATTCACGTGCCTTACGACGTCATCCACGCGGATTTCGACCTTCGCAGCGTTGCCTGAGGCAGGCGGTTCCAAGCCGTTTTCCGGGGCTCCGCGTCTGCACGCCACCTCGGTACGCCGAGCAGTCTCAGCGGCCTGCCGGAGCCGCCCGATAGGCTTCCCGGCCGGCGACCCAGGTGCGTCGTACCGTCGGCGCGGCGCCTTCGGGCCACTCGACCAGCACGATATCGGCCCGCTTGCCGACTTCGATCACGCCGCGATCGTGCAGCCCGGAAGCGCGGGCCGGATTACCCGACACGAGAGGCCAGAGCGCATGGAGCGGCCCGACTCCGTCGGCCTTGAGCCGTGCCAGGCCGAGCAACATCGCCGGATAATAATAATCCGAGGCGAGGATGTCGCAGAGGCCCTCGCGGATCATGTCGGCTGCGCCGATCGAAGCGAGATGGCTGCCGCCACGCGTCGCGTTCGGCGCGCCGAAGACGATGAAATCGCCGGCTTCGCGGGCGGCCTGCGCCACCCGCCTGTTCATCGGGAATTCCGTGATCCGCGCACCGCGCGCGCGGAAGAAATCGCGCGTTTCGATCTGGCTGTCGTCGTGCGAGAGCATCGGTGCGCCGGCCGCCCGGCTAAGAGCCGCCACCGCCTCGATTACGCCCGGCACCTGCGGTCGGCGCTCCCACATGTCCCGAACGAGCGAGACCATGTCCGAAACCGGAATCTTTGCCCGCTTGGCGCGTTCCGCCATCTTAGCGGCGAAAGCAGGCGTTTCCGGATCAACCGCCGGGAAGACCGGATCGAGGTCGAACGGCCGCTCCTGCAACGGCACTGAGGGATGCAGCGTCGCCATCGATGTATGATCGTTGAAGGCAACAGAGGGAAGGCGCGGACCGGAAAGCGCCTCGCGGATCAGGTCGACAGCCTCGAAGCAGAATGTTTCCCAACGCAGTTGCACGCGATTATCCGCCGTCAGCCGCGGGGTGAGTGCATCGAGGGCGGAGACAACGGCGCGACCATTTTCCACCGATCGCAGCCCCGGCTCCCAACTCAACGTCAGGGCATGATAGGCCGTCGCAATGCCGTTGGCGGCAAGCTGACGGTCCGTTTCGAGCATAGCGGCGGCGACAGGGAGCATGGTGCCGGGCCGCGGCATGAGCTGCCGCTCGAAGGCGTCACCGTGGATATCCACGAAAGCCGGCGCGAGGATATGACCGCCGCCTTCAACCACATCCGCCCCGTCGCGCGCGCCGTCGATCGCCGTGATCCGGCCGTCCTCGATACGCACCGAGGCTTGCTCCAGACGGTCGCTGAAAACCACGGTCGCACCCTCGATCACAATTGCCGGATTGTTCCGCATCGCCCACTCCATAAAAAGAAGAGGCGCAGCAGCCATGTCACCTGACAGGCCACGCGCCATCCGGCGCTTCTATCCAGCCGATGTGACAGATTTGAGAAGGTTTCTGTGCAACCGATGCCTAACGCGGCGTCGGACAATCGGCGCGCCGCAGGGCAAGGCACTCCTACCCGGGACCTCATCTCTTAAAAGATTGTGCAGCGCGAAGGTTTTTCGCGTACCGGCCTTTTTCCCGTCCAGGAAACGGTTAAGGATCGCAGGACACGTTCCGATGACAAAAGGGCCTCGATGACCGATTTCGATGACGACCTCTCCAACGATTTCGACAGCGCACCCGTGCGGCTGACCGTCGATCTCGCAGCCTTGGTCGACAATTGGCACGATATGGCGCGGCGATCCGGCAAGGCGCGCACCGCCGCGGTCGTCAAGGCGGATGCCTACGGCATGGGGATCGAGGATGCGGGCGAAGCGCTCTTCCTGGCCGGAGCAAGGGATTTCTTTGTTGCGACGGTGGATGAAGGCGTGACCCTGCGCCTTTATGCACCGGAGGCGCGCATCTTCGTTCTCGCGGGTATCTGGCCGGGCACCGAGCGCCGCTTCTTCGAGAACGACCTGGTTCCCGTCATCTCGTCCGAAGAGCAGCTTGCCTTCTGGATGGCCGTGCTTGCGGATTATGGTGACTATCCTTGCGCACTGCACGTCGACACGGGCTTCAACCGGCTCGGTCTGCACATCGACGAGGCGCTGGCGCTTGTCGAGGATGTCTCCCGCCCCGCAAGCTTCGCTCCGGTGCTCGTCATGAGCCATCTCGCCTGCGGCGACGATCCGGCGTCGCCGATGAACAGGCAGCAGCTCGAATCATTCCGCAAGGTTAGCAGGGCTTATGAAGGTATCGAATCAAGCCTTGTGGCTTCCGCCGGTATTTTTCTCGGTGACGATTACCATTTCGACCTGACCCGCCCCGGCATCTCGATCTATGGCGGCGAGGCCGTGAACGGCATGGTCAATCCGATGCGGCCGGTCGCGACCGCGGAGGCCCGCGTCATCCAGGTGCGCACCGTAAGCGCCGGCGAATCCGTCAGCTACGGCCGCGCGCTCCGGCTCACGCGTGACAGCCGGCTCGCCATCGTTTCGGCCGGATATGCGGACGGCTACATGCGCAGCCAGTCGAGCGGCGGCGTGCCTCTCCGTCAGGCCGTGCCGCAGGGCGGTCAAGGCTTCTTTGAGGGCTACAAGGTGCCAGTCGCGGGCCGCATCACCATGGACCTCACCATTTTCGACGTGACGGACCTGCCGGAAAACCTCATCCGTGCCGGCGACTACATCGAGCTCTTCGGCAAGAACATCCTCGTCGACGATGCCGCGCGGGCGGCAGGCACGATCGGCTACGAGATGCTGACCAGCATGGGGCTGCGCCACGAACGGAAATATGTGGCGGAAGACGAATAGTGTCTTCAGCGTGTCGTCAGCGCCAGCCGCACGCCGAGCGCGACGAAAAGAGTGCCAAGCCCGCGGTCGAGCCACAGGCCGATCTTTCTGTTGCGTTTAAAGAGATCGGCAAGCCGTCCGCCAGCCAGGATCAGCGGCGGTTCAATGAACGCCGCAACCGCGATGATCAGCGCTCCGTGAACGGCAAGCTGCAGCCACGCCGGGCCTGCGCCTTCGACGACGAACTGCGGCAGGAAGGCGAGGAAGAAGATCGCGACCTTCGGATTGAGCAGCGAGACCAGCACACCCTGACGGTAGATCCGGCTCCAGTGCATCGTCTCGCCCGCAGCTTTGACGAAACCGCCCTCGCCGCCCGAGCGCAGCGCCTGGATACCGAGCCATACGAGATAGATCGCACCGATCCACTTGACGGCAGAGAAGGCAAGCGCTGATGCCGCAAGGATCGCCGATAGCCCGAAGGCAGCAAGCAGCACATGGATGCACGCCCCGGTCCAGATGCCGAAAACCGCCGAGAAACCCGCCCGTGTTCCGCTCTTGATCGTATGGCCGAGGATGAATGCCATATCCGGCCCCGGCGACAGGTTCAGAAGCACGGCAGCCGTCAAAAAGGCGACCCAGTGGGCGAGCGAGTAATCGAGCATAGGCGCATCCATCGTTTGAGGGTCCGATGCTGCCACCGCCACACCTGATAGGAAAATCATTAGTTTTGATTGGTGCAGGCTTCCGAAAGGCAGGCATCATGGCGGGTGGAAGTGTAGGAATATCGTCCGCGGGCTGCTATATTGGCGAGAAAAGGAGTCTTGCATGGCGGCAATTCAACTTCGCAAGGCGCAACAGGCATTCATCGACGAGCAGATCAAGGCCGGCCACTATGAGAGCGCCGACGCGGTGATCGAAGCTGGCCTGTCATTGCTGCGTCAGCGCGAGACCAAGCTTGAAGAAGTTCGAGTGCTGATCCAGGAAGGTTTGGACGACATTGCCGCCGGCCGCGTTGTCTCTTTCGAGAATGAGGGAGAGCTTGTCGAATACATCATCCGTGAAGCAGCGGAGAAAAAGAATTAAATCCCGGCGTCACCTTCTCTCGAAAGGCGTTAGCCGATCTTAATCCATCTACCCCTTTATCGCATTGGAAGACGCGATCGCTGCTCGCGGCCTTCTGCAGCAGATCGACAAAAAGATCATACAGACAGCGCGTTCCGGTTCCAGAGGCGTCAATCGCGAATGGCTGATGCCGGGATTGCGCGCCATTCCATTCAAGAATCACGGTATCTACTTTACGATCATCGACGACGAGCTACACGTCATCCGAATCCTCCACGGCCGTCAGAATATGATTCTGGCCAACTTCACCGAAAGCAGCGACTGACTTCATGGCAAAAGCCCGCACACAATTCATCTGCCAGAGCTGCGGCACGATCCATACCCGCTGGGCAGGCAAATGCGAAAACTGCGGCGAATGGAACACCATTGTCGAGGAAGATCCCATGGGCGGGATCGGTGGCGGGCCGGCGAGAACGCCGAAGAAGGGCCGCCCGGTAGCGCTCACCGCCCTCTCCGGGGAGATCGAGGAAGCGCCGCGCATCCATACCGGCATCTCCGAGCTTGACCGGGCGCTCGGCGGCGGCTTCGTGCGCGGCTCGGCGGTGCTGGTCGGCGGCGATCCGGGGATCGGCAAGTCGACGCTGCTGATGCAGGCGGCGGCTGCGCTTTCGCGCCGCAGCCACAAGATCATCTATGTCTCCGGTGAAGAAGCCGTTGCCCAGGTGCGGCTGCGCGCCCAGCGCCTCCGCGCCGCCGATACCGATGTGATGCTCGCCGCCGAGACCAATGTCGAGGACATCCTTGCGACGCTCGCCGAGGGCAAGCGTCCGGACCTCGTCATCATTGACTCCATCCAGACGTTGTGGAGTGAACTGGCGGAGTCCGCACCCGGAACGGTCACCCAGGTGCGCACCGGCGTGCAGTCGATGATCCGTTTCGCCAAGCAGACGGGAGCCGCTATGGTTCTCGTCGGCCATGTCACCAAAGACGGCCAGATCGCGGGACCGCGTGTCGTGGAACACATGGTCGATGCGGTTCTCTATTTCGAGGGCGACCGCGGCCATCACTACCGCATTTTGCGGACGGTCAAGAACCGCTTCGGTCCGACGGACGAGATCGGCGTCTTCGAAATGTCGGACGCGGGCCTGCGCGAAGTCGGCAATCCATCCGAGCTTTTCCTCGGCGAGCGGAATGAAAAATCGCCTGGGGCTGCGGTGTTTGCGGGCATGGAAGGGACGCGCCCGATCCTCGTCGAAGTGCAGGCGCTGGTGGCGCCGACCTCGCTCGGCACGCCGCGCCGCGCCGTCGTCGGATGGGATTCCGCGCGGCTTTCGATGATCCTTGCGGTGCTTGAAGCGCATTGCGGCGTGCGGCTCGGCCAGCACGACGTTTATCTGAATATCGCCGGCGGCTACCGCATCGGTGAACCGGCCGCGGATCTCGCGGTTGCGTCGGCACTCGTTTCCTCGCTTGCCGGTATTGCCCTTCCAGCCGATTGCGTCTATTTCGGCGAAGTCAGCCTGTCGGGGGCCGTCCGTCCGGTTGCGCACACCTCTCAGCGCCTCAAAGAAGCCGAGAAGCTGGGATTTTCTGCAGCGCTGCTTCCGTCAGCCTCCGCCGATTTGCCGAAGGGCTCGGCCGGGCGCTGGAGCGAGATCGAAAGCCTGCCGGATCTGGTCGCGCGCATTGCCGGGTCCAAGGGTGCGCTACGAGGTGTGGAAGACGAGGTTTGATCCTTTCATTGCCGCAAACGGTGATGATATAGGATGCACACGAATGAGGCCCGACTGAGCTGCCAACAGGCGGCGGTCCTGGAGTGGAATTTATATGCCCATTACGATCTTTGACGGCATTGTCATCGGCGTCGTGCTCTTCTCCGCCGTTCTGGCGATGGTTCGCGGTTTTTCGCGCGAGGTACTGTCGATCGCAAGCTGGGCGGGCTCGGCTGCGGCTGCCTACTACCTCTACCCCTATCTCGTGCCCTACGCGAAGAGATACACCGACGACGACCGCATCGCCATCGTCGGCTCGGCAGCCGTGGTGTTCCTGATCGCGCTGATCGTCATCTCCTTCACCACCATGAAGATTGCCGATTTCATCATCGACAGCCGGATCGGCGCGCTCGACCGCACTTTGGGCTTTCTGTTCGGCGCTGCGCGCGGCATACTTCTTCTCGTCGTGGCAGTGGCGTTCTGGAACTGGCTCGTCGACCCCAGCCACCGGCCGGATTGGGTCAACAATGCCAAGTCCAAGCCGTTCCTCGACTCGATGGTCGTGAAGCTGCAATCGGTCCTGCCGGAGGAATTCGCGCAGATGGTGAGAGCCAGCGTGCTTGACAAGGTTCAGCCGCAGGCCGAAAGCACGAATGATAATGCGCCTGCCGCCGAACAGGCCCCCGCGGATGATGCGGCCCCTGCAGGCAGCGCACAGCAGCAGTCGAATTGACGCAGTGTTCAACAGCTTGACCTGCCGCGTGGCAATTGCCATTTGAGCGGGACGTTAAGTCAAGGTCCGGCCGGGCATTGCGCTCCGCCGGACCTCCGCCGTTTAAAATGCATGCATCCGGCATCATGCTATGGAAGCCGATCCATTCTTGTGAGAGCAAAGGCCCGCATCAATGAACCAGTCCTATCCCTCCACGCTCAGAGATGAACTCGACGGAGATACGCTCCACGAGGAATGCGGCGTTTTCGGCATTCTCGGCCATAGTGATGCGGCGCCCCTGACGGCGCTCGGCCTGCACGCTCTTCAGCATCGCGGTCAGGAGGCTGCCGGCATCGTCACCTTCGACGGCCGCCAGTTCCACACCGAAAAGCGCATGGGACTCGTCGGTGACCACTACACGGATCCCGCAACGCTTGCGAAGCTGCCCGGTTTCATCTCCATCGGCCACACGCGCTATTCGACGACGGGCGAAGTCGCGCTCCGCAACGTCCAGCCGCTCTTTGCCGAACTGGAAGTCGGCGGCATCGCCGTCGCCCACAACGGCAACTTCACGAATGGCCTGACGCTCCGCCGCCAATTGATCGCCGACGGCGCCATCTGTCAGTCGACATCGGATACCGAAGTCGTTCTCCACCTGATCGCGCGCTCCAAGCAGACCTCTTCCTCCGACCGCTTCATCGATGCCATCCGCCAGATGGAAGGCGGCTACTCGATGCTCGCCATGACACGCACGAAGCTGATCGCCGCACGCGACCCGATCGGCATTCGTCCGCTCGTGATGGGCGAACTCGACGGCAAGCCGATCTTCTGTTCGGAGACCTGTGCTCTCGACATCATCGGCGCGAAATACATCCGCGACGTCGAGAACGGCGAAGTGGTCATCTGCGAAATCCAGCCGGACGGTTCGATTTCCATCGATGCCCGCAAGCCGGAGGCGCCGAAGCCGCAGCGCCTCTGCCTGTTCGAATATGTCTATTTTGCCCGGCCCGACTCCGTGGTCGGCGGCCGCAGCATCTATGTCGCCCGCAAGAACATGGGCATCAATCTCGCCAAGGAAGCCCCGGTCGAGGCCGATGTCGTGGTGCCGGTTCCGGATGGCGGAACGCCCGCGGCGCTCGGCTACGCCCAGCAGAGCGGCATTCCCTTCGAATACGGCATTATCCGCAATCACTATGTCGGCCGCACGTTTATCGAGCCGACCCAGCAGATCCGCGCCTTCGGCGTCAAGCTGAAGCATTCCGCCAACCGGGCGATGATCGAGGGCAAGCGCGTCGTTCTCGTCGACGACTCGATCGTACGCGGCACCACTTCGCTGAAGATCGTCCAGATGATCCGCGACGCGGGTGCCAAGGAAGTGCATATCCGCGTGGCGAGCCCGATGATCTATTTCCCGGATTTTTACGGCATCGACACGCCGGACGCCGACAAGCTGCTCGCCAACCAGTACAGCAGCCTGAAGGCAATGTGCGATTATATCGGCGCGGATTCTCTTGAGTTCCTGTCGATCGACGGCCTCTACCGCGCCGTTGGCGGCGAAACCCGCAACAACGACAATCCGCAGTTCACCGATCATTACTTCACGGGCGATTATCCGACCCGCCTGCTCGACAAGGAAAGCACCAGCAATGTGCGCAAGCTTTCCGTTCTCGCCAGCGGCGGCTGAGGCCAGTTAAGGCAGCCCGCCGGCTCGGGGCGAAGGCTGCATTCTCCCCGTCATTCCTGTGCTTGTCACAGGAATCCAGTCACGGCGCGTCTGCGCCGTGAAAGACTCTCTTAGCGCGCAAGGACTTGCGCGCACTGGATCCCTGTGACAAGCACAGGGATGAGGGAGGTGAGGCTGGCGCGCACGGCGAGACAAGCCGTTGGGAGCTTCTTCTCCATGAAAGATTTCGACGAACAATAGCGGCCGTGGTGCTGCATCAGGACGGCAATATGAACATCGATTTGAAGGGCAGGATCGCACTCGTCACCGGTGCATCGCGCGGCATCGGTTATTTCACGGCGCTGGAACTTGCAAAGGCAGGTGCACACGTCATCGCCTGCGCCCGCACGGTCGGCGGCCTTGAGGACCTCGACGACGCGATCAAGGCCGTGGGCGGCACGGCGACGCTGGTTCCCTTCGATCTCGCCGACATGAACGCCATCGACGCGCTCGGCGGCTCGATCTTCGAGCGCTGGGGCAAGCTCGATATCCTGGTCGCCAATGCCGGCGTGCTCGGGGTGATTTCGCCGATCGGCCATATCGAGGCGAAGGTCTTCGAGAAGGTGATGAACATCAACGTGACGGCGACATGGCGGTTGATCCGCTCCGTCGATCCTTTGCTGGCGCGTTCCGACGCTGGCCGCGCCGTCATCATGTCCTCGGGCGCGGCCCATAAGTGCAGGCCGTTCTGGGGCGTCTACTCCGCGTCCAAGGCGGCTGTCGAGGCGCTGGCCCGGACCTGGGCCGGCGAAACACAGCGCACGCCGCTCCGCGTCACCAGCGTCGACCCGGGCGCGACGCGCACCGCCATGCGCGCCCAGGCAGTGCCCGGCGAAGATCCGGAAACGCTGCCGCATCCTTCCGAAGTCGCCAAGGCGATCCTGCCGCTCGTCGGCCCGGATGTGACCGAGACGGGCAAGCTGTTCGTCGTGCGTGAGAAGAAGCTCGTGGACTACCGGCTGCCGGAGTAAGAGGGGCGGCTACTTCTTCGCCGCCAAGGACGAAAACAGAGCGGCGAATGGCGTTTGCGATGGACATAGCGCATTGAGGTCGACCGGCCCCTGAATGCCATCAAGCGTCCCGTTATCGGCAAATTGCCATATCGACCACTGGCCGCAATCCTTCCGATCGGGCGCCTTTGCTATGCTCCGCAGCCACAGATAGTGATCCGGGAACCTCGTTTCGTTGCCCTTCAGGTACTGATCGAAGAATTCCTGGTTGAGATAGAAGATCGGCTTGCCGGAGTAGCTCCCCTTCAGCTCGGTGACGAATGCGTTGATCTCGCCGCTCAGCTCTTCGAGCGTCGGAACCTTGCCGCAATTGCCGGTGAATTCGAGATCGATCGCGATCGGCAGCGTGCCCAGCTCCACGGGAACCGTCGCCAGTAGATTCTGCGCCTGCTCCCGGCCGGGGCGGCAGAAGGTGAAGAAATGATACGCCCCGCGCACGATGCCGGCGTCTTTCGCGGCCTGCCAGTTCTC
Organism: Rhizobium sp. P32RR-XVIII; assembly: GCF_012641395.1. Taxonomy (GTDB): domain Bacteria; phylum Pseudomonadota; class Alphaproteobacteria; order Rhizobiales; family Rhizobiaceae; genus Rhizobium. The sequence goes on along the minus strand of NZ_JABAIH010000002.1, from coordinate 310,061 downwards.
CACAAAGAGCCGGTCCCGGTGATCACCGCCCTCAGTCGCCTTCATGATGGCAAAGCGGACATTCGGCTGGGCAGCGAGCCTCTTCCAATCGATGCTGCCCTGATGATGACTGATGTCGATTCCCTGAATGGGATAATTTTCAAGCGATGGAGGAGTGAAACGAAACATTGCGCGATCGTAGGCCAGATACAGCGCGGATGCGACTGCAAGAATGACGATGCCGATAATGGAGCGGCGCGCTGTTTTCCTCACGTGGCATCCCTGCAGAAATTCAGCTCTTCTCTAGCACGTTTGCGCGGGTGGCGCGCCCCGGCCCTGCGCTCGCGCTTCGGGCGTTCGTCGCTGCAATCGATTCACTGGATCGATTGCTCCGGCTGACGCCGGACCGCTCCTCACCCCCTTGACCAAACACCGTTCCCGCGCCATAAAACCCGCCATGAAAACGGTTATCTGCATCATCTGCCGGAAGATTATTCGCTAGCGCGCTCGCTGGCCTGGCCGTTTTCGTCTCCCAGATACGCAAAGATGAGAAACGCCCCGGCCCGCCGGTGCCGGTATTTTTCGGATCATTGCATTTGGGAGAATAGACATGGCCGGCCAGCCGGAACTCAAGCTGTACAACACGCTGACGCGCGAGAAGACGGATTTCGTCCCGATCGACCCGCAAAATGTCCGCATGTATGTCTGCGGCCCGACCGTCTATGATTTCGCCCATATCGGCAATGCGCGCCCGATCATCGTCTTCGACGTGCTCTTCAGGCTGCTTCGGCACGTCTATGGCGCCGAACACGTCACCTATGCGCGCAACATCACCGACGTCGATGACAAAATCAACGCGCGGGCGCTGCGCGATTATCCCGGCCTGCCGCTGAACGAGGCGATCCGCGCCGTCACCGAAAAGACGGAGAAACAGTTCCTCGACGACGCCAAGATGCTTGGCTGCCTCGACCCGACGGTGCAGCCGCGCGCGACCGACAGCATCCCACAGATGATCGAGATCATCGAGAAGCTGATCGCCAAAGGCCATGCCTATCAGGCGGGCGGCGAAGTGCTGTTCGACACCAGATCCATGGCGGATTACGGCGCGCTTTCGAAGCGCAATCTCGACGAGCAGCAGGCCGGCGCCCGCATCGCCGTCGATGCGCACAAGAAAAGCCCCGGTGATTTCGTTCTCTGGAAACTTTCGACCGAAATCGAGCCCGGCTGGGAAAGCCCCTGGGGCCGCGGCCGTCCGGGCTGGCATATCGAATGCTCGGCGATGAGCGAACGCTATCTCGGCGAGGTCTTCGACATTCACGGCGGCGGGCTGGACCTGATCTTCCCGCACCATGAAAACGAGATTGCCCAGTCGCGTTGCGCGCATGGCACGGATGTCATGGCGAACGTCTGGATGCACAACGGCTTCCTGCAGGTCGAAGGTCGCAAGATGTCGAAGTCCGAAGGCAACTTCGTCACCATCTATGAATTGCTGCACACCGAGACGTTCGGCGGCCGGCAATGGCCCGCCGAGGTGCTGCGGCTTGCGATGCTGATGACGCATTACCGCGAGCCGATCGACTTTTCGGTCAAGCGGCTGGAAGAGGCCGAGCGCCTGCTGTCGAAGTGGTCGGTGGTGGACGCCGGCACAGCGGCACCGGATCCGGCTGTGCTGAACGCGCTCGCCGACGACCTGAACACGGTTGCGGCCGTTCAGGCCCTTCATGCGCTGGCGCAATCCGGCGATGCGGCCGTTTTCGCTGCAAGTGCCGCCCTTCTCGGCATTCAGCCGAAGAAAACGGAAGTCGATGAGGCGGTCGCCGCCGAAATCGACGCCCGCGTGCGCGCGCGTCTAGAACTGCTGAAGGCAAAGAATTTCGCCGAGGCCGATAAGATCCGCGAAACGCTTGCCGCCGAGGGCATCCAGCTCAAAGACGGCAAGGACCCGGCGACCGGCGAGCGGGTGACGACCTGGGAGGTGAAGCGGTAATATGGGATGGGCGGCGGCACATACCCCCCTCTGCCCTGCCGGGCATCTCCCCCACAAGGGGGGAGATCGGCAAGACGTGCCGGCTTCCCGGAATATCGATCGCACTCCGAACAGCTTCGGCCATCCGAGGCCTTTGTTCAGGGCGGGAGTTCGCTACTATCCGATCTCCCCCCTTGTGGGGGAGATGCCCGGCAGGGCAGAGGGGGGTGCCCCGTTACTTCAGAGCAAGGAGCACGGTATGCCGCATGCACCGGTTCCGCCGCAACGGCGCGCGAACGCCCGGCGCATGCGCAAGGCGATGACGGATGCCGAGCTTCGTCTCTGGAACGAACTTCGCGCGCACCGCCTGATGGGTTTGAGCTTTCGGCGACAGATGCCGGTCGCCGGCTATATTGCCGATTTCGCCTGTCCGGAACATCGCCTGATTGTCGAGATCGACGGTTCGCAGCATGCATTGGCGCCGAACGCTCTCCATGACGATGTGCGCCGCGCGCGCCTGGAGCGGGACGGCTGGACAGTTCTTCGTTTCTGGAATGGCGACGTACTCAAGGATATCGACAACGTCTGCCTGCATATCCTGCGCGTCATAGGAAAGGATCGGGCATGAGCAAGATCTACACCGGCGGCTGTCAGTGCGGTGCCGTCCGCTTCCGGGTGGAGGGCGAGCTCACGCATTCCTCGATCTGTCATTGCCGCATGTGCCAGAAGGCGTTCGGCAGCTACTATGCGCCGCTGGTTTCAGTGCGCGGAGCCGATCTTGTCTGGACCCGCGGCGAACGGAAAAAGTTCCGCTCGTCCAATTTCGTCGAGCGCGGCTTCTGCGCCGATTGCGGCACGCCGCTGACCTATGAGGCGCCCGATGGGCTGGCGATCGCCGCAGGCGCCTTCGACGATCCGGCCCTTCTGCCGCCGACGATCCAATACGGCATCGAAGGTAAGCTGCCGTTTACGGACAGGCTGCACGAGCTTCCCGGAATGCGGACGGAGGACGATGCCGAGGCGGCCGAATTCATCAACGAGGTCGTCTCTTACCAGCATCCCGATCACGACACGACCCACTGGCCATCCGGAGCACAGACATGAGCGAACCCATTCGAACGGGCGGGTGCCAGTGCGGCGCCGTACGTTTCCGCATCAGCGGCAAGCTGGGGCGTCCGTCGATCTGCCATTGCCGCATGTGCCAGAAGCAGTTCGGCGGCTTCTTTTCCGCGCTCGTCACGGCGCCGGACGAAGGCATGGAATGGACACGCGGCGAGCCGAGCTATTTCCAGTCCTCGGTCAATATCGACCGCGGCTTCTGCAGCAACTGCGGCACGCCAATGACCTACCGGCATCCCGGCGGGTTGGAGCTTGCGATCGGCACCTTCGACGATCGCAGTGATCTCGCGCCGCAGATCCAGGTCAACTACGACTCACGCCTGCCCTGGGTCGAAACGATCTTCGAGGCTCCGGTCCACAAGGACCAGGATTTCTATTCCCGGCAGGAGCAAATCATCTCCTTCCAGCATCCCGATCACGATACCAAGACATGGCCCGAGAAAGGCTTGAAGATATGACCGAAGTCCTGCGTACCCTCTATCCCGAAATCGAGCCCTATGCGTCGGGCCATCTCGATGTCGGCGGCGGTCACAAGATCTATTGGGAGCGCTCGGGTACGCCCGGCGCCAAGCCTGCCGTCTTCCTGCATGGCGGTCCGGGCGGCGGTTTTTCGGCGGTCCACCGCAGGCTGTTCGACCCAAAGCTCTACGACGTCCTGCTGTTCGACCAGCGCGGCTGCGGCAAGTCCACCCCACATGCAAGCCTCGAGGCCAACACGACCTGGGATCTCGTCGCCGACATCGAGCGTCTGCGCGAGATGGTTGGAGTCGACAAGTGGATGGTCTTCGGCGGCTCTTGGGGTTCGACGCTAGCGCTTGCCTATGCCGAAAAGCATCCCGAGCGGGCTTCCGAACTCGTCGTCCGCGGCATCTATACGCTGACCAAGGCCGAGCTCGACTGGTACTATCAATTCGGCGTCTCGGAGATGTTCCCGGACAAATGGGAGCGCTTCATCGCACCGATCCCGCCGGAAGAGCGCCACGAGATGATGCAGGCCTATCATCGGAGGCTTACTGGTGCCGACCGGACGGTAGCCCTCGAAGCCGCCCATGCCTGGAGCATCTGGGAAGGCGAGACGATCACGCTTTTGCCCGAGCCGTCCACAAGCGGTAAGTTCGAGGGGGTGGAATTCGCCTATGCGTTTGCCCGCATCGAAAACCACTTCTTCGTCAATGCCGGCTGGCTTGAGGAAGGGCAACTCATCCGCGAGGCCCACAAGCTGAAGGACATTCCGGGCGTCATCGTCCATGGCCGCTACGACATGCCCTGCCCCGCCCGGTTCGCCTGGGCGCTGCACAAGGCCTGGCCGACGGCGGAATTCCATCTGATCGAAGGCGCGGGCCACGCGTTTTCGGAGCCCGGCATCCTGGATCGGCTGATCCGGGCCACCGACAAATTCGCCGGAAAGTAACAAGTGCCTTCGAGGCCGACGGAAACCTACATCATGACACGCGAAAAAATCTACCTCTTCGACACGACGCTCCGGGACGGGCAGCAGACGCCCGGCATCGACTTTTCGGTCGAGGACAAGATTGCGATTGCGACCATGTTGGACGAGTTCGGCCTCGACTATGTCGAGGGCGGATATCCGGGGGCGAACCCGACGGATACGGCCTTCTTCGGCGAGAAGCGCACCGGCCAGGCAAGTTTCGTTGCTTTCGGCATGACCAAGCGGCCCGGAGTTTCAGCCTCCAACGATCCGGGGCTTGCGGCGCTGCTGCAGGCAAAGAGCGATGCGATCTGCTTCGTCGCCAAGAGCTGGGACTACCACGTCGAAGTCGCGCTCGGATGCACCAAAGAGGAAAACCTCGAATGCATCGCCGAAAGCGTGAAGGCAGCCGTCGCTGCGGGCAAGGAGGCAATGGTCGACTGCGAGCACTTCTTCGATGGATACAAGGCCAACCCCGCCTATGCGCTCGCCTGCGCGAAGACGGCCTATGCAGCCGGCGCCCGCTGGGTCGTGCTCTGCGACACCAATGGCGGGGCGCAGCCGCCCGAAATCCGGGCCATCGTCGAAGCGGTGATTTCGACAGGCGTTCCCGGTGACTGTCTGGGCATCCACGCGCATAACGATACGGGCCAGGCCGTCGCCAATTCGCTGGCAGCCATCGAGGGGGGCGCCCGTCAGATCCAGGGGACGCTGAACGGCATCGGCGAGCGTTGCGGCAATGCCAATCTGGTGACGCTGATCCCGACACTCGCCCTCAAGGACACCTACAGCACGCGCTTCGAAACCACCATCGATGCGGAACGGCTGACGAATCTCACGCGCCTGTCCCACGCTTTCGACGAGCTTCTGAACCGTTCGCCGGATCACCAGATGCCCTATGTCGGCGCTTCGGCATTCGCGACGAAGGCAGGCATCCATGCCTCCGCCCTGCTCAAGGATCCGCGCACCTACGAACATATTCCGCCGGAAAGCGTCGGCAATTTCCGCAAGGTCATGGTGTCCGATCAGGGCGGCAAGGCGAATTTCATCAACGTGCTCAAACGCCGCGGCATCGAGGTCGCCAAGGACGATCCGAAGCTGGACCGGCTGATCTCCATCGTCAAGGAACGGGAAGCCTCGGGCTATGCCTATGAGGGGGCGGACGCAAGCTTCGAACTGCTCGCCCGCCGCACGCTCGGCACCATTCCGGAATTCTTCTCGGTCGAAGGGTTCCGGGTGATGGTCGAGCGCCGCTTCGATTCACACGGACGGGTGAAGATCGTCTCGGAAGCCGTCGTGAAGATCGTCATCGAGGGCCACACGATCATGTCGGTGGCCGAAGGCGACGGCCCGGTCAACGCGCTCGACCTGGCACTGCGCAAGGATTTCGGCAAGTACCAGCATGAAATCGACGATCTGGTGCTTGCCGACTTCAAGGTCCGCATCCTCAACGGCGGCACGGAGGCGATCACGCGCGTTCTCATCGAATCCACCGACTCGAGCGGCGTGCGCTGGTGGACGGTCGGCGTGTCGGAAAACATCATCGATGCCTCCTTCCAGGCGCTGATGGATTCCGTCATCTACAAGCTGATGAAGAACCGGCAGCTGGCGGGTAAGATCGCGGCGGAGTGAACCGGAGAGGTTCAACCGCCGCACATTCATTCACCGAAATGAATTGGCCTATTCATGCCGCTTGGGTTAATCGGGTCCATAACCAGAACAAATATGGAAACACCCCCGATGTCTGCCGAGGCGAGCCAACCTGCCGTCAAGAACGAGGATAGCGCACGCGGCTTCGCCTTCGCACTGACGGCCTATTTTCTGTGGGGATTCCTGCCCTTCTACATGAAGGCCGTGGCGCATATCTCGCCGGCGGAGGTGATCGCGCACCGCATTATCTGGTCTGTGCCTTTGGCAGGCGCCGTGCTGTTCGCCCTCGGGCGCACGCAGGACATTGCCATGGCGCTGCGCTCGCCGCGCATGCTGGCGATGGCGGCGCTGACGGCGGCACTCATCACCGTCAACTGGGGCACTTATGTCTGGGCGATCGGGGCGGACCATGCGCTCGATGCCGCGCTCGGCTATTTCATCAACCCGCTGTTCAGCATTTTCCTCGCTGCCGTCCTGCTCAAGGAGAGACTGCAGCCGCTTCAGATCGCGGCGATCTGCCTTGCCGGCATCGCTGTCATCGTGCTTGCCATCGACAGCGGCGGCATTCCCTGGGTTGCGTTGGTGCTCGCCGTCACCTGGGGCTTCTATGCTCTCTTGCGCAAGACGCTGCCGCTCGGCCCCAATCAGGGCTTCTTCCTCGAAGTGCTGATCCTCAGCTTACCCGCCCTCCTCTACATCCTCTATATGGAGCTCGGTAGCGGCGAGGGTCACCTCTACCGCACCGGCCTCGCCGATACGGCGCTGCTGCTCGGCTGCGGCCTGATTACCGCCGTGCCGCTGATGATCTATGCAAACGGCGCCAAGCTGCTCCGGCTGTCGACGATCGGCATCATGCAGTATATCGCGCCGACGATGATCTTCCTGATCGCCATCTTCGCCTTTCACGAGCCGCTCGGCACGGCACGCATGATCGCCTTCCCGCTCATCTGGGCAGGCCTCGTGCTTTATACGTGGTCGATGCTGAACGCGACGCGCGGGCGCTAAAGCATGTCTCCCGAAAGCGGGGACCGGTTTCGGGCTAAAGACGTGCGTGAAATCAAAGAATTAAGCGCTAAGCGAATCTGAAAGATCGCGACGCGCTTTAGCCCGTCCTTACATCTTCGAAATCACGGCATCCTCCCCCTCACGGTCGGCAGCGAGTTCGGCTGCCTGCGCCATGATAGCGGGGATGATTCCGGAAATATCGTCGATGACGAGCGGCTGAACCCTGTGAGCCGTGTGGACGAAGCCTTCTTCCGTCATGTGCCGCATCAGCTCCATCATCGGATCCCAGAAGCCCTTGATGTTGGCAAACACCATCGGCTTCTCGTGGCGGGCAAGCTGAGCCCAGGTCATGATCTCGACGATTTCTTCCAGTGTGCCGATCCCGCCCGGAAGCGCCACGAAGGCATCGGAGCGTTCGAACATCATGTGTTTGCGCGTATGCATGTCCGGCGTTACAATAAGTTCGTTGAGCTGGCCGAGGGAATGGCGAGTCGCCTCCATGTCGATCAGGAATTCGGGGATGATGCCGGTCACCTGCCCCCCATTGGAAAGCACGCCGCTCGCAACAGCGCCCATGATGCCCTTGGTGCCGCCGCCATAGATGAGGCGGAGGCCGTATTCGGCGATTTCCTTGCCGAATGCACGCCCGGCAGCCATGTACGCTGCGTCTCCTCCGGGTCTTGAGCCGCAGTAAACGCAGATCGACTGAATCGAATGAGATTGATCGTTCATAGGGGCAAACAACTATTCCATGCCTCAGCAGTCAAGAAAAATGAAAGAAAAGCTGCGCGTTGAGCCTGCGTTATTGCTTTGAATGCTTGTGCAAAGCAACGGGAATCGCTAGCAATTTTTGATGTACCGGCACATTTTGCCGCCTGGGGAGACGTAATGATGAGAAACCGCGCCGGCTTGCTGGCCTTTGCAGTGCTTGGAATTGCAATCCTTTTGATGGTCTTCGTGGTCATGCCCCGGATCGGCGACGATGCGTCAAAAATCGGCGATGCCATCAATCAAGCAGGCTCCCAGGTCAAGAACACGGCAGAAGAAGCCGGCAAGACCACGCGTAACGCGGCTGCCGACGCGGCTGCTACGACCGAAAAGGTCGGCAGTCTTGCAGCCGACGCAGGTCAGTCTCTCACGCAACTTAAGGCACTCTTCGCAGACGGCAAGGGTCCAACGGCCGAAGCATTCGGCGCCGCCAGGACAAAGGCGACAGACTCGTTGAAGGCGCTCGCCGATTTCGCAATTCCCGAGGGCTCCGATCCGGCGACGACGGCCACCGTCACGAAAGCCAAGGACGGCGCCGCAAAGGCGCTGGTCATCGTTCAGAACCTGCCGGAAAATATCGCCGATGCGCTTGCCGCACTCGTAAAGGCCGAGGCGGCACTCTCCGGCTCGGCCGAGAGCCAGTCCGCGGCGAACGCCCCTGCAGCCGAGGCCACTTCCGGACCCAAGCTTCCCGCTTTCGACGTCCTGCGCGTAGAGCCGGATGGCTCGACCGTGATCGCCGGTTCCGCCGCGCCGAACAGCAAGCTTGAAATTTTCGACGGCGACAAGCTGGTTACGACCACCGAAGTCGGCCCGACTGGTGATTTTGCCGCTGTTCTCGACAATCCGCTGGCGGCGGGCGACCATCAGCTCGTACTCAAGGCAACCGGCAAGGACGGCAAGAGCCAGACCTCTGAAGAAGTCGCGACCGTTTCAGTGCCGAAGGACGGCAGCGGATCCGAACTGCTGGCCATGGTTTCCAAGCCCGGCGCGGCAAGCCGCATCATTACGGCGCCCAAGGCCGAGACTCCGGCGGCTGCGACCGCGACAGGCGAACAGTTAGCCTCAACACAGCCGCCTGCCGTGGTGGCCGGCTCGGCCGATATCGCCAGTACGGCACCAGCGGTTTCAACCTCACCGCAGGCGGATGGCAATGCTGCACCTTCGGCACCTGCCGAAGTGATGGTCAACGCCGTCGAAATCGAAGGCAAGAAAATCTTCGTCGCCGGTAGTGCCAAGGCAAATGCAACCGTGCTTGCCTATGCCGACGACAAGCTGATCGGCAAGGCGACAGCCGGTGCCGACGGCCATTTCGTCATCGACGGCGCGATGGATCTCTCCGTCGGAGATCACAAGATCCGCGTCGATGTCGTCGATGGCAGCGGTAAGGTTCTGGTTCGGGCCTCCGTCAATTTCAACCGCCCGGCAGGCGACCAGGTCACGGTCGCGGCACAGCCCGCCAGCCCGGCTGCAGACGGCGCAGCGGCGATGGTTCCCCTCGACGAAGGCGAACTAGGCAAGCTGAAGACCGATGCGGGCAAGGCATTCGCGCTGCTGAAGGGTCTCTATGCCGAGGGCAAGGTTCCCAGCGACGAGCAGCTCGCGGCTGCTCGCTCTGCAACGGAATTTGCCCTCAGCTCCATCGCTGAGTTCCTTCCGGCAGCGAATGCAACGCCTGCCTTCAAGCAAGCGGCGGGCACTGCGTCGCAGTCGGCCTCCAGTACGCTCGCAATGCTTCACGCCCTGCCAACGGATGCGAAGTCGGTAGGCGCTGCCCTGGACAAGCTTGGAACGATGATCGACGGATTTGCGTCCGCACCGGAGGCAACCAGTGCACCGGCTCCCAACGAAGTCGCCACCAGCGACCCGAGCCAGCCGAAGACGATCGAGCAGGCGCCGCTGACGGCGAGCAACAGCACGGTCATCATCCGCCGCGGCGATACGCTCTGGCAGATTTCACGCCGCGTTTACGGCCTCGGCGTCCGCTACACGACGATCTACATGGCAAACGAGGCCCAGATCGTTAATCCGGACCGTATTCTGCCCGGCCAGATTTTCGGCGTGCCCAAGGACGCTTTGCCGAATGCCGAGGAGCTTCATCGCAAGCGTCTTTCCGGCCATCATCTCTAGACACGAGACCAGCCATCATCCGTCTGCCGCTCCCTTCTCCCCGCCGGGGAGAAGGGAAACGCGCTGACGCCCGACCTTAGCATTGTATTCGTCCGCCCCTTGGCCTATGTGGCGGGGACGGCGATCCTGTCTGCGGAGGCTCAATCGGGCATCTCCGCTTTTTGCACGTTTGCCGTACTGAAACGCCGCTTTCGCGGGCAGGCCCAACCGGGCTGGAGATAGACATGGCAAACGGCAAGACAGTCTCGGACTCCAAACTCCTCCGCACGCTCCTCAATCTTTGGCCCTACATGTGGCCGGCCGGCCGGCCGGATCTGAAGATGCGCGTCGTCTGGGCGTCGGTTTACCTGCTGGTCTCCAAATTCGTTTTGCTGCTTGTCCCCTATTTCTTCAAATGGTCGACCGATGCCCTGAATGGCAGGATGGATCTTTCCGGAACCCTGCCGCCGCTTCTCGCCGGCGCCACCGCGCTGGTTATCGCCTATAACCTCACGCGCCTGATCCAGCTCGGACTGAACCAGCTGCGCGACGCGCTCTTTGCCAGCGTCGGACAGTATGCCGTCCGCCAGCTTGCATACCGGACCTTTGTGCATATGCACGAGCTGTCGCTGCGCTTCCATCTGGAGCGCAAGACCGGCGGGCTGTCGCGCATCATCGAGCGCGGCACCAAGGGCATCGAGACGATCGTGCGTTTCACAATCCTGAACTCGGTGCCGACCGTCATCGAATTCCTGCTGACGGCCGTTATCTTCTGGTTGGGCTACGGCTTCTCCTATCTAGCCGTCACCGCGTTCACCGTCTGGGCCTATATCTGGTTCACGGTCCGCGCATCCGATTGGCGCATCGCCATCCGCCGGGCGATGAACGACAGCGATACCGACGCCAATACCAAGGCGATCGATTCTCTCCTGAACTTCGAAACCGTGAAATACTTCGGCAACGAAGAGATGGAGGCCAAGCGCTTCGACAAATCGATGGAGCGCTATGAAAAGGCGGCAACCGAAGTCTGGACCTCGCTCGGCTGGCTGAACTTCGGTCAGGGCGTCATCTTCGGCCTCGGCACGACGGTCATGCTCGTGCTCTCGGCCTTCGCCGTGCAGCGCGGCGAGCAGACCATCGGCGACTTCGTTTTCGTCAACTCCATGCTGCTTCAGCTTGCCGTGCCGCTGAATTTCATCGGCTTCGTCTACCGCGAAATCCGCCAGGGCATCACGGATATCGAGCACATGTTCGACCTGCTCGACGTGAAGGCCGAAGTGACGGATGCGCCGGATGCGACCCCCCTCAAGATCGGCCAGGGCGCGATCAGCTTCAAGGACGTGCATTTCTCCTATGATCCCGCCCGTCCGATCCTCAAGGGCATTTCGTTCGAAGTGCCGGCCGGCAAGACGGTCGCGGTCGTCGGTCCGTCCGGCGCCGGCAAATCGACGCTTTCCCGACTGCTCTACCGTTTCTACGACATCCAGAGCGGCGCAATCACCGTAGATGGCCAGGATATCCGCCGCGTCACCCAGAAAAGTCTTCGCACGGTGATCGGCATGGTTCCGCAGGATACCGTCCTTTTCAACGATACCGTCGCCTATAACATCCGCTATGGCCGCCCCTCGGCCAGCGATGCCGAAGTGAAGACGGCCGCGGAAATTGCGCAGATCGCGCATTTCATCGATCTAATGCCGGAGGGCTTCGAAACCAAGGTCGGCGAGCGCGGATTGAAGCTTTCGGGCGGCGAGAAACAGCGCGTCGCAATCGCCCGCACCATCCTGAAGGCTCCGCCGATCCTGATCCTCGACGAGGCGACGTCGGCGCTCGACACGACGACGGAGCGGGAGATACAGGCCGCACTCGACGTCGTTTCGAAGAACCGCACGACGCTTGTCATCGCTCACCGCCTGTCGACCGTCATCGGCGCAGACGAGATCATCGTCCTGAAGAGCGGCGAGATCGCCGAGCGCGGTACGCATACGGCTCTGCTGGAAAAGAACGGCCTCTACGCCTCAATGTGGAACCGCCAGCGCGAAGCGACACAGGCTGAAGAACATCTGAAGCAGGTGCGCGAAAGCGACGACATGGGCGTCGTTTCTCGCCTTGCTCCGGCAACGTAGCACGCGAACCAAACCGTCGCTCTGCCGTTTTGTTGTTTAGAACCACGCATCATGAAGGCCAAGCCGGACGCGGTGGCATTGCCCCCGCATGACTTTTTCTGTAACCGGAACGAAAAGCGCGAGGAGACCAGCGTCTATGAGCTTGCTCAATACCGTTCGAAATACGATCGTTCCGGTGCACAAGGAAGGCTATGTGTTCGTCGCTGCCTTCTTCGTAGCCTCGCTGATCCTTGGCTGGATCTACGAGCCGCTCTTCTGGATCGGCCTCGTTCTAACGGTCTGGTGCGCCTATTTCTTCCGCGATCCCGAGCGCATGACGCCGCAGGACGACGATCTCGTGATCTCGCCGGCCGATGGCAAGGTCTCCTCGGTCCAGATGGTGACGCCGCCTGCCGAGCTGAGCCTCGGCCACGAGCCGATGCTTCGCATCTCCGTCTTCATGAACGTGTTCAACTGCCACGTGAACCGCGCGCCGATGCGTGGCCGCGTGGTCAGCATCAACTACCGGTCGGGCAGCTTCGTGAATGCCGAACTCGACAAGGCGAGCGAAGACAACGAGCGCAACGGCCTCGTGATCGAAACAAGCCACGGCCAGATCGGCGTCGTGCAGATCGCAGGCCTCGTCGCTCGCCGCATTCTCTGCTGGGCAAACACGAACGAGCCGCTGGATGCCGGTGAGCGCTTCGGTCTGATCCGCTTCGGCTCGCGGGTTGACGTATTCCTCCCGGCCGGTGCCGTGGCGCGCGTTGCTGTGGGTCAGACAGCGATAGCCGGCGAAACCGTGTTGGCCGAATTCGGCTATCCCAAGGGACCGGTCATCAGCCGCCGCAGCTAAAACGAATGGAGCGCGATATGCAAACGCCTTTCCCGCCCTTCGAACCGAACGGCCCGAACGACTCGGCGCGCGGCCCGCGGCTACGTGAGATCCCGCTGCGCCTTGTGGTTCCCAATCTCATCACCATCCTGGCAATCTGCGCCGGCCTCACCGGTATCCGGCTCGCCTTCGAGAATCGCTACGAACTGGCGGTGATCATGGTGCTGATCGCCGCCTTTCTCGACGGGATCGACGGGCGTGTGGCGCGACTGATGAAGGCGACCTCCAAGTTCGGCGCGCAGATGGATTCCTTGGCCGACATCGTCAATTTCGGCGTCGCCCCCGCTCTCGTGGTCTATGTTTTCGCCCTGGACGGGGCGCGTTCCATCGGCTGGATCGCTGCGCTGATCTATGCGATCGCCGCAGGCCTGCGCCTCGCCCGCTTCAACGTCATGGCCGAGCGGGAAAACCGGGCGCCCTGGCAGTCCGAATATTTCGTCGGCGTCCCCGCGCCTGCCGGCGCCATGCTGGTGCTCCTGCCCGTCTATCTCGGCTTCCTCGGTCTCACGACGGACCGCACCTTCGCCTATATCTCGTCCGCCTATACCGTTCTCATCGCCTTCCTGCTCATCAGCCGCCTGCCCGTCTGGTCCGGCAAGTCGGAAGGCAACCGGCTGCGGCGTGATCTGGTGCTGCCGATGATGCTCGGAGTGGTGCTCTATGTCGCTCTGCTGATGAGCTTCACCTGGGAAGTCATGGTGTTCACGGTCGTCGTCTATCTGCTCTCCCTCCCCTTCGGAGCACGCAAGTGGAAGCAGAAATACGGAACGCTCACGATCGAAGAGCCGGGCGTTGGCGACGACGATATCGGCCGCCACATCTAATCCACTACGCTCTCGGTAAGTGATCACGAACGCGAGGCGTTGGCGTCAAACCTCGCGCAATGTGGTCGGCGGACACAATTCCTGATTGGCCATGCCTCGATTTTGTCGCTGTTGGAGGCGAAAGAGCGAAGGGTAAGAGTCTGGAGTAGCACGTAAGGAGAGTATCGTGACCTCGATTAAGACTGGCCCGGTGGAACAAACGCACAAACCGGATCTCACTGCAAATTACCGGCCGCTCGGCCTGAGGGCCGTGCTGGCAGCTGCGCTGATGTTGAAGAGCAAGCCACCCCTCGTCAAAAAGACTGCCTAGGTTCTCATCCTAAGCGGGCTTGAAAAAGCGGACGAGCAGACTGATTGCCAGCGGGCTCATGACGATCCCGATAATGACATCCAGGACCCGCCATGCGGCGGGTTTTGCGAAGACCGGCTGCAGCAGCCGCGCACCGTATCCCAGCCCGAAAAACCACACGAACGAGGCGATCGCAGCGCCTGCTCCATAGGCGATCCGATCCGGCCCGTGATAGGCGGCTGACAGGCTGCCAAGTAGCAGGACCGTATCCAGATAGACGTGCGGGTTGAGGAAGGTGAAAGCAAGGCAGGTTGCGATCGCCGCTTTCAGTCCCAGTCCTTCGGGCGTGCCCGCCTTCATGGCACCTGGATGGAGCGAGCGGCGGAAGGCCATCACGGCATATGCGCCGAGAAAAATCGCGCCGCCCAGCGTGACGACCGAAATCAGCAGCGGCGACTGCGACACCAAAGTTCCAAGACCGCCGACACCGGCGACGATCAGCAGTACGTCCGACAGAGCACAGATCAGGCAGATGACGAAGACATGCGAGCGCAGCAACCCCCGGCGCAGCACGAAGGCATTCTGCGCGCCGATGGCAACGATGAGGGATGCGCCAAGAGAGAAGCCCGAGAGGGCAGCGGAGAAAGAGAACATAAATTTTCCGGGAGTGCTTGATGGTGTGGAGGTTTCAGAAGAGGCTGAGCTGGCCGTCGCCGGGCTTTCTGCCGGGCGGTTTCGGCGGCTTCTCGATGACGACCGGCATCTGCAGATCCGCCCCCATGTTGGCAACCTTGTTGACCTTGTCGGAGACGGGGATCGCTTCGAAGAAATCCTCCTCGGCAGGCTTCATCAGGTCGGCGACATCGCGCGGCTCCTGCGTTTTGCAGTCGAGCCAGCGGGAGAAATCCTCAGGCTTGATGACGACCGGCATGCGATCGTGGATCGGCGCGATGGAAGCGTTCGCCGCCGTGGTGAGGATCGCGCCCGTATCGACCTCCGAACCGTCGGCCGAAGACCAGGTTTCCATCAGTCCGGCGAAGGCAACCACGCCGCCACGCCGGGGCTTGATCCAGTAGGCCTGCGAGCTCTCGCCTCTTTCCTTCGACGGGCGGTGCCACTCGTAAAAGCCGGAGGCCGGGACGAGCACCCGCCGATGGCGCATGGCGGCGCGGAAGGATGCCTTGCCGACAGCGGTTTCGGCCCGCGCGTTGATCAGCAGCGGAAACTCCTTCGGATCCTTCACCCAGGAGGGCGTGAAACCCCAACGCACCAGCACGGCACGGCGATCCGGCAGATTGCTGCCCTTCTCCTGGGATTCGCCGGAAACGACGACGAGAATCGGCTGCGTCGGAGCAATATTATAGCGCGCGGGAAAGTCCTCGAGCTCCAACAGCCCAAGCAGTTCCTTCAGCTCTTCCGGGGTTAGCGTCAAGGCATAGCGTCCGCACATCGGTTTGTCTTTGCACCCTGTTTCGCGGTGGTCAAGGCTTGGGTCAGCTGCGCGGCCCGAAGAGGATGATCGCCGTTCCCGCAAGGCAGACGGTTGCGCCGCCGATATCCCAGCGGTCCGGTGTCCGGTTTTCCGCCAGCCAGAGCCACAGAAGCGACGCAACGATATAAATGCCGCCATAGGCTGCGAAGATGCGCCCGGCCGCCTCGCTCGGCACCAGCGTCAACAGCCAGGCGAAAAGCGCAAGCGAAACCATGCCGGGCGCAAACCACCAGATCGGCTTGCCCATCCGCAGCCATGCCCAGAAAGCGAAGCAGCCGGCAATTTCGAAAACCGCTGCAAGAGCATAAATGATGTATGTCAGAGCGCCCTTCCCTTCGATTCGGCGAATGAATATTCAAGACGAGAATACGGCAATCCTCGGCTGAGTGCAGAAACGGCATATCATGACTTCGAATCCAAGAGCAGCATCTTCGGCGATCCTCGAGCGCGACGGCTGCTTCCTTCTCGTGCTTCGCCGCAATCCGCCGTCGGCCGACATGTACGCCTTTCCCGGCGGCCGGGCCGAGGATGGCGAGACGCCGGATCAGACGGCGCTGCGCGAATTCGAGGAGGAGACCGGCATCCGCGCCGTCAATCCCCAGCTCTTTGCCACCTACGACCTGAAGACCCACGCCGCAGACGGCAGCACCAGCAGTCATTTCTTCCTCTCGGTCTTCACAGTGGAGGCTGACCGGGGATCCGTGGCCGTCGCTTCAGACGATGCAGCCGCACTCGGCTGGTACACCGTTGAGGAGATCCGCCGTCTGCCGGTGCCCCAATCGGTGCTTGAATGTGCAGAGCGGCTATCGAGCCGAGAATAACGCGGTGGAAATTCGCGAGCCCGCCTTGTTCCGGCCATGGCGACAGTATCAAACTATCTTCATGATTCCCGTTCGACGCGTTTTCTTGTCTCTTGCCGTATGTGCCGGCTCCGCAATGACGGCTTCCGCATGGGCGCAGGACAAGAAGCCGCCGGTGGCACCCGAACCCGTACCAGTAGCACCCGCCGTGGTGCCGTACGACGACAAACTGTCTCGGCTGGCGGAGGTGATCGGTTCTGTTCACTACCTGCGCACGCTCTGCAAGGCGCAGGGCAGCGGAGAATGGCGGAACGACATGCAGCGGCTCCTGGATTCGGAGACGAAGGACGAGCCGCAGCGGAAGGAAAGACTGACGGCCGCGTTCAACCGTGGCTACCGTGCTTTTGCTTCCGTCTATACCGATTGCACTCAATCAGCCATCGTGGCAGAAGAGCGCTACCGTAACGAAGGTGCAACACTCGCCACAGAAATTACCTCGCGCTTTGGAAATTGACGTTAAATTAACCTGTTTTCACTCGCGGGCGTGTCGTTTCGGGAAAAGGCTGATAAAGTTCTTAACCAGACAGTAAGGCAGGCAGTTTGAGGAAGAGATGATGGAACCAAGCCTCAATGACATCGACGACATGATCGTCCACGAAAAGATGCAGGCGGCTCTGGAATACCACAACGAAGCCTGGGCCGATGGCATGGCTGATGGTATCGAGCCTGAAATTATCGCCGATACCGCAATCGTCCAGGCGCTTCGCGAAACCATCCGCCGTCACGGCGAGAAGGGCGCGGAAGAACTGCTCGATTCACTGCGCGAGCGTATGCTCGGCGGCGAATTTTCTCCGAAGCGCACCCTGCAATAAGGGGTTTTTATGCACACCGCTAAGGAAACCGTCTCGCGACGTTCGATCGCGCCGCTTCTGCTCGCTGTTTGCCTCGGCGCCAGTGTTCTGGCGGCTCCTTCGGCAAATGCACTTTCGGAACTGCAAAAGATTCCGGGCCAGCCCGATCCGCAGGCGACCGACCAGCAGAATGCCCAGCAGACCCAGACGCCGCCTGGAACTTCACCTGGCGTCCCCATGCCGGATCCGCTTGTGAGCCAGGATAGCGGCCAAAGCGCCGACAAGACGCCGGGCGCGAGCGACGATTCCAAGCCGGTTGAAGTTATCTACGACATCAGCAAGGCACCGGAGCCGGTGCGCCGCATGCGCGAGCAGATCGTGGAAGCGGCAGCATCCGGTGACTTGGAACGCCTGCGGCCGCTCATGGGCACCGGTGCTGACCAGACGCAAGTGACGGTGGGTGAGCCGACAGACGATCCGATCGGGGCGCTCAAAGACCTTTCCGGCGATCCTGAGGGCGACGAGATTCTCGCGATCATGCTCGACATAATCTCGACCGGCTTCGTGCATGTGGGCGCAGGCACTCCGGAAGAAATGTATGTCTGGCCCTATTTTGCCGAGAAGGACCTGAAGGCGTTGACGCCGCCGGAGCGCGTCGAGCTGCTGCGCATCGTTACCGCGGGCGACCTCTCCGACATGCAGGAATTCGGTGGCTACAACTTCTATCGTCTCGGTATCACGCCGGACGGCAAGTGGAAGTTTTTCACGGCCGGAGACTAGGCTCACTACCGCTTGCAGCGGGCGCACCGAAGACTTACTTCTGAGCGATAAACGAACGCGACAGGTTTTCGCCATGCCAGCCGTATTTCTGAACGATCGCGCGCTCATCCGCGTCAGCGGGACTGATGCCGAATCCTTCCTGCAGAATCTCATCACGACGGATATTGTCTCCCTTGCCGGCAATGAAGCGCGGCCCGGCGCGCTGCTGACGCCGCAGGGCAAGATCCTGTTTGACTTCATTATCTGGCGCGATGGTGCTGATTTCCTTATCGAAACCGATGCCGGGCAACGGGATGCGCTGTTGAAGCGGCTGACCATGTACAAGCTTCGCGCTGCCGTTCTTCTTGCGCCGGTCGAAGAGCAAGGCGTTACGGTCTCCTGGGGCGAGGACGCTGCCGAAGGCGTGACCGACACCCGCTTTGCGAAAGCCGGGGTGACTCTTCTACGCCGCAGCGGCAATCAGGGTTCGGCGAATGCAACGCTCTACGATGCTCTACGCGCCGAGCACGGCGTCGTCACCTCCGGCGCGGATTTCGCGCTGCAGGACGCATTTCCGCATGACGTGCTGATGGATCTGAACGGCGGGCTTTCCTTCAAGAAGGGATGCTATGTCGGCCAGGAAGTGGTTTCCCGCATGCAGCATCGCGGCACGGCGCGCCGGCGTGTCGTATCCGTCAAAGCGGACACCGACCTTCCGGCCTCGGGAACCGAAATCACCGCTGCCGGAAAGCCGGTCGGCGCTTTGGGCTCCGTCGTCGGCAACAAGGGCCTGGCGATCGTCCGTATCGATCGCGTGGGAGAGGCCCTCGCAACCGGCACGCCGCTGCTGGCAGGTGAAACCCCCGTTTCTCTGGCGCTGCCGCCCTGGTCCGGCCTCGCCTTCCCGGCCGGGGCCGACGAGGCGAGCGCGTGACAAAGGCGCCGCGTGCATGGCAGCGCATGATTTCCGGCCGGCGCCTGGATCTGCTCGACCCCTCACCGCTCGACGTGGAACTCAGCGATATCGCCCATGGGCTCGCGCGTGTCGCACGCTGGAATGGCCAGACGTCCGGGAACCACGCCTTTTCCGTTGCCCAGCATTGTATCGTCGTCGAGGAGATCTTCCGGCGCTTCAACGACGCAACCCCGGATGATTGCATGATGGCTCTGCTGCACGATGCGCCCGAATACGTGATCGGCGATATGATCTCGCCTTTCAAAGCGGTCGTCGGTGGCGGCTACAAGACCGTCGAGAAGCGGCTCGAGGCCGCAATCCACCTGCGTTTCGGCCTTCAGCCGCATCCATCGCGGGAGCTCAAGGACAACATCAAGAAGGCTGACACGATCGCGGCCTATTTCGAGGCGACCTGCCTTGCCGGGTTCACGCCTGCTGAAGCGCAGAAGTTCTTCGGCCAGCCGCGCGGCATCAGCAAGGACATGCTGATGATCGATCCGCTGCCGGCGCTTGAGGCGCAACGGCTCTACAGCGAGCGCTTCGAAGCGATCGAGACGATGCGCAAGGGCACGAAACCATGACGCGGATCATCGTTTCGCCGCTTTCCCGGATCGCAGAAATGGCTGTGCGCAACGGTGCGCGGGAAATGATCAGCCTCATGGCGAAGGAACAGGCCTTCCACCGGCCCGCGGTGATCGCCGCCGACCGCCATCTCCTGCTGCACATGAACGATATCGCCTTCAAGGGAACGGGAAATCTCGTCGCGCCCGAGGAAACGCATGTGCGCCAGCTGATCGATTTTGCCGCCGCGTGGGATCAGCGCTCGCCTCTGCTTATCCACTGCTGGATGGGCGTTTCCCGTTCGCCGGCAGCCGCCTTGATCGCCGCTCTTTCACTCGTCCCCGACCAGGATGAGACGGCGCTGGTGAAACGCCTGCGCAGCGCCTCGCCCTATGCCACGCCCAATGCTCGTATCGTTGAGATCGGCGATGCGCTGCTTCAAAGAAAAGGCCGTTTGGTGGGAGCCGTCAAAGCGATCGGGCGCGGCGCGGATGCCGACGGCAATGCGCCGTTCGTGCTTCCGATCGCTGCCGAACTCGCCGGTTGACGGTCCTGCGGCCCGCTCCATCTAGAGCCTACCAAATCGCGACCAAACAGGGGCATCGGCAGACAGCATGGAACAGGCAACAGACGCCATCGTGGCAACCCGCACGGCGCTCAGCCAAGCAAGCGCACTCGCCGTCCAATACTCGTTCGCGATCCTCGGGGCGATCATACTGTTGGTGGGCGGCTGGATCCTGGCGGGCTTATTGAGCCGCTGGGCCTTCGAAGGCATTTCGCGGGTGCGCGGCATCGATCAAACGCTGGCACGTTTCTTTGCGAACGTGCTGCGCTATGCGCTGCTGATTTTGGTTTTTGTCACCGTCCTCGGCCAGTTCGGCGTGCAGACCGCTTCGATCATCGCTGCTCTCGGTGCCGCCGGTCTGGCGATTGGCCTGGCACTGCAGGGAACGCTGCAGAACATCGCCGCCGGAATCATGCTGCTTATCCTGCGCCCGTTCGTTGTCGGGGAATGCATCGAAACGAGCACTGTCTCGGGCACCGTGCTTGAAATCGGCCTCTTCGCCACGGAACTGAAGACCAGCGACGGGCTCTACCGCATGGCGCCGAATTCGACGCTCTGGAACACGCCGATTACCAATTATAGCCGGGAACCGACGCGCCGGGACGAGTTGAAAGTCGCCCTCGCCTATGACGAGGATATCGACGTCGCCATGGAAAGACTGGTCGGCTTCGCCAAAGCGGATCAGCGCGTTCTCGAAACGCCGAGCCCGGCGGTGTTCATCGACGGCATAGACGGCACGACGATCAGCCTCGCACTTCGCTACTGGACGAAGACCGGCGACTGGTGGAGCGTGAGCCGCGATATGGTCAAGCGCCTCAAACTCGCGATCGACCAGACCGGGCATCTCAATCCCTTGTCCGGCGACGCAGAGCAAGCCGGATTGCCGCCGACCGACGCCGATATGACAGCTCAAGAAGGAGCAACCGCAAAACGAATAACCCGCCGCTAGGTAGTGATCCAGCAGCGGAACGTTTTGAGTCTCCATCGGTTAACCTCCCAAGGAGATAACCGATGCCGTTACCGGACTATCGCGATACGTTTCTGCAGTGCCTGCACACCCTGAAAGGGTTGACCGGACATTCGGATGAATACGTGCGGTTCCGGTGGCAAGCGATCTATCTGACGCGCGGCCGTTTTTCCTATTTCTTCCGAGGCGCACTCGATGGTCAGGCAATCGGCTTCTCCGGGCAACAGATGGACCTGGTAACGGGCGATGTCAGCGTCATTCCCGTCCGCTCCGTTACCCTTTACGGAGCGACTTTCGGACTGAACGAGGCGATCACGGTCTATAGCGGTCCCGAGAAGTCGGTCATCGAGGTCGCCCACGCCTTCAACGAGGAAAGCGAGATGACCTATGAGCCGGAGTTCCTTTATATCCGGATGGACCTGCTTCACAGCGCAAACGACAGCCGGATGGGCTTCACCAGCGATCCCCGGCTAAGGGAAAATACCAATCTGATCTTCGTCGGACTGGAAGATCAGGTGACGGCGAGCCTGCTGGAGGAAAGCGATATCGCCCGCTGGGTCGCACGCGAAAAGCCCATGGCTTCCACGGACTGGTACGCAGAGCGCTTCTACTACAGTTGAAGAAGGCGGCTAGCGGCTTCAGGATCACCTCATTTGATGACGGCGCAGGCGAGCCTTGCGCCGGCATCGCCGGACGGCTGGCTGCGATAATCATCCGAATTGGCATGGATCAGCAGCGCGCGGCCGCGAATGCCATCCTCCTTGCCGTCGAGTGTTACCATGCTGTCGAACACCTGAGCGCGCAAGATGCCATCCTGGCCTACATACTGGTTCGGCATGTCGCCGGCGTGGGGACCCTTGGCACTCAGCACGCCATGCTCGGCTTTCGTGGGATTGAAATGGCCGCCGGCAGAGTCATGGTGCGTCGCCGCATCGCATTTGCCGATTTCGTGAACGTGGAAAGCCACCCATCTGTTTGCCGGAAGACCGGAAACCTCGAGTTCGATCAGCACCCCGCCGTTGGCGGCAGCCGTCAGCGTCGCACGGCCATTTTCCTTGCCGTCCTCACCGACGAAGTCCGCCGTCGCCGTCTGCTTGTCCTGCGCAACAGCGGTCGAAGCCGTAGCGGCAAGAATGAGTGCTGCGATTCTCATGATCCTGGCCATCGGGATTTCCTTCCATTTGTGACTGTTGTTTTTCAACGCCCTGTTGAGAAAGGTGTTCCTGCTTCAAGCCATAGAAACAAAAAAGTCGGCGGAAGGGCCGACTTTTTCGATCGCTTTAGATTAGGCCCAGTACCCCACATCGGGGTCGTACTGACCGTAAGTCCGACGGTAGAGTTCGGAGGCGCGATCACTCGCCCCAACCGGGGAGCTCTCATCAGACGAACTAACCTGGCCAAGGTTCATCATAAGCGCGAGAACGTCGCTCGTGGCCGTGGAACGGGACTGGCGCGCCGTATCATCATCGCTAAGCCGCTTTAGAATACCGGGCTTTTCTTCAGCTGCGCGCTCTCCGCGACTCAATACGCCGTCGCCGTTGGTGTCTAACCGCGAGAGAGTTGCCAAATAGGCATAGGACGTTTCTGAAACAGGTGAAATATGCGTCATACAAACCTCCTTTCACCGCCTCTTTTTTCCGGTGATGTTTGTACGCAATACAATGTGGGACGATCAAAACTGACTCGGTGGATAGACCGATTTGCGAGTCGGGTCAATAAGCTGTTAACTTCCTATTAATCAAGATTGACAAAGTCTTTAAGCGAGGCCCTCCACCGACGTTTTGACTGCCCCGGCAGGGCAGGTCAGCAGGCTCGGGCGCCGCCGTTGCCTTCAACATCCCGCTCCGAGATTTTGACGAAAGCGAGCTGAGAGCTTCATTGCGACTCGGGTCTTGAAGCATTATGCGGAAGCCTCAGCTCTTCCAAAGTTCGGTGATCCGCATGTTCGAAGCCAAGGCCTTTTTCCCTTTCGAAAGCCTCGCAGCTGACCTCGTTCCGCATGCCGCCGAAGGCGATGACGGATCGCACGATCTGGCGCATATCCTGCGCGTCTTCAAAAACGCGATGCGCATCCATGCAGACGAAGGCGGCAACGGCAAGATACTGGCGGCAGCCGTCCTTCTCCATGATTGCGTTGCGGTCGAAAAAAGCTCGCCGCTGCGCTCCAAGGCTTCGGCGCTCGCGGCGGAGAAGGCGTCCGGCATTCTGCAGGCGCTCGGCTGGGCGGCGGATGCGATTGCGAGTGTGGCGCATGCGATCACCGCCCACAGCTTTTCCGCCAACATCGCGCCGGAAACGGTGGAAGCGAGGATTTTGCAGGATGCCGATCGGCTTGATGCGATCGGCATGATGGGAGCGGCGCGCTGCTTCTATATCGGCGGACGTATGGGTTCGGGCCTCTATGATCCATTCGATCCGGCGGCCGAGAACCGCACGCTCGACGATCGGCGCTATGTCATTGACCATTTCCAGACAAAGCTGTTCAAGCTTGCCGACGGATTTCAGACGGCGGCGGGGCGCAAACTTGCCGCCGAACGCGACAAACGTCTGCGCGACTTCCTCGCGGCATTCATGGACGAGATCTAGGAGAACGGAATGCGGGTCAGCAATCTTTTTATCTATCCGCTCAAGAGCGCCCGCGGCATCGCGCTTCCTTTCTCGTCGGTCGACGCCTTCGGCTTGCCCGGCGACCGGCGGGCGATGGTGACGGATCCTGACGGTCATTTCATCACGCAGCGCGAAATGCCGGCGCTCGCCCGGATCGAAGTCCGGCCGGAGCCCCGCGCTTTCCGGCTGATGATGGCCGGAAAGCCGGATATTGCAGTACGCTTGCCGCAGCCGGACAGCCGGATGGATGTGGTCATCTGGAAGTCGCTGGTAAATGCCGCGGTTGCCGACGACGAAAGCAATGCGCGGCTTTCCGAGTGGCTCGGGCGCGAGGTAAAGCTGGTCTTCTTCGACGATCGGGCGCAACGCATCGCTAATGCCGAGTGGGCAGGCGGAGAGACGCCTGTGACCTTCGCCGATGGCTATCAGATCCTTGTGACCACGACCGGCTCGCTGAAGGCGCTCAATGCTAACCTGGCCGCGAATGGCGAAGGCAGCGTCGGCATGGAGCGCTTCCGGCCGAACATCGTCATTGATACGGATGAAGCCTGGCCGGAGGACCGCTGGGCGGCGATCGAAATCGGCGGCATCCGCTTCGATCTCGTAAAGCCCTGCGCCCGCTGCATCATGACCACACAGGATCAGATGACCGGATCGCGCGACGTTCCGAACCCGATGCCGGCCATGGGCCGCATCCGCATGTCGGCGGACCGCCGCGTGCCCGGGCCGATTTTCGGCTGGAACGCTGTACCGCGCAGCACCGGCCGGATCGCGATCGGCGACGCTATCACCGTCCTCGAGGAACGGCCGGAGGGCTGGGCCTTCAAGGTGCGCGCGGGCTAACCTGCGAGGGGTGCCGCGGGAATGACCTTGACTGACGGATCAAGTGCCTTCAGAGCAGCCTGAATGAATCCGTCCCGGGCGGCGGCGGTGTCGATGCCGCGCGGTTCATAGACGTGACGATGCAGGAAGAAGCCGGTCAGGCGAAAGGCCGCGCTCAGACTATCGAAATCCGCGGCATGGTTACCCTCGGGCAGGAGAAATTCGGGAAGGACGAACATCTTGTCCGCCCAAGGGGCACCGGCAGCACGGCTGACGGCGCGGCCGGATTTCGGCGAGACATAGGCAAGATCGGTCCTCGCACCGGTTGCGGCGCATTCGGCAAGGTCAAGACCAAAGCCGAGATCGTTCAGGACGGAAAGCTCGAAGCGGACGAAGAGTTCGCCGGCGTCGGCGGGATTGTGGAGATTATCGAGGATGACTTCGAGAGCATCGTAAAGATGCGGATGCGGGTCGCGCTCCGGCAGAAGCCGCAAAAGCGCACCCATCGCCTGCACGCCATAGACGGCCGTGGCCGTCTCCATCAGCCGGGCAGCCCGCAGTTGCAGCGGCTCGATGCGGAATTCCCCGAGATGCTCGTGGAGACGCGCGCGCCAGATCACATCCACCTCGTTGCCGGGCTGAAGCACCGGTTGCATCGCGCGCGAACGGCCGGAGCGGACGAGGCCGAGATGACGCCCGCGGTCACGCGTCATCACCTCGGCGATGACGCTGGTCTCGCCATGGCGCTTGACGCCAATAATGATTGCATGATCCTGCCACTGCATCGTCGAACGTACCTTGAGCCTCAGGAATCGATCCTAAAGCAAGGCAACTCTTATGTCATGACGCTGGGTCGAGTTCGGCTGTCGGAAGCAGCTTCTTCAGGAATTCCCGCATCGCGCCTTCATCGAACGGCTTTACGAGAAGCGGGACATGCTGAAGATCCGGCGGGAAATCCTGCGTGTCGGAATAACCGCTGACGAAGCCGAAGGGAATGCCGGCTTCCTTCAAATGCCGCGCAAAGCCGAAGCTCATCGCCTCACCGAGATTGACGTCGAGCAGCGCGAAATCATAGCGCTCCACTTTGACTGCATCCATCGCCTGATCGAGGCTGTTGGCAATGTCGACCGTCTCCACGCCAACGACGCGAAGCATGTCTTCGACTTCCATCGCAATGATGAGATTGTCCTCAAGGACCAGAACACGGCTTGCGCTCATGATCTCCACGCCCCTAGCCGAACGCCATCTGTGGCGCACGCCCCCTGTCTAACCCGCATCTTTACCTCTGGTGCCCATGTAACTGAGTTGCCCGGCCATAGCTCCGCCTCCGGGACAGAATAGCCGCTCGTCCGATTTGGTTGACAGCAAGCAAACGGGATAAAAGTGACATCAGTGACCTTATTGTCTGTCCAAACGGTTTGCATTTAAAAAAGACATGGCTCCGCCATATTATATGAGAGGCCGCTTGGTTTCGCCAAGCCCCTCCCAGCCGGCAACTTCTTTCAATCCCTCGCCGTCCAGCACTTCGCAGCCACGCTCCTGCCAACGGATCAGCTTTCGTTCCGCCAATTTCTTCAACGTCTTGTTTGTGTGGACGATCGAAAGACCCAGCGTATCTGCGATATGCTGTTGGGTAACCGGAATGAACTTTCGGTCATTGAAAAGATCAAGTCGTTTGCCGCGCTCGAAAAGGAAGGCGATCAGATAAGCTGCCCGCTCCAACGCATTGCGCCGTCCAATACTCAAAAGGTGCTCGTCCAGCATCCGCTCCTCCTGTGCCGCGATCCAGGTGATATCCAAAGCCAGCGAGGGGTGCTTGTTATAAAGCGTCATCAGCTCGTCGCGCTCGAAAACGCAGAGCACGACCGGAGACAATGTTTCGACGGAATGCTGCATTTCACCGACAATCGTGCCCTGCAGGCCGATCAGATCGCCGGGCATGACGTAGTTCAGGATCTGGCGGCGGCCGTCTTCGAGTGACTTGTAGCGAAATCCCCAGCCGGCAAGGACGGTGTAAAGATGTGCGCTGTGAGCGCCTTCGACCAGGACCGTTGCCCCGGCATCTACAGCGAGCTCACCCTTCTTGAACCACGAAACGAACTCCAGCTCGTCGCGGGTAAAGTCCCTGAAATGCGGCAGCGGCCGCAAGGGACACAGCTCGCACGGAGTCTTGTATGCGTGAGTTGCTCTTGCCGTCGCCATTCCCGCCCTTGCTCTCGCAAAAATCGGCGCTCCCTCAAGGTAGCGCCGGTTGGCATGCTAATGCAAACGGTGCGGTTTTGTTCCGCCAACGGCGGAATTTTTTGGTTTGGAAACAAAGCGCTGGCTTCCAACCAGCAAAAATGTTGCCGTCCGTCAGTGCGGAAAGTCGAGCCCCATCTCGCGGAAGCGCTCGGGATCATCGCCCCAGTTTTCGCGAACCTTGACGAAGAGGAAGAGATGCACGGGCTGCTCGAGGATTTCGGAGAGCTCCTTGCGGGACGCCGAGGAGATCGCCTTGATCGTTTCGCCGCCCTTGCCAAGCGTGATCTTCTTCTGGCTGTCGCGCTCGACATAGATCACCTGCTCGATGCGAACCGAGCCGTCCTTCCGCTCTTCCCATTTTTCCGTTTCGACGTGGGAGGAATAGGGAAGCTCCTGATGCAGGCGCAGGAAAAGCTTCTCGCGGGTGATTTCGGCGGCAAGCTGGCGCATCGGCAGATCGGAAATCTGATCTTCCGGATAGTACCACGGACCTTCCGGCAAGGTCTTCGACAGATAGTCCATGACATCGCCGCAGCCGGAGCCGTTCTCCGCGGAGATCATGAAGGTCCGGTCGAAGGCGATCTTCTCGTTCGCGGCGCTGGCGAGCGCCAAAAGGTCTTCGCGCTTCACGCGGTCGATCTTGTTGAGCACGAGAATCTTCGCCTGCGGCACATCCTTGAGACCTTCCAGGATCGCCTCCGCGTCGCCACGCAGGCCACGCTCGCTGTCGATCAGCAGCATGATGAGATCGGCATCCTTGGCGCCGCCCCAGGCCGAGGTGACCATGGCGCGGTCAAGCCTGCGGCGCGGCTTGAAGATGCCGGGCGTATCCATGAAAACGATCTGCGCATTGTTGTGGATCGCGATGCCGCGCACGATGGCGCGGGTCGTCTGCACCTTATGGCTGACGATCGATACCTTGGCGCCGACGAAGCGGTTCACCAGCGTCGATTTGCCGGCATTGGTCGGGCCGATCAGGGCCACGAAGCCTGAATGCGTTTCGCCATTGGGTTCAGCGGCGACATCATGCGCCATATCGTTTTCTTCGGTCATTGTCCCGTCAATTTCCGGCAGAGGATTTCTGCCAAATGCCTTCGCGTTCCAGCATCTTCGTCGCGGCGACCTGCTCGGCCGCACGCTTCGAGCGCTCGACGCCCGTTTCCGGCTGAACGCCGGCGACTTCCACCGTCACCGTGAAGCGCGGATCATGATCCGGCCCGGTGCGTTCTTCAACCCGATATTGCGGCGTAACGCCGAATTTCGCGTGTGACCATTCCTGCAGCTCGGTCTTGGCGTCCCGTTTTGCACCGTCGGCGCGTACTGCCCGCTTCTCCCAGTATTTAAGGATGAAGCCGCGAGCGACTTCCAGGCCGCCGTCCAGATAGAGCGCTGCAATCAGGCTTTCGACAACATCGGCGCGCACGTTCAGCATGCGCTTGCCGGTGAGCTTCTTTACGTCCGCGCCTGTTCGGATGAAGAGGTGCAGGCCCAGTTCATCCGCCACGACCGCGCAGGTCTCGGCGCTGACCAGCTGGTTGAGGCGCACCGACAGCTCACCCTCCGCGGCCGTCTTGAACGTCCGGAAAAGCAGCTCGGCGACACAAAGGCCAAGCACCCTATCACCGAGGAATTCCAGACGTTCGTAATTACCGGCCTTCTGCGAGCGGGCGCTGGCATGCGTCAACGCGCGATCCAGGCGCTCCTTTTCGGCGAACTGATGGCCGATCAAAGCTTCAAGCTTTATCCGGTCCGCCGCCGAGAGCGTCTGCGCTTTACTCATTCAACAACCTTGAAGAGACGATCCCACCGCATGTTGGCCGGCCATTTCCAGATTTCGCGGAAGGAGGTGTCGTTTCCGAGGGAGAAGAAGATGATGCTGGCGCGGCCGACGAGGTTTTCCGCCGGAACGAAGCCGACATCAAAACGGCTGTCGAGGGAGTTGTCACGGTTGTCGCCCATCATGAAATAATGGCCTTCCGGCACGACGAATTCCTGGGTGTTGTCGCCGCGGGAAACCGGCGACTGGTCCAGCGTGTCATAGGTCTTACCGTCGTCCATCGTTTCGCGGAATACCGGTACGTCCTCACCCGGATCGAGCTTGTAATCGGAGGTGAAGGCGCCGTCCGGCACCTTTGGAACAGGCTTGCCGTTGACGTAGAGCACGCCTTCCTTCACCTGAATATGGTCCCCCGGCAGGCCAACGAGGCGCTTGATGTAATCGATGTCCGGGTTCGGCGGGAAGCGGAACACGACGATATCGCCGCGCGCAGGCTCGCTGCCGAAGATGCGGCCGCTGAAAAGGTTCGGCGAGAAAGGCAGCGAGTATTTGGAATACCCGTAAGCGAACTTGTTGACGAAGATGTAGTCGCCGACAAGCAGGGTCGGCATCATCGAGCCGGAGGGAATAGTGAACGGCTGGAAAAAGACCGTCCGGATCACCATTGCCAGCAACAGTGCCTGAATAATGACTTTAATATTTTCCCAAAGGGCGTTCGGCTTGGTATCGGCTTTTTCGGACACGCAGACTTGTTCCTTCACTGCCCCCGCGGGCGCATTCCTGTTGCTTCTCTCTAGCGACTTCGGCCGGTGGCGGCAATGGCACGAACATTAAAAGCGACGAGACGCCGCCCCTTACGCGCCTTCTGGCAGGGCTTCTATGATCACAAATGCCTGAGCGAGCGGATAGTCATCCGTTATCGTCAAGTGAACCACCGCCTTGTGCCCGGCAGGCAGCATGGATTGAAGCACGACGGCAGCACCCCCGGTCAGTTGTATGGTCGGCTTGCCGCTCGGCAGATTGACGACGCCCAGATCCTTCCAGAACACGCCTTGCGCCATGCCGGTACCGAGCGCCTTGGAACACGCCTCCTTGGCAGCAAAGCGTTTGGCGTAGGAGGCAGCCCGATTGGCACGCCGGTCAGACTTCGCCCGTTCAATGTCGGTGAAGCAGCGATTGGTAAAGCGCTCGCCGAAGCGTTCGAGGGATTTCTCGACGCGCCGGATGTCGATGAGATCGCTGCCTATACCGATGATCATACGCTTTCCTGCGCTGGGTGTGACAGCCGCACTCGGGCACGCTCCATCAAGCGTTCTCGGCGGCGCGACTGAAAGCCTTTGACCGCGTAGAAGGTTCCGAAATACACAATGACGGACGTCAGCAACGCAGGCGGAAGGGACCCGACAAGCATCGGCTCGAGAACCGGACGCCAGAGTTCGGTGAAATGCAATTCGTGGAACAGGGCGCCGAGGTCGATCGACTGGCCATGCATTGTATCCCGCCGCGCGAGCAGCAAGTGACCGATCTCCCACGTTGCGCCCCAGATGAACGGATAGGTCAGCGGATTGCCGAAGGCTGCGCAACCAAGTGCGGCGGCGACCATGTTGCCCGAGAAGAAATAGCTGAGCACGAATGCCATGACGAAATGGACGCCGATAAACGGGGTCCAGGACACGAAAATCCCCGCGGCAACACCCATGGCAACGCCGTGCGGCGACGCCGTCAAGCGCAAAACACGCATCGCCAGATAGCGAGCCGGGCGCAAGAACCCCTTGCGGGGCCATAGCAGCTCCCGCATCTTTTCACGCAATCCGGCTGGTTTTCTTCGGCGAAACAGCATGGCGGTTATTTAGTGCAGCACATGCCGTCATGACAAGAGCGACGAATTGACAGGCGCCGTTCAGCCGTCAAAGCTCTTCACGAATGGGCGCACATCATGCATGGCGCCCTCC
Organism: Rhizobium sp. P32RR-XVIII; assembly: GCF_012641395.1. Classification (GTDB taxonomy): domain Bacteria; phylum Pseudomonadota; class Alphaproteobacteria; order Rhizobiales; family Rhizobiaceae; genus Rhizobium. The sequence goes on along the minus strand of NZ_JABAIH010000002.1, from coordinate 279,574 downwards.
CGCAGTTTTGGAAGCACAGGCCCGCGATTAGCGGCTACGGAACAGGCCCCGGTCAACCTGGCGCTGACGGTATTCGAGATCGATCCGGTCATGCGAGGCGTTGAGGTATGCGATTTCGCGTTCATGGACGCTCGGGACGCGGAGGGCGCGGGCGATTTTCTTGATGGGAGCAAACATTGCTTTGGTCTTTCTTCGTTCATTCTCTGATGACCAGAAGATAGGTGCTGCAGTGCACAATTACCAACGCGCTAAAATACGTACAGCCATGCATTCAGCGCATACATCGCCTTTCCGTCGTGCAGATGCGGTCGCGACATGATCACAAAATGTGCAAACACTTAGTCGTAGAGGCGGCGAACTGTCGCAATGCAGTCCAGATCCTTCAGTTGCGCAAGCAGCTGATTGAGCTGGCGGAGATCCCATACTTCGACATCGACAGCCATTTCAGTGAAATCTGCGGCGACCCGCACCGTGTTCAGCGACCGGATGTTCACATCGAGACCGGCAACGGTCTGCGCGACCTTGGCCAGCGTGCCCGGCTCGTTCAGCGCATTGACCAGCACACGTGCCATGAAGCGAGACTTGTTGGCCTCGTCCAGATCCCACCGCACATCGATCCAGCGATCGGGCTGATCATCGAAACGCTGCAGTGCGGACGACTGGATCGGGTAAATGGTGATACCCTTCTCCTTCTCCATGATGCCGACGATACGATCGCCAGGCACGGCGCCCGCCGGCGCGAACTGCACGGCGATATTGCTGGATATGCCACGGATCGGGCCCATATCGATCGTGGTCCCGCCGTGCGCCTCCCCTTTTTTATCAGGCACCTTGAAGATCATGCCCGAAGCGCTGCGGACATTGAACCAGCCCTCGTCGCCAACCGGTTTGACGGTAATGCGCTCGTCCTGATGATCGGGATAAACGGCGCGCAGGACATCCAGCGAGGACATCTCGCCCCGGCCGACAGCCGCGATCGCATCTTCGACGTCCTTCTGGCCGAGGCGGTGCAGCGCCGGCTTCATAGCGTCGCGGGAGAATATCTTGCCCGCCCGGTCGAAAGTGCGCTCCAGAATGCGGTGGCCGAGACCAGCATATTGCTTGCGGATCGCCATGCGTGTGGCGCGGCGGATGGCGGCCCGCGCCTTGCCGGTGACGACGATCTCTTCCCATGCGGCCGGTGGCACCTGTACGCCTGAGCGGATGATCTCGACTTCGTCCCCGTTGTTGAGGCGCGTGACGAGCGGCATGATGCGGCCGTTGATCTTGGCGCCGACCGTGGTATCGCCGATATTGGTGTGAACGGCATAGGCGAAATCGATTGGCGTCGCGCCGCGGGGCAGAGCAATCAGCTTGCCTTTCGGCGTGAAGCAGAAGACCTGATCCTGAAAGAGCTCGAGCTTGGTGTGCTCGAGAAATTCTTCGGGGCTGTCGCCTTCGGCCAGCGCCTCGATCGTATGCCGCAGCCAGGAATAGGCGCTCGATTCCCGCGAAAGAATATCGCCATCGGGCGTCGTTGCACCATCCTTGTAGAGCGCATGCGCGGCGATACCATATTCGGCGATCTCATGCATGCGTTTCGTGCGGATCTGCAGCTCGATACGCTGGCTGGACGGGCCGATGATGGTCGTGTGCAGCGAGCGGTAGTCGTTCTGCTTCGGCGTCGAGATATAGTCCTTGAAGCGGCCAGGTACGACGCGCCAGCGGGTATGGACGATCCCGAGCGCGCGATAGCAGGCCGGGACATCCTCGACGATGATGCGGAAGCCATACACGTCCGAGAGCTGTTCGAAGGACAGCGACTTCGACTGCATCTTGCGAAAGACCGAGTAGGGTTTCTTCTGCCGTCCCTTGACACGCGGATTTGTCAGGCCGTTTGCGACGAGCAGATCGCGCAGTTCGGTTTCAATCTTCTTGACCAGGCCCTCGTTGCGTTTGGAGAGTTCCTCCAGCCGCTTGGTGACGGTTTCGTAGGCCTCCGGATTGATGTGGCGGAAGGACAGCTCTTCCAGCTCATCGCGCATGTCCTGCATACCCATGCGGCCGGCGAGCGGCGCATAGATATCCATCGTCTCTTCGGAAATGCGGGCACGCTTGTCCGCCGACATATGGTCGAGCGTGCGCATGTTGTGCAGGCGGTCGGCGAGCTTGACGAGGAGCACGCGGACGTCATCGGAAATCGCAAGCAAGAGCTTGCGCAGATTCTCCGCCTGCTTCGCCTTCTTGGTGACGAGATCGAGCTTCTTGATCTTCGTCAGGCCCTCGACCAGCCGGCCGATATCCTCTCCGAAGAGCTCATCGATCTCGGCGCGCGTCGCCGTCGTGTCCTCAATCGTATCGTGCAGCAAGGCGACGGCGATGGTCGACTCGTCAAGATGCATGTCCGTCAGGATCGCGGCGACTTCGAGCGGATGGGAGATATAGGGATCGCCGCTGGCACGCTTCTGCTGCCCATGCTTCTGCATGGCATAGACGTAGGCTTTGTTCAGCAGAGCTTCATTGGCATCGGGCTTGTATTTCTGCACCCGCTCCACGAGCTCGTACTGCCGCATCATCCCCGGACTACTCCAATAAAAACAAAAGCGCGCCAATCACCGATTGGCGCACACAATGGCAATAATATGCCTTAGCAATAAAGGCGCAAGATTGACGATTGGTAATCGTCGCTCGCCTTCTTAGTAGTCGTCGCTCTTTTCCGGCGGCACGAGGCCTTCGATGCCGGCAAGAAGCTCTTCTTCCGACATCTGATCGAAAGTGATCGTCTCCGGCTGATCGTCCTGCTCCTCGCCTTCCGCAGCAGCAACACCGCCAGCGGCAATGAGGCTTGCCGGATCGGGCTCGGGCTCGTCGATCTCGACATGCTTCTGCAGCGAGTGGATCAGGTCTTCCTTCAGATCGTCCGGCGAAAGCGTTTCGTCGGCGATTTCGCGCAGCGCCACGACGGGGTTCTTGTCGTTGTCGCGATCGATGGTGATCGAGGCACCCTGGGAAATCAGCCGGGCGCGGTGGCTGGCAAGCAGAACCAGCTCGAATCGGTTCTCAACTTTGTCGATGCAATCTTCTACTGTGACACGGGCCATTGCCTGTCCTTTACGGTCGTGATTTCTGGATTGGCACGGCGATACAGCCAAAAGCCGGCGAATTCAAGTTTTTCGTGCACCACCAGTCTTCTGTACGGCATCCCGCTAAAAATTTCAGCGGTAATTCAGCAATTCCACCAGTAGTTGCTTGGAATATGCCGAATCGTGCCCTAAATCTTTTTTTATATGAATAATTCATAAATTAAGAATTATTCTCAGTCGTCAGATTAAGCCATTGTTTTTAAGCGACGTTTGGCGGATCAAATTTGGATTACTCTAATTGGATTGGGATGCGATGTTCGACCCACGCGAAAAAATTGCACTCTTCATTGACGGCGCCAACCTATACGCTGCATCCAAGAGCCTCGGCTTCGATATCGACTATCGCAAGCTTCTGAAGGCATTTCAGAAGCGCGGATATTTGCTGCGTGCTTATTACTACACCGCACTGATCGAAGATCAGGAATATTCCTCCATCCGCCCGCTGATCGACTGGCTGGATTACAACGGCTACAAGGTCGTTACGAAGCCCGCCAAGGAGTTCACCGACTCTATGGGCCGCCGGAAGATCAAGGGCAACATGGATATCGAGCTGGCGATCGACGCGATGGAGCAATCGGAGACCGTCGACCATCTCGTGATCTTCTCCGGTGACGGTGATTTTACGACGCTGGTCGAAGCGCTTCAGCGCAGGGGCCGCAAGGTGTCGATCATCTCCACGATGGCAACGCAACCGCCAATGATCGCCGACGACCTGCGCCGTCAGGCGGATCACTTCATCGACCTGCTGTCCCTGAAGAGCGAGATCGGCCGCGACCCGTCCGAGCGCCCGCAAAAGCCTGTCGAGGTCGCGCCCGTGACCGACTTCGAGGGATAATCCCCAACCGAACGCTGTGAAAGCACTGGATTAGGTTGGCGCCAGCCATTCCAGGGCGCCAGCTTACCCGTATCTTCGGCAGTTGGTGCCGCCAAAGTGCAGGGCGCGACCTTCGGCCGTTGCTGCGGTCAGCCGTTGCCCTTCAGCAGGCGGCTCTTCTGGCGATTCCAATCGCGTTCCTTCTCGGACTCGCGCTTGTCGTGCAGCTTCTTGCCCTTCGCCAGGGCCAGTTCCATCTTCGCCCGGCCGCGGTCGTTGAAATAAATTTTCAACGGGATCAGCGTCATGCCTTCACGGTTGATGCCTGCGCGCAGCCTGTTGATCTCGCGGCTCGAAAGCAGGAGCTTGCGGCGGCGGCGCGGCTCGTGATTGAAGCGGTTCGCCTGCAGGTATTCCGGCAGGTAGGAGTTGATCAGCCAGATCTCGCCATCTTCATCCGATGCGTAGGATTCCGCGATATTGGCCTTGCCTTCGCGCAGCGACTTGACCTCGGTGCCCTTCAGAACGAGCCCGGCCTCATAAGTATCGATGATTTCGTAGTTGAAGCGGGCCTTGCGGTTTTCGGCCACAACCTTCTTTACGACGCGCTGGCTGCCTTTGGGGGCCATGACTAATTCCAATTCGGCTACGGGCGCGCAAGACCGCGCCCCTTCTCTCGTCCTTATCTAGGGGAACAGCCGAAACTTGTGAAGGCGACGCAGCCGCCTTCCGCTTCGGGTCAGTTCAGAACGCCGGCGTGACGCATAGCGGCATCGATTGCCGCTTCCGTGGACGGTTCCAGCGCCGAGATCAGCGGTGAGCGTACGGTACGGCTCATGTGTTCGAGTTTCGAGAGACCGTATTTTGCGCCGCAGACGCCCGGCTCCATGAAAATTGCCTTGTGCAGCGGCATGAGACGGTCCTGGTATTCCAGCGCCTTCTTGTAATCCCCCGCAAGCGTTGCGGCCTGGAACTCGGCGCAGAGCCGCGGCGCGACATTCGCCGTTACCGAGACGCAGCCGACGCCACCATGGGCATTGAAGCCGAGCGCTGTTGCATCTTCGCCCGAGAGCTGGCGGAAATCCTTGCCGCAGGCGATGCGCTGTTCCGACACGCGTTCAATCTTGCCGGTGGCATCCTTGACGCCGACAATATTCGAATGCGCCTTGGCGAGCGCGCCCATCGTTTCCGGTGTCATATCGATCACCGAACGGCCGGGGATGTTGTAGATGTAGATCGGCAGCTTGACCGCCTCGGCGATGGCCGAGAAATGCGCGATCAGGCCCTTTTGCGTGGGCTTATTATAATAAGGTGTGACGACAAGCACGGCATCGGCGCCAGCCTTTTCGGCATGCTGGGCAAGCTCGATAGCCTCGCGCGTATTGTTCGATCCGGCACCGGCCATAACGGGGACCCGCTTTGCGGAGGCTTCGATGCAAAGTTCCACGACGCGTTTGTGCTCTGCATGCGACAGCGTCGGAGACTCGCCTGTCGTCCCGACCGGAACGAGACCACTGCTGCCTTCCTTGATCTGCCAGTCGACATGCGCGGCGAAAGCAGCTTCATCCACCTGTCCGGCATCAGTGAAGGGGGTAACGAGAGCGGGAATGGATCCCTTGAACATGCACAGCTCCTCACGGCCGGTATTGACGCCTCGGCCGCATTCCTCGAATATGGGTTGCGCACCATAAAGCGGCGAAACCGCCGCGACAAGCGCGCAGGGATCCATTTAGGGCAAATTCCGATACCAAATGTGAACGAATTTTACCGGCTTCGGTAAGGTTTCCTTAAGCAGCCTCTTGCGAGAGTTAGGGCATATTTTTCTTGCGAGTCTCCGGATGAAAAGAGCTGTCCTGATTCTCTCCGCCCTCGGCGTTACGGCCGCTGCGTGGAGCAGCATCGCATCGCCGCTTCCAGACGCGGGTGTACCAGTACCCGACGTTAAGCCGATCGGCTTCGTGCCGCAAACCTCTGCGCCGGAATCGATCATGACCGGCGCCATTCCGCGCAGCACGACCGTTGCGCCGGTCAGCGGCAACCTGAAGGCCGGATTGGACGCTCTATCCAACAAGAACCCTCAGCAGGCAATCGCGATCCGCAACGCGATGGGCAACGGCACGCTTGACCGGCATATCCTGACCTGGGCAATCGCCACGTCCGGCGCGAAGGGCGTTCCGTCGTACGCGATCGCCGGGGCGGCACAGGAACTCAAGGGCTGGCCGGGGCTCTCCAGGCTGCGCGCCTATTCCGAGCGCGCGCTCTACGATGAAAATCCTGACCCGGCGGCGGTTCTCGCCGCTTTCGGTAACACTGCACCGGAAACGACCGCCGGCGCGATTATTCTCTCGCGAGCACTGGTCTCGGCCGGGAGACAGACGCAAGCGGCAGGATATATTCGCAAAGTCTGGCGCAGCGAAGCGCTGGACAAGGCGACCGAAGACAAGATCCTGGCGGAGTTCTCCGGGCTGCTTGGCACAGCCGACCACAAAGCCCGCATGGACTACCTCATGTATCGCGGCCGGACGGCACAGGCAAAGCGCTTCGGCGACGCGGGACAGGCGCAATCGCTCTACAAGGCCTGGTCGGCCGTCGCCGCCAGCGCTTCGAATGCTGGTGCGCTTCTCAACGCCGTCGATGGAAAATGGTCCAATGATCCGGGTTATCTGTTCGCGCGAATCGAATATCTGCGCAAACAGGATAAATATGCCGAGGCGGCCAAGCTTCTGGCGGAAATGCCTTCCAAGCGCGACGAACTCGTGAATTCCGGCGAATGGTGGAACGAGCAACGCATCGTCAGCCGCGGCCTTGTCGACCAGGGCCAGTTCAAGGCCGCCTACCGCGTTGTGGCCAATCACGTCGCCACACGACCGGCGGACGTCGTTGAAGCCGAATTCCACGCCGGCTGGTACGCCCTGCGGGGACTGCAGGATCCCGCTACCGCCGAGACACATTTTCACAAGATTCTTCAGGTCTCGAGCGGTCCGATCTCCGCCTCGAGGGCTTGGTACTGGTTAGGCCGTGCCGCGCAAGCTGGCGGCCAGGGCAAGTCCAGTGAGTTCTATGCAAAGGCAGCAAGCTTCCCGAGCACCTTTTACGGCCAGTTGGCGGCCGAACAGCTGGGGCGCAAGACGCTCAACGTCTCCTATCCGTCGCCGAGCGAAGAGGACCGGCAACGCTTCCAGTCCCGCGAAGCCGTGCAGGCGATTTCGCGTCTGGAAGCCGCAGGGCATGGCTGGCGCGCCGCAAGCCTTTACCTGGCGCTGGCTGACCAGCTTCAAAGCCCCGGAGAACTGGCAATCCTCTCGGCACAGGCGGAACGTTCCGGCGACCATCACCTTTCGCTGCAAGTCGGCAAGATCGCCTACTCGCGGGGCATCGATGTCGCCGCCCTCGCCTTTCCGGTCGGCGTCATCCCTCCGAACGCGAATATCTCCGGCTCCGGCAAGGCGCTTGCCTATGCGATCGCCCGCCAGGAGAGCGCCTTCAATCCCGCCGCTGTTTCGGCCGCCGACGCCCGCGGCCTCCTGCAGTTGCTGCCCGGAACTGCCAAAGCCGTGGCCAAGCGCCACAACATCGCCTATTCGAAGGACAAGCTGACGGCGGATGCCGGCTACAACGCCACGCTCGGCGCGCACTATCTCGGCGAGCAGATCGACGCCTTCGGTGGTTCCTATATCCTGACCTTCATCGCCTACAACGCCGGGCCGAAGCGCGTGCCGGAATGGATCGGCCGCTATGGCGACCCGCGCGGCAAGTCCATCGACGAGATCATCGACTGGATCGAGCGCATCCCCTTCCCCGAAACGCGCAATTACGTTCAGCGCGTGATGGAGAACTATGAAGTCTATAAGGCGCGGCTGGGACAAACCCCGGACATTGAACGCGACCTGATCGGCGGGCGGTCGTCGTAGCCGGTTGCAATGGCTGCGACACTCAGTAGATTTCCCGGCGCAACTGCCGGGAGGTCGCGATGCATCCAGACGACAACAGCGGATTTCGAGAGAGATTCTATCGCTCGTCCGATGGGCTGAGGCTTTACGCGCGAGACTACCGCGGAACCGGCGCTGCGGAGAACTCTCCTCCGGTCATCTGCCTGTCGGGTCTCACGCGCAATTCACGCGACTTCCACGACCTTGCGCTCATCCTGTCGCAGCACCCTTTGCATCCGAGGCGCGTCATTACACTCGATTCTCGAGGCCGCGGTCGATCTGACTGGGACGACAACAAGCAGAACTACACTCTTGCGGTCGAGGCAGACGACGTGCTTGCCGCCTGCTCCGCGTTCAGGATTACCGGCGCCGCCTTCATCGGCACTTCGCGCGGCGGCCTCATTCTTCATCTGATTGCCGAGATGAAGCCGGAGCTCCTGGCAGCCGTTGTCCTCAACGATGTCGGTCCCGTACTCGAGCCGGAAGGGCTTCGGCATATTCAAAGCTATCTTGCAACTTCGCGGACACCGCGCGACTGGGACGACGCCGCCGGACTGCTTCGCGATCTGCACGAGGCGGAGTTTCCAACTCTTGCCGCCGAAGATTGGCGCGGCATGGCCCATGCCATCTATCGCGAAGTGGCTGGCCGACTGGCTGCGGACTTCGATCCGGCGATTGCCGAGGCAATGGTGGCTACGGACCTTAGCAAGCCGCTGCCGGACCTTTGGAAGCAATTTGATGCAATGTCGCATGCACCGCTCTTGGTCATCCGCGGCGAGAACTCGAAATTGCTATCGCAAGCAACGGCCGAAGAGATGGTCCGGCGGCATCTGGCAGCACGGCTGATCACGGCGAGAAACCAGGGGCATGCGCCGCTGCTGCATCTTGATAACGTGGCAACAGAAATCAGCAGCTTTCTCCTTTGACTGGGGAAAGCCTGCCAGGCTGAGAACTGCACAGACAAAAAAAGCCCGGCTCGAAAGCCGGGCTTTCCGATTTGACCGAAGTCAGATCAGATTAGAACGAACGCTGCAGGCGGAAGAAGCCGGTAACGCCATCATCGTCTTCAACGCCATTGTCATGGTCGTTGCTGATGTAGTTGACGGTGACCTTCGTCGACAGGTTTTCGACGATCTCGTAGTCGAGCGTCACACCAGCGCGCCACTGGCTACCGCTGTCGAAGTCGCCATCGGTATCGGTGTCGATGTTGTCGGTGTACTGGACAGCCGGGGTGATGGTGAACTTGTCAGTTGCCTTGACGGCGTACTGAGCAGCGATTGCCCACTCGCCGTTGTCGTAGTAGTCGCTCGGCTTGTCGGCATAAACGCCTGCAAGGCCGAGGGTGCCAGGACCGATGTCAGCGTAGAAGACCGTGCGAACAGCAACTGCTTCGCGATCGACGTCGTAGCCAACCAGGAGTTCTGCGCTGATCGCACCGAACTTGCCACCGATAGCACCGTCGATACCGATGTTGTTACCGCCGTCAATCGGAGCCAGAACAGGCACACCGTCGACGATACGCGTCTCGAAGCCCTCGGTCGTCAGCTCTTCAACAGCGATACCAGCGTAGAAGTCGCCGGAGTCGTACTGATAACGGATCGCGTTGAAGTTGGTGTTGTTGTTGATAACTTCCGTTTCACCGGAGAAGTCGTTATCCCACCAGTTGACGAACTTACCAACGCGGAAGCCGGCGATGTCCATGTAGGCTTCATCGATGATCGTCTCGTTTTCAATATCCTGGCTGTTGGCCGGGCCGTTCGGGCGGAAGTTCGCCTGGTAAACGATAACGCCAGTCAGCGGACCGTATTCGGTGTCGCTCTTAGCCGTGAAAGCGACCTGACCGCGGGTACGAGCAGACCAGTCTTCACCACCAAGGTTGTCAGCGAGATCACCAGCAGACCAGTCAACCTGGAAGCGGATGTAGCCCTGGATCTTCAGGCAGGTTTCCGTGCCCGGGATGTAGAAGTAGCCGGTGCCGTAAGCGTCGCAGACGCGAACGTATTCAACCGGTTCCGGCTCAGCAGCGACGATAGCGTCAGCGGCCTGAGCACCGGAAACTACTGCGAGAGCAGCAGCGGAGCCGAGAAGAAGGCTCTTGATGTTCATTATGACCTCCAATTCAAAGTTTCGATCGGGTCTGGGATTTTTCGCCTGAGCAGCGTTCCCTGCCCCATCCCCATGTTTCAAGAAGTCGGACGATCAACCGCCCTCGCTTCCGAGGTTGAAAATACAAGACCCCGCCCGTCACGCAATCACCAACTTGCTCGTTTGTGCTGTTTGCATCAGCCTTCACAGACCCCTGTTGCTGAAAGGCCACAAAGTTAGCAGGCACCGGTCGCAATTCTTTATGCTTTATTAATAACCGTCGATTTTGCAGGGGCTTAGCGTGGCGACATAAGTATGATGAAGGCGGTTTTGTGCCGCATTGATACCAATTTCCCGCCGGATTCGGCTACTTTCATGAACGGCGGCAGTGCCAGGCAGTCCAGCATAACAGATGCCAGCGCCCGCCGGATTCGCGGGCGATGATCGATTCTCTTCGGCTGAGTCCACGTGCGGAGATAGATTCGGCTCACGGCATGCGAGAATACGCCCGCGCTGATGCCGCGATGCAAGCCAACCTGATTCTCTGGTTGGCGAACAAAGTATCCGCCATAAATATTGGTGCACGGAATAGCGTTTCGTCTCACACAGCGCCCGGCGATCCGCTTGAGGAGCGCTGGCCACTCCTCCAGAATTCCGAGAACGCTGCTATCGATTTGCCGTCTGGGCTATGATGGCCAGGGCAATGCCAGTATCAAAGTTGCCGGAGGGGCGTCGCTACCTCATGTCAATGAAATCCCACCGAACTCCTGAGTGATGGAATATTTTTCGTCAGAAGCGCAGAAAGCTAGGTCAACAGAGTCTGCACAAATCAAAGGCTCGCTTCTAGCTTGGCAGCTTCTTGAAGAGCAGATGTCATGAGCCATATCCCTCAGATCGATTACGCGACCGCCCCCGATGAAATTGGAAAAGCACATGACGAGGAGATGCGGCGTCGCGGGCGCATGACCAATATGAAGCGGACGCTGCTGCATTCGCCGGAAGCGCATCGCATCTATGCCGAATGGTTCACGCTCAGGGCGGAGCTTAATCCCGCCATCAGCGACCGGGAAATCTGGGTCTTCTCGCATGCGATCTCGAAGACGCTGAACTCGAAGATTGCGGTCACCTTCTTCCGCCGCGCCCTGATCACCAACGGCTTCGACCCGGATGCGCTGGAGCTGACGGAGATCGAATCGCTGCTTAAACGTTTCGGTGAGGCGATCGTCGCCGATTCCAATAACGTGCCGGGCGAGATCTGGGCCGCGCTCAAGAAACGCTACGACGCCAAGGTGCTCGTCGATCTCGTCGCCTTCGCCGGCATCATGATCGCCACGGCGGTCTTCAACAATGTCGTCCAGGTCGATTTCGATTCGGAACTTGAGGCCTTCGCGGAAGGCGCCAACTGATCTTTCATCACCCAAGGGGAGTTACTCGATGTCCATCATCACCACTCGCTCGCGACTGCTCGGCACGGTCTTCGGCGTTGCGCTCGCTTTCGGCGCAACGGTCGCCAATGCCGAGACGCCGGCGAATGTTCTGGTCGTCGCCCAGTCGATCGACGATGCCGTCAGCTTCGACCCGGCCGAAGGCTTCGAGCTGACGACCGTCCAGTCCTTCAACAATCTCTACCAGCGTCTCGTGCAGTCGAACCGCGAGGACGGCACCAAGATCGAGCCGGCGCTTGCCGCCTCCTGGGAAGCCGGCAGTGACGGCAAGAGCCTGACCTTCACGCTCGCCGACGCCAAGTTCGCCTCCGGCAATCCGGTGCGTCCCGACGACGTGATCTTCTCGCTGACGCGGGCCGTGAAGCTCAACAAATCTCCGGCCTTCATCCTCAACGAGCTCGGCTGGAAAGCCGATAATGTCGATACCGCCATTACCAAGATCGACGACAAGCACGTCAAGCTGACCTGGACGGCCGATGTCGGTTCCGGCTTCGCCCTGTCGCTGCTGACGGCGCCGATCGCCTCGATCGTCGACGAACAGACAGTTGCCGCGAACGCCAAGGACAACGATTTCGGCAATGAATGGCTGAAGACGAATTCAGCCGGCAGCGGCGCCTATGCGATTGCCAGTTATACGCCACATGAGGCCCTTGTACTGCAGGCGAACGCCAATTCCAACGACAAGCCCAAGCTCGAAAACGTCATTATCCGCAACGTGCCGGATGTCGGCGCGCGGCGCCTGCTCGTCGAACAGGGCGATGCCGATATCGCCCGCGGCCTTTCCGCCGACCAGATCGAGGCGCTGAAGGACAAGAGCGGCATCAAGGTGCTGTCCGTTCCGTCTGCCCGTACCGATTACATCCTGCTGAACAGCAAGGCGAATACGACGCTCGGCAACCCGGCCTTCTGGGAAGCGGCCCGCTACCTCGTCGATTACGATGGTATCGCCAAGAACCTGCTGCGCGGCCAGAGCACGGTGCATCAGGCCTTCCTGCCGGTCGGCTTCCCGGGCGCGCTGACGAATACGCCCTTCAAGCTGGATGTCGAGAAAGCAAAGAAAATTCTGGCGGATGCCGGCATCGAGACGCCGTTCAAGATCGAATTCATCGTCTTCAACGACCAGCCCTTCCTGTCGATCGCCCAGTCGCTGCAGTCGACCTTTGCCCAGGCCGGCATCACGCTCGACATCCAGCCGGGTGTTGCAAGCGACATCTATGCCCGCGGCCGCGCCGGCAAGTACGAGATGACGCTGCGCTACTGGATCCCGGACTATTTCGACCCGCATTCCAATGCTAGCGCCTTTGCGATCAACAAGGATAACTCGGCCAATACCGTCGCTAGGCAGGCAGGCTGGGTGATCCCGGAACTGACCGACGAGACGCTTGCGGCCGTCAAGGAGCAGGATCCGGCCAAGCGCGTCGCCGCTTATCAGGACCTGCAGAAGAAGATCCAGGCAAGCTCGCCCTACGTCTTTACGCTTCAGGGCAATGACCAGGTCGTGCTAAGCGACAAGGTGAAGAACTATGCCCAGGGTCTCAACGCAGACCAGGTGTATTACGACAAGGTGGAAAAGTAAGTGCCGCAAGCGGCAACAACGCCTGATGCCGACAGGACCGACTCCCGCCAGCGCAAAGGTTGGCGGGAGTTGTCTTTGGTCTGGCCACTTCTCACATGGCTGTGGTCCTTCGCGCTGACGCTCTTGGGGCTGGCGCTGGTGACCTTTGCGATGACGCGTCTTTCGCCGATCGATCCGGCGCTGCAGTTGGTCGGCGACCATGCCAGCCAGTCCACCTACGAGCAGGCGCGAGTGGAACTCGGTCTCGACCAGCCGCTGCCAGTGCAGTTCCTGCGTTATGTCGAGACGGCACTATCCGGCAATTTCGGTCAATCGATCTCGACGGGACAGCCGGTAGCGAAGGACATCGCCCGCACCTTTCCGGCGACGATCGAGCTTGCGACGACGGCGATCATTTTCGGCGCGGCGATCGGCCTTGCGCTCGGCATCGCCGCAGCCATACGGCAGGGGACGTGGGTGGACAGCCTCGCCCGGTTCGTTTCGCTCTTCGGCTATTCGGTACCGATCTTCTGGCTCGGCCTTCTGATGCTGCTGCTGTTCTATGCGCGGCTGCACTGGGCTCCGGGGCCGGGCAGAGCGGATGTCGTTTTCCAATATACGGTCAAATCCGTCACCGGTTTTGCGCTGATCGATACCTGGCTCTCCGGCAAGGCCGGCGCCTTCCGCGATGCGCTGGCGCATCTGGCGCTGCCGGCGGTCGTGCTTGCCCTCTACGCGCTTGCCGCCATCTCGCGGCTGACGCGCGCCTCGATCCTGACGGAACTCGGGCAGGAATATGTGACGACGGCGCGCGCCAAGGGTGCCAGCCTCCGCCGTATCGTCTTCGTCCACATCCTTCCGAACATTTCCGGCACGCTGCTCACAGTGATTGCGCTTTCCTATGCCAGTCTGCTGGAGGGCGCGGTGCTGACCGAAACCGTTTTCGCCTGGCCGGGCATCGGCCGCTATCTCACCACAGCCATGTTTGCCGGGGACATGCCGGCAATTCTCGGCGCGACGCTCGTCGTCGGCGCCTCCTTCGTGCTGCTGAACGCGCTGACGGATCTGGGCGTGGCGCGGCTGGAAGCGGAGAAGAAGCGATGAGTGCGATCGTCCAGGCGCCACTCGGCGGTCCGTCCTTTCTCCGGCGCATGCTGCGCTCACCCTCCGCGGCGACGGGAAGCGTGGTCGTCATTTTCATTCTCGCGCTCGCGCTGCTGGCGCCTGTTCTAGCGCCCTACGATCCGAACCTGCAGGAGACGGCGAACCGGCTGATGCCGCCGAGCGCGGCGCATTGGTTCGGCACCGACGGCTTCGGCCGCGACATCCTCTCGCGGCTGATCTTTGGCGCTCGGCCGACGCTTCTGCTCGTGCTCGTCGTCGTGCTCCTGATGACGCCGCTCGGCATCCTCGTCGGCATCCTTGCCGGCTTCTTCGGCGGCATCACGGAACGCGTGCTGATGCGGATCACCGATATCGTCATGTCCTTCCCGCGGCTGTTGCTCGCCTTCGCCTTCGTCGCCATCATGGGACCGGGGCTGATCAATGGAGCATTGGCGCTGACACTGACGAGCTGGCCGGCCTATGCCCGCCAGGCCCGCGTCGAGACGGCGGCGCTCAGACGCAGCGATTATCTCGCGGCAGCGGAAATGGTGGGCATCGGCGGCGTCAGGCTGCTCTGGGGGCATATCCTGCCGCTGGTCCTGCCGTCTGCCATCATCCGCCTTGCGCTTGATCTTTCGGGCATCATCCTTGCCGCGGCCGGCCTCGGCTTCCTCGGCTTCGGCGTACGTCCGCCGACGGCAGAATGGGGCTCGATGGTGGCGGAGGGCACGCAGGTTATTTTCGATCAGTGGTGGGTGGCTGCAGTGCCGGGCTTTGCCATTTTCGTTACCTCCTTTGCCTTCAACCTGATGGCCGACGGGTTGCGTGACATCCTGGATCCGCGCCATGACTGAGCCGCTGCTTTCCGTCGAGGAGCTTTCGATCTCCTTTCCCTCCGTCGCCGGCTCGGTGCGCGTCGTCGACGGCATTTCCTTTTCCGTCGGCCGCGAGGTGGTGGCGCTGGTCGGCGAGTCCGGTTCCGGTAAATCGATGACCGGGCGGGCGATCATGGGGCTTCTGCCGCGGAGCGCGGCGGTGTCGGCCAAGCGCCTGGCCTTCGACGGGCAGGATTTGACGACGCTGTCACCCTCCGGCTGGAACGCGATCCGCGGCGATGGCATCGGCCTTATCCTGCAGGATCCGAAATATTCGCTGAACCCAGCCCACAAGGTCGGGCGGCAGGTGGAAGAGGCGCTGCTCCTGCATACGAGACTTTCCTCTTCCGAGCGCCGCGAGCGAGCGCTCGATATGCTCTCCCGTGTCGGGCTTGCCGATCCGATGCGCGTCTATGGCAGCTATCCCGCCGCGCTTTCCGGCGGCATGGGGCAGCGCGTCATGATCGCCGCGATGCTGATCAACCGGCCGAAACTTCTGATCGCCGACGAGCCGACCTCAGCGCTTGATCGCAACCTCCAGGACCAGATCCTGACGCTCTTGCGCTCGCTGACGGAGGAACTCGGCATGGGCCTGCTGCTCATCAGCCATGACCTGCAGCAGGTCTCGCGTTATGCCGATCGGGTAATGGTGATGCGGCATGGCCATATCGAGGACCAGATGGCCTCGGCCGATCTTTCCCATGCCAAGTCAGCCTATACGAGAGCGCTCTGGGCGGCGCGACCCTCGGCTGCCACCTATGGCACGCAATTGCCCGTCTATGGAGACGAGCCGTGAACGCGCTCACCGTTAAGGATCTCTCCGTCACCTTCCAAGCGGGCGCCAAAGGCTTCACGGCCGTGCGGGGCGTCGGCTTCGAGGTCGAAGCCGGGCAGACCTTCGGCCTGATCGGCCCTTCCGGCTGTGGTAAAACGACCGTGCTTCGGGCGATCGCCGGCCTCAATACCAATTGGCAGGGAGAGATTTCCGTTTTCAGCCAGCCGCTGCGATCGGGGCACAAGATCACCGGCGCGTTGCGGGCCGAGATCCAGATGGTCTTCCAGGATCCTTATTCCTCGTTGCATCCACGCCATCGGATCGCCCGCATTTTGGGCGAGCCGCTTTCGATCCGCGGTGCGCACAATGTCGAGGACGAGGTCCGCGAAACGCTCGCTCGGGTCGGGCTAACGTCGGCGGTCGCCGGGCGCTATCCGCATCAGCTTTCCGGTGGCCAGCGCCAGCGCGTGGCGATCGCCAGGGCACTGCTTTTGAAGCCGAAACTGCTTTTGCTCGACGAGCCGACTTCGGCGCTCGACGTTTCGGTGCAGGCGGGCATCCTAAATCTGCTCGACGAGCTGAAGACCTCGTATGGCATGACCTTCATTCTCGTCAGCCATGATCCCGGTGTTGTAGCTCATATGTGCGATCGGGCGGTGACGATGCAGGCTGGTCGGATCGAACGCGAGCTCGACCGCGCCGCGCTTGCGGCCGGTGGCTGGGAGATGCAGCCCTCCTAGGCAGAAACCATCGTCGCGAAAAACCCGAAATTATCGCTTCTCGCGTCTTTCAAATCTGGGCGAATGCCTCCGCGCAGGCACTTTTTGTTTTTCTTCCGGGCTTTCATCGAACCACCGGCGAGGTAGCAAAGCCGGGCGGGCGGCGGATGTTTGACCATGGTCAACGTGATATCCGCTATAGGCCATCCCGGCTTCTGTAAGCCAGTCGCGAACGCATTTCCAAATCAAGCTTCCAAACGCCCTCATTTTGTCTCCTCCTCCAGAAACCGATTGCGCTCTAATCGTAATCCCGCGTTAGGTCATCGCAGGCTCTGTTGACCCGCCTCGGTGATTGTCGGTTGCCATTCATAAATACGAACGCTCTCATATACCCCGTGGACCACAAATGGGTCCCCGGAATTGAAATCTTGCATCTCGTCGATGGAATTGACCTCGGCAACAACAACGCCTCCAGTGGCTCCTCCGAATTCGTCCAGAATAGGTCCTGATTGCACAATGCGAAGCCGGCCGGATCGCAAGTACCTTTTGTGATCCTCGATATAGCCCGTGCGAGCTTCAGCTTTTTCCGGATTCGACAGTGCGATACGAATGGCGAGCATTGCGTTAAGCTCCTTGGCTCAGGCTAGTTTACTTGACAATTTGATCCAGACGGCCGCGCTTGGTGGTGATCAAGACAGCCAGGATGACGACCGCGCCGCGAATGCCGACCTGGAAGAAGGGATCGACTTGCAGGAGCGTCATGCCGTTTGCCAGGATGACGATGGTCAGCACACCAAAGACGGTACGCAGCGGTCCGCCGACGCCGCCGGTGAGCAGCGTGCCGCCGAGGACGACCGCCGCAATCGTATCCAGAAGAAACGGATCACCCATGCCGGGAGAGGCCGAAAAGGTTCGGATTCCGAGCAAGATTCCCGCGAGTCCGGAAATCGCACCGGCCACGACGAAGACGGCAACCTTCAGCCGTGTCGTCGAAATACCCGACATCCGGGTCGTGCGCTCGTTGTCGCCGATTGCGTACATATATTGGCCAAAGCGCGTGTATCGGGCAACAAACGCACACATGAGCAGAACGGCGATCGCCCATAGGCCAATCTTGGGAAAAGATCCGAACACGACGCCGCCAGCAAGTGCGCTCGATGTGGGCGTCGTCCATGGCAACGGCCGCCCGCCGGATATGATCAAGCCGAGGCTCTGGAAGATGAACAATGAACCAAGCGTGACAAGAAAGCTCGGGAGCTTCAGGATAGAATTGAGAAGGCCGTTGAACGCGCCGCATAGGCCGCCGACGATCAGGCCGACAAGAATGCCGCTCTCACCGATGACCGGCACTAGGGTAATCGAACAGATAGCGGACAACGTCATGACGGCGCCGACCGACAGATCAATCGAGCCGATGAGGATGACGAAAGTCACCCCCATGGATGCTACAAGTAACACCGAGGACTGGCGAATGATGTTCCAGAGGTTCGGCCAAGTCAGAAATGCACTGTGCATGACGGAGAAGAACACGATCAGGAGAATTGCGGCGATGAAAGGCGTGAACCTTCCGAGGGCATTTATCTTCGACATTTCAATTCCTTGATTCCTGGCTGCTCAAAACATCATCGCAACGACGTCTTGCTCTTTCGGCTTGTTCTCGACAGGAGCGGGAATGGCCGCCGACAACGACCCGCTCGAAAGAAAGTAGAGGGTGTTCGAAAGCTCGATCAGTTCGACGAGGTCATCGGAAATCAGCAGGACGGCGCATCCGCCAGCCGTCACATCCCGGAGAAGACGATAAATTTCCTCCTTCGCGCCCGCATCGACGCCGCGCGTGGGGTTATCGACGATCAGTAGCCGAGGATTTCGCGCCAGCCATTTGGCCAGCACCACCTTCTGCTGATTGCCGCCGCTAAGCGTGCCGACGAGAGCCGCGTCGTTTGGCGCCTTGATCCGCAACTCATCTACCCGTTCCGATACGAAACTCGCAGCTTTGGGGAAGTCCAGAATGCCCCAGCGCGCGAAACGGTCGAGCGAGGGGAGGATGATGTTGTCCCGTATCGATCGGCCAAGCATCACGCCATCAAGATGACGGTGAAGCGGCACGTAGCCGACACCGAGTTCAATGCGATCCGATGCCGTAAGCGGGCTGACATCGCGGCCCAGGATTCTGACTCCGCCGCGGCTTGCCTCGACGCCCAATATCGCGCGTCCCAACTCGGTCTTGCCGGATTGGACCAGTCCGCCAATGCCGACGATTTCTCCTTCGCGGACCGAGAGCGTCACATTGCGGAAAAATTCGGTGGTGAAGTCAGTCAGTTCGAGCACTGGGGAGCCGAATTCGGAACGCTGCCGGTTGGTCGCATAAAAATCCGTCAGCCGCTCCCGTCCGACCATTAGGCTGTGGAGCTTCGCCTCCGTCGGTTCGGAGACATCGGCATCGACGACCTGACCGTCCTTGAGAACGACCACGTGATCGCAGAGGTGCAGCACCTCGTCGAGACGATGCGATATGAATACGACCGAAGCCCTGAACTTTTCTTTCAGCAGCCGGACGACTCCGTAAAAGAGATCGAGTTCCGGGCCGGAGAGTGAGGCTGTCGGCTCATCAAGGAGGACGAGCGGCCGATCGATCTTCAGCATTTCCGATTGGGCAACGACACGCGCGATTTCGATAAGCTGCCGGGTGCCGAAATTGAGGTCTCCGGTGACGGCCTTCGCATCAAGTGCGATGCCGAGCTCGTTCAAAATTCTTTGGGCTCGCGCCTGCATTTCGGCGAACTGCATAATCCCCAAGCGGGAGAAATGGTGTTCGAGACCGAGAAAGAGATTCTGAAAGATCGGGTAGACGAGAATGAGCGCCTGTTCCTGGTGGACGCGGAATATGCCCGCATGGGTCGCCTCGCGCGGCTGATCGAATTCGACGACCTCGCCATGGAGAACGAGCTGACCTTCGTCGGGCGTCTGGAGACCGCAGAGAATATCGAGAAGCGTGCTTTTACCAGCGCCGTTCTCGCCAACGAGCCCTAGGGTTTCGCCATGGTCGATACAAAAGGACACGTCCCGCAACGCGGTCACGCCAGGATAGCGTTTCGTGATGGAACGTAGTTCGAGATGCTGCTTCATTGATGCCGGTCCGATCTGCAGGATTGAGGAGCGCCGTTGCGGCGCTCCTCAAGAAAATCAGAATCCGAGGACGGTTTTCTTGGCGCGTGTCTGGCCGGCGACGTCGCTCAGTGGACCGGGGACGAAGTGGTCCCGGTACATCTTGTTGAGCTTGTCGGCATTGCCGGCCTTGAGGGAGGCCTCGACGCTTTCCGGCAACGTCCAGCCGCCGGGTTTGAGCGACTGCATGGAACCGACTTTCCCCCAGAAGTTCGATGGGTCGATGACTTCCATGCCCCATTGGATCTTCCAATTGTCGCCGTTCAGATGGCGCGACATCGACTTGAAGTCGAAGTTAATCTTGCCGCTCTGGTCCATGGCGCTGAGATATTTTTCGGCGACCTCGGGAGAATCGAGGAAGACGGAATCGAAATACCGCATTTTCTCGAGCGGATCGTAGGTAATGCCTTCCAGGGCATCATAGAGGGTTACGACCGAGTAGCCCGTCATGAAAGGCGCATTGATCGAGACCGTGCCCAGCGCGCTCTTGTCTTCTTTCATGCGGTTCAGCATTTCGCGCGTGGCATCGTTTCCGGCGGTGAAAATGGAGCCGGTCAGTCCTCGCTCACGCAAGACATCGAGGACGGCTATGGCCGTGTCGTCGTTATAGGAAATAATGGCGCTTACATCGGGATTGGCCGTCAGAAGATTTTCGACGATTGGACGGGCTGCCACACGGTTTTCGCCGCCCGGCTGCTCGCCGACAAGCTCGATATCCGGATTGTTCTCGAGTGCCAGCTTGACGCCGGCGGCGCGCGAATCTGCGGAGAAGTTGCCCGGCAATCCGGCGACGTAGAGCACCTTGCCCTTGTTACCGATCTTGTCGAAGAGGGCCTGTGCCATGGCGGCGATGCCGCGAATATTATCCGGCTGGCTATAGAGCATATAGGAACCTGCATACGCAGGGTCGTCGGCATCGAGCCAGGCAGCTGTCGAATGGGCGTTGGCGAGCTTGACGCCGACCTGACTTGCGGTGGCCGCCAAGGCTTTGATGACCTCGGCGTTTTGCGCAAACGTGACGACGGCGTTCACGCCGAGCGAAGGGGCCTGCTCGATCTGCGCGATCTGCTTGTCGACTGAATCTTCGAATGTCTGCGCGATATATTTAAGGCCAAGCTGTTCGGTCGCCAGCCTGCAGCCCGCATCCCAACCTTGCCAGTATTCATTTGCCAGCGTCGGGAAGGTATTGAGTATAGTTATTGTTTCATCGGATGCTCTCGCCGTCTTCCTCAAGACAAAGGGGGACGCGATCGATGATGCCGCAATCGCAGCCGTATATTTAAGCACAGTTCTACGATTCACGCCGCGAGCTTCGTGGCCATGCATTAGTAATCCTCCCATGTATGCGCGTGCCGGACTTTACCGGAAGCCTCAGTTTATTGGCTTATTCTCGAATAAAAACCTTGTAATTATCCATTCTGGATGTCGTCCTTCCGCCTTGCAATCGAGGGTACGCACTCCGTTGCATCCCCGCCAACGTCACGCTGACGCCGGCGGTTCTCCTCGGTAGGCCTGTTCAAGCAATTCGCTCAGCGCGTTCTTTTCGAGAGCCCGCGGATTCCAGTAGGCATTCGACATCGCCTGTTCGACTGCGTCGCCGACACTGTTTGCGGGCATGCCGAGATCTTTCAACGACATGACAGCCCCCAATCGCTTCGCAAGGTCATAAAGAGCCGCGGCTGGCTCGCCTCCTCCGAGCGCCCTGCTGATACGTGTCATGGCAGCCGGAGCGGCCTTGCTGTTGTAAGCCACCACATGGGGCAGAACGGCAGTATGCATAGGCGCATGCGGCAGGTTGAACATGCCGCCCAGCGTGTGGCAGAGCTTGTGATGCAGCGCCATTCCCACCGATCCGAGGCAGACGCCGCAAAGCCAGGCGCCATAGAGGGCATCGGCGCGTGCAGCCGTGTCCTGTGGGTTTGCCTGGATGAGCGGCAAAGCACGGGCGATCGCTGCAATCCCCTCCTCCGCCATCATCGAAATGATGGGATTTGTTTCCCTGGCGTAAAGCGCCTCGACGGCATGGGCGATCGCATTGATACCGCTTGTCACCGAAAGCGGAACGGGCAGGCTCAGCGTCAGATCGACATCATAAACGATGACTTCGGGTAGGATGCGCGGATCGGACTTGGTGACCTTTCGGCCCCCTTCTGTCTCCCCGAGGATGGGAGTGGCCTCCGATCCGGCATACGTCGTCGGCACGACAATCTGCGGCAGATCCGTGCGATAGGCGATCGCCTTGCCGAGACCCGTCGTCGATCCGCCGCCGATCGACACAACCGCGTCGGCGCCGAGCCGCTCGACGGTCCGCATGGCATCCGATGTCACGTCCACCGGCGTGTGCATCTGCGCTTTGGAATAAATGCCGGCAACACGAGAGCCTAGGTGCTGCGCAATGTCTTCCGCCTGCTTCGCCTGCTCCGGCGTGGAGAGAACCAGGACGGATTTAGCGCCCAGCCTGTCGGCTTCTTCCCCAAGCCGGGAAACCGTGCCGCTGCCAAAAATGACGCGACCGGGATTTGCATTGTAGATGAAATTTTCCAACTGCCCCTCCTATCGCGCCTGTTCTGGCCGCGCGAGGACGAAATCAAAATCCGAGCGCCAGAGGGTGTTGCCGTGCTCGACACGATCAAAGGGTGCGACAAGCGTCTTCTTCACTCCAAAGACAGTGTCCGATTCCAGATAGGTGTCTCGGCCGACGAACGTGTGGGTCACGAGCTTCTGAAAGCCGTCTGCACGAACCATGTAGTGCATGTGCGCCGGTCGATACGGATGCCGCCCAAGGGCGGCGAGCATTTTTCCTACCGGCCCATCGTCGGGGATCGGATAGGAAACCGGCTTGATGCCGACGAAGCTATAGCGTCCGTCCGCGCCCGTGACGAAAACACCGCGATTATTCCATTTCGGTTGGATGTCGGGCTGCTGAACGTCGTAGTAGCCTTCCGCATTGTCCGACCAGACGTCAATACGGGCGCCGGCAACAGGATTGCCGTCGTGATCGAGCACACTGCCTGTGAAAAGACAGCTTTCTCCCTTGCCGTCCAGGCAGATCTGATCGCCCATCTGACGCACGGGAGCGCCTTCGACATGGAAAGGGCCGAAGACCGTATTTTCCGTCGCGCCCTCCGGCCTTCGATTGTTGATGGCATCGACCAGCATGGAAAGGCCGAGCGTATCGGACAGGAGGATGAATTCCTGTCGCTCCTGCGTGCAGATCTGGCCTGTCCGGGTCAGGAAATCGATGCCGAATTCCCACTCCTCCTGCGTGAGTTCGATCTCCCGCGCAAAATTATGGAGATGTTTCACCAGGCAAGCCATTACCTGGGCAAGGCGTGGATTGACGTCCTTTCCCATTCGGGCATTGACCGTCTCGACGGAATTCTCTTCCGTGAAATAGCCGGTTGGCGCCATTGTTCCCAAGGTCTCCGCGCTCATCCGATACTCCTTGCTTTAGGGAATGATGCGATCTGCCCGAAGGCGATCGAAGGCGTCGGTGAAGGATTGGGTCGTGTCCTGATAGTCCAGAAAGCCCAGTTTCCGGCTACGCCCCATATCGTTGAATGTCTCGACTTGCCGTCCGAGATCGGCATCCGAATGCCAGAACGAGGCGACACGGGAGAGAGCGTTGGGTTGAAGATCATATTTCTTCACTATCCGATCCCAGATCGGCGCAGCATCCGCCATCTGGTTTTCAAGCGGGTTCGGCTCTCCCGAATAGACCGCGGCCTCGATGCCGAAATAGCTCGCAAGCCGTGGCCAGAGCCATTTCCATCGGAAGACCTCGCCATTGACGACGTTGAATGCAAGGTTGGCCGCGGCTTTCGTCGTCGACGCCCATTTGAGATGCCTGGCGAGCAGCCGCGTATCGGTGACGTCGGTGGCGGCCTGCCATTGCTGCGGAGAGCCGGGAAAGACGAACGGCCTGCCGGTCTCTTTGCAGATCGATGCATAGACGCCGAGCGTGGCGGCCATGTTCATCGCATTTCCGACCGCATAGCCGATCAGAGTATGCGGACGGTGGATGGACCAGGTAAAGCCATCGCGTGCTGCTGCTGCAAAGACTTCGTCCTCCTGGACGTAGTAGAAGTTTTCGCCAGGCAGACGCTCCTGCTCCTCGCGGAACGGAGTTTCCGGCTGCGTCTTGGCATAGGATTCGAACGGACCGAGATAGTGCTTGGTGCCGGTGGTCAGAGCGACATGCTCGACGCCACGTCCTTTCAGTGCATCGAGCACATGGCGGACGATGGCTCCGTTTACCTCGCAGTTCTTTGCCTCCGTGTCCTGCCGGGACCAGGCCGTGATGAAGACGTGGCTGGGCTTCGTATTCTCCAGCGCGGCCTGCACCGAGCCTGCGTCGACGAGATCGCATCGAAGCGTCTTGACGCCGGAGACCAGGCTTTCGGAGCGCGACAGGCCCGAAACCGTCCAACCGCCCTGCGACAGCAGGTGTTCTGCGAGGTTGCTGCCGGTGATCCCAGTAACACCGACGATCAGTGCGTGCTTGCTCATGGATTTTAACCGTTCAACAGAGTGATTTTGATGCTTTTCGTCGGGTCCTGCCCGAAGGCGAAGGCCTCGACCGCTTCCGTCAGAGCAAAGTCATGCGTCTGGATCGGCGACAAATCGATGCCGGTTCTTTCCAGGAAGCGGATGGCGGCAGGCCAGACGCCTGGCGATCCGATGCATCCGCGGACGGTCAGGTTCTTCATCTGGATCTGTCCGAGAACCACGGGGACCTTGCGGCCGATGTTTATGCCGACCATCGACATGCGACCGTCTTCGCGAGCGTAGTCGAAGGCGGCGGCCAGCGACGCGTCATGCCCGGATGCTTCGATCACGAGATCGGCGCCGTTTCCGCGCGTAAGGTCGCGGATTTTTTCAGCCGCGCCGCCATCCGTCGGATCGATGGCGACATCGGCTCCGAGCTTTTTCGCGACCTCGCGACGCGACGCCAGCGGGTCGACGACGATAACGCGGGCGCCCATGCCGATTGCCGCGGCGGCCGAGACCAGTCCGATCGTACCCCCGCCGGACACTACAACGGTTTCGCTGGCATTCGTGCCGCCCGAACGCAGGACTGCGTAAAAACCGCAGGTAAAGGGTTCGATCAAGGCCGCCTTCTTGTCATCGACCGCATCGGGAAGCTTGTGAAGCCACTCGGGATTGACGGCGAAAAACTCGCGATCGGCGCCGCTCAGCGAAAAGCCGAAATGATGCAGGCGCTCGGGGGTGCGCACGACGCATTCGCCGACTACGCGGTCCCCTTTACGGAATCCCGTCACGTTGCGCCCGACTTCGACGATCTCGCCGCTCCATTCGTGGCCGGGCGTCACGGGATAGGAGATGGGGATGATGTAGCGCCCCGCCAGCAATTCGTAATCGGAGTGGCAGATGCCGACTGCCCGCGTGCGTACCAGCACCTCGTTCGGGGAGATGTCCGGCATGGCCGTCTCCACGATAACCGGCTTTTCCGGCGCTTCGAAAACCAGAGCCTTCATGTCGTCCTCCTCAAACCTGTTCCAGGGCGCCCGTTCGGGCGGAACGAACGATCGCCTCCAGCAATGCGATATTGTTGATCATGTCCTCGCCAGTGATCGGATAGTCCTTTTGGCCGCGCACGGCCCGGGCGAAGGCTCGCAAATTGTCGCGGACCGGCTCGGCAGGTGCGACTTCCCGCACCGTGATCGGTTTGTCCTTCCACCCTTCCGTCACCACCCAGCCATCGGGCGCTTCGACATGCGCCTTGTCGCGCACCTCGATCCATCCGAGCGTGCCGTAGACGGCAAAACGGGAGACGAACGGAGTGGCGAGCGTGGCGGAGACATAGGCCGACCCGCCGTTTCCGAAGCGGATGTGAGCACTCATCGTGTCGCCCTGGGGTATTTGCGAGGCAAGGTTTTCGCAAATCACCCGAACATCCTTTGCCGGTCCCATCAGCTTGACGGCAAGGTCCGTTAAATGAATTCCGGTCGCCGTCATGCCGCCTGCCGGCGCCTGGTCGGCCTTCAACCGCCAATTCGACGGATCGAGACCAAGGAACTTGTCGTGGCTGAAATTCGCTTCGATCTGCAGCAGACGGCCAAGCCTTCCCTCACCGGCCGCCGTCAGGATTTCGGCGATCGGCGGTTCAAAGCGGCGTTCATGACCCATTCCGAGGACGACGCCCGCCCTCCTGCATAGAGCCACCGAGGCCTCGGCGCCGGCTCGTGTCAAATCCAGCGGCTTTTCACAGAAGACATGCTTTCCGGCCGCGACGACCTGAGCGATCTGCTGTTGATGGAGCGAATGCGGCGTGGCGAGCACCACCGCCTCGATGTTCGGATCGGCGAGCGCTTCGGCAAGATCGGTGGAGAACTGCAGACCGGCCTCTTTCGCAAAGGTCTCGGTCTCCGGATTCGGGTCGATGCCGCGAACGAAATGCATCTCCGCCCCGCCGCTATTGACGAGGCTCGCCATCTTCTTGCCCCACCAGCCGAGACCGACGAGGGCTGCGATGACTGGCCTTTCCTCAATCATCGTCATCGATTGTCCACCCGCTTGCTGAAAGGGTGGATATTGACGGTCCTCCAGACACCCGCCTTCGTGAAGGGATCGGCCTTGTTGAACGCGACGACTTCTTCCTTGCTGTCGGCTTCAAGAAGGAAGAGAGAGCCGATCATGGTCTCGTTGTCATCGGCCAGAAGCGGCCCGGAGATGACGGTCTTGGTCGACGCGTTGGCGAGATAGGCCTTGTGGGCGTCGTAGTTGGCAAGGCGCTTTTCGACGCCGCCTTCGTGGTCGAGGCAATGAACGATATAATGCATGGGAATTCCTTTCGAAAAATCAGGCGATCGAATAGCCGCCGTCAACCATCAGCAGATGCCCGGTGATGCCGCTCGCCGCATCGGACAGAAGGAAGGCGGCAGCGGAAGCGATTTCCTCCGGCTTGATCAGACGGCCGACCGGAGTGTCGTCCATCCATTGCTTCATGACCGCAGGCTGAGTTCGGCCGACTTCGGCCAGCATGACGGTATCGGTGTAGCCAGGCCCGACGGCGTTGACGCGCACGCCCGATTTTGCCCACTCGGCGGCAAGGACGCGGCACATATGGGCAACACCTGCTTTGGACACGTCGTAGCCGACATGCAGTTCCGGCCGCACCGCCTTCACGCCGGCGATGGAAGCCGTCATGACGATAGCCCCCTTCCCGGCTTCGATCATCGATCGGCCGAAAGCCTGGACGGTCCAGAAGACGCCGTCGAGATTCACCGACATCACAGTGCGCCAATCCGCCTCGCTGTGATCCAGGGCAGGCCGTTCATACGACATGCCGGCATTGGCGAAGATCCCGTCCAACGGCCCGAAACCCTCCCGGACGCTCGCCGCGGCCGCCTCGACAGAATTCTTGTCGGCGACGTTGAAGACAACGCTCTCGGCCTTGCCTCCCGCGGCGCGGATCTCGTCGCGAGTCTTTTCGACCGAGGCGTCACGATCGGCTGCTATCACCGTCGCACCCAGCGAGGCCAGATAGCGGCAGGCGGCGCTGCCGATTCCGCCGGCCGCGCCCGTGACCAGGATCTTGCGCCCATTGATGTCCATCGGGTTCTTCATGATCAGGCCTTCATGTTGACGAGGATCTTCATGTGCGACGCCTTGGGATCGAGCAGTGCTTCGAAGCCCTTTTCGACGACGTCTTCCGGCGCGATTTCCGCCGTCACGATCTTTTCGACCGGGAAGATGCCGGCGCCAATCATCGCGGCGATCCGTGGCCAGATCTGTACCGGATAGCACCAGGTCGCTTCGACAGTGATATCCTTGAGAGCCCATAGCATTGCGTCGATCGCTGCAGGCTTCACATGAAGACCGACCTGAACGACAGTCCCCTGGCGGCGGACGGCCTTTGCGCAGAGGTTAAGGGAGGCTTCCGCGCCGACGCATTCCAGCGCGACGTCGACACCGACACCCTCCTCGGTCTCGTCGCGGAAAAGCTTCTCGGTATCCGTTTCGCGGGGATCGAAAACGATCGCTTCGGGAACGAGCTTTTGCGCCAGCGCGCGCCGGTTGGGATTGAGTTCGGACACAAAGATCTTCGTGGCCCCGGCCGCCTTGGCTGCCAGCAGGACCAGCGCTCCGATCGGACCAACGCCCGAGACCAGAACGCTGCTTCCGCTCGTGACACCGCCGCGGTCAACGCCATAGAGTGCCACCGCCGCCGGCTCGATCATTGCTGCCTGAATATCGGAGACGGTATCCGGTACCGGGAAGACGTTGTAACCGTTGACGACGGCGCGTTCGCTCATGCCGCCCCAATCCCAAGACAGACCGACGCAGGCCATCTTTTCGCTGAGATGGAAGAGACCGCGGCGGCCATAATAGTCGTCACGCGGCGAAATCAGCGGCTGGATGGAAACACGCGAACCCGGCTGGACATGCGTGACATTCTTGCCGACCTCGAGCACACGGGCGGAAAATTCGTGGCCGAGGATCTGCGGCAGCGTCGCGCCCGAGTAGACGTGCGGCGTAGCCGGAGTGACGATCGGGCCGGCGATATATTCGTGCAGGTCCGTTCCGCAGATGCCGCAGACGAGAGGTTCGATCAGGACCATGTCGTCCCCAAGCGGTCCGCTCGGTGCAGGCACGTCCTCAACGCGGATGTCTTTCTTCGAGTAGTATCGTACAGCTTTCATTGCCATGCCTTTCTGAGTTATTGCGCGGTGTAGCCGCCGTCGCAGACCAAGCTGCTGCCTGTCACGAAACGGGCTTCGTCAGAAGCCAGAAAGAGGACGCAGTTGGCGACATCGACGGGCTCGCCAAGCGTCAGCGGATGCTTTGCCTTCATCATTTCGAGATAATGGTCGAGGCCGCCGGGGTAGGTTTCACCGGCCTTCATGAACAGCGGCGTCTTCGTCGAGCCCGGATGGACGGCATTCACGCGGATGCCGTGCGGCGCATAGCAGACGGCGTCGGTCTTCGTCATGGCAAGAACCGCGCCCTTGGTCGCGTGATAGGGAGGAAGGTCGTCATTGCCGATCAAGCCATAGATCGACGAAAAGTTGACGATCGATCCGGCCCTCGCCGCCATCATCGGCTTGACCGCGTGCTTGGTGCAGAGAAAAACACCGCGCACGTTGATCGCGAAGATGCGATCCCACTCGTCGACCGTCACCTCATGGGCGAGCTTGTTGACGCCGGTAACGGCAGCGTTGTTGACGAGAATGTCGAGCTTGCCCCATGCGCCGACGACCTCGGCCATCGCCGGTGCGACGTCATTCTCGTTGGAGACGTCCACCCTGTGGAAGACGGCCTCGCCGCCCTTGTCCTTGATAGCTTGCGCGACCCGCGTGCCCTGTTCGGCGCTGACATCGAAGATCGCGACCTTGGCGCCCTCCTCCGCGAAGCGGTAGCAAGTCGCTTCGCCGATGCCGGTGCTTCCGCCGGTGATGATGGCGACTTTGTTGGCCAACCGTGCCATTAGCTCCTCCCTGATGCCCGTTTTAGATCAGAACCATGCCGCCATCGACCATGACGGTCTGGCCGGTGATGTAGTCCGAGGCGTCGGACGCCAGGAATGTCGTCACGCCGGCAATGTCCCTCGGAACGGACACACGGCCGAGCAGAATCGATTGCGAGAACTCGTTGATCGCCTGATCCGGCTTGGAGGTCAGTCCATGCTCCATGAACTCCCGGTCGAGCTGCTGCCAGAGTTCCGTCGCAACGACGCCCGGGCCGAAGCAGTTGACGGTGATCTTGTGTTCGGCAAGCGCACGGGCGGCAGCCTGCGTGATCGCCACGACGGCGAACTTCGAGGCGCAATAATGCGCAAACAAGGGATAACCCTGCTTGCCGGCGATCGATGACGTGTTGATGATCTTGCCGCCGTGACCTTGCTGGATCATCTGCTTGGCCGCTTCCTGCGTTCCGATCAGGACGCCGAGGCCATTGATCTTCATGATCCGATTGAAGTCTGCTTCGGTGACCTCCAGAAACGGGCATGTCTGGCTGATACCGGCATTGTTGAACATGACGTCGAGCCGCCCGAAATGGGACACTGTTTCGCCGATCAGCGCTTGAACGCTGTCGCGGTTCGAAACATCGACGCTAAGCGCAATCGCGCTTCCACCGTCCGAGGCGATTTTCGATGCGGTCTGCTGCGCCGCATCGGCGTTCAGATCGGCGATAACGACCTTGGCACCCTTTGCAGCCAGGTCGGCGGCGATACCGGCTCCGATGCCACGGCCGGAGCCGGTCACGATGACGACCTTGTTGTTGACTGATCCGCTCATTGGACCTCCCTTTCTCTTTTGATTACCGAACCGCTCGAACGTAGAGGCTGGCGGCCACGATGATGACGATGCCCTTGACGATAATTTGCAGCTGGACGGGCATGCCGACCATGACCACCGCGTTTGAAAGGACGACCAGGATCGCCGCGCCGGCGAGCGCCCCGGGAATCGTCCCTCTTCCTCCCGAGAGGGCGACGCCGCCCATGACGGCTGCGACGATCGAGTCGAGCTCGAAGCCGCGTCCGACGAAATTGTCGACGACTCCGACGAAACCGGACAGCAGGAGTCCCGCAACGGCCGCCATGACACCGCAGATCATATAGCAGAGGATGGTCACGCGGTCGGCCGAGATGCCGACGAGACGCGCCGTGATCGGATTTCCGCCGGTGATGTAGACGCGCCGGCCAAATGCGGCACGATGCAGCAGGATTGCGAAGAAGATCGCCAGCACCGCCATGACCAGGAGATTGTAAGGCACGCCGGATAGGGTTTCGGAGCCGAGCGATCTATAAAGCGGTGGCACATTGCCCGAGGGGGCTCCCTGGGTTGCCGCAAAGCGAAGTCCCTGAAGAACGATCATCGTTGCGAGCGTCGCCAGGAACGGCGAAACGTTGCGTTTCGTCACCAGGATGCCATTGGCCAAGCCGGTCGCACAACCCATAGCCACGCAGGCGAGCAGGATGAGTAGCGCATCGCTGTTCTGGCCGTTGAAGCTGGTCGCGATGACCGCCGCGGTCGCCATGACGGATGCGACCGAAAGATCCAGTCCCCGGACAAGGATGACGAAGGTCTGGCCGATCACGACGATGGCGAGCGGCGCTAGCTGCATCAACATGTTCGAGACGTTGGCAGGGCTCAGAAAGGCCGGGCTTACGGCTGTCGTCAGGAGAATGGCAGCAAGCAGAAACAGGTAGATTCCGTACTTCCTGCCGATATCACCTGCGCGAATGCCGGTGGGGGACCTCGACGTACTGATCGCCTCGTTAACTTTAGCGATGGCCATTAGGCTATCCTCCTCTTTTCCACGTAGACGGAAACGGCGGCGATGATGACCAATCCCTGCGCGACGAGCTGGATGTGCGTCGACACGCCAAGAAAGTTCAAAAGATTGTTGAGCAGCGACACGAGATAGACGCCGAGCAGCGTGCCCATCACGCCGCCGCGGCCACCCGCCAGCATCGTGCCGCCGACGACGACAGGAGTGATCGACGCGAGCGTGTAGTTGGCGCCCGTGTAAGGCTGACCAACGCCGAATCTGCTGACCAGATAAACACCGGTCAGTGCGGCAAACAGGCCCGACAGCATATAGACCAACAGGATCACACGCGTCTTGGGCAGCCCCATCAGCGTCGCCGCATGGGGGTCGTCGCCAACCGCGTAAATGTAGCGACCTAGCCTGGTTTTCACGAGAAGGAACGCGGCCAGAAGGGACAGGACGACGGCGAAAGTAGCGCCGATCGAGAGTCCGCCCGGCAGGCGGCCGTAGGCGAAATAATCGAAACCCTTCGGAACTTTGCCAATGGGACCGAGCCCATACAGCAGGGCGACGCCCTGGATGACCGCACCTGTGCCGAGCGTGACGATCAGCGGGTGCACGCCAGTCGCGATGATGACGCCTCCATTCACAGCACCGATGAGGATACCGAGAAGGAGAACGCCTGCGATCACCGGCACGACCATGCTCTGGTCGCCATTGATCAATCCGGAGGTGAGCATCGAGGCGAGGCTGATGACCGAACCGACGGAAAGGTCGATGCCGCCGGTCAGAACGGCAAGCGTCTGGCCTAGGCTGACGAGCGCGAGGCCTGTCGACTGTTCGTAGACGTTGAAAATGTTTCTCGTCGTGCCGAAGCGGTCAGAGACCAGGACACCGGTTGCGAAGAGGATGACCAACAGCGCGATGACGACGGCAATCGCCGCGCGCGAACTGTTGAAGATGGATCCAAGTTTGATGGAAGAGCTGTTCATTGTCCCACCTCACGCTGCAAGTTGATGGGTCGCGAGAGCGATTACCGCTTCTTCGCTGATCGTATCCGCGTCGAGCGAACCAACGATCTCGCCTTCCCGCATGACGAAGACGCTATCGGACAAGCCGACGATTTCCGGCAGCTCCGAGGAAATCATCAGGATCGCGATGCCGCGGTCGGCAAGTTCCTGGATGATGCGGTAGATTTCGGTTTTTGCACCGACGTCGACGCCGCGTGTCGGCTCGTCGAGAATGAGGACGCGCGTGCTGGTGCGCGCCCAGCGGGCCAGAATGACCTTTTGCTGGTTGCCGCCTGACATCAGCGACACCGCTGTCGACGGACCACGGCAGGCTATGCGGTAGTTGCTGATCTCACGCTTTGCGATTTCGTCTTCCTGGCGGCGGTCGACAAGGCCGAGCCGGGTCACGCTTGGCAGGGTCGAAGCCGTGACATTGGCTGCGATGTCGAGTTGCATCGCGAGCCCCTGGCCTTTGCGATCTTCGGTAACAAGGCCGATACCCGCGGCGATCGCGCGCGAGGGACTAGTTCTGGAGATATCCTTGCCGTCCAAAATGACCTCGCCGCCCGACTTCTCCAGCGCGCCGAATATGGCGAATGCGAGTTCGGATCGGCCCGCGCCCACCATGCCCGCAAGCCCGGTGATTTCGCCGGCACGCAAGGTGATGGATGCGTTACGCACCCGGCCGGGAACCGAGACATTCTTCACATCGAGGACCACGGAGCGATCCGCCGGCAATTGGCGGCGCGGCGGAAAGAGCTCCACGAGCGAGCGGCCGACCATCATGGAAATAAGCTCGTCGCGATTGACGTTCGCGATGTCGCGCGTCCCGACGTACCGGCCGTCCTTCAGCACGGTCACGCGATTGCAAAGTGCAAAGATCTCCTCCAGGCGGTGGGAGATGTAGATGATTGCGACACCGGCGTCGCGCAGCGAACGGAGACGAGCAAAGAGGACTTCGACTTCATGCCCGGAGATGACAGCGGTCGGTTCGTCGAGGATCAGCAGCTTGACATCATGAACGAGCGCCTTGGCGATCTCGACCATCTGCTGGTCTGCAACCGACAGGTCCTTCACCAGCGCCTTCGGGTCGAGGTCCAGGCCGAAGCGGGCGAGAAGTTCCTTGGCGTCGGCCGCCGCCTTGCGATGGTCGATCAGGCCCAGGCGATTCCGGCGCTCGTGGCCGATGAAGATGTTCTCAGCGACGCTCAGATGCGGGAAGAGCACGAACTCCTGATAAATCACGTGTATTCCGGCCTGTTTGGCCTCTCGGGGCTTGGCCCATTTGACCGCCTTGCCGTCAAAGGTGATGGTGCCCGTGTCCGGCTGGTGAACCCCGGCGATGACGCGCGTCAGCGTCGATTTTCCGGCGCCGTTTTCGCCTACGAGCGCGTGAATTTCACCGGCGCGAACATCGAGCCCCATGTCTGTGAGCGCATTGACGCCGGGAAAGGATTTGCAGATTCCCGTCAGTGACAACATATCTTGTCCTCGCAATTGTGAAGCCGGCGGGGCACCTGTCGCCCCGCCGTGTCCTGGGAGGACTTATTGCGGATAGTCGACTTTGAAGGTCGACGGATTGTAGTCGGGGCCCATGCCGCCCGTTACCAGCATGTCCGCCGGTGCATTCGGCAACACCATGTCCTTGACGTGCAGATCGGGACGAATGGACGGCGTCTCGTCACCATCGGTCGTCGCGATCTGCGCGTTGATTTCGTAGGTGCAAGGAACCTTGGCGCCGGAAAGTACCTTGAGGGCGACGTCAATCGCTGTACCGCCCATGGCCGGCGGATAGCCGACCTCAAGCATCGGAACCTTGTATTTGAGCGCCAGCTGCAGGGGCCCGTTCACGTCCGAGGTGGTGTGTGGCGGAATCTCGCCAGGCTTGAAGCCGGCTTCGAGGAACGCTTCGATCGAGCCTGGAGTCTGCAGCCCATGAGTCGACAGTACGGCGTTGATGCTCTTGCCGTATTTTGCAATTACGGCCTGCATGACTTGCTTGCCCTTGACCGGGCTCCAGTCGGAATAGACGGTATCGAGGATTTTGATGTCCGGATACTGGTCGAGCACCTGCTTTGCCGCCTTGACGCGCAGCTCGTTGGGGCTCGAGCCTGCTTGGCCGCCGAGAATGACGATATTACCTTTGCCATGCAGCTTTTCAGCGATCCATTGTCCGAACAGACGTCCCATCATCGCGTCGGACGCTGTCACGAAGGTGACGAAGTTGTCGGAGGAGACACGGCGATCGACCATGACCACCGGAATCCCCTGCTCCATTGCGCGCGACACGGCCGGATCGACAGCCTGCTCGGTGTTGGCGCTGACGATGAGCAGATCGACGCCCTGTGAAATCAGATCCTGAATGTCGGACACCTGCTTGGCGTCGTCATGACCGGCATCGGTGATGAGCAGATGACTGATCTGATCCTTGTGCTCAGCGGCGGCCTTTTCCATCGAATGCAGCATCACCACGCGCCAGCTATCGCCGAGGCCGGCATTCGAGAAGCCGATCGTGTACGGACCTTCCTTCTTGTACTCCGCGGTATCCTTGAAGCAGACATCGAGCGACGGGTTGAACAGGAAGGTTCTGGGAACACCTGCGTACGTGTCTGCGAATGTCGAAACTGTGCTGGAGAGCAGAGCCAGTGAAGCGATAAGGCCGATGGCTTTGTTTTTCATTTTGGATTCTCCTCCGATAAACTCGTCAAACCGCTCTGCAACAAAGTATCGTTCGCGGAAAACCTTGTTTTCCGCGGCAACTCTCTTTTGTTGACGGCCTATATTCCTCCCGTAGGAACCACCGTGCGATCCGAAAAGAAAGCTAAGGGATGAACCTGTGCTTCCACAAACCTTTAATTATCCAAAATGGATATTTTAGATGCAGCAATCCGGCTTCTGTCGAAGATACTATTCTTGCGGGAGGATGGTGCGTCTGCACACAAACGTCGGTTTGTTCACGTGCCTGTACGTTCTTCCCTGAGATAGCGGCATTTAAAAAAAGCTCCGGCAAGTTTGTTCTGGCTGGAAAGGAAGGTTGTGTATGAGCGAAACGTTGAAAGTCGGATGGGCCGGAATCGGGAAAATGGGCATGCCAATGAGCCGCCGCGTTCTGGAAAACGGATATGCGCTGTGGGTCTATGAACCACTGCCCGAAAATCGGGCCTCCGTGGTCGCGCAGGGCGCAAATGTCGCGCACTCGCTTGAAGATCTTGCGGAAGCAGCTGATGTTATCATGCTGACCATTCCCAACGACGCAGTTCTTCGGCAATTGACACTGTCGCCCGGGGCCCTCGCCGACTTGCTGAAGCCTGGTCAGATCCTTGTCGAAATGAGTACTGTCTCTCCAGAACTGTCGGCCGAGGTCAATGATGCCCTCAGCAAGAAAGGCGTTGCCTATCTGCGGGCGCCTGTGTCCGGCAGCACCGTAACGGCGTCCTCCGGCATGTTGTCCGTGATGGTTTCCGGGCCTGAGGAGGCCTATCGTAAGGTAGAGCCAATACTCGCCTGCTTCTCCTCTCGCCGGTTCTATCTCGGCGGGGGCGAAGAAGCCCGTTACCTCAAGCTGGTGTTGAATGCCCTCGTCGGTGCGACGGCCGCTCTTCTGGGCGAAGCCTTGACACTCGGGCTCAAGGGTAATCTCTCAGTCGAAACAATGCTCAACGTCATCTGCGAAAGCGCGGTCGCCTCCCCATTGATCGCCTATAAGCGGGATCTGCTCGTCAATCGCAATTTCGACCCAGCGTTCTCCGTTTCGCAAATGATGAAAGATTTCGACCTCATCCTGGGTGCGGCCAAGTCCGACCACGTGCCGATGTATCTCGCATCGATGATCCGGCAGCAGTACGAGGCCGCCTTTGCCGAAGGGCTGGCGGAGAAGGACTTTTTTGTTCTTTTCGAACAGTATGAACGTCTGGCCGGATTGACGGCACGCGACACCACTGCCAGTCCCCGGGATCTGAAGGCTGTCTGAATGGGCTGGCAAAGCTTGCCTTTGCCAGTTAACCTTATCTTCGACCGCGCGACGGTTGGGAGGCCGACGTGAACGAATATGAAATGCTGCGGGTCATCGACTTTATCGAAAAAACGCGGCGACCCTTCAGAGACGTCGTTGAGCCTGCAGATGACGATGCCATATGGCGGGTCGTCACCTATCTCATCAAGTCGCATATTCTGAGCCAGACGGTTTCGATCTCGACGCTCGGACAGGAATCCGGTCTTCCCTATGCAACGTCGATGCGATTGATAAACCGCCTCATCGATGGCGGCTATATCCAGAAAGTGGCCAAGGGCACCACCGGCAAGAGTTTCTCCTTGCAACCCAGCGCGCAGCTTTTGCGCTCGTTCGAATCCTATGCCCGCAAGACGAAGTCCCTGCTGGCGCAAACGCTCGGCTTGCGCGCCGGCGAGGAGGAAGATGAGTATTATTTCGGCGGAACACCGCTCGGCTCGCAGATCATTCCACCCATGCGTCTCGTCCAGAAACGCGCGGAATCGCAGATCGAGCTGCGGTTTCTGCTGAATGACGACAATTACTTTTCCGCGATGCGCAACATGTGGGCGGACTTCCGCAACAATCTCGCATCTCGTAAAAATTTCGATCTCCTGCCCCTGCCGGAGCTTTACACTCGAGCACGCGAGAACGGTGCGAGAGCGGTTTCAGACTATGATGTGATCGCCATCAACATGCCGTGGCTTGGCGAGTTTGCCGAGAGCGGCATCATCCGGCCTATGGATACCTATATTCAGAAGACCGGCATCAACCCGCTCGATTTCCACCCTTCCATATGGTCCACCGCGACATGGGAGGGAAACGACTATGGAGTGCCCGGCTACTGCACGGTCGAGTTTCTTGCGGCGAGAAAGGACCTCTTCTCCGAGGCCGAACTGCCCTTCCCCAAGACCTTCGACGACGTCATTGCCGCCGGGCGCCGCTTCCATTCGCCAAACGACGGCATGTTCGGAGCGGTCTGGGACGGTGCGCGGGGCATGCCGATAGCATCGAGTTTTCTATTTTTCCTCGGGGCGTGCGGACAGCCGGCGATATCGTTACGAAAGACGCGATCAGGCTTTACGCTCGACGGAGCCGATCTCGAAGAGCTGACTTGTACAATCCTGTCGGACGCCGGGTTTGCCGCTCTTGAATACATGCGCCGGCTGATCGAAATTTCGCCTCCCAAGATTCTCGAAATGGCCTGGGACCAGACCCTTGCAGTCTTCCTCAAGGGAAGAGCGAGCCTCGGCTATTTCTGGACGATGCGGGCTGCCCGGTTTGAATATGACGTTCAGTCCGTGGTGAAGCGGCGGGTGGAGTATCTGCCGCAACCATCCGGTTCAGGAGGCACCCGCGCTTCGCCGATCGGCGGCTTTCTTTTTTGCATTCCAACCAACCTGCCGGAAGAGCGGGTGGAACTGGCGGCTGATGCCATTGCCTGGATGGCGTCGAGAGAAGCAATGAAGGCGCACGTCAAGAACGGTTTCCCGGTTGCTCCGCGCTTTTCGGTCAGCGCAGATCCGGAGGCGGCGGCAAGTTCGCCGATCGTCCGTTTCGTCGATCAACTCGCGAAGAAGAATCTTCTGCATACGTGGCAACGACCAAATATCCCACAATATACGATGATCGAGAGGACATTGGGCGTGGAGATCCACGACGCGCTATTGGGAAACAAATCGCCGCGGAGTGCCCTTGAGGATGCTGCGCAGCAAATTGAATTCAGCTTGAAATCCGGTCGCGGAAAACGGCCCAGACAAAACTCGGCTTCGACCCTCAATTCGGAGCACTTTCCGCTTGGTGGCACAAGCCGCGTGACTGAAAACTAGCCACCTTTAACATGTGCGCCGTCTCGCAACCGTCGGGTCACATCACTTGATGATGCCGAGCTTGCTGCGATCGGTGGTGAGGGCAACTGCCACCAGGGCCGTCAAGCCGAATACGATGTTCTGCGCCGTCGGCTGTACGCCAATGATGACCGTGACAATCCTCAGCCAGGAGGTAATCAAACCGCCCACGACTGCCGGGAGCAGTCCGCCGACGCCGCCCGATATTGCCGTGCCGCCCAAAACGACGCCGACGATCGAGAGCAACAGCAAATTGCCTGCAAGCGTCGGCGAGCTGAACGTCGTTACGGATATCAGAAACAATCCGGCAATTGCGGCGCAACCCGCCGATACGGCGAAGATGGTCGTACGCACCGCGATCACGTTGACCGCCGACATGATTGCCGCGCGCTCGCCGGTGCCCAAAGCATAAATATCTCTTCCAAGGCGCAGATAGCGCAACAAGGTTCCCAAGAGCGCGACGATGACGACGAGTGCGATCACTGTATTGGGAATTTCCGCGGTGCTGTCCGCAAGCCAGGTCACAAACAGGTCATTGTCAGGAATCGGCTCGGCCGTGGCGTTCGAAAGAAGCAGCGCCAGACCGGACAGCATGCTTAGCGTCCCCAGGGTTACGATGAAAGAGGGCAGTTGCAGCCACGCATGGAACCACCCTTGCGCGGCTCCGAAACACATGGCGATCAGGATAACGACAACCGACGTCCAGGGGCCGAAGATCGGATTGAGGACGACGACCAGAACGCCGGCCAGGGATGCAACGCCGGCGACGGACAGGTCGATGCTGCCTGCCAGAATCGGCAGCGTTCCGGCGATGACGAGTGCTACGACCGGCGCGGCGTCCGAAAGGAAACTCAAAAGGGAATCCGTTTCGAGCACCCCCGGTGCGATCATGGCGCTGGCCAGCACGAGCGCAATCATGACAAGCATCGGGGCTAGCGCCTGCAGGATCGTCGACCGTTGCCCGCCAAGAGCGCGGATAAGCGTACTGTCGAGTGCGTTTTGCATCGTGATGTTCCCTATGAATTTCAGCGGCAGCGGGGCCGTCGGATGGATGTCAGACCATAGCCGCCACGACTTCTTCTTCCTTCGGCAAAGCGCCCGTCCTTAGATCGAAACGGGCGGTGATTTCGCCGTCACGCATGACGACGATACGATCGGAGAGTTCCAGAAGTTCCGAAATCGTGTCTCCGACGAAGATGATCGAAAGTCCGTTTTTTGCCTGTTGGCGGATGACAGCAAAGAGATCATCCCTCGCACCGGGATCAAGACCCCTGCTTGGATGATCAAGCAGCAAAACCTTGAGGTCTTTCGCCATGAGCCATTTTGCGAGCACGGTCTTCTGCTGATTGCCGCCGCTGAGGCTGGAAATCGGAGCAAAAGGCGTGTGCATCTTCACCTTCAAGCGCCGCATCCATTCAAGCGCGACCGGGCGCTCCTTGCCTCGCCGCAGTAGAAGCGATCGCCAGCCGTAATCGAGGCCGAATGTCAAAACGGCATTCTCGAACAGAGACCGGCTGGGCAGCATGCCCTCCGAGCGCCGGTCTGCCGGAAGATAGCCTATACCCCGCCGGACGGCCGTACGCGGGCTGCACGAGGTCATCGTTCTGCCACTCAACGCAATGCTGCCGGTATCGACGCGCTCCGCGCCGAACACCGCCCGGCAAACCTCTTCGGCACCGGAGCCGAGAACGCCGGCTATCCCTAGAATCTCACCGCGGCCGACTGCAAGGCTGACATTGCGGAAATGCGCTCCGCTGCCCAGCCGTTCCAGCCTGAGGACCGCAGTCGCATCCTGTTTCGCCAAACCACGGTTTCGGCCAGGCTCGGTCGTGCGCTGCCGCCCGACCATCAGTTCATAGAGCTCGTTGCGGTCGACCGAGCGGCTGTCCCGCTCCGCCACCTTTCGACCATCCGTCATGACGACGATCCGGTCGCTGATTTCCAGCACTTCCTCCAGCCGGTGCGAGACGAAAACGATCGTTGCGCTTCCGCGCAATCTGTTGATCTGCTTGAACAGCAATTTGATCTCGTCGGGGGTGAGCACCGACGTAGGCTCGTCAAACAAGATGATGGGCGGCCGATCGACAAGCTCCTCGATTGCGAGCACCTTGGCGAGTTCGACCTGCTGGCGTTCCGCAAACCGTAGATCCTCCACCGGGACGTGGGTCGGCAGATCGACCGAAATCTTGTGCAGTTGCATGCGCGCTGCCTCGTTCAGCGCCGACCATCTATAAAGCCCATTTCGCTTGGCAGGATGCGGCTTATCCAGAAAGATGTTTTCAGCGACAGTCAGGTTTCGAATGAGCGATTGTTCCTGGTGAACCATCCCGATGCCATAGCTGCCGGCTGCTGCTGCAGACCCCAGGACGATCGGCTTTCCATCAAGCAGCAGCCGGCCCTGATCCGGCATCGTGAGCCCTGCCAATATCTTCAGCAAGGTGGACTTTCCGGAGCCGTTCTGGCCGATCAGACCGAGGACCTGCCCGGCAGGAATCTCCAGATCAATGTCTTCGAGAGCGACGACATTGCCATAGGTTTTGCGCATGCCTTGGAGAACAAGCGAACCTGTCATTTTACCACCCTCAGTTTGCTACGGCGGTGCCATCCGCCGGCGGCAACTGCGACGATGATGACCGCGCCGCTGATAATGTGGCGTGTATAGGGACCTGCGCCAATCTGGATCAGGCCGTTGTTGAGCACTTCGAGGATCAAGGCGCCTAACGCGGATTGCACCGCTCCGCCCCGCCCGCCGGTCAGAACCGTTCCACCCAGCACCGAGGCACTAATCGCAGGAAACAGCAGGCCATTGCCGATATTGGCATTGCCGGTGCTCAGTTGTGCGGACAGCAGCACGCCGCACAACCCCGCCAGAAGGCCACAGATTGCGAAAGCCGCGATCTTAATGTGCCGGAGGCGCAAGCCGGAGGCGACCAGCAAACTCTCGTCACCACCGATTGCGTAGATCATCCGCCCAAGCCTCGTATAATTGAGGACGAGTTGACTGACGACGATCACTGCCAGCGCGATGTAGACGACGAGGCTCAAGTCGAAGATCCGAAGTCTTGCCAGGTTTAGGACAAGCGGATCGTTGATCTGCGGCACGCGTTCCGGGAAAAGCACCGCCGCGATCCCCAACCCGACAAACCATGTGCCGAGGGTGACGATCAGCGACGGCATCCGCAAAATTGCGTTGAGCACCGCGTTGAAGAAGCCGAAGGCCAAGCCGGCCGCAAGCGCGGCCAGCAAGCCCATCATGCCGTAGTCGTTGCCGTTGACGCCGTTCGCAACCAACAGAGCGACGATCATGCTCGTCGCAGCCATGATGCCCTCCAGCGACAGATCGATGGAGCCCATGATGACCACGAAACTGATGGCAGCCGCGAGTATTGCCGGGACCGCCGCTGCCTCGACGACGGATTTGAGGTTGTCGATCGTAAAGAAGCTTCCACTGACCAGTTGAAAGCCCACGGACAGCACGATCAGTGCTGCGATGGGACCAGCGAACTGGGTCCATGGCAACTTGCTTCTGACCGTGTCGAGGACCGTCAGTGAGCGAGCGACCGTTTGGGAGTGCATCCTGGTAGCGGCCTCCATCGACCCCTCCTTCCGATTAGTTATTCTCGTTTGCGCCTTCGGGAATCTGACCTGCGGAATCCTTCCAGAAGTCCTGCTTGATCTGGTCGTACGTGTAATTCGGCGCGTTCTTCTTGAGATCCAGATACTTGTCGACGTTGTCCTTCGTCACGACGTCCTGCTTGAGATAGAAATCGCGCTGCGCATGCGTCAGCTTCTCCGGATCGATGTCGCCGATTGCTGCGGCGTAGGCCAGCGACATGGAAACCGCGCCTTGCAAGACCGGGTCATTCCAGACTGTCGCAAGCATGTCGCCGCTCTTGACCATTTCCAGGCCGATGTTCGATCCGTCCGAACCGGTGACCAGGATCTTGCCGTTCAGGCCTTTTTCCTTCAGCGCAGCGACTGCTCCGCGGCCCATCGCATCGTTGGAGGCAAAAATACCCTGCAGTTGGTCGCCGTAACGCGCGAGCCAGGTGCGGGTTATGTTTTGCGCCTTGGTTTCCTGCCAATCGCCAACCTGGGTGTCGACGAGCTCCAGTCCGGGGCATTCCTTGAGCGCTTTCTTCAAGCCGGCGATACGCTGAAAGGCCGGCGGCGTCGACGGAACACCCTCGATCGCGGCAATCTTGCCCTTGCCGTTCAGCGCCTTGCAGAGCGCCATGGCCTGATAGTAGCCAGACATCACACCGTCGAAGGACGTATGGGCGACCCAGTACTTCGAATTGGTGTCCCAGGGATGGATGTCTTCGGGCCGGTTCCAGATCGTGACGACGTGCACCTTGGCCTTGGCCGATCGGTTCACAACCGCCTTCACGAAGGCATTCGACGACGGATCGGTCGCAAGCGCGCATTGATTGCACCCAGCTGAGTAGGTGGCGCCAAGCTGTGCCAGCAACTGATCGCCCTGATAATTGCTCGTCAGAACGGCGGGCTCCTTGCCGAGCGACGTCGCGATATCCTTCACGCCCTGCAGATATTCCGACCAATATTCCGAGGCCGTCTCGTCGATACCGACGATCAGACGTCCGCCCTTCGCTTCGCCGGCGGTTGCTTGGCCGGCCGGAAGCACGATGCTTGCGCACGCGGTGGCGGCTGTCAGCAGCCACCCGGCGAACAGGCCGAATTTCAAATGCGATTTCATGCCATTCTCCTCCTCAGGTTAAATGCACATAGATGCGCCGCACCTCCGCGCTTCATCGGCGGTCGGCGATAGCCTCATGGGCTTCGATCAGAAGCCTGGAGTTTTGCGGTTGCGCTTCGAGTCTCCCGGCTTCGATGTCGAAGGCCACCTCCACGACGCGCTGGTTGATCGGCGATGACTGACCGTGAGTTCGCAGGATATCCACGACCCAGCCGTTGACCTCCTGCACCTCCGCGCGCCGGCCTTTGCGCCAATCCTGCAGGGACGTGGTCAGCGTGTCCGGCTGCGAGAACGTCTTCAGCACTTCCTCGAAAATCTGATCGACGTACCGTTCGGGATGATTGGTCGTGACCGGTGGCATACCGATAATCGGAACGATCTTTGCCCCGTCGGCGAGCGCTGCCTGCATCGCCTCGTACCCGGCGGCCCGCATCACCTCGAGCATTCCCGGGGCGCGGGCGGCATCGGCCAATGCCAGATTGACGATTGCCGAGGGGATCAGTTCAGCCGCGTTGACGACGAGCTTCATCCACTTGGCGGAGCGAATGTCGTCGACGACCTCGACCGTGCCGGAGTTGCGCAGCAGTTCGGCAACGTCCT
This sequence comes from Rhizobium sp. P32RR-XVIII, assembly GCF_012641395.1. Classification (GTDB taxonomy): domain Bacteria; phylum Pseudomonadota; class Alphaproteobacteria; order Rhizobiales; family Rhizobiaceae; genus Rhizobium. The sequence continues at coordinate 236,586 of NZ_JABAIH010000002.1, read as the reverse complement.
CCACACGCTCCTGCGTCTTCGGATCGAGCGCGCCAAGCGCAAACCATGACGTATCATGGTCATTCTGCCTGTTGGTGATGCCCGGCACGAACATATTGGAGGCGATTTCGATAACCGCACCGATCGTTCGTTCCCGGCCGACGATGGCGGCGATGTCCTCATGTGTCATGCCGTTCTGAAGGCCGACAACCAAGCCGTCCGGAGCCAGGCACGGCTCTATGAGCTGACACGCCCACTTGGTGTCGTAGGCCTTGACCACGAGAAAGACGACATCGAATGGCTCCTTGATTTCCGCAACCTGGCAGAGATGAAGCGCCGGAACCTTTGCATTGATGGTCCGTGTCGGCAAGTTTACGGTTATGCCGTCCTCGCGTATCGCCGTGACATGCTCGGGCCACTGCTCGATGAAGGTGACATCGAGACCGGCCAGGGCAAAGTCAGCACCGATCGATGCCCCTTGCGCGCCGGTTCCGACGAACGCGATCTTCGGGCCGCGCGTTTTATCCCAAGTCATGTGGCTCTCTCCTTTGCAAATGGCATGCGCTGCTCGCGCGGTTAAAACATTTCCAGCCGTTCGACTGGCGCGCCCGAAATTCTCCCCTGCAGGACCAATGCGGATGCCTCCTTCACGCATTTGGTCACGCGACGAGAAGGGAGCTATTGGATGGCTGTGCCTGCAGTTCGCCTCTCTCGATCGACAGCGCGACCTCGACGATCCTGCTGTTGACGGGCGCAGACCGACCGGCCTTCTCCAGCGTCTTCACGACGTGGCCGTTGATGTCGAGAACTTCGCCGCGCCGACCTTTTCGCCAGTCCTGCAGGACGGTCGTCAGCGTATCGGGCATCATGAAAGTCTTGAGAACCTCGTCGAAGATCTCATCGACATATCGTTCCGGATCGTTGGTTTTCGTCGGCGGCATCCCGAGGATCGGAACAATCTTTGCCCCGTCAATTTGCGCGGCCCGCATTGCCTCGTAACCGGCAGCTCGCATGACGCCCTCCGTGCCGGGCGCTCTCACCGCCTCCGCAAACGGAAGGTTCAATATCGCTGATGGAACGAGTTGAGCGGCATTGACGATCAGCTTCATCCACTTGGCGGAGCGAATGTCGTCGGAGACTTCCACACGACCGCTGTGTCGCAGCAATTCGGCAATCCGCTCGACACGTTGCCGATTGCCTGCATCAACGGCACCAAGCGCAAACCAGGAGGTATCGTGATCGTTCTGACGATTGGTGACTCCAGGCGTGAACATGTTGGAGGCCATGTCGAATACGGCGCCCACGCAGCGCTCATCGCCGACCACGGCAGCGATGTCGTCAAGCGTCATCCCATTCTGGACCCCGACGACGAAGCCGTCAGGCGCCAGAACGGACTCGACCAACTGGCATGTCCAACGGGTATCATAGGCCTTGACGACCAGAAAAACGACGTCGAAAGGCTCACGAAGTTCCGCCACGTCGCATAGATGTAGAGCGCGAACGTTTGCATTGATTGACCTGGAAGGCAGATGGACGGTTATGCCATTCTCTCGCATGGCGCAGACATGCTCCGGCCATTGCTCGATAAACGTCACATCCAGCCCGGCCAACGCGAAATCAACCCCGATTGATGCGCCTTGAGCGCCCGTCCCGACGAACGCGATCTTCAAATCACGCGTCATATCCCAGGCCATTGCAGATTCCTCTCCATTGTCCCGCCGGCACCCGATGTTGCCGCCTCCGACCGCATCGATAAAAGGGATAAGGACCAGAGTCAAGTGCAAACGTTTGCGCAAAGTTTCTCAAGTTTCCGCGACGTTTTCTCTTGATACCTTTGAAAGGGCGAGACGCTCGATGCCTCTACCAACCGTTTCTTTGTGCAACCGTTTGTCTTTATTTATAGTTTGGAAGTGACGCGGCGGCCAGGATGCGGGACGGCGCCGATGTCCTCCGCCCTGTTTTGTGACGTCAGTCCACTTACAAACCGATGAGGCAAACGCTGTTTTTTTCTGCAAATGAGTCGTCGGAGAGCCTTTCACGGTCAGAGCTGATTAAAGTTTCCCGACTATGGCTTTTGCGGTAATCGTTCTGAGTGCTCCGGCGGTTCCAGACACGCTCGCTTGTGCGCAAAGGTTTGATCGCTTATTTTCCTGAAGTAGTACTGAATCAATGCAACGTGGCTGGAACGAGATGAGTGACACTCTCCGCGAGGATCAGAAGAAGCGTTCGCGCGTAACCATTGTCGACGTCGCAAACAGTGCCGGTGTGCACGTTTCGACTGCCTCTCGGGCGCTCAACCCGAAGGCAAGCCATCGGATTTCAAGCAAGGTCGTCCGGAAAATCGAAAAGGTCGCGGAGCAGCTCGGCTACAAACCCAACACGCTGGCTTCCAGTCTGCGTACGCAGAAGACCGGCACGATTGGTCTTATTGTACCCAATCTGAGTGACCCGCTGTTCTCGCCGATCATCGCGTCCATCGAAGAGCGCGTCGCGGAGGAAGGTTATGTGACCTTCGTCGCGAACTCAGACTACAATCCGACAAAGCTGCGTTCGATTATCGAACGCATGGGCAGCCAGTTCGTCGCCGGCCTCATCGTGGCAAGCTTCGAACTCAACGACCCGTCAGTGGACCTGTGCCTGAAGCTTGGGATACCGACGGTCGCGGTTCTGCGCGATCCCCGGGACAGCCGCATCTCTTCCGTCTCGATGGACGATGTCGTCGGAGTCCAAGCGCTCGTTGAACATATGCTCGATCTCGGCCATCGGGACATCACTTATGTGACACCGCCATTGGCCGCATCGACGGCCCAGAACAGGCTCGCTGGCTTCAACGCGGGCACGCGATTGGAAAAGGCTGCCGGCTGCCGCTTCGACGTGATCGAGGCACAAGCCTATGATGTTGCCGAGGGCGAGCGCATCATGGGACAGATGCTGGCGAACGGGCTGACCAGCAGCGCGGTCCTCGCTTTCAATGATCTTCTGGCAGTTGGGTGCCTCGTGGCCCTCAGATCGGCCGGTGTCGCTTGCCCGGAACAGATTTCGATCGCCGGCGTCAACGATCTTCCGTTTATGAACATGCTCTCGCCGCCCTTGACCACTTTGCATACCGCCGGCCGTGATCTCGGATCTGAAAGCGCGGAGCTCTTGATGAGCCTGATCGACAATCTCCATCAGCCTGTAAAACGCATTCTCCTGACCCCGCACATGATCGTGCGGGGAACAACAGGGCCAGCGCGCAAGCGGGGGACGAATTTGCCCTCGAATGAGAGGGCGCAGCCTGCTTAGGCGCATGAAATCGCTATTTCCGCTTGGATATCATAGTCATGAGCCGGACATCCGGTTCCAGCGCGAGGAACTCGTCCTTTCGTTCGACCAATTCCTTCAAGTAGGGCGTCTCCATATGCCTGTCCAAAGCCTCTCGGCTGATCCAGTTCTCGTAAAACGAAAACTCGGCTGGATTGTCGTCGCTTTGGTGTAAGTCGTAGTCGACACACCCGTTCTCCGCACGGGTTCGCTCAATCAACGACATTAGAAATGCCCTGGTTTCATCGACCTTTTCGGGCCGAGCCACCAGGTGTGCCATCACCGTTACCTGATCCGACATTTGCGGCTTTCCTCCTCGAGTGACCGTGCGATTACGTGAATCGGCAGCCGCCGTTGACGTCGAGCGTGGCGCCGACAAAGTAGCTGGAATCCTCTGTCGAGAGGAAATAGATGGCCGAGGCAATTTCCGCAGTTTCCGCCGGGCGGCGCATCGGAATCTTGTTCCATTCGATGGAGCGCATTTCATCAGCGGAAATGCCGCGTTGCTCTGCCTCGACGGCGAGGGCGTTGAAATGCATTGGCGTGTTGATGTTTCCAGGGGCTACGCAGTTGACCCGGATAGCCGGCGCCAGCTCTGCTGCAACGCTTTGCGTCAGGGAGATCAGCGCCGCCTTCGAGGCGCAATAGGGGCTGAAGTATGCATGCCCTTCCCGCCCCCAAAAGCTTGAAACAGTCGCGATGGAAGCATTTCCGGATTTCCGCAGCAGTGGAACGCAAGCACTGATGAACTTGACGTTTGCCCGGAGGTTTACGTTATGCACCTTATCCCAGAGGGACATGTCCATCTGCTCTATGCTGATTGCCGGATGGTTGATGGCGGCGATCAGTCCAAGGAAGCGCAACGGGATCCCTAGGCCGGCGGCTGTTCTGGCGACAGAATCAACTTCGGCATCATTGGTCAGGTCCATCTGAATCCCGAAGCATTGACGTCCGAACTCAGTGGAGAGACCTTCCGCCAGTGCTTTTACGTCATCAGTTCGGTCACAGAGGATCATCGACCAGCCACTCTCAGCGAAGCGCCTAGCGGTCGCCCGACCGACCTCGCCAGCGGCGCCTGTCAGAATGCAAAGCTTTGTATCTGCCATTTCACTGTTCTCCTCCCACGCATCCTGTGAAGGGTACAAACAATCGATGGAGGGAGAAGGGAATAATTGTCCATTTTGGACTTCGGCTTTTGGAGGTCGCAGACGAGAAAGGCCATTGAGCAATAAATGAGATGCCTGGCGGTCGAAATTTCGCGCTGCGCCCCCAATGCTTCACCAAACCGGCCATGAAACGCAACTTAGGTAGGAAGCTAAAAATTAGCTTGCTAACCAATACAATTTATCTTTGTCGGGAAATGCAGTCCGTGTAACGCTGAATTTATTCCGGCGTGGAGGATATTGCCGGAAGATCGTGTGCCCTACCGACGGACCAGTCTCCGCACCTGTATCCAGATACGAGATAAAAGGCAACCTGGCATTTTGCCCGGGCGCTGTCGTTTGGCCTTGATGGCGAAATATGGGAGGAAATTCATGAGAATACTCGTAGCGCGACTGGCAGTGGCACTGCCGTTGCTTTTCGGTGCAAACATGGCGGCGTCTGCGGACAGCGCAATTGATGTCGCCCTTGGGGATGTCTCGCTGAACAAGGTGGCCTTCCTGGTCGCCGCCGATAACGGCATCTACCAGAAGAACGGCCTGACCATTCATCAATTCATTACCAAGGGGGCAGCCTCGCGCATCAGCCGCAGCGGCATCAATGTTCCGGCAGAATTCGTCGGCACCGACGAGCAGGACGAGAAGGCGCCGATCTCGGTCGGCGGCGGCAGTCCGCTGATCGTCTCCATGACCACGGATGCGCGTTCGACCGATCGCGTCATCATCGCCACGACCGACAGCCAGGCCCGGTTTCATATCATCAGCTCCAAAGCGCTCAATTCCGTCGACGATCTGAAAGGAAAGCGTCTCGGTTATTCGAGCTTTGGCTCCGTCAGCCATCTGATGGCCTTGGAATTTCTGCGCCAGAAAGGATGGAGCCAAAACGACGACATCTCGCTGATGGAAGAAGGGATGGCCTATTCGGCGCTGAAAGAGGGTAAGGTGGATGCGTTCATCGGCAGCGAGATCTACTACACCATGGCCGAGAAGAACGGCGCCAAGGATCTCGTCAACCTGACCGACTACAAGATCCCGCTCGCCGGCTCCGGCATCAATGTGGAACGCAAGTGGCTTGCCGATCATCATGATGAAGCAATGAGCTTCGTCAAATCGACCATCGAAGCCTATGCGCTGATGAAGTCGGACGAGAATGTCGTGAGAGCCGTCCTCACCAAATGGTATGGCATCAACGATCCCAAACAGCAGGATGCGATGTATGCCCAGGTCGTCGCCGCGCCGGAAAAGCCTTATCCCGCCGCCGACGGCATCAAGCTCGTGAAACAACTCTTCAATCATCGCGAACTCAAGCGCCATGACGCCGACTATTTCTACGACGACAGTTTCGTCGCTGAATTGGACAAGAGCGGCTTCATCGACAAGGTCTATGCCGATCCCAAGGCGAACTGACCGTCGCCTGGAGCGCCCGGCAACCAAGCTGCTCCGCCTGCACTGTTTTCATCTCGCTGTACCAGCCTGTCGCGGTCGTGTTGCCACGGCCGCGGCGAGACAAATTGGATTTTCTTCATTATCGATTTTGGGAGGATCACGATGATCAGAAATCTGCAGATCTCAACAGCTTTATCCTTGGCGCTCCTGGCTGGCGCTCCTGCCTTTGCCGCCGACTCGAAGCCGATCGATGTCGCTCTTGGCGACGTTTCGATCAACAAGGTAACCTTCCTTGTCGCTGCCGATGCGGGAATCTACGAAAAGAACGGGCTGAACGTCCATCAGTTCATCACGCCGGATGCCGCGGAGAAGATCCGTCATAGCGGCATCAATGTGCCTGACAGCTTTGTCGGCAAGGGCAGCAAGGCAGCGCCGATCTCGATCGGGGGCGGCGTCCCGATGATGTACGGCATGGCGACGGATGCGAGGGCGGTCGACCGCGTCATTCTCGCAACCACGGACGACAAGCTGCAGGACCATATCATCGTCGCTCACGACATCACCTCGCTCGACCAGCTGAAGGGCAAGCGGCTCGGCTTTTCCGGGCTCGGCTCGGTCACCCATGTCACGGCACGCCTTTTTGCCGAGCATATGGGCTGGGATCCCGATCACGACATTTCGCTGATGGCGAATGGCAACAATATCAACGCGCTGGAGAAGGGGCAGGTCGATGCCGTGGTCGGCAGCGAATTGATCCAGGCAATCGCGGCCAAGGAAGGCTGGCACGACCTCGTCGACCTCGCGAGCTACAATATCCCGCTCGTCGGCTCGAGCGTCACCGTCGAGCGCAAATGGCTCCAGGACAATCCCGACGCGGCCGCCCGCTTCGTCAAATCCACCGTCGAGGCTATCGCACTGACGAAGACCAACAAGCAGGTCGTCTTCGACGCCCTGGCGAAATGGTTCAACATCACGGACCGGGATGCGCAGCAGCACATGTATGACCAGGAAATCGCCGAGCTGCCACAGAAGCCCTATCCTTCCGTCGAGGGCATCAAGAAGGCGATGGAAGTCTATAATTTTCACCAGATGACCATGCATCCCGCCGAATATTACTACGACGCCCATTTCATGGCCGATCTCGACAAGAGCGGCTTCATCGACAAGCTCTACGGCCAGGCGAGCGCCAACTAACTACGCCGCCCATTACAAACCAGCAAAGCCTCTTTAAGGCGCCGATCATCGGCGCCCTCCTCTTCCCTTTGCCTTTCATCACTGTCTGAAACGGAGGAATATATGTTTTCAATCCATAAGTTATTGGCTTTAGCATTGGCACTTGCAGCTAGCTTTGCCCTGGGCGGCACGGCCTACGCGCAAAGCCACCCGGAATATATCCAGTTTTCGCCAAGCGCCACGAAGGGCGCGCTTTATAAGCCGGATAACGGCACCAACTCACCTGTCGCCTTCCTGGCGATCCACCGCACCTCGAACTTCATGAGCATGATCGCCACCAAAGAACTCGCGCAGCGCGGCTTCATGGTCCTCGGCATGAATCCGCGCTCGGACAATAACGAGGCTGCGGTCAATTTCGAGGATATCGCGCTCGATATTAAGCAAGGGGTCGAATTCCTGAAAAAGCAGCCCGGTATCAAGGCGGTGATCCTGATCGGCCATTCCGGCGGCGGACCCAGCACGAGCTACTATCAGGCCGTTGCGGAAAAGGGGGCGTCTTATTGCGACGGTCCGAACAAGCTCTCAAAATGCTCGGCGGAGGATGTCAAGGATCTGCCGAAGGCAGACGGCGTGGTCTTCCTCGATGCCCACCCCGGCAATACGATCAATACGTTACGTGGGCTGAACCCCGCGGTGACCGACGAGAGCAAGCCAGACGATCTCGACCCGGCGCTCGATCCCTTCAATCCGGCAAACGGGTTCAATCCCAAAGGCGACTCGCATTATTCGGCCGAATTCGTCGAGCGCTATTCAAAGGCGCAGTCTGTTCGCATGAACAAGCTGATCGACAAGGCCCTGCAGATGGAGGCAGACCTGAAATCAGGCAAGGATCGGCGCGGCGACGACGAGCCCTTCATCGCGTATCGCGACCGCGCCCGCCTCTCCGACATCTCGACGGATGTCTGGTGCTGCACCCAGCGGCCGGAAAAACTCCTGAAGAATGACGGCTCGATCTCGACGGAGGTGATCCGCTCGGTCCGGGTGTCCACCCCGAAGAATGCCAAAGTCGATGCGAGCCTCAATGGCGGCGCGCTGTTCCTGACCGTGAAATCCTTCCTGAGCGCCAATGCCATCCGTTCCAAGGATGCATTGAACGACATCGATATCTGCTCGAGCAACAACTCGACCCTCTGCGCGGTGCAATCGATCACCATACCGACGCTGGTGATGTCGATGGGCGGTCATTACTTCGTCAGAGACGGGGAAACGATCTTCGATCTCTCCGCCAGCAAGGACAAGGACTTCATCGTCGTCGAAGGCGCCGTTCACGGCATGACGCCCTGCAAGCCCTGCTCCGAGCAGACCGGGGTGTCCTATGACAACGCCACGAAGAACCTTTACGACTACGTTGCCGCCTGGGCCAACAAACGGTGGCCGAAAGGCTGAGGGTTTATCGGCTTAGGCGAAACGGAGATTCCCGGCTGTGCCGGGAATCTCGCACAAAATCTATTGCGACCAGCTCTACGAACACTGTCCCTGTTTTAAGAAAGAAACGGGTAGGTTACAGAGCAATCGCCAATCTCGTTGGCCTTGACGGCGCCGCTGGCCGAGCCCGCACCTGACATGGAATGGCTTTGAAGCCATGACGCCAAAGCTGGGTCAAAAAAATGTTGGCCGCGAAGCCCTGATTTTCCCAGACATCCAGACATGAAAAACGGATGGTGGAGAAGATGGATTCCTCGCCAAGTCGGCCGTAACCCATTGATTCACGAGTCGCCGAAACCTCGGTTTGGGTACATTGGTCGGTACACGGCAAAACTAGAGTCCAGCTCTTCTGTCATCAACCGATTTTCGTCGATCAGCGGGACTTCAACGCGATCGGATTTCGGAGCTGCGGGCGGTATTTCTACGGGTATTTCTACCCTCCCGGTTTACCTTTTCCGTTAACTCCTCGTGAACCATAGTCGGCGCGAGGCATAAAGCCGTGCTGGCATCATGATGATACCGAACATTTCAAGCTTCGATTTGGGCGTAGTCTGATGACCAGTATAATGACCAACACTTCCGCCACGGCGGCTCTCCAGACTTTGCGGTCGATCGGTTCTAGGCTTGCCGATACCCAAAGCCAGGTCAGCTCTGGACTTCGAGTTCAGACTGCTTCCGACAATGCGGCTTATTGGTCGATCGCGACCACGATGCGGTCGGACAATGGTGCGACTTCCGCAGTTCAGGATGCGTTGGGGCTGGGGGCGGCGAAGGTCGATACGGCCTATGCCGGGATGAGCGCCGTCGTCGACATCATGAGCCAGTTCAAGGCCAAGCTTGTAGCAGCCGAGGAGGACGGCGTTGATAAGACGAAGATACAGAGCGAACTCGAACAGCTGAAACAGCAGGTCCAGTCCATTGCCGAAGCCGCGAGTTTCAATGGCGTCAATTATCTGAACACTGACATCGCCGATATATACGACGACGACCTAACCCGCTCCTCCAACACATCGGCCTTCATCCGTGACGATGCCGGAAACGTCAGGGTGGATACGATCGACCTGCAACTCTCCAACGTCGCCCTTTTCAACAGCACGGGCGGCGGTCTGTTGCAGGCCGATGCGCGCGATGTCGGGGACATTGGCGGCATGCGCTCCATTGTCAACAAGGCGGGTCTTTCATCCGACTGGATCGACTATTATTCGAACCTCGCGTCGAATGGCGGTGCTACCGTGTACAACGGTAAAGAAGGCTCCGGCTGGATGCGTCCTGAATGGAACTCAGGGAGCCCTGGCGTGATCTCGTTTGACGACTTCCCTGTCGGGTCGCCTCTGGACTTCAATCTGCCCGGAGCGCAGATTCAGTTCGACCTCATCCTGGATAAGGAGGCTTCTAATCCACCTGGTACGACAGCCGGGCTTGGTGATCTTCCGGGGCCTTATTACGCAGGTTATTCCAGACAAATCACGATCACCAAGGCGGATGTCGATGCGTACGAAGCGAGCTTGGGCGGGGTTATCTTGGGCGGCGTCATATCGACCAACACCCAGTTCGCAGGGCTTCTGAATTCCGTGCTGCATCCAGATGCATCCGTGCCTGCAGATGCCTATGTGAGTTGGGATTTGATGTCTGACGGCGCGGGCCATACGGTTCCCGATCCGAAGACGATAAATATCACGACACGTCAACAGCACGGCAATGGGTCTTACGTGGAAATCGCCAAGCTGAGCAGCGTTGGCGTCAGCACCGGCGGCCTGCAGGAGACGTCGGATTTCGGAACGCGCGGGTCGGGCAAGGAATTGGGTTTCAAGCCCTTCATCGTTTACAAGGACGGTGATAATGAGGACGGGATAAATGTCAGCTTCACCTTGTCCGTGAACGGCAACACGACCACCCACTCCTTCAACCGGACCTATGTCAACGAGGTTCTTGGCAAGGATACAGGCAAGGTGGAAACGGCCGAGGAATGGGCGACCCTGCTCCATTCAATGCTTGATCCGGATTATGGGAACAGTCTTGTCATCGAGGCGACAGACGCTGATCACGTCATGGTGAAGTCGAACCCGGCGGTGGACCGGAAATGGGGGAGTGGCACGCATATCGAGTTCAGTGATATCTCCGTTAGCAGCGAGCCACGTTCGACGATGAATTTCCTTGATATCGATGTCGCCAAGCATCCCGAAATGCTGGATGATTATATCGACTATATTAATGTGGTGACCACGAAGATCACGGATGGCACCGCCGCCCTCGGGTCGATCAAGAAGCGTTTGGAACTGCAAACCGATTTCACAAGCAAACTCATGGATTCCATGGATAGTGGCGTCGGCAAGTTGGTGGACGCCAACATGGAAGAAGAGTCGTCGAAGCTGAGCGCCCTGCAGACGCAGAAGCAACTCGCTATTCAGTCGCTGTCGATCGCCAACTCGAACGCCGCCAACATCATGCAGTTGTTCCGCTAGTGCTCGGCCTCGGTAGCAATCGCGGGGTGGATCGCATTGGCGTCCCGGCCGCGGGGAGAGAGTGTGTCGATATGCGTAGCGATGAGCATGGCGACCAAATGGACGGTATTTCGCGCTCCGTAGCGCACCTTCATCTTCTCCAGGCGATGCTCGACAGTCCTGTGAGAACTCCCGAGAGTCGCCGCGATTTCCTTCGCCGAAGCCCCCTCGATTAGCAATTGAACAATTGCTTCGTCTGCTACATCCAGCTTTTCGCGCCTTTCCGGAGGACTTAGCAGGAATTGCGCGTAGGTGGACGAGATCACCCATTCCGGACGCCGGACGTTCTTCTGCGGCAGGAGAATGCGGTCGTATCCAAGGTTCACGCCGAACAGCTTGGTTTTGACAAGTTCCGTTGCCGGCTGTTGCCGCTCCAGAACCTCTCTCAGGCGCGGAATAACAGCCTCGTCCATGTATCGCCTATCCTTAAAGTCACCGATACGGCCGTCGCTGAATATCTTGTTGATGGGGAGAACCCGCGACGTGAACCCGGAGTGGCGGATCACTTTGATGCTCCACTCCAGCGGATCGTCGCCCTCTATTCGGAAGACGGTCAGCCGCATCTTGATCCCCAGCATGTCGAGGACACCACCATAGATTTCGACGGCGGCGGCCGGCTGTTCCGGACTGGTTTGAATCCAAGCATCGAGCATACGGCGGATGACGACGGCAAAAGGTGTTTCTCGAGTCATTTAAACATTATTAAGTTGAAAAATCTTGCCTTACACTCGCGGCAACGGCCCGGCAAGAGGAACGCAGCAATGTCGTGAAACGGCGTCGACAGGCGGCCTCATGGCTGCCTGTCCTTCGGCCCATCCCGATCGTTCGATGGATCAGGACAGTTGTTGCTGCTGCCGGGAACAAAGCCATTTCCCACATACCGGACCCACAGGCCCGGAACGTCGCCATTGGGATCGAGCGTGTGAGCCATGCCAGGGTCGACGTCAGGAGCCGGACGTCGGTGTTTCGTATTGGAAGGAGATCGACGTCACGCTCTGCCGCATTGGGCGCGCCACAGCGCTACGCGTCAGAGCGCCAAAAAGCACTCAGCACGCGCCCAGCTGTTCGCCCCGCTCGCGGAGATGTTCATAGAGCTGCCCGGGACCGAAAAGCACATCGTTCAGCCCCTCGCGCACCTTCTCGGAATCCTGCTTGCTCATAGCCTCGTGAGCCGCAAACGCATCCATGATAGCGTTCTTGAGGTCCGGGAGTTGGAGAACTGTTCCTTGGTGTTGTTCTCCGCCTGTTGCACCAAAGTTTCGGATTGCAGAAGCTTTCCCTTCAGGACGTTGTTCACATAGATCAGGCGGTCGTCGTCGCATCGCGCTTCCGGACATCATGGCGCCGAGAATCGGAACCAAGTTAGCCGGATTTCGCCGCTGGAAGCGATAGCCGTTGCCATGACGCGAGATGTACATTGAAAAGCCTCTGGGCACAGTCGTGGGTACGAACCCAAACCGAGGCTTCGAAAAACGCAATGAAATCAATTACGGCTGAATGGCGGAGAAGATGGGATTCGAACCCACGATACGCTTTTGACGTATACTCCCTTAGCAGGGGAGCGCCTTCGACCACTCGGCCACCTCTCCGGTGGGAGCCTGATAGAGTTATTCGGCAGGTGAATCAAGCTCTTTTTAGGCTTTTTCACGGACGGTCGAAGACGTCCTCCCGCATCACGAAAGCAGTTGCTTGAGGTCGGCCGATGCGTCGGCGAGGACCGCCTTGTCCGGTTTGACGCCCGATTCCAGGAGCTTCTTGCCGGTCACATAGGCCTTTGCGTCGTTGATCGCATCGACGGCGATGAACTCGCCCTTCCTGAAATACCAGATGGAGTGCGCGCCTTCGCGGACTCCGGGGCGGAGAATCGTCTCGTCGTAGCCGAGATTGAAGCCGGCGATCTGCAGCTTCATGTCGTACTGATCGGACCAGAACCACGGGTTCGGGTCGTATGGAGCATCGCCGCCGGCAATGATCGCGGCCGCGGCTTCGGCCTGGTCGACGGCGTTCTGCACCGATTCGAGCCGGATTCGCCCGCCGTGCCACGGCAGCATGGCGCAATCGCCGGCGGCGTAGATCGAGGGATCCGACGTACGGGCAAACTCGTCGACGATGATGCCGTTTGCAATATCAAGGCCCGCGTCCTGGGCCAATTGGTCGTTGGGGACGACGCCGATGCCGACGATGGCGAAATCGATGTCGATGACGGAGCCGTCGGAGAGTTCTGCTCCGCAAACACGCCCATCCTTGCCGACAAGGCGCTTGAGGCCAGTGTGTTCGCGAATCGCCACATCATGCGATTGGTGAATCGCCCGGACGATATCAGCCGTCTCCTTGGCGGCGACGCGCTGGAGGATTCGTTCGGCCATTTCGATGACGGTCACTTCAAGCCCGCGATGGCGCGCGACAGCCGCCGCTTCGAGGCCGATATAGCCGCCGCCGATGATAAGGACACGGCGGCCGGGGCGCATCTCGTCGGCCAGAAGATCGGCGTCACGCTTGTCGCGGGCGACATAGACGCCATCAAGATCGCCGCCGACCGCTGCCGGGAGCCTGCGCGGCGTCGAGCCCGTCGTCAGCGCCAGCGTGCCGTAGTCGAGAATGGAGCCGTCCTGCAGCGCGACCTGCTTCTGATCGCGGTAGATCTGCTCTGCCCAGGTTGCGAGGCGAATTTCGACGTCATTGTCGGGATACCAGTGCTCCGGGCGGAACAGCAGGCGATCGAAGGTCATCTCGCCCAGCAAATATTTCTTGGTCAGCGGAGGGCGCTGATAGGGCAGAACGTCTTCGGCGCCGACGATGGTGATCGGCCGGGTGTCCTTCAGAGCACGGAGCTTTGCCGCCATCGCGAAACCCGCCTGCCCCGCACCGATGATTACCAATCTGTCCGTCACGTCTCACTCCCGGAAACTGCGTTTACTATAGAGGCGAGAGGTAGCCCTCGCCCCCAGCGCCGTCAACAGGAGCAATCTTCCTCGTCAGACGATCTCGATCCAGCGGCGCTCGTGGAAGGACTGTGCCATGGCATGAACAGACTTCTCTATCCTGAGACCGTCTTCGAATGTCACCAAGGACGACGGCGCGCCGGAAATGGCCCGTATCAGTTCACGGCATTCGATAATCTTCAGGTCATTGAAGCCCAATCCGTGGCCGGGCGCCGGAATGAAGCGGTCGTAGGGCTGGTGAGCGGGTGCGGCGAGGATCTTGCGGTAGCCCTGCTCCGTGCCGCGGCTGTCAGCCTGATAGAGCTCGAACTCGTTCAAGCGCTCCTGATCGAATGTGATCGATCCTTTCGATCCGAATATCTGCAGGGCGATGCGACCCTTGCGGCCCCAGGCTGCGCGGTTGGCCATCAACACGGCGGAAATGCCACCGCCAAGGCGCATCAGGACGCTTGCGGCATCATGATTTTCGACCGGCCGCCGCCCGCCATCCCTGAGCGGGCGATCTGCGTAAGGCTTCACCATGTCGGCAATGACGGCCTCGACATGGCCGAAAAGATACCAAAGCAGCGATAGCGGATGCACGGCGAAGTCGTCGATCGCGCCGTAACCGGCCGACAGTTCGCTCTTCCAGTAGAGGAAGGCCTCAGGATCGGCCATGAAGTCCTCGTCCATCTCGACGCGGATATGGTTGACGGTGCCGATCGCGCCCTCGCCGATCAGCGTCTTGATGTGCCGCATGATCGGGTTCTGTATATAGTTGTATCCGAGCACCGCGATTTTGCCAGAAGCCCTCGCCGCTTTCAGCATGCGCTCGGCGTCGGTATAAGAAGGCGCCATCGGCTTTTCGCACCAGACATGCTTTCCCGCCTCGAGAGCTGCAATCGCCATCTCGGCGTGAAACTGGTTCGGTGTCGTGACCGAGACGACATCGACCTGCGGATCGGCGATCAGCGCTTTCCAGTCCGCCGTTGCCTTTTCGAAGCCGAATTCGGCGGCCCGAGATTTGGCGAGTTCCACTGTTGTTTCGGCGAGATGCACGAGCCTTGGACGCTCGACATCGCCGAAGACGGGTTTCACCGCATTCCAGGCCAGCGCATGGCACTTGCCCATATAGCCGGTGCCGATCAAACCGATTCCGAGTGACTTCATGCCGGACGCTCCTCCATGTCCTGCAGCGATTTTTGGAATATCTGGACCGTTTTGACAAGCGTTGTCGCTAAGCCATTCGCGGGAAGCGGGAGCCAGTCCCGGCCAAATTCCTTTGAATGAAAACAGTTAGGATCAAAAACCCAAATCATCTATAGTCCGATCATGGAATATTTGTTTCATCCAGTGGACGGCCCTTATGGATAATGACGCCAAGACACTTGCCCGCGTTCCGCGCGATTTCGAAAGCCTGCGCAGTACCATTATCGAGCGCAAGGCAAGCATGCCGAAGCGCCTTGCCCAGGTCGCCGCCTTCGCGCTCGCCAATCCCGACGAGATCGCCTTCGGCACGACGGCAAGCATTGCGGCGGCGTCGGAGGTCCAGCCATCGACGCTGGTCCGGCTCGCGCATCACCTCGGTTACGAGGGCTTCTCCGATCTCCAGAGTATTTTCCGCGCGCGGCTGCGCGACCGGACCTTGAGCTACGAGGAACGACTCGTCACGCTGGAACAATCGGACGGCGGCGACGAGGATGCCAATCTGCTTTCCGGCTTCATCTCGGCAGCGAGCCAGTCGATCAGCCGCATGGCCGCGACGGTTGACGCGGAGACCTTCGCCAAGGCTGTCGATATTCTGGCCGCGGCGGACACCATATATCTCATAGCGAAGCGCCGCTCCTACCCTCTGACGGCGCATCTGACCTACGCCTTTTCGAAACTGAACATCCGCCATCAGATCGTCGCTTCGCCGAACGGGGTCGATTTGGAGATGGTGCAGTTCGCGAGGCCGACGGATGCGGCGATCGCAGCAAGCTTTTCGCCCTACGCGGCCGACAGCCTCAGCCAGGCCGCGGAACTCGTCAACCGTGGCGTGCCCGTCGTTGCGATTACCGACTCGGCCTTTTCGCCGCTCGCCTCGCAGGCGAGTTGCTGGTTCGAAGTTGCCGAAGCGGACTTCGCCGGTTTTCGCTCCCTTTCGGCCGCCATGGCGCTGACAATGGCGCTGCCGGTGGCGATTGCCGAGCGCCGGCGCAAACTTAAAGTCCGAAAAGCCGAAAAAGGAGAAATGGAATAGATATTCCGAATTGACAAAAATTCGGAACCGATGTTTCATTGCGGAAGCTGCAGGCGGCAACGGTCTGCAAAATCCCGCGGAGGAGACCATGGTGCAACCGAATCCGGGTCCACAGCCCGAACCGTCTCTCGATGTCATCACTATCGGCCGCTCTTCCGTCGATCTCTATGGCCAGCAGATCGGCTCCCGGCTGGAAGATATCGGCTCATTTGCGAAATCCGTCGGCGGCTGCCCGGCCAATATCGCGATCGGTACTGCGCGTCTCGGCCTCAGGTCCGGGCTTATCACCCGCGTCGGCAACGAACAGATGGGCCGCTTCATCATCGAGCAATCAGCACGCGAGGGTGTCGCAACGGATGGCATCGTCACGGACAAGGAGCGATTGACGGCCCTCGTGCTTCTGGCGGTGGAAGCCGAAGGCGTTTCGCCGATGATCTTCTATCGCTCGGATTGCGCCGACATGGCGCTCGATGAAGGCGACATCGACGAGAACTTCATCAGGTCGTCCTGCGCCGTTCTGGTGTCCGGTACGCATTTTTCCCGGCCGAACACCGAAGCCGCGCAGCGCAAGGCGATCCGCATTGCCAAGTCGAACGGCCGCAGGGTCATTTTCGACATCGACTACCGGCCGAATCTCTGGGGTCTGGCCGGTCACGCGGAAGGTTTCGAGCGCTATGTGAAATCCGACCGCGTTTCCTCGAAGATGAAGGAGACATTGCCGGATTGCGACCTGATCGTCGGCACGGAAGAGGAAATCCTGATCGCCTCCGGCGCGGATGACGTGCTCGGCGCGCTGAAGGAAATCCGCCGTCTGTCGCCGGCGACAATCGTGCTGAAGCGCGGCGCGATGGGCTGCGTCGTTTATGACGGACCGATTTCGGACGATCTCGAGGCGGGCATCGTCGGCCAGGGCTTTCCGATCGAAGTCTTCAACGTTCTCGGGGCCGGCGACGCCTTCATGTCTGGGTTCCTGCGCGGCTGGCTGAAAGACGAACCGCTGAAAACCTGCGCCACCTGGGCCAATGCCTGCGGCGCGTTTGCTGTCTCCCGCCTGCTCTGTTCGCCAGAATACCCAACCTGGGCGGAGCTCGATTTCTTCCTGAAGAACGGCAGCAAGCACCGGGCGCTGCGCAAGGACGAGGCGATCAACCACGTCCATTGGGCGTCGACTCGCAAGGGCGAAATTCCGCTCTTGATGGCGTTTGCGATCGACCATCGTTCGCAGCTGACCAGCGTTTGCGACGAGCTTGGCACCGACTACAAGAAGATCGCCCAGTTTAAGCGTCTTGCTGTCGAAGCAGCCGCACGCGTTGCCGATGGCCGCAGCGGCTACGGCATGCTGATCGACGAACGCTTCGGGCGAGATGCCTTTTTCGATGCGGCGACGAAGAATTTTTCCTGGATCGGCCGCCCGGTCGAGTTGCCGGGCTCCAAGCCGCTGAGGTTCGAATTCAGCCAGGACATCGGCTCGCAGCTCGTCGAATGGCCGCTCGACCATTGCATCAAGTGCCTGTGCTTCTATCATCCGGATGATCCGGCCGACTTGAAGAAGGAGCAGCAGGAAAAGCTTCGCACGCTTTTCGAAGCGGCGCGCAAAGTGGGCCGAGAGCTGCTGGTCGAGATCATCGCCAGCAAGAACGGGCCGCTCACCGACGACACGATCCCGACTGCGATGGAGGAACTCTACGCGCTCGGCATCAAGCCCGATTGGTGGAAGCTCGAGCCGCAGGCTTCGAGTGCTGCCTGGAAGAAGATCGACGCCGTGATCGCCAAGAACGATCCGTGGTGCCGGGGCATCGTGCTGCTTGGGCTGGAGGCGCCCGCCGAGGAGCTCGTGAAAGGCTTCGAGGCGACGCTCGCCGCGCCATCCGTCAAGGGTTTTGCGGTGGGGCGCACGATTTTCGCCGACGCCGCACGCGCCTGGCTCTCCGGCAGGATGAGCGACGAAGAAGCGATCGCCGAGATGGCTGACCGTTTCAGGCAGTTGACCGAGGCCTGGTTGAAAACGCGCGGGCTTAACTGAGGAATTAAAACCCCTCCCCAGCCCCTCCCCACAAGGGGGAGGGACTTAACTTGGGGCACCGCTCTAGCAAACAGCAGCCATCCTGCGGGATAGAAACGCTGTAGAAACATGAGGCGATGCGGCTGGTTAGCCCCTCCCCCTTGTGGGGAGGGGTTGGGGAGGGGAAAATAAAAAGGAAGGATGCGGGAGGACCCGATGGGCAAGACGGTAAGATTGACGATGGCGCAGGCTGTCGCGCATTTCCTCAAGAAGCAGATGACGGTGATCGACGGCAAGAAAGTGCCGATCTTCGGCGGCGTCTGGGCGATCTTCGGCCATGGCAACGTCGCGGGCATCGGCGAAGCGCTTTATCAGGTGCGCGGCGAGCTGCCGACCTATCGCGCCCATAACGAACAGGGCATGGCGCACGCCGCGATCGCCTATGCCAAGGCGAGCTTCCGCCAACGCTTCATGGCCTGCACGACCTCGATCGGCCCCGGCGCCTTGAATATGGTGACGGCGGCGGGGGTTGCGCATGTCAACCGCATTCCCGTCCTCTTCCTGCCCGGCGACGTCTTCGCCAATCGGGCACCGGATCCGGTGCTGCAGCAGATCGAGGACTTCGGCGACGGCACGGTTTCGGCCAACGACGCCTTCCGCCCGGTCTCGCGCTATTTCGATCGCATCACCCGCCCCGAGCAGATCATGACGGCGCTGAAGCGCGCCATGCAGGTGCTGACCGATCCGCTCGACTGCGGTCCGGTGACGCTGTCGCTCTGCCAGGATGTGCAGGCGGAGGCCTTCGACTACCCGGAAAGCTTTTTCGAGGAACGTCTCTGGACGCAGCGCCGGCCGCGCCCGGATGCGGACGAGTTGGCGAATGCCATCGCACTGATCAAGAAATCCGAAAAGCCGGTGATCGTCGCTGGCGGCGGAGTGCTTTATTCGCAGGCAACGAAGGAGCTGACCTCCTTTGCCGAAGCCCACGGCGTTCCCGTCGTCGTTAGCCAGGCCGGCAAGTCGGCAATCGACGAGCGGCATCCGCTGGCGCTCGGTTCGGTCGGCGTGACGGGTACGTCGGCTGCCAACGCGATTGCCGAGGAAACCGATCTCATCATCGCCGTCGGGACCCGGCTGCAGGATTTCACGACCGGCTCCTGGGCGCTCTTCAAGAATGAAAGCTTGAAGATGATTGGCCTCAACATTGCGGCCTACGACGCGCTGAAGCACGACGGCCATCCGCTCGTTGCCGATGCGCGAGAAGGCTTGAAGGCGCTGTCGAGCGGCCTTGCCGGCTGGAAGGCTCCGGCGGCGCTCGCCGAAAAGGCCGCCAGCGAAAAGAGCCGCTGGATGGATGCCGCCGCAAAGGCGATGGCAACCACCAATGCCGCCCTGCCCTCCGACGCGCAGGTGATCGGCGCTGTCACGCGCTCGATCGATCTGGAGAAGTCGATCGCCCTTTGCGCAGCCGGCGGCCTCCCCGGCGAGCTGCACAAGCTGTGGCCGGCCACGGTCCCCGGCAGTTACCACCTTGAATACGGCTTCTCCTGCATGGGCTACGAGATCGCCGGCGGCCTCGGCGCCAAGATGGCCCATCCGGAAAGGGAGGTCGTCGTCATGGTTGGCGACGGGTCCTACATGATGCTGAATTCCGAGCTTGCGACCTCGGTCATGCTTGGCCTCAAGCTCAATATCGTCGTTCTCGACAATCGCGGCTACGGCTGTATCAACCGGCTGCAAATGGCGACCGGCGGCGCGAACTTCAACAACCTGCTGAAGGATGCCCGCCATGAGGTGATGCCGGAGATCGACTTCCGGGCGCACGCCGAAAGCATGGGGGCCATCGCCATCAAAGTCGCTTCGATCGCCGAACTCGAAAGGGCGATCGTCGATTCGAAAAAGAACGATCGCACCTCGGTTTTCGTCATCGACACCGATCCGCTGATCACGACGGAGGCCGGCGGCCACTGGTGGGATGTTGCCGTGCCGGAAGTCAGCCCGCGCGGTGAGGTCAACAAGGCGCATGCGGCTTACGTCAAGGCGCGCGCTGCCCAGCGCGTCGGGTGATCGATTTTGAGACGTTAGAGCTAGAGGCCCCCTCATCCGACCCTTCGGGCCACCTTCTCCCCGCGGGGAGAAGGGAACGGAGACGTCGCGGCACATCCCTTCTCCCCTCGGGGAGAAGGTGGCGGCAGCCGGATGAGGGGGCCACGGCCACCAAAATATGAGGAGAAATAGTAATGAAGGCCAAACTCGGCATGTCGCCCATCGCATGGTGGAACGACGACCTTCCTGAGCTCAGCGACGACGTGTCCCTCGAGGAATGCCTGCGGCAGTCGCGCAGCGCGGGCTTTACCGGCATGGAAAAGGGCCGCCGCTTCCCGGAGGATCCCGAAGTGATGCTGCCCATCCTACGCGCCGCCGACGTGACGCTGTGCGGCGGCTGGTTCTCGGGCACGCTGGTCAATGAGGAGCTTGCCGCCAACAAGGACCGCATCGCGCCGATGATCGAACTGTTCAAGGCGGTCAATGCGCCTTGCATCGTCTATGGCGAAGTCGGCCGCTCGATCCAGGGCGACCGTTCCAAGCCGCTCGCCACCAAGCCGCGCCTTGCCGACGACGAGATGAAGGCCTATGGCCGCCGCGTGACCGAGTTCGGCGAATGGTGCGCCGAGCAGGGAATGCCGCTTTCCTACCACCATCACATGGCCGCCGTGGTCGAAACCGAGCCGGAACTCGACGCCTTCATGCGGAATTCCGGCGAAGGCATTCCGCTGCTGCTCGATGCGGGCCATCTCGCCTTTGCCGGCGGCGACGTGCTGCGCGCCATCGACAACCACCACGCCCGCATCAACCATGTTCACGTCAAGGACATCCGCAAGCCCGTGGTGGATGGGCTCGACCGCAGAAAGCAGTCCTTCCTCGACGCGGTGGCGCTCGGCGCCTTCACCGTGCCGGGCGACGGCTCGCTCGATTTCGGCGCCATCGTCCAGCGGCTGGCCGACTACGGCTATGAAGGCTGGTTCGTGGTGGAGGCCGAACAGGACCCGCGCAAGGCCCCGCCGCAGAAGATGGCCGAGATCGGCCATGCCGAACTGATGCGCGTCATGACGGCCGCTGGCTATACGGTAGAGACTGAAGGTTTTCCAAAGGGGTAAGCCTTCGAAACCGCCGGAGCGGAAGCCCCCTCATCCGCCCTTCGGGCACCTTCTCCCCGCTGGGGAGAAGGGAAACGAGGCCGGCGCGGCAAATCCCTTCTCCCCAGCGGGGAGAAGGTGGCGGCAGCCGGATGAGGGGGCCGCATCCATATAATTCGTGAGGAGAACACCAATGCCAAACCTCAAGGTGAAACCATCGGGCACGAACGGCCGCGTCACCCACGTCACGCCGGAAAGCGCTGGCTGGACCTATGTGGGCTTCGACCTTCACCGGCTGAAGCCGGGCGAAACGGCGTCCGGCCAGACCGGCGAGCGTGAAGTCTGCCTCGTCTGGGTGAGCGGCAAGGGCACGGCCAAAGCCCGGACGAAGGACTTCGGGACGCTCGGCGAACGCATGAGCCCGTTCGAGGGGCCGCCGCATGCGCTTTACATCCCGATGGAATCGGCATGGTCGGTGACGGCCGAGACCGATCTGGAACTCGCAGTCTGCTCGGCCCCCGGCGGCGGCACCTACGAGGCAAAGGCGATTCTGCCGGGCACGCATCCGCCCGTCACACGTGGCAAGGGCACGAATGTCCGCTACGTCAACAATATCATGCCGGAGGATGACGGCTCGGCGCATTCGCTCCTCGTCGTCGAAGTGATCACGCCCGGCGGCCACACGTCCTCTTACCCGCCGCACAAGCACGATCAGGACAACCTTCCGCACGAGAGCATGCTGGAAGAAACCTATTATCACCGGCTGAACCCGCCGCAGGGCTTCGGCTTCCAGCGCGTCTATACCGACGACCGTTCGCTGGACGAGGCAATGGCGATCGAAGACGGCGACGTGACGCTGGTGCCGAAGGGTTATCACCCCTGTGCCGCCACGCACGGTTACGACCTCTACTATCTCAATGTCATGGCCGGCCCGAAGCGCATCTGGAAGTTCTACAATGCGCCCGAGCATGAGTGGCTGCTGAAGGCCTGATTCGGTGAATGCTTGCCGCGCCTGACGGCGCGGCATTGTCTCAAGCGGGCAACAGCCCGTACTGCCAGCCTCGGCTCCTTGCCAGCCGCGAGAGCACGACGCCTGCTAGGATGAACATGCAGGCTTCGGCAAAGACCGGCACCATCCAGATCCCCATTTCTCCAATAATCCTCGGCAGAAGAAACGTCAGGGGCAAAGTGAATACATAGGGTCGCGACAGGCCGAATACGGCCGCCCTTCTCGCATCCCCGATCGACTGGAAATATCCGGACAGGACGATCATCTGGCCGAACAGGAAATAGGCGCCGATCGTCCAGGGCAGGATACGCGAGACCTCGCCGATTACGATCGGATCGGCGACAAAGATAGCACCGATCCGATCCGCGAGCAGTTCAATCATCAGCTCCACTGTGGAGCAGTAGACCAGTGCAGAGAGGAGCGCGATCTGCAGGCTGCGCCCGACGCGATCCAAACGGCCGGCGCCGTAGTTGTTGCCGCATATCGTCTGGAAACCGATATTGAGGCCGAGCAGCGGCAGATAGGCGAAAGTCATGATGCGGGTGATGATGCCATAGGCGCCGACGGTCGCGACATAGTTCGACATTTCGAAGATCGAGAGATTGAGGATGACCGCCGCCGAGCCCAGCGAAATGCCGATGAAGCCGAGGCTCATCGGCGCGCCGAGGGCAATGATCGGTGCCACTCCGCGACGTTGAACGCGCCTGCCGGGCGAAGCGCCGTAGGGCTATGCGAGCGATAGAGGAGAACGGCTCCAAGACAGATCGCCTGCGCGATCACGGAGCCGATCGCGGACCCCGCGACGCCCCAATGCATAACGGCCATGAAGAGCCAGTTCGCCAGGATGTTAAGCAGGGTCGACACCAAGGTCACCGCCGTCATGAAACCGATCTTGCCCTCGCAACGCAGCGCATCGATGTTCAGCGACAGGAAGAAGGCGACGGGTGAACATCCGATCATGATGGCCATGAATCGTGTGGCATTCACCGCGACCTGATGATCACCCGATGCGGCAGCATCGATGATGCCGGGGCCCGCAAACCAGTAGATCCCGTTCAAAGCGACGATGAACAGAACGGCCAAGGCATGAGCCGCTGCGAATGTCCGCCGGGCACCGTCGCGATTTCCAGCCCCGAGTTGCCGCGCCAGGATGCTCGCCATGCCGTTCGACACAAGCGATTGCAGCGCGATGATCATCATCAGCCCCGGGAAAATCAGGGTAACGGCAGACAGAGCAGCCAGTCCGACATAGGCACCCAGGAAATAAGCGTCGACCACAGCGAAAAGGCCGCTGATCGTGGTGATCAGGACGATGGGCAATGCCGTGCGGGCGAAGACGGGCAACAGGCGGCCCGATAGAAAAATGTTCTCTTGGACAGTTTGTGTCATTTGGAAAATCCATGCGAACAAGCAACTCGCGAAATGCGATGGCTGCCAAAATTGACCCATAGATGAAAGATCAGAGATCAAGCACCAGATGCGGCAGGCCGTTCGAGGTCTTTCTTGGAGACACGCCGCTCGCGTCCACCTGCGCGTTGATGCGCTGCCGGAACGCCGAAAAGCTCTCGAATGTCACCACGTCCACCGGCTCGTCAAAATGGATGGTGATCTTGTGGAGCCCGCCGCCGGCTTCCGCGAGCGCCAGTATCTTGCCGGTGAACGGCTGGTTCAGGTAGCGGCCTCGAACATGGGAGCCGACGGAAAGCGCGGCGATCGGTTCGGCATTCGGTCTGGTTGCGAGAGCGGAGAGCGTATTCCAATCACGCATGCCGTGCTGTTCGGCAACGAGTTCGAGTGCCGCACCGTGCGAGATTGCGGTGCCGCGCGTTGCCATCGCCTGACGCAGGCGCTTCGCCTGGGCCTTCAGCTCATTGGTCGTGGGATAGGTCGTCGTCATGGGTTCAGCCCTTCGGAAGGCATGCCGTTTCGACTGCAAAAGGGAGCTCGCATTGCCGTCAGTCAGCATGCACCAATTGGCTGCGACGTGAACTTCGAGAACTTCACCATGGACTTTCATCCGCGAGCGGCAGGCGCCTCGAACCGGCGCCTGATATGGCGGAAGCAGCGCTGCCTGTCAAGAATGCCCCAGAATGGGATCGCCCAGCTCGCTTGGGATCACGAAATGCAGGACTTTTCTGTCCCGCCACGCACAAGGCTCAAATTCTACTAATCCCGTTCAGCATCTGTCAGCATTCATGCGTTACCCTTTAACCGTACAACAAGCGGAGGCTGATATGGCCTTTCAGACGCACCTCAACGATGACAATGGCGAGCGGGAGAAATCGTATCGAGATTTCACGCTCGACCGGCCCGGCAAGATCATCTTCGTCGGCCATCACCTCAGCACCGGCACGCAGGTTCGCTGCCTTATCCGTACGATCAACCTCGCCGGCGCCGTCCTCGAAGTAAACCCGGGGATCGAGCTTCCGCACCATTTCTTCCTCGAGATCCTCGGCATCCAGGACGAGATCGGCTCGACCGTGGTCAAGCGCGAGGGCGAGCTTGTGACGATCAGCTTCAACATGCTGATCAACGCAGAATTCCTGCACCACGTGTTGCGCCTGAGCTTCGAGACGGACGTCTGACACGGTCTGGATGGCGGGCATCGTTGCGCGAGGCAAGCCGCGAGATCACCGGCGCGAGCCATCGGAGGCCTTGCCATTCCGGCCCTTCGAGAGGGTCGGCGAGAGGGTCGTGGCGGTTTCTGTTTCTAATCTCCAGTTCGTTCCAGAGAACTACCCAGTTGAGAAGCATTGTCGGGTTCTCCATCTATCTGCCGGAGCACCTGAACTAAGCCTTCGCCGCAGCCGGATGTAGAGCCGCGGAAGAAAGGGGGTTTTCAAAAATGAAAGACGCGAGCTGGGACGACCTCCAACTCTTCTATCATGTCGCGACAGCCGGCGGGCTGTCAGCGGCTGCGGCCCAGACCGGCCTCAGCGCGCCGACGATCGGCCGGCGCATGCTGGCGCTGGAGCGCGCGACCGGCCGCGCGCTTTTTACACGCGGGCCGACCGGCTACGGCTTGGCGAAAGACGGCACGGCGCTCCTGGAGCGCGTGCGCCTGATGCAGGAAGCCGCGCAATCGATCTCCGACTGGCGCGGCGAAGTGCTTACGCTGCCGATCGTCTCAATGGCCGCCGATAGCTGGACATCTCGTTTCATTGCCGACCATCTGGCCAAGGTCTGGACGCCGAAAGACCGTTTCCGCATGTGCTACAAGACCTGCGATACGAGCGTCGATTTCACCTATCGTGAGGCGCATGTCGCCGTCCGGCACAGGCGTCCCGAAAGCGGCAATGTTGCGATCCGCCGTTCGGTCTCAGTGGCGCACACCGTCTATCAGGCGGCTGGCTTCGGCGGCGACAATTGCAACTGGATTTCGCTCGGCACCGATATCGCGATCACGCCCGCCGACAAATGGACGTTCGAGCAGCCGGACTACTGGATTACCGGCTGGACGAATACGCCGCACATGCTCTTCCACCTGATCCGCGGCGGTGCTGGTCGCGGTGTCCTGCCCTGTTTCATAGGCGATGCCGACCCCGGCCTCACGCGCGCCGGACCGATCATCGAACCCCTTACCTATGAGATGTGGATCACCGCTCATGACGACGAGCGCCAGCGGCCGGAAGTACGCGCCGTCATCGACAGGCTGGCGGCGCTTTTCGGCGAGAACGAGGATTTGTTTGCGGGACGAGAAAGCCGGCCATGAAAAGCGCGAGGGTTACCCGCGCTCTTTCGGCAGCGAGCCGGTCAAGCAGCCAGGTGGCGCTCGATCTCCCCGACCGGCATATTGGTGTAATCCTTGGCGACCTCGGCGGAGAGAGCGGCTTGCACATCCGGGCTGAGGTTCGGCCGCAAGGTGCCGAGTGCCTTCGGTGGCGCCACCAGTATGATGTGATTGGCGTTCTTCTCATGGACGAGCTCATCCAGCTTTGCAGCGATTCGCCTGAGGAAATCGGCTTCCGCCTGCTCTTGCCAGCTCGTTTCCTCCATGGCGCTGGCGCTCGTGCCGTCCGGCGCATGTGCGCGCCCCGGCTTATCTGAGCCGAGCTCACGGTCCGGTTCGTTCGGGTGGCTCAGCGTTTCGCGCACCTGCAGGTTCATGAGCTCTGCATCGCCGGCATTCTGCATGATTAAAGCCTTCGCTCCATCGCAGACCACCACCCATGATTCCCACGGCACTCTGATGTCAGCCATTTTCGTTTCCTCTTGATGATTGTTCGAAAGCGAATTTGCTTCATCGACAGAGAGAAAACGTGCGGCAATTGAAAGAGTTCGGAGAAACCATGGATAAATGGAGCAGCGCTTCGTTCAAGCGCTCATGGAATGCGCTGAAATGCTAATTCCGGTTTCGTTAAAATTGTCCGGATTTGTTTGACGAATATGAAAAACATTCATGTGACGCTATGCGACGGAACCAGTATGAGATTGTGTTCCAGGGGAGAGCCGCGTCATGCCCATGCTCCGAGCCACGCACCTTGCCACGGTCAAGTCGGAAGTTTACGACGTGCGGTGGGAACAGTTCAACGTGCGGCGCCCGGCGCGCATCGTCGCCGTCCGCCCCTGTTTGACAGGCATGTCGGTTCGAAGCGCGGAGATCCTCGATATTTCCCGCGGCGGCGCCACTCTCGCCGTCTCGTCGACCGCCGGCCTGCCGAAACACTACTATCTCAACATTCTCGGGCTCGCCTATCGCATCGGCTGCGCGGAAGCCTACCGCAGGAACGAGCGCATCAGCGTCCGCTTCATCAACACGATGGATCCGGAAGTCCTTCGACGCGTCGTGCGGGCCGACTTCATGGCAGGCAACATGGAAGCCATCGAAGCATACCGCGCGCCTCGCATCGAGCTGAGGCCATAAATCTTTCAAATGCTGGAGTGGTTTCCGAACCGGTGGCGGAAATAATCGTCCTTGCCTTGAGGATGGCAACGCCTATTGTTGGCCGATTTTTCACATCCTGGGAATCTGAAATTCGATGTCCGCTTTTTCGCGCTTCACGCCGCTGGTCAGCGCCCTCCCCTCTACCGTTCCGTTTGTCGGGCCTGAGGCCATCGAGCGTCGGCAGGGTCTCAAGGTCGAGGCGCGCATCGGCGCCAATGAAAACGGCTTCGGCCCCGCGCCTTCGGTGCTTGCTGCAATCCGCGAACAGGCCGGCGATACCTGGAAATACAACGATCCGGAAAACTTCGATCTCCGCGAGGCGCTGGCCGCCCATCTCAGCGTGACGGCCGCCAATATCGCAATCGGCGGCGGCATCGACGAGCTTCTCGGACAGATCGTGCGCCTGGTGATCGAGCCCGGCATGCCGGTCGTCACATCGCTCGGCGGCTATCCGACATTCAACTTCCATGTGGCGGGTTTCGGCGGACGCCTCGTGACCGTGCCTTATGTCAACGACCGTGAGGATCTGGACGGTCTGCTCGATGCGGTGAAGCGTGAAAACGCCCCGCTCGTCTATTTCTGCAACCCGGACAATCCGATGGGGAGCTGGTGGGACGCGGAGAAGATCGTCGCCTTCGCCCGCGCCCTTCCGGAGACCTGCCTGATGGTGCTCGACGAGGCCTATAGTGAAACGGGACCGGCAAGCGCCCTTCCCTCGATCGAGTCGCTGATCGACCTGCCAAACGTCGTGCGCACGCGCACCTTCTCGAAGGCCTATGGTCTCGCGGGTGCGCGCGTCGGCTATGTCATTTCGACGCCCGGCACGGCCCAGGCCTTCGACAAGATCCGAAACCATTTCGGCATGAACCGGTTGGCGACTGCCGCAGCACTCGCCGCACTGAAAGACCGGACCTATCTCGCCGAAGTCGTCGGAAAGATCCACGCCGCACGCGAACGGATTGCCGGCATCGCGAGAGCCAACCAGCTTTCGCCTCTGGCATCCGCGACCAACTTCGTGGCGATCGATGCCGGGCGCGACGGGACCTACGCCCGCTTAATCGTCGATGGGCTGATGCAGCATGGCGTTTTCATCCGCATGCCGGGGGTCGCGCCGCTCAACCGGTGCATCCGCGTCAGCGTCGGGCCGGAGAGCGATATGGCCCGCTTCGAAGAGGCCCTTCCCCAAGTCCTTCGCTCGCTGGGTTAAAACGGAAACCGCGCCGGCCTTGTTTTTGCCGGTCGCGGTTCCGTTCTCCGGGCGCAGGCACACGCGCCCCGCCAGTTCCCTCTTTTTCGAGGTTGTTATTGTCTTAGTGGATCGTCATCCACTCGCGGGCGGCGCGCAGCGCTTCGGCGAGTTGCATCTTGTTCATCGATGCGGCGACATCGGCACGAAGCTCGGCAGCGCGGTCGCTGCCCTTGATCGCGGCGATGTTCAGCCACTTGTGAGCGGCGACCAGATCGACCTCGCAGCCGCGGCCGGTCGCATACATCAGACCCATTTCGCAGAAGACGTCGGCGTTTCTGTCGCCACCCATGGTGGCCATTTCAGCATTGTGCATTTCAAAGCGTGCCATCGGTTTTATCCCTGTTTAGCCTGTTATCGGTTTGCCCTGTTTTACCTTCCGGGCCGTGCCGTCTGTCGCAGCTTTCGGTCCCTTCGGTCCGGCGGGTTTGCCCCGCTCGTTTGATGGCTCCACTATGCCGCCTGGCTTTCAAAAAACGCCTAAAATGCATGATTAATTTGAGACAAACAAAGTGCAAATGCCTGGTAAAATTGGGTTTTCGTTAAACATCGGAATCCCTGCCTATTAAGGACTTTCCGCGAACTTTTACGAAAAGTTTACTTTTGAAAATAAACCTTTCGTTCACCACGAAATGAGCTTGCAAGAAGAAAGCTGGAAATAATCCGGGGCGAAAGCAGCCTGAAAATCCGCCGTTTTTACCCCCGGCATCCTTTACCCTTACGTTCGCGTTAGTTACTTTGCGCGCAACGGACATGAGGGAGGGGATAATGATCCGAACACTTATTCTGGCCGGCGCATTGGCGCTTTCGGCAAGCTTCGCCTATGCCGAGGAGCCTATCGTCGGCAACTGGAAGACGGTCGCCGGCGACACGGCGGTGATTGCCCCTTGCGGCGGCGGCTATTGCATAACGCTGAAGACCGGCAAGTTCGCCGGCAGGAAGATCGGAACGCTGGCCGGCTCCGGCGGCACATACAGTGGCGAGATCACCGATCCGAGCAATGACAAGACCTACAGCGGTTCGGGGACCGTGTCCGGCAATTCGCTGAAGATGAGCGGCTGCGTGCTCAAGGTCTTCTGCAAGTCACAGACCTGGACGCGGCTCTGAACAAAAAAAAGCGCCCGGCGATGACCGGGCGCTTTTCCAACTGCGCTTCCACACCTCAGCGGGCGCGCTGATTGAAAAGGATCTTCTGCGCTTCCTTGTCTTCGGCCAGATTGGCCTGACGTTCGCGCTCTTCCTTGCCGACGGCAATGCCCTTCAAGACCGCAGGTCGCTGATGCATACGCTCGAACCAGGCCCTCAGGTTCGGGAAATCGTTGAGGTCCTGTCCCTGCCGTTCGTAGGGGATGACCCAGCCGATGCAGGCCATGTCGGCGATCGAATATTCGCCGGCGAGATAATCCCGGCCTTCCAGCTGCTTGTTCATGACGCCATAGAGGCGGTTCACTTCGTTCGTATAGCGGTTGATGCCGTATTCGATCTTTTCCGGCGCATAGTTGCGGAAGTGGTGGGCCTGACCGGCCATCGGGCCAAGACCGCCGACCTGCCAGAAAAGCCATTCCTCGACCTGCACGCGCTTCCGCTCGTCGGTGGGATAGAACTTGCCGTATTTGCGGCCGAGATATTGCAGGATGGCACCGGATTCGAAGACGGAGATCGGTTCGCCACCGGGGCCATCCGGATCGATGATGGCCGGCATGCGGTTGTTCGGCGCGATCTTCAGGAAGTCCGGCGCGAACTGCTCGCCCTTGCCGATGTTGATGTACTTCACCTCGTAGGGAACGCCGAGTTCCTCGAGCATGATGCTGATTTTCCAGCCGTTCGGGGTCGGCCAATAGTAAAGTTCGATCGGTGCCGTCATGAAAATCTCCTTAGCGGGACTAAACACATAAGTAGCGAGAGACCGCCTTCAAGCAGTCAATCATTGTGAACGCCAAATGAACCGCGATCTCAGCGCCCGTTCAGACCGGGTGTGGCAGAACTTATCTCAACGATAGGGCGCACACTGGCTCAGGGATCACGGACGTGCTTATTCTGGCAAGACGGTTCACCGTCATTACACTCTTCATGGCGGTTTTCGCGATCACATTCTCGGCAGCCGTCGTACACGGCGGCGGGGGTGGCGGTTCGCAGTCGCATTTCGGCGCGAGCTACACCTGCCTCAATTCGACCAGCCCCTTCTGCACCAACATGCGCTAAGATCAAGACTGCCTAATATTCTCCGATTGGTCACCGGGGGCGTCGCTTGCTTGTTAACAACGGCAACCTATAATGCGCCATGAGCAAACGAATCTCACCTCTCGATATTTCTTCGCCACCTGCCTTTGAACCGCAAAGCTTCGATGATCCTGTAAAGGCCGTCGATGCGCTCACCGAGCTTTACGAACGCAATACAGCCTTCCTGATCGACAGTTTTGCGGAGCTCGCCAAGGGCGCGCCGATCACTTCGCGCTACCGCGCCTTCTATCCCCAGGTCAGCATCGAGACGACCAGCTTCGGCCATGTCGATTCGCGTCTGTCCTATGGCCATGTGACGGCGCCGGGCGTTTATACGACAACCGTCACCCGGCCGAAGCTTTTCCGTCACTACTTGAGGCAACAGCTGGCGCTGCTGATGCGCAGCCACAATGTCCCGGTCGTCGTATCCGAATCATCGACGCCGATCCCCTTGCATTTTGCGTTTGGCGAAGGCGCGCATGTCGAGGCGTCGGCATCGGCCTTCATCGACATCCCGATGCGCGACCTTTTCGATACGCCGGACCTCAACACCACCGACGACGAAATCGCCAACGGCGAATACATTCCGCCGCCGGGCGAACCCTCGCCGCTTGCCCCCTTCACCGCGCAACGCATCGATTATTCGCTCGCCCGCCTCGCGCACTACACGGCAACCAGCGCGCAGCACTTCCAGAACTTCGTCCTGTTCACGAACTACCAATTCTACATGGACGAATTCTGCGCCTGGGCGCGCGAGATGATGGCCAAGGGGGGCGGCGAAGACGGCTATACGGCCTTTGTCGAGCCCGGCAATATCATCACCCATGCGGGATCCAGCCAGCCGGAAACAGACGTCACGCTTGCCCGCCTGCCGCAGATGCCGACCTATCATCTCAAGAAGAAGGGCCATGCCGGGATCACGATGATCAACATCGGCGTCGGCCCGTCGAACGCCAAGACCATTACCGACCACGTGGCCGTGCTTCGCCCGCATGCCTGGCTGATGCTCGGCCATTGCGCGGGCCTGCGCAACAGCCAGCGCCTCGGCGACTATGTACTGGCGCATGCCTATATGCGCGAGGACCACGTTCTGGACGACGACCTGCCGGTCTGGGTTCCGATACCGGCGCTTGCCGAAGTGCAGGTTGCGCTGGAAGCGGCGGTTGCGGAAATCACCGGCTACGAAGGCTTCGAACTGAAGCGCATCATGCGCACGGGGACCGTCGGCACGATCGACAACCGCAACTGGGAACTTCGCGACCAGCGCGGCCCCGTCAAGCGGCTCTCTCAAGCCCGTGCCATCGCGCTCGATATGGAATCGGCAACGATTGCGGCCAACGGCTTTCGCTTCCGCGTGCCCTACGGCACGCTGCTTTGCGTTTCGGACAAGCCGCTGCACGGCGAGTTGAAGCTGCCCGGCATGGCAAGCGCCTTCTATCGCACCCAGGTCAACCAGCACCTGAAGATCGGCATCCGCGCCATCCAGAAGCTTGCGGCAATGCCGCCGGAAGCGCTGCATTCCCGCAAGCTCCGCAGCTTCTTCGAAACGGCGTTCCAATAACGATTACCGAGCCTCGACGGATGCGACGCGATCCGCAACCCACTGCGGAT
The DNA here is from genome assembly GCF_012641395.1 of Rhizobium sp. P32RR-XVIII. GTDB lineage: Bacteria > Pseudomonadota > Alphaproteobacteria > Rhizobiales > Rhizobiaceae > Rhizobium. Next base: position 204,326 of record NZ_JABAIH010000002.1, on the reverse strand, counting down.
CGACGTTGTGCGTGCTGGACATCTGCAGTGCGGCGATGACGGCTGCAAAGACTGCTAGCGCAACGACCAGCCGCACAAGAACCTCTCGAATATCCGCGTGGTAAAGCGCGTCCAGTCTCTCGGCCTTTCGCCGTGCGCAGATGAAATTCGTGATGGCGACTTCCAGGATTCCCATGTCCGTGCTCCTCGATGTGATCGATGGAGCCTTGTCGAATGCGCGTCCGCCATTTCGACAATAGAGCGCGAACAAAGATTTTTTCCTTTGCTGTCGAATTCCGCCTAGTCTCTTCGTCAACAGGCTGTGAGAGGCAGCCGGGAGGACGTCAGCAATGAAATATCTGTGCCAGGTTTGGTTCGAGCCTTCGGTGCTCGAGCGCATGACGGAGGAGGAGAAGAAGACCCTCGACAGGGATTCGCTCGGATACGACGAGGACCTCGCCGCAAGCGGCCATATGATCCATGCGGAAGCCCTGCAGTCGCCGGAAACGGCCGTGACCGTGCGCGTCCGCAACAGCGAAATGTCGGTCACCGATGGCCCCTATGCGGAGACCAAAGAACAACTCGGCGGCTTCATTCTCATCGAAGCCAAGGATCTGAACGACGCGATCCGCGTTGCGGCGGGTATTCCGCTTGCCAAACTGGGCAGCATCGAGGTCCGCCCGATCTACGATTTCAAGAATGGTTAGGAGGCGGCCGATGAAGTTTCTCTGCCAGATCTGGTTCGACACCGAAAAGAGCAAACTCGTGCCCCAGGAAGAGTGGGATGCACTCACCCAAAGATGCATCGAGAGCGATGATCGCTGGCGCGTCAGCGGGCATCTGCTGACCGCCCTCGCCCTGCGAAATCCGTCGACGGCGATGACGGTCCGCAGGCATAACGGTGCCCTATCGGCGACCGACGGCCCCTTTGCCGAAATCAAGGAACATCTCGGCGGCTTCGTGCTGCTCGAAGCCAGGGACATCGACGAGGCGACAGAGATCGCCTCATCCTTTCCGATCGTGGAATACGCGTCGATCGAGGTGCGACCGGCCTATTCGATCAAGGACGGGGATTGAAGGATGCGCTATATTTGCTTGATCTATAATTCTGCCGACGTCGATGGCACGCTGACGCCGAAGGAAACCGACGAGATCGTCAGAGCGCATTTCAGCTTCGACGAGGAGCTTCGCCGCAAGGGCATCATGATCCATGCGGATGCACTGGAGATGCCGGAAAAGGCGACGGTGCTCAGGGTTCGCAACAATGCCCTGCAGGCAACCGATGGGCCCTACGTCGAAACCAAGGAGCATCTTGCCGGCCTTTACGTCATCGAAGCGCCTGATGATGTGGCGGCGAAGGCGATTGCTGCGCGCATCCCTTCGGCGCGTGTTGGTGCCGTGGAACTGCGGCCGGTGCGTATGCTGACTTTACCGGAGTAGCGCTTGGAGAAACTGATCGAGGACATCTACCGGTCGCAATCGCGCAGGGTGCTGGCAACGCTCATCCGGCTGCTCGGAGATTTCGACCGTGCGGAGGAAGCGCTGCACGACGCCTTTGCGGCAGCAGCGCGCATATGGCCGCGCGATGGTGTTCCCGCCAATCCTTTCTCCTGGCTTGTCTCCACGGGCCGCCACAAGGCGATCGACCATCTGCGCCGCCGTTCGCGGTTCGACGCGTCGCTCAAGGATATCGAAGACAGCCTTTACGGCGAAGCCGGGGCTACGGAAATCGGCGACATGGAGCTCATTGGCGACGACATGCTGCGGCTGATCTTCACCTGCTGCCATCCGGCCATTCCGGCCGACGCGCAGATGGCGATGGCGCTTCGCGAAGTCTGCGGACTGACGACAGAGGAGATCGCGCATGCGTTCCTCGTTTCGGCACCGACGGTCGCCCAACGCATCGTGCGCGCCAAGAGCAAGATACGCTCAGCCGGCATTCCTTACGAAGTTCCCGACCTTGATGAACTTCCCGAGCGGCTCGACCGCGTTCTGCACGTCATCTACCTGGTTTTCAACGAGGGCTATTCCGCCTCCTCGGGCGCCGAGGTGACGCGGACCGATCTGACCGTCGAGGCGATCCGGCTGGCGCGGCTGGTGGAGGACCTTCTTCCGCATCCCGATGTCGCCGGTCTGCTTTCGCTGATGCTGCTGCAGGATTCCCGCAGCCTTGCGCGGCACGGCGCGGATGGCAGTCTGATCTTGCTCGCCGAGCAGGATCGATCGGCTTGGGATCCACGGAAGATAAAGGAGGGCTTGAGGCTCTTGCGACGGGCGATGGAGCCCGACGAAATCGGTTTATATACCGTCCAGGCAGCCATCGCTGCCGAACATGCCAAGGCCCAAACGCCGGAGGCGACGAATTGGTCCCGGATTGCCGCGTGCTACGATCTGCTGATCGAAGCACAGCCCTCGCCGGTTGCCGAACTCAATCGCGCCGTGGCGATTGCAATGTCGGAGGGACCGCAGAGAGGGCTCGAGCTCATCGAGGGCATCATGGAATCCGGCAGGCTCGGCAGCTATCATCTGGCGCATTCCGCACGCGCCGATTTCCTGCGGCAGCTGGACCGCAGGGAGGAATCGATCGCGGCTTACGAACGCGCGCTCTCCCTCTGCCATCAGGGACCCGAGCAGGCTTTCCTGCGAAAGAGGATCTCAGAGCTTATGGCGGCGCCCGAGCGGCAGTGAGATCGCCGTTCCCGTCAGGGCGGAGACTATAATCAGCAAGTGTGCATTAATGCTCGCCTGGGCGAGCGCGGCGAGCGCCGCCTTCTCGCTCGAAGCGCCGAAGGCGACTGCGCCGGCGGTTACCCCCGCCGGGTAGGTGCCGACGCCGCCCGGCGCATGGACCGGCAGCACCGAGGAAAGCTCGCCGCCGAGCGCCCCGCCGAAGCTTGCCGTCAGCGGCAGAACGCCCATGAGGCTGAGCGCCCAGGCGAGCACGATGACCTTCACCAGCCAGTTCACCGCCGTCATGGCCCAGGCACGTGCGAATGCAAGGCCATTCACGGGCAGGCCGTTTTCGATCTCGGACAGGAAGTGTTGCGCCTTGGCGGGAAAGAGCTTGAAGCTGAAGCGCAGCAACGGTTTGCGCACAAGAAAGGCCCCAACCGGCAGCAACAGAAATGCGGCCCACAAGACCCAGGCCGCGACAGCATCCGGAGCGGCTACTGCAATCCCCATGCCTGCTGCGGCAAGCAGCGCGTGCAGATCGAGCAGACGCATGACCAGCAGCGCCGAGGTTCCCCGCGTCAACGGAATGCCGAACTCCGTGCGCATGAGAACTGGAAAGCTCGTCTCGCCGGTGCGGAACGGCAGCATGATATTGAGCAGATTGTGAATCTGCGTCACGCGGAAAAGAGCGCGAAACTGACCTTTCGTCTCCCGCGGGAAATAGTCGAGAATGCGCCATGTCCGCAGGAAGTAGGTGCTGGTCAGCAACACAAGCGCCACGAGGATCGGGATGACGCCGACGGCCGCCCATTGAGCGATGATTACCGACCACCCCCAAAACCATTCGATGAAAAGCGCATAGGCAGCGACAATCGCGACTGTGAGCAGCGTCATGCGATTGCGCGCAAACCAGGATTGTCGGCTAGCGCCAACCGGAGAGTTCATGTACTAGGCTTCCTGACTTCAGCGGTCCCAAATGCCGCTCGACTGGCCATGACGGCCTTTTAGGAGCAATAAGAGTTGCAGACAACGTCCGAGTCGCTTCAAAGCGCAAATGATCTGATCCAGTCGCTTGAACTTTCGCTTGTGGTGCCGGTGTTCAACGAAGAGGAAAGCGTCGGCCCGCTCGTCGAGCGGATATGCGATGCGATGTTGGCCTACCCCAGCCGGTGGGAACTCATCCTGGTGGATGACGGCAGCACCGATGCGACCCTCGTCAACGCCCGCAAGTATGTAGGACGTGAAGGCCTTACGCTCAGGATCGTCGAGCTGCAGCGCAATTTCGGCCAGACCGCCGCAATGCAGGCCGGCATCGACACGGCGCAGGGCCGGCTGATCGCGACGATGGATGGCGACCTGCAGAACGATCCGAAGGACATTCCGTCGATGGTCTCCGAACTGGAGCGCCGCGAACTCGACCTTCTGGTCGGCTGGCGCAAGAACCGCAAGGATGGGCTGCTGCTTCGCAAGATTCCCTCCTGGTGCGCCAACTACCTGATCGGCCGCATCACCGGCGTGAAGCTCCACGACTACGGCTGCAGCCTGAAGATCTATCGCGCCTCGATCATCAAGCAGGTGAAGCTGATGGGCGAAATGCACCGCTTCATCCCGGCCTGGGTCGCAGGCGTCGTCCCGAGCTCGCGCATCGGCGAAATGGCCGTGACCCACCATGCCCGCCAGCACGGCCAGTCGAAGTACGGCATCTCGCGCACCTTCCGCGTGATCCTCGACCTGCTGTCGGTGATGTTCTTCATGCGCTACAAGGCACGGCCCGGCCATTTCTTCGGCTCGCTCGGCCTTGGTCTCGGCGCGATCGCAGGGCTGATCCTGCTCTACCTCTTCTTCGACAAATTCATTATGGGAAATGACATCGGCACCCGCCCGATGCTGATGGTCGGCGTCGTCTTGCTGCTATCGTCGGTGCAGTTGATCACCACCGGCATTCTGGCGGAAATGATTGCGCGCACCTACTATCGCGACGATGCGTCGCCGAACTACATCGTGCGGCAGATCTTCGATGGAAGCGACGTTTGACAAACGGCGGGGCGACTCGCTGATCCAGGGTTTCGGCAAGACGATCGGCAATGCGAGCGTGCTGCTTGCCATCTATTTCCTGCTGAACATCGCGCTTCGCGCCACCCTGCCGCATTCGCTCGAACTCGACGAGGCGGAGCAAACCTTCTACTCGCAATATCTGCTGGCAGGCTACGGGCCGCAGCCGCCGTTTTATAACTGGCTGCAATATGCTGTCGTCGCCGTTGCGGGCCCATCGATCTGGGCGCTGAGTATTCCGAAAAACCTCCTGCTCTTCCTATGTTACGTCTTCTATGGCCTCGCCGCGCGTGAAGTGCTGAAGAGTCCGGTCCTTCAGGCGGCCGCGATGCTTGCGCTGATCACCCTTCCGCAGGTTTCCTACATGGCGCAGCAGGACCTGACGCACACGGTCGCGCTGCTGTGCGCAACATCGCTCTTCCTCTTCGCCTTCTTCCGGACGCTCGAGCGTCCGAACGTCCTCAGCTATCTCGTTCTCGGGATCGCGACCGGGATCGGCGTCATCTCGAAATACAATTTCGCCCTGATGCCGTTCATTGCGATTGCCGCCGCGATTCCGGACCGGGAATGGCGGCGTCGCATCTTCGACTGGAGGATTTTGCCGGCATCCATCGTCGCGCTGACGATTACATTGCCGCATCTCCTCTGGCTTTACGGGAACATGGAACTGGCGTCCGCCGGCACGCTGAGCAAGATGGTTGATGGCGGAGAGGGAAACGGCGTTTTCCAAGCAGCCGAAGGCCTGCTCTCCCTTGTCATTACGATCGTCGCGTTCGCCGTTCTCCCGCTCGTCATTTTTGCCGCCGCCTTCCGGCGCGATTTTCTGCGGTCGCTTTCGGCGGGCGATCGATGGACGCGGCTGATGGAGCGGATGATCATTATCAGCCTCGTCGCGATCGTCGTGGTGATCCTGGTCACCGGCGCGACCCATATCCGCGAACGCTGGCTTGATCCGTTTCTGCTGGTCCTTCCCCTCTATTTCTTCCGCAAGCTCGAAGTGGCGGGCGGCGATCTCTCGCTTGGCATCAGGCGTTTCCTGGGCTCTGTCCCCGTGCTGATGGCGCTCGTGATGGTCGTGCTTGCCGTAAGGGTCGCCGGAGCGGAGTACATCGGCTCCTATACGAAGCTGAACGTTCCCTTCGCGGATTTCGCCAAGGCGATGACCAACAAGCAGCGCCCGGCGCTCATCGTTGCCAGCGACAGATATGTCGGCGGGAATCTTCGGCTTCAATTCCGGGACGTACCGGTGATGATCTCCGGCTTTCCCGGATCAGGAATCCCTGCGGATGCCGCTGCCGAACGGCCGCTGCTTGTCGTCTGGCGCGGACGGACGCCGAAGGATGCGCCGATGCCGGCAGACCTGTCGAACTGGCTGAAGAACAGCGGCATCGAACCGGATGAGATCGGCACGCTTGCCCTTCCCTACCACTTCGGCAAGGACGGCGACACGTTTGCGCTCGGCTATGCCTGGCTTGAACGGAAATGAAATGACCGAGCACAGGAACGAGACCCGCCAGATCGATATGCGATGGGTTTTTGCCCTGCTTGCCGCCTACTTTCTCCTGCAGGTCGCGGTCCGCATGGTGATGCCGCCGACGCTCGGGCTCGATGAAGCGGAGCAGTCCTTCCGCTCGCAATGGCTTGCCGCTGGCTATGGTCCCCAGCCGCCGTTCTATAACTGGCTGCAATATGCCGCCTTTTCACTCAGCGGCGTCTCGCTGCTGTCGCTGGCCGTTGTCAAGAATACGCTGCTGTTTGCCTCCTACGTCCTTTACGGTCTCACGGCGCGGATGATCCTCAAGAGCAGCATGCTCGCGGCAATCGCAATGCTCGGACTTTTGACGCTTCCGCAGGTCGCGTTCGAAATGCAGCGCGACCTGACGCACACGGTCGCCGTGTTCTTCTCCGGCTGCCTGTTTCTTTACGGATTTGTCCGCTCGCTCAAAAAGCCGGACATGCTGTCATATTTCGTGGCGGGCGTTGGCCTGGGCATCGGCCTGCTGTCGAAATACAACTTTGCCCTCCTGCCCGCCTCCGCGCTTCTGGCGGCGTTGCTCGACCCACAGATGCGCAAGCGCGTCTTCGACTGGCGCACGGTGGTGACCGCCGTCACTGCGCTCATCACCACCCTGCCGCATCTCTTCTGGCTCAAGGACAACCTCGGATTCGCCACAGCCCGGACACTGGAGAAACTGACGGACAGCGGCAACGCGAGCTACCTCGTGCAGGTGGCGATGGGCTCCGGTTCACTCATACTGGCCGTGATCGGCTTTTGCGCCGTGGCAATGCTGGTCTTCGCGATCGCGTTCGGCAAGCCGTTCTTCTCGGCCGTCTCCGGCAGATCGGAGTGGACGCGGCTCTTCGAGCGCATGATGCTCTTTGCCATTCTCGGCATCCTGCTTCTGGTCGTCTTCGGCGGAGCAGCCCATGTCAAAGACCGCTGGCTGGTTCCACTCTTCTTTGTCGCGCCCCTTTATTTCTGCCTGAAAATCGAGGCGTCGAACGTCCATGTTCCGAATGCCTTGCGGCGCCTCATGCCGATCATCGCGACGATCATGATCGCAGTTCCCGGGATCCTCTTCGGTCGTATTGCGGCGGCAAGTCTCAACGGCGATTATGAGCGCCTGAATACGCCCTATGCGCGGCTTGCCGCCGCACTCCGGCAACAGGGCGAAGCGAGTGCAATTGTGGCGGAAAGCAGCCTGCTTGCCGGAAATTTGCGGAAGGATCTCCTACCGGTCACCGTGATTTCGCTGGATTATCCGGGGTTCACGCCTGCAATCCCGATCTCGAAACAGCAGCCAATCCTCATCGTCTGGCAGCTGGGCCGGAAAGAAGGCGGTGCCCTGCCCGCCAAAGCCGCCGAATGGCTGAGATCGGTTCCGGAGCTGAGCGGCGCCACGCCCAAGGTTTCGACGATCGAGATTCCGTATTACTACGCCCACAACGGCGATTCCTACCGTTTCGGCTATGCGTGGGTCGCGCCTGCCGACTAGGCTTTGAGGTCGCGCCACGCCGCATCCAGAGCGATCCTGGCGATCCGCACCATTTCATCGACCTCTTCGTGGCTGATCACCAGCGGCGGAGATGCAAGCATGCGGTCGGCGGTCGCCCGCAGGACGAGGCCGTTCGCGAGCGCATGGTTGCGGACCAGGGCGCCGATCGCATCCGGCTTTTCGAAGCGAGTGCGCGTCTTCTTGCCGGCAGTCAGCTGGAGCCCGCCCATGAGGCCGATGCTGACCGCCTCGCCGACAAGCTCGTGGTCGCCAAGAGCAGCCCACGCTTTGGCGAAGTAAGGGCCGATGTCGTCGCGGACGCGATCGACCAGCTTTTCCTCCTCGATGATGCGCAGGTTTTCCAGTGCCGCCGCGGCGCAGACCGGGTGGCCCGAATAAGTGAAACCGTGGTTGAACTCGCCCACCTCGTTGATCATCACATCGGCGATGCGATCGCTGACGAGCACGCCGCCAATCGGCAGATAGCCCGATGACAGGCCCTTGGCGATCGGCGCGAAATCGGGCTCGACGCCGAAATACTGATGGCCAAACCATTCGCCCAGCCGCCCGAAACCGCAGATCACTTCGTCGAAGACGAGCAGGATGTTGCGGGCCTTGCAGATCCGGGCAATTTCCGGCCAATAGGTCTCCGGCGGGATGATGACGCCCGCAGCACCCTGGATCGGCTCGGCCACGAAGGCGGCGACATTGTCTTCGCCCAGTTCATCGATCTTCGCCTCCAGTTCGCGAGCGACCTTGAGACCGAACTCGGCAGGCGAAAGATCGCCGCCTTCGCCATACCAATAAGGCTGGCCGATATGGACGATGCCTGATATCGGCAGATCGCCCTGCTCGTGCATGTATTTCATGCCGCCCAGGCTGGCGCCGGCGACGGTCGAGCCGTGGTAGCCGTTCTTGCGGGCGATCACGATCTTCTTCGAGGGTTTACCGACCGCGCTCCAGTAGACCCGCGCCATGCGGAACCAGGTGTCGTTCGCTTCCGATCCCGAGCCGGTGAAGAAGACATGGTTGAAGCGCGGACCGGCATGCGACGTCACCTTCTCGGAGAGCAGCGTCGTGGGTATGCTCGTAGTGCCGAAGAAGGTGTTGTAGTAGGGCAGCTCATTCATCTGCCGCATGACGGCATCGGCGATCTCCTTGCGGCCATAGCCGACATTGACGCACCAGAGTCCCGCAAAACCGTCCAGATACTTCTTGCCTTGGCTATCCCAGATGTAGACGCCCTCGCCGCGCTGGATGATGCGCGTGCCGTCGGCGTTCAGCTTCTTCATGTCGGAGAAGGGATGCAGATGGTGGGCGGCATCGATGGCGGCGAGATTTGAGAGCGGGTAAGTATCGGACATGATTTGCAAAACACCCTCTGAGATTGAAAGGCTCGTCTCAATGAGCTACGACCTTGGCCTTGTCCGAGGGGATTTTCAAGATCATGACGGCTGACATCGTGCACGGCAAAGCTGCGGAGGGCGAACCGCGGATCGAGATCCTGATCGTCGGCATGAACGGCGACCTGCGCGGCAAGCAGATCCCGCTCGACGCCCAGAAGAAAATCTGGGAAGGCGAAGTGCGCCTCCCCACCTCGACGCAATCGCTGGATATCTGGGGCGACGACAATGACGACATCACCGGCCTCTCGCTGACGATCGGCGATCCGGACGGCAACTGCCTTCCCGATGCGCGCAGCCTTGCACCGATGCCCTGGGCGCCGGAAGGGTCGCTACACGTGCTCGCCACGATGCACGAACTCGACGGCAGCCCGAGCTTCATGGATCCGAGGGCGATCCTGGCCGCGGTGCTGAAGCGTTATGATGAGCGCGGTCTCACGCCGGTCGTCGCGACGGAACTCGAATTCTATGTGGTGGAGCCGGACTGGCGCGATACTGGTCGGCCCTCGCCGCCCAAAAGCCTCAGCTATCGCGGCGAACCGAACGGTTTCCAGCTCTACGACATGAGCGCCGTCGATGCGCTCGACGACTATCTCCAGACAGTGCGTGCCTATGCAAAGGCGCAGAGCCTGCCGGCGGATGCGACAACAGCCGAGTTCGGCCCCGGACAGTTCGAGATCAACCTGCTGCACCGGCCCGATGCCCTGGCGGCGGCCGACGACTGCATTTACCTGAAGCGCATCGTCGAACAGGCGGCGCGCAAGCACAACCTCAAATCGACCTGCATGGCCAAACCCTATTCCGACCATGCCGGGTCCGGCCTGCATGTGCATGCCAGCATCATCGACAAGGATGGCCGCAACATCCTCGATGCGAAGGGCGGAGAGCCGAAGAGGCTGAAATCCGTCTGTGCCGGAATGCTCGACACGATGCGCGAGGCGCAACTCGTCTTTGCGCCCTTCGCCAATTCCTATCGCCGTTTTCAGCCGGGCTCCTTCGCCCCGGTCGATCTAACCTGGGGCACAGGACACCGTGGCACGGCAATCCGGATTCCGGACGCCAACGGGCCGGCAGCGCGCATCGAGCATCGCGTCGCCGGCGCGGATGCCAACCCCTATCTGCTGCTTGCGGCAATTCTCGGCGGAATGCTGCTCGGCCTCGACAACGAGCTTGATCCCGGCGAAGAGACGACGCCGTCCCATGCCCCGGAGAAGACGGAACGGCTGACGCATGATTTTCTGACGGCGGTCGAAGCCTTCCGCGCGTCGCCCTTCATCAAGGACGTCTTCGGCGAGCGCTATCAGAAGCTCTATGGCGACACGAAATACAAGGAGGCGCTGGCCTATCTGCGTACCGTGTCTGACTTCGATTACCGGACCTATCTGCCGCGAATTTAGAGCCACGCCGCCGGTTCGCGGCGTTCGGCCTCCTCCATCTGCGAGGCAAGGCCCTGCTTCACGAGCACCTTCAGTTCTTCGCGATGCAGCTTGATGAATACGTCGCGCTCGAGCGGCAGAAGCTCGCCGTCCATGACGCAGTTTGCCTTGGCACGCAGCTTGGGGAAGTGGAGATGGACTTCCGCCGGATGCATGATCATCACGTCGGCATTTTCCCTCACCTTGCCTCTTAGCAGATCGACGGCCAAGCGCGCGACGCCGAGCGGTTTCAAGGGGTTGGCAGTATAAAAACCCAGTTCGCCGCTGGTGAGGCTGTCTGCATAAAGCAAGGCGTTCGCGCCGAAGGGGTTGTTTGACACCGAGACGGCGGATACCCGGCGACGCTCGTGAACGCCGGCCGCTTCAAAGTCGACCTCGAACTCGGGCGGATTCAGAATGACGCCGAAGGCTGCACGGACGCTGGCGCGCATCTTGCCGAGGCGGGAGCGGTAACTAAAGGAGTTGCGGTAGCGCACCATACGGGCATGCAGCCCCGCCGAAAACTGGTGGATGAAGGGCCGGCCGTTGGCGCTTGCAATGTCGACATGATCGACTTCGCCAAAAGCCAGGGTATCAAGCGCCTGCCAGATATCGAGCGGCACCTTCAGTGAGCGGGCGAAGAGATTCATGGTGCCGGCGGGGATCACGCCAAGGGCAACACCGTTCTTCCAGGCGATCGATGCCGCTGCCGAAATGGTGCCGTCGCCGCCGCCGGCAACGATGCCGTCGATGTCGTCGCGCCGGGCAGCGCGCTCCATCGCGGGAACGATCTCCTTGCCGGAAAAGACGATGGCCTCGAAGTCATGACCCGCTTCCCGGAAGGTCGCCTCCGCCCGCTTCTCATAGGCCTCCATATCGGTGGTTCTGAAGGTACCGCCGTCTTTGTTGAAAAAACCTACAAGCTTCATCAGGCGTGCTGCTCCCGCATCGCGCGTCTCAATCCTGTGTGCGTAAGTTGGTCTGAGCCTCCTTCATTTCAAGCGTCGTGTTCCGGCGGCGAGGCAGGCCCGCGAAACGCACAAACGCAAATATTGCAACGGACATATGCAGATAGCAGGACGCTGCACTGCAAAAAACGCACTCGACGCTTTGCGGGCAATCAGGGATAGAGTGAAGATGGAGGTACGTACCTCCCTTCCCGCCATAGCCCGGCCGACCATCCTGCGAACACGAAGCTTCCGGATCGTTTGCCATTGAGACATGCCTCAGGAGCTCCCGTGAGCCAGATCGCCGTAGACGATTCCATCGATTCCAGTCCGGTTTCGGAAGCCCCCTCGCCCATGGCAGTCGCGCTGGTGCAGCTGGCGCTCGCCTGCGGCGGCTTCGGCATCGGCACGGGTGAGTTCGCAATCATGGGGCTGCTGCCGAATGTGGCCGATACTTTTTCGGTCACGACACCGCAGGCCGGTTACGTCATCAGCGCCTATGCGCTCGGGGTCGTCATCGGCGCTCCGGTGATTGCTGTCCTTGCGGCCAAGATGGCGCGCCGTTCGCTGCTTCTCCTGCTGATGGGTATTTTTGCAGTCGGCAACATTCTGAGCGCCCTGGCGCCAACCTTCGAGAGCTTCATCGCCCTGCGCTTCATTACCGGCCTGCCGCATGGCGCCTATTTCGGCGTCGCCGCGATTGTCGCCGCCTCTATGGTGCCGGTGCACAAGCGAGCCCGCGCCGTCGGCCGGGTAATGCTCGGCCTTACGATCGCAACCCTGCTCGGCACGCCACTCGCAACCGTCTTCGGCCAGTCGCTCGACTGGCGCGTCGCCTTCACGTCGGTTGGCGTCATCGGGCTCGTGACGGTCGCGCTCATCTGGTACTACGTGCCGCGTGATCAGGTGGATGACGGCGCAAGCTTCCTGCGCGAACTCGGCGCCTTCCGGCGGCCGCAAGTCTTGCTGACGCTCGGCATTGCAGCCGTTGGTTATGGCGGCATGTTCGCGATGTTCAGCTATATCGCCGGCACGACGATGAAGGTCGCGATGCTGCCCGAAAGCATGGTCGCTGTGATGATGGTCCTCTTCGGCCTCGGCATGAACGCCGGCAACATCGTTGGTTCCTGGCTCGCCGACAAGTCGATCATGGGCACGATCGGCGGCTCGCTGGTCTTCAACATCGTCGTGCTGACACTGTTTTCGCTGACCGCCTCAAGCCCGTTCATGCTGGCGCTCTGCGTCTTCCTCGTCGGCTGCGGCTTTGCCGCCGGTCCTGCCCTGCAGACCCGGCTGATGGATGTAGCGGCCGATGCGCAGACGCTTGCCGCCGCCTCCAATCACTCCGCCTTCAACATCGCCAATGCCCTCGGAGCCTGGCTCGGCGGTCTCGTCATCGCCTGGGGCTATGGCTTTGCGGCCACCGGTTATGTCGGCGCGTTCCTGTCGTTCCTCGGAATGTTCGTGTTCGCCGCCTCGCTACGCCTTGAGCGCCGTAACGGGAGCGCATGACGGATCGCGCAGCTCCATGCCATCGGGGCGGCAGAAGACATATTCGTCACCCCAGGCCGCCAGCGCACGAATGACCGGCCTCAGCGTTTCGCCGAGCGGGGTCAGCGCATATTCCACGCGCGGCGGCACGACCGGATAGACGGTGCGCGAAACGAGACCGGATTCTTCCAGTTCCCGCAACTGCTTGGTGAGCATACGCTGCGTCACCGCCGGGAGCTTGCGGCGAAGCTCGTTGAAGCGCAGCGTTCCATCCATCAGATGGAACAGGATCACGCCCTTCCACTTTCCGTCGAGATAGCTCAGCGTTGCTTCGACTGGGCAGCCGGGGAAATTCTTCGTCAGCTTGGCGCGGGGCAGCGACATTCGACAGTATCCTTTTTGGTACTACGTACAGAATTTGTGCATTCTTGCGCTTATGAAGTATAAGACGCATCTAGCCTCTGTGCAACGAACACAGGAGTTTCCCCATGCGCGCCGTCGCCTACAAGACCCCGCAGCCCATTTCCGCCGAAACCTCGCTTATCGATGTCGACCTGCCGGTGCCGGAAGCGAAGGGTCACGACCTGCTCGTGGAGATCAAGGCCGTTTCCGTCAATCCTGTCGATACGAAGGTGCGCGCCGGCGTGACGCCCGCTGGCGATGAACTCAAGGTGCTGGGCTGGGACGCCGCCGGCATCGTCAAGGCCGTCGGGCCTGACGTCACGCTCTTCAAGGCCGGAGATGAAGTCTATTATGCTGGTGCGGTCAACCGCCCTGGCTCGAACGCGGAGTTTCATCTCGTCGACGAGTGCATCGTCGGTCGCAAGCCCAAAAGCCTGGATTTCGCGGCCGCTGCCGCCCTGCCGCTGACGTCGATCACTGCTTACGAAACACTGTTTGACCGGCTCAAGGTTCAAGATCCGGTGCCCGGCGGCGCACGGTCTTTGCTTGTCATCGGTGGCGCTGGTGGCGTCGGCTCGATCACCATCCAGATCGCCCGAGCCCTGACGGACCTGACGATCATCGCGACCGCTTCCCGTCCGGAAACACAGGAATGGGTCAAGGAACTCGGCGCGCACCATGTCGTCGATCACTCGAGGCCGATCGCGCCGCAGATCGCGGAACTCGGCATCGGCGCACCGGGTTTCATCTTCTCGACCACCAATACGGATTCTCACATCGCCAACATCGTCGAGGCGATCGCGCCCCAGGGCCGCTTCGCACTGATCGACGATCCGAAGGTGCTCGATGTCGTGCCGTTCAAGCGTAAATCGGTCTCGGTGCATTGGGAGCTTATGTTTACCCGGTCGCTCTTCTCGACGCCGGACATGATCGAACAGCATAAGCTGCTCAACAAGATTTCCGAGCTTGTCGATAGTGGCAAGATCCGCACGACGCTAAGCGAAACGGTGGGCACGATCAACGCAGCCAACCTGAAGAAGGCGCATGGGATGATCGAGAGCGGCAGGATGAAGGGCAAGGCTGTTCTCGCCGGCTTCTGAACCGCTTTTGCGCCAGCCGCCTTTCCGGAAACATCCGGTAAATCATGTTCGCAAAGAATGCCGCGCCTGACGGTGCGGCATTCTGCCATTAACCATCTATCCTAGTTGACTTTTTCAGTGTTCAGGACCACGTAGTATGACACGCGGATGACGCTCGTCAGACCGCGGATATCAACGGAGCCATCAATCAGATGCCAAGCGACAGTAGCAGTCGATTGCCTTTGCCGTACGCGGCCCTTTCGCGCTAACCTGGTTGCTCCGGGCTCGCCCGATCGGACGCTACGGCGGATCGACGGAAAGGCGAGCTAATGAACTTCAATCGCTTCCCCCTGCGGGCAGGACATGCCGCCCGTTTCTTCGCCAGCGACAGCCTCGGAGCGGTCACCACCGCAGAGCGCGTCGAGCGTCTGAACGGACTCGAAATCCCGGAGGCAGCGGCCATCCTCGCTACGCTTCCGCAGCAGAAGGCCGTCCGCATTCTCGGCAGGCCGGAACTGCACAACGCTGCCGCAATCCTCGCCGAAATGCCGGTCGAGCATGCCGCGCGGCTGCTGAACTCTACCGCGAACGACCGCGTCGCCGACATCTTCCATGAACTGGACGAGGATTCACGCGCCACCCTTTTCGCGAAACTCGACCGCCCCACGGCGCTCGCCGTAAAGCACCTGATGGGCTACCCGCCGCGTACGGCAGGCGGCATCATGACGACCGAGTTCGTCAGCGTGCCGGATAGCTGGACCGTTCAGCAGACGCTCGACCACGTTCGCCGAGTCGAACGCTCACGCGAGACGGTCTATGCGATCTACGTCCTCGACGCGCTAACGCAGGTGCTGACCAATGTCGTGACACTGCGCCGCCTCATCACCGGCGATCCCGGCGAATCCGTTCTCACGGTTGCGCAGAAGGAAGGGGTTGTTCGCTGCGACCCGCTGATGACGCAGGAGGAGGTCGCACGGCTGATCCGCAAGCATAATCTTCTGGCGCTGCCGGTCGTCAGTGACGACGGCCATATGCTCGGCATCGTGACCGTCGACGACGTCATCGATACGATGATTGCCGATACGACCGAGGACGCGCAAAAATTCGGCGGCATGGAAGCGCTCGGCAAGCCCTATATGAAGGTCGGCTTCGCCGGCATGATCCGCAAGCGCGCCGGATGGCTCTGTGCCCTCTTCCTCGGCGAAATGCTGACGGCAAGCGCCATGCAGCATTTCGAAGGAGAACTCGAGAAGGCCGTCGTGCTGACGCTCTTCATTCCGCTGATCATGAGCTCGGGCGGCAACTCCGGTTCGCAGGCGACGTCGCTAATCATCCGTGCGCTGGCGGTCGGAGAACTCAAGCTGTCCGATTGGGGGCGGGTGCTGCTGCGCGAACTGCCGACCGGCTTCGTGCTCGGCGCGATCCTCGGTCTCGTCGGCATGCTCCGCGTCATCTTCTGGCAGACGGCCGGGCTTTACGATTACGGCCCGCACTGGGTGCTGGTCGGCATCACCGTCTTTGCGGCGCTCGTCGGCATCGTCACCTTCGGCTCGATGTCGGGCTCGATGCTGCCGTTCCTGCTGCAGCGCCTGCGGCTCGATCCGGCAACGGCATCGGCTCCCTTCGTCGCGACGCTGGTCGATGTGACCGGTTTGGTGATCTACTTCTCCGTCGCGCTGCTGATCCTCAGCGGGACGCTTCTCTAGCAGGGGCGAGCGGAAGGCAAAGCGGGGTGCCGTCCACAGGATGCGGGACGACCGCGGCGTCGATCCCGAAGACTGCCTTGATGAGCTCCGGCGTCAGCAACTCGCCGGGGCTTCCTGCCGCGTGAATGCCGCCATCCGCAACGGCAATGATGTGATCGGCGTATTGGGCCGCGTGGTTCAGATCGTGGACGACCATGACGATGGTGCAGCCGCGATCGCGATTGAGCTCGCGCAGCAGCTCCAGAACCTCCAATTGGTGTGCGATATCGAGATAGGTTGTCGGCTCATCGAGCAGCAGGATCGGCGTCTCCTGCGCTAGCGCCATCGCGATCCAGGCGCGTTGCCGCTGGCCGCCCGAGAGCCGGTCGAGCGGCCGCGAAGCTAGATCGGTAAGCCCGGTGGCGGCAAGTGCTCCATCCACCACGTCCTCGTCATGCGCGCTGGTGCGCGACAGCAGGCCCTTGTGCGGATGGCGGCCGAAACGGCAGAGCTGGCGCACCGTCAGACCATCCGGCGAGACCGGGCTCTGCGGCAGCAATGCGAGCTTCTGGGCGATCGCCCTGCCCTGCATCGCGGATATCTCCTTGCCGTCGAGATAGACGGTGCCGGATGCGGGTTCGATGATGCGGCCGAGCGCCTTGAGCAGAGTGGACTTGCCGCTGCCGTTCGCACCGATCAGCGCGGTTATGCGACCATCGGGAATGGAGACATCGACATTTTCGAGCACCTGGAGAGCGGCGTAGCCCAGGGTCAGCCTTTCTCCGGCAAGGCGGGATTGCGCGGCGTTACTCATGGCGGCCGGTCTCCTTGATGAGCAGGAAAATCAGATAAGGCCCGCCGATCACCGCGGCGACGATGCCGGCCGGGATCTCGTTCGGCAGCGCCACGAGCCGTCCGGCAAGATCGGCAGCCGAGAGCGCGAGAGCTCCTATCAGCGCACTGGCGGGCACGAGATGTCTGGCGTGGGGACCGACGAGCAGGCGGGCCGCGTGCGGCGCGAGCAGGCCAAGAAACCCCATGCTGCCAACGCTGGCAACGGCGCCTGCGCAGAGCAGCACGGAAACGACAATCAGCCCGCCGCGCAGCCAGCCGGGCGACATACCGAGGCTGATCAACGTATCGTCGCCGAAGCCGCCGGCATCGAGGCGCGCGGCAGCCAGCAGAATGAGCGGCAGGCAGGCGAGCAGCCAGAGACCGAGGATCAGCACGTCGGTCCCGGAACTACCGTAGACGCTGCCCGCAAGCCAGACCATCGACTGGTCGGCACGGGTCGGGAAGATTACCATCACATATTGCATCAGTGCCTGCGCCAGCATGCCGAGCGCGACGCCGACGAGCGCAAGCGCCGCAATGCCGCCGCCAAAGGCACGGCCGATCGAGAGCAATAGGACGGCGCCAAGAATTGCCCCTACCACTACGCCTGCCGGTATCGCCCAGATCGCCCAAGCGGGAGGCGCCATCATCCCGGCAAGGAAGGCGCCGAGGCCGGCGCACTTGGTGATGCCGACGACATCCGGCGAGGCCAGCGGGTTTCGGAGTGCCCCCTGCAGGAAGACGCCAGCGAGGCCGAAGGAGGCGCCTGCAAGGATCGAGACGGCAACACGCGGCACCCGGTACTGCATGACGATGAAAGCGTTCTTGCCACCGCCGATACCGTCCAGCACCTGCGCAATACTCAGCGTCACAGCCCCGATCGTCATGCCGAGAACGGCAAGGACCGCAATAAGAGAGGCGATGGTGAAGCAGACCGTCAGCGCCCGCATGTTGCGTCCGGCAAGCGCGTTCATCGGATCCGCTGCCTCCAGAGGATCAGCAAAAAAGTCGGGGCGCCGATCAGCGCAGTGACGATGCCGACCGGCATTTCCGAGGGGTAGGCTGCAACGCGGCCCGCGAGATCGGCGGCATTGAGCAGCAGCGGACCGGCGATGGCGCTCAGCGCAATCAGGGTCAGCTGGTCGCCGCCGGCTATGCGCCGGATGATATGCGGCACGAGCAGGCCGATGAAGCCGATCGGGCCGCTGACGGCGACGGCCGAACCGGCCAGCACGACGATCAGCAGCGCCGCCAGCCCGCCGACCCGCGTGGCGTTCTGCCCAAGAGAAAGGCCTGTCGTTTCATCGAGCGCCAGCACGCCGAAATGGCGCCCGGCCAGA
Source organism: Rhizobium sp. P32RR-XVIII (assembly GCF_012641395.1). Classification (GTDB taxonomy): domain Bacteria; phylum Pseudomonadota; class Alphaproteobacteria; order Rhizobiales; family Rhizobiaceae; genus Rhizobium. The sequence goes on along the minus strand of NZ_JABAIH010000002.1, from coordinate 186,030 downwards.
AGTGCTGCGCCGCCGCCGATGAGGGTGAAGGGCAGGATGATCCAGACCTTTTCCCATTGGGCGCCGTTGATCGATCCGGCCAGCCAGTAGACAATATCTTGCGCAGCATTGTTGGCGATCAGGATTGCCTGAACCAGGGCCGCAAGAACGAGCTGGATGGAAATGCCTGCGAGCGCCAGCTTCATGTCGTTCATGGCGCCCGAGACCGAAAGCGCCCACATGGCAAGCCCGACGGCAGCGGCACCGGCGAAGGCCGGCCATACGGTGCCCGCTCCCTTCAAGGGCGGAAAAGCAATCAGGCAGAGGACGATAACAAGCGACGCCCCGGCATTGATGCCGAAGGTCTGCGGCGAGGCGAGCGGGTTGCGTGTCAGGGTCTGGATCAGCACGCCCGCGACCGCCAGATTGGCGCCGACCATGACGGCGAGCAGCGCACGCGGCAGGCGCACGTCCCAGACGAGCGCGCTGTCCGGCGAGCCATCGGGCGCGATAAAGAGGAAAAGGGCGCGCAGAACCGGCAGTTCCGAAACGCCAAAGGAGACGGCTGCGACGATCACCGCAACCAGAGCGGCAAACAGCAGGCAGCCAAGGGTGAGCGGCTGCAGCCGCCAGCCCGCCTTAACTGCCATCGTTGCCGCCTTGCCGCTCACTGCCGCTCACGCTGCGCTGTAAACCTTGGCCAGGATTTCCCGAGCAACCATCTCGGCCGTCTTCAGGCCGCGGAAGCGCGAGAACTGATTGCGGTCGACCTCGAAGATCTTGCCGTCCTTGACCGCGGAAACGTTGGCGAAGGCGCTGTTGCCTTTCCACTGGTCGAGCACCGTGCCGCCGGCATCGGTTGCGACCAGCAGCACATCGGGATTGACGGCGATCAGCCGCTCCAAGCCTGCGCCGCTTTCCACGGCATCGGAGGAGTCGACCGCCGGCGTCAGTCCCATCGCCTTGAAGACGGAGCCGGTGAAGGACGACGAGGTGTGCAGGCTCATGGAATCGGGCGTTGCGACCGCCAGAAGGAAGCCGCGCTTCTCGCCCGCCGGAATTTTGGCGACGAGGGCCGCGATTGCCGCCTCGTGATTGGCAACCGCCCTCTCGCCCTTCGCCTTGTCGCCCAGTGCATCGGCGATGATGACGACGCCGTCCTTGATTGTCTGGTAGCTGCCCTCCCAGCTGTTCAGCACGATCGTCGGAGCAATGGCGCTGAGTTGCGAATAGATGGCGGAATGGCGGATTTCATCGGCGATGATCAGGTCGGGCGTCAGGGCGCTGACAAGCTCGAGATTCGGCTCGAGGCGCGTGCCGACGGAGCTGTAGTTGATCTTCTTGCCGAGCAGCTGCTCGATACGCTTCGGCTGGTTGTCGTCAGTGACGCCGACCGGTACGACCCCGATGGCGTCCAGCGCCTGGACGAACGAGAATTCCAGCGCGACGACGCGCTGCGGTTTGCCGCTGATGTCGGTCGAGCCGAGCTGGTGCTTGATCGTGCGGGCTGAATCTTGCGCGAAGGCCGGCCTGGTTGCGGCTGCCGCTGCGGCGGCGCCGAGGAGGAGGCCAAAATGGCGGCGTGAAATCGGGTTCTGCAATATGCTCATGTCAAACTCCCAGCTGAAACGGGCGACGGGAGGCAGCTCCCGCTTTTAAATTTTCCGCTACAGAATTGACGTGCAGACTTCAAGTAAAGTTTACAAAAAAACTCACCTTATTTTCCTTCGGGCAGCTTCAACGGCCCGTGAGTCTTCATGCTGCGAATGGCGAAGTTCGAGCGGATGTCGCTGACATTCGGCAAGGTCAGCAGCGTATCGGTGAGAAGCCGCTCGTAAGCGGCCAGGTCCTCGACCACGACTTCCGCCAGGAAGTCCGCCGTTCCTGAGATCAGGAACCACGAGACCACTTCGGGAATGGCAAGCAATGCCGCCTCCTGCGCCTGCGCGTTCTCGCGGCTGTGGTGGGCGACCTTAAGTTCGACAAAAACCGTCAAGCCGAGGCCAACCTCCTTGCGGTCGATATCAGCGCGGTAGCCGCGGATGACGCCCGTCTTTTCGAGGTTGCGGATTCGGCGCAGGCAGGGGGACGGCGACAGATTGACCTTCTCGGCAATCTCGACGTTGGTCGCCCGCGCATCCTCCTGCAAACACTTCAGTATCGCCAAGTCAAATTTATCGAGATTTGGCATAATTGCTAAAATCCCCGGTGCCTTTTGGCATAACATTGCCGATGATACTGCTTTCGCGCCACAGATAGCAAGGATATGCCCCGCGCTTCTCGCCTATTCTTTTCTCAACCGGACAGCGATCCGATGACAATGAGAGGATAGATCCATGAGCGTCCTTGCCTTCACCAACAATGCCAAATCCGCCTCGACGTCCGTCGGATATGCGGGCGCCGTTGTTACGGTCCTGATCTGGGCTGCCTGGATCCTTGCGACACGTCACAGCGCCGCAACACAGCTCGGGACGATCGATATCGGCCTGATCCGCTACGGCATCCCGGCGCTCGTGCTGGCACCGGTCTGGCTGAAGACCGGCCTGTTACCGAAGGGGGTGCCGCTTGGCCTGCTTGCCATGATGGTCGCCGGCGCCGGCGCCGTCTTCTTCCAGCTGACCACTTCGGCGATTCATTCGACCCCTGCGTCTGCGGCCGGAATTCTGCTCGGTGGCTCGATGCCGCTCGCTGCCGCCCTCATCGGCGTCGTCATCTTCCGCGAAAGACCGGATGTCTCGCGCTGGCTAGGATTGGCCGCGATCGTCGTGGGCGTCGCCATTCTGCTCGTCCGCAGCCTTGCAGGGACTGCCCTCCCCTGGACCAGCTTCGTCCTGCTGCCGATGGGCGCAATCCTCTGGGCAGCCTACACGCACGCCTTCCGGCGCTCCGGCCTGACCGCAGTGCAGGCAAGCGCGATCATCGCCATCTGGTCATTTCTGATCCACGCCGGCCTTGCCTTCATCTTCGGCACGTCCATCGCGAGCGCCCCGCTTGCCGAGGTCGGCCTGCAGATGCTGACCCAAGGTGTCCTCTCGGGTCTTGCCGCAACCGTTGCCTATGGCCTTGCCGTGCATGCTTTGGGTGGCACACAGGCGGCCGCCTTCACGGCGATCACGCCGGTGCTGGCCACGATCGGCGGCGGCGTGCTGCTCGGAGAGGAAATCGGCGTCGCCGAGATTGCCGCCGCCGTCATCACTGGGATCGGCGTTGCGCTTTCGACCGGCATCGCGGCTCGGAGACGCTAGAAAAGCCGGCCTGCCCGCCGAGTGCTCATTTCCGCTTTTCCGATGCATTGAAAGCGGCATCATGTGATGCTAATTTTGATGCGTAGGAGACAGGTGATGCGCACAACGTTAAGCATCGACGACGAACTTTTGTCAAAAGCGCGTGACGCGACCGGTATTGCGGAAACGTCCTTGATTGTTCGGGAAGCGCTCCGCGCTCTCGTCGAACGCGAGGCGGCGCGGACGCTTGCCCGGCTCGGCGGAAGCGCACCCAATTTGGTTGCACCGCCGCGCCGCAGGCTGGGCGACGAATGATCCTTGTCGACACCTCGGTATGGGTCGACCATCTGCGGGCAAGTGATCCAAATTTGCGCGATTTTCTGGAAGCACGGGAAGTTCTCTCTCATCCTTTCATTATCGGTGAAATCAGCCTCGGCAACCTACCGCAATATGACCTGGTGCTGAGCAGCCTTGAGCTTTTGCCGAAGGCCGTCAAAGCGTCAGATGAAGATGTTCTCCACCTTATCAAACAGCGAAAGCTTTTTGGCATAGGCATCGGCTATGTCGACGCACACCTGCTGGCCTCCGTCCTGCTGACACCTGAAGCACGCCTCTGGACCAGAGATAAGCGACTCGAAAAGACGGCGTGGGCGTTGGGCCGGAGCCTGAGCAACGCCTGACCTTCACATATTCGGATAGACAGGCCCCTCGCCGCCCTGCGGCGGCACCCAGTTGATGTTCTGGTTGGGGTCCTTGATGTCGCAGGTCTTGCAGTGGACGCAGTTCTGGGCGTTGATGACGAAGGTTTCCTTGCCGTCCTTTTCCACCCATTCGTAGACGCCGGCCGGACAGTAGCGCGTCGAGGGGCCGGCGTAGACGTCGTTTTCGGACGATTTCTGCAAATCCATGTCCTTGACCTGCAGGTGCACCGGCTGGTCTTCCTCGTGGTTGGTGTTCGACAGGAACACCGAGGAGAGGCGGTCGAAGGTCAAGACTCCGTCCGGCTTGGGATAGGCGATCGGCTTGTGCTGCGCGGCAGGTTCGAGCGATTGGGCATCCGTCTTGCCGTGCCTCAGCGTGCCGAAGATCGAAAGGCCGAAGAGCTGGTTGGTCCACATGTCGAAGCCGCCGAGCGCCACGCCGATTGCCGTGCCGAACTTCGACCACAGCGGCTTGACGTTGCGCACCTTCTTCAGGTCCTTGCCGATGTCGCTGGCGCGCCAGTCGTTTTCGATCTCCACGACCTCGTCATTGGCGCGTCCGGCCGCAATCGCTTCGGCAATCCTGTCGGCCGCCAGCATGCCCGACAGCACCGCATTATGGCTGCCTTTGATGCGCGGCACGTTGACGAAACCGGCCGAACAGCCGATCAACGCTCCGCCCGGGAAGGAGAGCTTCGGCACCGACTGGTATCCGCCCTCGGTGATGGCGCGCGCACCATAGGAGAGCCGCTTGCCGCCCTCGAAGGTGCCGCGGATCGCCGGATGCGTCTTGAAGCGCTGGAACTCCTCGAATGGATAGAGATAGGGGTTCTTGTAGTTCAGGTGGACGACGAAGCCGACGGCGACGAGGTTGTCCTCCAGGTGATAAAGGAACGAGCCGCCGCCGGTCTTGAAGCCGAGCGGCCAGCCGAAGGAATGCTGCACGAGGCCGGGCTTGTGGTTCTCGGGCTTGACCTCCCAGAGCTCCTTGAGGCCGATACCGAATTTTTGGGGCTCGCGACCCCGCGACAGATCGAACTTGGCGATCAGCTGCTTGGCGAGCGAACCGCGCACGCCTTCGCCGATCAGCACGTATTTGCCGTGAAGTTCCATGCCGCGGGTAAAGTTCGGGCCCGGCTCGCCGTTCTTCTCGATGCCCATGTCGCCGGTGGCGACACCGATGACGGCGCCTTCGTCGTTGTAGAGCACTTCGGTTGCGGCAAAGCCCGGATAGATCTCGACGCCGAGTTCCTCTGCCTTTGTCGCCAGCCAGCGACAGACATTGCCGAGCGAGACGATGTAGTTGCCGTGGTTGTTCATCAGCGGCGGCATCATAAAGTTCGGCAAGCGAACCGAGCCTGCCGGGCCGAGCACCAGGAAGTGGTCGGCCGTCACTTCTGTCTTGAACGGATGACCCTCCTCCTCGCGCCAGCCGGGCAGCAGCCGGTCGATGCCGATGGGATCTACCACAGCACCGGAGAGGATATGGGCGCCGACTTCGGCGCCTTTTTCCAGCACGACGACCGAGAGTTCCGGATTGACCTGTTTCAGACGTATGGCGGCCGAAAGGCCAGCCGGACCGGCACCGACGATCACCACGTCGAATTCCATCGCCTCGCGTTCAGGTAGCTCAGTTACCTCGGTCATTCATCCGTCTCCGCTCGGCCGCGCAAAGCGGCCACAACCCCATATCAGGTCTTCTCTTGTCAAAACCGGAAAGCATTGTCGAGCCGGGAAGCGACAGCCAATCCTCCAATTCGCACAATGCCAATTGGCGGAGGATATGAATCAATTACCCTTACGTCAACGTCATATAAATTGACGGCTTGATTGACGTTGCCGTTCCGGACTAGAGCCTTTCAAGGCGGAAAGGAAAGGCAGGCGCTTTTGACAGCGGACGAGATCCACGCAGCACTTCGCGGCCTTCACGCGGAACTCACCGTGCTTGGACCCGACGACCTCAAGGGGCGCGATCCGGGCGAGCATCCGCAGAATTTCGGCGCCGGGGTCATGGCCCTTCCGTCCTCCTCCGCAGCGGCCTCGGCCGCCATTCGCTGGTGCGGTGAAAATGGGGTCGCGATCGTACCACAAGGTGGCCGGACGGGACTTGCGGGAGGTGCCGTCAGCAGAGCAGGCGAGCTCATCCTGTCCACGTCGCGGCTGACGACGATTGAAAAAGTGGATGCCGCAGAAAGGACCGCCACTGTCCAGGCGGGCGTTACGCTGGAGGCCCTGCAGGCGGCAGCGGCCAGCTTGGGCCTGATACCAGGCATCGACCTTGCCTCACGGGGCACCGCCACGATCGGCGGCATGATCTCGACCAATGCGGGCGGCATTCTCGCCTTTCGAAACGGCGTCATGCGCCATCTGGTGCTCGGCCTGGAAGCCGTGCTGCCCGATGGAACCATCGTCGACGACATGACCCGCGTCGTGAAGGTCAGTGCCGGGCCTGATATCAAGCAGTTGCTGATCGGCGCGGAAGGCGCGTACGGCTTCATCACCCGCGCCGTCATCACGCTCGAGGCTATCCGGGCATTCCGGGCGACGGCGCTGCTCGGCGTTTCCGGCGCCGGATCAGCGCTTGCCGTCATTGCGCGGCTCGAATCGGAAGCAGGCATCAGTCTCGAAGGCGCGGAGTTGATGTGGCGGCGCTTCTACGAGCGGAGCGCCTCGGTCCAGGGACTGCATCTCGGATGGCTCGAAGGCGATGCGGACGCTGTGCTGCTCGTGGAGATTTCTGCCGCCAGTGAAGCCGAGGCCGCCGCCAGCCTGGAAGGCGTCCTTGCGGAGATCTGGGAGCGCGCAACCATTGCAGGCGGAATCATCGCGCAGTCGCATGATCAGCGCCGCCGTTTCTGGGCGTTGCGGGAGCAGTCGGAGTTCATCTACCGCGATTTTCCCGATGCACCGTCCTACGACGTCTCCATTCCGCCGCTCGCGATCGATTCCTATGTCGCCACGTTGCAGCGGCGGCTCTCGGCAATCGATCCGGATTACCGCCCTTTCATCTACGGCCACGTCGCCGACGGCAATCTGCATATCGCGATCGATCGCGGTGACATCGACTCGGAAGACCGCAAGCGCGCCATCGACGATGCTGTTTACGAAGGCATCACGTCGAGCGGCGGCAGCTTTTCCGCCGAACACGGCGTCGGTTTCGACAAGCGGCACGGATATCTTGCGCATGCAAATCCAACGAAGGTGGAAATAGCACGCCGCCTGAAACAGCTTTTTGATCCGGCCAATCTTTTCAATCCGGGCAAAGTGCCATTTACGTAGCAGAGCGGCCGCAAGGGCTTTCACAGGTTATCATTCAGGGAAGACATCATCATGGATCTCGGTATTGCCGGCAAACGCGCACTCGTTCTGGCTTCATCGCGTGGGCTTGGCCTCGGCATCGCGGTGGCGCTGGCGCGCGAAGGGGCGAACGTGCTTCTTTGCGGCCGCAGCGGCGAGCAGCTCGAAGCGAACTGCAAGGCAATCAACGCCGAAGGCAAAGGCAAGGCCGACTGGATCTGGGCAGACCTCGCCGACGAGAAGTTTGTCGAGACGGTGACATCCGCCGTGAAAGCGAAACTCGGCGGCCTCGATATCCTCGTCAACAATACCGGCGGCCCGACGCCGGGGACGACCGAGGACATGACGGCGGAGAAGCTGGAGACCTATTTCTTCTCCATGGTGCTGCGGGTGATTTCGCTGACCAACGCCCTGCTTCCGGGCATGAAGGAGCAAGGCTGGGGACGTATCCTCACGGTCGCGTCGTCCGGCGTCATCGAGCCCATTCCGAACCTGGCGCTTTCCAACACGCTGCGCCCTGCCCTTGCTGGCTGGAGCAAGACGCTCGCCTCGGAAATCGCAAGTTACGGTGTGACCACCAATCTTCTTCTTCCCGGCAGCATCCTGACAGCACGCCTTGATGACCTCGATGGCGCGGCCGCCAAGCGTACCGGCAAAAGCATGGAGGAGATCCGCAGCGACAAGGAAGCGCGCATTCCTGCCGGTCGTTACGGCAAGGTGGAGGAGTTCGCCGCGACCGCCGCTTTCCTTTGCAGCCAGCCGGCAAGCTATATCACCGGCTCGCTGATCCGCTGCGACGGTGGCGCAGCACGGTCGGTCTAAAGGCAGGTGCCGAAAGCGAATATTCGATCATTACGAAATTGTAAGGGATTATAACGAGTTATTGAAAGGGTGCAGCGTTTTCGCGCTGCAGTATCTGTGGCACAGTTGGGACCGGAAAACTTCGCGCAACCCCCGCCAACACCGGTCTCACGAATGAAGAAATCTTGGATAACCGCTAGCGTTATTGCTGTAGCTGCCATTGGCGTCTGGCAATTTGGCTACAGGATCCCGTTTGTCGCACAACTTCCTTATGTCTCGCAGTTGATCAGGAAGCCCGCCGACCAAGGCGGCGATGCGCAACAGACGGCCGCCGGCCAGGCGCAAACCGGCCGGCAAGGCGGCGGGCAGCGTAACCGGCGGGGCGGTGGCGGCCCGACGGTCGTCAAGACGGTCGCAGCCGTCAGAACGACACTGCCGATGGACGTCACGGCCACGGGATGGGCCGACGCCGAGGACAATACGACGATCGCCGCGCAGGAACAGGGCCTCGTCGTCAGCATCGCCGCCCAGGACGGCGCAACGGTCAAGGCCGGCGACCTGATCGCCAAGCTCGACGACCGGACGGCCCGCTCCACGGTCGACAAGGACAATGCGATGATCGTCCGCGACAGCGCAACACTCGCGGAAGCCGAGACGGCGTTGACGCGCGCGCAGGATCTGTTGACGCGAAATGCCGGAACGCAACAGACCTACGACCAGGCCAAGGCCGCCCGCGACACGGCGGCCGCGACGGTGGAAGCCGACAAGGCGACGCTCGCCTCCGATCAGGTGCTCCTCGAACATACGGAAATCCGCGCGCCCTTCGACGGCCGCCTTGGCGACATCGCCGTCAGCCAAGGCGCCTTCGTCAACGCTGGTGCGGCGATCGTTACCATCGCCAAGTACGATCCGATCTATGTGAAGTTCCACCTGCAGGAGCGCTACCTGCACGAGCTGAAGCAGGAGCTTGCCGCCGGCCCCGTCGAGGTGAGTACGGCGCCCGATTCGACCAAGGGCGAAATCCGCAAGGGCGAGATCAGCTTCTACGACAATACGGTCGATACGGCATCGGGCACGATCCTCGCCAAGGCAAAGTTCGAGAATGCCTCCGGCGCCCTATGGCCCGGCCAGTCGGTCAACATCGTCGTGCATTTCAGCAATGACGAGCAGCAGGTCGTCGTGCCGACCGTGGCCGTCAGCCCCGGTCCGGACGGCTTCTTCGCCTTCGTCGCCAAGGACGGCAAGTCGCATCTGACGCCGGTCACAGTCGCCCGCTCGAACGGCGGCTTCACGGCGGTCGCTTCCGGCCTTTCGGAAGGCGACCATGTCGTCATCGAAGGCCAGGGCCAGCTCAACGACCAGCAGGCGATCAACGAGAAGTTCGACGACAAGGTGCTGAACGTCGCCTCGGCCGATGAACCGCGGCAGATGGAGACGGTGGCGACGGGGGATCAGCAATGATTCCAAACCTCTGCATCCGGCGCCCTGTCGCAACGACGCTCCTTGCCATCGGCGTCGTGCTTGCCGGCCTCGCAGGCTATCAGCTCGTGCCGGTCGCCGCCCTGCCTCAGGTCGACTTTCCGACCGTTAACGTTTCGGCGCAACTCAGCGGCGCCTCGCCGCAGAGCATGGCGACCTCGGTCGCCACGCCGCTCATCAAGCAGTTCGAGACCATTCCCGGCATCAGCGAAATCAGCGCATCGAGTTCGCTCGGTAATACCAGCATCGTGCTGCAGTTCGACCTGAACCGCAACATCGACGCGGCCGCCGCCGACGTGCAGGCGGCGATCTCGCACGCGACCCGGCAACTGCCGGACAACATGACGACGCCGCCGAGCTACCGCAAGACGAATCCGGCCGACGCGCCGATCATGCTGCTTGCGGTCCAAAGCGATACGATGCCGCGCAGCAAGCTCGACGAGATCGCCGAGGACATCATCTCGCCGACCCTCTCGACACTGCCGGGTGTTGCTGAAGTGACCGTCTTCGGCGCACAGACCTATGCCGTGCGGGTCGAGGTCGATCCGAACAAGCTGCTGACGCGCAACATCGGCATCGACACCGTCAACAAGGCGATTGCCGCCGCCAACAGCCAGGCGCCGGTCGGCACGCTGCAGAACAATTCGCAGTCGATGACGATCAACGCCGACACGCAGCGCACCAATGCCGAGGAATTCCGCTCACTCGTCGTCGCGACGCCGAATGGCGCGCCGATCCATCTCGGCGATATCGCCGAGGTGCAGGACAGCGTGGCGAACCAATATACGGGCAGCTGGTACGACGGAAACCGCGGCATCATCCTCGCCATCCAGCGCCAGCCGGATGCCAACACGGTCGACGTTGTCGACGCGATCAACGCCAAGCTGCCACAGCTTCACGCCGAAATCCCGCCTTCGGTGAAGACCGTCGTCATGAACGACGCGGCAAAGCCGATCCGCGATGCGATCGCCGACGTGAAGTTCACGCTGCTCCTGACGATCGGCCTCGTCGTTCTCGTCATCTACCTCTTCACCGGCCACCTGGCGGCAACGATCATCCCGGGTCTTGCCGTACCGCTATCGCTGATCTCGACCTTCGGCATGATGTACGTGCTGGGATACAGTATCGACAACATCTCGCTGCTCGGGTTGACGCTCGCGGTGGGGCTCGTGGTGGACGACGCGATCGTCATGCTGGAAAACATCCTGCGCCATGTCGAGGACGGCATGCCAGTGCGGGAAGCGGCGATCAAAGGCGCCGGCGAAGTCAGCTACACGATCATCTCGATGTCGGTCTCGCTGATCGCCGTCTTCATCCCGATCCTGCTGATGGGCGGTGTCGTCGGCCGCGTCTTCAACGAGTTCGGCATGGTGGTGGCGATCGCCATCATCTCCTCGGCGGTCGTTTCGCTGACGGTAACGCCAATGCTCGGCTCGCGGCTTTCTCCGAACCACAGCCAGCCGCCGCTCTTCGTACGCATCTTCGATGCCGGCTTCGAGCGGACGCTGCGCGGCTATGACCGGGGCGTTGGCTGGTGTCTTCGCAACCGCCCTGCGGTCCTCGGCGTCTTCCTCGCCTCGATCGCGCTGACGGGCTATCTCTTCATGACGCTGCCGGCGAGCTTCTTTCCGCAGGAAGACATCGGCCGCCTGCAAGTCACCACCCAGGCCCGCCAGGACATTTCCTATCCGGCGATGGAGGCCCTGCAGCAGCAGGCGGCCGCCATCGTCAAGGCGAACCCGGCGGTCAACCATGTCATGTCGACGGTCGGCGGCAATGCCCGGAAGCCGCTGAACAACGGCACGATGTTCGTCGAACTGAAGGACAAGGACCAGCGTCCGCCGCTTGACCAGACGTTGCGCGAGCTGCGCACGGCGATCAACAAGATCCCCGGCCTGCAGGCCTTCGTCACGCCGAACCAGAGCCTGCGCTTTGGCGGCCGCCAGACGGCGAGCCAGTATCAGCTCATCGTCCAGGCACTCGATGCCGACCAGACCAACCTCTGGGCCAACAAGATCCAGACGGCACTCAGGGCCGATCGGCGCTTCACCGACGTGACGACGGACGCGCAGAACAATGCGCTGCAGGCAAACATCGTCATCGATTCCGAAAAGGCGGCTGCCTACGGCATTGACAACGACCAGCTGCGCCGCACGCTGCAGGAATCCTTCAGCGGCTACACCGCCGCCGAAATCCAGTCGACCGGCGACAGCTACGACGTCATCGTCGAATACGAAACCAGCAAGCCATGGGACGACCAGAAGCTTGCGGAAATCCGCGTCGCCTCCGGCAACGGCAGCCTCGTGCCGCTCTCGAACTTCGCGCATGTCGAGCGCACGACCGGTCCGGTTACGATCAACCAGACGGGCCAGCTCGTTTCGACCACGGTCTCCTTCAACCTGCCGGCCGGGGAATCCCTCGGCGATGCGACGGCGGCGATCGACCAGATCAAGAAGGACATCAACATGCCGTCGGATGTCTTCACGTCCTATGGCGGCTCGGCGCAGATCTTCCAGCAGTCGCAGGGCAACACGCCGCTCTTGATCATCGCCGCCGTGCTGACGATCTATGTGGTCCTCGGCGTGCTCTACGAGAGCTTCATCCACCCGCTGACGATCCTCTCCGGCCTTCCCGCCGCCGCCCTTGGCGCACTGCTTGCTCTGAAGGTCATGGGCTTCGACCTCTCGATCATCGCCCTCATCGGCCTGCTGATGTTGATCGGCATCGTCAAGAAGAACGCGATCATGATGATCGACGTGGCGCTGGAAAACCTCAGATCGACGTCGATGACACCTACGGAGGCGATCCACGAAGCTTGCGTACGCCGTTTCCGGCCGATCATGATGACGACGTTCTGCGCACTCCTCGGCGCGTTGCCGATCGCGCTCGGCACCGGCGCCAGCTCGGAATTGCGCCAGCCATTGGGTATTGCGGTGGTCGGCGGCTTGATCGTTTCCCAGGCGCTGACGCTCTTCATCACGCCCGTCATCTTCATCGAGATGGGCAGGCTGAATAATTGGGTCCAAAGTTTCGGACGCCGGAAGAAGCGGGATCCGGAAGAAGAACTTCCGACGGCGATCGCAGCGGAATGATGCAAAAGGCGGGCGCTTCGGCGCCCGTTTCATTTCCGGCGCGCGCCCTTGAATCGACGGGTCCGCTGTGGCATCACGTGCCTCCCTAATTCCGGCGCTCGTTCTGCGCCCGCGAAGCACACGGCTTCGTTCCCATAGACAATCGGCTTAAAGAGGTGCGGCCATGGCTCAGGCGCTGGGTCTTGATTTCGGCACGACGAACACGGTTCTCGCCACGGCGAATGGCGGGACGACGCATTCGATGGCGTTCACAAGCGCGGCGGGCACCGCCGACAGCATGCGTACGGCGCTCTCCTTCATGAAGGATCCGCAGCTTGGGAGAGCAGCCCTGAAGGTCGAGGCGGGACATGCAGCGATCCGGCAGTTCATTGACAATCCCGGCGAGTGTCGCTTCCTGCAGTCGATCAAGACTTTTGCGGCAAGTGCCCTCTTCCAAGGCACCCTGATCTACGCCAAGCGCCATAGCTTCGAGGACCTGATGGAAATCTTTATCAGGCGGCTGCGCACCTACGCAGGCGACAACTGGTCGACGGAGGTCAGCCGTATCGTCGCGGGACGGCCCGTGCATTTCGCCGGGGCCAATCCCGACCCAGCGCTGGCGACCGAGCGCTACAACGAAGCACTCTCGCGGTTTGGCTTTCCGGAAATTCACTACGTCTACGAGCCGGTGGCCGCCGCCTTCTACTTCGCGCAGAACCTGAAGTCCGACGCGACGGTGCTCGTTGCCGATTTCGGCGGCGGCACGACGGACTACTCGCTGATCCGCTTCGAAACCATTGCCGGCATGCTGACCGCCACGCCGATGGGCCATTCGGGCGTCGGCGTCGCCGGCGATCATTTCGACTACCGGATGATCGACAACATCGTCGCGCCGCAGATCGGCAAGGGGAGTCATTTCAAGAGCTTCGACAAGATCCTTGAAGTGCCGTCGAACTACTATTCCAGCTTCGGCCGCTGGAACCAGCTGTCGATCTTCAAGACCTCTCGTGAATTCGAGGATCTGAGGAAGCTGGTGCGCACGGCGCTCGAGCCGGAGAAGCTCGAAACCTTCATCGATCTGGTCGACCACGACGAGGGTTACCCGCTCTATCAGGCCGTCTCGGCCACCAAGATGGCGCTCTCTGCCGCAGAGGAAGCACCCTTTGATTTCGCGCCGCTCGGCCGCGGCGGTCACCGAACCATAAAACGCAAGGACTTCGAAAGCTGGATCGCCGATGATCTCTCGCGGATCGAAGGCGCGCTCGACGAAGTGCTGGAGAAGACGCAGACCAGCGCCGATGCCATCGACAAGGTCTTCCTGACCGGCGGGACCTCCTTTGTGCCGGCCGTCCGCCGCATCTTCACCGAACGCTTCGATCACGACAGGATCGAAACGGGCGGCGAGCTTCTCTCCATCGCCCACGGGCTTGCGCTGATCGGCGAGCGCGAGGACATCGCGCAATGGACTGTGCAATAGCCGCGGGCGGTGCCGCCTACCCTTTCATTGCCGCTGCCACTTCGCTAAGGTCGCCGAATGGTTTCCGTCAACGAACTCTCTCCGGCCGAGCTTGCCGCGCTTTTGCATTTCCATGCGGAAGCCGGCGTCGAATGGCTGCTGGAGGAGGAAGCGATCGACCGCTTCGCCGAGTTCGAGACGATGAAGGCCGCGCGGCGTAACGCTGCCCCTGCTGCGCAGCCCCTCCCGCCAGCCGATCGGCAGCCGCCAGCGGCAACGCAACGCCAGGCGCCCGCGCCGGCCGAACGCGCCGCCGCCCGGCCGCAGCCTGCCATTCCCGATGGCGAAGCAGTGCAGCAGGCGCGCTTTGCCGCCGAGAGCGCCCGATCGCTTGCCGAACTCAAGACTGCACTCGAAGCCTTCAACGGCTGCAACCTCAAGCACAGCGCGCGTTCGACGATCTTTGCCACCGGCAATGCTGAAAGCGGCATCATGGTGATCGGCTCGGCGCCGGGTGCCGATGACGATCGCGAGGGGATGCCGTTTGCCGGACGGCCCGGCCAATTGCTCGACAAGATGCTGGCGGCGATCGGACTTGATCGCACAAACATTCTTTTGACGCAGGTCATCCCCTGGCGTCCGCCGGGCAACCGGGTTGCCTCCGCTGCCGAAATGGACATCTGCAGGCCTTTTATCGAGCGCCAGATCGCCCTCGCTGAACCGAAGGTCATCCTGCTGTTCGGCAATTTCGCCGCTCGCTTCTTCTTCGGCGAAAACGACAGCATTCATGGTCTGCGGGGCCAGTGGAAGGAGATCGGCGCGGGATCGATTCCGATACCAGCGATCGCGACGCTGCATCCTCAGGATCTGCTGACCGCGCCCATCAACAAGCGACTTGCCTGGAATGATCTGCTGGCGTTTCGCTCCCGGCTCACATCAGTTGGTCTGCTTACAAAATAGCCGAATACCAACTCTTTATGACAATATCCATGCGCGCTCCGCATACCTGCATTTTAATATAATGCATTGCGGAATCGATGCTGCGCTGCAATATATGACGTGTCTTGGGAGGAATCTGACAGGAACCAAGGCAATGAGCACACGTTTTCGTCCTATCCACTGCGGGTTTGAAACCCTGCGCGTAGCAAGCGATCCGGTTCGCACCACACAGGGCTACAGCCGTCTTGGCTTTGCCACCAACGAGCAGATGATCGCCCGCGGCACCGGCATCAGCAGCCGGACGACGCGCCCTGCCGCGATCTTCGCGGATTTTCAAGAATATTGAGATGAATGTGCGGCCCGGCATCGGGCTGCTGCTTCATAACCTCTGAAGGTCTGATCTCGCTTCGAGCGCATCAGCGCGGCGGTCCGGGCTTCGAGGAAGTTGAGCGCGATCACCTCCAGTGCAGGAAATCGCGCGAATGCGCTAGACCGTTTCCGGCGCCCTGACCGGCATGCGCTCGAGTTCTGCCCTGGCGAAGTGGAAAGCTTGATCCACATAGGCAAATTTGACCGCTTGCCATGCGCAATATTCGCGGACAAATTCGCGCGAGACCCAGAGTTCCGTCTTCTTCGGCTCGTCGTACCATCCGACGCAGCCCCGCTGTACCGCCTTTGCGAAGAGACGCTGCAGGTGCGTTCGCGACATCATGAAATCGCTGGCAAGATTGCGGGTTTCGACCCGCCCGACGCTAAATCTCTCCGCATCCGTGCCATCGATATCGACCCTCGCCAAGAGGTGATCCACCACCAGCCCGCCAGCCGCCGTCCACAAAAAGAGTCCGATCTGCGCGGGCGGCTCCCGCCAGGCGGTATCTTCAAGACAGTTGCGAGCAAGCAGAGGCTGAGCGATCCGGATCAGTTCAGGGTGCGCCTGGAAATAGGCGGCGCGACCGCTGTCGTCCAACAAATCGAGGGCGGTGAGATTGGCGAGAAGCCATCCGCACATGGCCTGATGGCTGACTTCGGTGGGTCCGAAATGGCGCGGGCGGCGGCGCCCCGCCTCGCCCGATGCATGCGCGATAAAGCGATAGGTGAAGAGTTCCTCGATGAAGTTTAGAACAGTGTTGCGGCTCGCCACCTTGTATTGGGTAATGAGAGCCGTCAACGCGACTGCCGAAAAGCCCGACGAGGGATCGTTGGAATCATGCTGCATCGCAAGCGCATAGGCTGTTTGGGTGAGCAGCCAGCGCTGATGGGAGGTGAGCATGCGGGCGAGACGCGGAGCGGCATCGAACATGCTCCGCAAAGTGCCAGCTAGATGACGGATGCTGAGCAGAAAGCCGGGATGCCGCGACAGTTGTTCCGCCGTAAAGCTCATACGCACCTCCGCTCGCAAGCCAGCGTTCGGGGCAGCGAAGGGCAGGAACCAGGTCCGGCATCAGCGGCCAATCAGACATGCAAGGCTTTGAATAAATGACGTTTCGTCATTTTCAAGAACCACATTCGCAGACTGGTTGGTATCCTAAGATTTCGCCAGTGAGCGGCCATAACTCTATCGATATACTCAGGTCTTCGGCCCGCCCGCTTGCCGCGCGCGGCGACGTTCCAGACCGAGCTGATGCTCCCGGTAGATAATGAATATCCCGGCTGCGATGACAATCGCCGTTCCGACCATCATATGCCCCCCGGGGACATCGCCAAAGACGAAATAACCCACGATGCCGCCGAGAAGGATCGAGGTGTATTCGAAGGGTGCCACCGTCGATACCTCCGCATGACGGTAGCTTTCCGTCAGAAGGATTTGTGCAACGCCGCCGCAAAAACCGGCCGCGACCAGCAGAAGCACCGTCCGAAGTTCGAGCGAAGCCCAGCCGAATGGCAGCGTCGCCAGCGAAAAGAGCGATGCAATGATCGAGAAGTAAAGAACGATCGTGGCCGTCCTTTCCTCTTCGACCAGCTTGCGAACCTGGATCATCGCCATGCCGCCGAGCACGGCGGCAATCAGGACGCAAATCGCTCCCACCGCCTGCTCCGCCTCCATGCCACCCTGCCTGAAAAGCGTCAGCTTCGGCCATGAGACGATGGCGACACCCACCATACCGAAGAAGACGGCACTCCAGCGGTAGATTCTGACCGTCTCGCCGAGGAACACTGCCGCGAATATGACCGCGACCAGGGGCATTGCGTAGCCGAGTGCAATCGCCTCCGGCAACGGCAGATGCAAAAGACCGTAGAAGCCGAAGCCCATGGAAACGATCCCGATCGTGCCGCGCTTCAGATGGCCGATCGGATTTGCCGTATAAAAGGCCGCTTTCAGCTGCCCGCGATAGGCCAGGTAAGCCATGATCGGAAAGAGCGCGAAGAAGGAGCGATAGAACGTCACCTGCCCCGGCGCGATATTTGTACCGCCAAGTTTGATAAAGGTTTGCATGCCGAGAAAGACGACCACCGAGGCCACTTTGAACGCAATACCTCTCAGCGGATTTCCAAAGGCCGACTGCATGTCAGAACTCGCGTTAAAGTTGTTTATGGCAGGAAAGCACGCCAGATTCGACGCGTCATGACTGTGGCAGGCGTTTTGTCCGATGAACAGTCAAAAATGACAATATTTGGTTCTTCGCTCCCGTACATTTTCATTGGCCAACATTCATCAGCAGTCGGATGGGTGTGGTACGGGTGTCGTTCAGCGGACCGGGGACGATGTTGGCGTGCGGTCTGTGCTCAATCTGAGATAGCGCGGTTTGTCCTCCAAGCATCTCCACCATTGCGTCCATGAAACTTGCTTTGCTTGCATTCGCTTTAAAGTTATTTCAGACTTTATTGTAATTATGCCGGCAAATTTAACGGCAGAGCATTCGCTTCTGCCTCAGGCATCGACAACGGTCTTCAGGGAACACAATGCGTACAGACATGGGCCAGGTCATCAATCTGGCAGACTACCGCCCCACCGATTTTGTGTTGGAACGTGTGGACCTGACCTTTGAGCTTGATCCTACAGAAACGAAAGTCGAATCACGCCTGATTTTCCATCGCCGCGAGGGCGTCGATGCGAAGGCGCCGCTCATCCTCGACGGCGACGAGCTTTCCCTCGCAGGCCTGCTCTTCGATCAGGTGGAGATGCCCTCGGAGCGATTTACGGCAACGTCCGAGAGCCTGACAGTCTACGACCTTCCGGCAACCGACCCCTTCGAACTGACGATCACGACGATCATCAACCCCGAAGCCAATACCCAGCTCATGGGTCTCTACCGCACCGGCAGCATCTACTGCACCCAGTGCGAGGCCGAGGGCTTCCGCCGCATCACCTATTTCCCGGATCGCCCGGATGTGCTGGCGCCATATACGGTCAACATCATCGCCGACAAGGCCGCCAACCCGCTTCTGCTGTCCAACGGCAACTTTCTCGGCGGTGCCGGCTACGGCGAAGGCAAGCATTTCGCCGCCTGGTTCGATCCGCATCCGAAGCCGAGCTACCTTTTCGCGCTCGTTGCCGGCGACCTCGGCGTTGTCGAAGACACGTTCACGACGATCTCCGGCCGCGAGGTCGCGCTGAAGATCTATGTCGAGCACGGCAAGGAGCCGCGCGCGGCCTATGCCATGGACGCGCTTAAGCGTTCGATGAAATGGGATGAAGAGGTCTTCGGCCGCGAATATGATCTCGACATCTTCATGATCGTAGCCGTGTCCGACTTCAACATGGGCGCGATGGAGAACAAAGGCCTCAACATCTTCAACGACAAATACGTCCTTGCCGATCCGGAAACGGCAACCGACGCCGACTATGCCAATATCGAGGCGATCATCGCGCATGAATATTTCCACAACTGGACCGGCAACCGCATCACCTGCCGCGACTGGTTTCAGCTCTGCCTCAAGGAAGGTCTGACGGTCTATCGCGACCACGAGTTCTCGTCCGACCAGCGTTCGCGCGCGGTCAAGCGCATTGCCGAAGTCAGGCACCTGAAGTCGGAGCAGTTTCCGGAAGACAGCGGCCCGCTCGCGCATCCCGTCCGTCCGACAAAGTACCGGGAAATCAATAACTTCTACACTACGACAGTCTATGAAAAGGGCAGCGAGGTCACGCGCATGATCGCCACGCTGCTCGGCAAGGACACCTTCAAGAAGGGCATGGACATCTATTTCGATCGCCATGACGGCCAGGCGGTCACCATTGAGGACTTCGTCAAGTGCTTCGAAGATGCGAGCGGTGCCGATCTAGCGCAGTTCTCGCTTTGGTACCATCAAGCGGGAACGCCGCTCGTCACGGGGTCCGGTAGCTATGACGCGAGCGCCAAGACCTTCAGCCTTTCGCTCGAGCAGATGATTCCCGCAACGCCGGGCCAGACCGACAAGAAGCCGATGCACATCCCGCTCAGCCTTGCGCTCTTCGCCGAGGACGGAGCGCAAATCGTACCGGCATCGGTTGACGGCGCGGAATATGCCGGCGAAGTGCTGCATCTGACTGGCCGCACCCAGACCGCCGTCTTTCACGGCGTCGCCGCACGGCCGGTCGTTTCGATCAACCGCAGCTTCTCAGCGCCGATCAATTTGCATTTCGACCAGTCGCCCGCCGACCTTGCTCTGCTCGCCCGCTACGAGACGGATCATTTCGCCCGCTGGCAGGCGCTGAGCGACCTCGCGTTGCCGAACCTGCTGCAGGCGGCGCGCGATGCGCGTGAGGGCAAGCCAGTCGCCTGCGGATCGACCTTCGTCGATGCGCTGCTCGCCGCTGCTGGCGACGAAAGCATTGAACCTGCGTTGCGCGCTCAGGCGCTGACGCTGCCCAGCGAGTCCGATATAGCCCGCGAACTCGGCGGCAATAACGACCCGGACGCGATCCACGCCGGGCGTCAGGCCGCCATGAAGCAGATTGCCGATCAGGGCGCCGCCCTCTTCGCCAACTTGTTCGAAAAGATGACGACACCGGGCGATTTCAGCCCGGATGCAAAAAGCGCCGGCCGCCGTGCGCTGCGCAATGCCGCGCTGATCTATCTGTCCTATGCCG
The DNA here is from genome assembly GCF_012641395.1 of Rhizobium sp. P32RR-XVIII. GTDB lineage: Bacteria > Pseudomonadota > Alphaproteobacteria > Rhizobiales > Rhizobiaceae > Rhizobium. The sequence goes on along the minus strand of NZ_JABAIH010000002.1, from coordinate 166,075 downwards.
AAAACAGCCCGGCGCGCGCCAAGGCGACCTTCGACGCCGCAAACAACATGACCGAACTCTTGCATGCACTGTCGATCCTGTCGCATCGCTTTCCGGAAAGCGGCGAAGCGATCACCGCTCTTTCGGCTTTCCGCGACCGCTTCGCGGAAAATGCCCTCGTCATCGACAAGTGGTTCTCCGTGCAGGCAACCATTCCTGGCGCAGGAACCCTCGACCGGGTCCGCGGGCTTATGGAGAGCCCGCTCTTCAACCGTGCCAATCCGAACCGCATGCGCGCATTGGTCGGCGCCTTTGTCTTCAGCAATCCCACTGGCTTCGGCCGTGGCGATGGTGAAGGCTACCGCTTCCTTGCCCACGAGATCCTCGATATCGACCGGCGCAATCCCCAGCTTGCCGCCCGCCTCCTAACGTCGATGCGTTCGTGGCGATCGCTGGAGCCGGTCCGCGCCGGTTTCGCCCATGACGCTCTCACGGAGATCGAGCAAGCGCCCGGCCTTTCGACTGACGTTCGGGATATTGTCGAACGGACGCTCAAGGGGTGATTTGCGCGTCGAGGCGCTGCCGGAACGAACCGCGCCTCGAAACCGACTCGCAAAACACGAGCACCTATAAATAGTTAATAGAATTTTACCTTTCTCTCTGGACACGGCGAATCAGTAGTGATTCATTGAGTGAGGTTCACGCGAGCGGCGCGCGAATCACATGAGGGATCAAGGCGATAGCGATGATGAACGTGCGGCGGGCAACTGCGGCCGAGGGACGGCTGCGTGTCGATTTTGAGGCGCTTCGCGCTTGGCGAGGTCAGGCCCTCAGCCGCACCACCCCCATCTCCAGGCCGATTTCCTCCAGGTCGATTTCACGCTCCCTTCCGCAAGCCGAAACCCTTCTGAAGCGCGCCATACCGGCCCTGATCGTTGCTTTCCTTGCCGTTGTCGCAGCCTCGCATCTCTTCGGGATGATGTCCGAGTACGCGCGCATGGGGGCGGCGGCGCGGCATACGACCGCGCTTTCGGCGGCAACCGCCGCGGCTGTCTTTGCCGACGCCGGCGATCTGTTCGAAAACGGCAATGCTGTGGAGGCCCAGGCGAAACTTCAGAAATTCCTGCCGCAGGACCGCCTCGACAGCAATTCCTTCATCTTGCTCGTTGAGGCGAGCGGCAAGGTCTTTGCCGCTTCCACGGCAGGCCTTTCCTATGTCGGGTCGAATGTCGCCGATTTCTTTCCCGAGGTCTCCGCCATCCGCCGCTTCGGCGATCGGGCCGATGTGATCGAAACGACAATCGGCGGCAATCCGCATTATGCCGAAATTACTTTGGTCGGCAGCGCCGGCGGCTATATCATCGCCGCGACCTCGCTGCACGAAATCGGCAGGCTGTGGCGCGAGGAGCTGACGCTCAACGTCACGCTGTTTGCGGGCGTCTCGTCGATCCTGCTGGTGGTGCTGTATGCCTATTACATGCAGGTCAGGCGGGCACGCGAAGCCGATGAAATCTTCGTCGAGTCGAACCAGCGCGTCGAAACCGCGCTCTCGCGCGGCCGCTGCGGACTTTGGGATTTCGATTTCGACAACCGCGAATTCTTCTGGTCGCGCTCGATGTATGACATGCTCGGCCTAGCAGCTTCGGACAAGACGATGTCCTTCGCCGATGCGGCCCGGCTGATGCATCCGGACGATGGCGGGCTGCACGAAATTGCGCGGTCGATCGTCAAGGGCAGCTCTGGCCAGGTCGACCAGATTTTCCGCATGCGCCACGCCAGCGGCCACTATGTCTGGATGCGCGCCCGCGCCCAGATGATCCGCAGCAATTCCGGCCGCGTCCACATGATCGGCATCGCCATGGACGTGACCGAGCAGCACCGGCTTGCACAGCGCTACGCCGAGGCCGACCAGCGCCTTGCGGACGCCATCGAATGCACCTCGGAAGCCTTCGTCCTCTGGGACAAGAACGACCGTCTCGTGATGTGCAACACGCATTTCCAGCAGGCCTATGGGCTTCCGGACAGCGTGCTTGTTCCCGGTACCGAACGCAGCACCGTCAATGCCGCCGCCGCCCGGCCGGTGATCGAGCGCCGCATGGCGGATGCCGAGGGGCCTGGCCATTCCCGCACGACGGAAGTCCAGCTTGCCGACGAACGCTGGCTGCAGATCAACGAGCGCCGGACCCGCGACGGCGGCATGGTGTCGGTCGGCACCGACATCACGCTTCTGAAGCGCAACCAGGAGCGCCTGCGTGACTCAGAGCGTCGCCTCATCGCGACCATCGCTGACCTCAAGGCATCGCGTCAGACCCTTGAAAGCCAGAAATCCGCGCTTTCGGTCGCCAATACGAATTACCTGGCTGAGAAGGAGCGCGCGGAGGCGGCGAACAAGGCAAAGTCCGAGTTCCTCGCCAACATGTCGCATGAGCTCCGCACGCCGCTCAACGCCATCCTCGGCTTCTCGGACATTCTTCAAAACCAGATGTTCGGTCCGCTCGGCTCATTGAAATACGACGAATACGCGCATGACATCCACGAGAGCGGCAAACACCTGCTCAATGTCATCAACGACATCCTCGATATGTCGAAGATCGAGGCGGGCCATATGAGGCTGCAGCGGGAGACGATCGATCTTGCGCCGCTGATCGAGGAGAGCCTGCGCTTCACGACCATGCCGGCTGCCGCGAAAAACATTGTTATCGAGCAGCGCATTTGCGACGGCATGACGCTTATCGCAGATCGCCGCGCCATGAAGCAGATCCTGCTCAACCTTCTCTCAAATGCGGTCAAGTTCACAAACGAGGGCGGCCGTGTCGCGCTGCGCACCCGCCGCGACGCCTTTGGCGTTGTCGTGACGATCGCCGACACCGGCATTGGTATTCCACGCGATGCCCTCACCAAGCTCGGGCAACCCTTCGAGCAAGTGCAGAACCAATATGCCAAGAGCAAGGGCGGCTCCGGCCTCGGCCTTGCCATCTCCCGTTCGCTGACGACGCTTCACGGAGGCAGGATGCGGATCCGCTCGCGCGAATCGATCGGCACCGTCGTCTCCTTCCGCATTCCAGACGAGCCTGCTATCGCTTGAGCGTTGCCTGGAATGCCTTCCGAACATTTTTCGAAAGCCGCTTGACCTCGCCTTCAAGCGTCTTGATATCAGGACAATCACCTGCCCGGCACACCAGCTCGATTAGACCGGCGGGCGCCTTTTCCGGATCGAATTCGCCGTCAATGCAGAGTCGGATGAGCTGCGAAATATCCGTGTAAAGCGACAGCACCGCCAGGCAGAGCTCCAGGTCGTTACGATCCATCAACTCCGCGCCGAGAAGCTTCAGCTGACCCGCCGTGTTGAAGTCGTCCTCATTGATGACGAGGCCCTTTGCAGAGGCCACGAGCCGCAGGTATTGCGCAATGAATTCGATGTCGATCAGTCCGCCGGGAATGAGCTTCAAATCCCAGATACTCGCCGGCGGCTTCTCCTTTTCGATCAAGGCCCGCATCTCTGAGACATCCTTCGCAATCCGCGTCGGGTCGTTCTTCGACGAAAGCACCTCGGCGATGATGCGCTCAGCCTCACTGATCAGTTCCCTGTCGCCGCACACGAGGCGTGCCCGCGTTAGCGCCATGTGCTCCCAGGTCCAGGCCTCCTCGCGCTGATACTTTTCGAAGGACTTGATGCGAGTGGCGACCGGTCCCTTGTTGCCCGAGGGCCGAAGGCGCATGTCGACCTCATAGAGCACGCCTTCCGCCGTCGGTGCAGAAAGAGCGGAGATCAGCCGCTGCGTGATGCGGGTGAAGTACCGCGTCGCATCGAGCGGCTTCGGCCCGTCGGATTCACCTGCGTCATCCTCGTAGTCGTAAAGGAGAATAATATCGATGTCGGAGCCGGCAGTCAGTTCGAAGCTGCCGAGCTTGCCCATGCCGGCGACGGCCACACGGCCGCCTGGATAATCTCCATGCGTCGCCCTGATCTCCTTCATCACCGCTTCGAGCGCCGCTTCGAGAACAAGATCGGCCAGATGGGTAAAGGCGCGACCGGCCATCGCGCCTCTGATTGCACCAGTGAGCAGGCGGATGCCGATCAGAAAACGCTGTTCGGCCGCAAAGATGCGCAACCGGTCTAGGACCTCTTCATAGTGCCGGGCTGGCGCCAGAAAACCGCGAATCCGTTCGGCAAGATAGTCGCGCGTCGGCAGCTCCGCCATGAGCCCGGGATCGAGCATGCCATCGAAAACATGCGGCTTGGCGGCGATCACTTCGGCAAGCTTCGGTGCCGAGGACATGATGTTCACGATCAGTGACAGCAGAGCCGGATTGCTGCCCAGCAGCGAAAAGAGTTGAATACCCGCAGGCAGGCCGGAAATGAAATTGTCGAAGCGCAGCAGTGCCTCATCCGCGCGTTCGCTTTCTCCGAAAACGCGGAGCAAATCCGGAGCGAGCTCAGTCAACCGCTCCCGTGCCTCGACGGATTGCGTCGCGCGATAGCGGCCGTAATGCCAGGTCCGGATGACACGGGAAATGTCCGACGGGCGTTTGAACCCGAGCTGCTTCAGCGTCTCGAGCGTGTCCGGATCGTCGCCCTGCCCCGTGAACACCAGATTGCCGCCATGGGTCGATAGCTTGGCTTCCTGTTCGAAGAGCCGTGCATAACGCCGCTCGACGGTCCGGAACACCTCTACCAGCCGCTCCGAGAAGCTCGACGTATCGGTAAAGCCCATCATGAACGCGATGCGCTTCAGCTCGGCTTCGGTTTCCGGCAGCAGATGCGTCTGCTCATCGCGCACCATCTGAATGCGATGCTCGACATCGCGGAGGAACCAATAGGCCTCCGCCAGCTCGTCGCGCGTTTCCGGATCGATCCATTTCGCTTTGGTAAGTTCGGCAAGCGCTTCCTCCGTGCCGCGGCAACGCAGCGCCGGCATCCGGCCGCCGGCGATCAGCTGCTGCGTCTGGACGAAGAATTCGATCTCGCGGATACCCCCGCGGCCGAGCTTGACGTTGTGCCCCTTCACCGCGATGGTGCCGTGGCCCTTGTGCGCATGGATCTGGCGCTTGATCGAATGAACATCGGCGATCGCGGCGTAGTCCAGGTATTTGCGGAAGACGAACGGCACGAGCCCGCGCAGAAAGGCCTCACCCGCTTGCATGTCTCCGGCGACGGGGCGGGCCTTGATAAAGGCTGCCCTCTCCCAGTTCTGGCCGCGTCCCTCATAATAGATCATGGCTGCATCGACCGGGATCGCAAGCGGCGTCGAGCCCGGATCCGGGCGCAGCCGGAGATCGGTGCGGAAGACATAACCGTCGGCGGTCCGCTCCTGAAGAATGCGCACCAGCCGCCGCATCAGCCGCGGAAAGATGTCTATCGCGTCGTCCGGCTGGGACACGATGCCGGCGTGCTCGTCGAAGAAGACGACGAGGTCGATGTCAGACGAATAGTTGAGTTCCGACGCCCCGAGCTTGCCCATTCCGAGCACGACCAATCCCGAACCTTCGCTCGGGCTTTCGGTGTTCTTCAGCTGCAGCTTGCTGCTCTCATGGGCTGATAGCAGCAGATGATCGATCGCCGCAGCGACGGAAGCTTCGGCGAGCGCACTCAGCCACGCCGTCGTCCGCCGTCCGTCGAAAAGCTTGGCGAGATCCGCCAGCGCGACAAGAAACGCCACCTTTCGCTTGACGGTGCGCAGCCGGCTCATGACCGCAGTTTCCGTGGGAGCGATCCCATCCCGGGGCTGCCAGCAGTCGCGCGCCTCGGCAATCAGCCTGTCGATCTCGGGCTCTAGCGGCGATGAAATGGCGGCGGCGAGAATCGCACCATCGATATTGGCGACCTCGCGAAGGTAAGGCGATAGAGTGAGCGCCGCAGCGATGAAATCGCAGAGCGGACCGCCAGCCTTCAGCATCCTAGCGACTGCCGGTTCACTCTTGCCGATGTCCTGAAGGTCGGCCAGTGCCAGCTTGAGCTCGGATTGATTCAAAGGGCGCAGCAGCCCGCTGCCCACGTCCTTCAGACTGTGTGTCAAGTTCGTCAGCATTCCGCCTCCCAACGGCCGCGCCCGGAATCGGCGCTATCATGACCGGCCCTAACCTAGGGTCACAATCCGGAGGAGCCAAGCCTAGGGTCAGGATCTATTGAATTCATCCATTCTGCGTGGCGGATTTTGTTTCTGACGAGAAGGAAAGACGCCGGAAGTGCCCCACACTTTCAAGTCTTTCCGACACGGTCAGGAGCGAAATCCGCCTCGCCCTTCGGGTTGGGCAGCATCGGCCGTCTGATCGCAAACAATGCTCGCCAAGGCTAAAAAGCCTTGCCTTGCGCTTGTTTGCTTCCATCCAATCCGATGCTGCCCAACAGAATGGATGAATTCAATAGATCCTGACCCTAGACTGGCTTGATCGGAAAAATCATGCTGACGGTAAGGCCTCGTCTTTCCGCCTTTTCCGGGTCGGTATCGGAAAGCTCCAGCGTGCCGCCATGCAGTTCCATCACCGCCTCGACCAGCGAGAGGCCAAGCCCGGTGCCGGGTTTCGACCGGCTCTCGTCAAGCCGCACGAAGCGCTTGACGACGTCCTCACGCTTCTCGGCCGGAATGCCCGGACCTTGATCGGCGACCGAGAGGCAAATACCGTCAGGGCGGCGCGACAGCTTCAAAGCAATTTCGCCGCCGCCCTCCGGGTCGTCGGCATATTTGATCGCGTTGTCGATCAGGTTGAATATCGCCTGCGCGATCAATTCACGGTTGCCTTGCACGGATATCCCTGGCTCGATGCTTGATGTCAGGGTCAATCCGGCTTCTTCTGCGACCGGCTCGTGAAGCTCGGCGCTATCGGCGACGATCGAGGAAAGCTCGATCGGCGACATCTCCGCCACGACCGACCCCGCCTCTACACGCGAAATCATCAGGAGAGCGTTGAAGGTCCGGATCAACTGATCGGACTCGGCAATGATCCCTTCGAGCGCGGTACGCCTCTGCTCCTCTTCCGTCGTGTCCAGCGCATCCGTAGCCTTGTTGCGCAGGCGCGTCAGCGGCGTCTTGAGGTCATGGGCGATGTTGTCGGAAACCTGCCGCAGCCCTTCGTTCAGCTTCTCGATGCGCTCCAGCATCGTGTTCAGAGAAACCGACAGACGGTCGAATTCATCGCCTGAACCGCCGACCGGCAGGCGCTGGGAAAGATCGCCCGCCATGATCTTCTTGCCCGCGTCCGACATGCGGTCGATGCGCTTCAGCGCGTTGCGGCCGATGCCGAACCAGATGACGATTGCGCCGAGCCCCATGATCGCAAGCGCGATCATCAGCGCCTGGCGCACCAGAACGCGGAAGCGCTCGGGCTCGCCGAGGTCGCGCCCGACGAGGACGCGCAAGCCGTTGTCGAGGACGAAGATATTGGCGATCGCCATGTGTTGGCGATCACGGTCGCTATCGGCGTAACGCTGATAGGAAAACGGAACCGACGTCCAGCCGGTTTCCTCGAACACGCCCGGCTGCACGGACGCAACGTTGCCTGCTAGAATATCTCCGGAGGGACCCGCGATAATGTAAAGGTTGGCGCCTGGCTGGCGGGCACGCCGCTCCAGCGTGCGCAGGAGGCCGTTCATGCCGCCCGTGCTATAGGCGCGTGTGACGGCGTCGACTTCCTGTTGGACTGCCTCCCGTATCTGCTGGGTGAGCAGCCCCTGGGACATCGCCGTCACGTAGAATACGAGAGTTGCGGCGCAGATCGCGAAAAGCAGGATATAAAGTGCCGAAAGGCGGACTGCAGTGGACTTGAAGAGAAACCAGAAGCGGTTCATCCCTCGTCCTTGATCATGTAACCGGCGCCGCGGATGGTCTTCAGCAACGGCTGGCTGAAGTCCTTCTCGATCTTCGAGCGCAGGCGCGAGACGTGCACGTCGATGACATTCGTCTGCGGATCGAAGTGATAATCCCACACATTCTCGAGAAGCATGGTGCGCGTGACGACCTGCCCGGCATTCTTCATCAGATATTCGAGAAGGCGAAATTCCCGCGGCTGCAGCGGGATTTCCTTGCCGCCACGCCGGACTTCATGCGCAAGCCGGTCAAGCTCGAGATCGCCGACGCGATAGACAACGTCCTGCTCCGGCGTGCCCTTGCGGCGGCCGAGCACCTCGACGCGGGCCAGAAGTTCGCTGAAGGCGTAAGGCTTCGGCAGATAGTCGTCGCCGCCGGCGCGAAGGCCGGTCACGCGGTCATCGACCTGCCCAAGGGCAGAAAGAATAAGCACCGGTGTGTGAATGCCCTTATGCCGAAGTTCGCTGATGACGGAAAGACCGTCGCGGCGAGGAAGCATCCGGTCGATGACGATTACATCATAGGTATTCTCTGCCCCCATGAAGAGGCCGCTGTCGCCGTCACTGGCATGATCAGCCACGATTCCCGCCTCGCGAAAGGCTTTGGTGAGGTAGGCCGCAGCTTCAAGGTCGTCTTCGATAATAAGAATCTTCATGCGGCCGACATTACCTGCCGTCTGGGTTTCGGCAAGGTTCAAAGCGTCTTGAGGTGAGAGTGGGGGCATCGAGGTCGTCCCTGAAAAGGATACGGAAAGGGAGCCGCGCGAAGGTTGGGAACGCGCGGCTTCCTTTTTCAGATCAAGGAGGGGATTAGCCCTGACCGTTGATCGGCAGAGCCACGAACCGGCTGCCTTCCTTGGACTGGATCTGGAAGAGTGCCCGGGTGCGGCCGTCCTTCTTCGCCTGGTTGAGAACCTTGACGACGTCGTCGGCATTCGAGACCTGCTGGTTGTTCACCGAGGTAATCGTCTCGCCTTCCTTGATGCCCTTGTCGGCAGCATCCGAGTCAGGGTCGATGCCCGTAATCGTCAGACCCTTGCCATCATCGGACGGGCCGACGGTCAGGCCCAGATCCGCAAGCGCCTTCTCGGAAGCCGGCGCCTCAGGCTGCTGCGGCGTCTGATCGCCGTCATCATTGGACGCATCCTTCTGGTCATCCGGAAGCGTGCCGAGGTCGACGGTGACGGACTGAGCCTTGCCGTCGCGCCACACCGAGAGCTCGACCTTGCTGCCCGGCTGCATGGCACCGATGCGGCGGCTGAGATCGCGGGCGTCCTTGACAGGTTCACCATTGACGGCGGTCACAACATCACCCGCCTTCATCCCTGCCTTCTGACCAGGGGTACCGTCCTGGGCAGAGACGACCAATGCGCCATTTGCTTCCGACAGACCGAGCGAGTCGGCGATATCCTTGGTAACAGGCTGGATCTGTACGCCGAGATAGCCGCGGGAAACCGAACCGTCCTTCATCAGGTCGGCAACGACATCCTTGGCCGTCGAGGCCGGAATTGCAAAGGCGATGCCGACGCTGCCGCCCGATGGCGAGAAGATCGCGGTGTTGATGCCGACGACCTGACCACTGAGGTTGAAGGTCGGACCACCGGAGTTGCCGCGGTTCACCGCCGCGTCGACCTGCAGGTAATCGTCATACGGACCGGAGCCGATGTCGCGGCCACGGGCAGAAATGATGCCCGCGGTCACCGTGCCGCCGAGGCCGAACGGGTTGCCGACTGCAACCACCCAGTCGCCGACGCGAACGCCATTGTCGTCTGCCCAGTTGACATAGGTGAACTTGCGGCCCTTGGCGTCAACCTTGAGAACGGCGAGGTCGGTCCGCGGGTCCTTGCCGATCAGCTTGGCATCCAGCTCGCTGCCATCGTTCAGGACGACAACAAAAGCCGAGCCATCGGAAACCACGTGGTTGTTGGTGACGATGTAGCCATCTTCGGAAATGAAGAAGCCGGAGCCTTGCGCGACCGGGCGCAGGCGGCCCTTACCATCACGCTGACCATCGCGCTGGCCGAACTTCCTGTCGTTCTGACCGCCGTGGGGACCGTTTTTCCCCTGCTCGCCGAACTGTTTGAAGAAGCGCTTCAGGGGATGATCGTCGGGAAGATCGTCAAAGCCGCGGCCGTTGAAGTCGAAAGCAAAACCATCGCTGTTGTCCGCGGCGGGATTGATGCGCGATTCGACGCGAACCGAAACGACGGCGGGAGACACGGCATCGACGACGTTTGCAAAGCTCGGGACTGATGGAGCCTGGACGTTGACGGCTTCAGCATAGGCACGCGTGATCTCAAGCGGCGCGGCAGTCGCGAATACTGCTGCAGCGAGACCTGCGACCGTAGAAGCCTTCAGCATGGTACTGACGGAGGGGGTCTTTATCATTCTTGGTACCTTCTCTTGTTTTTGTCTTTCGTTCCGGTCTGGTTTTTGTTTTTCGTTCCGGCTGGAGCCGGACCGGTCGATGACCAACGATATAGTATCCTTCACATTACTGCGAACTGTCTGGTCCATGAAAATTTGGTAATGTACGATAGCGCCCTCACCAGCCGCCAGGACAGGCGGTGCGAAGAGGCTGAGCGGCTGCGATCCTTGATCCGCGCAATATATTCATGATATCTTAAATATACTTCTGCTCAGAGGCCGTATGTTGGCGAGGCGCGCGATGAGGGTCGTCGGCACATCGATGCTAGGACTGTTGCTTGGGGTCTCGATGGCCTGGGCCGGGCCGTTACACGACGCGGCGCGGAACGGTGACCGCGAGCGTGTGGGGCAGCTTATCGATCAGGGAGCCAATATTGCCGAACCGAACGAGTCGGGAGAGCCGCCGTTGATGATCGCGGCTCTTGGAGGACACGCGGATATCGTGGCTCTTCTGCTGGAGAAGGGCGCCGATATCGAAATCAGGAACAAGGGCGGTCTTACGGCATTGCATGCTGCCGCCTACGGCGGAAATCTCGAAGTCGTCGAATTGCTCGTATCGAAGGGCGCACTCGTCAACGACGACAAGAATTTCTACCACATGTCGCCGCTACATGCCGCTGCCGAAGAAGGTCATGCTGATGTCGTCGCCTTTCTCGTCGCGCAGAAGGCAAACATAGAGGCGAAGGAACGCAACGGCTACACGCCGTTGACGCAAGCCGGATGGCGGTCCCATTGGGACGCCGCCGATCTGCTTTTGAAAGCGGGCGCCGTCTGCCAGCCGACCGAACTGGTCGGAGACTGGCTGTATGGCGAGTGCACGAAGCGGAAATAGCGCTTCGCCCGAACCGGGAGAATGGACACATGGCATATCGCAGAAAGACAGGCTTTATCGCCTCGATGATAGTCGGTGCCGCGATCGTTTTCGCGCTCGGGCAACCGGCGACGGCGGAAGAGCCCGTGAACACCGGGTATTTTGGAGACGTGGCCATCAAGGGCTACGATCCGGTGGCCTACTTCACGCAGAACAAAGCCGTGGAAGGATCTCCGCAATATTCGCATCGCTGGCTGGGTGCCGAGTGGTATTTCGCCAGCGCCGAGAACCGCGACCTCTTCGTTGCTGATCCCGGCAAGTATGCTCCCCAATATGGCGGGTATTGCGCCGACGGCGTTTCCTTCGGAACGGTTACGACCAACATCGACCCGAAGGCATGGAGGATCATAGAGGGCAAGCTCTATCTGAGCTATGACCCCGGCGCCGCAGACGGCTTTGAAAAGAAGCCAACCAAAGTCGTCGATTCCCAGAAGCATTGGTCGGAAGTGCAGAACACCCTGATTTCCGACAAGATGCATAAGGACTGGCAGCATATGCCAGCCAACTGAATTCAGGGTACGAGTGAGAAGAACTTGAGTGCTTGCGCGGTGACATGCACATAGTGGGCGCCGGCTTGTCCGGCGTCCTTGTTTTTGTAGATCTTGCCGCACACCATGCGATCGAGAAAATAGCCGCCGAACCTCTCGCACAGCCTGTTTCCCTGCACCTCGACCGTCCCGGTGATATTGGTATTTGCACTGCGGTATGCGGTATTGCCGGCATTGTCGAAAAACTGGACGAATGCCGTTCCGTTCTTGTGTTTCCCGCTCCACGTCTTGTTGTTGATCAGGTCGCGCAAAGCGTCGGCGTTGAGCTGATCCGCTTCTGATGCGGCGAATCCGAAGGGCCATTCGGGAATACCGGCAGCGCGCAATCCCGTCAGGTGGTGCTCCAGATCTTCTGGGCGCCAGTAATCGTAGAGATAGCTGTAGTAAGTGAGATTGCTCTCCGGAAACAGCTCCAGAAGCTTGGCCTTTTCCTGGGCCCCGCGCACCCGATCCCCTTCATAGGCATAGGCTGCCGTCAGGTACTCGCGTGCAGCCTCCGCATTGGGCAGGGCGTCCCGCGCAGCCTCGATCAGAGGAATCGCGCGCCTGCTGTCGCGCGCAGTGTAGAAGACGATTCCCGCCAGCAGTCGAAAACTCGCCGTTGGCGCAGGATCGAGCCGAAGAGCCTTTTCCATCTCGACAACCGCCTGTTCATGATCCCCGGTATGAGCAAGGATCAGGGCGAGATTGCCGAAGGCCTCCGCGCTATTGGGTTGCATCTCCACGGCCCGGGTTGCCGATTCCCGCGCCTCCACCGGGCGCCCATCAACCAGCTGCAACAGGGCGAGAACCGTGTGAGCTCGCGCATTTTTGGGGTCCAGCTTGAGCGCCTGCCCGGCGGCGTCGTAGGCGATCTTGCGGGCGACTGCCGCTGACCAGAGGAAATTATAGTCGTTACGCCAGACATCGACCGCGACGCGCGCAATACCCGCATGCGCGTCGGCGAAATTGGGATCGAGGTCGATCGCCTTCTGATAGTATGACAGTGTGCGGCGGTAGGTATCTACGTCGCTATAGACGAGGCCCTCCTGTTCCGCCCTCATGTAATAATCATAGGCTTCCAGGTTGTCGGTCGGTATCCGCTCCAGTTGGGTGCGCTCGACGTCGTTGAGCTCTATCTCGAGCGCCGAGATGATTTTGCCGATGACGTCGTCCTGAACCGCAAACAAATCGGCATACTGACGATCGTAGCGCTCGGCCCACATCGAAAGTCCGGTCAGCGCGTCAATCAGCTTGACATTGATCCGCAAGCGCGTGCCAGCGCGCTGCAACGTGCCCTCGAGCACGTAGTGCACGCCGAGCTCCGCCGCCACGTCTTGGATCTTGGCTGTACCGTTTTGAACGGCAAAAACCGAGTGCCTGGCGATGACGAAAAGACCGGAAACCTTGGACAGCTCGGTGATCAGGTCGTCGGTAAGCCCCTCTGCCAGATGATCCTGCTCTGAATCGCCGCTGACATTGATGAACGGCAGCACCGCGACCGATGGCTTGTCCGGCAGTGGATAGGCGAAGCGCTCGATGAGCGCTGGCGCCTGGCCAAGCTCCCAAGGCTGCCACCAATAGGCTGCAGCACCCGCAAGCAGCAGAAATGCAACGGCAGCTGCGAGACCGACAGGTTTTCGCAGGCGCTTGACGACAGTTCGCCCCGTCTTCGCATCAAGGACTACCTGGTAAACCCGTATCGGTTCGGCAATGCTCCTCACTTTCTGCCTGCCGAGCGAGATATAGCCGACGTCAAGCTTGGTCTTTACCTGATCGTAGGTCGTGCCGGAGATGGCGATGCCGCCCCGGTCGGCCAGCGCCTGGATGCGGTCGGCGATGTTGACGCCATCGCCGTGAATATCATCGCCTTCGACAATGATATCGCCAAGATTGACGCCGATGCGGAAATAAAGCCGCGGAGCCGGATCGACGCCCGCATTTCGCAAGGCCTTCTCGCGCTGCACATCAATTGCGCAGTGTAACGCATCGACGACGCTGTGAAATTCGACAAGAAGACCGTCACCCATGGTCTTAACCAGCCGTCCGTGATGTTCGGTGATCTTGGGCCGGAAGATGTCCTCCATGTCCGCCTGAAAGCGGCGACGCGTGCCAACCTCGTCGATCTGGCTCAAGTGACTGTAGCCGGCGACATCAGCGATCAGGATTGCTGCGAGGCGGCGCTCCATGGTCTTGCCCACATGCGAATGGACCCCGTGAGCATCTTACCGCAGGTTGATTGGTGAGACCATTGGAGCCTTTCAAGGCTCAAACTTTCAGGATGTCCGATCGGACCGCGGGCCAAGCAGTTCGTCAAGCCGCGCCCGTTCCTCCGCCGTCAACCGGCTTCCGGTCGGCTTGCCAGCCCGCCGCCTGGCGAAAATGAGCAGCGAAATGCCCCCGGCGACAATCAGCACAATGGGGGCGCCCCAAAGCAGAACCGTTCGAACGCTCAACCGGGGCTTCAGAAGCACGAATTCGCCATAGCGCGAAACGATGTAGTTCAGGACCTGTTCGTCCGTATCGCCGTCGGTCAGGCGCTCGCGCACCAGAAGCCGCAGGTCCTTGGCGAGATCGGCATTGGAATCGTCGATCGACTGGTTCTGGCAGACCATGCAGCGCAGCTTGGCAGAAAGCGCCCTGGCTCGGGCCTCCAGAGCGGGGTTGGCGAGTACCTCGTCCGGGTTCACGGCGAAGGCCGGAACTGCAGTAAGAAACAGAACGATTGCTAGGACGATCCCCCGGATCATTCTGCCGGCTCCATCACTGCGGGGACCGCTCTTGCCTTGCGGCGCGGCGCACCGACCCGAAGACGCCGGTCGCTGAGCGACACGAAGCCGCCGATCGCCATGATCAGCGCCCCGCCCCAGATGCAAAGAATGAACGGCTTCCACCAGATGCGAACGACAATGCCGCCGTCGTTGGTTGCATCGCCAAGCGAAACGTAGAGCTGGCTGAGCCCGAAGGTCAGGATACCCGCTTCGGTGGTCGGCATCTGCTGGGCGACATAGACGCGCTTTGCCGACCAGACATCCGCAACCTCAACGCCGCCGCGACGGATGCTGAAGTGTGCGCGATCTTCCTTGTAGTTCGGACCTGTCGCCGGTTGCATGCCGTCGAAATGGATGCTGTAGCCGCCCGCCTCCGTGGTTTCGCCGGGCTTCATTTCAAGCACATGCTCGGTCGCAAACGTCGTCACGGCGACAATGCCGAGAACGGTGACGCCCAGCCCGGCATGTGCCAGTGCCGTGCCGAAAGCCGACCGCGGCAGGCCGGAAAGCCGCCGCCATGCGACTTCTCTCGCCACCTTGCCGATGCCCGCGCGATACCAGAGGTCGGCAACAGCACCGAAGACGAGGAACAGCCCCGCCGCAAGCCCAAGAACAGACAACACCGGTCCGCCATGCTCGACATAGAAAAAGACCAGCGCTGCCGCGAAAGCCAGTGCGGCAACCACATAGAGCCTCTGCATCACGCCAAGCAGATCGCCGCGCTTCCATGCAAGCAGCGGCCCGAACGGCACGACCAGCAGCAATGGCGCCATCAGCAGGCCGAAAGTCATGTTGAAGAACGGCGGGCCAACGGAAATCTTATCGCCAGTCAATGTTTCCAACAGCAGCGGATAGAGGGTGCCGGTCAGCACCGTGCCACATGCGACCGTGAGGATGAGATTGTTGAGCACCAGTGCACCTTCGCGCGAGATCGGTGCGAAAAGCCCGCCCGCACTCAAAAGGGGCGCACGGAAGGCAAACAGCGAAAGCGCGCCGCCGATGAAGATCATCAGAATGCACAGGATGAAGACGCCGCGGCTCGGATCGCTCGCAAATGCATGAACCGAGGTCAGCACGCCGGAGCGCACCAGGAAGGTACCCATCAGCGAGAGCGAGAATGTCAGGATCGCCAGCAGCACGGTCCAGATCTTCAGCGCCTCGCGCTTTTCCATCACCAGCGCCGAATGCAGCAGCGCCGTTCCCGCCAGCCACGGCATGAAGGAGGCGTTCTCGACCGGATCCCAGAACCACCAGCCGCCCCAGCCGAGCTCGTAATAGGCCCAGTAGGAACCCATTGCGATGCCGAGCGTCAGGAAGGTCCAGGCGGCAAGCGTCCAGGGACGCACCCAGCGCGCCCATGCCGCATCGATGCGGCCCTCCATGAGCGCGGCGACCGCGAAGGAAAAGCAAATCGAAAAACCGACATATCCCAGATAGAGCAGCGGCGGATGGATCGCGAGACCGACATCCTGCAGTACCGGATTGAGGTCGCGTCCCTCTGCCGGCGCCGGATCGAGGCGGATGAACGGGTTTGACGTCAGCAGAATGAAGAGGATGAAAGCAACCGAAATCCACGCCTGCACCGAAAGCACATTGGCCTTGAGGGTATCCGGCAAATTGCCCCCGAAGACCGCGACCAGCGCGCTGAACAGCGCGAGGATCAGCAGCCACAGCATCATCGAGCCTTCGTGATTGCCCCAGACGCCCGAATATTTGTAGATCAGCGGCACCAGCGAATGCGAGTTCTCCCAGACGTTCTTGACGGAGAAGTCTGAAACGACGTGCGCATAGGTCAGAACGCCGAACGAGAAGGCCACCAGCCCGAACAGCACCACGGAGCCGAGCGGCGCGACATCCATCATCGCCCGGTCGAGCCTGCGCGCGCCAATCGCCGGCACGATCGAAACAACGATCGCCGCCGCCAGCGCCAGAACGAGTGCGTAATGCCCAATCTCGATGATCATTGCGTGCCCTCGCCTTCCTTCCATAGACCCTGCGACTTCAGCCTGTCGGCGACTTCCTTGGGCATGTATTTCTCATCGTGCTTCGCAAGCACGGTGTCGGCGACGAACTCATGGCTGCCGGCTTCGAACTTGCCTTCAGTGACCACGCCCTGGCCTTCGCGGAAAAGATCCGGAAGGATGCCGGTATATTTCACCTTCACTGCATCGCCGCTGCCGTCGGTCACGGCGAATTCGACCGTCGAACCCGTGCCACGCACGACGCTGCCCTCGCCGACAAGCCCGCCGAGGCGGATGCGCGTCTCCGGCGCCACCGGCGTCTTGGCAAGATCGGCAGGCATGTAAAAATAAGCAACGGACTGGCTGAATGCGAACATGACAAGCAGCACCGCGGCAATGATGAAGCTCATGCCGCCGCCGATCACCGCCAGGCGCTTCTGCTTGCGCGTCATTCCGTCATTCCTTCCGCCGCAATACCCAGCTCATGTGCCAGCGCGATCAACTGCTTGCCCTGCTCGCTCGCTGCCGGAAACGCTGCAAGCCCGCGCTTCAGTGCCTGGCTCGCGCGATCCTTGTCATTCAATACGGCATAAGAGCGGACAAGCCGCATCCACCCTTCGAAATTGTTCGGGTCTGCGGAAAGCTTAGCGTCGAGGCTCTCGATCATGCCGCGGATCATCTGCTGGCGGTCGCCGCTGCTCATGTCCCGAGCCGCCGCAACGTCGTCTTCCGTCGGGTTGCCCGGCGCCTTGTCATCCGCCACCGCCGGAGCGCCGCCGTTCTTGGCGATGTGCTCGTTGACGAGCGGCAGCCACGGCGCGTCGTCAGGAGATTCCTTTGCCAGAGCCTCGAAGGCTGCTTTCGCATCCGCCGCCCGCCCTGCCTGCTCCATGCTCAGCGCCACATAGAATTTCGCGCGCGGGTTGTTAGGCTCCAGAGTCAGCGACTGTTCGAGCACCTTGCGCGCATCGTCGGTCACGACGCCGTTCGCTCCAGCCATCAGGGTTTCGGCAAGTCCGTCGAGACGGATCGGGCTCGGCCCAAGCAGGCGGATGGCATTGCGGTAGGCGTTCTCGGCATCGGCCATGCGCATGGTATTGAAATAGATCGGCGCCAGCACGTCCCAGCCCTTGCCGTCATCCGGGTTTTGCGCCAGATGCCGTTCGGCTTTCGCAACGAGGACCGTCATATCGTTGCCGGGGTTCTCCAGGCGCGCCTCCAGCGGCTGCGAGGGCAGATCCGGTCGGCCCATCGCGATGTAAAGAGAGAGCCCGAGCGCCGGCAACAGCAGGAGAACGAACGCTTCGCTGAAGCGATGCTGGCCAGCGGCCTTGTGCTGTTCTTTTGGCTCGACAGCCGAGACCGCAATCAGCCTGCGGCCGATTTCCGCCCGCGCATACTCGGCTTCTTCCGCCGTAATCAGCCCGCCGGACAGATCCCGGTCGAGTTCGCGCAGCTGATCGCGATATACGGCGGCCTCGCCAGCACGTCCGTCGTCAGCCGCCTTTGCTCCGCGCAACAGCGGATAAAGCAGAAGAGCGGCCACTGCCGCCGTCATAATGGCCACGAGAATCCAAAACATCATACCGGCCCAAATACTTGAAGCGCGGCATCATTCCAACTGCCAAAGCCGGAATGACGAAGATTTGACGCGCTTGGCCGCATTTCACGAGCGAAAGCGACCCGCCGGTGCGCGACCGCATCGCCAGCCCGTCAAAATTCAGCCCAGCGGCGACCAGCTGCCGTCGCCGTTGCGGCACGCTGCGCCGCGCACAACGGTATCCTTGCCGTCAACGATCAGCGTATGCGTATACTGGCGACAGTTCTGTGAGCCCACCTGATAGGGCGCGGCGGCGACAACCCTGCCGCTTGCATTGCGTCCGCTCCAGGCGACCGGCTGGCCGACGGCAGCGCCTTCGAGCGCACGATATTCCGCCTCGACCGCCCGCTGCTTGTCGCTGTCGCTCAGCTCTACGCCACTGCGCCCGGCGATACCGCCCTGAAGCGCCGTGATGAAAGCGGCCGATGCCGAAGGCTTCCGGGAAAATAACCCTCCAGAACCGCCGCTTTTCGAGGTCGCGCACGAGGACAGTGCCATGGCAATAGCAAGCGAGAAAACCATCATGGTATTCGGGCGTAAGATCATTCGGTCAAACCAGCAGTAGATTGGAATCAATGCCGCCAGAAGCGCATCGCGCCTTGTCGGGATTAAGGCAAAGCATGCTATGCAACTGCCTATGTCTTTGTGGCATCAAGCAATTGCTCATGCAACATCCTTTGTGACGCCGGGCAGAATAAGCCGCGCCTTCAGGCCGCCCCACTCTCCGCGGGAGAGTTCGAGCCGGCCCTGATACTCATTGGAAATCTCCGTGACGATCGAAAGGCCGAGGCCCGTTCCCGGCTTGCTTTCGTCCAGTCGCCGCCCGCGTTTCAGCGCTTCGCGGATCTGATCCGGCTCCAGCCCAGGCCCATCGTCCTCGACGACAAGCTCCACCCAATGCCGCCGCGAACTCCCTTCGGCGCCCTTCACATCGTCGGCCGCTTCGGTCGCGCTGAGCCGCACCTTGGTCGTGGCAAAGCGCGAGGCATTTTCCAGGAGGTTGCCGACAGTCTCCTCCAGATCCTGTTGCTCCATGGCGACCGCAAGGTTCTGCGGCGCTACGGTGAACTCGAATTCCTTGTCGACGTTCAGCCGCCGCATCACCCGCACCAGCCGCTCCAGGGCAGGCTCGGCATCGGTGCGCGCCAGCACGGATTCGCGCTGTGCGGCGATGCGGGCCCGGTTGAGATAGGATTGAACCTGCCCCTGCATCACCTCCGCCTGGTTGCGGACCAGGTCCCCGTGCGAGCGCTCCAGAACCCTCGCTTCGTTGAGCAGAACCGCAATCGGCGTCTTCAGGGAATGCGCCAGATTGCCCACCTGCATACGGGCGCGCTCGACAATGCGCCGGTTGCTGTCGATCAGCGCATTCACTTCGTTCGCAAGCGGCAGGATCTCCCGCGGGAAATCGCCCTTCAGTAGCTCGCTCTCGCCCGCACGGATTCGCTCGAGTGCGGCGCGTGCCTTGTCGAGCGGCTTCAGACCGTAAAGAATGGCGAGTGCATTGACGATCAGACTGCCAACCCCAAAGCCGGCGAGCGCCAGATAGAGACTGTGGGAGAAAGTGCTGACATCGCTCTCCACGACATCGACATTGCCTGTCACCCGAAAACGCGCCGCACGTCCGTCGGTATCGAGGACCACCTCGGTTTCCGCCACCTGCACCCGGTTGCCGGACGAGTCCGTCACCTGATAATAGCGCTCGTAGTTCTTGTCGAAGGGCGCTTCCACCACCGAAGGAACCGGGATCGTTGCCGACCCCAGCGAAGGCGAAACCAGCGGCGCTGTCGTATAGGTTCCAAGCGGCTCAACCACCCAGTACCAGCCGGTCCGAGGCTGGGCGAAACGCAGGTCCCCCAATTGGGGACTGCCGCTCAACGCACCCTGATCGCCGATCGTCACGGAGTTGATGACGTTGTAAAGCTGCGCTCGCAGCAGATCCTGAAAGCCCCGCTCCGCACTGCGGCGATAAAGCGTCGAAATCACCAGGCCGATCACCACGAGCGCCACGGTCGACCAGACGGTCGTCAGAAGCAGGACGCGTGCGGTGAGCGATTTAATTCGCATTGTTCGGCGGTTGGATGCGGTAACCGAGACCGCGCACCGTTTCGATCAGGTCCACGCCCATCTTCTTGCGCAGCCGGCCGACGAACACCTCGATCGTATTGGAATCGCGATCGAAATCCTGGTCGTACATATGCTCGACAAGCTCGGAGCGGGAAACCACCTCGCCCATGTGATGCATGAGATAAGCAAGCAGACGGTATTCGTGCGATGTGAGCTTCAGCGTTACGCCGTTGACTATCGCCTTGGAAGTCTTGGTGTCCAGCCGTACCGGGCCGCAGATGATCTCCGAGGAGGAATGCCCGGCCGCACGGCGGATCAGCGCGCGAATGCGCGCCAGTACTTCCTCGACGTGGAAGGGCTTGGTCACATAATCGTCGGCACCGGCGTCGATGCCGGCGACCTTGTCGCTCCAGCGGTCGCGGGCGGTGAGGATCAGCACCGGCATGCCGCGACCGGCCCCGCGCCACTTCTCGAGCACGGTAACGCCGTCCATCTCCGGCAGACCGATGTCGAGGATGATCGCGTCGTAAGGTTCGGTATCGCCGAGGAAATGACCTTCCTCGCCATCGAATGCCTGATCGACGACGTAACCCGCTTCCTTCAGCGTGTCAGTGAGTTGCCGGTTCAGATTGACGTCGTCTTCGACTACAAGAATGCGCATCGGTCCGCTTCACCTCGAATGTATCACTGGTGTTACATAGGCCAATTCCGCCTACATCGGAACCCTTACGGTTACCTTGCGTGGACGCTGCCCGTTGCCCTGCACGAGAACGGTGATGATGCACGTGTTGCCGGACGGCTGTACGGAAAGAAGCTGCCCGCCGGTCTGTTCTACAACCTGTTCAGCCGCTGCGCTGCAATCGCCTGCTACGCGCACGACGATGCTGCGTGAAAAATCCGGTGAGGGCGCCGATACCGCCAGCCCGGCGGCTAAAGCTACGACGCTCAAAGAGGCCATGTGCAGTGCTTCCAACATAGATCCAACCTGGTCCCGACTATGTACTCAGATGACCTGAATGGCAAATGAATGCCCCAGTTCCGGGGAGTTACTGCAATCTTAAGGCGTATATTCCTGCGCATTCACATCCAAAACGAGATAAAGGCGGAAAGCGGCAGATGCACTTTCCGCGATGAAATGTGTCAGCCGGCAGGCTGTCGAATCGCCGAGGTGGCCGTCAGTCGGCCGTAGACCGCCAGCAGGCCGCCCACCGCTCCGGCTATGCTCACGATTGAATCGACGATCTGCCCCTGATCGCCGGCTGTAACCTCGAAACCCGTCGCATGCAGCATGGAGGCACCAACGGAAATCAGCGCACCCCAGATCGTCTTCGAATGATACCAATGCTTCAAATCATCCATCGCTAGCTCCTTGCGTTGAAAATCAGAAATCAACCGTCGCCATGGCCGGCAGGCCCAGCGGCATCCGCTGTCCCATCTGCCGGACGCGTATCGTCAATGCCGTCTGCAGGCTGCCGAAATCGGCAAGTTCATCCGCCTGTAGGTAAGTCCAGGTGGCCGCGGTGACATCGGCCTGCCGCTTCACCACGTCTCCGCTCAGCATTTCCACGCGATAGCGCTCGAACGGCTCGTCGAGCGGGATGTCGGCTGCCATCCAGTTATCGGCATCGATTCGTCCCCGTCTCACCCAGGAAAAAACGGCCGCCCCGGCGCCATCACGACGCGCGCGGACATGGACGGGTGACAGGGGCGTCTCCGCCCGCATACCGCCCTCGAAGGGGAACGGCCCTGCCTTGCCCGGGGTCCCCGCCGCTTCGGCGATCCAGTTCAGCCGCAGCCCGATCTCCTCGCTGCCGAGCGAAAGCGGTACCACCGCGCTATCAAGCACGACCACCGCCGCGCCGTCCTCCGCCCCGGCATCCATCGCATCGTCGGTTCCTGCCAGAGCGCGAAGCAAGCCTCCAAGCCGCCAGCGTCCCGCCGAGATCTCCTCTGCCTGCTGAAATGCCAGAACCTCCCAGGCGCCATTGCCGGACAGCACAGCGATCAGGTTCCCGCCGTTCAGAACGGAGACCGCCGATGCCGAAGACAGTTCGCCGGACGCGAGATCGACCTCGACCGTCTTCGACCAGTCGAACCGCCCGCGCACGCCCGCCGAAAGCGGCCCGGCGAGCGTCCCAACCTTCGCCGGCCTCTCGATCAGCGCCCGGCCGCGATAACCCTCTTCGCTCACCGAAGAGGACAGCCCGATAGTGCGCCACGGCCGCGCAAAAACCGCCCCCCGTGCGAAGCTCGCCGCCTCGCCGCTCTCGAAGCGCGGCAGGTCCATCAGGTGAACGACCGGCGCGAAAAGGCTCGACGGCTGCCCGCCATTCTGCTTGCCGCCCATCTCTTCTGCCGGTGCGCTGCCTGCAGACGGTGAAAACTCGCGCGCTTCGACCTCCCGGACCTCGCCATCCTCGATACGCGAGATGAGGAAACGGCCTTGCGGCCCATCCGGCAACGTCACCACATCGCCCGGCTGAAACCGCAGATCGTGTGGCGGCAGCGCGAAGCGAATGGAGCGGCGCCCGATACGGTTGTCACGCAGCAGCCCCTCGGCCGCAGCCAATGCCGTCTGCTCGGCGACCACTGCCGGAAGATCGCTCTTCAATACCCTGTTGGTCGCCGATTGCGTTCGGTGCGACCGCACGCCGGCCTGCTCGTAGTCAAGGTCCGGATTGTAGAAGGTCACCACCGCTTCGGCGGCAAAGTCGCTATCGTGGCCGCGGGTCTCCTGCCACAGCGGGCGCTCCTCGAGATCGGCAAGCACCGGCGCCGCCATCGCTGGAAGGCTTGCTTTCCCCCGGGAGCGAAAGCGAAGCAACCCGCCATCTTCTAAGGCATCTATCTGGAACGTTTCCAGCAGCGGCTCGATGAGGTTTCGCGCCGACGTCAGATCGCCCTGCACATAGCCCGTCAGATCGCCGGAGACTTCCGAAACGTCGAAATCCTCGAAGACATGATCGCGAAGGACCGTCGCGATCACATCCGCAAGCGTGCCGCTCCCCAGACGCCCGTTCAGCCAGTGCCCCGTTCGCCAATTCGGCCCATCGGTCCAGGTTGCGGCATTCTGCGGAAATGCCGGATAGGGCCTTGCATCCCAGGACCAGAGAAACAGATGTCCGGGATCGACCATGCTGTCCGGCGCGCCGCTGCCGCTCCACCAGTCGTGATGCGCCTCCAGGAACCGCCGCTGCATCGCATCGGAGCGCATCCGGTTGGAGAAGTAGGGTGCTGCACTTTCTGCGGATTTCGGATCGGCAAAGACATTGGGCTGATTGCCGCCCTTGTCCACCGCGCCGCATCCGAGCTCCGTGAACCAGACCGGCTTGCTTCGTGCCAGCCAGGCGGTCGGGCTCGCCTTCTCCACACCACCGACGCGCTCGTAATGCCGGTTCGCCCACCAGCCCTCGATATCCTTGTAGCGGAACACCCAAGGCTTGCCCGCAAGCCCGTCGCTGATCGGCGAACGGACCCTCGCCTTGCGAGCCGCCTCGCTCGCGTAATACCAATCGAAATCCTCGCCGCTTTCGATCCCGGCCATCAAACCGGCAGGGTCATCGGCGGTCCGCATCCCGTCAGGATTGGCTTGCGCAAGATCATCGTCCCGCCAATCAGAAAGAGGCATGTAGTTGTCGATGCCGATGGCGTCGATTGCATCCGCGGCCCAGAGCGGATCGAGATTGAAGTAGACATCCCCGCTACCATCCTGCGGGTGGTACCCAAAATACTCGCTCCAATCGGCCGCATAGGTGAGCTTCGTCGAAGGCAGGAGCGCCTTCACATCAAAGGCCAGTGCCGAAAGCGCATTCACAAAGGGAAACGCGCCTGTTTCGTCGCGCACCTGGGTCAGCCCACGCATCTCCGAGCCGATGATGAAGCCCTCGACGCCACCCGCCGCCTTGGCGAGCTGCGCATAGTGCAAAATGAACCGCCGGTAGCTTTCCTCACCGCCATAGGTCACGCGCTGCCCGGAGACGCTGAAATGCCCAGCCTGCGCCGAACCGCAGAATGCCTCTATCTGGCCGCGTGCCACTGCTGTTTTGTCCGCTGCGCCGCTCTGCCCGATCGCCGGATCGCAGGTCAGGCGCCCGCGCCAGGGATAGGCCGCCTGGCCCGTACCGCCATAGGGATCGGGCAGCGAACTCCCCTCGCCGATGTCCATCATCACGAAGGGATAGAGGAAGACCTTCAATCCCCGCGCCTTCAGGTCGGCAATCGCCGAAACCACGCTCGCGTCGTCCGGCGTCCCGCCATAAGCCGGCCCGCCATCTAGCCGGCTCACGAGATAGGCTTCGGCGCGCGAGACACCCGACACCGACCAGGGGCTGCTTTCGTTGTTCCTGGAGCGCACTTCGACGCCCGGGACGATCCGGCAGTTCCCTGCCCTGAGATCGGTTCCGAACCACGACACCACCAGCGCCACCCCCTCGACATTGGGGCAGACCGCCATCAGTTCGTCGACCGAGACCACCCAGTCCGTCGGCCCCTGCAGGATATTGCGGTTGATCACACGCGCACTGCCCGCACCGGTCTTCTCCGAAACCGCCACCGTCCGATAGCCATGCTCGGTTGCGCCCGGCGTGATGCAGATCGCCCTGACCTGCTCTTCCAGCCTTCCGATCGGCCGCACCACTTCGAACTGCATCAGCGGAATGCGGTTGCCATAATTGTCGAGCGGCAGACGTTCGAAAACGACATAGGCCAGCCCCCGATAGGCAGGCGCGATGCCCGCACCTTGCTTCGCCTCGATCAGCGGATCCGGCAATTGCTCGCCATCGCCGGGATAGAACCGCATCTCGACCTTCGTCAGGTCAAGCTCCTTGCCATCCACCCACACCCTCCGGACGCTCGCAACCGGTCCCTCGCAAAGCCCGACGGCAAAATTGGCGAAATAGCGGAAGGTCTCCACCCGCGGCCCCGAGGACGACTTTCCGCCTGTCCGCTCGCTCGTCACCTCCTCCTCGAAGCGCGTCGCCCAAATCATCGTCCCGCCGATCCTAGCCGCGCCGTAGACGCGGTTGATCGCCGTTCCCTCGTCGGCGCCGGGGATCCGCGCGGTCGAAAGCCGCGACCCGCGCACTGTCGTCCCGCCGCCGATCAGCGCCCGATCGACTGCATTGCCCGCCAGCGCCCCCGCCGCCCTGCCGATGATCGCGCCCACCGGCCCGAAAACGCTGCCCAGCGCTGCCCCGGCCGCCTGAAGAAGAAGTGTAGCCATCGAAACCTCGCGCACGAAAACATCGCACATCCGCGAGGATGGCGTTTGATTATTCGCGCAATGATTGTGTTAAGGTACAGCGATCGGGAGCAGAAGCAGCAAGCGCCGAGACCAGCCGGCGCGCTGGAGAGGATGGGCCTCTCCAGCCTCGGCAAAGGCCTTGCTCTCGATCAAGGAGGTGATGCGATGTGGTTCTTGCCACTAAGTATCACGCTTAGTGCAAGGAAAACCCGGACGGGCTGGTCCATAGCCATCCGGGTCAGATTCCTAAGCTAAGCAAACGGTGGGCGGGGTTGCCTCCCCGCTCACCACTCCTGAAACATACTCGCAAGCAGGTCATCTTTCAAGTTGCGGTACAACCTCCGGGAACCGGAACACCGCCGCAATCCGCCGCCGCCAGCTCGGCACCAGCGCCGAGCGGATCACCGCCGCCTGCTCGTAGGCATGGATGAAGCTCTTCTCGCCGGCGAAGATGCCCGCATGCTTCGCCGCCATATCCGGCCGCCAGCGAAAGAGCAGCAGGTCGCCCGGCTGCGCTTCGTCCGCCGGCAAAGCCTCGCCGAAATGCCGGAGTGCGGCATCCATCAACCGATCCTTGCCGCTTCGCTCCGCCCAGGCACGGGCATAGGGCGGCGGCAGTTCGGGCTCTTCGCCATAGAGCTCCCGCCAGACGCCGCGGATCAATCCAAGGCAATCGCAGCCGATCACCTTCGCCGAAGCCTGGTGCCGGTAGGGCGTGCCAATCCACCCCTCGGCCGCGGCCAGGGCTCTTTCGCTCATCGTCGTCATTTGAACAGCGCGCTCCCGTCATGGACGCTTTCGCCGTCCGCATAGGTATAGGCAAAGTCGGCGCCCGGCATATGCGGAAAGCCCCGGAAATTTTGCTGGTTGGAGAATTTCGCCCGGCAGGTGCCAAACGTCTTGTCGCACCCCGCCGTCAGGCGCACGCGATCGCCCGCTTCGGGCGCCCGCGCCATCGGCAGCCACAGCGTCAGCTCAACGCTCACGCCCGCTACCGAATGCACCTCGATATCCATCGTCTCTCCGGCATTCACGCCATCGAGGAAAGTCGCAACGCCATGATGAAAGAAGCCGTCCGGAAAGGCGCTGACTCCGGAGAGCACAAGCCGCGTTGCGTCGACGATTGACTCTACGGAACCTTCCCTCCCGAATTGACTCTGCGTCAGGTCGATCCCGCAGCGTCCGTCACCGAGCGTCGCGTCGCAGCGCCGGCTGTAGAGCCGCCCTTGCGGCTGGTTCAGCCGATGCGCAAAACTCCTGAGCTCCGCCCGGAACTGGCTTGAGTCGCGCGTCACCTCGCCGATCTCTTGCACTTTCAAGAGCAGATGCTGCTCGGGTGCCGCCCAGTTGACGAGAAACACCTCGACCCGTGCGGCGTCATAAAGCCCACGCTGCAGGTCAACCTCGCTGATCGCCTCGCTCGAAAATCCGCCTGCGACTTCGCTCGTTGCCGCGGGCAGGCCAGCACCTTCCTCGGTGGCGCTTGCGGAAAAGCCGCTCGCCGCCAGGAATGCCGTTCCGTCGAAGCCGAGATCGCGATCGTGCTCGGTAAAGCCCAGCACGGCACCGTCGCGTCGTGTGACCCGCCAGGCATGGCAAACGGTCGTGGCATCGCCATCGAGATGCGCCTTGAGCGCCGCATCGATCGTCCTCATGGCAAAATCTCCGTCAGCGGAATGGCCGGAATGCGCCCGGCGTTGAAAGCCGTCAGGTTCACGTCGATCCGGCCTGTCGCAAAGCGCACCGGCACGTCGAATTCGAAGCCTGCCGTAACACTGGCCCCGTTTGCCGGAATATGTCCGGCCGCAAACGTTACGATCCCCGTCGCGGCATCGCAGGCGAAGGCCGAAGGCGGCTTCACCGCCCCGTTGACTGCAACGACGACGGTCCCGGCCACCGGCTTGGCAATCTGCCGCACGGTGCTCGCCGCCGCATCGCCATAGGTCTTGGCCAGCTGGAAACTCGCGTTGGTGCCGTCTCCAATCCCGATCGCCTGATCGAGCGCCGTCACCGGCTCATCCGGCCGCCCCGATTTCCAGTCGATCGGATCGCGGAACCTGAAACCGTAAAGTTCGCCGCTCCGTGCCTCGAAAAACGCCAGCACCTCGTAGAGGTCGCCGATCGACCGAATGCCCGAACCGGCATCGTAACTGCGCCTGGCATCCCGCCAACGGCTGTTGCGGCTTTCCCGGCCGTTCGAGAGATTGACGATATCGGTCCGCCGCACCGGTCCGCCGCTCGTCGAAAGCGAAAGCCGCAGCGGAAAGCGCACCTCATGAAATCCACCCATGCCCGCCTCACAAATTCCGCTGGCCGCGCAGCGCCGTGCGCGCCAGCATCGCGGCGATCTGCGCCTCGCTCTTCTGGAAGCTCTGCGCATCGGTCGCCGTCACGTTGAAGATGATCTGCGCCCCGCCCCCGCCTGCAGCGGCAACGCCGAGCGCGCCGTCCGGCCCGCGCTTCAGCGGCAGGATCGCCTCGCTTCCCGCCTCGCCCATCAGCCCCATGTCGCCGCCCATCGGAAAATAGGTCGGCGCCGAAACCACCCCGCCGTCGGCGAAGGGCAATATCTTGCCGCCCCCGCCGAACATCCCCGACACCGTTCCGCCGATCAAATTCTCCAGCGGCTTCATGCCGGCCGAAAGCGTAATATCCGCCAGCCGGTTGCCAAGGCTGCGCAAGACATCCTCAAGCCCCTTGCCGCCGCTGACAGCACTTCTCAGTGCACCTGAGAGCGCCGACCCGAACGAGCGCGACCGCCCCTCCAGATCATCGAGTGCCCGGCGCAATTCCTCCGCCTGCCCCGCCATCGCCGCGAGGTCCGTCTCGTCGTCTTCCATAAAAGTTCTCCGTTGGGCCAGATCGCCGCCACTTGCCTCTTCTCCCCAGCGGGGAGAAGTGCCGGAGCGCAGCGAGGCGATGAGGGGGTGAGCGGCAACGCCGCGAATGCATGAGCGAAAAGCGAAGGCAAGCGACCCGCAGAAGGCGCCGCTCCCTCATCCGCCCTCCGGGCACCTCCTCCCCGCTGGGGAGAAGGGTCTATCCGGAAACCTCTCCATCATCCCCACCAGTCCAGCCCGGGAAAGCACCGCCGTCCGCGGCGCAAGCCCGCCCGCGGCCGCATGAAACTCAGCGGGTGTCATGGCCCAGAAAGCCTCGGGAGGAAGCCGCAGCAGGCAGAGGCCGATATGCAGAACACGCGCCCACGGAAACGGCTGAGCGTCCCGCGCGGTCTTGCTGCCTGCTGCGGCTAGAGGGGGCGGAGGGAGGTCGTTTCCGCCCCGGTTTCGGGTCCTGCGAATGTCGCCGTCAGAAGCTCGCCGACGATCGCCGCGTATCCGGCGATTCCGCCCTCGACGCTCGCTTCCGCCACGTCCTGATCCGAATAGAGATTGCCGCCGCCGCGAAGCCCGGCGCCGATGATGCGGATCATGTCCTCGGCCTTCAGCCGCCCGGCCGAAAAGCGCTCCGCCAGTCCCGCGAGATTGTCGGCCGCAAACGCCGTCTCAAGCTCCGAAAGCGCCCCAAGCGTCAGGCAGAGGATCCGCCGCTCGCCGTCAACCATGGCCTCGATTTCGCCCCGCCGGCGGTTTGCCCTTGCTCCCGCCGCCCGCATCAGAGCGCCCCAAAGGCCAGCGCGCCCGCAGATTCCAGCGCCAGCTCGAACATGACCTCGCCGTTGTGCTGGCCGGAATATTCGAGCGCGGTCGCCTGGAACGGCCCGGTCACCGTCCCAAAATCCGGAATGACGATCTGCCAGTTCAGGATCGATGCATTGAAGAAGGCACTCCTCACCAGCGCGTCCGAGCTGGCGTCCTTGAAGATGCCCGCGCCGGAAATCGAGGCGCGCTGCACGCCTGCTCCGCCCAGCAATTCACGCCAGCGTCCTGCGCTTTCCGCATCGGTCGCGTCGACCGTTTCTGCATTGAAGGCGAGGCGCTTGGAGCGCAAGCCCGCCACCGTCTCGTAAGCCGTGCCGTTATGGATCTTCAAGAGCAGATCCTTGCCCTTCTGCGCCACCATTTTCCCACCTTCCAAAAAGAAAAGGGCACCCGAAGGCGCCTACCAACAATCCCGAAATGCTGCCTCCGCCGCGTCGCGAGATACTTATCCCGGTTCCGTCACAGCCCTGAATCGCATCTCCGCCGCATGCAGCTTCGTCTTCGCCTCCCGCCGCGTCCGCGTCAGCCGGTGCTGCAGGCCGACGAGGTGATGCCCGGCAAGCGTCAGCGCCGCATCGTCGAGCAACGCGTGCACGATCCCGGCAATCTCCTGCGCCTGCTTGCGCCCGCCCGCCTCGCACCAGATTTCCAGCACCAGCAGATGCTCCTCGCCCGCCTCGCTGGCGGTCGAATAATTGCTGCTCGTCATCTCGCCGATGACGATGCACGGCAGCCTCCTGCCCGTCACCAGCCGGTCGCGGATGCCGTCTTCGCCGATCAAGCCCGCAAGCCCGGCGTCGCCCGAAAGCCGCGCATGGATCGCCGCCAGCAGTTCATTTGCCGCGCTCATCATCCGCCTCCCGTTCGCGTTTCTCCGTCCGCGCGCCTTCGCGCGCAATCCTCGCCAGCACTGCCGCGAGATCCGGCAGCGTGATTGCCGCAAGCGCCTTCATCAGCCCGCCTCCTCGCAGAGGCAGACGATATAGCGTGCCGTTTCATCCGGATCGCGCCAGGCGCCGATCGCAAAGATCCGCGAGCCTTTGCGAAGCCGCATACCAGCCTGCAGGTCGCTTCGAAACGGCAGCCAGATGCGATGCGTCAGGGTGAACACATCCGCCCCCGCCCGCTCCTCGCGCACTTCACCGAGAGGCTCGACGCGCGCCCAAAGAGCGGCAACGGCCTCGTAGGAGACCGCAGCGCCGCCCTGCCCGTCCGGTGTTGCGACGGGCCGCTCGAGCTCCAGCCGCGCCGTCATCTGCCCTGGATCGAAGAAGACCGATCGCATCAAAGCCTCCGCATCAGAAAGGGCGCGATCAGCCGGTCGTAGCCAGCCGGAATATCCGCCGGCTGGTCCGCGACTGCTACCGCACCGCGGAAGGCGAACATCTGCGCCACATGCATCAGCATCGCCCGTTTCAACACATCGGGCACATCCGCGCCGCTCTCGCCGAAGCCTGCGGAAAAGTCGATTTCGATGCCGTTGATGGCCCGGCCGAAATTGACGTTCTGATTCAGGACCAGGCGCGCCGGCCGCGCATTGCCATCGAGCATATGCCCCGTCAGCGGCAGCGACACCTCTTCGCCACTCGCATCGTAAAGCGTCACGCCTTCAATGGCTTGCACCGGTCCTTTGGCAATCTGAATCCCGCCCTCTTCAGGAACTGAATCAAGATAAAGCCGCCAGCCCTGCGTCATCAGGCAGAGCCCGGTCACGCGCTCCAGATGCTCGCGCGCCACCCGGATCAGCGAGGTCAGAAGCGCATCCTCCTCGTTCCCGTCCAGCCGCAGATGCACCTTCACATCGGCAAGCGTCAGCGCCTCCGCCAGCGGCGGAGCGGTCAATGCATAGGTCATGGAAATTTCCCTTGAAAAACTATTCAGCCGCGGAGCAAGCCGCCCCCTCATCCGCCTGCCGGCACCTTCTCCCCGCCTGGGAGAAGGGATATGCCGCAACGTCTCCGTTCCCTTCTCCCCTCGGGGAGAAGGTGGCCCGAAGGGTCGGATGAGGGGGCCCCTATTCGCTATTGGCTATTGGCTCGCCCCATCAGCTCACCGCAAACTTCACCAGCTTGATCGCCTCGAAGTTCTGCACCCCGCCGCCAACACGCTTGGTCGTATAGAAGAGCACATAGGGCTTGGCGGAATAGGGATCGCGCAGCACCCGCACGCCTGTGCGGTCGACCACGAGATAGCCGGCACGGAAGTCGCCGAAAGCGATCGACAGCGCGTTCGCCGCAATGTCCGGCATGTCCTCGGCCTCGACAACCGGGAAGCCCAGCAAGGTCGCCGCTTCGCCAGCACTTGCCGGCGGCTGCCAGAGATAACGCCCTTCGGCGTCCTTCAGCTTGCGGACGGAAGCCTGCGTCTTGCGGTTCATCACGAAGTTGGCGTTCTGCCGGTGACCGGCCTTCAGCGCATAGATCGTATCGACCAGCACGTCGGATGCGCCGCTCGCCGCAAACGCACCTGCAGCGCCGGTCGCGATATAGCCGAGATTGCCCCAGCTCCAGTCGCTGTCGGCCACCGCGGTATAGCTCAGGAAACCCTTCGGCTTGTTGGTGTCTTCGCCGGAAACGAAGGCCGCGCCTTCCTGCTCGGCAAAGACCGTATCCACCTCGCTCGAAATCCAGGCCTCGATATCGACGGCGGCGTCATCGAGCAGCGCCTGCGTAGCGGCCGGCATCGCATAGAGCTCCATGGTCGGGAAGGAAAGCTCGGCAAGCTGTGCCGTATTCGTCTGCGGCCGCGTCGCCGTCTCCGCCACCCAGCCGCAAGCCATGCCCGCGGTCGAGAACGGCTTCTTCAGCACCGAGCCGGAAACCTGGCGTACCGTCGCCAGCGCCCGGATCGGCGAGACGACCGAAAGCCTGCGGCCGATTTCCGTGTCCGTCTCCGGCGGCACGAGGTAACCGCCATCGGCGCCGGTGCCCACCGACATCGCCTTTGCCTCGATCTCGCGCAAACCCGCCTCGTCGCCGCGGCGGATGTAGTTCTCGAAGGCCGCCTTGTGCTCGGCGGCCTCGACGCCACCGGCCCCTGAGCGCCCGAGCGGAGGCCGCGCCTTCTTCAGCGCCAGCTGGTCGAGCACCTTCTTCTGCTCGTCCATCGCGCGGTTGATGCGGTCCATCTTCTCGCGTGTGACGACGTCTGCCGTCAGCTTCTCCTCGATCTCGCCGAGGCGCCGGTCATTGGTTTCCTTGAAGGCCTCGAAGGCCTCCATGAAGTCGTCGAAGGCAGCCGTCATCGTCTCCGGCACCGCCTTGATCTCCGGCGCCGTCTTTGCAGTCATATCCGTCATGAAACAATCCTATCTGAAGGTTTCGGTCAGCATCGCCCTAGCCGCCCGGCGCATGGCGCGGACGAGCTCGGTCTCCTTGTCGCGGAACCACCGCGCATTCTTGATGTTCTGCACGCGCGCCGAAGGCAGCATCGGGAAGGTCACCACCGAGATCTCCCAGAGGTCCGCCTCGAAAATGCGCCGCACGCCGCTTTTCGCATCGGTCCTGGCCCTCACCGTCCGGAAGCCGATCGAGAGCCCGTCGAGCGCGCCGTTCTTGATCAGCTGATGCACCTCGCGGGCCCGTGCCACGCCGTCGGCGAGCACGCCCTCGACGAAGAGCCCGCGGCTATCCTCGCGGATCGTCTTCCAGGCGCCGATCGGCTCGGACGGATCATGCTGGAAAAGCATGCGCACGCCCTGCGGCCCACGCTCGGCCAGCGACTTGCGGAACGCGCCGCGCTCGACTTGATCCTTGCCGAGATCGACTTCGCCGAAGACGCTGGCATAGCCGGAAAACGTCCCGTCGCGCTTCAGCCCGCGCAGTTCCAGGTTGGCGAATTTGCGCGTGTCCGCGCCCACGGGCGAGCCTGCCCGAACGAGCGATACGTTCATGGTTGAATGCTCCTGATTGTTTTAGAAAAGCTTGGCTGCAGGCGAATAGCGAATAGCGAATAGCGAATGAGAGTAAGCTGCGAACGCTGCCAACAAGGGCCGCGGCCCAACTATTCGCTATTCGCTATTCGCTACTCCCTATTCGCTCCCCTTCCACCGCTCCGCCACCCGCGCCAGAATGCCTAGCGCCCACCAGGCGCAGAGGCTCGCCGCCGCCGATCCCGAAAGCATCACTTCGGAAGCCGAAAGCATGTCGGCCAGCCCCAGCCGCTCCATGAGCCAGAGACCGGTCGGCCCGCCAAAGATCAGCCCGCAGGAAAGCCCCGAGAAAAACCGGCTTGCCGCCTCCCGCCTGCTCTTCGGCAGGAGATAGACCAGCGACACCGCCGCTCCCGCCGACGCCCCCAGCGCACGGCTCATCCAGAGCCCGCCTTCATTGGAAAAGTCAGCCATTGTTGAACTCTCCTGTGTAAGGATGCGCTGACGAACGCGGCGCGCGACCGCGCACAGCGCGCCCGCCGCGACATTTCACCGAATCCTTTGAATCGCTTGCCGGGGGATCTTTGAAGATCGCGTCAGGCGCTTGAGACGTTGAATCAGCTTGGCGGACATCGAAGCCACTGATCTGAAAATCCATCTGGATGTCGTCCACATAACACACGTCGTGCCGGATACCCCCTCATCCGCCCTATCGGGCACCTTCTCCCCGAGGGGAGAAGAAGGACCCGAGACGCCGCGGCATATCCCTTCTCCCCGCCGGGGAGAAGGTGCCGGCAGGCGGATGAGGGGGCCATCTGGCCCAGCCTCAATACCCCACCGCCTCCCGCTTCTCCTCATCCGTCAGGAAGCTCGCGCTTCCCACCCGCGCCCACAGTTCCCCGCGCTCGGCCGAAAGCCCCGCCACCTTGTCGAGGTCCGGCTCCAGCCGCAGTGCATCGCCGTAAGCCGATGCCAGCCACGCCGAAAGCGAGGCGGCGGTGCGCGTCAGCATCGGCAACACGGTGAGACGATAGAAGGCGCGGTTCGCCTCCTGGTAGTTCGCATAGGTGTTGTCGCCCGGAATGCCGAGCAGCATCGGCGGCACGCCGAAGGCGAGCGCGATGTCGCGGGCCGCGCCATTGCGCGCCTCGACGAAGTCCATGTCCTTCGGCGAAAGCCCCATCGCCTTCCAGTCGAGACCGCCCTCGAGCAGCAGCGGCCGGCCAGCGCGCATCGGGCCGGAATAGCCCTGGTCCAGTTCCTGGCGCAGCCGTTCGTACTGGTCGGGCGAAAGATTGCCGCCCTCCTTCGGCTGATAGACCAGCGCGCCCGAAGGCCGGGCGGAATTGTCGAGCAGCGCCTTGTTCCAGGTCGCCGCCGCATTGGAAAGATCGAGAGCGACCTGCGCCGCCGCAAGCGGCGGAAAGCCCAGGTGATCGTCAAGCGGATGAAACAGCTTCAGATGCAGGAGCCCCGGCCCGTCGGTCTCCGCCGCAAAGCGGCGAACCGAACCGCCGGCCCGGTATTCGTAGGCTTCCGGCCATCCGTCGGGGCCCTCGATCACGCTGATCCGGTCGGGCCTTAGCAGATGCAGTTCCCGCAACGCCCCGCCCACGGCGAGCGGCTCGATATAGGCATTGCCCGAAAGCAGCAGATGACCGTAGAGCGTCTCGAAGAAATCAGGCCCGCTCATCCGCCCGTTCGGCTGCCTGATCAGCCCCGCGGCCGGATGCTCCGCCCGTTCCCGGTCGCCCTCGTAGACCAGCCAGGGCACGCAGGCGGCCGCCTCCGCCACCAGCCGCACGCAACGATGTGCCACCGGGTTCTTCATGAAGCCCTCGCGCGACAGCGCCGCATAGGAGCGTCCCGTCCAGCTCGCCTGCCCTTGCGCGGCAAGCGACAGGAAGCCGGACGCCGCCTTCTTCTCGGGCAGAGGCTTTCGGCCCGCCGCGGAGCCCCACGGCAGGAAAGATCGGATGTTCATGATGTTTTCCTATGGTTTGGGCGTGACTCTCAGGCTGCAGGGCCAATTTCCACCTTGGCGGCGATCTTGCATGCGAGGCGCCAAGTCATTTTACTTCAATAACCGATCGAGCCCATGTCGGATCGGCAAAGCCTCGTTCGTCCTTGGGCTGTCTAATCGATCAATTCAGAAGGATCACGACTATGCCGAGCACCATACGCCTGCACCGCGTTCTGGCGACCAACCCAGAGAAGGTCTATCGCGCGTTCATCGAGTCGGACGCGCTTGCCAAGTGGCTTCCCCCCAACGGCTTTGCCTGCACTGTGCACCACCTCGAAGCAACGGTCGGCGGCAAGTTCAGAATGTCTTTTCGGAACTTTACGACAGACAAAAGCCATGCGTTTGGCGGCGAATACACTGAGCTCGTTCCGGGCGAACGCGTCCGCTACACGGACAAATTCGACGATCCCAATCTCCCTGGTGAAATGGAGGTAACGGTTACGTTGAAGAAAGTCTCGGTCGGGACCGAGGTGGACATCACGCAGGCCGGTGTGCCAGACCTCATTCCGGCTGAGGCCTGCTATCTCGGCTGGCAGGAGTCGCTGCGAAACCTGGCAAGGCTCGTCGAGCCGGAGATCAACCAGTAGAGTAGGATCGAGCAAGGGCTGTCGAGATCGGATCGCGTTGACGTTTTCCGCGATCCGGCTCCTCACCGTATCGGCCGCTTCACCGCCTTGTCACTGTCATAGTCCGCCGCAATCCGGATTTCCCTGAGCGGCCGCACCATGTCGATCGAGCGCTGGTAGTCGGGGTGCGCCTTGTAGGCGGCAAGTGCTGCCTCATCGTCGAATTCCCCGTACACCACCAGATCGACGTCGGTTCCCAGCTGGTCGGTCTTCACATTGGTGCCGATTTCCAGAAGCCGCGCATGCGGTATCGCCGTCAGCACCGAGAGACCGGCCCGCACCTTCTCCAGATTTTCCGCCTTGGCTGTGAAGAAAACGATATGGCGGATCACCGGGTACTCTCCATCTCATTGTCAACCGAGCCGCGCGATAGCACGCTGAAGCCACCCCTTCAACCGCTGCCAGGTTCCTGGCGCCGCCTCGGGGCGCAATGCCGCGTAGAACGTCTTGCCGTATTCGGCGAGCTTTTCCGCCCGGTCCGTGCCGTTGACGATCCGCCGCGCGTTCACCCAGTCTTCCTTGTCGGTGTTCAGGTGATCGGCGAGCTTGTGTCCGGTGAAACTGCCGGCCACCATGCCCTCGATCAGGATCCTCACGGCCGTTGCCATCTCCATCGCCCGATCCGGCTCGGCCACGAGATCAAAGCCGGTCATCGGGCTCATCGCCTCGTAGTTCCGCTTGTGGGTAAGCTGCACCAGCCCGCGACCCAGCCAGCTTTTGCCATCCTCGTCCGGGCGCCAATAAACCGTCTTGACCCAGGGAAGCTTGCCCGCCGCATAGGCGCGATCCAGAATCTCGATCGCCTTGGCGTCGCTGTCGGCCAGCGTCTCGCGCACCGGCTGCATCGTATACGCCGTCTCGTGAAAAGCCGTCGCCAGGATATAGGCCAGCCAGCGCAAGTCGCCGTCCGGCATGTGCGTCTCGAAGTAGTCGAGGATCGCGGTCATGCCCTCGACCTGCTCCTCGGAAAGCGTGCCCTTGAACAAACTGTCGCGGACGGAATCGAAGAAGAATTTCCGGTCTATGTGGATAGCCATGAATCTGTCCTGCTCTTAATCGATTAAAATTATTTTAATCGTTTAAAGCATTTAAGCCCCTGATTTACAGCGCATTTACCCTATGTCATTCCTTGATCGTCGAAGCTCGTTGAAGGACAGGAGACCGAATGCAAACGCCCGCCAACAGCCAGCCTACCACGATTCCGCAGCACCTCGTCGACCAGATGGAAAACGAGTGGCGCCAGATCCGCACCCCGCGCGAAACACCGCGCCCGGCACCGCAGCCATCCAATCAGCGATAACTCTCTAAAATTAAAAAAGGCGGGACGGCGAACACGTCAAATGCCTCGCACCCGCGGTTCGCCGCCGCCGTCCAGCATCAGCGCCGTCAGCGCCCAGACAAGTGCGTCCAGCCTGTCCGGCGAGCGGCCATTCGAGAGCCCATCAGGGCCGAAATCACACATCTGGTCTTCGAGCGCGGTAAAGCGGCCGGCATGCGCCACGCGGCCCTGCTCGTAGAGTGCCGCCACCGGCTCCGCCCTTAGGAATTTGCCGCGCGTCGCCCTCACCGCCAAAACCGGCAGCGTCGCATCGATGCTCCGCAGCATCGCGGATACCATGTCCCCGCCCTGGTTCACTTCGGCGACGATTCGATCCGCGCCGAAACGGTGGTAGGCTTTCGCCACGGCACCAGCCCAGCCCGCCGGGCTTGCGCCCTCCACCGAACAATCGGCAAGCACGACCGCCCGTCCAGAGGCCTCCAGTCCCGCAACGACGATGCCGCAGCAGGACTGCGCGCCCGCCGAGGCCGGCGGATCGACCGCAACGACGATGCGCCGCAACGTTCCCGTAAACCGGACCGTCAGCGCCTCGATCGCATCGCGCTTCCAGAGCCCGTCCTCGCGATCCTCGATCAGTTCGCCATCCAGCTCCTGCCGTCCCAGCCGCGTGCCGCCGTATCGCCGCGAAAGCGCATCGATGAAGCCCGGCGCCAGGTTGCGTGCATTCGCTAGGGTGCTGATGCGCTTGAGCCGCGTGCCCGGATCGGCGATCAGCGCCCTCAAAAGCGGCACCGGCCGCGGCGTCGTGGTCACCAGCTGCCGCGGCGCCTCTCCCAGCCTCAAGCCGAATTGCAGCATGTCGAAAGTCTCCTGCCCATGCTTCCATTTCGCCAGCTCGTCGCACCAGGCCATGTGAAACTGCGGTCCGCGCAGGCTTTCCGGATCCTCGGAGGAAAAGACCTGCGCCACCGCCCCGTTCGGCCAGACCAGTCTACGCCTGGAAATCTCGAATTCAGGCCGGTTCTTCCGGGCGATCCGGCAGATGCCGGAAATGCCGTCGATCATCACCTCGCGCGCGTCGCCCAGTGTCTCGGCAATCAGCGCGATGCGCAGATCCGAACGGCGTCCAGCGCTGGCAACCGCATGCACCCATTCCGCGCCTGCCCGCGTCTTGCCGGAGCCGCGCCCGCCAAGCAGCAGCCATGTCCGCCAGTCGCCCTCGGGCGGCATCTGTTCCGGCCGTCCCGCAAAACTCCATTCCTTCGGCGCCTGCGGAAAATCCGAAAGCAACCGGGTGCTGATCTGCTCGAACTTTTGCAGCGCGGAGAACGTCGCATCAAGCGCCATCGGCCAAACTCTCGCGCCATCCTCTAGCGGCGGCGGATCAACCTCGGCCAAACCCGCTTCGCTGATCACCGCATCGCCCATGCCCGCATTGCCCGCGACATCAACGCTGACCTTGCGGAGAGCCGCTTCACGCTTCGCCGTGATACGGCCCATCCCTTGCTCCAGCGCGTTCGTCACCGCCTGCGCCCGGGCCATCGCCCGCACAAGCTCCGCTTCCCTGCGCCGGCGATCCTGTCGCCGCGAACCCGTTGCCGCTGTTTGCCGAAATGCCGTCATATCCTGCAGTCTCCAGCGCGCGCAGTCTCTCTTCAACCATCAGCGCGGCCTTCTCTTCGGCGCGCTCCTCGATGATCTGCAGCAGCTGCGCCTTCGCCTGGACATACCCTTGCGCCTCTTCGCGGCTCTCTGCCTCCAGCTCGCGGTCGCGCGCCAGCTGGCGCTGCAGCTGGTCGATCTTTTCCAGCGTGCGGACGATCAGCCCCATGGCGTCGACAGCCGCCTTCAGGTCGGCCCGCGCAAGCTTTCCCGCCGCCTCGTCGCCACCCTGGACCGCCGCCGTCTCCGCCGCCTTTCGAAGCTCGACGAAGGCGGAAAACTGCTCCCGCATCTCCGCCGTCATCTGGTTCAGCATAACGCGCAGCTCTTCGCCGGGTGATGCCTCGCCAGACTTGGTCTCAAGAAAATATTCCTGCACTGCAACCCGTGTCTCCTGCTCGCTCCAGCCGCCACCGGCCTCGCCGCCATAGACACGCCTCTCCGGCCAGAAGCCGCAAAGCTCCGGCGCAAATCCTTCGACGCTCATCGTGCAATCCCCATCGCGTAGCGCTAAGCCATGCTGCAGAAACGAAAAACCGGGTCAACGCCCGGCCCGATCTCGAAACCACGGCCGCACCACTCTGCAGCCGCAACTTTCCGACTATGCCTGAACCCTATCAGACGACCGTTACGCCGTCAAGGATTATTTTCCTATTTCTGCGAAATGCAACCCAAAGTGATCAGATGTAAGGAATCGCAACTGTTTTTATGCGGTTGTTAACGAAATGCAATCGATAGTCGCATCGTCTCATCCCTATATAACGCTTTGGGCATGATGCCACGAGGCCCTGTTTCAATAGGCCGGCGCCGATGTTGGTTTCCGGTCGATGAGAGGAAAGCTGCATGACATCGATTTCATCTCTTCATGCCTCGTCGGCCATGGTCATTCTCAATGCCAGCAGGGCGCAGACATCACAGCCTCCTGCCTCTGCCAGCGGCGTCATTCTGGACTCCATCATCGGAGGGGATCCGTCCACGAAGAAAGCCCAGGCCTCCCTGCTCGGCATCCTGACCGGCGTTCTCGTTAACGGAAGCAAGGGCGACGACAATATCTGGGCGAATACCGGCACCGCCATCAAGACCGGCAAGGGCAATGACCATGTCGAGGCGAACAGCGGAAACATCATCAAGACTGGCGCTGGCGACGACAGCGTTCACGTTAATGCCGGCAACACCGTCTTCACGGGCAAGGGAAACGATTACGTCCAGGCGAACGCCTCGAACGTGATCCACACCGGCGGTGGCGATGACCTGCTATTGGTCAACGCCAGCAACACGATCGTCACCGGGAGCGGCGACGATAAGCTCTTCGCGAATGCCTCGAACACGATCCACACCGGCGGCGGCGACGACCAGCTGACGGTCAACGCCGCCAACACGATCACCACCGGCGCCGGCAATGATAAAATCTTTGGGAATGCCGAGAACACCATCGACGCCGGCGATGGTGACGATATCGTCTCGGTCAATGCCGGCAACATGGTCGCGGGCGGCGCCGGCAACGACAGGATCAACGGCGGCGGGAACAATGTGATCGACGGCGGCGATGGCGACGACCGCATTTTCACCGGCTCCGGTCAGGCCCTCGGCGGCGCGGGCAACGATATCGTCACCGTGTTTGGCAGCGGCGGCGTGATTGCGGGCGGCACGGGCGACGACCAATTGACGATCGGCTCCGGGGGCCTCATCCGCTACGATGCCGGCGACGGCAAGGATATCGTCCATGGTGGCAGCAATTCCACGCTGGCTTTCGGCGAGGGAATATCGGCCGACGACCTGCGGATCGAAGTCTCTGGAAACACCACAACGATCTCCTTTGCCGGCAGCGATACGGACAGCATCACGCTGGACACCTCGGCGGCCAGCACGCTGACGCTCGCCTTTGCCGATGGCAACATGCAGAGCCTTGGCGGTCAGGCCGCCAATGTCACCAACGCCTACCAGCAAAGCTGATCGCGCTACCCTGCGGAAATGACTGACGGAGGGCGATGCACATCGCCCTCCGCTCCTCGAAGCATTCAGTTGCCTTATTCTTGGGGTCGAGAGCTTGGGCGCTGGGTGTCCCCGGAGGACTACCCAGCGGATCCACGCGATTTAGTGAGTTGGGTGTATTCGGATATGGCGAAGTACGCCGACAACTGCGCGGACGCCATTGATTTACCCCAAAGGTAGTCCTCTTCCCCTTCTAGCCAGTCGTAGAACTGAATGATGGACCCAGCGTAATTTTCCAGCGCTCGTATTGCTCTGGAAAGGGCGTAAATCTCGTCGGAAGATATAGGGGCGTAGTCGCCAAGAAGGATCTCAAGTTTATTGAACGGCACCTTCTTGAAGCGAGTTTTGTATGTGTGTCGTTCGAATGATTCAGATCCATAGTAGTAGATCGGGTCATGCACATATCTGTTGCGGTTTACTCTGATGTCTCCGTCGATCATGTCCACGAGTACGGGGATATGATCGCAGTGATCGTGCCAGTGATTTGCGACAGCATGGCCTTTACAGACTTGAATTGCTCTCCTGAAATCCAGCTCGTTGCGAATAAGTTGATAGGCGGTGTCTTCGGTGCCCATGATAAAGAAGAGGATAGAGAAGCAGGCCTCCTCTAAATGCGCCCACGCGGTACACATATCCCCTAAGGCGTGCTTAATCCTGTCAATCTCGAACTCATCGTAGGCCATGTCAGAAACCGAAAAGAAAATTGACGAAAAGAAAGGCGACGACATTTTGAAGCGAATGCTCAAGTCGCCGCCCGATCACAAAACCCCTCCCAAGCCGAAGCCTGGGAAGGGTAAGCCTCACAAAGGCTCCGATGACTAAGCAGCCTTGGAGCGTTCGTTTGCTTCGAACGATGCCTTAAAGGCATTGCCGTCAACAAGGAGGCGTGTCCATGCCGCATCTGCCATCTCGGTCACAATCAGAAGATCATTCTGACTCAGGATACGCCGTATGTAGTCCCTCAGTTGCGGGGAGTTGGTCGGTCCCGCAAGAAACCATACGGTTTCCAGAATGCGGCCACGCAAGAACGCTGGCCCCAGCGCCAGCAAATGATCGTCCATTTGCTTGTGAGACGGAGCAGGTCCGTTCAGATCGTAGGTGATAAGAAAGTTTGCCAATACTGGCTCCTGTGATTTGCGCACACGGAGCACTTGACGGGCTCGCCTAGAAAAGTAGGTTGGCGATCGAGATACATGACTAAGTCGCTCCGTGACTTGGTTTCAATAGCGGTGACAGCTTTTTTGGGAGAATCAGGTGTCACCGCTATTCATGTAATCGCAACTTTGACGCGGAATCAAAGTTAGGGAGCGCGCTTTCCACAAGCGCTATTTGTTCTTTTTTCGTTTCCACAGGAATTTGCGCGCTTTTTGCTTAGGCGTGAGCGCTCTCGTCAATCCGCCGATACGTAAGACGCTTGTCGCGAGCCTGACGAAGCAAGTCTTCGGCGCGCTCTGCATCCGAGATTTTC
Source organism: Rhizobium sp. P32RR-XVIII (assembly GCF_012641395.1). Lineage (GTDB taxonomy): Bacteria > Pseudomonadota > Alphaproteobacteria > Rhizobiales > Rhizobiaceae > Rhizobium. The sequence goes on along the minus strand of NZ_JABAIH010000002.1, from coordinate 124,243 downwards.
AGAGCGGCGCGGCGGTTATACCTGAAATCAAACTCAGCAAGGTAACGGTGAAGATGGGCTTCGCCGCAATGCTGATAGACGCCAATCATGCCGCGCTTGAAGACAGAGAAGACGCCCTCAATGGTGTTTGAGTGGATCGCAAAGCCTTCGCGTCACGCGGCTGGAACCACGCCCTTTCGCCATTCCACCAGGATCCCCTACGCTACGGCTGTCACCGCTATTTTCTTCCCCATCAGTTGTCCGCCATGTAAATCCTGGTGCAAGCAAGAGGATGACTCGAAGCAGAAATACTCGCTTCGCTTTCGGAGTGGTCCGAATTGCTAACTCCTTTGCTGTAGTTGCCGCCCGCATTCCTCGCTGATACTTTCGCGCTTCTCAAAACGGGGAGATCATTTTCATGCATCCGATTTGGAAATACGCAATTCTTGTCAGCCTTCTCTGTCCCACCCTCCTTCCGGCGCCGGCTTCGGCCGCAGAGAGTCCCGTGGAGCGCGGCAAGTACCTCGCCACGATCGGCGGTTGCAATGATTGTCATACACCCGGCTATTTCTTCGGCAAGCCCGATACCGCGCGCACGCTCGGCGGCTCGGATGTCGGCTTCCAGACGCCAAGCGGCACCTTCGTCGGGCCGAACCTGACGCCGGACAAGGAGACCGGGCTCGGCAAGTGGACGAGCGAGGAAATCGTGACCGCGATCCGCACCGGCGTAAAGCCCGACGGGCGGATGCTCGCCGATGTCATGCCGTGGCGCGGCCTTTCTCATCTCACCGACAGCGATGCACAGGCGATCGCCGCCTATCTGAAGAGCCTGCCGCTGGTCAAGAACAAGGTGCCAGGCCCGCTCGGTCCTAACGAAAAGCCGCAATTCCCGGTCCTGACGATCGTCATGCCATAGTAACTGCTTTCCGCCGGGGCGGCCCACGACCGCCCCGCAGGCGTGCCGTGATCTAAGACGAGCCGGTCGCCTTCGCGCTCGGATTGCCGCACCATTGAAGCAAATGGACGCGTGAGCTCCTGAGACCGCCTCACCGATATCCTGCTACATCCGCCTCCTTACCGGCCTCCATCACCTCGTCCATATAGCGCCAGCAATCCGGCCGCGAACCGTCCACGTCGTCGAAGCCATAGATCTTCGCCAGCCCGCCGCTGGACAGCGACTGCCCGTTGAAGCGGGCGCGATCCGAATCGGCGGCAAGGGCTGCGACGGCGCGGCCGGTGAAGCGCGGGGTCTCGGAGATCACGAAATGCGGCTGCACCTTGGTCGCGTCGCGCCAGTTCTCCTCGCGCACCTGATAGGCATCCAGCATCATTTCCGAGCGCATCCAGCCCGGCGTCAGCGAAACCGCCGTTGCGCCATGCGGCGCGAGGTCCCTGGCATGCGCCCAGGCCGCGCGCGTCACACCGGTCTTCACCAGGTCGTAATAGGGGTTCAGCCGGTAATGCGTGGCGTTGTATTCGCTCGTCCCGTCGGTCAGCTCCACCAGCAGTCCGCCCGGCCTTTCGATCATCAGCGGCAGCGCGAAATGGGCGGTGATCAGATGCGTGTCGATCGCCAGCCGCAGCATGCGCAGCCCCTTTTCCAGCGAGTGCTCCCAGACCGGCTTGTTCCATTCCGTCAGGTGCTCGCCGCCCCAGATATCGTTGACGAGAATGTCGAGCCGTCCCTCCTCGTGGCGGATCTTAGCCACCAGTGCCTCGACCTCGGCCGCCTTAAGGTGATCAACGCGCACCGCGATGCCCCTGCCGCCGGCGGCCGTGACCATTTCGGCGGTTTCCTCGATGGTCTCGGGTCTCGCATATTCCGATTGCCGGTCTTTCGTCGTGCGCCCGGTCACGTAGACGACAGCACCTGCTGCGCCGAGTTCCACCGCGATCCCGCGTCCGGCGCCGCGGGTGCCGCCCGCAACCAGTGCCACCTTTCCTCTCAGGTCTGCTGTCACTTTCCCGTCCTCCACGCTAGAAAAAATCGGCCTGCCTCACCGGCTTGCTTGAATATAAACGAACGTTCGTTCATAAATGTCACGAACGCAAGAGGAAAATTTCATGCCGCGTCCGCGCACGCTTTCCGACGAGCAGTTGTTTGCCATGGTTCTCGCGCTTGTCCGGGTCGAAGGGCCGGATGCCGCGACCTTCGCGGCCGTTTCGAAGACAAGCGGGCTTTCCGGCTCCACGCTGGTGCAGCGCTTCGCCACCAAGGCCGGCATGCTGCGCGCCGCCCTGCTCTACGCCTGGGACCGGCTGGATGCCGAGACGGCGCGGCTTGCCGAGAGCGTGCCGAAGACCCCGGAGGGCGCGATCGCGCTTCTCACCCGCCTGTCCCGGGACTACGGCGACAACCCCTCAGCCTATGCCGAAGGGCTGCTTCTGCTGCGCGAGGATTTTCGCGATCCCATACTGCGCGGCCGGGGTGCTGCCTGGGGTGCCGCGCTGACGGCAGCGCTGGCCGAACGCCTTGCCGGACAGAAAGAACCGCAGACGGTCGCCCGACTGATGCTTTCGCAATGGCAGGGTTGCCTGCTCTGGTGGGGCTTCTCCTCCGAGGGCGCGGTGGCCGGTTATGTGGAAGCGGAACTGCGGCTGATGCTGAAGGCGGTCGGCATCCCCGCCAAATTTGCACCAACCTGACCCCTGTGCCAACGACATCGTTTATTCATCCGTGATATAGGGGCGGAGCACCCCTTACTCAGGATGAAATGCATGTCACCGCTTATGCTGGCAGATCCGCTGGTCCAGTTCATCGCTCTCGTTCTGCTCAGCGCCATAGCGCGGTTGATCTTCGGGCGAAATCCGACTTTCCGGCTGATTGCCAGCGTGATCTTCTTCGCGCTGCTGACGATCCTGCTCGTTTCGCACGGCATCGCGCCCTATACGGCCGACACGGGCAATGCCGACGATCTCTTCCGGCGGATTTTCGTCGGGATTGCCAAGGCCGTCTGGTGGATCGGCGGGGCGATGGTGCTGACGAGTTCTGTGCGGCTCTTCCTCATTTTCGAGCGCAAGCCGCATGAGGGGCGGCTGCTTCAGGATCTCGTCGTCGGCATCATCTATCTCGGCGCCGGCCTTTCGATAATCGCCTATGTGTTCAGAGTGCCGATCGGCACGCTCATCGCCACATCGGGCGTCTTCGCCATCGTGCTCGGTCTTGCGCTGCAGAGCACGCTGAACGACGTTTTTTCCGGCATCGCCCTCAATCTCGGGCGGCACTACAGCGTGGGGGACTGGATCGTTCTCGATGATGGTGTGCAGGGCCGCGTGGTCGAGACGAACTGGCGCTCCACCCATCTGCTGAACGGCACGAACGACCTCGTCATCGTTCCCAACAGCGCGCTCGCCAAGGCCCGGCTCACGAACCTCACCAGCCCGGAGGAGGCGCACGGCGTATCCCTGAAGATCCGGGTTCTCCCGTCGAGCCCGCCGGCGGCGATCGAGGAGACGATGCGCACGGTGCTGCTGAGCAGCAATGCCATCCTGAAAACCCCTGCCCCGACCGTCAGTGTCGTGGGGCTGGACAGCAATGCGATCGAATTCGAATTGTCCTTCCGCGTCAGCGGTCTCGGCGAGGCAAATGCGGCCAGGAACGAAGTCTATGATCTCGTCTATCGCCACGCCAAGGCGGCCGGCCTGCAGCTTGCGCCGTCTGCCGGGTCGCCGGTTTCCCCAGGCCCCGATTCGCCGGAGGCGGCCGGAAAGCATCCGGACTCGGCCCGGCGGCTGCTCAACGCCATACTGCTCTTTGCCTCGCTGACGGAAGACGAGAAGGAGACGCTCGCCGCAGACATGAAGCGCCTGACCTTCCGGAAGGACACGCTCATCGCCACGCAGGACACCTCGCTGACCTCGCTGATGATCGTCAGGCGCGGCGTTGCCGTGGTGGAGCGGAAGGATGCCGGCGATACCGTCGAGCTGACGCGGCTTGCGCCGGGCGACCTGTTCGGCGAACGCGGCGTGCTGATGGGAGCGCTGGAGCCCGGCAATATCCGCGCGCTGACAGCCGTTGTGGTCTACGAGATTTCCAAGGAGCATCTCGCCTGCATCATGCAGGCACGGCCGGCGCTTGCCGAAGAGCTGGGCCTGCTGCTTTCGCGTCGCATGGAATCCGAAAAGCATCTTTTCAGCGCCGGCATGCCGGGGGAAGGCAGCCATCCGACCACGCTGGCAACGCGCATCAAGCATCTGTTCCAGATCCCTTACGGCACCTGGCCTTGATATCAGCCGGCCCTTTCCTCCGCATCGTCGCCCACCGTCAGCGGCCAGTCGACGACGTAATCCTCCAGATCGTCCGGATCGACCTCCGTCTCGCTGATCGTCCGCCCGCGGGCTGAAATGCCGGCCTGGTGCACAGTCTCCGGATCGCCGGAGACGAGCGGATGCCACCAGTAGAGGTCCCGCCCCTCGTTCACCAGCCGATAGGCACAGGTCGGCGGCAGCCATGCGATCTCCGGCACGTTCTCCCTCGTCAGCTGCACGCAGTCCGGCACGAAATCCCAGCGCTTCTCGTAGTTCGAACAGCGGCAGCTCTCGCCATCGAGAAGCTTGCACGCGACGGAGGTGAAATAAACATCTCCGGTCTCCCACTCCTCGAGCTTGTTCAGGCAACAGAGCCCGCAGCCGTCGCACAGGCTCTCCCATTCCTCGCGGCTCATTTCGTCCAGCGTCTTGCGCCTCCAGAAGGGTACTTCGTCCATCATCTGTTTTTCTGCAACAGCGCTCCGCAAATCAGCGTGAGACGCCTTCAACTCTCTTGTTATCGACCGCCAGATCAACCAATTATTCAGCATGCTCCTTTAGTGAAGAGCGCAGTGCTGAAGATTGGCTGTGCTCTGACGCCTGGCTCGCCAGCCGTCAAGGGCGATCAGGCGGGAATCTAGAACGTGCAGGATCCGGACAATCCAGAAAAACGCCCGCGCAAGAGCCGGCACATCCTGCTGAAGATCGACTCGTGGATCGATTCCACGCTTTGGAATGCCGGCTTCCGCTCCGCCGAAATCTGGGAAGACATCACCATCTTCTTCCGCCGTTTCCGCGTCCGCGGGTGGAAGCGCATCGTCTTCGAACTCGGCGGTGAAGCTTTGACGCTCGGCACGGCCGGTTTCGTGCTTATGCTTGCTCTTGCTCAACCCGCATTCGAAGCTACCAAGGAAGATTGGCGCAATCGCGGCGATTTCGCCGTCACCTTCACTGACCGCTACGGCAACGTCATCGGCCATCGCGGGGTCATCCATCAGAACTCGGTGCCGATCGACGAGGTGCCGGATTCGCTCATCAAGGCCGTGCTTGCCACCGAGGACCGGCGCTTCTTCGACCATTTCGGCATCGACGTCATCGGCCTCTTCCGCGCGTTCGTCACCAATGCGCAGGCGGGCGAAGTCGTGCAGGGCGGCTCGACGCTGACGCAACAGCTTGCCAAGAATCTGTTCCTGTCCAACGAACGCTCGATCGACCGCAAGATTACCGAAGCCTTCCTGGCGCTCTGGCTCGAGGCCAATCTCTCGAAGAAGGAAATCCTCTCTACCTATCTCGACCGCGCCTATATGGGTGGCGGCACCTTCGGTGCGGCTGCGGCGGCCCAGTTCTATTTCGGCAAGAACATCACAGACGTCAATCTCGCCGAATCGGCCATGCTCGCCGGCCTCTTCAAGGCGCCGGCGAAATATGCGCCGCACGTCAACCTGCCGGCGGCCCGCGCCCGCGCCAACGAGGTGCTGACCAATCTCGTCCAGAGCGGAATGATGACCGAGGGCCAGGTGATTGCCGCCCGCCGCACCCCGGCGACCGTCGTCGATCGCAACGAGCAGGAAGCGCCCGACTTCTTCCTCGACTGGGCCTTTGACGAGGTCCAGCGGCTCGCCTCGCGCTTCCATCAGCATTCGCTGATCGTGCGGACCACGATCGACATGGGCATCCAGAAGGCGGCGGAAGATTCCATCGAAACCTCGCTGCGTGAGTACGGCGAGTCCTACCATGCCAAGCAGGGTGCGATGGTGATGCTTGAAAACGGCGGCGCGGTGCGCGCCATGGTCGGCGGCCGGGATTATGGCGAAAGCCAGTTCAACCGCGCCACCAAGGCGCTGCGCCAGCCGGGCTCTTCCTTCAAGGTCTACACTTATTCGGTGGCCATGGAGAGCGGCATGACCCCGAAGACGACGATCATCGACGCGCCGATCTACTGGGGCAACTGGAGCCCGCACAATTATGAAAACCGCTATGCGGGCCGCGTGACGCTGGAAACGGCGATCGCCCAGTCGATCAACACGGTCCCGGTGCGTCTCGCCAAGGAAAAACTCGGCATCCAGCCGATCCGCGCCATGGCCAAGGCGATGGGGGTGGAGTCGCCGGTGCGCGACGACGTGACGATCCCGATCGGCACGTCCGAAGTCACCGTGCTCGACCAGGCGACCGCCTATGCCGTCTTCCCGGCGGGCGGCTACCAGTCGCGCCGCCACGGCATTACGCAGGTTCTCGATTACGACGGCGACGTGCTCTACGATTTCGATCGCGACGAGCCTCCGGCGAAACGCGTGCTGTCGGAACAGGCCGACACCTACATGAACCAGATGCTGACCCGCATCCCTTATGTCGGCACCGCGCGCAAGGCGGCGCTCGACAACGGCATTCTCACCGGCGGCAAGACCGGCACCACGCAGGCCTATCGCGACGCCTGGTTCATCGGCTTCACCGGCAACTACACCTGTGCCGTCTGGTTCGGTAACGACGACTACACGTCGACGAACAACATGACCGGCGGCTCGCTTCCCGCCATGACCTTCAAGCGCGCCATGGACTACGCCCATCAGGGCATCGTGCTGCGCTCCATCCCCGGCGTTCAAAATCCCGCGCCCTCGGCCAAGGACGCCGCCAAGACCGTCGCCGCCAAGCCGGAAGACGGCATCCCCCAACTCATCCGCCCCCGCATGCTCTCGGTGGAATCGACAAGGATCCTCAAGGACCTCGGCGAAAAGCTCAAGGACGCCCTGCCGCTCGATGCGCAGAAGGTGGCGAGCGCGAGGTAGGTTTCGCAGGTTCAGGCGGCGTGCGGCATGATCGAGGATAGATCGGCCCCGATTTCCCTTCGGCGTTCCATCAAATCGTAGTCAGCCTGAAGCCCCAAAAAGAACCCTTCCGATAGTCCAAAATAACGAGCCAGCCGAAGGTCCGTGTCGGCCGTGACATTACGCTTGCCGAGTACAATCTCGTTGATCCGCCGCGGCGGAACATGGATCGCACGTGCCAAAGCATTCTGGCTAAGTTCCATCGGCTTCAGGAACTCTTCCAGCAAGATTTCGCCCGGATGCGGATTGGCCAGCAGATCGCCTTCATCCGTGATAATCGACGATTTCGACATTGTGGGCTGCTCCTTCCTGCCAGCTAAAACAAATCCGCCATTGATCGTTGACCCGAATGGAATGTTGACCGCGGCGATCGCCTTTCAAAGCTTCGAGCCTGTTTCCCGGTGGCACGCGCAGATCGTCTATCGTCCTCGCCTGATGGATCAGGCGCAGCTTCCGTAAGGCGACCGGCTGAATATCGGACGGCAGTTTCCGACTTCGCAGGCCGCTCCAAACTCTCTCGGTTTCGGCATCCGCGAAGCTCTGGATCATTCAGATAGCATAACGCCATGCGTTATAGAACGCAACGCGTTATGCGCCCCTTTGCCTGCGCATTAGCCACTCGACCATTCCACCCTGCCGGAATCAATGCTAACCCTTTCGCCTGATTTGTTTTCAAGGGCCTGCAGTGTTTCGATTCCCGCTCTTCATCGCGATCACGCTGGTTGTCGCTTTCGGCGGCGGGATCATGGTTTCGCTTTATGCGCTGGATGCCACGCAGGGCTTCGGCGCGATCAAACTCGGCGCCTGGGAGGCTTTTCCCGAGCTGCAGACCGCCGATGCCGATCCTTATGCGAAGTCCCACCGCGCGCGCGCCGGCAAACTGCTTTACGGCACAGCCGAAGGGCTGGCTTTCACGGCGAGCGTGGACGACAACGGTGACCGGCTGAATGCGGCGTGCACTTATCGCATGAGCGGGCAGACGCCGCCTGCGCGGCTTTGGACGTTGTTCACCTCCGATAATAGCGGCAATCCCGCAGCGGTGCGGGCCGGCCTGCCGGCTGCGTTGAATTCCTGGACGGTCCTGCGCAACGCCGACAGCAGTTTCACGATCGAGATCTCGTCACATGCCAAACCGGGAAACTGGCTGGCGCTGCCTGCGGCCGGCACCTTCCGTCTCGTCCTGACACTCTTCGACACCCCGACCGCCGGCAGCTCCGGCGTTATCGATCTCGCCATGCCGAAGCTTGAGAAGATCGGGTGCGGCAATGCTTAGGATGATCTTCGCGGTCCTGACCGGCCTCTTCGGCGCTGCGCTGCTGCATCTCGTCATCATCCTCGCCCTGCCGCACTATACCGGCAGGGATGCCGCGACGCGGGTACTTGCCGAGGGCGATTCGAACACGTTCTATCTCCTCTCGGCACTGGGCGATGAAACGGGGCTTGCAAACAATGATCCGTTCGTGCGCACCGCCGTCTGTTCCTTCGATCTCGAGGACGGTCCTGTTCGCTTCACCGGTCAAGGGAATGTGCCGTTCTGGTCGGTCGCCGTCTATGACAGCGCCTCGAACGAGGTCTTCAGCATGAACGACCGGACGTCGGTTGGGGGAATGCTGGATGTTCTCGTCGCAACCCCGATCCAGCTGACGGGGCTTCGGAAATCGCTTCCGGCAGAACTGCAGCCAACCATCCTTGTCGAGATGACGCAGCCGCGGGGCTACGCAGTGCTGCGAACCCTTGCACCGCAGGCAAGTTTCGATGAGGCAGCCAGGAGCTTCCTACAGGACGCCGGCTGCAGTCTCTACGCACCTGCCAACTAGACTCTACTCGTTTTCCACAACCGGTGCGCGCTGCGGTTTACGCTTCGGCATCTCTACGAGCCGCTCATACCGCACGCCGGTGAAGAGCAGAATCTGAGCCTTGACGGGCTCTCTGTCTTTCGGGCGGGGTGCTTGCGGCCGCCGGTCCGCCAATGCGACTACTATGGCCATTCTCGTCTCCATGTATTGCCCGAGACGGATGAATGTGAGCGGATTTCACCCTGCCCGCCTGCGCGAGCCAGCGCGTCCTGAGGTCCCGAACTTTTCGGGCCCAGGGCATTCGCGCCTTTCTCACGGCTCCTGTTCGAAATACCGTGAAGCGGAATCTTGACGACCGAAGCACTCAATCGCGCCATTCCCATCCGAATTGAGACACATGATAGTTAACAGTTTACTAATATGCGACTTCATGGCGTCTGGGCGACAGACCGATAACTAAACGTCGCTGCCGGCCGATTGGTTTCAAACCGTACCAACAAAAAAGCAGATTATGTTTCCACATAGGTTTCAGGGAGTTAGAAATTCGAGGCGGCCCAATGACATGAAAGTGTCCTTGCAGCCTGTTCGCGTCACGAAAATATCGATTGCGGTGCCTCGATATGGGCGTATGGTCGTCTCATCGGTCGTACATATGAAGGCAACGACCGCTTGGGAGACCATATATGCTCTTGCCGTAATAACGGAGGGCAGGAAATGTCTTTACTGGTGAATTCATCATTCTCATCAGAAGACCTCGATGTTCTGAGAAGCGCATTGGATGCATGGTGCACGGAACGACGCGTGGACATTAAAAGCACCGAGGCGCAGTCTGCCGCCTCTGCCGCGCTCGATCTCTACCAGGCCGGCTATACCGATAACGAGAAGCTGCTGACGGCCCTGCGGGCCCACAAGGCTCTTTGAGACTTCATCTTCAGTCATGTCCGGACGCGCCTTGCGGCTGCAGGGTGCGTTTTTTATGGCTCTGCGGGCCGGCCAACGCGCACGCTTAACGTGCGTCATTCCTGGGCATTTGATTAAAATCTTAAGCGAGCATTAACCCTGCCGGTGTAGACTTTGTTCATCTTCGCGTGGGCTGATTGTGCGTGCCGCCAGCGCATGTGGTCCGAGTTCGGCGTTTCCAGGGTGTTCGTGTGCGTGACCGGTTTCGAGACCTAGAGGGCCCCTTGGGCATCCGGAAAAAGGATGTGGTATTGATGGCGACCATCAGCAGCTTCGAGGGGTTGGTGCATCCCACGCGATCCGAGCTGCGCCAGTTCGCCGAACTGTTCGTGCCGCTCTTCCAGGCTTCTTCCGACGAAGCACGCCGCCAGGCGGTTGCCGCGCTTTCCCAGTGCAAGACCATACCTCCGGCCGTCGCCCTCTTCATCGGAAGTCAACCGATCGCAATCGCCGCGCCGTTTTTGACGGCGTCGCAGGCGATCGACGACGATACGCTGATCATCATTGCGCGGTCGCAGGGTGTGGCGCACGCCAGAGCGATCGTCAGCCGCGAGAGCCTGTCGCCGAAGGTCATCGATGCGCTCGTGGCGCTGCGCCAGGCAGAGCCGCGGGCCCGTCCGGGCGCGATTGTCGAAGAGCCGGCAGAGGTGCTCTCACCACCGCCGGTCACTGCCTCCATAGAAGACGCGGAATTCGCCGAGCGCCTTGCCAGCGAAGAGGCAATGCGGAGGCGGATCAAGGGGCTGGCGAGACATCTCGGACACAGAGACGGCGACCGTCTCGGACTGCGCACGCTCACCGATGTTCAGCAAGCTCTGCTTGTCCGCTTTGCCCGGGCGCGCGACGCCAGCCATTTCGCAACGGCGCTTGCCGATGCGCTTTCGGCCAGCCGCTGGCTTGCCGAACGCATCATGCTCGACATTTCCGGCCATCAGCTCGCAATGACGCTGACCAGCCTTGGAATGGGTTTTCTCGACGCGGTGTTCGTGCTGGAGAGACTATACCCCCAGCTTGCCGACCGGCAGCACAATGTCACCCGTGCCTGGGCGGTTCTTGATGCGCTCGATCCCGAGGAATGCCATCAGCGGGTCGAAGCCTGGCGCCGCGCCGACAGCTATACGTACAAACCCGAAGACGAGGTTCCCGCAGCGCCGCGCCTGGCGCGCCGGGTGCCGGCCGGAGACGACATCCGCATCGTCAGCCGCCGTAGGATCTAAAGAGGGTTTTTCCGCTCCTCGGCAAGCGGAAGGAGTTCCGCAACCTCGTCGGCTTCGAGTTCGACGATCCAGAGGTCCGGGTCGAACCTGCGTTCACGCTGGAGCAGTTCCCACACGTTTTCGGCCTCAGCCTTCTCAAGCCTGATCTCGAAAAGACGGGTGCCGCTGTCCTCCTCGTCGAAGAAGCTTTGCGGCGCCGGGCCGTATAGCGTCTCCAACCCGTCGCGGAAGCGCTGGCGAATGAAGATCGCGCCCGCCTCCTCCGCGCCCTTCTTCTCGACGGCTGCGAAATCCCCCTTGGCGAAGACCCGGCGCAGCAGGGCCGAAACGAAAATGTCGGTGCGCAATCTCATGGCCGCGGTATAGACCGGGCGGGAGCAAGCGGCAACGCAATACCTCTGCCGCCAGCCGCAGCCCGCTCCGCTACCGTCCCTGGACGGAAATCGCGCGGACAATCTTTGATCACCGGAATGCTGCCTATGTCGCCACTCCCCGCGTACATTAGGGAAGCTTCACGTAATATGGTTAATAAGTTGCAAACAGCGTCAGATTTTGTTGGCCGGCGGCAGACAATTAGAACGTGCCTGCAAGGAACTTCATATTCTCTTCAAAGTTTGCAACAATGAGTGACCGATCAGGCGGGCAATTGGGGGTCCCCTGAGCAGAACGGAGGCTGTCTGAAACGATTTAGTTGATGGTGCTGTACCAGCTGCGCGCGTTCATGTATCGGTGAACGCAAGGGGAATGAATTATAAGCGGGGAGAAATCGTGAACTCTAACGCAGAATTGAAGAGGCCGCGCGGACGTCCCAAGTGCGTGGACTCCGATCAGCGGAGAAATGACATCATCAGCGGGGGCCGTGATGTCTTCATTGAAGCGGGATACGTCAACACGACGGTTGACGTGATCGCCGCCAGATGCGGCATTTCGAAAAGGACTTTCTACGAGTTCTTCGACGGAAAGGCCGACCTGCTGCGCGAAATACTGAAGTCTCGAAGCGAGTTCATTTTCTTCATCCCTGCGATGGATGAACGGTCGCCGATCGAGGAGATGCTCGAGCGAACTTTTTTCCTCGATAATGGTAGCAGCACCCAGGCCGCTGATATGAGCGACTACTTTTTGGTTGAGGTCGGCTGGGAGGCAGCCGACTATGTTCCGGAATTGAGAGAGGATTTCACGGTTGCCCGTGAAAAGCTATCCGACTGGTTCAGGCGGCTCAGGCAGGAAGGCCGCATTACCGTGATCGACGCCGACGCCGCGGCAACGATGCTGATCGGCATCGTCTTCGGAAGCCTGAGCATCGACCGTGCGGGGGTCGAGCTGGAGGCACGCGCAAGAAAGACGAAAAGCTATCTGCGATCCAGCCTGCGAATCTTCGCGCAGGGATTGCAGGTCTGAACGACAAAGAAGAGCCCGGGAGCCGGGCTCTTCTTTTCGAAACCGGTCGGAAATCAATCCAATCAGTTGTATTTCTAGAAGTCGCGCTCTAGGCGAAAGAAGCCTTCAACCCAGTCCTGATCCGGCGCAGCGTCGTGCTTGTCGGAGACGTAGGTTGCTGTGAGCCTCGTGGAGAGGTTCTCTACGATCTTGTAATCGAGGGTCACGCCAGCGCGCCACTCGCTACCGCCGTCCCAGTTGCCGTTGGCGTCGGCATCGATGTTGTCGATGTACTGAACCGCCGGGGCGACCGAGAACTTGTCGGTTGCCTTGAGCTCATACTGGCCGACAACCGACCATTCGCCGGCATCGTAGTAGCCGTTGAACTGGTTGCCATCAGCATCTACAGCATCAGACAAACCGCTGGAGTAGATGCCGGCGACCGAGAGGGTGCCCGGGCCAATGTCAGCACCCATCTTTGCAAGGACTGCGCCTTCCTGGGCGTCAGAGTCGTAACCGGCCATCACCGCGTAGGTGAAACCACCGACCTTACCGCCGATCGAACCGTCGATACCGAGGTTGTTGGCGCCGCCGTTGGTTTGAACAAGTTCTTCGAGAGCGATACCGGCGTAGAAGTTGTCATCGCCGTACTGATAACGAATGGAGTTCTGCTTCGTCGAACCGTTGATGGTCGTCATCAGGTCGGTTTCGCCCGAGAAGTCGTCATCCCACCAATTGGCGAACTTACCAACACGGAAGCCGGCGATGTCGAGGTAGGCTTCGTCGATGACAGTGCTGCCGTCCTGGTCACCGCCGACCGAGGACGACCATGTCGCCGTCTTAGCGGAGGTAGGAACGCCGTTCGGCCGGAAGTTGGATTCAAAAATGATCGCACTCGTCAGCGTGCCGTATTCCGTATCACTCTTGGCGATGACATTGAGATGCGCACGCGTGTGAGCATCCCAGTCGTCCGAACCGTTGTTGTCGTAGGCATCGCCCGCGCCAAAGCCTACTTCAAAACGGAGGTAGCCGCCGATGTTGAGGCAGGTTTCGGTGCCGGGGATGTAGAAGTAGCCAGCGCCGTAGGCGTCGCAAACGCGAACATACTCAACCGGTTCCGGCTCAGCAGCGACGATAGCGTCGGCAGCATGGGCGCCGGATCCTGCTGCCAGAGCAGCAGCGGAGCCGAGAAGGAGGCTCTTGATGGTCATCTGTGTCTCCGTTCCAGAGGCTAACCTGACGGTTTGGCTCTTTACTTGCGCGATGGATGCGGTCCCCTGAAAGTTCAGTCCGCCAGGAGTTCCCGAACACAACGCCCTTAAAAGACAGGAGACCTCGCGGCCCGTCAATTGTTTAGTAAACGTGCCGGTATTGACGAGCAATTTTCCATTATGGACGACATCGGCAGGTTAGTCCGCAAAGCCGCAGACATAGCCCTCATGAGAGATTGGAATGGAGGATTCGATAGGGCGGCTAACGTAACCGTTCCGGGGCGGACTTAGCGCACAGGGATTACAAGTCTGAACGACAAAAAGAAGAGCCCGGCTGGGATACCGGGCTCTCCTCTCGAAACTGATCGGAGGTCAATCTGATCAGTAGTATTTCTTCGATTAGAAGTCGCGCTGCAGGCGGAAGAAGCCTTCAACCCAGTCCTGATCCGGCGCACCGTCGTGGTTGTCGGAGACGTAGGTAGCAGTGAGCTTCGACGATAGGTTCTCGACGATCTTGTAATCGAGGGTCACGCCAGCGCGCCACTCGTTGCCGTTGTCCCAGTTGCCGTCAGCGTCGGCATCGATGTTGTCGATGTACTGAGCAGCCGGGGTGACCGTGAACTTGTCGGTTGCCTTGAGCGCATACTGAGCGAGAATCGACCATTCGCCGGCGTCGTAATAGCCGTTAAAGTGGTCGGCATCATCAGACAAACCACTGGAGTAGATGCCAGCGACCGAGAGCGTGCCCGGGCCAATGTCAGCACCGATCTTTGCGAGTACTGCGCCTTCCTCGGCGTCCGTGTCGTAACCGGCCATCACCGCGTAGGTGAAGCCACCAACCTTACCGCCGATCGAACCGTCGACGCCGAGGTTGTTGGCGTTGCCGCTGTCGGTCTGCACCAGCTCTTCGAGAGCGATACCGGCGTAGAAGTCGCCGCTGTCGTACTGATAACGGATGGAGTTCTGCTTCGTCGAACCGTTGATGGTTGTCATCACGTCGGTTTCGCCGGAGAAGTCGTCATCCCACCAGTTGGCGAACTTACCAACGCGGAAACCGGCGAGGTCGATGTAGGCTTCATCGATGCCCGTGGTGTTCTGAGAGCCGCCGAACGTGGAAGATGCACCAGCCGTAAATGCATCGCTACTGAAACCGTTCGGACGGTAGTTGGATTCAAGAATGATCGCGCTCGTCAGAGTGCCGTATTCCGTATCGCTCTTTGCAATAACGTTGATGTGTGCACGCGTACGAGCATCCCAGTCGTCCGCACTGTTGTTCTTGAATGCATCGCCGGCGCCGAAGCCAACGTCGAAGCGGAGGTAGCCGCCGATGTTAAGGCAGGTTTCGGTGCCGGGGATGTAAAAGTAGCCGGTGCCATAGGCGTCGCAAACGCGAACATACTCAACCGGTTCCGGCTCAGCAGCGACGATAGCGTCGGCCGCATGAGCGCCCGATACTGCTGCCAGGGCAGCAGCGGAGCCGAGAAGAAGGCTCTTGATGGTCATTTGTGTCTCCGTTTCAGCGGCCAACCTGACGGTTTGGCTCTTCACTTGCGCGATGGGTGCGGCCCCCGGTCCGCGAAGCGTTGCCGAGCAGGCGCTTCGGCAACGAGGCCCATGAAACAGCGCCCCCCCAACTCGTCAATTATTTAATAAACGTGTTCGTACCAGAAATTATTTCTTTTAAGTTTACGTTGTATTTTTGTCACGTGAAGCGCGGACCCGAAGGCTCTGCCAGGCCTCCTACGAACGAAAAGAGCCCGGCTGGGATACCGGGCTCTCCTCTCGAAACTGATCGGAGGTCAAACTGATCAGTTGTATTTCTTCGATTAGAAGTTGCGCTGCAGGCGGAAGAAGCCTTCAACCCAATCGTTGTCCGAAGCGTCGTCGTGATCGGCCGATACGTAGGTAGCAGTGAGCTTCGTCGAGAGGTTCTCTACGATCTTGTAATCGAGAGTCACGCCAGCGCGAATCTCGTTGCCGCTGTCCCAGTCGCCGTTGGTGTCGGCATCGATGTTGTCGATGTACTGGACAGCCGGGGTGACCGTGAACTTGTCGGTCGCCTTGAGTGCGTACTGAGCAGCAACAGACCATTCGCCGGCGTCGTAATAGCCGTTGAAGCCTTCGTCGCCCAGACCGGTGGAGTAGATACCAGCGACCGAGAGCGTGCCCGGGCCAACGTCAACACCGATCTTTGCGAGTACTGCGCCTTCCTCGGCATCCATGTCGTAAGCACCGATGACTGCGTAGGTGAAGCCACCGACCTTACCGCCGACCGAAGCGTCGATGCCGAGGTTGTTGGCATTGTGACCGTTACCGTTGTCGGTCTGAACCAGTTCTTCGAGAGCGATACCGGCATAGAAGTCGCCAGTGTCGTACTGATAACGGATGGAGTTCTGCTTCGTCGAACCATTGAGGGTCGACATGATGTCGGTTTCGCTCGAGAAGTCGTCATCCCACCAGTTGGCGAACTTACCAACACGGACGCCGGCGAGGTCGATGTAGGCTTCGTCGATGCCCGTGGTGTTCTGAGAGCTGCCGAACGTGGAAGACGCTCCAGCCGTCGGCTCGTCGCTGCTAACAGCGTTCGGACGGTAGTTGGATTCAAGAATGATCGCGCTCGTCAGAGTGCCGTATTCCGTATCGCTCTTTGCAATAACGTTGATGTGTGCACGCGTACGAGCATCCCAGTCGTCCGCAGCGTTGTTCTTGAATGCATCGCCGGCGCCGAAGCCAACGTCGAAGCGGACGTAACCGCCGATGTTGAGGCAGGTTTCCGTGCCGGGGATGTAGAAGTAGCCGGTGCCATAGGCGTCGCAAACGCGAACATACTCAACCGGTTCCGGCTCAGCAGCGACGATAGCGTCGGCGGCATGAGCGCCCGATACTGCTGCAAGGGCAGCAGCGGAGCCGAGAAGGAGGCTCTTGATTGTCATTTGTGTCTCCGTTCCAAAGGCCAACCTGACGGTTTGGCTCTTTACTTGCGCGATGGATGCGGTCCCCTGAAATTTCAGTCCGCCAGGCGTTGCCGAGCGATTTGCTTCGGTAACGCGATCCTTAGAACAGGACGGGTACGGGTCGGTCAATTATTTAATAAACGTTGTCGTACCATAAATCTAATACAAGCGAACCGAGTTGCATTTTTGCCACGAACTGATCCGCTGGCTGCTCGATTTGGTTGATTCATGAAGACAACAATCCTGATCCTGCGCCGTCGCACGATCGGGAGGAGCGGTGCCGCCCCAAGAGAGGGCGACTCAAAAATCTCGGAATAGCGCTAGGGATTCTGGGAGTCGGGCGAGCGCTCTTCCCTGCGGCAGCCCCGCACGAAAAGCTGAATGCAGCCTTTGAGGTAGGTAATGAGTTGTGCCCGGTCGGGCAGCCCCTCACCGGCGGTCACGCGCGATGCCATCCCTCCGAACATCATGGAGATCAACATCGTCGCCGCCTCATCCGGATCGTCTATCAGAAGCACCTGCTTGGCGCCCTGGAACGAAAGCCAATCGGCCAGCTGCGCCACGGTTCTCTGACCGTCATTTTCCTGATGGTCCGCCTGCAGGCGGGGGCCGGAAGGATAGAGAGCGGCAATACAGGTGGTGATTCGTCTCTCCACCTCGACCGGATCATTCAGGTCCAGATGGAATATCGCCATCAGCACCTCTTCAGGCGCCCGCGATTCCTCTAGAGGACGGGGAAGGTTGAGAAGCCCGCGCGGCGGAGCGACCCGGGACGTATTCCAGTGAAGCGCTGCCCCCTTCGTGTACTTCCGCGCCCTCGAATTCAAAAGCCGCGTGACGGAAGCAAAGCGCGAGATGTCGGAATAGGTAACCTCGAAGGTCAGGTCCTGCGAACCTCGAAGCAGCCGGAAGGTCTGATCTCCACCCAGATGAAACTCTGCCATGCTCGATTTCGAGACCGCAGGATAAACGGTGGAAAAGTGGTCAAACAACGTCTTGTAAAGACGCTGGTTATCGGAACTCGTTAAAGAGGCAATTGACTTATACATCGTGCGACCAAGAATATCGGTTTGCGGGGTCGCCGCCGGAGGCTTCGCGCATCATTCGGCCAAACTGGCAGATGTGGAACACGGCTCATTCCGGCCGCACACCCTCTGACCAACCGTATGCTGGGACACGCAGATAACCTTCCGATCGGCATCTAAGCGAAATAAGTGACTTTTCAATCACACCTTTCAGTTCCTGACTGACCCCCCGGTCGCAGGTCGACTCGATAACACCAGGGGCGACTCTGCGCGCATCATTTTTTTGTGAAACGCTGGGCATGCGGCATATTCGGCAGTGCTTCTCTGCCCGCTATGCGCGCAAAATCTCGATGAGCCGAAGGGTGACGGGTGGGGCAAGCATTTTGTCATATGATTTATCGATAGCGTACTAATTAATTCCGCAGATAGGATCCCGCTGGAATTAATTCAAGGAGTTCCGCCACATTATGATCTGGCTAGCTCGGGGATCTGTTACGCTTTGAGTGACCGGCAACGCGGGTATTTGGGCCCGCAACCTCAATGAATCCGGCCAGAACTCCCGTACGGCGAAGGCATGCGAGCAGCTACAGGGGAGCAGCGGGTTGCGGCATCCGGTCACACCCATCCGCCTCGCCTTCGGTCAAGAAATGACGCGATGGGCTGCCGTCGATCGATCTGGACGAAACGGGGCCTGCCAATGTTAAAGGCAGATCAGAGCACCTGAGAGTGGTATTTTACAACTTTAATCTGAGAACCAGCCCTAGATCGCGCCGATTTCCTTGAGCTTCTTCAGCACCGCCGTATTGGGTTCGCCATTTTCCGGCAGGTTGTAGTGCTTCTGGAAGTGGCGGATGGCGGCGCGGGTTTGTTCGCCGGCGACGCCGTCGACGCCGACATTGGCGTAGGCCATGTTGGCGAGGCCCTTCTGGATCTCCAGCACCAAATCGACATTGGTAAGCTCGGATGACGGGACGCGTTTCGGCGCGGAAGGCGCCGTCCTGACCTGTTTCTCGGCGCTGCGGATTGCGGCAGCGACCGGGTCTTCGGCAGAGGCTTGCGATGACACGTCCTCGGGCGGCTTCTCGGCCGGAATGGTCGTAGGCCCGATGGAACCGGTCTTCAGCGCCGCGAGTACTTCCGGCGTCGCATCGCCGCCCTGCGGCATGCCGACGGTCTCCTCGAAGAACAGGATCGCAGCGCTCGTTCGCGGGCCGATGACACCATCGGCCGTGCCGTTATAGAGACCGCGGCGAATCAATTCCTGCTGGATGTCCATGACGAGCTGGCTCGGCTGCTGGCCGGGTGCAGCCGCCGGCGGCGTCGCACTGGTGGTGACGGCAGCACTTTCGTCGCCCGGGCGCTCGATCTTGAAAGTGGTGACGTCAGCCGGGTTCGGTTCGGTTGAAGCCGAACGGCCGATCGAGAAGGGAAACCGCGCATCACGGGTGCGGAAGAAAGGATGCGGATGTGTGCCCGGCTGGTACCACAGCGCATTGGCGGCGACGAAGCTGAAGATCACGATAAAGGCAGCGGTACCGCCCGCCAGCGACGGGTTGCGCGCAATGGCGCCGCCGAGCGCCGAAGCGCCCGTCATGCCCACGCCGCCCAAGGCGGCAGCCCCTGTGAGGAGCAGGCCCGGCTTTTGCCGGCCTCTCCTTCCGTTAGGCGATTTTCGCTTGCGCGCGGCCATCGAAAAATCCCTCTTCCCGTGCAGCGACAGTCTTCAGGCGCGGCGGAAACTCGACGGTCCGGTCTCTGGCCGCCTCCGCGGCGCCGGCGCCGGAACCATCCGCCGCGATCGAAATGGTGATGATCGTGCCTTCGCCGGGCACGCTGGCGATCGCGAAGTGACCGCCATGCAGCGCCACCAGGCCCTTGACCAGCGATAGGCCCAAGCCGGTGCCCTCGTACTGGCGGGTGTAGTCGTTCTGGACCTGCACGAAGGGCTGGCCGAGCGTTTCCAGCCTGTCGGCCGGGATGCCGATGCCGGTGTCGCTGACACTGAGCTGCAGAACGCCGCCGCGCACCGCCGCATCGACGGTAACAGCGCCGCCCGCCTCGGTGAACTTCACGGCATTGCCGACGAGATTGATCAGGATCTGCTGAATCGCCCGCTGATCGGCGACGACCTCATCGAGATCGCGCTGGATGCGGCTGGTCAGCGTTACCCCCTTCGACTTTGCCTGCAGCGCAAGCATCGCTTCGCAGGACCTTACAGAGGCGCCGATATCGAAAGGCTCGAGCACCAGCTCGTAGCGTCCAGCCTCGATCTTGCTCACGTCGAGCATGGTGTTGACGACGGAAAGCAAGTGCGCGCCGGAATCACGCACAAGGTTCACATATTCCCGCTGGCGCTCGTTCTCGAACTTGCCGAAATATTCGCCGATCAGGATATCCGAGAAGCCAAGGATGGCGTTCAGCGGCGTGCGCAGCTCGTGGCTGACAGCGGCGAGGAAGCGCGACTTGGCATCGTTGGCTGATTCGGCATCGGCCGCCCGGCTTTCGGCTTCGAGGCGCAGCTGATGCTCGATCGACACGTCGCGTAGCTGAGCAACGATGGCGCGGAGCCCGCCGTCCAGATCGCGCTGCGCCGTCATGTCCATTCTCAGATGCGCAAACTGGCGCAGGTCCCGCGATACGCTGGGCCGATCGACCCGTAGGTCGACGCTGGCGCTTTCCGCACCCTGGCGCAGCCGGTCGAGAGCCTGGAGAAACAGAATGCGGTCGGAGATATGCACCTGCTCGATGAAGCCCCTGCCCCTCGGATCGCGCATCCAGGCAAGGAATTCGCCGCTGTTGCGGCCGCCTGCAGCCGTCACATGGCCGTGGGGATCGAGGAAGAGAACGAGGCCGGCACTGTTTTCAAGGAAGAACTCTTCCGCGGGCGCTGCCGCGACGCTTGCCGCTACGGCGCTGTGGCGCGAAAGCGCGATGCTGCCGACGGCCGAAAAGAGGAAGGCAGCGCAGACGGTCGCGACACCCGCCGGCAGAGCAACGGCCGGGCTGGTGACGAAGGAGAGGCCCGCCGGCGTCGCGACGAGCGCTGCCGAGGAGAGAAAGATGAGGCGGCGCAGGATCACGAGCTCCCGCTCGGCAACGGCTTCGCCGCTTCCCATACGGGAAAGCCAGCCTCTCGCCGCACGATCCACGAGGGCTGCCGCCCGTCCACCAATGTCACTCAATACTCGCACGCAATACCCGCCCCAAGAGGCCTTCAAGACAGCCGGAGAATAGGCCTGCGCGGCTTAAGGAAAGGATAAGGCAAAGACGCGCTCCACAGCCCAAACGCCGCAAAAATCCCATTTTGAGCCATCCTGAAGGCGCTTTGTTTTTTGTGGTTAATAGGGGGTAAGCGGCGGATTTCGCTCACATTTCAGGTTTGCGTTAACTTTTGGGGCAGGCGCGCGCCGGAGAACCCTTGCAATTCCAGAGGGCAGCCTCTGGCATGCTTAACGCCGATGGCTACAATTTGACTGAAATGCGGTGCGAACGCCTTTATTTAAAATTCGAATTAAATTTGCCGCAAATGCCACCAAGTTTCGAAAACCGGCATTTGCACTTCATCGCTAGGGTGAAAGCACACCGGAAAACCGGGCCTGATTCGGCGGCAAGACCGAACGGGAAAACAGGATGGGCACGATAATGTGGTTACTGATCAAAGGATCGTTCTGGTTCGGCCTTGTGCTGCTACTGCTGCCGCTCTTCAGCTCGGAGAGTTCGACGCGGCTTGCGGGCGACCCCCAAATTCAATTCTCCGACGCCTTCACTGCCGTCAGCGGCGCCTATGACTATATCACCGGCATGTGCAGCGAGAAACCGGAGGTCTGCGCCAAGGGCGGCGAGACCCTGACGGCACTCGGCTACCGGGCCCGCGAAGGCGCCCGTGTCGCCTATGAGCTGCTCGATAGCAAGTTCGCCGACAATAAGACCGCCGCACCGAAGCTGGCAGAGGCAACGCCTGACGCTCCGCTTGGCGCAGCACCCGTTGCGGCCGTTGCGCCTTCCATGACGGAGGAAAAGGCTGCCGCGCTGAACCAGCCGATGCCCTACCGCCCGCCTGTGGATGACGGTTCGGCCTCCGACGAGGTCGTGACCGGCACCATTCCGCTGCCGACGCCAAAGCCGGTTCTCTAAGAATTCCGCGGCCCAAGCCGCATCCCAAGCTTGCACCGGCAGTCCGCAGAGGTGGAGATGTCCCGTGCCTGACGTGCCTGCCCTGTTTGCTTTCAGCGTTTGCTGCGCCGTGAGGATGCCCATCCTTCACGGCGTTTTTCTTTTTACTGGTTCAAAAGCGGCGCCACTTCACCTATATCACTGGCAACAGCGAAAGGCCCGACCATGGCATCTCTCGACGAGATCATCGACGATTTCTCTTTTCTCGACGACTGGGAAGACCGCTACCGCTATGTCATCGAGCTCGGCAAGGCGCTGCCGAACCTTCCGGACGACAAGAAGACCTCCGAGAACAAGGTGATGGGGTGCGCAAGCCAGGTCTGGCTGGTGACGCAAACCGCGGGCGATCCGGAAAATCCGGTCCTGACCTTCGAGGGCGATTCCGATGCGCACATCGTGCGCGGCCTCGTCGCCATCGTGCTCGCCACCTATTCCGGCAAGAAGGCTTCGGAGATCGCCGCGCTCGACGCCTTCGAGATCTTCTCCAAGATCGGCCTAGTCGAAAACCTCTCCTCGCAGCGTTCCAACGGGCTGCGCTCGATGGTCAACCGCATCCGCGAGGAAGCACGGGTCCGCGCCGCGGCGTGAGCACGCTCAGACGTCGATCAGTTCGCTGCTTTCGGAATTACGCGCCCTCAATCTTCCGGCATCGCGTGCGGGCGACAGTCCGAACTGGCGCGCATATTCCCTGCTGAATTGGGTGGCGCTTTCATAGCCGACGGAAAAGGCGACGCGCGCCGTATCGCCCGGATCGGCGAGCAGGCGGCGGCGTGCCTCATGCAGCCGAAGCTTCTTCTGGTACTGAATCGGGCTCATCGCCGTCACATCCTTGAAATGCTTGTGGAAGACGGACGGGCTCATGCCGGCAATGCAGCTAAGCGTTTCGATCGTCACGCTCTGATCGAAGTGTTCGCGGATGTGGCTGATGGCGCGGCGGACTTGGCCGAGGCGGCTGTCACTGCGGGCGAGCTGGCGGATCATCGGTCCGTGCGGCCCCTGCAGTACGCGGTAGATGATCTCACGCTCCAGCATCGGCGCCATGATCGGAATGTCGGCAGGTGTATCGAACAGCTTCACCAGCCGCAGCCATGCATCGGCAAGTTCATGCGTCACCGGACTGATGCCGAAACCGGGACCATCGGCAATTGGCGGGAGGCCTGGCATGTCGATGATGATTTCCGCAACCGTCGGGATGTCCAGCGTCAGGGCGAGTGCAAGATAGGGACTTTCAGGACGCGCCTCAACGATCTGGCAGGCCCCAGGGACTTCGATGCTTGCCACGAAATAGCTCGCACGGTCGTAGTGCAGCCTTCTGTCGCCGATGATCGCGCATTTTGCGCCCTGGAGAACAAGGCAGAGCATCGGCTCATAAATGCCCGGCGTCATGCCCGTCAGCGCCGCGTCCTTGGTGATCGTCACGCGCGGTACCAGCGTTTCAGTGCGCTGGCCCTGCGCGTATCTCAGCGCGCGATCGCGCAATTCGTCCATCGCTTCCATCATGGACATATGGTGGCATGGCCGCCGGACGCAAGACAAGGCACCGGCGCGCTGCGGGCAGCAGCTCAGGAGGAATAGGCAAGAAGCCGGGATTTTGCGGCTCACACCAAGGGCGTGATCTGCACGATCTGTGATGCTCCACAAACGGAGTGACACATGACCATCATGAAGACTGCAATGGTGACCGGCGCCAACAAGGGTATCGGATTGGAAATCGCAAGACGCCTGGCGGCGGAGGGTTACCGGGTCTGGCTCGGCTGCCGCGACCGGGAACGCGGCGAAGAAGCCGCCGCAAAGCTAAGGGCCAAAGGCCGCGATGCGCGTTGGCTCGAACTCGATGTGACGGACGACCGCAGCGTGGCCGCGGCAGCCGCGGCTCTTGCCGGACAGACCGGCTCTCTCGACGTTCTGGTCAACAATGCCGGAATCGCCGGAAGCTTCGGCCTCTCGCCGCTCGATGAGCCGATGGAGTCCATCAAAGACGTCTACGAGGTGAATGTCT
Organism: Rhizobium sp. P32RR-XVIII; assembly: GCF_012641395.1. Classification (GTDB taxonomy): domain Bacteria; phylum Pseudomonadota; class Alphaproteobacteria; order Rhizobiales; family Rhizobiaceae; genus Rhizobium. The sequence continues at coordinate 100,482 of NZ_JABAIH010000002.1, read as the reverse complement.
TCGGGCCGATCCGGGTGACGCAGGCTTTCCTGCCGCTGCTCAAGGCCTCGAAGGCCGGGCGCATTGTGATGATGAGCAGCGAACTCGGCTCCATCCAATCGCTGCTCGATCCGGAGAATGAGTTCTACGGCGTCAACGTGCTGGGATACAACAGCTCCAAATCCGCACTCAATGCCGCGACGGTGTCAATCGCCAAGGCGGCTGAGCCGTTTGGCATCAAGGTCAACGCCGCCGATCCCGGCTATACGAGCACCGAGATGAACGGCAATACCGGATACCGGACGGTCGAGCAGGCAGCCGAGGTCGCCGTGACGCTAGCGACGCTCGACGATAGCGGCCCGACGGCTGGATATTTCAACCACAACGGCACGCTGCCTTGGTGATGACGGGAACCAGAGGACATCCCTAGAATGACCGGACCGCGCCGGATGCCCTGCTCTCCGGCATCCGCGCGCTTTCCGCCGCTGGGTCTAAAACTAACCGAACTTCTCGGTCGTATCTGCCTTGCCCCTGACCCAGTAGCCGGAAGCCTTGATCCAGGCGAGCGGGTAGCCGCGCTCCTCGACGAGATGGGCGCGGATTGCCCGCACCACCGATGCTTCGGCAGCGACCCAGACCAGTGTTTGCGGAGCTATGTCGATGCCGCTCAAGGCGGCGATCAGGGGCGCGGCATTGGTGGCATCGGATAGCGGGCGGTGCACCCAGCGCGTTGTCAGCGCCGCGGCCGTTTCAAAAGATTGTTCCTCCTGCGGTCCGGCGACAGCGCCGAGAAGGCTGATCGCCGTTCCCGCGCCGCTCTCCTCGATGCGGCGGCCGATTGCGGGCAGCGCAGTTTCGTCGCCGACCAGCAGCCAGCTCTTCACGGTGCTGGAGACCACTGCCGAACCGCGCGGACCGCCGATTTCGAGGGCCGTTCCCGGGCGGGCATCGATCGCCCATTGCGTGACGGGACCAGCCTCGTGAAGGGCGAAGTCGATGGTCAGGCTGCGAGCGGCGTTGTCATAGCGGCGCGGGGTGTAGTCGCGGCGCTCCTCGGCGCCATCGGCGGCGGGCACGATGACCTTGATATGGTCGTCGGGCGCAAGACTGACGAAATCGACGAGGTCTTCGCCCGTGAGAACGATTCGCCGCATGCGGGGGGTGACGTCGGCCACGCTCTCGACCGTCAGCAGGCGGCGACGCAATTCATGGCGGACCCGCTCAATGGCGGGTGCGGATAGCAGGGGGTTTGCGGATTGATTGTTATCCATCATGTCCTTCCGGGGCTTCGGGAAACGATCCGCAGGACATAGTCGCGCAGATCGAAGCCGCAGAGCCGTTCGATCATACGCGTTGAGTGACGTTAACGCTTACGTGGCCGGAATGCGCCCGGCCGGTGACGGCTCTTCTGTAGTGGTGGTCCGCCAGGGGCGCAATGGCGAAACATCGAATGTTGCTAAACTTTAATTTTCGGGCGGCGCAGCGTAGCAACCGCAGCACCTGACGAACCCGCCAAATTCGTGCTAAAATAGCAAATATCGGGTAGCCGCTCCGACATAGGCTTAGCCGTCGGGCGACTGCAAGCGAGGGGATTGCCGGGGAGGAAAAGCCATGTCGATGTCGATGGATGCGGCGGCGGAGGTCTTTCGCGACGCCGTGAGGCAGACTGTCAAGCGTTACTCACTGTGGTATCTGATCCAAGGTATCCTGCTGATGGCGGCGGGGGTTCTCGCGATCATCTATCCGGTGATTTCATCGGTGGCGGTCATCGTCCTTTTAGGATGGCTGCTGATCATCAGCGGCGTCCTGCAAGGTTTGAGCCTCCTCGGTGCGCGCCACGTGCCGCATTTCTGGCTGCAGTTGATCTCGGTGATCCTTGCCCTGCTGATCGGTTTTCTTTTCCTGCGCGATCCCGCGCAAGGAATGCTGACGATCACCCTGCTTCTGATCGTCTTTTTCATGATCGAGGGCATCTCCAAGGTGGTCTTCGCGCTGACGATCCGGCCACTCCCGAACTGGGGCTGGGTGCTGGCTAGCGGGCTGGTCGGCATTCTTCTCTCGCTGATCCTGTGGAGCAGCCTGCCGGTGACGGCCCTGTGGTTGGTCGGCTTTCTGCTGGGGATCGAGCTCATCAGCGTGGGTGCGGCACTCGCATATTTTGCCTGGCAAATGCGGCAGAGCAGCCCTGCGGCGCCGGTCTGACGGCAAGCTGAAGCCCTTGGGATTTCAGCCGTCGGCCCCGGCACTTCACAGATCGGGCCGATAGCCTTCCGCGCCCCAGTGCTGAACGCGGGCCTGGCGGCGGGGCGGGTCGTAGTGCCTGGAAAGCGCAAGCAGCGCGGTTCTCAGCATCAGCTTGGCGGAGCGGACCGGCCATTGGCGTTCGCGTTCGACGGTTTCCAGCCCTTTCATGAAGCAGCAGACGTCGAGAGCCACACCGGAGAGCTCCGGTCCCATGGCTTCGATCGCGCGGTTGACGGCGATGCGCGCGGCGACGGCGCTATCGGCAAGATCCGCCATGCCGCCGCGCTCGCCCTTGATGCGGCCGGACAATCGGGGCTGCCAGGAGGATGTCACGAGCGGCTGAAGCTGCGCCCGCGTGAAATCCGCAAGCAGCCGCTCGCCGGCGACAAGCGCCTCCTTCGGCAGAAAGGGCGAGCCGCTCCTGTCCTTCAGTCGCGACAGCGCGGCGAGCGGCGATTCGGCCTCGTTGACGCGCACGGACTGGCGCGCACCATCGATCTCGGCGACGCGAAGCGCAATCTCCCCATGCTGTTCGAGAAACGCCTCTTCGCGTTCGGCCGCGGCACGGCGCAGATAGGCGCGGGCCGGTGGTGCGAGACGGACGCTGCTCGCGGCCGTAGTGATGAGGCCAAGCGATACGGCCTCCTCAAAAAGCGCCGTCGGGAGCGCATGGGTGCCTCCCCCGTGCCGGAGCGTCAGCTCACCGCCCTCCCCGCGCTCCACGGCCGCCTCCCCCTTCGCGAGAAATTTCAGCAGCCGAACCAGAGACTTGCGGCCAGCATCGGTTCTTTCACTCATGCGCAGCGCCTCCGGCGGAACGAAAGATGGATTTGACGGCCCGTTCGACGGCGGAAACAAAGTCGTCGAAGGCGGCATCCTCGCGCCGTTCTTCGACGGTCATGCAGGCATGACCGACCGTGGAGCGATTGCGGCCGAACGCGCCGGCAATGTCGTCATGGGGAATCTGCAACGCCACATGGCAAACATACATGGCGATCTGCCGGACGTGACAGAGCGTGCGCCGGCGGTCTCGGCGCGCCAGAAGTCTGCCGCCCACGAGCATGACCATCTCGGTGGTGAGCTCCTGGGCAATTCGGCAAACCGCATCGATCGGAAGAGTGGAAGAAGGCGGCGCGTAGCCCTGGAAAGCGGGAGGGACATCGCTGATGAGAGGCCGCAGGGCAAGTTCGAGCCGAAGACGCGGCAGAGGCGGATTTTCAATAGGCATATATGAAAACTCCCAACAAAATAGGAATTAATTCATATAATGTACGCGACCAAAAAGCTGGCTGGAAAGCACTGCCGAACAACTTTCTCGTGTTACAGCGGTGCTTTCTTGGCAAGGCTCTGAAAATAAATAGGATTATTTTCCTTAACCTCTCGCAGTCGCGCAAAAAGCCGGGTTGCCCCGGCTCTTACGTCTGGAGCGTCAGGCTCAGCCGCGCCCGCGTTTGCGGCGCTGGCCGAGGCCCATTTCCTTGGCGAGGCGCGAACGTGCCTCGGCATAGGCTGGGGCGACCATGGGATAATCGGCGGGAAGATCCCACTTCTCGCGGTATTCTTCCGGCGAGAGGCTGTGATGAGTCATGAGATGACGCTTGAGAGACTTGAAGTTGCCGCCGCATTCCAGGCAGGTGATCTGATCGTCCTGTACTGACTTGCGCACTGAAACGGCGGGCTTCTGCTTTTCGATGATGGCTGCGGCGGGTTGCGGTGCAGACGTGTTGCTCAGTGCGGAATGCACGTCGGAAATCAAATTGGCCAGGTCACTGACCGGGACCACATGATTGCTGACATATGCCGCTACGATATCAGCTGTCAGCTCTACCAGCAATTCCGGCCCATTGCCGGTCGCGGTATCCGTCATATTTCGTTCTCCTGTTCGCATGCGTGAATGACCCTCCTTGCGGAGGACCGTCTTCGTAGAGGCAAACAGTAAAAGCCCAGACCCTGGCTTCATGTCCTAAAACGCGAATCCACCCCTAGATTCTTGAGACCGAAAGCTGCTCTTATACTGTCCGAATACGAGTCAAAATCGCTGCGTTTTTCTAACCACAACCTTAATTAGACATTGGAAATTAAAGCTGAGGACGAATAACGGCAACGATTCTAGTTCGAAATTCGAACTCTACTTACAATTCAATTAGCACCGATTTACGCGGAGGCCAATTGTTATTTGTGTCGTTTCTACTGAAAATTCACAGAAGAGTAAGATTTTCGGGCGTAGATACGACTTTAGTTTGGCTGCCACATACGTAAATTTGCGTTAATCCAGCTCCGTTGGTCAAATTTATACTCTTATCGGCCCTCCATATCATCTCGAACAGAAAATTCCCATAGCCTATGTCCGGTGTCTCGCGCAGCTTTTGCCAGCAGATGCGCCGCGACCGGAGCCGTCAGCAGCAGAAATACAACGCCGACGGCCGCGCGGGCAAAGACTGCAACCTCCCCGGACGAGAAACCGGCAGCCAGAAGCAAAAGACCGGAGCCGACGGTGCCTGCCTTGGAAGCGGCATGCATGCGCGAATAAAGGTCCGGCAGGCGCACGACACCGATGGAGGCTGAAAGCGCGAAGAAGGCGCCGGCAAGCATCAGCACCGCGATGGCTGTGGCAAGCACGTATCCCATCATCCTGCCTTTCTTGCCGGTTTCCCGCCTGGTCTCTTTGCCGACCTGCGCTTTGTCTCTTTTTTTCGCTTGTCTGCCGGTCTCCCGGGGGGTGGCGGCTCGGGCGCTGGCGCACCGCGCGACAAGACGAAGCGGGCGAAGGCGACCGTGGCGAGGAAGCCAACCAGCCCCAGCGCGATTGCGATGTCGATGTAGAGCGCGAAATGCGTCTTGACGGCAAGTGCGGCGATGAAGCCGATGGCGATGCCGGTCAGCGTGTCGAGCGCAAGGATGCGGTCCGGCAGCGTCGGCCCGGCGATGACGCGATAGGCGGTGAGCACAAAGGCGATGCCGAGGATCGCGAGCGTGAGCGTCGCAGCCCCCGAGATGATGGCGAGCGGCGGCATCATCGGAAGGCCTCCATGATCTTGCGTTCGAAGCCGTTCGCGATGGCGCGCTTCACCGCCTCCGGATCGGCGCAGTCGAGCGCGTGGACGTAAAGCGTCTTGCGATCCGCCGAAACATCGACGGAGAGCGTGCCCGGCGTCAGCGTGATGAGATTTGCAAGCAGCGTGATCTCGAAATCGCGGTCGACGGTCAGCGGAAAGGCGAAGATGCCGGGCCGGATGTCCATCCTCGGCCTCAGCACCGTCCTTGCGACCACCCAGGCGGAGAGCGTCAGCTCCTTCATGAAAAGCAGCGCCAATGACAGGATGAGGCGCGTGCGGCGAAGATAGCCCTTGCCGCCGAAGGCCTCGCGGACGATGGCGAGTGCGACGGCGCTGAGCACGAAACCCAGGACGAGATTATGCAGCGAGGCGCTGCCGGAGACGGCGACCCAGGCGATGGCGAGCAGCAGATTGAAGAGGAAGGCAGTCACGGCGCGGTTCCTCCCGGGAAGACAGAATGGATATAGGCGCCGGGGTCGGCAAGGCTTCCGGCCGCCGCCTGCGCCAGCGACAGGAGCTGTTCCGGCAGGACGCCGAAGCCGATGACGAGTGCGGTGAGTACCAGCAACGGCAGCGCCGATTGCCAGCCGATGGCGGCCGTATCAACCGGCCGGCTTGCCGGGCGCCAATAGACAAGCAGGAAGACACGGCCGAAGCAGATGGTCGTCAGGAAACCGCCGATCAGGAGGGCGGCGGCAAGCCACCACGCACCGATATCGAGCGACGCCTTGACGAGGATCACCTTCGGCCAGAAGCCGGAAAACGGCGGCAGCCCGCAGGCGGCCAGAAACAGGATCAGCGAGACGGCGGCAAGCCAGCCGCGTCCGCGATAGAGCCCGCCGAGCGCTGCAAGCGAGAAGCTGCCTCCGAGCCATGCCACCTGCCCCGCCAGAAGATAGAGCGCCGTCATCAGAACCACGGAGTGCAGTGCGTAAAAGACGGAGCCGCTGACCCCGCCCGGCGTGCCGATCGCCACACCGACGAGCATGTTGCCGACGCCCGAGATGAGGACATAGCCGAGCATGCGGCGGATGTCGGTCTGCGCCAGCGCGCCGAGCGCGCCGACGATGACGGTGGCGGCGCCGACGACTGCGATCATCAGGCTCAATGCCTCTCGCTCGACCGGCAGCAGCATCACCATGACCCGAATGAGGGCGTAGATGCCGACCTTGGTGAGCAGACCGGCAAAGAGCGCGGAGACGACGATGCGCGGCGTATGATAGGACGCCGGCAGCCAGAAATTCACCGGGAAAGCCGCCGCCTTCATCGCGAAAGCAAGCAGGAAGAGCGCCGCCAGCGTTATGAGCGGCGCTCCGTCCCGCAGGCCGGCCGCCTTCAGCGCGATATCGGCCATGTTGAGCGTGCCGAAGATCGCGTAGAGATAGCCGACGGCGATGAGGAAGAGGGTCGTGCCGATTAGGTTCAGCACCGCATATTTCATTGCGCCGTCGATCTGCTCGCGCTCCGAGCCGAGGACCAGCAGGCCGAAGGACGAAATCAGCAGCACCTCGAACCAGACATAGAGATTGAAGACGTCGCCGGTGAGAAACGCTCCGGTAACGCCCGCCATCAGGAACATCAGGAACGGGAAGAAGCCAAAGCGCCGCCCGCCCGCATCGATGTCGGAGAGTGCATAGAGGCTCGCCGCAAGGGCAGCGATCGCTGCTACAAGCGCCATCAGCGCGCCGAAGAGATCGACGGTGAAGGCGATGCCGAAAGGCGGTAGCCAGCGCCCCATGACCATCGTGACGGGGCCGCCATCGACCACCGTGGTCAAGAGCACCGCATCGATCAGCACCAGCGCGGCAAGGCCGAGTACGGCGATCATCGCGTGCAGGCGCACATGGACGCGCAGCACCAGCATCAGTGCGCCGAGCACGATACAATGCGCAACAGGCAGGATCACCAGCCAATTGTGTATCGGCACGGGCGCTGCGACGAGTGCGACGGAGAGGTCGGAGACAGGCGCGGCCATTCAGAGTGCCCTCCTCTTCTCCCCAGCGGGGAGAAGTGCCGAGCGGAGCGAGGCGATGAGGGGGGCGAGCGGCGTAGCCCGCGAGCGTCTGGAGCGAAAGCGACGGACATCATATGCCGCGCTCACCCCCTCATCCGGCCCTTCGGGCCACCTTCTCCCCGCTGGGGAGAAGAGGGAATATGCGGACCGTGCAACATACCAATCTCCGCCCTTGTGGGGGGCTCGAAGAGCGGGTCGAGACACGTGGCTCGACCCCGGAAGGCCGCCAGGGCAGAGGGGGGTCAGCATCCGCACGATCACTCTCATCGCCATCCTCAGTACCCCAGCGGCGGAAGCGGCGGATCGTCGGGCTCCGCCACCCGCATCTCATCGGTGTTGTCGGTGCCGAGATCCTGATAGGCCCGGTAGGTCAGCACCAGCATGAAGGCGAGGAAGGAGAAGGAAATCACGATTGCCGTGAGAATCAGTGCCTGCGGCAGCGGGTTGGCGGCGCCGGCCGGCAGCGTGTCGAGACCGGCCGGAATGATCGGCGGCACCTCGCGGGTCACGCGGCCGGCGGTAAAGAGCAGGAGGTTCACGGCGTTTCCGAGGATCGCGATGCCGAGCATGATGCGGATCGAGAATTTCGACAGCAGCAGATAGACCGCCGCCGAAAAGAAGAGGCCGACGAGGATCGCAAAAAGCGGCTCCATCACTCCACCTCCCTTTCCTCGAGCGCCAAAGCAATGGCGGTGATCGCGCCGACGACGACGAAATAGACGCCGATATCGAAGAGCATGACCGTCGAAAGCGGTACCTCGACCCCGAGGATTACGGGATAGACCCAAAGGCCGGTCATGAACGGAACGCCGGCGGCAATCGAGGCGAGTCCCGCGACCGACGACATCAGGAGCCCGGCTCCCGCGATCGACAGAGGATGAAAGCGGATCGCGCTGCGAACCGCGGGAACGCCGTTGGCAATGCCGTAGATCGCCAGCGCCGAGGCAGCGATCAGCCCGCCGATGAAGCCGCCGCCCGGCTCATTGTGGCCGCGCAGCAGGATGAACACCGAAAAGACCAGCATCAGCGCGACGAGGAACGGCGCCATGGTGCGGAAGATGAGGGTATTCATGGCCGCTCCGTCCCCAGATCCCGCGGCTTGCCCGGATCCTTTGCGGCGAGCTTCCGCTCTGCCCCCGCCCGCAGCCCGATCAGGGCGACGATGGCAAGGCCGGTGATCGCGACGACGGCGATTTCGCCGAGCGTATCAGTGCCGCGGAAATCGACGATGATGACGTTCACGACATTGGCGCCATGGGCGATGGTTTTCGAATAGGTGTTGAAGAAATCCGAAAGCGCCGTGCTGAACGGCCCCTCCGTGGCCTTCATGAGAAGGAGCGAAAAGCCAAGGCCGCAGGCGAGCGCGACGGCGCTGTCTCCAAGTCGCTGGCTGAGCGGACGCGGATCGGTCGGCGAAAGGCGAAGCCGCGTCATGACCAGCGCCAGAATGACGACCGACAGCGTCTCGACCAGGAATTGGGTAAAGGCAAGATCCGGGGCGCCGAAGAGCAGGAAAATCAGCGCCACCGAAAAGCCCTGGATGCCGAGCGAGACCATCGCCGTCAAAAGATCGCGGGCGGCAAGGACAGCGGCAAGGCCGATCACCGCAAGCAGGAAAACCGCCCATTCATGAAACTGCACATCGTGCGGCCAGGCAGGAAGGGCAGGAAATTCGCCGTAAAGCGCCGGCACTAGCAGGAGGATCGCCGCGACACAGAGAAAGGTGCAGATCACGTAGATTTCCAGCCTGCCCGGCTGGACGATGCGGGTGGCGCGCCAGCCGAAGCGAACGAGCCCGGCAACGAAACTGTCGAAGCCGCGGTCCGGCCCCGACCCCGCCGCGTCCAGGAAAGACACCATGAGGCCGCGTGCGCGTTCTATCTGCCAGTAGGTCGCCATCCCGAGCATGATGGTCACGATGGAGAGGGCAAGCGGCAGGCCAAGATGCGGCACCAGGGAGACCGTGACGTTGACCGCATCGCCCTGGACGGCAGAAGCCATGGGCGAAGAGACGTAGCCGTGCGTGAAGCCGGAAAAGAGGGCTGCGGCCAGACCGAGGAGCGCCAGCACGCCGGGGCCGAGCCAGAGCAGAACGGGCGCCTCATGCGGATGGTTCGGGGTTTCGCCGACGGCGCCGATGAAGGGCCTCAAGCCGACCGAAAAGGCGATCGCAAACATCAGCACATTGCCGAAGATGGCGATTACGGTGAAGACCACCGCGCGCAGGTTGCCTCCGGTGAGCGCGGCATAGACCTCTTCCTTGGCGAGAAACCCGAAGACAGGTGGGAGCCCGCCCATCGAGATCGCCGCAAGCAGCGCGATCGCGAAGGTCAGCGGCATGGCGGCGGCAAGTCCGCCGAGCTTCGTAATGTCTCGCGTCCCGGTTTCGTGATCGAGAATGCCTGCGACCATGAAGAGCGCGCCCTTGAAGAGCGAGTGCGCCACGAGATAGAGCACTGCCGCTTCCACGGCATATGACGAGCCGAAGCCGGTGAGCAGGACAAGAAGGCCGAGCGAAGAGACCGTCGTATAGGCCAGCTTCAGCTTCAGGTCGGACTGGGCAATCGCCAGCGCCGAACCGGCAACCAGCGTCATGCCGCCGAAGAAGGGCAGCAGAATTTCCCAGGCAGGCGTTTCTCCCATGACCGGGTTCAGGCGCATCAGAAGAAAGACCCCGGCCTTCACCATCGTCGCGGAATGCAGGTAGGCGGAAACCGGCGTTGGCGCTTCCATGGCGTTCGGCAGCCAGAAATGAAACGGAAACTGCGCCGATTTGGTGAAAGCGCCGCAGAGCACCAGCAAGAGCGTCGCGAGATAAAAGGGGCTGCCGCGTACGACGTCGCCGAAGTGCGAAAGCAGCGACATCTGCGTGACGCCGGTGATATCCCACAGCAGCAGCAGACCCGCCAGCAGGCAAAGTCCGCCGCCGCCGGTCACGACGAGCGCCTGAAGGGCGGCCCTTCGCGCCGCTTCCCGCTCATGATCGAAGCCGATCAGCAGGAACGAGGTGATGGAGGTCAGCTCCCAATAGATGAAAAGCATCAGGAAACTGTCCGAGATGACGACGCCCAGCATCGCGCCCATGAACAGGCAGATGAAGGCGAAGAATCGCCCCTGCTCCGGATGCCCCCTCAGGTAGCCGCCGGAATAGAGCACGATCAGCGTACCGATGCCGGTAATGAGCAGCGCGAAGGTCAGCGACAGGCCGTCCAGGAACCAGGAGAAACTGAGATTGTAGCTCGGCACCCAGACATAGCCGCCGGTCACGACCTCGCCGCGGGCGATCTCCGGCACGAAGCCGAGAAAGTGCAGAAATGACAGAAGCGGCACCATCGCCAGCAGCCAGGCGCCGTTCGCACCGAGGCGGCGAATGACGAAAGGAGAGATCAGGGCGCCGAGCAGAGGCAGGCACAAGGCCAGAAATGTCAGACCAGTGACACCGGCCATGTCCCCTCCTTCAAACGAAACCCGGAGCCCCGGCGATAACTGGATGGTTTCGAAGAATTAGGTCAATCGGCGGATAGCCTCAAGCGTTTTCGGAACCTGCCCACTGCAATCATGCACTTTCATACTGCAGAAGCGTCGCCACCAAAGGTAGCGGCCGCCCAAGTGAGCAAAAGTAAGTGAGCGCCGGAATAGCTAAAGGGTTTGTTGCACGGCCGCGTGGCGGGCATGCAGCACGAAGACGACAATCAGGAGCGGCCAGAGAAGGCACGAGGCGAAGCCTGCCATCCGCCGCAGGCCCCAGCCGTCGTGATTGGCCCAGCCTTCCAGAAAGGTCATGGTCATAAAAAGCGTGGCTCCCAGGCCATAGGCCCAGAGCAGAATATCAACGAACACTTCAAATCCCCCGCCGGCAAAGCCGTTATAATTAATAGTACGTTAATCACACAGCCAAGATCAAATCATCATTTCGGATTAGAGCCGCTGAGTATATTGCCAGGTAAACTGGCCTATCTTGATCCATTGTGCGTTGCGCACCACATTCTGGCCGAACGGAATCGCCTCTCCGGCGCGAAAGGAGTAAGCCTCATGTCCGATACCGGAACCGTCAAAGTCCAGAAGACCGATGCAGAGTGGAAAGAGCAGCTGACGCACGAGCAATACCGCGTCACGCGCCAGCACGGTACGGAGCGCGCCTTTACCGGCCCCTATTGGGATAGCTTCGAGACCGGGCTCTACCGTTGCGTCGGCTGCAATGCCCCGCTTTTCCGCTCTGACACCAAATTCGATGCGGGCTGCGGCTGGCCGAGCTATTTCGAGCCAGTCTCGCCGAATGCCGTGACCGAGCACCGCGACACCGCCTATGGCATGGTGCGCACCGAGATTCGCTGCGGCACCTGCGAGGCGCATCTCGGCCACGTCTTCCCCGACGGCCCGCCGCCAACCGGCCTGCGCTACTGCATCAACGGCCATTCGATGGTGTTCGAGCCGGGGAAATGATTGCGAAGACGAGGCGGTGCGGACTTTATGCCCTTAGCCGGGCAACGACCCGGGCAACGGCCTCGTCAAGCGTCAGTGTTGAGGTGTCTAGTATCTCGCAGCCCGCCTCCTCAGCCTCGCGGCGAAGATAGGCTGCCCAGTTCATCATATCCGCGCCTGCGATTTCCGGCTGGCTACGGTCAACGATGAGACGAGTTCTGCGCGTCTCGTCGTCGCAATCGACGAGGATAGGCAGGCAATCAATCCCAGCCGTCGCGGCGGCATCCTTGAGGAAAGCAAGCCGCATCTGCCCTTCGAACAGCGCGGGGCGCTCCGGCTGCATTTCAGCCGCGAGGCGTGTCATCCATTCGACGGTCATTGCGTATTGCCATCCGGCGGGCGAACCGTGTTCGGCGATCATCTCCTCGACCGGCGGAACGCCGATGCTATCGAAATAGCGGACGTCGAATTCCTCACTGTGACGCAGGTCAACGGCTTTTGCGATCGCCGTCTTGCCGGAACCGGATGCGCCCGTGAGAACGACGAGGCTCACTTCAAAACCCTGAGTTCCATGCAAGTGAGATCGAGCCAGCGGCCGAACTTGGTGCCGACCTCGGAGAAGGTGCCGGCGACGCGGAAGCCGAGTTTTTCGTGCAGGCGGATCGAGGCCACGTTCTCCGCCTCGATCCCGGCGATCATGACGTGAATGCCGTTTTCCGCCGCCCTCTTGATAAGCGCCTGCATCAGAAGCTTGCCGACGCCGCCTCCGCGACAATCCTTGTCGACATAGACCGAATGCTCGACCGTATGGCGATAGCCGTCGAAGGCGCGCCAGTCGCCGTAGGAGCCGTAGCCGACGACCTGCCCCGCCTTTTCCGCGACCAGAACCGGAAAGCCCTTCGCCTTTCGCGCCCTGAACCACTCGGCTCGATTTTCGAGATCGACGAGCGTCTCGTTCCAGATCGCCGTCGTGTGTTCGACGGCGTGGTTGTAGATGTCGCGGATCACTGGAAGATCGGCTTCGGTTGCGTCGCGCACGAGGACGGCGTCGGTCATGTCAGGTCCATTCCAATTCGTTTCGGCCAAGCGCATACGCCCGGCCTCCGGCGATGTAAACCGCGAATCGGCGCTAACGAGATGGGACGAGGCCGGGCTCCAGGAGGCAGGTGATCAGACGCCGGACGCGCTCATGCTGAAGCATGTCAGCACCGCCGAGTAATGCACCGCAGCGGCGGCAACCACGAAGCCGTGCCAGATGGCGTTCTGAAAGCGCAGCTTTTCCCAGATATGGAAGATCACGCCTGCCGAATAAATCACGCCGCCGATAATGATCAAGAGCGTCGAAGCGAAGGGAATGTGCGAGGCGACAGTGTCGGCAACCAGAAGTCCGCTCCAGCCCATGGCGAGATAGAGCAGGATCGCGAGCTTGTCGTATCGTCCCGGAAACGCGCATTTCAGGAAAATGCCGACGGCGGCCACCACCCAGATGCCGATCATCATGCCGAAGAGCAGCGGATCGTCAGCTCCGCGTTGAAGGAACGGCGTATAGGTCGCCGCGATCAGGATGAAGATCGCCGAATGATCGAGCCGGCGCAGGTACCATTTGGTGCGCGAGACGGGCCAGGCATTGTAGGAAAAGGATATGGCAAGCGTCAGTACCAGGCCGACTCCGTAAATCCATGCCGCCGCGATCTGGCCGTTGGAGCTCCAGACCATGGCATAGAAGATCAGCACGGTCGCACCCACGAGCGCCAGCGCGAGGCCGACGCCATGGACGATGCCATCGGCGATCAGCTCGTATTTGTCATAAGCCCAGCGAATTCCGTTGAACTCGGCCATCCATGCGCACCCGTTTTCCTCCCTTGCCGATGCTCGCATTGAACAAGCGGCGACGCAACAGACGGCAACGCCGGCTGCGGTAAAACTTGGTAAAATCCTTTAATCCTACCTGTCCACCAGCACCGAGCATTTCGCGTGACGCACCACCCGGTCAGCGGTTGCACCGATGAAATAGTTCGAGAAATCCGGAACATGCGAGGCGACGATGATGAGGTCGGCCCGGTGCGCTTCGGCCGACGCAAGGATGCCATGCGCCGGCGGACCCCGGCCGATCTCGACGATCGCCGCTATCCCGGTCTTTAACCGCAGCTGTTCCAGCCTCTGGCGGCCGTCCTCTATGGTGTTTTCGATCAATTGGGGCGGGAGGTCAACGGCGATGTAGGTGGGCACATCCTGCACGACATTGAGCAGGACGATCTCGCCGCCTTCATCGAGCAGCGTCGCCGCCTTCCGGAATGCCCTCTCACCCCTTTCAATCGTGCCGATTTCCACCGGGACGATAATCTTCTTGTACATGATTGCCTCCCCTACCAGCCTGTCTATCTAGAATAGATAAGGCGCGCGAGGCAGGATCAAGCGCGCGCAAGCGATCGTCAACATGCGATGAACGCTTCATCATCAAAAACTGGTCTTCTGTGAACAATCGAAATGCGGCATAGAGGGTGCAAGTACAGCAGCCGAGGGGACGTGAAGGCGAATGCACCGGCGAAAACTCCCCTCCCTCGCTATGGGCGGCATCCTTGCCGCAGCGCATGATCCCGTAAATCCGCGTGGATTTGCGGGAAGGCTTATGCGCCAGCAAAAATGCCGTCGCGTCCTTTGCCTGCCCCTCGGGACAGGCAGCGCAGCGGTGCCGGTGCGCCTTTCCAATCCAAGGCAGGAGAAAGACCTATGACGACCGAACCCTCTTATGCATTGAGGCGCCCTGCCTATATCAGCCAGTCGCATCTCCTCGTCGCAGACCTGCCGCTGGTTTCCAGCTTCTATCAGTCGATAATTGGCCTCAAGGTGATCGAGAAGGCGCCGAACGGCGAGGTGCTTGGCGTCGGCGGTGTGCCGCTCCTGACGCTGACGACCGCCGGCAATGCGCAGATCGGGCCGCGAAATGCGGCTGGCCTCTTCCACACGGCCTTCCTGGTGCCGAACCGGGCGGAACTTGCCCGCTGGCTCCGTCAGGCAGCGCATAATAATGTCCAGCTCGAAGGCGCCTCGGACCATCTTGTCAGCGAAGCGATCTATCTCTCCGATCCCGAAGGCAACGGCATTGAGATCTATGCCGACCGGCCGCACGACGTCTGGAAGTTTCATCAGGACGGCCAAGTGGAGATGGCGACCCACCGCCTCGATCTTCAAGCGCTCTACAACAGCGTGCCGGAGGACGCCTGGAACGGCATGGCGGACGGCACGGCGATCGGGCACATCCATCTGCAGGTCGGCGACATTCCGGAAGCGGATGGCTTCTATCGCGACGTTCTCGGCCTCAAGCTGATGGCGCGCTATCCCGGCGCAAGCTTCTTCGCGACCGGCGGCTACCATCATCATGTCGCAGCCAATATCTGGAACAGCCGCGGAGCAGGCCCGCGCGCCGAGGGCATGACTGGCCTTTCCGACTTCACGATGCGCTTCAACGACAAGGCAGCACTCGACAACGCCGTTCAGGCGCTCGACAGGCTCGAGATCAAGACCGAGAAGCGCGACGGCGGCATCTTCCTCAAGGACCCCTGGGGTATCGGGCTGACGCTTTCGGCTTGAGATGCAGGTTCTGCCGCAGACCGCGCCGCCCTCCCCGGAACCAACATCCCGCCGACGCGTTCTCGTGCCGAGGCAATTCGGCTTCCGGGGACATTCCATAGATGGGCATCGCCAATGGCATCAAGAAACAGGCAAAAAAGATCGCGATTGGCGAGCGACGGACGAGCGCCTGGGCGGAGACACTGACCGCCGCGGCCGAAGAGATGCCACAGGCTCCCGCGCATCGCGTCGAGAAAGACGGCCTCGATATCAGCATGGCGTGGGCGGTCATCGGGATCTTCCTGATGCTTGGGCTCGCCGCCTTGTACCAGATGTCGCTGATCCTCATTCCGGTAACGCTTGCCGTCGTGGTCGGCATGATTCTGGGCATGGCGGCGGAGAAACTGAGCAGGCTCGGCGTACCGCGCGTCACCAACGCGGTGATCCTTTCAAGCGCCGTTGCGCTGGTGATCTTCATTGTCGTCAGTTCGCTTGCGGGACCTTTGACGACGCTTGCCAACGAGGCTCCCGCCTTCATCGAGAAGACCATCACCCGGATCATCCCCTATCTGGAACGGATACGCTGGCTGCACATAACCGCGGAAACATTCCAGAGCGGGCCGACGTCGATCAACGCGCTGCTCGAAAACACCGGCAGCGTTCTGCATGTGGTGACGGCAAACCTGACCCCGGCCCTCGTGCAGACGCTGATTTTCTTTGCGGCGTTGCTGCTCTTCCTTTCCGGCCGCGTTCATCTGCGCAAGACGATCATCATGACCTTCCGGACGAGGCAACAGCGCCTGGCGGCAATTCGCGTCATCAGCTCGGTCGAGCAGGTGCTTGGCTTCTATTTCGCAACCGCCTCGATCATCTATGCCGCACTCGGCGTCATGATGACAGTGATCGCCTGGGCCGGCGGGCTCTCGGCGCCGGTCCTCTGGGGTTTTTTCGCCTTCCTGTCGAGCTTCATCCCCTATCTCGGCATCACCGTGATGACCCTGTCCGTCGCGGTTGCGGGCATCATCACGCACGACGGCATCGTCGCCGGCCTGTTGCCGGCAGCCGCGTTTTTCACCATCCACCTCGCGATGGAAAACCTGATCTTCCCCGCGGTGATGGGCCGGCGGCTGGAGATCAACCCGTTCCTTATCTTCATCGCGATCATCTTCTGGACGTGGCTGTGGGGCGCGGTCGGCGCGATGCTTGCGCTTCCTCTGTCGCTGATCGTCATGGCGATCGTCGACGAACTCTTCATCGAGGAGAAAGTGCAGCCGCAATTGCCGAAGTGATGGCAAAGCGCCTGAGGACGCCGAGTATTACTGCGTCGTGCTGTCGTCGCCCATGTCTGCGACATCCTGCAGCCGGACGAATTCGGCTCCCCTGACCTTCAGATCAAGAAGCGCTTTTGCGACGCCCTCGCCTGCCGCGTGGGTCGGCTGATTGATGTGGGAGATGACGACATCCCCGTCCTTCGCCGAGGCAATGCGCTTTTCGGTGATCGAAGCGCCGAGAAGCGACCCGCCGTCGCCGTTCACCGAGTAGCCGGCAATGCGATAGCCCATCGCGCGGATCTCGGCGATTGCCGAAAGATCGTATTTCGCCGTCGAGCCGCGGAACCAGTGCGGCGGCGTAATTCCGGCAGCGCGCATCGCGTCGGCACCGCCCTCTACCTCCTGCCTGACGGCCTGCGGCGAGCCGGCGGCGGCGATGCCGTAGATCGAGACGGGCTTATCCACGGCCGGAATATGGTTCTGCCCGTGATTTTCAAGCTCGAAGAGATCGGGATTGTGCAGAAAGACCGAGAGCGCTTGCGGATTGCGCTTCAGCCAACGCCCGGTGACGAAAATCGTTGCCGGAATGCGCTCCTTTACCAGCGTCGAGATGATCCGGTCGTCCGCCTTGCCCATGCAGGCGTCGAAGGTGAGCGCGATGCGCGGATGGCTCGACGCACCGGAGCGGACGATATGCAGATGTGGCTCGACCAGCTTCGGCGCCGCGATCTTCGGCGAGGCGGGAGGAGCCACAGGCATCGCGGCAGGAGCGACAGCGGCCGCGAAGGCGGCCGAGACGGAGGTTGCAAGCAGCACGGGCACGAGGAGGATGCGGATCATGGAAAGTCAGTTTCTAATATCTCGATAGAAAGGCTTTATGCCTTGCCGCCCGCCGCGGCCATGCGGCCTGATGCCGCCGTCACCCGCAGCACCTCATCCCTGTGCCCGTTACAGAAATCCTGCGCTGTTAGCGTAAAAGTGTTGGAAGAAGCTATTCGAACTCAATCATGAGGCTTTCAAGCGCTCCCCCTGCGCCTTCCTCGAAACCACCGCTTTGCTGCATTTCCATGGCAAACCTGGATCTTTCTTGGCCAGTCATCGAGCAGAAACCGCCCACTCGATAAATCGCAGCTTTTCGCTTGTCGACCAGACCGTAGAGTTCGTCTGCCACTTTCCTGGCCTCGTCGGTCAAATCCGGTGACCTCAGATAGCTGGCAAGCACCTCCGTCTGGGCAGCGAGCGCCTCCAGAAAATTACACAGATACTGCAACTCATCGAGCCCACGGGCGTAGACACGATGCCTGTTCGGCATCTTTGTGTCGTCGCACGGCTCGGTTACATCGACGTATCCCATCTTTGTCGCTCGTTTGAGCGCGACCATGGTTCTCCCCATCCTTTCAAGATGTTTGGAAAACCTCTCCTTGGGGACCCCGTCGGCGATCGCATCGCCAGATGATCTTGCAATTTTTCGAAAGAGGTTGCCCAGACGCTCGAAAACGCGCCAGTCTTCAATTCTGGGGTCTTCGTTCGCCATCGCCAGCCCCGGCATTGTGGCGACGCAAAGGGAAGCAAGTAAAAAGGTTCTCCTGTTCATCACAGTTCCCCCTTTTCGATATGACGGGCCGAATTAGGTAGACAACAGAGATGCAGGTAAGATGAGCTCGTAAAACCTACGCAACGGCCACGGGATCCCCGCCGAGCGTATGAAGCATCCTCGGGCAGCAAAACTACCACAAAACGAGTCGCGCGTATATCAAGTGCCCCAGATGCGAATGGCCGCGTTTCCTGGGCGCCAAATCCTTGATGTGGCGATTCATTCAAGAAACAGCAGTCATTTCACGACGCAGACGCGCCGTGGCTGGATTCCCGTGACAAGCACAGGAATGAGGGAACGGGCTTATTCAATCGTAGAGGTAATACTTCGTCCACTTATCCTTCGGCACCTTCTTGCCGATCTCGTACTGCAACTCGCGGACATTGATGTGCTTCGGGCCGGTGATGCAGGAGTAGGAGAGATGATACCAGTCGCCCTTGCTGCGGAAGACGGCGCCGGGGGCTTCGAGGCGGTCTTCTGTCAGGACCGGGTCCTTGAAGGTGTAGGCGATGACCTTGTCTGGGCTGAAGCCGGTCTTGTCCTTGTTGATGCGGCTCATCGCCTCGGTATCGCAGCTCTGCTCGAGGCGAGTGGCAGGATCAAGCTTCTCGAGCTGCTTCTTGATGGCGGGATCGACAGCGAAGGCGGCGGAGGCAAGGCTCAGGAGAGCCATGGACAGGACCAGGCGTTTCGGCATTAAGGAATTCCTCTGTATGCTCATGCGGGAACCCGCTTGACTGGTACCCCCGAGCCAAAACGAAGCGTAAATTCCGCGCGACGGTAGCGGACATTCTTAAACAATGTGGTGACATCATGGCAACGTGAGGAAGTCTTCGATTCCCGCCGAGCTTATCCCCGATGGCTTGCACGGCGCTTGATCTGGCCTGTCCGCACCATTATCTCTTGCGCACCCCGCAATTCCGATCCGGAGCCTTTGCTTGTCCGTTTTCAAGAACCTGCCCACCCCGCCCGCAGCCCCGAAAAAGCCCGTCACCGACACCCGCCATGGCATCACCCGGACGGACGATTATGCCTGGCTGCGCGCCGATAACTGGCAGGCGATGTTCAAGGATCCATCGATCCTCGATCCCGAGATCCGCAAGCATCTGGAAGCGGAAAACGCTTACATGAACGCGGCGATGGAAGACACCAAGGCGCTGCAGAAGACGCTCTTTGCCGAAATGCGCGGCCGCATCAAGGAAGACGACAGCTCGGTTCCCATGAAGGACGGCGCTTATGCCTACGGCACGTTTTTCGTGACCGGCGGCGAGCAGCCGCGTTATTTCCGTATCCCGCGCGAAGCCAACGCCAAGGACGAGACGATCCGCTCTGTTCTCCTCGACGGCGACAAGGAAGCGGGCGGAAAGGCCTATTTCCGGCTCGCAGGCCTCGACCATTCGACCGACCACAGCCGCGGCATCTGGGGTTATGACGACAAGGGTTCGGAGTTCTTCACGCTGAAGGTGCGCGATCTCGCAACCGGCGAGGACCTGCCGGACCGGATCGAGAACACCGGCGGCGGCGGCGTCTGGGCGCCCGACGGCAAGAGCTTCTTCTATTCGGCGCTGGACGAAAACCACCGGCCCTCCAAGGTTTTCCACCACATCTTGGGTCGGCCGCAATCCGAAGACCGGCTGGTCTACGAGGAAAAGGACGCCGGATTCTTCATGGGCGTCGGCGGCTCGTTGCTCGACGATTTCATCTACATCGACATCCACGACCACGAGACGAGCGAATACCGGCTGCTCTCGACCAAGGATCTGATGGCCGAGCCCAGGGTGGTGGCGAAGCGCCAGACTGGCATTGAATACGAGATGACCGAGGGCGGCGATGTCTTCTACATCCTCACCAATGACGGCGGCGCCAAGGATTTCAAGATCATGGAAGCGCCCGTTGAAAATCCGGGCAAGGAGAACTGGCGCGAAGTGGTGCCGCACAAGCCCGGCACCCTGATCCTCTCCCAGATGGCCTATGCGCGCCATCTCATCTGGCTGGAACGCAAGGACGGCCTGCCGCAAATCATGATCCGCGACCGGAAGACCGGCGAGGAGCATGCGATCGCCTTTGCTGAAGAGGCCTATTCGTTGGGGCTTTCAGGAGCTGCGGAATACGACACAGACACCATCCGCTTCTCCTATTCGTCGATGACGACGCCGAACCAGCTTTATGACTACAACATGGTGACGCGCAAGCGCACGCTCTTGAAGACGCAGGAAGTGCCTTCCGGCCATAATCCCGAAGACTATGTGACCCGCCGCGTCTTCGCGCCGGCATGGGACGGCGTTGAGGTGCCGGTCACCCTGCTCTATCGCAAGGATACGCCGCTCGACGGCTCAGCCCCCTGCCTGCTCTACGGCTACGGCGCCTACGGCATCACCATTCCGGCGGGGTTCAATACCAATTGCCTGTCGCTTGTCGATCGCGGCTTCGTCTATGCCATCGCCCATATCCGCGGCGGCAAGGACAAGGGCTTCCAGTGGTACGAAGACGGCAAGATGGGCAAGAAGACCAACACGTTCAAGGACTTCGTTGCCGCCGCCGACTATCTGAATCAACAGAAGTTCACCTCCTACACTGGTATCATCGCCGAGGGCGGCTCGGCCGGCGGCATGCTGATGGGTGCGGTCGCCAACATGGCGCCGGAGAAGTTCGCCGGCATCATCGCCGCCGTGCCCTTCGTCGACGTTTTGAACACCATGCTTGACGACACGCTGCCGCTGACGCCGCCCGAATGGCCGGAATGGGGCAACCCAATCGACAGCAAGGACGACTACCATCACATCGCCAGCTACTCGCCCTACGACAATGTCGGCGAGAAAGCCTATCCGCCGATCCTGGCGCTCGGCGGGCTGACCGATCCGCGCGTCACCTATTGGGAGCCGGCGAAGTGGGTCGCCAAGGTCCGCGACAAGACGACGGGCGCAGCACCGATCCTGCTCAAGACCAACATGGATGCCGGACACGGCGGCGCCTCGGGACGCTTCCAGCGGCTGGAGGAGATCGCCTTCGAATATGCGTTTGCGATCAAGGTGGCGGGCAAGATGTAAGATTTGGATGGGGCGTGCCCTGGGCACCCCCCTCTGTCCTGCCGGACATCTCCCCACAAGGAGGGAGATCACAAGCGGCTTTCGTTTCTCGCCTCATTGTCGATATGCCGTGCTGAAGCATTAGTTGTTTGGGGAAGCCTTCGCGCCCAGCCAATCTCCCCACCTGTGGGGGAGATGCCCGGCAGGGCAGAGGGGGGCCTGCGACCATTCTTGGAGGAAGAAATGCCCGTCTATGTCGCCCTGCTTCGTGCCATCAATGTCGGTGGGACCGGTGCCCTGCCGATGGCTGAGCTGAAAGCGATCTGCGAAGGGTTGGGCTACACCGATGTCAGGACCTACATCCAGAGCGGCAACGTCGTCTTCCGCTCGGATGACAGCGAAAAGGCAGCCGGCGAAAGGCTCGACGCGGCGCTTGGCGAAAAGCTCGGCAAGAAGCCGGGCGTGATGATCCGAAGCAGCAAGGAACTGCAGAAGATCGTCGCCGGGGCGCCCTTCCCGGATGCCAAGCCGAATTTCCTGCTGGTGAACTTCCTGCCGGAAGCGGCGCCGAAAGATGCGCTTGAGAAGATGGTGGCACCGGATGGCGAGGAGGCAGAGATCGCCGGGAGCGAGATCTACGTGCACTATCCGATCGGATCCGGAAAATCCAAGCTGAAGCTTCCCGCGCTGAAGCCCGGCACCTCCCGCAACCTCAACACCGTTCGCAAGCTTGCCGAAATGGCCGCAGCGATGGAGGATGGCGGCTGAATCCTCACGCGGCTTGGGCCTCAGTGCCGGACGCCGTTGAGGTCGGACGCGCGGGGCTGGAAGAGCAGCTTGACGAAGGTCCTCAGCACCAGGATCTGCTCGGAGAGGCTGTTCGGTTCCTTCAGCGCCCTGGACAGGACGATGCCGCCTTCAATGACCGTCGAGACCATGTCGGCCAGCTGGTCGACATCAAGCGGTTCGCGCGGCGTGTAGACGGCCATGATTTCCTCGAACATGCCGCCGAAACGCCGTCGCCATGCGAGCACTGCGTTTTTGTTGGCTTCCTGTATCTCGCGATCGAAGAGGCGTTCGTAATAGCAGACGGTTGCGACGAGGCAGCCCGGATGGCCGTTCGGCAGGTCTGAAAGCAGTTCGGACAAGAGCTTGAGGCCGAGAAGGAAGGACTGCAGCGGATCGTCCATCAGCTCGCGAGCCCGGCTGAAGATCTCGTCGTAGATACGCTCGTCGTTTTCGATGTAGCGATTGAGCAGCGCCTTCGCGAGCTCGTTCTTGTCCCTGAAATGATAGAAGAAGCCGCTTTTGGTGATGCCGGTCTCGGCAATCAGCTCCTCGATGGAGGTGCCGCCGAATCCCTTCTGAAGCACCGCCGCTTCGGCGACGTCGAGAATACGGGTTCTTGTTTCCTCGCCCTTGCGCATGCGCCCTCCTGCACCGTCGGTACAGTTTTCGCCGTGACGCTACGCAAGACCCATGCCGTCCCGTTCATTAACCCATTGATTTCCGCCGCTAACCCGGAAACCGCCCTCAGTATACCGCAAGTGGGCTAGATTGGCAGGCTATAGCGAGAGAAATTTGATCGTCTGGATGATCCTACGGGACGAATGAGGGACGGACGCTGAGATGAGCAAATACAGAAACAGGCTGCCGCAGTTAACGGGGCAAACATTCATCACCGACGGCGGCATGGAAACGTCGCTGATCTTCCATGAGGGCATCGAGCTTCCGCATTTCGCCTCCTTCGTCCTTCTCGCATCGCCCGACGGGCGGCGGAAGCTCAAGCATTACTATAGACCCTATCTCGATATCGCCCGGCAGCACGGTACCGGCTTCGTGCTCGATACTGCGACCTGGCGGGCCAGTGCCGACTGGGGCAACAAGCTCGGCTATTCTCCTGAGGCGCTGCGCGCCGCAAACGAGACGGCAGTCGATCTGGTTGCCGAACTTCGAGCCGAATTTGAGGGGCCGCAGAGGCCGATCGTCATCAGTGGTGCGATCGGTCCGCGCGGCGACGGCTACAAGGCGGGCCCGATGGACGCGTCCGAAGCCGAGGATTACCACGCCGAGCAAATCGCGACCTTCGCCGGAACGGAAGCGGACATGGTGTCGGCCGTCACGCTGAACAATATCGATGAGGCGATCGGCGTCGCCCGCGCCGCCAAGGCGCACGGAATCCCGTCCGCGATCGCGTTTACGGTGGAAACCGACGGCAGGCTCGTGACCGGGCGCAGTATTCAGGATGCGATCGAAACGACGGATTCGGCAAGCGGCGGCGCTCCGGCCTACTACATGATCAACTGCGCGCACCCGAAGCATTTCGAGGCGGCGCTCGATCATCGCAGCAGCTGGGTGAAGCGCATCTGGGGCATTCGCGCCAATGCCTCGGCGATGAGCCATGCCGAGCTTGACGAAAGTGAAACACTGGACGCCGGTGATCCGATCGATCTCGGGAATCGTTACCGCAGGCTGCTTGCCCGCATGCCGCATATACGCGTGCTCGGCGGGTGCTGCGGCACCGATCACCGGCACGTCGCCGCAATCTGCGAAGCATGCCTGCCGCCGCAGGGTGCAACCGCCTGAGGTATGTCAATGAAGACGATGGAAAATTGGCGGCCGGGCCACTTGTTTTATGAAGCCGTTCGCTATGCGTTCAACCGCAAGCAGAAACATGACGCCTTCGAGCTGTTCGATGCCGGGCTGATGCCTTTCGAGGGCCTCGACGGCCATCTGATGCGGGACATCGGCATCGGCCCGAACGGGCACCATGCGCATGTCAGCGATCTGCCGGCCGATACGCGCCAACTGCGCCCGGATCAGGGCCTTTGCCCGGATGGCGCCTAGTGTCCGGCCCCGGAGCCGGCTTTGGCCGCGTGCCCACTGATCTCAGCCCCTGCCGTGGGTGAGAATCGCAGATTCCAGAAGGTCGCGGTGAGCGAGATGACCGCGACGACGATGAAGGCTGCGGAGAAATCACCAAGCTGCGGCACGAGATTGCCATTGACGGTCATCGAGCCGTGCAGGGCCAGCGCCCCGAGGCAGATACCGAGCGACAGCATGAGCTGCTGGAAGGTGGTGTAGAAGCTGGTGGCGGAGCTCATGCGCTCTGGGCCGATCTCGTCATAGGCGATCGTGTTGTAAGCCGTGAACTGAAACGACATGAAGAAGGCGCTGAGCACCAGGATGATGAAGATCAGCGGCATCGACCAGTCCGGCCGAAAGGCGGCACAGAGGCCGTAGCCGATCGTACCGATGATGCCATTGAGCACAAGACTGCGACGGAAACCGAGCCGGCGGAAGACGGCCTTGGCGAGCGGCTTCATGAAAAGCGCGCCGAGCGCGGTCGAGATGATGATCTGACCGGCCGCCGCGGCCGAAAGACCAAAGCCGATCTGGAAGAGCAGCGGCAGCAGGAAGGGCTGGGCGCCCTGGGTGATGCGCGTCAGCGAACCGGCGATAACCGAGGTGCCGAAGCTCGGCACCTTCATCAGCGAGAAATCCATGATCGGCGCCGGATGGTTGCGGGCGTGGCGCAGATAGGCAATGCCGAAGAGCAGGCCAATGGCGATCAGGAAGATCGAAAACGACCCCTCCCCGTCATGGCTCGACAGTTCGAAGCCGAAGAGCATCGAGCCGAGCGAAATGCCCGAGAGGATGAAGCCGATCGTATCGAAGGGGCCGGTGGCCTTGCCCTTCAGCTCGTCGATATAGATCGACACAAAGATCATGCCGATGATGCCGATCGGCACGTTGATATAGAAGATCCAGCGCCAGTCGAGATAGGTGACGATGAAGCCGCCGAGCGGCGGGCCGACGATGGGGCCGATCAGCGCCGGCACCAGCAGCCAGGACATGGCGCTGACCATGTCCTTACGGGCGACGCTGCGCATTAGGACAAGGCGGCCGACGGGCATCATCATGGCGCCGCCGATGCCCTGCAGCAAGCGAGCCAGCACGAGGAACGAGAGCGTGGGCGCGAAGGCGCAGAAGATGGAGCCGATCACGAAGACGGCGATGGCGGAGCGGAAGACGGTGCGGGAACCGAAACTGTCCGCCATGCGGCCGCTGGCGGGAATGAAGATCGCCAGACTCAGCAGGTAGGAGGTCAGCGCGATCGACATGGCCGGGGCGCTGACGCCGAAATCGCGCGCCATTGTCGGCAGCGCGGTCGCCAGCACGGTAGCATCGACGTTTTCCATCAGCATGGCGCACGCGACAATCATCGCGATCACCCGGAAATTGGGTGTCGCGCGCCGAACCATCGGCGCCTGGTAAATCTGATCCGACATCGTCAGGGATCACTCGCAATGGCGCGGCGGAGCACACGAGGCGACAGGACCGCGGGGGATGACATGGCAATGATGCCAAGGAGGGATGATTTGCTATACGCCTGCAATCATGGCAGCGCGATGTCTTTTATGGCATATCTGCTTTGACGGGTGGTAAACGGAGATCACCATTCCTTGCATTCCATTGCCCTTCGTGAAGGGATGGTTTGCGGGTAAAATCGGCTTGCGTGGCCTGCCATGCGACCCTACCTATTAGCCATGACCTCTGCTCTTCAAAAAGACGCGCCGGATGGCGCCTTTCCATTCGACAACAGCTATGCGCGGTTGCCGCCGAACTTCTTCGTGCGGCAGGCGCCGTCACAGGCAGCCGAACCCCGGCTGATCAAGCTGAACGAGGAACTCGCCGCCGAGCTTCGGCTCGACGTCGAATTGCTGAAGCGCGACGGCGAGGCGATCTTTTCCGGCAATCTTCTGCCTGATGGCGCCGACCCGCTGGCGATGGCCTATGCCGGGCACCAGTTCGGGGGGTTCGTGCCGCTTTTGGGAGACGGGCGCGCGATCCTGCTCGGCGAGGTGATCGACAGGAACGGCAAGCGGCGGGACATCCAATTGAAAGGCGCCGGGCAAACGCCGTTTTCACGGCGCGGCGACGGGCGCGCCGCACTCGGGCCCGTGCTTCGCGAATATATCGTCAGCGAGGCGATGTATGCGCTCGGCGTTCCGGCGACGCGGGCGCTGGCGGCGGTGACGACCGGGCAGCCGGTCTATCGCGAGGAAGTGCTGCCGGGTGCCGTCTTCACGCGCGTTGCGGCAAGCCATATCCGAGTCGGGACTTTCCAGTTCTTCGCCGCCCGCGGCGATGCCGAAGCCATCAAGGCGCTGGCCGACTATGTCATCGAGCGGCATTATCCGGAGCTGAAGGATGCCGAGAACCCCTATCTGGCGCTTTACCGGGAAGTTTGCGAACGGCAGGCGGCACTGATCGCCCGCTGGCTGCATGTCGGCTTCATCCATGGCGTGATGAACACCGACAACATGACGATATCAGGCGAGACCATCGATTTCGGCCCCTGTGCCTTCATGGATTCCTATGATCCGGCAACCGTGTTCTCCTCGATCGACCACCAGGGCCGATACGCCTATGCAAACCAGCCGGGCATCGGACAGTGGAACCTTGCACGCCTCGGCGAGACCCTGCTGCCGCTTTTCGATGCGGACCAGGAGAAAGCCCTCGAACTCGCGAACGAGGTCATCAAGCTCTATGGCGAGCGGTTCCAGGCGCATTGGCTTTCCGGCATGCGCCGCAAGATCGGGGTCGTTTCGGAAGAGGACGGCGATCTCGAGCTGATCCAATCGCTGCTGGCGCTGATGCAGGCCGGACAGGCGGATTTCACGCTGGCCTTCCGGCGCCTCTCCGCGCTTGCCGGCAACGATGCGGCGGAAGCGGCCTTTACCGCGAGCTTCCGCGAGCCGGAGGCTTGCGGCGAGTGGCTGGGGCGCTGGCGCGAGCGGTTGTCGCGCGATCCGCAATCGCCGGCCGGGCGCGCCGAAGCGATGCGGAAGGTCAACCCGGCCTTCATTCCCCGCAATCACCGCATCGAGCAGGCGATCCTTGCGGCGACCGAGGATGGCGATTTCTCGCTGTTCGAGGCACTGCTGACCGTGCTCGCCAAGCCCTATGACGACCAGCCGGCGCTTGCGGCCTACATGGAACCGCCGCAGCCGGACGAGCGGGTACTGCAGACGTTCTGCGGAACGTGATTTCAGGCCAATGCAATATTAACTGGAGATAATGATGACCGACCTTCTCGACATTCCGGTCAAGACCGTTCAGGGGCGCGAGACGACGCTCAACGACTTTCGCGGGCAAGTGCTGCTCATCGTCAACGTCGCCTCCAAATGCGGGCTGACGGTCCAGTATGAAGGGCTGGAAAAGCTCTATGCCGACAAGCGCGAGAGAGGCTTCGTCATCGCCGGCTTCCCGGCCAACGACTTTAAGGGCCAGGAGCCGGGCACCGACGCGGAAATCCTGGAATTCTGCACCAGCACCTACGGCGTCGATTTTCCGATGTTTTCCAAGGTTGTCGTCAAGGGGCCGGACAAGCATCCGCTCTACAAGGCCCTGACGACATCAGGCATGGAAACCACAGGCGAAGGGCCAATGCGCGAGCGGCTGAAAGACTATGGCATGGATTTTCCCGAGGACGGCGAAATCCTCTGGAATTTCGAGAAATTCCTGATCGGCCGCGACGGCAGGATCGTTGCCCGCTTCGCCCCCGACGTGACGGCGGATGACAGCCGCCTCGTCTCGGCAATCGACCGGGAGCTGGCAAAGGCGACCTAGCGCCGTGACGGGGGTGCCATGAGAAACGCCTGCTGGGTTGGGGGTGCCTCGCCCTGCTCAATGACGACGTTGAAGACGCGGACCGGCCGGTTGGCACCCGCCGCAGTCTGACTATCGATAGATGAGCCAGTCCTTGGGCACGTGCGCGACGCTTGCGGCACCAATCCTTTCATGGGAGCTCGACGCAGCACTGCCGAATTGTATGGCGAATACCGCCAAACGGCAGCTTGCGGCCCAAAGCGGACCTGGATGACCCTGAGCCGCCAATCGGGGAGACCCACTATTGCAAGAAGCGACCAAGGTTCGAAAGGCCGAACCTTGGTCGCTCACGTTAGTGCGCGCGCACCCCCGCGGATGTCGTTCCGGTGCTGCGGAAGGCCCTGTTCAATAGGGCGATGATGAGAGCGGGGATCAGAAGGAACAGCAGCGACCACGGCAATGCCGAAGCGCCAAGGCTCTGCAAGATCAGCCCGCCGCCGAATGCACCCCCGGCAATGGCGATGTTCCAGACTGTCACGATGATAGCTGCCGCCGTGTCGGCAGCCGGACCCGCCGCGCGGATTAGAGCGGTCTGGAAAATCGTGCTTGCTCCGCCAAAGGCAAGGCCCCAGATGGCAGCCGCCCCATAAACAACCAGAGGGGAGACGGCACCGATCGTCAGCAGCAGCGCGGCAGCAATGAAGAGGCCGACGTCAACCACGGTGAGCAATCTGAGTGCCCGGTCAACGGTCGCGCCGACGATCGCGATGCCAGCCAGTGAAACGATGCCGAAGGTCAGCAGAACGCGATCGGTCTGACCGCTCGCTCCGACGGTATCCAGAAGCGGCGCGATATAGGTGTAGAGAATGTTCTGCGCCAGCACATAGGCCAGGATGGTCACAAGCACAGGCAGGATGCCTGGCATCAGGATGACCTTCCACAGCGAAAGCTGCTGCCCGCCTTTTTGTTCTCCGGCAAAATCAGGCACCTTCACCAGCACCCAGCCTATGAGCAGAACGGCGATAAGCGTCATGAGACCAAACGCGACACGCCAGCCTAACGCAATTCCGATGAAGGTGCCGGCCGGAATACCGATCGACAAAGCCACCGGGATTCCGGCAAGTGCAATGGCCATGGCCCGCCCGGACAGATGTGCCGGCGCCATGCGCACTGCATAGGGCGTCATCAGGGCCCAAAGCAGCCCTGCGGAAACGCCTCCCAGGAAGCGAGCAACCAGAATGACGGCAAAGTTGCTAGAAAGGGCTGTGACAGAGTTGGCAATTGCGAAGCCAACAATCGTCATGACGAGAAGCGATCGTCTCCGCCAGCTGCGCGTCGCCGCCGTCAGCGGGATAGTTGCCAGAAGGGAGCCGATGGCGTAGACTGAAATGAGTTGTCCCGCCCAAGATTCGCTGACGCGCAGGTCGGAGCCCATCTGGGGCAAAAGACCGGCTGGCAGAGCCTCGGTGAGGGTTACCAGAAAGCTCGTTGTGGCGAGCGCCAGAAGGCCCAGAAGTGGCAGGCCGGAGCGAGTCGCCCCAGCGGCTGTGGTCGCCTGGGCGGTCATAGTCGTGCCCCTCCCGTCAGGCGTTCGGTGTAGCCGCAGCTGACGATCGTCAAAAAGCTTGTGGAATGCGGCACTGGCCGGCCAGCTTCGTGGGCGGGCTCAAGCCTGCCGCTCGAGATGCCGCCGTTCTCAAAATCGTCCACTCGAATCTTCCCGTATCTCATCGCTATTTCTTTCCATCGTTTCCGGCCCGCTTGCGCGACCAACCAAGAAATAGCGAAGCGACTAATCAAGAAAAACAGCCCGGCATTCCGGTGACTGCGGAACCAAATTCCGTTATACCAGCCAAATGGAACATCTCGGCACCATGAGCTTGTTTGTACACGCCGCGGAAACTGGCAGTTTCGTCGCCGCCGGCCGGCAGGCAGGGCTGTCAGCGTCTGCGGTAGGCAAGGCAGTTGCGCGCCTCGAACAACGCTTGGGGGTGCGGCTCTTTCATCGCAACACACGCAATATGACTCTGACAGAAGAAGGGCGGCTGTTTCTCGATCGTTGCCATCGGATCTTTGAGGAAATCGAAGCGGCGGAGATGGAGCTGACCCAGACGGTGGCCGCGCCGAACGGCAGGTTGCGGGTTAGTTTACCCATGGTTGGCATGCTCCTGATGCCGGTTATCGCTGACTTCATGTCGGCATATCCGGCCGTCACACTCGACCTCGACTTCACCGACCGCCTGGTCGACGTGATTGAGGAGGGATTCGACGTGGTGATCAGGACGGGAGTTGCAAATGACAGCCGCCTGATGCGCAAGAGCTTGGGAAGGTTTCGCTCCAAGCTCGTGGCATCGCCCGCCTACCTCGACCGGCGCGGCATACCTGCCTCGCCCGCTGATCTGGCGTGGCACGATTGTCTTCGGCAGCGCTCCCAATCTACGCGCAAGATCCTCGACTGGCCGCTGAAAACCAGCGGTGGCGTCATTGCGATCCCGGAGACCATGAGTGCCAACACCATAGAGCCGCTGGTGCACCTAGCTGAAAAGGGCTTCGGCATCGCCGCTATGCCGCCCTTTGCCGTCGCCGCCCAAATTGAAGCTGGATCGCTGGTGTCCTTTTTGGACGACCACATCCTTACGACTGGCGAGCTGGCGGCATTATGGCCGACCAGCAGGCAACTCTCCCCCCGCATTCGCGCTTTTGTGACGTTTCTTACCGGGCATCTTCAGATCGGCGATGGGCCCGGTTGATCGGAGTCTGCTCATGGCGCAATGCGGACACGGTGCCATGACTGCCCTCAATGACGACGTTGAAGATGCGGACCGGCCGTGTTGGCAACCCGCCGCGGTCTGACTATCGATAGATGAGCCAGTCCTTGGGCACGTGCGAGACGTTCGCCACGCCATGGATCGAGACATTGTCTCCGCCCGATGCCTTTGCCATGCCCAGCGCCTGCTCGGCGAATGCGATAAGGGCATCAGCCGTCCGGGCCTCCTTCGACATGCATATCCCGACCGAGAATGAAAGCGCAGCGCAGCGTTTTCCCGATACCGGATGCACGACCGGAAGTCCCTTCAGTCGATCGCGCAGCCTGTCGATGAGCCGCATGATTTCCGTCTCATCTGCGGTTCGGAAAATGAAACCGAAGCGACCTCGATCGAAACGGCAGGCCAGGTCCTCTTTGCTGAACAGCGCCCGGATCAGCTCACCGATACCGTTGAGGACGGGTTCCAGGAGGTTCGGAATAGCGGCAACAGTCTCATAGCCGTCAATGTCCGCAAAGGCCACTCCACACAAGTCAGGCAGCCCTGACTTCTCGTAGATCTTGGCCAGTTCCTTGTTGAACACACGGCGGTTGCCCAGCCCGGTCACCGTATCGACAAATCTGGCGGCATTCGCCGCGGCTGTCTCGTGCTGCACCTGCTCGAGCTTCTGGGATTTCTCCACCACCTTCGAGGCGAGCATTGCACTTTGTGCCTCGCGAGCGTGTGTTGCCGAACTCACCGATTGCAGCGATCGCGTGAGTGCGACCTTGTCTGTCACATCATTGGCTTCGAAAACCCTGGCGGCTTGGCTGATGACACTTCCATAGCGCGTCAATGCCGACTTTTCCTCGTCGAGCAGCGAGAGAATGCTCTGCAACTCCTGTTGCACCTGGCCCGAACGTGTCTCAAGCAGACTGCCTTCGAAGTGATGGGGCAGGTAACGCCGACCAATGGCATCCAAGGCGTCCTGCGTCTTGACCGTGCCAAGCGACCTGAGTTCGCGGGTGAGATCCGGGCTGTTGCCGGTCATCGCCTCGAACACGAGTTCGTAGTTCCGCGGCAGTCCCTCGATACCTAGTTGTTGCAAGACCGTTGCAACGCGAAAGGCCAGATTCGTGGGCGTATTGGGCTGCACCAGATGCTCTCCAACGTGACTTTGCGTTTACCACCGACGACACGGGCCGGGTCATGGGCAGCCGGGTCGCTATTGCAAGCAAGGGAGCTTTCTGCGACGGCCTTCGGCCGTGCCGGAAAGCATAAGAGAGATGCATGATAGAGAACCGCAGGAGCATCATGCTCGAGCGGCAAGCAACGTCTGGTAGCAATATTAAGCGTACCTAATTAAGGCAAAGTAAATGCGGAATCCGGAACAGGAGGGCCCGAAATTTCTGGCAGGCGTTTCGCTCTTGCGGGAGAAAGATCCTTCAGATTCCCTGAATTCCTTCGCGAAAATGGAGCTCCGGCTTGAATTAGTAACGCATAAGTTACGATTCGCTAATACGTTCACGCGAAAATAGGTGGAACTCGTAGCAACTGGCGGAAACCATGTTTGTCGTATCAGTCGTCGATGATGGGCAAGAGCGCAACCTCGTCGCCACCAAGGTCTGGATGGAAGACGGCGTCGTCGTCGTGCAGGCCGGTGGAAAGCAGCACGCATTTCCCGCCTCAAGCCTCGTCGAAATCATGGCGATCGAAAAAGAATATGAGCGGGAAGACCGCTGGGGCCCGCGACGAAGAGCGATGATCAACTGACGGCAATCCTTCGTCCCGCTGCGGCGGCTTGGCTACCCAACTCAGCAGCCGATCCCCGCGTCAAAATGTGGCCATTGAAAGGCATGTCCGCCGCCCTAAGTGGCTGATTCTGCGGCATTGTCCGCGGTCCACCATGCCCAGCTCACCTCAGCGGGAGACCGGCTTTATGGCAATCGTCATTACTTCCATCCTTTTTCTCATCATTGGACTGGCGCTCGGCGGCGGCGGGCTGTGGCTCGTGACGCTCGGCGGCAGCGTCTTTTACCTGTTTGCAGGCTTGATGTTCATTGCGACGGCCGCGCTTCTCCTTTTGCGCAGGGCCGCAGCACTCTGGGTCTATGCGGCGCTGGTTGTCGTCGCGCTCATCTGGGCGGTGTGGGAGGTCGGCTTCGACTGGTGGCAGCTCGGTCCGCGCGGTGGCCTCATCATCCTGCTCGGCCTCTGGTTGCTGACACCGTGGATCCGGCGGCCGCTCGGGTTTTCGAGCCCGAGCGGCCTTCCCTACCCAGCCAATCCCTGGCCGCTCGCCGTGCCCGTCATTATCGCCGTTCTCGTTGCCGGCTATTCGATGACCACCGATCCGCACAGCCTTGCCGGCGATCTGCCGAGTGGGGTCGTGGCGGCCGCCCCGCCCTTCGGAGGCAATGTGCCGGATGGCGAGTGGCATCAATATGGCCGCACGCCTTTCGGCCAGCGCTACTCGCCGCTCGACCAGATCAACAAGGACAATGTCAAGGACCTCAAGGTCGCCTGGCAGTACCAGACCGGCGACGTCAAGCAGCCCGGCGATATCGGCGAGACCACCTATCAGGTGACGCCGCTGAAGGTCGGCGACACGCTCTACCTTTGCACGCCGCACAACTGGGCGATCGCGCTCGACGCGAAGACCGGGAAGGAGAAGTGGAAATACGATTCCAATTCCGGCTTGAACCCCGACCGTCAGCACCAGACCTGCCGTGGGGTGACCTACTATGCCGATCCGGCAACCTCAGCCGGCAAGCCCTGCGCCGAGCGCGTCTATCTGCCGACTTCGGATGCCCGATTGATCGCGCTTGACGCGGCCAACGGCAAGGTGTGCGAAAACTTCGCCGACAAGGGCACGCTGCATCTCGAGACCGGCATGAAATACAATCCGGCCGGCTATTACTATTCGACCTCGCCGCCGGTTGCTGTCGCCGGCAAGATCATCGTCGGCGGGGCTGTCAACGACAACTATTCGACCACGGAGCAGTCCGGCGTCATCCGGGCCTTCGACATCAATACCGGCGCTCTCATCTGGAACTGGGACTCCGGCAATCCCGACCAGACCACCCCTTTGCCCGAAGGCCAGACCTACGTGACCAACTCACCGAACAGCTGGTCCGTCTCCAGCGTCGACGAAGGGCTTGGCATGATCTTTGTTCCGCTCGGCAACCAGGTGCCGGACCAGCTCGGCATGAACCGGAGCGCCAATGTCGAGAAGTTCTCCTCCTCGGTGGTGGCGCTCGACATCAATACCGGCCAGGTGAAATGGGTGAGGCAGTTCGTCCACCATGATCTCTGGGACATGGACGTTCCGGCCCAGCCCGTGCTCTTCGACATGACGAAGCCGGACGGCAGCGTCGTGCCTGCGCTCGTCGCGCCGACGAAACAGGGGGACCTTTATGTGCTTGACCGGCGCAGCGGCGAGCCGATCTTTCCCGTGAAGGAAATCCCCGCACCATCAGGCGCAATTCCAGAGGACCATACGGCGCCGACTCAGCCGATCTCGGACCTCACCTTCACGCCCGATCCGCTGAAGGAAAAGGATATGTGGGGGGTCACGCTGTTCGACCAGCTCGCTTGCCGCATCGAGTTCCACCGCTACAAGTATGAGGGCCGCTATACGCCTCCGTCGCTTGTCGGCTCGATCATCTATCCGGGCAATTTCGGCACGTTCAACTGGGGCAGCGTCGCGGTCGATCCGGAGCGGCAGATCATGTTCGGCATGCCGACCTATCTCGCCTTCACGTCGCGGCTGGTGCCTGCCGCCGACATCCCGCCGAGGGGTCAGGACGAAAAGGGCAGCGAACAGGGTTTGAACCGCAATGACGGAGCGCCCTATGGCGTTTTCATGGGGCCATTCCTCGGCCCGCTGCAAATCCCCTGCCAGGCGCCGCCATGGGGCTATGTCGCGGGCGTGGATCTGAGGACTGGCAAGATCGCCTACATGCACAAGAACGGCACGGTGCACGATATGACGCCTCTGCCGCTGCCCTTCAAGGTCGGCGTGCCGGGCATCGGCGGGCCGATGCTCACCAAGGGCGGCGTCGCCTTCCTCGGCGCTGCCGTCGACGATTACCTGCGCGCCTACGACGCCACCAACGGCCGCCAGCTGTGGGAAGCCCGGCTTCCGGCCGGCGGTCAGGCAACGCCGATGACCTATACGACCAGCGACAACAAGCAGTATGTCGTGATGGTCGCTGGCGGGCATGGATCGGTGGGAACGAAGCCCGGTGACTATGTGATTGCTTATACGCTGCCGTAAGGGGCTCATCTCTTTTCCCGTCGAGGGAAGAGATGAGCGCCGCTTTCTGCCGCTCCGGCGCCGCGCGCAAGCTCCGGGCAGGCTCGCGGGTACAATCTCCCCTCGAAATTTTTCGAGGGGAGAATTTTCATGAAGATCGGTGACAGCATTTCGAGCTATTACGGACTTGGCAGCCTTTTTGCGCAGCAGAGCCAGTCCAAGACCCAGCAAGGCGGGGATTTCGACATGGGTGTTGCCCGAAGCGGTACCGGTCCCGAGCCTGCCTATACGCCGCCTTCGCTCTCCAAGGCCATGTGGGACATGCAGCCGGCCGGCGATACGACGATTGCCGAGGAAACGGACGCGGATCGCGAGGCGAAGGCGCGTCACGACCAGCTTGTCAGCGACTTCTCGGAATATGCGAACATGTCGCCGGCAGAGATGATCCGTAAACGGATCCTCGACCAGCTCGGCCTCGACGAGAACAGCCTGAAGGCGATGCCGCCGGAAGAGCGTGCCGCAGTCGAAAAGCAGATCGCCGACGCCATCAAGCGCGAGCTGACCGGCATCGACGGCGGCGACAGCAATTCGGCAACCTCGGACGTGCCGCAGACCGCGTCGAATACCGACGCGCAGAACGCCTGAGTTCGGTTTTCACCTGAGATTTTGATTCAAGCCGATGCGGCGGAGATTCACCTCACCGCCGTATCTTTCTGAATTTCCTGATTATCCTGCCATGCTCGCGACGATCTTCGCGACCTCGGCAAAAACGGGGTTCAGCTCGTTTACCGGCGCAGTTGCCTCCGCCACGTAGGCCGTCACGAGAATGGGACCGCGATCGTTCGGCCAGATGATGGCAACGTCCGCGGCCGTGCCGCCGGAGCCGGTGCCGGTCTTGTCCCCCACCTTCCAGCCATCCGGCAAGCCGGCGCGCAGGCGCGCCCCGCCGGTGGTGCTCGCCACCATCCAGTCGATCAGCGTTGCGCGCGACGGCTCGGAAAGCACCGAGCCGAGCGCGACGTTTCCGAGCGTGTCGAGCATTGCGTCAGGGGTTGTCGTGTCGCGCGGGTCGTCCTTCTTTCCCTCGTTGAGGGCCGTCTCCCAGCGATCGAGGCGGGTCGAGCTGTCGCCGATCGAGCGCAGCCACTTGGTCAGCGCCTCCGGGCCGCCGAAGCTTTCCAGCAGCAGATTGCCGGCGGTATTGTCGCTGAGGGTGATGGCCGCCTTGCAGAGCTCGCCGACGCTCATGCCCTCGCCGCCGACGTGTTTTTCCGTCTCCGGCGAATAGGAAACGAGCTTGCCTTGATCATAGATCACGCGGCGCTCGAGGTTTTCCGCTCCCTTGTCGACGCGTGATAGCACCATGGCCGAGGCGAGGACCTTGAAGGTGCTGCACATGGGGAAGCGCTCGGTCTGGCGAAAGCCGAGCGTGATATTCGTCTCCGTATCGATGACGGAAACGCCGAGCCTGCCGCCGGTGCGCTTCTCGAGGTCCGCAAATCGGCGATCGATGTCCTCATCGCTCTCGGTAGCATCGGCGAAAGGGGAAAGGCCCAGTGCTGGAAAGAGCATCGCCGCACCCAAAAGCGTGCGACGACGGATCGAAAATTCTTTCATGAAATCCCTCCGGCAGAATCAACAGCCAAAGAGCTAGGCGCCGATTGTGGCGCCTTGTCGTCACATGCGCTCAATCAAGCCGCCTGCAGCTGGGTGACCTCGACGGTGACATGCGAAAGCTCATGGAGCTCTTCCAGCTTCGCCCGATAGAAGGCGGGCTCGCGCGACTCGGAGGTTGTGACGGCGACGATGGCGGCGTGGTGGCCGGGACCGACTTGCCAGACATGCAGGTCCGTGATCCGGTCGCCGCCGGCTTCGATCACCTGGCGGATTTCGTCGGGGAGATCTTCCCCATCGGCAATCACATCGAGAAGCACGCGGCCGGAGGACTTCATCAGGCCCCAGGACCACTGTGCGATGATAATGCCACCGACAATCCCCATCAGCGGATCGAGCCAAAGCCAGCCGTAGATGCTGCCGAAAGACAGCGCGGCAATCGCGAGCACCGAGGTCAGCGCATCGGCGATGACATGGATGTAGGCGGCGCGCAGATTGTTGTCGGCTGCCCCGCCATGGTGGGCGTGGTCGCCGTGATGATGATGGTCATGATGGTGGCTGTGACCATGATCGTGACCGTGGTGATGGTGGTCGTCCTTGAGCAGCCAGGCGCTGGCAAGATTGACCGCGAGACCGACGACGGCAACGCCGATGGCCTGCGCGAAGCTGATCGGCACCGGATGGGTGATGCGCACGAAGCTCTCCCAGGCCATCAGCAGCGCGATCATGGCGAGAATGATGGCGCTCGCAAATCCCGCCAGATCGCCGAGCTTGCCGGTGCCGAAGGTGAACCGGGGATTGCGCGCCTGCCTGCGTGCATAGAGATAGGCAACGGCGGAGATCAGAAGCGCGCTTGCGTGCGTCGACATATGCCAGCCGTCAGCGACGAGCGCCATGGAGCCGTAATATGTGCCGGCGCCGATTTCGACGACCATCATCACCGCCGTCAGGGCGATCACGAACCAGACGCGGCGCTCGTTGCGCTCGTGGTCGGCCCCGAGGAAGACGTGTTCATGTTCCAGCATTCGTGCGCTCATCGCGCGCTCCTTCGATTCCCGTCAGCGGATGTAGGTCCGCAGCACTTCCGAAATTTCCCCGACCGCCTGTGTCCGCGCCGCTTCGTCGGCGGCCTGCAGCACGTGTTCGTGCAGGTGATCGTCCAGCACCTCGCCCGTCAGCCCGTTCAGCGCGCCGCGGATCGAGGCCAGCAGCTGCAGGATGTCGCCGCAGGGACGCTCGGCCTCCAACGCCCTTTCGACGGCCTCGAGTTGCCCCTTGAGACGGCTGACGCGGGCGATGAGCTTCTTCTTCTGGTGGGTCGTGTGGGACATGGCAGCCTTCAATTTAATATAGGGGGGTATAGTATATTCCGCCGAAAAAGGGAAGTGAAACTTGCGTGTTCCCGGCGGCAATATCCCCTTCCCGCAACTGGGGAGAAGGGGAGCACGACCGCTATGACGCTGCCGGCAATCGCCCCGTCAACCCGCTACAGCGTCTTCGCACCCGCCATTTTGGTGAACACCTGCACGCGCTTCCAGCGCAGCGTGCCAGGCTTGTATTTCTTCAGCCACTCCCGGGTTTCGCTCTCGTCCAGAAAGAGGCTTGCGCTGCCGTCGGCCGAGGCATTCGCCTGGCCATCGCTCCGCCCGGCCATGACCTCCTGGATCGACCGGAAATAATAGTGGTTGAACAGGCGGTTGAACTCGGTGAAGTAGATGTCGGCAACGCGTTCGCTGCCGCGGATCAAGAGCATGTTCTCGTCGTTGCTGTTGGTGGAATCCTCGGAGAAATTCGCCGAACCGGTGATGACGATCGGATCGGGGCCGAGCGGATCCTTTAGCAGAAACTTCGAGTGGACGTAGGCCACATGCTGATTGAGCTCCAGGGCTCGCGCATTGGTTTCCCGCGTCCACTGATAGACCGGATCGCGCAGGAACGATCCCCAGGCCTGATAGACGTTCTGTTTCGCATTTAGCGGCACGAAAGGATCGCTGGCGCGGGGATTGGGCTTGTCCTGTTTTTCCAGAAGCAGAAAGAGCACGGGACGCTGCGGCATGTTGGCTGCGGTGTTGTCGACAAGTGCAGCCTTGAATTTCTTGTTGATGCCGAAAGCGAGGGTGATGCCGCCGTAGTCGGTGGCGGAATCCAGCGCATCGACATACATGTCGAGCACCTTGCTTCCCGAACGCGGACTGAAAACGCTCGATACGCCGGCCGGAATATCCTCCCAGTCCGCGGGAACCACCGCCAGTGCCATCACGGCGTCGCGATAGGCCTTGCGCTTGGCATCGGATACGGGTCTCGTTTCGCCCTCCACCGCCCCAGGATCATCCACGAGAACTTCCCAGTAGGCTTTGAAGGCCACTGCAACATCCGTGTTGCGCACCCAATGGCCGACATTCGTCTGCCCATGGATGCCGCCCATCGACATGTTGGTCGAGCCGGTCCAGACTTCCTTTGGTTCCTGCGCGGCGCCTTTCAGCAGGACCAGGAACTTGTTGTGCTGGATGTTGTTCGGGTTGTTTTCTCGCCGGCGGGCAATCGCCGTCGCAGGCAACCTGGCCTTTTCGACGGTAGCCTTGTTGTCCTCGCGCGGAAAGCTTGGATGGAACTTGCCCTTCTTGTCGGTGTATTCGTTGATCTTCGCGTCAAGGATGAGCTTGACCGTGACGCCGCGATCGATGGCGGCCTTGAGACGTTCGGCGACCGGCAGGTAGCGAAATTCGTAGAAACATCCGAGGAGCGTATCGCCGGTCTGCGCCTGATCGATAAACCTGAAGAGCGCCTCGTCGAGGTCGCGGCTCAGCCATTGCAACGCTTCAAGACGCTTCTCCGCCGGCTTCAGGTCGTCAGGCTTGTGGTTGCCGAAACGGCGCTGATAGGCCTGGCTGCTGGCGACGCCGCGGTTGAAGAAGATGTCGTGCTCGAGATCTGTGAAAAGCGGCTCCGTCTTGACGGCGATCTTCACGGGCGACGCGCTGCGGTCGATGTTCTTCGGCTCGCCTTTCAGCGGGTAGAAGAAATATTCGTAGCGCCGGTCGGGCTTCGCGGTGAAATCGTCCCAGACGAAACTCTGCACCGGATGATCGTAGGTGGTGACGACCGTCTTCTCGTCCGGCTGCTGGATGACGCTCGCGAAGACCTTCATGCCGTAGACGAAATAGCGCTGATTTTCCGTCGGGTCGTATCGCTCGACCGCGAAACCCAAGAGGCCTTTCGTATCGGCGTTCTCATAGTCGATCGCGAATGAGACAGTGTTGACGCCGGTAACTGCGAAAATGCGATATCCGTCAACTTCCTTGGAAACGAAACGCATGATTCCCCTCCGTAAAAGCGTTCGTCTGGAAAATGAGATTTCTACATAAAGCTGCGTCGCCACGTTACACAACTTAACGGACAGTATCCATCGTTGATGACACCCCATTGACAAACGCGCCGTTCTGGAGAATCTATCGCACATGATCAAGAACGCGCATCACTCTCGCTCGTATTTTTGGCTGTACCTGTAAGGGGCGGCCGACAGATCATATTGTCAACAAGCCGCCGTCAGGCGGCTTTGTTGTATCGGCAGCGTCCTGACGGCAGAACACAGATAGGACGCGAAGGCCATGATTGAAATCGAAGACAGCGAAGTCTCACTGATCCGCCCGCCGGTGGTCACCATCCGCGCCGCAAAGCCGCGGGACCTGCCCGCACTCAACGACATGATCGCCCTGCTTGCCGCCCATCACGGCGATGCGGCCATGGCGACGCCGGAACAGCTGGAGCGCGACCTCTTCGGTCCCGTTCCCTGGATTACCGCGCTCGTGGCAGAAACCACCGAAGGGCTGATCGGCTACGCGATCCTCGTGCCGCTCTACAGGGCGCAGGAAGGCAAGCGCGGCATGGACCTGCATCACCTCTTCGTCCGCGACGGCCATCGCGGCCACGGTATCGGCCACCATCTCGTCAACCGCGCCCGCGAAATGGCGAAGACCGCCGGCTGCGACTACCTTTCGGTCAGCGCCGCGACCGGGAACATCCAGGCGCATCGCTTCTACCAGCATATGGACTTCACCCCTCGACCGGTGACCGGCATGCGCTATATGCAGGCGCTGGCTTGAGCGCCTGCCGTTCCGGTTACGAGGGAGAGATTGCATGACACGGCTTGCAGTGGTTCTGACGGAGGCTTTCGCGGATTGGGAGGTCGGGCAGCTGACGGCTTCCGCCCGTACCGAGTTCGGTTTCGACGTGGTGACGGCATCGCCCGGCGGTGCGGAAGTGCGCTCCATGGGCGGCCTGCGCGTGACGCCCGATACGGCGGCCGAAGCGCTGCGCGCCGAGGCTTTCGACGGGCTCGTGCTTTGCGGCGGCATGATATGGGAAACCGAAAAAGCGCCGGACCTGAAGCCTGTCATCGACGATTTCATGGCGCGCGGCAAGCTGGTTGCGGGCATCTGCGGCGCGACACTGGCGCTCGCCAAGGCGGGTGCGCTGAACAATGCCGCCCATACGAGCAACGCCTTGCGCTTCATCACCGATCTGCCCGGCTATTCCGGACACGCCCATTACAACGACGTGCCGACTGCGGTGCGCGGCGGAATGGTGGTCACCGCTCCCGGCTCGGCGCCAACCACCTTTGCCGCCGAAATCTACCGGGCACTGGATTTCCGCAACGAAGACCTCGATCAATATCTGTTGATGTTCGGTGCCGAACATCAGCCGAAGGCG
Source organism: Rhizobium sp. P32RR-XVIII (assembly GCF_012641395.1). Taxonomy (GTDB): domain Bacteria; phylum Pseudomonadota; class Alphaproteobacteria; order Rhizobiales; family Rhizobiaceae; genus Rhizobium. The sequence goes on along the minus strand of NZ_JABAIH010000002.1, from coordinate 59,365 downwards.
GCCTAAAGCGCGTCGCGATCTTTTAGATTCGCTGAGCGCGCTTTAATTCTTTGTTTTCACGCATGTCTTTCGCCCGAAACCGGTTCCCACTTTCGGGAGACATGCTTTAGGCTCATTCATCGTATAACGGGCTCGCCATGAAACCGACGGCGAGAAGGTTTCGACACGCCAAATCCCACTTCCATCATCAATCGCGGCGCCGCCTTCGCGACGGTTCCCATATGGAAGCCGAAAGGATCCTCGACGAAACCATGACCCGCCTTTCCGGTCAGCGTCACGGCGTTGTCCGGTCCGTAGAAATCGAGGATTTCACCTGCCGGGTGGCCGACAAGAAGCGTCAGCTGGTGTTTGAGCCGCCGGCGGTTGTGGCTCCCTTTGACATAGACATGCGGGCCGGTGTTTTCATCGACATCGACCAGGTAGAAGAAGAACTTCAGCATACGCCAGTCGTCCAGGTCGAAATGGTATTTGTCCAGCGACGCCAGGCTCCGGTCCGCTTCGCTGGCCTTCGTCGGAAAACTCCACCAGATGCGCGTGGTAATCAGTTGGGCCTGGGCGCCAAGATATTGTCTTGCGACAGCCGAAAGCAGCGGATCGCGCTGGACCGCAAGGACCGCTTCGCAATCCAACGCGCGTTCGAAGTGGTGACCGCTGAGAATAGGCCGGCCGTGCCTTGCTTCGGTATCGCCGTGCTGCGGAGCCAAAAATTCTATTCGGCGATCGAAGTTACCGAAGCACGGTGTTTCGCTCGCGAATCTCGCGATTTCGCGGTGAATGGCGTCCGGAAGAACAAGACCGGAGAATAGCCCCTCCGCCTTCAACGAATCGACAACGGCCGCGGACTCGATGCCTTCAAACATCGATGGCAGGAGATCGGCGTTGTCGTGAGGTTGTTTGGCCGCAAGCCAGTGAGCTCTGCGGCCCGGTATGGTGCGCGCCAACAGGAACATCGGCAACCATGCCGGATTTTCCCGAACATCGGCAAGATAGGTCGGGATGCGTACTGCCATGCGGCGCAGCTTTCCGCCTTTGCGAGCGACGGATTCAAGGTCATTGGAGCGGGATATGCCGTGCATTCAACTATCCTTTTTCTTCGGAAGCCTGGGGGCGCTTCAGTCAGCGACGAACATGAGATCGCCGAAAGGGGGTATTGAAGAGCAGCGGTTAGGCTTGTGCTGCAATGCGGCATTTCTTTGATCGGCGTGGAAGATTAAGCCTTTGTTTTCTAAATATAACCTTGGCGCGAATAAATGCATGCGCTTCGCCCCGCAGATAACATCTCGTCACCGCTTCGGCACGGCCTTGAGGTAGGCGGCGATTGCCTCGAGGTCGCTCTTCGGCAGGTGCGCGAGGTTCCTCTGGACCTCGGCCATCGAACCGCCGACGGTATCGAAGTCCGGGGTAAAGCCGGTCTCGAGGTAGTTCGCGATATCGCCCTCGCTCCAGGAGCTGACGTCTTTGGACCCTGGCGTGATGTCCGGGATGCGGCCCGGGCCGTCCGGATTCGGAGCGCCCGCGAGCCACATATCGTTCTCGAGGCCGCCGAGCGCGTCACGCGGCGTATGGCATTCGCCGCAATGGCCGGGGCCTTCGACGAGATACTGGCCGCGCTTCAGCTTGTCGTCCGGATTAGCGAGCGCGACGTGTTGCGCGTCGTTCAGATAGAGCAACTTCCAGCCGCCGAGCGCCAGCCGGATGTTGTAAGGGAACGGCAGCTCGTGCGGCGGCGCGACATTGGGGCTCTTCGGCAGCGTCTTGATGTAACCGAAAAGGTCGTTGATGTCCTTGTCGGTCATGCGCGTATAGGAGGCGTAGGGAAAAGCCGGATAGAGGTGCTGACCGCCGGGGCCGACGCCACGCTTCATGGCATTGCCGAACTCCGCCAGCGTCCACGAGCCGATGCCGGCCTTTTCGTCCGGCGAAATATTCGGCGTATGAAATGTGCCGAAGGGCGTTTTCAGCGCAAGGCCGCCTGCGAGCGTGAGCTTTGCATCGCCTTCGGAACCAGGTGCCGCATGGCAACTGACGCAGCCGCCTGTCCAGAACACCTGCTCGCCGTTCTTCAGATCCGGCGCACCGAGATTGGCCCAGTGGCTTTCCGGCAGCGCGCTCGGCGCGGTGACGAAGTAGAAACCAGCACCGCCAATAACGACGACACCGATGAGACAGAGCACAAACCGGATGAATCTACGGACCACGCGCCGTTTCCTCTTTTTACCGATGCAACGGCTAAAGATAAACCGGTCCGCGCCGGCGGCAAGGCAGGCGCGGACCGATGGATTGGAGGGGAATAGTCTGTTTGCTATTCTGTCTTCAGGCGGTAGATCTCGTGACAGCCGCCGCAATTGGCGCCGAGCGTCTTCAGCGCACCGCCGACTCCGGCCGCGTCGGCCGGAAGCTGGGCAAGGATCGTCTCAGCGTCGGTTCCGAGCTTCGCGGAGCGTGCCTTGAAGTCATCCATGTTCTGCCAGATCTTCGGGCTCGCGGCCTTGTCGCCCGTTTCCGTGCCCGGCTTGAACTGGTCGGGGAAAACCTTGGCCGTTTGAGAGATCGTCGTCAGCGCCGTCTTTATCACCTCGGCGTCGTAGGGCTTTTCACCTTTGGCGATCGCCGCCAGCGCGCCGGCGGCAGCACCGTTCTTCTTCATCAACGCTGAGCGCGCTTCGTGCGTGCCGTCCTGCGCGAAAACCGCCGTCACCGCCACGCCGACAAGAAAGACACCCGCCGCAATTGCCTTGAATTTCATATCTTCACTCCTTTTGATACCGAGATCTTTGGAGGCCGGCGCCTCATATTCGCGGCCGCATGATGGCAAATATATTCAAGGCTCGAAGTAACAAGTGGGTGATATCACAACAAATTCAGAATGGTAATGGCGCGCCTCCACGCGTTCCTGGCGGAGGCGTTCCATCCTATTGCACCATCTTCCAGCCATGCCAGGCGGTCAGCACGGAGACGATGATCAGCAACGCACCGGCAACGCGGCCGACGACGATCGTTGCCTGCGGATTGGAAATCAGCAGCGTCCTGCTTCGCGATGCCGTCAGCGCCACCGCGCCGTAGATGGCGAACTGCGTGGCGAGCGTCATTGCGCCCATGACGAGCCCCTGTAGCCAGATCGGCCCGTAGGCCGGCTTCAGGAACTGGGGGTAGATGGCGAGCATGAACAGGTAGGCTTTCGGATTGATGAGGCAGGTGATTGCACCCTGCCGGAAGGCGCGCCAACCGGAGCGCAGGCTTCCCTCGCCCACCGCATTCACCGTGATGGAACTGCGGATCAGCGTGAAGCCGATCCAGATCATGTAGGCCGCCCCCAGAAAGAGCAGCGGATTGAACAGCGAGGGAATGAGGCTCGCGAGGATGCCGACGCCGATTGCGCCGTAAAGCGAATGCACCGCCCCGCCGGCCATGATGCCGGCGGTTGCCGCCATGCCACGGCTTCGGCCGCCGGTCAGCGAATTGGCGAGCACGAAAAGCATGTCCATGCCCGGCACGATGATGATGCCGAAGAGAAGCGTGAAGAAGAGCCAGAGGTTTTCGGTGTAGGTCATGTCAGTTGTCTGCCTTAAATTTCGGCGACCGGCCTTCCGAACCGCCTTTTATTTCAATTCGATAGGCAGGTGGTATACGCAAGGCCAACTGACAGTGTATTGTCAGGAGCGTTCGTGGAGACCGGCAAAAATGCGCAAGGCCGCGCGCCTATTCGAGATCATCCAGATTCTTCGGCTGGCGAAGAAGCCGATGACGGCTCAGGCCATGGCCGATGCGCTGGAAGTGACCGTGCGCTCCATCTATCGCGATATCGCAGCACTCCAGGCGATGCGCGTGCCAATCGAGGGCGGGCGCGGCATCGGCTACATCATGCGACCCGGCTTCGACCTGCCGCCGCTGATGTTTTCGATCGAGGAGATGGAGGCGATCGTCCTGTCGCTGGCGCTGCTCGAGCGAACCGGCGATGCCGAGCTGAAGCAGGCGGCGAAGCGGGTGAACCAGAAGATCGCCGGCGCAGTGCCCGGCCCGCTGCGTCAGGCGATGGAGAACAAGGCGCTATTTGCCTGGGGAACCGTGGCGCAACCGCCAGCCGGTTTCGATCTCGGCATGGTGCGCCGGGCGATCCGCGACGAGCAGAAGCTGGCGCTCGACTATCGCGACGAACTCGGACGCGCCACCGAGCGCACCGTCCGCCCGATCGCGCTGATCTACTATTCGCACTATGCCAATATCGTCGGCTGGTGCGAGCTGCGGCAGGCGATCCGCAATTTCCGCAGCGACCGGGTCGAGCATTGTGAAACGGCGGCCGCCTTCTTCCGCGGCGAAGGCGACCGGCTGCGGGAGGAGTGGATGAACGGCTGGGCCACCCCTCCGGCGGCCGGCTAGGGCATCAAAGGTTCGCGCCGCCGGAAACCTCGATGCGCTGGCCGTTGACCCAGCGGTTGTCGTCCGACAGCAGCGAGGCGATCATCGGGCCGATATCATCGGCGATCCCGGCACGGCCGAGCGCGGTCGAGTCGGCGACCATCTTGTTGTACTGCGGATTGTCGCGCACCAGACCGCCACTGAAATCCGTCTGGATGGCGCCGGGTGCGACCGTGTTGGCGGTGATCCCGCGCGGCCCCAATTCCTTTGCGAGATAGCGGGTGAAAACCTCGATCGCCCCCTTCATCGAGGCGTAGGCGGAAATGCCGGGTACGGTGAAGCGCGCAAGTCCGCTCGATATGTTGATGATGCGGCCGCCATCAGCCATCAGCGGCAGGAGCTTCTGCGCCAGGAAATAGACGCCCTTGAAATGCACGTTGACCAGTTCGTCGAACGCGTCCTCGGTCATCTCGGCGATCGGGGCATGGTGGCCGGCCCCCGCATTGTTGACCAGATAGTGAAACTGAGTCTGGCCAAGGGCTTGCAGGGCATCTCTCACCTGGCCCACGAAGCCGTTAAAGTCGGCTATCCGCCCGGTGTCGAGCTGCAGCGCAATGGCCTTCGCGCCAAGCGCCTCGATCTCGGCGACCGCGGCGTCGGCTTCTGCCCGATTTGTGCGATAGGTGAAGATGACATCGACACCGCGCTTTGCGAGATTGACGGCGGTGTTGCGGCCCAGGCCCCGGCTGCCGCCGGTGACGATAGCAACCCTGGATACTGTTTTTGCTTGATTTTCGTTCGGCATCTTTTCTTCCTCTGTCGGAGTTGATGGCTGCAGAGTAAGCCCGGGAGGCGGCCCTCTTGAATGCCGGAACTCTCGAATTTCTTGCCTATTCCTCCAACCGCCTTGCGGGTAACGCGCGCATGCCTCATATGGTTTCAGCGGCCGGACCGTAGGCGGCAAGGAGAATTCAGGAATGCTGAAAGCGCTGAAAGAGGCAATCCAAAGCTATATCGACAGCACAGCCGGATCGGCGGACGGCCGCTTCCAGACGCCGGTCGAGGCGCTCTCCGTGTCGCGGGTCAGCCAGCCGGTGATGCCCCATCACATGATCTACCGGCCGACCATCTGCATCGTCGTCCAGGGCGCCAAGCAGATCATGGTCGGCGACCGCTCTTTCGACTATCACGAGATGCAGTCGCTCGTCGTCACCTTCGAGGTGCCGGCCCTCGGGCAGATCACCAAGGCGAGCGAGGAGGAACCCTATATCGGCCTCAACATCGACTTCGATGCCGGGATCCTGCGCGAGGTGATGGAGGCGATGGAAGAGCCTCCGCGGCCTTCGGGCGACGGTGCTGCCGGCGTCTTCGTACAGGATTTCGACGGCGTGCTGGCCGACTGCGTGCTGCGGCTTGTGCGCCTGACGCAGACGCCGAAGGCGATCCCCGTCCTCTATCCGGCCATCATGCGCGAGATCTGCTACTGGCTATTGACTGGCCCGAACGGCGCGGATGTCAGCAAGCTCGCCCTGCCCGGCAGCCATGCGCGCCGGATGACCGATGCGATCAACCTGCTCAGGGAGAACTTTGCCGAGCCCATGCGCATCGAGCAGCTTGCCGCCGTGGCGCGGATGAGCCCCTCCTCCTTCCACCAGCATTTCAAGCAGCTCACGGCGATGACGCCGTTGCAATACCAGAAGAATCTCCGGCTGCTGGAAGCGCGCCGCCTGATGGTTTCGGACGGCCTGAGCGTCGCAAGCGCCGCCTATCAGGTGGGCTATGAAAGCGCCTCGCAGTTCAGCCGCGAATACGCCCGCATGTTCGGCACGCCGCCGAAGCGCAACGTGACGGAAATGAAGATCCAGCCGCTTCAGGCGGTCGCCTAAAACGCGAGCGTGCGGCTTTCCTCGCGGCCGAAGCCGCGGATTTCCAGACGGTCGGCGAAGACTTCGACGATGGCGAAGGTGTTTTCCGTTTCGGTGTCGACCATGCCCTTGAAATTGACGAAATGGCAGCCGCCGTTTAGGCCATAATTGCCCACGTGGTTGTGTCCGCAGAAATAGGCGACCGCGTTGTCGTGCTCGGCAAGCAGGCTCACGATGCGCTCGGCATCCCACATATTGTGGTCATTTTCCGGATAAACCGGATAGTGGCACATGACGATGACGGGCTCGCCGGCGGCCTGGGCCCTCTTCAGGACAGCCCGCAGCCAGAGGAACTGCACGTCGCCCAGGGAGGCGTTCCAGGGATTGGCATTGATCGCACCTCGTGCCCTCAGCGCCTTCAGCCGCTCATCCGCCAGCGCGCGGCGCGGGTCGTTCTCGGGCGGCGCAAAGACGCTGACCTCGTTGCCGTCGAGCATGACGAAACGGGTGCCGCCGACGGCGAAATCATAATAGGGCTCGCGCATGCCGACCCTGTCGAAGACGGAGGCAAGATGGTCCTTCGCGACGGCGAAATCGTGGTTGCCGAGCAGGAAATGGCGCTCGTGCCTGAGCTTGTCGTAAAGCGGCAGGATGGCGTCGAAGCTTTCCCAATTCCCGTCGATGATATCGCCAAGGGTCACGACGAAAGCGAGATCGGCCTTGTTGAATTCGGCGATGGCTTCGGAAACCTTCGCGAGACTGTTGGCATAGTAGCGGTCCATCGCGAGATCGGGCGCGAGGGCGGCATATTGCGGGTCGGCGATGATGCCAAAGCGAAAAAGGGGATTTTCGGTAGAGGACATGGGGCTCGTTTAGGATTGACGGGTGACAGGGATGTGACGATGGCGGGCGTATGTTTGGTTGCTTTGCGGACCGGTGCATTCGGCTCAACCGAGTGAACGGATATCCCGAGCGACCTCGCTCATATCATTGTTGAGTTGGTGATCCCTGCGCTCGAACGTGCGGACCACGGCGTTCGGAATCGCTTTCGCATAGAGATAAACATGGGCAGCCGGCACCACGGCATCGCCGGCGCCATGATAGAGATAGACGGGAACGCCGGGCGGAAGGCGTTCTGAGAGGTCCTTGCAGTCGTCGATATCACCGCTCGGCCATCCGCCTTCTCCGATGAAGGGTGCCGCGATGACAAACAGCCCGTCGAACCTTTGTTTCGGTGGCTGCTCGGCAAGCACATGGATCATAATGCTGCCGCCAATCGAGTGGCCGACGAGAATTACCCCGTCCTCCAGGGATTCGAATTCTCCGATGAGCGCAACCTTCCAGGCCGAGTAACTAGGATCGTCCTCGCCGGGCATTCGGGGGTAGCGGACGGCATAGCTTTCGCCGAGTTCGCGCTCAAGGCTCGCCACGAGCTTATCGTCCCAGCGATCGTGGACGCCTTCGCCGGCTCCTTGAATGAAGAGGACCTGCTTAGCCATGGCGGCATTTTATTCGGCAAATGCTGCTGGGTGCAAGGCCGGGCTACGGCGGGTTATGTTTGGCTGCTTTGCGCCAATAGGAGACGTAAGCTTCAGGTCGCTCGTGCGGCTCCCTTGTCTTCCTTCCGGCTGAAATTCATGTGCGCGAACTGAAACCCCGCCATCTGAAACCCTCCCGATCACAGGAGAAGCTTGCCCACGGGAGGAGCCAGAATCCATGTCATTAGAGACCGAGTAATGACATGGAAGGTGTCGTCGGCCCTCCGGGAGCCCTGGGGCCTAGGTACGTTAATGATGCCATCATGGGAAGCTCAAGTCCAAACCGAGCATCCTGCTAAGGACGAAGGTGACTAGCCCCACGCCTAGGAGCGCTAGCACGAAGACTGCGGCCATCTTGCCGCCCGTGCGTAGCACCGCTCGCCTCTCCCCCTTGTCCCCTTGATCGAAATGCCACTTGATGGCGAAGAACATGGCTGTGCCTAACGCGAGAACCTTGAACGTAACGAAGACTATAGGGACCCAATCCACAATAAAGACCCTCATGTGCATAAGCTACGCGCCTTATGATCTTATTTTAGGCAAACGCATACGACTTATTATGCAAGGCTGATATGTAATAGCAGGTGGCGGTTCCTGGCCTTTATCGTTGGATTCGGGAATGACCGTTTTGGGCCAAAAGCCGTCGTCGCACTGCGCCGCATTGCGCCAGTAGCGGTCATGGGCGACTGACCGACGCACAAGCCGACGTTCAAGACAGCGGTTCTCCAAACGTGATCCGAGGCCGAACCCTGGTTCAAGATGGGGCAGTCAGTTCCAGCATCGCCGAGGGGTCCTCAGTTGACAAATGACCGGCGGCCCATAGTCTGCGTGTACGCCTTTGAGATCGCCATCGTTTTTCGGAGATGAGGATCATGCCTATGGCAAAGTGCTTGAGACGGTTTCTGCTGGTGAATCTTGCCCTTTGCCTTTCTGCTTTCGCGGCGGGCGCTGCGACGCTGGACACGCTCACCCAGCGCGGCAGCGTGCGCATCGGCTATATCGCCGACGAGGCGCCCTTCTCCTCCAGCAAGCCGGGCGCCAATCCGACGGGATATGCCATCGATCTCTGCGGCAAGATCGCCGATGAAGTAGAGCGTCAGGTTCCGCAACTGAAGCGCGAATACATCGAGATGACGCTCGCCAACGGCTTCGATGCGGTGAAGAATGGACAGGTCGATCTGCTCTGCGGTGCGATCACCGTCAATTTGAAGAGGCGGGACGTCGTTGACTTCTCACAGCCAATCTTCCTGACGGGGGCGACCGCGCTGCTCCGCAAAGATTCGCCCAACAACCTGCAGACTCTTTTCCTCGACAAGCCCGCTGTCCGCGCCGTTAGCCGGCGTGTCGCATCCACGCGCGTAATCGGCGTGCGTGCAAGCACGACAACGGCAGCGACGCTGCGCGAGGCACTGGCAACCCAGGTGTCGGAAACGAGGCTTGCCGATTTCGAGACGCACGAGGACGGGCTTGCAGCGCTGGAGGATCACAAGATCGATGCCTATATCGCCGATCAGGTGCTGCTCATCAGCCTGGCCACGCGGGCGCGCGATCCGTCCTCGCTCGAGATCGGCGATCGCCTGCTTACGCATGAACCCTATGCGATAGCGCTACGCCGCGACGACGCCGAGTTCCGCCTGCTGGCCGATCGTGCGTTGACGGATTTCTATCTGTCGGACGATTTTCTGCCGCTGCTGGAAACCTATTTCGGAGCGGAGGCGCCGATGCTGCACACGCAAATCATGATGGAGCATGTGCCCTATTGATATCTCGCGACATACGACCGCTTCGGGCCGGAGCCAGTCCTCAACTACGCAGGAAGCCCAAACGAAAACACCCGGCGTCGCAAGGCGCCGGGTGCTGAAAACGGATCGCGAGGGACCGCTTACTTCGTTGCCGCTTCGTAGCGCTCCAGGACGTAGTCCCAGTTGATCAGGCTGTCGATGAAGGCTTCGAGATACTTCGGGCGGGCGTTGCGGTAGTCGATGTAATAGGAATGCTCCCAGACATCGACGCCGAGGATCGGGGTCGCGCCGTGAACGAGCGGGTTTTCGCCGTTCGGGGTCTTGGATATCTCGAGCTTGCCGTTCTTGACGGAAACCCAGGCCCAGCCGGAGCCGAACTGCGTGGCGCCGGCATTGGCGAAGTCGGCCTTGAACTTGTCATAGCCGCCGAGGTCGGAGTTGAAGGCTGCTTCGAGCTTGCCCGGCAGCTTGTTGCCGCCGCCGCCCTTCTTCATCCACTTCCAGAAATGGATGTGGTTGTAGTGCTGGGCGGCATTGTTGAAGAGGCCGGCGTTGGTGCCGAAGGACTTCTTCACGACCTCTTCGACCGAGAGGTCGGCCATGCCTGCTTCAGCCGCGAGCTTGTTGCCGTTATCGACGTAAGCCTTGTGGTGCTTGTCGTGGTGATACTCCAGCGTCTCCTTCGACATGAAGGGCGCAAGTGCTTCGTAGTCGTACGGGAGTGCGGGCAATTCGAAAGCCATTGTAGTCTCCTCTTGGCAGTAGATTGCGGATCGGCAGGTGAGGCGGAACATAGGAGCGGAAGCGGACAGAGGCAACGGTTGAAACGCCAAAAAAAGACAGCCACCGAGGAAAATTTGCCTCGCGTTCAGGTCTCGCTTCAGCGGCAGAAATCGCCGATCATCGCGGCATCGAACCAAGCTTTGCGCAGGCACCAGACCGCAAGGAACCAATGATGCAAAGGAATAATATCCGCCTTCTCACAACCCTGCTTGTCGCGATGACCGCAGGCAGTGCGGTGGCGTCCTCGGACGATGCGTGGAAGGAATTTGCCGCGGATGTGGAGGCCAAGTGCAAGGAGGCCGCCGCCCCATCGGTAGCCGACGCAAGGGCCGTGGTCGATCCCTTCGGCAGCGAGCATTACGGACTGGCGCTGGTGACCGGCAGGCCGAAAGGCGCCAACGGCTTCGTCACGCATATCTGCGTCTACGACAAGCGATCGAAGGCTGCGGAAATCGGCAGCGAGCTGGACACGCAGGCGCTCGACCTGCTGCCGGACGAATAAGGCGCGCCGCCGCCCCGCCTGCGCATCAAAAAGCTGTTGATTTCATCGAAGGATGTTTTGACATGCCTTAATCTCGTGGCGTTAGATGCGCCACAAGTTATCCGGGCAAAGGTCGTTAGGGCAACCTTTGAGAGGATCAACTTAATTAGCGTGAATTCATAAATTGAACTGCTTTTTGACATCGAACTTTTGGGGCGCGAGTGATGGTCATGAGTTTTTTCCGCCGCGGCGAAGAGACCGGCAAGACGGGGGTGCAGGCAGCAAGCCCAGCCTATCGTCAGATTTCGATAACCGAACAGCCGGTGAGCCTGAAGGCGGCAGCGCCCCAGCCCTACCAGGTTCCGGAGATCAACGATTTCGAGGCGTTCGGCTCGGCTCTGGAAGAAAACCAGCAGAATTCGCAGGACCTGCTTGCCAGCCTCTCCTCGCTGCAGGAACGGGTCTCGACGCTGCTCGGTGCCCATGGTCAGTCGTTGAACGAGACGGGTGCGCTCAGGGCAGAATGCACACGGATCAGCTCGCTTCTGGACTATGAAAGCGGCGCCCGCCGCAAGGCCGATCAGGAGAATGCCCGCCTGGCGGGCGAAAACAAGGACGTCCGCACGGCCAACACCCAGCTGCGCACGGAGATCGATGCCATTCGCGAGGAATTCGCCAAGCTGCAGAATGTCCATGGCGTCACCTGCGAGGAGTTCAGCATCATCGAGATGCGCCTGCGCGACGCCGAGGGCGAACTCGCCGAGCGGGCGATGCAGTACGACGAGGCCTCGACGCTTCTGAAGCGCGCCCAGCAGGAGCTCGACAGCCGCAGCCGCGAGCTTTCCGCGACCCGCGAAAAGCTCGATCTGGAAACGACCGCCCATCAGCTTCTGGCCGAGACCTCGCGCCGTGAAAGCACCATGCAGGCCCGAGACCTCGCCCGCCTGACGGAAGAGCGCGGCCACCTGAAGGCAAGCCTGATGGAACAGGAGGCGCTGGTTGCCAACCTGCAGACGGCGGTCGCCAACCTGAAGCAGGAACTGTCGCTGGTGGAGGAACGCCACAAGCGGGCCGAAGTTGAGCTGCATACGTTGCAGACCTCCTCGGCGCTCGAAATCGCCCACCTGACGACCAAGACCGAGGCCGTCGGCTCCAAGGCGGAACTCGTCGAAAAGCTGCTCATCACCTCCAACGGTCGCAACAAGATGACGGACGAGGAGCTGCAGGCAGCGCGCGCCGAGATGAAGCGGCTGAAATCCGAACTCGCGGCGACGATTTCGCGCGCCGAGCGCGTCGAGGACGAGCTGCGCCGCGCCCGCATGAGCGGCACCGAGAGCGAGACGGCGCGCCGCGAACTTGCCGCCTACAACAACGAACTGACGGTGAAGCTGCGCGAGACCGAAAGCCTGCGCTCGCGCCGCGACCGCGAGGCGGATGCCATCAAGCGCGATCTCGATACGCGCATCGATTCCGACCGCCACGAGATCAGCCAGCTGCGCACCAGCCTGGAGATCGCCAAATCGGAAATCCGCCAACTGCGTGCCGAGCGGGCGATCCTGAACGGCCAGCTGGAGGTGGCGCGCGGCGAGCGGGCGACGGCAGCTCCCATCGTTTTCGAGGAGCAGGAAAGCGCGCGGATGCCGGCAGCGCATTTTTCGCCGATCATCGAGATTTCCGAGAAGTCGCTCCGCATGCATGACGGCGCAGTTGCGGCCGATGAAGACGCTGCGCTTTACGAGCGTGGCGAGCGACCGGGTATGCCCACCGCGGAGTAAGCGAACCGCTGCACCTCCAGGCCTTGTTTTCGCCGGTATTTTAATGGTTTCTTAAGAAGTTACCAGCGGAGGAGACCATGGCGCTCGGGGCATCTCATCGTTTGCAGGACGGCATCGATGCCGTGGAGACAATGACGCGTTTCACGCTCGCCGTTCTGGCGCTTGCGTCCGGCGTCTATACCTATCTCGGAGTGCGCAGCATTCTCGACGGGTCGCCGACGGCGACCTTTTTTGCCGCGATGATCTATTCGGCCGCCGTGTCGGTGGCGATCTATTCGTTCTGGACCTATCTCGCCCGCTTCTATCCGCATGTGACGAGTGTTGCGGCGCGCACGGCGCTCCTGGGCATCATGGCGCTCGGCTGCGCGATGATCATCGCCATGGCAAGCTGGCTGAACGCCGCAGCCCTTGCGGGTTCCGCCGCCCTCGAACAGCATCTTGCCGAGACGCTGGAAGACTATACGGGCGATCTCGACAGGGCGCATCAGAACGCGCTTGCGGCACAAAGCCTGCTGCCGGATATCCAGCGCACCCAGGAGCGGTTCGAGCGGCTGGCCGACCAGGAGCGCGAAACCGGCGCGCTGACCGGCACGACCGGCGCCGGCAGCGTCGTGCAGCTCTTGTCGCAGATGGCCTCGCAACTGACCGAGCTTGAAAACGGTATCAATACCTCCCGCGAACGCGTCACCTCGCTTTTTGACGAGGGCCGCACGCATCTGGCGACCATGCGCACGCTGGTTTCCGCCCCCGGCGCGATCGATCCGCGCGCCGACCAGTTCGCTGCCGAAGTCGTCGGGCTTACCGGGGTCATCACCTCGCTGGAGCAGACCTCGATCGCGCCTTCGGTGAAGCGCGCCGCGGAAGACCTGTCGCTCGGCTTCATCGCCCCCGTTGCCGACGGCCGCGAGGCCGATCTCGTCAACCGGCAGGACCAGGTGATGGAGACGATCCGCTCTTCGGTCGCGGCGCAATCCAAGGTGCTGTCGCAGGCCGCCGACCAGATTCTCGCCCGCGAGCCGGTCGCCGAGCGCCGTTTCGTGCCCCTCTCCTCGGCCGAGGCGGTGCTGCGATACGCTTCCGACTTCATCCCGAGCTGGGCGGGCGCGATCTCGATCGACCTCTTGCCCGCCGTGCTGATCTTCATGCTGTCGGTCGCGCATGGAGCGCTGCGCCGCCAGGAACAGAGGCTGCCGTTTGCCGAGCGAATCACGGCTGCGGAACTGCTCGATGCGATCGAGGTGCAGCGTGCGCTTCAGGCACGCGGGATCGATATCGAAGCGGCGGTTGCCAGCGCCGAGGCGGCCGCGCCCTCGAAAGCGGCCGAAGTTGCGGATGAAACGGAGCCTTCGAACATCGCAAGCTTCGACATGACCGGCAAGGCGCCGCGCAAGGGGCCGCAGACATGAAGCTCGCAACCGCAGGGCACCGGCTGAAGGATGCCGCGCTTTCGACCGATGACGCGACGCTGCTGCGCCTCGCCTTTCATGGCCTGCTCGCCGCGTCGGTGGTCTTTCTGGCGATCGATTTCCGGGAGATCAGCGCGGCCAACGCCGGGCTGCCCGGCTTCGATCCGGCGCAGCCGCAGACCACGCCCGTGCTGCCGCCGGCGCTGACCGAGGGCGGGCCGCAGGCTGCGCCATCCGAGATCAAGACCGGCGTCGATCTGCTCAAGCAGCCGATCCGCTTCGAGCTCCAGCCGGGCGGCGTGCTCTTGGCGCAAGGGGCGATCGAGCCAGGCGCTGCGGGCCGCTTCGAAAAGGAGCTGGAAGCGCGCGGCGAATATGTGAAGACCGTTTCGCTGGATTCGCCGGGCGGCTCGGTGGGAGACGCGCTTGCCATATCGAAGCTCATCCGTGAACGAAACATCGGCACGAGGGTCGCAAACGGCGCGCTCTGCGCCTCCTCCTGCCCGATCATCATGGCGGGCGGCGTCAGGCGCGAGGCCGAGGAGGGTGCGGTCATCGGCGTGCACCAGGTGTTCAACGGCTCCAGGGACAAGCTGTCGCCGGAGCGCGCCATGTCGGAGGCGCAGCGCACCACGGCCGACGTTACCCGCCATCTCGGCAAAATGGGCATCAAACCGGGCCTCTGGCTGCATGCGATGGAGACCCCGCCCGACCGGCTCTATTATCTGACGCCGGAGGAAATGCGGGAATTCGCGCTGGCGACAGGACCGGAAAAAATAGCCGCCAGCAAGGCAAAATAAAGCCGGGGCGAAAGGTCGTCCCGGCTTCGTCAATCTCAGCGTTACCGATCGGAACTTGGCTTAAAAGCTGCTGCGTTCGTAACGGTCATAGCGGTCATGGCGGTCGTAGCGGCCCCAGCCGCGACCCCTGTCACCGTACCAGTCACGGCGATAGTGCGAGCGCTCCCAGCCCCAACGCGGCGGCGGGCGGTGGAAACGAGGACGGCATTCGCCCCAACGCGTCAGGCGCCAGCCCGGCCCGCAGGCATAATCGACCTTGGTGACAGCGGACGAGGCGGCGGTATCGGCATGCACCGGCGCCATCGGCATCGCTTCGGCGGATACTACCGAAAGGCCCCCGATAACGAGCGCTGCAGCCAGCGAAATGATCTTCATTGCGAGTCTCCAATAAATCCAGCCGAAGCGAGATTTAGCCGCCGGGCCTGAACCGATGATGAACCATCCGTTCATCAATTCCCGCGCACGGGCGCGAGACGCGAGGTCTTTGCCAGCTGGATTTCCGGCCAGTTCGACTGGGGCGCAGGCTGACTGCCGGCCGCGGCTATCGAGACGACGATCGCGGTTACGGCCGAGAAAAGCACGAATGCATAGGTCATAGCTTCCGATCCTCAAAGGTTGGTTCCCAGCCGCCCGAGGCGCAAACTGATGCGAGAGGATGAACGAAAGCCTAAGCGATATGGTTAAGTTCACGTGATTTTCCCGAAAGGGAACACGGGGCTGGCGTCGAACCCCTCGGAAGAAACTTTCCTCGGACCGCTCATCGCCAAAGTCTCGGAACTTTCCCCGCCCGCCGCTCGTTCTTTCGCAGGCCGCCGGTCCGGGGGATTTTTCGATGACGCTTGATTTTCTCTTCTTCGTGCTGGTCGGCTTCTGCGCGCAAATCATCGATGGCGCGCTCGGCATGGCCTTCGGGGTACTGTCGACCACGAGCCTGCTCGCGCTCGGCGTGCCGGCTGCCAATGCCAGCGCGATGACGCATGTGGCGGAGCTGTTCACGACGGTTGCGTCGGGCGCATCGCATGTCTATCAGCGCAATGTCGATTGGAAGCTGGTGGTGCGGCTGGCGCCGGCCGGGATGGTCGGCGGGGCGGTTGGGGCCTATATCCTCGCCAATGCCGATGGCGAGGTGATCAAGCCCTTCGTTTCAGCCTATCTGATCGCTGTTGGTTTCGTCATTCTCTTCAAGGCGTTCCGACCGCTCTGGCCGCGCGACGTCAGGGACTGGGCCGTGCCGCCCATCGGGCTTTGCGGCGGTGTGCTCGATGCCGTCGGCGGCGGAGGCTGGGGGCCGATCGTCACCAGTTCGCTGGTGGGCCGCGGGCACGATCCGAAGAAGGTGATCGGCTCCACGAACCTCACTGAATTCGCGGTGACACTGGTCATCTCGCTCACCTTCGTTCTGACGCTCGGCTGGTCGGAACTCCACGCGGCAATCGGCCTCATCGTCGGCGGGGTGATCGCCGCCCCGCTCGGCGCCGTCCTCGTCAAGCGTCTGCCGGTCAGACCCTTGATGGTCGCCGTCTCGATCATCATCATCTCGACTTCGGCGATCCGGTTCCTCTAAAGCACGTCGCGATCCTCAGATTCGCCTGGCGCTTTTTTCTTTGTTTTCACGCATGTCTTTCGCCGAAACCGGTTCCAGCCTTCGGGAGACATGCTTTAGGAGGCAGCGATGGAGTTTCATCAAGGGCGGCTGATCGACCATGTGCACCTGCGCGTGCGCGACCTCGACGCAAGCCGGGAATTCTACCAGGCGGTGCTCGGCGCGCTCGGCCGCCGCTTCACCCATGAAGGCGAAGACTTCTTCGCTTCCGACGAGCTTTATGTCGATGCCGCCGATCGCTACGAAAGCCGGGTACACCTCGCCTTCCAGGCCGCCGATCATGATGCAGTGGAGCGTTTTTACGAAGCGGGCCTCGCCCATGGCGGGCGAGACAATGGCGTGCCGGGCGAGCGCAATTACCATCCCGGCTATTATGCCTGCTTCCTGCTCGACCCCGACGGCAACAATATCGAGGCCGTCTATCACGGCCCGACGAAGCGCTCGGCCGACGAGATTGTTGTCGAGGGGTAGGCGGAGGACGCAGTTCCGTTTCGTTTGATCCGGACCCGGGTGCCCCCTCACCCTGCCCTCTCCCCTCGGGGAGAGGGGGACGTGGCGCAAGCGGTTTGCTCCCTCTTCTCCCCAGCGGGGAGAAGGTGGCCCGAAGGGCCGGATGAGGGGGACGGCGCGGCAGAGGCCACGTTCGCTTACCCCCTCATCGCCTCGCTATCGCTCCGGCACTTCTCCCCGACGGGGAGAAGAGACAAGCGGTAGGCTCCGGCTCCCTTTCGCCCCAGGAAAAGCGGCCGCGCCTTGATCTTGAACCCGCGCAGGGTGAACTACGCTTCGCGCCCGAAATAGACATCGACCGATCTGATCCTGTCACCGGCGAAGCGAAAGCTCTCGATGTTGCGGAAGCTTTTGCCGTCCTGCAGCACGGCACGATAGCGAACCACTGCTTCATCACCCTGGACCGCCAGGAACTCGATATCGAAGGCTTTCAGCTGCGGCTCATTCGGCCAGCACCGCTCGAAATAGGTGGCGCGATCGATGTAATCGTCCCGTGGGCTCGAGAAAGTGAAATCCTCGGTCAGCATGGCTCCAACGAGGTCCTTGCGCCTGTCGATATAGGCGGCGTAGAGGGCGCGGAGGGTTTCTTCGCGGGTTTTCGTTGCGGTCATCGCAGTTCTCCTGCTGAAATCCGATTGCAAACTACAATCAGTTTATAACAGAAAATGACAACAGGCGCAAATCGCCGAACGGTTCCGGCCCGATCCGGCCTTGGCACCAAGTAAAGCGGGGCGTAGGTTGGCCCCTCCCCAAGACGACGATATCGCACAGAGATCCCTGATATGACCGACACCCCGATGGACGCAGCGGATGCAGCGGCCGGGTCAGCCTACTGGAAACGAAACCTGACGATCTCGCTGATCGGCTCCTTCACCACCATCGTGGCGATGACGCTGCTCCTTCCCTTCCTTCCGCTCTATGTCGAGGAACTCGGCGTCAGCGATCATGCCGCGATCGTGCAGTGGTCGGGCATCGCCTATGGCGCGACCTTCTTTGCCGCCGCCTTCGTGGCACCGCTCTGGGGGCGCCTCGGAGACATCTACGGGCGCAAGCTGATGCTGGTGCGCGCCAGCCTCGGCATGACGATCGCGATCTCGCTGATGGGCATGGCAGGCAGTATCTGGCAGCTGGTGGCGCTGCGCCTCTTCGTCGGGCTCGCGGGCGGCTATTCCTCCGGCTCCATGGTGCTGGTCGCCACGCAGACGCCGAAGGACCGCTCGGCCTGGGCACTCGGCATGCTCTCTTCGGGCATCATGGCGGGCAACCTCGTCGGGCCGCTGATCGGCGGCGCGCTGCCGCCCATCATCGGCATCCGCGGCACGTTTCTCGCCGCAGGCGGCATCATCTTCCTCGCCTTCCTGGCGACGACCTTCCTGATCAAGGAAGAGAAGTCCCCTGCCCGCAAAAAGGCGGCGAAGGCAAGCGGCGGCTGGGCCTCGATCCCCGACAAGGGCCCGGTCATCGCGATGCTGCTGACCGGCCTGCTCCTGATGCTCGCCAACATGTCGATCGAGCCGATCATCACCGTCTATGTCGCTGATCTCGTCGAGGATCAGGCACGGGTGACGATGATCGCCGGCATCGTCATGTCGGCGGCGGCGCTCGGCAGCATTCTTTCGGCATCGCGCCTCGGCAAGCTCGCCGACCGCATTGGCCACTGGCCGGTGATTGCGGGCGCGCTTGCCGTCGCGGCGCTGCTCTTGATCCCGCAGGCTTTCGTCACCGAGTCATGGCAGCTGATTGCCCTCCGTTTCCTGATGGGAATTGCGCTCGGCGGGCTGCTGCCCTGCATTTCGGCGGTGATCCGCCACAGCGTACCGGACAGCGCGGCAGGCGGCATCCTCGGTCTGTCGGTCTCCTCGCAATATGTCGGCCAGGTCGCCGGTCCCGTGCTCGGCGGCTTCGTCGGCGGCCATATCGGCATGCGGGCGGTGTTTCTCGGCACCTGCGTGCTGCTGATGTCGGGCGCCGCCTTTGCGTGGTTGGTCCGGCCGAGGAACTCGGACAAGCCGTGATCCTGACATTCGGCTCGCGGTCTCGATAGCGTTTGGCGGCCGTCAAGGGGCGACCCGGGCCGCCGGGCGAGCTGTCTTGGTGGAGTCGAGCGGGCTCGAACCGCCGACCTCCGCAGTGCGATTGCGGCGCTCTCCCAGCTGAGCTACGACCCCAAGGCAGACCTCATGGACCTGTCGGGCTTGGATCCTGACTTCTGCACTATAGCATAGGCGCACGACACCGGGGAATATCCGGGCCGCAAATGCCGCCAATCCAGGTCGGATCGCAGAGTTCCTTTTCCCCTGGCGCGGACGCCTATTCGCTGCTGCCACTGCGCCCGTAGGCCCAGTCCATGTAGAGATCGAGCGCCTTGCGGGTAATCGGACCCTCCTGCAAATTGCGATCGTCGAGGCGGTTGACGCCGACGACCTTCGAGTAGTTGCCGCTCGTGAATATTTCGTCGGCATTCATGAAGTCTTCCACCGAAAGCGTGACTTCGCGCACATCGAAGCCTGCCTGGCGCAGCAGCCCCATGACGCGGGCGCGGGTAATGCCGGCGAGGAAGGTGCGGTTGGCGACCGGCGTATAGACGACCCCGTCCTTCACCATGAAGACGTTGGAGGATGCCGTTTCGACAACATTGCCGTTCATGTCGCGCATCAGGGCATTGTCGAAGCCGCGGCTTTGGGCTTCGGCGATCGCACGGCCGCTGTTCGGATAGAGCGAGCCCGCCTTGGCGTCCGTCATCGCCGTTTCCGGAGACGGGCGGCGGTAGGGCGATACCGTCAGCGACGAACCACCGTGGCCGCCCATCGGCGCCTCGAAGAGGCAGAGCACAAAGCGGGTCGATTCGCCATCGACGGCAACGACGCTGCCCCGCGAACCGTGTTCGCCCCAGTACATCGGCTTGATATAGATCGGCGTCTTGCCGTCGAACTTCTTGACGCCTTCCCAGGCGAGCGCTTCGATCTCCTCGGCGGTCTTGAGGGGCTTCAGCCCCATTGTGACGGCCGAGCGGTTGACGCGCTGGCAGTGCAGGTCGAGATCCGGCGCAATGCCGTCGAACCAGCGGGCGCCGTCGAAAACCGTGGAAGCGAGCCACATGGCATGCGAGGTCGGGCCGATCAAAGGTGGATTGCCGGGGAGCCACTCGCCATCGACATAAGTCCAGGTGGTCGAGCGGGGCGATGTATCGACGGGCATGATCTCTTCTCCTAGCAAAGCCGGATAAGCAAAATCCCTCCCCGCAAGCACGGTCAAGCAGAAATTCCGCCGCTAAATCGGGACGCAAGAAAAGTGCCGGAACCACGCATAATACCGCAACAATCATGCGCGAGTACTTGTGCCCAAGCGATGGGTGCATAAGCAAAAATGATCGAACGGAGTGTTGGAGCGCCAAGCTTGCGCGTGGCATCATAGTGGCCAAATCACAGAACGAAGCAGTGGAGGCCGCCAAATGAAAGCCATGTATTACGAAGCCTTCGAGCAGACGCCTGAAATCCGCACCCTGCCCGACCCGACGCCCAGCGAAGACGGCGTCGTTATCGCCATCGGCGCGACCGGACTTTGCCGTAGCGACTGGCACGGCTGGATGGGACACGATCCGGACATCCGCCTGCCGCATGTTCCGGGGCATGAGCTTGCAGGAAAGATCGTCGCCACCGGCAAGGGCGTGATGCGCTTCAAGATCGGCGACCGGGTGACCGTGCCCTTCGTTTCCGGCTGCGGCCATTGCAGCGAATGCCATTCGGGCAACCAGCAGGTCTGCCCGAACCAGTTCCAGCCCGGTTTCACGCACTGGGGCTCCTTTGCGGAATATGTCGCGATCGACTACGCCGACACCAATCTCGTGCACCTGCCGGACAGCGTCGACGATGCGACGGCGGCCAGCATGGGTTGCCGCTTCGCCACGTCGTTCCGCGCCGTTGTCGACCGGGCGCGAACCGGACCCGGCGAGTGGATCGCCATCCATGGTGCGGGCGGCGTCGGCCTCTCGGCAATCATGATCGCCAGCGCGCTCGGCGCAAATCCGATCGCCATCGACATTTCCGACGAGAAGCTAGCCTTTGCGCGCGAATGCGGGGCCGTGGCGACGATCAATGCGGCGGTTGCCGGCGACGTGGCGGAAGCGGTGCGCGAAATCACCAAGGGCGGCGCGCATGTCTCGATCGACGCGCTCGGCCATCCCGTCACCTGCTTCAACTCGATCCGGAATCTCCGCCGCCGCGGCCGTCACGTGCAGATCGGCCTGATGCTCGGCGAATATGCGACGCCGCAGGTGCCGATGGCCGAGGTGATCAGCCGCGAGCTGGAGGTCTACGGCAGCCACGGCATGCAGGCCTGGCGCTACGACGCCATGCTCTCCATGCTTTCAACCGGCAAGATCGCGCCGCAGAAGCTGATCGGCCGGACGATCAGCCTGGAAGAGGCAGTGCCGGCGCTGATGGCGATGGACAAGGCCGAGGGAACGGGCATCAGCGTCATTACGCGGTTCTAGCCATTTATTGGTGCATTCCATCCGGTTGCAATTGGTCGGGCATGATCCATAATTCCGCGCCGGAATGACTCCGGCGTGGAGAGAAACATGGCCATTCGTTTCATTCTCTCGATCGATGGCGGCGGCATCCGCGGCCTCATTCCCGCAATGATCATCGAGGACTTCGCCAAGCGCCTGCCCGGCCTGCCGATGCATCAGGCGTTCGATCTCATCGGCGGCACCTCGACCGGTGCGATCATTGCCGCGGGACTCACCTGCCCCAGCCCCAGGAGCAAGAAGAAGGCCGCCTGCACGCCGGCCGATCTCGTCAAGCTCTATGCCGACGAGGGCCAGGACATCTTCCATTCCAAGCTGATTTCCCGGCTCATCAACATCGGCGGCTGGCAGGAGGAGCGCTACAACGCCACACCTCTGGAACAGAAGCTTCAGGCCCGTCTTGGCGCCAACACGCTGGTCGCCGACGGGCTGACGAAGGTGGTGATCACCGGTTACGACATCGAGCAGCGCGAAGCCGTGTTCATCACCAATTGCGACGACGAGTACGCCATGTTCCGCTTCTGGGAAGCGGCTCGTGGTTCCTCCGCCGCGCCCACCTATTTCGAACCGGCGCTCATCGAAAACCTCGGCAGGCCGCCAAACGACGAGCTCAGAAAGATCCCGCTGATCGACGGCGGCGTGTTCGCCAACGACCCGGTGCTGGCCGCCTATGTCGAGGCGCGCAAGCTCTGGCAGGCGGCAAGCGACAGCTTCGTCGTGCTTTCGCTCGGCACCGGCCAGCAGAACCGCAAGATCCCCTACCAGCAAGCCAAGGATTGGGGCGCCTTCGGCTGGATCAACCCGCAGAACGGCACGCCGCTGATCTCCGTGCTCATGCAGGGACAGTCAAGCACCGCCGCCTACCAGGCAAACAAGCTCCTGAACCCGAAGGGCGCCAAGCTGAATAGTCAGGGCGCGACCGACATGAGCTTCGCCAAGCCTGACACGCTCAATTATTTCCGCATCGACGGAAAGCTCGACGGAGCGAGCGACGACCTGGACGATGCCAGCGCCACCAATATCCTGCAGCTGAAAACGGTGGCGCAGCGGTTTATCAATCAGAACGGTGCGGTGCTCGAGGCTGTTGCGAAGAAGATCTTGGCGGAGAAACCCTAGTTATCGGTGTTCGGTGTCGAGAAACAGAGCAGATAGCCGTTCCCATATGGCCCGGACCCGCGGCACGTCCAGAAGGCTCGGCGGAGCGAGCATCCAGAGTTCGCGGTCAGGCAGCACGTCCCCGAAGGCGACCTCTCGGAGCGATGGGTACTGCCGTGCCAGGAAGCGCGGCAGCATGGCGATGCCAAGACCGCTGACCGCGGCAATGGCCTGCGTGACGGAGCTGCCGGAACGCACCGAATAGGCACGATGCGCATGATGCGCCTCGAGCCAGCGCGCCTCGGCAATGAAGAGATCGCTGTTGAGGTCGTAGCCGATGAGCGGAATATCCTCTCCCGCCTGGAAGCACCGGGCCACATCTTCATTGGCGAAGAAGGCGTGCGAGACTACTGCGACGCGCTTACCGGTCAGCTCGCTGTCCTTCGGACGGCCGAGACGAAGGGCAATGTCGGCTTCCCGATGCGCAAGGCTCTGCACCCGCACATCGGTGATGATTTCGAGCTCTACCGCAGGAAGCCGGCTAAGGAGATCGGTGAGCCGCGGCGCCAGGACAAGATCGGCGATGGAGCGGGTGGTGGTGATACGCACCCTGCCGCTCGGCCCTTCCGGCGAGGCCACGCGGTCGCGGATCGCCGAAGCCGCCTCTGCCATGGCGGTCGTCTCCGTGGCGATCGACTGGCCATGAGCCGTGAGCGCATAACCGTCGGGGCGGCGTTCGAAGAGCTGGACGCCAAGTACTGCCTCGAGGGCCGACATCCGCCTAGCCACCGTTGCGTGGTTGACTTTCAGCGCCCGAGCAGCGGCCGAAAGGCTGCCATGCCGCGCCAGGGCTGTGAAAAAGCGGAGATCTTCCCAGTCGACATCTGTGCGTTTTTGCTCAGCCATTGAGCGTGAATAGCGAATTTTCGCGCAATCGGGAAGACGCTAGATCATGCGCTGTCGCTCAAACAGGAGATGAACACATGGCTCCCCTCACCCTTCTGCAGCATGCTGGTGCCGCCGCAAAAATCACCGACTGGACGAAGTCCGTCATCGTCGTCATCGACGCCCAGAACGAATATGTCGACGGCAATCTGCCGCTCCATGGTGTCGGCGGGGCCGTGGGCGAAATCAGCCGCCTACTGGAGGCTGCGCGTATCGATGGCGTACCGGTCATCCATATCGTCCATCACTCGGCTCCCGACAGCAGGCTCTTTGCCGCGGGCTCGCATGGCGCCGAAATCATCCCGGCACTCCGACCCGCCGAAGGCGAAAGGATCGTCCCGAAAACGCTGCCGAATGCCTTTGCCGGTACGAGCCTCAAGGCCGAGCTTTCGGCCATCGCCGCTGAGACAAGCCGCACCGACATCATCCTCGCGGGTTTCATGACGCATATGTGCATCAGCGCGACGGCGCGTGCTGCGCTCGACCTCGGTCTTAAGGCGACGGTCATCGCATCGGCCACGGCCACCCGCGACCTGCCCGATCCACTCGGCGGCATCATTCCGGCCGACGTCGTCCACCGCACGGCGCTCGCCGAGATTGCCGACCGCTTCGCGACAGTCGTCCGCGACATCTCGGCCGTTGCCAAACCAGACGCGAAGGTCTAACGCGGCGTTGCCGCAAGAAAAAGAATCAAAGGGACGCCAGTCTCCGACTCCAGTGTGAAGACCTTCGCCGAGACGGGCCTGAAGGTGGCCTTCGTGATGGCGGTATTGCAGAAAACGAGGAAGTGCCCATGGCGTGGTCCGCAAGCCAGTATGTGAAGTTCGAGGATGAGCGCACGCGTCCGGTGCGCGATCTTCTGGCGCAGGTGCCGCTGGAGCGGGTCGCCAAAGCGATCGATCTCGGCTGCGGGCCGGGAAATTCCACCGAACTCATCATCGACCGTTACGGCCGGCAAGCCGTTTCCGGCCTCGACAGCGACCGCAATATGCTGGAGGCCGCGCGCAAGCGGCTGCCGGACACGAGCTTCACCGAGGCCGACCTTGCGACCTGGCAGCCGGACAAGCCCGCCGATCTGCTTTTTGCCAATGCCGTGTTCCAGTGGCTGCCCAACCATCTCGACATCTTCGAGCGCTTGATGGACGGCCTCTCCGAGGGAGGCGTCCTCGCGGTGCAGATGCCCGACAACCTCGGCGAGCCGACGCATCTTGCGATGGAGGAGACGGCACATGCCGGGCCATGGAAGGCCGCATTCGAGCAGAAGAGCGCGCGGCGCAATACTCTGCCCCCGGCCTCGACCTATTATAGCCGCCTGATCGGCAAATCCTCGCGCGTCGATGTCTGGCATGCGATCTACAATCACCCCATGGCCGATGCCGCCGCGATCGTCGAATGGGTGA
Organism: Rhizobium sp. P32RR-XVIII; assembly: GCF_012641395.1. Classification (GTDB taxonomy): domain Bacteria; phylum Pseudomonadota; class Alphaproteobacteria; order Rhizobiales; family Rhizobiaceae; genus Rhizobium. The sequence continues at coordinate 34,538 of NZ_JABAIH010000002.1, read as the reverse complement.
AGGGAACGGGGCTGATGCCCTACCTCGCCACTGCCGGCGAAGAACACCGCGAGGCGTTTCTGGCGGACTATCTTTCGCGCGTCGAGAAAGCCTACCCGAAGATGGCCGACGGCCGCGTTCTGCTGCGCTTTCCGCGGCTGTTCATGGTGGCCGTGAAGGCTTGAGCTAGTCGTCGTCTGCCGTATCGAAAGTGACGTTTCTGCCTGCATGGAATACGCGCAGAATCGTCACGATATCTCCGTTAATGCGAAAGGCGATTGTTGCCTTTCGCCTAAAGCCGATAATCCGCAGGCCCGGAAAGATATGATTCAGGCGTGCACCGCGCTCAGGAAAGGTTTCGAAGGATTCGCAATAGTCGATGATGCCATCAATACATCGAGTAGCGATGCGCTCTCCAGCTTCCGGGAGAAGGTAAAGGTAGATCTCTTGCAGATCCGATTCGGCCGCAGCGTCGAAAACAACGGTGTATTTCATCCGCGCTTGGGCTTTTCGACTTTATGGGCGTCCATAAATGCTTGAATCCGCCTGCGCGCTTCCTTTACGGGGATGGCCCGGCTGGGATCGGCGTCGAGGGCCTTTATCGTCGGTACGACTTCTTCGCGGAGCCATTTCTCGATCGCAGCATCCTGAGCCGCAAGAGCCCGAAGGCCATCGCGGATGACTTCGCTTTCGCTGGCGTATTCGCCTGAGGCAACCTTGTCCTTCACCATCTTTGCCATTTCGACGGGAAGCGTAATGCTCAGCGGCTGAGTGGTTCGCATGATCGATCCTTCCTGAGTAGGATTTAATCCTATCATGCTAACCCGACATTTTATAGTGCCACTCCTGTGCACCGCAAAATGATCAACCCGACGCTTGAGGTACTGCGCAGCCGCTTTATTATCCGGCGGGATAATCACGGAGCGCGATCCACAATGCCCTTTGCTCAGCCTACACCGCCTACGACTCTCGTCATCTTCGGTGCTACCGGCGATCTGACGCGGCGGCTTCTTATTCCGGCCCTCATCAATCTCACCCGCGGCGGCATGATCGGCGACGACCTGCAGATCCTCGGTGTCGCCGTGGAACCGGGCGGCGACGAGATGCTTCGCGACCGGCTGGACGATTTTCTGTCTGGTCTTGGCGACGGTGAACCACTCGCCACGGATGCGGCCTGGAAAGGACTGAGGCAGCGGATCAGCTATTTTTCGGGCGATTTCACCGGGGACGACGTCTATCTGGAAATCGGCAGGCGGCTGAGCGGCAATGCAGCTTTCTATCTCGCCGTGCCGCCGGCTTTCTTTGGCCCGATTATCGAGAAGCTCGCGGAACATGGGCTGACCGATGAGAGCGAAAACGCCTTCCGCCGCATCGCCATCGAGAAGCCGTTCGGAACCGACCTCGCCTCGGCGACGGCGCTGAACGCTCAGATCCTGTGCAAGGTCGCGGAAAGCCAAGTTTACAGGCTCGATCATTTCCTCGGCAAGGAAACCGTACAGAACATTCTGACGGCGCGCTTCGCCAACATGATTATCGAGTCGCTATGGAACAGCCGCTATATCGACCATGTGCAGATCACCGCCGCCGAGATCGTCGACGTCGGCACGCGCGGCAAATTCTACGACGCCACCGGCGCGCTGCGCGACATGATCCCCAACCACCTGTTCCAGCTTCTTGCAATGATCGCCATGGAGCCGCCGAACGGTTTCGACGCCGAGGAGATCCGCAACGAGAAGAGCAAGGTGCTGAAGGCGCTGCGCATCTTTACGCCCGAGGAGGCCGAGGCGCATGCGGTGCGCGGCGCCTATGGGGCGGGCACGCTCAACGGCGCCGAGCTTCCGGCCTTCCGGGAAACGAAGGACGTGGCGCCAGACAGCCGGACGGAGACCTTCGTCGCGCTGAAGCTTTACGCCGACACATGGCGCTGGGCTGGCGTTCCCTTCTATCTCAGGACCGGCAAGGCGCTCACGGCACGCGATACCGAGATCGTCGTCCAATTTCAGCCGGTGCCCTTCACGCAGTTCCGCGAAACGGACGTGCGGTATAACCTTCCACCGAACCGGCTGATCATCCAGGTGCAGCCCGACGAGGGCATGAGCATAGAGATCTCCATCAAGTCGCCGGGACTTTCCGTCGAAACGGTGCCGGTGTCGCTCGACTTCCGCTATGCCGACAAGTTCGACATCGGCAAGATGACCGGCTACGAATCGCTCCTCTACGACCTCTTCATCGGCGACCAGACGCTGTTCCAGCGCGCCGACGGCATTGAGGCCGGCTGGGCGGCCGTACAGCCCTTCCTCGACATCTGGGCGAAGGACGGCAAGACGCCGGAGCTCTACGCGCCGGGCAGCACGGGACCGACTTGCGCCGATGAACTCATCGAGCGCGACGGCCGGAAATGGCACGCGATCGGCGAGGCAACGAAAAAGGACGGGCACTAAGCGGCTATCGGCCTTATCAATCCTGCCTCACCTCCTTGATGAGGTCGACGAAGGCGCGCAGCTTTGCCGGGATATGGCGGCGGCCGGGATAATAGAGGCAAAGGCCCGGATAGGGCGGCGTCCAGTCCGCCAGAACCTGGATCAGGCGGCCCGCGGCAATGTCGTCCGCGACCTGCCATTCGTTGAGATAGGCAAGGCCTGCCCCTTCCCGCGCCGCCCGCAGCATCAGGTCGCTTTCGTCCAACGTCAGCGACCCCGGCACGTCCATGGTAAAGGCTTCGCCGCGTTTTTCGAACTCCCAGCGATAGATCGAACCGCTTGCCATGCGGGCGCGGATGCAGCGGTGGGACTGCAGGTCGGCGGGGACGAGCGGCGTGCTCTTTTCCTCAGAATAGCCGGGCGAGCCGACGATTGCCGGGCGGATAAACCGGCTGACCGGGACCGAGATCATGTCCGGCGGCACGGACTCCAGCAGGCGCAAGCCGGCGTCGAAGCCCTGGGCGTTGATATCGACCAGCGCCCCCTCGGTGACGATTTCCACCTGCATGCGCGGATAGCGCCGCAGATATTCGAGCACGAGCGGAGAGAGAATCATGCGCGCAGCGCCGATCGAGGTGTTGAGGCGCAGCGTTCCCGACGGTTCCAAACGGTGCTCATCGGTGAGGTCGATGGCGTTGCGGATAGCCGCCAGCGCCGGCGTGACTTCCGCCACGAATTGTTCGCCTGCCGAGGACAGCGTGACGCTGCGGGTCGTGCGATTGAAGAGGCGCACACCGAGCCGGGCTTCGAGCGCGGCGACCTGCTGGCTGAGCGCCGAGGAGGAAATGCCGAGTTCGCGGGCTGCCGCCCGGAAGCCGCCGCGCGCCGCGACCGTCACCACCGCTTCCAGCTCCGCCAGCGTGCCTCGCATCATTGTCCGCAAATCCTTATCAGCTTGTCCGATATTGGCCAGCTTATCAGATCAATCGGCCGATGCCAGATAGGGCGTATCGCACAAAGGAGAAAAGCGATGCGCAATATTACTGAGATCTATATCGACGGTGCTTTCGTGAAGCCGCACGGCGAGGAAATTGGCGACCTCTTCAACCCCTCCACCGAAGAGAAGATCGGCACCGTTCGCCTCGGCGACCGCGAGGACGCCCGCACGGCGATCGCCGCCGCCAAGCGCGCCTTTCCGGCCTTTTCGCGCACAAGCAAGGCAGAGCGGATCGCGATGCTGAAGCGGCTGAGCGTTGCCGTCTTCGCCCGCGCCGAGGAGATGACCGCGGCGATGGCGGAGGAATACGGCGCGCCGCAATACTTCACCGGCTTTGCCGTACCCCATGCCGCCTCGACCTTCCTGAACATGGCCGAAACGCTGGAGAATTACGATTTCACGCGTAAGATCGGCCGCGCCGACGTGACCATGCAGCCGCTCGGCGTCGCCGCCGCGATCACGCCATGGAACAGCAATTACGGCTTCATCTGCTCCAAGCTTGCAACCGCGCTGGCGGCGGGTTCGACGGTCGTCATCAAGCCCAGCGAAATGAGCGCGATCCAGACGCAACTGATTACCGAATGCCTGCATGAGGCCGGTCTGCCGAAGGGCGTGTTCAACATCGTCAACGGCCGCGGCGATGTGGTGGGTGCCGAGTTCAGCGCGCATCCCGATATCGCCAAGGTGAGCTTCACCGGCTCGACCGCGGTCGGCAAGCAGATCCTTCGGGCGGGCGCCGAGACGCTGAAGCGCGTAACGCTGGAGCTCGGCGGCAAGGGGCCGAACATCCTTCTGGAAGACGCCGACCTCGATACCGCCATCCCGGCGGTGCTGATGGCGGGGCTTGCCAATAGCGGCCAGGCCTGTATCGCCGGCACGCGCATCCTTGCGCCGGAAAGCAGGCTTCCGGACATCCTGGAGCGGCTCAAAGCCGGCATCGAGGCGGTCAAGACCGGCGATCCAGGGGATCCCGAGGTGCGCGTCGGGCCGATGGTGAGCCAGAAACAATATGATCGGGTACAGTCCTATATCCGCCTTGGACTAGAGGAAGGTGCGCAGATCCTGACGGGCGGCACCGGCCGTCCTGAGGGTATCGAGCGCGGCTGGTTCGTCCGCCCGACGGTCTTTGTCAACGTCGACAACAGCATGCGGATCGCCCGCGAGGAAATCTTCGGGCCGGTGCTTTTCGTCATCGCCTACAAGGACGAAGAGAACGCGATCCGCATTGCCAACGACACCAGCTATGGCTTGCAGGCCTATATCCACAGCAGCGACCTCGACCATGCCAGGCGGGTCGCCGAGCGGATGGAATCGGGCCGCGTGGTGATCAACGGCGCACCGCATGAGCCGCTTGCCCCCTTCGGCGGCTTCAAGCAGTCCGGCGTCGGCCGTGAGTTCGGCGTCTCCGGGCTGGAAGCGTTCCTCGAGCCGCGGGCTATTCTCTGTTAATCGCAAATGGCGTCACCGCCCGCGATTAAACGCGGGCGGGGGGATTTAAAGGCCGGGGCGGCGACCTTAGTTGCTCTGATCCGGGCAGGCCGCATTGACCGAACCGTCGCCGCGGCCGCGCATGCCTTCGCGCCGTGGAGCGCAGGGCGCCTGCCAGGTGGACGGGCGACTGATGGTGATGCTGCCGGTCTCGATCGGATCGAGCGGGATTTCGAAGCCTCCCTGCTGCGCATCATATTCCGGCGATGTGCCGGGCGGCGGACTGCCATCGAAACGGCCGTTCGGATCGATGCCCATGCTGGACTGTGCAAGGGCCGGGGCTGCAATGGACAGAAGCACTATGGATGTCACTGAAATGAGCCTGCGCATGATCATGATCCTTCCGGTGCGATGATCGCGGCAGAAACAGCAGAAGCGATGCTTTTGTTCCGCCCTTCCAGCAGGCAAATTCGGCGATTGGATATGGAGATTTCATGATGCCAGGCGAACCGCGAATCTTGAGGCATCAAGCTTCGGTGCGGCAAGAGTTACACGGTCCCAGTTTTCGCCCAAGTGCGCCAGAGCAAGATTGACAAAATCGCATGGAGTGCCACCGCTGGCCAGAGAAGCACACCAGCGAACCCACCTCCGAAACCGACGTAAGCAAGATAGAAAGTCACCGCTGCACTGTATGCCAACATGCCGAGCAAAGCCGAATTCCACCAGCAAGCGATACCCAGGGCGATCAGGGCAATGCCCGCCACCCGAGCCGTGGGTATCGCGACACCAGTCAACACTTCGCCAAGCAGCACCTGTCCCACCAAAGACGGCACAATGAGCAGTGCGGCGCCTGTGGCGATTTCGCCCACAGCAGCGACATCAAGCACGCGTATCATAGATACGTCCCTTTGCTCACGGTTCGCCTGCGACCCTTTTGCATTCGACGCTCCGTTTTAAGGTGCTGCACCCGCCTCGGGCTTCAGCTTGAACATCAGCTTGTCGATCTTGCCGGTGAACTTGAATGGAGTGTCGTAGCGGTACTCCAGGAGCGCCACGCCGGTGCGCGTGTCCTGGCCGATGTCAAAGGTTTCGTCCTCGGGGAACGTCACCGGAATTCCGTGTTCCATGGAGTTCTTGGCCACTTCCTTGCCGTCGACGGAAAGTATGCCGGTGCCGCCCTTGCCCAGGCCGGCGCCGTCTATCTTGTAGTCGAAGACGATGGTGTGCTTGCCGGCTTCGAGTTCCGGCCCCTCCCACATCGTGCGCTTGAGGTCGAGAAGGTTGTAGAGGAACACGACCCGGCCTCCGCCGACGCCAAAGTCCCCCTTGCTGAGGAACAGACCGTAACCGCCGAAGCGCCCGCCCTGCGTGACGATCATGCCTTCCGCGCCGCCTTCGGGTATCTCGATCTCCGCGGTGATGGTGTAGGACTTATTCAAGGTACCCGGGGCGGCGCTGGCCGGCACGCCGGTCAATTCACCGGAATAGGTGAATTCTGTCCGGCCGGCAGTGAGGCTCGGGCGCGGTGTGTTCCAGCGCGCGAGCGTTGAGTTGTCAAGCGGCAGCACGTTGTATTTCTTCGCTTCCGAATAGAAGAGGTCCTGCATCTCCTTGAGCTTGACCGGCATCTTAGCCGCCAGATCATCGAACTGGGTGGGGTCTTCCGCGATGTTGTAGAGCTCCCAGTTGTAGCCGGTGATTACGTCCGGCGGCGTCTTGGTACTGAGTTCCCACGGCAGCGTCGCGGGCGTCGTCGCCGCTATCCATCCGTCGTGAAAGATGGCGCGGTTGCCAAGCATCTCGAAATATTGCGTCGCGTGCCGCGTAGGCGCATTCGCGTTGGCCTTGTCCCACGTGTACATCATGCTCACCCCTTCGATGGGACTTTGCTTGATACCGTCGATCGTATCCGGTGCGGGGATACCGGCTGCCTCGAGGATGGTCGGCGCCATGTCGATGAAGTGGTGGAACTGCCTGCGGATGCCGCCCACGTCGGTGATATGACCCGGCCAAGACATCACCATGCCCTGCGCGGTCCCGCCGAAATGCGAGGGAACCTGCTTCACCCACTTGAACGGCGTATCCATTGCCCAGGCCCAGCCGGCGGCGAAATGCGGGAAGGTGCGTTCCGACCCCCAGAAGGGATACCACAGGAACTGGTCCGTGACCGGCACGGACACGCCGTTGAAGGTGGTGAACTCGTTCGGCGTGCCGTTGACCATGCCCTCGGCGCTCGCGCCATTGTCGCCGCCGATGTAGATGATCAGGGTACCATCGAGTTCGCCCAGGTCTTCCACTGCCTGGATGATCCTTCCGATCTCATTGTCGGCATATGCAAGGTACGCCCCATAGACATCCGCTTGCTTGATGAAGAGCTTCTTCTCATCTAAGCCGAGAGAATCCCATTCCGGCAGCCCTTTCGGCCACGGCGTCAGCTTGGCGTTTTCCGGCATAATGCCAAGTCGCTTCTGATTGGCGAAAATCGTCTCCCGCAGTTTGTTCCAGCCGTCATCGAAAAGATGCATGTCGCTGATCTTCTTGATCCACTCCGGCGTCGGATGGTGTGGCGCATGGGTGGCACCGGGCACGTAATAAACGAGCCATGGCTTGCCGGGAGCAACCTCCTTGAGTTGTTTGATGTACTGGATGGCCTCATCGGCCATTGCCGTCTCCATGTTCCAGCCGGGATTGCCCTCGAACGGATAGATGGCCGTGGTGTTGCGGAACAGGTTCGGCTGCCATTGGCTGGCGTCGCCGCCGACGAAGCCATAGAAGTATTCGAAGCCCATTCCCGTCGGCCATTGATGGAACGGCCCGGCCTGGCTCGACTGATAGGATGGGGTGTTGTGGTCCTTGCCGAACCACGAGGTGGCGTATCCATTTTCCTTGAGGATCGTGCCGATCGTGCCCTTTTCAATGGGAATGATTGAATCGTACCCCGGATACCCCGTCGCTATTTCGCCGACGACCCCGTAGCCAACCGAGTGGTGGTTGCGCCCGGTGATCAGCGCCGCCCGAGACGGTGAGCAGAGTGACGTGGAGTGAAAGTTGGTAAAGCGCAGGCCCTGGTTGGCGATGCGATCCATGGCCGGCGTTGGGATCATGCCGCCGAAGGTGCTCGGTGCGCCGAACCCCTGGTCATCCGTCATGATGAGGAGCACGTTGGGCGCGCCCTTGGGCGGCACGACGCGCGGAGCCCACCATGGTGTCGATTCCGACGCCTTCTCGTTGATCACGCCACCGAATTTCGGATCAGGCGGTGGAAGTTGTTTTCCGGTGATCGTGGCGGTGGCTTCGGGCGAACCCGGAGTACCGGTGACCTGTTGAGCCCATCCTGAGACACAACCAAGGGCTAGGAAGCCCGCACCCGCAAGCATGCTCCGGCCAATTTTCATGACGGCCCCCTGCTGCAGAGGAAAACGCGATCAGAATATTACCATTATCTAAAATACACGAGTTGATCCGTGCGAAAAAGGATGCATCTCCCTCGGGCACACATACATGCTGTGCACTCCGCAACAAACACGGCGCCAAATATCATCACCAAGCAAAAGCCGCTCACAACGAGCTGTTTCGAGCGGCTTTTAGCTCCTGAAGGTTGTCCGATACAGCTACTTTAAACGAATTGACTCAATCCCGGGACCGAGGCAACGACCTGGTCGACGACGTCCTCGCCGGCATATTGCTTGGCGACCGCGATGGTTTCCTTGGCAAGCGCGGTGATTTCGCCCATGCCGAGGCCCTGGCTCATCAGCTGCTGGCCAAGGCCCATGATGCCGCCGCCGCCGAGCGCACCCATCAAGCCGCCCAGCAGGCCGCCACCGCCCGCACCTTCGCCGTTGAACTTCGCGACGAGATCAGCGGCGCCTGGGATTGCCTCGATCATCTGTGCGACCGGGCCGTCCTCCGCCTCGCGCTGCAGGAAGCCGAGCATCATGCCCACCGACTTCTCTGCCAGATCGGGGGCAATGCCTACGCGATCGGCGATCTGGGTCACAACTTCATTCATCGTCAGCCTCCTGCCATTTGACGTTAACGTCAGCGTTATTCGAGTTTCTTCCCTGACTCAAGGCATGCCTGCAGTTGTCGCCATGCCTCTCCCTGCTTATAACAGACAGACGATGGCAAAATGAATGCGGCGGACCATGATTGCCGCATTTGAACGCAAGCGGCGCATCGGCCGGAGGGAGAACTGCTTCATGCTCGAGGACGGCAAGATTTTCATCGGCGCCAGCCGCAATCCTGACGACAGCATCAACAAACCGGAATATCTCGACCTCAGGTTCGGTAACCGCCATGGACTGGTGACCGGCGCGACCGGCACGGGCAAGACGGTGACGCTGCAGGTGCTGGCGGAGGGTTTTTCCCGGGCCGGCGTTCCGGTCTTCTGCGCCGACATCAAGGGCGACCTTTCCGGCATCGCCGAGAAGGGCGAGCCAAAGGATTTTCTTACCAAGCGCGCCGAGCAGATCGGCTTTACCGACTACGAATTCGACCAGTTCCCGGTCATCTTCTGGGACCTCTTCGGCGAGAAGGGGCACCGGGTCCGCACCACGATCGCCGAGATGGGGCCGCTGCTGCTCGCCCGCCTGATGGATGCTTCCGAGCCGCAGGAGGGCGTCATCAACATCGCCTTCAAGATCGCCGACAAGGCAGGCCTGCCGCTACTCGATCTCAAGGACTTTTCCTCGCTCCTGAACTACATGGGCGAGAATGCGAGCGAGCTTTCGAGCCAGTTCGGCCTGATTTCCAAGGCTTCGATCGGCTCGATCCAACGCGCGCTGCTCGTCCTCGAACAGCAGGGGGCCGAGCAATTCTTCGGCGAACCGGCGCTGAAAATCACCGACATCATGCGCACCAGCAACAACGGCCATGGGCAGATTTCGGTGCTTGCGGCCGACAAGCTGATGATGAATCCCAGGCTTTACGCCACCTTCCTGCTGTGGCTCTTGTCGGAACTTTTCGAAGAGCTGCCGGAAGTCGGCGACCCCGACAAGCCGAAGCTCGTCTTCTTCTTCGACGAGGCGCATCTGCTGTTCAACGACGCGCCCAAGGTTCTGACCGAGCGCGTGGAGCAGGTCGTGCGGCTGATCCGCTCCAAGGGCGTCGGCGTCTATTTCGTCACGCAGAACCCGCTCGACGTGCCGGAAACCGTGCTCGCCCAGCTCGGCAACCGCGTGCAGCATGCGCTTCGTGCCTATTCGCCGCGCGAGCAGAAGGCCGTGAAGACTGCCGCCGACACCTTCCGCCCCAACCCCGCCTTTGATTGCGCCACCGTGATCACCAATCTCGGCACCGGCGAGGCGCTGGTTTCGACGCTGGAGGCCAAGGGCGCGCCGTCGATCGTCGAGCGCACGCTGATCCGCCCGCCGTCGGGCCGCGTCGGCCCTGTAACGGATGCCGAGCGCCGGCAAATCATGGATAAGAGCCCCCTGCTCGGCCTCTATGACGAAGATGTCGATCGCGAATCCGCCTTCGAGATCCTCGCCGCCCGCGCCAAGAAGGCGGCCGAATCCGAAGCCGCCCAGCGCGCGCAGCAAGAGGCCGCGAGGCAGCAGCCGACCGAGGCCGGCACGACCTCCGGCTGGACGCTGCCGGGCTTTGGCGGCGACAGCGGCGACGACCGGGCGGGCCGCGGCCAAGGCCGCGGGCGCTCCTCCGGCTACCAGCGCGAAACCGTCGTGGAAGCGGCGATGAAGAGCGTGGCGCGGACCGTGGCGACCCAGGTCGGCCGGGCGCTGGTGCGCGGAATTCTTGGGAGCTTGAAGCGGTAGTCTTCTGGCGTAGTGGGTGTGGCACCCCCTCTGCCCTGCCGGGCATCCCCCCGCAAGGGGAGATCGGTTGGGGCAATCGCTCGCCCGATTTGGCCAAGTGCTGAAATCGCACTGATCGGAAATTAACGCGGGAAACCCACGGCTTGTGATCTGCCCCCTTGTGGGGGAGATGCCCGGCAGGGCAGAGGGGGTATTCCGCGGCACACCCGCCACCCCTCACCGCTTACGAACAAACTCTGTCCGCAGCACCAAGCCCTTGATGGTGTCGTGGCGGCAGTCGATCTCTTCGGGATTGTCCGTCAGGCGGATCGAGCGGATGACCGTCCCCTGTTTCAGGGTCTGGCCGGCACCCTTGACCTTCAGATCCTTGATGAGAGTAACGGAATCGCCGTCCTTCAGGACGTTTCCGGAAGCATCGCGCACCTCGGCGGCGGCCGTCGCGGCCGCGGCGATTTCCGATGCCGGGCGCCATTCGCCCGTCACTTCGTCATAGACATAATCGTCGTCATCGCCCGCCATCGGCGTCTCTCCTGAAAATCAGCATCTGTCGGATCGGCGCTTATAGCAGCCGGCGGCATCGGGCAAGGTCGGGGGTCAAGGTCGGCAGTGCGCGGTTGCTCGGCACCGTCCGGTTGCATTCGCCTGGCCGCGATGGTATTTCAGCATCGCGCTCTAAGAGAAAGGAGGGTCGCGTGCATAATTTCTATTTCCGGTTCTACCGGCAGCGTGGCCCCGTCAACGCCCTGCAAATGCGTTTGCAGGGCTGACTAGAGACCGTTTCTCACAAAGCCTCTCTTCCTGGTCTGCCCTTCGTGGCCTGCAGCGCCGAGCTTATCGCTCGAGCGTCTGCGATTATCACTCGCCGCTGACGCATCGCATCGATGATGGCCGAGAGCCCTCGATGGATGATCGCCCGGTCAAGACCAGAGAAAAATCATGACTCTCCTCAATATCCGCAACCTCGGCATCACCCTGTCGAGCCCGCTGTTTTCCAAGCTCAACCTCGTCGTCAATGCCGGCGACCGGATCGGTCTTGTTGCCGCGAACGGCCGCGGGAAATCGACGCTGTTCCGCTGCATCGCCGGCACGCTCGACGCGACGGAAGGCGAGATCACCCGGGCGCGCGGGCTGACGGTCGGCTATGTCGAGCAGAACGTGCCGCCTTCCCTCTTCGGCCGGAGCTTTTACGAGGCCGTTCTCGATGCGCTGCCCGCCGAGCAGACCGAAAGCGAGAGCTGGCGCGTCGACGTGGTGCTGGAATCGCTGGAGGTGCCGGAGGAATTGCGCCAGCGCCCGCTTTCGGCGCTCAGCGGCGGGTGGCAGCGGCTGGCGATGCTCGCCCGCGTCTGGGTGACGGAGCCGGACCTGCTGATGCTCGACGAACCGACCAACCATCTCGATCTCGGCAAGATCGCGCGGCTGGAAGACTGGCTGAACGCACTGCCCCGCGATGTGCCGGTGATCCTCGCCAGCCACGACCGCGCCTTTCTCGATGCGGTGACGAACCGCACGCTTTTCCTGCGGCCGGAGCAATCGCAGGTCTTCGCCCTGCCCTACAGCCGGGCTCGGATGGCGATCGACGAGATCGATGCCGCAGATGCGCGCCGCTACGAGCGCGACATGAAGACGGCCGATCAGCTGCGCAGGCAGGCGGCGAAGCTCAACAATATCGGCATCAACTCCGGCAGCGACCTGCTGGTGGTGAAGACCAAGCAGTTGAAGCAGCGGGCGGAGAAGCTCGAGGATGCGGCGAAACCGGCGCATCTGGAGCGCTCCGCCGGGACGATCCGGCTCGCCAATCGCGGCACCCATGCCAAGGTGCTGGTGACGCTCGAGGATGCGGCCGTGCAGACACCGGACGGCACGCTTCTTTTCAGGACGGGCAAGCAATTCATCTGCCAGGGGAACCGGATCGTGCTGCTCGGCGAAAACGGCGCCGGCAAGACGCGGCTGATCGCGATGCTGCGTAAGGCGATCGAAAACCCTGAATTAGCCGAGGACGGCATCAAGGCCACGCCCTCGCTCGTACTTGGCTATGGCGACCAGGCGCTTGGCGATCTCCGCGATGCCGATACGCCGATGGAGACGATCATCCGGCGCTTCGACGTCGGCGATCAGCGGGCACGAGCGCTTCTTGCCGGGGCCGGCATGTCGATCGAGATGCAGGGACGCCCCGTCCGCCAGCTTTCCGGCGGGCAGAAAGCGCGGCTCGGGATGCTGGTACTGAGACTTTCCAACCCGAACTTCTATCTGCTCGACGAACCCACCAACCATCTCGACATCGACGGGCAGGAAGCGCTCGAAGGCGAGTTGATGGCGCATCAGGCGAGCTGCCTGCTCGTTTCCCACGACCGCAGTTTCGTCAGGGCGGTCAGCAACCGCTTCTGGCAGATCGAGCGGAAGCGGCTGGTGGAGGTGGAGAGCCCGGAAGCGTTCTTTGCCTCGGCGGCGGGGGTGCGGTGAGTTGTGGCAACGCGTGTGCCGCCCCGCAGGAAGCGGTCGGCCGCCCACGCCCTTCGCAAGGCGGAGGAAAGTCGGCTTCCGACCCGAAGGCCATGTGTGCTTAGTGATACGTTATGAATGGATCGAATATCCCTTCCAGGAAGGGCCGGAGAACTCCCTGCGAGTATTCGCGCGGAATACGATGTCCGCATTCGAACACGCTGAGATTGACTGGAACTCCAGCGTCGGACAGGGCTTCGGAGAATATCTCGGCCTGGGCAACGGGGGCACGGTCGTCGTGTCGTCCATGCAAAAGCAAAATTTCCGACCGAATGTTATGCGCATGATGTAAAGCCGAGCGAGCCAGAAAGGCTTCATCCGACAAGCCTGCCTCATTCTCGATTGCTCTTCGCAGGCCACCCGAACTGCTTCTAAAAGCTGCTTTAAGATCATAGACGCCGCTTGAGAGAATGACTGCTCGCAGATTGGAAACCTGAGCAGCTACCATTGCCGAGGCAACGGCGCCCCTGCTGTTGCCATAAAGAACAATACGGCCAGGATCGATAGACGGCTGCTTCTTTAGAAAGGACAGAGCGGCCATGATCGCCTGCTGAGTGCATGGACCGCAGAAGTCGGCAGGGCCGTCTGAGGCGCCGAAGCCGGGCTGTGAGACTGCTGCCGCGGAGATATTCAAGCGAGACGAGAACCGAAGCAACGCTCCGTTATCGACGACTTCTCTCGCCCCTAGAAGAAGGCCGCCCTGATTGCCGTGGACAAACAGTATCGCGCCCGCAGGCGTGGCGCTGGAGGCCTGAGCTTGAAAAAGCTCGACAGCAGCTCCATCACCTCGTTCAACTAGATGTCGCGTCACCGTTGGCATAACCGCCACCAAGTTCTGTTTGCGACGGCACGATAGGCAGCCCTAAGAGCTTGTCAATGTCCGCTTCTGGCGCACACCGGCCGAGGTTGGCGCCCTCTTTAGGCCGAGATAGTCGTTGTCTTTTCGACCTCGCGAAATGGGGCCGAGACGGCGACGGCGAGTTCGCCAGGATGGCGCGCATTAAAGAACCCCTCAATCTGCCTGCATGTAATCCGCCACGCTGTAGCAATGGCTCGCCTGATAGGCGTTCCGCCCCCGGTTCATGTGCGTCAGGTTGAACGTCCGAATGGCACGCAACACGCGGCGGCTTGTGAGGAATTTGCGGATCGAGACAGAGCCGCGCACATTGATGCCGAAAATGTCCGCACCACGCGGGAAGAAATAACTGACATGCTCTGGCATCGCGACGCTTTGCTCGAGAAAGGGTTCGTCCACCCGGCTCGGCGTTGCTGAACGATCTGTAGTGAAATCCGAAAGATGCACGATGAATCTGGCGCGGATATCGTCGCCTTGAGCATAGAGCGTGAAAAGCTCCATCCAGCTCGCATTGACGCGTACGAGCGGCTTGTCCGAGGTCGACGGCAGACAGGAAACCGACCAGTAGTAGCGCTCGGTCTTACGCAGGATCGGAATGCAGTTTGGGCCGTATAGCCTAAGAATCTCCAGTACTTCCCCTGCTTGCGGGCGACTAAGTAGCTTCTCAAATCGAGCGACATATTTGAAGCGCTGTTCCAGGGACTCTAAGCGGTCGCCTGTGTCCGGCAACTCGATCTTGCCCGCTATCCAATCGCGCTGCTGCTCAAGGTCGAGGAATTGCCGCAGGCCAGTGGTTCTCGGGCGAGAGGTCGCGCCCATCTCAGACGTCCTGCGAATGCGCGTCATCGGCAGACTCCTGTATTCTCGCTCAGGCGTTTGCGAGTTTAATATCCCGCTCAATGCGCCTCCGAATGATACCTCGTAGATAGTGAATTTGGAACGTCTGCACGACCATGAGGAGAAAGTTGCATGACTGTTCGCCGTCTTGGCAACGACTCAAGACTGGTATTGCCAGCGCTGCAGAGCGGCCGCTTCCAGGATCAGAGTTCGATCTAGCTGACGGCCGCAATGGGGGCGCAATGCGGACACGGTGCCATGACCGCTCCCGGCCATTGCCGTCATTGCGAACCCCGCTCTTTCTTACCTCACAAGATGATCTATCTTCGTCCCGACATCCTCAGAGAGGCGATATGGCTGAGGCAGACGAGAACAAGGATGCGGCTCGCGCGACGCTGGAGCAACATCGACGTGTTGCAGACTTGTCGGCCGAGCTTGAGAGGGAGCGTGCAGAAACTGCCACGCTGCGATTCAACGCCAACGGCTTGCAGTGTTGGAACGATATAACAGCGTCACGCCCTAGCTATGGGTTGTTGCCAAGCCTCATATTGCTCGTTGGTGACCTGCTCCATCCAGTCGACGACCTTGCCATCAAGATTCTCCTGAATGGCGATGTGGCTCATGGCGTTGTTCGGAGCAGCACCGTGCCAGTGCCGCTCGCCGGGTTCGAACCACACGACATCTCCTGGGCGGATTTCCTCGACAGAACCGCCTTCGCGCTGGACCCGGCCGAGGCCGGCGGTGACGATCAGGGTCTGGCCAAGCGGATGCGTATGCCAGGCCGTGCGTGCCCCTGGTTCGAAGGTGACGAGGGCCGCAGCGGCACGACGAAAACTGTTCGGTTGGAACAACGGATCGACGCGGACCGTGCCGCTGAACCAGTCGGCGGGACCCTTGCTTGACGCCTGCGAGCCATTTCGGATGATATCCATAAGTAATACTCCTTATGCGTTTTTGTACGGCGAGCGCGTAAATATGACCGCGATGATCGCCGATGCCAGAAAAACAGCCGCGCTGAACACGAACGGACTCCACCATCCGGCGCTGTCGAATAGTAGCCCACCCGCGAATGCCCCTGAGGTGATCGCGAACTGAATAAGCGCGACGAACCACGCCCCGCCTTCTTCAAGGTGGTCGGGGATAACGCGGGTCATCCAGGTCGTCCAAGCCGCCGGAACCGGCGTCGTCAGCAAACCCCAAAGAACCAGCAGACCAGCCGTTGCGAACGCAAAGGAACCCAGACCGACAAGCGCCAAGGCAATGATCACCAGGACCACCGGGAACCCGATCAGAACGTGCGCCATGTGAGCGCGCAGGATGGAGGATATCAATGAGGTTCCGGCGAGACCCGCAAGTCCGATCCCGAGAAGGACGAGCGAGAGCACGTTGACACCGAGACGGGTGATGTCCTCAAGGAACGGCCTCAGGTAGGTCGACAGTGCGAACTGTCCCATGAAGAACAGGATCATCGCTGTCATACCAAGCGCGAACTCGCGGTTGCCCATGAGGCTGAACGTCCGGCCAAGCGAACCGCCCTGGCCACCCGGCATCCGGGGCAAGACGATGGCCTGCCAGGCGAAGGCGACAACGGCGATCGGCACCACGACGAAGAACGCGCCGCGCCAGCCGATCAGGCCTCCCAGGAAGCTTCCGAGCGGAGCCGCGATGACCGCCGCCAGGGCGCTGCCACCTTGGAGCATGGCGAGAGCCTTCGGCACATCGGAACCGGATGCGATGCGGGCGATGATCGCGGTCGACAACGACCAGTAGCCGCCGATCGACACCCCGATGAGGGCGCGGCCGAACATGAACACGAGGTAGTTGGGAGCAAACGTGACCGCCAGACCCGAAGCCACGAGCACGATGGTGTAGGAGAGGATCACCATCCGTCTGTCGAAACCCGCGAGTACTACGTTGCTGAACAAGGCAGTGATGACCGCGAAGAAGCCTGAGATCGAAATCGCCTGACCCGCCTGGCCTGCGGTGATCCCCAGTTCGTCAGCGATCGGCGTCAGCAGGCTGACCGGCATGAATTCCGACGCGACGAGCACGAAGGAGGTCAGCATCATGCAGATGACGGCACTCCAGGGCGTGGTCTTCGTTTCCGTCCTCATGTCGTAGGTCATGTCCATCGGTCGTTCACCTCGAAAGGGGCTGTTCATGCAGTAGGGACGGTTGCGGACGCAGAGAGCTTGATGATCGCGTCGGTGGGTTTCTGAACTTTGGGTTCCGCGACTTCTTCGCAGCGGATGTGGCCGGGGGCGCGAAGCGCTGTGCTGAGCATGGTCGTCTCCTGTTCGGGCCGAATGCCCGCGTCATTCTTTCGGGAGATAGATAGCACCACTGGATAGTTCGGATTAGCCGTCGCAATTTGCATGGACTTATCGAATTCGGCTATTAATAATCTGCAGCCGACCCATCCGGAGAGTCATCATGGCGCGCGAGAACTTCAATGAGCTGCTCCTGTTTCTCGCGGTCGCGGAGGAGCGCAGTTTCACGAAGGCCGCGGCCAAGCTGGGCGTTGCGCAGTCGACGCTCAGCTACGCGGTCAAGGAACTCGAAGCACGGATGGGGCTCAGGCTCCTGACACGCACGACACGGAGCGTGGCGACCACGGAAGCTGGCGAGCGCCTTCGGCAATCGCTCGCGCCGCGCATCTCGGAGATCGAGGCCGACATCGAGGCCTTGATGGCGTACAGGGACAAGCCTGCGGGCACCGTAAGGATTACCCTGTCAAACCACGCAATGGAGAGCGTGGTGTGGCCGAAGCTCTCCCCCATCCTCGGGGAATATCCAGATATCAAGTTGGAACTTAACGTCGACAGCAGTTTCCGCAACATCGTCGAAGACGGCTTCGACGCGGGCGTGCGCCTCGGCGAGAGCCTTGAGAAGGATATGGTCGCGGTGCGGATCGGGCCGGACTGGCGGTTGGTCGCTGTGGCGTCCCCCGACTATTTCAAGACCCGCTCTGTGCCAGCGACGCCGCAAGAGCTTATGCATCACAACTGCATCAACAGGCGTCTCGACCGGGTCGGCGGGCTCTACGGCTGGGAGTTCGAAAAGAACGACGAGGAGGTCCGGGTAAGGGTGGAGGGCCAGCTCATCTTCAACACTGATCGTGAGATGGTGGACGCAGCCCTTCAAGGATATGGCGTCGCCTTCGTGCCGGAAAGCTATGTCGAAAGGCATGTCGCGGAACGGCGTCTCCAGCTCATCCTAGACGACTGGACACCCAAGTTCGCGGGCTACTACCTTTACTATCCAAGCCGTCGGCAGAATCTTCCCGCGTTTTCGGTGATCGCGGAGGCTCTTCGAGAGAAAAGTCTTTGATGATCGCCAAGCCTTATGGCCGCTTATGGCGCAAAGGCGACATCGACAGATGACCGCTTCCGGCCCATTCCGGAGGTCAGCGATCTTCCGCTGCTGGCCTAATGCGGACATTGAATGCTCGGCCTTCTACCGGTTTTGAAGCACGCCGATGAGAGCCTTTCCGTCGGTGAAATAGGGATCCCCGCCTCCGTTGCGGCCGTCTTTTGTCGCTCCGATGCCATCGATCTCATAGCTCGACAAAAGTTGTCCGGCCTTGAGAAGATCGCTGATCATCAGGTTTCGCTCTGCGTCGACATTCGGGCCGATATGATGCGTGATTTGACCGGTATCGTGGCTGAAGCCGACACCCCGATCAAAACTTGCCGAGCCTAGCCAGTGCGGGCGGTGATTTGGGCCGGTTTGTTCGGTCAGCCAGAAACGAACATGGTTGCGTTCGTCGGCGCTTCTGCCCACGGGCTTTTCGAAAGCCAGATCCTGTTTTCTGCCCTCGAATAGCAGTGGACTAACCGGCGCATCGAGATCGGGCCGATCAAGCACCACGCTCAATCCAATATCGATCGATGTGCGCAAGGTAATTTTATCCGCAGGATCCCATCCAGCAGCCGCGAACGCCCTGATTACTTCTTCCTTCGAACCAACAAGACCGACATTGATGGGGTCGCCGGGAATACCCTGCTCCGTGGTCGTGACCATGTTGCCAACCTTAACAACTCGGTCAGCGTCGTGAAAAATCCAAATCTCGGGGATGACGAAATAGGCAAGCAGCAAATAGGTGAACAGCACGGCAATCAAGGCGCTCATCGCCATGCGGGTTTTCGTGCGATGACGCATCGGAATTCGCCCACCCCCAAAGATTGAAGGAGGATCATACGCCGAACATGCGGCGGGGACATCCAGAATTTGCTTTGGCAGAAACTGCCACCGATCGCTTCTGGCGCGACGCAACTGAGGCTATCGTCGGCTGTTGGCCAGAAGCGCGCATTCGGACATTCGGGCGCGGGATCAGAACTAGTCTCCCCGCCTGAACCGACAGGGAGACTTGGGCATTGCTACTGCAGTTCTATGGTCACCTTCTCAAGCTTGCCAGCGAACTCGAAGGGCATCCGGTTCTCGTAGTCGGGTATAACCGCTGATCCTGTGTCAGCCCCGACGTCAAAGGTTTCGTCGAGGGAAAAGCGGCAGCAAATGGTCCTGTCGATGTGGGCCTGGGCAACTTGCTTGCCGTCGACCAAGAGTTTGCCGTTGCCGCCCTTTCCGATGCCGCCTCCGTCATAGGTGAACTCAAAGCGAATGACGTGCTTGCCAGGGGGAAGTTGTTCCGTCGATGCCACCTTGAACTTGTGCTGCGGCTGGTTGGAAAGCGCATGAACGAACATCGGCTTTCTGTCGATAACCAGCAGCCCCCACCCACCGAAATCGCCTCCCTGCGTGGCAAGGACACCATCCGAACCATTCTGCGAAATCTCGACATCGGCACTGACGCTATACGACCTGTTCTTGATGTCCGGAGTGCTGCCCTCGGGGATACGGATCATCCCTGGATAATAGGTAAACACGTTGCGGCCGCGCGTAAGGCTGGGACGAATGGCGGGATCGACGCGTTCCGCAAATGACGCATCCAAGGGCAGAACGTTGTAACGAGCACCCTCTGCCCAGAACAAGTCCTGAAGTTCTCGAAGCTTTTCGGGGTTCTGCTTGGCGAGATTGTCCGCTTGGCTGAAGTCTTGCGCCACGTGATAGAGCTCCCAGTTGAAGGTCAGCGGGTCATCCGCGCCAGGGACAGCCTTGGGCTGCCACGGCAGTCGCTTCGGCGTCGTCGAGGCTATCCAGCCATTGCTGTAAAGCGCCCGGTTTCCCAGCATTTCGAAATACTGGGTCTTGTGCGTCGAGGGAGCTGCCGCATCGTCAAAGGCATAGACCATGCTGACGCCTTCAATCGGTTTTTGCGCTACCCCGTTGAGCATTGCTGGCGGATTTATGCCAAGCACCTCATAGATTGTAGGAACGATGTCGATGACGTGGTGGAACTGCGTCCGAATGCCACCGCCAGCCTTGATGCGATCCGGCCAGGAGATCACCAGTCCGTTCCGCGTTCCGCCGAAGTGCGATGCCACCTGCTTCGTCCACTGAAATGGCGTGTCGAAGGCCCAGGCCCAGGCCGCTGGCATGTGATTGTAGGTCTTCGGACCGCCCAACTCGTCTATCATCGATAACAGGTAGGGGAGGTCCTCGGTGACCCCGTTCGCGTTGACAGCGACTTCATTACTGGTCCCTTGCAGTGTTCCTTCGCCACTGCAACCATTGTCGCCATTGATATATATAATCAGCGTGTTGTCGAGTTCGCCGAGTTCGTCAATTGCATCGATGACCCGGCCAATGTTGTAGTCTGCATGGGAGAGTGCACCGGCGTATGTTTCAGCCATCCGCGCGTACAGCCTCTTCTGGTCGGCTGAGAGGCTATCCCAGGCAGGGAGTTCCGCCGGGCGCGGGGTGAGCTTGGCGTTCTCCGGGATAACGCCCATTTGTTTCTGGCGAGCGAAGGTTTCCTCTCGCACGCGATCCCATCCCTGGTCGAATTTTCCCTTGAACCTGGCAATCCAGTCCTTGGGCGCATGATGCGGCGCGTGGGAGGTACCGGTTGCGTAATAGGCAAGGAAGGGCTTCTGAGGGGCAACGGATTTCTGCATGCGAATCCAGTCGATTGCGTGATCGGCGAGGTCGACATCCAGGATATAGTCGGGCTTGCCCGCATACGGCTCGATAGGCTTGGTGCCCTCGAACAGCGCTGGACGCCATTGATCCGTGTCACCGCCTATGAAGCCGTAGAAGTAGCTAAACCCGAGCCCGGTTGGCCAGAGGTCGAACGGCCCCGCCTGGCTCGTTTGCCAGTCCGGCACGTTGTGGTTTTTGCCGTACCAGGAAGTCGTGTAGCCGTAGTCCTGAAGCACTTGGGCGACCGTGCCGTTTTCCTTCGACATGACCGAGTTGTAGCCGGGGTAGCCGGTTGCGAACTCCGTGATGACTCCAGTCTGCACGGAGTGGTGGTTCCGCCCTGTGATAAGTGCGGCTCGTGTGGGCGAGCAGAGTGCGGTGGTGTGGAAATTGGTGAAGCGAAGTCCTGACTGCGCCAGGCGGTCCATTGTTGGCATTGGTATGGGGCCTCCGAACGCGCTCGAAGTGCCGAACCCCGCGTCGTCGGTAAGAACGAGCAGGATGTTTGGCGCGTCCTTCGGCGCTTCAATGGGCTTAGGAAAGTCAGGAGTGGAGTCATTCGCTGTCCGTCCTATTACGCCTTTGAATGGCTGATCTGGACGGGGCAGAGTATCTTGCGCAAGGGCGGTTCCGCCACCGAGCGCCAAAACGCCTGTGACGTACAAGGCTGATAGTCCGAGTGACCGACACATGAGTTAGTCCTCCAAAATGAAAACCTCCGGGTCTCGATTTTTTTTGATGCGGATAGCTGGGTACACGTCGCGACAAGGACGGCGCTGACGTTGAAAGTACAGGTTGAATTATAGCACAGCCGGTGCACGCTATAAAATCCGAATCCTGCAGACTGTGCGCCGTTTGAAAGCGGGATGTCCGCTCATCGCGCAAAGCGGCCGCTCCCGCTATGGCCCGGCCTCGCGAGGCCTCCTCAGAACGACTTCGGCGCGGCGCTCAGCAGGTTCAGCTTGCCGCCGCTGATGGTGTAAAGGCTAAGCTTGCGTTCGACACTGCCTGCGGGGCTGAGCCGGAAAAGCCCGGTCACGCCGCGAAAGCCGGTCTTCATCGTCAGGTTCTCCGCCGAAAGGCCCGTCGGGCCCTTCACGCGGATGATGCCGGCGGCGATCGCCACGGAATCGTAGCCATAGGCCGCATCCGTCGACAGCGTGCGGTTATAGTGGCGCTTGTAGCGATCGGCGATCAGGCTTGCATCGTCGGGTTCGACCATGGCGATCATGGCGCCCGCGACGGCGGGATCGCCATAGGCCTGCGACGGCCAGGCGCTGGTGCCGACGAGAACGAGGTTTGTCTGGCCGCTTGCCTTGATCGCACCGGCGATGGTGGGCACGATGACGCTCTTGCCGAGGACGACGACCGTATCGGCCTGCTGCAATTGAGCCTTCGATTTCTGCACCGCATCGGCGGCGGCCGCATCGCTGAGATCGTAGCGCGCAGTCCCGACGTAAACGCCTTTGCCCGCGCGGATCGCATCCGCGAGACGAGTCTCATAGGCGGGCGAAAAATCCCTCGGGGCGAACACCATCACCTTCTTATGGCCGCCCGTGGCAGCCGCACGGATGCCTTCAAGCGCGCTGTCGAGTTCATCCGAGGCGAAGTTGTAGACGTTGCCGGCGGTTGCCGGAACGTCATCGTCAAGGTTGACGAGCGGCGGGCGCTCACCGGAGGGCATGGCGGCAATCGCCGACGTGACCGCGGGCGAAGCGTAGCTGATAAGCAGCACCGAATTGCGCGCCTTGGCGGCGCTGACGGCGGCCGGCACTGCGCCTGGACCGCCCGAAACATCGACGACTTTGACGAAGACCTGGCCATTGCCGAGCTCGCCGACGCCGAGTGCGGCCCCGTCACGCACGTCGCGGGCAGTGCCCTCGTAAACGCCGCTTGCAGCCTTCGGCAGCAGCAGCGTGATCTCCGCGCCGGTTTCACCGAAGGATTCCTCGACTTTGCTTGATGGCGGCTTCATGTCGGTATTCTTGACGGCATTGAGGCCGTCCGAACCCGACTGGCAGCCTGCAAGCAGGCCGGCGACGAGAAAAAGTGAGAGCGGCAGCAAGCGAGCCCCGCGCCGGCGCTTCGACGCGGCCACCGGAGCAACGTCCAAGGGCTTGCCGCGTAAACCATACGCGGGTCCGGTCTTCAGCTTCAAATGCGGCGTCACTGCTTCCCCCGAATGCGGCATGCCGGCCTTGGCGGCCCGTTAGAAGGCGTTCATTTCTGCACCGGGGGCAGATGAAAATCAAACCCCTCCCCCAAACTTGGTTGACGGCAAAACTAAAGTTTTATCCGTCTTTGAGTGGAATATTTGTACTTAGTTTATCCATGCTTCCAAACGGCATGTTTATAGGTGTTCGGTATATTTCTCTCGAACAGGGAGAGTTAAAACCCGATGAAGCGCAGAATAAAACTAAAAATACTTAGTGCTTTTACTTTGGCATCCTTCGCGTCACTGTCTTTGGCGTCACCTTCACTCGCGCAGATGCCGGTTCCGCAAATCAGTGCCGCGTCATATACGCCGATACTTTCCGCCAATACTGCTAATATGCTCGCACAGGCGACGAGCATGGCGGGTGTTTTCAATCTGATCAGGACAGCCGCCAGCGACGTTTCGAGCTCTGTCCAAGCGATTAATCTTGCCTCAGTGGCGCAATTGCGACAGGCAGACAACGCGTCCTTCACGACCGCCTCCATCAAGCCGGTCATGCCGTCCAAGGCGACCTCTCCGAACGAGGCCGTTTTCGGCTCCGTCACCATTCCGTTCAAGCGGCTTGCTGCCGTCAAGCGCCTGGCACCTTCGCTCGCCGAAATGGAGAGCGGCGCAGCCATCAAGTGCGGCAAGAACGGCTGTTCGAATGCCACCGGGGTCATCAAGGCGGCGCTCGACCAGACGGCGCAGGCTTCGATCCGCGACAAGCTGAATGCGGTGAACGTCGCGGTCAACCACTCGATCCGCTACCGCCGGGATAGCGACATCTATCAGGTGGCCGACTACTGGGCGACGCCTTCCGAGACCCTTGCTCGTCAGCAAGGCGATTGCGAGGATTTCGCGATCCTGAAGATGGCAGCGCTTCGCGCGGAGGGCGTCGACAACAAGGACATGTCGATCGTCGTCCTCTTCGACCAGAAGCGCCACTTCTATCACGCCGTGCTGTCGGTCGCGGTCAACGGCAATTACTTCATTCTCGACAACATGCGTGACCAAGTGCTGCCCGACAGCCGCCTTCCCGACTACCAGCCGCTCTTTTCGATTGCCGACGGCAAGGGATATCTCCACGGACTGCGCGCCGGCACCAAGCAGGTTGCCTCCAGCATGCCGCTGGAAAAGGTCGCACCCGGCGAAGGCGCGGCATACTGAAACGCGTGAAAGCGTATGACGATAAAGGCGGCTGCAGGATGCGGCCGCTTTTCCGTTTTAAGGCATCAGTAGCGCGAGATGTAGCCGATCAGCATCGACTTCTCGTGGGTCGGCGCCAGCGCGAGATTGATCTGGCCGCGCATCGCCTGGGTGCCGATGCCGATGCTGAAGCCGGTGTTCAGCGTCTTGCCGCGGTTCAGGTTCAGCGTCGTGATCGCTTCCTCGATCTGCGTATCGATGGAAAAGCGCAGGCCCTTGGTGAGCTGTGCCGTGTCACCCGAGGGCAGGCGCTGGCGCAACATCGAGAGGAACGGATCGTTGAAATACTGGATCTTCTTTTCCCGCGTGAGCAGGATCGTCGGCGACGGCGAGGCCTGAATGATGGCGTTGAGGTTCGCCATCGAGGCAATATCCTCGACGGTGTCGAGGCGACGCAGCGCCCATTTGAGGCTGAGAACGCGCAGCAGCGAGGCAAGATTGCCGGATTCCGGCAGCTGCGAGGCCGTATAGTGCACCAGATCGGCGGTGCTCATCTTACCGGCGGAGGACATGCGGCCGAGGCCGTCCCAATAGATACGCTCCAGGCGGATGCCGCGGCGCTCGCCTCCCCGGCCGGCGACGGCGCGAAAGCGGGGCTCGATTTCCTCGGCGCCGATGATCGGCAGCGACTCGTCGGCCGGCTCGGCAGTCGTCAGATCGCTCGCACGCGGCTTGGAAATCAGCATCTCACCGCTCCGTCAGCGCTTCTGAACGCGCCTTATTGATCGGCTTCAGCAGGTAGCTGAGGACCGTCTTGTTGCCGGTCATGATTTCCACGGAGGCGACCATGCCCGGAATGATCGGATAGGGTTTTCCGTTGCGTTCCAGCTCCGATTTGTCCGTCTTCACCTGGACCAGGTAATAGGTCTCGCCTTTTTCCTTCTCCACCAGGCTGTCGGCCGAGACGTTTTCGACGATGCCTTCAAGCCCGCCGAAGATCGAGAAATCGTAAGCCGTGACCTTGACCACCGCTGGCTGGCCGCGGCGGACGAAAGCGACGTCGCGAGGCGATATCTTCGCTTCGATCAGCAGCGTATCGGCTGTCGGCACGATGCCGGCGATGACGCGGCCGGGATCCACATAGGCGCCGATCGTGTTCACTTCCAGCGTGTTGACGATGCCATCGACCGGCGAGCGGATATCGGTGCGCTTGACGCGGTCGGAGGCGCCGCGGATGGTCTCATCGACCACGGAAAGCTCGGCAAGCGCCGTCGCCTTGTCGGTCAGCGCCTGCTGACGCAGCTCAAGCGCCAGATCGCCGAGCTGCAGCTTCGCCTCCTGCACGGCAGCTTCCAGGCGATCGATGCTTTCCTGATAAACCTTGAGCTGGCCCTGCTGATCCGTCAGGTCGCGTTCGACCTTTAGAATTTCAGTCTGCGCCACCAGCTTCTTCTGGGCCAGCGGGCTGATAAGGTCGTACTGGCGCTGCGCACCTGTAATGTTGTCCTCCAGGCGGGCGATATTGGCATGCGCTTCGTTGAGTTCGTTCTCGCGCTGTTTGACACGCTCCTGAAGAACGCCGAGCTTGTTTTGATAGCTCGCTCGGTCGGCGGCAAAGAGGCTCGTTTCGTTGCTGCAGACATCCTTGGCGACGGCCAGAATGTCCGGCGGGCAAACATAGGGCGCGTCGTACTGGCCTGCCTCTTCGAGTTTCAGCCTTGCGACCTTGGCGCCGAGCGCGCGCGCCTTGGCGACAGATTCCCCGAGCGTCGATGTCGTGGTCGTATTGTCGAGCTGCACCAGCAGCTGGCCCTTGCGGACGACCTGGCCGAGTGTCACGGCAATCTGCTGGACGACGCCGGGTTCCGACGACTGGATGATCTGGGTCTTCGAAACGGGAATGACCTTGCCTTCGCCGCGGGCGATCTCGTCAATGCTGGCAATCGCCGCCCAGCCGACGAAGCTTGCAATCAAGAGCGCGCAAAGCGCCAGGATGGCGCGGGCGAAAAGCGGCGGATGGTCGAGACGATTGGCCCTCATTGCTGCCCCGCCGGTCTGCGCTGCATGGCCTCGATCACGGCCTGCTTCGGGCCGTCGGCGATGATGCGGCCCTTGTCGATGACGATCAGGCGGTCGACGAGCTCGAGCATGCTGTGGCGATGGGTGGCGATCAGAAGCGTCGTCTCGGGGCCGAACGCGCCGGACAGCTTGGAAATCAGATGCCGTTCGGTGGCAAGGTCCATTGCGCCGGAGGGCTCATCCAGGAAGACGATCTTCGGCCTGGTCAACAGCAGCCGGGCGATCGTCAACGCCTGCTTCTGGCCGCTCGACAGATTGGTGCCGCGCTCGCCGACGGGCATATCGAAGCCGCGCGGATGGTTGGAAACGAACTCGTCGACGCCGGTCATGCGGGCGACCTCGAGAATTTCCTCGTCCGTCGCATCGGCGCGGCCGATCAAGAGGTTTTCCTTCACGGTGCCGGAGAACAGATCGGAGGACTGGCCCGCAACGGCAACGGCCGCGCGCACTTCCGCCATATGGTATTGCCGGATATCGACGCCATCGATCAACACGCGACCGCTTGCCGGAGCAAAGAGGCCATCGAGCAGGCGGCCGAGCGTCGTCTTGCCCGAGCCGATGCGGCCGATGATGCCGATCTTCTCACCCGGACGGACATTGACGGACAGGCCGTTGATGACCGGATAATCGGAGCCCGGATACTGGAACGAGACGTTCTGGAAGCTGAAGCTGCCCTGCTGGATCTGGCGATTGACGAAACCGACCGTCGAAGGCCGGTCGTCGGGCTGCTCCATGATCTTGTCGAGAATGCGCAGCGACATGGTCGCCTGGCGGAAACGCGCGAGCGTCATGGCGATCTGGCCAAGCGGGGCGCCGGCGCGGCCTGCCAGCATCACGGTCGCGACGATGGCGCCCATGGCGATGCGGCCGGCAGCAAATTCATAGGTGCCCGCAATCACGATCAGGACACTCACCATCTGCTGGATGAACGTCGTCATGTTGATGGCGTTCGTCGAGACATGCTTGATGTCCTCGCTGGTGCGGCTCGAATATTTGGTGAGCTCCTGCCAGCGGCGCAGCATCGCCGCCTCGGCGCGAAGGCTCTTCAGCGTCTCGATGGTAGAGATGGTTTCGATGAGCAGCGATTGGCGGCGCGAGGCTTCGTTTGCCGCTGTCGCCATGCGCTTGCCAATCTTCGCCTGCGCCCAGAGGCCGATGGCAACGGACAGGACGAAGGCAACTGCCGGAATGACAACCAGCCAGCCGGCAATCAGATAGATGACCGCAAGGAAGATGAAGACGAACAGGCTGTCGATCAACACGCCGATGGTGTTCGAGGTGAAGAACTCGCGGACGAATTCATACTGCGTGACGCGATTGGCATACTCGCCTGTCGAAAGCGGGCGGGATTCCAGCGTCGAATTCAAAACCTTGTCGAAGATCAGCTGGGAGAGCCGCAGATCCGCCTTGCGGCCGGCATAGTCGATCAGCGACGAGCGGGCCGTCTTCAACAGGAAGTCGAAGAGATAAGCAAGCGTGATGCCCGCCGCGAGAACCCAAAGGGTCGCCTCCGCCTTGTTCGGCAGCACGCGGTCGTAGACATTCATCGTAAAGAGCGGCGAGCCGAGCGCGATGAGATTGATGAAGAGCGCCGACACCATGACGCGAACATAAGTCCGCCAATAAGGGACCAGCGTTGTTGCCAGCCAGTGGCGCTTTTCAATCTCCACGGCGTTGCCGACCAGCGCCTCTTCCGAAGCATTCTGATAGTAAAGCGTGAAGGCAAAGGCCATCTTGGGCTTCAGCGCCGCGAGCTCTTCGGGGGTAAGCTTGATCGATCCGCCGCTCACCGGAACGATATCGGTGACGTAGGCGCCATCTTCCGCCACTTCCAGCAACGGCAGAACGCCGCCATCGGCAAACGAGACGATGGCCGGGCAATCGAAATTGCCCAGGCGGCAGTCGCGTTCCTGATGCCTGATGACCTGAAGGCCGATGCGCTCGGCCATCTGCTCAACGTCGTCAAGCTCCAGCGATTCGGTGACCTCGTCCGGCAGGCCGGAAAAGAGTACCGTGTCTGAGCTTGGCCGGCCATAGAACGCGGCCACGGACTTGAAAGCGGCCTTGAACGTTTGGAGCGGGGTGCCGCTTGAGGTCTCGAGTGCTACGTTCAGCATAGTTCCATGGCCGTATCGACTACTGCTGTCGAATCGGCGCTAGAAGGTCCAACGGCAGGCCGGCTTTCTGATGTGAATCAAGCTCGACGTATCCCGGATCTGCGACGCCCGCGGGGACAACAAACTCTTCCCGCGCATAAGACTGGGCCTGCGCGACCGGCTTCAGCTTCATCGTCTGAAGCAGATTGCCGGAAGCGGCCAGGATTTTGTACTCGGCGAAGACCGACGCGACGCGCGCCGTATCGGCGAGAACCCTGGTGTTGAAATTGGTGTTCTGCGCATCGAGCACGTCGAGCAGCGAACGCTGGCCGACGCTGAACTGCTGCCGGTAGGAGGTGACCAGCTGGGCGTTGGTCGTGGCCTGCTGGCCGAGGATGCCGGCAAGCTTGCCGCGGCTTACGCGCTCATTCCACGCGGAGCGGACGGACTCCCCGACTTCGCGCTGCACCTGTGCCAATGCATAGCGCTGCTCATCGGCGCGGCGGATCTGCTCCTGCTCGCGGGCAACATCGATGCCGCCGCGATAGAGGTTCCACCGGGCGACAACTTGCACCTGGTAGTCATTCGTATTGCCGCTGTCGTCGTTGATGTCGTCGCCAAGCCGGGCGGTGCCTTCGAGGTCGACCTTCGGCATGTAATTGGCGCGCGCGCCGCGCACGCCAGCATCCGCCGCATCGATATCCGCATTGGCGGAGTAGATACGGGGGCTGTTCTTGCCAGCGACGAAGACGGCGTCGTTCAGCGTCTTCGGCACGAACTTGGCGACGGAAGGCGGAGTCTGCGCGCCGGTGATCGGCTCGCCCACGACCTGCAGGAAGCGAATCTTCGTCGCTTCCAGCTCTTCGTTGGCTTCCTGCAGACGGGCGGCGGCAGCCTGCTGGCGCTCGACGCCCTGCAGACGGTCGGCGTCGGTCAGCGTGCCGCCCTTGATGCTCTGCTCGATGTTGCCGAGGATCTGGTTGTGGAAGGCGAGGTTATCCTGGGCCGCCTTAACGATCTGGTTCTGAAGGATATATTCGAGATAGTCCTGCGTCACCTCAAGCGCGAGCGATTCGGAACGCTCGAGCACGCGGAACGAGGCGCCGTCGACGCGCGATGCCTGCTGATCCACCTGCGCCCGGCGGTCGCCGCCGTCGAAAAGCCGCTGCGTGATAGTGAGGCCGACGCTGTTGGGAGACAACCAATCACTGTCGGAGTTCAGCGTTCCGCTCGAAGAATTCGACAGACGACGGCGGCCGCTTCCCGCGTCCAGGTCAACAGAGGGCAAGTAAAGCCCGCGCGCCTGGCGAAGTTCAAATTCGATTGCTTCACGATCCTTCGCAGCCTGCAAGATCTGCGGGTTCGTCTTCATGGTTTTTTCAATAGCTTGCTGCAGCGAAATAGCATTAGCGTCAACGCAAAATGCAAAATTCAAAGCAACAGTCGCAGACAGTGCTGCGAAAATTCTTTTGCCCCTAAACAAGACCGATGCCCTCATCACCTGTGATTAATCCGCCTACCTATCTACCCGGATTCTTTCTCACCGGTAAGCAAGTAGCATTAAGTTATCCATACTCCAACTGGCCTGCGGCTTCTTCCTTCGAAGACAGTTAACTCTAAGGTTTTCCCACTTAAAGCAACAATTTTACGGGATTTTTTAATCGGTATTTTTTGTGCTAGCGGTTAGCTAAACGCTCACCCTCAGTGAGTACATAACCGCCATGATCTTTGCTAACCGCTACTCCCTAGCCTCTCTAAAACCCGCCCTGCTGCGCGCTGCAATCGGCGCGTTGTGCTGCGTCGCGGGCTCCACTGGATTTTTACTTATCTTAAACCTTCTACTCCCGGATAAACCATTTTTGGTAGGATTTGTGAGTATTCCTTTAATTTCGTTTGTTGTTGCATTTCCGCTGCTGTTGGCGCTGCAGCTGCGTAACGCCGAACTTGCGGCGGTGCGCGCCAGGATGAGCCATGCCGCGCGCCACGATCCGGTGACGAATGCGCTCAACGGCACCGCCTTTGCGGCTGCGATGACGCATTATGTCGATCGCCGCAGGAAGATCGCAACCGATGCCGGCGGCATCATGATCGCCGTGGTCGTCGAGACGTTCGATACGGTCAGCCGCCGCTACGGGCCGCAATGGGCCGACACCGTGATGCAGTCGCTGGCCGAGATCATCAAGAGCTCGATCAGAAGCGGTGATCTCGTCGCACGGCTGGCCACCAACGAACTCGGCATCTTCCTTCCAGGCGCCACGCCGGAAAACGCGCAGGACATCGGCGCCCGCATCCGCAGACGCGTCGAGCAGGCCGCGTTCGAAACCGCCGAAGCCCCCCTCGACCTGAAGATCAAGCTCGGCGGCGCGCTCTTCGAGGGGACCGAGGATTTCAATCGCATCAGGCAGCTCGCGGACGAGATGGCATTCGACGGCACGACCGAGGACGGCGAGCCGATGGCAATCGCCAGATTGCCGGCGGCCTGACGCCCAAAAGCAGAAAGGGCGCTTTCGCGCCTTTTCTTGGATTTTCGTCCGATCCTATCAGCCGACATGCGGTGCAGTCGTTGCGTCGTGCTTGTCGTCGTAGAGGATCTTGACCGCTTCCGCGGTGCCCTGAAGAACCGCCACGTCGTGCCAGGCGCCGTTGTCGTTGACGCTAACGACGGTATTTGCACCGCTGACCGTCGTCTTGACGCTGGAGAGCGCTTCCGCCTCGCTTGCCTCGTGACCGAGCAAGGAGTTGAGAAGGTTCGATACGTCGAGTGTGTCGCCTTCGCTTGCCTTGTAGTCGGTGATCACGTCAGCCAGCTTCACATCCTTGAAGGCGTCGGCATCGAGGACGAAGGTGTCGGCCCCTGCCCCGCCGGTCATCGTGTACATGCCAGCGCCGCCATGGAGGTGGTCGTCGCCGTCAGTGCCGATCAACGTCGTGCTGTTCTGATCCGCCGCGCCGAGCGTCGTATCAAAAGCAACCTCAACGAAATGGCCCGTCGAGCCGTCCGCCAGGGTGTAGCTGCCATCAGCAAGGATGGACTGGCCGTTGATCTGCGCATCGGACGCCGAGGCGTCGAGCGAGATGCTGCTGATCGAGTGATCCGCCAGGCTCGACAGCTCGCCGTTGTCAGTGATGCCGTTGTGGTTGAGGTCCTGCCAGACGGTGAGCTTCGAGAAGGCCTCGTCGGCCGCGTCGACCTTGCCGTCATGGTTGCTGTCGAGGGTCGAAAGCGCCGCCAGGCCATCCGCATAGCTGCCACCGGCAAAGTGCGGCGAGAAGATCTCGCTGCCATTGTCGATCTTGCCGTTGCCATCGACATCGAGCGCCAGGATGCCGTCGCTGCCGGCCGTCCAGGCAATCTGATCCTTGTGACCATCGGCATTGATATCGAACTGGACGCCGTTGTCGAGCGAGGTCAGCGCGACGCCGTTGTGATCGAGGTCGAGGACGATGGGGTCAATTGCTTTGTTGGTACCAACCAAACCACTCAGATCATTGGTGTTGAAACCCTGAAGGTCGACCAAGGTGAACTTGGACTGGTTCCATGATTCTTGTTGTTCATAGACGAAAGTATGCACGCCGTCCGAAAGGGTCGCCGCGAACGCTACGACATGACCGTCACCGATGCTGCCGCCTTGGAGATACTTTACTGCGGTTGCAACATCAGCCAGCGAATTCAGGCTCACGATACCGCTACCGTTATTGAAGGTAACCAGACCATTCGCGATTTTATGTGTGGCGATCGTAATATTGCCGGTCACATTGTCAAAGTTTCCATTCGTGGTGCTAGTCGCGAGGCTCACATTGCCCGGCAAGCTCAGCTTGTCTCCCTCGCTGACATTGAAGTCCGTGATTTTGTCATAACCTGAGATCTGGGTGGTCCCAGAAAGGGCCGGCGAAGAATCGCCCCTTGCGACTACAAAAGTATCCGCGCCACTTCCCCCGGTCAGGATGTCTGCCCCCTCACCACCGGTAAGGGTGTCGTTGCCGCTACCGCCAATGATCGTGTCCTTGCCGGAACCGCCGATAATCGTGTCGTTGCCGCTCGAACCGTTGATTGTCAGCGCCTCCGTCTGGTTGGACAGATTGAGCGTACCATTCGACGCCATCGTGACGTTTTCGATGTTGCTGATCTGGTTATCGCCAGTGCTGGTAAAGTTTCCGGCTACCTTCAGCGTATCGCCGGCATTCGAGCCACCGACGAAATTATCGATGTCGTCAATCGATGTGAAGCCGGTTGCCGTGTGTGCGCTCAGGTCAACAGTGATGGCCTCGGTCGTACCGGCATAGCTCAACGTATTGGTCCCACCAGCGAGGTCGACAGTCACCTGCTCGATGCCGGAAACCGTACCGCCCGCGAACTGTGTAATCACGCCGTTGGAGACGACAACATTGAGCATATCATTGCTGTTCCCTCCCGAGATCGCCAAAGTATCGGTGCCGGTACCGCCGACGACGATGTCAGCACCATCACCAATCGCATACTTGAAGGTATCGTTGCCTGCGCCACCGAGCAGGACATCGTCTCCAGCGCCGCCAGTGATCGTGTCGTTGCCATCACCACCATCGACGAAGTCGTTTCCGTCTCCACCGAGCAATGTGTCATCGCCACCCATGCCATAAACTGCGTCGTCGTCCGCTCCACCGTCGATGGTGTTGCTGTCGCCGTTTCCGATCACAACATCATGGCCGGCGCCAGCCAAAAGCGTCTTGTTCTTGGCAGCATGCTCGTCAATCACAATCAGATCGCCGACGCTCCTATTGGCGTCAGAATAGGAACTCCCGCTACCGCCACCATTGTTCGTGACCGTAATCTCTCGGCCGCTCGACTCGATGGCATTGAAGGCGACATACGTGGTCTGTTGCGCGCCAGTGCTCCCATCGGTAGCCGTTACGCGGTAAACATAGAGACCCGCATCTCCATCGATATCATAGAATGATCCGGTGATCTCACGCGGGTCGCCGGTGACCGTCACACCCTTGGTCAGCCAGTCGTCGGAATCGGTGGCGGACACTTTCTCGAAATCATAGGTCATAGACCCCGAGCCGCCACTGAACAGCGTCGATACGTCGAAGCCAATCTTGTTCGGCCGGTCGTCGTTATCCGTGAAGGCATAGCGGCCTGTCGGATCCGTGCTTTCATTGACGCTGGCCGGAAGTGCCTCATTCGCTCCGTTGATGGTAAAGCTTACATCCTTCGTGGTGCCGTCCGCAGAGGTGATGCGGAAGGTTTCAACCTTCGACTGATTGGCATTGAGATATTGAACGGCAGCGTTCGATACCGAGTAGGTGTAGTTGCCATCCGCCGACAAGATAAGCGTGCCCAGATTGGTGCCGACATTTGTCACAGACGTGCTGAACGACGACTGATCGTGGTCCTTGTCGACGATCGAGATGCTGCCCGTTGCAGTGAGCATTCCGTTGCCATTGACCGCGACATCTTCCGTCACCGCAGAAACCGTCGGCGTGCCGATCGCCGCCGCGTCGTCAGCGCCGTTGATCGTGAAGCTGACATTCTTGGTCGTACCATCTGCGGCGGTGATGGCGAACGTTTCAGTCCTGTGCTCATTGCCGCGCAGGTACTGAACATCCTCGTTCGCAACGGAGTAAGTATAGCTTCCGTCAGACGACAGGGTCAGCTTACCCAGGTTTTCTCCGACGTCCGCAACCGTAGCCTTGAATGTCGCCTGCCTGGTATCGGCATCGCTGACCGAGATCGTCCCGACGGCGGTCAGATTGCCGCTTCCGTTGACGCCGACATCTTCCGTTACCACCGAAACCGTCGGCGTGCCGATCACGGCCGCATCGTTCGCGCCGGTGATCGTGAAGCTGACGTCCTTCGCCGTGCCGTCGGCAGACTTGATGGTGAAGGTTTCCGTCTTCTGCTCATCGGCCTGCAGGTACTGAACCGCCGCATTCGACACCGAGTAGGTGTAGCTGCCGTCGGCCGCCAGAACCAGAGAGCCGAGGTTGCCAGCCGCGCTCGTCACTGTCGTCTGGAACAACGATTGGCCATGGTCGGTATCGCTCACCGAGATCGTACCGGTTGCCTTCAGCAAGCCGCTGCTCACGCCGACATCTTCGGTCACGCCCGAAACCGTCGGCGTGCCGATCACGGCCGCATCGTTCGCGCCATTGATCGTGAAGCTGATGTCCTTCGTCGTGCCGTCGGCAGACTTGATGGTGAAGGT
>NZ_JABAIH010000029.1 GCF_012641395.1 Rhizobium sp. P32RR-XVIII | reverse complement strand
GCGGCAACATACTGCGATATTTTGACATCTGCTGTACCTACGGAAAGTTCGCAAACAATGCCTGGAGGTGCACTCAGCACCTGCCGCGACGATGTACTTCAAACGTAGATCCTGCACGGGTCGAAAAGAAGTTCTGTCGGGCAATGTCCGTGATCTACGCTAGACATTTCATAAGCTTGTCGTGTTTCCCTGAGATTACCGATTTGTGAGACGTGACTACATTCGTAACAAAGTGCGACGCACAAAAGGCAGTTCTAAAGTTGGCTTCTTTCATGGGGAATTTGGGTCAAGCTCTTTCTGATCTTCGGTGGTCTGATCGTTAAGGCGGGTCAAGCTTCTCTTCGCAGTCTATCTGCTCCCTTCGCGCTCGGAGCCGCTGCACACAGACATGGGATCAGGTCTGGAGAGCTTCGCTTGAGGACGCGCTCGTGGCGCGGCAGTCGTAATCGGCTTCATCCATCCCGTCGTCCGCGTGGCACGATCCGGGCAGATTGAATTCGAGGCTATAGTCTAGCGCGTTCACGTTTTCCGATTCTAGGTTTCAACTGTCCTGCCGACTCTTGCTTCTCTTCGGAATCGGCACAATGGCCCTTCCATTATGGGTCGGAAGAGTGAAGCGGAACTATCTGAGAAGCGTCCTTCTCTGCCCATAAGCGCTCAGGGAGCATGCTCCATTTCGAACTCACCTCATTCGTCCCGCCAGGGCAGCCTTCCGCCCTGGTGCGGAAGATGGTGGTTCTTGTTTATGGATGCTCTCGATCGGCTAGAGCGGTTCATGTTTTGATGAAGCGTATGCTGTATTGGTGAAGTGGTTTGCGCATTCGTCTGGGTTGATGGCTCAACGAGGTGTCCGAGATGACGCCATATGTCGTCGATGGTTCTTTTTTGCGCCTGCCACATCAGTGCTTGATCTTGGCGAAGGCCTGCTCGATCGGATCGAGGTCGGGCGAGTATTTCGGCCGGAACCATAGTCTGGCGCCGGCGGCGGTGATGGCAAGGCGAATAGCCTTGGCTTTGTGGGATCCGAG
The DNA here is from genome assembly GCF_012641395.1 of Rhizobium sp. P32RR-XVIII. Classification (GTDB taxonomy): domain Bacteria; phylum Pseudomonadota; class Alphaproteobacteria; order Rhizobiales; family Rhizobiaceae; genus Rhizobium. The sequence goes on along the minus strand of NZ_JABAIH010000029.1, from coordinate 36,773 downwards.
ATTGTCGAGAATGACGATGTCGCGGGGCTTGAGGTTCGGGATCAGTTGTCGGCGGACATAGGCGCGGAAGCACTCGCCATTGATCGGGCCATCGAAGACGCAGGGTGCGGTGAGCCGGCCGGCGTCTGCCAGTCCGTCGAATAGCCATTGCGAGAGCTGACCCGCTTCGAGCCCAATCCGCTCCACGCGGGATCCTGTAGCACCCGCAGAAGATCCCCCCTGAATAGCCTCGTGAGAACCGACGCGGTGTGCGTCGCACTGCGAGTTTCACGATTTCCAATGGCTGCGCATCCAACGCGAATGGCGCTTAACAAGTACCTCGATCAAGACTCACGCTTCCCAGCTTGCCCCCGATGACATTCGGTGACAGGTCACCGCTTACAGGTGACCATTGAAAATGAGGTTTCTTGCGTTAAGCAATGCGACCATGCTTGCAGAATTCCGGAGTTCCATTTGCGCACTTTGAGTTGGCTGTGATGCCCCTGCGGGCATGGACCCCAAAGCATGGCCGGCAGCTGCCAACGCCGACCCCCAATTTCCCTGATCGAGGTTAATACGAACGACTTGTCCCGTCGTTTCCTGATATTTCGTCTTTTCCAGTATGATGCGCGACACGAATGGATTGAGCTCAAATGAAAAATGCCCCCTCATCGCATAGAAGATCATCCTCCGACGTGGATTTGCATCGGTAACGGCATGAACTTGTCGAAAACCTTGCATATTTCCACCTGCATTGATCGCACCGATTGCGGCCTCGACAAACATCTGGTCAAGATCAATCTTATAATGAGATTCTTCCCTCGTCTCCATATAAAGCGTTTCTGCGATTGTCCTCCTGTCATCATTTCCGCCGAATGGGTTGGGGCATCCCGCACACCACCACCCGCCGTCGCCCGGGTAAGGGTTTGTCGCCGACTTTAGCCCAAAAAGCGCGCTATTATCTTCTGTAATCGGTATGATGTAGTATTTTGGCATGTTTTTTCTCGCGAAGTAACCAGCAGAGTCCTCGTCCGACCACGGCTGAAGTGTATTTGGAAATAATTAGGCCGAGCGGTGGCATACAAAGAACTCGACTACATCCCCGCCTTATTGCAGCAATAGGCGCCCGTCAGAATTCCTCTGACGACACGCAGTTGCCAGCTTTGGTTTCAGTGTTCCATCTCCCAGATGTCGGCTGCGTTCACTCGGATATATGCCCGCCGCCGCCACCAGCCCCCTGCTGGCCATCGCTCCGGACGAGCATTCGGATCGACAGCCTGATGTCTCCTCCATGTTGGACCGTATCTGGCCGTTCATGATGAGGTGAAGGTGCGGATGCGTGCTTGTTCCGAGCCTCTTGAAATATAGCTGGTCACTCACCCTGTTGACCCAGCCGCGTCAGGCGCTGGAAACATCGTCGCTGATCAGGGCGGCGGCGTATACGGTTGCGCTTCCATAGATCCTCCGGTCGGTCGTCGATCACATCAGATGTTCAGACCCTAGGCACTTCACGTTGCGCGTCGATTATGGATTTGGAGAATTTGAATGCAATTGAAACATAACCGCCGAGGCGGCTGAACGTCTCTGTCGCACGAAGGCGATTTATCAGGCGACAAACTGAACCGTGGTCACGGCAACCTCATTTTGCCGGAAGCTGATGGCCATGCGATTGTAGCTGTTCATCAGGCTGATGGTCGACGAGTTGCTTCTCATCGAAAACCTCTCGAGCGTCCTTGTGGGGCGCTGTCCGGCACGCCGGTCTCGGCAACGCGCGTTACAAGAAAGGACTGGAGTTCGCGCGCTTGTCCCTCGCCCCAATCCCCGTGGATGAAGACGCCACCTCCGGGCACCAAACGAGTCTACGCCGCAAAGCGGCAGGCGCTGCTGGACTGTCTTCAGTCACCCGGCGCGGATCGTGTTGCGGCGCCCGGATTGGCCTGCTGCTTAAGTTGCCGAAGGGAACACCGGATGTGGTCGTGGCACGCGAAGCTTTGACGTACGGCATGTCTCCGTCGCCGCCTTCCGCTTGGTATGTGTCGCCCGAAGGCACCGAGTCCGGGCTTCTGCTTGGTGTCGCGACGGCGCCAGCGAAGAACCTTGGTCGATCCTATGACCGGCTCTTCGGAATGATCCAGCGGTTGAGCTGATGAGCTTCAAGGCTGAACCGTCTGCTAAGCGATGCTGAGCCGCCAGCCAGATGTCTTGGCGATCACCGCGCCGACGAGCCGAATGTACCCACAATCACAAGGTCGCCACCGCCGTCACGATCTAACCCCGGGCTAGACTAGGTGCGGGAGGGAGAGTTCTTTCTACGGAGCATGTGTTTGCCCAGCCTAGATATCGCGTCCTCCGGTCCCAACCCTCATTGCCGTATTCGAACATTCTTCGCTGGCAAGTCTGACCCGCGCGCTGGCAAGGCGGTTCATGACAGTTCCAATCGGGATACCAAGCAGCTCCGCAACCTCGCGGTAGGAGAATCCCTCGATATAGGCTAGGAAGACGACTGTGCGCTGCGCTTCGGGCAGGGCATCGACCTTGAGTAGGATCTGGTTGGCCAATGCGCGGGTCTCGATGTCATTCTCCCCGTCGAGCACAAGCGAGGAGCTCGCCGCGACGAAACCTTGGCCCATTTGAACCCGACGGGACCGAACCTCATTGAGCCAGATCGAATGCAGGATGGACAGGAGCCAGCAATCGAGCCTTGTTCCCGGCCGATACTGCTTGCCGCGTTCAAGTGCCCGAAGGCATGTCGCCTGGACGAGATCTTCAGCCACATCCCGTCTTCGCGACAGCACGAGGCCGTATCGCCATAACCGCCCGAGATAGGCGACCAGCTCATGTCTGAAGTCGTGCTCGTTCGTGATGATACTTTGCGCCTTCATCCAGCAAGGCCATTGTTGTCCAGGCGCGTATCGGGGGCGACGGAGCCACCAATACGCGCGATTGTTGATCGTGTGGAGGCTTGCGCGACGGCCAGGCCGTCGTCCCAGGGGTTCTGATCGACCCGAGGCTGGCAATGTCACTCAGATCGTCAAAGTCCCCTGCTTGGCGGCGGCATAGCGCTCCGCGACCTTTGGCCAGTTTACCACGTTCCACCATGCCTTCAGATAGTCGGGGCGGCGGTTCTGGTATCGGAGATAATAGGAATGCTCCCAGACATCGTTGCCGAACAGAACGCGCTTGCCGTTCATCAACGGCGTGTCCTGGTTGGAGCGCGCTTCGATCGCGAGCCTGCCTGCGGCGCTGACCGTTACGAAGACCCACCCGGATCCAAAGACGCGACCGCCGCCGGCATTGAAGTCCGTCTGGAACTTCTCCATCCCGCCAAGATCGCGCTCGATTGCCTGCAACACCTCGCCTTCGGGCTTTCCGCCGTTGCCGCTCATGACGGTCCAATACATCGAATGATTGACGTGACCGCCCAAATTGTTGCGAACTGTGGTGCGCACGTGCTCCGGCATATGGTTGAGATGGGCAAGCACGTACTCCATTGGATGCTCGGCGATCTGCGGCGCCGCCTTCGCAACCTCGTTTAGATTGTTGACATAAGAAGCATGGTGCCTGTCATGATGGAGTTCCATGGTCTGCGCGTCGATATGCGGCTCGAGCGCATTGACCGCGTAGGGGAGCGGCGGCAGCGCAAAGGGTGCGCCTGCACCGGCGGTATTTGAATTGTCATAGGACTGCCGCGCAACGGTCGTGCGCGGAGCGGCAGCAAAGGCGGTTGCGCCGGCAGCGGCGACTAGGAGATTGCGGCGGGAAATGGTGGTCATGTCATGCTCCGTTTTCTTGCATGGAGCCCGAAGTCCGGCGAGGACGAGGGCTCGGTGGCAGTGAGGCTTTGCGAGATCGCAACCAAGCAGGTTAGACTGCCCCTCAGTGAGTAAGACGCAATCAGCGACGTACGGCTCAGGGTGCAGAGCCAAGGGGTCGCAGAGTGAGGAAATCCTGACAGGTTGAGAAATAAAAACGGGTTCTCGCGAAAATAGAGTGCCCGCTCTTGAGGCGAAGCTTGGTTGGTTTAACCGTGCTTTTTGAGAAAGACGTAGTCCGCCGAGTAGGGCACGCTTGAGAGCGCTCCGTTTGGCCCACAATGCCCCCCGGCGACGCCGCCTTTCGTATTGATCCTTTGGATCACCGTGGCGCCCGCGAGCCTGCCGGTCACCGGCTGCGAAGTCGCCTCGAGCTTCAGCCATGGAACGTCCCTGGGTGTCGTGCCTGGAGCACTTGCGACCACTCGGCCAACAATCCTGCTGCCGTCGGCCAATTCCCAGCTCGGGCCGGCATAGTGCCGGCCGATCGTCTTGCCGTTCATGAGCAATGTCGCAATGGGCTCGCGAAACTGCCACGCGAGCTTTCCTTTCGGGTCGGCCTCGCAGTGGTAGATCTGGGCACCCTCGGCGTGGAGCATAGCAACGGGCGTGTCACCTGCTGCAGCAATCGCATCAGGCACTCGGGCACCCGCCAACGACAGCGCCGGGAGAGGAAAGAGAAATGCAGCCCCGAGGACCGCGAGCTTTTTTATAGTCAAAATGACCGCTCCCTTCATCGAAATAATTGACCGTTTCGTTATGAGAACCCGACGTTGCGCGTCGATTACGGACGTGGAGAACTCGAATGCAATTGAAACACGAGGACGGCGGCATGAATCCACGCTTACCAGGCCGGCCGCATCCGTCACGTCAACTGTCACGGCTGCAACACGCTATTGCCTCTCGTGAAAATGACGGACTTGTAGAGCCAGGATCGGCATCAAACGACCGGTGGTATAGGGGGGAGTGCAAAGAACGTCGGCGTCAGAAGCGTGACGTTTGCTGCCGCCTCAACCGTGAACGCAGCACCGACCGTGAAATTCACGGCCGCGCCGGCAGCGAATTCCATGGCCGCCTCGCTCGTGAACGTCAATGCCGGCGCCGTGATGGCGATCGAGGCCGGCGTCAACTTTATCGTGCTGGCCCCCACTCGAAGCGTAATCGACGTAGCCGCGGTGATCGTTATATCACCCGTCTCGCTCTCCAGACTATCGTTGCGGTGGGTGACCACTTTGCGGTCGTTACCGATTGTCGCGTCCTGATCGTGTTCGACCTCGATCTTGTGGTCCTTCTGGGCGTGCAGCAGCACGAGTTCCTGCCCTTTCTTGTCGTCAATCGAGAATTCGGAATAGTCCTGCGTCCCGCCGCGTAAGGTCGAACGGCTTCGAATCCCGCTTTTGGTCTGTTCGGAGGGAACTGGGAATACCGGCTGCATGACTTCGTTGTAGACCCCGCCCGCCACGACCGGATTGTCCGGATCGCCGCTCATGAAAGCGACCGCGACCTCGGTACCGACGCGCGGCAGGTGCTGCCAGCCCCAGCTGTTGCCTGCCCAGGGCTGGATCACCCTGACCCAGATCGCCATGCCAGCCACCGTCTCCTTGCGGTGGTCGAACATCAGGCGGACTTTGATTCGCCCGAGCGCGTCGGCATGGATCTCTTCGCCACTGTCGCCCAGAACGATCGCGGGGAAGATGCCGGCCATGAGCGGGCGGGTGTTGCGGGCGTCGTCGCGCCACGGAGTCCTCTGTAGAAAACAAGTGAAGCTGTTTTCGTAGTGCCCCTTGCCGGCGCCGGCGATCCAAGTATCGTCAGTGGCGTCGTGGCTGACCGATCGCACGGCGTATTCAACTCCCTCCGCGCCGGTGAAAGGGTTCCGCGCCAGGGTGAAACGGCGCCCCGGCTCAAATTCATGGTCGTAGCCATGACCATGGCACAGCGCAGAGACCACCTCGGCATGCTGGATGCGGAACTTCGCCCGGTCGGCTGCTATCTGTTTGTCCATGGTAAGCGCCGGCCAGTTGTAAACATCTCGCTGAGAAGGGCCGGCGGTCGGCAAGGTCGTGTCCTCCTTTCCTTCCACGGGCGTGGTCGGTTTGGTCGGATCGTAGTCCTGCAACCAGACCTCGCCATGGGCAGTCGCATTCGTCTCGTCCCACCGGTCGAACACGTCTACATTGTTGCCTTCGTGGATCACCCAATGAGGCGGTGCCGAAACGGGTTTGAACGCCTCATTGCCGTCGGTGATCACCAGCGTGTGTGCCGTCTTGGTGTGCTCGAAGAAATAAAACCAGCCGCTCTCCTGCATTAACCGCTGGACGAAGGCCAAGTCGGTCTCGTTGTATTGCGTCGTGTATTCGCGGACGGGGCTGTTGCGGTAGATCCGGAAATCGACTGGCCGGACGCCGTGTTCGTTGAATATTTTCTGAAGGATTTCCTGCGCGTTCATGTTTTGGAAAATGCGGCTGTCTTCGGCCTGGCCGAGGAACCAGAGCCGCGGCACGACCCGGAGCCGATACATCCATCGATCCCGCCGCGCCTGCCCAATGGCATCCATCCTTCGGACAACGCCGTTGATATAACGGTCCTCGCGAGGGGGCCTGCGGATCGTCAGCCCAACCGATTGATACAGCAACTCCTGCGGGTCGATGCTCCCCTCGCTGGAGACGACTGTCACCACCGCCTTGAAGGGGCTGCTGATCTCCTCGACTGCGTGGAGCTCGATAGCGTGCAACGTCCCGACCTGGACCGGCAATGTGTCGTCGCCGAGAGGGGACGTCAGCAGCAGCATCGGTTCGTTCTGCTCACCAGATGACATTCAATGGTCCTCGCGATCGCATACCCGAGGAAGCTGCGCGACCGTCTCGTCAAGCCCGCTTCCTCCATCATGCCCGGGAAGTAGCGGCGCCCCACTACGGGAGGATTTCAAGCCGTTGGAGAACTGTTACAAAAGCAACAGACGCGTCAAAACCCTGGTGTGTCCAGTCGAGCGAGGAGCCTACGTTTCCCGGTCATACCTGCAACTTTGGCCTCCGCCTGACCAACTTACGTCTTGTCCCCGGCCAGATCTCGTACCGACACAAGGAGCGACCCGAGATGACGTCGATCCGCAAGCAGGTTCTGAAACCACTGGCGTTCGTCTACGTTGTCGATCAATTCCACGCAAAGCGCTTGTAGCTCATCCAGCGTCGTGGCATGCGCCAATGCGCGCCTCACCAGGTGGCGTGCCATTGGGCCCATCGTCTGCGTCAGGGCATGCGTGACGCTTTCGATCGCCTCCACCGCGGGAGGCGGCTGACCCTGGATCAGCCCCAGGGTTGAAGCACCCGATCCCTGCCCTGCCGCCTTCGCGGCGCTCATGCTTTGATCCTGGCGTGCCGTGATGATCTTGATCGCGTCGTCGATGAACTGGTCCCGCAGACCCTCCTGCGGAACCAACTGGGCCAGCAGGCGGCAGAGCTCGTCGGGAGAATTGGCATCCTGCATGGCGCGGCGCAAATGGAGCCGCGCCATCGGACCGACGTGACGAGCCAGACTGCGCTCGATCGTGGCAAGCGAGGATTCGTCAAGGCCTTCGAAATCGCCGAGCGACCGCAGAGGTGTGTCGATCGGACGCGACATTTGCCCCCTGGAGGACAACAATACGATCGTCTCGTGATCTTCCCTTATCTCTCTCGTCCGACGGGTAATCAGATGGGCATCGGTCTTGATCTCGAACAGGGCGCGAAACGCCGCTGCCATCTCTTCGGCGCTCGCAAAGCGGTCGTCGGGCCGCTTCGCCAGCGCCCTGTCCACAACGCGGGCGATTTCTGGCGGCACGTCCGGCCGCTTCTCCTGCAACGGCGGATGTGGGACGTTGACGAGCTTATAGATTACGTCCGCATGGTTGAGGCTGCTGAACGCGCGCTCGCCAGCCAATAGCTCGTAGATGACGCATCCCAGGGAAAAGAGGTCGCAACGCTGATCGATAGGCCCGCCGAAACATTGTTCGGGCGACATGTAGCTTGGCGTCCCAACCATCATGGCGCCCTGAGTAAACCCTGCGCTTGTAAGCCGCGAAATGCCGAAATCGGTGACTTTCAGGCTGGCGTTGGCCGTCAGCAGGATGTTCGCCGGCTTGATGTCTCGATGGATGATGCCGAAGCCGTGCGCATAGCCGAGGGCATCAAGCACCTGCAGGGCAATATGAATCACCTCCGAAACGCTCGCCTGCGTGCAGCGCTTGAACGCCTGGCTCAGACTGAACCCCTCGACATATTCCAGGACGAGGAACGGATTGCCTTTATGCAAGGCGAAATCATAGATTGCGACAATGTTCGCATGCAAACAGCGACCGGCGATCCTGGCTTCGTTGTTGAACCGCCGCAGATATTCATCCCGATCCTCGCTCTCGAGAAGATCGGCCCGCACCAACTTGATCGCAACGGGCCGCTCGATCTGCGGATCGTAAGCCTTGTAGACAACACCCATCGCCCCGCGGCCGAGCACGGCGTCAATGCGGAATCGCCCTACGAACGCAGGCAGGGGTTGGGAGGCAGGCTCATCACTCATTCAACATTCCCATGGCTGCGACCAGGCTACGCCGCATGCGATTGAAGGAAACCGCCAGTGACCCGATCTCGTCCCGGGACGAAAGCTCAAACTCGGGAACCTCCATATTGCCCAAGCTGACTTCATCCGCGAGTTTGGAGATCCGGCGCACCGGTACGATGATGAAAAGGTGCAACAGCAGGTTGAGCAAGAAAAGCATCAGCACGAAAATGATCGTCAGCCCTCCCATAAGGAGGTAGAGGTTCGACCGCGCACGCGTCAAGGGGACGCGCTCCGGAACCGAGACAATCTGTGCCCCCACGGTGTCGCCCGCCTTCCAGCCGAATCCGTTTTCCCGGCCGTAGATATCGACCATGGAAGCAGGCGCGGCAGCGGGCGTCGAGTGACAGGCGAGACAGGTGTCGCTGTTGATCCGAACCGGCCGCGCATAGGACAGGACCTTACCGGTACTCGTCCTTCGTTCCACCACCAGGTGGTCCAGGTTCGGCTGTTCGCCCAGCTTCTTGATGATATCGGCCTCCCATGGCACGGGCCGGTCGGCCGGGTTGGTGGGGTTGGTTGTCGGCTGGCGAAAGGCATAGTCCGGGAAAGCAGTTGCCATCAGCTGAAAGGTCTGTTGCGCGGCGTAGAACGGAATGCTCTGCGGCAAGAACTGAGCCTTCATCTGTCTGTTCAGCAATGGCGATACCTGCTGATCGGTATAATGAATGGTGGCATCGGCCGCACCCATGACCGCCGCGGCCTCTGCCAATACCGCCCGCTTTGCACCGCGCTCGCTGACGGTGTTGAGGAACAGCTCGGCCAGACCCAAGCCGACGAGTAAGGCGACCAACATCACCAGATTGAATTTCACCCGAAAAGTCATCTGTTCATCGCCCGATGTTCAGGAGTTTTGCGATCTGGATCCGCGTCAGCACACCGCTCGGCGCATCGCCGATCCTCCTTTGAAAAGCGCGAATCGCATGCTTGGTTCGCGCGTCCAGCCGCCCGTTGATGGGTCCTCCGTAAAAGCCACCGCGAGCAAGGGCGGCCTGGATACGGCTGGCCTTCTGGTCCGGCCGGGATGCGCGTTGAGCTGTAGTGACGAGAGGCACCACCGCCGCCGCCGGGTTGGAACCGGCATCCGTGGTCGTGCTGCCTCTGGTTGCGATCGCGAGCCGATCTGGCCCGGTCTTCGCTGGATCGACGTTCTTAAGCGGAACGATCTGGGCGGCGATCGTCGGAGTGGACTTCACCTCCTTTGCGGACGGAGCCGCGAACGGCACGGACGCCGATCCGTCGCCCGCATCCAGCGCCGGCTGTATCGGCCCGGAAAGCGGCGCGAAGACACCCAACCCGTTCTCTTGTGCGGAGCCATATCGCGCCTGAAATGCCGCCGATAGCCTGGCCCAGTCCTGGCCTGAACTGGACAGCAGATCAGGAAGGCTGCGGCCCAGCGTCCCGACGCCGTCGTTGTTGCTAGCAACGATTGCGAGACGTACCCCCGAGGGTAACCCGGTCTGGATCAGATCGATCGCATCGGCGGCACTCTTGTCCGGCTGCAAGCCAAGGTCGGCGAAGAGCACGCCGTTGCTGCCGGCAAGCGTATTCAACAAGGCCTTGAGGATGACGCCTTGCGTCTCGAGGCGCGTAGGCTGGTCCGGATCCGAATCAACCGGAAGCATGAACAAGCGCTGGTTTGCGACAGCCGCATAGCTACAGACATAGATGATCGTTGCTCTCGACGGCGCGCCCGACACCTGTGCCACAAAATCGCCGATCGCTTTTCGCATGTCCACCGACGAGGCATCGAGCACCTGTTCCACCTCGAACCCCTGGTGTCGCAGCCATCCGCCCACATCACGGGCCGATTGGTCGCAGGCGGCGAGCGGGTGTCCGCTTGCATAGGTGCCGTTGCCGATGACAAGCGCCGCCTTGTCGGCCGCGGCCGAGGCGGGCTGCGGGGGAAAAGATAGGACCAGGGCGCATGCCGCGGCCAAGAAAGCCGGGAATCGCAAATTCTGCATGATCACTTTCTCCATTTTCGCCCGCACCTCAGATGATTCCTGCATGTTTCCAGACGGGCGACTGGCGAAGGCGCGTCTCCTCCGCCATCTTTAGGAACTTTTCGCGCCCCTCCCCCTCTGCTTTAAGTCCGATGGTTTCGGCCCAACGGTCCACCGACGAATCGGCGCCTAGCCTGTGCATCATCGAGGCCGTGACGTAGTGGTCGCCGCTGCAGCGCAGTCCGCTGCCGAGCCGCAAGCTCGCCAGGGCGCCATGCGGAGGATCTCCGCGCAGCACTCGCATTGCGATGTGATCGTTGAGCCGGGTCGCCGCCTCACCGGTGTCGGCGTCCTGCCGCGCAACTACGATCGCTTGCGACGTGCCGACCAGCATGCCGACAAGCTCGGCCGGGTTGTCACGCTTTCCGCCGAGACCGGGGAGCGACATCAGATCGCCGATCCGCCGCGGTCCCTGCCCCAACGCGGCCACGACAGGCTCGTAGAAGCCCCGCTCAAGGGCGCCGTGTCCGGCCGGGAGATTGAGCTCGTAGACGAACTCCCCGGGCGGCCGCGTCAAAGTCAGATACAGATCGGCGAGCGCTGCGTTCCGGGCGGCATCACCAATTCGTCGCGGCCCGCGCACATAGATGTCATGGCGCAGGCCGCGGGGCAGGCAGAAATCCTTCGCCAATTCGCGCAGAATGGGATCGTCGATCCCGTCCCAGACGGCACGTTGTTCGCCCGTCAGCATCAACTGGGGAAAATTCTCGAGGATCTCTCCCGACGCGACGTATTCGAGCTTGGCTTCGGCAAGTGCCGCAGCGACGTCAGCCTGGAAGCACGGCCGCCAGTCATCGTTCATATATTCGTGGGCCACATACTCTCTTGGCATGTCCGGCAGGTCCCTTTTCAATATCTGAACCAGATCGCTCTGGCGAAGATGGAAAGCGTCTGCTCCGCTGAGCGCCTGCACCAGCTTAAGGGCCGCCTCTGCCTTGCGATCACTGCGACCGCTAATCCGCCGCGCTGCAGTGTGGATCAGGCGCTGCAGGCCGATCGCCCCCTGCCAGCCCGGCAATGAGTTGTAGCTCAGATGCAGGGCGCCGCCCGGACGCAGGCGGCTGCCGAGGATGCGCACGATGCCGGCGCGGACATCGTCAGACACCCAGCTCCACACTCCATGGGCGCTGGCGACATCCACCTCCGGTAGGTTGCGTGGGTCGAGGGTGGCGAAATCGGCTTCAATGAACTCAATATTGTCGATCCCGGCTTCCGCCGCCAATTCACGCGCCTCTTCGATATGTGCTGGCATGAAATCTATAGCGACGACCCGCCATTCTGGATTGCTGGCGGCCAGGCACAGCGCTCCTCGCCCGCGGCCGCAGCCCAGCTCCAGATAGGTCAGTTGCTCAGACCGGCGGGCAAAGCCGGGGGCCACGTTTCCCAACAGGCACGACAGAGCAATATGGGAGGGCGCCTGCTGGTCGTAGTACCCCGTGGTGTAGATGATGTCCGTGACATAGCCGTTATTCCAGGTCATGATTCTTCTCCCAACCGTTCTATGAGCCCTGCCTCGAACAATGCCTCTGATGCATTGTGCTGACGGAGCCCGGTTGTCGGCAGCCAGCTGTTCCAACCGAGACGGGGCGGTGCTGCGGTCTTGATTTCAAGGGCGGGGACCGAGGCGGCGGCCAAAATCGGATTGACCGCAAAATCGGTTTCAAACCCCAAATAGGCACGGACCAGCGACGTGACGCGCCGCAAAAGGTCGCGGTCCGGCAGCATCGACTGGAAACCGGGCAGATCCAGCGGGCCAACGTGCAGGATAATGCGGGCCTGCACGTCCCAGGCACGGTTGCCGATCGCGGCGTCCACCCCGAGACGGCAAAATTGGCCCAGACCATCCCCGGAGGGGAGGAGCGAGACCTCGTCCCGATCGAGGGGAAGCCAGGCACCTGCGAATTGTTCGATCTCGACGGTCCGGCCGAGCCAGTCGGAAACAATCGCCGCGAGCGGGTCAGCCGATCGCGGCCATGCCGAAAACAGGCCAGCATAAAACATCAGCGGTTCCGCGCCGACCGCCAGCCGGGATGCCAGATGCGGCGTTCCGTAGCCGGTGAGCGCAAGCAGGATGTCGCGCAACCCGGGTGTGGCAGCCGAGGACCGATCCGCCAAAGCGGCGGCAGTTGCTGCCCGGTGCGGCTGATATTTGATGCCCGCCTGTACAAATTGTGCGATGGGTCGCTGGGCGAGGACATTGAGGAATTCAGCTAGGGCGGGGGCGCGTTGCCGCTCCTGGCTGTCAACCGTGTCGGTATATGGGCGCGGCAGGACGCCGGATGGCCCCGTCAACCCGATCAGGCCCATCGTCGCCCGGAAGCGGCCCTCCACCTTATGGACCGCCATCACATCGGAGGCGACGAAGCCGAGGCCGGCCGCCGCGTGGAAGCGCACGGCCTCGCCGGGGTCGGCCTGGCCCGTGGCCCGCATGAGGATCGCAACGGCGGCATCGAAACCGAAACGGGCCGGGTCTTCGACGAGGGTCTGCAGCAGGGACCGGCGGCGCGACGGCGCGCGCGCAACGGCATCGGCTCCGTCCTGCGCCGTGACCTCCACAGTCGCCTCGACAGCAGGAGCGGATGGCTCCAGACCGCTTGTCTGGCCTGGTATGGCGGATGTGGCCATCATGCCAGCACACGGGCCCCGGCCCGCGGCGGGAATTTTGCGACGAAGCCCGCTCGGCCCTGGAACACCGCAGACGTACGCACGAAGGAATTGACCGTTGCATGCAGAGCCAGGAACCGCTCCAGGACGGTCGCCAGGAGGAATAAGCCGGACGTTTCCCAGATCCGCGCGTCGAATTCGAGCGTGACGTCGATACCTCGGCAGAAGCCACCGGGTCGGGGTCCCGGTACGCGTGCGGTTCCCGGCGTCGAACGCACACCAGTCAGGCCAGTGAGCAGGGTGCGGGTCTCGGCCGTATCGCGCAAGTCGTAAAGCTTCAGCACCTCGCGCAGGCTTTCGGCTGCGGCCGGCCCGCCGACAATCGAAAGATGGCCAAGCGACAAATGCGAAATCAGCCGCCAGCTTCGATGCTCGCGCAACGGCGCCCGCAGCGAGGGAGTCGGCGCCGTTAAGCAGGTCACGCCTCGCACAGCGCTTACTCCTTCCGTAAGGTGCAACTGCGGCTGTCCACCGCCGAAAGGCAGTTCACTGGGAAGATCCCGGTTCGTGCACAACGCATCGACCGACAACACCGTGTCCGCAGGGCGGTCGATCGAGAGGTCCGGATCGAACGGCGCAAGCAAGACATCAGTGCCGGTCATCGCCCCGGAGCTCGGACGACGGATGGTGTTGAAAAAGCCGCTCGGCTCCTGCTCCGCCGGCACCTCGGCCGGATGTCGATAGAAGGGGCGCCAGGGACGCGACGTACCGTCGCCACGCAGTTCGCGCACAAGCTCGATGCTCCAGATTTCGAAAGCTCTGGGACGACGGTTATCCGGCGCAACATGGTATTCGGACTCGCGATAGCTGAGCAGTATCGGCTCGCATTGCTGCGCAAACAGGTTGACCATGGGGGTACAGCCGAGGGCCAGGCAGTCCGACTGCAGCCTGCGTTCCAAATGAGGCACCGACTGATCGAAATACACGAAGATCTCGAGCCGGTTCCGCTCATGGATTAGGGTCCGCGCATCAAGGCCGCAGAGGTCGACAAATAGGAATTTCTCAGGCAAAGCGAAATATTCGGTCAACAGGCGGAAGCCTGAGAAAGATCGCGCCGGCCAGGGGTATAGAGCTTCCTCCGGCGCGAAACCGACAGGCCGGATGGCGCTCGCGGGCAGCATGGTCGGGCTGGCATCATTGGGGTTCTCCGCCAAGGCGATGCCGACGACATGACCGCACAGCAGCTCGTAAAGCGGCATGCTCTGCTCGAACGCGCCGCGCAGGAAGCAGCGGAGTTGGTCCAGCCCCAGCTCGGCAAATGTCGCTTCGGGATCGCTGGTCCGCAGTACGATGCGCAGGCTGCTTCGCGCTTTCTGCACATCAGGATGGGCGGGCGCAGTCAGCGGCAAACCGGTCAGCCTCACGCTTTCGATCTCCACCGGCCACAACGTCGTGTCGTAGCTGGTTCGAAAGCGGCAGGGCATGCTCTGGATCGCATCCGTGTTCAACGTCGTCCCCGCCGGCACGACGGCGGGCACGCGCAGGTCCGGCTGGCAGCCGAACTGGATTATGGCCGCGGACGGAACGGGTGCGAGATAATGCGGAAACAATGTTCCCAGCAGCGCATCGGTGATCTCGGGGAATTCGTCGTCAAGTCTCTGCTGCGCCCGGGCAGCGAGGAATGCCACGCCTTCGAGCAGCCGCTCCACATGTGGGTCGTCGACTGCGTCTGGGGTCAGCCGTAAACGTCCTGCAACCTTCTGATGCGTTTCGGCAAAATCCCCTGCCAGCTTGCGCAGTGCAGCAAGCTCGCGATTGTAATATGGGAGAAAAGTATCCGACATCGGCTAAGCCTCTTGTAGCGGGCGCAGGGTCACATCCGCGGTGGTCGCATCGACTATGGTGTCGAAGATGATTGGCTCTGGCGCAGGATGGGCGCGCAGGAGCGCGTCAATCCGAAGGCGCAGCGTGGTGCGCAGCAAGTCACCGTCGTCAATCAGCTGCACCTGGACCTGGCTGAGCCGAGGTTCAAAGTGCAGGATGGCCTCCTCGATTTCGCTGCGGAGCGCTTCGCGCTGGCGGCGGTCGTTGAACGCGCCGGCGGTGAAATCCGGGATGCCGTAGCCAAGCGGTGACAGGCGAAGCTCGGAGAGGCCGTCGGGCACGGACCGCCACGGCCGACGGGCATTGAGCAAGCCTTCGAGATCGCGGTGAACCGAGCGCCGCAGCCGCTCCAGTGTTTCGGTCGCGGACACGGGCACGTCTCCACCCCGTGCAGGCTCCTCATCGATCAGACGGTCCAGAAGCGGCGCCTGCGCGGGGCGCCTGACCTTCTGGCGCGAAGTTACGGGCGTCTGGTTCATGCGAACTCCAGCAAGGTAAGCTGCTGCATCGGCAATCCCTCGTCTCCGGCCAGGTAGATGCGTTGACCGATGCCGCACACTGGCTCGCTTTTGGTCCATTCGGTAGCGCGCCCGAGGCGCAGGCTATCACTCTGGGCGGCGCCCCCCTCGCGGTGCATCGCCTGATAGAGCGCGGGCAAATAGACATCCCCATCCGGCCCATCGCGGACCATCATGGTGCAGCGACGCCAGAACAGGTCCCGCGGCCGCTTCGGCGGGTGGAACTCGATACTTTCCACACGTTCGGTCGGGATCCAAAAATACTTGCCGGTGGCGCTGAGGATTTCAAAATTCCCGGTCGACAGATCGTCGGCATCCCGGAAATCGGCGAACTCGGTCCCGTCCCGCCGGCCAGCTACGACCGGCCGCTCCTCTTCGGCCGCCCGCACCGCTTCGGCGGCACTGTCGGCGTCACCATTGCGGAGCATCACCACTGCCTTCAACAGATGCGTCTGGGTCGCAGTCGGCTGACCCAGGAACTCCGGCATGCGACCTTCGCTCGTGACCTGGCGGCGAGCCATCTCCCCACGCAGCAGCTGGCGGAACTCGCTGATCACCAACGACGCCGACGGGTCGATCGTCGCCCCCGCGTCCAACACCGAGTCGGCACGCTCATAATTTCCGACGAATAACAGCAGCTCGGCCAGCAGCACACGAGCGCCGCTGTCTGCCGGTGCATCCCGGACAGCGGCGTTGGCGGCGTCAATGGCCGCGGCGAGATCGCCCTGGCGAAATAGGTCTCCGGCTTTGGTCAGCATCGAATTCTCCTGGAACCATTGGGTTTGCCTGTTACGCGACCGACGCTCATTGCGTCAGCGGATTGCCTTTTCAAAAGAGAGGCCCGTGACCAGTCGAAAGATCATCGAAACGTCGTCGAGCTGGTGATAAGGCTGCAGATGGACAATGCAGCCAAAAAAACCCGGCCGGCCGTCGAGCTCGTGCACTCTGATCTGGCTCGATATCAAGGGGTGCTGCGCTCTGCTGTCCGGTCCGGCATTGGGGCTGGCATTGGTATAGCCCGAGAGCCAGATCTGCAGGCGACGCTCGATCTCAGCCGCGGTCAGGGAGGAGCCCGTCATCTCGCGCCCCATGATCTTGATGTAGTGGGCGAAGCGCGAGACGCAGAGCATCGCGTTGATCTGCGCCGACAACTCCCTGTTGGCAATCGCCGGCGTCGGCCCCCTCCCCGGCGGGTTCGTCGGTCTAGTCTGCAGGCTGCGCACCGCCGCGAAGGCCGCGTCGCCGTAGGGCAGCGCGTTGAGTGGCATCATGCCGACCCCCACCAAGTCCCGCTCCTGCCGGTCGGTCAGCGCGAGGTCGAGCGAAGGACGGTTCCACACGGTCTCAGGTCCAAGCACGAAAGGTTCGGCAGGCAGGTCCAACACCAGCCCGCCGCCGATGCGATCGACGCTGACACCGCGGATATCGGCGGGCCAATTATGCAGCGACTGCGCCCGGCCGACAGCAGCGCCAAAGGCATAGCAGGCGACCGACCATGTGCGATGGCAGCCTTGGGGAGCATATTCCTCATAGCGGAACCCATCCGCGCGGCCCGGCTCAGCCCGCCAGCGGGGCCGGGCCAGCACGCGGGGCAGAGTGACGCAGAGAAACCTCGCATCGTCCCGCGTTGCCAGCTGACGCCAGCGCAGGTGATCATCGTCCCGGAACGCCGCCGCCACGTCGCTGGCCAATGCAAGGTCTTCGAACCGATCAACACCCAACAAAGCCGGTGAGGCCGCCAGGACGGCGGGCACGAAGGCCGCGGCTCCAACCGAGGCCAGGGCCGACAATACCGATAGGTCGTCCACCGGCGCGGCGCCGCCCGGCTGCCGTGGTTCCGGCACATGCCGGAGCTCGTGATCAACGATCAGCAATCCGAACGGCTCGCCGCCTGCCATGCCGAACTCGTTCTCATAGATCAAACGGAACAGCGCAGACTGATCGAACTCGCTCATCCTGGCGAAGTCGCGGTCGAGATCCTGCCATGACGCCGGCAGAACTTTGGTCTTTAGGCGCGCTCCGGGATCAAATCCGTCGATCATCCAGGCCAGCCCCCGCCAGGATCCCTCCAGGCGCTGAAACCGCGGATAGTGCAGGATCTCATCAAGCTGCGTCGATAGCAGCTCATCGATCGCCGCAATATCTCGATCCAGCAAGCCACGCCACTGATCCGGATTGCGCTGCAGTTCCGCAGCGAGCGCGACGCCAAACCACTCCACCAGCGCACCGCTGTCCTGCCGCAGGAAGCGCGCGAACCGGTGCGCGATCTCCTCGCCCGGCGCGTCGCCGATCCGACCGGCCAGGACGGCCGCGCGCAAGGGGTTTGCATGCAGCGTCACGTCATCGGATTGCAACGCCTCCGACATCAGACCCGCTCGGGAATTCGGGCCACCATGCGCATGCTGGCCGTCAGCTCTTCCATCTGCAGCCAGGGACGCATATAGGCGATCGCGTTGTAGGCACCCGGCCGGCCAGGAATTTCTTTCACCTCGACGCGTGCTTCCCGAAGCGGATATCGGGCCTTACTGTCGGCGCCTGCATTCTCATTGGTGTTGACATAGTTTGTGATCCAGCGGTTCAGCCAGCCCTCGCAGTCTTCAGCTTCCATGAAGCTGCCGATCTTGTCGCGCGCCATGATCTTCAGGTAATGCGCAAAGCGGCCGGTAGCCATGATGTACGGCAGGCGTGTCGAGATTCGGGCGTTTGCCGTGGCGTCGGGCCTGTCGTATTCCTTCGCTTTCTGTATCGTCTGGGCTCCGAAGAACACGGCGTAATCGTGGTTCTTGTAGTGGCAGAGCGGCAGGAAGCCGAGATTGGACAATTCATATTCCCGCCGATCTGTGATGCCGATCTCGGTAGGGCACTTCGCGTCCATGTCGCCGTCGTCGGACATGAAGATGTGCTGCGGCAAGTTGTCTACTTTTCCTCCATTTTCCGCACCGCGGATCGCCGTGCAAAAGCCGTAGCGAGCGAAGGCCTCGGTCAGCCGCGTACCCATGACGAAGGCTGCATTCATCCAGCAGTACTGTTCATGATCCATCGGCAGAGGAGCGCCGGCGGCATCGACCGGGGCCTCCTCATACGAAAACTCGTCGATCGGTTTGGTGCGGGCGCCATACGGAAGCCGCGCCACGACGCGGGGCATCACCAGCGAGACGAACCGGCTGTCCTCACTGTCGCGGAAGCCGCGCCATTTGAGATATTCGGCCGTGTCGAAGATCTTGGCCAAATCGCGCGGCCGCGACAGCTCGGTCCACTGCTCGAAACCCATCATCCCCGCACCGGCAGCCGAGATGAACGGTGCGAACGCCGCAGCGCTGACGTTGGAGATCAGGCGCAGCGTCTCGATGTCGTCTGGATGGTTTGTCCACTCGTAGTCGCCGATCAACGCGCCGTAAGGCTCCCCGCCCGGCGTGCCGAATTCGTTCTCGTAGATTTTTCGAAACAGCTGGCTTTGATCGAATTCGACGGCCCGCGTGAGGTCGCGGTGCAGCTCGCGCTTAGAGATGTTCAGCAGCCTGATCTTCAGCATCGCGCTGGTTTCGCTGTTCATGATCAGGTAGTGTAGGCCGCGCCAACTGCCTTCCAGCTTTAAGAACTTCGGATCATGGATGACCGCGTTCAGCTGGTCCGATAGTTTCTGGTCGATGATGGTGATCGCCCGTTCGATCGTCCGGGTCAGGTTCCGATCGAACATCACCGTTCCCGTTCGCGCCTGCTCGACGAGGGTGCGGACAAGATCCTGGGCACGATCGGGCTCTGTCTGCCTGGTGGCGGACACAACCTGGTCGAGTAGGCCAAGCGTCTCGGAGCGGGTTGACTCCGAAGCTGGTGCCTGAGCGGCAGGAGCCTTATCGGTCATGATTCAGCCTTCCTTCTTGATGCCGAGCTGACCCGATATCTCCTCGAGGTCATCTTTGTTTCTCAGGACCTGCTCCAGCAGCATTTCCAGCTCTTCGGAGCGGTCCGCCTTACTCATCAGGTCACGCAG
The DNA here is from genome assembly GCF_012641395.1 of Rhizobium sp. P32RR-XVIII. GTDB lineage: Bacteria > Pseudomonadota > Alphaproteobacteria > Rhizobiales > Rhizobiaceae > Rhizobium. Next base: position 17,389 of record NZ_JABAIH010000029.1, on the reverse strand, counting down.
CCTGTTGCGCGTCTCAAGCAGCGACCTCAGCGCGGGGATCTGATCGAGCACCCGGCCCGGCTCAAAATCCTCGATGCCGTTGAAGCGGAGATCCACCGCCATGAAGCCGCCGTCGTCGCTCAGCTTGTTGTCGACCTTGAGATGCAGGCCAGGCGCAAGCCGCTGCATCACCTCGTCGAAATTGTCGCGGTCGATCTGGATGAATTTGCGTTCGGCAAGGGGTCGCAACGGCTGAGCCGGGTCGCCAGAGAAGTCGCCGACGACGCCGACGACGAAGGGAAGCTCGCGGACGATCTGCGCGCCCTCGGTCTCGACTTCATAGGTAATGTGGACACGCGGCCGGCGCACGCGGCTAAGCTTTTCATGGATGCTGGCGTTCATTGACGACCTTTCCTGAGTCAAGGGGGCGCCGGACGATGGCGCTGACGGCGACTATGCGAGCGGCCGAGGCCGGCCGTGGCGTGATCATGGGTTCGATGAAGGGCGCTACGACTCGCCTCAATTCGACGGTGGCTTGATGCCGAGACCCGAAAGGATCGCGGACCTCGCCTGCAGGTCCGGCATCATCTCCTTGAGTAATTCCGGCAAACCGAGGCGTGCCCTGCGAACGGCATCATCCAATGTGTAGCTGAGGGGAGAGTGCGGCTCGGCGATCCTGAATTGCGCTGCGAGCCGGGAGATCTCGTGCAGCATATCTTCGCGGGTCGGAATGTGGTTCGCAGACACGGGAGTGGATACCGGAGCATGTCCGGCCCTCGATTCCGTGGGGACCAGCTCGGGCTGATGCGGTGACTCGAGAGGCGTTGGCGCATACCGTTCGAGAGTGCGCCGAAGTTTTTCCAGAAACTGATGGACGCGCCTGGTGGGAGGAGCCGCCTCCTGAGCGGCTGCAACCAGTGCCTCGTCCAGACTACGCCAAGCATCGCTCGCCTGGATGACGCTGCGAAGTACCTCCGTGAGACGGGCGCGGCCGATCGTCTGCGCCTCCGCTTCCAAATCGGGCAACGCCAGCGTCCCGGACGCGAGTCGCTGGGCCTTGCGCGCCGCATCCAGCGTCTCGGCTTCCTCGGCCTGCTCGAACTGCCAGTAGGTCACCGGCGTGCCGTCGGCTCGCTCGTATAGAACCAGCTTGCGCAGTGGCTGCAGCAGGGTCCCGTCTCCGCCCTGTCCATTCAACCCGGCAATCGGCGCGAGCCGCCCCTCGATACCGTCTTCGTCCGGCAGCGGAAATAGACCATCGTCCCAGTAGCGGGATACCAGCCCGCTCAAGACCTGCGAGCCGGCCTGGAGGCCAGCGAGCCCGTTGCTGCGCACCAGACTTTCGGTCAGCCACGCCGCTATCTCGATATCCTTCGCCGTCGTGATAAGCACTTCGATGGCAAGATCACGAACTGTGATCCAGTGGCGCGACGCGCCCACCTCGGCGCTGGGATCATTGTCGATGATGCGCTCAGCCGCGCGCGCCTCGGAACGAGCATCGCGCAAACGAAAATACAGCGACTGCGGCGTTACATTGAGTCGGGGATCGCTGTCCACAGTATACACGTCTGAAATAGGCCGTAGAATCTCTTCAATATCAGGTAATTCCTGCTGATTTATCGCGATCATTTCTATAGCTCACTCGTTCTGAAGAGCGCATTGAAAGTATTCAATCCGTTTTCCCTCGGTTTGGTTACGGAATAATTTCATTATTACTCAAATAGGTTACACTCGTAACCAAACTCAACTGGACAACATCTCCGACGAGCCATAAATCTTCATTATAAAGGGCGAGCAGAGGACTTATGATGCCAACCATCGACTTGAAGCTTCTGGTCAACCGATTGGATGAAACCTGCCGCCGAGCACTGGAGATGGCGGCTGGAAAAACGCTGTCCCGCACGCACTACAATGTCGAGATCGAGCACTGGCTGCTCCAGCTGCTCGAGGATCCGTGTTCGGATGTCTCTTCGATCGCACGCCATTTTGAGCTTCCGGTGGACGGCCTCACGGCCCAGCTGACCGTGGTGCTGGACCGGATGACAACCGGAAACGGCCGCGCCCCCAGCCTTTCCCCGGACCTGGTCGGCCTGGTCAAGGACGCTTGGCTGCTTGCATCCATCGAGGATGGCGCGCGCCTCATCCGATCCGGCCATCTGATCAGCGCGGCGCTCGCCGACAGCGCGATCAGTGCACGCCTGCATGAGGCAGCACCCCATCTGCGACGGATCGTCCCGGATATCCTCCGGCGGGACTTCGCCAAGATCGTCGCGGGCGGCGCGGAGTCTCCGGCCGAAAGCGAGGGAGACGTAAGTGCAATTGCCGATCGGCCGGCGTCTGCGGGCGGTACGGCGCTCGATCGCTACTCCGTCGACCTTACCGCTCGGGCGCGCGCCGGCCGCATTGACCCGATCCTGGGTCGAGACAGCGAGATCCGGCAGGTCATCGACATCTTGACGCGGCGCCGGCAGAACAACCCTATCCTTACCGGCGAGGCGGGCGTCGGCAAGACCGCCGTAGTCGAAGGACTTGCGCTACGCATCGCAGCCGGCGATGTGCCGCAGGCAATCGCTAATGTCACCATTCGCACGCTTGATCTGGGCCTCCTCCAGGCGGGAGCGGGGATCAAGGGCGAGTTCGAGAACCGGCTGCGCTCGGTGATCGAGGAATGCCAGGCTAGCCCCACCCCCGTCATCCTTTTCGTCGACGAGGCCCACAACTTGATCGGCGCTGGCAACGGCGCCGGCCAGGGGGATGCGGCCAATCTTCTGAAGCCGGCGCTGGCGCGCGGCGAGCTCCGCATGATCGCGGCGACGACTTGGGCCGAATACAAGAAGTACTTCGAGAAAGATGCGGCGCTGACCCGGCGGTTTCAGACAGTGAAGGTCGAGGAGCCCTCCGAAGACATGGCCGTCGCCATGGTGCGCGGCCTGCTCTCCACCCTCGAACAGCATCACGGCATCCATATACTCGACGAGGCGGTCGAGGCTGCAGTCAAACTGTCGGCCCGGTTCATTCCCAGCCGACAGCTTCCGGACAAGGCCGTCAGCCTGATCGATACCGCCTGCGCCCGCGTGGCGATGAGCCAAGCCTCGCCATCTCCGGCAGTCGAGGATATGCGGCGCCGGATCAATCTGATCGGGACAGAGCTGCGCGTACTGCGCAGGGAGTTTCTATCCGGCGCCGATCACGAGATGCGGATCGCGGCCCTGGAAGCCGAATCCGGGCAGCTGGACGTGAGACTGAAGGAGTTGCAGGGGCGATGGGACAATGAACGCCGCTTGGCCCAAGCGATCGCGGAAACGCGGGCGCGCATTGAGATGTCGCCGGAGCCGGCAGCATTGCAGCGGGATTTGGCCGCACTGACCGCCGAACTCATCACTGTGCAAAGGGAGCAGCCGCTGGTGTTCCCCGTGGTGGATGCCCAGGCGGTGGCGGAAATCGTCGAAAGCTGGACCGGAATTCCGGCGGGCCGGATGCGGAGCAACGAGATTCACACTGTTCTCAAGCTGCGCCAGGCGATGGAGCGGCGCATCATTGGCCAGCCCCAAGCTCTCGAGGCGATTGCGCAGTCGGTCCGCACGTCCCGGGCCGGCCTGACCGATCCGCGCAAGCCGATCGGTGTCTTCCTGATGGTCGGAACCTCTGGAGTCGGCAAGACCGAGACGGCCCTCACCCTTTCCGAACTTCTTTATGGCGGTGAGCAGAACCTCACCGTCATCAACATGAGCGAGTTCAAGGAGGAGCACAAAGTCAGCCTGCTGATGGGCAGCCCTCCCGGCTATGTCGGATATGGAGAGGGCGGAATCCTGACGGAGGCAGTCCGTCGCCGTCCCTACTCCGTCGTCTTGCTGGACGAGATGGAAAAGGCCCATCCAAGCGTCCACGACGTCTTCTTCCAGGCTTTCGACAAGGGCATCATGAAGGACAGCGAAGGCCGCGACATCGACTTCAAGAATACGATCATCATCATGACCTCCAACACGGGGACCGACTTGATCTCCCGGCTTTTCGCCGATTCGAAGACGGCCCCGAACGCCGAGGGGCTGGCGGTGGCTCTGCGGGAGGAATTGGCCAAGACGTTCAAACCCGCCTTCCTCGGACGAATGACGGTCGTGCCCTATTTGCCGCTCAGCCAGGATGCCCTGCGCCAGGTCGCCGAATTGCAACTCGATCGGATCGCAACTCGCGTCGAACGGAAATTCGGCACGAGCCTGCGCTACAGCCCTGAGCTGGTCGATGCGATCGTTACCCGCTGCACCGATGCCGGCGCCGGCGCCCGAGCCATCGAAAGCTTGCTGACGAAAACCCTGCTGCCGGATCTGTCGGCCCAATTTCTTGCACGCATGGCGGAAGGAAGGCCGGCGGAGCAGGCTACGGTCGAGATCGACGATACCGGCTCCTTCCTATCCCACCTACAATAAAACGAAAGGTACGTGTTCCATGGCCATTTATATGAAGTATGACGGTATCGACGGGGATGTGACGGAGACCGGCCACACCAAGTGGATCGAACTGAACTCGTTTCAATGGGGCGTTGGACGCGGGATACACACAGCGGTCGGTTCCGCCGCGGAGCGTGAATCGACAGCTCCCTCGGTCAGCGAGGTGGTGGTTACCAAAGAGAACGATATCTCCACGGGCAAGCTGATGCAGGAAGCACTCGGCGGCCACGGTAAGACGGTGAAAGTCGAGTTCACGCGCACCGATAAGAGCAAGCAGGACGTCTTTTTGTCACTGGAACTAACCAATGCCATGATCAGCGGCTATTCTCATGCGAGCGGCGCGGACCGACCAATGGAAACCATTTCCCTGAATTTTACCAAGGTGCTGTTCAAGACCAAGCAGATGAAGGACGACGCCACCGAGGGCCAGCCCTTCAACGTCACCTATGATCTGGAGACGGCACAGCTGAGCTGACTCAAAGCCAAGCCTCCCCTCTGCAGCTATCGGTGTAGCCGATAGCTGCTTGGGGGTGCTGCGGCACGGTATTGGTCGGTATAATTCCAGCACGTGCCAGCAAACCGGTATGGCGCGCGATTGCAGTTGCTGCGGGTAGAACGCGGTCGTTTCGCAAATAGAACATCGCTACGGCTATAATGCGACGGCTGTGCGCCGCAATCCTGGTGCAAACACGGCGCCGACGACGTTCGCTGCGACCACGGGCACCGCCCTCAGAGTCGCTGCTAGTACAATAATTAACCTTTGAGAGGCAATCTGATGCCCAGAACAATCAACCTCCCAACCGCAGGAAACATACAGGCCCCTCGCTGGTTTGTCCGGGGCCCACGATACTCGGAATGGGCACCTCGATACAAATGCAAAATTATATGCTGTTCATCTACAATTTAAGAGATGACGATCACCTCGATCGATGGGGATCATGACCGTTGGTGATCGTGGGCGCTCGGCCTTTGACGGCGCGATTTTCCAGCAGGCCCCTAACGGCAGCGTTTACGGATTGGGGCGTGGGCGCCTTCCGGCAACGCGGGAGCGAACCAATGGCTACCCTGAAGTACGGGAAAGAGACATGTTGGCGCTGATGTTCCGGTCATGCCTGCGCACTCTCGTGCGTCGAAAAGCTTCGTTCACGTCGGTATCGGGTGTGAAGGATTTTCCCTTCTCGATGCCCAGCGACTTGAAGGGATCAACCATAGCCCGCCGAGCGCACCGCCTCTGAAGGATATCGTGGTCTCGGTCGAGCGATGATCGGGCTGTTGCTCGACCGTGGCGCTGTAATCGGCACCACGTCGGCCGCTATCACTGGTGCCGCCGCCAACAAAACCGCGACATGCTAGAAAGCCTCCGCCAGCAATTTACCGCACGTCCCCTCAACCGATTGCGATTTCAGCCGATGAAAGGGATAGTACACCGCGCAAAGTTGAGTGCGTATCAGCTAAGATAAATACCCTCGCCCAACGTTTCCGATCGCGTAACAGCCAATGAAGCATCGCATGTCTCGTCGAGAGCCAAAACGTTGGAAAAATCCGACGTCTCGTTCCACAAAGGGCCTGAAAGCCGTCATCAGACGTCGTAGCTCATTATGGTCCCGCCCCCAGATTCCGAAAGAAGTTCGTCCTTCCGCGCCCGAATCTTCTGTCGGACTCAGAACGCCGTCACCACGGCCGTGATGTTGTCCCGCGCATGCTGGGCGAGCGCCGCCGCGACGAGCATTTCCGCGACATCGCCGTCGCGAGCCATAATCTCGACCATCTCCTCTGAACTCAGGGTCTTGTACAAACCATCGCTGCACAACAGAAGCCTGTCGTCTGGCCGTGCAATGCCCCGAATTTTGTCGATCAGGAGCTCGTGTCCGCCGGCGCCGACGGCTCTGGTGATCACGTTGCTGAGTGGATGGGTCTCGGCCTCGGCTGTCGTGATCGTCCCTGAATCCACCAATTCCTGGACGAGGCTGTGGTCGGAGGTCAGGCGATGCAGCGTCCCGTCGCGCAGCAGATAACCGCGTGAGTCACCAGCCCATAGGAAAGCGAAATGGTCTCCATGCACCATCAGCACTATGACTGTGGTTGCGAGGGTCACTTGCGGGACCTGGGACCGCCCCTTTTCAAGGAGCAAATCGTGCACGGCGTGCAAGCGGACACGAACCTCTGCCAACCGCTCAGACGGCGGGACCGTCTCCGACATTTCACCCAGCAGTTTCACCACCTGGGTAGAGGCGACCTCACCTTCGCTATGACCGCCTGCGCCATCAGCTACCGAGAACAGGCCGAGGGTCGGGCGGCATATGTAGGAATCCTGATTCTGGATCCGGACTGCGCCGGGATGTGAGGCAGCCCAATGGCGAAGCACCTCCCTCACCGGCGTAGCATCCGGTCAAATCCGACGCTGTCCGGCAGGCTATCCAGCAGCAACTCTGTGGGTGCGACGAAGGGGCCTCCTGTACTCCACCAGCGTGCTTGCCTAGCGGAGGCGGCCATCATCGGTTCGGGCGAGGAAGCATCGCGCAGTCGGGACATCATCGCCTCAGGCGCCAGATTAAAGCCGATCGCAGTCCGACCAACCTGCTCTGCCGCATCAAGGAAGGCGTCGCCGTGATCCGCGCCTTCCGCGGCGAATGTCAACGGAAATGACCGTCCGACGCGGTCGACGCTTGGCATCCACAACCCCAGTACCGGATGCGGGCCACACTGCCAGCGTGGCAAGGCAAAACGCCAGACGGGCGCCACACGCCACACTTCCGGCCAGGTCTCGCCCAGCATCCGCTGACCGTCGGCCAGAACACGTTGCAGCCACAAGTCCCAGGGCTGAATAAAGTCCAACGACAATCCGGCGTGGAGGAAGTCGCCCCGGGATGGGAGCTTGCCGAAGAAGCCTCTCGAGCGGCCTGAGGCCTGCCGTGCATTCATTGGAGCACCGGGCATCGAAAATCCCTCAGCAGGTTGCGGCTGAACGGATTGCGGGACGATCCGGCGCGCAAAGTGAACCTCGCCTCGTGAGTGCCGGACCGAAAAGTGACGGTAAATTCCTGAGGTCGACCGGACGGCGAGATCCGCGCCTGCCGTAACAGCCGAAACAGCGCCCAGGGACCGCTGGCCCCGATGGATCCGCCAGCGTCCACGGCTACGACGTCGCCGGCTTGCCCGAACGTTACGCGCGCCGGGTTGAGTCCATCCGCGCCCGGCCAAGTGAGGGAGGCCTGGCCGGCGGCGCCGTCCGAGGTGTTGATGGTCCTGCCGCCCAGCGTGAGCGTCGCCGGTTCATCGCCATCGTGTGGCGGCTGCGGCGTGATGTCGAAACGAATCCGCGGCTCGCCGCCAGCCGGGAAGAAGGCGTCCCGGATGGCAGCGGCACGTTGGAACAGGGCCAAGGTGGCTTGGCTCACGGGTGGGGCCACGCCGCCGAGCGGCTGCAGTTGCCAGGCGGCACCTTTCATGTTCACGAAGGGTTTGATCTGGCGTTGGAAATAAGTATCCAGCACTCCGGCCGGTCCAAATAGTCGGGCGAAGTCGTCCAGGGGTGCATCCTCGTTAGAGGAGGAGAACGGGAACTGACGGGTCACCACGGTCCCGCACAGCTTGCTGGGGCCGTCAGCAGCGGAAAACGCCGCCGCTGCCGCATGCTGGACGCTGCCCGTGATCATGCTCCTGCCGGAATCCGCGATCTGCTGCAGCCAACGCGCCAGTGGCGGGGGCTGGCGTTGCGACTCGGCCAGCAGAAGCTGCACCGGGTCGCCGCTACCCTGTAGCGTTGCCGGCACGTTCGATGCATCGGGACCGAGTTGAGCAAGCTCCTGTTGCAGCATGTTGATCAACCGGAATACGCCCGTGATCGGCTCTGCCTGGCCGTCGCCCACAAAGTCCCGAAGCGGCCGATAGTGCTGATCCAGGTCGACAATCGCCGGCATCGAGGCGGCGTCGGGTGTGGCGGCGCCACCGATCGCCGCGGCGAGGGACTTCTGTTGCGCCGTCGCGGCTGCCGCGACACTGGGATCCCCTGCAGGCGCCGGAGTGCCATCCCCGGTCGGCTGACCAGTCGGCATGAAGGTCAGTTCCAATGCGATCGATTTTAACAGGTCGCGCATCGGCGATTGCGGCGCGGACAGCACATAGAGACCCTGGATCGCTGCTGGCCGGTCCTCGAATGGCGCCAATGCAAGGTCGTTGAGCATGTCGTCCCACTGCTTCAGGAAGTCGGCGGAATAGAGTGCGACGACCTCGCGCTCAAGCGTCTCGCTTTCCGTCCTGTCCGACGGCGTCTTCTGCGTTTGCCCGAGAATCCAGCTTTCGTTAGCCGCCGCCTGGGTCGCCCCAAGTAGGTTGGGCAGCAGCACTTTCTGGAAACCCGCGACAGTAAAGAACCCCGGTATTCCCTCGGCGAGCGACTTGCCGGAGACGCGGGTAAAGAGCGAAGAGCCGGCCGAACCAAGCTCGGCGGACGGCGTCCAGTCCGGCACGGACTTCGCTGAGGCGGCGGGGCGAATCCGGCCGTACACTCGAGCAGCGAGCGATACGCGGCTGAAGGACGCGCGCGCGGTCTGCACCAGTGCCCCATCCAAGGTCACCGGTGGAAGCGGGTCCGAAAGCAACGCGTTCAGATGCGCGAGCAAATGTTCCCGGAGCTGAGCGTTCAGGACGCCGGGGAACCGGGCCGACCAGTCGAGCGCCATCCAGTCTCGCACCAAAGCGGGATCTAGCGGCCCGGCGCCGCCGAGCATGAGATATACTCGCGTTGCTTCAAAGACGAAATCGGGCTTGTCCATCTGGCTGCGCATCTGTTGCTCGAGCCGCCAAATCAGACGCGGCAGTAAGATCCGCTCCAAAGAGTCGTGATAGATTAACCGTTCGACGGCCTCCAGCTTCTCTGACTGCGATAGACCAAAGACGCCGGTGAGCCAGTTCTCCGGTTCACGCGGTAACACCTGCGCGGCATCGAGTAGCGGCACAATGTGGGTCAAGTCGTCATTCGATACGGGGTCGAGATCCGCGCCGGCCAACTGCTGGTGATAGCCTGCGATCGCTTCGTCGGCGCGCTCGACGGCCAGGCGGTTACTTGCCTCCACACGCCAGAGTCCGAGCGATATAGCGAGCGTCACGGCCGCGATTGCACTGAGGCTGGCGATACGCAGCAGACGCCAATGCCGTATCCGCTTGGAATTCGTGGAGACGAGCAGCGATTCACCGAGAATGACCTCGCCTAGCATGCGCTCCAGGAAATAGCTGCGCCCTGCGACCGGCCGCAGGCTGGGAGCACGCTTCTGATCGATTCCGAAGGACCGTGACAGCATGCCGGTCAGCCGGTCGATCGGGGTTCCCTCCTGCGTTGCGGAGGTGATGTAGACGCCGCGCAGGAATGGCGCCGGGTCGAGCCGGGTTCCACCAAAGGCCTGAGCCAGGAAGTCGGCCAGAGGCTGTTGGAGACTGGCGAGTTGCAGCGGGAAGCCGCCAAGCAATGCGCGCCGATCGGGCGCACGTTCGGCCTGCAGTCGCTCGAACATCCGTTCGTCCAGGCGATCCAGAAGCAGGCGGAATTCGTCGGTAAAGGTCTCTGCCCCCTTGGCCAGCGGGAAGGTCATGCCCCAGACCTGGCCACGGCCCTCCGCATCGAGGTCGTCGAAATATTCATTGAAGCCGACCAACTGGTCCGCCTTGCTGACAACCATATAGACCGGCACGCGCAGGCGGAGCCGGTCGGAGAGCTCGGTGACGCGCCGGCGCACTGTGCGGGCATGGGCAGCCCGTGTCGCCGGATCGGCAGCCGCGATGTCGGTGAGCGAGACGACGACGATGGCGCCGTTGAGCGGCTGGCGCTTGCGTGTCCGTCGCAGGAGATCGAGGAAGCCTTCCCAACCGGCGCGGTCGACTGGCGCATCGGAATCCTGCGTCGTGTAGCGCCCGGCCGTGTCGATCAACACCGCCTCATCGGCGAACCACCAATCGCAGAGTCGGGTGCCGCCGACGCCGCCCACCGCCGCGTCCTCTCCATCGAGCTGCCCCATCGGGAACTTCAGCCCGGCATTGAGAAGGGCGGTCGTCTTGCCCGAGCCAGGCGGCCCGATCAACACATACCAGGGTTGCTCATAGAGATAGCCCTTCCGTCGCCCCTTCCGCAAACGGCGAAGGACGATGCGCACCCGCTCGCGCAGACGCGCGACCTCCTCGGCCGTCGCAGCCCGGACATCCCGCTCATCCGAAGCCGATTCCTCGGTCAGGCCGGCTGCCAGCTTGTTTTCGCGGCGGCGGCGAACCCAGCTGATTGAGCCATTCACACCCGCCCAGATCACGACCATAGCTAGGACCAGCAAGGTGCGGGCGAGGTAGCCGTCGAAGCCCGGCATCAGGGGCGCCAAATACCAGACCAGCATGCTGGCCATACCGACGCCAGCGAAACTGTACGTCCAGCGATTGACGAAGTAGGCGGCAAGGTATTGAAGGTTTTCCATCAGTCGGGACTTTTTCTATGCAAGACAACTTCAATGCGCCGATTCTGCTGGCGCCCGTCCGGCGTATCGTTGGAGGCGATGGGGTCTTCATCGGCCCGCCCGTGCGTCGACAGCCTGGACGGATCGTCGATCGCATTCGAGATCACCGCCGCGGCTGCCTGAGCTCGAGCCTGCGACAGCTGGAAGTTCGACGGGAACTTCACCGTGTGGATGGGCTGGTTGTCGGTATAGCCGACAACGTCCACGTGGCCCGGTTCCGCCCGCAGCGATTGACCAATCCGTGCAAGGACAGGCAGGAACTTTTGTTCGACGACGGCGCTGCCCGATCTAAACATGCCGAGATTGAGGATTCGGACGATTGGCACCGCATCCGTGCCGGCAACGGTCACGAGACCCTCTTTCACCTCTGGATCAAGGAAGTCCGCCAGCTTGTCGAGTTCTCCCGGCGGACCCGGAGTTGGCGGCACTGGCTTGGGCGGGGCAGTGCGCGTGATGATCGGCATGTGCGTCGGGGGAAGCGAACGGGCCGCATCGAACAGCCGGTCCGACGACCTGTTGATGCTGTAAGCGAGCAGCGCGTAAATCAGCACCAGCAAGCCTGTCGCGAGCAACGCCGCGAGCCAGACCGGGAAACTCCGCATCTGGCGGTAGGGCGCCGTAACGCCCCTCCAGTGAATTGAAAGGCCACGTTCGACCGGCCGCCTCTGCCGCATGATTGCGACATAGGTTTCCTCTCGAACCCGGTCGAGTTCGGCGGGACCGCGCGCCGACAACCGGTAGCGGCCCTGCATCCCGAGCGACATGCAAAGATACATAAGCTCGACCACGGGCAGGAAGGTCCCGAGATTCTGGCGCAGTTGCTCCAGCAAATCGAAGAAGCGTTCCCCACTACGCACCTCCTGATGGAACGTCGAGACCAGCGATGCGTCCGCCCAGGGGCCGCGGCTTCCCCAAGGGGTATTCTGCACCACGTCGTCTAGGCTGGCGCAGAGCGCATAGTGCGACAGGCGAATCTGCTCCATCGGCAGGCTCTGGTCGCGCAAGGCCTTCTCGAAACGGCGCATCTCCTGGATAGCACTTTCCCGCAGGCTGGCTGGGTCAGGCACCGAGAAGGCGTTGCGCAGCCGTGCCACCAGCGACAACAGCGGCGCCGCGGCCGCCACGATCGGCGATGCCCCGATCGACGGCAATTCGGCGAATTCAGCCCGCGTCTCGGGGGCCGCTGGTACACCGGCGGCGGCCTCGGCGATGGTAGGCGGCGGCACGGGGTTGGTCGGACCGGCGCCACGCCCCCCCGGAATCGGGCGGATGACCGTGCTTTCGTCGTCTCCCGGTTCGGCAAAGGGATTGTCGCTCATTCAGGACTCGCTCAGCTGCGGATGGACCAGAGATCCAGCGCCAAGTTGGGGAAATCTCCCGACACATGGATGGCGAAGCCCCCGGACGACTGCATCTGCTGCCAATGCGGGCTATTGCGATCCAGCTCGAAATACTGCGCGCCAGCGATGAACGGCATCTGCCGCGGAGCCACGGGCAATGGCTGCAGGTCGATACCGGGTAGCGCTACGTTCACCAGTTCGCGGATATGCTCCACTGCGCCGATCTTGGCCTTGCCCGGAAAGGCGCGTCGTAGCGCCTCCACCGCCATGTCGGCCTGCACCACGAGCACGAAGCTGGTTCCGCTAAGAAGCGTCCGGTCTACGATTGGGCCGACGCGAACGCCGTGCTGACGCTCTTGCAGCGGGATGCGGATTGCCGTCTGTTCGAGGACGGCCGAGAGCGAACGGCGGACATCGGCCATAACCGGAGTGAAGCTGCGCTGCAGATCCTCGTGCCGATAGGCCGGATAGCTGTTGGGCCGGCGCCGCGCATCGGTGAAAGTAGCGAACTCACCGGCCATCTGAATTAGTACGCGGTAGAGGGTTTCGGGATGAATGTTCCCGGAATCCGCCAGGTGGCTGACTAGGGCTTGCCAGCGGTTGACCGATTGCAGCAGCAGAAAGTCCGCTACCTCGGTATTACTCTTGGTCCCCACCGCGGTTACCCGCGCCGCGATCGCTTCGCCGCGCTGGTTCAGCATGCCGGCCAGCTCCACCAGCAGCGCGGCGAGCGGTGCCACCGCGGAGCAGGTCATGGCCGGCGGAATCCAGCGCTCATCAAGCACCACGCGCCGGTCCGGCGTCACCTCGGTGATGCGCGCCAGCGGCAGGCAGATATACCCTTCGCGGTCGTCGGTCTCGAGCACGTAGCGCAGCTTCAGCTGCCCGATCTGCAATTCCGCAGGCTGCGGCATGCCCGAATGGGTGTCGTACGCTTCGAACGGTTGCAAGCGATAGCGGCCCTCCTCATTCATGGACCCGATCTCGAGCGAGCCCTGCTCGCGCACCTGGATCGAGAGATAGACGAGCACATTCCTCACCGTATCGGTCACAAGCAGCGGAGGTGGAAGATCCGCGTCACCGGGAATGGCAAATGGTGTGCCGTCTTCAAACACCCCGGCCACCGAAGCGACCGCGAACCGCGCGGTTGCCAGCAGGTCGCGCGATATGGTCATTTCCGTCAGGCCCCAGGGATGGGGCTGCAACGCGGCGACGCTGCCCCGGATCTGAGCCTCGACCCACCGGTCCTGCTGCTGGAAATGCTGGGCACGAAGGAACATCCCTTCCTGCCACGCGATCCGACTGTTCCACGTCACGTCGTTCTCCTCCAAAACCTACGCCGCACCGCCCGCCGCACCTGCGGCATGCGGATATCCATCACGGCCTTTCTCATCACCGGGAAATTACAATCAGTCGGCCGCGGTGCAGCACTATTCATCAAGCTGGCCCGCGATCTCGGACATCGCCTGCTCATAGGCCCGGGCGAAGGATTTGCCGAACGCGCTGTCAAAGTCGTCGGCAAGAGCCTGCAGGATGCTGCCGTGCAGGGCTTCATAGGCATCCCAGCTGCGTGCCTTGTACCGCCCCGGCATAATATCCAAAGTTTCGCGCTCGATTCCCCGCTTCACACGCGCCGGATCAAGTTCGGCGACAAGGTGCTGCACCGCCTGCTGCATTGCCGACGACATCGCCAGCTCATGCAGGCGCATGTCTCGTAACGCATCGGCTACTGCGTCCTTCGCCGTCATGTCGCGGCGGCCGCCGATCCCAAGTAACGCCGCCAACGCATCCTCGTCGCTTGCCGAGAATTTCAGCGGGTTGTTGCCGACGGGTCGGATGACCGTCTGTTCGATACGGAATTCGCCCTTGATCGCAGCCCGGGCCATCATCATGCGGCGAAGGCCGGTCACCATTGCTCGGAAGGCCTCGCCCATTCCGCGCAGCAATTCTATCGGCTCGCCCTGGGTGGTGCCCTGCAGCCCCGCCCCTGCGATGAAGGCAGCCAGCGCATCCATCAAGGCTCCACCCTGATCAGCGACGCCGACCACTTGCGCTGCTTGGGCCGAGACAATTGATGGGACGGATATCTCTGGAGGTGCTCCGGGTTTCGCAGCCACCGGCAGCGCTGGTTGGCTCGATTCTGGCACGGTGTCGTTCGCCCGCTCCGCATCCCAGTCCTCCGGCAGCAGTTCGAAGGAGGTGCGAGGTGCGCGGAAATTCTCCTGGATCACCGGAACGTTATCGGAAATCGCCTGAGGCGAGCCGATAAACTTGTCCACGGACCAGCCGTCTGGCCCGGCATTCAGGGACAGGTCGTCGGATTTGAGGGTGACGGCCAGCGGATCAAGCCCCATCCTCGGGAAAGGGTCTCGCGTCAGGCGGTCGCCGGTGAGCTCGCCGGGGCTACCGTCCGGGACCGGGCGCTCGCGGATCGGCTCCGATGGCTGACGATCGAGAGCCGCCTCGATCTCATACGCGCCGAACACAAGTCGATCCCCGTCCCTGAGCACCCTGGGCGCGTCGACGTTGAGCCGGTCCGTTTCTTGATTAAGGAAAGTGCCATTGGTGCTGGTGTCGATCACCCGCCAGACCTTGCCATCGAAGGCCACGGCGCAATGTCGCTTGGACAGCACGCGCTGCGGATCCGGCAGGACCCAATTGCATTCGGTCCCTCGTCCGATGGTAAATTCGCCACCGCTAACCTGCCGCGTTTCCGGCGGCACTCCATCGGGACAGCGCAGGATGCTCAATGTCAAAGCCATGGAACTCCCCTCACCTTCGGCCGCACCGCGACGCCCTGCTCAGTCGCAACGCGGGTGCAGCGGTAGACCTGAACCTCCGCAAGGTCTGTGAGAAGGTTCGTATGTTCGTTGTTTTCCCACGCGTATTTCGAGTTGGCGTAGAGACGGCCCTTCACGCCCGGCACTAGGTTGAGTGTGTCGACCTCGCCGCCGGCAACACTGAGCAGCGCGTGCTGACCGAAGGCATCGTAACGGACCGTTAGCCCGTGGGCCTGATGGCCGCTGGTCGAGGCGCCGCCCGGAAAGCCAGAGGCCGCATCGGACGGTACACATCGATAGCTTGCCACTGTGTGCGCGCCCAAATTCGGACCAAGCTGATTGCAGCCTGCAAGCACGACGACAAGTACGATGACGAACCTAAACCTGATCATTTCAATCCCGTAACCCAGCCAGCCACTCCGTGGGTTGTCGCAATCAGCCCCCGATCACCGAGGCCAAGCCCAATGAGCAGGGACTATCCGAAGCCAAGGCTACGGCTTTGTTTCAGAGCCATGCGAAATCGCTACAATTGCAACGCTGGTCGCTCACGCATCTTGCCTAACGCGCCAGCGAAGGTTGGCTGCAAGGTTTGGGCGGACATCGCGCCTCAAAATCCGGTGGGAATGGCTCCCGCGTCCTAACGCCCGGCGTTCAGCGCTGCAACCCGATTTCCGGCTAGGCTCCGCTGGCCCCGAAAGTCACAGACGGTTCCTGGCATCCCTCATAGCGCCGAGCAGCGGAGTCGCACATGGCAAAACCAACAACCCAACGGCCTACGACGACATTCGGCCCCTTTCACTTGACGGGGTGCAAGAAAACAACCGGGCCACAAGACTCTGTCTGTTACGCGCGTAACGTTTTTTGGAAACGATGAAATAAACCGGTAGCGCGCCATCACCAATTTTCTTCGCCTGAAGGGAAGATTGGAGATGAATGCACAATTCGGCGAGCGCGGAACACACCTGGATTTTTCAGGCCAAGCAGCAGGCGGACTATTCCGGCTGGCGCAACCAAAACCATACAAGGCCGTTACAACACACATTTCAGTCCTACTCGCGGATGGTCGCAGAGATCGGAGAATTCTTTCTTATGCTGTTTGGGGTGCCATCGCCTTTAGTCTCGGCGCATTCGTCGCGGCAGGGTCGTCGGACATCTGTCTTGCAGCGTCTCTCGCCGCCGATGAAGCGCCGGATGCGCCGAGTGTTATCGCTTCCGCAAACCCTGATAGCTCACATATTGACCCTGGATTTTCCTTGCGGCCCACGCCAATTTCGCCAGTGCAAAGTTGTCCGGCCGAGTCGAAATTCTGTTTGCCCCCATCGGCGCCTGCCGCAACACTGGGGGCGCCAGCAAACATCCCGTCGACACAGGCGATTCCCAGACATATTCAGGAGACGTGGAGAGCCGCCCTCCCCCGTGGTGGGGCTCACCATCGTGACTTCAAACCGATGCGCCACGCCGATCGGTTGACCGCGGTTTACGATATTGGCGCGCATATCGTCTACATGCCAAATGGCGAGCGATTGGAAGCGCACTCGGGGCTCGGCGACATGTTGGACAATCCCGATGAGGCGGACGAAAAAAATCGCGGGCCTACACCACCAAACGTCTATGATCTCGTATTGCGCGAGCAGCTTTTTCATGGCGTCCACGCGCTGCGCCTCATCCCGGTGGGCAGCGGCGACATCTACGGCCGCGACGGCTTGCTTGCGCACAGTTACATGCTCGGCCCGCAGGGCTTTTCAAATGGATGCTTGGTCTTCAAAAATTACAATAAATTTCTGGAAGGGTACGTTAAGGGCGAGGTCAAACGCTTGGTCGTCGCCGCCCATGCGAGTTTGACAGGTCGCGAGGGCAATTCTCAGCGAGATGGAAAGCAGCAGGTCAAGGTTTGCAAGGCAACTAACGTCCGATGTCTCGATCGTCACAGGCTCGGCCAGAAGTGCGAATTGTTCGCCGGTTGCGGCGCCGTGGATGAAGGTGTGCATCACGAAGCCTCTCGGTCTGCTCGAGGCGGCAAAGGGGTGGGCAACAACCAACCATCCCGCCGACCGATCAGGCCAGCCGCGAAGGACTCGTGACACCCCGTCGGATTCCGGAAACCGGCGGCTACATCGACATCTCCTGCAAATCTCGATGAGCATTCAGCTCGCGGCCATGTATCACGCGGCGGGGACTTGGCGACCAAGTCCCAAACAACAAGCAGATGCTCGTTTACCAACGACCCGATGAATCAACCAAGTGTGATTGTCAAAGCATCGCCCAGGATTTGATTGCGAAGCGCTATCTATTACATTTGTAACTATCGCCTCGGTTTTCGAAACAACCCTGCAATGGAACGCCAATAGCCG
>NZ_JABAIH010000028.1 GCF_012641395.1 Rhizobium sp. P32RR-XVIII | reverse complement strand
GCTTGGCGATATCCAGACCAATTGTGGTAATCTTCTCCATGGACGGCTCTCCCTTATGTGACTTTCGACAGCCACACTTTGGCACATTGCGATGCCGGGAGCGGAGGCCGTCCACCACATCAGGTCACCGCGTGAAAATCAACACTTTCGGGCGCCGATGGAAATCACCACCTCGTTCAGGTGCGAGATGTCTCCTCGCAAGGGCTTCTTACGGCGCAGTCGCTTTGCGTAGGCCGGACCGAATTTGCGGCCCATCGGATCATTTCATACGAGACAACAATTCCACGCGCCAATAGCATCTCCACAACCAGCCGCAGGCTCAGAGGGAACCTAAAATAGAGCCAGACTGCATGGGCGATGATCTGCGGCGGAAAGCAGTGATTCTTGTCGCTGACGGTGGGTTCACTCATCCTTGCCACACTATCCGCGAACCGTTAAGCCACAGACAACTCAGCGCCTCAGATCATCGAGAACGCCGCGTCGCTGCCGTGACAGCTGGCGCGATATCACCTTATCGGCTACCGCATAGCGATCTGCTACCTGTCCGCACCGGACTCTGTTTAGATCAAGGCGACGACACCCTTGGGCTGATGCGCTTCGCGAGTTCGACGCGCATCGGGAGGCGTCCAGTCTTTTGGCCGCAATTGCGGAGGATCAAAGGTCTTCACGGTCCTCTTCGAAGACAGCGCAGCGCTGATAGTCCGGCATCTGCGTTGGAGTGCACCGATTATGGCACGATCTCATAAGGCCTCGGCGGTGGCTGCCGGCAACTCTTTCATATCTGCAAGCGTCTCGGCACAGAGGTCGGCAGCTCCATCGACTTTTTCATCGAGGCCTGCAATCGTCATCCACCCACCTTTTTCTATAAAGTCGTTGCGTTGCCACGAAGAGGTTTCCTTCAGGGCAGCAAGATTCTTGGCGGCGTCTGTCCCGGTGACGAAGTTCTGAACACACATAGAGGCGACAAGCTCTGATGTCGCTTGTTTAGCAGCATTGCTTGCCATCACGGAAGCGCGCCCCCCGGTAGTCCAGCCGCCCATTGTAAAGCCAAGTACCATGGTTAGCACAGAAACCCCAATCATCGACCAGACCCAAAGTGTCTTTGTTGGTTTGTAGTTCCTCCAACGTATTGTGAATGTTTCGGTATCAGACATGATTATGTCCTTTCACTTCCCCATCCAGCAAAAAAGGGCCGCTCATTGTGTTCAGCCGTCTCCTTTTTCACCGCCGCGCTAGGAGTGATAACGATGCGCCGCTTAGGGAATGTGGTTGAATTGGGGCAATTAGAACAAACTTCCAGTAAACATGATGTGATATCCATTGCGCACTTGATTGCTGATGATTGTAAGAAAAGTCAGAAAGGGGGTGTTGTCACATAAACCACGCGTCAGTGAGTTGGGCATAGAGATGGTGTGGCAGATAAACCGACAAATGCCCCACGTCAGGCACTGGCTTGTGGTATCGCCATGGAACCCCGCCAGGCCAATTCGCTGCGTGCTGGTTCGAGATCCGACAGGCTGCCGCGAACTGCAGGCGTTCATGAGCACCAATACCGACCTCGAACCAAGCCAAATCATCGCCCTTTGCGTTCGGCGCTGGCAGTCGGAGGTCACCTTCGCCGAAACTCGTGCGCATCTTCGCATGGAAACCCAGCGCCAGTGGAATGACAACGCCATCCTGCGCACAACACTGTCGCTCCCGGGGCTCTACAATCTCGTGACAGTGTGGGCGGGTGATGTTCGAAGCCAAGCAACTCGACCTCACGCGGACGCTTGGTCGGTGCCGTTCGCCTGGTTTTGTGAAGCGACGATCCTTATCGAAACGGCCGTCAACCCCGAAATGCATATAACACCACCCGCGCAGCTCGCTTGGCGCAGGCGCCCTGCTTCGCCACATAATGTCCAAAGTCGAGCTAAGCATTGGGAATAACCTTGAATTAAATCGTCTCGATAGCCATTTGCATTTGGTTGTCTTCTGTTGGACGTCGCCCTTGTTTAGTCAAGGCGGTGAAAGGCGAGATACGCCGGGCAAAGACCCGAGCAAGTCAGGCTCGAGCCTCACGGCGCGCAGTGGCCGATGACCAAGCCGTACGGAAGTTCGGTGCGTGTTCCAACTAACCGTTGGAACGGCGTACATAGGCTTCGACATATGCACAGCGTCGGACCGTTTACATCGACCTGAACGCCGTCGGGCCATGCAGCACTGATGTGCGAATGCCACCTCGGAACCCGCGTTCGCCCCGTGGCCTCAAGTAAGCGGAGGGAAGCAGGGAGGATACCACAATGCCATCGCAAAATAGTGACGGCGGGCGGGGCGGCCCTTGGGGCCGTCCGGCCGAGGACAGGGCCAATTTCGAAGATTTTGTTCGACAGACGCGGGATCGGCTTGAGCCGATTATGCCGGGCGGAAGCCCGCGCGGAGTTATGATCCTTGCTGGAGTCGCGCTCGTCGCGCTGCTGGCCTGGACCGCCCTTTATACTGTACCCAGCGATTCTGTAGCAGTCGTGCAACGGTTCGGCAGGTATCTCAAGGACGTTCCATCTGGCTTACATTTAAAGCTGCCGATGGGTATCGACGCGGCAACTATCGTTCCCGTCAAACGGCAATTGAAGCAGGAATTCGGCTTCACGACCCCGGGTGCCGCTGATCCGTATCAAAGCCCGCAGCTGCAGGAGGCAACCCGAGAAACCCAAATGGTGACTGGCGATCTGAATGCTGCACTGGTGGAATGGGTCGTGCAGTACCGCATCTCGGATCCGGTAAAGTTCCTTTTCGAGGTTCGCGAGCCGAGTGGAACCCTTCGCTCTGTTTCCGAGTCCGTCATGCGGGAAGTCGTTGGCGATCGCACGGTGGACGAGGTGATCACCATCGGCCGCCAGGAAATCGAGTCTGAAGCGTTGACCAAGATGCAGGCGCTTTCGACCAAATATGCCATGGGCATCAGCATCGATCAGGTGCAATTGAAGAATATCAATCCGCCCGAGCCAGTGCAGGAATCGTTCAATGAGGTGAACCAAGCCCAACAGGAGAAGGAAAAACTCATCAACGAGGCACGGCGCGATTACAACAGAGTGATCCCGCTGGCTGAGGGAGAGAAGGATCAGCGCATCCGCGAGGCGGATGGCTATCGTCTCAAGCGAGTAAATGAAGCAGAGGGCGATGCCGCCCGGTTTTCGGCTTTGTTGGCCGAGTATAGCAACGCTCCGGAAGTCACGCGCCGCCGAATCTATATCGAGACCCTGCAGAAGATCATGCCGGGACTACGTTCTAAGATCATTGTCGATGAGCAGACACGCAGCATTCTGCCGCTACTGAATCTCGACTCTCAAATGGAGAAAAAGCCATGAACAGGGCTGCTCAAATGGGTATCCTGGCGGCTCTGGTTGCTGGCACCTACGTAGCGATGAGCTCGCTCTATACCGTGAGCGAAGTCGAGCAGGCGATTATCACGCAGTTCGGCAAGCCGGTGGGTGCGCCCGTAACGAGCGCCGGCCTCAAATTCAAGGTTCCTTTCATCCAGGTCGTTAATCCGATTGATAAGCGGGTTCTCGAGTGGGATGGCAACCCGTCGGACATGCCCACCAAGGATAAGCTCTACATCTCGGTAGATCTTTTCGCCCGGTGGCGGATCACAGACCCGCTCCAATACTTCTTGCGGCTCCGCGACGAGCGCAGCGCCCAGTCACGCCTCGATGATATTTTCGGTAGTGAGACCCGCAATGCGGTCGCCAAGCACGAGCTGATCGAGATCATTCGCACCACCAAAGGCCGCATTCCCCTGCGCGATGCTCTTCTGACGGAAGCAGAACGCGAGCAGGATATCGGGTCGCTCGTGCCAATCCAGAAGGGGCGCGCTATGGTCGAGCATGAGATATTTGCCGCCGCTGCCGAGAAAGTCCACGTGTTTGGTATCGAACTGCTCGATATACGATTTAAGCGAATCAACTATAACGAAAGCGTCCGACCCAAAATCTACGATCGAATGGTCAGCGAGCGCCGCCAGATTGCGGAGCGTTTCTTATCAGAGGGGAATGGCGAGGCTGCCCGAATTCGCGGTAACCGCGTACGTGACTTGAACAAGATCCAGTCCGAAGCCTATCGCCAAGTCGAAGAGATCAGGGGACTTGCCGATGCGAACGCCGCCGCAATCTATGCGAGAGCGTACAACAAAAGCGCCGAGTCAGTCGCGTTTTACGAATTCACGCGAACTATGCAATCCTACGAGTCGATTATTTCCGAAAACACGACGCTTGTCCTTTCCACGGATAGTGACGTTTTCAAGTTCCTGAAAGGTATGCACTCCGGTCAAGCCGAAGAGCCCTCGGATGCAGGCGTCGCGTCCTCTTCGAATACCGCTCCATGAGCTCGGTATTATTTGTCGTCGCTAGGCACACCATCATTCCGATGGTGCGGCGTCCCGTAGCTTATATTCTTTACCAGTTCGATTTTTTTCAGGTAGGGGATAATGTCGGGCTCCAGGCGCGAGACGTCGCCAAAGGATGACGAATTTCTTTGCTGCCTGCTCGCTTATGCCGTGATTTGCGTAAGGCTCGCTAAGGTGCTGTCGGCCGTCAAGATTTTCCACCACACACTCTCTTTCTCTTCCTTCGGGTCCAACAAGATCCTCGGAGCCCTGATCATTTCGGCCGCGTCCGGCAATGCAGTTTTCGACCTGCTGGTCAGATCGACATGCCATCGCATGAGACGATGTCGTCGGCAAGCCGAATCCTCCCTGTTCGCGGCAGCCGGCTGCGCTGCAGCGCAAGGACCGTTCAAGGTCATTTTTTGGGGATGATCGGAGAAGGGATGTCAACCATTTCGACGTGAAACCCGAATCCGCTTATCTGACATGGTCGCTTATGCACCGAAGCTATTCAGGCTGGAAATTGGCCCAGTCACGCGATTTCCATACACCAACTCGCTGAATTCACTGAGGAATACGTAGCCGCGAGCACTGGCTGGATGATTGCAGTCGCAGTGTCGGGCGGGACTTGCGGTGTTCGGCACCGGCAACTCGGTCACGCCCCGACGCAGCTCACGCGCGCCGGTCAGGTAGAAATTGCGCCATGGCTCCGACTCAGACTGCACAACTGCTCGTAAGTGTCTGCCAGGAGTTGTTTGGCGGCGACGTTGTTGGCGTCGGCGAAAACCACGGCAAGGTGCAAGACCGTTCCAGCTACTGAAGAACCACCATGAACGCTTGCGGCGGAGCGACATCTGGCGGTGGCGGTGTCACCTTGTTTCGCCAGTGAGCGAAGAGGCGTGCTGCCGGTCACGGTGTTCGCATGGGAGTGGAGCGACCTATCCACGGCACGGCGCCTGTTGCCGGCAATGCGTGCTCGCGCAAAAGTGCTTCGATCTGTTGATAAACTCTGGCAGATTTCGCCATGACGAGTGTAAGGTTTTATTAGGAACCCTCGTTATTTGGGGGAGGCTGGGGAATGAAACGTCGCCAAGGTATTCGTGAGTCCTATCTTTCCATAGCGTGGCTCACCTGTGTAATGGTTCTCGTCGTAGCGGGTACTTTCCTCATGATGATGAGATCCTGTGGGCCGCTTATGATGGCGAGCATCGCCTACCCGGAAACCCGATGATCAGTCCTCGGTTGGCAAGAATAGTCATCCTGCTGAATATTGCGTTTTGCCCCTTTCGAGTAGCCTGTGCCGCCAAGTTACGATGCGCGAGCATAATGTCTCATTGCCTAGCTTGGAAACCAAGTCTGGTGCGACAGATCACTTTTGAGGCCCATCCGAGACGGGCGCTTTATGAAAAGGAGCTCCTTCGAGCCGGATCCAGCCGCAAAGGCCGGCAAAAAGGACTTGTTGCAAAGAGCCGGATTGCCGGTCACCGAGGATGAGCCGCTCGCCGCGATGGACATCACATTCGCATTGGGCGTTGCAGGATCCGAGGCGGCGCTCTTCGAATTAATAGTGGCATCAAAGGCATTGGTCGCTTGCGCGATTACCGCTCCTGGAGAAGCAACCCCCCGTTCGCGCCGAAGTGGCCAGGCCGGAAGTGTAGCGACATGGATCCTTGTACAATGGATCGGCGCGCCGGGCATAGGATCCAGGTATTATTGGCGCTCGACAAGTTCGAGACCGCTAAATCAGCATGGCGGCTGACGTGGGCCGACAGACTACCGTGCAGGCGTGGCTTCAGCGCACGTGCAGCGGCATTTATGACCATTGACGAAATGGCCGTTGCCCATAGCTACATCCTCCGGTGCTGTCGCGATGACCAATCTACCGGAAGAAGGACGCCGTATCGGACCCTTGGCGTGCGATAATGGCGTTACATATCATTCTGACGAATATCATTGCGCCGCTGTTCGCCTTCAGCTTGTCGTTGATGTGGAAGGCGTGGAACGAACGGGCGGCAGCGGCTTCTCTGGTTCGCCACAGTGGTGCAGCTTGTCGCCCTGTGGGGCTGGCATACGCCGGCACTGCTCAATCAGGCGATCCAGTCGCATTCAACTCACCTGCTGATGCAGACCAGTCTCTTCCTAGGCGCCTTCTTTTTCTGGGCCGCTATTGCCGGCTTCGACAGGGATCAACGTTGGAAGCCGATCATCGCGCTCCTTATGACGAGCAAGCTCTTCTGTCTGCTCGCGGTCCTTTTCGTGTTGTTTCCTCGCAATGCTTTATCAAGGAGCGGCAGACCCGCCGCATCATGCGGGAAAGCTCCTCGAATTCGCGCTCGCCGACCAGCAGCTGGCCGGACTGATCATGCCGATCGCTTGTCCCATGACGTATGTTCTGGCCGGTATTGTCATTACCGGCCGGCGGGTCTTCGACATGGAAGGTGCCTCTAACGCTGCAAAGCCTCTCCTCAAGACGGGGGCTTAGGCGTGGATCTCAGGAAACTTGAATGGGAGGTGGTGACAGCGGTGCTCGGCACTACCGCCGGCGTTCTGGTTCTCGTCGGCGCCGTATTCGTATGGTCGGGTGTCTACAATATCGCGGAATCAGAGATCATCTAAGCGCAACGACCTGGCTGCTGCAAAAGGTGCGCGAGCAATCGATCGCCACGCAAAGCTCCGGAATCGACCCGGCGCCTCTCGACGACGATGGAAGCGTACGGCTTGGAGCATCCCACTATGAGGGAGGATGTGTTCCTTGTCACAACCGCCCCGGACAAGGAATCAATCCGATTGTCAGCGGCATGTTGCCGTCGCCGCCGGACCTTGCTCAAACAATCAGGCGCCGAGAGCCCCAAGAGATCTTTTGTCAAACATGGCATGAAACGCGCAGGAATGCCTGCATGGCCGAGTGCAGCAAGGGACGATGAGGTCTGGGCACTGACGGCTTTCCTTAGCCAATTGCCTTCCCGGCAGCAGAACTATCTTGAGCTTGCCGGCGTTGATCGGGTTTCGGCGGGCCGGGGGGACAAAGGCATTGGCAACGCAGACGCTTTTACCCTGTGTGCCCGCTGGCATGAGGGCAGGGGTATGGGGACAAACGGCGATCGCATTCCGCAATTTGCGGGCTTGCCGGAAGAGTACTTGCTGCGAAGCCTGCGGGAGTATTCTCAAAGGGTGAGGGCCAGCGGCGTCATGGAGCCGGTGGCGGATCTGCTGGACGAGCAGATGCGGCAGCTTGCATCCTATTACTCCGGCCTTCCGCCGGATGGCAATCGCGTGGCTGCTGAATCCGATCCGGCGAGGCTCCGCCATGGCGCCGCGATTGCTTCGAGGGGAGCCCCGGAAAATGACATTCCCGCCTGCATGAGCTGCCACTCCGAGGCGCAGTCGCCGCGATTCGCGCCCCTGGCCGGCCAACATGCAGACCACATCGCCGAACAATTGAGACTTTGGCAGCGTGGCGGCGCGCCCGGACAGCCTATGGTCGTATCATGGCTCCAATAGCGCGGTTGATGAGCGAACAGCAAATCACAGATGTTGTAGTCTATTTCGCTTCGCTGTCGCCTACTCGCAAGAAGGCGGCCTCATTTGCGGAGGTGCGGCCATAAAGGGGATCGCTATCGAAAATGACCCTTCGTTGCCGTGACTTGCAGGTGACGCTTGGGCGTATTCAGCGCGTGTTGATCACCTGCAAGATCTGATACGCGCGATTGCTGCCATCGAGGCTGCGGTGGAGAAATCATGTGCGCCGAGGGAAGGTGCACTTATACAGGTGCCACGTCAGGGGGAAAGTAGCCTGTCTTTCGGACGGCGTTGAAGGTGCAAGCGGAAAGCCAGGCATCTACTGGGGAGGCAACTCCCCCGGATGAATTATAGGCATCGTTCCGACATCAGGCGGCGGTTCAACCATTTCAGAGTCACCGGCACGCGGTGGCTTTAGTGCTCCCCCGCATTCGTCGAGTTTTTCCGAAAGAGACTTCTGCCCCCTATCAGCATCGGAATTTGCGCGACAATCATTCCCGCTGTCAAGGCTGCTTTCGGCGCCGGACGACGGCCCTGCCGTCGCAATCAATGCAGCGAACGCAAGCAGCGGCGCCGTAACGGAATATCCAAGTCTGCTATGGATCATCTGAATTGCTCCTTGACCTAAAGCGCCCGGACTATTCCCGCCACATTGTGTGGATGGAGCCCAGAGCGAACATCTCTGACCAAAACAGGGCGCCCGGGGATTGGTTCCAATCCAGTCTTCACGTCCAAGTGAACGCGTGCGGTGCGGGTTTTTGCCGATTTGCGGAACAGCTGGCTTTGCGGGTCGTTAGCTTGAGAAGGAAGAAGGAACGGGACGAATGCAACGGTCAAAACAACACAAGTCCTCATCAATCGCCAACATCACCGGTACGCGCTCAAGGAATGAGCGGCGACACGGCTCAGCGTGATGCTTGCGCCTTTATCGAACTTGCCCAGCACAAAAGGTCCCGTGCCCATGGCCGCCTTGCCGGTATTGAAGTCGTCAATCAAGGGCCAAGCGCCGGTAACGCCACATTTATTTGCGAGGTCTAAGCTGATCTTGCCGTGATCGACGATCCGGTCGCTGAGGATCGCGATCTCGGACAGAAGTTCCGGCAAAAGCGGCTCTACCGCCTTGCTCGAGCAGCAACTCCGCGGCGGCAAGGTCGCGTGGATCCGATCATCCTTGCCTGGGAATCCGACCGCACCCTACATCGATCGAAAGCATCCAGAAATCGACCTTCTTCAGATGCGAGGAAATCTTTTCGCGTGTCGTCGACGCCGCTCCTGTTCGCCGATAGCTGCCGCACCCGACACGATCCGCATTACGTCGTCGCTTACAATTGCTCGTCCTCAAGGGGTTGAACCAGAGGCCTGGCATGCGGTATGTCATGACATGACATAATTCGATTCGGAAGCCTAATCCGTCATCATGCCCAACCCCTTCCATCCGACCTGTCCCCTGGAAGACGATGTGCTGGCCGACCGGCTTGGTCTCACGACAAGAGAGTTTCAGCGTTACCGCAGCCAGGGCCTCGTGACCGTTTCCATCACTGAAGCGGAGGGGGAGCGTATGGTCAAAGTCACCTGCCAGATCGGAAACCGAATTTGGGAAGGCCTGGTACAGTGCGGCCGGATTGCTTTCGAAGAGGTCAGATTTCTGCGCGGCGTCCGCTCACGAAGCTCTGCTCGTTGACGCGTTCGCCGTCGACGCTCGATACCGATTCCATGCTACAAACCAAGAGGAAATTTATGAAGAGACTCGCGTTCTTAGTTGTCGCAGCATTGAGCCAGGTTGGTGTCGTTGAGGCGGCGCCGAAAATGATCATCCAGACCGGAGATTGGAGTGTCTACTCCTACGACAGAAATGGCCGGCCGACCTGCTACGCGCTTTCCGTTCCGAAAGAAGCCAAGCCGGCAGATGTTGATCACGGACAAAATTACTTTCTGATCGCGCCCGCCGAAAAAGGAGGACACAGTGAGCCGGAAGCAATTATGGGTTACGATCTGAAGGCGGGATCGACGGTTCAGGTCTCCGTTGGCGATCAAACCTTCCGGATGTTCACTAAAGACAAAAAGGCGTGGGTGAACGACATGGCTCGTGAGCCGGAACTGGTCAAGGCCTTCCGCGCGGGCAGCCGAATGATCCTCGAGGCGATATCCGCGCGGGGCACCCACACCGCCTACACCTATTCGCTCAACGGCGTCACCGCCGCACTAGACCGCGTCGCCCTGTGCAAATGAGGCGGACCGAAGTGCTTGCTGTTCATTGTCAGTCGATCCCAAAAGCAGCCTTGCGCTCGGGCGTCGCGACATGTGTGATGCGACGCCTGTGAGTTCTGCCGCGCCCGGAAAGAAGCCTATCGATTTCGGATTGGGAACGGCCACAACCGTTTCAGGAGTCGTTCCGCTTCGTTTCGATGGGTATCGTAGCGTGGTCGTAAGCTGTCGACATCTTAGGAGGGATCCGCCCGCTATCTTATTCATCGCTGCTCCGCTGCGCGTCGTCATAAACGGTTGATTTGACGACCATCCAGATGGCCATCGCCACCATCATCAGGTTTTCGGTCAACGAGATGAACCCAAGCGGCACGTTGCTGTCGCCGCCGACGCAGGCGCACTTCAATTCTCGCTTCTCGATATAGACCGCCTGGAACACGGACCACGCTCCCATGGTGCCGATGAACAACGCGACCGGCGTTGAGCTCCAGACGAGAGCCCCAGAAACCATGAGAACGCCGGCGAGGGCCTCTCCGACCGGATAGAGATAGGCATATCGGACCGAGCGTCGCGCCAGCAGGTCATAGCCTAGAACATATTAGAAAAGCTCTCAAGATCGCGGAGCTTCAGGATCGCCATGACGCACATGCTGAAGGCGATGAACCACTCGAGCGTCCGGATGGTCGCCACTGTTCCCGCGGCCCAGTTCGCCGCAACGGACATCGACGCGGTCATGGCGAAACCGGCAACGACCGGCTTCTAGGATGTCGCGTTCGGATCCCTGACATTCTTGCCGAAAAAGCGACGCAGATCGTCGTTCCCGCCGATCCGCCGGCCGCCGATGAAGGTTTGCGGGGTCGTATCGACACCGTGTTCCCGTTGAAACCTGTCCGTCTCCTCGCGGGTCTCGAGCCTGTGGTCTTCGACCTCGAACCCTTGGCGCTTCAAGAGGTCGAGCGACTTCAATCCGAATGGGCAGAGGTGATCTTTCATCGCCATCCGATAGAGGACGGCGTTCTTTCTCGGTGCTGCCATCGATATGGGCTGCTCCTTGGTTGCGCCGTTACTGCGATACGGCCGCCACTTTCCGTCTGTCCCGCAACTCAGCGTCTTCGTGCGCCGCCCAGCGGGCGAAGTTTTCCAAAGACTCGGTCCGGGGGATCGGAATGCCGAATAGCAACTTCCAATAGCCGACGACTCCGTTTTCGATCCTGGAAACATAACGGCGCCGACTCGCATTTCGCGGCACATACGCCTGCGGGCTTGATGAGCTACCGCTGCATCTCATGACTCCTTCTTGCAGGCGTAATGAGCAGGATGCTCGGCGGTTCCGACCCTAGGTCGAAATATCACGTGATGACCTATACGACAGCCTTCAAAGGAAAAAGACGACGTAGATTGTCCCGCCCCAGATCCCGGCGATGAACAGGGCGACAGCCGCCAAAAAGAGCTTTGTATCCATGGCGCGAAAAGCCTGTTCATATACGCGAGGTGAAAGAAGATGATTCGGACGGCGGGCGGTCAGTTCACTGCCTGGGTCGACTGGGCTTGCGATATCTCAGGCGGCATCTCGTTCGGAATGGACGCCAAGGCGAACATCACAGCGACATAGCCGGCGAATACAGCGGAAATGAAGGCGGCTTTGGTCATCGTCACGTCCCTTTGTATCATGTGGTGACATTCTTTAACGGCTTCGCCATATTGTCAATCCTGAATGCAGGATGAACAAAAGGGAGATACGATGGCTGGGGAAAGGATTTGATCGTGGAGGATGAGCCCTTGCTGGCGACAGATGTTCGGGAGATCGTATTCAATCTCGGCTACGAGACGTCCGGGATCGCCGACAGCTTCGAAACCGCGCAGCAGCTGGCTCCGTTCAGCACCATCGCACTGGTCGACGTCAATCTCAGAGACGGAGCGACCGGCCCGCGCATAGGGCAGTATCTGGCCAGCGAGTTCGGGATCGCGGTCGTCATGATGACCGCGAACCCCGAGGCTATCCGAGAAGACCTCCCGAAAGTTGTCGGGTTGATATCCAAGCCGGTCCATCCTGCCTTGATCAGGAACGTGCTTGAATATCTTGGAAGCCTTCGGGATGGAGGGAGCGGCCTACCGCCAAGGGGAATGCGGCTCTTCGCTTGATGGACACGGGGCAGGGGGACATCATGATCGACAGACGTGCCGAGTTGGGCCTTCGGGTCGGCCGGCTGGAGACCATACTTATCGACCACGGGATGCTTGACGAGAGCGGACAGCCTGCAATCAATGGCGAATCGAACTTTCCGAAAGAGCTAGAGGACGCCCTGGACGGGTTCATCGAGAACCCCGTCGAGTTGGTCGGCCTCTTGAAGATATGCAGGGATGCGCGCGACGGACGGCCGTTATCGCCCGCGGTCCTCAGTGCGGCGCATCTGATGGCTCGCGAGGTTATTCAAGCGTTGCAGAGCGCCGAAACGCCCGACGAACGCTAGGAGAGCAAACGGCCCGCCCGAAATCATTTCGGACGGGCCTCGCGCTGACCGGCCAACTCACTACGTCCGGTCAAAAGCCTAGCTATCGGTGACGACCGTGCCGTCGGAGCCCGGCAACTCCTTGAGCTTCATGAGCTGGTCCGCGCAGGCATCGGCCGCATTCGTCACGGTATCGCCGACGCCGGCGATCTTCGCCCAGCCCCCTTCCTTGATGAAGTCGTCGCGTTCCCAGGACGACTTCGCCTGCAGGGCCTTGAGGTTCTGTTCGGCATCGCTCGCCGTGACGAAGTTATGGACGCAGACTCTCGCCACGAGTTCGGCCTTGGCATCCTTGACAGCGATGTCGCGCATCACCCGCGCTCGTCCGGCGGTCGTCCATCCTCCCCATGTAAAGCCGACCACCATGGTCAATGCCGCCGCGCCGATGATCGACCAGCCCCAAAGTGTCTTGGATGGCCGGTAATCCGACCAGCCCCCTTCGCCATTAAGCATATCCGTTCTCCTCCGGTTATGTCATAATATGATACAAAATCAGATCCGCAGATCAATCATGCTGCGATCAAGAAACGGTGATCCTCGTCACGCGAGTTCAGTCACCTGGCGAAGCCGCGAAAGGGATTCCGCCAGCAACGGCTCGTTTACGAGCATGCCCTTCACGTGAACCTTTGCCAAAGATTCGAGGACGTCCGCGCCCTTCGGCGTCAGACCAATCAGGACGCTTCGCCTATCGTCTTCCGCGGGTATCCGCTCAGCCAGTCCTGCCGCGCACATCCGGTCTACGAGCTGGACGGCACCGTTATGGTGCATGAGCATCTGCTCGGCGAGGTCACGGATCCTGACCTGGCGGTCCGGTGTCGTCCTGACGACGAGCAGGGCCTGATACTGCTGCGAGGTCACGCCCGCCTCGGCAAGCGCCGCTTCGCTGAATGCCAGGAAGCGTCGCATCGCCAGCCGAAATCCCGCGAGTCCGTCGTAGACGTCGTCATTCAGCGCCGAGGAACCGCGTGCTGATCGAGGCATTCAAATAATCCTTTTCATGTATCATGGCGTGAGGTGCTTGGCAGCCACGCTGGGGAAGGTCGCAAGCGCTGCACCCGCCGCGTGGACGACAGACGGTCACACCGGCGGTTGCAGCGCTTGCGAACCATAGTCGCATCGAGTTGGCAGAATGACTGTGCCTATTTCGTGACTTAGAGGAATAATCCGCGTCAAGCTGAGAAGACTGCTCGCTTACATGGTCGTTGAGACGAACAGGTTCGGCGTACGTCATGAGGCGGACGACACCTAAACCGTGTTCGACGTCTTCACCGGACGGCCGGCCGACAATATCGGACTGATTCTGGAAAACCTGGACGAAGGAATGGCTGCTTCACTTTGCACGGGGCGAACGCCTTGGAAGCATTGCAGACGGCTCGCGAACCAGCAGGGTCAGCGGACT
Organism: Rhizobium sp. P32RR-XVIII; assembly: GCF_012641395.1. Lineage (GTDB taxonomy): Bacteria > Pseudomonadota > Alphaproteobacteria > Rhizobiales > Rhizobiaceae > Rhizobium. The sequence continues at coordinate 25,451 of NZ_JABAIH010000028.1, read as the reverse complement.
GAGACGGTGGATGGGAGTTACAGGAGCAACGGAAATGCAATCGGTGCTGCAAACCCGCGTCGGAAGACGACGCCCGCGAGGGCAATTGTGGTTGAAATGCGGCGATTCCTCTGCCATTCTGCGTCAATGATGGATATTCGATCGCCAAGATATCACGTCAATGCCAGCAGGCGGGCTTTGCAGTGTACGTCTGTATTCAACGACGCGTTTGAGGTCTTTGATTGGTAAGGCCGTGCTTGCCGGCAGGAGAGACGAAGAAGCCGCACTTCAAATCGCTGACTTGGCGGATGACTACATTTTATACCTGACATCAAAGCTACCCCGCAAGCCGAGGGCCGCCAATACTACCTGTTGTTTGGCCAAGCCGGGAAAGCCGTAAGGGTCGGAGGAGACAATGGTTCGCGGGATGCGGCACTCGGCACTGTTAAGCATTGGCATGTTAGTGTTCGTTTTAATCGCCGGACTGCTCGCTCTACTGATGCTCTTGAAGAGCTTTGGTCCACTCGGATTGGCAACTGCAGCGTATCCGGAGATTCCGCTTGTCCAAGCGACGGTCACTAGCGCACAGTCCTAAAGGATCGCAGAGGCTTGGCTGGTTTGCGATCGAACAGTTTGATCGCCATTTGCTGCCGAGGGCTGAATGGGAAGGCGATCAAACACCCAGGTAACCACCACGTCTGGGCCAATTGGGCAATTTCCGCTTCACTCAATGCGGACGGCTTCTTCCATGTCAGGTGTTTCGCGTGCATAAATGAGATTGGGCGCGACGATCCATTCGCTGGTTTTAAGCAGTCCGACATTGAGACGGCCGTTGGAATCGCGAAGCGCCAATCCCACAAATCGATAGGAATACCCGTCGCTGTCGCGGACCCGTTCCCGCACGAGCTTGCTGCCAATCCTGCAGGCCACGCTGCCCTCGTACACGACGCGATCCAGCATGAAATACTCGAACGGAAATCTAGCACTGATCGTCGTCATTACCGACCGCTTCTCCGACACCCACTTGCCGGCTAACCATCAATTTGTGATATGTGTACCACAGGTGAATAATGAAAGCTGACGATCCAAACCGTTCCGTTCCTCCGTCTCGAAACCACAAGTCGGCCGATTTCCGGGAGCCCAAAGATCGATGGGGGAGGGGCGAACACTACAGACTCGGTCGTTCGCCGACTTTCCGCTGTAGGTTCGCCACATGCTCAGTGGACGGCATAGGCTGGAAGCCGGAAATCATCCTGCAATTGGCGCCCGAGCAGCAAATCAGCGATAAACGGTAAGACCATGAGGGAACTCAAGCAATTGCGCAGCGCAATGCCAAATCCAGTTTTTGGAACGAACGACGACGCAAAACGGCTCGCTGTCTTCTGCTTGTCCTGCAAGAACGGCATCAGTCGCAATTGATAGTGCGCCAGACCGGCCGAGGCGTTGTCTCTTGCATGTGCGAGCTCGCCGGCAAGCACATAGGCTTCGGTCATCGCCAAACCCGACCCTTCGCCGGCCAGTAGCGACACACAGGCTCCTGAGTCGCCGACCAAGACGGTGCGGCCCTTTATCCAACTGTCCATTCGGATCTGGCTGACGCGATCGAAATAGATATCCCCCACTCCTTCCATGGCTTTCAATATGTGCTGACATTCCCAGCCGACGTCGCCGAAGACATCGTGCAGAGCCGCTTTGCGCCCATCATCGGTCATGGGTAGGCGATCGCCAGGATTAGGGTCGCGGTATACGAACAGAAAGAGCGTCTTGTCATCTCGCATCGAAAATCGCGAGACTTGTCTGCCCGGTTCTGCATAACTGACATAGGTCAATTCGTCGCGCGGCCGATATCCCGGCAGCTCGAATGCGGCCGCCTTGTAGCCAAGATAGAACTCGAATTGCTCCTCTCGGCCGAAGCGCAGTTCACGGACGCGCGAATGAAGCCCGTCGGCCCCAACTACGAGGTCGAACCTTCGGCTGGGGTGATGGTCAAAGCCCACATGCAAGCCACGGGCACCGTCGTCGATGGTGGTTATGCTATCTCCGAATATCGTTTCAACCTTGCCATCGATCGTTGCGTAAATGGCGGACGCAAGGTCGCTTCTCGTCAAGCTGACGAAACGGTGACTGAGTGTGCGCTTAATCACCTCCGTGGAGAAACTACCTCGCCGCCGGCCGTCACTGCCGACGAAGCGCACTTCCTCGACGCCATAGCCGCTTTCCCGAAGACGAGGAACGATCCCCATCATCGTTGCCACATCGTATCCATGGCCCCAGAAGTCAACGATATACCCGCCGGATCGCGGTCCTGCGGCGTGCTCGATCAGCACGGGCTCATGGCCGTAGCGATAGAGCCAATAAGCCAATGTCGATCCGGCGATGCCCGTGCCGTTGATCGCAACTTTCATCGTCATGTCCTTGTCGCGACGCAAAGCGGGCAGCCGGTTCGGCGCCCCTCAGCCTCTCGTCTTGCGCAGGTTGCATCTCTCCAGTCGATTGAGACTGCTCCGATACAAAATACAAACGCCCTACCTTTCTCTTCTTATATCATGCCAGGATATTTGTTTCGGAAAAATATTGGTGACTCTGAACCTGGATGAATGCGCGGATAAAATTCCACTTTTCTGTCGCGACTCGGAAATTATGGAATTTAATTCGACGCGTGAGCCGTTTCGCCGTGGTTACGTACAATTTCCTTTATTTGTATCATGCGATGATATTCTTTGTTTGCGCCGGAGCGTTGGTGCGGGGATCGGAGAGTATTCGGACTCTGATCTTTGATGTCGTCGTTTACGAGGTGGTTCCAATGCGACGGATTGATTTCGGGTGTGCGCATGCAAGCATCCGATTGAGAACGGCGCAGCCGATGGCAACCTCGGTCTGTTGCGCTCCGAAGGTTCGTGCGCGCAATCGGCCACCGATGATCGCCTTGTAGCGACCGATCGCGGCCTCGACCAGCGAACGCTTGCCGTAGCCAGTCGCAGTCTGCCACTTCATTCGTCCGTCCGCGTGTTGATCGCCGCGATATGTTGGTCTCGTTGAGTAGGCGGCTCGGTGTCCGGCCTTTCCACCGCGTTGGCGCGGGGCGGAATGACAACGGCAGCATCGGCGCCGTGCTTGACGACGGCGTCGTAAGTCGGGTTACCGTCATAGGCTCCATCGGCCGTGAACTGACCGATCTGAGCGTCGATCTGGTCGAGTAGCGGCTCCACCTGCGAGGCATCACCAGCGTCTTGGTCGGTCATGACATGGGCGATGATCTCGCCGCTGTCGGCATCCGGCGCCAGATGCAACTCCCGCCAACTGCGACGAGATCTGGCACCGCGCTTCTCCTCCAACCACTGGCCCGCGCCGTAGACTTCAAGCCTGGTGCTGTCGATGAGGACGTGCACCGGCCCTTCTGCTGAAACGGAGCCCTCGCCGTCTGCCAAATGATCGACCCCTCCGTGCCCGTCGGCTCAGCGTCGTGTGATCGGGGACGGCGAGATCCAGTCCCATCAGTTTCAGCACCGATGCCAGCAAACCCTCCGTCCGGCGCAGCCGCAAGCCGAACACCAGGCCCAGCGTCAGAGCGGTCTCGATTGCAAGATCCGAATAGCGCGGTTGACCGCCGCGCGTCGTCCGCTTGGCGCCCCCACGACGACAAAGCTTCCGCGGTTATCCACAGCGTCAGGCTGCCACGCCGGCGAAGGCCTGCCTCGTACTCTGCCCAGTTCGTCACCTTGAACTTCATCTTGCCAATGCGATGGCGGCGAGCGGCATTGTGTTTGAAAGGCATCGTTGCAAAAAACCAGTTATTGCACCTGCCGCTCATCTACGCCAACGCAATTAACGATCCGCGCACCAAGGTCGCTTGCATGCGCTTTTTGCATCGATCGCATCGGACGGCGCACCTGGGCTATCGTCTCCTTCCTCGTCGGCGCCATCCTGCTCGCAGCCCTGGCCGCCGGCGGCGAAAGTAGCCCGTGGTCGCTCATTACTGGCCACGCTTGCTTATGGCGTCGTTGGCTCCGTAAATGCCGTGCTCTACCTCTACACGCCGGAAATCTACCCAACGCGCATGCGTGCGGTCGGAACGGCTCTTGCCACATCGTGGCTGCGCATCGCCTCCGCCGTCGGCTCGGCCACGGTCGGCTAGATGGTCGGCGCGCAGGGCATCAATTCCGTCTTCATCATGTTCGGGATCGTCGCCGTTATCGGCGCGCTTGCTGCACGCTTTCCCATCCCGGCGAGTTCGTGGTCGTCGTCAGGTCGTTGTTGCCGACGATCAGGTTCTTTCGGCCGTTCAGCCTCGCAAGCAGCTCGGTACAGTCGTCTGCTCTTGCCGACATGAAGTCTCCCAGATGCCAGACCTCGTCGTGGGGCCCGACGCCTCGTTCCAGTTCCGGATCAGGCATCGTCGTGTTCGACCATGTTGAAGAACGGACGTCTGTCGAGGCGAAGGACGCGCTGGTCGCCGAAATGGGTATCGCTGGTGAAATGGATCATCTTTAATAACTGGCGCTGGCGTTCGAACGTCGGTGCGAGGATGCGTCATGAAGGATACGGGCGCCTAGACGACTTCGAGCGGAAGCAACGGTGGAACGGGAAACCGGATATCGACAGCGTCGCCGGGGACGACGACACCGCCCTTGAGCACCTTCCGGGCTCCGCGCGAAATCGAAGGCCGCAGAGGTGGAGAGCGGAAGGTCGATCCGAATACGCCGGCGGTCGCTTTCGCCTCGATCGCCGACATTTGCCACACGCCTCGGCGTTGATATCGGCGCTACATCCGGAGTCAAACCTCGGAAACCGGCCGGCATCAAAAAGGTAGGCACTCCCATCCAGTCCTGGGGTGGCCGCGAACTGCTCGCACGAGCGGCCCGCTATCAAATTGGCACTCGGTCACTTTGTGCCGAGGCCAATATTGACTGGGCTTTTCAGGATGGCCAAACCGTCATCGCCTGCCCGTTCGCGGACCATGCGATCGAGCGTCTGGCGAATGACTCCGCGCTCGCCTTCGCTCAACGCGAGGCTGCCAAGCACTTCCTCGACAATCGGATTGCTCCATACTATCCAATCCCATAGCTCAGCGCCCGACTTGAACGCCGTGTTCTCCGTGATCGTCTCGACTTTGACGTCCGCGAGTCTGACCTTCGCAAGTTCGCGGGCAAGCCGCTCCGGATCGCTGAGCTGAAAAGCCAGCGGCGGCGGGTCCACGGGCGGACCATTGAAGTCCGGACGGACCGACCGCACGGCCCCAACAAAGAAAGCGAGGAAGTCGATCCGGTGCGGATCGCCGTAAGCGACCATCAAAACCCGGCCTTCCGGTTTGACGACGCGAGCCATCTCCCGAATGCCTTTCGGCATGTCGGGAAACAGCATGACTCCGAACTGAGACCCCGCCATATCGAAGCTGTCGTCGTCGAGGGCGAGCGCGTGGCCGTCCATCACGCGGGTGCCGATGTCGAGAGCCTCCCCGACGGCGCGGTCTCGGAGTAGCCGGAGCATCACGGGCGACTGGTCGACGGCGACCACCTCGGCGCCAGAGTGCGCCGCAGGAATGCTGAGCGCACCACTGCCTGACGCCACGTCCAGAAAGCGCATCCCGGCCTGGAGGCCGGCCTTTCGTAGCGCCTCGGCCCCGAGCCACATCTGCGTTTCGGTGTTCGTGCGATCGTACCCCGGGGCGATCCGGTTCCAGGCTTTCCGCGTGTCCGGGGCAGCTGCGCTGGCGGCCGGCTCCGCTTCTGCGAGCGCGCCGCGAAGCGCCTCCACGAATGCTTCAGGCTGCTCGATCGGCGGATCGTCGGCGGCACCATCGATGACATGGAGCGGCCAGCCGTAACGGGCGCTTGCTGCCTCGGCGATCGGCAACGGACTGGCGAGATCGTGCCGCCCCCAGATCAGGACGGTCGGGACGCGGATGCGGTCCAATTCCTGCGGCGGAATTGCCGAAAACCCGAACTGCTCCATCAGGCTATGCTGGGTCGGCTTCAGCTCCGGCGCCTGCGCGCGATTGAGATTGTAGGCGCGCAGATGATCCCAGCTCTCGCCCATGCGATCGCGCAGCGCCTCGAGGTCGAAGGCGCACCGCTGCCAGAGCCGATCATGGTTTTGCTGACTCGGCTCCATGAGGAACGCGGAGAGCGCGGCCCCGAATTCAGGCGCCGGCTGAAACGCCGCGAGGCCGAGCGCGTCCGACAGCACCAGGCAGCAAAGCTTGTTTCCGTGCTTGGCGGCAAAGCGAGCGGCAATTGCGGCGCCAAGAATTTGGCCGACAAGAATGGGCGGTGTCGGGCAGGTGCGTTCGATGAGTTCGCCCAGCCACGCGAGAACATGACCGGGATGGACCGGACCCTCGATAGTCCCCGACGTGCCGTGGCCCGGCAGATCGGGCGCGATCACGTGATGTGTTCTCACAAGTTCCGGGAGAATTCGCAGCCACTTTGCTGCATATTCTCCTGGGCCGTGTAACAGCACAATCGGTGGTCCTGCACCGCCTTCCAGTACCGCGGTGGAGATGCCGGCCAGTTCGAGCCGCCACTCGGTGATCGGCAGCCCGGCGAGCAGCCGATTGCGGGCGGCTTCTCCAGATATGCGGTTCGATTCAATTGTTGTCGGGATGCCGGTGTAACCTTCAATGTTCGCCATCTTGGCCTCCTTTTTCATCTCACATGTCTATTTCCGCGCGGCCCCGTCCTCATGCCCACCTGAAGCGACATGGAGCGGTCCGCCGCAAACTCCTGCCACTGCACGCAGACGTCCCGCTCAAGCGCATCGCGTTTTGCTTGGCCTGCTTGAACGACCGCTTCGGCGAGCGACTCCATTTTTCCCTAGGCGCCGGAGGGTGTGTCCCGCCGGATGCTTGCCGGGCCGGCTTGGATCCGCGCCAGGGAGAGCCCGAACCAGACGACCCACAGGCACATCACGATCGCGCCCACCAGCCAACCGGGGCGCCAAACGGCAGACGCAGCCAGCTCCCAAGCACCCGTCGGAGCACGGAAGGCGGCCCCGCAACGGTGAGCGGTGCGCGCCGCCCGATGCGGCGTGACGCTTGGGACACCCGCGCCTCGTTGGCGGCGATCACGGTGAACGCCAGAGCCATGGCGGCAAAGCCGTTGGCCTTGCCTTCTGCGAACATCCACCAGGACATCGGCCGTTCTGTTCATTTGGGTGCCGAGCTCGGGAGAAATCGGACCGTGAGATAGAAGCGACATGGCCATGATGATCGATGCGATCGCGAGCCACCTCCCAGTGACTCGCACCTCCGACGTCGGTATGTGACATGGCTTGCTCCTTTCATTGTGGCCCGATGTTCGGAGCGCGATCACCGAGTCCATCCCGCGATCTGTGGGCAAGCTGCGCCGAGGCGCCGCGCATCCGTGGCCGATCGGTTTCAGGTACAAGCTACGGCGGAAAGGAGGGCAGCGCTTCGGGCGAACCACCCAATCGGCGCCGATGACGGTATGGGTGATTCCACCCATGCCAGGCACGCTCAGACCAGGCGGTGCTCGTAAGCCCAGGCGGCGGCGGCGGTGCGAGTGGGGACGTCAAGCTTGTTGAAAATATTGCTGACGTGCCTGTCCACTGTCTTCCCGCTCAAATGCAGTTCGTTAGCGATTTCCTTGTTGGTTTTGCCAGCAGCGATCAGGCGGAGAACTTGCAGCTCGCGGGCAGAGAGGCCGCGAGCTTCGTCCGACCGCATGTCAAGCAGGGCATCGACGCGAGAAACGTCCGGCGTGGCACCGAGTTGCTGGAACACTGTCCGGGCTGCCTCCAACTCCAGTGCCGCACCGTCGTTGTCACTGAGGGCGCGGCAAGCCTGGCCCATCATGACGCGTACGCGCGCTGCTTCGTACGGCGCATCGACGTGCTGCCACCCCTCGATTGCCTGGCGCAGCCAAGCCACCGCAGCCTGCGCTTCGCCTTCTGCCAATTCCACCGCTCCCCGCGCGTTGGCAGCAAGGGCGCGCAGTAACTCGTTTCCGTAGCCTTCCGCAACATCCTCGAGTTCGCGGCAGGCACAACGTGCTTCCTCGATCTCGTCAGCCGCCAGCATGATCTCGACGTGGGCAGGCAGCAGCCGAATGCGCCTCACTTGGTCGGTCGTCGCACCCATGACGCGCCGGATTGCGGCCACAGCCGCATCAATATGCCTTTTGGCCAACCGCAACAGGGCAAGGCCCGGCTGCGGTTCGAAGCCATATTGGCTCGCGCTCCGATACGCTTGCTCGGCCGCGTCAAAGTCTCCGCGGAGGCGGTGTACTTCCGCCAGCTGGTACCACGCCGCACCGGTATCTTTCCGATTATTTGACTGCGTCAAACGCTCAACGGCCCGCTGCGCTTCGTCGGTTGCGTCCTGCCATGCGCCGCTGAGCCGCTTGATCTCAGCGCGATGCATCAGGCAGGTGCCGCTAAAACTGATCAGCTGGGGCTGTTCCGAGCACCATCTCCCCAGAGCGGAAGTCCATTCGCGTGCGCGGCCCAGGGCATGGACTTGCTGACACGCTTCGATCACGCTGCAGTAGATCAAGCCGGTGAGGAGTGGCGACAATTCACCGGCCGTGACCGACACCATCGCCTCGTCGAGAAGCGCGAAACCTTCCGTGGTCCGCCGCTGACGCAACAGAACACGGCCCTGCAAGTGCCGTGCGCAGGCCAAGAGATCCGCGTCCGCAAAGCGCTCACCGATCTCGACTGCGCCGTTGGCCGCAGCGTAGGCCGCCTCAAGATTGCCCGCAGCAAGATGCTGTTCGACTTCGGGCAGCATCAGGTAACCCTGTTCGGCACAATCATGTGGCTCGCGTTCGAGCAGTCGATGCGCCCGTCCAAACCAGCCGGCCGCCTGAGCCACCTCCCCGCGAAAGACAAGGCGCAGGCCCAGCCAGAAGGCGCAGCGAGTGGCGCGATGACACTCGCCAGCGTCGAGATATGCATGATGGGTTCGCTCCAGGGCCCGCAGGTACTCCTCGTCGCGCCCGCTCAAATAGGCCGACATCGCTAGCCGTTCGAGGTCGTCGACTGCGAGCGAAGTCGCTGCACTTGCGCGCGAGAGGAACCGATAGGCGTCGTCCCACGCCCTGTCCCCGTAAGCCTCACGACCGAGCACGAGCTGCTCCGCCTCCTCCAAAGAGCCGCTGTTGAATTGCTGTCGATCTGACCTGCCCATCCGCATTGGTTCCGGAGACGAACATCAATGGCTGCTTTGGAGCCAAGGTGCAGTATAGCATGCTCGAATGCGAATGACCGGAAGGCATTTAAAGCGCTCTGAATGGGAACGTCCCGGACGACAGCAATGGGTCGATACTGTTGTAGTCGGCGGTTGATCGCCTTGTGCCGTCGTGATTCACTCTCGTTACCGCTTCGAGAGGAAAGCGCACCGATGATGGGGATAACCCTTTGCAACACAACCCCGCATCTTCATCTTAGTCGAGCATCCATATGCGGGCATAAGCTTGAATTGTTAACGGCAGGCGGCCCGGGGCAAAGGTGATCTGCTCGAGGCGCGCCTGCCGATACGTCTAGCTGAAGCCAGTCACTCCTCGGGAAACGCCCGCATCATCTGGTCGGTGAACGGCTTAGCCAGATAGGAGAGTGCGCTACGCTCCTCGTCTGGACGTAAACTTCAACAGGCATGTCGGGAATGAGTTTCCTCGATCCGAGCAGTAAGAGATCGGAGGGTGTGATGGTGGCGAGATAATAAGGGCGGCCAGTGGCGCGATCGGTTGCTGTCGCGGCGGCAACCATGTCTACGGTACCATGAAACTCCGGGGTCGTCCGCTGATTAAAGGCCGTGAAGCGCATGCGGGCGGACTGGCCTGGCGCGAGTTCGGCGCTCGATTTCCCACTTCATCGCTTCCCGAAGCGCTCGCTCTCGGATTTCGTCTTCTGTTCTGCCGTGCCCGACCATCTTGAGCGCGAGCCAATCTTCGTTTTTGATCGTGTCTCTCAACCACTCCAACGCCTCCGTCGGAACACGCTCCTCAATCAGTTCCCGCGCGCGCTCCCGTGTTGGGCGGCGGTTCAGATCCTTGACCAGACGATTCCACGAAGGACGAAGTTTTGGCCCGCGGCCCGGATAAAAGTCCGGTTCAAGGCCGCGTTCTCGCGCCCAGGGCTCAGGCCCAAGATCATAGTCCGGGAGAGGCGTTCTGCGATCCTGGCGGAAATTATTTCCGCATCTCGGAAGTCGGGAAGCAACGGCGATTTCCGGAAACAGCGCCAGCCCAGCGGAGAACAGGCCAAGTAGTCGAAGCACAGTTTGTGCCGCCGGATCGTTTCGCCGCCGTCTTGCAACATTGCGGCCAACGAGTCCGCGCATGTTCGCAGCCGCCGTTCCGTTCCCTCGGCCAACCGCGCCGTACGGCCTGATTCTGACCTTCAATATGTGGACACAGGCGATTTTCGAGGAAATCACGGCCTTGGACGTGGCCGCACAGAAAGGCACGCCTCCCTCCGGATGCCTGAGCTGGGCCAGTTCGCGCCATGCGGCGTCGCGTTGGGTACCGATTTCGGCAAGGCTGCGCTCCATACTCCGACGCTTGTTCCACCGCACGCCGCGCCGTATCGGCGGCGCTGGCGCGCTCGGCGGCCGTCGCCTCCTGTTCCCGGAGCCGGAACATCTCTGCCTCGACAGACTGCCGGATTCGATCCTGAATCTTCGATTTCCGGAAACCATCCCACAGAGAGCGCAGCAGGCTGGGCAGCCGTTGAATCCTTGCCGCTGCCTTCTGGACACGTTCGCCCTCTGCCCGGACGCGCGCCATCATGCGCGCCGCTGTTCGGCAACTGCCCGATCCTGCGCGGCCAGCGCGGCGGCGGTCGCTTCCTTCGCCGCTTCCATCTGGCGCGCTGATGTGGCCTTTTCGGCATCCGCCTCGGGACGTAGTTTGGTGGTATCCGCTTTTGCGCTTGCCACCAGAGTTTCAGTTTCAGTCTTGGTCCGGGCGACGTAGGACTCGACCTTCCATTGGACAAGGTCCCCCCGATCGAGGGAGGCGCGCAGCGGGAGTTGTCACATTGTCGAGCGGAGAACGAACGACCGCTCTGCTGCCTGAGATCAGGCAATGGCACCCGTCACTGGTCCAGTCGCTAACCTCTTCCATCTGCACCGCAAACATCTGACGCCTCCGATCACCGAGAATGCCGTGCCGCTGCCATGACAGCCTGGCGCGACATCACCTTATCGGCTGCCGCATAGCGATCGCTACCTGTCCGCACTATACCCTCTTCAGATTAAGGCAACGCCACCGTCGTCTCCTATGAAACGATCCGCAGGTGGGTCCGGAAATTCGGTCCGGCTTATGCCAAGCAACTGCGCCGCAAGACGCCTTCCCGCAGGGACATCTGGCATCTGGACGAGGCGGTGATTTCCATCGCGGGCCGAAAGCACCGGCTCTGGCGCGCCGTCGATCAGGATGGGTACGTTCTCGACGAGATTGTCCAGAACCGCCGCAAGCCAAGGCCGCCATGCGGTCGCTGATCAGGCTGCTGAAGAAGCAGGGTCTCACGCCGAAGCGTATCGTCGCCGACAAACTGCGCTCATACGGCGCAGCAAAGCGCGAAGTCATGCCGGATGTCGAACATCGATCTCACAAAGGTCTTCTCTGGTTGCCGCCCTTGATGCAAGTAGTTTCTGACTTTATGAGCGTGTGATCGAGTGCGGTCTTCTGAGCACTCTTCTCCCGTTGGAACTCAAGGACGCCAAGAGATCAGTTCTCCGAGCCTCTCCGGCCACAAGCCCCTGCCGTCCTTCACGGCGATCGGAAGCGCATCACTCTGCCGGACCAGCAGCGCTTGGTGGATGATGGATTCGAGCGGCTCCGGTTGGCCGCACTTCGACTGACCATGGACGGCTAGCTCGCCAGTAATCCTGACTTTGTCGCCTGAGACAATAATGACGTGCCCGGGATAAATCGGGGCGGTCTGGTCATTCAAAAGATCGAATTTATGCATGTGGCTCTCCCTGGACAGTGCTGTCGGCGTCAGCGGCCGTTTCCGGAAACAGTTCGGAACGGACCTCCGCTACGGTTTTCCCTGCCGCCCGGAGCGCCAGGATCCTTTCGATGGTGGCGTAGGACTTCGGATCGTTCCGGTGCGTCGCCGAACGCCTGCACCACTCGTCGAGGATGAGGCTAATGGCGACGTTTTCCTGGGCGTCCGTAAGCGGCATTTGCGGACGTCGAAAGAGTGCTGGGCTTACCAGCCCCAAAAGCTTCAGACTGATCGCGGACAATGTCATGCCATGATATTAGTGGATTTTAGACTGCAAGGAAACCACAAGTGTCAGGCGAGGCAGGATAGCGCGTAGTTTGGGATGGAATATATCCGACGGAGGTCGCTCCACGCACCTTAGTCGAAGTCGAACGATACCCAGCCGAGGCGGGTTTCCTCGTAGACGCCTTGCGTCGGCACCAGTGTAGCAGGTTCGCTGAAGCATCCCAAAGCGACAGCGACCAATCCTTTCCTGAACTCCGGCTTCCAAAAAACGGTCGATCCGCACGTGGGGCAGAAGTGGAACTCGATCGATTGCCCGCTGTCGCCGGAGCGGACGTAGCCGCTCGACACTCCTGATATCTCCACCTGCTCTTTGTTGAAGAACACCGCCACTCCGAACGCACTGCCGGTGCGGCGTTGGCAGGCCCGGCAATGGCAGGCGGAAATTTTGACGGGTTCTCCTTCAGCGACGATTGAAAGCTCTCCGCATGAACAGGACGCCGATCGCCTCATTGCTCGCTCCTCATGGAATTGGTCTGTGCGAGGGTTCGAAACGAACCTCACTCAAACCACTGCTGTCATGTCTAGTCCAGCTTTGAATTTCAAAACTAACCCTATTCCTTTTCGGCTGCACGACGCATGCGGATCGCCGCCGCGATAAACACGCGTGAAAGGCCGTGATAGAGCGGCTCTCGCGACAGGATGCGCGAAGTCACGTAGCCGATCATCGACACCGCCATGATCGGTATCACCGCCTGGTGGTCGCCGGTCATCTCAAGGATGATGACGAAGGCCGTCATCGGCGCCTGCACGACGCCCGCGAAATAACCGGCCATGCCGAGGATCGCCGCCAGCGCGATGCTGGTGCCGAAAAGTGATCCGACCGTGCTGCCGAAACCTGCGCCGACGGCGAGCGAGGGGGCGAAGATGCCGCCCGGAATGCCCGACAGCATCGACAGGAAGCTGGCGGCCAGCTTCTCGACGAAGAACATGAGCGGCAGCGCATGGCCTTCGACGGCACTGCGCGCCTGCTCGTAACCGGTCCCGAACGTGTTGCCGCCGGAGGCAACGCCGATGATGCCGACGGCAAGCCCGCAGATGCCGGCGAGCGCCAGGATGCGCGGCAACGGTTGCGGCTGGGCCCAGCGGCGGATCTTCTGGCCGAAATGCAGCGCAAAGCCGCTGAAGGCGGCGCCCAACATGCCGCCGCCGATGCCGCAGACGAGCACTAGGCCCCAGTCGCGCAGCTGCGTGGGTGCCGCCGATGCCGTGCCAAAATAATTGTAGCTGCCGGACAAGCCGAGTGCTGCGAGGCCTGAGAGGATGACGGCCGTCAGCACCAGGCCGTTGGCGCGAGCCTCGTAGGTACGGCTCATTTCCTCGATGGCAAAGACGATGCCGGCAAGCGGTGTGTTGAACGCGGCTGCGATGCCGGCGGCAGAACCCGCGAGGATAAGGCCACGCGCCTGCGCCATGCCGCTGAGCCGTGCCACTGCCAGCATGATCGAGGCACCGACCTGCACGGTCGGTCCTTCGCGGCCGATCGAGGCGCCGGAAAAGAGCCCGAGCACAGTCAGCACGATCTTGCCGAAGGCGATCTTCATAGACAGAAGCCGGGTGCGGTCCTCTTCCTCGCGCAGGTGGCGCGCCGCGATCGCCTGTGGAATGCCGCTGCCCTGCGAATTCGGAAACAGCCTCGCCGCCAGATAGGCCGACAGCATTAAACCAAGCGGCGCCAGGACCAGCGGCAGCAGAAAGGCGCAGTCACCGGAGGAGGTAACAGAGCCGAATGCCTTCTGCGCCAAGTCGGCAAGCTTGGCGAAGCCGACGCTGATGACGCCGATTGCCAGCGCCCCGCACCAGAACACCAAGCGCGGCCGCCAGAGCGAAAACGATCCCCAAAGGACGCGGGAACGGCGAAGCAGCCTGGAATAGCGGTACGGAATGGGCATGACGGACTCGAAACGTGTGGGGTCGGTAAATCTTCTAACGGCAAAAGAGGCGGAAGAGCATCCCCCAATTTTCGAACAAGCCGATGTGGACAGGATGGCACCCCGCAGAAGCAAGGATGGCAGATATCCTGTGCATTCTGAACAGGATCGCCGGTCCATGGGCCTGGCGACGGGCAGCCGACTGCGCCATCTCCTCGCCCGGGGAACTTGGAAGAATTGCGCGCGCAGCGGTTCGAGGCTGGTCTTCTAGGATTGCCGCCGTTACGGCGGCAGCGCCGGCGACCTACGAGGCGAGGGAACCGGCAATACTTCTGATCTTTACATTAACTGGTCCGGCGAGCGAGGTGTGAACACCTCCTGTTTGCGTTGTGATCAGGCGCTTCAGTTACCTCCTCGTCGGATGGGTCGTCATCTACCGGTCCAACGTCACACGTGTGGCAGCGCGACTGTACCGACTAACAGAGGTGTCGTCATGAGAGCAATCATTATGAGCACTAGCGCCGCGGCGATGATCAAGGCCACGGTTTTTGACATTCAGCTATTAAACCCGTTTGGTATGGGAAATCTTTCACGATTACGCTATTGAGCAAATAGGGCGTGTGCTGCGTGCGCCGCGGGCTTCCCGAAATCGACGGAGACTGAGATCAACCCTCCAAGAGGAGCGCGAACCCATGTCCTTGCCGATCTCGACCGGCCGCATTCAATCCACACTCCGTAGATTTCTGGACAATGAAGCGGCTGGCGGTCTCGTCCTGATGGCTGCAGCGGCGCTGGCGCTTGACGTGGCAAACTCACCACTTGCCGATGCCTATTTTCACGCGCTGCATGTTCACATCGGTCCGCTGAGCTTGCTGCATTGGATCAACGACGCCTTGATGGCCGTCTTCTTCCTGCTGGTCGGTCTCGAGATCAAGCGTGAGATGCTCGACGGCCAGCTTTCCACCTGGAGCCGCCGGATTCTCCCAGGAGCGGCAGCCGCAGGCGGCATGTTGATGCCGGCGCTCATCTACGTCGCGTTCAACCTTGGCAATCCTGCGAGCCTGCGTGGATGGGCGATCCCCACGGCCACCGACATCGCGTTCGCACTTGGCGTGTTATCGCTATTCGGAAATCGCGTGCCAGCCTCGTTGAAGATCTTCCTGGCAGCACTCGCCATCATCGACGACCTTGGTGCCGTCGTCGTCATCGCGATCTTCTACACCAGCGACCTAAACTTGATGGCGCTCTCCGGCGCAGCCGTGGTTCTTGCAGCGTTGTTTGCAATCAACCGAGCAGGCGTCACCAGGCTCCTGGTTTATCTCGCGCTCGGCGTGGCCCTGTGGGTGCTTGTCTTTGCGTCCGGCATTCACGCGACGCTCGCAGGCGTGATGCTGGCGCTCTCGATCCCGATCAGGACGACGCCCGGCAGGCCGGAGGCAAGCGACGAGGAATCCCTGCTGCACCGCCTCGAGCATCTCCTCAACCGCCCGGTTGCGTTCATGATCGTGCCAATCTTCGGCTTCGCCAATGCGGGCGTCTCGCTCGCCGGCGCATCGGTCGCGACGCTTGTCGATCCTCATACGCTTGGCGTCGCCACGGGACTGTTCGTCGGAAAGCTTTTTGGTGTCCTTGCCGTCGTGGCGATCCTTGTGAAGCTGAAATGGGCGCAGCTTCCGGCGACCGCAAACTGGACACAGATGACCGGTGTGGCTCTTCTCTGCGGCATCGGCTTTACGATGAGCCTGTTCATCGGATTGCTCGCCTTCGACGATCCCTCCATCCAGGACAAGGTGAAGATCGGCATTCTGCTGGGCTCGGCCATTTCCGGTGTGGTCGGGTCGGCAGTGCTTCTGGCAAGCCGAAGGAAGCCAGCCGCCAGGACGGTCTGATGGATTGCTTTTGCAGGGCCGAGGGCTATTTCCCTTCGTCTTGAAAGGGGGATGCATGAATTCGCGCCTGATTTGGTCCTTTACAGTTCTGGCGCGGCGAATATGGTTCAGGGCAACCCTGTTTTCCATCGCCGCGGTCGCTACTGCGCTCGTGGCGATCGTCGTAACCCCCTATATTCCGGCTGACCTTTCCACAAAGATCGGCGCGAATTCCGTCGACAAGATCCTCGGCATTATCGCCTCCAGCATGCTGACCGTGACGACATTCTCGCTCAGCACTATGGTCTCGGCGTTTTCCGCCGCGACGACCAATGTCACACCACGGGCGACCCGTCTCGTCATGGAAGACAGCACCACTCAGAACGTGCTGGCGACCTTCGTCGGATCGTTTCTCTTCAGCCTGGTCGGCATCATTGCACTGACAACGGGCGCCTATGGAGAGCAGGGTAGGCTTGTGCTCTTCCTTGTCACTATAGGCGTGATCGTTCTGATCGTCGTGACCCTCCTGCGCTGGATCGATCACCTCTCAAGGCTCGGGCGCGTCACCGAGACCACGCGCCGCGTTGAAGACGCGACCCTCAAGGCTGTCAAGGCGTGGCAGGAGGCGCCTAATCTCGGCGGGCGGCCGCTCGACGGGAAAGATAAAATACCGGGCTCACGCGATACGCCGTTCTTCAGCGATCGTGTGGGCTATGTCCAGCACGTTGATGCAGGTGCGCTTTCGAAGATCGCAGATGAGCTGGAATGTGAGATTGTCGTGACGGCTATCCCCGGCAAGCTCGTGTCGCCAGGCGCGCCGCTCGGATGGCTGCGCATCAGATGCGACCTTAAAGTCCTCGAGAAGGTTAAAGCCTGTTTCACCATCGAAGACGTCAGATCCTTCGACCAGGATCCGCGCTTTGGCGCCGCTGTCCTTGCGGAGATTGCATCCCGCGCCTTGTCTCCTGCAGTCAACGATCCCGGAACGGCGATCGACGTGATTTCCCGTACGATACGCATCCTGCATGCATGGCAAGACGGCGCAGATCACATGAAGCCCGACGACATTCGTCATCCGAGGCTGCGTGTTGCTTCCATCGAGGTCGCCGATCTCTTCGACGATTTGTTCACGCCCATCGCGCGCGATGGGGCCTCGCTTATCGAAGTCGGATTGCTGTTGCAGAAGGCCTTCGCGGCCCTGGCTGAGTTTGGGCCAGAATATCGGAAGAACGCTATCCGACATTCAAAGGACGCGCTCGACCGCGCGGCCGCGGTGATGCAAGTCGACACCGACCTCACTCTGCTTCGAGCAACGGCAATCGCCCGCTCAAACGGCGGCGCGAGGAGTTGAACATCAAAAGCGGAAGCCCACCTGTTCTTAGAGGAGGCAGAGCATGGAGCAGTCGGAACCACAGGATGCGATGAAGATGCTGTCCCGCGCCGTCCAGCGATGGCACCGCGACTACGAAGTCAAACACGACGATCATGCCTCCCATGTCGTCCGCCACGCTGTCATCGCGTTGTTCAACGACGGCTATCGCTCGGAGGGCGACATCGCCACCCTGCTGATCGGGACATATGTTGGGCTGAGTTCGACGAAGGTCAACGCGTTGACGTCATCAAGCGTGCACTGAAAGCGCGCATCTGATTAATGCGAGAACCAACCCGCCAAGCCAAGGCTGATGACGACGATTTGGGCGAGCGCGATCAATGCGAGCGCGGCCAACACGACGTAGACGCGCCTTCGGCTCCAGTGCTTCATTCGCAAATTCCTGTCGGCGGGCTTCTAGCCCACAGCCTTATTGTTTTTCAAGACACGCTTCGCCACCCGCCCCAACGTCACCCCCTGGACCAGGATCGTGAAGACGACGACGAAATAAGTCGCCGCAAGAAGCACGGGTTTCCAGTCGGTTTCGGGAAGTGATAGGGCCAGTGCAATGGAAATGCCGCCTCGCAGGCCGCCCCACACGAGCACCGTGACAGTTCCGCGCTGGAAGCTGTACCAACGTCTGAGCGTTGCGACTGCCGAGGCCGTCGCAGCCAGTCTGGCGCCGACCGCGACCGGGATCGCCAGCAGCGACAAGGGTAGGTAGGACGCGTCGAAGCGGAGAACAAGCACCTCAAGTCCGATCAGCAGGAAGAGGATCGAGTTGAGTATCTGATCAACAAGCGTCCAGAAGCCAAAGAGGTAGCGTTGCGTCAGATCGCTTAAGGCGTCCTTCGGGCCGCGATTGCCGACAAGGATGCCGGCAACGACGACGGAAATGGGGCCGCTCATGTGGAGAGCCGTTGCAAGCGAGTAGCATCCCATCGCAAGGGCGATCGAGATCAGGACTTCAACCGGATAGTCGTCTATGGCGCGCATCGCGCGGTACGCAGCATAGCCGCAAACGAGCCCCAGCAGCCCTCCGCCCACCGCTTCGAGCAGAAACAGCTTGGCCACATCGGCCGATCCGACCTCCTCGCCGCCGCCTGCTGATGCAACGGCCAGCAGCGTGGTGAACAGGACGACCCCGACGCCGTCGTTGAACAAGGATTCGCCCGCCATATCGGTTTCCAGCTCGATGGGCACCTTGACGGCCTTCAGCGTCGCCAGCACCGCGACGGGATCGGTGGGACTAATGAGCGCGCCAAAGACCAGCGCCCAGATGAACGGAAGTGGCATCCCGCCGAGCTGTGCCAACCCCCAGATGGCCGCGCCGACGAGCGCCGTCGAAATGATCGTACCGGCGACAGCCATGGAGCCCACGACAGCAAGTCGTGACCGCAGTGCCGTAAAGTCGACGTGCAGCGAGCCGGCAAAGAGAAGGAAAGCCAGCATGCCGTTCATGACCGTCGTCTGGAAGTCCACCTGCTTCACGAGGTTGGCGAGTTGCTCATAGAGCGCCACAGTCGGCAACGCAAGTTCGAGCGTGATGAGCAGCGTTGAGGAGGCCAGCCCCATGACAAGAATGCCGATGGATGGGGGGAGCCTCAGATAGCGCTGATTAGTCCATGAGAAGCCGGCGGTAAGGGTAAGCAGCAAGGCAATGAGATCGAAAACGGACAAAAAAATACCTCTCCGACACCCTTTGGTTAGGAAGTCTTCACGCGTCAAATCACCGTTTGAAGGCCGAGTTCAACGACGCGACCTGTTGGAAGTCCGAAATAGTCCGTTGCATTCCCGGCGTTCTGGGCAAGCATGATGAACAGCCGGTCCTGCCAGAACGGCATGCCGCCCTTCTTCGAGGGAAGGATAGTCCGGCGCGACAGAAAGAACGACGTCGACATGATATCAAACTTCAGGCCGAGCTTGCGAACAAGCACAAGGGCGCGTGGGATGTTCGGTGTCTCCATGTAGCCAAACGTGATGATCAACCGACTGAACAGCGGGTTGAAGCTTTCCAGAAAAATCTTCTCACTGTCCGAAACGAACGGCGTTGTTGCCGTAACCACGCTCAGGATCACGTTCTGTTCGTGGAGAACCTTGTAGTGCTTGAGACTGTGGAGAAGGGCGGTCGGAGCGCCTTCGACGTCACTCGTCAGGAAGATCGCTGTGCCTGGAACGGTTGGCGGCTTCTTCTGCGCAAGCTTGTCAATGATGGCATCCAAAGAAATCTCGTCCCGTTTCGTGCGGGCGGCGAGCAGGCGCCGACCCGACATCCACGTCTGCATGACGAGGCCCATGGTGCACGCAACCGCCACCGGCACCCAGCCGCCATCGGCGAACTTGGCAACGTTGGCGACGAAGAAGCCGGCGTCGATGAAAACCAGCGGGATTACGACGGCTGCCGCCGCCGCTGCCGTCCAGTTCCAGATGCGGAGCATGACCACGTAGAGAAGCACGGACGTGATGAGCATCTCGCCGGTGACGGCGATGCCGTAAGCTGCGGAAAGGCCGCTCGAATTGCGGAAATAAAGCACAAGCACGGCGACGAAGATGAAGAGCAGGAAGTTCACCTGCGGCATGAAGATTTGGCCGGAATGGGTTTCCGATGTGTGTAGAATCTGCAGGCGTGGCAACAGGTTCAAATGCATGGCCTGCCTGACGAGTGAATAGGCGCCCGAGATCACCGCCTGACTGGCGATCACGGTCGCCGCTGTCGCCAGGCAGATCATTGGGATTTTCGCCCAGTCTGGATGCATGCCGAAGAAAGGATGGGCGGCCATGTGGGGATTTGAGAGCACGAAGGCCCCTTGTCCAAAGTAGTTGAGCAGTAGGCAGGGAAAGACGAGCGCAAACCAGGCAGTGACGATCGGCCGCCTGCCAAAATGACCAAGGTCGACATAGAGCGCTTCTGCCCCTGTGACAGCGAGGAAGACCGCACCAAGGACGGTGATGGTGATGCCGATATTGTTCGCCGCATAATGGAGGGCATGGATAGGGTTGATCGCCCACAGGATCGCCGGATCGTCGAGAATGTGGAAGCCTCCGCTGATGCCAAGCACCAGAAACCAGAGCGCCATGACGGGACCGAAGACAGCGGCCACGCCTCCTGTGCCAAGACGCTGGACGAAGAAGAGAACAGCTATGATCGTGAGAGTGATAGGGACGATCCAGGCAGACAGAGCTGGTGCGACGACCTGGATGCCTTCGACGGCAGACAAAACCGAGATCGCCGGTGTGATGATCGCATCGCCGAGAAAGAGTGAGGCGCCAGCCACGCCCAAAACGAGCACCCATACCGGCCTACCTGCTAAACTCTCCCGCGCGAGCGTCATGAGAGAGAGCGTTCCGCCTTCACCCCGATTATCCGCCTTCAGCACGAATGTGATATATTTCACTGTCACGACAATGGTCAGCGCCCAGACGATCAGTGACAGGATTCCGAGGACGGTGTCCCGGTGCGACCCGCTTCCGGCCGTCGCATGCAGAGCTTCCCGAAACGCGTAGAGCGGACTTGTTCCTATATCACCGTAGACGACACCCAGCGCTGCGAGAACGAGAGACGGCAAGCCACTGTGGGTCTCATGTTCTAGCTCTGGATCTTCGGATCGCAATCGCGCGTGGGTCACTGGCGGCTCGCAGCTTGGAAGGAAGAAGGCGTTCGAATATGCTGGCAGGAAGACAGACCGTCAGAGAAGCAGTGCCATGACGAATGCGTTTAACGATTCGAAGCAATCACGGGTTCCAAGGAACAAGGTGGCCCAGCCTTTCGGGCCAAAGACTTTGCTCGTCCAGAACGCCGATTGGCAAGGCGTCTCGCTGTCGCACGAGCATCGCCATATGAACGGATCGGCTTCTAGTGTCTTCTGCCCATGGCGCCTGGTCTCCCAGCCTCTTTTCCGGCAGCTTAAGTAAACCAGGATTCATTTTTGGGCCTTCGGAAAGGCACGCATCTGTTCGAGTGTTGTCGGCTTCAGCGTCAGATCAACGTTGTGAGGTGGCAGGACCTGTGCACGGCGTAAGGTATTCGATCCGGCGTGTTTGGCTGCTGACGAGTGGGCTTCAAGTTTTCTGTCAGTAATTGCGGTTGGTCGAAATTTCATCAATTATCTCCTCGCACACAGGGATTAAAATCCGGCTCCGTTTGTCCGTTAACGGGCTAGGAAGCCAACAGGGAGCCCCGCTCGGATTGGAGCCTGGCAACGGGGATCAGGTCCCGCAGAAAGTCCTCGCACCATTGCGAGACATCGTGGGTGAGCAGATGGTCCATCATGCGGCTCCAGCGTTCGCGGCGTTCCTCAATAGACATCGTCAGCGCTTTGGTCAGCGCATTAGCAGTACCTTCGACATCGTAGGGGTTGATCAGCAGGGCACCTTTCGACTCGCGTGCGGCACCTGCAAAGCGTGAGAGCACGAGCACGCCTGGATGATCGGGGTCCTGGGCTGCGACATATTCCTTGGCGACAAGATTCATGCCGTCGCGCAGGGGCGTCACGAGGCCAATCGTCGCCAGCCGATAAAGCCCCGCCAGAACGTTGCGACCGATCGACCGGTTAATGTAGCGGATCGGAACCCAGTCGACCGTTCCCACTGCACCGTTCACGCGACCGGCCTGCTCGGCGACCATCTTCTGCATTTGCTCATATTCAGGAACCTCCGATCGCGATTTCGGCGTGATCTGTAGATAGGTCACCTTATTCTGAAAGCCTGGATTGCTGTTGATGAAGCGCTCAAAAGCATCCAGGCGCTGGATGATGCCTTTCGAATAGTCGAGCCTGTCGACGCCAATGATCATATCTCGGCCTTCAACGCTCTGCCGCGCCTTCCGCACCATGATGTTGGTTGCGGCCTTTCGAGCGAGCTCTGCAAACTCTGCAGTTTCAATTCCGATCGGGTAGGCTCCCGCCCTGAAGCTGCGTCCATGTGAATCGAACAGCCCGTTTCCGAGGTCGTCTCCAATTCCCTCGCGCCGGAGGTAGCCGGCAAAGTTCTGCAGGTCATAGTCAGTCTGGAAGCCGAGGAGATCGTAGTGCGATAGCCCACGCATGATTTCTTCGTGCACGGGCATCGTGACCAGGATGTCGGCCGACGGCCAAGGAATATGCAGGAAGAAGCCAATCCGGTTCTTCAGCCCCATTTGGCGCAGTTCGGCAGCGAGTGGAATCAGATGGTAGTCATGCACCCAGATGATGTCGTCGGGCTCGATCAGCGGCGCGAGCTTATGGGCAAAGAAACGGTTGACGCGAAAATATCCGGCCATTTCCTTGTGGCCATATTCGGCGAGGTCGAGCCGGTAATGGCAGATCGGCCAGAGAACGCGATTTGCGAAACCGTGGTAATATTCCTCGACGTCCGTATCGGTGAGGTCCGTCAAAGCATAAGCGATCTTGCCTTTCTGCAATTGAGACAGCGGGCCTGGCTCCTTGTCTCCACTGGAGTTGCCAGACCAGCCCATCCAGATGCCACCCCGTTCCTGCAAGGCCGCCTGCAATGCGACCGCCAGGCCACCTGCGGGTGCATCGCCATCTTTCGCAGGCATAGGGACACGATTGGAAACGACGACAAGACGGCTCATGAAGTATCCTCTAATGAAAATGGAATATGAAAACGCTATTCGACGAGCGTTCTGAGAAGCCTCCGAAGGTCGACCGGGGAGGAGATGCCGTAATGGGCGGATGTTTCCGCTGACAGCGGCGCGATGCGAATTGACTTGCCCCCTCGGGCATTCGCGACCCGGAACATCGCTTCGTCGGTCAGGTCGTCGCCGATCACGGCGGGGCGGCGGCCGCTGAAAGGGGCGCATGCGAGAAAAGACTCGACTGCGTTTCCCTTATTGGCACCCGCTGGTCGAAGTTCGCTGACCATCTTGCCGTGCTGCAAGACCCAATCCGGAGCAATGATTGCAGCACAACGGTTCATCATTGCCTCAACATCGCGCCGGCGTAGCGGCGAGAGTCGGTAGTGAACCGCAATTGCCGCTCCCTTGTCCTCGACAAGCACGCCAGGCCATTCCCCCGCCTCATTGACGATGGCGCGTTTTAACGCGTCAAATTCGGAAGACACGGAGACGCTCTGGAGCGGCCCTTCGGGATGACGCCACTCCGCACCGTGCAAGCCTGCGACAGGAAACTGAAAGGTGGCAAAGAGGGTATCGACAAACGCAACGCTACGTCCGGTTACCAGCGCTAATGCGCCGCCGAGATTGTGCGAGAGCAACTCGAGATCTGCCGGCAGACCATGTGGTACGACGATTGTAGTCGGAGTTTCCGCCAGGTCGAGCAGCGTGCCGTCAATGTCGCAGAAGACTGCCCATTCGAACGGATACGCAGCAAGTTCATGGAGAGGAAACAAAGAGGACCAGCGATCCTTTCCTCGGGCTTGATAGGCCATGTCTCGGAATCATCCTCGGCGTTGCCAAGCGCGGCGCGGGAACATAGAATTTTCTCGGATTTAACACATTCCTGCCGGAATTAAAAGATTTTTCTACGGCCTTTCATTAGTGGGATGTTCTTACTTGCCCGACCGTAGTTGCGGGAATTTTTTTCTAAACCCGCCATGATCCTTAGGGCTGTATTATGCGGACCTATGATCTCTTTGAGACCCCGAAGAGAATTACGGCATCGTTGCCGTCGGAAATAAAGCGGGTCCGCATGGACGAACTGCCACTTGAATCTTCATTCCATCGCGCATTGCTGTGGCGTCAGAGGACCGCCCGCCCATCGCCGTCGTTGTCGATCTCGGCGCCGGATTGGTTAATGCCTTTGCGGTCGGCGGGGAGGGTCAGTCTTAACCGCGACATCGCCGATATCCGAAACGCTCAAGAGCGCACACAGAAGGTTCTCGACGACACTCAGCAGCAGGTGTCGCAAATTCCACCCCTATCATTCCAGGTGACGAGAGCTCTTGAGGCGACGGCGGAAAACAAGAAGGGGATCGAGGCGGCTAACGCGCGCGTCGATCGCGTGGTGGAATCCCTCGGGGGGAAACTCGACACCGCAATCGAGAGCATCAACAAGGTCGCGACCCGCGTCGAGGTGTTGAGCAGGAAGCTCGACGATGCTCAGGAGCGAGCGAAAAAGACCATGTTCAGGACGCCAATCGTTCGGCCTTAGCGGCGGCGAGGGCTCGTCCAAACTTGCCAAATGGTGAGCCCTCGCACAGTCGGCCGCAAGGGAGATCTCGGAAAAACCCTCGCGGCATGGGAGTCATGTTCCGCTGAGCTGCATGATTAGCGCCGAGGCTCCCAGGTGCTGATCTGCCGATAGCACCTCATTGACCTAGGGTGCCTCTCTCGAATCTCAATCCTCCCGGTTGGCAACGGTTAGCGCTTCGGCGCGGGCCGAGCGAAATGGAGAAGTGGAGTACGTTGGTACGACAAGGGCTCGTCTGTGTTGCAACGAGGGCGAGCCCTGTCGCATCCCACCGCGCCGGACAGTTTGGACCTGCCGGGGCTGCCATGGCCGGGCGGAGCGGTGGGTTAGCTGCGGTGGTTAGCGCAACCGCGTCCAAAAACTACAGCTCCAGCGAAGCCCGCTCGTCAATAATCAATTAGAGTTGTGCCAACTCCCCTATCCGGGACCGAGGGGCCCGCCGTCGATCGCGAGCGTCAGATGAAACGTCGAACAACGCTGCCAATTTGCCGATAACTACGGTAATGAATTCAAGCATGGCCAGCCCCACAACCGCCCACATCCACCAGCTCGGCTCGCGCGGCTCTCCCCTGCTCTCTGGCATCATTTTTCTGCACCAATCGTTCTTATGGGCGGACCGCCCCCTCTAGGTGACGGGCAAGCCATTCGAGAAGCCGGGCGGCCTCGCTTTCGGACATCTTGACGATCAGCCCGCGCTGATCGACACCCTGATTGGCTATGTGGTAGGAGGAATAGTCGCTCGCGCCGGATTTCCAAACGTGATCGGACCGTCGGAGGAAGTGTGGGTTCACCTTAGCGACCGTTGCCATGAAACATGACCCTCCTCACTTAGCGGCAGCTTGACGCCAATCGTTTGGCATCCTTGCCGTGCCATTCTTCATAGCACGGCAAGCGAACCCCGGGTACTCCTTGTCTACTCGAACCGTACGTCGCATCCCATTCGACCCACGACCGCACCCCT
>NZ_JABAIH010000027.1 GCF_012641395.1 Rhizobium sp. P32RR-XVIII | reverse complement strand
GCGCGGGGTCGACGGGGGCGACGGGGGCGAAAGCCGCAGTCGGCCTTTCCGCCGGAACGGGCATGGCTGCCGTTCCTGGTGCCGTCACGAAGGCCTGCGGTTGCGGAACCGGCCCCGCCCAGGCAAGTACCTCCTGCTGCGGAGCGGCCGGCGCGGTGGTTTGGCCTACGTCTGCTACAGGTACCGGGGCGGCCGGTCGGACGACGGAACTCGTCGTTTCCTGCGACGGCAACCCGGCTACCAGGCTTTCCGGACCGGTATTGGATGCGCAGCCCGATAGGGTCAGCGAGGCGAGAAATATTGCTGGAACGGCCGCTAGACGCATATGCCCCCGTACACAAAACAATTGCCGGCGGCAGAAGCCGCGTCATGAACAGGAGATGCTTACCGGAGAATTACCAAAAAAGACTGAATCCTAACGACGCCGTTGCCTAAGTCGCCGAACGGAGATGATGACCAAGAGGGATCGTCCGGCCGCCCCTGGTTGGGACGTCGCGAACGGGACCGTCTTATTTCTTGTTAGCCAGGCGACGGCTGTTGGCGCGGACACGCTTGCCAAAGGGTTTGACAGCAGCCGCGACGACCGCGTCGCGAGTCTTCGTAGCCGAGGGGCGTCCGCCCATCATCACGTTGATCGTCGTGTCGAGAGCAGCCTTCGACAGCGCCATATTGACGGCCACCGCGCTCTCTGCAGTGGCTGCGAGTTTTTCCACGACCATCCGCTGAAGTTCCGCCGCATCCTGGGCTTTACCCGTCAGCGCCGCAATCTGCATCTGCTGGAGCCGGAGCGACATCACGAAAGGGGCTTCCAACCAGAACGTGACTGCGTTCCTGCGGAACTGGCGCGGCGTCATGATGATCACTCCCGTATTGGCGCTCCCGCCATTAAGCATGACCTTTGTGACAGGCGATAGCCAATGCCCGCCCAAACGCCGCACGTCATCATAGTGTCATGTGAGAATGGTGATCTCTGACCTGTCGCGCCGCGATTCATGTGATTTTTGCAGCCGCTTCCACTCTTGGAATTGCCGATGCTCTACATGCTTGCCGTCGTCGGTCTCCTTCTGGCGATTCACATCATAAGTTTGATGATTGCCGGATGGCGGATTTCACGACGTGGTCTTGTTACACCTGATCTCTCGTCGCGACCTCCGGTCTCTATCGTCATTCCGGTTTGCGGACTCGAACAGTTCTCGCGGGAAACGATCGCTTGCGCCCATCGCCTGGACTGGACGGACTACGAACTCATCTTTTGTGTCGCTGACCGAAACGACCCAGTCGTAGCAGCGATCGAAAGCGCGCGCTTAGAGCATCCGACCGTGAAATCCCGGACGCTGGTGGGAGACGACCGTTTCAGTGCCAACCCGAAGCTCAACAACTGCCTCAAGGGTTGGAATGCAGCCGCCCATGATTGGATCGTCCTCGCCGATTCCAACGTTCTGATGCCTCCGGACTATCTTCACCACTTGATGGCTGCATGGCGTAGCGACAGCGGCCTTGTCTGTTCGACGCCCCTGGGCGCTCGGCCCCAAGGGTTCTGGGCAGAGGTCGAGTGCGCCTTTCTCAACACGCATCAGGCACGCTGGCAATATGCGGGCGAAGCGCTGGGCTTTGGCTTTGCGCAAGGCAAAAGCATGCTTTGGCGCAAGGAGACGCTCGACGGCCGAGGAGGCATTCAGGCCCTGGCGGCGGAGATTGCGGAGGACGCTGCGGCGACAAAGCTGGTCAACGGTCTCGGATTGAAGGTTCATCTGGTGGCATCGCCTTTCGAGCAACCGCTCGGCCGGCGGACTGTCTGGGATGTATGGTCAAGGCAATGCCGTTGGGCACGACTGAGACGTGTTACATTTCCCATCTATTTCGCGGCTGAAATCTTTCTTGGACTATTGCCACCACTGCTTCTGGTGTTCTGCCTCCCCCTGTCGGAAGTCGGCCTGGCTGCGAGTGCCGTCGCGGTTCTTGCGGCGGTCTATTTGCCAGAGCTGGCGCTGGCAAATAGCAAGAATTGGCATCTATCGCCCATGTCACTTGCCGCCATGATAGCCAGAGACGTTATGATGCCGATCATTTGGATGCGAAGCTGGTTGGGCAAGACATTTGAATGGCGGGGGAATACGATGACGATCGGTCCGCAAGATTCCCGATTGAGTGAGGCACCGGCTGCTCAGATGTGAAGGACCCAACATTCCATCAGGCATTGCCTAGTCGCCATCAACCCGGCTTGGTCCACTCTGTATCCGCTGTGGTGATGAAGACTGTTCCGTCTCTTGCCAATGACCGTCTGCGGGCCCTTCGGAACTGGTTTCCAATTGCGAAGGCTTTTCCGTGCGACGAGGTTCACGCGGCCGACAGCCGAGCACACGACCCCACTCTTTCCGAGATAAGGCTTCCAAGTCTTCGATGCTCATCACCGCTCCCCCGGTGCTCATACCAGAGAGCATATTAGAACCTAAGCATAAAACGACCGCAATAATCCAATTGGGTGAACGCTCGGAAACGCCCTTCTGATCGAAAAGCCATGGTAGCGGGCAGGTATGCTGTTGGGGGATGCTCTCGCGACGAGATCGCAAGCGTCCAGCGACCACGCCAAGGCGTAGCGCTCATATACCGGAGTATAATACCTTTATTTGCAAACCGGATGTACCTTATCACCACTGCCTCATGTCCGTCTCTCGCATGAGGCGGGCGACCAGGCTTCTGAGCTCTGGTGTTTTTCTCCCTCCCTTGGCAATGGATCGTTTCGATCCATTGGGAGGTCGCATTCCCCCCAGCGACCTCCCCTTTTCTTTCAAAACACCGAAGCTAGCGCATCTCGGCGGAGCTTGTATCGATCAGCGCAGACGGCAAAGTCTAGTTAACTGCGACTGCGCCCAGTCCCGGGCGAACTGCTGGGTCTCTTCCAGCCCGGACAGAAGCGCGCCGAGTTCGCCACTGATCTGAATATTTGCATCGGTTATCCTGCACGCGCCAATATCAAGCGTCACCGTGGCTACAACTTCGCCCTCGAGCGGAGGCGTCTGGAAGAGTGAATCTGAACTTGACTCACAAGTCAGCAATGCCTTTGCGACGAGAGATGAGGCGCCGTTCGGCAACGAACAGATATCGACCGACATCACTTGAAATCTCGCGGTGTGGTTTGGACCCAGCGGAAGCTGTTCACACAGTTGCGCTGAGCCGATCGCCCTGGCGATTTGCGGCCACTCGGGGCTGTTGAGCGCTGACCTGCACTCTGCCAGGGCTGGCACGAAGGACAAGAAAGATATGGCTGCGGAAAAGCCGGTGACTTTCAGATTCCTGCAAAATCGCTCCCTCATCGACCATCCTCTATCTAATCTGGGAGTTGAACTCATGAAGCCGCAACAGCCCGGTGCGGTATCTGTCACTTGCCGAGTTGGCACACCCACTGGCGCGTCGGATATCCAGGTGGATGAGCTACTATAAGCAACAGGGCGGGAGCGCCTAAGCATGCATGCGCTCGAAAACGTAATCGTTCTGACCCGGCAGAAAGCGGTTGGTTTCGACGATATCGAAAGTGGATGGATCGCCGATCCGGCGGAGATACGAGCTGATCAGATAATAGTCGACCGTGTAGATATTGCTGATGGCATAGGCTCTGAACCCCGCCCTGATAAATTTTTCGACAAACTCCGAAGAGTCATCGCTTACTTCCGAGGCGACGATTAGGTCGGCAGGAAATCGATCAACGTCATCAAGGATAGACTTGAGGACGGGTCCTTCCGAACCCTCTATGTCTATCTTGATGAAGTTGATCTTCCCAATGTCGTCGCCGAGAATCCTTTTCAGCGGCAATCCTGGTATCGTACCGGATGCATCTACGGCTACAGCATTGGCGCCGGCATTGTGCTTGGTGCCCTTTCTGATGGAAATCGTGCATGGCTCTTCTGTTGCGGCAACATTGAGCGCTCTTACATTTCCCGTGTCGTTTAGTGAAAGGTTGGTCTGAAGTCTCGTGAAGGTGGTTGGATCAGCCTCCACCGAGACGACGATACCATCAGCGCCGACTTTCTTTGACGCGAGCAGCGAGTAATAGCCAACATTCGCTCCGATGTCTGCATAACCATCACCTTGCTTAAGCCTGGAAAGGGTGAAGTGCGTAAGGTTATGTTCAAATATGCCGAAGAACCGGATTCGCCGTTGAACGAAGTCTCGAGAATTGCAGAGCATCCTGGCATCGAAAACCGTGTACGCTTCTGAAGATGGGCTCAATATCGTATAGAGCCTCATATATATCCTCTGGAAAACGTCCATCGACTTGATAATGAAATAGAAGAACTTGCCGCGTCTTGGCATGCAGCCCCCTCCTACATCAGCCCCGTCTATTAGGTAGGTCGAAAGAACGGCAAACTTAAGATTGTCAAATTCTGCCTGCGTTGCTCGCGGAAGCGGTCTTCTAGCGATTTATCAGCCAGAGGAGCGCGGAAAGCACGATGCTGACAAGCAGGCCGGTGGCAATCGGGATATAAATCGTGAAGCTCCCGCGCTGGATCAGAATGTCGCCCGGTAGTCTCCCAAGACCGAGACGCCCAAGCCACGGCCAGAGAATACCGAGCGCAACGATTATAAGACCAATGATGATCAGCGTCCGGGACATGGTAGCTCCCATGCTTCCTGCCTCGATTGACACGGATCAATCTAAGCCAGCCTCGCTCTAAGTCCAAATGGCCCTTGGCAGGAAACGAGCCGCCCATATTGCGTTTTCGCTACGGCAGGGCGCGCCCAATAAAGCACCCGATGCTGGCAGTTCAAGGTATAGTGACCTATTCGCCACGCGCATAGCGCATGGCTGGATTGCGAATTCCTGCCTATGATTTGAGCGCAATCCTTGTATATTCAACTCATCGAAGTGCTGCACCTCCTCCCGCAGAACTTCGATGCGCGTGGGCGACCGTCCTCCTCCCAGGTCGCTCTCGGGATCAGCGCCACTCCTCCTCCCAGGTTGCTGATCGGTTCTTTTGGAAAAGCCTGCCGCACCTCCTCCCGCGGCAGGCTTTTTCGTTTCCGGTTGTTTAACCTGGCGTGCAAAGTCCGGACGTGGCTGAGGCAGCCCTGATCGAGCGGTACCGAAAAGCCTTCTCTGAGACCGACGTCACCGACGACCGCAAGACAATCACCGATCCACCCTACACCGCCTGCGCCTTCTGACGCGCGCTTCGGACTTTGGCTTTTGCCGCTCTGAAAACGCTCTCGGCCAAGATCAGCAGACACCCGACGGCAAGGATCAGGGCGCCGACCAGGGCTGTGACGAAGCCGAGCTTCACCACAAGCCCGACGGCGGCGATCAGGATCAGAGACAACAGCGCCAGCGCGCCGTCATCTATGAACATTCCGAGGAGTTCCTTGAAAACGATTTTGAGGATGTTCATTGGGCAGAGGGCTCCATGGGGGCATTGTGATAATGGCGCAGCATCCTGACGGCGATGAAGGAAAAGATCGCCAGCAAGGCAAGGATCGGCAGCAGAGAAAGATCGGCGCCCGGCCATTCGGCGCCGAGGCCCTCACCCACCCAGAAGATGCCGAACGTACTGAGAAGCAGGCCGACCACAAATTTCAGGCTGTTTTCCGGGACGGTGGAGAGCGGTTTGTGGACGAACAGGCCGATGACAAGCACGAGGATACAAGCGGCCGCAGCACCCATGCTGGCGTAGCCAAGCATGCCCTGACCCGCGCCGGTGGCGATCACAATGAAGACGACCTCGATGCCTTCGAGAAGGACAGCCTTGAATGCCGCCGTTCCCGCAAGGAAATTCGCCCTCGCCTCGGCCGCTTGCCGGCGGAGGCTGTCGGTCTCGGCGGCAAAGGCCTTTTCCTCGTCATGCAGTGCGATGAAGCCGGAGGCTCGAAGGATCGCCTTTCTCAGCCAGCGCAGGCCGAACAGGATCAGCAGCGTGCCGATGATGAATTGCATCAGGTCGATAGGGATCAGGCCGAGCAAAGGCCCGAGTGCCAGGACCAGAATGGCGAGGACCGCAAGGGCAAGGCCAGTGCCGATGAAGGCCGGACGCCAGCTCTGCGTCACGCCGACGGCAAGGATGATGGTGAAGGCCTCGACGACCTCCACGAAGGAACCGAGGAAGGCCGCCGTCACGGTCGAGCCTATGCTTGTTATTGTTGTCATTTCATTTGTCCATATCAGTCTTCAATAAAGCGGGTCAGGCCGGAAGTACGGTGCATCGCTCCGGCGGAAGCGAGAAGGCGAGAGCCGAGCCGGGAACCTCCCTGCGCGGCCAATCCAGTCGCACAACGTCGGAACCGACTTTGATTTGCAGACGCCAGCAGCGGCCGTGGAATGCGCTGTCGACAACCTCGCCGGTCAGATGGTTGTCGGGATGCTCGTCTACTGGCCGGCCGTCCTCCGGGCGGACGACGAGCATGGCCGAGCCGTTCATTCCACTGGAGCTGTGGCTGAGCACGCCCCCATTGCCGCCGACGGCGAAACGGTTGTCATGGGCCGTGCCGCTGATCAGCGAAAAGCCGCCGAGGAAGCGGGCGACGAAAGCGTTCGCCGGCGCGGCATAAATGGCTTGCGGCGACGCAAACTGCACGATCGATCCACGGTCCATCACCGCCAGCCGGTCGGACACAGCCATTGCCTCGACCTGATCATGCGTCACATAGACAGCCGTCATGCCTTCGGCGCGGATGAGCCGCATCATCTCCGACCTGAGATCATCACGCAGCGCCGCATCAAGGTTGCTCAAAGGTTCGTCGAGCAACAATAGGCGCGGCCGCATCGCAAGGCAGCGGGCAATCGCCACGCGCTGTTGCTGTCCGCCGGAAAGTTCGCTTGGCCGCCGTGCCTCCAGAGATCCGAGCTGCGTGATTTCCAGCGCGTGATCGACCCGCCGCTTGATCTCCTCGCGCTTAAGCCCGCGCACTTCGAGACCGAAGCTCAGGTTCTGGCGCACTGACATATGCGGCCATAGGGCATAATCCTGAAACACCAGCCCGACATTGCGGTCCTCGGCAGGCACCTCCCCGCGGCGCGACCACATGAGATCGCCCTGGATACGGATCTCACCGCTATCCGGTGAGACAAGACCGGCGATCGATCGAAGCAGTGTCGACTTGCCTGAACCGCTGGCCCCGACGAGCGCAACCACCTCGCCCGGCTCAACCGATACGGCCAAGTCGTTCAACACCAACTTGCCGCCAAGCGATTTGACGAGAGAAGAACATTCCAGTGCGGGCTGGGTCATCGTCCGGCCTCCTTGGCGGGATCGCGTTCATTTCGAAAAAGGGCGGCAATTCCAGCCACGATGCCGACGGCGCAAAGCGCTGTCAGCGCCAGAGCGCAGGCAACGGCATCCCGGTCCTGCGTGAAGTCATTGACGATCAGAGCGGGCAGAGCCGAGCCGGAGCTCGGTATCAGGAATTGCGACATCGGCAGCTCGAAGAGCGAACGAACCATCGTCACCCCGAACGCGACAACGACAGCCCTGCGAATGAGCGGCAGAACGATGCGCCGCAGATGCTGCATGGGGTCGGCGCCCGAAAGCCGCGAAGCTTCGCCAAGCGAGCTCCCTAGCCGGTCAAGCGCCGCCCAGAGGAAGATCAGGCAATAGGGCAGCGCGGCGGCGGCATAGCCGATCACCAGCAGCAGCCGCGATCCGTAAAGGCCGAGATCGCGGAAGCCGGCGAGACGGTTGTAGAGAAGAATGTATCCGAACGCGAGGATGATGCCGGGAATGGCGACGGTCACCATCGCGAGGCCGGCAGAAAGCAGGCGGGTCGCGCTGGAGGCGAGTGAGATTCGATAGGCGAACAGCGTCGAGAACGCTACGGCAACGAGGGCAGCCAGCAGTGCATAGACGAAGCTCCAGACGAGCGCCTGGCCCGCGACGCTTGCGGAGTCGAACACTGTCCGCATGGCATCAAGGGAGAAATTTCCCGGGGACAGCCCATCTGTCAGAGAGATTGTGAAAGCCCGCACAACAATCGATAGCAACGGCAGTATTGCCGCGCCAAGTGAACCTATTGCAAGGCAAAGGACCGCGAATGGCTGCCAGGCACCCAGCTGGTATCGGACGAGTTGCCGGTTGCGGCCAGAGAGAAAGCGGGTTTCGCGCTGGGCACCACTGAGCACCGTCGCCGCAACAGAACCGGAAACGAGTACCACAAGCAGCAGTGCCTGCGCACCGGCGGCAGCGAAATCGACTGGAAAGCTCGCGGTGGCCGCGTAGATGTTATAGGTCAGCAGGCCGAAATTCATGGATCGCGCAATCGTATTGGCTATCCCGAAATCGCCGACGATCTCCGCAAAAGTCGTCAACAGCGAGAGGCCAATGGCCGGCAGCAGCATCGGCACGATGATCCGCCGGATCGTCTGGCGCGGTCGTGCGGAGGCCATGCGCGCCGCATCGATGAATTCTCCGCCGAGCCCCTGCAGCCGCGAACGAACGATGAAATAGGGAACCGGGAACAGCGCCAAGGCCATCACCATCAGGAGGCCCGGCGGGCCGAAAAACGCAGCGGCTTCTTCCGGCGTGAGAACGCCGAGATGGACGAGATAGCCGCCCCGGGACATGAGCAGCACCCAAGCGAGCCCCTTGAGGTAGCTCGGCATCGCGAACACGATCCAGGGCAGGACGAGCCACAGGCGGCGCAATCGCACGTCCGTTAGCGTCAGGGTAAGCGCCAGAGCCGCTCCCAGCGCCGTGGACGTGACGGCGCCGGCGATACCGAGGAGGATCGTGTTGAGAATACCGCGAAACAGGCGTGGAGAACCGACAAGCCGGCCGAGCGCCGTAAACTCCGGCTGGAAACTCGGCGCGACCGGATCGAAAAGCTTCGGCAACACAGCCTGTGCCAGCACCAACAGGAGCGGCAGGCCGATCAGCACAAAGGCGACAAGCCACAGAAGTGGCGCGCTGCCTCCCCAGTTTCGTCGACCGATATTCAAGGAGATCGTCATTCCAGCACCGAAAAGCCTCAGCGTCTCTGGTTGAAAGAGGCGCGGCGAAAACACCGCGCCTCGGGCGTAATCAGGGAACGAACTGGTCGCGGAACCACTGCTTCCATTCGGTCTCGTTTGCGGAGGCCATCTTGTCGTCGAGGATCTGCCAAGTAGCTGTGTTGTCGACGCGGGCACCATTGCCCTTCACGCCGTTGATGACCGGTGCGAAATAGCCGTCGCCGCCTTCAGTCTGCAGCATTGCTGTCTCGCCTTCCTTCGTCAGCAGGAACTGGATGTAGGCCTTCGCCTGATCCTCATGCGTGGAGACGCTGGCAATGCCTGCGCTGGAAGGAATTGCGACGACGCCTTCCGACGGGTAGACGACAGAGATCGGCTCCTTCTGGGCGATCAGCGCATAGATCGATGTATCCTGCTGAATCGCCAGGCTCGCGTCGCCGGTGACGAGCGACTTGTTCACAGCGCCGCCGCTTGGAATGCCGCTGAGCGCTTTATTGGTCAGGATCTTCTCGAGCTCCGCCTTGCCGGCATCGACGCCCTTGTCGGCAAAATAGCTAGCGAGCCACTGGAAGGCCGGACCGGAGAGGTTCGGATCCTTGGCGGCAACCTTGCCGGCGAACTTTTCCAGATCGGTCCAGCTTTTCGGCGGTGCGGCATCGCCGATCTTCTTCGTGTTGACGGCGATCGCCGTCGTCGAGACGGTGACCGGGAAGTAGGCCTGGCTCTGCGGCACAAGGCGGCGGCCAAGGTCAGTATAGTCGACCTTGTCGGCAAGGCCGGGCTCCGGTTTGAGAATGCCCTGCTCCGCCAGTCTGCTCATGACGGCCGAACCCTCGACCCAAAGGATGTCGAATTTGGGGTTGTTGCCCTCTGCAGCGACCTTGCCGAGCAACTCGCCCGTCGAAAGGCGAACCAGATCGACCTGAGTGCCGGTCTTCTCGGTGAACGCCTTGGTGGCCGCATCAACCGTATCGAGCGCCGAGTAGACGATAAGATGGTCCGCAGCGTTTGAAGGGACGATCGCACCGAGCAAAGCGGATACGAACGCTCCGGCGAATAAATACTTGCTCATTTCTCTATCCTTAAAGTTTGCTTTATTGGAAGCAAAGAATGCTCGTCAAATATACCATGACAATATTTCAATAATATTACAGAATTGATGTTGTTTTCCTAAGGGTACTTTACCTTTTTACGCCCCTCTTCAGCCAAAGCTTGTCGATCGCGCCGCGCAGAGCGCCGAATTTCTCCAGCGAGGCGAGCGCCGCTGATCGATCCTGTGCGGCAAGCGCCACGATCATCGCCTCGATGAGGACGATCGTAGCTCCATGCATGGCAAGATGGTCCGCCCTGCCGCGTGGCACGGCTAGAACCTCGACAACGCGCTTTCGAACAAAAGGCGCAAGGCTGTCGCCGACCAAGGCGACCGGAACATTGTTCTCCTCAGCGTGATCGAGAAGAACCGAGACTTCGCGATAGATGGGCGCATAGGCAATCATCAGGATTGCATCGCCCTCCCCGATCGTCAGCAGACGGTCGGCCAGACCGATTCCGCTCTCAGACAAAGCCGTGGTCGGCAACCCGAGCCGGTTGAACTGCAAGGCGGCATAGTCGGCGACGCTGCCGGAGGGACCAATGCCGAAGACGAAGCGCCGGCGGGCCGAGAAGAGCAGTTGGACGGTGCGCCTGAAGGCATCCGAGAAATCCGATGAGGCCATCACCTCAAGGCTCTCGCGATGGGCTTTCAGCACGTGACCAAGAACGCCATCCGGATACTCGCTTAGATCTTCAAGCGTGCGTTTGAGGCGCCCCTCTGGTCCTCCACCGGTGAGATCGGCGAGAATGGCTTCGCGCAGACCGGAGAGACCCTCGAAGCCAAGCGACCGGGCCGTTCGTACGACGGTGGCGTCGCTGGTCCCCGCCCTTTCAGCGATCTCGGCGGCCGACATCAGGAGGACCGTCTCCTTCTGCGTGCGGAAGAACGACGCCATCTTCTGTTCAGCCGGAGACATGGCGGGCAGAGCTGCC
The DNA here is from genome assembly GCF_012641395.1 of Rhizobium sp. P32RR-XVIII. Taxonomy (GTDB): domain Bacteria; phylum Pseudomonadota; class Alphaproteobacteria; order Rhizobiales; family Rhizobiaceae; genus Rhizobium. The sequence continues at coordinate 33,519 of NZ_JABAIH010000027.1, read as the reverse complement.
TCGATCCGCTCGTCAAGGGAATTTTCCACCGCACTCATTCGATCTGGCACCCAAGTGGCGTTGTTGCGTTTGCTACAGGCAGTCCTTATCCGAAATAAATGTTTCAGGAAGATGACGGCACTGTGCTGCATGAAGCCGGTCGGGATTGCCGCCGGCCAGTAGTGTCCATCGCATTGAAATATCGCGGTTTAAACGCCACCTTGTTATCTCGACCGGAAAACGCGACCGGGATGGTGTTGTTGCCCGCTTTCGGAATAGCCGAAGCGCGCGCGAGAACGGTGACACTATTGCGCGCGTAGCGAGTCGCACCGCTTGGTAGCCCGGAGATGTTTGTCCGGACTTGACCCGTGCCGTCGTTGCCCCTTACTAGCCGGGCTTATCGGGGCGATCCGTCGTTAATGCCAAGGCTACGAGGCGGTACATGGAAGGATGCTCAATTGACCCTACGGCACCAGATAATCGCACTTGCGATCATCCCGCTCGTGATCTCGATCCTGGCGATCACCGCCTTCATCACCTGGCAATCGGCCAATCTCGCCAAGAACAGCATCGAGACGTTCGAGCAGTACATGCTGGAAGCCAAGGAAGCGGAAATTCTCAACCTCACCAATCTCGCCGTGTCGGCCATCCAGACGACCTACCACGATGCCGCCCCCGACGATCAGGCCGCCAAGGATAAGGTGGCGGAAATTCTCGCCTCACTCGACTATGGCAAGGACGGATACTTCTTCGTCTATGACTATGACGGCAACAACATCGTCCATCCGCGCCAGAGCTTTCGGCACGGGCGCAATTGGCTCGCCCTGACGGATCCAGACGGAGACAAAGTGATTGCCGAACTGATCGCGACGGCAAAGGCCGGCGGCGGACTGCACCAGTACAAGTGGCAGAAGCCCTCGACCGGACAGATCGCCGACAAACTGTCCTTCGTCGTCAGCCTCGACAAATGGCATTGGGTCGTGGGGACGGGCGTCTATCTCGACGACGTCTTTGCGCAAAGTGCCGCCGCCAATGACGGCATGCGTTCCAACATTAAAGAGACGTTCGTGATCGTGGCGCTGATCGCGGTGCCGGCGGTGCTGGTCGTTTTCACCACCTGCATGCTTGTGACGTTCCATGAACGTCGTATCGCCGACGGTCGGCTCAAGGAACTGACGCAACGGGTGATTAATACCCAGGAAGAGGAGCGCTCACGGCTGGCGCGCGAACTGCATGACGGCGTTTCGCAGAACCTCTTGGGCGTCCGCTATGCCATGGATCTCGCTGGCCGCAAGGTCAGGACGAACGTCGATGATGCCGCCCTCACCATTGATCGCGGCGTCGAGGCGCTGAACGGCGCCATCAAGGAAATCAGGCGGCTTTCGCACGATCTCCGCCCCCGGGTTCTCGACGATCTCGGCCTTACCGCTGCACTCGAAGCGCTGTGCCATCATTTCGCTGACCGCACAGGAATGGACACGAATATCGAAGCCGCTGGCTTTATCGACACGTTGAAGCCCGAGGCCAGCACTGCTCTCTATCGGGTCGCCCAGGAAGCCTTCAACAATGTCGAGCGGCATTCGGGCGCCAATCGGCTTACAGTCAAGCTCTGGAGCGATGGCGGGCGTGCGCGCATGACGATCTCTGACAATGGAACCGGATTCGATGGCAGCAAGAGCGTCGGTTTCGGCGCATCCGGTCTCGGTCTGCGCAACATGCAGGAGCGTATCGCCCATTTCCGTGGTCGATTGCTGATCAATACGAGCGCGACCGGTACGACGCTAACGGCAATGATGCCGAAATCGGCCAATCTGTCCGCTCGTCAGAAGGCCCAAGCCGCATGAGCCAGCCGCCGAAAATCAAGGTGCTCCTGATCGACAACCATCCGCTCGTGCTGGACGGGCTGAAGGCGGTGCTCGAAACATTCGACCGTATCGAGGTCGTCGGCACGGCCGGGCTTGCGCAGTCGGGTCTTGATATCGGCAGGCGGGTCCAGCCCCAGGTGGTGCTGATGGACATCAACATGCCGAAGCTAAGCGGCATCGAAGCGATCGAGGTCTTTAGGAAAGAACTTCCGGAGGCACGAATCGTGATGCTCTCTATGCATGACAGCCGGGAGTATATCTCCTCGTCGGTGATGCGTGGTGCAGCCGGCTACGTCCTCAAGGACGTGTCGACGGACGAGATCGTCTCGGCCATCGAGACGGTGGCGAGCGGAGGGACCTATTTCTCCTCGGGAGTCGTCGACGTGCTGATGGAGCGCGGCACGGGGGAGGATGGCGACCCGCTGACGCCGCGCGAAGGCGACATTCTGGGGCTGATCGGTACCGGCAGTAGCAACCGGGAGATCGCCGAAACGCTCGGGATAAGTTCCGCCACGGCTGAAACTCACCGAAAGAACCTCAAGAAAAAGCTCGGCATAGCCACGACGGCCGGCTTGATCCGCTATGCGATCGATCGCGGTATTGCTAAAAAGATCGGGTAAACCCCTCGCCTACCCAGTTCTGGGTAGGGCGGCGAATTTCGTCTCTTTCGCCACCTTGTCGCACGAAAACCGGCGGCATAGGAGTTCCTCACGCCCCGCCCGCGGGGCTGTTGGGAGGAGTTCCATGCATCATGCCTGCTTTCGATTCAGCAGAAAACCTGCTGCACTGAACCTGGCAAGGCCCTCCGCGGCCGCTGCCTGACGGAAACGACCTTCCACGCCGACACACCCGGTGGCCTTGATCATGGCGCCTGAAAGGTATCCCGACATGGAAAAACGACATAGCAAGGCAGCGCTCTGGCTGCTCGTCATCCCCTATATAGGCCTGCTCTGGCCGCCCTTTTACAATGTTCTCGAGCCGTCTCTTTTCGGCTTCCCCTTCTTCTATTGGTACCAGCTCGCCTGGGTGCCGATTACCGCTTTCCTGACCTGGATCGCCTATCGGAGCACGCACCATGACGACTGAGATCAACGGCATGGCGCTTGCCGTCTTCATCTTTTTCTTCGCGCTCGTCACCGTCATGGGTTTCGTCGCAAGCCGCTGGCGCAAGCCCGAAACACTCGCCCATATCGATGAATGGGGCCTGGGCGGCCGTAGCTTCGGCACCTGGATCACCTGGTTCCTGGTCGGCGGCGATTTCTATACTGCCTATACGGTCATCGCCGTTCCGGCGCTGGTCTATACTGTCGGCGCCTATGGCTTCTTCGCCCTGCCCTACACCATCATTGTCTATCCCTTTGTCTTCATGGTGATGCCTGTTCTTTGGAAACGCGCCAAGGACTTTGGTTATGTGACGGCTGGTGATGTCGTCCATGGCCAATACGGCTCGCGGGGTCTCGAACTCGCCGTGGCGGCAACCGGTGTCATCGCCACCATGCCCTACATCGCCCTCCAGCTCGTCGGCATGACGGCGGTCTTGAAGGCGCTCGGTCTGCACGGCGAGCTGCCGCTGGCAATCGCCTTCATCGTGCTGGCGCTCTATACCTATTCCGCAGGGCTGCGTGCTCCGGCGCTCATCGCCTTCGTCAAGGACATCATGATCTATATCGTGGTGATTGCAGCTGTCGCGCTCATTCCCTCAAAGCTCGGCGGCTATGCCAATGTCTTCGCCTCGGCCGATGCCGCCTTCCAGGCGAAAGGCTCCGGCAGCCTGCTGCTTGCCGGCAATCAATACGTTGCCTACGCAACGCTGGCCCTGGGTTCGGCGCTCGCCGCCTTCATGTACCCGCACACGCTGACGGGCATCTTCGCGTCCAACAGCGGCAACACGATCCGCAAGAATGCGGTCCTGCTGCCAGCTTATACGCTGCTCCTCGGCCTGCTGGCACTGCTTGGTTACATGGGTCATGCCGCGAACCTGCAGCTCGAAAGCCCGAATGACGTGGTTCCGGCGCTTTTCAAAACGCTGTTTTCGAGCTGGTTTGCGGGCTTTGCCTTCGCGGCAATCGCAATCGGCGCGCTCGTTCCGGCTGCGGTCATGAGCATCGGCGCCGCCAACCTCTTCACGCGCAATTTCTGGAAAGCCTATGTCAATCCGGATGTCAGTGACGCTGGCGAAGCCAAGGTCGCGAAGGTCACGTCGCTCGTCGTGAAGATCGGCGCCCTGCTCGTCATCCTTTTCCTGCCAACGCAGTTCGCGCTCGACCTGCAATTGCTTGGCGGCATCTGGATCTTGCAGACGCTTCCGGCTCTGGTCTTCGGCCTGTACACCAACTGGTTCCGTGCACCGAGCCTGCTTGCAGGTTGGTTCGTCGGCTTGTTCGGCGGCACCTTCCTCGTCTGGGATGCCGGCTGGAAGCCGCTGCATGCTCTCAGTCTCGGCGGTGAGCCCTTCACCGTCTATACAGGCCTGCTTGCGCTTGCTGCGAACATTGCCGTTGCTGTTGTGATCAACGTCATCGTGCCGGCAAGATCGACGGTCCGAGCGTAAAAACCCTGCCGCGAGGGACCGTGGAAACGGTCCTTCGCGGCAAGCGCGCCTTTTCTTGCGCGCATGACCTCCGGACTTCCCGCGCAATGCCTCCGAGCAGCGCCGAGACATGTGTTTCCGCTCGATTTTGGCTGAAGCACCTGCCTACCTCATCAATATTGATGAGGCGAAGCAAACTACCTCCACCTTCCTCAAGGCTTCGCCAGACTGCACACTAGCGTTGCGGCTTCGGATTTGGCGTCCGGCGTTCGCGCAGCGTCGAAGGCATTGGACCGGCGTCCGTTTAAGGACGCTTTGCAGGCTGGACATGTACATGAAGTTATCGCACCGCGTCCCTTACGTGTTCTTTCGCGCGACGTTTGTCATCAGTGCACTCGTCTTTCTTGCCGGAGCGGTCTCGCCGGTTCTCGCCGATGGCAGTCCCTTTGCTCCGCAAACGAAAATCCGTCTGACGATAGTCCAATGGATGCCGGCCAAGGGCCAATATGAACGATGGGATGCGCTTGGCGGCGACTACACGGTCTCGGATGAACGTGCAGTCTTTTTGCCCCTTCTTGGCTCGCTTTCCGTCGGCAATCTGGATAACGCCGGCCTCACAAGCGAGATCGCCAAGCGTCTGCAGGAAAAAATCGGCTTGGTCCAGACGCCAACGGTCAGCATCGAAATTATCGAGTACCCGCCAATATATGTCATAGGAGACGTAACCACGCCCGGGGAGTACAAATTTCGGTCGGGACTTACCGTCCTGCAATCCCTGGCAATGAGCGGCGGCCCGGTCCGCGCGGCAAGTCAGCAGCAATCGCAGACGGTCAGGCTCGCAGGTGAATTGCGAGACATCGATCACTCGCTCCTACGTAGTGCCGCCAAAATAGCGCGGCTCCAGGCGGAGATGGCTGGGGCGAAAGAAATAACTTTCGAGCAGCCGCTCGGCGCCGATCAGCAATTCGCCACTGGAATCTACAACCAGGAAAGGGTCATCTTTGAGGCTCGTGCAAGTGCGCTGGACAGACAGTCAAAGTCGCTCGCGGAATTGCGCGATCTTTTGACCACCGAGATCGATACGCTCCAAGAGAAGCTAAAGGGCGCGGATGACAATATCGGATCGGTCGAGGAGCAGCTGAGCAGCGTCAAGACTCTGGTCGAGCGCGGGCTCACCGTCACCTCGCGCCAGATGGACCTGCAACGGTTGCTCACCACCTACCGTTCCGACCGGCTCGACCTCGTCACCGCCATCATGCGAGGACGTCAGGCGATCAGCGAAACGACCCGCAATCTCGAAGGGCTTAATGACGGGCGGCGGAGCGAACTCGCCTCCGAATTGCAGTCGGAACAGGCAGCTCTTGATCAGCTCAAATTGAAGCGCGAAATGACGCAGAAGCTGCTCCTCGACGAACTCTCGACCGGCGACGCATCGAGAACCCGTGGTGAGGAACCGCTGCTTACCTTTACCGTGAGCCGGCGGGATAAGGGACAAGTCAATCAGTTGCCGGCCTCAGAGATGACAGCGTTGCTGCCGGGTGATGTGGTGAGAGTCGTTCAATCCCGCATTGCGGAAGGGCCGTCTCAGTCTCAGGCTATTCCCGGCGTGCCTACCGAGGACGGGACGCATTCCAATCAGGCAAGTCAGTAACGGCGAAGAGCATGTGTGATCCGCAAGTTTCGTGACGGGCGCGTTCTCATTCAGCGGAAGCAAGACCAGGGGGAAGCGGCATGAAGGAAATAATACTTGCGGGAGGGAACGGCACACGCCTTTATCCTCTCACGATCGCGGTTTCCAAGCAGATATTGCCGGTTTGCGGCAAGCCGATACTCTACTATCCCTTAATCTCGTTGATGCCTTCGGTGATCCGCGAGATCCTGATCATTTCAACGCTCCGCGACCTGCCGTACTTCCAGGAGCTTCTTGGCGATTGCGTTGAGGAATACGCCTGGTGCGCGCCGGAGACCCTGCGCCACAGGATAAACGGCTAGGGGCAATCTGATGACTCTGCGCATGATCCCGCCCAGTGGCCAGACTTATACCCAGATCCTGAAGTCGACGATGCTAATGGGCGGGTCCTCGCTCGTGAACGTCGCCCTTAGCATCATTCGCAACAAAGCCCTGGCGGTTCTGCTTGGACCGGAAGGCGTTGGGCTTATGGGCCTTTACGGGTCAATAGCGGATATCGCCCAAGCCGTAGCTGGTTTGGGAGTCAACAGTAGCGGCGTACGTCAGATGGCAGAGGCCGCGGGGACCGGCGACGCAGAGAGAATTGTGCGGTCGGCGACAGTTCTCCGGCGCATGTCGACGGTGCTCGGGGTGCTCGGTGCCGTGTTGCTCGCGGCCCTGGCGCTTCCGGTCTCGACTCTCACTTTTGGCGACTACCAGCACGCCGGCGGCGTTGCGCTGCTTTCCCTGGCCGTATTTTTCCGACTGGTATCCGCGGGACAGACTGCTCTGATCCAAGGCTTGCGTGGCATTGCAAATCTTGCCCGCATCAACGTGCTCACAGCTCTTTTGGGCACGGCAGTCACGGTTCCCTTGATCTACCTCTTCGGTGCGCAAGCGATCGTGCCCTCTCTCGTCGCGGCTGCCGCGGTCTCAATCCTTCCGACCTGGTGGTACAGCAGACAAACGGGCGTGCAGCCACCACCCATGTCGGCGCGCCAGTTTGGGCAGGAAGCGACAGCTCTGCTCAGGCTCGGCGTCGTCTTCATGGCAAGCGGACTTCTGACCTCCGGCGCGGCCTATGCCATCCGCATTATAGTGCTGAAGGAAGGGGGCGTTGTGGCGGCGGGATTGTATCAGGCGGCCTGGGCGCTTGGCGGTCTCTACGCCGGCTTCATTTTGCAGGCGATGGGAACGGACTTCTATCCACGCTTGACCGCCATCGCCGGCAACAATACCGAGTGCAACCGGCTGGTCAATGAACAGGCCGAGGTTAGCATTCTGCTCGCGGGCCCCGGTCTGCTCGCCACGTTGACCTTGGCGCCGCTCGTGATGAGCTTGTTTTATTCCGCTGAATTTCACGGGGCCGTGGATCTTCTGCGCTGGATCTGCCTTGGAATGATGCTCAGGATTGTCGCTTGGCCGATGGGATTCATCGTGTTGGCGAAAGGCGCGCAGACTATTTTCTTCTGGACGGAGGTAGCGGCCACGCTGGTGCACGTGGGACTGGCCTGGCTCTTCGTATCAAAGTTTGGTGCGCTAGGAGCCGGCATGGCGTTTTTTGGCCTCTATGTCTGGCATAGTATCCTGATTTACGTGATCGTACGCCGGTTCACCGGCTTCCGTTGGACGGCAGCCAATCTTAGGCACGCGCTGCTTTTCCTGCCCGCATCGGGATTGGTATTCTGCGCCTTTTGGGTTTTACCGCTATGGCCGGCGACGGTGATTGGCTGCGTCGCAGTCGCTCTAAGCACACTCTATTCGCTGCGCATGTTGGTCGAACTGCTGCCGCCCGAGTCAATGCCCGCGGCCATCAGGGCATGGATCGCGAAGTCGGCGTGATAGGCGCCGCCCTGCCCTGCTATACTGTATCGCCCAACGGCAACGTTTCGCTCGTGCAGTCAGACTGCTTCGGCGTTGGCGGCTTCAGCAAAGTACCCGTGAAGTGCGTCAACCACCCAGGCCATGTCGACCTTCGTCATCTGGGCAAAGAGCGGCAGGATGATCGTTCGCTGCTGCGCTGACACGCTTTGCATCAGGCTTGTGGCGGCGCGATGAAAGCCTTGGCCAGAATAGGCTTTCTCAAGATGAATGTTCATGACACCGCGCCGGGTCGAGATACCCTGATCGAGCAGCGCTTGCATGACTGCCCGTTGGTCGGCCGTGCTCGGCAATCTCACACAAAAGCTCTGCCAGTTGCTGCGAGCCCAACTGGGCTCGACCGGCGGCACTAGCCCCGCGATCGTGGACAGGCGCTCGCTATACCGCGCTGCAAGCTGCCGCCGACGCTTGATCAGTTCTGGCAGCCGTCGAAGTTGCTCCCGTCCAACGGCGGCCTGCAGGTCGGTCATGCGGTAGTTGTAGCCCAGTTCATCATAGTCCTCGAAGATCACCTGCTTCGAGCCGTGGCGGACGGTATCGGTGACGCTCATGCCATGCTGACGCCACAGCCGGAATTTTCGGTCATATTCGGGATTGGCCGTGGTCAACATGCCGCCATCACCGGTCGTGACGACCTTGCGGGGGTGGAAGGAGAAGCACGCGATGTCGGCGTGTGGTTTGCCAATCTTTTCCCAACGGCCTTCCCAAAGGATCTCGCTGCCCGTCGCGCAGGCCGCGTCCTCGATAATCGGTATCGAGTGGCGCTTTCCGATCTCCACGATACCGCGAAGATCACAAGGCATGCCGAGCTGATGCACACAAAGGATTGCCTTCGTGCGGGGCGTGATTGCGGTTTCAATCAGGCTGGGGTCGATGTTGTAACCGTCCGCTTCGATGTCGACGAAGACCGGCATCGCGTCGCAATATCTGACGGCGTTCGCCGTCGCGATGAACGAATGGCTGACCGTGATGACTTCATCGCCCGGGCAGATACCGACTGCCTTCAGAGCCAGATGAAGCGCGGTCGTGCAGTTGGAAACGGCGCAAGCGTGCGCCGCACCAACATAGGCTGCAAATTCGCTCTCGAAAGCCGCGACTTCCGGCCCTTGTGTTACCCATCCTGACAGAATGACCCGGCGGACCGCCTCAGCCTCCTCCTCTCCGAGAACGGGCTTTGCGACCGGAATCAAAGGCAGCGAGTGACTCATGCAGCTTCGCCTCCTGCTGCAGCCGATTCCAGCCGCCACCACGCCACAAGATCACGAAGTCCTTCGTCTATCGGGATCTCGGCCTTGAAGCCCAGGAGCTGTTCGGCTTTGCCCGTGTCGGCAAGACGACGGGTCACGCCGTTCACCGTCCTTGCCGGATGGTGTTGAGGTTCGAGTGAGGACCCCATGATTCCGCTCAAAATCCGAGCGAGCTCCAGGAGGCTTGTTTCCTCGCCGCTGGCGACATTGAACACCTCGTCCGTGACGTCGCACATCGCGGCCAGCACGTTTGCCCTGGCTATGTCACGGACATGCACGAAGTCCATGGTCTGACTGCCATCGCCATGGATGATCGGCGGCATTCCGGCCGCGAGCCGCTCCATCCAGCGAATCAGCACTTCGGTATAGGCGCCGTGAACGTCCATTCGCGGACCGTAAACATTGAAATAGCGGAGCGCGACATAGCGGAGGCCGTACATCTCGGCAAAGCTGCGCAGCAGTCCCTCGTTGAACGTTTTCGCCGCGCCGTAGATCGTCCGGTTGTTATACGGGTGATGCTCTTCGCTCGTTGGGAAGCTATCGGCAAGCCCCAGCACGGAAGCAGAGGAGGCAGCGATTACCTTCGATACGCCTGCCTTAACGGCGGCTTCAAGAACATTGAACGTGCCCTCCGCCAGAACATCAAAGGCAAGCCGTGGCTCTTCGGCACATTGCGTAATTCGGATCGCCGCCTGGTGAAAGACAATATCGACCCCCTCGAAGGCTTTAGCTACTAGCGCTCTGTCTCTGATATCTCCGTCGATAATCCTGAGAGGACCACTGCTCATCGCCGTCCGAAGATTGTCCCGCCGTCCGCGCACGAAGTTGTCGAGAATGATGATGTCGCGAGGCTCTTCCAATGCGACGAGATCGGCAATATGGGACCCGATCAGACCGGCTCCGCCGGTAATGAGCACCCGCTTATTTCTCATGATCTTCCCCCACGCGACATATCCGGCATCGAATCGACGTCCGTGCGCCAGCGAATGAACCTCGCCGGCACACCCGCAACGACCGCGAACGGCTCGACGTCGGAGACAACGACTGCTCCGGCTCCAATGATCGCACCCTTCCCAATACGCACGCCGGGAAGAATTGTCGCATTCGTTCCGATATCGGCCCATGCGCCAATGCGCACCGGCTTGATTTCGAGATCCGTGCGAATGATGGGCTCATCCACCGGGATGGCGGTGTGGCTTGAGCCAAGCACCTTTGCGCCGGGGCCCCATCCCACAAACTCCTCGATCACCAGGTCGCGAGCGTCGAAATAGGCCATCGGGCCGATCCACACATTGTCGCCGATCACGCAGGTACCGTCGTAACGCCCCTGAATATAGGCCTGGGTGCCGATGAAGACGCCGTTCCCGATTTCGAAAGTTTCGGGGTGCTTGAAGCCGGCACCGCTTGCGGCCTGCAATGCAGTGCCGCAACGTCGCGTAATACTTTGCCAGATGGCTTTCCGCATCAAGGCGTCGATGAACCCCTCCCCTGCGGCGAAGCGACCGTAGAGTTCGATCAGGCCCGCGCGCCCGTATGATTGCCTGAGCTCTTCAACCAACGCGGTCTGGTAGGCTGGGTCCGTCAGCCTTTCATTCCGGCCATGGACCGCCTGCACGCGTCGAGCCTCGCCTGTGCGGTTAGCCGACATAGGCGTACTCCATTGCGGCGACCACCTGTTCAACCTGCCGCGCAGTCATCTCGGGATAGATCGGAAGCGAGAGGACCTCGTGCGCCGCGGCTTCCGAGATCGGAAAGTCGCCCATCCGGTAACCGAGATCCGCATGCGCCTTCTGCAGATGAACCGGGATGGGATAGTGCAGCCCGGACTGAATGCCTTCCGCGGTGAGTGCGCGTTGAAGTCCATCGCGATCACGGCTTCTTACGGCATAGACATGATAGACGTGACGGCGATCTTCGACCTCGACAGGCGTCTTCAAATGCGGCGATCCGGCAAGCAGCAACGAATAGCGGCGGGCATGAGCGCGACGCGCTTCGGTCCAGGCTTCAAGATGTCGTAGCTTGATACGCAGGATCGCGCCTTGAATGGCATCCATCCGGTAGTTGAAGCCTTTGAGCAGATGGCGGTAGCGCTGTTCCTGACCCCAGTCGCGCAGCATCCGTATCGTCTGGGCCTGATCGTCGCTGTTCGTAACGACTATGCCCCCCTCGCCGCAGGCGCCGAGATTTTTGCCCGGATAGAAGCTGAAGCAGCCGGATACACCGATGCTGCCTGCACGCCGATCTTTGTATTCCGCCCCGTGGGCTTGGCAGGCATCTTCGATGACGGGCACCCGGTAGCGGTCGGCAACCGCCTTGATCGCGTCCATCCCGGCCATCTGGCCGTAAAGGTGGACAGGAATAATCGCCTTGGTACGTGGAGTTATCTTCGCCTCGACCTGGGCCGGATCCATTGTGAGCGTGACGGGTTCGACATCGACGAACACGGGTCGTGCGCCTGTGTAGCAAATCGCCGACACAGTTGCGACAAAGGTGAACGGCACGGTGATGACCTCGTCGCCAGGGCCGACGCCCGCTGCAAGCAGGGCCAGGTGTAAGGCACTGGTTCCGGTGTTAACGGCGATCGCATGCTTGACGTTGCAAAAGTCCGCGAATTCCTCCTCGAGATGAGCGACTTCGTCGCCCAATATGTATTGCCCCGAGGCAAGCACGCGGAGCACCGCGGGCTCGATCTCGTCCTTGATCGACGCGTATTGTGCTTTGAGGTCGAGGAACGGGATCATGCTATGCGCCTCACTTCCTCAAGCTCGACGACACGGCCGCGCTGAGCGAGCGACCGGGTGGCGGCCTCGAGCGTGCGAACCACACGCAGCCCGGCATGGCCGTCGGTGATCGGCCGCGCATTTTGTTCGATGCAATCGATGAATTGCTCCAATTCGGTTTTCAGCGCCTCGGTCATATCGAGCCTGGGCGCGTACATGTCGCCGCTGCGATAGCCCACCAGCATCTGATGGACCTTCTCGCCGTAGGCGTCAGAATTGCAGTTCATCGTGATGCCCTTGTCGTAGACCTTGATCTTTTCGCTGGGCTCCAGATCGTCATAGACGATCATCTTGTTACTGCCGCCGATCAGCGTACGGCGTACCTTGACCGGCGCCAGCCAATTGACATGGATGTGCGCGATGAGCTTGCTCTCGAAGAAAAGTGTCAGATACGCAATGTTCTCGGGCTCGCCGGTCACATGGCTCATCCCGATCGCAGAAACGGCGACGGGTTTCTCCGGCAGGACATAGTCCAAGATAGACAGGTCGTGCACGGCGAGGTCCCAGATGACGCTGACATCGTGCTGGAACAGTCCGAGATTGACCCGAACCGAGTCGTAGTAATACATGTCCCCCAGGCCGCTTTCGACGAGTTCGCACATCTTGCGAACGGCGCCCGTGTGGACGAACGTATGGTCCACGGCCAGTATGAGGCGGCGGCGCGCTGCTTCCTCGACCATCCGCGAAGCTTCTTCCGCTGTCGCGGCCATCGGCTTTTCGACGAAGACATGCTTTCCCGCCATTAAGGCCTTCATCGCGAGCTTGAAATGGCTGGAAACCGGGGTGGCGATGGCGATGGCCTCGACCCGAGGATCGCGCAAGACTTCCTCAAAGTCGTCCGTCGTCTTGACCGCGGGATACCGGCTTTGAACGGCAGCCAATCGCGCGCTACTAAGATCACAGACACATACGAGGTTCGCGCGGGGCGTTTCTGAGATGTTCCGAACCAGATTTGGTCCCCAATACCCATATCCGACAACAGCGATTCCGATCATCGCATCCCCCCCGACGAGTGCATGTCGACTGGCGTATCATCGATGCGGCCGATCATCCTCGCCGGAACGCCAGCAACAATTGCGCCGTCAGACACATCCTTTGTTACAACCGCTCCGGCGCCGACCTGCGCAGCCTCTCCGATGGTCACGCCAGGCAGGATGGTGGCGTTGCTGCCGATCGATGCATGGCGCTTGACCAGGGTCGGGATCACGATCCAGTCGGCTTCGGTCTGCAGGCTGCCATCCGGATTGACGGCGCGCGGGTATGTGTCGTTCGTGAACATGACCCCGTGGCCTATGAAAACGCCGTCTTCCAGCGTCACGCCCTCGCAGAGAAAGGAATGGCTGGAGATCTTGCAGTTTTTGCCGATCAGGACGTTTTTCTGAATCTCCACGAAAGTGCCGATGCGCGTTCCCGCGCCGATCGTACAGCCGTAAAGGTTCACGAGATCTGGATGGTGGATGACGGTACCGTCATCCAACTTGACGTTTGATGCGATCATCCGCCTAGACCCCTGCTCCCAACAGACCCTGTGCATGATGTGACAAAGTTTTCATTTCGACAGGGCAAATAGTTCTCTGTCGTGCAAGGAGAATTGTTTTCATCAACCGAGTAAAGAAACAAAACGTTGAAGCTTATTCACCTAAAGGCGTATCTGCTTACAAAGGTCGGATGGCAATATACGCCAACGCTCGCCACCCTCGATCAAAAGTTAGCGGCGGCTCGCACCCGATCCTCGACGCCTGGTACTGGCATTGTTTCCATGGATTTAGCAGTTGCGCTCTGAGACTGAGGAGTAACGTTATCAACCATCCCCGCGAATGGCTCAGTAATGGGATAGTCTACGGTCCGATCTATCTTCTATTTACATCGTATTGGCGACCTTCGGTGCGAATTTAACCTATATTAATTAGTGTATCATTCAGGGAACTATGGTATCGGTTCGTACTTTAGCGATCTCTAAACTCTTCTGACTTCAGAGGAGTTGAATGCTCAACTTTAGTTGAGGCGTAGGGGATGTATGTGGAGGATGAAGCGGTGAGTTCAGCAATGGCACCAAACTTAAACCACAGGCAGGAAAACGGACCTCCCACTTTGAAGATAGAGCATGGTTCGACCGCAGTTGCCCGGACTCTTATGGAAGGGCCGTCAAGGCCGAAACACTCGTTTGTTATTCTCGACAACCGTGCCCTTGATCGGCAATGCCTCGCGCAATGCATGGCCGCTCACACGGCGGATATGCTTATTCTGGCATTCGGATCAATTGAGGAGTGGAAGCAAAAGCGCGAAGAATACCCTTCTCTTTCGGCAATCCTCTTGAACGTCGGAGGCAAAAAGATCGACGAGCCTGCCGTTGCGGAAGAAATCAGAAATCTTTCGTCGGAGTTCTCATCGACCCCAGTCATCGTATTGGCTGATAGCGACGATTTCGCCCAGATCGTGAGGGCGCTCGAGTGCGGAGCCAAGGGTTACATACCTACCTCGGTCAGCATCAGTGTCTGCATGGAGCTGATTGCCCTGTCAGTGGCGGGAGGGGTTTTCGTGCCTGCAAGCGCCTTATTTGCCATGCGTCACTTGCTGGAGTCAGGCAACTCGAGCGCTCGCCCTTTGGCCGGCATATTCACCGATCGTCAGGCCGAAGTCGTAGAGGCGCTCCGGCGCGGGAAGGCAAATAAGATCATCGCCTATGAGCTCAATCTGCGAGAAAGCACCGTCAAGGTGCATGTTCGCAACATCATGAAAAAGGTCAAGGCAACGAACCGAACGGAGGTCGTGTTCAAGATCAACGATCTCTTTCCTGATAGTCTTACAGGCACGAGGACCTCCTGACGCCGTTAGCCGGTCGGGGCATAATCGCGCCACAAGCGGGTTCTCGTTAGAGCCTGATGACCACAGCAAATTAACCACTGAGTCACGGTCTGATGGTCTGGCGCCTCGGATTGTACGATGAACCAGCGACGTTCGTCAGCGCCGTAAAGCGTCGCAATGCAGGCATTCGCTCATAAGGCCTGCGCGAGCATTGCCGCGCTACCGGCAGAAACATTCTAAGAAGCGCACGAGCAGGACGACGCGCGACAGAGGATTCAACCAAAGAACTAGCGACCGGTGTGATCCTGCGTTGGCGACAGGTGACAGAATGTTTGACGAAGCGATGCGCACCGTCGTGGTTTCCACCGCACACTGAAGCCTCCCCGCGGTCGATATATGGCAAGACGTACGGACTGCCAGGTGAACATCGACGCTGGGTCAAGGGTACATCGCCCGTCGTTTTGATCTGTGGATCATCGGGATGAGCCGGTTGGGTTCAGCCAGCTCATTCGGCAGATCGCCGACCGACAGAATTCAAGACATGCCAACATTTTGGTCCGATGGTCTGTTTGAAAGCGAGCTTGATCCACGGCAAAGATTTTCTCACTTCGGGATAGACCTCCAAAGCAAACCGCTGAATTCCCGCGGCTGCCGCAGTGTCGAAGTTGTTGAAGGCCATGCTGGCCAGTCGGAGTGCCTCTCTTCCCAGATCTTCGGCAAGAAAGTGCCGCAACGTCTCATCCTCTTTGAGGATATCTGCCCTGTGGAGAAACAGCAACTCGAAGGCCGCTTTTCTCTGCTGGAGGTCGGGCAGAATGCTTTCTGCATAATAGTTTAGTGACATGTTCGAAGCATGCCTGCGATATACAGCTTGGTCTTCATTGATAAAGCCGACCCCGGCGTGTGATGCGAGCCGAAGCCACATTTCCATATCGCCGGCATGTGGTAGTTCCTTACGATAGCCGCCTACCCGTTTTTGTAGAGTTGTTCTCACGACGGCCGTCGGCGTCGGAACTATGTTAGTCGCTCCACTCAATCGAATGAATTCGGAACCGGAAAGAATCTGCCATTGGGGCACATTGTTGGGACCAAGAGGGTTGAGGCGCCGTGTCGTGCCATCCGGCTCCGCGATCAGCGCGTTCCCGAAAGTGAACCCCACATTCGGCTTACTGCGCATCAACTCCGACGACCTGCTTAGTGCGCCCGGTAAAAGATAGTCGTCGGCGGAAAGAAGAAGGAACAAGTCGCCCCTCGCCCACTCAATTCCCTCGTTGTAAGTGGCGATGTGGCCTCTGTTTGCCTCGTGGCGCCGGCATGTGACTCGTTTATCCTGAGCTTCCAAGACTGTTGCAATATCTGGCGTATTGTCTGGCGAAGCATCGTCCAGAATAAGCACACGGACATCGACATCCGCTTGCGAGAGAACGCTTGCAACACATTCTTCTAGGAAATGAGCGTAGTTGTAGCAGGGAATTACGACATCGACACGTTGCAAGCTTGTTCCTCCGCAGTCAGCCGCAGCGTCAGGGCGCCTCGTAAATTTCCGGATGGCATCACACTGTTTCAGTAACGACGTACCGCCCTATCCTCGTCCCGAGAGGTTCCGTGGTATTCCTGCTTGGCTTCGGTCCACTCTGATCTTGGCTCTCCGATTGACTTCGCAGACGTTAAGACATGTGTACGCATGATCGATTTTGTCCAGGCCCATGCAGCTCGCAACAAGGCGGACCGAGCAAGGAGCCTAGAGCCTACACGCTTCAATGCACCATGAACGCGATCGCGACGAGTAAGCGCAAAGCGGGTTCGGGATCGAAACGTATCGTAGAGCGCTACGTTCGGGCTCAAGCTCCCTGGTTTCCAAGGTTTCACGTAGGTCACAAAATGAACGATCGCGAGCTTTTGCTCGAGCGCGGTACTTGCAATCATTTGCGACGGATCGAATTGGAAATTCCAAGTGTGTTCCAACACTTTCCACTTTCCGTCGCAGACGGCGTTGAGAGCGTCCTGGTCAGAGTATTCCGCGGTTGGGAAGCGATCGAGATATTCCAGTGCTCTTTCTGATATCCGCTCGTTTCGCCATTTTGCGAGGTCGATAAGAAGCACGCCGGCGTTGAAGTAGCGTTCGACCCGAAGACTGCTTTTAGGGCTTCGTCCATTGCTCGCAACACTGTCCAGGCAGTAGTCAGGGACGGCACCGATTACCGCATCGCCTAGATCGATATTCCACAAGTCCTCCAGACCATTAAGTACAAGGATATCGCCATCCAAATACAGGACCCTGCTGCAGGTCGCCGGAAGGAAACGCGGCAGAACAATCCTTGAAAAGGTCATCTTCGAGACCCCAGGACGAGTGGAAAACTCGCCCGCCAAGGATATGGTGTCGATAAGGTGCCACTGTATTACTGCAGAGTCCTTGGGCAGCGAATCAAAAACGCGTCTCTTTGTTTCATCGTTGATCCCCTCATAAATAATATGGATATTCAAGGGCCACGCGCGCGTGTTGTTCTCAGCGATTGATCTAAGCGCGGTCGCCAAAGGCACCACATACGCCGCATCAACCGCAAGCACGATTGGACCCAATACCTTTTTTGTGCCTGCAGTGGCGGCTCTTGTTAGAACGCTACGTGAATCCATGTTTCCGACACCATTGAAACAAAAACCAGCCTCGATTTGCATGTCCCTATCGCGTGGCTTCTGGAATAGTAAGTCCGGCATTCGGAGAAAGCAGGTGCGGATAAGCCTCTTGGCGTGACTTGGTCTTGAGTACGCTCCTTACTCCGCCGGAAAGGGCCCACTCGAAATAGGCGATCGTCTTCTCCAGACCTTCGCGCAGGCTCACCGTTGGCTGCCAGCCCAGTTCTTGCCTTGCGCGGCTGATGTCCGGCTTCCGCTGTGTCGGGTCGTCGGTCGGCAGAGGCTTGAAGACCATGCCCGATCTCGATCCCGTCATTTCGATCACCATTTCGGCCAGTTCACGAACCTGAAATTCGCCTGGATTGCCGAGGTTGATTGGGCCAGTGACCCCAGCGGGCGCACTCATCAGGCGGATAAGGCCGTCGATCAGGTCGTCCACGTAGCAGAACGACCGCGTTTGCGTTCCGTCCCCGAAAATCGTGATCGGCTCGTTCCGAAGCGCCTGAACGATGAAATTGGACACGACGCGACCATCATTAGGGTGCATTCGCGGCCCATAGGTATTGAATATCCGCGCCACTCGGATTCCTAAGCCATATTGACGGTGATAATCGAAAAACAGCGTTTCGGCGCACCGCTTGCCTTCGTCATAGCATGCCCGCGGACCTATTGGGTTGACGCTGCCTCGATATTCTTCGGGCTGAGGGTGGACAGCGGGATCGCCGTATACTTCGCTCGTGGATGCCTGCAAAATCTTGGCCTTGGTGCGTTTGGCCAAGCCGAGCATGTTGATGGCCCCGTGCACATTCGTCTTCACGGTCTGCACCGGATCGATCTGGTAGTGGACCGGAGATGCCGGGCAGGCGAGATTGTAGATCTCGTCGATCTCCACATAAAGCGGAAACGTGACGTCGTGGCGAATGGTCTCGAAGTGGGGATCGTCCAGAAGATGCAGCACGTTGTCTCGTGAGCCGGTGTAGTAATTGTCCACACAGAGGACGTCATTGCCCTCTGTCAAAAGCCTTTCGCACAGGAACGATCCTAAGAATCCGGTGCCACCGGTAACCATAACTCGCTTTTGTCCGTGCATTGCTGTGCTCCATCGTTGGTGTTTGCCCGCAGGACGAGAAACAGGTCAGTAAGCTCCATTGCGCTTGAAGACCGCAGGAATTGTGCTCAGGAGGATGTGCCAGTCGAACCACAGGGACCTGTTGTCGATGTAGAACTCGTCAAGTTGTTGCTGCAGTCTGAGATCGGCATTGCTTCGCTCGGATATCTGCCAAAGGCCCGTAAGTCCCGGCGTTACCGAACGCCGCTTGTCGCGAAATTCAGGATCCATCGCCACGAGGTGGTATTCCGGAAAGGGGCGCGGTCCCACGATGGCCATCTCCCCGGCAATGATGTTCGCCAGTTGCGGGAGTTCGTCGAAGCTCGTCGAGCGAAGGAGATGCCCAATCACCGGCAAGACGCGCGGATCCTGCCTAAGCTTGAAGTGAGTTGACCACTCGTTTCGTATGGCTGGATTCTTCCGGAACAACGCTTCCAGCCGCTGTTCCGCATCCCTATACATTGTTCTCAGTTTCAAGACGTGCACCGGCTTGCCAGACAAACCTTCCCTCGCCTGTCTGAAGAAAACGGGTCCCGGATCGATGGCATAGATCGCGGCCGCAGCAATTAGAATGAAGGGCACAACCAGCAGCATAGCAGGGATAGCGATCGCGAGATCGAGGGCTCGACGAACCAGGTTCGAGTTTGCCGAGCTCCCGGCCATGGCCAAGCGAATACCGATCTCCCCGCCGACGTCCGCAGGCCGCAATCCAGTGACCTTGAAGTTCGGCGTGTCGGAAAGGAGAATGACTTCAGCGAACTTTCGACGCATCGTTGCCAACTCGGCCATAAGCGAGTCCGTATCACCGGCAATCAAGGCAATAGGTGGCCCGTTATCCGGTAATATTTCCGGAGTATCGGGTGAAAAGGGTTCCGGCCGAATGCCGTACTGCCAGTGGTCGGTGAAATGAGTCATGAGCGCGGGGACACGATTGCGGCCGGCTATGATCACCGCCCGTTCTCCCCAGATTCCAAGCCTCCAGCACATGCCTCGCGCGACCCAATGCATGACAGGTTGAACCATCAGCCCGAGGCCAAGGAAGCCAAGGGTGGCAAGCAGCAGTCCTGACCCTTCTGGCAGGAGGATCGCACCGACCGCCGCGAGGGCAGCCACCTTGACGGAAGCGGTCGTGCGGCGGCGCAGATGTTCGTGGTCGTGAAGCCGATATCCAGGATAGAGCGCGTCCGACGCATAAAGAACGATTGCCGCCAATGCTGCGAGGGCAAAAGCACGGTTCAGTACCGTACTCTCCGAGCCGTCCGGAAGGAACGGCAGGAGAAGGAAATAGGCCACTAGATAGGCCGCGATGTCGCCAGCAACCAGAAGTGATGAGGTGGCAAGCCGGGGGAATCTGCGCCTTAGTGGAACTGGCATTTTCAGCCCCGACTGCTTGGAGAACTCAGCAGTTGGGGTGGGGTTTGTTACGGGTGGGACAGAGTTTGTCGGAACCGTCCGCGTGGCCACGTCATTCGTGGTGTCTGCCTTCGACAGGCCGGATGTCATTGCTGACGACGCGAATGAAGACATGATGATTTCACCCCTCTAGGTCTTTGTTTCGGCGCGCTCGATCTACAGACCTATTCTTTGATCGGAAACTTCCGAAGCCCCAGTCTCTGTAATGCAGTCAGTGAGATGAAGGTCGGCACGACGAGCGCATAGCGCCGCCACAGCCGTCGCGGCTCGCACAAAAGACGAAACGCCCATTCGAAGCCGCTTCTTTGGATGATCCTCGGAGCCTGCCGCTTGAGGCCGGCGTGGAAATCGACTGCAGCGCCGACACCGATGAGCATCGAAGCCTCTAGACGATCGCGCATGCGCGCCATCCAGAGTTCCTGCTTGGGGCTGCCAAGTCCTACCCAGATGATATCCGCGCCTGACCGATTGATCCGCTCAGCAATATCCGCCTCCTCTTGCATTGATAGTTCGTGAAAAGGCGGTGCATAGTAACCGGCGATCTGCGCTTCCGGGAATTTCACGAGAAGTCGCGCCCGCAGTTTCTCCAACGTCTTGGCTGTTGCGCCATAAAGGAAGTGGCGCAAGCCCTTGGATCTGCCAGCTTCGAAAACAGATAACATGAGGTCAGGTCCGTATACCCTGCCGCTTTCCAAATGGCCAGCATGGTTCAATGCCCATACCAACGGCATGCCGTCGGGCGTCACGAGGAACGCCCGATTATGTATAGACCGAAGCTCGGGATCCTTTTGACATCGGACGATGCCGTGTGCGTCGCGAACGCACACATATTCTTTCTTGCCGTCTTCAATCGCCTTTTGAATAAGTCCAGTCGCGCTTTTGAGATTGACTGCCGAAACGCGAACACCAAGGACATTAGTCCATTTTGGATTGAGAGCTGAAGTTTGGCTGCTGTCTGCTGGTGGCTTTCTCATGACCTGCGCTTCCGCGATCTGAAACTATTATCAGCATATGCCGGCAGGCCGCTTGCCTCCATACTTGCCGTTCCAACTATTGGGCGTAGAAGGAACTTCATATTTCTACCGCTCGCGCCGAATGACTTACGATGTTTGAAGTAAGGCTATGTCCTCAGTGCTCGTCACGTTGCTCTTTTTGATGAGCGTTCCCCCGAAAGAACGGTTTGACCTTCGCGGAACCGTAGAAGGATAGTCGCTTTCTCGCGGATAAGTTGGGAGAGAGACTTGGTTAACCAAATAGGCGAACTGGGAGCGTCGGCTGATGAGCCCTCAGATGTGCCCGGCAGAGCCAACCGGCTGCAGAAAGATTTGAGCTCCAATGGTTATATTGTCATCAGGGAAGTCCTGACCCCTGAGCAGGTGAAACGCTTACGGCTGGCGGTCACACAATACCTGAAGTCGGGAGGGCAGTATAAGTACGGTGGCAAATTCCAGCTTCATGCCATGTATGTCGTAGAGGAAGTCGCCAAATTGCTGACTTCCGATACGATCCTCAATCGCCTTAAGGAAATCACTCACCCGCTCGAGGTCGTTCTTACCGGCGAATGCGATCTGATGATCAACACGACCTCGTCATGGCATCATGATGTTCCCCACCATCGCGCCTCCCTTGATGGAAGTATTTTCTCGGACGAGAGTTTCAGGGTCTACAAGATCGCGTTCTACCTGCAGGATCAGGACGAAAACTCGCGAGCGACATTGAAGATTCGACCAAGATCTCATCTTAAGGCCCTGAATCAGAGCATGCCAGAGAAGGCAGTCGCCGTGCGGGCGGGTGACGCTATCGTCTTCGACGTACGTATCGAACATGCCGGGCAAATGCCGACATTGGTTGACAGGGCTGCACGCAGGCTCTTTGAGCGGATTGCGCCGCGGCTTCGCCTGGACGCGCAAAAGGCTTTCACCTTGACGCGCTCGATCATTCGATGGATCGGCAGGGTTCCCGACAGGGTCGCGATTTTCATGACCTTTGGTCCGCCTGATGCATGGACCTATTCCTATGTTGAGGAAGGCCGGAAGTGGCATCCTGGGGTTCGGGGCACGCTCAGCCCAGAGGTGCTGACGCAGCTCGCTGTCAGCAACGTTGCCCCGCCCCTGATTGGGAAGCCCTATTCATCCCACCAAGCTTCTAGGTCCGAATTTTGATGCGTACACTTTTGTCAGCCTATGCCTGCGAGCCGGGTGCGGGATCCGCGTTGGGCAAGGGTTGGAATTTCGCTTTGGAATTGGCTCGCCAAGGTCATGCCCTCACCGTTCTTACCTGCGGGAGTCACCATCGTCTTGCGATTGAGCGCCATTGCAAGGAGCGACAGGTGCCGAGTAGGCTGGGCTTTGTCTGGCACGATGTCCAAGCTGGCCTGGTCCCGGATACGAAAACGTTCATCGAATTCGTCAGCACTACTACATGTGGCAAATGACTGCCCGTAGAACGGCCGCTAGAGCGGTTCATGGCTTTTCGGAATCTAGATGAGATTCCCAAATCAGCAGGTTTGTGATTCATAGTGGCTGCTGGATGGAGGCCGGCGTCCATGACGCGACCCTATTCGAATGATCTACGTGAGCGTGCTGTTGCAGCGGTTGCGGCCGGCCAGCGCTGCCGGGTGGTGGCGGATCGTTTTGATATTGCCGTCTCGTCGGTGGTGAAGTGGTCGCAACGCTACCGGGCGACGGGCAGCGTGTCGCCCGGCAAGATGGGCGGCCATCGCCGGCCTATTCTGGAGCCGCATCGTGCCTTCATCGTGGAGAGGATCGAGCAGACCTCGCACCTGACGTTGCCTCGCCTGAAGGACGAACTGGCCGCCCGCGGTGTCATCGTCTCTCACAATGCCATCTGGCAATTCATGCGCCGGGAAGGCCTGCGCTTCAAAAAAAACGTTGTTCGCCCTTGAGCAGGGCCGCGCCGACATTGCCCGGCGCAGAACACGCTGGAAGGCCTGGCAAGGCCGCTTCGATCCGAAACGGCTGGTGTTCATCGACGAAACCTGGATCAGGACCAACATGGCGCCCTTGCGTGGCTGGGGACCGAAAGGCAAGAGACTGCGCGGCTTTGCACCGCATGGCCGCTGGCGCACCCCAACCGTCCTCGGCGCCTTGCGCTGCGATCGGCTCACCGCGCCCTGCGTCTTCGATGCCCCAATCAATGGCGAG
This sequence comes from Rhizobium sp. P32RR-XVIII, assembly GCF_012641395.1. Classification (GTDB taxonomy): domain Bacteria; phylum Pseudomonadota; class Alphaproteobacteria; order Rhizobiales; family Rhizobiaceae; genus Rhizobium. The sequence goes on along the minus strand of NZ_JABAIH010000027.1, from coordinate 10,444 downwards.
TGCTTCCGCGCCTATGTCCACCAACAACTGATCCTGACCCTCAACCCCGGCGACATCGTCATTCTCGACAATCTCGGATCCCACAAGGCCAAGGCTATTGGCCGGGCCATCAGGGCAGCCGGCGCCAGACTTTGGTTCCTGCCGAAATACTCGCCCGACCTCAATCTGTGTATGGATGGCTCCTGCGGGTCAAGGGTCGGATCGGGTTTGGTGAACAGGTCGGTTGCGGCCATGTATACGGCGTCTGAATGTGCAACGGGATCGCTGCGCGCCCTGATGAATATCCGCTTTGAGAACAGGTCCCACTCAATCGAGCGCGCTCGAGGCGCTTCGGATTGATCGGGGTGTCCCGGTTCTTCGTCTCCGCTTGTTCGCCATCACCTCACTTTGCCCTGACCATTCCGAGAGCCTATCAGGCTGTTTGCGGCTCGTAGCGTGATCCGTCCCTAAGGACGGCGAAAATTGTTCTTGCCATGCGATGCGCCAAAACGATCGCAACTACCTTCCTCTTCTTCCGCATCAGCATGCCCGATAGCCAGTCCGAGCCCGGTTCGCGCTTGAGTCTGGATCTGAGCATGATCTGCGCCATGGCGCCCAGATACTGCAATCGCCGGATATACCGATTGCCCATCTTCGAGATCCTGCCCACCTTCTGCTTGCCTCCGGTGGAGTGCGGCTTGGGAGTAAGGCCGAGCCAGGCGGCATAGTCTCTCGCGCAGTCGAAGTTGTCGACATCCGGCGTCGTTGCTGCGATGATCGTCGCCGACAGCATCCCCACACCTGGGATCGTGGCCAGACGCTGGCTTGTCTCGCTTTTCCACATAGGTCTCTTCGATCTCATCGGTCAACCGCTCGATCCGCTTGTTCGTCTCGGCCAACTGATCGAAGAGCAGACCCACGGGCCTTCGAGCCACTTCCGGCAGTTGATCCAGTTGTTGCTTCAATCGATCGACGTTCTGTGCGCCCTTCGCCACTATGATGCCGAACTCCGTCATGTGAGCTCGGATCGCGTTGCCGACCTGCGTGCGTTGGCGAACCAGAAAGTCCCGCGTCCGGTGAAGAACCAGAACCGATGAGCAGCTTTCGCTCTTGATGGCGACAAACCGCATGGAGGGACGCGTCACGGCTTCACAAATGGCGGCCGCATCCGCAGCATCCGTCTTCCCGCGCTTCACGTAAGGCTTCACATAGGATGGCGGCATCAGTCGGACGTCGTGCCCCATCTTCTGAAGCCTGCGCCCCCAGTCGTGAGAACCTGCGCAAGCCTCCATACCGATCAGGCATCGCGGACGCTTCTGGAAAAACGCGAGCAACTGATTACGCCACATGTACTTCATCCCGAACTTGGCACGGTGATGCTCTACGCCGGCCGCAGCGATCTCTTTGCCGAGCATTTTTGAACGCCGCCTGCCTTCTCGGGTAAGGTAGATTGGACATGGCGGGGCGGCGGGCGCTGCAAGTCTAGCCGACGGCGCGTCGGCCCGAATGCGTTATGCGCTTCAGCCATAGCTGAAGGCGTTATCGCCCGGTAGGAACACCGCCTGTTACGGCGCCAATATGTTACTCGGAATGTGCGACTACACTGCCTGTGTCCCCCCCAGCCTTCTGAAGATCACTTAGGCTGCCAAATTCTCCCGAAGACATGATCTCCGGGTGTATTCGGAAGCTCTTGTTGTTCAGATTGCCGCTGTAGCGGTTGCGCGCGAAATGCGCGTATCCGGGCCCGTGGTCGGGGGCGTAGACGTATGCTGCAAGCCCGTTGCTATTGTCGACCGATACAATATTTTCTTCGACGCGGTTTGGGCGTGCCCATGGCGGATGCCAGCCCCTGCCGGTCCCGTCATCAACGCGAAAAGCCGCGCCCGATCCGTGTGCAATGACGTTTCCAGTCACTACGTTGTTCCAGCCGCCGTTGATGCCGATCGCCGAGATCGTTGCCCGTAAGGGTATTTCCTTCAATGCGCACTCCGCTGGCCTTGCCATCGGTGTAGATCGCCCAACTAATAGGAGTCGGCCATTCATTGATATTTTCATATCCGGGAGGCCAAAACGTTCCATCGCCCCTGTTCATAAGGTGACCTGTTCCGGTGACGAGATTGTAGCGGATGCTGCTGTTCAGGAGGTCGCCCTGCGCGCCCATCAGCTTGATGGCACCGCCATCTGCCGTCTGCTGATTGGCGTTACGGATCACGTTATATTCGATGACTGCGTCATGTACGGCGTCTTCAGCCCCCACAGTGAGCCGCCGGCGATACCGAACTGCGCAGCGTTTTCGATCAGGTTGTGGGCGATCCTCATACTGTCGGCGGCTTGGAACCATATCCCGGCGGTTTCAAAGTAAACCTTTCCAATGTCATGGATATGGTTAGACAGGATTCTGGCACCGTTCGATTTGCCGAAGCTGCCGTAGGTTGTGCCAATGTAAATTCCATTGCCATCCACATTGCCGGCGATCAAAACCTCGTCGCTTTCGGACACATGGATACCGACGCCGACGTTTTCAATGACGTTGCCGAGCAACCTGACGTGGTCCGCGTGCTCGAGCCGTATGGCGCCAAATCCTCTGGTGTCGGTATAGAACTTGCCGCTACCCTGCGGAGCTCCATCACGAAACTGGAGCCCCGACACAACCATGCCATCGGCCCCCTCCAGCTTGAAGAATGTCGGTAGGATGCCAGCGACAACTGCAGAACCGGGTAACAGTCGGTCGGCAGGGATATAGTCGAGCTGCCCTGCAACGGGGTCGTACCACCATTCCCCGGGAGCATCGAGCAAGGCCGCCGCCCCGGTCAAGAAATAACGGCTGCCTTCTGCGGTGAAGAAATAGCTGGTGCCTCTGGTATGAACAGTCCGTGCTGCGTCATCGATCGAAACCACTGGGAGTGTGTCACTGCCCCATTGGGTTCCGGGTTGGAAGCCGCCAACGATGTGGACGACAAGCCCTGTCAGATCTCCCAACGTCGGAAGATCGCCGGCATGGAAGCAAAAGCGTGTGTTACCTTGCCAAACGTCGACGTCCGGCTCGCACTTGGCAGCAAACAACCATCCCCTGCGCGGATCTCCATCCACGGGGGCATTGGGAAAGCGAGGCCGAGTTTGAAGGGCCCCATTGACGAAAATCGCACCCACCTGCTCATCTGGAGGTAACTAACCTGAGCGGTGCCGTCCAGCGACCATCGGCCTGCGGCGCCCACCCGCGCAGAAGCGGGCCGCCGTGTAAAACCGGCTTCTCGTTACATCTCGCTGTGATGATCAGGCCCGCATCGCGAGAGTCGAAGACTATCGGTTGAGCGAGATAGTAGTCTCCGCTGCCCATTGCAACTGTGCTTTGGCCGCCCTTCTCGCGTGCAGCGTCACGAGCTCTCTCAATGCTGGCGAAAGGACCTCGGTGCGCTGAGGATTTGGCCCAGGAAGGAGGCCACTCCAGGTGTCTTCGCCGTCCGGAGAAACGTAGAATATTGCCCGGTCCGCGGATGTGCTGGTCGATAAGTCGCTTAAGGAGGTCCCATTCAGCTTGGCTGATAGGGCCGCCGCCGAAGCTTCCGCGCAAGTCGCTTCCCTGATCGTCTTCTGCAGCCGGTCGGGCGCATCTGCATCCGACCACACTGATGCCGTATTGCCCGGCTGCGGAAAGAGCGTCGCAAGCAAAATGCTCAAGATCAGTGCGAAGCGCAGCCTCATGAGATTTGCAGCTCCGTCGTTATGCTGCGTGCGGGGGCGCGCCGTGGTGGACTAAGGTTGGTTGAAACGACGGGAGCATATTGCGAGAACATGATGATGGCAGTGGCAAACAGAACGAAAATGCAGTCATTCTGGATCAAAAAGATGCTCTCAGTCAGATTCATTATTAAAACCATGATCATGAAGACGTTTAGCCAGAGCCAGCCGTATTTAGGACCGCGACAGTAAGGGCCGCGCCTTGGCATGCTGCGCGGAGAACTATCAGAACAAACAGGGTCATTCCGCCTATTCCGAAGCTCAACATAGTATCGCGGAATCCATTGTGGGCGTGGGGAGCCAGCCACTTGATTTTTGACCAAATAACCCACGCTTCTGGGTTCGCTTCTGTCCAAAACGCCTGGTAGCCAAAGCTGAGCAGAAGATGATTGGCTATCACACGGTCAACCAATTCCCACAACGGCACCCGGCCCGTCAGAGTGGCATCCTTGCCAAGCGCTTCGAGGGCGGGAACGAGGAATTCGTGAAGCAAAATGAGAAGAACGACCGTGACTTGAACAAAGACCATGATAACGACGATGCTGCTGATGCCGCGGGTTCTCTGTAGGGTGGAGTAGAATCCGATCAGGCAGTACGCCGATGCCGTCGCAATCATCGCGGTCATCGATCCCGAGCCCACAAGACAGACCCCACCCGCGATCAACAGAACGAAAGCGGTTCGCCGCAAGCCTAGAGTACCGTCAATCAGCACGGCCGTCGCCACCAATATCATTATGCTGGCATACCAACCGAGACTGTTCTTGTGGATGAAGATACCCCGCATCGCGCCATCCAAGGGCATGTGGGCGAGATTCGGTGACGCTGCGAGAATGGCCACGCTGAGGACGACACAAGTTCCCAAGGTCGCAAATACGAGCAGAAGCAGCTGTCTCGGTGTGAAACGTATTGCCAACACATAGGCCAAAAGCACTGTAAACAGGAGGCCGATGGCGCGCCTTAAGGTCGTTGATGCGCCTACAGACCACAAGACAGACAAAAACGGCAGGGCAAATAGCAGAGGGAAAAGCAGATTTCGCCTGAGTGCTATGAGAAATTGCGAAAAATTCCGGATCAGGATCAATCCGGCAAATGCGTATACGGGTAGGCAAAGGAGACGCAATTTGGCCTTGGCTGGATCGCTAAGAGCTCCGTCGGCATCTGCCAGCATGAGTGGGAAAAGGGCACCCGTCTGCAGAAAAGGACATATTCCGGCGCCCCAGCATTCTATGGTTCGCCAACTGATGGTCGGCCCACGCGCGATTCTAAGCCCATATGCTCTCATTGTCGGTCCCCACAAGAGTCTGTTTGCGGCAAACGTGCAAGACATATGTCTTTCATGGCTACGCTGTTGTACCAAGGTACAATCATCCGGCGACATCCGCGGGGCAACAATCACAAAACGAAGGCGGGGCTACCTCTAACGCAGATACCCACCATCCAATGACGCTGTTACGCCTAAGCCCTTGGGAGGCACTTCCTTCCTCAAGGGTTGGCGGCACGGTTCACGGGACTGCCCATAAGAGCAGGTGTTGCGCGTGACCATTCGCCGCTAGCTTGGCGATGAATGCATACCACGAGGACATCGCGCTTGGCCGCAGTTCTTTCCGGTGAAGTCAGGCAATGGCTCTGGCGCAGGCTGATTGTCCGCAGTTGACGCTTGGAAGGGGTGGGATTCCGATGGTTCAACTTCATAGTCCTGGTTCCGCACGCATAAGCGGAACCTACCTCCGGCATCGACACGACGAGGATCACTATGCATCCGAAAGTCATCTACCTTCCCGCTACGCCGCCCAGGACACAATCGACTGCCTGCATCATGACCGAATGTATTCTTCACTGGACGCACTCCTTCGACATGCTGCAGACACAACTTGGATGACGGTCGGCGATGGTCGCTTCGGGACTGATGCTAATTTCCTACGACCGCACGTTCGATCCGTTCTTGCAACCAGCATATCTTCGTCAACGCTTGTTATTGCAAAGCACCGGAACTGGATTGATGGGTATTCCGAGGAGAACGCCGAGAGGATATCCTTCGGTGACGAGCAATTCGACTTTGTGCTATGCAAGGAGGCGTATCATCATTTCCCAAGGCCGGCTATCGGCTTATATGAGATGCTGCGCGTTGCTCGTGTAGGCGTCGTTCTCATCGAACCATTCGACAGCCAATGGTCGCCACTTGGCAGTATCAAGAGACTCATTAAACGCGTCTTACGTGGTGAGCATCCTTACGACCAATTCGAACCCGTCGGAAATTTTGTCTTCCGGTTGTCGAGAACAGAAACGTCTAAAGTCATGACTGCTCTTGGATACTATGGAATTGCCTGGAGGCCTATGAATGGCTTCTGGTGGGGGCCACTTAGTAGTGCAAGCAAAACAAAAATTTCGCTGCGGCTCGCGGCGTATTGGTTAGGCGTTTACGCACAGGATTTGGCTTGCCGCATACGGTTGCTGTCGCCGGGACTTGTAACCCTGGTTTGCTTGAAAAATCCGCCTTCTCCAGAACTTCTACGCGACCTGAAGAGACATGGCTTTCGGATCGACATATCGCCCCCAAATCCATACACGTAATCACGTAAGTGGCGCCGTCGCCAACAGCATGTCCTGTTCCGCTGAAAGGGCTCCCCATGAACACAAGAAGACGCAGCGGCTTCACTGCCAGAAGGCACTGGTACTGCTTTAGCCGAAAATGCATGCAAGTTTCGGCCTGCTTGTTATGCGGGTAGGCAAAAGAGACTCAATATAGCCTCCGGCGAATCGCTAAGTGCTCCCTCGGCATCTGCGAGGCACGAGGGATAACAGCGCGCCGGTCTGAAGGCAGGGGCGCCTACCTCTAACGCAGATGCCCATCCCCACTGACGCTGTGACGCCTAAGCCTTTGGGAGGCACCTCCCTCCCCAATGGTTGGCGGCAAGGGTTCACGGGATTGCCCATAAGAGCATGTGTTGCGCGTGTTCATTCGCCGGTAGCTTGGGGATGAATGCATACCTCGAAGGACATTCGCGCTTGGGCGCAGTTCTTTCCGGTGAGTTCGGCAATGGCTCTGGCGCAGGCTGATTGTCCGCAGTTGACGCTTGGAAGGGTTAGGATCTCCATGGTTCCACTTCATCGCCCTAGTTCCGCACGCTACATGACAAGGGCGTTACTGGTCGCCGGAGATTCTGCCCGGAGATTTCGTCGATGGTTGGCTCTCTATCGACAACGCGGGATGATGCCAGCCGGACCGCATCGGATTTCTTCCGACTATTTCGCGCCACCAAACACGCGCGCGTTCTCAACTCTGCCGCACCAAAGTGTAGCGCAGCGACCCGCTTGAGAGGTGTCATGGAGCGCCCCGCCATCAGCGTCCTCATCAACAATCACAATTACGGTCGCTTCGTCGGTCGCGCGATTGACAGCGCCCTGAACCAGAAAGCCCCAGACGTCGAGACAATCGTCGTCGACGACGGGTCCAGCGACCAGTCGCGCTCTATTCTGGAAGCCTACAATAACCGGGTGAAAGTGCTCTGCCAGGATAACCGGGGACAGGCTGCCGCAATAAATGCTGCAGTGCGGGTGAGCCGTGGGGACATCCTCTGTTTTCTGGACGCCGATGACTGGTGGGCGCCGGGCAAGCTGTCGGCGACGGCGGCGGCTTTCCGTTCGAATCCTCAGGTATCGCTTGTCTACCACCGACTTCAGCCAACGCTAACCGATGGCTCGCCGACCCTCAAGCCGATCCCTCGAACCCTGTGTTCGGGAGATTTGTCGCCGCGGCTCATGAAATCGGCCGGTTGGTGGCCCTTCCCGATGACGTCCGCCATCGCTGTACGACGCAGCGCGTGGGATGCTGCAGGAGATATGCCCGAACAATTCCGTATATCCGCGGACGCTTGGCTCACAGGGATATATCCGTTCCTGGGGGACGTTGCTGCCTTACCGTATTCATTGGGGTTCTACCGAATCCACAACAACAACTGGTATCGGCCGATCGATGATGCCGCCATGCTACGAAAGCGGATGGTTCATTGGCAGGCTTCCGTTGAAGCAACGAACCGGTTTCTTTCAGCCCACGATTTACCGGGAAGGCTGCGTCTGACTGATCACTATCCTTACCGGGTCGCATCGGCAAGGCTGGAGGGAGTCGCTGCGCGCGCACGGCTCAAACTTGCTGTCGATGGGCTGTTGTTTGCCGGAGAACCAAACCTGCTTAGGCGAGTGCGCGACGCGTTGCGCACGGCCCGCGACTTACCTCGGCTCGGTCGGGATGTCGGCTTGTCGGAGGCAGCAAAATGAAGGCGCTGCTGCTGGTTTCCGAACTGGAGGACTACACCATCTCCTTCGCTAGCGGCGTCGCGCGACACTTGCAGGTCGTCCTTGGAGTTCCGCGCCGGCGCTATGCACACCTTGCTTCCTGGTTCGATCCGGCTGTCGATCTGCACCTTCTCGACTGGCCACGGCACCGCTCCCTCTCCAATCCTTGGTTCCTGCATCAGCTGACACGTCTCATCCGGCAGGAGCGGCCGAACCTCATTCACCTTTTGAGCAACTCTACGCTCTGGTTGAACCTTGCCGCTCCGTTCTGGCGCCCGATTCCGCTTGTGACTACCGTACATGATGTGGAACTGCATCCCGGCGATGCTGATACCCGCACGCTACCCGGCTGGGCCGCCGAATTGATGGTTAGGCAATCACGACATGTCGTCGTGCATGGAGAGGGGCTGAAGCGCCTAGCCGTCGACCGATATTCAAAGTCTCCGGATTGCGTCCATGTCCTGTCGCATCCCGCCATTCATCGCTACGCGGAATTCGCTCGGCAGCAGAACATGGTGAGGCGCCACGAAGATGGAAGTTTGCGCGTCCTGCTCTTCGGGCGGATTTTTGCCTACAAGGGCCTGGAGCATCTGGTTCGTGCGGAGGCGATGCTCAAGGACGTCCCCCATCTTCGCATCACGGTTGCAGGCCGCGGCGACGACCCTTGGGTCTTCCAGCCACTTATGGGGGATGCCGGGCGCTACGATATTCGCAACCGCTTTATCGAAGATGCGGAGGTCGCCCAGCTTTTCTTGGACGCCGACATCGTTGTTCTTCCCTATACAGAGGCTTCCCAAAGCGGTGTGCTCAACCTTGCCGCAGCCTTTGGCAAACCGGTTATCGTGACCGATGTGGGCGAATTGCGAGCCACCGTTCAGCCCAACGGATTGGGAATGGTGGTTTCACCCGGCGATCCGGAACAGCTTGCGAGGGCCATCCGAATATTGGCGGAAAACGGCGCGCTCAGAAGCAATTTCGGGACCAACGCGCTCGAATGGGCAATGGGACCGAATTCGCCTGAACAGGTCGGAGCACAGGCCGCGGCGGTTTATCGTGAGGTGGTCGGGGCATGTGTATGAAGGAGCTCACTGATGGAAATCGGGTAGCAATGCGCAGCGCAAGAAGCGTCCGTCACTACCTCCCGGGTGGCTGCGAGAACGGTGGCGGGATCGGCAGGCTAGTTGGCTATATATCAAACGCGGCGAAAGAGACCGACGGAAAACACCTCGTCACCGACACCAGAGGGCCTCGATGGTTCGCGGGCACGTCATTTGTGCGCCTGCTGGGAGCCATCCTGATAATGGCGAAGGATCGGATCATTGCTCCGAAACGCATTCACCATATCCATGTCGCGGGCCGCGGCAGCACCTCACGAAAACTGATCTTGACGGAGGCTGCCCGTTTCCTTGGGTGCTATCACGTATTGCACCTGCACGACTACGACTACGCAAGCGACTTTGCTGCACGCTCGCCACGTCAACAATTTCTCATACGCCGGATGTTTCAATATGCTGACTGCGTCGTGGCGCTGGGCCAGCGCGATCGCACGATGCTAACGACACTTTTGGGCGTAGACGAGCGCCGCATAGTTGTCGCCCACAATTGTGTGCCCGATCCCGGAGCGCGCAATGATCGTGTCGGCGAGACGCCGTTGATCGTGTTTCTCGGTCGGCTGAGCGAACGCAAAGGCGTAAAGGAGCTTCTGCTTGCCCTGAGCCATCCGATCATGAAAGAGCTCCGGTGGCGAGCCGTGCTGGCAGGCGACGGACCTGTAGAGGACTACCGACGTCAGGCTGCAGCGATGGCACTTTCCAATCTGGTGGAGATGCCGGGCTGGCTTGACGCCGACAAGGCGCGAGCCCTGTGTGCACGTGCAGATATCCTGGTCTTGCCCTCGCATGCCGAAGGCATGGCAATGGCGGTTATCGAGGGACTTGCCCACGGGCTCGCCGTCGTCACCACACGTGTTGGCGCGCATGAGGAAGCCATCTCCGATGGCGAAACCGGTATCTTCGTACCAGTCGGAGACAAGGATGCCTTGGCTGCAGCGCTGGCGAAACTGGTTAGCGATCCAGAAATCCGGAACCGTCTCTCGGCCAAAGGCCGCGCCCACTATCTCAACCATTTCAGTATGAAGGCATATATGCGATCGCTGGAAAAGCTCTACGAATCTGTCTCCATGCAACCTCGAACAACGGTTTGCGCACCATGACAGTTTCAACTTTTCCGCCAGACAGCAACGTTTCCTCGATGCGCTATGCACCCCGGTTTCCGATAGAGGCTAAGTCGGATGACTTTGATCTGACATCAGGCTTGCGCCTCGTCCGGCGAAGGATCGTCTTGATAATGGCTGTAATCACTTTGCTTATGGTGCCTGCCGTTGCAGTGATTTCGGGATTGAAGCCGACCTATCATGCCGAATCCCGGCTGATGA
>NZ_JABAIH010000026.1 GCF_012641395.1 Rhizobium sp. P32RR-XVIII | reverse complement strand
GACTACATCAGGGCCAGCGGCATGAACCAGCCGCAATCAAAGGCCGTATACATGCCTGCACCCGACCAATCGTCAGAAATGCCAAAAAGCCCTTGCCACGCGGAGGCCGTCCATACATGCCACTGAAACGCTGGATCGTTAGTTGCAACTGAAGAAAGCTGAAGGAGACCGGGATGCAATTAAGGCTTACTTTGCGGGCATGTTTTGGCGCTGTCGCCGCGCTCCTGGCGGTCTCCACTGGCGAGAGCGCCGCGGCCGATCGCGCCAACGGCCAGCGGATTGCCGAGCGCTGGTGCTCGGAATGCCACGTCGTCGCAACCGGGCAGCAGCAAGGCTCCGACCGGGTTCCCACATTTGCTGAGATCGGCGGGTCGAAGCGTTTCGACGATGCGTCGCTTGCAACCTTCCTATCGGCTCCGCATCATTCGCGCATGCCAAACCTTTCACTTACGCGTTCGGAGATTGCCGATCTCGTGGCATACATCAAGAGCCGCAGCCGGTGAAACTGCTCAGGCTTCGTCCCGCAGACAAGACTGGCACGTCGCGGCAAAGGGAACGGCGACGAGCCGTGCTTCCGAGATCGGCTCTCCGCATTTTACGCAAAGACCGAACGTACCATTTTGAAGGCGCTCGAGCGCAGCGTTGATTGCGCGCATCTCTTGCTCGCCGGCTCGCCCGAAGCCTTCGAGAACCTCGTTGTTTTCAAGCTCGACGGCGCGATCCTCATCGTCTGAATCCTTTCGGCGCCCCAGATCGGCGTCAAGGAGGCGCAAGCGCCTGTTCAGATCTTCAAGCCGGCCGCGCAGAATTACTTGAAATTTCTCTTTATGCATCATGATCTTCCTCCAGTTTTTCCGCTCAACATCCTTAGGCTACTCCCGCCGGGATGATTTTGATCTGAGTCAATTCGGGAAGCATATGCCCTGGCCGCGCCGGAAGACCTCCGTTTTTAAACCGGCTCCCATTTCGCTACCACAAGTTCGCTCCGGCCCTCGTTTACAAGTCCGTCGGGATCGAACACGGTTCCGGCGCTCGAAAGGGGTCACGAAGGATCGTCGCTCAGTGCAGACGCTGAGAAGGCCGTGCCATGGCAATATACCTGACTCACCGACACCTACCCGAGCGTAGGCGTCCCCCGGCAGCTTTTTTTGTATGGGAATGGTCTTCCTTGATGCAGCTCAATGCCCGCGCGCCGAGATCCGTAGCTTATCGAGGTTAGTGCCATTCAATCCGTGAGGTGCAGGGCGATGATGACCGAGGATCAAAGCGAAACGATCGCCTTGCTGGCCGATCCGGCGTCTTACGGCCATGCAGGCGCTGTGGAACGGATGGAAACGCATATCTCGATGATCTTTCTCGTCGGCGACCGGGCCTACAAGATGAAAAAGGCTCTGAAGCTTCCTTATGTCGATTTCTCGACTGGAAAGATCCGCGACGAGGCCTGCCGGAAGGAGGTCGCACTGAACCGCGAAACCGCACCCGGTCTTTATGTCGGCGTGCGGCGTATCACCCAGTCTGTCGCCGGTGCGCTGGAGTTCGATGGAAAAGGGCCGCTCGTCGATACCGTCGTGGAGATGATGCGCTTCAGCCAGGAGCAGCTCCTCGACCGCATGGCGGTTGCCGGCAGGCTGACGCCGGAACTGATGACAGCCACAGCCCGGATGATTGCGCTCTATCATCGCCGGGCACCGGTCGTTTGCTTCGGAGGCGGGGCGGCGAACATTGCAGCCGTTCTCGACATCAACGATGCCGGCTTTGCAACGAGCCATGTCTTCGGCAGGACGGAGGTCGAGAAGCTGAGCGAGACCTTACGGTCACGATCGAAACGATACGAGCAGCTCCTCGACGGCCGGGCGTTGAGCGGCAAGGTCCGTCGCTGCCATGGCGATCTTCATCTTCGGAACATCTGTCTGCTGGCGGGCAGGCCCTGCCTCTTCGACTGCATTGAGTTCAATCTCGCCATCGCGACCATAGACGTCCTTTATGACCTCGCCTTTCTGCTGATGGATCTTTGGCATCGGGGCTTTGCCCATCTCGCCAATCTGGTGATGAATCGCTACCTGGATGAAACCGACGACGAGGAAGGGTTTTGTCTTCTTCCATTTTTCATGGCGATCAGAGCAGCGGTTCGAGCGCATGTCACAGCGACGCAGGCCGAAGAACCCAGCCAGGATTTCCGCAAACTGGCCGGGGAGGCGAGATCCTATTTCGATCTCGCGCATAGTCTCCTGGAGGACCGACCGCCGCGCCTGATCGCGATCGGCGGCCTGAGCGGGTCTGGCAAGACGACGGTGGCAGATCTTCTGGCGGCGAAGATCGGTGCGGCTCCGGGCGCGAGGATCGTTGAAAGCGACCGTATCCGAAAAGGCTTGCACGGAGTCAGCGCCGAGACCAGACTTCCGGTTTCCGCTTATCATCCTGACGTGTCGATAAAGGTCTACCGCGAGATGGCGCGGCATGGAGGTCTGATCCTGTCCAAGGGTGGATCCGTCGTCGCCGATGCGGTCTTCGACGATCCTGGCAATCGGCGTCTCATGGAAACCGTTGCCGCGGAGACAAACGCGCGCTTTCAGGGCATCTGGCTCGAAGCACATCCCAAAGTGCTTTGGCAGCGGGTTCACGACCGAGTGGGCGGTCCCTCGGACGCCACCACGGGGGTTCTTACAGGACAGCTCGCCCGCAATTCCACCGAGGTCACATGGCGACATCTCGATACATCGGCGTCTGTGGATGCGACGATTGCCGCTATCGTGTCGGATTCCTGAAGCGGTTATGAGAGTAGGCTCACTGCTCGTGGGCGAGCCCTTTTTCGCTCTTTGACCAGCCGCAGAAATTAGCGCGGGCGGCCGCCGCATGGCTAAGACAGGTGACGATTTCTAAATGGGGATCGCGGTCGGCGTGTGTCCCATTCGCAGAGCGAATGCCAGTGCGGTCATGGCGATGACCAAACCGACAACGTAAAGAGCAACCTGGACCGAACTTTTCGACATGAACAAGAGATAATAGCGAGTTAGGAAATTACAGGAGCGGCAGTTTGTCGCTAGTATATGACTGGGAAGTCACTCATCGAGATCACCAACGATTTTGTTATCTGGTTGTCTCGGCATTCCAACATCGACTTTATCGAGGATGTGGCAGGCAGCCTTCAGGCGGCCGTTGATGACCTGATTTTTGGGAAACCAAATCAATCGGACTCAGAGCTGGATGCAATCAATGCCGAGAGAGCGGAGCGGTCGAAGGGAACAACTCGCCGATTCCCTTGCATAAGGAAAGCTCGAGCTTTCGCGATTCATCGAGGCGACCCACTTTAATGCTGAATTTGTCGACCTCTGCCGGAAGTGGTGCTCAGTCCATTTCTGTGGGGGTCGGTATGGCGTTTTTCTTTTCACGAATGGATGCGCCGAGGGCCTCGAAAGTTCGCGCTCGATAAGTCACGAGGGCGCGCGAGCGCTGGAAATCGAGAAAGCTTTGCCCTAAATCCGTCACCGACAGCGTGTGCTGCGTGCGCTGCGGGTTCCCCCGAAATCTACGGAGACTTCGATCAATCTTCCATATGGGAGCGGGAACCTATGTCTTCGACACTATTAAATGGCCGCATCCAATCCACACTTCGTCAATTCCTCGACAACGAGGCATCAGGCGGCATTGTTTTGATGGCGGCCGCCCTCCTCGCGATCTCGATCGCGAACTCTCCGCTCGAAGATGAGTATTTCCACGCTCTTCATATAAGCATCGGTCCCCTAAGTCTCCAGCATTGGATCAACGACGCTTTAATGGCAGGCTTCTTTCTGCTCGTTGGCCTGGAGATCAAGCGCGAGATGCTGGACGGTCAATTGTCTAGCTGGAGCAGACGGGTTCTTCCTGGGGCGGCCGCAGCGGGGGGAATGCTAGTTCCCGGATTAGTGTATCTCTTCTTCAACTGGAGCAACATGGCAGCGCATCGGGGGTGGGCAATTCCGACGGCGACAGATATCGCGTTTGCCTTGGGGGTCATTTCGCTCTTTGGAAAGCGCGTTCCGGCATCCCTCAAAATATTCCTCGCCGCGCTGGCCATCATCGATGACCTCGGTGCGGTCATCATCATCGCCCTGTTCTATACGGCGGAACTGAATTTGCCGGCCCTTGCTGGTGCAGGGGTCGTTATCGGCCTTCTCTTCGTCTTCAACCGCTCAGGCGTGAAGGTCTTATGGCCATATCTGACGCTCGGGATCGTTCTTTGGGTTCTGGTCTTCACGTCCGGGATCCACGCCACACTGGCGGGTGTTATGCTCGCGTTGACAGTCCCGCTAAAGCTAACACCCGGCACACCCGAAAACCATGCAGAGTCTCCGCTTCACAGGCTGGAACATTACCTTCACAAGCCCGTAGCCTTCTTGATCGTACCGATTTTTGGTTTCGTCAACGCAGGGGTTTCTCTCGTTGGGGTCTCCATGCCCCTCTTTGCCGAACCGCTTACAATGGGCGTGGCTACAGGCCTGATGCTGGGCAAACTCGTGGGCGTCTTAGGGACCGTAGCCCTTCTTGTTAAACTTGAAATTGCGGACCTCCCAGCATCCGCGAGTTGGGGCCAGATGACTGGAACCGCTTTCCTTTGCGGTATCGGTTTTACGATGTCGCTGTTCATCGGACTGCTCGCGTTTGATAATCCGGAGGTGCAGGACCACGTGAAAATTGGCATTCTGATGGGATCGATAGTCTCAGGGATTCTAGGTGCGATATTCCTGACGGCTTTTGGTCGGCGGCGACAAAAAACTTAACTGGACAAACCACCGATGCTCATAGCGTTCAGTGATGAGTAAGTTGCTTCGAATGTGGCCGGGCTATACGGCGCCAACAGGGCTCAAGCCGCGCAAGCCATTCCACTTTTTGCTCGACGGCCTGCGAGTCGCCGCCATAAATTCCGGGCTGAATTCTGATGTCCCAGCGCGGCCACCGCGCGCGGCCCGAGAGATCGGTGTGTCTGGCCGCTGTATCTCCACGAGCACCGTGTAGTTGGTGAAATCGACGACGGGTTTGTTGCGGTTGTCTGTTCAGCGCCGACTGTCATCTCCCGCCCGAACTGACGCTCACGGATCCGCAACGCTATCTATCACTTGATAGAGAAAAGAGGCCCGGATGACCGACACATCGAATGCGATCATGGACGCAACAGAGGAAAGGATCCGCCAGGGGGGCTACAGTGGCTTCAGCTTTCGCGAGATCGCTGCCGACGTTGGAGTGAAGAGTTCAAGTGTGCACTATTATTTCCCCATAAAGAAAGGCTCGCCGCGGCAGTGGCCCGACGTTACACAGACCGCTTTCTGGAAGCGGTGAACGCGTCGAGTCCGTTCCAATGCCGGCCCCGGATATACGGGGTAGCCTTTAGATCGGACTGAACTCGACGAATTTGCATTGCATATGATCCGACCGCGTCTTCTTCCAGTCGTAGACATACTCGCCCTGATCGACGGCGGAGCAACTTAGTCCAGGCATCACGGTACCAGAAGGATTGGTGGCGGCTTTCCGGGCGACGTACCGCCAGAAAAGTCCAGGGATATCGGTCTGTTCCTTCTCGAACCCGGATAGCTGCACGACCGCGCATGGGCTTCCGGCTGCGCGGACACCACCCAGGCACCGCCACTTCCAAAGTCGGACACTCAGACGACCTCCTGCGTGAACGGGTTGGAACTGACCTGGCAGGTTCGAAGATCCTTCTCGTGATCCGCCTTCGCGATCTTCAGATAGTTTTCCTCGGTCGGGTGATCGGACATGCCCGCGAGAGCGCGGAAGGTCTCCAACACGCTCGGGTTAGGCTTCGCATCCTGCTGCAGACGGAGCATGCCCTCCTTGAACTTCGCAGCATCGCTCGCAGCCCGGGATTGCGTGCCAGGGCGGCATCTATGGGTATCTGATCAGTCGCCATGCCGAGTCATGCCGCCACCATCTCGCATTGCTTGGGATCCGAGAAATCCTTTACGGCGACCGGACAGTTGTTGCGGGCATCCGCTAGCTTCCTCGCGAGGTCGGCCGGCTTCGCCTTTTCCTGACCACAGCCTGGATGAAGTCGCACCGCAGCCGCTGCTGCCCGGCCTGAAGCGTGCAGCTAGAGGTCAGCGACGAGTCTTCCTGCTGATTGTAGAGAATGCCGTTGGTCGGATAGTCGGCGGCCGCGGCGTTGAACGCCGCCAGCCCGAAAGCGCAGATAATCAGTGATCGCATGGATGGCCACTCTGCCCGCATCTTTGCAGCGCATGGAGCCGGATTTCAATTCAGGAGCAGCAGCTCTGGTTTGCCGACGGCCCGCAGCATGCAGACTTCGCCTTTGCCTCTGTAAGCCATCGATCTCGGGGCTTGCAGCTTGATGGCCGGGGTGCGAGAGCGACCTCGAAGGAGCCTTCCTTCAGGCGTGGAGACCCGGCACAATACAGCGACATTGGCTTCTCCCCGTCGCTGACTTCGAACGTCAACTTCGCGGACGGCTCCAGCCGAACATGGTCGGAGACCTTCCGGATGATCGCCGAGAACTTGCCAGCGGGCATAGGCGTGCGTGAATCCTCGTCGATATCCCAGAGCTGCACGAAGATTTCCGACCAAGCCTCGGGGTTGGCTCCGCAATCGAGCGCCGAAAACTGCCCGGCCTTCACCTCGGTTACATGGTATCCCGGCTTCACTGCGTGTCCGTCGTAGTGGAAGACCAGCGGCGCGTCCGCCGAGGTCGCCAGCACATCGAGAAGGTGGCTCAGAGTGATGTCCGTGGAAATGCTCTTGTCGATCGCGTTCATCTACGCTACTCCTCTATTCAATGATTCAAGGAATATTTAAATATGGATGAACGTCAAGCCCTTTTGTCTTTCGCTGCCCTCTCGCAGGAGACCCGTCTGGCTGTCGTGAGAACCCTGGTTGTCGCTGGCCCCGACGGAATGGCCGCCGGAACGATCGCCGAGAAGATGGGGGTCTCGCCCTCGAACATCTCCTTCCATCTGAAGGAACTCGAGCGTTCGGGCCTGATCGCACAGAGACGGGAATCCCGCTCGATCGTCTACAGCGCCGACTATGATGCGCTCTCGGGACTGGTGACCTTCCTGATGCATGAGTGCTGCGCCGGGCATCCACAGGTACTCGGAGTTGCCGAAGGCAACGGAGACTGCTGCTCCGCCGAGCCGCCGGAAGTGAACCAGCATGCCTGATGTGAGGAACGCGATTTCACTCGCGACGATCTCGGCGCTCGGCCTGACACAGATCATCGGCTACGGGACGCTCTACTACTCGTTCTCGATCCTTGCGCCCGGCATGGCGAAGGACCTCGGAATCACGCTCGAACACGTCTTCGGCGTCTTTTCAGCGTCGCTCTTCGTCGGCGGGCTGTCGGCTCCGATGATCGGAAAGCAGATGGACAGGATCGGGGCGGCGACCGTCCTGACCGTCGGTTCGGTCCTCTCGGCACTGACGCTCGCGCTGTGCGCTTGGTCGCCATCGGTGGCCGTGTTCGCGCTCGCCATCGTCCTGCTGGAGATTTCCTCGGGGATGGTTCAGTACCAGGCAGCCTTCGCGGCGCTCGTCGAGAGCGACCCAAAGACGGCCTCCCGGAGCATCACGTACCTCACGCTCATAGGCGGCTTCGCATCCACGATCTTCTGGCCGATCTCGGCCGCCTTGATGGGATATCTGTCGTGGCGGGAAATCTATCTGGTGTTCGCAGCGCTTAATCTGCTCCTCTGCATGCCCTTGCATTTCTGGATGATGAGCAAGGGCAGGGCGGCGAACGCCCGGGGAGCCACCCGTGAGCGGGAGCGGGTGATCGGCGCGATTCCGCCGGAAGGACGGCGCGGTGCGATGATCGTCGTCTCGGCCGCCTTCGCACTTCTTGGATTCACGTTGGCCTCGATCCTCGCTCACATGGTTCCGATGCTAGGCGACCTCGGCCTCGGCACGGCCGCAGTGGTCATCGGCTCGCTGTTCGGACCCGCACAGGTCCTCAGCCGTCTAATTAACATGATCTTCGGAACACGGCTGTCGCCGCCCGTGCTTGCGGTCATATCGGCGGCGCTCATGGTCATCGGCATCGTGATCCTCGGCCTGAGCGGAAGCTGGCTACCGGGAGCCGTCGCGTTCGCCTTCTGCCTCGGTCTGGGCTCGGGGATCAATTCGATCGCACAGGGCAGCCTGCCGCTCTATCTGTTCGGCAGCGACGGCTACGGCGCGATCACGGGCAAGATGGCGGCGGCGCGGCTCGCAATGGGTGCCGCCGCACCTTTCGTCTTCGCGATGGCCATGGAGCAGGTCGGCATAGACCTATCCCTGTTCGCTACCGCAGCCCTGGGCATGGTCGGCATGGCCGCCTTCGTAAGCATTGCGATGGCGACGAAGCGGAGCTTCGTCACCGCTGGCTGAGATCAGATTGATTTCAACTGCACCCGCTGTTCGAGCTTGGCCGCGTCTTCCTTCCGCTCGCTATAGCGGTCGGTCAGGTAGGACGAGGCCTCGCGGGTCAGCAAGGTGAACTTCACCAGTTCCTCGCAGACGTCGACGATACGGTCGTAATACGAGGACGGCTTCATCCGTCCGTCGGCATCGAATTCCTGATAGGCCTTGGCGACCGAGGACTGATTGGGGATGGTGATCATCCGCATCCAGCGGCCGAGGATGCGAAGCTGGTTCAGGGCGTTGAAGGACTGGCTGCCGCCCGAAACTTCCATGATCGCCAGCGTCTTGCCCTGTGTCGGCCGGACGGATCCGACCGCCAGCGGAATCCAGTCGATCTGGGACTTCATGATGCCTGTCATAGCGCCATGTCGCTCGGGGCTGACCCAAACCTGACCCTCGGACCATTCCGAAAGCTCCCGGAGTTCCTGCACCTTTGGATGGCTGGCGGGAGCTTCGTCGGGCAGGGGAAGGCCTTCGGGATCGAACATCCTGACCTCGCATCCGAAGCGCTCAAGCAGGCGGCGGGCTTCATGGGCGAGAAGTCGGCTGTAGGAAACTTCCCGGAGCGAACCGTAGAGGATCAGGACGCGCGGCTTGTGCGACGAGAACGGTGGACGGAGAGCTTCGAGGTCGGTTTGGCAGAGATGTCTCTCGTCGAGAGCCGGGAATGTTTCAGACAAGGCGCTTTCCCTTCTCGTCGAGGACCTTCTCCCCATCTTCCTTCGTGAAAGGGCCCTTGTGGGTGTCGGGGAGGATGTCGAGAACGACTTCGGACGGACGGCTCAAGCGGGTCCCAAGCGGCGTGACGACGAACGGTCGGTTGATGAGGATCGGGTCCTTGAGCATGGCATCGAGTAACTGGATGTCAGTCAGATCCGGATTGTCGAGGCCGAGTTCCGCGTAAGGGGTTCCCTTCTCCCGGATCGCCTCGCGCACGGTGAGGCCAGCATCGGCGATCATCTTCACCAACTCGGCGCGGGACGGCGGCGTCTTCAGATATTCGATCACAGTCGGCTCGATGCCGGCGTTGCGGATCATCTCGAGGGTGTTTCTTGATGTCCCGCAGTCCGGGTTATGGTAGATGGTGACGTCCATTGTCAGGCTCTTTCCTTTTGGGAGGCGGATGGCATCTCGTCGCGTTGGTCGGCAAAGAGCCATCCGGCAAGGGCGGCAGCGATCAGCGCTCCGAGGATTTGGGCCACTATGAACCCCGGCAGGTCCATGGGGCGGATGCCGGAGAAGGTATCCGTGAGGCTGCGGGCAATCGCCACCGCCGGATTGGCGAACGACGTTGAGGCGGTGAACCAATAGGCGGCGGTGATATAGAGGCCAACCAGCATCGGAATCGCGTCAACCCGGAAGCGGAGGCCGCCAAGGATCGTGAGGAGCAATCCGAAGGTCGCAACTACTTCGGCGATCCACTGCGCTGATCCCGTTCGCACCGTCTCGGACACCTGGAGGATCGGCAAATCGAACATCGCATGGGCGACCATCGTTCCGAACACGCCGCCAGCGATCTGCGCCAGGACATACGGAATGACCGAGGAAGCTTCCAATTCCCGGCGCGCCATGAAGACCATGGTCACCACGGGATTGAAGTGCGCGCCTGATATAGGGCCGAGGATGGAGATAAGCACGAACAGGATCGCTCCTGTCGGGATCGTGTTTCCCAGCAAGGCGAGGGCCACATCGTCCGTCAGCCGGTCGGCCATGATGCCTGAGCCGACGACGGTGGCGACGAGGATGGCGGTGCCAAGGGCCTCTGCGACGAGGCGACGTCCAAGATCGACTGTCACGTTCATCCGGCCTTCGGAATGTTTCTGCCAATTTCGTCCAGCCGCTGTTGAAGCGCCATCTTGTCGAGCGAGGTCATTGGCAGGCTGGTGAAAATGGAGATGCGGTTACTGAGCATTCTGTACACGTCGTCGAAGGCAAAATGCTTCTCGGCTTCAGTGCCTTCGGCGGCGGCCGGATCGGGCACTCCCCAGTGTGCCGTCATCGGCTGTCCCGGCCATACGGGGCAGGCTTCGTTGGCCGCGTTGTCGCAGACGGTGAAGACATAATCCATTTTGGGAGCCTCAGGAACCGCGAATTCATCCCAGTTTTTCGAACGGGCGAAGGAGGTGTCGTAGTTGAGGGTTTTGAGAAGCTGCAGGGTATAGGGATGCACTGTCCCCTTCGGCTGCGATCCCGCAGAAAAGGCCTTGAATTTCCCTTGCCCGAGCCTGTTCAGGATGGCTTCCGCGATGATGGAGCGGGCGGAGTTCCCGGTGCAGAGGAAGAGTACATTGTAGACGCGATCAGACATGGCTTTGGCCCCCTAGTGATATTGTTCCGCCAGGCTTGCTATCAGGACGGCTGCAGGTGACGGACAAAACCGCCGTCCGGGATTGCTGATCTCCGACACGACATGGCCCTGCGGGCCAGTCATGCCTCTTCTCCGATCGGTGCGCGGCGGGCCGCCTGATCAAGAGCAGGCGCGCAAATCTCTGGGCGTCCTCCGCAGCAGTCTTCCATCAGGTAGGCGAGCAGATCGCGAAATCCGGTCATGTCGGCCGTGTAGCGGACAATCCGGCCGTCTCGCATGGCGCGCACCAGACCCGCCTGATCGAGCACGCGCAGGTGCGCCGACATCGTGTTCTGCACCGCGCCCAACCGCGATGCGATCTCTCCCGCGGGTACTCCTTCGGGTCCTGACTGGACGAGGAGCCGGAATACCTCCAGCCGGGTGTCCTGCCCAAGAGCCGACAAAGCGGCAAGAACTGTCTTCTTGTCCATATATCCAGAAATCTCGATTTAATTCTGAAATAATCGCGTTTCGTGACAGTTTGATGACGGAGGAGCATCTCGCTCAGATCCCGCCCAGGCAGCGGGTCCGAACTGAATTGACTAGCCGCGCCTCTATCGGCCTTCTTCGCCGGACGCACACGCACACGAGGATCGCTGCATCGCTGCCTGCAGATCGCAAAGCTCCGGATGGCCGTTGCAGCAGTCGTTAACCAGAAAGCCGATGAGCAGGCGGATGCCGTCGACGTTCGCTCGATAGATGATCGAACGGCCCGCCCGAGCTGCATTGACGAGCCCCGCACGGGCGAGGATGCCAAGATGTGTGGAGAGCGTGTTGTGCGGGCAGCCGATGGCCTCGGCGATAGCGCCGGCCGCAAGTCCCTCCGGTTCGGCCTTCAGCAGTGTTCGGAAGATCTCGATCCGCGTCGGCTGCCCAAGAGCGGAAAGCGCTACGAGGCCATGGGCGTTGGACATCGCATCGCCGCTTCCTTCGGGTCCGGCGTGTCCGACAACGGCTAGTGTCGCTTTCTTCATGGGATCTCCTGCAAGCCCTCAGCTCTTCAGTTGCCGAGCGGCGGTGACAAGTCAATAAATTTCGACTATCGTTCATTTCGGGAATTCCAGACATAACGAAATATACACAGAGAGTCTGATATCCGTGTGACACTTTGGTCAGCGACGGAATTGGAATTGTGTCGCTGGCTCACAAAAGATGTCGCTCCGGCCCGTCAGACCAGGTCAGCGGGAGGACACATCCATGCATAGATGCAAAGCGATGGTCGACATCGGCCGCCGCAGGTTCCTGACAGGTGCGGGCGTCGCTGCGGCTGCAGCGGTGACGGCATCGGCCATCCCGGCGTCCGAAGCCGGGGCCGCGGCACCTTCTGGCCCGATGGTGTATCCATCGGCCCGGCTGGCGAATATCTCCGATCTCAAGGTCAACGAGCCGATGGACGTTAGCTATCCGGACGCCGAGGCGCCTGGCGTTCTGATCAAGCTCGGGCAGAGGGTTGAGGGAGGCGTAGGCCCCGACGGCGATGTCGTAGCGTTCACCACCATCTGTCCCCACAAGGGCTTTCCGCTCGGATATAACGCGGCCGATCGCACGCTCAACTGTTCCGGCCACTACTCGCGTTTCGACGTCGAGCGCGGCGGCCTCGAGATCTGGGGCCATGCAACGCAGAACCTGCCGCAATACATGCTGCGGGTCGACGACAAGGGCGACATCCATGCCGAGGGGCTGGACGAGTTGCTCTACGGTCGCCTTTCCAACGTGCTGTGAGGGAGAGTGAGATGGCCTACAAGCGTCATATCGGGCAACTGCCGATCATCCCTCCGAACGCCAGGGTGCACAACGTCACGTGCCACTACTGCATCGTCGGCTGCGGCTATCACGCCTATAGCTGGGACGCCAACACCCAAGGCGGGCAGGCCCCCGGAGACAATGTCTTCGGCGTCGACCTGTCGAAACAGCAACCCCCGGAGACGGTCGCCTGGTACAGCCCGGCAATGTACAACATCGTCAAGCAACAGGGCCGCGACGTCCACCTGGTGGTCAAGCCGGACAAGGACTGCGTGGTGAACTCCGGCCTCGGCTCGATCCGTGGCGCGCGCATCGCGGAGATGAGCTACAGCCGCGCCCGCAACACCCAGCTCCAGCGCCTCACCGATCCCATGGTTTGGAGATACGGCGAAATGCAGCCGACGAGCTGGGACGACGCGCTCGACCTGGTCGCCCGCGTCACTGCCAGAGTGATCGATGAACAGGGCGAGGACGGCCTTTTCGTTTCGGCCTTCGACCACGGCGGGGCTGGGGGCGGCTACGAAAACACATGGGGCACCGGAAAGCTCTATTTCGGGGCGATGAAGGTCAAGAACATGCGGATCCACAACCGCCCGGCCTACAACTCCGAGGTCCATGGCACCCGCGACATGGGCGTCGGCGAGCTGAACAACTGCTACGAGGACGCAGAGCTGGCCGATACGATCTTCGCGGTCGGCGCCAATTCCCTCGAAACGCAGACCAATTACTTCCTGAACCACTGGGTTCCAAACCTCCGCGGCTCGACGCTCGACAAGAAGAACCAGATGATGCCAGGCGAACCGCATGCGGCGGCCCGCATCGTCATCGTCGACCCCCGCCGCACGGTCACCGTCAACGCCTGCGAGACCGAGGCCGGGAAGGACAACGTGCTGCATCTGGCGATCAACTCGGGAACGGATCTCGCCCTGTTCAACGCCCTCTTCACCTACATCGCCGACAAAGGCTGGGTGCAGAAGGATTTCATCGACAAGAGCACGTCGCACGACGCGCCGCCACGCCCGCCACTCTATCCTGCGGAGGGCGTGTCTCCCGCCAAACCCGGTCACCTCACGAGTTTCGAAGCGGCCGTGCAAGGCTGCCGGATTTCGGTCGACGACGCGGCGAAGATCACGGGCCTGAAGCCCGAGGACATGGTGAAGGCGGCCGAATGGATCGGAATGCCGAAGGAAGGCGGGAAACGTCGGCGTGCGATGTTCTGCTACGAGAAGGGATTGATCTGGGGCAACGACAACTACCGGACCAACGGCGCGCTTGTGAACATTGCGCTGGCGACTGGCAACATTGGCCAGATGGGCGGCGGCGTCGTCCGGCTCGGCGGCCACCAGGAAGGTTATGTCCGGCCAAGTGATGCGCATGTTGGGCGGCCCGCGGCCTACGTCGACCAACTTCTGATCAGCGGCAAGGGCGGCGTTCACCACATATGGGCCTGCGACCACTACAAGACGACCCTTAACGCAATGGAGTTCAAGCGCGTCTACAAGGAGCGGACCGACAAGGTGAAGAACGCGATGTCGAGCGTCGCATACGGTGACCGCGAGGCGATGGTCGACGCCATCGTTGCGGCGATCCGCGACCGCGGCCTCTTCGCCGTCGACGTCGACATCGTCCCGACGAAGATCGGCCAGGCCGCTCATGTCTGGCTTCCCGCGGCAACGTCCGGCGAGATGAACCTTACCTCGATGAACGGCGAACGGCGGATGCGGCTGACCGAACGCTATATGGACCCGCCAGGCCAGGCCATGCCCGACTGCCTGATCGCCGCACGCCTCGCAAACAACCTCGAGCGCGTGTTCCGCGAGATGAGCAAGGATGACCTCGCCGACAAGTTCAAGGGCTTCGACTGGAAGACAGAGGAGGACGCGTTCATGGACGGCTACCATGCCAACGCCAAAGGCGGGGAGTTCGTGACCTACGATCGGCTGCGCGCGATGGGCAACAACGGGTTCCAGGAACCCGCCACGGGCTTCGCAGACGGCCAGATCGTCGGAACGCAGCGGCTCTACACGGACGGCGTCTTCTCTACCGACGACGGCAAGGCCCGGTTCATGGATGCGCCATGGCGCGGCCTCCAGGCTCGCGGCAAGCAAGAGGAAAAGGACAAGTGGCCGTTCCTCATCAACAACGGCCGCACGAACCATGTCTGGCAAAGCGCCTACCTCGACCAGCAGGAAGAGCTGGTCGTCGACCGGTGGCCCTATCCGTTCCTGCAGTTGAACCCGGCTGACATGACCGAGCTCGATCTGAAGGGCGGAGATCTCGTCGAGGTGTACAACGAGAGCGGGTCCACCCAGGCAATGGTCTACCCGACGCCGACTGCGAAGCCAAAGGAGGCGTTCATGCTGTTCGCGTATCCGATGGGCGTCCAGGGCAACGTGGTCAATCCCGGAACGAACGAACTGATCATTCCCAACTACAAGCAGACCTGGGGCGCGATCCGCAAGATTTCTAATACTCCGGGCAACGCCGAGCATCTGTCTTTCAAGTCGCAGGAATATAAGATGTGACCGGGACGAGAGGGGGTCACCGCTGAGGGCCCCGCGATACGGCTGAACTCGCTTTCGACACAAGACTGACTTCGCAGGCGGAACCAAGGGGGCGATTGCCACGCCTCGCAGCTCGGCCGCGGCAAGATGGCCTTGCCCCTTCCGCCCTTGCTGACTGCGCTTTCCTTGATGATCTCACGCTTGATACCCTTCTCCTTGGCATAGTCATGGAGCCGGCTCTACTTCGTGCAGAACGCCTTCGCGGGATCACCCTTGGCCAGCTTGAAAGAGTCGTCCAGCGCATTGGTGATCGGCCCATCCTTCGAATGTTATTCGGCGGCGTTGTTTGCATCGTTTCGGTGATCTTCCACGCTTCGACGTTGTCAACAATGCTTGTCAGCATTTCAGAGGGCCTGATTTTGCCTATGCTTCGGGAGATATGAACGAACGGCTCATCAGACGGACATGGTAGCGGGCCCGTCCAGTCCACATTTATGCTGTTGGAATCCGCACTTAGCGGTATTCAGTCCGTGATTATGGGGCGGGCAGGGCGCACCGCTCTTCTGGTGCCACGCGTCCGGAGTTAAGCGGACTACTCCAAGCCTATGTGCCGCTCTAAATCATGTCAAAACGATGCTGAGGCATCAGAATATTGATTTCATACATCAATAAGAACATTATTGATCTCAGATATCAGAGGCTGGGTAAGATACGCGATGGTTGAATCGTGATTACTGCCGCTCAGATCCGGGCTGCCCGCGCCCTCCTCGGCATCGACCAGCGCCAGCTGGCCGAATTAGCGGGAATTTCGGTTCCGACAATCCAGCGAATGGAGGCGAGCGCCGATGTGGTGCGCGGCAATGTCGACTCCCTGATGCGTCTGCTGGACGCACTGGAAAGCGCCGGTATTGAGGTGATCAACGAGGGGGATGCCAGCGCGGATGGAGGGCGAGGGGTCAGGCTCAAGGCGAAACTCAAGCGCTCCGAGAGCGGAACGACGGAACCATCAGAGCCCTTTCCTGCAGCGAGGGATGCCCCGTGACACCGCTTTCCGTCCTGCTGTCATGCGTGGCCGCGTTGCTGGGGACGGCGGTGCTGGCGGTGCCGATCGCCCGTTCGGCCCGGTCCACGCCTGTCGTCTACGGCGCAAGCCTGGCTTGCTCCGCCGTCGCGTTTGTTATCGCGCTCGCACATCTTGCCACGGCTCTTCCTACCGCTGAGGTGCCGGCGCTTGCCCTTCCTCTCGGCCTGCCATGGCTGGGAAGCCATTTCCGACTCGACGCGCTTGCCGCCTTCTTCCTGACGGTCGTCAATCTCGGCGGCGTCCTCGCGGCGCTTTACGCCCTTGGCTACGGCCGTCACGAACTCGCGCCGCATCGGGTCCTGCCGTTCTTCCCGGCCTTCCTCGCTGGCATGAATCTCGTCGTTCTAGCGGACGATGCCTTCACCTTCCTCATCTCCTGGGAGTTCATGTCGCTTGCATCCTGGGTGCTGGTGATGGCGCACCACCGCGACGCTGACAACCGGAAGGCAGGCTATGTCTATATCGTCATGGCAAGCTTCGGCACGCTTTCCCTGCTGCTTGCCTTCGGTCTCCTTGCCGGGCTCGACGGCAATTATGGTTTCGCCGCCATGCGGGGGGGCGCACACACACCCTTTATCGCCGGTCTCGTGCTCATATTGCTGCTGCTCGGCGCCGGTTCCAAGGCTGGTCTCCTGCCGCTGCATGTCTGGCTACCGCTGGCGCATCCCGCCGCTCCGAGCCATGTCTCCGCCCTCATGAGCGGCGTCATGACCAAGGTCGCGGTCTATGGTTTCGTCCGGGTGGTCTTCGACCTCATCGGCATGCCGACCTGGTGGTCGGGCTTCGTCGTCCTGATTATCGGCAGCGTAAGCGCGGTCCTCGGCATATTGCAGGCGCTGATGGAGAGCAATCTCAAGCGGCTGCTTGCCTATAGCACGATCGAGAATATCGGTGTGATCTTCGTCAGCCTCGGCCTGGCGCTTGCCTTCGAGGCGAACGGCATGGGGCTGGCTGCGGCGCTGGCGCTGACGGCCGCTTTATTCCATGTGCTTAACCACTCCTTCTTCAAGAGTCTGCTTTTCTTCGTCGCCGGCGCGGTGCTGACGGCGACTGGCGAGCGCGACATGGACAAGCTCGGCGGCCTCATCCATCACATGCCGGTCACCAGCATCGCGTTCCTCGTCGGCTGCGTCGCGATTTCTGCACTGCCGCCATTCAACGGCTTCGCTTCCGAGTGGTTGGTGTTCCAGGCCATCCTGCAAAGTCCTGCTCTGCCGCAATGGGGCCTGAAGATCCTGGTGCCGGCGGTGGGCGGCTTGCTCGCCTTGTCGGCGGCCCTCGCCGCCGCCTGTTTCGTCAAGGTGTTCGGCGTGACCTTTCTCGGTCGCCCCCGCACCGCCGCAGCTGAAAGAGCAATGGAGGTCGACCGCTTCTCGCTGGCGGCGATGTCCGTGCTAGCGGCGCTGTGCCTTCTCGCTGGTATCCTGCCGGGGATCGTCATCGATAGCCTTGCCCCGGTGGTGCAGTCGCTGATCGGCGACCGGATGCCGGTGCAGGCGGATATCCCATGGCTGTCGATCGTGCCGATCGCCGAAAGCCGCAGTTCCTACAACGGGCTTCTGGTTTTTCTATTTACCCTCTTCTCGGCATCGCTGACGGCCTATCTCATCCACCGCTTCGCCTCGCGGGCGCTGCGCCGGGTGCCTGCCTGGGATTGCGGCTTTCCGGAGATCAGTCCGGCAACGCAGTATACGGCCGGCAGCTTCGCCCAACCCATTCGGCGCGTTTTCGGGACATTGGTTTTCCGCGCCCGCGAGAGGGTCGACATGCCGGCGCCCGGTGATCTCCGTCCGGCACGCCTGGTCGTCGAAACACATGATTTGATCTGGGAAGGACTCTACCTGCCGATTGTCGGCGCCGTCGGCTTGGCCACCGAAAAGCTCAATCGCCTGCAATTCCTGACGATCCGGCGCTATCTGAGCCTGGTCTTCCTCGCGCTCGTCTTTCTGCTTCTGGTTCTGGCGCTATGGTCGTGATCTCCGCTCTTTTCGTTCAGGCCTTCCAGATGGCGCTGGTCGTGCTGGTCGCACCGCTCCTGACCGGGTTCATCCGGCTGATCAAGGCGCGATTGCTACGCCGGCGGGGGCCTTCGATCATCCAGCCCTACCGCGACATTTTGCGGCTGTTGCGCAAGGAGGTGGTGCTGGCCGAGAATGCGTCATGGCTGTTCAGAGTGACGCCCTATCTGATCTTTGCCGTGACCTGGGTCGCGGCAGCTATCGTCCCCACTTTCGCCACCGGCCTCATCTTCAGCTGGACGGCGGACCTGATCGCCATCATCGCTCTGCTCGGCAGCGCACGTTTCTTTCTGGCGCTCGCCGGCATGGACGTGGGCACCAGCTTCGGTGGCATCGGATCGAGCCGCGAAGCGATGATCGCAACGCTCGCAGAGCCGTCGACGCTGCTGATCATCTTCACGCTTGCGCTCATCGCCGGCTCGACTCAGCTTTCAACAATCGCCGCCTTCATGACCTCCCCGCAGGTCGGTCTGCGCGTATCCCTGGCAATCGCCCTTATCGCCCTTATCATGGTTGCGATCGCCGAAAACGGCCGCATCCCCGTTGACAACCCCGCAACCCATCTGGAGTTGACCATGGTGCATGAAGCCATGGTGCTCGAATATTCCGGACGGCACCTGGCGATGATCGAGCTCGCGGCATTCCTCAAGCTGCTGCTCTACATGTCCCTGATAGCCTGCATGTTCGTTCCGTGGAAACTCGCCGTACTGGGGGAAGGCCTTGCCGCCTATGTGATCGGCATGCTCGCCTATCTCATCAAGCTTGCTGTCGGCGGCGCTCTCCTTGCCTTGTTCGAGACCGCGACCGCCAAGATGCGAGTCTTCCGGGTACCCGAATTCCTGGGTGCGGCGCTGATGCTCGGTCTGCTCGCCACGTTGCTGCGCTTCGTTTCGAGGAGTCTGTGATGGACGGACCGGTCTTCGACATCGCTCATATGTTCGCCGGCGGTCTGGTCCTGGTCAGCATGATGATGCTCTATCAGGACCGCCTCTATGCGCTGCTCAACGTGTTCGCGCTACATTCGTTGGTATTGACCTTGTCGGTGGCTTGGCAAGCCTTTGTCCAGGACGCTCCGCATCTTTATATAACGGCGGCGATCGCCCTCGTCTTCAAAGCCATCATCATCCCCGTGGTGCTCCACCGCATGATCCGTCAGCTCGGCATACACCGGGAGATCGAGACCGTCGTAGGCATCGGTCCCACCATGCTTGCCGGCATCGGCCTTGTTGCCCTGGCGACGGCGGTGATGCTGCGGGTGACGCCGAAGGCGAACCCGCTGGCGCGCGAGGATCTCGCCTTCGCGCTGTCGGTCCTGCTGCTGGGATTGCTCGTAATGATCACCCGCCGCAACGCTGTAAGCCAGGTCGTAGGCTTCATGTCGCTCGAAAACGGGCTAGTGCTTGCCGCGACCGGCGCTAAGGGCATGCCGCTGGTCGTCGAGATCAGCGTCGCCTTCTCGATCCTGATCGCCTTCATCGTCATCGGCATTTTCCTGTTTCGCATTCGCGAACGCTTTGACACGGTCGACGTCCGCGCGCTCGACGATTTCAAGGGGAGGCGGCGGAAATGAATGCGTACTTCTCCGCCTTTGACGCGGTGATGGCCATTCTTCTGATACCGATCGCCGCGGCGGCACTTCTGGCACTTCTAGCCGGCTATCTGGTGACGGCGAGGCTGAATGTGTTCGCCAGCCTCCTGACCCTGCTTGCCGCCCTTTCTCTGTTCGTGACAGAGCGGCCGGCTCCCGGGCAATATGTCCTCGTCGATGACCTCAACATCGTCTTCATCGTCCTCAACACCTTCGTCGGCTTCACCACCAGCGTATTCAGCGCCAGCTACATTGCCCACGAATTGGAGACGGGACGGCTGACACCCGCAAACGTTCGTTTCTACCACGCCATGTATCAGATCATGATGTTCGGCATGAATCTCGCATTCGTCTCGAACAATATAGGCGTGACGTGGGTGGCGGTCGAACTGGCGACGCTGACGACCGTGGTGATGGTCGGTCTCTATCGCACGCATGAAGCGCTCGAGGCGGCCTGGAAATATTTCATTTTGGGAAGCGTCGGCATTGCATTTGCGCTTTTCGGTACCATTCTCGTCTACCTGGCGGCGCAGCCGGTCGTCGGTGAAGGCGATGACGCCATGGTCTGGACCATCCTGATTGATCACGCTGCCACTTTCGATCCGTCGCTTCTCAACGTCGCCTTCGTCTTTCTGCTGCTCGGCTACGGCACAAAGGTCGGTCTTGCACCGCTGCATGCCTGGCTGCCGGACGCGCATGCCGAGGGGCCGACGCCGATCTCCGCCGTTCTTTCCGGCCTGCTCTTGAATGTCGCGCTTTACGTGGTCCTGCGTTTCAAGATGCTGCTGTCGGCCAATCCCGAGGCTCTTGCCCCCGGACCGCTGATGATGACAATGGGGATCGCCTCGCTGATCTTCGCGGCCTTGATGCTTTACCGCCGCCGCGATATCAAGCGCCTGTTCGCCTACTCCTCGATCGAGCACATGGGCATCATCGTCTTTGCCTTCGGCCTGGGTGGGCCGATCGCCAATTTCGCCGGGCTGCTGCATATGGTCATGCATTCGCTGACCAAGTCGGCGATCTTCTTCGCTGTCGGCCACATCGCCCAGGTCAAGGGAACGCAAAGGCTTTCCGCCATCCGCGGCCTGACGGAAACGCATCCGGGGCTCGGCTGGGGCCTGCTGGCCGGCGTCGTCGCCATCGCCGGACTGCCGCCAGCCGGAATATTCATGAGCGAATTCCTGATCGTTAGTTCGGCTTTTTCAAAACAACCGCTGCTTGCCATTCCGCTGGTCTTCGGATTGCTTGTCGCTTTTGGCGCGCTGCTGCTGCGGCTGACGGGCGCCGTCTTCGGTCAGCCGCGCGGCAGCATGGCACCCGCTGAGGCATCCTATATGCCGATGTACACTCATCTCGCATTGGTGCTTGCCGCCGGCATCTACTTGCCGCCACCGCTGGTCGCCTGGTTCCAGCATATCGCCAACGTTCTTCGATGACGCGGGAGGAACTATGCTGGTGCTAAGCGATCTCATTGAGAGCAGCAGTCCGGTTCGACATCATGGTCCGTGGCCGCGGGTCCTCGCCGATCCGGCGCTATGGGCCTCGGCCAGTCTGGCGGTTTCGGAAGGAGGTCTGACCCTGCTCGGCCTTTGGGGCGAGAAGAGCGCCCTCCACATGGCTCTGCTAGACGAACCGGCCGCTACGATCGCTGTCCTCAGCCTGGAGAGGTTGGACGATGGCGGCTATCCTTCCGTCGCGCGGCTTCACCCACCGGCGCTGCGGTTGGAGCGGGCGATCCGCGACCTGACCGGTCTCGAACCACGAGATCTGCCGGACGAACGGCCATGGCTCGATCACGGCCGCTGGGATCTGTGTCATCCGCTCGGAGAGCATGGCGTTCCGCCACGCGAGGTCGCTCCCTACGGCTTCCTGCGTGCCGAGGGTGAAAGCTTGCATCAGATTCCTGTCGGCCCCGTGCATGCCGGCATCATCGAGCCCGGACATTTCCGATTCACAGCCAACGGCGAAACGGTCGTTCGTCTCGAGGAACGGCTCGGTTATGTCCACAAGGGGATCGAGTCGCTAATGGCAGGGGCGGACCTGATACGCGGAGCGCAACTTGCCGGGCGAACATCCGGCGACAGCACAGTTGCCTACACCTATGCCTTCGCGCAGGCGGCGGAGACGGCGCTCGGCCTCGAAATCCCGCCCCGCGCCGTCTGGCTGCGCGCGCTGATGGCTGAACTGGAGCGGCTCGCCAACCATCTCGGCGATATCGGCGCCATCTGCAACGACGCCGCATTTCCGTTGATGCACGCCCATTGCGGCGTGTTGCGCGAACTCGTGCTACGCGCCGCCGCCGCCGCCTTCGGCCACCGCTTGATGCGTGATTGTATCCTGCCCGGCGGCACTGCGGTTAATCTCAGTGAAGATGGACAGGTTGGCCTGAAGACCCTGCTTTATGAAATCCACCGGAAATTGCCGGCCTTGGTGGAGCTCTACGACAATACTGCCTCCCTTCAGGACCGAACGGTCGGCACCGGCAGGTTGCGCCCAGAGCTTGCCCGCCAATATGGCGCCGGCGGCTATATCGGGCGCGCCTCCGGTCGCGGTTTCGACGCCCGGGATGCGTTTCGTTACCCGCCCTATGACCAGCTTTCCTTCGAGGTTCCGGTGCTGAGCGAAGGCGACGTCAACGCCCGCGTCTGGATTCGCATTCGGGAAGTCGAGCAGAGCCTGTCACTGATCGGACAGATCCTCGACCGGTTGCCGGACGGTGCGATCCTGAAGGATATCCCATTCGTCAGTGAGAGCCGGGAAGGCATGGCTCTGGTCGAGAGCTTTCGCGGCGACGTGCTGGTCTGGCTGCGGCTGAACCGGGAGGGCGGGATCGAACGCTGCCATTTGCGCGATCCATCCTGGTTTCAATGGCCGCTGCTGGAGGCGGCAATCGAAGGCAATATCGTCGCAGACTTCCCGCTCTGCAACAAGTCGTTCAACTGTTCCTATTCCGGTCATGATCTGTGAAGGCAGCCGTCATGCGCAAGCTCCTCTTCGAAAGTCTCATCCGGCCGCCACTGGCTGAACCCACACCGCCGGTTTCCGACGCTGCGATGACGGAGCTCGCCGTCGCCATCGAAAGGAGCGCGCGCCGGCGGCTTGGACGCAGCCTGTCGATCCGCGCCGTCGACGCCGGGTCGTGCAACGGCTGCGAGCTGGAAATGCACGCCCTTAGCAATGCTTTCTACGATATCGAACGTTTCGGCCTTCGTTTTGTCGCCTCGCCGCGGCATGCTGATGTGTTGCTGGTTACCGGCCCAGTGACCCGGAACATGGCGCAAGCCCTCGAACGGACCTATAATGCCACCCCCGATCCCAAATGGGTAGTTGCCTTGGGCGGCTGCGCGCGCGACGGAGGCTGCTTCGCGGGCAGCTATGCGGTAATCGGCGGGGTTTCCAAGGTCGTGCCCGTCGATCTGCATATTCTGGGATGTCCTCCTTCGCCGACGGATATCCTCAGGGGGCTTCTCGGGCTGCTTGAGGACGTGAGCGAGGAGGGCCGTGTTTCGTGATGGGCGGCTTCAATGGTTCGAGTTCTCCAGGCTGGACTTATCGCAATAGGCACGCTGATCACGGCAACCCTCAGGTTCTTTGTCGTTGTCCGATACTGGATCGTCCCAGGTCGGCCGCCGCCACGCCGTCGGCGCAACAAAGAGCCAGGCCGCTCTTACGCGGATCCGAAAACGCGTATCGCGATAGACGCCGTCGAGAAGGTGTTTGTTCGGGACTTCAAGTGGTCTTTCCGCAGGCTGCCGGCTTCGAAGATCGGTATCGATGCACGGGCCGAGATTCTTGATGGCGGTAGGCCGAAAGGAAAGTTTCTGCCGCTCCAAATCAGATCGATACCATCGTGGGAGGAAACCGGTGACGGTTACATCCATCGCGGCGAAAGCAGTCACCTAGACTACTGGGCGAAGCACTCGTTGCATGTCTATGTCGTCATCGTCGATGCTCAGACCGGGATGATGCGATGGCAGAGAGCCGAGAAGGGAAATTGTGAGGAAACCGAGACGGAATGGTCGATTGTAATTCCGGCGGCGAACCTATTGGACGCCACCGCCAGGCTCTGTTTTGATGAGGCCATAGCCTCTGATCCGGAGACCCTGCTGCGCTCTGCCTTTGCGCTTGATCGTGAACTTATGGAAGAGGTTCAGGATCAAACAACTTATTTCGTGTGGGACGAGTGGGGTGATACAACCGCGATCTTTTGCAATCTGCGCATCTATATCGGCGAAGGGAAGAGGGAGGAGCCGGATGTGCAGATTGATTATCATCTTCGTGCAAACAATCTTCACGAAATCATGATCCGGCTTTTTCCTTGGGCAGCCTACTCCTATGCCGAGCCGATAAAGGAATATTCCGGAGAAGTTGCTGTGCACGTTCTCGACGTGAAACTTCGACCCGAGGCTGAGGCGTACCTCGAGTTCGAGGACTTCCTGGAAGCGGGTTACCCAGATGAAGAAATGCCATGGGCTCCGGAATCCGAGGGCTATGTCACTGCGGAAGAGGAAGAGGCGTTCTGGCGGAGCCGGGGCGTCTCTCGTGGGCATCGCGATCGAGAGAAATAACAACACCGCGCAGATCGCGGGCTTTTCAGAGTGGCGGGAGGTGGGTCGCCGAGCAAGCTCGATTATGTCGGCAAAATGTCGGCCTGGCTGAACACGGAAGCCAATAAGCCGCGCAAGCAGAGCTGTCGTACCGCGCCCTTGGATTCGGACAATGTCGAGCCGTCAGAGAGATTTCCGCGAACACCCTTTGAAGATGCATTGTTCATTGAAATAAAGCCGCCTTTCGGCGGCTCAGGCTAAGCCAGCTCTGGATCACGACCACTGGCAGCAGGCTGCAAGCGCCGGCAAGCGTCCAACCGGCCTTGCCGATGGGCGCGATCGCCAGCGGCCCTGCAAGAAAAGGTGCGTTCACCCCCGCAAAGAGCAAACCAAGACAAAGTACGACTGCCAGCCAGATGAAGCGGTTTTCGGTCACGGTATTGCGCCAGAACCCGCTGCCGCGGCTGCGCATGTTGAGGACATGCCAGAGCTGGGCAAGCGCGATGGTGATGAAGGAAACCGTCGTTGCTTCTGTGGCAGAGGAGCCAAGCCACATTACGGAGACAACCAGGGACAGGAGCGTGGCGGCCGAAATAGCAGCGCCGAAGAGCCCAATGGAGATCCACTGTGCGGCCGAAAGAATAGCCTCCTTGGGCGGTCGGGGTGGGCGGGCGAGCACGTTACCTTCGCCCTCGCCGGTCGCGAGCGCAAAGGCGGGAAAGACGTCGGTCACCAAGTTAAGGAAGAGGATTTGCAGAGGGAGCAGAGGCAGGGGCAGCCCGGCGAAGATCGCAAGGCTGACCACGAGCACCTCGGCGAGATTGCAGGAGAGCAGATACGTCGCGAAGCGGCGAATGTTGTTGAAGATGACCCTGCCTTCGCGAACCGCATGCAGGATCGTCGGGAAAGCATCGTCCAGAAGCACCATATCGGCCGCCTCGCGCGCCACATCGGTGCCGCGTTGCCCCATGGCAACGCCGATATCGGCCTTCATAAGTGCGGGCGCATCATTTATGCCATCGCCCGTCATGGCGACCACCTCACCTTCGCGCTGGAAGACGGCGATCAGCTCAAGCTTCTGTGCGGGGCTGACGCGCGCGAAGACTTGCTGGCGAACAATTGCACGACGTTGTACATCATCTGAATCGGCAATAGAGGACAGCTCAGCGCCAGTCATCACCGTCGCCCCCGGCTCTGTCATTCCGACAGCGCGTGAGATGCTGAGGGCAGTGCTTGGATGGTCGCCCGTTGCCATAACCACACGGATACCGGCATTGCGCAATGCCGCTATAGTCGCAGCGATATCGTGCCGCGGCGGATCGCGAAAGGCGACAAGACCGAAGAAGATTAGCCTATCCACGATCGGCTGATGCTTGCTGGCTTCGGGATGAACCGCAACGGCAAGGACTCGCAGCCCTTCCGCCGCAAGTCGCTCGGCGTGAGCGAGCCAGGCGGCCCGCTTCGTTTCGTCAAGCGGCTCTTCCTTCGCGCCGATGCGGTCGGCCGCTTTGAGCAATTCCTCCGGTGCGCCTTTCACTGCGGCAAAATGGCGATCGCCGTGGCGGTGCACGGTTGCCATGCGCTTGCTTGCCGCACTGAAGGGATGTTCGGCCACCTCCGGATAAACATTAATCTGCTGCTGGCGTTCGAGTCCGGCAAAGCTGCCGGCGCGCAAAAGCGCCACCTCCATGGGATCGCCAGTGCCCGATCCGGCATGCCGGTCGTAGTCTGCATTTGAGCAGAGGACGCCGATAAGCAGCGCCCGCATTAATTCCGGGTCAGAGACGGGATCAACGGCGAGGCCTTCCCTCAGGATGGTCGCGCGCCGGTGATCGACCGAGAAATCGCCCGAAGGCGTCAGGATTCGCTCGACCTCCATCCGGTTCTCGGTGAGCGTGCCCGTCTTGTCCGTAATGATGAGCGTCGTGGAACCGAGCGTTTCCACCGCGGCCAGGTTCTCGACCAGCGCATGGTGCCTGGCCATCCGCAGCATGCCACGCGCAAGTGCCAGCGTGGCGACAATAGGCAGACCTTCAGGAATCGCCGCCACGGCAAGCGCAATTGCGGTCTCCACCATCAGAACGGTTGGTCTTCCAGAAGAGAGTCCTATCGCCGTAATGGCCGTGGCAAGCGCGAGGGTCGCCCAGACAAGCTGCCGCGACAACAACGCGAGTTGCTTCTCCAGCGGCGATTCCCCGCTTTCGGCCTCTTCCACAAGCTTGGTAATCCGGCCAAGTTCGGTTGTGAGCCCGGTGCCGGTAACGATACCTTCGCCACTGCCACGCACGACATAGGTGCCCTTGAACAACATAGCGCTTCGATCGTGCAGTTCGGCCGTTTCCGGATTCGGCTCTGTACCTTTCTCGACTGGCAAGGATTCCCCGGTGAGAGGCGACTCATCGGCACATACGGCGGCGGAGCTGAAGCAGCGCATGTCTGCTGAAACTACATCACCCGCGTCGAAAAGAACCACATCGCCCGGGACGAGCTGGCTGGCTGGAATCTGCTGGGCGCGACCCTCCCGGCGCACACGCGCGCTACGGCCGCCAAGCTGCCGTAAGGCCTCCATGGAACGGACCGCCCGCCGCTCAGTATAGTATCCTATGGCCGTATTGATCATCAGCACCGCAGCGATTGCCGCGGCCTGCTGATACTCGCCAAAAAATAGTGAAAGCCCCATCGCGGCAGCCAAAAGAGCCACGACGGGACTGGCAAACTGCCGCACGAGCAACTGGAGATCGGATACAGGATATCGCATTGTGAGGAGGTTTAGACCGAAACGCTTAGTCCGCTCTTCGATCGCCTGTTGGCTGAGCCCGACGGCGGGATCGACAGCAAGAACAGCGGCAACGCGCCCAACCGGCAACGCATGAGGGTGAAGTATCGGAGCGGGGGGCGGAAGTTCACCGGGCTGCACGTCAAATTCCCTTCCCGTGTGCGCTGACTCGATATTTCAGCCGATTTTGACGTGGTCTTCCGTTCAGCGATGTTTGAATAGCGCTCATCAGTGGGATATCAGAACGGGTAAAAGAGGCTTGTCCAGGACCGCCTCGGTGGCCCCGCCGAGTACGAAGTCCCGCAATCTCGAGTGCCCAAATCCTCCCATCACCAGCATATCGGCGTTTTGTTCGAGCGCCTCGTGTTGAATGCTCTCGCCAATGGAAGACGAAGTAAATCGGGACACCGTTGCGTGAGCATCGACGCCGCTGGAAACCAAGACTTCAGCAAGGCGTGTTCCGCTTGCTTCCGAAAGCGGCTTTTCGCCAATCAAGGACAATACCGAAACGCGGCGGGCCTTGCGAATAAGTGGGCCAGCATCGCCCACTGCGCGAGCAGCGGCCCGGCTTCCGTCCCAAGCAATGACCACATGCTCAATTGACCCTGCAAAGGTCTTGCTGGGAAGGATGACAGCTGGCCGACCAGAGCCGAAAATCACCGCCTCGGCTATGAAGCGCGTATCCGGAACATCGGCGATGCGTTCGAGAACAGCCAGATCGAAGAAACGTGCTTCCGCGGACGCCGTGTCGTGTAATCGAGGCAAGGCGACTTTGACCTCTCGCGTGAATACCTGAATTTTGGCGTTTGCGCCCAGGTTTGTAGCGGCCGCGATGAGTGTTGCGGCGCGATCGCGACTCAAGGCCTCTGCGTTCTCGATCATCTCCGAGGTATCAAGTAGGAAGGAAGACCATGCCCCCGGGATGTGCGGGATCTCGACGCTTATTGCGCAAACGTGGAGGCTTGCGCCGCAGTGTTCGGCGAAAGCCAAGGCGTTTGAAATGATCAATCCTGAGCTTGAATGCGGATACGTCGCCACCGGAAGAAGGTACTGTGCCGTCATGTCTTACTCCACTACTCGCCGATTGCTGCTATTCATGTTTCCCCTCAGGGCAGCTCAAGCATTGATGTAGCGCAAATGCGCACATCAATGCGCCTACTCGGTACGGTCCTTCTTATGCGGTCAGCCGATCTTGGCTATTATTCGCCGTTGAGACAGATCAATGCGACATCTGATGGACAGGCTTTGATCAGAGAGTTGATCGCGGCTTCGTAGAATATCGGCGAGCTTTGCGTCAGCCACCGTAGTGGAGCGGATCATGGCCCTGAACGCAGCGACCAGAGCGGCTATCTCCCTTTCCAAAGTCCAAGGCGTGTGGCTCCTACTGATCGCGGCCGTTGGACTCTCCACAGGGCTGATCTGCACCCTGCTCCAAGATCCAATTGTTGCCCGGCTTGCGTGGACGATCGCCACGTTGCCGATTCTTGGCGCGCTGTTGCGGCAGGTTTTTCGATCCTTGCGCCGCGGCGATTTCGGCCTGGATATCGTGGCAGCACTGTCGATGGCATTCGCTCTTGCATTCGGCGAGCCTCTGGCCGCCAATGTCGTCGCGCTGATGTATGCCGGCGGTCAGATGCTGGAAGGATACGCATCGCGACGCGCAGCCCGTGAGATGACCGCGCTGATGGGCAGGGTGGCCCAGACTGCATTCAGATACGATAAGGGCGGCCTACAGGAGGTACCGATCACCGAAATCAAGGCCGGCGACCGCCTTATGGTGCGTCAAGGCGAGGTCATACCTGTCGACGGAATCGTCGTCACAAATCAAGCTCTCCTCGACGAGTCCGCTTTGACCGGGGAGGCCATCCCTCGCAAACACGGTGTTAATGACGAAGTTCTGAGCGGCAGCACCTCACTTGCAGGCGTCTTCGATATGAGAGCCATTCGCCCGGCATCCGAAAGCACCTACGCTGCCGTCATTCGTCTCGTCAAAGCCGCGCAGGAAAGCAAAGCGCCGATGGCTCGTCTTGCAGACCGTTACGGGCTGATGTTCCTCGTGGTGACTGTGTCTCTCGCTCTGGCCGCGTGGTTCGTCTCCAGTGATCCGCGCCGTGCGCTTGCCGTTCTCGTCATAGCCACGCCTTGCCCGCTGATCCTTGCTGTACCCGTCGCTATCATGTCGGGCATTTCCCGCTGCGCTGCCGTTGGATGCCTCGTGAAGGACGGAGGAGTGCTGGAGGCTCTGAGCCGCGTGCGCGTCGCCGTCCTGGACAAGACGGGCACACTCACCCATGGCATGGCGACCATTGTCGCGATCAAGTGCGCCGAGTGGATTGGTGAGGACGAGTTGCTTCGTCTCGCCGCATCCCTCGATCAAGCATCCGGCCACGTCATGGCCGCGGCGCTCATTTCCGCCGCGCGCGAACGCGGCCTGAACCTGGCGCTGCCCGCCGATGTCAGCGAGTTCCCTGGAGAAGGGATCGAAGGAACTGTCGATCAGCGTCACGTGGTCGTCGGCGGCAGCCGATTTGTGGAACGCCGCGTCTTGAAGGGCAGTCCGCGCGCCTTTCTTTCTGGACGCAGCGCGGGCGAGGCAGTGGTGGCGGTTGCGGTCGATAGCGTGGCGGCGGGGCTGATCGTTATGGCCGACCCGGTGCGACCGGAAGCAATTGGCGTGCTTCGAAGGCTACGTGATGCGGGGATCGCCAGAATAATTCTGGCCTCGGGGGACCGGTTGGAGGTAGCGAGGGGCGTCGGTGAAGCACTCGGCATCGAAGAGGTTCTCGGCGAGCAGAGTCCCGCTTCAAAGGTCGACTGCGTTAACTCTGCTCGACACTTCGGTCCGGTGATGATGGTAGGCGACGGCATTAATGATGCCCCGGCACTTGCCGCCGCCGACGTGGGTGTCGCGTTGGGGGCGCGAGGAGCGGCGGCATCGTCGGAGGCGGCCGGCGTGGTTTTGCTCGTGGACCGTCTCGATCCGCTGGCCATCGCACTGACAGCTGCCAGCAGAACGATCGTCATCGCCCGCCAAAGCGTTATTGTGGGTCTCGGCCTTTCAATGGCCGGGATGGTCGCCGCCGCCTGCGGATTTCTCTTGCCGGTGCAGGGTGCGTTGCTGCAGGAGGTGATCGACGTCGCCGTTATCCTCAATGCCCTGCGAGCACTGCGACCGGTAGGATCGGAGAGCAAATCCGGCCATGGCGTTCCGATTCTTCCATAATTGACGCGGATCAACGCAGAGGGCGCCCTCGGCGCGCATGCTACTCCTCCTAAGAAAGAGGCTCGCAATGATCATCACTGAAATGAAATGGAAGGAGTGCGTTGATTTCCTCTCCAGCCAGCGGCTTGCCAGATTGGCATGCGCGAAAGACAATTGGGCATATATAGTCCCCATACACTACGCGTTTGTTGGAAACTGGTTTTACGGGTTCTCCTTGCCTGGCCAGAAGGTTGAGTGGATGCGGGACAACCCGCATGTCTGCATCGAGGTCGACGAGTTGCGGGAGCACCGCTGCTGGGTGAGTGTCGTGTCGCGAGGCACGTACCAGGAGCTGCCGGACACCGAAGAGTGGCACGACGAGCGCATGCATGCTGGGCGGCCCTGGAACGCCACAACGACTGGTGGGAGCCGGGGGGATCAAAGCCGGAATCCAGGGAAATCAAAAGTGCGCCCACTGCAGTGTTCTTTCGGGTGGTCGTGCAGGAACTGACCGGAAGAAAAGCTCTCGTGGCGTGACCGTTGGCTGGACGTGAGCTACCGTCGACGCTTGTCTGATTGATCCTGATCAATGTCGCTCCGGTGAATTTCCGCAAGTTGCTCGAAGACTTTAAAAAAAGGATCAGACCATGCTCAGAGCCAAACGCGACCGTCTCGGAGGAGAACCGGGCAAGGCGATTCCCTCGCTTGGTGAGATCGAGGGGCGTCTGATGATCCTCGAACTCGTCGCAGTCACAGCGCTCACGCGTCTCCTTCGCCTCCACGATCCGAAAGAGCGGTCGGCTCTGATGGAGGCCGTTCGACATGCCATCGACCGCAAGTGCCAGGATGCCAAGCTGTGTAGTTCCGATATTTCCTCGGCGGAGAAATACGCGGAGGAATTGCTGAGGAGTGCGCAGGAACAGGCCGACGATATCGATATCGTGCGCGAGTCTCCGCGGCGTTAGAATAGAAACGCCCGGCTGTGCACCCCAAGACATCATGACAACGCCGATGACCTGACACTCCTGAACGCGGCGCTCTCGGTGCTCGCCAACGGGGCGCATCGATCATTGGGACATGAGCAAAAGCCTCGTGCCCAAGCAGAGTTGATACCGATCAAAGATGACTTCGCGAGGTTTGTTAAAGTATGTCGAGTGAGGAACTCAAGGAGTCAGGTCATGGAAAACCTCGCATTGAGACAAAGCATTCTGGACGAACTTGAATTCGAGCCGAGCATCGATGCCGCCGAGATCGGAGTCGCAGTCGACAACGGCGTTGTCACTCTTACCGGCCATGTGAGCACATACGCCGAAAAAGAGGCCGCCGAGCGAGTCGTGCGGCGAGTGAAAGGTGTGCGCGCCATTGCTCAGGAAATCGAAGTTCGGATTTTCGGCCCGAAGGAGACAGATGACGACGATATCGCACGCCGGGCACTGAGCATCATCGACTGGCACGTGGCAATACCCAAAGACGCAGTTCAGCTTCGCGTATCGAAGGGCTGGATCACTCTGATCGGCAAGGTCGAATGGCAGTATCAGAGGCATGCGGCCGGCGATGCTGTTAGGGATCTCGCCGGCGTTATAGGCGTCTCGAACCTTATCGAGATTGAACCGGGTATCAGCGTGGCCGACGTTAAGAAGCGTATCGAAAACGCGTTTGAACGGGGCGCTGAGATTGACGCACAAGCTATCCGCGTCGATGTTGATATTGCGGACGGCAAAGTGACATTGAAAGGCAAAGTGAAGACCTGGTCCGAGCGACAGGCGGCCGAGCGAGCAGTATGGTCTGCGCCCGGCGTTGTCACGCTCGATGACCAGCTTTCGGTGGGCTGAACGTCCCTCTCATCCAACTGCGGCGACCCCACGGCCGCCGCGCCGGAACAAGCGGAAGAACGCTCGCTGCCGTTCACCGGAATTGCCGCGTCAATCGACTGCAACACTTCTCCCGCGCCGCTTGGTCATTGTCATCATTCCTGGCGGGAGCATCACCGTTGACGTTTGAGCGGAAGATCGATTTGTCGCGAGCGTTCGAAGCACAAAGTCGTCGGTCAAGACAAGCCCTTTGATGGCTCATGTAACCCAAGGCCTAGTGGCAGAGGAGAGCCGGCATATCGAGGCTGCTAAATAAGGATCGCGTTACGCCTCCCAGGATCAGCTCACGCAACCGCGAATGTCCAAAGCCTCCGGCGATCAGCAGGTCTGCTTTACTTTCAGCGGCGACGACTTGAATTGTGCCGGCTGCGGAATGCTCACGAGAACCTGTAGCGACGATCTCGACAGCAAGACCGGCGTCGCGAAGTGTTGCCGCGAAGCTACTGCGAAGATCGGCATCGATCTCCTTGTCGTCCGTGACCGAGATCAGCACAGCCTTGGAAGCCTTGTCCAAAAACAGCCGGGCTCCTGTCAGCGCCCGCGCCATAGTTGCGCTGCCGTCCCGTGCAATTGCGACCGTATCGATTCGTCCGCCATCAGTATCCGCTGGTAGTAAGAGTAGCGGTCTCCCGCTTTCGAACAGCACGCGCTGGACGGCGGAACTGGCTGTTGGAGAAGTTTCCATGACCGAGAGGTCGTAAATTCGCGAGACCTCCGCAATTCTGTCGTCGACGAGAGCCTCAGGCGCGTCCAGCGATGATATCGTCACGGCTACATCGGCCTTGCCGGCGTAGTCGCGTACAGTCTCGCTGAGCTCCGAAGCGCGATATCGGCTGGAGCGCTCGGCGTCGGCCCTCATTTTTTCAACATC
Source organism: Rhizobium sp. P32RR-XVIII (assembly GCF_012641395.1). Classification (GTDB taxonomy): domain Bacteria; phylum Pseudomonadota; class Alphaproteobacteria; order Rhizobiales; family Rhizobiaceae; genus Rhizobium. The sequence continues at coordinate 16,744 of NZ_JABAIH010000026.1, read as the reverse complement.
GACGATCGACGGAAATGGCGGGAATACTGTCGGGATCTTCGCCTGAAACGCATTGACGTGGAGCCAAGCCTTCTGGTGCCGCGCAAAATCAACCGCGTTCCGGATCAGTGTAAAAGAGCTCGCATCCGGGTAGGTAAGCAAGGGCAGATGAAAGTGAGCTTTCATGACGTATTCTCCTCATCTTGGCTGTGTGCCGGATTGGTTGTAGACACCATGCTGCCTTCATCGACTTGCGGTCGTCTGAGCTGGTCTGGGACGCACCGGGTGCCTCTCGGTGCGCATTGCCGTTAGTGGGCAAGGAACAGGGGGACTTGGACGTCCTTGAGCATGGATCGTGTCACGCCTCCGAACAAACGTTGCTGGAGCCGCGGGTGATTGTATGCGCCCATGACAATCATGTCGGCGTCGACGTCCATGGCATGCTGACGCAAGACCTCATCGACCCGTCGGCCGCCGCTGGTGATGCAGTCGACATCGACCTTCACTCCGTGACGCGAAAGAAAGGTAGCGACATCGGCGCCGGGCTCTTCGCCGTTGGCGGAGCGTGAGGCCACCGGATCGACCAGCGTCACATGCACTTTGCCGGCTGACTGCAGAAACTCCATCGATTGGCGGGCAGCCCGCGCGGCCTCGTCGCTCGAATCCCATGCGAGCAGGATGGCCTTCGGAGCAAGCCCAGCGTTTATGCGTTTAGGATTGATGAGCATCGGAGCCGGTGACTGAAACAGTGCTCCGTTGACAACCCGCATCTGAAGTTCTTCGTCGCGGGCAGCCTGCGGGCCGACAAGGACGAGATCCGCATAAAGCGCGCGTTCGGCGATATCTTCATCCGCGAAAGCGAACTCAGCGTAGACCTCCTGCACATCAAATGATGTCTCGCTTCGGCCGAGTATTGCCCTCAGTTCTTCCGCTTTCTTGGCGAGCGCGTCGATCTTCCGCTGCCGTTCTTCGATCCAGACGGTCGACACGGCTGCCTCGTACGCGCCCAAGGTCGCCGGCATGCCCATGGATACCAAGAGCGCGGTGAGATGGGCACCGTGCGTTTCACAAAAGTCAATGGCGCCTTTCAAATCTTCATGGAAGTGATTGACGCCAAGGACGCTCAGAATGGTTTTGATGGTCATGGTTTTCGCCTTTCCTGTTGCAGATCGGCGCAGTTTAGGTCGCGTCGAGACGCTCCTCATTGATCTTCCGCAAATGCGGCGCGGCTGCTTCCCGCAGCCCGACCATCTCTGACGTGGGCAGCTGGAAACAGAGCATGAAGTGCCAGGGAACATCACCCTATCAATCCAGAGGGACCGAATGGGCGATGCCCTGATGGATGCAACAAATGCGATGGGGGCAGATTTGATTTAACGCAAATCGCAAAAATCCTTCTGGGCCTAGCCTGAAACCTAACGCCGTCAACGCAGGCGGGCGGAAGTGAGTGCTGCTGATGTCGAACAGCTCTCAAAACTAGAAGGAGAGATCAGATGACGCCCTCGAAATTTTCGCATGTGGCCATCCTCACGGCAATCGTCGCTGCCGGCGCGGCGACCGTCGCGGTTGGCCAGACGACCGGACAAGCTCAAGGCCAAGCGCAGCAATCTCCCCAACCAGGCATGACGCCCGGATATCCAATGAGCGGCACGCCGATGATGCCAGGAAGCGGCGCCGGCGGAATGCCAATGATGTACGGGCAAATGATGGCGGATGGCCGAATGCCCGGCATGCCGATGATGGGAGGCTACATGATGAAAGTGATGTTCGCGGTCGCGGATGTCGATGGAGACGGAGTGCTCTCGTTCGACGAGGTGGTAACCATTCACAAACGGATTTTCGACAGGGCAGATGCCAACAAGGATGGCAAAGTCACGCCCGAAGAAATGCAGACGTTCATGCGGGAGTGATAGTGGGTGGGGTGCCCGACGCTGAAAGAAAGAGAGGAAAACCGCGCACCTCTTCTTGGTGGGGATTTGCCTTGGCGGCACGTCCTGATGCGTGAGGCCTGGTGTCGCGAGAGGGCGATCCCAGAGGGCGTTGGTAGCTGCTCGCTATGACGATCGGAAAAAGCAAATGAACTGGCCCGGCGATGAAGCTCCCTACTGGAGTCAGGACGCTTCCACTCTCGCCGTGAGGCTCGGCTCGGGGCCGACAGGTTTGTCTTCAGTGCATGCCGCAGCGCGGCTTAGGCAGTTTGGCACCAACAGTGTCAAGGATTCCGCCGAACTGGGTGCGATCCGCCTGTTCATTCGTCAGTTCGAGAGCCCGCTCGTCCTCATCCTGGTTTTCGCAGCTATGATCTCGCTGGTGCTCCGGCAATGGGTGGACGCCGCCATCATCCTTGCGATCGTCCTCGGCAGTTCGATCCTCAGCTTCTTTCAGGAATACCGGGCATCCACGGCGGTCGAAGAGCTGAAGAAGCGCTTGGCGTTGACGTGCCGGGTGGTGCGGAATGGCATCGAGCAGTTAGTGGCCGCCAGCACGATCGTACCCGGCGATCTCATCCTCCTCTCGGCAGGCAATCTGATCCCGGCTGACGGGCTCGTTATCGAGGCGCAGGACTTCCTTGTCAGCCAGGCGAGCATGACGGGAGAGTCGTTTCCAGTCGAAAAGCGGGTCGGGATCGCTCGTCCGGAAGCACCTATCACCGAACGCACCAATGCCGTCTTTCTCGGATCGTCGGTGCGCAGCGGTACGGCGAAGGTCCTCGCCGTAAAGACCGGTAAACAAACTCAATTCGCCGCTATCGCGGAACGGCTAAAAGACCGCGAGCCCGAGACCGACTTCTCGCGTGGCGTCCGACAGTTTGGCTATCTGCTCATCCGCGTGATGATTGTCATCGTTTTTTTTGTGCTCACAGTGAATCTGCTGCTCGGCCGTCCGGGGATCGAATCCGTGCTGTTCGCCGTTGCACTTGCGGTGGGTCTGTCGCCGGAGCTCTTGCCGGCGATCATCAGCGTCACCCTATCTGCTGGTGCGCGGACGATGAGCAAGCGTGGTGTCATCGTCCGTCAACTTGATGCCATCGAAAATCTTGGCAGCATGGACATCCTGTGCACCGACAAAACTGGCACACTGACCGAGGGCACTATCGTGCTCAGCGATGTGTTGGCCGCCGGAGGCCAGCCGTCGCAAGAGGTGCGGCTGCTTGCCTTTCTAAATGCGGCATTCGAGACTGGCATCCAGAACCCGCTCGATGCCGCGATCCTGGCGGCGGGAAAAAGCGCCGACCTGACCACCGGCGACTTCACGAAGATCGACGAGATCCCATACGACTTCATGCGCCGCCGGCTCACCATCGTCGTTGCGGAAACCAGGGCAGCGTCGCAGCACCTCGTCGTCACCAAAGGTGCATTCTCGAACGTGCTGGACGTCTGTTCAACGCTCGATCGGGATGGAGTCAACGTACCGCTGGACGCTGACCGGCGCGCCGAGCTCGAGGTAATCTTCAAGGCCAAAGGCGATCAAGGCTTTCGCATTCTCGCGGTCGCGTCACGAAAGATCGCTGCAAAGGCGGACTATGACCGCAACGATGAACGGGAGATGACCTTTCGCGGCTTTCTCGCCTTCTACGACCCACCGAAGTCAGACGCAGCACGGACGATCCACAATCTGGCCCGTCTCGGTATCCGCATCAAGGTGATCAGCGGCGACAATCGTTACGTAACCACACATCTGGCGGAGGCCGTCGGGCTCGACTCAAAATCGATAATCACTGGCGAGGAACTCGCGACACTGAAGGACGAAGCGCTGTGGCATCTGGCACCACACACCGATCTTTTCGTCGAAGTCGATCCTCAGCAGAAGGAGCGGATCGTGCGCGCCCTGCAACGGACGGGGCACTCGGTTGGTTATCTCGGCGACGGCATCAACGACGCGCCTGCGCTGCATGCGGCTGACGTCGGGATCTCGGTCCAGGAGGCTGTGGATGTTGCCCGGGAAAGCGCCGATATCATCCTCCTCAGCCGCGACCTGGACGTGCTGCGCTCGGGCGTGGAAGACGGCAGGCGAACCTTTGCAAACACTCTCAAATACATCTCGATCACGACTAGCGCAAATTTCGGCAATATGGTGAGCATGGCATTGGCGACGCCGCTCCTTCCGTTCCTGCCGCTTGCCGCCAAGCAAATACTGCTCAACAACTTTCTGTCCGACGTACCGTCGATCGCGATCTCCAGCGATAATGTTGACGAAGACCGAGTTCTGTGTCCGCAGCGGTGGAATGTCAGTGACATCCAAAAATTCATGATCGTCTTTGGGTTGATCAGTTCCGTCTTTGATCTGCTGACCTTCGCTATCCTGCTCTTCGTGTTCCAAGCCGGCGAAGCAATCTTTCAGACGTCATGGTTTATGATTTCGCTGCTAACAGAGCTCGCGGTCGTGCTCGTTCTGCGAACGCGCAAACCTGCGTTTAGAAGCAGAGCCAGCTCCCTGTTGTTGTGGTCAACCCTCATAGTGGCCGCCGCGACTTTCGCCATTCCGTTTCTCAGTGGCTTGAGTTCAATGTTTGGCTTTGTGCCGCTCTCGGCGATCCAGCTAGGGACCATCGTCGCCATCGTTCTTGGTTACATCGCCGCTACCGAAGTGACAAAAGCGTGGTTCTTCACTCAGGACAGGAGAGGTCCAGCCCCGAGGGTACCAACACTTGGAGATGTACGGACGTTTGAAGAAATCGGCGAGTGATGGACTTTGAATGCTGCGATGCACTGGCGCTGTTCGGAGGTCTGGACTTGCGTCGGGTCCGTGCTGTTGAGACTAGAGCGCCGGAAGCCATTGAATAGATGCGGCACGATGACTCGGCGGCAATTCCGACGATAAATCGAAGCGGAATTTGATAAGCTTTGACCATGTTGGACGCCGCCTAACTTTTAGAAATTTGACACGAGTTCCATAAATCAACGATATGCCACACGAGGGAAATCGCCTGGCCGATGGTTCGACTCCCTTCAAGAGCAACAAACTGCCGCATGTTACGGTCTTCGATCCTATCATTAGTCCACATCACCAAAGAAAAAGCTATCGCTGTGCAACGGCGAAACTTCTGGACGCGGCGACACCGAATGTAGACTTTCCTTCACACAGGGTGGTGACGCCGTAAGCGGCTGTTTCGTGGAAGCGGTGCCTTGCCCTGTGAGAATTCGAAAGGGGAGGCAGCATATGGCTGAGCAATTCGTCGGCAAATCGTCCGAATTCAAGGATGGCGAGCGGCAGATCATCCGGATCGGCGATGACGAAATCGGCGTGTTCAGACACGAGGGCGAGTTCTTCGCCTACAGCAATTATTGCGTCCACCAGGGCGGACCCGCCTGCGAGGGGCTGATCATCGCGCGGGTGGAGGAGCGGCTGCGGCCCGACAAGACCTCGATGGGATTGTTCTTCTCCGAAAAGGACATGAGCTTCGCCTGTCCCTGGCACGGCTATGAATACGACATGCGCACCGGCCAGCACATCGCTGACCGGCGGGTTCGCCTGCGCAAATATCCCGTGCTGCAGAAAGGGGAGGACATCTATGTCGTTGTCTGAAGCCGCGACATCCGAATTGTCAACCGAAGAGCCGTCCGCGACCGAGAAAGTCGACTTCGTAAAGGCGGTCTTCCGGGGTATCGAACCGGGCACGGAAGCGGCCCGCATCGTCGAGCGCAAGAAGAACGGCGAATCTGAGCCGCAGGTCGAAGTCCTTCGCCGTATTCCGGCGCAGTCGGCGCCTGAGGCTCCCATCTCCAACGAGACGTCCGCGCATATGTTGGCATTGGCGGCCGAGATCGAGAAGGTTGTCGATGCCGGCAACGTCGACCTCATCGAACACCGGGCGCAGCAGGCGCTGATGAGCGCGCTTTGCCGCCTCTACGCGGCAAATGACGAAAGGGGCAACCATTTCGACGTGCTTGGCGAGCGGACCACCGTGACGGCGACCGACGCGATGGTCCTCTGCGGGGCACTGCTAAAGGCCGTGGACCTGCAGGTGTTCGAACTCGCTCTCTGGCAGAGCTGGAGCTCCCGCTAGTAGCCGAACCGACCTCAACAATTTCGAAGGAAGTGGACTGTCATGGACCTTATTTCTGACCGTGGTCGCCGGGTTCCCGTCGAGGACCTCAATACGACAAGGCTGCTTGACCATGCCGCCAAGCAGGCGCGCGACCGCAAGTACGAAGATGTGCTGATCGTCGATTGCGACGCGCATCACTACGAGAACGAAAACCTCTCTGAGATCATTCCCTTCATGGAGAATGAGGTTTTCAAGCAACTCTCGCTGTCGAGTCGCACCAAGGGACGCGGCCATATCTCGCCGGTTGGCTATGGCTGGCAGGACATGGGTGGGCGCGTGACACGCTATCCTATGCGCTCCTCCGAGAAGACTTCCGTCGAGAAGGGTCCAAAGCGGGATGTCGAGCTGGGCTTCCGCTGGATGGATGCGATGGGCGTCGACTATTCCTGTCTTTTCCCAACGGGCATGCTCAATATCGGTCTGCATCCGCAAAAGGAGATGGAGTTCGAGCTGTCCTGGGCCTATGCGCGCTGGGTGACAGAGAAAGTCGTGCCGGAATCGCAAGGCCGGATGTACACGATGCTCGGTCTGCCTTTCAGTGATCCGGAAGGCTGTCTGCGCATGGTTGAGACTTTCGGTGACCGTAAGGGCGTCGGTGGTTTCATGGTCACTTCCGTCCGCGAGAAGATGGCGGTCTACGACAATGCCTATATGAAGCTCTACCGGGCCCTGGAAGAGCGCGGCCTGGCGCTTGCCTTCCATTCGGGTCCGAACTGGAATTCTTCCACCTTCCAGAGCTGCAACCGTTTCATCTCCGCGCATGCGTTGGGCTTCAGCTGGTTTAGCATTCTGCACTGCACCAACTGGGTCGTGAACGGCATGGGCGAGCGCTTTCCCAAGCTACCGGTCCTCTGGATTGAGTCCGGGCTCGCCTGGATCCCCTTCCTGATGCAGAAGCTCGATCACGAATACATGCTGCGGCCGTCGGAATGTCCGCTCCTGAAGAAGAAGCCGTCGGACTACATGCGCGACATGTTCTATTCGACGCAGCCGATGGAAATCCAGGACATGCAGGCTCTGGAGACGACATTCCGGATGATGAATGCCGAAACGCAGCTCATGTATGCCTCCGATTATCCGCATTGGGATTTCGACCTGCCATCGACGATCTGGGACCTGCCGTTCTTAAGCGAGAAGGCCAAACACAATATCATCGGTGGAACGGCGGCACGGCTCTTCAAGCTGCCGCCGCGCAACGAGGCGCAGAAGCAGAACCTGATCAAGTACGGCAATTATGCCGGCGCGCCCGTGGCGCCATCGGCTCGTGAGCCGGCGGCGGTCTGAACCTTTCATTCGACGGATTGCGCAGGATCGCCTGGCGGAAGGCCGGAGCGGAGCTGGAGGAGTATAGCATGGCGGATATCGTTTTCCCGGCCGAGCGGGCGCTGTTTTATGGCGGCGGATGGCATGCGCCCGTCAACGGAAGGATGGTGCACAGCACGAGCCCGGCAACCGGCGAAGATCTCGGCCCGGTCCCGGAAGCCACCCTGGAAGATGCCGAACTGGCGATTGCCGCGGCGCAGAAGGGTTTTGCCGAATGGCGCAGGGTCTTGCCGCTCGAGCGCGGCAAGATCATGAAGGAAGCAGCGGCGGTGATCCGGCGTCACGGAGCGGAACTGACTCTGCTCGATGCGGTCGATGGCGGCAATCCGATGACGCCGATGGTCAAGGATGCGGTCTCGGCGGTGCAGCGCTTCGAATACTTCGCGGGCCTCGTGACGGAGATGAAGGGGGCTTCGATCCCCGTCGGTCCGGATGCCATCAATTTCTCGGTACGCGAGCCGCTCGGCATTGTCGCCCGCATCACGGCCTTCAACCATCCCTTCCAGTTCTGCGCGAGCAAGATCGCCTCGGCGCTTGCAGCCGGTAATGCCGTCATCCTGAAACCGTCGGAGCAGGCGCCGCTCTCCGGACTTCGCCTTGCCGAGCTGATAGGGCCGCTGTTTCCGGCGGGCACGCTCAACGTGCTGACTGGCAGCCGCGAAATCGGCAGCGTGCTGTCGTCGCATCCGGCGATCGCCGCGGTCTCTCTCGTCGGCAGCGTTCCGACCGGGCGGGCGGTCATGCGCTCGGCGGCCGACACGCTGAAGAAAGTGGCGCTGGAGCTCGGTGGCAAGAATGCCCTGATCGCCTTTCCGGATGCCGATCCGGACCGGGTGGCGGCCGCAGCGGTCGGCGGCATGAACTATGCCTGGTGCGGCCAGTCCTGTGGCTCCATGAGCCGACTTTTCCTGCACGACGCCATTCATGACGAGGTGGTGGAGCGGATCGGCAGGCATATCGCCCGCTACAGGCCCGGCCTGCCGACTGACCCGGCAACGACCATGGGCTCGCTCATCAGCCGCGCCCATTATGAGAGGGTCCTCGGCTATATCGAGGCCGGCAGGCAGGAAGGCGCGCGCATCGTCTATGGCGGCGGGTCGCCGAAGGACGAGAAGCTTGCCAAGGGCTGTTTCATCGAGCCGACGGTCTTCGTCGACGTCAAGCAATCGATGCGGATCGCCAGCGAGGAAATCTTCGGGCCGGTCCAGTCGGTCATCCGCTGGTCCGATGAGGAGGCGATGCTGAAGGACGTCAATTCCGTCGAATATGGGCTCACGTCGTCCATCTACACCAACGATCTCGAAAAGGCGCACAGGACGGCGGCAGTGGTCCAGGCCGGCTACATCTGGGTGAACGGCACGAGCAAGCATGTGCTCGGCGCGCCTTTCGGCGGCTACAAGCAATCGGGCCTCGGACGCGAGGAATGTCTCGAGGAGCTTCTCGCCGCCACGCAGGAGAAGAACATCAACATCAATTTCTCCGGCGCGCGGGCGCAGACTGCCTGACGGCTGCCGGCAACCGTCGCGCTCATTTCGACGGATAAGGAACAGGCCGGGGAGTTGTCCGGCCGCGGCCGGGTTGAGGAGCCTGTCCGGGTTTGGAGGAATTGGCTGCGCGGGCAGCCATGCGGCGGGTTACCGCCGGGCGAGAGGAGCCAAAAGGGAGGAACTCAATGGGCATTCTATCGAAAGGCATGGCGGCCGGTGCCGCCCTTCTGATCGGGAGCTGGGCAGGTGCTGCAATGGCGCAATCCGGACCCGATTATTTCAAAGGCAAGACCGTCAACTACATTATCGCCACCGAGCCGGGCGGCGGTTACGATACCTATGGCCGGCTGGTCTGCGAGTTCATGCAGAAGCATCTGCCGGGGTCGACCTTCGTCGTCCGCAACATGCCGGGCGCCGGCAATCTGCTCGGCGCAAACTACATCGCCGCTTCGAAGCCGGACGGGCTGACCTTTGGCAGCTTCAACACAGGCCTCGTCTACAGCCAACTCACCGGGAACGAGGGCGTCAAGTTCGACCTCACCAAGATGTCGTGGATCGGCAAGGCCGCCTCGGACCCGCGCGTCGTCGTCGTTTCGGCCAATACGAACATCAAGACGTTCAAGGAACTGCAGGATCTCAAGACGAGGCTCAAATTCTCCGCCTCGGGGGTTGGCAGCGCTTCGGAGGTCAACACGACGATGCTCGTCAGCGCGCTGAAGCTACCTATCGACGTCATCAGCGGCTACAGCGGCAACGACGACCAGCTTGCGATCATGCGTGGCGAGGTGCAGGGGGTAATCAGTTCGCGCTCGAGCTTCGAGCCTTTCGTCAAGGAAGGCAAAGGGCGCTTCCTGGCGCAGATCGGCGGATCGGACACGGATGTCCCGCAGCTCTCGACGCTGGTCGATAACGAGGAGGCGAAGAAGGCGATCGCCCTCGTCGAATCGCAGGGCGACATCTCCCGCCTGACGGTCGGCCCGGCCGGAATTCCAGACGATATCCTGAAGACGTTGCGGGATGCTTATGCGGAAGCGACTCCGATCCGGAGTTCGTCGAGAAGGCCGAGAAGCTCGGCCTGCCGCTCGACCCGCTCGTCGGCGACAAGGTTGCCGCTGCGGTCAAGGAGGCTCTCGACCAGTCGCCGGAAATGGTCGCCTTCCTGAAGCAGGCGCTGAAGAAGGACTGACCAGATCTGTCATCGGGGCGGCCGGAAGAAGCCGGCCGCCCCGTTTTTTCCCAAGGAGCGGAGCGAATGACGATACAGGAAAAGGTCGAGGCGAAGGCTGCGACCGTGGAGAAGGCGGAAGACCAGGCACCGCTCGGATGGCAATCCGATGTGATCGCCGATCTGATCAAGCAGTACGGCTTTCCCTTCATCACGCTCAATCCAGGGGCCAGCTATCGCGGCCTGCACGACTCGCTGGTCAATCACAATGGCAACGAGCCGGAGATGCTGGTTTGCCAACATGAGAAGATCGCCGTCGAAATCGCTCATGGCTATGCCAAGGCGACCGGTCAGCCGCTTGCCGTTATCGTCCACAACGTTGTCGGGCTGCTTCACGCCACGCTCGGCGTCTATACGGCCTATACCGACAGGGCGCCCGTCTTCCTGATCGGCGCGACCGGCCCGATGGATGAAGGCAAACGCCGTCCGCGCGTCGACTGGGCGCATACGGCCAACGTCCAGGGCAACCAGGTCCGCGACTACGTGAAATGGGACTACCAGCCGGGTGGCATCGACGGCGTCGTCGACAGCTTCGCTCGCGCCTATTCGATCATGATGACCGAGCCGCGCGGCCCGATCTATATGTGCTACGACGCCGCGTTGCAGGAAGCGCCGCTGGAGTCGCCGGTTATCCTGCCATCGCCGGAATCGGCGAAGACGCCGAGCCGCATAGCGCCGGACCCGAAGGCATTGGAAGAGGCAGCGGAGCGTCTCGTTTCGGCCGAATGGCCGGTGCTGCTGCCGCAATATATCGGCTGCGATCCGAACGGTTTTTCCAACACCGTCGCGCTCGCGGAGGCGCTGGGCGCCCCTGTGGTCGACACGCAGTGGCGGCTGAACTTTCCGACCGAACATCCGCTCGACATGCGCATGAGCAAGGACATCTTCAAGCAGGCCGATCTGATCACGCTGCTTGACTGCCGTGATTGGGAGCGGCCGACGCATGTCAACGACCGCATCAACCGCACCCTGAAGCCGCTTTTCCCGAAGGGCTGCGACTGGCTGGACATCGGCTTTGCCGACATCGAGATTTCCAAATGGGCCGCCGATTACCAGCGCTATCCCGACTGCGCGCAACGGCTGCTTGCCGATCCGGCGCTCGCCATGCCGACGCTGACCTCGATGATCACGGATCGCGCGAAAGACGATGCGAAATTGGCCAGCCGCATCGCCGAACGGGCGCGCGCCGTCGGCGCGATGCACGACGCCCAGCGGGCCAAGTGGCGCGAGGAGGCGCATGAGAATTGGGACGCGAGCCCGATCACCCTGCCGCGTCTTGCTTCCGAGGTCTGGGACAAGATCAGGTACGAGGACTGGGTGCTGACCACGAACCCGTTCGAGGACTGGGCGCCGAAGCTCTGGGATTTCGACAGGCATTATCGCTGGGCGGGCAGGGGGCTCGGTCCCGGCACGCAGATCGGCATTTCGCTCGGCATCGCGCTTGCCCATCGCGGCACCGGCCGCCTCGTCGTCAACTGCCAGACGGATGGCGACTTGCTCTTCGATGTCGGCGCGCTGTGGTTTGCCGCCAAGCACAAGGTGCCGTTCCTCTGCGTCATGCACAACAACCGCGCCTACTACAACGACTGGGAACACCAGGTGACCGTCGCCGAGCAGCGTGGCACGCCAGTCAACCGCGCGCATATCGGCATGGATCTGTTCGATCCGGCACCGGATTTCGCTACGCTCGCCCGCGGCTGCGGCTGGTATGCGGAAGGGCCGATCGAGGATCCGGCAGATATCGGCGCAGCGCTGGAGCGGGCGATCGCCAAGGTGAAGAGCGGCGTTCCCGCTCTCGTCGACACAATCACTCAATTTACAGGCTGAGCGAAGATAGGCTGCATCTCGGCACTTGACGCTTGTCAAGAAAGGCATATGCGTTAGAGATAACCTGTATGCCCGCCGCCTGACTTTGGATACGAAACCAAGACCGGTCCTTCGAACACGACGGGAATTGATGTCGTCGCGCTTTGGGAGGAGGGCGGTATAAACTTTCGGCAGCTAACCTACTTCCGCAAGGTCGTCGACCTAGGCAACATGACTGCGGCGGCCGAGATGCTGAACGTCGCGCAGCCAGCACTCGGGTCGCAGATTCGTCAGCTCGAAGGCGAACTCGGCGTTGAGCTTTTGGTGCGGCATTCACGCGGCATCACGCCGACACCGGCGGGGGAACTCCTCTATAGTCACGCGCAGCATATTCTCGACGACGTCGATCAGGCGGCAAGGGAAGTCCGTGCGCTGAAAGCGGCCAAACGGATCGAGCTTCGATTGGGCGTGAGCCGCACCATGGCGCTGCTGCTCGGTCACGACCTTCTGACTGACGCGCGGCGGACGATGCCGGACGTCACGGTCCGCGTCGTCGAGGAACGAGCTCCAGCCCTGCTGCATGCGCTGGAGGAGGGTCAGCTTGATGTCGCATTCCTCAACAATGTCGGCGAATGGCTAGGCCTCGAACGCAAGGCGGTACTGGAGGAAGATCTACTCTTCGTGACCGCACAGGCGCAGGAAGAGCAGGAGGAAAGCATCGGCTTCGCCGAGGCCCTGCAATATGACCTTGTGATCGGCAGCGAACGCGGCATTCTCCGGCATATTGTCGAAAGCGAGGCCAGGCGACTGGGGCTCGACATTCGCATCGCTCAGGAGGTCCATTCCCTCGCGTCGATCAAGGCGGTGGTATCGGCCGGAACGGCGGCGATGATCGTGCCCTACAGCCTGATTGCCAACGAAATCCGTGCGGGGACTCTAGGGGCCCGGCGAATAGTCAGGCCCGCGCTTACCCGCACCCTCTTTATGGTCCGTCCGCATGCACATGTGCCAGTTCTGGACGACGAGCGTGTCGTTCGACATATCGAAAAGCTGACGAATGCCTATCTAAGCATCGTCAGCCCGTGGGCACGCTTAATATAGATCCTCCTAGCCATCCGGATCGACGGCCCGCCACAGCCAGTGTTTCCTGGCACCAATCCTCACCACCACTCATCCGGATGCCTACGTCGCTGCGGCTCGGTATTAGTCAGATGGGCCCAGCGCGCGTTAATCGGCAGCGGTTGTCAGCGCCAGTCACCCGTTTCAAACCGAGTTGGTGGCCGAACCGCTAAAACAAGAAGGCGGCTGGCTGTCCGTCCCTCAAGGACCGGGCGGGCTCAGTTAACTGCGACTTCGTGGCACGGAACAGTATCCCGAAGTAGCCGCCCAACCGAGTCCGGCGCACAGCTATAGAGATGGGCGCGGAGTAGCGTGACGACTTACCGCTCTTCAGCTGGACGCCGCCTGTCCGGATCCCTTCCCATCTGCGAGTAGGGTGGGACACGCAAGTAAGATTGCCCGCCAGCTCTCGAAGGCGAGAACGAATCGCGAGGCGGATAACGTCCTATCGCGAGCAGTCCATGCGCATTGCAGGCAGATGAAGCATGCGGGCTCGGCGAGAGTGGGCGAAAAAAGCCCCGCCGGAGCGGGGCAGCGGGGCCATAGAGATCGCGATAGGGGCACGCGATCGACATGTTTAAGTAAACGGAATCTCATTCCCGCTTATTCGGGGACTATCGTCACGTTGTTGTGCTTCAATCGGCGTCGGCATCAGCTATGAAATTATTGCTCCTCGAAGCAAACTGCTGATCATACCGACGGTATTTCCGATTTCTTTTGAACCTGACGCTGGCCAGGGATGCTGCTTCAAAGAAGTATAGCCGTATCATAGTTGTTTGTACCCTTCCGCGATCACGCCACTAACGACGGGAATCCCATGAGTTACCACGGGGTCGTCGGTTCGATTCCGTTCACATCAGGTTTTTTGTCAATGGCTCATTCAGTTGACATCGATTTCTCCTTGGTCGGCGGATCCACGGTCTGAGCCACGAGGACGGTGCGTTCATATGTACGGCCTGTGAGGGCGGTGCATGACCGCTGGCCTCGATGAGATCCGCGAAACGAGGAGCTGAATCACATCCACGCACTTTGGAGTGCACTGAGGTTGGCGGCTTCGCTCGTTCGGAATTTCGTCCCATGGCTTCATCGTTTGCTGTTGCACCTTGCATCTGTCGGCCGACGCCGGTCAGATCAGTTATAAGTCCTGATATTCTTCAGGTTGCCGCTACATTTGGGGATAGTTCCGGAGGATTGTAGAATCCGCCCTTATTCAGGAGGGCCCAGATGATCCGAGCCATTTTATTGGCCAACGCGACAGCGGCCACCTTGAATGGACGTCTGGCAAGTAGCGCCTTTAGCCAAGGTCGTGCCTTTTCATCGTTCCGGGCAATCCGCATAACGGCTGTCGCTCCGAGGACCAGGAGAACACGGAGTTCGGGATTCCCCATTTTCGAGATTCTACCCAATCGCTCTTTGCCTCCGCTGGAATGAGGCCTGGGGGTCAGTCCCACCCAAGCGGCGAAGTGCCGCCCGGACTTAAACCCGCCGGGATCCGGAACCAAGGCTTTGATCGTCGCAGCGGTTATGGCACCAACCCCGGGGATCGTTGTCAGTCGACGTATGCTCTCATCGCGCTTCGATTCCGTAACGATGGTACGTTCGAGTTCGTCGATCTGATCGGCCAAGGTGCCGATCTGGTCGGCAATAGCCGTGAGGGCGAAGCGTGCCGCCGCGGGTAGTCGAGTATCTTTATCTTTCCGAACGATGGCCACCAGCGCTGCAATGTTGGGAAGACCGCCAGCCGCGATGATACCCAGTTCAGCCAGATGTGCACGCAAGGCGTTGACCGACTGCGTTCTCTGCTGCACCAGAAGAGCACGTGTTTTCAGCACCATCGCGTCCGCTTCTGGTCGGCGGTCTTGATGGGTACGAAGCGCATGGTCTTGCGGATCACCGCCTCGCTGATGGCTTCCGCATCGGCAGCGTCCGTCTTGCCGCGCTTGACGAAAGGCTTGACGTAGGCCGGCGGAATGAGGCGCACCTTGTGGCCGAAGTTCGCGATCTCTCGCGCCCAATAGTGCGCCCCACCACAAGCTTCCATGCCGACTAGGCAGGGAGGAATTTTCTCGAAGAAGCGCAGCACTTCATTGCGACGCAATTTTCGATTGAACAAGGGGGAGCCTTCGATATCGGCACCGTGAACCTGGAAAACGTGTTTGGCCAAGGCCAGCCCGATGGTGCTAACATGTTTCATGGAACGGTCCCTCCTTTGTGACGTTCGAGCAACGGCCACGTTTTAGCACTTGATGCTGTCGGAGCGGGCCGTTCCACCTCATCACATCCGGTTGCCGCTTCCGCGACAGCACCAATTTCCCACTTTCGCGGGCACGGGCTCAGGAGGACGGGACCAAACTCAAGATCGGCGGTTGAAGCCAAAAGGAATCCCGGTCCGCCCACCTGGATCCGTCAGGGCTGATCAGGCCCTGAGGATTACAATTGTGTTCGCAGCCGTTTTGCGTTTCAGGCACCTTTCATAATTGCTCCTTCAATAACGACGCCAGAACTTACGTATCTCCAGAGGGCAACGAGCAACTTGCGGGCCAAAGCCACAATCATCGGCTTTTTCAGACGGCCGCCGTTGCGAGCGATACGCTGCTTAAACCAGCAGGTCAGTGCCGAACTCGGTTGATGGCGGAGCCATAGCCAGGCAAGCTCGACCATTGTCGCTCGCAATCGCGGATTGCCCGCTTTCGAGACCCCTTGCTCACGATTGACATTGCCGCTCTGCCAGGGGGAGGGGGCAAGCCCAGCGTAAGATGCGATTTGCCGTCGATTCTCGAAGTGTCGGAACAGGCCTTCCGTGTAGAGTATCGTGGCGAACTCTGGACCAATTCCTCTGATCCCCAAAAGCGCCGTTGCTCCTGCCGGCGTTTCCGGCGTCTCCCGCACGATCAATGCATCTCGCTCTGCTTCTACGGCCTTGATTTGTGTGAGTATCAATTCGAGGCGATCAAGCTCTCTGCTGACTTCCGCCTTTAGGTGTTTTGATAGCGGACGGCCATCTCCGGTTCGAAGCTCGTCCAGACGCTGGCGACGATCTCGATTTACAGGCTCGTACTCTCGTATTCCTTGCGTGAAGAGAAGCCCCTTTATGCGATTGACGTGGAAGACACGTTCGGCAACCAGGGTCTTTCGCTCCCGTCCGATCCGACGATTGTCGTCCTCCTCGGGTGTGAGAAGTTTGACCATTGAGCAGGCACGCGGCTCGCCACGTTTCCACGCCATCAAAGCGCGGATCAGCGTTTCACCGTCAATCCGATCCGTCTTTGCCCGGCGATGGCGGCGGGGCATGGCAATGGATGCAGCCTCCACAATATGGCTCTCAATCCAAGCTTCTTTGCTGAGCACTCGCCCCAACCAGAAGCCATCAAGCCCGGCCTCCTGGATGATCACCAGCGGATAAAGCCGGTTCTTGCGCCGCTGTGCTTTCTGACGAAGGACGGCGAAACACGAGAACAAGCCGGCGATATCGCCGCCGGTGACGGTGTGGCGAGACATCTTTTCGCTGCCAGGCGACAGAGCTGTGACGAGCCATGTCGATTTGCTCAATTCCAACGAAACGAAAATTGCTCCAAGATCGATAGGGGTAGCGGTCTGTGCTTGAGTTTGATCTGCTGCGATCGGCATGGTTGGCCTCCAGAGAGTTTTCTAGATGGTGTAACGGGCGGAGCCCAGCCAGCCGAGTTTGAAGGCTTGGTGGTCGTCCCTCACAATGATGGTGTCGCGGAGTAGGGATTGACCTGCTCCATAACATCA
>NZ_JABAIH010000025.1 GCF_012641395.1 Rhizobium sp. P32RR-XVIII | reverse complement strand
CTCAGTCACCGGAGTGGGCGCTGTCGGCAGACGGCGTTCGGGCGCTGCGACAGACATCTGAGATCCCGTCGACCGGCACGGGCGAGGCGACGACGGTCGCCGCCACCCGACGCGCATTCGCAACCGAACCGGAAGGGGAGGGAGAAGACGCCAACGCTGTCAAAAATCTGCCCGGCGTCGACTACGCCGCCATCGATGCCGTGCTCGCCCGATCGGAGGCGGCGATCGAGAACGCAACACGGCCCGGCCGCGCCGGCAGCCATGCTGCCGAAAAGGATCCGCTGGTCTATGATCTCGACTGGGACGAGGACGCGCGGCTCGAAGAATGGCGGGGCGTGCTGCGGCAGGCCGAACATCTGCCGACGGTGCTGCAGGCCATCGTCGCCCTGGATGCCTGGAATGAATTGTCCGTCCTGCAGCATGCACCCTGGCTCGGTCGGTTGTTTGCGGCCTCCATCTTGCGCCATGCCGGCATCACATCAGGCGCGCATCTCGCCGCCATCGATCTCGGCCTCAAAACCATTCCCGTCGATCGGCGCCGACATCGCGATCGCGAGACGCGACTGCTGGCCATCGCCCACGGCCATTTGGCGGCCGCCGAGATCGGCATAAAAGAGCATGACCGGCTGACGCTAGCGAAAAAGATGATGGATCGAAAGCTGGAGGGGCGGCGGACGTCGTCAAAGCTGCCGGAGCTGGTCGAGCTGGTGATGGCGAAGCCGCTGGTGTCGGCCAAAATGGTGGCCAAGACGCTGGACGTGACGCCGCAAGCGGCGCGGCGGATCGTTTTGGAGCTTGGCTTGAGGGAAATGACCGGAAGGGGGAGGTTTCGGGCATGGGGGATCTTATAATCGAGTCCGAGCTCTTCGCCGTCGGCAAAGTCCTGGAGGCATTTTTTCAACGTCGAAGCCAAACCTACCGGTTCTGGGAACGAGAGCGTTTCGCCAGTTCCCTTTAAGAGCAAGACGACCGTTGCTTTCCGGACCCAATCCAACATCGGCGCCGGAAGTGCAGCTCCGACCTCGATTGTGCTGTGCCCCACCGTTGGGCGCCCAGTAGTGGCCGATAGCAACTGCCGAACAGGTCCGAGACCCCGGCTTTCTATTTCTGCCTGAACATTGTTCGCCGCAACTGTCGCCTGTTAGTCATTTGCGGATTCCAGATGCTGGCTCGATCTCTGACGACTTGCTGTAGATTACTTGGAGGGCGTCAACCCGGCTATCGGCTTGTGGTCTCGCGCTGGTCGTGGCGGCTTGCTTTTCCGGCTCGATCTCCGGGTGATGACGGCTTCCTGGTCGAAGATATCTTGCCAGAATGAACCACTATCGTCACCACTTCCGTCTATTGCAACGAAATCGGGGAGGTTGACACGGGCCATAGCTCCCAAGAGCACGCGCGCATCTTCCTTGTTCAAACAAATCCCCGACTCATCTGCCATCACCATAGCGAGAAAGCTCTTCCTCTCGCGACCCGCTGATAGAGACAGATTTGCCTTAGGCTTGCGACTATTCATTTCCTGCGAAACTTCGCCATAAACCGCAGCGGCGGCAGCGGCGGTTGGCAAACGATATGTCAACCTTTTTCCAACCACCAAGGGCTGAGACCAATACATATAGTAGCACCAAATCGGATCGACTTTGTCCTGCCCGTGGATATCGCGCCAGACAGCGTTGCCGACTTCCTGCCAACGAAGGAGGCGATGAATTTGATGAAGTCTTGTGACGCTATCAATTTTGCCGGGCGCCTGACCAAACGCATATTTCCTCAACTCCGCGTCTGCGAAATTGCGATCGGCTACCCGGCGGTAATGTGAAAACGGCAAGGGCATAAACGGCGCCTTCTTTGCCTGGAAGAGCTTGATGTTGACGAAGTTTTCTCCGATGCGGCGGGCAAGTCCAAAATCCCCTCCGCGGATCGCCTCAATATGCTTGGGCTGTTGCGCCCAGTAGATTTCAGGTTGGAGGGCGTCGTGGTCCTCGGGGTTCTGCCATCGGTCCATGAGATTGAACCAAGAAAGACACGAGGCGAAATGGCCCATGAAACTCGACGTATGATGCTCTTCATCGAACCCAGACAAGGTGGAGGTCCAAATCGTCTCAAGTGCGGCCTGAGTAAGGGCTGCAGACAATACCGTGCCCTCAGTCGAGAGGCTATTGACCCATTCCAGGTCATAACTTGCCAGGCCGCCCATTGCCGCTATGCGCTGTTGTAGCACCGCTACTGCGTCGTCCAGAAGCCGTAAATCGTTTCCTTGGCCCATTAGATATCTCCGATCTAATCGGCGTAGTAAAGTTGAAGAGTTCACTCCGCCCTAAAGGCAAACCTAAATTTCCATCGATTTCTGCTTAAAAATCATTGCGGCGAAGAATGGGATTCCTTTTCATTGAAAGCTGCAGCCGAACCGGTGCATGCTTGAACCTTCCGATGCGGTCCACGGATGCGCGCTGGATAAACTAGAAAGTCGGCGTGTTAGCCGCGGTTGTTTATGCTTGCCCACCTGCGCCGCCAACTCGAAGATGAGAATCCGAGTTTGGCGCCGGGAACGCTCGACTATCCCTATCTTGCATCGATCGTTATTGTTGCGGTGCACGCGGAACGCAAACAACACCCGATAGTTGTTAGTAACGCGTCAAACTGAAGTTTATCTCGATGCGCAGTGCTTGACGGCAGGCGCACTGGCCTCTCATCGTCTGCCGATGAAGTACGATTTCGCAACACTCTCCGCCGCCGATTTTGAAGATTTGGCGCGCGACCTTATAGGGCGCGAATGTGGTGTCCGCTTTGAGGCCTTCACAGTGGGCACAGATGATGGAATGGACGGTCGGCACGCAATGGCGACCGGAGCAGTCATCCTGCAGGCGAAACACTATCTTCGCTCGGGCTTCTCAAAACTGAAGTCGAAAATGAGGGAAGAGCGCCGGTCAATCGACGAGCTCGCACCCCAACGCTATATTCTCGCGACTTCTGTTGCGCTAACGCCCGCCAACAAGGAAGATCTCGCCGAGATTATTGGCCCTGCATTGATATCCACTGGTGATATCTTCGGTGCTGACGACCTCAACGCCTCCCTACGCTCTCATTCGGACATTGAGACGGCACACCAAAACCTTTGGCAGCAAAACACGCCGGTTCTCGAAAAGGTTCTCACTTCCATCGTCCGCAAGGCTATGACATCTGAGGATGTCCCGCCGGCGCTGGCGAGACTTCTGCCGCCGCATCCCAGCAAAACCACTGAGGTCGCACATGCCGAGCGCGATATCATATTTCTGATCAAGGGCTCGCCTATCGACGACGAGTTCACGCTGTGGCTGGCGCCGAAACTCGAGGCCGAGGGCTATCAGGTATTTGCGGACATCCTTACACTTCAACCTGGTGATCGGTGGAAGCGGGAATTTACCACTGCACTTCGCCACCGCGCAGCCAAGGTGCTTCTGCTGTGAGGGATGCGACACTGGCCGAGAGCAATGTCGAAGACGATCTCGATATTGCCTTGGAATTGGCCAAGGAACTTGGCGACCAGCGGTTCATTATACCATTGCGAATGGAGACATTCCGCAAGATCAAGGGTCTTGGAGATACAGTCCCTGTCGACTTCGTTAGGAACTGGGGGGAGGGTCTCGATAAGCTGCTCGATACACTTCAGCGTCAGAAAGCACCGCGGCGGACAGACCAGATCTCGATCAACCCGAACTGGGAGATATTCCGCCGGCGCGGCGCCGTTCCGATTGTTGACGAGCCGGAACGACTGACCTCGAACTGGCTTCGCGTCGCCGAGGCGCCTGACGTCATTCGATACTTCGAAAGCTCTGGCGTGATCAACAGAAGCCGCCTTCAGTCGGCGATTGAAGCCTACGGTCATCCTTGCGCGTTGGTGGGGGGAGCCGGATTTTTCGCCTTCGGCGAGCCGGCGGAAATCGACATCGCGTTTGAAGCAGCCGGGCGCTTCAGGTTGAAATATGAAATTCCGCTTGTCGAATTTACAGAGAGTGGATTCGCCAAGCTGAAAGTCGATCGTCAGACAGCATCGAATCTTATGATCGCCATGCTAAAGACCGCGTGGTTCAACTATTGTAAGCGTAACGGCTTCGTCGAATATCAGTATTCGAACGCCGTGGGTTTTCATGCCTCAGCCGAACAGGCGCCTACCGGCAAACGAATTCCATGGGGAACGCAAGGCGACAATCGCTCTTCGATGCTGCGCAATTCTGCAAAGGGCCACATCTGGCAATTCGGCGTTACCGCGATGCCGGCCTTCTGGCCGTTCTGGCATTTCAAATTGAAGTCTCGAGTGCTGTTTGCAGTCGACAACCAGACACCGAGCGGACTTGCCATTGACGACGCCAAGAAGCTGCACAGGTTGAGGCGATCAATCTGCAAGGGATGGCGCAACAAGCAGTGGTATGGCCGAATGCTTGCCTTTCTCGAGCTTCTGTCGGGGGAATCTGCCTTTGTCCGCCTTCCTATGTCGGATTCCGCGGAAATCGTCCTGGAGGCAGCCCCAATGCTGTTTACTTCGCCCGTCAGGACGGCACTTCCCGACATTCTTGGTGAGGATGAAGAGGAAACCGATATCAGCACGCTCGGCAGGCCGGATAGCGAAGACGAGGTGGAAGAATGAGGTTCCCAGAACGCTCCCTGCAGGTCGATCATATCCACGAGCCGGAGCTCGAGTTTGCCTTCGGCCAGCGAAGCGCGCATCCGAAAGACGGGTTATACCTTTATGGGCCACACGCGAAGGCCAAGAAGGCGCGCGAGATCCGGGTGGGTGTCGTCGGCACCAGCGACGGTATCGCACATTTCCGCACCTGGAGCCGTGAACTGCATTCCATCGTGCAAGTGCCGCCGCCGGGGAAGGGCGAAAAGGCAAATCGCCTTCACCTGGCAAACTTCCCGGGTCTCGAGGAAACCTTTGGCATCCTTTACGATCCAGACGAGCTCAGCGCGCTTTCGATCCCGCTTGAGGACATCGACCGTGTTACACGCGTCTTCAATCAGCATGAGGCCGTGGATAAGGTATCCCGACTTTATATCGACCGTGTCAATAAGCATTTGCGTAACGAAGAGCGCACGGTCGATGTCTGGATCCTGGTGCTCCCGGAAATTGTCTATGAGCGTTGCAGGCCCAACTCAAAGCGCACTGGGCTTGCCACCGAGAAGGGGGACTTCGCCAAAAAGCAGAGACGGCGCGAGAGCCTTCCGCTTTTCGCCGGCGTCATCGACCAGAGTGATGAGACCATCTTTGATGATGTTCCTGACTTTCATCGCCGGATCAAAGCCGACTTCCTGAACATTGCCCCCACGCAGCTCATTCGTGAGACAACGCTGGCGCCGGGCGCCTTTCTGAACAAGGCCGGCTATCCCACCCGCAAGACGCAAGATCGGGCGACCGTTGCCTGGAATCTCGCGACTGGTCTCTACTATAAGACCCAACCACGACCGCCGTGGCGACTGTCGACCATCCGGCCGGGTGTCTGCTATCTCGGGATGGTTTACAAAAGCCTTCCGAATGACCCTCAGGGACACTCGTGCTGTGCTGCTCAGATGTTCCTTAACGAAGGCGACGGCGTCGTCTTTCGCGGGGCAAACGGTCCGTGGAAGACCGGAGACTATGAGTTTCATCTGAAACGTGACGCGGCCGAGGACCTGCTTAAGCTCGTTCTGGAGAGTTATATCAGCACTCATGGTGAAGCGCCAAAGGAACTCTTTATCCATGGACAAACGTTTTTCAACGACGAGGAGTGGAGCGCCTTTGCCGAGGCGGCGCCGGCCGGGACAAATGTGGTCGGCGTTCGGATCCGCACCACCGGCGGTGAGACGAAACTCTTCAGAGACGGAGACTATCCCGTCCTGCGCGGCACAGCGTTGATACTGGACCACCAGACCGCTTACATTTGGACGACGGGGTACGTTCCGCAGTTGGATACATATATCGGACCAGAAACACCCAATCCACTGCACATCACGGTGACCCGGAGCAAGGATGCCAAACCGAACATCCGCGACGTCCTGTCCGACATCATGGGCCTCACAAAAATCAACTATAATTCGTGCAATTTCAACGATGGGCTCCCAGTCACGGTTCGTTTCGCCCGGATGGTTGGCGACGTATTGACGATGGGTTCGGCCGCCAAAGGTGAGAAAAAGCAACCGTTCAAGTTTTACATCTGAAGAGCCTTAAATTCGGTTCGCGGGACTGCGTCTCTTCAAACAAGTCGAGCGGCAAATTGCTCGCCCTAGGTTGAGCACATCCTCGGTGCTGGGCAATGTGACGCCGTCACCTCGGCGGTTCCGGCAGGCGCTCTCCGATGAGGCGCCATGGTGCTTGCTATTGTCAAAATAGCTCGACAGCCTGTGGTTGATGGAAATCCCACTGATTCGGTTCGTCAATGATCAAGCAGCCCCGCATAAAACGTCTTCGGGTTACGAATTTTCGGGGGCTTGCCGACACGGAATGGTATCCCGACGACAATATGAACTTGCTTATCGGGGGAGGGGATTCAGGCAAGTCGACACTTCTTCATGCGATTGCGTTGTTGTTCAGTCCCACGAACTCCGTCCAAGTCTTCGAGACAGACTATCTCAACCGATCGCTCGACCCCGGTTTCGTAATTGAAGCAACCGTCTCCCTCTCCGAAGAGATGGGCCTGGCAAACTTTCAACAGGCGCTTTGGCCTTGGGAATGGGACGGCAAGGCTGCGGTTCTCCCCGACCGCGAACATGAAACTACGCCCAAAGATCCGGTTTACATCTTCAGGGTCCGCGGCACTCCCGAACTGGAACTGATCTGGGAGATCGTCCAACCAAACGCTGAGACGGTTGCGCTTTCTACCGGCCTTCGGCGCAAGGTTGGCGTCGTGCGTCTCGCGAATGACGACCGCAACGATCGTGACCTGCGGTTGGTCGCGGGGTCGGCCCTGGACCGGCTATTGTCGAAGGGGAATTTGAAATCACGCATAAGCAAGGAGGTCGCCGCTGCCGATATCTCCAATGCTTTGACCGACGAGGAGACGAAGGCCCTCCAGGGTCTCGACAGAACGCTGCAGGATGCGGGACTCCCGCACAACCTTGATATTGGGTTGACCAGCAGCCAGGGGCTCTCGATCGGCGCCCTTGTCGGGCTACTCGCCGACAAAGACGGTACACTCCTGCCCTTATCGAGTTGGGGCGCGGGCACGCGAAGAATGGCCGCGCTACAGATTGCGGGGGCAACCGAAGCATCGACCCGACTGACGGTGATCGACGAAATTGAGCGCGGACTCGAGCCTTACCGCTTACGTCAGCTTCTCGATTCCCTTTCGTCGGAAGATCAGCAGTGTTTTTTGACGACGCATAGCCCGATCGTTCTTGCCGCGGCAAGGCAATCAGCTCTCTGGTACATCGGTGGCGACGGCCGGGTTGGCCGGTTGGCCCAAGACAAAATCGCAAGGCAGCAGGCGCGTGATCCAGAGACGTTCCTATCTAAGGTCCCGATCATTGCCGAAGGCGTGACGGAAGTTGGTTTTCTTCGGCTCCTTTTTCAGCGCATTTTCTCAGAGCGGGAATACATTTACGGGATTCGGATTGCTGACGGGGGCGGCAACGAGGCGATGCTCGGCCTGTTAGAGGCACTGAGGACAGCGGGAATCGGTGTAGCGGGCTTCTGCGACGACGAGGGCAAATTCACTGGACGCTGGCGGAGTTTGAAGGCGGCGGCCGGGCCGAAGCTATTTCAGTGGCCGGCGGGATGCCTAGAAGAAAACATCATCGCGCATGTTCCCGATGACCGATTATTTACGCTTGCCTATGACGCCGAAGGTCTGGGTGGCGACCGTCTACGGACCCTTGCTGAGCGGCTGGGCATCGATAGGAAAGATGAGGCGGCAATCCTGCAGGCTTGTGGGTCGCTCAAGGCACTTCGAACATTGATCATTGCTGCCGCCACAGGCGACAAGAGTGGCGCGCCGAACGAACAAGTTGGCAAGGAGTGGTCGAGGCATAGCCAGAGGTGGTTTAAATCGATCACCGGGGGCGGTGAGCTATGTGAGAAAATGATAACTTTGGGCCTGTGGCGGAAAATCGAACCGGCATTACTCCCGTTCGTCAACGCAATACGCACAGCGGTTGGCGAACAAGCGCTCGATTATGGAGAACTTGTCCTGTGACAGATGACGATGTCGCATCGCTGCTGTGCTCCAATCTAGGCTTGGTTACGATCGAGGCGCCGGCTGGCTGCGGCAAAACCTATCAAGGCGCGAACTACGCGTTGAAAGCAGCTGACCGACTGCGGGCAGGGCGTGTCTTGATTTTGACCCATACCCATGCTGCTCGATCTGTCTTCGCGGATCGAACTCGGGGCGTATCTGACCGCGTAGAGATCCGCACGATCGACAGCTTCCTTACCGAGATTGCAGCGATGTACCATCGTTCCCTCGATTTTCCGGCTGGTGTCGGGACGTGGGCGAGAGAGCACTCGGCCTACGAAACCGTTGCGGCTCGCTGCAAGGAACTCCTCGAAAATTCCACCTCCGTGGCTGGCGCTGCTGCCATGCGCTACCCGATCATCATATGCGATGAACACCAAGACGCGAGCGCAGATCAACATGCGGCAGTGATGGCCCTGCATAAAGCTGGCTCGATTGTGCGATTTCTGGGCGATTCCATGCAGATCATTTATGGCGGTCCCGGTAAAGGAACGCGATTGGCACTCGATCGCTGGAAGAGCCTTACCAAATTAGGGGGTTTCGGAATGCTTTCGAACCCTCATCGCTGGCGATCCGGCTCACTCGGGCTTGGACACTGGGTGCTAGGTGCACGCGAGGCTCTCGAAAGGGGCCACTCCATCAGCCTCGCCGGCACGCTTACGAAGGGCCTTACCGTGATACACGCATCAAATTCCGCTCGCTTTGCACGCAAGGCCGTCAACATGGCAACTGAGGACCGCCGGCCCGTTTCAGCGCTCGCTCGGAATTCGCAACAATTGCTCATACTCACCGTGGGAAACGATCGCGTCGATCACCTCAATGCATTCTTCAATCGATCGATGCGAATTTGGGAAGGGCACAGCCGTGACGAACTCGCGGCTTTGGTTGCGGGTATCCGGCGGTGCTCCGGCTCCGCCCCTGACATCACCGAAGCATTTCTATCTTTTGTGGGTGGCACCTGCACCGGCTTTACGGCCTCAGCGCACGGGGGCCGCGTCAGGCAGGAGGTGATCGAGACGTGTGGGAAACCCACCGGAGGGCTGCCCTCACACCTTCAGGCGATCAGCCGCACTCTATTGGAAAATCCCGACCACCGTGGAGTCGCCCTAGCCCTTCGCCGTCTGAAGGACCTGATCTCGGCAAGGACGCCAGGGTTCACCGAGATCTCGATCGACCTGAAAAGCGAGTATCAGGATGGGATTAAGCTCGGTGGGTTCGAGTCTGTAGACTTGGGGCTCACCGAAATCACCCGCCGGAGAACTTTTTCTCATCCCCATCCTCCACCGAAATGTATTAGCACCATTCACAAGTCGAAGGGTCTCGAATGTGACAACGCTCTTATAATGATGTGCGACCGGCAATCATTCTCGAACACCGATTACAAGCGCCGCCTCTTGTATGTTGGTCTCAGCAGAGCAATGAAGAACCTCACGCTTGTCGTATGCCGCGACAATCCGAGCCCACTTTTCAGTCTCTAAATTCCGATCTGGTTCTGCGACATTCCTTCGCAGGGCCCGCAATTTCTCACGTCCACTTTAATCCTGGGCTAACGGTGGCCGGGTCCGATTCGTTGGGAAGACACTCTAACAATGAATGGCTCATTGACAGGAGCAGCTCGTAGCATTTCTTTCTGAGCATAACTGCGAGTTGAAATCCTATATGCAAGGCCGATCCCTTTGAAAGACCGGCCGCGGGGGACAGATGTTTAATCTTATAGTTTCAGGGAACGGCGAATGGTGGGAGACACCCCCTCTGTCTACCGGAGTGGATCGGTTCAAGGAATACAGCGATGCGGGTGCAGCCGCTTTTGACCTGGCGCAACCCGAGACGCTTCGTCAACTCGAAGGAATCCCGACGCTTCTGATGTATGAGGTTGGCGCCGGGGGACCGCACGCCCGCGTTGTCAGGCACGGTCAACTTCGAAATATCGTCCGACGAGGACGGGATATAAACTTCGAATTCGAACCTGACCCCGATCACGCCTACCTTGACCGTGGACTCGTATTGGCAATGGCAGATCAGCTCGGGATCGGGCAGTTCGAGCAGCACCGGACCCATTGGGCGATAAAGGACGGCGTACTGCCTCTGGCGCTTCTCGAGACGGGGACCGCAGAGCGGGTCCAACGTACAGTGCGCATCGTTGCCGCTGAGTATGTTGCCGCGCGGCGCGAATTAGACGCGGGAATGCGTCAAGCGCGCCGCTTCATCGAGCGGTTTGCAAAACAGTTGCTCGATCTCAGTCTATTGCAGTGATGATCTGGCGGCGAGGTCGGGCCTTACGGATTGGCTAGCTTCCAGACGCGGTGAGCCGTGGGCGACCCTGTCGCAAAGTTCCTCTACCAATGGGAACCGTTTTTGCGGAATTCGGTAGCAACCGCCACCACACATGGTAGAGTTTGCTGAGGCTACTACTGTGGTGCAACGGCGCGGGACCTGCGGTAAGATGCCAGTTCGAGGATAGCACCTCCAGAAAGAACTGCGATGGAGCGCCGTCTAGCAGCAGTGCTGATTGCGGATGTCGTCGGTTACAGCCGAATGAGCGAGATCGACGAAGAGGGAACGCGTCGTCGCTTCCATGCCGACCTGCGCGAACTCTTCGAGCCGAAGATCGCCACGCATCATGGCCGCCTGGTAAAGACCATGGGCGACGGCGTACTCATCGAGTTCCACAGCGTGGTGGATGCCCTGCACTGCGCAGTGGAACTTCAACAGGAGAAAGCCGAACGCAACGTAGCGCTGCCACCCGAACAGAGGATGGTTTTTCGCATTGGCGCCAATCTCGGCGACATCATCGTCGAAGGCGAGGACATTCACGGCGACGGCGTCAATATTGCCGACCGGATGCAGGTGCTGGCGGAACCCGGCGGCATCGCAATATCCGGGACCACGTACGACCAGGTTAAATCGAAGCTCGCGGTCGGCTACCTTGCGCTGGGCGAGCAGAAGGTCAAGAGCATCGCCGAGCCGATCCGGGTCTATCGCGTGGTGCTTGATCCGGCAGGAGAGGGAAAGACCGTCAGGGCAAGGAGGACCCCACGAGCTTGGCGCGTTCCTGCAGCCGCCATGGCAATCGCCGCCTTTTCACTAGCGGGATTGGCGTGGTGGCAGCCGTGGCAGGCGGACGATGATGCCTCCGTTGCTGCTGTCGATACCCGGCCGTCACTCGTCGTGTTGCCTTTCGACAACCTCAGCGACGATACGGAACAAGGCTACCTTGCCGATGGCATCACCGAGGATTTGACGACCGAACTGGCCCGCATTCCTGGTCTGTTCGTAATTTCACGCAATGCTGCCTTCACGTTCAAAGACAAGGCCAGCCTGCCATCAGAAGTTTCGACCCAACTCGGCGTTCGATATATCCTCGAGGGCAGCATACGCCGTGCCGGGTCCAAAATGCGCATCAATGCGAAACTCATAGACTCGACGACCAGTGGCAACGTGTGGGCGGAGCGACTTGACGGGGCATGGAGTGACGTGTTCGAGCTTCAGGACAAGATGGTTGGGGAGATCGCAACCGCCCTCAAGCTTCGCCTAGTCACGAGCTATCAAGTTGCCTCGATCGCTGGTGGAACAAATAACCTCGCCGCATACGAGGCATATTTGCGCGGTCGCGAACTGGAACTGAGGGAAAGGCCGGAGGACTGGGTGGAGGCCGTAAAGTACTACGAGCGGGCTCTGGCGCTTGATCCCGCATTTAGCAATGCTGCGGGCGCACTCGCCTGGATGTATCGGGAAGCACATTGGACCGAGGCACGGTCGAAAGTGTTCGGGCTTTCGCAAGATGAAGCCCGTAGCAAGGCGGACGCCTACTTCACACAGGCCGCCAAAAATCCCTCTCCGGCCTATTACAGACTCCTCACGGCAAAGCTGAACATGATGCAAAGGTCCGATGAGGCGATCGCCGCCGCGGAGCGGGCCATAGCACTGGATTCTAGCGACCCTTCCAATTACGAGTCGCTGAGTGCGGCGATGATTTTTAACGGCAGGGCCGCGGACGGTCTCGGCTACCTTGATGCTGCAACACGCGTAGATCCCGCGTGGTCACGCTGGCGCTACTTCCTTGCCGGGCTTGCTTATTTCTCGATGGATCGCTTTGAGGAAGCTGTCGTCGCCCTCGAAAAGATCGCTCCGGAATCGAAAGAAACCTCGTACTGGGACTTTTGGTCCAATTACGACGGTCTCATGTTACTCATTTCCGCTTACGGGCAACTAGATCGACGCGCCGATGCTGCCAAGGCCCGTGAGAGGCTCAAGCCATATCTTGCCCAGGCGCGGGAGCCTGAATACACAGGGCTGATGGCCGCCACGGAATTCCCTTTCAAAAATTATGTCGACCTCGAAAGGGTGCTCGTGGGTCTGCGCAAGGCAGGAGTGCCGGAACTGCCCGCCGGCGTCAGCCCGAAGCCGGAAGATCGTCTCGACGGCGACGCCATCAGAGCTCTGCTCTTCGGTCACGAAATTCAGGGGCGCAATATCGGGACAGGCGAGGCATATCGGCGGGTGACCGCAGAAAACGGCACGACACTTATCACCGTTGGCAAATGGTCTGATCAGGGGAGCAGCAGAATCGAGGGTGACATGCTCTGTTCCATCTATCCGACGCGGTGGCGCTTCTGCGGCGTCGTCTCCCGCAATCCCGGCGGCACTTTCGCCGGAAAGAACGAGTACCTGTTGATTCTTCAGTGGGACAGATTCGAATTTTCGGGCGTAAATTGAGATGCAGTCTTTGGCAGAAATACGGCAGTTGCTACCTGATTGCGCGTTTTTGAACTGCATCGGCTTCCTGGAGTGGCCGACCAACGGAGCAGTGAAGCGATATGACGGCTCCATCATCGAAGATCTGATACATCTTGACCTGCGACGCGATCACGGTGCCTGCGCTCTCTCGCACCATGGCTGCGTGGAAGGCTAATGCGGGCGCGCCGTCGATGTGGACAGCACTCGCGTCGATGAGCTGGTCCTTTTCGCTAAGGCCACCAACTGTTGCAGATCCTCAAACCTCAATCCGGGGATATCATCGCTTCACTTCACCATCACCGACATGTACACGGCATTATGGAGCAAGTGCCACAAGATTCAGATGAAGGCTGATGCTATCTCCTGAGGGTGCCTCAGGAGTCTTGCTGTTGATTGCCACTGAGAACTGACCCGGCGTGGCCTGATATTTCCATTGAGAATTGACCCATGTTCCAACCTTCCCTCGCATCTTTTCGAGTTCAAGGACGAGTTCACCTTCGATCCTGCGTCGCCAATTGAGATTGTTCGGGACGAAGTTGACACTGCCTATACGAAGCGTGCCTTCTTAGAGATATTGAAATAGCATCCGACTTCGCCCGGCGGCTCCGGAATGTTGAGGGATGCGTCGGGAGCGCATCGTCGGTTACGGTGCAAGAACGGTCGACACCATTGCTGTCCGACTGCAATCACCTGTCTTCAAGCCATTCGTGCTTCCAAAAAGTTCAACGGAGTCTGAGATATGCGGTTCGCGCTTCAACCGATCACACACCGTCCGATCGATGCCGCCGCTGGCAGCAATACGACTGTACCGGAAGCAGGAATTGCAGGTGAGGGGGCCATGCTCGGCCTCCAGAGGAGGGGCTTCGACGCCTAGACCGTTCACCCAACCTGGCTTGGTGCCGCCTGCTCTCTCCTGCTCCGGTCTAAGACAACCGGTACCGAGCTTCTTCGGAAGCGCTAAGACGACGGCAGGTACCGTCTGCGCTCTACAAGGATACCATTCCTACAAAGGTCTTCCGCGATCTCGTGAACCTGTGATGCTGGCAAAGCTATGCCAGCGGAAATGCGCTCAGTCGACGTTCCCTTCATCAATCAAACGCATTGCCTTAATCCCTTAATCGAAGGACTGGGCGAGGTCTTGGCTGGACGAATCCAATCAATCGTTCGCCCGTAGATTATTGCGTTGGACGCGACAACGTTCCTAATGAACTGATGGCTATTTATTACGGGCAACGGGCCACCAAGGTTCCATAATAGGGGCGGCTATGCCGTAAATCGCGAATAAATCCGCGGCTCAAAAATGAGACGCGTGTCATCGGTTCGTATCCCTTCAAGGCGGCGGATGCACGGCGGTGCAGTACAACGCGGCAATAGAGCTCCGCTGTCGGAATCTGCTCGGTGTAGATGTTCTGCTTCACGATCATTGTTTGTCGCGGATCGCGCGGAGTTCGGCAAGGAATGCTGTCGCGATTTCGGTCGCCTCGGATGCATCCGCAGGAGCGACATCCAATCCCTGCGCAGCGCGGTTCATGCTCTGCAGGGCACTGCGGAACCGATCTGCGGTTTGGGGAGCTAAGCCGAGTCGCTGCAAGTCGCTTAGCGTTGGTCCGAGAGCCAGTGGCGCTCCGCTTCGGTCTGATTGGCCACCAGCGATCGGATTTCACGCTCAACCTCAATGCGCAACTTCACAAGCGCCATCAACGGGAATTCGCGTGGAAACTCCGCTTCTGTCGGTAGCTCTGCCTGCAATGGGTCGGGAAGGGCGGCAGAGAGCCGGTATTCTGCAACACCCATCGGCTTCGTTGAATCTCGGAGAGCGTACTCGACAACGACCTCATTCTTGCCCTTGCAAAAGATAATGCCTATGCTCGGACCGTCGGACTCGTGGCGGAGCTGGTCGTCGCCTGCGGAAAGATAGAGTTCATCTTGCCGCAGCGTTTGGCGGATCGATCCGAAAGCGGCTCCCTCTTTGAGGCGGCTGTAAGTGGGCATTTGTATGAAAAAGCGTTCTATACTTGCGGCTGTGGTATCCGCGGCGACGGTTTTCCTTCTAGGCAATGGGCGGGCTTCATCTACAGAGCGAGATCTGCCGATAGAGGCAGCCTCGTTGGCGCTTTTCACAGCAACGTCGTATGAAGAGCAGAAAGCGCATGGATTTCGCCCGAGAGCAGACGTTCAGGCATGGCCGCTGACGCTACCAATCGATTGGAACGCGGACCCGTTCAAGGATAGAAACTGGCGCTTCCATCTGCATTCATGGAGAATGACGGACGCCATCTTTGAGAAGTATGTGAAAACCGGAGATCCGGCCTATCTCGATGAGGCGACGATCTTCATCCGTGATTGGCACGCGTACCACCTGATCGCGGGGAAATCCTCCGAGTTCAGTTGGTATGATATGGCCGCGGGCATACGGGCGATCCGTATTGCTTTTCTCCAAGAGCAGATCTCGACAGGCAAGTGGAATCCGCCGACTGCGGACAGAAACATCCTCCACGGCCTGGCATCTATACATGCGAAACGACTGCAGGATGAGAATTTTATCAGTCTTGGCAACCACGGTCTCTTTCAGACTGTCGGGTTGGACATGCTCTGTCAGGAATTCGCAGACATGCCCGAATGCCGCAATGGCCGAAAGTTCGCGGCCAAGATGTTTGAAAAAATCTCCGGTGGTCAGTTTACAGAAGAGGGCATTCACACGGAGAACTCGCCGCAGTATCATCGTTTCGCATTGACCGCGATTGAGAATGTTGGCGGGACTGACCGATTCGATTTGCCAGCGCTTCGGCGGAAGCTCGATCTGGCAAAAGAAGCGTGGCCGTTCATGGTGTTCCCGGACGGGACGGTCGTGCGAGTCGGAGACAGCGCGGGCTATGGAAACTCACTGAAGGTTCCGGATCCGCACCCGGTGAAACTCTCTAACGGCAAGGAGTTTGCGGTCAGAGATTGGCATGAGTCCGGCTATATAGTAATTCGCTCAAATCCACCAAAGCAGGATAGCATGCTTTTCGTGACGGGGATGAACGAGGTATGGAGTGGCCACAAGCATGCCGACAACCTCAGTTTTGAGTTGTATGAGCACGGCCGCCAGATCTTCGTGGATAGCGGGAAGTTCGGATACAACAAAAGCGAGGTCCGTAATTATTTCGTCAGCGCAGCGGCCCACAATACCATCAGCATCAGGGATAGGCCACAAACTCCAAGAGACGTAAAACTCAACGGCTCAAGCCTGAACCCGCTTGAGATCACTGACGATCAATTTGTCGTCACGGGTAGCGCGGAATTCCCGCGCCTTGGATTTAGGCACGAGCGAAGGCTGTCATATGAACCGGGAAGATCCTTGACGATCATCGACAAAGTGACCTCTGGCAGGGAACGTGAATTTGTCAGCACGCTTGTCCTGCCGCCGGACCTTATCCCGCAAATGACGGAGAATGGTTTTGAACTGACATTGGCTGATGGGAAAAGAATCGTCGGCAGTGTCGAACAGCGGGATTGCCGCGTTGAAGCCGTTAGGGGCCAGGACGAGCCTCCCCTTGGATGGATTAGTTCGAACTACCTGAAAAAAGAGCCTACGACAGTCGTCAGAGCGATATGCCGCGGTAACGTTCAAACGATTACTTGGGAGATTAACTTAAAAGCCTGACTCTGTAATGGCTCGACTAGCGCTGGGTCCTGTTTAAAATCCCTACTCAGCCAGCATGAGTTGACCCATTACGACAATCAAGGCTGGGCCGCCATACAGATCGGTTCGAACAACTCCATCATCAGAGTATCTGGGAAACGTCTCCTGTGTGTCGTGACCAGCCGAGTTGCGCTCAGCAGATGAGTTTATCTCCAAATCTTTTCAACGCGCGCGTCTCGACTTCACGTCCGTACGCGGGGCGTTTTCGAGCTGATCCGGTTTCCTTAGCTTTACATGCAGAAAGTCTCGCTCGAGGTCATAGCGAGGAAATCTGTCCAGCTTGTCGGCGAAGCGAGCAAGAAACTCTTCATCGAGGGGCGTTATCGAGTATTTGACGTGTTCGACGTCATAACCCACAAGTTTGAAGTAATTGAAGTAATCCGCAATTGATAATTGGTTGACCCAGGCACTTCCCCAACGCTCCTGCTCCCGGTAGCTGGGTTCGACCGAGTCCTCCGATATCCATGTTTCGCCAGCGGGCGGCGTTCCTAAGTGGCGATAGTACTCGTCGATGACTTCATCGGAAAAGAGCAGATGCGGCCATGGGAAGAATATTTCCCGATAGCGGTGCGAGGCTTTGGGGCCGCGGTAGAGGTTGGCACTGAGAAGGAAATGCCCACTTGGTACGAGAATATCATAGGCCCGCCGCAGCATGGTGTATGGGTGACGCACGTGTTCCCAGACCGAATTCGAGTAGATCAGATCGAACTGGCCAATGTCCGGTGGATTATCTTCGGTGAGGTCGGTTTGAATAAGTGTTACGCCGCTCGGCACGTCATCCCAATTGGAATAGCGGGAAACGTCTACCCCAACAACTTGACAGCCATAAACGTTGTTTAGCGCGACACAAACCTCACCGCGACCACAGCCGATTTCGAGGATTCGCTTACGTTCTACACGGACGCGACTGTTGATTATTTCAGCGCGACGGGCTGCTCTTTGCGCTAGGGCTTCCGGATCGTAGGCGGGTGGAGCAGTGACGAGGGGCTTTGAGCGATATTCTTCGTTGAGGGCTAGAAACAGATCTAAATCGTACTTCACTTTTGCGCTCCAACTGCGACTTGCTCCGCGCTGTTTCCGCGAGACCTAACGCGGTCTGTCATCAGAATGCGCCGATCCTATTGCTCGACGAACCTACGTCGGCGCTTGACACCGACTCCGAAGTGTTTATCAGAAGGTGCTTAAGAAGGCGATGGACGGCAAGACTGTAATCCTCGTTTTGCGCCGATGAGTTGGTAATTATGCAACAAGGAGCTGTTGTTGAACGGGGAACGTATGAACCCCTTAAGGGCCGACCCGACGGGGTCTGCGCGAAGCTTTATCATCTCCATGAGTTCGCCGAGCGATTCAATCAACCTGCCAAGGTCCGCTTGATTTCAACATTGATTGGATGCTTGACGAAGCTCGATACCGGTGATGGGGAAGTACCAAATGGCGTATTGAAGGATGGGAGTGCGGCCCTTGATCACTCAAAGCGGTCGCGGGATGTGTGCGCTTTTTTTAGGATTGAGGGTGAACGGAGCAACTATTTTCACCAGGAGAATCGCGTGAACTTACCACTGAGCCTACTAAGAGCATTGGGAGAAAAGTTTTTCGCGCCTCCTGACGGCAAATTTGCTTCCAACATTTCGACAAAAGGTAAGTTTGATGTAGATGTTTGCATTGTCACTAATTGTGCCTTTCCGGGAGGTAACGCCAGTACAACAGTAACAGAGTTGGAGACATTCACTGCGGCCGGGCTGAAGACCATAATTGTTCATTGTCCGTTGCGGCGATCGCCTTGGAAGCAATTTTGGTTGGCTGAGCGGTATTTTCCGCATGAGAGGGATATTGCGCTCGCGCGCACGATTCAGAGGATAAACTGTACTTACCTCATCGTGCGCGGACCACGGATGGCGATGATGGAACAGTTTCGAAAACTGGCCCGTCGTATTCACACGGTTAATGCTCTCTTTATTGTCAACAACTCGGCTTGGGACGAGCGCGGAAAGATCAATTTCGATTGGGTTGACCTAAATCGACGAGTGAATGAAATCGGGCTGTCCAATTCGCGAATTTTTCCGATCAGCCCAATCATACGAGCAGAGGCGAAGCGGGCGCTTTCCTCTGAAACTGATAGCCCAATGCTAGCTAAACTCGATTGGCCGCCGGCTTTCGACGTTACAGAGTTCAAATTTGCGCCTCGCCGGCACCTATTTGAACCGATTGTGATAGGTCGACATGCACGTGACCATGAAGGCAAATGGTTGCAGGATCCAGATGAACTCAGGTCTGCCTATCCGTTAGACAATCGGATCGCTGTCAGGATATTAGGTGGAGCGGACAACGCTCTGAACTTACTTGGGCAGCTTCCATCGAATTGGGAAGTCGAGCCATTCGGTGTAGCCGGCGTCTCAGACTATCTCTCATCGCTAGACATCTTCGTAAATTTCCCTGCAATCACGAGGGACGAGGCTTTCGGGCGCACCGTAGTCGAGGCGATCCTTAGTGGTCTTCCGGTAATCCTTCCGAAGCGTTTCGAAGCGACATTCGGAGAACTTGCAATTTATTGCGAGCCACGCGAGGTCTTATTTGTGATCGAAAGGATGACTCACGATGACGAAGCGAGGCTTCACTACATCAATGCCGCTCGTTCCGTGGCAATATCGCTTTTTGGGGCCGAGAATTTGGTAAAACGTCTTAGCCAGCTAAACGAGGAGCGTGTGATCACACCGACGCTTGATCAAAAAGCTAAGGAATTCAGACGATATGTCTTGGACGCCGTGGAGGCTTAAACCGGCCTTCGGCGTAAACCGATCAAAAAGGCAGGACAGTGACAAATCGCCTGGCAATATCAGCTTTGTTGGGAATTCACCCACCCCACGCTATTTTTAGTGCGGTTGCAGCGCCCGTCGAGCCAGGAGATTTCCAATCGTGACGACCTCCCACGGTAGCCCGCCCTCGACCGCAGATCTGTCAAAAAAGATCAGTTTAGCGCTGGGAGCTTTCGCAGATGACTTTTTGGAAACTCATCGCCGCAAAGTCAAAAGGCATTGGGGCAAAATTCTTTCGATGCCATACAAGCAATTCGTTGCGTACCGGGTGAAAAAATTCAGCAAGGCGTTAGAGAAAATATCTGCTTCAACAGACGGGATCCAGTTTCCCAGTTCTTTCAACGAAGCGGTTTTACAAAATCGTCTACCGTTTAGAGTTAGACTAGACATAACAAGAGTTGTTGTTCGCGCTCTCACTCTCCATGGCGGGCGCGAGGCAGCCATAAAAATTATTCACTCTCTGGACGATGCAGAGCCCGAGAGCAGATGGCTCAAGTTTACGTTACTCCAGGAAATGTTGGACGTCGTGGCAGCTTCTACTTACGGACGCGAACTCTTGAAGTCGAATCGGCTATCTCCGAAACGGCGCCGCGACCTGCAAAGACAACCGTCGATGTTGCTTACCACTAGAGAGCTTTTGGTAGAGAAGGCGTCGCCTCCAAGCTGGAGAATGAGCGCCCGGGTAGCGTATATCGCTTCATCTAGCCTTCCCTATAAGACAAGCGGATATACAACGCGTACACATGGTGTTGCCGCTGGCTATATCGAAAATGGGTTGGATGTTCAGGTCATAACCCGCCCATCTTTTCCGTTGAACCTGAAGCCCGAGATCGATGTAAAAAAAGTTTCCGAACTGGACGTTATCGACAGTATTCCGTACCATCGGTTACTCGAGCCAGACCTCAAGAAAAACGCGCCAGTTGAATGGGTGATACTTGCGGCAGACGCTTTGGAAGCAAAAATCCGCCAGCTCCGCCCGGAATTAGTCATTGCTGCATCGAATTATCTCAACAGCTTGCCGGCCTTGATAGCCGCTCGTAGGCTTGGTCTTCCGTTCGCGTATGAAGTCCGCGGAATGTCAGAGTTAAGCCGGGTTTCGCGAGTTCCCAGGTACATTGAGACAGCAGATTTCGCAGTGACTGTGATGATGGAAACATTTGTCGCATTAAATGCGGATTATGTCCTGACATTAACTGACCAAATGAAGGCTGACTTGGTCAAGCGTGGCGTGCCCGGTGAACGGATTAGCATTATGCCGAACGGCGTTGGAGAAAAGACAGTCGTTACTCCGGCGCGAGACGAGGCTTTAGCAAAGAAGCTACGCATTCCCGCAGGTGTTTCTGTTATCGGCTATGTTGGATCCATCGTAGAGTATGAAGGACTTCCGGATCTCGCGAGAGCTTGCGTGGGGGTAGGAAAACGCGGCTGTGATTTTCGGCTTCTGATTGTCGGAGGAGAAAAGCGAAATAAACTAAAAGGACCCCCGATATCCGATGAAATCCGTGCCGTCTTCCAAGACGCGGGCATGGAAGAAAAGCTCATAATGCCGGGCCAAGTTCCATTCGACGACGTCATTTCTTTTTACTCGACGATCGACATCGCTCCCATCCCTCGCCGTCCCTATAGGGTGAGTGAGATGGTGTCACCGATAAAGCCAGTTGAAGCCTTAGCGATGGGCAAAGTTCTCATTCTATCGGACGTAGAGGCTCTTAAAGAGTTCAGTCAAAACGGAAGGACGGGCCTTTTGTTCGAAAAAGGAAACGTCAGTGATTTGGAGGAAAAGCTGTTTCGAGCGCTTAACGATCCTCATCTGCAGAAAATGCTTAGCTCTAACGGGCAGGAATTCGTCCGTGCGACACGCACGTGGCCGGCCATTTGTGCTGCTGCAATGCAACACTTACAACTGGCCGGTCTTCTCATGAAAGACGGCCCGGCTTGAAGAGGGCATTGTCTGTGGAGGGAAGGGCGCCCTCTTGGCTTTGTCCTGACCGGCGGCGAAAACGTCCGCTTAGAGTAGAGCGCCATACCGGCTCCTCTTGCTATGCCGGTGAACCGTGAATCGGCCGCGCCAGACGGCAGGAATTTCACCAGAACGACGGCCGCAATCAACTTTAAGGTGGCTTATCAAACTTGCTTATTGAACCTCTCATTAGCATGGTCTAATACAGAGCTTGACCTCTGGAGAGACCGATGAGAAAAGTTCTCACCGTTTTTGGCACTCGGCCGGAAGCTATCAAAATGGCACCCTTGGTTGCCAGCTTACAGAATGCTCCTGATTTTTGTTCAAGACTCTGCGTGACTGCACAGCATCGAGAGATGCTCGATCAGGTTCTAGATGTATTTGCATTGGTCCCGGATCATGATCTCGATATAATGAAGCCGGGCCAATCCCTGTTCGACGTCACAGCGTCGATTTTGCTTAAACTTCAGCCGGTCCTTGAGGCGGAGCGACCGGATTTTTTGCTCGTTCATGGCGATACGGCCACAACATTTGCCGCGTCTTTGGCTGCCTACTACTGTCGTATCGCAGTCGGACACGTGGAGGCCGGATTAAGAACCGGAAAGATTTATTCACCGTGGCCAGAAGAGGGCAATCGAAAACTAACAGGGGCGATTGCTAGATATCATTTCGCGGCTACTGAAGTGGCACGTCAAAATTTAATTTCGGAGAACGTCGATCCTAACTCAATCGCGGTAACTGGCAATACAGTAATCGATGCTCTCATGAGCGTTAAGCGTGAGCTTGAAGAGAACGCCCGTTTGCGCTCAGACGTCCGGTCGCGCTTCGATTTTCTGGGTTCCAACAGGCGAATTATTCTTGTTACGGGCCATCGCCGAGAAAATTTTGGTGAGGGTTTTGAGAATATCTGTCGTGGCTTGCGGCAGGTAGCCAGTAGCTTTCCAGAGTGCATCATCGTTTACCCAGTGCACAGGAATCCAAATGTGCTGGAGCCCGTGAGACGATTGTTAAGTGGAGTTGAAAATATTCTTCTAATTGATCCACAGGATTACGTTCCATTCGTCTATTTAATGCTCAACGCTTATATAATACTCACTGACTCCGGGGGTATACAGGAAGAGGCTCCGTCGCTCGGAAAGCCCGTTTTGGTTCTGAGGGAATGTACTGAGCGGCCCGAGGCGGTTGCGGCCGGGTCTGTCCGGCTTGTTGGCACCGATGCGGATCGAATTACCCAAGAGGTTTCTCGACTTCTCTTAAGTCCGGACGCTTATCACGCCATGAGCACGGCTCACAATCCCTACGGGGATGGTAAAGCTTGCGAACGTATTATCAGTTGGTTGAGACAATGAGAGAAACGAGCCTTTTCTCGAATATTTGTCGTGGGCCCCGGCTACATCGGTTATGATCTTGCCTCAGTTTTGAGTTGGCTCCAGCGGTTTTTTGAAATGCTGCCCGACGAATTATCTCGCGACGAGATAGCAAACCGAAACGCTTGATCAGTTTAAATTGGCGTTAGGCTCCGCAGTTCGCAGATGAAATGTGTCCGCCTGACATCGAAGCACCTCGCTTCGACCGCATGCACGTGGCTGAGTGATCGTCGGCAACGGCGTCGGCAAAAACTTAACGCAAAAAGATCGTGCCGATAGGTCGCGGCGGCTAAAAGATACCTACTTTCGGGACCTGGCCGGTTGGGTTAGATGCGAAGTCACAACATTGCTACGGGTATTAACGTTTAGGCTCTTGGCTTCAGAGGCCGCAACCCAAGCGTCGAGCGAAGATACGACATAACCTTGATCATTTGAGTTCATTTTGTCGAGGCTTTGGATACAGATCGTATCGAACTCCCCTCCCTTCAGGCTTTCCAAGGCATTGTAGTTTCTCTTTTGCACCCGCTTACTATGGGGAGGCTTGATGTATCCCTTTGGCCCTGGCGGCCGGATGGCAGCCCCCTCGAGAAGCTCAAGGTGATTGGCGAGACCTATTGGCGAGTACTGTTCGGCACTGCGAAATCTATGCCCAATTTGAGACCGCAATAAGTGCTCGCGATCTGAAAAATACTGGCTCATCGTGGAGCGTCGCATGGCATGTGGATAATGTTCGGAATATAAAAAGTTTTTGTTAAATCCTAGCAGGGCGGCAGCGCGCCTTTGTGCCTCTTTAAAGCTCGCTCGCGATGGTCCCTTTCGTCTGAAAAACTGCTTAATCGCTGAAAGGAAGAAGTTAGGATGCCGGACGAGACTGCCGCGTAAAATCGGCTTCCCGCAGTCAAAGAAATAGTCGGAAGTAAGACTTCTCCCAACAAAAATATCGTCATTTAAGTAGATGAAATGTTCAGATAACCCTGGAATACGGTGAAGCATCGTTTCAATCGAGCGGGAGTTGAATACAGGTAAAACAGACTTGTGGTCGCCGAAGATAGTTTCGTGACCAATTAAATAAATTCTAGCCTCCCAATCTGGGTGTCGTTTTAATATTGGTGCGATACAATGCGGATATTGATTGTCCGTAACTATGTAAAGCCGACGGACAAATGGGCAGAAGTATAATATTGACCATACGCAATATCGTATTTCGTTTCTGCACGCAAATCTCGTAGAGTCTGATGAATCGATATGTACGCCATTATCTAAGTAGGCCTTGCGTTTCGCCATATGAGTCGGGTCATCACCGTTAACCCAGGTGATCACGGCATCAATTGGCATTTGGTTGCTTTCCATGATCATTACTTTCATTTGCGCGCTGCACTGGGCGTAGTTTATATTGCGAGTCGCTAATGTAAGCGAAAGCTACAACAGATAGCAATGATATTCGAGAGGGCGCCCAGTAATATCTCGGCTTGGCCGCTTGACGTGCTCCCGCCAAATTGAGCCAGTTCGAGAGCTGGAATTTCACACTTATGATCCCTGCGGGGACAATGAGGAGAATTCGACGGAGGCATCGAAGTTTTCGGAGGCACAGATCGCGTTTGTGCTGAAGCAGGCGGGGGACGGCACGCCGATTGCAGATGTCTGCCGCAGGCGGGGATGTCGGACGCGACGTCCTACAACTGGCGCAAGCGCTATGGCAGGTTGATGCCGTCGGAGATTAAGCGGCTGCGCCAACTCGAGGAAGAGAATGCCAAGTTGAAGCGGATCGTCGCCGACCTGTCGCTCGACAAGGCGGTGCTGCAGGACGTGCTGGCAAAAAACTCTGAGGCCCGCCCGCAAGCGTCTGCTCGTCGACAGGGTGAGAGCCGACTGGAAGGTCTCGACGCGACGCGCCTGTTCGGTGCTGAAGATCGATCGGTCGCTTTATGTCTACAAGTCCAGTCGCGGCGAGCAGGCCGACCCGAAGCTGAGGATCAAGGACATCTGCCAAACGCGGGTGCGCGATGGCTATCGCGTGTGCAGGCCGCTTCAGTGCAGCGTCCGGAGATCCCGGAATGCGTGGAAATAACTAGGGACTCGCTTGGAGAGCACCTCGCAGAAAGCGTCAGCATCAACGATCTGCCTACCGATTCTCGGGCGATGCGTCTGCTGCGGTAAGGTATGAATTCGACACAAGGATTTTACTCCTTCCAGTGATCAGCAACCCAGTCCGCCGGACGGATAAAGTGTCGCAGATGCGCGAAGACGGAATCGTTCTTCATGCGTCGGGACTTGTCGAAACTTGCCATAAGGTGGTCAGCTAAGTTACTGGCGCCACGCTTGTGATATTGGCCGTTAATCGCGTGCTCGGGCCGCAGTCCACGAGGGAAAATGACGACTTTCGCGCTCTCAGGGAGTCTTGGCGAAAGTATGTAATTTATAGGCCACGTTCGGCGGCAGTCCTGACGAAAGTGCAGCACCCACTCACGTGGGAAAAACTTCGGGCCATCCGGAACGTTTCTGGTCACAAAACGCTGTTCGAACCGGTATTCATTTGCGATGGCTTGTGGATCCTGCTTGAACAGTTCCTGGAGCGGCGCGAGTTTTCCAACCGGGAAACGAAAGAGCGATGTCTGACCAAGCTTCTCGAATGGTGTGGTTTGATTGCGCGTCATGACCACATCCTCTGGACTGCCAGTTTCAAAAAATGGGTCAATTGAAGCAACAATCACCAAGTCTAGATCCAGGAAGAGGACCGGGCCGCTAAGCGAACCCAGCGTTTCACCCCAGAGTCTTGCTTTATTCCAAATTCCTGGGGAATTTTCAGGCATCTTTGGTACTTCTAATGGAGGTAGTTCCTCGCAAAGAACCTCTCGCCTGATACCGTCCCGATTGTCGGTGAAACACGTGAAACTGAATGGCGGCGTAATGTTTCTCGCGACCATTGCATAAAGGCGATTGATAAACGGCGGACCGAATTTGGTTCCCCAATTTATGCAAATCACCTGTTTCACCGTCTTTGAAGAGAATGTCTCGTTCAGTGCCATTTTGCCTCCGCACCTGAACTTAAGCCAACTATCTTGTTATCTAAACTACTATCGCTCGGTCAACTTACTAACATCCGATCCCCTCGGGCGCGAACGTATCCAATATGCAAGGCGCAGACGGAACGGGTAGAGCCATGTCTTGCGCTGCTCGAACCGAAGGGGCCGGAGGGGCCGGAGGGGGTTTACGAGATCAAGTGGGACAGCTACCGCCCGGCTCTGTCCACGTTACACGACCGCCTCGCCGTCGAGGATGGCCGTCTGGACGCAC
Source organism: Rhizobium sp. P32RR-XVIII (assembly GCF_012641395.1). Lineage (GTDB taxonomy): Bacteria > Pseudomonadota > Alphaproteobacteria > Rhizobiales > Rhizobiaceae > Rhizobium. Next base: position 26,916 of record NZ_JABAIH010000025.1, on the reverse strand, counting down.
GATGAGAAACTCCACCATGCATGTATCCTATAAGGAGCGGCGTGATCCCGAAGGCGCAGATCAGGACTTCATCTGGCGGATTGATGGGTATAGAATCTGCTGCTTCCCCGGATGTGAATCTTTGTCGGCGCCTTGGCGTACCAAAGCTTTGTGGGGCTCTTTGCCTGCTGTCCGTCCGCCACAGCTTGTACAATTGCTCAGGAAAGCGAGTTGAACGCGGCGTACACAGAGTTGCTCTCTTTGTAATATATTGTAAACAACTTTGAGGTGATTCATCTAGGACTGCGTATTAAACCCTTCACAAGCTGATTTATTCGGGCTTACAGCGGACCGGGGGGTCTGATGAAAAAAGTTCTCACAGTTTCTGGCACGATGCCAGAAGCTATCAAGATGGCGCCGTTGGTCGCCAGTCTGCAATCGCATCCAGACTTCACTTCGAAGCTCTGCGTAATGGCGCAGCGCGACATGCTGAAGACGCAAAATTACGGGCCGATATTTCGATCACGCTTCGACTTCTGGGATGCGAAAAAGGGATCAGAGGCCGTCGCCGCCGGAACAGTCCGGCTCGTTGGCACGGATGCCGATCGAATTGCCGCGGAGGTTTCCCGGCGTGTTCTTAATCGTGAAGCTTTTGGGACCATGAGCACAGCTCATAATCCCTACGGTGATGGCAAGGAAGCGAACACATAATCAACTGGTTGAGGCAATGAAAGATCAAATTTTTTCTCGAATTTCGGTCATAGGCCTCGGTTACATCGGCTTACCAACGGCCGCGCTATTTGCTTCTCGTAAAATCGAAGTCATCGGAGTCGACGTTAACTCGAAAGTTGTTGACACCATCAACAGGGGCCAAATCCATCTAGTTGAGCCTGACTTGGATATTCTGGTTCACAGCGTTGTGCATGAAGGCTATTTGCGCGCGACACTTCAGCCCGCGCCGGCGGAAGCTTTCCTCATCGCCGTCCCTACGCCTTTTAAGAGCGAAGCGCACGATCCGGATCTAAGTTACATTGAGGCGGCAGCCAAGGCTATCGCGCCAGTGCTGCGATCAGGCAACCTTGTCATCCTGGAATCGACATCGCCTGTTGGAGCGACCGAGCAAATGTCCGACTGGCTCGCAGAGGCGAGACCGGATCTGACATTTCCGCAAGACGCTGGAGAGCATTCCGACATCCGAATCGCGCACTGTCCCGAACGGGTCCTTCCGGGCAAGGTGATCAAGGAGCTTGTTGCCAACGACCGTATCATCGCTGGAATGACGCCGCGGTGTTCTGCGTTAGCGGTGCAGCTCTATCGAACTTTTGTCATAGGCGAATGTGTCATCACCAATCCCCGCACTGCGGAGTTGGCGAAGCTGGCTGAGAATAGCTTTCGCGACGTCAATATTGCATTCGCAAACGAGCTTTCACTGGTCTGTGAGCGTTTTGGTGTTGATGTGTGGGAGCTGATAAGCCTCGCCAACCATCACCCTCGGGTGAATATTCTTCAACCTGGCCCCGGCGTAGGCGGTCATTGCATTGCAGTCGATCCCTGGTTCATCGTCTCGGGCGCTCCGGCTGAGTCAAGGCTCATAAGGACCGCTCGCGAGGTTAATGACGGCAAGCCCGATTGGGTACTTCAACAAATACGGAAGACGATCGGCGACGCTTTGACGGCGGAACCGTTCCGCCGGCCATCCGATCTGCGCGTCGCTTGCTACGGAATGGCTTTCAAACCAAACATTGATGACCTCCGTGAAAGTCCAGCCCTCGAAATCATCCAACGGCTAAGGGAACAGCATCCCGGCGAGCTGATCGTTGTGGAACCCAACATCGCTGAACTGCCACACGGATTGCAAAACCTCCGTCTGATGGATGTGGACAGAGCGCTCGCACATGCGGACGTACATGTCCTGCTCGTTGCTCACAAGGAGTTTCACGGGAAGACCTTTCCACCACGAACCGTGCGAGCCGTGCGTGTCTGATTAATGCCCTTGCAGGCAAAATGAAGGAGGCTCGAATGAGCTTAGCCACATTCCACAATGAGACCTCGGAACGGAATGCCACATCGGATGCCGTCGGCATTGCCGTTGTCCAGTTTGCAGAGGAAATGCTGGCGAGGCACAGGGCCAAAGCCAAAAGGCATCGGGAAAAGAATTTTTTGACTCTATACCAGTGGCTCTTGGCACGTCGAGTTCGTAAATTGGGCCGAACATTAGGAGCTTTGTCAGACGCCAATAGTGGGGTTAGCAACCACGTTGCCCAATCGATGTGCGCTCTGATCTCGCAGGCACGTTTATCCCCAAAATTAAAGGGCGAGGTCACCGGCGCGGTCGTCAAAAAACTCCTTCAAAACGGCGCTACTAGCGCGGCTGCGGCGCTCGCCGATGCGATGGAGACGGGCACGATTCAGGAGAGGCTGGCTCGGTTTTCTGTAATGCAGGCAATCTCGCAGCTTGATAGTGCACTTGCATGTGGCGAGGAGCTCGTAAACTCTAAGAAGCTCTCAGCAAAACAACTCAATAGTCTACTGCGTGAGCCTGCCATGCTACTGGCGGCACGAAAGCTTCTGGTAGAGAAGGCTGAATTTCCGGCTTGGGCAACGTCAGGTAAGATTGCTTATGTTGCAGCCTCCAGTCTCCCATACAATGTAACTGGCTACACGACTCGCACGCATGGGGTTGCTCAGGGCTACAAGCAAAACGGCTTTGATGTTCACGTTGTGACACGCCCGTCTTTTCCGCTCAACTTTCACCCCACGCTTGACGCACGGCAAATTCCGGAGCTGGAGCGACTAGACGGCATTCCTTACCATCGACTCTTGGAGCCAAACCAGAAACAACATACTCCAGTGGAGTGGATACGCCTCGCTGCTGACGTGATCGAACGGAAGCTTCGAGATATGAAACCGGAAATAGTTGTAGCGGCTTCGAACTATATGAATAGCTTGCCAGCGCTGATCGCCGCTCGCAGGTTAGGCCTTCCATTTGCCTACGAAGTCCGCGGGATGTGGGAGTTGACTCGAGATTCTCGCGATCCCGGCTTTAGTAAGACCGCCGATTTCGCCGTGACGGTATTGCTAGAAGATTTTGTCGCCCAGAATGCCGATAGCGTCCTGACGTTAACCGAACCGATGAGGATTGATTTGATACAGCGTGGAGTGGAACCTCAGCGCATAGATATCATGCCTAATGGCGTTAACGCAGACGCCGTTTTCAGTCCTCCGCGTGATCAACCGCTGGCGTCCAGACTGGGTATACCTTTCGGCATACCTGTGATCGGATATGTTGGATCTATCATAGATTACGAGGGACTTCCGGACCTCGCGCTTGCGTGCGTTGGATTGGCGGAAAGCGGATATGACTTTCGCTTGCTAATCGTTGGAGATGAAGGACGACCTCAGTTCGGCGGGACACCCATAACCGACGAGATTCGTGCATTCTTTAAGGCGGCTGGAATAGAAGACAGGCTGATCATGCAGGGTCGCGTGCCCTTCTCCGAAGTTGCATCCTTCTATTCACTAATCGATATCGCGCCCATCCCCCGCCGCCCGTACAAAGTCAGCGAAATGGTCTCGCCTATTAAGCCGATCGAAGCTTTGGCAATGGGAAAAGTTCTGATTGTGTCTAGTGTTGAGGCAATGAAGGATTTCACCCAACAGGGAAAAACAGGACTGGCTTTTGAGAAGGGCAACATCCGTGACTTGCAAGCCAAGCTTCAGAAAGCCCTCCACAACCCAGCGTTAAGGGAAACTCTAAAGCAAAATGCACAGGAGTTTGTCCGGAACAATCGCACCTGGCCCGCCATCTGCAAGCGAGCTGCCAAACATATGACGCTCGAAGTGGGACAATAAGGGATGTGGAGGCGTGTCGAGTCCTTGCAGCCGCTCTCGATGCGCGATGGCCGTGATGTCCGTTTCACAGGAGCGGGCTTGTTCGTCAAACCGCTCGTTCGCTTCACTCTCCTGTTCCGAAGCGATCAATGCGACAGAAAGGAACGAAACACTCAGTTCGGCCGTCTGGCCGCGAACTTCCTTCGTCAAGTATATATCTGCTGAGGCCTAACATCGTCATTAATGACGAAATTAGTGAGGTAACTTCAGCGCTTTGTCGAATTTTTAAATGCGCACATTACGCAATTTCATGAGTTGCGAAAAGTTTTCTATAAAGTTCACTTTCCGTCTCAAGCCACTCATGTGTCCCGACAGCGACGATCTGTCCCTTGTCGATCAGGATGACTTTGTCCGCATCCAATATTGTAGATAGTCGATGCGCTACTGTCAGAGTCGTCTTGCCACGGGAGAGTCGTTCAAGCGCTTTCTTGATGTTTTTCTCTGTTTCTCCGTCGAGGGCAGACGTGGCTTCGTCCAGCAGGAGAACAGGGGCGTTCTTCAAGAAAGCTCTCGCGATGGCAATTCTCTGTCTTTGTCCGCCGGATAGATTGCCCCCGTTGTTTCCGACATCGGTATCCAGTTGCCGAGGTAGCTCAGACACGAATTCCAGAGCTTGAGCGGCGGACAACGCCGCAACAATCTCATCCTCGGTTGCATCCAATTTACCGAACGCGACGTTCTCGCGAACCGACCCTGAGAACAGGAATGTGTCTTGTGCAACATACGCGACGGCATTCCTCAAGGACCGCAGTGATGAGCCGGAGATATCCTGATCATCGATCAGGATCATCCCTGAACTCGGTCTATACATGCCCATGATCAAATTGATGATTGTGGATTTTCCGGCTCCAGATCTTCCAACTATGGCAACGTGTTCGCCTGGGAGAACATCAAACGTCACATCGATCAGAGTTGGAGCCGACGCTTTCTTGTAGGAAAACCCAACCGATGCAAATTGGAGCCTGCCGCCGTCAACAGCGAGATGGGTGCCTGTCTCATCCTGTTCGACCTCTCCATGATCGAGCACTTCAAAAAGTCGCTTAACTCCGACCATTTCTCTTTGAAGTTGGACATTTAAGTTTGCGAGCCTTTTGGCCGGATCATAGGCCAGGAGAAACGCCGTGATGAACGCCATGAACTCCCCTGGCGTCTTCCCATTGTCGAGAGTTTGCCACCCTGCATAAAAGATAAAGGATCCCACGATGAGGCCCGCCAGAATATCGAACATTGGTCCTGTCAACGACGATACCTTTAGGAGCCGGTTCTGGCGATTTTCCATCTTGTCCACGGACGAGCCGATCCGCTTGTCCATCACCCGTTGAAGGTTGAAGGATTTCACAACCCTTAAGCCCTGTAGCGCTTCGACACCAAGCACATTTAAGCCAGCCATCATATCGGCCTCCGACTGACTTAAGCGCTTAGTTTCTTTGATGACGACGTAGACTCCCCAAATGATAAGCGGCGCTGCCAAAAGAGCGAAAACACTCATGAATGGATCTTGGAGAACCATCACTACAACGAGCGAGATCACCGTGAATAGATCGCGGACTAGATTGGTTGTTACAGTGATGATCGCGTTCTTCGCGGCGCGGGCGGACTGAATTACCTTGGAAACAACTCCTCCAGGATGTCTGCTGGAGTGGTCGAGCACGCCCATCCTGATGAGCTTTTCAAATTGGAGTCGCTGCAACTTTGCAGTGATCGAACTACCGATTGATCCCATCAACACTGTTTGAAAATATCCCGCCAGCCCCTTCGTCAGAAAGGCAAGCATGATCGCAGATCCGATCATCCAAACGGCAACACGATCATTGTTTACAAAAATCTTGTTGACCATAGATTTCGACAGCCAGGCGACAGTGCCGGTAGCGACGCCTACCATCAACATGCAGACTATTGCTATTAAGAATTTCGCCTTGTGCTCAAGGCCGAAGTCCATGATCAACCGCTTCCCCAGCGCGATTGTTTCGCTTCTAGAGACTTTAACCTGGCTCTTCTTGGTCATTTGCCCAGATTTCCTAGTTCTGTTCGGCTGCTTCTATTCGAAATGCTTGAGCGTCGCAACCTTGCCAATACTTACCGAATCTGCCCACTTGTACCTTCCGAACGATGAAATCAGTTGCTATGCCTTCGGAGCCGATGTCAAATAGGTCAGAACGGCTGCCATCTCGCCGGGGCTGTGCAGCGGATCGTTGTGGACTGCGTTTAAGATGGTGTCACGCTGTAGCCAGATGATTTCTTCAATTTCCGAAGAAAGTCCCAGCGCAGGCTGGCTCTGCAGCGTTACCAAGAAATTTACTTGGCTCGAGATTTTGCCACGATACTTTATTTTGGAACTGTTCAGCGGGCGGAAATCCGCGCCCGCTGGGTCCGGCAGGAGCTATCTCTTCGCGATAGCTCTGGCTCTAGAATTCTAATAAAGTTCCGCTGATCCGTTATCTCCTCGCCGCCTCCCGGGAGCTCAAGTGCCCCTGGTGCATGGGTTTCATTCAAAGCTCGTCTTGCAAGCACGAGCCTGTCTGCGAAACTAAGCAATCCAGCGGTGACGCGGCGCTCGCTGGGCTGAGTACCCTAATCGGGAGCAGCGTCACCACCGCACCAGATGGTCGGCCCGTCAGGAAAGTATCGGAAATCGTACTGGGTTGACGCTCCTCCGGTGAGGGTCGTTCACCGCTGGCGTTTAAAAGGAAGACTGCCGCCAAGCCGCATCAATGACGACCGGCGTTCGGCGAGCGTCCAGTCCGCTAATTACAGACAAAAAGAGACCCCGCGTGCTGTGGAGAGTGGGTGCGGGGTCAGGTCGCCAGTGTGGCTGGCTGGATGCGCTGGCGGGCGATGCCAGAGGGCGCAATCCCTCAAATCAACGAGAGGACGAGCCTTGGGTTCCGTTGCTCTGCCGTACGCGGTCGAAAAGAAGATCGGATGATTGGGGCTCCGGCGGCCTCTCTGCATGGGAGTAGCGGGATATCGATCTTCCGGGCGGGCTCCAATGGTTCAACCGGTCAGGAGATCTGGAACTGTTCGTCGGCCTTGATGTTTCCGTTCGCACCACCAGCGTCTGCGTGATGGACACGAGTGGTAAACTGATCAAAGAGGGCAAGGTTGAGACCGAGCCGGATGCGATCGGCGCCTTGCTTCATGCGATTGGCGGCCCCTACAAGCGCATCGGCCTTGAAGCCGGTCCGCTGTCGCAATGGCTCTACAGCGGCTTGGCAGCCGCAGGCCATCCGGTGATCTGCGTCGAAACACGGCACATGAAGGCTGCGCTCTCGGCTCAGATCAACAAGACCGATCGCAACGACGCCCGCGGCATCGCGCAGATGATGCGTGTGGGGCTTTACAAGCCAGTCCATGTCAAGACCGTCGGGAGCCAAGAGATCCGGATGCTGCTGACCGCGCGCAAGTTCGTGCAGACGAAGATTCTCGATGTGGAGAATAACTTGCGCGGCCTACTACGCAACTTCGGACTCAAGGTGGGAGCCGTGACCAAACTGCAGTTCGAGCGGCGTATTATCGAGTTGCTCAAACAATCCCCGCATCTACGCTTGGTAATCGACCCTCTCCTGAAAGTCCGCCGCGTGCTGAGAGAGCAGTTTCGGCACCTGCAAAGGGCCATGGAACGGCTGGCCGAGAGCGACGACACCTGCAAGCTGCTGATGACGGCATCCGGCGTCGGGCCGATGGTCGCCCAGTTTCCGGGCAGGCGTCGACGAACCGATGCGGTTCCGCCGGCCTCGTGCCAGACAATGAACTGAACCTCACTGGAGAAGCGGCATGAAATTCAACGACTGGACAGCGAAGGCGGTTGAGGATCGGATCTTGGAGATGGCCGAAACGCTGAGGCGTATGCCGGCAGCGCGAGGACCTAAAAGCATACGGAAGCGCCATGCCCGAGGCTGTGAGGCGCATGGAGGAAGCTTACGGGTCATCCTCTGCTCGATATCGTCAGAACGCGTCGGCGGGCGCTCTGGGCCGGATGGAAGCGGTTTTCGGCTGGATCAATGCTTTGCCAAGCGAAGGCGACCGCAAGGGGATCTATGCCTAGTCGTGGGTGAAGGTCCGAAAGGGGCTGACGATCGCGGCATTTGCGGAAGAAAATGACTTAAATGAAAGAACTCTGCGCCGCGCGATAACCGCTATATGCCAAGACATTGCGGACTATCTCAACCAAAAAGGGCAATTTCGGCTTGTGGGGCAGGATTTACAGGTGTCCGAAACTCAGCCAGATATCACGACAACAACGGTATCGTCCGAGAAGTGCGCGACACATTGGATCGCACCGGACGCTAAGCCGCACATCGACCCTGCTCTGCATTGCACAGAGTAATCGAACCCCGGCAAGCCCGGGTGCGGTGAGGTTCGAGGCGCTGCCAGGGTTGATCTCCGGATGCATCCTCACTCGCCCGGGCTACGGCTCGGGCACCAATACAACCCGCCCCGAGCGATCAGAGGCGGGTTTTCTATCGCGAGGCTTTTCGCCAACCAGCAGCGCGGGCTTCTGCCTCAGAGCAGAACCAGCGCTCGCCGTACTGCGGTGAGATCTTGGTCTCAGCGTAAAACTTCTGGCCGGGAATGTGGTAGATACGCTCGCCGCTGTTGATGCTGACATTGCCCTTAATGTTGCAGGCGCCGCTTAGGTTAATCGTTGGGGCGAGCGAGTTGACCGCGTCGACACCGACGTATCCAAGCACGCCGACGCCGATGATCGCCAGATAGAACGACTGCATCGTGAAGAGCGGCAATGCCTGCTTTTTCGTCTGGTATCGAGGCGGCGGAAACGAACGGTGTGTCGGCATGCGGTGACGATGCTCTTTCGCCTTAAAGATGCAAGGTGAAGTTGAGCTACAGGTAAAGTGCCGGTTGGCGAAATTTCTAAAAGGCAATCAGTTCACGCCGCATAGCAATACGAGGGGAAGCCGACGCGCCCCGCCCATAGAGAACGCTGATGCATGCACCAGCGCCGTCGGCCAAGCCGGGAGGGTAGCCCGGCACACCAATAGTGCCAGAGAGCCCGTCGCCGGTTTGTCACCCGGTCGGCGGGCTTCTCATTTCCTAGATCATACGTACTCCGCGATACATCCCTCGGAACCCGAGCCGGTCGCTTTCATCGGCGGCCACGCGCTGCGCTTCCGTTCCGGTGGGATAAGGGCCGAGCAGTGCAGAAACACCATCCTCGCGGACGGCTACCCAGTGACCTCGGCTCGTCCAACCGGTAGATACGAAGTTGTCGATCATAATCGATGCCTTTCATGTTTGATCGCGGTTTAGCCCGCGAATCGAACATGCATCCCGAATAGTTGCCTTCACCTCTCGCCCGTCACCACCCGGTGGCGGGTTTTTCATTTGGAGAGATCATGGAAAGTGTCCTGACCTTGGCTTTGATGCTGTTGGCCGTTCACTGGCTGCTCGACTACCCCCTGCAGGGTGACTTCCTCTCAAAAGCCAAACAATCAGGCCCGCTGCGCGTTTATCACCTGATTGCGCACTCCGGCATTCAAGGCGCCGGCGTGGCCGTGATCACCGGAAACATCTGGCTTGGACTGCTCGAATGGCTAGCCCACACGGCGATCGACGAGGCGAAGGTGAGGGGCAGGACGACGTTCGCCCAGGATCAAGCCTCACACATCGCCTGCAGGGCCGCCTGGCTCGTCTACCTCCTCCTGTCCGCAACGCTGCTGCATGGATCGTCTATCTCGCCTTGGTGGCGGTGATGTTCTTCATGGGCTCGCTGCCTATGTGGTGGCGGTCATGACCCCCCGTGCAGAACGCGCGGTCCTCGCACTTCTCTGTACTGTTGCTGCCGCCTGTCTCGTCTATGCCGTGTGGTCCATCTGGTAGAAATTCATATCGATCGCGAAATGCGACGGCCTCACCGGCGAGTAGAAATGATTTTGCTCAGGAGGCCCAGTAGAGTTTGCGTGCTCGCCAAGCGTCTTTCATCTTCTCTAGGATTTCGGCTTCGGTTCGATGCGGAAACTGAGTGTGTAGGACTGCAGCCATGGCTAAGATATCGACGTTATTGATTTCTTCGGCCTTTGCCTTATCGGCAGCGCCATTGATTTGATCCGCCAACAGCGCGTCTTCGTTTTCGCTCATTCATTCTCTCCGGGGTACCTATGTCAGCCCTGAAAAGCGCACGGCTTGAGATCGGCGTCAATGGCTAAGCTCAAGACGATCAAGCCATTGGTGGCCACCCTCCCGCCCCTTATTGGCAGAGCCAAAGGCGAGAAGGCGAGAGACCAGCACCGCCGGCAGACCCAGCCTTGGCGCGCCTGGTACAACACCCCACGATGGGAACGCCTTAGGCGCCTGGCCTTCGAGCGTGACGTCTACACCCGCCAGCGTAGCGGAGAGATATGCTCCGGCACTAGGAACGATCCGAACACGCCCGTTGCGAACCACAAGATCCCGCACCACGGCGATCCGGTTCTCTTCTGGGACATCAACAACATAGAGACCGTGACCAAGCGCATCCACGACGCGCTGATCCAGGCAGAGGAACGGCGTGCCGCCAACACGTAACAAAACTATCTGGCGATCGATGGAAAGTTGGGCACATTGGTACGGCGTCTGAAACTATCGAGCGCGTCAAAAAAGTCGATGCCAGCGCGCAGGTATTCCTCGACCCTCTCGTCAGCCTCATCCAGCCGATGATGATCTATGCACTTAATGAGGAAGGTCGTTCCCGCGCTCAAATGTCTGGCAAGATCAAAGCCGAACCCCAACACTCGCTGCTCGTCGGGAAACGGGCCTACCATGGTGTCCATATCGGGGCTAATGAGCCCAACAGCGAGAGGCTTGGCGTGCGTGCCGTGCTCGGAGAAGAACTGATAGGCAGGTTTCCGGTAGGTTGGTTTGCAGCCATCAAGGTGATCTAATCGCGATTTCAGTTTTTGTGGGCGAAACTTCTGCCAGAGAACTTCATCGGAAGCTTCACGCCACATCGAAACCTCTTTGCGATCGCGCCTAAAGAGATCGAGTAAGAAGCTCACTTCAATAATGTCCCTGATGTGCGCCGCGGCTGGTTGGTAGTAGCCATTGATAGCGGCTAGCCCGCTAGCGCCAGCAGAATTAATCAGCCGAATGCCAAGGCGGAGGATTGTTATGTCGTCCGTTTCATCAAGCGGTAGATAAGCTGCAGCACGCAGCACATCGATACTTGTGTTAGTAAAGGCAATGTTCTGCAGAGCCCATTCGCTCGCGTTGATTAAGCGATCATTCTCAGAAGCTATGTCGGACGAGTCGATGATCATTGGTTCCCCCATTCGCCTGACACGACGATGTCAGAGCCGTGAGTATCCCGCAACAAGGGGGGTGGTTTGAAGTCTGACAGGCCTTTCCTTCCGGACCCGCGTCCCCCTCATCTACATATTTTTTTCTGCCGGCCTGAAATTTCTGACGGAAAGCATGAGATCGGTGGAAAAACAAAAGGGCAGCAAGGCGACTGCGAAACGCGGGCGCCCTGAGTATCGGCCGACGCTGAACAGCGCGAGACTGTCGAGCAGATGAAGTTCTGCGGGGAATCGGAGAATACGATCGCTTGCTCCCTCGGCATCGATGTCGGCACGCTCCGCAAGCATTTCGGCGAGGAGCTGGACAACGGCCATGCCAACCGTCGGCGTGAGGTGATCGGCTACCATTCACGCCGTATGCCGATTTAGAGACATCGGTCCATTGCGATATTTAACGGCCGAGTTGGTCTCACTTTGTTAACCATTGCTCACCAAATTGCATCCACAGCGTGCATGAAGCGCGATTTCCCCGCAAATGCATAAACACTAGTTTCATTCCGGATCATTGATGTCTTCCATCAATACGAATTACTCGGCCATTGCAGCGCTACAGACACTGAGATCCGTCAACTCCGATTGGGAAAACACGCAACAGCACGTCTCGAGCGGTCTTCGAGTTCAGACGGCTTCGGACAATGCAGCTTATTGGTCAATTGCCACCACGATGCGTTCCGATAGCGGCGCGATTTCTGCCGTTCAGGACGCGTTGGGGCTTGGCGCGGCGAAGGTCGATACTGCTTATGCGGGTACTGATGCCATAGTCGACATACTTTCCCGCTTCAAAGAGAGACTGGTCGCGGCAACAGAGGACGGTGTGGACAAAACCAAAATCCAAGCAGAGCTCTCACAGCTAAATCAGCAAGCTGAAAGTGTGGTCAACTCTGCCAGTTTCAGTGGGGTCAACTGGCTAAAAACTTCCTCACCGACCCATCTTTCGGACCGGGGGATCTTGCCAGGTTCGGTTGTCTCGTCTTTCGTCCGGTCGGATAGCGGGACCGTGGCTGTAAAGACCATGAGCATCGACCTAAAGGACACTAGCATGCTTAATCTCGGAGGCGGCGGGATCCTGCAGAAAGACGTTATGGATGTCGGTGAAATCGGTGGCTTCCAAGGTACTTCTTTTACCACAGACGCTCACAACGGGCATGAAGTCCACACATTCACAGGCCCGGCTGCGTTTAGTGTAACCGACTACATAACGTTTGATCTTGTCGTGGACGCCGGGTCTCATTCAGCGGGTACTACCAAAAGCGGGTTGCGCATCGACAAGTCGGTTATTGATGCAACACTTGGAACCACTGACGGCACAATAAACAACGCAATCGAGATGCGAAAAGTGCTCGCAAGAGCCTTCAATGACAACTCAGTACCAGCTTGGGTATTTACGCCGCCGGGGTTCACATCATTCACCTCTGATACAGATCCAACACTGTTCGAAATCGGCTCCTTGGAGACTTCGGGGCACCCTGGATCAAGCATTAGCATCGCCAACGTGACTTCGGATTTTGGCGGAGTTTTCCCTTCCGGATTCGGTTTGGGCTTAGAGGCGGCCCCGGTTGCCAACCATGACAATATGTATCCAAAATCCCCAGTAAACTTCACGGATCCCTTTACCCTTATAGGAAGCACCAAGATAAAGTTCGACGTTCAGATTGGTGCAGGACCAATTCAGACGGTTACTATCACCCGCGCTACGGTAGATGCAGCGCTCGGTACAAGCGATGGCTATGTCGGGAATTTCCATGACCTTGCCGCTGTAATCGCATATGCCTCGGCTGGAACGGGACTGACTGCATCCTCCACCGATGCGGAGAACCCCGGCAGAGTAACTCTGCTAGCTGACGAAAACATCTATCCTGATGCCGGTCGTCGCGCCCCCTCGATCAGCGTACGAAATGTCCGCACTGTAACAGACGGGAAGCTTGAGTTCGATCTCGCGGAGATTGATGTGACCTCATCCAAGTTTACCATCGATGAATACATCAAGGGTGTCGATTATATGCTTCAGCGCTCGATATCTAGCGCCAGTGCGCTCGGTTCCCTCAAGAACCGCATCGATATGCAAGCTGATTTCACCAGCAAGCTAATGGACTCCATCGGGTCAGGTGTGGGAAAGCTCGTGGACGCGGACATGGAAGAAGAGTCCTCCAAACTAAGCGCCCTGCAAACGCAACAGTAGCTTGCGCTTCAGTCACTTTCGATCGCCAACAGCGCGCCTCAGAACCTTATTAGTCTCTTCCGCTAAGCGCCTCGTGTTTCGCAGCAATTGAAAGCCGTCGACCGCCGCCGACGAGGCGCAAACCAGCAGTTCGGCGATCATTCCATCGTAGCCTCGGCCAGTAGGCTCAGCTGCTCCGGCTCTCGCACACCCTGCGCCTGAAGCCCCATGATGATCCTCGCCAGCCGCATCACCGCTTCCCGGTCCTCCTCGATGCCATACTTGCGCGAGAGCGCCTTCAGCACACCATTGAGGACGGCGAGATCTTCGGACGGCAGCTGCTCGTCGCGGCGATTCTTCTGGGGTGTGTCAGTCATGCGCAGAACATAGCCATGGTGCCGCGACCATGCCAAGAGCAGCTCCTATCCTATCACTCGATTTTGCACAGTTGGATCCGCACTAGCCGCCACCGTCAGGTTTCCGGCGGCGGATGTTCGGAGGCTTTATCAAGAGCTCCAAGGCGATTCCCATGTGCTTATCCACCGCGGCTCTATTTTCAGGGGAGAGGTTCCCCGTATAGGCTTCCAGAGCTTCGAATCTGACGCCGGCAGCATGGTCTATCCGTGCCTGCTGTCGAGCCAGCGCGCGGACGAAGTTTAGAAGAGCCTCTGTCGCTTCGTCTGTCATCCATCCTCCCAGTCATAAACCGGCGTCCGGATTGCTCTCTTTGTCCACCGATGTGGATCTGCTTCCTATGTGCGTCCTGCAGTATTTGAGCGGCTTGCCAAATCAATCGTAAGTGATTGAGAAGATTGGCGCACCCGACAGGATTCGAACCTGTGACCTTTGGAATCAGAATCCAACACTCCAACTTGCTGAGCTACCGATGTGAGATCGCCTTGTCACTGCCGCTAACGTTGGCTGGGCGGACTACATCAAACCAGAGTTCCATAATAGAACCTTATGCCAGCCAATCGAAATGGTTGGTCGAGGGTTCGAGTTGGTTCAAGAGCGCGGTTTGCTCCGATGACCGTCACGTGTCGATAGCGGTGAAAGCGTTCTCCCGCACTAGATCGGCCTCCTCCTGGTCAATAAACGCCGCTTGCCTGTAGGAGATTGCGGGTCTTTAGCTTAATGGAGCCAAATGCCAGCGTGAGAAAATCGGGCTCGTTTGCTCGGTCGCCGGCAAAGACCTCACCGGAACCGATGCCGAAGCATTCCCACCTCCCACTCGGCCTCGACATCATCATGCAACCGATAGGCAGGATTTGGTCGATCCACCCCGTAAGTACCGTCGGCGCCTGGTGAAGTTGCTCAGAGGCGAATGACAATCGCATCGGCCGCCTCGGCTTGATGGATACCTGCGCCCTAACTGCTCTTGATGGGGCGAAATCGCTTCCGTCTGTTACCGGTTGATCCTGTGATTTCAGCTCCACCGCCGAAAGTTTTAAAAATTTCGGCAAGCGTGCGCTTGCTCGAAGTTGGTCAAGCCAAGGAGAGGTGATCTTCGATGTCTTCAAATGATCGAGTCCAAATGATTGCCGGTGCGGGCGTGCGATGAACACGTCATCCGGCATCACGCGAAAGCGCAACGGACACGCGCTGTTTGGAGGCACGACAAGGCTCGTCCTGAAGGTTCAAAAAGGGCGAGCCCTGTCGCACCGTCTGTCGCAAGGGAGATCTCGGAAAAAACCCAGCGACATATAGGGAGCCATTCTAACGCCTGGTCGTGGAGAGTGCGCCGTCGTGGCTCTTAGGTGCTGTGCTCGGGGCAACAGCGCCTAATACTAAAACTCCGACAAGTCTGCTCGTCAATGATCAATTAGGATTAGAGAGCAGCAAGGGCCCGCCCGTTGAGAAAGCGGACCCCTGCGCCCCCCACGCTATAGTGTCCCTCGAAGCCTACAGCATGTGGAACTAGCGATGAGAATCGGCGACCGCGCGATCACCAGCATGAGGGCGCTCGTCGCTGGTGTTGAGTCTGGAAACACTGCCGCGCGGCCACAGTGTCAACGAGGTGAAGCTGTCAGAGGTTCCCGTTCGTTAGCGTACGGACAAAAAGGACCCCGCTGGTGGGTGCGGGGTCAGGTGGCCAGCATTCGCCGGCTGGATGCGCTGGCAGGGTTACGCCTGGCGCCTTCCGTCCCATCAACGAGCCGAGCGGCTGCTTGTTGCGGTCCGCAATCGTACCGAAAAAAGCCCCGCTGAAACGGGGCAAGCTGATCCAGAGGGCCGTGCGGCCTTCCAATAGGGCGCGGAAGGGGCAATCGTTAGCCTCTAAGCGCATCGACGCCTACCGCAATGCTGTTTTCGGATTCAGCTCCGCGCAGGTGGATGAGGTGTCGTTCTGTCAGACGGTGCGGCGGTGACACAATTACCGTGACAATCGGCTCGGAGAGGTGAACAATCTTTCGGATACGATATCGAGTTGTCCGCTGAAGTAGGAGTAATCGCATGACCACGCACAAAGTCGGCTATCTCATCGGCAGCCTTGCCAAGGGCTCGATCAACCGAAGGCTCGCGAAGGCATTGGTGCGGTTAGCTCCGCCGGAACTTGAAATGTCGGAGATATCCTTCAAGGACTTACCCCTTTACAGCTACGACTATGACGCCGATTATCCCTCAGAGGGTAAAGCGTTCAAAGAAGCCATTGCGGCCGTTCACGCGGTGCTGTTCGTCACGCCCGAATACAATCGGGTTGAAGAACGCGATCGATTGGGCGAGTCGTCCCTACGGCACCAACTCGTTCGCTCACAAACCGTCTGCGGTGATTGGAACGTCGCCGGGTGCTATCGGCACCGCCGTCGCCCAGCGGAACCTGCGAAGTGTTCTTAGCTTCTGCAACTCGCCACAGATGAACGCGCCGGAGGCTTATATTCAATTTACACCCGGCCTCATCAACGAGGATGGCGAAGTCACCAACGACAGTACGGCCGAGTTCCTGCGCACCTACATGGCCGACTTCCACACCTTCATCGCGAGAGTGCGTTCGGTGTTGCCGAAGGACGCGTAGGAGGGGAGCAGGTCCCAATCCTTCGATTACTTGTATGTTCTCCGCGAAGTAGATGTCTTTCAGCGTGTGAGGAAAAGATCGTCGAGAGCCTTGGTGGTTGCCGCCAACGTCAAGACCTCCAGCGGCACGGTTCCTGGAGGATCTTCTGCCAAGCATGGGCAAGCAGTTCGCGATCACGAGCAAATCTCTTCTTACCACATGCTACCAAACGTGAATCTACTGCCGTCTAACGCGCTATAGGGGATCGCGAAGGGACACTGATCATTGCACTCACCGATCTGTGGGAAAGGGGGCGTACTTGCCGCGAATCAGCTTGCGTTCCAAATTAAGAGGATGGAAATGATGACCACCCATCTCTCTCGTCTAGCGAGCCACGCGGAGACGATCCTGAATGGCGATGCCATCGAGCAATTTGGTGCGCTTTGCATACGTGACCGACGGGACGGCCAAATGGAGGTTTTGCTCATCACGACTCGCGAGACCGGGCGCTGGTCAATCCCAAAAGGATGGCCAATCAAGGGGCTTGCCCCGCAGGAAGTTGTTGAACGAGAGGCATGGGAGGAGGCCGGCGTCAAAGGGCGAGCAAAGAAGCGAGTCTTCGGCTACTTCACCTATCTCAAGTCTTTGGAAGACGGCCGCCAAATACCGTCGTTCGTCGAGGTGCACCTTGTCGATGTGCGCCAAACGAAGAAGAATTTTCCTGAGTGCAGGGAGCGTAAGCTCGCGTGGGTAACGCCAATCGAAGCGGCCACGTTGGTGCGCGAGCCTGAGCTCAAGAGCCTCTTGAGATGCTTAGAGAAGCGTAGCGCCGCTTAGGTCGTCAAAGCGGATCGGTCAACTTATTACAACCGATACGGTGAGTTGGGTTACACGGGACTTCAATGCATATCTGAGTAATGCCATAGCCGGCACGCTGACGCGGGGAAACCGCGCCCGGTGTCGAGTGTTTTGCCGGCCCCAACTAGTCCAACGCGGAACCGTACCGGACCTCTCAAGACAATGTTCCGGCTCGGCGCTATCTGCGCTTCATCCATCGATTAATGACCTGAGCGCTTCAGACGGCTCTTACGAAGCGAACTCCTCATCATGGGCCACCTCTTCATCTATCCGGCGACACTGCCGGCCGGTCCATTCCTCGCGTATGAGTACGACGGAAAGCTTGTCAGCAGCGCTCGTAGCTAATGCGGCGCAGGGCGATCCAGTCGGCGGCTATGACCGCCGGGGGACCGTCGTCGTCAGAACCGTCCATCGCGGCCGTTTCGAACTGGGAGTGGTCCGCGCCGTTGACAATCCTGAGCACTGGCTTGTGCCGAGGCGGCAGCCTTCCTGCGCATTGCCCTTTCCGGCTGATAGTGGACCGTCTCCAGCAGGATGCGTTCTTCAACGCCGTCGACGTTCGTCAGCACGAACTCCTGGCCTTCGGCAAGACCAAGAAGTGCCAACCCGCGCAGCGTCGTGACTGGCAGTAACATGCCGATCGCTGTCGTCATACGGTCGTCGGACAGCACGCGCGTGTCCCGACGGGCGCCATCGATCCTGTAGGTCACGCGGCTGTTCAGGCTGGCGACGTTCTCAGGAAGGTCCTGGCGGAACATGACGATCGCGGTTGTGATCTTGCGCCTCAGGACAGGCATCAGCCGGGTGTCGCGGACGAACGGATCGTCGAGTATGGCTTCCAACAAGGTGAAGTCTCGGGTGGTGAGGATGCAGTGTTCTCTCATCGTAGTTCTCCATCGCCCCCTCACGGAAGCGTTCACGTCTGGCATGGATGAAAATCCCCTGGCCGCGGAAGGCGGCACAGGGGCTACGAGCCTGCAATGAGGCGTCTTCCGCGGAAGAGGCAAGAGAGCGGCCCGCCTGTCATGATGCCGGCCGAAGCTGAGAGGAGGCTGGGTCGACCGCGCGATCTGGCGCCTCCACCGCAGCGACCGTCAGCCTGTGGACGCGACCGTCGCGGGCTGTCCAGTCGATCGACTGTCCCTTCGACAGTCCGATGAGGGCCGCCCCGATAGGCGTCAGGATCGATACCTTGCCCTCGGAGATGTCGGCGTCGCTTGGGAAGACGAGCGTCACCTGCCTGTCTTCGCCGAGGTCGCTTGTGAAGCGTAGTTTGGAGCCCATCCGGACGACGTCCGCCGACAGTCGTTCGTCGGGAACGACATGCGCCCGCTCGAGCTCGGCCATCAGTTCGTCTGCCACTTCGGGGATACGCGAAGCGTGGCTCTCCGCGAGTCTCGCAAGCCGCTCATGATCGGAGACGGCCATCGAAATCGCGGGTTTGCGCGATTTTCTGGTCTCGGGAACCATTAAGTTCTCCTGCAGATTTCCAGCGGTCGCCTTCGTGCGCCACCGGTACTTCATAATCGTGGGATGAATGTCGCTCTAGGCTGCGCCTTAGTCATAGGCCGATACCTACACCCCTCGGCCGGACGCGACACGACCGGGCCGGGGGTCAGATTCCCGCGATGGGGAACACCCGCTTGAGGACGACATTGAGAAGCGAGATCAGCATGACTTTAAGATGGTCTTAGCAAGCCGGATAGTCAAGCCAGGCCGGTGGACAGCAATCTTTCCAGAAAGTGGAGGATGGATGCCGTCTGCTTTCAGGTCGATCGGGCGCCAGTCAGTCGCAGGAGTTCACGCCTCAGCTCGGACAATGTTAGCCAATAGCCGTCAGGTCGCACGATCTCGAACAACAGTATCCCATGGGAGAAAACTTCGGACCTTATCGGGCTCTTGGCGTGATGGGCTCCCCATTTGGCCATGTCCGTGGTTGGAGCCGCTTGGTACCCAGGTCAGCAGGTCGTCGGCCTCTCCTCCAAACAGCGACAGGGACTTCGACAACCAAATTGTCTTGGGCAACTAATGTGAAGGAGAGCGTCGGGACAGCGCGCGATCACCATAGTTGGGTACTGGCTCGGGCGCGGATCTAGCAATAAAATTGCACAGAAGAGGCGATTAAATTCGTTTGCTTAAAAATCGTTACCACACCAAACTGCCGGGCGATATGAGGCCGACGGCCAAACAGAAAATCGCCCCTCGTGGCCGCAAAGCGTGACGCCATTTTAATGGCTTCTGAACACGCTGTCACGACCGTCTAGGTCTGGCCCGAGGTATAGAAACAGCCGATCTTTCGTGGCAGCAAAACTGGTCGTCAACCGCCTCAGTGGAGAAAGGAGCTGCACTATGTCAACGTTGCCCACGCACAATTTCGGTTCTGGGGTGCCGCATCCAGTTGCCCCCGCTAAGCACTACTCAAGGCTGATAAAGTTCATCGACGATATTGCCAGGCTTGAGCCACACGAGGCGTCTACCTCGGTCGATATCTACTCGGATGATAACAACGAGTGGTACTGCCAAGTTTGCCGCGGTGGACAAAAGACCCGGCCAATTGGTCCTTATACCAAACTACAGGCGGAGCGAATTCAAGACGCCCGCAGGACTCGGATCGCAGCAAAGGGTACCGCCTGGCTAATCTTTGAGCAAAGCGAAGAGGGCGAAAGTGACGAAAAGCGGGTGGATGGTAGTGTAGTAAATCAAAGGCCTAGTTCTTGTTAGGCAATGCTACGTCCAGCGATTTGTCATGAACATGCGCAGGCCTGGTGAGGCGGCTCAGCGCTGATAGCACCCGAATGCAGTCTCTTCCCCTCATCAGGGAATGCCTTTTGCCGGAGCTCATGCCTCCGAGGAGTTATGCCATGACCACGCCGCTTCGGTGTTACCTAACCACAAAAGACCTTGCAATCCTCACGGATGTTCTTGATCGGGACCCTCGCGACAACGCCCACAGCCGATTGCTTAGAAAAAAGATGGCGCAGGCCGAAATTTGCTCTCCCGGGGGTGTTCCCCATGATGTCGTGACGATAGGCAGTCGCGTGACCTTCCGCGTCGACGACGGCGCGCCAAGAACAGCCAACGTCGTCCGGAATGAGAGCTGTGACTTTCCTATCTACACTGTCTCGGTAGAATCCCTTCTGGGGTTGGGGCTGCTGGGCTTGAGAGTGGGTGACGCGATCGCTATGGAGACAGAAACGGGCCGCTCACAAAAGATCGATGTGATCAGGCTCGATTTCCAAGCTCTTGCTCCTCATCTCGCGGGACGCGGCCGAGGTGATTACCTCGGTCTTTTCGGTTAGGCGTGCTAGGGCATGTCCGCTTTACTCCGGGTCATAGCCTGCGGCTGCGAAGTAATTTGCGCATTCGGGCCTCGAACGGATCGACGAAGGTGTTCCAAAAGCCACCGACAGACTCGGCCTTCCTCTTAGGAGCGCTTTTAGTTTCGAGAACGCGTTTCGATGGGATTGAAGTTCGGGCTGGTGGGAGGCAGGGCCGATCGATTTGCTGTTCTGCAAAATCTGGCTTTGCCTTCACTAGCGGAGCTCATGAGTCGCCTAGGTGTATCCGTGTGGTCAGGGATGCTTTGTTAATGGCGCGCACGCGCTTTTGCAGGCAGCCAAGTGCTAAGCGGATAAGCCGCCGCGTTGGTTGTCACCGATTAAGACTTCAAAGGACTTGCGACTGGACACTACCGCGGTAGCCCGGACTTCAAATCGTATCCGAGCTTCATCCGCGTTGGCCTCGTGCAAAGTTTGGACCAATGCCGAATTCGGAGATGTCCAATCCGATCGAGTTCGTGTCCACGGCCTCAGGTCCTCTGCCGTTACAAAAACAGGCGCAACCGATCGCTCGTCGAACATCTTTTCCGGGCATTTCACTGAATATTTCGAGATTTCCAGAGAAGTATTCCGCAGTCGATCGAGGCGAACCACCCGCATTGAGGAGACCACGACCGGTCGGCTTCCCCCGTCTCGGTACAGCGCCTGGTAGATGGAAAAGGAACGCAGCCGCTATCGGGCCGGCGGCGAGCAGTGACGCAAGCTCGGACGCCGAAACGGGACACAAGCGCGCAAGGAATCAACCAGGCAGGGCAATTAACCTGACGTCGCCTACGGCACGCGGTCAGGTGCAACTATGCCGCCTTCATTCTCCAATATGGCGATACGTTTAGCTTCAGATTTTGTAAATTTCAGACGCACACCGATGCCGCGGCCGTTGTCAGAAATGAAAACCGCGCCGGCTGCCTCCAAAGCTGATTGTAAGGCAAATACTTCGTCATCGGTTGGTTCGGCAAGTTTACGCTCAAAATGCACGATGGTTTCGATACTAACACCGGCAGATACTGCGAGGCGCTCGCGCGAGAAGTCGATGAGTGCCCGTGCTGCACGACATTGGGAGCCACTGATCATAACTCACCTCCATTGCAAAATACGATTCCCCAAGGCGTGGGCGGGGGTCAATCGCAAGTTGGCCCAACGAGCGCCGCAACTCGCCCGGACTGATTTCAAGCGCGAGCTCGCTTTCACCACATACTATGCACACCGGCAACCGCTAAAACCGTCAGTTCGTGTCTCCGATTATCCCGTGCGGTCCAGCCCATCGTCTGCCCGGCGGCCAGCCCGAGAAGGGCAGTCCCAATCGGAGTGAGGATGGATATCTTTCCTTCAGAGATATCGGCGTCTCTCGGGAAAACAAGCGTCACTTTTCGCGCACCGGTATCAGTCTCATAATCTACCGTCGATCCCATGCACACGACGTTTCCAGGCACCGAGATGTCGGCTACCACGCGTGCACGTTCGAGCTCGAGCAAAAGACCATCGGAAATATTAGGAAAGCGGCCAGCCGCGACGACGGCAACCTTGTTCAATCGCTCGTGATCCGTCTTGCCAATCACGATTGGCGGCATTCGTGGGTTCTTGATTTGTTTAATCATTTTTCCTTACGCATCCTTTCTTGTTCACCTGAGGGACGCCCAGGTGGCGGCTCGCTCCGGGATGGCGGGCCAGTCGATCGCTCTTGGGTCATTGTCAAGGATGGCCATTACCTCGTCGGCGGAGCGCGCCAATCGGAGCCCCTCGCGAATCCGAGATGCCCGAACCAGTCGACACAGTTGGGCGAGCGCGGGCAGGAAGGTGGTAGCGGCAGAGCGGGGCCAAAGCAGGGTGAAAACAAGATCGACGGGATGGCCGTCGGAGCTCCTGAAATCAATAGGAGGTGCTAGTCGCGTGAACGACGCAACAGGACACGAGATCGATTGGAACACAGCATGCGGCACGGCGATACCACGGCCAATGCCTGTTGCGCCGCTACTTTCACGCTTCCAAAGACGCCGAAGAACAACCTGATCATCAAGCCCGGTTCTTCGCGCAAGCTTGACGGCGATCTTGGAAAGGGCCGAGTGCTTCCCCTTTGTCACAAGGTTAAGCGTAATGTCTTCTTCTGACAGATTTCTGAAAATCATCATGGTCGCCTCTAAGCCGAGCCGCAGAAGTACGAACGACGCGCTTTTGGCATTCCGTCTGCAGCTGTGCACATTGAATTGAGATGCTGGCGGACCCGGACGCGGTGCCAGTGAAGTTCGCGTCCGGGCTAGAGGCCCGCTTTGAGGCGCCGTATGTGGTGCATGAAGATGTCCATAGTAATTAGAACATGGTGAGAGATTTTTTGAATTCAAGCGAGCGTCAAAAATCTGAGATCGCAGTTGAGTTCACGATCGCGCGTTCAATTTACTTTCGGCGGACGGGCGGCGAATAGACGATCCTTATCTTGTGCGGGATACCGTCGTTCCGCAGATGTCGGTGAACACCAATGTAGTGCAGAAATACTGCATTGAAGTGCCATTTTATTTCGTTGGACTAATATTATCGCCGGCTTTTGAATGGCTGTACGCGACAGATCAGAGCAGCCCATTGGCTGCCGAATTTGGGCGATCGCGAATTCGAACGAAAAAGGATGTCCCACATGAAAAAACTCCTCCTCGGAGCTGTTTTGACACTGGCCAGCTCGGTTTGTGCCATGGCAGCGGATGAAATCGCAAAATCGCCACCGGCCGCACCTTATCAGCAGGTCAGCAAGCTCGTGAAGTTGCCCGACTTCCTGCCCGGCATGGGCCAACTCTTCGTCGATCCGGCGACACTGCCGGCCGGTCCGTTCCTCGCGTATGATCACGATGGAAAGCTTGTCAGCACGATCTATATGCTGCCGACGAAGGATCTCAATCCTGACAAGTCATTCGATAATCTTGCTGCGCCCGGCGGCCACGTCGACCATATCGACGTCTACTACAATGCCGGCCATCCAGGCGTGGAAGAGCCGCATGTCCATGTGGTGCTGTGGCATGTCGCAGCGGACGGCGAAGCGAGCGTCGCCAAATGACGGTCGCGCGGCGTGACGTGCTGGGCGGTGGGCTCCTCGCAGCCCTTTCCCTGTCCAGGCGAGATGTGTGGGCCGAAAACGTGGTGGAAATTAAGATGCAGGGGCGCGCGGATGGCTCGCATGTCTGGTTCGACCCGATTGGTGTTCTGATCAAGCCCGGTCAGATGGTCCGTTGGATCAACCAGAACCCCGGCAATTCGCATACGACGACCGCCTATCATCCAGCAAACTTCGGGAGGCCGCTCCGCATTCCTGAAGCGGCAAACTCCTGGGATTCAGACTATCTCCTGCCTGACGAGAGCTTCTCCGTTAACTTCACCGAGCAAGGGGTTTATGACTATTATTGCATTCCCCATGAGCACGCTGGAATGGTCGGCCGCATTATCGTCGGCAAACCAGAAGCACATGGCGGTTGGATGGAGCCGGTCGCTGCAAGCGGCCTCCCGGATGAGGTCCTCAAGGCGTTCCCGACGGTCGAAGAGATAATGGCGAAACGGATCGTCCGTCAGGCTTAGAGAGCCGCCGCGAACGTTCGGCAGTTGTCCAGCCCCGATGAGGCGATCCATGAAGTGGATGCGGGCAGGGGACCGGAGTTCCTGACGGCCCTCCGTGAACAGGGAGATGATTAACCATGGCAGACATGGTGCTTGCGAAAGAGATTTCGCTGCGATCTCAGGCGGAGCGCAGCGGCTGCGCACAGGCAGTCCAACAGCGCGAACGCGCAATGTATCGACTTTCGACCTTGGGCGAGATGACTGGCGGTATTGCTCATGATTTCAGAAACCTCTTGGCGATCATCGAATCCGGGCTGAGGCTCGCCGAAAGAAAAGCCGACCAGCCGGAGAGCGTGCGCGCCTATATTGCGGCGGCGCGGGAAGGCATCAATCGGGGTGTCGAGCTGACGTCCCAGTTGCTCGACTTTGCAAACCACAGAGAACTCGAAGTCCAAGCTCGCGACTTGAACGAGCTTGTCAAATCTTTCGAGCCTTTCCTCAAATTTGGCGCGGGAGCTCACATCCGCGTTAAGCTCGAACTTGGTTCTGGTATCCCAAGCTGTCTAGTCGATCCGTCGTTCTTGGACGCCGCCGTTCTTAATCTGGTCCTCAATGCTCGGGATTCCATGCCAAGCGGCGGCGAGATTTCGATCATAACAGAGCGTTTTGTCCAGACGGATGCTGCAATCGGCCAGCCTGCGCCGGGAGCCTATGCGCGCCTTCGCGTCAAGGACCATGGCTGCGGGATGGAATCGGATCTATTGCAGCAGGTGTTAGATCCTTTCTTTACGACTAAGGGCGAAAACGGCACCGGAATGGGATTGGTCCAGGTATACTCGACTATGCAGATGGTCGGGGGCCATCTGCTCATTGCCAGCGAGCGAGGAACCGGAACGACGGTCGATCTTCTGTTTCCATCGGAAGTGGCCGCTTAGGCCCCTATCTCACCCTCGGATAGAGCGCGCAAACCCGCCAGAGCAGGGGCCACAACGCTCTCGTCAGCATTTGCAGACCTTACCGCGTAAACCGGGTAGGAGTACTGCGGCATTTCGGGTACGAGGTGGAGTTGCCCCGCCGCAATATGCGGCTCCGCCGCACTCATCCTAAAATACCCGGAGCCGCCGCTCGCAAGAACATAGCTAAGCGCCAAGGGACCGAGATCGAATGAAAGGTCCGGTGTGACATCCGGAAAATTCATGTCGTGGTGCAGCACGAAATCCGGCCCCCAATCCATATAGACGTAGTTCGTCTCCTCGAAGCGCTCCGCTTCAGGATCGGTTGTAACAAGCACCAGCTTTTCTTCCATCAGCAGATCGATTTTGAGGCCGGGGCGATGTTGGGGCGCATACATGATCGCCACATCGACCAACCCCGAGGCGACCTGATTGATCAGATCCTGAGGGACGTCGACATGTACGCGAAGCGCGATGTCAGGAAGGGACTGACGAATCCAACTAACCCAGTTCAGCAGGAGTGGTTGCGCAAGCGTGACTTCGCTGCCTACCGTCAGCACTGCTCTGCGACCTGCCGGCACTGCGACTTGTTGACGAGTGCGCTGCCATAGCTGGACAAAAGTCGGCGCGTGGCGCAGGAACTGCTCGCCAGCCGGCGTGAGAGAGGCTCCGCCTTTGTTCCGCACGAACAGTTGCCGACCGAGTAGTTGTTCCAGGTTACGAATCCGCGCGCTAACTGTCGTCTGAGCAACATTCAAGCGTTGTGCGGCCCGAATAAAGCTTCCCGTTGAAACGATTTCCAAAAACGTGCGGGCGAGCTCAATCTCCATCGAAGAATAGCATAAACATTGCGCTCAAATGTCAATCAAATTCGATACTGCACAAGGATAGGCGTCGGTGAGTTTCTCAGCGCTCCATATCTCATTAGTGCTTGTTACATGATCCTAGATGACGCCTGCAAACGCGCCGCGGCATCGTAGGACGTGCCAATTGCACGGCTAGGACTCCCGACGTGGTCGCCCCGGTCCCCCTGTTGCTCGCAAGAGGTTTTACTGATGCGCCAGTAAGATCTCCCTGAGAACAACGGCATCGTTGTGCATCTCGTCGTGCGCTCCGTAGACAAGTGTCACGGGGCCCTTCAACGCCAAGTCGCGCAATTGTTCAAATTCTTCGCGGTGCGCCTTGATCTCCGCGGAATATCGACAGCGAAATTCCGCCCAACGCGCCGGATCGTGACCGAACCATTTCCGCAACTCAGTGCTCGGCGCGAGTTCCTTGGCCCAATAGTCAATTGCCGCATCGATCTTCCTAACTCCACGCGGCCACAGTCTATCAACCAATACACGCATGCCGTCGGCATTAGTAGGTCTCTCATACGCGCGTTTCAGCTTCACATTCTCCTCGCAAATTTTGGCGCTCATGAACGTCGCTCCTCTGCTGCCTTGCCCTCTAAGACATAGGGCAGGCGTACAAGGTCTGCGACAGCCCGCTTGGCAACTTTCCAGCTTCACAGCGAAGCGGAAAATCTCAAACGATCCGGTAGCCGCTTCAACGACTTTTAAGGTCGGTTGATCCATTTGCCGCATCTTCGCCTCCGGATGATAGGGATTTTGCCAAGGGAGGCAGTCCGTGGTGACCAGGGCCGGCCTTCTCTCCCGCTGTGGCGCCCCAGGACGGCCGTAAGCCGGTCGCTATAGGTGCTCGTAGGCGTCAGGTAGCACCTTCTCGGCGTCTACAAGTGGAGAGGAGGTCCCGCAGGCGAAATCCGAGATCGCTTGCGAGGAACATGAGCCCAATCTTTTACGTTACCCGATCCCAGCGTGTAGCACCGGTAGATAGGCGGCGGAAGCAGAGATGAACATCGATCTGAAGAATAAGCGTGTTCTCGTGACGGGAGGCAATTCGGGCATTGGAGCGGCGATTG
>NZ_JABAIH010000024.1 GCF_012641395.1 Rhizobium sp. P32RR-XVIII | reverse complement strand
TGAAAGCCGTCCGCGATGCCGGCTACACCGATGCTGATATCATCGAGATCGTCGCACTGGTGGCCATGTACTCCCTGACGAACTTCTTCAACAACGTGTTCGATCCCGAGAAGGACTTTCCCGCCGTTAGGCCGGCGGGCTCGATCTGAGCTCTGGTCTGCCGCAATCTTTTGAAGCTGTTGGGATCGGCCGACGCGGCCGATCCCCAAACGGGGCGATCTCCGTGGAGGAGCCGCAGAGCATCGGTGGCCTCGCTTGTTCCGTCTGATGACACGACAATGGCGAGATTCGCCGAGCAACGGGCCTTGAACAGGAAGGCCTAGCGGTCTTCCGGTGACTGTTCCCATGCCGGATGCTGAAGAGATCAAGCGCGATTGGGTCAGCTCTGTCTCGCTGCGGACACAGATCGAGAGCCGCCGTGTCGCCCAAGCGTCCTGAAGTGGAAGGATGCCAATCTGCGTTAGCCTTCTATATCGTCGTGCTGCCGTCTCCGGCACGAGACCGATACCCACGCGTTCACCAGCCATACGGCAAATGCCATCGAAGCTGCGAAGCGCTATGCGCGATTTGAGCTTAGTTCCCAGTTTGGCCGCCTGCGCATCGATATGGTCCAGGTCGAAGCGCACCGGACGAAGGTCGCGTAGATTGAGCCTTCGGCCCAACCGAAGTCAACCGTCGGCAAATCCACATTGTCAAAGGCACGGCAATTGATATTCGGGACGCATGTCAGACTTATCTATTCCGATGATCGCCTCCATCGCCGTAACCTTTTTCGTCGCCGGTATCGTCAAGGGCGTTACCGGCATGGGTCTTCCCACCGTGGCCATGGCTGTGCTCGGCTCCCTCATTTCACCGCTTGCGGCGGCACCCTTGCTGATCGTTCCGTCCTTCGTTACCAATGTGTGGCAGCTCTTCGCCGGGCCTAGCTTTAGCTCAATTCTGCGAAGGCTTTGGCCAATGATGCTCGCCATTATCGCCGGAACGGTGCTCGGTTCGTCATTCATCGCGAGCGGCGACACCATCCTTACAACGGCCGCACTGGGAGGCGCGCTTGCCCTCTATTCGCTCTACACCCTGTTCTCGCGTCAACTAAGCGTTCCGACGAAAATTGAACGCTGGATGTCCCCATCTATCGGCGCGGCAACAGGCCTGATCACAGGCGTGACCGGTGTTTTTACCCTTCCGGCGGTACCCTACCTTCAGGCACTTGGCCTCTCAAAGGACGATCTGGTCCAAGCGCTTGGGTTGTCGTTCACAATTTCAACCATCGCCCTGGCCGCCGGCATCGCTGCGCAGGGCGCATTTCAGCTTGATCGGATGACGCTCTCCGTACTCGCCGTCATCCCTGCTCTGGCTGGGATGTGGGCGGGTCAGCTCATTCGCGATCGGATAAGCCCAGTGACCTTCCGTCGCGGATTCCTTGTCCTTTTGTTCCTGCTCGGAGCCGAGATGGCTTTCAGACCGCTCTTCTAGCGGAATTTTGCCAAACGCGTCTGAAGGCTGCCAACCGGGAGCCACTGAGAGCCATCTCGCATTCAAAGGTCACGGCAGATGTATCATCTCTTCTACACCAAGGGCTCGGAGCTGTTTGCGGCGCACGTCGTATTGGAAGAAATTGGGTCGCCCTACACGGCTGACATTCTCGATAAGATTAGCACGCAGAACGCGGTCCCCGATGCGAACCGGCGCAATGGTCTCGCGATCGTCGATAGACGGAATGCTGAGCCGGGATTTTTGACTGAAACCTCAGCCATCCTCCTCTTCCTGGCCCGGAACTATCCCGAGGCTAAGCTCATTCCTCATGACCCGTATGGAGAGGCGCAATGCCTGGAATGGCTGAGCTGGTTATCCATTCAGGTCTCAGGGGTGGCGTTCGAGCAGGTACGACACCCGGATCGCTTTGCCCTCGATCCCAACACTTATCGCGAGGTGGTCACCAAAGGCTGGTGGAAGATTGAAGAACATTTCGACCGGATCGAGGAACGCCTTTCAGATGAATGGGAGGGGGCGGTTCGGTCAGGATACAGCATTGCTGACATCTATCTTCTCGTGTTCTGGCTTTGGGGAGCGCGCATCGGGTTTTCGATGGCCGGTCGTTGGCGCGCCTGGACACGGCTCATGGTCAAGATAATGTCTCGTCCCGCCGTACGTCGCGTCATGCTGATTGAAGGGTTGGATTGACCGACCGCTCCAACGCTTGGTGGTCGTGCGTTAGCAGTCGTCTGATCGGCTTGGCGTCGATTTTCATGATGGATGGCACAGCAGCTTTGGTCCCAAACGAGCCATTCGTTGCGCCGGACACCAAAGGCCGCAACGGGTCGAAACAGCATTCCAACTCTGGTAGCCGGCCGAGCGCGGCTCTGGCGCGGAAATCGAGGCACTTTCAATTTTTTTAACGGCGCACGAATAGCGTCGAATATTATGGCCGTCGGCCCAGCTGAGAGGCTTTTATGGATTCGATCGATAGTTTCGCACTCATCACGCCGGCGATGATGGCAACGTTCCGCATCGTCTTTCTTATCCTATTCAGGGCAAATATCTTCGTCCCGTTACGGCTGCGGAGCGAAGGAGAGAATATTTATCGCCATGCTGACCCTCAAGCCTTTCACAGCACAGCATCATGCAACTTTATCCAGTTGGTTTGGCAATCAGATGCAGGTGGTCCAATGGGGCGGTCCCGGACTGATCTATCTGCTCGACTCCGCGCAGCTTGATTCTATGATCGACGATGGCGAAGGCGTCCATCCCAAACGTCGCTGCTGGATGGCTGAGGATGGGAGCGCAACCCCTATAGGCCATGTGCAACTGGCATATGATTGGGAAAACGGGGTGGCGCGACTTGCAAGAGTGGCGATCGCGCCGGCGATGCGAGGCCGCCGCCTCTCCATTCCGATGTTGCGTCTCGTTCTGGCGGAAGCGTTCGCGGATGCGGCGATCGAGCGGCTGGAACTGAATGTCTACAGTTGGAATGTAGCTGCGATACGCACCTATTCCAAATTGGGTTTTGTTCCGGAAGGAGTGAGACGATCCTCCGTGAAAGTGGATGACGAGCGATGGGACACGGCAATCATGGGAATGCTCCGTCGAGAATGGGATGAGATGTTTGCGACATGATGGATGGCGATCGCGAGACAGCTTGCGATGTCCGCTTCTGGCGGTGCCAAAGGAGGCATTGTCCGGGTGACCTTGCCCCGTTGCAATTATCAGATCTGCAAAATCGTCGTTTCTTATGTCAAATCAGCCGATTGCGGATTCTTCACGGTCGACGAATGCCAATTGCGTGGAGACGTCGAAGTGGCTTCGGAAAGGCCGACGGAGTCCCTCGTCGCAAGCGCGGGAACTCCGTCGGTATTGCTTAACGACCTGCGCTCTGGCCGCCATCAACGTGCAGGATTTCACCTGTGACGAATTCTGCAGAATCGAGGAACACGACAGCGCTCGCGACCTCGCTCGCTTCGCCGATGCGGCCAAGCGGATGGAAGGTGCCGAGCATTTCGTGATGTTGTCTAGGATGCATCGGCGTGTCCGTCACGCCTGGTGCCACCGCATTCACGCGGATACCCCTCTTCGCATATTCAATCGCCAGCACCCGGGTAACGGCATTCAGGCCACCCTTGGTGAGTGCCGCCAGCGCCACGTGCGAGCCGGTAATTCCGTTATCGATGCTCCCGGTGATATTTACAACGTGACCGCCCGCCTGTTTTTCCATTTCGGCGATGGCAAGCTTCGTGATGTGGAAGAAGCCGGCCATGTTCACGTTCATGACGGCGTTATAATCTTCAATGCTGTTTTCCGTAAAAGGCTTGCCGATAAAGATGCCGGCGTTGTTCACCAAGGTGTCGATGCGACCGAACCGTGCAACCGCTTCAGAGATGACACGCACGGCGGTCGCGGGATCGCCGATATCACCAGCAACCGTCAGGATGTTCGGGTCTTCCGACGGCTTGATCGCGCGGGAGGTCGCGACAATTCGGTAATCGAGCTTACGGAATGCCTGGACGATTGCGGCTCCGATGCCTTGCGAAGCGCCAGTAACGATGACAACTTTACTCATGATCTTGATCTTGTCCTTCCAAGAAATATCTTGGTTGCGGCACCCGCTCAATGCGATCCGCGTCCAATGTGTACGTCACCGATATTGGTGATTTCACCGTCTGCGATAATCGGGCAGGTTCCGAAGTCACCTTTCGGAAATTGCGAGAAATCACCTAGAATTTTGGAGGAGAAAGCGTCGCATGCGCACCTCTCGCCGCTGTCAGCGCAGTCATAGGGCGAGGGATGCGGTCCTTTACGCAAGAGCGCCCAAGCGAGTGCCGGACCTTCTAGCTTTTGGTCAGCAGAGTAATGGATCTTTGCTGATTCACCGGCCTTTGGACCTGAGCTTATTCACGTCTATATGGCCCATCGACTAACGATGAAGTTCCTCTGCCAGGAAGTCGATCAAAGCCCGGACGCGATGATTCACCGTGCTGCCATCGGTAACGGCATAGAGGTTGGCGTTGTCCGGTAAAAATTCGTCAAGGGCCGTCACCAAGTCGCCTGCCGCCAGTTCGTCTTCGACATCCCATATTGGGCACAGTAAAACGCCATATCCTTTCAAGGCCCATCTCTTCAAAATCGAGCCATCGTTGACAACTCGGTTCCCAGACACGCGGATTGAGATCATATTTCCAGCATCTGAGAAGTGCCATGTCGAAAAAGTCGTTGCCGGCCGCGAGACAACTAGGCACGTGTGACCAACAAGGTCTCCCGGATGCAGAGCTTTACCGCGGGCCTCCCAATAGGAGGGGGCGGCGCAAACTACGCGCTTTCCTCGCAGGATAAGGCGCGCTTTGAGCGAGGAATCTCTGAGAGGACCGTTCCTTATCGCAAGGTCGATGTTGTGTTCAACGAGATCCATGACGCTGTCGGTAACGTGCAAATCGATGGAAATTCCTGGATGTATTTCCATGAAGCGATCGATCGCCGGAACGATCTTGCTTCGCCCGAAGTCGACCGTCGATGTCATCTTGATTGTACCTCGTAAAGGCCCCTCCTTCGCACCGCCGATGGACGCGTCCCAATCAGCAAGCAGTTTCCGTGTGTCCGCTAAGAACTGGAGCCCCTCTTGGGTAAACGCGAGACGCCGAGTGGACCGTCTGACCAGTGTCGTACCTCTTTGCCTCTCCAACTGCTGGAGAGCAGAGGTAACCGTTGACGTCGCGACCGAATGCTTTCGGGCGGCAGCCGAGAGGCTTCCCGCCTCCGCAATGCTCAGGAACAAACGAAGAGCGTCGAACGTGTCCATTGTTCACAAATCCCGGAAGGCCTTCTCGCGTTGTACCGGTCTATCACGCGGGCGGTACCGATCAAGTTCATGACGCATGGGCAAGTTGCTGAAGACACTCCCCGCCGTGAACGTCAAACGAGACTGAACCAGCCAATCATCCAGTAGGCCTTCGCTCTCCGACGAAAGACGGACAGCGCGGATGTGCGGATCGTAACGATTAGCTCTCTCCACCTCCGAAGCCAACGAATCATCCTCAACGAGCTTTCGGCCAAGAAGCCCTGCATCCTCGAGTGCCTCGACGTCTGGCAAGTCGCGCAACGTCTCCATGCCAAACGCCGAGAGAATGTGCTGGGTGGTTACATAAGTGTAAGGCGCCCCTGGCGTCGGACTACGCGGCCCTGACGACAGGAACCCTGCCCCGCGAAGCGTGGCGATCGTATCGCGACTGACTTCTCTTCCAAAAATCTCCGACAGCTCGCTGCGTGTAACCGGCTGGAAATATCGCGCCGCCATCAGCACCATCGCCTCGAACTCCGACAGCGCCGCCGCCCCTCCGCTTGTCGGCGCCAGGGAGGCGCGGATCGTTTCCGCGAAGCGCGAACGGGTGCGGTGTTGCCAGCCGCCGGCGACCGAGACCAGCTCGCAAGGGCGGTCGCGTAACTCCTCGACGAGATCGTCGACCAACAGGTCGATGCTGCAGTCTTTTCCTACCACCCGCGCCAGTGTCTCGCGGCTGACCGGCTCGGCCGAGGCAAAGATGACCGCCTCGATCCGCTGCATCCCACTCCCGCCAACGCAGCTCCGGCGGCAAGTCTTCGAGTTCGCGATCATAGAGAACCTCTCGCTGTCGCTCTTTTGGCTGACGCCGGCTGGTTCTGGCTGCGCTCGCTCCCGCCATCGTTATAGCCCATAAATCCGGAACGAAGAACGGCCGGAAAGCTCGCGCACTGCCCCAAAAACGAGGCTAAACTCATTCCTCATGAGGGGTGGCGTTCGAGCAGATACGGCACCCCGATCGCTTTGCCCTCGATCCCAACACTTATCGCGAGGTGGTCACTAAAGGCTGGTGGAAGATTGAAGAGCATTTCGACGGGATCGAGGAACGCCTTTCAGCTGAATGGGAGGGGGCGGTTCGATCAGGATACAGCATTGCTGACATCTATCTACTCGTGCTCTGGCTTTGGGGAGCGCATCGGGTTTTCAATGGCCGGTCGTTGGCGCGCCTGGACGCGGCTAATGGTCAAGATAGTGTCTCATCCTGCCGTACGTCGCGTCATGCAGATCAATCGGCGGGAGATCGCAAGTTTGGCTTTCTTCGCGCGAGATTGTCGGTTGCCGCCTGGATATATTCGGTTCGGAATGCCCAAAATCTGGCAGTCACAGGTTAAGCGCCCCGCATCCCATATTTGGGAATCCAGTCCAAACCGGATCTCGCCTTTGCATTGGATACTGGTCCGCCATCGTCGACGATATTGAAGCAACCTGTCACCTGTCGCTGGGCAGCCCGCAGCGCGGCGTCGGCAGCATCGTCTACGTGGAGCGTTATCTTGCCATGCGGTCCATCCGAGCCAGTGCCCTGACCATAGAGCAGTCCGTACCGGAGCACAGTCCCAGACAGGCCGTCCGTTTCGAGCGACAGTTTCTCAAGCGTCTTAATTGCTGCCGCGCTCTCCTGTAGCGGGGTTTCCTCGGTAATGGGGCCTGCACTTTCGCCGTACACCCAGGCGATGCTTTGCGATATCAACCTTTCTGCTTCCGGCCGCAACTGCGGCTTCGGCTAGGTTCCTTGTTCCTACTTCACGCAAATGAGCGTTTCGGATCCGCGCCTCCTCGATCAGTGCTGGGTCGAGGCCGTATGGCAAATCAGTTAGCTGATGGATAACGATCTTCGGCTTCGCCTTCCGAAGTACCTCGGTCAGCGCCGCCGAATTGAAAACGTCAACGACGACAGGAATGGCGCCCGCTTGGCGAATGTCGTCCTGCCGCTCGGGCTTGCGGGTCGTGCCGTAGACAAGAAAGTCGGCCTTCACGAGCAACGGGAGAAGCCGGCGTCCGATCGCTCCTGTCGCGCCGGCGAGAAATATCGTTTCGGTCATGATTAACTCCGCGAAAGCCTAATTTATTCGACCATGTTCGAGCGGCCCGCGGGGATCGTCAAGATCGTCAAAGCTCGATCTCGGCCTCCGACACAACGCGGACGATAGCTGTTCCAGACCATATATCATTGCATCGACGTAATTGGAGACTTCGCGAATATCATCGATTGGTTGCCCGGCCTGCGCTTCCATCTAAAAACGTAAGAGATCGGAAGTGTCGACTGCGTCCCTTGGATCTGCGATGATAAGACAGCTTCTTTCCTGACATACATATAAAGAAAGAGCTCCTAACGCGGGAGCAGCATTGGAATGCCATCCAGCCGCAAGAGCGCTCGCTCCGCTAAGCTAAGTCGCTCCAGGAGTGAAAGCACATCGATGGAAGGCACGGGCGACAACGGCGGGGCACGAATGTCCGTACCGATTCACCGGCAACGGACGTTTCGACAAAGCGGCCACGCCGCCATTTATTCGTTATGAACATTCGGGCCGCAGGATATGTCAGCTCCTTGTGGCAAACCCGCTCAGAAGTGCCGCAGCTCCGAAAACTGCGCCGGCGGCGCAGACCGCGGTCCAGCCGCCCCAGCTCCAGGCCGTCCCCGCCAGGGCCGAGCCGACGGCACCGCCGAGAAAGAAGATGCCGACGAACAGGCCGTTGATGCGGCCGCGCGCTTCCGGCCGTAGCAAATTGATCGCCCTGCGGCCCAATGTCTGGTCGCCGGTAACGCCGACATCGAGCATGACGGCACCCGCGCCGAGCAGAATCAGGAAAAACACTGGATGGCCGGTCTTAGCCTCGCCTGCCCATGCAGACAGCGCCATGGCGCCGATCAAGATCAGATGGGAGGCGGTTGTCGCCATACGCGTCCAGCCCCGATCGCCCATCCGCCCGAAAGGAGAGGTCGCCGCCGCGCCGCCTGCTCCGACAAGGGCAAAAAGGGCGATGTCGGCTTGGCCAAGGGAGAATGGCGGCTGCGCCAGTCGCAGCGCGACCGCGGTCCAGAAAAGGCTGAAACTCGCCATCACCAGTGCGGCCGTGAACGCCCGTATCCGCAATACCGGCTCATCGCGCAGGAGGTGCCAGAGCGAGGCGATCAAGCTAGCGTAGCCGGTGCTCACCAGCGGCCTGCGTTCCGGCAATCGGAGCGCAAGAACGCCAGTCAGTAGGGCGAGGGCCGCAGCGCTGACCGCATAGAAGCTCCGCCAGCCCCAGATGTCGGCGACGAGACTAGCCAGGGGCCGCGACAGCAAAATGCCGACCATGAGACCGCTCATGACGTTTCCGATCACCCGGCCGCGATGTTCAGGTGGCGTCATGGCCGCTGCAATCGGCACTAGGATCTGAATGGCGGAACAGGCCGCGCCGAGCAGGAAGAGAAAGACGAGCAGGCTCCAGCCGGTCGGTGCGAAGGCTGCAGCGACGGCTGCGACCAGTGCGGAAACGAGCATCCGCAGCACCAGCCGGCGGTTTTCGACGAGATCGGCCAGCGGCACGAGGAAGAACAGGCCGGCGGCATAACCCAGCAATGACGCCATGGCGACGAGGCCGGCGCTGTTTTCCGAAAAGCCGAGCGACGGACCGATGACGCCGACAAGCGTCTGAGGCGCGAAGAGATTGGTGACGATGACACCGGTGGCGATGGCAAAAAGCAAAGTGGAGGGACCAGCAGTGGTTTCCTGCATTTCCTCTTCAAACTCGTCAAACTTGTTCGCGACGCGTTCGGACACGGGTGACATGGGCTCTCCGATAATTTTGCTAATATTGATAGCCATGTTTATCGTTATCCTGCATAATGCGGCAAATGAAATGAGCTGATAATGATTATGCGGATTTGTTATGAATATCCATGATCTCGAAGCATTCGTCGCTGTGGTGGAAACAGGATCGATCGTCGCAGCCTCGGCGCGGATCAACCTGACCCAACCGGGCATCACCCGTCGTGTGCAGAACCTTGAGGACAGTCTCGGCATTGCCCTCCTCGACCGGCAATCCAAGCCGCTTAAGCCGACGGCGGCCGGACGCGAGGCCTATGAGCACGGCCGCCGCGTGCTCCGCTCATTGGACGATCTGAAGGCCGGCGTCTCGCCGGCCGGGACGATCGGCGGCGAGTTCCGTCTCGGCGTCATGCCCTATCTTTCAGAGGCGGCCCTCTCGCCGCCGCTCGACCGGCTACGCAGCCAGTTCCCGCAATTGACGCTGCGCATTTTCTCCGGTTGGTCGCCGCAGCTTGTCGATCAGGTCGCTCATAGTCAGCTCGATGCGGTGGCGGTCTGCCTGCCGGAGGGCGTTCACCCGCCCGAAGATGTCGTCGGCAACAATCTCGGAACGCATGGCGTGCTTCTGGTGGCCGCTCCATCGCTCAACGTTCCCAAGACACCGAGGCTCCATGAGCTTTCGAGGTTTCCTTGGATCATGAATCAGGCGGGCTGCGGCTTCCGCGCCTTCATCCATCACCGTTTCGAAGTCGAACGGCTGCCATTCAACGTCGGCGTCGAAGCCATGACCGCTGATCTCAGAATGTCGCTCGTCGCTCGCGGTCTCGGCATCGGCATCGTCACGCCGGCGGCGCTGGCCGGCAGCCCCTGGCGCGATGCAGTCGAGATCATCGACACGCCGGATTTCCGCCCGAAAGTCATCTCCTGGGTTCTGCATCGCCCACCCGTCGGTCGGCTGGCCCGCCCGATCGCCGCCTTCAGCGAAGCGCTGGCTGAAACACTCAAGGCAGAGATGCCGTTCCTGACGTAGCGGATGCGCTGCGACGGCTACTCGCTCCGGCGGCCTTCCAAAACGCTCTGCCGTTCTCGTTATCCTCAAGACGAACAGGTGGCACTTTTTTCGCCTGCACTTAAGCGAGCGATGCCGAAAATCGAATATATCAAAGGAGGAGAGGTAGTGTTCCAAGCCGACGCTTTTGGGAGCCACGGCAGGATTGTTTGTAGTTCTCCGTATTCGCTGCACAGCAGTCGACGTTTTTGTCCCTGTTGCTTCGGGCAATCTGCTGGATGCCCTAGGAGGTGTGGACTCTTGGGATTCCCAACGGAGTTCTGATGTGATTCAAGACTGCTTTTGGAGGCAGTCATGGGTGTTCTTGACCGTTTGATTCTTCGCGACGATCAATGGGAGCGGATGTCGCAGCATATTATCGGCGATGATCGCACGCGCGGTTCTTCGGGTCGCGACAATCGCATGTTTATCGAAGCGGTCTTGTGGATCGCGCGCACGGGGTCGCCCTGGCGCGATCTGCCGGATGTGTTTGGCGATTGGAACAGCGTGTTTAGGCG
Source organism: Rhizobium sp. P32RR-XVIII (assembly GCF_012641395.1). Classification (GTDB taxonomy): domain Bacteria; phylum Pseudomonadota; class Alphaproteobacteria; order Rhizobiales; family Rhizobiaceae; genus Rhizobium. The sequence goes on along the minus strand of NZ_JABAIH010000024.1, from coordinate 43,582 downwards.
CTTCAGCCGGTGGAACCAAAAGGGTGTCTGGTGGCGTGTCTTTGAAGCGATGTCGGATGACAGCGACTTCGAATACCTGATCGTCGACAGCACCATCATCCGGGCGCATCAACACGCTTCCGGTGCAAAAAAGGGGCTGAAGATCAGGCCCTTGGCCGTTCCCGCGGCGGCTTGAGCACCAAAATCCACCTGGCGGTGCGTGGTCTTGGATGCCCTGTCCGCTTCGTGCTCACCGGCGGCCAGAAAGGCGATGCGCCGCAAGCTGACCTCTTGATCGAGGACATGCCAGCCGAGGTCGTCATGGCTGATACTGCCTACGACAGCGATCGGCTGCGAAAGGCTATTGCCGACAAAGGCGCCAAAGCGGTCATCCCAAACAATCCGTCTCGTGCCCGCAAATACCCACTCGACAAGCAACTCTATGCTCAACGCTATCTCGTCGAGTGCTGCTTCTCAAAGCTCAAGCAGTTTCGACGCATCGCCACACGCTATGAGAAAACCGCCCGAAATTACCGAGCCATGATCGCTCTTGCGGCAACAATCCTATGGCTCAGGTAAGTGTCCACGGCTCCTAGTCGACGCCAAAAGCGCTGGCGAGCCCTGCTCGTCTGGCGCGGACTTCCATCTGCGTACTGTTGGTTGTGATTTCGTATGCTGTCGCAACGCTCGGAGGTGACGACCGGACGCCGGGAACCAAGTGGGTTTCCGCCAGTTTGTATGGCTGGAACGCGAGGCGAACCGGCGGACTGCAGTTCCCCAAGTTTGGCGTTCCGCTTTCGCGGCTACAACTTTTGGAAGGCAGCCTGTAGCCGGAAAACACGATGGACGCGCTTTCTTACCCTTTTGGTAAGCAGGTCTCTCGCGCATGTCGCGGAGCACAAGGAACCTTTGTAGATCGAAGGCGTTAATTGCAAGCGCAGCGAGTCACGTCGAATTTAACGGCGGAAGCAAAGCGGCCACCCCGACCTCGAGCCCTGGGATCGCAGGGCTCTTTCTCCCGATCCAGCCTAGAGCGTTCCAGCGCGTCCGCGCCGCTCTGCGCTCCGGTCCTCGTTTAGGGGCCTGTCCTAGCGTTTGCGCAACCTTGTCGTGAACCGAAGGAAAGCGTAGATTGCATATGCCGGATCTCGCAGGTGGAGGCCGCCTGCTGGTGTGAGGGCCGGGTGAGCGGGGATGGCCTTTCCTTGCCGACTGCAACTCTCAGTAAAGGTAGTTGGCTCAGCGTTCCGTGCTTGCGAGGTGCACTCACGTTACGGGCATTCGTTTCGCATGCGTACTCAATCGACAGCCACCGACCCAATGCGCCCCAGCCAGCCGAGTAGTGTCGCCTTCACCAGTGGAGACGGTGCGATGGACGCGCTCGTGCCCGCAATGGGGCCGCTTGAGGAGGTGCTCGATGCGATCATGGAACTGCAGCACGCGGACTTTGGTGACGTGCAGCTCTATGATGCCTCGACCGGTACCCTCCGTCTTGTGGTACAAAGCGGGTTCGCGGACGAATTGCTCACTGACTTCCGAACAGTCGATGCGAGCGACACTTCGGCCTGCGGGCAGGCGCTGAAGCAGGGCAACCGGATCATTGTCGAAGACGTCTCAAGAAATCCCGGCTTCGCATTCTACCGGGGCATCGCCAAAAAGTTCGGCTTTCGAGCGGTGCAGTCGACCCCTCTCATCGACCGTAACGGTGCGCGCCTCGGCGTGTTGTCCACCCATTTTCGCAGGCCGCATCGGCCATCCGAACGCGACCTGCATCTGACTGGCCTTTATGCTAGGCAGGCCGCGGACGTCATCTCTCTAGTGCTTGCCGAACAGCGTCTGCGCGAGAGCGAAGAACGTTTTCGGAACTTTGCGCAGAACTCAGCAGATGTGCTCTGGATCCTCGACGCAGAGTCGAAACAGCCGGAATATCTGAGCCCAGCCTTCACGCGAATCTGGGGCGAGTCGCAAGATATCGTTCTAGGGAACCTTGGCCGCTTTTTGGAAACCGTGCACCCGGAGGACCGTCAGGCGGTGATCGCTGCCCTTGATGCGGTACTGCAAAAGGGAGAGGTCATCGTTCAGGAGTATCGGATAATAAGGCCTGACGGGAGCGTGCGCTGGATCAGCGACACGCACTTTCCGATCCGGGACGAACACGGGACGATCCGCCGGATTGGCGGAATCGCCAAGGATGTCACACGCTACGACGAACCGCTCGTCTATGTCATCGACGTTGAAGACGGTTCGCGAGAACAGCGCATTCTGATCCTTCAGGAGGCTGGCTACCAGGTGAAGGCGTTCGCGTCCGCCCGGCAGTTCCTGGAGGTCGCGCCAGCGCTCGTGCCCGGATGCGTGCTCCTCGACACCGCCGGCTCGCCTGAGGGCGGCGTGATGTTCCCGAAGGAACTAAAGGCTCGCCAGATGAACCTCCCGGTCATTATCGTCGGCGACTATAACACCGATGTCAGGCTTGCGATCCAGGCGATGAAGGCCGGCGCAGCGGACGTGCTGCGGGCCCCTTGCGCGCCGGAGACGTTGTTGACCGCGGTGGCATCAGCACTTGCGGAGCTACGGGAGCCACCACGCGCGAGCGACGACGCGCAAGCCCGTATCGGTGGTCTATCACCTCGTGAACGCGAGGTTCTGGATGGACTAGTCCGCGGTGGCACCAACAAGACGATTGCAAGAGAACTCGGCCTCAGTCCCCGCACCGTCGAACTCTATCGCGCGCATTTAATGGAACGGCTCGGAGTTCGCACACTTCCAGAGGCCATCGTCGTAGCGGCTTCTGCCGGACTAATCCCTCTACATCTCCGAGATGTCTAAAACAGGCGAGCCGTGACATCGTCCATGGCTCCAACGAGAAAAGGTTTCCGCGCCGGGTGGTGAAGACTGGTATGGAATGCTTCTCGAAGGCCGTCGCACCTTCTATGGCGCCGACAAACTCGGCAGTCCCTATCGGAATGGCTGCGGAATCGCTGCGTGCCTTTAATATAATTCATTCGATTGACTGACAATTGGAATTGGTGTATTACAGCACCATGAAAGACATCAGCAATTCACGAGCAGACACCCGAAGCGACGCCACCCGCGAGAAGCTCCTTTCGGCCGCGCTTGATGTATTTGGCCGATACGGCTTCGACGGGGCCAGCACGCGCAAGCTTGCCGACACCGCAGGCGTCAATCTGCAGGCCATCCCCTACTACTTCGGAAGCAAGGAAGGGCTCTACATCGCAACGGCCGAACATTTGGCGGGAGTGGTCGCCGAACACGTGGCCGAAATACGCCAGCGCGTTGGCCGCCACCTTGCGGAGCTCGATCAAACCGGCACGCCGCTCAGTGTCGCCCAAGCGCGGCTCTTTCTGACGGAGATCGTGCAGACGATGGTCGTTCTTTTCGTCAGCAAGGAATCAGAAGCCTGGGCACGCTTCATCATCCGCGAGCAACTGGAGCCGACGGCGGCTTTCGAAAGGGTCTATACCGGCATCATGGGGCCGATGATCAACATGGGGCGGCGGCTGATCGGCACGATTTTGCAAGACGACCCCGCCTCCGAAAACGTGCGTTTGCGCAGCCTCTCCTTCGTTGGCAGCCTTCTGGTTTTCCGGATGGCGAACGCGGCAGTGCTCGCGCAGATGGAATGGGATTCCATCGGCGAGGAGCAACTCGCAAAGCTGCAAGGTCACGCACGCAACCTTGTCGCCGCGCTCGAACCGGCGAAAGGAGAAAGAGAATGAACAGAGCCATCCCGGTTGCGATCCTTCTTGCCGGCGCGGTTGCGGCTGGGTGGTGGTACGACGTGCCAGCCAGGCTCGGCTGGGCCCAGCAAGCTGAAAAACACTTCACGCTCTACGGCAATGTCGATATCCGCCAGGTCTCGCTCGCTTTTCGGGTCAACGGCCGAATTGAAGAAGCACTTGTCGATGAAGGAGACGCCGTAAGGCGCGGCGCTGTTCTGGCCCGGCTGGACGAGGAGCCCTACGACTACGCGGTTCGCTCCGCCGAGGCGAATGTTGCCGCGTTACGTGCTACGCTCGACAAGCTCAAGGCCGGTCCGCGGGCGACGGAGATTGCGCAGGCAAGTGCATCCTACAACGAAAGCCTTGCCGACCTGGAGAACGCCAGCCTCGCCTATGACCGTGCCCGGCAGTTGCGACCGCAGGGCACGATCTCTCAGGCCAATCTCGATCAGGCGACGGCAGCAAGGGCAATGGCTGCAGCTCGCGCCGAATCCGCAAAGCAAGCGCTCGCCCTGCTGAAGGAGGGCAGCCGCGCCGAGGACATAGCGGCGGCGGCGGCGCAGCTGAAGGCTGCCGAAGCAACCCTCGAAACGGCGCGGACATCGCTTGCCGATACGAAGCTTCTCGCACCGAACGACGGCATCATCCTGTCGCGGATCAAGGAGCCGGGCGCGATCGTGTCATCCGCCGATCCGGTCTATGTGCTGTCGTTGACGGAACCTGTCTGGATTCGCAGCTATGTCGCCGAAACGGATCTTGGCCGGATTCATCCGGGCATGAAGGTCAAGGTGACCTCCGATACCAAGCCGGATCAAGCCTATGACGGCACGATCGGCTTTATTTCCCCGGTCGCGGAATTCACGCCGAAGTCGGTCGAGACGCCGGAACTTCGCACCGACCTCGTCTATCGCCTGCGCGTCGTCATCGAGAAACCCGGCCCGGATCTTCGCCAGGGCATGCCCGTGACGCTGCGCTTGCCTTCATTGCAGACGGCAGAAAAATGAGTAACTCGGAAAAGCCGCGCGATATCGTCGAACTCGGTCGCCTGACCGACGTGACGAAGCGCTTTGGCACGGCGAAACCGGCGCTGGACGCAATCTCGGGCTCGATCCGCGGCGGTGAGATCACCGGGCTCGTTGGCCCCGACGGTGCGGGCAAGACCACTTTGATCCGGCTGATGACGGGTCTGATGCTTCCGGATAGCGGCACAGTGGAGGTGCTGGGCTTCGGGACGCGCGACCGAGCGGCCGACATCCAGGCGGCCATTGGCTACATGCCTCAGCGCTTCGGGCTTTATGAGGACCTTTCGGTCCAGGAAAATCTCGATCTTTACGCTGACCTGCGCGGCTTGCCTAAGAGCGAGCGCGCCGCTGCCTTCGATGAGCTTCTGACCTTCACCGACCTGAAACGCTTCACCGGACGTCTTGCCGGAAAGCTGTCGGGCGGCATGAAGCAGAAGCTTGGGCTTGCTTGCGCACTTTTGAAGAAGCCGCGCCTTCTGCTCCTTGATGAACCTGGCGTTGGCGTCGACCCGATTTCCCGGCGCGATCTCTGGAAGATGGTCGAGAACCTGAAGCAGGAAGGCATCGGTGTCGTGTGGTCGACGGCCTATCTCGATGAGGCGGAGGCCTGTGATCGCGTTCTCTTGATGAATGAAGGCAGGCTGCTTTTTTCCGGCGAACCGAAGGAACTGACGCGCCGGGTCGAGGGCCGTGTCTCCCGGTTGACCGGTGTGCTGGGGCGCCGCCGTCAGTTCCTCGCCAAACTGTTGGACGAGGAAGGCGTCGTCGACGGCGTAATCCAGGGCGAAGCGATCAGGCTGGTCACTGCCGAAGGCCGCGAACCTAGCTTTGCCGCTGCCGGCGCAGCTACAATAAGCCCGGCCGAGCCGCGTTTCGAGGACGCCTTCATCGACATGTTGGGTGGTGGACCAGGCGGTCGGTCGCGGCTTGCGGAAGCGCAGGAAGCGCTTGCCAGAAAGGATGACAAGCCGGTCATCGAGGCGAAGGGGCTTACCAAGCGTTTCGGAGACTTCACGGCGGCCGAAAACATCACGTTCGAGATCCCGCGCGGCCAGATATTCGGGCTGCTGGGACCGAACGGCGCGGGCAAATCGACGACTTTCAAGATGCTTTGCGGACTTCTCAAGCCGACGAGCGGCGAAGGACGGGTGGCCGGCTTCGATCTGCGGCGCGACGCAGCCGAGGCGCGCAATCATCTCGGCTACATGGCGCAGAAATTCTCGCTCTACGGCGATCTCAGCGTGGCACAGAATCTCCAATTCTTTGCCGGCGTCTACGGGCTGACCGGATCGCGCAAGCGCGAGCGTACCCAACTGATGGCATCGATTTTCGATCTTGAATCGCGCCTTACCATGTCCGCCAAGGATCTGCCACTGGGGCTCAAGCAGCGGCTGGCGCTCGCCTGCGCGGTCATGCACGAGCCGGAAGCACTCTTTCTGGACGAACCTACATCGGGCGTCGATCCGGTCACGCGCCGCGAATTCTGGACGCATATCAATGCGCTCGTCGAAAAGGGCGTCACCGTGCTCGTCACGACGCATTTCATGGATGAGGCGGAATATTGCGATCGCATCTCGCTGATCTATCGAGGCCGTTCGATCGCTCTGGGCTCGCCAGATGAGTTGAAAGCGAAGTTCATAACTGCCGACAACCCCGATCCGACGATGGAAGATGCATTTATCGCGCTGGTGCAGGCTTCGCAGGAAAGGATTGCGGCATGACGGCCCCTCTCCCCAAAACGAGCGCGCTGTCCCTGTCCAACCGGACCCGTCGCTTTGCTGCGCTTGTTCGGAAGGAGAGCCTTCAGGTGATCCGCGATCCGAGCAGCATTCTGATTGCATTTGTGCTGCCGCTGATCCTGCTCTTTCTGTTTGGTTATGGCGTTTCGCTGGACACAACTCGAACGCACGTCGGATTGGTGATTGAGGAAATGACGCCGCTGACGAATGATCTCGCGGCGAGCTTCCAGGGATCCCGCTATTTTTTGGTGACGACCGGCCGCGACAGACGGCTCTTCGAAGAGGATCTGGTGCTCGCCCGCCTGCGCGGCATCATCGTCATTCCGGCCGATTTCACGAGGAACTATGCAGCGGGCAATCGGCCGCAGGTACAGGTGATTGTCGACGGCTCCGATCCCAACACCGCCAATCTTGTCCAGAACTATGTCCAGGGCGCCGTCGCCAACTGGCAACTGCAACGGCAGTCCGAAACGGAGTTGACCGGGCCGCCCATTTCGGTGGAGCAGCGCTTCTGGTTCAATCCGGAGCTGACAAGCCGGTCGTTCCTGGTGCCGGGGTCGATCGCCATTGTGATGACGCTCGTCGGAACGCTGCTGACGTCGCTCGTCGTTGCTCGCGAATGGGAGCGCGGAACGATGGAGGCAATGATGGCGACCCCGGTCACGGCGGTTGAACTGCTGGCCGGCAAGATCCTTCCCTATTTCCTGCTCGGCCTGACGGCGATGACGCTGTGCGTTGTGCTTGCCGTATTTTTGTTCGGCGTTCCGTTTCGAGGTTCGGTCCTGGCGCTTTATGCCTTGTCGGCGGTTTTCCTCATACCGGCGCTCGGACAAGGTCTGCTGATCTCGGCTGCCACCAAGAACCAGTTTCTTGCCTCACAACTCGCGCTCATCACGGCGTTCCTGCCGTCCTTCCTGCTGTCCGGCTTCCTCTTTGAGATCAATTCGATGCCGACAGCGATCCAGTGGATCACTTTCATCGTGCCGGCGCGTTATCTGATCCCCAGTTTGCAGACGGTTTTCCTCGCCGGTGACATCTGGCCGATGTTCCTCCATTCAATCATCGCCATGTCTCTCATCGGTTCTGTGTTTTTTCTGCTCGCTGCGCGCAGCACGCGAAAGAGGATTGGCTGAGATGTGGTGGTCGAGATTGAAAGCGCTCATCGTCAAGGAACTTCTGGCGGTGCTCCGTGATCCGAAGGGCCGCGCCATCCTGATCGGCCCGCCGATCGTGCAGCTGCTGGTTTTTTCCTATGCTGCGACGCTCGAGGTTCGAAATGTCGACGTGATGCTGCTCAACAGAGACACGGGTTACTGGGGGCAGGAACTCGTGGAGCGCATCGAAGGCTCCCCGACATTCCGTCGAATTGTCATAGCCGACACGCCGGCGACCGTACGGGATGCGATCGATCGCCAGGCGGTGACTGTTGCAATCGAAATCGGCGCGGACTTCTCCCGCAAGATCGAAGCCGGAGAGCCGGCTGACCTGCAGGTCATTCTGGATGGCCGGCGCTCGAATGCGTCACAAATCGTCTCCGGTTACATCACGCAGATTGTCGCGGGATTGTCTGCGGATACGCCTGCGGGAGTGCGCGGAGCTACCCGTTCCATCGCGACGGTGCCGCGCAACTGGTTCAATCCCAATCTGATCTTTCAGTGGTTCATGGTGCCAAACCTGATTGCGAGCATCGCGCTGCTGATCGGGCTCATCGTCACCGCCCTCTCCATCGCCCGCGAGCGCGAGCTCGGCACTTTCGATCAGCTGATGGTGTCGCCGCTTCGTACTCATGAGATCTTGATCGGGAAACTCATTCCGCCGATGATGATCGGGCTCTTTCACATGACGATCTATATTCTGGCGGCGATCTTCATTTTTGGCGTGCCGCTACGCGGCTCGCTGCTGCTGCTTTACGGCAGTTCGCTTTTCTATCTCGCCGCGGTTGCCGGCTTGGGGCTTTTCATCTCCGCCCTGTCCATGACACAGCAGCAAGCGATCCTCGGCGCCTTTCTTTTCATGGTGCCGGCGATGCTTCTTTCCGGCTTTGCCACACCGATCGAAAACATGCCAGACTGGCTGCAGCCGGTCACGTTGATCAACCCGCTGCGCTACTTTCTGGTGATCGTAAAGGGCATCTTCCTCAAGGACATCCCGTTCAGCGAGGTATGGCGCCAAACATGGCCGCTCGGCCTGATCGCCGCCGGAACCCTGAGCACCGCCTCATGGCTGTTCCGAAGGAGACTGGAGTGACTATTCAGCTCTCAGCTCTTGCGCTCTCGATCGCCATATAGGCGGCAAACCATGCGCGCACCCATCATCGTGAAACTTGCGGGGTCCACGAACCAAGAAAACAATCGCAAACTTCGCATTGCTGGCCTCAAGGGCAACGTGAGGCCATATCTACCCCGGCTTCTATCATCAGCGCTTTTGCGCTGGGAGATAGGTCGCAGTTGCAAATCGCTTCGATGCGGGAAATCTGGGCGCTGCTTAGATAGCTGCGAAAACCGCCTACCTGCCCCTTGCGCATACGCAGGCTCTCATCGTCTTTGCGGTCGTATTCGTGCCCGGGGAGACCCTCAACGACCTCCATCTTCCGCATTCTCTCAAACTGTCCTGCCTCTATGGCTGCCATCAAACGTTGATGATTGATCTCGCAACCGATGAAATCCAGCAGAGCGGAGACCTCGCTCACCGGGTCAGCCGACATTCTCTCGTAGCTGAGAACGTGATAGGGCCTGCCCTGCAGCTTCCGGCTCCATCGGTTAAGATAGGAAATGATCAGCGGCAATCCTCGCTGGCGATCATCGATGAAGCTGTCCAACGATCCGGAAAAGCTACTCTTGTGGCGGGTTGTATGGAAATAAGCCGATACGAGTACGTCTCGTGGATCGCGAACCATGAAAATGACTGGCAGCTGCTTTGGCAAAAGCAGCCAATTGACCTCATGGCTGACGAGCACCATCGGTATTTTGCCAGCGGGGACCTGGCTTCTGAAAGCTGGAATCCCTCGCACCGGGTCGAGATCGAAATTCGGGATAAACGCGAACATGTCGTGTAAATTCAGTGCGGCGGAACCCTTTTCGAAGCCGCTGGCAAAGTAGTGCGCCAGTACATAGCGCAGCCACGTCCGGCCTGATTTTGGAAAAGAAACCAGAAGAGCGTCAGCCAGGGAAGCGTAGTTTTTCAGACTAATTTGCTCGCCGACTTTGCCTAATTGGCGCCAGCCGTAACGTGCGATTTCTTGCGGCCTTGTTAGTCGGTGCAAAATTTTTTGCCGGTTCCGCAAGCCAGTAGGAAAGTACATGGCGCCTGCCCCCACTGCGATATAATGATGCCATTGTAATGGAAATTTGGCAGACCGCACCTAATCCTAATTAATGACTGGCGGGCAGATTAGCCCGAGACGGGGCTCGCTGCACTTGATGCGAGCCCTGGTCGCAGATCTCAATGGCGAACACCGCTGACATAGGCGAGATGATCGTAGGGATTTGCTAACTCGGCGCCCGCAAACGCTGCCGGTAGGCAGCCATCATACCGGTGACCCAGATGCAGGCCATCACGATATGAGCGATGTTCGCGCCCATCGGCCCCAACCTCGGGACCAGCAAGATCAGCGTCAGATGAAAGAAAGCGATGGCGATGAAGATGCTGCGCAGCGCGGAGCGTTCCAAACTCATCGCCAGCAGGGCCGAGTAAAGCACGGTGGCATTCAGGATGAAGACGACAGCCACCATCTGAACCATGACAAGCGGACCGGCGGCAACGAACTCCGGGCCTGCCGTGAGTTCCAGGACCTTGTTGATCGCCGCAGCAATGATGATCAACGCGATGACACCGAAGCAGATCAGCAATAATTGCGCTTGAGCAATCATCTTGCGAAAGGCGGCGAGATCTTTCGAAGCCCAGGCCCTGGCGAGATCCGGGAAAAGCACGGCTTGCACCTGAGCGCCGACCTGCTGCGCGATACGGCCGATGCGTTTTGCTATGTGATAGAGGCCGGCGGAGGCCGGGTCGGTAAGAAAGCCTACCAACAGGGTGTCCAACTCGCTCGCGCTGGAGCGGATCGACGATGAAAGGTTGGACGACACCGAGAACCTGAAGAGCCCGGGAAAGCGCGTCGTGATCCCGCGAAGCGGAGCTGACATGACTTTGTGGATGCCCCGGGCCCGGAGTTCGATAAACGCCAGTATCGTCATATTCAACGAGCCCAGGATCTGGGTACCCGCCCAAAGCATAAGAAATTCGGTCAAACCCCACCCCGCCGCCAGGCCGAGGCCGCAGAGCAACACGCGGATACAGGTTCCCACGACCTGGGCGTAGGCAAGCACCTGATACCTGTCGAAGAGCCGCAACGCAGCGACCGACATCCCGGTCATTTGAAACGGCAGAACCGTGCAGAACATGATCACGTAACGGCTCGTGTCTTGGGAAATGCCAATTTTGGGTCCAGCCACAAGGACGAGCAGTACTGCTATCGCCCAGGCAAGCAAGGCAGTCCCCATGTCGAGAAGCAGGCCGAATTTGAAAAGCGCCCTGAGCGCGTCCCGATCTTCGTCGTGCAAAACCTCAGCGCCATACTTGATGAGCGGTTGCCAGGAACGGAAGGCGAGAAGACGTTCTATGCCGCGCGCATAGGCAAAGGAGAGTGCAAGGATGCCGTATTGCGACGGCCCCAGTGCACGTGCCGTGAGAGCAAAGCCGATTAAGCCAATGAACGAACTAGCGAAATTTCCGGCAAGGAGATGGCCAATGTTGCGCAGGCGCTGAGCAAATCGCGCCTCATCGTTCCAACCCTGAAGAAATCGCGCCATTTGTGCGCGATGGCCCCCATGCATTACGCAAACCTCCTCCTTTAGCAGAAAAGATCGCAGATCTCGACTTCTAGCGTAATAAGCGCGCGCTCTAATTGAATAAATATGACACAACTACGTATTATATCTAATTACTTCTGATTATACTCGCATAACGTTCAGGTGTGAAAATATTTAGTTTGTTTTATTTTTAGCTAAACATGCCATTTAACATTTGTTTACTTGACGAAAAAAGCAACAACAATCTTTATATTACAGCGGAATATGGTTTCGTCGCCTGCGGCGTCAAAGGGGGACATCATGCCAGCGCTTCGTTGGATGGAAGACGGTTCGTTTTCCGGAGTACGAGGCAGTGTCCTGCGGTGGGTGGCGTGCGTCGCCGCCGCGGGGCTCGTTACCGCTGGCGGCGTGCGCGCCGAGGCGTACCGCTTGCAGCCGGGAGACGTGATCTCCTTCGATTTTCTTGACGACACAGAACTGCCGGTTTCGCTCACGATCGACGGTGATGGCGACGCACAATTTCCCTTGGTCGGGGGAGTTGAAGTCAGCGGGCTTACGGTCGTCGAAGCTTTGGGTAAATTGCGATCTGAGTACAAGGACCGGCAGATACTGGTCGATCCAAAAATCGCTTTGAACATCACCACTTACAAGCCGATCTTCGTGCTAGGCGAGGTGAAGAATCCTGGCTCTTTTCCCTATCATCCGGGCTTGACGGTCGACCAGGCAATTGGTCTTGCAGGCGGAACCTTAACCGCGGCGTCGAACGCGGCCGACAAGATCATGACGCGTGCGCGATTGCGTGGCGAGATTGACGGCGCCGAAGTCGAAATCGTCCATGAAGCAATCTATGCGGCACGGTTGGCGGCTCAATTGCGTGGTGCCGAAACGATCGACCTGAACGACGCCCCGGAAATCGCGCGGCCATATCTCGAACGAGCATCACTCAAGAGCGTGCTCGAGATCGAAGAGAAGATTCTGAAGACAGATCTCATCACGACCAAGGCTCAGGCCGAAATTCTCACGCAGAGCATTGCCGAAACGGAATCAAGCTTGAAAATCCTCGCTGAGCTCGAAGCGGAGCAAAAGGATGTCGTGGCGATGAACGAGCGGGACCTTGAGCGTGTGACGAATCTTCGCAAGCGCGAGCTGACCACAGAAACCGATCTATCCCGCGTGAAGAACACGACTTCAAACGAGAAATCTCAGCTTCTGGAGATATATGCGGAAATCTCGCGTTCGAAGCTGCAGCTGGGGAACCTCAAACTGGAACTGTCCAAGTTGCAGGCAGATCGGCAGAACGACATATTGCTGAAGCTGCAGGAGCGCGAAGCAGCCATCAAGAAACTCGAATCCACGCGCCAGTCCGCCGAAGAGCAATTTTATCTCCTTGCCTCCATCGCGGCTGACGAAAGGAAGGGCGACCAGATCTCCTTCGCCTATGAGGTTCGCCGCCCCAAGAACGGCGTCAATACAGTGATCAACGGCGCGCCTTTCACGGAGCTGCTTCCGGGGGATGTCGTCGCGGTCTCGATTGCGGGAATGTAACGCTAAGGAACGCGCGTGGACCTGAGCTCTCGATCCCCCACAACTTCGGGAACGCTCACTGCGGCGAAAGGCGACGCGCCCATGTTGAGTGAGCTCTTCGGCAGGACACTCGTTATTGCGCCCCATGCGGACGACGAGGTTCTCGGGGCAGGCGGAACAGTGGCCCGGCTTGCCTCAGAAGGATCCGACGTGCGCATCGCCATCGTTACGGAAGGCAAGCCACCGCATTTCCCCTCGGAGGGCGTGGCGCGCGTAAAGGAGGAGGCACGGAGGGCGCACGAGATCCTCGGCGCAGCCAAGACTTATTGGATGGGTTTTCCGGCCGCCGGCCTGGCGGAGACCGTCGTCGCCGATCTGAACGCCTCGCTCCTTGAACTCGTGGCGGAAAGTGCACCGCAGACGCTTCTCATCCCGTTTGTCGGAGACATACATGTCGATCACCAGATCGTCTTTACCGCGTCTCTTGTTGCAGCCAGACCGCACCAGACGCAATTTCCAAAATTGATCCTAGCGTATGAAACACTCTCCGAGACGAATTGGAACGCGGCTTATGTGACGCCCAATTTCGCGCCGAACGTCTTCGTCGATATCGAGGATCATCTCGAGACCAAGTTGAAAGCGATGGCCGCGTTTGAGTCTCAGATCCGGCCGGTTCCGCACGAACGGGCCATCGAAACCCTGAAGGCGCTGGCGACGCTGCGTGGCGCGACCGTTTTCAGGCGGGCGGCCGAGGCATTCGTGTTGGTCCGGCAGGTTCTGTAACGCAAGAACCTGCCTGTGAAATGGCCATCGCATCCAAAATGCGGAGGAGGAAATGGCGCACTGGCCGGTGTTTGACGAGCAACAGATTGAAGCAGTCGCATCCATGCTTCGTACCGGGCAGGTCAACGCATGGACGGGGCCTTATGTCCGGCAGTTCGAGGAAGCTTACGCTGCCTTCCTTGGCGTAAAACACGCCATCGCTGTTACGAATGGCACCGCGGCTCTCGAACTCTCGCTCTTCGCACTCGACTTGAGGTCTGGAGACGAAGTCATTGTTACTCCTAGAAGTTTCGTCGCATCTGCGGCCTGCGTGCCGTTCTGCGGCGGCGTGCCGGTCTTTGCGGATGTCGATCAGGACAGCCAGAACCTGACAGTGAAAACCATTGCGGAGAAAGTCTCGCCGAGGACGAAAGGCATCATTGTCGTTCACCTTGCCGGCTGGCCCTGCGAGATGCCTGAGATCATGGCCTTTGCCCGCGAGAAGGGTCTCTGGGTCATTGAAGACTGCGCCCAGGCCCATGGGGCTGAAATCGACGGACGGCCGGTTGGCTCGTTTGGCGACATTGCCGCCTTCTCCTTCTGCCAGGACAAGATCATCACAACAGGCGGCGAAGGCGGCCTCATTGCGATGAACGACTCGTCCCTTTGGGCGAAGGCCTGGAGCAGAAAGGATCACGGTAAGTCATATGGAGCCGTCCAAGGAAAGGCCGGTGGAAGCGGTTTTCGATGGCTTCATGAATCTGTCGGCACGAACCTCCGAATGATGTCTTACCAGGCTGTGCTTGGTCTGTGCCAGCTTTCGCGGCTTGCGGAACTGCAGGCGGCCAGGGAACGAAATGCGCGCATCCTCGTCTCCGCGACGATTGACCTCGACGCCCTTCGGACACCTGTACCGCAAGATGGTATCCGCCATGCCTACTACCGCTTCTACACGTTCGTGAGGCCCGACCATCTGAAGCCGAGTTATGACCGGGATAAAATCCTGGCAGCCCTGAACGAGCGCGGCCTTCCCTGCTTCGTGGGCAGCTGTCCGGAGATCTATCTCGAAAAGGCATTCACCAGCCGCGGGCGATCGGTCGAGAGATTGCCCGTCGCCAAGGTGCTCGGGGAAACGAGCCTTGCCTTTCTCGTTGATCCCAGTTTGACGGAAGAGGCGATGATACAAAATGCCAAGCTTCTTCGAGAAACCGTACTTGCCGCAACCGGCACAGGCAGAAAATCAGCTCGGAGACAACGCTCGCCAGCAGCGGTAGACAGCGCCATAGCGGCAGGCCTGAGGCTTGGGTACTAGTACCGCCCTCGCCTGACTAACGGTCGAGGTGACGCCGCGAGCGCTGAAGCGACCAAGTCGTCCCAAGCCTGCAGCACGCGCTCCTGGGAGTAGGATTTTGCGCTGCTCATGGCATTCTCCGCCAGCTTTTCTCTCAGGGTGCTATCCCGAAGGACCAAATCAAGCGCATCCGCCAGCGCGTCGACATTCTCCGGTTCAACGAGAATTCCGTCATGTTGGTCGGTGACCATTTCACCGGGGCCCCATTTGCATTCGAAACTCACCACCGGAATGCCAGCGGCCATGGCCTCAAGAAGAACGATGCCCCACCCCTCATAGCGTGACGATAAGACGAAAACGTCCGCGGTCTCGATCCATTGGCCAGGGCTCGACGTCACGCCCGGCATCTCCACCCGCCGCTTCAATCCAAGCGTGGCGCATAGCGTTTGAAGCCTGCCCCGTTCCTCGCCCTCGCCCCAGATGACCAGTTTCCACTCCTGGTGCCGATCTGCGACTTTGGAGAATGCCTGCAGGAGCAAATCGAAACCTTTCTGATGCGTCAGCCTGCCGACGGCAGTCAACGTCCTGCCAGTCCTGCGGTCGGTCCAATTCGTGGGAAGATCGACCGCGTTCGGAATGACACGCGCCTTCTGTCTAATGTCATCCGGAAAATACCCAAGCGCCCCATGGGTCATCGTCACCAGACAAAAAGCACGTGGATAGAGCTTACCGCGCAACCATTTCCACACAACGCCGAAGGGTTGGGCATCGGGATTGTTGCGCTCCGAAACCGCAATCGGAATGGCGGAGCCTAACATAGCAATCAGCGTCGTCACGTTGGTGCGCGTTAGGAAGCTCAGCACAAAAGCCGGATCGGCTTGGCGTATTGCCGATCGCAACCGCCAGATCCGCTGCCAGACCGCAACTGTCGACACGAATCTGCTCGTCTTTCCCGGCGGAAGGCCCAGTCGCGTGATGCGCACGTCATCTCGGAAGGCGTAGTAAGGTTTTGTATCCGGAGCTTCGAAGGTAACGACCGTCACGGCGTAGCCCGAGGCCGCCCAATGGTTTGCGAGAAGGCTGACGACATGTTCCGTGCCGCCTGCCGATAGCCCGGGTATCACGACGGCAATCCGGTCAGCATACCGCCGTCCGTGCGGTTCGGCAGCGGCGGTTTGCATGGCGGTGGTTGCCTGTATCACTGCGGGTAACGGCCCGCGATCCGTTCTTCGGAGAGCCATTCCATGAATGCGTCGAAATGCGAAGGGCCGTCAGGTGTGCTCGTTGCCCACGCGTCGTTTACTCCCGGCTTGGCGCCAAACTGCGCTTCGACGGAGTCGGCCATTCCATCCTGATCGTCGTCTTTGTAGGCCGCCGCGCTTTGCATCGGTGGGATTTGCCCGGGCGCAGTCACCATCCGGCCTTTGCCGTTCTGACCTTGCGGCCCCATGTCTCTCACCCAGGCCTGATCGAGACTATCTCGTGGGAACGCGCCGGATTTTGTACGAACGTCATCATAGGCTTTTGCTGCCGGGGCGACCTCGCTCACACTCAAGGGGCAAGGCGGGCTGGAGACGAGGAACCGCTCGGTTTCCGGCGCCACGGTGACGATTGTCTTGGTGGGCGGCGCCCAGGTGACATTGCCTTCCTGATAGATCTGGGGATCGGCAACCCGGGCTGCATCCTGGGCCTTGATGGCATAAGTCAAATCATGCGTGCTTGGACCTGCCTTGAAATAATTCCCCGCATACGCGATCGGCGTTCCGCCGGGATACTGAGAGAAGACCTCCGCCCACTCGGACAGTGCGTTGAAGAAGACGTTGTTGATGATCTCGATACATGACTGCCCGTAGTGATTGTTGTCCGGATTCCGGTCCCTATTCGAAAGGCAGAGATTCCTGAGGAATGTCAGGTTCTGGGCGGTTCGGGGATCGGCGCCGAGCAAAGTGCACTTGCTGTGTTTGTTGAGCCCCTCCGCCATGATCGAATCCGCGATCGTTACGTCAGAAGCGTTGGAATAGGTGCTGATATTTTCATCCGTTGCCCAGGAGATCGAGACATGATCGACATATACCTTTCGGCTGTTCTCGATAACCAGCCCGTGAACGTTCTTGATTGTGTTCGGAAGGCGAGGCCGGAGGCGGATATGGCGGACGACGACGTCATTCGTCCCCTTGAACACCAGCAGCGTATTTTTCCCCTCACTGTCAGGTTGTTCGATCGTCAAGACGATACCGTCGCCGGGAGCAGTCTGCCCGAGAATGGAGACAAAGCCATCCTCGCTGCGGACGACGAGGCTACGCTTTAGGTTGATGACGCCGGCTACGCGGAAAACGCAGTTTCGCGGCCCCGTCGCTTCAATGCATTCTCTAAGGCTTCCGGGGCCGCTATCATCGAGGTTGGTGACCGGGATGACGGTACCGTCCCTGCCGCCCTGCGCAGTCTTTCCGTAGCCTTGGGCGCCGGGGAATGCATCAGGTGCTGTGCCTGCTGCCAGAGCGTAGCCGTTGATGGCAGAGAATGTGAAAACAAGGGCCAGCACGCGCGCTGCCCTGGTGAATCTTGGCGCCGCTGTCGCCGGGTGATGCAAACTACCTTTAGCGTCTGTGCCGTTCGTATCCAAAGCCAGAACCTCCGGACTTCAACAACGCCCAACGAATGCGCCTCTGTAGTTTGCCAATCCTGACTAATTAAATGCACGAAGCGCCCCGCCAAAATGCGCCGCTTCATGAGTAGAAGCAATAATGAAATCGGGTGACACCCTATAGTGTTGCGGCATGCTGTAATATTCAAATGACCCGTAATCGCGAAGATGCTAATCTCGCGCATTCGAAGCTTGCGAGCTTTGGGATGAATTCTATGGGTTCGATGCCATTAGTCGTGATCTACCCGTTCGTCGGTGATGAATTCGGCGGAAGCGACATTTCAGCCATCAAGCTTATTGAAGCGCTTCACCCCTCTGAGGTGAACCCAGTGGTAGTCGTTCACAGCCCTGAGGGCGATTTCGCGAAATATTTGGACAGCCGGGAGGTTCCTTATCTGACAGTCAACGAATTGCTTCTGAGGCCGCGCCATAGCCGCACGACAGGAGGCGCGTCGGCTATGCTCTATCCTCTGGCGGCCGCGCACATGGTTCGTTTTCTCAAGCAACACAAAGCGGATATCGTTCATACAAACAGCGGGCTGATCCATAGCACATGGGCCCTCCCCACGGTCCTTGCCGGAGCGCGCTTGCTATGGCACCACCGGGGGGATCCTGCTGCTCGAGGCGTGAACCTCCTGGCGCCCTTCATTGCCAGTCACATTGTCACCGTTTCCAACTATGCCAGGCCCTCCTCGCCTCTCATTTCCATTGAGCGACGAACCTCAGTGGTGCATAGCCCCTTCGACCATCCGGACATGCTGCCGGACAGGGAAGAATGCCGTATGGAGCTAGTTCAAGAGCTTGGGTTGGACGAAGAAACCCGCCTTGTCGGATTTTTTGGCGCCCTCATCGACCGAAAGCGGCCCATCCGCTTTGTCGAAGCGGTACACGCGTTTCGCTCGCAGTATCCGGAAGTGAAGATCGCCGGTCTGCTGTTTGGTTCGCCCGAGCAATATGGAAAGCGGCTCGACGGCGAGGTGATGGAACGCGCGCGGGAACTGCGGATCGAAGACGGCATCCACCTCATGGGTTTCCGCTCGCCGATCAACCGGTTGATGTGCGCCATGGATATTCTGCTCGTTCCGGCCGTAAACGAACCATTCGGACGAACGCTCATCGAGGCGATGCTGCTGGGCACCCCGGTTGTCGCCACGAACCACGGGGGAAATCCGGAGGCAATTGTCGATGGCAAGACCGGCTATTTGGTTGAGCCGGAGCGTCCAACCGCGTTTGTCGCGCCGATGGCCAGGCTCTTGAAAGACCCTGCCGAATGGAGACGCATAAGCGAAAACGCGCGGTCCTCTGCATTGAAAAGCTACGGAATACGCCCGCATACCGAAGAGATAATGCGCATCTATCGTCAGATCACCGGCAGAGCAGCATGATCTAATCGCCGGCCGGGTCTAGCAAAGAGGGGAATAAGCATGCGTATCGACGACCTTGGCTTTCTGATCATTGGCGCAACGAAGAGCGCGACGACGTGGCTCCAGCGGTCGCTACAGAATGACCCCAATGTCTATATACCCGATCCCGAACTGCATTATTTCAGCCGCGAATTCAGTAAGGGACAGGGCTGGTACCTGTCACAGTTTCGGGTGACAGATAACTCTCGGGTAGTAGGTGAAAAATCTAATT
Organism: Rhizobium sp. P32RR-XVIII; assembly: GCF_012641395.1. GTDB lineage: Bacteria > Pseudomonadota > Alphaproteobacteria > Rhizobiales > Rhizobiaceae > Rhizobium. Next base: position 24,438 of record NZ_JABAIH010000024.1, on the reverse strand, counting down.
CCTACCTGGAAGCACCGGAAGCCGCCCAGCGCATCAAGGACAGCCTGCCAAATGTGCTGCTGATCGCCCAATTGAGAAATCCGGTCGATCGCGCCTATTCGGATTATTGCATGCTCCTGCGAAGAGGTGATGTGACAAGAGACGTCGAAGCTTATTTGGACCCGCGCAAAGGGGCAGAGGGGCGCTTCCTTGCATGGGGACTGTATCATCTGCAGCTGTCGCGTTATCTCGATTTGTTTCCGCGCGAGCGCCTCAACATCCTGCTGTTCGAAGACCTTCTTGGTAATCCTCAGGCGCACCTGAATACCGTGCGCGATTTCCTCAACCTCAGCCGCCAGCAATCGGTTTTGCCGCTCTCAACCAAGGTCAAGGATCGCAACGAGCCGGTTGTCGGCCCTACTTTGCGTCGGCTGATAGGCCCATTCAAACCGGCGCTTGCGCCGTTCCGCCATATTCCGCTGATGCGACGGCTGCGCTCGGTCGTGGCGCGCTCGACGATGTACCCACCATTGAAAGGCGATCTCAGGCAGCGAATGATCGACTTCTATGCGAGTGATATCGAAAAGCTTGGGACGTTGATGAATCGTGATCTCTCCCGTTGGCTCGCGGGTGCATCCACCCCGGAGGAAACAAGCCGTCGGTCGACGACACCATACGCAAGCTCGCCCGCGCCGGAACGCCGGGTATAAAGAGAGAAAATTTTTAACAATCTATCGAGCTGCCAGCTGGGTCAGATAGTCTTCAATTTCCAATGCGAGATCTTCAGCCTGCCTGCCGACTGTCTTCAGGTGAATATCCGCAGAAATGGGGTTCTCGTATGGTGAGCTAACCCCTGTGAAGTTCTTAATTTCTCCGGCTAAAGCCTTACGATATAAGCCTTTTGGATCGCGCCGTATGCACTCCTCAATCGGCGTATCAACGAAGATCTCGATGAATTCGCCTGGATTGAAAAGACCGCGCGCCATCGACCGCTCCGATCGGAACGGGGAAATAAACGAGACGAGAACGATCAGGCCGGCGTCGGCCATGAGCTTGGCGACTTCGGCAGCCCGCCGGATATTCTCCACGCGGGCTTCTTGCGTGAACCCCAGATCGCGGTTCAAACCGTGCCGAATGTTGTCGCCATCGAGAATGTAGGTATGCCTGCCTTGTGCATGAAGCAGTTTCTCCAGCATATTGGCGATCGTCGATTTGCCGGACCCCGACAACCCGGTAAACCACAGCACCCGCGGCTGCTGAAACTTGATCGCTGCGCGCGCGCTCTTGTCGATATCCAGCACCTGCCAGTGAATGTTTTGCGAACGCCACAACGTATGGTCGATCATACCTGCGCCGAGGGTCGCATTCGAAAAACGATCGATGAGCACGAAATTGCCGGTGTTTCGGTTGTCGTGGTAGGTATCGAAGACAATGGGCGTTTGGGTCGAGATATTGCATACGCCGATTTCGTTCATTTGTAGCGAAGTGGCAGCATTATGCGCCAAGCTGTTGACATCAATTTTATATTTGAGCGCAGTTACAGTAGCGTCAGTCACGTCCGTCTCGGTTCTGCAAACATAGCTCCGGCCCGGCAAAAGCGGCTTGTGGTCAAACCAGATCAAATGAGCCATGAACTGATCGGAGATGCAGGGCTGCGACTGCGGCGCCACGAGCATGTTTCCACGCGAAACCTCCACGCATTCGTCCAGGACAACGGTCACGGCCTGTCCCTTCCGCGCCAGGTCGACATAGTCGAACCCGTGAATGATCGACCGGACTTGCGCCGGCTGTCCCGACTTGGCGACAATCACGTTGTCGCCTACGGAAACAATCCCGCCAGCGACTTGGCCGCATAGACCACGAAATTCGGAACTCGCCCGATTGACCATCTGGATGGGAAAACGAAACGGGCCATCATCGCCGTCCGCTTCGCACTCCAGGTTGTCCAGGTAGGCGAGAAGGGGCTCACCATCATACCATGGCATTTCCGCCGATCGAGCGACGACGTTGCCGCCATGGAGTGCTGAAACCGGAATGCAATATGTGGTCGTGAAACCAAGCGGCTTGGCGAAGGCTTCGAAAGCTTCACAGATCGAGCGAAATGTCTCCTCGTCGTTGCCTACGACGTCCATCTTGTTAACCGCGAGCACGACATGCCGGACGCCAAGCAGCGCATTGATGAAGGTATGACGCCGGCTTTGCGGCAGGAGCCCCTTCCTGGCGTCCAGCAGGACAATCGCTACATCCGCATTGGAGGCACCCGTTGCCATGTTGCGCGTGAATTCTTCATGACCGGGAGCGTCGATCAGGATGTACTTGCGTTTGCTGCTGGCAAAGAACCGGTAGGCAACATCGATCGTAATTCCCTGTTCGCGTTCAGCCTCCAAACCGTCCACCAGCAACGCCAAATCAAGCTTCCCTTCGCCAACCGTGCCAAAACGGGCACTGTCCTTTGTAAGGGTGGTAATCTGATCGTCGGCAACAGAACTCGTGTCGAACAGAAGGCGGCCAAGGAGAGTTGACTTTCCGTCATCGACCGACCCGCAGGTCAATACCCGAAGACAAGAGCCCTGCGGTGCGTCGGCTTCTGTTGTCGTGCCTCGGCTTTCGACCTGGACCTCCATCAGAAATAACCCTCCCTTTTCTTCTTCTCCATTGATGCGGACTCATCGTGGTCGATGGCACGACCCTGACGCTCCGTCGTCCGGGCAACCAAGGCTTCAAAGATGATCTCGGGGATCGTGCGAGCACTGGATTCGATCGCACCGGTGAGAGGGTAGCAGCCGAGCGTTCTGAATCGGATAAGCCGCTCTTCGATGATCGCGTCGGGAAGAAGCGGCAGGCGCTCGTCATCAACCATGATGAGCATGCCGTTTCGATGGACGGTGGGACGCCTATCGGCGAGATAAAGCGAGACGATTTCGATATTTTCTTTCAGAATGTATTGCCACACATCGAGCTCTGTCCAATTGGACAGCGGGAATACGCGGATCGATTCATTTTTATTAATGCGAGTATTGTATGTCCTCCACATTTCGGGGCGTTGCCTCTTCGGATCCCAGGAGTGGGAGGCATTTCTGAAAGAAAAAATCCGCTCCTTGGCGCGTGATATCTCCTCGTCACGGCGAGCGCCTCCGAAAGCTGCATCAAAACCATATGTGTCGAGCGCCTCTCGAAGAGGCAAAGTCTTCATGACGTGCGTATAGGCGCTCGGGCTGTAGTCGAAAGGATTGACGCCGTCTGTGACACCGCTTTCGTTGCGGTGCACGATGAGGTCCAGACCGAGACGATGTGCGGTTCTGTCGCGAAAGGCGATCATCTCCTTGAACTTCCATGTCGTATCGATATGAAGTAGCGGAAAAGGGATCCGCCCCGGATGGAACGCCTTCATCGCCAAGTGCAGAAGGACTGACGAGTCTTTGCCGATCGAGTAGAGCAGTACCGGGCGCGCGCACGTCGCCGCCACCTCCCGCAGGATATGGATCGACTCCGCTTCCAGTTGCTCCAGATATTCGGCTCTCACCATTTGATAGCCCTTCAAGCCGTTGCTCTGCGACCAAACGAAGTTTTCAACCGCTTCCAAAGCCCGGGCCGATGCGGGTCGGCTAGTGGCGCCTTACCGGCTTCGGATGAGACCGAAAACAGATTCAGAATACCTCCGAGTATGAAGGGCTGGTTGACCAAGAGACGGTTCAGCGCGCCCACGAGCTTCCGCTCGGTTGTGCGTCCTGCCGCGGCTATAATCACGATTGAATCAACGTGGGCGGCGAGCCAAACAGCCCCTTCCTCGGCGTCCAAGCTGGGAGCGTCGATGATGACCAGATCGTACATTTTGCGCAGATAGGAGCAGAGCGGTTCTGCATCGTCGGCTGTGAAGTTCGCGAAAACCACATCAAGCCTGGGATATGTCGGCGAGGCCGTGCTTGAGACGCATATATCCTGCGGATCGGCGAGCTTCGGTACCAAACGCGGCACGCTTAGTCCAAGAAGAGCTCCTGCTCCTTTCGCTGACGGATCAAAATCGACCAGGACCGTGCGAAGATTGCTCGCTGTCGCCGCCGCAGCCATTCCGAGGGCGACCGTGGTCTTGCCCTCGCCCGTCGACGGCGAACAGAACATCACAATCTTCCCACCACTCGGCCGTCCGATCGTTCGCCATGCCAGACATAGATTCCGCATGGCCTTCGCAAAAGGCAAAGACGGGCCGTCGAGAACATATTCGAACGAACTGGCCCCCTTGCCAAAGCGCCGCTTTATTCTCGGGACCGTCACCAAATTCGGCCGGGTCAAAATGTCTTCGACATCCCTCGGACGATACAAGCGATCATCGAGCGCATCGACAATGATGGCTGTCACAACGGCGAGGATGAGGGAGCCAATCGCTCCGGCAACTATGACAAGCGACGGTTTCGGAAACGCAGGGCTTGTCGGGACCTCCGCATAGGAGGCGACCATAGCTGACCCTTTGTGCTCGCCGCGCTCTGGGTCCAGATCTCCAAGTCGAAGCACGACCTGATCGTAACGCTTCTGTTCAGCCAGCAAATCCCTCTCGAGTTCGCGTCTGCGAATTTCCGCAAGGCTCCGTTCCTGGATTTGCTTCTGTAGAGACGCGACCTCCGCACTGAATTTTGCCGCGCGAACGGCCGCGACCTCTGCGCTATTTCCCAATTCCTGAACAATTCGATCGGCCTCTTCCATCATCAGCCGTTGATTGGCTTCGAGCTCGGCGTCGGCATCGGCGACCAATGGATGGTTCTTGGCAAACTTGGAGCTGAGCTGCGCCTTCAGCCGTTCGAGACGTGATTGTTCGGTGCGAAGGCGATCCAGCGGTTCGGACGTTACGACACGGACGACCGCTGCTATGTTGCCTGATGCAAGCTGCGTTTTCGCCTCCACATATTTCGATCGCGCGGCTGTCTCATCAGCGCTCGCGACCGTGAATTGCTCATTAATCAACGCCATGCGCGACTTCAGGACATCATCCTTGGGATCGAAGGTCAGATCGCGATTGGCCGTAAACGCTGCTACCTGACGTTCCATCGCCGCTATGCGTCCGCCAAGTTCACTTGCCTGACCTCTCAGATAGTCAATCGTGTTCGTCGTTGCTTCATCCGTGAGCTTGGCAGTCCAATCGACATAATGCTGCGCAATGGCGTCGGCGATCGCGGCTGCCTTCAGCGGGCTTGTCTGCCGTGCCTGGATCGTCATCGCCAGGCTGTCGCCCTTGCGGTCGACGGTATAGGATGCGAGGAGCGTCGTTATTGCCCGATCACGTTGGACGCTCGTAGAGATCAGCCGACTGCCGACCATCTCGGAGTCCTGCTTTGGGGCCAGGAATTTGGTCGCTGCATTCACAAGAAGGCTGATGCCTCCTTCATTCTCGTCATCGTGCTGCGGAAGATAGGTGTTGTAGTCAGGGTCGTTGATTAGATCGAGTGCGTCCACAACGGTTCCGACGAATACGCGCGATTTGATGACGTCCAGCTCCGTTTCCATGACCGACTTGTCACGCTCCTGGTTTCGAAGTTCCTCGACAGCCTCGTATGGACGAGCATCGTTTCGGTCGAACACGATGGCAGACGCCCCGATATAGACCTTTGTCATCAGAAGCGCGGCCAGGACTGTCAGAGTAAGTCCGGCCGCCAGGACAGAGCCGAAGAACCACTTGTGCCGCCGCACCATCTCCAGCAGATCGGATAATCCATAGCCGGAACGCGGCGGAGAAAGGCGCTGCTGAAAAGTTGCGCCATGATGGCTGCCGGTGACAGACTGCGAACCGACGCCAGGCGGAGTTACCTTTATCCTCTCCACGAAATGCCCCTCCCCATCCCACTTAGTCGTTGGCCCGTGGTCGTGCATTTCTCTGCCTGCCGCTGCCGGGAGCCGCGCGACGCCAGATTCTGGCTTGGGCTTTTAGAATTTGAGAGGCCCATTCGATCGAGAAGTATTTCGTTGATCAGGTGAACATCAAACCGGCGACAGGCCAGCTCTCGGGAGTGGCGGCCCATTTCAGCGGCCAGTTCAAGGCGATCGGCAAGCGCCGACATGGCGTCAAAGAGGCTGTCCACGCTGCGTGGCGCGACGAGATAGCCGTTGACACCCGGCTCGACGGTATCCCTGCAACCCGCCAGGTCCGTGGTGATGATTGGACGCCCGACAGCCATCGCTTCCAAAGCGCTGCGAGGTATTCCCTCGCGATAATACGAGGGAAGGACAAATATGTTACATCGTGCAAGGAACGGACGAACGTCTTTGGTTTCGCCTAGATAATCTATGATGCCTTCACGGGCCCATTGCTGAACCTCTTGCAGCGATATTGCCGCTGGATTGGGGTCAACGGGACCAAGCAACAGGAATTCCGCGTCAGGTCGCTGTCGCTTCAAGCGGCGCGCCGCCTCGACATATTCAAAAACGCCTTTGTCCCTGATGAGACGCGCTACCATTAGGAAGACCGGCTTCTCGCCGGGAGGAGGCACGAAGGCGTAATGGTCGACATCCACCCCCGAGCCATCAACGTGGTGAATAATCGAAACGTCTTCCACCAGCGAATTTTCGATGATGTCGGCCCAATCGGCATCATTGTAAACAAAGACAGCTTTTGCGCCCGCGAATGCCCGGCGGTATAGCGAAACGCTCAACCGATGTATTGCGCGGCCCTTCAAGGTATTTAGACTAGCTTGCGAAAAAACGTGGCCCAGTCCTGTGACCAGGAAGCAGCGGCATGGCACCCCCGATATACGTGCGGCAATTCCACCGTAGAGAATGGGCTTCATCGTATAGGGAACGATTACCTGCGGCCTGATCGTTTTCATGAGCCGTCTCAGACGGACGAGCGCCGCGATGTCGCTGACCGGACTGAGGCTCGCTCGAGCCATGGGCGTGTGCGCGAACTCGACCCCGATTCTCGATAGGTCAGCCTTGACCTCCGGATCGTCCTCCGGCCCTGCAGCGACGACGGCATGCCCGGCGCGGACCATGGATTTTAATAGTTCCAGACGAAAATTCGTTAATGAACGACTGTAGCTTGACAGCACCAAGATACGTAAGCCGCGCTTCGGCTGCTGCAAAAGCAGCGAATTGGATTTCGGCATGGTGTCGGTTGGTGTTGCGTGTAAGTTCAACGCTATCTCCAGGAGAGACACCGATTGGCAAGTTTTCGAGGGGGCGATCAGCCGGCGCCCCGCCGACGATTGGTCCTACTGCAGCCGGGGCGCGCGACCCCGTTCAAACGGTCCAGCACGTCCTCCATCAGCCTCAGTTACAAGAGCGGTAAGTAAGTCGTCCGGGAGATTGGCGTCGCGACCCCGTTCCTCGTTGCCGGCGCGCTCATTGTGCATCTCGGATAGAACCGCATCGCGGTATGCCGACCGGCGCCAATTGTATCCGGGAACCAGACTGCTTATGAGAGCTAGCACCATGGACGCATCGCCCAATTCGGCGAAGCGTTCCAAGCGAGCGAAAGACGTGCGGAGTTTGAACAGTGGCACCGGCCGCGGTACCGCTCCGAAAACACCGGGAACGGGCGACGGAACCTGAGTGTCATTGATATCGAAAAGTTCTTCGTAGCACTTTTCACCGGGACGCAATCCAATGACCTTGATCGCTATGTCCACGTCGGGAGTAAGGCCTGCAAGCCTGATCATTCTGCGTGCGATATCAATGATCTTCACCGGTTTCCCCATATCCAGGACGAAGATCTCGCCCTTCCCGATATCGCCCTCGAGTCCGTAAGCGGAAGCTTGCAACGTCAGCTCCACCGCTTCCCGAACAGTCATAAAGAAGCGCGTCATGTCGGGATCGGTAACGGTCAACGGCCCTCCATTAGCAATCTGCCTCTTGAACAGGGGAATGAGGGAGCCGCTCGAGCCAAGGACATTGCCGAAGCGAACAGTCATGTAGCGAGGGCCGCTTCCTCTCTCGATGCCTTCGAGGTCGAGCGCCTGGCAATAGAGCTCCGCGAGACGCTTGGTGCCCCCCATGACGCTTGTCGGATTGACGACCTTATCCGTCGAAATCTGGACCATCGCGAGAGCGTCAACCTGCCGGGCGGCATTCGCGACGTTCATTGTGCCTATCACATTCGTGAGTGCACCTTCGCACGGATTGATCTCAACCATGGGAACATGCTTGAGAGCCGCCGCGTGAAAAACCAACTCCGGTCTATACTGCTCGAAGACTTCACTGACGCGGCTGACGCGCCGGACATTACACAGACATGCTGCCCGAGGCAGGCTCGGGAAGCGTTCGCCGAGTTCCAGGTCAATCGTATAGAGATTGTATTCGCAGTTCTCGACAAGAACGAGTAGCGACGGCTCACAAGCCGCGATCTGAAGCGTGAGCTCGGTCCCGATGGAGCCACCGGCGCCGGTGATGAGAACTCGGCGGCCGCGGATGAGCCGAAGGATAGCTTCCCTATCCAACGCAGTCTGTGGCCGTTCCAGCAGGTCCGTCAGCTCGATTGACTTGAGTTCGAACGTGTTTTCTCGTTTGGCTCTTTTCAACTCCGTCATCTGTGACAGACGGGAAACGGCGATACCCAACGCCTCAGCCTCTTTGATGAGCTTTTCGGACGCTTCTTCCCCGAAAACGGATGGCGCCTCCGTAAAGATAAGGTGGCGCGGGAATGAGTTGGACAGACGCAGATCCGCGGCGATCCTCTGGAAATCCGGTAGCGTCCCTAAGATCGGCACTCCACGCAACATCATCCCTTCGCACGCGCCGGTCGGCTCTATGATGCCAATGGGGCGATGGACGCAGCTGCGGTCCCGACTAACTGCGCGTAGATAGAGATCTGCCGCATCACTTGCACCGACAAGCAGTGTCGGTATTTTTTTCTCCTGCTCGGACTGTCGCCTTAACCAGATATGATGATCCGGTGCGGACAGCTCGTTGATCCGAAAGCTCAGACGCGATGCCGACAGGAACAGTGAAAGGAGGAGGGCCTCCAACAACAGTGCCGTGCGTGGAATGTCCTGCAGCCTCGTCATGAAAAACAACACACAGACCAAAAGGGCGGTGGTTATCAGGACCGCCCGTAGAATGGTCCAAAGGTCCGATACTGAGCCGTATCGCCAATTGCGGCTGTAGAGGCCAGCCATGGGGAATGTGACAGCACAAATCGCCAGATATTGGGGACCGGCAAATAGCAGGCTATTGACCAATTCTGGCCGTGCTTCGACATCCTCCAAGCCGTAGCGCGCGATGAACGCGAAGGTCAGCGCGAAGCATGCCGAAATAAGATCGGTCGCGAACAGACGGGGAGCCTGCCTGATCTTTCGAACTTGCGAACGCACCGTCTTCTTAGATGCAATCATCGCCGCGTTGAAAGCGTCTAATATGCCTGAGATCGTCTTCCATGTCGCTAAAATGTCGTCTCGTCGAACGTGTAACCCGCGCCGATGGACTGAGATGACTTTGTCGCCGCGTTCCATCCATGCATCCCCTTGCAACTCCAACGCGCCCCGCCGTAGCGATGCGGTAACATAAGCTTCGATGCTGTGCTTTTATTCCCCGGCATTGACAGAAAAACTCAAGGTTTCCGCAACGTTTTGCCATGGTTCGATCGGAGCCGAGAGTGGTTTAGCGACGGTACATCACCTATTTTTTTTGTAAAGGCACATTATATTAAAGCTGTATGCAAGTATTATATGCGCGGATCGGGTAATTAATTATAGTTATAACGACTATATACTAAATATTGGCGAGTCTATTATATTTCAATCATTAGGAGATTATCGTCTCGCGCATTGCCCCGTCTTCGTCAACGATCGCGGGTTTGATGAGAATGTACCCGCGATGCGAGTACCTCTTTCCAAAACGGCAGCCGCGCAGGCTACTCTTCAGAAGGCGCGTTCAGAGGCGCCTCACATCACCCGTGGTTACGTTGTGCGCCCTGGTAATGCTTTACAATGTGTGAGGGCGACAGTGTTCGCTCTGATTTGCTGCCGTAGAAGAAGACACCGCTTGCGCCATCCTCTGCATAGGGAGCGGGTATGAGCCGGTCCAGATACTGCATCCAGAAGAAGGCGAGTTTGGCAACCTTCCCGGCGGTGACGGAGCGAAACAGGCTGCGGACGAGATAATCTACTGACCACATGAACTGGATTCCGGGACCGCCGTTCGCTCCCGAGTCCAACCTTTCGAAGCGGCGAAAGAGATAGCGATGGCCGCTTTCGGTGAACCTTGTGAAGTCGAACGCGCCCTCGTGGACCTGCTGCATGAATGGGGTTTCGGCATAAACCAGGCCTTGGGGTTGCAATACGCGCCATATTTCAGAGACCACCTGATTGGGTTGAAGCACGTGCTCGAGAACGGCTTGAACGATGGCTGCGTCGAAGAACTCATCCGGAAGCGGAATATGATGGGCATCTGCAACGAACTGCACGTTTGGCGTCGCGTAAATATCAAAGCTGTAAACCCGAATATCAGGATGCTCGTAAATCGGGTCCATCCCCTGCCCCACACTGCCGCCGCCAACAATCAGGAGCCGGACTGGCCGCGTCCTTCTTCCCAGATCAGCAATCAGACGTTTGACGTTGTTCCGAGTGCCTGCTTTCTGCGGTGAAAGAAGCCGCTTGATGCGAGCTTTCGCCCCATGATGTTTCTGGCGCGAGATCGGGCTATTGGCGTTGGCGGCGAAAACCTCTTCTTCGACAAGCACGGAGTCGGAAAAGTCGATCAGAATGGGTCTCCCCGCCACGATCTTGTAGTCTTTTTGGTTTTCAGGCGCCCCTTCGGTGCGTAGCGAATTCTCGCCGCTTCTGATCAATCTGGATCGGGTGACCGGGCAACGCAACGCCGGAAGACACTCTTCGACGGAAATCAGCATACCAACTCTCCCTGCCTCGAAGGTGGGATGCCTCCCAATTTCCCGCCTTCGCCGCCATCAACTCTTCACATTGGAGTTGCCGTCACGCTCCAGACTGTGCCCTCTCAAAAGTGGCGGATCTCGCGGTTCATCGCAGCAGACACCGCCTGTGCAAGGTGCTTTTCGTTGCGCTTCTCGCCGCACACCATAACTAGGCCGGTCTTAGCGATTATCAGTATGTCAGTGAGAAAATTTCGATGTTCGATATACCAGAGATCCAGGTCCACCTTTTCATCGTCAGTGAGCTTGGCATTTCCATTGACCTGTGCCCAGCCGGTCAGTCCAGGTTTAACCGAACAACGCACCAGTCCACGCTCGCCAAGGACCTCGATCTTGTCCGGCAAGATTGGCCGCGGTCCTATGACACTCATGTCGCCGATCAAAACATTCCATAATTCCGGCAGCTCATCCAGCCGTGACCGACGCAGGACATAGCCGAATTTTCCCGTGCGTTCGGCGTCGTTCAGGAGCTTTCCATCGCGATCCCTAGTGGTACTCATTGACCGGAACTTAATCATCCTGAATAGCCGCCGCTCTTTCCCAGCTCTTTCCTGGTTGAAGATGACGGGAGAGCCGAGAATGATCCTTACGGCCACGCCGAGCAGTAAAAGGATCGGCAAGGCCACGAGTCCTGCGGTAATCGCGAACAGCACATCGAAGAGCCGTTTCAACATTTACCGCACCCCTCTAAGGCCGAGACCGCAGTATCTGACGCTCGATTTCGGATCCGCCGCCAATCCGTTTCAAAATTTGAAAAGTGCCGGATGGTAGCAACTCGAAGAGCGTTCCGGCGTTCCGGCGAGCGTTATTCGTTCGCGTGACGAGGAGAAGCGCCCCGGGGCCGCGCAGATAGGACCGGATATTGGCAACCGCTTCGTTGATTTGCCGTTCGCCAAAATAATTCAGATTAAGGATATTTGCCGCGCGGATAAAATCGAAGCGACCGGCAAACGCCGGCGCCCGCTTCATGATGTCGTTCTCCACGAAAAGGATATCGCCGTCATTCGACAGCAGCCGCGTTGTCATCTGTACGACCTCGCTGCTGCCTGCGGCGATCAAAGCTCTTGCCCTAGCTCGCAACAGCCACCGGGCGAGCAGCCTTGGCACGAACGCCAACGTGAGGTAGTCGAGGCGGCGTATCCAGGGCCGGACAACGATCCCCCGGAAGTCATACTGAAGAGGCCACCCTTCCGAATCTGCAAGCACAGTGAGTTGGGGCCAAGCATGAACAATATGGGCGTTAATGAAGAGGTCGGTTGCTATTACCTTAGCGGAGGCGCCATTGCTCCGCAGAAAATTGGCGAATTCAACCGTCGTCACACCAGTTGACACCCCTATATCCAGAACTTCTTGCAGCGACCCCGACCGCTCCTTCACGAAAGGCTGAATAAGCCGTTCGAGTTCGCTGAAACGGCAAGGCTGAGTGAACTTGAATGTGCCGTTGCGCATCTTGAGCGCAGAAAAGAAGGCCGACTCCGTGGCCGGATCACAAGCTGAGGCTCCCTCTTTGGAAAAAAACTCGGTTGCTCTGAGCACCATGCATCTCCCGGCGAGTCTACGGTGAGCGCAGCCATGTCAGGGATCAGGTTGAGTGTCTGAAGCTTGTGCAGTCGCATCCATCCGGCGGCGCCTAATGAATATTGCGCAAAAAGATGGAATGATCCAGATGACGATCTCGGACTAGCTATTAGTCCGAAAGTATTACATGGCTGTTGATTTTCGATCAGCGGTCGTTTTGCTTGAGTTCAGGAAATCGGCGTATTTCCGGACAACGACTTCCAACGCGTATTCTTCCTCAATACGGCGCCGCGCGGCGCCAGCATATTCACCGTAACGAGCCGGGCCGCTGTCGAGAAGTTCTTGTATCCCCGCCGCCAAGGCTGCGGGATCTCTGGGTGGTACTGCCAGTCCGCCGTCACCGATGAGGCTTGCAGCGTCACCGACGTCAGTAGTGACGACGGGCAGCCCATAACTCATCGCCTCGGCTAGGACATTCGGGAAACCCTCGGTTCGTGAAGAAAGTGCGAGGATGTCTATCGATTGATAGAAGCTGGCCATATCCTCGATCTCGTCCAACATCTCAACGCTATGGCGTGGCAGGCCCGCGGCCGAGATCATCTGGGTGGCGGCGGGGTTTTGCCAGGAAAGTCCGCTTCCGGCAGCGACAAATGTGAGTTCTGGATGCGCTTGAAGAAGAAGGGCCGCTGCGCTGAAGAACGTCAAATGGTCCTTCTGAGGATGGAACCGCGCTGCAATGCCGATCCGCTTGGCCGTTCGCGGTCGAGGGCTGGGAAGCTGCGGTAACTCAAAACCATTGGGTATGACAACGGCATTTCGCGTCCGGTAACCGGCTGCCGTGTGCATCCGCAGTGCTCTGGCTGAATTGAAGATAAATCCGGTAGGATGCCAGGACAGCCACTTTGCCATCGTCACAGCCGCGCGTGAGCTCCGCGTCATCGATGCCCAATCATCCAGCGACTGCCGGACGTTCCAGATGACGGGAGTGCGCCCGCGGGCCAGTAACGCCGAAAGCGTGCCGACGATCATCGCATGGTACATCCAGCATACGACGACACGCGGTCTCTCCCGCTTGATCAGCTTGGCAAGTTTGAACGTAGCATTCGCCAGAGAAGTCAATCTCGTGGCTTTGAGCGCGACGTATTCGACGCGAGGATTGGCGGAGATCCTCAGGTTGCGTTCCGAGATTCCGATGAGGGAGACAACCAGTATCCGCGTATCGTCTGACGAATGCAGCAGCCGCGCGAGCATGGTTTCGGCGCCCGCATGTGCGGTGAAATTGGTGATGACATGCATGACATCTGCCCTGGCCACGATGCTCCTCCAGCTACCGGCAAGGCGGCACACTGCAACGCCTCTGGACAGCCGTTGCACACTCGTGTTTTTATAGGTTCAAAATGGATTTCCGTGAAGCCTCGCCTTTCTTGATACAATGCCACCGGGGTCTTGTCGCCTCGCTGGGTACAAGTCGATGTAATCCCGGGATTACCGAATGCGGATCGTATTCGTCGGAGCTGTGGAAGGTTCCAGAGTCGCCCTGGCAGCGCTTTTAGCCTCGGGGTGCTCGCCCGCCCTCGTGATTACCCTGCCACTTACTGCTGCTCAACGGCATTCGGACTTTGCCGATATTGCTTCGATGGCGGCCGCAGAAAACATTCCAGTCTGCTATACCACCGACATAAATTCCGCCGAGACCCTCGCGAGGATTGCCAGCGCCGATCCGGACATCATCCTAGTCATCGGATGGTCCCAGATATGCCGTCGCCCATTCCGCGAGCTAGCCCGCATCGGCAGCATTGGCTTCCACCCGGCCGCCCTTCCCCAGCTGAGGGGACGCGGCGTCATTGCGTGGACCATTCTTCGCGGAGAGCAGACGGCGGGATCGACGCTTTTCTGGCTCGACGACGGTGTGGATTCCGGGCCGATCCTGCTGCAGCGGATTTTCGATGTAGCCCATAACGAGACAGCCCGCAGCCTTTACTCGAAGCAAATGCTGAACGTTCGGGAAATGGTCCCTCAAGCCGTCAAAATGATTGAAGCCGGCAGTGCGCCGGGGATCCCGCAAGATGAAACCAAGGCTTCTTATTGCGCGCGGCGCCGGCCTGAGGACGGCTTGATCGATTGGCGTCTGTCCGCAAGCTATATTGTGCGGTTCATACGGGCAGTAGGAGATCCCTATCCTGGCGCCTTTACGCATAGCGGACGCAAGAGAATTTACATAGACGCGGCCGAGCTATTTCCCCACCCGGATCGATATATCGGCCTTCCCGGACAGATCCAGGCGGTGAGCGACTGCGGGTTCCTCGTTATGTGTGGCGACGGCAGGTGTATAGACGTCAACAGCTGGCGGCCCCGTAAACCACGGCCGCCGATGCACAGTCACTTGCGGCGCGTCCTCTCTGCTTGAACGATATCAGCAGTCGGCATTCTGCCAAAGCCGCCGAAGGCACGGATGCTTGAAGGGATATGCCAATGACGTCGCGAGCGATCAGCATCCTGATCTCGTCCGCTGGCCGAAGGGTCGCGCTCATTGAGTGCTTTCGAAAGGCAGCGAGAGAAATGGGAATCTCGCTGAGGGTCGTCGCGTCCGACCTCGAACCCGACATGAGTGCTGCCTGCCGCTCTGCCGATGCGCGATATGCAGTTCCGGCTGTCGGCGACGCCGGGTTCGTTCCTGCTTTGCAGGAGATAGCATCACGCGAGCACATTCATCTCGTTATTCCCACGATCGACCCAGAACTCCTGCCGCTCGCCTATGCGTTCGAGGATTTCGCGGCCTTCGGCTGCCGCGTTCATGTAAGCCCGCCAGCGGTGATCGAAATCGTTCGCGACAAACTCACGACGACGGCCGTGCTCGGGGCGGCAGGCGTCCCCGTTCCCCGTACCGTTGCGCTTGAAGACTTCGTCGCGGCCGGCGAATGGTCGTGGCCGATCTTTATGAAGCCGAGGTCCGGAAGCGCCAGCCGGGCGATCAGGATTGTTGCCTCACCCGATGAGCTGCCCGCCAAGGTCGGCGAGCCCATGATTGCGCAGGAAAACCTCACGGGGCCGGAATACACGGTCAACGCCTTCATCGATGCTCGTGGCAGCCTGCAAACGGTGATCACACATCGCCGCATTCGCATCAGGGCCGGCGAGGTTGAAAAAGGCCTCACCGAACGCCATCCGCAACATGCCGTCATCGCTCACGATATCGTCAGGGCTCTGCCGGAACTGAGAGGCGTATTCTGCTTCCAAATCATCGATGATGCAGCCCTGGGACCTAAGGTCATCGAGATTAACGCGCGTTTCGGAGGCGGCTATCCACTGGCTGATTATGCCGGAGCACGATTTGCCAAATGGCTTCTTGAGGAAGTCTCGGGCCTGCCACCGAGCTGTCAGAATGATTGGCAGGCTGGCGCGCTGATGCTGCGTTACGACCAAGCGGTCTTTGTGGATGACGCAGATGAGTGAGACACACGCCGTCCTCGTCTTTGATCTGGATGACACGCTCTATCTCGAAAGCGAATTCGCAAGGAGCGGGTTTGAGACAGCGGCCGCGTGGCTGGAGCAGGAGATGGGAATCACGAACTTTGCCGATCACTGCCACGCGATCTTCGCTGCAGGCAGGCGTTCACGCGTGTTCGACGAGGCACTCGCGGCCGCGGGCGTGACCTGCGATCAGTCGCTCGTCGACAAAATGGTCGAGGTCTACCGGCACCATCTTCCCCGCATCGCCCTCGCCCCCGATGCACGGCAATATCTTTGCAATCCCGCACGGAGTGGTCGGACTGCCCTCATAACCGATGGCCATGCCGCAACACAAATGGCAAAGGTCAACGCGCTGAAGCTTGAGGAGTTTCTTGACCATATCATCTATACGGACGCTTGGGGCCGCGAGTTCTGGAAGCCGAATCCAAGAGCGTTCGAAGACGTGCAAGAATGGTCCGGCGTGCCGCCCTCGGATCTGGTTTACATCGCCGATAATCCGTCAAAGGACTTTATCGCCCCAAGGCAGCTGGGTTGGTGGACGATCCAGATTGCGCGCGTGGGGCGCATCCACATGCAGGAACCTTCGAATCCCGATCATAGGCCCCATGCGGTGATCTCAAGTCTCCTTGATCTCGATACATGCCTTGCGGCGCTTAGCGCTCGTCGCGACGAGCGCTAAGGGACTAAGCATCCTCCGACTGCCTGACAAAGGCGTGCGCCAGAACGGCAGGTATGAGCAGCGGAACCGGCCAGAAGCGCCCATACATGTGCGGCATCCCATTCGCCATCGCCAAAAGCGCCGCGAGCGTCGCGAAGATACAAATCGTGTACCGAAGGCCACCTCTCACTCGCGCCACGCTGATTGCCGGTCCGATGACGCTCAGGCACATGGCGACGAAGCCGAGTGCCGCGATCAAGCCACCTTCCGTCCAGAGAAGCAGATAAACATTATGTACCGGCTGCCCGATGAAACTGAACTCTCGGTACTGGTCTGCTCCGAAACCCAGCAGGAGCGTCTCGCTCAGGTGACCGGACGCCTCCTGCATGAGTTGGATGCGATAGCCGAATGTTCCCGCCTGAGTAATATCTCCCGTTTCAACGGCGCTCAGCACACGTTTTTGGAAAACCGCCGGCAGATAGTCATGCATCTGTGTTTCCACGATCAGTGGTACGCCGAGGCAGAACACGGCGGCAAGCGCAGCTCTTCTCCATGTCAGATTGAACAAAAGGTAGATGCCGATGCCGCTGCCGAAGCCAAGAAGCCCGGTGTTCGAGCCGGTCAGGAGAAGGCCATATGCCAGAATGGAAAACGCAACGAACGCGACAAGCCTGTTGATCTTGCCCAACGACACGAGCAGGAACAGGATTGGAACCGCCAGTGCGATTACGGCGGCGCATTCGTTTTCCCTCTCCATGAAACCGCTGAAACGCCCGTTTCCGCTGACGAATTGCGTATTCTTCGCTCCAACGACGTGAATGAGATAAATGCCTTGAAGACAAATCGTGACTATCGAAAGAACGTAGAGCTTCGCGGCGGTGACGAGTTCTTCGTAGGACCTTCCCCCCAACACGAGCAGTATGATGAAATAGGCATAAAAATATTGCAGAACGACGATAAGCCCGCGATCCGGCGCTGGGCTTGCGATGCTGCTTGCCATCAGTCCTAGAAGCAGCAAAGCAAGCCCGAAGCACCAAACCGCAGTACTCTGTCTGCCGAGGGAATCGATCGCGATATGCCCGTTTACGGCAGCAAACGAGAAGCAAACCAGGAAAGCCAGGTCCGCGACGGTGAAATATACGTAATCAGTTCGGAAGTAGTTCATCGAGCAGAAAAATATCGCCGCGAAAAATGCATATGACTCGATAGACCGGGAGAATGACGCGCCCGTAGGCTGCTCGTGAGCATATGTGGGCTCACTGAGTTCGCCAGCCGATGTAACATCATTTGAGTTCATCGCTAACTCCTCCGCCGTCCAGACTATTCTAAATTACCTGAGAGCGAAGTATCGTCACCTAATCGGGTTAGCCCCGATCGCTTCCGAAAACTTCAGAACGCGATTCCCTGTGAGGTTGAGCGCGGCGCATCAATGCATGTACCATGAAGCACAAACTGCGAGACGCAGGCTTCACGGCCTTTAGGCAAGCCGGCAGGGCCAGCACGTGGTAGCCCAGCAGGGCATCCCCGCCTTGGTGCCTGGTTAGCCTTCTTGCTTCCTCATTGGAGCCTGTTTTCATAATACGGAGGGAAGAATATGTCGCATGACCACGACCACGGACCTATCGACTGGCGCGAACACGGGGTGAAGGTGATTCCAGGCAATTCGCTCGATCCGAATACGGCGCAGACGCCCGGCATGAACCGCGCGGCCGCGGTCAACCAAGCGCGCGCCGGTGCGGAAAAGATCTGGGCCGGAACGGTGACAATCCATGCCAATGCCAAAACAGGCCCGCACCATCACGGCGATCTCGAAAGCATTATCTTTGTCGTCAAAGGCAAGGCGCGGATGCGCTGGGGCGAGAATCTGGAGTTCGTCGCCGAGGCCGGACCCGGCGATTTCATCTACGTCCCGCCCTATGTTCCGCACCAGGAAATCAACGCCAGCCGCGACGATATGCTCGAATGCGTGATTGTCCGCTCCGGCCAGGAGCCCATCGTCGTGAACCTGGACATCGAGCCTGCGGAAAAGCCCGAAGAGGTGCGCTGGATAGACCCGATTCACAGAACTTGAATGGGCCGGGCTCTCCCATAACCGGACGGCGCCGCTACCATTTCTTCAATCTGGGTGCCGGCCGCGCCGGGGGCCGCAGCTCCGTCGACGAAGAGCAGGCATGCACATTTTCGAGGTGACAGCCGGGCGTTTGTCTGCGATGAAGATCGCAGTGAGAGACAGGGGCGCCCGTTGCAAGACGGGCTGAGAAGCACCCTTCGAACCTGAACCGGATCATGCCGGCGGAGGGAGTCGCTCGGAGCCCTCGCTTCTTGTTGGCCAGGCTCCACGCGTCTTTGCCCCGTCGGAAAAGGGGCAAAATGCAGATACAAAACTCGCCTGGAAAACTCCTTGCAGCAATGCGCGCTTCGGCGCCGCTCGTTCATTGCATCACCAACTATGTCGCGATGAATATCGCGGCCAACGTTGTGCTCGCCGCAGGCGCCTCCCCGGCCATGGTCCATGCCGAAGAGGAAGCCGGCGAGTTTGCCGCGATCGCCGGCGCGCTGACCATCAACATCGGAACGCTGTCCGCGAATTGGCTGAAGGGCATGCAAAATGCCGCCAGATCGGCGGTAGCAAACGGCAAGCCTTGGGTGCTCGATCCGGTTGCCCATTATGCGACCGGTTTCCGCCGGCAAGCCGTGGCGCAGCTTCTGGACCTGAAGCCGGCGATCATTCGAGGCAACGCGTCGGAGATCATCGCGCTCGGCGGCGGCGAAAGCCGCGGCCGGGGCGTCGACAGCCGTGACCCGGTCGAGCAGGCGGAAGAGGCCGCGCGTAGCCTCGCCAGACAATACGGGAGCGTGGTAGCCGTCACCGGAGCGGTCGATTTCGTCACCGATGGAACGGGGGCCTGTCGAATTGCGGGCGGATCGCCGCTGATGCCGCAAGTCACGGCCCTCGGCTGCTCGCTGACCTGCCTCGTAGGAGCATTCGCCGCGACGGTCCCTGATGAACCATTCGACGCCACCGTGGCGGCGCTGGCCAGTTTTGCGGTCGCAGGCGAAAAGGCTGCAGCCCGGGCGGACGGTCCGGGCTCTTTCGGATGGCGTTTCCTTGACGCGCTTGCCGGGTTGGATGCTGCGGCGCTTGATGCGGAAGCGCGGGTGACGGCGGCATGAAGCGCTTCGATCTTTCGCTCTATCTCGTTCTCGATCGAGACCTTTGCGCTGGCATCGGCATGGTCGAAACGGCCCGCGCCGCAGTTTCCGGAGGGGCGACCATCGTGCAGCTTCGGGACAAGCAAGCCGGTACGGCAAGCCTTGTCGATACCGGCAGGGCACTGAAAGCCGCGCTTACCGGAACGGGCGCGCTTCTGATCGTCAACGACGACGTCGAAGCCGCAATGGCGATCGGTGCGGATGGACTGCATGTCGGCCAGAACGACATGCACGCCCGCAACGCCCGTGAGCGCATTGGCCCATCGATGATCCTTGGTCTTTCGGTCGAAACCGAAGAGCTGGCGGCGGCCGTCGATCCCGCGATCATCGACTACGCCGGCATAGGCCCGGTCTTCGCCACATCGACCAAGCCGGATCACGAGCCGCCGATCGGCATCGACGGATTGGCGACGCTGGTGAAAGCCTGCCCCGTACCGGCAGTCGCGATTGGCGGCCTCAAGGCGAACCATACCGGTCCGGTCCTTGCCGCAGGGGCCAAAGGCCTGGCGGTGGTTTCCGCCATCTGTGGGATGCCCGATCCGCGGCAAGCCGCTGCCGGCATTGCTGAAGCCATCAGAAAGGCACGCACATGATCTACAACGTTCTTTCCATCGCCGGCTCCGACCCTTCGGGCGGCGCAGGCATCCAGGCCGATCTCAAGGTCTTTTCTGCGCGAGGCACCTACGGCATGGCCGTTCTGACGGCGTTGACGGCACAGAATACGCGCGGCGTTTCCGGCGTCCATCTCGTCCCGCCCGAATTCGTCGCCGAACAGATCCGCATGGTCTTCGCCGATGTCCGCGTCGATGCTGTCAAGATCGGCATGATTGCCAATGCGCCGATTGCCGAAGCTGTCGCCGATGCGCTTTCGCCTCACCGCGGGGTTCCCATTGTCCTCGATCCGGTGATGATCGCCAAGGGAGGTGCGGCCCTGCTCGACGTTACGGCGATCGACGTCCTCAAGAGCCGCCTTCTGCCGCTCGCAATGCTGCTCACTCCCAATCTGCCTGAAGCGGCAGCCCTTCTTGGAGAGGAGCATGCCGAAACCCGTGAGGCCATGGCGCTGCAAGCGGAAAAGCTTCGCGCCCTCGGCCCCTCTGCCGTTCTCGTCAAAGGCGGACACCTTGAGGGTGCGGAGAGCCCCGATGTACTCGCGAGCGAAAACGGCATCACCTGGTTCGAGGCATCGCGGGTCCCTACGAAAAACACGCACGGCACCGGCTGCACGCTGTCGAGCGCGCTTGCCGCCGAACTGGCGAAGGGCGCACTGCTGGAAAATGCCGTCACCACGGCCAAGGACTATCTGGCTGCCGCCGTCGCGTCCGCAGACTCGCTTAGCGTCGGTGGGGGTCACGGTCCGGTTCTGCATTTCCATCAACTCTGGAAGTAAAGGGATATTCAAAATGAGCCTGCCGATCAGCGAGCAGACAGTCATCGTCACCGGCGCCGGACGCGGCTTCGGTGCCGCAATCGCAGCGGCTTTCATTCGCGAAGGCGCAAAGGTTGCCGTCAATTATCGCGCCAGCGGGAAGGAAGCCGAAACGCTTGCCTCGAAGCTTGGCAGCCGGGCCAGAGCATTCCAGGCGGATGTCCGCGATGCCTGCCAGGTGAAACAGCTCGTAGACGACGTCACTGCGGCCTTCGGCGCGCCGACGACGATCATTCACAACGCACTCGCGGACTTCAGCTTCAACGGCGATGCCCGCCCCAAACTCGACCAGATCACCTGGGAGGGGATGACCTCGCAGCTCGACACCGCAGTGAAGGGCGCGTTGAACCTCATTCAGGCCGCCCGTCCCGCGATGGCAGCCGCAGGCTTCGGCCGCCTCGTCACGATCGGCACGAACCTCTTCCAGAACCCGGTCGTACCCTATCATGACTACACGGCCGCCAAGGGCGCATTGCTTTCGCTTACGCGGACGGCGGCGGCTGAGCTCGGACCGCTCGGCATCACGGTGAACATGGTTTCCGGGGGGCTGTTGCGCACAACGGATGCAAGCAGTGCCACGCCTGAGGCCGTCTTCGATCTGATCGCAGCAAGCACGCCCCTTCGCCGCGTCACGACACCGGAAGAAGCGGCCGATGCGGTCCTTTTCTTCGCCAGCCCCTGGGCACGCGCCGTAACCGGCCAAAACCTCATCGTCGATGGTGGACTTGTCTTCGGCTAGAGCGCCTGCATACCGCCGGTCTCGCACTCTTGCTTGAGAGGAGACCGATCTTCCGGCGCGGCGCCAATTGGGCGGCGCGCTGAATCCACTGGCTTCCAAGGGAAACACTCCCGCTGATGTGATCGAAGATGCAGGAACAAACGGGCCGTTTGTGATATTCTCGCCGGGTTGATCAACCTGGGAGGAATTTGATCATGCGCACGATCATCGCGGTGACTTCGATTGTCTTTCTCGGCATAGCTGGTCCCGTGTTGGCGCAATCCAATACGGGCATGGATTATACAGGCCGCTTCGACGGCACTCCCCCTCTCGGCACCTCGCCGGAATACGACTCCATGAATCGCCTCGCCTTCCCCATCGATACCATGCCGACGGGCAGTATCGATGTCGTCATACCGCGCGACAGGTTGGATGCCGCCCGTTGCCCGCCGCCGAAGCGTGGTGTCGCGCCCAAGACCAGCCGCTACGGCCAGGCTTGCCCCTGACTAGGAAAAACAACCGCTGCGGTGCCCCTACGTCAATTTGTGTCTCACTAGCGTGCGTTTCATGCTAGGGGGGCACGAATTTACGTGAGGCATTGCCGCTATGCTACCTTGGATACAGCTCGACTCCGCGACCATCCCCGGCGAGGGTGGCGAATTGCGCCTCAAGCAGCGCGGGAGCGAGTTCTCCATCATGCTCGGGTCCAACGAGTTGATGAATAGCCGTCTCAGCGGCTCCGAGGAAGCGCTTGCAACCCTTTCCTATGAGCGGATCAAGAGCCGGAAACACCCGAAGGTTCTCATCGGCGGCCTCGGCATGGGCTTCACGCTCCGGGCCGCACTTGCTGTCTTGCCGGCAGATGCCGAGGTGGTTGTTGCTGAGCTGGTGCCGGCGGTCGTCGCCTGGGCTCGCGGCCCAATGACGGACGTTTTCAAGGGATGTCTCGACGATCCGCGAGTCTTGATCCAGCAAGGTGATGTCGGCGAAGCGATCCGTTCGGCGAGAGCGAGCTTCGACGCGATCCTGCTCGACGTCGACAATGGCCCGGATGGACTGACCCGCAAATCCAATGACCGGCTCTACGATTTCAACGGCATCCGTGCCTCTCGCGACGCGCTCCGCCCCGGCGGCGTGCTTGCGGTCTGGTCCTCGGCGCCCGATCCGCGCTTTACCCGCAGGCTGCGCGACAGCGGATTTTCGGTGGACGCGGTCAACGCGCGCGCCAACGGCAAACGCGGTGGCGCGCGGCATGTAATCTGGCTCGCCGTCAGGTAGCTGCTCAGCCGCCAGCAGCAAATGTCCGGGCGGCAGCGATCGATCTGGCGGCGCCGCTGCGCAGCTGCGCTGTGTCCGCGCTTGGTATCGCCATATCGCAGCCAAGTTTCAGCAAAGCGCCCGCGCGTGCGCCATCGCTGCCGAAGGCGCATACAAACTTCTTGTGGGCGCGGCAGCGGGCGATGATATGCGCCAGCGCTCTGTCGATTTCGTCGGTATCCGGCGCAAGCTTTGCCCCATTTGAGAGCGCGATCGAAAGATCCGCAGGTCCGACGAAAATGCCGTCGATGCCTTCGACACCAAGAATGCCGTCGACCGCCTCCAGCGCAGCTCGCGTTTCCACCATGGCAATGGTGAGTGTCAGCTGGTTGGCCGTGCGGAGATACTCGTCCGCCGAAAGCCTCATGTGGTTGAGCGCCAGCGTCGGTCCCCAGCTACGCTCGCCGAGCGGCGGGTATTTCGTGAACTTGACCAGAGCCTCAGCATCCGCGACCGAATTGACCATCGGCGCAATGATACCGGTACAGCCGGCGTCAAGAAGACGTGACGCAACGGCAAAATCTCCGACCGGGATACGGGCGATCGCGGGCTTTCCGGCGGAACGGCATTGACCGACAGCATTCGATGCCGATGCCATGTCCCACATCCCATGCTGCATGTCGAGAACGACGGAATCGAAGCCTTCCTGCGCGAGGTGGTGGACAAACATAGGTTCGGGTATTCCGACCCAGGCGGAAAGCAGGCCGCCATGCCCGCCCGTCCTGATCTTCTCTGCAAAGCTGTCGATTGCCGATACTTCCGTCATGCCATTCTCCCTTCAACGCTCAAGCGAGAGCGTATTTGCCAGTCTTCTCTTCGATGAATAATCTCCGCGGGCGCGCCACGAAACGGCCACTCGGCAAACCCTCCGGCATCCCCGCCCTCCTCTATCACCCGCATCCTAGGCAACGAAGCCTTGGAACTTCAAATGAAATCTCCACGAATGATCGCTTCAGCCGACAGCGCCGCGCCGAGCAGCGCTTCGTCGCAATTGGCCGGCGCCGACAACAGGAAGCCGACCGGCATTCCCGCATCGCCGGTGCCGCAGGGGATCGATACGCCGCACCAATCGAGGAAGTTGCCGATCATCGTGTTGCGCAGCGTCTTGGCATTTGTCGCAACAAAGAGATCGTAATCCGTTTCACATCAGGATTTTTGTCAACGGTTCATTGATGTGGCATCGAATTTCTCCTTCGTAATCGGATCCATGGTCTGAGCCCATAGCAACTACCGGCTCGTTCTCGAGCCTGTACAATCTCACATCCGGT
>NZ_JABAIH010000023.1 GCF_012641395.1 Rhizobium sp. P32RR-XVIII | reverse complement strand
ACTTGTCATTGGGTGTCACCCATGAATCCATATCCTCCCAGACAAGTTGGTTCTGGATGACCGCCGGAACGGGATTGGGCGGCGGCTGATCAAGCCATGGGATCACGGTCTCACCCGCCCGGCTTGGGAAGGCGTGGGCAAACCGTGAATGGAGAAACGCCAGCGAGGCGAGGGCCGCGCTGCCTTGAACAATGAATTCGCGGCGTGGAACGTGATGCATGGAATTTCTCCTTCGGCAAAAAATTGCCGCCGGAATCGAGCAGAGGAGATTCCGGCAGAGATTGGTGTCTTTAAGGCGAAAGTTTCCGCTCTCAGTCGCTGGCTCGCGCATTAGCAACCAACGATATCCACCTTGCGTTTGGCGCGGTCTCTACGACACCGCCACGAGCATTAATTGTAACACCATATAGAACTCGCCACGAGGAGGTAAAAGGGGTTAGTCCGTTTGTATAGTTCAACGGATCAGGATGTTCGACTTTCGCGACTGTCGCCTCATACGTCAGGACTCAGTCTGGTGATGTCAGGTTAAGTTCTTGAAGTACGCGTTCGACAAGACGTGTGGGTCAGGCAACTGTCTCGGCCACGGCCTTCCAATGTGCGATCGCCCTGAGGCGGTGTAGATGGACAGCGATAGCTGAGTGTTTCGAGCGCGGCGGCACGAAGAGATTTCGGACTGCCGAGAAGACGCTTGTGAAGCGTTGCAGCGCGCCTGGCGAGCGAAACCGTTGCATCAGCCGTTCCCGTTTTCGCAGTGGCAAATGCGAATTTTCGGCGCGATTGTTCAGCCCCTTGTGCGATCGATGCTCGACCCTGGGCATGATCTGACGCTGTGCCGCGCCATAGGAGCGAAGCTTGTCCGTGACAATGCGCTTCGGCAGGCATCCCTGCTTCTTCATCAGCCGGATCAGCAGGCGTCTAGCAGCCTTGGTGTTGCGGCGGGTCTGGACGATCTCGTCGAGCACGTAACCGTGCTGATCGACGGCGCGCCAGAGCCAATGTCTTCTCCCGCCGATCGTCACGACCACCTCGTCAAGATGCCAGACATCGTTCGGGCTCGCAGGCTTTCGTCGCAAGCGGCCGGCATACTCCAGTCCGAATTTCTTCGCCCAGCAGCGGATCGTTTCGTAGGAAACGACGATGCCACGCTCCACCAGCATCTCTTCCACCAGACGCAGGCTCAGCGGAAATCGGAAGTAGAGCCAAACCGCATGGGCGATCACAGCGGGTGGAAAACGATGGCGCTTGTAGCTGATAGTGACCTGGATCATGACCGCCGACTACCGCCGAAAGCTTCATCGCCGGTTAACCTGACATCACCCGCCGGCGATCACTCTCGACACCGCAGGCTATGGAAGGGGCCTTCTGCTGCTGCAGTATCGGCGATCGAGCGATTATGCTCGGGTCTGGGTGTTCCCAGGCACTTGCGCCTAATCGGCGCGAGCGATGCTCGTTTCGAGGAAATAGCAGATTTGTGGATAGCGGGTTACTATACACTGGAACCCCCGGCATTTTGATGCGGATCTGTGAACATATTGCGATCAGAGGCTGTCTATCAATCGACGAAAATTAAGCCGAATAGGAGCCTACCATGCCTGTGCTTCGGAGAGGGCAGCGCCGCGTTGATAGCGCGCGACTTTCTCGCTTTCCAGAAGAGGACGAAAGCATGGCGAAGAATTAGCGGTACCGCTTTTCCAGTCGCATGCGTTCAATGATATGATGCCCAGAGCCGCCGACATGTTTAGCGATGGTTTGCGCTGCCCCTTCCGCATCTTGCGCTTTAATGCAGGCAATCAGTCCGCGGTGTTCTTCGAGCACGTTCGCTTGACGGCTGAGTGAGGTCTGAAACCCCCGGGCGATTGCCCACAAAATCTCGCGGTGGCGGATCCAAAGATCGACGGCATGCCGATTGTAGTGCCGGTCATACATCACCTTGTGAAAGCGCATATCGAGATTTGTGTGCTTCATCTCGTCGGCAAAATTAAGCGCCTCGATCTCTGCCTGGATGCGCTCCAGTTCCTCGACATCTCCCTTCGTGGCGATACTAACGAACCAGCGGGTGAGGGCCGGTTCGATCAGCACTTCGATTTCGCAGATATCGCGCACGAAGTCCGCATCGATCGGCCGCACGCGCGCGCCGCGATTCGGGGCGATGATGACGAAGCCTTCCCCGCGCAATTGCTGTAGAGCCTCGCGCACCGGGTTGGTGGAGGTTCCCATGCGGCTCGCGAGCTCTGCGACCTTCAGGCGTTCGTTGGCCTTTAGACGGCCGTGGATGATGTCGTCCCGCAGCCGCTCGTAAATGGTAGCGCCGCCGTCCTCGACGAGTTCATCACCTTCGTAAGGCCTTCGTTTTATGCTCGTTATCGTGCTCATAACTTTACGTTTTAATGCATTTTCGTCGTGTTTGCCAAGGGCAAAACAGATAACTTTGTACATTCAGATTGACATAGAATGTATGATCTGAGAGTTTCCGTTCAACACGAGGACGGGTTGGTCATCGTCAACGATAGATGCAAAGCCGGCGGAGAGGGTCGGTTATCAGGAGGAAATATATGGGTTACCAGCAAACGCTGCGTGGCCTCGTCGTGTCGACGGGGCTGTTGGGTGCTGCCATCCTGGGATCGATGGTCCCGGCTTGGGCGGTCGATTTCAAACAGGCGCCGATGCTCGATGAGCAGGTCAAGGGCGGCAAGCTGCCCGCTGTTGCCGACCGTCTCCCGGAGCATCCCTATGTCGAGACCATGGTCGATGGCATCGGAAAGTATGGTGGCACGCTGCGTACCACGATCCTTGCCAATGGCGACCAGTACAATCTGACCCGCACCATCGCCAACGAACTGCTAGTTCGCTGGGATCCGGCCTGGCAGAAGGTCGTACCGTCACTCGCCGAGGAATTCACCGCGTCCGAGGATGCAACGACTTACACTTTCAAGCTGCGCAAGGGCCTGAAGTGGAGCGACGGCCAGCCGTTTACGACTGACGACATCATGTTCTGGTACGAAGACGTGTTCATGAACGACGCGCTTTCGCCAGCCAAGAACCCGACCTTCACCATTGCCGGCAAGCCCGTCAAGGTGCGCAAGATCGACGACCTGACGGTCGAGTTCAAATTCGATGCGCCGTATGGTCTCTTCCTGCAGCAGCTCGCTTATGGCCAGGGCCATTTGCCGGTCATTTACCCGAAACATTACCTCCAGCAGTTCCATGAGAAGTATAACAAGGATGGCATCCCGGCGCTGTTGAAGGCCAATCCGGCCGCTGGCGACTGGGTGGCGCTCTTCAATTCCAAGGTTTCGCTGACTTTCCAGCCGCCTTTCTGGCAGAACCTCGAGCTGCCGACCATGAACCCTTGGGTCCTGACGGTGCCTTACGCTGATAGCGACCGCGTCGTGGCCACCCGCAATCCCTACTATTGGAAGGTGGATCCGGACGGGAACCAGCTTCCCTATATCGACGGTATCACATGGGCGAAGCTCGACGACCCGCAGTTGATGGCGCTGAAGATGACATCCGGCGAGTTCGACTTCTCCTTCCGCCACATCAACAATTCGACCTTCAAGTCGGTTCTGTTCGACGGCCAGGAAACCGGCAACTACCGCTTCGTCGACGTGAAGGATCTGCCGGCCAACGACGCCGTTATCCTGCTGAACCTCAACTCGACAGATGCGGTGAAGCGCAAGCTCTTCCAGAACAAGGAATTCCGCATCGCGCTCAGCCACGCCATCAACCGTCAGGAGATCATCGATCTCGTCTATGTCGGCCAGGGCGCGCCGGCACAGGTCGCAACGCAGCCGGAGCACGAGCTCTTCAACGAGCGCGAGGCGACGCAGTTTACGGAATTCGATCCGAAGCTCTCCAACGAGATGCTCGACAAGATCATGCCGAAGAAGGATGCCGAAGGTTTCCGTCTCGATGACAGCGGCAAGCGCTTCACCATCAACTTCATGGTGGCAGATGTCTTCGGTCTCTCTTACCCCGACGTCATGCAGATGGTGCAGAAATACGCCAAGGATGTCGGCATCGACATCCAGCTGCGCACAACGGACCGCGCCCGCCTGAATACGATGTGGTCGGCCAACGAGCAGGATGCCTATATCTGGAACTGCGTTGGCGGCCTCTCGGAAGTCTATACCGATCCGCGCTGCTACATGCCTTTCCAGAAGGCGGACATCTTCTTCGCAATGCGCTGGAGCGAATGGTATTCCAACCACGCGACGGGCGAAGAGCCGCCGGCTGAGATCAAGGCGCTGATGGCTGCCTATGACAAGGTCAATGCCGCCGTCAACGATGACGACCGCCGCGACAAGATGAAGGAATTCCTCAACCTGTCGGCCGACAACTTCCTCAATATCGGTATTTCGCGCCCGATGCCGAAATACATGATGGTGTCGAAGAACCTGAAGAATGTCGTCAACGGCATCCCGATCACCGGCAACCTCTGGCATCCGGCGCCGACGCTGACCCAATGGTACTTCGACAAGCCGACCAAGTAAGGCTCCTCCCAGGTCCGGCGGGGAACTCGTTTCCCCGTCGGCCATCCCTTCGATACCGTCGAACGGTCAAATCTCATGCTTCGTTATATTGCTAAGCGGCTTGTGTTCGCGATCCCGACACTTTTTGCCGTCTCCATCATCGCCTTCATCATCATCCAGCTGCCGCCGGGGGACTACCTGACGACGCTCATGGCCGACTGGGCAAGCCAGGGCGGTGCGGTGGAAGAGGGCACCGTTGCCGCCATGCGCGAGCGCTACGGCCTCGATCAGCCGATGTACTTCCAATATTACAAGTGGATTGCCGGCATCCTGCTGCATGGCGATTTCGGCATCTCCTTCGAGCTCGGCAAGCCGGTCACGGAGCTGATCTGGGGCCGCCTCGGTTTCTCGCTGCTGCTCTCCTTCCTGACGCTTTGCTTCGTCTGGGCCGTCGCAATCCCGATCGGCATACTCTCGGCGGTGCGGCAATATTCGATCTCCGATTATTCGGCGACCTTCCTCGCCTTCTTCTTTCTCGCCGTGCCCGACTTCCTCATGGCGCTTTCGGCCATGTATGTCATGTCGGCTTATTTCGGTCAGAGCGTTGGCGGCCTTTTCTCGCCCGCCTATGTCGATGCGTCCTGGAGTTTCGGCAAGCTCATCGATTTTGCCCAGCATGTCTGGCTGCCGGTGATCATCATCGGCCTCGGATCGCTCGCAGCCCTTGTCCGCATCATGCGCGCCAACCTGCTCGACGAATTGTCGAAACCCTATGTGACGACGGCACGCGCCAAAGGCATGTCGGAATTCGAACTCCTGATCCGCTATCCGGTGCGCCTTGCGCTCAACCCGCTGATCTCGACGCTCGGCTGGATCCTGCCGGCGGTCATTTCAGGCGAGATCATCGTCTCCGTCGTCATGAGCCTGCCGACGACGGGCCCGCTGCTGCTACGCGCTCTGCTTGCCCAGGACATGTATCTCGCCGGCTCGCTCATCCTTTTGATTTCGGTGCTGACGATCATCGGCACGCTGATTTCCGACATCCTGCTCGCCATCACCGACCCGCGGATCCGGTTCCAATGACAGATATCACCCACCTCCCGCCGGATGCCGGCCCGTCCATCAATCTCAGCGGCAAGGATATTGCCGTTGCCGGCCAGTGGCAGCTCTTCTGGCTGAAGTTCAAGAAGCACAAGATCGCGCTGGCGAGCCTCGTCGTCATCGTCTTCATGTATCTCGTGGCGGCTTTTGCTGATTTCATCGCGCCGCTCGATCCAAACGCAACGAATGCGCGCTTCACCTATGCGCCACCGCAGGGGCTTTCCTTGCTGCTCGACGGCTCCTTCCACCCGCATGTCAGCCAGCTCAAGATGACGCTGAATACGGAATCCATGCGACGCGAATTTACGCCCGATCCGACGAAGCCTGTCGATGTCGGCTTCTTCGTCAAGGCGCCGCAGCCCTATTATCTGCTCGGCTTCATCCCGATGCAGACCAAGCTCTTCGGCCTCAAGAACCCGATGCCCGGCGACAGCATGTATATTTTTGGCGCTGACCGTCTCGGCCGCGATATCTTCTCGCGTGTCGTCCATGGCGCCAAGATCTCGCTGTCGATCGGCCTTGTCGGCGTCTTCATGAGCCTTCTGCTCGGGGTCACGATCGGCGGTATTTCCGGGTTCTTCGGTGGATGGGTCGATCTCGGCATCCAGCGCATGATCGAACTCCTACGCTCCATCCCGACGATTCCGCTGTGGATGGGCCTTGCCGCCGCCATTCCGGTCGGCTGGCCGCCGCTTCGTACCTATTTCGTCATCACGTTGATCGTCTCGCTGATCGGCTGGACGAGCCTGGCGCGTGAAGTGCGTGGCAAGTTCCTGTCGCTGCGCAACGAGGATTTCGTCATTGCCGCCCGTCTCGACGGCATGAGCGAGATCGGCATCATCTTCAATCACCTCGTTCCGTCCTTCATGAGCCACATTATCGCGACGCTGACGCTGGCGATCCCTTCGATGATCCTTGCCGAGACGGCGCTCTCTTTCCTTGGTATCGGTCTGCAGCCGCCAATCATCTCCTGGGGCGTACTGTTGCAGGAGGCGCAGAATATCCGCGCCGTGGCACAGGCGCCGTGGCTCCTGTTCACGCCGGCAGCCGCCATCGTCATCTCGGTGCTTTCCCTCAACTTCCTCGGCGACGGTCTTCGCGATGCCGCAGATCCCTACGAGTCCGTTTCATGACCATGACAGACGATACGATCCTCAAGGTCGATGACCTCAAGACCTATTTTCCGACCCGCACCGGCATCTTCAAGGCGGTCGATGGGGTCTCCTTCGAGCTGAAGCGCGGCAAGACACTCTGCGTCGTCGGCGAATCCGGATCCGGCAAGTCGGTGACGGCGCGCTCCATCCTGCAGATCGTCGATCGGCCTGGCCGGATCGAGGGCGGCTCGATCGTCCTGACGCGGACCGATGGCACATCGACCGACCTTGCCAAGCTAGACCCGCGCGGCAAAGACATTCGAAATGTGCGCGGCAAGGAGATCGCCATGATCTTCCAGGAGCCGATGAGTTCGCTCTCACCGGTGCACCGCATCGGCACGCAAATCGGTGAGGCGCTGCGTATTCATTTCGGTATCCGCGGCCAGCAGCAGCGTGAGCGTGTGCTCGAACTCCTGCGGCAGGTGGAAATTCCGCAGCCGGAAACGGCAATCGACCGCTACACGTTCGAATTCTCCGGTGGCATGCGCCAGCGTGTGATGATCGCCATGGCCCTTGCATGCAATCCGTCAGTGCTGATTGCCGACGAGCCGACCACGGCGCTCGACGTGACGACGCAGGCCGAAATTCTCGACCTGATCCGCAAGTTGCAGCAGAGCCACGGCATGGCCGTGCTGTTCATCACCCATGACATGGGTGTCGTTGCCGAGATCGCCGACGAGGTCCTCGTCATGTATCGTGGCAAGGTGATGGAGCGAGGATCGGTCGACCAGATCTTCCACGCCCCGCAGGACGATTATACACGCCGGCTGATCGGCTCGGTCGTCAAGCTGGAGCGCAAGGCGGAAGTTCGCCTGTCGCGGCCGCCGATCCCGGTGGAAGCGCCACCACTGCTCGAAGTAAAGAACCTCTCGCTGACATTCCCATCAGGGCTTCGCGCCGTCGATGACGTGTCGCTGATCGTCCGGCCCGGCGAAACGCTCGGCATCGTCGGCGAGTCCGGTTCCGGCAAGACGACGATGGGCCGCTGCATGCTGCGCATCTACGATCCGCAATCCGGCGCCATGGATTACCGCCGCAAGGACGGCAGCACTGTGGAGCTGCGCACCACCGACAAGGCGACGCTGAAGGATGTCAGGCGCGATATCCGCATGATCTTTCAGGATCCGGTCGGTTCGCTCAGCCCCCGCAAGACGGTCGGCCAGATCATCGCCGAGCCGCTGAAACTCGCCGGCCTGAAGGGCAGGCCGCTCGATGAGCGAGTGTCCGAACTCATGCAGCAGGTCGGCCTCGAACCCGCATGGCGGGAGCGCTATCCGCATGCCTTCTCCGGCGGCCAGCGCCAGCGCATCGGTATTGCCCGGGCGATCGCCGTCAGGCCGCGCCTGATCATCGCCGACGAGGCGACCTCAGCGCTCGACGTTTCCCTGCGCTCGCAGATGCTGGACCTGATGATGAAGCTGCAGGACGAGCTCGGCCTCTCCTATGTCTTCATCTCCCACGACATGTCGGTCATTCGATACATGTGCGACCGCGTGGCGGTCATGTATCGCGGAAAGATCGTCGAGGCCGGAGAGACCGATCAGGTCGTCAACAATCCGGCGCATGACTACACGCGCGCGCTGCTCTCGGCCATTCCCCATCCCGACCCGCGCGACCGGCGCATCCACAACCGGTTCCGCTACGACCCCACGCTTAAGCCTTCGGGCACAGTTTCAGCCAACGGATAAGTCATGAAAATTACCGACGTCAAAATCATTGTCTGCTCGCCGGGACGCAATTTCGTCACCGTCAAGATCTTCACCGACGAAGGCCTGACGGGCGTCGGTGACGCGACGCTGAACGGCCGAGAAAAGGCCGTCGTCGCCTATCTGCAGGATCATCTGGCGCCGCTTCTGATCGGCCGCGATCCCTCTCGCATCGAGGATATCTGGCAGTATTTCTACAAGGGGGCCTACTGGCGCCGCGGCCCGGTGACGATGGCGGCAATCGCCGGCATCGACACGGCCCTTTGGGATATCAAGGCCAAGGCCGCCAATATGCCGCTCTACCAGCTGCTCGGCGGCGCGAGCCGCGAGAAGGTGCTGTGCTATACGCACGCCCAGGGTACCGATATCGCCGAAGCCGTCGAGGCCGTCGGCAAGCGCATCGAGCAGGGTTACAAGGCGATCCGCGTGCAGGTCGGCATTCCTGGCCTGCCTGACGTTTATGGTACCGGCAAGAAATCCGTCACCAACAATGCCGATGATGACGCCGTACCGCATGAGGAAGTCTGGTCGACCTCAAAATATCTGCGCCACATCCCCAAGCTGTTCGAAGCCGTTCGCGAGGCCCATGGTCCTGACATCGAACTGCTGCATGACACCCATCATCGCCTGACGCCGATTGAAGCGGCTCGCCTTGGCAAGGATCTCGAATTTGCCCGTCTCTTCTGGCTGGAAGATACGGTCGCAGCAGAACACCAGGAAGGCTTTCGCCTGATCCGCAAGCATACGACGACGCCGCTTGCCGTTGGCGAAGTCTTCAACACGATCTGGGATGCGCGCCTGCTGATCGAAGAGCAGTTGATCGACTATATCCGCACCACGACGGTGCATGCTGGCGGAATCACGGCACTCCGCCGCATCATGGATTACGCCAGCGTCTACAATGTGCGCACTGCCTGCCACGGCGCGATGGACATGTCGCCGATCTGCCTTGGCGCCAACCTGCATCTCGATCTCTGGGTTCCGAACTTCGGCATCCAGGAATATTCCGGCTACCTGACCGAAATCCTCGAAGTCTTCCCGAGCGCCTGGAGCCTCAATGATGGCTATCTGCATCCAGGTGAAGCTATCGGCCACGGCGTCGATATCGATGAGAAACTTGCCGAGAAATATCCATACCAGCGTGCCTACCTGCCTGTGAACCGTCTGGAAGACGGCACGCTGTGGCATTGGTAGGAGGAGGAAGAGATGAAGATTGCAGCGCTCAAGACCTATGCCGTCAAGGTCGGCATCCGCAACCAGCTTCTGGTGAAGATTGAGACGGACGAGGGAATTTTTGGCTGGGGCGAGAGCGGGCTCTCCGGCCGCGAGAAGGCTGTGGTCGGCGCTCTTGAACACTACGCGGAATTCCTGCGCGGCCAAGATCCGTTCAAGATCGGTGCGCTCTGGCAGGAAATGTATCGCAGCCAGTATTTCGAAGGCGGCCGCGTGCTGCAGGCGGCCATCTCCGCCATCGATATCGCCCTTCACGACATCAAGGGCAAGGCGCTCGGCGTTCCGGTCTATGAATTGCTTGGCGGCAAGCAGCGCGACCGCATTCCGACCTTTGCAACGACCTTCGCCGAGCCCGGGCATGCGATGATCGAGCAAGCGCAGATGCTTGTGGAACATGGCTGGACGGCCATGCGCTTGTCGCCATCGGGCCATGAGAACAAGGAGATCTACGAGCCGCGCGAGCATGTCGCCAATACCGCCAGATGGTGCGTGAAGGCACGCGAGACGCTGGGTGACGACGTCGTTCTCGGCATCGACTATCATCACCGCCTGACGGTGGCTGAGGCCGCAAGCTTCTGCCAGAAAATGCCGAAGGGTACGCTCGACTTCCTGGAAGAACCGATCCGCGACGAGACACCGGGCGCCTATGAGGCACTCAGGCGTATGACGGATATTCCTTTCGCGATCGGTGAGGAATTCTCCTCGAAGTGGCAGTTCCTGCCTTACATCGAGCGCGACATCCATCAGTTCAACCGCCTTGACGTCTGCAATGTCGGCGGCCTGACAGAGTCGATGAAGGTCGCCGGCTGGAGCGAGACGCATTATGTCGACATGATGCCGCATAATCCGTTGGGGCCTGTCTGCACCGCCGCGACCATTCACTTCTCCGCAGCGGTTCCGAATTTCTCCTGGCTGGAGACCCGCGCCAGCCCGGCCGAAACGCATCTAGGCTTCGACAATTCCGAGTTCTTTCCGGTACAGCCGCGGCTCGAAGGCGCGCATTATGCGGTTTCGGACGCTCCGGGCCTCGGGATCGAAGTCAATGAGGAGCTCATCGCCAGGCAGAGCTTCGAATATTGGGAGGCACCGCATCTCAAGCGCCGCGATGGCTCCGTGACGAACTGGTAGGAAGTTCAATTAGTACCAAGGTTCTAACCGTTGACAGCCCTCGAAGAACGTTGGGTTTTGGTATTTTACCATATTCCCACTGGATTAATGCCATCGAATTGCGACCGCATTGAAGTCGAAACATACCCCGGCCCGCCCGACGGTTCCATAAATCAACCATATGCCACACGAGGGAAATCGCTTCGTCGTCGGTTCGACCCCTTTCAAGGCGTAAGATAGGCGAGTTGGCAGCAATCCTTGAAAAATCTATGGGATTGCGCGAATGACACGCCAAGCGCGAGTTCAAGCCATTTGTGGGTCGTAACGTCTTAACATTCGGCAACAAGATCGATGGGGCTGAAGTCTCCGAGCTTGGCCTCTCTATCAGCAGCCTCATCTATCTCGGATTGAACAAGATGCCGGCGGGGGCGTTCTTAGTGCTTCACAGGGGCGAGCCGCAATCATGACCATCAATTTATCAGATCCAGTCTCCATACTGGCGTTCGACCCATCTGTACGCCGTTCAATTCAAAACCTGCCACAGCATCAGGTACTGGAGCTAGATGATCGCTTTGAGCAACTTGTTAGCCGCCTCCGCGAGGCCGAGGGCGCCAGCGCGACATCCGACGCCCAGAAGCTGCTCGACCAGTCTGCTTAGAGGAATCATGACTCCTCCTCCGGTTCCTTGCGATAATACTCCATCGACAAGCGGGACACCCGTCGAGATGCGCCCTCGCTCTTAGTTATGCACGGATCTCAAGTGGGGGCAGATCGCATCGCAGTCACACAGAAGACGATTGCTTGGAAGCGGCGCTTTTCTACCGATATACGTCCAGTTGTTAGAAATCACAGAAATGCTACTAATTGTAAGGTCTTAGCGGTTGATATCGGAGGCCATGGCTACGTTACGGCACGGCACGGCAGCATTGGCGTCGTGGCGATGGTTCTGCCCTACGGCAGAATTTAAACCGCCGCCACGGTTGAACCTGAAATCGGAATTGAAACGACGCTTGCGCGCTAAACGGGCGGCCAAAACAATAGGATCAGAGGCACGCCCAGCAAGATCACAATGAACGAGAGCGGCAGCCCCAGTTTCCAATAGTCGCCGAAGCGATAGCCGCCAGGACCTAGCACCAAAGTGTTGCACTGGTGTCCAACAGGCGTAAGAAAATCGCAGGCCGCCCCCACCGCGACTGCCATAAGAAAAGCGTCGGGATTGTAGCCAAGGCGCTCAGCAAAGGTAACCGCAATCGGGGCAACTACGAGAACCGTGGCGGCATTGTTCAGAAACGGGGTTGCTGCCATTGCGACCACCATAATCATTGCAAGGGCCCCATAAGGGGGCAAGGTGGTAGCAAATTGAGCGAGGCCGCCGGCGATAAGGTCGGCACCACCGGTCGCACGAATCGACTCGCTGACCGGAATGAGAGCGCCGAGCATTATCAAGATGGGCCAATCGACAGCCTCGTAAGCTTCCCGAAGCGAAAGTGAACCGAGCAGTACCGTCAGAATCGCAGCCGTAAAGAAGGCCGTGGGGACGGGCAGCAGGCCGAATGCGGTTAGCAGCATGGCACCAGCCAGGACCACCACCGGAATCAGGCTTTTCCGGGGGTTCCCCAAGCGGATTTCACGCCCGACCAAAGGCAGAAGACCGAGTTCCATCAGCCTGGCCGGGAGAAGTACGAGATCGCCCTTCAAAACGAGAACGTCGCCAGGTCTTAACACGATGTCGCGCAATCGCTCGGTGAAGCGCTCGCTGCTTCGGCTTACTGCGAGCAGATTGATATTGAAGCGATCATGCAGCGCCAAACGCTTGGCAGTTTGCCCGATCAATACTGATTTCGGGC
Source organism: Rhizobium sp. P32RR-XVIII (assembly GCF_012641395.1). Classification (GTDB taxonomy): domain Bacteria; phylum Pseudomonadota; class Alphaproteobacteria; order Rhizobiales; family Rhizobiaceae; genus Rhizobium. The sequence continues at coordinate 44,017 of NZ_JABAIH010000023.1, read as the reverse complement.
CGATCACCGCCTCAATTCCGGCAATCTCCTCGTCGACCCCAACGCCCCGTGTGTTGGTTGAACGGCAGGGCGACAGCTAGCCCTATCGGCAAACGTCAGGCGGATTAATCATATTAGGTGGCTTGACGGCTTGAAAGAACGGAGTGGCGCGCTAGCTGCTTCCTTGCTGCAACCCCAAAGGCAGCGTTCCTCCTGGACCACGGCGCTATCCGCCCCTGAAGAACAGGCGTCGTGGTCCTCTAAACATGCCTAGACGTCAAACTGGTCCGCCACCTCGGAGGTCGCGTTGTGGAGGTCCCGCTGTTCAAGCGGTCTCCTAGGGGCTCGCAAAAATTTATCCAACTGGATGCCCTTGTCCTGCTCGCGGTAGCTGTCAAGTTACGAAGAACTATGTACCATCCACGATTATTTTCAGCCTTTCGCCATCGCAATCTGGAACCCGATAATTGAAATCCGATAAGTAATAGGCATGGAAATCGGCGAACTCTTCACGTCCTACATACGAGTCTTAGCTCTGGCTGCCTTGGTGATCTATGGTTATGCCTGGACGGTCCGTATCATAGTTCGAAGATCGAGCCGGAGCGTCATGGTCGGCCTGCTGTTCGGTCTCGGCGGCGTTCTTTCCATGAATGATCCGCTCGTGGTGGGGCCGGGGCTCATCTATGACGCACGGTCCATTCTTCTGGTCTTGTCCCCCATATACGCAGGACCAGTCGGCACGGTCATCGCCGCTATGATGATGGGAATCTATCGCCTCAGCTTGGGCGGCATCGGCGCAACGGGGGTCGCGAGTGTATTTCTTGTCCCGCTCATCGGTTACGCCTGCACCCTCATACGCCGTTATCGTATGCGCGCCGGCTTGGGGAGGTCACTGTTGCTCGGCTTCGCCACCGTCTCCTCCTTCATCGGTGTTGCCTTTCTGCCTTGGGATATTGCCGAGGGCATCTTTCTAAATTCTGTCGCTCCCATCATGCTCGCCAATATTCTCGGAGTTCTCCTTCTCGCTGATCTCCTCGAACGTGAAAAGCAGCGGATTCAGATAGTGCGTGCGCTCGAGAATGAAGCGAGCGTCGACCCTCTGACCAAACTTCCAAATCGCCGCGTGTTTCAGCGGGCGGCCGACCGCTGCGCCGAGGCCGCCAGCTCTCAGGGCCGTCCCTTCTCGATCATTATGCTCGATATCGATCACTTCAAGAAGATCAACGATACCTGGGGGCACCACGTGGGCGACACCGTGCTCTCCAAGGTCGCCGATCTCATCCGGCAGGCTGTGCGGAAAACCGATATTGCCGCGCGCTACGGAGGCGAGGAGATCGTCGTTCTTCTCCCGGACACCACCGAGGGCGATGCATCGACGGTGGCGGAGAAGATTCGTCACGCAATCGAGGCCGAAGATTTGATGGTCGACAATGTCTCGATCAGAATTACGGTGAGCATCGGCGTCTCCGGCGGCAGCAGCGAAATCGTTGCGACTATGGAGGCTGCCGACAGGGCGCTCTATCGCGCGAAGACTTCGGGCCGGAACTGCGTCGAATTGGCGAACGCGGCATGAGACGCCGTGACCCGGACCGCGCCATTCAAGCGTTTTTAGACGGTTAGAGTCGAATGGTCCTGAACTCGGATGACCGTGCTGCTGAAGACACCCGCGTCGTCGCGATTGCTTGCGAAGGTGGGCTGTTGGATGGCCCTGGCTAAACCTGTTGACGGCTCCGCACTGCGAGCCGGAACGGCACCGCTTCTTGTAGCGATCTGCAGGGCTTTCCGTTGCGCCGCGTTCGTGGCGACCTACGGGCCGCGCAGGTTATTGCTGCGACGGTGCCGGATTTCCCATCTTTTCTTGAATCTTCTTGGCCAAAGCAGGATCGTTCTGCGCAGCCGTTAGAATCGATGTGTATTCCTTGACAGACATGTCCGGAGAGGCTTCAACGGCCTGGACCATCTGCTGGCTGGCTTCGGTCTGCAACTTTTGCTTCGCCGCTTCGTCCGACGTCGCCCCGATTTTGGCCGAGTATTCCTGCCTGATGTCGTTTAGCACTTAAACGTAAGAATGCGGCTCTTTCTTATGCTTGGCACTTAAATTGAGATTCTATGCGCCGAGAATCTCAGATTAAGTGGGTCTTCCTCACTTTGTGTGGAGCTCAGCCAATTTGATCGGCATCATCCGCGCTCTCAGAAGCTCCGGGCCTGCTCTGCCGTACATTGCGCGCTTAATCGTCTTCAAACGGTTGATCTGGCCTTCTGCCTGACCGTTGCTCCAGGGCAGGTCGATGGCGTTACAGACGGCGTCGATATCACGGCGAAGTACACGGGCAAAACGGGCTAGGAAGGCGAGACCAGAATGAATGGCATCGTCGATCCATTGCTCGAGTTTCGCCGAGGTTCGGCCGCGAAATATGCCGCGAACTCGCATGGCGAAGCTGCGCAAAACGGCGAATGTTTGTGACCCCTGCTTAAGTGCATCGACCTTCCGCGCCTGATTAATCGTCAATGCGCCGCGCGGCTTTATGCAAAGCGTAGCGGCGACAATGGGTGAGATCAAATGACCGGTTTGCGGATCACGGACAGGCAAATTGTCAGGTGCTCTGTCGGAGAGCCCATTCCGAGCGGGCGCCGCATCATCCTTATCCTCATCCGTTTCCGGTCTCTCGGCGCGGCGCCATGTTGCCAGGAGGCGCTCCAGATTAGAAAAGCTGCCTGTGTATCCTCGGTGCTTGATATCGTAAAACAGATGCCGCCCACGGCGGTTGCCATCCTTCCAACTCTGGGTGAGGAACGCTTCGAAATACAGAGGAGACGTCGGCTGTAGCGCGCCTCTGCGTCGATCGGGTGCAGTTTCGAACGTCAGCCATTTCGTAATGCTTCGTCGGCCATATCCTGTACGACGTGCAATGTCCGAGCAGGTCAGGCCTTCTTTGCTCAAGGCATGTACCGTCTCGAATACATCCTTGCGGGACTGTCGATGTGCCCGGCGAAGTTGATTGCGCCCCGGTGTTTCGGGGCTCGGTTCATGCAAGTTTCGATTGCCATGATCAACGCGATGTCCTCGTCAGGCAGCCGGACCGCCATTCCCCTATAACTGGCCTCGAAAGTGAATCGTCTCCTGTTGCGCCCAACCCCGCCACCGCAAGCCGGGCAACCGCTTGTTTTACCGGGCAATTCACCTTCAGTGAGAACTCGGAACAACTGGGTAGTCAGTTCCAATCCCTTCAAGGCGAATATTTGCGGTACCCCGAATTGGGCCGAAAGGTGTCTCCTTTCCGGCGATCCTCTGCAGGCCGATTAAGCACACCTAATCTGGGATATATGCACCGAACTACGGTTGGATCGGATCGGGAAGGCGCTTATGTTTGCACTCGCTCCATCTCGATCGCTCATGGATCGACCTGATAACCAAACGAGGCATCCATCATGACCAAAGGCTCCGATCTTCTGGTGGCCGCACTCGAACACGAGGGTGTCGACCGCATCTTCGGGATTCCAGGCGAAGAAAATCTCGACGTCGTCGAGTCTATCCGCAAATCGTCGATCCAGCTGGTGCTGACCCGGCATGAGCAGGCGGCTGCGTTCATGGCCGCGACATACGGCCGTCTGACGGGCAAGCCGGGCGTCTGCCTGACGACGCTCGGCCCCGGTGCCTTGAACCTTTCGACGGGCGCGGCATATGCGTTCCTCGGCGCGATGCCGATGGTGATGATCACCGGCCAAAAAGGGGTGCTTTCGTCCCGGCAAGCTAGGTTCCAGGTGGTAGACGTGGTGGCGTCGATGAAGCCGCTCACCAAGCTTGCCAGGCAGATCGTTTCGCCGCAAATGATCCCGACGATGATCAGGGAGGCATTCCGGATCGCACAGGAGGAGCGGCCGGGGCCGGTCCATCTCGAGCTTCCGGAGGACATCGCTGCCGAAGAATGCGCGCCGGTCGCCCTCGTCGCCCCGCATCAGCTGGAGCTGCCGATCGCAAGTGACGCGGCGCTCGATCGCGCGGCCGCCCTCATTACCGCGGCAAAACGCCCGCTCCTCATGCTCGGGGCAGCTGCTTCGCGTCCTCGGTCGACGTCTGATATCGCGCAATTCGTCATCAGCACCGGCATCCCATTCTTCACGACTCAGATGGGCAAGGGAACGGTCCCGGGCGGAACCGAGCTCTACATGGGCACCGCCGCACTGTCGGAGCGGGACTATGTCCATGAGGCGATCGAGCAGGCCGATCTCATCATCACCATCGGCCATGACACGATCGAGAAGCCGCCCTTTATCATGGGCAAGGGTGGTCCGAACGTCGTCCATGTCGGATATCAGCCGGCGACCGTCGAGCAGGTCTATTTCCCGCAATCGGAAGTCATCGGCGATATCGGCCCATCGTTGAAAGCGTTAGCGGATCGCCTCGAAGGCAAGCTGCCGAACGCGCAAGCCCTTCTTCACCTGCGGGAGCGCATCCTCGAGCGCATCGCCGTTCGGGCGACGGAAGATCGCTTTACGCCGCAGCGGCTGGTCCATGACATCCGGGAAGTCATGCCGCATGATGGCATCCTGGCGCTTGACAATGGCATGTACAAGATCTGGTTCGCACGGAACTATCGGACGCGCATGGCGAACACGCTGCTGCTCGACAATGCCCTTGCGACAATGGGTGCCGGGCTCCCTTCGGCCATGGTCGCCTCAATGCTCTATCCCGAGCGGCGTGTCATGGCGGTCTGCGGGGATGGCGGCTTCATGATGAATTCGCAGGAGATCGAAACGGCCGTCCGGCTGAAGCTGAACCTCGTCATCCTCGTCATCGAGGATGATGCCTATGGCATGATCCGCTGGAAACAGGCGGTGGACGAGTTTCCGGACTTTGGAATGACGTTCGGCAACCCGGATTTCGTGAAATATGCGCAATCCTATGGCGCCAAGGGAACGAGGGTCAACGACATCAGCCAGTTCAAGCAGGCGCTCGAAGATGCCTTTTCCGGCGGTGGCGTTCATCTGGTGAACGTCCCCGTCGATTACTCGGAAAACGAACGTGTGCTGGTGAAGGAATTGCGCGAGCGGCTTCCCGCCATTCTGGAGGATCAAGATGACGCCTAACCTGAAGGTCTATCAGGCATTCGATCGCGCGCTCATTACCGAAATACCGGCCGATGATGCCGCCGTTCTCGAGCATAAGCTCGATGTTGCCGCGAAAGCCTATGCCGATCGTAGGGCCTGGCTGCCGGCGCATCGCAGGATGGCTATCCTAAGAAGGGTGTCCGAGCTTCTCTCCGAGAACCGTGACCGCTTTGCCATCATGATCGCCCGTGAAGGTGGCAAGCCGCTGACGGATGCGATCATCGAGGTGACGCGCGCGATCGATGGTCTCGTCAACGCGGCAGACGAGCTGCGCAATTTTGGCGGCAAGGAAATCCCGATGGGCCTGACCGCTGCCAGCACCAACCGATGGGCCTTCACCACCAAGGAGCCGATCGGCGTCGTGGCGGCGATATCGGCGTTCAACCACCCCCTCAATCTCATCATCCACCAGATTGCGCCCGCAGTGGCCGTTGGCTGCCCTGTCATCGTCAAGCCGGCGGCGACCACGCCGATTTCCTGCATCGAGATCGTCAAGCTGTTCTGGGAGGCGGGACTGGACGAGCGCTGGTGCCAGACCGTCATCACGGAGGACAATGCGCTTGCCGAGAGCTTTGCTACGGATCAGCGTGTTGCCTTCCTGAGCTTCATCGGCTCGGCGAAGGTCGGCTGGTATCTGAAAAGTAAGCTGCCGCCAGGCACGAGATGCGCGCTGGAACATGGCGGAGCAGCCCCTGTCATCGTCGATCGCAGCGCCAGTGTCGATGCAATCGTCGGGACGATCGTCAAAGGCGGGTATTATCACGCGGGGCAGGTCTGCGTGTCGGTGCAGCGCCTCTTCGTGCACAATGACATCCTATCCAACTTCACCGACGCGCTCGCCGCCAAGGTCGCAAGCCTCCGTGTCGGCGATCCCACGTTGAAGGAGATGGAAGTCGGGCCGCTGATCCTGCCGCGCGAGACGGAACGTGTCGCAAGCTGGATCAAGGAAGCGACCGATGCGGGAGCAAGGCAATTCGGGGGAGGACGGCTGTCCGAGACCACGCTTCTGCCCTCCGTCCTGCTCGATCCGCCAGCGGACGCCAAGGTGTCGCGGCTCGAGGTATTCGGACCTCTGACCTGTGTCTATGGCTATAGCGACATTGACGAGGCGATCCATGTAGCCAACTCGCTGCCTTACGCATTCCAGGCGAGCGTCTTTTCCACCGATATAGCCGTCGCGCTCAAGGCGGCAAGGCATCTGGATGCATCGGCAGTGCTCGTCAACGACCACACGGCCTTTCGAACCGACTGGATGCCTTTTGCCGGGCGCAGGCAGTCGGGATATGGTGTCGGGGGTATTCCCTGGACGATGGAGGAGATGGCCGACGACAAGATGGTGGTATTAAACGGCGTCAGTTGATCCGCGCAACTGGCTTGCAGGAGTATGATGGTCTCGCAGTGCTGTTTCGATCTACAAAACCAACTGAAGGTGATGGTCTTCACCGTATGTTGTAACCGGTCCGCCTTTGAACCGCTTAGCACAAACTCCTACCACGCTTGCCCAATCTCCGTGAATGGACGCGCCGAGGTTTCGCTGCTGCTATGTCGGCAGGCGTTTCGCGCCGCTCTCACCGATGAGCTCCATCAATGTCGCGACGCCTGATCCACGGCTGACCCGCGTCGATAGAATACGAGATTATTCTGCCTTATATGCCGTTGGAGGCTTTGCGAAGCCCTCCCAAAATACCCACATCCGTCCACAATTGGGGTGCTTTAAGAACGACCTCTCCTGAAAATTGATCGTACGCCTCGTCGGACATAGATACCCACCAGTCGGGACAGGGGATCCCACCGTGCCAAACTCGATGTTCACATTTGCACAGTAGGCTGGGCATTTTTATTTCCCAGTAATTTCGATCGCGATCAAGCGCCACCTTCATATACGGTTGTTTGCCAAGTATGATGGCGTGCGTTGCGTCATGGCGTGTACCGAGCGGCAAGGTTATGTCGGGGATTTCATCGCGGTTGGAGCACGAGATACTCGTCGTCGAAGCGTTGCTCGATACGCTGCTTCGCGGACTGAAAGTCGATTTTGCTATGGTGATCCTCAATGGCACCACTCGGGGTTCCGCTTTCGAGTGCAGCAGCTCAAAGACCAAGCCAGGGGTATTGCGGTCGCAGATGGCTCCACAAGCATCGAAGACCTCGCGAGCATGAAGGAAGCCGGAATACGCGGGCTTCGTTTTGTCGAAACCCGACTTGCCGACCAATCGAGAATACCCGGTACCATCCCGCTGGAGCAGCTATTCGAACGCCTGGCGCTGAAACTTGCGCAGCTTGATATGCATGCAGAGATTTGGGCGCCGCTCGCGACCGTTCTGTCGCAATGGTCTCGCATCGAGGCCTGCCGGATTCCGATCGTGCTCGATCATATGGGCGCCTTCGATGTTTCACTCGGCGTCGAACATAGAGACTTTCAACGTTTGCTGGATTTGGTTTCCGATGGAAAGGTCTGGATCAAGCTCGCAGTTTGCCGGCGGCAGTTCGGTGATGCCTCTTTTGCCAAGGTGCGGCCATTCCATGACGCCTTCATCATGGCCGAAGACCGCAGGCTGGTTTGGGCATCGGACTTTCCCTTCGTCCGCTATCCTGCCTGGCAACCTGAAATGAAAGATCTGTTGGGCCTCTTCCGCAGTTGGATCAATGATCGCGGCATCGAACAGCGTATTCTTGTTGAGAACCCAACGACCCTTTATTGGTGCAGTTAGCCGCGAGGCAGTCACAATATCAGTGCCGTTGATAGCTGGCATCCGCACACGGTGAGAGCACAGTGTCCGCAACACGCGCAAGTCACCACTCGCCGAAGCTCTGGCTCAACGCGATTAGCGTCGGATTGGCTAGCTGGACTATCGAAAGCCGCGCTTTATCAGGGCAAGCGTCGGGACGTCGGCTGACGGCGAGAGGTTGTAACCGTTGATGAACGCAGTTGCCGGATCTTGCTAGCGGAACGCTATGCGGACGCCCCCAAACAGGGCCGGTGCCGACAATTGTCTTGTCCTGCGAAAACGCTGTTGATTTCCTTCACTCGACGATGACCCGGCTTCACAATGTCGACGATATCGTCTTCCCCGTCCTTCGCAACGGGCTTAAAGTGCGTGCCTCGGAGGATTCTGATGACCATCATTTCGCATTTCCCGTCACCTGAGAGCATTGGCACATGGCCCCGTGAACGCCGGCCAGTCCTCGACTGGCTCATGAACGAAACGAGTTCGCAGCGTTTCCTTGATAATCTACTTGTCGAAATGTGCGAACGTTTGGTAGCCGCGGGGATACCAGTAGCCAGGTCATCGCTTCATCTGAGAATACAGCACCCACAATGGCAAGGTGCCCGTATCCTTTGGCTGCCGGGTATCGGAGAAGCGAATATCGACACCTTCGATTACGACGTCGACACTACTGAACTGTTTCTCCGTCGACCAGCTACGGAAATATATGATGGTGCATCAGTGATCCGACAACACCTTCATGCCGGTGACAACGACCTCGTCCGATATCCGCTTTTCGAAGAGCTTCAGCGGGACGGCTTCACCGACTATGTGGCCTGGCCGATCGAGCATACATTGGGAAGACGGCATGTTGTGACTTTCGCAACCAAGCAACAGGGTGGCTTCTCCGAATATGAGATCGCCTATCTCATGGATCTGTTGCCTGCGCTTGCTTTGGCTAGCGAAATCCGGATGAAGAACGCGATGGCCCGCACGCTCCTGGAAACTTATGTAGGACCACATGCGAGCGCGGAAATCCTTGCGGGAGCAACAACGCGTGGTAGTGGCAAGACTGTGAACGCTGCTATTATGATCTGCGACTTGCGCGATTTCACCGCGCTATCCGACCTATGGCCCCGTGACGATGTCATCGACATCCTCAATGGATACTTTGACGCCTTATGCGAACCCGTCGAGGTTCGCGGAGGTGAAATATTGAAATTCATGGGCGACGGTCTCCTGGCCATCTTCCCGCTCAGCAACCCTAACGCGTGTGCAGACCTGCTTCAGGCGATTTGCGACGGTAGGGAGCGGATGGGCGCCCTGAATGCTAAACTTGCGGAAAGCGGGAAACCGGAACTGAGGTATGGAATTGGCGTCCATGTAGGCGATGTTATGTACGGTAATATCGGCTCGCGGAAGCGTCTGGATTTCACCGCCATCGGCCCTGCGGTCAATGTGGCGTCGCGGCTGGAGGAACTGACTAAAGTGATCAAACGGCCGGTGCTGCTTTCATCCGAGTTCGTCAAAATAGCATGCGCATCGAAGCAATTTGTTGATCTTGGGTCACATTCTCTCAGGGGTTTGGAGGCGCCGGTAAGCGTTTTCGGAATGCAAGAATAGCGGGGTTGGCCGCTCGCAGCGGGAGATCGATCAATTATCTGACTCTCCCTGCTGCATTGGCCAGCCGAGTAAAAGAGTACAACGCATTGGCGCCGCACGCTGGTGAGGCGGATTTCCCGTCCGAAGACTATGATCGGTTCCCGGCGTTGCGGAAAATGGTCGCTGATTGTGGTTGTGGCGAATGCGCTGTGGCGCAAGGGCGTCTATTTTGCAATTCTCTGAACGACACCCTCGGAATTAACTGGCGTTCCTTGAACAGTAAGCATGGAGTAGCCGTACGCAGCGAAACATTTGATCTTGTCATGGCGAATAACCTCAACCTCATCCATTCTGGGTTAGCCGACGGCAGCGATCGAATCCTCGTTCCCATATGCCTGGTAATTGAGAATACGGACGATCAGGAATACGAAAGCTGGCTGGCAGACACTTGGCGGCGACGGCCATTGAAAGCGAGGTGCTGTCATCCTGGCCTACGATTGAGGGTGGCAATGTTGCTCTCTGAAAGCAAAGCACCGGCAATTCAGGTGTTCACGCATTTGGCTGGTGTGGTTCGCGAAGCGATGCTTCTCGGCAAAGTTCCGCATCAGCTCGAGGAGGAATCCCGACGCTAAGGACGTCAAGATTCCAACACGTAGGCGACCTTCCTGCACGCGGCCGACGGCGTCGACAATCTCTACGCCTTCGTTGACATAGCGGAGGACCTTTCGCGCCTTCGACAAAAGGCGCTGTCCAGCGACGGTCAGGCGAACGCCGCCTTCCGGAAACTTCCATGTTCCGAAGCAGCAACGACATAGCGGAGGTGTCGTACATTCATGCGCGCACCTATCACTCTTCTCTGGGAACGTTCCTGTTCATCGCGTTACTTCGGAATCACGGCTCACAGGCCGAGACGTCATTGCTGACGACTTCAGGCGCTCATCTGGCAGTATGATCCAGCCGCTAGAAGCTTGACGTCGACGGTCCAGTTGTCGCGATGAGTGCCGTGCTTCCAGCTCGCGCGTTCTCTATGAGGATCGTTGTGGGCAAAGGCTAATAGCATCGTTCCCTCCGGCCCTCCTGCGAGACTGCCGATGTTGCTTCGGTGCGAAAGGTGTGCGTGCGAGATCTTGTCGATCTCTCGCGCAACTGGTTATCGGCTCGATACTTTCCGCGACGGCTTTGGCCTCGAACTGCTGTGCGCCGCCGGCCGCTTCATAATAAGAAGTTTCGTCACGTCGTGCAGATCGTCCGCCGACAAAATAGGAATGGTCAGCCACTTTCCATCGATATAGGTTTTGGATTCGTCGTAGAGCTTGACCACTTGCGGACGCCAGAGGTAGCGCCTCTCCTCAAACTTTTCTCGTTCTGTGCCCCCCATCACCACCAGCGTGAAAGCCGCCGGTATTCCGAGAGATGAGCAAGGATGACCTCGCCGACAAGTTCAAGGGCTTCGACTGGAAGACAGAGGAGGACGCGTTCATGGACGGCTACCATACCGACGCCAAAGGCGGGGAGTTCGTGACCTACGATCGGCTGCGCGCGATGGGCAACAACGGGTTCCAGGAACCCGCCACGGGCTTCGCAGACGGCCAGATCGTCGGAACGCAGCGGCTCTACACGGACGGCGTCTTTTCTACCGACGACGGCAAGGCCCGGTTCATCGATGCGCCATGGCGCGGCCTCCAGGCTCGCGGCAAGCAAGAGGAAAAGGCCAAGTGGCCGTTCCTCATCAACAACGGCCGCACGAACCATGTCTGGCAAAGCGCCTACCTCGACCAGCAGGAAGAGCTGGTCGTCGACCGGTGGCCCTATCCGTTCCTGCAGTTGAACCCGGCTGACATGACCGAGCTCGATCTGAAGGGCGGAGATCTCGTCGAGGTGTACAACGAGAGCGGGTCCACCCAGGCAACGGTCTACCCGACGCCGACTGCGAAGCCAAAGGAGGCGTTCATGCTGTTCGCGTATCCGATGGGCGTCCAGGGCAACGTGGTCAATCCCGGAACGAACGAACTGATCATTCCCAACTACAAGCAGACCTGGGGCGCGATCCGCAAGATTTCTAATACTCCGGGCAACGCCCAGCACCTGTCTTTCAAGTCGCAGGAATATAAGATGTGACCGGAAAAGCGAGTAGGTTTCACCAGGACCCGCTTTGGATCATAAGCCGCCGATCTTCGAACGGCACCGTGGCAAAATTTTAGAAGTCCGCAGATGAGTGATTTCTGCCCGCGGACACTTCTTGTGTGTGCGGCGCGTTTGACCCCGGTCAGACTGCGCGAGTCAGGCCTCTTGCGAGGATTCGAATCAATTGCGATCAGGATTGATCTTCGCTGACGGACAGAGCATTCGCAAAGCCGAATCCTTGTGCGACTCCGCTGCAGGGGCCGCTCGGTAGCGACCCTCAGTCCACACTTATGGGTGCCAGAATCCGGGCTTAGTGGTATCCAGTGCGAGCTTATGTGGCGAGGCAGAAGCGGAGATTTGGCAGCGACGCGAGCACGGCGATGGGTGAGCCAGGTTTGCATATCGGCGATCAGCGGTGTTGATCGCGCTTGCCTTCCAGATGGGCGAGCTTCGGGGTCGAAACCGCGCAACTCGGCCTCGATGATAAAGTTCCCCGATCCGCTTCACGCCTTTCTCCGCAATTGGGGCGGGACCGGTGCGGGTGATCTCGACCAGCTTACCATGGATCTCCGGATCGAAATCCGCCTTGTTGATCAGCACATGATCGCCTTGATGGTTGGACCACGGCTTGACCTTCATCGTTTCCATGTTCGTTCTCCTGTTGGATGGAAGGGTATACGAGTGGATAGCTCGCCCGATGCGAATGCATCTCTTTCTTGGCAGGTACAAAAATGCTCTTCTGTGGATGCCCCCTCATAGGCAATCGCACCTCGGTTGGTGCGTGGGCTCTTCCTCCCCCTCCCGAGCCCGATAACTGGCCCGCCTCTCCCCAGGCGGGCCTTTCCCATCTCAGTGCTTGCCACCGCATTATGACGGGGAAGAGCGCGCATCCAGCGCTTTCAGGTCTCGCCCGCAGCGGCACTTTCGCTTGGAACAAATCATCCAAGACTGCGATAACCCGATGAGCACCAACAGATAAAACTGACGCGCGATTTGCTGCCCGGCTGGGACGTTATCGAAACCCCCACCAGTCTGGTTGCCGAGATGCCACTGGGAACGCCACTCCCTCTAGTCGAGCTTGGCCGGCGACGAGAACGGCCGATTGGCGTCCACCACGAAGATGGCCAACTCATCGAGATCGGTTGTGCCGGCGTTGAACACCTCCATCGGCGTGTCGGGCCCGTGTCCGGTCCTAGTCATGCCGGCTTCAGTATAGGTCACGCCGTGGGGCGTTTTCTGACCGAGCTTGCCGGCCAGCACGTAGAATGCCTCTGATCCCGGATGCGTATGGATTGCTGTCTTGGTGCCGGGCGCTCCACCGGCGCGATTGACGCGCAGCAAATATTCATTCGCGCTGATCGGCGGAAGGGGGCCAATTTCGACGACCTTGGTTCCGCCTGCTGTGGACCCATCCTTGGATCCGAGCGTGAACAGCCAGATCTTGTCCGCAACTTCCGCGGCAAGCGAGGTCGGGCCAGCGGCGGCCTGGGCTTGCTTCAGTGTCGGGAAATTCTCCAGCCGCCAGTACAACGGTCCGGAAGGCAGATCCTTCACCTTTTTTTCAACCACCGGCTTGACTAAGAACTTGCTTTCTTCGGACGACGGGGCTGACGTCATCAGCCCAAAAGCACACAGTGAGAACATAAGTACGCTTATACGGCGCGCGCTGAGGAATCGCGGCTTCATGATTGATCCTCCCATCGATGCAACTTGTCCCGGATTGCGGTTGGGGGGCAGTCAGGATATCCGCGTGTGTCAGCCTTCAAACGATCGGGCGGTCGTGAACCGTAACCACCGCCTGCCTACCGCCAATCTCACGGTCAAATTATGATCCACTTGATAGATCGGCGCAAGTGAATGGCGGTTGGCTTGCAAACCTACGCGCGCATCGCAACCTAGCCGTCGCAGCGAATGAGGCCAAGGTCGAAGCCCCGGCCGGTTGTTCAGGCCGGTCAGCCGAGCAGCAGACCGATGTTTTCTTGATCACTGCGCAGCCCCAGGCCGCTGCGATGTCGTACTGGATCTGGCGATACTGCTCGTAAAGCGAGACCTCGCAGGAAGACCGGAGAGCGGATCGGTGATGATGATGCGGTCGGCCGCCATATTGCCTTGTGCCGGAAGAGCCGGAGCGCGGGTCGCAAGAGCAATAGCCGAGCGGGCGAAGAACATGCTGGCTTCCGCGCGATCGCGTGGAGGGCCGAACACGCCCTTGCCTGCAAGCTGCATCGCGCTCGGCGATTGCCTCGGCAAAAGCGCGGTAGGTATGGAGCGGGCGGCCAAGGATAGCGGTAGCCGCTCGGCATCGCTCCGTTCCGGAACCACGGCGTCGCTGACATAGCTGTCAGCCATCAGCCGCATCTCGTAAGCCATCTATTTCGGCATGATTGCCGCGAGGTTCTGCTCGAAGCCTGTGAGATCATCGCCGCCATAGACGATCGGGCGGGTGAGCACATCCGACCAGATGTCAACGAGATCAGGGCCGGTCGGTGTTTCCGGCCAAGCATATTGATGGTCTCGCGAGCCCTTGTTGCCCATGCTATAGGTGTTCCTCAGAGCCTACAGCATGGAACTGGCGGCAAACAGACGGGGACCGCGCGGCACCAGCACGAGGCAAAGCCAAAAAAGCGCCCCAGCGCGCGGCCGGGGCGAGTTGAGAGTGCGAGTATGCCGCTGTAATGCGGACAGAGCCGCCGCGGTTCTGTCAACAGCCCGCCTCAAGTTCAGTCGAATAGCCCCGAAAGGATTGGAAATCGATGACGATACTCAAAGCCATTCCGATCGCGCCGGCCGTCAGTAGTAGCCATACGGGCCAAATTGGCTCCCTCTGCTCCCCGAAGGATCTCCTCGGTCTCTCATTGTCCGCTCCACACGTGCGTCGTGAGAAGACTGGCACGACCAGGGCTCGTCCAAAAGGTTCAAAAATGGCGAGCCCTGTCGCATACCACGGCGTAGGCAGTTTGAACCTGAAGGGTTGCCGTGGGGTTGAATGCTGTGCTTGGGGGCTACAGCGGCTAAAACTAAAACGCAGGCAACGCCTGCTCGTCAATAATCAATTGGGATTACGCTGAGAGCTCGTTAGAGCAAGAAAGGCTCGAACTGCGGGCCGATCACACGTCGGCAAACTTCGCTGGCATATTGCCACGTCGCCATTCTCCATCGGTATTGAAAATACCCGTTCTTGGATCATCGAAGGCCTGCCCAACCTTGGGCAACTCTACCACGCGGGAGACAAGATCGAAAGTGGTACGACTAGGGCTTGTCAAAGAGTTCACAAAGCGAGCCCTGTCGCACCTAATACCGCAGGGCAGCCCCTGCGGCACTTGGAACCAGCGGGCATCACGATGAGAAAGATGGCCGCGTGGCCTACGTCTATAACAAGCTGAGTTCCGCAATGTTCCGGTGCTCGGCAAGGGTAGGCCAAAAAAAAACGGGGCAGTCTGATCCAGAGGATCGCGCGGCCTTCCAAGGGCAAGGAAGGGGCGAAACAATCAGCGATCCCAAATAATAAACCGCCTAGTCTATCGAATGTTCCGGCGTCTAGCGAAACTCATCAGCTCTCCTCGAACCGCCGACCGGTCGCCAAAACGGTCGATCGAGCGAAGCATATGGGGATGTGGCCCTCGATGGAGATATTCGTAAAACAATGCGGCCTGATCGACTTGCCTCGGTCCCAGCATCTGCTTCGCTCCACTTCAGATATTAGAGGTGAATCAGTGATTTGCGGTGCAGGCAACCCCGAGTTTTTCAACACTATCGGCCCCAAGCGGACCTCGCACAGAAGCGGGCGTCAGGCATACGCCTCGAAAAGGAGTTCGCAATCATCTAATCGAGGACTTCTGGCTAGATCAATGCTGAGCCTTTCGGCGCTGCCCTTGTCCCAGTGCGCTTTGAAATTCTTGTGTACTTCGTCTACCGATAGTTCTGACTTGGCTGCCACTGCTTGTGAGGTGGGTGATCGTCAACGTCCATAACCCCCACGATGAACAGCGAACAATCCCTGCCGATAAACCACATTTCATGCCTCAGTTCTCATTCCGCAGAGCTACGGAGACCTCTTCGAGATGCTCGATCATGTAGGCGGCCCACGCTCGGACTGTCGTTTCATCACAGGTCATGCGGATTTTCGTAGCTAGATAATTCATCGGTTAGAGAATCCTTCTGGCAGGCCATTATTGTTGGTAACTGAGCCACGGTCCGCAACGGGTCGAAACGAGTCATGCGCCCCGATCGGCCTGCTGATGACCACTCTTGGCGCAAACCCGCCGAGGACATCCCCGCCAAGCTAGCTTGATGAAGGCACCGTTCATATATCGACGCGGCGCGACTGGCAGATATGTCACGCCGGGTAAGCCCTTTAATCTTGGGTCTGGCTGAGCAAAGTGACTTCTCTGATGCTATCGGTCTTCAATAACCGGATGTTAAAGCAGAGGACGAATTCTATCAGCTGATCACAAAGGTCGAAGCCAGGGGACATGCTTTGGCCTCTTCCTCACAAACAAGCTTTTATCTAGCAGCTGCCGAATAAGACGGTATCTCACGTCCACCGTTGTCGCTGTGCCGGGATGGGGGCTCCGCCTTTATTTGAACCCAGTCCTCTTCTCGTGAAACTTCTTGGGTTCGGCTGATCGCCAGCTAAGAGCGGTGCGATCTTGTCAGAACAGGATGCGGGACTTCACGGAAACGCACACGATTGTTCGTCATTGATGAAGCTCACTACTTCAGTAGCGTGAAGTAGGAGTGGCTAAATAAGGAGGATGAGATGATCGATCTAAGTGTATCGGTGAGAGAGAGCGACTTGAGGATCGTGTCAAGCGCTGTCCAGGCTTGGTACCGCCACTATCGAATGACGCCGAATGAACAGGCTTCACAGTTGCTCTGCAACACCGCAGTTGAGTTATTCAACCAAGGGCATCGAACTCAGGAGGAGCTATCGACGCTGTTGATCACAAAATTTATTGGCAAAAATTCCATGAGGATCAACGCGCCAACGTCTTCTTCAAAGCATTGACGAGCAGCGTTCTCGTAGAACCCCAAAAATTCAGCGACCGCAGTCACTCAGCGTGGCCTTAGGCCGCTTCAATGCTCCCATCAGCAAGACGGAGTAGCTCACGAACCTTGATGACTGTTGACTGATCTCGGGCGGCTCGGCAGGGTTCGCCGAAGAGACCGGCGGAGCAGGCAACAATCGCTCTCAGATTTTGCCTGTCGGGACACCGCCGATAGCTCGGATCGACCTCCACCGTCCCAATTCGAGCACGGCATCTGGCAGGGCACGGTGCGCGAGGACAACGGGTTCGGTCTTCAGGAGGATCGTTGCGACCAACGCCGAAATTTCCGCGTCCGTAAGTTTGGCTCCGGCGGCCATACGCGCGGAATCGAAAAAAGCTTCCTCTGACCGGGCAAGCCGGAGGGCATGTCGTTGATATCCCGCCGCCCTGAGAAGCGCACTCAGCCATTTTCCATCCCAGCACGGTGCGCTGGCATAGAGCTTGTGTCCGCTCAGTGCATCGATCATCTCGGTCGCAATGATGCCGACAGACAGACCTTCATCCAGAAGGCGTCGGCGTGGAATGCCATGGATAGCTTCGGCCTCAGGCGACCAGTCCGTCCAGTCTGGGGCAGGGCGGATCAGCGCCGATCGCGATTGGCCGTTTTCAAAGACCCACGCCACTTCAATGGGGAAGCTTTTCTTACTGAGAGATGAGGCCTCAAAATCCAAGAAAACAATCAACCGGTATAACCAGCGTTTAGCCGTCCTCCGCAATCGTTGTGACAAGTTTGCCCGACATCAAGACGGGTGATCTTCTTCACCGACCAGCCTTGAACATGGAAGGCTCGTCGAACGCGGGCAATGGTGTCCACTCTCCTCAACTCCCGACTCCATCCGCTGCCAAAAGCCGGATGGTCGGATGAAACCGTACGGTCATCTCGGTCTGACGCTTCGCGAGCATCCGATTGCTTTCTTGAGGAAGGATTTGTCGGAGCGCCACATCGTCACCTGCGCAGAGGCCATGAATGCTCGGGACGGCCGCTGGATGATGGCAGCGGGCCTTGTGCTTGTCAGGCAGAAGCCTGGCAGCGCGAAGGGTGTCATGTTCATCACGATCGAGGACGAGGCCGGACCAGCGAATGTTGTCGTTTAGCCATCGTTGTTCGAACGCCGCCGCCAAGTCGTCCTTGGCTCGTCGATGATGGCGATCAACGGTCGAATTCAGCGAAAGGGGACGTCGTTCATCTCGTTGCTCAGCCTCGATCGGCGGGGTGGACTTCTTCCTTACCTCCATTTCGATGTCTGGTGGTGCGAGGCCGGGCCTTTCGACGCGGCCCGCGCTGATTATGCCGCGGCCGCATTCACTGTCGTTTCGGCAATTTGAGAAAGCAATTGGTCTGTTTCCTCCTCCTCGTCGAGGGTCTGAGCAAGCAGCTCCGCCACTTCATCGAGGCCAAGTGTCTTCGCCCAGGTTACCATCGTGCCATATCGACTGATCTCGTAATGCTCGACGGCTTGTGCGCCAGCCAGGAGGCCAGGGTCCAGTGCGTCGGTTCCATCCAACTCCTCCATCACTTCCTTGCCTTCAGCAATGATGCCAAGGATGGCGTTGCAGGTCTTTTGCTCGGCAGGCTTTCCGATCAATTCAAAGGCTTGCTCCAGCCGTTGAACATGATCCTCGGTTTGGTCGCGATGTGTCTCGAAGGCCACCTTGAGGTCCGGGGACTGCGCCGCATCAGCCATCTTAGGGAGAGCGTTGAGGATTTGCTTCTCGGCGAAGTAAATGTCCTTCATGGTTTCATAGAGGAGGTCGTTCAGGTGTTTTGAGGGTGCCATATTCGTGTTCCTTTATTAGAATTAGGGATTTCTTGCTACGGGATGCTGCTGGACCGCCGTCGAGCGTACGATGCCTGCGACGCCTCCGAACCAACCGGCGAGTGCTCCTAGAACTAGCGCCACGAAGCCAAGTAGTGCGCCTCGTGAAACGACGGTTGCCGTTGTCTGAGCAGCGTCCAATGCCTGCCGCTTTGCTTCGTCCACGGAGTCCGAATAGCTTTTCTGGTATTCGTCGACCTTAGCTCTCGCCTGGTCGACAGGGATGTTTTGTGCCTTGGCGAGGGCGTCTGCGGCCCTGGTTTTAGCTTCGTCGATCTTGGACTGATCGCCAGTCACGACAGCCCGCATTGCCGCCATGGCCGCATTCTGAAGTGCTCGTGGGTCGTTTCCACCGCTGGCATCACGAATTTGCCGCTCGATGTTGCCCATTGGGTCGGTGGAGGCGGCAATTGACGGGGCAGCCGTTGATGCCACCGATGCGGCCGTCTGGCCGACACCGCCGACGATACTCGACAGACCGCTGAAGGCACCCCCGACAAGAGCGCCAACCGAGGTAGTCAGCAGATAAAGCACGACGAGCGTCGTTAGGCCCCAGGCAGCCACGCCATGGAACCCGCCCGTAGATTTGTCCGGCCGCCCGGACACTTGGCTCGACACGTATCCGCCGATATAGGCAGCGACTATCCCAGCGGCGACAAACCAGAGCCCGCCGATGATGGAAAAAGTTGACGCTGCGGGATTGTCCGAAGTTGCAGGATCAAGAACTGCGGCCCCAATTCCGACGCCTAGCAGATTGAGCAGGAACTGGGTGGAAAGTGCCAGGATTACGCCCGCAAAGATCGCACCCCACGATATCTTATGGTGGGAGGCGGTAACGCGAGGGTCTGCTACATAGTCGGCATCTCGTGGCAATCGCGAGGTGGCGGGCTGGGACATCGTCCATTTCCTTTGTAAGGGCGGAGAGTTACCGCGCGGTTTGTTGTCGGACTCAAAGTCCGAAAAGTTCGCCGTAGGGCCTCGGTCGCCTGTCAAGCTTGGGTGCGGCAACGACATGGAGCCGCAGCCGTGTGATCGCTAACAACCTCGACGACCAATAGTTCCGCCCGAGAGTGGACAATAATTCAGATAAAGCTAATCTTCTGCCGCTGCTTCAATCGGTCGACAGAAGCGGAGAACGGTCAGACGGCGTGAGCAGGTTCAAAGACAAGATCGTTAGCGGGATGGTCAAAAACGGCTACACCCCGAAGTTTGCGGAGAAGACTTTCAGTCAATTGGAAGGTTTCGGCAGGTGTGGTTTCCCGGAGAGCCACGCAGCCTCCTTCGTGCTGATCGCCTATGCCTCGAACTACATCAAGTGCCATTACCCAGATGTGGTTTGGGCTGCGCTCCTGAATTCGCAGCCCATGCGCTTCTATGCGCCTGCCCAGATCGTCCGCGACGCCCGTGAGCATGGCGTCGAGGTGCGGCCGGTTTGCGTCATCGGTCCCGGTGGGATTGCACGCTGGAGCCATCGACGGCTCGGTCAATGACGCCGCTGTCACTGCTGCCGACATTGCTGCCTCGAACGGGGTCATCCATGTCATCGACAAGGTGATCATGCCGCCGGAAGGCTGACTTCTCATCCCGCGACCTGGAGAAGATCCATGAAGTTTATCAACATCTTCACGCTCATCCTCGTAATCGTAGGCGGGCTGAACTGGGGGCTGGTCGGACTATTTAGCTTTGACCTCGTGGCCGCCATCTTCGGGGCTGCCTCGGGGCTCGCCCGGATCGTTTGCCTGCTGGTAGGGCTATCGGCGGCCTGGCAGATCATCCCCCTGTTTTCTGCAATGGGCTCCGGCGAGTTCGCTGCTGGCCAGAACCGATAGGACCTGCGGAGGGACTCGCTTGCCTCGTCGGCGGTTCCCTCCATCTTTTGCCGGATGGACATGTATCCCCTGCTTGTGTTGATCGCCTTCGAGGTCGCGAGCTTCGCTGCGGCGGCTAGCGATCGCTATGCGGCGGCCGATAAGGTGATGTCGCGCCAGGCTGTCATGGCAGCGGCACGGCATTCTCGGTGATCGGAGGCGCTCAGATGTTTGCGGTGCAGATGGAAGAGGTTAGCGACTGGACCTTGAATTGAAATGAAACGCTGGCATTGGCGAGTGGACTTGAACCGCATCATGTCCCGTTCTCGTCGTCGAATGAAAAGATGAGAATTCTCAGCGCGGTTGTTGAGGCCCTTGTGCGAACGATGCTCGACGTATGGGATCAATTCGGCTTTCGCAGCAGAGTACGAGCGGAGCTTGTCGGTCACCATGACGCGCGGCGTGACACCTTGACCTTTCAGCAGCTTGCGGATCAGCGGCAGGGACGCCGTCTTGTTTCGGCGGCTTTGCAAGAGGGCATCGAGAACATGGCCTTGGGCGTCCACGGCCCGCCAGAGCCAATATTTCTTGCCTTTGATGGAACCGACCATCTCGTCGAGATGCCATTTGTCAGCAAAGCTGCCTCGCGACCGCCGCCGAATTTGACAGGCATATTCGCGACCGAACTTGCCAGCCCACTCCGAGACGGTCTGGAATGAGACCTCAATGCCGCGCTCGGCAAGCAGGTCCTCGACATGGCGGAGGCTGCGGGGAAATCGAAAGTACAGCCAAACCGTATGCGCTATGACCTCCGCTCGAAAGCGGTGGCGTTTGTAGCGGAGAGGTGCGAGATCGGTCGGCGGACGCTTGGTCATGCCAGCACTACCACCGTAACCGTTAAGGCGACGATCTCCTCCGGCATTCGCGCGGGCTTCATGATCCGCGCGCAGTGCGACAGACGAGAAGCCGCTATGGCTTTCGCGTCCGTGAAAGGACGATGCCACCTGTGGGCAGATAGACGCGATGTCTTAAAGCCTTCGCCCCATGCCGACGAAGTAAGACATTTGCCACAGTTTGATATCCTCAGGGAAATGAGAGCGGATCGTTATCACCACAATGCATTCCGCAGGCCTAATAGGGCAAGACGACGATCGCTTATTCGGCTCCGCTCTTTTGAGAAGAGTTCGTTCACTCCTGTCGCTTGAGGAAATCGTCCCGCCGTGCTCTTTGAACTCCGGAAGAGTTTTGCGGGAAGCCTGGATCCCGGGACGTCAGGCCAGAACGAGTCTTGAGCCCCATTCCCCTTAAGTCAATTAAGATTTTAGCTAGCGAACGGTAGAGCTACACGGCCTCTTTGACACGCTCCCAGGCATTTAGGAGATGGCGTCCCAGAGCTTCCGATAAGGCCGTCCCATCGCGCGCTTCGAGAGCCGCGATCATTTCTTCATGTTCAGCTACTGCAGCCGCCCATTTTTCAGCACCTTCGTGACCGATGAAGCGTATTCTTTTCAGGCGAGATTGTAATAGCGCCTGCATATCGCTCAGAGCCGCATTATGCGCGATCCGGCTTATCTCGGTATGGATTTCCTGGTTCAATTTGTAATAGCGCAGCCGATCTCTGGATTCGTAGCAGCGCAGCATCTCGTCATGAAGGCGTCTAACCGCCGCGATCTCTGAATCCGTGGCCGTGGCGCATGCTAGGCTTCCGGCGAGCTCCTCCAGGCTCTTCAGCACGATCAGCATATCGTGCACGTCCTTGCCGCTGAACCGTTTGACCATTGCCCCGCGACTTGGGACGAGTTCCACAAGGCCCTCGCTTGCGAGGTATTTGATTGCTTCGCGCAGCGGTGTGCGCGAAACACCAAGCTGTTCTCCGAGATGGGTTTCGTGAAGCCTGGTGCCCGGCGCCAGATCTCCTTCGATGATCATATCGCGAAGCCTACCGACGAGGGTGTCATGCAGCGCCGTCCGCTGGATGCGGCCGGTATTCGAGGTCGACAGTTCAGACAGCATTTCACTCATCTTCGAAAACCAAATTCCCACCTCTGCTCGGATCGATGATCCGCTCCTTATGGTTACACCAGATGCGGGCGAGTTCCAAATTGAAAAATTCTGTATACAAAATGCAAAAGACTTGTTCTTGGCGTGCTGATGTCCTAAAAGCCTCCAATCATTTCTGGAGGACGGACCTTGGACATCACCGCGAATGCAGATAGTCGACCCACCATTGCGCTTGCGATGGGAGATCCTGCCGGGATAAGCCCCGAGCTCACGGCGAGCCTTCTTGCGCTGGGCGACGTCGCGGACGCAGCCCATATCATCGCAATCGGAGATCGCCGGATCCTCGATAAGGGGGCGCACGAAGCCGGTGTCGAGCTCGATCTAGCGGCTGCGGCGCTTGACGGTCTGAGCAGCACGGATCGTTCACGGCATGTGTTCGTCGATCTCGCTCACCTGTCGCCTGAGGAGGTGACGCGCGGAGAGGCGACGTTGGCAGGAGGTACCTTCGCTACGCGGAACTTCCGCACGGCGCTCGAACTCGCACAGGCGGGCAAGGCCGATGCCGTTTGCTTCACGCCTTTCAACAAGAAGGCGATGCGTTACGCTTATCCCGGTTATGACGACGAGATCCGGTTTGTTTCTGACGTTCTGTCGTTTACGGGTAAGGTCCGCGAGTTCAATGTGCTGGAAAAGATCTGGAACGCCCGGGTCAGTTCCCACATTCCGCTCAAGGAAGTGTCCGCCAACCTGTCCGTCGATCGGATCATGGCCGAGCTGGAATTGACCCTGTCTTGCCTCAAGGCGGCGGGAATTAACCAGCCAAGGATCGCGGTTGCAGGCCTCAATCCACATGCTGGCGACGGCGGTAGCTTCGGTAGGGAAGAAATCGACATTATCGAGCCTGCCGTGGCTACCGCACAAGCGCGGGGACTTGCCGTCGAAGGACCGTTCCCGGCCGACACCGTCTTCCTCCGCGCCCTCAAGGAAGGCTTCAATGCCGTCTTGACCATGTATCACGACCAGGGACAGATCGCGATGAAGCTGATCGGCTTCGACAAGGGCGTGACGATGATGGGCGGCTTGCCTTTCCCGCTTTGCACGCCAGCCCATGGAACGGCGTATGACATTGCCGGCAAGGGCATTGCCGATGTGGGAGCCAGCCGCGAGGCAATCCTGCTTGCTGCACGCATTGCGTCCCGCCAGCGCAAGGATGCCAAGGCGGCCTGACTATCCGGCGGCCGGCGCTGTCGCCGGCCGTATGCCCGGGAGGACGCGGGCTAACTGTCTAAGGGAGGATGACGTTGACGAGCGCTAACAAAAAATGGACGCGTGATAACTGGCCGATTGCCGCGGCAATGATCCAGTATCCGAACATGCTGCCAGACGGCCGCTCCGTTCAGGACCAAACGGCAGACGAGTGGGCGGAGACCATAAGCGATGTCGCCGATGCCGGCTTTACCGAGATCGACCCAACCGATAGCTGGCTCAGGGTTGCCGATCTTTCACCGTCACGCCGCCGCGAATTTCAAGATATCGTAGCTGCTCATGGTCTGACCATACCGGCGATCTCCACCGCTCGGCGAAGCGTGATCGATGCGTCCCATGGCGACGACTATCTCGCCTATAGCCATCGTCTCATCGATGTCGCCGTCGAGATGGGGGCGGGCAGCGTCTCCTTCGGTTTTTTCGAGCCGCTGACGGAAAAGCAGAAGAACGCCTTGTGGTTCTGGACCGAGCAGGGAGCGAACAACCCCGATGATCCGGCGATATGGCGCAAGGCCGTTGCCCGCATCGCTGAGCTTGGCCGGCACGCGGCCGAGGTTGGTCTCGAGGTGTCTCTTGAGATGTACGAGGACACCTATCTCGGCACAGCAGACAGTTCCGTCCGCTTCGTCGAGGACGTGGGGCTCGACAATGTCGGCATCAACGCCGACCTCGGCAATCTCATTCGCCTTCACCGGCCTGTCGAGCACTGGTTGGCGATGATGACCAAGGTCGCGCCCTATGCGAAATACTGGCACGTGAAGAACTACATGCGTATCGAGGACGAGGCGTCCGGCCTGATCGGTACCCATCCGGTCCCGCTTGAATGCGGATTGATCAACTACCGGACCGCAATCAAGCTGGCGCTTCAGCATGGCTTCGAAAGCCCCTTTCTGTGCGAGCATTATGGCGGTGACGGGCTATCCGTCAGCGCTGCCAATCGCGATTACGTCCGGCGTATCCTGCCGCGTAGCTGAGGAGCGTTTCATGACCACGATCTTTAATGCTTCCGAGGAATTTGCGGCGACTGCGCTTGTCGGTTTCTGCCAGATTTACCCAAACCATGTTCGCCTTGTTAGCAACGGCGTCGTCCGTGCGACCACCGTGCCGAAAGGCAAGGTTTCGGTGGTCGTCGGCGGTGGCTCCGGGCACTATCCGGCCTTTGCCGGTTACGTAGGAGCTGGCCTGGCGGATGCCGCCGTTGCAGGCGACGTATTCGCATCGCCCTCGACCGCCGCGATTGCTCGCGTTTGCCGCCACGCGGATAATGGCGGCGGCATTGTTCTCGGTTTCGGCAATTATGCCGGCGATGTTTTGAATTTCGGCGTTGCCGCCGAGCGCCTGCGTGCCGAGGGTATCGACGTGCGCATCATCGCAGTGACGGATGATGTGGCCAGCGCTCCGGCGGAGACGCATGCGATGCGGCGTGGCATTGCCGGCGATCTTGTTGTTTTCAAGATAGCCGGTGCGGCGGCCGAAGCGGGCTTGTCGCTGGATGAGGTCGAAAGGATTGCGCGGCTGGCCAACGACCGCACCGTCTCCTTTGGTGTCGCCTTTGGGGGGTGCACGCTGCCGGGTGCGAAAGGGCCGCTTTTCAACGTGCCGAAGGGCCGCATGGCGCTTGGCCTCGGGATCCATGGCGAACCGGGCATCAGCGAGCAGGATGTTGCGAGCGCTACCGATCTGGCAGGCGTTCTGGCCGGTAAGCTGCTTGCCGAAAGGCCGACCGGCTGTAACCGTGTTGCCGCCGTGCTGAACGGTCTCGGATCCACCAAATACGAAGAGCTTTTCGTGCTGTGGACGGCGGTACGGGACAGATTGAAGGCCGATGGTCTCGATGTGGTTGAACCTCAGGTAGGAGAGTTCGTGACCAGCCTCGACATGCAGGGCTGCTCGCTGACGCTGACGTGGCTGAACGAGGAACTGGAAGGTTATTGGCTTGCGCCTTGCGATTCACCTGCTTTCCGCATGGGACGCACGAGTGCTGCAGATTTGAGGACGGATACCAGCGTCGACGAGGAAACCGCCTCCGCCATTCCAGCCGCCTCCGAGGCGTCCCGCAAGGCGGCACGCTGCATCAGCGATCTGTTTGTCGGCATTGCAGCGATGCTCAAGGATCAGGAGGCTGAGCTGGGCCGGATCGATGCGGTGGCAGGCGACGGCGACCATGGGCAAGGCATGCGACGCGGTTCGGATGCTGCAGCACAAGCGATATCCGCTGCGGTCGAAGCGGGTGCCGGTGCACAAACAGCACTGGCACGTGGCGGTGACGCCTGGGCGGATCGGGCAGGCGGAACCTCCGGGGCGATCTGGGGTCTGCTCTTGCGCTCATGGAGCAATGCGTTGAGTGATGCCGACGCGCCCCACGACAAGGCGATTATCGAAGGCGCATGGCTCGCGCTTCAGGGCGTGACCCGCCTGGGCCGAGCACGCGTGGGTGACAAGACGCTGGTGGATGCCCTTGTTCCGTTTGTCGAAACCCTGACGGGTGAGGCAAAGGCTGGCATGCCGCTTGCTCAAGCGTGGAGCACTGCTGCTGGAGCGGCACAGGACGCGGCCAAGGCAACCTCAAAGCTCGCGCCCCGCCTCGGCCGTGCAAGGCCGCTTGCGGAAAAGAGCATCGGTCATCCGGATGCAGGCGCGGTATCGCTTGCCATGGTCGCGGCCCTGGTATCCGATTTTATCGGGCGATCGCGCTGACGCTTGACGCGCGGGGCTGACCGGCTCGGTCGGCCCTAAAGACGTCAGGGTGATGATGTCCATCACTACGCTGAAACTCCTTTCCGAGATTCTGATTCCTTAGCGTCGGCCCCCTTGTGGAGATGCGCTCCACGGCGGCGGTTCCTTCTCCTCGCCATCCACAAAATCCGGCTCGCGCCGCGCCCGAAACCTAACTGTCCACAGGCCCTAAGGCTTGTCAGAAAAAGGCTTCGTCCTGTTCCCGCCGGAGTGACAGTAGTTCCGACGCCTCGTCGAGTTCGACGTCGCCGCAGAGGATCGGCTGACCCGCCGAAACGGCTCTCGCGAGCTTGCGGTTTGCCGCGAGATAAAACGGTACCGGGGTTCGGTCCGACAGCCGGGTTGCGGGCACCATTCTGGCCGATACGTTCACGATCGAATGATGGTGTCCGCTGGCGGTCAAAACGGTGCCGGCGGGAATATCTGCATCGGCATAGGCGATGAGGTCGATGACCGGCTGCGGCTCTGATGCGCCACTGGAGATGCCGCGCAGCCCTACTTCCAGGATGCTGGTGGCTGCTTCAACGCCAAGAAGATGCCGGGGAATATAAAGCATCGCGACATCGCCCTTGCGGCTGACGACATGGCCCTTTTCCGCAAGCATCTCCCAGGTCAGCGCGTCATCGCATCGCACGGTCACGAAGACGCCGCCGGCAAAGCTCACTTCGCCGGGAAGGCGAAGGCAATGGAACACCTCGAGACTTCTGGGCGTCTTGAGCAGCCCGCCACTCGTTTGCGGGGAGAAGAAGTCGGCGACTTCGGAAATGCGGGCGATCGGCGCGTGCAGGTCGGATCTGTCGACCTGAAAACCGGTGGCATTGGCGACAACCGTCAGTTCGCAAAGGTCCGGCACTGCGCGTTGCGGCAACGCTGATGCGATCGCGGCGCGCTTCGCGGCGACCGCCGATATCTCTAAGCTGGTGGGCTCAATCCAGTCCCCGAATTCGGGAGCGGCTATGACTTTGCCGTTTGAATTCAGGGTCTTGAGCGCTGGGTCAAACACGAAGTCATATTCGCTCGCCTTGCCGGCGCCGACGATCTCCAGTCCTAATACTTCCGCCCATGTGATCAAGCCGATGAGCAGGCTTGGCTGATCGCCGTCGACCGGGGTAACGATGACATTATTGCGGCGTGCGCGCAAAGAAAGGCCAGCCCCAACGACGCTATCGACCTCCTTCGAGACCAACGCCACATGCTTGCCTGCATCGATCGCAAGCCGCGAATGGCGGGCGCCGGCTTCCGGGTGGCCGGTTGCCTCGACGACGACGGAAATCGGCAGTTCGAGAATGTTTGCAATATCGCCGGTTGCGATGAAGAAGCCCTTCTCCCATGCGGCTTTCGCTTTAGCAACCGTGTCACACCGCGCGATCCTGGCGTCATCGATGTCGAGACCGCGAAGGACGTCGAAAGCCATCTCCGCTCTTACATCGACGGCGACCCGCGTGCTGATAAGCGGCGTCTTCAGGCTTTGGGCGAGAAAGGTCCGGCCAAATCCCCCGGTGCCGACAATGCAGCATTCGACC
This sequence comes from Rhizobium sp. P32RR-XVIII, assembly GCF_012641395.1. Taxonomy (GTDB): domain Bacteria; phylum Pseudomonadota; class Alphaproteobacteria; order Rhizobiales; family Rhizobiaceae; genus Rhizobium. The sequence continues at coordinate 16,299 of NZ_JABAIH010000023.1, read as the reverse complement.
GCCTCGGCATTGGAGCCGAAATAGCTATGGTAATTCATAATGTGGACCTTGCTGACGAGTGTGAAAATCAAGTCGACGCGGCTCATGCCGCCGGGTCGACTTCTTGACGCCGCTTGAGGTGGGAGCAAAGCTTAGCGGCCTGCGGGACGATGAGAAGCGCGAGCGCAATCGTCATGATGGTACCGACCAGAAAGTTGGAGAAGAACACCGCGAGCGATCCATCCGAGACGATCATGGACTGGTGAAAGGATTCTTCCGCCTTGTTGCCAAGCACCATCGCCAGAACCAACGGTGCCAGCGGGAATTCAAGCTTGTTGAAGATGAAGCCGACAGCACCGAAGATCAACACCAGCCACAGATCGGAAGTGGCGCTCGCAACCGTATAGGCGCCTACGAAGCAGATCGCGACGATGATCGGACCAATAATAGTGAATGGGATGCGCAATAGGGCAGCAAAAAATGGAACGGTTAAAAGGACGAGGAAGACGCCGACGATATTCGACACATACATGCTGGCGATCAGACCCCAGACGAAGTCGGGCTTCGTGGTGAACAGCATGGGACCGGGCGTCAGGCCCCAAATCATCAAGCCGCCCATCATGACGGCCGCGGTTGCGGAACTCGGCACCCCTAGCGCCAGCATCGGCAACATGGCGCAGGTTCCGGCCGAGTGGTCGGCTGTTTCCGGAGCGATGATGCCTTCGGGGCGGCCGGTTCCGAACTTCGCGCCGGGCTTCGACAATTGCCGGGCGAGGCCATAGCTCATGAAGGATGCGGCTGTCGGCCCGCCGGGTGTGATTCCCATCCATATGCCGACCAAGGAAGAGCGGACGATCGTCGTGAAATAGCGCGGCATCTCGCAGATGGTCTTAAAGACATCACGCGGATCGATGCGAGAGGAAACGCCACGAAATTTCAGACCATCCTGTACCGTCGCCAGCAACTCGCCTATGCCGAACAGGCCGATGACAACAACAAGGAAGCTGATGCCGCTCACAAGCGCGTCGATGCCGAATGTCAGCCGCAGCGAGCCAGTCACCGTGTCCATTCCGACCGCCGATAGCAGCAGGCCAAGTCCGAGCGAGACGACGGTCTTCAGCGGTGAAGCGCTTCCCATCCCGACAAATGCGCAAAAGGCCAGGAAATAGACCGCAAAATACTCAGGAGCGCCGAATCGGAGCGCGAAGCGGGCGGCCCAGGACGACAACAGCGTGATGACGAGAACGCCAATAAGCGCGCCGATGCCGGCCGATATGAAGGCAAAGGTAAGCGCACGCGTAGATTGTCCGGAGCGCGCCAGCGGGTATCCGTCGAAGGTCGTCGCCACGGAGCTTGGTTCGCCGGGAATATTGAAAAGAATGGAGGTCGTCGACCCGCCGAACAGCGCACCCCAATACATGGATGCCAGAAGGATGATGGCCGATACCGGATCCATCGAGAATGTCAGAGGGATCAACAGCGAGACGCCGTTGGGGGCACCAAGCCCCGGAAGCACGCCAACCACAAGGCCGAGCAGGACGCCAGCAACCATCAGCATGATGTGCATGGGGGTCAGCGCAATGCCAAAACCGTCGATCAGCAGTCCGAAATTTTCCATGAGATATGCTCCCGCTGCGCTCAGTAAATGCCAAGCATGTCTTCGAGTGGGCCTTTGTGCAGCGGCACCTGGAACGCGGTCTCGAAAACCAAATAGAGTACGATCGAAAAAGCAACGCCCATGAAGATCGCATGGTGGGGTTTGTATTTTCCCTGGCGCCAGGCGACATAGAACAGATACAACGCGCTTCCAACATAGACACCGAAATAGATCGTCACGACGACGAAGGCGATCATCGGAATAAAGAAGGAGAGAAGCCGCCGGGTCTGCTCCGGCTCGAGAAAAGTCTCCTGCTGCTCGGCGCTCCTTGCCTTCAAGATAGCCTGCACGACGCAGCCGATGCTCGCCGCGATGACGATGAGGCCGACATAAAATGGGAAGTAGCCGGGCTGCGGCCCTGAATCCCCCCAGGTCACACCAAGCTCCAACGAGCCTGTGGCTGCGAGCACGCCGATTGCGGCCACGCCGGCGGCGGCGAAGACCTCCATATGGAGGCGCTTGATATGCATGATCGGTTTCCTTCATCTAAGGGATCCGGCGGTGTCCGCCGGACCCCTGGGCGCCTGTCCGTCAGTTCGCTTACTGAACCAGCCAGCCTTCCGTCTTGAAGACGTTCACCGCTTTCGTCTCGCTGGTGCCGATGAAATCCGTTAATTTCGCGCCGTCAAGGTAATCGCCGGTTTGCGAGGTCTTGCGGATATATTCCGCCCATTCCGGCGTCTCGCTGACCTTCTTCATGATATCGGCATAATAGGCGACTGCATCTTCAGGCGTCCCGGCGGCGACCCACACGGTGCGGGGCATCTTATAGGACGGGATCGCGATGCCTACCGACGAGCAGATTGGAATGTCGCCCCAGCCCTTGCCGTCGTAAATCGGCTCGCTTTTTGCCATCGGCTTGTCGGAGAAGACACAGAGCGGCTTGACGGCGCCGGCTTTCCATTGACCGATATTCTCATTGGGGTTGTTGACATTGGCGGCAACGTGGCCGCCCGCGAGCTGGACACCGACTTCGCCGCCACCGTTGAAGGGCAGATACTTGAACTTAGCGCCTGTGGCCTGCTCGATCAGCGCCACCAGGGTTTCGTCAGTGTCCTTGGACTGGCTTCCTGCAAAAGCAATGGTGTTTGGCGACGCCTTGGCTGCGTCCACGAGTGCTGCTGGCGTCGTATATTCAGAGTCCGATTTGACCCAGATCAGAAACTCGTCGAAAGCCATTGCCGCGACCGGTGTCAGGTCCTTCGTCGAATAGGCCATCTTAGCAACATGCGGCAGCAGATAGGCGTTATTGGTTCCAAAATACAGCTTGTTGGGGTCGCCATCGTTCTGCTTGGCGTAAAGAAATGCCTCGGCGCCGCTGCCGCCACCCTTGTTCAAGACCACCATCGACTTGCCCATGAGTTTGTGCTTGGTGATGATTGACTGGATCGTGCGGGCGAAATTGTCGGTCCCGCCGCCAGCGCCGGACGCAACAACAAACTCGACGGGCCTTGTCGGTTCGAAGGCCAATGCTTGGCCAGCCATCGCCAACGCGGCTGCAAGAGTCATGCTCATGGCCAAAGTCTTCATCTTCTACCTCCTTGTTAGATGAAGCCGGTACGAACCTCCTCGCACCGGGTATTCTTTAAGAACGGCTATCCGGCAGCAAAGTGCGTCCTTGACGCCATGCGCGCGGCCAGAAGAATCGCCTCGCGGCTCGCGCGGATGTTTGCAATGCCCTTGCCGGCGATATCGTAAGCAGTACTGTGGGCAGGCGTGCAGAGCGGGAAGGGCAGGCCGCCGATCATGGTGACGCCCTCATCGAAACCCATAAGCTTCATCGCGATCTGCCCCTGATCATGATACATCGTCAGGACGGCGCGGTAGCCTTCTTTGACCGCGCGCAGAAAGACGGTGTCTGCCGGGAATGGGCACTCTGACGGGTCAAGATGCGCAAGATCGATAAAGACATGGCGCTCCGACTTGAGCGCAGCAAATTGACCCGCTGCCATTGTTTCAATCGTGAGGTCCAGCCCGGCGTCGGCAGCGCCTTTGCCGAACATGCGACGATCTCCGATGACGGCCAATTGTGCAATATCTGCGATCTCTTCAAGAGCGCAGAGCTTGGCCGTAAGTTCCGGGCTAATTCCTGCTGGATCTCCCATGGCTAGCGCAATGACCGGCCGCATTTGGCTTTGGCTCAAGCTCATCATTTCCTCCATCCTGGAGGGGTTAATACGGCATTCAGACTTCGACATCAAGTCTTCTGAATTTTGTATACAATATTTTCCAAGCAATCCGAGGTCTCGCCCCTGTTAAGCAGGCGCTGACAAGAGGTACGGAGCCAGCAAACTCTGTGGCTTGCGTCATAATGGCCGGGTTAGAGCTTCGGAACGTCTGACGTTGTCTACTGGGCAGTATGGAAGCCACGGCCGCCTGGCGCCGCTATTCCGCGCTTGCTTTTAACGGGACGTCCACGGCTTTGGATGCCAGTTCCCTTATCAGTTTCTTTCTCAGGGCGGCGGAATAGTCGGCATAATTTTTGATGTCCATCACGAAGGCATCGGAACCGAGGATTACATTCTTGGCGTAGTAGCTGGCCAGGTCTCCGCCATCGTCGGAGACGGCCAAGGCATTGATTCTTACATCCATTTGCTTGGCGCGTAGACGTGCTTGGTACAGCGATATCACGTCCGGACGTTTGAGGAGCCCCCCTGTCTCTCTGCCATCGCCCGAGATGTCGATAATTGCTCTGCGCGGACACAAGTTCGAGTCCGAAAGCATAGTCAGCGCTGACCAGATGCCGTTGCCGATGTCGGTATGCCCGAAGACCAAGCGGGAATCGTCGTCGATTTCGCGTGCAAAGCTCTCTGCGCCTTCACCATCGGTGATAATGAACCACCCCACTTCTTGCGTTGGGGACTCGGCGTCTCCCCAGAAAACGGCCGAAACCGCCACGACCCCTGCCTCTCGCAGCGTTGAAATTACCGCCTTGTCGCGGAATGCAGTGGAAATCGCTGCTTTCTGAAATGCATATTCGTTGTCATCGATGCTATCGGAACCGTCCACGGCCAGGACAAGCGCGATGTCCGAGCACTCGTGGGCTTGAACCGCCGTGCTTATGCTCAAAATCAGCACTGAAGTGATCCAAAGCAGCGTCTTCCTCATCGCCGCCCCCTGTCTAGGTTCATCGGCAGCAAACAAACAAAGAACCTTATCATGAACGACGCTGAAACCGTAGCAGTACGCGGCATTGCGCGCCGTGGTTTTCATGTCTGCTTGTCTACTCCGCAACTAGGCGCGTTTTAGAAAAGTATACTTGTAGCGTATTGAGGCTCTATGGGTCACTCGGCTCTCTACAACAGGCTGATCGGCAGCACGACCGACAGATTGGTCGAAGTCGCGCCGTGCCATGTCCTGGTCGTCAAATGAGGGGCAGCCGACGGCTATCTAGCTAATGCTTCATCATTATCGGAAGCGTGCTATGCGACAACAGGTAGCGGGTGACGCGACCGAGCAGCAGTTCCAGGAAATAGCCATGTCTGAAGGCGCCGACCAGCAGGCAGGTGGCGTTCGCGGTTTTCGCGAAATCGAGGATCGTTTCGCCGACGGAGCGGCCGCCTGAGCTGATCGCGATAACGTCGCCGTCAAGGCTGAGCTGTTTCAGCAGCTCCCGGGCCGTGAACTGATAACTTCCGTTTGGTTTGTCGTTGACGCATAGAACGGTGATGCGATCGGCTGCCGCCAGCCAGCGTCTCGCCGCAACGACGGTGTGCTGCGCATGCTCGTGCGGCTTCCAGCCAATCACGACGTGGCCCATGAGGTTGCCGTGATAGTGGCCGGGTGGCGGCACCAGCACCAGCTTGTGTTCGTTGAATACGATGTCGTGAAACGTGTCGCGGGCATCCAAATTGCCATAGCAAGGGGCGATGACGAGCGCCGTCTCATGGCATTCGCTCGTCACGCAACGGCCGAGATCACCACGGCAGTCGTCGAGAAGGAGACGCTCTCGTTCGGGCTTGTGGTGTTTCCAATCCTCGAAGGCGCGCGTGACCCGTTCAAGGCGCTTCAGCGGCGAGCCTTCATCGTGCTCTCTCATCCTCTGCAGGTCGATTTCCTCAGCTGCGGCGATCATCTTTTCGGGGTCGGCGCCCACATGAGCAGCGGCCATGGTGCCATGGATGGCACCTGCGGCATCCTCGGCGATATCAAGGCAAGACCGCGCAGTTGCGGGATCAGGGAGCAAGGCGAGGACATCGGCATGGACGGCTACTTCATGCACATGGTCGGCGAAGATGACGCCAGCCTGTTGCGGCGGTCTCCGCGAGTCGCCATTGGAGAGCGCATTGTTCATGTCGGACCTCCTTCCACGATGCTTCGATCGCTCCTGGTCCACAGAACTTCATTCTACGCCCGCGTCGCATGGCTCGCAACGCCGCCGGGGCGCTGGAGTGTTCAAGGTCAGCCGATCAATTGCCGGGAGCCGCCGGCCGGCGCGAAAATCTCCTTGTAGCGATCCTCGCCAAAGCTTGTGCGCAACGGTTCTGCCTCGATGAGATTGAAACTGCGGGTTCCGTCGTCCCGGCGTTCAGCGCGCAGGAATGCCACATCGGGCCGGCCTTCTTCGGCGAAGCCGTTGGCGAACTCGTACATGTGGGTGACGAAGAACATGCGCGCGCGATCGTCGAGCAAGCTGCCTACGATCTGCCTGGCGATCTCCGTGCCTTCCCGCTCGTTGGTTGCTGCGAAGGATTCGTTGAACAGCAACAGCGCATCGCTGCTATAATCGCTCATAATCTCTTTCATGCGACTCAACTCCTCGTCAAGCTTGCCGCCCACGGCTGAGTTCGAGCGTTCATTCGGTCAGCTACGACTTACCCTCCGGTCAACGGCCAGGCCGCCCTGCCGCCAACTCCTCCCGACAAGCCTCACCGAATTCGAGGAGAAAGTTCATTGCACCGGAACGCGCGAGATCCTTGATCTCGGACAGGGAGCGATTGGGCGCGAGGTAAGTTTCGACGATCCGGTCCATTACCAGCTCGGCTGCGTCCAAAACCGGACGGGATGAAAACAGACGCATCTGGGCGACTAATGCATAGAGCAGCACGAGGTCGGAAACGTCATCCTTCTGATGGCTAATTGCATCGCCATAAAGACGGGTGGCTTCGGTGATGAAATCCGAAAAGAGCTTTTCGCGCTTGGCGATCTCAACCTCCCGATGTCTTGCCTTCACCTGAAACTCCTGTGTGATCCAGGTCGTGGCAAACGAAGTCAGGCTGCCGATTGCGACGCCGGCGAGGCCAATCAGAGCCGAGATGTATGCGTTCACGAGGTTTCTCCTATGTGACGGCTCGGCGCATACCATATCAACAGCAGAGTGGTTGAGGACGGAGGGTGGAAGTGGACACCGAACCGAGCCCGATTCTGGACTACCCCTCAAGACCGAGGGAAGGCGCTATCAGTTGTGAAGCCCCTTTTGCGCGGCCACCCCGGGTAGGTAATAATAAGACGCGTGATCGAAACTTCAAATGCGGAACGCCTTGGAAGGGCACGGTGCTCAATCAGATCGCAGCGAGCCATCCGCCCGCAAAGCCCGCCCTTTTCAGGCCGGCCAAAATCGGCGGACAGCGGCGCATGATGTTCCACAGCAAGCCCGTCCGGTAGTTCTCGATCGCTAGCACGACCGGTCCCTGGTCTATACCGAAATGATACGGAGATCTCCACCATCCGGTCGGACTGTCCTTCACTGCAAATGACTGATTGAATGACGGGTTGAATCCGTAAAGGCGGGTCATTCCAAGGTTCATTCGTGCAAAGTTGCGGATCGTGGGGACGACTATTTCTGGTGCGAACGGTAACGAGGCAATGACAACCCACGGTGCGATCGTCCCGTCGTCAGGGCCAAAGGGAGCACCGCGGGCTAGGTAGTCGAAGAACTGCCGCTCGGTTCCATTGACCTCGCGCGTGATCCAACCGGGGCCATCGCACGCCGTGAAGCCCCAGCAATATTGCCCGTAGCCGACGAAGTTCATCGGATTACGGATGGCATACTCCTGCTGAACGAAAGTCGCTCGCCGGCTGTTCTCAAAATAGTCGCTATCACGCCCGCGCATGAAATCGTCGCGGATTCCCCGAAAGTCCACCCACAGATGCGACAACTGATGGGTGAAAAGCGGGCCTGAATAGAGTAGCTCGCGCCCGTAGATGTTTTTCCATTCGTAAGTCGCCGTGTATGCAGTGTAGCTCTCGGGCTCCAGCGGGTGGGTCGGCGAACCCAGGCCGAGGAAGTAGAGCAGCAAGCCCTCGTCGTAGCCGCGCCAGCGGTGAGGGATGAATCCGGTTTCCGGCATCCAGCCATGCGTCAGCGTGGGCTCGCTGTTGCAGGCCCAGTTCCAGTCCGCACGCTCGTAGAGCTCATTGGCAAACTGGCGTACTTGCGCTTCCTCGGCGGTGTCGCGATCGAAATAGGTGGCAACTGTCAGAGCACCTGCGAACAGGAATGCCGAATCTATGGTGGACAATTCGCATTGCCAAACTCGGCGACCGGTTTCGATGTCCAGAAAATGGTAAAAGAAGCCCTTGTAGCCAGACGCGTCTGTCTCCGGTCCCTGCGGTAATTCCATCAGATATCTTAATTGTCTGCGAGCGACCTTCGCGGCAAATTCGCGGGTGACCACGCCGCGTTCCACGCCAACGGGACTTGCCGCCAAGGCCATCCCGATCGCCGCGATGCTTGCCGGGGCATTCGGCTCGGTCTTGTCCCGGATCAGGCCGTTATCCGGATTCGTGACCTGCAGGTAGTACAGCAACGTGGTGAATTGCAGCAGCAGACTCCAGTCCGTCGGTAACTCGGCGAAGTCTGCGATCGAGAACGTGTCAGGTATTGCCCTTGGCTGCGTATCGCGCATAGTCGAAACCTTGTGACGATCCGGCCTGCTCCGCACGAGCTAGGGGAGCATCCGTTCGTTGCGAGCTGTTACTAACAAATCTGTTCTCCTTTATTCTCCTTCCGGAGTAAGAGTTTTAATCGCGCGCGGAAGATAAATGGAGTGATCCCTCACGTCACGCTTGTCCGGATGTAGTAACACTGAGCACCGTCCGAGGAGCAAGCTCGGGCAGCGGTCTTCCTGAACGCATCTCGGGCGGGCTGGTTGGCACGGTCGAGGCAGCCCCCTGCGACGGCTGGTCTAGCTTGAAGTTTCACTAACACGGCGGCCAGGTTCTCAAATTGATATGAATCAAAGTACCGAGACCAGTTGTGGAAAACCTCTGGCCCACTGCGGAACGTGAGACGCAAGTGATCCAGCTGCGCACGACGTAGAGGTTCGAGTGCGCGGCCCGCGCCGTCGGGGACCCGCTTCGGCCAGGATGGCTGGTTCATTCCTCGAACTGTGCTGACGTTACAGCATGCTGGCTAACGATTCTTAGGCTTTGACGTCAGAATCCGGTATGCGGCCGCTGGCAAACGGGTGTGACACAGAGATCTCGCCGCCGCGGAGAAGTTTGACCTCCCGACATATCGAGAACTCAGCCCCACAGGCCAGCGCCAAGACGCAGGCAAGCACATCGCCTATATGCCGCGGGGTTCAGCAAGAACCTCTCAGGCATGCGCGCGCGGTCCCCTGCAAATCGTGGCTGATAGGGTGGCGTGGAGCGATTCTTCTGCTGGTGACGGCATCGCAACGGCCTTCCTGGCAACCGACTATGCCAAACTGATCATTGGAGAAACTGTCTATGTCGATGGCGGATACCATATGCAAGCCCCTCAAGTGGGCTACGGCACGACGATCTTCGCCGTTAGCTCTTGATCCAAATATGATCTAAATCAATGCGAGCGGTCGCTTGGCACTTATGTTGGCAACACTTGACCTGATTACAAGGTGCTCAAGCACACTCGAAGGAGAGTCGAATGTCTTTTCGGCCGTTGATCGTCGGCGTGCTGAGCGCTGTCATCGTGTCCGTCTCTGTGTCATTGGTCGCGTCTACGCTCGGCCTTTCTCAGGGAGAATCTCTAATCGGCAAGGCGCGGGCGCAATCGCACCAACAGAACCCTCTCGAACGAGCCCAATCGGCGGTGGAGAGCCTGATCGCGCGGTTGCGCGGCAACGAGATGCCCGACGGCATTGTCAAGTCGAACGGTCGAATCGAAGCAACGCAAGTCGATGTTGCGGCGAAATATCCCGGCCGGCTGGCTACCTTGACCGTGGACGAGGGTGACGAAGTCACGGCTGGACAGGTCGTCGCCACCATCTCGTCGCCGGAAACGGAGGCACAGTTACGCGGCGCGCAAGCGCAAGTCCTGAAATCCAAACAGGCACTGGCGGAAGCGAACGCGCTGATAGCACAGCGCAAAAGCGATTTGGATTTCGCCAGAGGCGACTATGAGCGCGGAAAGAAGCAAATTGCGGACCGGAATCTATCGGCACAGGTGTTTGATCAGCGTCGCAACAGGTTCGAAGCAGCGGAGGCTGCCTACGTTGCGGCAAATGCTCAGCGTGATCAGGCCAGTTTCGCAATTGACGTAGCTCAATCTGACGTCGAACGTTACCAGTCAATTCTCGTCGATCTCGTGCTCGTCTCGCCCAGAAGTGGGCGGGTGCAGTACCGGCTCGCGCGCGCCGGTGAGGTCGTCGCTGCAGGACAACGCGTTCTGACCATTCTTGATCTGAACGATGTCTACCTTACCATCTATCTGCCCGCGGACGACGCCGGCAAGCTCGCGCTGGGAGACGACGCACGCATAATTCTCGATCCCGTACCCCAATATGTGTTCCCCTCAACGATCAGCTTCGTGGCGACCGAGGCCCAGTTCACGCCGAAGAGTGTCGAGACCACTGAGGAGCGGGAGAAATTGATGTTCCGGGTCAAACTCCAGGGCGATGCTCAGGTGCTCGATAAGTACCATCGCCAGGTAAAGACCGGGGTGCGCGGGCTTGGGTTTGTCCGCACCGATCCAAGGGTGCCTTGGCCTGGGGAATTGAGCGTGAGGCTGCCAGAATGAGCACGACCATTGTCGCAAGTGTCCAGCATGTCACTCACCGCTATGGAAAAACGTTCGCGCTTAACGACCTGACCCTTGATATTCCCGCCAATTGCATGGTGGGAATGATCGGGCCCGACGGCGTCGGCAAATCCACCTTGCTCGCCCTCATCTCAGGAGTGCGCAAGATTCAAACCGGCCAGGTTACGGTGCTCGGCGGAAACATGCAGGATGAGGGCCATCGGCGGGCGAGCTACGGCCGCATCGCCTACATGCCGCAGGGGCTTGGTCGCAATCTTTATCCGACGCTCAGCGTTTTCGACAACATTGATTTTTTCGGGCGGTTGTTTGGCCAGGGCGCAGCGGAGCGGCGCGCGCGCATCGACGAGCTTCTGGTAGCCACCGGGCTTGACCCGTTTGCAGATCGACCCTGCGGCAAGCTCTCCGGCGGCATGAAGCAGAAAGCCAGCCTCTGCTGCTCTCTGATGCACGATCCTGACGTGCTCGTATTAGACGAGCCTACCACAGGAGTTGATCCGCTCTCGCGGCGGCAATTCTGGGAGCTCATTGATTCCATCCGAGCGCGTCGGCCGCAGATGAGCGTAATTGTCGCAACCGCTTACATGGACGAGGCCGGCCGGTTCGATTGGCTTGCCGCCATGGACGACGGCGCGGTCATCGCGCATGGCGCTCCGAAGGAGATCCTCGTCAAAGCGCAAAAGACTAATCTCGACGACGCCTTCATTGCGCTACTTCCGCCCGAAAAGCGCGGCATGCACGAGGAGGTGGTCGTGCGGCCGCGCGTCGAACCCGAGGACAAGACGCCTGCAATCGAAGCCGAAGGGCTTACGCGCCGGTTCGGCGATTTCGTCGCAGTCGACCATGTGAGCTTTCGAATCGCACGCGGTGAGATTTTCGGGTTTCTCGGCTCGAATGGCTGCGGCAAGACCACCACCATGAAAATGATGACCGGGCTGCTGCCGGTCACCGAAGGCTCGGCCAAGCTATTCGGCAGGCCGATGGGCGCCAACGACATGAAGGCGCGGCAAAACGTCGGCTACATGTCGCAGGCGTTTTCACTCTACGGCGAGCTTACGGTTTGGCAGAACCTCGATCTGCACGCGCGGCTCTACCATTTGCCGTCGAACGAGATCGACACACGGCTCAACGAGCTGCTCGAGCGGTACGATCTGAAAAACGTGGCGGATGAGAAGCCGGAAAGCCTGCCCCTCGGCGTCAAGCAGCGGCTGCAGCTCGCGGTGGCCGTGCTCCACCGGCCGCCGATCCTGATTCTCGACGAGCCGACTTCAGGCGTTGATCCGGTCGCGCGTGACGCCTTCTGGCGCACGCTGATCGATCTCTCCCGCAACGATGGCGTCACCATCTTTCTCTCGACCCATTTCATGAACGAGGCCGAGCGCTGCGACCGTATTTCGCTAATGCATCGCGGACGCGTGCTCGCCGTCGGAGCTCCGAAGGAGCTGGTGAAGGAGCGCGGCAACGATTCTCTCGAGGACACCTTCATCTCCTATCTGGAGGAAGCCGGCGAAAGCAAAGACAAGAAGAAGCCAGAACCAGCGCCGCGACCTTCGGCGCGTGCGGGCGTTACGGCAACCAAGTCTACCCAATCGACTTCGTCCAGGCAATTTGACCTCGGGCGGCTATGGGCCTATGCCCGGCGCGAAACGATGGAGCTTCTGCGCGATCCCATCAGGATGGCGTTCGCCTTCATTGGTCCCGTGATTCTGATGATTGCTTTCGGTTATGGCATCACATTCGACGTTGAGAACCTGAAATTTGCAGCCTTCGACCAGGATCGGACGCCCGAAAGCCGCAGGCTGCTGGAAAATTTCTCGGGCTCTCATTATTTCAAGGAGCGGCCTCCGATTAGCTCTACCGCGGAACTCGAGCAGCGCATGCGGAGCGGAGATCTCGCTGTCGCCATTGAAATTCCCGCGGGTTTCGGCCGTGATGTTGCAAATGTGCGTCCGCCCGAGGTGGCCTTCTGGATCGACGGCGCCATGCCATTCCGGGGTGAGACAACGAGAGGGTACGTAGCCGGCCTGGAGCAGCGTTACGCGCGGGATCTCATTGTTGAGCGCTTCGGCCCCAATGCGCCATCAAACGTCTATCTCGGCAGTGTCAATATCGAAAACCGCTTCCGCTATAATCAGGCGTTCAAGAGCATTTTTGCAATGGTTCCGCTCACCATCGTGATGGTGCTTGTTCTGATCCCGGCCGTCATGGCGACCATTGCTGTCGTGCGCGAGAAAGAAACGGGCTCGATCGCCAACTTTCGCTCCACTCCCATCAGCAAATTCGAATTCTTGGTGGGCAAGCTGGTCCCCTATGTCGTCATCGCGATGATGGCATTCACTATCATGCTGCTGATGGCGCTTTTCCTTTTCCACGTGCCGGTCAGGGGGTCTTACGGAGCCCTAGCCCTCGGGACACTGCTCTATGTTTTCTCCACTTGCGGTTTTGGACAACTCATCTCGACCTTCACCCGGACCCAGGTGGCGGCGGTCTTTGCCACCACGGTTCTAGCGATCATTCCCACGGTGAATTTTTCGGGTCTGCTCACCCCGGTGTCATCGCTAACAGGCGTGGGACGGGGCATTGGCCTCATGTTTCCAGCGGCTTGGTATCAGCCGATCAGCGTCGGCACCTTCACCAAGGGTCTCGACTATTCTGATCTCTGGTTCAATGCGCTCATGCTCGCGGTCTTTGGGGTCAGCTATCTCGGTGCCGCCCATGTATTGCTGCGGAAGCAGGAGAACTGAGATGTCGCAAACGGACCAGACGGTAGATTCACGGCGACAGGCGACACCGCCTGCAGTACCAGGAGCGACGCCGCCGAAGACCCGACGGTTCGCAAAGCTGTGGGTACACTTGGCCAACATGTACCGGCTGACGATAAAGGAGATGCGCAGCGTACGCGCTGACGCGGTTGTCCTGGCGCTTGTCGCCTTTTCCTTCACCGTTGCGGTCGACGCTGCCACTGGCGCCTCGACCGAAGCGACAAACCTTTCGGTTGGCATCGTCGACGAAGATCGTTCCGACCTCTCACGGCGTATTGCGGACGGCCTCACGCCTCCCACGTTCCAACCGGCCGTGGAGATACAATCAACGGAAATGGACGCAGCGATGAATTCGCAACGCTTCCTTTTCGTTGTCGAAATTCCCCCGAAGTTGCAGGAGGATATTCTGGTCGGACGGCAGCCTTCCGTTCTAATCAATATCGATGCCACCGCGATTGCCCAAGCCTTCAATGGCATGACGTACATCCAGAACGTCATCCTTAATCATGTGACACAGTTCGTAACGAACCGCGAAGGATTGAGCGGTGAACCGGTCAAAATGGTGACGCGCGTGAAGTTCAACCCGAACCTGAAGTCCGCCTGGTTCACCTCGGTCATGCAGATCATTAACAACATCACAATGTTGGCAATTATCCTGACCGGCGCGGCGTTGATCCGCGAGCGCGAACAGGGGACTGTCGAGCATCTCCTTGTAATGCCGGTGGTTCCCTCCGAGATCATGCTTTCAAAGATCCTGGCCAATGGCATTGTCATCGTGATTGCCACCGGCCTGTCGCTGGTGTTTGTGGTGCAATGGTGGCTGCACGTCCCAATTGCCGGATCGATCCTGCTTTTTCTGGGTGGGACATGCTTTTATGTGTTCACGGTAGCAGCGCTAGGCATTCTTCTCGGTACCATTGCCGCCACGATGGGCCAGTTCGGTCTGCTGGCGGTTCCGGTGATACTGGTGCTGATGCTGCTTTCCGGGGCAATGACGCCGATGGAAAGCATGCCGGAGTTTTTGCGGTATCTCATGAACATCATTAGCCCAACGCCGCATTTTGTGGTTTTCGCCCAAGGCGTGCTTTATCGCGGCGCGGATTTTTGGATTGTCTGGCCGGAGATTCTAGCCATGACCGTCATCGGCAGTGTCTACTTCGGCTTTGCCTTGTACCGCTTCCGCCGCGCAATCTTTGAGAGCTGAAGTCCTAGCGGCCGGTGTTTTGCACCGCGGCCATAGTCCAGACTTCTTGTCCCGGAACACCGTCCGCAAATACCCTGCGCCTTGATGGCGGGGAGCCGAAGTTCAAGGTGCCGGAGCGGCCGAGCAAGCTTGACCCGTTCGCAGATCGGCTGTCGGCATGGCTGAAGACGGAATCCAAGAAGGGCCGCAAGCAGAAGCGGACAATGAAGCAACTGCATGCCGACCTGATAAGCCCCGGTTACGAGGGTTCCTATAATCGCGTTGCAGCCTTTGCTCGTGAATGGAAGGCGGATCGGCAGAGGGAACTTCAGACCACAGGACGGGCACATTCGAGCCTTTTGCTTTCGAGCCCGGTGAAGCGTTCCAGTTCGACTTGTCGGAGGACTGGGCCATCATCGGCAATGAGCGCACAAAGCTGCAGGTTGCCCATACGAAACTGAGCTACAGCCGAGCCTTCATCGTCCGAGGCATCTTACGGCGCAGTCGCTTTGCGAAGGCCGCACCGAATTTGCAGCCCGATTGCCGGATCGTTTCATACGACACAACAATTCCACGCTCCAATAGCATCTCCTCAACCAGCCGCAGGCTCAGAGGGAACCGAAAATACAGCCAGATTGCATGGGCGATGATCTGCGGCGGAAAGCGGTGATTCTTGTAACTGTGGGTTCACTCATCCTCGCCCCACTATCCGCGAACCGTTAAGCCACAGACAACGTGACATCGCCAGCACGATCCCAACGCGCGGGTCGAAGCCATCGCGCTCGGACAGCAGCTGGTTTAGTGTCTGTTCCTTCTCGTCATTTCCCCATAGCCACCAATCTGGCTGCGAGCACGCCAAGAGCGTCGAGTTCATCGATGAAAATGATGCACGGCGCAGCCTCGCGGGCCTGCTGGAAGAGGTCACGAACGCGCACAGCCCCCACCCCCGACAAACATCTCCACGAATTCGGAGCCCGAGATGGAGAAGAAGCGAACATTAGCCTCCCCGGCGAGGGCCCGAGCTGACCTTGCCCCCAAGTTTTATCCAGTTTTGAGTTCGCTCCAGCGGTTTTGGGTTGCTGTATTCGGGGCGGTAGCGGCGGGTTGCGGTGCGGAGCCATTCCGGCTGCGCAGCACCGCATCACGTCGCGGGTTGATTGTCTGAGCGAACTCAGCAGGTGTCATCCAGCCGAGTCCAGAGTGTGGTCGATGATCGTTGTAATCGCTGCGCCAGTTTGAAAGCGCTGATCGAGCATGGGTCAGTGACGAGAAGAGAGTTTCATTCAGGAACTCATCTCGCAGCCGCCCATTGAAGCTTTCGATGAAGGCATTCTGAATCGGTTTGCCCGGTGCGATGTAGTGCCATTCCACCTTGGTCCGATCCGTCCATTGCAGGACCGCGTTGCTGGTGAACTCGGTGCCATTGTCGCTGACGATCATCTTCGGCTTGCCTCGTCCCTCGATGATCCGGTCCAGCTCGCGGGCAACCCGCAGGCCGGAAAGGGACGTATCGGCGACGAGGCCAAGGCATTCCCTGGTACAATCGTCGACGACCGTCAAAATCCGGAACCTGCGGCCATCGGTCAACTGATCCGACACGAAGTCCAGTGACCAGCGATCATTGGCGGCAAACGGGATCAGCATCGGTGCTCGTGTGCCCATCGCTCGTTTCCGACCACCGCGCTTGCGTACCGTCAGCTTCTCTTCCCGATAGAGCCGGAAGAGCCGCTTGTGGTTCACAAGGTGACCCTCACGCCTG
>NZ_JABAIH010000022.1 GCF_012641395.1 Rhizobium sp. P32RR-XVIII | reverse complement strand
CATAAGGCATATGGATGGTCGCAGTCGCAAAGCATCACCTCCAGAGGATCGCTGGGAAGCCTTGGGCCATCGTGGTTGCGATACTCTGTGCAATCCTATTTGCACTTTTGGCAGCCGGGCGGGGTCCCGACAAAGAAACGCACGAAGCCGTACTTGCCGCGTTTCGTCTGATCGACTTGAACAATTCGGCACTTCAACGGGATGTCTTGCAAACACGGGCCGGGTTGCTCAATAACTACGATCCGCTCGACGCCTCTATGGGCGGTTTGCATGATATGCTTGGGCGATTGAAATCGCTTTTTAGGAAAACGAACCTTAACGATAACGAGAAGCTGGCAGCTCTTCTTGAGCAACTGTCCGCATCAATCGACAGAAACGAGACACTCGTCGAACAATTTAAAACGAAGAACGCACTTCTGCATAACTCTCTCAGCATCTTCAGTAAAATTCTCACCGACATATATGAACGTCCTTCGTCCGACTTGCGGGGATTGCCCGCGAATCTCGATGAACTAGGCAATTCGATGCTGCGTTTTTCGGGCGATCCCGACGCGGATCTGGCGCGACGCATCAGCATCCTGCTGCATTCAACATCGTTGGCAAATTCGACCGACAGCGTGCTCGTCTCGCGACTGACAACATTGACAGTGCATGGCCACATGATTTTGATGACCTTGCCGTCGGTGAATAATATCGTTGCCGATATTCAAACGTCGGACGCTCCGCAGCGCGCTCAAGATCTGCAAGCCGAATATCTTGAGGCTTACAGTGCGATCAACCTACGCGCCACGTGGAGCAGAATTTTTCTCGGAACAATTTCGATCATCCTCTGCATCTATATTCTGTTCCTTGTGTATCGGCTCCGTCTGCAAACGGATCGTTTGACACGCCGGCTCGACTTCGAGGATGTCATGAGCCAAATAAAAAACCGGTTCGACAACGACCCCTCGCCCGATTGCGTTGCGGCTATCCACGATACGCTGGACCTCCTCGCAGAGTTTTTCGACGCCACGCGCCACGAACTGATGATCTCCAATGTCGAGACGGGGCTGGTACAGGAAGTCTATGAGAGCCATACCAGCGGAACTGCCTTTTCGAAGACCCTCATGTCGGATTTCCTGGACGATCTACGCCGAAATAATGCCGCGCAACAGACGCCTCGGCCGCGCTTTTTCTACCGAAACTTGCAAAGCCGCGACGAACTTGCATTTACGCGAAACGCGATGAGCGCAGGTGTTGCGGTTGGAATGCAAATTTCCGCACGCTATGCCGCGATGATTATCTTCGAATACAAGGAGTCGCGGCCGAAAGCGGGCAGTGATGAGGTGGAATTGTTGCAATCCGCCATCGACCTTCTTATTCAGTGTGTCGACCGAATTCGCAAGCGGCACGAAAGAGACATCCTTGAGCATCGCCTGGAGCATGCGGAGAGGCTCCAGGCCGTGGGCACTTTGGCGGGAGGAATCGCCCACGAATTCAATAACATACTTAGCTCTATGCTTGGGTATGGCGAGATGGCATTACAGATTCTGCGGCGGCCGTCGCCGACCAGGCACTACGTCAACGAGATCGTCTCGGCCGGTGAGCGGGCGAGGCTGATCATCGACCAGATACTGACATTGAGCCGCAAGCGTGAACGCAGCAGCAGGCCTTTCGATATGGTTGAGGCCGTCTCAGACATTCTACACCTTTTGAAAATATTCCTTCCGGAAGCCCTGGAACTATCGCACCACCTTGCGGACCGCCCGGCGGTTGTCCTCGGCAACCCGATAGAGATCCAGCAGATCCTTATGAACCTCTGCAAAAATGCCTCGGAGGCGTCGCCCGATGGTGGGAAAATCGACATCGAGGTGTCGCCTGTCATAACCCGGTCCACACGACCACTTTCACACGGCATATTACCATCCGGCGGCTATATTCGCGTCAGCGTCACCGACCAGGGCGAAGGCATACCGGATTCCATTTTGCCGCATATCTTTGAACCGTTCTTTTCGACGAAGTCTCATGCCGGCGGCACCGGTCTCGGCCTTGCGGCCGTTCACGGAAACGTGGCGGCGCTTGCAGGGTATATCAATGTCGACAGCGCTGTTGGGCGAGGAACGCGCTTCGATCTGTTCTTTCCGATATGCCACCAAGCTCCTATCCCCCTGCGGCAATTCTTTCATGAAGAAAAGGTGCCCTATGGCAACGGTCAGACGGTCATCATTCTCGAGAAGCAGCAGCGACTCCTGATGATGCACGAGGAGAAACTTGCTGCTCTCGGGTACGAGCCCGTGGGATTTGTTGAGCTAAGTGGGGTTTTGGATTGGCTGAAATCGAATGACCGGCGTCCCGATCTCGTTGTTCTCGACGTTGCCTCGCTCAAAAGTACTGTAACTCTATCACAACTGGACTCGGATTTGAGCGACATTCCCTATCTCCTCATCAGCGATCGATACCGGACCGGACCGCTGAGCGAGCAGAACCTCAAACGATTAGGCGCGCTGAAAAAGCCGCTCAACTCCAAGAGCTTGGCGGACGCCATTCGCAGAAGAATCGATGCCGGTGCCGACGCACAACGACGCCGGGCCGGAAGCAGGGCCATTGGAGGATGACGCGATCTCGCGGCCTCTTTTTCCAAAGCTCAACTACGAGCCGGCCAAGCCGCTCAAATATCTCCCGCCGTTTCATTTGTAACGGAATTCTGCTCGTTTAAAGCGAGGGAGTAGCTTTCGCACGATAGCCGGCAATTCTAGCGTTATGAGAAGATAGCGAGGGCGGAGTTCTGCGCCCAAGATTTCAAAGGATGGGTTTGTGTGCGTGTCTTAATGAGAAGAAGTAGGCCGCGGCACCTGTGCCCGCAGGATTATCTGCTCCTCGGAATAGCGGCTCTGGGTGGCGCGCTGGAATTTTACGATTTCATTATTTTTGTTTTCTTCGCGGTCGTAATCGGCAAGCTCTTTTTCCCGCCGGGCGTGCCGGAGTGGCTGTTGACGATTCAGGTCTTTGGGATCTTCGGTACGGGCTATCTTGTGCGCCCGCTCGGTGGGATCATACTCGCCCATTTCGGCGATCTCTTTGGACGTAAACGCATTTTCGCATTTTCAATATTGCTCATGGCGCTCTCTACTCTCGGAATGGCGTCTCTTCCGGTATACGCATCGATCGGAGTTGCCGCGCCGGTGCTGCTCGTGATCACGCGTATTCTGCAGGGGGCGGCGATCGGAGGTGAAATCCCGGGAGCGTGGACTTTCGTCGCCGAACACGTTCCCTCCCGCCAGGTTGGATTTGGCTGCGGCGTTCTCTGTGCCGGCCTTACTTTAGGAATTCTGCTGGGAGTCTTCGTAGCCGCTCTGATCAATGAGCTCTTCACGCCGATCGATGTTGCCGCCTTTGCATGGCGTATTCCCTTCTTCATCGGGGCGGTTTTTGGGCTCATTGCGGTGTATCTACGTCGCTGGCTGCGGGAAACGCCCGTATTCTCCGAAATGGAGAAGAGCCATCGTCTTGTTCCGGAGCTTCCGCTCAAGGTGGTCTTGCGTGACTACCCGCACAGCATTGCCGTCTCTTTGCTGCTGACGTGGTTTCTTTCTGCCGGCGTCGTCGTCACAACATTGATGACTGCGACCTTCTTGCAGCAACTCTACGGATACACAGCACAACAATCTCTTCTCGCGACTGGTTTCGGCGCGCTTTTCCTTATCTTCGGCTCTGCCGCTGCCGGTGCGATTGTGGACAGAGTAGGCTCTAGAGGATTTTTTGTCGCGGGAAGCATATTCTTTGGCGCCGCAACATTCACCTTCTATAGTTTCGCGGCCGTGTCACTGCCGATTGCCCTTGCCCTTTACGCACTTATGGGACTGTCGGTCGGTGTGGTAGGCGCCGTTCCTTACGCAATGGTGCGGGCCTTTCCCGCGTGTGTACGTTTCACAGGCGTTTCTTTTTCCTATAATTTATCTTACGCCGTCTTCGGCGGCTTGACACCCGCGGCTGTGAGCTTGTTGCTGCCGCTTAATCCAATGGCGCCTGCATATTATCTTCTCTTCATCGCGGCTCTGGCGCTTGGTATCGGACTCTATCTTTGCAAGAATGGTGACGGGCTGGAGTTTCCCGCAGGTATTGAAGAGCGCGCGGCACTTGCATGTCAGCAATAGGGTTCCAACGACAGCTTGCGCAGGAAGGGCAGTCGATTTGCAAACCATGCCGTTCCCAGATCTGGCTGGGAATTTAGGAGCCTGGTTAGGCTTTGATTGCGACTGACGGGGAATGGTCGTGTTTGCAACTTAGGCGACGGCATCAGCAATAGGGGAAGAAATCTTCGGATGTTGTCGACGGAACTCCTCTCTTGGGGAGATAAAAGTCCGTAAGGCCTATGTCGCGCTGAAGGTGTGGCGTTAATCCATCAATTCTTCGCGGTTTAGAACGGAAGAAATATTCCACGATCCGGCGAGGGGTAGTCCGGAAAACCCGGCTGCGTGACTTCGACTGTCCGTCATTGGCACGCGCAATTGGTGGGTGAGTGTTGAATGGTCGAGTGGCGTTGACAGGATTCGCCATGGGTGCCTCCTTGAAAAGCTACCCAAGTGTTGCCGCTCGATGTTCTAAGATTGTTTCAGAGCCGGCCTTTTCGGCTACTTTTGTAGCGTCAAGATTTCTATTTGGTATCGAAATAGATGGACGTACAGCTCCCGTTTCATCCGAAATATAATGTCTATTTATTGTAATTAGTGGGTAATTCTCAAAGATAATTCTCCGATTGCTAAATCGGAGGCCCAGAATGTCCTATAAAAATGTGAGCACTGGCGGTGATGATGTAAAGCGGATGCTTTACCCACGCCTCATGGCAGTCAATGGTTCTTTGTTGGTGTCTCCGAATCCAGCGGATCAGCCAGCCGTAACTCAGCCAGTTGTGCTTGCGCAACGACATGATAGCGCGGCATCATTGTTACTGCGCATCATTTTCGATGGGCTGGTTCTCGCTGGGATGTCAATGTATCCAGAACTGGCCGCTCTATATGCCGACGATATGGAATAACAAGCGGTTGGTGCCGATCAGCAGATTTCGCCCGGCCTTGGTGGCTGAAATGTTTGTGGTCTGCCTCCTAGAGCAATTTCAGGAAAAGTGCGAAGCGGTTTTCCCCGGCGGGAATTACGAAAAAACAAAGAGATAGAGCGGTTCTGCGATTCCGTGAAAAGCTGAACCGCGCTAATGCCGCCTTGCGCCGCAGAAGCCCATCGACAATCGCAGGCATCCCGCAGAGCCCGGTTCGGCCGATCCAGGCCAAACGAGCCTTACGCAAAGACAACCGAAACCATGGAAAGCATGTCAATCGCAGCCTGCATCGTCTGTCGCGGTGAATTCAACACGACTTCGACCGGGTTAACCGGTAATGTCACAAGCACTCGCGTCTATTCCGGCTTCTGCCTGCCGAGCAATATCAACAAGCGTGTAGCAAGAACAACTATGCCGCGTTGGTTCTCTCCGATTCGACGTAGGGGGCCTTCTGGCGCATGCTGCTTTTGAACTGCGAGAGAATTGTTATCGTTCTTGTAAAAGGCATTGAAATACCTTCAAGCTCTCCCAACTCCATAACGGCGTTGCAAATTGCCGCCAACTCAAGTGGCAGGCCCTTTTCGTAATCCTGAAGCATCGAAGTCTTAAAATCGCCCATGCTGGCGCCCATCGCGAGAAGCGAGCTGGGATCGAGCTCCAATCGCGCGCCAAACGAAGCAGCGACCAACAAGCCTTCATCGACCAGCTTTCGGCTTACGATGGACAAAGACGGATCACCACAAACATCACGTAACGTGGCGCCGGTGACAACCGAAAGCGGATTGCTACACAAGTTGGCAACGACCTTCGTCCACAGGGCATCACGTATCCTTTCCGTGACGCGCGTGGCTATCCCGCTTTCAGCCAACAGAGCTGCAAGCCGGTCCGTTCTATCGCTGCGACGATGGTCTATCTCTCCTATGACGCAACGGAGAGGGTTTCTGGTACGGGCAACGCCGGGCGCAAGTCTTTCTGCAGTGATTGTCGTAACGGCGCCAATTACACGCTGCTCCGGCAGCAATCGCTTGAGGCGCTGACGAGGGTCGACAGCCAGAACGGTGCGGCCGGCGTGACGCCCTTCAACCCCTTGGAAATACCACCATGGAATGCCGTTAACGAACGGAACGACGAGCGTCTCAGGATGAATGAGGGGTTGTACGGCCTCGGCCAGGGATTCAAGGTCTTGCGCCTTGGCGCAAAGAAAAAGCACATCCGCGTTCTGAAGCTCGTCGGCGGTGCCGACGGTGACATGAGCCCGATGTTCTCCTTCGGCGTCCATAAGAGACAAGCCATTTTTCTTGATAGCAACGAGGCTTTCCCCTCGGGCAAGAACACTGACGGAATGCCCGCTTATTGACAGCCGTGTCGCAAGCGTGATGCCGATTGCACCGGCACCGGCAACACAGATGCGAAGCCCTTTCGCTGCCTTTTGAATCGATAATTCGGGTACGATCTCATGCATCCTGGTCTCCTTCTACGATCCAAGGCGAACTGTTGTTTCGGCTCGGTCACTGCACCACGCGTCAGGAACGCTCCTTTTGATCGTGAAACGGAAGATAGGCGCATCAGGAAACGGTCTCCCGGCGCCATCTCCGACCGATCATTCCGGCCAGCAAGGGTGAATTTTCTGTTCCGTACATTTGTCTCCCTATTTGGGAGAAGCGCACGTCTCGGAGAGCCGCCTATGTCTATCGGACACCATGGAGACGGCGCTGCCGGTATGGCTAAGCCGATTACGTTACAGGCAAGTTGCGATCGCCCATCGGATGGTTGCAATTGTAACGTTGACCGGGAATATTGAATGGATAGGGTTGCAAACTTCCTGGTTACGGGTGGCATGGCATTGATCTCCGGTGGCTGCGGAGATTGGCAATGTTCAAAGGTCGGCATTTCGAGCAGTCGGTGATTTTGTTGTGCGTGCGTTGGCATCTGGTATGACCGGCCGGAACGCATTGTTATCCACGGCAGTCACACGAACGGGAAAGCGATCATTGCATCTACCACCGCAAGCCGGCTTCAGGATCGGTCCTGCCGCCGTCTTGAACCCATTCGCATCTGGCAGAGCAAATATCTGAACAACCGCATCGAGCAGGATCATCGGCGGATCAAACGTCGCGTCAGACCAATGCTCGGGTTCAAGTCCTTCCAATCCGCAGCGGCGACATTGTCAGGCATCGAGATGGTCCACATGCTGCGCAAGCACCAACTGCTTGGTACTCACGCTGCCGGCATGTCACTTGCCGAACAGTTCGAAAATCTTGCGGGCACCCGCTGAGCAGCCCTGACAATCAGCCCACCATCAGGGCCCTTCAAATTTGCAACAAAACCCGGCAGGCCCTGACCCATTCCGGAAGTCCAGAACCTCCGAGGTTCAGTTCCATCATTTTTTCAGCTATAAAGCGGGAATCGTCCCAGGGATTTTACGGCCCGTGTCAGAGGACAACGACAACCGCCCGCCTGTTGCGCTTGAAAAGCGCGGCGTAAGCGCCGACCAGCGCATGTTCTCGCCTTCGGCTGCGCGAAATTTGGAACCGATCCTTGCGGTCCTAAAACGTGTTCTTCCGACACATGGCGTGGTGCTAGAGATTGGTTGCGGGACTGGCGAGCACGCCGTGTGTTTTGCGGAAGCGATGCCCAACCTCACTACCGGGCCAACGGTGAAGAAATCGGCAAGACGCTGTTGCGGGAAGGCTTCGCTCGAAAATGGCGCCCCGGGCATCGAAACAATTGGTGCGATTGATCGCGATGCTTTAGGCATTTGCACCTAATAGGATCGGGCCTACCAGAAATTTGTTTCAAACATTTCGGGGATGACTAACATGCCGTCATGGCAACCGTCAGTGCGGCTT
Organism: Rhizobium sp. P32RR-XVIII; assembly: GCF_012641395.1. Classification (GTDB taxonomy): domain Bacteria; phylum Pseudomonadota; class Alphaproteobacteria; order Rhizobiales; family Rhizobiaceae; genus Rhizobium. The sequence continues at coordinate 57,266 of NZ_JABAIH010000022.1, read as the reverse complement.
ACACAGGACGCATCTCGGGGACCGAGCATCCCGGCAGTTGCAGCACCCTGTCGTTCATCTTCTGCCACGTTACCACCGCAATCGTCCCCAGTAGCACTGCGCGGGTCAGAAACATCCAGGAAAGCAACATTCTAAAGCCTGTCGCGTGAATCTCTTTTCGCTCGATAGGCTTTAGGCCTGATGTGCACCTGCCCGATGCCGCGAAAATCAACCGTCCGACATGACCTCCACCGTCACCGTCAGGCCGGCGATCAGCCTAGTTCCCTCCGGAACCTTTTCAAGACGGATGCGCACCGGCACGCGCTGAGCGAGCCGTACCCAGCTGAAGGTTGGGTTGATATTGGCGAGAAGCCCTGTGCCGTCGGTGCGTTCGCGATCCTCGATGCCGGTCGCCACACTCTCGACACGGCCCTCGATCTTCTCGGGCTGCCCCATCAGGCGGATGACAACCCTGTCGCCCACATGGATGCGCGGCAGCTTCGTTTCCTCGAAATAGCCTTCCACCCTCAATGAGTCCGTATCGACGAGAGCGACTTTCGCCATGCCCGCCGTCACATAGTCGCCCGGCCGTAGGCTGAGGTTGGTGACGCTGCCGTTCACCGTCGCCCTCACCTCAGACCGGTCGAGATTGAGCTGGGCGAGATCGCGATTCGCAATCGCCTCTTGATAGGCGGCTTCGGCTTGGTCCTGGGCGGTACGCGCCTGCTCCTTCTGCTGCACGGACGCAGCTTCGCCGAGCCGTTGCTGGCGGTCGTTTTCGCGGCGAGCCTGATCGAGCGCCGCCTTGCTGCTGCCGAGCGCCGCATTGGCTTGCGCCAGCGCGATCGTGAAACGCTCGCGATCGACGTAGAAGAGAATGTCGCCCTTCTTCACATCCTGATTGTCCGTGACGACGACTTTGCTGACCAGGCCGGAGACGTCCGGGGCGATGCCGACCACATCGGCGCGAAGGCGCGCGTCACGCGTCCAGGGCTCGTACATGTAGTGACCCCAGAGATCGCGGCCAACGAATATAGCAGCGACGACGAAGACAAGCGTAACAAGGACACGAGCGGCGGTTTTGAGCGATTTCATGTGAAGTACCAGCGTGTGATGTATGAAACAGCGCCAAGCAACAGGACATAGAGGGCGAGATCGAAGAGACCGCGATGCCAGACCAGCGCATAGGCGCCGATCCAGGCAAGCCCGCGTCGGATGACGATGCTGACGACAAAGGCGAGAAGCATGAGGATGAGCAGGCGTGGAACGTAGACGCCGTAAATATCGAACTCTGCAGGCATGGCGTTACTCGGCAGCAAGTCGGAGATGGAACGTTTCTGATTCGGGCATTTGCGCGATTTCCGGCGGCGCATCGTTCGGGAACAGCGCGCGGCGGAGACCAACCAGCGCGTCGACGGCCTGGCTGCCACTTCCAGAGTCCTCGGTTAGGATCGTCCGCAGGGCATCATCGATCGATTGTCGTAACGCCTGCGGCGGATCGATCGCTTCGCCCACCTTCAGCCGGGCGCGATAGAATTCCGAGATGCCCGACAGCACGGAATCGATCGCGCTGACTGCAGGCGGGCGCAGATCGGGACGTACCTGCTGCAACATCAGCACATTGAACCCTAGGCGGACCTCGGCGTAACCGTCGACCTTCCTCAATTCCCGTTGGTCGATGGCAGCGAGTCGCGGCACCAATTGCCCCAAGCGGTCGAGGATGCGCCCGGACAGGCGCTCGTAGTCGTCATGCCGTTCGCCGGATGCCGTCTCGGCGAGGTCCTTCCATCCGGCACGAACCAGGCGGCGGGCGGCAATCTCGGCACCGAAGGGCCGCGTAACAAGGGTCCAGACAAGTGCGAAACCGACACCCCCGACAGCTGCTATCCCCTCGTTGACGAAGGTCGTGAAATCGGCGGTGTAATGATCCTGCAGCGCAATGAAGGAAGCGCTGTTGACCGCCATCAACATGGCGAGCAGGTTGAACTGCGGTTTCGGAACCAGGAGGCCGAGAAGCAGGAAGGGAGGCGCGAAGACGACCACCAGCATCTCATAGCTGTTGATGGCGGGCAGGATGCCGAAAATGTAGACGAAAGCAATGATAACGCTGACGCCGCACCAAATGAACATCGACGTGATCAAGGGCGCGGGACGATCGAATGCGGCAAAGAAAGAACAGGCAACGGCCGCCAGCGTAACGAAACCGGCACCGTTTGCCCAACCCGTCCAGATCCAGAACATGCACGCGGCGAAGGTGCCGACGACGACCGTGCCGGCGGCAAACGCCAAAAGACCGTAATCGTAATGTCTGGCAGGGCCGACCACGCCATGGTGGCGGAAGACGTATCGCCATGGACCGAAGTGCCGGCCGCTGACGATTTCGTCGCGCAGCGTCAGGCAATCCTGCCAGAGATCCACGATCTCCTTCAGGCGCGTGAGTGCGCTGGACAGGACCAGATCATTCCATTCAAGGGATCGATTGCGCTCTTGCAGGCGCGCGATTTCGCGGTTGAGGCCGTCGGCTGTCTCGTTCGAGCAACTGCCTCCCTGCTTCAGCCAGTCAGCGGCCGCGTTCAGCACCGATACGAGATCTTTCGGCAGGCCGCCGCCCTGCATCTTCAGCGCATGCAAGCGGTCGGCAAGCGAGGAGAACAATGGGAGAAGCATCAGCATCCGGCCGCGCAGCTCCCGGGAATGGCGCACGATATCCCTCGTTCCGGCATCATAACCGAGCTGGCTGATGATGAGGTCGAGTCCAGTGACGTCGGCCGCCAGCTTCTGGCGCTTGAGCGGCGTCGCGGGAGTGGCCCCCTCGCCCCGCAAGATTTCGTCGGCCCAGGTGCCGGCGTCGTCGAGCCAGGAAGAGATACGCGGACCAAGCACCGTACCGACGCTGGTCGGAAAGACGACGGCACTGACGACGCTCGCGCAAACGATACCGATGATGATCTCCTCGGAGCGGGCGAGCGCGGTGTCGAAAATCGTTTCCGGAGATCCGACTGTGGGCAGGGCGATCAGCGGCAGGGAATAGCCGGCGAGCATGAAGACATAGCTGCGCGACGAGCGATCAAGCATCGAGATAAAAAGCAGCGTGCCGGTCCATAGCGCGACGACCAAACTCAGCAATACAGGTGCGTTCACGAAGAGCGGCACGAAGAGCACGGCGGCGGCGGCGCCGATCAGAGTGCCCAGCGCACGGAAAAGACCCTTGGAGCTGGTGGCGCCGGCAAGCGGATTGGCGACGACGTAGACGGCCGCCATTGCCCAGTAGGGCCGAGGCAGGTCAAGCGACAGCGCAATGAAGAGCGCAGCCATCGATGCCAGAAAGGCCTTGCCGGAGAATAGCCAGTCGCGCCAGGTTGGGAAGGTCACGATGCCGCCTCGATCTGCTGATTGAAAGCCGCAACCTGCAGCGTATCGATATCCTCGAATGCCTTCAACACACGATTGGCCGCTTCAATGTCGGCCTTGTCGACCCTGGCGAGAATTCTGCCGCGCAGTTCGTCGAGAACGTCTTCCATGTGAGCGGCCAGCTTCTCACCCTCTTCGGTCAGCCACAGACCTTTCGCACGGCGGTCAGTCGGATCGTCCCTGCGCACGACCAGTCCGAGATTTTCGAGCTGATCCAGCAGCCGCACGAGCGAAGGCCCTTCGATACCGACATAGTTTGCCAGGACGACCTGCCGCACGCCGCCGCCGAGGCGGCCAATCCATATCAGGGGTTGGGCGCAGGCCTCAGAAATGCCATGCGAGCTCAAAACCTGATCGACCGCCTTTCGCCACCGGCGACCGGTCGACAGAAGATTTGTAGTGAAGTTTCTTTGGAGCGAGTTGAGTGATTGCATAAATACATATTGCATTAAAATAGTTAGGATTCAAATTATTTTTTAATGCTGACTGTCGCAGCGGTTCCGTTGCGACCTTGACCTTCCCGGCCATTTCACTCGCAATCTCCTCGAGGCTCGGTCCAATGAGCCTGCAGGGGCCGCACCATGCAGCCCAGAAATCGACTACGACGGGGATGTCGGATTCGAGAACTTCCGATTCGAAGTTATTGGTATCGATTTTTACACTCGCAACAGAGGTCATGAACTTGCTCCTTGATTTGGTCGCTGCCCAACATGAGGGCGCGCAAGGCGCCCTCCGTCGCTCTGATCAAGCGACAGCCGGGAAGTCGACGGTCGTGTCGTTGATGCGGTTGAAGACGTTGGTGAAGATCGTCACCGAGATGGCAAGGCTGATTTCGACGAGCTGTTCGTCAGTGTAGCCAGCCGCCCTGATCGCATTGAATTCGTCTTCGGAGATCGTTCCGCTGGTCTTCTGCAGGTTGCGCACGAAGCGCACCAGCGCATCGCGCTTTGCGTCGCCGGTCGGTTCACCGGCGCGCATCAGCTTGAGGACGTCAGGCTTCAGGCCAGTCAGCTTGCCCAGCATGGTATGGGCAGCCACACAGTAATCGCAGCCGGCTTGTTCGCTGACGATCAGCTTGATGGTTTCGAGATCCTGCTTGCCGAGCGTGCCCTTGGCAAGGACGGCGTCGGCATCGAGGATCGACTTCAGCGCGGTCGGGCCGAGCGAACCGATGGCGGCGAAGGTGTTCGGCACGCCGCCGGCGGCCTTCTTGATCTGGGCGAAGAGGTCAGCGGTTTCGCCGGTTGCTGCGGAAACAGCGGGGGTGGAAATACGAGAGGTCATTGGCTCACTCCTTGGATTGAAATCGTCTTCACGGGAGCGAACCTAAGACGCCTGAGTGAGGCTGTTAATGTTTCCAGACCTCAATAATATGCTAATTCGTCTCACGTCACGGTTTGACGGACCAGCAAGCCTTCGCTTGAAGATGAGGAAACAGCACTGGGAATGGCTCATTCCGGGTCCGCGCAAAACCTGACGTCTGAGATCCTGGCTATGCCGAACGAATGCCTGAAGGATCCCGCCTTCGGCAAAGCCTTTTGCATTTCGGAAATCGTGCTGCGGTCACCAGATTGGTGGGGCGGCGACGCCGCAGGTTTCCGAAACGTTTTGGGTTGACTCCCAAAACGTTTCGGAAGAATCTTTCTCCAGTTCGGAGGACGATCTTTGGCCAATCTCAAGCAGCTTGCGCAGTCGCTCGGACTGTCGATCACCACCGTCTCTCGTGCGCTTGACGGTTATTCCGACGTCTCCGCAGCCACTAGGCAGAGAGTGCGTGACGCCGCTGAGAAAGCAGGCTACCGACCGAACGCTTCTGCCCGCAGGTTGCGCAAACAGCGCGCCGAACTCGTCGCCATCACCTTGCCAAGCGATCCCGGCCACATTGGTCCGCCTCACTTCCTCGACATGCTCTCCGGCTGTGCTGAACATCTCGCGACTGCCGGCCTCAATCTCGTAATCGCACCTGTGCCGCGCGGCGAGAGCGAACTCGAAATCTGCCGCCGCTTCGTCGACGGCCGCCGTGTAGACGCCATGTTGCTGGTCCGCACCAAGCGGCGCGACGAGCGGGTCGAGTTTCTGCAGTCGCGCGGCATTCCCTTTGTCACCAACGGCCGCACAGAAAGCATCGTGCCTCATCCCTATATCGACGGCGACGGCTTTTCCGGCTTTTTTGCTGCTACCCGGCGTTTTCAGGCCGCCAGCCACTGCCGCATCGGCCACATTGCTGGCCCGCAGGAATATTACTTCGCGCATGTGCGCCGCATGGGTTGGAAGGCGGCAATGGACGAGGCCGGCCTGGAAGCCGATCTCTGTGCCGAGGGCGCGCCGACCGAACAGGGCGGTTATCTCGCCGCGCTTGAGCTCTTGCGCCAGCCCTCGCGCCCAACTGCTCTCATCTGCGCCACGGACGAGATGGCGATGGGCGCATTGCGGGCGCTCCGCGAAATCGACGGCGGCAGCGAAATCAGCATCGTGGGTCATGATGACCTGCCGATGAGTGCTTATACGAGCCCCTCGCTCTCGACCATGCGGATGACAGGCAAGAACCTGGGCGCAAGCTTTGCATCTCTCCTGCTTCGCGCCATCGCCGGCGAGCCAGCCGAACAACTCCAGGAACTTCACCCGCTCGAATTCGTCGATCGCGACAGCCATCGCCGCCCGCTGAAGGCGGCATGAAAAAGCAGTGCATTGCAGATAGAGAACAATAAGGAGGAGAAAATGAAACATCTCATGTCATTCGGAATTCTGGCTTCCACGATGCTGGCTTTCGCCTCGCCGGTGCTCGCCCAGACCGTCTTCGTGTCCACGCAGCTTCGGCCGATTGAAGAGGCGACGGTGGTGCGCGAAGAACTCTTGAAGGATGCCGGCGACGTCGACTACGTGGTCGAGGAGCCGCCGCAGTTCGCGGTGCGCATGCAGGCGGAAAGTCAGGCCGGCAAGCACACCGTCAGCCTCGTCGGTGCGCTGCACGGTGAGCTTTCGCCGCTAGCCGACAAGGGGCAGCTCGAGCCGCTCGATGATCTCGCCAAGAAACTGGCTGCCGGCGGCATGCCGCAATCGGTTCTCGATCTCGGCAAGCTAGGCAAGTCCACCCAGCAATATATCCCCTGGATGCAGGCAACCTATGTAATGGCTGCCAAGAAGGAAGCTCTGCAATATCTGCCAGCCGGCGCGGACGTAAACGCACTCACCTACGACCAGCTCATCGCCTGGGGCAAAAGCATGCAGGAAGCCACCGGCCAGCCGCAGATCGGCTTCCCGGCCGGTCCGAAGGGCCTGATGGCACGTTACTTCCAGGGCTATTTCTACCCGTCCTTCACCGGGGGCGTCGTACGCACCTTCAAGAATGCCGATGCCGCCGCCGGATGGGAAAAGCTCAAAGAACTCTGGACCTACGTGAACCCAAACTCGACCAGCTACGACTTCATGCAGGAGCCGCTGGCTGCCGGTGAAGTCATGGTCGCCTGGGATCACATCGCCCGCCTGAAGACCGCGATCTCCGCCTCGCCGGACGACTACGTGGTGTTCCCGGCCCCGGCTGGCCCGAAGGGCCGCGGCTACATGCCGGTTCTCGCCGGCCTGGCGATCCCGAAGGGCGCGCCGGATAAGGATGGCGCCACCAAGGTCATCGAAACGCTGACGACCCCGCAGACCCAGCTTCTGACGGCTTCCAAGGTCGGCTTCTTCCCGACGCTGAACGTTCAGCTACCGCCGGATCTCGACAAGGGCGTGGCGCTTCTCGCCGGCGCGGTCACCGCCACCCAGGCCTCAAAGGATGCCGTGATCTCCCTGCTCCCGGTCGGCCTCGGCGACAAGGGCGGCGAGTTCAACAAGGTCTATATGGACTCGTTCCAGCGCATCGTTCTCCAGAACGAACCGGTCGCCGATGTCCTGAAAACCCAAGGCGAAACCATGGCCAAGCTGATGAGCGACACCAAGGCTCCCTGCTGGGCTCCGGACGCCAAGAGCGATGGCGCTTGCCCGGTCGAATAATCTTCCCGCGGGTGTCCGGGCGCAAATGCCCGGGCACTCCTTCTGCAAACCTGCTTTCCGAGGCGGGAGCCCATGACCCAAAATCGACCCTGGATCCCTTATCTGCTGATCCTGCCCTCCGTCGTCTTCCTAGCGCTCCTCTTCATCGTGCCGCTGGTGCAGACGATCTGGCTGTCCGTATCGGATAATGGTGCGCCGTCACTCGCCAACATGCAGCGCATGGTGACCGACATCAATTTCGGCCGCTCGGTCAAGAACACGTTCCTGCTGACGATCGCGGTCGTGCCAGTGCAGCTCGCTATCGCGATTGCCATGGGAACGATGGTCGCCAAGATCGGACGCGGGCGCGAGACGATCCTGTGGATCTGGACGATTCCACTCGGCATTTCCGATCTGGCGGCCGGCCTCGTCTGGCTGTCGATCCTACAGAATACCGGCTATTTCAATTCGCTGCTTTTCAGCCTCGGCGTCATCAGCCGGCAGGCGAGCTGGCTCTCCTACCAGACGCCGGTCGCACTTTTCATCGCCATCGCCGTCGCCGAAATCTGGCGCGGCACGGCGATCGTCATGGTCATTATCGTCGCCGGCCTCAACCAGGTGCCGAAGGAATTCAAGGAAGCCGCCGAGATCTTCGGTGCCGGTCCCTGGACGCGCTTCTGGAAGATCACCCTGCCGCTCATCCGTCCAGCGCTGCAATCGGCGCTCATCCTGCGCACCGTGCTCGCCTTCGAGGTCTTCGCGGTCGTCTATGCGCTCGGCGGGCGCAATTTCCCCGTCCTCGTCGGCGAGGCCTACAACTGGCAGAACCAGAACCAGAACTATGGCGTCGCGGCGGCTTACGCCGTGCTCATCATGGTCATCTCGCTCGCCGCAACCCTTATCTATCTCAAGGCCATAAAGGTCGATCCGGAGCGCCTGCCATGAGCTCGACATCAACGATCTCGCAAGCTTCGGCCGCGAACTCTGCTGGCTTCGTTTCCTCCCGCCGCTGGCTGCTGTGGAGCGGTATAGCCGCACTCTGCGCCTGGGTACTGGTGCCGATCTATCTCGTGGCGCTCGGCGCCCTCGGGGGCCGTCAGGGCGTCTATCTCTGGCCAAAGACCGGGCTGCCGACCGGCATTTCGCTGGAGCCATTCATCCTGTTCCTGAAGACGGAAGGTGTCGTCCAGTCCTTCCTCAATTCGCTTGGTGCGGCGGCCATCACCGTCGCCCTATCGATCCTGCTCGGCGCACCGGCCGGTTACGCGCTTGCCCGTTATAACTTCTGGGGCAAGGATAGCTATCGGCTGCTGGTTCTGCTCACCCGCGCCTTCCCGCTGGCGATCCTGGCGCTGCCGCTCACCGTCTCCTTCATCAGGCTCGGCCTCTACGACACGATCGTCGGCGTCGGGCTGATCCATACGGTGCTAGCGCTGCCTTTCGCAGTACTCGTAACGCAAGGCATTTTCCTCGGCGTACCACGGGAACTGGAGGAGGCCGCCTGGGTGTTCGGTTGCACCCGCATCCAGGCCTTCTTCAAGGTCGTGGCGCCGCTGGCACTGCCCGGCATCGTCGCGACCGCCGTCTTCGCCTTCGTCATCTCCTGGAACGAGGTCTTCGCCGCCTCGGTGCTCACGGTTCGCAATCGCACGCTAACGGCCTACCTGCTGACGGTGCTATCCGAAAGCCCGATGCACTACCGCTTTGCCGGCGGCCTGATGCTCATCCTTCCCTCGGTTGTCTTCATCTTCGCGGTCAGACGTTACCTTTTCGCGATCTGGGGCATTTCCTCCAAATAACGGGACCATATCCATGGCCAATATTGTCATCGACCGCATTCGCAAGAGCTTCGGGTCCTTCCAGGCGCTGAAGGAGGTCTCGCTGACGATCAACGACGGCGAGTTCGTCTCGCTGCTCGGTCCGTCCGGCTGCGGCAAGACCACGCTTCTGCGCATCATCGCCGGCCTCGAAACCGCCTCCGGCGGCGATGTACTCATCGGCGACAAGTCGGTTATCGGCCTCGCTCCAAAGGATCGCGGGCTTGCGATGGTCTTCCAGAACTATGCCGTTTTCCCGCACATGACCGTATACGAAAACGTCGCCTTCGGCCTTCGCATGCAGAAGGCCGAAGATACGCGGATCAAGGCGCAGGTCGAAAAGGCTGCCGGCCTCTTGCATATCGAACAATATCTCGACCGCTACCCGAACAAGCTCTCCGGCGGCCAGCGCCAGCGCGTCGCCGTCGCCCGTGCGCTTGCCGTCGAGCCGAAGGTTCTCCTGATGGACGAGCCGCTCTCCAATCTCGACGCGCTGCTGCGCCTCGAAATGCGCACTGAACTCAAGACTGTCTTGCAATCGGCTGGCACGACGACGATCTACGTCACCCACGACCAGACAGAGGCCATGGGCCTTTCCGACCGCATCGCCGTCATGCATGGCGGGGTCGTCGAGCAGGTCGGCTCGCCGGTCGACGTCTACAATCATCCCGCAACGCGTTTCGTCGGCGGCTTCATCGGCAACCCGCCGATGAACTTCATCAAGGTGCCGGTCTCGAACGGCCGGGTGGCAGCGGGTGCCGAACAGCTTGCTGCGCCGCAGGAGACTGGCAATGAAGTGATCCTCGGCCTGCGTGGCGAGGCGGTGGAACTCTCGCCACTGCCGCAGGGCCTCGAAATGAAGGTGCGCGTCGCCGAGCCGATGGGTTCGCACCTGCTTCTGACCGGTTCGATCCACGACCAGCCGGTGCGCGTCATCCTGCCAGCCTCGGAAACCGTGAAGAGCGGCGATCTGATCGGCCTCAAGCTCGATCAGAAGCGTATCACCTGGCTTTCGCCCGAAAACGGCAAATCCTTTCCGGCCGTTTTAGCCTGAGATACCGGAGTACCCGAAATGAACATGCATATCGACCAGGCCAAGCGCATCCTCGTCTCAAACGACCGCGGCGGTTATACCGTGCCGACCGACCGGCTCTATCCCTTCCAGTGGAACTGGGATTCCGCCTTCGTCGCCATGGGGTTCGCCCTCTATGACACCGACCGCGCCTATCGCGAGCTGGAGCGGCTGGTCGAAGGCCAGTGGGCGGACGGCATGATCCCGCACATCGTCTTTCATCAGCCAAGCGACACCTACTTCCCTGGCCCGAACGTCTGGCGCACCAGCCACACGATCCCGACCTCCGGCATCACGCAGCCGCCGGTCTTTGCGATCGCGCTCCGCAAGCTGCACGAGGCCGCAGGTGACACGGCCCGCACCCTGCCACTCTACGAGGCGGCCCTGAAGTGGCACCGCTGGTGGTATTCCGCCCGCGATCCGGAAGGCACCGGCCTGATCGCCCTGCTCCACCCCTGGGAAAGCGGCAGCGACAATTCTCCTGCCTGGGACGTCGCGCTCGCCCGCGTCCCGACCACCACCGACACGCCGGTGGTCCGCAAGGACACCGGCCACGTGAACGCTTCGATGCGCCCGCGGAATGAGGACTACCAGCGCTTCATCCACCTGGTCGATACCTACGCCGCCTGTGGTTGGGACCCCGCCAAGCAGTGGCAGAAAGCCGCGTTCAAGGTCGCCGAGATCCAGACGACCTCGATCCTGCTGAAGGCCGGCGAAGACCTGGAAGTTCTCGCCCGCGAACTCGGCCGCACGCAAGACATCGCCGAGATCGTCGCGTTTAACGCCAAGACAAGGAAGGCGATCCTCGCCCAGTGGCGTCCCGCCCTCTCCCGCTTCGTTTCCCGCGATCTCGTATCGGGCCAGGACATCGAAGCGGCGACCCAGGCGGGCTTCATACCTCTCCTCTCTCTCGATCTCGAAAAGCCCATCACAGATTCACTGGTCGAGGAGATGAAGGCGTGGTCCAAGGGCCTCAAGGTCGCCTTCCCGACCACCAAGCCGGGCATTGCAAGCTGGGAGCCGAAGCGCTATTGGCGCGGTCCGGCCTGGGCGATCATCAACTGGCTTTTGATCGACGGCCTGAAGCGCAACGGCAACCCGGATGCGGCCGAGGAACTGCGCAAGTCAACGATCTCGGCGATCGAGGCGGAAGGCTTTGCGGAATATTTCGATCCGGTGACGGGCGAAGGCTGCGGCGGTCTCGGCTTCTCGTGGACGGCGGCGGCCTATATGTGGCTGGCAAAGGCATAGAGGGATCGCTTTTGTGCGTGGCGACGGGCATAGGCTCAAGCCGCCAGCGGCCGCGCCGTAGCCGCCAGCGGCCGCGCCGTTCTTCTCCGCATGCTTTCATGCGCATACTCGAAATATCTCAAGGCTGGTCTCCCAAATGAAGAATGTGGAACCACCACTCGGAGTTTGGTCCGCGTTCACGCGAACAGAATGAACCGCGAATTTCTTGAGGAAAGGAATTATGCCGATGAGCGTTGGTGCGGGGATCGGAGAGTTTTCGGACTCTGATCTTTGATGCCGTCGTTTACGAGGTGGTTGCAATGCGACGGATGGATTTCGGGTGTGCGCACGCAAGCATCCGATTGAGAACGGCGCAGCCGATGGCAACCTCGGTCTGTTGCGCTCCGAAGGTTCGTGCGCGCAATCGGCCACCGATGATCGACTTGTAGCGACCGATCGCGGCCTCGACCAGCGAACGCTTGCCGTAGCCACGGCAGGCCCGGCCAGCCAGACGCTCGTCGTCTCGCTCTACTATTCCGTGTTCGCGGCGGGCGTGAGAGCCGGCCAGTCCATCGATGCCATGGCCGTTATCTACACAGTCAGTTCGCTCGTCTCGTTGATCGTCGCCCTACGCTTCGTCAACCCGACCCAGATCGTTGCGCGCACTCGCAAAAGCGATCTGGGCGGCATAAACTATGCCTTTATAGGCCGATGTCACGTTATCTCGTCAATGACCAAAGAGGGCGTGGTTTTGCGAAATCAGGCAAGCGTGCCGGTCACGGCTTTCGAGTGGGCCAGGGCGCGGACATCCGCCATGGTGGCAATCAGGCGTATTATGCGGCCGGCGCCGACCGCGTGCAGATGCCGCCGTTTGAAACCTTCCGTGACGCCGCGTCCTATTACGCCACCCTCGCCCATGAGGTGACGCACTGGACGAAGCAGCGGCGCCGGCACTGTAACGTTAACCGGTCGGCCATCGAAATGTGAAATCTGGCGGCATGACCAGATCTGCTCGTGATCCCCTTTATCGCCGTCACCGGTTTCCCGCTCAGGTGATTGCCCATGCGGTTTGGCTGTATTTCCGGTTTCCGCTCAGCCTGCGGATGGTCGAGGATATGCTGGCAGCCCGCGGGATCATCGTTTCCCACCAGACCGTGCGTCTGTGGGCGGAGAAATTTGGCAGGCACTTTGCAAACGACATCCGGAGGCGCTCAGCCGGAAAGCTCGGCGACAAATGGTACCTCGATGAGGTCGTCATCACCATTCAAGGAAAGAAACACAGGCTTTGGCGCGCCGTGGATCAGGAGGGCTTTGTTCTCGACGTTCTGGTGCAAAGCCACCGCAATGCCAGGGCCGCAAAGCGTCTGATGCGAAAGCTTCTCAAGGGTCAAGGCCGTTCACCGCGTGTGATGATCACTGACAAGCTCCGATCCTATGGCGCGGCGAAGTGCCAGATCATGCCCGGCGTCGAGCACCGTTCGCACAAGGGCCTCAACAATCGGGCGGAGAATTCTCATCAGCCGGTCCGACGACGCTAGAAGATCATGAAGCGCTTCAAGTCAGCGCGACAGCTCCAGCGTTTCGTGTCCATCCACGATCCGCTCGCCAACTTGTTCCACATTCCCCGACACGACATTTCATCTGTCCATCATCGCAAACTGCGAGCAATTGCCATGCAAATGTGGACTGCAATCGCGCGCATCGAAGCCGCCTGAGCCAATGCTATCCTCCATGATTCCGGCCGGGAAACATTAACTTTACAGTGCCCTGGCTTTGCCGAATGTGGATGGGTTTCAGTCCGTGCGGGGATCGGTCCTGCAATCGATTTGTCGTGTCGCAGGAGATGATCGCCTCGCGGTTTGTCTGGCTCCCGTCGATGACAACACGCTCCGGCCTGCCATGACGACCCAGCGCCTGTCTGAGGAACCGCTTGGCCGCCGGTAAATCGCGATGTTAACTGAAATGGAATTCGACTGTGCCATCGACGCTGTCGATGGCACGATAGATACAGCCATTGCCCGCGTACCTTGATATAGGTTTCATCCATGTGCCATTTTCCGGTCACCGCGCGATTGCGCCGGTTGAAGCGCTTCAACAACAAGGCAGCGATGGATCGTCGAGTGGTCGATGCTGAGGCCGCGCTCTGCTATCATTTCCCGAAGATCGCGTAGGCTCAGCCCGTAGGCCAGACACCAGCGAACGCACAGCAGGATGACAGATGGGTCGAAGTGACGGCCTTTGAACATTTGAACTCTCCCGAAGCGCCGGGCAGACGATGCCACAAAGCCATTACCGAAAAATTTGCAACAGAGCCTTGTCGAAGGACCGCCTCTACGTCTTTGAAGCGGAACACGGTGGTGCGATAGGGCTGTCTGCTTCCCGGCACCCAATGCCCGGATAGCTCAGGTGATAGCCCAGCATCTCGACCTTCTCAGGGGCCGCGCGATCCAATTTCTCCTTGCGGACTCGGGACGCCTTTGTTCGTGTCATCGCGGGCGCCGACCATGTATTGCACGAGTTCCTCCATGTTCGTCTCAGAGGTTACTTTCTCGGTCACCTTACGCCCGCGATGCATGACAATGAGGCGATCGGTAACTGCGAACGCATCGGGCAGAGTGTGCGTGATCAGGATCACCGGCACGCCACGCTCGCGCAGCTTGCAAATGAGCTCAAGCACCTTCTGCTGCTCAGGGACGCCAAGATTGTTCGTCGGCTCGTCCATGATCATGAGCTTAGCGTCCCAGTAGACCGCCCGTGCAATAGCGACCGCCTGGCGCTGACCGCCAGACAAGCTCTCGATCGGCTCTATGAGGCTGGGAAAATGAATGTGGAGGGAATCGAGCGTCCGGCGTGATTCGCGCAGCATGTGTTGGTCGTCGAGCGTCTTGATCAGCCCGGCCAAACGACGTTTTTTCACCTCGCGTCCGAGAAAGATATTGGCGCCCACATCGAGGTTGTTAGCGAGGGCGAGGTCCTGATAGATGGTTTCGACGCCGTGGCGGCGGGCGTCGATCGGATGCGAAAAGTGTGCGCGCTTGCCTTCAAAGAACATCTCGCCTTCGTCGGCGTGGTAGACGCCGGATATGCATTTGATCAGTGTCGACTTTCCGGCCCCGTTGTCTCCGAGAAGGCCCACGACTTCGCCACGATTGATCTCGCAGCTCACATTGTTCACCGCAATCAGGCCGCCGAAGCATTTTGTGATGTTCCTGACCGAGAGAAGCGGCTCAGTCATGTCTCAGCACTCCTCCGGTGACGACCAGCAATCAAGTCGCGGGACTGGTCGATCAGCACTGCGACGATTACGACCGTTCCGACCACGATGAACTGAAAGAAGGCCTCCACGTTGAGCATCACCAACCCCGTCGTCAAGAGCGCGATAATAAGCGCCCCGATCACCGTCCCCATCACGGTTCCGGCGCCACCGAACAGACTCACGCCGCCGATGATCACCGCCGCGATGGAGGACAGAAGAAGGGGATCGCCGATGACCGCAGAACCGGCGGTGAACCGAAGCGTCGACAGGAAACCAGCTATCCCTGCGGTCGAAGCCGAAAGGATGTAGAGCTTTATGATGTGACGATTTACCGGGATACCGGTACGCACGGCCGCTTCCATGCTGCCGCCGATTGCGTAAGTATGTCGGCCGAATTGGGTTTTGCGAAGAAGGAACATGGCGCAAGTGACGACGCAAGCGGTCACGATGACGGGATAGGGTAGGATCGTGTCCATCCGGCGCAGCAGGTCGCCGCTCACATCCGGCCGTTTGAGGAAATAGAGGCCGCCGCCTTCACCCCGGATGTAGTATAGGAGCGCGTCATTGCCGTAAGCGCGAATTCCCGCCGGCAATCCGATCACCGTCGTGTTCTCGGACATAAGGTAGGCGACGCCACGCACGATGAACGAGGTGCCGAGCGTCACGATGAACGCCGGAACCTTCAGCTTGGCGATGATGACACCGTTAATGAAGCCGACCACCGCTGCGCCGCCCACGCCCGCGATCAGTCCGACCAGCACCGAAGGAAAGAGCGGCACCCCGCCATCGAATGCCCAACGAATAGCGAGTGCCGAAAGGACCGAGGCGAGGCTCATAACCCATCCGACCGACAGATCGATGCCGGCGCCGATGATAACAAAGGTCTGGCCTAATCCGAGAAGCAGCACCGGAATGATTGCGACCATAATGTTCTGGGAATTCCGGATGGTTAGGAAATGAACCGCACCGCCGCTGACCAGCGGCACCGTTATGACGAAGAAAAGGACCATAAGAGCAAGGAAGAGCCACGCCCAGATGCGGCTAGCCAATAGAGCGAATCGCTGCGCAGGCGTCCGCATACCCGAGGGCTTCACCCCGGCGGGCAAAACTATTCTCGACCCGCGATCGGTCACGTACCGGTTTCCTCGAAAATATGGAACAGTGAATAGGAACCGAAATCAAATCGAGGGCACCGTGCAAAAGCACCCCTACTCTAATCCACCCCGACGATTTTATTTCCCCGGAACTTGATAGATGAAGCGAGCGATGCTCGGGTCCTTTACGTTCTCCTTGTCAATGATGGCAAAGCCTGTCTCAACGCGGCGTGGCAGGCTGGTCACCCCGGCCGCGTCGGCTACCGCAAATTGCACCGCCATGTAGCCCATATCGTAGGGCTTCTGTGCCAGCACCAGCGTAACCACGCCCTTGTTCATCAACTCGATGGCCAGCTTTGTTGCGTCATAAGCAACGACCTGGACATGACCGCCGAGGCCCGCATTTACGACCGCAGCGCCCGCCCCCTGCGCGCTGAAGACGTTGGTGCCGAACACGCCGCCGAGTCCGGGTTCGCGTTCGAGCACCGCGGCGGTCTGCTGCGTGGCTTTGTTGGGGTCGTCGAGATTGTAGTCTGGTCCGAGCACCTTGATATTCGGGAACTCCTTCTCCATCACCTCTTTAAAGCCCTTTTCGCGGCCTTCAACGGAGCTGACGTTGGGGTTCGTCGAATTGATATAAACAGTGCCTTTCCCACCGATTGCCTTCGCGAGCCCGCGCGCTGAGATACGGCCGCCCTCCGTATTGTCCGAACCAATGTAACTGATCGGGAACTTCACCGGGCCGTTGACATAGTCTCCATCGCCGAGAAAGGTGTCAACGGTGATGACTTTGATGCCCGCGTCGACAGCTGCCTTCAATGGGCCGACCATCTGATCCTTGTCGGTCGGCGCGGTAACGATGTAGTTCAGGTCGCCGCGGGCAACCATCGCATCGAGGATCGGCGTCTGAACATCGACGCCCCAAGTCGGCGGGACCTGCGTGACGACGTCAACCCCGAGGTCCTTCGCGGCAGCCTCAACCCCGATCTGCATGACCTGATAGAATGGATCGACGACACCCGGAAGGAAGCCGATCTTGATTTTCGCGGCAGCGTGGGCGCCGTGTGACGCAATGGCCAGAGCCAGTGCAGCCGCGACTGCAAACACTGCTTGTTTCCGCAGCATTTTTCTCTCCTCCCTTCGACTGCCCTTGGCGGCGAAAATCAGACGGAGGAATCCGTTGCAATGCTGCATGGTTTGAAGCGCTTATCGCTGATTGCAGGAAGCCGAGCGTTTGATTGTGTCCACTCGATAAGTCTCTTCAATGATAGCGCCGCAACGTTCCGTCGTCGCCGCTCAGGGCCATTTAACCTGTAACGCATGCAATGATACGCACGTATTATAGCATGGATCAGCAAGATCCTGCATTTGATCTTTGGCGCCGGCCTTGTGCTACTCTGGCTGAGTTGCCGAATTCGGCTTGGAGATCAGCAGCCGGGCGAATTGGCGCATATTGGTCACCTCGGCTACGGGTGAACCGCTTCCCGCCATCGATATCAGAGATCGCCGCCGTCGGCGGACTTGCTTGGTCTCAATTTCCTCACTGAAACAGCTGTCAGCCTATTTTACCCATCCATCCACCTTTACGGGTGCGATTTGGCGAGATCAATCGATACCTGATAAGATGCGCGTATGCAAGTAAGGCACTGAAATACAACAGATGTTAGGCATATTGATACTCGGCGAGGCGCGCTTATTTGCGATTCCTGTGCGTGTCCGGCGGGGGCAAAGTCAAACAGTCAAATCCCCAAGGCCTAAACGTCATAATAGAGAACAAACTCGTATGGATGCGGGCGCATGCGTATCTCCGTGATCTCGTGCGAGCGCTTGTAGTCCACATAGGTCTCGACGACGTCCGTGGTGAACACGTCTCCCGCAAGCAAGAACTTGCAGTCCGCCTGCAGCGCATCGAGAGCCTCGCCGAGCGAGGCCGGTGTCGACGGGATTGCGGCGCGTTCTATCGGCGGCAGATCGTAGAGGTCCTTGTCGATCGGATCTCCCGGATCGATGCGGCTGCGGGTGCCGTCGAGGCCGGCCAGGAGCATGGCGGCGAAGGCCAGATACGGATTGCAGGAGGGATCCGGGCAGCGGAATTCCACCCGCTTGCTCCCGGGGTTGAGCGAGTACATCGGGATCCGGCATGCCGCGGAGCGGTTGCGCCGCGAATAGCTGAGATTAACCGGCGCTTCGAAACCCGGCACGAGCCGCCGGTAGGAATTGACGGTCGGAGCGCAGATGGCGAGCAGTGCCGGCGCGTGCTTGAGCAGCCCGCCGATATAGTAGCGCATCACTTCGCTGGAGCCGGCATAGCCGTCGCCGGCAAAGATCGGGCGATCATCCTGCCAGATGCTCTGGTGGACGTGCATGCCCGAGCCGTTGTCGCCAAACAGGGGTTTCGGCATGAAGGTTGCGGTCATGCCGCGGCTGCGCGCGACATTCTTGACGACATATTTGTAGATCATCACGCTGTCGGCCATGCGCGTCAGCGTCGCAAAGCGCATATCGATCTCGCCCTGGCCGCCGCTCGCGACCTCGTGGTGGTGTGCCTCGACCTCGATGCCAATTCGCTCGAGGAGCGTCACCATTTTGGTGCGGGCGTCCTGAAGGGTGTCGGCAGGCGGGACGGGGAAGTAGCCCTCTCTCGGGCGCAGCTTGTGCCCGAGGCCAGTTCCACCCCTCGACTTCCAGTTCGCCTCGACGGCGTCGATCTCGTAGTAACCGTAGTTGGTGCCCTGATCGTAATGGACCTCGTTGAAGACGAAGTGCTCGAGTTCCGGGCCGAAATAGGCCGTATCGCCGATACCCGTCGCCTTGAGATAGGTTTCGGCCTTCTGTGCGATAAAGCGGGGGTCCCGGCTATGGGGTTGGGCGCTGACCGGGTCGAGAATATTGCAGATCAGGACGAGTGTCGGCGCCTCCGTGAACGGGTCCAGGAACGCGGTGGTCGGATCCGGCACGACGAGCATGTCGCTTTCCTGTATTTCCTGGAAGCCCCGGATGGACGAGCCGTCGAAGCCGATGCCATCGGTGAAGCTGTCCGCTCTGATGGCGCCCGGCGGCACGGAAAAATGCTGCCACAGACCGGGAAGGTCTGCGAACCGCAGATCGATCATCGCGATCTCGCCGTCCTTGATCGTCCGGAGAATGTCATCCGGGCTGGCGTAGCTATTGGAAGACATCGCCGCCTCCCTTCCTCATATCCATCCGTCGACCCGAGGCCGGACCGAGATTGCGCCGTCGACCCTTCTTCCGCCGATCGGGTGCAGCATCACTCGATCAGCTGCCCGTGGGCGTGGGGCCTCGGTTGCGAGCGCTGAAATTCACACGAAGCGGCTCCCGCATGAGCCGCCCGAACTGTGCCTGGCTCATATGGACGAGGGTGGTGTGATCGCCGCCCTCGAAGTATACCTCCGGTTGGGCGCAGACGTGGTCGTCGATGACAACGTCCAGCCCGTAGCACTCGCCGATCGGGGGAACAGCGCCGTGTGCGCAATCCGGGATCAGCTGATCGAGCTCATGCTCTGTGACGAGTGTCACCTCCTCGCCTAGTGCTGCTTTAAGTTTCCTGAGCCGCACATGGTGAGGGGCCGGCAGAATCACCAGAAGATAGCCGTCGCGTCTGCGCAGCACGACGCCTTTGGCCAGGCAGCGGGCCGCGATGTGGCAGGCGCGCGCGGTGGCCATCGATGATCTGGTCGGCCTGTGCTCGACCAGATCGTACTCGACGCCCTTGCGATCGAGATATGCCTGGAGTGTCAATGCAATGGTCACAATCCCACCCTCCGGGCGAGACCTTCCATTGTGAGGCCCCATGCTTGCGCCTCACAATTCTCAGCCGTCTTATAACACGTCACGGGCTCTCGCGTTCCAACCGTTCAATATGCGGCGAAGGTGCGGGGCGCAGCGCGGATCTGCGCACAGGCGGACCTTGCGGTCTCCCGCTGCCCGATCCGGTACCGGCTGGCTTCATCGCCGAACGCATTACGTGCATTGATCATGAGACCTGCATCCTGCTTTCCGGAGGCAGTGCGACCGCGGCTTGTCCAGCGTGCGGACGAATGTCGCGGGTTTTGTTGCAAATTTGAGGCGGCCGCGAAGTCAGCCGATGGTCACGGCTGCTCTGAAGGCGCCGGCCAGGTTTTCGAACGGAAGCGTCGCCTTAACGGATGCGGTGGTAGTTGCTGGCATGACCAAGTTCCCGCCGACCGATCTCGCACCTCATCGTTATAAGCGCCACCGCTTTCGGGGTCGGTCACGGCCTTCCAGTTGCGCCATGGCGTGGATATAATGGACGTGGGTGGCGAGAGTGGAACGTTTGTGATGCGGTGAGGAAGAAGAGATTCCGAAGTGCCGAGAAGAAAGAGACAATCATTTTCGCAAGCGTAGGTGAGAGTTTTCCGCCCGGCCGTCGAGGCCGTTGTGCGATCGATGCTCGGCAGCTGGCAAGATGTCTCGCTTTGCCCCGCGGTATGAGCGCGGTTTGTCGGTGATGATACGCGTTGACGTGAGGCCTTGAATTCGCTGCGGCCATTGTCATTCCGCCGCGTGCTAAGGCGGTCGAACCGGCCGGCGATAGCCGTCCCGGCCAAAGGGATCAGCATGTCGCCGCAATCAACAGAGACGGTCAAATGAAATGGCAGGCTTCCACCGGCTACGACAAACGCGCGCTGGTCGACCGCCATCGCGCGATACAGGCCATCATCGGCCGGCGTCTGCGGGCCAGATCGCTTACCGCTCGGCAGACGGAAGAAGCCATCTGCTGCGCCGTCATCAACCGCATGCTTGCCTGCGCACGCCCGAAATCCGTCCGCCGCAATGGAACGACCACATAGACAGCCCCACCAAAGACCGGCATCCGCCCAAGTCCCGATCCCCGCACCAACGCTTCCGGGGACACGATCTCCAGCTCACCAGATGCAGGCTTGCAGCCCTGCAGGAATCGGTCAGGATACGGACACGAGCCGGGCCGCCAGGCGCACACCCGAATGGGCGTCGAACAGAAAGCCTCGATCGAGCGGAAACTGCACGGCAACGGCCTTGTCGAAGTCGATGTCGTAATACCTTGGCATCTTGACTGACAGGCTCTCCTTGCCCACCACGAGCGTGACCAACGTCACGTCGCCGGTAGGTTCAGCGGCGTAGACCGTAGCATCGAACAGACCAGCGCCGGGCTTGATGATGTCGGCGTCTTCCGCGCGGAAGCCCATGACCACATCCTTGGCCATGGTTCCCTTATCTGCTGCCACCGGCAGGCTCACAACGTGGCTCTCGAAGCGATTGTTCTCGATCCGCCCGCGCAGGAAATTCATCGGCGGCGAGCCCATGAAGCCGGCGACGAACAGGTTCGCCGGGCGATCATAGACCTCGCGGGGGGTGCCGATCTGCTGCAGCGCACCGCGGTCCATGATCGCAACGCGATGCGCAAGGGTCATGGCCTCGACCTGATCGTGGGTGACGTAGACGGTGGTCACCCCGAGCTGGTGCTGCATGCGCTTGAGCTCGGCGCGCATGAAGCCGCGGAGCTTCGCATCGAGGTTGGAAAGCGGCTCGTCCATCAGGAAGGCCGAGGGCCGCCGCACGATGGCCCTTGCCAGGGCCACGCGCTGACGCTGGCCGCCGGACAGCTGGCGCGGGTACCGGTCGAGGAGATCCTCCATATGGACCTGCGCAGCAGCGTCGCGGACAGCGAGCTCCCGCTCCTGCTTCGACACACCACGGACCTTCAGCGGAAAATCGATGTTCTCGGCGACGGTCTTGTGCGGATAGAGGGCATAGGACTGGAACACCATCGCCACGTCGCGGTACTTCGGCAGTATGTTGGTGACGTCGGTATCGCCGAGCACTACCTGCCCCGAATCGGCGGTTTCCAGGCCGGCTATGATCCGAAGCCCGGTAGTCTTGCCGCAACCGGAGGGCCCGAGCAGCACCAGAAACTCACCCGGCGCGACGTCGATGCTGAGATCCTTGACGACATGAACCGCACCGAACGATTTGTTCAGGCTGCGCAGCGACAGCCGCTGCGCTCGATGACCGGTGTCGATGCCCCTCGCTTCCGCGTTCATCCCTTCACCGCCCCCAACAGTATCCCCTTGGAAATGAAGCGCTGAAGCACGAGCGCCATCAGTACGACCGGAATGATCATGACGATGATGACCACCGCCATGCTCCACCACAGGATGCCGCGCTCGCCCGCATTCATGGCGGCGACCAGGATAGGCATGGTCTGCGCATTGGACGTCGAAAGGAACAGCGACAGCAGATACTCGTTCCAGCACAGGATCAGCACCAGCAGCGTCGTCGCCGCCAGACCGGGCTTCGCCAAGGGCAGGATGATCTCGACAAAGGTGGTAAAGCGGGTGGCGCCGTCGAGCTGCGCGCTCTCGTCGAGGTCGGTCGGGATGGTGGCGAAGAAGTCGTACATCAGCCAAACGACGATCGGCAGGTTGACTACCGTGTAGGCGAGGATCTGCGCGATGTGGGTGTCGAGCAGCCGAACGCTCTGAAACATCATGTAGATCGGAATGACGGCGACGATCGGCGGCAGAATGCGCTGCGAGATCATCCAGAACAGGATATCTCCATTCCCCAGCGTGGCCCTGAAATGGCGACCAACGGCGCGGACGAGAACGAAGAAGACCGCGAGCGCAACGGCAAGCGACAGGCGCCAGTCGACCCCCCAACGGCCGACCACGACCGCCATCGCGACCAAGGAGAGAACGAAGAGAACGATCGTTGCGAATTTGGGCTTGTACTGAATCCGCTCCAAGGCATAGGCGGCCATCGAGCCGATGGTGACGCAAAGGGCTGTGGCGAGAAGCGCGATGATGATCGAGTTGATGTAGGCCCTCAGCGTGTCCTCGTAGTCGAAGACGAACAACTCGCGCCATGCATGCAGGCTCGGCGTGAAGTCGACCCAGGGCAGGTAGACTGGGCCGGCGTTGACGTCGGCTGGCAACTTGAACGACGTGATCAGAAGCCAATAGAGTGGAAACAGGACGAACACCGCCCAAAGGATCAGGAGGCCGTAGACGATGACGGCCGTGGCCGGCGCCATCTCCTTGATCGACTTCGGCTCGAACCACCGCCTGAGCAGGGATCTGCGGGGTGACATCCGGATGTCTTGCGTGATCATGCCGGCCTCAATTGCTTGACGACGAGGAGGTTGAAGAAGGAGACGCACAACACCACCGACACGAACAGAAGTAGGTAGGCGATCGCCGCAGAATCCCCGAGATTCAGCGCCCGCCATGCAAAGAATGAATGAAGCGTCATTGACTCGGTCGCGATGCCGGGGCCTCCGGATGTCATGATGTTGGGGAGGTCGACCAGCTTGAAGGCCTCGATGATCCTGATCAACATCACCGTGGCGGCAACCGGTGCAATTTGCGGCCAGGTTATTTCCTTGAACACCTGCCAACCGCTGGCACCGTCGACCTGGCCGGCCTCCACCTGATCACGGGAAACATTCTCAAGCGCCGCAAGCAGGATGACGAAGATGAACGGGATCCATTGCCAGGAATCGCCGATCACGATGAACAAGCGAGCAGTCCAGGCATGGTTAGCCCAGCCGAAGTCACCGAGGCCGATCCAGTGCCAAACCGGCGAGAAAGGACCCTTGGTCGTGTCCGCCAGCATGCGGAAGCTGTAGCCGATGCCGATCGGCGTTATCATCAAGGGGATGAAGAAGACGACGCGGAAGAAGGTCCGGCCCTTAATCGGCTGGGCGCAAAGAACGGCGAGGCCAAGGCCGATCAGGAACTGGATGGTGCACCCGACGAGCACGTAAAAGATGGTCACGCCGAGCGTGCCGAACGGATTGCCGCTGAACAGCGTCGCGGAAAAAAGAAGCGCCAATCCGAATCCCACGCTGGCGGTGATCAGCCGGCCAATAAAGCCGAGGATCGCGAAGCCGCGCCTGGCGTAGCGGTAGAGCCACCAGATGAGGCCGGCCGCGCTCGCGATCGTGACGATCCAGCCAAGCAAGCTGATGCTGGTGAAGGTCCCGAGGAAATGGAACTGCTCGGTGCCGAACAACTGCTTCCGGAAGTTCCTCAGGCCGGCGAACTGGACCTGATAGGAACCGGCCCTGAGGCGAATGTTGGAGAAGGCGAGTACCAGCGACGCTATCGTCGGGAATACCGAGAAGATGAGAATCATGATCACAGCGGGGGCGATGAAAAGCTGGCGCGAATGGCGGTCGAGCCACTCGTTCAGCCTCGCCCTCGTCGTGACGGAAGCATTGAGGCCGGCCGGGGCGACACGCCCCAGCTGACTAGTTGTCGTTGGTCCAGTACCGGAGGTCACTGACTCTCAACCCTCAGTTGGTGATGCCGAGCGAGGACTTGTACAGGTTTTTCTGCTTGTCCCGGCCCAAACGCTCGGTGATCTCTTCCCAGCCGGTCTCGACGTTCGTCACCGCCTCTTCAGCAGTGATCTCGCCGGCAAGGAATCGAGCGAGCTCGCGGTCAAGCACGACACCCTGATACTCGGCGGTCCCCGGGATCTTGAGGTCCGAGGCCATGTTCGGGTTGTTCAGGCTGTCCTTGATGGCGCCAAGATAGTTCTTGGCTGACTCCTCTGTGAACCCGGCCTTGATCCACGGCTCGAGATTGTCGAGCTGCGAGTTGCGGTACGGGTTGTAACCAGTCCAGCCTATCGTCACGTCGACATTCGATTGGGCCGCCTGGTTCATGTAGGACAGGAAGTCATAGCCGGCCTGTTTCACCTTGTCGTCAGCCTTGGCGTTGATACCGCCGGTCCAGCCACCGAACGCCGCGAACGGCGAGTAGTTGATGCCGTCGATCGCATGCGGGCAACGGGTGGCATCGCAGTCGACGAGCTTGCCGGTGGCCTTGTCGAGCACCTTCTTGGTGCCCATCATGACGGTAGCGCCCATCTTGTTCTTGATCGCCTTGCCGCCCGGGTCGAGAGAAAGGGGGCCGATGTCGCCCCAGTCGATGGCCAATGCACAGCGACCAGTCGTGACGAGCGCCCGGGTGTCACCGATGTCGTGGTTGAGCTCATCGGGTGGTCCGAATTCGCCGTTCTTCTTGTAGATCTTGAAGGCCTCAGCCCAGGCTTCGTTTTTGACCAAGGGCTTCATGGTCGCGGGATCGAAGAACATGCCCTCACCGGTGCCCTGAGTCTGAACGTAGGCGGCAGCGATCGACATAATGGCAAAGTATGACTGCGCGTTCCGCTTCTTGAACATGCAGGAGCCGAAATCCGGCTTGCCGTCGCCGTTCAGGTCCTTGCCGTTGGTCGCTGCAGCAACCGCATGATACTCGTCCCAGGTGCGCGGCGGCTTCAAGCCCATCTGATCCAGAATGTCCTTGCGGTAATAGACCATCTGGAAGTCGCCATCGACCGTGATCAGATAGGTCTTGCCGCCGACCTTCTGGTTATACTCGCGGAAGAATGGAGCAATGTCGTTGATGTCGATCTTGGTGTCCTTCGCGACATAGTCGGTCAGATCCTGGAGTAGACCGGCGTCGACATATTCGGGCGCCCAGCTCGAAGCAAAGACGCCGACGTCGACGGAGTTGGTGCCGGTCGCCCAGTCGGTGAGAAGTTTCTGGAACAGCTCCGCGAACGGGACCTCGGCGACCTCGATCTTTGCCCCGGTCATCTCGGTGAATTCCTTGCCGCGCTCGACAAGACGCTGGGCAATAACCGGTCCGGGCCGGGTCATGATCCTGACCGTGACGCCGTCATACATTTTCTGCGCTGCCGCAGGCCCGCTCACCGCGACACCGGCCATGGCCATTGCACCGAGAAGGAGTGGGCTCAAAAGTCTTCCAACGTGGTTCATTCGTTACCTCCCTTTGTTGGTTCGCTCGCCCTGATGTCATTGATTCCTACGCCAATGCCTTTTCACGGGCCTAGATACCGTCGGGCCTCGATATGGTTAGGCTAGCCGTGTCTTTCGCCTGGCGGTTCCCCTCCTGACAGTTGTGGTCTTCGAGCCGTAAGCCTGTCCTTTCGCCGATCCTCCATCAAGGCCAGGTTGGCTCGACTCGTTAAGCCGCATATTCGGTTACTCCCTTTGCAAGGCGGGGCAGCTGCACCAGCTTGCCAAGGATTCCGAACCGGGTCGCGCCGGAAGCAGCGGGTATGTTGTTGGCGAGCTGGTTGACCGTGGCGTAGGCAAGCGTCGCAAACTTGATCGCTCCCTGAACTGCGCCGGAACGCCAAACTCGTCAGATGTCGTCAGGCGCCGACCTTTCGGCATGTATTCCCGCAGCCTACTCATCAGGTAATGATTCCGGGTGCCTCTGCCGCTGGCCATGATCACCGATATTTCGCTCAGCATTTTGACGTTGTCGGTGATCGAACGCGTGATCGCGTACGCGGCAAACTCGGTCAAAGTCGCCAGCAAATCCCCTGCCGAAAGATGACTGAACTCCTCCATCTGGCGGTCGAGATAGGAGGAGCCGAGGTCGAGACGCCAGGCGCTCCGCGGGATCGGTCGCTTGAAGAACTGTGCTCTTTCAATCTCGCCATCAGCATGTCGGCGACCTTGCCCTTGGAGGCGACTTCGCCGTCCTTGTCATAGGGCCTACCCAGAGATTGTAGAACAACTTCGCAGGTAGCGTGAGCAAATTTGTGAATATCTATTGGGTTACGCAGGTTGCGTCGTGCGACTCTCGATGAATTGCTGGAAACGATCGGGCGCAGGGTCAAGGCAGGGGTTGGGGCAAAGCCGGTGCACACCATGATATCGCCAACTGTATACCATTTGCGTATCAGCAATCCGGCGCTTCTGCTCGCGATCCTTTGAAAGGATGGTGCTCGCTTTGAAGAGAGTCGAACCGCAGGCCTATAAATTCGATTCTGTGGCGTGGAAGTTGGAATGTCCGCTTTTGTGCAAAGTAGAAATGTCACTTTCGGCCGCTACACGGCACGACGAGCAGCCCCGATCTGACCGGCTGATCCGGTTGCAAGATCAGATCGGGGCGGGTGGGACACACCCTTCTGCAGGCCGCCGACAACATGCGCATCGCGACGACGACACTGGCTGATGATGTAGCCGCTTGCCATCCCACTGTTATTCCTCCTATGTTTGAGCCAACGCTAAAAAAAGGAATCGGAAATGCCGAACGGGACAGTGAAGTTCTTCAACCAGACCAAGGGCTTTGGCTTCATCCAGCCGGATGATGGATCGACCGATACGTTTGTTCATATCTCCGCCGTCGAGCGGTCGGGTCTTACCACCTTAAGCGAAGGCCAGAAGGTCAGCTACGAGGTTGTTCAGGATCGCCGATCAGGTAAATCGTCTGCCGAGAAACTGAAGCTCCTTTAGATTTAAAGAGAGACAGGCACGTCAGGAAAGAAGAAGCGTTTTCACACGACGCGGTTCTGCTCTTCCTCTGTCCCCTCGCCGTGGGCAGGCTCCGCGACTAAGACGGCCGGACGCTCATGAAAATCTCCGCCTTCCCGTCCTTCGACAGACGGTAGACATCGTATGATGCTTGGGGATCGTTTCCCATTCCAAGTGATCCTGCTGGCATCCTTGGAACCATTACGCCTGCAATATCCAGGCGCTTGCTCAAAACTGTTTTGACTGCCTGCAACGGAACGTGCCCATCGAAGAAATAAGGACCGGAGACGGCTGTATGGCAGCCCTGCAACTCCGAAGGAATCTTGTATTTCGCCTTGATGGCGGTAAGGTCGTCGGCAGCTTTCACTGTGACAATGAAGCCAGCGCTGGCCATCGCGTTCGCCCAGGCTTCGCAGCAGCCGCAGTTCGGGTCCTTGTACACGGTCATGCTTTCACCCGCCGCCCGCGCTGTTCCGATCCACGACATCGATCCAGCGGCAACGACGGAACAGAGGAACTGTCTTCGTTTCGACTTGGTTGTCCTTTTGGGAGGTGTCCGGAGACGGAAGCAGAGCCAAAGGCGACCATCGTGCCGGACTTCTCGACGTCAGAATGGTATTATCGGAGTTAAGTTTGTGGGTCGTCAAACCACGTTTCGGAGAGCGCTTGCCCCGCTTACGGGACAAGCATCTGTCTCAGCGGAAGAACACATATTTTACAAGCGCTGCGATCACCAAAACCATGATTGCGGTTCCGATAAGCGCCGCAAGACCCATTCCCCACATCATCCCGCTGCCCATCATATCATTCATCATGACACCTCCTTTCACTCGGCCGCTTCCCTCAGGGCGTCGGAGCCAGCCTCAACGTCGAGGAGCGGAAGTCCTGCGTTGGCGCGTAGCTGCCAGCCGTTCACCAGCCCATAGATCGCCGGGATCACCACCAAGGTGAGGAGCGTCGAGGAGATCATGCCGCCGATCATCGGCACGGCGATGCGCTGCATGATTTCCGATCCGGTCCCAGTGCTCCAGAGGATCGGCACCAGTCCCGCCATGATGCGACAACCGTCATCATCTTCGGCCGGACGCGTTCGACCGCCCCGATCATAATCGCCTGATGAAGGTCGGTTTTGCTGAACTCGCGTCTCTCCGTCTCGCACATCGTTAGCCGTTCTCTCAGATAGATCAGCATGACTACGCCTGTTTCGGCCGCGACCCCAGCTAACGCAATGAAGCCGACGGCAACCGCCACGGAGGCGTTGAAACCGAGCCACCACATCAGCCAGATGCCGCCGACTAGCGCGAACGGCAGAGACAGCATGACAATCATCGTCTCGGTCAACGCCCTGAAGTCCAGGTAGAGCAGCAGGAAGATCAGCGCCAAGGTCAGCGGCACGACGATCATCAACCGGGCTTTCGCACGTTCGAGATACTCGAACTGCCCGCTCCAGGCGACGGAATAGCCTGCTGGCATCTTCACGTTCTTGGCGACCGCCTGTTGGGCTTCAGCGACGTAGCCACCCAAATCACGATTGGCGATATCGACGAAGATGTAGACGGCAAGCTGACCATTCTCCGTGCGGATCGTGGTGGCTCCGCGCGTGAGCTTGACATCGGCTATCTCTCCCAGAGGGACAGTGCCACCACCAGGCAGCGATACCTGCACGTCGCGGGCAATGGATTGAGGATCACTTCGGTAGGCTCGTGGATATCGGATGGCCACCCCGTAGCGCTCCCGTCCCTCGACTGTCGAAGTGACGACTTCAGAGCCGAGGGCCATGCTGATGACATCCTGAACGTCGTTAACTGTTAAGCCATAGCGGCCAAGAGCATTTCTGTCGGGAACGATGTCGAGATAGTAGCCCCCGATGACCCGTTCAGCGTAGGCGCTGGAGGTGCCAGGGATATTTTCAGGACGCTTTCGATTTGGCGAGCAACCTTTTCTGTCTCGCCAAGGTCGGCACCGTAGACTTTGACACCTACAGGGGTCCTCGTACCGGTCGACAGCATGTCGATACGGGCGCGGATCGGCATCGTCCAGGCGTTTGAGACCCCGGGAAACTGCAGGGCGGGCGTCCATCTCCTGCTTCAAGCTGTCGGTCGTCACACCTGGCCGCCACTGCGACTTCGGCTTGAGAGGGCTCTGTCGCAAACCGCGCAGTAACGGTGGTTGGAGAATGAAAGCCTTTCAACGGAGGAGAGGATTCATGTTCAAAGGCCGCCATTTTGACCGCTCAGTGATTCTGCTCTGTGTCCGCTGGTACCTGGCTTACAATCTCAGCCTGCGCGATCTGGAGGAGATGATGATCGAGCGCGGATTGAGCGTCGATCATTCTACGATCCACCGCTGGATCATCCACTTCGCGCCCCTGTTGCTCGAGCAGTTCAATCAGCGAAAGCGGGCCGTCAGCGGCAAGTGGCATATGGATGAAACCTATATCAAGGTTCGCGGTCGCTGGATGTATCTCTACCGCGCCATAGACAATGTTGGCGACACGGTGGAGTTCTTCTTCAGCGCGCACCGCGATCTGTTGGCGGCCAAGCGTTTTGTCCGGAAGGCCATGAAGCGTCATGGACGTCCGCAACGCATCGTTATCGACGGCAGTCATACCAACCGCGAGGCAATCATTGCCTGCGATGCCGAGAGCCGATTGCAGGATCGATCACCGCGGCCACTGAGGCCGATCCGCATCCGGCAGAGCCAATATCTCAACAATCGGATCGAGCAGGATCACCGGAGCATCAAGCATCGGGTTCGCTCGATGCTCGGCTTCAAGTCCACGGCCACAGCCGCCACCATTTTGTCAGGCATCGAGATGATCCACATGATGCGGAAACAACAGGCGAGGTTCGCCTACGATCTATCGCCATCGCTCGCCGCCCAGTTCGAAATCCTTGTTGGATGAGCATAGACCGGATCGTATTTCGTATCCCCAATCCAAGTTTGCGACGGAACCACCGGTGACCGCCCTCAACGGAACGCGTTTCCTGCCCGATGCGACGATTGAATCCTCGCTTGAAGGCTTCGATACGCTGCTGATCGCGGGAAGCCCGGGCATCCGCAAATACGAGAACCATCCGGCACTGGTGCAATGGGTGCATCGCGAATCCCGGCATGTGCGGCGCGTCGGCTCCGTCTGTACAGGGGCGTTTTTACTGGGTCATGCGGGATTGCTGAACGGCCGCCGCGCAACAACGCATTGGAACTCGACAGGACGGCTTGCGGAATTGTTTCCGGCGGTCCGATTGGAGCCGAACACCATCTACGTGAAGGACGGGCCGATCTATACGACCGCCGGCGTCACCGCGAGCATGGATCTTGCACTGGCCCTCGTCGAAGAGGATTTTGGGCGCAGCACGGCCCTGCGGATCGCCAAGGAATTGATCCTGTTCCTCAAGCGTCCCGGCGGCCAATCGCAGTTCAGCATTCATCTCGATGCGCAGGTCGCCGAGATCGGCCCGATCCGCGACATTCACGAATGGATTCTCGACAACATCTCGGAGGATCTCTCGGTGGGAACGCTGGCCGCACGGCTCGCCATGAGCAGCCGCAATTTCGCGCGGCTGTTCAAGCGTGAAACCGACATGACACCGGGCGACTATGTCGAATCCGTGCGGGTGGAGGCCGCCCGCCGTATGATCGAGGAAGGCGACACACCTTTGAAGAAGGTGGCACGGTTGTGCGGCTTTACCGATCAAGGGGCGCTTCGCCGGGCCTTCGTGCGGCGGATCAATGTAACGCCGGTCGAATACCGCCAGCGCTTCCGGCCGCCCGAGATCCCAGTGGCGCAGTTCACGCGCATCCCCGCGCATAAGGAAGATCTCGCCTCGCCGGCAAAGCCGCCAAGTCCCCCACGCGGCAGTTAGTGAGTGGCTTTCGCCGGCATGAAGAAGTATCCGCCACAGGTGCAGCATGGACAAAAATCGAATACTCAAGGCGCTTTCCAATCCCGTGAGACTTGAAATGCTGACCTGGCTGAAAAAGCCCGAAAAGCACTTTCCGGTGCGGGAATTCCCATTAGAGCCAGGTATTTGCGCTGGCGAATTCGAACGCTCCGGCCTTCCGCAATCGACTGTCTCCTCTCACCTCGGCGTGCTTCAACGCGCCGGCCTCGTCTCCACCAGGCGAGTAGGCCAATGGGTCTTTTACAGCCGCAATGAGAAAGCGGTCGCCGATTTTCTTGCCTGCCTGCGACGGGAAATTTAGGTCGCCGGCGCCGAGCGCCCATGCCGCTACGACCATCAGCCGTCCAGTGGATCCAGCAAAAACATTGTTCATTCTCTCAATCCCATTGAATATAGTGTATATGCACCATAGATGTGAGTGTATCGGAACGCTGGAAGTGTACCGGGCTATCTCGGCTTCGCACCGAGCATCAGAAACTGGCCAGCCTATGTTGCATATGCAACACCTATATCCGGAAAGGAAATCGTAATGAGCATGCTCGTAAAGGCCGCCGCTGTTCAGATCAGCCCGGTGCTCTATAGCCGTGAAGGCACAGTCGAAAAAGTCGTCAGGAAAATTGCAGAACTCGGCGAACGGGGCGTTCGGTTCGCTACGTTCCCTGAGACCGTGATCCCGTATTATCCATATTTCTCCTTCGTGCAATCGGCCTATGACATAAAGGTCGGCAAGGCATATCAGCGTTTGCTTGATCAGTCGGTGACGGTGCCGTCGGCCGCCACGCAGGCGATCGGCAACGCCTGCAGGCAGGCCGGGATGGTCGTATCGATCGGCGTCAACGAGCGCGACGGCGGCACGATCTACAACACTCAATTGCTGTTCGATGCCGATGGCACGCTCATTCAGCGTCGCCGCAAGATCACCCCGACCTTTCATGAAAAGATGATCTGGGGACAAGGCGACGGTTCGGGCCTGCGCGCCGTCGACAGCGCGGTGGGCCGCATAGGCCAGTTGGCATGCTGGGAGCATTACAATCCTCTGGCCCGCTATGCCCTGATGGCCGACGGCGAGCAGATTCATTCGGCGATGTATCCCGGCTCCTTCGCCGGAGAGATTTTTGCCGAACAAATGGCGGTCAACATTCGCCAGCACGCGCTCGAGTCCGCTTGCTTTGTCGTGAATGCCACGGCATGGCTCGATCCTGATCAGCAGGCCCAGATCGTTGAAGACACGGGTTGCCATATCGGTCCGATCTCGGGCGGCTGCTTCACGGCGATTGTTTCGCCGGAAGGCATGTTGATCGGCGAACCGCTCCGCGCTGGCGAAGGTGAGGCGATCGCCGATCTCGATTTTGGTCTTATCGACAAACGCAAGCAGTTGATGGATTCGCGTGGCCACTACAGCCGTCCCGAACTGCTGAGCTTGCTGATCGACCGCACCCCCACTGCGCACGTCCATGAGCGATCTGCACATCTCGGAGCCGCGGCATCCCATTTTGAAGGGGTCACCGAAGTACTGCAGCAGAACGTCTCGTAGGGAAGCAAATCACTGCGTCGATACCTCAAGGAACTGAACCTTGACGTATCGATGCATATGCACCATGTGAAATGTATGACCAAGATAAACCGCTCTTTAAAAAAAAGTCATTCCGACGTTGCCCGCGAGGTCAATCGCTATTGCGTTCTAACCCGCACGCGGCGAATCTCGCGCATCATCACCAGCATCTATGACGAGCAGTTACGACCTTACGGCGTGAACGCACCTCAATTCTCGCTGCTGGTTCTTGTCGCCCGGCTGGGAGGAGCCACTCGTGCCGAAATCGGGCGTGCCAATTACCAGGATCGCTCCACGCTCAGTCGGAATCTCGGCTTGCTTTTGAGTGAGGGATGGATCGAGGAGATTCCCTCCGCCGAAGGGGGGCGAAGCCGGCCGATCGTCATCTCACGATCCGGAAGCGAACTTTTAGTTTCGGCTGCCTCGGGCTGGCGCTCTGCGCAACTAAAAGCCGAGGAATTGCTTGGAAAAAATGGCGTGTCTGCGATCGTACATCTTGCAGATGGTATCGCAGCGGACACAAAAACCGAGCGGACATAGGTGGCACGACACGCTTCGTGGTCACACAACGATGCGTCCCATGCGCGGCGCCTTTGCGAGCGAAAGTTCTAGAGCAAGCTCTTGAAAGGGTTCGAACCATCGACCAGCGATTTCCCTCGTGTCGCTATCGTTGATTTATGGAACTTTTCGAGGGGCTGGAAAACGTAACAACGCGTTCTTCCCTGGAAGGCCCGTGAAAGAGCTCCTGAACCAAAGAGGACCCCAAGAGAAACGAGAGCCACGCCTCCGCATTCGGACATAGTCGGAATCTCACCTAAGATCGGCGCGGCCAACAACGTCGATAAGACTGGTACCAATCACGCGAAAACTGCCCCGCTTGATGCGCCAAGCATTGCAACTGCTCGGTTGAACGCGATCAAAGAAACGACGCTCGTCAGAATCCCCTGGAAGAACACTGCGAATGCTATGCTGCCATAACTGGCCTCTACTATCCCGCGCGGCATCGGAACCAAAAGATAAATGGGCAAAAACAGCAAGGCGGACCAAAACGCGACAACAGCCGCCCCGTGGAGAGGCATCAGTCCCGAACGCCGCAGCGTTACCGGTATACGTCGCCCAAAAAAGAATGCAGATAAAAACAGCGCTTCGCCTACCCAAAGCTGCTGCGAAGAAAATAGAATGGTGGACCCAATCTCATCCGCTTCAAGACATCGACGCTGACGGCGCGCACTCCCATGCAGCCAAGCAGACATTGCAGCCTTGGATCTCCGGCCTTTACGCCACCCCGACCATCGCGCTTGCCCCACTTTTCATCTTGTGGATGGGTGTCGGCATCTGGTCGAAAGTGGTGATGGTCGCGACCCTCGTGATCTTCCCGGTCATCATCAACACCGAAGCCGGCCTGCGCACCACGAGCGTCAATCTGATCGAAATGGTCCGCTGTTTCGGGGCAAACCCGGCGCAGGTGTTCATGAAGGTATCGCTGCCTTCGGCTCTGCCATTCATCTTCGCCGGTCTCAAGCTGGGCATCGGTCGCGGCCTGATCGGCGTGGTCGTAGCCGAGTTATTCGGCTCGCGGGCTGGTATCGGCCAATTGATTTCCCAAGCGGCCGACGCTTTCAACATGCCGCAGCTCTTCGCTGGCGTTGTCCTGCTGGCAATTGCGGGTGTCGGTATGACCTCAGCATTCAGTTGGCTGGAAGGCCGGCTGTTGCACTGGCGGAAGTAACAGCATGACGAATTCACCGAAACTTGCCGTTCGCGGCCTCACCAAGCGATTTAACGATCTGGAAGCCCTCAGTCATATCGATACGGAGATCGCTGCCGGCGAATTCATTTCGATCGTTGGCCCTTCAGGCTGCGGCAAGACGACCTTCCTGCGCATCGTCGCCGGACTCGAACAGGCCAGCAGCGGCGAGATCCGGCTTGATGGAAGGCCAATCACCAAGCCCGGCAGCGACCGTGGCTTCGTCTTCCAACAGGACAATCTGCTGCCCTGGCGGACCATTCTGGCCAACGCCATGATCGGGCCGGAGATCGGCGGCTTCGGTGACAAGGCTCGCGTCCAGGCGACACGTCAGTTGCTGAAGCTGGTGGGGCTCGAAGGTTTCGAGAACTATTATCCAAAACAGCTTTCCGGCGGCATGCGCCAGCGAGTCAATCTCGCCCGCGCCTTGGCGGTCGACCCGGAAATCCTGTTGATGGACGAGCCCTTTTCAGCGCTCGATGCCCAGACACGCGAGATCATGCAGACCGAGCTGATGCGCATCTGGGAAGAAGGGCGTAAGACCGTCCTCTTCGTTACTCACCAGATCGATGAGGCGGTCTATCTTTCCGATCGGGTATTCGTCTTCGCTCGTCGCCCAGGGCGCCTGCAAGAGGTGATAGAGATCAACCTGCCCCGCCCCCGTTCCCTCGCGATCAAGCGCACACCGGAATTCGTGGCCTTGGTCGAGCGCATTTGGAACCTCATAGAATATGAGGTCCGTCAATCTGTACTGGAAGAGATGAGCTGAGAGGCTTGCGCGTATCATCGAGTTGCTGAGAACGGCCCCGCCGAATGCAAGGCAAGGGATCTGGTTCCGTCACAAACTTGCATTGAGGATACGAAACACCTCGCGTCCCCTGGTCATTTGGCGAGGATCTCGAGCTGCGCGGCGAGCGCGACGACGAGAGCGGGTATAATCCGGTTCAAGTCACCAGCACTATGCCAGCGTTTCGTCTCCGTCCACGATCCAGCCGCCAACCTCTTCCACATACCCCGACATGACATACTATCTCATCATCATCGCGAGCTGCGAGCAGCTGCCATGCAAATGTGGAATGAGATCTCCCATCTTCAGGCCGTCTTCGCGGAGGTTCCCCGCCCTGTCCTGCCGGCTTCCGATGAGTTTACAATGCCCGCTGAAGTATAGGCTGAAAACGATTTTTGAATTTTAGGTACTTTTGATATACTCGCCGAATCATAGCGGTAATATGAGGCGTACTATGCAGCGCGGCCTAAAATGCGGCGTCCTTCTGGCAATGGCCGCCTTCTGTGCACCCATAGCCTACGGTGCTGCGAACCAGGACGACGTGGCCACGGGGGAGCGGCTTGCGGCCTTGGTGCGTGCCAGTCGCAGCGTCATCTCAAGCTATCAGGGTCTGATCAACGATGCGTCGATCGGAGACAAGCATCTGACGGGCGGACGTGTGGTCGAAGAGTCGCTCGCCCTTTACAGCAAGAACAACAAACAATCGTTGCCGGACCAGACCTTTACACCGGCGGAGCAGCAATTGTTCGATGCTCAAATTGCGGCGATACGGGAAGTCGTCGACGAAAACCAGGAGGTCATCAATGCTAAGGGCGTGGGCTTTAAAGGATTCATTCCCGCGATTTTTGCCCGCCTGGTCAACGAGCGTCTGGAGAAAAAAGTCGGTGAAACGGCAAAGATAAAGGTCACCGCCCCAGAGGACCTGGTACGCAATAGAAAGGCGCTTCCGGACGATTGGGAACGGCAGGTCATCGAGAGTAAATTCCAGTCAGCGGATTGGCCGAAGGGCAAACCTTTTGTCGAGGAGAGCGAAATGGACGGCCGCCGGGCATTTCGTATGCTCATTCCTGAATACTATTCCCCCTCCTGCCTGACGTGCCATGGCCAGCCCAAGGGCGAGATTGATATCTCAGGCTATCCGAAAGAGGGCGCAGCCGAGGGGGATTTGGGGGGCGCGATCAGCATCACGCTCTTCCAATGAGCGCTTTGGATCTCTTTCGCATCAGGCTCGGCCGCCTGATGGATCGGAAAATCTCGATCCGCCTCGTTTGTCTCTCCGCTGGGCTGCTCGGCGCCCTGTTGGTGAGCGTTGCTTTCATGGCGCATGACCTTCTTGAGAACCAGCGGCGCGTCGAGGAAGCGAATACGCGCTTTCATATGTTCGATGAAGCCGTGCAGGCGTACCGGCATTTTGGCGAGATGCGCTACTGGCTCACCGACTTGTCGGTCAGTCTGCTGACACTCTCGGAGCGACGAGCCGAAACCGCTCGCGACGCGCTGGAGGAAAATCTAGCGAATATCCGGGGTTTTGCGCCGGATGCCGCCAACACCATCGAGCAAGGCTCAAAGGCCTATTATGCAAAGGCGATGCAGGCAGTCGACGCCTATACGGCGGGCAATCGGGTCATCGGAAACACGCAGTTGGCCGCCGCCAAGAAATTCAGCGACGACATCGACACCGTGCTCAAGGGGCTCGAAGCCCGCCTCAGGACAGAGGCCGATGGGGCACGTGACGCAGCTGCCGCGGCAGCGAAGAATACCTACACTCGCGCCCTGATTGCGGTCGCATTGATAACGATAACGGGCGCCATCATGACCTGGCTGGTGCTGCGGTCGATACTGGTTCCCCTCGCCCGTATCGACAAAGCGATGATCCAGCTGATGGAGGAGCAGCAGGATGTCGAATTGCCGCCGGACGGAAGCGACGAGTTCGGCAGGCTTTCAACGACGCTGCGACTGCTGCGGGAAAGCCAAGCCGAGCGGCGCATCCTCGAAGCGGCCGCCGTACGGCAGCGAAATACCGTCATGACGGCAATCGAGACCATCCCGGATGGCTTCGCGTTCTTCGATGCGCAGGATAGGCTGGTCCTTGTCAATCAGCGTTACCTCGAGATATTCCCGGATATTGCGGAACTCATGACGCCCGGAAGGTCCTTCGAGGATATTGCGCGCGCACAGGCGAAGCGCGCCACCGCCGAGATCGGCGCCGGCGGCTCGGAAGCCTGGGTGAAGGAGGCGATCCGGCGCCACCGGGAGCCGCAGGGCATGATCGAGCGGCAATTCGACAATGGAACATGGCTTCGCATCGCCAAGCGCAAGACGCCCGAAGGAGGCACGATTGCCGTTTACACCGACATTACCGACTTGAAACTGCGCCAGGCCGAGTTGGAAGACGCCAGACGCGGCGCAGAGGTCGCAAGTGAAGAAAAGAGCCGCTTTCTCGCCTCCATGAGCCACGAGCTGCGTACGCCCCTCAATGCCATCATCGGCTACAGCGAGATGCTCATCGAAGACGCAAACGAGCTGACGCAGCCGGGCCTCGTTGCCGACCTTGGAAAAATCATGGGGTCAGGACGCCATCTGCTCGCACTGATCAACGATATTCTCGATCTGTCGAAAATCGAGGCGGGGAAGATGGAACTCTATGTCGAGCGTTTCAGTCTGATGCAACTCATCAGCGATGTGGAAAGCACCGTCACACCACTGGTCGCGAAAAAGGGCAATCGGTTGACGCTCAAGGTCTCGGTCGAACCAGACGAGGTCGAGATCGACAAGACCAAGCTCCGACAGAACCTTTTCAACTTGCTATCGAATGCTGCAAAGTTCACCAACCACGGCGAGATCCTGCTCAGCGCGAAACGCAAGTCCGACCGGCACGGTGATTGGCTGGAGTTCAGTGTCCGCGACGACGGGATCGGAATGACCGAGCAGCAGCAGGCAAAGCTCTTCCAGGCGTTCGTGCAGGTCGATTCCTCGACAACGCGAAACTATGGCGGAACCGGTCTCGGCCTGGCGATTACCCAGCATTTTGTCCGGATGATGGGTGGAACTATAGAGGTCGAGAGTGAACTCGGAAAGGGCTCGACCTTTCGCTTCAAGATACCGGCGATCTGCAAGACGCATGAGGTCGAGGAGATCCTGTTGCCAATTGAGGCGCGGGAGGAGGTGCAAACCCACGGAACGGTTCTCGTCATCGACGACGAAGCCAAGGCGCGCAGGTTTGTCTCTGACGTGGTCCGCGGCGCAGGATTTAAGGTTGTGGAGGCCAAGGGCGGTGAGGAGGGCCTCGAAAAAGTACGGAAATTGCGCCCGGATGCCGTTATCCTGGACGTCATCATGCCCGGACAGGATGGTTGGTCGGTGCTGCGCGAAATGAAATCGGATGCAGCGCTTCGCAATATACCGGTCATCCTCGCCACAGTTGTGGGGGATCGTGAGATGGGTCTCGCATTCGGTGCCACCGATCACCTGATCAAACCGATCGATCCGCAACAGCTCATCGACACCTTGAACGCTGTCGCAGGCGATCGGCGACATGACGTGCTTGTGGTCGACGACGACCCGGCGACCCGCGAACTCTTTCGCAGGGTGCTCATTCGCGAAGGCTGGCGTGTTCGGGAGGCTGCCGACGGGCGGCGCGGCCTGGAGCAGCTCGACGCCGGGCGCCCGTCAATCATGGTTCTCGATCTCATGATGCCGAACATGGACGGCTTCGAGTTGCTGAACGTCATTCAGGAAAGACAGGACCTGTCTGACCTTCCGATCGTTGTCGTCACATCGAAGGATCTGAGCCGCGATGAGCTGGATTGGCTTGGCGTGCGGGCGAAGGATGTCATCAGAAAAGGAGCGAAAGGCCGCGCCGAACTGATAGCGGCTTTGAAGCGGCACGTGCCGCTGAGCGAGGATGCCTGAGGAGCGCGAACAGGATGGTCAAGATTCTTCTCGTGGAAGACAATGAGATGAACCGCGACATGCTTTCCCGCCGGCTGGAACGTCGGGGATATGAAGTGGTCGTCGCGACCGACGGTCTTGCCGGCGTAGAGGCGGCGGCGAGCGCGAAGCCCGATCTGGTGTTAATGGACATGAGCCTGCCGGAGATCGATGGTTGGGAAGCAACACGGCGCATCAAGGAGAATCCTGCCACCGCCGATATCCCTGTTATCGCCCTCACGGCACATGCCATGGTCGGCGACCGTCAAAAAGCGATGGATGCCGGCTGCGATGACTATGATACGAAACCCATCGAATTCCCGGGACTGCTCGAAAAGATTTCCCGTTTGACCGGAGGGTGATGGCCGTGGCCCAATCTGCTGACATCGGTCATCGCGTACAGATCGCCAGAATCGCGCAAAAGTTCGCCGATCCGGCGCAGGCGATTCTCGGCTATCAGGAATTGATCCTCGAAGAGGTTCGCCGGCAGGGACCAAGCGGGGCGTTGCCCGATCTGGAAAAGGTGCTCTTCGCCGCTCGGGAATTGAATGCGCAGATTGAGCGGTTCCTCGACGCGGAGCCTTCCGAGAGCCGGAGCCTCTCGCTGTTGCGGCATGACCTCAGAACGCCGATGAACGCGATTCTCGGTTACTCTGAAATGGTCATGGAGGACTTCAATGGTTCGCTCTCCCAACGCCTCGTGGCGGACATATCAAGGATCATTGACGAAACCCGCGCTCTCCTCGCACAGCTCGACAGAGCGAGAGATCCCTCCTCTTTCTATTCGGATGGGAGGTCCGCGGACGAGGCGGACGCGATCCTCGCGGCCGACTTCGCACGAACCATGGCAGCGCGGTCGCCGGCATCGCCCGGGGAGGTCGGCCACATCCTGGTCGTCGACGATACGATGTCGAGCCGTGATCTCCTCGCCAGGCGCCTTGGACGCGACGGACATACAGTGGTCGCCGCAGGTTCAGGCGCAGAGGCGCTGCGGATTCTGGAGACGCAGAAATTCGATCTTGCTTTGGCCGACATCCTGATGCCTGACATGAATGGCATCGAGCTTCTCGGCCATCTCAAATCGGACCGGCGTTGGCGCGAGATCCCGGTGGTCATGATTTCGGGCCTCAAGGAGTATGATGCCGTCGTCCGCTGCATCGAGGCTGGAGCTGAAGACTACCTTCCAAAGCCGATCGATCCGGTTCTCCTGCGTGCGCGTATCAAGGCGTGCCTTGAGCGCAGCCGCTGGCGTGAACGTGAAAAGCGATATCTCTCCGAGATCGAGTTCGAGAAGGAGCGGGCCGATGCGCTGCTTCATGCCATTCTTCCGGGGCAGGTCGTCAAGCGCCTGGCAGAAGGCGAGGAGGTGATCGCAGACCGCGTTGAAATGGCGACGATCCTCTTCGCTGACATCGTCAATTTTACCGAGTTTGCAGCGCGAACCCCGGCAGCTGTTTTGGTGGGGAGGCTTAGCGCGCTGTTCTCGCGTTTCGATGAACTTGCCGACGAGTATGGAATGGAGAAGATCAAGACTATTGGCGATGCCTATATGGCGGCGGCCGGGTTACCGGACCCTCGCCCGGATCATGCCGCGGCAGCGGTTGCTTTCGGCAAGGCGTTGCTGGCGGAAATGACCAAGGAGACCGGTCCGGAACCGCCGCTCAGCTTGCGCATTGGCATAAACAGCGGGCCGGTCATTGCCGGCCTGATCGGCCGAAAACGCTTCGTCTACGATGTCTGGGGCCATACGGTAAACGTTGCGAGCCGCATGGAATCTTGCGGCATCCCCGGACGAATTCAGATATCGCAAAGCACGTACGAGGCGCTCGGAGAGAGCTCTCTGGATGTCCATCAAGAAGTCATGGAGATCCAAGGCATCGGAAAATACGTCACCTACCTAATTTGATAGTCGTGGCCCACACCGCAGGCAGCGACGATACCGTGGGGGGCAGCTACAATGGCCTGTTCGTGAAATTTTTCGCGAACCCAATGAGACCTTGGCGGAAACTGAGGACGCAGACCACGAAAATGGTTCCCTGCGCCACCGTCACCCAAGCGCCGAGCGGGGCCAGGTAGCTCTGCATCGAGACGATCACTGCCGCTCCCAGGATCGGACCGAAGATGGACCCGAGGCCGCCGACCAGCGTCATCAAGATGACCTCGCCCGACATCGACCAGTGGATGTCGGTAAGAGAAGCCAGCTGGAAGACGATTGCCTTGGTGGAGCCGGCAACGCCTGCAAGTGTGGCCGACAGAACAAAGATCAGCAGCTTGTAACGATCGATGTCATAACCGAGCGACGTCGCGCGCTGTTCGTCATCCCGGATCGCCTTGCAGACCTGCCCGAACGGCGAATGGATGACGCGGTAAAGGAGCAGCAGGCCGCCGACGAAAATCACAGTCGTCATCACATAAAGCGTCATGTCGCTCGAAAGATCGATCAAGGAAAACAGCGCGCCTCGGGGAACGGCCTGAATTCCATCTTCGCCGCCCGTGAACTCCGGCGCCTGCAGCGCGAAGAAGTAGAGCATCTGTGCCAGGGCCAGCGTGATCATCGCAAAATAGATACCCTGTCTGCGAATGGCGATAGCGCCAAATATCAAACCGACGACCGCAGCAACAACGGTTCCGGCCAGAATCGCGCATTCCGGGGTGAAATGCCAATGTTTGGCGGCATAGGCGGTCGTATAGCTCGCTATGCCGAAGAAGGCGGCGTGACCGAAGGAGAGAAGGCCGCCAAAGCCAAGCAGCAGATTGAATGCCAGCGCAAACAGCGCAAAGCATAAGACCTTCATGATGAAGACTGGGTACAAGAAGAACGGTGCAACTGCCAGGAACGCCACGAGCCCGAGAATAACCCTGCGATGTAGTCTTGCGACCGCCCTTTCGGTGTCTCTGTTTGACGGATTCGCCATGGGCAAGAGTGTGGTCGTGATTGTTGTCATTGCCGAGTCCTCCCTTTCGAACATGGCAGCGGCCTAAGCGATCCGTCCGAACAGACCGGCCGGCTTGATGAGGAGTACGAGCACCATGATCGCGAAAATCACCGTAGACGACGCCTCGGGATAAAAGACCTTGGTGAGGCCCTCGACGACACCCAGGCCAAAACCGGTCACGATCGAACCCATGATCGATCCCATGCCGCCAATGACCACAACGGCAAAGACGACGATGATCAGATCGCCACCCAAATTGGCGTCCACAGAGTAGATCGGAGCGGCGAGCACGCCGGCGAAGGCGGCGAGCGCCACGCCGAAACCGTAAGTCAGTGTCACGAGAAGCGGCACGTTAATGCCGAAAGCCTGGGTCAGGACGGGATCTTCCGTTGCCGCGCGCAGATAGGCTCCGAGCTTGGTCTTCTCGATGAGGAACCAGGTCGCAAGACAGACGACAAAGGATGCGCAGATCACCCATCCTCGATAGATCGGCAGGATCATGAAGCCGAGATTCCTTGCGCCCTGCAGGGCATTGGGGATCTGGTAGGGCAGACCGGTTGATCCGAAGCCGTTCCGAAACAGCCCCTGCACGATCAGTGCAATGCCGAAGGTCAAGAGCAATCCGTAGAGATGATCGAGATGGGCAATGCGGACAATCAATGTTCGCTGGACGAGGATGCCGATCGCGCCGACCAGGACGGGTGCGAGCAGGAGCGCATACCAATAGTTAATTCCGAGGTAATTAAGCCCGATCCACGCGATGAAGGCGCCCATCATATAGAGTGCTCCGTGGGCGAAATTGATGATGTTCAGCAGTCCGAAGATGATTGCGAGACCGAGACTGAGGGTCGCATAGAACGCCCCGTTGATCAGGCCAAGAAGGACCTGTCCGAGCAACACCTGCGTTGGAACACCGAGGAAATCCAGCATGGCCTAAACTCCCAGATAGGCGTGAAGTTTGTCGCTGTTTGCCGCGACCGCATCGGCATCGATCACGTCGATGACACGACCCTGTTCGACGACGTAATGCCGGTCGGCGAGGCTCGCCGCGAAACGGAAATTCTGTTCGACGAGCACGATCGTGAACCCGTCTTCTTTGAGGTGGGCGATGATGGCGCCGATCTGATCGACGATGACTGGCGCAAGTCCTTCCGTCGGTTCATCGAGAAGCAGGAGCCGCGCGCCGGTGCGAAGAACGCGGCCGATTGCGAGCATCTGCTGCTCGCCGCCGGAGAGCTTCGTGCCCTGACTTGCGATCCGCTCCAGAAGATTGGGGAACAGTTCGTAGATGCGCTCGAGGCTCATACCCCCTGCCCGCACGATAGGCGGCAGAAGAAGATTTTCCTTAACCGAGAGCGAGGCAAAAATGCCCCGGTCTTCGGGGACATAGCCGATGCCGTGCCTGCCGATCAAGCACGACGACATCTTCGCCATTTCCTTACCCTCGAAGAGGATCGAGCCGCGACGCCGGGCAAGTATGCCCATAATGGCTTTCAATGTCGTGCTCTTTCCCGCGCCGTTCCGGCCGAGAAGAGTGATCACTTCGCCCGGGGCCACCTCGAAATTCATGCCATGCAAGACATGGCTATCGCCATACCAGCCGTGCAGATTTTCGACCTTTAGCAGAGGATCCGCGGATGCCGAGGTGGCGAGAATAGCTGCGGTATCAATGGACATGATGACCCCCCGAACCGATATAGGCCTCGATCACGCGGGGATCCTTGGAGACTGAGGCGTAATCCCCCTCGGCCAGCACCTGCCCTCTTGCAAGAACCGTGATCCTGTCGGAAAGAGAGGCGACGACCGAAAGATTGTGCTCGACCATCAGGATCGTGCGCTGCGCCGAGACCGTCCGGATCAGAGCTTCGATCCGATGGACATCTTCCTGCCCGAGACCCGCCATCGGCTCGTCGAGCAGCAGCAGCTCTGGATCGAGGGCAAGCGTTGTTGCGATTTCGAGCGCGCGTTTTCGTCCGTAGGAAAGCTCGCCGGCCGGGACCTCCGCGTAACCGGTCAGGCCGACGGCTTGAATGAGATGCATCGCCTCTTGATCCAGTGCATGGAGCACCCGCTCCGACCGCCAGAAATCGAAGCAACTGCCGCGCTTGCGCTGCAGCGCGATCCGGATATTGTTGCGAGCCGTCAGCTTGGGAAAGACCGCCGAAATCTGAAACGAGCGTACGAGGCCAAGACGAGCGACCTCCGCAGGCTTGCGCCCAGTGACATCGCGCCCGTTATAGACAATCCTGCCGCGGCTCGGGGCAAAGAACTTCGTCAGGAGATTGAAGCAGGTCGTCTTGCCGGCCCCGTTCGGTCCAATCAACGCATGGATCGAACCTCGCTTGACCTGAAGATCAACGTTATTGACAGCGGTAAAACCACCAAAGTGTTTCGTCAGGCCAGAGGTGGATAGAATAATGTCACTCATGGGAACGACTCCATCGAAACGGAAACGGGACGCCGGCGGCGCTTGATGGGCAAGCAGTCCCTATGACTGCAGCTCCAAACGAGACGGTGCCTCAGGACAGTGCGATCCGATGCGACACCGTCTTGATCTGCGTGTAGTGCAACAACCCTTCCGCTCCGCCCTCGCGGCCGTAGCCGCTATCCTTGACACCGCCGAAGGGTGTCTCGGCAACGGAGGCTTCGAGGGTGTTGATGGAGACGTTTCCAGCTTCAATCTCGCGAGAGAGCCGGTCGACATTTTCGGCCGAATGGGTGAAGCCATAGGCTGCGAGCCCGAAGGGCAGGCTGTTTGCCTTTTCGATCGCGTCATCGAGAGACGAGACCGGGTTGATCACGGCGAGCGGTCCGAATGGTTCTTCGTGCATCACCCGGGCGTCC
The DNA here is from genome assembly GCF_012641395.1 of Rhizobium sp. P32RR-XVIII. Taxonomy (GTDB): domain Bacteria; phylum Pseudomonadota; class Alphaproteobacteria; order Rhizobiales; family Rhizobiaceae; genus Rhizobium. The sequence goes on along the minus strand of NZ_JABAIH010000022.1, from coordinate 12,414 downwards.
GAAGGCAGGTCAGCAAGGACGGTTACCGGGAAAAAGTAACCACGGCGACCGAGCGTCTCTCCACCGGCCAGCAATCGCGCGCCCTTGGCGGTCGCATCCTCGACCAGAGCCCGCATGGCATCGATCCGGCGGCTGTTAGCGAGCGGGCCCATCTGCACAGATGGATCAAGACCGTTGCCGATGGCGAAAGCGCGCGCCCGTTCTGCAAAAGCCTGGACGAACCGGTCATACAGCGACTGGTGCACGAAAAAGCGCGTCGGCGACGTGCAGACCTGTCCGCAATTTCTGGCCTTGCGAGTGACCGAGATATGGGCGGCGGCAACCGGGTCGACATCGTCGCAGACGATGACCGGGGCGTGTCCGCCTAGCTCCATCAGCACCGGCTTCATGTTCCGCGCAGCGATCTCGGTCAAATGCTTGCCAACCGCGGTCGAGCCGGTAAAGGCAATCAGGCGGGTCTCCTCTTGCGGAATAAGATAGTTCGATATTTCTGCCGGTACGCCGAAGACGAGGTTGAACACGCCGCGTGGGAGGCCGGCATCATGCAAGGCCCTCGCGATATGAAGCGCTCCAGCCGGCGTCTCTTCGGCTGCCTTGATGATGATGGAACACCCGGCCGCCAATGCCCCGGCAATTTTTCTGGATGGCTGGCTCATCGGGAAATTCCATGGCGAGAAGGCGGCAACCATGCCGATCGGCTGATGGTGGACGATGTAGGAAATGCCCGGTTCGCTTGGAATAACACGACCATAAGTGCGCTGCGCCTCGCCCGCATCCCATTCGAAGAATTCGCAGCCCCTGATGACTTCGAGGCGTGATTCTGACAGGGGCTTCCCCTGCTCAAGCGTGATTGCAGTGGCGATCTCTTCGACGCGCTCGCGCATCAGGGCCGCAGCCTTGAGCAACACTTCGGCACGCCGTCTTGGTGCGGTCTTGCTCCAGATCCGGAAGCCCTGGCGAGCCGCCTCGAGCGCGTCGTCCAGATCGGATGTTTCGGCCTTCGGGAGCGCACCCAGAATTGATTCATCGGCGGGGTTGATGACGGGCTGGTCGCTCTTGGTCTTGCGCCAGGCGCCATCGATGTAAAGCTTAAGATCGGGGTAAGAATGGCTGGTCATGAACCGCTCCTGATGATTGTCGAGATCCGCATCGCGTCCATGCGAATGACAGCGGATGGTGGCTTAGAAGATGGTCTCAGGTCTTTGTCGGAGGCGCGAGACGATAGGGAAGGTCATCTGACGAGAGGAACGAACCTGTTCTCGACCAGACGGACCAGCGACAGGGCGGCCATCTCCGATGATTTCGGATTTGCAGCGAGAGGCCGGTTCTCAATGACAACGTTCAAGCGACCGAATTCGCCACTGACGGCAAGCTCATGGCGATTGGTCTCCGCAGCCGGATCGGCGACGAGCTCGACCTGCGTGCGGTCGAGGCCGATGCCCGATAGTGCCGCTACCGCCGAGACATTGGCGTTTTGCGGAAAGCGCGACGCAGCCTCGCGTGCACTTCCCGAAAAGAACGTCGTCGGGCCGGCGACACCGTCGAGCGTGATAATCTGTTCCGCCGCGGTGCCGGCCCAGGCACGCGGCGGCTTGATGATCCGATGCGTCACTGCTTCAAGCGGCAGGGCGGCGGCGGCGGCAATGGCGTCGATGCCCGCAAGCGCACCCGGAGGCACGATCAACTGGCTGCCATGTTCCCGCGCCGCTTTTTGCAGGCGTTCGAACAGCCCATCATCACAAAATGCACTCGCGGAGGCGACCACGAAACCGCCGGAGTGGCGCAAAGCGTGCTCACCCCATTGCGCAACGGCGCCGCGACCCGCAGCTTCTACCACAAGGTCCAGCTCGAGTTGCCAAAGTACCGACGGGTCAGTGATAACGGGAATGCTGTCAGGTACCCCGATGGCGTCGGCAATGTCTGCGAGTGCGACGGCGGCGAAGACCACATCGTCGCCGTGCCGTTCTTTCAGAAGTTCCGCCACACGGCGATTGATGGCGCCCCAGCCTACAAAACATAGGCGAAGCGGCATTCGGACGCGATTCAGCGCGCTCATTGGATCTACCCCGCATGAGTTCGTCCCGCAGATGATGCGGTGATGTCTGGAATGAGTTGGTGAACAGGCCTACCGGCCGGCTGGCCTTACAGGCAAACCCAGCCGGCGGGCGGTTCCTTGCCGGGATGGAGCGTGCCGCAATGCTTGCAGGTTCGCGCCTGCTCGTTGCCGTAGAATTCCCTGTAAAGCGGCGGCAGATCGTCGACAATGCTCACGAGGTCGACTTCGACCCGGTGGACGAGGTTGGAGCATTCGAAGCAATACCACTCGAATGCATCGAGCCAGCCTTCCGGTCGCTTCGGTTCGACCACCAGCCCGATCGAGCCCTCCTGGGGCCGCTGGGGCGAGTGACGCACATGCGCAGGAAGCAGAAATATCTCCCCTTCGCGGACCGGTACGTCGTAGTGATTGCCGTCGTCCACCACCTTGAGGACCATGTCGCCCTTCAACTGGTAGAAGAATTCCTCGACGGGATCGTCGTGGAAGTCGGTTCGCTTGTTCGGGCCGCCGACGACCGTCACCATCAGATCGGCATCGGTCCAGACCTGCTGGTTGCCGACGGGCGGCTTCAGCAGATGCTGGTGTTCCTCGATCCATTTCGCGAAATTGAATGCCTTGAGACGACCTGTAATAGACATTGCTCAACCTCTCTTCGTTCCTGGCGCCGGTGCGCTTACAATTTCAGTCCGCATGCTTCGAACGCCGCACGCGTGATTGCCTTTTCCTGATCGGTCAGCTCCAGGAGCGGCGGCCTGACCCGGCCGCCGACCTGGCCGAGCAGCTCCTGCCAGTATTTCTGATGGGCATGCGGCTTTTCCGGAGGCCGGGTGTTGCGCAATGCGTCTCGAACGGGCCGCAGGCTATCGCGAATGGCACGTGCCTTATCCGCATCGCCGGCAAAGGCGAGATCGGTATATTCGCGCATCCGGAGATCGTTTGCGGTTTGCAGCAGATAAGGCGGCGACGAGCAGAGATAGAGTTGCCAACCGAGCTCCAATATATTGTCCAGCCACTCTTCCTCCGAAGCCGTGCTGACAAGGATGCGGTCGCCGGCAAGCCGGGTGAGCTCCGCATACATCGGGCGCGCCACGCTGTACTTGATCGCGACGACGTTCTCGATATCGGCAAGGCGATTGCACAGTTGCGGAGACATGAGATAGCCACTGTCTGGATGACTCCACAGCGCGATACCGATATCCACGCTGTCTGCGATCGTCCGGTAGTAATTGTAGACGGTCTCGTCCTGGGCCTTGAAGAAGTGCAGCGTCGGCGCGTGAACGACGATATAGTCGGCTCCGACCTCCTGGGCGTGCCGTGCAAGTTCGATGACCACGTCCATGTTCTGATCGGAACATGACATGATCGTCGAGGCATTGGGTCCGACGGCGTCGACAGCGAGCTTAAACGCCCGCTTACGTTCGTCGAGGGACATCGAGAAAAACTCGCCCTGCTTGCCGGCAATGAACAGGCCGTCGATTTTCAGATCCTGGGTCCAGTGACGGATATTGTCGCGGAACCCGTCTTCATCGATCGACAGCGTCGACGTGAAGGGCATCAACGCGGCAGCCCAGATCCCTCGCATGTTCTGGCGGGCATAAGCCTTGGCATCTTTCTTGGCATATTTCATTGAACCTACCTTCGTTTCTTATCGAGACCACTGGATTGGCCGTGTCCGCGCCGCCGGCCAGGAACTGGGGGCATGGCCGGCGGCATTGGCGGCACTCGCCGGCATTTGTCGGAGCCGGGCAATGACCGTCGAGAGATTGCGATTGGGCTTCGAGAGCCGCGTCGGCAACGGTTTCGTTCATCGCGCGTTGCTCCTCCCCGCTTTCGAACGAGATGATGTTCTCATCCTTGCAGCTATACAACAATGCGGGGTATTGATATTAATTAAGAGGATTTTCTTATGAATTGGAGTGGACATGGCCGTTTCCCTTCGTCAGATCGAGGCATTCCTGGCAGTCGTCGAATGGGGCAATTTTACCAAGGCCGCCGAGGCGTTGCGGGTTGCCCAGCCTGCACTGTCCGCCCTTGTGCGCGATCTCGAGGCCGAGCTCGGATTGCGGCTGCTCGACAGGACCACCCGGCGGGTTGAACTCACCGAGGCGGGTCGGGAATTCCAGGGCGCGAGCGCGAAGATCATCGAGGATCTGCAGGCGGCGATCGCCAATGCCGGGGAGATCGCCCAGCGCAAACGCGGCCGTCTTCTGGTTGCCGCTCCGCCTTTGCTGGCAGCGGTGATGTTGCCGCAGGCGATCGCCGAGCTCCACCGTGACTATCCAGGCTTGAAGATCGGCATCATGGATGCGCGCAGCGACATTATCGTCGAAGCCGTTCGCAACGGTCAGGTTGACTGCGGTATTGGGACCTTCTCCGCTCTCGAACGAAACATCGAACGATCGACCCTGACGCATGACCAACTTATGGTGTTTTGCAACCACACCAGCAGCTTTGCCGACCGCCAAAGCGTCGACTGGGAGGAGCTCGCCGGTCAACCCTTGATCACGCTCACGCGCGATAGCGGCATTCGGCTGCTCGTCGAAGTCGGCTTCGAACATGTCCGGGTGGCATTGGAACCAGCTTATGAAGTCACGCAGATCACCACCGCGCTCGCGCTGGTGCGTGCAGGCCTCGGCGTCGCCGTTCTTCCTACCTACGCGCGTGCCGTCGAGATGGACACGGTGCTTGCAAAGCCGTTGCTTCATCCGTCGATTGTCCGCGATATCATCATGATTCGTCCGAGCGATAGATCGAAGTCACCGGCATTGTTGGCATTCGAAACGGTGGTGAGGCGCTGCGCCAGGCGGCTGGCGCCTGCTCCGTCGGGGACAGGCGAGGAAACGCTCAAGCTCGGCGTGTCCTCGGACGCCGACCAAAAATAACCCTGTCAATCCCACGTCGATCTTGGGAAGCGGACCTCAAACGCGCGGCTTGCCTTCTTGATTAAAGGGAGGAACCGGCACGATCATGCGGTCTTCCGTCCGGCAATAGGTCGGCCCGCCAAGGCGTCCGATCGGGTGATATCGATCAACCCGGACGCGGACCTTCTCCTCGTCGACGAGGTCGTCGCGGAAATGCATGCTGACGATCTCGCCAAGCACGATGCTTCTGAAACGGCCAACCTCCAGTACTTTGAAGAGCTTGCATTCCCAGGCAATCGGGGCTTCCTTTATTCGTGGCACTGCAACCGTCAGGGATGGCGCGAGCGTCAGCCCCACTGCCTCGACCTCGGATACCTCGGCCGGATGATCCGTCCCGCAGTGGACGGCGGGGCCAAGGATAGCTTCGTCGACCATATTGACGACGAACTCACCGCCCGCCTCGATATTGTTGAAGGTGTCTTTACGCTCGCCGCAGCGATGGCTCTCGTCGCCATACAGATCGATGCCGATGGCAAAAAGCGGCGGTTCCTCGCACATATAGTTGAAGGCGCTGAAAGGCGCCGCATTGCATTTGCCATCCGCCCGAAGGCTCGTGACAAGCGCGATCGGACGAGGCCCCACGCTTCCAGTGATAAGCCAATAGCGTTCGCGTAAGCTCAGATCAGCCATTGCGAAGTCGGTCATGCTCTTGCCTCTCTGATCCGTCCCAACTGGGTGACCATCATCGCCGACAACCGCGTTGCGGCAATCGACAAATTCTGATCGGAAAAGCCCTCCTCGGATAAGGCGGCTGGTGCATTGGGCACCGCCAGATCCTCTGGCATCACCAGAGCGCCCATTTTGCTAAGAATGGCCCTCAGATGACTGATGGCCCGCAGAGCGCCGAAAGGCCCAATCGAAGTGCCGACGATCAAAACCGGCTTGAGTTGGAATGGCGCCAAGCCGCCGAGGCCCTCGGTTGGACGCGAGCACCAATCGATCATATTCTTCAGGATCGGCGTGACCGATCCGTTATATTCCGGGCAGGCAATCAAGAGACCGTCATGTTCGTCGATCAGCTCACGTAGTTCGATCGCCGCGGCAGGCACGCCGTCTTCAGCCTCGAGGTCGCCATCGTAAAACGGTAGCACGTAGTCGCGAAGCGAGATCGTCTGAACAGCGACGCCCTGTATGCGCAAGAGGTCGGACATGAAGCGCAGCAACAGTCCATTCCATGAACCCCGCCGAACACTTCCGCAAATCGCCAGCACGTTTCCGGCGAGCGGTCGATCGGACCGTTGCTCCAACATCTCAATCTTCATGATATTCGATCTCGCCCTTCGGAAGCAGGAATATGAAGGTGCAGGTGCCGCCCGAGACTGTCGGATAGTGGCTCGTTCCCGGCGGGAAGACCTTCCACCCCTCGCCCGTGTCGCAGAACCGGCTTTGCGGATCGACGGGCTGGATCATATTGATCTCGCCGAGGGGATGCTTGTGATACTTGCCCTTGACGTCCTTGAGCCTGGCGCTCTCGATCACGAAATCGTGGACACCATCGGCCGCAATGCCGAGGCGCCCGCGCCGGTAGTCCGCTCCGTCGATAACCTGATAGCAGGCCCAGTTCTCTTCGATACCGCTTCGCAGCAGTTGCTTCATTTCCTGGAAACGGGCGGTTTCCGGCCCATAGTCGCGGTTCAAACGCTTCTCGAGTTCTTCGTTCAACGGACTGCCGCCGATAAAAGCGACAAGCCGCTCCAGATGGTTCATGAGTGCCGGTTTATGTGTTCCGGTTGGAAGGCCATCGTCGTTGATCATCTCTTCTCCCCTTCGTGCGGATCGTTCGATGGCGGCCAATGCTATTGATAACCCTGAAGGCCGTTTGCGCCGGATTGATGCGTTTTTCGCGCGATTGACACGAAATGGCTGGAGGAGCCGCAAACGTCCCCACGGCCTGTTGCGCAACACGTTCGCTGCTGCCTTCATAATGGCGGCAACAAATACAGTTGGGGAACGGACATGAAAAAACTCACGCTGACTTTGCTGGTATGCGGCCTTCTCGGCGCCACCAGCGCCAATGCGGAAATCACCGACGGTGTCGTGCGGATCGGCGTTATGACGGACTATTCCGGCATGTTCTCCGCGCTCTCCGGGCCGGGCGGCGCGGTCGCGGCACGCTTGGCCGTCGAGGATTTCGGAGGAAAGGTCGCCGGTATACCGATCGATGTCATCACAGCGGACCATCAGAACAAGCCCGACCTAGGGTCCACCATCGTGCGCAAATGGTATGACGAAGATGGTGTCGATCTCGTCCTTGATGTTCCGAATTCATCGGTTGCGCTAGCAGTTCAAGCGATTGCCAAGGAACGGAAAAAACTGGTGATCTACGCGGCCGCCGGGACGGCCGACCTCACCGGTAAGGGCTGCATACCGACCAGCTTCCAATGGGTCTGGGACACGTACTCGGTCGCTGCTTCGACCGGTCGGGCACTGCTCGACGAGGGTTCGAAGAAATGGTTCATTATCGCCGCTGACTACGCCTTCGGACAGACGATGGCGGCCGACATCAGCAAGGTCGTCACGGCTGGCGGCGGTACCGTCGTCGGCGTCACCAAGCACCCCATCAACACGCCGGACCTCTCCTCCTTCATCCTGCAGGCCCAGGGGGCGAATCCCGACGTCGTTGCCCTTGCCAATGGCGGCTCGGATACTGTCAACGCGGTCAAGCAGTTTGCGGAATTCGGCGTCGGCGCCAGTGGAACCAAGCTGGCCGGCCTCGCGGTGTTCATCACTGATATCCACGGAATTGGCCTCGAAAGCGCCCAGGGCCTGGTGCTGACGACAGGTTTCTACTGGGACCGAACCGATAAGACGCGGGAATGGTCTAAACGCTTCTTTGCAAAGCACGGCGCAATGCCTTCGATGGCGCAAGCCGGCGTCTACTCTGCCGTCACACACTATCTTCAGGCCGTCGAAGCGCTGAAGGACGACAATCCAGAACGGGTCGCCCAAAAAATGCGCGAAACGCGCGTCCACGATATTTTCGCAGATGACGGATATATCCGGGCGGACGGGCGTCTGGTCCATGACATGTATCTGGCCCAGGTCAAAAAGCCGAGCGAAGTGCGCTATCCCTGGGATTACTACAATATTATCAGAACCATTCCCGGTGATCAGGCGGTTCGCCCCCTCGCCGAAAGCACTTGCCCACTCGTGACCCAATGAACCGACCGCTTCCGTGCTCGCTTAATCGCGGCACGGAGGATGGCGCGACGCCGAGGGATTGCTGCAGAATTATGACATGTTAATGTAACCGATAAGAAACATTGGAGGAGAGCATAAGTCGGGAGGATGGCATGGTCTCGTTGAACGAACTTTCAAAAAGAGAAGGCGTTGATCTTGTCGACATGGCCGGTATCAACGCCTCGTGGCCAATGCCCGTGGCGATCTGGAACGCGCCTCAGGGGTTTGACACCAGCGCCCAACCGGACCACCAACCATGCTGCGTCATCGCACTCAGACTGTCGGGCTCGCTGGTTCATAGGGTGGGTTCGGCCAGAGAAAGGCGCGAGCGCTTGCGGCCGCGCGGGTTTTCAGTGCATCCAGCTCGACGCGACCTGCGATTTGTTGCTCCCTCCGCCATCCGGTTTGCCCACATCTATGTCAGCGAAGCATTTCTTCGGGACGTTGCGGGGCTGGCCGCCTACCCCGCGCCTGATGAAGGCGATCTCGGGGAAAACGACCGCGTCATGTATGAGGATTCCGAGATGATGTTCAATCTCGAATCCTATGTCCGCCGCGCCTTCGAAGCCACCGACCGACCAACGAAATTCGAGATGGAAAGCCGGGCAAATCTCATTGCTTTGCGACTGCTCCAACATAGCCTTGGGTTGCGGCATGATGACCCCACGTCGGCCAAAGGGGAACTTGCTCCCTGGCAGGTGCGTCGCATTTGCACCTATCTCGAGGAGAATTTCGATCGCGTCGTTCGGCTCGAGGAGCTCGCCGATCTGCTCGGCGTCAGCAAGGAGCACCTCTGTCGCGGCTTCCATCGTGCCACCGGCAAGCCTCCCGTCCAATGGCAGCTGTCAAAGCGTATGGAAGTGGCATGCCGACTTCTGTCGACGACGCAGGCCTCATTGACCAGCATTGCACAGGAAGTCGGCTATGCGGGACAAAGCTCCTTCGGAAATGCGTTTCGCGACATTATCGGGATGACACCCTGCGAGTATCGGCGTGGGCATCTCTCGGCAGACAACTGAAGAGGCGATGCCATGCGATGGCGCGGCCGGCCCGGCGCAAAGTCTAGAGCAAGCCGCTCGGCCAGCATCGCTTACGACCGCTTGATCCCACCCATCGCCCGATCTTCTTCTCGGATGGTTGCTGCGCGATGGAAATGAAGTGGCTCGAGGATTTCCTCGTCCTGGCGGAGACAAGAAATTTTTCGAAGTCCGCCATCTCCCGCCACGTCACCCAGTCGGCGTTCAGCCGCAGGATCCGCTCGCTCGAAGTGTGGTTGGGTGTGCCACTCCTCGATCGCAGCACCTATCCGGTTTCCTTGACTGAGGAGGGGCGTCAATTTCGAGAGACCGCGGAAGAGATGGTCCGCATGCTGGCGCTCGCGCGATCCGATCTTCGAAGCCGCAACAATGTCTCAGACGGCCAGGGCATCGCAGTAACGGGTCTGCATACGCTATGTCTTACGTTCCTTCCGACCTGGCTCGCTGAAGTGGAGACCACATTCGGGCCGACACGCAGCAGGGTACTTCCGGACAATCTCGACATCTGCGTGCAAGCTCTCATCGATGGCGGATATGATGTCCTTTTGACCTACCACAATCCCAGCGTGGTGATGCCGCTTGATCCTTCAGAGCATCTCCATCAGGTCGTCGGTCATGACGCATTGTCGGCAGTCGCCTCGCCGCCAGATCGCCGCCGATGGGGTAAGGAAAGCGGCGCCTTTCCGCTTCTCCAATATTCCAGAGGCTCGTTTCTTGGCTTGATGGCCTCGGTCGCGCAGAACCACGAGGGAGCTCCGGAAACTTTTCCTGCCCATCGGAACGAGAATTCTATGGCGGAAGGCTTGAGGTCCATGGCGGTTGGGGGGGCATGGCCTTGCCTGGCTACCACGCAGCCTCGTCAGGCGCGAGGTCGCGGCAGGGGATCTTATGATCGTCGGTCCCGACATGCCGATGGAAATCCGCCTCTATCGCAGCCGCAATCGCTCACGTGCGTTTTTGGAGAGAGTGTGGCGTGCCGCTGGGACCTTTGACAAGCCAGACTATGCGACATCGGAATAGATCAGACCGGATATGAATTGGCCAGCTGTAGGTGCCGCGCTAAGAGACTGCGATTACAGGAGGGATTTGCATGTCAGGTCGAGAGATGCGGCGCGAGCACGATCTATTGGGAGAACGGGGTATTCCTCGCGAGGCATATTTCGGTATCCACACATTGCGGGCGACCGAGAACTTCAAGATCACCGACCAACCGATTTCGTCCTGCCCTGATCTTATCTTCGCGCTAGCAGCGATCAAGGAGGCGGCGGCGCTCACAAACTACACGTCGGGACGACTGGACGAAGAACGCACGCAGGCGATTGTGGCAGCCTGCCGTGAGATCAGGGCCGGCAGTCTGCACGGTCAGTTTGTCGTCGACCTCATCCAGGGCGGTGCCGGAACATCGACCAACATGAATGCCAATGAGGTGATCGCCAACCGCGCCCTCTAAATAATGGGGCATGACCGTGGCGACTACCATGTCCTGCATCCCAACGAGCACGTCAACATGAGTCAGAGCACCAACGACGTCTATCCGTCGGCTTTGAAGATTGCCGCCTGGAACGGAGCCACACGCCTTGACCAGGCGCTCGACCTCTTGCGGATCGCCTTTGCCGGCAAGGCCGATGAGTTTGCGGACATCGTGAAGATCGGGCGAACCCAGCTGCAGGACGCCGTGCCGATGACGCTCGGACAGGAATTCGGTGCTTTCGCCCATATGCTCGCCGAGGACCAGTTTCGCCTTAGGGAGGCCGCATCGCTCTTATGCGAGATCAATATGGGAGCGACGGCAATCGGCACTGGAATCAACGCTCCGCCAGGTTATGCTTCGCTCGTTCGCACCTATATCGCGGAGATCACCGACGTTCCGGTCACGACGGCCGTCAATCTCATCGAGGCGACCCAGGACTGTGGAGCTTTCGTCCATTTGTCAGGCGTCCTGAAACGAATCGCTGTCAAGCTTTCGAAGATCTGCAACGATCTGCGGCTTCTTTCCAGTGGTCCTCGCGCCGGCTTTGCCGAAATCTGCCTGCCTGCCCGGCAGGTGGGCTCGCCGATCATGCCCGGCAAGGTTAATCCCGTAATTCCCGAACTGGTCAATCAGGTGGCGTTTGAGGTGATCGGCAACGATGTCACGATAAGCTTCGCCGCCGAGGCCGGTCAGTTGCAGCTCAACGCCTTCGAACCGATCATCGCCTACAGCCTGTTCAACAGCCTGCGGCATCTGCGGGCGGCCTGCGTTTCGCTCGCTGACAACTGCGTTCGCGACATTCGCGCCAACCGCGAGGTGATGCGTGCCGCACTGGAGCGATCCATCGGTATTGCGACCGCGCTCAATCCGCATATCGGCTACGCTGCCGCCACGGCGGTCGCCACCGAGGCGCTCGCGACTGGGCGTGGCGTCTACGAGATCGTCCTCGAAAAGCAGCTGCTAGAGCGAGAGACGCTTGATCGGCTCCTCAATCCGGATGTCCAAGCGTGCGCAGCCTTCAGCCTCGACGAGGCCGCTATCCAAAACGTTTCAACGATTTAAACCATGGCCCGATCGCGTCACCCGGACAGATTTCCGGACGGCTCGCCTTCGCCCCATTGAAAATTCCTGCTTTTTATCTTCAACGTATCTAGGTACCGAACCGTAGCTGCTTTAGCTTGCACATATAAAAGTGTGCCTCGAAACATGGCCGAGTATTTTTCAATTGGTGTTCGCTTTGAACGGATACGAATCCTTGCCCGGTCGTTTGGCGCTAAATGCCGACCTTCAAAGGTACGTTAGACTCCCTGCTCAGCAAGCCTTCGCACCCTTTATGCACGACGCGAGATGAAGTCGCCAATTGTTTTCGGGACAGGGTGCTTGCTCCCTTCTTCCGCCGATTCTGCAATCAGAGCATCGACCTCCCCGCCAATAGCCACTGCAATTCTCTTCAATAGCCGTTGATAGCCATTACATTTCACGCCTTACGTATAAGTATGGAGTCAGTCGTATAGTCTCGCTATCAGACGTCCCCGACGTGTATCCGACCAGATCGTACACAAGTCCATGTGCGGTCCAGCCGGTGTGCAACTAGGATAGGATACTTGTGCGTTTCGAGATTCGAGGTCCCTATGTCCGAAGTCGATTGGCTAAGCCATCTCTTGCAAATCATCACCGTTACCGGCCAGCTCGAGGTCCGCTGTGCCTACGGTGCGCCGTGGCGCGTTGCCTGGAGCCAGGCTGCGGCGA
>NZ_JABAIH010000021.1 GCF_012641395.1 Rhizobium sp. P32RR-XVIII | reverse complement strand
CCGGGCGCTTCTGGGCTTGCGCCCCCCCCTGGCCACGCCCGGGCGGGCCGCGCGGCATTCGTGACCGCGCGCCCGCACGGGTCTGGCCGCCGGACGCTCACGACCGCGCCAGAGCTCTGTAGCCAGCTTGGTTTGGATGACGCTACCAACTGGGTCCGCTAAACGCTGAGTGACCATCTAATCACCCGTTTCGGCCAAGGCTGGAAAGTCCTCGATTGTTCTTGCGAACGCTTGAACCATCAATTCGTACACTCCCCCAGAAGGCCTTCCCGTACGCCCGCCTCATCGCTGTGAGGCCTTTCTTGTTCCGGACTCTGCCAAAGTTCGATATCTCAAAAAGCCCGAAGTTTGGCGCCCGCAGGCTGCTAGGTCGGTTGGTGGCGGTTGCTACACAATTGCGGAAGAGTGCGTAGCCAAGGTGGCTGCCGGAATCGCGATGCACCGTACGCGCAACAGCCATGACTTGCATGACGCGCGATAGATCGCCACCTGTGATCCACCGCCGCCAGAATTCATCAGCCGCGCCGCGCCCAGTTGCCTGCGCAAGGAGATCATCATGCACGGCATATCGAAGACCTTAAATGAAATGACGCTCGTCGAACGCGTCAGCCTTCTTGAGAATGTCGCGGATGCTTTAGAGGCATCCGCCGATGAAGCGGAGGGAGATGGCGACGCCCGTTTCGTCGAAAACTCCATGTGCGTCGTAAACACTATCCGCGGCTTGTCGGCCGATCTCGGGGGGCGCGATCTCGCCGCCGCCGAGCTGCTGCTCGAGCAGGGCATCATGATGGTGCTCCAGTTCACAAATCGGAAGTCTGGAAAGATCGCGTTACATTGAGAAGGAGGGGATCACACCTCAACATGCTTGGAATACCAGCCCGCATAGACTGTTGGGATCTCGATCCTGAGAAGGTCTGGTCGCTCACCGAGGACGACGCCTATGGCCTGCCCGTAGACTTCCGCTGGGCCGACAACAGCGGCAAGCCTTGTTGCCGCCGCTGCGGCTGCCTGGAGCCGTATAGCGTCCGACGTCGCCGCTTTCGATGCTCGGAGCCGGAGTGCCGCGCCGAGTTCTCGGTGACATCCGGGACGGTCTTCGCCAACCGAAAGCTCTCTTTCAAGAAGATCATCATGGTGGTCCGGAAGAGATCACGGCCGCCAAGGGCATGGCGGCGCTCCATCTGAGCCGCAAGCTCAACGTTCAGTACAAGACGGCATACGTCCTGCTGCAAAAGCTGCGCGAGGCCGTCGGCCTCCGACGTGACGCGATCAAGCTACACTGGCTGGTGCAGATCGATGGCAAGAATGTCGGCGGCGTTCTCCGCAAGGCGAACAGGAAGGAAGAGCGCAAGGACGGCCGCAAGAAGGAGAACCAGAACGGCAAGCGCATGTGCGTTCTGGCGCTGAGGGAGGCCAACCGACATGCTCCGAACAGGACGCTGACGCGGGTGATCATGGACGAGAACGGCAAGGAGGCCCGAGCACAGCAATGCCCGTGTTAATGACGCTTGAAGTACTGCACTTCGCGCTCGTGTTTTTCTGCTTCCTCGCGTGATTTGAATGTGCCGAGATTTCTGCGCTTATGGGTGTTCGGGTCGACCTTACGCGAGTAGAGACGATACTCGCCAGACTTCAGTTTACGGATCATGGCAACCTCCATTTCAGCCATAAATCTTATCGGGCGAGGTTGGTTCCAAACGTTCACAGGAAGCCGGTTCAAGAACGTGCGCCCGAGCAGCCAGCGGAGGCTCTCCTCCGTGAGCGGACACCGCCACTATCACGCCATCGACGGGAGCGGGGAGCTTTCGCCTTGCCCGCTCGTCGCGTCTCCACAACGTGCTACAAAATCGGCTTGCCGCCAGTGACCGCGATCGTCGCACCCGACACGTAGCTGGACAGCGGATCGGCCAGCATCACATAGGCTGTCGCAGGCTCCGCCGGCCGGCGGTGACTTCCTGCAGATCGCCAGAGCCGCTGGCTCCGAAGCCGTTTCGCTCGCCAACGAGCCCGCCTCGACAGACGCCTTCACCTCGGTCGCGTTGCTGCATCACGATCTCGACGTCGAAGAGCAGCTCCCGCGCACGGCGCTGCATTCTACATCGGTGCGCCCGGCAGCACCGGACGCGCCGCGTCGAGTGCCTTAGAAGCGCCCCGCGGACTTCAACAAGGCTTGCCTTCTACAGGACCAATGCGAGCAAGAACTCGACCAAGAGCCTGTTGCAGCGCCGCCATCCCACCAAAACTGCGGAAGTCCTCGAGTACCTGTTCGTTCAACCCGCCCTTGGTCGAATGCTCGCCAACAAGTTCATCGAAGCTCGCGGCGGGCTTTGAACGGGCGGCATGGGCGAGGCCGGAAAACAACTGACGGAGGTAGGCGTCGCCGGCGGCCCTCGGAAGCCCCTGGCTCTCCAGCCAGGTCGACGTCGCGTCCAGGATGCCGAAATAGGCGCCCATCATGGAGCTCACCACCGCGAGAAGATCGAACTCACGTTTGCTTTCAACCTGGACCGCCGTTCCGAGCGCCGAGAAGACGGCATTTGAAACCTCGTCGGGCGGGTGGATCGCGGTCGCGCCCTGGAGATCGGCGACGAACGGAAGCGGAATTGCCTGGCTCAGCCGAAGAGGCTGATCGATCCACGCCAGCAGGCGATCGAGTGGCATGGCCGCGACAAAGCTAATGACATGGTGGCTCGGCCGAAATCGGAGCGCGCGGACGACCTCCTCGGCAATCTGCGGCCTCACCGCCACGAATACGAGATCGGATCGGTCGAGGACATCCTGGTTGCCCAAAGCGATCGATACGTTCTGGTTCGCCTCTGCGAGGCGAGCGGCGACGCTTTCGCTACGAGGTGACACCACGATCGGAGTGTCGCGAAACCTCGTTTTGCCCAGCCCGGTAACGACAGCCTCCGTAATCGTCCCCGTCCCGACGAACCCGAGTGTCATCCGCTTCGCATCGATCTCCATTTTGCACCCCCTGTGCAACTGCTTGCGCCCCCACGATCTCGACGAGGGAACCGCACATGAATTCCGCCTCATTCGGTACCAGGAAGGCAACGAGCGCTGCTACTTCTTCCGGCTTCCAATACGCCCGAAGGGCACCAGCTTGTCCAGATCGGCGACCGTCCGGCTCAGGACGTTGCGTTACAATAACATAACCATCTCATGTCCGCTTCGGGCGGGAAGCACTCATGGCATCGTTTCCGCATTGCGCCAGCAGCGAACTTGTGCCAGCGCCATCAAACGCGCCCACCATGAAGCAGACTCGGCATCGTTCTACGACCGTGCTCCGCCCTGCACCTGGGCGAGGACTAATCGAGAGGATGACGGAGCTACCCCGCCAGAGGGGCTTCCATAAAGACGAGATGGTTGCGCAGTTCAGGAGGGGCTTCGTAGTAAGGGGCGATCTCCTGGAATCCGAGAGACCGGTAGAGGCTTAGCGCCTCATCGTGGTTGCGGCCGGTATCCAGCCGCATGGTCGTGTAGCCCCGCTCAGCGGCCACGCGCACGATGTTCTCGGCGAGACGGCGGCCGAGCCCTAAGCCTCGGCCTTCAGGGCTGATGAACATCCGCTTCATTTCGCATGTGAGTTCATCGATCTGTTGCATCATAACACAGCCGACCACTTTTCCGTTCAGGCGGGCAACAAGGATCTCCCCGTCTGGAGGCGAATGGATCCTCGGCAGGCTGTCCAGGAGTGCCGACCAAGCTTCCGGCGTGTAGTAGCGGTCGACGAACCAAGCGTTTTCGCCATAGCGCGACCGGCACCAGTCGATGAAGCCGTTGCACAAGGCTCGAATGGCAGGGAAGTCGTCAGGTTTGGCTGGGCCGATCTCCGAGTTCTGTTTCATCTCTGCGCCCCACTCACGAATTCTGCGTCGTCTAGACGGCCAAGCTTCTGATCATGGACCTGTTGTCTTTCCCTCGCAAGACGAGCAGACGGCGGCCTTGTGGGCGATTCATCCGCCAGCATTCAGTCCGTGCCGCCTGTCCGCGTTGGGCCGGAAGCGGCCATACCAGTCAGGTCAAAGCAGCCCTGGAGGAGGGTCAACCTCACAGACCGACGAAAGCATTCCGAACAGCCAGCTCAGGCCGGCGTCCATCATCGCTGCGCGCGGCGCCACCGCGCTCAGCTTGAAACGCGGCAGCGGCAAAGGAGCATTGACCGTCGTTAGGCCAAAGCGTGGGGCGAAAATTGTCGCGAAGCGGCGGGGGATTGCGACGAGCATGTCACTCTCGCCGGCGATGGCGAGCGCGAGCATGAAGTTCGGCACCGTGAGGACGGTCCGCCTGCTGTGCCCGTGCTGTTCGAGCACCGTGTCGACGAAGCCGTGCGGATCGCCGCTCAGCGAAACCACCAGATGGCGCATTTCGACATAGCGGTCGAGTTTCGCGTCCTGCGCGAAGGGATGACCAGCGCGCATGGCGATGACGAAATCCTCTTCGTAGAGCGTGAGGCAATGAAAGCGCGCCGGAATTTCATCGGCGGGGACGACCGCGATGTCCATGGCGCGGGACTCCACATCGGCAAACGCGTTGCGCCAGACCCGCGCCAGTGAACTCTCGCCCGGCTCCGGCAGCAACTGGCGTATGCTGATTTCGACATGCGGCGCCGATCTTTCCAATCCGGCAAGGAGCGGAGACAGGAAGACGGCGGAAACACCGTCCGGCGCGCCGAGGGTGAAACGGCGGCTCGACGTTGCCGGCTCAAATGGCTCGGCCGTCGTAATCACACTTCGCACCCTGGCAAGTATCTCGGCAATCGGCGCTGCCAGCTCCATTGCGCGGGCCGTCGCCACCACGCCTTTGGGCGTCCTGACGAAAAGCGGATCGTTGAGCATTCGTCGTAGCCGTCCAAGTCCGTGGCTGACCGCTGATGGCGAAATGTTCAGCCGATCGGCCGCGCGGCCGACATGCCTCTCCTCAACGACCGCTTCGAAAAGTACGAGGAGATTGAGATCGGCGCGCGAAAGATCAGTTTCATTCAGCATATTGTTGAAATCATATCATTGGATTCAGCAAGGCGAAACTGGCATCTCCGAAGGACACAGGCGCTGCAGGCGCTTTCCCGAACTCAAATCCGGAAAGGAAATGTCATGTCACCTTCACGACGGTCTCTTCGTGCTACCGGTGCGACCAGTCCTGTATCCCTTACCGCAACCGCACGTGACGGCCAGGCGGATACGGCGGCATCCGATCTCGCCCGGATATCCGAGGAGGCCAATGCCGCGCTGATGCGCGGCGATGTCGCCATCTACCGGGCGCTTGTACCGCGCACGCAGGACTTCACGCTGATGTCGCCGTTCGGCGGCACGCCATCGCGGGAGGCTGACATTACCGAGAAGATCTGGGATGGCATGAGCCGGTTCTTCCGGAATGGCACGCTGAAACAGGAGATCGTTCAGACTTATGCCGGCACCGACATGATCGTGCTGGCCGTCATCGAGCGCGCCCATGTCGAAGTCGGCGGCCTGCCCGCACAGGATTGGGCGCTGCGCGTGACCCTCGTCTATCGGCGCGCGGGCAGGCGGTGGCTGCTTGCGCATCGCCATGCCGATCCGCTTAGCCATGCCGTTACCTTGCAGCAGTCGGCGGCGCTTGCGCGCGGTGCATAGGGACGCGGCTCAGGAGTGGCCTGAGCGTTCGAGCATCCTGATGGCCGCTCTGCGCCAACAGCGGCCATAAGGCTTGGGGATCATCAAAGACTTTTCTCTCGAAGAGCCTCCGCGATCACCGAAAACGCGGGAAGATTCTGCCGACGGCTTGGATAGTAAAGATAATAGCCCGCGAACTTGGGTGTCCAGTCATCGAGGATGAGCTGGAGACGCCGTTCCGCGACATGCCTTTCGACATAGCTTTCCGGCACGAAGGCGACGCCATATCCTTGAAGGGCTGCGTCCACCATCTCACGATCAGTGTTGAAGATGAGCTGGCCCTCCACCCTCACTCGGACCTCCTCGTTGTTCTTTTCGAACTCCCAGCCGTAGAGCCTGCCCACCCGGTCGTGATCAGAAAACCATACTCAGAGGTGGCTCACTTCTCGGTGGAAAAACCGGCTCAGCTCCGCATGGAAATCAACACGAAAACAGCCAGATAGAAGCCCGAGGCAACCTGGAACGTGTAGAAGTCCATCTGCCGGGATCTCCATCGCCAGGCCCAGGCCACTTCCTATCTGAGTGCACCATGCGTCGCGGCGGGGCACTCCGAATTCTGCCTCTCGCGACAGCATGTGCCATCGCTGGCATTGAGAACCTCTAATTGGAGCGTTAGCAGTTATCACCAAGAGTGCGCTGAATTCTCGCCGCTCCGAGGGGCAAGTTCGCGCACTTTGTTGAGGATGTCGGGCGGCTCTTGGCGGATCGTAAAATCGGGCTCGACGAAGGCACTTCTGACGACGCCGTCTTGATCGATTACGAAAGTCGCCGGGATTGGCAGCATCCACTCAGTCGATCCATGGCGGTGCCCGAAGTCGTAACCCTGCCCCGCGTAGTGCGCCTTGGTTTCCTCAGGGACACGAAACAAGACACCGTAAGATATCGCCACGCCGTGGTCGACGTCCGCCAGCATCGTCAGGTCGAGGTTCAACTGCCGTTTCAGCTGCCTTGGCAGATCACGGGTCTCGGGAGACACCACGACAAGATTTGCTTTTAGACTATCAAATTCAGCCTTGACCGCTTGAAGAGCGCGAAGCTCTGCGTTGCAGAATGGGCACCATCCCCCCCGGTAGAAGCTAACCACCAGCGGCCCTTCACCACGAAGCTGTTCGGACGAATGAAGTCGTCCGTGTGCATCGGGTAGAAGAAAATCTGGCGCCGTGTCGCCAACCTGCAATGCGTGCGACGCGATGTCTGCCTTGCGGAGCCAATCGACGAGAAAGAGGTAGGATTCTCGGTCGGCGTCACTGAACCCGGCCATGAGCTCGTTACGGACTTGATTGAGGGTCTTGGTTAAGTGGTCAGACATCAATTCGACGGTCATCAGTATACCGGGTATCTTAAGAAATGGGCAATATGTGGACTCATGCGGACATACCGGTCGCTTCGAGGTGGCTGTGACCCTCAGTTTGGAGAGGCGATCCCGTGTGAAGAGACCAGTCGCGCAACCGCGCGACCTTTACGAAGGCGTCAAGCGCTGGCGAGTAGCGTCGGCCCTGCACCGCAAGAAGCCGGACCTGTCGCCATACCGGGTCACCCTCAATCGGAAGCGCCTTTAGCGAGGGTAATCGGGGCATATGCTCGGGAGCGAGGACTATTCCAAACCCCGCCGCTGCCAAATGTTGCAGGTGCAAGTCCCGGCAGCTTCGATGATTGTGATGCGGCGGCGCGTCGGGAAAGCAGAGACGGCGAAATTTCCGAGCCACGTCACAGTAGGAGCGATTCAGGATAGCGGCTTCGCGAAGCGCTTCGATTCCGATCGCCGGAAGGTCGGCAAGTTCATGCGACGGGGCGAGAACCGCGACATAGCGCTCTTCGAACAGCGCCCAATCGTCAATCCTTTCTGGCCTCTCGTCGAGATCACCAACCAAGGCGACATTTACTTCGCCCTCTAAGAGGAGCTCGACAAGGCGGCTTGGCTGCTCTTCCCGAAGCTCGACATGGAGGCCGGGGACGAATTTGCGAATCTCAGCGATGGGCTCGACAACGAGCGAAGCGGAAATGGATGGGGCGAGACCGATCGTTAAGGGAGCCACTTCCTTTTGCTGAAATTCACGCGCTCGGCGTCGAACAGCCTCAGTCGATGCAAGTGCGCGCTCAAGCATGGGCAGCACCGCCTTGCCCAAGTCAGTGAGGTGAGTAAGTTGACGTTCTCGGTAGATGAGCTCGCCCCCAAGTTCCTGCTCCAGCTTTTGCACGCCCTTGGTCAGCGCCGGTTGCGTCACGTTACACATCTCCGCCGCACGCGTGAAATTCATCGTGTTTGCAAGGGCCAGAAAGTACCGAACCTGATGGAGTTCCATTGGTGTTCACCGTCTCCTATTCAAGTCGCTGATGAGGACATGTAATCGCGTTGGCGAAACCGCAGGAAGCATTTGCCGCTCCGCATGCACGAAAATGTGCTTGTGATCAGGGCCAACTCGCATCCCTTGTCGAGGCCCCGCGGCGAGGGTGGGAGAATTTGAGGTGATATTGACAACGCCCCGCGACGCTGCCCTGGTGGAATTGCATGTGTCGTTGACTAGCATCCTGGAAACCTCCACCTTTCGATGCAGTCTTTATTCATGAAAACTTGGCGGTTGGAAATTATACAGTGGTTTGCTTTAACTACCCCTTAGAAAAGGGGTTGTTGCAGTCGCCCCACTCCACTGAACTTGGATGGCCGCATTCGTGGGCGGATCGGATGAGTACTTCTTCCGGTCACACTGGCCTCGGGGGTATCTTCCGGACGGCGTTTTAACGTTCTCAGCCGCGGAATTCTTCCGCATCCGCGACATTAATAGCGACTGTCACTCGCTCGACCAAAGGAGAGCGTCGAACGCTGGCGCTGTCTTGGAAGTCAGACTGGTCACGTCGATTCCTAAATAATCGAGCGGAAATTGCCGCGTACGAAATGCGCCGGATCCTCGCGTGCAAGCACGTCGCCTTGACGTTGCCGAACGGCGTCTGGGGTTTCTTGATGATGCCAAGGGCAAAAAAGCTCGCTGATCGACTCCTTCACGGACGTGATGTCCTGGCCGCGCGCGTCCCTGCTATCATGATCTCGAGGTTCTCGACATCTGGCGCCGACATTTCCTTCAACATCGATTCCGACGCCGCCGGCAAGTTCAAGCCCGACCAAAATTTGCCTACGCATAGCGTCGCGACCTGACACTTTTCAGATCAGTCAAACCGACATCCGAGGGCATCCTGAATACAGGCGATCAGCTGCGCGCTATCGATCGGCTTCTCGATCAATGGGAAATGCTCGCCGAGGCGGCGTGCATCGTTCGCGCGCTCAGGGAAGGCCGTCATGATGATGACGGGCACGACATCTGCCTGGTCGTTCAAGAAGCGCCTCAGCTCGAGGCCGCTGGTCCCGGGCATCTGGAGATCAGAAACGATGCAGTCGAAGCTGTTTGCGCCAGCCACGAGCAGCGCATCAGCAGACTCAAATGCCGCAGTCCGAATGCCGAACGAGCGCAGCAAGCCGGCTATCGAGGTTCGGACAAGCTCATCGTCGTCGACGATCGCGATGGCGATACTCGCGCTCAAGGGGTTCCTTTCAGGAAGCATGGAAATACGGCTTGCAGTTTAACGTCGATGAGAGGCGCGACAATCGAACGTGTGTTTGCCCGGCCTATACTGGAGTATGGTTTTGGAGGGTGCCTCGCTCGAGCGCTTCCATCATCCTGATGACCTGTGCGAGTGTCTGAGCGCACATCTTGCGCATCGCGCTCCCGCGATGAAGCTTGACCGTTATCTCGCTTAACCCGAGCTCGCTTGCCACTTGCTTATTGAGGAGCCCGGACGAGACCAATTGCAGAACTTCGCGCTCGCGCGATGTCAGCGATTCGTATCGCGCACGGAGGGATTCGAGCTCGATCTCCAGCTCCTTCAACCGAATATCCTCGAGCAACGCGCATGCGATCGCGTCCATTAGATCCTGGTCGCGGAACGGTTTCGATAGGAAGTCCACCGCACCAGCCTTCATCGCCCGCACCGACATCGGTATGTCTCCATGGCCCGTTATAAACAGGATGGGCACGCGCTCTCCGCGCTTGGCGAGTTCGGCTTGAAGGTCGAGCCCACTCACGAGGGGCAGTCGCACGTCCGCAACCAGGCAGCGAACGCCCTCAGGCAGGGGCTTTGACAAGAGCTCGACCGCACTTGCGTAAAGAGCGGACCGATATCCCGCGGATCTGACAAGGCCATCGATGGACTTTAGGACCAGCTCATCGTCGTCAACGATGAGTACGATCGGCGCGGCGCTAGAGCTCGGTTGCATGGCGGACGTGTTCGACATTACGCGCAATCTCAGCCCCATCGCTCGCAGGGTTGGTATTCTCGAACTTGCCAATAAAACGGCGTTTTTCGACTTAACCTAAGCCTGGAGCGCCGCCTACTGAACATTTGTATAGTTTGAGAAACGAAGGTCTTGGTCATGATGGTCACCACGGACATCAACTAGGCTCGATCGGAAGCGCGAATCCTACAGTCGCCCCACCGGCCGCATTTGCGCCGGCGAACATCCGGCCACCATGCGATTCGGCGATGGACCGGCAGATCGACAGCCCCATTCCCATGCCGTCGTTTTTCGTTGTGAAGAATGGTTCGAAGATGTTCGCCAGATGCGCCTCATCGATCCCGAGCCCGTCGTCGCTGACACGAAGCGTGACGCAGGCCTCATCGCCCGCGGTTTCGATTGCGATTCGACGTTCGCCCGCATCCGATTTCCTCGGGGCCTGCAGTCCGTTCGCCAGGAGATTGATGACGACCTGCTGAATCTGCACGGGATCCGCGAAAATTGCTGGAAGGTCGTCCGCCAAGTCGAGACTGACCGAACCCCGATGGTGATTGATAAGCGAACGCAGCAGCGGCAAGGTGCTCCTCACCAAGTCGTTCAGGTCGAACTTGGTCGGAGCCGGGTCCTTACGGGTGAAGATCGCTCGAAGCTGCCGAACGACATCGCTGACGCGTCGGGCACCGACGACGACTCGCTCAATCGCCTCTCTCGCCTCCGCGATGTCTGGTTCGGCGCGATTGAGCCAGCGCAGACATGCCTCGCCGTTGGTGAGGATTCCGGAAAGGGGTTGATTGATCTCGTGCGCGATCGACGCGGTCAACTCCGCCATCGTCGCGATGCGTGTGACGCGAGTAAGTTCAGCCTGGGCGCGATGTATTTCCTGTTCGGCCATCTTCGCTGAGGTGACGTCCATGATGACGCCGACGGCGTTCAGCTCGTCCTCACCCGGCGCCGGCTTGACCAACACTCGCAAGTACTTGATCCGACCGTCGGGGAAGGAAAGTCGGTGCTCGAATTCCACGGCGCTTTCGTTGCGCTTTATGTGTTCAAGCTTGTCCCGAACGAGGTCGATATCGTCGGGATGAACACGCTGGAGATATGGCTCGAACCCTGGCGTCACTTCCCTGTCAAACTCCAGAATCCGGTAGGCTCCGTCCGACCAGTGATGCTCACCGGTCCGAAGGTTTGCGCCAACGCTGCCCGACTTGTTGATTAGCTGGCCTTGGCGCAGAAATGCTTCATTCCGGCGGAGCTGGTGTTCAGCACGCTTTCTGTCCTCGATGTCAAAGGTCGCGCCATACCACTGAACAACATTCCCGTTCTCGTCGCGGCGAGGTGTGGCAATGGAGAGATACCAACGATATCCGGTCTCGGGGGAGCCTGCGCGGAACTCGTACATTCCATCAGCGTCGGTTCCGATGTGGTTGGCCCAGTAGCTTACGATGCCATCGCGATCATCGGGATGAACCGAGTCCTTCCATCCCCCGCCAATGATGGTGGCGAGTGTTTGACCCCAGCGCGCGAGATATCGTTCGTTCGCATAGTCCATCTCGCCGGCCGCCGTCGTGCGCCAAATCATGGTAGGCATGTTTTGGAGCATCATGCGGATGTCTGCCGAATCCGCATCTCGTGCAGCTTCGGAAGCCTTGCGTTCGTTGATCGGAAGCGCGACGAGAGTCTTCGACGAGCAGGGGAGATGGGCGTCGGTGGGGAGGGCGACGTTGACTAGAAACCAATGATACTGACCATTTCGATCCTGAATCCGGATGTCGACCGAGCGCGAGTCCTCTTCCGAGCCGGCGGCATGGCCGAGGGTCTCGCGATCCTCCTCATGCACCGCGTTCAGCCACGCGTCGCCTAGGAGGTCTGCAGGGGCGATTCCAGTGAAGAGCTCCCAGGCGCGATTGAATCTGCGCCCGCCGCGCTCGAGATCGATCTCGCAGATTAATGCCGGGACGCTGTCGCACCCAAAGCCGGTATGGGGCGAGTCGCTCCCCAACGCGGATCGCGCCTCACTCATGTCCGATACATCTCTCTCGCGCCAGCCGGCGCAGCGTTGAATCACCTATCATCGCGAATTAACTTCGCAGGCTTGAATGGAAGGCACCGTAATTCCGGTGAACTCCCACTCGGGTTGCTTTGAATTTCGATGCCCGCGCGTCGCACTGGTCCGTGATTAGTGTCAAAGCAACGGGCGAGGGTTGCCTCAGCCGAAGCTTCCTTCGAGTGCGTGGCGCGCAAAATAACCACTTCGTCCCAGAGGTGCTAGATCGTGAAAATGAGTTTGAGTTATTCATCCGGATGATGAATGACCCACAGTGCCTCATATCCGTATTCGCGTCCGGCGCTCAATGTGTCATGTCACTCTCGATGTGCCAGGTCACTTTGGTATAGATCAAGCGCCAGAGCTTCCGGTGTGATGTAGCGGTGCTGTGTCAAGGACGACCAATGCGTCGTTCATCGCTGCCGTACCTTGGCGCTCCAGTTGCGTTATACTCCTCGTGTGCCGCTGATACAATGAGTCTGGCTATGCGACGTCTTTGATCACGAGCTTCCTTCCGTTGAATTCCACGGCCTCGCCAGCCCGTGCTCCTTCAATTGCCTCGAAAAATCGGGGCCGTCGTGGAAATCCCCATGACCTCTCGACCATCGCATGTGAATTTGCTGGTGGAGAGGGCTATGACGAAATATCGTGATGGCCTGAGGCCTGACTGCCCGCTCAACGATGTTGGAGTCGAGCTCGACGCGACCGTCTGTCAGAAAACGTTCGAAGATATCGCGACGGGAGATCGCATAACGAAGAGCCTCGGCGAGTTTTGACTCGCCGGAGACACGCGGAAGGGTTGCCTGCCAGCGCGTCGGCGGTTCTGTCGAGGAAATCCGCCCAGGAGATGTCGTGTGGTTTGAACCCGGCGAGAGGCACTCCGAACAACGTCATGAGCCACATCGCCATTCAAGAGAACCTTGATGGCAAGGTCGTCGACTGGATGGAGCAGGTCACCAACGAGCAATATGAGGCTTGGCAACAACCCATAGCGCGAACGTGACGCTGTTATATGAGGATGTCGGGACGAAGATAGATCATCTTGTGAGGTAAGAAAGAGCGGGGTTCGCAGTGACCGCAATGGGCCGGCAGCGGACACTTGGCTCTGATTGCGCCAGCTTCGTGCACAAAACAACCACACATTACCTTCATTAATGAAAATTCCTCGCCTTCACCTTCAGGGTATCGATGTGCAGGTCGGGAATGAAGATGCTTCGTCCACCGCCTTCAACCGATCGAAACGCGTTGTCACTTTTCGGTTGGCTTGGTTCGTGATAAATTTAACGCCCCACTTCGATGCCGACCATCTGCTAAGCCATTGATAATCCTAGGAGGAAAGATCATGCGCGATGAGGATGTGACAAAATTCGCTGGAACAATTCGCGGCAGTGTCATTCAACGCGGTGATGCTGAGTATGAAGAGGCCCGCAAGCTTTACAATGGCATGATCGACAAGCACCCATTGATGATTGCTCGCTGCGCTGACGTTGCTGATGTGATTTCTGCGGTGAGTTTTGGTCGAGACAACGAGCTGCTCGTCGCCATCCGCGGTGGCGGCCACAACGGCCCTGGCCTTGGCAGCTGCGATGATGGGTTGGTCATCGATCTATCGACAATGAAAGGTGTGCGCGTTGACCCGTCAACCCGGACTGTGCGGGTAGGCCCCGGCTGTACCTCAGGTGATGTTGACCACGCCACCCATGCCTTTGGGCTCGCTGTCCCTTTCGGCATCGTTTCCACAACCGGGGTCGCTGGGCTGACACTTGGCGGCGGCTCGGGCTATCTGACGCGGAAGTATGGCCTCACCATTGACAACCTGCTTGAAGCTGACGTGGTTTTGGCCGATGGCAGCTTCATTACAGCGAGTAAGAAGGAGAACCCGGATCTGTTCTGGGCCCTTCGAGGCGGCGGTGGCAATTTTGGGGTGGTGACGAGTTTTCTGTTCCAGGCCCATCCGGTAAAGATGGTATTTGCCGGGCCGATTTTCTGGGACGCCGCGCTCCACGGCAAGGAAATCATGCGTGCGTATCGCGACTTCCTGCCGAAGTCGCCCGAAGAGCTCGGTGTTTTTGTCGGGCTGAAGACGGTGCCGTCGATGGACCCGTTCCCGCGCGAGGCGTGGGGCAAGCGGGCCTGCGCCATAATCTCCAGCTTTAACGGGACCGAAGAGGATGGCAGACGCGCGCTGGCGCCGCTCCTCGACAAGCTTCCGGCGCCCTTCTTCAATTGGATGGGGGTGATGCCGTTCCCGGCTATGCAGGGGTTATTCGACCCGTTTTTTCCGAAGGGCCTGCAATGGTATTGGAAGGGCGATTTCGTGAAGGACTTGCCGGACGCGGCAATCGATACCTACATCTCGGAGTCGGCAAAGGCGCCGAGCGAACTATCGCTGATGCATCTCTACCCAATCGATGGCGCCGTTCGCCGTGTCAGAAGTGACGAGACGGCTTGGGGGGCGAGGGATGCCAACTGGTCAATGGTGATCGCGGGGATCGATTCCAATCCGCAGCAGGCAGGGGCCCTGACGCGCTGGGGCCGGGCCTACTGGGAGGCGGTCCACAAATTCAATCCCGGCGGCGCCTATGTCAATTTCATGATGGACGACGAGGGCGAAGCGCGCGTGATGGCGAGTTATGGTGACAACTACCCGAGGCTAGCTGCGATCAAGAAGAAATACGATCCTGCCAATCTCTTCCGAGTTAACCAAAATATTCGACCAGTCGCCTAAACCAAGACAGGCGCTCAGTCGGTCAATCTAGGCTGTAGAAGCGCGACCCTGTTTTCGTGAAACCTACACTTATCGCCGAGATCGAGTATCGCGCCTGGACCGATGACGGGAAGCTGCGGCACGCGTCGTATAAGGGGCTACGGGAGGAGCAGGACGAAGCCGCGATCTACCAATTGATGGACTTTGCTCCCGACGGGTCAGAGCTTTGATTTCTTGCCGCAGTAAGTCGTTGGCGGCGGCAGCGCCTCGTGTGCTTGTGCCAGTGTTTCCAACCAGGCAGCCAAACCTGCGGGAATTTGCTCATTCCCGGCTTCGAGCGCTTCGATCCACGACAGCTCGCATTGGAGCGCCGATGCGATGTTGATCGGCGTCCATCGGATATGCAGAAGGCATTCGGAAAATCGTTCTGGGGTCATGGCTGTAACTGCCAGTGATCTTGAGCTAAGCCACAGTCGCACACAGGCCTGGGGAGTCAATCGTCATCCCAGTTCTCTTTGCCATAAGGGGCGAGCCGAAGCCCGCTGGTACGCCGGAAGAGCGAATGGCCTTCCATATCTCCGAATACATGGGGGCCGCGGCGGAAGTCGATCCGCGTATCGTTCGCTGGGAAATCATTGAGGACCTGCCTCCGCGAGCGAATTTGGCGTGCGCGGTCTTGATTGCCGCGTTCCGGTCAGACACGCGGGAGAAAGTGGGACCCAAAGTGGGACTGGGCCTCAGCGTTCGATTTTATCGCGGAATATCAATCATATAATGGGGTAGCTGGCGGGAGAAGCGGAACAATAATACGAACCCAGAAACATCGTGGTTTTTCAGAGTGTTACGATACTCCCTAGCAAAGGCAGCAAAAGTCCACCCTCGCTACGAGGAGATTGTTTCTCTGCATAGCCAGGGACTAGGCGGCAAACCAATAGCCCGTAAATTAGGGATTGGGAAAAATCCAGTTTATCGCGTACTGAATTCAATCAAGAATAAGTAATGGAAAAAAGGGCTACCGAAAGACCGTTGCTGGTGGGTAATAGCCTACGAGTGATGCATCGAAAATGCGCCGCGCGCGGTATCGTCCGGCGACACGATATTTACATCCAACCGGTCCAATCGATTGCTCGGCCCGTCAAGCCTCCGTTGGGCGGTTATGACCCACATCCAGGCTGCCGGAAAAGTAGAGGGCACCGGCTGGACAGCGGTAAAGGTTATGATCCCTGGTCATCTGTTATGGGGAGGAGCATCCCTTCGATGCGTCCATATTTATCGTACACCCAGATTATACCTTTCTCACCAAACGCGCCCAGAATTTTGCCCAGTTGATCGTCTCTCACATTGCCTATGGTTTCACATCTATGGATCGTACGCTGGGCGACTCCGGCGAGCTTTCCAAAATCGTCTTGGCTCAGTCCGGTGTATGCCCTTGCCGCGCGCGCAACCGATGGCCGGAAAATTATTAATTGGATGCAATTCGACCTCCGACCTTCGGGTTCGGCTAAATCGTTTTGATTCCGGAATTCAGATTCGGAGGCTTCCATCGCACGCCGGCTCCTTCGAGGTGACTGGCTTCGATATTCGCTGCGATGAACTGCACCTGCCGCTCTTCGAAGACCCGCCGGAGCTTTTCATTCGCTTTCGCCGTAATCGGCCTTTTGCCAAGCTCGAACTCGCCGAGTGCCTTCTGCGTGATACCCGCCTTCTTTGCGAGTTCCACCTGACTCAGCCCGATTAGCGCTCTCGCGGCCCTTATCAAATCACCAGTCAGCAAAGTCGTCATCTGCTTCAGAAGCCGGCGGTTTGGGGATAAGTCAAATATGACGCAAAATACGTCATAATAATCTTGATGTGCATCGATAAAGATGTAAATAAAGACATCACTTTGATGAACCGGTAGACGGGAAATGGTCGTGAATGATTCGCTGTTGGGAAATTTGTTCGGCAGGTCCCGCTTGTCATTGATCGCCGACCTCCGGCGTCTCGCAAATGATCTTGAAGACATTGATCGATGCGCCGGGGCAAAATCGCCCGGAGCGTCTTTAAACAGTTGGGCGTTAGGACAAGGCGCGGTGCCCTGCCTCATCGGTCGTCCGATCGGTCATCCGAAGGTCCCCGACGGCAAAATGGCCTGCACAAGTGAACTCTTCTATCTTGATCGGGAGCGAGGCATCGCACGTACGATGTCCCGCTGGTACCGGTTGGGGACGTGCGTTGATCCGGGATACTGGGATGAGAGGCTCCACCAGAAGGTCATCTCGTCTGGGGATTCGCATTGATGGATAGGCGGCACTGCGACTGACTGAATAGACTGAGCCATTTGGAACCTTGAAATTCGAGGAGAGCGCAATGCCGACAACACGTTCGGGCAAACGTACACGCGTGCCTTGGAAGCCGGAGACGCAGGTCCGAGATACAACCGTTACGCTGCCCGTTTTCATGGCCTTCTGCGCGATCGCGGCCTCGCTCCGAGCTTGGAACAGACCGCATTCGAAATTCATCGTGACCCTGCGGGCCAGGACTGATTTCTACTATCCTGTCTATGCTGAGGCGGTGGAGGTTTTCGCGGCCGGTATCTGGAAGCGCCGGGAGTTTACCTCCTACGCCTATGAGTGGAAGGACCGGTCATTTCGCGACGAAATGGAAGCCCATAAAAACAAAAGAGCGATCTTCATCGCTTCGCCCGATTACGATCTCGCCGACGACGACAGGCTGTTTTCCGACGCAGTCCTGGACTTGGAGCAGCGGACGAGGCGACATGCAGAGGCCGCGCTTCGACGTGCCGGTCTGCCGCTATCTGACCGGGACGTCGACCTACTTCTGTCGGAGCCCTGGCCGCGATTGGTCAAGGCTTTTCAGGATCGCCGTCATCCCATGCTTGCCCTGGAGAGATTGCGAACTCATTCGCGCGTGCCGGCGAAACCCGCGCCCGAGGTCGCAAAACCGTTGGGACCGACCCTTGCCGACATGCACGGCTACGGACCCGCGCTGGAATGGGGCACCAATCTTGCGAAAGACCTTGCCGACTACAAGGCGGGCGTTCTCCCATGGAGCGATATCGACAATGGGGTCTTGCTTTCCGGACGTCCAGGTGTCGGAAAGACGATGTTTGTAAGCGCGCTCGCCAATTCCTGCCAGGTGCCGATCATTTACGGGTCGGTTTCTGAATGGCAGGAAGCAGGCGCGCTCGACAGTCACTTGAAAGCCATGCGGGCTTCGTTTGCCGAGGCGAAGGAAAAAGCGCCGTCAATATTGTTCGTCGACGAGGTCGATACGTTCGGCGATCGGACAGAGACAGATCGAAACCGCGGCTATTTACGAGCCGCGATGGCGGGATTCCTGCAGCTTCTGGATGGTTTTGATCGTCGCGAGGGCGTCGTTGTGATCGGAGCCTGCAATTATCCCGACCAGCTCGATCCCGCGATCCGGCGGCCAGGGCGACTGGACCGGCAACTCGAAATTGCGTTTCCTGATGCGAAGTCACGGCTAGCGATCCTGGCATTCCACAGCGGCCTTCAGCTGGATCAGTCCCAGGCCGAGAAGTTCGGCATGGCGACAGATGGCCTGTCGGGTGCCGACATCGAACAACTCGTCCGGGATGCCAAGCGGGTGGCGCGGCGGCGTGTGGAAGTCCTTTCGGGAGATCACATCGTCGAGCAATTGCCGAGAGTAACGGAGCTGCCGGAGGAGTTTCTGCGCTCGCTTGCCGTTCACGAGGCAGGTCACGCCATCGTGGCATTCGAAATAGGCTACGGGCAGGTCTCCGAGATCAGCATTTCGCGCTACAGGGTCGACGGCAAGAGGAGCGCACTGGGTTGCGTCCAGTACGATCAAATCGCAGCGCGGCCAAAGACGCCCTCCGACTATCGGAACGCGATCGCGGTATGCCTTGCCGGCATTGCCGCGGAACTGGAGGTCTTCGGATCATTTACCGATGGCGCATCGGGCTCGGACACCGCCGACCTCAACAGGGCGACTGAACTGGCGACAATGCTCGAGGGCGGTCTCGGCATGGGGCATACCCTCGTCGTCGAGGGCGAGGTCCAACTCGAGCGATTGCGCACATACAATCCCGAATTTCGGAGACACGTTCACGCGGTCCTGCAAAGCGAGTTCGAGCGCGCGAAGTCCGCTGTGCGTGCCCAAAGGACCGCTCTGGATGCCATAGCCGATCGACTGATGGAGGCGATGGGGATGTCGGGCCACGAAGTCTTCGAAATCATGGAAAGACATCGGCGGACGACGGTGAGTTTGGCCAAGAAGGCGGTGACGTGATGGCAAAAGCAAGGCGACCTCGCAACGGCCGGAAGGCCACGTCGAAAACGGCATTGCCCGGCTCCTTGGGAGAGGTGCTCGACAGCGCCGGCTTCACATCGCTCGGACGCCGCATCATGGTCGGTGGACCTAAGCGTGGCGATGAAGAACGGCGGCCGACCGTCGCACCGCAGCCCGAAGCGTCCTCAGGCCGCTTTGAGCGGCCGACCGCTCCCGCGTGGACAGCGCCGGTCATCGAGTTTCTCGCGGACAACATACCCGGTGATCCATCCGTCGCGTGGGACCACCTCTATATCTCCGCCTACGAGGTCGGATGCGAAGCGCTGGAAGCTCTCGGACAGGCGACGCAGATAGTGAGCGGAGCAATCCCGCTTGCTGACCAAGCAATACCTGATGTCCTTCCGCGCTGGGATGACTTGGCGACCGCGGTAGTTGGGGTCGCGGCCCAGAGCAACCTTCTCGGCTACCGTCATTTCGCTGGCTCACGGCGGCAGCTGAGTCGGGCAGGGCGCTTTCGACCCAACATCCGTGCCTCGCACGGCTGCGGTCCAGCTTACCTGGCACCGGAAGCATTCAATGCTTTTCGAAATCTGGGGCTGATCATCGACGGGTGGTGGACGGAGGCTGCGGAAGCGGTTTTCTGGCGTGATGATCCGGTCGAATGGGGGATGGATTTCACTCGGGACGACCGTTTCCTCGCCGCATGCAGTTCGGCTTTGAGTAACCTCCCCGCCGATATCGCCGCCGAGATCGAAACCATCGCATTGGTAACCGACGACGAAGTCTCCGAGCGGTATGCGCTCGAGGTGCAGCATCGACCGCAGCCCAGAACCAAAGGAGAAATCCGCGTCCTGCTGGAAAACCACCATCGATATGACCTGGACGCGTTGTTCTGCCGCCGATGGCGTCTACAGGACGGATGGCTTCCCGCGGATGAAGTCAAACGCTCGCTCCGTATACTTTATGACCCGCTTGCCATGGAAATGAGACGGGCGTTCGCGGCTCGATATCTGCCTCACCATCGGTTTCTATCCAAATAGGACCTGCGTCAATTGGAAGACGTGGATGCAATGGTCTTGGCCACCCGCGAGGGCCGAAAACGCGGTTGCTTCGGCACCCATCTGCTCCGATGGGCCGGCACGACAAGGGAAAGATGAATGAGAATCTGGATCATTTCCGATCTCCACTTGGAATTCGGTTGGCCATTTGACGAGTTGCCGCCGGACAAAGCCGACGTATTGATATGCGCAGGGGACGTGCTCACAAAAGGCGTTGTGCCCAGTATCAAATGGCTCGCCAAATTCGCCCCTGACGTTCCGATCGTTTTCGTCGCGGGCAACCACGAATTCTACAATTCGTGTCTGCATTCAGATATTCCGGAGGCGCGCAAAGCTGCGAGGGATCATCCGCGTCTCCATTTTCTGGAAAATGACGCAGTCGACATCGGCGGTATCCGGTTCGTCGGGGGAACCCTTTGGACCGACTTCCGGTTGTTCGGCCGAAATCCCGGGGTCAGCATGTCGTATGCCCAAAGCGGGATCAACGACTTCAAGAAGATCAAGTTTTCAAAGACCCCTTATCTCAAGTTCAAGCCAATCCATGCGTACGGGAAGCATGTCGAGACCAGGGACTACATCGCTGCCGAACTCCGTGAACGAACGGGTCGGAAGACGGTGGTCGTCACGCATCACGCGCCTTCTCCGCGCTCTATCGATCCAGCCTTTCGGCACGATCCGCTTTCGGGGTGCTATGCTTCGGATTTGGAAGACCTAGTCTACGAGACAGGGCCAGCGCTATGGGTGCATGGGCACGTTCATCACCGAAACGACTACATGGTCGGCTCGACGAGGGTTGTCTCTAATTCGAGAGGGTACCCGGGAGAGCGCACTGGGTTCGATCCGGGTCTTGTTATTGAAATCTAAACGCTCGGCGAGGATGTCGTGGAGCGGGACGCTCCTGAGACTTCTACCAAGACGCGTCAACTCTTTGGCCTTCGAGAGCGGCAAATCAGCCAATTCGGTCGTTGCCTCACTACTCCCTGAGGGTTTGCCCATGCTTGCGAGCAATGCGCCCTAGAATGCCTTTGATGATAATATCGAGCTGGGACTTCTCCTCATAGCTGGCGGGCGCGACGAAATCGGCACGACCATCCGAGATGAGCCGGTGAACTTTTGCGAGGTCCCTCTCCGACCGGTCGTGATCGTACACGGCGACCGAATGCCCGCCCTGGTAGGTCAGCATTTTCATTGTTGGAATATCAGTGTCTCCGTCTCCGAGGAAGATCATCCGATCGAAGGGGATCGGTCGATCCTGCTGTGGCTTGAACTGGTTGACCGCTTCGTTATTCCAATGATTGTCGATGCCCTTGTTTATGCGGAATAGATACTGGGTCTTTGTCGTATAATTGATACCCACGCCCGGCCAGGCGGCCACGTCATTTTCGTAGATGAATTTCGACGCGAAGATGCGGTGAAAGTAATTACGAATGGCGCAACCCTCTATCATCTCGTGGATGCCCGACGAAACGATGTAGTGTTCAAGTTCCAATCCGTTGTCAGAGGCAAACGAATTGATCCGGTTAAACCAGGAACCGTCCGCCAGACCGGGAAATAGTGGCGCATCCTTGCCGTGCTTGCGTAGGTCTTCCACAGTGATTGGGGCATTCATCTCGCGCGACTTTTGCAGCATCAGGTGCATGTATACGAGAATTTCATCTGCGTCGTGCTGACGCGTCCTAGCCTTGACCTCGCCCCAGAAGTCCTTTGTCGTCATTCCGACCTTGGGAATGAAGCTGGTCTCCTGAAGATTTCCCTTAGCCAATGTGCCGTCGAAATCATAAATAATAGCTGTGCGCAGAACTTCACTCATGCGTTCCCCTTTGTTTGACTTGTCGGCTCGGCATCGCGGATGGCGCGCCGCTCGACCTGTACGAAACCGAGGACGCGATTGCGTTCTGCCTTGCTGGTTTCGGCTAAAGCCGCGCCACAGATCAAGAAGAGATCGCCGTCCTCTATCAATTCAACCGTCCGATCGCGCGCGGACTCCTCGCTCCAGCCTAGATAGCCCTCTTCCTCGGGGATGGAGCCGTAGAAGGAGCGCAGACGGAGGGACCGGGGCTATTGCGGAAGTTGCTCATTCTGCCGCCTCCTGCAGATTCTCGGCCTTTACCGGCGCGAGAGCCTCGGCCAGCAGCGCATCGAGCAGCCTGCGGCGGGTCTCGTCGGCGGTCGTCAGGCTCGCCTCCAGCTGGTCGCAAAGCGCCATGAGTTCATCGACCTTGGCGACGATGCGGTGTTGTTCGGCGAGAGGCGGGATTGGAATAAACCAACCCGCAATGATGGGCGTGTTGAGGTTTGGCTGTCCCATACCTTGGTTGACCGATCGGAAGGCTAACGTTTGAGAATGCAGATACAGGTGACAAAAATCATTCATTGAGACAGTGTGAAACTGCCTTAGGACTGCCACGCCGTCGTTTATGCAGCCTCTGATTTTGCTGATTTTGGGCACCCCGAGTGTGGCACCACTGTTAGTCAGGAGCAAGTCACCGGGCTCTATGGTTCTACTGCGCCTGACACCTTCGTCAGTAAGACCTACCGATGTCTTAATGAGATACTTCTGAATGTCCTTCGTGATTTCTTGAACGGTGATCCAAGGTGTCGAGCCTCCAAAAAATTTCGGATCGCCGGCTGGGCGAGGACTGCCGCCGCGCGATATCTCAAAGACATCTTGAAGACGTGCCCAATTCCAGTTGTGCGGGAGAACGTATGGCGGTTCATTCGATAGCCCGTCCCAGTATTCTTTGTCTTTCTTGAGACCGCCAATCTTCACAAGCTGTGCCTTCTCATCAGCAATCCCCTCCAGCAACTCAGCCGCCGGCCGATCCGTGGGGTTCTGCGGCACGAGCTTGCCGCGGACGGCGAGGTTGAATATGGTTTGGCGCAGCTGTTTGACCTGGTCCGGTCGCGCCGTCAGGGCCGGCATGGCTTCTAGGGCGAAACGGGCGTCGTCTTGGAACGTCGCGGAATCGGGGCTGTTGAGGCGGGCGAGGCTTGCCGCCGCCAGCCGGTCCCGCGTCGTCTCCCGCGTCGCGCGCGCCCCTTCCAGCTGATCGCAGAGCGCCATCAGCTCATCGACCTTAGTGACGATACGGTGTTGTTCGGCAAGGGGTGGGAGGGGGATTTGGATGGCGCGAAGTCCGGCAAGCGGTACTGTCTTTTGAGCGATGCCTGTAGCGAACGCGCCTGCTTGGCCGAGCACCAAATCACTTTCCAGAGTGTACGTAAGGAATTGACCCGACAAACTACCATAGGGACGCAGTATCCCTATGTGCCGCTGAACACAAAATTCGCGATCTTCTTCCACAGGTACAGGAATTCCGAAGGAACCAACAAGCGTGTAGAGAATATCACCTTTCCGAGGGCGGCGGATGACGTCTAACTTCTCGTAGTACGCACGCCCAACGTATCGATCACACCCGTAATTTATCTTTTTGCTTCGGACATCTCCGATGACCAAAAAGGGCACGCCCTCGTCTGCCTTAGGTGGGGGAAGGTGATCGCCATCGGTTATCGACAAGCAGAGTGCTTGGAGGTCCACCCACTGCCAAAGAGCCGGCAAGCGATAACGGTTGGCCTTCTTGAAGGATTGCTTAACGGGCTTATCGGCTCTACGGCTGCCGAACTCTACCAGCCGCGCCTTCTCTTCCGCAATCCGCCTCAGCAGTTCCGACGCAGGCTCATCCGCCGAATCCTGCGGCACCAGCTTGCCCCGCACGGCCAGGTCCAGAACAAACCGGCGCAGCCGGGCAATCGCATCCGGTGCATCCGCAATTGTCTTGTAGTATTGCAACAGGCGCTCGGCGTTCATCGGGCCAGCGCCTCTGCCAGGATCGCCTTCAATTGATCGCTCAGCCGGGCCACATCCGCTTCGGCGGCCACGAGCTCGGCGAGCAGCGTTTCCGGGTCGCCGTGATCATCCGCCACGGAATGCGGGTTCTTGAAATCAAGATTGTAGCCGCGTGCCTTTACCTCTTCGAGGCTGACGCGCCAGGCTTGCGGGCCTTCTTGTCTCCCCTTGCGCTCCTTGCCACCCCACCAATCAACGCAATCCTGCAGATGTTCCGGTCGGATGGGCTTCGTCATCGAGTAGGCTTTCTGGCCTTCTGGCACGCGGTGCTCCCAATACCAGATGTCCTTCGTCGACGTGCCCTTTTCGAAGAACAGGAGGTTCGTGCCGATCGAGGCATAAGGCTTAAAGACGGAGTTCGGCAGGCGGACGATGGTATGGAGATTGCATTCCTCCAGAAGATGTTCCTTTAGCCGCGTCTTGATGCCTTCGCCGAACAGCGAGCCATCCGGCAGAACCACGGCCGCGCGACCACCTGGCTTCAGAAGGCGCACGATCAACGCCAGGAACAGGTCTGCCGTTTCCTTGGTACGAAAGGTCGGAAAGTTGTTTTCGATGCCATCTTCCTCCCGTCCGCCAAAGGGCGGGTTAGTGAGGATGATATCGACCCGTTCATCCTTGCCCCAGGAGATGAGCGGGCGGGCAAGCGTGTTGTCGTGGCGCACGAAGCTGGGGTCCTCGATACCGTGCAGTAGCATGTTGGTGACGCAGAGCATGTGCGGCAGCGGCTTCTTTTCCACCGCCCGCAAACCGGCCTGCATCTTCTCCCGTTGTTCGGGCGTACGCACATGGTTCTTTTCCATGTGGCGGATGGCGCAGGTGAGGAAGCCGCCGGTGCCGCAGGCGGGATCGAACAGGGTCTCGCCCGGCGTCGGATCGATGCGGTCAACCATGAAGGAAGTCAGCGCCCGCGGCGTGTAGTACTCGCCGGCATTGCCCGCCGACTGCAGGTCGTTGAGGAGTTGTTCGTAGATTTCGCCAAAGTGCTGGCGCTCGGTCAGGCTGTTGAAATCGACGTCGTTGATCTTGTTCACTACTTGGCGGATCAACTGGCCGGATTTCATATAGTTGTAGGCGTCTTCGAACAGGTCGCGCACGACGCGTCGGCGATCGCCCGGCTGCGATGAGACCTGCAACGCCTTGAGCGCCGGAAAAAGTTCGCCATTGACGAAGCCTAGCAGTGCGTCGCCGGTGATCCCTTCGGGATCGGACGCCCAACTGCGCCACTGGAATTTCTCCGGGATCGGCGAGACGTAGTCGTCGCGGGTCAGTTCCAGCTCCTGATCCTGGTCGTCCATGATCTTGAGAAAGAACATCCAGCAGAGCTGGCTGATGCGCTGGGCGTCGCCATCGACGCCCGCATCCTGGCGCATGATGTCCTGGATGGATTTGACGGTATTACGGACTGACATTCTTTTGATCTCTAGCTTTCATGAACACCGCGGCCTCGACGTCAGATATACGCAAACTGTCGCGAAGCGCGTCCTCGAGGCTTTCTGACGTCCGCAACATATCCAAAAGTTGAGAGCAATCCTGCAGGAACTCGGCGTAACCCTCACTGCTCGCGACATAGCCGATTCGGCTCCTGATTACGCTGTCGAGGATCACGCACTTGTCGGGTGCGAGGAAACGGGCGACTTTCGAGGCGAATGAAAGCCCAAGGTGCGGCAACTCTCGCAGTTCGTCGATAGCCTGCGTTCCATGACCCGATTCTATTGCATCGGTCGCGGATTTAAGGGCTTGCGCAATTGTGGCGTCGCCGGCGTCCCGAATTCGGCTGAGGTTTCGATTGCCACCGCCCCATACACAGACCCCCTCTATGAATGCCGTAGCATCAGCGGGCGGAAAATTCGCGGCAATCAGTCGCCTCGCGCACTGTTCGACCACATCCGCCCCCGGATACTCGCTTCGATGCCGCTCCAGGAGTTGTGGCACCTCGGAGGGCGCAAGGCTGATCCGAACGAACGATAAACGCCCCTGAATCTCCATGACCGGCATATCAGGACACGTCGGAATAGAGTTCGAGTTGGACGTCGCGAATGGCTTGCTCGAAGCCGTCCTTGCCACCGAAGGCGCGGATCAGCTCGACCGGCGTGCCGAGCGTGTTCACGGGCGGTATCCGCAGGACGTTGGTATCGTCAAGGCTAAAGAAGCCCTCGTCCGCGTATTTCCCGAGCAACGCGTCCAGAACTGTCCGGGCCTTGCCTTCATAGCGGGAGAAGACGTCGCGCTTCTTGACGTTTTCCGCCCGCTCGCGTCTCGTTAGCGGTTTCCGGTCAAAGGCGATATGGCAGACGAGATCGAAGGGATCGAGGTCAATGCCAAGCTCCCGGGCAATCATCTCGAGCGGCAAGCCTTCCCCGGCCAGCTCCTTGACGATGGCTTCCTTGCGCTCTTCGCCCTTCCATCGGCGCAGGAAATCATCGAGGCTTGCGAAATGCTTGAGGAGAGCTGCCTTGGTGAAATCTCGGAGGCTCTCGGTCACGAGCTTGCCATTGGCGTCGAGATATTCGACGCGCTCAGCCACAACCCGGGCGCTCACGCCATCGACATAAACCTTCTTCTGCGGCTCTCC
This sequence comes from Rhizobium sp. P32RR-XVIII, assembly GCF_012641395.1. Classification (GTDB taxonomy): domain Bacteria; phylum Pseudomonadota; class Alphaproteobacteria; order Rhizobiales; family Rhizobiaceae; genus Rhizobium. Next base: position 50,240 of record NZ_JABAIH010000021.1, on the reverse strand, counting down.
ACCACCCGACGGGAAAGCGACGCCCTCGCCAATCGTGGCAGGAGAATCGTCCTTATAGTCTTCCTGCGTCCCATCTTCGAAACCGGGGGTATCCGTGTCCGGCGGCGCAATCGGATCATTCTTACCCGGTTCGTAAATCTGCTCCGGCTTACCGTCGAAATCAGGATCGGCGAAATGATTGGTCGCGCCACGAAAATCCATAAGGGTGAAATAGAACTTCTGCGTATCCTCGTGGACGCGGGTGCCGCGCCCCACAATCTGCTTGAACTCGGTCATCGACCCGACAGGACGATCCAGCACGATGAGCCGGCAGGTTTGCGCGTCCACCCCGGTGGAAAGTAGGCGGGACGTCGTGACGATGACCGGATATCTCGACTCGGGATCGATGAAGTTGCCGATTTGCGCCTGACCGATCGCGTCGCTGCCGGTGATGCGCATCACGTAGCGCGCATTCTGATCGCAGAGGTCCTTGTTTTCGTTGATCAGCGCCTGGCGCATGCGGGCGGCATGTTCTTCATCGACACAGAAAACGATCGTCTTTTGGTACCGATCACCGCTCTCCTTCAGGAACGCTGTGACTTTGGAGGCGACCAGTTTGGTACGGTCATCGAGAACGAGGTTCCGGTCGAAATCCTTGGCATTGTAAATGCGATCCTCGACTTCCTCGCCATCGCGATCCAGCTGCCCCTTCTCGGGCCGATAGCCCTCAACGTCCCGATCGATGTGAATCTTGATGACCTTGTAGGGAGCGAGAAAGCCGTCGCTGATGCCCTGCTTCAGGGAATAGGTGAATACCGATTCGCCGAAGTACGCGATGTTCGAGACGTACTCCGTTTCCTTTGGCGTCGCGGTGAGGCCGATCTGGCTGGCAGCTGAGAAGTACTCGAGGATTTCCCGCCACGCGGAGTCATCCGCTGCACTGCCGCGGTGGCACTCGTCAATCACGATGAGATCAAAGAAGTCAGGCGAGAACTCGCGGAACAGCTTCTGGCGCTCTTCGGGTCCGGTAATAGCTTGATAAAGACCGAGGTAGATTTCAAACGAGGTGTCGATACGGCGCTTCCGGTCCAACGCAAGCGCCAGGTCAACATCGGCTCCGTCTGCGCGTTCGATCGTCTTCGACCTGGTCGAAAGCTTGGCCATCGCGCCGCCGAATGGACGAAAATCATTGACCATGGTCTGGTCAATCAGGACGTTCCGGTCGGCCAGGAAAAGGATGCGCTTTTTCCGTCCGGCTTTCCAAAGACGCCAGATGATCTGAAATGCGGTGTACGTCTTCCCTGTGCCAGTCGCCATTACGAGCAGAACCCGATCCTGTCCCTTGGCGATCGCCTCTATCGCGGCGTTGACGGCGTTTACCTGATAGTAGCGTGGAGCCTTGCCGCTGCCGTCATCATAGTAGTCTTGCAGGACCAGCTCCTGCGCCGAACGATCAAAACCCTTCGACTGACAATAGAGCCGCCAGAGATCGTCGGGTGACGGAAACTGCTCTAGACGGAGATTTTGTTCCTTCGTCGGGCTCAGGCCTGTTCGATCGTGAAAGACGAAACCGTCGCCGTTCGACGAAAACACAAAAGGGATGTTCAGCGTTTCTGCATAGTCCAATCCCTGCTGAAGTCCGTCACCAACGGAGTGATTGTTATCCTTGGCCTCAATAAGAGCGATCGGAATGTTCGGCTTGTAATAGAGAACAAAGTCGGCCTTCTTCGCCGAACCTCTGGCAACCAACCTGCCACGGACGGTAATGCGCCCTTTCGTGAAGAACACCTCTTCACGAACCTGCAACATCGTATCCCAACCGGCCTGCCTGACGGCCGGCAGGATGAACTTGGTGCAGATGTCCCGTTCAGTCAGAGAGCGCTTGTCCATGGATTTGTGTGATTCCTCGCCGATCATCGCACTATATGAATATCGTTGCGCTCCATCTTGCAACCACAAGTTAATCGAAGTTTCGCCAGCAGGTGGCCGAAACGAGGTGGAGTTGTACTGGGAGCTCTGCTGATGGCCGTCTGACGGCATAACCTAGAGGATAGTTGCCGGGTGTTCCATTCAAGCTAGGCCCAAGCCGTAGCGCCCGGATTGACTCGTAATCTGAGGGCCTCACCGAGCCCCTCTGCTCAGTTATTCTGAAACCCGACGGCCTCTTCGTACTCCCTTTCTTCGGGCCGCTTCCTCGGCGGTGACATGCCTTCAAATACCCTTGGCGGCTTCGGGCTGGCAGTCCCGAGACTTCATAGGGTTCACGACATGGCCGATAGCTGGGTAGTCAAGACGGGCCTGAGTGCCGATTTTGCCGACAGTTTCCCAGCCCATCGCGATCCCTATCCCTATCCCGAAGCCAATGGCATAGCCGCGTAAGTTCCGCTCAGAGATTTCAATCGCCATTTCGACCGAACCGCTCAAAGTCCGCGTAGCCTGATGCCAAGGTTCGCCTCTAACTGCGCAAGGCCCTCTCCGTTGTTGAGGTAGGTCAGATATCTGTGGTGACGGAGATCGGCTGGAATGTCGTCACCACTCTGGGTGATCGGAACGACGTGCTTTCCAAGAGTGTGCGCAATCCCTGCCTCGTAGAAGACGTTCGGGTTCTTGCCCGAGAAATCGCAAACCACGATCCGTGAGCGAACGATGAGGTCGAATATGTCTTGGACAAGCACAGAGTTGACCCACATATCATCGACACGCATGCATTTCAGGCCTGCCCCAAGAGCGGCGCGCTTTATTGCCTCGTAGACAGCACCGAATTGCGCTGCAAACGGCATCATCACAGCGACCAGATCGGGGTCGGGCTCGGTGGTGGGAATTTTGAAAACACTGGGCTGAATATAGTATCTGGGGCCATCCGCAGGCGCACTCGAAAGCGGAATGCCTCCGCCATCCAACTGGTCCGCGTATTGGGATACGGTGTCGAGATTGGACGGATTTTTCTCGACTATGCTCGTTAGAACCTCAAGCACATGCCCGTCATAATCACCGTCCCCCCACTCGAGGCTTCTCAGCAGCCGACTGTGACCGGTGACGAGGTCGTAGCTGTCGGTCAGTGTTGCGACTTCAAGCCAACTTTCTTTATCGAAAAGTTTGGCGACACGAGCCTTCAACGGAAGGATCGCCAATCTGATGGAAGGATCAAGGTACATATTGCGGTCCGCGTGAACGTCAAAAGGGTGCGCTGGCAGATGGGATCGGGAGATCGTTCGAAACTCAAGCTTTTGAAAGCGTCTGGAGCCGCGCTTGGAGTTCGGTACCCATCTTGGCGAGACCCTCACCATTATTGAGGTAGTGGATGTACCTATGGGGTTTCAAATCAAACGGAACGTCATCATGAGACTGCGTTATCGGCACGACGTGTCTACCAAGCATGTGTGCGATCCCGGCCTCATAGAAAACGTTGGGATTCTTTTCGCTGAAGTCGCAGACGACCACCTGAGAGCGATAGATGAGTCCAAATATATCCTGCATTAGGACGGAGTGGTTCCAGATGTCGTCCGCCCGCTGCACCCACATGCCAGCTGCGGCCGCCGCGTCGCCGATCGCGGCGTAGACAGGTGTGAAAGGGGACCCGAACGGCATCATCACGGATACAAGCGTCCGATCGACCGGAGATGGGGGGATTTCGAAATATTGCGGCCGGACAATGATGGCCGGTCGTTGGGTTGTATGAGCTCCGCCCGCATAGGGGGCGTAGGGACTGACGTTCCTCGGGTTCATGAGCTTCCGATCCGCGAGCACGTGGATCAAATCTGCATCCTTTACGGCCCAGTGGGTTCGGTTGCCCTCCGAAAACTTCGCGGACAGGCGAATGTCGACTGCCTCAGCCAATTCCACCATGACATCGAATGGAATCTCGGGGATGAAGGGATCGAAGGAAAAACTTACCCGCAAGGCTCCTCCAGCGACGGAGATGGCGTCGATCCAGCCCACCCTCGCTCCCTTTTTGTTTGAGCGCTCGTACCAGAAAAGCGTGGGAAGAGATTTCAGGCGATCGATTGCCTGCCGGTCGAGAGACGCGAACGGGGCGACGATATTCTCCTCGGAATATTCCCCGAATCTGGACTTCTCGAGCGACCAGGGTGATTGGTCGAACGCTTCGTCGTTACCGCTCATGAGCATGTTGTACATCTGTCCACCATCGCAGCTTCATCCGGGCATCCAGACTGACGTCTGGCAAGATCGGCTTGTGTTCCCGCCATCATGCTGATGCAAGACCTCGGGCCCCTTTGTCCTCTGTGGCAAATACAAATTGAAGTCTCTATTCGCCGCCGCTCCGCGGACCTCAAGGACTCTCCCCTTACTTTCCTGAGGAATGAGAGATGATCTACATCAAAACGTTGTTGTTTTCGGATTCGCGCTATTGCCTGCAACCTTATTTTGGTTAGCGTGAATTTCGCGGTTCCGTAACTGCAGATTGTCGAAGAGGAGCGATGTCCACAGCCGTTTTTGCGAAGTTGAAGAGCGCTGCACCGGGCCAGTATCTAGGATACGGCATGCAGCCGATCCGACTATGCTACCATCTGCTCACCGCAACTAAGGGTTCGATGGTGTCCGTCGAACTCTACGACGACGTGACGATCCATGAGCCAGACGGCTCGCTCGTGCTGGAGCAATCCAAAAGCGCGTTGAAGGGCAACCCCGCGTCCGACCGATCCGTGGAACTTTGGAAGACCATGGCCAACTGGGCGGAGCAACCGCGCAGTAACCTGGGCAAAGTCAGATGCTTCAGGTATTACGTCTCGCCCCTGAAGGCTGGCAAGCTCGTCGAGCAGATGAGCGCCGCCAAAGACCCGAAAGACATCGGCGCATTGTTGGAGAAATTCAAGACGCCGAAGTTCCAGGGCGAGGTCGGCGTCGGTATCGAACCGTTCGTCACGAGATTTCTAGCGGCCGGTGACGACATCTGCGCGAAGATCATCGAATTTTTCGAATTGGTATCCGACGCCGACCCCGTCGATCCCATCCGCGCCAAATTCACAGCCCTCATCCCCGATGAGACGCTGGACCAGTTTTGCGCGGCGGCCATCGGGATGGCGAAGGATGATTCGGACAAGCTCATTAGGGCGAAACAGCCCGCCATCGTCTCGGCGAGCGCCTTCAGACGGAACTGGCGAGCCTTCATCAGAAAATACGAGTTTTCCGGTCTTCTGAACCCAACAATGGACGTGCCGCAGGACCAACAGATATCTGCCGTCGTTGGTACGTCGCCTACGTTTGTCAGGCAGCTGTCGGCGGTAAAAGCTACGGAGTCGATCGTCAGAACGGCGGTGAGTGACTTCCTGCGAGCGCTCTCGGACAAGGTCAACTGGGCCGATGACGGCGAGATCGTCGAAAGCAGCCTAGAGGAACTGGATGTTTCTCTTCTCAGGCATCATGGTCTGACAGAGGATGAGATCGCCGACGTTCACTCACATCTCGATCCTCTCGCGAGGGGTCGACAGTTGTATCGGCGTTGCATCGAACTTCAGACACCGCTCGAAGGGCGCGAACTTCCCTCCTACTTCATTTCCGGCGAATTCAACTGGCTCGCGGACGAATGCCGGCTCGGCTGGCATCCCGATCACAAAATAATGTTCCCTGCGGCAGTATCATGAGCACGCCATCCTCAATAGCATTAGTGCAGAATCCCGCCTTCGGAGCGCTGCTCTTGTGGACCTTCGGCAAGGCCTACCAACAGGAGGCCGTCGCGAGAACCGCGCAGCTTCCCGCCTTCTTCCTCGTTCTGCCCCTAGTGTACCACGCCGCCACGCTCAAACACATCACCTCGACGTATTCGAGTTCCGGGCTGGCGCAGGTCGCGAGGAAGCTCGGTGAAGAGCGCGAGCTTCTAATCGCCATCCACGGGCGGGCTGTGAAGATGAGGGACCTCACGCTCGCGTCGATCGCCACGGGAGTATCCTCGACGCTGCTGCATGTGGAATACAAAACGGGGCACGTCCGGAGCAACGAAGCACGTCCCCCGAAAAACCCGGAGCGCCTGAAGTACCACGTCAGCGGCGCGGATAAGCTCGGGCGGTGGTTCGCCAGGTTGCCGCCCGAGCAGCCGTTTTCGCTTTTGTGGGTGGAGCCCTAGATGCACTTCCAGATTCTCAAGCTAATACTCTGGCCGAAGAGAGACCTGCCGCCGCGCGTGCTGGAGTTCGAGCCCGGCATGGTCAACGTCATCACGGGCGCGTCGAAGACCGGCAAATCGGCGGTGATCCCGATTATCGACTATTGCCTCGCGTCGAGCAAATGCAGCATCCCGGTCGGAACGATCCGCGATATTTGCGCATGGTTCGGGATCGTGATCGAGACATTGGAAGGGAAAAAGCTGCTCGCACGTCGCGAACCCGGTGACGCCAAGCAGACCGGCGACATGGTCCTCCTAGAAGGTGACGACATCGAAATACCGGACGCCATCATCGACAAGACGCACAGTGCTGACGCGGTCAAACGCAAGTTGGACCAACTCGCGGGCTTGTCCCAACTGCGCATCAATCCCGATCTCGAGGCCGGATATCAGTCGCGCGTCAGTTTTCGCGATCTGGTAGCGTTCAACTTTCAGCCACAGTACATCGTCGCTAACCCCTTGGCGCTCTACTACAATGCGGACTCCACGGACCATCGGGAAAAATTGAAAGCCATTTTCCCATATGTACTCGGGGCGCTCACTCCCGAGATGCTGATGGCGCGGTGGGAAATTGATCGGCTCACACGGTTGCTGCGTCAGGCCGAGGCCGGATTGCGGGCTGTCCAGAACGCGGTCCGCGCCTGGCAGTCGGAAACCAACGCCTGGCTTCGACAGGCGATCGAACTAGGCCTATTGCCAGAGGATACCCAGGTTCCATTAGGCGACACGAACCTGACTATAGACCTCTTGCGACGTGCTACGCAGGCCAACACACGCGCTTCCTTCGCCACGATCGGGTCGATCGATCCCAGCCTGAACAGACTCGCAGAACTGCAGAACCAGGAGGCCGAGGCCGCTACTAAACTCGCCGTCCAGAGACAACGTCTTGCCGAAGTCCAGCGCCTTGTCGAAAGCAGTCAGCGCTTCGGAAGCGCAATCAGGATTCAACAAGACCGCCTCAACATCTCGGAATGGCTGAAGGCGAAGGCCCGGGACACAGACGATCCGATCGTGCGGATCGCCGATGGAAGGGAGAAGCTGGACGAACTCGTGCAGGCCTTGGCCGGGATAGAGATTCAACTGCGCAGCCAACCGAATCTGTCCGACACTTTCGATAAGGAAAGACTTCGAATTCGTGCCGAGGTCGAGGACGCCACCAAGACTCTCGCCGCGCTGCGCCAGGAGGCGGCAATTCTCGAACGACGGTCAGACGATGTAAGGCAGGAGACCTACCGGCAGGACCAAATGGAGCGCTTTCTAGGCCGCCTCGAGCAAGCACTCGAGACCTTTCAAAGGGCGGATGACGGCTCGGAGCAGGCCGAGGAGATCGCCCGGCTAAATAACCAAATAAACGAGCAAAAGGCGATTTACTCCGACGCTCACGTTCGCATGCGAACCGACAACGCCCTCCTGCACGTCGCCAGGATTGCCGCGACCATATTGCCCAAGCTGGATGGCGAATGGCCATATATCCCTATCGAAGTCCTGGTCGACGACCTCACCATCCGCGTCGTGCATCCCGACCGTAAGGATTATCTTTGGGAGATTGGAAGCGGGGCGAACTGGTTGGCGTACCATGTGGCAGTCACACTCGCGCTCCAGCATTTCTTCAGGAAGCTCCCTAATCATCCAGTGCCTTGCTTTCTCGTCTATGATCAGCCGAGCCAGGTCTATTTTCCGACAGGCTTCGACGACGACAAGCAAAGGCCCGGCCGCTCCCGCGACCAGGACATCGCCGCCGTCAGAGCAGTGTTCACCGCCATAGCGGACGAAGTTGTTGCCGCGGAAGGCCAACTACAAGCCATCGTCCTCGATCACGCTGGTCCTGACGTGTGGGGTGGGCTCGTGGGCATTACGCTCACTGCGGAATGGCGGGGAGAAGAAGCATTGGTTCCACGTAGTTGGCTGGCAAGCGACAGTCCGTGATCTCGTGATGGTCAAACTCATCATGATTTGAGAAGTATTGCCAAGGAACGGAAGCGCAGATGGCCTCAAACCTACGGAAGAAGATCACTGCTTCCGAGCAGACCAAGCCGGCGATAAATACGCCCGTCGCCTCTCGGAAACGTACGACGCCAAAGAAATCGCTGACAGCCGAAAACTTGACTGGTTATTTGCGGCTCGTCTTCAAGCTTCCTCATATGGCGAGCGGCGTTCGATGCTATCGTTGAGAGTCAGACGCTCAGTGGCTACTGAAGCCGTCAATCATGCAGGGCGAACGCTTCGATGCGCAGAGTCACATCTTCAGCGAGCTGATGCTTGAAGCGCCAACAGAGTTTAGCAACGACAAAGCGATGTTCGACAAGCTGGTGCGCGCCCAGCACTACGGCTTACCGACACGCCTGCTAGACGTCTCCCTGAACCCGCTTGTCGCCCTCTACTTCGCCTGCAATGAAGAGCCGCATCACGACACGGACGGCAAGTTAGGGTCTCCCTCGCTATCAGTCTGCCTACGATGCTGGTGGGCTTCACCCGATACAGCCGAGATCAGAGCTTCTCAGTCTTGGGTAGCAACAAGGCGTTCCTTATCATCATGGCAGCCGGATCAATCGTTGGAACCTTCATCGGCGGAATACTGCTGGGTGTTGTGCCGAACGGCATTCTTCTGCCTGCGCTGGCCGCCATCCTTTTGATCTCCGCCGTGAAAGTTTGGCGGCACGCCTGAAGCGGCCGCCCTGAGAAACAGGGTTGAATAGCCAATCGCAATCAGACAAGAGATTACACATGCGGCAGTCGTCTCCCTGTTTTCGTCGTCGAACGTCGGATATCCCGACCGAACATTCAAGGTATCAAAACACCTTGCCAGACAGGCCTCGGGACTGCGCGCCGTTGAAAGCATCCGTTAGCTTTTTACCGGCTAACGTCGAGCAAACGGCATCGGGTGCTTAATGGAAACTGCCAACAATCTCAGAAGGGATATTGAGTCCGCATTACGCCGCAAGGACCTGAATCAATGGCAACGAAAGTACCTTGCCGATATCCTTGCTCGTATCGATCGCAGCGGCGATAGGTTCAGTCTCACCGACAAGCAGTGGAAAAAGGTCTTCGAGGTTCTCGGGGATCGCTCCAATGTGGTGCCGTTTCAGACTCGGGAGTTGCCACCGCCTCGTCGAAGTTCACCAATTTACTTCCGGCCGAACTTCCTCAGGCGGCGTCCGTATCGCCTGAGGTGGAGGGAAAAACGGTTCTTGGTCTTAGCAAGTGTCGTGGTCGTGATTGCTTGCGTCCAGTTTATCGCTGGCAGCAAGTTCGACGCGGTAAGTGCACTGCCGCAATCCTCCAAGGACGATTTTGCGTCATCGAAGTTTTCGGTGACCGATGGCGATACAATCCATGTGGAAGGCGAGATCAACGGCACCCGGCTCGTCGGATACAACGCGCCCGAAGTCTTCAGTCCACGCTGTGCGGTTGAGAAGGCGCTTGGAGACCGTGCAACGGCCCGCCTCAAGGAATTGGTGGCATCCGGACCGGTCGAGCTTACGAGGGTTCACTGCGCGTGCGAGCCGGGGGCTGAAGGAACGGACCGATGCAATTACCGTCGCTCCTGTGCCGTTCTTTATGCTGGTGGACGGGATGTAAGCAGCATCATGGTTGGCGAGGGTTTGGCAGTGCCGTTCGTGTGCGGTGGAACGAAGTGCCCACCGACGCCGCGACCGTGGTGTGGATGAGCTGGGCGCTAGGCGATTTTAAATCAATACTAAAATAATGGCTTAGCCCTTTAGCTCCGGAACAACTACATGTTGATGATCGGTCTAATTGGAATAAATTGCGATGAATCATGCATTTAGGTGATTTCGCTTCTATGATAAAGGGCGGTAGCAATCGACCTTTCATTGAGATTGGGTTACGCTGTAATTCACTGAATTACGGAGCCGATCATGTTGCATAACGAAACAGCTCAGGTTTCCCTAAGGCTGCCGACACAGTTGATTGCGGAGTTCGATCGGATCGCCACGTTCCTTGAACGTGATCGTACCTGGGTGATGCAGAAGGCGCTCAGTCAATACCTGGCAGGTGAAGGGGCTGAAATCCTCCAAGATGCTCAGGGCCTCAACGAACTGGATCGCGGAGGAAGCGTCGATCTGGAGGACGTACTTGAGAAGGCTAGGACAATCGTCGATGCCGCCGAATACCGACGCGGCATGCGGGCCGGTTGATGCCTCCTGTTCGCCTTTCTAAAAGCGCACAACGCTGGATTTAGCAATCGATGAATTCGTTCGCGTTGGGTACGGCTCGTACCGCGTGGTAGTGGTGCAATAGGCGAAACTAATCCTCAAGACGCGGTGCTCGTCACAGACGCAAGGTTAGTTGTTCAACGCTTGTGTCGGCCAAAGGCTCTAGCGAGGAGAGTGTCACTCCAAGGAGCCGTATTCCTTTGCCGGTAGGAAAGATAGCTCCCAGCAGCACACAAATGGACTCCTCGATTTCCACTGGTGATTGGAAACCATGGCCAATCGTCCTCGCGCGGGTGATCTGGGTAAAGTCGGCGTACTTGACCTTGAGCGTCACGGTCTTGCCCGCGATGCTGTTTGCCTCGCAATAGCGCCAGACCTTGGCGATCAGCGGTGTCAAACCGTCCAATGCAGGTTCGTATGTGTGGATGTCCTCAGCGAACGTGTCTTCCGCTCCGATGGATTTTCGCACCCTATTTGGCTTTACCTGACGCTCGTCGATGCCCCGCGCAATGCCGTAGAAGTACGGCCCGGATTTCCCGAAGTGCCGCACCAGGAACTCGAGTTCCTTTTCTCGTAGATCGGCTCCAGTCTCGATCCCGAGACGTTGCATCTTCTCGGCTGTCGCCGGACCGACGCCGTGGAACTTCTTGATAGGAAGCGAGGCGACGAATGCGGGTCCGTTCCTCGGCGTGATGACCGCCTGGCCGTTCGGCTTGTTGAGGTCGCTCGCCATCTTGGCCAGGAACTTGTTGTAGGAGATTCCCGCAGATGCGTTGAGGTGGGTTGCCGCCTTGATCCTGGCCCGGATTTCCAGTGCGATCTCGGTCGCGATCTCCATCCCCTTCAGGTTCTCAGTGACGTCGAGATAAGCCTCGTCCAGAGACAGCGGTTCGATCATAGGCGTGTACTCGGCGAAGATTTCCCTGATCTGTGCCGACACCGCTTTGTACACGTCGAACCGCGGCTTCACGAAGATCAGCTCGGGGCATTTGCGCTTGGCGGTCACTGAAGGCATGGCCGAATGGACGCCGAATTTCCGGGCCTCGTAACTGGCAGCCGCGACCACGCCACGCGCCTCGGAGCTGCCGACTGCGACCGACCGACCGCGAAGCTCCGGGTTATCGCGCTGTTCGACGGAGGCGTAGAAGGCATCCATGTCGATATGGATGATCTTGCGCGGGCGGATGGCTGACAGATTTGTGGCGGGGTCACTCATCGAACTTTTCCCTAGCCGACACTAGGCAGGGAAACCGGGCCCGACAACGGTCGATGCCATCCGCACCGTTCATCCGAGAACAGCCAACGGTCAGCCGCCGACGAAGCTGCCGGAAGGACAGGCTGACCCCATACTGTCTGACGAGCGCCTTCCGGTCGAGATCGGTCGACCTCTCACAGACATCGCATTCGATGCTGATGATGGCTCCCCGGTAGTCTCGCAGTGTTGGTTCATCGCAGGAATTTTTTCTCATCCGTAAGGTATCGTACGCGCTGTGGGCCGGTCTTTTCTAGTGCGTTGAATTCCCTCATGGATCGTCGCCCCGCGCTGCTGTGGACGGACTGTTGATTCAAAATCCACCCGAAAGGCACCCGTTGACTCGAATTCCGGAAAGGAACAGATGTAGAACATACTCGCTTTTGGACGAGATGGAACCCTGGAATTGACGAAGGCCACAGATGGCGCAGTTAAGCGCAAACCCGGTTATCACCGACCTTCGGGAGCGTATCGCGCACCTCGAAGGTGGCTTGGTTCGTCGCAATCAGGTTTTGCCGTTCGGTGTTCGCGAGATCGATGAGCACCTGCCTGGACGCGGACTGTCTTTCGGAGCCGTGCACGAGTTCGCCGGCGGTGGATCGGGCACCGTCGACGGAGCCGCAGCCGCCTTGTTTGCCGCCGGAATAGCGGCGCGCACCAAGGGCAAGGTCATATGGTGCCTGACGAGGCCGGACCTCTTCTTCCCGGCGCTGGCCCAGGCTGGCCTTGACCCGGATCGGGTCGTATTCGTCGAGGCCGACAGGGAGGAAGACGTCCTCGCTTCCATGGAGGAGGCCCTTTTGTTCGGCGGGCTTGGGGCGGTCGTCGCCGAACTTGTCCGACTTCCGATGACGGCCTCCCGTAGGCTGCAGCTTGCGGCAGAGAAGACTGGGACGATGGGTCTCGTCGTTCGACGCTGGCGACGACAGGCCGAGGCCTCCGACTTCGGCCAGCCGACGGCGTCGACGACCCGCTGGCGGGTGAGCGTCATGCCATCGGAGGAGCTTCCGGTTCCGGGCGTCGGGCGGGCGCGGTGGTTTCTCGAGTTGATGAGGGTGAAGGCGGGCGAGTGTGCTGAGTTTCTAGTAGGAGCCTGCGATGACGAGGGTCGTATCCATTTATCTACCGGAGCTGGCGACGGATCGGATACGTCGTTGCGATCCGTCCATTCCCGCTGAGCAGCCCCTTGTCGTGATCGCACGGAGTGGTTCGAAGCGCTGGGTTTCGGCTGCGGACGCCGCGGCGAGGAAGGCAGGCGTTCACGTCGGAATGCAGGCCGCCAAGGCACAAGCGCTGTTCAGAGGGCTTATGATGGTCGATGCGGATGCGGCGGCCGACGCTGCCGCCCTGGAGCGGATCACGTTGTGGGCACTCAGCCAGTATTCCCCGATCGTTGCAGTCGACGCGCCTGACGGAATTGTCATGGACACGGAAGGCGCGGACCACCTTCAGGGCGGCGAGTTGCCGATGGTTACGGGGATTTTCAACCGCTTTCATGCCAAGGGTCTGACGGCGCGTGTTGCAGTTGCCGACACCTGGGGTGCGGCCCATGCTTGTGCCCGCGCCATCCAGCGGGAAACGGTTATCGTCCCGCCGAACGAGACCGTTCGCGCCGTCGAGCAGCTTCCTGTCGCGCGACTTCGGCTCCCGGAAAAAATCGTAGGCGACCTGCGCGTGCTTGGCTTCCGCACGATCGGCGAGCTGTCTGCAACACCGCGCGCGCCGCTTGCCCTGCGGTTCGGTCCCGAGATCGGCCGACGTCTCGACCAGATGTTCGGCCGGATGGCGGAGCCGATCGAACCGATCCGAAGTCCCGAACTTGTTCAGGTCTCCAGGTCCTTCGCCGAGCCGATCGGTGCGGCGGAGACCATCAACAAGTATGTGGGCCGGCTCGTCGTCCAGCTCGTTGCCGAACTGCGGCGCAGCGGCCTTGGCGTTCGCCGCACCGATCTGATTGTCGAGAAGGTTGACGGCACCCGCCAGGCAATCCGTGCAGGAACCGCAAAGCCCGCCCGCGACGTCGCGTGGCTGACCAGGCTCTTCCGCGACCGCACCGAGAAGATCGAGCCCGGATTTGGCATCGAGAAGCTGTCGCTAATCGCGATCGTCACGCAGCCGCTCGAAGAGGAGCAGAGGTCTTCGTCCCTCATCGAAGAACAGAATGACGACATCACGCCCCTGATCGACATCTTCGGCAACCGCGGACAACGCGTCTACCGGATGGCACCCGTGGCGTCCGATATTCCCGAGCGGAGCGTCCGGCGCATCGCGGCCGCTGCTCCTAAGGTCGCGGAGACCTGGAATTACCAATGGCCACGACCCGTCCGCCTGCTTGATCGTCCGGACCGGATCGAGGCGGTTGCACTTCTCCCCGACCATCCGCCAGCGAGCATTACATGGCGCGGCAAGCGACGCCGCGTGAAACGTGCGGACGGCCCGGAGCGGGTGTTTGGCGAATGGTGGAAGCGCGACAGCGAACTCGAGGCAGTGCGCGACTACTTCGTTGTCGAAGACGAAGGCGGCGAGCGGTTCTGGATATTCCGGGCGGGCGACGGCGTCGATCCGGAGACCGGTTCGCGCCAGTGGTTCATGCACGGGATATTCGCATGAGATATGCCGAACTTCAGGTCACGACCCACTTCAGTTTCCTGCGTGGCGCAAGCAGCGCCGACGAGCTGTTCGTCACCGCAAAGGAACTCGCCATCGACGCGGTCGGCGTTGTCGACCGTAACAGTCTTGCCGGGATCGTCCGCGCGCTCGAGGCGTCTCGCGCAACAGGCTTGCGACTCGTCGTCGGCTGCCGGCTCGATCTGCAGGACGGCATGTCGATCCTCGTCTATCCGACCGACCGCGCGGCGTACTCGCGGCTGACAAGGCTGCTCACGCTTGGCAAGAGCCGGGGCGGTAAAGGCAACTGCATCCTAACCCTCGACGACGTTGTGCTCTATTCAGAAGGGCTCCTGGCTATCCTCGTGCCCGATCTGCCGGACGAAACTTGTGCTGTCCAGGTTCGCAAGATGGCGGAGATATTTGGCAATGGGGCCTATGTCTCTCTTTGCCTGCGACGCCGGCCGAACGACCAGATGAGGCTTCACGAGATTTCGAACATGGCCGCGCGTCACCGCGTGAAGACCGTGGTCACCAATGATGTGCTTTTCCACGAGCCCGGCCGCCGGCAGTTGCAGGATGTCGTCACCTGCATCCGCAACAACACGACGATCGACGATGTCGGCTTCGAGCGCGAACGGCATGCCGACAGATACCTCAAGCCGCCCGAGGAGATGGAACGGCTGTTCCCACGCTACGGCGAGGCGCTGGCGCGAACCATGGAAATTGTCGAGCGCTGCAGGTTTTCGCTGGAAGAGCTGACCTACCAATATCCCGAGGAAGCGATCGTGGCTGGAATGGACGCACAGCAATCGCTCGAGCACTACGTTCGCGAATGCATCCCGATCCGCTATCCGGAAGGTCTGCCCCAGAAGGTTCTCAAGGCCATAAAGCACGAGCTGGACCTGATCCGCATGATGAAGTACGCGCCGTATTTCCTGACGGTCTTCAGCATCGTTCGTTTCGCACGCTCGAAGGGCATCCTTTGCCAAGGGAGGGGATCGGCGGCCAACTCGGCGGTTTGCTACATTCTCGGGATCACCTCGATCGATCCCGAGACCAACGATCTCCTGTTCGAGCGTTTCGTGAGCCAGGAGCGCGACGAGCCGCCCGATATCGACGTCGACTTCGAACACGAGCGGCGTGAGGAGGTGATCCAGTGGATTTACAAGACCTACGGCCACGATAAGGCGGCTCTCTGTTCGACTGTCACCCGATATCGCGCCAAGGGCGCAATCCGAGATGTCGGCAAGGCGCTCGGGCTGCCCGAGGATATCATCAAGTCGCTGTCCTCAGGCATGTGGTCCTGGTCGGAGGACCTGGCCAGCGATCGGAGCCTGCGCGAACAGGGCCTCAATCCTGAAGACCGGCGGCTCGCGCTAACGCTCAAGCTTGCGCAGCAACTGATGGGCGCGCCCCGACATCTCGGACAGCATCCGGGCGGCTTCGTGCTGACCCATGACCGTCTTGATAATCTTGTGCCGATCGAACCGGCGTCCATGGCCGATCGTCAGGTGATCGAGTGGGATAAGGATGACATTGAGGCTTTGAAGTTCATGAAGGTCGACGTTCTGGCGCTTGGCATGCTGACTTGCATATCCAAAGCTTTCAACCTCATCCGGGAGCACAAGAATCACGATCTCGATCTGGCATCGATACCAAACGAGGACAACGCGACATATGCGATGATCCGTAAGGCGGATACGCTCGGCACCTTCCAGATCGAGTCCCGCGCTCAGATGGCGATGCTTCCGCGCATGAAGCCTCGGACCTTCTACGATCTCGTCATTCAGGTTGCGATCGTCCGACCAGGACCGATCCAGGGCGACATGGTCCATCCGTACCTCCGACGGCGCGAGGGCAAGGAACCTGTCGAGTACCCGACGCCCGAACTGGAGGCGGTTCTCGGCAAGACGCTGGGGGTGCCGCTCTTCCAGGAATCGGCCATGAAGGTTGCGATGGTCTGCGCCGGCTTTACCGGTGGCGAAGCAGATCAGCTCCGCAAATCGATGGCCACGTTCAAGTTCACGGGCGGTGTCAGCCGCTTCAAGGACAAGCTGGTGTCGGGGATGATCAAGAACGGGTACTCGGCTGAGTTCGCGGAGAAGACATTCAGCCAGCTCGAAGGCTTCGGTTCATACGGCTTCCCGGAGAGCCATGCCGCCTCCTTCGCGCTGATCGCCTATGCCTCTAACTATGTGAAGTGCCATTTCCCCGACGTCTTCTGCGCCGCTCTGCTGAACTCGCAGCCGATGGGCTTCTACGCACCTGCCCAGATCGTTGGGGATGCTCGTGCCCATGGCATCGAAGTGCGGCCGGTCTGTATCAACCAGTCGCGCTGGGATTGCACGCTCGAGCATGTCGGGACCACCGACCGCCATGCGGTCCGTCTCGGGATGCGATTGGTGAAGGGACTGGCTGTTGCAGACGCCGCACGGATCGTCGCCGCCAGGATGAACGCATCCTTTGAAACAGTCGACGACGTCTGGCGGCGGTCGAACGTCCCGACCGAGGCGCTGGTGCAGCTCGCAGAGGCCGATGCCTTCCTGCCGTCGCTGAAGCTCCAGCGCCGGGATGCGATCTGGGCCATCAAGGCTCTGCGCGACGAACCCCTTCCATTGTTCGCCGCCGCTTCAGAACGCGAAGCACGGGCGATTGCCGAGCAGCAGGAGCCCGACGTCGCACTCCGTCAGATGACCGAGGGCCACAACGTTGTCTCCGACTACAGCCATGTCGGGCTGACCTTGCGCGAACATCCGATCGCTTTCCTTCGGAAAGATTTGACCGAACGCCGCATCGTCAGTTGTGCCGAGGCCATGAGCGCTCGCGACGGCCGGTGGCTGATGACGGCAGGCCTCGTGCTTGTCAGGCAGAAGCCCGGTTCGGCGAAGGGCGTGATGTTTATCACCATCGAGGACGAGACAGGGCCTGCCAATCTGGTCGTCTGGCCAAGCCTGTTCGAACGCCGGCGTCGGGTCGTCCTCGGGGCGTCGATGATAGCGATCAATGGCCGCATTCAGCGGGAAGGGGACGTCGTCCATCTTGTTGCACAACAGTTGTTCGACCTCTCAGAGGACCTATCTGGTCTCGCGGAGCGCGACATCGAGTTCCGGTTGCCGACCGGGCGCGGGGATGAATTCGCTCACGGTTCACCGGGAGCCGCGGACTCGCGAGACCGGGCGGCGGCGAGGCCTCGTGACATCTTCGTTCCCGACCTTCACATCGATACGCTGAAGTTGAAGAGCAGGAACTTTCACTAGCTCTTACGACCAGCGATTAAGCCTTGGGCGGCATAGCAATCGATGCCCTCCCTGTACGAAAAAAGCCCCGTCGGAACGGGGCAAGTTCGCCTGTAGCAATAAGATAACAAACCTGCGCCATGTTCCGGTCCGGTAGCGTACGAATTTACGTGGGCTTGGGACCACGGATTATTCCGCCGAAGCTGCTGTTCGATGGCTTCGCGTGCAAGGTCTGCAATGCCGCCATCTTCGGCTGAGCGGTTATTCAGCAAGTCCGCTGCGAGCTCGTAGATTTCTCGCTGATCCTGTTCCGACAGGATGCCCTTTTGTTCGAGATGGATGATCAGTGACGCAGAAAGCGCTGATGTGGATATCCTTTACATCCAAGCGCTGTCAGACGCGTTGAAGAGACGCGGCCGGCCGGGCCTTGACCATCGCTGGACGATGTGCCCCGCTGGTGGGATCGATAAGATACGGCCTGGTCAACGCCCTCGAACAGGAGAAGGTCCAAGGTCGTTCCGGTCAGATCGCCAATCGGCTCGTCCATTCCGATCTCGTCATCCTCGACGAACTCGGATACCTGCCATTCAGTGCATCAGGCGGTGCACTGCTCTTCCATCTGCTGAGCAAACTCTACGAGCGGACCAGCGTCATCATCACCACCAACCTGAGCTTCAGCGAATGGGCCAGCGTCTTCGGCGACGCCAAGATGACTACCGCTTTGCTCGATCGGCTTACCCATCACTGCCACATCCTCGAAACCGGAAACGACAGCTTCCGGTTCAAGAACAGCTCAGCGCATGAACCCAAAAAAGCAAAGGAGAAAAGTAGGAACTTGACCACCACCACCGACCCGAAACATACCTAAGAGGCGGGTTAATTCTCGGCGCAAATGCCGGGTCACTTCTCAGTGCAAATCAACAGGCAGTTAACTTATTCAATCAAGGGCATCGAACTCAGGAAGAGCTGTCTACGCTGTTGACCACGAAATTCATCGGAAAAAATTTCATGAGGATCAACGCGCCAACGTCTTCTTCAAAGCATTGAGGAGCAGCGTTCTCGTAGAATGCCAAAATCCGGTGGCCAGAGTCATTAGGCGTGAGGGAGGCGGGACGGAGAGCATCAAAGAGTGGACAAGCAAACTGTTTTACGTCTGCTGCACCAGAGAAAAGGAAATGCTCGCCTTTTATTTTAGGAACCCAACTCCCGTTGTTTTGGCACAGGCAGAGAGCAGGATCGTCGTACGTCGGAAGGATAAGGTTAAGGCAAAAGGAAACCGGGGTAGAGTAGCCGCCAAGTTTCCCCGCTGCGTTTCGCGTCTCTCGCCAGGGCCTCGATAGCGTCGCAAAGTTGTGAAATGGTTCCGTTTTCAGGTCGCGTGCTTTGGTGGCGTCTATACGAGAGAGGAAGACATGACAATCAGCAATCAGGTCAATGCCGTCGCCTATATTCGTATCGCTTGCATTGCCGTGAGCGGAGACGATGATCCTAGAATATTGGATCAGCGGAACCAGATTGAGAAGTTTTGCAGACTGAGAGGGTGGAGCCTCATACAGGTCTTCACCGACCACGGATTCGGTGGTCATACCGACGCTCGTCCTGCCTTTCAACAGATGATGGACCAAGCCAGGAGTGACCATCACCCATTCGATTTCATAGTGGTGTCAAACCGATCTCGCATTGCTCGAGGCATCGTGCTGTTGGATTCCTGGCTCGAGAAATTAGCGGTATGGAATGTAAGCATGGTAAGCGTGGGTGATGACGATGGCGACCTCGCCTGGCCGGCGGTACCTGCGACCAAAATTTTCGAAGACTATGAGGCTCGACAAAAAGGAAGGAAATCCGAGGAGAGCCGATAATTCCGTGGCATCGATTCCGTCCGCCTTGCGGCTATCGACTCGAAGGCGAGGGTCCGCTTCCGCCAAAACTTGTCCTTCACCCGGAAGAAGCGGACATTGTCCGCCTGATTTATCGATTTTAGTGTCAGAACGCACACTAACTGCGGCCTTCACGCCGGCCTCCATCGCTCAATACCTGAATTCAAATGGATTCCTGTGGCGCTGGGGCCAACGCTTCAATGCTTTAACGATTTCCCGAGTACGAGCCGACCAAACCCAAGTCGGTGGTAACGTGCGCATCCGGCGTCGAGTACCGACCGGCGAGGAGATTGTGGCCGCACCAGCTATCGTCGGTCGGCATATGTTCGAATGTGCTCGGCATTTGGAGGCCCGGAATAAAATGGCGACGCTGTCCCGCGGTGAGTGATGTTTCTAGGAAGATAGGCGTTTGGGCGGCGGAGTTCCACCTCGGGCCGCCCTGACTTATGGTCGGGGTCTCGGCGGGGCATAACAGCCGCCGCGGTCAAGTACCGGCTCGCACGGTGGAACCGCTTGGGTTTGGCAATCAGGCCATCCAAGACCGATTGAGGAGAGCGGCCAGACTCGACACCTTGTCGGCTGAGCCATCCGCAATACGCCGTGATCAGTAGAGTGCGGGATGCAGTCTGAGCTCGCGGTCGGCTCAGGCGCTGCAGAGTATTTTTAGACGACGGGTATGACAGAAATGCGCTGGAACCCTATCCGCCGGATGCGATGCTGTTATCCGCCGGCCAAGACCCTTGCGCGCCCTCGTTCACCGCCTAACCCCCACCGGAGGTTTTCCGGAACGAATGTGGGGCCTTGATAAGAACGGGTCCGGTGGACCCACCGTCCAGACGTGGACTGAAACATTAGTTTTACTTTTCATCTTACCGGGGTAGAGCCCTAATTGGCCCAGGAAGGCAACGATTGTTGTAAAATCGATGCCGACAAATGATCCTTGAGCACCCAAATGTAGCATTGAATGATTACGGACATGGGCTCGCGTCGCGACGAAGGTGCAGGAATCATGCATCATAAGAGAGCAAAGCGCGTACAAGATGCTCGAAAAATCGTGCAATTTTTCTGCGCTTTTTATCGTAAAAACAACTCAATTGATCAACGACGTTCTAAGTGAAGGTCGGAGCCGCGGGCTAGGAGAATAGCGTGCCTCTATATCCGGACCCCGTCGGAATGACCCCACAAATTTGTAAACACAATCAAAGAGAAACAGAACTGCGCGGCGACAGGTCACTCGGTGACACTCCGATGGTTTTTGAGTGAGGCATTGCGTTTTGAATGTCTAATTCTGGACATCGGTAGCCGAGGTAAGAGACTGACTTTCCGCCGCATTTTTAAATAAAAGGAAGACCTCATATGTGAGTAAAATCATATGGTTATTGACTCATCCTAATGTAATGTGGTTCCATGTCCTCCGTAAGCAAGGGAGACCAACGAAGCCTGACCTCGGCGTCCAGCAAGCAATTCTTAGCTAAGGATTTACTTGGCCGGCTCAAAAAAACGGTGGCGAACGTGAAGGATGTTTCTCGGCGAAAACGCAATTGGAAGGGTAGCTTTGGAGGGAGAAGGTCGCAAATCCGAACGTCTACGCTGCCAACACCAATCTCGAAGGCGCGGGCCCCCTCGGAATTTTCTCCAAGCGCCCGCCCAGCCAGAAGGCAACACAGAACTATCGTAAATCTTCTCCCGCCAGTGGCAGTAATTTGGCGAGAGGAGATCGAGGTGCTCGAGGTAATTCTCAAGAATAATGACCCACCAAATAGGGATGGATGATTTGGCTACATTGGCTGGAGGTGCCTCAACCGGGTCGCTTTCTCCCAAAACACGGCCGTTCCGCCATCACCGGCGAGTGGATTCGAAATCAGAGCTCTGCCTTAACTTCACAGGAGGATTTGTGATGTCCGAAGAATCAAAAGACAAAGGAAACATCAGTCAAACGCAAACGGGCCTAGAAACACGGGCGTTCTATCTTCGAGTTTCCAGTGATCGAGGCGTAGGTAGCTGTACCACTGTCTCAGACCAACAAGAGCAATTAACGAGATTCTGCCAGGAAAAAGGTTGGGTGGTGGAGGTCCACTCGGGGTTCGCCGCGCAAGTTGCAAGCGTGTTCGACGAATGGCGCTCGAACCACATCGGCACCGACTCGATGCGAGCTCGTCGGAGAAAGGTTTTGGATGGGTACTGGCCAGGCGGACGACCCCCATACGGATACAAGTTGAGTCCGGCGAGCGACAACCCGCGTCGCAGCGTTTTGACCATCGCAGAGGACGAGAGCCGATTGGTA
This sequence comes from Rhizobium sp. P32RR-XVIII, assembly GCF_012641395.1. GTDB lineage: Bacteria > Pseudomonadota > Alphaproteobacteria > Rhizobiales > Rhizobiaceae > Rhizobium. Next base: position 28,706 of record NZ_JABAIH010000021.1, on the reverse strand, counting down.
GAAAGGATTTTTTCGTTAGCGCGGATCGGCGACGGCAAGTCGGCCCCATTGGGCATCAAAGAGATTGCCAAATGGCTGAATGAGCATGGTCTTCGAACCAGAAATCAATCCCCATGGGGTGCCAAACAAATTCTGCGCATTCTTACGGGCTCAATTTACCACGGCTTGTTCTACTGGGGCCGGAGAGCGACGGAGCGAAAGAATGGCGCGGTGGGAGACCGACTTACCCTGCATGCGCCTCCAATAGTTACGCGAGAGGAATTCGACGCCGTTCAAGAGGCTTTGAAGCATCGTCCATGACAGTTACCGATTGTTCGAGCAAATTCCCACTTGCCGTCGCCTTAGTTTGAATGAGGACCAGTCATCACCTCAGGAGTGTTTTCCATGGTCAGACAGTCGAGCGAAAGACAATTCCTTTTCCCAAAAAAACAAAAAGAAACAACCGCAGAGCGGCGCAGACGGCAGGCACAGCAAACAACGGAAATCGCTCCGCCGGTGCCACAAGCGGAGAGAGCCGCGCTATATCTCCGCGTTTCGAGTGAAAAGAGCGTAGAAAGCAATTTGTCCATCCCAGACCAACAAGCGCAGCTCGAAGCATTTTGCGCGGACAAGGGCTGGATAGTAGTTGCTCTATACATCGAGCCCGGCGTTTCTGCGAAATCAACCGCTCGTCCTGAGTTCCAGCGGATGATGTACGAGGCCCAAGCTGAAATGAAGCCGTTTGATAAAATTCTGGTGCACAACACATCACGGTTTGCGCGCTCTTCGTTTGATTACGATAGCTGTGAACGGCTTCTGCACCAAGCCGATATCGAATTGTTGGCGGTGTCGCAGACCTTCGCAAACGATATCGGCGGCTGGATGGCAAAAAGAATGACTACCATTTTCGATGAGTATCATTCTAAGCGTTCAGGCGTTGACTCTGTACGCGCCCGTCGCAAACTTGTGAGAGAAGGATATTGGCCGGGAAGTACACCGCCATACGGTTACAAACTGATGCCCGCGAGCGACAACCCGCGTAGAAAGGTCCTGGCCCTAGACGGGACCGAAAGCCAGTTGGTCGAGATGGCTTTCTCATTTGTACGCTGCGGCGATGGCAGGTCAGCCCCAATGGGAGTCAAAGCAATCGCCAAATGGCTAAATGATCGTGGCTTCAGGACCAGAAGCGGCGCGCGTTGGAGCATTCAAGGTATCCATCGCATGCTCACTAACTCGGTCTACTATGGCGTGTACTATTGGGGTGTGAATCCGCAGAAGGAGGAGTTTAGTGCGACGCAAGAACCGCTTCCTCTTCCCGCGCCGCCGATAATTACCCGGGAAGAATTTGACGCCGTTCAACAGACCCTTGAAGCCCGTGACCCAAAGATGGGCGCAGCCAGGCTGATGAACAGTCCCCTCCTGCTGTCCGGGATAGCAAAGTGCAAGTGCGGCGCGTCTATGACTCTTGGCACGGGTACGGGAAAACTGCAGGTCGTTTACCGTTATTACGTATGCAGCAGCGACAACAGGGGGCAGCAAAAATGCAGTGCTCCTCGAATTCCCGAGAAGCAGTTGGACACGGTTGTTCGTGAAGTGATTCGAAACTCCGTCCTTCAAAATGGAAGACTTTCGGAGGTGTTGACGAGACTGCAGCAGCGGCAGGTTCTACGCCGCAAGGATGCAGAGGGACAGGTGCAGGAACTCCGCGAGAAAGTTGGCACCGCCGAATCCGCACTACGAGGCCTGTTGGAAGCAGCAAAAACAGCGCCGCTAATCAACACCCAACCCGTATTTCAATCTGAACTAATACGCGTATCTAACGACTTGAATACCACACGAACGCTCTTATCGGAAGCTCTCTCCTTAGACGCTGAATACAGTGAAATCACGCCTTCGCGCGTTGCGTACTTCAGGTCGACAATGGAGGAGGTGATCTACGGAGACAATGCCGCACTCGCAAAAATCTACATTGGTACGATTATCGAGCGCGTCGTGGTCGGAGAGCGATTTCTAGTAATCTGCGGCCGTGACGAAGACCTACATAGAGCAATAATGGAAACGATCCCTAGCGATCCATCGGGCGGCTCAGGGGTTCGCAGATATGTACGCAGATGGCGGAAGAGGTGGGATTCGAACCCACGGTACGGTTTCCCGCACGCCGGTTTTCAAGACCGGTTCCTTAAACCACTCGGACACTCTTCCATCTGATTGATATTAAAGTGGTTTCGCCTTTAATATCAGAAACCGAAAAGGCTGTTTGCTACGCACTTTGCAACTATTTCGGTTTTCGACTTGCGCTTATAGCTGCTTGCAACGCGGCGTCAACCTGTTCGGCGGCGTCTGCCTGCATTCCAGGCATCACATGGCTATAAAGATCGAGGGTGATCCCGATCGTCGAATGCCCCAGGCGCTCACTCGCTACCTTCGGATGGACGCCAGCTGCGAGCATCTGTGATGCATGGGTGTGCCGCAGGTCATGGAAGCGGATCCGGGGCAGGGAGGTTTTGGCAAGCAACCTCGTCCACTCGTGGGTGAGCGATACCGGCTTGAGCGGTCGACCGTCCGCTTGAGCCACGACAAAGGAATCGTCACCTGGCCGGATCCCGATCTTCAGCTGCTCCTCTGCCTGTCGCGCTCTGTGGGCCTTCAGTTCGGTCAGCATCATGGAGGACAGGGCGACCGTGCGTGACTTGCCGGCTTTGGGCTCCTTGTATCGAACGCCGTCCTTGGTTTGCTCGGCGCTTTCTCGGATGGATAGCAGACGCCTGTTGTGACCAAGCTCGACGTTCCGCCAGCGCAGCGCCAAAATTTCCCCTCGTCTTAATCCGCACATGACGGCCAGCATCATTGGAATGAACATGCGGCTCGTTCGAAATGCTTCAATCAGCTCCGCGGTTTGGTCCGCATCATAGGCCAACATCTTCGTTCGCTCGACCTTCGGCGGCGTCGTGGCGGCTGCGGGGTTCTTCACCAGCCTGTCCCAGGTCACAGCTTGGCTCAGGGCTTTGATAAGGACACGACGCATGTGATGCACCGTTCGAGGTGACAGGCCTCCCGATGCCCGCCTGTGGCCCTCGGTAAGCGCCTTTGCAAAGGCAGCGTCGATCTTGTCCGTCTTCAACTTGGCCAACACCACGTCACCGATCAATGGCCCGAGGTTCTTTTCGCAGATCTCGGTGTATCGTTCATGCGTCTTTGGCGTGACGGTAGGCTTGATGAATGACAGCCATTCCGTAAGGAACTCCGCTACCGTTTGCTTCGTCGGCTCGACATAGCCGCCGCTTTTAATCTCGGCGATCAGCCTAGCGCATTCGGATTGCGCCTGCCGCTTGGTGCCGGTGAACGAATGCCACTTTCGCTTCTTCTTGCCTGTCTTCGGATCAATCTCGCCCACGTCGAGGACGATGGCCCACTTGCCGGGTGAGCGTTCACGGATATGGCCTTTCATTTGCCATCACCCTTCTGTTTCCAAGAATCGCTGAAGTCAATCTCGGCCAACTGCCGCCGGTTCTCTTCGCTCTCCGCTCGCAGCGCTCTCATTTTAGCAAGGTTCTCATTAGTTTCCTTGATGGCTTTGTTCGCCACGTCTTGTCCCTCAACGATACTGCCTGCGCGCGCTAGGCCGGCTACGCCCTGAACCAGTCCCACCAGTATCGAAGAAACGTCGTCGACCCCGCCATCTACTTCCGACACCTCCAAAACCAGCGCTTTGAGAACGTCTGCTACTGCTTTTCGATCGAGAGTTTCCCCCTTCCAAACAGGACTGAGTACCTTCGCCCACAACTCGAAGGCCTCCCTGTCGAGCCGGTGCATTGCGCTGGAGAGCTCCACAGTCGTGTCAGCTAACTGTTCCAGTTCGCCTCCCACCAAAAGGCCGATTTGACAGAGCCGCCGGACAGCCTCCGACTTTGACCGGATCTTATTTTGCCAAGCCCAATCATCGATTGCCTTCATCTCGGACGGCGACATGAACATGTTGAAGCGCTCGGTCTTCTGTTCGTCGTCTTTTGTCTCTTTGGCCATCTATTTTTCCCTAATTTTCCTATCTTACGTAACCTACGCAGAAAGTCGTTGCAAGAAGGTTAAAGTGTGTTATCCATTCCTACGTAAGTTGCGTATGTTCATACAAAGGAGGTAATGACGGTGACATTAGAGGAAGCCCTTTCGAAACCGACAATCTCGGTGGTTGAAGCAGGATCGCTGTTTTTCGGCATCGGGCGCAACGCGGCGTACGAAGCTGCGAAGCGAGGTGATTTCCAGACGATCAGGGTAGGGGGCCGCGTGGTTGTCCCCGTCGTGCCGCTGGCCGAAAAGCTTGGGCTCAAGACGACGATCGGACGGGCGGCGTGAGCGTCCGCAAACGCAAATGGATCGGCCCCAGTGGCGAGACGAAACTCTCCTGGGTGGTCGATTTCAAAGACTTGGCCGGCAAGCGCCGACTGAGAACATTCTGCCGGAAGAAGGACGCCGATCGGTTCGCTACGAAGGTGCGAGCAGAGCTTCTGGACGCAGATCTTAAATTGAACGACCCGGCAGCGACTGCAATCGCTCCGGGCCACGGTTCCATCATCCCCGAGAAGGATATGAAAATGAACGAGCACAGCAATACCACGGCTGCGGCCAAAGTGCCAGTGAGCATCCAGCTTCTTCGCGCAAGCGATGTTCTGGCAACGGCCAAAGACCTCAACGAGGCAATCCATATGGCCTGCGGCTACATCTCCGTCGATCCTGAGAAGTGCGCCATTCAGGCTGTATCCGACGCTCTCGGCAGCAAGCTTTCCGAGGCTCTGCATATGATCGAGGTAGCGCGGGAGGAGCTGGCATGAGCGCGGCTTCCATCACAAACAGCAAGCTCGGCGACATCGTCGACCTTCTCGCGACGGTTCGCAGTCTTAACGAAGCGGTATTCATGGCATCTGGCTACATCACCGACGGTGATCAGAAGGATGCGATCCAAACCGTTGCAGACGAGATCAACAACAAGCTCCTGGTCGTGCGCGACAGGCTCTATGAGGTCCGGGAGGAGCTGAAGTGAAGGTCACGAACGAACATATCGACGCGGTCTACGACGCCACCCAGACCATCAGCTTGTTTTCGCAGATCCTCTCAGACGGTGAGATAGGCGACCGTTCGGCGGGCGAAATGTCATGGCTGCTCGGCAGTGTAAAGAAGCGCTTGGACCCGATCATTGACCTCCTTGAGCGGATGCAGATGAAGCAGGAGCGCTCATCTGAGCTCGGTATCGCTGACGAGATTGAAGCCCTCGAAAAGAAGCTGGCGGCGTTGAGAGCGGGGAGGGTGGACGCATGACAGCCCTCCGCGATTACCAAGAGGAGGCTGTCAAGGCAGTCGTCTCAGCCGTCCAAGATGGACATCACCCGGTTGCCAGCCTCCCGACCGGGGCTGGCAAGAGCGTCGTTGTCGCCGGCATCGTCGAGCGTCTGTCGGTTCGCGGCGATGAGCGGATCGTCGTGACGGTCCCGTCCCGAGAACTGGCGGAGCAGAACGAAAAGGCGATACGGCGCCTGATCCCAGACATCGACGTCGGCGTTGTCTGCGCCGCGCTCGGGCGCCGGGAAGCCAATGCTCGGATACTCGTCGGAACCCCACAAAGCTTGACCGGCGTTATCGACTTCGATCCGGATCATGTGATTGTCGACGAAGCGCATCAGATGCCCCTGCATAAGGGGTCATGGTTCGCAAGGCTGTTTTCCGGACTGCCGCGTGGCAAGGACACTTCTCGTGTTGGCCTTAGTGCTACCACCTTCCGGACGGCCGATGGCGCGATCTATGGCAGAAAGGCGTGGTTTACCTGCCAGCCTTATGAGATCGGCGTCATGGACCTCGTCAAGCGCGGGTTCCTCGCATCCGTCCGGTATGTTGCTCCTGCCGCGAAGATGACGACACGCGGCGTGACGAAAAGCGCAGGGGATTATAACCAGAGCCAGCTTGTTCGGGCGAACCTCGATCAAGTCGAACCCCAGGTAGCGATTTTCCTTGACGCTCTGCGAGGGCGTAAGAAAGGCCTGATCTTCGCCGTTACGGTCGATCACGCTCAGGCTTACGTCAAGGCTCTGCGCAAGCGTGGTGTGCGCGCCTCGCTGATCGTCGGCGCCATGAGCACCTCGGAACGAGAGTTTTCTGTCAGATCGTTCAAAGACGGCGTGACGCGGGTGGCGGTGACGGTCCAGGCCGCACTGACAGGCTTCGACGTGCCCGACATTGATTTGATCGCTTCTTGCCGTCCGACCATGTCGCCGATCATTCACACCCAGTCGATCGGCCGCGGGACGCGTCCTGCAGATGACAAGGTTGATTGCCTTGTCCTCGACTTCGCTGGAAATGTGAAAACCTTCGGGCCGGTCCATGATCCGCATTTCGACAAAAGCGGCCAGCCCTTGGGCGGCATTGCGCCGTGGCGTCCGTGCCCGAGCTGCGAGACATACAATCATCTGCAATCGGCGGCATGCTTCAGCTGCGGCGAGGTACTCAAAGCTCGTCGGGTGGTCACGTCCGAAGAACTTGAGTTCGGCTCAATCCAATGGGGGCCGGAGCAAGCGGCAGTGAAGGCGTTAACCGAGGCGAGAGGCCTCCGCGGTCTCTCGGTCGAAAGCATCGCTCTGCACGCCTACCGCAAGCCAAACACCGACAGCGTGTCGTGCATGGTGTCGATCGGCCTTGGCGGCGATGCCATCATACGTGTCTGGCACAAGCACCTTAATACGCGCTGGTGGCGCGATCTTTGGTCGATGCTGTTGGGGGATGCTCCAGCCCCGCAGACGCTCAAAGATGCCTATGCCCGCCGGGATGAACTCATCCGGCCGGCGTCCATCGACATTGAGCGAGACGGCAACTTTTGGCGCATTGCCGGCGCGTCCTACGAAGACGACGTTGAAGAAAGGGAGGCGGCATGACGCATCCCATCAAGCACCCTCCGGCGATCGTCCTTCTGCCGCGTGACTTTGAGGCGAAGACCGCGGACCTCAGCACGGATGAGCGAGCCGAACGTCGCAAGAAGTATCTCGATGAATACTTCGCCACCCGAAGGCAGTTGATCAGCTGGATTGACCGAGACAAGGACTCTCGGATGTCCGGAAAGTACACGAAGCGGATTGCTCGATACGCGATCGAGTGCACCAACTTCGATACCGGTCAGTGCAATCCGTCTTACCAGCGGATAGCCGACGAGATTGGCTGCAGCGTTAGGACGGTCGAACGCGAGATGCCGAAGATCGAAGCTGCTGGTTGGTGCCGTTCGATCCGCGTGAGCCGGACGATGTCGAAATTCTACCTGTGGACAGCTCCCCAGCACAAGGTGAAGTTCCTGGATGAGGAGGCCACCGCGAAGGCAGAGGCTCGTGAACGGGCTCGGGCAGAGCGGAAACGCAAGATCCGCGAAAAGTTCGAACCGACAGATGTGTCGGGTCGGCCACAATTCGAACCGACAGATGTGTCGGGTCATGAACCGACAACAGTGTCGGGTCGCGAACCGACAACAGTGTCGGGTAAACATATAAATGAACACCGTAATGGGAACACTCAATCAACGGCATTCTCTGACGGTAGAGGGGGTACGTATACGCACGCACATGCGCGAGAGACTATCCCTACCGATGAGGCTTTGTTCGGCCCATGGATCAAAGCCAACATACCCGACCCCAATAAACGGCGAGAGGCTCTGAAGCTCCTGCGAGAGCACCGCATGACCCCGGACGCGCTTCGGAGGTTGGCGGCATGATGCAGGAGCAACTCGATCTCTTCGCATGGGCGGACAGCCGTCCTAGCGCCATCATCATCGATCTCACGCCGATTATCGTTCGGCTCATGCCTGCGGTGGACCCCGTCTATGAAAAACCGGCCCAGGTAATTCGGCCATCATTCCGCTCGGACAGAAAGCGGGGCGCTGCATGAACGCCCGCGCGATCACATTGGACGTCGAGAAGTTCCGCAAGGTCTATGCCCATGTCACCAACGGCGTGAACGACGGCGAGCGAGACAATGCCAAGCGAATGGCGGAGGCGATGGCTGCGAAGGCCGGGATGAGCCTGAATGAGGCGGTGTCCAAGATGGACGCTGCAGCGAAACCGAAGTCGACAAATATCTTTGAGGGCTTCGACGATTGGATGGAAGAGAAGGAGCCGGGATACAAGGCCAAGCGGGCACGCGAGCAAAATGAGCGCGAAAGGCGGTACCAGGCGCGGCGGGACGAAATCCTGAAGCAGTTCGGATCCGTAAAGGCGTTTTTCGATCCCACGCCGTTAGAGCTTCTTCTGAAGCAGGCAGGAAAGCCATTCGTCGCCAAACGGAAAAGGTACACAGACATTTGCGGCACCAGACGGGAATATGCCGACGTGTTCGCCGGGGTCGATAGCAATTTCTTCCAGCTGCCGGACGTCGACCCTGCGGCAATTGATGCGATCAAAGGTGCATACCCATTTCCCCCTACGATCTGTGAGGCGTTCGAGGAATTGAAGGCCTGGGACAAGTTGAACGATGATCGAGCACACTTTTTCGATCACCATGAGTACTACTTCGATCTTGAGGTCGAGCTGCGTATCGAGCTCCTGCGCGACGTTATGAAAACTCAGCCGGTCGCGTCGTGGGACGATCTCGACGCGCGCTTCCATTACAAGTCCTACGAGTGGGAAAAGCAGTGGATCGACGAGCGGAGCTTCGAGGATCCGGAATGGTCGCGCCTGTTCGCGGACATCCAGATCCTGCGCGCCATGGCGGCCAACCCGATAAAATCGGGTTGGCTCAACACTGCCGACATCACCGATCCGGCCATCCCATCTCACCGTGGCCTGGGTGCTCAAAATGGACGCCGCACCAATGCCGCCAAGGCAGCGGACGTGCAGGCCCTTCTCCGCTCCAATCCGGAACTCTCCGACCGTGAGATTTCCCGCCGTGCCGGTGTTAGCCCCCAGACGGTCAGCAACTGGCGGGCCCGTCTGTCCCAGACCGAATTGTTTCCAACCGAAGGAACTGCAGCATGACAGAACTATCCAACACGCTGGCCGACCTGGCTGAATGCGTAAAGCTCGCTTCAGAAGCGTCTGCTCTCGCTGAAATGACGACGATTGATAAGGCGCTAGAAGCTGGATCACTGCTCTGCCAGGCGAAGGATGCGTGCAAGCACGGCGAGTGGCTGCCTTTTCTGGAAAGAGCGGGCGTTGGTGAAAGGCAAGCGCGCCGGCTAATGCAGATCTCACGGTCCGGATTGAAATCGGACACGGTGTCCGATTTGGGCGGGATCAAAGGAGCGTTAGCGTTTATTTCCAAGCGGAATGCCGCTGTGGAGATGCTTTCATCGATCGCCAACATTAACCCGGCGACGGACGATCCCACTGCGCTCATTGCCCTTCACGTCGAAAGAACGGTGCGTCTCCGCAAGACATTGGGTCTCATCGGGGACATGTGTTCTATTTTCAGCGACGAAACCAAGGAAGCCGCACCATCGCGCGAGACTGCTAGCGTGGCCGAGGGGCATCCAATGGCTGAGGTTGTCGCGGCAGTCTGGTCTGACGTAGACGCAGCTTTAGCGAGTGGGAACCTTGCCGAGGCGTACATCAAGCTGAAAGCCGCGCTGCTTCATTGCTATCGAGAACCTAGCGAGGAGGCGTACCTGATCGTCAGAAAGGCTTCCGGGATTGTGTTGGATCACCTCGAAACCACAGGCGATATCGACGCGCTGTTCAAGGTGTCCAATGACGACAGATTCACTGCGCTAGCTGGGCGTGTTGATGATGTCGCGAAAGCTGCGGGGTGGCTGCAATGATCATCCTCGACCTCATCAAACTTGCCATCAAGCTCCGCCGGCTTCGCAAGGAGTTTCGCCGTTGACCAGGATCCTCAACATCACCCGGAACGATGCCGGCCAGCACGAGATCACCGACCAACACGGCAAGCTAGTCGAGGGACCGTTCGAAACCAACGCGGCGGCATGGAAGGCCCTCGAACGTCTCGACAGCGACAGCGCCAACCGTCCGCCGCCACGCCCCAAGAGCGATCGGCAGGTGCTTTGGGGTAAGCCCGAGAAGGGCAAGTCAAAGAAGCAGCTCAGGCGCGAGCAGAAGATCGACGCTCGGCAGCAAAAACAGATGAAGCGGGACGCCCACAAGGCGGTAGGTTGGGTCCGTGACATCGCGTCTGCGAAGTTCGATCCGCAGGCGACCCGGAAGTTTCGAGACCATAAGCTCGGGACCTTCGGCGCCGCATCCGAGGTCAAGCGTATCGACCCGGCTGCGTACCTCGCAGAAAAAGCAGCGCGGGGTGAGCGTTGAGCCGATCGCCCGTCAACATCCACCGGATCGCGCGCGAGTGCGGGGTCATTCTCCGCGACTGGCAGCTTCATAGCCCCACGAGCCGAAAGTCTCGAGAGTGCTATTGCAAGCCGACGCTTCGAGAGATCGGGGCCCGTCATGGCGAAGATCACCTCCGCCTGGTCCTCATGCTCGTCACCGGATCCGCGCAAAACGCCGGCGAGCTCTATGCCGATGTCCTGAAGGCTATCTCGCGTCTGCTCATCGCCAATCCCGATCTGGTCAAGCGGCCGTCGCTGGTGTCGGACTTCAACGCCATCGACTTCGGCGCCCTTCGCCGCGGCGCCCGGTCCATGAAATACGGAATGCCCATGAGCGACGAAATCCTCGTGGCACTCCGGCAGCAATTCGGCCTCTGGCCATACCGAGGAGATGAAGCAGCATGACGATGGCATTTGCGGAATGGACATACGAGCAAGTGCGAGCCCAGATCATCGAGGCCGCTTATACCCTGCGCGCCTCACCTGGCGACCTGGGGCCGCGTTTGGCCTCCGGCGCGATGTCTGACGTGGTTCGCGACATGATGGAGGCCTACGGCTATCAGGAGGCCAAAGCGCCCCGTATCCCATCGGCCGGCGCCATCAGCCGCATGTACGAGGTCTGGGACTGGGTGAACACCTATCTCAGCGAAGAGCAGCGCAAGCGGGTTTACGAATATGCCTTCATCAAGACGCGCAAAGGCATCTACCTCGAACGCTATCTGCGGAAAATCGACATGTCTCGAAGAACTTTCGAACGGCGTGTACAGTCTGATTGTCAACGGATCGCGGACGCGCTGAACCAAAAACGCCGAGTCCGGTTGACAGTGGCCTTTGACGACGTGACGCAAATCGCCCTAGAAGACACGTCAATAACGGTAGCTTCGAAGAATTGCGCGACGGACTGGCGCGACGACGAAGTGACCGGCCAGAAAGAGCAGGTAAGGGCTGATGCTCTCGCCCACGCCCACTGGCGAAACGAACGCCGCCGGCAGCTCCTGGAGCGAGCCGAACGGTGAAGCCGCAATCGACCCTTCTCCTACGGGAGAATTCGAACACCGGTAATCCGGGCGCGGCAAAAATCCCGCAGGGATGATCTCTGAGGCTCTGCTCGGGTTGATCTCCCGACGCATCCTCACTCGCCGGCCTGCAGCTAGGGCGTCAAATTCGAGGCGCTCGGAATCGCATTGCTAATATAAGTAGCAACAATCCCGGACAACCGGTGAACGAATCGGCACTTCGTCTGTTCAACTACTAATTTTGGGTGATTGCGGTTCCCAGCTCCCGACCACCACAGCCCGTCACCACCCGGTGGCGGGTTTTTCTTTGTCCACCAACCGCGACGATGGACGGCCGGTAGGGCTGGATATCACCGGTCTGGCTTCTGGCCCACTTTACGCCTCACCAGCTTCAGGGTTCGATCCGGCTGGACGATATAGACTTCCTGCACGAAGTTTCCGAACTGGTTGTCAAACTCGTGCGGCACGGTGCTACCAGGAGGTGATCTGGTTAGGCGCGCGACGTGGCCACCATAGGTGATGCTGCCTGGGATCGGCTCGATTTCGGCTGAACCGGCGGAGCAGGACGAGAGCGCAATCGCTGCGGCGGATGCAATGACGTAGAGCTTCATGGGTGCCCCTTTGAGAAGACGCGCGAGCCCGAACTACTGCGCACTTACCAATGTTCCGCCCAATAACGACAAACGTCCACCGGCGACAAGACCATGGCCACACTCGTGAGGTGAAGAGCCCGCGCCGCCGCTCCGGGGTTAGCCACCCTGCTTCATGCCGGCAGCTTTGGAGCGAAGCCGCTCCAGGATGTCCAGCCAACCGACGTATTGCTGGCGCTCCTGAACGTTCGTCAGTTGGAGTTCATCGGCTACTTCGTCGACGCTGGCGTGCGGGTCAACCACATGCCCGGTAACTGGCAGTCCATGGATCCTGCCTTTTAAGGTGCCATCGCCTAGCAGTGTTACTTGAACGAGTTCGTACGGGCTGCCGGAGATTCCGGCAAACTCTCTCGGTATCATCCTTGCCATTCCACACCTTAACCCACGCCACTCCTGAAAAACGGAAGACATCAGAGCATGCCCGATGCCTAAGCTCAAGACGCTGCGTCCCCTGGTCGCTACCATCAAGCCTCTGGTCGGCCGGATACCAGGCGAGAAGGCACGAGACCAGCACAGACGTCAAACCCAGCCCTGGCGCGCCTGGTACAACACCCCACGATGGGAAAGGCTGAGGCGGCAGGCCTTCGAGCGCGACCTCTACACCTGCCAGCGCAGCGGTGAACTCTGCTCAGGCACCGGCAACGACCCGAACTCCCCAGTGGCGAACCACAAAATCCCGCATCTTGGGAGGCCAGAGCTTTTCTGGGACATCAACAACATCGAGACCGTGACCAAGCGCATCCACGACGGGATGATCCAGTCAGAGGAGCGCAGGGCACAGGTGGAAGGGTAGGCCAATGGCGGAGGCTATGATCGATGGACGGAAGGTGCTTGAGGAATTGCGGATCACCATCAGGTGGCCAATGGCCTTCGGCTTCCGCATGTGGCTCACGGCTCGCATCTTGTCTTTGGCTGGATTGGTGAGCCCTGTTGAGATCGACGCGGACATCGAAGCTGCACCATCAGAAGCCAGTACATGGACGCGGTACGAAGGCGACACGGCCGAAGGTGGCAAGATCGTGCTCAGCCAGTATCCGGAAGGCTACATCCTCCGCCACCATGGCGTGACCGTTTGGCGTGAGTGGGAAAGAGGGTAATCTAATGGATGACAGCAAGAGCGAGATACGCTTCCTCGGTGACATGACCAAGCTCCACCTTGAGCCCGGCGATATGCTGGTGCTGCAGTTGGACACGCGCATCTCGAACGAGCAGTTCGATCGCCTCAACGAGCAGATGGCGGAGATCTTCGGCAAGCGCCGCGTCATCATCTTAGACGCAGGCATGAAGCTCGGTGCGGTCACGCCCCCCCGCTGATTGGAACACCGGCAATCAGGTGCACCATGGCAGTACCCAGACCCAGTAACGCTCGCCTCGTCATCCGCCACTACGAGTGCGGCAAGATGCGAGTGTTCCTCGATGGCAAACCCATCCCTGGTGTCATCGGTGCCGAGATCAAGCAGGAGGCAGGACAGAGGGCGATCCTCTCCCTCTCTATCATCGGTCTCGCATACCGGATGGAGACGTCACCTCTGAGGCTCAGTGAGGATCGCGAGTGGCGAGAGACCGCCGAGACCGGCGAAGCGTCTGAGTGAAGCGCTGTGTGGCAAGCAGGGCCTATCCCCATCAGAGGGGGGGGGAGGGTCAGACCTAAAAGGCGTCTCCGGCCCGGACCCGCGTCCCCCTCATCTACATATTTTTTTCTCACAGATCGAAATTTTCGGCAGGAAGGCTGAAATGACCGAAAAACCGAAGCGCTCTTCAAAGGGAGGGCGGCCGTCATATCGTCCATCTCTTGAGGACCGCAAGACGGTCGAGGAGATGAAATTCGTAGGCGAGAGCGACAACACCATCGCCCGGTCGCTTGGCATCGATCCTGATACGCTGCGCAAGCATTTCCCGGATGAATTGGCCGACGGTCATGCGCAGCGCCGCAAGGAGGTGATCGGCCTTCTGTTCAAGTCTGCAAGAGACGGCAATGTGGCCGCTCAGAAGAAGCTCGAGGAGATGGGCAGGGCCTCCGGTGCGGCTGATGCCGTCAAGGCGCGCGAGACCAAGGCCAGCGAGCCGAGGCGCGGCAAGAAGGAAGAGCAGAAGGCCGCGGCTAAGGCTGTAGGCGGCAAGTTTGCTCCTCCGACGCCTCCGAAGCTGGTCGTAGACAACCGCTGATGCAGTGGTCGACGGCTTGCACCGATTGGCGCGATCGTATCGTCCAGCGCCAATCGCTTATCCCGTTCGCCCCGTTATTTCCCGACGAGGCAGAAGCCGCGCTCGAAGTGTTCAAGTCGCTGCAGGTCGTGGACCTGGCGCAGATCGAGGATCCGGAAACGGGGGAGATCAGGCACCCCACATTCGGAGAGGTCAGTGAAGACTTCGTCCTGGACTTCGTGCGCGCCGTGTTCGGGGCCTACGACGCCGGCAACGCTACTCGGCTGATCGAGGAGTTCTTTCTTCTTATCTCAAAAAAAAATGGAAAGAGCACGATCGTCGCGGGAATCATGCTGACGGCGCTGCTCCGTAACTGGCGTCATTCGGCCGAACTGCTGATCCTGGCGCCGACGCGAGAGGTAGCGGACAACTCGTTCAAGCCTGCCGCTGACATGGTGAGGGCCGATCCTGAGTTGGTCGACCTTCTGCATGTGCAGGACAATCTGAAGCAGATCACGCATCGCCTGACGATGGCGGTCCTGAAAGTGGTCTCGGCAGATTCCACGACGTCAGCCGGCAAGAAGGCGGCATTTGTGCTGGTCGAGGAGCTTTGGCTCTTCGGCAAGAAGGCGAACGCGGGCGCCATGCTGCAGGAAGCCACTGGCGGCCTGATCTCGCGGCCTGAGGGCTTCGTGATCTACATCACGACCCAGTCGGATACTCCGCCGGCTGGTGTGTTCAAGGAGAAGCTCGACTACGCCCGCCGGGTTCGGGATGGGGAGATAGATGATCCTCGCTTCCTGCCGGTTCTCTACGAGTTCCCGGAGGAGATGATCAAAAGCAAGGCCTACCAGCGGCCTGAAAACTTCTACGTGACGAACCCGAACATGGGCCGATCTGTCCGCAAGGAGTGGCTGGAACGCAAGCTGGCCGCCGTCATCAGTGGTCAGGACGAGGAAGGGGACACGATCCAGACCTTCCTTGCCAAGCATCTGAACGTCGAGATCGGCATGAACCTCCGCGCCAACAGATGGCCGGGCGCTGATCTCTGGGGTGGTCGAGCAGATGAGAAGATCACGCTCGAATATCTCCTTGCCAGCTGCGACGTCATCGTGCCCGGTTTGGACGGTGGCGGCCTCGATGACTTGTTCGGGCTATGTGTGGTCGGCCGGCACAAGAAGACGCGGGCGTGGCTTTGCTGGGTCCATGCATGGTGTCACAAGGGCGTGTTGCAGCGGCGCAAGACAATCGCGACGAAGCTACAGGATCTGGCCGATGCAGAGGAGCTGACAATCGTCGATGATGAGCTTGAGGATATCTCGGAAATCATCGGCGTCATCGCTCAGATCAAAGACGCCGGATTGCTCGCCTGTGTCGCGGTTGACCCGGCCGGCCTCGGCGAAATGGTCGAGGCTCTGGACGAAATCGGCATCACCCAGGAAGAGGGCCTGCTCATCGGCGTGCCGCAAGGCTACCAGCTGATGAACGCGATCAAGACGGCAGAGCGGAAGCTCGCGAACGGTACGCTCCGACACTCCGGCAGCGGCCTGATGGACTGGTGCGTCTCGAACCTGAAGATCGAGCCAACGGCAACGGCGATCAGAGCGACGAAGCAGAATGCCGGCGATGCCAAGATTGATCCGGTCATGGCTCTCTTCAATGCCGTGACGGTGATGAGCCGCAACCCCGAACCAAAGCGCAAGCCGCAATTCCAGATGCTGGTCGTCGGCGGCCGATAAGGAACCACACATGAACAGGATGTATTCGGTCCTGACGGTGAAAGCCGTCGAGGAGGAGCAGCGCATTATCCGCGGCGTCGCCACGACACCCAACCCGGACCGCGTCGGTGACATCGTGGAACCCTTGGGCGTCCAGTTCAAGAACCCGATGCCACTGTTGCATCAACACGATCACGACAAGCCTGTCGGTACCGTCACCTTCGACAAACCCACGAAGAACGGCATTACCTTCGAAGCCAAGCTGCCGATCATCGAAGAGGCTGGCCCGCTGCGCGATCGCGTCGAAACCGCATGGGGCGAGATCAAGGCTGGCCTCGTTCGGGCAGTCTCGATCGGGTTCCGCGCACTCGAATACGCGTGGATGGACGACGGCGGTATACGGTTCACCGCTTCCGAAGTCCTCGAACTCTCTCTCGTCTCTGTGCCGGCCAATGCCGACGCGGTGATCTCAACCATCAAGTCGATCGATCGCCCTCTGCTTGCCGCGACTGGCAAAGAGCCGAAGGCAGCAGATCGGCCTGCTCGTCCCGGCGCCTCGGGAAAATCCACGAAACCCGTAAATCTCAATCCAAGGAAAGACACAGCTATGAAAACCATTGCTGAACAGATCGCGGCGCTGGAAGCCTCTCGCCAGGCAAAGGCAACTCGCATGTCGGAAGTCATGCAGAAGTCGATTGACGAAGGCCGTTCGACCGACCAGGCCGAGCAGGAAGAGTTCGATACGCTCGAACAGGAAGTCGGCCAGATCGACGGCGACCTGAAGCGTCTCCGCTCTCTGGAAAAGGCGCAGGCTCTCGGCGCGAAGCCGGTGGTCGCCAACCAGATCAAGACCGCTGATGCCGGCGCTGCTGTGCGCATGGGCGCTCCTGTCGTGATCAAGAGCGACAAGGACGAGGCCTTTGAGGGCCAGAGCTTCACCCGCATGGTGATCGCCAAGACCCTGGCGCGCATCTCCGATGTGTCGGCCGTGGGCATTGCGCACAAGCGCTGGGGCGTTTCCAATCCGCAGCTCGTCGAAACCATCAAGGCGGCTGTTGCCGGCGGCGGTACCGAATCCGGCGAATGGGGAGCTGAGCTCGTTCACATTGACCGCTTCACCGGAGACTTTATCGATTACCTTTACAGCCGTACCGTGTTCGACAAGCTGCCGCTGCGCGAAGTGCCGGCAAACGTCAACATCGCTGGTCAGGACGGCGCCGCATCCGGTTACTGGGTTGGTCAGTCGAAGTCGATCCCGGTCAGCAAGGCTGACTTTTTCGACGTGAACCTGACCCCGCTCAAGGTTGCCGCTCTGGCCGTGGTTTCGAAGGAACTGCTTCGAGACTCTTCGCCATCGGCTGAAAAGCTGGTTCGCGATGCTCTGGTGGAGGCATCGGCGCAGCGTGTCGACCAGACCTTCCTTGGCGCCGGCGCTGCCGTTGCTGGCGTGTCTCCTGCCGGTATCCTCAACGGCCTCACGGCCGGTACCAGTGCCGGTACGGATATCGAAGGCGTCATCGCGGACGTGAAGGCGCTCTATGCTGGCTTCATCGCGGCGAACAACGCTGATGGTCTTCAGTTCGTCACCACGCAGTCGCTCGCGAAGTCTCTGGGGCTCATGCAGAATGTGATGGGCAACTTCGCATTCCCGGGCCTTTCGGCGAACGGCGGCTCGCTCCTGGGCGATACGCTGGTTGCTGGCGGAAACGTCGGTGCGGGAGACTTCATCCTGCTCAAGCCGTCCGACATCTACAAGATCGGCGATCGCGGCGTTGAGGTTTCCCTCTCCACCGAGGCTGCGATCCAGATGGACAGCGCACCGGATGGCGCCAGCGACACGCCGGTAGCGAATGCCAGCGTCGTATCGATGTTCCAGACGGACTCCGTTGCCATCAAGGTCGTACGTCCGCTGAACTTTGCGAAGCGCCGTGCTTCTGCGGTGGCCTACATCGGCGATGCCGACTACGGCACTCCTGTAGTTACCCCGTAATGCGAAACAGGGTGGGGCTTTGGCCCCACCCTTCGTCTTTTTGATGGAGGCTTCGATGGACCTGATCGCTACCCGCCGCATGACCTATGGAACACGCCGCCTTTTGCCGGGTGACAAGTTCACCGCATCGAATGCCAATGCCCGCGTGCTGATCGCGGTCAGGAAGGCGAAGGCCGCACCAACTGGCTACGAGGCCCAAGGCACGGCACATGATCCACATGCCGGCGCTCACGAGCGAGTGGGCCGAGACAGCGCACCAGGCGACGCATTGGCTGATCTCCGCAAGGAATATCACGACGTTTTAGGCAAGCGGCCGTTTCACGGCTGGGATGCCGAAACGCTCCGGGCGAAGATCGCAGAGGCAAGGGACGCGAACTGATGCGCCTTTTCGGGTTCAACATCTCCCGCGTGAAGACGGCCAAGAAGGCTTTGTCGTCTGTCGATGACGGTGGCCGCGGCTGGTACACCGTGTTCGAGCGCTTTGCCGGCGCTTGGCAGCAGAACGTCGAGGTCAAGTTCGACAGTGTCCTCTCTAACCACGCCGATTTCGCCTGCCGCACGCTCATTGCCTCCGATATCGCAAAGCTGCGCATTAAGCTGGTGCAGAAGGACGATTCCGGCATCTGGACGGAAGTCAGCAACTCGGCCTATTCGCCGGTGCTCCGCAAGCCGAACCATTTTCAGAACCGCATGCAGTTCGTGGAATCGTGGGTTCTATCGAAGCTGCAGACCGGCAACACTTACGTTTTGAAGCAGCGCGACAATCGTGGCGTCGTTGTCAAGCTTTATGTCTTGGATCCTCGCCTGGTCACGCCGCTGGTTTCCGAAAGCGGCGACGTCTTCTACCAGCTGAATACCGATGCTCTGGCCGGCCTCAAGGAGGGTGTTGTCGTTCCGGCGCGGGAGATCATCCACGACCGGTTCAACTGCTCCTATCATCCGCTTGTCGGTCTTTCTCCGATCTTCGCCGGTGGTCTCGCTGCCATGCAGGGCCTCGCCATCCAGAACGACAGCGCCTCCTTCTTCAAGAACGGCGCGCGTCCCGGTGGCGTTCTCACCGCGCCTGGTGCGATCGAGGATGAGACGGCCAAGCGGATCAAAGACTACTGGGATACGAATTTCGCGGGTGAGAATTCAGGCAAAGTGGCCGTCCTCGGAGATGGCCTCAAATATGAGGCGATGAGAGCCAAGTCGACCGACAGCCAGCTCATTGAGCAGCTTCAATGGACGGCGCAGGTCATTTGCTCGACCTATCATGTCCCGCTTTATAAAATCGGCATCGGCCAGATGCCGGCCTTCAACAACATCCAGGCTTTGAACGTCGAATACTATTCTCAGTGTCTGCAGGTGCTGATCGAGGCGATGGAGCTCTGCCTCGACGATGGCCTGGGCATGGGCGAGAATATCGGGACTGAGCTAGACACCGAAAATCTGTTGCGGATGGATAGCATCACGCAGATGGAAGTGCTGGATAAGGGCAAGAACACGTTCACGCCGAATGAGGCTCGAATGCGTGTCAACCTTCCGCCCAAGCCCGGCGGTGACAGCGTCTATCGCCAGCAGCAGGATTTCTCGCTTGAAGCTCTCGCCAAGCGTGATGCTCAGGCCGATCCGTTCGGTACCGCTGCGACACCGGGCCCGAAACCTGACGATGCCGCAAATGACGCCGCCGATCGCGCGGCAGCCGAACAGCGCGCCTTTTTCGCCGAGGCGGCTCTATCATTTCAGAAAGGTATCGCGGCATGATTGACGCAAAGGCGTTCGGCCTTGAACTCGCCGGGATCGTAAAGGCACAACTCGATCCGATTTCGAGCCGCCTGGCTGCGCTTGAGAAGCGCGTCGACACCCTGCCGCAACCTCGGGACGGCAAGGATGCTGACATGGCCGAAGTCCGTCAACTGATCGAAGCCGAAATTAAGGCTCTAGGAACGTCGACAGATGGCGTTGCGGCTCTTGTCGCCTCTGAGGTCGCGAAACGCGCTGGTGACCTCGCCAGGGCGAAAGATGGGCAGGACGGCGTCGGTCTGGCCGGTGCTTTGATCGATCGAGCCGGTGAACTAGTCATCACCCTCACCAACGGCGAGACGAAGAACCTCGGGCCTGTCGTCGGCAAGGACGGCGATCCGGGAAAGCCAGGGCGCGATGGCTTCCACCTCGAAGACTTCGACGCCTCTGTCATGGATGATGGCCGGACAGTCCTGCTGTCCTTCGATCGCGGCGACCTTTCCTACAAGGTCGAGCTCGGTTTCCCCGTCATGCTGTATCGCGGCGTCTTCAAGGACGGCCAGCCTTACGAGCAAGGCGACACGGTCACCTGGGCGGGATCGCTCTGGCACTGCGACAAGAACACGTCCGAAAAGCCCGGTGACGGCTCGAAGGACTGGACGCTCTGCGCCAAGAAAGGCCGTGACGGCAAGGACGGCGAGGTAAAGGAAGCCAAGCAGTTCCGGCCGCTCACCGTCGGCGTTCCGGCTAAGGGGAAGTGACCATGGCGCTCGTGACCGTCGATCAAGTCAATCTCGCGCTGCGTCTCTCCCTCGTCGATGGCGATGAGCGGATCCCCGACATCGAGCTCAAGATCAGCCAGGCCGAGGATGCGGTCCTCGACTACCTGAAGAAGCCAGACGCGGGCTGGGACGAAACCACGGTACCGGCACGCGTCAACGCGGCTGTCCTGCTTCTCGTCCAGAGCCTGCTCGACGAGGCGAACACCGGCGGCCTTCTGCCCGGGCTTGGCTCCGGTGATCCCAAAAGTCCCGTGGTGGCGCTGCTCTACCGCCTCCGCGATCCAGCAATCGCCTGAAGGAGACCACCTATGGCGCGCGTCCGCTTTACGCATGACTTCGACTACAAGCCGACCTCGCAATCGACCGTCGGCTACAAGGCCGGCATGGAATTGACCGTCAAGCGCGAGTGCGCCGACCAGGCCGTTGCGGCAGGCAAGGCAGTCGAGATCCCGTCAGCAGGGAAGCCCGCCGATGGCGCCGATTAAGCCGACTGCCGGCGAGCTGCAGCACCGCGTTGCCTTCGATGAGCGAGCGATTATCGACGATGGCCTCGGGAATACCGAGGGCGGGTTCGCAGAGCGGTTCAAGGCATGGGCAGCATTTCGCCCCCGTGGCGGCTCTGAGGCAGTCGTCGCCGCGCGGCTGGAAGGCCGGAACCTATTGGGCGTCTACCTTCGTTCGACCGCAGAGACAAAGCAGATCCAAGCGGACTGGCGAATGAGGGATGTTCGCACCGGCGACGTGTACGCGGTGAAAATCGTTGATGCCGTCTCCGATCGCTACTGGGTCTATCTCGAAGCCCAGACGGGCGTCGCGCCTTAAAGGAAAAGCCATGAGTGCCGGGAAAGAACTGTGGGCCGCCATCTATGGCGCGCTCAAGGCAAATGCTGCGCTGGTCGCAATGGTCGACGGCATCCACGACAAGGCGCCAGAGCAGCCGTGGGGAGCCCAGAACACGTACGTGAGCCGCGGCCCGTTCTACGGCTCATCTGACGACGCTGAATGCATCTACGGGCAGGAGATCACCGCACAGATCGACATCTGGTCTCGCAAACCGAGCCGGTGGGCAGTTGACGACATCATTGCCGAGGTTCGGCAGTCTTTGCACGAGCAGGAATTCCCTCTCGACGAGATGGCGCTCGCGACAATCGAGGTTCGGCTATGGCGCGTCATCGATGATCCGGAACCAACGACTCAGCATGGCATTGTCCAGGTCGTGGCGCTGCTCGAAGAGCCCGCCTGATGGCTTCCCGGATCGAAGGCCTCAAGAAACTGCAGGCGAAGCTTGATCGACTGCCGGCCAAGGTCAAGCAGCGCATCCGCGATGCGATGGAGGCAGGCGCTGACGAGATCGTCGCATTGGCGAAATCTCTGGTTCCATCTGACACCGGCGCACTGAGAGACAGCATCGGTTGGACATACGGCCGCGCGCCAAAGGGCGCCATGACCATCGGCAAGGTTGAAACGACCGGCGGCGACCTGACGATCACGATCTACGCCGGCAACAGCGAAGCCTTCTACGCCCGGTGGGTCGAATTCGGGACAAAAGAACACGTCGCTGGCGGCAAGTTCGCCGGCGCGAAGATCAAAGAACAGCCTGCCCGGCCGTTCTTCTACGTCAGTTTTCGGGCCAACCGGAAGCGCGTCAAAGGGCGCGTCACACGAGCAATCAACAAGGCGGCGAAGGAAGTCGCTGCTGGAAGCTAACTGCAAACGCCATCTGAAGGAGACACTCCATGGCACCTCCATCCACTGCCCGCTTCGGCAAGTTCCGAGTTCTCCTCGGTGACGATGCGACGCCGATCGTCTATTCCGCGCCTTGCGGCTTTACCTCGAAGAGCTTGACGCTCACCAAGGACCTCACCGACGTTAACCTGCCGGACTGCCTGGATCCTGATGCAGTCGCATGGGTCGGTCGCGATGCCAGCTCGCTTTCGGCCTCTGTTTCGGGCGAAGGTGTCCTTGCCGCTGAATCTGTCGATACTTGGCTCGATGCGTGGGAAAACGTGGAAAGCGTTCCCGTGAAGATCGAGATCGAGTTCCCTGCCAAGACGATCACTTGGACCGGGTTGATGCAGGTCGCCACTTTCACCGCTGGAGCTGAGCAGGGCGGCCGCGTCACGGCGAACATCGAAATGCAGTCCGACGGAGAGCTCGTCCGCGTCACTACGCCGGCCACGCCATGAGCCGTGACGCCAAGATTGAACTCTCCTGGGCGGATGGCGATTACGTCTTCCGCCTCGGGTGGGGCGAATTGGCCGAGCTGCAGGAGAAGACGGACGCCGGCCCGTATGTCGTCCTCAACCGCCTGCACATGCATCAGTGGCGCATCGAGGATATCTCGAACGTCATTCGCCTAGGCCTCATCGGCGGCGGTATGGAGCCGGTGAAGGCCCTCAGGCTGGTCCGCACCTATGTCGAGGCGCGCCCGCCGGTGGAGAGCCATCCGTACGCCGTAGCTATTCTGTCTGCGGGTCTAATCGGCGCGGAGGATGAGAAGCTGGGGGAGGCAGAAGCGCCAAATCAAGCGGAAGTCAAATAGACGATCTGCCGAACGGCAAGCTTAGATTTGGCGCGATTTACGGCACTGGATCGCTGATGGGGTTCACGCCACAGCAAGTAAACGCGATGTCGATGTGGCAATTCTTTGCCGCATGCGAGGCTCATGAGCGCGATGACGGGAAGATGAGCGACAAGGAAGCAGACGAACTTTTCGAGTGGCTCAAGTCGAAAGGGTAGCTGTTCGCCGTTGCGCTACCAGTTCGGTCAACGCGGCAGCCTGACGATCGGACGCCTCGCGGATCGCAATGAGGTTCGTGAGGATCGCCCCAAGGGCATAGATAGCAGCTCCGCCGACCATCACCGGCAAAGCATAGACGATAGCTGCCATGCCGGCGCCCCGAGTCGATGCAGCCAGTATGACGACGGCACCCAATGCGATCACGAAGATCGCCATTCCGATAATCTTTAAAAATCCATCCATAGGTTGCACGATAACAGGAGGTGCCCATGGCCGCAACTGACCTTGAGCGTCTCGTCGTCCAGCTTTCTGCCGATATCAAGAAATACGAAAATGCTCTCAGCAGAGCGCAGGGAGTGACAAACCAGCGCCTCGGCGCCATTCAAAAACGCGCCGAGGGCAGCAGCAAAGCCATCGCTGCATCGTTCGCTCGTGCAGGCGTCCAGATTGGTGCCGCCTTCCTGACATCGGCAGCCGTCAAGGGCTTAGCTGAACTTTCCGATTCGGCGACCCGCATCACCAACGCCCTAAAAGTAGCCGGCCTCTCCGGAGATGATCTGGAGAAGGTCTATCAACGTCTCAATAAGGCGGCACTAGCAAATGGCGCGCCAATTGAGACATTGGCTACGCTCTACGGCAAGGCTGCGCAGGCGCAAAGGGAACTCGGCGTATCGACGGAAGATCTGCTCGGGTTCACGAACAACGTCGCCTTGGCGCTACGGGTTGCTGGCACTGATTCACAATCAGCCAGCGGCGCTCTTTTGCAGCTGGGTCAGGCGCTTGGCTCTGGTACAGTACACGCGGAAGAATTCAACTCTATCCTCGAAGGCGCCCCAACTATCGCGCAGGCCGCCGCGGCTGGACTGAAGGAGGCTGGCGGTTCCGTCGCTGCGCTTAAGCAGTTGGTGGTCGACGGCAAGGTGTCATCGGAGGCGTTTTTCCGAGCGTTCGAAGCTGGGGCCCCGACACTGCAAGATAAGGTTGCTGGGTCCGTATTCACGCTAGATCAGGCGACCACAAACCTGAAAACGGCGCTGACGAATGTCGCAAAGGAGTTCAACGATTCCACCGGGGCCAGCCAGAACTTTGCCGGCGGCATCAACACCGCGGCGAGTGCGATCAACGACTTCGATGTCTCCGGGCTAATTCAGAAGATCCAGGACGCAAAGAGTGAGCTCGACGGCTTCCTCGGCGACCTTGGCAATGCGCAGATCTTCAAAGATCTGAACCAATCTCTTGGGATTACGGACGGCGACGGCAATGTCATCAATCTTGATGCTGAGAAGGCCAAGGATGAGACGGCTAGCCTCGAGAAGGAGGTCAAGACACTTCAGGATCGTATTGCGCTAAATACATCGCTCGGTTTTGATAATACAGAGGCGATCGCACGCCTGAACGAGGTGCAGCAGGCGCTTGCCAACCTCCGCGCATCAGCGGCGAACCTTCCCGCCACGGTGCCGGCAACGCTCAATGGCATAACGTCCGGCTCGCAGCCCGCCAAGCCACCAGAGCAATTCGGTCCTTTCGAGCAGTTTGGGCCATTCAAGCCGACGGGCGTAAAGCCGGTGTCGCTTGGCGACTTCCCGCCTCCTGGTAAGCCAGGCGGAGGCGGTGGCGGCGGACGCAAAGGGCGAGGCGGGGGACGTGGCCAGGATGACTACCAGCGCGAGATCGAACAGATCAAGGAGCGCACGGCTGCCATTCAGACCGAAAGCGCTGCGCAGTCGGCGGTCAATCCGCTGATCGATGACTACGGTTTTGCAATCGAGAAGGCACGCGCCGAGAGCGACTTGCTGACGGCAGCCCAGAAGGCTGGATTGACGATCACGCCAGCTTTGAAGGCGTCGATCGATCAACTGGCGACTGGCTACGCCGGAGCAAGTGCCGAAGCCGAGAAGCTGGCGCAACAGCAGGAGAATGCACGTCGCGCAGCAGACGACTTCCGTGGCCTTGCGCAGGATGCGCTAGGGGGATTCATTTCTGACCTCAGAAACGGTACGTCTGAGGCTGACGCACTGACGAACGCCCTTGATAGGATTGCCGACAAATTGCTCGATATGGCCCTTAATACGGCGTTCGACGGCATCTTCGGTAAGGGCGGTGGCGGATTCCTTTCCAGCCTGTTCGGCGGTGGTAGTTCGCAGTTCGCCGCGGCGTCTGCCGGCCAGCTTTTGCCGGGGCTCTTCAGTGATGGCGGCTATACCGGCCAAGGCGGCAAGTATCAGCCGGCCGGCATCGTCCACAAGGGCGAATACGTCATGGACGCCGAAACCACCAAGCGGATCGGCGTCAACAATCTTCGCCGCCTGCAGGGGTATGCAACCGGCGGCCTAGTCGGTGCGCCACGGCTGCCGACGCTCGGCAAGAAGCCATCACCTGGCAACCCCGGAGTTGTCGTGAACATCACGAACAACACGTCGTCTCAGGTGAAGCAGCAAACCCACCAGACTTCGTCCGGCCCGCAACTCGATGTCATGATCGATGAGGCCGTTGCGGACAAGATAAACACGCCTGGCTCTCGCTCGCGAGGTGCCATGCAGGGGGCATTCGGGCTTAAGGGAGGCTTGGCGCGCCGATGATTGCAGATTGGCCAGAAACGCTTCCATGCCGGTTCACGTCGTCATCTCTTCAAGAAGAGGCTCCCGACAATCTGCTGCGCAGCCAAACATCGATAGGGCCGGCGAAAACACGTCGCCGGTCCACCTCAGGCGTTTCGCGGCTCAGCGGTGAGCTCTTGATGACGAGTGCGCAGAGGGAGACCTTTGTCGACTTCGTCAGAGACACGATTGCCGACGGCGCGGCGCCGTTCACGTTTAGGAATCCATACGGCACGGACACCATTCTTGTCCGCTATGTCCCGCCCTATAGCGTCAAGCGTCTGGGCGCCAGCAAGTGGACTGTATCGCTGTCGCTTGAGGTATTGCCATGAGCCGTACAGTCTCGCTGGCCTTCCTCAATGCCATAAACTCGCAAGAGACGGATGAAGTCGTCATTTGTCTCCTTACAGTGACGCATGAGGACTTGGACGAGCCGATCTATCTTTCCTCGGATCCCACGACGCGGATTTCGGATTCACCGCTGGTCTACGCGACGACGAGCCGTGGCAACGAATACCTGTTCCTGCCGTTCGAGTTCACACTTCCGGACGACAAGAGCGACAGCCCGCCGCGAATCCAGCTTTCGATCGACAACACAGACAGATCTCTCGTTGCCATGTTGCGGTCGTTCACGACGCCGGCAAGCATCAAGCTGGAGATAGTTCTGGCCTCGAGCCTGGATGACGTGGAAATCGAGATGCCTGCGCTGCAGCTGTCGGATGTCACGATCGGCGAGGAGCAGATTACCGCAGACTTGGTTGCCGACGCGCTGATCAACGAGCCGTATCCGGCGGGGCAGTTTACGCCCGGCGCATTCCCTGGACTGTTTTAAGGAGCCCAAAATGACGAAGACTGATCCACGCCGCCTTCTGTTGGCCGCCAATGTCCTCTTCAAGGATGAAGCCGCCAAAGCGATATCGAGCGGTTTCGCACACGAACCCGATGCCGACGTAATCATAGCGGAAGCTCTGGAAATCTGGCTCAAAGAACAATGTGGCGTCACCACCGATGATGCCGCGGCGCTGGAAGTCGCCGCCGGCAAATGCGGGCTTGAACGGCTAGGATTGCAGGTCTCCGAGCGCGTTTCCGACTACGTTGCCGCCGCCGCCTTCAAGTGGATGACGAGATATTTGCAGCCGGAACTTTGCATCCTCGTCGCGGCACCTACCTCCGCTTCAGAGGCGCCTGCACCGGCAGCGCCGCAACCGCTTGCTTGAGGGAAGTCGCGGTGTTCGCGCCGCTCGTCTTCAGGACGGCAACGACCTTTTCCAGCTCTTCCACTCGTCGTTCGAGTGCTTCAATTCGCTCTGCATCGCTCATGTCAACTCCTTGAGCATGTGGGTGAAGGTGCGGGAGGAGTGTTGGCCCCTCCCGCACCGCAACCATGGCCTGAGTCTCACTCTCTCACAAGCACAGGTATGTGATGTTGAACCGCTTAGACCGGCGTCAGCCGCAAGCGCAATGGCTTTGGTCGGGACTGTTCTGATGCAGCAATTCGTTGGCATTCCATACGTGCCCCATGGGCGCGAATATACCGGCGCGGACTGCTGGGGCATCCTGTTTCTCTACTATCGCGATGTGCTCGGCACTCCCGTACCCGCTTATTCCGCAGAGATGGATGCGCGCGAGTTCAAACACGGCGCTATCGCACCTCTGATCGACGAGGAACGCGAACGGCACTGGCAGCAGGTGGACACGCCGCAGCCAGGCGACGGCGTGCTCATGCGGGCAGGGCGGCACGACAGCCACGTCGGCGTCTTCCTCGGCCAAGGCCGCATGCTCCACAGCGAAGGCCCGCATCCATCCGTCATCGATCGCATTGGCGACATGCGCTGGCGAAACCGAATTTCTGGTTTCTACCGTCTCAATCAGTAAGGCAGACCTATGCAGCTAGTTTCGGCGACGGCGCCAGTTGAGATCATTGCGCCTGGCGAAGGCGTGGACGTTTACCTGCGCCGCTCACCTCTTAGACAGGAGCGTGAACATGCGCGCGTCCCGGCAGGGCTGTCGGTAGCCGAGATTCTGGAGTATTGCGGCATAGAGCCAAGCCGGCTCTACGTCACGATCAACGGCCACGCGATCGAGGCGAAGAACTGGTCACGCGTCCGCGTCAAACCCGGCGCCGTCCTATCCATCGTGAAGGTGCCCGGCAAGGGCGCTTTGCGCTCGATCCTGAGCCTCGTGGTTGCAGTCGCTGCGCTGTTCTTTGCAGTTCCGATTGCTGGTGCTCTCGGCTTGGCGGGTGTTGCGGGCGCAACCAGCGTGATCGCAGCCGGCATTACCATTGTCGGCTCGCTGGCCATCAACGCGCTGTTCCCGCCGGCCAAGCCGGAAGCGCCGGCAATCGACAAGACCAAGACGCTCTATTCCATCGGCGGCGGCAAGAACTCTGCGAACCAGTATGGGGCGATTCCGGTTGTCTTTGGCCACCACAGAATATCGCCGCCCTATGCGGCGGGGGCATACACGGAACTTTCAGGCGACGACCAGTATTTGCGCATGTTGTTCGTCGTCGGCTATGGCCCCGTGTCCATCTCGGATCTTCGCATCGGGGAAACGCCGATCGATCGGTTTGCCGACGTCAGCTATGAAATCATCGAGAACCATCTAACCGAAGCTCCGACTCTCTACACCAAGCCGGTGTTCGAGGAATCGGTTCAAATCCTTCTCGAAAACAAAATCGGATGGAGCTTAAGCAGCTGGACACAGCGCACAACTGCGGATGATGTAGATGAGATCTCGGTAGATATCAGCTTCCCGAACGGCGTGTACCGCTATCAGAAAAAGGACGGGAAACGAGTTAACTATCAGGTCGTCGTGGAGGTTGAATATGCTGTTGCTGGTTCCGGGGCGTGGGTCAGCCTGCCAGCGATTGGCATCACGGCGTCGTCATCTCAAGCCATTCGACGTTCCGTCATAAGGGCAGTTGCGCGCGGCCAATATGACATCCGTGTCCGCAAAGCGTCCCCGGACTACAACGGCGGAGATACCGTATCCGAGACGACATACTGGACAGCTCTTCGGGGTCGGCGCAATGCATCGGTTGTCAGCTTCAACAAGC
>NZ_JABAIH010000020.1 GCF_012641395.1 Rhizobium sp. P32RR-XVIII | reverse complement strand
ACTTTACCTCCTTTAATGACGCGGACTTCGATGAGGGCCGCTTCGAGCAGCATTTGGGGAGCAATCCCCAGCTGGCCATTGCCGCGTCCCGATACTGGATTCGCAAGCTGCAAGCGTTCGTCTATGCCGGCGACAGTGCATCTGCCGTCGCGGCTGCATCGAACGTTGCGCCTCTGCTTTGGACGGTGCCGTCTCAATTCGAGTTGGCTGAATACCATTTCTACGGGGCACTTGCTCGGGCGGCGCGCTGCGATACGTCCCTTGGCGAAGAGCGGCTCCGGCATTTGGAAGCGCTGGCGACTCATCACCAGCAGATCACGCTCTGGGCGAAGAATTGTCCGGAGACCTTTGCAAACCGCGCTGCCTTGATCGGTGCCGAGATCGCCCGCATCGAAGGCCGCACGCTCGACGCCATGCGGCTCTACGAACAGGCCATCCGCTCGGCCCGCGCAAACGGCTTCGTCAACAACGAAGCGCTCGCCCATGAATTGGCTGCGCGCTTCTACGCAGTTCATGACTTCGAGGATATCTCCCAGCTGTATCTACGGAATTCCCGGTATGAATACTTGCGCTGGGGAGCAATTGGCAAGGTGCGCCAACTGGATCAACTCTACCCTCAACTCGCGGAGCCACAGGCCGTTTCACTTCCGACGAGTACGATCGGGACACCCGTCGAACAGCTCGATCTCGCGACGGTGATCAAGGTATCGCAAGCGATATCGGGTGAGATCGTGCTGGAGAAGCTGATCGATACGCTGATGCGCACGGCTCTCGAAAACGCTGGAGCCGGGCGTGGCCTGCTGATCTTTCCGAGAGGCGGCGAGCTTCGGGTCGAGGCCGAGGCGGAAACGACCGGCGGCGATGTCGCCGTCCATCTCCGCCCCGAGCCGAGCACGGCCCCCATGCCGGGAGCAATCGCTAATTTCGTCGCCCGCACCGGCGAACCCGTGATCCTCGACGATGCGGCAGCAGAAAACGACTTCAATGATGCGTACATCCGCGACAACAAGCCCCGCTCGGTGCTTTGCCTGCCGCTGATCAAGCAAGGCCGGATGGTCGCGCTGCTCTATCTCGAGAACAATCTAGCGCCGCGCGTCTTTACGCCGGCCCGCATGGCGGTCCTCAAGCTCCTCGCGTCGGAGGCGGCGATTTCGTTGGAAAATAGCCGCCTTTATCGTGACCTCGAGGAGCGCGAGGCCAAGATCCGGCGCCTGGTCGATGCCAATATCATCGGGATTTTGATCGCGACCCTGGAAGGCCGGATCCTCGATGCCAATGACGCCTTTCTCCACATGGTGGGCTACGACCGCGAGGATCTTGCAGCGGGACATATCCGCTGGACGGAGCTGACGCCGCCCGAGTGGCGATCCGTCGGCGAGCGGGCGGCGGCCGATATCCGCGCCAGGGGGAGCTGCGACCCGTTCGAAAAGGAATATATCCGTAAAGACGGCAGCCGGGTGCCAGTGCTGATCGCCAGTGCCGCCTTCGACGAGGCGCGCAGCAAGGCGGTCATATTCGTACTCGACCTCACTGAGCTCAAGCGAGCCGAAGCGGAGGCCCGCGCCAGCGAGCGGCGGTATCGCGACATGCAGAACGAGCTGGCGCATGCGAACCGGGTCGCAACCATGGGGCAGCTTACCGCTTCGATCGCCCATGAGGTCAATCAGCCGATCGCTGCAACCGTCACCAATGCGCAGGCTGCATTGCGGTGGATGGACATGGAGCAGCCGGATCTCGCAGAAGTCCGCCAGGCGCTTGATCGGATCGCCAGGGACGGCAGGCGGGCCGGTGAGGTCATTAGCCGCATACGCGGGCAGATCAAGAAAGCCCCACCACAGCAAGACGTGGTCGACATCAATGAAACAATTGACGAGGTGATCAGCCTTGCCCGGAGCGAAATCACCAAGAATGGGATAAAAGTGAACAGGCAGTTCGCCAACAGCCTGCCGCTCCTGCAGGGCGACCGGGTGCAACTGCAGCAGGTGATCCTCAATCTGGTCATCAACGCTACCGAAGCCATGGGCACCATGATCGACGGTTCACGAGAGCTGCGCGTTCGGACGATGACGGAGGGTACCAACTGCCTGTGCGTGGCCGTGGCTGATACGGGCCCCGGCCTGGGACCGGAGTTGCTCGAACGGATTTTCAGTCCCTTCTACACGACCAAGCCTGGCGGCATGGGCCTCGGTCTGTCGATCTGCCGTTCGATCGTCGAAGCGCATGGAGGTCGATTGTGGGCTGAGGCAGATACCCCCCACGGCGCGGTCTTTCAATTCACGCTGACTTCAGTAGCGGATCCGCCTCTTCCCGCTGAACATGCCGACACGCTAGTGGGCGGTTAGTCCGTGGCTCTGACCGGACCGTAGTCGATGGCCGTTCGACGATGCCTCTATCGCTTCAACCATTCTTTGGATACCCGGCAAGCCACTGTGTAGGCCGGATCAAACACGTTGCCGATGTCATATCGCACGACCTGGCCGAGAAGGTGGCTGGCTGCCGTTTTGCCAAGGCCGTAATCACGACCCAGCCATTCCAGCATTTCCGTGGTAGCATGCTGGAGCGCCTGATCAAGCGGACGTGCGTTGCCGATCGTAAAGATGTCAGTAGACGTTTCGCCGCGAGGCCACGTGATTTTAGCTTCTTTCACGACGGACAGGCGCATCGTCACCTCGAAAGTCGTTTCGATTCCGGTCCCGACGATCTCGCCGTCGCCCTGCAAAGCGTGACAATCTCCAACGAAGAACAGCGCGCCTGTCTCGAAGACCGGCAAACAGACTGTGGTTCCTGGCCCAAACAAGCGATAGTCCATGTTGCCGCCATACTCGCCACTCGTTGCTGTCGATATTGACTGACCGAGACTTGGCGCTACTCCGAAGCAGCCGATCATCGGACGCATCGGCAGAACGAGATCTTCGAGGCCCGGGATCGGGTCTTGAAGGCGAACAGTCATGGAATGCTGATCAATCGTCCAAATGGCAGTGTCCCGGGGCGGCAGTCCGCGCACATATTCGGGATCGACGACATTTGCCGCGACCGAGCTCCGAGTCCACCCGGTATCTCGAGTCGGGGTCATTGATAAAATCTCAACTTTCAAGGCGTCGCCTGGCTCGGCCCCAGAAACAAATATGGGACCGTTCATCGGGTTCGGTCCTAAGGCATGCCGCACCCCCGACTTGTCAAAGCCCGCCGCATCAATCGTGTCGGTCACGACGATATCGCCGTCGTTGACCGTCAGAACCGGGGGAAGTTTTCCAATGACATTGTGGTAGGTCTCGACGACCAGACGGCGAAGCATGTGAGTTATGTCCTGAGTTTGAGTGTTCGAGAGAGGCGAGGTTTTATTCCAGGGCGGCGAATGGAGCTGTCAACTTAAGTCGCTATGACGCTTTCGGTCGGCTTTCCGCCGGATTTTCGCTACGATAAGTCCTTGATTTTTTATACTAGAAATTTTCACTTGACGAGCAGGATAGCGGTATTTGTCGTTAAGCTGACAGCTCGGCCTGTCACGGGCGCTTGGCGACCGTCGCCGAGGAGCGTGAAAGAAACGGTGTTGAACTCAACCCGACCACGGCGGGTCCTTCGTATAGCCTACTTCCAGGCCAACGGAGGCGCGATTCTGGACAGCAACAATGATACTGTCGGTGAGAGACACACGGCCTCCATAAAGGGCATTTGCATCAATCGGATCGACAATGCGTCGCGGTCGCGTGTCAATCGGCCGTTTGGGCGAGGCGGCTCATCGCAATGCGGAGGCGGTCGTGGCGATGGGCATGCTGGATCAGGTACAGACGCCAGCGGCTTACCCTGCCTACCGGCACGAGATGCAATCTGATTACGGCGCCAGCCCGACGCGGTAACGTTCGGCAACCTGCCAGAACCAGTTCATCGAGATCCGTCCGGCGCGCTTTCCCCAGCACCCCGGATGCGGCACGCTCGAACAAGGCGAAACAAATCTGCGTGTCGTCGTGACAACCATGATAGGCAATGCCGTCTGCGTTGACCGGGTGCTCGGCCAATACGTTCGACCAGGCCTGCGATGCATCATATGGCAAACCCGCATGGGTTACTTCGTCGGTGGCGCCAAGGATTGCGAGACCGGGGCCGGCCATCCGGACCAGCCGCAAATCCCTTGCCACACCGGGGCGGACATAGGCTTTACGACGGAGATATCCGAGATCGATCAGCGAATGGCCCGGTGTGCGCAGGAATGTCTCGGCAAAAGCACCATGGATGTCCTGCGCCGCATAGAGGACACCCTAGGACCCGTCAGGGGCGTTGAACCGGCCGAGGTCCGACCGATCGAAATAGATCGGCTCGTAGGCAGCCGTATAGAACCGATGCAGATCCGTGTCGGCCGGAATGACAAGCAACTCGGGTACGCGTGTGTGGAGATCGGCCGGCGGAAGCGGAGCGGTCACGCACCCTGCTCGCCATAGCGCCGGGCCGCCTCGATGACGAGGGGAATATCGCCCGCCTTGAGAAGATCGATTGGTTTGCGGCCGTCGAGCCTGACATCGGGACGGGCAAGAAAGTTCAGGATCGACCAGGGATTGTCGGTGGGCAAAGCCTCGCGAATCTCCTTGAGCCCCAGGACAATGGAACCGTCACGATTGAACTGCAGGGTGGGATAGGCGCGCCGGTTGCTTGGTCCTGGCACCGCAAGCAGGCTGCCGTCGTTGACCCGCTTGTCGACCGCCTGGCGCGACACGCCATGCATCAAGGTTCTGACCTGTTCCAGGTCGTAGGCGCCGCCGGCTTCTTCCAGGTCCCTCTGAGCGATACGCACGCCCTCGACCAGAGCCCGGGCGCCCGAGGGCCTTATCTGCCAATCGATCGTTGGAACCGCACCTCATTTCGGCGAAGGGTCAGCGTCGTTTCAAGCCTGTAGGCGGGCAGCACGGCAAAGTACCGCCCTGCAACCGCCGAAGTCGCAAGGCGCTAATGCCGCGTTCCTGTATCTTGGTGACATTTAAGCAAGAGGTTTCATCAGGAGGCTTCGGATTGGATCTGTGTGGAGATGCTTTTCTGGGGGCACCCTCCCGCAGCGGCGGGAGGGTGCGGCGAATGGCGTATCAATTTGACGCGAGCGTCATGGAGGCGCTGCCGGCAGCGATGTTGAGGCCGAGCTGGCCGGTGACGCTGAGGGCCTGGAGATGGATCGATCCCGTCGTGCCGCCGATGAGGATGTTGGCGCCGACGCCGGCGCCAAGCGTCGCTTCGGCGGTGGCGCCGTTATAGAGGCCGCTCAGGGAGCCGCGGTGATAGCCGGCCGTCGGCGCGAAGACGGCCCAGATCAGCCGGCTGCGCGTCGTGAAACCGAGATCGACGCCGAGCTTGCGAAGCTGGCCGGTATAGTGATCGATCGGCTCGCTGCCCATCGCCGAATGAAAGGCGCAATCGACTTCCTTGGCCGAACCCAGAACATAACCGGCGCCGCCGCCGATATCGCAGGTGAGATAGCCGATCTTGACGCCGTCGCGCACGTCCGGCTCGGGTGCCGGATAGGTCCGAACCAGATCGGCCGCACCCGCCGTCGTCGCACCGGCAAGCGCCAGGGTGGCGCCGGCAACCATCATCGCAAAACTCTTCTTCATCATTTTCTCCTTTTTAAAAACCGCGACCCGTTAGGCTGCGCGGTCTTCAGGGTGTCATTTTCCTGCGGGCCGTTGTCTGGAATCCCCACCCAGCTGAACGCGATCAGGTCATTGCCATCATCACAGACGCTCTGCACCCTCGCGCTGAATGCCGCGGTACTTCAAGCGAGACGTCGCCGCTGTCCGCAAGCACGACGACTTCCTCCAACGGAAGGCTCTCGACCGCGCCGGCGAAGGAAACGTCGAGTGTACCCAGGCTCTCGTATCCGGAGTCGAGAGCGGCCCGCGCGTCAGCGAAACAAAGCAGGGCTGCCTCGAAAAAAATGGACAGCTGATACAAGTCGTATTTCGGCGTGGCGTCGGCTTAGATGCCGGGAATAGGACATGCCATCATATGACGTCCAAAGCACATGCTACTCCCGGCCGACCGGGGCGGACAGGGGTAACTCCAGATTTGACGACGCGAGCGGGGTCTAGCCTCGCAACTCAGATGTGAACCGGGCGACCGCGTCTGTTCGGCACGCGGTCGCGCCGAGTTTCTTTGCGTCGTGCAAGAACACGAGCAGCGCTTTCCAGAAACTGGGCGAAAGCATTCCGAGATATCCCGTCGGCATTGAGCATCACGTGAATCATTGGATCGTCGAGAATCTCAGAGATTGTCAGGTCAGACATAAAAGCTCTCCTTAGGCTCATAATGATTAAGTGAGCTATAGGCACCTTCTGTGGCCGCGTGAAATGCCGGAAGGTTATGGTGTGAATGCCTAAATCTTATCGCACCGGGAAAGTGATCATAAAAGCTGTCGGGACCTTGGAGGGCGGGCCATGATATTGAGTTCCGGCTATTATTTTACAACTGCTTTAACTCAGACGGCGAGGCCGAGCGCACAAACCCAGGCGAGAGCAACGACAGCTTTGAACAACGAGCCGGGCCGGGATTCATCCGCTACGAGACGGTGTCAGGCCAGAAGTTGACCGTCTCGAAGGAGGTCAATTCGGATCTCTACGAAAAAAGGTGAAGGCCGATCGCGAAACCTGGACCGTCATCAACCAGAGCAAGCAGGACCGCTACCGCCTGGCGGGCGGCCTTTGTGACCGATCACTCGCCAACGGGCGTCACGATGCCGATCACCAGACAGGAGGCTTCTGCTTTCGCATTCGACGCTGTCCAAAATTACGGCCAGGTGCGCTGCCTTCGCGGCGGAAGATCGTTGTCGGGCCGGACGAGCACGGTACCGTTCAAGCATGGGATTCCGCGCAGTGAATGGGAAATAACGTTGGAGTCGATAGCCGCGCGTTATGATGGTAGTAGGCACGCGAACACCTCTTCGCGGTCGCCGATAGTTCTGGTCGGGTGAGTCCTCGCCAATGGGCGCGCCTCACTCTCACCGCAACGTGCCAAGCGTCTTTCAGCTATTGGCGCACCTCACCATTACCGCAGCGATGCGCTAGTTGGTTCGAAGCTGAGGCTGTTAGGCGTAGCCGGCCGGCGCGTGGAATCAATCATCTGGCGCGGTCGCGAGCGTCCGGCGGCCAGACCCGTGCGGCCGCGCGGTCACGAATGCCGCGCGGCCCGCGGTCCTCAGCCCTAGGGGAGCGTCAGGCCGAAAGCGGCCGGATCGGGCTGCTCGCCTTTCCGGGGCACCAAGAAGCGCTCCAGCCCACCCGGCACGAAGGTGACCAGCAGGGTCGCCTGGTCGCCGACCACCTCTATCGTATGCGGCACACCACGGGGAAGCGCCGCGTAGGCGCCCGGCCCCACCTCGACGCGGGCATCGCCGACCCGCGCGATTAGCTGCCCCTGCACCACGTAGACTAGCTCGTCCTCGCGCGAGTGGGTATGCATCGGAGGCTCCTCACCAGCTCGCACCGTCCACAGGACAGCGCCATATTCGCCTCCGGACTCGCTGCTCTCCACTTTCATCTCGATGCTCGAGCCGCCGCTCGAGGTCATCATCTCTCCGCCGTGGGGCGGCGTTAGAATCGGCTTCTGGACTGGCATTTGTAGCCTCCTTGATTGTGAACCCTTGTTCGAGTGTCGCAGTGGCGGCGAAAGGTTGCCGCTGACGCCCATCAGCATGGGATTCTGCGCGGCGAGTGGGAAATGACGTCCCGCCATGAAGTCGATAGCCGCTGGTTATGATGGCCGTGGGACAATGCGCAACACTTCCACTGTGACCGGCTAGGCAAGATCATAGGCGAGCTGCCGACGGAGTCAGCGGATCGTGCTCGGGGGCATCGCCTCGCTGATCGTGGAAGCCCGAAGTCCCGCACTTTCTCCGCTGAAATCTCGCATGGTTTGAGAGATGCAATGCGCGATCCCAGACGGCATACGTTGAGAATGTGATCTCGGTTCGACGACGACCTCGGGCTCTGCCAGCGGAACGGTCACACGCCCCGGCTTTGATCGTCTGGTCGCCTTGCCTGTGCGCCGGCAAAGTTGTTGCCGTTCTGTGTTTCGATGCCTCACGGCTCGCACGCAATGGCCGCGACTGGCATCATCTGCTCGAACTATGCGGCCTCGTCGAAGCTCGCGTCATAGACCATGATGGTGCCTACAATCCATGTCGGCCCAATGATCGCCTGCTGCTGGGCATGAAGGGCAGCGTCAGCGAATTCGAACTGGGCGTTCTCAGAGCTCGAATGCTAGATGCCGCCAGATCAAAGGCGCGGCGCGGCGAATTGCGCCTGTCTGTGCCGTTCGGATACGTCTGGCATCGAGAGACCGAGCTCGGGCTTGATCCTGATCTGCGTCTGCAGGAGGTAATCCGATCCATCTTTGCCCGCTTCCACGAGCTTGGAAGTGCACGTCAGGGTGCTGCTGTCGATGAGGAGGGATCAGGTCTACTTCCCATGGCCGTCCGATGAAGGTCGCATGACCAGCTTCGTCTGGACGCCGATCCGCTACCGTAATGTGATCGGCATCCTCAACGGTACAAAAACGATAGTCGGACGCGTCAGTTGCGGCATCCTCGTTCGCCTGGTCGCCACGCTCAGGCGATTTCCTCAACGACGAGTTTCCTGCCGCTGAAGTCCAGACTTTCGCCTGCCCTCATACCCTCAATCTCGGCGAATATGGGCGACATGGTCGAGATGCCCATGACCTCTTGGCCTTCACAGGAAAACCTTCCGGTTGAAACGGCGACGATGAAATGGCGACCGGAGAGCTTTATGAGCGCACCTTCCTGGACGCTTGATTTCGGACCAAAATCGATCTTTTCCAACTTCTCGATTTTGTCTGTGTGGTTGTGGACTGTATCGTCGAGCGCTTCGGAGAGATCGCTCGCTATCTCGGCCTGCGCTTGTTCGTCGTCTTCAATCGGCTCGCTTCGGTCGAGCCGCGCGCCAGCGACATAATCGAGATATTTCTCGCGGGCGCTCTCGAGCGCACCCTTTTCGAGCGAAAGCATCGTTTCCCGAATAATCTGCTTGTCCATTTACTGTCTCGGCTTCACAGAGTTTCTGTCGGATTTTTATTTAGCGCCATGTCCTTGGAACAAACGACAACGTTCCTGCGCGATCATTCGTTGTCTGGAACGTCCGCAGCCTGGAAGGGCACGCGAGCAAGTCGCGAGTCGCGCAGGATGCTCGTGACGAGCCAGACGTAGCGCTGCTCGGCGGTGTCGAATCCCAGCACGGAAAAGGACTGCCCGAAGGGACACGGGGGAAAGTCGGGAAAGTCGATGCGCAGTACGAATCGCTCCGGATCTTCCTCGAACTCGCTCTTGTAGATCTTCCGAAGACCATACCGGCTAGGGGCCACCTCTTCCGAGATCCGCTTGGGGCGCCGCGCGGTCGTGAGGCGTGCAAAGAGCTCGCGGGAACAATCCTGGTCGAGTGTATCGAAGGCGTCGATCAGCAGCCCCTTACCCTTCGTC
Organism: Rhizobium sp. P32RR-XVIII; assembly: GCF_012641395.1. GTDB lineage: Bacteria > Pseudomonadota > Alphaproteobacteria > Rhizobiales > Rhizobiaceae > Rhizobium. The sequence goes on along the minus strand of NZ_JABAIH010000020.1, from coordinate 67,274 downwards.
CGCCCATCCGTAATCGCGTAGACGTTTGATCCGTCGCCTCCGCCGGAGCCGCTCTCGAACCTCAGGGAGACGTCAACCTGGACGTCGCTTGTCGCAACTGCCATGCCGGTCGCGAGGTCGTAGAGCCCGCCGTCCTTGATCCGGTACTCCCGGTCATAGCCGCGCTTTATGAGCTCAGACACGGCCTCGACGATGTCGTCGACCTCAAGGTTCATTCGAAACTCCTTATTTGCGGGCGCGGTAAGCGGGTGTACGCGATCTCGGCCGATCCCTATCCTACGTTAAGTGTCCGACGCTAATCGCCGTCGCCAAGCTTGGGAAATTCCGTACCGTTATCGATTCCATTCCCGGACGGCTGCGCTGGCGAGCCGACGACGTTCACTGCGATCCCGTCCGACAGTTCGAGTAGCTCCGCACCGAGCGAGGCGCACGAGCCGGCCGTCGCCGACAAGGCGGACCGTGTGCGCGTCCTCCAGCATTGCACGAGAGTGAACGAGCTCGACGCCGACGCGCTCCTGACCCTCGCCGTATAGTCGTTCCAGGCACCCGATCTCCCGGTCTTTCGCGGCGATCAGCGAGGGCCAGTCGAAGCGCGACACCGAGATCTTTCCAGCCGATTTCTGCGGCATCGTCGAAGCTGTCGCTGAAGCGGCTGGCGTAGAAGAAGAGCTTCTTGGGAACGCACCGGCGGTCGATCATCGCCGCCACGGCTGCGATCTCGGCGCTCGACGGGCCGAGAACTTCGTTCGTGTCCTAATAAAGGTCGGTCTAGCCAGCGCGAGGTCCGTGCTGCCTCCTTGAGCGCATCCCCAGGGTGGTCACCACTCAAATGATTTCGGCGTCAGAGCCGGTGAGGACGAATGTGCCGCCAGAATGCGATGGAACGTAGCCAATTGTGAGCTGGCGCGTCCCGGCATTGGGGCATGCGTCGCTACCAACGATCGGAGAGTCGTTTCTCGCCTCGGAGGAAACCCGCGGAAAGACCATGCGCACCGTCGTGCCGACGCCCGGCTCGGACTCCAACCGGATCGCGCCGCCGTGTTGTTCGACGAACTTGCGAACCTGGGGGAGGCCCAACCCCGTGCCGTCGCCGGCCGCCTTTGTGGTGTAGTAAGGTTCGAAGGCCCGTGATAGGACGTCCTCCGACATGCCCGAACCATTGTCCGCCACCGTGATCACCACGGCGCCTCGAGGTGCTGCGGGGAGCGGATCAACGTTCGTCGCGATGATCGACACGACGCCGCCGCACGACATCGCCGCGTCCGCGTTACGGCACAAGTTCAGCAGCGCGAAAAAGAGCTGCTCGGGGTCCGCGCTGAACTCCCAGAGGTCGGGGCTGATCTCGACCTCCAACCGGGTCCGCTCGCCAAGTGCGTGCCCCAACGTTTCGGCGGCAGCGGTCAGGTGGGCTTGGGACGCGAACTCTCTGGCGGAGGGGCAGGGGTGCCTGCCTGCATCGAGCAGGCTCCGACTCAGACGCGCACCTCGCTCGACTGCCCGGTACATTCGTTCGAAGATCACCTCCCGAGCCACTGCGTCGCCTTGGCACTCCAACAGGCGAAGGCCGCCCCCAATCACCGATAGCACATTGTTAATGTCGTGAACGAAGACCTTGGCGACCTCGTCTATCTCCTGCAGGCGCTGAAGCTCTGAATCGGCTACGGGATTAGCTCGCTCGGCGAGCGGGATTTCGCGACACAAAACGCCTGAAATTTCCCCGTCGCTTCCGATGAGGGGAATCTCAACCGACCGTGTCCTTGCCGGAGATCCTTGTCTCGAGCTGTGACGCACCGGTCGCACGAAAGTGCTGAATCCGCGGCCCGGCCCAACCGCAACTCCACCGTGTTCCGCTAGGACGACGATTTCGTCGGACAGCACGCCGATTACAGGATTGCTTTCCGGGTGGGGCGATGGAACTGTCGTTGACTCGGCGATTTGCATATCGGCCTCCAAGCTTGAAGTCGCGGGAACGATGATGCGCAACAGACTGTAGTCGAGAGAGGCGAAAGGGAAATCACCTGTCGCCATCAAATCTATTGCCGGCCGTTATCAGCCACCCCCGCGCCGCGATCTGCGGGAGCGGGGCCTCGGACACGGTCAATTGGGCGGCCAGCAACTCGATAGACGACAACCGGCAGAACTGACTCAAGCCCGCGCGGACGCCATGCCGGTCGACCTTCGGATTGAAAATAGCAATGAGAATGAAATTGCTCGCCGCGACAACACGTACGAGCAGATATCGCCGATGTCGTGGAGTCAACAAACTCTCTGCGCGGTCGAAAGCGAGGTCAGCGATGTCAAGATGCGCTCGTGCTATTGATACGGCATGTCGGGCAACGTGCGGATTATGATTTTGCAAAGCTGGTGCCGTTAGTCGGCATGCGAGTCGACTATCCAACTCAAGCGTTCTCGCTCTCGCGATCCGTAATTTAGCGAATGTCTGACCAAGCCAACCGTTCAACCCGCGAGCCATCAAGCGTCGTATCGCTCGGTCTTGATTGGCGCGGCATTGATCCCAGCCGCGAGTGCACCGTCGGCGGCTACATTGACGAAAGCGTTCGACCCACACACAAACACAGAACGCGGCGGGGAGGGCAATCTCGCCGCGATGTCGGCGACCATCGCCGCGTCAATACGTCGGCTAAAATCCGACCTGGGTGTCGCCGGCTCCCGGGTCAAAGCCAGGGCGAAGGAGAAGCCGGACTTGGATTCTTCGGCGGCGAGCATCTCGTCTCCGAGAAGCGTGCCTCGCCTCGTACGCGCGGACATCAGCAGTCCGGTCAGGACGCGCTGTCCGCTCGCGCGGCGGTAGCGGACCATCGCCGCAAGCGGCGCGACACCGGACCGGCGCCGATCAGTAGGACTGCCTTGAGGCATCGTCCGGCCAGATGAAGTGGCCACCTAGCGGCCCACGGAGCTCCATCTTATCTCCGACCTCCGCAACGTCGTGGAAGAATGGCGACACCTCACCGCCTCGTGTCGCCATCGAATTTATAGCCGATCGTTATGAAGCCGGATCTATTACCCCGCGCAGTTCCAAGACGGTCGACGGTGTCTCGCTTGTGGCGCGATCGAGCAGCATGGTCAGGCGCATTACCGCCTCGGTCAACTTGAGAACTTCCTGCTCTCGTAGCTGGTCTATCTTCTCATGAAGGAGCTCGATCTCAAGTTCTGCCTTCACATTGATTCTGTAGTCGTTCTCGGCGGCCCGGCGGTCGATGTCCTGCTGCCGGTTCTGGCTCATCATGATAACGGGAGCCGCGTAAGCGGCCTGGAAGGAGAGAGCAAGGTTCAAGAGAATAAACGGGTAAGGGTCCCAGCCCCTCATCGCGCCCGCGACGTTGGTCGCAATCCAAGTAACCAAAACCGCACTTTGGATTATAATGAACGTCCACGATCCCATGACGCTCACTACCGCATCGGCGATCCTCTGTGCAAAGGTCACATGCTCGATCGCCGGAATCTCGTCCGCGGCCTGGACGCGGAGCGAGCGTCGCAACCGCCTCAGGCTGTCGAGCAGGTGCTGCTCTTCCTGCTCCATAAAGTCTATTCCTCCGCTCGTCTCGTCCACCTGTCAGTACCCGATTTGCCTGGTCGCGCGGCCGCGGACCCGCCGTTTCTTGCACGCATCTTCAGCCGACTCGCCGCATGCGGCAGCGCCTCGCCTGCGACAGAGTTCTTTCATGGTTTCGGCCGTGGCGGAAAACCGTTAGATTTTGGCGAAAGCTGCGTAAAGGTATTGACACGATAACCACTGGGAATGCTGCCGAACCGACGCGCCGCCATTAGCAGTTCAGCGTTTCAGCAACGCGGCTCACCGGTGAGACTTGCACCGCCGGTTTTATCGTCTTCCCGCCAGTGCTATGGCATCGATTTGATAGCCACGCATCATTGGAATCAGAGGTGAGCAACCTCCAATTGTGAGGCGTAGAAACCGGATGGGGACATCTATTGTTTCATTTTTCGGAATTCTGCGTGTCAATCTTTTCAATTGAGGGTCGGTAAGACAATGAACTACGACAAACTAAGGGGCGATCTGCTTGCTGCGTTCGGACCAGCAGATTGGGAGGCCTACGACTTTCTTGTAAAACGGATCCGGGAGCACGATTTCGCATCGCGCGCCTTGAAAGTTGGCGACACCGCGCCGGACTTCTTGCTGCCGGATGCCGATGGTCGCTTGGTATCGTCCGAGCAGCTACGACGTGAAGGACCCCTGGTCATAAGTTTCTTCCGAGGTGGGTGGTGCCAATATTGCACGGCCGAGCTCTGCGGCCTCCAGGCGGCGAAACAGGAGTTCGAGGATCTCAAAGCCAATCTCCTCGTTCTCAGCCCGGACACTGGAGACTTCCCCCGCGAAATGAAGCGCAGCTTCGGCCTTGACCTTCAGGTCCTCGCCGACGTCGACCATGGCGTCGCCATGTCCTACGGCGTCTTGTTTTCAGTTCCCGAAGAAACCCGGGCCTATTACTCGAGCCTAAAAATCGATCTTGGGAAGAGGCACGGATCATCCATGTGGATGTTGCCGCTGCCGGCCACCTATGTCGTCGATCGCAATGGCCAAATCCAAAGTGCCTTTATAGAGCCGGACTTCACCATAAGGCAGGAACCTACTGAGATCCTCGCGGCCGTGCGTAGGCTCGCCTCGGAAAGCTTAGGCGAACCGGCCAGCGCTCGGTCACTCGGTCGCGCCAGAGTACGATTCCGCGATTCGCGTGCAAACACGTTAGTTCTCCCATCGTCCCTGGAACGGCGAACCGTCGCTCCGTAGCGTCGGTCCGTAAATGCTCCTTCGCTGTAACTTTGGCACTTTCGCCAGTACCCACCCGAATTTGTCACCTCCCATCGCGACCTCTTCTTCGCTACGGCATTCGCCGGGCGGCCCATCGAAGTTGTGTCGCTCTTCAGTCCAAGGCATCGATTCAATTCCCATCCGTCATTGGACCGGCGGCCTCCGGTTTCTTAACTCTAGGGCTCAAATGGAGGACAGCAGATGAGATCCTACAACAAGAATCCGGATGCGCTGTCTCGCCTCACGCCGGAGCAATACCGGGTGACGCAGACCGACGGTACCGAACGGCCGTTCCAGAACGAGTATTGGGACAACAAAGAGCCCGGTATCTACGTCGACGTGGTGTCCGGCGAGCCGCTCTTTGCGTCAATCGATAAATTCGACAGCGGCACAGGCTGGCCGAGCTTCACGAAGCCGATCGAGCCGGAAAACGTCGTCGAGAATGTCGACAATACCCACGGCATGACCCGCACCGAAGTCCGCTCCAAGCATGGGGACAGCCACCTTGGCCACCTCTTCCCGGACGGCCCGCGCGGCAAAGGCGGGTTGCGGTATTGCATGAATTCGGCGTCGCTCCGGTTCATCCACCGTGATCAGCTGACGAGCGAGGGCTACGGCGACTACGCCAAACTCTTTTCCAAGCAGGAGGTAACGCGATGACGGCAACGACAGAACGCGCGGTTTTGGCCGGCGGCTGCTTCTGGGGCATGCAGCAGCTCGTTAGACGGCTGCCCGGAGTGGTCTCGACCCGGGTCGGATATTCGGGCGGAAAAGTCAAGAACGCGACCTACCGCAATCACGGCGACCACGCCGAGGCGATCGAGGTCGTATTCGATCCGGCTGAGACGAGCTTCCGAAATATCCTGGAGTTCTTCTTTCAGATCCACGACCCGACGACGGTCGACCGCCAGGGCAACGACCGTGGCGCGAGCTACCGTTCGGCGATCTTCTATACAAGTGACGAGCAGAAGCGCGTGGCCGAAGACACCATCGCCGATGTTGAAGCTTCCGGTCTATGGCCGGGCAAGGTAGTCACCGAGGTGACCCCCGTCGGCGATTTCTGGGAGGCTGAGCCGGAGCACCAGGATTACCTGGAGCGTATTCCGAACGGCTACACATGCCACTTCATCCGCCCGCAATGGAAGCTGCCGCGACGCAATGCGGCAGCCTGACTCGTCAGCCTCGCAAAGAAAAGGAGGTGGACGCAATGAAATACGGCATTTCCGGACGTCCAGCACCCGAGTTGTTCGTTCCGTACTGGATCAACGCGGAGGGCATGCACTGCCCACCGGTCACCCTGTCCTCACTCGGGCAGCGCCATCGTGTTCTGTTCTTCTATCAGCACTGGTGCCCCGGCTGTCACTCACACGGGTTCCCGGCTTTGTTATCTCTCATCGAGCGGACGCGGGATCGCGATGTCGCCTACGCCGTGGTGCAGACTGTTTTCGAGGGTGCTGAAACCAATACACCTGAGCGACTCTCCGAGGACCAGAGACGATATGACCTGCGCATTCCCTTCGGCCACGAGGGGCGCTTACCCGGACACCGGCTTCCCACGACGATGGAAAACTATCGCACCGGTGGAACACCGTGGTTCGTCGCCGTCGACCCGGCAGGCGTAGTGCTGCAGGACGGCTTCGCTATCGCCGCGGAGGAATTCATCGCAGCGGTCGACAAGGCGCGCGCGCCGACGTGACGCCCCGGCGCCGGTCAAGATCCATCCTTGCGCCGATCAGCGTAGAAACGCAGTCGACATCACCTGGTGTGCTTGTGTGCGCTCTGCTTCGCGGTCAGCAACAGCAAACCATTACTCAAGAGGTCTACACATGGAACCAATGCGCGTATTCCAGTCGACACTTGGAGCGAATGACTTGCAACGACGCTTTCGCTACCTGGGCCGGCAAGCGCCTCCCAACGGAAAGCGGGTGGGAGGTTGCGACACGTGGGCTCGGCCTCGACGGCAACTTCCTCGACGCGAACCGGCTGTCACCGAAGCCTGCAGCACCGCGCGCCGGACTGCAACAGATGTTCGGCGACGTTGGGAGTGGACCCGCAGTCCCTTCACCCCATATCCACGCTTCCGGGTAGGCACGGCCGACCCGAAAGCCCAGTAAAGGAGAAGAGCATGAGCAGCGAAAAGATCGTCCCGGACATGGAAGTGATCGGCGCGGACGGGGTTCACGTCGGCACTGTTGATGCGGTCGTCGACGGCCGGATCAAGCTTGCCAAGCGCGACAGTGGCGAAGGCGCGCATAAGAACCACAACCACTTCATCGATCTCGGCCTGGTCGCCGAAGTCGAAGGCCAGAAAATTCGCCTGTCTGCAAACGCGGCAGTCGCTGTGACCTTCGAGGAGGAGCAGTCGGGAAGGCCTGTCTGAACCAAACACAGCAGGCCGGAGGGAGCAAAGGACCGGCGCCATTCAATAGCGCCACGGCGTGGGCTCACTCGGCGAGACGCGAGCGGAAAGAAGTCGAAAGGAGAAGGCCATGACTTCCAAACTGGAGCAATTGCGAGCTATGACCACAGTTGTCGCGGACACAGGCGACATCGAGGCTGTGGCGCGATTCAAGCCTACCGACTGCACGACGAACCCTACCATCGTGCTCAAGGCCCTTGCCACCGAGGCTTATCGCGATGTCGTCGAAGAGGCTCTGTCGTGGGGGCGGGCAAAGACCGGTAACCCGCGATATATCGCAGCCGCGACCGCTGACCGCTTGGCGATCTCGGTGGGCATCGAGCTTTTGCGCCTGGTGCCGGGCTACGTCTCTACCGAAGTCGACGCGACGCTGTCGTTCAACGTCGCGGCGTCGATCGCCAAGGCTCGCCAGATCATCGCGGACTATAAAGAACGCGGCGTCGATCGTGAACGGGTGCTGATCAAGCTCGCGTCAACCTGGGAAGGGATTCGGGCGGCCGAAGTACTGCAGCGGGATGGCATCAAGTGCAACATGACACTGCTCCTCAATCGGGCCCAGGCAGTCGCTAGCGCCGAGGCTGGAGCGTTCCTGATCTCGCCTTTCGTGGGCCGCATCTACGATTGGCACAAGAAGTCTCTCGGACGGGACCTGGCACCCGAGGAAGACCCGGGCGTCCGCTCGGTGCGTGACATATACAACCACTACAAGGCGAACGGCATCGGGACGATCGTGATGGGCGCGTCGTTTCGAAATACCGGCCAGATCGAAGCCCTCGCGGGGTGCGACCGGCTCACGATCGCGCCGGCCCTTCTCGAGGCGCTCTCAGCGGACGAGGGAAAACTCGCCCGCTCGCTCACCCCGGGCGCGCTGTCGCCGACTCCGCTCCGGGAGGAGGCCGATGCGATCTGCCACTGGTTCGTGAGCGAGGACGCAGTCGACATCAAACACCCGCAGCCGTCCGACCCGATGGACGAAATCACGTTCAGATGGATCATGAACGAGGACCCCATGGCTACGGAGAAACTGGCCGAGGGTATCCGCATATTCGCACACGACCTACGGACTTTGCGGGAAACCATGCAACACCGCCTGCAATGATAGTTCGAAGACGGAAAACAAGACTCGGGCAGGAGGCGTTCGGTACAATAATTCCCCGTTGCAACGCATCCAGGCCCGGCCGGCTACCGAGCCGCGATCGAGGGCGGCGCAGGGCGCGTGCCACGAAACACTACGAGCCAACGAAAGGAAAAGAAATGACATCGGCGACATGGAATGGCGTGAAGATCGCGGAATCGGACCAGACGGTCGTGGTCGAAGGAAACCACTACTTCCCCCCCGAGTCCGTCAAAAAGGACTTCCTTCGACCGAGCTCTACTACCAGCCGGTGCCCATGGAAGGGAGCGGCAAACTACTATTCCTTGGAGGTGGACGGGAAGACGAATAAAGACGCGGTCTGGTACTATGCTGACCCTTCGACAGCTGCCGCGAATATCAAAGGCTACCTTGCGTTCTGGAATGGCGTTGAAGTCGGCTAGATCGGACGCCTGTTTGCCTACATCCAAGCCCATCGACGCGAGGAAGTTTCGCGCCATGCGCGAGGGCGGGGAGTATCTCATCGCGCCCCCAGTTCGGCGTTCGCTGGGCGATACCGGAAGTCTTGCGAGGTCTACACAAAGCGGGCGGCATAGACTTGCCCACATTGAACGGTGACGAGAGCTGGACCCTGCCGATCCCGGCGCGCTTCGTCGTCGATCGAAACGGCGTCATCGTCTACTCGGAGATCAATCTGGATCAAACCCGCCATTCCAATCCGCAGGGCATACTCCCCGTGCTCGACTATTTGCACCGGCAACGGCTTGCATGAGGGGGACGAGGAGCCGCGTCGATGTTTTGGAGTTGACAGGGCGAGACCGGCGCCGGCGAATTGTGGCCTACTTCGTTGAGGGGCCGAATTTCGTTTCGAGACGATTGCGAGAATCGATGGCAAGACACGAAGTTCAGTGGTACGGAAAAGCGTGGCAACGCCCAACTCATCCTTCGAGAACGGGCTTCCGAGCACTATCTGCACCGGTAGCCGGGCAGTATAGGACCACCAAAGTCATGCGGAACATTTCGAAAGCGGTTCCAAATCAGGCACTCGTCGGGCAGAGCGTTTCGCCGCCCGCGGGCTCCAACGTCAAATTGTCTACAACCGACCTCAACAACTTGATGCAGGCAATCGACATCGACGTCATCACGCTGATCGAGGTTCTGGTGCCGCGTGGCCATCGAGTCGAAATGGGAAAGGTTGACGCACCCGGGATCCACTACAACTTGAGTGGCGTGGGACGCATATCTATCAACGGTGGACCACAGATGCCGTTGAGCCCTCATTTGCTCATCATCGTGCCGCCAAATACTCCATTCGCGATCGAGGTCGACGGCGGAAGTGGCCCGCCGAAGCTCATCTCGAGAGACTGCTGGACACATCAAGACGGCATACTGCGCCTCGCTGTGCCGAACGAGCAGCCCGAAATCGTTCAGATATGCGGCTATTTTACCGCACTCTTTGGTCAGTCTGTGAGGCTGTTCGGGGAACTCCGCGAACCCGTGATCGAGCAGTTCGAGCCAGCTGACAAGATCGATCTGAAGCTTCGCGAGGCTATGGACGAGCTACTCCAGCAAGAGGTTGGCGTCGGCGCTATGACCTCGTCGCTGCTCAAGCAAATCCTTGTCTCATTGTTGCGGCGGTCCCTCAGGTCATCCGAGCGGTGGACGGAGCGATTCTCGATACTCGCCGACAGGCAGATCACGCGTGCCTTTGCGGATATGGTGGCACGGCCGGGAGCCGCCCATTCAGTTCAAAGCTTGGCGCACAGTGCAGGATTGAGTCGTTCTGCGTTCATGGCGAGATTCTCGAACATCTTTGGACGCTCCCCGATGGCCATCTTGCGAGACTTGAGAATGCGCCAGGCTGCGATCGAATTAACGACAACGACGATGCCGGTCGACGTCATTGCACGTAATGCAGGATATGAAAGCCGTTCAAGTTTTGTGCGAGCTTTTCGACAGGCGTATGAACGAGATCCGAGCGACTATCGGCAGATAGCCAGGGATGGCAAAGGCCAGCAAGTACCCGAGAACAGGATGCCGAAGTTTGCTTTTGATACAAAGGATTGACGATCCGAAAGCAAGCGGCGGCAGGAGTGGCTCTCCGATGCCTTACGCATGGACCGTCGGCATGTGCATTGTCAATCTAGGACGTCCCTCGATCCGTTCGGTGCGATTTATAATCACCTGGTGCGCTATCTATTCAGCGGAAAAAAGCAACAATTATTTGGAGAATTTACATGGTCAACGAACAGCAATTGATTTCCAAGATTACCTGGCGACTGATGCCGTTCCTCGGAATCCTTTATCTCATTGCCTATATCGATCGTCAGAATGTGAGCTTCGCCAAGCTGCAAATGGTCGATGCGCTCGGCATGAGTGAATATGCCTACGGCCTCGGCGCTTCGCTCTTCTTCATCGGCTACTTTCTTTTCGAGGTGCCGAGCAACCTTTTTCTCGACAGGTTCGGCGCACGCGTCTGGTTCGCGCGTATTCTCGTCTCCTGGGGCATCGTCACCATTCTGCTTTCCTATACGCAGAATGCGACGATGTTCTACATCCTACGGTTTTTGCTCGGCGTCTGCGAGGCAGGGTTCTTCCCCGGCGTTCTGTATCTTTTGACGCTCTGGTTTCCCTCGGCCTATCGCGGCCGCATGGTCGGGCTCTTCATGATCTTCAGTGCACTTGCCAATGCGGTCGGCGCACCTGTTGGAGGCATGCTTCTCGATCTCGATGGGCTCTACGGCCATGCCGGCTGGCAGTGGGTCTTCCTGGCAACGGGTATTCCAGCCGTCATCGCTGGCATCGTCACCTTCTTCTATCTCTATGACCGGCCGGAAACAGCAGGTTTCCTCAGCAACGAGGAGAAGCGCTGGCTGGCGAACCGCCTCGCGTCCGAAAATGCCGGCATGGACCGGAACGCGGAAAATGGCTTCAAGGCGCTTCTGGATCCTCGCGTGCTGCTAATGGCGCTGTGCTACATCGCTTTTCCGCTTGCTGCCTATGGCCTCAGCTATTGGCTGCCGACGATCGTCCATGCCTTCGGCGTTAGTAACACGGTGAACGGCCTGATTAACATCATCCCATGGGTGGTTGTCGCAATTGCGCTTTGGGCGGTGCCGGCGGCAGCCGACAAAGCCAAATCGAAGACGCCTTATATCGTCATCCCGGCTTTCATCGGTGCGGCCTGCCTGCTCTTATCCGCACTCGTTCCGAACCATGTGTTGCAGTTCGCCTTCCTCTGCATTGCTGCTGCCGGTATTTTTGCGCCTCAGCCGGTCTTCTGGAGCCTGCCGTCACGCTTCCTGAAGGGCGCAGGGGCTGCCGCCGGCCTCGCCGGCATCAATTCCGTCGGCAATCTCGGCGGCTTCGTCGCCCAAAACGTCGTGCCCTGGATCAAGGACGAGACCGGAAGCACGATTGCGCCGATGTTCTTTCTGGCGGCGTGTCTCGCTATCGGTGGCCTGCTCGTCTTCGTCGTTGCCTTCATGATGGCCCGCAAGGAGCAGGCGGCAGTGCCGCACGGCGCGTGATCCTCTCAAAAACAAGGGACCCCTTTCCACGTGCGCTATCAAGCGGGGGCGCTGCGCCTAGGAGGAAATTTCCTCGAGCTTGCGTCCACCGGTCTCGATCATCTGCGTTTCGGCCAGTGCACCGATGACGGCGACGATCCCGAGCATGATGAAGACGGAATTGATATCCTGCGCGCCAGCCATATAGCCGACTATCGTCCGACCAACGCGTCGTTATTTCAATGTTGAAAACTAGCCAATGAATCCGCCCTATCGGCCGCGTCCTCCAACCCCGCGTAGGGCATCCTGTTTCCTGGACGGCCTTCTGTGGCGGTTCCATTGAGCGAGTTGGCATGCCAGGCGATTCCGGAAGCTTTCATCGCGCATAGCGAAAGCCGGGAGCTGTACCCGCCTTGGCCCTCAAGAAAGAGACCGATGGATTGGATGTGCGCGGTTGAAGCGCGAGCTCCTTATGTACCGAGGCTGCTTGCAATATTCCGCTTCAAGTTGAGCGCAGCGAAAGCGTAGCCACCGGAAGCACCATCAACGACATGCACGTGATTAGCTTGGGTGGGCAATGGCACAAAGCACGTAAGATTTGCGGCCGACTGTCGATGCGTTCCAAAAAAGCATGCGCCTCGTCGCCGGCCTCTTCCAACCGTGCGTTTATGACGTCGGCGAGTTCAGATGAGCAATCCACTGTCATGCGTAGGCCGTCATCGAATTTCGCGCTAAACAGACTCTGCGCGGTTACGAGGCCGATCTCGATCCTCCTCCCTCAAACCCCCATCGCGAACTGCGCGCAGCAGCCATGGAGACATGGCGTCAAATCGCCCGCCTGCACGCCTGACCAAGCTGCCGCCCACAGAAATTGATTTCGGTCCGTTAAGTTTACGGTTCCAACCGCGCTCCTCGACTGCCGCACACATTATTACCGCATCGTTCAAACTCGAAAGGATGGCTTCCGCTTCAAGCACAGCTCCCCGCGTTTCATATTCCAAATTTATATAGAAACATAATTGACATAATTGGTATACCAACGGTATGGTACCACCATGCCAGTCACCCCAGCCATTCAACCAGATACGACAACCGCCTACGATCGCCTCAAGCTTCTGATCCTTGATGGCCAGATCGCATTGGGCGAATCTCTCGTCGAAAGAACCATCGCAGCACGCCTGGGGGTAAGCAGGACGCCCATTCGGGAAGCGATCATGCGGCTTGAGCGGGAAGGGCTGGTCCGGATCGTTGACGGGCGTGGTGCTTATGTCGCCTCGTATACGGTCGAGGACGTTATCGAAATCTACCATGTACGAATGGGGTTGGAGCCGCTGGCCGCTCGGTTGAGTTGTCCGGTGATATCGCTGCAGGCGCTTGACGATTTTGAGCACGAGCTGAAGCGGTTTCATCGCGATCCAGACAGCCGGAAGGACGATCCGGACGCATGGAGGCGTGTCGGACGCGATTTCCACGAGTTGTTCATTCGGGCTTCAGGGAGCGGTCGCCTGATCCAGATACTGGAGGGGATGCACTATCAGATCGAACTGGTTCGCGGTCTCGGTCGGATTGTGAATCCGGATGCGGGGCACCGCAGCACGATAGAGGAGCATCTTGAGATTCTCTATGCGTTGCGCGAACGGGATGCCGACCGTGCGGAGGCGGCGGTACGAATTCATTTGCAGAATGGTCTGCGATACCGCTTGAGCGGATTGCAGATACATCGATAGCTTTTCGTTTTCAGGCGGAATTCTGAAAGCGGATAAATAGCCCGGACTCCAGGAGTCGGGGTGTTTTCTCGCATTTGTGAGGGCGAGTGAAATCTCCGGGAGGGCATGCTTCCCGGAGCGTGAGGAGATGTGCGCAAGCGCAGGGTGTGGGTCGATTTGGAGGTCGACCAATACCTGGATTTCAGATGATTCAGATCAATCGGCCCGAGCTTGCGAAAGCTCGGGGAGGGCAGTCGTTTGCCTTGCTTAGACGACGTGGAGGAAATTATGAAATTCAATTGGATTGGCATCTTTGTCGGTGCGGCTGCTGCCGCCCTGACGGCGTTTTCGTCGGCCGCTGCGGAGGATTTCGCCCCGAATACGACCGTGTCCATCGTTACGCAGTCCGGACCGGGCGGTGGCAACGACGTCTTCGGGCGTGCACTGATCGCGGCTATGGAGAAGGAAAAGCTCGCGACAGTTCGCTACCTCATTCTAAACAAGGTTGGCGGCGGCAGCACGAACGCGATGAACTACATCAAGGAAAAAGCCGGGGATTCTCATACCCTCGGCCTGTTCGCGAGCGTGTTTGTCAGCGACCCCCTGGTGCAGAAGGAAGCCACTACCTCCCTGCAGGATTTGACCCCCATCGCCAACCTCATTCTTGAGCCGGCGCTGATCGTGGTCAATGCAGACTCGCCCTACAAGACCCTGAAGGATTTCATCGACGCGGCCAAGGCCGACCCGAATAAATTCAAACAGTCCGGCGGTTCTCCGCTCGCTCGCGACGCAGTCGTCCGCCATGTGTTGATGTCCGCTACGAACGCGCAGTGGTCGCTGATTTCCTTTGCCACGGGCGGCGAGCGCATCTCCGCGGTACTCGGCGGTCATACCGACCTGATGATCATCGAGGCCAGTGAAGCCGGCCAACTCATTCAGGCCGGCAAGTTGCGGCCCCTCGCTGCGGTTTCCGACACGCACATTGATGGCTTTACGGACGTGCCGACCATCAAGGAAGCTGGTTACGACGTGAAGCTGCCGCCGCAGGCTCGTGGCATCGTCGGTCCTCCCGGTATGCCCAAGGAGGCGGTCGCCTACTATCAGGATCTTCTTCAGAGGACCACGCAGACCCCGACATGGAAGCAGTATCTCGCCGACAACCATCTGCAGGATGCCTTCCTGCCCGCTGACAAGCTGGGCCCGTTCCTGAAGGATTATGCCGACCTGATGCGTCAGATCTTCATCGACGCCGGTATCGAAGTGGTCCGTTGATCGGGCTGATTTTCTGAAAATGCGGATCTCGGGAGGAGTATCCATGACTATCAGGTTCAAGACATTTTCGATCGCCGCCATGCTGGTTGCCTTGGCAACCGGCGCGGTCGCCGAGGACTTCAAGCCAACCGGCCTCGTATCGGTCGTTGTCCACGCAGGCGCAGGCGGAGGCAATGATACATTCGGGCGCGCCCTGCTGGCCGTCATGGAGAAGGAAAATCTTCTGCCGGTGCGGTTCCAGGTCATTAACAAGGTTGGCGGCGGAAGCGCCAACGCAATGAATTACATGGCCGAAAAAGCGGGCGACAATAATACGATCGGCTTGTTCACCAGCGTCTACATGATCAATCCGCTCGTCCAGGAAGAAGCGACGACGACGATGGGCGATCTCACGCCGATCGCCAACCTCATATTCGAGCCGGCGCTTGTCGTCGTCCGTACGGACTCGCCCTTCAAGACGCTGAAGGAGTTCATCGACGCGGCGAAAGCCGAGCCGAACAAGTACTCCCAATCCGGCGGATCTGTCCTCTCGCGGGAAGCCATCGTGCGCCAGTTGATCATGTCGAAGACGGGCGCCCAGTGGTCGTTCATCTCCTTTCCGACGGCAGGAGAGCGAATCTCCGCCGTTCTCGGCGGCCATACCGATCTCATGATGATCGAGCCCAGTGAAGAAGCAGGTCTCGTCAAGGGAGGGAAACTGCGTGTGCTTGCCCAGATCGCCACCAAGCGACTTGAGGATTATCCCGATGTGCCGACGCTCAAGGAGGCCGGCTACGACATCGTGGATGTACCTCAAGCCCGTGGAGTCATCGGCCCGCCCGGCATGTCGAAAGAGGCGATGGCCTATTATCAGGACCTCTTCGAACGGGCTTCAAAGTCTGAGGGCTGGAAGAAATACCTCCGGCAGATGCAGCTTGAAAGCGCCTACATGCCGGCGGGCGAGCTTGCCGATTTCGTCAAGACCTACACGAGCCAGATTCGCGAGATCCTCACGTCTCTCGATGTCAAGGTCGTCCGGTAAATCAAGACCGTTCGACGAATGCAGCAATAACCCGCTCCCCCGGTTCGGAGCGGGACCCATACATGTTGTTACAAGGAAATCAGAATGCAATCGAACATGCAAAAGACCCTGTTGCTCGTCGGTGATATCTTCGTCCAGCGAGATAATCCGCCGAGCGTATTCCAGCATGTCGGAGATACGTTGCGGAATGCTGATTTCACTTTCGGCAATCTCGAAGGCTCCACGTCCGATGCGGGCGAGCCCTGGTCCATCAAGGAAACGAACTGGAAAGCCGACGGACGACAGGTGGAAGCCGTTGGATCGGCCGGTTTCGACGCCCTAAACGTCGCCAACAATCACATGCTGGATTTCGGCCATGCGGCGATGTTCGAGACGCTTGGCCATCTCGACAGGCTTGGCATCGCCCACACGGGCGGTGGCCGCAACAAGGCCGAAGCGCACCAACCGGCAATCGTGGAGAAGGACGGATGCCGGATCGCAATGCTCGGCTACACATCCGTCTTCATTCCGGAATGGGCGGCAGGTGAAGATACGCCGGGTCTGGCGGTCATGCGGGCGCGCACGTCCTACGAGGCGCCGCCCCGTGTTTTCGAAGTGCCGGGAACGCCGCCTCTGATCCGCACCCAGCTTGTGCCGGAAGACAAGGCGCAGCTCGAACACGACATAAAGGTGGCGCGTGAGCGCGCCGATATCGTCGTCTGCGCCTTCCATTGGGGGGTCTCCCGCGGCTTCATGAAGATAGCAGAATACCAGACCGAGCTTGGCCGACATGCCATCGATGTCGGTGCGGACATCGTCTTCGGGCATCATCCGCACGTCATCCAGGGCGTCGAAGTCTACAAGAGCAAGGCAATCTTCTATTCCCTCGGGAACTTCACCTTCGCCCAGCACAATCCGGCGAAGGGTCATGAGGCCGAAACGATGATCGTTCGTTGCGGCATTGCGAATGGGCGGATCGAAACGGTCGAATATCTTCCCGTGCGCTGCGACGAGCAAATCGATCCGCACATTCTGGACCTGACGGAAGGTCAGGACGTCATCGACATGATCGCCCGGCGTTCGGCTTCCTTCAGTACGCGGTTCGAACCGGCGGAGGACGCAATCCGTCTGATCGATGCGTGTGTCGCTGCGCCGGCTTTCGAAGGGAACCGTAACTGATGACGATACTGATCCCACCAGATCGCAGATTGCCGGACAAGCAGATGGCATCCCTGCTTGATCTGGCGTGGGTTCATGGGAAAATCGGCTTGCTCAGCTTTGGGGGCGGCATGTCCGGCCTCGTCTACCAGGAAGTCGTCGTCAAGCGGCGCTGGATGGGTGAAGAGGAGTTCTTCAGCGGCCTCGCCGTCTGCCAGGTTCTGCCCGGCGTCAATGTCGGCAATCTCGCGGTCTATGTCGGCCAGAACCTTCGCGGCGCTCCGGGGGCGGCAGTCGCGCTGGGGGGAATGTTGGCGGGGCCGTTCTTCATCGTGATCGCCATCGCCTCGATCTTCGATCGAATCTCCGGCATCGCCTGGATATCCGCAATGCTCGACGGCGTTGCGGCCGCCGCTGTCGGACTTTTGATCATGATCTCGATCAAGGGGGCAAAGCAGGCTGCCCGAACCGTCTTCGGATTGCCTGTTCTTCTGCTGACGGCGGTTGGCGTCGCTATCTTTCATTGGCCGATCATTCCCGTCGTCCTGGTGCTGACGCCGATCAGCGTCGCCCTTGCCTGGATCGGGATGCGGCGCGATGTCTGAAAATTCCTATCTCGCGCTGATCAAGGTGATCGTGCCGCTTTCGCTGGTGACGATCGGCGGCGGTGCCAGCATCTTCCCGGCCCTGCAGCATCAGACGGTCGATATCCGCCAATGGATGAGCGCCAGCGATTTTATCGATCTGTTCGCCATCGCCCGCAGCGCACCTGGCCCCGGCTCGATGCTTGTGACGCTGATCGGCTGGAAAGTCGCCGGTTGGAGTGGCGCATTGATCGCCACGATCGCGATGTTCCTGCCCTGCCTCATTCTCTGCATGGCGGTGTCGCGAACATGGATCCGGCACAAGGGAAGCCCATGGCATGCGGCGCTCGAAATGGGTCTCGCACCGATCGGGACGGGTCTGGTGACCGCCGGGATCATTTCGATTGTGGAGATTCTCGGCAGCGGATGGCTGTCGGGGACCGTAGCTGCGGCAACGGCTGCGCTGCTTCTCGTGAAGCCGAAAATGCAGCCGTTGATACCTCTTTTGCTGGCAGGCGGACTTTTCGCTTTTGTCAGCTTCCTGTGACGCGCCGGAACCGAGGAGCATGAGCGCGTGCCGTCAAGATCGAGACCAACAGCGCCGATCAGGCGCAGAACATCGAGGCTAACATGACAAGACAGTATTGGAAGGATGGCGAGTTGATCGCCGGTCTTACGCTGGCCGTCCTGGGCGGCTACGTCCTCCTGGAGGCGAGCAAATGGGTGATCTTCAACGTTGAAGGCCCAGGCCCGGGTTTCTTTCCCTTGGGATACGGCGTGCTGATGCTGGGGCTGGCGCTGGCACTGGTCTTTCAGCGTCTGACCGCCGAACCGCCCGCAGCTCCGGCAGAGCCGATCGATCCGGGCGAGAAGCGCGGTCTCATCGACGCCGCCCTGACCTGGATCGCCATTGCCCTCAGCATTCCGCTCATGTCGGCGCTGGGCTTCGTCGTAGGCTTCGGCCTTGCCGTGTTTTTCATCGTCAAGGTTGTTTTCCGGCGCTCATTCGTGACCAGCTTCGTGATGGCGGCAGCCATCGGCGGTGGGCTTCATTTCATTTTCCCCGTCATGCTGAGCGCGCCTCTGCCGGTCGGGAAGTTCTGGAGTTTCTAAGATGGATGCATTTTTCGGACTTGCGCATGGCTTCGGCGTAGCGCTTCAACCGATGAACATCGTGTGGTGCTTTGCTGGCTGCTTTCTCGGAACGGTCATTGGTATCCTGCCGGGCCTCGGGCCGGCCGCGACGATCGCGATCCTCCTGCCAGTGACCTACAACATGGATCCGGTCGGCGGTATCATCATGCTGTCGGGGATCTATTACGGCGCAAAATATGGTGGTTCCACGACATCGATCCTGCTCAATATGCCCGGCGAAGCCTCGTCGGTCGTAAGCTGCATCGACGGCTACCAGATGGCCCGCAAGGGCCGAGCCGGCCCCGCTCTGGGCATCGCGGCCATCGCCTCCTTCATCGCGGGAACAATCGGTGTCGTCGCGCTTTCGCTGATCGCACCGCCGATCGCACAGTTTGCGCTGTCGTTCAGTTCGCCGGAATATTTCGCGCTGATGATCCTCGGCCTGTCGCTCGTGGTGCTTCTCGGTGGCAATTCCATCGTGAAGGCAATGCTGTCGCTTGTCCTGGGACTATCGCTGGCAAGCATCGGCACGGACCTTTTCACCGCACAATCGCGCTTTACCTTTGGACAAAGCTCGCTGCTTGACGGCATCGATTTCATGACCGTCGCGATCGGTCTCTTTGCGATCACCGAAATTCTCCTGAGCATCGCGGCGCGGGAGAAAAGCGAACTTCTCGACGTTCCCAAAGGAATCCGCAACCTTCTGCCAAGCTGGGAAGAGCTGAAGGCATGCCGTTTTGCCTTCATCAACGGTTCCATCACAGGATTCTTCATCGGTCTGCTTCCCGGCGCCGGTTCGTCTATCGCCTCATTCGTCTCCTACGGTATCGAGAAGGCTGTATCGAAACACCCCGAACGCTTCGGTCATGGCGCGCCGGAAGGTCTTGCCGCGCCGGAAGGCGCTAACAATGCCGACACGGGCGGGGCACTTCTGCCGCTGCTCACCCTGGGCATTCCCGGAGGCACGTCGACAGCCATCCTGCTTTCGGCGCTCGTCCTCTGGGGTGTCAAGCCAGGCCCGCTCATGATGCAGGAATCTCCGGATATCTTCTGGGGGCTCGTGGCCAGCATGTATGTCGGCAACGTCGTGCTGCTCATCATGAATCTGCCGCTGGTTGGCGTCTTCGCCCAGATACTGCGCGTTCCGATCTTCGTCCTTCATCCGGTCATCCTCGGCGTTTCGATCGCCGGCGCCTACGGGATTTCCGGAAGCCTGTTCGACGTCGGCCTGCTCGTCGGCTTCGGTCTGCTCGGCTGGGTGATGTCGAAGCTTTCCTTCCCGACAGCCCCGCTCATCCTGGGCTTCGTGTTGGGCGACGCGCTCGAGCGGGCGCTGCGGCAATCCCTCACCATGTCGAACGGCGATGTGAAGATCCTCTTTGACCGGCCAATTTCCGCCGTCCTGCTCATCCTCGCCGCCCTGATCCTCGTTTCGCCGCTGCTGCGCCGGTTCAACACCTTCAGGATGCAAGCGCTCAAGGAAGACGGCGTGTGATCATTCGCCGCCCTGATCATGAATCAATTGAAAGGAAGTAAAATGACGTCGCCGACCCGCACACTTGCCGCCTTCGGCCGGGATCTTTCGTTCGGGCAAATCCCCGAGGCCGTTATAGAACAGGCACGCAAGGCGATTCTCGATACCGTTGGCGTATCTATATTCGGTGCGGATCTTCCGTGGAGCCGCATGATCATCGACTATGCGACCCATTACGGAAGCGGTGGCACAAGCACGATCATCGGCACCGAACACCGCGTCGCAGCGCCATTGGCCGCCCTTGCCAATGGCGCGCTGGCACACGGGTTCGAAATGGACAACCTCCGTCAGCCGAGCGCGGGCGTCCATCACGGCTCCACTCTCATGCCGGCGGCATTCGCCGTCGGCGAAGAAGTCGGGGCCAGCGGTCGTGATGTCCTCGCGGCCTTCGTCGCAGGCTCTGAAGTCATGTCGCGGATCGGTCTTGCGGCGGATAACACCGCCGAGAAGCTCGGCTTCCACTCGCCTGGCGTCACCGGAACGTTCGGAGCCACCGTCGTCGCGGGCCGGTTGCTAGGCCTGAATTCGGAGCAGATGGTCAATGCCTTCGGCATTGCCGGCTCGCTCTGCTCCGGCCTTCTTGCCTTTACCAAGGCCGGGAACGGCGGCATGGTCAAGCGCCTTCACATGGGCCGGGCATCCGAAGGAGGCGTGCTCGCCGCCCGTCTCGCCAAGAGCGGTTTTGCCGGCCCCGATGTTATCTTGGAGGGCAAATACGGCGTCTTCCAGAGCTTCACCCGCGAGCCGAAAATGGACAGGCTGCTTCATGGCCTCGGAAGCCACTGGGAAACGCTGCGGATATGCGTTAAGTGCTATGCTTGCCACATCACCGCCCATACGCCGGTCAATTTGCTCGAAGGCCTGAAGAAAGAGCATGGCTTCACGAGTGCTGACATAGCCGAGATCCATGTCGCGACCAGCGAGAAGGTGTTGAGCCACCACGACAACACGGAACCGAACGACATCGCGTCGGCACAATACAGCCTTCCCTTCTGCCTCGCCATCGCCGCAAGCCGCGATCCGAGAGAGCCGCGCTCCTTCCGTGACAACCCTCACGAAGATGTCGCAATCAGAAATCTTGCGAAGAAGGTGCACATGACGCTCAACGAGGAGAGCGTGGCGCCCGGCAAGGCCTGGGCGACGCGCATGACGGTTGTCCTCAGCGACGGCCGGACGTTGAACGCGGCCGGACACGACTTCCGCGGCGCGCCCAGCAATCCGATGAGCGCGGCCGAGCTCGACGGAAAGTTTTCTGCGCTTTCCTCCGGGTTTGGCAACGACAGAAGCGCAGCCTTGCTCGAAAAATTGCACCGGCTCGGCGAACTGGACGACATCCGCACGCTCTTCCTGTCCTGACGTCGTTTCTCGTCCTGAACCGCCAAGGCGGGTGCCGGTCATCGAACCGGCACCGCTCATCCATGCCGCATCGACGGAAAACATCCCCACGCCATGTCCCGGACCACTATGATCGTCGGACATGGGAGGCGCTCATGCGCTAAGCTCTTTGTGGAAGGGATTCGTCCGGCGACGACACTTCACGGATCCTATCGGAATGCCGAACGGGAAGGGGACATCATGAACACGCGCAAACGTCGCGAACACTTCCGCGGAATCCTTGAGGGCGACATCTGCGTCCATCCGGCCTCGGTCTTCGATGCCCTGTCGGCGCGGGCCGCGTCCGAGCTTGGCTTCGAATTGACGATGCTGGCAGGATCGATCGCCTCCATGGCCGTCTTGGGCGATCCCGATATCTGCCTAATTTCCATGACGGAATTCGTCGATCTCGCGAACCGCATCTGCAGAGCAGCGGAAACCCCACTTCTCGTTGATGCGGATCACGGATATGGCAATGCGCTCAACGTCATGCGCACGGTAGAGGAGCTGGAAACGGCCGGTGTTGCGGCCCTCACGATCGAAGATACGGAATTACCCCGGGCCTTCGCTTGCGAAGGGGCCGCGCGTTTGATCTCGCGCGAAGAAGGCATTGGCAAGATGTGCGCTGCGCTGGAAGCTCGCCAAGACCCGGCACTTGCCATTATCGGACGTACGAGTGCGGTCGCGCTGAGCGGGTTGGACGATGCGATCCTCCGGCTCAAAGCCTATGAGCGCGCAGGGGTGGACGCGCTCTTTCTGACGGGGGTGAAACAACGGGCGCAAGTCGATGCCATTGCCGAAGCTGTCAGCATCCCGCTCATTCTTGGAGCCGCAGCGCCCGAACTGAAGGACAGCGCCTATCTCCGGGAACGGAGGGTCAAGATATCGCTTCAGGGACACCAGCCGTTTCTCGCGGCCGTCCAGGCGATGTATGGCTCGCTTCGAGCACTGCGTGAAGGAACACCGCCCTCCGAAATAACGGGTCTCCCGTCGGACGACCTGATGGCCGGCCTAACGCGGCGCCCGGCGTTCGAGCACTGGTTGACCGATTTCCTCTCATCGCCCCTGCCGGACCGCGATTGATGGACTACGCACGAGGAAACGGCTGCGTGGGAGGCGCTAACAGGCCCTCTATCGTTTCCAGAAAACAAACCTGGCTATATAAAGGGAAATGAAGATGCGGTATTTCTGTGCAGTTCTCGATGACTATCAGGATGTGTCGAGGCGGTTGGCAGACTGGTCCGCATGTGGTCCTGATGTCGATATCACAGTGTTCAATAACAGACTCGATGGCGACGAGGCGGTCTCGCGGGCGCTTGCCGATTTTCATATCGTCTGCCTCATGCGCGAACGCACGCCGTTTCCACGCACTGTCATCGAAGCCCTGCCGAACCTCCGACTGATCGTGACGACCGGTATGCGCAACGCGGCCATCGACCTTGTCGCAGCCAGGGATTGCGGAGTAATGGTCTGCGGTACGCAGACATCAGGCCAGGCCACAGCCGAGCTGGTTTTTGCCCATATGCTCGAATTCGCCCGCAAGGTCGGGTTTGAGAACGCGCAGCTCAAGAAGGGCCAGCCATGGCAGACGACAGTGGGGATCGACCTTGCCGGGAAAACGCTCGGAGTGGTCGGTCTCGGCCGTCTCGGTCGGCGGGTCGCCCAGATCGGCGCCGCCTTCGGCATGAACGTCATAGCCTGGAGCGAGAACCTCACCCGTGCCAAATGCGAGGGAACAGCGGCGAAATGCGTCAGCAAGGAAGAACTGCTGTCGACGGCGGACTTTGTCAGCATTCACCTGCAACTAAGCGACCGCACCCGCGGTCTGTTTCAGGCCGCAGACCTGGCGCTCCTGAAACCTGCCGCCTTCCTGATCAACACCTCGCGCGGGCCGATCATCGATGAGGCCGCGCTGATCGAAATCCTGCGTGATGGCCGCATCGCAGGCGCGGGGATCGATGTGTTCGACGCCGAGCCGCTTGCCCGCGACCACCCCTTCCGCAGCATCGCCCGCGCGCAGATCACGCCGCATCTCGGCTATGTAACGACGGACGGCTACCGCCTCGGCTACGGTCAAACCGTCGAGGATATAGCTGCTTTCATCGCCGGAAAACCTGTCAGGATCATCGAGGCATAGACGGCTTTCCAGCCAGGTATTCCTCACAGGCGCGACGTTTTATCCGGCAACAACACGTTGGAGGGAGGCGTCACGTTTTGGCTTAATGGCTTGACGTTAATTGATCGGGATGAGCACCCGGTCGTCAGCTACAAGAACACAAGAACCACCATTTTCCGCCACAGATCGTTTCTCGGGCAGTGTGGCTACCGCCGACAAGACGCCTGCGAAGTGTCGAAGTGCACCTGGCGATCGAAACCGTTGCATCGCACGCTCCCGCTTTCGCAGGGGCAGATGCGAGTTTTCGGCGCGGTTGTTCAAGCCCTTGTGCGATCGATGCTCAACCGTGGCATCACCTGACGCAGTGCTGCGCCGTAGGAACGAAGCTTGTCGCTGACGAAGCGCTTCGGCACGCATCCCTGCCTCTTCATTAGTCGGATCAGTGGATTGATGATATAGGGCGTCGGTGGTTTGTTCTCGCCGCGACCGGTTTGATCAATTACCGCTGAGCTCATAAACCACCGCCTCGTCCTGCTCTTCTCGCAACCCTTATAAGACGGATGCGCAGCTTTCCGTCGTGCGTCCAGGCGCGTATTCGATCTCAGCAATCAGCGTCGGCTCAACGAAAACCGCGTTCTTGCGCCTCTTGCCGGTGTCGACGCCTGGAGGTCGAGCGCTGGCCAGAAGAGAGTCAGAGAGACGGACCGGGCATTCTGCGCCTGGTCCGTCTGGGGAAATGATGCCAGAGTTATGCCTGGGCCAGCATCTGGACAACTTCTTCCGTCGTCCAAAGACCGTTAGCCATGTAGCGGAAATTGATCAGCGCCGAGAGGTAGCCGTCGCCCTCCGGGAGCTTCGGCGCGGCAACCGCGTCGCGAACCACGCCGACCTCGAATCCAAGTTCGAGGAAATCGCGGCAATGGGACTCGACGCACATGTTGGCGAGCATTCCTGCGAGGATGATCTGGTCAACGCGCTGCTTTCGCAATTGCATGGCAGGTCGTTGGCTGCGGGACTGTACAGCTTGTGCGGCGAGCAAATGATCGTCTTACCGTCCTCGATGTACTTTTTAAGGTCCGGAAGGCGCGGGCTTATCAGCATTTCGAATGCACGAGCCCAAGGTCGGATGATATAAGTGGCATGGTTGCGCTGAAACCTCTGCTTAACTTGCCGCCGGACCCTGCGATTTGCCCCGTATTCGGAAGGAGGGCGCCTTGCCGAAATCTCATTCACCCAGGGAAGCTACGTCGATGAAAAGGATTAGCTTTATTCTCCCAGCGCTCATGTTAGCTGTCGAGCCTGCCTTCGCAATCGAGCGGCTAAATACCGATTCAACGACCTGCGCTACCGCTCAGCAGATGATCGCTCGCGATGGAGCTGTCATCCTGCGTTATCCATCTCAGAGAGTACCTGGTCTGACGCTTTACAAACGTTATGTTCGCAATAAGTTCCAGTGTGACAGCGATGATCAAACCGCGATGACATCCGTCAAGACCGCTGACGAGCCACAATGCCGGCTGGCGCTTTGCCGATCATCGTCACACAATGAATCGCGAACGTCAGGTTCGCGTTGAAGGTATGAGAGAACCATCCGAACTTGGCGCGATTGACACCAACAACCTTTGTGCGACTGTGAGCGGATCGCAATCACCGGCCTACCCACATCATGACCCCAGAACGATTTTCCGAATGCCTCCTGCATATCCGACGGACGCCGATGCGATTAAGAGAGACGGATAGCCGGTATTTGCGTCGGATCTGGTGTGGTGGTGAGATATTTGCAAGCCTCTACCGCAACCACAGCGAACAAAGCAGCGCAAGCTGTCGAATAATCCTTGGCGATGACGCGTTTGACGTTGAATTCCATGCCTGAAAGCAATCGTAGTAACGGACTAGGCTGCGGGAACGGCCGGGATGAAGCTGACGGAGCGGCCCGAGCCGCAGGCAGCGATAAACGACGTCATCGTTCAGGTTCATGCGTGGGGATTCGTCCCGACCGAGCTGACGTGGCCCTCGACCTGGACCGATCGCCGCGGCCATGACCGGACACCGTCGATCCCCGGTCACGAGCTGGCCGGAGTGGTCACCGCCCTCGGCTATGGCACGACGGGACTGTCGGTGGGACAGCGGGTGTTCGGCCTCGCCGACTGGCATCGCGACGGCACCCTGGCCGAGTTTGTGGCGATCGAGGCACGCAACCTTGCGGCGCTGCCGGGCGACGTCGAGTTCACGGTGGGCGCCAGCCTGCCGATCTCGGGACTGACCGCCTGGCAGGGACTGTTCCAGCACGGCCGCCTTCAGGCGGGGCAGAGCGTCCTTGCGCACGGCGCGGCCGGCGCGGTCGGGACGATGGTGACGCAGCTCGCACGAGAGGCCGGTGCCTATGTCATCGGCACCGGGCGCGCCGCCGACCGTCAGAAGGTCCTCGACTTCGGCGCGCAGGAGCTCGTCGACCTCGACAGCGATGTCCTCGAAGACGTCGGCACAGCCGATCTGGTGTTCGATGTCATCGGCGGTGACATCCAGAAGCGGTCCGCGGGCTTGATTCGAGCCGGAGGAACGCTGGTGACCATCGTCGGGCCAGCCGAGGCGCGGCCTGCCGACGGCCTTGCGGTCGACTTCGTTGTCGAGTCGGCGTGCTCAACTGGGTGAGATCGTCCAGCGGGTGCGGGGTTGAATAAATTGCTCCCCGGTTCACGCTTCTCAGGCTTCCAGTATGTTGCGCCAGCTTGTTTCGGCAGAGCAAGGACTGCCGACATCCGTCTCAGGCATCGGGCTGTGACGCCCGGCGATTGTTCAATTCTGACTTCTGTCAAAGAGCTCTTTCATCCGCAGCGAGTGATGATGCTCTCGAAAATCAGCGTGAGTTCTTTGCCGGGCGCGTGACGCCGAGTAAAACACACAGCGAGCCTCGCGAAGAGCAGTGGCACTTTTCTTGTCGCGCTCACCCGGAAGATCGCTCGCATTGCCGATACCGCGCTGATTTGCGGTTTCGGGGACCAGCCCGGGTACGTGGCGCAGGAACAACTCAGATTGACAATCAGCGCGTTTGTTACGCGGGCTTGATCATATCCCGTGCATAGGCGGCCGATACCGTATCCGCCGCCGTGAGCCTCTATGATCGCTCGCGTCCCGTCATGGGTCTCATGCCGGGTCCAGTTGCGCTGGAGTTCCAGAAGGACCTCGATCCAGGACGTCGGCTTCGCCCCCGCCGCTTCCATCCGTCGCAGCCTCAGATCGTGACTGACCGGAGTGAGCTCGCCGCAAGCGTCGCCGACGACGTGTACCTCATACCCCGCCGCGAGAGCGGACAGCGCCGGAAAAGTCACGCACGCTTCCGTCAACAGTCCCGAGAAGATCAGCTTCTGTCGCCCGGTTGCCACGATTGCGCCGCGCGCCGCGTCGTCCTCCCAAATGTTCATATTGCGGCGGTCGATAGCGACCATTTCGTCATGATTTCGCTAGCTCCAGACATCGGGGATTTATCACCGCGGCTTCGCTTCCGCTCCCGACAACACAGCCTTGAAGGTGATTTCGATGAGCTGTTCAGGAAAAGCTAGTCTCGTCACACCAATCAGGTTGCTGGCGCACCGAGGTCTTTCCGTAACGTAAGCCTCCTTGCGCACTTTCCCCGCGGCGGCGAATGCGGCGTCGACATCGAGGACATAGAGCGTCTCCTCGACGACGTTGTCCAGCGTTGCCCCGAAGCGCGCTAAAAGCTTGACGGCATTGGCGTAGGTCGCCCGCATCTGCTGTTCCATCATCGAGAACTCGGTCGGCTTGCCGGATTCATCGAGAGAAGCAGGCGCGATCAGGTTCCCCTTCTCATCGTGGCTGAGCTGGCCGGAGACATGAATCGTGTCACCAACCTTGATTGCCTGTGCGTATCCGTAGGCATCTTCCCACGGCACACCGAAATAGGCGGCCTCTTTACCATTCACTGGGACCGCGTTTACGTCGTTGCTTTGCATATCGAGCCTCCTGGCTTCTTAATCTGGCGTCGCGTCTGGGTGGCGACCCTGAAAGTTTCGGTACGTCGATGCTTTGGAGAATGACCTTGCAACTCCGGCCAAGGAAATCACCTCTCGCCATAGAGTCGATAGACGATCGTTATCGCCGCTCACCGCGCGGCTTGATGCTGTCGCAGCCGGCACGACTCCGTGCAGGTCCAGGCCTACGCTGCTCGTGCGCGTGCGCTTTGGGGCGAGATTGACGGCTTCGTCAACAATGCTGGCATCAAGACCGCTGTCCGTCCGATCATCGAGTTTCCCGAAGAGGACTTTGACCGGTTGATGGCGATCAACGTCCGAGGCGTCTTCCTTGGCATGAAATATGCTTCCAATCATCCTGAACCGCGGTTCGGTCGTAAATATGTCCAGTTCACTTAGCGTCGTAGGCGGTGCGGGCATCGTTGCCTATGTCGGCTCCAAGCACGCCATCATCGGCATGACGAAGACCACTGCTGTCGAGGTCGGCGGACGTGGTATCCGGGTCAACGCTGCCGCCCCCGGGCCTATTGCTGGCACTACGACTTTTAAGCTTGCGGAGCAGGCTTCACGGGCGACGACAAGACGTTCGCGGAGACTGTTCCCCTCGGCCGCCATGAAACGTCTGACGATGTAGCTGGCCTCGTGGCTTTCTTGCTCTCGGATGACTCCCGCTATACGACCGGCACGGTGCATGCCGTCGACGGTGGCTTTACGACTGCGCAAATTTATCCATTGCCCATAGCCCCTGGCATGAAGTGTCAAACGGGCTTTCCAACCGGCAAGATCGCTCGCTGCGCGGCGTGATACCGTCGTGGCCTGAATGGCACTGAAGACGGTCGCGGCGTTATTCCCCACCGCTATGGAAACTATACGCACTCGCCATTAGAAAATTTCGTCGCGCGCTGCGATCAATCCCAACCACCGCGGCAGATTTCATCGAGTAACGCCCGGTGCAACGCGGGATGCGAGCCAGAGTCACAGTTTCCGTCATTCCTTGAAACACACCACCAAACGAGATGGCCAATGAAGCGTCGAGAGTTCTTGAAAGTATCAGGGGTTGGGTCCGCCGCTGCTGCGGTGACTTCGCCGGCCGTTGCCCAATCGTCGTCCGAGGTCAAGCGGGCTGAGCCAAGCAAAACGACGAGATTGGCGAAGTCATTTTTCACAACCGAGGACCAGACCACCATCTTCTACAAGGATTGGGGCCCGCTGGATGCCCAACCGATTTGCTTCCGCCACGGCTGGCCGACCAGTTCGGACGATTGGGACAACCAGATGTTGTTCTTCCTCAACCAGGGATTCCGCTGCATCGCCCACGATCGCCGGGGTCACGGCCGGTCGGGCGAGACGCAATACGGCAACGATATGGACTCCTATGTCGCCGACGTCATCGCACTTGCCGCCCATCTCGATCTGCGCAACGCGGTTCATATCGGCCATTCAACCGGTGGCGGCGAGGTCGCGCGCTATGCGGCGCCTACGGAGAAGGGACGCATCGCAAAAGCCGTGCTGATCGGGGCGGTACCGCCGATCATGCTCAAGACGGACAAGAATCCCGGCGGGCTGCCGATGGAGGCGTTCGACGATTTCCGCGAGCAATTCGCCGCCAATCGCGCCCAATTCCTACACGAATTCGCCTCTGGCCCCGTATACGGCTTCAACCGCCCGGGTGTGGCGCCAATTCAAGGCACCATCGACAATTGGTGGCGTCAGGGCATGATGGGCAGCGCCAAGGCGCAGTATGAGGGCATCAAGGCTTTTTCCGAGACCGATTTCACCGAAGATCTGAAGGCAATCACGGTCCCTGTCCTCATCATGCACAGCGACGACGACCAGGTCGTGCCGGTCGCGGATTCGGCCTTGCTGTAAGCCAAACTGGTGAAGAATGCCACGCTGAAGGTCTACAAGGGCTATTCGCACGGCATGGCGCTCACCCATGCTGACGTGATCAACGCCGATCTGCTCGCCTTCATCCGAAGCTGATCGCGCCTGGCGCATGAAGGGCGACTGATGCGGCAGCGGGTCGAAGAAGCGCGAGATCCCGTGGCGACTTCTTCGGCCGAGCGTTCTCACGCTCCAGACCCTTCGTCCGCCGGCCTGATCAACCTTTAAGCCTCCATAATCCTTGCGCGACCGAGAAAGCCCACGAATATCGGTTCAGGATTGGATAGCCGCAGCTATAGATCCAGTCTGATTGTTGCGCGGGCAGGTGACAGGACTGACAGTCCGTTACCGATAGGCGGTTCGATAGTCGAAAGGCACGCGCAGATTTCCTTTATCGTCGACAACGGTCGCGGCCGAACCCTCGTACTGTGAGCGCTTATCCATTTGCGCGTAAGCGGAGACGGCGCCGATCAGGGCCAATCCAGTCAAGGCGACGCGCAATGTATTGACGATTCTCATGCCGTTGCTCCTCATTTCAGCGAACCGGTAGTGTTCGTTGACCATTTCAGTCGTCCAGCAGCGGATAGAATTGGGTCCAGACGTCGTCTTTCTTGGCGCTCGCCATGTGGCAGAAGGCGCACTCGGATTTGGGCTGCAGTTTGGCTGTCGCTGCCTTCGGCTCATGGTGGTTGAAGTTGTAGTAACCCCAGCCTCCGGTTTCAGCATAGCGCTTGGTATCCTTGACCGTCACGTCGGCGCCGTTCAGCTTTCCGGGGAAGAAGCCTCGCCCAGAAAGCTCAGTGCGCGATCCGTCCGGGTTTTCCGCCGGGAGCGTCAGTTGCAGTTCCTTGAAGAACATCGTTCTCTCCGGAAACTCACCTGTCTTCTTGTAGATCTCGTATGAGCCTGGTTCGATGTAGACGTTGTGAAACTCAGGAAAATTAGCCTTCCCGTCGTTGAGCGCGTTGGGCGTGAGCGGTGAACCGACGAACACCCACTCATTGAAATTCTTCGGCAGGATCAGATCGCCGGATTCGGTGTATTCGGGGAGTTGGCGCTTGATCGTCGAGGCACCGCCGTCATTGGACGCGGATTGTGCGAATGCGGCTGTTACAGCAACCGCGCCGAAAACCACTCCGGTGATCAATAGGGTAGTACGCATGCCTTTTTTCTCCACGATCGTACCTTTTTCCCCCAGTGACTGATATCCGTCCCAGGTCACCCTCGGCCTTGCTCGATGAGGTCTGCGACAGTGGTACCTATTGAGCGCAGCCGGGGACGAAATTTTCCAATAGCCGGTTCGTATCATTTCAATAGCAGCGGGGAATATTGCCCCAACGGTCGTCTCTGCCATTCGTAAAGGAAGGCAAGAAATGCGGGCCGCGATGGCATTACGCCCGCAACGAGGGGTAATAACGATCGACCATCGACTCTATGGCGAGAGGTGATTTCCTAACCATTTCGTGCGCTCATTGAGCGTTATGCGCGGTCGTTAATCCTGTGGGGGGCGCAGCAGCGTATGGTGCGTCGCAGGAGACCGCGGGGCCGAAGCAAATCTACGGCCGAGCTAGGGAGGAGCTGCGATCACACATATGGAAACACAAATGCGCGGCACCGGCGTACATCCCGACGGTAATTGAACCTATCCTTGCGGCGAATTGGACAGCTTCGGATCAGGTCTCCATGCTCCTAGGCAAGAAGCGGTGCCGCTGGCTAGCAATCCAACGGCACCCGGCACAACGTCGCGAGCCACGAATGGAGGATTCATGGAGACGGGGATTATGGGCCTGCCTGCGCCACCGCTAGAGTGTGTCCGGTGGATCGATGAAAATGGCGACGAGCGTAGCCCTTTGACCTTGATCGAGCTGGGGCAGGGTTTCAGGATATTGTACTTCTTTCAGCATTGGTGTGCGGTCTGTCATAAACATGGCTTCCCCACATTCGTGACACTTGCTGAGGAACTTTGCGACAAGGGAGTTGGCTTGGCTGCCATCCAGACTGTGTTCGAGGGTTCGGAAGTCAACACCTTCGATCGTCTGCGGGAAAATCAACTGCGATATGGACTGCGTTTTCCCTTCGGGCACGCTGTCGCTGACTCGGCCTCCATGGAGGCCGTGCCCGCAATCATAAAGACATATCGCTCCGGCGGAGTTCCCTGGTTTGTCGTGATCGCGCCCGATGGTCGCGTGGTGTACGACGGGTTTCTGCTCGCGGCGGATGGCCTCATCCAGGCGCTCCGTCCGCTCGCCAGCTGACTGAAAGGGATACCTCGAGGCGGCTCTCCGGATCGCTGCAAATGACAACTTTCTAGTCCGGCAACGCCATGGCTCGCGCTGTTGGCTCGAGGACGAACAGGATCTTGTCGTGGCACAGCATCAGAGACTGAAAGCGTGCAGACTTCCGGCAGATGAAACGACACGTCGCAGGTGAGAACCGCCCTGGCTGACAAGATCGAAATGGTGCCAGGGCAATTGCCAGTGCACTTTGACATTAGCGTGCTTGAAACGGTCAAACAACGTTCAGCGCCGCTGCGCCAGGAAGCGAATGGCCCCGAGCCGATCTGATGTGGTGCCTTTCGAACCGAAACAGCCGAAAATCCAATATCCGCACGGCATCGGGCCCATTCCTCAAGGTGGCTAAGTCGTTAGCTTTTTAGCTTCTTAGCAAAACCGGTAAGAGGCACATCCGTCTGCATCTGCATGACTGCGGCGTTTGTGATCACAACATGCGCCAAACGTCCACGCGTGAACGCCGCAAGAAAACGTTGATACGTCTTCGTGTGACCAGCGATGATGATAGTGCACTGCGCGCCATTGTCAGCGAATTTGCATTCTTGAGTGGTCAGAAGGCGGGAAAGCAACGGGCTGGTACTTTTATCAATAGATACAGACAGTTTTGCACCCGGGTTTCCAACCCGGTGGGTGCTAATTCGAAGCGCGGATTTTCTTGGATTATCTGCGTTTTCGAACGAAAACAAAACGTGCCGATCTGGCGCGCTGCCGGCCATCACCTCGACCAGCTGTTTTGCCTCGGTAGCATGAGGCAACGTGCTCGACAGAGCTACGGCAAGCACGATGGGGAGAAGGAGTTTTAGCATTGTTGGGCTTCCTTTGGGCTTAAGCCGCCAAGGCGATTGCCTTGGCGGCATGTCGATGACCTCAGTTCACCCGATAGACGACTGGGCAGTTGACAACAAAGCCAACTGGCTTCGGTTTGCCTCCGGCGATGCTTTCAATGATCCCTCTTTCACCGGCATCTTCGATTGCAATCGCATCCGTCATCTTGGTGCGATAACCCTTTTCGATGGCATCGGCCGTCCACTTTACCGGGAAGACCCGCCACATCGGACTGTAGTCGAGATTGATAGTCGGGATTCCGCCGAGAACGTTCAGAGGACCATGACTTCCCTTGTCGGAGAGGGCGCTGTCGAGGCCCTGGCGGAAGGGATTGTCAATTCCGGTCGGCCCGTTGACGAACGCGTAAAGACGCTCGGCAGCCTCGCCTTGAGACGCATCCTCCAAGGCAAATGGAAGATCCTTCAGCGCGGGCGTATAAGTTGCCCCCTCCAAAGCTGCCAAGCCCTCATCGTTCGCTTCGGTTGAAAGATAGAAGATCGGCTTGCCGAACGTATAGCCAAGCGTCAGCTTCAGCGTCACCGTCCCGTCGCGCGGGCAAATTTTAACGACCTTGTCTTCCACCTTGCCGTAATTGAGATTGCCATCACACATTTTGTCGAGCTCGTCGGCCGAGACGTCGAAGGCGACCATCGGCATGTTGAAGACGACGCCCGGTGCGTTATCAAGGGCAACGAGAGGTGAATAGTCGGCATCGCCCACAGAGCCGGGCTTTGCAGATTTCGGTGGGAAGAAATCTGGCGCATCTCCGGGCATCACGACGTGTTCCGGAGAGAAATTGACCTTGCCAGCTTGAAAGACGATCGATCCGTCCTGTTCAACATGCCCCCTCCGCGTCGCTTTGCCGGTCATGCCGTAGGCAAGCTTTGGGGAAAACGGAACTCCGTGCAACTTCGCAAGATTTTCATCTGTGACGTCGGTCAGAATTGACCAGACTGTTTCACCGGATGCGAGCTTGCCCTTGCGAAGGGGCAGCGTTGCTGTACCCGTTTCAAGATCGACCACCGCCGACTTCATCAGCAGAACGGGGCCGAGAAACGCGGAGTCGACTTCCGATGGCGATGGCTGTGCTGTGATCGCGTATTGATCGGGATAGATCGACTTGGGAGCAGGGCGAATTTCGGAGAGGGGAGATCCCTCCGACCCGCGATTGATAACTTCGGCCGACACGACACTTGGGAGGATGCAAAGGCCGGCGAGAAAGAGTATGGAGGCAGGAATGGTGCTAATATGCAAATGATCTTTCATGGTATTTCTCCGTTGGAGAGATCGTCGCTATGGCAGGGGGTTGCCAGTAACGACGAAACACTGCCCCGGAAGAAGATTTATTAAAAATTCCGTCTAACCATGGTTTTGATAGCTGCGGGCTATGAAAGCAGCGGGAGCTTATTAGTCGCGGAGGACTGAAATATCTGACGGTGCGCTCAAGACTCGGCGGAATCCTACGAGGGGCTACTCCGACGAACACAGATCGAGCATTCTGAGGCCGGGCTGGACGCAACTCAATCACGATGCTCGGCCGTTTCCTTGAGCTGATACATGGTCCATGTCGTAACTGCGTGGACATCTCCGTCCTCGTCACGCATGAAATCGAGATCCGTCAAGGGGGACCGCGCCTGGCGTCGTTCCAATCCCAAGAAACCGTCAGATGTTTGCGGCGACGATGGAACAAGTTGGCGATCCAGCCATGACTTGAAACGAAGCGCTGGCATTGCCGTGCCCACCTGAGCTGCCTGAAGCCTCGTTCTCGTCGTGGTACGGCCAGATGCGAGTTTTCGGCTCGATTGTTCAGTCCTTGTGTGAACGATGCTCAACGCTTGGTATCAACTCAGCCGCTTGCATCGGTCAGGTGCGACATCCGGCGAAGAGTGCTTGGTCATGCCCGCAAATACCGCCGTAGCGAAAACGTACGCAGTCACTCGATCCAGATCACTCTGTCGTCCCAGCCCGCTGGCAGCGGCATCGGACGCTCGATTTTGACGCGCTCGAGCGCAAGGTCTGCAACGCCGTGAGCAAAGAGCCCCGGCATACCTCCGGGATAGTCGACAAGACCGATGATCTTCCCGTCCGCTCCACGCAGCCACGCATTGCCACGACCCTCCATCGCCATGGGTGGAGACAGATCGGCTTTCGTGGGGCGAAGATCATATTGCTTGGCTGTTCCCGGAGCTCCTTCCTGCATAGTTAGTTGCACATTGCAGAGGACTATTCCCGTGATCCCACCACTTCGCTCTGCGAAGAGATTTAAAGGACCGTGGCAACGGCCGGAAATGTTCTCAACGCTGACATTCCTGACGACACCGGCAGGCAGCTCCGGACGCCGGTCGAGTTGAGTGATCGTCAACGGTTCACCCGAACCCCAGAATCCGTCCGGCGTCTCGTGGCAGTCCAACTCTATGTCTGAGAAGACAACGTTCTCAATGATCCCGCCGTCGCGCGAGAAGATGCCGAGGCCCCGGTTCGAATCCCGGACCTTGGAACGCATGAAGCGAACATCGCGGATGTCGCCAAAACTCTCCGTGCCGATCTTCAATGCGCAACTATTGCTCTCGATGGTGCAATTCGAGACTTCTATCCTCTCGCAGCGTCCGATGCCCTTTTCGCTCCGGCTCGTCTTCAAGCAAATACCATCGTCAGCCGTGCTGATGGCGACATGGCTGACCGCGACGTCGGTGCAACTATCGATAACAATCCCGTCCGTATTCGGGAGCTGGCGATTGTTGAGCACCTTCGTGTCCTTGATGATCACGTCATGGCAGCGGACCAGGTGGATCGTCCACATGGGAGAATCCTCGATGGCAAAGCCTTCCAGCCTGACATTGCGGCAATCCTCGAGCACAAGGACTCTCGGGCGCCTCTCGCTTGGCGTATAGGTGCCCACCGTTGCATCAAAACCGGTGCTGAAGGCGCATCCCGCGGCAGCGATCTTTCCTTTGCCGACGACCGCGACGTCGTGCGCGTCTTGTGCGACGATATAGGCCCGGTCTGATCCCTCGGCGATCACACTGACCGAATTTGCGGCGTAGAGCCCGTAGTCGGGAACGAACTCGAGTGTGGCGCCCTCTGCGATTGATAGGGTTATGCCGCTCCCAAGCCGGATGGGCCCCGATACGTGTCGTCCCGCCCGCAGCAGAAGAGTTCCACCACCTCCGCCAACCAGCTTGTCGATCGATTGCTGCAGATCAGCGCCATTTGCTTCAACGGAAATGTCCACTTGCGTCCCTTTCGCTTTCCCGAGAGTTACGCCGCTCCTTTTTATTCGTCAACAGGACGAACTAATTGGATTTGCTCTGTCGGGTTTATATTGACACCCTCGAAAACTCGTATTTAATTCGTCATGGTTACGAACAATTGGTCGGCTTGAGGAGCATAGGGCCGACGTCAGCATCGTTCGAAAATGAGGAGCAAAAAGGGGAACCCTATGAAACCGCTCAAGACAATTATGATGGCTGCAACCGCCATGGCGATGACGATCTCGGTTGCTGCGGCATCCGAGCTCAAGATCGCGTGGTACGTCGACAATGATCAGGAAGAGACGAATACTCGCGCCCTTCTCGACCAGTACACCAAGCTGCACCCCGACACGACCTTTGACCTTGAGATCACGCCCTATGACGGAATGGTTCAGAAATTCCAGCAATATGCGGCGTCCGGGATCATGCCGGACCTGTCTCTGACGTCTTCGATGGAGCCAGTCATTCGTCCTTTCCTCGTCGATCTCGGCAAGGAGATCGGACCTGACTGGATTAACGACTTCGTCAAGGGTTGGGGCGACGGCGCCAAGCTTGGCGACAAGGTCATTGCTGCTCCCCTTCGTGTGACCTCAACAGGCATCTTTCTGAACGCCGACGCCTTCAAGAAGGCCGGGGTTACCATCCCGGATCAGACGACCGGCTGGACCTGGGAAGAATTCATCCCGAAGATCAAGGAAGTCGCCGAGAAGTCGGGTACCCGCTATCCGCTGGTCTGGGATGTGTCGGCGAGCCGCTGGATCGTCCACGAATATCAGTACGGCAACCACATCTACACCGAGAAGGAGCCGGTGAAGGTGGTCATGGACGAGGCGGCCTGGACGAGCACGCTCGACAAGTTCGTGGACATTACCAAGGCTGCGATGCCGCCCGGGCTGTGGTCTGGCGCGAGCTCGGACAACCCGAAGGAAATCTTCACCGCAGGCCAGGCTGTCGCCTATCTGTCGGGCAGCTGGCAGATCGCCGGACTGGCAGACAATGCACAGTTCGCGTGGCAGGCCGGCCCCACGCCGCGCGGCACCGTTGCGTCTTCTATCTACGGCGGCGACTATATTGTGGCCTTCAACACGAGTCAGCACCTTCCTGAAGCCGTCGACTTCATCAAGTGGATTACCTCGCCGGAGATCCAGGCCCAATATGCCAAGACCTTTGGTACGATCCCGGCCAATCTGAAAGCGCCGGCCGTCAAGTATGACAATCCTGCGGCGACCGAAGCGATCAAGGCCATGCAAAACGAGTTGAATGTCAGTCCCGTCTATGCGGCGACCGACCAGGCTTGGCCGCAGATGCAAGCTGTTTGGGGTACGGTCAAGACCGCAGTTACTCAGGCGGTGGCTGGCCAGATATCCTCGGCAGAAGCCATCTCCCAGATCAAGAAGGCGGCTGACGCCTCGCTTGAGGCTGGCAAGTGACGGCGCTCATGGTGGAAGAGGGGCGTTCGGCACTGGGTCCTCACCCGGTGCCGAAAGGCCGCCGGAGCAGCCTTACAAGCCTTGGCTGGCCCTATCTGCTGATGCTCCCCACGATGGCGCTACTCGTCACCTTTACGCTTTATCCGCTGTTCCAGGGCTTGCTCATGGCCTTCTTCAAGCGGGGCGTCGTTGTCGTTCCGCAGGTGCCGAGTACCCTGCCGCAATATGTGGGGCTGGAAAATTTCATAGGGCTCCTAAGCAATGCCGACTTTCAGACTTCCCTGCTCAAGACCGTCGTGTTCGTTGTCATCGCCGTTCCGCTGAACATCGTCGTCTCGCTGGCGCTGGCCCTTCTTCTGTCGCCCCAGACGAAGCTCTTTGCCGTGGTTCGCACGATCGTCTTCTTCCCCTCGATGATCAGCCTGCTGATCATCGGTGTTTCCTGGCGCTGGCTCTTCGGTCTTAATAACGGCCTGGTCAACTACCTGCTTTCGCTTGCAGGAATTGCGCCGGTACCCTGGCTGGAGCAGGACACGATGGCACAGATCGCCATGGTCATCGCATGGATATGGGCGCAAGCCGGTTTCAACATGATGATCTTCATTGCCGGGCTCACCGCAATCTCCACCGATTATTACGAGGCCGCATCGATTGATGGCACCAGCAAATGGCGGCAGTTCACCCACATCACGCTGCCGCTGTTGAGACCGACGATGGCCGTTGTTCTCGTGCTGTCGTCGATAGAAGCGTTCAAGGTCTACGAACTCGTCGTATCGCTGACCGGAGGGGGTCCAGGCAAGGCGACGGTCTACCTGATCCAGACAATCTACGATACCGCGTTCCAGAAGCCGATGCAGGCCGGCGTAGCCGCCGCGCAGTCGATGGTCCTTTTCGTCATTCTGCTGTTGCTGACGATCTTTCAGCTTCGTGTATCGCGGGGTGAAAGATGACACGAATCTACTCCCCCTGGCGACTGGCCCTTGTCGCACTGACGCTGTTCGTCTTCCTGATGCCCCCGGTATGGCTCTTCCTCTCGTCGTTGAAGTCGCAGCAGGAGATCTTCCAGTGGCCGCCAACGATTTTACCCGCGCAGCCCACCCTGCAGAACTTCATCGATACTGTCTCGCGCGCGAAGTTCCTTATTTTCTTCCGCAATTCAGCCGTGGTGTCCGTGCTCTCGGCGCTTCTTTCCGTGACGATCAGCGTGATGGCGGGCTATGCGCTGGCGAAATTCAGGTTCAAGGGTGACACGCTTTTCTTCCTGCTCATCATGTCGTCGCTGATGGTGCCGCTGCAGATCATCATGATCCCCGTCTTTCTGGTGCTGCGGGATCTCAATCTTCTCGACACGCTCGCAGGGATCATCATCGCGCCGGCTGCGACACCGACCGGTGTCTTCCTGATGCGACAGTACATCACCAACATTCCTGACAGCCTGCTAGAGGCGGCACGTCTCGACGGAACGCCGGAGTGGCGCATCCTGTGGCGGATCATCGTACCGCTCGCGATTCCGGCGATCGGCACCCTGCTTGCCTTTAATCTCGTTTGGCGCTGGAACGATTATCTCTGGCCGTTCTTGATCATCAACGATCAGGACAAATGGACTGTCCAGGTTGCCCTGGCGAATACCGTTGGGCGTTTCGGCATCAACTGGCCGCGGCTGCTGTCCATGTCGGTGCTTTCGGTGCTGCCTGTGCTGGTGATGTTCACCGCGCTGCAGCGCATGCTCATGAGCGGCCTGATGGCGGGCGCGACCAAGGAATAGAGCAGGGTGCCCCACCTGGACCGCAAAGCCGCCTTCCGACGGCCTTTTCGTTGACAGTAGTTCTGCAGGTGGCAGGAAAGGGCCGCTTGTTTGCGGCCAATCGGGGAAAACTCAGCGGATCGCCGCCGCCAGCTTATCCTTGAAGGCAAGGGCTGCGGCTGCCGGCATGCTGCTCCATCCCTGGAGCAGGCAACCACGCCCCCAGGGCGGCGAGAAATATTCGACCGCCCCCATCCAACCTTCTTCGAGACAGGACTTCCACCAGCGCAGGAGCGGATAGTCCGCGCCATCGAGCCCGTAGGCAAGGCGCTGCTCCGCATAAAGACCGGAAAGATACGGCCAGTCGGAGCCATTGTGGTAGCGGTAGGCAAAGTAGGATTTTTCGCGCGTGTCCTTGGGCCGCTTGAACGGCGGGAAGGCGCAGAGCACGCCCCAGTCGCCATAGGGCTGCGCGGCGTTGTTACGGCTTTCCAGAACCTTCTCCATTCTGGCAAGGACGGCCTTTGCCCTTTCCGCCGGCACCGCCTTGAAGCGAAGCAGGGTCAGGCTGTCCAGCGTCACGTGGTCCTCGACGAAATCGGTCTTTGTTCCGTAGTCGGCGTAGGTACCGCCCGGTTGCAGCAGCGCCTCGTCGAGCGATGTGCGCGCTTTGTGCGCTACCGCCGCCGCCTTTGATGCAACGGTTTGGTCGAGTGCCGCACCAAACTTCGCTATGATATCGAGCGCGCCGATCCACAGGCCGAGATCGTAGGCAACATAGCCATGGCGGTAGACGTTGTCGGCCCAGTCGCGGTCGTGGCGCGGCTTTACCGGCAATCCGTTTCCGGCCTCGTCGAACCCGCGATAGCGCTCGAAGATCGTCACGACCTTGTCCCAGTAAAGGGAGAGCGGAGAACTGTCGCCGGTTGCCCGGATGTAGTCGCCGATCGTCAGGATGAAGAAGAGCGGGCTGTCGAAGTGATCGCTCCACCAGTCGCCGGGGCGCAGGTGCTCCTCCTTGATCCGGGGGTGCGAACTGCGTACCTTTTCCCATTCCTCGGCCTGAGCCGGACCTGTGAGGATGACGCCGCTCGGCGCCTCTCCGTTCGGCTGGATGCCGCGTGCGAGGAGATCGATCTGCGAGCGTACGGCGCCCGGCTCCCGATCAAGCAGCGCCTGCAGCGTCCAATAGCCGTCGCGGTAGTAGGTCCGCGCCGGCGCGCTGTAGGCCTGGCCGGCGGCAAGGCCGGCG
This sequence comes from Rhizobium sp. P32RR-XVIII, assembly GCF_012641395.1. Lineage (GTDB taxonomy): Bacteria > Pseudomonadota > Alphaproteobacteria > Rhizobiales > Rhizobiaceae > Rhizobium. The sequence continues at coordinate 26,920 of NZ_JABAIH010000020.1, read as the reverse complement.
AAGGCGCCATGCTCATCCTGCCGGATACTGGAGAGGGCGGCATGAAGGCTCTGCGAGATCATGCTGCGCATCAGCGGAGCCGCCTCCGGCATCGCATCGCAGCGAGCCACATAGGCATTTGCCTCCGCGATCAGCTCCGCCTGGTCAAGGTCGAGGGCCGCCTGCGCTTCCTCGATCGTCGCGCCGGCGGTCACGAATATCCCGTCAGGTCGTTGTTCGGCGATCACCACTCCCCATGCTGTGCGGACAATCCGGCGACTGCCCTGCCGTTCGACCGGTTCGGGCTTGGTTGTGCTACCCCACCAGGCGCAGCGGCGAGCGGGGATAAGGGTACGCAATTTCGCGCCCTTCAAGAACAGCGCAGGAGACGATTGCCCGACATAGAGACCACCGCTATGCGCCTCCACCCGGTTCGGAGCATAGGTGAACGGAGCACTCCAGCCGGTGAAGGTCAGGTTTGCCAGCTTGCCTGAGCCCCAAAGCGAGAGCTCGATCTTGCCTTCCGGCCGGCAATCGCCCTGCAGGCGTGGCGCCATGAAGGGCATGAGGACCGGCTCCGCGGAACGAAGCTGCCCGTCTTCGAGTGGTGTCAGAACCTGTGGTTTCGGCTGTGGAGCGGTCATTGGGCGATCTCCTGCTCTCCGATAGCTTCGAAAGTTGAAAGCTCACTGAGCCCGAGCATCAGGGCTCCAACCATACCGGCTTCACGACCGATGCCGGTAGCCTCGATCCGAGCCGCAAAAGGCAGCAATGCTGACATGTGGCGTGTCACCGCATCGACGAATTCTTTCCGCGAGCCGATGCCGCCGCCGAGCACGATGAGAGCCGGGTCGAAAATCGTCTGAACGGAGGCTATGCCGACCGAGGCGGATCTTGCGAGCGTTTCGATCACGCCAGAGGCTTCCGCATCCCCTTTAGCGGCATGGGCGAAGATCTCGCTAACCGGCCACCTGCCATCGCCGTAGAGGCTGCGTACCGCAGGCGAGTCGACCTGGTCCTCAAACAAACCGGCACGAGCCCTCGGAGCGGTCCGATGCGGGTCGGCGCCAAGGGGCAGCAAGCCGAGTTCTCCCGCCCGGCCATGATGGCCGCGGAAGAGACGGCCGCCGATAACGAGCCCCATCCCGACGCCAGTCCCGAACGCAATGAATGCCAGGGAACCGAGGTTGCGGCCCTTGCCAAGGGTAGCCTCCGCAAATGCTGCGAGGTTCACGTCGTTTTCGACGACAACGGGGCAGGGCAGGCTCCGAGCGAGCAGCGCCGCAAGCGGCTGATCGGCGGGAACAGCCAGATGCGGAGAGAGGGAAGCCAGCCCCGTCGACGGCGAGACGGCGCTCGGTATGCCGATAACGGCCTTATGCAGCGGACCGCGGTCGTGATGTCGCTTAAGCAGCGACAGGACCATGCGCGGAATCTGCTTGAGGACGGGCGCGCCGGCGCCGTGTTCCGTGGGTTCCTCCACCGTTGCCAGAACCCGGCCCTGAAGGTCGGCTAGACCCGCAAGGACCTTGGTGCCGCCGAGGTCGACGCCAGCCACGATCCCTCGAGCGGCACTCGTCGGGTCTGCCCGGTAGCTGCGATTTGATCGTCGCAAGTCTGACGCAATGGTTGAAATATTTGACAAATGCAGTCCCTTGCGATATTTGTTCGGCAGGTTGACGAATTTATTATTGCCGCCTCCGCAAGCTGTCAACAACCAGTTTGAAATTGGCGGGCTTTCATGAAAAAGCAAAAACACCAGTGCAAGGAAAAGACAGATTCTGCGGGACAGTTCGAATATGGCCTTAACCGAAAATGCGCCTCCTGTATTGCGGCAGATATCCGTTCGCGCCGTCATGGATGTCCTGCTTCACGCTGGGCCCACCTCGCGTGCCGAGCTTTCGAAGTTGACCGGCCTGTCCAAGCAGACAATGTCCGAAGTCATCCGGACGCTTGAGGAAGGCGGCTGGGTTCGGGAAAAAGGCGTTACCAGCGGTCGCATTGGTCGCACAGCGATCACCTACGAGGTCAACGGCGATGCCGGCTTTGCGGTCGGTATCGATATGGGTGCGTCGACATCACGCATCGTGGTCGGCAATATTGTCGGAAGCATCGTTGCCGAAGTCGACTATCCGTCCGACCATCGCGGCGGATATCACCTGATCGACCAGGCAGAAGCCATGCTTTCGAAGACGCTTGCGGACATAGGCATCGCCCGGGAGCGTGTCCTTGTGACGGCGATAGCAACGCCAGGCGTCGTCGATCCAGCGACCGGTGCGCTTTCCATGGCGCCGAACCTCGATATCGGCGGGATCGATATCGGCAGCACACTCAGCGAACGGCTTGGTTGCCCTGTCGTCCTGGAAAACGATGTGAATGCAGCTGTGATCGGCGAGTCGTGGCAAGGATGTGCGATTGCTGTGGACAGCGTGGCCTTCATATCATTGGGGACCGGTATTGGCCTTGGCGTGCTGCAGGACGGCAAGCTGATGCGGGGCGCAAACGGGGCCGCCGGCGAAATTTCTTACATGCCGTTCGGCGCGGATCCCTATGCTGAGGACAGCCTCGAACGCGGGGCCCTGGAATGTGCAATCGGGGCCCAAGGGATAAGCGCGCTCTATGCCCGTTCGGGTGGAACAAAGCATATCTCCGTTCGAGACATTCTGGCGCTTGCCGAGAAGAACGACCCGGTTGCGATCGAAGTCATCGGCAAAATATCCGACATCGCCGCGCTCCTTGTCGTTTCCGTCAATGCGATCGTCGATCCGAAGACCGTCGTTCTGGGGGGCAGCATCGGGCGACATCCGCTCATTGCCGAACGTGTGCGGCAGGGCATTATGAAGGCAAGCCGCCGCGCCATCGACGTCAAGGCTACCGTTCTTGGCAGTCGGGCGACGCTGCTGGGGGCGCTTGCGATTGGCCTGAACCATGTTCACAATCTCCTCTTCTCCCCCCAGACGCTGCCAGAGCAGCGCCGACTCCCGCCGCCGCGCTTTGACTGTCAGACAGTTCCTACGGACGCAGCGCGACCCATGGGACAAGATGACCGGATGCGCATCAACGAGAGCAGAAAGTCACGTTCGTCATCTTGACGAACTAATTAGTTCCACGCAAACTGCCCCGATTGGAGGCACGGGCCGCACATTCGGCGAGACTACACTGCCTCTGAATTGCGACATTGAGGGAGTGGAGTCATGGCTGGTCTCAAGTTGAACGACATAAAAAAGAGCTTCGGCCATCATCAGATCCTCCACGGTGTTGATCTTGAAGTACGCGAGGGCGAGTTTGTTGTGCTCGTCGGCCCTTCCGGTTGCGGCAAGTCTACATTACTTCGCCTCATCGCTGGCCTTGAAAGCGCAAGTTCCGGACAAATCTTCATTGGCGAGGATGATGTCACGACCGCGCCCCCCGGCGATCGCGGGATCGCGATGGTGTTTCAGTCCTACGCGTTGTACCCTCACATGACGGTTGCGAAGAATCTCTCCTTCGGCCTCGAGAACCTCAAAATGAGCCGCGCCGAGATCGATCAACGCGTCTTGGAAGCTGCGCGGATGCTCGCGATCGAACTTCTTCTCGACCGACGTCCGAAACAGCTCTCGGGGGGCCAGAGGCAGCGTGTTGCGATCGGCCGCGCGATCGTCAGGAACCCGAAGCTGTTCCTGTTCGACGAGCCATTGTCAAATCTGGATGCTGCCCTTCGCGTGCAGACTCGCGGCGAGATCAGCCGCCTGCACAAGCGGCTGGGTGCGACGATGGTCTATGTGACGCATGACCAGATCGAGGCCATGACAATGGCCGACCGCATCGTCGTCCTCAATGCCGGCCGCGTCGAACAGATCGGTACCCCGCTGGAACTCTTCGAGGGGCCAGCCAACAAGTTCGTAGCGGGTTTCATCGGTTCACCCCAAATGAACTTCTTCGAGGGCACGCTGCTTCGCTCGGTGCCAGGCGGCGTTCTGGTGGAGGTATCAGGCTTTGGGATGGTAAATCTGCCGATCAAAGCGGCAAATGTGGCCCCTGGACAGGCCGTCATTCTCGGGGTGCGGCCGAGTCACTTCGAACTTGCCAAGGATGGTGTGGCAAGCGACTTTACGGTTCGTTTCAAGGTGGATTACGCCGAGAGCATTGGAACGGACACATATGTCTATGGCAAGCTCGAAGGTAGTGATATTCCGGCGATCGCCCATCTGCCGGATCATCTCGCGATCGAAGATCACTCGTCTGTCAACTTGGTCGTCCGGTCTCGGCGCGTTCACCTCTTCGATAGGAAGAGTGGCGCCAACATGGACAAGACGATTGTCAAAGACAGTGCTAAGGCGGCTTGATGGCGACGATCTCGCGGGCAGATGCCCGCAAGGATTCTCTCCCCTGATATTGCCTCGGAAGAGCTCTCTTCTCCGTGCCGTTACCGGCCAGCATCCGTTGTCGGCCGGCGGTGTCAGCTTCTACGATGTGAAACTGAACGGACTGCCGCCGTTTGCCCGCGCCAAGCAGGGCATCGGCTATGTGAAGATCGCTACGGCCGGCACGCGGTTTAACCGCTTCGAGCCTTTCTGCGGCGATAGCGTCGTCATTCACGGTGAGTGCTTGGTCGGTGCACGGCGACGTCTGTGACAATGTAGTCCATTGGAATATCGTGGTGCAGTGGATGGATCGTTTCTATTTTTTGCAGTTCAAACCCCACCCCGACAACTAGCGGGGAGGGCTGCAAGAGAGCGAGGGTCCGGTCGAAGAAACCGCCGCCATACCCGAGCCTGAATCCATCCGCGTCGAAGCCAACGACAGGAGCGATGACGATATCGGGTCGAACCTCCTTTCCCTGCGAAGGCACCGGGATATTCCACACACCACGTTCCAGCGGTTCCCCGAACCTCCAAGTCCGAAAGACGAGGGGCTGGCCCTTCCCGACAACTACTGGAAGCGAGCAGGTAGCGCCCCGCGTCGCCGCCGCGGACATCCAGCCGCGCAAGTCAGGCTCTCCCAGAAACGGCCAATACAGGCTGATGACCTTTCTCGTGACGTCGCCCAGTACATCATCAAGATTGAGAGCGATCGAACGGGACAAGTTCTCCCGGTTCACTGAAGAAAGGCACTTTCGCTCCTCGATAAGGCGCTTGCGTTCATTAAGTCGCCATGCGGCCACATCCGCAACAGGTCGATCGTCCGGCGAAAAGCCCATGTATGAGGGGTCGACCTCATGCATCAGACAAGCGGGCGAAGCAAAAGCGAGTCTGAATCTTGTTTCATCGACATGTGGCTGGTCCTTTCAAATAGCCACCGAGATTTTCCAAGGCGGCACATCCGGGCACGCTCCGGCGCTTCTAAAAGTTTAGCTGGATCGCACGGCGCCGGGCGACAATCGCGCGCTGAAGGAGGGCGCTGAAAATGAAGCCTTGCCGCTTGGTCCCATCATAGTGATCTGCACCAGGAGCGTCCTCCTCAATTATCGCGCCCATATTCTTATTTCGCGGACTGAGCCTCGGCTATCGCTGTCTGAGAGAGCTGTTCGAACGTATTTTACCGCAGTTGCCTCGGCGACCTCCCTGTCCGGGAACTTCTCGGCAAGGATAAGCTCTACATTGTCCCAGCAGGCTCGAGCGCGGTGAGACCGGAAGTCGTAGAATAGATCGAGATTTATCGCTTCCATCGGTGGCAGCCTTTTCAAGGGTAAAATCAGACACCCGCTCTCGCATCCAGTCGTTCCTTCGCGGTTCCAAGCGCGTCCCAAATCTTTGAAGGGTAATAGACGCCATTCTCTCGGTCATTCGGGCGCTTGAATTATATCGTAATACGATATATTTTCAATCAGGACACAAAAAGTGGACGATCCAAATGACAATCGATCTCGAAACACTCAGGGCAGAACTTAATGAATTTGAGCGCCGGCTCGAGACTTTCGGACGTCGTCAAAGACGTCGTGCTATTCACGCTTCCGGCCTGCCGGATAAACAATCCGAGCGTTATACGCGCCTTCGCCAGCGGCTTGATCTGCAGCATGTCGACGCGAAACTTCTGTGGTTGGAATGGGAATACGACATTTGGCTGCTAGTGGACGGTTTTCGTCGTTGGCTAGGACGAGTGGATCGCGACTTCCAACAGAAAAGCTAAAACCCGCTCCGATCCACGGCCCTCACCGTGGGCAAACGCTGCGAACGATAGAAGGGTTTCCCAGCTTCTTTCAGTCGCTACTCCTGAATTTGCATGGTATCTCGTGATTGTTGATGAGATTCTCAACCGCTAGCCGTCCGTGCGGCCGCGCGTGCCGCCGAGGCGGTGGCCATCCAGGTGCGGCCGGAGCCTGGCTAATAAAACCTGGAACGGGTAGCCATCTGCCACGCTACCCCTGCAAGCGGCGCAAAAGCACGCCCAACCGCTCTTCTGACGGGCAATCCTCAAGATCCAGTCGAATTGGGATGCCGCCTCCGCCTCGGTTCCTCACTTCGCTCGGGCTGTCGCCGAACGCTCGCTTGAACGCGCGGCTAAACTCCGCGCCGTCGCTGAAACCGCATTCCTCTGCGATCTGGAATATCAGGCGCCGATCCTTTGGATCCGCGAGCGCTGCATAGGCACTGAGCAGCCGGCGGTGCTGAATATAGTGCATCACTCCGCCAAAGGGCTCGAAGAGGTTGTAAAGCCGGGTGCGCGAGATACCGAGCTCCCGCCGTACCAGCTCAGACCCAAGTTTCGGATCGAGCAACCGGTTCCGCACCAGCTGCCGCGCCCTTTCGAGAAGCACATTGGCGATCGGACCCTCGGCCGCTTCGATATGGTCTGCCGATGGCGACACGCACGCAAGGATCATCGCGCGTGTGGCTGCCGCGAGGCCAGGCAGATCGGCCTGGGTGAGCATCGGCAAACGGTTCGCCACATCAACAAGGTAGTCGGAGAACAATCGTCCCATGCCGGTGCTCAACGTGGAGAATTCTGCCGAGCCCAGCGTGGCCGCGGTTTCCAGGGAGAGGTCCCGCGGCACAAAGAGGATGAGCATCTCGCTCCTGTCGACAACGCCGGTAAAGCAGCCACCAAGGGAATGGATCTGAACCTCACCGGGACCCGCGGTATACGCACGTCTTGCGGCATCAGTCCGGATCTGTCCGGACAGCAAGACAGTCATTGTCCAGTGATCGACCGGATCCCGCCGAACATGTCCCGGCAGGCTGGAAAATTCGAGGCTGTCAGTACTGATTTGGGCAAGGACAAGACTGCCAAGATCCCAAAGCTTCTGTCGGCCCCTGAAGTCGGTTGTCGTTGGTTCGACCTCGGTTAGTTCAAGCATGGCCGCGAAGCTATTGCGCCACGCGGCAAACTGGTCCGATCGCGCCAGCCCCTCGGTCGAAAATTCAAAGGATGGCAAATACGATGCCCTCCCCATGACCGGCATCGTGCCCGCTGCTTCGTAAGCCGAGGTCTCGAGCCTCACATCGTCGAGTTGTCTCTCAAGCAACGTGGCATGCGTCAGGACATCTTCGGTTGTCATCGCATCACCTCCAGTTGGCCGAGGGCAACACGCGATCGGCCCGCTTGTTATGCTGGGGTCGTTGAGTAAGCGATTTATTTTCCGCAGGTGTCTGAGGCGGCCTTTCTTTTGCCCGGGGCAGATATTATTCCACCGGGGACCCCTCAGCAGTCGGCTCAGTATGTTACGACGTGCCCTCTCCGGCAGTCGCTTTGCCTCCTATCCGCAATTTAACCTTTTCGACCGCTCTTCTCAACTGTCAGATGCACGAAGGTCTGGTGACCTACCTTGCAGGGGCCTCCCGTTGTCCTCGTGCCAAAATAGATCACGCGCTCGCTGCTGACGCTGCTTCACGATCCGCGGTCTGCCTCAGCCTTTGAACTGTCCGACAGCAGCGTCGCGACCCACTTTCCCGACGGTGAGCCCGCGCAATACACAATGAACGCAATAAGGATGGGTACGCCGATGAAGGCGCCCGAAATGCCCCACATGAAGCTCCAGAAAAATACCGCAAAGATAACGGCAAAGGGGGATATTGCCAGCGACGCTCCAGTTAGCCGCGGTTCCAGGTAACTGCCGATGATGAATTGGATCACGTTAAGGCTCGCGAAAATGACGACCGCCGCCTGCCACGAGTCGAATTGGGCGATGGCAAACAGCGTCGGGAGCGCGGTCGCGACGAACGGCCCGAGAAAAGGGATGTAGTTAAGCGCGAATGCGATTGCGCCCCAAGCTGCAGCAAGTTCAAGTCCCGCGCCCAGCGCAAACAGCCAAACGACCAATCCAGTGAGGATACTGGCGAACGTTCGCACGATCATGAAGCGGCGCAGTTTTGCACCAATCACCCGATTGGCCGTCAGGATGCGCATTCCGTGAGGCTGGGCTGCGGGCGCGATAAGGCGTGCATTGAAATCTTCCACCTCGAGCAGGCCGAGCATGATGAAAATGAAGACCAAGACGGCGAAACCGGCGAAGCTGTTCACCCGGAGAGCCATCCCCTGGACAAAGCGAACCAGCCAGGCAACATCGAAGCGGTCTGCCAAGGGGCCGGCGACAGCGAGGCCGTGCCCTTCCAGCCAGTTTGCCCAGTCGATATAGATCGTCTGGAAACGGTCGGCGTTGACGAAGAGCCATTGCGCAAGCTTGCCGAAGCCCCACGCGACCGCAGACCCGATGGCGACAATAGCAACCATGGTCAGGATCAGTGTGATCAGAAGTGCCAGGAGTTTCGGCAGCCAGCGCTGCAAGGTGGTCTGGCACGGCCAGACCAGCGCAATAACGAATAAGGAAAAGATAAGCGGTGCGAAGATCGATTGCGCGACATAAAGCAAAGCGAGCACAAGGATACCGGTCGTGACCGAACCGATCATGCGACTGCCGCCTACTTCTTGCATATTCGCCCCTAGAACATTGCCTCCATTTTCCAAGCTCCGCGCCATAGAATCAGAGCTTGACTCCGCCGCTGCACGAAACAGCCGGACACCATCGCCACGCCGAACAGCGGATTGAGAAACAGAACGCCAATCAGCTGACGCAGCACCGACGTCAAATCATAGCCGGGAATTTACCGATGAAATTAGCGAGGAATCCCGCGGCTTTGCATTGCGTCTCTTTCTGTCGTCCGAAATCCATCACCTCCCAGCCGTAGCCGGCTCCGGCGCGGTAACCTCTGCCTTGGCGGTCTCGGCCTCGGCGGGAATGCGGAACCACAGCACATAGAGCACCGGCAGGAAGATCAGTGTCAGCGCTGCGGCGACCACCAGACCGCCGATGACGGTAAAGGCAAGGGGCGACCAGAACGGATCGCGGATGATCGGCAGCATACCGAGGACGGTCGATCCCGCTGTCAGAAAAACCGGCCGCAGGCGCCGTGCGGTGACGTCGATAACGCTCCGCCATTCCCGGCCGTTTTCTTCGATCGCAAGGTCGATCTGATCGATCAGCACCACAGAGTTTCGGGTTATCATGCCAATCAGCGCGATCATCCCGAGAACGGCGATGAATCCCACCGGCGTATTGGTAATCAGCATGATTACCACCACGCCGATCAGCCCAAGGGGCACGACGCTGATGACGAGCAGCAGCCGCTGGACGCTCTGCAGTTGGAACATGAGCACGATCAGGATGATGACCGCCATCACCGGAAGCATCTCGACGACAGCGGCGAGCCCATCTTCGGCGCCTTCGACCGCACCGCCGACCTCGATCGGGTAGAGCGGGTTGGCCTGGCGCAACTCATCGATCTTGCTGGCCGCAGCCTCGACGGCACTGGCAGCCGTCACACCTTCGGCCGTATCCGCCTGGACAGTGATGGTGGTTGAGCTATCACGACGCCAGATGACGGGCTGTGTCGTCTGGTAGTCGATCGTGGCGATGCTGGAGAGCGGCACCGTATGATTGGGGCCGACCGGGATCTGCAACGAGCGGATCGTGCTGATATCGACGCGCTCCTCTGCCGTTGCCCTGGCAACGACATTGATGAGGTAAATCGAGTCCCGGACCTGCGTGATGGGAAGGCCCGAGGCCGTGGCAAACAGCGTCTGGGCAATCACGGAGGAATTGAGCCCTACCAGCCGGGCGCGGTCCTGGTCGACGTTGATGATGATTTTGCGGACCGGTTCATTCCAGTCGAGGTTAGGTTGAACGACGCCAGGCACCTTGCTGATCGCATCGGCCACCTGCCAAGCGGCATTGCGGACACCTGGAATATCCGGCCCACTCACGCGGTATTGGACGGGCCAGCCGACCGGCGGCCCCATTTCGAGCGGCGAGACGCGCACGATGTCGTCGGGAAGCCTTTCGTCGAGCGCCTTCTGCAGGCGTGCCTGCAGCGCGTCGCGTGCGCCGACGCTCTTGGCGATCACCACCGCCTGCGCGCGAGACGGCGCGGGAGCCTGAAGATCCATCGACAGATAGAAGCGTACCGGATCGGAGCCTATGTAGAAGCTCCAGTCGGCCACATCCTCGTCGGCGGCGAGGACCTCTTCGACTTTCGACACATCGGCAGCAGTGGCTTCCTGCGATGCGCTCTGCGGCAGGGTCAGCTGCAAGATAAGCTCCGGCCGGTCGGAAGCCGGAAAGAACTGCCGCTTCATGGCGGACGACCCGATAAGCGCTGCCACAAACATCGCTACGGTGGCAAGGACCACCACGACGCGCATCCGCATGCAGGCACGGAGGAAATTCTTGAAGCTACGGATCAACGCGCCATCCTGTTTCTCACCCGTTGCAGTTCCCGATTTGAGGACGGCAAGACCGACGATCGGGGTCAGGAGCACGGCCACCAGCCAGGACACGATAAGCGCGAAGCCGATCACCAGGAACAGCGACCGCGCATATTCGCCCGAAGAGCTGCTTGCGAAGCCCACCGGAATGAAGCCGGCAATCGTCACCAGCGTGCCTGCGAGCATCGGAAATGCGGTTGACGTATAGGCATGCGAGGCCGCCTGGATGCGATCGTAGCCCTGTTCGAGCTTCGCCATCATCGTCTCGACGGTCACCATCGTGTCATCGATCATAAGCGTCAGCGCGATGATCAGCGCGCCGAGCGAGACGCGCTGCAGGGCGATGCCGGTGATGTTCATGAACAGGAAGGTCAATGCAAGGACAAGCGGAATGGAGACGGCCACCGCAATGCCGGCGCGCACCCCGAGAGCCAGGAAACTGACACCAAGAACGATGACCACCGCCTGACCCAGCGATGTCGTGAACCCGCGAATCGCAGTCTTGACCACCGCCGGCTGGCTCGCCACATGCGTCAGGTTGATGCCGATCGGCAGGTCGTCCTCCAGCCTCTGCATCGTCGCGTCGATGTTTTGGCCGAGTTGCAGGATGTCGCCGCCCGACGCCATGGAAATGGCGATGCCGATCGCCGGCTTGCCCCTGACGCGGAAGCGTGGCTGGGGGGGATCCACCGTTCCCCGTACCACGCCGGCTATATCGCCCAGGCGCACGAAACCGGATGCTGTGGGAATGTTCAACTGTCGGATCGTGGTCTCGTCGGAAAGGCTGCCGGACACTTGCAGGATGGTCCGATCCTGCGCGGAGGTTATGAGACCCGCCGGCAAGACGGCATTCTGCGCCTGTATCGTGCCAATCACGGTCGCAAAGCTGAGGCCGAGGCTTGCCAGCCGCTCGGTAGAGAATTCGATATAGATCGTCTCATCCTGCGTGCCGAGCAGCTGAACCTTGCCGATATTGTCGAGTTTAAGCAGGCGGTTGCGCGCCTCGTAGACCCAATCGCGCACCTCGCGATCACTAAACCCGTCGGAGGTAAAAGCGTAGATAATGCCGAATGTGTCGCCGAAATCGTCGTTGAAGAACGGCCCACGCACGCCCGCGGGCAGCGTCGACACCATATCACCAACTTTCTTGCGGGCCTGATACCAGGATTCGCCCACCTGATCGGGCGGCGTCGCATCGTCGAGCGTGACGTAGATGACCGATTGCCCCGCTGTTGTCAGGCTGCGCAGGCTGTCGAGGTTTGGCACCTCCTCGAGCGTCCGCTCGAGACGGTCGGTAATCTGATCGGTCGTCTGCTCGATCGTCCCGCCCGGCCATCCGGCGGAGACGATCATCGTCTTGAAGGTGAACTCCGGGTCTTCGTCGCGCCCCAGATTGATATAGGCAAGAATGCCCGCAACGGCGCTCAGAAGCACGAGGAAGATGATAAGGCTCTGCCGCTGGATCGCCCAGCCCGATAGGTTGAAGCCCTCGTTCATTCTGCGCTTCCTTCGAGCAAGCGAACAGGCATGCCGGGACGGAGCTGCTGTACCCCGGCGACGACGACGTTGTCTCCACTTGAAAGACCCTTGGTCACGAGGAAATCCTTCGCGTCGAAGCGATGCACCTCCACCGGCACGAGCTTGGTCGTCTTGCTGGCCGCATCGACGATCCATACGGCGCTCTGGCTGCCCTGGCTGAATAACGCCGTGATCGGCAGCCGCGCCGTGGGCTCGCCGGAAAGCCGGATCGTACCGCGTACGGCACTGCCGAAACGGAATTCGTCCGGCGCCGTGTCAAGCCCGACGCGGACCGTGAAGTTGCGCGTGATCGGGTCTGCGGTCGGCGAGATCTCGCGAACCGTTCCCGTCGCCTTGATGTTGGCGTTGCTGAGGAGTTGCACGTCGACGCGCGCGTCGCCGCCGGTGGTCTGGATCGTCGCTTCGGGAACCTGGAAGACGGCATCGCGCGTCCCAAGCTGCGCAACGCGCACCACCATCTGACCACCGCCGACAACCTGTCCAACTTCGCCACCGATCGCGGTGACGACTCCGGCAGCGTTTGCCTTCAGGACGCGATTGTCGAGATTGGTCTGGGCGATCCGCAAGCTGGCTTGGGCCGCATCGACACCAGCCTGCGCCATGTTCGCCTGAGCGATGGCCGCCTCGAATGCCTGACGCGTCGATGTACGCGGGTAAAGCTGCTGCTGCCGTGCCCGCTCCGTCTCGGCGTTCCGGAACTGGGTCTGGGCCGAAAACACATTCGCTTCCGCCTTGCGCACCGCGTCCTGCGCGTCCTCGGCGTCAAGGCGGGCGAGAACGGTTCCAACCTCCACGAGGTCGCCGACCTCGACGTCGCGTTCCCGGATCTCACCGCCCTGCCGGAAACTCAAGCTGGTTTCGGTGCGTGGCCGAATCTCTCCGACAAGCGACCCGTACGTATCCTCGGGATTGAACGAAACAGCAACGGTCTTGACGGGCCTGGGCGGCCGCTCCTCGGCCTCATCCTCGCGTTGGCAGCCAACCAGGAAAAAGGCAGCCAGTACTGCGGCACACACGCCGAACGTTGCGCGGGATCTCGATGCAGCAAGGTGTCTTTTCATGTGCGATTTCCCCCCAACATGCGCCCGTCATCAATCCGTCCGTCATGGTGATCAGCGCGAGCGGTGGAAGCCATGAGCAGGAACGCGACGATGATGCTCTCTTAAGCGCCCTGATCGACCAGCGGCTGTCCCAGAACCCGAAGGCGCAGTTCTCCGCCTAGAACTATAGTGCGCTTCAAGAAGCGAAGTGATCAGCATAGAATCCCGCGACAAGGCCTGACGTCCAGATTTTCGCAGTCGATTGCGGAGTGAAGCTCTCTCCCTGCAGGATTGAAACGCCGTAGTTCTATCGTCTGTACCACGCGAAACTCGGGATGCGGTGAGTACGCCAATAACTGATCTTCCGCACCTGCCGCGAATAGCTTAGAACTGCGGGGGTACTTCGCCCGGTACGGGTGCACGGGTGAAAAGCCCGAACCGATTGTCCGCGCGCTTTGCTCTGCAGAGAACTGAAGAGCTTGCCAGGGAATTGAGCCTAGCCATGTCCTCGATGCGATTGTCCGTCATTGTGATCATGCTGCTGGCTCTCGTCGGCTGCGGCGGACCACGGGCAGTGCTCGGCCTTCCTACTGCGGCATCATCAGATGCGGACCCACGGGCGATCGTTCCGATCTACGTCGCGACCACGCGCGCGCGATCAGACAGTCTTTCACTGCCTTACTCGGCCGAACGGTCGAAAACACTGAATTTTGCGAAGCTCGACATCGGAATCCCGCAAAACCATGTCACCGGGCGCGTCGAGAAAACCGGCCGCGTCCCGGATCCGAGCAGGCATTTTTCGGCAAGAACGTTCCAACCGATCGACCAGCGGCAAGAGTTCATCAGGCAGCTGAACGCGGCCTTGGCACGGCGCGCGCCCGAGAATCGCGAGATCTTCATCTTCGTCCACGGATACAATAACAACTTCGCCGACAGCGTCTTCCGTAATGCTCAGATCACCTACGACTACGACATCAAGTCCGTCTCGCTGCACTACGCCTGGCCGTCGGGAGCGTCGGTCCCTCTCTACGTCTTCGACCGCGATAGTGCCCTGGTCGGCCGGCGGGGACTTGCGGAGACGATCGAGATCGCCGCACAGACCAACGCGAAGAGAATCGTCGTGGTCGGTCATTCGATGGGTGCTTATGTCGTCACCGAAGCCTTGCGGGATCTGGCTCTCAGAGGCCGCACCAGCACTCTGAAGCGCCTGGGTGGCGTGGTTCTCGCGGCACCGGACATCGACGTTGACGTCTTCCTGAGCCAGCTTGACGACATCGGCGATATCCCGCGACCCTTCACGATCGTCGTTTCACGCCGCGATCGCGCTCTCGGGATTTCCCGGCGATTGGCGGGGGGGCATCCGCGCGTCGGCAGCGGCTCCGAGATCGCCATCCTTCAAAAGAATGAGATCGCCGTTATCGATGTTTCGGACATCGATGGCGGGCGCCACAGCGTCTTTGCCAGTTCGCAGACGCTGATGGATGTCGTGAACAACGATGCCTTGATGCGCAGCGTGCTCAGAGAAGATGAAGCCCCATTGGGACAGACCATGCTCGCCGACGGTGCATCCGTTATCGAGGGAGCGGCAAGGCTGGTGATCTTTCTTCCAAGCCGTATTCTGGAGGGGATGGCGCAAGCCGTCGCCAGCCAATAACCGGACCTCGCGCAACTGGTCCGACGCAGTCTTCACTCTACGGCAGCGATGCCTCGCCTCCACCCTCAGCCTGCGGCGAGTCCCAATGTGCCGAGCAGATACAATGCAAACACATAATAGAGCACGTAGAGCGCATAGGTCTGGCCGTTGCCGGTGTAGATTCTGCGTACGAGTCCCGCCGCGCCGAGGGTTAGATCGCAGACGCCGTCCCAGACGAAATTCGCAACTGGTGTGACGAGCGGCGCAAAGACAGATCGATAGAAGCTGTAGAAATGCGCGGTGCTCCCCGGAAGGGAGCGGCCCCGGCCGGTTCTGTAGACCAGCAGGAACAGGCCGAGCAGAACGCCGGCGGACGCTACGCTGAAGGCCATGACGGGAACGGGGTTCCAGTAGCCATAGATGGTTTCGAGCGACATGCCCTGCCAAACCAGCGTCGAGGCGAAATAGGGGTCGATCGCGGCGGAAACGGGATCCATCACCAGCTTCGGGAAGAAGGACAGCACAAGAATTGCCAGGACCAGGACGAACTGCGGGACGAGCAAGGGCAGGGGGGCCTCGCTCACCGCTTCGTCGGACGGCTTTCGCGGCCCCAGGAAAATAGAATAGCCCAGGCGAAACATGTAGAGGAAGCCGATGAACGTCGCCAGCACGCCGACGACAGCAAGGCCGTACCAACCCCTGTCCGTCATCGCACTCAACAGCAACCACTTGCCGCCGAAGCCCGCGAGTGGCGGCAGGCCGGACATCGAGATCAGGGCAATGACAACGGCCGCAAAGGTAAGCGGCATCCTTCCGGCAAGGCCGCCAGTCTCATCGAACAACCTGGTGCCGGTTCGCAGGATGACGCCGGCTACGGCGAGAAACAGGATACCCTTTACCAACAGATGATTGGCGACGAGATAGAACGCCGTCACCCAGCCGAGATGGCTCATCAGTGCGATCGCCGTGATGATGTAGCCGATCTGGCTCATGCTGGAATAGCCGAGCATGCGCTTGATGTCGCTCTGCTGAAACGCCATCACGGCACCGGCGATCGTCGTCAGAAGGCCGATCCAGCCCATCACATGCGCCATCTCGAGCCCGACTTCGGAGCGAATGGCGAGATAGGTGACCATGAATAACCCGAAGACCGCGACCTTGCTGATGACGGCGGAGAGCATCGCCGACAGATCATCGTCGGCCTCGGCATAGGCACCCGGTAGCCAGACATGAACACCGACGGCGCCGGTCTTGATCAGAAAGCCGATCGCCAGGAACATTAAGGCCGGAGCTGCATCGGGGCCGGCTGTGGCAAATGCCGAAAGCGCAGTTGTGCCGTTGGCGCTGGTGGCAATGCCGAAGCCTGCAAGCATGCAGAAGGCCGACACCAGCGAAAACAGCAGGAACTGCAGCACATAGGGATGGGCGCCGGGCCGCTGCGCTATCAGAAAGTAGGAAGAAAGGGTGATGATCTCCCAGTGGAAGAAGAACTCCAGGCTGGTGGCGGCGCGTAGCAGACTGTCGATCGACAGCAGCAGGATCGCCATCATCGGGTAGAAGCCGCGGCGAGGATCGGAGCGATAGAAGCTGGCGAATGCAACGACCAGCCCGCCGGAAAGCAGGAGCACGGCAAACAGCCGGCGCAAACCTTCGATATCGTGAATGATCCAAAGACCGGCAACCAGCACCGCCCCCAGCATCAGCACGCACTTGATCCGCCCAGGCAGCCAATCGAGAACGTAGAGACCCGCGCCAACGACAAGCGGCGCGACCAGCAGCAGCGATGCCGCGCCAGCCAGGCTCGCCGCGGCATAGCCGCTCGCAAACAGCAGAGCGGCGCAGGCAACCACAGGCACCAGCCTACCCGGCGCCGCCGGGCTGATCGTCGTTTCATCGGGCAGCGGGCGCGTTGCATGCTTGAACCAGCTGAACATATAGGCTG
The DNA here is from genome assembly GCF_012641395.1 of Rhizobium sp. P32RR-XVIII. Lineage (GTDB taxonomy): Bacteria > Pseudomonadota > Alphaproteobacteria > Rhizobiales > Rhizobiaceae > Rhizobium. The sequence goes on along the minus strand of NZ_JABAIH010000020.1, from coordinate 10,107 downwards.
CCTCAAGCAGCGACCCGACCAGGATGACAGCAATCCAGATGTATCGTCCACCCGCCGCAGCCTGCATCACCAGTTCCCATTTCGCCCAGAAGCCGGGAAAAGGCGGCAGGCCGGCAATCGCGACCAGGAACGTCGCAAGGATGGAAAGCACGAAGGGATTGCCCGCGACATCGGACCAGCCGTCGATCTCGCGGCGCTCGACGATCCCGGCGAGCCAGAACAGACCGGCCTTTGCAACGAGATGGTTGATGAACAGCCCACCGACGACCAGCGGCAGCGCCTGCTCGGCGTCAAGCTGGTGCAGCAGCGCAAGCGCGAGCATGAGAAGCCCCATCTGCGCGATCGAGGAATAGCCGAGCATCCGCTGCACGTTGGTCTGCCTCAAGCCGACAAGATTGGAGAAGAGGAAGGTTGTCCCGCCCGAGATGGCAAGGATGCTGAGATGATCTTCAAAAAGCGGCAGCAGCTTGAAGAGCGCGAAGAATACGCCGGCCGAAACCCCGACGGAGACAAGCGCCGCAATCCCGCTGTTGGCGGTCTCGTAGACGTCGAGCCCCCAGCCGTTTGCCGGAAAGGGTTTCAGCTCGAGCACAAGGCAGGAGAGAACAAACAGCAATGCCGTCACGCCGACCGGGCCTGTAATCAGCGCGCGATTTGTGATCATATCGTCGATATTGAGCGTGCCGGTCACCTGATAGAGCAGGCCCGCGCCAAGCAGGAAGAAAGACGATGCAAGTACTGTGGCCATGATGTATTTGAAGCTCGCCGCAAGCGCGGCCGGCGCCCGCTCAAACCCGAGAAGCCCATAGGTGCCGATCGAGACGATCTCCAGGAAAACGAACTGGTTGAACAGATCGCGGGTCATGACCATGCCGTTGATGCCCATGATCAGGATCAGGTACAGCAACAGGGCCGGATAGCTCGGGCGCAGCCGCTCCCAAAGATGCCAGGCACCGAGCACCGCGACGACATTGACGCAGACGGCGAAAAAGCCCTCCCAGCGGCCGAAACGCATGTTGATCGAAAACGGCGGCACGCTGCCCGCGGTCAGCACCTCAATGGTCGATCCGCCATGATGGACTCGCCAGAGGCAGACGCCTGAAATGACGGTCATTCCCACAAGGGCGATGATAAATCCCGCCGCTGGCAGCGGCTTGGCGATTTTAGACAGCAAGGGAATGAGGAAGCCGCCACCGAGGCCAAGCAGAAAAATGTTCAGCGGCTGAAGAAGGCTGTCTACCATCTCGACTCCGTCAGCGCGTCGATCGAAAGGGTTTTTCGCACAGCGTGGAGCCGGATCGCGAAGGACAGCATGATCGCCGTCACCGAAAAGCCGATGACGATGGCGGTGACGACCAGGGCCGCGGGAATTGGATCGACCGCACGCGCGGCCGCCTCCGTGATATCGAGCGCCTCATCGATGATCGGCGCGGTGCCCCCGGTGACGTAGCCGGTCGCCACCAGAACAATGTGCATGCCGGTATCGATCAGCGAAAAGCCGATGATGATGCGCAGGATGTTGCGATGCCTCAGCATGCCCCAGAAGCCGATGAGCACGAGGAGAAATCCTGTCGTGAGAAGTATTTGTGAGATCGGCAGTCCCATGGTGATCCCTTGCCTCCGCGCGGCTCAGCTGCGGAAGCGGTCGATGACGACACTCAATTCCGCGCCGACCTTGATGCCGAGCAGGGTCGATATCAGTGGGATGGCCCCGGCGCTGAAGAGTGTCCCGAAGTTGCCGCGCGGCAGAATATGACTGTCGAGAAAGCCACCGGCGAAGACCATGCCCAGGATGCCGATGGAGACATAGAAAACGCCGGCAAGCGTTTCCGTGATGGTTAGAAAACCGTGGTGAATCGGCCCGGTGGGATAGGCGAGCATCATAAGCATCACACCCGAGGCGACGACCGCGCCCCCCTGGAAGCCTCCGCCAGCCGAAAGGTGGCCATTGATGATCACATAGATGCCAAAAAGGAAGATGAGTGGAAGCACCACCTCCGCGCCGTTCCGCACCAACTCGCTCGGCCGCTGCTCTTTGCCGCGGACAACGGGACGGGAAAGCGGCTTCTCATCCGCTTCACTCGCCAGGAGCAGGCCGACACTTGCCGCCACCATGAACAGCACCGTGACCTCTCCCAGCGTATCGAAGCCGCGAAATGAGATCAGAATTCCGGTCACGACATTGGAGGCCCCGAGATCAGCCGGAACTTCAGTCAGATAATGTATTGCCAAGGCGGAGAGCGTCTGACGCTCGCCATATCCGCTGACAAGTTCAGCAAAGATGACGCCGAATGCCAGCACGGCGAGGAAGCTGAACGCGCGCCTCATCTAAAGCCCTCTTCAGCAGCGTCGTCCTTCTCCTCCCGCAGAGCGTCAACGATGGTCGTCGCCGCCATCGGTGTGCGGATTGCATGCGCGGCCCGCGACAACGCATGTGAGGACAGCGGATTGGTCATCAGAACGAAATACGCGACGATGAGCAATTTGAGGGACCAGTCCGGATGATAGATACCGAGGCCGGCAAGAACCAGAATGTTGCCCAGGGTCGAGGCCTTGGTCCCCGCCTGTATGCGGGTGAAGACGTCAGGCATGCGCAAGAGGCCGAGGCCTGCGGAAAACAGGAAGAAGGCGCCGACAAGAATGACGAGACTGCCGATCAGCTCACTCATCGACAGGTCCTCCGCCTCTGGTCTTGCGGATCGCGTAAAGGAAGATCAGCGTCGCCAGCCCTGATCCGATCGCAGCCTCGGCCATGGCGACATCGGGCGCCGCCAAGAGCACGTAAGACGCCGCCGCAAACAGGCTTGCCAGCCCGGCGCTGACCATCGCCGCCATGAGGTTATCGAGCATCACTGCAAGGACGCCACTCACCAGAATGCTGCCGCACATCAATAGGATCAGCAATTCCAGCATGACGGTTACGGCCCCTTTTCCAGAAAGCGGGCGATGGCGAGGACCGCCAGAAAGCTCAGCAACCCATAGACAAGGGCGACGTCGAGATAGACGAAGCGTCCTGAAATATGAGCGTAAAGAGCAATCAGCGAGATCGTCACCACCGTCAGCATATCGATGGCCACCGCCCGATCGATCGCCATCCGGCCGATCACCAGCCGCAACACGCCGAAGACGATGCCGAAGAAGATCAGGACGACGGCGATCTGCAGAATGATCTCAGCCAAAGACCGCCTCCAAGTGCTTTTCGAATGGGCCGATGATCACCCGCGTCGCCTCCTCCGGATCGGTGGTCCCGACATCAAGCCAATGAACGAAGAGGGTATCGCCCCTGAGGTCCATGACCAGCGAGCCGGGCGTCAGCGCGATCGAATTCGCCAAAGCCAGCCGCCCAATCGGCGATTTGAGCGGCATCCTGACCTTGACGATGCCGGGGCGAATATCGATGCGCGGCGCATAGACGTAGCGCAGCATGTTGATGTTCGCCTTCACCAGCTCGACCAGGAAGACGCCGGTATAGGCGAGGAAATGGAAGACCTTGCGCGGAGTCAGCCTGATCCGCCAGACATCGCCGCGGCGCACGAATATCGCGGCCACCGCTAGTGAGGCCAGCGCGCCGGTTGCGAGGATTGGCGGCTCCACCGACGAATTGACTATCAGCCAGACAACAAACAAAAATCCCCAGAGAAGAATTAGGCTCTGCGGCAATCCCGCTACGCGTCGTTGCGTTGTTCCATGGTGATCTGGCATCGCCCAGGCTTTCGGCAGGTGATGAAGGAATGATAGCGCGCACTCAAGGCAGGCAAACCTGACTCGTGCCCCGACTGACCTCATTCCGATGCGGCGCAAGAGCCGGTCCGGATGGGCACTGATACATGTAGCGATATCTTAGCATCGCATGCGTCGGGCTGTGATCGGCATCGAATCCAGAAACTTTGCTGCCGGTCCGACATGTCGTGGCATCTTCGCGCTTTTCGACGCCAAAAGCCCTTGCGACAGGCGACAGCTATTGACCCGTCTTGAAAACGGCAAAATCAATCACTCACAATACTGACCATCGAACGGGACATTCGCCGCGTGATCGAATTGTCCTACCGTCGAAGCGGGCACCGTTGGAAAGCATGCTCGCGGCATCGGCTGTTTGGATTGCCTGCCTGAGCGCGATCGCAGGGAAAAATAGTATGAGCAGACCCGCCTCTATCGCCTCCCAACCGGAACGGGGGTCTGGGAAGACCTCAAGGCCAACCGGTCGGCGAAAGTCTGCAACCGGGGCCAACCGGATGCCGGGCTTATGAACGAGAAAGCACCGGCCACCGGATCTGCCGTTCCCGTCGCCTCCAGCCTTGCCGGTTTCCATCCTCTCAGCGCCGCCGAGGCCAAGGTTGTTGCGCATCTGCAGTTGGGCGATTTCGACAGGTTAGGTGACGGCTTGCGTCCGGAGCAGGAAGACCCCGAACGAACCGTGCGCGCCGAGCTTCTGCGCCTTCTCATTCTTGGCAACGACAGCTACCGCTCCCATGAGAAGGGGGTGAGGCTGAGCGGAGCCTGGATAACCGGTATTCTCGACCTCGAGGGGTGCCGGGTTCCGCGCGATATCGGGCTCAAGGACTGCCATTTCGAAGCCTCACCGGTGCTGCGCTCCGCCATCATCGACAATTTGTTCCTGGACGGCTCGGCTTTGCCCGGATTGCAGGCCGAACGGCTCGAAGCGCGTGGTTGCCTCTCATTGCGCAGCGCAATGGTAAGCGGCGAAGTCCGGCTTCCGGGCGCGCGCCTAGGCGGCAGCCTCGAGGCGGATGGCGTGTCGATCGCCTCACCTGGCGGCCTCGCGCTTGATGCCAATGGATTGGAAACCCGAGGCGGCATTCTATTGCGCGGCGCAGATGTGCGCGGCGGCATCGATCTTTCAGCGGTTCGCCTTAGTCGCGACGTCAATGCAGTCGGCGCGCGCATCGAGCGCCCGGGCGAAGTTGCCTTGAACGGCGACGGGATCGTGGCAGGAGGCGACCTTGCCTTGCGCGGGGCGACCATTGTCGGAGAGGTCCGCGTGCTGGGCGCCCGCTTCGGCGGGGACGTCGATTGCACTTCGGCATCGCTCTCGCAGCCCGGCGGCTATGCACTGAGGCTCAACCGCACCACGATCGATGGTGCCTTCTTCCTGCGGCAGAACGCGTCGGTTATCGGTACGCTCGATCTCACGGCCACAACGATGGGGGCGATCGACGATGACCAGGCAAGCTGGCCGCAAATCGGCGATCTGTTGCTGAACCGTTGCCAATATGGTGCCTTCATCGGTGGGCCGGTCGATGCGGAAAGCCGGCTCGACTGGTTGTCCCGCCAAACGCCGGACCGCTGGAAAGCGGATTTCTGGCCGCAGCCTTATGAACATCTTTCAACGGTGCTGCGGCAGATGGGCCATGATGAGGATGCCCGCGCGGTCCTGATTACCAAGGAACGGTTGCAGCGGCGGGCACGGCGCGCTCGGGCAAAAAGTCCGCTGCTTCGCGTCGCCCTTGCGACCATGGACGGCGTTCTCGCAATAACCCTTCGCTACGGGCGCCAGCCCCTTCTGGCGCTGGTCTGGCTCATGCTGTTCTGGGCAATGGGCACGGTCGTATTCGCCATAGCCTATCGGAGTGGAGCGATGAAACCGAACAGTCCTGTGGTCCTGCGTTCACCTGAATGGACGATGTGCGATCTTGAACGGACCGAAAGCCGCTTCATGCCGTCGAGCGGACAGGTCCTGACCGGACGCGCGGACGCCGGAGAGAACCAACTTTCCTGCTTTCGCAATCAGCCGGAAGCAGCCAGCTATCCGGAGTTCAACGCGCTGATGTATTCGCTGGACGTTCTCCTGCCGGTGGCATCCATCGGACAAAGGGAATATTGGCGACCGGACTCGATCAAGCCTAACGGAACATTCACCTTGAATTACTATTTCCTCCAATCCGTCATCGGCTGGGCCTTGAGCCTGCTGGCGGTCGCCGGGTTCTCGGGGCTCGTCAAATCGAAATAGCCCAGCGGCTTGAGCGTCGGCCGTCCCCTCAGAAGCGCCAGATCAGCGGCACGATGAACACGGCAATGACAAAAAACCAGATCAGCACTGACGTGGATCCATGCAGCCATTCGGCTAGGAGAGGTTCCAGGTACTGTGATTGCACCAACCAAGCGCTGCGGCTTCACGATAATTGCTCAAGAAGGCTTGGAGAACGATCCGGAGATCCTTCGGAATGTCATGAAATTCGGCAATCGGAACATGGGCGTCTACTGCGCTCCGAAGCGGAACGGCATGCTCCGGATCGGTGACGCAGTTTTCATAGACATCTGAGCCGGGCCAAGACGGACCAACGCAGGTTGCGATCGCAGGTTTCGCGAGATTGGCTACGATATCTCGCGACTGTGCTCCTGCAATTTGACTTTCGATGACGAGGTCGCTCAGCCGCTTGGAGCAGCACGGCAGGACGAAAGCCGGCATCGATTTCTCGCTGGCGAGTTCCCCCCTTGCATGCCAACCGCAATAACGAAGGCGGATCATGTGGATCTGAGTTTTCTAACCTGAAAATAATAGTTGTGCTCTTATCGAAATACTGGAAGATCACCGATATTCATATCGCAACTCACCGTGAGAGCCAGCGCTCACGAGGCGCTCTAGAACCGCCGCCCTTGGCGGGCCGCTAGACGGATCGTGAAAGCGTCCTAGTTCTTTCGGATGCACAGCTTTGCATCGGGAGCTTTTCGCTTTCGGCAGAAAAGGGCAGACAGGATTTCCGAGACGATCGAGGAGGGTCGCGCGGGAGGCTTGTCAATCTTTGGCAACGGACAAACACAGGGAGGAACCATGTCCAAACGTTTACTTTTCGCTTCCGTCGCAGCCATCACGCTTTCGGCCGGCACACCGCATGCCTTCGCGGCTACCGAACTACAGTGGTGGCACGCCATGGCCGGCGCCAACAACGAGGTCGTCGAGCAGCTTTCCAAGGAATTCAACGAGAGCCAGAGCGAATACAAGATCGTGCCCGTTTTCAAGGGCACCTATCCGGAAGCGCTCAATGCCGGCATCGCGGCATTCCGATCCAAGCAGCCGCCGGCGATCCTGCAGGTCTTTGACGCTGGCAGCGGCCTGATGATGGCCGCCGAGGGCGCCGTCATGCCGGCGGCCGAGATCCTGAAGAAAGGCGGCTACACATTCGATAAGTCGCAATATTTGCCGGGCATCGTCGCTTATTATTCGAAGCCGGACGGCACGATGCTGTCCTTCCCCTACAACTCTTCTTCTCCAATCCTCTTCTACAACAAGGATATCTTCACGAAGGCAGGGCTCGATGCCGAGGCCCCGCCGAAGACCTGGCCCGAAGTCTTCGAGGCGGCGAAGAAGATCAAGTCGAGCGGTGCGGCCCCTTGCGGGTTTACCTCGACCTGGCTGACCTGGATTCAGACCGAGAACTTCGCCGCCTGGAACAATGTCGCCTACGGGGCCAACGAGAACGGCCTTGGCGGTACTGACGTAAAGCTTGAGTTCAACTCGCCGCTTTTCGTCCAGCACTTCCAGGCAATCGCCGATCTCGCAAAGGACGGCACTTTCCGCTATGGTGGCAGGACCTCGGAAGCCAAGCAACTCTTCACCTCGGGCGAATGCGGGATCATGACCGAATCTTCCGGCGGGCTTGGCGACATCATCAAGTCGAAGATGAACTACGGTATCGGCCAGCTTCCCTATTACGAGGGCGAAGGCCGGCCGCAGAACACGATTCCGGGCGGCGCAAGCCTTTGGGTGTTCGCCGGAAAGTCGGATGCCGAATATAAGGGCATCGCCGAATTCTTCCACTTCCTCTCGCAGACCAAGATCCAGGCGCGCCTGCATCAGGTTTCCGGCTACATGCCGGTAACGATGGCAGCCTACGAGGAGACGAAGAAGTCGGGCTTCTACGACAAGAACCCCGGCCGCGAAACGCCGATCCTGCAGATGATGGGCAAGGCTCCGACGGAAAATTCCAAGGGCGTTCGCCTGATCAACCTGCCACAGGTGCGTGACATCATGAACGAAGAGTTCGAAGCCATGCTTGCCGGCAAGCAGGACGCCAAGACGGCGCTCGATAAGGCAGTCGAACGCGGCAACGCGGCGATCCAGCAGGCGCTCGGCAACTAAAATCTCCTGTCGCCCGCGGCCTCTTGGTCGCGGGCGTTCCGTCCGCTTTACAGGAGGCCGCATTGCAGCGTGTCGTCTTTCCCAACAAGATCCTTCCGTATTTCCTGGTGGCGCCGCAGATCGCGCTTACCGTCATCTTTTTCTTCTGGCCTGCGAGCCAGGCGCTTTATCAATCGACACAGCGCGAGGACCCCTTCGGGCTGAAGAGCAGCTTCGCGGGGCTCTTCAATTTCAGGTCGGTGCTTGGCGACGAAAACTATCTTCACTCCTTGCAGGTAACGATCATCTTCAGCGTAGCGACCGCCCTGCTGGCGATGGTCATGGCGCTCGCGCTCGCGACCGCGGCCGACAAGGTCGTGCGTGGACAGGGTTTCTATCGTACCCTGCTAATCTGGCCCTATGCCGTCGCGCCCGCCGTGGCCGGCATGCTGTGGCTCTTCATGTTCAATCCGGCCATGGGCACCTTCGCCTATCTCCTGCGGCGCAACGGATTCCTTTGGGACCCGCTGCTCAACGGCAACCAGGCTATGGCGCTGGTGATAGTCGCGGCTGCCTGGAAGCAGATAAGCTACAATTTTCTCTTCTTCGTCGCCGGGCTGCAGGCAATCCCGAAATCCCTGATCGAAGCGGCGGCCATCGACGGCGCGCGCGGCAACCGGCGCTTCTGGACCATCGTCTTTCCGCTGCTGGCGCCGACGACCTTCTTCCTGCTTGTCGTCAATACCGTTTATGCCTTCTTCGATACCTTCGGCATCATCCATTCCGTGACCGGCGGTGGCCCCGCCAGGGCGACCGAGACATTGGTCTACAAGGTTTACAACGACGGCTTCGTGAACCTCAACCTCGGCTCCTCGGCGGCACAGTCGGTTATCTTGATGGTGATCGTCATCGCGCTCACCGCCTTCCAGTTCCGCTTCGTGGAACGCCGGGTCCACTACGCGTGAGGTCGGTCGATGATTGAAAAGCGCCCCCTCGCCACCCTTTTCGGCCACTTGATGCTGATCCTCGGGATCATTATTGTCGCCTTCCCGATCTATTACACCTTCGTTGCCTCCACGATGACCTCGGCGGAGATCCTGCGCCCGCCGATCACGCTGCTGCCGGGCGGGCATTTCGCGGAGAATTACACTGAGGCACTGTCCGGCGGCGTCGAGCGCGTCGTCGGCGTCAGCCTCGAACGGATGCTGTGGAACACGTTCGTGGTCTCGCTGGCAATTGCGGTCGGCAAGATCGCGATCTCGTTCCTCTCGGCCTTCGCGATCGTCTTCTTCCGCTTTCCCTTCCGGATGGGCTTCTTCTGGATGATCTTCATCACCCTGATGCTGCCGGTCGAGGTGCGCATCCTGCCGACCTACAAGGTGATCGTCGATCTCGGCATGATCGATACCTATGCCGGGCTGACGTTGCCGCTCATGGCCTCGGCGACGGCAACCTTCCTCTTCCGTCAGTTCTTCCTGACGATCCCCGGAGAGCTGGTGGAAGCCGCGCGCATCGACAATGCCGGTCCGTTCCGCTTCATGCGCGATATCCTGCTGCCGCTGTCGCGCACGAACATCGCAGCCCTCTTCGTCATCCTCTTCATTTACGGGTGGACGCAATATCTCTGGCCGCTCCTCGTCACGAATGACGCGCAGATGACGACGATCATCATTGGACTGCGCAAGATGGTGGATTTTGCCGACGCGGCGACGCCGTGGAATTTCGTAATGGTGACGGCGATCGTCGCAATCATCCCGCCGATCGTCATCGTCGTGCTCATGCAGCGCTGGTTTGTCAAAGGTCTTGTGGAGACGGAGAAGTAATGGCCGGTATCAAGCTCAAGGACGTCCGCAAGACTTATGGCGGCGGCACGGAAATCATCAAGGGCATCTCGCTCGACATAGGCGATGGCGAACTTGTCGTTCTTGTCGGCCCGTCAGGCTGTGGGAAGTCCACGCTGCTTCGCATGATCGCAGGGTTGGAAGGCATCACCTCGGGGGACATCATGATCGGCGAGCGCACGGTCAACC
>NZ_JABAIH010000001.1 GCF_012641395.1 Rhizobium sp. P32RR-XVIII | reverse complement strand
GATAGCTGTTCGAATGATCCATGTCGATCGACGTGCGGAACGACAGGTCGGTGACCGTCGCGCCGTCGGCGCCGCCATTGAACACCAGCGTGCCGGTCGCAGTCTGCGGCGTGAACACGCCGTTGACACCATCCTCGGTGATCGTGCTCGTGCCGGAGAAGCTTGCCGTCGGCACATCGTCGTTGATGCTGACCGTGAAGGCGCTGCCCACGGTATCGCCGTCGGCATCGCTGGCGGTGACATTGAACGCCAGGTCGACCTGGGCGTCCTGCGACGGCGTTCCACCCTGCGGATGGTCGATGCTGGTCAGCAACTGGAAGGTATAGTCGCCATGAGCGGAGGACGGATGAAGCGTGACGACGAAGACGTCCGTGCGAACAGCGCCCTGGCCTTCGCCCGATACGGTGTAACCGGTCAGCGTGTGGCCGTCTGCCGAGACCTCATACTGGATGGCGAGGCCATGCGAGGTCAAGCCCTCAGGAGCGTTCTGCTTGTCAAAGGTAAGGTCGCGATTCGCGCCGCTATCGGCACCCCACTGAACACCAAGCGAGATGTTGCCGGTGACTACGTTGCCGGAGAGCAGATCGTGCTCGCTGACGGCGCTGTTGTCGTTGGCTTCGCCCAGGTTGATCGAGGGGCCGTCATCACGGATGTCGATCGAGGCATTGCCGGTAACCGCATCGCCGTCCTTGTCGGTCACCGTATAGCTGAAGTTGAGGCCGAGGGCGTCGCTGGCGCCGGACTGGCCCTGGTCGGGATGGTCGAGCGGGCCGTATTGCGTGAAGGTGAAGGCGCCCGTCGAAGTGTCGGTGACCTTGAGTTCGAAAACGGTGATCGTCTTGGCTTCGGCGCCTTCACCGATGGTGATCGTGCCGGTGATCGTCAGGCCGTTGACGGTGACGGTGACGTCATGGCCGCCGGAGGTCAGGCCGCTGACCGGCTTGCCTGCGGTGCCGCCTTCCTCGTCGACATCGGTGCTGCCGGTGTAGTTTACAGCGGTGATGACGCCTACGTCCGCACCGCCGTTAAAGCCGAACTGGCCGTTGACCGTCTGCTGGGCAAAGCCGCCCTCGGCGTTCGCCGCTTCCGTCAGCGTGAGGAGCTGCGTGGTCGTGATCGTCGGGACATCGTTGGTGAATTCCTGCGTGCCGCCGAGCGTCGGATCCGGCTGCTGCGTGTCGGCCAGAAGCTGCGCCAGCTGGGTCGGGGCGTCGTCACCCGGCTGGAGCGTATCCTGGAACTCGGCGCCGGAGCTCGGCGCTGCCGCGGTTGCGGTATCGGTGCCGTCCGGACCGGCGGCGACGTTGATCTTGCTGTCGTTCAGCGCTGCAATGACGGTGTCACGCGGCAGCTCGACGTCACCGAGCATGAAACTGGGGACATGCAGGGCGCCGTTGACGATAACGATTTCCGTTCCGTCCGCCTGGACGAGCACCAGATTGCTGCCCTCGATGTGAATATCGTCCAGCGAGACATTGGCCGGAAGATGAGCAACGTTGTTCTGGTCGGCAACAACCTCGTTCGGGTTGGCATTCGCGGGTGCCGGCGGGGTAGCCTCCACGCGGCCGGTCTTTGGGGTCTGCTCGCTGCTCGCGGCCTGAGCGAGCTCGACACGCTCGACCTCTACCGGCTTTGCATCTTCGCGAATGTCCGAAAGAAACTCGTGCGGCGCGGTTTCGCCATCGACGTTCGAAATGCGCAGATCTTCGTTAGACATGACTCTACCCCAAATGTACAACTGGGGCCTATCAATTACGCGGCGGGCCTAATTGCAATACTTCCTTAACCGGGCAGGCATAGCCGGTTATGCATCCCCCCAAAAATGTTCAGGAACGATTAACCCTGGCCATGGGTTTTGAGGGCGGGAACGCTAAAATTTGAATAAAATTAATAGATTAGAACGGGTGATCTTAACCACCAAAAAGAGGGCGGCGGCTCCTTTCGAGAGCCGCCGCCGGCATTTCCAACATCTCGATTCGCCGTTTTGCGAGGCGCTGCCGATCGCTCTTTGGAGAGGGTCAGCGGCCAGGCGCCACGAGGCAGAAGAAAGCACCCTGCGGGTCCGTGGCATTGATGACCCAGCTGCCGCCAGGCACCTCCATCGGCCCGAAGAGGACTTTGCCGCCGCCCGCATTGACGCGCTCGACGGCGCTGTCGATGGCCGGAACGTTGAAGTAATAGCCCCAATAGCACACCGGCACGTTGGCGGGCTTGGTCATCATGCCGCCGATCTGCTTGCCGTGCTCGGCGAAGATGCGGTAAGCGCCCATCTCGCCCATGTCGAAGTCGTGATCCTTCGTCCAGCCGAAGATTTTCGAGTAGAAGGGGAACGCTTCCTCCATGTTGCCGGACATGAGTTCATGCCAGCCCACATGGCCGGGTGTGTTCATGCCGACATCCGGCGGCGGGTTTTCCGGCGGGATCGGCGTCATGATGCAGATGACGGCGCCGTGCGGGTCGGCAACGACCGCGAAGCGGCCGATCGTCGGGATGTCCTCCGGCGGGCGGCGCACCTTTCCGCCGTTCGCCTCGAAGTCCTTGGCGGTCTGATCGACGTCATCGACGGCGACGTAGCCGGTCCAGTTCGGCGGGATGCCCTGCCCTTCGAGCTCGGCCGGGAAATCCATCATGCCTGCAGCGCCCGCTCCGTTCGCTTCGAAGATGGTGTAGGCAGGCAGGTTGGCGATCTTCATGTCCTTGGTCGTCCACCCGACGACGGAACCATAGAACCGGGCGGCGGCCTGGGTATCTGGCGTCATCAGTTCGTACCAGATGAACTTTCCATGCGTATCGGAAGCCATGATCTTTCCTTTCACGCTTTGTGATTGAGTGAGCTGTCATTCCTGAGCGATTGCGTGAGACGTCATTGCTGATCACCGCGCGCGTGCGTAGCGTGCCTCCATGAATTGCTTCCAGCTGCCGTCCGGCTGCTTGGCCGCCGAGGTGAAGGTACGGTGATCGTCATCGATGAAGGTGATCTGCTCGCGGTAATCCTGTTCGGCGCCGTCGGACTGGAAATCCGGGCCTCTCGTGTAAAGGTTGAGCACCTTGCCGTCCGCAGAGACGTCGCCCTCATAGACCCACATGTGGTCCATCATCGAGCCGATCCAGCTGCCGACATATTTGCCTTTCGTGGCGTTGTAGCCGAGGGTGAGCACGGTGGTGGCTGCGCCGCCGCCCGGCATTTCGCCATTGCCTTCGGCAACGAACCAGATGCCGTGCAGCGAGCGCACGATCTCCGTCCATTGCTGCCCGCCGGTCATTTCAGGGGCCGTGACATCCCAGACGCCAACCAGCTTCTCGAGAAAACGGTGCTCCTCCAGCACCTTTGCACTTTCCATCATCCTTCTCCCTTAGGTGATGCTAGCAAGTTTCAATGACAGGACTGCGTCTTCGGAGCGCCCTCATATTCGTCATGGCGCTTGACGAAATCCATTGTGCCGTTCTCGTTGCGGCCCTTCGGCGCCCGATCGAGGATCATCAACGTGCCGATCGTTTCCTCCAGACCTCGGGCATAGCTAGAGTAGGTGTGGAAGATTTCACCCTTCTCGTTCTTGTAGAAAGCGCTGAGGCCCGGGAGTTCGTCGTTGGCGTCGGCGGATTCGATCGCGGTGAAGTTATAGAACACCGTCTCCTTGGCGAGGTCCTCGGGACTGAAGGAAACGTGGTAGTCGAAATTGAAGTCGCTGCCGGAGGATGAAACCCAGGGAAATTTCCAGCCCATTCGCTTCTTGTAGGCTTCTATCTTGGGAAGCGGCGCGAGAGAGACGGCGACCCATGTGACGTCGTGATTGTTGAGATGCGGCAGCGCGCCATCGACGTGATCGGACACGAAAGAGCAGCCCGGACAACCGGCATCCCAATCCGGCCCGAGCATGAAGTGGTAGATGATCAGCTGGCTGCGGCCGCCGAAGAGATCGGAAAGGCTCTTCCTTCCCTCGGGCGTGTCGAAAACATAGTCCTTGTCGACCTTGACCCAAGGCAAAGCGAGGCGCTCGGCATTGACCCTGTCTCTGAGATGCGTTGCTTCCTTCTCCTTCAAAAGCAGCGCCTGGCGGGCTTCGAGCCATTCTTCACGGGAAACGACTTGATTCTCCATCGTGTGCGCCCTCCTCCTACGCAACCGATTACCGGCGTATTCTCGTTTTCCTTGACTAAATACATTGATATCAATAGAAATTAGGCATGTCAAACGCGGTAGAGATTCCCTTTTCAACGACGCTGCTGGTGCGCGACACCTGCCTGTGCCTGCACGTTCAGCGCGCCGCCCGCGCACTCGCACGGCTTTTCGACGACGCTCTTCGCCCGCTCGGGCTCACCAACGGCCAGTTCTCGTTGATGATGTCGCTGAACCGCCCGGAGCCGCCGCCGATGGGGCCGGTCGCCCATCTTCTCGCCATGGACCAGACGACGCTGACGGCGGCATTGAAGCCGCTGCAGCGCCGAGGATGGGTAAATGTCGTGCAGAATCCAAAAGACAAGCGGGGGCGGCTGCTGAGTCTCACGGCGGAGGGCAAGGCGGTGCTCGCTGCAGCACTGCCGATCTGGGAAAGCACGCATGCCGCACTGGAAGAGAAGCTGCCGAACGGCGATGCGAGCAAGCTGCGGAGCGACCTGCAGGCGCTTGCATAGTTAGCGGGCAATCCGCGGATCGTTGCCGAAATCGCTCCTCGCAAAACCGATCCTTGTTGCCGGAAATTCGCACAGCGCCTGAACGCCTGCCGCAGCCAGGCGGATGCGCCATGTCTGGCGCTCGGATGGTTCGCGGGCGCTAAAGGCCCTGGCCGTCAAAAGCGCTAGGTTTCGGCCTCGATTCGGGTCGCGGACGGATTCGTAGAGGATTGCCTCTGTGCCGATCGCGCGGGCGGTGTCGGCGAGCGCCTGACAGGGCTCGTAGTTGACGGGATCCGTCCATTGGGCGCGGCCGCTATCGAGCGGCGGGGCGGTCAGATCTATTGCCATCTTTGTTGCGACTGGAGCGGCAAAAGCCGTGTATTCCGCCGCGTTCGAAGGCAGCGGCGTGGCAGGCGAATCGGCAAAGAAGAGCAGCCGGTAGAAGGCCATTTCGGCCAACGCCGTTTCGACCTTTTCGGAAGCGTAGAAAACACCGAGCGTTCGTCCTGCCCTGCGAAAGCGCGAGCCGTGCGGGTAGACCGCACCGTAGCGGAACGGCGTGGCGAGGAGATAATCGAGACCGGCACATTCCGGCGGCAGGGCCGGCTTGCTCTCCTCGAGCAGGGTTTCGAGCAGTGCCTGCTCTTCCAGCGTATCGACGAGTTTGAGCGTCGAGATCTGATGCTGCGCTTCCACCAGCCGCCAGAAACGGCCGGAGATCGGCCGCGTTTCAGACGAGAGCGCGGCGGGCGTCCAGATAGGCAAGGACATCGGTCAATCCGGAAATGCTGACGATCTTTTCGAGCGGTGCGGCGCCAAGTGCGGTATTGGCATTGCGCAGCCATTGCCGGGCAACGGCCTCATCACCGCCGACGATCGCGTCCAGCGAGCGGAAGAGGCGGACGAGCAAGACCGCCAGCTCGAAGGATTTGCTGCCGCGCTCCAGCAGATGGTCCTGCCGCTTCATCCGCGAGACGGTCGCTTCGGAGACGCCGAGAACGGCAGCGAGCGCGCGGGCGCTGATCCCTAGCCGGTCGGCGGCATTGATCGCCGCCTTGGTAATGACGGCGGCTTCCGCGGCAGAGCTGGTTTGATCGGGAGAAATTGCGGCCATCGCACCTATCCTTTCCTTGGAAAGAATATAGCGAATTTATTTCAGAAGAAAAGATGCGGTTGCGATGCGGCTTGGAGCTCCCTCACCCTTACCCATACACGCGGCGAGAGGGGAATGTCGGCGGGCGCGGCTAGCGTCCCTTCTCCCCCTCGTGGAGAAGGTGCCGGCAGGCGGATGAGGGGGCCGCAGGCGAACGGCCAACTTCTATCAGTCGTCACGCGAGGCCCCCTCATCCGACCCTTCGGGCCACCTTCTCCCCGAGGGGAGAAGGGAAAATCTCAATCAAGCAACAGTAACCGGAACTTCGGTCGAGGTGCGCATGGCGTGGCTGTAGGGGCAGACGATATGGGCTGCGGCAGCGAGCTTTTCGGCTTCGGCCTTGTCCATGCCCGGAATGTTGACCGTCAGCGCCACTTCGATGCCGAAACCGCCGCCGTCTTCGCGCGGGCCGATGCCGACCTTGGCGGAAACCGTCGCATCTTCAGGAATCTTGACCTTCTGCTGGCCCGCGACAAATTTCAAGGCACCGAGGAAGCAGGCGGAATAGCCAGCTGCAAAGAGCTGTTCGGGATTGGTGCCGGTCGCGCCGTCGCCGCCGAGTTCCTTCGGAACAGTCAACGTCACATCGAGAACGCCGTTCTCGGAAACGGCGCGGCCTGCGCGGCCACCGGTGGCGGAAGCTTTGGTCGTATAGAGGATCGGCATGTCAGTCTCCTGTGTTTGCGTTGGGGCTGGACTTTCTATATTGCGCAATTAAATTGTACGCAAGTGAATTTTGCAAATTGCATTCGGAATCTGAAAAGAGGAGAATTGCACCTCAAAGGAACAGGATGATGAAAGCGCAGACGGCGAAGATGATGGAAATTCCCGAGGAGGAGAAGCGGCTTGAGAAACAGCTCTGTTTCGCGGTCTATTCAACGGCGCATGCCTTCACGCGCGCCTACAAGCCGATCCTCGACAAGGTCGGCCTCACCTACCCGCAATATCTGGTGATGCTGGTGCTCTGGGAGCAGGCCGAGCTGCCGGTCAAGACGATCGGCGAGCAGTTGGATCTCGATTCCGGGACGCTCTCGCCGTTGCTCAAGCGGCTTGAACAGAGCGGCCTGATCAAACGCACGCGCGACTCGCGCGATGAGCGGCAGGTGATCGTTTCGCTGACTCCGAGGGGCCGATCGATGCAGAGCGAAGCGAACTCGATCATGATGGCAATCGGCCGGGCCGCCGGCTGCACGCTTGAAGAGTTGGTGGAAATCCGCGGAGCCCTGCAGAGGCTGCGCGGAAACCTGAACGCGTCGGTGTAAGATCGCCCGCGCCTCTCAGCGCGGGCGCGCCGGTAGAAAGCCTATTCGGCAGCCTGATAGGCACCGGCGCTCAGCCGCGACGTCCGCGGACCCAGTGCCGCGAGAAGCACGACCGCGACCGCAAGCAGCGCCGTGAAGGCAATGCCGGCCAGATAGGGATCCCAACCGAAGGACGGAGCCGCGCCGAAGACCGCCGAGGCGGCTGCGAGCACGATGCCGCCGCCGATCTGGAAGGCCGCAAACAGCATGCCGGAGGCCAGGCCCGATTTGTCTTCCTCGACATCAGCAAGTGCTGCGACCTGCACGGAGGGATAGGTCATCGCGTAGCCGACGCCGAGCGCGAGCTGCGACAGCACGACGAGCAGGATCGGATCGACGCGGCCGACGGCGGCTACCCAGAAGATGTAGCTTACCGCCTGCAGCGCCACGCCGAGCGCAATCAGGCCCGTGGTGCCGCGGTTCTGGGCGATCGAGGCAAAGCGCGGTGCCAGGAACATGACGCAGACGCCGCCGAAGGCAAAGCAGAAGCCGGTGACGAAGGCCGACCAGCCAAGCTCGTTCTGATAATAGAGCGTCGCGATGAACTGGAAGCCGACATAGACGCCCTGAAAGAGCGCGGCAACGGCGTTGGCATGGCTGAGCTTTGCCCGGCGGAACATCGCAAGCGGCACCATCGGATCGGCATGCCGGGCTTCGACGGCAAGGAAGAGCAGGATCAACACGACCGCCGCAGCCAGCGCGCCCCAGGTGGGAAAGGCACTCCAGCCGACGGCCGCGGCATTGGTGATGCCGAACACGAAGAGCAACAGGCCGGGAGTAATCGTCAAGGCACCTGCCCAGTCGAAGCGCGGGCGGGTTTCGCCGCGGCGCTCATCGGCGGGCAGGACGAAGGGCGCGATCGCCAGCGTGATGATCGCTACCGGAGCGCCCATGACCAGCGTCGCCCGCCAGCTGAAGACGGTGGCGGCACCCCCGAGCACCATGCCGAGCACGAAGCCGGTGGCGCCTGTCGAGGAGAAGACACCGAGCGCCTTGGCCCGGGCGCTCCCCTCCCTGAAGACGGAGAGCAGAAGCGCGAGCGCCGCCGGCGCGGTGAAGGCGGCGGCGATGCCCTTGATAAGCCGGGCGGCAATCAGCGTCGGTCCGCTGTCGACAAAGGCGCCCGCTATGCTTGCGGCCGCGAATAGGCCGAGCGACCAGAGAAAGACGCGGCGATGGCCGAAAACGTCGGCAACGCGGCCGCCGAGCAACAGGAAGCCGCCATAGCCGAGGACATAGGCGCTGACGGCCCATTGCAGCGAGGTTGCAGGCATGCCGAGTTCCGCCTGAATGGCGGGAAGCGCGACGCCGATGGTCGAAACGTCCATGGCGTCAAGGAAATTGGCGGCACAGAGCAACAGCAATGCCAGCCCCGCCCCACTTCGAGATTGTGTGAGTGTCATCGAGATCGTTCCTTTTCCTGCCGCGTGAGTTGGGAGGAAGCGGCAGAGAAACGAGAAAATGTACATCTCCGAATCCCATTGCAAATTGATAGTAACCATGCCAGGTATTACTGATAATGATGAATGACGCGATCCTTCGAAAAATCGATTTGAACCTTCTGCTGGCCTTCTCGGTGCTGATGCAGGAGCGCAATGTCAGCCGCGCGGCCGAGCGGCTGCTGCTCGGTCAGCCGGGACTTTCGGCGGCGCTGCGACGGCTGCGCGAAGCACTCGACGACGAATTGTTCGTCCGTGTCGGGCGTGGCCTGCAGCCGACGCCGAGGGCGCTTGCCATCGCGCCAGCGATCGAGGACGCGCTTTCCGGTATCGAACGCGCCATCCGGCCGCCCGCCGCCTTCGACCCCGCCAGCTGGCAGGGCGAATTCCGCATCGGCCTGTGCGACAATCTCGAATCGGCCTTCTTCGGCCCGCTCGCCGCACGACTGCGCGAGCTGGCGCCGGGGGCTCGGCTGGTGGGTGTCGCCGCCTTGGACAAACGCGAAGCCGGACGGATGCTTGACGAAGGGGCCTATGATTTCAGCGTCTCGATCCATGACGAGCCCGCCTCCTGGCACATCCGCGAGCCGCTCTTCGACCAGTCCTCCATCTCGATCTACCATCCGAATCAGCTCAGGCTGAAGGCGCCGCTGAGCCTCGAGGACTTCACCCGCGCCGACCATGTCGCCGTCTCGTTCGAGGGCAACAACAGCTCGACCAACGTCGACATTGCGCTTGCCCGTTTGGGACACAGCCGCCAGGTGGTGGCAACGGTGCCGCGTTTCTCCGCCTTGCCGATGGCGCTGCAAGCGATGCCGGCGATTGCGACGATTCCGGAATCAATCGGGCGTTGCATGGCCAAATTGCACGGGTTAGTTGTTTCGGTGCCGCCGGTTCCGCTACCGACCGAGCCGGTGACGATACTCTACCGGCGCGTCGATCGAGCGGATGAAAGGTCCATCTGGTTCCGCCGGCTGTTCGTTGAAGTTGCCGGTGCGGCGCTCGAAGCATCGGGCTGCAAAATGGGCATTTCCAAGGCAGCCGCCTGACGGCAGTGTCTCCGCCTCGTATCCATCTCATTGAAATACAATATGTTTTTTTCGTCTCACGAAATGTGTTTGGAATATTAACCAACGTGAGCTAAAAAACATGCGCGACGTGATTGGGCTGGACTATCACAATAGGAGGCACATACCGTTGAGGGCGCGACATGCATTGGGTAAATCCATAACCGGAATTCTATTCGCCGGACTGGCTGCAACAGGGTGCACCACCGCAGCCAACACGACAGCCACAGCAAGTCCTTCCGCATCTGCGCGGCAGGTAAAAGCTCACTCCACCAAGGTAACTTACAACTATACCGCGCGAGATCGCGACTGCCTGAAACGAGCCATGTACTTCGAATCCGAACATTCGGATCGCGCTGGCTACATGGCAGTCGGAACCGTCGTGATGAACCGGCTCACCTCCGGCGCCTATCCTAATTCGATCTGCGGCGTGGTCGCGCAGGAAAGACAGTTCGCGCCCGGCGTCATGAGCAGGGCCATCGACGCGAGAGTCGGACCGGAACTCGATTCCGCAGCGAACGGAATTCTGCGCGGGGAACGGCACCCCGGGGTCAAGGACGCCATGTTCTTCCATACCGCGGGCCTGAGATTCCCCTATCGCAACATGCACTATGTCGCTGCGGCAGGCGGCAATGTCTTTTATGAAAAGCGCTCGCGCGACGGAACGCTCCAGACGCCTTCCCCGCTTCCCGGCTATGAAGTCGCTATGAACTATCTTCCTGGCCGGATGAACTACCTTTCCGACCAACCCCCTGCGAGCCCGGTTCAATTCGCGGCCTATGACGCGTCGGCAGGCTCCACACAGGTCGATGTACAGCTGCCGCAGACCGGCCCGATCCCATCGGCGATGCCGGTTGCGCAGACCTTGCCGGTCACCACATGGGCGCCGGACTTCACCACGACATCCTCGATTCCGGCTGCCGCTCCGGCGCCTGCAGGGACGATCATGCCACCTGCAGGAGCACCGATCGCGCTGCCGACGCCACGTCCGGCTTACAACAGCGCAGCGCTCGACCTGCGCAACCTCCCGCTTGGCAGCTGAGGAAGCGGTGGCTTTCGAAGGCGACGATCTCGCCTTCGAACAAAGGCCAATGTCAGGGGACGGCTCTGCACGCCGTCACCCCGGACTGGATCCGGGGTCCAGCAGCGCCGCGTCTGCGGCGCGTAAGACTGTCAGTCATGCGAGTCTTTTAGGCTCACAGACGTTTGCCGGCTGGATTCCGACTCAAGGCCGGAATGACGGGGTGATCGGGCGTCCTCTTTGAAACTGCGGCTGATGCTATCTTGGTCAGCGGCCTGAATTCCTCCGGCCGGCGCCGGAGGAGTTTTTCTTTGCTTAAGCCTTTGCATCACGCTTTTGCGCGATCGCTCACTGCCACACGACGATCGGCGTCTTGACCGGCACGCGGTCATAGAGGTCGATGATATCCTGGTTCATCAGGCGGACGCAGCCGGAGGAAACGGCCTTGCCGATCGAGCGCCATTCCGGACTGCCGTGCAGGCGGTAGAGCGTGTCCTGGCCGCTCGAGAAGATATAGAGCGCACGGGCGCCCAGCGGATTGACGAGGCCCGGTTCCATGCCACCGCGCTCGATCGAATATTTCGCAAGCTCCGGCTGGCGGGCGACCATCTCATTCGGTGGCTTCCAGCGCGGCCATTTCTGCTTCCACTGGATGACGCCGCTGCCGGCCCAGGCAAAGCCTTCGCGGCCGATCCCGACGCCGTAGCGCATCGCCGTTCCACCCGGCTGGACGAGATAGAGGAAACGCGAGGGCGTATCGACGACGATCGTGCCGGGCGGCTGGCCCGTCGGGTCGATGACCTGCTGGCGATAGAAGCGCGGATCGATCTCGTGGTAGGGAACAGCAGGGATCAGGAAGCCGCCGTCTTCGATCGGGCCGTACATCACCTCAAGCTCGGCATCTGACGGCCTAGGCGTTGTCTCGAACAAGCGTGGAACACGGAAAACGACGGGCTGAGCGGTCGGGGCCGAAGTGGAAGCGCAGCCGGCAAGCGCGGAAGCCGCAGTCAAAGCCGAAAGGGAGAGAAAGCTGCGGCGGGAGAGAGGTTTTTCGTGACTCATGCGCGGGACGGATTTCCTTCCTGTCGCGGGGGGCACGTCATACGACAAACACACCCCGGTTGGTTCATTCAACGCCGGTGACATCTCATAAAATCTATTCACCGACGGTAAATAAGCCATACCCTCACGAAGTCGTGTCCCCGCGCGGACAGACGATATCCGCCGCCCTGTGGCGCAGCTACATCACTACGATCTCGGCCTTGGCCGGAACGCGATTGTAAAGGTCGACGACATCCTGGTTTAGCATGCGCACGCAGCCGGATGAAACGGCCTTGCCGATCGACTGCCAATCCGGGGTGCCGTGAACGCGATAGAGCGTATCCTGGCCATCCTTGAAGATGTACATGGCGCGGGCACCAAGCGGATTTCCAAGGCCCGGATTCATGCCGCCGTTCTCGGCCGAGAAGGGACGGATATCGGGTTGGCGCGACACCATTTCGGCAGGCGGCGTCCAGCGCGGCCACTTCTGCTTCCATTGAATGACACCACGGCCGGACCAGGCGTAGCCTTCGCGGCCAAGCCCGACGCCATAGCGCATCGCCTTGCCGCCCGGCTCGATGAAATAGAGATGCTTGCTCTTCGTATCGACGATGATCGTACCCGGCTTTTCCTGCGTCGGGTAATCGACCTCCTGGCGGAGATATTCAGGATTGATCCGGCTGACCGGGATGGCCGGCAGAACGAAATCGCCATCCTGAAGTTCGCCATACTCGGACGACGCACTCAGCGGATCGGTGACCGGCAGACCGTAGGTTCGACTGTAGTTGGTGGCCGGAAGGCCGTAGGTCTGATTATACAGCGTCGGCGGCGGGACCTCGCGCCTCTGCGGTACTGGCGCATCCAGCGCCCTGACGCGCCTGGGGTCGACGCCCGGCGGCTGATAGAAGACCGGAGACGTCTCCTGCACGAAACGGTCAGGATCAGTTGCGCCGGTATCCGGAATGAGAATATTGCAGCCGGTGAGGCACGCGGCCGCCAGGGCAAGGCCGGCAAAGGGGAGCACCCGGCGCGAGAAATCCATAAATCCACCCTTTTATCCAGGCTCAGCTGAGCGATATCCGCGGGCAGATATGGCACTTGCGGCTGGCGTGAAGCTGGTGTCGGCCCGCCGAAGCTTCACCGGGTCGCTTCAAGGGATCAACGGGGCGAAATCACTAAACTAGTACGACGCCATGGCCGTACACCGCCGTCAACTCCCGAACGAGTTCCGTCTCATCTTCGGTCAGCTTTCTCACGTCGACAAAGCGCCAGTTGCGCTCGTAGAGCGCAAAGGCTTCCTTTGCCGGAAGGGGGCACGTCGGCTCGCGATCCAGCAGAAGCGATTTCAGCTGGGGGTAGTCGTTCGGGATGATCTCGTCTGGCACTCGCGCCATGATGCACCCTAGTATAGTGCATCGGCCCAAAAATTGAAGGCGCGCCTATGAGGCCACGCCATGGAAAAAGGGAATGCTCTGTGCGATCTGCTCGGGCAGAGCCGAATTATGGTTGCCGGCGGCCGTAGCGGCGTCGATGTGAATGCCGGCACCACCGGCGCGGCTGACGAGCAGGCTGGTACGGTCGATGAAATGGTCCTCCTCAGTCGCGTGCGTGACGCGGACCGGGCATTTGAAACTCTGCGCGTAGCAGAGCGCCGAGCGAACCTCGAACTCGTGCTTGTTGGTATCGTCGAAACGGATGTCCTGCGGGTACCGATTGAAGAAACGGAACGCGTCAGGATTGCCGGACATCGGGGCAGCGGCACGGAATCGGTGGGTGCTCATGGCGGCCAGCATGGTGAGCGTGCCTCCAACGCTATGGCCCGCGACGAAAAGCCGGTTCGGATCGACACCGGGAAGATGCGCAAGCCGGTCGGCGGCTGCCAGCACGTCGTCAACCTCATCATAAAAACCGGAAAAATTGCCCATCTGGCCATTTTCACCGCGGACAGAAGGCATGAGCACGACGAAACCCGCATCCATGTATGGCTTAATGAGCTGCCAGTGGCCTATCCCCATGGCATTGCCGCCGTGGAGGAAAAGCACACCCGGCATTGCATGGCGCTTGCGTTTGTATTTGCTGACCCAGGCGGCAAGCTCTAGTTCGCCGCCGGCGCCTGAGCGGTAAAATATCTGCTCGCCACCCGGCGGTGCGACCAATGGCTCGTATTTGTCCGGCGCTGGCCCCTTCCGAAGCAGCTTCGTGCGGAAGCGGTGGCGGACTTTGGCATAGTCATGCTTGATCAGGCGTGGCTGATCCGGAACCTCGAAGGCGGAGGCGATGCCGGGCAGTAGGAGGGTGCCCGCGATTCCGGCGAGTACGGCGCGGCGTTGGCGGAAAAAGTCATTTCGATCATCAAAGAACATGGCTCACCACGAATAGACCCGGCTTCGAATGTCTGCACCGGAACTCGATGACGGCCAATACACATTGCGTTGAAAGCGGGATTCTGCGTCACTGTTGCGCAGGAGGGGCTCTGCCGCGGCCGTTGTCGATCATCGCGACCAGTGTCTCAAGACGGTCGGCCTCGTAGGACGGCTTGTCGGGACGCAGCCGGGAGATGCGCGGAAAGCGCATCGCCACGCCGGATTTGTGCCGGGTGGAGCGATTGATTCCCTCGAAGGCGACTTCGACGACGAAACCGAACTCCCTGTCGGCCCGCAGGGCGCGAACCGGACCGAAGCGCTCCGTCGTATTGTTGCGCACGAACTTGTCGAGCACTTCCAGCTCCTGGTCGGTAAAGCCGAAATAGGCCTTGCCAACAGGCACCAGCTGCTCGCCATCCGGCATCTCGGCCCAGACACCGAAAGTGAAATCGGAATAGTAGCTTGAGCGCTTGCCGTGGCCGCGCTGGGCATACATCAAAACAGCGTCGACGTTGTAGGGATTGCGCTTCCACTTGAACCATGGGCCCTTCACGCGGCCGGCCTGATAGATGCTGTCCTTTCGCTTGATCATCACGCCCTCGATCACCGGATTGGGCGGCGATTCGCGCAGATCGTCCAGCTCTTCCCATGTCGAAAAGGCAACGAGGGAAGAGAGATCGAAGCGATCGTGCGGGGCCTGTTCGATGATCTCCGAAAGACGGCCGCGGCGATCGAGATAGGTGTTGCTGCGCACGTCCTCCTCGCCGTCGAAAAGCAGGTCGTACGCCCGGATGAAGGCGGGATACTCCTCGAGCATTTTGGCGGTCACCGTCTTGCGGTTCAATCGCTGCTGAAGGTCGGAGAAGGTTCGCGTCGGGCTGTTCGAGCGCGACGTGCCGCCGACCAGCAATTCGCCGTCGAGCACACCGTTGAAGCTGATCGATTCCAGGATATCCGGGAAGGCGCCGGAGATATCATCGCCGGAGCGGGAGTAGATCTTGCGCGTTTCGCCCGAGCGCGAAAGCTGCACGCGGATGCCGTCCCATTTCCACTCCGCGGCATAGTCCGCCGGGTCGAGATTGGCCAGATCGTTCTCCTCCACCGGATGGGCGAGCATGACGGAGTGGAAGATCGCGGGCGTCGCCAGGATCGGCTTGCCACCCCTGCCCTCCAACCATTCAAACAGCGACTCGTAAGGCGGCTCGAGGCCGTGCCAGAGCGTTTCGATCTCGGTCACGTCCTTGCCGCCGAGATCGGCCAGCGCCTGCTTGGCAAGCCGTGCCGAGACGCCGATGCGCATGGCGCCGGTTGCGAGCTTGATGAAGGCGAAGCGTCCCGACGGGTCCAGCCGGTCCATCGTCTCGCGGACGAAGCCTCTGACTTCGGTGCGGCCGAGCGAATTCATCCGGGTGACGACTTCGCCGAGGCGCGGCTGGGCGAGCGCGGAACGGTCGATGTCCTTCTCGTTGTCCCAGACGAGCGAGATCGTTTCGGCGAGATCACCGACATAATCGTAGGAGTAGCGGAACAGCACCTCGTCCAGACGCTCGAGCGTCAGATCACGGAGCATGGCAGGTTTGACGTCGCGCACCACCAGCGTGCCGGCGATGGCGGCAAGGCCGTAGCCCCGGTCCGGGTCCGGCGTATCGCGAAAATAGTCCGCCAAGAGCTTCAGCTTGCCGTTACGGCTGGGGGTGAGAACGAGACGGTCAAGGAGGTCGGCGAAGGCTTTCATGGGAGCGCTCCGTCTTTTCTTCTCCCCAGCGGGGAGAAGGTGGCCCGAAGGGTCGGATGAGGGGGTCGGCGCGTCATACAAAGGCTTTGCGAATAAGGCGGTTGTTCGCTCCTTCCGTCGCTCACCCCCCTCATCTGTCCTAACGGACATCTTCTCCCCGCTGGGGAGAAGAGGAAACCCACCGCAGCAATCACGCTTCAATCCCCCTCATCTTCGTAGCCCACCAGATGAAGCGGCTTGGCCTTGATGCCTTGCAATTCGCACCAGCGCACGAGCGCCTCCTCGCGGCCATGTGTGACCCAGACTTCGGCGGGGTTGAGTTCCGTGATCGTCTCGGTGAGTTCCGGCCAGTCGCAATGGTCGGAGATCACCAAGGGCAGTTCGACGCCCTGCTGCTTGGCGCGCTGGCGCACCATCATCCAACCGGAAGCGAAGGCGGGAAGCGGATCGTTGAAACGGCGCGCCCAGCGATCGGCAAAGGCGGAGGACGGCCCGACGACGACCGCACCCCGGAAGGCGGCTTTGTCGCGGCTCTCGATCGTTGCCGGCTGCAGATCGCCAAGATCGATGCCCTGCCCCTGATAATAGTCGCAGAGGCGTTCCATCGCGCCATGGATATAGATCGGCTCGCTGTAACCGGCATCGCGCAGCAGACGGATGACGCGCTGCGCCTTGCCGAGCGCATAGGCGCCGATCAGGTGCGTGCGCTCCGGAAACTGCCGGAGCGAGGCCAGCACCTTGCCGATCTCGTCCATCGGGTCGGGATGATGGAAAACCGGAAGCCCGAAAGTCGCTTCGGTGATGAAGACGTCGCAGGGGACCGGCACATAGGGGGCGCAGGTCGGGTCCGGGCGGCGCTTGTAATCCCCGGAGACGACGATGCGGGTGCCGTTCTTCTCGATGGCGATCTGCGCGGAGCCGAGAACATGGCCCGCCGGATGGAAGCTCACCTTGACGCCGTTCAAATCCAGCTCTTCGCCGAAGCTCGCGGCCTGTTCGCTGCCTGCGAAATCGTCGCCATAGCGCAGGCGCATGATGTCAAGCGTCTGGCGCGTGGCGAGAACATGCCGGTGGCCGGAGCGGGCATGGTCGGAATGGCCGTGGGTGACCAGAGCCCGATCCACCGGCCGCACCGGATCGACATAAAATCCGCCCTCCGGGCAATAAAGCCCCTCGGGGGCCGGGTAAAGCAGAGCATCGGGTCTCATCATGAGCGAAAGATAGCGAGAAACGGGCGGACCGCCAGTGGCCGTTTGCCGTTTGCGTCTGATGGCCGTCCCCAGGGGAAGTCACGGTTTTGTTCAATGCTGAAAAGGCAGCTTACTTCGCGGCAAGGATTTTGTGCAAAAACAGAGATCCGAACTGAACAATCCCTGCTTTCGGACGGTCCTCGAATGCATCTGCGGCGCAACATACTCGGCTTTCTCGGCACGGCGCTTGCCATGCCGATGGCCGATCGTGCCTTTGCGGCATCGAAGTCGCCGGCGCTGCGCGGCGCGCTGGATGCTTCGGGGGTCGCAAAGAACGGACTGCAGGCGATGATTGACGAGTCCGTCCGCAGCAACACGCCGCTCTATCTTCCTGCCGGGATATATCAGGCCGCGAACCTTGTGCTGCCGGATAATTGCCGCATCAGCGGCGTTCCCGGCGCCTCGCGGATTCTGCATCGCGGCAGCCTCAATTCGGCAGACGACGCGCGGCGGATCGAGCTTTCCGGCATCGTCATCGAGAGCAACGGCGGCATGGCCGACGAGGAAAACGGCGGGCTTGTCCAGTTGACCGGCATTGACGACCTGCAGATCGACAATTGTGAAATTCGTGGAAGCAGCAAACACGGCCTGCGCCTGGAACGTTGCGGCGGCCGGATCGAGCGCAGCCGCCTTTCAGGGGCGGCGCAGGCCGGCATCTTTGCGGTCAATTCCACCGGATTGTCGATCACCGGAAATACCGTGACCGAATGCGGCAATGGCGGCATTCTCGTGCATCGCTGGGAGAAGGGCGAAGACGGCACCGTGATCTCGGGCAACCGTGTTACACGCATCCGGGCGGATGACGGCGGCACGGGGCAGAACGGCAACGGCATCAATATTTTCCGCGCGGGCGGGGTGATCATCGCCAACAACCATATTTCCGACTGCGCCTTCACCGCCGTCCGCGCCAATTCCGGCGACAACGTGCAGATCAACGGCAATCAATGCCTGCGCTCCGGCGAGACGGCGATCTATGTGGAGTTCGATTTTCAGGGCGCCGTCGTTTCCAGCAACCTCGTCGACGGTGCGGCGAACGGCATTTCAATCGCCAACTTCAACGAAGGCGGAAGGCTTGCGGCCGTCAGCGGCAACATCGTCCGGAACCTGACGCTGGACGGCCCTTACAAGCACGAAGTCGGCTTCGGCACCGGCATCGCCGCGGAGGCCGATACGGTCATCTCCGGCAATATCATCGAAGGCGCGCCGCTCTGGGCGATGCAACTCGGCTGGGGACCGTATCTGCGCAATCTCGCCGTTACCGGAAACGTCGTGCGGAAGTCCGCTATCGGCTGCGCGGTGTCTGTGGCAGACGGCGCGGGCACGGCGGTGATCACCGGAAACGTCTTTCAGGAGATGAGCGACGGCGCGATCTTCGGCTTCGAATGGGACAAGAGGGTGTCCGGGGATCTGACAAAGGCGGGCAGCGAAAGCTATCCGCAGCTGACGATCGAGCAGAACAGGACCGGCTGAGACACATCAAAAGCTTTCATTGACACATAAGGTTGAGCCGCTTCCGCCTCGCTCGCCAACGCTTTAATTTGCAGCAGATACAAGGGGATCAGACATGCTGACAATCTATGGGGTTTACCGTTCTCGTGCCGCGCGCGTCTACTGGATGGCGGAGGAGCTGGGCATCGAGTTCGAGTCCGTGCCGGTGATCCAGGCGAAGCGGCTTGCCAATCCGCTCGCTCCCGATGCGCCGATCAACACGCTCTCGCCGGAATTCCTCGCCGTCAATCCGATGGGGCTGATCCCCTCGATCAAGGACGGCGAGCTTGTGATGCATGAGTCGCTGGCGATCAATCTCTACCTCGCCCGCAAGCGCGGCGGCCCACTTTCCGGCCAAACCGTCGAGGAAGACGGTTTGCTGACGATGTGGACCATCTGGGCGCTGGCAGAGGTCGAGCCGCATACGGTGAAGATCGTCGTCACCTATGACAACGAGCACGAAAACACCGCGGCCGGCAAGGGGACGATCGACGTCGCCTGCCGCTCCATGAAGCGGCCGCTCGCCGTTCTGGAAAAGCATCTCACCGAAAGGGACTGGATCGTCGGCGGTCGCTTCACCGTCGCCGATCTCAACGTGGCGGAAGTGCTGCGCTACAGCCAGACGGAACAGGCGCTCTTCAACGCGCATCCGAAGGTAGATGCCTGGCTGAAGCGCTGCCAGTCCCGCCCGGCCTATCTCGCCATGCAGGCAACGCGCTCGAAAGAGCCGGTCTAACTGGCTCGCAGACTGCTGACAAACTCTTTGCTGACCGGATTTTTGCGATCGACGGTGCTGTACTCACCGTCGTCATCCCGGCCTTGAGCCGGGATCCAGCGCGATCAAGTCATTGATCGCAATAGACTCTTTCGCGCGATGGACATCGCCTGCTGGATGCCGGATCAGGTCCGGCATGACGCAAAAGAATGCGTCGGCATCCAACAACGACCTTTGTCGACAACCTGAGAGCCGGTCTGAACCGCCTTCTCGATTGCTCTAATCACCGTGGTTGGATTTCCAATCGAGCCCGATGTCGAGCGTCGGCGCGCTGTGCGTCAGCCAGCCGACCGAGATGAGGTCGACGCCGGAGGCGGCAATTGCGCCTGCCGTCTGCGGCGTTACTCGCCCGGAAGCTTCGGTGATCGCCCGGCCCGCGACGAGCCCCACCGCTTCGCGAAGCTCATCGGGGGTCATGTTGTCGAGCAGTACTGCATCGACACCGACTTCCATCACCTCGCGCAGCTGCTTTAGCGTGTCGACCTCGACCTCGATCTTCACCATATGGCCGGCACCTGCCTTGGCCCGGCGGATCGCCTCAGCAACGCCGCCGGCAATGGCAACGTGATTGTCCTTGATCAGCACGGCATCGGAAAGCGCAAACCGGTGGTTCACGCCACCGCCGGCGCGCACGGCGTATTTCTCGAGGATGCGCAATCCCGGCGTCGTCTTGCGCGTGCAGGCGACCGAAGCTTTCGTGCCGGCGATGGCGGCGACGATCCCCGCCGTGACCGTCGCAATGCCGGACAGGTGGCCGAGGAAATTCAAGGCCGTCCGCTCGCCGGTCAGAATGCCGCGCGAGGAGCCTTCGATCGTGGCGATGACCTCGCCGGGTTTCGCAGCCGCGCCGTCGTTGAGGTGACGCGTCAGAACGATCGCAGGATCGACGA
Organism: Rhizobium sp. P32RR-XVIII; assembly: GCF_012641395.1. Classification (GTDB taxonomy): domain Bacteria; phylum Pseudomonadota; class Alphaproteobacteria; order Rhizobiales; family Rhizobiaceae; genus Rhizobium. The sequence goes on along the minus strand of NZ_JABAIH010000001.1, from coordinate 957,992 downwards.
GCTGGAACGCAAGCTCGGCAGCGTCGAGACCGGCGATCACGCCCGGCTGGCGGGCGGCCATGACGACGGTCGAGCGATGGTCTTCGGGGATGACGGCGGCCGAGGTGATGTCGCCGGCAAGGCCGAGATCTTCGAGCAGGGCGTTGCGGACGAGCGGCTCGACCATCAGCCGCGGCAAGGGAACAAGCGTCATGTTAGGCACTCCTGGCAAGGGGATTGGATAGGACGGCCTGCGCAAAATTCAGCACCTGAGGCAGGCTCATCCGACGGCGTCTGGCGTTCGCAAGCTTGAGCGGGAAGTCGGTTCGGGCATGGGCGCCGCGCGATTCCGTCCGCAGGGCCGCAAAGACGGCAATCAGCAAGGCGACGATGGCGGGGTCGGTTGCGGGTCCCTCCTGCTCGACAAGCGGCAGGAGCGCACCGATCGCACCGTGAATCGTGCCGCCGTTCCGCAGGACACCGAGATGTCCGGAAACAATACCGCGAACAGGCGATGCGTCGGGCTGCGGCGGCAGCGGCTCGATTGCCGTCGGGCGCAGGCATGCGGCCGTGCCTGCAATATCCCTGGCGGCGCGCATGCCCATGACCGCGGCTTCGAGCAGCGAATTGCTGGCCAGCCGGTTGGCGCCGTGCAGGCCGGTCGATGCCGCTTCGCCCGCAACCCAGAGGCCGGGGACAGAACTGCGGCCACTCTCGTCCGTGGCGACACCGCCCATGTGATAATGCACGGCCGGTGCGACCGGGATCAGCTGCCGCGCGGGATCGACCCCAGCTTCGCGGCATAGTTTGTCAATCACCGGAAAGCGCATCGGGAAGCGATCGCCCAACGCCACGCGGGCATCGAGGAAGACCCGGCCGCCGCGGGCGATTTCGGCGCTGATCGCCCGCGCCACGACATCGCGCGGGGCAAGTTCCGCGGCGGGCTGATCCGCCATGAAGCGCTCACCCCGTTCGTTAATGAGGACCGCGCCCTCGCCGCGCACCGCCTCGCTGACAAGCGCCAGCGGCCTGCGCTTCGAGCGGAGCGCCGTCGGATGGAACTGCACGAATTCCATATCGGCCAGCTCGGCCCCTGCCCTTGCCGCAAGCGCAATGCCCTGCCCGAAGTTACCGACCGGATTGGTCGTCGCCTCATAGAGGCCGCCCACGCCGCCGGTGGCCAGCAGGACATGCGGCGTCGGCAAGATGAAAGCCCTTCCCTTCGATGCGCAGAGGACGCCGCCGATCGCACCGTCGGCGAGAAGCAGGCGCCGGACTTCGAAATCGGCCAGCACGGTGACCGACGGAGTGGAGGAGACAGCCTGCACCAGTGCACGAACAATCGCGGCGCCCGAACCGTCGCCTTCGGCATGAACGATGCGCGGGCGGCAATGCGCGGCCTCGAGGCCCAGCGAGAGCTCTCCTGCGGCATTCCTGTCGAAGCGGACGCCGGCTTTCTCCAGCGCGGCGATCACCGCCGGCGCTTCGCTGACGATACCGGCGGCGACTTCCGGATCGCAGAGGCCGTCGCCAGCGGCAAGCGTATCGGCAAGGTGCAGCTCCGCGCTGTCATCCGCGCCGACGCTTGCGGCGATGCCGCCCTGCGCCCAGGCACTTGAGGTCTCAGCGCCGAGTTCCGCTTTCGTGATGAGGACGACCGGTTGCGGCGCGAGGGTCAGCGCCGCCATCAGCCCGGCAAGGCCGCTGCCGACGATGACCGGGCGGCCGGCAAGATGGGTCAGGATTTCGGTCATATCGCCAGCATCCTTTCCACCGCCCGGCGTGCGGCCACGGCAACGGCGGGGTCAACGGTGACTTCGTGGCGGTTTTCTTCCAGGGCGGAACGGATGTTCGAAAGCGTGATCCGCTTCATGTGCGGGCAAAGATTGCAGGGCCGGATGAACTCGACGTCCGGATGATGCACGGCGACGTTGTCGCTCATCGAACATTCGGTGAGCAGCACGACTCGCGCCGGACGCTTCTGCCCGACGTAGTCGGACATGACGGCGGTGGAACCGGCGAAGTCCGCTTCGGCTACGACATCCGGAGGACATTCCGGATGCGCGAGCACGGTGACGCCGGGATAGTTTTCGCGCAGCTGGCGAACGTCGTCGGCGTTGAAGAGTTCGTGTACTTCGCAGTGGCCGTGCCAGGCGATGATCTCGACATCGGTCTCTTTCGCAACGTTGCGGGCGAGATATTCGTCCGGGATCATCAGCACGCGCGGCACGCCAAGCGATTCGACCACCTGCTTGGCGTTGCCTGACGTGCAGCAGATATCGGAGGCCGCCTTCACCGCCGCCGAGGTGTTCACATAGGTGATAACAGGCACGCCGGGATGCGCCTGCCGCAGCAGCGCGACGTCTTCCGGCGTGATCGAATCGGCCAGCGAGCAGCCTGCGCCCATATCGGGGATGAGCACCGTCTTTTGAGGATTAAGCAGCTTTGCCGTCTCGGCCATGAAATGCACGCCGGCAAGGACGATGACCTCCGCATCCACCTCGATTGCCTTGCGCGCCAGCGCCAAGCTGTCGCCGACGATATCGGCCACGCCATGGAAAATCTCCGGCGTCTGGTAGTTGTGGGCGAGAATGACGGCGTTGCGGCGGCGCTTGAGATCGAGGATCGCTTCGACATCGTCCTCGAAGCTCAGCCATTCGGCCTTGGGGATGACGCGGCTGACGCGGTCGTAGAGAGCGGACGCGGACACGGCAGAATTCATGGCGATCTCCTTTATACTCTAAATGAGTATATCTAGGACGAAGCTAATTATTCTCAATTCGAGATTATGTCAACCGCGGGAGAGTGGAAGTTTCGAGCCTGAGAGCGCGCGTTCTTCGAGAACGGCATGCCGGTAACGGAACAGCTTTGCAGGGCGGCCGCCGGTTTCGCTGGTCATTTCGCCGGTTTCCTCGATCAATTGCTGCTGATCGATCAACCGGCGGAAATTCGGCTTGTGAAGGGTAAGCCCCGCCAGCGCCTCGACGCTGCGCTGAAGCTGCAGCAGGGTGAAGCTCTCCGGCATCAGTTCGAAGACAACCGGGCGATACTTGATCTTCGCCCGAAGCCGGGCGATGCCGGTCGCAAGAATCCGCCTATGATCGGCAAACATCCGGCGCCCCGGGTTTTCCGCAGCCGTCGCGCCCGCCTCCGCCACCAGACCGGCCTCATACAAAAGTTCGTAGCGCTGCAGCGCGAGATCCTCGTTCCACACCGCGCCCTCCAGCCCGAAAGTGAAGGCGATCCGGCGCCTGCGGCGCTCCTGCCGGGCGGCATCCATCGTTTCCCAGCACCGCAGCCGCTCGACGAGCGCATCGAAAACCGGCGGCTTGCCTTTGCGATGGTCTTCCCATGGAAAATATTCGTACCAGCTATGCCAGCCCGGCGCCGGATGCTCCCGCACCAGCCCCAGATAGCTGATCGAGATCGTTCGCCCGCCGAGAATCTCGTTCTGCCGGTCGCGGTCGGCAAAGGTGTAAAGCTGCTCGAGATAGCCGACGGGATGGGCCGTCTGCTCCTGGATCCATTCGCGAAGGCCGCTCTGCAGCGTGCGGTGGCCCATCTCGAAGGAACCGGAAGGCAGGGCTTCGCCGGTGCCGACCGTCATGACGCGTGGATCATCATTGGTGACAGCGGCAAGGACCGCGATCAGTTCTGCGTGGGCAACGCCGATAGGCACTGTGGAATCTCATCCTCTGCGTGTGTGGTTGCTCGACAGCTTTGCCATAGGAGCTATGCAAAGCCAATGGAGGAGCGGAATGCACCAACCCTTGTCCTCCTCAAGAAAAGAGCTTCAGCGTCCCGGCCATCTCCTCGCGAATCCAAGCCTTGAAGTCTCTCACCTTCTTCGGTTCGCGCGCGCCCTCGGCGGTGATGAAATAGTGGCCGAAGCCCGTCTTGGCGCGGATGCCGAAGGGAGCGGCGAGCTGGCCGGCCTGCAGCGAATAATCTGCGAGCGTCTGCCAGGCGAGCATGACGCCCTGCCCGGCGATCGCTGCGTCGAGACAGAGCGAGGCGTCGTTGAAGACGTGGCGCGTTGCGGGTGCAGAACCTGGAAGGCCCGCCTCGCGCATCCAGACGTCCCAGCTGAACATGGCGCGGCCATCGATGACGGCCGGCAGCTTCAGGAGGTCCGCAGGCCTCTTCAGGTCCTGCGCCATCTGCGGCGCGCAGACCGGGAACACTTCCTGCGCAAGGAGCAGCTCGGCCCTGACGCCCGGCCACTGCCCCGCCCCGACGCGAATGCCGATATCGACATCGGAGGTCGAGGGATTGACGAGGTTCGTCGTTGCCTCGAGGCGCAGCTGAATGTCCGGAAAATGCGCGGCGAAGCGATCGAGCCGCCAGACGAGCCATCGGGCGGCAAAGACTGGGGCGACGGAGATCGTCAGGGTCGTGTCGTCCCTGCGCTGGGCGATCGACACGGCCTCCGACATGCGGGTCAGGCCGTCGGTCAATGCGGCCAGCACCGGCGCACCGGCTTCCGTCACCACCATGCCTTTCGGCGTTCGCTCGAAGATCACCCGGTCAAGCTGCCCTTCCGCCTTGATGACCTGCTGGCTGACGGCGCCGATCGAGACGCCGAGTTCCTCGGCGGCAAGCTGCAACGAGCCGAGACGCCCGACCGCCTCCAGCGCTCGCAGCCCGTTCAGATGCACGGAGTTCAGATTTCGCATATAGCTTTCCTATAGCGGATCACCGGTAATCTCAATTGAAAACCTGGTGGCCCGGTCCGATATTGACGCCATGAACGATGATCGAAGTTCCGGCACCGGCGAGACAGAGGCGTTGGTGCAATTCGGATTCCCGACCGGAAATCGAGCGAGGCATTGCCATGTCATTGCTAAAGTTTTTCTTGAGTGAACCGCCCGGCCCAAGGCCCTTGGAGAACCAAGATCCGCTGTCGCATCCGGACATCGCCGCGATGTCGCTGAGGCAGCTGGCCGACCTGCCCTCGATTTATCCCGCGCCGAAGCCGACGCGGTATGAGAGCCAGCCGCTGCCGAGATGCGCGTGATTTTGGCAAGGTTCTTCTGTGAAAAATGGAAATGAATTGCGTGGCGGGCTCATTCCTGTGCTCGTCACAGGAATCCATTCACGGCGTGTCGGCGCCGTGAATGACTCTTCTATGAAATGAGTCTTCCGCGCCATGGACACGGCGCTGCTGGATCCCTGTGACAAGCACAGGGATGAGGGGCCCTGACGAGCCCCGGCGTTCCGCCGTCAGGCCTTTTCGATCGTCAGCGCCCGCTGCACCGCAGGGCGTTCCATCATGCTGGCGTAATGGGCCGTGGCTTTAGGGAAGCGCATCGGGTCGACGCCGTCGCCGCGCAGCCAGCCAGTCATCGTAAAGAGATAGGGGTCGGCGACGGAATACTGCTCGCCCATGACCCATGGACCTTCGAACAACTTCGCCTCGATCAGTTCGAAGCATTCCGTCATCGTCTGCGGCACCTTGGTCTTCATGGCTTCGTGGGCGGCCGGATCGTCCGCCCAGCGGCTGCCACGGCGGCCATGCGCGTGGTTCACATGAACCGTGGAACAGATATAGTTGTTGAACGCCTGCAGCCGGGCGAATTCGAACGGGTCGCCCGGCGCGAGCCCTGCAGCGGGTGCGATCTGCGCGATATAGGCGAGGATCGCCGGGCTCTCGGTCAGAACGCCTTGATCCGTGGCCAGCGCCGGAACCCGGCCCTTCGGATTGATCTGCAGGTACTCCGGCGAGCGCTGCTCATTATCCTTGAAGCTGATCTTCCTTGCTTCATAGGCAAGGCCCGCTTCCTCCAGAGCGATAAGGCTTGCAAGCGCACAGGTGCCCTGGGCGAAATAGAACGTCAGCATGATCGACTCCCTTTTTGGGAGATGTATAGCGCAGCCGCGACTTGCCGCCTATGACGAAATGGGGCCGGCTTCCGGTCCCGCAGGTCAGGCCACCTTGGCGCATCCCGGCACGTCTTCCAGCCTGTACCAGACGGGAATGCCACGCTCCCGGGCGATGCGGACATCATTATCCGCGCCCTTGGAATCGCCAGGCAGGCGCAACACCCCTTCGCAAAGCTGCAAGAGCCGGTGGGCGACGGGATGGAAGATTTCCTCGTAGAGATCGTCACCGATCGACTTGCCGCCGGCGGCATTCCAGACCGGTAGCGCCACCCATTCGCCGATCATCGGCATATGGCCCGCCCTGAAGAGCGCGTAGGATGGTTCTTCCAGCCGCTTCAGGTTAGCCGCCATTTTTGCCGGATCGTCGCCGGTTCCGGACCTGTATGGCCCCGCAATCAAAATCAACATTGTCAGACTCCCTCACTCCCAGGCCTCATGCACGGAATTTCACAATCATGCGCGAATTTTCTTGAATGTCGAGTCATTTCGGGCATTATCATACCGTTTCATGTAATCTCGTGCAGAGCGATGCTGACCACCCAACGCAAATCCCTGATCCTCGACATCCTGCGCCGCGACGGCCAGGTCATTGCCAAGCGCGTCGCCGAGGATTTCGCGCTGTCCGAAGACACGATCCGCCGCGACCTGCGCGAGATGGCCGCGGAAGGACTGTTGCAGCGGGTACACGGCGGCGCGATGCCGATTACGCCCAGCCTGCCGGACTTCTCGGCGCGGCGCAGCGTTGCGTCGGAGGCCAAGCAACGGCTCGGCGCCAGGGCGGCGGAGATGGTGGAGGCGGGACAGATGATCTTCCTCGACGGCGGCACGACCACCGCGGAGGTCGCCCGGCATCTGCCGCGAGACATCGCCATTACCGTTGCCACGCATAGCCCGACGATCGCGGCGGAACTGGAGCATCACCCGTCTGCCGAGGTCATTCTGACAGGCGGGCGGCTTTACAAGCATTCGATGGTGGCGACCGGCGCGGCGGCCATGGCGGCGATCTCGCAGCTCCGGCCCGATATCTTCTTCCTTGGCGTGACCGCAGCCCACCCCGCGCACGGGCTGTCGACGGGCGATTTCGAGGAGGCGGCCATCAAGCGCCATATCGCCCATTGCTCGGCCGAAACGCATGTGCTGCTGACTGAAGAGAAATTCGATCTCGTCTCGCCCTGCCCTGTGCTGGGAATTTCCGAAGTCACTGGACTGATCGTTTCGGCGGGAATACCGGAGGAGCGGCTTGCCCCTTACCGGGCGCTCAACGCCGCGATCCTCGAAGCATGAAGGGTGCGCTCAACCGGGCACGCAGCAGGGCGACGTCCTGCGGCAGCAGACTTGCGGCAACGGCCGCCACGAAGATCGCGAGCACGACATAGGCTGGCGTCGTGCTGCCGGCGCCGAGATCGAGGATTGAGGCCAGGCGCGGCTGCACCGCGGCGATCGCGGACGCGATCCAGGGCATCCCGAGCATGCGCGCGGGGATGGCGCCGAAGCCTTCCGTCTCCGCGATCGCCGTGAGCACGCCGTAGGCGGCGGCAAGCCAGGTGACGGCCCGCAGCCAGGCCCATTGGCCGAATGGAACGGTATTCCCCTCTTCGAAGGGGATGACGAGATAGCCGCAGAACACCGTGACGAAGAGGAAGGCCACGGGGAGACTTTCCACGACCATTTCCGGCCGCAACTGACCCGTCCAACCGGCGGCGAGAATGCCCGGGAAGGCCGCCGCTGCTGAAAACCAGATGAGCGCAACGAGCGCCCAGAGCCAGCTCGCCGAGAGATAGCGCAAGCGGGCGAAGGTGCAAAACACCATGATTACGCCCGCAAGCCCGATGCCGGCAGGTTTTATCGCACCCGCCATCGTGAGAACGATCGGCCCGCAGGAGCCGGCGATCTCGGCGCAGCCAGATATCGCAACGACAGCCCAGGTGACGTAGTCGAAGCACATCGAAAAGAACAGGAAGACCGCGACGGCGATCAGCATCCACCAGAGATAGCGGCCTGCAAACATATCCTGCCCTCATGGCACGGGTCGAACGTCGCGCCATGGTAGGATAAATGCGCCATTGCGCATCCACTCTCGCTGAATTTGGTTTAATGCATATTAGTAGTTACTGATTATCCACAATCGCCTGTGCCGCAACGGCACGGACTATGCGGAGAGCGCAGCCGTGACGCGAATATCGCCGACATGGATGCCGTTCCAATTGTGCATCGGCCTGACGGCCATCGCCATCAGCTTGGCGTGGACGTCGCTGCCTTTCTCGAAGAACCGGGCAAGGGCTGCGGCCACCATCGCCTCGGCGGCGCGGGTCGTTCCGTCCTCGCACTTCACGGCGATCGAGATGCCCTGATCGGGGATCGCCGCGCAGAACACGCCCTCGGCGCCCGTCTTGCAGAAAATCTTGCCCGGCGCGATCTGCATCAGTTCCGTGCAGGCGCGGCCGCTACCGGCGACATAGAAGGGCTCCGCCATACAGGCATCGAAAAGACGGCGCGAGGCCTTGGCGCGCAGCGGCTCGAGGCCATGGCCGGTTGCCATCTTGGCAAAACCATGCGCAAGGCCGCGCAGCGGCACGGCATAGGTCGGGATCGAGCAACCGTCGGTGCCGCAATTGTCGCGGCCGAGCACGGCGCCGGTGAGGCTTTCCATCGTCGCCCGGATTTCCCGCTGCAGCGGATGGTCGTAGCCGATGTAACCCTTCGGATCGATATCCTGATGGCAGCAGGCGCAGACGAAGCCTGCATGCTTGCCGGAGCAATTGTTGTGCAGTGCCGTCGGTGCCTTTATTGTGCGTGCCTGATGGATGAGCGTCTTCTGGTCCGACGACCAGTGGGCTCCGCATTCCAGCGCTTCGACGCCGCGGCCGGCGCGCGCCAGCATGGAGGCGGCAAGCGCCACATGCTCGTCTTCGCCGCTATGCGACGCACAGGCGAGCGCGAGCTCCTTGTTGCCGAAGCCGTAGGCATCCGCCGCACCGCTTTCGACCAGCGGCAGCGCCTGCATGGCCTTGCAGGCCGAACGCGGGAAAACACCGGCTTCGATATCGCCGAGCGCAAAGACAACCCTTCCATCGCCGTCGACTGCGACCACCGTGCCGCGATGGCGGCTTTCGACGAGCGAGCCGCGGGTGACTTCGACAGTGACGGGATTGGACATGGGACAGAAATCCGGATCGATTTGGGGATGCGCAAGGCATAGCGCCTTGCGCCGATAAAGCAACGCCTTTCGGCGGCAAGCGCGGCGCAATTTCATACCTGCTCGTGTCCGCGAGCCTAGTGGGCGCTGATCCGGTAAGCGCAGCGGCGGGCGCCGACGAGGATGTGCTCGGCGCGTTCGACCTTTGCATTGAGAATGCTGCGGAATGTCTCGAGCTCCGAGCGGCAGAAGCCTGCGCAGGCGGTGGCGGCAGCGCAGATCGGGCAGTGGTTTTCGACAAGCATGAAGGAGCCGTCCTCTTCCATCCAACTGTCGGCCATGTAGCCCTCACGTGTCCGGATCGCCGCCAATTGGCGGACACGCGCGGCAAGATCGGATGCGGAGATCTCTTCGCGGTAGCGCTTCACCGTTTCGGTTTCGCGCGCGGAGATGACCGCGTCCAGCGCATCCTCGCCGAGCGTCCCGACGAGCGTGGTGAGAAGTGTTGCGGTCAACTCGGCATGGCGGTCCGGAAAGGTCTGGTGTCCTGCCAAGGTCAGCTGCCAGAGCTGCTTCGGCCTGCCGCGGCCGGAGCCCTGCTCCGCCACCGGCTCGGCGAGCCCCTCCTCTGCAAGCTTCGTCAACTGCTGTCGGGCAGCTTCGGAGGAAATGCCGAGATGCTCGCCGACAGCGGCACCCAATTGCGGGCCTTCGGTCTTCAGCAGAAGCAGGATACGGTTGGCGGGCGATTGACGCATCTATTTTTCCAAGTCATCGCTTGCTTTAAAGAGCCAAGCGTGTAATTTCCAATTTATAACTTGGAAAATAACGGCCCGCTAGAGAAAACATTTCGAGGCAATCTTATGAGCAGTGTCGATCAGACTGCCGCATCGCAGACATCCGTCTTTCAGCTTTTCACGCCGTCCTTGCTGCCGGCGACACTGATGCTCGGCGGCGGCGTGACGCTCTATGCGGTCGAGAGCTACATCACTGCCACCGTTGCGCCTTCGATCGTTCGCGATATCGGCGGCCTGCCGCTGCTTGCCTGGGTGACGACGCTTTATGTTGCCTCTGCCGTGCTCGGCTCGATCTTCGTCGCCATGCGGCCGCGCGGCATGGGTTTGCGCAGCGCCTATGTCTGCGGTGCCCTGATTTTCGGGATGGGTAGTCTCGTCTGCGCCGCCGCACCGGTCATGGAAGTGGTCCTCGCCGGGCGCACCGTGCAGGGCTTCGGCGCCGGGATTCTCGCCGCACTTGCCTATGCCTTCGTCCGCTTCGCCTATCCCGAGTCGCTCTGGCCGAAAGCATCCACGCTCTATGCCGCGATCTGGGGTGCTGCGACCCTGCTAGGCCCGAGTGCGGGTGGCCTGTTTTCGGAAGGGAGTGCCTGGAGATACGCCTTCATCATCCTCGTGCCGCTCGGTCTCCTGATGGCGGTTCTTGCACCGTGGCTGCTGCCGAAGGCGACGGATGACCGTGCACATGGCAAGACACCGATCCTGCAGATCTGCCTGCTTCTTGCCGCTGTGCTTCTCGTCAGCATCGCGGGTACGGTCGAGAATACCGGGACGAAGGCCGCGCTGATCGCCCTCTCCGTCATCGCCATTTCGCTGATGCTGGTGACCGAACGGCGCGGCACCAACCGGCTTCTGCCGACCGGCGCGGTCACGCTCGCAAAGCCGGTCGCGCGCGTCTATCTCACCATGTTCGCGCTGCTGCTGGTGCTCACCAGCGATATCTATATTCCCTACTTCCTGCAGGTTCTGCATGGCGTGACGCCGCTGATCTCCGGCTATCTCACCGCGCTTGTCGCCCTCGGCTGGACGCTTGCTGCCTTCCTCAGCGCCTCCTTCACGGGCAGGCGCGCCAGCAATGCGATTATTGCCGGATGCATCGTCGAAGCGCTGGCCACGGTGGGCCTTGCGATCTTCCTTGCACGGGACAATCAGATTGCGAGCCTCGCCATTCTCGGACCGGCAGCCGTCGCGATGCTGTTGATGGGCTTCGGCGTCGGCCTCGGATGGGCGCATCTGGTCACGAAGGTGCTGCGCCTTGTCAGCAGCGCCGAGCAGGACAAGGCATCGGCGGCGATCTCGACCGTGCAATCCCTCGGCAGCGCCTTCGGCGCGGCGATCGCAGGCGTCATCGCCAACGGTACCGGGCTCGTCGCGCCCGGCGGCATTGCCGGCAGCATCTCGGCAGCGCACTGGCTCTATGCCTTGATGGCCCTTCCCGGCCTGATCGCCATCACAGCGTCCTTGACCCTCTCGTCGTCCACCGAACGGCAGGCCCGGTGAGCGACGTGCGAGCGGTCACAGACGCAGCATGATCTTGCCGATGTGACCGCTCGTTTCCATCAGCCTGTGAGCCTCGACGACATCCTCGAAAGCGAAGGTCTTGTGGATGACGGGGGCGAGCTTTCCGGCTTCGAGAAGCGGCCAGACCTGGGAAAGAAGATCGTCGCGGATGGCGCGTTTTTCCTCGGCCGTGCGTGGGCGCATCGTCGAACCGGTAACCGTGAGGCGCTTGACCATGATCGGCGTCAGGTTGACCTTCTCGGCCAGCGCTCCCCCCAGGAAGGCGATGATCGACAGGCAGCCATCCTTGGCAAGCGAGGCGATGTTCTTGTCGAAATAGGCAGCGCCGATCATGTCGAGCACGATGTCGACGCCCTGACCGCCGGTTTCGGCCTTGATCACCTCAGCGAAGTCTTCGGTCTTGTAGTTAATCGCCCGCTTGGCGCCAAGCTTGACGCAGGCGTCGCATTTTTCCTGCGAGCCTGCGGTCGCATAGACCTCGGCGCCAAAGGCGCGGGCGAGCTGGATCGCGGTGGTGCCAATGCCGCTGGAGCCGCCGTGGATGAGGACGCTTTCGCCTTCCGTCAGCCCCGCCATCTGGAAGAGGTTTGCCCAGACGGTGAAGAAGGTTTCGGGAAGGGCTGCGGCCTTCACCGCATCGTAGCCTTTCGGAAACGGCAAGACCTGGCCGACCGGCAGCAGGCAATATTCTGCATAGGCGCCGCCATTGGCGAGGCCGCAGACTAGGTCGCCGATCGAGTATCCCGCGACGCCCGGGCCGACGGCGGCCACTTCACCGGCCAGCTCGAGACCCAGAATGGGGCTTGCATCCTTTGGCGGCGGGTAAGTCCCCTGGCGCTGCGCGACATCCGGGCGGTTGACGCCGATTGCCTGCGCGCGGACGAGGATCTGGCCTTCGCTCGGCACCGGAATGGGTCCGGCCGATATTTTCATGACCTCAGGCGCGCCAAAGCTCGGGAGATCGACGAAACGCATGTTGGTTGGCAGTGGCATGACCGGTCTCCTCTTGTGCGATAGCGCAGGAGATAATTCAGCGGTCGGTGCTTGGAAAGAAGGGAAGTCGCAGAGGCGTCAATTCGCCTCGCCTAGCCGATGGAGGAGCAGCCCGTCGGCGCTCTCCTTCGCTTCGGCCTTGATGTGCGCAATTTCGGCGCTGACCCGGTTGATGTCGTCGATCACCAGACCCTTTGGCAGCTCAAGCACGCCGATCGAGCAGCGCATCAGCGGGAAAAGCGCCTCGGTGCCGGAACGGTCATGACCCCGGATGCGGCCGGCTGCGCGGTCGTCGTCGGAATACAGGTCGAGCACGTCTTCGTGGAAATCGCTGATGAGGCGATCGAGGATCTCCGTCAGTTCCTCCTTCGTCCAGCCGACGACGCCGATGAAGAAATCATCGCCGCCGACATGGCCGAGGAAATGCCGCTCGGCGAAGAAGTAACGGCGCATCAGCGCGGCAAAGAGCGAGATCGCATGATCGCCGAGATGGAAACCGTAAGCATCGTTGAAGGGCTTGAAATTATCGAAGTCGCAATAGCAAAAATGCCGTACGTCATCGCCATCGAGACCGGATTGGCGCATAAAATCGAGGATCGCGCGGTTGCCCGGCAGGCCGGTCAGCGGGTTCTGATCCTGCGCGGTCTTCAACTGCTTCTCGTTCATGATCTTGATGAGCGAGGCGGCGGAGACGACGCCGGCATAGCGCATGTTGTCCGTCAGGATCAGACAGTTACCACCCTCCATATTGGCGAAGATCGCCATCAGCCGCTCTGCGTCCGAATCCAGACCGACAATAGGCGCTATCTCGACGAAGTGCGAAACCGTGCGCTCATAGACCTTGTTCTTCAGGAGATCGCGGCCGAAGGGCTGGTAGATATATTCCTTCAGGTGATGCTCATGGATGATACCGCGCGGCTCACCATTGGCATTGAGCACCGGAAAGAAGGCCTGGCGCGGGTTGCGGCGGAAGAGCTCGAAGACCGTATCGATGCTGTCGTTCTCGTAAACCGTCGGCAGCATCTCGATCTGCTTGCGGATGAGGATTTCGTCGAGCGATTGCGTGTTGCGCTTGCTGTTGCCGAGCTCCTGCAGATGCGGAAACGACCATACGAGTTCGGACGTATGCGTCGTCGGCCGTGCAATGAACCAGCCCTGGACGAGATCGACGCCGTATTCGCGGCAAGCAAGAAACTCCGCTTCGGTTTCGATGCCTTCGGCGATCACCCGGGTGCCGAGCACATGGGCGATGTTGACGATGTTCTTCAGCAGATGACGCTTGCGCGGCTTGCGGTCGATATCGGCGACGAAATGGCGATCGATCTTGAGATAGTCGACGGCATAGTCGCACAGCAGCTTCATTTCGCCGTGGCCGACGCCGAAATCGTCGATCGCCAGCTTGAAGCCGGTCTTGCGGAGCTTGCAGACGAGCGCCTCGAATTCCGGCACGCGGGTATTGTCGAAGCGCTCCGAGAATTCGAAGCAGACCGAAGACGGCGGGATATTGGCGGCTTTCAGATGCTGCAGAAGGCTTTCAATCAGGCAATCGCCACGCGCGATCAGCCGAACGTCGAGGTTCAGGAACAGGGTCGAGCTGGCGTAGTTGCCCAAGGTCACGAACTTCGCGAGCGCGCGGCTGGCCACCATCTGCTCCAGATTGAGAAGCTGGTTGGCGCGGTGCGCCTCATCGAGCAGCTCAACGGGAGACTCGAAACCGATGCGCTCCTGCCCGCGCATGAGGGACTCATAACCGAAGACGGTGCCCGTACCGGCTTCGACAATGGGCTGGAAGGCATTTTCGATGACGAGTTTTGCAAGGGTAACGAGCTGATCGCTGGCGTAGCGGCGCAACACACCCGGCTCCACGGCGGCAACCACAGACATGCCCTCTTTCTCCACTGTAAGCTGTTGTTTTCAGTGAAGATGACCAAGAAGGGTCAATGAACCCTTTCGCGAATGTGAAACTTCTGTGAAGATAGTTGATCGGAACGAGCGAGCGGTGCCGCCGCCCGCGCGATCAACGGCCTATTCAAGCCGAGCGCCGACGTTCAGCCTCGTGATCGGCAAACATATCTGCGACGCAGCGGCTTTCGCTGGTCCGGTTTTCTTCCGTCAATTCATCATCGCGGCATTCTGCCAGCTTGCGGGCGGCATCCCACAGGCGCAGCGCTTCACGGACCACCTCGCTGCTTGACGCATAGCCGCCGCTCTCGACGGCATCGCGGATGCCTGCTGCCTGAACCGGTGAGATGGAAACTGTGACCATTGGCATGAAATTTCTCCCTTCGTTTTTGGGCAGAACCTGCCCTACGCGGGATGCATGACCAGTCATGACATCTTTTCCGGCATGTCGTCTGCCGGTGTCTTAGTACTTCAGTTTTAGTCCGGCATCACATACTTGTCAAAAAAGAAACATTGCGTGAGCGCGTCATTGCACGCTTCTGACGCCGACACCGAAGGCCAGCATTGTCCAGCCCTGGAGAATGAGATCGACCGCCAGGAAAAGGCCGAGAACCCACAGACTGTTTACCGGCCAGCCGAGCGCGATGACGACGCCTGCAAGCGCCGTAATCACGCCGCTTGCCACGATCCAGCCCCAGCCCTTGAGGGGCTTCATGCGCCGGCCGATAAAGACGCGAAATACGCCGGCGATCAGCAGAGCGACCGCAAGAAAGAGCGTCAGTGCGGCGGAGGCAAGGATCGGATTGATGAAGGCGAATATGCCTGCGAGCACATAAAGAACGCCGCTCAACGCCCAGAAAAGGATGTGTTCCCAGCCGCGCACCTGAAAGGCGTGGATGAGATAGAGGATCCCGCCGAAAAGCATCAGCATCCCGACATAGTAGACTGATGCCACCGTGGCGAGAAGCAGGTTGCCGAGCGCGATCATCCCGCAGATCAAGAGCAGCACCCCGAGCCCCACGAACCATATCCATTTCGACTGCAGCGACGGCGACGGCTCGCCATTGAATACCTCAGCCATGGGCGCACCTCCTGATGGCCGTAGATATGCTGCAGATTCCCGCAGCGAAAAGGACCCGCACGGGCTAACACTCGTCAGAAGATTTTTATTGATTGATCAGTCAATCAAAAATAAGATGTCTGAATTGCTGGAGTAGGCCGCACTATGCCGAAAGTCGGAATGGAACCTCTGCGCCGCAAGGCGCTTGTCGATGCTGCGCTGCGGGTGATTGGCGATCACGGCTCGCTGAGCGTCACGATGTCTGAAATCGCCCGTCATGCCGGCGTCTCGCCGGCGCTTGCGCATCATTATTTCGGCAGCAAGGAACAGCTGCTGATCGAGACCATCCGCTCTCTTTTAAAGCAACTGCGCGACGACGCGGTGACGGCGCTGAAGGCGGCGGGTGCGCCGCGCGAGAAGCTGTCCGCTGTTATCCGCGTCAGCTTCCAGGCCGACCAGTTTGCGCCGGCGACGATCGCCGCCTGGCTTGCCTTTTATGCCGAGGCGCAGCGTTCCGAAGAGACGCGGCGCTTCCTCGTCATCTATGCCCGCCGCCTGCGGTCGAACCTGCTTGCCAATCTGAAGGCGCTCTGCCCGGCCGATGCCGCAGAGCGCATTGCCGAAGGCGCGGCTGCGATGATCGATGGGCTCTATATCCGCCAAAGTCTGAGGTCTGCGCCCGTCAGCATCGAGGCATCGATCGGGCTGACTGAGGATTATGTGAATGCGCTATTGGCGGCCGCTCCCCCTTCTCCCCAGCGGGGAGAAGATGTCCGAAGGACAGATGAGGGGGTGAGCGACGCAGGAGCGAACGACCGCAAGGCCGAGACTGCAGCCCCCTCATCCCCGGTGCAACTTTTGCACCTGAGCCCTGCGGGCCACCTTCTCCCCGAGGGGAGAAGGGACGACCACCTCAAGCCATCCAAGGACAATTGACATGAAAGCCCAGCCGAAAGCCTCCCACTTCATCGACGGCGAATATGTCGAGGATGAAGCCGGCAGCGTCATCGAGAGCATCTATCCGGCGACCGGCGAGGTAATCGCCAGGCTGCATGCCGCAACGCCCGCGATCGTCGAAAAGGCGATCGCCGCGGCCAAGCGGGCGCAGCCGGAATGGGCGGCCATGAGCCCGACGGCGCGCGGCCGCATCCTGAAGCGTGCCGCCGACATCATGCGCGAGAAGAACCGCGAGCTTTCGGAGCTTGAGACGCTCGACACCGGCAAGCCGATCCAGGAAACCATCGTCGCCGACCCGACATCGGGCGCCGACAGTTTCGAGTTCTTTGGCGGCATTGCGGCGACGGCGCTGAACGGCTCCTATATCCCGCTCGGCGGCGATTTCGCCTATACGAAGCGCGTGCCGCTCGGCGTCTGCGTCGGCATCGGCGCCTGGAACTATCCGCAGCAGATCGCCTGCTGGAAGGGCGGGCCGGCGCTCGCCGCCGGCAACGCCATGGTCTTCAAGCCTTCGGAAAACACGCCGCTCGGCGCGCTTGCCATCGCCGAAATCCTGCATGAGGCGGGCCTGCCGAAGGGGCTCTACAACGTCATCCAGGGCGACCGCGATACCGGACCGTTGCTCGTCAACCATCCGGACGTGGCGAAGATATCACTCACCGGCTCTGTGCCGACAGGCCGCAAGGTCGCTGCCGCCGCCGCCGCCAACCTCAAGCATGTGACGATGGAGCTCGGCGGCAAGTCACCGCTGATCGTCTTCGACGACGCCGATATCGACAGCGCCATTGGCGGGGCGATGCTCGGCAACTTCTATTCGACCGGCCAGGTCTGCTCGAACGGCACGCGCGTCTTCGTGCAGAAGAAGATCAAGGACGCATTCCTGAAACGGCTGAAGAGCCGCACCGAGGCGATCGTCATCGGCGATCCGATGGACGAGGCCACACAGCTCGGGCCGATGGTTTCCTGGGCGCAGCGCCAGAAGGTGCTGTCCTACATCGAGAAGGGCAAGGCGGAGGGCGCGCGGTTGATTACCGGCGGCGGCCTTCCGAACAATGTTTCCGGCGAGGGCTACTATGTGCAGCCCACCGTTTTCGCGGATGTCACCGACAATATGACCATCGCTCGCGAGGAGATTTTCGGGCCGGTCATGTGCGTGCTCGATTTCGAGGACGAGGCGGAGGTGATCGACCGCGCCAATGGCACCGAATTCGGCCTTTCGGGCGGCGTCTTTACCGCTGCCCTCAGCCGCGCCCATCGCGTTGTCGATCAACTGGAGGCCGGCACGCTGTGGATCAACACCTACAATCTCTGCCCGGTGGAAATCCCCTTCGGCGGCTCCAAGCAATCGGGCTTCGGACGCGAGAATTCGGCAGCCGCGCTGGAGCACTATTCGGAGCTGAAGACGGTCTATGTCGGTATGGGGCCGGTGGTGGCGCCGTATTGAAGCTTTGAGATGAAGACCCCCTCCTCCGCTTTGCCGTGTTGCCCCCTCATCCGCCCTTTGGGCAGCTTCTCCCCGAGGGGAGAAGGGGACATGAGGCGGGCGCGGCAAATCCCTTCGCCCCTCGGGGAGAAGGTGGCGGCAGCCGGATGAGGGGGGCCGCCCGGACGAACTTAAAAGAGAGAGCTATGCAAGCAGATTTCGTCATCATCGGCTCCGGATCGGCAGGTTCCGCCCTCGCCTACCGTCTCTCGGAAGACGGCAAGAATACCGTGATCGTCATCGAGGCCGGCGGCTCCGATTTCGGGCCGTTCATCCAGATGCCGGCGGCCCTTGCCTGGCCGATGAGCATGAAGCGCTACAACTGGGGCTATCTCTCCGAGCCCGAGCCGAACCTGAACAACCGGCGCATCACCGCGCCGCGCGGCAAGGTGATCGGCGGCTCCTCATCGATCAACGGCATGGTCTATGTGCGCGGCCATGCCGAGGACTACAATCGCTGGGAAGAGCTCGGCGCACAGGGCTGGGCCTACGCCGACGTGCTGCCCTATTTCAAGCGCATGGAGCATTCTCAGGGCGGCGAGGAAGGCTGGCGCGGCACCGACGGCCCGCTGCATGTGCAGCGCGGCGGCTTCCGCAACCCGCTGTTTCGCGCCTTCATCGAGGCCGGCAAGCAGGCGGGCTTCGAGGCGACGGAGGATTATAACGGCTCGAAGCAGGAAGGCTTCGGGTTGATGGAGCAGACGATCTTCAGCGGGCGGCGATGGTCTGCCGCCAGCGCCTACCTGAAGCCGGCGCTGAAGCGTCCGAACGTGGCGGTCGTCTATGGTCACGCCCACAAGGTGGTGATCGAGAACAGGCGGGCTGTTGGCGTCGAGATCGAGCGCGGCGGCAAGGTCGAGGTGATCAAGGCGAACTGCGAGGTGATCGTCTCCGCCTCCTCCTTCAATTCACCAAAGCTTCTCATGCTTTCCGGCATCGGCCGGGGCGCGCATCTTCAGGAGCACGGCATCGAGGTGAAGGCTGACCGGCCGGGGGTCGGCGCCAATCTGCAGGACCACATGGAATTCTACTTCCAGCAGGTCAGCACCAAACCGGTCTCGCTCTATTCCTGGCTTCCCTGGTTCTGGCAGGGTGTTGCGGGCGCGCAATGGATGTTCACAAAGTCCGGGCTCGGCACCTCGAACCAGTTCGAGGCCTGCGCCTTCCTGCGCTCAGCGGCCGGCGTCAAGCAGCCTGACATCCAGTATCACTTCCTGCCGGTGGCGATCAGCTATGACGGCAAGGCGGCGGCCAAGAGCCACGGCTTCCAGGTGCATGTCGGCTACAATCTGTCGAAGTCGCGCGGCAACGTCACACTGCGCTCCTCGGACCCGAAGGCCGACCCGGTCATTCGTTTCAACTATATGAGCCATCCGGAAGACTGGGAGAAGTTCCGTCACTGTGTGCGCCTCACCCGCGAAATCTTCGGCCAAAAGGCCTTCGACCAGTATCGCGGACCGGAGATCCAGCCGGGCGAGAACGTGCGGACCGACGAGCAGATCGACGCCTTCCTGCGCGAACACCTGGAAAGCGCCTACCACCCCTGCGGCACCTGCAAGATGGGTGCCAAGGACGATCCGATGGCGGTTGTCGATCCCGAGACGCGTGTCATCGGCGTCGACGCCCTGCGCGTCGCCGACAGCTCGATCTTCCCGCACGTGACCTACGGTAATCTCAATGGTCCCTCGATCATGACCGGCGAGAAGGCGGCCGACCATATCCTCGGCAAGCAGCCATTGCCGCGCTCCAACCAGGAGCCATGGATCAACCCGCGCTGGGCGGTGAGCGACCGGTGAAGCTAATGGTAGTCGTCTTCGCGCTGGTGGCGGACAGCGAGAACGGTAACCGTCTCATCGTCTTCCACCTCATAGAGCAGAACGTATCCATTCGAACCAAAAGGGATAATCATCTCCCGTGCGAAGATGTTATCCTCTAGTGCCTTGCGGCCCATAAAGGGAAAATCCTCCAGCAACTTTGTTGCCTTTTGCATCGCGTCGTAAGCCCGTTCGGCAAGTCGAATATCGATTTCGGCAAGATATCCATAGTATCTCTCAAAATCCTCATAGAAGCCGGCGGTAAAGCGGATGCGACGGCTCATTGATTTCGGCTCGCCTTCGCCTTCTCAAGCTTTTCACGCATCATGTTCAGGACGTCTTCTGCACTATAGTAGACACCTGTCCGCTTAGACTCCTCCCGCGCCTGGAGCCCTCGCGCGATAAATTCCGCCTGCGTTTTGCGGTATTCGATCTGCCGCCGAAGAGAGTCTTCCATCATCGACGACAAGGTCTCGCCCTCTTTCAGGACGCTTTCCGCGGCAGCCCGCAGTTCGGGATCGACACGAAGCGACGGTAGTGTTGCGGTTTTCATGACAGACCTCGTGCGCATTGCAATTGCGATGCATATTACCCGGCTTGGCCATTTTTTTCAAGCGGAAGAAATTCGGAAGTTAGGACCAATCCGCGGTGAGCGACCGGTAGTAACGCAGACAGGGACGAGCAATGGCACGGTCTAGATGAAGCCGATCCAGCGCCCGGCGACGATGGCTGCGAGCCACGTCGCGGCCGATATCAGGGCGCCGAGACGCAAGCGCGCCGCCGTGGCGGCTCCGGCAACCGCCTTTCGCCATGCATGTCCGGCGTGCACGATGCCGGCATTCAAAACACCCAGGGCGAGCAACCCGAGCTTTGCAAGAAACGCCGGGTTTTGAGCATATTCCAGCGGCCGGACGCTGAAGAGGCAGAAGCCTGTGACCATCGCGGCGGCGAGGCCGATTGCCGCCACCCGCGATAGAAAGGGACCGATCACCGAAAGCGGCACCGACGGAAAGAAGCCCATCAGCCTCAGATCGAGCGGCAGGATCGTGCCGATCAGCAAGCCGATCGACAGAATATGGGCGGCGTTGGCGAACATGTAGAGGATCGCCGAACGCCGCAATGCGACCGCGAGCGGCGTAGCCGTCAACCATTCCAGAAGGTCGATCGCCATGCGGTCAATTCGTCTGGATTCGCTCGGGATAGATATCGTAGCGCTTCCCGGCAACCGTGATCCGCACCGCTTTCATGCGCTTTTCATTGGCATCCAGCGAGCGGTTTCCGATGGCGATGATCGGATCGCCCTTTTTCGCGGAGCCCTCGACGAAGCCGGAGCGCTCTGTCTGCCGCGGATTGGCGAGTTCGACGCGCCAGAGGCCATCGTTGGCGGTCGCGACGTCGAGCGACGGATGCGGACCGCCCATGGAGACCGTCTCAACCGTCCCTCTCAACTCAATCTGCTCGGCCTCCGCCCATGACCAGCCGTGATGAGCTGCAGCACCGGTTGCAAAGGCCGCCGCCAGGATTGCGCCGAACACTATCTGCTTTGCGGATATGATCTGCCTCGTGGATACGACACGCATTTCCATTCTCCCTACCCTGGTGAACAGGTCCGAATTGGCGCGCGGCAACTGCTTTCAAGGGTATTTCACCAAATCTTGAAGCGAGGGGTGATTTCATGTGCGCAATGGCGTTAGAACTGATGCGTAGTCTTGCTGATTGAAGTGTTGAAATGCCTGCCTCCTATCGAAAGTCCAAGCTTTTCCGCCGCTCCCGCGTTTTCTGGGGCTCGTTTTCGCGCTGGCGCCCGCGGCTGGTCTTCTGGTGCGGCGCGCTGGCGATCGGCGTGATCAGCGTTGGCTTTGCCGAGCTCGCAGACTTGGCACAGAATGCGTTCACCGGGATCATATCTGCAGGCAAATGGACTTATCTTTTACCGCTCGTTCTCTCGCCGTTCGGCTTCATGCTGTCCGCCTATCTTGCGGCAACGCTCTTTCCCAATTCGCAGGGCAGCGGCATTCCGCAGGCAATCGCCGCCCGGCACTTGAGGGACGAGGAAGATCGCACCCGGCTGCTTTCCCTGCGCATCGCCTTCGGCAAGATCCTGCTCACGGTGCTCGGGTTGTTCTGCGGCGCTTCGATCGGACGTGAAGGGCCGACGGTGCAGGTCGGGGCGTCAATCATGCTGGCGGTTGCCCGCTTCGGCGGCATGGCGCAGGCGCGGGGCCTCATCCTCGCCGGATCGGCAGCGGGCATCGCCGCCGCCTTTAACACACCGCTTGCCGGTATCGTCTTCGCCATCGAAGAGATGGGCCGCACCTACGAGTCGCGAGCGAACGGCCTCGTGCTGACCGCCGTCATCCTCTCCGGGCTTGCCGCGCTCGGGCTTGCAGGCAGCTACAATTATTTCGGCGAAGCATCTGCGGCCCCCGCGGACCTGCGCGACTGGGGCCTCGTTCTCGTTTGCGGCATCGGTGGGGGTGCGCTCGGTGCGGGCTTCAGCGGCTTTGCGCTGCATTTCGGCCAGCGCATCCGCCGCTGGGCGCACCCCCAGCCTCTTAAGCGCATGCTGGCGCTTGCGGGCATCTGCGGGCTTGCGGTTGCAGTCATCGGCATTGCATCCGGCGGCGCAACCTTCGGCACCGGCTACGTGCAGGCTAAGGGCGCCGTCGAAGGGCAAGCGCTTCCCTTGCTCTTCTTCGTCGAAAAGCTCGCCGCCAGTTTCCTGTCCATGATGTCCGGCATTCCGGGCGGCATCTTCGCACCGTCGCTGGCGGTCGGCGCAGGTTTCGGCAGCACGGTCGGCTCGCTGCTCGGAACAAGCATCGCGCTTGCGGCAATCCTCGGGATGGCCGGCTATTTCTCGGGCGTCGTACAGGCGCCGATGACGGCTTTCGTCATCATCCTAGAAATGACAGGTGACCACCAGGCCGTCATCCCAATCATGGCCGTCTCGATGATCGGCTACGTGACGTCGCGCGTCCTGTCCAGAGAACCCCTGTACCACGGGCTTTCGCGGGTCTTCATCGCCGCGGCCATCAGGGCCCGGCGAGCCGTGGAGAAGGAAGAGGCGGCAGGTTAAGCCAGAAGCCGAGCGACTTCCACGACCTTGGTGGGCGCGGCAACCGCATCGGCGATTGTCGTCGAGAACAATACCTTGCGCGTCGCATCAGCGACCTTGGAGAAGACGTGGCGGATTTCGCAATTCTGCTCGCCGTCGCAATCGTCGCATTTGCGGTAAGCGGTGATCGACAGGCACGGCAGCGGCGCGATCGGGCCGTCGATGATGCGAAGGACTTCGCCGAAGGTGATCATGTCGGCCGGTTTCAGCAGCAGGTAGCCTCCCGCCTTGCCGCGGCGGCTCGCCACGATGCCCTGATGCTTGAGATCGAGCAGGATCTGCTCGAGAAACTTCTTCGGAATCTTTTGCTGCGCTGCGATGTCCGAAATCATGACGGGTTCGCCGGCATCGGCTTCGGCCAGTGCCGTGAGCGCCCGGAGCGCGTATTTTGCCTTCTGCGTAATCATTTTGGACTCGTTACACACACGAGCGATGCGACTCGCCGCACCGCTTCTCGAGCTTGCCTGCACTCTATTGCACAACCAGCATGAACGGAATTTGAACGCGCCGGCGAAAGTCTTTGAGACACAAGCGTTTTTGGCCTTGTTTTCCCCTCGAGGCCAACAGATGGAATTCTACGTCAAAATTGCGCCATCCGCATCTTTTTCGCCATCACTTCAGATTTCGAATTGACAGGCCGCGTGTGTAACCCTACTAAATTTATAGAGATTAAGCCTGCGCCAACGGATGGTCGGTGCGGCGCGGCTGCTTTTCTGCATTGCAGCGGCTTCGGAGAGATATTTGCTCCCGCATGCGCCGCTTTCGAAATCCGTTTTTCTGTCCGATCCCTCCTCAAGCTGCGATACTCCGGCCAACATCGAGACAGGATCCCCCATGACTGTTGTGAATATCATCGAAGAAGCTGAAGCGCTGAATGCTAAGCTCGCCGCCCTCGACCTTGCCGGACGGCTGTCGCTCGTCGCGGGTCTTGGTGGCCGCGCCGTTTTCACGACTTCGCTCGGCATCGAGGACCAGGTGATCTCGGCTGAAATCGGCAATCATCGCCTGCCGATCGAAGTCGTGACCTTGCAGACCGGCCGCCTCTTCCCGGAGACGCTGGCGCTGATCGACGAGACCGAAACCCAGTACGACATTCGCATCCGCCGCTACGAGCCGGAACAGGCCGATATCGACGCCTACGCTGCGCAATACGGGCTGAACGGCTTTTACGAAAGTGTCGAAGCCAGGCATGCCTGTTGTGCCGTGCGTAAGCTGAAGCCGCTTGCGCAGGCGCTGGCAGGCGCAACGATCTGGATCACCGGCCTTCGCCGCGGCCAGTCGGCCAACCGCGCCGAAACGCCGTTTGCCGAATACGACGCCGAGCGCCATCTCCTGAAGATCAACCCGCTTGCCGACTGGGACATCGCCAATATCAAGTCCTACGCCGCCGACAACAGCGTGCCGGTGAACCCATTGCATGCCCGCGGCTATCCTTCGATCGGCTGCGAGCCCTGCACCCGCGCCATCAAGCCCGGCGAGCCGGAACGTGCCGGCCGTTGGTGGTGGGAACAGGATGAAAAGCGTGAATGTGGCCTGCACGTTGCCGAAGAGGCCGTGCAGCCCGCTCAACAGTAACCCGCCGGTTTCCGGATCAGCAAAAAGCGCGATCTTGCGGCCAGCTTCGGGAACCGAGGCGAGACAAATTCATTCCGGATGCCTGCCGCCGCGAATGACGACATTGGAGTAGGAAATGCCCGACACCCGTCCGGATACGGAACTCAACAATCCACAGAGCGCCAAACCGCCGCTCGATCCGCACCTGAAGGCTCTTGAAAACGAGTCGATCCATATCTTCCGCGAGGTAGCGGCCGAATTCGAACGTCCGGTGATGCTCTATTCGATCGGCAAGGATTCGTCCGTGCTGCTGCATCTCGCGCGCAAGGCTTTCTATCCGGGCCGCGTGCCCTTCCCGCTGCTGCATGTGAACACCGGCTGGAAATTCCGGGAGATGATCGCATTTCGCGACGAGACCGCGAAGAAGTACGATCTGGACCTGATCGAGCACATCAACCCGCGCGGCGCCGCCGAAGGGATCACCCCCTTCACCCACGGCTCCGCGGCCTTTACCGACATCATGAAGACCGAGAGCCTGCGCAAGGCGCTCGACGCGGGACAGTTCGACGCCGCCTTCGGCGGGGCGCGCCGCGACGAGGAGGCAAGCCGCGCCAAGGAGCGGATCTATTCCTTCCGCACGCCGGACCATCGCTGGGATCCGCGCAATCAGCGCCCGGAACTCTGGAACGTCTATAACGGCCAGATCCGCAAGGGCGAGAGCGTGCGCGCCTTCCCGCTCTCCAACTGGACCGAGGTCGATATCTGGCGCTACATCCAGGCGGAAGACATCCCGCTGGTGCCGCTCTACTACGCAAAGAAGCGCCCCTTCGTGGAGCGTGACGGCATGATGATCCTTGCGGAGGATCCGCGCCTTGAATTGTTGCCCGGCGAAGTCCGCCAGGAAGGCATGATCCGCTTCCGCACGCTCGGCGACTTCCCGCTGACGGGGGCGATCCCCTCGCAGGCCACCACTCTTGAAGACATCATCGCGGAGCTGGAAATCGCCACAGTTTCCGAACGCCAGGGCCGCGCCATCGACCGCGACCAGTCCGGCTCCATGGAAAAGAAGAAGCGTGAAGGATATTTCTGAGATGACCGCAGCAGTACCTGCAACCGCCGTCGCCCTGCCCGCCGCCGAGCCGCTGAAGGCTGCGCGCGACTCGCGACCGTTGCGCCTCCTCACCTGCGGCAGCGTCGACGACGGCAAATCCACGCTGATCGGCCGCCTGCTCTGGGACACGAAAGCCGTCAAGGAAGACCAGGCCGCAACGCTTCAGCGCGATTCCACCGGCAAGCAGAACGATCTCGGCCTGCCGGACTTCGCGCTTCTCCTCGACGGCCTGCAGGCCGAGCGCGAACAGGGGATCACGATCGACGTCGCCTACCGCTACTTCGCGACCGACAAGCGCTCCTTCATCGTCGCCGACACGCCCGGCCACGAACAATACACCCGCAACATGGCAACCGGCGCTTCGACGGCCGATCTCGCCGTGCTCCTGGTCGATGCCCGCGCCGGCATTCTGGAGCAGACGCGCCGCCACGCGACGATCGCCTCGCTCCTCGGCATCAAGCAGTTCGTGCTGGCGGTCAACAAGATCGACCTGACCGGCTACGACCGTGCGGGGTTCGAGAAGATCACTCATGAGTTCAAGGAATTCGCCCTCTCGCTCGGCGTCAAGCAGATCACCGCGATCCCGATGTCGGCGCTGAAGGGCGAAAACGTCGTCTATTCCGGGCAGGCCGCCATGCCCTGGTACACGGGTCCGACGCTGGTCGAGACGCTGGAGCTTGCAACCGTCCGCTCCTCGCAGACGGTCGGCTTCCGCCTCTCAGTGCAGCGCGTTTCGCGCCCCGGTGAAAGCTTCCGCGGCTATCAGGGCACCGTTGCCGGCGGCTCGGTGAAGCCGGGCGACAGCGTCATGATCCTGCCGTCGGGCATGGTCGCCAACGTTTCCAAGATCGTCACCTTCGATCTGGTGCGCAACGCGGCGGTCGCAGGCGATGCGATCACCCTGGTGCTCGATCGCCAGGTCGACGTCGCGCGCGGCGACATGATCGTCTCGATCGACGCGCAGCCGCAGACCGGTCTCTCCTTCGACGCGCACATCGTCGCGCTGCAGCCGGAAGGCATCGAGGCGGGAAAGCGCTACTGGCTGAAGAGCGGCAGCCGCCGCCAGCGCGTGCAGGTGCAGCCGCTCAGCCAGCTTGAGCTGAAGACCGGTGCCTGGAACCCGGCCGAGAGGCTTTACATGAACGCGATCGGCAAGGTGCGCCTTGCCTTTGACGAAGCCGCGATCTTCGATCCCTACGATCAGAACCGTTCCACCGGCTCCTTCATCCTCATCGATCCGGATACCAACAACACGGTCGCCGGTGGCATGGTGACGAGCAAGCGCTCGGAACTCGGCGGTCTTCATGCCGGCGACGCGCGCGTTATCCTCTCGTTGCCCGCCGACCTCGCCGACCAGATCATGGCCAGCGAACTCTTCGCCAACCGACGCGACGAAGCCCATGTGCACCGGATGACGGCCGCGGAGGCGGCGGAACTCTGGAAGAACGCCGCAAGCGATATCTGAACGTGATCAAGGGGCCGCAAGGCCCCTTTTTCCTATCACGTCGAAGCGCGCTCGATGAGGCGCGCCGCAGTTAGCAACGCCTTCACTTATATCCGCCTCAAACTGATCAGCACGAGGACAATGGCCAGCAGGAGCAATGCGACGCTCGATGGGCCATAGCCGAACCCGCGCGTCGCCATATAGGGCCAATATGGTAGGGCGCCAAACATGATGACTATCAGGACAACAAGCAGGATCGTGCGCAGCATTTCATCCTCCTCAGTTCAGTTGAATGCGGCCGTAGCTCACATTCCCTGGCAGCGGCGATAAGCTTCTGTCCTTCTTGCTTATGAACTGCCTATATCATCGCCCCGCGTTGCTCGCCATGGTGCAGACCGTCTTGCAGCATGGCCGCATCGACAACACAGTGATTTTTACTCGGGTCACGAGCAGTCGAATATAGAGCTACTATAAGTGGATATCCATGTGGATCGAGCGAATACTCGCCCTTGTGATCAGGGCGGAGTCTTCTTGTTCGGCGTCGGCAGCGCGGGAGAAGGTTCACAAGGGTCTCAAGTCTGAAAACCCGCCCATACGCACATGCTAGTCCGGGCTTCCAACAACAGGCAGCGAACGCGTTATAACT
The DNA here is from genome assembly GCF_012641395.1 of Rhizobium sp. P32RR-XVIII. GTDB lineage: Bacteria > Pseudomonadota > Alphaproteobacteria > Rhizobiales > Rhizobiaceae > Rhizobium. The sequence goes on along the minus strand of NZ_JABAIH010000001.1, from coordinate 930,594 downwards.
GCTCAAACGGTCCGCGATCGGTCCGTTGTCAAGAAATGGTATTTTCGGAGAAATGCTCTTTCGGGATAAAAGCCCGTAAAACCGAACTTTTCGGCTGGTCGGAGTGGAGTGATTCGAACACTCGACCCCCACGTCCCGAACGTGGTGCGCTACCAGACTGCGCTACACTCCGTGACCAGCGGCGCCTCTATAGACCGGCCCATCCCGTTGCGCAAGCACCAAATTTCAAAAACCGGCGGCATTTTTTTACAGTGGCGTGACAGCACTCGAGCGCGTGAACACTGCAACAAAAAGCCACACCCGCAGCAAATTTCGCAATTGCGAAGCAGAGGCAATTTTCTTTTTCCGGGTTCCGCGCTAAAGGGCTCGCGGGACACGCGGAAACCGTTGGCCAGCAATGGTTTGCGCCCTCAATGCGCAATAAATTCAGGGACGATTAAATGACACTCCGCACCATTGCCGCGGCCGGGCTTGCCATTGCGCTTGCCGGCTGCACGACCATACCTTCTGCAAGCGATCCTATTTCAGCACGCTGGGTCGGCCAGTCGGCCGGCAAGTTCTTCGCCGCCTACGGCCCGCCGATCGCCGACACCGAAGACGGCTCGGCCACCGTTTACACGTGGAAGGGCGGCTACAAGACCGTCCGTGTCCCAGCCAAATATGAGGATGGCGAAAACGGCAAGCGCGGCAGGCAGGTCAGTGCCGCCCGCACGCTCTACCTGCGCTGCCAGGCCCAGGTCACCACCGATTCCAGCTATACGATCCGCAGCATCCGCACCATGGGCGACATCCCGGGCGAAAACAGCAAATCCTATTGCGGCGAGTTTTTGGCGCCGGCGCAGCCGGGGCAGTGATTAACCGATTGCCCGCCGGTGAAGATCGGCGGGCAAGAAGGCTTCGTTGGCGGCCTTCCCGATCGACGTTATCGCCATCGACATACCCTTGTCGAAATCTCCAATCGCCCGTTCTCGAATGCGCCAAAGCGGGCGCTACCGCATGACGGTGGAGATCTTTGGGATATGTACAATTCGAATAGATGAAGCAACCTATCCTTATATTATTAGCAACTAATGTGTCCCGCGACTCGATTGAATCTGGGGCGCAAAAATGCGTGAATTTTTCAGCCGGCATGCCCATCGATTTGTTCGCGACGAAGGCGGCAACTTCGCAATCCTGACGGCGCTGGCAATGGTTCCGCTGCTCGGGGCGGCCTCCGTCGCTGTCGACTTCACAAATGCCAGTTTCGAGGCTGACAAGTTGCAGGAGTCGCTGGACAGCGCCGCGCTTGCGGCGGTGCGGTTTTTCGGTGAGGGCCACACCGAGGCGGAAGCCACCCAGCTGGCGAACGAAATGTTCGCAGGAAATTGGGACGTTTCCAACGGCAACGAGGAAGCCACGCCGGCGGCGCAACCTCCATCTCTGCACATCGTCTATTCCCAGGTGGGACAGCAGATCATGGCGGCGGCTGACTATGCGTTCAACTACAAGCCTGTGTTCCTGACGCGCCTGTCGTTCCCTATCTCCCGCCGCAGCAGCGCCTCTTACCAAACCGGCACGGAAGCCTGCATCCTGGCGCTTCACCCGACGGCCGACCGCGCGTTCGACGTCAGCGGCAGTTCCAAGGTCGACACCTCGGGATGCTCGATCACCGCAAACTCAAACAGCAACGAAGCCATCTATGTCGGCGGCTCGGGGACCCTGAAGACGGAATGTCTTTACACGCCCGGCAAGGTGTCGGCGTCGCCGAGCAGCATCGACCTCGCATGCGGCCAAGCGCGCGAAAGAACCCCCGCGGCCATCGACCCGTTCAAGCGCAAAACCATGCCGGCAGCCGGACAATGGGTGGACCTGTCCGGATGCGGACAGGTCTTTGTCGGCGGCGGTGGTGGCGGCACCTGCAATGGAACGGGCAAGACGCCAAGCAAGCCTCCCGCAGGATATTCCGTGACGCTGAAGCCGGGGACGTATGACGGCCTCGAAATCAAGGGCAATGTGACGCTGCAGCCCGGCAATTACCTGATCGACGGCGGCACGCTGAAATTCGCCAGCCAGTCGGTCATCACCGGCGATCAGGTCACCTTCTTCCTGCTGAACGGTGCCGAGATTGACATCCATGGCGGCTCGACCTTCAACATCACCGCCCCTACATCGGGTGCATGGGCTGGATTCTCGATCGTCGCCGACCGCAGCAACACCGCCCCTGCGGTCATCAACGGGAACAGCAACTCGCACCTCAACGGCATCATCTACATGCCGGCAGCCGAGGAAGTCCAGTACGCTGGCAATGGTGCGACGACTGGCGAATGCGTCCGCATCATCGCCCAGCAGATCACCATGACCGGCAACAGCACGTTCAAGCTGGATTGCAAGTCGGAACTGGCGAACAACCAGATCAACAATCCCGGCGCTATCCGGCTTCTCCAGTGAAAGTGTGATACCGGCGACCGACGGAGTGGCGGTCACCTTCTCGTAAAGCAACGCGTACAACAGTCTGCGAATTTGATTCCAGCTATTCATTAAATGCGGGGAAAACTGCGATTCTGGCTTGAAAAGGGAAACTTGGCTGGGGCGCCAGGATTCGAACCTGGGAATGCCGGTACCAAAAACCGGTGCCTTACCGCTTGGCGACGCCCCACCAGAGCATGAGAGCGGAATCCCGCTTGCCGAAGCGAGGCCTGATTAGCAAAGGTCCGGCTGCCTCACAATCACTAACTTGCGCCTCAAGCCATATTTCTGTGCGCTATCGGCCGTGCTAGGTCTGGGCCTGCGCTATCCAAGCCGACGGAGAGATGATGAGCCAGTACCGCGCCCGCCCGCCTGCCCTTGCCACGCTTCTTCTCGACGATGCCGTGGTGCGCATCACGCGCTGGGATTTCGAGCCGGGTGCGGATACCGGCGTGCATACGCACGGGCTGGGCTATGTCGTGGTGCCGATGACCGATTGCAAATTCCTGATCGAGGATGCGGACGGCAGCCGCCGCGTCGACGTCGCCAAGGGAGCGGCCTACCGGCGCGAGGCGGGCACGGAGCACAATGTCGTCAATGCCGGAAGCGAGCCGATGTCGTTCATCGAGATAGAATACAAGTAAGCCATGGCGAGCCCGAAATTCGATCTGGCCTTCGAGCCTCACTATGGCCGCGCGGTGGAGGTTGAGCCGGGGGTGCAGCGCATCACCGCCAACAATCCAAGCCCCTTCACCTTTCACGGAACGAATACCTACATCGTCGGCACGTCGTCCGTCGCGGTCATCGATCCGGGACCGGAGAACGAGGCGCATTTCCAGGCGCTGACGGAGGCACTGGCGGGCCGCAGGGTCACGCATATCTTCATCACCCATACGCATCGCGACCACTCGCCGCTTGCCGCGCGGCTGCGACGCGAGACCGGCGCGCTCACCGTCGGCGAAGGGCCGCACCGGGCGGCGCGGCCGCTCCATGACGGCGAGGTCAACCCGTTTGCCGAAAGCTCGGACACCGGCTTTGTGCCGGATATCGCGGTCAGCGACGGCGAGACCATTGAGGGTGACGGGTGGGCGCTGACCGCCGTCCTAACGCCGGGCCACGCCGCAAACCACGCCGCCTTCGCGCTCGAAGGAACCGGCATCCTCTTTTCCGGCGACCATGTCATGGCCTGGGCGACCTCCGTCGTTGCCCCGCCGGACGGCTCGATGGCCGATTACATGGCCTCGCTCGACAAGCTGATCGAGCGCCGCGACCACCTGCTTCTGCCGGGCCATGGCGGGCCGGTGCGGCGTCCCGTTACCTTCATGCGCGCTCTGAAAACCCATCGCCGCATGCGCGAACGTACCGTGCTTCAACGGATAAAGGCGGGCGACCGGCTGATCCCCGACATGGTGAAGGTGATCTACCGCGATACCGACCCCAGACTCCATGGCGCGGCGGCGCTTTCGGTCTTCGCGCATATCGAGGATCTGGTGGAGCGCGGCGAGATCACGACCGACGGGCCGCCCCGGCTTCTCGGCGCATATCGGCCAAGCTAAAGCAAAGGCGGCGCTTCGCGCCCGCCCTACCCTGCGATCCCCAGCAGCTCCATATCGAGGGCTGCGAGATATTCGCCGGCGATTTCGGCGCTGAGGCCGAGATCGCTCTGACCGTAGCGGGAGGCAACGCGGATGTCGACGAAGGTGGTTTCGGCTTCTTCGCGCAGGCGGATCAAGACATCGAAGCGCAGGCCGAGGATGAGCGTGCGTGTCTCGCCCTGCAGCGTCACGCCGTTTGCACCGCGGATCAGCTTTGCGACGTCATCCTCGAAAGGCCGGGGCATGGGAACGGGAACCTGATCAGGCGCTTCGGCGACGGCATCGCTGCCCGGCGCGGGCTTCGCCGGCACATCCTCTAGGTCACGGACCGGCTCGCCTTCGCCTTCAGTCTTGGTAATGGTAATGCGGTTTTGCTTTGCCACCTTCTTCACGGCTTCCAGAACGCGGTCGATCGCGCCTTCGTAACGCCTGCCGGTGAGTTCGGGATAGGCAAGAAGCTGTTCTTCGCGTTCCTGCGGCGACACATCCGGGTTGCGCTTCATCCAGATCTGATCGGCGTGCGGCGGCGAGAGCCAATCGGGTGCCGAAGAGACATCGGTCGATACGTCGTAGATGGCCGGCAGCGTCAAGTAACGCTCGGCGGCAAATCCGCCGAATGCCAGCGGAAAAATGGCAAAGATCAGCGCTTTCAGCGCATCCAGCCCGCCTTCGGCTCCGGTCATCCAGAGGCTTCTGAGACCCTCGGCCGCCAGCAAGGCGGCAAACAGTGCACAACCGAAGGAAAAAAGAACAAGCAGCACGAAATAGGGCGTCGCCAGCCCGCCGAAGCGATGGGCGATGAGCACCGCGACCCAGAGCACCAGTGCAAACGCCCCGATGCGCCGCGAAAAGCGGGCCGAATTGGAAACGGGGCGGTCAAAACGGATGGCCATCAAATTTACCGGTTACGCGCAGCGCGCATTCGCCTGGGGAGCCCCGAGAGGAGCGCACTTTTGTTTATGGCAAGATTCGTCCAAATTGAAACTGTTGTCTCGCCACACGGAGCCCGCAATCCACCCAAAAGGGTGAGATGGCTTTCATAAGCAAGATCTGATATGTCGAAAGGGTGATCTGGGTTTTGGCACAACTGGAAGGAGCATAGAGGGCAATGCTTTCATCGGAAACGACCACAAAGCCGCAGACTTCCCGGCGAGGCACAAGCGATCAATCCGCATCCTTCCTGCCGATGGAGCTTCTCCAGCTCGAGCTTTCGCTGGAAGGTTATGACGGCGGCGACGCAGGTTTCTGCGACGCCGTGCGCACCGCGGCGGGTAATGCCAGGGGCGAATTCCTCTTCGATCTTCCGGCCGCCGGCCTGATCGAGGATTGCAAGCGCATCGGCGTTTTGCGTGTGCCGTCGGTCAATGGCGGAATGCGGGTCCTGCTTGCCGTTCTCGATGGCAACAGCTCGGAAATCCGGATCCAGGCGCCGGATCAGGAGACGGCCCATCTCGTGCGCTTTGCGGATGCCTTCATCGAGGTTCTGGAGCGCATCTGACGAGTTCATCGTTTTTTCCGGTGCTTGTTGACGCGAGCCGGCAAATCGCCTTTTGTCGGGCGACCGGTTCATGCATCGGAGAATGTGCACCATGCGTCTTTCCGCCCTTTCCTTCGCTCTCGCTGCGGTCGCAATCGGCCTTTCGGCTTGCCAGAGTGTGACGCCGGCAGAGCAGCGAGCCATCGATGACCGGACATGCCTCAGCTATGGCTTCCGGCGCGGCACCGATGCCTTTGCCACCTGCCTGCAGCGCATCGAGCTTGACCGGCGCGCCGACGCACGGGCCTTTCGCTTGCAGGCGGACGACAACTTCGACCGGTTCATCTCCGGTTCGCGTTACGACCGCTGATTACCGTTGATGGCTGCCTGCGCTGCCGCCAGCCGGGCAATCGGCACGCGGAATGGCGAACAGGAGACGTAGTCGAGGCCGATCTCTTCGCAAAAATGGATCGAGACCGGGTCACCGCCATGCTCGCCGCAAATACCGAGTTTCATGTCGTTGCGCGTGCGCCTGCCGCGTTCGGCGGCGAGGCTGATCAGCTCGCCGACTCCCTCGAAGTCCAGTGAGATGAAGGGATCGTGCTCGATGATTCCCTTGCGCTGGTACGTCGGAATGAAGGCGGAAGCGTCGTCGCGGGAAATGCCGAAGGTCGTCTGCGTCAGGTCGTTGGTGCCAAAGGAGAAGAATTCGGCAGCCTCGGCGATCTTGTGGGCGCGGAGAGCGGCGCGCGGAAGCTCGATCATTGTGCCGACGAGATAGTCGATCTTCAGGCCGCCTTCGGCCATGACGGCCTTGGCAGTCGTATCGATCCGTTCCTTGACGTAATCCAGTTCGGAACGCAGACCGACGAGCGGCACCATGATTTCCGGCACCACGGCTGCACCGGTTTCCTGCGCAGCGGCGACGGCGGCCTCGAAGATGGCGCGCGCCTGCATCTCGACGATTTCAGGATAGGAGATGGCAAGGCGGCAGCCGCGGTGGCCGAGCATCGGATTGAACTCGTGCAGCGCATCGACGCGTTGGCGAAGCGCGGTGGCCTCCATGGCCATGGCGGCCGCTACATCGGCAATCTCCTCGTCCGTCTTCGGCAGGAACTCGTGGAGCGGCGGGTCGAGCAGGCGGATGGTCACCGGCAGGCCGTGCATGACGGTGAAGAGGCCGGTGAAATCCAGCCGCTGCATCGGCAACAGCTTGTCGAGCGCCGCCCGTCTGCCCGTCTCGTCTTCGGCAAGGATCATCTCTCGCATCGCGTGGATGCGCTCGCCTTCGAAAAACATATGCTCGGTGCGGCAAAGACCGATCCCTTCGGCCCCGAAGGCGCGCGCGGCGCGCGCATCGGCGGGCGTGTCGGCATTGGTGCGCACCCTCATGCGACGAACCCTGTCGGCCCAGCCCATGATGCGGCCGAAATCGCCGGAAAGCTCTGGCTGGATCATCGGTACCTCGCCCTTCAGCACGTGCCCGGAGGAACCGTCGATGGTTATGACGTCGCCTTTTTTCAGGGTCACGCCCATGCCGATGAGGCGTTCGTTGCGGAGATCGATCCGCATGGTTCCCGCGCCGACCACGCAGGGGATGCCCATGCCGCGAGCAACGACAGCCGCATGGCTCGTCATGCCGCCGCGCGTGGTCAGGATGCCTTCGGCAGCATGCATGCCGTGGATATCTTCCGGGCTCGTTTCGACGCGCAGCAGAATGACCTTGCGGCCTTCCTCCTGCGCCTCCACGGCCTCCTCGGCGGTGAAGACGATTTCGCCCGTGGCAGCGCCCGGCGAGGCCGGCAATCCGGATCCGATCACCTGGCCCTGGACGCGGGGATCGATCGTCGGATGCAGAAGCTGGTCGAGCGTCGACGGCTCGATGCGCAGCACCGCCTGCTCTTCGGTGATCAGCTTCTCGTCCACCATGTCGACGGCGATCTTCATCGCTGCCTTCGTCGAACGCTTGCCGGAACGAGTCTGCAGCATCCAGAGCTTGCCGCGCTCGATCGTGAACTCGATGTCCTGCATATCGCGGAAATGCGCCTCGAGCTCGGCGCAGATGCGGGTGAGCTCGGCAAACGCTTCCGGCATCAGCTTTTCCAGCGATGGGCGGTCGGAGCCGGAATTGATGCGGCCTTCCTCCGTGATGCTCTGCGGCGTGCGGATGCCAGCGACCACGTCTTCGCCTTGCGCGTTGACCAGAAATTCGCCGTAGAGCGACTTCTCGCCCGTCGAGGGATTGCGTGTGAAGGCAACCCCCGTTGCCGACGAATTGCCGAGATTGCCGAACACCATGGCCTGGATGTTGACGGCCGTGCCCCAGGTGCCTGGGATGTTGTGTAACTGGCGATAGGTGACTGCGCGCGGGCTCATCCAGCTCGAAAAGACTGCGCCGACGGCCCCCCAAAGCTGCTCTTCCGGGTCTTGCGGGAACTCCTCGCCGAGTTCCTCTTCGATCAGCTCCTTATAGAGCAAAACCACATGCTGCCAGTCGGTGGCGGTGAGTTCGGTATCAAACTCATGGCCGAGGCGCGCCTTCTGGTCCTCGAGGATTTCCTCGAAGATTTCGTGGTCGAGACCCATGACCACATCCGCATACATCTGGATGAAGCGGCGATAACTGTCCCAGGCGAACCGGGCGTCCCCCGCATCATGTCCGAGCGCCTGCACGGTTTCGTCGTTGAGACCGAGATTGAGAACCGTGTCCATCATGCCCGGCATGGACGTGCGGGCACCCGAGCGGACGGACAGAAGCAACGGCCGGTCCTTTGCGCCGAAGCGCCGGCCGGTCGACGCCTCGATCGTTTCCAATCCGCGTCGAATTTCCTCTTTCAGGACGGTATCGATGCGTTTGCCGGCCGCATAGTAATCACTACAGGCGTCCGCGATGATGGTGAAGCCCGGCGGCACCGGCAGGCCAAGGCTGCACATCTCGGCGAGGTTGGCGCCCTTGCCGCCCAAGACGTCATGGTTTCGGGCGCGGCCTTCCGCCTGCCCTTCGCCGAACGTATAGACGAGCTTGGTCATCTTTCCCCCGATCGTAAAATCAGGCCTAGCTTATTCCCTTGGTCCTGAAATGAAAATCGACAAATACGGCGAAATGTTGCATCGCACAAAAATGCGGCCATTTTCGAGGAAAGTGGTGGAGAAAAAGAAAAGGGCTTTGCGGGACCGGCAACAACGGTCCCGCAAAGCCTTTTTTCCGTCCAGCCAGGAACCCGGACGGGGGGTCTCGAAAACCAGGCAAAATCCAGATCACCCTAATCCGGTATGCTACCCGGTAGATCCAACATGCGATGGACTGTTCAGGTCCGCCTTTGTAAAACAACTTCTAATTCAATTTCATAAAAAGCGCATCACCCAAGTGGGTTAGTACGCGGTGGCAGCAGCGACCTTTTTTGGGGTTTTCTAAAAAACCTTATTTTTCAGCCGGTTTCCCGAAGGCGTTCGGCGGTCTGCAAATCCACAGAAACAAGCTGCGATACGCCTTGCTCAGCCATTGTTACACCAAAAAGTCGATCCATGCGAGCCATGGTGATCGGATTATGAGTAATGATCACGAATCGAGTCTCCGTCGACGCGGCCATCTCATCCATCAGATTGCAGTAGCGCTCGACATTGTGGTCGTCGAGGGGAGCGTCGACCTCGTCGAGTACGCAGATCGGCGCCGGATTGGTAAGGAAGACCGCGAAGATCAGGGCCATGGCCGTCAGTGCCTGCTCGCCCCCAGAGAGAAGCGTCATGGTCTGCGGCTTCTTGCCCGGCGGGCGTGCGAGGATTTCGAGCCCAGCTTCCAGAGGATCATCCGATTCGATCAGCTGCAGCTCTGCCGTCCCGCCACCGAAAAGGTGAGTAAAGAGGCGCTGGAACTGGGCGTTGACAACGTCGAAGGCAGCGATCAGACGCTCGCGGCCCTCGCGATTGAGGCTCTGGATCGCGCCGCGGAGCTTGCGGATGGCATCGATGACGTCGTCGCGCTCCTTGATCAAGGCCTGAAGCTTTTCGGTGAGCTCCTTCTGTTCTTCCTCCGCACGCAGGTTGACTGCGCCCAGGCGCTCGCGCTCCATCTTCAGGCGTTCCAGCTCGCGCTCGACCTCACGCGGATCGGGAATTGACTGCGTGGGCTGCAGGCCCGTCAGGCGGAATGCCTCATGCGGCGGAACATTCAGCGCCTCGCGAATACGGCCCTCACTCTCCTGCCGCTTTTCCCGGGCGGAGACGAGGCGCTCTTCGGCCCGGCCACGCCGCTCGCGGCTTTCGGCAAGTTCGGAAAGGGCGATGGCAGCCTTGTGATCCGCGTCGCGCTGCACGAGCTCGGCGGCAGCCAGGAGATCGGAGGCCTCGCGGCGTGCGGCCTCGGCCTTCTGCAGCTCGCTCAGCAGCGCACGGCGCTTGTCGTCGAATTCATCCGGAGCCAATTCGAGTTCGGCGGCTTCTTCGCGAGCTTCTTCTTCGCGCTCGCGCAGGGTCGCGATGTGATCCTCGGCGCTCGCGGCGCGATGGCGCCAAGTCTCGCGTTCCTGGCCGATCGCCACAATCCGGCGCTGGCGGGCCTCGTTCTCGCGGCTGAGGCTGTCATGGCGGGCGCGAGCTTCGGCCGTAAGGCCGCGCTCGGTCGCGACTGCAGCCTGCTGGATCCGCAGCCGCTCATCGAGCGCCGTCAGGTCAGGCGCGTCTTCAAGCTCGATGCGCGCATTCTCTTCCTGAATGGCAAGGTCTTCCAGCTGTGACTGGAGCTGGCTGACGGCCTCGGCAATCACGTCTCGACGGCGAATGAGATCGCCGGAGGCGCGTTCGGCGGCGGCCAGCGCGTCACGAGCTTCGGCGAGGTGCCGGGCCGCAAGGCGGCTGATGTCACGCACCTCGATGAGCTTGTGTTCCTCTCTGCGAATGGCCTCAGCCGCCGACTGAAGCCGCTCCTCCGCCTCGGCCAGACCATCGCGGGCAAGCGAGACTTCGTTCTCCAGCTCGCCGAGCCGATTCCTCTGGGCCAGGCGCAGAGCGGCGGCGCTTGGGGCGTCGGCACCGGTCACATGACCATCCCAGCGATAGACCGCGCCTTCCTTCGTCACCAGCCGCTGTCCGGGCTGCAGGTCCTTCATCAGCCGCCGCGCCGCGTCGGCATCGGCAACGAGGCCGATCTGCTTCAGGCTGCGCGTCAGGGCCGCCGGGGCGGCGACATGGTTCGCCAGCGGCACGGCACCGGGCGGCAGCGCAGCGTCGGACGCACCGTCGCCGTTCTGCGACCAATGGACTGGCGCCTTCGAATCGAGCGGCGATTCCAGATCGTCGCCGAGGGCTGCACCCAAAGCCGTTTCGAAGCCGCGATCAACGTTGAGCTCATCGGCAACCGGCCGGAATTCTCCGGCTGCAGCTCCGGCCGCAAGCATGCTCGAAATCGTGCGAGCTTCCGTTTCGAGCGCATTGAGCTTCGAGCGGGCCTGATCGACCGGCGCGCGGGCAAGCGCTTCGGCTTCGCGGGCAGCGGCAAGCGTCCGTTCGACCGCCTGGATCGCCGCTTCGGCCTCGGCAACCGCCCCCTCGCCCGCCTCGACCATCGCCCGCTTCTCGTCAGGATCGGGCAGCGCGGCGATCTTCCCGGCAACACCGGAAAGCTCGCGATTCGCTTCGTCCATCTGCCGCTCGAGGCGCATCTTGCGGTCGGCCAGATCGCGGATCGCGCGCTCAAGCTGATTGCGCCCGGCGGCGGCTTCGGCGCGTTCGGCCGTCAGCGCCGCGAAGACGCGCTCGCTGTCGGCGAGCCTGGCGGCCGCGTCTTCGAAGGCCTCTCGCAGCTCATCGGCATGGCGGCCGGAATCTGCCAAGATCTCGACGATGTCGGCCTCTTCTGCATCGAGCCGCGCAAGGATTGCGGCATTGTCGGACACCAACCGCTCCTCGCGGCGGATGTCTTCAGCAAGCTGCGTCAGCCTGCGAGTGAGCTCGTCGCGGCGCCGGAGAATGCGGTTTGCATCGTCCTCGAGCTGGGTCTTGGCGATCTGCAGGCGCTGAAGGGCCGCCGCCGCGCGCGCTTCGCCCTCGCGAAGCTCCGGCAGCTTCAGGCTGGCGACCGCCTGGGCCTTTGCGGCCTCCATCTGAACTTGGGCCTTTTCGGCAACGACGACCGTTGCCTGGTTAAGCGCGCTGTCGGCCTCGGCCTCCGCCTCCTTCGCCTGCACCCAGCGGATATGCAGGAGCGTTGCCTCGCGGGCGCGGATTTCGGCAGACAGCGTCTTGAAACGGCTCGCCTGGCGCGCTTGCCGCTTCAGGCTCTCGATCTGACTTTCGAGCTGCGAGGTTACGTCATCCAGCCGCTCGAGGTTGCCTTCGGCGGCGCGCAGCCGCAATTCGGCCTCGTGGCGGCGGGAATGCAGACCGGAAATGCCGGCCGCCTCTTCCAGCAACTGCCGGCGGGCCTGGGGCTTCGCCGAAATCAGCTCGCCGATGCGCCCCTGCCCGACCATCGAGGGCGAACGTGCGCCGGTCGAGGCATCGGCGAAAAGAAGCTGCACGTCCTTGGCGCGGCTTTCCTTGCCGTTGATGCGATAGATCGAGCCCTGCTCGCGCTCGATGCGGCGGGTAACCTGGATTTCGTCGCTGTCGTTGAAGGCGGCAGGAGCCCTACGCTCGCCATTGTCGAGATAGAGGGCGACTTCGGCCGTATTGCGCGCCGGACGATTTCCCGAACCGGAAAAGATCACGTCGTCCATGCCGGAGGCGCGCATGTTCTTGTACGAATTTTCGCCCATTACCCAGCGCAGCGCCTCGACCAGGTTGGACTTGCCGCAGCCATTCGGCCCGACGACACCGGTCAGGCCGCGCTCGATGATGAATTCCGCCGGCTCGACGAAGGACTTGAAGCCGACAAGGCGGAGCTTGTTGAACTTCATGCCGCGCCCTCGCGACGCGCAAAATAAAAAACGGGCGCACGGCTATTGCCGTCGCCCGTTGTCTTCAAACGGTTCGGATCAGAGCAGGCTATCGATGAGGGCCGACATGGTGTCAACCGGCATGTCTCCAGAATAGCGCTTCCCGTTAATGAGGAAAGTCGGCGTGGCGTTGACGCCAAAGTCCTTGGCGCCCCTTTCCCGGGTGGCATTCACTTCATCCAGAAGCTTCTGGTTCGTCAAGCACTTCGTAAAGCTATCCTCAGTAAATCCAGCGAGTTTGGACATCTGGAGAAGTGCCGCACGGCGATCTTCGGCTGCCGCCCACGTTTCCTGCTGCTTGAACAGCATGGCGACCATCGGGAAATACTGCTCCGGCGTGCTCAATTCTTCCGCGTTTGAGGCATTGCAGCGAGCGAGCATGAAGGCGGCGGCAGCGGCCGGATCGAACGGAAACTCGCGGATGATGAAGCGCGCCTTGCCGGTATCGACGTATTTCTTCTTGATCTCGTCAAAGGTCGTGTTGTGGAAATGCGCGCAGTGCGGGCAGGTCATCGACATGTATTCGACGATGGTCACCGGAGCATCTTCCTTGCCGAGCGCCATTTCCGGCAGGGGACCGGGCTTGAGCACTGCCGCCATGTCGACGTCGCCATCGGGCTGCGGAATCTCAGGCGCTGCATCGGCGGCTCCGGAGGCTGCCAAGGTCGCAGTCGCGGCGGCCATTGCGCAAAGAAGCTGGCGTTTCGTCAGTTGCATTTCAGAGATCTGCATGGGTTCCCCTAATCAAAAGAGCGGCTGAATGTGCGATATAACGGCATGCCGCCGCGAACAAGGCACGCTTCGCCAACTTTCTTCAAAGAATTGTGACCTTGATGGGTCAGCCAGATTAAATTGCGGACAGGATTCCCGCGCCAATACCGGAAAGGCGCTACCTGCCCTTCCTGCCCAGAACCGCAGTGCCCAACCGCTTGACCGCCTCGCGCAGCTTGTCGTCCGTTATGCCCTCCATCATGCCGTCGAGCCTGCGGGCTGCTTCGCCCTTCAGAGGCGGCGGCGTGCGGGACCGCTTGGGCGCCGGCGACACGGGTTTCTGCACGATTCGGATCTGGTGAACTGCGGCGAAGCCGAAGAAGCTGTTGATGCGCTGGATCAGTTCGCCCTGCGCATGCGTGAGGAAAAGGGCGCGGGCACCTTCGCAGGCGATCGTAAGGACGCCGGGCTTATAGGTGCCGTCTTCGCCGCCGCGGGCCCATGCGATCTTTTCCGGCCGGGTGCAATCGGCGAAATCCTCGCCGGCGATTTCATCCCAGGAGCCGAGCAGCGCCGTATTGATTCCGGCGCGCCGCGCAAGCACCGGATCGATTAGTCCGTTCGTCAGTTCGGAGATCTGCTGTTCACCTTTGCGTGGATAACTCATCGAAACCTTCGGATGCCGTCGCCATTCGGCGCCGCCGCCTTGATCGGCCGCGGTTAGTCCGCCAAGTATAGGGCACTTCCCCGTCCCGCGGCAAATGATGACCTCAACGACACTCGACGCGCCCACCGCACAACCCCTGCTTGACTGGTACGACCGGCATCACCGTGATCTGCCCTGGCGCGTTTCACCGCCGATGGCGGCGCGCGGCGTGCGGGCCGATCCCTATCGCGTCTGGTTGTCGGAAGTCATGCTGCAGCAGACGACCGTGCAGGCCGTGAAGCCCTACTTTGCGAATTTCCTTGCGCGCTGGCCGACTGTGCTCGATCTCGCGGCGGCGCCGAGCGAGGATGTCATGGCGGCCTGGGCGGGCCTCGGCTATTACGCGCGCGCCCGCAATCTCAAGAAATGCGCGGAAGCCGTCGCCAGAGATCACGGCGGCACCTTTCCAGATACGGAGGACGGCCTGAAGTCGCTGCCTGGCATCGGCGACTATACCGCAGCGGCGGTCGCGGCGATCGCTTTCAACCGGCGCGCCGCCGTCATGGACGGCAATGTCGAGCGAGTGATTTCCAGGCTCTACGCGATCGCAACACCGCTTCCGGCCGGCAAGCCGCTGATGAAGCAGAAGGTGGCGCTGCTGACGCCCGCCGATCGCCCGGGCGATTTCGCCCAGGCGATGATGGATCTTGGCGCGACGATCTGCACGCCGAAGCGGCCGGCCTGCCCGCTCTGTCCCTTCAGAGGATCGTGCGAGGCGCTACGCCTGCATGACCCCAAACAGTTTCCGGTGAAGGCGGCCAAGAAGGAAAAGCCAATCCGGCGCGGCGCCGCCTTCATCGCGGTCACGGCGGAAGGCGATATCCTCCTGCGGCGGCGAGTCGCAAGCGGGCTCCTCGGCGGCATGACGGAGGTGCCGACGACGGCATGGACGGCGCGGGCGGACGGCGAGACTTCCACGGACGCAGCCCCCTTCCCCGCGCAATGGGAGGCATGCGGCACCGTCAGCCATGTCTTTACACATTTCGAACTGAGGCTCTCGATTTATCGAACGGCGATCCCATCCCGAGTTCAGATGGATGACGGATGGTGGGAGCCGGTTACAAATCTTGAAGCCCAGGCGCTGCCGACCATCATGAAAAAAGCGATCGCAACCGCTATTCCTCTCGCGTTTACAACTCTGAAGAGATGACAATGACTGCATCAATCAATCACATCGTTTTCGATATCGGCAAAGTTCTCATCCATTACGATCCGAACATTCCCTTCAGCCGTCTCATTCCCGACGAGACCGAGCGCAAGTGGTTCTTTGATAATGTCTGCACCCACGACTGGAACGTCGAGCAGGACCGTGGACGCACCTGGGCGGATGCCGAGGCGCTGCTGATCCAAACCCACCCGACGCGGGAAGAGCACATCCGCGCATTCCGCAAGTACTGGCACGAGATGGTGCCTCATGCCTACGAGGACAGCGTCGCGATCATGGAGGGGCTGATTGCAAAGGGCCGTGATGTGACGATGCTGACGAACTTCGCATCCGACACCTTCCGCGAGGCGCAGGTGCGCTTCCCCTTCCTGACGAAGCCGCGCGGTGTCACCGTCTCCGGCGATGTCCGGCTGATCAAGCCGGATGTGGCGATCTACGAAACGCATGCGAAGAGTTTCGGCCTAGAGCCGGCGGCGACGATCTTCATCGACGACTCGCTTCCGAATGTCGAAGGCGCCAAGGCGGCGGGGTGGCAGGCCGTCCACTTCACCGGCGCTGCAAAACTGCGCAGCGATCTCGCCACTTATGGCGTAAGCGTCTGACGATGGCATTCGATCCGGTCGACGCGATCAAGCTGTTTCACGGCGCGATCAACGCACTCGATTTCGAAACGATCGAGAACTGTTTCGACCAAGACGCGACCTATGTGTCGAACGGCGTCGGAAATCTTGACGGACGCGATCAGATCATGGCCGCGTTCCGGAAATACTTCGACGATTATCCGGACCAGACGGCAGTCGATACGCTGATCGAAAAGGTGAGCCCGAACGCCGGGCGCGCCGTCTGGTCGGTGCGGGCGACGCACAGCAGAAGCGGCAAGCCGCTTATCCGCGAAGGCGAGGAAACAATCACCTTCGACCACGAGGGCCGCGTCACCCATGTCGAGGTGACCGACTACCAGGCTTTTTGAACGAACGGCTCTCCTTAGGAACAATTACCTCTCTTTGATGTTTGAATACAGCCGGCTTTCGGACCGGCTGTTGAAAAATCAATGAGACCGGCCGTGCCGGAAGGAGGTTACGATGGGTAGAGGTATTTTGCTTTGGCTGCTGGGCGTTCCGATCCCGCTCATTCTGCTAATCCTGCTGTTCTGGCATTGAGAGGCGGCAATGACGATAATCGAGACGACCACGACAAACGACATACCGCTCGAATCCTCATCGTCCGCCGTCAGCTGGGGACCAATCATCGCCGGAGCGCTTGCCGCGACCGTCATGACCCTGGTTCTCATGCTGATTGGTTCCGGCCTCGGACTGACGATGATTTCGCCCTGGGAGAATGACAGCAGTTCGCTGACGACGATCGGCACGTCCGCTGCCATCTGGCTGGTCCTCGTGCAATGGATTTCTGCCGCTCTTGGCGGCTACCTGACCGGCAGGCTGCGCACCAAATGGGCGGGCCTCCACACTTACGAGATCTTTTTTCGGGATACGGCGCACGGTTTCCTTGCCTGGGCTTTGGCGACGCTCGTCGTCGCATCGCTGCTGAGTTCGGCGGTCTCTTCGATCATCAGCACGGGCGCGCAGGCGACCACCTCGGCTGTCGGCGCTGCCGGAACAGCCGGTGCGGCAGCCGCTGCCAACGCGGACGAGATGACGAGCGGTTTTTCGCCATCCTATTTCACCGACGCCCTGCTTCGCCCGGCCGACCCACGCACCCCGCCGGCCAATCAGAGCAACGAGCAAGTGAGCGCCGAGGTGTCGCGCATCCTGGTCAGCGGGGCGACGAGCGGCGAAATCGCCCCTGACGACCGTACCTATCTGGATCAGGTCGTGGCATCCCGCACCGGCCTCTCCGAGGCTGATGCCAAAGCCCGAGTCGATGCGACACTGAAGCGTATCGACGATGCCAAGGCAGCCGCGAAGGAGGCAGCCGACACCGCCCGCAAGACGGCGTCTGTTGCGGCACTCGTTGGAGCGCTATCCCTTTTCGTCGGCGCTTTCTGCGCCTGTATCGCTGCTGCGATCGGCGGCCGGCAGCGCGACGAGGACGAAGAGAAGCTGGCTCTTCTCAAGCGTTAGAGCCTTCAAACGAAAGGCGCCCGGAGGGTTGATCCCCGGGCGCCATGAGCCTTCTTCCGCAACTGGAGGTACAAAAACCGGAAGAAGGTAGTCTCGACCGGTAAAGACTTACGTCATTCCGCCTTTGCCAGATCACTGCGAACGACCGCCCGCAGATCATCGATGGGGCGCAGGGATTGCCCGTCTTCGAAATGCCAGAACGTCCATCCGTTGCACGCATCAAGTCCCTGCACCTTCGCGCCGAGACGATGAATTGAACCCGCTTCGCCACCGGAGGCCACCGTGCCGTCGGCGCGAACGATGGCGCTGTAGCGGCGGCGGGCATCCGTCAGCACCTGGCCCGGCTTGATAAGCCCGCTCTCGACCAGGACGTTGAAGGCGACGCGAACTTCCTGCTTCTTGCCGGTCATCACGGTGAGTTCGGCCTTGCCGAGCGGCTCGACGGCGGCGATACGGGCCGAAGCCGCATCGATGTAATCCTGCTCGCGCTCGATCCCGACGAAGTGGCGGCCGAGGCGCTTGGCGACGGCGCCCGTCGTTCCGGAGCCGAAGAACGGGTCGAGGATGACGTCGCCGGGCTTCGATGATGCCATGATGACGCGGGCAAGCAGGGCCTCCGGCTTCTGCGTCGGATGGACCTTCTTGCCGTCCTCACCCTTCAGGCGCTCGCCACCACTGCAGATCGGAAAGAGCCAGTCGGAGCGCATCTGGACGTCGTCATTGGCGGCCTTCAAGGCATCGTAGTTGAAGGTATAGCCCTTCGCCTTGGCATCGGGGCTTGCCCAGATCATCGTCTCATGGGCGTTCTGGAAACGGCGGCCCTTGAAATTCGGCATCGGGTTGGTCTTGCGCCAGACGATATCGTTGAGGATCCAGAAATTCAGGTCCTGCAGGGTAGCGCCGACGCGGAAGATGTTGTGATAGGAGCCGATGACCCAGATCGTGCCGGTCGGCTTCAGCACGCGGCGGCAGGCAAGCAGCCAGGCGCGGGTGAAGGCGTCATAGGCTTCGAAGGACGCGAACTGATCCCACTCGTCATCGACGGCGTCGACAAGCGACTGGTCCGGACGGTGAAGCGTGCCGCCGAGCTGAAGATTATAGGGTGGATCGGCAAAGATGACGTCGACGGAGTTGGTCGGCAAAGCTTCGAGGGCAGCGACACAATCACCCTTGATGATCGTGTCGATCCAAGAACCCGGCTTTGCGGAGGTCTTGAGATCGGCAAGCGGAAAAACTGACGCCATATGGATACTCGCTCATACACATTACGCTTTACTCGCCGTTATGGTTACCCAAGTTGGTTACCAAAGGCTGAAGCGGTGCATGATTTCGGGAAATAAATAGAGGGCGTGGAACAAAAGTCTCGGCTACGCTAAACTGATTTCATGAAGAGAAGTGACGCCATCGAGCAACTGAAGCGACAGGCCGACGCCATCCGGGCACTCGGTGCGACTTCGCTTTACCTTTTCGGCTCCGTGGCAAGGGACGAGGCAGGCCCGGCGAGCGACCTCGACCTCTTTATCGACTACGATCCCGAAAGGAAATTCTCCCTCTTTGATCTCGTCGGTATCAAGCTTTTCCTCGAGGATGAACTTGATGCCGAGGTTGATGTCACAACACGCGACAGCTTGCATCCGAAGCTGAAAGATAAGATCCAGCAATCGGCAATCCGTATCTTCTGATGGCGCGTGATATTCACCCAGTTCTGGACGACATAATCGAAACGATCGCCCTGATCGAAAATGCCGTCCAAGGGAAAACACGCGACGATTTCGGCAGGGACCGTCTCCTGGGACTTGGTATCCAAAGAGCAATAGAGATCATTTCGGAAGCCAGCCGGCATATCCCGGACGAACTGTTGCAGCACGCTCCGGAGATACCATGGCGGTCGATCCGTGGGATCGGAAACATACTTCGCCACGAATATCACCACATCGCCGATGATGTGATTTGGGATGTCGTCCTCTACGACCTGCCTCCGCTGAAGGCGGCAGTTCAGTCTTTACAGACCAAAGCTGCCGAGGAATGACGTGTTCTACGCCGCATGCACCTCTTTGCTATCCGCCGGCGCTTCCACCCTTTCGAACATTCCGTAGTCGCGGAGGACGTGGCCGATGCGCAGGCGGTAGTCGGCGAAGATGCCGTTTCGGCCTGCCTTTTGCGCGGCGCGGTGGGCTTCGAGGTTCCGCCACTCCCTGACGGCCTCTTCGTCCCGCCAGAATGACAGCGACAGCAGCTTGCCTCGCAAGGTCAGGCTCTCGAAGCGTTCGATGGAGATGAAGCCGTCGATCTTCTCGAGTTCGGCGCGCAGATCGCCGGCGAGATCGAGATATTTGTGGCGTTCGCCCATATAGGGGACGACTTCGAAGATGACGGCGATCATGGCAGCACCAGTTTGGAATGAGGAGCAGACAGGTTCTTCAGGAAGAGCCGGTCCTCCTTCAGGATGAAACGCTCGCGTTTGGCGAATTCGTAGTTTTCCCTGCCGAGCGGATCGGCCGCCAGGCGGGCGCGGTAGGCCTCGTAGGCGGCGAGGCTTTCGATGTTGTAGACCCCGTAGGCCGTGGTCGCGGAGCCCTCGTGCGGGCCGAAATAGCCGATGAGATCGGCGCCGTTTTGCGGAATGGCCTGCCCCCAGTTGCGGGCATATTCGGTGAAGGCGTCCTTCTTGAAGGGATCGATCTCGTAGCGGATGAAGCAGGTAATCATCGTTGTCTCCTTTTTCTGTGAGACAGTTTTCGCACATTGCCGAACGAAGATGCTTCGGTTACGATCGAAGTATGAAAGAAGGACCAGACATCGCTCAAATCGGGGCGCTGATCGGCGATCCCGCCCGCGCCAACATGCTGACTGCGCTGATGGGCGGCAAGGCGCTGACGGCGACCGAGCTCGCGGCGGCAGGCGGCATCACGCTGCAGACGGCGAGCACGCATCTTGCCAAGCTCGAGGCCGGCGGCCTGTTGGCGCAGCGCAAGCAGGGCCGTCATCGCTATTTCGCGCTTGCCGACGATGGGGTCGGCAAGCTGCTGGAAAGCATCATGGGTTTTGCCGCCGCGCGCGGACACCTGCGCCACCGCCCCGGACCAAAGGAACCGGCGCTGCGCAAGGCACGCATCTGCTACGACCATCTGGCGGGAGACTATGGCGTGCGCATGCTCGACAGTCTCGTTACCTCGGGCGCGATCAACGCCGTCGGCGAAGGCCTGTCTGTCAGCTCGGAAGGCGAGAGCCAGTTGAGATGCATCGGCATCGATGTCTCCGATCTCAAATCGTCGCGCCGCCCGCTTTGCCGCTCGTGTCTCGACTGGAGCGAACGCCGCGCACATCTCGCCGGCAGCCTCGGCAAGGCCCTGCTTTCAAGCTTTTTCGATAAGGGCTGGGCTCGACGGAACGCCGAAAGCCGCTCGGTGATCTTCTCGCCCGAGGGCGAGCGGCAGTTCCTTCAGCTCTTCCCGGTGGAAACCTAACGGGCACCCACAAGCGCGTCCTTGAAGCCGTTGCCGGCGACATGGCCGCAAAGCTCGCTCCATTCGCACTCCTCGCAGGCCCTGCGGATGGTGCCAGCTTTAAAATTGCTGCGCAGCAATTTCTCGTCGGGCACAATTTTCGTTCCCTCGCCTATCGGAATACGCAGCAATCGGCCGATTTCTTCGGCGGCAGTCTCGTCGCGCGCGACCGCGCTCCGGCTAAGGCAGTGCGGCAAACCTTCGGGCAGAAGCGGCGCGCAGATATCGTCCGGACCGGAGACGATCTCGATTTCCTCGCCGGCCGAAAGACGCTCGGCGAGCCGCCGGTAGTTCGCGGTGAAGGCCGGGGTGTAGCCTTCACCGACGAATGTCAGCATGCAGAGCAGATGGTGGCCGCGTAGCCGAACTGTCACAATCAGCACTCCGTTTGGATGCGGATGCCCTTCAGGACTGATGCGGCGGCAAGCGCCGACTTCAAGACGTCGCCCAGAATAAACGGGGCAACACCCAACATCCAGGCATTTTCGGTTCTGCAAACCGCGCAGGTCCACTCGAACCGTTGGCGACGACCGGAAAGCCGATCCTCGCCTCGCCCAGCCAGCCGAGCATGCTGCCGGCTTCGAAAGGTTGTCAGCCGACGATGGCAAACGCGTCGCGCGCGGTCGCACCGGTCTGCATGGGTTGCGGCGCGCGGCCGATCCATTGCACGTGTTTTTCGAGAATGGCGGCAGCTTCTTCGGTCTTGCCCTGGCGCAGCGCCAGCAGAATTGCGCGATGGTCGTGATCGGTGCGCTTTTCCCAGCCCGAGCGCCAGGCGGAAAAGAGAAAGCGGGCGCTCGCCGCATGCAGATCATCGATCGAGGCAAGCAGGCGGTTCATGTTGCAGGGCGCAAGGATCAGCCGATGAAACCTTCGGTTCGCCTCCTCCCAGGCGTGAACGTCGGCCGCCGCGTCGCCCTCGCGCGTTGCCTCTTCGGCGGCATCGAGGATCGCCGGCGTCAGATGCTTGGCAGCATGCCGCAAGGCGAGTACTTCGAGGGCCGCCCGCATCTCGGCAACCTCGCTTACCTCCTTCAGGTCGAACGAAGCAACGCGAACGCCGCGCCGCGGCTCGCTGATTGCAAGGCCCTGCGCCTCCAGCCGGCGAAAGGCCTCGCGCACGGGCACGTGGCTGGTGCCGAATTCCTCGGCGATATGGTCCTGACGAAGCCGCAGTCCCGGCGTCAATTCGCCGCGGACGATGCGGTCGGCCAGAACCCGGCTGATGCGGCTTGCGATTGTGTCTTCAGGTTCCTTGGCCATATGTATCCATTAGAGGGCTGGATTTGGCTTGTCGAGGCTTGAGCCAAGGGCAGCCGCAACCAATTCCGGCAGGAAAGCGACAAAGCCGCCCGCAAGGCGCAATCCAGCCATGCCAGCCTGCCGGTTGAGCTTTCGGCACCCATCGTGTAAAGGGCAGCATCCCCAAACAAGGCTTGAGACTATGGACGGCTTTGACCTCATTATCTTCGACTGTGACGGCGTTCTGGTCGATTCCGAAATCATCGCGGCGGAAGTGGAATCCAAGCTGCTGACGGATGCAGGTTATCCGATCGGCGTCGAGGAGATGGCCGAGCGCTTTGCCGGCATGACCTGGAAGAACATTCTGCTGCAGGTGGAACGAGAGGCGAGTATCCCGCTCTCGGCTTCACTGCTCGATAAATCTGAAAAGTTGCTCGACCTTCGCCTCGAGCGCGACGTACAGGCCATCCCGGGCGTCGAGTTCGCCGTTTCCCGCCTCAACCTGAAGCGTTGCGTCTGCTCGAATTCAAGCACGCAGCGGCTCGACATGATGCTCGGCAAGGTGGGGCTCAAGAAGCTTTTCGAGCCTAACATCTTCTCAGCTAAGGATCTCGGGCCGGATCGCGTCAAGCCAAAGCCGGACATCTTCCTGCACGGCGCGCAGAAAATGGGCGTTTCGCCATCGAGAACCGTCGTCGTGGAAGATTCCGTCCACGGCATCCATGCGGCACGCGCCGCCGGCATGCGCGTCATCGGCTTCACCGGCGCATCGCATACCTATCCCTCGCACGCCGATCTGCTGACGGATGCCGGTGCGGAGACGGTTGTTTCGCGGATGACCGACCTTCCGGGCGTCGTTGCCGCCCTGTCGGAATGGGCAGGTGTCCTCTAGAGCAAATAGAAGGGGCGGAGCTTTCCGCCTCAGCTCTTCTTGTTCTTTGCGGCCGGGCCCTGATCGAAGCCGATATTGACGCGGACCAGCGCGCCGGAACCGACCGGCAGCTTGAAGCCGTCCTGGCGGAAGAGCACCTGCGCGGCGTTCTGGCCCGCCGGAATTTCAGCGGTGAACGGCACGACCTGCGAATTGACGACATCCTCGCCGTCGACAGCGGTAATCCGGATCGGCAACGTGACGCGGCCGGGGCCGCCGGCCGGGCCGGCGATCAGGCGGATCTGCGCCACGACGGTCATTGTCAGGTTCTGGTCGTTCAGCGTGCACTGGCGGGTGTAGTCGCCGAAGGCGGCCTGATAGACGACCTGGTCGGTCGGCTGCTGCTGCCCATCGGCGCCGGCAGCCGGCTTCTTGCCGCCCTTGGCATAGGTGCGGAAGATCGCGTCCTGGTCACGCATGAAGATCTGCGGGCACGAGCCCTGCACGACCGGCTGCACGCTTCCGGAAGCATTTGTCGCGGTACCGATCGACTTATCGCTCGAGGAGGGGTTCTGCGGGGCAAGCGGCATGATCTGCGCGTTGCCGTTCGGCTGCGTGGGGGCTTCGGCCTTGTTGCTGTCGCCACCGACGCCTAAGGAATTGCAGCTTGCAAGAACAGCCGCGAGCGATACGGAAACAACGAAGCGCGAGACCTTGCCGAACACGATTATTCCACCTCTTACAAAGTTTTCTGGCAGGCCCGAAGTCTTGTTTGGAGGGCCTTTCGTGACAGTTTGCGATGGTCTATATCAGCGGCGCGAACAAAAATCGATTGGGTAAGCACCGTTTTGACGCACATTTCGATCCGCAGCGATTCCGGTGACTGCCTCACTTATCCGGATTTCCACCGGCATTAACTCAAGGATGAAGAACGTGGATTACATCTCGACCCGCGGCGAGGCCCCTTCTCTCGGCTTTTGCGATGCTTTGCTGACGGGTCTTGCACGCGACGGCGGACTCTATGTTCCGCGCGAATGGCCGCATTTCTCCAAGAAGGAGATCCGGGCGCTGCGCGGCAAGAGCTACCAGGACATCGCGTTTGCAATCCTCTCCCCCTTCACCAATGGCGAAATCCCCGCCGACACCTTCCGGAAGATGATCGACGAAGCCTACGGTACCTTCCGCCACCCGGCGATCGCGCCTCTGGTGCAGACCGGCCCGAACAGCTTCGTCATGGAGCTTTTCCACGGCACGACGCTCGCCTTCAAGGATGTGGCGATGCAGCTTCTGGCGCGGCTGATGGACTACGCGCTGGAGAAGCGCGGCGAGCGCGCGACGATCGTCGGCGCGACGTCCGGGGATACGGGCGGGGCGGCGATCGACGCCTTTGCAGGCCGCGACCGCACCGACATCTTCATTCTCTTCCCGCACGGCAAGGTCTCGCCCGTGCAGCAGCGGCAGATGACGACCTCAACCGCACCGAACGTCCATGCGCTGGCCGTGAAGGGCAATTTCGACGATTGCCAGAACCTCGTCAAAGCGATGTTCAACGATGCGGCCTTCCGCGACAAGGTGCGGCTCTCGGGCGTCAACTCGATCAACTGGGCGCGCATCATGGCCCAGATCGTCTATTACTTCACGACGTCGATCGCTCTTGGCGGGCCTGATCGCAAG
This sequence comes from Rhizobium sp. P32RR-XVIII, assembly GCF_012641395.1. GTDB lineage: Bacteria > Pseudomonadota > Alphaproteobacteria > Rhizobiales > Rhizobiaceae > Rhizobium. The sequence goes on along the minus strand of NZ_JABAIH010000001.1, from coordinate 906,189 downwards.
ATCTCCTTCACCGTTCCGACCGGCAATTTCGGCGACATCTTCGCAGGCTATGCCGCAAAGCGCATGGGGCTGCCGATCGGCAAGCTTGTCATCGCGACCAATGAGAACGACATTCTCGCCCGCACGATGAAGACCGGCCGCTACGATATGAAGGAAGTAAAGGCCACCACCTCTCCTTCCATGGACATCCAGATTTCCTCGAACTTCGAACGCCTGCTTTTCGAGGTCTATGACCGCGACGCCTCCAAGGTGCGCCATGCGATGGACAGCTTGAAGCAGTCGAACGGCTTCGAGATCGCGCCGAAGGCGCTAGCCGTCATCAAGAAGGATTTCCGCGCCGGGCGCGCCAGCGAGAAGCAGGTGGCGCAGACGATCAAGAATACCTATGCCGAGACCGGCTATCTACTCGATCCGCATTCGGCGATCGGCGTCTTCGTTGCCGCGAAGCACGAGAAGCCGAACGCCCCGATGGTGACGCTCGCGACCGCCCACCCGGCAAAATTCCCCGCAGCCGTAAAATCCGCGTCCGGTATTGACCCGGCGCTTCCGACGTGGCTTGCTGATCTGATGCTTAAGGAGGAGCGCTTCCAAGTCATCGATCCGGAACTGAAAGCCGTTGAGGGCTTTATCGGCAAGCATACCCGGACCTGATGCCGCAGGCGCAGAAAGATAACCAATGACAGTAGAGTGCACCCGGCTCCCATCCGGGCTGACAGTAGTGACCCAAGCCATGCCGCATCTTGAAAGCGTCGCGCTGGGAGTTTGGATCAAATCGGGTTCGCGCAACGAGACGGCAGACGAGCATGGCATTGCCCACCTGCTTGAACACATGGCTTTCAAGGGTACCGCGCGCCGATCGGCCCGCGACATCGCCGAGGAAATCGAGGATGTCGGCGGTGAAGTGAACGCTGCGACCTCGACCGAAACGACGTCCTATTATGCCCGGGTGCTGAAGGATCATGTACCGCTTGCCGTCGATATCCTCGCCGACATCCTGACCGAGTCGGCATTCGACGAAGAGGAGCTCGAACGCGAGAAGCAGGTGATCCTGCAGGAGATCAACGCCGCGAACGACACGCCTGATGATGTCGTCTTCGATAAGTTTGCCGAAGCCGCCTACCGCAACCAGACGCTCGGCCGTCCCATCCTCGGCACGCATGAAACCGTCGTCTCGTTCTCGCCGCAGCAGATCCGCAACTATCTCAGCCGCAACTACACGACCGATCGCATGTTCGTCGTTGCCGCCGGCGCGATCGACCACGACGAAATCGTGCGGCTGGTGGAAACGCGCTTCGCCGGCCTGCCGACCGCACCAAGCGCTCCGCCGGTCATCGAGACCGCCCGTTATATCGGCGGCAACGTGCGCGAAACCCGCGACTTGATGGACGCGCAGGTCCTTCTCGGCTTCGAGGGCAAGGCCTACCACGCCCGCGACTTCTACTGTTCGCAGATTCTTGCCAACATTCTCGGCGGCGGCATGTCCTCGCGTCTCTTCCAGGAAGTGCGCGAAATCCGGGGGCTCTGCTATTCGATCTACGCTTTCCATTGGGGCTTTTCCGACACCGGCATTTTCGGCATCCATGCGGCGACCGGCGGCGAGAACCTGCCGGAACTGGTGCCGGTCATCATCAACGAATTGCACAAGTCGGCCAGCACGATTGAGCAGAAGGAGATCGAGCGCGCCCGTGCCCAGATCCGCGCGCAGCTTATGATGGGGCAGGAAAGCCCGGCCGCCCGCGCCGGCCAGATCGCTCGCCAGATGATGCTCTACGGCGTGCCAATCTCCAATCAGGAGATGATGGAGCGGCTCGAAGGCATCACCGTCGAGCGTCTTACGGACCTCGCCGGCCGTCTGTTCTTCGACAGGGTGCCGACGCTTTCGGCGATCGGCCCGCTCGAGCATCTTGCGCCAATGGAAGACATCGTCTCTTCGCTGTCGGCTCCCTTGCCGCAGTCCAAGACCGCAAGCCGCTGAGCCGCGTCCATCCTGCCGGGAGTGATCGATGCCAAAGTCGGTTTTTCGCTTCCTGTCGCGGCAGCCGGAGGCTGTGGAGCTTGAGAATGACCGCTATGCCCTGAGGCTTCCGCGCTATCAGGATTTCAACCAGTGGTACAAGCTGCGCTCGGCCAGCCGCAAGTTCCTTGAACCCTGGGAGCCCACATGGCGGCGCGACGAACTGACGGAGGGCGCCTTTCGGGCTCGCGTTATCCGCGGCAAGCAGGAATATGCCTCGGGCCAGGCGGTGCCGCTTTTCCTGTTCTCGAAGCCGGACATGGAACTGCTTGGCGGGATTACGATCGGCTATATTCGCCGCGGCGCGGCGCAGAGCTGCATGATCGGCTACTGGATGGGCGAGAAACATGCCGGTCAGGGCCATATGTTCGCCGCACTTCAGTTGGTTATACCCTATATCTTCGCAGGGCTTGAGTTGCACCGTATCGAAGCAGCCTGTATTCCGGAAAATGCACGGAGCATTCGCCTGCTCGAAAAAGCCGGGTTTCGGCAGGAAGGCTATCTGCGCGGATACTTGAAAATCAACGGTCAGTGGCATGACCACGTGATGTTTTCACTGCTTGCCACCGACGCGGATACAGGCAGGAAAACCGACAGCCGATGACCACGAACCGCATGCTGCCCACATCGCCGTACGGCCGATTGATCGCGGTGATCGCAGCTCTTGTCCTGTCGGTACTTGCGCTGGCTGCAGGCGTCGCTCAGGCCGCGGAACCGGTAAAGATTTCCCGCGACGATACCGCGCTCGACCTTACCGCGACGACGGAAATCTACACCAACCAGGGCGAGGCCTTCCAGGTTTCGACGGCAGCGGGGGCCGATGGCATCCGCCGGCGCATCGAGGTGCGCGCCACCTCCGACAACCATCAGGGCGACTGGGCCGTCTTTGCGCTCGCCAATGTCTCGGAAGAGCAGCTTGACCGGGTCATCGTCGCTCCGCATTTCCGTCTGGTGAACTCCAAGCTTTTCTGGCCCGACCTCGGCTCGCAACGCATCATGGCGATCACGCCGAGCGAAGGTTTTGCGCTCGACCGCCAGCCGAGCGACGAGGCCGACGTCTTCCGGATCACGCTGAATCCCGGTGCGGTCATCACTTTCGTGGCGGAACTTGCAACGCCCGACCTGCCGCAGATCTACCTGTGGGAGCCTGATGCCTACAAGGATACGATCAACGCGTTTACGCTCTACCGCGGCATCGTGCTCGGCATCGCCGGACTTCTGGCCGTCTTCCTGACGATCCTTTTCGTCGTCAAGGGAACCTCGATGCTGCCGGCCACAGCCGCGCTCGCCTGGGCGGTGCTCGGCTATATCTGCGTCGATTTCGGCTTCCTCGGCAAACTCGTCAGCATCGCCTCGGCGGACCAGCGAATATGGCGCGCCTGCGCGGAGGTGGCGCTGGCCTCGAGTTTCGTGATCTTCCTGTTCACCTACCTGAACCTGAACCGCTGGCACACGCATCTCGGCTACGCGACCCTTGCCTGGGTGCTGGGCCTTGCGCTCCTCTTTGGCGTGGCGATCTACGACCCATCGATTGCGGCCGGTATCGCGCGGCTTTCCTTCGCGCTGACGGCAACGATGGGTCTCGTGCTGATCATCTATCTCGGCTTCAACCGCTACGACCGGGCGATCCTGCTGGTGCCCGCATGGGCGCTGATCCTCGTCTGGATCTTCGGTGCCTGGCTGACGATCACCGGGCGGCTCGACAATGACATCATCCAGCCGGCGTTGGGCGGCGGTCTCGTGCTGATCGTGCTGCTGATCGGCTTTACCGTCATGCAGCACGCCTTTGCGGGCGGTGCTTTCCAGCAGGGGCTGTTTTCCGATCTCGAGCGGCAGTCTCTGGCCCTTACAGGTTCGGGCGACATGGTCTGGGATTGGGACGTGGCGCGCGACCGCGTCGTCACCATTCCGGATGTTTCCATCAAGCTCGGTCTTTCGCCCGGCACCATGCATGGCGCTGCCCGCAACTGGCTGCCCTGGCTGCATCCCGACGATCGCGATCGTTTCCGCGCCACGCTGGATGTGCTTCTCGAACACCGCCGCGGACGGCTGAACCACGAGTTCCGCGTCCGCGCCGAGGACGGTCATTTCCACTGGCTTCTGATCCGCGCCCGGCCGGTGCTCGGCTCGAACGGCGAAATCATCCGGTGCGTCGGGACGATCGTCGATGTTACGGAGCAGAAGAACTCCGTCGAGCGACTGCTGCATGATGCCTTGCACGACAATCTCACCGGCTTGCCGAACCGCCAGCTCTTCATCGACCGCCTGCAGTCCGTGCTGACGCTCGCGCCCGGCGGCGATACGCTGCGGCCCACCGTGATGGTGATCGATATCGACCGGTACAAGCTGGTGAACGATTCACTGGGAATCGCCGCCGGCGACAACATTCTGATTGCGGTTACCCGCCGCCTGCGCCGCTTGCTGAAGCCCCAGGACACGCTGGCGCGCCTTGCCGGCGACCAGTTCGGGCTCATCCTTGTCTCGGAACGCGACCCGGCGAAGATCGCCGATTTTGCCGATGCGGTCAGCAAGGCAATCATGGTGCCGATCAACTTCGCCAATCGGGAAGTCATTTTGACGGCGTCGATCGGCCTTGCCTCCTGGGTCGACCAGCAGGAAAACGCCGTGGGCATGCTGAGCGACGCGGAGCTGGCGATGTATCGCGCCAAGCGCGCCGGCGGAAACCGGGTCGAGCCTTTCCGCCCTGCCTTCCGCGATTTCGGCGCCGACCGGCTGCAGCTCGAATCGGACCTCCGCCGCGCCATCGAGCGTAAGGAGCTGTCGATGGTCTATCAGCCGATCGCGCGGCTTGAGGATGTCGAGATTGCCGGTTTCGAGGCCCTGATGCGCTGGGAACACCCGAAGCGCGGCAACATCCCGCCCTCGGAATTCATTCCGATTGCCGAAGCTTCGGACCTCATCGGCCCGCTCGGCATGTTCGCGCTCGAACAGGCAACCAACGACTTCATGGCCTGGCAGCACCAGACCGGCGATCTGCCGATCTACGTCTCCATCAATCTGTCGAGCGTGCAGCTCCTCAACAACGAACTCTATGAGGATGTGCGTTCGGTTCTTTCCAAGACACATTGCGACCCGTCCCGCCTGAAGCTGGAACTGACGGAGTCCATGGTCATGGAAAATCCGGAGCAGGCGCGCCTCGTGCTACAGAAGCTCAAGGAAGCGGGGCTCGGCCTCGCGCTCGACGACTTCGGCACAGGCTACTCGTCGCTTGCCTATCTCACCCGCTTCCCGTTCGACACGATCAAGCTTGACAAGGCGCTGGTTCGCGACAACAGCGACAAGAAGGCCATCGTCCTCCGATCGGTCATTTCCATGGCGCGCGAGCTTGAGATGCAGGTCGTGGCCGAGGGGATCGAATCCAACGAAGACGCCATCGAGCTTGCCAAGATGGGCTGCCGCTACGGGCAGAGCTATCTCTTCGGCCCGCCGATGGCCGCCGATTCGGTTCTGCGTCTGCTGAAGGAACGCTTTCCACTGACGAAGCGGGCTTAGGCCTTTCTACAGAGGATGCTAGGCGTGGCCGGCTTCGGCGGAGAGCATGGCAGCGGTAATGCCCATCCCTGCAAGCGCGCGCTCATATTTGTCGTCGAGGCTGCGGTCGAAGATCAGCGCCTCGTTGGCCGCGCAGGTCAGCCAGCCGTTGTTGGCGACTTCCATTTCCAGCTGGCCGGCGCCCCAGGAGGAGTAGCCGAGCATCATCGTCGCCCGCTTTGGCCCACTGCCCTTGGAGATCGCGCGGATGATGTCCAGCGTCGCGGTCAGGCAGATATCGTCGCTGATCGGGATGCTGGAGTCGCTGATATAATCATCCGAGTGCAGCACGAAACCGCGGCCGCTTTCCACCGGACCGCCCGTCTGGATCGGGAAATTCAGGGCATGATCCGGCAGGACGATCGGCTCATGGTCCTTAATCATTTCAAGATGCAGCAGCACATCGGTGAAGGTGAGGCTCTGGGGCCGGTTGATCACGAAGCCCATGGCGCCGGCATCGGAATGGGCGCAGACATAGACGACCGTCCGGAAGAAGTTGCTGTCTTCCATACCGGGCATGGCGATGAGGAACTGTCCGTCAAAAAAGCCGCGTTCCCGTCTGTTTTTCAGCGTGGAAAAGGACATGTTGCCTCCTGCTGCCAGACCGCACCAATGGCCCCGACAAAATAAACATGGGGCAATGTCACATATCAATCAACTGAAAATGAAGAATTAAGTCGTCGCAGCTTCTGGCCGCGAAAGGCGATTTTCGATAAACGCTTGTTCCATGGCAATTATTTCTTCCAGGTTTCGCCTGCTTCTAAAGAGCGCTATCTGTGGCGCCGCCCTGGCCGCCTCCTTCGGGATGGCGCATGCCGAGATGAGCGACTGGGTCGACAATGCCGGCGGCCGGATGCGCCTGATCGCATTGCCTCCGGACAGCGAGGGGACGATGCGGGGAGCGCTGCAGATCGAACCGAAACCCCGCTGGATTACCTATTGGCGCGAGCCCGGCAACAGCGGCATACCACCGCAGATTTCGGTTGCGCCGGAGAGCGGCGTCACGCTGAAGGCGATCCGCTTTCCGGTGCCGAAGCATCTCTCCGACGGCAGGATAGACGACATCGCCTATGACGCCGCGGTTTCGCTGCCTCTAACATTCTCGGCAAAAGACGCCTCCGGCCCGCTCACCCTGAAAGCAAGCGCCTTCATCGGCATCTGCAAGGATATCTGCATCCCCTTCCAGGGCGAGTTCTCGCTCGCCATTGGTAGCGCCAACCAGTCACGGCCGGAAGAGGAAGCGATCCTGAAGAGCGCCGAGGCATCGCTGCCGGAAAAACCTTCGTCACAGTTCAAGGTGACGTCCTACAAGGTTTCTGAGGATAAAAAACAGCTCTGGCTGCAGATTGCTCTACCCGCCGCTGGCGATACCGCGCCGGAGGTGATCCTCACCGGCCCCGCCGGCTATGTGTTCACCAAGAAGCTGATGAGCAAACGCGACGGGAAGACCTTCTCGACCGCTGTCGCGATCCACAAGCTGCCGAAGAACTATGAGATCAGCGGCAAGAGCTGGAGCGCTCTCGTCATCGACGGCGACCGCGCCATGGAGACGACGCTTGCCTTTGACTGATCGGCTTTTATAGTCGGTCCCGACCTCGCGGCAGCCCCCGCCGCTGCATCAAAACCAAGGAGAGCCCCCATGACTATCGCGATCGGCGACAAGCTTCCCGCCGCCACATTCAAGGAAAAGACAGCCGACGGCCCGGTCGAGGTTACGACCGATCAGCTCTTCAAGGGCAAGCGCGTGGTGCTTTTCGCTGTACCCGGCGCGTTCACGCCCACCTGCTCGCTGAACCATCTGCCGGGTTACCTCGAAAATCGCGATTCCATCCTTGCCAAGGGCGTCGACGATATCGCGGTCTTGGCCGTCAACGACTGGCACGTCATGGGTGCCTGGGCACAACAATCAGGCGGCATGGGCAAGATCCACTTCCTTGCGGATTGGGATGCGGGCTTCACCAAGGCGCTCGGCCTGGAGGCCGACCTTTCCGGCGGCGGCCTCGGCGTGCGCTCCAAGCGCTATTCGATGCTGGTGGAGGACGGCGTGGTCAAGTCGCTCAACGTCGAGGAAAGCCCCGGTCAGGCTACCGTCTCCGGCGCTGCCACGATGATGGAACAGCTCTGAGACGAGTCACCGGAACGTATTACCAAAGGGCGGCCGTCGAGCCGCCCTTTTTTGTTGCTGCAGCCCTAGACGCCGCCGCCAAATTGCCATAATTGTTATAACATAACTTGTAATGTTATTACATTTATAAGAGCAATGTCGATTATGAACAGGTTCCATTTCGCTTCGGGTGTGCTCCGCCACTCCGCCGGATTCCGCGTCGCTTGCGTGGCCGTTGTCGTCGCGGCCCTCTGGGCAGCGATCCATTGGGCGGTCGTCCTGCCATGAGCGACCCATTGATCAGGCTCGACAATCTCACCGTCGCCTATGAGCGTCACCCGGCAGTGCACCATGTTTCCGGAACCATTTATTCCGGCAGCCTGACGGCGATCGCCGGGCCCAACGGGGCCGGAAAATCGACGCTGCTGAAAGCCATCATGGGCGAGCTGCGGCCGGCCGAAGGGCGCATTTCCCACCAGCTCAAGCGGACGGATTTCGGCTACCTGCCGCAGGCTGCGGAGATCAACCGCCGCTTTCCGATCTGCGTCTTCGACGCGGTTCTGTTCGGCGCATGGCCAAATAGCGGCGCTTTCGGACGTGTCTCGAGCGAGGACACGGACAAGGCCCGCGCGGCACTTTCCGCCGTCGGGCTCCAAGGCTTCGAAAAGCGCCACATCGGCTCGCTGTCGGCCGGGCAGTTTCAACGCGTGCTTTTTGCCCGGCTGCTGCTGCAAGATGCCAAGGTGATACTGCTCGATGAGCCATTCAACGCCATCGACGCCCGTACGACCAGGGACCTACTGGAGATCGTCGCCCGCTGGCATGGCGACGGGCGGACCGTCGTTGCGGTGCTTCACGACTTCGATCAGGTGCGGGCGCACTTCCCCGAGACGCTGCTGATTGCCCGGACATTGATCGGTTGGGGACCGACCGGCGACGTGATGTCGCCGGCCAATCTTCTCAAGGCGCGCGCCATGGCCGAGCGTTGGGACGAGGATGCGCAAGCCTGCGAGCCCGCGGCATGACGGTTTACGACATCTTCCTTGCGCCCTTCGCCGATTTCGGCTTCATGCGCCGCGCGCTGGTGGCCTGCCTTTGCCTCAGCCTCGGCTCAGGTCCGATCGGCGTCTTACTGATGCTGCGGCGCATGAGCCTGATGGGCGATGCGATGAGCCACGCCGTGCTGCCGGGGGCGGCGATCGGCTATCTCGTTGCGGGCTCGCTGTCGCTCACCGCCATGGGCATCGGCGGCCTTGTGGCCGGCCTCTCGGTCGCGCTGCTTTCAGGCTTAGTCAGCCGGACGACGGTACTGCAGGAGGATGCGAGCTTCGCAAGCTTCTATCTCACCTCCCTTGCTCTCGGCGTGCTGATCGTGTCGCTGCGCGGATCGAACATCGACCTGCTGCACGTGCTCTTCGGCACCATCCTTGCGATCGACGCCCCGGCGCTTTTCCAGATCGGCACAATCAGCTCGGTGACGCTCGCCGTTCTTGCCGTCATCTACCGGCCGCTGGTCGCCGAATGCTTCGACCCGGGATTCCTGCGGGCGGTCGGCGGCCGGGGGCCGGTCTATCACGTGCTTTTCCTGCTGCTCGTCGTGCTCAACCTCGTCGCCAGTTTCCAGGCGCTCGGCACGCTGATGGCAGTCGGCCTGATGATGCTGCCGGCAGCAATCGCCCAGCTCTGGTCACGTAGCCTGCCGTCGATGATCGCAATCGCCGCGATCAGCGCCACGGCCTCCGGCTATGTCGGCCTGATTGCTTCCTACCATCTCGAGCTCGCCTCCGGTCCGACAATCATCATGACGGCGGCGGTGATCTACGGGCTGTCCATCTTCCTCGCGCCATCAGGCCTTGCCTGGCGCATCTTTCCCCGCCCGCATCTCAAGGGCTAACCTCAAGGAGACTTCAATGCTTGCCCCCAGACTGCTTCTGCCCGTGGCCCTTCCCGCGCTGCTCGCCTTCTCGGCGATGCCCGCTTCTGCCGAGACGCTGAATGTCGTTGCCTCGTTTACCGTCCTCGCCGATGTCGTCAGCAAAGTGGGCGGCGACCATGTGAAGGTGACGACCCTAGTCGGGCCGAATGGCGATCCACACGAGTTCGAACCATCTCCCACCGACGCCAAGCACCTGAAGGCGGCGCAGGTGACCTTCGTCAGCGGCGAGGGCCTTGAGGGCTGGATGGACCGGCTGATCGCTGCCTCGGGCTACAAGGGAACGCCGGTCGCCGTTTCCGATAGCGTCAATACCCGCACGATGGAAGAGGACGGGCAGACGGTGACCGATCCTCACGTCTGGAACAGCCCGGTCAACGTCAAGATCTGGGTCGCGAATATCGAGAAAGCCCTGTCAGCGGCCGATCCGGCGGATGCGGCAGCCTTCAAGGCGAATGCCGAGCGCTACACGAAGACGCTCGACAAGCTCGACGCCTATGCGCATTCGAAGTTCGACGCGGTTCCGGATGACCGGCGAAAGGTGCTGACCAGTCATGACGCCTTCGGCTACTTCGGCCGGGAATACAACGTCAGCTTCCTCGCACCCGTTGGCCTCTCGACGGAGACGGAAGCTTCCGCTGCCGACGTCGCCAAGCTCATCGAGCAGATCAAGGCCGAGCATGTGAAGACCTATTTCTTCGAAAACTCGAACGATCCACGCCTCGTCAAGCAGGTCGCCAAGGCGACGGGCGCCGAACCCGGCGGCGAACTTTACGTCGAATCCCTTTCGGATGCGAAGGGCCCGGCGCCGACCTACGAAAAGATGTTCCGCTATAATGTCGACCAGATCGCCGCGGCCATGGCGAGGTCGAGCTGACCGACGAGAGGCCGCGGAGAGATCCGCGGCCCCTCTCAGAGGCTGAGATCGAAGACGAGCAGGCCGGCAAGGCCTCCGTCGAGCGAGGATACGATTCGCTCGCCGACGGCGACATGCTCGGGATGCACGAGATAGGCATCTCGTGCTTCGGCACTTTCGAAGGTCACCGCAAAACCATCGACGAAGCCGCCATGCAAGCCCTCCGGAGAGATGTTGGGTCCATGTTTGACATCGAGAATGCCTGGGATCACCTGCTTCAACGCGACGACCGATTCGAACAGCGCCTGCTTCTCCTCGCCCGTTGTCGCGGCCTTGAGCCGCAGCAATACGCAGTGCAGGATCATATTGTGGTCTCCCTAATTTCGTTGCCGGCACAATAGAGGGAATGAGGCCGAGAGCAAGGGAGGATCGCGGAGCGGTCGTATGCTGCCTGAATCGATGAAGTGCCGACGGCCTCAAGCGATCACTGCCAAAAAACACTGATATAGGGGGTGCCGCGTGTACGCTTTCGGACCGGAACATTCAGCCCGACCGTTGGTTGAGAACTTATGCCGGTATTCTACTTTCACATCCGTAAAGGTGCGGACCTGATCGATGATCCAGATGGTTCGGAACTAGACGATCTGGTGGCGGCGATTGATGAAGCAAACGAAGATGCTCTTACGCTGATCGCAGAGCGAGTGGCGGCTGGAGAGATGATCGAGCCACACGTCATAGAGGTGACCGATGCTGACGGGTCAGTGCTGGCTGAGGTCCGTTTTCACGACGTCATCTTTAGCCTGATCGGCCGGTAAGCGCGGATGCATCGCCAGAACCGCTGACACATACCACGGCCGCGATCAATCAATTTCCAGCAGAAGCGGACGATGATCCGACACTTCCGGTTCCGCGACCACATCGAACCTGACGACGCCGACATCCGGCGTCACGAGCATGTAGTCCGCAAAGCGCCCCTCTTTGGCGTAGTACGATGTTCGGGTATCCGTAAAGCCACGGGAGGTGACCAGGTCGGTTAAGCCGAGTCTGCCGAGGGCTTCGAACATGACGCTTCCCGGCAAGACATTGAAGTCGCCGCAGACGACGAGCCGCTCGCCCTTGTGCAAGATGCGCTCAATCAGCTTGACCAACGCGTCAGCCTGGCCATGGCGGGCAGGCGTATCGCCCTTGCCGTTCATATCCCGCAGCCCGTGCAGCTGGGTAACGGTGACCGTAGAGCCCGCCTCATAGTCGAAGAGGCGGATGGCGTGCGCGTTTCGCGCCCGCGGATGGGAGCCGTAGCCATCTTCGGAAAAGTCGCCATGAACGAAATCCATTGCGTGGCCGATCACCGCGAAGGACCGGCGCACGAAGGTCGCGAGACCAAATTCCGAAGGCACGATTTGGTCGCCGTCGAAGAGTTCGCCTCTCGCCGTCGGCGCGAAAAAGGCGTCATGCATCGGCAGAGCAGCCCTGATCTCCTCGAAGAGGTTGGCGCGCTGAGGCAGGATATGGCTGCCGTCGCGATATTCCAGCCAGTCGCTCTTCACGGTCACGGAGCGGGTGACTTCCTGCAGGCAAAGGACATCGGCCTCGACGGTGCTGAGATAGTCCATCAAAGGCCGATGCAGCTTGCCGCCCCAGGCGTTCAGCGAGACAATCCGCACGACATCCCCCCTCGTGTTCCGCACGAAGGCGTTTCCCGGCTGATTCATGGAAGCGCCTCATGTGTTTGTTTCTACGAAATTTTGGCCGGGACGTTCTAGCGTTTCTTGAAGGGCGCCATTCCCATGCGCGCGAGCTCATCGGCCCGCTCGTTTTCCGGATGGCCGGCGTGGCCCTTGATCCAGTGCAGCGTCACCTTGTGCTTGTTGCGCTGCTCCTCCAGGGCCTGCCAAAGCTCGGCATTCTTCACCGGCTTCTTGTCGGCGGTCTTCCAGCCATTCTTCTTCCAGCCGAAAATCCACTTGGAAATGCCGTCCTTGACATAGGCGCTGTCGGTATAAAGATCGACCTCGCAGGGCTGCGTTAATGCGCTGAGGGCGGAGATCGCAGCCATCAGTTCCATGCGGTTGTTGGTCGTCTCAGCCTCGCCGCCGGAAAGTTCCTTTTCAACGTCGCCGTAACGCAGGATCGCGCCCCAGCCGCCGGGGCCGGGATTGCCGGAGCAGGCGCCGTCCGTGAAGATATCGACGTGCTTCATGCTGACAGCCCGTATTCGGCGGCCGATTCGATCTGGCGGTGGAAGCGCAGCTTCCGCAGATATTCGAGCGGGTCCTTCTTGGTGACCATCGCGCCTTCCGGCGTCGTCAGCCAGTCGTACAGGCGGGTCAGGAAGAAGCGGAGCGCGGAACCGCGCGCGAGAATCGGGAGGGCGGCAAGTTCGGCAGGGCTGAGCGGCCGCACGCTCTGATAGCCTTCCAACATCGCCGTGCCCTTGGTGATGTTGTAGGCGCCGTCCTTCTCGAAGCACCAGGCATTGAGGCAGATCGAGACGTCATAGGCGAGCAGATCGTTGCAGGCAAAATAGAAATCGATCAGGCCGGACAGTTCGTCGCTGAGGAAAAAGACGTTGTCTGGAAAGAGATCGGCGTGGATGACGCCGGCCGGCAGTTCCTTTGGCCAGTTGGCGGACAGGAAATCGATCTCGCCACGGATTTCGGCGGACAGGCCTTTCTCGACCTCGTCGGCACGCGCCTCAGACTTGTCCCAAAGCACTTTCCAACCTTCAAGTGACAGTGCATTCGGGCGCTTCAGCTCGAAACCCTCCCCTGCGACATGCATCTTCGCCAGGGCCTTGCCGACTTCCCGGCAATGCTTTGCCTCCGGCTTTCTCAGCCACATGCCCTCGAGAAAGGAAATGAGAGCTGCAGGACGATCCGAAAGTCTGCCGAGCAGTGCGCCGTCCTTGCGCGGCAGCGGCAGCGGGCAGGACAGGCCGCGGTCGGCCAGATGATGCATCAGCCCGAGGAAGAAAGGCAGGTCGTTTCTTTCAACGCGTTTTTCGTAAAGCGTCAGGATCAGCGGATCCTTCGAGGTGTGCAGTAGGAAATTCGAGTTCTCGACGCCCTCGGCGATCCCCTTGTAGGACAGCAGCTCGCCGGTATCGTATTCCGTCAGGAACCACTTCAGATCGTCTTCGGAAATATCGGTGTAAACGGCCAAGGTGCGGTCTCACAATCGGTGGGCACTAGAAGGTGGGCGTCTCGACGGCTTCCCGTTGTCCCTCATTCCTGTGCTTGTCACAGGAATCCAGCCACGGCGCGTCTGCGCCGTGAATAAAGCGATAAGCGCCCGCTAATCAAGAGTCTTTCGCGCCCAAGGACTTGGGCACACTGGATTCCTGTGACAAGCACAGGAATGAGGGAGTTCCTGATGTACGCTCTGCCTCTAGCTCAACCATTCACGAAAGCCATGTCGGCCGCCGTCAGTTCGATACTGCGCAGCTCCCGGTTGACGAGGAAATGCTCGTTTTCCTGGACGGTTTCGGCCAGCTCGACCTTGGCGTCAAAACGCGTGCGGAAGGCCTCGATGATCTCGTTGACGATCACTTCCGGTGCGGAGGCGCCGGCGGAAAGGCCGAGCGTCGAAATCGGGCCAATCTCGTCCCAGTCGAGTTCGGCGGCGCGCTGCACCAGGATCGACTTCTTTGCCCCTGCCCTCAGCGCGACCTCGACAAGGCGCTTGGAGTTCGAGGAGTTCGGCGCGCCGACGATGATGAAGAGGTCGCAGCCGGGTGCTGCCTGCTTCACGACTTCCTGGCGATTGGTCGTCGCGTAGCAGATGGAATCGGCAGCAGGCGCCGTCAGATTCGGAAAACGCTGCTCGAGGCGTGCAATCACCCCTGCCGTGTCATCCACCGAGAGCGTGGTCTGGGTTACATAGCCCAGGTTATCCGGATCGGCGGGCTGGTAGGAATCGGCATCTTCAACCGTCTCGATCAGCGAGACAGAGCCCTCGGGAAGCTGGCCCATCGTGCCAACGACTTCCGGATGGCCGGCATGGCCAATCAGCACGACATGACGGCCGAGGCGGTTATGCCGCATTGCCTGCTTGTGGACCTTGGAGACCAGCGGGCAAGTCGCATCGAGATAGAAAAGATTGCGGGCGTTTGCATCTTCCGGAACGGACTTCGGAACGCCATGCGCGGAAAAGACGACCGGCTGGGCGCGGTGCTCCTGCGGAATTTCGTCCAGCTCCTCGACAAAGACCGCGCCCTTGGCCTCCAATCCCTCGACCACGTAGCGGTTATGCACGATCTCGTGGCGGACATAGACGGGCGCACCGTAGGCCTTCAGCGCCAACACGACGATCTGGATCGCACGGTCGACGCCGGCGCAGAAGCCGCGGGGACCGCAAAGCCTGATCGTCAAAGGAGGTTTCGCTGCAATGTTCATCTTACGTCCGGTATCCATCGTCTCGGGTGTCTAGCCCAATATAAGAGGGAATTGAAGCGATACTATTGCGAGGCGGGCGTGCCGCCTTTGCGGAACCACGCGATTGCGACAACGGCGACCAGCGCTGCCGCCAACCCGTACCAGGTGAAGGCATATTGCAGGTGGTTGTTGGGCAAGTCGATCTCGGTGACGCCGCCGACGGGAAAACCGCCTGGGTTTGGCGTCGAATCGGCATCCACGAAAAACGGCACGACACTTCCTTTGTCGAGGCCCGTGCTCGCGGCCATTACATCGAGGTCCTTCCAGTAGAAGATGTTCTTGGCGACATCGTTTTCCGGCACGAGTGAGGAAGGCTTCCCGGGCAGCTTGTTGCGCGCCAGGCCGGTGATAGTCTGTACCCCCGTCACCTGCCCCTGCATCCGCTTTTCGGGCTCCTTGCTCTCATAGGGAACGAAGCCCCGATTGACGAAAAGGTAGCGACCGTCGGCAAGCTGCAGCGGGGTATAGACGAAGTAGCCGGTCTCGCCGTGCCAAGTGGCGAAGAAGTGGCGCTCCTTGTCATGCACATAGAGGCCGGACACGGTAACGGGGCGATATTCGATATCGCTCCCCGAGGCCAGCATCTGCTCGATATCGGCAAGCAGCACCGGCGCCGATCCGCGACGCGCCGCGATATCGGCGATCAGGCCTTCCTTCCAGTGCAAGCGCTCCACCTGCCAGGTGCCGAGCGAAATCAGGATGGCCAGCGCAATCAGCACCGCAAAGCCGGTGAAGACCGGCAGCTTGCGGCGGGCGGCCGTTGTCTGGATGTCAGTCACGGGAAATGCGTCCTTCACGAGCATTGTGGCGGTACTGCATGGCGATCAGGATGCCCTTGCACCAGCGCAGCGCCAGCAGCGAAAGCACGATCGTCAACGGGGCGAAAAGCAGAATGTGCAGCCAGATCGGCGGCGAATAGTTCACCTCCAGCCAGAGCACCATCCCGATGATGATGAAGCCGACGATGAGAATGACGAAAACCGCAGGGCCGTCGCCCGAATCGGCAAAGGCATAATCGAGGCCGCAAGCGGCGCAGCGCGGTTTCAGCGCGAGCACGCCAGAAAACAATTTTCCCTGTCCGCAGCGCGGGCAGCAGCCTTTGAAGCCGGTTTTAACCGGATCGACGGGAGGGAAATGGGCTGTGTCTTCGCTCATGCTACTCCTTTCGGGCAAAGTCGTCTTTTTTCGACCGTGCCTTAAGTCTCCCATAAAGCATCCCCAGGACGAAAGGAAATTACCTGCGCGATTCGCTGTGCGATTCCGCGCCAAGCAGAAGAAGAACACTGATGAACACCAACAGCTATGCCGGGCAGATCGTGATCCTGAACGGCGCGCCGCGGAGCGGCAAGACAACGATCGCAAGAACCATTCAGCAGGAGCTCGACGGGCCGTGGATGAACCTCGGCGTCGATACCTATAACGGCATGACGCCGGAACGTTACCTGCCGGGCATAGGCCTTCGCCCCGGCGGCGAGCGTCCCGATCTGGAGGAATGGGTGCCGTTTTTCTATGCGGCGCTCTACGAGTCGATCGCCATCCATGCCGGACTGGGACTGAATATCGTCGCCGATCTTGGGCATCACGAAGCCTATTCGCAGCCGCTCGGCATTCTGACCGACTGCGCCCGCAGGCTCGAAGGCTTCCCGGTGCTTTTCGTCGGCGTACGTTGCCCGTTGGACGTGATCATGGAGCGCCGCAACATCGACGAACCCGAGCGTGAGGATCTATACGAAAAGGGCAGTAGCGAGGAACCAATTCCGGACGCCGTGCGGCGCTGGCAGGAGGAGGTGCACAAGCCGGGCATCTACGATCTCGAGCTCGATACGTCGGTCCTGACGCCGCACGAATGCGCCGAAGCCATCCGGCAGCAGCTCGATCTCGGAATTCCGGAACCCTCCGCCTTCGAGCGGATCGCCGCTTCAAGGTGAGCCACAAAAAAGCGGGCGCCGATGGCACCCGCTTTTCTGTTTCTCTTTCAATCCATCAGCCTGCTGCGACCGGTGCGCCCCAGCCGCCCCAGACGTAGATGCAGAAGAACAAGAAGAGCCAGACCACGTCGACGAAATGCCAGTACCAGGCGGCGGCTTCGAGGCCGAAGTGCTGCTTCGGCGTGAAGTCGCCACGGATTGCCCGCAGCAGGCAGACCAGCAGGAAGATGGTGCCGATCTGCACGTGGAAACCATGGAAGCCGGTCGCCATGAAGAAAGTGGCGCCGTAGATCGAGTTCTTGAAGGCAAACGGCGCATGGAGGTACTCATACGCCTGGACACCAGAGAACAGCGCTCCCAGCAGAACGGTGAGCGTCAGACCCTGAATGAGCCCCTTGCGGTCGTTGTGCAGGAGGGCGTGGTGGGCCCAGGTGACCGTCGTGCCGGAGAGCAGCAGGATGACGGTGTTGTAGATCGGCAGGTGCCAGGGATCGAGAACCTCGATGCCCTTCGGCGGCCACTGGCCACCGGTGAAGGCGACGCGCGAGGCCTGGATGGCTTCATTCGGAAAGAGGCTCGCGTCGAAATAGGCCCAGAACCAGGCCACGAAGAACATCACTTCCGAAGCGATGAACATGATCATGCCGTAGCGCAGGTGCAGCGACACGACGCGGGTATGCGCGCCCTCGTGGGCTTCCTTCACGGTGTCGGCCCACCAGCCGTACATGACGTAAAGGATCAGCGCGAGACCGATGAAGAACAGCCAGGGCTGAGCCCATTCGATGCCGAAAAGGTGCAGCGACCCGCCATTCAGAAAGCGCATGTAGCCGACGCCACCGAAGGTTACGATGAAGGCACCAATCGCGGCCAGAATGGGCCACGGGCTTGGGTCGATGATGTGATAGTCGTGATTCTTCTGATGCGCATCGGCCATGTCAGCTCCCCCGAATGTCTGCCTTCGCATCGTCTCCGGGCATGGCCGGAAACGAGTCTCAATCAAAGTTTCTTTTCAACTTTCGCTGCTCCACCCGCATTCGAAGCCACAGGCTTGGGACCTTCTTTCGGGTAGAACGTATATGATAGCGTGACCGTGTGGATGTCTTTCGACTCGACGGCCTTGGTAATATCCGGATCGATGTAGAACACCACCGGCATCTCGAGCCGCTCGCCCGGCTTCAGATCGGTCTCGTTGAAGCAGAAGCACTGGACCTTGTTGAAGTAAGCTCCCGCTTCGCCCGGCGTGACATTGAAGACCGCCTGGCCACGTTGCGTTTCATTGGAACGGTTCTCGGCCACGAAGTTGACCTGGATGGTCTCGCCGATGCGCGGATTGACCTCGCGCTGGACCGGCTTGAAATTCCAGAACAGACCCGGCGCCACATTGGCGTCGAAGGTGACGCGCATCGTGCGATCGAGAATAACGCTCGAGGCCTGATCGACGCGCTGCGTCGTGCCGTTATAGCCGGTCACCTGGCAAAACATGCGATACAGTGGCACGGCGGCAAAGCTCATCGCTCCCATGCCGACGACGAAACTCAGGCACATGAAGACGACGGCGCCGTTGTTGCGACCCTGCTTCGCCGGTGCCTTTGCGCTCTCACTCATCGGTTCAGCCCCCGTGCCCCGTGAATTTCACGATCGTGACGGCGTAGAAGAGAACGCAGAGAGCTCCAAGTACGAGGCCGAGAGCGACGTTCCGGTTGCGGCGCGACTTGCGCTGCGCTTCGGTAAGCTTGACGGTTTCCATCAGAAGAGACCCCCCGTCTGGGAAACCAGCAGCCAGGCGAGCCGGTCAAGCATCAGGGCAGAGAAGATCGCGAACAGGTAGAAGATCGAGAAAGCAAACAGCTTCTTTGCCGGGATCATCTTGAGATCGCCATCCGGCATGCGCCAGACGGCGATGGAACAGTATATGAAGAACGCGCCGAGCGCGGCCGCGACAAGGCCGTATCCAATACTCGCAAAGCCGAGGAAGGAAGGGATGACAGCGCACACCGCCGTCAGCACCGCATAGGCGACGATCTGGTGTTTGGTCGTGCGCTCACCGGACACGTTCGGCAGCATCGGCACGCCGACGGCTTCGTAGTCGCGCATCTTGAAGAGCGCCAGCGCCCAGAAATGTGCCGGAGTCCAAAGGAAGATGATGAGAAACAGAACAGTGCTCTCGATCGTCACCGAGTTCGTCACGCAGGCCCAGCCGATCATCGGCGGAAAAGCGCCGGCGGCACCGCCGATGACGATGTTCTGCGGCGTCGAGCGCTTCAGCCACATCGTGTAGACGATCACGTAGAAGAAGATCGTGAAGGCAAGGATCGAGGCCGAAAGCCAGTTGACGGCAAGGCCGAGGATGGTGACCGAAAAGCCCGAGAGCACGAGGCCGAAGGCCAGCGCTTCCCCCGGCCTGATGCGGCCGGCCGGGATCGGCCGACGGGCAGTGCGGGTCATGATGGCGTCGATATCGGCATCGTACCACATGTTGAGCGCGCCGGAGGCGCCTGCCCCCACTGCGATGCACAGGACCGAGATTAAGCCCAGAAGAGGATTGATGTGACCGGGCGCCAGCACCAGACCGGCAAACGCCGTGAAGACCACGAGTGACATCACACGCGGCTTCAGCAACTCGAAATAATCGCGCGCACTAGCTTCCGACAGGCGATATTCCCCCTCCTCCGCAAGCACCTCGTGACTGTTTATGACCGGCATTCCTTCGTCCTACATTCAAGCCCGGACGCCGCATCTGCATGCGGCGCCGAATTTCAGTTCTTACTTAATACGCGGGAGTTGTTCCCACTGGTGGTACGGCGGCGGCGAAGGCAGCTGCCATTCGAGCGTGGTGGCACCCTCGCCCCAAGGATTGTCGCCCGCGACGCGTTTCTTCGCGAAGGCTTCGAAAACGCCGAAGAGGAAGATCAGCACACCGAAAGCCGAGATATACGAGCCAACCGAGGAAACAAAGTTCCAGCCGGCAAATGCATCCGGATAGTCGATGTAACGGCGCGGCATGCCCGCAAGCCCGAGGAAGTGCTGCGGGAAGAACACCAGGTTGACGCCGATGAACATGACCCAGAAATGCAGGTGGCCGACGAACTCGTTGTACATGTAGCCGCTCATCTTCGGGAACCAGTAGTACCATGCAGCGAAGATGGCAAACACGGCGCCGAGCGACAGAACGTAGTGGAAGTGGGCCACAACGTAATAGGTGTCGTGCAGCGAACGGTCGAGACCGGCGTTTGCCAGCTGAACGCCCGTCACGCCACCGACCGTGAACAGGAAGATGAACCCGATCGCCCAGACCATCGGCACGCGGAAGCTGATCGAACCGCCCCACATCGTCGCGATCCACGAGAAGATCTTCACGCCCGTCGGAACGGCGATGACCATCGTCGAGAAGACGAAGTAGCGCTGGGCATCGAGCGACAGCCCGACCGTATACATGTGGTGGGCCCAGACGACAAAGCCGACGGCACCGATCGCCACCATGGCATAAGCCATGCCGAGATAGCCGAAGATCGGCTTTCTCGAGAAGGTCGAGATGATGTGGCTGACCATGCCGAAGCCCGGCAGGATCAGGATGTAGACTTCCGGGTGGCCGAAGAACCAGAACAGGTGCTGGTAGAGGATCGGGTCACCGCCGCCTTCCGGCGCGAAGAAGGACGTGCCGAAGTTGCGGTCGGTGAGCAGCATTGTAATGCCGCCTGCCAGAACCGGCAGCGAGAGCAGCAGCAGGAACGCGGTGATCAGAACCGCCCAGGCAAAGAGCGGCATCTTGTGCAGCGTCATGCCCGGAGCGCGCATGTTCAGGATCGTGGTGATGAAGTTGATCGCGCCGAGGATCGACGAGGCACCAGCAATGTGCAGCGAGAAGATCGCCAGGTCGACGGCCGGGCCCGGCTGGCCGACGGTCGCGAACGGTGGGTACATCGTCCAGCCGCCGCCTGCGCCATAAGCGCCCGCGGGGCCCTCGACGAACATCGAGAGCACGAGCAGCAGGAAGGCCGGAACGATCAGCCAGAAGGAGATGTTGTTCAGGCGCGGGAAGGCCATGTCCGGCGCGCCGATCATGATCGGCACCATCCAGTTGGCGAAACCGCCGATCATCGCCGGCATGACCATGAAGAAGATCATGATCAGGGCGTGAGCGGTGGTGAAAACGTTGAACATGTGCTTGGCGCCGTCGATCGCGGCGTCGCCTTCGAAGCCGTAAACCATCGAGGCCAGACCGTGGAAGATCTGGATGCCCGGTTCCTGCAGTTCCATGCGCATGGCGACGGACAGCGCACCGCCGATGATGCCGGCGATGATCGCGAAGATCAGGTAAAGCGTGCCGATGTCCTTGTGATTCGTCGAGAAGAACCAGCGATTGACGAAGCTCGGCTTGTGCGAGTGGTCGTGATGATCGTCATGCGCATGGGCGTCATGAGAATGATCGTGAGCGGAAGGTCCAGCCATTGTCGCGATCCCCTTCTAATTACTGAACGTTTTCGGCGACGTCGACAGACTTTGCCGGACCATCGGTGGCGGCCATCAAGGCCTTATAAGCTCCGGGAAGGTCAGTAGCGGCGGCCGTGAGCCACTGCTTGTACTTGTCCTCGGAGACGACGCGGATGGCGATCGGCATGAATGCGTGGTCCTTGCCGCAGAGCTCGGAACACTGGCCATAGAACAGGCCTTCGCGCTCGGTCTTGAACCAGGTCTCATTGAGACGGCCCGGAACAGCATCGATCTTGACGCCGAAGGACGGCATTGCGAAGGCATGGATGACGTCGGTCGGCGCGGCGGTTACGAGAACACGGATCGTCTTGTTGACCGGCAGCACGACCTCGTTGTCAACCGCGAGCAGGCGCGGATAGGTGGCAAGATCGGTCTTGCCGGCAGCGGCGCGATCCGGTTCCTTCAGCAGATAGGAGTCAAAAGCGAGCGGTGAATCGCCGGTGCCCTCATACTCATAATTCCACTGCCACTGGGTAGCAGTCGCCTTCAGCGTGATATCCGGATTTTCCGGAAGAGTGAGCTGCTCCGTCAGAAGATTGAACGACGGAACGGCGAGGAAGAGAAGAATGAGAACCGGCCCTACGGTCCAGATAACTTCGATGATCGTATTATGGCTTGTCCTCGACGGTACCGGATTGGCGCTAGCGCGGAACTTGACGCAGGCGACGATCAAAAGCACCAGGACAAACAGCGTGATCGGAACGATGAACCACAGCGTGTACTGCTCGAACCAACGGATTTCCCGCATGATCGGCGTTGCGGCCGGCTGCAGCGTGGCCTGCCACGGCATCGGCTGATCGGCTAAACTGGCTGAAGCAAAAAGCAGACAGACCAAAGCGGTCACGGCTGCATAAGCCTTCTTAATCACCTCAATATCTCCCTAAACCCAGACCGGCGTCGAGCCCGACGCAGTCCTTCCATCCTCCGTCGTGTCAAACCACAGTTTGCCATCAACCGCAACTAGCCAAAGCAATTGTATATGCGGCATTTTCGTCCAAGGCCGAATTCGGCTGCAACGCAAAGCATTGCCGAAGATTCCACCATCCTACGAAAAGCAATCGCGGGTGACTCCCTTCCGGCATTATCGGCGAAGGTCCTATTTCTGCCGCAGTCCCCCGGTTTTGACGGGGCGGGGCTTTTCATTTGCAATGGTGGCCTTCAACAATAGCGGCACTGATTCGAATTCCAGAGGTTTCCATGGGTTTCCATTCCCTCGCGCGGTCGCTCATTCTGACCATCAGCATCGCCGCCGCCGCGACAGCACCCGTACTCGCCCAGCAGCAGCCGGCACCGAAGCCCCCTGCCCCGCAGCCGGCGCCGGCGCAGCCCGCCCCGCAGCAGGCAGCCCCCGGCCAGAGTCAGCCCCAGGCACCCGGAACGGTGAAGTCCAATCACGGCGCGTGGTCGGTCGTCTGCGACAAGCCAGCCGGCGCCTCCGCTGAGCAATGTGCGCTGATGCAGAACGTGATCGCCGAGGACCGGCCGGAAGTCGGCCTCTCCGTCGTCGTGCTGAAGACCGCCGACCGGAAATCGAAGATTCTCCGCGTGCTGGCGCCGCTCGGCGTGCTGCTGCCCAACGGGCTTGGTCTCAATGTCGACGGCAAGGATATCGGCCGCGCCTACTTCGTGCGCTGCTTTGCAGACGGCTGCTATGCGGAGGTCGTTCTCGAGGACGAGCTTCTGAAGACTTTCCGCAGTGGCAAAAGCGCCACCTTCATCGTCTTCCAGACCCCGGAAGAAGGTATCGGCATTCCGGTCGATCTCAAGGGCTTTGCGGAAGGCTACGACGCGCTGCCCTGATAAGGACTTGCTCCAGCTGCTCTGCGGACCTACATCGGCCTGGAAGCGTTCCTGCTTCGAAGCGGAGAATACGACCATGAATACCGACCTGCTGACGCTGTTCGACGCCGACGAAGCGGCGATGCGTAAACTCGTTGCCGAGGCGCTTTCCGGCTCGGATGACGGCGAACTCTTCATCGAGCATGCGCAGGCGGAATCGCTAATGTTCGACAACGGCCGCCTGAAGGGCGGCAGCTTCAACACGGAGCAGGGTTTCGGCCTTCGCGCCGTCGCCGGCGAAGCCGTCGGCTACGCACATGCGGGCGATCTTTCGGTTGCGGCACTGAAGCGTGCGGCAGATGCCGTCGGCGCCGTCACGAAAGGCTACTCCGGCAGCTACGCGGCAGCCCCTCAGGGCACCAACAAGAAATTCTATACTGACGAAAATCCGATCGGCTCGCCGACTTTCGAAGAGAAGGTCAAGGTCTTGACCGATATCGACGCATATCTGCGCGGCAAGAACGACAAGGTGCGCCAGGTGACGGCGTCGGTCGCCGCGAGCTGGCAGGTCGTGGATATCCTGCGCGCCGATGGCCATCGCGTGCGCGACATCCGTCCGATGACGCGCATCAACATCTCCGTCATCGTGGGTGAAGGCGACCGGCAGGAGAGCGGCTCCTATGGAAGCGGCGGTCGCATCGGCTTTGGCGATTTCATCGCGCAGGGTAGCTGGCAATACGGCGCGGATGAAGCCTTGCGCCAGGCGCTCGTCAATCTCGAAGCGATCGAGGCGCCGGCGGGCACGATGGACGTCGTGCTCGGCTCGGGCTGGCCGGGCGTCATGCTGCACGAAGCTGTCGGCCACGGTCTCGAAGGCGATTTCAACCGCAAGAAGACATCGGCCTTTGCAGGCCTGCTCGGCCAGATGGTCGCCGCCCCCGGCGTCACCGTCGTCGATGATGGCACGATCGACAACCGCCGCGGCTCGATCACGATCGACGACGAAGGGACGCCGTCCGGATACAACGTGCTCATCGAAAACGGCAAGCTCGTCGGCTACATGCAGGACCGGCAGAACGCCCGCCTGATGGGGATGCAGCCGACCGGCAACGGCCGGCGTCAGGGCTATGCGCATGTGCCGATGCCGCGCATGACCAACACCTATATGCTCGGCGGCGACAAGACGCCGGAAGAGATCATCGCCTCGGTGAAGAAAGGCATCTACGCCGTTTCCTTCGGCGGCGGACAGGTGGATATCACGTCTGGGAAATTCGTCTTTGGTTGCACCGAAGCCTACCTCATCGAAAACGGCAGGATCGGCGCACCGATCAAGGGTGCGATGCTGATCGGCAACGGTCCGGACGCCATGAAGCGTGTGTCGATGATCGGCAACGACATGAAGCTCGACACCGGCATCGGCAATTGCGGCAAGGCCGGCCAATGGGTCCCGGTCGGCGTCGGCCAGCCGCACCTTCGCATGGACCAAGTGACCGTCGGGGGCACGCAGGCCTGACCCGTCCGGAGGCAGTGATGAGCGATATCAAGATCAGACCCTTCGCCGCCCCAGACATCGATGGCGTCTTCTCGGTTATCCTGCCGATCCAGCGCAACGAATTCGGTATCGCGATCACGGCCGACGACCAGCCGGATCTGCAGGTGATCCCGGATTTTTACCAGTCCCGCAAGGGCCAGTTCTGGGTGGCCGAGCTTGACGGCGTCATCGTCGGCACGGTCGGCCTCAAGGACATCGGCAACAACCAGGCGGCGCTTCGCAAGATGTTCGTCGCCGCGGTCGTGCGCGGCCGCGAGCATGGCGTCGCGGCGAGGCTGCTGAATGCGCTCTTCTCCCATGTCGAAGCCAACGGCATTCGGGAGGTCTTTCTCGGCACGACCGACAAATTCCTCGCCGCGCATCGCTTCTACGAAAAGAACGGCTTCGTCGAGATCACCCGCGCCGACCTACCCCGCTCCTTCCCCGTGATGGCGGTGGACAATAAGTTCTACCGGCGGACCGTCAGCGCAAGCTGACTATCCGGCGTTGAACTTGAACAGCCACTTGCGCTCGATCGAGGGCGTAAGGTCGATGCCGTTGTGACGGGCGAAGAGCAGAATATGACCGAGCATGTCGGCCGTCTCGTCGGCAAGGTCGCGCTTCAGCTCATCCGGCGTCTTGCCTTTCAGGCGCCCTCTTCCGCTCACGCGGTTCCAGGCTTGCGTGAGTTCGCCCATTTCTTCCTGCAGCTTCAGGAGATACCAGTCCGGATCCCTTTCGATGCCATTTGCCTCGGCATAGCGGCGCGAAGAGAATGCAAGCATCGGCGTTCTCCTTTTGTGCACAGAAAGGAAAGCGTCGATTCGTCCGGATTGTCCAGCAGCTCTGCCGTTCGGAGCTTAGCTGTGATCGCCGAGTAGCACGCAGTCGTAGGAGCGCTTCTTGAGCGCTTCGCAGGCTGCCGTGGCCGCGTCTTTGCTGTCGAAGCCGACGAAGCGCGCCCGGTAGACGGCGTTGGCGCCGGTGCCGACAGCTTCCGTATAGGGAGACGCCGACTTCAGCGGCGCGCCGCCTTCGGACTTTGCGAGCGAGAGGAGCGCGCGGGCAGCCTCGGCGCTCGGAGCGGCCGAAATCTGGATCTGCCAGCCGCTGGCCGGAGCCTGCGGCTTGCCGGCATTGGCGATTTCATTAAGGGCCGCCGGGCGGTCCGTGGGAACGGCTGCGGTGTTGGAGTAGCCGAGAGCGAACGGAATTTTGGCGGGGCGCCCGCTGGCCGGCGCCATCGCAGAAGACGCGACGCCCGGGAGAGAAACATCGGTGTCGGCGGCGGAGGCAACCTCGACCTGCTGCTTGGCACCGGCGCCGGCAACGAGCGTACCGCCGTTGGATCCGCGGCCGAGATACTTGTCGAGAAGTGCTGCCATTTGAGCGTCGCGGCTGCGAGCCGTGCGGCCGCCGAGGACAACGCCGACGACGCGACGGTTGCCATCTTGCACTGCGCTCACGAGATTGAAGCCGGAGGCATTGGTATAGCCCGTCTTGATGCCATCCATGCCCTGATAGCGATACATCAGGTTATTGTGGCCGCGGACCGTCTTACCTCTGAAATTGAAGGAGACCATCGAGAAAAGGCGATACTCGTTCGGATAGTTCCTGAGCAGCGCGACGCCAAGCATCGACATGTCGCGGGCCGTCGTCACCTGACGGCTGTCCGGCAGTCCGGAAGCGTTGTAAAACGTGGTGCGGCTCATGCCGAGCTGGCGCGCCCTTTGGGTCATGACACGCGCGAAATTGTCTTCGGAGCCCGCAAGCTTTTCGCCCATAGCGGCAGCCGCGTCGTTGGCAGACTTCACGATCATGCCATAGACGGCCTCGCGCACGGTGATCGTTCCACCTGCCCTCACGCCAAGCTTGGTCGGCGGACGGCTGGCTGCGTACTTGGACATGACGATCGGGGTCTCCCAACCGATCTTGCCGCGCTTCAGCGCCTCGAAGGTCAGGTAAAGCGTCATCATTTTGGTGAGCGACGCGGGATAATTCAGCACATCGGCATTCTCGGACGCGAGAACCGTTCCAGTTCGAGCATCAAGGATGAGGGAGGCGCTGCCGGCCATGGCCGCGATCGGTGCCGAAACGGCAAACGCCACGGAAAGAAATGCGGCCAGCAATCTTTTCATTTTTCCCTCAATCAAGTGCCGCGTGCGGCGAAGCCAATATATGTACCGTTCTGCGACAGAAGCGCGGATTTGGCGCGACTCTAGGAGCAACGGCCACGGATTTTTGAATTTTCTCTTTTCTTGGTGAACGGACCCTAAAGATTTCGTCCGGAAATGCAACGTTCAGCAAGGCTTAACATCATAATTGTTAGGCTCTCGCGTTATCTGGGAGGCGGCAAACGGATGCTGTGGAAAAGTCGCGCGAAGCGGATGGTCATCAAATGCGGCCTCGAAGCCGCACATCTGCTTGCGGCTACCGGGCTCATGCGCAACGCACGCGGGCGCGGCGCAATCTTCACCCTGCACCATGTCAGACCGCACGAGCCGCACGCTTTCGAGCCGAATGCGCATCTGGAAGTTACACCGGAGTTTCTTGACGCGGCGCTGACGCGGCTTGCGCGTGACGGCTACCGGTTCGTCGCGCTGGATGAGGTTCCGGCATTGCTGTCCGGCCCGCGAGGCGATCAGCCATTTGCAGCCTTCACACTGGACGACGGCTATCGGAACAACCTCGTTTACGCCTATCCGATTTTCGAGAAGCACGCCGCGCCTTTCACCGTGTTCGTGGCGAAGGGTCTTACCGAACGCACCCATACGATCTGGTGGGAGACGCTTGCCCCTGTCCTGCGGAAGGCGGAAACAGTGCGCTTCGATTTCGGCGCCGGCGAGGAGAGCATCACTCTCGCGACATCGGCCGACCAGTACCGGGCATTCTCACGATTTGCAAACCACGTTCACCGCAGCGACGAGAGCTTGGCGACCGCAAAGATCGACAGGCTCGCCCGCGACCACGGGATCGATCCAGAGGAACTCGTCGACGATCTCGTGATGGGGCCGGCAGAACTCAATCTGCTCGAAGCGAGCCCGCTGGCCTCCCTCGGCGCGCATACGATCAGCCACCGCGCGCTCGCGCGCCTTCCCGAAGCCGAAGCGCGGGAGGAAATGGCACTTTCGGCCGATCACGTGACGGAAATTACCGGCAAGCGGCCCGGCACGATCGCCTTTCCGTACGGCACGCGCGAGGCCACAACCCGTCGGGAGGCGACGATCGCGGCCGAGATGGGGTTCAAGGTCGCAGTGACGACCCAGCCCGGTATCATGCAACCCGGCTTGCCCGGCGGCACGACCTATCTGCCACGGCTCTCGCTCAATGGGCTTTACCAGAAGCCGCGGTATGTTTCGGCACTTGCCTCCGGCATACCGCTGAAGCTGATCGGCCGGTAGGATCGGGACGTAAACCGGTTACGGATACATCCGCACCTTTTCCCAATCGCCTTCCGGCGCAGAACGGCGGAACTCGACGCGGTCGTGCAGGCGGAAGTTTTGGTCTTTCCAGAACTCGATCGAAACCGGCTTGATGCGGAAGCCGGACCAATAAGACGGGCGCGGAATTTCGCCGATGGCATAACGCGCGGTATATTCCGCCACGGCTTTTTCCAGAGCAAAGCGGCTTTCCAGCGGACGCGACTGCTTGGAAGCCCAGGCGCCGATGCGGCTGCCGCGGGCGCGCGTTTTGAAATAGATGTCCGCCTCTTCGTCCGTTACGATCTCCACAGGACCGCGCAGGCGCACCTGCCGGCGCAGCGTCTTCCAGTGGAAACACATGGCTGCTTTTTTCTGTCCAAGGAGTTCGCGGCCTTTCTGACTTTCGAAATTCGTGTAGAAGACGAATCCGTCGCTATCGAATCCCTTAAGGAGGACCATGCGGACATTGGGCAGGCCATCCTCATCGACCGTCGCAAGTGCTACGGCATTCGGATCGTTTATCTCGGAAGCCTCGGCTTCTTTCAGCCATTCCGCGAAAAGCTTGAATGGCTCGTCGCGTTCGGTAAAGTCACCGCTTGTTAACTCATTTGCCGACATATTAGCTCAAATGCCCCGGGTTTATCGGTTAAATGCCCAGCTATTCACGACTGGACAGGACGCAGGGTGGAAGTCATAGCAAAGTCACATCGCCATACAAAGGCCTTGTCGCACCGTTGCGGCACGCTGTTGGTTATTGCAACGGCGATGCTGTCGCTTTCGGGCTGCATGACGGGCGGCTTTGATTTCCTGAGCGAGTCAAAGGTGGACCGTTCGGTTGCTACCGGCACCGTGCCGCAGGCAGCGCCGAGCACGGACACGCTCTCCGACGAAATGACCGTTCGAAACGCAGTCACCTCCGCCGACATCGGAAAAATTGCCGGCCAGCCGCTTCCCTGGGCGAATTCCTCCACCGGCAGCGCCGGGGTCATCGACACGATCGTCGAGAACAACGATGCCGGCCAGGTCTGCCGCCAGTTCCGCACGACGCGTCACTCCTATGCAGGCATCGCCAAGTTTTACGGGAAAACCTGCCTCGTCGGCGGCGGCAACTGGCAGCTGCTGAGCTTTCAGCCTGAAGGCTGATCATTTCATTTCACACTATGCTTAACCGCGGCGAGCGGGCGCGTCGCATGCTTAGCAAAAAGCTAACCATTTGCAGCGAAAGCCGCATTACTCGTCCTTAAAATAAGGACTGATTAGCAACTCTGACGCACGATCGGCTTGCAGGCGCGTGTTCCGGTTTTCCGGCATGCGCATTGAGTTGTTATTGGCTTTCGGCGTGCTGGGCAAGGACGGGCACGCCGCATCGGAAACGGCAGTTTACTATATGCGCGATCCTTACAAGGTTTTGGGCGTCCCTCAGGACGCGGGGACAGACGAGATCAAGGCAGCCTGGCGCAGCAAGGCCAAGGCCGTTCATCCGGACCATAATCAGGGCGATCCAACGGCAGCCGCTCGTTTCGCCGAGGTCGGCCGTGCCTATGAGACACTGAAGGACCCCAAGAAACGCAGCCTTTTCGACACGGCCGCCCGCATGGCGGAGGCGCGCGTGAACGGCGAGACGATTATGCAGCAGCGCCAAGCCGCCCGCGAGGCGGCGGCCCGCGCCAAGGCCGCGCAGGCAAATGCCGAACGGGTGATGGAAGAACTCGCCCGCGCCAACGCGCAAAAGGCGGCGAAAGCCGCCGCTGACACGGCAAAGCAGCAGCACGCCAGCCCGGAAGCCCCAGAGGACGTGGTGGAGCGCATCTTTGGTGCGCAAACCAAGGCCACGGGTGCTGCAGCCGCCAGCACGCAGGCAAACGCCGGCAGGCGTGCGGATGCGGAAACGGCGAAGACCGAAGCAGAAATAGCAAAGGCACAGGAAGAGAGTGCGGAGACGGCTACTCCAGCCAACGGTATTCTTCAGCCCTTGAGCATGCTGACATCGCTCGTGCGCCGCTTCACCGGCAGCGCGCCCGCCCCGGAAAAGGCACCGGACCAGCTCGCGCAGGCAACCGTGACGATAGACGACATTCTGAAGGGCAACTGGATCAACGTGCAGCTCGGTGAAGGCCGCGAGGCAGGTTTCACATTGCCGGCCGGCACGCGGGAGGGCCATCAGGTACGGCTGAAAGGCCAGGGCTACAAGCTGCCGAACATGCAGCGCGGTGACGCGGTCATCAGCATCCACATTGCACCGGACCCGCGTTTTACGGTCGATGGCTTCGATCTCCACACCGTACTACCCGTGACGCTCGAGAATGCCGTTCTCGGCACCCAGGCACGCATCGAGGGACCGAACGGGCCGGTCGACATAACGGTTCCCGCCTGGTCGGGATCGGACAAGACGGTCCGAATCCCCAATCAGGGCTTGCCCGACGACAATGGCGAAAGAGGCGATCTGGTCGTGGAGTTGCGCATTATGCTGTGGGAAAAACCGGACGATAAAGTCACGGATCTCATGAGAAGCATGCGCGAGGGGCTGTTTTTGTGAAATTTTGGTGACAAGCGCACCCTTTGTTACCATACCTAACAGTTGATGATTGCTCGCAATCTTGAACCGGTGAACGGCGTATGCCATAGGCAAATTCCCAATTGGATCATTAGGGGGCAAAATATGGCTCAAGCAACAGGCCTCATGTCAGGCAAGCGCGGCGTTATCATGGGCGTCGCCAACAATCGTTCGATTGCGTGGGGCATTGCCAAAGCCATTCATGCACAGGGCGGGGAAATCGCCTTTACATATCAGGGCGATGCTCTGAAAAAACGCGTCGAACCACTCGCTGCCGAACTCGGCGGCGTGCTTGCCGGTCACTGCGATGTCAGCGACGAAGCGAGCATCGACGAGGTTTTCGCCAACGTCGAAAAGATGTGGGGCAAGATCGACTTCGTCGTTCATGCGATCGGCTTCTCGGACAAGGACGAACTGACCGGCCGCTACGTCGATACCTCGCCGGACAATTTCGCCAAGACGATGCAGATCTCCGTCTATTCGTTCACGTCCGTGGCGCGCCGCGCCGAGAAGTTGATGACGGATGGCGGCTCGCTGCTGACGCTCACCTATTACGGCGCCGAGAAGGTCATGCCCAATTATAATGTCATGGGTGTCGCGAAGGCCGCTCTCGAAGCCAGCGTCAAGTATCTGGCAGTCGACCTTGGACCGAAGAACATCCGCGTCAATGCGATCTCGGCAGGCCCGATCAAGACGCTCGCAGCATCCGGTATCGGCGATTTCCGCTACATCCTGAAATGGAATGAGTACAACGCGCCCCTGCGCCGTACGGTTACCATCGAGGAAGTGGGCGACGTCGGCCTTTACATGCTGTCGGATCTCGCGCGCTCGGTCACCGGTGAAGTGCACCATGCCGACAGCGGCTATCATGTGATCGGCATGAAGGCGGTAGACGCGCCGGATATTTCGGTTATCAAGGACTGACCGAAGTCCAATCAAACGGAATCTGCCTTGCTCATCTACGTCGTCCGACATGGTCAGACCGACTGGAATGCTGAACGTCGTCTGCAAGGCCAGAAGGATATTCCGCTGAATGCCATCGGCCGCGAACAGGCGCGGCTGAACGGCGTCAACATGGCCGAGCTTCTGAAAGTCGAGGCAATCCCCTTCGATTTCGTTGCAAGTCCGCTCGGACGCACGCGGCAGACGATGGAGATCATGCGGACCGCCATGGGACTGGCGCCGAAGGACTACCGGACCGACGAGCGGCTGGTCGAAGTTTCCTTCGGGGATTGGGAAGGCTTCACGATCAGGGAGCTGAAGGCGACGCAACGCCAGCGCATTATCGAACGCAACCTCAACAAGTGGGATTTCATCCCGCCCGGCGACGACGCCGAAAGCTACGAGATCATGTCGTGGCGTACCCGCTCCTGGTTGAATTCACTCGAGCGTCCAACAGTCTGCGCCACGCATGGCGGCGTCATCAGGAGCCTTTTCAAGATGATCGCGGATTTGCCGAAGCACGAGGCTGCCGAGGGGGAAATTCCGCAGGACCGGATCCTGAAAATCGACACTGCGGAGAGGCTTATCGGTTGGCTCTAGCCGCCGTTACTGGACGATATCGAGATCGTTGATCACCCGCTTGCCGTCCACTTCCGTATAGAAGATCACAACCTTCACGCCGGCCTTCAGTCCATCGAAGTTAAATTCCTCCGGAGCCTGATAGGTCTTGCCGTCATCGAGCGTCAGGCTGAGGTTGGTCATGTCGACGTTCTTGATCGTCGCTTCAACGTCGGCACTTTCCGCAAAGCCGCTGATGGGCGAGAGGAAACTTGCTGTAGCCAGCAGCGTGGCAACAAAAAAACGCATTGCAGCAAACCTCTTCAGACTCGTCGCTAACATCCGATCAAGCACAGCTAAACTCCTGAATATGGCGAAAATTGCCCGTAAGAGTGACTTCGCGCGCCCAATTGATGAACAGCATTTAAACGATAATCAAGGGCAGCCACCCTCCATTAGTACTTTCTTAAACATTGGTAACAAACGAGCATGAAATCGTAAATTAACTCGTTCTCCCTAGAGTTGTCCGAAAAAGAGGGGAGATATACTGTGCTTTTCGGGCTGGGCGGCAAGATTCAGTTGCGGCGGGTGTTCAAAAATACCCGTGTTTCACTGCTCGTGTCGGCTCTTGTGGCATTTGTCGTTATCGTAGTCGGTTTCACGCTCGATCATGCAAATACCGCGGCGCATCTTCGCGAATTGCAAATTCGCACGGAAAATGAAGCAAGCCTCCTTCAAGCACGGTTGGTAGCGCAGATCGACATTGACATCACTGTTGTCCGCGATCTCGCCAACGTGATTTCGCTGAGCGCGAACAGCAACGAAGAGGAAATGAATCGCCAGATAAACTGGTTGCTCATCCAGAATCCGCATTTCCTCAGTATAGCCGTCGCACCCAATTTCGTGGTCAGCAACGTCTTTCCGCCGCAATCCGGCAAGGACCGCATCGGCAAGGACGTCGGCGAATTGCAAATGCGGCGCCATCCCGTCACCAACTATACCAGAGACCAGCAGGCGCGCTTTTACGGTCCCATCAAGACCACGGGCGGCACGGATGCCTTTGCGATCTTCTTCCCGATTTTCGTCAAGGATAAGGGGCAGCGTAAGGTCTGGGGTGCGGTCGAAGTCGCAATCGACCGGGACATGTTCTACGAAAACACCGGCCTGATGCCTGCTCGCAACACTGAAAACGAGCGGCGTTACCCGCATCTCGATCATCTTTCGATCGCCTTGCGCGACCTGAACACCGCCGCGGCGGGCAAGGCCCTTCCCTTCTTCGGCAGCGCCGATGTGCTTGACAAGCAGCCCATCCGTCGCGACATCGAATTTGCGGGCGGTCGCTGGGAGCTTTCGGCCGCTCCGACAAGCGGATGGAACGTTCCCCCGCCGAACCAGGTTCAGCTTCGCTTGATCATTGTCGCGGCCGGCTGCGTCATCATCGTTCCTATCTTCCTGGCCACCCTGCTCCTTGGCGAGCGCAACCGCAACGTCAGCGAGCTCGAAGCTCGCGAGGCAAAACTGCTCGAGCTTTCCCAGCGGCTGGATCTTGCGCTGGATTCATCCAATATCGGCATCTGGGAACTTCAGGATCACGGGCACCGCCTCTATTGGGACGCGCGCGCTTCAGCCCTTTACGGTGAGGTATCGGGCGAGGGAAGCCGTCCGCTCGAGAGCTGGCTTGAAGCGATCGTGGCGGGGGACCGGCCGATCGCCGAGATGCACTTCTTCAATTGCAGCGTCGCCGGCACCTCCTGCACGGCACAGTATCGTGTCGGGCTCGCCGACGGGAGCATCCGGCACCTGCGATCCGTCGGCTCCTTCTACACTGATGCGGGCGGAATCGGCCGAACGATCGGCATCGTCGCGGACGTGACTGCAGACGCCGAGGCGGCCGAAATGCTGCGGAAGGCCAAGGAAACCAGCGACACCAAGAATGCCGAACTGGAACAGGCGCTGGACGAACTCTCCTGCCGCGAAGCGGAACTTGCGGAGCTTTCGACCCGTCTTGATCTCGCACTCGATGCAAATCTGTGCGGCATCTGGGAAACGACGCTGGGCGTCGAAGGCTCCATGTGGGACGAGCGCATGTACGAACTCTACGGGCTGGAGCCACGGCGTGGCTTCATGACCCAGGATGTCTGGCTCTCCTGCATTCATCCGGAGGACCGTGGCCTTGCACTGGAAAGTGCGGAGCATTTCAAGCAGGTTGGCGACACCCACACGCTTATCTGCCGCGTACCGACCGCAGACGGCGGCGTTCGCTATGTCCGCTCCACCGGCAAGGTGCATCAAACCGCGACGGGACAGGCGAAGCTGATCGGCGTGGCCTTCGATGCTACCGAAGACGCGCTGCTGACGCTTCAGCTCAAGGCGGCAAAGGACGACGCGGTTTCCAAGAACATCGAACTCGAACGAGCCAAGGATCGAATAGAGCACAATTCGCTACACGACCCGCTGACCGCACTTGCCAACCGGCGCAAGCTCGATATCGCGCTTGAAAACCTGACCTTCAACAGCCGGTCGCAGCGGCAGAAATTCGCCATCCTCCATATCGACCTCGATCGTTTCAAGCAAATCAACGACACGCTCGGGCATGCCGCGGGCGATGCGATGCTGGTGCATGCGTCAAAGGTGCTTTCGCAGAATGCCCAAGTCAGCAATGTCGTTGCGCGCATCGGCGGCGACGAATTCGTCATTCTGGTCCTCGATGCCAACGCCGAGGATATGACTGAACTTGCGGCCCGGATCATCGAGGAAATGCGCCAGCCGATCAATTTCGAGGGCTTCGCCTGCCGCTGCGGCGTTTCGATCGGCATCGCCCTTGCAGACGGTATGGATGTCGACGCTCGCCAGGTGCTGATCAACGCCGATATCGCGCTCTATCGTGCAAAGAGCCTGGGCCGGAACCGCTACGAATTCTTCAACCAGAACCTCCAGGCCGACGTCGTCAACAGCAAGCGCACCGCCGACGAAATCCTTGCCGGGCTCGAAAACGGCGAATTCACGGCCTGGTACCAGCCGCAGTTCTGCGCCAGGACGATGCGGCTGACGGGCGTCGAGGCGCTGGTGCGCTGGAACCACCCGTCCCACGGTCTTCTGACGCCCGACAAGTTCCTGCGCATCGCCGACGAGATCAACGTCGTGCAGGTGCTTGACCGCATCGTTCTCGAAACCGCGCTCAAGGACAAGATGCGTTGGGCGGCACTCGGCGTAGCCGTGCCGCAGGTCTCGGTCAACGTTTCGGCGCGCCGGCTGCATGACGGAAGCCTGTTCGAGTCGCTGCTCGACCTGCAGATCGCTCCCGGCGAGCTCTCCTTCGAGCTGGTCGAATCGATCTTCCTCGACGAGAGCGAGGATGTGGCGGCGCACAATCTCGACCGCATCAAGGCGCTCGGCATCGATATCGAAATAGATGATTTCGGAACCGGCCACACGTCGATCGTCAGCCTGCTGAAGCTGAAGCCGAAGCGGCTCAAGATCGACCGCCAACTCGTGCAGCCGATCCTCCATTCGCCGCAGGAACGGGCGCTGGTGAGCTCGATCATCCATATCGCCCGCTCGCTCGGTGTTGAAACGGTGGCGGAAGGCGTCGAGACTGTTTCGCATGCGCACATGCTGCGCGATCTCGGCTGCGACCTGTTGCAGGGCTACGCCTTCTCCCGCCCCTTGTCCTTCGACGCCTTCGCAGCCGCTGCAGCGGACGGTAAAGCCTGGCGGCTTGCCTCCTGAGTTCATCGTTCACGATTTGCGGAAACAGATTCTCTGGTCGCAGCATTTTTCGGTAAAGAAAGGCGTTTGCCCGCAAGGCTTTTTGGCCTATGAGTGTCCCGAATTTTGGAAGTATGGCGCAGCCGGTGACGACCGGAGTTTGCGCTCATCCGGTCGGAACACATGTCGCACAACACATTCGGTCATCTCTTCCGCGTAACAACCTGGGGCGAAAGCCACGGGCCCGCACTCGGCTGCGTCGTCGACGGCACGCCACCCGGACTGCGTTTCAAGCTCGAGGACATTCAGGTGTGGCTCGACAAGCGCAAGCCCGGCCAATCGCGTTTCGTGACGCAGCGCCGTGAGGCCGACCTCGTGAAGGTGCTCTCCGGCGTGATGCCGGATGCCGACGGTGAAACGATGATCACCACTGGTACGCCGATCTCGATGATGATCGAGAACACCGACCAGCGCTCCAAGGATTACGGCGAGATTGCCCGGCAGTATCGTCCCGGTCATGCGGACTATACCTACGATGTCAAATACGGCATCCGCGATTATCGCGGCGGCGGCCGCTCCTCCGCCCGCGAAACGGCGGCCCGTGTCGCGGCCGGCGGCATCGCGCGCCTCGTTGTTCCGGAGATGAAGGTTCGCGCTGCCCTCATCCAGATAGGCAAGCACAAGATCAACCGGCAGAACTGGGATTGGGATCAGGTGGACCAGAACCCCTTCTTCTCGCCGGACGCAGAAATCGTCCCTGTATGGGAAGAGTATCTCGACACCATCCGCAAGAACGGCTCCTCGATCGGCGCTGTGGTCGAAGTCGTGGCTGAAGGCGTTCCGGCAGGGCTCGGCGCGCCGATCTACGGCAAGCTCGACCAGGATATCGCCTCGCTGCTGATGTCCATCAACGCCGTGAAAGGTGTGGAGATCGGCAATGGTTTCGGCGCGGCCGAGATCACCGGTGAGGAGAACGCCGACGAGATGCGCATGGGCAATGACGGCAAACCGTTGTTTCTTTCCAACCACGCCGGCGGTATTCTTGGCGGCATATCCACCGGCCAGCCGGTCGTCGCGCGCTTTGCGATCAAGCCGACCTCTTCCATTCTTACGGAGCGACGCTCGATCGATGCGGACGGCAACAATGTCGATATCCGCACCAAGGGCCGGCACGACCCCTGCGTCGGTATCCGGGCTGTGCCGATCGGCGAAGCCATGGTGGCCTGCGCCATCGCTGACCATTACCTCCGCGACCGCGGCCAGACCGGCCGGTTGAAATAGGAATTACCCCCATGCCTTATGACCAGAAGCGTGTCGTCGATGCCATCCGAGCCTTCGAAGCCGGCGAGATCGTCGTCGTCATGGATGATGATGACCGCGAGAACGAAGGCGACCTGATCGTCGCTGCTCTCCACTGCACGCCGGAAAAGATGGCCTTCATCGTGCGCCATACCTCCGGCATCGTTTGCACGCCCATGCCGAAGGAAGAGGCGAAACGCCTGAACCTCAACGCGATGGTTGCCGAAAACGACTCCGCGCACACGACGGCCTTCACGGTTTCGGTCGATTTCAAGCACGGCACGACGACCGGCATTTCCGCCGACGACCGCACGCTGACGGTGCGCAATCTTGCCAATCCGAATGTCGGCCCGGCAGATTTCGTTCGTCCCGGCCACATCTTCCCGCTCGTTGCCCGCGAAGGCGGCGTGCTGATGCGCTCCGGCCATACGGAAGCCGCCGTCGACCTTTGCAAGCTCGCCGGGCTGCCGCCGATCGGCGTCATCTGCGAACTCGTCAATGACGACGGCACCGTCACGCGCGGTCCGCAGGTGGTCGACTTCGCCGAAAAGCACGGCCTGAAACTCGTCTCGGTCGCCGACCTGATCGCCTACCGCCAGCGCAAGGAAACGCTGATCGAACTCGGCGCCAGCTTCGACATCGAAACGCCGTTCGGCAAGGCCAAAGCCCATACCTACGCCCTGCCCTGGGATCCGATGCAGCACCTCGCCGTCGTCTTCGGCGATATCCGCGACGGTATCGACATTCCAGTCCGCCTGCACCCGGAAAACGTCGCCGAGGACCTCTTCGGCAAGAAGAGCCCGGTCGATCACTACATGCAGAAGATCGCCGAGGAAGGCCGTGGCATCATCGTCTATCTCCGCGAAGGCTCCGTCGGCGTCGGCCATTACGACAACGGCCGCAAGACGCGCAGCCAGGACCGCGAGTCGCATGCCGAAGCCAAGAGCCGCGAAAGCGAATGGCTGGAAATCGGTCTCGGCGCGCAGATCCTCAAGGACCTCGGCGTCAGCTCCATCAAGCTGCTCACCAGCCGCGAGCGCCACTACGTCGGACTCGAGGGCTTTGGGATCAAGATCGCCAAGACGGAGATTTGCTGAGGATTTACCTTCTCCCCTCGGGGAGAAGGTGGCCCGAAGGGTCGGATGAGGGGCGGCTCGGCATATCCTGCTCCCCCTCATCGCCTCGCTGGCGCTCCGGCACTTCTCCCCGCTGGGGAGAAGTGGCAAGCGGCTACCCCCTCCACTCTGCCAGATAGACAACCTTCTCCACCCCTGCGAACTTCGCCACGCGCTCCAGTTCCGCCTGCAACCTTTCCAGCCGACCGGCCGATGCTTTCACGCCCGGCTCCAGCCATAGCCGCTTGACGTCCAGCGTTCCGTTCTTGCGGTCAGCCTTCATGTCGATACGGCCGATCAGTTTATCGCCTTCGAGCAGCGGGAAGACGTAGTAGCCGTATTCACGCTTCGGCTCCGGCACGAACACCTCGATGCGGTAGAAGAAGCCGAAAAGGCGTTCGGTACGATTGCGGTCGCGGATCATCGGATCGAAGGGGCTCAGCACGCGAACACGGGCCGGAGGCTCGGGATAGTCACCGGCGGCGGGCGGGAAATCCGCAAAGACCCAGGAGGGACGCGGCTTGCCGCCGAGCGCCGGTTCGATCAGGACCTCCGTCAGTTCGTCGCGGTGCTCGCTTACCCAGGCCTTCGCCTCATCCGGCGAGAGCAGGTCCCAGAAGGCGGCGATTTCGCCATGTGTCGCAAAGCAGAGCCGCTTCAGCGCGCTTCGGCAGGCCCAGTCGACAAAGTCCTCTCGGCTCACTTCGGGATCGCGGAATTCCGCCGGAATAACGCGTTCGACCAGATCATAGATCTTCTGGAAATTGGAGCGGCCGGCGATGGCGAATTTGCCGGTGCGCCAGAAATATTCGAGTGCCGTCTTGTTTGGATGCCAGTTCCACCAGCCGCCGGAGGTGTGGCCGTCCGCCTTGATCTCGCGCGCCGTAATAGCGCCGTCGCGCGCCACCCGCTCGTAGGTCTCATCGAAGGCATGCTCGAAACCCTCGCCGCGCCATTTGCGCCAACGCTCGATGATGACCTCTTCCTCGTGGCGGAACTTGTGCTTCCAATATTTGAAGAAGACGCTGGGCAGGATCGAGGCGTCGTGCGTCCAATGCTCGAACAGCGCGCCGTCCTTTTCCAGCAGCGCGGTCAGATGCTCGCGCTTGTATGTCTGGTTGCGGGAAAAGAGTATCTGGTGATGCGCCCGCTCCACCGTCTGGATACTGTCCACCTGCACGAAGCCGATGTCATGGATCAGCTGCAGCAGCCCCGCCTTGCTCAGAAGGCGGTTCGGCGGCATGCCGAGACCCTGTTTGGCGAGAAAAATCCGGCGGGCGTCGCTGTTCGAAATGAGATTCGTCATGTGAGCATCATATTCGGGAAAATGTTCCTAGCCACCTGTTTTGCACTTTTGCGGCTGCGGCTATAGAAGCAGCATCGGAATGTGACAGGGGAATGATTTGGACATCCGCTTCGAAGAGGCTGCAGTCAGCTACGGCGCGCGGGAAGCGCTGGCGCCGCTGACCCTCAGCCTCACGGAAAACCGCATCGGCGTGATCGGCCTCAACGGGTCGGGCAAGACGACCTTTGCGCGGCTCATCAACGGGCTGACGAAGCCGACGGCAGGACGTGTCATCGTCAACGGCCGGGACACCGCCGGCGAGCGGTCCACCCTCCCCGAGGTCGGCTTCATCTTCCAGCAGCCGCAGAACCAGATCATCCTGCCGATCGTGCGTGACGATATCGCCTTCGGGCTGAAAGGCCGTGGTCTTTCGAAGGCCGAGATCGAGACGAAGGCGGAAGGCGCACTCGCCAGGTTCGGTGCCGCTCACCTTGCACCGCGCCGGGCGCACGAACTTTCCGGCGGCGAGCTGCAGATCGCCGCCCTTTCTGCGGTGCTTGTCACGGGTCCGAATATCCTGATCCTCGACGAGCCGACAAACCAGCTGGACCTGAAGAACCGTGCACTGGTGCAGAAGATCATCGAGGGCCTGCCCGAAAACGCCATCGTGATTACTCACGACCTCGAACTGATCGCAGATTTCGGCCGGGTCCTTGTTTTCCACGAGGGCAGGCTCGCGGCCGATGCGCCCGCAGCCGACGCAATCGCGCGCTACCGGGAGATCGTCGCCTGATGCAATCCCTTTATCTCGAAGGCAGCAGCTTCATGCACCGGCTCCCGGCGCGCTCGAAGCTGCTCGTGCTGGCGATCCTCGGCATTGCTCTCTTCGTCACCCGCAACATTCCGCTGCTTTCGCTCGGCGTGCTGGCGACGGGTGCCGTTTATTTCAGCCTCGGCCTGCCGCCGGGCCGGGCACTTGCGCGGTTGAAGCCGGTGCTGCTGACGATCATCGTCGTGGCGCTTTTCAGCCTCGCCTTCAATCCATGGCATGCCGCCGTCGTGGCGCTGTTGCGGCTGACGGCACTGATGCTCTTTGCGGCGGCAGTAACGGCAACGACGACGATCAGCGAATTCATCGACGAGATCACGCTGCTTGCCCGTCCGCTGGAGCGTGCCGGCCTGGTGACGGCAAACGATGTCGGCCTGGCGGTCGGGCTCGTCGTCCGTTTCGTGCCGGAAATCCTTGGCCGCTACCACGCGATCAAGGAGGCGCACGTCGCCCGCGGCATCAAGGTGCGGCCGGTCACGCTGCTTGCGCCGCTTATCATTCTCACGCTCAGGGATGCGGATAACATCGCAGCGGCGATTGACGCGCGCGGCTTTCGGCGGCATGTCAGTTAACACTTTATGAACACGGAGCCGATGATGAGTACCCGCGACCTCGTTCTCTCTGCCCTCTTCGCAGCCATCATCGTGGCGCTCGGCATTTTGCCGCCGATCACCCTCGGCTTCATCCCGGTACCGATCACGGCCCAGTCGCTCGGTGTTATGATGGCGGGCGTTGTGCTTGGGGCGCGCCGCGGGGCGATGGCCGTGCTGATCGTCCAGGTTCTGGTCGCGATCGGCCTTCCGGTTCTTTCCGGCGGCCGCGGCGGCCTTGCTGCCTTTGCAGGACCGACGGCGGGCTTCCTCATCGGCTGGCTCTTTGCCGCCTTTGTGACAGGTTACCTCAGCGAGCGCCTGGTAAGGGCCGAGCAGTCCGGTCTGGTCCAGACGGTCGGCTTCTTCCTCGCATCGATGATCGGCGGCATCGTCGTCCTCTACGCTTGCGGGATCGCCTATCTGGCAGTCGCGGCCGGGCTTGGCCTTCGGCAGGCTTTCCTCGGTTCGATGGCTTTCATCCCAGGTGACGTCATCAAGGCATTCGTTGCAGCGCTCGTCGGCCGCGCCGTCATGGCAGGCTATCCGTTGCTCCCGGCTCGCGCCTAGAGCATCCTGCATCCAGGTGGGCTCGCCTTGGGTGCAGATAAGATGCTCTAGTTTCAAAGAGGTAGAGCGTCCTTTGTGCGTCCATTCGGACGCACGGCGCTCTAGTCGAGGAAAGTATAAAGCCAGTCGCGCGTCTCTTCTGGGATTGCGGTGAGGGACTGGTCTTCACGCTCATGCGCCTGCCAGATGATTTCGACTTCGGCGGCGCGCTCATCTTCCACCTCGACGGCAATCAGGAACCCGACAGAACGGACGCCGATCTTGTCGACCGCGGGGGTGAATTCCACGATATCATCGTAGTGCAGCGGCCGGTGCAGATTGCAGGTAATCTTGCTGACGGTATAAATGGGCTCGTCGCTCAATTGGGGCCGCAAGGACCAGAAATTGGTAAGTACGGCTTCGGCATAGGAAATATAGCACGAGAGGAACATCTGGCCCTGCATGTCCACATCCCGATAGGGCACGCGTATTTCCGCTACATTCGAGCGTTTTGACTTTGCCATATGCCTGCCTGTCCCCATCCCATACTCAAAGCCTAATGGCGGGGCAGACTGAAGTAAACCGTGGAGATCAAACGGTCACGATAGCGTGCGAATGTTGAAATCGCCGGCATTCGCGCCATCTGGTGTGGATCCCGACCGGCGTAAGCCATAAGAGTATCCGCATGAGCACCCGCCTTTACGAACACCCGATCTTTCTCGAGCATGTAACCCCCGCAGGCCACCCGGAGCGGCCGGACCGGGTCCGAGCGATCAACGTCGCGCTCGGCCATCCGAACTTCGCGCGGCTGGACCGGAAGGAAGCGCCGCTGGCAAGTGAAGAGGCCGTGCTGCTTGCCCACCCGGAGGACCATCTTCGCGCGGTCATGCGCCATATCCCGGAAGAGGATGGCGAGATCAACCAGATCGAGGCCGACACCTATGCGAGCCCCAAGAGCCTGCAGGCGGCGCTGACCGGCGTCGGGGCGGCCATGGCTGCGGTCGACGACGTGTTCACCGGCCAGGCCGACAACGTGTTCGTCGCCGCCCGTCCGCCGGGCCACCATGCCGAAAAGACGACGGCGATGGGCTTCTGCTTCTTCAACAATGCCGCGATTGCCGCCCGCCATGCCCAGAAGCGCCACGGCGCCGAGCGCGTCGCCATCGTCGATTGGGACGTGCACCATGGCAACGGCACGCAGGACATCTTCTGGGATGATCGTTCCGTCCTCTTCTGCTCGACGCACCAGATGCCGCTCTACCCCGGCACCGGCGCCAAGGACGAGACGGGCAAGCACGGCACGATCGTCAACGCGCCGCTTTCTCCAAACGTCGGCAGCGAGCAATTCCGTGAGGCGTTCAAATCGCGCGTGCTTCCCGCTCTCAGCGATTTCCGGCCGGATCTCATCATCATCTCCGCGGGCTTCGATGCGCATCACCGCGATCCGCTGGCGCAGATCAATCTTGTCGGCGAGGATTTCGACTGGGCGACCGGCAGACTCCTGGAGATAGCCGACAAAAGTGCCTCCAACCGGGTCGTCAGCCTGCTGGAAGGCGGGTATGATCTGGAAGGACTCGCCGAATCGGCGGGCCTGCATGTGCTTCGATTGATGAAGGGTTGAGTATGACTGACAACGCCAAGCCGGAGGTTTCCG
This sequence comes from Rhizobium sp. P32RR-XVIII, assembly GCF_012641395.1. Classification (GTDB taxonomy): domain Bacteria; phylum Pseudomonadota; class Alphaproteobacteria; order Rhizobiales; family Rhizobiaceae; genus Rhizobium. The sequence continues at coordinate 863,063 of NZ_JABAIH010000001.1, read as the reverse complement.
GTCTTTCCTTCGAGAAGGCGGTTGCCGAACTCGAAAGCATCGTTGCCCGCCTTGAGCGCGGCGACGTGGCGCTGGACGAATCCATCGAGATCTACGAGCGTGGCGAAGCGCTGAAGAAGCACTGCGAAACCCTGCTTTCGGCCGCCGAAAACCGCATCGAGAAGATCAGGCTCGACCGCGCCGGCAAGCCGCAGGGCGTCGAGCCGCTGGACGGAGCCTGACCCCCAAGACATTCCCCGAAATCTCTGGCCGGAAGCAGGCCGTCGGTCTACCATCCGCCTGGACACAACAGGGGAACGGTTCAGAATGACGGACAGGCTGAAGGGCAAGGTTGCCATCATCTCGGGCGGCGCGACGGGCATGGGCGGCGCAGCGTCAAAGCTGTTTGCGGCCGAAGGCGCACGCGTCGCGATCATCGACCGCAATGGCGAGGCGGCGGCCCAAACAACAGCGGCGATCCGCGATGCAGGCGGTGAAGCGGACTCCTGGATTGCCGACGTCTCCGACGAAAAAGCGGTGAATGCTGCGGTTGCCGGCGTCGAGGAGCGCTATGGCGCCGTAACCGTGCTCTTCAATCATGCCGGCACCATCGTCATCAAGCCGTTCCTGGAAACGACGCTGGAGGAATGGGATTGGCTGCATGCCGTCAATGTCCGCTCGATGTTCCTGATGACCAGGGCCGTGCTGCCGAAGATGATCGTGGCGGGCGGCGGGTCAATCGTCTGCACCTCGTCCATCTCCGCCGTGGCGGCAACGCCGATGGAGGTGCTCTACGACACGACCAAGGGCGCGGTGCACATGTTCGCCCGGGCGATTGCGGTGGAATTCCGCGACCGCAATATCCGCTGCAATGCCGTCTGCCCCGGCTTCATACGCACGCCGCACGGGCTGCGGGAGGTGACCGAGCTGCAGGCGCTTGGCGTCGATGTCTCTGACGCGGCGATCGCTGCGCAGCAGGGGCGGATCGGCGAACCGGAAGATGTCGCGAGGGCCGCGCTCTATCTGGCAAGCGATGAATCGAGCTTCGTCAACGGCGCGCATCTCTTCGTCGACAACGGCTTTACGGCCATCTGACAATTTGGCCCCTTTCGCTGCGGTCCGCCAGGCGCTATTTCTGGCGGCACCCCAGCGCTCGGAGAACCTCATGTCCTTCTTCCCCGGTAAAGACCCGCTGCCTGGCGATACTTTCGCCTGCGACGCGATCGAGAACCTGATTATCCCGCGCACGAGCGACATCGGTGGCTTCCAGGTGCGGCGGGCCCTTCCGACGCGGCAGCGGCGGTTGGTGGGGCCGTTTATCTTCTTCGACCGGATGGGTCCGGCGATCCTGAAGCCCGACGAGGCGCTCGACGTGAAGCCGCATCCGCATATCGGGCTTTCGACCGTCACCTATCTCTTCGATGGCGAAATCCGGCATCTCGACAGCCTCGGCACCGAAAAGGTGATCCGCCCCGGCGACATCAATCTGATGACGGCCGGGCGCGGCATCGTGCATTCGGAGCGCACACCAGACAATCTGCGCGGTCATCCCCTTTCGATGTCCGGCCTGCAGACCTGGCTGGCGCTGCCCGACGAGAAGGAGGAGATCGATCCGGCCTTCGCACACACGGAGAGGAGTGACATGCCGCTGATTGATGACGGCGGCGTCACGGGCCGGGTCGTGATCGGCTCGTTCGAAGGGCTGTTGTCGCCGGTCGAAGTCTTCTCCGATACGCTTTACGCCGATCTCGCCTTCGCGCCCGGCGCCAAGTTTCCCTTCGGTGCGGCTCATGAGGAGCGCGCCGTCTATGTGCTTTCAGGCGAGGTCATCGTCGCCGGCGATCGCTTTGCGGCGGATCAGCTGCTCGTCTTCCGTCCAGGCGATACCATCACGCTTGAAGCGGGACCCGCAGGCTGTCACCTGATGCTCTTCGGGGGTGCGGCCCTGAACTCCAAGCGCTACATCTGGTGGAACTTCGTCTCTTCTTCCAAGGAGCGGATCGAGAAGGCGAAGGAGGAATGGCGTACCGGCCGCTTCGATATCGTGCCGGGGGACGAAGAGGAATTCGTGCCTTTGCCTGAGGGCTGAATTCCTTTAGAATTAAATGCTTGCGGTTCTTGAAATGCATTTGTTTTGCCGCAATCTAATCGAATAAACAAAACCCAAGAACGATAACAAAGAGCGCCCGCCCGTGACAAATCCTCCGAAAACCCCGTTGCTCGATCAGGTCAAATATCCCGCAGACCTGCGCAAGCTCGAGGATCGTGACCTGCCGCAGCTTGCGCGCGAGGTCCGCGACGAGATGATCGACGCGGTATCGCGCACCGGGGGTCATCTTGGGGCAGGCCTTGGGGTCGTCGAGCTGACTGTTGCCATTCACAGCGTGTTCAATACACCTAACGACCGGCTGATCTTCGACGTCGGCCACCAGTGTTATCCCCACAAGATTCTTACCGGCCGCCGGGACCGCATCCGCACGCTGCGCCAGGAAGGCGGTCTTTCCGGTTTCACGCGGCGCGCCGAGAGCGAATACGATCCCTTCGGGGCGGCGCATTCCTCGACCTCGATTTCCGCCGGTCTCGGCATGGCGGTTGCCGCCGAACTCGACAAGACCGACCGGCGCGTGATTGCCGTCATCGGCGACGGCGCGATGTCTGCCGGCATGGCCTACGAGGCGCTGAACAATGCCGGGGCGCTGGATGCGCGGCTCATTGTCATCCTCAACGACAACGACATGTCGATCGCCCCGCCGACAGGTGCGATGAGTGCTTATCTCGCGCGCCTTGCCTCGGGTCGCACTTACATGGGCTTCCGCGATCTCGGAAAGAAGCTGACCGGTTATCTCGGCAAGAAGGTCGATAGTGCGATCACCCGCGCCGTCGAGCATGCGCGTGGCTACGTGACCGGCGGGACCATGTTCGAGGAAATGGGGTTCTACCATATCGGTCCGATCGATGGCCATTCCTTTGAGCATCTGCTCCCCGTGCTGCGCAACGTGCGCGACAATGCGCAGGGACCGGTGCTGATCCATGTCGTGACGCAGAAAGGCAAGGGTTACCCGCCCGCCGAAGCCGCCGCCGACAAGTACCATGGCGTCAACAAGTTCGACGTCATCACCGGGGCGCAGGCCAAGGTCAAGCCGAATGCGCCGAGCTATACGAGCGTGTTCGCCGAAGCGCTGGTGCAGGAAGCGAAACTCGACGACAAGATCATCGGGATCACTGCCGCAATGCCGAATGGTACGGGCCTCGACAAGCTTGCCGAGGTCTTCCCTGCCCGCTGTTTCGATGTGGGGATCGCCGAACAGCATGCGGTCACCTTCGCCGCCGGCCTCGCCGCCGAAGGCTACAAGCCCTTCGCCGCGCTCTATTCCACCTTCCTGCAGCGAGCCTATGACCAGGTCGTCCACGATGTCGCGATCCAGGGCCTGCCGGTCCGCTTCCCGATCGACCGGGCCGGTTTTGTTGGCGCCGACGGCCCGACGCATGCGGGTTCGTTCGATACGACATTCCTTGCCACCCTGCCCGGTTTCGTGGTGATGGCGGCTGCCGACGAGGCCGAACTGAAGCATATGGTGCGCACAGCCGCAGCCTATGATGCCGGTCCGATCTCCTTCCGCTATCCGCGTGGCGAAGGCGTCGGCATCGATATGCCGGCGCGTGGGGAGATCCTGCAGATCGGCAAGGGCCGCATCGTCAAGGAAGGCACGAAGGTAGCGCTGCTCTCCTTCGGCACGCGGCTCGCGGACTGCTTGCTGGCGGCAGAAGACCTCGACGCTTCGGGCCTCTCGACGACGGTTGCCGACGCTCGCTTTGCGAAGCCCCTGGACCATGAACTGATCCGTCAGCTTGCCCGCCATCACGAAGTGCTGATCACCGTCGAAGAAGGCGCCGTCGGCGGCTTCGGCAGCCATGTAATGCAGTACCTCGCGATGGAAGGGCTGCTGGACAACGGGCTGAAGATCCGCTCGCTGGTGATGCCGGATATATGGGTGGAGCAGGCGAAACCCGAGATGATGAACGCCCATGCCGGTCTCGACCGCGCGGGGATCGTTTCGACGGTGTTCAAGGCTTTGGGCGGTAGCGCAGCCGTCGGCGTTGCCGGCTAAGGATAGCCGGAGCCTGGAGCTGCGCAGGTTCCCGATAGCGCGACAAAGCCTGCTGCGGTTCTGGGATTGCTGATCGCTGCCGCAAACAAAAAGCTTGCAAGCGGCGGCCTTGCCGGTCATGGACAGCCGATGTCCGATCAGAACACCCAACGCCTCGATCAGCTTCTCGTGAGCCTCGGCCTTTTTGCCAGCCGCTCGCGGGCGCGAGACGCCGTTGCCCGCGGCACCGTGAAGGTCGCCGGCAACGTCATCACCAAGCCGGGGGCTCTGTTTGCGGAAGATGCCACAATCGAGATCGACGATCCGGCGCAGGACTATGTGTCCCGCGCGGCGCTGAAGCTCATCGCGGCGCTCGATCATTTCCGTCTCGATCCGGCCGGCCACCATTGTCTCGACATCGGCGCTTCCACGGGCGGCTTCACGGAAGTACTGCTCGAGCGCGGTGCGGCGCATGTGACCGCCATCGATGTCGGTCACGGGCAGATGCATCCGCGCATCTCGGCCGATCCGCGAGTCACCAATATCGAGGGACTGAACGCCCGCAATCTGACGGCAGAGGATATCGGCCGGCCGGTGACCTTCGTCGTCTCGGATGTATCGTTCATTTCGCTAAAGCTGGCGCTCGCACCTGCATTGCGGATTGCCGAGCCGGGCGCGATTGCAGCGCTGCTGGTCAAGCCGCAATTCGAGGCCGGGCGCGAGGCGATCGGCAAGGGTGGGCTGTTGAAGGTCCCCTCCTCCGCGCCCGCGGTGGCGGCCGAATTGGAGCGCTGGTTCGTCGACGACATGGACTGGAACAGCCTTGGCCTTATCCCCTCCCCGATCGCAGGCGGCGACGGCAATCAGGAATTTCTATTGGCAGGAACGAAGCCGTGAGCACCGAAACAGTCACCATCCAGAAACTCGGCGGCCAGGGCGACGGGATTGCCATCGGGCCGGACGGCCCGATCTATGTGCCGTTCTCGCTTCCTGGCGAAAGCGTGGCGATCGCGCGCGTCAAGAACCACGGCACCATCATGTCGATCGCCCAGCCTTCTCCCAACCGGCAGGAACCGCCTTGCCGCCACTTCGGGCCGGATGGCGTCAACGGGACCTGCGGCGGCTGCACGCTGCAACACATGGCCGATGCGCCGTACCGCGCGTTCAAGCGGCAGCTGGTGATCGACGCTCTGAAATCGCAGGGAATTACGGCCGAAGTCGGCGAAATCGTCCCGGCGCATCCCGGCGAGCGTCGCCGCGTGGTTTTTGCGGCGCGCAAGACCGAGAAGGACATGCTGATCGGCTTCAACCAGGCTGAAAGCCATCACATCGTGGCAATCGAGGAATGTCCCATCTCGTCGGCGGGGATCGTGGCGCGGCTACCGGCGATCAAGGCGATCGGCGCAGCACTTGCGACAAGCGCCGAACCCTTCCGCATCTCGGTTCTCGAAACGCTGTCCGGGCTCGATCTGGCCGTGGACAGCATCAAGAAATTGTCTGACCAGCAGCGCCGCAAGGCCGTCGAGACCGTGCTCGGCATACGCGGCATCGCCCGCGTTTCGCTGAACGGCGAAATCCTCGTCGAGCCGCAGAAGCCGATCGTCGACTTCGGTGGCGTGCAGGTCTCGCCGCCCGCCGGCGGGTTCACGCAGGCGACGAAGCCCGCCGAAGATGCGATGGCCGAGCTGGTGCTGGCTCATCTTGGCAAGGCAAAGCGCATCGCCGATCTCTTTGCCGGCGCGGGCACATTCTCGCTTCGGCTTGCGCGGATCGGCCGGGTCCACGCCGTCGAAGGCGACGACAAGGCGCTTGCGGCGCTGGACCTCGGCGCCCGTAAGGCGCAGGGGCTGAAGCAGGTTAGCGTCGAAAAGCGCGACCTCTTCCGCCGTCCGCTGATGACATCGGAGCTGAAGGTCTACGATGCGGTGGTCTTCGATCCCCCGCGCGCCGGAGCGGAGTTCCAATGCAAGGAACTGGCGCGCTCGGCGGTGAAGAAGATCGCCGCCGTCAGCTGCAATCCGCAGACGCTGGCGCGCGATCTGGCGATCCTCGTCGAGGGTGGCTACCGCGTCACCAGCGTCACGCCGATCGACCAGTTCCTCTGGACCTCGCATGTCGAGGTCGTGGCGACGCTGGAGAAGTAATCCGGAACTACGGCTGGCAACCCAGCCTCAGCCTTGGCGCTTCATCCGCTCGCGGCGGGCAATCTCGGCCTCGGACGGACTATCGGGCCCGAACGATCCGGTGCGGATCTCGCCGGCGCGCTCGTAGACGCTCATGACGACACCGGTCGTGGAAATGGCCGTCTCGGTGAGCTTCAGTGCGCCCGGTTGTATGCCATCGCGGAAGAGACGCTTGCCGCGGCCGAGCATGAGCGGAAAGGTCAATATCCGGAACTCGTCGATCAGATCATGTGCCATCAAGGTCTGTAGAAGGCGGCCGCTTCCCTGGGTCAGCAACCTAGGACCAGCCCCCTGCTTCAGCCGGGCGACCTCCGCGGCGACGTCCCCGCTGAGGGCAATGGATTTCGCCCAGGTCAGCGGCTCCGGCGAGGAGGTGGCGACGTATTTCGTCACCCTGTTGAAGCGCGCCGCGATGGGGCTCTCGTCACCGATGAAGGGCCAGTACGCGGCGAAAATTTCGTAGGTCGTGTGTCCGAGCAGAAGGTCGAAGGGGGTCGAGAACATCCCGTCTATGAATTCCCGTATGCGCTCGTCCGAGTAGGGGACGAGCCAGCCGCCATATTTGAAACCGCCCGTCGTATCCTCCTGCGGCCCGCCGGGCGCCTGCATGACGCCATCCAGGCTGACGAATGCTGCTGCAACGACTTTTCTCATTTTCAGATCTCCCGTTGTTTCTGCAGCAAGGACGGAGCGGGGCTTGCGAATACGACACCTCGGTCCGGATTTTTTCGCGCCTCGGCTCGCGTCCGGTGATCTGGGTTAACCGACCTTCTCGCTGGCAAGGAAGACGCCCAGCTGGTCGAGCTGGCTGGCGATGCCTGCCTGCCGGTATTCAACCTTGTCGCCGCCATCAAGGATGGTGATCTGTTCGGTCAAGACGACGTGGGTGCCTTCCGAAATCGGCATCAGGCTGATGGTCGTCAGCGACGCGGAGATGCGGCGCTCGTTGTGCGACATCGTATAGGCATAGACGATACGCCGGTCCTGCACGATGTCCTCGTAGCGGGCATCGGCGACATATTCGTCATCCTTGCCGAAATTGAACCTGCTGACATCACGGCCCCCCACGCGAAAGTCGTTCTGCGTGTAGGTCGTCGTGAAATTCTCGCCGATCGCCTCCCATTGCAGGCGGGCCTTGGGATCCGACCAGGCGGCGAAGACGCGCGCAGCCGGGACCTCATAGGTGCGCTCGACCGAGAAGGTGGAATGGACCGTGCTGTAGTCAGACATGCTCTTACTCCTCTTCCTTTGGCTCTGCCGTGGTCTCCGGCATCTCCGGATTGGCTTTCAGATACTCGCCCAACCTGTCGAGGCTGCGCTCCCAGTATGTCCGGCGGTCATGGATCCAGGCCTCGGCCGAGCGGAGGGCGGACGGTTCGATGCGGCAGGTGCGGACGCGGCCGACCTTTTCCGATTTCACCAGGCCGCTCGCTTCCAGCATCTGCAGATGCTGAAGCACCGACGGCAGCGCCATGGTGAGCGGCTCGGCCAACTCGCTCACCGATGCGGGCCCCTTGCACAAACGATCGACCATACTGCGACGCGCCGGATCGGCCAGCGCTTGAAACATCAGATCGAGTGACTGCGATTGGTTAGGCATATACCTAACTATAGCGCTGAGACCCTAGCAGTCAAGAAATACCTAGGCATTTGCCTAACTTTCTTTGCAATTGAAACCGCCCGCGCGCCGCAGACCGTTTGCGGCCGGCGGCGACAATCGCCGACATGGCGTTTCTAGCGGCGCATGAAAGCTTCGAAGGCGGCGCGGGCTTCCGCACTTTTCAGGCGCTCGGCGAAGTGCCGGGCTTCGTCATCAATACGCTTGATGATTTCTGCACGATCGCCGCGGATGAGATCGCGAGCGATCCTCAAGGCCTCCGGCGGCTTGGCGGCGAGTTTGGCCGCCGTCGCAAGCGTCAGCAATTCAACGTCCGGCGCGGGGCAGACCCTCCAGACGAGCCCGGCATCCTTCGCCTCGTTGGCAGAGAAGGCCTCACCGGCTGCCAGCATCGCGAAGGCCCGCTGATGCCCCATGAGGCGCGGTGCGATCAGGCTGGAGGCGGCCTCTGGCACCAGCGCCAGATCGACGAAGGGCGTGCGGAACTGGCTGCGGTCGGATGCAATGGTCAGGTCGCAATGCATATGCATCGTCGTGCCGATGCCGATCGCCAGGCCATCGACGCCGGAAACCAGCGGTTTTTCGGCATTGACGAGCGCATAGAGAAAGTCGAGGAGTTCATTGCCCAGGCTGCCGCCCATCGCAGCGGCAAGAAAATCGCCGATATCGTTGCCTGCGGAAAAAGCGCCCTCCGTGCCGAGGAAAGCCGTCGCCCGGATGGCACTATCCTCGTTCGCCGCCCTCAGCGCCTCCGTCATCCGCACATACATGGCGCGAGTGATCGCGTTCTTCTTTTCCGGGCGGTTGAAGCGAATGATCTGGATGCCGGGATGGGCTGCTGATTGTTCGACAACGATGTGATCGGACATGGGGATGATCCTCACGAAAGAGCGATGCGGGCGGCCGCGAGGCTTTCGGCGCCGTTGACGACGCGATCCTTCAATGCTGCGGTTTCCGACAAGAGATTTTCGGCGGCAAAGCGGCAGAGCACAATGCGGCTTTGGTTCGCACCGTCCGAAACGCTGGCAAGCCCGCCCTTGGCCAGATAGCAGCCGGTCAGCACCAGGCCGAAGAGGCGCTGATAGGGTGTGGCGCCCGAAAGGGCATCAGTCAGCTTGCCATCGGCCTGCGCTTTCAAAAGCCAGAGAGTTGCCTGCTCCAGATCGGCAATCGCCGCGTCAAGCCGTGCGGCCGTTTCGCCGAAGCCATCGAGATTGGAACTGCGCACCTGATCGGCGATCTCGCGAAGTTCGGCGATGAAGCCCGCCACCTGAGTACCGTTCGAAAGCGGCAGCTTGCGGGTGACGAGGTCGATCGCCTGGATGCCGTTCGTGCCCTCGTAGATCGGTGCGATCCGGGCATCGCGCAGGAAGCGGGCAGCGCCCGTCTCCTCGATGTAGCCCATGCCGCCATGGACCTGGACGCCGAGCGAGGCGACGTCGACGCCGGCGTCGGTCGAGAAGGACTTGGCGATCGGCGTCAGAAGCGCGGCGCGCTCCTGCCAGTGCTGCTTGTCCGAAGCCGAGCGGTGGGCCATGTCGATCGCATGGGCGCAGGCATAGGAGATGGCACGGGACCCTTGCGTCAGCGCCTTCATCGTCAGAAGCATGCGGGCGACGTCCGGATGTTCGATGATCGGGCTCATGCCGCTGCCGGTCCAGCCGGGCGCCCTGCCCTGCGTGCGCTCGCTCGCATAGGCGATCGCTTTCTGCGTCGCGGCTTCGGCGATCGCCACCCCCTGCATGCCGACCGTGAGGCGCGCATTGTTCATCATCGTGAACATGCAGTTGAGGCCCTTGTTCTCCTCGCCCACAAGCCAGCCGATCGCGCCCTTCTCGCCGCCGAACTTGCCGTCGCCGTAGATCATCGTGCAGGTGGGCGAGCCGTGGATGCCCATCTTGTGTTCCAGCGAATGGCAGAAAACGTCGTTTCGGGCTCCGAGCGAGCCATCGTCGTTGACGAGGAATTTCGGCACGAGGAACAGCGAAATGCCGCGGGAGCCGGCCGGAGCATCCGGCAGGTGAGCGAGCACCAGATGGATGATGTTATCCGTCGCATCGTGTTCGCCCCAGGTAATGAATATCTTCTGGCCGAACAGCCGATATGTGCCGTCGTCTCTCCGCTCGGCGCGGCTCTTCAGCGCACCGACGTCCGAACCGGCCTGCGGCTCGGTGAGGTTCATAGTGCCCGTCCATTCGCCGGAGATCAGCTTCGGGAGGTATTTCTGCCGAAGCTCCGGGCTGCCGTGGGCGCTCAGTGCCTCGACCGCGCCCATGCTCAGCGTCGGGCAGAGCGCAAAGGCGGTCGCGCCGGAGTTCCACATTTCGAGAGCAGCAACGTTCAACATGTGGGGCAGGCCCTGGCCGCCATATTCCTCAGGCGCTGAAAGACCGTTCCAGCCGCCCGCGATCCAATCCCGGTAGAGCTTCGCCCAGCCGTCCGGCGTCTTCACTTCACCGTCGATGAGACGAGCGCCCTGCCGGTCGCCGATCTCGGCCAGTGGAGCGACCTCTTCCGTCGCAAAACGGCCGGCTTCGCTCAGGATTGCATCGACGAGGTCCTCGCCGAGTTCGCCGAGGAGGCCTTTTTCGATCGCCTCGCTCAGTCCCGCGACATGTTTCAGAGTGAACGCGATGTCCTCGACGGGCGCCTTGTACATATCATCTCCTCGCATCTCGAACGGAACCGCAGCCCCGGGCCTCCGCTGGAAGAGCTAGTTTATTTTTACGTAAACGTCAATTTCGAATTCCTTTTCGAATTGGTGATATCTTGGTCCCACAGGCCTTCACACTTGTACAAACAACGGTCATGAAGAATCTCTAGGGACTGATCGCATCGAAAGGATCGCGGCTGATGGATACCTTGCCTGCCAACATACCTGGCCTTGTCTGGGCCTACAGTTTTCCGGCAGGAAGTGGCAAAGCGGTTCGCCTTCAGAACAGCGCCTTTCCGGCAGAGTTGGCATCCGGCGAAGGTTTTTACTGGCTGCACCTCAATCTCGCGGATGCGCGCGTCCCTGCCCTGCTCGATAGCCTTGACGGCCTATCCGAGGACGCCAAGGCCGCGCTGACCACGCGGGACACGCATGCTGCGCTTACCGTCGACGAACAGATGCTCTACGGTACCCTGGTCGACTGCCAGCGCGAATTCGACCAGGACACCAGCGATCTCGGCTGGCTGCATTTCGCGATCTCCGATCGCTTCATCGTCACTACCCGGCTGCAGCCGCTGCGCAGCGTCGAGCGGGCACGCGCGATGATCGAGAAGAATCCGGCGAAGTTCTCCCGGCCGGTCGATCTCTTCGAGCTGCTGGTGATCGAGTTCCAGCGCACGCTGATCTCCGTGGTGATGGAGCTTACCGAAGAGCTGAACCTCATCGAGGATTTCGTTTACGACAATGTTTCGCGCGATGAGCGGCGGCGGCTGGCGCCGGCGCGCCGCACGATCGTCCGCCTCCACCGGCACCTTCGAAACGTCCTCTCCCTCATGCGACGCGCGTCGGCTTCCGACGAGGACGAGATGCCCTTCGGCTTCGAGGATATTGCCAGCCGGCTGACGAGCCGGCTGGAAGCAGTCGACCACGATATCTTTGCGTTGCAGGAACGCGCCCGTCTATTGCACGAGGAAATCGACTCGAAGCAGTCCTCCGAGACCAACCGGCACCTTTACATTCTGTCGCTGATGACCGCCTTCCTGCTGCCGCCGACGCTGGTGACCGGCTTTTTCGGCATGAACACCGCCAATCTGCCCTTCACTCAGGGGTCCGGCGGCACCGAATACGCAATGGCGCTGATCGTCGCTTCGGTGTTGCTTGCCTGGTGGCTGCTGAAGCGCGTCAATATTCTTTGAAAGAAAAGCCCGGCATTGCGGCCGGGCTATAGAGCCTTTCAAGCTGTGGAAAGCCTTAGTAGGGCGAATAGCACTGCTGGCGCGGGCCGTTGTAGGGCTGGAAGGTGTTGTCGTAGGCCCGGTACGACCGGTAGCGGTTCGCGCACCAGGCGACGTGGGCGCTGCTGGCACCGTAGGCCGGCGGCGGGGGCGGAGCGACGTAGCGCGGCTGTGAAGCGATGGCGCCACCGATAATCGCGCCTGCGCCGAAGGCAGCCAGCGGATACCAGTAGCCATTGTAGTGACGATAGCCGCGGCGATAAGAGGGATAGCCGCGATAGCCACCGTACCAGCCCGGACGGTAATCGTGACGATATCCCGGACGATAATAGCGGCGGTACTGAACATTCTGCACATCCGCGGTTTTTTCCACCTGCGGCGAGGTCGGCATCTGGATTGCTTGGGACGGCACGAAGCTGGTCAGGACAACAGCGGCTGAAAGGACGGCAGTCGCAAGCTTTTTACTGAGACTATTCATTGCATTCTCCGTTACACAGCGAACCTAGGGGTCAGGACGTGGCGGTATGTATCCAACGCACATCGTTCGGCATCGGGTTGGATCTTACGAAAGCGCAAATGAACCGGGGATTAACCGGCTCATTTTTATACAATTTTTACGTGTAACTATACCGCATGCAACAATCATGCACGCATCCACCGGGCCTTTTTGCGGCGCCGGAGTCAATCAATCGTGAATACCCAAGGGAACGGCCGCCCGGCCGCTGCGGACCGGAGCGAAGTCGGTATTGCCGAGCGGCGGAAAATCAGGCGACGACGGAAAGCTTTGCCTGATCGCCCTGAAGCCGGTTTACCATGAAGTTTGCATACCATTCGAGGAACTGCATGACGCCCCCCTCATGGAGCATCGAATAAGGGCCTGGTTCATAGGCTGGCGAGCGAATGCCGAAGGCATTTTCCTCGACGATGCGGCGGTCCTGATCGTTGGTCTCGGTCCAGACGTGCGTCAGTTCCTCGAGGTTGTAGTCCACGCCTTCCACGGCATCCTTGTGCACGATCCACTTCGTCGTGACGACCGTCTCGTTGGCGCTGAGCGGCAGGACGCGGAAGGAGATCGCGTGATCGCCGAGCAGGTGGTTCCATGTCGTCGGATAGTGGAACAGCAGCATGGTGCCGATGCGATCTATCTTCATATCGTCCGACAGCGGACGCTTGACTGCGCTCCTGCCGGACATCGTGTAGCTTTCAGCATCCTCGATCAGCGGCATGCGGGCGGCGCGGAACTGACCGTCCGGCGAGATCTGGAACTTGCTCGGAAGGCCCGCCGCCTCGCAACGCGCCCAGTGACCGGCGATTTCCGGATCGTCGGCGCCGCCGTCCGTGCCGGTGACGCTCGGTGCTTCCGGATAGGTGCGGCAGAGTTCCGGATGGTTTGCAGCGCAGTGATAGCACTCGCGGTTGTTTTCCCAGACGAGTTTCCAGTTGCCCTTCTCGATGATCGTGCTCTGGAAGGCGACCTTACCCTCGCTCAGGCGGTGCGGCAGCATATAAGGCGCGGCCATGTCGCGAACCGGCTGGAAGTCCGGAGCGTTTTCGGCCAGGCAGATAAAGATGTAACCCGCAAAGCTCTCGCAATGAACAGGCTTCAGGCCGTAGCCGCTCTTGTCGAAGTCGTCGCCCATGTGGCGGGCAAACGCCAGCTTGCCGTCGAGATCGTAAGACCACTGGTGATAGGGACAGACTAGACGAACGGATGAACCGTGCTCCTTGGTGCAGACGCGCGAGCCGCGGTGACGGCAGCTGTTGTGGAAGGCGCGGATGACGTTGTCGCGGCCGCGGACGATGACGACCGGATATTGGCCGATCTGAACCGTGAAATAGGCGCCCGGCTTCGGCAGTTCGCAATCATGGCCCATGAACAGCCAGTCGCGATAGTAGATCATTTCCATATCGAGCTTGAAATAGTCTTCGTCGATATAGAACGGCTGTTCGAGGCTGAAGCCTTCTCGCCGGTTCTTGAGCTGCCGCAAAACGTTGCTGCGAATATCCATCTGCTTGTCCTCGTGCCCTAGGCTGCCGGGAGAATTACTCCCCATCATTTAATCACCGGCCATGACCGAGGCTTGGTTGTAATGCGACATCGGCTTCGAAAATGACGACAGGGAACAAAGTAGCACAGCCTTGGCGATCTTCAGCCACAGCTGCTTCAAATGCGACATCCGAAAAGTTCAAATTTCGCCGATGGATGGAAGGGCACATTGTCGCATCTGCGCCTTCCGTGAAAACTGCCTCAGCGTGTGCGCGAAGACTTTAAGACGCTCTTAAGCATAAGCTCCTATGCTCCATCCCGGGACACGGTATGGAATGCGAGCCATGGCGAAACTGCGCTATTTTGAAGCCACAGAGGCACAACACCCGCAGGGCTCAAAGCCTGTGGCGCCATATTCCGAATTTCTCCGCACCGGCAAGATCACCCGCGCACGGCCGTACCGCCGTGCCCCAGAACGCCGATACCTCACGCATGAGGAAGTGGAAGAAACGACCGGCCGGAAACTGCAGGCGGCGGGCCTCAAGGCATATCAGCAGATCAACGGCTTCCACGAGGCGATTCAGTTTCCGAAGATGGTGTTCCACCGGACGCTCTCGGACAGTCCGCACCTCGGCTATTGCCACGTGACTGCTGCCCGGACGAAATTCGCCCGCTACAAAGAGGTCAGCTGGGCCTTCTATATCGCCAATTTCAATGCGGATATCGGCGACAACGACAATTTCTTCCACCACATCGATATCAATTCTGGCCGTATGTATTTTGCCGTCGCCATCAAGCCGGGCGAGCATACGCCGGAGAAGATGACGGTCGACCGCTCCGTTCGCGGTAACGGCCTGCTCTTCAAGACCGACGATCCGCAGGTGGCGATCAGGAACGTGCTTCTCCTTGGCGCGCGCAACGAACAGCTCCGCGAAATCATCCGCCAGCTCTGATATTGATCGGGAGCTTTCAAAGGCCTATGGGACTGCCTGGAACAACGGGCGGCCCATGGCACGGATAATCGACATCGCAAAACACAGGCAAGAGGCGCTGGAGGCGGCGTCGGCCGTGCTTTCGGAGGGCCATCCGGTCGCCATTCCGACCGAGACCGTCTATGGCCTTGCCGCCGACGCGACCAACGCGACAGCGATAACCCGGATCTATGAGACCAAGGGCCGGCCGCGCTTCAATCCGCTGATCTGCCATATGAGCAACCTGGCGATGGCGGAGAAATATGCGGAGTTCGACCCGGTCTCGCGCGCGCTGGCTGAAGCGTTCTGGCCGGGGCCGCTGACGCTCGTCCTGCCCTTGAAGGCGGAAAGCTCGATCCATGCACTGGCAACCGCCGGCCTCGATACGATCGGCATCCGCGTGCCGAAGGGGTTCGCGAGCGAGTTGATCGGCCTCTTCGGCAAGCCTCTTGCCGCGCCGAGCGCCAACACGTCAGGCCGGATCAGCGCCACCAGCGCAGCACATGTCGACGCCGATCTGGGCGATAAGATTGAGCTGATCCTCGATGCGGGCGCGAGTGCCGTCGGGGTGGAATCCACCATCGTCAAGGTCGACGGCGACGAACTGAGACTTCTGCGGCCCGGCGGCCTGCCCGCCTCCGAGATCGAGCGTATCGCCGGCAGGCGGCTGCGACGGTCGAAGAAGGCCGCGGCGGCAATCGAAGCCCCGGGCATGCTTGCGTCCCATTATGCGCCGGGTGCGAATGTCCGCCTCGAGGCCCGGTCCGTCAAGCAGGACGAGGCCCTCATTGCCTTCGGGCCGGCCGATATCGAGGGCGCAGGCGGTGCCGTCACCGTGCTCAATCTCAGCCCCGGCGGCAATCTGGCCGAAGCGGCCGCCAATCTTTTCGACTACATGAAGAAGGCCGATGCGAGCGGCGCGGCCACGATTGCCTTTGCGCCGATACCGGACGAGGGCCTTGGCGAGGCAATCAACGACCGTTTGAGGCGCGCCGCCGCGCCACGCGAATGACAAGGAAGGAATAAGCCCGATGAGCGCCAGCATTTCCCCTGAACTTCTCGACCGGTTCGCTGCCATTGTCGGCGACAAATACGCGGTGCGCAGCCAGTCCGAGCTTGCGCCGCACCTGATCGAGAACCGCGGGCTTTATCATGGCTCCTCGCCCCTTCTGCTGAAGCCGGCCAACGTCGAGGAAGTTTCGGCGATCCTGAAGCTTGCGACGGAAACCGGCTCGGCGGTTGTCCCGCAAACCGGCAATACCGGTCTCGTCGGCGGCCAGACGCCGCGCGAGGGCAAGTCGGATATCATCATTTCGCTCGAACGCATGAACAGGATTCGCGACGTCGACCCGGTGGCAAACGTGCTGGTGGCCGATGGGGGCGCCATTCTTGCCGAAGTGCAGAAGGCGGCCGAGGCGCATGGCAGGCTCTTCCCGCTGTCGCTCGGTTCGGAAGGCTCCTGCCGTATCGGTGGCAACCTCTCGACAAATGCCGGCGGCACGGCGGTGCTCGCCTATGGCAACATGCGCCAGCTCTGCCTCGGCCTCGAAGTCGTGCTGCCGACGGGCGAAATCTGGAACGGCCTGCGCCGTCTGAAGAAGGACAATACGGGCTACGATCTTCGCGACCTCTTCATCGGCGCAGAGGGCACGCTCGGGATCATCACCGGCGCCGTCCTAAAGATTTTCCCGCAGCCGCTTGGCCGTCAGGTCGCCTTCGCGGGGCTCAACTCTGTGGAAGATGCGCTCGCTTTCTTCAACCTTGCAAGCAGCCTCTGCGGCACCTCGCTCACCGGCTTCGAACTGATGCCGCGGTTCGGTGTGGAGATCACCGCCAAGCATATCGAAGGCGCGCGCGATCCGTTGGAAACACCACATCCCTGGTATGTCCTGATCGACATTTCGACCTCGGATTCGGCTGAGACCGCCGAGCGGATGATGAATGCGCTTCTGGAACAGGGTTTCGAGGCGGGACTGGTGCAGGATGCGGCGATCGCCTCGTCGGTTGCGCAGCAGAAGGCGCTTTGGCATATGCGCGAGAGCATGTCGGAAGCCCAGAAACCGGAAGGCGGCTCGATCAAGCACGATGTCTCCGTGCCGGTCTCGAAGATCCCGCATTTCATGCAGGAGGCGGGTGAGGCCGTGCTTGCCGCAATACCCGGGGCTCGCATCTGCGCGTTCGGCCACATGGGCGACGGCAATATCCACTACAACATTTCCCAGCCCGTCGGCGCCGACAAAGATGCGTTCATCGCCCGCTGGCATGAAATGAACGAGATCGTCCACGGGCTCGTGCTGGCGCATGGCGGCTCGATCTCGGCGGAGCATGGCATCGGCCAGCTGAAGCGCGACGAGCTGGCCGCCATCCGGCCCGCCATCGAAATCGACCTGATGCAACGCATCAAGCGCGCCTTCGATCCGGCGAACATCATGAATCCGGGGAAAGTGATCGCTGTCTAAAGCCCGCGGGGTCCCGCGGACGGAGAAGCGCCTACTTCGATTTGGTTCAGCGGCTGGTCAGGATCGTCAGTGCGGGCGACGACTGGGTGTTGTTCTTCAGGTCGTACATGACGGCGAAGCGCTTGACGAGCTTATCGACCTTGTCGGGATCCTGCAGATCACTGAGAGTGACGTATTTTTGCAGCGCCTTGGCCTGCTGGTCGACATCCATGCTTTGGAACGCCGAA
Source organism: Rhizobium sp. P32RR-XVIII (assembly GCF_012641395.1). Taxonomy (GTDB): domain Bacteria; phylum Pseudomonadota; class Alphaproteobacteria; order Rhizobiales; family Rhizobiaceae; genus Rhizobium. Next base: position 845,663 of record NZ_JABAIH010000001.1, on the reverse strand, counting down.
GGAAGATTGAAGGCCGTCGTGACCACCTCGAACATGGCCTGATCGCCCATGATATCGTAAATCGAGGTGATGTCTGGTGCCTTGCGCTGGGCATAGAGCGCCAGGCGGACACCCTGGTTCGTATCGCCCTGCTGCTCCTCCAATGCCTGCTCCAGATAGAGCTCGTTTGTCCGGCGCAGCGCGCCGCCATTCTGTGCCGTGCCCGTCGTCGAACGCGTGAGGTTGCCTTTGCTGTCGAAATTGAAGGACGTGACAAGCTCCTTCAGCTTGGCGCTGTTTTTGTCGGTCGGATCGTTCAGCATGCTCTTCGGATCATCCGGATCGGCTGCGAAGGCCTTCTTCAGCGTATCTGTGGTCACCTGCTTCGGGTCCAGGCCCTTCGCCGTCAGTATGAAGGAGACGAGCTTTTTGTCGGCGAGCAGGTCCGACACCGACTTCACCTTGCCGATGTTATCCTCGAAATAGGCGATGTCCTCCTTCGACGCCTTCACGGCCGCCTGCTGCTCTGCACCGCTCAGGAGCATCGTCTTCTGGGTGTTGTAGGCCAGTCCGAAATTGTTGATCTGAGTTTGCGACAAGGCCTGAAGCGGCGTCGAGGCGTCACCCTTGCTATCGAAGTTCAGGGCCTTGGCGAGTTTGACGAGGCGATCGTCCTTCAACGAATTGACGTAGCTCTTCGGATCATAAGGATCGCTTTCGAGGATCTTCTTCAGCTGCGATTTGGTAACTTCGTCCTCGCCGAGGCCGTAGGCGCGCAGCACAATCTGATAAAGCTCCGGATCATTGTCGTTGATGCCGCCGTCGTCGTCGTCCTTGTTGCTCAGGAAGAAGTCATCGATATCCTTGACCGAGGCCATCCTCGTCTTGAAATTCGCGCTACCGCCGTCGACCGTCAGCTGTTCTAGTTGGCTATAGTTCTCGCTGTAATTTTCTGACGTCTTCTTTACCTGATCGGCGGTCTGTGCCTGCTCCCCCGGTGGCACGTTGCCGTTAGCGTCGAAATTGAACATCTTCGGAACGCCGCCGTAGCCAAACACGTTCGCAAAGCTGGTCGGATCGCTGGGATCGCTCGTGATGATCGCCTGTACCGTGGCGCCTGAAAGGTTCGGCGGATCCCACATACTGAAGGCCGCCTTGATATAATCGACCATACGCGGATCGCTGACCAACTGCTTGACGGAGGTGATCGTGCCGATCGTTGCTTCGTAATGGGTCTTGTTGTAGGCCGCCGCCGTAAACGTGGTGAAGGAAGGAACCGTCACGTTGTATTGTTCGATGACCGCGTTCTTCTGAGCTGTGGTCTGTGCTGTGGCATTCTTGAGCGTGCCGTCGGCATTGAAACTGAATTGCGCCGCGAGCGCCTTGTACTTGTCGTTGGCGCTGGTGTTCACGAAGCTTTTGGGATCGTTGACGTCGCTGGTCAGGACTGACTTCAGGAAAGTCTTGGATACGTAGGTCGGATCGATGTCATAGGCCTGCAGCATGTAATCGCGGAGGCGGTCATTGTTGACGAGATCCGAGACGTTCTTCACCTTGTCGACTGCGGCGCTGTAATAGGTGCTCTCGGTCCTGGCGGACGTTTCCTCGTCGGCATAGGACTGAGTGTACAGACCGAGGGTCTCGTCCTCCTGCGCCGGCGCCTGAGCAACCTCAGGCTGCGCACCGAAATTGAACGCGGCGGCGAATTCCTTGTAGCGCGGGTCGGAAAGCCGGTTTGCGAAGCTGTTCGGATCGCTGAGATCGCTTTCGAGCACCTGCTTCAGGAAGCCTTTGCCGTATGCCATATCCGCGAGGCCGTAAGCCTTGGTCGCATAGCTGTAGAGGCGATAATCGTTCATGAAATCGTCAACGGTTTTCACGTTGCCGATATTGGCGTTGTAGTAGTCGATTTCGCGCTGGGTGGAAGGCTGCTTGGCGACCCTATCCAGTGTCGACGGCATATTCTTGGTGAGGATCGTGTAACTCAGATAAGTCGAGATCATAAATCACGCCTCTTCCGGCAAAGGCTCAAAGGAATAGAGAATACCCAATACGTTATTGTCGCATCCAAAGCTTACCCGAGGCTTACTTCCTGCCGTCCCGCTTTGACGCAGCTTCCGGCGGTCGCTCGTTCACTGTCCGGAAACCCTGCCACATTGGTTTTTGATAACCATCCGGGACGGCAAAGTTTTCTTAACCGCGAATTTTAAGCGGTCCGGAAGAGGCCGTCCGTATTGTCGAGGCATAGAGGGCGAAAAAGCCCCAAGGAGAAGACCGGGAACCGGCTCTCAGGTAAGACAAGGGTAGAAACAAACATGAAAAACACCGTTATGAAGCCCGCTTGGGCTGCAACGACACTGCGTCTCGATCCGTCCCGCTTTCCTCAACAGGTCAGCTACGCCGTTCACGACTCCGCCGGTGACGTCAGCATAACGATCGACGAACGTGGCGCCATTCTTCGCAAAATTCTTCCCTCCAGCGGCCTGCCGCTGTCTGTTGCCCTGCCGAAGCGGGCCTTCAAAGGCGTGGCAGCCCGGGCGATCGACCATGGCGGCGGCGAAGTGACCGTGACGCTGGAACTGCACCATGAAGACCCGGATCTCTGCATTCCGCTGCTGGTCGCACACGATCTTTGCGATATCGCTGCCGACTGGCGGAGCTGGTCGGAGGCATTCCGCATTCCGATGCTGATGGTCGAGGCCGACGGCATTGCACGGCCGCTCGAAGATCATCTCGGCGATCTGCGCACCAGCCGCATGAGGCCGCGCCGCCGGCACTCCTATTTCGCCAATCGCCGTCCGCGCTTTCTCGTGCGTCGCACAACAGGCAAGCTCGGCGTGACGATGAAGATCGAAGGCAAGGAAATTATCGCCCGCAACTAGGCGGCGCCATTTCAAAACAATGATGCCCGGCCATTGTGCCGGGCATTTTCGTTTCCGCGTCAGGGCAGAACGAAAAGAAGCGAAAGAACGAGGCCGGCGAAGATGATGAGACCGACGCGTGTGTTGGACTTGAACAGGGCAAGGCACTGGTCGGCGTCGTCGATGTTGATCGTCACGATCTGCCAGGCAAACATGCCGGCGGCAACGAGCAAGCCGAGATAGGCAAACAAGCCGACACCCGCAAGCGCGAAAGCGCAAAAGGCAAGCACGAGCGTCAGGCCATACAGACCGACAAGCCACTGCTTCGTCTTTTCGCCGAAAAGCCGTGCAGTCGAACGCACGCCGATCAACTCGTCGTCTTCCTTGTCCTGATGCGCATAGATCGTGTCATAACCGATCGTCCAGACGATCGAAGCGAGATAAAGCGCGATCGCGGCAAAGGACAGGCTGCCGAATATGCCGGCCCAACCCATCAGCGCACCCCAGGAAAAAGCAAGACCAAGGAAGAACTGCGGCCAATCGGTGAAGCGCTTGGCAAAGGGATAGAGCGCGACGATGGCAAGCGAAAGTATGCCGAGAACAACCGCGAACCAATTGAACTGTAACAGCACCAGCAGGCCCACGAACGCTTGAAGCACGATGAAGATCTTCGCCTGGGTTCGCGTGACACGCCCCGACGGCAAGGGCCGCGAGCGGGTACGCGCAACTTCCATGTCGATCTGATGGTCGACCAGATCGTTATAGGTGCATCCTGCCCCGCGCATGGCGACGGCACCTATGAAGTAGAGAAACAGATGAAACAGCATCTGCGAGCCGGAGAAGAGGCCCCGGGCCGCGGCAGCATTTGCTGCGAGTGCGACCGACCAGAAACAGGGCCACATGAGAAGCTGCCAGCCGATCGGCCTGTCCCAGCGCGCAAGCTGCGCATAGGGCCAGAGCCACGGAGGCAAAATCCGGTAAACCCAATTGTCCGAAGGAGCGTCGGCGACGCGCCCGTTGAAGCCGCCAATCTGTTGCATGCGGCCATCTAGCGACCAGGCGCCGGGCGGGTCAATAGCCGGGCCGTCGGCGCCGAGCGTTCATCTGCGGCGATAGAGAAAGTAGCGGCCCTTCTCGACAGACGGAGGCGGCGGAATTTCCTCAAGTTCGGGATGCCTCAACTCCAGGCCGCTGACCGCAAATCCGCCGCGCGCTAGCACAGCGACGATGCGGGACGGTAACCACTGGCGGATGATTGCATCCTTTTCCGGGTAGCCGGTGCCGATATCGGCATGAGCGACGGCTGCCGCTGCACCGTTATAACTCATGCAAGTTTCCTGGATATCGCCGAGCACGACATCCGCATCATCGGGCCGACAGCTTCCGTGCGCACCGTTTTCGTGATCGAAGGCGATGATGCGCAGGTCAGGGAAGCGCGCACGCAAGTGACTATAGGTCCGGCCGTTGCCGAGACCGATCTCCAATATTGGTCCATCCGGCAGTTCCGGCCGCCTTTCCGCGATGGAGTTGAGTATGTCTCTTTGCGCGGAGATTCTGCTGATAAAGTCGTCGAGACGTGTTCGCATAAGCCAATCCGAGTGCCCTAACTCGAAATAAGCTTTTAAATTCAATAGTTCAAGCTCGCCCTCAGGCGACTGCCTCGTTGCTAACGCTGGTTCCACCGCCGAATGACCGGCTCCGTCAGGTCGTGCTCATAGCCCAGAACGCTGATGCTCGCGGTATCGAGGACAAGGCGCGATCCGTCTTCCGGCGGCAGCCCGAGCCAGCGTGCGGCGAGCACACGGAGAAAGTGGGAGCTGGAAAAGATCAGCACGGCTGCGTTGGCATTGCGAAGCTCGCTGACGATACGATCCGCCCTTGCACCGACGTCCGCGGCCATTTCTCCGTCCGGACATCCGTCGCGGAAGAGCTGCCAGCCGGGCCTAGTCGCGAGGATTTCCTTCGTCGTGACGCCTTCATAGGCACCGTAGTCCCATTCGGCGAGATCCGGCTTTATAACCGCATTTGCACGGAAACCGGCAAGAGTGCAGGTGTTTTGGGCTCTCTGGGAGGGGCTGGACCAGACGGCTGAAACCGTCAGTCCCTTAAGCCGATCGGCGAGTTTGCGGGCGGCCGCCTCGCCGTCCGGGGTCAACGGAATATCGCTCCTGCCGGTATGCTTTCCGGAGAGCGACCACTCCGTTTCGCCGTGGCGGACAAGATGGATTTCAGGAAATACACCGCTCATCTGCAAGACTTTCCTTAAAGAAGGAGCGCGGCCGAAGCCGCGCCCGTAATGTCAGATGATGACCTTTTCCAAGGGCGGACGCGTGGCCTCGAACTGCTTCAGCTTCGCCTCGTTCTCGGCAATGTAGTTGCGGTTGTCCGGGGTCGAATACTGGTTCTTGGAAATTTGGATCTGCATGATGAAGAGCTCGTCCCAGCGGAAACCCATTTCGGAGCCGGCGAGATAGAACTCCCACATGCGGAAGAAGCGTTCGTCGTAAAGGGCGACGGCTTCCGCCTTGCGTGCCACGAAGCGCTCGCGCCAGTGACGGAGCGTGTAGGCATAGTGCAGCGGCAGGACCTCGACATCGCGGACCAGCAGGCCCGCCTTCTCAATGAAAGGCAGTGTCTCGCCGATCGACGGGATATAGCCTTGCGGGAAGATATACTTCTCGATGAAGGCATTCGTCGCAAAGCTCGGCTTCGGGCGCGCGATCGAATGCAGCACCATGACACCGTCATCTGCAAGAAACTCATGCACTTTCTTGAAGAAGTTGCCGAAATTGCCGATGCCGACATGCTCGAACATGCCGACCGAAACGATGCGGTCGAACTTCTTGCCCTTCATCGTGCGGTAGTCCTGCAGCTCGAAGCGGACGCGACCGGCAAGACCGCGCTTTTCGGCCCGCTCGCGCGAGATCTTCAGCTGCTCCTCACTGAGCGTGATGCCGGTGAGATCGACGTCTGGCGTCGATTCCGCCAGATACATGCCCATGCCACCCCAGCCGGAGCCGATTTCCAGAATGTGCTGCTCGGGCTTCAGCAGCAGCTTGGCGGCGATATGGCGCTTCTTGGCGACCTGGGCTTCCTCAAGGCTGATGCCCGGCGGATCGAAATAGGCGCAGGAATACTGCCAGTCTTCGTCGAGGAAGAGTTCGAAGAGCTTCTCCGACAGATCGTAATGGTGCGCGACGTTGCGCTTGTTATGGTTGACCGGCAGCCGGCTCTTCAACTGCTGCAGGGCGATACGGCCGATCAGCAGTGCGGCCATCGGAATATCGAAGATTTCGTTGGTGGTGTTCTGCTTCACCATGGACAGGAAGTCGTAGATATCGCCTTGCTCGACGATAAACCGGCCGTCCATATACATTTCGCCGAGCTTGAGGGTGGGGTCGCGGCGAATAAGCTTCTCCGCCTCGTCATCGGCGATGCGCACCGCGACAAGACCACCGGTGCCGTCGCCAACGGTGTGCGTCTCGCCGTTGGCGAGTGTGAGTTTCAGATTACCCTTGCGGATGATCTTTTGGACAATGGATAGGAATCCCGACGCCATGGGTAGGGCCTCGCATTATGTGACAGGATGGTACGGGTTAAATTTAGTCCCTCTCTCCAGCCACACAAGCGCCGTATTTGGCACTGCTGCAACAAGACTGCCAAACTGTGATATTTTTGCAATCTGGCCGCCTAAGCCCTTATTTTCGCTTCATGGCCTCCGCGAGAGCCGCTCCAAACGCGCCTTGCGTCTCCTGTTTCGGGGCGGCCGGGCGGCGGTCGTTGCGTGATCCGGAGCCCTGATTTCCACGGGTTTCGCCACGCGGCGCCGGAGCCGAGGAGCCATCGTCCTTGCGCATGGAAAGACCGATCCGCTTGCGCTTTGCATCGACCTCGACGACGCGGACTTTGACGACATCGCCGGCTTTCACAACTTCGTGAGGATCTTTGACAAAGCGATCGGCAAGCTGCGAGACATGCACAAGCCCGTCCTGATGGACGCCGATGTCGACGAAGGCCCCGAAGGCCGCAACATTCGTCACCGTGCCTTCCAGGACCATGCCAGGCTTGAGGTCGGAGATTTCGTGGACGCCTTCGGCAAAGGTCGCCGTCTTGAAACTCGGACGCGGATCGCGGCCGGGCTTTTCCAATTCCGCAAGAATGTCCTTGACCGTCGGCAGACCGAATTTCTCGTCGATGAACTGGCGCGGATCGATCGCCTTCAACGCGGCGCTGTCGCCCATCAGCGTACGCAGGTCGCGGCCGCAGGCGGCGACGATCTTCTTCGCCACGCCATAGGCTTCCGGATGCACCGATGACGCATCCAGGGGCTCCTTGCCGGCCGGAATGCGCAGGAAGCCTGCCGCCTGCTCGAAGGTGCGGTTGCCGAGGCGCGCGACTTTCAACAGGCCGCGGCGGGTTTCGAACGGACCGTTCTGATCGCGATGGACGACGATGGCTTCGGCAATTGACGGCCCAAGACCTGAGACACGGGACAAAAGCGGCGCTGAGGCCGTGTTGAGATCGACACCGACAGCATTCACCGCGTCTTCGACGACGGCATCCAGCGAGCGAGACAGCTTCTGCTGGTCGACATCGTGCTGATACTGGCCGACGCCGATCGATTTCGGCTCGATCTTCACGAGTTCGGCGAGCGGATCCTGCAGGCGCCGAGCGATCGAGACCGCGCCGCGGAGGGAGACGTCGAGCTGCGGGAACTCGGCCGCAGCGGTTGCGGAGGCTGAATAGACGGAAGCGCCGGCTTCGGAAACGATGACCTTGGTGGGCTTCGTGCCCGGAAGATCGGCCAACATGTCGGCCACCAGCTTTTCGGTCTCACGGCTGCCGGTACCGTTGCCGATCGAGATCAGCTCGACATTGTGCTTGCGGATCAGCGAGGCGAGCTCGACCTGCGCGCCGCGAACATCGTTCCTCGGCTGGAAGGGATAGACGGTGGAGGTGGCGACTACCTTGCCGGTGCCGTCGACCACGGCGACCTTGACGCCGGTGCGGATGCCCGGATCGAGGCCCATCGTCGCGCGCGAACCGGCGGGTGCGGCAAGCAGCAGGTCTTTCAGATTGCGGGCGAAGACGTGGATCGCCTCTTCCTCGGCGCGTTCACGCAATTCCCGCATCAGGTCGAGCGACAGCGACATGGAAAGCTTCACGCGCCAGGTCCAGCTTGCGACATCCATCAGCCAGCGGTCGCCGGGCCGGCTCGCGCCGATCTCATAGGCCGCCGCGATCATGCGCTCGACCGGCTTGTTCGGCGAGACGGTTTCCCCATCCGCCTCGATCGTCAACGTCAGCACTTCCTCGTTCCAGCCGCGCAGCATGGCGAGCGCGCGGTGGCCGGGTGCCGTCGCCCAGCGTTCGGAATGATCGAAATAGTCGGAGAATTTCTCTCCCGCCGCCTGCTTGCCATCGACGACCTTGGCCTTCAGAAGCGCTGCCTGGCGCATGTGGGCACGCAGCTTACCAAGCAGGTCGGCATTTTCAGTGATGCCTTCCGCAACGATGTCGCGCGCGCCTTCCAGCGCCGTCTTTACATCCGGGACATCCGCAGTGATGTAGCCTTCGGCAAGAACCGCCGGTTCCTTGGAGCGGTCGGCGAGAATGGCATCGGCAAGCGGAGCGAGGCCGCGCTCGCGGGCGATCTCGGCGCGGGTGCGGCGCTTCGGCTTGTACGGCAGATAGAGGTCTTCAAGCTCCGCCTTGGTTGCGGCGCCTGTGATCTTGCCCATCAGCTCGTCGGTCATCTTGTCCTGCCCGGTGATCGAATCGACGATCGCGGCGCGGCGGGCTTCCAGCTCGCGGAGATAGACGAGGCGCTCGGCGAGCGTGCGAAGCTGTCCGTCGTCCAGCCCGCCCGTCACTTCCTTGCGATAGCGGGCGATGAAGGGAACCGTAGCGCCCTCATCGAGCAGTTCGATCGCGGCCTTGGCCTGATCCGGCCGGGCATTGATTTCGGAGGCGATGACTGCGGCAAGCAAGCGGAGGTCTGCGGCCATGGGGATCCCTGCATTTCACAAAAGTTGCGGGACAATAGCGGTCAAAAGCGGCAAGGCAATGCCCGAGGGAGCTTTCCACAGCGGAGTGTGTTTGTTTCATATGCGTTTGAGCGTGTGTGGCCCCCTCATCCGCCCTTCGGGCACCTTCTCCCCGCTGGGGCGAAGGGGAAAAGAGGCACCGCCACAAGTCCCTTCTCCCCGTCTGGGAGAAGGTGGCGGCAGCCGGATGAGGGGGCAGCATGGCACAACGTCGCTCGAATGCCCATGTCACGGCAACGATAGCTGTTTTTGCGGTTGTGCAGATGCGGCTTTCTTTGGTAGCAGAGGCGACCGTTTTGGACCACCCCTCCCCTGCGGAGGCAAGGAAAAGTGACATGCCGAACCTGCTTCTCGAACTTCGCTCCGAAGAGATTCCAGCTCGTATGCAGCGCAAGGCTGCCGGCGACCTGAAGAAGCTCGTCACCGATGCGCTGGTGGAGGCCGGTCTCTCCTATGAGGGTGCGCGCGAATACTGGACGCCGCGCCGCCTGACGCTCGACATTCACGGCCTGACCGCCCGCTCCGCCGATGTGCGCGAGGAGCGCAAGGGACCGCGCACCGACGCCAACGAAAAGGCGATCGAGGGCTTCCTGCGCGGCGCCGGCCTTTCCTCGATCTCCGAGGCGCAGGTTCAGAGCGATCCGAAGAAGGGCGATTTCTACGTCGCCGTCATCTCCAAGCCCGGCCGGGCAACGGAAGAGATCGTCACCGAGGTGATGCCGGGCATCATCCGCAATTTTCCCTGGCCCAAGCCCATGCGCTGGGGCAAGGCCTCTGCCAAGCCCGGTTCGCTCACCTGGGTTCGGCCGTTGGAGTCGATCGTCTGCACCTTCGGCACCGAGCACGAGGAAACGATCGTCATCCCCTTCGAGATCGACGGCATCGTCGCTTCGAATGTCACCTATGGCCATCGCTTCCATGCGCCGGGTGCCATCACCGTCAAGCGTTTCGACGATTACGTCTCGAGCCTTCAAAAGGCCAAGGTCATCCTGGACGCCGAACGGCGCAAGGAGATCATCGCATCGGATGCCGCCAACCTTGCTTTCGCAAGCGGGTTGGAACTGGTGGAAGACGAAGGCCTGCTCGAAGAAGTCTCCGGCCTTGTGGAGTGGCCGCAGGTGCTGATGGGGACTTTCGAGGAGGATTATCTTTCGATCCCCTCCGAAATCATCCGCCTGACGATCAAGACGAACCAGAAATGCTTCGTCACTCGCAAACAGGGTGAAGAGACGCTTTCCAACAAGTTCATCCTGGTTTCCAACATTGAGGCGAGCGACGGCGGCAAGGAAATCATCCACGGCAACGGCAAGGTCGTGCGCGCCCGGCTATCCGACGCGCTGCACTTCTGGAAGCGCGACCAGGGAGACCTGCCGGATCTCGAGACGCTGGTGGCTTCGGCAAAAAAGTTCGGGCTCGATCTCAAGAAGCCGCTCGACCAGCGGATGGCGAAGCTCGACGCCCTGCATGTGACGTTCCATGCGAGCATCGGGACGCAGGGCGAACGGGTAACCCGGATTCGCAATCTTGCCGGCGAAATCGGCAAGATCGTCAATGCCGATCCTGTGAAGGTCAGCCGTGCCGCGGTGTTGTCGAAAGCCGACCTCAGAACCGAGATCGTCGGCGAGTTCCCGGAGTTGCAGGGTGCAATGGGGAAGAAATACGCCCTGCTGCAAGGTGAAGATCCATCGGTGGCGGCGGCTATCGAGGACCACTACAAGCCTCAAGGCCCTGCCGACCGCGTGCCGACCGACAACGTCGCCATAGCGCTGGCTCTTGCCGACAAGATCGACACACTTGTCTGGTTCTGGCGCATAGACGAAAAGCCAACCGGTTCGAAGGATCCGTTTGCGCTGAGACGAGCGGCGCTGGGATCGATCAGGCTGCTGCTGGAACGGGGCATCAGAGCACCCCTCGTCCCGGTATTTCGCGCTGCGTTTCGTAGCGAGTGGGCCGTGGCCATGACGAGTCATGAAGATTCGATAAGGCTGTTCGAGCTCAAGATCCAACAGGGTGAGGACAGGGTCGAGTTCGAGAAACTCATAAAGGAACAGTACGCCGCTATCGAATACTGCAAGACCTATCTTGCCAAGGGTCATCCGAAGACGATCGAAGAAGAGGCCGAGCTGGCGATCAGCCTCCTCTCCTTCTTCCACGACCGGCTGAAGGTCTATCTCCGCGACCAGGGCGCCCGCTACGATCTCATCGATGCGGTGCTGACACCGGACGCCGACGACCTGCTGATGATCGTCCGGCGCGTCGAGGCGCTTACGGCCTTCATTACCTCCGAGGACGGCAAGAACCTTTTGGTCGGCACCAAGCGCGCGACGCAGATTCTTGCGGCGGAGGAGAAGAAGGGCACGGTGATCGCCGACGGCGTTTCGGAGAAGCTGTTCCGGCTCGATGCCGAAAAGGAACTGTTCGTGGCCATCACCAAGGCCGCCGCCGAGGCTTCCGCAGCAATCGCCAAGGAAGATTTCCGCTCGGCCATGGAAGCGCTTTCGAAACTGCGCGCCCCGGTTGACCGCTTCTTCGATGACGTGCTCGTAAACGACGAAGATGCGGCGATCCGCGCCAACCGCCTTGCGCTGCTGCGGCTGATCCGCGAGGCGACGGGCACCGTTGCGGACTTCTCGAAGATTGCGGGGTAGAGGCCCCGGGAAGCAACCTTCATCCTGTGCAAGTGAACGCGGCCGCCGGACTTCTCCGGCGGCCGCAAATGCATAGGTGATGAAATAGCCGTGTTTAAGACTCAGGCGGCGCGGCGCGCCGGCGCAGCTGCGGTCTGATCGGCACCGCCGATGTGGAAGCCACGGATAAGGCTGAGCAGTTCGTCGGTATCGGCAGCCAGAGTCTCGGCCGAAGCCGTCGTTTCTTCCGCCATCGCCGCGTTCTGCTGCGTTGCCGTGTCGAGCTGGTTCATCGAAGACGAGATCGAACGCAGCGTCGTATCCTGTTCGGAGGCGCTGTGAGCGATTTTGGCGACGATCTCGTTGGCAGCCTTGATCTGGTCCGAGATACGCTTCAGTGCTTCTCCCGCCTCGCCGACAAGGCGAACGCCCTGATCGACCTGGCTGGAGGAACGGGCGATCTGGTCCTTGATCTCCTTGGCGGCAGCGGCGGAGCGCTGAGCCAGTTCGCGGACCTCCTGGGCGACGACGGCAAAGCCCTTGCCGGATTCGCCGGCACGCGCAGCTTCGACGCCGGCGTTGAGTGCCAGAAGATTCGTCTGGAAGGCGATCTCGTCGATGACGCCGATGATCTTGCCGATCTCGTCGGAAGATTTTTCGATACCGCTCATCGCTTCGATCGCTTCGGTAACCACCGCATCGCTGCGGCTCGCTTCGGTGCTCACGGCGTGCACGCGCTTGCTTGCCTCACTCGCGCCTTCCGCCGTCTGACGAACGGCAACGGTGAGCTCGTCGAGCGCCGCCGACGTTTCCTCGAGGCTGGCTGCCTGGCGCTCGGTGCGCTGCGACAGTTCGCTTGATGCACGGCGAATTTCTTCCTTCGCAACGCCGATGTCGCCGCCCTTTGCGCTGACCTTGGCCATCGCGGCTTCGAGATGCGAAAGTGCATCGTTGAAGTTGTCGCGAAGGGCTGCGTATTTCTGGCCGATATCGCCGCAACGAACGGTCAAGTCGCCGCGAGCGATCTTTTCCAGGGCCTGGCCGATCGTCGAGACGACGCGGGCTTGGCCGGTCGCCTCGTCACGCTGACTGCGCAGGTTGTTTTCGCGCTCGCTCTCGAGTTCGAGCTGCTGAGCCGCTTCGCGCTCAGACATGACGTGACGTTCCTTGACCTTTTCCTGCAGCGACTTGGTGGCCTTCGCCATCATGCCGATTTCATTGTTAAGGCCGGTATGCGGGATGGTCAGCGACACGTCTTCATCCGCGACTTTTTCCAGCGCCTGATGAACATCCTTGAGCGGCTTGGAGATGCCGCGGATGAAGTAGATTGCGGCGCCGATGCCCGCGAGGAAGATGATGCCGCAGGCAACGAGCGCCTTCCAGATCGTTGCATCGATCTGGACCTGCAGGTCATCGAAGTAAACCCCACAACCGACGACGATCTGCCAAGGAGCGAAGGCCGCGGAATAGGCGCCCTTCAGATATTGTTCGCTATCCGGACGGCCCGGCTTGCTCCAGAAATAGATCGTCTGGCCGCCGCCGGCGATCGCCTTGTCAACCATTTCCTTGCTGAAATGCGTGCCGCGCTGGTCAACCTGGCCGCTCATGTCCTTGCCGAGATTGACCGGGCTCGGATGGAAGCGCTGGACGACATTGTAGTCGAAACCAAAGACATAGCCGGTTGGCTCGAACTTGACCTTGGAGAGCACCTTGAACGCTTCGGCCTGGGCGGCCTCATGCGTCATCTCACCGACCTTTTCCCTTTCGTAATAGGCATTGAGGACCGAGATCGCCGACTCGACCTGCGTGCGGAGCAGATCGAAGCGGTCATTGTAGATGGATTGCTCTGTCGTTTTGATCTGGAAAAACGTGGCCAGCGCAAAGGCTGCCATAAGAACTCCGACAAGGGCAAAAAGCTGATGGGCAATCTTGAGCTTTTTCATGAAAGTCTCCCGAAAATGGTGAAATCTGCAACACCGGATCGGTCAACTCCCGTCCCTTTGCGCGTGTCGCCACGCACGTTCAGCAAGCGCAATCATGCTCACTCCGGTCCTCCGGTAAGTAAAATTATGGTAAATGGCTGAATGATCACTTAACGATTTCGACTATTACCGACGATCAGCAATGCCAAATCTGAATCATACTTTCTTGCATAATTGTATAGGTTGCATTCGTACTTTGTCATTCAATTGAAATAAAGAATGCGCCCCTGCTTCTCTTCAGGAGCGCATTCATTCCGCCGACGGGGCGGACCCCAGAACGACCAAAACCTTGGCCGGGTCAGGGGCAGGGAACTTTCAAAATCCCGTACGTAGCTTAAGACCAGAAACGTCGAGCGGCGCAGTTTGTTCCACCGGCCTATTCATGTCCGCAATAACCGGCTTCGTATCGCCGCCGATAACAGAGGTCGTTGCCGTAGGATCGATGTCCTCGGCGGGAACGCTCGCCTTAAAAGCCGCGAGGACTTCGGGCGTTGCCTTGGTGACAAAGACGACAGGCGAGCCGCCCATCCAGCCTTCGGTGCGGTAGAGCTTGGGCTCGCCGCCCACATCGCGCAGGGCGCTCGCCTGGAAGGCGCCGGGTGCCAGCACCGGTACGGTGTAGTCCTTCTTGCGCTCGATCGCTTGCAGCGGCGGGCAGCTCGTGCAGGTTTTCGTCACGATGCTTCCGCCATCGACCTGCGCGGCCTCGCCGATGACCTCGATCGAGGATGCCATCGCCGAACCGGCCGTCAGAAGTATTGCCGTACCGAGAATGAATTGACGCATGGAAGCTGCTCCGTCGTAGTATGGGAGCAGAATAGCGCGGCTTTATTTCCATCCCGTCAGAGGAAAGGGTAAAACTTTAGACAACTGACCCGATTTCGGGCCAAAGCTTAAGCTTTTTCGCGTTCGATCGCCCGCCAGCCGATATCGCGGCGGTAGAAGCCATTTTCCCATTCGACCTTGTCGAGCAGGGCGTAAGCGCGGCTCTGGGCCTCGCTGACGGTCCTGCCGGTGGCAGTGACGTTCAGCACGCGGCCGCCGGTCGCGACCAGCTGGCCGTCCTTCAAGGACGTGCCGGCATGAAACACCTTGGCTCCTTCACCTGCCTCCGGCAGTGAACGGATCGGCGTGTTCTTCTCGTAGGAACCCGGATAGCCCTTGGAGGCCATCACGACTGTCAGCGCCGGGTCGTCGCTCCACTCCGCCGTGACTTGGTCGAGCGTGCCCTCGGCGGCGGCCAGAAGCAGCGGCAGCAGATCGCTCTTCAACCGCATCATCAGCACCTGACACTCGGGATCGCCGAAGCGGACATTGTATTCGATCAGTTCCGGGCCCTTCGCGGTAATCATCAGCCCGGCGAAGAAAACGCCGGAGAACGGATGGCCGCTTTCCGCCATGCCGCGGATCGTCGGCTCGATGATCTCCTGCATCGTGCGCTCGATCATCTCAGTCGTCATGACGGGTGCCGGCGAATAGGCCCCCATGCCGCCGGTGTTGACGCCGGTATCGCCCTCGCCGACCCGCTTGTGGTCCTGGGCAGTTACGAGCGGCAGCGCGTTCGTGCCGTCGCACAGGCAGAAGAAGCTTGCCTCCTCGCCATCGAGATAGGCCTCGATCACCACCTCGGCACCCGCGGAGCCGAATGCGCCCTCGAAGCAATCGTCGACGGCGGCAAGCGCCTCTTCGACGGTCATCGCCACCGTGACTCCCTTTCCGGCGGCAAGGCCATCGGCCTTGACGACGATCGGGGCACCCTGTGCGCGGATATAGGCCTTCGCCTTCGGGGCGTTGTTGAAGCGCTGATAGGCTCCGGTCGGGATGTTGTAGCGAGCGCAGATATCCTTGGTGAAGCCCTTGGAACCCTCAAGCTGGGCTGCCGCAGCGGAAGGGCCGAAGACCTTCAGGCCATCGGTCCGCAGTCGGTCGGCCAGACCGGCGACCAGCGGCGCCTCCGGGCCGACGACGACGAATTCGATCGCCTTTTCCGCACAGAAGGCAGCGACCGCTTCCTGATCCTCGACATCCAGGGAAACGAGCGTCGCATGTTCCGCAATGCCCGGGTTGCCGGGCGCGGTATAGAATTCCGTCATCAGCGGCGATTGCGCCAGCTTCCAGGCGAGCGCATGCTCGCGTCCGCCCGAACCGATCAACAGAACCTTCATGCCTGATCCTTTCCGTTTTCCGTCTGGCGGTTAAGGGGCGCGGGGCGAAAGGTCAAGTGTTGGCGGCTTCCTAGTGGGTTTATTGGTTCGCCCTGTACCGTGTGGCCCCTCATCCGACCCTTCGGGCCACCTTCTCCCCGAGGGGAGAAGGGAACGGGAGAGGCTGCGGCAGGCGGATGAGGGGGCCGCACGGTCGTAGGGTGAGAAGAAACCACCAGCCCTTTACCAGCCCCCACCTCCGCCGCCGCCTCCGCCGCCACCTGACGAACCACCGCCACCGGAAAAGCCCGACGATGAACTGGAGGGAGGCGGGGTCGGGATCGTCGAGGCGATGGTTGAGGCCATGGACGACGAGAAGCCGCCGATGCGATCCGAGAAGCTGCCGCTGTTGAAATCGCCGGAATACCAGCTCGGAGCGTAGGCAACCGCAGTGCCGGCCGCAGCTGCGGCAAGCCAGGTCTCGAACGTTCTCGACCATGGCTTCTCGACGCCGAGGGCGACCGCATAGGGCAGCAGTTTTTCGAAATGTTGCGGCGACATTTCCGGGGCGCCGGCCATGTTCATGCGATCCTTCTCGGCAAGCGTCATGTACTGGCGCAGGCCGTCGATGCCGTCCATCATCTTGGCACCCAGCGGCGTCGGTGCACCCATGATGAAGACGTAGAGCACGTTGAGAAGGACGATGCCGCCGAGGGCGAACAGCATCGGCGTTTCATGGAACTCCATCAGCGTCGAGAAAAGCGCCAGACCCAGCGACGAGATGATGCTGAAACCGATGAAGACGACGACTGCGATGGAGATCACCGCGGCGATCCTGCCTCCCAGCGACCCGCCGGGGCGGAACGACTTCGCCAGCCCCGCTACGAAAATCGACACGAAAACCGACACGACGATCGGAATGACCATTAGGATGATGTTGTCCGGCTCCAGCGTGCCGAAGACGAACAGCGCGACGAGCGACGCCGCACTCAGCGCGATGCCGCCGGTCGTATAGCCGGTATTGGAATTGTAGTATTTGCCACGATGCTCCCGCTCGATCGCCGAGCGGAATCTTTGACCGACGGATTTCACGCGTTCGCCGTTCGCCTTGTCGATCGTCAGGGAATTCTTGCCGCCGATCTCGCCCAGGAGGGTAGACTCGCCTGGCCCCAGCTTCTCCTTGCCGATGGGCTTTTCGGTACGGCGGATCACGATCGATTTCTTGAGGTCTTCCAGAACGACATAGCCGCGCACCGCAAGATTGAGCGCTGCGGCCGATAGCGCCGTCCAGCCCTGTCCGGAAAACCCCTTGTTGTCGATATAGTTGACGAGCGCCGGCGAGATGCCGTCCGGGGCATCCCAGCGGGGCACGATGACGCCGCGGGCGGGATCGCGCCCGACCTTCAGCCAGGCGCGGGTATAATAGAGAAAGACGGCGATCAGACCGCCGAAGCCGATGAAATAATCGCGGTTGTCCTTCAGCCACCAGATATTCTGATCGGAGCTGCTCGGCGGATCGATCGCCCCCTTCGGAAACTTGACGGCGATCGTCAGGCCCTCGTTTGCATCGAGCGGCCTTGTCGTCGAAAAAACCGGACGGGCATCGCTGCCTGAAACTTGCGCATTCTTCTCCGTCGCGCCAAGCGGGCCGGTAAAGACATTCGTATCGGTCGCAATGACGCCACCCGGCAGGTTTACGGTCGCGGTGGCAGCCATGATCGGGAAGATCCAGCCATTGCCGGTGACGTTCCAATAGAGCTCGTCGTGATCGGCGAAATAGCGGATCTGGCGATTGGTCCGGTAGGTGAAGGCGTATTGATGGCGACCTGGCGGAAGCATGACGTCTTCCGAGCCGGCAGAGATGCGGATTCCGCCGGAAATCGATTCCGTCTTCCACGGCTCGTCACGGCCGTCGCGCGTGACCGAGACGACATCGAAATCGACGGTGCGACGGCGACCGCCTTCATCGATGAACGTCAGCGGAAAATCGCGGAAGATGCCGCGCCGGATGCGGTTGCCTTCGGCATTGACGGTGATCGTCTCCGTCACCGTCATGGCGCCGCTCTTTTCGAGCGTTATATCCGAGACGAAGGAGTTGATGACCTCGGCAGCACTTGCCGGCGCCGAGGCAAGCGCCATGAACAGTATGAAGCAAAGGCCGCAAAGCCGCCGGATCATCTTACCCCACCCCCCGCGGCGCCCGCCGCTCAGATAATGTCAGCCCTCATTCGCATAGGTGACGCCAAGCCCCGCCAGAGTCCGCCAGTAAGCCGGGAAGGTCTTGCCGACGCAATCCGGATCGAGGATCGTGATGCCGTCGATCTTCAGCCCGGCAAGCGCAAAGCTCATGGCGATCCGGTGATCTGCGAAAGTGTCGATGTCAGCCGGCAGGTGCTGCCCAGCCAGTGACGGATCGGCGTTAACGATCAGGTCGTCGCCTTCCTCGCGTGCAAGATCCGGACGGATCTGGGTGAGGCCGGTCGACAGCGCGCGGATGCGATCGCATTCCTTCACCCGCAGGTTGGCGATACCGACGAAACGGACGGGCGTTTGGTTGAAAGCGGCGAGAACCGCGAGCGTCGGCACCGCATCCTGCATCTGCGAACCATCGATCTCGGCCGGCAGATGCGGGAACTTCGCGATCATGTCGTAGGCCTTGGCGTCCGGCTGCGTGAACGCACCGTTCGGAACGCCGAGATCGATAGAGCCTCCGGTGAGCACTTCGGCGGCCCAGAGATAGGTGGCGGCGGAAGCATCCGGCTCGATGACGAAATCGGCAGCCATGTAGCCGGTCGGTTCGACACGCCAGGTGACCGGGCTGGTCTTTTCGACACGTGCTCCAAAGGCGCGCATCGCCGCCGTGGTGAGAACGATGTAGCCGAGAGCGCCGATATGTTCGCCGAGGAGTTCGATATCGACCGGGCGGTCGCCGCCAGCCGCCATCATCAGCAGCGCGGAGACGTACTGGCTGGAAAGGCCGCCATCGATCTGGATGCGGCTCGCCTCAAAGCGGCCGGTGCCCTTCACCGTCACAGGCGGGCAGCCGGTTTCTGCCGTCGCGTCGATGCCGAGCGATCGCAGCGCATCCACCAGCGGGCCGATCGGGCGCTTACGCATGTGTTGATCACCGTCCACGACGACAGTGCCATCGACGAGCGCGGCCGCCGCCGTCAGGAAGCGCGTCGCGGTGCCGGCATTGCCGAGGAAAAGCGGCGCCTTCGGTGGCAAGAGCTTGCCGCTGCCGGTGACGACGAAGCTCGTATCGTCCGGCTCATCGATGACGACGCCCATGGCGCGCAGCGCCTCGGCCATGTAGCGCGTGTCGTCGCTCTTCAGCGCCCCCGTCAGGCGACTGGTGCCTTTGGCGAGGCCAGCCAGGAGCAGTGCGCGGTTCGTGATCGACTTCGAGCCTGGCGGCACCGCACGGCCTGCGAGCGGAGCCTTAACCGGGATGATGGTGAGTTTCTTGTCCTTGCTCATGACGCCTGTCTATTCCGTCCATTACGCCGTAACCGCCCTGCTCATAGCAGCTTTTGGGCAAAGGCAAACGCCCATATCAGAACTTGACGGCCGGAACGGCGCGATCGGCCTCGTCGGTGATCTCGAAATATTCCCTCTTCTGGAAGCCGAACTGGCCAGCCACGAGATTGGAGGGGAAGCTCTCGACCTTCACGTTCAGATCGCGGGCAGCTCCGTTGTAATAGCGGCGGGCCATCTGGATCTCGCTTTCCATGGTTTCGAGCGAGGCCTGAAGCTCCGAGAAGTTCTGGTTTGCCTTGAGGTCCGGATAGGCTTCGGCAAGCGCCATGACGCGGCCGAGCGCCTGGCCGAGCAGCCCCTCCGCTTGCGCCCTGCCGGCAACATCGCCGGCGGGTACTGCCTGCGCCCTGTTGCGCAGCTCGACCACTTCTTCCAGCGTGCTCTTTTCGTGGGTGGCGTAGCCCTTGACGGTCTCGATCAGGTTCGGGATCAGATCGGCACGGCGCTTCAGCTGCACGTCGATGCCGGACCAGGCCTCTTCAGCCATCTGCCGGGCGCGGACGAGACCGTTGTAGATGAAAACAAGATAAAGCGCGACCAGAACGATCACGCCAAGAATAATGTACATCGCGAATCCCCCGCACGAAATAAAGTTGCGTCGGAGATTATTGATGTCGCGATGCATTGTCATCCACGAACTCGCGGAACCACTAGCCCTGAATACTAGAGGTCACGCCGCGTCTTTGGCGAGATTTACGCCGCCTGCATCGGTCAGCAGGAAGGCCTCGCCGCAAGCCTTGGCGAGCGTGCGGACGCGCAGGATGTAGCTCTGGCGCTCGGTCACGGAAATCACGCCGCGGGCATCGAGCAGGTTGAAGACGTGGCTTGCCTTGATGCACTGGTCATAGGCCGGGAATACGCATTTGTGCAGGCGCTGGTTGGCATTGTCGCCCGGCGCGCCGGCGGCCAGAAGCGCCTGGCATTCCTTCTCCGCATCGATGAAATGGCGATGCAGCATTTCGGTATTGGCGAATTCGAAGTTGTGGCGGGAATATTCCTGTTCGGCCTGCAGGAAAACATCGCCATAGGTGATCTTCTCGTCGCCTTCGCGGCCGTTGAAGTTCAGGTCGTAGATGTTGTCGACGCCTTGCACGTACATGGCGAGACGCTCGAGACCATAGGTTAGCTCGCCTGCGACCGGCGAGCATTCGATGCCACAGACCTGCTGGAAGTAGGTGAACTGCGAGACTTCCATGCCGTCGCACCAGCATTCCCAGCCGAGGCCCCAGGCGCCGAGCGTCGGGCTTTCCCAATCGTCCTCGACAAAGCGGATGTCGTGCAGCAGCGGATCGAGGCCGATCGCGGCGAGCGAGCCCAGGTAGAGCTCCTGCAGGTTCGGCGGGTTCGGCTTCAGGATGACCTGGTACTGGTAATAGTGCTGAAGACGGTTCGGGTTCTCACCGTAACGGCCATCGGACGGGCGGCGCGACGGCTGAACATAGGCAGCCTTCCACGGCTTCGGGCCGAGGGCACGCAGCGTCGTCGCCGGATGGAAGGTGCCGGCGCCGACCTCCATGTCGTAGGGCTGCAGAACCGCACACCCCTTGTCCGCCCAGTAGTTATGCAGGGTCAGGATCAGCGCCTGGAACGAGCGCTTCGGGTTCATATGGTCGGGGATCGATGCAGACATGGAAGGCTTCCGAATTCGTACAAAATGTACGTGGACAGGTGCCACGGCAGGCGGCAAGGGTCAAGGCTCTGGGGAAATTGTGCGGCACTCTGTGCTGCCGGAAATTATCGAAAGGGATTGATTACGGTCAAGTGTCCGTCGATGACCAAGCCGTGCTGCAAGTCTTCCGAATAAAATCGCACGCAGTTCATTTGCAAGGCAGCCGCAATCATAGCAGCGTCATAGAAATTGAGATTGTACCGTTCTGCCAAGTTGATCGCCGATATCGTCGTGCGTTCATCGATGGCTGCAATCGCTGCCGCCATCGTAATCACATCGGCTATCGCCAAATGCAGATCAGCCCAAGACATGTTCAGCTTCTTGCGCCCGACATTTGCGAACTCATTCAACGTTTGCACGCTAAGGACAAATGGCTTGAGCAACAGGGACTGAGCGGCCTCGGCACGCGGGTCCTCCGTGAACGCATAGACGAGAATATTGGTATCCAGAAAGCTATCGGCGGCGGCCATTAGCGATCGTTCGCTTCATCGCGATCAAACTTCCAATCCGGAGGAAGTTTCAGCTTGAATGCCTTGATACGTTCAAAGGCCTTTCGTCGCGCATCATTTCGCGCGATCTCAAAAACACGATCCTCCGCTATGCGGATCGTCACGTCGTCGCCTTCCTTAAGTTCAAGGGCATCCACGACAACGGTGGGAATGCGAACTGCGAGGCTATTTCCCCATTTTGCAACTTGCATGATTGCCTCATGATATACACGTCAATAATGTATATCATGAGGGAAGGCAGACGTAAATCTTCTACTCATCATCCCGCTTGACACGGTACTCGCCGGTCGCCGGGTCCTTGACAAGCGTGCCAACCGCGCCGGTCTGGCGCTCTTTCTCGGCACGGCGGGATTTTTCCTGCAGGCGCTTGGCATCGGAGACGAAGCGGCGGTAGAGCCACCACGCCGCACCGACCAGGATTATGATTGTTATAAGCTGCGCCATCTCCCCTCTTCTTCTCCTCTCAAAGCCCGTAGCGGCTCCACATTGCCTTCTCTTCCGCCGCTTCGACAAGGCCCGCTGCAAGACCTGATGTCACACCTTCAAGCGAGACGGGCGAGACACCCGGTATCCTCCGCCCGAAGAGGCTGCGAGCGGCGGTGACGAGCTGCAGTCTGGCCTTCTGGCCGTACCGCTTTTTCAGCTCCTGGCGCATATCGCCCAGACTATCGACGAGGCCGAGTTCAAGCCCGCGCGTGCCACTCCAGAAAAGGCCGGAGAAGACGGTCTCGTCATCGCTGAGCTTGCCGGCGCGGCGCTCGCGCACCATGGCGATGAATACCTGATGGATCTCGAGCTGAAGGCTCTTCAGGTATTCGATGTCCTTTTCCTTCTCGGGCTGGAACGGATCGAGAATAACCTTGTTCTCACCGGCCGTATAGACGCGGCGCTCGATGCCGATCTTTTTCAAGAGCTCGGGAAAGCCAAAGCCGCCGGAAACGACGCCGATCGAGCCGACGATCGAGGTCGCGTCGGCGATGATCTCATCGCCGGCGAGCGCGATCATGTAGCCGCCCGACGCTGCTACATCCTCGACGAAGACAAGGACCTTCTTCTGCTTCTCGCGGGCGAGCTCGCGGATGCGCGTAAAGATAAGCCGCGACTGGACCGGCGAACCGCCCGGCGAATTGATGGCGATCGCAACGGCCGGCGCATCCTTCACGGAAAAGGCTTTCTCCAGGACCGGCGCAACAGCGGCGAGGTTGAGCGTGGGGCGGAACTGGTTGCCGCCGCTCATGATGAC
The DNA here is from genome assembly GCF_012641395.1 of Rhizobium sp. P32RR-XVIII. Taxonomy (GTDB): domain Bacteria; phylum Pseudomonadota; class Alphaproteobacteria; order Rhizobiales; family Rhizobiaceae; genus Rhizobium. Next base: position 823,062 of record NZ_JABAIH010000001.1, on the reverse strand, counting down.
GCCTTGAAGCCTGACAACCGGGATGACGATCCCTTCCTTGCGGAAACGCTTCGGTACCAGTCCTCTCAAAAATCCGCGCATCTCAAATCCTTCTTCGCTTTCAGCGTCGCAATCCATGTATGCAACGGAACGGTAAACGCAATGGCCGCGTTCCAGAAACTGCGGCAGCCGGTTTTCTTGTTGCGAATGACTTGCATTATCATTCTAATCGGGCATAGTGCGGGCAATGATCGAACAGGCGGATAACAAATGGATGCTTTAAACCGGAGTGCAAAAAGCGGTTGGCGGTATGACCGGGAGGAGGCCTCGCTTTCCGATGTCTACCGCACCGTCGGAACGGGTCGCCCGGGTTCGAAACTCCGGCGGATCGCCGCCTTTGCGGGCCCTGGCTACATGGTCGCGGTCGGCTATATGGATCCCGGCAACTGGGCGACGTCTCTCGCTGGCGGCTCAAAGTTCGGCTATGCCCTGCTGACGGTCGCGCTGCTCTCCAACCTGATGGCGATCGTGCTGCAATCGCTCTGCGCCCGCCTTGCGATTGCCTCCGGCCGCGATCTGGCGCAGGCCTGCCGGGACGCCTATCCGAAATTTATTTCCGTGCCCCTGTGGGCGTTTGCGGAAATCGCCATCATCGCGACTGACATCGCCGAGGTGATCGGCACGGCCATCGGCCTCAACCTGATCTTCGGCGTTCCGCTGGAGCTCGGCGTCTTGATCACGGCACTCGACGTCTTTCTCATTCTCTATTTGCAAAGGCTCGGCTTCCGCTGGATCGAAGCCTTCATCATCACGCTTCTCGGCGTCATTGCGCTCTGTTTCGGCGTGCAGATCTTCCTGGCCGATCCTGAGTGGGGCGCTGTCGTGAGGGGCTTCTTCCCGACGACGGAGATCGTCAGCAATCCGGAAATGCTCTATCTGGCGCTCGGCATTCTCGGCGCGACCGTCATGCCGCACAATCTCTATCTGCATTCAGGCATCGTGCAGACGCGCGCTTACGGCCACACCCTGCCGGAAAAGCGGGAAGCGCTCACCTATGCGACGATCGACTCCACCTTTGCGCTCTGTTTTGCGCTGCTGATCAACGCCTCGATCCTGATCCTGGCGGCCGCCGCGTTCAACGCCAGCGGCCGGACGGATATCGTCGAACTCGGCGAGGCGCATTCGCTGCTGTCGCCGCTGCTCGGCCTCGCGATCGCACCGACGCTTTTCGGTATCGCGCTGCTCTGCTGCGGCCTGAATTCGACCGTGACAGCGACGCTTGCGGGCCAGATCGTCATGGAGGGTTTTCTGAGGATCAAGCTCCAGCCATGGGTGCGCCGTCTGATCACCCGCGCGATCGCCATTGTCCCGGCCGCCTTCGTGACGATCTGGTACGGCAACGAGGGGACTGCGCATCTCCTGATCCTGACGCAGGTCGTGCTCAGCCTGCAGCTTTCCTTTGCGGTTTTCCCGCTGGTGATGTTCACCGCCAGCAAGGCGAAGATGGGCGCGCTCGTGGCGCCGCGCTGGCTGAGCGGCATCGCCTATGCGATTGCCGTCATCATAGCCGGGCTGAACATCAAGCTGCTGTTCGATTTCGTGACCGGCTGAGCCTTGGATAGGCCGCACGGCCGTTGTTCAGATCGTCCACGAAGGGGGAGAATTTATGCGTACTCTCTTCGTGCATGATGAATGGCGCGCGCAGCGAAAGCCGCGCGCGCGATCCTTTGATCGCCGTCACCAGAATGCGTACGGCATTCTCGCCCTCGCGCGGGTGGATGGCGGTAATTTCGATACCGCCGAAACGTCTGCCGCAGGCTGCGATGACCTCCGCGATCGATTCGGCGCGGGCAATGAGTGACAGCTGCCCGCCGGGCACCATGATCGCGCCCGCCGTGCGTATCCAGCTTTCGAAAAGACCGTCAGTCATCGCATGCGCTTCGGCTTTCAGGGCATCCGGCGTCCGGCGGTCGCCGGCATCGTTGAACGGCGGATTCATGATGACGTGGTGGAAAATCTCGTCGGTCAGGCCCGCTTCGTTTCGTGCCTTTGCCGTCAAGGTCACATCTGCCTCGACGACCGAGACCCGGCCGGTCATATGGGCATTCTCCGGCAAGGCAATACTGCGCCGCGCGTAACCGGCCATTTCCGCCGAACGCTCGAAAAGCACGACCTCGGCCTTCGGCAGCCGGGAGGCGACGGCAAGCCCGGCCGCACCCGCGCCGGCGCCGAGATCTGCAACTTTGATCGCGCGGTCATCGCAGACCAGCGCGGCCAGTAGCATCGCATCCATCCCCGAGCGATGCCCCCTGCCCCTCGGTTGGACGACGTGAAAGCCGCCGCGGTGGAAGGCATCGATCGTGTCGGAAACCCCGGTCATGGCCGTATCATTTCACGATGCGCAACTCGTCGGCCAGGCCGGCATCGGTCAGGATCCGGCGGGCCTGATCGGCATCGTCATCATCAACAAGCAACCGGCGCGGCAGCATGCCGAGGGAGCCTTCGAGGATGCTCATAGCCTGATCGGCCACGAAGCAGTGAATTCCCGCATCCTTTAGAAGGCTTTGCGCATACGACATCAAGACGGGGTCATTGGCACGGATAAGTTCATGCATTTACGATCAAATCCCTTTCAATTCTGTGCTGCGCGACATTTCACCTCTTGCCGCTTCAATCGCCCCTTTCTATTGTCAATCGTAACGAGTGAACAGGAGTCCGGGTCGTTGGGCGTGGTCATACCGCTTGAAGAAAGCAAAAACAAACTGGCATCCGTCAAGCCGCTGGTCGATTTGACCAAGGCCGACATGGAGCGGGTCAACCAGCTTATCCTTTCGAAGGCCGGGTCCGATGTCCAGATGATACCGGAAGTGGCGAACCACCTGATCTCCTCCGGTGGCAAGCGCTTGCGCCCCATGCTGACGCTCGCCTCGGCCTGTCTCTTCGGGTACAAGGGCGAAAACCACATCAAGCTCGCGACATCAGTCGAATTCATGCATACGGCGACGCTGCTGCATGACGATGTCGTCGATGAGAGCGACCTTCGCCGCGGGAAATCGACGGCGCGCATGATCTGGGGCAACCAGGCAAGCGTCCTCGTCGGCGACTTCCTGCTCGGCCAGGCCTTCCGGATGATGGTCGATGTCGGTTCGCTTGATGCGCTTGACGTTCTCTCGTCGGCCGCTTGCGTCATTGCCGAAGGCGAGGTGTTGCAGCTTTCCGTCGCCAAGAACATGGAGACGACGGAAGACGACTATCTTTCGGTCATCCGGGCCAAGACCGCGGCACTCTTTGCCGCGGCCGCCGAAGTCGGCCCGATCGTGGCAGACGCTGGCAAATCCGGCCGCAATGCACTGAAATCCTACGGCATGAACCTCGGGCTCGCTTTCCAGCTCGTCGATGACGCGCTGGATTACGGCGGCAAGGCAGCCGACCTAGGCAAGAATGTCGGCGACGACTTCCGCGAGGGCAAGATCACGCTTCCGGTCATCCTCGCCTACCGCCGTGGCACGCAGGACGAGCGCGCTTTCTGGCGTGACGCGATCGAGGGCGGCAACGGTACGGATGCCAATCTCGAGAAGGCGCTCGGCCTCATCACCAAATACGGTACGCTGAACGACACGATCGCCCGGGCGGTTCACTACGGCACGATCGCGCGCGACGCGCTTGCGCCCCTTCCCGATACGGCGTGGAAAGCCGCGCTATTGGAAGTGATCGACTTCTGCATCGAGCGGGTCAACTAAATCAAACATCTTTGATCGCGGCTGAATTTCTTGCAGGACCGCTTCAAAAAAGCCATCCTATTGTGAGTCAGTCTTCTCAACTGATTTCGCAGCCGGTCGGAACAATCGGCTGCCTTGAAGAAAGGTTTTGTAATGCGGCAGAGATTTGCCATCCGTCTTTTTTCGAGCGCGGCACTTGCAGCGGTCCTTTCGCTCGGAGCGCTTGGTGGCGTCAATGCCGAAGAGGCTGCCAAGACGGACGCTGCCAGCAACACGGTGGTCTTCGACCCGGACACGGTCGGCACCTTCTCGGGCGCCTTCCTCGCCGCCCGCACGGCCGATGTCGATCACGACTACAAGACGGCCATAGAGCTTTACAAGAAGGCCTTGCAGATCGAACCGGGTAATCCGGAAATCCGTCAGCGCCTGATGATTTCGCTGCTGCTGAGCGGCGACATCCAGGAAGGCGTGAAATATGCCAATGACCTGAAGAAGGATCCCACCGTCGAGCGTATCACCACCGTCGTCCGCGCCACGGACGCGATGCGCCGCGGCGACTACAAGAACGCCGAAGCGATCCTGAAATATAACGGTCCGAACGACCTCGACCGGATGATGAACGACCTGCTGCTCGCCTGGGCGCGCGTCGGCGCCGGCCGCAACAAGGAAGCGCTGTCGATGGTCGAGAAGATGAAGGGCCCGGAGTGGTTCAGCATCTTCCAGAACTACCATGCAGGTGCGATCGCCATCGTGACGGGCAATGTGTCGGCAGCGCGCAGGCACTTGAACGATGCAGTGCTGGACAAGGAAGGCGGTGCGACGGCGCCCGACACCTTCATGCGTGCGGTCATGGCGCTGGCCCGCCTGGAAGCCTCGCAGGGCAACAAGCAGAAGGCGCTCGATGCGATCTCCGTCGGCGACAACATGCTGCCGAACTATGCGCCGCTGAATGCGCTGCGCCAGAGCATCGAAAAGGGCGAGAAGCCGGAGCAGCAGGTACGCAACGGCCCCCAGGGCGCGGCTGCCGTTCTCTTCTCCATCGGCGCCGCGCTGAACCGCGACGGGGCCGAAGATATCGTTTCGCTCTATCTGCAGACTGCCAATGCGCTCGATCCGAACAGCGCCGACACGCTGGTGCTTCTCGGCGGCATTGCTGAAAAGCAGGAACAGACGGACCGTGCCATCGAGTTCTACAAGCGCGTGCCGGAAACCTCTCCGATGCGGCGCATCTCCGAGCTGCAGCTCGGCCTTGCGCTGGCGCAGGGCGGCAAGACCGACGAGGCACGCAAGCATCTGAAGGCGTTGATCGATTCCGATCCGAAGGACATCCGCTCCTATCTTGCCTATGGCAGCGTGCTCTCCGACGCCAAGGACTATCAGGCGATGGCCGACAATTACGACAAGGCCGTGGAAATGATCGGCCCGCTGCCGGGCCGATCCGACTGGACGGTCTTCTTCCAGCGGGGCATCGCCTATGAGCGGCTGAAGAAGTGGGATCAGGCGGAGCCGAACTTCCGCAAGGCGCTCGAGCTCAACCCGGATCAGCCCCAGGTTCTGAACTATCTCGGCTACTCCTGGATCGACATGAACCGGAACCTCGACGAAGGCCTGACGATGATCAAGAAGGCCGTCGAACTCAGGCCCGACGACGGCTATATCATCGACTCGCTTGGCTGGGCCTATTACCGCCTGAACCGCTTCGACGACGCCGTTGGCGAGCTGGAAAAGGCTGCCGAAATCAAGGCCGGTGATGCGACGATCAACGACCATCTTGGTGACGCCTACTGGCATGTCGGGCGCAAGCTGGAGGCCGTCTATCAGTGGAATCGGGCGCTGAGCTCGCAGCCGGAAGAAGCCGACATCCCGAGGATCAAGGACAAGATCGCCCACGGCCTGACGGTGGAGACTGATGACACCAAGGCTGTCGACAAGAAGCAGCCGGATCCGGCGCCTGTTTCGCCGCCGGTCGCCGACAAGAAGTCCTGATGAACCATGCCTGACGCGGGCATGAGCGGCGGTTTCGCCGTCACCGAAGATGCTCTCGCAAAAATCAATCTGGCCCTGCATGTGACGGGCCAGAGAGCGGACGGCTACCACCTCCTCGATATGCTGGTGACCTTTGCTCGTCATGGCGACAGACTGGCTTTCGCCCCCTCCCCGGCCGATGAATTGACGATCAGCGGGCGGTTCGGGCTTGCTCTCGACCTCGATCCAGGCGGCAATCTCGTGCTCAAGGCGCGCGACATGCTTCGGCAAGCGGCACTTGCACAGGGCGACCATGCGCCACCGGTTCATATCCATCTTGAAAAGAACCTGCCGATCGCCTCCGGCATTGGCGGCGGTTCGGCGGATGCCGCGGCGGCACTGCGTGGTCTCCTGCGGCTGTGGAGTATCCATCTGCCTGACGGCATTTTGTCTGCGATTGCCGTCAAACTCGGCGCCGACGTTCTGATGTGCCTGACGAGCCGGCCGCTGATCGCGCGCGGGATTGGCGAAAAGATCGAGCCCGTGGCTCTGCCGTCTTTTGTGATCGTGCTCGCCAATCCGCTGAAGGCGGTCTCGACGCCGGAGATTTTCCGGCTGCTGACAGAGAAGCACAACCCGCCGCTGGATCTTCGAACCGGCGACTGGCTGGCTACCATCGAGGCGAACCGAAACGATCTGGAGCCCGCCGCGCGCAAGCTTGTCCCGGAAATCGGACAGATCTCGACCTTGTTGAAGCAAGCAGGCGCGAAATTTGTCCGCATGTCCGGATCCGGCGCGACGTGCTTCGGCATCTTCGGCTCGATCGAAGCAGCCGAGGCTGCTGCGGCGAAGCTTCACAGCGAACGGCCGGACTGGTATTTCCAGGCAACGGAAACGCTTTCGGGAGACTGATGATGGCGGGTATCGACGAACAGCGGCCTTTCATTCCCGTCGGCATCGCGGTGCTGACCGTTTCGGACACGCGCACACTGGAAAACGACAAGTCCGGCGACACGCTTGCCGCGCGGATCGCCGAGGCCGGTCACAAGCTGATGGACCGCGCCATCGTGCCCGACGACAAGGCAGCCATCGCAGCCCAGGTCAACGCCTGGACGGAAACCGACGGCATCGACGTCGTCATCACCACGGGCGGTACCGGCTTTACCGGCCGGGACGTCACGCCTGAGGCGCTGGAGCCGCTTTTTGAAAAGCGCATGGATGGCTTTTCGGAGGTCTTCCACCGCATTTCCTATGACAAGATCGGCACATCGACGATCCAGTCCCGAGCAACGGCGGGTGTCGCCAAGTCGACCTTCATCTTCGTGCTTCCCGGCTCGCCGGGTGCCTGCAAGGATGCATGGGACGGGATCTTGAAGGCTCAGCTCGACTACCGCCACATGCCCTGCAATTTCGTGGAAATTATGCCGCGGCTCGACGAGCACCTGAGGCGCGGGACGGCGAAGTAGAGCAGTAGGATTGGTGCCGCGGCACCAAGGGTAACGGCCTGCGCTGGCTATGTGTGCACGCCAGGTAGAGAGGGCATCGTTTGCCACTGCTCACCCGACAGCAGGAAGCAGCTGATGCCGTGATCATCCGTGATGATCAGCGTCCAGGTGCCGCTCTCGGCAGCATAGACCTCAAGGACGGCGTTGTGGTTGATTTTGCCGACCGCCGTGAGCTTTTCGGAAAAGTTCCTATCCAGGAAATCGATGACCTCGGATCGGCCCGCGCAGGTACGCATCGTCTGCGCCACTGCCGAACGCGGATGCGCGACCACCAATGTGATCGCGATGACGCCCAGCAGGCCGTGGAACATAGTGCGTAGCATGGACGCACTCCTTTCGCCGGAAACCCGGCAGAAGAGGAGACTTCCGCTGACCTGTTCTGCCGTCTACCGGCATTCCATGGTCGACCGCCACGCAGGCTAGCGCGTCGGCGGCACCATGGAGGAATTATAGCGCAAAATCGTATTGAGCGCCATGTTTGTGCGCCAGCTACTATCGTGCAGCGCGGGCAACCCAGGACCGAATCAACTCGCTGGAAAGCTGGCGCAGCTTCTGCCCTTTGGCGAATTCCGAAAGATGCATTCCGCTTCTTGCGGCGGCGATCGCCTGCTTTTTCGGCAGGAGGAGCCCGAGTTCCAGCGGCGGTCGCGAACGGCCAACGCGCTGCAAGAACGGACGTTTATAACCTCGCGAGGCGGTGAAGCGCGCCGGCCCTTTGTTGAGCGAGATATACTCGGTGATCTCGTCTATCCAGCCGGCTTGCGGTCTCGCACCAGGCTCCACGAAAAGTAGCCATTCGCCACGCGCTGAGCGCAATATATCCGTGATGTCCCACTGCGAATGAAACCGGCATCCCGCCGCGTCCGCCACCCCGGACGTGCCGTCGCGCGAGCCGTGGTCGAGTACCACCACGTCGCTTACAAGCCCTTCCACCGCGCCCGCAACCAGGGCCGACAATGTCTGCGCCAGCTCGGGCTCCTGATCCTGGCACTCAAGAACAACCGTCAACATTGCCTATCTATAATGCGGTGCACAAATATATGCCAGCACCACTTTTCCTCATTTTGTTCTTGCAATGTTCTCTCTTTGCAGATAGGAATTTAATCATCGAAAACGGACGAAGGCAGCATCTTCGCCGCAGGAGAATCCGATGAACGAACAGTCCCTTGCAGGGCAGGCCGCGTTTGCGCCTGCCAATACGGCAGATATTGCCGAGGCGATGATTGCCTCGTCGGGCCTCCGTGTCGAGGTGGACCGACGCCGCGGACGCGGGGCCGGATTGAATCCGAGCGGACGTTTCGAGCCGTTGCGCCGCGAGGCTTTCGACGATGGCTGGCAGACTCTTGAAGAGCTGCCGCCCTTCAAGACCGACGTGCAGATCGAAAAGCCACGCACGGCGATTACACGTAACGAATCGCCGGATATCCCGTTCGACCGCTCGATCAATCCCTATCGCGGCTGCGAGCACGGCTGCATCTATTGTTTCGCCCGCCCGACGCACTCCTATATGGGGCTTTCGGCAGGTCTTGATTTCGAAGCAAAGCTGTTTGCCAAGCCTGATGCGGCCAAGCTTCTGGAACGCGAGCTTGCCAAGCCGGGCTACAAGCCACGCGTGATCGCGATCGGAACCAATACCGATCCCTATCAGCCGATCGAGAAGGAATGGCGCATCATGCGCCAGATCCTCGAAGTGCTGAACAAAGCGAACCACCCGGTTTCGATCGTCACCAAGTCGGCACTGATCCTGCGCGACATCGATATCCTGCAGGAGATGGCAGCGAAGGGTTTGGTGCGCGCCTCGCTCTCCGTGACCACGCTCGACCGGAAGCTTGCCCGCACGATGGAGCCGCGTGCTTCGACGCCAGGGCGGCGCCTGGAGGCGATCCGGGCCTTGACGGAAGCAGGCGTTCCGACATCGGTGATGGCCGCACCGGTGATCCCGGCGTTGAACGATCACGAGCTGGAACGTATCCTCGACGCGGCGAAGGCTGCCGGCGCGCTGGAGGCAGGCTACGTGATCCTGCGCCTGCCGCTGGAGGTGGCTCCGCTCTTTCGAGACTGGCTCTTGCAGAATTATCCGGACCGCTACCGGCATGTGATGTCGCTGGTCCGCTCGATGCGCGGCGGCAAGGACTACGACGCGGAGTTCGGCAAGCGCATGAAAGGCGCCGGACCCTACGCCTGGCAGATCGCCCGCCGCTTCGAGATGGCGACAAAGAGACTCGGTATGACGAGGCGCAGCATGCCGCTTCGCGACGATCTCTTCGTGCCGCCCGATGGCAGTGGCGTGCAACTGTCGCTGCTCTGAGAGGATACGGCATCGGACACGCGGCGCATGTGCCTGCGTGACGTGCGAAGCTGAACGGCGAACAAGCCGTTTGAATTGGCAGCCCGGTAAGGCTGCAGGCAGTTAGACAATTACCCAGCAGGAGGCCGCCGCCCTCGGCCCCTGCCGCCGCGGCGGGTCCCCTGCCCTCCCGTGGCCCAAGCCCCCCGGTACGCCGCCCTGATCCGGGGGCTTGCAGGAAATCGGGTTGGCGTGCGAGGTTCAGTCCATGAAAGCTCGCACGTCACCCGATTCTCCTCTGCTTTTCGAAGAGGTGCCGCTCGTTCCGGACTTCAAGTTGGAACTGAAGGCACGCAGGGCCGGCCATTGGCCGGTCGCAGGCGCCGACGAAGCAGGGCGCGGCCCGCTTGCCGGGCCGGTCGTTGCCGCCGCCGTCATTCTTAATCCGAAACGTATTCCTGAAGGGCTAAATGATTCCAAGCAGCTCTCGGCGCAACGGCGCGAAGAGCTCTTCGTCCAGATCCTGGCAACGGCGACTGTTTCGATCGCATCGTCAAGTGCCACGCGGATAGACCTGACGGACATCCGCAAAGCTAGCCTCGATGCCATGCGCCGGGCGATCTGCGGGCTGGCGATCCAGGCGAACTATGTCCTCACCGATGGGCTCGACGTGCCTCCCGGATTGGAATGCCCCGGACAGGCAGTCGTCAAGGGCGATGCGCGCTCGGTTTCGATCGCCGCGGCCTCGATCGTCGCAAAGGTGACGCGCGACCGGATGATGGCACGCGCGGACGCCGTCTACCCCGCCTACGGCTTTGCCGCGCATGTAGGCTATGGAACGGCGCAGCATCGGGCCGGTATCGAGCGGCATGGTCCCTGTTCGCTGCACCGCATGAGCTTCCGTCCGCTCCGCAGAGACGGCATCGTGATCGACGAGGAGTTGATCCTCGAATAGAAAAGGCCGGGCTAAACCCGGCCTGTTCGATTTCAATCCGGGCTGATTTCTTAGTTGAGGCGCGTCTTCACCGCGCCGACGGCACCTTTGAAGAGATCGGACTGAACCGTATCAGCCTTCTTGGCAAGAACCGTTTCAGCCGCGGTAATCGCCAGGTCGACGGCCGCCGAACGGACGGCCTTCATCGCATCGGCTTCAGCCTGCTTGATCTTCTGCTCCGAAATCGCGTTGCGGTTGGCGACGAACTCTTCCGTCTTCTTCCTTGCCTCGGCGGTCAGCATTTCGGCTTCGCGCTGGGCTGCGGCGAGGATATGTTCCGCCTCCGCTTCCGCCTCCTTGCGCTTGCGCTGGTATTCGGCCAGCAGATGCTGAGCCTCCTCGCGCAGACGCTTGGCTTCCGCCAGCTCGTTGCGGATCCGGTCGGCACGGTCGTCGAGCGACTTTGCCATGATGCCGGGAACCTTCAGATAGACCATCAATGCCAGGAATATCACCAGGCCGACAAAGGCGAAGAAAGTTGCGTCAAAAGCCATCGATCAAGCCTCCTTCTTGGCGGCTGCGACCGCAGCGGCGACTTCCGGCTTGGCGGCAGTACCGCCGATCAGCTGCTCGACAACGGCAGCCGCCGTTTCCTCAGCGATTGTGCCGACATCTGCAAATGCCTTCGCCTTGATCTCGGCGATGCGGGCCTCGGCAGCCTTCAGCTTCTCGGAGAGGCTGGCTTCGACGGCGCGACGCTCCGCCTCCGCCTTGAGCTTGGCTTCCTCGCGAGCGGCGGCCGCGATCGAACCCGCCTTGGCACGGGCTGCAGCCAGCTCGGCTTCATAAGCCGCCACGTCTGCGTCGGCTTCCGCCTTCAGGCGGGTTGCCTCGTCGAGATCCTGCGAGATGCGGTCGTGGCGCTGTTCGAGGATCTTGCCAATGCGCGGCCCGATGACCTTTTGCATGAGCACGAAGAAGACGGCGAACGTAATTGCCAGCCACAAGAGCTGGGAAGCGTAAGTCGACGAATCGAAAGGCGGAAAAGCACCGCCGCCGTGCTCGCCGGCGGGAACGCCGGTTTCGGTATGGACCTCGCCGGCAGCCGGAGCGGCATGCGAGTCCGTAGCGGGCGCTGCGCCAGGTTCTGCCGATCCCGCCGGAGCTTCCTGAGCAAAGGCCGGGGTCACAAAAAACATGCTCACCTCCAGGTGTACTGCAAATACAAAGGATCACGGCTTGCAGGTCGCAGGCCGTGATCCTTCAATCCACCGAAATCAAACGGCGAAGAGCAGAAGGAGTGCAACGAGCAGCGAGAAGATGCCCAGAGCTTCCGTAACGGCAAAGCCGAAAACCAGACGGCCGAACTGGCTGTCAGCGGCAGACGGGTTGCGAAGCGCGCCGGAGAGGTAGCTGCCGAAGATGTTGCCGAGGCCGAGAGCCGTACCGGCCATACCAAGGCAAGCCAGACCTGCACCGATGAACTTTGCTGCTTCCGCGTCCATGTTGAACTCCTTTGAAAATGGTTGTTGCGGCGAAATGACTGACGCCCTTTTGACGTCAATGTCGGTATTCCTTAGTGGCCACCCGGATGAATTGCATCATTGAGGTACATGCAAGTCAGCACCGCAAAGACATAAGCCTGGAGGAAGGCAACGAGGAACTCGAGAGCGGTCAGGGCGACCGTCATGATGAGGGGAAGAACGGCACCGCCAACGCCGAGCGCACCAAGGGCTCCAAGCGAGGCGACGAAGCCTGCGAACACCTTCAGGGTGATGTGACCGGCAAGCATGTTGGCGAAAAGACGAACAGAGAGCGAAATCGGCCGGGACAGGAACGAAATTATTTCGATCGACACCACCAGCGGCAAGAGAATGCCCGGGACGCCCGACGGAACGAAGACATTCAGGAAGCGGAACCCGTGCTTGTAGAAGCCGTAGACGAGAACCGTGCCGATAACGAGCAGCGCCAGGGCGAAGGTCACGATGATCTGGCTCGTAACCGTGAAGAAATACGGGAACATGCCGAGCAGGTTTGCCGTCAGCACGAACATGAAGAGCGAGAAGACCAGCGGGAAGAATTGCATTCCCTTGGTGCCCGCCCCTTCCTTCAACATCGCGGCAATGAACTCATAGGACATTTCCGCAAGCGACTGGGTGCGGCCGGGAATGATCGCACGATTGGATGTCGCGAAATAAAGGAAGGCTGCGGCAACGGTGGCGGACACCGCCATGAACAACGATGCGTTGGTGAACGAAAAATCAATCCCGCCGATTTCGATCGGTACAATCTTGTAGATCTGGAACTGATGGATCGGATCGTTAGCCACCGCTTGTTCTCTCTTCTTTAGCCCGCAAACGCGGGACCACTGCACTCGACAACGCGCTCGTGCGCCCCTGCCCTATTTCTTGCCGTTTTCAACTCCAGGCGCCGGTTTCGCAACCTTGCCCGCAGCACGAAGAACGTTCAAAACGCCGGCACAGAATCCAAGAAGCAGAAGAACAATCAACCCCCAAGGCGCAGTGCCGACAAAACGGTCCAGAAGATAGCCAAGAACAGCACCCACAACGACTGCGGAAATGAACTCGCTCGAAAGCTTCATCGCCTGAGCATAGCCTTCGCGGCTCGCTTCGGCGCGGGCTTCGTTCGCCTCGTCCTCTCCCGCCTCTATGCGCTTGGCTTTGAGCTTTGCTCCCAGCTGCGCGCGACGCTTTTCAAGACTCTCCTCGCGGTCATCCTCCATGGCTTCCTCCTCGCTCCCGCTGCCCGCGATCCCCGTTACCCCCGGTTTTCAGGACAACGGACGTAGGGTGTGAAACCTTTCGGTCCGTTCTGAAGTCGGGCGCAACATAGTTTTAGGGCAAAACATAGTCAAGGCGTAGAGAGCTTCTGTCCAGCCATTAAATTATCATTCCAAATCAAGAGGTTGATCGGGAATTCAGAACGCCTTGAAAATTAGAGGCTCAGAATCCGCTTTCGGAGCAGCGGATCACGCGGAAAATCCGGCTTTCCGTCAGCTCCAGCCGCCGCCGTAGGTGCGGTAAAAGACGTGCAGGCCGATGCGGCCGACCTTTTCCATGGTCTTTGCCCAGTTCGGCCGGACGTAGACCGCGTGGTAGTGTGTGGCGGAGCCGACCTGCGGGAGCCAGATCTTGCCGGCAGTCACAGCCATGGCAACCTCACGAGCGACACGCCAGTGATACTGGGAGTTCACGCGATCCCTGATGTTGTCGCAGGCAAAGGAGAACTGGCAGCGATTGCGCCAGTCTTCGTTCTGGTAGACGACGCCGCAGATGGTTTTCGGATAGGCCGGATTACGCACGCGGTTGAGGATGACCTGCGCAACAGCGGCCTGCCCCTTCACCGATTCGCCGCGGGCTTCGAAATAGATGCCGGATGCCAGACACTGCTGTTCGCCCGCGGAAAACACGCTGGCCGGCAGAATGCTCGCCGCCCACGCGTGATCTTTCGCCCCGATCTGCGGAACGAAGCGGCCATCGTTTGCGGAATCAGTGAGAATCGAATCGAAGGGCGATTGGCGGGCGTAGTCCGGCGCCGCCGGGGCATAGGCCGTCGCCAGCACATCGGCCTTGTCGTTGTTAACCAGGCCGGCCAGCAGCGCCGGAACTCCGGGGGCCGGCTTGACCGGCTGTTTCCGGTAGAAGTTGGTCGCGATTTCGATTTCCTTGCCCTTGATCTTCGGCTTGACGAAGGCGGACTTGTCCTTGAGATCGAAGCTCGGTTGGAACAGCAGCTGCGTACGGTGGAGAATGGAGCCGGCGGAAAAATCCTTCGGCGGCTGCATCTTCTCGACGGCGACAATGCGGCCCTTCTTGGTTTCTCGGTTCACGCGGTCTTCGTCCGGCGTGTCCTCGTGGCCCTTGCCTTCCGCGACGAAGGCGACCTTGCGGCCATCCGGAAGCACCATGCCTGCCCCGGCGGCAATCGATCCCGTCACAAGCGGATCCGTAAAAGCGAGTTCGGCCTGATGGAGCGAGCCCGCCGGGGAATTGGTCATGACCATGCGCCAGTTGTCACGGCTCTCATCAAGCCCGGCGAGCATGGCTGCGAGATCGGCGTGGGAAGCCATGCTTGGGAATGCGAGCCACCCGCAAATGCCGAAGACGGCGGGTGAAATCCAGCTTTGAGGGAGGGAACGCAGCTTGCTACGGACAACGGGATTTCGACGCAACGCCAGACTCCGACACGGGACGCTAAACACTCCCTCGAAAATCCTCCATTAACCTTGATGCTTGGTTAATGCGGATGCGCCGAAATTCATCCATAAGCACTTTTGATAGCCGAACACAAAGAACCCGGCGCGACGGCCGGGTCCTTGAAAGCGCTGTTTGGGTGCGTCAGATGATGACGTGTGAGCCGAGCTCGACCACGCGGTTTGCCGGCAGGCGGAAGTAATCGGAAGGGTTCGCCGCGGCATTGGCGAGCGCGATATAGAGCCGATCCTGCCAATAGGGCATTCCCGACTTCGCATCGGGAACCAGCTTGCGCCGGCCGAGATAGAAGGAAGTGGACATGATGTCGAACTTCAAGCCGGTCTTTCTGAGTGTCGCGAGCGCCTGGGAGACGTTCTGCGTTTCCATGAAGCCGAAGAGCAACTCGACCCGGGTGAACCGCTCGGAAACTTGCTCGACCTTGTAACGGTCAGCACTTGCAACACGTGGCTTGTTGACGGTGCGAATCGTCAGGATGACGTTCCTGTCATGCAGGACATGGTTGTGCTTCAGATTGTGCAGCAGGGCGGCCGGCGCCGATTCCGGATCGCTGGTGAGGAAAATCGCGGTACCTGGCACATGGGCAGGCGAGTGATCGCTCTTGCGCTCGATCGAGCTGACGAAGGAAGCCAGCGGAATGTCCGTATGCCGGGTCTTTTCCATGAGAAGCGCTGTGCCGCGGCGCCAAGTCCACATGATGATGATGAAGGCACTGGCGATCAGGATCGGAATATAGCCGCCGTCGTGGATCTTCAGCAGGTTGGCACCCAGGAAGATCAGTTCCAGCGCAAGCAGCGGCAGGAGGACGATCGCAGTCACCGGGAGCGACCAGTTCCAGCGCGTCCGGACGAATTCGAAGGCCATGATGGAGGTGACCACCATCGCGCCCGTGACCGAGATGCCATAGGCTATTGCAAGCGCATCCGAGGTCTTGAACGTGAGGACGAGGAACAAGACACCGATGAAGAGCACGGTGTTGACCGCCGGCAGGAAGATCTGACCGGTATGGGTTTCCGAGGTGAAGAGGATTTCCATGCGTGGCAGGAAGCCAAGGTTGATCGCCTGCCGCACGAGCGAGAAGGCGCCGGTGATGACCGCCTGGCTGGCGATGATGGTCGCCGCCGTCGCCAGAATGACGGCGAAAGGAAGCGCCCATTTCGGGAACATGAGGTAGAAGGGGTCCGACATCGTCTGCGGGTCGCCGAGTACCAGCGCGCCCTGGCCGAGATAATTCAAGGCGAGCGCCGGGTAGACCAGCACGAACCATGCCCATTGGATCGGACGGCGGCCGAAGTGGCCAAGATCCGCGTAAAGCGCTTCCGCGCCGGTAACCGTCAGAAAGACGGCACCCAAAACGACGATTCCGTAAAATCCTTCCTTGAACAGGAAACTGACGGCATAGTACGGATTGAAGGCTGCCAGGATCTCGAAGTCATCAGAGATGTGTGAGATGCCGACAATCGCCATGACAAGGAACCAGACCGCCGTGATCGGCCCGAAGAAACGGGCCACGGCAGTGGTACCGTGCGATTGGACGACGAACAGCAAGACGAGGATGCCCGCCGAGATCGGCATGATGTAAGACGAGAGGTCCGGCGCGACCAGCTTGACACCTTCCACGGCGGACAGAACCGAAAGCGCCGGTGTAATCATGGCATCGCCCAGGAACAGGGCCGCGCCTGCGACACCAAGCAGAAGCAGTACTGCGGTGTGGCCGTTTGCCGTCTTCATCAAAAGAGCAAGGAGGGAAAGCGTACCGCCCTCGCCTTCGTTGTCGGCGCGCAACAACAGCAGCACGTATTTGAGCGTGACGATGATCGTCAAAGCCCAAAGCATCAGCGAGATAAGGCTGATGACCTCGAAACGGGTGAGACCGTCGTGAGCGACCGGCTTCAGCGCTTCGCGGAATGCGTAAAGCGGGCTGGTGCCGATGTCCCCATAGACGACGCCCACAGAGCCCAGCGCAAGATAGAAGAGCTTGCGCGGCGTCATGTTGCGATCCTGCGAATGGCTTTCGTCAAGCATTGGATGACTACAAGCTCCTCAGAGCCAGCCTTTCCATCGGAAGAAGAAAAACGGAACGATAGCGGAGATCGCCATCAGGCCCAGCGAGACTGGATAACCCGCGATCCAATGAAGCTCCGGCATGAATTCGAAATTCATACCATAGATGGAGGCAACAAGCGTCGGCGGCAAGAACACCACGGATGCGATCGAGAAGATCTTGATGATCGAGTTCTGCTCGATGTTGATGAGGCCGAGCGAGGCATCCAGCAGGACGGTGATGTTTCCGGCGATATAGGACGCATGCTCGGTCAGCGACTGGATATCGCGAGTGACGGTGCGCGCCAGTTCCTTCGTCGCCTGATCCTTCTGAACGGCGGGAATGGTATAGAAGAAGGTCATGAGGCGTGCGAGCGACGCAAGGCTGTCGCGCACCTTGCTGACCAGGCGTTGATGGCCGGCAATGTCGCGGAGCTTCAGCTCGAGATAGTTCGAGGGCTTGCGGACCTTCTTGGCGCGGTCCCCGAAGACGTGCGTCGAAAGAATGTCGATACGAGCGACGGCCAGCTCGAGAATTTCCGCCGTGCGGTCGGTGATCGTCTCAAGCAGCTTGCCAAGAAGAGCAGCGCCGTTTCGCCACTGTTCCGGCACCCGATGAAGAGCGGCAATGAATAGCGCAAAGGATTTGGGATGGGCGTAACGGATGGTGATCAGCCGGTTGCCGGCAAGGATGAAAGCGACATCGGTCAGTGTCGGTACGTCAGTCTCGGTTTTCCAAAGCAGCGAAGCCGTCATGAAGACCGCACCATCGTCCGTGTAGAGACGCGCGGAAGGCTCGATATCCTTCATGTCGTCGCGGGTCGGAACCTCGATGCCGACGACCTTTTCGACATAGAGCTCTTCCTCTCGGGTCGGTTCGACCATATCGATCCACACCGCGTCCTCCGGAAACTCCGCAAGCTGCGAAAGGTCACGGATTTCGACCGAATTGCAATTCGAACGATAGGCGGTAATCACCGGGCGTTGCTCCAGCCGCCGGCTTGCCTTGCAGTGCCTGTGTTGTTCATCGAGATCCCTTTCACTGGCGCGGCAGCCGCCGAGGCGCCGCGCGAGCTATGAGTCTCCGATCCTAACGACCACGGAAAAAAAAGGTTCATACAACTCCAGCTGCATCCGGTCATAGCCCGGATATGCATTCTGCTCAACCGCACCGCAGTCACCAATCCCGACCGGCAAAACAACTGCGAAGATCCAGGCTAGCCAAGGCTTCAAAGCAAGCATGGCTATCCTCGGGCATCCGCAGAAGCTGCCATCATGGCAACGGCGGGCCATATGACGGAAAGCTGTGAAATAATCAAGGCGTGTTGCGAAAAGTCGGCCGTTCGGTCGCATTTCCTTCATAATTTTGAGGATAGCGCCCGCCGAAGCAGCTACTCGAAAACGATGGCCGGCGCCTGCCGTTGTGGCTGGCCGCCGAGCTGCGCCCAGACCTTTGAAGCGATCTCACGATAGATACCCGCAACGACGCCGTTCGGCTCCGATGCAACGAGCGGCGTCCCGGCGTCAGAGGTTTCGCGGATATTAATCGTCAGCGGAACCTCGCCAAGGAAGGGTATGCCGATGCGCTCGGCTTCCTTGCGGGCGCCGCCATGACCGAAGATATCGTAGCGCGTGCCGGTATCGGGCGCGATGAAATAGCTCATATTCTCGACGATGCCGAGAACCGGGACCTCCACCTTGCGGAACATGTTAAGGCCCTTGCGGGCGTCAATGAGCGCGAGGTCCTGCGGCGTCGAGACGATGACGGCGCCGGCGAGCGGCACCTGCTGCGCCATCGTGAGCTGCGCATCGCCGGTGCCGGGAGGCATGTCGACGACGAGCACGTCCAGTTCGCCCCAGGCAACTTCGCGCAGCATCTGCAGCAGCGCCGATTGCACCATCGGGCCGCGCCAGATCATCGCCGTTTCCTCGTCGACGAGGAAGCCCATCGACATGACCTTGAGGCCGTAATTTTCCATCGGATTGATGATGCGGCCATCGATCTGAGTCGGACGGCCGGAAATCTTGAGAAGGCGCGGCATCGAGGGGCCGTAGATATCGGCGTCAAGAATGCCGACGCGAAGACCGTTGGCCGATAGGCCGAGGGCGAGATTGACGGCAGTCGTCGATTTGCCGACGCCGCCCTTGCCGGAGGCTACCGCGATGATGGCATTGATGCCGGGAACACCGATCTTGCCGGCACGCGGCGGCTGTTGCTGCGGAGCGTGGGAATGGCCGTGCGGAGCGCCCGCAGCGGGGCGGGCGGCGGGCGCGGATGCCGGGGCCGCCTTCTTGTCGGCAGTCAGCGTTACAAGCGCACCCTTTACGCCAGGCAGCTCCCTGGTGACGCGTTCGGCGGCGAGACGCAAAGGCTCGAGCTCGTTGGCGCGCTCGGCAGGAACGGTGATCGAGAAGTACACTTTGCCGTCGGAAATGAAGACGTCTGAAATCATGCCCAGCTCGACAATATTATGTTCGAGATCGGGACCGCGTACGGTCTTCAGTGTTTCGAGAATCTGTTCCTTGGTGACCTCGGTCATTCCCACCCTCATCATCGTCCTTGAAGAAAGGTAGATAGTGGAGGGCCGCGACTTCGCCAAATGAAATCGGCGTTTGAAGCAGCGGAAATGCTCAATCTAAATCCGTTGCGGCCATCTGGTCCGCCGGGCTTTCGCCCTGATGACCGCAACGGTTTCTCCGATAACCCGGCGCTGAGGGCCGACTAAAACAACATGCGGAAATAGCCAAAGGAAAGATGACCCACACCTTGCGCGTAGAGCCACATCTCAGGCGAGCCGTTACAAAAAGGCAACAACCGCCGCCGGCTGCGGATGAAGGAGATAGATCAACGCTGCCGGACGGCGGATTGCCGATGGCGCCGTTCTTTTTTGGCGCTCTTCAAAGTCCCCTCTGGACCTCTGGTACCAGTGATGCAGAAAGCATGCCAACTGCTCAGAGACCAGCGTTGTGTGCTTCTGGAGGGGTTTCCCGTCGCGATCGCGCCAGAAGGGTGCCGAAGTTTTGTGCGCCGCACCGCGCCGCTGCATGCGCTTTAGGCTGGGGCTACTTGATGATGCCAATGCGCAGCGCCTTGGCGACGGCCTGGGTGCGGTTGACCGTATCAAGCTTCTTCGTGGCGCGATTCAGGTAATGATTGACCGTATGTTCCGAGAGGTGGAGGATCTCGGCGATTTCCGCGCTCGTCTTTCCCGCCGCCGTCCAATTCAAGCAGTCGACTTCGCGATCCGTCAGCGTGTCCCTCATGCGCGTATCCAGGCTGCGGATCTCCGCGAGCCTGTCGAAGACATGGATCGAGATATAGGAAAGATCGCGCATCTCTTCCGGCGTGAAGTGCTCCCGATCACCGGAAAAGGAGATAGCGCCGCGCACGCCGGATGGCTCCTGCGTCGGAAAATATGCGGCGCGCGTCATCTTGAACCGCTCGAAAAGCGCCGCGACCAGCACCGCCTTACCGTCCTCCCTGGATCCAGTGGGCTTGGTGGTGTCATAGAAAAAAGGAACAGACGACGTCCGCAAGCGACGCAGGATCGGGCTGTTCGCCAGCAAACTTTCCTGATCATAGACAGTAAGCAGTTCGGCGGGCCAGTTGGTGATGACCGTCGTGCCTTGAAGCTCGAGCGAGGTGACCGGCGGGAGATTGAGCACCATGAATGCACGGCTTCGATATGCTTCCGTCACACGCTTCATGATCCGGAAGATATCGAACTGGGTTTTCAGCCCCACGATCTCCTGAATAAATCCATCTACACCGGTGGATGCTGGCGACAATGGTGTCATTTACTTTTTCATCTTCTCAAGGGTGCTATGGCGATTCAGACCGTTTGTGCCTGCAAGCCCGGGGGCGCCCACATTAAATTATGAAAACCGGTCGAAATACAATGGCCGACATAACTATAGGTTTTAACAGGCTCTAATTGTCGTGATTCGCGAAGGAATCTCAACATGTAGCTTATAACCCATTACTATCACGATAATATTTACAGATACGCATCCATGGGATGCATTTATCCGCGCGGACCAAGGCGGATTCGGATGGCGTCCATTATCGATTGCGCTGCCTGCTTTATAGGCGTTGTCCATTCTTCGAGGCGCTCAAGCGTCAGCCTGTAGGCCGGGCCGGTAATCGAGACACCGCCTGTGAAGCTTCCGTCCACCGTCCAGACCGCCGCCGCGACACACCGAATGCCGAGTTCGTGTTCCTCGCGATCTAAGGCGACGCCGGTTTCGCGGATCGTCTTTAGCTCTTGCAGCAATGCATCGGCTGAACCGAGTGTGTGCGGCGTGAAGCGGTTGAAGGAGAGGTTGCGTGCAAGCGGCTCCACAGCATCGTCAGGCAACACCGAAAGAGCGGCCTTGCCGACGCCGGTGCAATAAACGGGCGACGCATTGCCGATCTGCGAGTACATGCGGACGGATTGCCTACCCTCGATCTTGTCGAGATAGATGATCGAGGTTCCGCGCAGAACGCCGAGATGAACGGTCTCGCCGCTCATCTGCTGCAAGTCCTTGAGATACGGTTCGGTGATCAGTCGGAACTCATTCCTCGCCCAGCTCCTTGATGCGAGATCGAGAAGCCGCAACCCCGGCACGTAGCGGCCATCGGCATCGAATTCCAAAAGCCCTTCTTCGACAAGATGAACGAGCTGGCGATGCAGCGTGCCGCGCGGCTGGCTGGAAAGTGCAAGAATATCCGTAAAGCGCATGGGACCATCGGAGTGCGTTACGAGTTCGAGCAGCGCCATCACCTTGCCCAATGTCCCCGTTTCGCTTTCCCTCGACGCGCCTTTTCCCCGAGCCATCTATCGCCTACCCTGGCCTTGACATCATCGGCAGGCTAATTGAATAATTCCACATAGTCAAATTGTGTTCCAAATAATGGAACAGCGGGAGGCAAACCGTGACGGCCATAGTTGCGCAGTTTCCGGAATTCAAAGATCGCACCGTACTCGTCACAGGCGGCGGCTCCGGCATCGGTGCGGCGATTGTGGAAGGCTTTGCCCGGCAGGGTGCGAAGGTCTCCTTCATCGACATCGCCGAGAAGGAAAGCCGCGAGCTTGCAATGCGGCTCTCTCGCGATACGGAACACCCGGTGCATTTCTTCAAGGCCGATCTTCGCGATATCGGCGCGATCCGGCAGACGGTCGATGCCGTGGTCGCCCAATCGGGGCCCATAACGGTCCTCGTCAACAATGCGGCCTGGGATGACCGGCATGACTTCGACGCCGTGACCGAGGAATACTGGGACAACAATCAGGCGACCAACCTTCGCCATGTCTTCTTCACCGCACAGGCGGTAGCACCGTCCATGCGTGCGGCTGGCGGTGGCGCGATCATCAACACGTCGTCCATCGCCTTTCTGCTGAACATGCCGGACTTTCCGTCCTACTCCGCGGCAAAGGCCGCCGTCATAGGGCTCACGAAGAGCATGGCGGGGAAGCTTGGACCGGACAATATCCGCGTCAATTGTATCCTGCCGGGCATGATCGTGACCGAGCGGCAGATGGAGCTCTGGCTGACCGAAGAGAGCATCGCGCAATTTATCAAGCGGCAATGCCTCAAGAAGGTCCTGCATGCCGACGCGATCGTCGGCCCTTGTCTGTTTCTTGCATCCGACTGCGCGGCCGCTGTGACTGCGCAGTCCCTGATTGTCGATGGAGGCATTTTCTGATGGCGAATCCCGCTTATGTCGCGGTGGATTGGGGTACGAGCAGTTTCCGGCTCTGGCTGATCGGCGCAGACGGTAACATTCTTGGCGAGCGCCGCAGCGGCGAAGGCATGATGACGGCGGCCAAGACCGGTTTTGCCGATGTTCTCAACGCTCATCTTGCAGCGCTCTCGGTGCCGGAGAGCGTACCGGTCATCGCCTGCGGCATGGTCGGTGCCAAGCAGGGCTGGGTTGAAGCGGGCTATATCGATGTGCCGGCCTCGCTTTCCTCGATCCTCACCGGCGCGGTGTCCGTTCCGGGCCAAAGCCGAGATGTGCGCATCCTCCCGGGTCTTGCACAACGCGACAAGGCAGCGCCCGACGTGATCCGCGGCGAGGAAACGCAATTGCTCGGCGCTCTTGGCCCCGGCGGTAGGGGCATGCAGGCCGTCTGCATGCCCGGAACGCATTCGAAATGGGTTCACGTCCAGGACGGGGATGTGATCGGGTTTTCGACCTTCATGACCGGCGAACTCTTCGACGCGATCAGCAAGCATACGATCCTGTCGCATGCCGTTGCGGGCGCCGATGATGCTCGCGCCGACAATTCCGCATTCAAAGCGGCGGTCTCGACGGCATTCCGTCAGCCCGCGATGGCGACGAACCTTTTCTTCACCGCCCGCTCCGGCCAGCTTCTTCACGGGCTGACGGCAACCGGAGCGCAAGCAAAGATTTCCGGCACGCTGATCGGCCTGGAAATCGCGGGCGCGCTGTCCGATGTTCCGACTGACACGCCTGTGACGCTCGTCGCCTCGGGCCGGCTGCAGAGCCTCTATGAAACGGCGTTCAAATCCCTGTCCTTAAAATATACTAGCATCGATGCAGACACAGCCGTGCGCCGCGGGCTCTCGGCCGCTGCCGAAGCCATCTGGTCGAACTGAGGAAATTTCCATGAACCGCATCCCCTTCCCCTCCATGAAGCGCCCGCTCATTGCCATTCTGCGCGGCATCAAGCCGGAAGAAACGCAGGGTGTCGTCGGCGCGCTGATCGAAAACGGCCTGACTGCGATCGAAATCCCGCTGAATTCGCCCGAGGCCTTCAAGTCCATCGAGATCGCCGCCAAAATGGCGCCGCCGGAATGCCTGATCGGTGCGGGCACCGTGCTGACAGTCGAGGCTGTCGACAGCCTTGAGAGCGCCGGCGGGAAGCTGCTCGTCACTCCGAATGTCGAGCCCGACGTCATCATCCGCGCGCGCGGCTATGGGATGGTCACGATGCCCGGCGTCTTTACACCGACCGAGGCTCTCGCCGCCGCCCGCGCCGGGGCGACCGGCCTGAAATTCTTTCCGGCCAGCGTACTCGGCCCCTCGGGGATCACCGCCATCCGCGCCATTCTGCCGCCGGATCTGGTGATCGCAGCAGTCGGCGGCGTTTCCGACAAGAATTTCGGCGACTACACGAAGGCAGGCATCCTCGCCTTCGGCCTCGGCACCAGCATCTACAAGCCGGGAATGACGGCTGCGGAGGTTGCCGAGCGCGCCGAGGCCACCATTTACGCCTATGACGCAGCCGTAGGAGCGTAGGCATGACGGAAATGTATGAATTTCAGGGCAAAGTTCTTTGCAACACCAATTCGGTACTTGGTGAAGGCCCGACCTACGACCCCGGCACTGATACCGTCTGGTGGTTCAATATCCTCGGCAGAGAACTGCACGAACTGAACCTCGGCACCGGGGAGAAGAAGATGCATTCCCTGCCGATGATGGCGAGCGTGCTGGCGCGCATCGATGCCAATCGCCAGCTGCTGGCGACCGAGGAAGGACTTTTCGTCCGCGACAAGAACAGCGGCAACCTGACCTTCTATGCAGCTCTCGAAAACGACAAACCGGAGAACCGCTCGAACGACGGTCGCACGCATCCCTCCGGCGCACTGTGGATCGGCACGATGAGCAAGCGCGCGGAGAACCAGGCAGGCTCGATCTATCACGTCGCCGGCGGCAAGGTGACCAAGATCTTCAGCGGCATCAGTATCCCGAATTCGATCTGTTTTTCACCGGACGGTACGATCGGCTACTACACGGATACGCGCATCAGCCGCCTCATGCGCGTCATGGTCGACCCGCAGACAGGACTTCCGGCAGGCGAGCCGATCGTCATGGTGGACAGCATGGAGGACCCAGGCGGCCTCGACGGCTCCGTCTGCGACGCCGACGGCTACATCTGGAACGCGCGCTGGGGAGCGGGCGTCGTCGACCGGTACAGTACCGACGGCCTACGCATCGCCCGTTACACGGTGCCCGCCGCACAACCGTCCTGCCCCGCCTTCATCGGCGTCAATGCGGATCGCTTGGCAGTAACGACCGCCTGGGAAGGGCTCGACGAGTCCGCACGGTCGTCGCAGCCGCAGGCTGGCGCTCTGTTGGAGCTCGGAGTGACGGTGAAGGGTGTTTTCGACCCGATCTATGTGCTCTGACACGCCCGGAAGAGAGCGCGCCGAGGCTGCGTTGCATCGGCCAAAATCACACGCATGTCGCTAAAAGTTCCACCTAAATGGTGAAATTTTTCCGCATTTATCAGCGGAACCAATAGCCTACCCAGTCATTGTCCTTTCGAACCGGCACGGAAAACGCCAACGGGCGGCCGCGCTTAAGACCACTCGAAGGAACAAAAAGGTAGGTTCGAAATGACACGCAAACTTCTGACGACCGTGGCCGCTGGCGCCCTGTTTGCCACGGCCTTCGCACCGGCGGCATTCTCGCAGACCCAGCCGGCTCCTGCCGCGCCGGGTGCTACGCAGACGGCTCCGGCCGAACCGGCTGCACCGAAAATGCCGGACGCCACCGCGCCAATGAATGACGCAGCCAAGGCTCCGGCTCCGGCTCCGTCAGCCGATACGGCCCAGGCTGGCGGCGGCTATTTGACGGAACAGGGAGCGGACCAGATCAGCGCCAACACCTATATTGGCCAGTCGGTCTATAACGCGGAGAATAAGAGCATTGGTGAGGTCGACGACCTGATCATGAAGAAGGATGGCGGCCTGGTGGCTGCTGTGATCGGCGTCGGCGGCTTCCTCGGTATCGGCGAGAAGGACGTCGCCGTGCCGATGGAAAAGATCACCGCTGCCCAGAACCCGCAGGACGGCAGTATGAAACTGACGACCACGGAAACTGCCGACTCGCTGAAGGCCGCTCCGGAATTCAAGACGCTGCAGATGCAGGCAGCCGAAAAGCCTCCGGCAACAACGGGCACAGACACAACGGCAACCGGTTCGACCAAGAACTAGTTTCGCGCTTTAAGTAGAGCGTAGGCGGCGTCCGAAAGGGCGCCGCTTTCTTATAAGAGAGTACAGAAACGCAATGCGTCGTAAATCGCCGCATGAATGTTGCGGCTTGAGACCGCGTCGCCGATCCTGATGAGATCGAACTGTGCATCAGGGTTTTTCACCGCAAGCGGATACCTACGCCCGATGAGAGCGGCATAGTCGACGGCACCGAAGTTCCGCGACTGCGGCTTGAGTTCCAGATAGAGATCGGCATTCGGAACGGTGCCATGCTCGACGACGACTTGTGCGACGTGACGCTCCCGAACGACGTCCCCCGCATAATCTGAACCCAGCACGGCGACGAGGCCGTTTCCTTCGCGGCGGACAGCCATCAGCCGGGTATTGATCGTCACGCGGACATCCCGCTCGGCGAAAACCTTGGCATAGAGCACATGGTTCATGCCTCCCATTTCGGGAGCGAAAAAACGCTCGGGCGACACGAGTTCCAGTTCCGCGCCGCTGTTGGCGATCACCTCGGCCGCCGACATCCCCGGATGGCCGCCGTTGTCGTCAAAGAGCAGGACGGAGCCCTCCGGCTTGACTGCCCCCGCTAGGATATCCCAGGACGAGGTGACCAGATCATCTCCCGCATCGAGTTCCGGCGACTGCGCGATACCGCCCGTTGCCACGACCACCAGATCGGGCTGAAATGCGAGCACTTCCTCGGCGCCGGCATAGACGTCATAGTGGATTGCGACACCCAGGCGCTCAAGTTCGGCGAGCCGCCAATCGACAATCCCGACCATCTCCTTGCGGCGCGGATTGCGGGTCAGCAGGTTGATCTGACCACCTGCCTTGCCTGTCGCCTCCAGGACGTCAACATGATGGCCGCGTTCGGCGAGCACCCTTGCCGCTTCGAGGCCCGCCGGTCCCGCGCCGACGACGACGGCCTTTCGCCGGACGTCCGCCTTCTCGATTTCGTGTGGCATTTCGGCCTCGCGACCGGTGGCGGCATTGTGAATGCAGAGCGCCTCCCCGCCTTCGTAGATGCGGTCCAGGCAGTAGGTGGCGCCGACACACGGGCGGATGCGGGCCTCCTCTCCGGCCATTACCTTTCTGGCGATATGCGGATCGGCAATGTGGGCACGCGTCATGCCCACCATATCGAGCTTGCCCTCGGCAATCGCATGCCTTGCGGTCGCAACGTCCGCTATTCGCGCAGCATGGAAGACGGGAAAGTGCGTCGCCGCCCTCACCTCGCCTGCGAAATCCAGATGCGGCGACGCGGGCATTCCCTGGATCGGGATGACGTTGTTCAGCGCCGCGTCGTGGTCGATATGGCCCCGAATGATGTTCAGGAAATCGACCGTGCCGGAAGCCACGAGGCGCTTGGCGATTTCGATACCTTCTTCGCGCGAAAAGCCTTTCTCCCAGTCCTCGTCCGCAGCCATGCGGATGCCGACGATGAAGTCCGGCCCCATAGCCTTTCTGACCGCCTCGGTGACCATCAGCGAGAAGCGCATGCGATTTTCCAACGATCCGCCGAATTGGTCTTCCCTATGGTTGGTCGCAGGCGACCAGAAACCGTCCATCAGGTGCCCATAGGCTTCGAATTCGATGCCATCCAGTCCCGCAGCCTGCATGCGCTCAGAAGCCGATACATAGTCGGCGACGATGCGCTCGATGTCCCATTCCTCCGCTTCCTTCGGAAACGCGCGGTGGGCGGGCTCGCGGATAGGAGACGGCGCCAGCACCGGCAGCCAATCGCCCCGGTTCCAGCCGGTGCGGCGGCCGAGATGGGTAAGCTGGATCATCACCGCCGCGCCATATTCGTGACAGTCGTCCGTGAGCTTTCTTAGCCACGGCACGATCTCGTCGCGGTAGGCATGCAGGTTACCGAAGGCGGGCGGCGAATCCGCCGAGACGACGGCCGAGCCGGCGGTCATCGTCAGTGCGATGCCGCCCTTCGCCTTTTCGCGATGATAAAGCCGGTAGCGGTCCGTCGGCATGCCGTTTTCGGAATAGGCCGGCTCGTGCGCGGTGGACATGATGCGGTTCTTCAGCGTCAGATGCTTGAGCTGGAAGGGTTGCAGGAGAGGATCTTTGGATGACGTCATCGACACTCGCTTTTCCGCGCCGGCACGCGGCATGAATCTTCCGCCAGGGCGATCATGACGCAGTGCTGGAGGAATTGCGATACCTAACGGCGGCGCGGACTAGCCTCGATGCGGCCTGCCTCAAACTCAGGCCGGCAGACGATCGATCGCGGCTGTGTCGTAATAGTTCTCGTGGAGGAAGCGCAACGTCGCAATGCCGTCGGCAGGCTTGCCGAAGTGGTAGCCCTGTCCCATGCCGCATCCCAGCGACCGCAGCTTCGCGGCTTCCGAATAGTCCTCGATGCCTTCGGCGACGACTTCGAGATCGAGACCTTCGCACATCGTCAGGATCGCCTTGACGATGTGCTCGGAGGCACGGTCGGAATTGATGCGCGAGACGAAGGCACGGTCGATCTTCACCTTGTCGAAGATGAAATCACGCAGGCGGCCGAGACTGGATTGGCCGGTCCCGAAATCGTCGAGCGAGATGCGCACGCCCGCCTGGCGCAGGTCGGAAAGGATGCGGTGGGCCGTATCGGCGGAACTCATGACGGCGGTTTCAGTGATTTCGAGTTCCAGCCTGTGCGGGTCAAAGCCGACGCGGCCGAGGATGGAGAGCACGTTGCTGCTCGTGCCCGGGTCCATCAGCTGCGCGGAGGAAAGATTGAAGGACAAGAACAGCTCGCGCGGCCATGAGAGCGCCGCCTCGGCTGCCTTTCTAAGCAAGGTTTCCGACAGTGCGTCGATGAAACCGCGCTCCTCGGCAAGCGGTACGAAGACACCCGGCGAAACGAAGCCGAGGTCCGGATCGTTCCAGCGCGCCAGGGCCTCAAAGCCAATCACCTGGTTGTTCGACAGCGAGACGATCGGCTGAAAATGCACATCGATGGCGTCCGAAATGATGGCGTTTCGAAGCGCCTGCTCCAGCTGCGTGGCGCGCTTCATCTCCTGTGCGATCTCGCGCGAATAGACGGTGATCTGGCTGCGTCCACGGCGCTTGGAGCGATAGAGAGCGGTTTCA
The DNA here is from genome assembly GCF_012641395.1 of Rhizobium sp. P32RR-XVIII. Taxonomy (GTDB): domain Bacteria; phylum Pseudomonadota; class Alphaproteobacteria; order Rhizobiales; family Rhizobiaceae; genus Rhizobium. Next base: position 794,353 of record NZ_JABAIH010000001.1, on the reverse strand, counting down.
GCGCTTTTCAAAAGTTCGTCGAATTCCTCGCCGGCAAACGGATAGATGGCAAACCCGAAGGAGGCGGAAAGGCGGACGTTGCGATCGCCGAGATCGTAGGGCGCCGACAGCACTTCGCGGATCATCTGCCCGAACTTCTCGGCGCTTGCGCGCTCGAAGATCAGCGGCAGCACGAAGGCAAATTCGTCGCCATCATGGCGGGTAACCAGGGCGCCATCCGGAATGCATGCCTTCAGACGAAGGGCAACCTGGCAAAGAATCTCGTCGCCGGCGGCGGAACCGAAGAGATCGTTGATCGGCTTGAAGGAATCGAGGTTAGCAATACCGATGGTGAAAGGAGCCGGATCGCTCGCGCGCTCCGTGGAAATCTGGCGGACCCTGTCGCGCATGCGATGGCGGTTACCGAGGCCGGTAAGCGGATCGGTATATGCCATAGCCTGAAGCTCGTTCTGGCTCACAGGCAGGAAGGGTATATCCGCCGGCTTCATCGTTCAACCTAAGCTGTCGTCATTCGCACTCGGAAGAATGGCGGGCAAGTCTTAACAAACCGATAGTACGCGGCGCCCTCAGCGCATTCGCGTGTAGGCAGCCAATGGTATCGCTTGGGGTCAGGACCTACTAAATGCGTGCCCGGAGCGGCTCGGCGGCAAGATACTTCTGGAAGATCGTTTCCAGCATGTCCGGACTGACGGGCTTCATGATGACGTCATCCATTCCCGCCTTCGTGCATTCGGCGCGATCTCGCTCGAATGCCTGGGTCAACACACCGATGATCGGCGTATGTTGCGGCTGGTCTTCTTCCATCTCGCGGATCATGCGCGCCGCCTCGAAACCATTCAGTCCCGGCAGCGAAATGTCCATCAACACGATCTGCGGCTTGTGCTCCGTCCAGAGCCGCACCGCATCGTCGCCGCTGGCCGCGATCATATAGCGATAGCCCAGTCCCTCGAGGATTTGGGAAAAGACGATCTGGTTGATGTCGTTGTCTTCCGCCACGAGCACCTGGAGAAAGTCCGCCTCCGAGGACGTCGTGATCTCCCAGTCGGCTTCGCCTTCGGTTGTGGGCGTCTGCTTGTTGCGGTTGAAATGCCGGGCGATCTGGAACGTCAATTCGTTGGCAAGCTGGAAGCCATCCATGACCAGAACCGGGTCGTCATTCGCACTCGGAAGAATGGCGGGCAAGTCTTAACAAACCGATAGTACGCGGCGCCCTCAGCGCATTCGCGTGTAGGCAGCCAATGGTATCGCTTGGGGTCAGGACCTACTAAATGCGTGCCCGGAGCGGCTCGGCGGCAAGATACTTCTGGAAGATCGTTTCCAGCATGTCCGGACTGACGGGCTTCATGATGACGTCATCCATTCCCGCCTTCGTGCATTCGGCGCGATCTCGCTCGAATGCCTGGGTCAACACACCGATGATCGGCGTATGTTGCGGCTGGTCTTCTTCCATCTCGCGGATCATGCGCGCCGCCTCGAAACCATTCAGTCCCGGCAGCGAAATGTCCATCAACACGATCTGCGGCTTGTGCTCCGTCCAGAGCCGCACCGCATCGTCGCCGCTGGCCGCGATCATATAGCGATAGCCCAGTCCCTCGAGGATTTGGGAAAAGACGATCTGGTTGATGTCGTTGTCTTCCGCCACGAGCACCTGGAGAAAGTCCGCCTCCGAGGACGTCGTGATCTCCCAGTCGGCTTCGCCTTCGGTTGTGGGCGTCTGCTTGTTGCGGTTGAAATGCCGGGCGATCTGGAACGTCAATTCGTTGGCAAGCTGGAAGCCATCCATGACCAGAACCGGAATGCCATAGTGCCCGGCGAGCTCCAGGCAGCGCATGCCCATTTGATTGTCGATGATCACAAGATCCAGCGTAAGGCCGGCAGAGGTGGCCATCTCGAGGAACCGCTCCTCCTCATCCTCGCCCCTGACCGCGCATGCTTCAAAGCCGTATTTCGCAAGCGTGCGGATCGCGCCCGCTTCGGCGGCGATGTCGCCGGTGACGACCAGGATCTTGCGGCCGGAAAAGTTTTCCGGAACGATCGTCTCCATCGCGGCCGGCTCCCGGTGCTCGGTATCGCCGTTAAGCGGCACGTAGGCCCGGCGATAGGAGTGATGGCTCGACGTCGTGATTGCAGTTGCCCGGTCGAACTCGTCGAGATCGGCGCCCTCGCGCGGCAGATCCTGCATTGTGGAGACAAGGAAATAGCGCCCCGGCTTGCCGATGCGGTGCTTGCGGCTGACGATGTCGCGCTCCGAACCATCGCGCGAGATCTGCCGCTGACGCACGACGGACATCTCGCCCGTTTCCAGAACATGCCGGTCGCTCTCTTCGAAGCGCTGAGCGACTTCGGGGGAGAAGAGATCACTGCTCTTGTGGCCCAGCACCTGGTCGACGGTCGTCTGATATTTCTCGCAGAAGGCGATGTTGGCGGCGACGTAAGTGAGATTGCGGTCCTTGACGAAGAGCGGGAATGGCAGGTTGTCGAGGATATCCTCGGTGAGTTGCACGCGTTCGAGGTCGGAGCGCCACTGCTCCTCGCGTTTCCTCTCCTCGGAAATATTCGAGATGACGGAAACGCAGTAGCCGCTCGGCAGACGGCGCTTGACCAGCCGGACCCAGCGGTCGATGCCGTGGCGCTCGATCATCTCGAACCGCTCGCGCCAGTGGGAGGCAATCCTCTGGGAAAGCCAATCCTCGCGGCCAAGCGAACCGCCCGGTTGCTTAGCTGCATATTGCTGGTGAAGGCCAGTGTCGTAGACCGCACCGAGAAAATCCCGAAGCCGGGTCCCGGGCTTCAGCACGACTGGCGAGATCGGGAAGAAATCCAGCACCTGCCGGCTCGCGAAAATGATCTGGTCGTTCTTGTCGTAGATGATGAGAGCGGCCGAGAGGCCATCCGCAATGGCTTCAAAGAGCGCAGGCTGCAGGTCAGTTTCAGGCAGCATTTCATCGCTTATGGATGATGCGTCCGCCTTTTCGAAGCCGGCACTCATTCCTTCACGTCCCACATCGATCCGATTTCACAGCGCTCATTGGTTGTATGCGCCCAAAATGCCAGCTTTCCCCTAACGGCAGCTTAACATTAAGCAGTACAATTCAAGGGAGCGGAACACTCCTCTGGACGGAGCTTTTTAGCCTTCCCTCGGACATGCGAATCCGCGAAAATGGGATATGGCCATCAGACAGCTCTCCGAAACGCTCATCAACCAGATCGCCGCCGGCGAAGTCATCGAACGTCCGGCCAGCGCGGCGAAAGAACTGATCGAGAATGCGCTGGATGCCGGTGCAACCCGCATCGAGGTCGCCACCTCCGGGGGCGGCAAGGGGCTGCTGCGCGTCAGCGACAACGGCGTCGGCATGGATGCCGCCGATCTGGAACTTGCAGTGCGGCGGCACTGCACCTCGAAGATTTCGACAACGCTCGACGACATTCGCACCCTCGGCTTTCGCGGCGAGGCTCTGCCTTCCATCGGGTCCGTGGCGAAACTCAGCATTTCCAGCCGCCGGAAGGATGGCGGCGTCGGGAGCGAAATTGCAGTCGCTGGTGGCAAGGTGCTGCATCTCAGGCCCTCGGCAGGCAATCCGGGCACGATCGTCGAAGTGCGCGATCTCTTCTTCGCAACGCCTGCACGATTGAAGTTCCTGAAGACGGAAAAGGCTGAGGCGGCGGCCATCACGGAAGGCGTCCGCTTCGTGCTGTCCGGCACCGACCGCAGCACGCTCGAATTTCCGGCGACCGGAGACGACCACCTCGCCCGCATGGCGCAGGTGCTCGGCAAGGAATTCCGCGACAACGCGATCGAACTCGATGCGGAGCGCGAAGGTATCGCACTCACCGGTTTTGCCGGCGTCCCGACGTTCAACCGCGGCAACTCGGCGCATCAGTATGCCTTCGTCAACGGCCGCCCGGTGCAGGACAAGCTGATCCTGTCGGCGATCCGCGGCGCCTATGCGGAAACAATCCCGGCCGGACGCTATCCGGTAGCCGTTCTGTCGCTGTCGCTCGATCCGGCTCTGGTGGATGTCAACGTGCATCCGGCCAAATCGGACGTCCGCTTCCGCGATCCCGGTCTCGTGCGCGGGCTGATCATCGGCGCGGTTCGCGAGGCACTGGCGCGCGACGGAAGCCGGGCGGCAACGACAGGCGCCGACGGCATGCTGCGCGCCTTCAGGCCAGGCTTCCAGCCGAACTACCAGCGGCCGCCGCAGGCAGCATGGTCGGCCGAAACCTCCCCATCCCGCCCCTATCAGACGACAAACGGCAGTTTTGGCGAGAGGCCGCAGACTTCTTTCGACGGGCTGAGCATGCCCGCCGCGCGCACCGAACCGCAGGCTCGGACATTGCAGCAAACCGCGCCTCGCGAAGAACCGCAGCCGCAATATCCACTCGGCGCAGCGCGGGCGCAGATCCACGAAAACTACATTGTTGCGCAGACGAATGACGGACTTGTCATCGTCGACCAGCATGCCGCGCATGAGCGCCTCGTCTTCGAGGCAATGCGCAAGGCGCTGCACTCGAAACGGCTGGCGTCCCAGGTTCTGCTGATCCCGGAAATCGTCGACCTGCCGGAGGAAGATTGCGACCGGCTGATGGTACATGCCGAGGGGCTTGGCGAACTCGGTCTTGCGATCGAGCGCTTCGGGCCGGGCGCGATTGCCGTACGCGAAACGCCGGCAATGCTCGGCGAGGTGGATGCGCAAGGCCTCATCCGCCAGCTTGCCGACGAGATTGCCGAGTGGGATACGGCCTCGGGCCTCTCCGCCAAGCTCGAATACGTCGCTGCGACCATGGCCTGCCACGGCTCGGTGCGGTCCGGGCGTAGACTTCGACCAGAGGAAATGAATGCGCTGCTCCGGCAAATGGAAGTGACGCCGGGTTCCGGCCAGTGCAATCATGGACGGCCGACCTATATCGAACTGAAGCTGTCGGATATCGAGCGCCTGTTCGGACGCAGCTGAAAATACTGGCAATCGCGCTTTCGCCGCGATATTGGCAGGAGAAGGCAACCGGGAACGGAGCAGGATGAACTTGTTTGAAGCAAATGGAAACCGCGAAGCGAAGATCCGCTATCTCGACGCAGATTTCCAGATCCTGTCGCCGGGCTCCTACGTCGTCTGCGCCATGACCGGCAAACATATACCGCTTGACGAACTGCGCTACTGGAGCGTTGCCCGGCAGGAACCTTATGCCGACGTGGTCTCGTCCTTCGAAGCGGACAAACGCGCGGGCGTGCTGCCGAACCAGAAGCGCTGATACTACGTGCGTTTTTCCCTCAGCCGCCGCTGCCGGCAGGCATCTATCGCACGATCGATGATAAGACCGGGCGCCTGATGATCCTCGAAGGCCATTTCGACTTCGATGACGCGGCATTTGGCGGCGAGTTCTTCGGCCCTGCCATGATGGCCGGCGAGCCGCACGAAGTCCTTCGACGTGGTGACGATCGACAGGTTTTCCCGTTCGGCGGTTGACAGCAGATCCACCATCTCGTCGTCGGTCAGGTGCTCGTGGTCACCGAAGGACCTGCTGACTGCGATCTCGGCGCCAAGCGATTCCACCGTCCGGAAGAACTTGCCGGGATCGGCGATGCCCGCGAAAGCCAGCACCTTCCGGCCGGCTAGATCGTTCTCGCCGCAGACTTTCAGCGATGCGGTGAAATAGGGTTTTGCGGCACGGGCAGCCATGCGGACGACCGCGTCCGCGGCATTGCCCTTTCCTACTTTCAAGAGAGCGCTGACGTAGCGCATCTGCACTGCGATCGGCGCGCGTACCGGCCCGCCCGGCACCATATGTGCGTTGCCCAGGCCGCGCACCGCATCGATAACCAGCAAGGCGTAGTCGATTGCGAGCTTCGCGCTCTGGAACCCGTCATCCATGATGATGAGGTCAGCGCCCTCCTTGACCAGCCGCTCTGCGCCCTCGACCCGGCGGCGGGAAACGACCGTCAGCGCCTCGCGGGCAAGCAGCAGCGGCTCGTCACCGACGGCAACCGCGCGATGATGAGCGGGTTCGACAACCACCGTAACGTCCAGAGAGCCTCCGTAACCACGGCTCAGGAAGCCGGGCTTCAGGCCCTTTGCCTTGGCTGCGCGGGCAATCGCCAGCGCCGTCGGCGTCTTTCCGGCGCCGCCAACGGTGAAGTTGCCGACGCAGATGACCGGTACGGGAACGGACGCACGGTGCGCATGCTTCATCCGGTAGCCGGCGATGCGTCCGTAAAGGAAGGAAAAGGGCGAGAGCGTCCATGCCCGCCAATCGGCTTTCGTCCACCAGAACGGCGGCGCTTCGGATACCATAGGTGCCGCCTTGCGCTCTTCCGGTGCCCCCAGCACCCGGTTACTCATCGACTGCGGGGAAACAAAGGGCAAAACTGAAGAAAAAGCAAGCTTTTGCTTCCCGCACCCTCATTCCTGTGCGCGTCGCTGGAATGAGGAAGCTTCGGAGGTGCGGTCGCGACATAATCGACCGGCTATGCCTGCAGCCAATCACGCTGGCTGGAGGTCGTGCAGCAAATCCTCAAGTTCGGTGATGTCGTTGAGGCAATAATCGGACGCAGCCGCGAGCGATTCCCGCGAACCGGTGCCCGTCAGAACAGCGACCTTGAGGCCCGCCTCCGCATTGTGGCCCATGTGCAGATCGTGATTGTTGTCGCCGACGACCGCCACTTCCGCCGGCTTCAGCCCGGTCGCCTTGCAGAAGCCAAGGACCATTCCGGCTTCCGGCTTGCTGCCGAAACCACTGTCATAGCCAGCGATGTAGTCCACAAACTCGGCAAAGCCGAAACGCTGGGCCATCAGGCGGATGGAGCGTTCGTTGTCGCTGGAAGCGATGCCCAGTTTGAAGCCGCGGCCATGCAGGCGGCCGAAGAAAGCGGCCAGATCCGTCACAGGAACGCTGAATTCCGCGGCATTGGAAAAAAGCTCGTCGAGCTTGATCGTCAGTTCCACGACCTCGACCTTGGATCCGGCGGCGACCAACCCCTCGGCGATCTGCCGGGTATTGCCGGCCGCAAGGAGGCTGTCGGGCACGATGTGGCCGGTCAACGGGTCCATGCCGCAGGCGGCGAGCAGCTGATCGGCGAGAGCGGCATCTCCTTGGGAAGCGATGCGCGCCAGCTCTCGGTTCACCGGCAGCCAGCTCTCATCATAGTCCAGCAGGGTGCCGTCCTTGTCGAAGAGGATGCCTTTGATGCTTCTAGCCACCATCTTTCAATCAGCCCTCTGCCATCATTTTCGGCAGCAGTCTTGCCTTTACGGTCAGCGGATTGATGTAGGGCTCGAGAGACTTCACCGTAGCCGTCAATGCGCCGCGCATTTCTTGCACAGCGCCAATGCCGGCGTCGATCATTTTGCGCCGCGCCTCGTCGTTGATGAGAAGATAGTGGACCCCCTTGGCCAGCATCTCTGTATCGCGCACCATGCGCGCGCTGCCGCGCCGGGCGAGCTTCTGATAGGCCTCCCGGAAATTCTGGACATTGCTGCCGGAAAGCACGGCACAGCCGAGCATGGCAGGTTCGAGCGGATTTTGGCCGCCCTCCGCAAACAGCGATCGGCCGACGAAGGCGACTTCCGTCAATCGCAAGTAAAGGCCCATTTCGCCGATCGTGTCCCCGAGGAAGATATCGGTGTCCGGCGACAGCACGTCGTTGCGTGTGCGGCGGGCGACCTTGAGCCCTAGCTTGACGAGCTCTGCCTCGATCTCGTCCGAGCGCTCGGGATGCCGCGGCACGATGATGGTCAGCTGTCCGTTGCGCTCCTTGAGCGTGCGATGAACGATCGCCGCGGCGTTCTCCTCGCCGTCGAAGGTCGAGATCGCGGCCCATGTCTTGCGCTCCCCGATCTGCTTCTTGTAGCGGGCCAAGGTCGATGCGTCATAAGGCGGTGCGTCCGTATCGACCTTCAGGTTGCCGGAGGTGGTCACATGCCTGGCGCCGAGATCACGGAAGCGCTCCGCATCGACATCTGACTGAGCGACGACAAGCGCGAGATTTTCAAACAGAGCTTCGGCGATCGCGAGGCGCCGCTGCCAGCGCGCGAAAGAACGGTCGGACATGCGGGCATTGACGAGAATCTGTGGAATGCGCCGGCGGCCGAGTTCCATGATCGTCGCCGGCCAGATCTCCGACTCCGCAATGATGGCGCAATCCGGCTGCCAGTATTCGAGGAAGCGGCCGACAGCAGGCTTCAAGTCGAGCGGCACATATTGGTGGATCGCTTCATTGCCGACGCGCTCGGCGGCAAGCTTTGCGGAAGTGATCGTTCCGGTCGTCAGGATAACATGAATGTCGCGGCGGCGGATCTCGCGGATGAGGGGAATGATGGCGTTGGTCTCACCGACGCTCGCGGCATGGATCCAGACAAGCGGACCCTGCGGCCGGTTGGCGCTTGCATAACCGAAGCGCTCCATGCGGCGCGCGCGCTCTTCCTTGCCCTTTGCGGTCCGATAGGCGAGATAGGCGCTGACGAGTGGGGAGGCGATGGTCCCCGCCGTCCGATAGAGGCCCAGCGCGAACCGCGCGCTCGGCGAGCTCATCTAGAATACCTCCGATCAGCAGTGACCGTCATCAAACCCATTCCCCAATCATTGTTGCGGCCGGAATGACCGAGTAATTTGTTCAGAATGCGTCAATCGACGGCAGCGAGTATGTGCTGTCACAAGCCGGCACCGCCGCTTGAGCAAATGCCGGTGCATGAACGCCTAATCAGGCTTTACCGCTCATATCCTCGGGATCGAGCAAGCGATGCATATGGACGATGAAATAACGCATATGCGCGTTGTCCACCGTCGATTGCGCCTTACCTTTCCAGGCCGTCAGCGCGGAGGCGTAATCCGGAAAGATGCCGACGATATCGAGATCCTTCAGATCGCGGAACTGGACATCTGTCAGGCTTTCCAGTTCGCCGCCAAATACGAGATGCAAGAGCTGCTTTTTGCCGCCGGATTCCGTCATTTTTCTTCTCTTTCGCTTCTATCCCCCCGCGCCTTCATCTGCGGGATTTTGACGCAAACGTCAACTGCTTCGTCTCAGCGCAAGCCCTTCGAGGAACTCCGCAACGCGGGGCGCGGCAGCACCGCAAAGCTCGGCATGACTGACCTGCGGGCGATTGTAGAGAACCGCGCGTCCCTCGAGGTCGGTGAGCCGGCCTCCGGCGCGCTCCAGGATAAGGTCGGCCGCCGCCAGATCCCAGTCATGCGAATTGCGCTTGACGAACGTGCCTTCGAGGCGGCCGTCGGCAACCATCGCGAGGCGATAGGCGAGCGACGGCACATGCTTTACCCGCTCGATTCTCTCTTGAAGATGACCAGGAAACGATTTCAGGACATCCTCGCCAATCGCAAAACGGCTGACGGTTTCCGGCCCCTTGGCCGATGCGGCGATGCGCTCGCCATTCTTCATCGCAATGCCGCCTTCGACGGCCTCGAAAAGCTCCTCGAGTGCGGGAGCGTAGAGCACTCCCGCAACGGGCCTGCCGCGATGGACGACGGCGACGCTGACACACCACAAGGTCTGGCCGCCGAGGAAGGCGCGCGTACCGTCGATCGGATCGATGATGAAAAGCGTCTCCGTCGAAAGACGGGCGGCGCTATCTTCCGTTTCTTCGGAAAGCCAGCCGTAATTCGGCCGGGCGGCGCGCAGGATCGATTCAAGCCGTTCGTTCGCAGCAAAATCCGCGGCGCTCACCGGAGAGCGGCCTTCGTTCTTCCACCAGACTTCCGGCGACTTGTTGAAGAAATTCAGAGCGACGCCGCCTGCCTGTTTCGCGGCATCGGCGATCAATTCGAGATCGCTCTGCCAGCGAAGCGTTCCAACGTCGTTCATTGCATCAATCCATTCTAGCGCCCGGCGAGCGTCATTCCCTCGATCGCGAGCGTGGGCGCAGCAACACCGTATTTGCGATCAATGTCGTTGGCGGGCGTTATGCGCATGAACATGTCCTTGAGGTTCGAAGCAATCGTCACTTCGGACACCGGGAATGTCAGTTCACCGTTTTCGATCCAGAAGCCGGTCGCGCCGCGGCTGTATTCGCCGGTGATCATGTTGACGCCCTGGCCGATAAGCTCGGTCACATAAAAGCCGTTGCCGACGCTCCGGATTAGATCTTCCGGCGAAATGTCGCCAGGCTCAAGGGCGAGGTTCGTGGAGGTGGGTGTTACCGAATTGCCACTGCGCACCCCGCGCCCGTTGGTTTGCATGCCGATTTCGCGCCCTGTCGCGGTGGAGAGAAACCAGTGCTTCAGCACGCCATCCTCGATCATGACCAGCCTCTCGCCGGAAATGCCCTCGCCATCAAAGGGACGCGACGACGGGCCGCGAACGATCAAGGGGTCGTCCGTGATCGAAAGGCCGGATTTCAAAACCTGCTGGCCCATCTTGTCGCGCAGGAAGCTGGACTTGCGCGCGACCGCCGCTCCATTGATGGCGCCGGCGATATGGCCGACAAAGCCCCGGGCGATGCGCGGATCGAAGACGACGGTGACGTCCTTGCCGGTATCGACCTGACGCGGATTGACACGCTTGACCGCACGCTCGCCGGCGCGGCGGCCGATTTCGGCGGCTTCGTCGAGTTCGGCATAATAGAGGCGGCTGTCGTAGTCGTAGTCGCGCTCCATGCCGGTGCCTTCGCCGGCAATGACGCTGACCGAACGGCCGAAGCGCGAGCCCATGTAGCTGCCCTCGAAGCCGTGCGAGGTGACGAGAACCAGGCCTCCGTAACCGGCCGAAGCCCCGCCGCCGGAGGAATTGGTGACGCCCTTGACCTCAAGCGCCGCGGCCTCCGTCGCAAGGGCGGCCTCGCGCAGCATGTCGGAGGAAACCTCCGTCTGGTCGAAAAGCTCGAGGTCGGGATAGGACTTGGCAAGCCTGTCCTCGTCCGCAAGGCAGGCGAACGGATCTTCGGGCGAAACCTTCGCCATTGCGACGGCGCGTTCGGCGAGCGCCTGTAGATCGAAGCCGGGATTGGCGGAAACGCTGGCAACCTTCTTGCCGACGAACACCCGCAGCGAAAAATCGTCGCTCTCAGACGATTCCGTGCCTTCGACCTTGCCCAGGCGGACGCTGACGGACTGCGAGCGAGAACGCACGACAACCGCATCGGCGGCATCGGCGCCGGCCTTCCTGGCGAGATCGATCAACTGGCTTGCGCGGGAAAGAAGTGTCGAGGAAGCTATTTCTGAGGACATGATTTGGCCTTTCCTTGGGCTTCCATTTATTGTGCACTTCCGGAAGCATCAAGGCCGCTGCCGCCGATTCTTTTTCGCGCAGCTTGCAACCCTCGCCGTCATAGAAAGAAACTTCACAGCATGTCCGCACCCAATGCCCTCTTTTCCGAAACGATCCTGCTGCTCGGCGGCGCGGTCGTCGCAGCTCCGATTTTCAAGAAACTCGGGCTTGGAACTGTGCTCGGCTATCTTGCCGCGGGCGTGGTGATCGGTCCGATCCTTCACGGCATCGCCGATAGCGAGCAGGTTCTGGGCGTTGCCGAACTGGGCGTGGTCTTCCTGCTCTTCATCATCGGCCTTGAGCTGAAACCGTCGCGACTTTGGCAGATGCGCCGTGACATCTTCGGGCTCGGCACCGCGCAGGTGGTGCTGACCGGACTGGCTTTGATGGCGCTTGCCTATCTTTCCGGCGTGCTCGACTGGCGGGGAAGCATCATCGCGGGTTTCGGGCTTGCGCTTTCCTCCACCGCCTTTGCCATGCAGATTCTCGACGAGCGGGGCGAGGTGAACACGAGGTACGGGCAGCGCTCCTTCTCGATGCTGCTTCTCCAGGATCTCGCAATCGTACCGCTGCTGGCGCTGATCACCGTTCTCGACGGTGGAAACGGCAGCAATACCCCGTTGCTGGACTTTGCCATCTCCGTCGGCGCCGTCGGCGCGATGATCGTCATGGGCCGCTATCTGCTGACACCGCTCTTTCAGGTGATCGCAAGGACCGGCGCGCGCGAGGCAATGATCGTGGCCGCCCTCTTCGTCGTCATGGGATCGGCGAGCCTGATGCAGTTTGCCGGGCTTTCCATGGCGATGGGCGCGTTTCTCTCCGGCGTCATGCTCGCCGAATCTTCCTACCGGCATGAGCTTGAAGCGGACATCGAACCCTTCCGCGGCGTGCTGCTCGCCATTTTCTTCATGGCGGTCGGACTGTCGCTTCAACTGAACGTGCTGATCGACAATGCGATTTTCATCGTCGCCGCGGTGCCGATCTTCATGGCCGTCAAGGCGGTGATCATCTATGGCCTCTGCCGGGTGACCGGGTCTTCGCACGACGATGCCATCCGCATTGCCTTCCTGTTGCCGCAGGGAGGCGAGTTCGGGTTCGTGCTGTTCACCTCTGCGGGTGCGGTCGGACTGATGCCATCCAGCACCGCATCGCTTCTCGTTGCCATCGTGACGCTCTCAATGGCACTGACGCCACTCGGCGCCGCACTTTCGAAACGCATGCTGAAGGGCGACGAGCAGGAAGAACTCGATGAGGACTTCGAGGGAGCGGGGGCCGATGTACTGATGGTCGGCTTCTCGCGTTTCGGTCAGATCGCTGCACAGATCCTGCTGGCCGGGGGGCGGGACGTGACGGTGATCGACTTTTCCCCGGACCGTATCCGCCAGGCCTCGTCATTCGGCTTCCGCATCTATTTCGGCGACGGCACGCGCAAGGACGTGCTGCGCTCTGCCGGAATCGACAGAGCCAAGATCGTTATCGTCTGCACACAAAAGCGGGAGATCACCGATAAGGTGGTGGAACTGGTGCAAGCCGAATATCCGCATGCGAAGCTCTTCGTGCGCTCCTACGACCGCATCCATTCGATTGCGCTCAGAAACCTCAATGTCGATTACGAACTGCGCGAAACGCTGGAGTCCGGCCTGCTGTTCGGCCGCCGCACGCTGGAGGCGCTTGGAGTGAGCATGGAGGACGCTTATGAAATCGGCGAGGATATCCGCCGGCGCGACGAGGAGCGGCTGGTGCTGCAGGTCACCGAAGGCCTGCAAGCCGGCCGCGACATGCTCTTCTTCCGTCCGGTACGGCCGGAACCGCTGGTGAAACCCAAGCGGGCGCTGGAACTCGACGACGATCCGTTGGCTGGAACCGCAGAAGCGACCGCCGATGCCTAGGGCGGCGAACTAGGCTCTGATGCGAGCCTCGAATTCCTGGTCGAGCGCACGCTTCAATTCGTCCTTCACGCCTGCCGACATCGCCAGCACTTCGCGCGCCTTCAGGAAATCCATGACGCCGGTGCGGCCGACGGAAGGGCGCAGGAAGATATGCGGCGGCCGGAGCTTCAATTTGAGGCTGATCGCGGTCTGCATCATCAACTGGCCGGATCCGAAGATGCTTTCCATGCGGTTCGGAATATGCGTGCCATCGCCTTCCGGCGCGCCGACGACATCGACGCCGATGACGATGTCGGCGATATCCATCAGGCATTCGTAAGGCACCGGATTGCTGATGCCGCCGTCGATCATCACCCGGCCATCAAGGCGGACGGGCATGAAGACGGCGGGGATGGACGACGATGCCGCAAGAGCCGGGAACAGCGCCCCCTCGTTGATGACGACCTCGTTCTGCCCGTAATAATCGGTCGTGATGACGTTCATCGGAATAGGCAGATCCTCGAAACGGTCCGGCAGGTCGGCAGGCAGGAAAGCCTTGAGGATACGCTCAAGATTGAACTGACCGATGCGGATGCCTTTCGCGACGGCGTCCCGGACCGTCTGCGGCCGGAGACCCCAGATGCGGCTGACGACGGCAGTCTTGTTGCCGACGGTCATCAGCGCGTGCTCTCGGATCGCATCACCCGTCATGCCGGCGGCCATGCCGGTGCCCATGATCGCCCCGATCGACGCACCGGAAATCGCAACCGGGCGGATTCCGAGTTCGTCGAGGGCGTCGATGACGTGGATATGGGCAAGACCACGCGCGCCGCCGCCCCCGAAGGCTACGGCCACAGTGGGCGTCGCGCTTGGGACAGGCATGTCATTACTCTCAATAACCGCCTGCTGCACAATCCCACTCCGGATGATCCGCCGCTACTGTGGTTGGTAGCGGAAAAAATGCACCTTTGTATCGCCGAAGACGCGATCCTCCAGAAAGAGATAGGCAGGGTCGGCGGAAACGGCAACATCCGAACGCTCTTCCAGAACGGCGATCGCACCCGGCACGAGCCATCCGCCCTTGGCTGCAGCAGCCATCGCCTTTTCGCCCAATCCCTTGCCATAGGGCGGATCGGCGAAAAGCATGTTGAAGGGCTCGAGATTGCCGACGGAGCCCAGGTCCGTGGCATCACGCCGCAGGATGCGCGTGCGGCCATGGAGGCTCAGAGCGTCGATATTCTCCCAGAGAAGCCCCCTGCCCTCGACGCTGTTTTCGACGAAGAGCGCATGGCGGCAACCGCGCGACACGGCTTCGAGGCCGACGGCGCCAGTCCCGGCGAACAGGTCCAGGATCCGGGTGCCGTCAAGACATTCCGGATAGGCATGGTTCAGGATATTGAAAAGGCTCTCACGCGTCCGGTCGGCAGTCGGCCGGATGTCGTTCGATTTCGGTACGGCGAGCGGCCGTCCGCGAAACTCACCGCCGACGATCCGCACCGCGCGTCATTCCCTTTCCTTTCGGTCCACCACGCGACGGCCCGCCCGAAGGCCTGCCGCCGCCACCCGGCCGATCGCCCTTGGGCTTGCCTGAGAAATTCTTCGATCCGCCCGGCTTGCCGCCGAAGCTCTTGCCGCGGGGCTTATCGCCCGCAGGCTTGTCGCCGAATGGTCTTTCGCCACGCGGACGTTCCGAGCGGCCCTCGCCGGGAGCGCTGCGTGCAGCACGCGGACGATCGCCGAAGGAACGGGGACGCTCGTCACCCTCTTCGCGCGGCCTGCGATCACCGCGAGGCCTGTCGCCGAAAGGCCGATCTCCACGCGGAGGACGGTCGCCAGCCGGGCGGTATCCGCGAGCTGGACGATCACCAAACGAACGTGGGCGCTCATCACCCTCTGCACGCGGTCTGCGGTCGCCACGAGGCTTGTCGCCGAAAGGCCGATCTCCACGTGGAGGACGGTCGCCAGCTGCGCGGTCTCCGCGAGCGGGACGATCACCAAACGAACGTGGGCGCTCATCACCCTCTGCACGCGGTCTGCGGTCGCCACGAGGCTTGTCGCCGAAAGGCCGATCTCCACGTGGAGGACGGTCGCCAGCCGGGCGGTCTCCACGAGCGGGGCGGTCACCAAAGCCGCGGCCCTCGCGGGCCGGCCGGTCGCCGAACGAGCGCTTGTGGCCGAAACCTTCGCCGTCATCCTTGCCCTTAGCCGGGACTTCGCTGGAACGGATCCACTCGCCTTCGTCGTCGCGGGCACGGTTGATCTGCGGGCGTGGGCGATCCTCGCCGCGGGCAAAGCTCTTCGGCTGATCGTCGAATTCGCCGCGCTTGCGGGCGGTCTTGGCATTCTTGGCGGCCTTCGCCGCGGCCTTTTCACCGAGCGGACGGGCGCCGGGCGCCATCCAGACATTGGCGCTGCGACGGCTGCCGAGCGCCGGGCGCTTCGGCCGGTCGTCGTCTCTGTGGCCACCTTCGTGCCTGTCGTCCCGGCGGTCATCACGGCGATCGTCACGCTTGGTATCGAGACGGCTCAGCGCACGCTCGCGCTTGTCTTCCGGCTTGCGAGGACGTTCGCGTTCGCGCCGTTCCGGCTTGGCTTCGGCCTCTTCCTCGGCGGCTACGGCAGGCGCGTTGTAGATCGGGGCATCGAAATTCGCCTTGGCATCCTCGATCAGCCGCGGACCAAGCTGGTCGCGCAGCGTGCGGCCGCGCACTTCGATCACGTGGCGCTCCGGCAGATCGCCGAGCTGGAACGGGCCGTAGGAAATACGGATGAGACGGTTCACATCAAGGCCGAGCGCGCCGAGCACGTTCTTGATTTCGCGGTTCTTGCCTTCGCGAAGACCCATGGTGATCCAGACGTTGGAGCCCTGTGTGCGGTCGAGCGTTGCCTCGATCGAGCCGTAGAGCACCCCGTCGACGGCGATGCCGTCCTTCAACTTGTCGAGCGCTTCCTGATCGATCTCACCGTGGGCGCGCACCCGGTAGCGGCGCAGCCAGCCGGTGGTCGGCAGCTCGAGGGCGCGCGCAAGCCCGCCGTCATTGGTAAGCAGAAGCAAACCTTCCGTATTGATATCGAGGCGGCCGATCGACATGACACGGGGCAGCTCTTCCGGAAGGTTGTCGAAAACGGTCGGGCGGCCTTCCGGGTCGGAATTGGTGGTCACCAAGCCGGCAGGCTTGTGATAGAGCCATAGGCGCGTGCGCTCGATGCCGCGGATCGGGACGCCATCGACCTCGATCTTGTCGGAAAGCGTGACGTTGACGACCGGCGTATCGAGAATCTTGCCGTTCAGCGTGACGCGGCCTTCCATGATCATGCGCTCGATGTCGCGGCGCGAGGCAACGCCTGCGCGTGCCATGACCTTGGAGATGCGTTCCGCCTTGGCCTCGCCTTCGGCCTCGGTGGCTGCAGCCGTCGGCGCAGCGCTCCTTGCCGGCTTGCCTTCATTTTTCGGCCGCGCATCGCGCGCGGGGGGCTTGCCACCCGGCCGTTTTGGCTTGTCTTTGAATGTCATTTGTTGTTTGCCTGCCTTTTGGGGCCTGTCTATCAGGTCGCGCCCCTGCGGTTAAGTGGGAAATTGCCGGATCGTGAAGACAAATCAGTTTATGGAAATGGCGCTCGAGGAGGCGCTGGCAGCGGGCGAGCGCGGCGAAGTGCCCATCGGCGCTGTTGTGGTCTTAGAAGATAGGGTGATCGGACGCTCCGGCAACCGGACGCGAGAGCTCAACGACGTGACCGCCCATGCTGAGGTTGCGGCCATTCGTATGGCCTGCGAAGCGCTGGGACAGGAGCGCCTGACCGGCGCCGATCTCTATGTGTCGCTGGAACCTTGCACGATGTGCGCCGCGGCCATTTCCTTCGCGCGTATCCGCAGGCTGTACTACGGCGCGGAAGACCCGAAGGGCGGCGCGGTCGATAACGGCGTCAGGTTCTACGCGCAGCCCACATGCCACCACGCCCCGGAGGTCTATTCCGGTTTGAACGAAGTTCGATCGGCTGATCTTCTCAAGAAATTCTTTCAGGAAAAGCGAGATATCTGATCCCGCCCCGCAGGCGGCTGCTACTGAAGGAAGTTCCACCACTTCTTGCCGGTACCGGCAACAGCGGCATCCTTCTTGCGCTGCTTATCCTTCTTCGTCTCGGGTTCGCCGAGATCCTCAAGCTTGGCCGGGTCGTCGACCTGACGATATTCCGTCGGCGGATCGGAGATGAAGCGGCGCTGATCGATGTAAGCACCCTTCTGCAGGGCACGGGCTTCGCGATAGGCCTTGGTCTGGGCTTCCGTTGTCGGGCGGCCGCCTTCGACGCCATTCTTGGCGAGCGGCGAGACGTAGGTGGATTTGTCGATATTGTCATCCGCCTCCTTGACGAGGCGTGCACGGGTTTCTTCCGGCGATTCGACCCACTGCGGATTGCCCGCAGTGGCGATCGACTGCTGCGGCTCGACAAGCGTTTCCCCGGAAGCCTGTGCCGGCATGACCAGTGTCGGGCGCGGCGTGTACTTTACGCCCTTGTTCTTGGGCTCGCGGGGCGCAATAGACACTGCCTGACCGAGATCGTCGCCGAGCTGTGCCATTGCGGTCGTGCCGGTGCCATAGGTCGGGCTCGTGCAGCCCGAAGTCATCGAGCTCGCCGCCACAACAACTGTCAGGCAAGCGCCTACATGGAACCAACGCGTCGCTAACATGAAAACCTTTCCAGCCTCCGGTGCAATCATCGCCCTACCGGAATGTCCCCCTGACGTAAAATTCCGGCCATTTTCAGGCAGCTTCTACCGGATGAACTGCAAAATAGCAATTCATCCGGTAGTTTTCCTCTGCTTTACAATCCGAGCTCGCGAAGTGCAGCGGCGTCGCGTGCCGATACATCCGGATGGTTCGGATCGGACCCGACATCCTTGGTGATGCGCCAGGAGCGGGCGCATTTGGTGCCTTCGGCAAGTTTCGGCTCGACGCTGACGCCGGGAACTTCCGGCAGGCGGAAAGCCTCCGCCGGACCTTCGCCGCCGACAACAGCGATATCCGAGGTGATGCAGATTTCCGCGAAATCCAGCCCGTCGAGCGCGGCGCGAAGTGCACCGTCCGTGACATGCACGACCGGTGCCGCCTCCAGCGACGAGCCGATGCGCTTGTCCTTGCGCTCGATTTCGAGAGCGCCGGTGACCACGGAGCGGATGGCGCGGACCTTCTTCCACTTCTCGGCGAGCGCCTCGTTCTTCCATTCGGCCGGGATTGCCGGGAACTGCTCGAGATGAACCGACACGGCAGAAGGATCGCGCGAAAGCCATGCCTCTTCCGTGGTGAAGGGCAGCATCGGCGCAAGCCACGTCACCATGCAATCGAAGATCGCGCGGATGACATGCAGGCTTGCACGGCGGCGCAGGCTGGACGGCGCATCGCAGTAAAGCGCATCCTTGCGAACATCGAAGTAGAAAGCTGAAAGTTCGACATTCGCAAAGTCGATGAGCGCGCGGGCGATCTTCTTGAACTCGAAGGCGTCGTAGGCTTCGCGCACAAGCTGATCGAGTTCAACCAGACGATGGAGCATCAGCCGCTCGAGCTCCGGCAGATCGCCAAGCGCGATGACCTCGCCCTTGTCGTGCGCCAGCGTGCCGAGCATCCAGCGGATCGTGTTGCGCAGCTTGCGATACGCGTCGATGTTCGTCTGGATGATCGCCTTGCCGAGACGCTGGTCTTCCCAGTAGTCGGTGGTCATGACCCAGAGCCGCAGGATGTCGGCGCCGGCGTCCTTCATGACTTCCTGCGGGGTGACGGTATTGCCCTTCGACTTCGACATCTTCTCGCCCTTCTCATCCATGGTGAAACCATGGGTGACGACGGCGTCGTAGGGCGCGCGGCCGCGGGTGGCGCAGCTTTCCAGAAGAGAGGAATGGAACCAGCCACGATGCTGGTCCGAGCCTTCGAGATAGACGTCGGCCGGCCACTTGAGGTCCGGGCGATCCTCGAGCGTGAAGGTGTGCGTGGAGCCTGAATCGAACCAGACGTCGAGGATATCCATGACCTGCGTCCAGGGCTCGTTGGCCTTCGCGCCAAGGAAGCGCTCGCGAGCGCCTTCGGCGAACCAGGCATCGGCGCCTTCCTTCTCGAAGGCTTCGAGGATGCGGGCGTTCACTGCCTCGTCCTGCAGGATGCCGCCCTCCTCATCGACGAAGAGGCAGATCGGCACGCCCCAGGCTCTTTGACGCGAGAGCACCCAGTCCGGACGCTGCTCGATCATGGCGCGCAGGCGGTTCTGGCCGGCGCCGGGCACGAAGCGGGTGTCGTCGATGGCGCTCAGCGCGCGCGAGCGCAGCGTGCTTCCATCGCCCAGTTCCTTGTCCATATAGACGAACCACTGCGGCGTGTTGCGGAAGATGACCGGCTTCTTCGACCGCCAGGAATGCGGATAGGAGTGCTTCAGGCGACCGCGCGCAAACAGCGCATGGCGGGCGATCAGCGCCTTGATGACCCGCTCATTGGCGTCACCCTTCTTGCCCTTGTCATCGATGACGCGGGCCGCTCCGCCCTCGGCGTCGGGACCGAAGCCGGGGGCGTCGAGGGTAAAGAATCCTGCGTCATCCACAGGGAACGGGATCGTCGAGGAGATGCCGCGCGCTTCGAGCGCCCGGGCGTTGTCCATCCAGGCGTCGAAGTCTTCGCGGCCATGGCTAGGCGCTGTATGGACGAAACCGGTGCCAGCATCATCGGTCACATGATCGCCATCGAGCAGCGGCACCTGGAAATGGTAGCCGCCGCCAAGACCATGCAGCGGATGCGCGCAGGTGATGCCGGCAAGTTCCGCCGCTTCCACATCGCGAAGGTGTTTGAACGTCACCTTCGCCTTGGCCGCAGATTCCTCTGCCAGACGCTTGGCGAAGATCAGCTTCTCGCCGGGCTGCGGACCGAAATCATTTTCCGCCGTCGCAACCTCGTAGAGGCCATAGCCATAGCGCGACGAATAGGCGATCGCGCGGTTACCCGGGATCGTCCATGGCGTCGTCGTCCAGATCACCACAAAGGCGCCTGCAAGAGATTCGGGGCCTTCCACGATCGGGAACTTCACCCAGATCATGTCGCTTTCGACATCAGCATATTCGACCTCGGCTTCCGCAAGCGCGGTGCGCTCGACCACCGACCACATGATCGGCTTGGAGCCGCGGTAAAGCTGGCCGCTCTGTGCGATCTTGAGGAGTTCGCCGGCAATGCGGGCCTCGGCATGGAAATTCATCGTTGTGTAGGGATTGTCGAAGTCGCCCTCGATGCCGAGGCGCTTGAACTCCTCGGACTGGATCTTGATCCAGCCGGCGGCGAATTCGCGGCACTCCTGACGGAATTCGTTGACGGGAACCTCGTCCTTGTTCTTGCCCTTCTCGCGGTACTTCTCCTCGATCTTCCATTCGATCGGAAGACCGTGGCAGTCCCAGCCTGGGACGTAGTTGGCATCACGGCCACGCATCTGGAACGAGCGGTTGATGACGTCCTTGAGGATCTTGTTCAGCGCGTGGCCGATGTGGATGTTGCCGTTGGCATAGGGCGGGCCGTCGTGGAGGACGAACTTCTCCCGGCCGGCGGCGGAGGCGCGCAGTTTCTTGTAAAGGCCCATCTGCTGCCAGCGGGCAACGGTTTCCGGCTCCTTCTGCGGCAGGCCGGCGCGCATCGGGAAGTCGGTCTCGGGCAGATAGAGGGTCTTCGAGTAGTCGATCTTTTCGGCTGTATCGGTCATGTTCAGCAATCGTTTCTGAGCGCCTTTTAGGCGCAACGGCTTCTAAATGTCTGGTGACGGAAGCGCTCGTTCACCCAAGCGCCAAAAACCCGGACCTTCCGGTCGCTTAGCGCGCGCGGAAGGCCGGGCCGATAATTCGCATCGCGCTCGGCAGCCGGACTTTGTTCATCGCGCCGGTTCATAGGCGCTTTTGCCGGGAAAAGGAAGAGGATTTTGCACTCGGCAGGCAATCAGCAGCCGAGGCTAAATTGCCTGTCCGGCAGAATAATTTCGTGACACTGTCGAAATGACCGCGGCTCGAACGTCTTTAGGTTGCGGGCGTGTGGAGGACACCGGGCGCCCGCATGCCCCGATCAAATGTATCCCTGAGGAGTGAGGTGGATATGAGCAGTTCCTACCGTTGGGTCATCGTCGCCGCGGGCGCCCTGATGACGTGCGTTGCGCTCGGCGCGATGTTCTCTCTTGCCATTTTCCAGGTACCGATCGCCACCGAAACCGGCTGGTCGCACACGGGGATCGCCAGCGCCATGACGCTCAATTTCGTCGTCATGGGCATCGGCGGCTTCATGTGGGGAGCGATCAGCGATCGCTTCGGCCCCCGTATCGTCGTGCTGATCGGCGCAGCGCTGCTCGGACTTGCGCTCGTTCTTGCCAGCCGCGCCGGATCGCTCATCCAGTTCCAGCTGACCTATGGCATCGTCGTCGGACTTTCCGCCAGCGCCTTCTTCGCGCCGATGATCGCGGCGACGACGGCATGGTTCGACGAGAACCGCGGGCTCGCGGTTTCGCTGGTCTCGGCCGGAATGGGCGTCGCACCCATGACGATCTCGCCGCTCGCCCGTGCGCTGATCTCGGCCTATGACTGGCGTACTGCGATGCTGATCATCGGCGTCGGCGCATGGATGCTTCTGATACCTGCAGCGCTCCTCGTCCGCCGCGCACCCGTAACAGCAGGCGAAGCCGGGGCGTCCATGGTGGCGGGCGGCGAACGGCCAGCGCTCGGCAAGATCTTCCGCTCGCCGCAGTTCATCGTACTCGGCGGCACCTTCTTCGCCTGCTGCGCGGCGCATTCCGGTCCGATTTTCCATATGGTGAGCTATGCGACCATCTGCGGCGTGGCGCCGATGGCGGCCGTCAGCATCTATAGCGTGGAAGGACTTGCGGGCCTCGGCGGACGGCTTCTTTATGGCAGCCTCGCCGACAGGCTCGGGGTGAAACCGGTGCTTGTCGCCGGGCTGCTGGTGCAGGCGGCGGCGCTCGCCACCTATCTCGCCGTCAGCGAACTCGGCCAGTTCTATGCGCTCGCCGTCATCTTCGGCAGCGCCTATGGCGGCGTGATGCCGCTCTATGCCATCCTTGCGCGCGAATATTTCGGCCCGCGCGTCATCGGCACGGTGTTCGGCGCCGCGACAATGCTTTCCAGCATCGGCATGGCCTTCGGACCGTTGGCCGGCGGCTGGATCTTGGACACCTACGGCAACTATTCCTGGCTGTTCATCGGCTCGGCGCTGGTCGGGCTTGGGGCCGCGGGGATTGCCTTGGCATTCCCGCCGTTCCGCGGCGAGAAAACCCAGGCTGCGTTGGGAACGTCGTGACCGCGCGCGGCGCTAGCTGAAGCAGAGTTTCCGGTCGAGCTCGCCGAGCGGCTTGACGCCCGCAAGCAGCGCCCTCGCCTCCTGCTCGTCGCGCTTCATCTGCTCGACGAGGGCTTCCAGGCCATCGAACTTCAACTCGGGCCGCAGATAGCCGAAGAGGGAGACGGAACAGGTCCGGCCATAGAGGTCGCCGCTGAAATCGAAGAGATAGGTTTCGAGCAGCGGCGCGCCGTTTTCGGTCACCGTTGGGCGCCGGCCGTAGCTGGCGACCGCATCGTAGAGCGTGCCGTCGTCCAGGCGGAAGCGAACGGCGTAAATGCCAGCGGCAAGTTCGGCCTCCGGCGGAAGCTGCATGTTGGCCGTCGGAAAGCCGAGCTGCCGGCCGAGCTTTTCCCCGCCGATTACCTCGGCCTCGACCGTGTAGTGATAGCCGAGCTGAGCGGCCGCCTCAGTGACGTTACCTTCCTTCAGCAGCTCGCGAATGCGGCTCGAGGAGACAACCTCGGCATTCTCGTCGCGGAAGGCGTCGATCAGGGTGACGCCGAAGCCGTATTTGTGGCCGGCATCCATCAGGAAGGCCGGACCGCCCTCGCGGTTCTTGCCGAAATGGAAATTGAAACCGGTGACGACTTCGGACGCGCCCAGCCAATCTCTGAGGATGCCATGAACGAACTCATCCGGCGACCGCTGCGAGAATTCGCGATCGAAGGGGTATTCGATGACGGCGTTGAAGCCGATCGCCTCGAGAATGCGGGCCTTCAACGGGGCCGGCGTCAGGCGGAACACCGGCGTTTGTGGCTTGAAGACCGTCCGCGGATGGGGTTCGAACGTCAGCACGAGCGCGGGGATGCCCCGCTCTTTCGAGATTTCCAGCGCGCGGTTCAGCACCGATTGATGGCCGCGATGCACGCCGTCGAAATTTCCAATGGCAATCACCCCGCCTTTCAAGCGGGCGGGCAAGGGTTCGCGGGTTTCGTTGCGGTGGAAGACGGTCATCGGCGGGCTCTTCTTAAGCGAGGCGCGGCATCCACCACTTCGGCGTTGCCCTCTCGCGCTCGAGGAAGGCGTGCAGGATCGCCTCGTCGGGCTCCCCGTTCAGCGTGTATTCCTTGGCATGAATGCCGCCGCTGATATACAGAAGATCGAGGCCGTAATCGAGAGCCCCGCGCACATCCGTCGGCATACCGTCGCCGATCGCGAGAATACGGCTCTTCGGGAAATCGCCGTGGGCCTCGCGCGCAGCGGCAAGCACGGCGTCATAGATCGGCGTGTGCGGCTTGCCGGCGATGCGTGTTTCGCCGCCGAGTTGGTGATAGTAAGCGGCCATGGCACCCGCACAGGGGATGATGCGGTGTCCGCGCTCGACAACGAGGTCCGGATTGGCGCAGATCATCGGCACGTTGCGTGCCTGAAAATCCTTGAGCATCTCCGTGTAGTCTTCGGGCTTTTCCGTCTCGTCGTCGAAAAAGCCGGTGCAGACGAGCGATTCAGCCTCTTTGGCATCGACGCGCTCGACGCCGAGGCCCTCGACGATTGCACGGTCGCGTTCGGGACCGAGCAGGAAGACCTTCTTCGGGCCTTCGGCAATCAGGCCGCGCGTGACGTCGCCAGAGGTGACGATCCGGTCATAGGCGCTGTCCTGTATGCCGATCTGGCGCAGCTGGTCGACCACCTGCGGCGCGAGCCGCGGCGAATTGGTGATGAGCACGACGGTGAGCCCCTCGGCGCGCGCGGCTTCGAGAGCCGCCGCAGCCTTCGGGAAAGGGTCGATCCCATTGTGCAGCACACCCCAGACATCGCAGAACACGGCGTCATACTGGCTGGTGATCTCCGCAAAACTCTCAATCCGCTTGGCCATTCGATTTCCCGATTGCTTTTCAGTCAGGCGTGACATCGCAAAGGCATGCCGCGATGGCAAGGGATTTTCGGCCGATCCTTTAGCAAAAACCTGAAGCGGCCTTCACCGGCCGGGCTGCGGCATAGATTCCGCAATCGTCTGGGACATTTCTCGCGCTCTTCACAATTCCGGCGCAAAAATCCGTGATGGGTCTTCTTGACTCCTTCTGGAGCCATCCCTAAATGCTCGCCGCTAGCACTCCTCACTGGAGAGTGCTAACACTCATCGATGTGGGCCTTCCCGGTCCGCGAATGTCATTTGATCGAGGGATTAGACAATGGCAAGCACCAATTTCCGCCCCCTTCACGATCGCGTCGTTGTTCGCCGCGTTGAGTCCGAAGAAAAGACCAAGGGTGGCATCATCATCCCGGACACCGCCAAGGAAAAGCCGCAGGAAGGCGAAATCGTCGCCGTCGGTTCCGGCGCTCGTGACGAGTCCGGCAAGGTCGTCGCTCTCGACGTCAAGGCTGGCGATCGCGTTCTGTTCGGCAAGTGGTCGGGCACCGAAGTCAAGATCAACGGCGAAGACCTTCTGATCATGAAGGAAGCCGACATCATGGGCATCATCGGCTGATCAGTCGGTTATCCCGTCCAGAATATCGCTGACACCCTTTTCAGGAGTTCTCAAAATGGCAGCTAAAGAAATCAAGTTCGGCCGCACCGCGCGCGAAAAGATGCTGCGCGGCGTCGACGTTCTCGCTGACGCAGTGAAGGTAACGCTCGGCCCGAAGGGTCGTAACGTCATCATCGACAAGTCCTTCGGCGCTCCGCGCATCACCAAGGACGGCGTATCGGTCGCCAAGGAAATCGAACTTGAAGACAAGTTCGAAAACATGGGCGCCCAGATGGTCCGCGAAGTTGCTTCGAAGACCAACGACATCGCCGGTGACGGCACCACGACTGCAACCGTTCTCGCCCAGGCCATCGTTCGCGAAGGCGGCAAGGCCGTTGCAGCCGGCATGAACCCGATGGACCTGAAGCGCGGCATCGATCTCGCCGTTGCTGAAGTCGTCAAGGATCTCCAGGCCAAGGCCAAGAAGATCAACACTTCGGAAGAAGTCGCACAGGTCGGCACGATCTCCGCAAACGGCGAAAAGCAGATCGGTCTCGATATTGCTGAAGCCATGCAGAAGGTCGGCAACGAAGGTGTCATCACCGTCGAAGAAGCCAAGACCGCTGAAACCGAACTCGAAGTCGTCGAAGGCATGCAGTTCGATCGCGGCTACCTGAGCCCGTACTTCGTCACCAACCCGGAAAAGATGGTTGCTGACCTCGAAGACGCCTTCATCCTCCTGCACGAAAAGAAGCTCTCGAACCTCCAGGCTATGCTCCCGGTTCTCGAAGCCGTCGTTCAGACCGGCAAGCCGCTCCTCATCATCGCTGAAGATGTCGAAGGCGAAGCTCTTGCTACGCTCGTCGTCAACAAGCTGCGCGGTGGTCTCAAGATCGCTGCCGTCAAGGCTCCGGGCTTCGGCGATCGCCGCAAGGCCATGCTGGAAGACATCGCCATCCTGACGGGCGGCACTGTCATCTCCGAAGACCTCGGCATCAAGCTCGAAAACGTTACGCTCGACATGCTCGGCCGTACCAAGAAGGTTTCGATCTCCAAGGAAAACACCACGATCGTTGACGGTGCCGGCGCAAAGTCCGACATCGAAGGCCGCGTTGGTCAGATCAAGGCTCAGATCGAAGAAACCACTTCCGACTACGACCGCGAAAAGCTGCAGGAACGTCTTGCCAAGCTCGCTGGCGGCGTTGCCGTGATCCGCGTCGGCGGCTCGACGGAAGTCGAAGTCAAGGAAAAGAAGGACCGCATCGACGACGCTCTGAACGCGACGCGCGCTGCCGTTCAGGAAGGCATCGTACCGGGCGGCGGCGTTGCCCTGCTTCGTTCGTCCACGAAGATCACCGCAAAGGGTGAAAACCAGGACCAGGAAGCCGGCATCAACATCGTTCGCAAGGCACTTCAGTCGCTGGTTCGCCAGATCGCTGAAAACGCTGGTGACGAAGCCTCGATCGTTGTCGGCAAGATCCTCGACAAGAACGAAGACAACTACGGCTACAACGCTCAGACCGGCGAATACGGCGATCTGATCGCTCTCGGCATCGTCGACCCGGTCAAGGTCGTCCGCACGGCTCTGCAGAACGCAGCTTCGGTTGCTTCGCTGCTGATCACCACCGAAGCCATGATTGCCGAAGCTCCTAAGAAGGACGGCGGCGCTGCTGGCGGCATGCCGGGCGGCATGGGCGGCATGGGCGGCATGGACATGATGTAAGACCTTCGGGTCTTTACATCTGAGCCATCCGGTTCAGTTCAGGAAGGGCGGTCCTCGGGCCGCCCTTTTTGTTTGCCGACGAGCGATTCGACCATCTGATAAAGCCTATGTATTTCCGATGGTGAAACGTTTAAGCGAGAGGGGCGAAGGTACTCGCCAGGGTCGAGGCTTTCGCGAAACTTACTTTTCTTACTTATTTTATGCGTTACTTATACTTGTAGCGAAAGTCGTATTTCAGCCTGGAAGTAAGAATTTTTAAAAGGTGTAACCGTTTGCACCCGGTCCGGACCGCAAAATTCTACCGGATTTTAACAGTTTTTGGTGCGGAAAGCGCCGGTAATGCATCAGTCGGCCTTCAGGACATCACGGAAAAAACATTTGCCGGGCGCCCAAAACTGCATATAAATCCGCGCTGCAATTTTGAACGCATAAGAATACTTTTTCGCCCGCCAGCAAAAGCAATTCCGGCAAAGTCGGCCAGGTGCCTTCCAAGCCAAGATTTCGAGTAATGCATTGTAGTAGAGCGCTGCCGGCAAGCCGCGCTTTGAACGCCCGGACATGAAGGACGGCGCAGCATGAGGATGTTTCGTCAGACTGCACGAGAGCGCGGATAGAACTGCGTCCGACCCGGGAAAGCCCTTGTTTAAGATCGCCAAAGCAACCGCTGCCGCCCCCCGCATGCATGACTCACTGGATCTGCCGCATCACGATCAGGAGATGCTTGCGCAGTTCTCCGTCTCCGAGGCCTGGACCGGCGACTTTTCGACGGGCATTATCCGTCTCGGCGAGTGGAGCAGTATGCTGCATGGCCTTTCAACACAGGAATGCGGTCTTCTGAGCCTGTTGCGCTGCTATGATCCGAAAGATCGCGCCCATATCCTCACCCTTTTCGAGCAAGCCGCAACGCTTTCGTCATCCTTCTGCTTCTCCACGACGATCCTGATGCCGAACGGTTTGCGGCAGCCGGTTTTCTGCATGGGTGCATCGAGCGGGCTCGAGGCACAGTTCAGCGGCAGCATGGCAGGCGTCTTCCTCTTCCCGCGGTTCAAGCTGGAACAAGGACATCAGATCGCCACCCGGCAATAGGCCGAAGGTTCAAAAAAAGGGCCGGTCCTGAGTCCGGCCTTTTTCTTTGCGCCGATTACTCCGGCTTGACGGGAATGTTCAGGCCCTTTTCGCTTGCCGGGCGAGCAATGCAGCGCTCGAGCCACGCCATGACGGAGGGGAACTTTGCGTAGTCCAGGACCTCCCGGCCGCCATAGAAGATATCGGCGCCACGGATCCATGGGAATGTTGTGATGTCGGCGATCGTGTAGGTGTCACCCATGATCCATTGACGTCCCTCCAGACGTGCCTCCAGCACGCTGAGCAGCCGCTTGGCCTCGTCCCGATAGCGCTCCACCGGATAGGAATTGTTGGCGACCTTCTCGGCCGCGAACTTGTGGAAGTGACCGAATTGGCCGAGCATCGGCCCGATCCCGGCCATCTGAAAGAATACCCACTGAATGGTCTCGTAGCGCCCTACGGCATCCGCCGGCAGGAGCTTGCCGGTCTTTTCCGCGAGATAGAGAAGGATCGCGCCGGATTCGAAGAGGCCAATCGGCTTGCCGTCAGGGCCGTTCGGATCGATAATCGAGGGGATACGGCCGTTCGGATTGAGCGAGATGAATTCCGGAGACTTCTGCTCGTTTGCGGCGAAGGAAATATAATGCGGCTCGTACGGTAGGCCGAGCTCTTCCAGCGCGACCGACACCTTCACGCCATTCGGCGTTTGCAACGAATAAAGCTGAATGACGTCGGGGTTCTTTGCCGGCCAGCGTTTGGTGATCGGGAAGCTTGAAAGGTCTGCCATTGGAATCTCCTTGGGGGATGGGAAGCAGACCATAGAAGAGCAGCTACCGCGAACACAAGCCACGCTGCGTGAACGGTCGTTTCAAAACATTGAACAAACCGTCCGCTTCTGTTTATCTTTTCAGTTACATCAAAATGAGCGAATAGAAGGGCCAACGAGGTTCAGAAAGTGCCGGGGCACAGGGACCTCCAGAGCAATCCAAACGGAGATCACGTCCATGTCGAATACCAGCAACGGCCTTATTCTTGTCGCCCGCATCCTCCTGTCCTTCATGTTCATCCTTGCTGGCTTCGGCAAGGTCACCGATCCGGCAGGCACTGCCGGCATGATCGCAGGCGCAGGCTTTCCTGCCGCAACGGCGCTGACCTATCTCGCAGGTCTCTTCGAACTTCTGACCGGCCTTGCCGTTCTCGTCGGCTTTCAGGTCCGCATCGTCGGCTGGCTGCTTGCCGCCTTCTCTATCTTCACTGCCATCTTCTTCCACCTGCCCTATGCCAGCGGCACCGAGCTGGTGAATATCCTCAACCAGATCATGGTCATGAAGAACTTCACGCTGGCCGGCGGTTACATCCTGCTCGCCACAGTCGGCGCAGGCGCCTACTCGATCGATGCCCGCCGCGGCGCATCTGCCGTCCGCGCCTAAGCGAACAACCTCCCAAGCATAGAAACCCGCCGTCGAAAGACGGCGGGTTTTTTCGTTTGGTCCTATGATGAAATCAAAGGGCGCTTCGCACCGCTTCCATGATTTTTGCCACCGACTGCTCGTCAGCGTGATTGTCCTTGCGGGCGCGCACGAGGCAGGCCTGCGACCGCAGGATCACGCCGTCGTTCAGCACTCGCAGGTGGTTCGCCCTCAAGGTGGAGCCTGTCGAGGTGATATCGACGATGATGTCGGCCGAGCCGGACGCGGGGGCGCCTTCCGTCGCGCCAAGGCTTTCGACGATACGGTAGAGCTGAATGCCGTGCTGGCTGGAGAAGAATTGCTGCGTCAGCCGCCAGTATTTGGTCGCGATGGTCAAGCGGCGGCCGTGGCGGGCTCGGAAGTCGGCGGCGACGTCTCCGAGATCGGCCATCGTATCGACGTCGAGCCATATTTCCGGAACGGCGACCACCACGTCAGCCTGCCCGAAACCGAGGCGGGCGCAGAATTCCACGCGCTTGTCTGCTTCAGCCAATCCTTCGCGTACGAGATCCTCGCCCGTCACACCGAAATCGATCGAGCCATTGCCGAGTTCACGGGAGATTTCCGAGGCCGACAGGAAGGCGACATCGACGTCGTCCCATCCCTCGACGCGACCGCGATAGGAGCGGTCGTTGCCGACGGCAGTAATCTTCATGCCGGCGCGTTCGAAGATCGCCGAAGCGTCGTCCTTCATGCGGCCCTTGGAGGGCAGTGCGATGGTGATCGTCATGCCGCCGCCCTTTCCGTTTCGATGCGATCGAGCCAGAGCGAGAAGCCAACGGCCGGAATGCGATCCTTGGCGCCGAGCAGCGTCAGAAGCCTGTCGAAGCGCCCACCGCCCACCAGAACGGCGGAAGAGCCTTCGATACCGACCTCGAAGACAAGGCCGGTATAGTAGTCGAGCGGGCGCCCGAAGGCGGCGCGATAGTCAATGGACGACAGATCGATGCCGGAGTTCCCAAGGGCAGCCACACGGCCATCGAAACGCGAAAGGGCGTTGCCGAGCCTCAAACCGGCGGCATCGGCAAAACCGGCGAGCGCGGCAGACGCGTTTATGAGCGGCACCCTGAGGGACAGAAACTCCTCGAGCACGCGGAAGGCCGCGTCGTCGAGGCGCGTTTCCGATAGGATCAGCTTCTCCTTCAGGCGGCGTGCGATCTCGGCCGGCGAGCGGCTTGCATTCGAGGAATAGCCGGTCGCCTGCATCGTCGTGTCGATGTGGGCGATGAGCGCCGCCTCATCTCCGGTCGCGATCAGCCGGGCGATATCGTCGTCAAGGCCGGTCACGAACTGCGGGCTGACGAGGCTCGCAAGCAGCGCCTCAAGCTGCGTCATGTTGCCGAAGGCGTGGATCAACCGCTTCTGCCAGCCGAGCGGCAGGCCGAGCGCCTGAACGACGGCTTCGAAGACCGCCTGATCGCCTAGCGTTACCGAGAAGCGCTTGCCGGGGAGAAGCCGCGTCAGGATGGCGGTCGCATCGCCGATCGCGCGGGCGTCGGCACTGGCGATATTGATGTCGCCGAGATCTTCAATGCCAGCCTGGTAGAATTCGTTGCCGCCCTCGCGGCGCTGGCGGAAGACTTCGCCGAGATAGGAATAGCGCTTCGGCGTGCCGGTGGCGGTTTCGATGTGGCGAATGCAGACGGGAATGGTGAATTCCGGGCGCAGGCAAAGGCTCGCGCCGGTCTCGCTTTCCGTCATGAAGATGCGGCGGCGGAGGTCTTCGCCGGCGATGTCGAGGAAAGGCTCGGCCGGCTGGATGACCGGCGTGTCGATCCGCGTCGTCTTCCGGGCGGCGAATTCGTCCAGAAGGTCGTCAGCGAAATCGGGGAGGTTGATCAGGGGCATGGGATGGCTCCCCAATAAAGTCCCCTCCCCAACCCCTCCCCATAGGGGGGAGGGACTAACTCGCGGCCTTCATCAGGCATGATCACAGACGTCAGCACAAGCTGGAACGTTGCTTTGGGCAAAGCGGTGCGGCGAAAAGCCCCTTCCCCCTGTGGGGAGGGGTTGGGAAGGGGAAAATCACGCATTGGACCCCGCCCTCGCGCGATCTTCCGCCTGCGCCGCCAGAATTTCCTTCACCTTGGCCACGAGATCGGCCTCGGCAACGGTCTCCTGTGCGACGCGGGCTTCGCGCCAGCTCGCATTGTCCTCGATCTCGCCGGAAAGGCGCTTGCCCTCGATCAGATCCTTGATCTGCACGACGCCCTCAGCGCGCTCGTCGCCCCCCTGAATGATCGCGATTGGGCAGCCGCGGCGGTCGGCATATTTTAGCTGGTTGCCGAATTTCTTCCAGTTGCCCTGGAACATCTCGGCGCGGATGCCGGCGGCGCGCAATTCCTGCGTCATGCGCTGATAGCGGCCCATAGCGCCCACATCGCCATCCATGACGGTGACGAGTACCGGCTCGATGACATCCTGCTGGCCGAGCTTGCCGAGGTTTTTCAGCGCCGTCATCAGCCGCGAAACGCCGATCGAGAAGCCCGTTGCCGGAACCGGCTGGCCCATGAAACGCGACACAAGGCCGTCATAGCGCCCGCCGCCGCCGACCGAACCGAAGACGACTTTTTCGCCCTTTTCATTGGTAACATCGAAGAGCAGTTCGGCTTCGTAGACCGGGCCGGTGTAGTATTCCAGACCGCGCACGACCGACGGATCGATCTTGATGCGAGTGCTGTCGTAACCGGCGCTGAGAACGAGGTTGCCGATGAAATTGAGTTCCTCGACACCTTCGGCACCCTTCGAGGTGCCCGCGACGAGGTCTGCAAGCCGAGCGGCGCTCTTCGCGTAATCCTTGACGCCAACGAAGAAGAGAACCTTGTCGATCTGGCTCTGGTCCAGACCGGCACCCTTGGTGAAATCACCGGACTCGTCCTTGCGGCCGGGTCCGAGCAGGAGGGCCACGCCCTCCGGGCCGAACTTGTCGAGCTTGTCGATGGCCCGCAGCACGTTGAGGCGCTGTCCTGCCTTGTCGTCGCCGCCGAGGCCGATTGCCTCCAGAACGCCGTCGAGAACCTTGCGGTTGTTGACCCGGATAACGTAATCGCCGCGCTTGATACCGAGCGCTTCGAGTGTGTCGGCCATCATCATGCACATTTCGGCATCCGCCTGGACGCCCGGCGCGCCGACGGTGTCGGCGTCGAACTGCATGAACTGGCGGAACCGGCCCGGACCGGGCTTTTCGTTGCGGAACACATAGCCGGCCCGATAAGTGCGGTAGGGCAGCTGGATGTCGTTGAAATTCTCCGCGACATGGCGGGCGAGCGGTGCCGTCAAGTCGTAGCGCAGGCTCATCCACTGGTCGTCATCGTCCTGCAGCGAGAAGACGCCTTCGTTCGGGCGGTCGCTGTCGGGCAGGAACTTCCCAAGCGCATCGGTATATTCGAGGAGCGGCGTTTCGACCGGATCGAAACCATAATGCTCATAGACTTCGCGAATCTTCGCGGTCATCTCGTTGACGGCGCGGATATCCGCCGCCGAACGGTCGACGAAGCCGCGCGGCAGGCGAGCCTTGAGCTTTTGTGGTTTCTTCTGCTTGTCGTTCATTTCCAACGCATTCCGCTCAATCGTGACAGTGGCGGTTTCCTAGCGGATTGGGCCGGTAGCGGCAAGGGCGAAGGGGCCTTGAAGCGAACCGCAGAATCAAAGATCGAACAAGCACAGCCCAAATTGCGGAACCGGCCATGATCGTCGAAGCCTTGCTCTATATCGCAACTCTGCCCGTCACGGCCAAGCCGCACCGCAAATTCGTCCGCTATTCGGTCAATCTCTGGTCCCGCGCCAGGCGCTGCAGCGGGCAGTGGGCGGAGCATGAAGAGAAGAGCCAGTCGGCCATGCTTGCGGCGGCCTCCGGCCTGCGGCAGAAGCGGACCGTGGTGGTCCTGGGATCGGGGCTCCTGCGCGACGTACCGATCGAGGCGCTTTCCAAGGCCTTCGACACGGTCGTCCTCATCGATCTCGTGCACCTCACCTCCGTGCGCTTCTGGCTGAAGGCAAAGGGATACCGGAACGTTCGCCTCATCGAGCGCGACCTTTCCGGCTACGATGCGTTGCGGGAAACGGGTTCGGCGGAGCCGCTCGGCTTCCTTCGCGGTGTGCCCTACCTCGATCTCGTCATTTCTGCCAACCTGCTTTCCCAGATCGGCCGCGGCGTCAAGCGTCGCTTCGAGGCCGAACAGGACAGGGCAATGCCCCAGGATACCGTGCAGCGCCTGATTGCCGCGCACATCGAGGGCCTTCAGATCCAGCCCTGCGCCACCTGTCTCGTCACTGACACTTCCTACGCGGTGATCGACCGGAACGGAAAGACGCATGAGGCCGCCGATCTGCTGCAAGACGTCGCGCCGCCGGCTGACAAGACATCGTGGACGTGGCCCGTCGCGCCGCTTGGTGAGGAGAGCCGCGATTACCAGATCATCCACCATGTGATTGCCGCTTGGTAAGATGCATATTATTCTGTTTGCAATCCAGGATTTATTGCATCACTTTTAATATCGGATATCATTGCGGTGAAGATCGTTTGGGATGAGCCGAAGCGCTTAAGGAATCTGACCAAGCATGGTTTGGATTTTCAGGATCTAAATCTGGATTTCTTTGCGGAGGCCCTGATCCTTGAGGCGAGGGAACGGCGCCTCAAAGCAATAGGTTTTACCATAGGCGATATCATCGCAGTCGTCTTCGCCACACTTGGCAAAGAAGGAATCTCGGTCATCTCCATGCGTCCGGCCAGCCGCCAGGAAAGGAGGCTTTATGAACAATTCCAAACGAACGATGCGACCTCTCACTGATGAGGAGGAAGCGAGGATTCAAAAAGGGATAGCCGAGGATCCAGACAATCCCGAGTGGACCGAGGAAGACTTCAAGAACGCGCGGCCCTTTGCCGAAGTCTTCCCGGAGCTTGCCGAAAGCATCCGCCGGGCGCGGGGCAGACCTGCTGTCGAAAAACCGAAGCGGCAGATTTCGCTGCGGCTCGATCCAGACGTCATCGACGCCTTCAAGGCGACCGGCAAAGGCTGGCAGGGACGGATCAACGAGGCGTTGCGAAAAGCAGCGAAGCTTTGAAAGCATTCTTACGAGCGGCCTTGGTTTTTGATGGGCATTCGCCTACCCTCTGCCCATGCGCTTCTTTGCCATCACAACGATGCTTTTCGGCTGGCTGTTTTACAGCGCGATGTCTGCACTGGCGGGTTGCCCCATGTGCGCGTCGATGCAGCAGCCCGTTATGGCCGAGATGCATTACGATATGACGGGCATGGACATGTCTACGCCTGCCAAGACGGGCTCGGCCAAGGACCCCTGCGTAACGGGCGATAACGCGCATATGGCCTTCTGCACAGTCTGCCTGATCGTGCCGCCTGCGCTCATGGTCGACACAAATGCGAAGCATATGTTCGCTTATCCTTTGCCCGGCGTCGGGCAAGCTATCGCCGATCATCGCATTGCCCCACAACCGCCGCCTCCCCGGCTCGTCTGACGCAGTTTCTCTCATCCGATCGTGCGGCATCTGCCGCCTAAGAACCTATTGTCAGACAGAGGAAGGAAGTCCCATGTCTTTGAAAATTCTCGCTTTCACTGCAGCTTTCGCGTTTGCCGTCCCGGTATTTGCCGAGGACATGCAGATGGACATGAGCAAGCCAATGGATATGAGCAAGCCGATGGGCGACCACAGCCCTTCAAGCCATGCCTTTTCCGAAGCGAACGCCAAGATGCACAAGGATATGATGGTCGAGTTGACCGGCAACACCGACGTCGATTTCGTCCGCAGCATGATCCCGCACCATCAGGGTGCGATCGACATGGCGAAGATTGAGTTGCAATACGGCAAGGATCCGGAAATCCGCAAACTCGCCGAAGCAGTCATCAAAGCGCAGGAAGCGGAGATCGCGGAAATGAACACCTGGCTGAAAGCCCACGCGAAGTAAAGCCGTCGGGCAAGGAAACGCCGGTGCCTGACGCACCGGCGTTTCCTTTTCCAGTTCTCAGGCCTTCGGCTCGAAAGGCTGCGGGCGGCGGGCGGCACCCTGGCGGGCAAGCATCCAGCCCGGATATTCCGGCGCCAGCGCGCTGACCTCGTCGAGTTTCTGCAGATCGCCGGCATCGAGCTTCAGCTGGACGGCGGCGAGGTTCTGATCGAGCTGATCTATGCGCTTCGCGCCAATGATGACGCTGGTGACGAACGGCTTTGCGAGAACGTAGGCGAGTGCCACCGTTGCGACGCTGCTGCCGTGCTTTTCGGCAATCTCACGCATAACGGCAACGCAGGCCCAGGCCTTATCCTTGTCCACCGGCGGAAAATCGAAGCTAGCGCGGCGGCCTTCGCCGTTGCCGGGCGCGCCCGGACCGTATTTGCCGGAGAGCAGGCCGCCGGCAAGCGGCGACCAGACCATCAGGCCGAGCTTCTCTTCATTCATCAACGGTACGATGTCGCGTTCGAGATCACGGCCGGCGATGGAGTAATAGGCCTGGACGGTTTCGAAGCGGGCAAAGCCGCGGCGTTCGGAGATGCCGAGCGCCTTGGCGATCCGCCAGGCCTGCCAGTTGGAGACGCCGATATAGCGCACGAGACCGCGGGAGACGAGATCGTCGAAAGCGCGCAGCGTCTCGTCGATCGGCGTCACGGTATCGGTTGCATGGATCTGATAGAGATCGATGTGATCCGTCTGCAGCCGCTTAAGGCTGGCTTCGACGGAATCCATGATATGCCCGCGGGAGGCGCCGCGATCGTTCGGCTTGTCGCCCATGACGCCATAAACCTTGGTGGCGATGACGACATCCTTGCGCGGGACATCGAGGTTTTTCAGCGCCTGGCCGAGCAGCTTTTCGGATTGCCCGAAGGAATAGACATCGGCGGTATCGATGAAGTTGACGCCGGCCTGGAGCGAGCGCTCGACGATCTGGTCGGCCGCCTTCTGGTCGACGTCGGCGATGGCGCCCCAGGTGGTGCCGCTGCCTGCCTCACCGAATGTCATGGTGCCGAGGCAGATTTCCGAGACGAAAAGTCCCGTATTTCCGAGTTGATTGTAACGCATGAAGAAATTCCTTGTGTCGGCCGAAATCGACCGCTTGCGGGCTGCTGAATTCTAATCTTTCAATATTGGCCTGAACGGTCAGGCACAGCCGAAGCTGGCTGCAGGCAGGCAGGGTTTTACGTAATGCCAGGCAGCAGCATTTCAACGTCGCCTGCGACATATTGCGAGGAGAAAGCAGAAGCCCTTGTCTAAACACAGCCTCCCAATAGATTGCTGCTTCACAGGTTGCAGGAGCTTCAGATGAGCACGCACGCGCTGACGACGATCGGCTTCGACGCCGACGATACGCTCTGGCAGAACGAGCAATATTACCGGCTGACTGAGGAGCACTTCACGCAACTGCTCGGCGATTTCGCAGACGGTTCGCAGATTTCGCAGCGGCTGCTGGAAGCTGAAAAGCGCAATCTCAGCCACTACGGCTTCGGTATAAAGGGCTTTACGCTGTCGATGATAGAGACCGCGATCGAGATCACCGAAGGCAAGGTGCCGGCGAGCGTGATCGCAAAAATCCTTGATACCGGCCGCGACCTTCTTTCGCATCCGGTCGAGACCATGCCGCATGTTCGCGAGACGCTGGAATCCCTTGCCGGAAACTATCTGCTGGTATTGATCACCAAAGGC
This sequence comes from Rhizobium sp. P32RR-XVIII, assembly GCF_012641395.1. Taxonomy (GTDB): domain Bacteria; phylum Pseudomonadota; class Alphaproteobacteria; order Rhizobiales; family Rhizobiaceae; genus Rhizobium. The sequence continues at coordinate 757,594 of NZ_JABAIH010000001.1, read as the reverse complement.
GACCTGTTCGATCAGGAGCGCAAGCTCGCCCAATCCGGTCTTGGCGATTTCTTCGATGCCGTCGAGATCGTCTCGGACAAGACGGCCGTCACCTATCGGCGGATTTTCTCAAAGCTCGGCGACGGTCCGGAACGGGCCATGATGGTCGGCAATTCGCTCAAGTCCGATATCGTGCCGGCGATTGCCGCCGGAAGCTACGGCGTCTTCGTGCCGCATGAGCTGACCTGGGTTCTGGAGCATGTCGACGAGCCGAAGGAGGCACCGCGCTTCCGGAAGATCGCCCATCTCGGCGAACTCGGCGGGCTGCTCGACGGATTGTCCTGAGCTATTCCCCGGAACCGGATTTTGAGGGCGCAGCCGGGAACAGCGACGGACGTTGCGGTTCTTCGGGTTTTGCGGGCTGCGGTTGTCCGGCCGCCTGCGGCTCGATGAGCAGCGTATAGGGCGCTCCCAGACCGCGGCGCGGCGAAGCCTTGGAATAATAGGGCCGCAGAAACCACGTGGTGTTTTCCTTCACGGTCACATCAAGTGCCGTGCCGTCCTCATCCGTGCCGAAAAATGCTTCGTCGTCGGGCTTGGAGAGATCGAAGATCGCAAGAAACGCATACTTGCTCTTTGTCGTAAAGCTGATCCTTACGTGTTGGCCGGCGCGCACCGGCAAGGTGTAGACATCGCTGTTGCCGAACTTGGTCCAGCCCTTGATCTGCATGGTGACCGCCGGAAACTGGAGCTTCTCCAGCTTTTCGCCGGGATCGAGCTGCGGTTCCTGGGCAAATGCCGCCGTCGCGCACAGAAAGAGCGCCGAAGCGATGCCGATCCACGCTCTCATGGGCTCACCAATGCCACGCGCATAGCCTCCACTTCGGGGCGGCGGAAGCAGCCTTCGATATGATCGTTGACGAGACCCATTGCCTGCATGAAGGCATAAACTGTGGTCGGACCGACAAAGGTCCAGCCGCGTTTCTTTAAATCCTTCGATATTCTTACCGAAACGGGTGTCGTGGGGTTGGCGACGACGTGCTGGCGGTCGACAACGGTGGGGCGTTCGTGAAGAGCCGGCTCATAGCTCCAGAAATAGCGCCCAAGCGAGCCGAATTCGCTCCTCAGAGCGATAGCGCGCCTGGCATTGTTGATCGTCGATACGATCTTGCCGCGGTGGCGGATGATACCGGCGTCGGCAAGGCACCGCTCGATATCCCGATCATCAAACAGCGCCACTTTTTCGAAGTCGAAACCCGCGAAGGCAGCCCGGAAATTATCGCGCTTGCGCAGGATCGTCAGCCAGGAGAGGCCGGACTGGAAGCCTTCAAGGCAGATTTTCTCGAAGAGGCGGATGTCGTCGGTGACCGGCCTGCCCCACTCCTCGTCGTGATAGCGCATGTAGTCTGGAAGATTTGCATGCCAGTGGCAGCGGCTCTTGCCGTCCTCGCCGATTATGATTCCCGTTTCGCTCATTCTTCGCCGCCATTTCTTCGTCAGAATCCGGCTTTAGCATTTGCTAACCCTGTTTCCAAACCGAAGAGTAACCCTGACGAAAAGTTTATTCCGCCAGCTGTCCCTTACTGAATCGATTTTTACCATTCGCTGGCGGCGATAATGGCAGCATGTTGGGCAGGCGGAGTGCCGCCCTTACGCATTTTCGGTCATTTGTAGAGAGCCCGCCCGATGATGAAATCCGCATTGATTGCCGCCGGTGTGATCGGCCTACTGGCCTCGCCGGCCCTTGGCGACGACCGCTACGCAAGTCGTCCGCCCATCGTTCTCAGCCCCGACCTCACAGCTCCCTGGGTCAACCAACTCGGCAGCGACAACGTTCGCCCCGTGGTCTATCAGCGCCCCGCCCCGCAATGGCGCGGCTTCATCCCGCGGCTGCCTTTCTTCCGCCGTGCGCCTGCGCCCGAAGCCGCTCCCGCCCCACAGCAAGTTGCAGGAATTCGTCCCGACCTTCCGGTGATCCGCCATCAGATCGAGCCAGAGTATCTGCCGCAGATGGTCGACTACCAGACCGAGGAAAAACCGGGCACGATCGTCATCGATACGAACAACCGCTTTCTCTATCTTGTCATGGCCAACGGCCAGGCCCGGCGTTACGGGGTCGGCGTCGGCAAGCCGGGCTTCGAGTGGGCCGGCGTACACAAGGTTACCCGCAAAACGGAATGGCCGGAGTGGACACCGCCCTCCGAGATGGTTAGCCGCGAAGCTGCGAAGGGCCATTATCTGCCGGCCCGCATGGACGGCGGTCCGGAGAACCCGCTTGGCGCGCGCGCCATGTATCTCGGCTCGACGCTCTACCGAATCCACGGCACCAATGCGCCCTGGACGATCGGCAGTGCCGTTTCTTCCGGCTGCATCCGCCTGCGCAACGAGGATGTTGTCGACCTTTACGAACGCGTCAAAGTCGGTACGCGCGTTATCGTGATGTAACTGCTGGCTTTTACCTCACTTCTGGCAAGAACAGCCGGCACTCAGAATCAAAAATGCTGTGCCGGTGACAACTGATCTTGAATCGGGCTGAAGTTCAGGTAGCTTCGGCCCGATTTTGCTTTTGAGGGGAATCAGTATGTTGAAAGTCGCCTCCGGCCTTGCGGCCGCCGGCATTGCATTTTCTATTGCAATCACGCCTGCCGTTGCTCAACCCGCCCACGATGCTGCACCCGTCGTCCGCGTTCCGAAAACCAAGTTCGTAAAGCCGGAGTTCAAACGCAAGCTCGTGCGGCTCGTAACGAACGAAGAGCCGGGTACGATCATCGTCGATACCAACAACAAGTATCTCTACTACGTCGAGACGAAGAACCGCGCGACGCGCTACGGTATCGGCGTCGGCCGTGATGGCTTCGGCTGGTCAGGCGTCGTCAAGATCGGCCGCAAGGCCGAATGGCCGACCTGGACGCCGCCGGCCGAGATGCGTGTCCGCGAGGCCGCCAAGGGTCACATCATACCCGCCTTCCAGGAAGGTGGCGAAGACAATCCGCTCGGCGCACGCGCCATGTATCTCTATCAGGGCGGCCGCGATACTATTTTCCGTATCCACGGCACCAATCAGCCTTGGACGATCGGCCTGAACATGTCTTCCGGCTGCATCCGCATGATGAACGACGACGTCATTCATCTCTATTCGCGCGCGGCGGTCGGCGCGAAGGTGATCGTCATCGGCCCTGGCGACAAGCAGGGCAACGTCGCCTTCCAAGACAAGGGCATCGACCTGCTGCGCACCATCTTCGGCGACGGCTGATTCTTCGCCATTTGCTTGATGATCAAGGGCGGCTTTGCCGCCCTTTTCATATTGGTGTCAGGTGAGATGGCTATGGCGCAGATGGCGCTATTTCCAATCCTGCAATAAGCCTGTCACGGAAAGCGGGATAGATGTGCGCTGCTGATAATCAGGGAATTTTTCATGCACCGCATATTCAATCCCACTGCGGCGAGCCTTGCCATATTTTCCATTCTGAGCTTTTTGAACGCCGCGCCGGCTTCGGCCGAGGATCTCCAGTTTTCCTTCTATGGCGGATACCAGACGGCGCCCCATAGCGGCGTCGACCTATCTGACGGCACGCATTTTACCGCGGGATGGGAAGGCAAGTCCTTCGCCTCGCCGCCTTATTACGGCGGCCGCATCACCTGGTGGCTGGAGGATTTCAACCATCCGAACCTTGGCTTCTCGATCGACTACACGCACGCCAAGGTCTATGCGGATGACGAGACGCTCCGCACCTCCGGCTGGTCGCATTTCGAATTCACCGATGGCCTCAATCTGCTGACCGCCAACGCGATCTACCGTTTCCAGGATCCCAGCCGCCGCTGGACTCCGTATATCGGTGTCGGCGTCGGCGTGAACATCCCGCATGTCGAGGTGACGCGTCCCTCCGGCAAAACCTTCGGTTATGAATTCGGCGGCGTGGCGCTGCAGGCCCAGGCAGGCGTCGACTTCAGGATCACCGACCGCTGGTCAACCTTCGTCGAATACAAGGGCAACTATTCGCGCGTCGACGTTCCTATCGATAGCGGCGACCGCCTGAAAACGAATGTCATCACCAATGCCGTCAATCTCGGCCTTTCGTTTCACTGGTGATGCGGTGTCCTTCGTTGTTGCGACTCATTTGGAGCCGCAACTGACCTTGCCGCTGACTGCAAATGGCGTTTGACCGCCGGTGATCGTCAATCCGTAGGTGCCCGAAAAGCTCTTTCCAGGCCCTTTGGCGAGAATGACGAGGCTCAGGGCCTGAGTGCCAGCGTCGTCGTCGGTATCGAATATCTCAAGGCGCAAATCGCCATCATCCCACCAGCGGTTCGTGAGCTTGCTGGAATCGAAAACGCGTTTCTTGAAAACGTCAGGAACCGAGCCGTTCTTGATCATCAGCGCGCCGCGGAAATGATTGAGCTTATGTCCGGCTTCGTCCCGAAAGCCGCTTTCGATCGTGAAGCGCGCGCTGCCATCGTCCGCCGAGCAAAAGAACCGGCTGTCGGCATGCGCAGCCCCTGCCGCGCCGAGCAGACCTGCAAGCAGTATCGTTATACGCCGCATATGCCAAACTCCGTCACCGGCCGAAAACCGGCCGGACTTAGGGTAACGGCAAATCTCTTAATTTTTGGGGTACATCGCCGCCATAAGCCCAATCCAGCAGTTCAACCGTATGCAGAATCGGGATCGCTGTACCGGTGCCAATCTGGGTGATGCAGCCGATGTTGCCAGTGGCGATCACATGCGGCTTCGTCGCCTCGATATTCCTGACTTTGCGCGCCTTCAGCGCCGCGGAAATATCCGACTGCATGATGTTGTAGGTCCCGGCGGAGCCGCAACAGAGATGGCCTTCCGCCGGTTCGCGAACGGTGAAGCCCGCCGCCTTCAGAAGCTGCTTGGGCGCCATGGTGATCCTCTGCCCGTGCTGCATGGAGCAGGCCGAATGATAGGCGACCGTGACGCCCCTTGGCATATGTGACGGAAGGTCGAGCGTCGCGAGATACTCGGTGATGTCCTTGGCCAATGCCGATATGCGCGCGGCCTTTTCCGCATAGGCGGAGTCGAGCCGCAGCATATGGCCGTAGTCCTTGATCGTCGTGCCGCAGCCAGAGGCGGTGATGATGATCGCATCCAGACCGCCGTTTTCGATCTCCCTCGTCCAGACGTCGACATTCGCCCGGGCGCTGGCAAGCGCCTGTTCCTCGCGGCCCATGTGGTGCACCAGCGAGCCGCAACAGACCTCACCGGCCGGCGCCACAACCTCGACGCCGAGACGGGTCAAAAGCTTGATCGTCGCCTCGTTGATGGCGGGATCGAGCACCGGCTGTGCGCAGCCCGTGAGGATCGCGACACGACCGCGCTTTTCAGCCTTCGCTGCATGGACTGCCGGACGCGCAAAGGGCGACGGGGCCGGGATCTGCCTTGGCGCAAGCGCCAGCATCGCGGCAAAAGGCTTCAGGGAAGGCACGCGCATCAAGCCCTTGAATGGCCTTCCGATCTTCGCGAGGTTTAGCGCCAGGCGGAAGCGACCGGGATAGGGCAGCACGGCCGCCAGGATGCCGCGCGTCATTCGCTCCATGAAGGGCCGCTTGTAGGTTTTTTCTATATGAACCCGGGCATGATCGACCAGATGCATGTAGTCGACGCCGGACGGACATGTCGTCACGCAAGCGAGGCAGGACAGACACCGGTCGATATGCGTGACCACCTCGGTATCGGCGGCCCGGCCATTCTCCAGCATGTCCTTGATGAGGTAAATGCGGCCGCGCGGACTGTCCAGCTCATTGCCCAGCACGACGTAGGTGGGACAGGTGGCGGTGCAGAAGCCGCAATGCACGCACTTGCGCAGGATCGTCTCGGATTCGGCGACATGCGGATCGGCCAGCTGTTCGGCGGTGAAGTTCGTCTGCATTGATCAGGTTTCCGCCATCTTGCCCGGATTGAGTATACCAGCCGGATCGAATTTTTGCTTTACGCGCGCCGATAGAAGGGCAACGGGCTCGGACTGCGGCTGGAATGCAGAGACTGCAGCACGCGCTTCGGCGCTTGCACGAACCAGCGTGGCATGGCCGCCGCCGCCGAGCGTCTTGATGTATCGGCGGATCAGCTCGGCCTCCGGATCGGCTTCCATCCGCATCCAGATCAGGCCGCCCTGCCAGTCGTAAAACGCGTCAATGCCGGCTTCGAGGCGCAGTGCAGCGACGAGCTGATGACCGAGGCTCGGGGCGACGGAAACCCGCCAGACCGAACGCATTGTTCCATCGGCATAGGGAGCGACATCGCGGATATCTCTCCAAAGGCGGACACTTTCGCCGTGCTCCAAGCGCGTGACAGATCCGAACGCCGCCATGGCCGCAGCAAGCTTGGTTGCCCGGGCATCGACAGAGCCGTGCAGGCCTTCGATGCGCAGACAGGTCGCCTCGCCTTCAGAGAGCGTGCTGTCGAGAAACTTCCAGGAGACGGTCATCGGCAGATGCGCGGCACCCGAGACGTCGACGGGCTGCGCCATCGCCGCAGCCATTGCATTGGCCGCTTCCGCGTCGTTGAGGCCGGAGATGACCACCGTTTCCTCCGCCTTCGGCCGCGGCGGTACGCGAAAGGTGACCTCCGTCAGAAGGCCGAGCGTGCCGTGCGAACCAGCCAGGAGCTTAACGAGATCAAGGCCGGTGACGTTCTTCATCACCCTTCCACCCGCCTTGACGATTTCGCCCTTGCCGTTGACGAACCGAATGCCGAGCAGGCTATCGCGCGCCGCCCCCACAATGAACCGGCGGGGACCGGAAACGTTGGCGGCAAAGACGCCGCCGATGGTCGGCTCGCCGGAAGTGCCCATGACCGGACGGTGATCCATCGGCTCGAACGCCATCATCTGGCCATTCTCCGCCAACGCCGCTTCGACTGCCGAAACCGGCGTTCCGGCGCGCGCCGTCATGACCATTTCGCCGGGGTTGTACGAGACGATCCCGGTCAAACCGACCGAACGCAGCCGGCCCTCCGCTTCCACGGCATTGCCGAAACCGGAGCGGGTGTTGCCGCCGTAGATGGCAAGCGCCCTGCCGCCGGCCGCGTGTTCGCGAATGATCGAGGCCGCCGCCTCTTCGGTCTCCGGCAGAAAATCGATCATGCGGCGCTGCGCCCATCAAGCGGGAAGACCTTGGATGGATTGAGCAGCCAGCCGGGATCGAAGGCGGCGCGCACTGCCATCTGCTGGGCGAGGTCGGCTTCCGAATATTGATGCCGCATCAGATCACGCTTCTCGATGCCAACGCCATGTTCGCCGGTAAGGCAGCCGCCGGCATCGACGCAGAGCTTCAGGATTTCGTTGCCCGCAGCCTCCGCCCGCGCTGCATCTTCCGGATCGTTGGCGTTGAACAGGATCAGCGGATGCATGTTGCCGTCGCCGGCGTGAAAGACGTTTGCAACGCGCAGGCCATAGTGATCGACAATCTCCGAAGTCTTCTTCAGAACATAGGAAAGCTGGCTGAGCGGCACCGTGCCGTCCATGCAGATATAGTCGGCAATTCGCCCCGTGGCGCCGAAGGCGGATTTGCGGCCCTTCCAGATCTGCGCTGCCTCGGTCGCCGACTGGCACTCGCGAACGGTCTTCACGCTATGCCGACGGGCGATCTCGACGATGCTTTTCAAGGTCTCGTCCATCTCGGCTTCGGAGCCTTCGACCTCGACGATCAGCAGCGCGCCGACATCGAGCGGATAACCGGCGTGAGCAAACGCCTCGCATATCTCGATCGCCGGCTTATCCATGAATTCGATCGCGACCGGGATAATGCCTGCCGCGATGATATCGGCGACGCAGGAACCGGCCTCCTCGGAACTTTCGAAGCCGAAAAGCACCGGCCGGGCCCCTTCGGGCTTGGCGATCAGCCGGACTGTCGCCTCGGTGACGATGCCGAGCTGGCCCTCATGGCCGCAGACGAGACCCAACAGGTCGTAGCCCGCCGCGTCCAGCGCCTTGCCGCCGAGTTCAATCACGGTTCCGTCCGTCAGCACCATCTTCACGCCGAGCAAATTGTTGGTCGTGACGCCGTATTTCAGGCAGTGCGCGCCGCCGGAATTCATGCCGATATTGCCGCCGATCGTGCAGGCCAGCTGCGAGCTTGGATCAGGCGCATAGAAAAAACCGTCCGCGGCGACGGCTTCGGAGATGTTGAGGTTCGTGACACCCGCCTGGACGACGGCCGCGCGGTTCGGAAGATCGATTTCCAGAATGCGGTTCATCTTCGAAAGGCCGAGAACAACCGCGTCTTCCTGCGGGATCGCGCCGCCGGAGAGCGAAGTGCCTGCTCCCCGCGGCACCACCGGGATGCCGTAGCGGTGGCAATACTTCATCACAGCCGCGACTTCGGCCGTGCTGCGTGGCAACGCAACAGCAAGGGGAAGACGGCGATAGGCAATGAAAGCGTCGGTCTCGAACGGCACCAGTTCGCGCGCTTCGTGAACCAGACATTCCGGCGGCAGCAGGTCGGCGAGATCGCCGACAATCTGGCTGCGGCGGGCCAAAACATCGGCGCGCGGAGCGAGAAACGAGATGGCGTCAGACATGGCGCGTTTCCTCCCAAAAATGGCGGCGAGACCGGCGCGTCCTCCACGACAGCCGAGCCTACCGGCTTAGCACTTTCCCGAAACCGGCGCAAATGCTAAGCATTTATGCCAAAAGGGGCAAAAGTAAAACCAATATGACCAATCTGGGCGATCTCGAAATATTTGCCAAGGTCGTTTCGGCCGGCAGCATGTCGCTTGCCGGGCGTATGCTGGGTTTTTCCCCGGCAGTCATCTCGAAGCGCATCAAGAGGCTGGAGGACAGGCTCGGCACACGTCTCCTGCAACGCACGACGCGGCAGATTTCCCTGACCGAAGCCGGCCAGGGCTTTTACGATCGCGTCCTTGGCATTCTCGCCGGCTTGGAAGAGGCAGAGCATTACATTTCCGGCAGCTCGGCGCAGATGCACGGCACTCTGAAGGTTTCAGCGCCGACTTCGTTCGGCCGCATGCATATCGCGCCACATCTCAAGGCGTTCATGGACACCCATCCGGAGCTTGCGATCAATCTCATGCTGACGGACGAGCTCAGCGATATTGTCGGCGACGGTTTCGATCTGGCGATCCGCATTGCGGAACTCACCGATTCCAGCCTCGTCGCCAGAAAGCTCGCGAGAGTCCGGCGACTGCTTTGCGCAGCACCTTCCTATGTCGAAGCACATGGAATGCCGAAGAGCATCGACGATCTGAAGAGCCACCGCTGCCTGCCGGCGCACAACAACGATATCTGGCGTCTCGAAGGGCCGGAGGGCGCGATGAGCTTGCGGCCGGAGGGCATGCTCGTGACCAATTCCAGCGAGGTGATTCGCGAGACAGTCATCGCAGGGCTTGGCATCGCGTTGCGCTCCACCTGGGATATCGGCGAAGAACTCAAGACCGGCAAGCTCGTCCAAGTGCTGCCCGCCTATGAAGGCTCGCGTAACCTGGCGCTCTCGGCAGTGTATCCCAGCCGGCAATTCCTGCCCGCCAAGGTGCGCCTCTTCATCGACTATCTGGCTGAGCTCTACGGCCCGGCTCCCTACTGGGAACTTTAGCGCGCAAGCGCGAGATGGGCGCTTGCCACCATCTGGTCGATATCCCTCGGCACCGGCACGACGCAGGCTTCTGGTCCGACGCCGCCTTTGGCGACACGCTCGAGGCAGCGCGCCTGCAAGGCGAAGCCGAGGTCCATCGACTCGACCGAATTGCCGAGCGGCCGCGGACCGGCGAGGTTCGCCATATGGCCTTCTCCGAGGATATGAAGTGAACGGCCGTCCTTCAGATGCAGCGTCTCGATGTAGTCGGCCTCATAACGGTCAATCCGAACGACATCAGGATGCGCGCGGAACGCGGCAACATCGATCTCCAGCGGGAAATGGCCGCCGTTCATGAGGATGGCGCCGTCCTTGATGAGCGGGAGGTCGGCAGCCGTGATGATATTCGGAAAGCCGGTGACCGTGACGAGCACATCGGCTGAGCGGATCGCATCTTCCCTGAGCGGCGTCACGAAACCGTCGAGATGGGCTTCCAGCGTCGTAACGGAATCCAGATCCACGACGCTGACGGTCGAGAAGGCATTGCGGAAGCAGGCGGCGGTGCCCTTGCCGCAGGCGCCGTAGCCGAAAACGGTCACGCGCTTGCCGTTCGTCGAGCGGTTGGTGAAGCGCATGTAGCTCTCGAACAGGCTCTGCCCGACGGCGTGCCTGTTTTCCGCAAATTGCTTGATTGGGCTATCGTTGATGACGAGGATTGGCATGTTCAATTGCTCGCGCATCGGCAGCAGCCGGGTGCGGCCGGATGTCGTTTCCTCGGTGCCGCCCCGCAGGCTCGAGTACGGCCTTTTCGCAGCGATGGCGAAAAGGTCGCCGCCGTTGTCGAGCAGCAGGTCCGGCCTTTCACCGACGACCGCCTCGAGGCTGTCATGATGCGCGACCGGATCGGTGGTCTGCGTGGCGAAGACCTTGATGCCCTGCGAGCGCAGGTATTCCACGGTCGAAGGCTGCGTGCTGTTCAGGTTGCCGGTGCATATGAGGTTCGCGCCGCCGGCACGAAGCGTCATCAGCAATGCCACGGTCTTCGGCTCCAGATGGATACCGGTGCCGATCGACAGACCTTCGAAGGGTCGCGTCTCGGCAAATTCCATCGCGGTCGCCCTAAGCAGGCGGCAGCTGCTGCCGATCCAATCGATGCGGGTTGCCGTCTTTTCCATCGCGCGCTCCTTGCGGTTTTCGTAAGTCATAGCGACGGCGCGGCCGGCAATCCATGGAGATAAATTTGACGATAGGGCAGAAAAACTACCCTATCGCTTGAGGCCGCCGGAGCGAAGCAGCCACTCGCGAAGGGCCTGGAAAGACGGTCTCTCCGCATCGGTGATCCTGCAGCAGAATCTGTAGCCCGATGGCCTCCTGACGAATCCCAAGGGAGCGACGAGGACATTTCGCGCGAGGTCATCTTCGATCGAAGCGCGCGGCGCGAGCGCGATGCCGAGGCCCGAACGGGCCGCGCTGAGTGCCAGAAGCATATCCTCGAATTCCTGCTTCCGGACAAACGCGACCGGCGGCGTGCCGCTTTCCGCAAACCACTCGTCCCACAGCCTCGGCACGCTACGGCTGACGAGTACTGCCGCCTCCGCCATACGTGCCGGGCTTTCCGAGACACTGGCGGCCAGTGCCGGCGTGGCGACAGGGCCGAATTCGTCCTCCATGAACTTGACGGACGCAATGCCTGTCGACGGCCGGTATTCTCCGCCCATGATGACGGCGTCGAGCTCCGGATGGAGCAAGAGCGGTTCGGCGACGTTCATCGGCACGATGTCGATCTCATCAGGCCCAAGCGCGTTCTGCAAGTCACCGGCACGCGGCATCAACCACCATATTCCGAAAGCAGACGGTACACCGATGCGTATCTTGCGCCGCGGTCCGCCCTCCGCCGGCGGCCTCTGCAAGCGCCCGCCCCTTTGCAGTCGGGACGAGCCGCCGCCCCTCGCGCAAGAACAGCTTCTCGCCGAAATAGTTCTCCAGCGTCGTGATCTGCTGACGCACCGCGCCGCGCACGACCCCGAGTTCCTCGCTGGCCTGCAAAACGCTCCCCCGGCGGCAAACGGCTTCGAAGGCGCGGATCGCGTTGAGAGGAGGCAGGCGCATGATTCCAAGTCCCTAAATAAATTCGTGGAGCAATTGATCGCGCCATTGAACGTGACACAAGCCAAGAGCATATTGAACAGGTGTGCATAGTCGCAATCAGAACACGATCTGGCGGAGTTCGAAGCAGAGCGGCAGCGAATCCATAGCAAATGTTGGCTGTGCACTTTCGAGCGGTGCAAGTTTTCCATGCAGCGCTTATATTAGTGATTCGTAATTATGATTCTGGAGACAAACTTTAGAAGGTGGCCCGCGAATTGACGCTTCTTTCCCGACTGGCTTCTGACGTGCAACTGATGTTTCGGCGCCCGCCGCGACTGCAATATGGTGCGCTCTGTTACCGGGTGAAGAAGAAGACCAATGCGGTTGAGGTTCTGGTGATGACGAGCCGTGATACCGGCCGCTGGGTCATCCCCAAGGGCTGGCCGATGAACGGCAAGTGTTCGCACGAAGTTGCCGCCCGGGAAGCCTATGAGGAAGCAGGCGTTCGCGGCAAGATAGAGAGCGAACCGCTCGGCTCCTACACTTATCCGAAGGCTCTGAAGGACGGACTGAAAGTGATCTGCAAGGTTCAGGTCCATGTTCTCGAAGTCTCCGAGATCGTCAAGAATTTCAAGGAAAAGGGCGAGCGCAAAGCCGAGTGGGTTTCCTGCGACGAAGCGGCGGCGCGCGTCAATGAGCCAGAGCTTCGCAAGCTTTTTCTGCTCTTCAAGCGCAGAATAACCGAGAAACTGCAGGCAGACTCGCCGAAGCAAATTCCGGCAGCATGATTCCTGCCATCTTGCGCAACTAGGATTAACGGCGCTAAGCAGGCGCCAGTCCTAGGAAAAGCATGCCCGATCGAATCCCCGTCCTGACCAAACGAACGCTTGATAAGGACCTCGACAAATTCACCCACGTCGAGGACGCGGCGAAGTTTGTCTCTCGAAAGCTGGTCGGACCCGGCCTCGGCCTGATCTTCCTCGGACTGGCGATGCTGTTTGCGGGCGTCTACGTCTTCGAGCGTCCGAGCGCGGTTCTCATCATCGCCGCCACCGCCCTCGCGGCATACATGGCCATGAACATCGGCGCGAACGATGTGACGAACAACGTCGGCGCCGCTGTCGGCGCGCGCGCCATAACGATGACGCAGGCACTTGTCATCGCGGCCATCTTCGAAGTTCTCGGTGCGACGATTGCCGGCGGGGAGGTGGTCCGGACGATCTCGTCCAGCATTGTGGATGCGGTGCATGTGCCCGGAGGACTCCTCGCGTGGATCATGATGGCGGCGTTGATGGCGGCTGCGCTCTGGATCAACCTCGCGACCTGGCTGAATGCGCCGGTTTCGACCACGCACGCGATCGTCGGCGCCGTAATCGGAGCCGGAATTGCCGCCGTCGGACCGGAGCCCGTCAACTGGCGCGTCATGCTTGAGATTACGTCAAGCTGGGTGACGTCGCCGCTGATCGGCGGCGCGATCGCAGGCAGCCTGCTCTTTTTCATCAAGAGCTTCATCATTTATCAAGACGACAAGATCGCCGCGGCGCGGCGCTGGGTTCCGGTGCTGATTGCCATGATGGCGGGCGGTTTTACGGCGTATATGGTCTTGCAGCTCGCGCCGTCGGGGCGGTTTTCGTCACCGACGATTCTGGCGTTGGGGCTGCTTGCGGGCCTCGTCGCATGGCTGGCGGCGAAGCCGATCGTCGCTCGGCAATCAAGAGATCTCGAAAACCGCAACAGCTCGCTTCGCATCCTGTTCAAATTTCCGCTGATCGGCTCGGCGGCCCTGTTGTCCTTCGCCCATGGCGCAAACGATGTCTCGAACGCCGTCGGACCGCTTTCAGCCATTGTGCGTTCGTCAACGGCGCTGGCAACCGGGACCGCGCCGCCGCTCTGGGTGATGCTGATCGGCGCGTTCGGCATTTCCGTCGGCCTGCTTCTCTTCGGTCCGCGCCTCATTCGGCTCGTCGGTGACCAGATCACCAAGCTCAACCCGATGCGCGCCTATTGCGTTGCGCTGTCGACAGCCTTCACGGTTATCGTCGCATCCTGGCTCGGCCTGCCCGTCAGCACGACGCATATCGCGGTGGGTTCGGTCTTCGGCGTCGGTTTCTTCCGCGAATGGTACACCCGCAATTCCAAGCGCCGTGTCAAATTCATGCGCAGCAAGGCAGAAACCTGGGCAATCGACGAGCCGGAAGATCCGAACGTGCATGAGAGACGCCGCCGCTATCTGGTGCGACGCTCGCACTTCATGACCATTGTTGCCGCCTGGATCATCACCGTGCCGGCGTCCGCTGCGCTTGCGGCAATGGTTTATTTGGTTATGTTCGCCCTCTTCGTTTGACCGGGGTCTTTTGAGATGCGCGCCAATTTCCGCATGCAGCGGCTTTTCGTCGATGCTTCCTTGTCGATGGGCGCTGCCATCGAGGCCAGTTCCGACCAGTTCAATTATCTCGCCAATGTCCTGCGCATGACTGATGGCGCCGAGATCCTGGTTTTCAACGGCCGCGACGGAGAATGGAAGGCGAGGCTTTCCTTTCCGAGCCGCAAGCGCATTCAGCTGACCCCGACCGAAGAGACGCGGCCGCAGCCGGCGCCCTCCGATCTGCACTATCTTTTTGCGCCGCTGAAGGTCGGCCGCCTGGACTATCTGGTGCAGAAGGCGGTCGAAATGGGCGCGGGTCTGCTGCAGCCGGTGATGACTCAGCATGTCCAGGGCAAAATCACCAACCTCGACAAGCTGAGGGCCAATGTGGTCGAAGCGGCCGAGCAGTGCGGCATCCTCGGCGTTCCTGATGTGGCAGAACCGGTGAAGCTTTTCGATCTGCTCGAAGCTTGGCCGCAAGACCGGCGGCTCATCTATTGCGACGAAGGGGATGCCGGGCAAAATCCGCTGCCGCTGCTCTCCACGATCGAAGAAAGGAAACTTGCGCTTCTCGTCGGGCCGGAAGGCGGTTTTTCGGAGGAGGAGCGCGCGCGGCTACGGAGCCTCGATTTCGTCACGGCAATACCGCTTGGACCACGAATTTTGCGCGCCGACACTGCTGCGATAGCGGCCATGGCTGTGATCCAGGCGGCGATCGGCGACTGGAATTAACCTTCCAATCAGCCTCCAGCGAAATAACCCGCTATTTTTTTGATGCGTCGTTGAAAGAATTTCACTTGCAACATACCTGAGAGCGGCACTAATCACCCTTCCAATTGTCCCGGCCCGCCGGGCGTTCCCCAGTATACAGGTTACACTGAATGGCTCGCGATACTACCGACCAGACGCCTATCTCTTCGGTTCAGGAGCTGACCGCCTATATGGCTGCGGGGAGCAAGCCGAAGGACAGCTTCCGCATCGGCACCGAGCACGAGAAATTCGCCTTTTTCCGTGCCGACAACAGCCCCGTTCCCTATTTCGGCGAAGCCAGCATTTCAGCCCTTCTGAAGGCCCTTCAGACAAAGAATGGCTGGGATCCGATCATGGACGGGGACAATATCATCGGGCTCGCCGACCAGCACGGCATGGGTGCGATCTCAATCGAACCGGGCGGCCAGTTCGAGCTATCGGGCGCGCCGGTGGAAACGATCCACGAGACCTGCCGGGAATCCAATTCGCACCTGGCGACGGTACGCGAAATCGCCGAGCCGATGGGCATTGGCTTCCTCGGCATCGGCGGCAGCCCGAAATGGACGCTGGCCGAGACGCCGCGCATGCCGAAATCCCGCTACGACATCATGACCCGTTACATGCCGAAGGTCGGAACCAAGGGTCTCGACATGATGTACCGCACCTGCACGATCCAGGTGAACCTCGACTTTTCCTCCGAAGCCGACATGCAGAAGAAGATGCGCGTGTCGATGAAGCTTCAGTCGCTGGCAACGGCGCTCTTTGCCTCCTCGCCCTTTACCGAAGGCAAACCGAACGGCCTGCTTTCCTGGCGTGGCGACATCTGGCGCGACACCGACAACCGTCGCTCCGGGCTTCTCGACTTCACCTTCCGCGACGACTTCGGCTTCCATCGCTATATGGAATGGGCACTCGACGTGCCGATGTATTTCATCGTCCGCGACGGACGCTATCATGACTGTACGCATGTCACGTTCCGCCAGTTCATGAACGGTGCGCTGAAGGGCGAGATTGCCGCCTGGGAGCCGACGATGGGCGACTGGACGAACCATCTTTCGACGCTCTTCCCGGATGTACGCCTGAAACGCTTCCTCGAGATGCGCGGTGCGGACGGCGGCCCGTGGCGCCGCATCTGCGCCCTGCCCGCCTTCTGGGTCGGCCTGCTCTACGACGATGCCGCGCTTGATGCCGCCGACCAACTCACGAAGGATTGGACATTCGCCGAAGTCAACGCGCTTCGGGAGGCCGTTCCGGCGGCCGGCCTGAACGCCACGTTCCGCGGCCATGCCCTTTACGAGGTCGCCCGTGAGGTCATCGGGATTTCCAAGGCCGGCCTCAAGGCGCGCAACCGCTTGAACAAGGAAGGCCAGGACGAGAGCATCTTCCTATCGCCGCTGGACGAGGTGATGGCCAAGAAGGCGACGCTCGCCGAGGACCTGCTGGCGCTCTACCACGGCCGCTGGAACGGCTCAGTCGAGCCGGTCTTCGCGGAATATCAGTATTAGGGCCAGGACCTACTAAATTCATTTGCGCAGTCCATTTTCCGTTTATAGTGGTGAATCACAAGCACTGCTCATGGGGGAAGGACTGTCATGCTGCCACTCTTCGACATGATGATGCAGGCGCAGAATGGCGCGGCGATGGAGGCTGTCTCCAAGCAGTTCAATCTTGCCCAGGAGCAGGCAGCCAAGGCGATGGCGGCGCTGATGCCCGCCTTTTCCGCCGGCCTGAAGCGCACCACCGGTAATCCGTACGACTTCATGGCCCTGATGCAGGCGGTCGCTTCCGGCAATTACGCCAAATATTTCGAGGATATGAGCAAGGCCTTCACGCCGCAGGGTATCTCGGACGGCAACAATATCCTCGGCCAGCTTTTCGGCTCGAAAGAGGTGTCCCGCGCCGTTGCCGCGCAAGCCGCGCAGATGACCGGCATCGGCCAGGAAATCTACAAACAGATGCTACCGGTGATGGCCGACACGCTGATGGGCGGAATCTTCAAGCAAACGACCGGGCAGATGGCCCAGACCGCCAATCCTTTCGCCAATACGCCGATGGGCGCAATGATCCAGAACTGGTTGGAAAGCACAGGCTTCGCGCCGAAGCCGAAAGCCGCAGCCGAGCCGAACATCTTCGACAATCCGTTCATGCAGGCGATGCAGATGATGTTCAGCACGCCGAAGCTGCAACCCAAGGAGACCAAGGAGCCTTCCGTCAATCCCTTCTTTGACAATCCCTTCGCCAAGGCCTTTCAGGATATGATGACGGGCCTCGCGCAGCCGGCGGCGCAAAAGCCGCCGGAACCTGCCAAGAAGGCGCCGGAAGCTCCGAAGGAAGAAGCGAAGGAGCAAGCGGAAAGCTATCTGAACATGCTCAATACCATGTTCGACAGCGGGCTCGAGGTGCAGAAGGGCTACCAGAAAAGCATGGAAGCGATCTTCGAGACCTACATGCCAAAACGCACGCCTCCCTCTCCGAGCCCATAAAAAAACCCGGAGACGGCTGGGAGAGCCGGTCACCGGGTT
The DNA here is from genome assembly GCF_012641395.1 of Rhizobium sp. P32RR-XVIII. Classification (GTDB taxonomy): domain Bacteria; phylum Pseudomonadota; class Alphaproteobacteria; order Rhizobiales; family Rhizobiaceae; genus Rhizobium. The sequence continues at coordinate 740,341 of NZ_JABAIH010000001.1, read as the reverse complement.
AGGCGGCAGGGCTATTGGCTATCACCCTGCGGGGAAAACGGTCCGCTCCTAATCTGCATAGGAGCGGAATATCGCGAGACGCCAGCGGCGGCGCGCCGAGTTCGTCAGATGTGCCGACGGGTCCTCGAAGAAGGTCGACGTTACCATTGCCGCGGTGATATCGGCCCGCGTCAGGCCGATATCCCGCAATTGATAATCGTCGAGGTGGCTCAAGCCATTGATCGCTCTGCGGTTGCGGAATGCGCGAAAGAGAGCTGCCAGCGGCACAAGGGCTCCGCCGAAACGCTGGGAAAACGTCACGGGCTGCTTGGCACAGTCGAGTTCTACTGTCTGATCAATCATGCGCATCGAACTCTCCTTTCTTTCGGGCGCAACAACCCATCCCTCCCGCGAGGTCGAGCGGAAGGAGAAAGGCTGAACCTTTGAAGGACAGGCAAGGTGTCTGTTCTTCACTATGTTTGATTTGCATCTAGAAGATGCCAAACGGCTATTGATCAGTCCAACGAATGTTTCTAATGATTATTATCAGAGATCGTTATAGGTGAGCCCATGTCCGCGCCCCTCGATATTGACCAGTTGCAGACCTTCATCGCCATCGTCGATTCCGGCAGCTTCACCAAGGCCGCCGATCGCGTCTACAAGACGCAGTCCGCCGTCTCCATGCAGATGCGGCGTCTGGAAGAGCGGATCGGCAAGCAGCTCTTCATCAAGGACGGCCGCGGCAACCGGCTGACGGTCGAGGGCGAGAAGCTTTTGAATTACGCCCGCCGGATCATCCGCCTCAACAACGAGGCGATCGCCGCCTTCGACGACAACCGTCTCGAGGGAACGCTGCGCATCGGCACGCCGGATGACTACGCCGACCGCTACATGCCGGAAATCATCGGCCGTTTCGCCAAGACCCATCCGAATGTCGAGCTCTACATCGTCTGCGAGCCTTCGCCCGATCTGGCCGAGCGGATGCACAAGGGCGAGCTCGATATCGCTTTGGTGACGCATAACCCGCGCGAGCGGATGTCGGACGTCGTCAGAACCGAGCCCCTCTGCTGGGTCGGCTCCGCCAACCACCCGATCCGCGACGACGCGCCGGTGCCGCTTGCCGTCGGCCGCCGCGATTGCCAGTGGCGGCAGCTTGCCTGCTCGGCCCTCGATGCGGTCGGCCGCGAGTACCAGATCCTGTTCACGAGCTGGTCATGTACCGTGGTTGCCTCTGCCGTGCTCGCCGGTATGGCCGTTTCGGTGATGCCCGAATCGGCATTGCGGACCGGCATGAAGGTGCTGAGCCAGGCTGACGGCTTCCCTGCCCTGCCACCGGTTCAGATCGGCATCATGAAGCGCCCGGGCGTATCGCTCTCGCTGATGAATGCGATTACGGCGCATATCACCGCCTGCCTCGACAACATCACGCCCGCGGTGGTTGACGACCATCTGGATGCGGATGGGAAGTCGGCCTACGCACGGCAGTATCCGCGCCTGAGGGCTGCCAACATGGTGCCAAGCTGGTAAGCGTAAGCGTCAGGCCGCTGTGGCGAACAGCGAAGCGCGGATGACGCGCTTCCATTCGGCCAACATCCGTTGCGCCAGTTGCTCTTCGCTGTTGACCGCGAGGCGGACCGATGCGCCGATCAGGTGGCTGAAAAGATAGGTGCGAGCCCGCATGTCGATTTCAGGTATCTCCGGTGCGATGCGCTTTAACGCATCATGGAAGATTTCGGCCACGCGATTGCTGTGTTCGATGTTGAGCCGCAGAAGGTCCTGGTCGGTTTCCGTTCCCATCCAGACGCCAAGGTAGGTGGCGTCATTGCGGTATTCGCAATAATACCAGTCGATCATGGCCGAGATCAGCTCCAGTGCCTCGTCGAAAGATTTGACGTCGGCGAACATGCCAGCAGTCTTCGCCTGGACGGCGGTCGCATGGCGGTCGAAAAGAGCTTTGACGATCGCGGCCTTTTCCGGGAAGTACTGGTAGACCGAACCGATCGGCACCTTGGCAGCGGCAGCCAGCTCCGTCATACGCATGGCGCTGACGCCCTTTCTGGCGATCAGGTCTGCGGCGGCGGCAAGTATCAGATCAAGTCTTTGGATGCTGCGTTCCTGCTTCGGCTTCCGGCGAAGGCCGATGCGATCCTTACCCTGCTCGCTCATATCGCTCCCATGTGTTATCTTTGGCGCACGTGCCTCAGACCGGCGCATTCCGAGCGATATGGCATGCACGTCTTCATGCGGCGTAAATGGAAACCCTCGCATTTTAACGGACTCGAGAAGCCCAGGGAAATCGGGGCTATAAGCCCCAATTTTGGTTTTCAAAACTGTGGATCGACTACTCGGCAGCCGCCGGCTGCGCACTGACCGTATCGACCTTGTAGCCATGCTGCTTTTCCAGAGCGGCACGAACTCCGGCCTCGTAATCGGGATGCGCGAGCTTGAAATGTGCGAGCTGCCGCTCGACGATTTCACCCGGTACGCCGCCCATCGCAGCCGCGATGTTGGAGAAGAGGCGGGCCTTCTGGCCGGCATCGAACAGATTGAAGAGCGCGCGCGGCTGGCTGTAATCGTCGTTGCCTTCACGATGATTGTAGCGGGACGCATCACCCGTAATCCTGAGCGGCGGCTCGGCGACGGTCGGCACTTCGGCCGGCGAACCAGCGACCGAGTTCGGCTCGTAGTAAGCGTCCGGATTGCCCGACGTGATACCTCCGAAGAAGTTCATCGCGCCGTCCTTGACGTAGTTGTGAACCGGGCACTTCGGCGCGTTGACCGGCAGCGCCTCATAGTGGGTACCGAGCCGGTAGCGGTGCGCGTCGGCATAGGCAAAGAGACGCCCCTGCAGAACGCGGTCCGGCGAGTAGCCGACGCCGGGAACTTTATTCGACGGTGAGAAAGCCGCCTGCTCGATCTCGGCGAAGTAGTTTTCGGCATTACGGTTCAGCTCGAAATAACCGACGTCGATGCAGGGATACATCGAATGCGGCCAGACCTTGGTCAGGTCGAAGGGGTCGAAGGGACATTTGTCGGCTTCGAGTTCGGGCATGATCTGCAGCTGGACGGTCCAACGCGGGAACTCACCCCTCTCGATGCCGCCGAAAAGCGCCTCCTGATAGCCCTCGCGAGTCTTGCCGATCAGAGCTTCGCCTTCCTCGTTGGTGAAGAACTTGTGGCCCTGCTGGGTCTTGAAGTGGAACTTCACCCAATAACGCTCACCTCTGTCATTCCACAGCGAGTAGGTGTGCGAGCCATAGCCGTTCATGTGCATCGGATCGATCGGCAGCCCGCGATCCGACATCAGGATGGTGACCTGGTGAAGCGATTCCGGCGACAGCGACCACCAATCCCACATGGCGGTTGCCGAGCGCAGGTTGGTCTTCGGATGACGCTTCTGGGTGTGGATGAAGTCGGCGAATTTCATCGGGTCGCGGATGAAGAAGACCGGCGTGTTGTTGCCAACCAGGTCCCAGTTGCCTTCTTCCGTATAAAACTTCAGGGAAAAGCCGCGAACGTCGCGTTCATGGTCAGCCGCACCGAGTTCGCCGGCAACGGTCGAGAAGCGGGCCAGCATTGGCGTGACCTTACCCTTCTGCAGCGCCTTGGCGATGGTGTACCTGGAGAGGTCCTCGGTAATATGCAGCTCACCGTAGGCACCCCAGCCCTTGGCGTGGACGATGCGTTCCGGAATGCGTTCGCGGTTGTGATGGGCGATCTTTTCCATCAGCTGGTAATCTTCCAGCAGGATGGGGCCGCGGGCGCCGGCCGTCAGCGAATACTGGTTCGAGGGAACCGGGGCGCCGGCCGTTGTCGTCAAGCGTGGGCGATCGGACATGAAATTCTCCATTGAAATAGGTTCTTGAACACTCTTTGGGTTCCAGCGGCTTTGTTCTCCCATTGACCATTGATAATTTCCAATCGTATTTAATGAGGATCACAATCGGAAAAACTTATCATGCTGACACTGCGGCAGATGCGCTATTTCGACGCCCTCGCCACCACCGGCCATTTCCGGCGGGCGGCGGAACTGGTCCACATCAGCCAACCGGCGCTTTCGGCGCAGATCATGGAAATGGAGGAGTATCTGGGCGCCAAGCTCTTCGAGCGGATGCGCACGAGCACGATACTTACGCACAAAGGACAGGAGGTGCTGCTTCATGTGCGTGCCATCCTGCATCAGGTAGATTTGCTGGAACAGACAGCCAGGAAGGGCGACGGCCTGCTGGCAGGGTTGATCCGCATCGGCATTATTCCGACTGTCGCGCCCTATCTCGTACCGCAGTTCATCCCGCATCTGCGCCGGACTTATCCGTCCGTGGAGGTAGAGCTCAAAGAGGCAGTGACCGACCGGCTCATGGCCGATCTTGCAACGGGCAAGCTCGATGCGGTCATCGCCGCGCTGCCGCTCGACGTCGAAGGCATCCAGACGCGGTCGCTCTTTACCGACCGCTTCTATATGGCGGTTGCCGAAAATGGCGAGAGCGTGCTGCTGTCGCCGCTCACCGAAAACGAGGTGAATGTCGATCGGCTACTGCTGCTGGAGGAAGGCCATTGCCTGCGTGATCAGGCGCTCGCCGTCTGCAGCGCCGGCAAGCGCAGTCTCGTCAACTTTGGCGCCACGTCGATGGCGACGCTCCTGCAGATGGTGTCGCACGACATGGGCATGACGCTCATCCCGGAAATGGCGATTGCCACCGAGACGAACCGCAACTCGATCCGCATCGTGCCTTTCGCCGAGCCTCAGCCGGCACGCGAGATCGGGCTCGCCTGGCGGCGCAGCAGCCATCGAGCCAAGGAGATGGAGGCTCTGGCCGAGGCGGTCATTGCCGCCTCCGCCATTGCACGCGACGCCGCCGCCTGATCAGCCCAGGTTCTTCTTCAGGAACTCGACGGTGCGGCTCCAGGCGAGGTCCGCCGCTTTCTTGTCGTAGCGTGCCGCAGACGTGTCGTTGTTGAAGGCATGGTTGACGCCGTCATAGACGAAGACCTGGACGTCCTTGCCGTTATCCTGCAGCGCCTTCTTGTAGGCGTCGATGCCGGCGTTGATGCGCTCGTCGAGACCGGCATAGTGCAGCATCAGCGCCGCCTTGATGTTCGGCACCTCTTCCGCCTTGGGTTGCGCGCCATAATAGGCAACGGCGGCCTTCAGCTCCGGCGATTTCGTCGCAAGATTGTTCACGAGGCCACCGCCCCAGCAAAAGCCAATGGCGCCGACATTGCCGTTTGAGAGCGGCAGCGTCTTCAGATATTTGACGCTCGCCTCGGCATTCGCGACGGTCGTCGCCGCATCAAGCTTGCCAAACATATCGCGTGCCTGATCCTCGTTCTCCGGCGTACCGCCCTGCGGCGACAGGAAATCCGGCGCAAGCGCGATGAAGCCTTCGAGCGCCATGCGGCGCGCGACATCCCGAATATGCGGGTTGAGGCCACGATTTTCGTGGATCACGACCACCGCGCCGAGCTTGCTCGAGGCATCCTTGGGCTCGACAAGATAGCCTTTCATCTCGCCACTGCTGCCGGGATAGGTAACATCCTGCGCCTTTAGCCGGTCGTCGTTGGCGGCAATCATTTCCGCGCTCGCCTTGTTTGCGGCGAGCATCGGGGCGATGAGGGCCGCGGCACTCGCCGAGCCTGCAAGCTTCGTCAGCTTGTCCATGAAACTGCGGCGGTCGAGCGTCAGATGCGTGTATTCATCATACGCATCGATCATGGCCTGCGTGATTTGCGGTTTATCCATGTGAACCTCCTCTTTCCCCTGATTATGGAAGGCAAGATAAGCCATGGCCCGGTAACGCAGGAACAAAACCGCGTTACCGGCGCGATGATCCATCAGCCGTTTGGAAAAATCATCCAGACTGCGAGCCACACCCACATGGCGGCAAGCACCACGTAACCCGCGGCAAAGAGCGGGCTTCGGTATCGCATGTTGTTGGTCGTGACATGGATGAATGCATGCAGATAGCGAAGCGCGACGAAAATCCAGGCAAGGACGACGGCGAGCAAGTTGTCGGCTTCCGTGATGTAAAGCAGGACGCAGCAGACATAAAAGAGAACCGGCAGCTCGAACTGATTGGCGATGCTGTTCCTGACGACAAGGCTCTCCGATGGTTCGCCGCGGTTTTCGCGGTAGTCTGATGTCTTGGCCTTGCCCGCCTGCACCATCTGCCGGCGGCGGAGGCTGAGCAGCATATAGAGGACATAGACCAGGCCGACATGGGCAATAATTGGCCAGAACATTTCATAGCCGGTCATATGGTTTCCCTCACAACTTCTCTCATATTTTCAAAGCAGTAGAGGAAAATACGGGCACTTTCCAGCCTATTGTGGATCGTCGCTGCCCGGACCGGGCCGTATGAGTAAAGAACGAAAGATGATGATTGCCGAGACGGCGAGCGCTGCGAATTTCAACTTGGTCATCCAGGGCAGCAACGCGGCGGCAGATGCTGCGGACCCGCTATCGCCGAAAGCAATGAGACTGGAGATATTCTCGGCATAGTCCGCAATGCCGTAGATGAGCGGTAGAGCATAAATTGCCTTGCTCAAAACGGGATGCATCGGCTTGCCGGAATAGCTGCGGTCCGGCTGAAGCTTCAGGAGAATCGCCCAAAGTAGCATGGTCACCAGCGCCGGCAGCACGAGCTCCGGGCCGCGATACATGCTAAACAGCAGCCCGCGGGCGACATCGTTCTCGCTCAACAGCTTCTGCATGGCCACGACCGCAGGATAGTCGTAGCCGGAGAAATAGGTGTCGAGCATTGGCCGCCCGGTTTCCTGCTGGAACGGCAGGGCGTAGCCGAAGGCCGTCCAGGCCAGAGCGGCGGCAGAAAGAATGGCAAGCAGCCCGATAACCCAAGATGGTATCCGGCTGCCCGTCAGCATGATCAGACGCCGACGCCCGGGTAGTTCGGGCTTTCGCGCGTGATCGTCACGTCATGCGGGTGGCTTTCGCGAAGGCCGGCGCCGGAGATGCGCACGAAGGTGGCACGCTCCTGGAATTCCTTGATGTCCTTGCCGCCGACGTAGCCCATAGCCGCTTTCAGGCCGCCCGCGAGCTGGTGCAGGACGCCAGAGACCGGCCCCTTGTACGGCACCTGGCCCTCGATGCCTTCCGGCACAAGCTTCAGCGTGTCACGGACTTCCGCCTGGAAGTAGCGGTCTGCGGAGCCGCGTGCCATGGCGCCGACGGAGCCCATGCCGCGATAGGCTTTGAACGAGCGGCCCTGGTAGAGATAGACTTCGCCCGGGCTCTCATCGGTACCGGCAAGGAGCGAGCCGACCATGACGGCGGAAGCGCCCGACGCTATTGCCTTTGCGACGTCACCCGAAAACTTTATGCCGCCGTCAGCGATGACCGGAATATCCTGTGCCTTCGCCGCTTCGACGGCGGACATGATCGCGGCGAGCTGCGGAACGCCGACCCCGGCAACGACGCGCGTCGTGCAGATGGAACCCGGGCCGATACCGACCTTGACGGCATCCGCACCGGAATCGATCAGCGCCTTGGTGCCTTCAGCCGTTGCGACGTTGCCGGCCATGATGCGAACGGAATTGGAGAGCTTCTTGACGCGGGCGACGGCTTCCAGAACGCGAGCCGAATGACCGTGAGCGGTGTCAACGACGAGCAGGTCGACGCCTGCGTCGATCAGCCGTTCGGCGCGCTCGAAGCCATCGTCACCGACGCCGACAGCGGCGGCAGCCCGCAGGCGGCCCTGCGCGTCCTTGGAGGCGTTCGGATTGAGCTGCGCCTTCTCGATATCCTTGACGGTGATCAAACCGACGCAGCGGCCCTCGCCATCGACGACCAGCAGTTTCTCGATGCGGTGTGCATGCAGCAGGCGCTTGGCTTCCTGCTGATCGACACTCTCCTTGACCGTCACGAGGTTTTCGCGGGTCATCAACTCGTAGATCTTCTGTGTAGGATCGGAGGCGAAGCGGACGTCGCGGTTGGTGAGGATGCCGACGAGGCGGCCGGACTTCTCGACGACCGGGATGCCGGAGATGCCGTGCATCTTCATCAGCGCCAGGGCGTCGGCGAGCGTTGCCTCCGGACCTATCGTCACCGGATTGACGACCATGCCGCTTTCGAACTTCTTGACCTGACGAACCTGCTCCGCCTGCTCGACGGGGGTGAAGTTCTTGTGGATGACGCCAAGGCCACCTGCCTGCGCCATGGCGATCGCCAGACGGCCTTCGGTCACGGTATCCATGGCTGCGGAGATGATCGGGATGTTCAGTTCGAAGTCGGTCGCGATGCGCGTGGCGACACTCGTCTGACCGGGCAGAACCTCGGAATGACCGGGCTGCAGGAGCACGTCGTCGAACGTGAGTGCGTCCAATCCGGTTGGCGTTTCAATGATGCGAGCCATGGCCAATTTCCTTCAGGTAAGAAAATGCAAACCCTCTCGGAACGAATCGTCCGCCCCGGCGGTATGCAAGGATTGCTTTGGAAGTTGGCGAGGGCTGGTAACACGTCTATGACAGGAAGTGAATAGCAAAACGCCCGGCTTGCCGGCCGGGCGCGTGATGGCTGCTATGCGCGCCAGGCTCAGATGTCGAACTGATAGGTCTTCGGCACGAACCGATAGCCCGTCCCTTCCTTCTCCGCAAAGCCCACCGCCGGGAAGGGCATGTGGTAGCCGAGGAAAGCGATCTTGTCGGTCGCGATCATGTCGAAGACCTTCTTGCGCGAGGCGGCAGCCTGCGCCTTGTCCATATCGAAGCGCACCTCCCATTCGGGATGCAGCAGCGACAGGATATAGTGGTTCGCAGTGTCGCCGGTGAGGACGATCCGCTTACCGTCCGATTCGGCATGGAAAACCATGTGGCCGGGTGTGTGGCCCGGCGCCAGCACCGCCGTGATGCCGCTGGCGACTGGATCTCCATCCTTGATGAACGTCGTCTTGTCGGCCAGAGGCACGACATTGGCGAGCACTGCCTTGTGGCCGCCTTCGGCCGGCGTGCCTTCGCGGGCCTTGCTGGACCAGAAGTCATATTCCGCCTGGCCCGCCACGTAGCGCGCATTCTTGAAGGCAGGAGCGCCGTTTTCCATCAAACCACCGATATGATCGCCATGCAGGTGGGTGAGTGCGACGACGGTGACGTCATCTGCCGCATAACCGGCAGCCTTCAGTCCATCCTGGAGTTTGCCGAGGCCTCGCTCGCGTCCGGCGGCGCCGAAACCGGTATCGACCAGGATGACGTCGGAGCCGGTATCGATCAGTGCCGGCGAATAACTGTTCACGAATTTCTCGGTCGGCAGGAAATTGTCGGTAAGCAGCTTCTTGACCGTCTCCGGATCCTGATTGGTACCAAAAGTTTCGAAAGGCTTGTCCAGGACGTTGCCGCCGTCCCTGATCGCGGTAATCTTGAAAGAGCCGAGCTTGAACTGGTTGATCTCGGGCAGCATCATTGCACTCATATTACTTGTCTCTCTGCTTGCGGCTGTTGAAGCCGTTGCTCTTAAAATAGCAGGCGCCGCAAGCAGGCCAATGCCTGCCACGATTAGCGTGCGCCGCTTCATCCCCAATGAAGCTGCCATATCCATCCTCCAATAGCGCGGTGCGTCGCCGCGCTGACGCCTTTGGCTCGTTCGCCGGAGACACCGTCCGGCCGGGTGAACATATGCGAATTTTGAAAGGAGCGGTTGTCGCGCAAGCCGTCTCACGCATACGTGATAAAAACGTGTAAACACGACAACTTCAGGGGTTGGCAGCGACCGCAGGGGAGACTACAGAGCAGGGGACCTCCCAAGCCTCCTCCAAGATCCACCAGGGCTTTCGCCTATGAACCGCATCGTTCCGCTGATTCTGGCCGTCGCGCTCTTTATGGAGCAGATGGACTCCACCGTGATCGCGACCGCTCTGCCGGCGATTGCCAACGACCTGCATGTCGGGCCGATCACGCTGAAGCTGGCGCTGACCTCCTACATGGTGTCGCTTGCGGTCTTCATTCCGGTCAGCGGCTGGATGGCGGACCGGTTCGGCGCCAAGCGCATCTTCCGGCTGGCAATCTGCGTCTTCGTCGTTGGTTCGCTCTTCTGCGCCTTCTCCTCCAGCCTCATCGAGTTCGTCTTCGCCCGCTTCCTGCAGGGCATGGGCGGCGCGATGATGACGCCGGTCGCCCGGTTGGTGATGGTGCGCACGACACAGAAGAGCGATCTGGTGTCGGCAATGGCATTGCTGACGATCCCGGCCCTGGTCGGACCACTTGCCGGGCCGCCGCTCGGCGGCTTCATCACCACCTATTTCAGCTGGCATTGGATTTTCCTCATCAACGTACCGGTCGGCGTGATCGGTGTGTGGCTCGCGACGATCTTTCTGCCGGAGGTTGAAGCAACCGCTCCGCCGAAGCTCGATATTATCGGCTTCGTGCTGACAGCCCTTGCTGCGGCCGGCATCGTCTTCGGCCTGTCGGTCGTCAGCCTTCCCGCTTTGCCGCCGGTCATCGGCATTTCAGCGACAGTGGTCGGCCTGATCTGCGGCCTGCTCTACGTGCGCCACGCCAGACGCTATCCGACACCCATCCTCAATCTCGACCTCTTCAAGAATCCGACCTTCCGCGCCTCGACAGGCGGCGGCATGCTTTTCCGCATCTGCGTGGGTGCCATGCCCTTCCTGACGCCGCTGATGCTGCAGCTCGGCTTCGGACTCACGCCCTTTCAGTCCGGCCTCATCACCTTCTCGGGCGCGATCGGTGCAATAACGACGAAATTCATGGCGCGGCGCGTATACAGAGCCATCGGCTTTCGATCGACACTGCTCGGCGCGGGCGTGGTGACGACTGTCGTGACCATCATCACCGGCCTCTTCACGCCGGAGACGTCACACCTCGTTATCATCGGCGTGCTGCTGATCGGCGGGTTCTCCCGCTCGTTCATGTTCACTGGCGTGAATGCGCTTGCCTTCGCGGAAATAGACGACAAGGAAGCAAGCCAGGCCACATCGTTGAGCTCGGTGATGCAGCAGGTCAGCCTTGCGCTCGGCGTCGCCGTCGCGGCAACCATCCTCGAGACGTCGATCTATCTCCGGGGCGAAGCACTGCAGGTCGCCGACTTCCACCTGGCTTTCTACGTCATTGCCGGATTGACGGTGTTGGCGATGATCCCCTTCGTCCGCATGGACAAGAACGCCGGCGCCATCGTTTCAGGACACCGCGCCAAGCGGATCGATCCGGAGGTCATCGAGGCCGAGGAGCAGGCAGTCAAATAGCCTTCCTATTCCGGCTTTTCGCAAACGGCGCTGAGCTTGTTGCCGTCGAGATCGCGAATATAGGCGGCGTAGAAACTCGCGTGGAACGGCCGCAGGCCTGGTTTGCCCTCGTCGGCGCCTCCAGCTGCCATTGCCGCCGCATGGAAGGCATCGACATCAGCCCGGCTTTCGGCTGAGAGTGCCACCATCGTACCGTTGCCATTCGACGCCCGCCGGCGGTTGAAGGGCGTGACCACCCATAGGCGGCAGCGCGTATCCCTATCCGCGGAGTAGCCGATTTCCTCGTTCGACAGGCGCTGCAGCGATAGCCGAGCACCGGCAGGACGGCATCATAGAAGCGCCGCGCCTGCTCGATGTCATTTGTTCCGAGGGTCACATAGAGAAGCATGGTCAATGGCATTCCGGTCCTGGGACCGTCATAATCGCCCCAGATGACCGGAAAGATCAAGCTTCCATGGCATCAGCGTCCGGCTTGCGGCCCTTGAACCCCTTCGCCAGCAGGAACATTTCGACCGATTCCGCGCGTGATGAGGCGGGCTTCACGTGCACGACCTGGCGAAAATGCTGCTTCAGCATGTTGAGCAATTCGCGCTCGGTGCCGCCCTGAAAGGTCTTTGCAAGAAAATGGCCACCCTCGCCCAGAACCTCGACGGCGAAATGCGCGGCGACCTCGCAGAGATGCATCGTCCGCAAATGATCGGTGCGGTGATGACCCGTCGTGGGCGCCGCCATGTCTGAAATCACCAGGTCCGGCGTGCCTCCGACGGCCTCCATGAGCTTGGCGGGTGCTTCAGGATCCAGGAAATCGAGCTGCAATACCTTGACGCCCGGAAGCTGGGTCATCTCCAGGAAGTCGATCGCCGCGACGCGGATGTCCTCGTCCGTCGATCCCGTCACTTTCGCGGCAATCTGCGACCAGCTGCCCGGAGCAGCACCAAGATCGATGATGCGGCGGGCACCCTTCAGAATATTGTACTTCTCGTCGATCTCCAGCAGCTTGAAAGCCGCGCGGGCGCGATAACCCTCGAGCTGCGCGCGCTGCACATAGGGATCGTTGATATGGCGCTGCAGCCACTGGCGCGATGACGCCTTCATCTTCTTGTTCTTGACGCGCTGGCCTAGCTTGCGGCCGGTGCGGTTGCCGGCGATCGGTGCCTTAGTCATTCTTCCCTACCTTGCGCGCTGGCCGCGGCGGTTTCGATGACGCCGCCAGACTCCGTCGTCCGCCATCATGTCGGTCAGCAGGCCTTCCCTCAAGCCGCGATCGGCAACGCGCATGCGCGGGCTCGGCCAGCGGCGGCGGATCGCCTCCAAGATGGCGCAGCCGGCCAGCACCAGATCGGCGCGATCAGGCCCGATGCAGGGGTTAGCGGCGCGGCTTGCAAAGTCCCAGGAGAGGAGTTTCGCCTGCATGGCCGAAACCTCGTCATCCGAGAGCCAAATGCCATCCACCTTGCGGCGGTCGTAGCGAGGCAGGTCGAGGTGGACGCCGGCGAGCGTCGTTACCGTGCCCGACGTGCCGATCAGGTGAAAATCGCCGGATTGTGCGATTTCGATTTCCGGGCAACTGAAGCTTGCAAGCATGTCTGCCACTTCCGACACCATGCCCTCGAAGCTTTCGGGGGTCACATGCTGTCCGCCATGCCGTTCGGAAAGCGTAACGACTCCGACCGGCAGCGAGGTCCAGTGGGTGATGTGGTTGGCAAGGCGGCTGAAGCGATTCTCGCCAATGCGGATCACGGCGATTTCCGACGAGCCGCCGCCGATATCGAAAAGCACGACCGAGCGCGCTTCGCGTCCGACAAGCGACGAGCAGCCGGATACGGCAAGGCGCGCTTCCGTTTCGCGGTCGATGATCTCGAGTTCGAGCCCGGTTTCGGCAACCACGCGCTCGAGGAACGCCTCGCCGTTTGCGGCCTGGCGGCAGGCTTCGGTGGCGATCAGACGCATGCGGCGGATTTCGCGGTTCTTGAGCTTCCCGGCGCAAACGCGCAGCGCATCAATGGCGCGCTCCATCGCCTCGTCCGAGAGGCGGCCGCTTGCGGCAAGCCCCTCGCCGAGGCGGACGATCCGCGAAAAGGCGTCGACGACGCGGAATTGTCCTGGCCGGGTCGGCTGCGCAATCAGCAGACGGCAATTATTGGTGCCGAGATCGAGCGCGGCATAGAGCTCGTCCGGCCACGGGTTATCCGACGCGCGATTTCCGCGGGCCGGAAGCTGGCTGGCGCGTCTGTAGGCGTCGCCGGCCTGGGCCTCGGCACTCCCATTGGCGCGCGCGATGCCTGGAACCGGGGCTATGCCGGCAGCTCTGGCGGCGGTTGGCTGTGGAACGATCGCCGGCTGACCGACAGCCTTGCCGGGCGCCAGCGGGCGTCCTTGAATGCCGCGCTTTCCGCGATGCTTGCGCCGGTTGCGCCGGCTGGACGAAGCCTCTTCGCCCGAATGCGCCGCCAGATCGGCCGAAGCCGGTTTCTCACGCTGCTGGATCGTTGCGGAAGCCCCGCCATGCTGCTGCCCGCCGTTGCCACGGCGACGGCGTTTGCGCTTGCGGGCCGGATTTTCGGCCGCAGCTTCCATGGGGCGCGCAGCCTCTCCGGATGTGCCAGAAGGAGCCTGCCAAGCAGCATGAGCCACGTTGCGGGATTGGCCGCCTCGTTTGCCCTTGCGGCGCCGGGACTTCTTACCATCCCTTCGCGCTGCCGCCGACGCCCCGTCAAATTGCGGCTTTGCGCCGCCTTCGGGGTCTTCCACGTTCGTTTTCCACGCGCCGCGCAAGTCCATGACGGTATGCAGCAGGCGCTCACTAGTTTTGCGTTGGCGCGAGAATACCAGCGCCCGTTCAAATCACCAAATTCTTTTTGAATTTCTGAAATTGCACCCGCCAACCTCGCCTGTTCACGGCGCGGAAATTTTTTGGAAACAGGTATTTGCATTCTCGCGGCTTTTGTTTATAAGCGCCGCACACCAGCGCAACCGCTTCGCCGGCCGCACCTGCTGGGGAATAGTTCAATGGTAGAACAGCGGACTCTGACTCCGTCGATCTTGGTTCGAATCCAGGTTCCCCAGCCAATTACCTTCTTTCCAATAATTTCAACAATCAGCTAACTGCTCGGTCGCCCGGCCGTGGATCTCGCCCTCCATGTCGAAGGCTCTGTCATCGAGCATCATCAAGGCATACGTCTCTGTCACCTTGTAACGGCGCCTTCGCACTGTTCGTGCGACCTACTCCTCGAAACGGCTCGTGGCATCACGATCGCGCTCGTATCGTCTCGTCAACGGAAACGGCGGCAACCAGGACTCGCGACGGACGGTCCAGAGTTCGTAGGTCGGCCTCAGTTGGTCAGGGGCATCCAGGGATCCCAGGTTCACCTCGATTTCGTCTGCCGTGCATCCGAAAATTGACGAACCGCAGCGGGGACAGAAAAATCGCCCGGCATAGTCGCGTGTTTCGCCATCGATCGTCACCGCATCCCGAGGGAACACAGCGGAAGCGTGAAAAAGGGCTCCATGATGCTTGCGGCAGTCGAGACAGTGACAAAGGCCGACCCGGTACGGGCGTCCCGACGCCACAATCCGGACGCTGCCGCACAGGCAGCCGCCTGTGAATCGGTCCATGCTGCGTTTCCTCCAAAATCAAGCGGACGAAATAATTACAACGAACTGTACCGTCAGTGCAATTTTCCGCTGTGGCCGAGGATGCGTAGCCGCTCGCGGCAAGGAAAAATTGGCTATAGTGGAGCGATTGCGTCCGGCGGCGACCAATGCTTCCACCTCTTGACAATCACCAGCGCTGCTGCAAATTTTTGGACATGGGGTAGCGATCACCCCACGAGGCGACAGCTAGAGAATCGCGTCCTTGAACCCCGAAGCAACGGAGGGACGCAGCTATGCCGTCATATCTCGAAATCACATCTGACAAGCTGACCCGCATCGTCGGTACGCCCAACGTGCCAATGCTTATTGACGTCCGCACTGACGACGACTTTGCGTACGACCCACGCCTCATCCCGGGCTCGATCCGGCGGGATTATCGTGAGGTCGAGGCCTGGAGTTCTGAGGTCACCGGCCCTTCGATCGTGATATGCCAGAAGGGTGAGAAGCTCAGCCACGGCGTCGCTGCCTATCTCAGGCACGCAGGAAACCAGGCTGAAGTGCTCGACGGCGGTTTCGAAGCCTGGCGCGCCGCAGAAGGCATCCTCGTTCCGGACGAGAAACTGCCGCCGCGAGATGCAAAGGGCCGAACGGTATGGGTGACACGGGCTCGCCCGAAGATCGACCGCATTGCTTGTCCCTGGCTCATCCGCCGTTTCGTGGACCCCTCCGCAGTCTTTCTGTTCGTACCTGCAAGTCAGGTGCCCGCTGTTGCGGAGCGCTTCAATGCAATGCCGTTCGACATCGAGGACGTCTTCTGGAGCCATCGCGGCGAGCTTTGCACATTCGACGTGATGGTCGAGGAGTTCTGCCTGAAGTCGGAGCCCATTCTCCATCTCGCGAGGATCGTGCGCGGCGCGGATACGGCGCGGCCAGACCTCGCACCGGAAGTGCCTGGACTATTGGCCGCCTCCCTTGGCCTCTCCAGAATGTTCGACGACGACCTCGAACAGCTGGAGGCAGGCTTGACGATCTACGACGCTTTCTACAGATGGTGCCGCGACGCGACGGACGAGACGCATAACTGGCCGAATCCGAGGAAGGGATAGGAAACGATGACGGAGTTGGCCAGAAAGGCAGGAACCGCACCTCTCTCGGCCGAGAGCGATATCGTTCCCCTGTCCGAAGCAACGAAAGTCTGGGCCCGCGTCGCCGCCTTGAGTTTCGGCGGTCCCGCGGGACAGATCGCCGTCATGCATCGCATCATCGTCGACGAAAAACGCTGGGTTGGGGAGCACCGTTTCCTGCATGCGCTGAACTATTGCATGCTCCTTCCCGGTCCAGAGGCTCATCAGCTCGCCATCTATATCGGCTGGCTCCTCAACCGAACGCTGGGCGGCGTCATTGCCGGCGCTTTGTTCGTCTTGCCGGGCTTCGTGTCCATTCTCGCGCTCAGCTACATCTACGTGCTCTTCGGCAACGTGACGTTCATCGAAGGACTTTTCTTTGGCCTCAAATGCGCGGTCCTGGCAGTCGTCATACAAGCGGTGTTCCGGATCGGCAGCCGGGCCCTCAAGAACAATGTGATGATCGGCATCGCGGCTGCCGCATTTATCGCGATCTTCTTCCTGCACGTGCCCTTCCCGTTCATCGTTGTCGGCGCGGGTGTCATCGGCTTCCTTGGCGGCCGTGCCGATGTGGCCGCCTTCAAGGTTGGCGGCGGTCATAAATCGGGTTCAGGCAAGATTCTGGAAGACCGGGACTCGGCTCTGGGCGAAAATGTCCCTCTCCACGCGCGGCCGAATCTGGCCTGGTCGCTGAAAACGTCAGGGATATTGGCCGCTTTGTGGCTCCTTCCCGTCGCGGGGCTCTGGGTCACTCTCGGCCCTGATAACGTATTCTCCAAGGTTGGCATCTTCTTCAGCCAGATGGCTGTCGTCAGCTTCGGCGGAGCGTATGCGGTTCTCGCATATGTCGCCCAGGAGGCTGTCCAGCGATTCGGATGGCTACAGCCCGGGGAAATGCTGGATGGCCTCGGAATGGCGGAGACCACGCCGGGTCCGCTGATCATGGTAACGCAGTTCGTTGGCTTTCTGGCAGGCCACCGCGATCCGGGTACGCTGAGCCCGCTGACGGCGGCCACGCTTGCCGCGGTCCTGACGACCTGGGTGACCTTCCTGCCGAGCTTCCTATGGATTTTTCTTGGCGCTCCGTTCATCGAAAAGCTGCGTGGAAACGCGGCACTCTCCGCAGCCATGTCGGCGATCACGGCTGCGATCGTCGGCGTGATTCTCAATCTGGCGATCTGGTTTGGCCTGCACGTTCTTTTTGGAGAGGTCCGCACGCTCACGTTTGGGAGCTGGTGGCTTGATGTGCCTGTGCTTTCGTCGCTCAACCTGCCGTCGCTGACTTTGACCGCGCTCGCCGCCATTGCGATATTCCGTCTCAACTTCTCCGTCATTGTAACGCTTCTTGCTGCCGCTATCCTCGGCGTTGGATGGACCGTAGTGGCACTGGGTTAGACGATCGCGATCAGGCCGACGGCTGATAACTGGTCGTCCTGGTGGCAAACGCGTTGGCAAAGCAAAAATGCCTTCACCGCGACACGGATGAAGGCTACAGCAGTCCATAGCCGACGCTCATCATTGGACCTCGCCATGACCGATACCGTTACCGATCGCTTCCTTCGCTACGTCGTCATCGACACGCAGTCGGATCCAAAGTCATCGACGCAGCCCTCGACAGAAAAGCAGAAGAACCTCGGCCGCATGCTGGTGGAGGAGTTGCTGGCAATCGGCCTGCCCGATGCGCATCTCGACGAGCACGGCTATGTCTATGCGACCATCCCGTCCAACACCGACAAGCCGGTCCCCGTCATCTGCTTCTGCTCGCACATGGATACCGCGCCGGATTTCACCGGTACGAATGTCAAACCGCAAGTCATGCGCAACTATGGCGGTGGCGACATTCAGCTTTCGGGTGATCCGCAGCAGGTCATTCGCGTCAGCGATCATCCGGCACTGAAGGACCAGATCGGCAACGACGTCATCACCACCGACGGCACGACGCTGCTTGGTGCCGACGACAAGGCCGGAATTGCCGAGATCATGACTGCGGCGCAATACCTGGTCGACAATCCCGATATCCAGCATGGGACAATCAAGATCCTCTTCACGCCCGACGAGGAAATCGGGCGCGGCGTGGACAAGGTGGATCTCGCAAAGCTCGGCGCGCAGTTTGCCTATACCATGGATGGCGAAATGCCTGGCCATATCGAGGATGAGACCTTCTCGGCCGATGGCGTCGAAATCACTATTCAAGGTGTCGCGATCCATCCCGGTTTCGCCAAGGGGAAGATGGAGAATTCCGTCAAGATTGCCGGAGCGATTATCAGCCGGCTACCGAAGGACATGGCGCCCGAGACGACGGCGGGCAGGCAGGGTTTCGTTCACCCGACGGGTGTGACCGGCTCGATGGAAAAGGCAAGCCTCAGCCTCATCGTCCGCGACTTCGAGGATGATGGACTTGCTGCCAAGGAAGCCATGCTCGAGGGGATCGTGCGGGAGGTCATGGCCGACTATCCCGGCTCATCTTACGCTTTCGAGGTCAAGCAGCAGTACCGCAACATGAAGGTCATCCTCGACCGTCATCCGGAGATCGTCGAAAACGCCCTTGAGGCGGTGCGGCGGGCGGGAATGGAGCCGGTGCGCGGCAGCATAAGGGGCGGTACCGACGGTTCGCGGCTTTCGTTCATGGGCCTGCCCTGCCCCAACATCTTTGCGGGCGGCCACGCCTTTCACTCGCCGCTCGAATGGGTCAGCCGACAAGACATGGAAAAAGCGGTAAAAACGATCGTCGAACTGGCGAAGATCTGGGCGGAGCGCGCTTAGAGCCTGCCGATCCTTCAAGACGCGAAGCTACGGCGAGATTTATGTCAGCGATTGCGCGCGAGGTAGTGCACGAGACCGCGCCGGCCGCGTTCCATGACCACGTTATGGTTCCATCTGAAGACCGGCCTCAGGATGAATGCAAATCTGACCATCCAAGGCTTTGTGATCTTGACGATCCAATCGTAGCGAACCTTGCATTTGAAGCCTTCGGGCCGCAGCGTCCACCGTCCGATGCCATCGAGTTCGCCGGAAGCCCGGCCCTCGATGGTCACGAGCGGCTCTACCCTGATCGTCTGCAGCTCGAAGGTCAGGTCGTAAGGCAGCGCTGTCGCCCATCGCATCCGGTAGATGGAACCGATGCCGGCCTCGTCCCCTTCCCGCAACAGATCGACCTGTTTCACGGACGGCCACCAGTCAGGCCAGGTCTCAGGCGTATTGAGAACCCGCCAGACATCTTCAACCGCTGAATCGACGATCCATTCCGTCACAAGATGAAACTCGGTCGATGACATCGCTCATCCGGCTACTGCTTTAATTCGCAGCAAGCGCCGACAAAGAGGCGCTTGCGATATGATACATGAGCACGCTTGAAAATACTCCTGCTGAAGGCCAAGCGCTCAACTGCGCAGGCCGGGAGCCTCATAGCCCGTGCGCGCCACATACTCGGTATAGCCGCCGGCATACTGGTGGATGCCGTCAGGCGTGATCTCCAGCACCCGGTTGGACAGAGCGCCGAGGAAGTGGCGATCGTGCGAGACGAACAGCATCGTCCCCTCATACTCCGACAGGGCGTTGATGAGCATTTCCTTGGTGTCCAGATCCAGATGGTTCGTCGGCTCGTCCAGCACGAGAAGGTTCGGCGGGTCGAAGAGCATGATCGCCATGACCAGCCGGGCCTTCTCACCGCCTGACAGCACCCGGCATTTCTTCTCCACATCGTCGCCGGAAAAGCCGAAGCAGCCCGCCAGCGCACGCAATGAGCCCTGACCCGCCTGGGGGAACTTATCCTCAAGCGACTGGAGCACGGTGCGGTCGCCGTCCAGCAGATCCATGGCGTGCTGCGCGAAATAGCCCATCTTCACGCTGGCACCCAGAGCGACGCTGCCTTCATCCGGCTCCGCAGAGCCTGCTACCAGCTTCAGCAACGTCGATTTTCCGGCGCCGTTTATGCCCATGATGCACCAGCGCTCCCGGCGCCGTACCATGAAATCCAGCCCCTCATAGATGGTTCGGCTACCGTATTTCTTGTGCACGTTCTTGAGGTTGATGACGTCCTCACCGGAGCGCGGCGCCTGCTGGAACTCGAACGAGACCATTTGGCGGCGCTTGGGCGGCTCCACCCGGTCGATCTTCTCCAGCTTCTTCACCCGGCTCTGCACCTGCGAAGCGTGCGAGGCGCGCGCCTTGAAGCGCTCGATGAACTTGATCTCCTTGGCGAGCATCGCCTGCTGACGCTCGAACTGAGCCTGCTGCTGCTTTTCGTTCTGTGCCCGCTGCTGCTCGTAAAAGCCGTAGTCACCCGAGTAGGTCGACAATGTCCCGCCATCGATTTCGATGATCTTGGTGACGATGCGGTTCATGAACTCGCGGTCGTGCGAGGTCATTAGCAACGCGCCTTCGTAGCCCTTGAGGAATTCCTCAAGCCAGATGAGGCTTTCCAGATCCAGATGGTTGCTCGGCTCGTCCAGGAGCATGACATCGGGCCGCATCAGGAGAATACGGGCAAGCGCCACACGCATCTTCCAGCCGCCCGAGAGCGCGCCGACATCGCCATCCATCATCTCCTGGCTGAAGCTCAGGCCCGCCAGGACTTCACGCGCACGCCCTTCGAGCGCGTAGCCATCCAGTTCCTCGTAGCGCGCCTGCACTTCGCCATAGCGCTCGATGATCGTCTCCATGTCGTCCGCCTGATCGGGATCGGCCATGGCAGCCTCAAGAGCCCGCAATTCGGCGGCAACGATGCTCACGGGGCCTGCGCCATCCATCACCTCGGCGACGGCGCTGCGTCCTTCCATCTCGCCCACGTCCTGGTTGAAATAGCCGACGGTGACGCCCTTCTCGACGGCGACCTGCCCCTCGTCCGGGTGCTCTTCCTGCGTGATCATCCGGAAGACCGTCGTCTTTCCGGCACCATTCGGACCGACGAGACCGATCTTCTCGCCCTTGTTGAGAGCCGCAGAAGCCTCAATGAAGAGGATACGGTGGCTAAGCTGTTTGCTGATGTTTTCGATGCGTATCATTGGCGTTCGGGCGTCCCGGAATGGTTTCGGCGCGCCCTTATGTCACGTGTCGCGCCGCCTGTCGCAGATTTTCAGCATCGAGATTTGTTTTGGGATGGGTTCGGGCGAACGTCAATATTGTGCGCCGCACATCGAAGATCCTGACAGCGCGGATGCAGAACCGATCTGTCAAAATAAAACCCGGCGCCGCAACGCCGGGTTCCGAATTCCAGATATCCGTCGCGTTACTCGCGGCGCATCAGGCGCATGACGAGCGAGACGACGAACAGCACCAGGAATATGAAGAAAAGAACCTGTGCTATGGAAGCCGAAGCGCCTGCAATGCCGCCGAATCCAAGTACACCGGCGATCAGGGCTACGACGAGAAATACCAAAGCGTAGTACAGCATGGTGAACTCCTCTATCCGATCCTGGCCTAATAACGGCGATCCTTGGCAATTTGTTCCAGAAGGCCTTGGAAAGTACTGCGGTCCCCGGGATGTCAGCCGAGCTGAAAGGCGCCCCGGGGGGAGCGGTCACCTTGATCGGGAGTGGGCGGCTCGGCTGCTTCGAGGTAGAACTTCACCGGCGCGGTCAGCACGAACCACATGCATGCGCCACCCATAAATGCCGCTCCGACCGGCTCGTCGATGCGTGTCACGAACGGCAGGCCCGCTGAAACGAAGAGAACCGTCATGCGCAACGACCACTCCGCCTCACGTTTGCTGATCGCCCGGGCGCGGAGCGATTTGTAGCGCCGGGCGTCATAGCCGCCTGCTCCGGTTCTCGCGGAGGAAACCAGCTTCCAGACGGATGGCAGCGCCAGCATGAACAATGCCGCGAGGCTCAGGACAAGAGGCCAGCCGGAGAGAATGTACCGGCTTGCGATCGCAAGCAGCGAAAGCATCGCGAGATTCCACACCGGTTCCAAACGTTCCGGATGTTGCGCCGTATAAGCATGCCAAGCCCGCAGCGTACGTGCCGCGCCGGAAAGCAGCGGCTCGTCAATATAACGATTGATCCAATCCATTTAGAATACCGGTCCTATCGCATCGAGATGACCGGCAACACCATGCAATCTGGTCATCATAATGGCGGGACGGCTTCACACCGTCAATTTTGCCCTGACGCTATCGGCGATTTCCTGCATCCGATCCGCCGGAGCATGACCTATCAGCATGAAAGCATGAGTGTTATCGGACCAGTAAACGACATTCATGCCCAAGCGACCCTCGATATCCGGCGACTTTTCGCCGCTGTTCGAACGGATGATGCAGAGTGCCATCGGGCCTGTCTCGGGATCGAGATAGGCGATCTGCGCGAGCGGTTTTTCGTCATACTCGAGGAGCTGGGCGCGCTTGAAGTCCACACCAGGCAACGCGACCTTCTCCGGAGAAAGCGCAAGGCCCAGCTTTCCCTCGAGCAGGGCGAGCTGAGCGCTCTGAATATCGGCAGGTGGCACGGGTCCCGCGAGCGTGTCGGCCGTGTAGAGCGAGAGGTATTCGGCGACGACGCCGCGCCATTCCGTGCTCTCTTCCCTCGATGGACGGCGACTGAGACCGATGTAGGCACGATCGACAATGACGCCCGCGACAACCGAGGCAGCAATCGCGCTTAGAAAGCCGCGACGGCCCGTCAAAGTCGAAGCCGTGCTTTCCTGCCGCTCGGGGATCGCAGAGAGCACCGCTTCCAGCTCGGCCTTTGGCGCGGCAGCAAGAAGCGGCGCGAAAGCCTCCTTGAACGGCAGACTGCTACGGGAGAGGAATTCCAGCCGCCCGGCCACGTGGTCGTCGACTGTGGCGAGCGCTTCGATGCGCGCGGCATCCTGAGGCGGCAATTCACCGTCAATGAAGGCCGTCAACTCTTCGTCAGAGGGCATAATATGGATATCGTTGCTCATTCTCGTGCCTCTTTCGAAAGAGCCCCGGAGAGCGTCGCGCGGGCTGCCGCCAGCCGGCTCATCACAGTTCCGATCGGTATTCCCAAGACTTCTGCCACCTCGCGATAAGAGAGTCCTTCCACATAAGCGAGGAAGACGGCGCTGCGCTGTGCTTCCGGAAGCGCGTCGACCTGCCGAAGCACCTGGTTTGCCATGACGTGCGTTTCGGTGTCGTGGGCGCCATCGAAGACCAGCGCTTCTTCCGGATCCGCGAAACCCCTGCCCTGGCGGACCTTGCGGGAGCGGACCTCGTTCAGCCAGATCGAATGCTGGATCGAAAACAACCAGCGATCGAGCCGGGTTCCTGGTTCGAATTGCGCAGCGCGCTCAAGCGCCCGGACGCAGGTCTGTTGCACGAGGTCATCGGCCACATCACGCTGACGCGAGAGTACAAGGCCATAACGCCAGAGCCTGGCAAAGTTCTCTGTCAGGCCTTTCCTGATATCCGCTTCGCTCGCGATGGCCGCCTCCGCCCCGGTTCTTCTTCCGGAGATCGCCGGTCGAGCCGGCGATTCCATTTTCAGGCGACTATACGCAGGAAATGTCGTGCGCGCGACCGACATCCTAATATCCCCTCCTGCCTGCCCCGCGTCCTGCTTCGATTTACAGCTTCGACGGATTGAGGATGGCAGCGTTGAGGTCCTCATACGGCTCGCATTCGGTGCCGCAGATCGTCTTGATGATGCCTAGCTGCTCCTTGGCAAGATCCATGCGACCTTTGACGACATAGGCTTCGCCGAGATACTCACGGACCTGCGCATAGTTCGGGTCGAGCTTTACCGACTGGAGGTAATAGGTGATGCCTTCGTCCGTACGGCCGAGCTTGCGCGTGGCGTAGCCGCGATAATTCAGCACTTCCGCATTATTCTGATCCTTGACGGTATCGAGCATATCGAGCGCCTCCTGGTATCGGGCGGCCTTCGCCAGCGCATAGGCATAATCGGTACGGTCCTCGTCCGGCACATTGGCGCTGCTCTGCTTTACGCATCTCTTCGATTTCTTGTCGTAGATCTGACCCTTTTTGCAAACGGGCGTGCTCGCGTCGCTGCCGCCGCCACCGCCACCAACTGCGAAGACCGGGGTAGAAAGCATGGAGGCGGCGATGAAGCCGCCAAAAACGAGAGAAGCAATGCGAACGGTCGTGGTCGTCGTCATGGGAATATCTCCGTGGAAAATGACGTTGCGCCGAAAGAACACCCCTGCCCTTCGTTTTATTCGGACGGCGTAGGGGATTTTTGCATCACCTTTTTGTGACGCTGACGGCCGAATAAATCACCGTGCCAAGTGTTCTCCGTTTTGCCGCCGGGCAACAAGGAGAATGCAGTGAGCGATACGGTGAAATTGCTGAGCCTCGCGGTTGCGGTGCCGGAACACGTCATCACGCAGGCGGAAGCTGCCGCGGCTTCCGCCCGCCTCTTTGCTGGCCGCTTCGCGGACTTTCGGCATCTCGCCGGCGTCTTCGACAATGCAGGCATTAGCAAACGCCATGCGGCGCGGCCGCTCTCATGGTTCGACGAGCCGCATGGCTGGCCAGACCGCATGAACGCCTATGCGGAGGTCGCGGGCAGCCTCTTCGTTGAAGCGGCGACAAAGGCACTGCGGCGTGCCGATCTGAAAGCAGGCGATGTCGATTGCGTCGTGACCATCTCCTCTACCGGGTTCACGACGCCGAGCCTCGACGCGCAACTTGCTGGGAAGATGGGGTTCCGACCGGATATCGAGCGTGTGCCCGTGTTCGGGCTTGGCTGCGCGGCCGGCGTCTCCGGCTTCGGCATCGCGGTCCGCCAGGCGAAAGCCAGAGCGGGCAAGATCGTTCTCTTCGTGACCATCGAACTCTGCACCCTCGCCTTCCGGCTGGACGAGCTGACGCGGCCGAACATCATCGCAACTGCGCTATTCGGCGACGGCGCTGCGGCCTGCGTGCTACGCAACGGCGGAGACGGGATCGCCGCGGTGGAATCCACCGGCGAACATCTGTTTCCGGACACGCTCGACATTATGGGCTGGAAGATCGACGATACCGGCTTCGGCATCGTGCTTGCGCAATCGCTGCCGCCCTTCGCTGAAAGGGAGCTTGGCCCGGCCTTGGACGGCATCCTTGCCCGCAACGGGCTTTCGCGCCGGGACATCGACCGCTTTGTCTGCCACCCGGGCGGTACCAGGGTGCTGGCAGCGATGGAAAGCGCGCTGGCGCTTTCACCCGGTTCGCTCGATCATGAGCGCTCAGTGCTATCCGACTATGGTAACATGTCCTCACCGACCGTGCTCTTCGTGCTGGAACGCGTCATCCAAGCGGGTCTGCCGGACCGCGCAGCGATGATTGCGATGGGACCGGGCTTTTCGGCCAGCTGCGTCACTCTGCGGAGGACGGCATGATGCTTGCCTCCGTCGCACTTCTAACCTTCGTGACGCTTCAGCGGCTGGGCGAGCTTGCTCTTGCCAAGCACAACACCGCCGCGCTCTTTGCGCGAGGCGCGCGGGAGTTCGGGGCTGAGCACTATCCCTATATGGTCGCACTGCACGCAGGCTGGATCGGTGGATTGTGGCTGCTTGCCACCGACCGGCCGGTAAACTTCTTCTGGTTCGGCATCTTCATGCTCCTGCAGGTCCTTCGTCTCTGGGTACTTGCCACTCTCAAGGAGCGATGGACGACACGTATCATTGTTCTTCCGAACGCGCCGCTTGTCCGCAGTGGACCCTATCGCCTCATCCGGCACCCCAATTACGCGATCGTTGCCGGAGAGATCGCAGCCCTACCGCTGGCGTTCGATATGTATTTCTATGCCGGGATCTTCACGGTGCTGAATGCGATCATCCTGACCGCCCGCATCCGCGCCGAAAATGCGGCACTCCGAGCGGCAATGATTTTGAAATGAAATGCATTTTTCAATTGCGCGGTCGCGATCCAGGGGGCATTTTCGGCCCTTGGAATTAAGTGGGCTTCAAGAAAAAATGACAAAGAATGCAATAGTGCTCGGTGCCGGCATCATCGGTGTTTCGGCGGCAATTCATCTGCAACGGCGCGGACGGCAGGTGACATTGATCGACCGCAAGGCTCCGGGGAGCGAGACCTCTTTCGGAAATGCCGGCTTGATCCAGCGCGAAGGTGTTGTGCCTTACGGTTTCCCCCAGCAGTTCGGGATGTTGCTGCGTTATGCGCTGAACAACCGCATCGACGCGCATTACCATCTGAAGACGCTGCCAAGTCAGGTCGCTTTCCTTGCCCGCTATTGGTGGAACTCCAATGCGCGGCGACACGAGGCAATCACGCGCGCCTACGCACCGCTGATCGAAAACTCCGTGTCCGAGCACAAGGACCTGATCGAGGCCTCGCATGCCGAGGCGCTGATCCGCAAGGATGGCTGGATGCGGGTTTTCCGCACGGCCGAGAAATATGACGAGGCGATTGCCGAAGCCACCCTCTGGGAAAAGGAGTTCGGCGTCACCTATGACAAGCTGAGCTCCGCCGATGTGGCGCGCATCGAACCGAACCTGACGCAGAATTTTACGGGCGGCCTGCGCTGGCGCGATCCATGGTCTGTCCTCGATCCACATGCACTGACGAACGCCTACTGCACCTATTTTGAAAGCCTGGGCGGCCGTTTCGTTACCGGCGATGCCGCTTCGCTCGGCCAAGTAGGCTCCGGCTGGCGCATCTCCACGGCCGAGGGATCGCTGGATGCCGACGATGCCGTGCTGGCGCTCGGCCCCTGGGCTGCGGTGGCGACGAAGCGGCTTGGCTACTCCTTCCCGCTCGGCGTCAAGCGTGGCTACCACATGCACTATGCGGCAGAAGGCAATGCTGTTCTCAACAACTGGACGCTCGATGCCGAGCGCGGTTATTTCCTCGCACCGATGAACCGCGGCATCCGTCTGACCACCGGCGCGGAGTTCGCCACGCTCGATGCGCCGAAGACGCCGGTTCAGCTCGACCGCGCCGAGAAGGTGGCGCGCACCGTATTCCCGCTCGGGCGCCGTCTGGACCCGGAGCCTTGGATGGGTTCCCGCCCCTGCACACCGGACATGATGCCGATCATCGGCAAGGCGCCGCGTCATAACGGCCTGTGGTTCGCCTTCGGACATGCGCATCACGGCCTGACGCTCGGACCGGTGACCGGCCGCGTGCTTGCGGAGCTCATTACCGGCGAAACGCCCTTCATCGATATTTCCGCCTATTCGCCGCAGCGCTTTAACCCGTAACGGCACAACATGACATGGCGGCTTTCATCAGAGCTGTGCTTCGATCGCCGCCTTGTCTATCACCGACCAAACCTCATCGATCTTTTCCCGATCGAAGCGATAGAAGACATTTTCGGCGAAAGAAACGCGCTTTCCGTTGACGGGAAGGCCGAGGAACGCGCCCTTCGGCCTACAATCGAAAACAAGCCGGCTGGCGATAAAGGGCGGATCGGCCGTCAGCAGCTTGACGTCGAAATGAAGGTCCGGGATCTCCTCGAAATCCCGCTCCAGCATCGCCCGATAGCCTGCCAGGCCGAGCCTCCGATCATTGTGGCGTACATCGTCGCCGACGAAGTGCCCCAGCCGCGGCCAGTCCTGCGCATTCAGGCAGGCGATGTAATCGCGATAGATCGCTGAAAGTTCCGCTTTGCTCAAGGCAGGTCCTCCGGCTCGGCGCGGCTTCTGTGGCGGCCGCCACTGAGCACGCGAAGATGGTCACTTCCAAGAGGCCGTCAATAGGCCTTGGTCAGGCAATGCCAAGCGGCGCGAGCTTCTTTCGCGCCGCTTCTGCAATGCCTTCGACCGTGTCGTCGATATCGACGGTCACGACGCCGGGCTCGCCGGTCGGCACTTCGAGCGTCTGGAGCTGGCTATCTAGCAGCGACGCCGGCATGAAATGGCCCTTGCGCTCGCCCATCCGCCGCGTGAGCAGCTCCCTGGAGCCATCAAGATAAACGAAGAAGAGGCTGCCGCCGGCGGCGGTGCGAAGACGATCGCGATAGATGCGCTTCAGCGCCGAGCAGGAAACAACGATGCCTTCACCGCTTGCGAGAGCGGCTTTAATGGTCTCGCCGATCACGTCGAGCCACGGCATCCGGTCCTCATCGGTCAGCGGGATGCCTTTCGACATCTTCTCGACGTTCGAAGCAGGATGAAGCCCGTCACCTTCGACGAAGCGGAGGTTCAGCGCCTCCGCCAGCTTTTCACCAATCGAGGATTTGCCGGAGCCGCTGACACCCATCACGATGATTGCATGGGATGTGTTCGTCCGTTCCGGCATGTATCCTCCGTCGTCGCCTGTGCCCGCTCAGTCGAGCGGGAAGTGACAGGCGTATTGTTGCGTGCCTGTTCCACTTAGTAGAGGCTCGACCCGACGGCAATAGTCCTGAGCCTTCCAGCAGCGCGGATTGAAGTGGCAGCCGCTCGGCGGCTTCAGCGGCGACGGAAGCTCGCCCTGCAGACGGATGCGGTTCTTGGCGCGATCGGGATCGGCGATCGGCGTCGCGGAAAGAAGGGCGGCCGTATAGGGGTGACGCGGGTGAGCAAAGACTTCAGCCGCCGGCCCTGTCTCGACCGGCCGGCCGAGATACATGACCATCACGTCGTCGGCGATGTGGCGAACGACCGAAAGACCATGCGAGATGAAGAGATAGGCAAGGCCCATTTCCTTCTGCAGGTCCATCAAAAGGTTCAGCACCTGAGCCTGGATGGAGAGGTCGAGGGCGGACACGGGCTCGTCGAGCACAAGCACCTTCGGCCGCAGCATGAGCGCGCGGGCAATGGCGATACGCTGGCGCTGACCGCCCGAGAACATATGCGGATAGCGACCGTAGTGTTCCGAGCGCAGGCCGACGCGTGCCATCATCTCTTCTGCCCTGCGACGGCGGGCCGCGGCATCGAGGTCGGTGTTGATCTTCAGCGGCTCCTCAAGAATCGCGCCGACTTTCTGGCGCGGATTGAGCGAACCGTAAGGGTTCTGAAATACGATCTGAACCTGGCTGCGCAGGCTTCGGTCACCGATCCGTGCAGGCTTGCCATCGATGAACAATTCGCCGCCCGTCGGGTCCTCGATCATGGTGACGAGACGCGCGAGCGTCGACTTGCCGCAACCGGATTCGCCGACGACGGCGAGTGTCTTGCCGGAATAAAGGCTGAAGCTCACACCATTCAGCGCCTTGACGGTCGCTTCAGGTTTGAACATGCCGCGATTGACGGTGTAGAAACGGGCAAGATCCTTGCCCTCGAGAACGGCTCCGCTCATACGAGGTCTCCAGCGGATTGCTTCGGCATCACGCCCGGATGACCGAGCGGCTTGCCGTCTTTCAAGGGATAGTTACAAAGTGCCACGCCGAGGTCCGGCCCCTGGCGCACGACGCCGCGCTCGCATTCGACCGTGGCAAAACCGCAGCGTGGCGCGAACAGACAGCCGCTCGGGCGGTCATGCTGGCCCGGTACCACACCGGCAATCGACGGCAGGTGCTGCCCGACGGCGGCGCGCTCCGGCAGAGCGGAAAGCAATGCCGCAGTATAGGGGTGATGCGGGTCGCGGAAGAGTTCCTTGACCGGCTGTTCCTCCACCTTCTGACCGGCATACTGCACCTGAACGCGCTCGGCGGTCTCGGCCACCACACCCATATCGTGGGTGATCAGCACGAGAGCCATGCCCTGCTCGCGTTGCAGGCGAACGAGCAGGTCGAGGATCTGCGCCTGGATCGTCACGTCAAGCGCAGTCGTTGGCTCGTCGGCGATCAAAAGCTTCGGATTGCAGGCGAGCGCCATTGCGATCATGACGCGCTGGCTCATGCCGCCCGACATCTGGTGCGGGAAGTTCGACAGGCGATCTTCCGGAGCAGGGATGCCGACGAGATTCAGCAGTTCGATCGAACGTTCGCGGCGTTCCTTGCGGTTCATGCCCATGTGCACGCGCAGGGTCTCGCCGAGCTGGAAGCCGACCGTAAAGCACGGGTTGAGGCTCGACATCGGCTCCTGGAAGATCATCGCCATGTCCTTGCCGATGATCTTGCGGCGCTGGCGGCCGGAGAGGCCGATGAGTTCCTTGCCGTCGAAGGTCATGCGGTCGGCGGTGATCTTGGCTGTCCAGGGCAGCAGCCCCATCATGGCAAGCATGGCAACGGACTTGCCGGAGCCGGATTCGCCGACGATCGAGAGGATCTCCCCCTTGTCGCAGTTGAGCGATACGCCATCCACGGCGCGGAACAGACCGGAAGACGTCTGGAATTCGACAGTCAGATTCTGGATATCGAGAAGCGGCATCACGACCTCTTCAGCTTGGGATCGAGCGCATCGCGCAGACCGTCGCCCATCAGATTGATGGCAAGAACGGTGACGAGGATGGCAAGACCCGGGAACGTTACGACCCACCAGGCGCGCTGGATGAACTCGCGCGCTTCGGCGAGCATCGTGCCCCATTCGGGTGTCGGAGGCTGTGCACCCATGCCGAGGAAGCCGAGAGCCGCGGCATCGAGGATCGCCGCCGAGAAGGCGAGCGTTGCCTGGACGATCAGCGGCCCGAGACAGTTCGGCAGGATGGTCTTGAACATCAGACGCAAGGTGCCGGCGCCCGCCACGCGCGACGCGACGACATATTCCTTCTCGCGCTCCGCCATGACGGAGGCTCGCGTCAGGCGCACGAAATGCGGCTGGTTGACGATCGAGATCGCGATCATCGCATTGGTAAGGCCGGGACCGAGGACGGCGACCAGCACGAGAGCCAGAAGCAGCGACGGGAAGGCCAGAATGATATCCATCAGGCGCATGATGACGATATCGACGCGGCCGCGGAAATAGCCCGCGACGAGGCCGATCAGTACGCCCGCGATCACAGACAGCGTCACGACGACGACGCCGATGAAGAGCGAGAAGCGCGCGCCGTAGATCAGACGCGAGAGAATGTCGCGGCCGACGGCATCCGTTCCGAGGGGGAAGGACGCGCTGCCGCTTTCCGACCAGAACGGCGCCAGCAGCAGCATCTGACGGTTCTGCTCATTCGGCGCATGCGGCGCAACGAAGGGAGCAAAGATTGCCAGCACAAGAATGACGACGAAGACAGCGAGGCCGATGACAGCCCCCTTGTTTCGCGAGAAGTAGTACCAGAATTCCGCAAGGGCGGATGGCTGGACGGTTTTGGTCGTGACCGTGCTCATGAACCGCTCCTAGTGCCGAATGCGTGGGTTGATGAAGCCATAAGTGATGTCGACGATCAGATTGACCAGCATGATGATGCCGGCAATCAGCAGAAGACCACCTTGGACGACGGCATAGTCGCGCTTGAACACCGCGTCGACCATCCATTTGCCGATGCCAGGCCAGGAGAAAATCGTCTCCGTCAGGATCGCGCCTGCGAGCAGCACGCCGACCTGCAGGCCGATCGTGGTGACGACCGGGATCATGGCGTTGCGCAGAGCATGCACGCCGACGACGCGCAGCGGCTTCAGGCCCTTGGAACGGGCCGTGCGAACGTAATCTTCGCCAAGCACTTCGAGCATCGCCGAGCGCGTCTGGCGGGCGATGACGGCTAGCGGGATGGTGGCGAGCACGATCGTTGGCAGAATGAGATAGCTTACCGCCGAGCGGAAAGCACCCGCCTGACCGGAAAGAAGGCTGTCGATCAGCATGAAGCCAGTGACCGGCTTGAAGAAGTACATCAGCGAGATACGGCCCGAAACGGGCGTCCAGCCGAGATAGCCGGAGAAGAAGATGATGAGCAGCAGGCCCCACCAGAAGATCGGCATCGAATAGCCGACGAGGGCGACGCCCATCACGCTTTGGTCGAACCATGTGCCGCGCTTGACGGCGGCGAAGACGCCGGCCGGCACGCCAAGACAGATCGCGAGAATAATGGCACAGAGCGAAAGCTCGAGCGTAGCGGGGAACAGCGCACCAAATTCGCCGAGGACCGGACGCTTCGTGACGATCGAGGTCCCGAGGTCGCCATGCAGCACCTTACCGACATAATCGAAGTACTGGATATACATGGGCCGGTCGAAACCGAGATTGTGCATGATCTGGGCATGACGCTCTGGCGCCATCACGCGTTCACCCGACATCAGCATGACGGGATCGCCGGGAAGCAGACGGATGAACGAGAAGGCAATAAGCGAAACGCCGAGAAATGTCGGGATCAGGACGGCAAGGCGCCCAATGAGAAATCGCAGCATGACAGATGGTCCAACAATTACCGGCGGCCAGGATATCGCCCGACCGCCGGAGAGCCCGGTATTCCGGGCATTTTGCACTATTTTTCGTTATTCGGCGATATCAACGCCGTCGAAGCGGTGAACACCGACCGGATCCTGCACGAAGCCGGAAACCTTGGCGCTCATCGGGACGAATTCGGTCGAGTGGTCGAGCGTTGCCCAAGGAGCTTCCTTCTTGAAGATTACCTGAGCCTGCTCATAGAGTTTCGTACGCTCTGCGACGTCGGCCGTCTGCTTGGCCTTCGTCATCAGGTCGTCGTATTCCTTGTTGCACCACTGAGCACGGTTGTTACCACCGACTGCACTGCAGCCGAGAAGCGTGTCCATGAAGTTGTCCGGGTCGCCATTGTCGCCGGTCCAGCCGAGAATGACGGCACCGTCACGCTCCTTGGCGGAGGAGAGCTTCAGGTATTCGGCCCACTCATGGGTGACGATCTCGGCCTTGACGCCGGCTTTGGCGAGGTCAGCCTGCATCAGTTCGGCGGCGCGGCGCGCGTTCAGCATGTAGGGACGGGAGACAGGCATCGCCCAGATCTTCATGCTGAGATCCTTGACGCCAGCGGCCTCGAGCATCTTCTTGGCTTCGTCCGGATTGTATTCGTCGTCCTTGACGGCGTCGTTATAGGACCACATCGTCGGCGGGATCGGGTTCTTGGCAACCTGGGCCGAGCCCTGGAAGACCGCGTCGACGATCGCCTGCTTGTTGACCGCCATGTTGAGCGCCCTGCGGACTTCCGCCTTGTCGAAGGGTGCAACGAGCGTGTTATAGGCGAGGTAGGCGACGTTCAGGCCCGGCTGTTCCAGAACCTTGAGGTTGGAATCGGCCTTGAGATCCTTGATGTCGGCAGCGTTCGGGTAAGGCATGATGTGGCATTCGCCAGCCTTCAGCTTCTGCGCGCGCACCGATGCGTCCGAAGTGATCGCGAAAACGAGATCGTCGATCTTTTCCTTGCCCTTGAAGTAGGTGTCGTTGGCCTTGTAGCGGATGACGGCATCCGGCTGGTAGGCGACGAAGGTGAAGGGGCCGGTGCCGAGCGGCTGCTGGTTCATCTGCTCCATCTTGCCGTCGGCCTGCAGCTTATCGGCGTATTCCTTGGAGAGGACGGAGGCGAAGTCCATCGCGAGGTCGGCGATGAAGGGCGCTTCCGGATGGTTGAGCGTGAACTTGACCGTCAGGTCGTCAACCTTCTCGACCGACTTGATGAGGTCCGGGAAGCCCATGCCGGCCGCATATTCGTAGGAGCCGCCTGCGACATAGGTGTGCCACGGATTGTCGGCCTTCAGCTGGCGCTCAAAGGAGAAAACGATATCGTCGGCATTGAGGTCACGCGTCGGCGTGAAGAAGTCGGTCGTCTGGAACTTGACGCCCGGACGCAGCTTGAAGGTATAGACCGTGCCGTCGTCGGAAACGGTCCAGCTCTCGGCAAGACCCGGCTCGACCTCGGTGCTGCCGTGCTTGAATTCGACCAGGCGGCTATAGATGGTGCGCGACGTCGCATCGAATGTCGTGCCGGCGGTGTACAGGCCCGGATCGAAGCCTTCCGGCGAACCTTCAGAGCAATAGACAAGGGTTTTTGACCAGGCGGACGTTGCCATGACCGAAGCCAAGGCCGTCGCTGCCAGCAGGACGGAGAACTTTTTCATAATGGTGTTTTCCCAGCTTTGTTCTTTTGACTTTCTAGACCGGAGAGCAGCCTTCCGGTCAGCGGCACCGATGGAACGACATTTATCTACTGAAAGCAACGGTATTCGAAGGAAATTTTCCCAGTTGGACAACTTTAGAAATTTTCGGTCAAAAATAGGACTTAATTGGAAATAAACGACATGAAACGCGCTCATTTTTGTCATATTTGGTACGATTTCACACATTTAGCGTAACGGCAGAGAGCTTTGCGCGTCGAAAAAGCCGCCTCAAAAAACAAAAATCGCAGCTACTGGGCGTAGCTGCGATCATTAGGATACTCGACTATGACGTGTCAGGCTGCCGGAGCGCTGATGGCGGGCCTGCGATAGTCCTGGTCGCCTGTAAGGCCGAGAAGGAAGTTGATCTGCGGACGCGCCTTCACGAGGTCATCGATCGAATACTCGGTCAGCACATCGAAAAAGGCGTTGAGGGCCTTGCGCAGTGCCGAGTTCAAACCGCAGCTATCGACCAGAGGACATTCAACCGCGCCGTCTTCGAAGCATTCGGCCATCGCAAAGCTGTCCTCGGTGACTTTGACGACGTCAAAAAGGCTGATGTCTGCCGCCGGCTTGCCGAGGCGGACGCCGCCGTTGCGGCCGCGAACGGTTTCCACCAGGCCCGCTTTGGTGAGCGGCTGCAGAATCTTGAACAGAAAGAGCTCGGAAACCCCGTAAGCCTTGGCAATTTCAGGAATCCGGCTCAAGTGTCCTTCATTGGCAGCGCAATACATCAACATGCGAACCGCATAGTTGGTCTGCTTCGTCAAACGCATGCCGATCTCCTGAATCGTGTGGGGGCTGGAGCCTATATAGTGGCTTTGATAGTTTTGAACAATTCCAAAATATGAAATTTACATTCACGTTTGCGCGGGCCGCGGCACAAAAGCGAAACGGGCCGCAAGGGCCCGTTTCCTGGTGTGCTCTCAGAGCCGCATCATTTCATCGTCGGCATGACAAATTCGGCGCCGTCCTTGATGCCCGACGGCCAGCGGGCGGTAACCGTCTTGGTTCTGGTCCAGAACTTGATCGAGTCCATCCCGTGCTGATTGAGATCGCCGAAGCTGGAGGCTTTCCAGCCGCCGAAGGAGTGGTAGGCGAGCGGAACCGGAATCGGAACGTTGATGCCGACCATCCCGATATTGATGCGCGCGGCAAAGTCACGGGCAGCATCGCCGTCGCGGGTGTAGATCGCGACGCCGTTTCCGTATTCGTGCTTCATCGGCAGCGAGAGGGCTTCTTCATAGTTATGGGCGCGGACGACGGAGAGCACCGGCCCGAAGATTTCCGTCTTGTAGATATCCATATCCGGCGTGACGTGGTCGAACAGCGAGCCGCCGACGAAATAGCCGTCTTCATAACCCTGCAGCTTGAAGCCGCGGCCATCGACGACGAGCTTGGCCCCCTGCTCGACGCCGCGATCGATCAGGCCGTTGACGCGCGCATAGGCTTCCTTGGTGACGAGCGGACCCATGTCTGCCTTTTCATCGGTGTAAGGCCCGATACGCAGCGACTCGATCTTCGGCGTCAGCGCGTCGACGAGACGGTTTGCGGTTTCCTCACCGACCGGAACGGCAACGGAAATCGCCATGCAGCGTTCGCCGGCCGAGCCGTAACCGGCACCCATCAGCGCGTTGACGGCCTGATCCATGTCGGCGTCTGGCATGATGATCATGTGGTTCTTCGCGCCGCCGAAGCATTGGGCACGCTTGCCGTTCATTGCCGCCGTACCGTAGACGTAACGTGCGATCGGCGTGGAACCGACGAAGGTGACGGCGCCGATATCCGGATCGGTCAGGATTGCGTCGACGGCAGCCTTGTCACCGTTGACGACGTTCAGGATGCCTGCCGGAAGCCCGGCTTCGATCATCAGTTCGGCAAGACGCAGCGGAACGGACGGATCGCGCTCCGAAGGCTTGAGGATGAAAGCATTGCCGCAGGCGATCGCCGGCGCAAACATCCACATCGGGATCATCGCCGGGAAGTTGAACGGCGTAATGCCGGCACCGATGCCGACCGGCTGACGCATCGAATACATGTCGATCGCCGGGCCTGCCCCCTCGGTGAATTCACCCTTCTGCAGATGCGGAATGCCGCAGACGAACTCGCAGACTTCGAGACCACGGACGAGATCGCCCTTGGAATCTTCGACCGTCTTGCCGTGTTCGCTCGAAAGCAGAGTGGCGAGCTCGTCCATGTGCTTGTTGAGCAGTTCCACGAACCTGAAGAAGACGCGGGCGCGGCGCTGCGGATTGGTCGCTGCCCATTTCGGCTGCACTTCCCTGGCATTGGCGACGGCCGCACGAATTTCCTCGACGCCGGCCAGTGCAAGGGTCGCCTGGACTTCGCCGGTGGCCGGATTGAAGACGTTGCTGCTGCGGCCGCTTTTGCCCGCGACATGCTTGCCGCCAATGAAATGACCGATCTCACGCATGGATGTGCCTCCTCTTTTATTCCTTCAGATGGCGCACAATCGCACTTCAATTTGCACAAATCAATGAGTTCGGATAAGCAACCGTTGTGCAAAAATTAAAGTCAAAGGTGTGCTTTGGACTGGGATGATGTGCGTATGTTTCTCGCCGTCGCGCGCACCGGGCAGATTCTAGGCGCCTCGAAGCGACTGGGCGTAAACCACGCGACGCTCAGCCGCCGCATGACCACGCTCGAAGAGCGGCTGAAGAGCCGCCTTCTCATCCGGCGGACCAATGGCTGCGAACTGACGGCCGAAGGCGAGGTCTTTCTGCACGCCGCCGAGCGCATGGAAACGGAGATGCTGCGGGCGCAGGCGGGTATCGGACGCCTGGACAGCACGATTGCCGGCACGGTCCGCATCGGCGCGCCCGACGGCTTCGGCGTCTCCTTTCTCGCGCCGCGTCTCGGCAAGCTTATCAAGCGGCATCCGGAGCTTCGCATCCAGCTGGTGCCGGTGCCCCGCTCATTCTCGCTCTCGCAGCGCGAAGCCGATATCGCGATCACCTTGGAGCGGCCGGAACAGGGCCGTCTCGTTTCGTCGAAACTCACCGACTATACGCTCGGCCTTTACGCATCGCGCGGCTATCTTGCTACCAACGGCGATCCCTTGGATGTCGACGGCCTGAAAGCTCATCCCCGGATCGGCTATGTCGAGGATCTGATTTTCACGCCTTCGCTCAATTTCTCCGGCGTGGTGATGCGCAGCTGGGATGCGTCCTTCGAGATATCGACGGCGATCGGGCAGACCGAAGCGGTGCGATCCGGAGCCGGCATCGGCATCCTGCATGACTATATCGCCCGGCAATATGACGAACTGGTTCGGATCTTGCCCACTGTTTCCATCAAACGCGCCTACTGGACGACGTATCACGAGAGCGCCCGCGATCTGGTGCGCGTGCGCACCGTTGCCGACTTCCTGCAGGAACTGGTGAGCGTCGAGCGGCAGACATTTCTTTGATCAGCAGGCCTGCTTGGCTGGCTCTTCGTTTTCGTCCGGATTGGGATTGGGCGCCTCGTCCGGCAGCCGGTCGGGTTCCGGCTCCTTGATCGGTGGTATCGGCTTCCAGCCCGGTAAGGGCATCGGCGGCTGATCGGGGATAGGTTCGTTGGGAACGGACATATCCTGCTCCTTCCGTCTTCTACTTAGATGTCGGGCGTTAGGGAATCCGCTGCCCGGATGGGCATGCTGTCGATGATGGCGAAGAGCTCAACGTTGCTCACCGGCTCGCTCACCTTGAGCTTGACGGTTCCGTCCTTGCCTATCAAGACAGCTCCGAACTCGCCGCTCTCGGGGACGTCGAGCTCCTTTCGGATCGTTTGTTCGTCCAGGTTTTCGCCTGCACCGAAGACAGGCTTGATCGAACTGCCGGAGATCTTGAGAACGACCATGTGCCGCTCCTCCAAGCCGGGGCGATCGGCGAGCAGCTGGTTCTCCTGGCGGGCGGCGCGGCTGTTGTCTTTGTCGGCGAAGATGACCATGACACGGTTCCGCCACCGGAACTGCTCAAGGCTTTCAAGCGCCGCCTTGCCGCCTTCGGTCTCTTCCACCTTCGTTGCACCGTAAAGAAGCTCTCTCGACATTCTCATTCTCCCGTCCACTTTAGAACGAATGGAGGAAGAAGCCGGTTCCATGAATTCGGGAGCGTGGAAAAGCCAACGAAAAAACCGGCCTGTTCGGCCGGCTTTTTCGGTCCCTTCACAATGCAATCTTACATGGGAATGAAGGCAGACACCGGAACCTGCAAGGCGGCGGCAATACGCTTCAGCTTCGCCGGATCGGCATCTTTGCCATTTTCAATGTCGATGATCTCACTTTCGACGAGGCCGCAAGTCTCCGCCAGATCATCGACGCTGTAGCCAACGGCTTCACGCGCCTTCCTGACCTCGGCAGCGACGTTGATTGCGGAAACGGTCGCTTTGGATTCATCCAGATTTTTAAGGGAAATGGACATTAAAGTCTCCTTCTTAAAAGCACCCTGATGTAACCCCCGGCACAAAATGGCACTCCGGCTCACATTTTGCAACGCAACATTACAGAAAGTTTACTAACGCTGCGGTCGCAGATAGGCGGCAGGGGTCAGAGGGCAAGTGTCGGTCAACGATAAGCCAGACGCTTGATACGATGAACTCGAGTTTGAGAAGAAATGGTACGGTTGGGGGGTCTCGAACCTCCGACCTCAGGTGCCACAAACCTGCGCTCTAACCAACTGAGCTACAACCGCACAAGTCGCGCCGGGCGCGACGGGGGTCACATACGAGGACTTGGAAATTAATTCAAGCCCTATCTGCCCCAATATACAAAAAGGCTGGATATACGGTCCAGCCTTTTATTCGATCGTAGCCGGTGCTGATCAGGCCGCCTTGAACGAAGCCATGACCTTGTCGGCGGCTTCCTTGGCAGGCTTTGTGACCTTCTCGGCAACCTGCTTCGAGGTTTCCTGCATCGACTTCGCCTGCTCGACCGTCACCTCTGCCTGCTTGCGTAGGAAAGTGGTGTGGAGTTCGACAAGTTCTGCGACCGACTTCACGCCGAGCAGCGCTTCCATGTAGGAGAGCGAGTTTTCAGCGTTCGTGCGGAGCGCATCGATCGCCTTCAGGCCGATTTCGACGGTGCCGGCCTGCGCATTCTGAACGGTCGCTTCGAGAGTCTTGCCGGCGTCTTCGCCTGCAGCCTTCATCTTGGCATAGGCCTCGCGCGACTGCTCGGCGCCCTTTTCAGCGAAATCACGGAAGGATTCGGCGAATTTCGTCGGGTCGAAGGACGACATTGAAAAAACCTCGTTGGTCTTTATGGTAGCCATCTGCATTAAACTCCTTGGGTCCCGGAGATAGTTGCCCGG
The DNA here is from genome assembly GCF_012641395.1 of Rhizobium sp. P32RR-XVIII. Taxonomy (GTDB): domain Bacteria; phylum Pseudomonadota; class Alphaproteobacteria; order Rhizobiales; family Rhizobiaceae; genus Rhizobium. Next base: position 701,345 of record NZ_JABAIH010000001.1, on the reverse strand, counting down.
TAGTTTCGATAAATCTCATATAGAGGAGTTTATTGTGCGTTGCAACATAATTGTGCGTCGCACAACGCATTAACCTTTTCACCCGAAAGCCAGGCGCCAAGCTGGACCGGTTTCCGGCGCGTCGTTATTAATAGAGCGTTAATTTAAAGAGGCCGAGGGACCGGTTCCGACATGCCCGCAGTCCAGTACCCGTTCATCGACATTGCCGTGCATCAGCGGGTGCGGGAACGCTTTGCGCGCGGCGAAGCGATCGCCCTTTTTTCGGCAGATCTTTCCCGCCTGCTCTGGGCGAACGGCGCCGGCGCGGAACTCTTCGGCCAGACGGCAGTCTACGACCTTCTCGATCAGGGCGTAAACCGCGCGGATATCACCTTTCGGCAGCTGGAGACGACGGCACGCCAGCTCGCCACGGTTGGCGACAGCCGGGACCTCATGATCCGGATCGCCAAGGGCTTCCAGCGTGTCCCAGCCAAGGCAACGGCCGAGCTGATCGGCCTTTCCTCCGGCGAACGAGCCATTCTCTTCTCGGTGCCTGTTTCCTCAAGGCCTCTTCCTGCCGCGCAAGCCGCAGTGCAGATGCTTCAGGGGCTCGACGACCCCGATACTCATATGGCCGTTATCGGCGCGGAAGGCGAAGTCATTGCCTCTTCGCCCGGTTATGCATCGCTTGGCATCACCGGGCAGACGGCAAAGATGCTGACGCGCCTGGCAGGCGCCCATCCCGACCGGCTTGTTAAGCGGCCCGTCGCCACCGGCAAGGGCTACCTACCGGCTGCCATCGGCAAGCTCAGCGATGAACCGGCCCTCAACCTACTGTTCGCCGTCGAAACCGTAATCGGCCATCTCGATCCGATCGAGACGCCGGCACAAGAGGAAGCGTTATCCACAGCCACCGTTAACCATACCGGGAACCCGGGGAGCGAAAAATTCCACCAGGCGCTCGATGCGGTCGCGCGTATCGAGGATGTGGAAGAAACGCTGGAGAACGTGGCCGAAAACGAGGAAATCGGACCTGCCGCCGAAGCTGGAAACGAGCCGGTAGCCGATGGCGCCGAACAGGATGAACTTATCTTTGCCGAACCGGAAAACGTGCTCACCGATGATGCTGGGCACGCGGCTATCAACAGCGCGGAACCGGAAACTGGAACGCAGCCTTTGGGCGTCGAGCAGCCTGAGCCTGCCGGAGAGAACCCAGGGCGCGAGATCGCGGAGCAGCCGGCTTCCAAGCCTTCCGGAACAGATGAGATTGCCGCCCCGCCGGCGGCGGAGGGCTTTACATTCAGGCCCAACAGCCGTGCCACGCGTTTCGTCTGGAAGATCAACGCTGACGGGCACTTCAGCGAAGTATCCGCCGAATTCGCCGCTGCCGTTGGTCCGCATGCGGCAAATATTATCGGCGTTGCCTTCAGCGACATTGCGGCGCTCTTCAATCTCGATCCCGAAGGCAAGATCACCGAGGCGCTTGAGCGCCGGGACACCTGGTCCGGCAAGACGATCCACTGGCCCGTCGAGGGAACGAGCCTGATCGTTCCTGTCGACCTCGCGGCGCTGCCGACTTATACGCGTGCCCGGGAATTCGACGGCTTCCGGGGTTTCGGCGTTGTGCGGCTTTCCGACGCGACCGAGGATCCGCTGGCACTCGGCCTCGCGCTCGGCCCGGATACCCTGGACCACGATGTGGCCAGCCCTGATCAATTGCCGGAAGCGGCTGCGGAACAAGTTGCCCCGGCGGCATCGGAGGCACAACCTGCGTCCGATGCTTCGGAAGGCACGCCGGAGCCGCAGAAGGCGGCTGAACCCGTGCCTGTTGAAGGGCCGCCGGTCCTGCGAATGGTACAGACGCCGAGCCGCCGGCTGACGGATAAGATCGTTCAGATCCATGGCGCAGGCCCGAGCCTCAGCGTCGCCGAACAGGCAAACTTCCGCGAGATCGCAAAGCGCCTCGAAGCCTTCGGCGTTCGCAACGAGGAGGCGCCGGCTCAGAACGAACCGGAAGAGCCTGCAGGCGAAGCTGCGCCGGAGGAGACAATCTTCGAAAGCGCCAGCGCGCCGAGCGACGAACCTGCCGGAGCCCCAAAAGCGGCGGACCGGCCTGCCGAATCGTCCGAACAGAATGACGACGACGCCACCGAAGGCCTGCACGAGACCTTCAGCCCTATGCAGGTGCTGAGCAGCGCCATTCCGCCGCGCGTGAAGATGACGGGCGGGCTATCGGCCGACACGGTCGATCAGTTGCCGCTTGCCGTGCTGATCCACGCCGGCGATGCGCTGCTCCATGCCAATCCCGAATTCATGCGCCTGACCGGTTATGCTTCGCTCGCCGAGTTGAGCGACGTCGGCGGGATCGACGCCCTGCTTCAGCGCCGCGACCTGGAAGGGCGCCCGGGCACGATGATGCTTGTTACCGCCGACGATACTCTCGTGCCGGTAACAGCCCGGCTGCAATCGATCCGCTGGGAAGAATCCAGCGCGCTGATGCTCGCGCTGATGCCGGTCGAAGCAAGCGACGCGACTCCGATGCGGAGCGTAGAAGTGCCCGCGGAAACCCGCTCAGAGAACCGGATGGTCGAGAAGGTCGCCAAGTTGCAGATCGAAGTGGAGGAGCTTCGTTCGATCCTGGAAACGGCGACCGACGGGGTTGTCGTCATCGGCGCCGAGGGCCACATCCGCTCGATGAACCGCTCGGCAAGCGCGCTTTTCAACTTTGATGAAGAAGAAACGCGCGGCAAGCCATTCGTGATGCTCTTTGCGCATGAGAGCCAGAAGGCGGTGCTCGACTATCTGCACGGCCTCTCCGGCCATGGCGTCGCGAGCGTTCTGAACGACGGGCGGGAAGTGATCGGCCGCGAGGCGTCCGGCGGGTTCGTGCCGCTGTTCATGACCATGGGCCGGCTTACCTCTTCCAATGGCTATTGCGCCGTGATCCGCGATATCACCCAGTGGAAGCGGACCGAGGAAGAGCTTCGCAGCGCCAAGGGTGCCGCTGAAACGGCAAACGCCCATAAGACGGACTTCCTGGCGCGCATCAGCCATGAGATCCGTACGCCGCTCAACGCCATCATCGGCTTCTCGGACATGATGGCGAGCGAGCGCTTCGGGCCAATCGGTCATCCGCGCTACATCGAATACGCCAACGACATCGGCCGCTCGGGCCGCCATGTGCTCGATATCGTCAACGATCTTCTCGATATCTCAAAGATCGAGGCCGGCGAGATGGACCTTGATTTCGCGGCCGTCGGTCTCAACGACGCCATTTCCGAAGCCGTGGCGCTGGTGCAACCGCAGGCGAACGGTCAACGCGTCATCATCCGCACGGCGCTATCGCAGTCGGTTCCGAACGTCGTTGCCGATCTCCGCTCCATCAAGCAGATCGCGCTTAACATCCTCTCCAACGCAATCCGCTTTACACCACCGGGCGGCCAGATTGTTGTCTCCACGTCATATGAACCAAACGGAAGCGTCGTGCTGCGTGTCCGCGACACCGGCATCGGCATGACGCGGAGCGAACTCGACCAGGCAATGAAGCCGTTCCGGCAAGTTTCTGCCCACGCGCGCCACCGAGGCGACGGTACCGGTCTCGGCCTGCCGCTGACCAAGGCGATGGTCGATGCGAACCGGGCGACTTTCTCGATCAATTCGGCGCCCAACGAAGGTACGCTGGTGGAAATCACATTCCCGTCTCAGCGGGTGCTGGCAGGCTGAACCAAAAAAGGCAGCCGAAGAGGCTGCCTGAAATTTGGTGCTGTTCAACAAAGAGCTTAGTCGTACAACGTCATGTTTCGGGGGCCCGAAGGCGCCAAGCTGCATCGTTCATGCGCAGCCCCAAGTTGGTTTCACCTTTGACAAACCTTTCTTAACAAAAGGTATCCGAGCCAGCTTATCTCTCGCAGGTGAAAGCTTGCAGTTTCCGCCGCATTTTACGGAAACCTACACCCGCAGTTCTTCAATCCCGACAAAAAGGTCGAGTGCCTCGGGATTGGCCAGCGCCTCCTTGTTTTTCACCGGCCGGCCATGCACGACTTCGCGGACCGCGAGTTCGACGATCTTGCCGGATTTCGTGCGCGGAATATCGCGAACGGCGATGATCTTTGCAGGGACATGGCGGGGCGAGGCACCGGTGCGAATGCGGGCCTTGATGGTTTTGACGAGGTCATCCGTCAATGTGACACCCGGCGCGAGACGAACGAAGAGCACGACGCGCACGTCATCATCCCACTCCTGGCCGATGCACAGCGCCTCGGCCACCTCTTCCATCTGCTCGACCTGATTGTAGATCTCGGCAGTACCGATACGCACCCCGCCGGGATTGAGCGTCGCGTCGGAACGGCCATGGATGACAAGGCCGTCATGCTCCGTCCATTCGGCGAAATCGCCGTGGCACCAGATATTGTCGAAGCGCTCGAAATAGGCGGCCTTGTATTTCGCACCGTCGGGATCGTTCCAGAAGCCGACCGGCATCGACGGGAAGGCCTTGGTGCAGACCAGTTCTCCCTTCTGCTGGCGGACCGGGTTGCCTTCGTCATCCCATACGTCGACGGCAAGGCCGAGGCCCGCGCCCTGGATTTCGCCGCGCCAGACCGGCTGCAGCGGATTGCCGAGTACAAAACAGGAGACGATGTCGGTGCCGCCCGAGATGGAGGCAAGCTGGATATCTTCCTTGATGCCCTCATAGACGAAGGTGAAGCCTTCGGGCGAAAGCGGCGAGCCGGTCGACGTCATGAGACGCAAGCTCGAAAGATCGTGCGTGGTGCGCGGCGTCAAACCACTCTTTCGCACCGCGTCGATATACTTGGCAGAGGTACCGAAGACCGCGAACTTTTCCGCTTGTGCATAGTCGAACAATACGTTGCCATCAGGCGCGAAAGGCGAGCCGTCGAACAAACAGAGGGTGGCGCCGGCGGCAAGTCCGCTCACCAGCCAGTTCCACATCATCCAGCCGCATGTCGTGAAATAGAAGAGCTTTTCGCCGGGCTTGATGCCGCAATGCAGGCGCTGCTCCTTCAAATGCTGCAGCAGGGTGCCGCCGGCGGAATGAACGATGCATTTCGGCACGCCCGTCGTGCCGGACGAGAAGAGAATGTAGAGCGGATGTGCAAAGGGCAGCTGGGCGAACTCGACGGCCTTCGGCTGGTATGGCTCGATGAATTGTTCGAGCGTCTTGGCCTTCGGCGCCTCGTTCGCGACTGCGTCGGCATCGCCGGCATAATGGACGATGACTGCCGGAACGCCGAGGCTCTTCGTGACCGCCGTGACCTTCGTCTTAACATCCTGCAGCTTGCCGCCATACCAATAGGCGTCGCAGGCTATGAAGAGTTTCGGGCCGATCTGTCCGAAACGATCGAGCACGCCCTGTTCGCCGAAATCGGGCGAGCAGGACGACCATATGGCACCGATCGAGGCGGCCGCCAGCATGCAGGCAACGGTCTCCGGCATGTTCGGCATCATCGCAGCGATGCGGTCCCCCTCCCCGATGCCGAGCGCGCGATAGGCCTGCTGCAGCTGTGAGACCAGCGCACGCAGCCGATCCCAGGACCAGCGGTCTTCTACCTTGTCCTCGCCGCGAAAGACGATGGCATCCGCTTCCCCCTCGCTCGACAGCAGGTTTTCCGCGAAGTTCAATCTCGCATCGGGAAAGAAGCGGGCTTTCAGCATGAGATCGCCGTCGGTGAGCGTTCGCGCGCCTCGCTCCCCCTTCACCTCACAGAATGCCCAGACCGAGATCCAGAACTTTTCACGCTCGGCAATCGACCAGGCGTGAAGCTGCGGATAGGTTTCGAGGTTCAGGCCGAACTCGGCGTTGCAGCGCTGCATGAACGCGTACATCGGGCTTGCGTCGATCGATCCCCTCGAAGGTACCCAAAGCGGCACGATATCGCTCATTCAATCTCCTCCCTCTTTTCCGCTATATACCATGCTGCATTGCATTATAAAGTGTGCATTGCATTGAGCGCCTCGTCGGGGGATTTGCATAGATCCGCCATTTCATATATCCGGCCAAATCTGCACTTAACGGGTAAGCAGCTCAAAAATACTGGCGAAACTTATGGGTACGTCAAGACAACCAAAATGGCGGCGAAAGATGGTACCCTTGTCCCGCTGGCTGCCGGGCGTTGCCCGTATTGCAACGAGCCTCGTGCTGATTGCCGCACTCATTTTCGTGGCGCTGCGCGTTGCCGCGCCTTACCTGGTTTCGACCGGGCTGGTGCGCACCGGCATTGAGAACCAGCTATCGAAATGGACCGGGTACCATGCCGAGATCAAGGGCACGCCGGTTCTGGAGTTCTGGCCGACGCCGCGCATAACGCTGAACCAGATCACCATCCGCCAGCCTAAGGGCCGCGGGGATAAGCTGCTCGGCACAATCGACAGCCTTTCAGCCGACTTCAGCCTTATCGACGCGATCCGAGGCAGCGCCAGCTTTCACGAATTTCACCTCCTACGCCCCAATCTTTCTCTCACTCGCGATCAACAGGGTCTGATCGACTGGACCTATGCGGGGCAGCTGGCGAAGGCGATTGCCAGAGCGCGGCAGGAAGGTGGTGCGGAAGTCCTCGATGAAAGGCATGACGCGCCGATCGGCACCATCACTGTCGAGGACGGTACGTTCAACGTCGCAGATCTTGCGAGCGGCAAGACCTACCATTTCGAGGACGTGAGCGCGGATGTCAGCTGGCCACGGCTTTCAAGCCCGATGACAGCGGTGCTGATCGCCAGGACGGGCGGCGAGGATTTGAAACTCGACTTCTCTTCCAGAAGCCCACTGCTGGTGTTTGATGGCAAGGTTGCCGACATCAAGACTTCGCTCAACTCCAGCCTCATGACGGCGGAGTTCACCGGCCTTGGCAGCATAGCAAGTCTCGCCGGCGTATCCGGCAACATGGCGGTCAACGTTCCTGATGTACCGGCGCTATTGACTTGGTCAGGCAAGTCCATCCCGGGGGTCGAGACCCTGAGATCGTTCTCGATCCAGGGTGACATCTTTTCGACCGGCAATGCCCTGCGTTTCAACAATGTCGCGCTTGGGCTCAACGGCGCAAACGCAACCGGCGTACTGGATGTTTCGCTACGGCCAAACCAGCGGTCAAGACTTGGCGGCACGTTGGCGTTCGATAGCGTAAATCTGCAGCCTTTCTTCGACGCGTTCGCCCTGCGCCTGGCCGCCGGTGAGGCTGGAGCGCCGGAAGACGGCGGTTCATTGCAGAACCTCGATGTCGACCTCAGGTTTTCCACCAAGGAAATGCAGCTTCCGCCTTTCCGGCTTGCCGATGTCGGCGCGAGCATCATCGTGTCCAGCAACGAAGCCAAATTCGATATTGGCGACAGCCAGTTTGAAGGCGGCGAGATGACGGCGCATCTGGAAGCGATGCGAGGCGACTTCGACGGCGGCGGCAAGCTGCAGATCTCCATCCGCGGCGCAGATTTCGCAGGGCTGATCGAGCGACTGCAATTGAAGGGCTCCTGGCCGCTTGCGACCGGCTCGCTCGACATTTCCTTGAAAACCGGCAAGCCGATCTGGACGGCGCGCGCCGCCGACGTGTCCGGGCAGTTGGCTTTCCATACTAACGCCGGGTCAATCCGTGGTATCGATGTGGCAGCTATCCGGGGCCGGGCCACCCAGCAGCAGTTCTTTCCGCTCAGCGCCGTTTCCGGCGAGAATTTCAACTTCAACCAACTCGATATGACGGCCACCTTTGCAGGCGGATCAGCGGAGCTTCGCGGCGTGAACATTCAAGGCCCCGACGAGACGCTGACGCTTTCGGGCATCATTCCATATGAATCCGATGGGCTGGCGCTGTCCGGCTCGCTGCAGGCGACGGATGACACCAGAGCGGCGGAGTTTCCGCTTTTGCCGTTCTTCGTCGGAGGCTCTTGGCTGAACCCGGTGATTTCGCCGGTGCCGGTGATCAATCAGCAGGCGACTGGCAACTCCCCTTGATTCAGGCTGCGGCGGCGGCCGCGCGCTCGTCGCGCTCCCGCTGCACCTCGCGCCGCTTGGTAATGATCGAGGCGCCAATCACGCCAAACGCCACGAGGGCGATCAAGATCGTGCAAACCGCGTTGATTTCCGGCGTTACGCCGAGGCGCACCTGGCTATAGATCTTCATTGGCAAAGTGGTGGCACCGGGTCCCGACGTGAAGCTCGATGTGACGAGGTCGTCGATCGAAAGGATGAAGGCGAGAAGCCAACCCGAGAAGACAGCCGGTGCGATGATCGGTAGGGTGATCTCGAAGAAAGTACGGATCGGCGGGGCGCCGAGATCCATCGCCGCCTCCTCGATCGAACGGTCGAAGCTCAGCAGCCGCGACTGTACGACGACCGCAACGAAACTCATGGTGAACGTCGTATGCGCCAGCGTGATCGTCCAGAACCCGCGATCCAGACCGATCGCGACGAAGAGCAGGAGCATGGAGAGCCCGGTGATCACCTCGGGCATGACGAGAGGCGCGTAAACCATGCCGGAGAACAGGATGCGGCCGCGAAAGCGCGTGTAACGCACCAGCGCGATGGCTGCGAGCGTACCCAGAATCGTAGCGAGCGTCGCGGAAAGCACGCCGACCCGCACCGTCACCCAGGCGGCATCGAGCAAAGCTTGGTTATACAGCAACTGGACATACCATTTTGTCGAGAAGCCGCCCCAGACCGTGACAAGCTTTGATTCGTTGAATGAAAAGATCACGAGCAACACGATCGGCAGATAGAGGAAGGCGAAGCCGAGCGTAACCGAGACGATATTGAAGCGCGTCCATTTCAACATGGCTTACCTCCCCTGCTCGTCTGCTTTGGCCTGCGCATTCTGGAAGAACACGATGGGGATCACGAGGATCATAAGCAGGATCGTCGCGACGGCCGAAGAGACCGGCCAATCGCGGTTCGAATTGAACTCGTTCCAGAGCGTCTTGCCGATCATCAGCGTTTCGGATCCGCCGAGCAGGTCGGGGATGACGAATTCACCAACGGCCGGAATGAAGACGAGCATGCAGCCGGCAATAACTCCGGGAAGCGAAAGCGGAAATGTCACGCGCCAGAAGGCGGTGATCGGCGGGCAGCCGAGATCCTGTGCTGCCTCGATCAACGTGCCATCCATTTTCTCAAGCGAGGAATAGAGCGGTAGCACCATGAACGGCAGGTAGGAGTAGACGATGCCGATATAGACCGCGATGTTGGTGTTCAGGATGATGAGCGGGCTATGGATGACGCCGGTGGCCAGCAGGAGCTGATTGAGCAGACCTTCAGGCTTGAGGATCGCGATCCAGGCATAGACGCGGATCAGGAAACTCGTCCAGAACGGCAGGATGACGAGCATGAGAAGGGTCGGACGGATGCTGCGTGGCGCCTGCGCCATGCCATAGGCGATCGGGTAAGCGATGAGCAGCGTCAGGAATGTCGAGATCGCGGCAATCACGACGCTCGATACGTAGGCGTTGAAATACAGCGGATCATCGATCAGGAAGCCGTAGTTTTCGAATGAAAACTCCGACACGTTGTCCCAGAAACCAGACCAGCCATCACTGAATGAAAAGACGGGGGTGTAGGGCGGCATGGCGATCGCCGTCGCCGACATCGAGATGCGGAACACGATGAAGAACGGCGCAAGGAAGAAGAGCAGCAGCCAGGCATAGGGAACGATGATCACTAGGCGGCTGTAAACGGCAGAACCGAGCTTGCCCATCGATCAATCCCTCAAAAGCACGCCGGCGTCTTCGGCAAAGGATATCCAGACTTCCTGATCGTAGGTGAAAGGATCATCCACCGCGCGCTGCGCATTGAGCGAGGAGGCCTTCACGATCTCGCCATTCTTCAGCTTGATGTGGAAAACCGTCATGTCGCCGAGATAGCCGATATCCCACAGTTCGCCGGAGGCCGTATTGACCGAAGGGTTCGACGGCGGATGACGGAGCACCTTGAGTTTTTCGGGACGGATCGCAAAGCCGGCGCTGCTGCCCTTGGCGGGCATGTCCGAAGCGGCCACCTTGATGGTAAAGCCGGCATCCACGGCGAGCTCGACATTCGTGCCATCGGCCGAGACAACCTTGCCGTCGAAGATATTCACGTCGCCGATGAAGTCGGCAACGAAACGGGAGTTCGGCGCCTCGTAGATTTCGGCAGGTGTTGCAACCTGGATGACCTTGCCGTGGCTCATGACGGCAATACGGTCTGCCATCGTCATTGCCTCTTCCTGATCGTGCGTGACGACGACGAAGGTCAAGCCGAGGTTCTGCTGCAGGTCCATGAGTTCGAACTGGGTCTCTTCCCGCAGTTTCTTATCGAGTGCGCCGAGCGGTTCGTCGAGCAGCAAAACCTTCGGGCGTTTGGCTAGCGAGCGGGCGAGCGCCACGCGCTGCCGTTGACCGCCGGAAAGCTGGTTCGGTCTTCGGGAGGCAAACTGTTCCAGCTTCACCATCTTCAGCATCTGCGAAACTCGCGCGGCAATCTCGTCCTTCGTCATGCCATCCTGGCGGAGGCCGAAGGCGACATTCTTCTCGACCGTCATATGGGGGAACAGCGCATAGGACTGGAACATCATGTTGACCGGCCGCTTGTAAGGCGGCGTTCCGGCCAAGTCCGTACCGTCGAGGATCACCTCACCGGAGGTCGGTTGCTCGAAGCCCGCCAGCATGCGCAGCAGCGTTGACTTGCCGCAGCCCGACGCGCCGAGGAGAGCGAAGAACTCACGGTGATAGATATTCAGCGAAAGGTCATCCACCGCGGTAAAATCGCCGAACTTCTTCGTTACGTTCTTGAAAGCAATAAAGGGCTTGGAAGCCGGATCGGCCCAAGGGGCGAAGGTGCGGCGAATATTACCAAGTGACTTCATCTGGTTCCCCGAAGCATGATTTAAGCACCGGCCTTCCCTCACGGCCGGAGACCTCAAGAAAAGGCCCGGGCGTTACCGTCCGGGCCTGATTGCCTTTATTGGCCAGTAATGACCGTCGTCCACAGTCGAGTCACGACGCGCTGGGCCTTCGGATCGAGCGGCGGGACGGTGAAAAGCTTCGCCATGACTTCCGGCGGCGGATAGATCGCCGTATCGTCGATCACCTCCTTGTCGAGAAGTGGCTGCGACGCCTTGTTGCCGTTGGCGTAGAAGACGTAGTTGGATGCCTTGGCGGCGACTTCCGGCCTCATCATGTAGTTGATGAATTCATGCGCCTCTTCGACATGCGGAGCGTCCTTCGGGATACCAAAGACGTCGAAGAAGATTTGCGCGCCTTGGGTCGGCACGGAGTAGTCAAGCGTCACACCGTTCTTTGCTTCGGCGGCGCGGTCGCGTGCCTGGAAGACGTCGCCGGAATAGCCGAGCGCTATGCAGATATCGCCGTTGGCGAGCGCGTTGATATATTCCGACGAGTGGAATTTGCGGACATAGGGGCGGACGGCCATCAGTACGTCTTGCGCCTTCTTCAGGTCAGCCGAATCGGTGCTATTCGGATTCAAGCCGAGATAGGCGAGGACGGAGGGGACGACATCCGTCGGCGAATCCAGCATGTAGACGCCGCAATCCTTGAGTTTGGCAGCCTTGGCGGGATCGAAAAGCGCATCCCAGCCCGGTTTCTCGTCGGTGCCGAGGGCAGCCTTCACCTTGTCGACATTGTAGCCGATGCCGGTGGTGCCCCACATATAGTCGACGCTGTACTCATTGCCGGGATCGAAGGTGGCGACACCCTTCATCACGACGTCCCACATGTTCTTGAGATTCGGCAACTTCGACTTGTCGAGCTTCTGGTAGACACCGGCAGCGATCTGCCGCTGCATGAAGGAGACCGTCGGAACGACCACGTCGTAACCCGTGCCGCCCGCAAGCAGCTTGGCCTCAAGCGTCTCGTTGGAATCGAAGGTGTCGTAGACGACCTTGATGCCGGTTTCCTTGGTAAAATCTTCAAGAATGGAACTGTCGATATAGTCCGACCAGTTGTACACGTTGACGACGCGTTCCTGCGCAAAGGCCGGCGCCGCAATGACGGCGGATGCGACGGCTGCGGCTGCAAGCTTAGCGATTGTTGACCTCATGATCTCTCCTATCCGTTTCTTATTATAGGCACCGCGCCCGCGGATACCTTTTCCTCTGGATTTTTGCGTAGACTAGAAAGGATTTTACGAGGCGACAAGAGCAAAATACTGCCTAGTCTCAATGATTTCGCCGGCTACTGAAAATCGAAAGCACTAAACCCCGCTACCATTTCATCTAGCCCGAGCGGGCGAGTGACGGGTGGCTCGGCGCGTGCCAGACAGCCCTTCCGCTCGCAGAGGCGACAGGCAGGCCCGATTGCAACCGTATGTGGCACGGTCGGGAGCGCCTGGCCATAGACAGTGCTGTCCTTGAACGCCAGATCGCAGCCAAGCAGAAGCGCCGTGCGCCGAGGCCGTGCGCCGAAGGGTGCATTCGGCCCCTCAAGGGTACGGGATATGATGAGAAATGCGGAGCCGTCCGGCATCTCCGCGGCCTCGGCCAGAATCTGGCCCGGCTGGAGAAAGGCGGCATGGATGTTGAGCTTGGGACAGCCGCCGCCGAAGCGCGCATGCGGAAAGCCTGTCGCACCGGCCTTGCCCAGCCGATGGCCGGCGGCATCGATTTCCATCAGAAAGAAGGGAATGCCGGCATTGGCCGGCTGCTGCAGCATCGTCAGCCGCGTCGCGACTTGCCCGAATGAACAGCTGAAACGTGCACAGAGAACGCCAAGGTCGTAGCGCGACGCTTTCGCCGCGGAAAGAACCGCGCCGTAAGGCATCATCAGCGCAAGCGCGGCATAGCGCGCAAGCTCGAAGCGTGCGATGCGCGTGGCCTCGGGCGTCGAAAGGCCGAGCGTTGCCAGTTCTCGCGAAATTGCGTCACCAAGCGCAAGCGTCGCGGCCTCGACGGCGATCTCCTGAAGCTGATCGCAAGCGGCAAGACGCTCCGATATGAAAAGCCGCATCGAATGCCGGTCAAAGCGGCGGCGCAAATCGGGCATCACATGCACCGGCAGGATGCGAACGCTGATGCCGCGCTCCTTCTGCAGCCAGTCCTTGAGTACCTGGGACAGCTCACCGGCCGGCAGCGCTGCGCGGAAAGCCGCCGCCGCTTCCTCAAGTGTGCCGAAGTAAGCGGAGCGGCGCTCCAAAACGTCTCGCACCTCGTCTGAGGGCAGGCGGGCGCCTGCCGCCGGAGCCTGAGCTTCTCCGGCCATCAGGACCGTCAGGTCTGAAAGACGCGAGGCCTGCTCGCGGTAGGCGCGATAGAGCTTGACGATCCCGCTCGCCGCGTTCGGCGCGGCATCGGCCAACTCGACGAGTTCGTGATCGCCGGGCAGTTCGCCCGACAGCAGGGGGTCGGCGAACACTTCGCGCAACTGAGCGAGATTGGCTCCCGACTCGCTCTGCAACTCCTCCAGATCGACCTTGTAGACCGATGCCAGCTTCAACAGCAGTTGGACCGTCAAGGGCCGCTGATTGCGTTCGATCAGGTTGAGGTAGGACGGCGAAATTCCGAGCGCATCGGCCATCGCCGTCTGCGTGACCGCCAGCCCATTGCGTATCCGGCGGACCTTCGGCCCGGCAAATATCTTCCGCTCGACCACTCAGCGCCTCCCGCATCGACATTTACAAACATTTACAAATTTACAGGACAAACCTGTAAGATCCGCGCCAATCTAACCTCATTTATCTGCTTAAAATCAAGCTTTCTCTGGCAATATGAGGCGATTTTGTAAATTCTGTCACATGACATAAGGTTCTTCATCCAGAAGGAGGAAATCGTGACGGAATTTGCCAAGCTGATCCGCAGCGCCCCGGGGGGCCGTTTTGACGGCATCGAGCGGCCCTACTCGCCCGAGGACGTGAAGAGGCTGCGGGGGTCAGTTGAACTGCGCTATTCGCTTGCCGAAATGGGTGCAAACCGCCTTTGGCGGCTTCTGCAGGAGGACGATTTCGTCAATGCGCTCGGTGCGCTTTCGGGCAATCAGGCGATGCAGATGGTGCGTGCCGGCCTGAAGGCGATCTACCTGTCCGGCTGGCAGGTCGCGGCCGACGCGAACACCGCTTCGGCGATGTATCCCGACCAATCGCTCTATCCTGCCAATGCAGGACCGGAACTCGCCAAGCGGATCAACCGGACGCTTCAGCGCGCCGACCAGATCGAGACGTCGGAAGAGCACGGGCTTTCCGTCGAGACGTGGTTCGCGCCGATCGTCGCTGATGCCGAGGCCGGCTTCGGCGGACCGCTCAATGCTTTCGAGATCATGAAGGCCTATATCGAGGCCGGTGCCGCCGGTGTCCATTTCGAGGATCAGCTGGCGTCGGAAAAGAAGTGCGGTCATCTCGGCGGCAAGGTTCTCATTCCCACTGGGGCGCATATCCGCAACCTCAACGCTGCGCGGCTTGCTGCCGACGTCATGGGTGTTCCCGCTCTCGTCATCGCCCGCACGGATGCGGAAGCGGCAAAGCTGCTGACGTCGGACATCGACGAGCGCGACCGGCCCTTCGTCGACTACGATGCCGGCCGCACCGTCGAAGGCTTCTATCAGGTCAGGAGCGGGCTGGAACCCTGCATTGCCCGAGCTGTGGCCTATGCCCCCTATTGCGATCTCATCTGGTGCGAGACCTCCAAACCGGATCTGGAGCAGGCGCGGCGCTTTGCGGAAGGCGTGCACAATGCCTATCCCGGCAAGCTGCTTGCCTATAACTGCTCGCCATCCTTCAACTGGAAGAAGAACCTCGACGACGCGACGATCGCGAGGTTCCAGCGAGAGCTTGGCGCCATGGGCTACAAGTTCCAGTTCATCACGCTCGCCGGTTTTCATCAGTTGAACTTCGGCATGCACGAACTGGCACGCGGCTACAAGGACCGGCAGATGTCGGCCTATTCGGAGCTGCAGCAGGCGGAGTTCGCTGCCGAGGCACAGGGCTATACCGCGACCAAGCATCAGCGCGAGGTCGGTACCGGCTATTTCGATGCCGTGTCGCTCGCGATCACCGGCGGGCGGTCCTCGACCACGGCGATGAAGGAATCGACAGAACATGCCCAGTTCAAACCCGCAGCCGAGTAGCCATACCGAAGGAGAAAAGACATGGCTTCCATCGCACGTGTCCGCGAAAGAGCGGAAGAACAGTCGTCCAGTATGAGCGCTGATCAGCAGGCCATGATCCGTATGCTTGCAAATGACCTGCATCGTCTGAACCAGGCCGTCATGAATGCCGTCGAGGCCGGGGTATCCGTCGAACTCGTGCGCTCCGCCCGCCACCATGGCGGCAACGGCAATTGGGGCGATCTACTGATCCCGGTTATTGTTGCCAACGGGGCATAGGATCAAAATGGCGGCGCCTGCAGCGCCGCCATTTTGCATTACTCGACGTAACCGTTGCTGTCATAAGGGCAGCATAACAAGCATAGGCTCATCGGGATCACTGTTGCCCTCCGAAACCATTGCAGCCGTCGTCCTCCGACCTAGCTGCGGGTGGCGCGTTTTCCCGCGAAAAGATCGGAGTAGCTTTTCAGCAGCTTCGTTATTCGGTCGGCCACGGTGCGGATTTCCGGGCGGTGTCGGTCCTCGTTGTTCATCACGATCCACTGCCCATGCCGCAGCTCCGTCAGTTCGCCGCCATGCCGCTGCAGATCTGTGTCGAGATCACCGACAAAACAAGGCAGGACCGCCTTCCCAGCGCCCGCACGAACGAGGTCCGGGAGCGAACGAGGCCTATTGACCGTCGCCACTATGGATTCCGACGCATGACGGTAAGGCCAGCGAAGATAGGCGGAAATGGCGTCGCTCTCGCGATAGGCAAGATTTGCCCGCGTTTCGCCGATCGTCAGTGCGATGTTGAAATCATCGGCCGGCATTCGGATCGCGGAGAAATTCTCGGTCAGCAGCCAGGCCACCCATGTACCAGCTGCGATCTTTACCGTCATGCCGCCCTCGCGGCCTGGCGCCAGGCATCCACTTTGCGCGCGGCCGCCTCCATCTCCTGAAGGTGATCGAGGAGCATCCGGCCATCGGCTGTCAGGCGATAGCCAGTCTGACTGCGAGCGAAGAGCGTCCGGCCCGTTTCCTGCTCCAGTTCAAGCATGCGCCGGCCGATAGTCGCAGGGCTCAGACCGCTTGCCGAACTTGCTCCCGTCAGCCCGCCAAGGCGAGCGACCTCCAGAAAAAGCTGATAGGAATCCCATGGGGTGCTTTTCATAGGTGAAAAACATAATTGGATTTTGGCTGTTTATGAAGCGATTTTTGGTGTGTAGTTGAAGGGATGTCTTGAACGGAGGACATCACATGATCGACCAGATCACCGTCGCAAATCTCCTCGCGGCTTCACACGGCCTGCCAATCCACCGGCGCACACGAAGCGAGGACGACTTCTACGAAGAGTTTGGAAATTCGCTGGTCGCGGGCTTTGCTGCGTGGCTCGCAAGGATCGGTTCGAAAAGGAAAGAGGACCGCGCGTCGCCGGCGCGATCCTCCAACATTACCTCAAGCTGCGAGCCCAATCAGGCCGCCTGCCTCATCCGGCCCTGAGCCTGTCGCGATCCTTCGATCCTAAATTGATGCAATAGGCTCATCAGCAGATCGGCCTCGTCAGCGAGCTGGCGGCTGGCCTGGGTTGTCTCCTCGACCATGGAGGCATTCTTCTGCGTCATCTGATCCATGGCGTTGACGGAACCATTGACCTCCTGCAGCGCTGCAGACTGATCCTGGCTTGCGGTGGCGATCGTCTCGACATGCTTGCTGATCGCGATAATCTCTTGGCTGATCGAAGCGAGCACGTTGCCTGTCTTCTGCACCAGCGCCGAACCCGCCGTGACCTCCTGGCTGGATTTCTCGATCAGGCCCTTGATCTCCCGGGCGGCCTCGGCCGAGCGCTGCGCCAGTTCGCGGACTTCCTGAGCAACAACCGCGAAGCCCTTGCCTGCCTCTCCGGCCCGCGCGGCTTCGATACCGGCGTTAAGCGCCAGAAGATTCGTCTGAAAGGCAATGTCATCGATGACTTCGATGATCTGCTCGATCTGCTGCGAGGCCTGCTCGATGCGACCCATGGCGGCAACGGCATCGCTGACGACGGCGCCGGAGCTGTCGGCCGTCTTCTTCGTCACGGCAACGGCATTGTTTGCTTCGCGGGCACGCTCAGCGGACGAGCGTACGGTCACCGTGATCTCTTCGACGGCAGCGGCGGTTTCTTCCAGGCTCGCCGCCTGTGCTTCCGTGCGCTTGGAAAGCTCGCCGGCGGAAGTCAGCATCGCACCGCTGTTGCGCTGGATGGCGTTGGCGTTATCGCGAATTTGAACCAGCGTATCCTGCAGGCGGACGAGCGACGTGTTGAAATCGACGCGAAGCTGTTCGAGCCGGCCGACAAAAGGCGTCTCGATCGTCTGCGAGACATCCCCCTGGGCGAGACGTCCAAGGCCCGCCGCGAGCTGGTTGACCGCAAAGTCGATCTGACCGTCGAGCGAACGCTTGTCCGCGTCGTTGCGGGCACGCTCGGCTTCGCTTAGCGCCCGTTGTTCGGCAGCCTGCGTCTCGAGCTCCTGCCGGGCCCTGGCGCTATCGCGGAAAGCTTCCAGCGCGCGGCCGATCTCGCCGAATTCGTTCTTCTTCTCAACGCAGGGTATCGTGCCGTCGAGCTTACCTGCGGAGATCGCGTGAACGGTGTTCGTCAACCCAAGCAGCGGCCTGACGGAAGATCGGATCGCGAAGAAGGCCAGCACGCCGACAAGCAACATCACCGCGGCGCCCACTCCGACGACCAGAGCCTGCAGATGATTGAGCCGGGCGTAATAGACTTCCATCGGAATGCCGATGAAGAGGATACCGACATTGGCGCCCGCCGCACTCCTGACCGGGAAGTAGCCGGTCATGAAATTGCGGCCGAAGAGCTGTGCCGGGCCATAGTAGGCTTTTCCCCGGGAAAGAACCGGTTGCGCTGGATGATCGGCGGCAAGCTTGGTCCCGACGGCGCGACTGCCGTCTTCCTTCTTCACGTTGGTCGAAACGCGGACATAGTCCGTGCCCTGCTTCTGAAAAATCGTGGCGACGCCTGCGATCGACTGGGCCGTGCGATCGACCAGAGCATGATCCTTGAGTTCGGGAATGGCATCTTCCGTGACCGAGAAGAGTTCATCGTCCCTCACGCCGATAGCCGCGCCCGTGTCCGCTGCGCCATAGAGTACCGCCATCGTGCGGCTCGCTCCCTTGGCATCCGAGATGGCGCTCTCCATGACGTAACGGCTGAGATTGTAGTAGGTGACGGCGACGATCGCCGCGGTGCTACCGGCAAGCAATGCGAGCGTGATCGCAACTACCTGACGCACGATGGACGTCGAAAAGAAACGCGGCATAAAAATCTCCCGCCATGAACTCCCTCAAATTTAAGGGAAAAGCGTTAAGGAAAATTTTCCTTAACGGCGGATCGCTTGCATATCAAAGGCAGCATCCTTCGGCGGTAGCTGAGACTATTCCCTCAACGGGGCCGATCATACGCAAAACAAAAGCGGCCCCGAGACGGAGCCGCTTTCGACTGGCTTGATCAGGCGTTTCACGCCGCGCGGTACATCGCTGTCTCGGCGATGCCTTCGCCGTCGATCTTGAACTGCTGCACGAGGTGGAGAAGCGCATCCGCCTGGCTGGCAAGTTCGCGGCTTGCTGCTGTCGTTTCTTCGACCATCGCGGCATTCTGCTGGGTCATTTGATCCATCTGATTGACAGTCGAATTTACCTCCTGCAGCGCGCTCGACTGGTCATGGCTTGCGCGGGCGATCATCTCGACATGCTGGCTGATAGTGACGATCTGCTCGCTGATCTTTGCGAGGACCGTGCCCGTTTCCTGAACCGAGTGCGAACCGGAGCTGACTTCGGTCGTCGACTTGTTGATCAGGCCCTTGATCTCCTGGGCAGCAGCAGCGGAGCGCTGGGCGAGTTCTCGGACTTCCATGGCGACGACGGCAAAGCCTTTGCCCGCTTCGCCGGCGCGCGCGGCTTCGATACCGGCGTTCAGCGCCAGAAGGTTGGTCTGGAAGGCGATCTCGTCGATGACACCGATGATCTGCTCGATCTGGCGGGAGGCTTCCTCGATGCGGCCCATCGCGTCGATCGCCTTGCTGACGACGGTGGCCGAGTCATCGGCGCTGCGCTTTGCCTGGCGGACGATCTGGTCGGCATCCTTAGCCCGTTCCGCGGAAGAGCGGACCGTAACGGTGATCTCATCGACGGCCGCAGCCGTTTCTTCGAGCGAAGCGGCTTGCTGTTCGGTGCGCCTGGCAAGATCTTCGGCCGACTGAGCCATCTGGTTGCCATTGCCCTGGATCATTTCGACGTTGTCGCGGATCTGGCTCATGGTCGCCTGGAGGCGCAGCATCGAGCCGTTGAAGTCTTCGCGTAGCTGTTCGAGACGGCCGATGAAGGGCGTGTCGATCGTCGTCGAGATATCGCCCTGCGACATGCGCTCGAGACCGGCGGCGAGTTCGTTGACCGCGAATTCGATCTGGCGGTCCATCTCGCGCTTTTCGGCATCGTTGCGCTGGCGCTCGTGTTCGGCGGCCTGACGCTCTTCGTCGCTCTGCTCTTCGATGCGGATCTTGGAGATCGCATTTTCCTTGAAGATGCCGAGTGCGCGCGCCATGTCGCCGATTTCGTCATGGCGCTGCTCGCCGGAGATATTCGTGTCCAGCGCGCCATCGGCGATGCGGCGCATTGCGGCAGTGATCTGGCCGATCGGGCGCTGCAGCGTCAGCACCAGCGCAATGCCGCCGATGATGGAAAGCAGAATCCCAAGGCCGGTCGTGAGTACCGAGATACTGTTTGCCTGAGTGCGCTCCGTACCGGCCGTCTGCTTCTGAAGCTCGGCGAAATCGGTAAGCTTCATCCAGATATCGTCGAGTTCCTGGCGTGCTGCCGCATAAGCGCCGACACGCTGGCTGATTGTGTCGACGATCTTCGTGCCGCTCGAAGAAATGTTGGCGAGCTCAGGCTTGATCGCGCCAGAAATGCCCTCGGCGAAACCCATCCCCTTGGCGCTGGCCGCCAGAACTTCGATGTCCTTGTCCAGGCCGTCGATAGCCTGCTGCAGCGCTACGAGATTGTCCTTGCTGGAATTCCCGAGGAAATCGGAAAGGGAGATCTGCAGCGCATAGACGGCGTTTTCCAGCGTGCGGGTGTCTTCGAGAACCGAGTTAGCCTGAGCGATACGTCCGTCGAGCTCGGCAAACTGCTGTGTGGCATCGCGCATCTTCTGCGTGGCCGTCAGCTGCGTGTAGGTGGAGGTCTGGCGGAAGCGGGAGACCAGACGGTTGAGGTCCGCAACCGTCTCGTCGGTCGGCGCAGCCGTCTCGGAAAGCGTCTTTATGTCCTTGATCGTCGAAGCGATGGTATCAACCACGCTCTTCTGGCTACCCGGCACGGAAATGGAGATGAGGCGCTGGGCATCCGTCATGCCCGGTAGCTGCTTCTTGATGTAGTCGATCTTGTCCTGTGTCGCTGCCGCCTTGTTGAAATCGGTGGCGATGCCGCCGAGGAAATCACCCCCCTTGAGAAGATGATCGGCGGTGCGGAGAATGGTCGTCGCCGCGGTCTCATCACGCCGGACTTTCGTCTGAAGCTCCTCAGCTTGATAGGAAACCATGAAGCGGGTGTTGACCAGGTTCTTTTGCGACTTGTCGATCGCCTTATGGAGAGCGACTTCCTGTTCGTGCAGAGCCCAGAGTTTGCCGACGACATCGGACACATCCTTCGTGCGCCGCGCAGCTTCCGCGAGGCTTTCACGACCGGAAGCATCCTCGCCGATCTGCGCGAGCGTCGCGTCCAGCACGCCCTCTTGTGTCTGGAGGTCGGCAAGCAGCTTGTCGCGCGACTTCTCATTTGCCGTGCGCAGGAAGTCGTCCATCGAACCGTAGAGATCCTTGAATCCGCTCAGCGACTGCAGAACGCTGTTCGATATCTCCATGCGCCCTTGCAGAAGTCCCGACGCGTAAAGGCCAGTCAGGCCAACCGCGGAAATGCTGATCACAAAGGGCAGAACGAAGATAAGTACCTTGGTCTTGATCTTGAAGCGCGAAAGGATCTTGTCAATAAACATGTCGGTTCCGGCCTTCCATACACACTCCTCCCGCAGGCCTGACGACAGCGCCTGCCGAGTGCATCTCGAGCTGATTTCTTGTGGACTCTGGGAACCCGACGGATCAGGCGGCAGTCATTGCCAATACGCTTCCGTAAGAAGGAAACGCCCAATATTCATCGGCAATTCTGACCGAACATCTATTAATATTCGGATAAGCGCTTAAGGCGGGATCAGGTATGCCGCGGGCAAGCACAAATAAGCACCGCGGCAGGCAAACGCTCTTTGTGAACTAGGATGGGAGAGATCAGATCGCGTGAGAGATCAGAAGTGCGATTACGGCTGCGGTTGCGCCGGTCGCGAGCATCAGAAAGCGGAAGGTGGCGAGCTTTGTATCAGGCTTGGCCTGAGCGATTGCAATGGCGCGGGCGCGTCGTGTGTTCCTGTTCATGCGAGAACCTCACTTCCTTCATAACTCAACAATCCACTAAAATGGCTTGCCGGTAAAGCTTAATTTAGGAAGCTCTTTCCAAACCACCATTGGGACACGATGGCGCACCCTTCTTAAGAAGTCTTGAATCTCTTTCTCCAGATTCGTGCCTATCTATAAGGATTCGCCAGCGGCAAAGCCCGAAGCCCAGGCCCACTGGAAATTATAGCCGCCGAGCCATCCGGTGACGTCGACGCATTCGCCGATGAAATAGAGGCCGGGCACGCCCTTCGCCTGCATCGTCCGGGAATCGAGCCCAGAAGTATCGATGCCTCCAAGCGTCACTTCGGCCGTGCGATAGCCTTCCGAGCCGGACGGCTTGATCTTCCAGTTCTGCACGGCATCGCAAAGGCGGGCGAGTGCCTTGTCGGCAAGGTCGGCCATTTTGCCCGAGATGCCTTCCCGCTCCGTCACATATTGTGCCAGCCGTTTCGGCAGGATTTCGCCGAGTGCCGTCTGCGCCGACTGGCGGCCGTTCTCCTGCTTGGCTTTCTTCAGATGCAGCAGCAGATCCACATCCGGCTCGATATGGACGGCGATCTCGTCTCCCTCCCGCCAATAGGACGAGATCTGGAGGATTGCCGGCCCGCTGAGGCCGCGGTGGGTAAAGAGCAGCGCCTCGCGAAAGCCGGTTTTTCCATGCCGGATTTCGGAAGGTGCCGAGATGCCTGAAAGGGCAGCAATGCTTTCCAGCAGGATCGGATCGAGCGTCAGCGGCACGAGGCCTGGGCGGGTTTCGACAAGACCCAGCCCGAATTGCTCGGCGATGCGGTAAGCAAAACCCGTTGCGCCCATCTTCGGAACTGATTTGCCGCCAGTCGCCACGACGAGCGCGGCGCACTCATGTTCGCCATCGGAGGTCCGGATCCGAAAGCCGTCACCGCTTTCTTCGACAGCCTGTATCTCAGTCTGCAATTGCAGCTCAGCACCCGCAGCTCTCATCTCGTCGAGCAACATCCGGATGATGTCCTTGGCGCTGTCATCGCAAAAGAGTTGGCCGAGTGTCTTTTCGTGCCATGCGATTCCGTGCCGATCGACCATGGCGATGAACTCGGCCGGGCTGAAGCGGGCGAGTGCGGATTTGCAGAAGTGCGGGTTGGCCGAAAGGAAGTTCTTCGGGCCGGCGTTGACATTGGTAAAGTTGCAGCGCCCGCCGCCTGAGATGCGGATCTTCTCGCCCGGCGCCTTCGCGTGATCGAGCACGACGACCGAGCGGCCGCGTTGCCCTGCGCGGATGGCGCACATCATTCCAGCGGCGCCCGCGCCTATGACGATCACGTCGCTCTTGCGTCTCAAACCCATTTTCCTCTGCGAAGGCGCCTTCTTTTTCCATCAGACGGCGAAAGTCAACGCCACCTCTCGCCAATTGCCAAACTCCGGTTATGATGGCCTTTCGATCAACGCGAACATGTGTGTCATGTCACCAAAAAAGACGACGCTGAAGCCTGCCAGAAACGTGCCTGCCTCCACGAAAATTCCTCCGGATCCCGGATCTTCGCGCGGTGTGGCAAACTGGAAGGAAGCGGCGCAGTGGCTTCGCGCACGTGGTATCGAGGACATCGAATGCATCACCCCGGATCTCGCCGGCGTTCCGCGCGGCAAGATGATGCCGACCTCGAAATTTACCTCGAATACGTCGCTCGCCTTACCCTCGGCGATCTACCGCCACACGATCTCCGGTGAATATCCGGAGGAGACCGAAAGCTTCCGTTACGAGCCGCGCGACAGCGACCTCAAGTTGATGCCTGATCTTTCGACGCTCTCGGTGGTTCCATGGGAGACGGATCCGACGGCGCAGGTGATCTGCGATATCGTCAATTCGGAAGGCGAGGAAGTTCCCTATACGCCGCGCAACCTCCTCAAGCGGATCATGGGGCTATATGCGGAACGCGGCTGGAAGCCGGTCGTCGCACCAGAGATCGAATTCTATCTGGTCGCCAACAACGATGACCCCGATTATCCGCTGCGGCCGCCGAAAGGCCGTTCCGGCCGCTCCATCCTCGGCGGTCAGGGCTACTCGATCGCCGGCATCAACGAATTCGACGAACTGATCGACGATATCTATCACTTCTCCGAGAAGCAGGGCCTCGAGATCGACACGCTGATCCATGAAGAGGGCCCCGCGCAGCTTGAGATCAACCTGCGCCACGGCAACCCGATCGAGCTTGCCGACCAGGTCTTCATGTTCAAGCGCACCATCCGTGAGGCTGCGCTGAAGCACGATATCTACGCGACGTTCATGGCCAAGCCGATGCAGGGCCAGCCGGGCTCGGCGATGCATATCCATCAGTCGGTCGTCAATATCGAGACCGGCAAGAACGTCTTTTCCAATCCCGACGGATCGGCTTCGAAACAATTCTTCCACTTCATCGGCGGCATGCAGAAATACGTGCCAAGCGCACTTGTGATGCTGGCGCCCTACGTCAATTCCTACCGGCGCCTTGCACCGAACATGTCCTGCCCGGTCAACAACGCCTGGGGCTACGACAACCGCACGACGGCATTCCGCGTTCCAGTTTCCGATCCGCAGGCGCGACGCGTGGAAAACCGTCTGCCGAGTTCCGATGCGAACCCATATCTGGCGCTCGCCGCCTCGCTGGCTTCGGGCCTCCTCGGCATCATGAAGGAGATCGAGCCCACGGCACCGACCGAAGACGCCGCCAACGAGGGGTCTATCGACCTTCCCAGGGGCCTGCTCGAGGCCGTGGCCCTGCTGGAAGACGAACCGGCATTCGAGGAGGTGTTCGGCAAGGAATTCATCGGCCTTTATGCTGGCGTCAAGCGGGGAGAGTTCGAGACCTTCATGCAGGTGATCAGCCCCTGGGAACGCGAATTCCTGCTGCTCAACGTATGAGGAGGCCCGCCTCATGACGGTGCAAGAGAACTGGCAGAGCCCAATCGCGCCCGGCGTTTCCTGGTATCAGGCAACGGTGGGCGAGCGTCCGACCTATCCCGAGCTCGATGGGTCGAAGACATGCGACGTCGCCATCGTCGGCGGCGGCTATACGGGTTTGCAGGCGGCCTACAACCTGGCAAGAGCCGGCGTTTCGGTTGTACTGATCGATGCCTGCCGCTTCGGCGACGGGGCATCCGGCCGCAACGGCGGACAGTTTGGCACCGGCCAGCGCGCGTGGCCGGAGGAACTTGAAGAGAAGATCGGCCACGAGCGTTCCAAGGCGCTCTTCGACCTTGCCGAAGCCGCCAAGAGACATCTCCTCGACTTCGCAAACGAACATCAGATCGATATCGAGTTCATGCCGGGCCAGATGAATGTCTCGCACAAGGCGAGCTACAAGCGTTTCTATTACGAGAACGCGGAAATCGCCGCCCAGCGCTACGACTATCCGCACCTGCGCTTCATGGATGCGGAAGAGACGCAGGAGCGTCTCGGCTCGAAGCGCTACTACTGCGGCGTGCGCGATACTGGCACCGGTCATATTCATCCGCTGAAATTGTTGATCGGGCTGGCGCGCGTTGCGGCCAATGCCGGGGCTGAGCTTTTCGAAATGACCAAGGCGACGGCCATCCGTCAAGGCAGCGGCAAGGTGACGATCGAAACGCCGAGAGGCCTGATCACGGCCGACCGTGCGCTGATCGCATGCAACGGCTATATCGGCAATCTGGAGCCGGTGACGGCAAGCCATGTCATGCCGATCCGCTCCTTCATCGGCGCTACCGTGCCGCTTGACCGATATCCAGCCGTGCTTCCCGGTGGCGAGGCTGTCGCGGACTCGCGTTTCGTCGTGCGCTATTTCCGAAAATCGAGGGACGGAAGGCTGCTCTTCGGAGGCCGCGAGGCCTACACCTCCGATAACCCCCGCGACATCAGCAAACATATCCGGCGCCAGATCGCCGAGATCTACCCAGCGCTCAAGGATATCGAAATCACCCATGCCTGGGGCGGTTCCGTCGGCATAACGATGCCGCGCCAGCCCTTCGTGCGCGAAGTCATGCCGGGAGTTACCTCGATCGGCGGTTATTCGGGCCATGGAGTGATGCTGTCAAATTACTGCGGCAAACTTTATGCAGAAACAGTACTGGGAAAGTCGGCCGATCTCGAGCTCTTCAAGTCACTCGATATCCCGGCGTTCCCCGGGGGTGCGACAATGCGCGCACCACTGCTGTTCCTGGCTTTGTCATGGTTTGCGCTACGGGATAAGTTTTAACGCGATTGCGGGATTTCCTCGTTGGGCAATTCGCTCTAAAACCGGGAGCCGACAAATTCATCGCATCGAACGCTGGCTTTTTTAAATCGATTAGATTAAAAGGCCGCAACCAGCCTGATTGAGAGAAAAGCTCATGAGCAGCCAGATCATTCCCGTTGAACCCTTCGACTGCGTCGTCTTCGGCGGCAGCGGCGACCTTGCCGAGCGCAAGCTCCTTCCTGCCCTCTATCATCGCCAGATTGAGGCTCAGTTCACGGAACCGACGCGCATTATCGGCGCTTCGCGCAGCCCGCTTTCCAACGACGAATACCGGAAGTTCGCGCAGGATGCCCTCAAAGAGCATCTCAAAAAGGGCGAATACAACGAGGAAGAGGTCGAAAAATTCTGCCGGCGCCTCCACTACGTTCCCGTCGATGCACGTTCGGACGCCGGATGGGATCAGCTCAAGAAGCTGCTCGATGAAGGCAAGGATCGCGACCGCGCTTTCTATCTCGCCGTCGCGCCGGCGATCTTCGGCGACATCTCGCAGAAGCTTGCCGAGCACAAGCTGATCACGAAGGCATCGCGCATCGTCGTCGAAAAGCCGATCGGCCGTGATCTTTCCTCGGCACGGTTGCTGAACGACACAATCGGCCGCGTCTTCAAGGAAGAGCAGATCTTCCGCATCGACCATTATCTCGGCAAGGAAACGGTGCAGAACCTGATGGCGCTGCGCTTTGCAAATGCCCTTTACGAGCCACTGTGGAACGCGAACTACATCGACCACGTGCAGATCACGGTTGCAGAAGCCGTTGGCCTGGAGGGCCGCGCTGGTTACTACGACACCGCCGGCGCATTGCGTGACATGGTGCAAAACCACATTCTGCAGCTTCTCTGCCTCACCGCCATGGAAGTTCCGGGATCGATGGATTCCGAAGCGGTTCGCGATGAGAAGCTGAAGGTGCTGCGCGCCCTGAAGCCGATCGACGCTTCCAACGTCGAACAGGTCACGGTTCGCGGCCAGTACCGCGCCGGTGCTTCCGGTAGCGGCCCTGTCAAGGGCTACCTCGAGGAGCTTGAGGGCGGCGTCTCCAACACCGAAACCTTCGTTTCCATCAAGGCCGAGATCAACAACTGGCGCTGGGCAGGCGTTCCGTTCTTCATCCGCACCGGCAAGCGGCTTGCTGGCCGCGTGTCGGAAATCGTCATCACGTTCAAGCCCATCCCGCACGCGATCTTTGATCAGGCCGCCGGACGCATCAGCCAGAACCAGCTGATCATCCGGCTGCAGCCGGATGAGGGCGTCAAGCAGTCGCTGATGATCAAGGACCCCGGCCCGGGCGGCATGCGCCTGCGCAACGTCTCTCTAGACATGAGCTTTGCGGAAGCGTTCCATGTGCGGAACCCGGACGCCTACGAGCGCCTGCTGATGGACGTTATCCGCTCCAACCAGACGCTCTTCATGCGCCGCGACGAGGTCGAGGCCGCTTGGCAGTGGGTCGATCCGATTCTCAAGGGTTGGGAAACGACCGGCCAGCTCGCTCAAGGTTACACCGCTGGCACCTGGGGCCCGAGCCAAGCCATTGCGCTTATCGAGCGTGACGGCCGCACCTGGCACGACAACATTTAGGAGCACTAGCGATGGCCGCGACCATGCATGCTTTTGCCAATTCCGCAGATCTTGCCCGCAGCCTTGCGGACAAGGTGGTGGAGAGGCTTTCGGCCGCGATCGCCGCGCGCGGTGCGGCGAGCATTGCCGTGTCCGGCGGCTCGACGCCGAAGGCATTCTTTCAGGAGCTGTCGTCCCGCGATCTCGACTGGAGCAAGGTGACGGCGACGCTTGTCGACGAACGCCTGGTCCCAGCCGACAATGATCGTTCGAACCACCTTCTGGTCGCGGACAATCTGCTGCAGAACAAGGCGAAAGCGGCGCGGTTCGTGCCGCTTTACCAGAAGGCAGGCTCCGCCGAAGAGGCGGCGAAGCTTGCGACTGCCGAGACGAAAGCGATCGGCAATCCTTTCGACGTGGTGATTCTCGGCATGGGTGGCGACGGACACACCGCCTCGTTCTTTCCCGGCGGCAATAACCTTGCCGTGGCGCTCGATCCGGCGACGCCGCGTGGCCTCATTTCCATGGAGGCGGAGGGTGCCGGCGAGCCTCGGCTGACCTTCACTTTCTCTAGCCTCCAGGATGCCGGGCTCCTGGTGCTCCATATCGAAGGCAACGGCAAGAAGGACGCCCTGACGAAAGCCGAAGGCGCCGGAGAAGAGGCGGAGATGCCAATTCGCGCCGTCCTGCGGCGGGCAGCGACGCCGGTCGATATCTACTGGGCTCCGTAAGACCAAGCCTCCGGGCGCCGAGCCGCGAACGTACAATTTGAACAGCAACCAAGGCAGGATAACTCCCATGTCCGCTAACGCACGCATATCTGCGATCACGTCCCGCATTGTCGAGAGATCGAAACCGACGCGCGAGCGATATCTCGAGCGCCTGCATGCCGCGGCTTCCACGGGCGTCCAGCGCTCGATCCTCGGCTGCGCCAACCTTGCCCACGGCTTTGCGGTCTGTTCCCCCGCCGAGAAGGATGCGCTGGCGGGTGAGCGCGTGCCCAACCTCGGCATCATCACCGCCTATAACGACATGCTTTCGGCCCACCAGCCGTTCGAAACCTATCCAGCGATCATCCGCGAAGCCGCCGCCGAAGCAGGCGGCATTGCCCAGGTCGCCGGGGGCGTTCCGGCCATGTGCGACGGCGTCACACAGGGCCAGCCGGGCATGGAGCTCTCGCTGTTCTCCCGCGATCTGATCGCCATGTCCGCCGGCGTCGGTCTCTCGCACAACATGTTCGATGCCGCGCTCTTCCTTGGCGTGTGCGACAAGATCGTCCCGGGCCTGGTGATCGCCGCCCTCTCCTTCGGGCACCTGCCGTCGATTTTCGTTCCGGCGGGGCCGATGACGAGCGGGCTGCCGAACGATGAGAAATCACGCGTTCGGCAGCTTTATGCGGAAGGCAAGGTCGGCCGCGCCGAGCTGCTGGAGGCCGAGTCCAAGTCCTATCACGGCCCCGGCACCTGCACCTTCTACGGCACCGCCAACTCCAACCAGATGCTGATGGAGATCATGGGCTTTCATCTGCCGGGCTCTTCCTTCGTCAATCCCGGCACGCCCTTGCGCGAAGCGCTGACGCGCGAGGCCGCCAAACGCGCTCTGGCGATCACCGCGCTCGGCAACGAATTCACGCCCGCCGGGGAGATGATCGATGAACGCTCCATCGTCAACGGCGTCGTCGGCCTGCATGCGACGGGCGGCTCCACCAACCACACGCTGCATCTCGTTGCGATGGCGCGCGCCGCCGGCATCCAGCTTAGCTGGCAGGACATTGCCGAACTCTCCGAAGAAATTCCGCTGCTTGCCCGTGTCTACCCGAACGGCTTGGCGGACGTGAACCATTTCAACGCCGCAGGCGGCATGGGCTTCCTCATCAAGGAACTGCTGAAAAAAGGCATGCTGCACGACGACGTGCGCACAGTCGCCGGCCAGGGGCTTCAGGCCTACACGATCGATGCACGCCTGGGCGACAACGGCACTGTCGTCCGCGAGCCGGCGCCGGAAAAGAGCCACGATTCCAAGGTGCTTGCCAGCATCGAAACGCCCTTCCAGGCGAATGGCGGCCTGAAGATGCTGCGCGGCAATCTCGGCAAGGCGGTCATCAAAATTTCTGCAGTAAAGCCGGACCGCCATATCATCGAGGCGCCCGCCATCGTCTTCCACAGCCAGCAGGAGCTGCAGGACGCCTTCAAGGAGGGCAAGCTGAACCGTGATTTCGTGGCGGTCGTGCGTTTCCAGGGACCGAAGGCGAACGGCATGCCGGAACTGCACAAGCTGACGCCGCCGCTCGGCGTTTTGCAGGACCGCGGTTTCCACGTTGCGCTCCTGACAGACGGCCGCATGTCCGGCGCTTCGGGCAAGGTTCCGGCTGCGATCCACGTCACGCCGGAAGCTGTCGAAGGCGGGCCGATCGCCCGTATCCAGGACGGCGACATCATCCACCTCGATGCTGTCCGCGGCACGCTGGAAGTCCTCGTCGACGCAGCCACCATGGCGGAGCGTGAGCCGGTGACGGCCGATCTGTCCGACAACGAATTCGGCATGGGCCGCGAGCTCTTCGCCCCGTTCCGCCGGGCCGTCGGCGCCTCGGACCACGGTGCGACAGTCCTCTTCCACTGAACAAAAAAGCCCGCGAGGTGATCGCGGGCTTTCAAGTGCAATGTGCTCCGATCAGCTGCGAACGTCGAGAACGTAATCGCGATGGGCCGGATGGGTGCTGTAGACGAATATCTTGTTCATCTCCTTCTGCGTCAGCATGCGCAGGAACCGCACTTCGATGGTGTTGTTGGCGTTTACCCGCATCAGCATGCAGCCGACTTTTGTGATGCGCGCATCCGGAATATCCAGATAAAACTGCTTTGGCAGATTGAACTGCGTCAAGAGGGCGAGCGTCGCGCTGCTCATCGAGATTCGGACGATATCGCAGCGGCGGGATGCCATGTGCATGACACCCTTTTCGGTATATTCGATGCGCGCTGCGTTCATCGTATCCTCCATTCTAAACCGCTGTTCGCGGTCGTACATGAAGGATTCTTCCTTGTTTAGAAAATGCCCTGGCGGCAATGGATTGGATGCACCCACAACCTTAATTCCCCTTAAAAAACGACAGGGAAAAACCTAGCATCGGTTGCTTAACAGAAGGTGATGATCGCATCCCTCAAGGCAGAAAGGAGCAGTCCGGCAATGTAGTCCTACTTTCTGTAAGTGTACCCCTCCGCATCGAAAAGATGCAGTTTCGACCGATCGGCGGCGAACCTCATCTTCTGACCTTTCTTTATGCCGGTTATTCCCGGAATCTTGACGATGATCGGCTCGCCCGGCACCAGCCCCTCGATATAAAGCAACGTCACTTCGCCGAGCGCTTCGACGAGCGCAACCTCTCCCTCGAAAAGGTAATCATCGCCATCGGCGAGCTGGAGGTCTTCCGGGCGCACGCCGAAACTTGCTCTTTTGTCCTTCTCTGATCCGGCAGTCGGAATATCAAGCGTGACGGACTTGCCGCCGGTCAGCGTGACCCTCGTCGCGGCGCCGGTTTCGCTGATGGTGGCGGGAATGATGTTCATGGCCGGAGAGCCGATGAACTTTGCAACGAACAGGTTTGCCGGACGCTCATAGAGTTCCAGCGGCGCGCCGACCTGCTCGATGTGCCCGGCCGAGAGCACGACGATCCTGTCCGCCAGCGTCATGGCCTCAACCTGGTCGTGGGTGACATAGATCATCGTCGTGTCCGCCATCTGCTCACTAAGGCGGGCAATCTCGATGCGGGTCGCCACGCGCAGCGCTGCGTCAAGGTTCGACAGCGGCTCGTCGAACAGAAAGACTTTCGGATTGCGGCAGATGGCGCGGCCGATCGCCACGCGCTGGCGCTGGCCGCCGGAAAGCGCCTTGGGGAGGCGGTCGAGAAATTTGGTGAGTTGCAGGGTTTCGGCGGCGGCTCTCACGCGCCGATCGATCTCCCTTTTATTCTCGCCGGCGATCTTCATGCCGAAAGCCATGTTGTCGAAGACCGTCATATGCGGATAGAGCGCATAGGACTGGAACACCATGGCGATCCCGCGCTTCGACGGCGGGACCTCGTTGACGAGCTGGCCATCGATATACATCTCCCCGCCGGTGATCTTCTCGAGGCCTGCAATCATGCGCAGCAGCGTGGACTTGCCGCAGCCGGACGGTCCGACGAAGACGATGAACTCGCCCTGATTGATTTCCAGGTCGATGCCGTGGAGCACGTCCACGGCCCCGTAGGATTTGCGGATATCCTTTAACATAACTCCAGTCATCTGATCCCCTCCCGATTCCTTATGCGAGACGGGCGAAATACGCCCCCCAAGCCGGAATATCGATCCTGTCGCCATAGTTGTTGCTGGTAAAGCCGTGTCCCGTCAGCGCCTGCCATTCTCCCATTGGCAAGGTGACGTTGGTTTCCAGCGGGCTCATATTGAAAATGCAGAGCAATTGTTCGTTTCCGTATCTGCGCGTGAAGACAAGCGCCTCGCCTTGCGGCGGCTCGAAGTCGATCTCACCCTTGGCGAACGCTGGATACTGCTTGCGGAAGGCGAGGAAGCGGCGGTAGTGCTCAAGCACGGAATTCTCGTCGCCCTGCTGCACGCTGACGGCGCGCAGGATGTGCTCGACCGGCACCGGCAGCCAGGGCTTCACGGTCGAGAAGCCTCCCTGGGCTACCTGCGAATCCCAGACCATCGGCGTGCGGCAGCCGTCACGGCCCTTGAATTCCGGCCAGAACTGAATGCCGTAGGGGTCCTGCAGGTCCTGATAGGCGAGATCGGCTTCCGTCAGACCAAGCTCCTCGCCCTGGTAGAGGCAGACGGAACCACGCAGCGTCAGCAGCAGGGAAGCATAGTGCTTCGCGAAGGCGTCGTGATCCGCAACGAGCGAGCCCCAGCGGCTGACATGGCGCATGACGTCGTGATTGGAAAACGCCCAGCAGGCCCAGCCGTCAGGCGCGGCAGCGCCAAAATCCTTCATCACCTCTTCGACGCGCTCCGGCGCAAGCGGATCGGGAGAAAGAAACTCGAAGGCATAACACATATGCATCTTGTCGTTTCCGGACGTGTATTGGCCAACGATTTCAAGACCTCGCTGGCTGTCACCCACTTCGCCGACGGATGCGATTGCCGGAAACTCTTCCAGAACGGCCCGGAAGCGCTTCAGGAACGCCAGGTTCTCGGGCCGGTTCTTGTCGTAGAGGTGTTCCTGGAAGTTGTACGGGTTGACTGCCGGCGCGGTCGAGGCGTTGCGGCGTTCCGGCGCCAAAGCGGGATTGTCGCGCAACTCCTTGTCGTGGAAATAGAAGTTGATCGTATCGAGGCGGAAACCGTCGACGCCGCGCTTCAG
Source organism: Rhizobium sp. P32RR-XVIII (assembly GCF_012641395.1). Taxonomy (GTDB): domain Bacteria; phylum Pseudomonadota; class Alphaproteobacteria; order Rhizobiales; family Rhizobiaceae; genus Rhizobium. Next base: position 668,733 of record NZ_JABAIH010000001.1, on the reverse strand, counting down.
CCAGAAGCGGACGACATCGAGCAACCGGTCCTGGACCTCAAGATTGTGCAGGTTGAGGTCCGGCTGGGAGGTCAGGAAGTTGTGCATGTAATACTGCATGCGGGTGGGATCCCAGGCCCAGGCAGAGCCGCCGAAAATCGATAGCCAGTTGTTCGGCGGCGTGCCGTCCGGCCTTGCATCGGCCCAGACATACCAGTCCGCCTTTGCATTCGTCTTGCTGGAACGGCTTTCGACGAACCAGGGGTGCTGGTCAGAGCTATGCGAGATGACGAGGTCGATCATCACCTTGATCCCGAGGCGATGGGACTCGGCTATCATCGTGTCGAAATCCACCAGCGTGCCGAAGATCGAATCGACGTTCTCGTAGTCGGAAACGTCGTAGCCGAAATCTCGCATCGGCGAGGTGAAGAACGGCGAAATCCAGATCGCGTCGGCGCCGAGGCCAGCGACATGCGGCAGGCGGGCGGTAATGCCCTTCAGATCGCCGATGCCGTCGCCGTTCGAATCCTGGAAGGAGCGCGGGTAGATCTGATAGATCACAGCGCCGCGCCACCAGTCCTTGTCGACCGTTAAATCAGGTTGGGATTGCATGCTCATGTTTGTTCCTGTGGGATATGCATATTCAATTGGATCAGCCACCCTTGACCGAACCCGCAAGCAGCCCGCGCACGAGATAGCGCTGCAGCCCGAAGAACACGAGCAGCGGTATCACGATGGTGACGAAGGCGGACGCCGTTAGAATTTCCCAGTTGCCGCCGCGGGAGCCGAGCAGCGCATTCAGCGCGCCGGTCAGCACGAGGTGCTGCCGGTCGGTTCCGAGGAAGACCATCGCCACAAGCAGGTCGTTCCACACCCACAGGAACTGGAAGATCGCGAAAGACGCGAGAGCGGGAAAAGAAAGGGGCAATACGATGCGGGTAAAGATTTCGAAATCGCTTGCGCCATCGACGCGCGCGGATTCGATAATCTCCCTGGGCAGACCCGCGATATAGGCGCGCAGCAGATAGATGGCGAGCGGCATGCCGAAAGCAGTATGCGCCAGCCAGATGCCGGGATAGGTCTTTGACGGCACGTCGAAAGCCGAACCCACCATGTTGTAGAGACGCAGCAGCGGGATCAGCGACATCTGCAGCGGCACGACGATAAGGCCGACGACGAGGGCGATCAGCAAGGCGCGGCCGGGGAATTCCATCCAGCTTAGCGCATAGGCGGCGAAGGCCGCAATGAGGATCGGGATGATGGTCGCGGGGATGGTGACAGTCAGAGAGTTGATGAAGGATTGGCCGATCCCCTCGCTGGTCAGAACTGTCTTGTAATTTTGCAGCGTGAATTCCGGGGGCGTCAAAACCGCAAGATAGACGCGGCGGCCGGCATCGTCATCCGTGAAGGGCGCGCTTTTTACGAAGCGATACGTGCCGTCCTCATTGACTTGAAGGCTGAGGCTCTCACCGAGATCAGCGGTCTCGCCCGCCTTGTAGGCCGACGGCTGCTGGATGCGCGTGCCGAAAGCCGTTAGCAAACGGCCCTCCTGGCCCTCCAGCAGATTGCCGGAAATGACGTAGACGGGTCCCTCTTGCTTCTGCTGGTCGGCGGTTCCGACGCGGCCGGCAACCGTGCGCGTCGAGCCGGCAAAGGCGGTCCACCAACCGGAGACAACGATCTGGTTCTTGTCGCGGACGGCGCTGACGAAGATGCCGAGCGTCGGGATCAGCCAGATGATCACGATCAGCAGGACGCAGAAGTGAACGAAGAGACGAGCCGCGCCAATCCTGACGAAGCGTTCCGACAAGGTCATCTCAGTGGCCTCCGAGTTCGCGGTTCGCGCGGCGGACGTTCCACACCATGATCGGCGTCACCGCGAGCATGATGATAAGGGCGATGACGGCGCTTCGGCCGGAATCGCCACCGCCGCGGAACAGCCAGTTGAACATCAGATTGGCGAGCACCATCGAATCCCACTGACCGTTCGTCATTGTGAGAACGATGTCGAAAACCTTGAGGACGAGGATGGTGATTGTGGTCCACACCACGGCGATCGTGCCCCAGACCTGCGGCACCATGATGCGCCAGAAGATCTGCCAGCCGTTGGCCCCGTCGATCACAGCGGCCTCGATGGTTTCTTCCGGAATGCCGCGAAGGGCGGCAGAGAGAATGACCATCGCAAAACCGGTCTGGATCCAGATGAGGATCACCATCAGGAAGAAATTGTTCCAGAAGGGAACGGAGATCCAGACTTGCGGCGAGCCGCCGAAGAGCTGGACGATGGCGTTGAGAAGGCCGATCTGAACGTCGTTGCCGCCGCGATATTCGTAGATGAATTTCCAGATGACCGACGCGCCGACGAAGGAGATCGCCATCGGCATGAAGACGATGCTCTTTGCAATATTCCCCCACCAGATGCGATCGGTCATGACTGCGATGACGAGGCCGAAGAAGGTGCAGGCGGCCGGAACGACTGCGAGCCAGAGGATGTTGTTGAAGATCGATTGGCGGAATTCGCGGTCGTTGTACGCCCACTGATAGTTGGCAAAGCCTACGAAGTTCGAGCCGGAGCGATCGTAGAACGACAGGATGAGCGTCGCGATGACCGGGTAGACGAGATAGACAATCAGCAGAAACAACGCCGGCCCGAGAAACAGCCAGGGGCGTATCATGCCCCGGCGGTTCAGGTTGCGCGCAGCCGAGTGGATGTCGCCGTCCTTGACCGGTAGCGCCAGATCGAGAAGCTTGTTCGAGAAATAGAAATAGGCGGAGCAGGCAAACACCGCCACGATCACAACGCCCAACGCGGAAACTATCTGCGACAGCATTCGTCCCTCCCCCTGCTACTTGTCGATCCTGAAAGGCTGGCGCCGGTCACCGTCAACGTCTTTGTTGCGCTGATCAAATTGTCCGGCGCTGGCCGGTCCCCATGCTTCCGGCCACCCATGCCAAATGCCGCGGGTTGCCCCGCGGCACCGGCTCGCGACGGTTACTTGATGGCGTCCCAGGCGGCCTGGATTTCCTTACCGGTATCTTCCGCCGACTTGCCGCCGACAAAATCGACCATGCCGGTCCAGAACGCACCCGCGCCAATCTTGCCAGGCATCAGGTCCGAACCGTCGAAGCGGAAGGTCGTAGCTGTCGTCAGGATCTCGCCTTCCCTCTTCATCTGATCATTGGCATAGGCTGCGGTGCTCACCCCCTTGTACGGCGTGAGGAAGCTCGACTGAGCCATCCAGACCTCATGTGCGATCGGCGTCTTCAGGAAGTCGACGAAGGCGCGCGCCGCCTTGGAGTCCTTGGTGATTGTCACGAGCGTCCCTGCGCCGAGAACCGGCTTGCCGAGATCCGCATGCGCTGCGTAGGTCGGCAGGTAGAAGAAGTCGACATCCTGGCCGAGCTTTGTGCCTTCCGGGAAGAAGGACGGGATGAACGAAGCCTGACGGTGCATGTAGCACTTCGGCGGAACGGCGAAGAGGCCCTTCGGACTGTCGCGGAAATCGGTTGCCGCCACTGCGGCAACGCCGCCATCGACATACTTCTCATTCTTGGCGAACGAGCCGAATTCCTCGATCGCGGCAACAACGGCGGGATCGGTGAACTTCACCTCATTGGTGGTCCACTTATCGTAAACCTCTGGCTTGTGCTGGCGCAGCATGATGTCTTCGATCCAGTCGGTCGCCGGCCAGCCGGTGGCGCCGCCCGAGCCCAGACCGATGCACCACGGAACGCCGCCGTCCTTGACGATCTGATCCGACAGGGCATGCAGTTCTTCCATCGTGGTCGGGATCTTGTAGCCCGCTTCCTTGAAGTTCTCCGGCACATACCAGACGAGCGACTTCAGGTCGGCCTTGTAGGGGAAGGCATAGAAGGCTTCCTTGCCGTCCTTGCCCTTGTAGGTGCCGTAGCCGACCCAGCTATCGCCGGCGCCGTAGTTATCCTTCACCCACTTGGAGTTCTCGTCGCCGAGCGGCGTCAGGAAACCCTTGCTGGCCAGATCGGCCAGAAGACCCGGCTGCGGCAGAATGGCAACGTTCGGCGGAGAGCCGGCCTGCGTATCGATGACGATCTGCTGTTCGTAGTTTTCGGATGACGAGTAGGTGGCGTCAACGCCGGTCGCTTCCGTGAAATAGGCAAGAATGCTGCGGAAGAAGGCTTCGTCCTCGCCGCGCCACGGTCCAAAGATCGTCAGCGGCTGGCCTTTTAGGTCGGCGTGAGCGGCCTTGAAATCGTCATAGCTCTTCCAGTTGAACTTCGCGTCCTCTCCCGGAGCGAATTTCAGGTCGGCAGCGGAAGCCGCTCCGGCAAAAAGCGCAGCCGCGGCAACGCCCATCAAAAGGATCTTCTTCATGTGATCAACCTCCCATCACAATCGCAATCACGCTTTCGCCCCTCCTCAGGAATTCTCAAAGCGCTTTGACACATCACGCATTTCAACTCCCGGCAGAAAAGAGTCAAGTCATTTCGAAAATAAGCAAAATGAAGTGTCTAAGTTGTAGATTGCAAGCGCGCCTCACGGGAATATGGAACGATTTTCCTTGAGTCAAGCGCCGCAGCTGGTACATAATTTAAAGCGCTTTGGGAGCATGGGGGAATACGCCCAAGGCTTTAGGGAGGAATCATAACACGTGAATCTCAAACAGCTATCGGAATTGCTCGGTCTTTCGCAGACGACCGTCAGCCGCGCGCTCAACGGCTACCCCGAAGTTAATGAGGCGACACGCGAGCGCGTCCTTCGCGCTGTCAAGGAAACCGGATACCGGCCGAACAAGGCGGCGCAACGCCTTGCGACCGGAAAGGCGGGATCGATCGGGCTGGTGATGCCGACCGCCCCCGGTCATCAATCAGACGTGCACTTCGGCGAATTCCTGGCCGGACTTGGCGAAGAATCCGTAAGGCATGACTTCCACTTCGTCATCACGCCCGCGCATCCCGATGACGAAGTGGCGGCCCTTCGCCGCCTCGCGATCAGCGGCAACGTCGACGCGCTCTTCATAGCCTATATGCGCGGGCATGACCCGCGGCTCGTGATGTTGAAATCGCTGTCGATGCCCTTCATCGTCCATGGCCGGTCGTTCGGCTCGGAGCCGGACTACCCCTATCTCGATATCGACAACGAGGCGGCTTTCTACGATGCGGCGAAACTGCTCCTGCAGCTCGGCCATACGCGCTTCGCGCTGATGAACGGCCCCGCGCATCTCGATTTCGCGATCCGCCGCAAGAATGGCGTGGTCACAGCACTTGGCGAGCGCGGACTGGAGCTTTCCGAAGACTGCACGAGCCACACACCGATGACGGACGAGGAAGGCCTCATCGCCATGGAGCGTTTTCTGCAGCTTCCGGAGAGGCCGACGGCCGTTCTCTGCTCGAGTACGGTACTCGCGCTCGGGGCAATCCGCGCCATCAATCAGGCCGGACTCAAGCTCGGCGAGGATATTTCGCTGATCGCGCATGACGACGTACTGCCGCTGCTGAAGCCGGAAAATTTCTCCGTGCCGCTGACGACCACTCGCTCGTCGCTGCGCGCAGCGGGCGCGCGCATCGCCCAGCGGCTCATCGGCACCGTCACGCAGGCCGGTCCTTTCCCCGAGCATGAACTTTGGAAGGCAGAGCTGATCGTCAGGGCCTCGACAGGCCCTGCCCCGCGCTAAACATCAGAATATCGGCGGCGTCTGGCCTGCCGAACGATACGCGGCAATGACCGTATTGGCCATCAGCATGGCGATGGTCATCGGGCCGACCCCGCCTGGGACGGGCGTGATCACCCCAGCAACCTTTTCCACCTCGGCGAAGGCAACGTCGCCAACCAGCCGCGTCTTTCCCTCACCCTTTTCCGGCGCTGCAACGCGGTTGATGCCGACATCGATGACCGTGGCGCCGGGCTTCACCCAATCGGCCTTGACCATCTCCGGACGCCCGACGGCGGCCACCAGGATATCGGCATTGCGGCAGACCGCTGGCAGATCCTTGGTGCGCGAGTGGGCGATCGTCACGGTCGCATTGGCATTCAGCAGCAGCTGCGCCATCGGCTTGCCGAAGAGGTTCGAGCGGCCGATGACGACGGCGTTCAGGCCGGACAGATCCTCGCCGTGCACGCGACGGACGAAGACCATCGCGCCAGCCGGCGTGCAGGAGACGAGGCCCGTCGCCAGGTCGCCGGTCGCGAGCTTTCCGGCATTGACGACATGAAGGCCGTCGACGTCCTTTTCCGGCAGGATCGATTGAATAATCGGTTCGCTGTTCAAAGGCTTCGGCAGCGGTAGCTGCACGAGAATGCCGTGGATCGACGGATCGGCGTTAAGAGAAGAGACGAGCGCTGCAAGCTCTTCCTGCGTCGTCTCGGCCGGCAAGGTGTGCTGAACGGATTTGAAGCCGCTTTCCTTCGCCATCTTGCTCTTCGAATTGACGTAAGCATGGCTTGCCGGATCGTCGCCGACGATTACGACTGCGAGACCGGCTTTGACGCCGCTCTGCTTTTCAAGTGCGGCGGTCGCCATCTTCACGGTTTCGATTACGGAACCGGCCACCTGCTTGCCATCGATCACTGTCGCCACGCGATTCTCCTGCCATGCCATGGCGCCAAGCTAGGCGTTCATCCGCCGTGCTGATTGCCTCAGAACGCCCTATCCTGCCTAAAAACGGCAAATGCAAGAGCAATGATGCCGCATCGCAAAATCAACGGCGGCCGGGACCGTAGGATTGCAGCCTGTCGCGCAGGCTCTCGAGTTGATCGCGCAGCTGCTCGAGTTCGTCGACCTGCGGCTCCGGTGGTTCCGCAGGCGCTGGCGCTATCGCCTCAGGCAAGGGGGCGGGACGTTTTCGCAGGCGGCGAAAAGCAACCATACCCCCAAGGCCAAGCGCCAATCCGATCGCCGCGCCAATCGCAGAGCGAACTGGCAGCGTGCTGCCTGAAGAGACGACGGTAGTGTGCATCGGCCTCAGGACGGTAACCGGTGCAACGATGGAAGCGGTCGTCGTGACGGCAGTCTCCATCCGCGACCTTGCCGCCTCCGCCTTGTCGCGCAGGTCGGTAAGCTTGGCGAGATCGACGCCCGTATCGCGGCTCTGCGCAATCAGCGCGTTGCGCCGGTCGTTCAGCGTTTTTCGGGCGTCCGTAGCAGTCTTGAGGCTGACATTGGCGTCCTGCGCCTGTCGGGCAAGTTCCTTCGCGACCTTCTCCTTGATGCCATCGACGACAGCCTGCTGCCCAAGAAGGCGGGGATGGCGCGGGCCAAGGTCGCTCGCAAGCTGAGAAAGAGTGGCCTTCTCTGTTACGAATTTGTCGCGCTCGGCCTGCAGCGCCGGCGAAATGGTTTCAGCTGGCAAGGAGCCGGTCAAGACATCGTCGGCTTTGGCTCTCTTCAAGCGATCAGCCTGCTCCTTTGCCAGTGCGATCCTCTGTTCGGCAATCTTGAGATCGGCATCATGCTGATTGATGCGCTGCTGGAGGTCGGTCGCTACCTTGACGTTGCCCTCGCCGCTCCTGCCGGTGAAGGCGCCCAGTTCTGCCTGCGCATCGTCGTAGGCTTTGCGGAGCCCGGCGCGCTCTTGCGCCGACGCGGAATTGCCGCCGGAGGTCAGCATGTTCGACAGCCAGACGGCGACGCGCGAAGACTTGGCGCCATCGGCCGTCGTCACTTTCAGGTGCACGCTTCCCGAAGCCGCGTCGGCATCGGCCTCGATCATTCCCCCAAGCGTCTTTTCCGCGCGGGAGGCCGCATCGGCAGCGGCGCCGCTGCCGGAGAGAAGGTCGAACGCGACGCCGATGGCATTTGACGGCCCGCCGGTAAATTCCGGGTCGCGATCAAGTTTCAGCGCCCCGACCGCAGCGGATATGGTGCTGGCGGAGAGCAGGCGCCGCACGGCCGCAGCGGTCATCGCCGGGCGCTCAGCACTGTCCGCCTGAACGCGAAATGCCGTCTCCGCCGCATAACGCGCCGGTTCTGCCGGCATCAGCAAGGGAATGCCCGCCCCGATCATGACCGCAACTGCGATGGCGGCGAGCGGCTTTGCCAGGCTGTCGCGATGCTCCGGAGGCGTGCCGATATCCGGATCGTCGATCTCGCAGTGAACGGCAGACGGTGGCAGCGGCTTGGGCGGCTCTTCCCGCGAGCGGACATCGTTGGCAGCCTGCAGCCGGGTTCCGAGAATCGTCTCGATGCGGTCGACGAGCGGAGGTTCGGGAGGCACGCTACGCCGCAGGCGCTGCTCTTCAAGCGCCTTGCCGATCACTCTCAACAGTTCGGCCTCGGAAGGACGAATGGGCAGCGCTTCGACGCGCGCAGTCGCCGCTGTCGATCGTCTCCCGTCAGTGCTGCTTCTTAACCTGCTGTCGTACATGACGCCATATCTCGTGCGCGCGAACCGAGCTGCCTTGCCGCGTGAAGCGGATGATTAAGGCACTCTAAATATTTACGGCAAAGAAATGGTTAACCGGGAAGGCAAGAAGCAACCTCAGCTTGCCAGGTCGTTTCGCCTCTGCGGAACAGGAAGTGCAACGCTGCGCTCCTCCGACTGGCTAAGGATGCGGTCGCGGCGGCTGAAGCGGTATTGCATCACACAAAGCAGGAAGACCGGAATGCCGAGCACATAGCGCCGCCAGAGCCGGCCTGGCTCCTGCAGCAGGCGGTAGGCCCATTCCAGCCGCATCGCACGAACGGTCTGCGGAGCACGGGGAACGGTTCCCGAAACGAAATCGAAAAGGGCGCCGACGGTCAGGACGAGCCGCGCGTGCTCGGCGCGAACGTGACGGTGCGTCCACTTCTCCTGCAGCGGCGTGCCCATGCCGATGATGAGAATGTCGCACTTCTGGCGATTGAGCTCGTCGATCAGCTCCTCGGGATTCTCCTTGTCGAAATAGCCGTCCGAAATGACGATGAATTCGTGCCAAGGCGCATGCTGGCGAAACTTTGCAGCCGCCTTTTCAACAACCTCGCGCCTGCCGCCGATAAGGCCGACACGGCGCCGGTTTTCCATAAAGGTCAACAGCGCAGGAACGAAATCCGTGCCATTGAGATTGGCCGGAAACGGCGCGCCATGCGCAATCTTCGAAGCGATATTCAGGCCGACGCCATCGGGCAGAACGAGATTCTGCAGGAGGATATTCCGGTATTCGCCATCGCGCAGCGTCATCAGCATGTTGTGAGCGTTGGCAAAGGCAATGACGGTCTGGCCGACGGGAAGCGAGGCAAGCTCGTTGATGAAGACGAGCGCGTCATCCCATCCGAGATCGCATACCGGCACGTCGAAGATCGTGCGGCGTGATGCAAGAACCGCGAAATTCGCGATCAGGTTCATTCCAACCTCCAGCAGGGGCTTCATGCGCCCAGCATTGCGGAAAACATCAGACACATTCCGCGCCGGCAGGTTTGGTAAACCGGCAGCGCCGGCCGCGTGCAGCATCCGTAGTTCCGAATACCGCTCCAAGGCTGTAAGGCGAGCTATAGCAGGATGATTTCAAACAACTCTTAGGAAAGTCGTTCGAATTCCGAGGGTGCTCTCAAGGTTCTGTTAAGCTTGTGAGGCAAAGCAAAGCGGCCTCAATCTGCCCTTTATGCTCACCGGCTATCGCTCCGGCTGCACCCTCTCGATCCCGGGAATGCCGCCAGCCTGCTCTACGAGGAAGTCGACCAGTAGCCGGACCCGGGCAATGCCCGCCCGTTCTGGGACAATCAGCATGCTAAGTGGAGTGCCAGGAAGCGAATAGTCGGGCAGGATCGCTTCCAGCCGGCCGGCCGCCAGGAGATCATCGACAAGCCATCGATGAGCGGGTGCAATGCCGCGTCCGGCGATAAGGGCCTCGCGCGCCGCAAGCCCATGGTCTACCCGAAAGCGCCCTCCGAATGGCACGACATGGCGCTCGTCGTTTGGCCCCTTCAAGGCGAGCGTGTCGCTGCCCGCCACATTCGACATGCGGATGCCTTCGTGGGCGGACAGATCCTGTGGAGCGACCGGCCTGCCCCGCGCCGCCAGATAGGCCGGTGCTGCGACAAGCAAACGCCGCGACTGACCAAGCGACCGCAGCTTCATGGAGCTGTCGGTGAGCGGGCCCAGCCGAAGGGCAATGTCGACGCCCTCCCGCACGAGGTCGACTCGCTCGTCGGTGAGACTGAGGTCGATCCCGATGTCGGGATAGCGGTCCTGAAACGCGAAGATCCGCCGGCTGACATGCAGGACTCCGAAAGCCGCGGTGCACGATATCCGGATCATGCCCGCCGGCGCGCCGCGCTTGCCTCGCGCCTCATCACCCGCCTGCTCCACGAGGCGCAGGATCTGGACGCCGTTGGCATAGTAGCGGCTGCCTTCATCGGTGAGCGTCACGCGCCGGGTGGTTCTGCTGAGCAAAGGCACGCCAACGGCTTCCTCGAGCTCCCGCAAGTGCCGCGTGACGGTCGACTGGCCGACGCCGAACTCGCGGGCAACCGCCGATAGGCTGCCGCGTTCGGCAACGCGGACGAAGGTTCGCATGCGCTCCAAGGTGACGTCTGAGTTATCCATTATTCAGCATAATCTTATGCATTAGCCACATCTAGTGGATGATTTGTGCGGTGTCTACTTTTGGGCAAGTTCTCACGTCACAGGATCACGACCATGAAAGTTCTGCATGTCTTTGCTCATCCCGAACCACGCTCGCTCAACGGCGCGCTGCGCGACGTCGCCATCACGGAACTCGAGGCCCAAGGCCATGAGGTGCGCGTATCCGACCTCTATGCGGAGGACTGGAAGTCCGAGATCGACCGTGCCGACTTTCCCTCGCTGGCGTCCGACACGCGGTTCATACCCGTCGAGGCGTCGAAGAAAGCCTTCGAAACCGGCGGGCTGACCGAAGACGTCAAGACCGAGATCGACAAGGTTCTGTGGGCCGATGCCCTAATCCTCCAGTTTCCGCTGTGGTGGTTCAGCATGCCGGCAATCCTCAAAGGCTGGGTCGAGCGGGTCTATGCCTATGGGTTCGCCTATGGCGTCGGCGAGCACAGCGACAAGCGATGGGGCGACCGCTACGGTGAAGGAACGCTGGCCGGCAAGCGGGCCATGTTGATCGTGACTGCCGGCGGCTGGGAAGAGCATTACTCCGCCCGCGGGGTCAACGGACCGATCGACGACCTGTTGTTCCCGATCAATCACGGAATTCTCTATTATCCGGGCTATGAGGTGCTTCCGCCCTTCGTGGCCTACAGGGTCGATCGCCTCGATGGGGCCGGCTTCGAGCTCGCAGCCGAACGCCTGCGCGCGAGGATGCGCACGCTGGAGAACACTCCGCCCATCCCCTACCGGCAGCAAAATGGCGGAGACTATCTGATCCCCAGCATGCAGCTCCGCCCGGAGCTGGGGGAGCTGGATGCGACCGGCTTCGCGCTCCACCTGAACGGCACAAGCGAAGCCGGCTAGATTAGTGGGCGGCAGCGGCGGCTGCTGCAGCAGGCGACGGCGCATCGATGATCTTGATCGGGTTGCCCGTCTTCTGCTGCTGGCCGGAAGCGTTTGCTTTCACCTCTTCCTTGGAGAGGTACTCAAGCTGCTCCAGGATAACCTCGGACACGTAATCGCCCCCGAGCTTTTCGTTCATGTCTTTCTTGATCGCGTCTCGGAAGGCCTGCGGATCGAAGGATTTCAGCTTGCTGATATCGACCATCTTGTTGCCCATAAGAAGCGTGAACAACTCGTCGGTGGTCATTTCGGTCAGCGGCAGGGTCGCGCCTTTTACTGTATCCTTGTTCATCATGTACGACACGCGGCCTAGAAAATAACCGGTTATCGCGCCGTTTCCGATGATCGGAACGGTGATCGTCTCGCCCTTAACAAGCTCAAGCTGGCTCTCTTTCGAACTGTCGGCCGGCGCCGCCGGTGCTGTGGCCATCTTCACCGAAAAATAGACCGAAGCCAGCGTGATGACGCAGACCCAGATGCCTGTAAGGACGAGCTTCACCATCAGGCATCACGCGCGACGAACTGTTCCTGGGAATAGGTGCCGTCAGCGTCAGCGTCCTGAACCGCATTCTTCAGAAGATCCGCCACTGCACGAACGGCTTCGAGATGCGCCTCAACGCGCCGGGCATTGAGCGTCAGCTTCTTCTTCAGCCCATGAAGCTGTTCGAGATGCGAGGCGGCAAGCTCGGCCGGATCGGTATCGCGGAAGAGCATGGAAAGCTCATAAAGGCAGCGGCTCTTGTGGGCGTTCGAGACCTTGAGATCGAACTGGGGATCGCTGCCGATCCGCGAGTTCTCGTTGTCGATGATCATTTCCAGCCGGCCAAGGACCGATTTGATCCTGTATTCGTTCGAGATTATTTCCATTTTTATCCTCGGTTATGCTTCTTTGGCCGCCTTGGCTTCCGCCGTGGGGGTGCCGAATGTCTTACGCTGGAATTCGTCGATCATGCTGAAGGCAACCTTGCGGTCATCCTGATCCGCCGACGCATTGACGATCGCGCCTTCCTTCTTGCGAAGCGCGTCGTGATACATCTCCTTGGCGATGCCGATGCCATCGCCCTGGGAAATGACGTTGCCGAGCTGCTCGGCCATCATGCCTTTCCAGATATCGCCGGTAGCGCCCTTCCCGTAAACCTGTTCGCTATCGCTGGGCAGCATGTTCTTGATGAAATTCTGCAGGACCATGGCCTCGAACTTCCGGTAGGTTTCCGGAATCTCTTCGGCCTTGGTCCGGTTCTTGACGTCACCGAGCCCGGTCTTCTGAGTGGGGCTCTCAACCACATCGAGCTTGGAAGAAAAGCCGTTGCCATTCTCGGCAAGGCTCGTTGCCTGGAAAGCGGCGCGGGTCGCTTTCAATCTCTCCTGGGCTGCCTGCACCTCTGTCGGGTCGGCAGCTTTGACAACGTCCAGCACCAGATCACTTGGAGGTGATATAGCCAATGTTGCAATCCTCTAAATTACGTTGAGAGGATTATGGTTTTTGAAGCTTGCTGGAGGCTGGCGTCGCGAATTTTTGATCGATGATGTCGTAGACCGCGTTGTCGTCCGCCTCGCGACGCTCCTCCTCAAGAGCATTCTCCATGCTCTCTTCCAGCCGGTCGCCTTTGGCCCTCTCCTGCTGCAGGCGCATCTCGTGCAACTGCTCCATGCCGGTCAGCTGCTTGTCCTTGGTACTCAACCGTTCGAATCGATCGGCGTAATTTTGGGAAAAGGCGCGATGAATCGGATCCATGGAGCCGAGGGCCGTGACGACATCGTCAATCGACCGGCTAACCTCGGCGCGCTGACGATTCGTTTCCGCAAGGTCGTACTCGGCCATCTGCTCGAGATGCCGCTGAACGGCCACCAGCCGCTTCAATTTCTCGGAACGGGTCTTCTCCGCCATGCCGGCTACCTACCGACAAACACGCTTGGGAAAGATTGCGCGTACTGGCCAATCAAAGCGGCAACCGACACGTAGAAGAGGAACAAACCGCCAAGCAGCATGTAAGGCGTCGAGATAAAGTAAACCGGAATCTGCGGCGCCAGCTTGTTGATGAAGCCGATCGAGACGTTGAACATCATGTTGTAGATGAGAAACGGGCTCGCGAGCCGCAGCATGATATAAGTCGTCGATTCCAGCGTGTCGGTCAGCGAAATCAGATTGGCCCGCATGTCGGCAATGCCGCCAAACGGCATCGTCGTGTAGGAGTCAATCAGCGCCCGGAATACGATATGATGGAAGTCCATCATGAAGAGAATCATCATTCCCGCGAAGGTAATGAAACCGGAAAGGCTCGTTTCCGGCGAATCTTCGATGATATCCATCCCGCCCGGGGACGAATATCCGAGCATCATGGCGATAATGCTGGCCGCGAACTGAAAGCCCAACGTGTAAAGACGTGCCAGCAGGCCATACATGACACCGATCAACGATTCGCTGAAGATAAGCCCGATATAGGTCGCCCCCGGGTTGCTGACTGCCGGGTACACGGTGTTCCAAAGAACCGGCAGCACGGCGATCGACAAGCCGCCCGCAACAAAGACCCTCAGCAATCCAGGTACCCGCGCCGAGGAAAAGCCCGGCATCGCGAGGACACAGCCGCCGATCCGGCAGAAAACCAGAAAGACCGCCAGAACTGTCCCTTGCGGGTCGGTTATCATGAAATCGAACCCAAAATCTTTATCTCGATACCTTTGGCCAGTTCGACATGCGAGAGAACCGGAAGTGTGGCGAACAAGCGTTCGACGATCATGCGCACATAGGAGCGTGTTTCCGGTGACGTGACAAGGGCGAAAGGCAGACCGCGGTCCATGAATTCACGGATAACCCTCGTCGCCTGTTCGCTGAACTCCTCGAGACTGCGCGGATCGATGTCGAATTCGATGACGTCGCCTTTATTGTCGCGCTTGAGCGCCTGGTGAAAGATCATGTCCCATTTGCTGCCGAGCCGCAGGACGCGCAGCACGCCATTGTCCGCCAGGTCGCCGCAGAGCTGCTGTGCCATGCGGACACGCACATGCTCGACGATCTGTTCGGTCTTGCGGACATGCGGCGCGAGCTCTGCTACGGCTTCGAGGATCAGGTGCAGGTTGCGGATCGAGACGCGCTCGGCAAGCAACAGCTTCAGTACGGCCTGCAGGCCCGAATAGGACATATGCGAGGTGCAGATTTCGTCGGCGAGCTTCTTGTATTCCGGGTCGAGGCGGTCGATCAGCACCTTGACGTCCTTGTAGGACAGAAGCTGCGGCAGGTTGTTGCGAATGACCTCGCTCATATGAGTAAGGACGACCGAGACGTTGTCGATCGGCTGGAAGCCTTCGCGCTTCAGATCCTCTGTGAAGGCCTCAAGAATGGAAACCGAGGGCATACCGAATGCCGGTTCGCGGATTTCGTCCCCGGGAATGCGCGGCTTGCGGCCTGAACCGGTGACGACCAGCACTTCGCCGACGCGAAGCTCGTTCGATGCCACTGTCGTGCCATGGATGCGGATCTGGTAGGACTTCTCGGGAATGGTGATGTCGTCGGTGACCTTGATCTCCGGAACGACGAAGCCGTACTGGGTCGCAAACTTTTTGCGCATCTTGCCAACACGGAAGGCGAGTTCCTGATGCGCGCCGAGGAGGCGCGTCGAAACCATCTTGCCAAGCGCAAGTTCGACTTCCGACGTCCGCAGCACCGATTTGACGGAGTCCTTTTCCAGCTCCTTGCTCTGGACGACCTTCTTTTCCTCCTGCTCGCGGCGGGCTTTGTTCTCCGCTTCGATCTGCCGTGGAATGAACCATGCACCGAATGCCATCAGGCCGCCGAGCAACATGAAAGGAATTGTTGGCAGACCGGGCATCAAGCCCAGCACCGCCATCAGCACGGCGGAAACGGAAAGCGCACGCGGATAGCCGCTCAGCTGATTGACGACGGCTTGATCGGTCGAGCCGACGGTGCCGCCGCGCGAAACGAGAAGGCCGGCCGCCAGCGAAACGATAAGGGCTGGCATCTGGGAGACCAGACCGTCACCGACCGAAAGCTTGACGAAAACGTCTGCGGCTTGGGAGATCGGCATACCGTGCCGGAAATAGCCGATGATGATGCCGCCGAAGACATTGATGGAGGTGATGAGGAGACCGGCGACCGCGTCGCCCCGAACGAACTTGGACGCACCGTCCATGGCCCCGAAGAAGGAACTTTCCTCTTCCAGTTCCTTACGGCGGCGCTGAGCCTCCTTTTCATCGATGATGCCTGCCGAAAGATCGGCGTCGATCGACATCTGCTTGCCGGGAATGGCGTCCAGGGTGAAGCGCGCGCCGACTTCCGCGATACGCGTCGCACCCTTGGTGATGACGATGAAATTGATGGTGATCAGGATCAGGAACACGATCAGACCGATCACGAAGTCACCCGACATGACCAGGCTTGCAAAGCCCGCGATCACACCGCCGGCCGCGTCATGCCCCTCGTTGCCGTGCGAAAGGATCACACGCGTCGTCGCAATATTCAGCGCCAATCGCGTCATGGTCGCGATCAGCAGGATGGTCGGGAAAGACGAGAATTCGAGAGGCTTCTGAATCCAGAGGGCAACCATCAGGATCAGAACGGAAAAAGCGATCGAAAAGGCTAACCCCAGGTCGATCAGGAACGGCGGAATCGGCAGGAAGAGTATGCAGATGATGACGACGATGCCGAGGGCAAAGCCGATATCGCGCATGTTCGGAGCAGATTTCGGAAGGGGTAGTGCAGGTGGTTGCGCCATTTCGATTCCGTCTCTTCATGAGAGGAGGCAGGTACAGCCCTGCCCAGTTCCGGATCGAGAGTTAACTGGCGAAGCTTGCGCGAAGGTGGCTCAGAAGCCTGTCTGGATGCGCGAAAAAACCATATCGGTGAAAATGGAAATCTGCGAGCCGACGAAATGTGCCGATAAGCCTATGGTAACGAAAACCGCTACGATCTTCGGAACGAAGGTAAGCGTCGCTTCCTGAACCTGCGTCAGCGCCTGAATCAACGCGATGATGAGGCCAACGACCATGGCCGCGCCAACGGCGGGGCCCGCCGAGATGAGAACGGTCCAGATGGCCGCCTGGAAAATATCGAGCGCGTCGGCTTCATTCATCGTCTGGCAACCTCATATTGCCCTTGGAGGAACAGCCCGGCCTTAACCGGACTGCGTGTCGTTCGAAGTGCCGGTACCACCAGTTTCGCCAGCACCACCGGTTTCGCCAGCGCCATCCGTTTCGCCAGCGCCATCCGTTTCGCCAGCGCCATCCGTTTCGCCAGAGTCGTTATCGCCGCTCGATACCGGGGCCGAATCAGCAATGGTGACGCCAGCCTGGACCAAAATCTTACCGCCATCCTTCGTCGTTGCAATGATGCCGTCGGAATAAACCTTGACCGAAGAGATGACGCCTTTGACGCTGCCGTCGGCGCTTTCCATATACTTGCCGATGTAGCTGCCGGCCTGAGTGAGGCTCGAGCTGGCAAGCAGCGTGTCCAGCTTGCTGTTCGTCTGGATCGTCTGCTCCACCTGCGAAAAGCTTGCAAGCTGTGCCATCTGCTCGCTGGCATCCACGGGGTCCGTGGGATCCTGGTTCTTCATCTGCGCGACGAGCAGCTGCAGAAAATTGTCGTAGTTGAGCGTGGCTTTCTGCTGCGCCGCCTGTGTGCCGTCCGAGGTGGTCGAAGAGCCTACCCCGCTAACGCCGTCTACCGCCATGGCGCGATCTCCTTGCGAATCTGCTCGACCATCGTCGGGTGCATTTCCTGGTTGTTCAAAATGCCGTCCTCTATCGGGTAGAGGCTGCGGATAGCCTTCAGGGCATCGAATGCGCGGCCGGTCGAGACGAGGCCGTCGATGCGCTTCAATTCGGCCAGAACCTCTTCGTTCCTGAAGCAGGTCAGCAGCATGGTGATCGACTTGCGGAACATCGCCGTCGACTGCTCCTTGCCTTCCGGATTGATCAGGATCATCTGGGCGATGAAGTAGAGCTGACGCAGCGGCGTCGTGGCCTCTTCCGGCTGGAGAACATGGTTTTCAAGAAGGAACGTCACATCATTCAGGAATTCCAGCGCGACCTTTCGGTCGACGCGCAAAACTGCGCCGTTGATGAAGATCTTCTCCCCAGCTTTAAGCGAAATACGAAGTGTACTTTTCATTTAAGTCCATCCCTGATGATGGTGGTAACGTCAATAACGCCTTGGTAATTACTTGATTGGCGCCGCCGAATCTTGTCGCATTCCTTCAAGATCCAGATTGCAATCGAAATCAGATTGGCCCGCAATTCGATTTCGAGCTGATTGTCGGGATGCTTGAGATCCTCGATGAAGCTCACCCAAACACGCCGGGTATAGAACAGTGCTTCAACAGCTTCCTGGGTGTATTTTTCCTTGTCGCGCGCCACCTTGAGCATTTCTATTGACCGATCGAGAACTTGCCGCTCCCGCTCCTTCGCATCGGTCACCGAGTCTTGCATCACCTCGGAATAAGAGAATTGATACATTCATGCATCCTTCTTTGGATTACGCGCCTTTGATCATCAAAGGTAATTTACAAGGCTCAGCTGCTGTATTTTCGATACGATCGTGTAGGCCGCTTCCAGCTGCGTCTGCAAAGACTTCACGAGCGTGGAGGCCTCCGCCGGGTCTACACCCTGAAGATCAACGACCTTGTTGTTGATGATGGAGGCCTGCGCATCGAGTGCATCGTTCGCCTTCGTGACGCGCTCCTGCGAGAGACCGAGCTGGCTCTGTTGCCCGACGAGATCTGCCGTCGACTGCGCTGCATAGCCGATCGCCCGGTCGGAGACGGCGTCCATGGCGTCGGAGCCAAGGCCCTGATCGATCAGCGCGTTCGTCATCACCGTAGCCATCGCGAGATAACGCATGCCGTCGGAATTGGCATTGGTGGACGACGTGATGACTTCCGAGTTGCTGATGCGGCTCGTCATGTTCTGGTTCGATGCCTGGGACCAGCCGGTCACCGGATCCGTCCAGCTCGCCACGCTGAACATCGGCTCGACGCTATTTGTCATGAAGGTATTGATTTCAGCCGCCGACAGATCACTGACCCCCTTGCCCAACCCGGTCGCATAGCTGTTCAAATCAGCGACGATCTGCGCCTCTACGGCCGCACTGCGATCCGTCAGTGGCGGAACGTCCGTATTGACGCCGGAGAACAGGTATTCACCGCCGGAAATCATGTTTCCGGTGTCCATCAGCTGCGCAAACGCTGAGGTGGCGGACTGGAGAGTAACCGCAATGGAGGTCGATGTCTGGCTTCCCTTGAGCGCTGTCAGATTGCCAACAAGAGTGTCGCTGGCCTTCTGCATCTCGGCCAAGCCGCTCTGGGACATCTCAAGACGAAGGTTCACGGTCGAATTGCTGTCCTTGAAGGAAGAAATGCGATCGAGTTCGCGCGTATAGTTTATGCTTTTAGCCGAATCGATGCCGAGCGATAAGCCGATGTCGGCGTAGGTTCCCGTTGTGGCTTCGATTGAGGCCTGGACCATTTGGTTCTGCGACTGACGGATCGTCAGGCGCATGGCATTCTGAATGGCTGAACTAGAAATGAAAGAGCTCTTCATGGCTTAACTCGCTATATCCAGCAATGACTTCAGCATCTCATCCACGGCGTTGAGAATCTTCGTCCCTGCTTTGTAGGATTGCTCGATGTCGAGAAGCAGCGTCAGTTCCTCGTCAAGATTGACGCCCGTCTCGTTGGAATAAGCCTCATCCGATCGGGAAAGCGCTGCTGCAGTATTTTCCGCCGCGCCGCTTGCGTCGCTGCGATATTGTTCCAGCCAGCCGATGGAGTTCGATGCGAAGTCCATGATGCTGACATTCGAATCGAGACCGGTCGTCGAATTGAAACCGGTGACGCCTGTGCCGGGATCGAAGTCCATCTTGGCGCCCATCGCCGTGTAGAGCTTGTCGAGCTGGGCCGTGTAGCCGCCGTTCTTGTCGGGGGCGGGGTTTTGATCGAACGCGGCGCCATTGATCGCGCCGTCGCGCAGTTTCATCGGATCGCCGCCGAGAGACGTCACGACTGCGGGATTGATTTTGATGGTGCCTGCAATTCCATCGATGACGGCACCGGTGGTTGGTGTGTCGCCCGCAGTGCCGTCCGGCTGCGTCCATGTAAAAAGACCTGGCAGCGTGCTGGTTCCGGCCGTATTCGTCTCCGAAAAGAGGCTGACGAGACCCTTGGCGACTTCATCGAGCTGCGACTGGAATGTCGGCGCGACTTCGTCGCGAAGCTGGAGAAGCGCCGTGAGGCTGCCGCTTGCGGACGTCGTTCCACCCTTTCCAGGGACCAATGCCACGCCGTCAATGTAAACCGCGTTTCCGACTGTGCTTGTGTCGTAGGTGCTTTGGCCCTGGAACGTGACGGAGCGCGGGACGGTATCGAAAAGCACGACGCCGTCCGGCGTGTAGAGCGCCATATCGTTGCCGTTGCGCGTGACGGCGTTGACGCCAACAATATTGGAAATCTGCTTCAGGAGGCGGTCGCGTTCATCGAGCGCCGTTGAAGGATCGGCATTCGTGTTGACGGCATTCTTGACCGCGTTGTTCGCGGTTTCAAACTGGGAGAGAAGCGTGTTGAGCTGGTCAACTGAGTTGCTGATCGACTTGTCCGCACTCGCACGGACCTGCTGGACAGCGTCCGTCGAATTGTTCAGCGAGTTTGCGAGGTCCTGCGCCGCGGTGATCGCGCCCTGAGCGGCAATCGCGTTGTTCGGCGTAGTCCGGAACGCGGAGAGCGCATTCCGGAAATTCGCCAAATATGTGGTAGGGGCGGTCTCGTAGTCATTGCCACCGACAATCGATTTCAGGTCCTCGAGACCGTTCAGGAGCGTCTGCTGCGCACTGTCTTTTGAATTGGCATTCACAAACTGGCGAAGGAGGGCGTCCTCCTTCGCGCGGTCAATCTTGACGACCTGAGCCCCGTTCAGCGATGTGCTGATTAACGCCTGCCGACGCACGTAATCCTTATTGCCGGCATTGGCGATATTGTTCGATACGACGCTGCTCTGAGTGCCCGTCGTATTGAATATGCTTTGAGCCGTGTTAAGTGCGGAAGTGAGCGACATGGCTTGGTCGTTACCTTACTTATCTCTTGAGGTTGACGAGGACGTCCATGATGTCCGCGCCCGTCTGGAAGACCTTCGAATTGGCCGTGTAGCTACGCTGCGACTCGATCATTTCCGTCAGTTCACCAGCGAGGTCGACATTCGAACCTTCAAGGGCACCGGACTGGATGGACCCGAGACCGTTCGTCTGCGGGAAACCGGTAACGGTGACGCCCGAACGTCCATTTGCCTGGTACACGTTGCCGCTGAGGAGGGTCAGTTCGTCGGGACTTGCGACGGTCGCAAGAGGAATGCGGTAGATGGGCCTCGGATCGCCTTCGTCATAGTTGGCATAAACGGTGCCGTCCTTGTCGATCGTGACGCCGGTTACCTCGCTCGCCGGCTGCCCATTCGGCGTGCCGGTGCCGCTGTTGGATGCAGCCTTTTGCGTGAACTGCGAGAGGTCCATGTCGATGTTCAGGTTGCTGATGCTATCAACGAGCGGGAGATTGCTCGTGATAGTGCCGGCATCCGGATCGGTTGCGTCCGTTATGAGGTTGCCCTTCGTATCGAAAACCATAGTGCCTGAGCCGACGAGTGCGTCACCAGGGGCAGCAGGCGGAGCGGCCGAATAGGGGAACGGGCTGCTGCCGGTGGCGGCGGCGTCGTGTCTATAGACGGCGACGTCCCATTCACCGGAGGTGGTGCCCGTCGCACCCGCGCTCTTGGTAAAATAGAGATCGTACTGAACCTTCGCGCCGAGTTTGTCATAGACAACCATCGACGTTTTGAACGTGTTCGCCTTGCCTGTGGAGTCAACACCCGGATCCTGGTTTGCACTTGGCAGGTCAGCCAGGGGGACGACCGGCATATCGGAGTCGAGGTTGCCCTTGAAGTTCGCCGCCGTCGATTCGATAGCGGTCAGACCGGACTGATTGACATTGATCGGAAGGAGACCGTCAAAGCCGTTGACGACGACGGCCGGCGGGCCGGAGGTGTAGGGATAACCCATGAGCGTAAAGCCGGCAGCATTCACCAGATTGCCGTTCTTGTCCGGGCTAAAATCGCCAGCTCGGGTCAGCACCGGAATGCCGTCCGGGCTCTGCACGATGAAGAAGCCGTCGCCAGAGATCGCCAGATCGGTACCCGACGTGGTGTAGGTCATATCGCCCTGGGCGCTGACAGACTGACGTACCGACGTCTGCACGCCGCCCGAATTGTAGTTGCCCGCAGTCGACGGCAGAACCAGCGAAGAAAAGGAGGTCGAAACCGCCTTGTAGCCGGTCGTGTTCGCGTTCGCGATATTGTCGGAGACGGTGCTCAGGCGGTTTGCCTGTGCATTCATGCCCGACACGGCCGTCTTCATGCTCCCGAAAATACTCATCTGAAAACCTCGTTTTCCTTGATAGCCTGGAGAGTATTTGGCGGGCCTTGCGTGAAGCTGTCTGTGACGGAACTGCCTGACCGAAATATTGAAAGGCACGTCCGCGTCGGCCCGCTGCTGTAAAATCAATTCCAGTCGATGCAGTAACCGAGGAAGCGCTTGGAATCGACCGGATCGAAGCCGAGCTTCTTGCGCAGCTTCTTGCGGAGCTTGGAGATGTGGCTTTCAACGACGTTCTCTTCGACTTCCTCGTCGAAGATGCCGTAGATGGCATTGAAGATCTGGGTTTTCGTGACGCGGCGACCGCGGTTGGCGATCAGATACTCGAGAATGCGGCGCTCGCGGCGCGGAAGCGCAAAGACTTCGCCGTTGATTTCGGGATCGCGGCCGTCCGAGAAGACGCGGATCGCGCCGACGTCGGTGTGTGTCGAAATCGCCTTCAGGCGCCGCCGGATTGCAGCAGCCCGCGCGAGTATCTCGCGGGGATGAACCGGCTTGCGAACGACATCGTCGACACCACAATCAAAAAGTGCAAGCGTGTTTTCGAGCGAAGGCTGATCGCTGACCGCGATCACCGGCGCCTGGGAGCGATCCCGGATGGCGCGCGGCAGCTCCAACGTCTGCCTTCCCTGACCAATCAGAAAAGCCTCGACAGCCGCAATATCGGATTCGGCCGCCGTCTGTACCCACTCTCCGAATTCCTTGGGATCAAAGCCGGTGGAGGGAATGCCCTCACGGCCAAACAGTGATGTGTACCCATCTTTCACGAGCTCACGCTCATCAACCACGACGATCATTCGTCCGCCTCCGAATCAGTGTGGCACCTCGATGCGCCTATGGGTACGAATCGCGCGATTCTGGGACAAGCTGCTGGAACTCAATGGCAGAAATTAATAGTTGATTAACAATTTGACCGCGATTTGCTCTATATTTAGTATGTCTCACCGACTTTCGACACAAAAATCGCGTGGAAAGTTTAATGAACTGTAAATTAGGTCTTGCGAATCCAATTTTGGACCAAAAGTTGCCACATTGCGGCACGATTCCGTTTTGTTCACATTTTTCAATTTTTGATTGCATCAATTCTGGCAAAATGCACTCGCATTGGGAGTCCACTTGCCGTAGCCGGTCGCCACCAGATTCGCGATAACACGACAGACATATTGCTTCTGGGCGGGGTTATTGTTCGGTCCGGCATGGTATCTGGCTACCGCCATAGTCCAGGTCTCATGACGATCGTGGAGATTGCGAAGGAACTTCGCCGCATATTCGACATTGCGATGCGGGTCGAACATGTCTTCCGCTGAGCGGAAGTTCTCACCATGAAAGTAATGGTTGATTTGCATGCAGCCGATGTCGATCAGCTTGGCGCCGCTATTGAGCGCCAAATAGAACTGCCTCAACGCGTCCTGCTCGGACGGAGGAAAGACTGCCTTGCCTTCTATGTTGAGCGCAAAAGGATAAAGCGAACCCTTGCGCCCGGTCTCAGTTAACCCCACGGAATAGAGAATGCCTTCCGGTATGCCGTATCTCGCGGCAGCGGACTGGATCTCCTTCTCGCAGGCTCCGGTGGAGGCGCTTGCGCTAGAGGTAGACGCTGCCAGGAGCACCACTGCCAGAGGTACCAGAAGCAGTCTCAGCATCGGTCTCGCCTCCACCATTGAAGCCTCCGTTTCCGCCCTGCGGTTGGCTGTGTCGCTCGCGTGCTTCACCGCCCTGCCCCTGCTGCAGCGATTGCTGGTGCTGTGGAAACTGTCCCTGCGCATTTGGCTGGTTGCCGGCATCCGGCTGCGCCGCAGGGGCCATACTGATCGTGACTTTGTCGACGGCATAACCCTGACTGCGCAGCGCTTCGATGATGTGGTCCTGGTCTTCCTTGAGCTGCCGGTATGCGGCGCCGGTCGCAACCTTCAGATCGACGTTCAGGGCGTCGCCGGAAAGCCGCATGGTTGCCGTGACGACCCCGAGATCGACCGGCGCCATCTGGATCTTCAGGGTATTGACCACCTTTCCGGTGCTCGTCCATTCGGCAGCATTCGAGAGCGCTGAACCGGGCTGCATCGCACGCGCCCATTCGCTGTCACCGCTGATCGCGGCTGTAACGGATGCAGAATTCTGTGCGAGTCCGATAAAACGGCGCGAATCGAGGACCGTGACGGTCTCGCCATCGCCCTTGACCTTGCCGCTGGCCGAGCTGTCCTGATCAACAGCGATACGCATGTCCATCGACTGGCCACGTCCGTCTGCGCGACTTAGCCGGAATTTCGTCTTTCCGTCGGCGTCGGCAGCCCCGTCGGTGGCAGGCAGCTGCGCATCGCTCGTGTTGGCTCCGATTGCCGCCAAGGCTGTCTGTGCAGCACCTGGCTCAGGCGTCTCCACCCCGCGCAAACGCGCAGTGGACACGGCGCCCTTGCCGCCACTCGCCTTCTCGCCAGCCGTGTCGTTCTTCGCATTCATATGCACGAGGGGTATCGCCGTGGCGAAGCGGGCATCCGGTGAATCGCTGTTCAGCAGGCCGAGCACATCAGAGGCTGAGTCTGCGCCAGAGAGGGAGCTTGGGTCGGCGTTTCTGTCTCCACGGGTCCCGCTCGTTTTCGCTGGCTTGGTTCCCTTCACCGGATGAGCCTCGGCCTTGTCGTCGCGGCTTATGCCGTTCTTCACGTCAAGCGTCTCTGCGGCCGTATCGCCGCCGTCCTCGATTTGATCCTTGCCGGATTTGCCAATCGTAATTGCTGCTTCCGGCGGCGTCAGCACATGTTGCTTCAAGGACGCGTCGCGAAGAGCAATCATGGGCTTCATCCGGGCGCCTTGGCGCACGCCATCTGCTGCATGTGCATCTTCACTACCAGGCGCATCCCCACGGTCGGTGCCGGCCTGGTTCACAGAATCATTGTTCTGAGAACTGCTTCCAGCCTTGGAGACCAGGTCGGAAAAGCCGCCCTTATCTTGATCGTCGCGCTTTGCAGCCGCACCATTGCCTCTGGTAGCCTGCGCTGCCTCGGCGGCGACGCCTCCTCCCGGAACGCTCATGTCCATCGTCAATTGCCTTCTTTGCTTAAAAGCCCGTCGATTTCATCGAGTTTCGCACGGCTCGTCGTCATGAAAGATGTGAATGCCGAGTCAGCATCCTGCTGACCCTCAGTGCTGCCGGATGCCGGGCTTGGCGCTGCCCCATCGTCAACGGGCTCGGAAGGTGCCGAAGACCCGGGCGGAGATCCATCGCTGGCCGATGCGGCAGCCTGTCCAGAAGTATTTTCTTCATTAGAAGGTTTAGATTTTGATGCTTGCGTCAGGCTTGCCACGTCCGGTTCTTGCAACACCTGCTCCGCAATTGATTGCGCCGCGGCTCGAAGCGCACGATCACGCGGGGAGAGTTCGCTGTCGGCAACGCTGCTGATGCTTTTGGCCGCGGCGTCGACATCGGCGGTGGAGACTGAGGCCATGTTTCCGTAAAAATCCGCAACCGGGCCGAGGGCATTATCCTCTGCACCGGCAAGCGACTGCGCATATGTCGCCGCTGTTTTCGCAAGCTCAGCCTTGCCCGCAATGCCGGCAGCGCGCGCGATGCGAAGATAGACCTCGCGCCGTCTTGGCTCGTCCATGAAGGAGAGGATGGCGACGATATCTTCCGTCTTCACTTCGTTGTGTTCGATCACCAGCTTGACGAAGAGATCAGCAAATTGGCTTGCATAGGGCGAGTGAAGGAATCGCCGCACGTAGCGCTGCGAGTAACCGAGCCCCCTGTCGACCAGGCCCGCTTGGACGCTGATCGCGACGGAACGGCGAAGCGCTGCTTCTTCGACGATCGTGCCCGGGACAGCAAGACGTGCCTGATCGTAGAGCTTGAGTGCTTCGGTGGGGTTCTGCGCCACCATGACATTACCCGCGACCAGATCGAGGTAAGGACCAATCTTCTTGTCCTGATACTCGTTGGCGATATCGACCAGTGACTTCGCGACGAGCAGGCCCTTGCCGCTTAGATACTTGCGTAGAACATCGGTCACGCGATTGTCGAAATAGCCGTTCACGTCGCGAGCGATCAGATACTCGAGCGTAGCCGGATTGCCGCCGCTCATCGCATAGATGAGTGCGGCATCGACATTGCGGGCGTCCTCGAAGACGGAAGGGTCCACGGACCGCAGGCGCTGATCTATCGTCCCCAGCATGAAGCGCTGCATCTCACCGGCCGAGCTATCCCCGAGAGCAACCGAGTCCTGCACGAACTGGAGCGAACGCAGCATCTTGTACGGCGCCGCGTTTTCCTGATCTCCTCCGGTCGCGACGGCAGGCGAAGCGATCGCCAGTCCGACAGCCAGAAGAAGATGACGGTGCTGCAAGCGCGCCATGAGATTATCCTTGATCCGCCTGAACCAGGATTTCAATGCGGCGGTTGGCGGCATTGAATGGGTCATCCGGCAGCTTCAGCTTGCGATCGGCAAAGCCAGAAACCTGGGAGATGCGCTTCTCATCCAGCCCACCGCGGACGAGCATGTAGTAGGCCGCCTGGGCACGATCCGTCGAGAGGCGCCAGTTTGCGTTGTCGGTTCCCTTGTACTGGCGGCCATCCGTATGGCCGCGGATTACCACCGCTCCTTGACGATCCTTCAGAATTTCGCCGATCTTTTCCATCGCCAGCACCATTTCCTTGCGCGGAACGGCGGAGCCGACATTGAACATGGAGCTGTCGCTCTGGTCAGAGAGGCTTACGAGCAGCCCGCCTTCCGCCGGTGTGACGGTCAAGCCCTCGGCAAGCTTACCCGCGACCCCACCGATCTGCTTGGCGATTTCCTGCTGCAGTTCCTCCGCCTGCTTCTGTGCGTCGGCCACCGTTTGCGCGGCAGATGTCTGTCCGCCAGTTGCGGCTGCACTCGGCTTGCCCGGGGACAGGGCGGCGCTTTCATTGGGCGCTTTGTCCTGTGGCGAATTGACCGGTGCTGCTGCCCGATCCGCGCTCGAGGCGGCAGCCTCCGCCTTCGCTAGTTCCGTCGCATCGGCTTTCGGATTGGGGTCGGCTTCATCGGCTGCAGCCTGTGTGGTCTTTTCGCCTGGCGCCTGGGAGGCCTTGTCTGTCTGTGAAACCTCGACCTGCTTCGTCCAGAAATCCGGGTCGAACGGATCGCGATAAGCCTGCCCGCCATCGGCACCGGTTGCAGGGCCGGAATCGCTCGCGCCACCCTCGCCCTTGACGCTGACATTTGCCTGCTGACCGACTTCCTGTGCAATCTCAGCCAGAACAGAGTAAGGATTTTCGAAGAAATTGGCTTCGGAGTAATTCGTCTTGTCGCCGGAGGACGAGGTCTGATCGTCACCATTGGCAGCAGACGCGCCCTTGGTGGGCTCATCCTCCTTTTCCTTTGATTTGTCCTGCTTTTCCTCGCCATCAGCCTGGTCGACAGGCTTTTTCAAACCTTTTTCGGTTGGCTTCTCATCCGCGAGCTTGATCGGATTGAAGTAGGTGGCCACCGACGCCTTCGTCTCCTCGTTCGCGGCGTTAACAAGCCACATGACGAGGAAGAACGCCATCATCGCGGTCATGAAATCGGCATAAGCGATTTTCCATGCTCCGCCATGCCCGCCCTCATGGTCGCCGCCACCATGCCGCTTGACGATGATGACTTCGTTCCTGCCGTGGTGATGATTTTCGCTTTCGCTCATTCAAGAACTTTCTTCAGGCTGGCAGACCAAGCGGAAATGCGCGTGACCAGGACGGAATCCTCGACCTCAACAACGAGATCGACATCATCGGTCTCCTGATGGCGCAGCAGATTCTGTCTTTCGCCCATTTCGGCCTTGAGCAATTCAAAGAGCTGCGCCGGGCCTTTGACTATCATCGAGCCTGGCGCGCCTTCCAAGATTGCCTCGTGCAATAACGTCGCAAGACTTGAGACGGCTTCAGCAGCAACTGCTTCCGTCAGCACCGGCGCTATCGCTTTCGCGGTCGCGGCGCTCACGAGATCGGCGACCTCCGCGGCAATTGCATCTAGCCGGCGTGCGATCACCCCCGCCAACTCTTCTGCATGCTTTGCCACCAGGTCGTCTTTCTCCCGCTGGTGGACAAGCGCGACTGCCTGGGCCTCGAGCTCGTATTTCTCGGTCAACTCGGCCGTAGCCGCCGCATGGCCTTCGCTGTAGGCGTCGCGGCGCTCAGCCTCAACGTCGACGGCGGGGGGCATTTCCGATGTGTCCGGCAAGCCGCCATAGCTATCGTCCGCAGAGCTGTTAAGGTCGATGACCGGCTCAGCGGGTCTCGTCTCTCCGAAGTCCTTCAAATACCGGGAAAGCATAGCGCTCATCAAAACCACCCGGCCTTTGCAATCAGTTTCGGCATGCGCGCGTCCCGCCTCAAACGAACCAAACTTACGCCAGCAGCGGCTTCGAAGGCCTTCGGCAGCCCTCGGCACGGCTCACAACGTCTCTGGTCGAAACTAGAAAGCCAAACTTGCGCGAGGATGAATGGCAGTCTCCCCGCCTGCCATTCGCGAGGCGCAACTACTCAAGCAGGATGAGAATCTTGCTTGCGGAGGTGTTCATGATCGAGAGTGCTTCAGTCCCCATGTCCCGCGCCGTTTCGAACGCGGCCTGTCGGGCCGAAGCTTCATCCATATCGGTATCGACGAGAGCGCCAATGCCCGTCTTCAGGGATTTCGAAAGCGTCTCCACGTAGCTCTGCCGATCCTCGATGCGCGCGTTCATCGTGCCGAGCCCGGTGGCCGTCGTATTGAGGTTCGAGAGGACGTTATCCAACACGTTGAGCATGTCCTGCAGGTCTTGCGACGTCGAGTTGACCGAGATCGATATCTGGGTGCCAGTTGCAGGCGTGGTCGAACCAGCATCGAGCAGATAGTAGTTGCGGGCCGGCACGGCAGCCGGATCGGCACTTATCGATTTCGTCAGCAGGCCGCGGCTTGCGTCGCTCGTGTCGATCATGATTGCGTCGGCAGCCGGATAAGTAATGTTCTGCGGGTAGAATTCACCGTTCGGGCCGCGCACGAATCCGCCGGTAACGGACCGTTGCGCCGGCGCGGTCGCATCGCGGTTCAGCAGCCAGTTCTCGCCGTTGAAATTCACGGAATATACGATGGTATCCAGCTGCGCTTTGTACTGATCCAGGGTGATGTTGAGCTTCTCTCGATCGTTGGCCGGATCGGTCGCCGAAACAATCGTAGAGCGCATCTTCGAAACCACATCGATAAGAGACGTCAGCGCGGTATAGGTCGTGTCGACCTTGGCGCTGCCGACACCGAGGGCGTCGTCGATCGTCTTCATCGCGTTGTCGTCGGATCGCAGAGTCGTCGCAGCCGCCCAGGAAGTCGCATTATCCGCGGCCGTCTCAACACGCATCATCGACGATATCTGCCGCTGAATGGAGTCGGCCTCCTTGTTAACGCCGCGAAGAACGGTGAGCACGTTCAACGCGCCTACGTCTGTTATGGTGTAGGCCATCGATAAATCCTCGAAATGAAGGAAAAGGGACAGGCCGGGATTGCCGGCAGCGACCTTACTGGCTTCATGCCTCCGGCTGGTCCCTCCAACCGGTGCGTCGCAATCAAATCAACTCTTCGCTGAAATTAACCTAACATTTACCGCGACGGCAAGTGCCTCCCAGCGGTCCACGCAAGCTTTAGGCAAGGTCTTGATTTCGCGAAAAAGAAGCCGCCGCAAGCGAGGCAATTCCTGGTCGTAGATACGGCAAGAGCCGCGCCCGGGAGGCGCGGCTCTGATTCTCTGTTCGCAGAGCCGGTGCGCTGCCGGCGTTGCCGTTTTTATTTGAAGAGCGACAGGATGTTCTGCGACGAGGAGTTGGCGATCGACAGCGACTGGACGGCGAGCTGCTGCTGCGTCTGCAGTGCCGTCAACTTGCTGGATTCGGCTTCCATGTCGGCGTCCACGAGCTTGCCGACACCCTTGTCGATCGAGTCCATCAGCTTCGACACGAAATCGGTCTGCATGTCGATGCGCGAGTTCATGGAGCCGAGCTGGGAAGCAGCACTGGTCATCTGCTTGAGGACGCTGTCGACCATCGAAACGAGGCCGTCGATCTGAGTTGACGTGGTGCTGTTGTCGATCTTCAGGGACGATACGGAAGTTGTCATTGACGCGGTGGCGAGGTTCGTCTCGTCGATCGCCCAGACTCCGCTGGTGTCGACGTCAGTGGCGAAGATCTCGTGATCCGTGGCGCCCGCTTGGTCGATGGCCACAACCCAGGTATCATCGGCGACCTTGACATAGCCCGTGAAACCCGCAGTGCCGCCAACAGCCACCTGGCCGCCGCTGTCGAAGGTCGCACCGTCAGCGATGACGTCTTGGGTCGTGTACTTGATGACGTTGTACGAGGACACGGTGCCGCCGATGTTGACGTCGACCGAAACGCCGTTGCCCTCAATCGTGTTCGCCTTGTCCAGAATCCCTTGGCCATATTTCGGACTGGTAGGATCTAAAGGATCCGACAGCGTGGCACCGGTGTCAAACAGGACGTTGGTGCTGTTCAGCGTGTAGTCGACCTTCTTCACCGAGACGTTGCCGGAGGAATCACGGACAAACGAAGCAACGACGCTCTTCTCCACCGAGCCACCTGCGGCGGTGAGATTGGCTTCCAGCCAGTTTTCGCCGGAGAACGAGGCCGCGTCGCCGATACTCTTCAACTGCTGCTGAAGCTGGCTGATCTCGGTCTGGATCTTCGTCTTGTCGACACCCTCTTCCGTTGCGGCGACCAGCTTGTTCTTGATCTCGGTGACGACGTCGATAGCCGCGTTCATGCCGGAATAGGCAGTGTCAACCTTAGCAGAACCGAGTCCGAGAGCGTCGGAAACGGCGGAAAGGGCCCCATTGTCGGAGCGCATGGTGGTTGCGATCGACCAGTAGGCGGCATTGTCGGCAGCGTCACTCACGCGCAGGCCGGAGGAAACACGGTTCTGCGTATCCTCCAGGCTGGCGTTAACGCTGCGCAGCGTCTGGAGTGCGGCCATTGCGGACGTGTTCGTCAAAATGCTCGTCATGGAAAGGGTGCCCCTGTTGGCTGCTTGAAAAAGGGACATTCCGGATTTCACCGGCAACGGTGCCAGCTTCATGCCTGTTAACCCGCGCTTAAAGTCGGTTAACTCACCGTTTCTATGCAGCCAAGAAACAGCAATATGGTTAATGCCGCGTTAACGCCGGATAGAGAAAATGACGCCGGCCGGAAAAAGCCGGCCAGCGTCTGGTTTTCGTCAAGCAATCCGACGAGCTTGAAGCTCTTAACGGAAGAGCGACAGGATGTTCTGCGACGAGGAGTTGGCGATCGACAGCGACTGGACGGCGAGCTGCTGCTGCGTCTGCAGCGCCGACAGCTTGCTGGATTCCTCTTCCATGTCAGCGTCTACGAGCTTGCCGACACCCTTGTCGATCGAGTCCATCAGCTTCGACACGAAGTCGGTCTGCATGTCGATGCGCGAGTTCATCGAGCCGAGCGACGCAGCCGCGCTGGTCATCTGCTTGAGAGCGGAATCCACCATCGAGATCATGCCATCGAGCTGGCCTGAGGTGGTGGTGTTGTCGATCTTCAGGGTCGATACGGAGGTGTTCGTGGTTGGTGCGGTGGCGAGGTTCGTCTCGTCGATCGCCCAGACTCCGGTGGTGTCGACGTCAGTGGCGAAGATCTCGTGATCCGTGTCGCCCGATTGGTCGATGGCCGCAACCCAGGTGTCATCGGCGACCTTGACATAGCCCGTGAAACCCGCCGTGCCGCCAACAGCCACCTGGCCGCCGCTGTCGAAGGTCGCACCGTCAGCGATGACGTCTTGGGTCGTGTACTTGACGACGTTGTACGAGGACACCGTGCCGCCGATGTTGACGTCGACCGAAACGCCGTTGCCTTCAATCGTAGTCGTCTTGTCGAGGATGCCGGTGTTGCCGCCAGTGTCAAACAGAACGTTGGTGTTATCGAGCGTATAGTCGACTTTCTTGACCGAGACGTTGCCAGCGGCATCACGGACGAAGGAAGCGACGACGCTCTTCCCCACCGAGCCACCGCCCGCCGTGAGATTGGCTTCCAGCCAGTTTTCGCCGGAGAACGAGGCAGCTTGCGAGATGCTCGTCAGCTGATCCTGCAGCTGCTTGAGTTCGCCCTGGATCTTCGTCTTGTCGACGCCGTCTTCGGTGGCGGCGACCAGCTTGTTCTTGATCTGGGTGACGACGTCGATGGCGGCGTTCATGCCGGAATAGGCGGTGTCGACCTTGGCCGAACCCAGGCCCAGAGCGTCGGAAACGGCGGAAAGCGCGCCGTTGTCGGAGCGCATGGTCGTTGCGATCGACCAGTAGGCGGCGTTGTCGGAAGCGGAACCGACGCGCAGACCGGACGAAACGTGAGCCTGCGTATTGGAAAGGCTCTTGTTGATGCCCTGCAACGTCTGCAGAGCGGCCATGGCCGCGCCGTTGGTGAGAATGCTCGTCATGATACTAGTGTCCCTTGTTGAAAGCGAATGGGAGGGGACATTCCGGACCTTTACCGGGAACGGCTATCAGCATCATGCCTGCTAACCGGTTCGTAATGTTAGCCGCCGTTTCGATGGCCCCAGAAAACACCAATATGGTTAAGGAACGCTGAACAACGAAAGGAAAAAGTGTAAATAAATCTGTAACTTATGCGACCAACATTAACCTACTTTTAAACATTTCGCGGCCGGGGATGACCCGGCCGCGAGCTCATTCGAAAGATCCTACTTCGCTCTTAGCGGAAGAGCGACAGGATGTTCTGCGACGAGGAGTTAGCGATCGACAGCGACTGAATAGCGAGCTGCTGCTGCGTCTGCAGCGCCGACAGCTTGCTGGATTCTTCTTCCATATTGGCGTCCACGAGCTTGCCGACACCCTTGTCGATCGAGTCCATCAGCTTCGACACGAAGTCGGTCTGCGTGTCGATGCGCGAGTTCAGCGAGCCGAGCGACGAAGCCGCGCTGGTCATCTGCTTGAGAGCGGAATCCACCATCGAGATCATGCCGTCGAGCTGGCCTGAGGTGGTGGTGTTGTCGATCGTCAGGGTCGATACGGAGGTGGTTGTGGATGCTACGGTGGCGAGGTTCCCCTCGTCGATCGCCCAGACGTTGCCGTTGTCGACGTCAGTGGCGAAAATCTCGTGATCCGTGTTGGCGCCTTGGTCGATGGCCGCAACCCAGGTGTCATCGGCGACCTTGACATAGCCCGTGAAACCCGCCGTGCCGCCAACAGCCACCTGGCCGCCGCTGTCGAAGGTCGCACCGTCAGCGATGACGTCTTGGGTCGTGTACTTGACGACGTTGTACGAGGACACCGTGCCGCCGATGTTGACGTCGACCGAAACGCCGTTGCCGTCAATCGTAGTCGTCTTGTCGAGGATGCCGGTGTTGCCGCCAGTGTCAAACAGAACGTTGGTGTCATCGAGCGTATAGTCGACTTTCTTGACCGAGACGTTGCCAGCGGCATCACGGACGAAGGAAGCGACGACGCTCTTCCCCACCGAGCCACCGCCCGCCGTGAGATTGGCTTCCAGCCAGTTTTCGCCGGAGAACGAGGCAGCTTGCGAGATGCTCGTCAGCTGATCCTGCAGCTGCTTGAGTTCGCCCTGGATCTTCGTCTTGTCGACGCCGTCTTCGGTGGCGGCGACCAGCTTGTTCTTGATCTGGGTGACGACGTCGATGGCGGCGTTCATGCCGGAATAGGCGGTGTCGACCTTGGCCGAACCCAGGCCCAGAGCGTCGGAAACGGCGGAAAGCGCGCCGTTGTCGGAGCGCATGGTCGTTGCGATCGACCAGTAGGCGGCGTTGTCGGAAGCGGAACCGACGCGCAGACCGGACGAAACGTGAGCCTGCGTATTGGAAAGGCTCTTGTTGATGCCCTGCAACGTCTGCAGAGCGGCCATGGCGGAGGTGTTGGTATTGATGCTCGTCATAAGTGTCCCCTTGGAAACGAGATACGAAAAGGAGGACATACCGGACTTTGAATACCGGTAATGACGGACCAGCCTCATGCCACTCGGTTCGTAAAACCAAACCCGTCATGTGAGGGCCAATCTCGCCGCTATTGCTTGCGATCTTCTTAACGACGACGGAGCAAATTTATAACCCCGGACAATGGTTAACCCGAGGTAAAGTAATGAGCAGCAGGACTAGCGGCTAGATCGCTCCGCCTGAACAATGGCCACGACGAGGTCGGGTCAAGAAGTGACGGTGATCGAAACGGCTTAGTGGAAGGACCGCACGAGGCTGCCGACCAGCAGATTCCAGCCGTCGATCAGGACAAAGAACAGAATCTTGAAGGGAAGCGAGATCGAGGTCGGCGGCAGCATCATCATACCCATCGCCATGGTGATCGTCGCAACGATCAGGTCGATGACGAGAAACGGCAGAACGATCAGGAAGCCGATCTCAAACCCACGCCGGATTTCCGAAATCATGAACGCCGGAATGAGAACGCGGTAGTCGATCTGGGCACCCGTTTGGACCGTCTGGCCACGCTCACGGGCGAGGTCGACAAAGAGTGCCAGATCCTTGTCGCGCGTGTTGGCGGCCATGAAGGTGCGGAAAGGCTCGGCAATGCGCTGCACCGCCTCCTGCTCGTTGATCTGATTGGCCAGCAGCGGCTGCACGCCGGTCTGCCAGGCTTGATCGAAAGTCGGCGACATGACGTAGAAGGTCATGAAGAGCGCCAGCGAGAGCAGGATCATGTTGGAAGGCGTTGAAGAAAGCCCCATGCCGCTGCGCAGGATGGAAAAGGCGATGACGAAGCGCGGAAAGCTCGTCACCATGATCAGGATGCCGGGAGCAATCGAAAGGACGGTCAAAAGACCGAAGGTACGGATAATCCAGGCCGCGACGGAGCCATCGACCGGGATATTCAAAAGATTGCCTGGCAACTGCTGGGCAAACGCCAGTTCCGGCACCGCCATCATGGCAGCAAATAAAACTATGAATCGAATCATTCGATGACAAAGGTCCTGAACATGACCTTCGATACGCGCCCTTTGGAGCGCAGGTCAACACGTTCCTGGATGTCATCCCTGAGATATTGAAAGCCGCGCGGCCCTTCGATCTGCTGAAGGGAAACGGTCCGGATGTAGGCCATGATATCCTGGTGGATATCCTCGGCCATCTTCACGTCCGGAGGGCCATCGAAAAGCAGCGCCACCTCGAGCCGTACCCAATTTTCCGAGGGATAGGCAAGGTTAGAGGTGATCGGCTCAAGCTGAACGACGTTGTTTGCTTCGGTGGAGATGTGAGGAAGCCCGGCTTCGGCTTCCTTGCCTTCCCCGGCACCGGCCGGGGCCGTTTCCGTCGCCGCCGCCTGCTCGGCGCTTTTGACGTTCGGGGCGATCATCGTGCCAAGGAACCAGCCCCCTCCGCCGCCGAGCACGGTCAGCGCGAGCAGGCCGGCCGCCATGATCGGCATTGCAGGCCTCTTTTTGGGTCTGCCTTCGTTTTCCACTGCGTCTGCCATAGCTGTGAGGCCCTAGAGCGGCGAGAAAAGATCGACGGCCTGCTGGCCGCTTGGTGGCTGCTGCACTTCCATCAGACGGCCACGGCCGCCGTAGGAGATGCGCGCTTCGGCGATCTTGTCGTAGGAGATCTGGTTGTCGGAGTTGACATCCTGCGGGCGCACGATACCGGCGACGTTGAGGATGCGCAGTTCCTGGTTCAGACGAACCTCCTGCGAGCCGCTGATCACGAGGTTGCCGTTTTCCAGAATACCGGTGACGACGGCCGCGACGAGAAGCGTTAGCTTGTCCGTGCGTTCGATCTTGCCCTTGCCATCCGTGCTGGTGTCGGACCCATAGGTGACATCGGTTTTCGATTGCGGCGTCCAGCCGAAGATCTGCGCGTTGACATCCCAGTTCAGGCCGCTCGAATTCTGCCGGCTACGACTGGTTTCGTTGTCGAACGATGCCTTGTCGTTGATCTGGATATCGACCGTCAGGATATCGCCGACGTTAAGCGCGCGCGCGTCCTTGAAAAGGGCTGACTGCGAGTCGTTCCACAGGGAATACCCCTGCGCCACCTGGTGCGGATTCTTCGGATAAAGCGACATCTGCGGTGTCTGGCCATAGGCAAGGCCGCTGCCGATCGGGCTCATGGCAGGCGCCCGGCCGATCTCCCTCACAGCCTGCGGCGATTGGCAGCCTGCGAGAAGAGCAACAGCGGCAACGGCAGCCGGGAAACGTTTGTTCATGAGGGATCCTTCGACGTATTGGGATCGGACGCACTTGCGATGATATTGGCGAGGACCGCCGCCTTCTGCGGATCCATCTCGTTCAAGATCAGGCTCGACTGACGTGAACTGAGCCGCATGATCACCGCGGCCGCGACCTCGGTCTTCACTTCCTGGAGCTGCAGCGCCGCAGCATCCGGTTTCATGTTCTTATAGATGTCGGTAAGGCCTGCCTGAGCCTGCTTGAGAAAGTCATTGCGACGCTTCAGCCAATCCTGATATTCGGCCGTGCGCTTGCCCATCTCAGCCATGCGGGAGTCGATATCCGCCTGCAGCTTTTCGAGTTCCTGTTTCTGCAGCAAATAGCGTTGGTCACGTGCCGGATCGGCAATATTGGTGCAGAACTGTTTGATTTCCTCTTCCGACGTGAGGTTGCCGGTGGGGCTTGCCGCCTCCTGGGCAAAAGCGCCCGGGATGGACAAAAGGACAACTGCGGCAGCGGGCAGCGCGAGGCTCCGCAACAGTTCAGAGATATTCAGGCCGAATTTCGAAACGATCATTGCAGTACGAGCTCCGCCTGCAGCGCACCTGCAGATTTGATACCCTGCAGGATAGCGATGATACCATCCGGTTTGACGCCAATGTTATTGAGACCTGCGACAAGGGTTCGAAGGTCTGGTCCGTTGATGACTGCGAGGGCCCCGCCGGTTTTCTGCGTAGAGATATAGGTCTGCGGCTGAACGGCGGTGACCCCGCGTGAGAACGGTTCAGGCTGGATAACCTGCGGCGTCTCAGTGACCTGCACAGTCAGCGTTCCGTAGCTGACTGCAACCGGCGAGACGCGAACGTCCGCTCCGATCACGATCGTGCCGGTGCGTTCATTGATCACCACCTTCGCCGGCGTATCGGTGTCGACGGCGAGATTTTCGATATCCGCCATCAATCGTGTAAGGTCCGCCTCACGCGGCTTCTGCACAACCACCTCCTGTGCGTCCTTGGGCTCCGCGACGGGACCGCCGAAGCGAGCGGACGCATACCGGTTCACGACGTCGCTAATGCGCACGGCCGTCGAGAAATCCGGATTGCGGAGCTGCAGCACGAGATTGACGGAATCCTTGAAGTGCGAGGGGAGTTCGCGCTCGATAATTGCGCCGCCCGGAACGCGACCGGCGGTCGTGACGCCTTCGGTCACGGTCGCCGCCTGGCCCTGTGCCTGAAAGCCCGACACGACAACAGAACCTTGCGCTACGGCATAGATCTGGCCATCCGCACCTGAGAGGGACGTCATGATGAGCGTACCGCCGCGCAGCGAGGTCGCATCGCCGAGCGAGCTGACGGTAACGTCAATGCGGCTGCCGGGACTCGCGAAGGGCGGAAGGTTGGCCGTGACCATGACGGCGGCCGTATTCTTGGCGTTGGATTGTCCGCCTTGAGTCGAGATGCCGAGGTTCTGGAGCATGGCGCGCATCGATTGCTCGGTGAACGGCGAAGCGCGGAAGCCATCGCCCGTTCCCTGGAGGCCGACGATGAGACCGTAGCCGATCAGCTGATTGTCACGCCCGGCTTGCAGCGAAGCGATGTCTTTGATCCGCGAGGTCACCGCAAATGCCGGCGTCACATGCGCCATGCACATCGAAAGGGCCGCGAGCGCGGCGAAAATGCGAGAGACAATCTTCATTTTGCCGCCACGTGTATGGTGCCGTCAGCAAGAACGGTGCCGCTTACGATGACCCCCGAGTCCATGTTGCGAGCGCGGATGACCTGGCCGGTAAAGCCGTCCTCGAGCGGCGAGCCCGCCGCGGAGATCGTCATCATACCCATGCTGAAGACGAGACGAATCTGCGAGCCGCGCGTGACCGTATAAGGCTCGCGCAACGCCCCGACCGGAATCGTCCGTCCGGGCAGTAGCGTACGCTTCGAGATCATGCCGCTAACTTCTTCGATGGATTTGGCGTAACCGGCTGCGAGGTTCGGATTGGTAACCTCGACCTCTTGAAGCTGGCCGCCGTCGATCGTTTCGCCGGGGTAGATAATCGCTGTCGGAACGACAGCATAGCCCATGTCGGCGCCGGCAGCTGCGGCAGGCATGAAACTGCCGTAGACCGCAACCGTTGCCAATGCCGTCAAAGCGACGATATTTCTCGCCCGGCGAAACATCATGTTCTGCCCCTTCTTGTTACTTCAGGTTCTTGCTGACGATGGTGGCCATTTCGTCGGCAGTGGTGATGACCTTGGAGTTCATTTCATAAGCGCGCTGGGCAGATATCAGCTCGGTGATTTCCTTGACCGGATCGACGTTCGACGATTCCAGGTATCCCTGCTTCATATATGCGTAGCCCTCCTCGTCCGGCGTTCCGACGACCGGGGCGCCGGACGCAGGCGTCTCCTGGAAGAGGTTGTCGCCGAGCGGCTGGAGGCCGGCTTCGTTGACGAAGCTTGCAAGCGTCAGCTGCCCAAGCGTCGTCGGGGTGGTCTGGCCCGGCAGAAGTGCCGTGACTTCGCCGGAGCGGCTGATCGTGAGCTGCGTGGAGCCCGTCGGAATGGTGATGCCAGGGACGACCTCATAGCCGTCGACCGTGACCAGCTGACCGGTCTCGTTCTTGTTGAAGGCGCCGGCGCGCGAGTAGAGCGTCGTGCCGTCCGGAGCCAGAACCTGGAAGAAGCCCTTTCCGATCAGCGCGACGTCGAGATCGTTGCCGGTTTGGCTGAGTTCGCCCTGGATGTGCAGGTTGCGGACGGCCGACGTCTGGACACCCAGGCCGATATTGGCGCCTTCCGGCACGATCGCCTGATTGGCGCGGTTTGCCACGCCCTTCGCGCGTTCGGTTTGGTAGAGAAGATCGGTGAATTCGGCGCGTGCGCGCTTGAAGCCCGTGGTATTGATGTTCGCGATATTGTTCGCGATCACTTCGAGATTCGTCTGTTGGGCGTCCATGCCCGTAGCCGCAATGGCGAGCGCTCTCATCGGTGCGTCCTTAAATCGAGTTACATCTGCATCTTGGTGACATCGAGGAAGGCCGAGACGACCCTGTCACGGACTGCGATTGCGGTTTGAAGCGTCTGTTGG
Source organism: Rhizobium sp. P32RR-XVIII (assembly GCF_012641395.1). Taxonomy (GTDB): domain Bacteria; phylum Pseudomonadota; class Alphaproteobacteria; order Rhizobiales; family Rhizobiaceae; genus Rhizobium. Next base: position 629,680 of record NZ_JABAIH010000001.1, on the reverse strand, counting down.
GCCTGCAGCATGGAGTCGACCACCTCGCGGGTGTTCGCCGTGCCCTTGATGCCTGCGAAGGACATGCTTTCCGCACCCTTCAAGGTATCGACCGCCTGGGTCGCCATGTTGCCGAGAACGGAGGCAAAGCTCTGGTCGTTCTTGGCGCTCCCGGCAGCTGACGAGGCGGTAGAGGAATTGTCGGTCGCGATGCTGCCGAGGCCACGCGTTACGGAAAGAGAGCTGACGTTCTGTACATTGCTGATCATTATTGGCTCTTCAGAAGGTCGATCGTGGAGGAAATCAGGTCGCGTGTCTGCTTGATCGTCTGCAGGTTCGCGTCATAGGAACGGTTGGCTTCGCGCATGTCCGCCATTTCAACGAGCATGTTGACATTCGGCATCTTGACTACGCCGCGCTCGTCGGCAGCCGGGTTGCTCGGATCGAATTCCGTGGTGAAATCGGATTCGTCGACGCCGAGCTTCTTGATGCCGACGGTCGTCACTCCAGCCGCGCGATCGACTTCTTCGCCGAAGGTGATCATCTTGCGGCGATAAGGATCGGCTCCGGGGGTATCACCGGTAGAACGGGCGTTTGCAATGTTTTCCGAGACGATGCGCAGACGTGTCGACTGCGCCTCAAGCCCGGAACCTGCGATCTTCATTGCTGCTGATAAAGGATCCATGACTTACTTCCCTACAGTCATCATCATCATTCGATGAAAGGAGCCGACGAGCGATGTGTTCAGTTCGTACTGGCGCTTGATCTCGCCGCTCTTGGACATTTCCTCAGACAGGCCGACGGTATTGCCGGATTCCTGCACGCCAATTTCCTGGTCGAGCGGAGCTTCCTTCACGTCGATATCGCCGCTGGTGCTGAAATCATTGCCGCTGAGGTGCGCAGGGTTGGTGCGCGCCATCGTGATATCGGCCTTGTCGAGAACAGCCTGGAAGGGCGTCACGTCCTTGGAACGATATTTCGGCGTGTTCGCATTCGCGATGTTGCCGGCCACAACCTCCTGACGGATCGTCAGCCATTCCGCCTGCCGCGAAGCCAAGTCGAAAAGTTGGATGGGTTGCATGGGAACTCTCCGTTTTTACTGAGAGAACCCTAGGGCAGCAATCTTGCGTCAGACTTACGAGGAACTCAGGCTTTCGCCCTGGGTTGTTTTTATTGGGCAGGCCGCAAAAAGAAGGGCTCCGTCACCGGAGCCCTCGACTTCAGTCTGATCGCAGCTGCCGCGATCAATTGTTCTGGTAAACCTCGCCCTTCGACGTCACGATGACCCATTTGCCGTCGCGTTCTTCCAGCGCGGCCAGACGGCTTTCGTCCGGAAGGACCGATCCGACACGCACGACGTACATGCCCGAGGAGTCTTCGATCAGCGCACGCCCATTGGCGACGTGCAGCAACCTGAAGCCGGAAGCGGCGGGGAATGGCTGGTCCTCAGATACCGCGGCACCCTTGTCATCCTCCTTGCCGAGGTTCGAAACAGTCGCGGTGGTCAGCGGATCGAACGGGAGTTCCGGCCTCTTCTCCGGCTTGTTCTTGTTGACCATGGCAAGCGGCGAGACGCGGACGTTGCGCGGCGCCCAGTCCGGCAGTTCGCGGGTCCGATCGCCTTCCACGACATTGAGGCTGAATTTGTCCTCGTTGAAGAATACGTACCACGGAAAAATAGCCGCGGCTCCCGCAAGCGTCAGGCCCATCACGGTGAGCAAACGGTCGAACATCGCCGCTTTCCGCGTTTCCCTTGATTTCAGCGGAGCGATGGCCTCGTCATCATCTTCGAATCTGCTCAAACTAACCTCTGGGTCTTGTCGGGATCGTCGCCGGCGGGTTCGGAATCCCGGCGGCAGACTTTAGAGCAGCCGCGAGATCGGAGAATGCGTCGGCCGACGCAGTTTCTCCGGGCGACTGTTTCAAAACATCGTAAATAATTGGTACCTGCTTGACCGCCATATCCAAATCCGGATCGGCTCCCGGCCGGTAACCGCCGATCAGGCGCAGATCTCGCGTTTCCTCGAAACGATGGATGAGGGACTTCAAGCGGGAGACCAGTTTCTCCTGGTCCGGCGTCCACGCCTTGCGGGCAAGACGCGAAATAGAAGCCAGCGGATCAATCGGCGGATAGCGGCCTTCTTCGGCGAGGCTCCGCTTCAGAACGAGATGGCCATCGAGAATGCCGCGCGTCGAGTCGGCGATCGGGTCGTTGTGATTGTCGCCATCGACGAGAATCGAAATAATCGCGGTAATGGTGCCCGTACCTTCCGGGCCTGGGCCCGCGCGCTCGAGCAGTCGCGGCAGCTCGGTGAAAACGGATGCCGGATAGCCTCGGGCGATCGGCGGCTCACCGGATGCCGTCGCCACCTCGCGGATCGCGTGGGCAAATCGCGTGACGCTGTCGACGATGAGCAGGACGTTCTCGCCTTGATCCCGGAAATGCTCGGCGATGGTGATCGCCGTCAGCGGTGCCATCTTGCGAAGCATCGGGCTCTCGTCGCTGGTCGCAACGACGACGATCGACTTCTCCATGTTCTCGGCGAGCGTATCCTCGATGAATTCGCGCACCTCACGGCCGCGTTCGCCGACAAGTGCGATGACGACTTTGTCGAACGCATCGGCCATTGCGAGCATCGACAGCAGCGTCGATTTGCCGACACCGGAGCCTGCAAAGACGCCCAAGCGTTGGCCAAGGCAGAGCGGCGAAAAGATATCGATGGCGCGAACGCCTGTCCTGAAGCCCTCTTCGACACGCTTCCGGGTCATGGAAGGCGGAGCGGTGTTGGAAATCGAACGGCGATCGAGACCTTCGACGATCGGGCCGCGGCCATCGATCGGCTCACAGAGCGAATTGATTGTGCGGCCACACCAGCTTTGGGCCGGCGATATTCGAAAGGCTCCCTTGCGGATGACCGTATCATGGATGCCGATCGGCTCCCCCGGCTCGATCGGGCATACATAGGCCAGTTCCGGCTCGACGCGCACGACCTCGCCGAGATGAATCCCGGTCGCCGACTTATGCGCGACGAACTCACCGAGACGAACGTGCCGCGAAAGACCGCTCACTGTATAATGGCCGGCGGCGATCGTCTGGACATGACCGCCATGGGCGACTGCGAACTCCGGCTTGGCATAGCGGTCAACGAGGGCTGCGAGATGCCCCAACTTTGGTGAAAGCGCTTCTTCGGTCAGCTGCGCGTCGGTCATCCGTCAAACCTTCCGCTTAGCGGCTGCCGCCCAAGGTCTGGATCGCCTGGTTGAAGGAATTTTCGCTGTCGCTCGTCAGCGAAGCAATACTCTCGAAGGCACGGTTGACTTCGATCAGCTGCGTGATTTCACGCATTGCATTGACGTTGGAATTTTCAAGATAACCCTGCTCGACGCCGACATTGAAGCGGTCCGTCACAGCCCGCGGGGCATCGGTCGTCATGATCCCGCTGTTTTCGTAGCGGAGATAGCCCTTGCCGATGTCCGCCTCGTACAGGCCGAGCGACGCAACCTGCCGACCATTCTGATAAATGATCCCGTCATTGCCAACCTTGGGCTCGCCCCCGGCAGAATTCAGCTGGATCGGCGCGCCGCCGGCATCCAGAACCGGGTACCCGCGTATAGACACAAGTTCGCCTGTGTCCTTCATGGTGAAGCGACCGTCTTTGGTCAGAACCTGACCCGCCGGCGTATCCAGCGCAAACCAGGCATCGCCCTTGACGGCAAAATCCAGCATATTGCCGGTGTGCTGCAGCTCGCCGGCATCGCCGGAGAGATAGTCGTTACCCTGCGAGACGAAGGCAACCTTTGCGTTCAGCTTGTTCTTGGTGTCGCTCAACATCTCATCGAACTTGACTTCCGTCGCGCGAAAGCCGGTCGTGTTCACGTTGGCCATATTGTCCGCGATCGTGGTCAGTCGCTTTTCAAGTGCCATCTGGGAGGACAGGGAAACATAAAGGCCGGATTGCATCTTGGTAAGCTCCTGGCATTGGGATCAACTGTACGAAAGCCGGGGTTCGTGCTGCTTGTTCGACCACGGTTTCCGCTGAGGCGGCATCTCAGAAACGGGCGAGTCGGCCCATTCGTCATCCTCAATCTGACGGCAAATCCTTGCGCGAAGCTGGCATGCAAATCGCAGCCAAAAGTGGCCAATCATCAGCCTCACGCAAGCCAGCAACCCTATCCCTTGGGTTGAAAACAACGTTCAGGTTTGGACTGACGATGAATATCATTATCGGATTAGTGATCACGGTCGGCTGTATTATCGGCAGCTTCATGGCGATGGGCGGGGAGATCGGAGCGCTGTTTCAGCCCTTCGAGTTCGTCATCATCGCCGGCGCCGGTCTCGGCGGCTTCATCATGGCGAACCCTATGAAGGTCGTGAAAGATTCGGGCAAGGCGCTCGGCGAGGCGTTCAAGCATGCGGTTCCGAAGGAACGCAACTACCTCGACACGCTCGGCGTTCTCTATTCGCTGATGCGCGACCTGCGCACGAAGTCGCGCAACGAGATCGAAGCGCATATCGACAATCCTGCCGAATCCTCGATCTTCCTGACAGCTCCGACGATCCTGAAAAACAAGGAACTGACATCGTTCATCTGTGACTACGTCCGCCTGATCATCATCGGCAATGCCCGCTCGCATGAGATAGAGGCGCTGATGGACGAAGAGATCAATACGATCCTGCACGACAAGATGAAGCCCTACCACGCCATCTCGATCATGGGCGATTCCTTTCCGGCAATCGGCATCGTCGCGGCCGTTCTCGGCGTCATCAAGGCGATGGCGCACATCAACGATTCGCCGGAAGTGCTCGGTCACCTGATCGGCTCGGCCCTCGTCGGAACCTTCCTCGGCATTCTTCTGTCCTATTCGGTTTGTGCGCCGCTGGTCTCGCAGATCAAAGTGGTGCGCACGAAGCAGCACCGCCTCTACGTTATCGTGAAGCAAACCTTGCTTGCCTACATGAACGGCTCCGTCCCGCAGGTTGCTCTGGAATACGGCCGCAAGACGATCTCGGCCTACGAGCGTCCGTCGATCGACGCGGTCGAACAGGAAATGATGAACCCGGGTGGCGAGAACAAGGCGGCTTAATCGACCATGAGAAACGTTCTCTCTCAAAGACCGGCGATGGATCCGGTCCTCCTTGCGAAGTTGACGGGGCGCCTGGGCGATGCGGCGACGGTAGAAAAGCTCTGCGCTTTGCTGTCGGAGGTCTATAGCGAGTTCCTGCCCGACATCTTCAAGAGCGAAACCGGCCTGGATATCACTGTCGCCTACGTCGGTTGCCGTTCCGGCTACAAGAACGATCTGATTGCCGACCTCGATACCAACGTCACCCTCGTGGACGCGACGCTGCGCAACTGGTCGCAGAACATCACCTTCGCCTGCGACAACAGTTTCGTGATCGCGCTGATGGAAAATCTGCTTGGTGCTGCGCCCGATACGATCGAGCAGCCGGCCGAGAGATTGCTCTCGGTCATCGAGCTCGATCTTGCCGTCATGGTTTTCGAAAAGATCGCCAATGTCTTCCGTTCCGCTGTCAACGCTCCAGGCGGCTTCGAGCCGAGCATCGAGGCGCCGCACGCATTGGAATCCCGTGCGAAGCCTTCCGAGGAAAACCCGGACGAATTCGCAGCGGCCATCAATATGTCGATCGCGCTTTCCGGCATCACCTCGGAATTCTCGCTGATCGTGCCCCAGGCACCGCTCCTGAAGACGCAGATTTCAGCGCCGAAGGCGAAGAGCCAGTCCGCCAAGTCCACGGAATGGACTGAACAGCTCACCGAGCAGGTTCACCGTTCGCATGTGACGCTCGACGCGAAAATCCGCCTCCAGGATCTGACGCTGCGAACAATCTCGAAGCTCGCGGCAGGCGATGTCATACCCTTCCACGACACCGGCGATGTCAGGGTCGAGGTCAGTGCCAACAACAAGGAATTGTATGTGTGCGAGTTCGGGCGTTCCGGCGATAATTACACGGTCCGGGTCAAGGATACGATAGGCTCCGATGATGAGCTCATACGCCACTTAATGAATTAATCGGTTCCCCGTCCCTCATCCGGGACGGCAGTTTGAGGCAAGTTTCAACTGGAATAGTGATTTCATGGCTACGAAGAAAACACAAAAGAACGACGACCTGTCATTGGAGGCCCCGGGCAACGAAGCTGAGCTCGATCAGGCGATCGATGATCTCCGCGGGGTCTTAAAGCAGGATGCGGAGGGTGAGCTTCCGGAAACCGATGCTTTCGGCGGCACTGGGACCGATCTGTCGACTTTCGGCGATTTCGGAGACGAGGGTGAAGCCGAGACATCTTTCGGCGGCGGTGACTTCGGTTCTTCGGATTTCGGCGATACCAGCTTCTCCGCGGTCAGCGCCGAACCGGCGCCGCTCGGGAGCGCGCTCTCCTCGAACTTCGAACTGATCATGGACATCCCCATCGACGTCCAGATCATGCTCGGCAGCAGCCGCATGCAGGTTTCCGGTCTGATGAATCTGAATGAGGGCGCAACCATCGCCCTCGACAAGAAGATTGGCGAGCCTGTCGAAATCATGGTGAACGGCCGCAGGATTGCACGCGGCGAAATCACCGTCCTGGAGAATGACGACACCCGCTTCGGGGTTAAGCTTTTAGAAGTTTTGAGCACCAAAAAAGCCTGATCCCGGTTAGGGACGGAGAGGTAAGACCATGATGGACTTTGACGATTTCGGCGGCGCACTTGCCGCGAAACCGTTGACCCAGGCTGAAAAGGCAGCGGCTGTACTCCTTGCTATGGGAAAAGGGGTTGCAGGCCGGTTGTTGAAATATTTCACCCAGGCTGAGTTGCAGACGATCATTGCTTCCGCGCAGGCTCTCCGTGCCATTCCGCCGGATGAGCTTCTCAGCTTGGTCGGCGAGTTCGAAGACCTCTTCACCGAAGGCGCTGGCCTCATGGATAACGCCAAGGCCATCGAGAGCATCCTCGAGGAAGGCCTGACGCCGGACGAAGTGGACAGTCTTCTCGGCCGCCGCACGGCGTTCCAGGCATACGAAACGTCCATATGGGATCGCCTCGGCGAAGGCGATCCGGTCTTCATCGGCAAGTTCCTGCTGCGCGAACATCCGCAGACCATCGCCTACATTCTTTCGATGATGCCTTCCTCCTTCGGGGCCAAGGTGCTGATGCAGCTTCCCGACAGCCGGCGCGCGGACATCATGAACCGTACGGTCAACCTGAAGAGCGTCAGTCCCAAGGCCGCGCAGATCATCGAAAAGCAAGTGATGGCGCTGCTTGCCGAGATCGAAGCCGAGAAGAACTCCATCGGTTCGAGCAAGGTTGCGGAGCTGATGAACGAGATGGACAAGCCTCAGGTCGACACCCTGCTTACCTCTCTGGAATCGATCAGCCGCGAAGCCGTCAACAAGGTTCGCCCGAAGATCTTCCTCTTCGAAGACCTTCTCCAGCTGCCGCAGCGCAGCCGCGTCATGCTTCTCAACGACATCTCCGCCGACATTCTTACGATGGCGTTGCGTGGCGCACCGGTCGAAATTCGCGAATCGGTCCTCTCCTCGATCAGCCCGCGCCAGCGCCGCATGATCGAATCGGACCTGCAGACCGGCACGGTCGGCATCAATCCGCGCGAAATCGCAATTGCCCGCCGCGCTGTCGCCCAGGAAGCGATTCGGCTGGCGAATTCCGGCCAGATCCAGTTGAAGGAAACGGAAGGCGAAGCAACGGCAGCGGCTTAGAGCCTTTCAACGCTCTAACCACGCTTCTGTTGACAAACCGGCCAGGGGCCCCTTCGCGCCATTGATCGCCAGGCGCCACAGGACTACGCTTTTCGGAAAGGGCCGCCTTGCTGCGGCCCTTTCCATTGATGGAGACCGCCAACTTGGCTGATGAAGACAAGGACAGCAAAACAGAAGACCCAACAGCGAAAAAGCAGTCTGACGCGGCAGAAAAAGGCAATACGCCTTTCTCACGCGAATTGCCGCTCTTTGCTACGGTCCTTGCGACCTTCGTCTATCTGACCTTCTATCTTCCCGACGGCATCAGCAGCGTCAGCGCACAGCTTCGGGATATCTTCGAGCAGCCGGACCAGTGGAAAATCGAGACTGGGCCGGATGTTATGTCACTCTTCGTGCATCTCGGCTGGGTAAGTGCCGTGCTCCTCGTCCCGGCAATGCTGCTGTTCATGAGCTTTGGGGTTGTTGCGTCCATAGCGCAGAACCTTCCTACTCCGGTTCTCGAACGTATCCGCCCGCAGATGTCGCGTCTTTCTCCGGCCAAGGGCTTCTCCCGCATATTCAGCCTGCCTGGCCTGATCGAATTCAGCAAATCGCTCTTCAAGGTAGTGGTCGTCGGCGTGATCATGTTCTTCGTGCTGCGAAACGAATACTTCAACGCGATCGACGCGATGTTCTCTGATCCGCAGACCTTGTTCGAGCGGACGCTTACGATCATGCGGAAGATCGTGCTGGTCGTGCTTTTTTCGACGGCAATCGTTGCCATCGCGGACTTCTTCTGGACCCGGCATCACTGGTTCTCGGAACTCAAGATGACGCGGCACGAAGTGAAGGAAGAAAACAAGCAGTCGCAGGGCGACCCCTTCGTCAAGGGCCGCCAGCGTTCGTTGATGCGAGACCGTGCCCGCCGCCGTATGATCGTCAATGTCGAGCGCGCCACGCTCGTCATCGCCAACCCGACGCACTTTGCCGTGGCGCTGCGCTACGTGCGCGAGGAAAACGATGCGCCGGTCGTTCTCGCCAAGGGCCAGGACCTTATTGCTTTGAAAATCAGAGAGATCGCCGAAAAACAGGGAATTCCCGTTTTCGAAGATCCGCCTCTTGCCCGCTCCATGTTTGCGCAAGTCTCGATCGATAGTGTCATCCCGTCAGTATTCTACAAGGCAGTGGCAGAGCTCATTCATCGGGTTTACGCCGCTGAGGCCAAGAACAAACGGGTAAGATAAGCCGTATGAAGAAATGCCCCTACTCTTCTCAGCGTGAAAGAATTCTTGCAGAAGCCATCAGTCCGGTTGCGACCGAGCTTCGGCTCCTCGACGCTGCGGATCTTATTTCGCTGCTGCGCTTCGAGTATTACGGCAGTATCGCAGACTTGGTCACGTCGGCCGCGGAACTATTCTTTCATCCGGGCACGGTCAATTTTGGGCTTGGGGGCAACTACACGCTGGAATGGGGCGGCAAGCCAGAGGTCGTACTCGATCTCGAAATCAAGCCGCGCGGCGTGACCGTCTATGCGCAATTGACCCTTGCGGAACACCATGCCGGCATCGACATCAGTCATATCGCCTTTCAGGAGCCATCGGCTGATCCTGACGAAAATACGGCCTTCCTCGAACGCAGCCTGCGCGAAAGCCGCTATAATACACGGCCGCTTCAGGCGCTTGCCGGCTGATCATCCTTCAATTTGAAGCACCGAGAAGCCGCCGGTTTTCTGGCCGGGTTCGTTATCGGCTCGTCAGCTGATGTAGCCAAGGCGGATCGCCTTGGCGATCGCCTGAATGCGATTGACCGAGTCGAGCTTGATTGTGGCCGAGCCGAGATAGGCGTTCACCGTATGAACGGAGAGCCCAAGCTTGTCGGCAATCTCTTCGCTGATGCGACCGTCGCCGGCAAGTTGCAGGCAGGCGATCTCGCGCTCGCTCAGTGCCGCCGCAGCCGCAGCCCGCCGCTCATCCAGCGAGAGCAGATCGATCATGATGTGGCAGCTGCGGCCATGAAGCTCGAGGAGTATATCGCAGCCGGGATCGAGATCATCGCCCGTGAATACGACGTAGCCGTTTCCGGTGGCGCCGAGCCGCACGGGAAAAGCAATGCCAGAAAAGGGCAAGATGCCGTCCTTGAGGCGTATTAGAAAGGACCCAAAATCCGCTGACCCCGGAGTGGCCTTATCGTGGCCGCCTGCCCATGACAGCGGCAAAACGGATTTCTCTATGTGATCGAGCAGCACGTCGCCATAGGCGTCGATGAAGGCCTTGCTGGAGGCCGGTGCTGCCGATGAGCCCCAATTCTCCAATTCGCAGACGAGGCGCTGCTTCGTCGGAATGCCCGAACCGCTTACCCGATAGACAGCGAAATTCTTGGCATCGGCGAGCTTCTGCATCGCGACCAGCCGCGGGAACAGGTCGGAGCGGCTGCTTACTCTGTTCACGCGAACGCTGCGTATATGCTCGGTGCTAGCCGCCGCCCTGTTTGATAGTTGCACCATGGAGTCCTCTCAAACGAGATTATTTCTTACGGCGAAGGCTATCGCTTCCGAACGCGTTTTGGTCGCGGTCTTTCGCATGACGCTCGTAATGTAGTTATTGATCGTGTTGCGGGAGATGCCCAGGATCATGGCGATCTCATCGCTGGTCTTGCCCTCTGCAATCCAGAACAGGCACTCGATTTCCCGCTCCGTCAGTTCAAAGTCGCGTTCCGTCCGGCTGCCTCCGCACTGAAGAGAGCTCGCGAGGTAACCTGCAACGAGGCCTCCGTCCCTGAGGCGTTCCGGCGACAGGATAAACCCGTCATCAAAAAGGAACATCAGCGAGATTCGCGAACGGCCGACGTTAAACATCAAAGAGCAATACTGCCGGCTGGCGCCGTCCGGTACGGCGGCGTGGTCAGGCAGGAAAGCAAAGTTGGGCTGGAAGAGCTGCATGCATTTTTCCAACTCCGTCGTGCGCCCGTAGCTGTTTGTCAGGCTCGCCGCCAGATCCTTCGCAAGATCGAACGGCCAGTCCGAAGATACTATGAAGTCGAGCCCGGCCTCCTGGACAAGATCGGAACGCGCCAGCAGATAGTGCGAGGCTCCAACATAATCCGTCAGCATCCGCAGCGCCGCCTGCAGCCTGCCACTCTCTACGATTTCCCTGAGCTGACCGATGAGCTCCTCACGGGAGCAAGGATTTACAGCCTGGACGCCGACATAATTCGCTGCCTGATTTTCGCTTTTTAGCGACTGCAGTATGTGCATATCCATGGGCAACGTCCCGCGACTGAAAAAGAGCTATCTCTGCAAAGGCTTGTCTGCGCAGCATCTGAGCGGCCTGCGCCTATGGTTAAACGAATCACCCAAGAGTAAGTCAGTCCGCGCAATTCGCCATATCCGAGTATCTGGGGATTTACTCTTGCTGCTATCCATGCGCCTGATTCGCGAGCCAATTTCGCTTGCTTGGATCTAGCTTAATTTATGGCGATTCTGTGCAGCCGTCGACAACTTATGCGCCGCATTGAGCAGGTCCAAACAACATTTCGCGGCGCCGGCACACGGTTTAAAGACAATAAAAAAGGCCGGTTGCCCGGCCTTCTCTTTAAGCGGCGGCGCTGTCAACCGCCCATTTCCTGAGAATTTTCGCGGCGCGCTCTTCGTTGATTTCCACCATGCGCGCGAGTTTCCGTTCCGGACCTTCCTTGACGCGCCGGTTGAAGTTGCCGTCGTCGTCGCCCAGGCTGAGCAGATCCTCCGTGCTGTCGAAGCCGAAGTCCGAGCCGAAGCCGTCCATAAGAGCGCCACCTTCGGCCCCGGCTCCCGGCGCAAAATCCGGCAGTTCCAGGCCAACGCTCTCGGCCGACGTGTCGCCTATGACACCGGCACCGGTGCCATTGATGCTGCGTACGAGCGGGCGTACACCCATCCAGACCACGACGAAGGCGACTCCCAGGAAGGCCAGCGAATTGATGATTCCGGCAAGGTTGCGGCTCAGCATATCCATGACCTGAACGCCGGTGCCGGTATCTTCCAGAAGCTGGTTATCGAGGAAATCCATTGCCGTCACGGTGACGACATCTCCCCGATCGGCGCTGAGGCCTGCAGCCGATGACACGATCTTCTGCATCTCGGCGAGATAGGCGTCAATCTTCGCCTGATCGGCAGGTTGACCGACCATCTGGCCGATACGTCCCTTGTTAACGACAACCGCGATCGACAGCTTCTCGACCCTGTAGCTGCTACGGGTGGTCGCCGTGGTCTTGCTGTTGATTTCGTAGTTCGTTTGTTCTTCCCGCTTATCCGACTTGTCCTGCGATTGCGGACTGTTGTCGCCACCTTGCTGGGGGGCCGCCTGCGGAACGTTCTGCTGCACGGTCGTCGCGTTGTCGGCCTGCGTCTGCTGCGACTGCGAGGCCTCCTTGGTCGATCGCACCGAACGTTCGACCTTTGAGTTCGGATCGTAGACGGTTTCCTGGATCTGTTGTGCGTCCGTGTTGAGCTGGGCGGTCACGCTTGAACGAAAGTTGTCCATACCAAGGAAAGGAGCCAGCGCCTTGTCGATATTCGATTCGACTTCCTGCTGGACATTCTGGACGATGCCCAGTGAACGGTTCAGTGAACTGTTGCTCGCGTCGTCGCCGGACGCGAGCAACTGGCCGGTGGAATCGAGAATGGTCACGTCATCAACCTCAAGCCCCGGCACGGCCGAGGCTACCAGGTGGCGGATCGCACTAGCGGCACTTCGCCCCGCCGTAGCGCTCGCCCGGATCATGACGGAGGCTGTAGGCTTCTGTTCTGCCTTACGGAAGTTACCGACCTCGGGCATGACGATATGAACGCGAGCGGCAGTGATGCCCGAGATGGACTGAATCGTGCGCCCTATTTCACCTTCGAGCGCACGGACGCGTGTTACTTCCTGCATGAAAGAGGTGAGGCCGAGCGAGCCGACATGATCGAAAAGTTCATAGCCTGCATTCGCGCTGTTCGGCAGACCGCGCTCGGCAAGCAACAGGCGGGCCTTGCCCGTCATGCCCGCCGGCACCGTGATGCTTGAACCGTCAGTGCCGACCTGGAAGGCGATACTGGCTTCCGCAAGAGCCATGCTGATCTGGTTCAAGTCGGACGTCTCGAGGCCGACGTAGAGCGTCTCCTGCGCCGGTTTGTTGACGAAAAGGGCCGCGGCCAAAATAATTGCTATTGAAAGAACGCCGACGCCAGCAAGCGCCAATAGGCGGGTCCGCCCCAGCGAACCTAAGTTCTTAAAGATCTGAACTAATTGATTTAACAGATTCATTCTGTTCTCGCACGATCCGTCGGACACAAAGCAGGCTTATTGCCTCATTCCTTGATAGACGGCGAAACTTGTGCGAGCGTTTCGTCAGGGCTGCTCGGGAGCCCTAAAGTCAGAAAAGGTCAAAATCGCCGGCCGCCTTGCTGAGCGGCTGGGAATGCCCGTGACGTGTGGTGCCGCCAAGTGCTTTCTGCATCTCGGCCAGCTTGACCAGGCTGAGTGCGGTTGCAACGTCAACCGCCCAGTTCTGAGGAATTTCGCCGGTGATCGTGTCGAGGAATTCCGCCAAGCCGCGGGTTTTTTGCACGGCGAGATCGATGCCCTGCATGACCTTCATGCTAGACGGCGCGTTCAGGATGTCGGCACCCCCGATTTCGAGGAGCTGCGGCTCGATGCGTTCAATGAGATAAGCAACGTCATGCAGTTCGGAAACGATACGCATCAGAATATCTGGAAGCGCTTCGACGGGCGAAAGCGGCTCTGCTGTTCCATTAAAAGTCATAAAAAACCCTCTAAAAAAACTCGATGCTCGTTTCGATTGGTTTCTGCGGCGCGACATTGCGCTGTTCCAGAGCGACCGTCTTTTGCGTTTCGGCGCCGGTCAGCGGGTACTGACGCGCCCGGCCCGAAACCGGCCAGTATTCGAGCTTGCGGCCATGTTCGCCGCCGGTACTCGAGCTGACGACGGGAATTCCTTCATCTCTCAGGAACTGCATGGCGAAGGCGGCGTTCTGTTCACCGACGTTGGAGAATGTCGAGATCGTCTTCGCCCCGCCGAAAATCTTGGCCTCCAGGCGGTCGCGGCGCGCGCCCTGCTTCAGAAGGCCGTTGATCAGCAATTCCATCAGATGAATACCGTAGCGTGTGTCGCCTCCGCCATTCATTGGCGTGTTGCCCGTACCTGGAAGCAAAAAGTGGTTCATGCCGCCCACTCCAGCCACCGGGTCACGCAGACATGCAGCCACACACGAGCCAAGTATGGTCGTCAAAACCGCGTTCGGATCATTCAGGACCTTCCATTCGCCTTGAATGATATGAACGCGGCGGGCTGCTGCCTCGACACTCATTTCAGCGCTCCAAAAACAGCCTCGATAGCCGCTTTCATCTTCTCAATGGTGAAGGGCTTCGCAAGCACGTTGTTGGCGCCGAGCTGAGCTGCCTTCGTGACCAGCGCACGATCGCCCTGGGCCGTCAGGATAATGAAGGCCGCTTTCTTCGTTGCCGGGTTGGCACGAACCGCCTGGAGAAAGCCGAGGCCGTCCATCTTCGGCATGTTGAAGTCCGAGATCACGAGGTGATGCGGCTGCTGAGCCATGATCTTCATGCCCTGCTCGCCGTCACCGGCAGCCGTGATCTGCTTGAAGCCGAGCTGGGTCAGCGCATCGCTGAGCAGCAATCGGCTCGTGACCTGATCATCCACGATCAGAACTTTTATCTTCTCGGCTATCGACATTATTCGGTTCCTTCTTTTCGGGCGGCTGTCATTTTCAGTATTTCTTCGCCGATCGCATTCAGTGGCAGCTGCTGCTCAACGGCGCCGAGTTCGTGGGCCACTCGCGGCATTCCATAGACCACGCAGGTCTTTTCGTTCTGTCCGAGAGTGCGCGCGCCGGCATGGCGCATTTTCAAGAGGCCAGCCGCGCCATCGCGGCCCATGCCTGTCAGGATCACGCCGACCGCGTTGCGTCCGGCAAGTTCGGCAACGGAATCGAAGAGAACGTCGACCGAGGGACGGTGTCCGTTCACAGGATCGCGCTCGACAAGACGGCAAACGGGCGCCGACACATTCGCGACCTGCAAATGACGTTCTCCGCCTGGTGCCAGATAAATCTTACCAATCTCTAAACGTGCGCCATCCGTCGCTTCTGTCACCACCGGGGCACAGAGGCGGTTGAGGCGGTCCGCAAAGCTCTTGGTGAAGGTCGGCGGCATATGCTGGGTAATGACCGTCGGCGGACAATTCGCCGGAAACTTCTGGAGCACCGCTATCAAGGCCTCGACGCCACCGGTCGAAGAACCGATGGCGACGATCTTGCGTCCAACCCGGAAATCAGCGACCGATGGCGGCGGAACGGGAGCTGCAGCGGGTTGCACGAACCGGCGCTGCGAACGCGCAGCCGCCTTCACCTTCTCGGCCAGATCGCCGAACGGACGCGGTTCGCCGGGCACCGGCTTTCCGATACAATCGAAGGCTCCGATTTCGAGGGCGGCCAGGGATGCTTCCGCACCGCGGTGCGTCAAGGTGGAAACCATGATGACCGGCATGGGCCGAAGCCGCATGATCTTCTCAAGAAAATCAAGTCCGTTCATGTTCGGCATCTCGATGTCCAGCGTGACGACATCGGGATTGAGCTTCTTGATAGCCTCGCGCGCTTCCAGCGCGTCGCCCGCCTCGCCGATGACACTGACGTCCGGATCGGATCTCAGGACGGCCGTGATCAGCCCACGCATGGTTGGGGAGTCGTCGACGACGAGAACTCGTGCCGGTGCGCTCATACCTTTCTCCCCAGTCCTCTTGCGGTGTAGCGATATGTGGTGACGCCTATGTTGTCGAAGACGTTCTTGGCTTCGCCTGAGACACGTTCGGAATGACCGATGTAAAGGTGGCCTCCTTCCGGCAGCAGTTCGGCAAAGCGCGACCAAATCTTCATTTGTGTCGGTTCATCGAAATAGATCACGACGTTCCGGCAGAAGATCACGTCGAACTTGCCCTTGAAGGGCCACTGCGCCATCAGGTTCAACTCGTTGTAGGTGATCAGCCGCTTGACGCGATCGTCGATCTGGAATTTGCGGCGTCCCTGCACGTCGACTTCCGTGAACCACTGCTTGCGCATGCCCGGCGATACGGTTTCGAGAGCAGTCTCGTCATATGCGCCCTGCCGGGCTATCGCCAGGATCTTCGGGTCGATATCGGTCGCCAGGATCTTGAAGTCGTAATCGGCAACGTTCGGCATCTGGGAGATGACCGTCAGTGCGATCGAATAGGGCTCCTGGCCATCGGAAGACGCAGCCGACCAGATACGCACACGTCCGCCCGTCTTGGCGCGGTGCAAAAGCTCCGGCAGCACATAGTCGCGCAGATGCTCGAAATGATGGTTCTCGCGGAAGAAACGCGTAAAGTTGGTCGTGAGATGGGAGAGCATCTCGCGACGCGCTGCCGCCCCAGCCGGACTGGAGACCAGGGAGCAGTATTCGCGGAAACCCGAAAGCCCGAGACTGCGGATGTGCTTCGACAGACGCGAATAGACCAGCGAAGCCTTCGTCTCGTTCAGGTAGATCCCTGCATCCGAATAGATCATCGCAGCGATTTCCATGAGATCGCGGCGCGTCAGCGGGTATTCGCCGCTCGCCAGAACCTCATCGGGGCTACCCTGTCTGATATCTTTTGCACTCAACGCAGTCATGCAGCTTCGCTTTCCGTCTCGGGGAAGATCGCATCGAGTTCGAGCAGGCAGATCATCCGTTTTTCAATCGCAAGAATTCCGCGAGCGAACTGGCGCTCCGCCTCGGAAGAGACTTCCGGCGTGGGCTGAATGTTGTCATCGGTAACGGTCAGAATATCGGACACGGCGTCGACGAGCAGGCCGACAACTTTCCGATGAACCTGGGCGACAATGATGACATGGCGCTGCGACGGTTCAGCGGCTTTCATGCCGAGACGCACCGAAAGATCGATGATCGGCAGCACCGCGCCACGCAGGTTGATGACGCCTTTCATGTACGCTGGCGAATGCGGCATAGCCGTTGCCGGCGTCCAGCCGCGGATTTCGCGAACCGACATGATGTTTACGCAAAATTCCTGGTCGCCAATGCGGAACGCGATCAGTTCGCGATCCCCGTGGCTCAGATTTTTCACGCCGTACGACATCGTCTTATCCCACCGCTGCCAAAGACATTTCCGGCTTCAGGGCCTGGCCGCGCGATGCGCCGACGACGGCATCGACGTCGAGGATGAGCGCCACGCGCCCGTCGCCGAGGATCGTTGCAGCCGCAATGCCCGGAACGTGGGTGTAGTTTGCTTCCAGGCTCTTGATGACGACCTGGCGCTGACCCTGGATGGCGTCGACCATCAGAGCGCGCTGACCGCCGCCTTCGGATTCCACGAGCAGCGCGACACCCTCCACCGGGTTCGCCTGCGTTGCGCGGTAGTTCAGGATGCGGCCGACATCGACCAGCGGGCAGAACGAATTGCGGATCGAGATCAAGCGGTGGTTCGCACCGAATGAATGGATTGCGGAGGCTTCCGGCTGCAGCGTTTCGACGATGGCCGTCAGCGGTACCACAAGCGTCTGGCCTGCGACCGTTACCACCATGCCGTCGAGCACGGCGAGCGTCAGCGGCAGGCTCATCGTGAAGACGGAACCCTGCCCCGGCCTCGAGGTGATACTGATGCGACCGCCGAGCGCCTGGATCGAGCGCTTGACGACGTCCATACCGACACCGCGACCGGAGATATCCGAGATCTTGTCGGCCGTGGAGAAGCCCGGCAGGAAGATCAGGTTGTCGATTTCTTCGTCCGACAGGTTTGAATCGGCCGGGATCAGCTCGTTGGCAATTGCCTTCTGCTTGACCTTTTCGCGGTTAATACCGGCGCCGTCGTCGGCGAGTTCGATCAGGATACGTCCCGACCGGTGCTTTGCCGTAAGGCGGACGGTGCCTTCAGCGTTCTTTCCGCTGGCAGCGCGCTTTTCCGGTGATTCGATGCCGTGATCGACGGCATTGCGGATCATGTGCGTCAGCGGTTCGGCGATCTTGTCGATGACCGTCTTGTCGACCTCGGTGTTTTCACCTTCGGTGATCAGGCGGATCGTCTTGCCCGTCATGTCGGCGATTTCGCGGACGATACGCGACATGCGCTGGAACACCGGCTTCACCGGCTGGGCGCGGATCGCCATCACCGAATCCTGGATCTCGCGGGTAAGCTGCTGCAGCTCCTCAAGGCCCATGTTGATCGAAGACGTGCCGGTCGTATCGTTCTCGATGACGCTCTGTGAGAGCATCGCCTGGTTAATGACAAGCTCGCCCACAAGGTTGATCAGGCGGTCGACGCGGTCGAGATCGACGCGGATGGTCTGGCCCGCGCTTGCGGCGGCGGCATTGTTTTGTGCAGCAGCGGCCGCACTGGCAGCGGCAGCCGCCGACGATTCCTTCTTTTCGACGCGGGCCGCCGCGGCAGCCATCTGCGTAACGTTCGAGGCAGTTTCAGCGGCGGCGACGGCTGCAGCGACCTCCGACGTCGCCTCCCGGGCCTCGATGGCACCACCGTCATCGAGGATCGACAAATCGAAGGGAACGGGGATCATAGGCAGTTCGTCGTTGGACGCCGTTGCGGCATCGGCTTCGACCGCCTTGATCGTCAGATCGCAATCCCATTCGGCGAACTCGAACACCGCGCGAATGGCGTCCTCGCCCTTATCCGTCTTCAGCGTGATGTTCCAGTAGAAGTAAGCTGCTTCTGCATCCAATTCTTCGAGGCCTGGCAGCGCATCCATGTTGCAATAGCAGCTCATCTCTCCCAGGCGGGAGAGATCGCGCAGCAGCAGGGTCGCGTCGTTACCCTTCGAATAGAGATCGGAGCGTGGCTTGAAGGTGATTTCATAAGCCGGAAGATCGGAACCGGCTTCTTCTTCATCGCCGAAATCGCCGAAGGAGAAGGGAATAGGCTGGAAACCGCTTTCGTCGGTCGGCGACGGAGCGGCGGCAACGGGTGCCGGAGCAGGTTTTGCGGCGGCCTTCGGCGCGGGAGCCTCGGCGGCGCTCGACGGCGACGGCATTTCGCCGTGTGCAAGCGCTTCGAGCTCTTTCACCAGGCCGCGGCTGCGGCTTTCGTCGACGCTGCCGCCGTCCCGGGCGGCATTGGTGAGGTCTGCCAGCACATCGGCCGATTTCAGCATGACCTTCAGGACATCCTGTGTCGGCTCAAGCCTATTGGAGCGAACGCAATCAAGTGTGGTCTCGAACACATGGGCGAAGGCGACGAGAGCGTCCAGACCGAAGGCGCCGGCGCCGCCCTTGATCGAATGGACGGCACGGAACACCGCATTGACGGTTTCCGGATCGCGATCGCCATCATTCATTTTCAGAAGACCGGATTCCAGTTCGGCGAGCTGCTCCTCGCATTCCTGGAAAAAGATCTCTTTGATTTCGTTCATATCCATAGGAGGAATTCCTGGTTTTAAGCGGTTACGCGCTCAATGGCATCGATCAGCTTGGCAGGGTCGAACGGCTTGACGATCCAGCCGGTGGCTCCGGCCTGACGCGCACGGTTCTTCTTTTCCGCGTCGCTTTCCGTCGTCAGGACCAGGATCGGGATCGCCCGGTACTTCTCGTTGCGGCGGACACCCTCGATGAAGCCGAAGCCATCGAGGCGCGGCATGTTGATGTCGGTGACGATGACGTCCGGATTGGATTCCTCGAGAACTTCGAGGCCCTCGACGCCGTCTTCCGCCTGGATCGTCTCGAAGCCCGCATTGTTCAGCGTCACGAGAAGCATGTTTCGAATCGTCCGTGAATCATCCACGGTCAGCACTTTTTTCTTCATTGCCGGATCTCCTTGGCAAGCAGGTGGTCGATGTCGACGCCAACCAGCTGCATGGCTTTTTGAAACGCATCGGACACTTTCACGAAGGCGAACGAATGCTTGTCCTGGTCCCAGGTCTTCACGGCCGCCATCAGAACCTGAACACCAAGACCGCCCAGTCGCTCGACGGCGGATGCATCGATCGAAAGATCGTTGCCGCGCACGGAGATAAGCTTGTCGCGCAAGGCCGACGCCTCGTTGAGATCGAGCACCGCTCCCAAACTCAAGGTCTTCCCACTCTTCTTTGCTGCCATCAGCTTTTCCTTGTCCCCTGGTCCCCTGCCCGCAAGAATGAGGCGGGGGCATCTTCCGATAGGTTAGTAAACATTCCGGCCACCTCCGAAGCTGGCGGCAGGAAGCGAGAACCCGAAATCTTCTGCGTCGTATTGCTCGTCCAGGGTGATGGGCCGCGCTGGAGTCTCGACGCGGCGATGATGAAGCGAGCGACCCGCCGTAGCCTCGACGCGCCCGTTTTCGCGGGCGATGCGGAATTCACGGATGGTCTGACCGAGTTCGAGGATTACCGTATGCAACTCGTCGGCATCGGCGGCCGAACGCTGGGCGGATGCGGCGTTGTCGGCAACCTGCCCGCCGAGCGCCTTGACGTCGCCCACCACCGTGTCGAGGCTCGCGGCGTGCTCGCCCGTATGGCTTGCAATGGTGGCGATCGCAGCGTTGATGTCTGTCACCTGCCGTACGATACTGCCGATCGAATCCTGGGTTCGGCCCACCATCTGCACGCCGGCATCCACCTGGGACTTGGTCGTCGTGACGAGGGTTTTGATTTCGCGGGCGGCTTCGGCGGAGCGTTGCGCAAGCGCCCGCACTTCCTGCGCCACGACGGCAAAGCCACGGCCGGACTCGCCGGCACGTGCCGCCTCGATGCCCGCATTCAGAGCAAGCAGGTTGGTCTGGAACGCAATTTCGTCGATCGCTCCGATGATCTGACCGATCTTTTCCGCGGACTGTTCGATATCCGCCATGGCGCTGATGGCGCGGCCTACGACCTGGCCGCTCTCTTCGGCCGCGGCGCGGGTCGAGGCCGCGGCCTTTTCGGCGGCGCGGCTTTCCAATGCCCCGTTGCGCACGCTTCCGGCGATGGCTTCGAGGGCGACTGCCGATGTCATGAGTTGCTGTGAATGGTCAGCAGAATGAGCGGAGAAGCTTTGGGAGGCGGCCGCAAGCGAATGGGTCGAGAGTTCGGCTTTCGCGGTGCGTTCGCCGAGACCTACAAATTCCCCCTGGATGGCGTCGAGGGCCGCATTGAGGGCGCCAGCGATATCCGCATAGGCGCTGTCTCCATCGGTGGCTGCCCGCGCGGTCAGATCGCGGGCTGCGAGGCCATTGACCACCTCGCCGAATATTCGGGTGACTTCCGCCTTGTCCTGTTCACGCTGCTCGGCAAGCGCCTGTTGCTGGGAAGCACGAAGGGCATTGAAACGAAGCGACACGGCGATTTCGACATCCACCATGACCAGCCGGATGATGGCCGTCATCATCTCGCTGATGTCTTTTGCACGGCGTCTGGCACCCGGAAGCAACGGCTTGCCTGCGAGCTCACCCGCCAGACCGGAAATGATGTGCTCCAGCACCACGCCATGGCCGGCGACGTGCCAGCGCGGATCGAGGCCCATCCTGCTCTCGGTATCTGACAGCACCTTGACGCGCTCGGCATAAAGGCTGTCGAAGCGGGCATCCGTCAGCACGTCCCAGTGGGAGGATTGGAGATCGTGCAGACGATCGACCTGGCGGTCGTTCTCGAAATTGCGCGCGGCGTCGGGGAAGGTCTGGTAGCGCTGGAACAGATCGCGAAGGCCGCTCTTCAGCCGGGCTTCAAGCATCGGCCGGTGGCGGCGCACCATCTCGCATTGCCCGGCATCGAGGCCGGCAAAGCGAAGGCGATCACGGAGGCTACCTGCCTGCGCGCCTTTGGCCTGATCTGATGGCATATCCTGCCCCAATGCCTATCCCCAATCACCTTCCGGACAGGGTCCGATGAAAAATTTGTGCTCCATCCGAGCGCAATGCGGGGGAAACGACCCATGCCACCGGCCACAAACCGGCGGGCGAATGTCTCCCGATCAGCAATTTCTATTTCGGAAAAGAGATCGATACCGGATCGAGCCGGTACGGCGGGACGGCGTCATGCCTGCTGGGAACGAGTAAACATCTTCCCATTCCGACGTGTACTGCAATGTTTATGGTTAATTCCTTGCTTGAAGGTTAATAGGCATTTGAAGGACCTTGGCATCCAAGCATTTCGACCGCCCGGCATGAATTTGTTCCTGGGAGTTGCAAACGCGCTACAAGTCCCGCGCAAGGTCTATGTTATATCCCGCCTGTAAGACATGACATGATGTCGTTAAGGATAGAGCAATGATTGTTCTCGGATTGGGTTCGTGCGTCATCGCAATTGCCACGCTGGCCGCCGTCGCCCTGCTTGACCGGATTGAAGCCAGCCGCGGCGTGATCAGCCTCCGCGTGCTCTGAATCCCATTGCCCTCTGCGGCATAGTGCGGCTTTCTGCGCCACCCCTGTTGGCAGCCACCTTCCTCTGATGTATCGCAGGCGCCTCAAGCTCAGCGGAAGTTGTTCATGACTGCCAGAACCGGCCTTTTCATCATTTTAGCTGTCACTCTGTGGCGTATCATAACGCTACATTTCGACACGACGGATTTTTTCGTCGACGAGGCGCAATACTGGTTCTGGTCCCAGAATCTCGATTTTGGTTACTATTCGAAACCGCCGATGATCGCCTGGTTCATCCGCGCGATGACGGAAGTTTCGGGCTCCAGCGATATCTTCTGGGTGCGCCTTTGCGGGCCTCTCGTCCACATGGGCACAGCATTCCTGCTGATGAAATTCGCCGCACGCGTGGCAGGTCCCAAGGCCGAGGGCTGGGCCGGCGCTATCTATATAACGATGCCTGCCGTTGCGCTATCATCGGTCTTCTTCTCGACCGATGTCGTTCTTCTATTCTTCATGACAATCGGCCTCTGGGCCTATTTCGGCCTGACAGAGAAGCGCTCGATTGCACTTGCTCTCATCATGGGCGTTGCTTTCGGTTGCTCCTTCCTGTCGAAATACGCGATCCTTTTTATCGTGCCCGGCGGACTGTTCGCACTGCTGCTGGTTCCGGCTGCGCGCATCGCCTGGCGTGACTTCTTCATATCGGTCGTCGCCGCGCTCATCGTCGCAGCCCCGAATCTCTGGTGGAACTTTACCCACGACGCAACGACCGTCCGCCACACGGAGGATATCGCGCAGTGGAATGAGCTTCGGCTGAATTTCGCAGGTGCCCTCGAATTCTTCGCAGCCCAGTTCGGCGTCGTCGGACCGATTGTTTTCTTCGCGATGCTTTGGGCAACGTGGCGCATGATCAAGGGAAAGAGCAGCGAGAAGGAAAAGCTTCTCATCTGGCTCTCCATACCAGTCGTTTTCCTGATCACCCTGCAGGCGCTGGTCGCCAAGGCCGAAGCAAATTGGGGCGTGTCGGCCTATGTCGCCGGGACGGTGCTCGCCGTCTGGGTGCTGGTCCAGCTATGGCCGAAGGGCCTGCGCATCTCGCTGATCATTGGCGGCGTTGCGAGCTTCCTTTTCCCGCTTGCGACGATCTTTGCCCATCAGCTTGTGCTTCCGGGCGGCAATGAGGTTATGAAGCGTTATCTGGGTCGTAGCGAAATCAGCCGTGAGACAGGCGCCCTTGCCAAGCAGGCAGGCGTGAGCACTATTGTCACCGACAATCGCGATTTTGTCGCCGACATGTTCCACACGCTGAGAAACGAGCCGATGAGGATCTACTCGCGTCCGCCCGCTGGCTTCCCCGCAAATTACTACGAACAGGAATTTGCGCTTCCGGCCGATGTCCAGGATCAGGTTCTGTTCGTCACACGCGGCGAACTGAGCTGCGCAGCCGCGGCACCTGAACTGGTCAAAAGCTGGCAGCCTGCAGACGGTTACTATCGGGGCAAGACGGTCAATGCCTATAAGGTGCCCGCCGCCTGCCTGAGACCACGGAGCTAGTACGCCTCAGGGCAGGTAAAGGCCTGTTCCCGCTCCTTCGATCTCAATGAAACGCACACCGCCATCCTCGAAGGCGAGGCGCAACTGCGCCTCGGTGGCGCGGTGGATTTCGTGGTGCTGCCCCTCATAATCACGTATCGTGCTGCGGGAGACCGCTGCCTTCTCGGCGAGTTCCGCCTGCGTCCAATCGAGCAAACCTCGTGCGGCGCGGCATAAAGCAGGCGTTAGAATTGTTTCTTTCGCGCCTTGACCCATGATTTCAAACCACCCATATTGGTCAATATAAGCCATATATGTCATAATGTGAACGAGAATTCCAGATCGGGGAGAACGGATGCCTCACGACACGCCTTTGATTTCGACAATCGTCGGAGGTCTCGTGCTGGCGTTCATTCTCGGCGCGCTTGCCAACAGGCTTCGACTGCCGCCGTTGGTCGGATATCTTGTGGCGGGCGTTCTCGCCGGCCCGCACACGCCGGGCTTCGTTGCAGACCAGAACCTTGCGCCCGAACTTGCTGAAATCGGCGTCATCCTCCTGATGTTCGGCGTCGGGCTCCACTTCTCGCTCAAAGATCTGCTTTCGGTGCGCGGTATTGCCGTACCGGGCGCCGTCGTTCAAATCGGCTTTGCGACTTTGCTCGGCTGGGGGCTCGGTGCCCTTATGGGCTGGCCGACCGGCGGCAGTCTCGTGTTCGGTCTTGCGCTGTCCGTTGCCTCCACCGTCGTGCTCCTGAAAGCGTTGCAAGAGCGCCGGCTCGTGGAGACCGAGCGCGGCAAGATCGCTGTCGGCTGGCTGATCGTCGAAGATCTCGCGATGGTCCTCGCGCTGGTGCTGATACCCGCAGCCGCCAGCATCGGCGATAGTGCCCATGCCAGCGCAGAGCCGTTCTCGGCAAGCCTCAGCCGCCTGCTCGGGCTTGATCTCGGAATCACAGGCATCATCGGCGTGACGCTGGTGAAAGTCGCGCTATTCGTTGCGCTGATGCTGGTCTTCGGCCGCAAGCTCATTCCCTGGACGATGCACCGGATCGCCCATACCGGGTCACGCGAACTTTTCCGGCTCGGCGTACTCGCCATCGCGCTCGGCGTTGCCTTTGGCGCATCGAAGCTCTTCGGCGTGTCTCTTGCCCTCGGCGCATTCTTTGCGGGCATGGTGCTCTCGGAAAGCGAACTCAGCCACCGCGCCGCTCAGGAAAGCTTACCGCTTCGCGACGCGTTTGCTGTTCTCTTCTTCGTTTCCGTCGGCATGCTCTTCGATCCGAACATCCTGGTCGACAAGCCCCTGCCGGTCCTGGCGACCGTCTTCATCATCGTCATCGGCAAGTCCGTCGCCGCCTTTCTCATCGTCCTGCTCTTCCGAAGGCCGGTGGGAACGGCGCTGACAATCTCGGCCAGCTTGGGACAGATCGGCGAATTCTCCTTCATCCTGGCCGCCCTCGGCGTCGATCTCGGCCTGCTCCCGGAAGAAGGCCGTGACCTCATCCTGGCCGGCGCGCTCATTTCGATCATTCTCAATCCGCTGCTTTTCATCGCTTGCGACCATATGCGGCCGTTTCTCGAACGTTCGAAGCGCGAAGAGGCCCCCGCCGAAACGACCGCTACAGCGGAGACGACTGTCGTGTCAGCCGAGCCGGAAGACGAAATCCTGCCGACATCGCTTTCCGGACATGCCATCCTGATTGGCTATGGCAGGGTCGGCGGCATTGTCGGCCAGAACCTCAAGTCTTCGGGCACCCCGTTCCTCGTTATCGAGGATTCCGAAAAACGCATCGAGGAGCTTGCCGCACAGGGCGTCGAGACGATCCCCGGCAACGCCGCCGCTCGCGAGGTTCTCGATCTCGCCAATGTTGCGGGCGCGCGCAGCCTGGTCATTGCAATCCCCAATGCCTTCGAGGCCTGCCGCATCGCCGAGCACGGTCGCGGTCTTAATCCGTCGATCCTGATCGTCGCCCGGGCCCACTCGGACGCGGAAGTCGACGAGTTGAAGCGGTATGGCGCCGATACCGTCATCATGGGCGAGCGAGAAATCGCCATGGGGATGGTTGACCGGCTCGCGCAAGTACATCATGACAGTCCGGCCTATGAAGATGGGAACGGCACTGATACAATTCCGGTTGCGGAGAACGTTCCGCCACCCGAAAAAGAATGAGAGATTGGCGCGCTTTTGAGCCGATACGGGAGTGAAATTACCGAGGCAGAGATGACGGAGCTCGATGAGCGCCGCCTGACCACTCGTCTCGCCGCTTCCATGCTCATTGCCGTCTTCGCCTATCTCGGCCTGCTCTTCGGCGGCAATCTCATTCTCTCGCCCTCGGCCGCCGCCAATACGCTGTCATCTCCTTCCAAGGATCCGCAGCCGCTGCAGATCACGGCCCGCGATGCCGTGCGCGGCGTGCTTGCCACGGACCGCAAGATCGCGCCGAAGCAGGCAGTCTATGATTCCGGTTCGATCTTCCTTGCCGCCGTTCCCGGCCTCGATTTCATCGGCTGGGCTCCGATCAAGGCTCTCACATCCTTCGACGCTCCGCTTGCGCCAGCCGCCGGCCGAGCCCACCAACCGCGCGCTCCGCCACGTTCGGCCTGAGACTGCGCGCCGCTGGCGCTTCCGATAGATTGAAAGACATGTCGCCAGCGCGGATGCGCCGGCAACCGCATATCAAGGAAAAAGATACATGCGCAATTCACCATGGCTGGTGTTCACCTATACGGTGATCATCGCGCTCGGCCTATTGATCGCCCTGCCAAACGGGCTGCCGCAGTCAGTTCTCCAGCGCCTGCCTTCCTGGCTGCCGCACAATCAGGTTTCGCTCGGCCTCGACCTTCGCGGCGGCTCGCATCTCGTGCTCGAAGTCGATGAAGGCGACCTGACCAAGGAGCGCCTGAACTCGATGGTTCAGGATGCCCGCCGCGTCCTGCGCGAAAAGGGTATCCAGCCGAAGTCGGTTACTCGCAGCAACAACCAGATCGTGGTGACGCTTGCAGACGCCTCGCAGAGCGATGCCGCCGTCACCGAACTGCGCACGCTCAGCAATCCGATCAGCACGGGCCTTAGCGCGGGCCAGTCGGACCTCTCCATCACCGCCAATGGCCCGACGATCACCATCGGCTTCTCGCCGGCCGGCATCTCCGCCAATGTCGACAACGCCGTGCAGCAGAGCCTCGAGGTCATCCGCCAGCGCGTCGACCAGGTCGGCGTCGCTGAGCCGACGATCCAGCGCATCGGAGCCAACCGCATTCTCGTTCAGCTCCCCGGCGCTCAGGACCCGTCCCGCCTGCGCGAGCTGCTCGGCTCCACCGCCAAAATGTCCTTCCATATGCTCGCGCCGAATAACCAGCCCGGTCCCGGCGTGACCATGATGAAAGATGAAGAGGGCAATAGCTTTCCGGTCCTCGACCGCGTCGAGATCTCCGGTGATCGCCTTTCGGACGCTCGCGTCAGCTTCGACCCGAACACGCATGAGCCGGTCGTCAGCTTCCGCTTTGACAGCGCCGGCGCCACCCGCTTTGCCGAAATCACCCGCCAGAACGTCGGCAATCCCTTTGCCATCGTCCTCGACGACAAGGTGCTGAGCGCGCCTGTCATTCGCGAACCGATCACCGGCGGCTCCGGCCAGATCTCCGGCAACTTCTCGGCAGACAGCGCGACGACGCTCGCCGCCTTGCTGCGCGCCGGCGCCCTGCCCGCCAAGCTGACCGTCATCGAAGAACGTACCGTAGGCGCCGACCTTGGCGCAGACGCCATCAAGATGGGCCTCTATTCCGGCATCGTCGGCTTCGTGCTGGTCGCGGCTTTCATTTTCATCCTGTACGGCACCTGGGGTTTTCTCGCGAACTTCGCGCTGCTTATCCACACGATCCTGACCTTCTCGGCCCTGACGCTCGTCGGAGCGACGCTGACCCTGCCGGGTATCGCCGGCGTCGTGCTCGGTATTGGTCTTGCCGTCGACGCGAACGTCCTGATCAACGAGCGCATCCGCGAAGAGACGCGCAAGGGCAAGAGCGCCTTTGCAGCAATCGATACCGGCTTCCGTCGCGCCTATTCGACGATTATCGACGGCAACATGACGGCGCTCATCGCCGCGGCGATCCTGTTCTGGTTCGGCACCGGACCGGTCCGTGGTTTCGCCGTGACCATGGCGCTCGGTCTCATCATCTCGATGTTTACCTCCGTCGCCTTCGTCCGCGTGACGATGATTGAGATCACTCGCCGCCGCAAGCTCAAGGTCCTGAACATCCGGCCGCTGATACCGGTGATGTTCAATCCTTACGGCCGCCACATCCAGTTCATGAAGGCGCGCTTCTTCGGCGTGACGGTTTCGGCGCTTCTGTCGATCGCCTCGGTCGCCCTCTTCATTCATCCGGGCCTCAACTACGGCGTCGACTTCCGCGGCGGCATCCAGATGTCGGTCAAGACGACGGAAGCCAGCGACCTCGGCCGTTTCCGCGAAGGCCTGAACAGCCTTGGCCTCGGCGAAGTCTCACTCCAATCCTACGGCGATAACAACACCATGGCGGTGCGCGCGCAGCGCCAGGACGGCGGTGAAGAAGCCCAGACGGCCGCCGTCGAGAAACTGAAGGCGGAAATCATCAAGATCGACCCGTCTGCAACTGTCACCGGCACCGACGTCATCGGTCCGAAGGTCAGCGGTGAGCTTGCATGGGCCGGCATCCTGTCGGTCGTCATCGCCAGCTTCGCGATGCTGTTCTACATCTGGTACCGCTTCGAGTGGCCATTCGCCGTGGGCGCCATCGTCACGCTCATCCTCGACGTGACCAAGGCGATCGGCTTCTTCGCGCTCACCGGCCTCGACTTCAACCTCACCGCCATCGCCGCCATCCTGACTTTGGTCGGCTATTCGGTGAATGACAAGGTTGTGGTCTAC
Organism: Rhizobium sp. P32RR-XVIII; assembly: GCF_012641395.1. Taxonomy (GTDB): domain Bacteria; phylum Pseudomonadota; class Alphaproteobacteria; order Rhizobiales; family Rhizobiaceae; genus Rhizobium. The sequence goes on along the minus strand of NZ_JABAIH010000001.1, from coordinate 601,236 downwards.
GACCGCATGCGTGAAAACATGCGTCTCTACAAGTCGATGCCGCTGCGCGAACTAATCGACCGGTCGATCAACGAGACGCTGGCGCGGAGCCTCTACACCAACGCGACGGCGTTCCTTGCCCTGCTGCCGATGGCAATCTGGGGCGGCAGCGCGGTCGAAAGCTTCGCTGTTCCGATGGTCTTCGGTATCCTCGTTGCCGGCGCTTCGTCCGTCTTCATCGCAGCACCGATCCTGCTCTTCCTCGGCGACTGGCGCCGCCGCCATGCCAAGGCGGTAGCAGCGTCCTCGAGCGCCGAGCCCGAAATTCTGCCGCCGGAAACCACCGAAGCGCGCAAGTCCATCGGCTAGGATACCTCTGGTAACAGATGGTTGTACGGGCGCCGGTTGCAGAACCGGCGCCCGCTTTTTATTCTGGCTGCAATGAAGTGAAGGGGTGCGTCCGCATGTCATACGATCAAGCGCCAGTTGCTGTTTCGGGCCCGGGCGAGGAGGAGCGTATGAAGCGTTTTCTGGCGACGGCTTCGCACGACCTCCAATCGCCGCTCCGGCACATCGCCATGTATGCAGAAATCCTCCTGGACGAGCTTGGGGCGAAGCTCGATGGCGAACAGCGCGAGAGCCTCACAGCTATCCTTCAGAAAGCCCAGGGGGCCCAACGTCTTACACGAGCGCTCATGAGCTTCGCTGCCGGCACGCCACAGCTCTCGCCTGAGCCGCTCGAACTCGGTGGTTTGATCGAAAGCATATGGACAGAGGTGATCAGCGAGACGGCTGCACAGGACGCCACCATGAGCCACGGCACGCTTCCCACGATCCACAGCGATGCAACGATCCTCTCGGCCGTGCTGAAGCACATTCTAGCCAATGCGCTGATTTATCGGAGTGCCGCAGCACCGCATGTCGAGGTAACAGCGGAAAAGAGTGCCGGCGATTGGCTGCTACACATCTCCGACAATGGGCGGGGCATCGAACCCGCCCATTGGGACCGGATATTCGAGCCTTTCTGGAAGCTGCCACAGGCAGGCGCCGTCCCGGGCGCCGGACTTGGGCTGACCGCGGCGCGCGAACTGTTAATAGCGATGGGCGGCGACGTGACCCTCTGCCGCTCGGACGAAACGGGCAGCCGCTTTACGATCCGCCTGCCGGCCGCATGACCGCATCAGATCGAGTAATCGTCCTTCCAGAAATCGGGAACATCGTACTTTACATATTCACGGATGATGTACTGCAGCGTGCGAGCGTCGATCTCATCCTTGCCGATGCGGAAGTCAACGCCGTAATCCGGAAATTGCTGGAAGTAGCTGCCCGAAATATCCGTTGAAACAACCCCGATCGGTCCAGTGTAGCCTATGCCGCGAAGCTCGGGCACCGTCTCTCGGAAATCGGCGTTTGGCAGCAGCCGGTTATCAAGCAGAACAAGGTCGAAGCGGCTGCTCTTGATCTTTTCGAGGGCGTCGCCGATCGATTGCGAGTATTCGATATCGACAGCAGGCTCGGCAAGGCTGCCGATCTTCTTCTTCAACGACCTGAACTCGACGAATTCGTCATCCACGAACAGGACCTTGACGGCATCTCCAGGGGCCGTTTCGGCTGTCATGCTGTTCCCCCTAAGTTACGTAACCAACCCATTCCTCAGGGCAATGGCCACCATGTGAACGCGGTTGACCGCATCAAGCTTCCTGACGGCCGCGGTAATATGAGAATTGACGGTATGCTCCGACAAGCCAAGGATGATCGCGATCTCTGCCGAGGTCTTGCCTTCGCTGGTCCACTTGACAATTTCCGCCTCCCTCTGCGTCAGACGACCCGACATTTCCTGCGTCAGGATTTCCTCGTAAAGCTTGTCAAAAATACGCATGACATCCAACAGAACGTCGGCAGTCTCTCCCTGGTCCGGTTCCGGGCGAATTCCACTGAGGACAAGACAGTAACGCCGCCCCTCCGGCGTGAAGAGGGGTATGAGCAGAAAGGTGTTACCGCTGAATTCGTTGAATGCAAGGTCGGCCGAAAGGCCCTCAAGCTGTCCACTCCTGCCGGCGACCGGCGTCGTCAAGAACTGTGCGGTCTTTGCCTTGAGCGCGCCCAGCGCTTCCTTGAGCGTCTGGATGAAAATCGGGACCCGGCGTTCGGCGATATTGGTGATGACGATTTCGCGTCCGCCGAAAGGCGCGTTCACCTCGGAAATGCGCGCAAGCGCAAAATTATCGAAGTGGTAGTGCTGCGCTGCCGCCTTGAAAAGGCGGAAAAAATCGGTGCGATTGATCGCCCGGCTAAGCTCGGGCCCTGAATGAAATGGAACCGCCGAAGCGTTGGTCATTCCAGCAATATCCTACGTCTAACCTCCGTTAGTCATTCTCATCCCAAAATCTTGGGATATACGTTTTGAATGCGAGAAGTTACAGAAGTCTTGAGGCAATTGATGAGGATAGGGGATGGGGACTTCCAGTATCCTGAAGGCGGATAAGCATCAATTCTCTCAACTGCAAGTGATACAGAGGGCGGCAGCGTTACTTGAATTGTAGCTTTTACTAGGTATCGCAATTTCTGTTGTTCACATCCATGAAGAACGGAAGAAGTGCCCGAAGTACGCGCGAGAGAGCCGATAGATCCATTCAGCTAAGGGGTTGGCTGAATTCGTGGCGGCGAATATGGGCCGGTCGGCTCTCTCAGTGCTTCGAGGCTCGTCCTCCTGCTGGTTGCATCTTGGAAGCGCGAGCGAGCCTTGTCAATCGCCGTCTCCTGCCTCGTCGGACACGTCTTTTACCGTACCGGAGCTTCGGCGTTGCCTGGCGCAATGCATGAGGACCGCAAAGTCGAGAGGCTTTGCAAGATAGATATCGGCACCCACAGCTAGCGCCCGCTGCCGGTCCGCCTCGGCATCTGATCCGCTGCAGACGGCAAGCCGCATAGCCCTGAACCGTGCATCGGTCCGAAGCCGTTTGACGAGTGCCAAGCCGTCATCGAGGGGCATATAGAGATCGGCGACGAGCAAATCCGGAAGCGCTGCGTTTTCGGCAAGCCGCTGTTCCAATGCGATAAACGCAGCTTCCGCCGTTGTGAAACAGAGAAGGGAGACTGCGGCCCTCTGCCTCTTGCGGATGTACTCCAGGTAGAAAAGGTCATCCCTGCTGTCATCGACGTAAAATATGACGGTCATCGGTGCTCGCTTCCGGTAAATCCGGGACGCTCCTCGATTGTGTAATGTCGAGACACTAGCCGCATTTGCGGACAATCGGTAGCAGCTGAACGCAACCATCCGGTGAAAACCCCGCATAACGCGACGTTCGCTATTGTGTCTTGCGGGATTTCGGAAAGAATTGTCCCGAACTGGGAGACTGACGACGTGTGGGATGCAGCAGTGGCAGGCCGGGAGGGCGCTTCGCAAAAAAAGCGGAAGGGCTATTGTTCCGTCGTTGTCGGCATTGGCTTGCTCCTCAACCTTCTTGGCCTGGCCGCTCTCGCAGGCTGGTTTCTCCAGCTCGAGCTCATCATTTCCGTTTTTCCCGCTCTCCCGTCGATGGCGTTCAACACGGCGCTCTGCTTTGTGCTATCAGGCACAGCCCTTGCCTGTTCCGCCTCCCGTCGACGGCTGGCATCCGTGGTATCATCGCTGCTTTCCTTGCTTGCCATCCTCATCGTACTTGCCAGGCTGATCGAAATAAGCACATTCGGGCCAGCGATTCACAACATCGACCGGATGTTGACCGACATTCTTGTCTACCGCGATTTCGCCAAACAGATCGGCGGGGGGATGGCACCGAATACTACGGTGATCTTCCTAGCCGGCAATCTCTCGCTCATCATCGGCCAGAATTGGAAGGACGCTCGAGCGCCTCTCGGTCAGGAACTGGTGAGTTATCTGGTCATTACTCTCGGCATGATCGCCCTGACCGGTTATGTCACACACGCGGAGCAGGGCTACCGCTGGGGCCCGTACGCCACCATGGCACTGCCGACGGCGACCGCCATGGTTTTCTTCGGCGCAGGATTGCTTGCAAGCGCTTGGGAACGGCGTCCTGCACGCCGCGGCGGGATACCGCTCTGGATTCCGGCACTCGTGGGCTTCACGGGTCTCCTTGCAGACCTCTACACGCCTCTCGGTGTAGCGAACGGTATTCTCTACGTGCCGCTGATCCTTACAGCTCTCTGGTTCGAAAACCGGAGGGCTCCGTTCTTCTTCGCCCTGCTTTGCACCATCCTCGTGCTGCTCGGTTTCTTCGCCGTCCAGCATGATACCGTGAGCTTTTGGCATCAAGGCGTGAACCGGGCGATCACCATCACGCTGCTATGGCTGATTGCCTTGCTCGTCTACTCCTATATGCGAAACAGGGTGAGCCTCGAGACCGAGCGCATCCGCTTTAGTGGCCTGGTGCGCAATGCACCCGATGCGGTGCTCACCATCGATGAAAAGGGGACGATTTCAAGTTTCAATCCAGCGGCCGAAAGGATGTTCGGTTACACGCCGCAGGAAGCGATCGGTCAGAACATCAAGATGCTGATGCCGGAGCCATACCGTTCGAAGCATGATGGCTATCTCGACCATTATGCCGAAACCGGCGAACAGCGGGTCATCGGCACCACTCGCCAGGTTTCAGGGCGGCGCAAGAATGGCGTCGTCTTTCCGCTCGACGTCTCCGTCAGCGAGGTGAAGACCGGCGGGACGAGAACCTTCGTCGGGATCGTGCGCGACATCAGCGAACGTGTGCGCCAGGAGGAGCGGCTGAAAACGACGCTGGCAAAGCTTGGGGACTATACCGCCGATCTGGAGCGCAGCAATCACGACCTCGACGAATTTGCCTATATTGCCTCGCATGACTTGAAAGAGCCGCTACGCGGGATTCATAACCATTCCCGTTTCCTGCTGGAGGATTACGAAGCCCACCTCGATGATGACGGTGTACGGCGCCTGAACCGATTGGTGCGGCTCAGCCAGCGTATGGAAAAGCTGGTCAATGATCTGCTCTATTTCTCACGGATCGGCCGTCAGCAGCTCGCGGTGAAGCGCGCCGACATCAACCTGATCGTGAAGGATGTGGTGGCCACCATGGAGCATCTCCTGGAAGAGCGCCATGCCAAGGTTGTCATAGACGGCCGCTTGCCGGAGGTGATCTGCGACGCGCCGCGCCTGACCGAAGTCTTCCGGAACCTGATTACCAATGCGATCAAATACAACGACAAACCCCAGCCGCTTGTGAGTATCGGCTATCTCGAGCACTTCGTTGCAAAGAATGGCGCGACAGCGCGTGGCGTCTTCTTCGTTAGGGATAACGGCAAAGGCATACCCCAGGAATTCCACGAGGACATTTTCCGTATTTTCAAGCGCTTGGAAAAATCGCAGGATTCGGACGATGGCACGGGCGCAGGTCTGACCTTCGTACGGAAGATAGTCGCCCGTCATAGTGGCGAGATATGGCTGGAATCGGAAGTCGGCGCGGGCACGACATTCTATTTCACTTTGGGCAGGAAACGCGAGGGGCAGAATGCAGCAGCGTGATACGCAACCGATCCTCATCGTCGAGGACAGCGAGGACGACTTCGAGGCGACGATGCGCGCTTTCAAACGCACAAACCTCCGTAATCCAATCCGATGGGCGGCGTCCGGTCGGGAGGCTCTCGACACACTGGCAACCATGAATCCGCGGCCGGGCCTGATCCTGCTCGATCTCAACATGCCGGGGCTCGACGGGCGCAAGACGCTGGAGGCGATCAAATCCAACGCGCACTGGCACAAGATACCGGTCGTCATCCTGACAACCTCTAACGACGAGCGCGACATCGAAGGCTGCTACGCGCTCGGTGCCAATACCTATGTGCAAAAGCCAGTTGATCTGGACGGCCTTTTTGCAGCCATACAAAGACTGAAGGAATACTGGTTCGAGATTGCCATATTGCCCCTAGAGGAGTGACCATTGCCGGAAGACTGCACGGTACTGATCATCGACGACAATATCGATGACCGCGAGGTGTACCGGCGCATGCTCAGCCGTGTACCCGGTACGGCCTACATCGTATCAGAGGCCGAAACAGGTGATGACGGTCTCGCGCTCATTGGCCGGAAACGGCCGAATTGCATCCTCCTCGACTATTCTTTGCCCGGCCGCGACGGCCTTGATGTGCTTGCGGAAATCCTAAAGCGCGATTCTTCCGCGAATGTCATCATGCTGACGGGCCAAGGCAATGAGACCGTAGCCGTCGAGGTGATGAAGAGAGGTGCTCGCGACTACGTCACAAAGGACGCGTTAACGCCGGAAGGGCTGCACCGTTGCGTCCAGAATGCCATCATGCATGGCGCGCTGGAGACCAAGCTGGAGCAGAAGCGCCAGTCTCTTGAAATATTCACGCGTGCAATGGCGCACGATCTCAAGGAACCGCTGAGAACCATCAAATCCTTCAGCAGGATCCTGCATGGCTCGCCCTCGCTTCCGGCCGAGGACCGCGAACTTCTCGACTATATTTTGAGCGCTGCCGACCACATGGAGGACCTGATCGTCAAAGTTTCAGGCCTCACCAAGCTGGAGGTCTCCGGCGAACTCGAACTCAAGCCGGTCTCGCTTGGTATGGTGCTCGATCAGGTGCGGGACAATCTTCATCAGCAAATCGAAAGCCGTCAGGCGGTGATAACTCACGGAGACCTGCCGGAAGTGATGGGCGACGCGACGTTGCTGATCCAGGCTCTGCAGAACCTCATTTCGAACTCCATCCGCTATTGCGAGGACCGCACGCCCGAGATCCGGATCGTTGCGACCCCGGCCGGCGGCCTTTGCAAACTTTCCCTCAGCGACAACGGCCCCGGCATCGATCCCCAACATCGCGAACTGATTTTCCAGCCGTTCAAACGGCTCGTCGGCCCGGGCATCGAAGGAACCGGCCTCGGACTTGCCATCTGTCGTCGTATAGCGCAACTGCACGGCGGCGCCATCTGGTGCGAGGGAGGCTCCGGCGAAGGGGCAACTTTCATCCTCGAGGTACCGCTCGCCCAATCGGCTGGGCCGGCGCCCGAGCGCATCCCTGCGACGCAGATCGTGCGGCCGCACCCAACCGGGGCAGACAGCAGACTTGCCGAGGTGCTGCTCGTCGAGGATAGCCCGGCCGACATTCAGCTTTTTAAGTTGAAGCTCATGCAGCGAGAAAAAGTCAGCTTCAACCTCCATGTCGCGACCAACGGCCGTGAGGCGATGCGGCTACTCCAACAGCGTGCCAGGCTGTCGGATCAGCCGCTGATGGACCTTATTCTTCTCGACATCAATATGCCGATCATGGACGGTTTCGAAGTCTTGAACGCACTTTCGGCCGACGAGCGCCTCAGTCGGATTCCCGTCTGCATCCTGAGCACCTCAAGCGACCAGAGCGATATTCAAAGGGCGAAGGCCCTCGGCGCAGTCGGCTACATGATCAAGCCGCCGACCCAGCAGCAGTTGGCAAAGGCGCTGGAGGACATTGTTACGCTGGAACTGAAACCCCACGGCGACACGCTCGTTCTCTGTGTAGAACAATCAAGGCAATCTTCCGCGGCACTGGCATGAATCTCATAACGGCTCTAGTTGTGGCGCTTCTCGCCACCCCTATTCAAGACGGAATGCACTCGATGGTTTCTGGCATACATCACGTGACGGCTATCACCCGCAAGGTGCAGGCGAACGTCGATTTCTACGCCGGGTTCCTCGGACTGCGGCTCGTCAAACAGACCGCCGGCTTCGAAGATGCAACGCAACTGCATCTCTTCTATGGCGATGCCGACGGAACACCCGGGTCGCTCGTCACCTTCCTTGTTTGGGAGGATGGTTCGCCGGGGCGTGCTGGCTTCGGGCAGATCAGCGAAATTGGGCTTGCCATCAATCCGGCGAGCATCGGCTATTGGCTGACGCGGGCAATGGGCTTCGGCGTTCGAATGGAAGGACCGGCCGACGAATTCGGTGAGCCCGTGCTGCGCTTCAAGGATCCGGACAACATCATCCTGAAGTTCACCGGCAACAAGGACCTGACGGCCGCCGCCCCTTGGCACGACGGTCCGGTTCCCGTCGAGCACACTGTACAGCGTGTCCGCGGCGCGACCATGCTGACGGAAGTGCCGGACGAGAGCCGCAGCTTCCTCGAAAGCCACTTCGGTTACCGGTTCCAGGCAAACAAGGGCGCAATCGATCGACTCGTCTCGTCATCGGGCGACATTATCGATGTGCGCAATGCCCGCGGCTTCTGGTCCGGCGCGCCGGGCACCGGCGCGATCGATCATGTGGCCTTCCGTGCCGCCGACGACGCGGAGCTGTCTTCGGTTCACGAGGCGCTCGCCAAGACGAATGCCTCGGCGACCAACACGCATGACCGCAAATATTTCCGGTCGCTTTATGTCCGTGAGCCCGGAGGCACTCTCGTCGAGCTTGCGACCGACAAGCCCGGGATGACAACCGACGAGCCGCCGTCAACTCTCGGCTCAAAGCTTTTCCTGCCGCCGAAGGACGCGATTACCGATCTCAGTGATTTGAAGGTTGTGCTGCCGCAGTTTTCCATGCCCGGCGAGCCTCGCGTGAACTATCGCGACCTGCCCTTCGTTCACCGCTTCTACACGCCACCGCATCCTGACGGCAGCGTCTTCGTACTGCTGCACGGATCGGGCGGCAACGAGACGACGCTGATGCCGTTGCTGCACAAGGTAGCACCGCGAGCGACGCTGCTCGGAGTCCGCGGGCGCGCGACGGAAGAGGGCTTTCCTCGTTGGTACAAGCGCCTAACGCCATTCTCGTTCGACCAGGACGATATCAAGAACGAGGCCGAGGCCTTCGCCGCCTTTATCGACAGCGCCGTCAAATCCTACGGCCTCGACCCGGCAAAGATCGTCTATGTCGGCTATTCAAACGGCGCCAATCTGCTGAACTCGCTGCTCTACCTGCATCCGCACCTCGTTCACCGCGCAGTGCTGCTCCGTTCCATGCCCGTGCTGAAGAACTATCCGCATGCCGACCTGACCGGTACGGATCTCCTCGTCATTAGCGGCAAGACCGACGCCTACGGCAAATATGCGAACGAACTGGAGGCGCGCCTGAAAACATCTGGCGCTACCGTCGATTCGGATATCATCTCCGGCGGCCATGATCTCGGCGATGCCGATGTGCCGATTATCCAGAAATGGCTTCTGCAGAAAAACCCTTAGACTGGCGGTGCGCAGTAATGAACTGGAACGTCACTCAGGTGCATGCTGTTTTTTGATTGCTTAATCTGATGTTAGCGACCATGATTTTTTCAGAACTCGAACTTTTCTGCTGAATTCTGATTTCATTCGGTCACTTTGTTTACTTCTGCATTAGAATACGCAGAAACATCAACGCCATAGAGCCGCGATATAAATATACTCCGGAGATTTTTCTTATTTATACGACACATTTCTTTGGCCTATAGGAATTTTTACGTCTCACATGTCGATGCAACGTATAATATAAGTCAATAAATACAATAACTATCAATTATTATTACATATTTCTTCATTAGATTTTCTGCCATCATCCTCCACGCGCATCTTCGTCAACAAATTACCTTATTTTTTCGATTTTTTCTGGCCCTGTTCTATTTTGCTGCAGCGCAAAAAATTCTTGCCGAACTTCGATGAGCAACCTATCTTGGCCCGCACATCGATCGCAGAAGGGGAAATGAATGCCTCCTCGGCCTGTTGACGTCAGCCTGATCATCTCGTCGAGAAATCGGGCCTACGGCCTATTGAACTGCCTTGATGCCGTCGCGGCTGCCGCGCGCCAGGCGGAGCATTTGCACTTGGAACTCGTTTTCGTGGACAATGGATCCACGGACGATACGGCAGATGTCTTTCGCAAATGGGCGGCCACGGCGCCGATCGAGACCCGTCTCATCCACGAAACGCTGCCCGGCCTCGCCAATGCCCGGAATGCCGGAATAAGGGCTGCCGCTGGCTTTATCCTTGCTTTCACGGATGACGATTGCGAAGTCTTTCCCGATTACTTCACGGCCATCCACGCCGCCTTCGCCAATGATAAACAGCTCATCATGCGCGGCGGTCGCATCGAGCTCGGCGATGAGCGCGATCTTCCCGTCACCATCAAGACTGAGCTTGAACCCGCTGTATTGACCAGCGAACTCCATGCAGGAGGCTTCATCCACGGCGCCAACATGGTCTTCCCAAAAGCGCTTGCCGACACAATCGGTATCTTCGATCCGCGCTTCGGCGCCGGATCGCCGTTCCGCTCCGGCGAGGACACGGATTACACACACCGTGCCTTCAACGCCGGCATCCGTGTTGAATATTTCCCGGATTTCGTCGTCAAGCACTTCCATGGCCGCCGCAAGGTCGAGGATATTCATCGCCTGCACGCCGGCTACGCATTCGGCAATGGGGCGCTCTATGCGAAATACATGTTCGACCGGCGCTCCAACATGCGCGGCATGCTGCGGTGGGATATCCGTCAGGCGATCAAGGAAGTCGTTAGCGGTCGCAAGATGAGCGAAGAAATGGGGCTCACCTATCGCCGTCAACTCCGCGACCAAATCACCGGCATGCTCGCCTATTGGCGGAGCGCCAAATCCAAGAGCCCGGCGGCACCATCGGCAATCCATAAGTGATCCGCCACCGCAAGCCACGCGCTCGATCCGTGATAAATTCGATTGGAACCTGAATGGCAGAACATGCAGTTGCGCATGCCGACCTGAAGAAGAAGACGGCACTGTCCGTCCTCTGGTCGGTGGTCCGCGTCGCGTGGAGCACCGTCGCAACCTTTGTCATCTTCGTCATTCTTGCCCGAATCCTCGGCCCCGCCGATTTTGGCACGTTCGCGCTCGCGAGCCTCTTCGTCGAGATCGGCCGCGTGCTCGCCTATGCCGGCCTCGGCGATGCGATCACGCGCCAGCTCGATCTTGATGAGGAGCTTGCCGACACGTGCTTCTGGGCGACCATTGCCTTCAGCGCCATCGTCGCGTCCCTCGTCTTCGTCTTCGCGCCCTACTATGGCCTGCTCGTGCGCGATCCCGCGGTGGCCGGCATTCTGCGATGGCTTGCGCCGCTGCTCATCCTTTCCTCGCTTGCGGTCATCCACAATGCCCGGCTCGCCCGCGAGTTCGGCCATAAGAGCCTCGCCGGTCAGGCAATCGCCGCGAGCCTGCTGTCCGGGATCACCGCAGTCGTCTGTGCCTTTCTCGGCTGGGGCGTGTGGGCACTCGTTGCGCAGACCGCCGTCAACGCCGCCGTGACCGTGCTCCTCGGCTGGTTCTACTATCCGTGGATGCCGAAGTTTCGCTTCAACGTCGCGATGTTTCGCTCCGTCTTCCTCTTCAGCGTCAGCCTCGTGGTCACGCAGCTCATGTGGATGCTGCTGGCGCGCGTGCAGGATATCTTCATTTCCCGCTGGTACGGCGCCGTCGAGGTTGGCCGCTACCGCATCGCCTGGCGGCTGATCGAACTGATTGGCCAGGCCGTTCTCGCGCCCATCGGCAGCGTCTCGCTTGTCACGCTGTCGCGCCTGCAGAACGATCGTGTCGCCTTCCGCAATGCCTATAACAAGATCGTCGGCGCTGCCGCTCTTGGCACGATCCCGCTGCTCTTCGGTTTCGGGGCGCTGTCGAACGACATGATCGCCCTGCTCTTTGGCGACAAGTGGGGCAATGCCGGCGACATCGCCACCGTGCTGGTGTTGATGTCCGTGCCTTTCGTCACAAACTTCTTCGCATCCTCGGCGCTCTCGGCCGTCAATCGTGCGGAATCGATCCTCTCGGTCGCCGCCCTCCAGTTTGCCGCGACACTGGTCCTCACCTGGCTGCTGGTCCCCTACGGCATCCTTGCGGTTGCCGCCGGCTATGTGCTGCGAGCTTGGCTGACGATGCCTTACCAGCAGTATGTCCTAAGCAAGTATGCCGGGATCGACGCCGTAGGCACATTCAAGGCAGTCGCCCTTCCCTTCTGCGGCGGCGCGCTCATGGCTGTCTGCGTCTGGTTCGCCCACCCGTTCATCGCTGACCATCTTCAAAGCCGCTGGGTATCGCTCGGCGTCAGCATCGGCGTCGGCGCTGTTATTTATCTGGCCTTCCTGCCGGTCTTCGGCTGGTCGGCTATCCGTCCCTATATCGCACTTGGCAAATCGCTGCTGCCGTTCGGCAAACGGGCCGAGGCTTAGCCTCGCAGCCAGGCCAGCAAACAGGAGCTTCCATGCAGGAAACCAACATTACAATCATCAATCGGCTTCAGGGCTTGATCGCAAACAACCTCTCCGACGTTGTGGACCCGGCGGAGCGTTTCGCGCTGCTCGATTTCCCGAACCACTACAACATCGGCGACAGTGCCATCTGGCTCGGCGAGCTTGCCTATTTCGACCGTCGCAAGACGCGGCCGTCCTACGTGACCGAGATCCCGACCTATAACGAGGAGCGGATGCTCGCCGCAATCGGCGACGGCCGCATCTTCCTGCATGGCGGCGGGAATTTCGGCGACATATGGGCCGGCTATCGCCAGTTCCGCGAGGGCCTGCTGACGAAATTCAAGGGCCGTCCGATCGTGCAGATGCCGCAGACGATCCATTTCAAGGAGCAGGCCAACATCGACAGCACGGCGCGGGCGATCGAGCAGCATGGCAACTTCACGCTCCTGGTGCGCGACAAGAAGAGCCTGGAATTCGCCCGCCGCTGGTTCCAGTGCGACACCCGCCTTTGCCCGGACATGGCCTTCTGCATCGGCCCGGTCGCCCGCCCGGCGCCACAGCACGAGCTCCTGCTCAACCTCCGCGAAGATCAGGAAGTCGGCGCCGCGCAGGACCTCACCGCTGCCACCGGACGACATGGCACGGTCAAATCCGACTGGCCGGATGAGCCTGCCGATTTCCAGAAGCAGACCAAGCATACGGCGATCCTGAAGGGCCTGATGTCCGGAAAAATCGGCGGACGTGCCCGCATGACCGAGCTTGCCTATCGCGAGCGTGCGCAGCAGCGTTTCGACCGCGGCGTGGCATTGCTGAGCTCGGCGCGCCAGGTCATCACCGACCGTATGCATGGTCACATCATGTGCGTGCTTCTCAGTGCCGACCATTGCGTGCTGGACAATAGCTACGGCAAGACAAGCAGCTTTATCGAAGCCTGGGGAACCTGCAACACCGAAAAGGCAGAGCTTGCCGCCACCGTCGATGAGGCTCTTGCGATCCTCGACGCGCGGCGCGTAACGCAGGCCGCCGTAGCCTGACCCATCAGCCTCGCCGGGCGACCATGATCCCGGCGAGCACCACGGCTCCGCCGATCGCCTGCATCGGGCCGATCGCTTCGTTGAGCAACGCCCAGGCAAGGATTGCCGCGACAACGGGCTGGAGCAGCAGCGTCAGCGAGGAGAAAGCAGCCGGCAGATAGGCGAGCGCATAGGCGATCGCCACCTGGCCGCCGGCATGGCTGATGAAGGCCAGGCCAAAAACCACCGCCCAGCCATAGGCTGTCGCCGGCAATATCTGATCCTCGAAGAAGAAGGCTAGCGGAAACACGCAAACCGCGGCGGAAGCCGTGCTCCAGAGCATGATGCGGATCGTATCGAAGCGGCTTCGAAGCCTGCCGATCGAGAGGATGTATCCGGCATAGAACATCGCGGCGACGATCGCGACTCCATCACCCCGCAAATCTCCGTTCCCCAAAGCGGCAGGTCCGCCCTTCAGGATGATGACACCGGCCAAGGCCAGCGCGAGGCCCAGAACGAAAAGCCGGGTCACTACCGCGCGGAAGAACAGGAAGCCGATCACCGTGACAAAGACCGGCGCAAGATTCGCGAGCAGCGTCGCGTTGGCGACCGATGTCATGGTGATAGAGAGGTGCCATGCAGCAAGATCCAGGGACAGGATTGCGCCCGGCAGGATCAGCAAGGCGTAATCCGAAAGCTTTTCCGGCTTCGGCCCGGCGTCCTTGCCCTTGATCAGCGAGAATATGAAAATCGGTATCAATGCGAGCGCGACGCGCCAGAACGCCGTCGCCATCGGCCCGACTTCGGACAGCCGCACGAAAATCGGCGAGCCGCCGATCGCTGCTCCTCCGAGGATCAACGCTGTCAGGGCAAAACGGTTGGAAGGCATTGTTTCGACTGTAGGGGAAGCGGCCTGCGACATGAATCTCGATGCTTTCTCCGCCGCTGGCTTTAAAGCGACGATCTAGCAGCGAATTACCAGATGCGAGCAACCGGGGATAGTGCAGGAGCGACAAAGGCCGACAAAAGTAGTCGGTGACGCGATCTTAACCGGAAATCACCGTCGCGAATTCCGGATTGCCGCGGATCGTATTGCTCACCGTGCAGATTTCTTCCGCCGCATGGGCGATCTTCTGCCGCGTCTCCTCGTCGATATCGCCCTTAATGCTGAAGGCGATGTTGAACGTCTGCACGCGCGAAAGCCCTTCCGTTGCCTTCTCGCCGGTCACATCCGCGCTGATTTCGGTGATCCTGTCGAGGACGCCCATCTGGCTTGCGGCGATGCGTGCACTGAGCGCCAGACAGGCCGAAAGCGAAGAATAAAGCAGGTCCAGCGGATTGAAACCCGGCTGCGAGGCGCCGGTGACAATGTCGAGTTCGCCCTTGGTCGCCGAGGTGATGTGCGGAAAGCCGGTGCGCCCGAGAACGGCGGTCGCGCCCGTGGGTCTTGGTTTTACCTTGAGGTCGGCCATGCTACGAAACTCCGTTGTTATCCCGATTCAGATAGTGCCTTTGCCAGCCGCCCGCAACGAACCCGCTTCCCGCAAATCCGAAGACGCGCGGATATGAATCCTGTATCAGGCAACCATGAAGAAAAAACAGATCGCGATCATCGGCGGGGGTCCAGCGGGTCTCATGGCGGCCGAAGTGCTTTCGGCATCCGGGCACGATGTCACCGTCTACGAAACCATGCCGACGGTGGCGCGCAAATTCCTGCTCGCCGGCAAATCCGGTCTCAACATCACTCATTCGGAAGATTACGCGCGTTTCGTTACCCGCTTCGGCAAGGCGGGCGACCGGCTGCGATCCGCCTTGGACGGCTTCACGCCAGCCGGTGTCCGCGCCTGGGCGGAAGGCCTCGGCACCGAGACCTTCACCGGCTCCTCCGGCCGGGTCTTCCCAACGGTGATGAAGGCTTCGCCGCTGCTGCGTGCCTGGATCGCCCGCCTCGAAGGGCAAGGCGTCGAAATCCTGACCCGCCACCGCTGGACCGGCTTCGAGGACGGCGGTTACGCTTTTGAGACCCCGAAAGACCATCTGATCATCCACCCCGACGCCGCCTTGCTGGCGCTCGGGGGCGCCAGCTGGCCGCGGCTCGGCTCGAATGCCGCCTGGATGCCTTGGCTCCGAGATAGGGGCGTTGCCATTTCTCCATTCCGCCCCGCCAATTGCGGCTTCGACGTCGACTGGAGCGAACCCTTCCGCGAGCGTTTTGCGGGCGAGCCGCTCAAATCCGTCACCGCCACCTCGCCCGCCGGAACCTTTCCCGGCGAGTTCGTCATCAGCCGCCACGGCATCGAAGGCAGCCTCGTCTACGCGCACGCCGCAGCCCTTCGCGACGAGCTTGAGGACGGCAAGCCTGCATCTCTGATCATTGACCTCGCGCCCGGAAGAAGCCCCGAACGCCTCGCAACGGATCTCGCCCGGCAGGACAGGAAAACCAGCCTCTCCAACCGCCTCCGCAAGGGCGCTGGCTTGGACGGCACCAAGATTGCCCTGCTGCGCGAACGCGCGAGCGAAACCGACTTCAAGGATGCGCTCAGCCTAGCCGGTCTCATCAAATCTCTGCCGATCCCCCTCACCCGCCCCCGCCCCATCACTGAGGCCATATCCTCGGCAGGCGGCATCGAATGGAGCGCACTTGACGATGGCTACATGCTGAAGGCCGTCCCCGGCCTCTTCGCGGCTGGAGAAATGCTCGACTGGGAAGCGCCGACCGGCGGCTATCTGCTGACGGCGTGCCTGGCGACAGGCAAGGCTGCGGCCATCGGACTCGATCGGTGGCTTGAGGGCCGATAATCTCACAAGAAAAAGCCCCCACATCTGCTGTCGCAGGATTGTGGGGGCCTTTTTTCTGCGAAGGTTGGTGATGAGACCTCCCTTGCAGGGTTGTCAGGGACTGTACATCCCTAACGCCTAATACAATACTCCTTCGGCAGCGCTCCTGCAAATGAAAAAGCCCCCACCTGTGTTGCTAAGTGAGGGCCTTTTTAGTTTGCGAGAAGGCCGGTGCGTGTTGGAAACGCACTTCGCTTTCGCATGGGCTTGTTAGGGGGCGTATCTTCCTAACGACTAAAATAATACACCTGCGACGGCTCCCGCGGCAAACGGAAAGACTCCCACCAGAGACGAAGAATGTTCCAGTGGGAGCCCTTGTTGCCTACTGACGTGGCCCTCCGGCATACATCAGTGAGCACTAACGTATAGGCGGATGCTGACTCCACTCAACGGGAGACTTCGCAACTTAGTTAACCGCTCACTTTGAACCGGAACCGCAATTCGCCTCGCACCGAAACCAATTCTTTGAGAATGAGCATCTTCAGGCAATAGAATACGTACGGTCAGTTGTTCCTTGATGAGGAGTCTGACAAACGCAGCAGGAGCGCTCTGAGCCTCTGCCTGAAGAGTTCGCCTAGGTGCCACATGTCGCGCCGGGCTGGCCACATGAATGACAAATGGCACCGGGTCGTTTCAGTACGGCTTTGGTAACAGGTTGATCTGGCTTGATAGAAGTGGTGCCCAGAGCCGAGACACGGAAATTCAACAAAAACAGTATGGTTAGCTGAAAGCTGGACACCAGTAATTGCCACGCAATCATTACGTTTTTCGGAAAAGTGTCCAGCTCGGTTTTACCCAAAAAGCGATCCGCCGGAACGTCGCGTATTCAGCTTGGGAAGCTTCGAGAACCTTGAGTGAATTCAATGAAGCCTTTCACCAATCAAGCCTTCACGGGTAAAATCGGCGAGAGCTGCGAAACGGCGAGTGGTTGAATTGCTCGCATATGACGTTAGCCGTAAACGGTTGAGCAACCCATAGACGATAACATCCGGTAAGAATCATACCCCGTCACAACGATGATCTAATGTTTGCCGACGTTGCAGCACTCCACCAAGCGATGCTTGAAAAGAACCCAACGGAGTTCGTGTCGCACTTTCTTTTTGAACCGACACCCTTCGTTTTCGCCAATAACTTTGAGCAATGGATTAGCTGGAAGAGTGAGCTCGCGGCAGGCATCGACGTTGACCCTCGGGACATCGTGCTAACTGGAAGCGCTGCGATAGGCTTCAGCTTAAACCCATACAAGCGGTTCAAAGCTTATGACGCGAAATCGGACATTGACTGCGGCGTAGTAAGCCCGCATCACTTCGATGTCGCGTGGCGGCAGTTGCGAAAGATGAGACCGCAATGGCTTTCGCTACCAAGGGCTAGTCGAGAAGCAATAAATATCCATCGTGAGAACTACATCTTTGCGGGGACGATAGCCACGGAGCGCATCCTGCCCATTCTACCATTTGGCCGTCGCTGGAAAGCCGCCCTTGAAAAGATGTCGACTCGAGATCCAACCTTAAATAGGGACGTTAAACTGCGGATTTACAAAGACTACGACGCACTCCGTCAGTATCACGCCCATAATATAAGCAAACTTCGGAATACCTTCTTCCTCGAAGAAGACGCCCCAACCGATCTCGGAATTGAAAACTGATGCTAGAAGCTGACAATTTCCTTCACACCACCCACAGAACGGTTTCCTGGTTCAATAAGGCATTCATTGCTGAAGACCTAGAGCTTTCAGCTCCGTTTCAGCGGAATCCAGTCTGGACAGATACCCAGAAAGCTTACTTGATCGACACGATCCTGCTGGGTCTTCCAATTCCTGAATTGTACATGCAGGATGTCGGCGATGAGAACGGCAAAGAAACGCACATTGTAGTTGACGGTCAGCAGCGCATTCGTGCTGTGCTGGATTTCCTTCAAGGCGACCTCGCGCTGGAAGGAGACGAAGTCACCCGTCAATGGCGAGGGCTCAAGTTCGACGAACTGGGCGTTGACCAGAAGAAGACCCTATTCGGATACAAGTTCGTGGTCCGCATTCTTCCGCCCATGTCAGAGGAAGAGCTCCGAAAAATCTTTGCCCGTCTCAATCGAAACGTAGTCGCGCTGAATGAGCAAGAATTGCGAAACGCGACCTATTGGGGACCATTCATAAAGTCGATACAGAAGATGGCCGATGAGCACGAATTGTGGGCAGAGTCTGGCGTGTTTTCAGCGAATGATCATCGGCGAATGCTTGATCACGAATTCATAAGCGAATTGGCTATCGCTTATTTGCATGGCGCGCAAAATAAGAAAGATAAGCTGTCGGATTATTATCTGCTCTACGAGAACAATTTTGAGGATCGCGAACGCCTCGAGACTGCCTTCCGGAAAACAGCAGACGAGATCGACGCTCTTCTGCCAAATCTGAAAACCACTCGGTGGCGAAAGAAGTCGGATTTCTACACGCTCTTCTTGGAGGTCGCGGCGAGATCCAAATATCTGCCTTGGGCAAAAGATGAGCGCGCCAAGATCGCTGCAGGACTGCTGGACTTCGCAAGCCGAGTCAACCGCATCGTTGCCCTTGAAGAGGAGGAGTGGCGAGGTGAGGATGAAAATATCATCAATTATGCACGATCAGTAGTGCGAGCGGCCTCCGACAAAGGAAGCCGGGCTGCTCGAGCGAAGGCGCTCGCTGCGATCGTCTTGCCGCCGCTTGATGATCAGCCTCAGGCTGACTTGCCAAACGCGGTTGTCGAAGATGTCGTAGCAGAACCGGACCAGGCGTAGGTGGGCGCCGCATGGTGCCCCATGCCGGAGTAAGGCAATCCGCCAGAATCAAGAGCTTGCCGATCTGTGAGACAAAAAGACCGTTTCCGAAAACACTATGCTTTCCGCCACGAATGTCTCACGTGATCTCGTAGATTGACGCCTCGTCCTGCTCCTCTCGAAGCCCCTTGTAAGACGCGTGCCGGAGCTTTCCGTCGTGCGTCCAGGCACGGTATTCGATCTCGGCAATGAGTGTCGGCTTCACATAGACCGCATCGCGCTTCTTCCTGCCGGTGTCAGCGGCTGGTTTCGAGATCACGATCTCGTCCATCAGATCCCGAAGCGCCTGAGCTGATCGTTCATTGAAGCCGGTCCCTACCCCGCCGACATAGACGAGCTTCTTGCCCTTGCGTGCCGCCAGCAACAGGCGCCCGATGCCCGCCCGAGCGACCATTGACCGCTCATAGCCAATGATCACGAAGCTATCGCTCTGGGTGCACTTGACCTTAACCCAATCGCCCAGCCGGCCCGATCGGTAGGTGCTGTGCCGGTTCTTGGCGATGATGCCTTCGAGACCATGCTCGCAAGCGGCGGCAAGGAGCTTGTCCCCATCGGCGCCGATCTCCTCAGATAGCCGAATGATGCCCTCGCCTTTGGCAGGAACCAGACTTTCAAGCAGATGCCGGCGCGCCATGAGGTCCATGCCGGTCAGATTGTGGCCGTCGAAATAGAGAATGTCGAAGGCCACAAACATCGCTTCGAAGGAATTCTGCTTTCCACCCCGGCCGCCCAACGATTGCTGCAGGCGCCCGAAATCAGACCGGCCCTGCTCGTCGTAGACAACAGCCTCGCCGTCGAGGATGGCCGTATTCACGCCGAGCTGCTTTGCCGCCTCCTCTATCGCGGGGAATCGGTGCGTCCAGTCATGGCCGCCGCGCGTCAGTATCCGCACGCCTTTCGGCTCGATGTGCACGGCCAGGCGGTAGCCATCCCATTTAATCTCGTAGACCCAGTCCGGACCTTTCGGCACCTTTGGCTTGAGCAGCGCGAGGCACGGCTCGATGCGATCGGGCATGGGATCGAGGGGAAGGTTCGGCTGCGCGGGATCTCGACGCTTGCGTGGCCGGGATCGAACCGGCTCATTGGCTTCGCTGAGGAGAGGCTTGGACTTTGGCGGCCTGGTCATTCCGCCATCACATCAGACTTTGCTTAAAAAGCAATGACCCGCTTGACTCGTCGCGGCGATGAGAACAATTAAGGAACAGACGAGCGGCCGTCTTTCTGAAAATCAGGGCACTGGAAACCTGTCACGAGGAGACGATGACGCATGGCCGAAACGATCGGCGAAGCAATGGATGCCGGTTGGGACCTTAAGGCCCGATGCGCGTGGGGAAAGCATGAGGGTCTCAAGACCGTTCGAGCCTGCAGCTGGAAGCACGATCTGGATATCGTCACCCTGGTAGCTACGAGAGGCCGCGATTTCCCGCTGTCGATGCTGTCGGAGCGGCTGCGCTGCCCGGTATGCGGCAGCCGGAAGGTGGCGGTGATGTTCATGCCTGCCGCCAAGCCGCCCCGAGCGATGACGATGAAACGGGAAAACCGGTGGTAGCCCATGGCAAGAGACCGGAAGCCAGAGCGGATTGGGCCTGAGGAGAAGCTCGGCGATATCATGAGCTGGGAGATTTTATTCGCCATCTGCAAGTGTGAGCACTATGCCGAAGTCAATATCCGGGCGCTCAGACTGAAATGTGGAGGCGATGCCGTCCTGCGCAAGCATGAACCCAAGCTGCGATGCAAGAAGTGTGGCGAGACGGGTAAGTCTGGATTTTTCGTGACGAAGATGCCGAGGTAAGGAAATGCTCAGCGATGCTCATACATCGGCGCCTGGCGCCAACATTCACGAGAATCACCTGTGCGACTATGAGGACGCCACCGGTATCCGCTGCACCGAATGGGGCTGCTATGGCTTCGAGGAGAGCAAGGCAATCGCGCTGTGGTATTGCCGGAAGCACCAGCCGTTGAATTACAAGGGGCTGCCGAGGCATGGGGCATAGCGGAATGAACCCGGAAGATCAGGGAGAGCCGAGCGGGCCTGTGGATATGGCCGGTGATGGCAATAGCCACGGCGGGAGCGATTGCCGGTGTCATCGGTAGCTTGGCAAGGCTGTTCGGCCTCATCTGAGCCAATCGCGATCGGTACGCTACCGCACCGGAACCTTGTGCATGCTTTCGCTGTTCTAGCTGTTGGGATCGCGTGGCGTGGTTCGCTGATAGACCCTTCCTTTGCCCTCACTGGAAAGTCGCGCGATCCTTTCTTCGTCAAACTGCCCCGTTTCGGCGGGGCTTCTTTTTGACTGTACGGTAGCGGACCGGAACGCTCGCTGACGAAATCCGTTATCAATGTTGCCGCGCGGTAGTCTTCCTTACCGAGTCGCCAGTGATGTTGGAGCCGCAGCCCTCTTCCCTGGTGTCGCGGTCACCTTTGGGTGCCGTGTGGTCAATTCCGCGCTGAATGGCTAGGGACACAGGAGGCGCGGCGAGGGCTCGCTTTTCCGTAGGAGCGGGCCCTTCGATGCTAATCCAAATTAATTATTAACGCGCAGGCTTCCCGGAGCTTTATTTTTAAGCGCTGTAGCCCCCAGCACAGCGCATGACGGCCACGGTGTTCCCCACTTCCCTGAGGCCGCCATAAGACCAAGGGCTCGCCATTCTCCGACCCTTTTGGACGGGCCCTTGGTCGTCTTAGGGCCGAACGATCGGCGTCCTGAACATGGTCTTGTTCGCTCGTTCCTGAGCATCATCGAGCTTGCTGCTCAACACCTCGACGCGTGTCGCCACCTTGTTGATGCTCTCGATTGCGGTATCGAGCTTGCCCCCAAGAGATTCCACGACGCGATCGACGCGGTCGTTCGCAGCCTCGATCCCTTTCTTGTTTTCCGCCGTTGCCTCAAGAGCTCTCGTCACCTGGAATGAAAGCGGCGGAATTTGCGACACCTGCTGCTGGGTGTCGTCGAGAACCTTCTGTGTCCGCTCTTGAGCACTTCGGATATCGGCGATGTCGCGGTTAAGACTGACCCATACCCCGCCGACCGCAAAGGCATTGGCCAATCCGGCGCCGATGATGGCGATGAAATGAACCGGATTAATCTTCGGCTTCTCGACTTCAATGTGCATGGTGTCTCCGTTCATTCCTGCTCGCCCTGCCCTTCAAATGCTCTATGCGTGCTTGACCGGCGAAAGCCGATCGACTATTTCGCCGCCGCCGTGCTCAGTAAGCTTTGAGGCGGCAACAGGAGGGCTCGGCCTAACGAGGAGGCGGGGCCCTCGCTACCAGCAGCCCTGAGAGGCGCCGAAGCGATTGTGTGATGCCACCTGGTTGGCAAACGGCCGGTCGGTCTTGAGGATAAGGACCGACGTTTCAAGGCTTGGCTGAAGCCTCTCGAACCCGGCGCATGCAATCGGCTTTGTCGCTGTCTGGCAGCCCGAAATCATTGCACAGAGCGGCAGCATCAAGAGAAGAGACTTGACCATTGATCTTTCCTTTTTCGGCAAAGCGCTTCACCGCGGCTTCCAGTGCGACGGTCGCGGCCTGCTGACGCCCCTCGGAGCGCCCGACGAGGATTGCAGGGTAGACGGCCAGCGCGGCGCCCAAGGCCACGCCAGTGCCGATCTTGAGCCATTCAGGCAGCAGCTTGAGCATTGACCGCCACGTTCAGATCGAGGGCATCCTGCAACTCGTCCTTCTTGCGCTTCGCATACCAGCGATAGGCAAGGCCGCCGATCGTCAGCACGGCGCTGGCGATGATGAGCCCTGCGACAAGCTTGCCGATGAACTCGCTGCTCGTGCTGAGAGGCGTCAACTGATCCTGAGCCTGCTGCAGCGTGCCGGCGAGAGTGCCGGAGCCAATGCCGCCGCCCGTCGTCGCGTCCGCAACTGCCAGCACTGGCGCGGGCTTGGCATCGGAGATCAACGCCTTGGCCTCGCCGCCGGCGACGTACTCGATCTCGGGGCCAACAGAGCCGGTTGCCCAAGCTTGACCGACAGCGCGCACGCCGTTTACGCGGGCCGTCCAGCCCTTGCCGAACGTCTTCCATGTCTTCAGCGCCTTAAGAAAGGCCATACGGCGGTCGAGGATGCGCGCAATCAGGCTGTCGTTGTCGTTGACGCCGCCTAGCGCCAGAAGCGTCCCCTGGCCGAGAATGCCGTCTATGAGCCCCTGATACACTCCCATCGCCTGAAGCGCGCGCTGCAGCCACTTCACGGACTGCGCAACGCCGGAATGCACCGAACCATCAAAGACGACACAGGAGACGCCAGGCGCCAGCTTATCGCCCTTGATTTCGTCCCAGTACTTTTTGCGGTAGATCGCTTCCAGCTCGGAATTGCTGATGTTCTTGACTGGCATGAGGGGCAGGCCATGCGAGCGGCGGTATTCGTCATAGACACGCTGCGTCACGCCTTTCATCGTCGCGCCGCCGGGATCCTTCGGATTGTTGGAATAGCCGCCTTCGATGATGAGCACCTTGGCGAGAGAGCGTGCGAATTCGTCTGCGGGGTCGAGGACCTGCATTGGGATTCTCCAGATTGTGAGGATGTGCCGGACGAAGACTAGAAGCCATCAAAGGGCGGCTTCTAGTCAGTGTTTACCTTTTGCGATATCGCGGGTTATCTTCCGCGTCGGTCGGATGGGGAAGGCAATGGACAACAAACTGCGCGGATTGCAGCGACATGTATTATAGTGATCGCAATCGCTGGCTATCTCGCTTGGTCTGAATACAGCCGCCATCAGGCAATTGAGGCAGCGAGGAATGATGCTATAGATCGGCAGAGAGCCGACGATCTTGCCCAAATGGATGCCGCCCGCAGGCAGACCGGAAGGCGCGCTTGAGCACCAGCACGCGTCGCGGGCCGACAGGTGTACACTGAAATACGTTGACTCAACCTGCGCTTGTCACTCGCCGCCTGCCAACGATACGCTTGAAGATTCTGTTGATCGGCAGTTCTACGACGCGGTAGTAAGCGACACTCAGGCAGCACAGCAACACTAAAAAGAAAGTCGCCAGCGCATACGGGCCCAAGCGATAGGCTATAAAAGCATCAATCTCTAGAGTCTGCAGAACGTACAAGAGCGGTACATGCAGCAAATAGATACCATATGAAGCATCCCCTAGGGCACTCAGCCAAGCCACGGGCGGAATTTGACCTTCCAGTTCCAACGCTGCTAAAAGATACAAAAGGGCGGCTGTCCCGACACCGAACCCTAGAACATCTAGCCAAACACTCGCGGGCCCCGAATAGACGATGCCAATCGCCAGGAAAGCCGCGGCAGATGATCCGCAGAGCCGTCGCCATCCGGAACGGGCTCCCCCGAAATACAGCACAATGACACCAGTTCCAACTCCGAGAAGGAAATTTATGTTGACCGGATTCATGACCACACTAGTCAACGCCTTCGGAAGGAGTCCCCCTGCCGCTACAACGCAACACACAAGCCCAAAACCAGCAGCTAAAAAATTGCGCGCTCCAGCGGAAAGGCAGATCGCAAAACACACATAGAAGAAAAGTTCAAATGGCAGGGACCAGGCTGGGTAAATGAGCAATTTACTCGGGTTTGTTCCTGTCAACGTGATAGACCCCCATAGATCCAATCCTTCAGGGATCCAATGCTCCAGTCCATAGGAACACCGCTTGTAGAGCATAAACACCAGAGCAATCGGTAGATACCCAGCATAGATCCTGACAAATCGACTGACTACGAAAACAGTTGGATTCTGCGACAAGCGAGTGACCCACACCATGATGAAGCCCGCCACGACAAAGAAAATCGGCACTCCGCCGTGGCCCCAGTCAAAAAAGCCAGCGACGGATGAAGGTCCTCCAGCGCTGACAAAAAGGCTGCGAAAATGGAACAAAACAACCGCTAGGGCGGCCATCGCCCTAAGATACTGCACTGAATGCAACATCACTTAATGAAACTCCGGATAATATAGCCCAGTCGTATCAGGCAACCTCGAAAAGGTCTATTCCATTTTGCTCACAGCACGGGCCAATCCACCGCTCCGGCGACCTCCTTTGCAGCTCCAACGGTCTGCGCGAGATCAATCTCCCGCTTAGCGGCGAGCCGGGTGGCGCGAATTGCCGACCCGATTGCCTGCCATTGCGCATGCATAGCTGCCACAGTCGTGGCGACATCGGCAAGCGTCTCGCCATCGATGCCGAGCGAGGCAGCCAGCATGGGATAGTCGGCGGCGGAAGGTACGTGTCCCGGATCCGCCGCCAACGCAGCGAGCAGCAATCCGGCCTCCGCAGCCGCCTGTTGATACTCCATGGCCTGCCCCGAGCCAGGGGTGATGCACCTCAACCGCTCGATCTCCGCAGCCTTATCAAGGGCGTGCTTCAGGCATTCCTTCAGCGCCGACAGGGTGAGGTAGACGCCGTAAGGTGCTAGAACGTCCTGGAGAGCACCCTCGGTCTGATCGCCGGACGCATCCACAGGCCAACGGGTCGCGACATTCCCCTTTTTACTCCACGCAACATATTCGCCATCGGATCGACTGATTGTAGCGTTGCGAGCGGAGGAATAGAGCCGTCCGTCGTCGGCTAGCCAATACCAATTGTGCGGATCGTAGATCATACGTATTGGCCTCCAGTTGCGACTGAGCCCGCGACCGAACCGGGAAAGAAATTTGCGCCGGCGCCGTTTGTAGAAATGACGCCATTAAGAATTGCCGAATAGCGGGGCCCGATAATATTGCTGTTGCCCAAGTAGGAAATCGACGGCACTGAGACGACCCCGCCCGTCTGCGCGCTGACAAAGGAACCGCTAAGCGTAATGACGTTATCAATCCGCATTGTCGGCGGTGTTACGGTTGACGATTCGATTAGTCCGCCCGTCTGCCCGCGCATGACGCCGGCGCGATTGCCGCCCGTGATCGAGATGAGCCCGACAAGCAAGATGCTGGCACCGGTGCCGGCAACGATGTTATAGAGCGGCGCGTCATCGAGATTGCAGCCGTCCAGAGTCACAAATGCATTGTCGACGACCAGACCGTAGGTATTGGCGTTCAACGCCCGGATAGAAATATCCTTAAACACTACTTCAGCGTTGCCCTGTACATTGACTGCAGCCCCGCCGGCCAACGCGGCACCACTGATTCGTGCGGTGCCAGCACCGTTACGTTGGATGATCAACCGCATCGGCGAGCGCCGGATCAACAGGCCGGGATAGGTCCCGGCAGTGACATTGATCGTAACGGTGAACGAATTTGCAGCGAAGGTGAGATTGACGTAATCAACAGCGCCTTGAGGCGTGGCAAATGCAGCTTCGGGGGTATTGGATGAACCATCGTTGCTGTCGGACCCATCCGGGCGGACATACAGCGTGACGTTGGCCCCGATGTTGCGCAAGACTTCGCTACGCACCATGGATGCCATTCGCCATGAGGCACCGTCATAAATTAGCGTTGCTATGTCGCCGACCACCAAATCACGGCGCGCCAAGGGAGCGCCGGAGGCCGTGACGACGGCCAGAGCGCCCACCCCCGCATTCAGCGTCACCGGACCAGTATTCTCAGTCGTGACGAGCAGCCTTAGCACCATACCGACGGTAAGCGCTTCCGTTGCCGGCGTGAGTACCGTCGTCAAGGCATTGGCAGTCCCGCCCGCCACCGCATAGTTCATTCGCTGAGACTGGATGGCGCGAGCCAGCTGCATGTCGTCCGAAGGAACGAACCCGGATTGCTCGATGACATCGACGATTTCGCGCTGAGGACCTTCGATCGCGGCGGCGGGAACGGCAGAGCCCTTCACTGCACCTGGCGTATTGCGGTCGACATATGACGCATTCGGATCGATAGATCCGAACGGAGCTTGGTATTTCATGGGTACCTCTTGATGTTAGGTGTCGCTGTTGAGAACCGGTAATGCCCAAGCCGGCGAGAGACGGCGCAGGATGCAGAGCAACCGCTCTCCGTCGCCGAGATCGAACAGAGGATCGAGACCGCACTCGCTGATGCCGCAGGTGAAATAGTCGACCGCCAGTCCGTCGACATGGACGATCCAATAGACCTCCTGGCGGATATCGCCGACCGTGTGCTCGCCGCCACATTCGGAGAAGCCGCATTCGAACATGGCCGGCTCTTCGATGGTTATTGTGAAGCCATAGAAGGAGGCGACTCTGATGAAATCGCCGGGCGTGACGATGGCAACGCTGCTCACCTTAGCTTCGAGCGCGCGCAGCCGCTCCGCGACAGACGTTTCGCCAGTGACGCAATTATCAGGAAGCCCGTAATCGGTCTCCCACTCCGGCAATAATTCATCAACACCGCGCACACTGATGTTGCGGACAAGCGTCCAGGCGCGTGCATATAGCCACACGAAAGGATCCAACAGGACGCGCGTGAACCTGGCAAGTTTCGACGAGAGCGAGACCGCAGTTCCGTCAGGCGATCCCCATGCCGGACCTTGCGGCCACATAGCAAGGCCAGCAGCAATCAGGTCGTCATTGCTTGGGTTGGCGAGAGGGTCATAGGGTGCGGCAACCGGCAGAACATCGGCGAGCACACTTGCCGCCGTCGTAACGGTATTGAGGCCGGGATCACGCGCCATAAGTCACCGTTCCAAGCACAGGGAACTGGCCGCCTGTTAAAACAATATCGGCCACAGGCGCCGCAAGCACATGCCGGTCCTCCCCTGAGACCCCCGAGATAGCCTCGTTGATCCACGAGAGAGAGACGGTGAAAGTATTCCCGACGATCCCCGGCCGGCATCTGGTGACGAACATTGCGGAGATCGCCGCCTCGATCGCGATACGAATGTCCGACGTATCGCCGGCGAGCCCATTGATGGTGACGTCGATCGGCCTCGCAACCGGCGGCACGGCAACGCTGTCGTCGACTCTGATAAGCCGCTGCGCGTCAATTGCCGCCTGCACGGTCTCGACATCGGAAGAAATCGGGATCGAATTCGCCCGACCACCGAAGAGAAAATAGACGTAAACCCCGCCGGGATTGTTGGCGCTGCGAAAGGCCCATGCCGCAAGCACACCGGATACCCCAAGCACGATGCGTTCGTAGTCCGTCAGCGTCCCGCCACCGGGAGGATTGCGCTTGCGCTGCAGTCCGCGCGCACGAAGGCTTTCATCGCTCTCGATGTCCGCGCCGCCGCCCAGACCGCCGATCGTCACCGTCCATTCCTGCCCAAGATCCGGAAAGAGCAGCGGATCGGCGAGCGAAAGGGCGCCATCGGCGTCCCGGTTGGCCGCCGCCCCCTTGGCTTCCGATGTCACCGGAAGCGACAATGTGCCATCAGCTGCCGAGGTTGCGACGGCCGTTGAGACATAGGTGATATTGCCGGAAATCAGCCGGATGCCGGCTGGATAGGTCGTCGATGACGCGGCCGTTCCCGTGACCATGCCGGAGGCTGCCGACGCCTGCTTGCGATAAATGCCGATCTCGGCGCAAAGCAGCGCGAGAAACTGACCGGTCGCCGTGGTGAGAAAAAGCTGCTTGGCGAGATAAGCTATGCGCAACTCGAATTCGTGCGAGAGACCGGCGAGCACCTTGGCGACGATCGTCACGAAGCTGTTCTTAAGCGCCGAATCACTGCCCGGTATGTATTGCCGGAAGGCACCGCGGATGCGGGCCGAAGCATCACTGAGCGAGCGGATTTTCCACGCCATCGATCTGTCTCCAAAGTAGTTCGAATTTCGAGGTGTAGATCTGCGTGCCGTTGCGACCGTAGAGCGACACGGCTAGATCGAGCCGATTGGCCGCGAAGTCGGGCGTTGCGACAGCATCCACTTTGGAGACAGCGCCCTGCCTGATCAGTGGCTCCAATGCCTCGCGGGCATAGTCCTGCGCCTTGATCTCGATGCCAGGATAAAGCGACGAGCGACGAAGCAACCATAGGCGGGACCCGATCGGCGTTTCGCCTTCCATCGCATCGAAGCTATCGCCGATCCATCCGCGGTTCTCATCGCCGTCACGAAGCTCACTCGCTTCGACACGGCGGTCCGTCATCAGGCAGATCAGCACTTGCGTGGCGAGCCCCTGCTCGGCGCGAAAGTCGCCAGGCGCATCGGGATGTGTCAGTGGGTTGAGGATGAGATCACCGACAATGCCATCCCAGCCAAGATCAGGCGAACGATATAGCTCTTCGGTGTCGTCGACCGGAATGATCTTCAGCATGAAAGGCCCCGCTAGTGGCTGTGGTGATTGGTGTTGCCCAGTTCGTCGATGATCGTGCCGGTCGCATGAATGTTGCCGACGACTTCAAGGTTGCCGGTAATCGTCACATTTCCGGCGAGTTGCCATTCGCCGCCGTTCATGGTGATGGTGCGGCTCCCAAAATCCATGATGACGCTGTCCATCCAGAGCTTGATGATATTGCCGTTGTGATCGTAGAGCGCCGTTGCTCCGGCCGGCAGGCCGCCAGGCCTGTGACCGGGATGCTCTCCGCCGAACACGTAAGCCTGATCGGCGTGGCCGTTCGGAGCAAACAGCAGCGCCTTCGCACCCTTGACCGGCGAGGAGGCAAAGCCCGCCGGCTCGATGCGATGGATGCGGGTATAGCCATCCTTGGCAAGCCCGCGCCCATTGACGAATTGCTGCCCGCCGTCTTCGGCGTTGGCGCCGTCGAGTTCGATCCGCTTGCCGATCATTCGTCGTCATACTCCACCGTGATCGCACCGGGCGCCGAATAGACGCCTGCCGTCTTGCCGCGCGGATTCTCGCCGCCGAGCGCGCGAGGATCCGCGAGCGAGAGGACGGCGTAAGTGCCTTGACCTTCACTCTCCTGCGTCAGCGTCACGCTCTTGATCACCATCATGCCCTCGATGCCGATCCAACTGTCTTCGACATAGACGAGCCAGTTGCGGTTCCAGATCGTGCCGCCGGCATCCCGCCAGCCGGTGACGGTGATCGAGGCCGTCGCTGCGTAACCCGCACCACGCTTGACGCCCCAATCGGCCCGTTTCTTCAGCCGGTCGACCGTGGTCTCCCCCTCATGGACGATGATCAGCGGTCGCGAGCGGGTAACGCCTGCGTCGCGCGCCGTCGCCTCGGCACGCAGCTGCTGCTTGCCGGTGCCTTCGCTTGCCTGGCCGCGCACCTTCACCGCGCTGTGGCGACCGCGCTCGGTGATTTCCGACGAGGCTTGCTCGATGTTCTTGCCCCAGATGAGGCCGCCCGTGTGGGTTCCCTCCGGCTTGGTTGTAAGCTTCAACTTCCCCTTCGGCGTATCGTAGATCAGGATGCCGCGTCCGCGTGCCCGCCGCTCGATCGTGGAAAACAGCGTCTCGCCGACATGCAGCTTGTGACGCGGCTCCACTGGCAACGTGCCGTCGCTCTCGATGCCGATGCCGAGACCGTCGAACTCCTTGGCGATCGCCGCCAGATCCTTGTTCATCACCTCGCCGGTTGGATGCTCGACGGAGCATTCCGTTGCGTCGACGGTGCGCGAGCAGATCGTCGCCATCAGCTCCCGGCTGGTTGCATCATGCGAGGGTCGCACGTCGCGAACATATCCCGTCAGCAGGACCTCGCCGCTCGTCTTGACGGTGGCGGCCTGTCCCGGCGACACCGAGATCCCGTCGCCCTTCGGCACGAGCGAAACCTCCGCCGTGCGCACCGCTTCTTCCGCCGACATGCTGATGGTGATTGCCTTGACGGCGGGGAAGCCGTCAATGGTGATAGTTTCCAACATCAGGAAGCCAGGGCATCAAAGAGGGTTGGCATGACAAGCGGGGTCGCCGATCCGGCGATATTGACGAGGCCATCGGCGCGGTTGGCGTCGCCGTAAAGCTGATAGGCGAGAACCGTCGACGGCAGAGACACGCCGGTCGATACCTTGATGACCGGCGCCGCATCCGCGGCTAGATCGGAGATCAGTCGGCAGGCGACGGCAGTGATCGAGGTCAACCAGGCATAGAGGTCGGCACCATCACCGCCAAGCTGGTCAATCGCAGCAACCGCCGTCTCACCAGCACTCGAAACCCGCGAGCGCGCCCGACGCGCCGAAGGCCGCGACGGCCAGTCCGGCCGGCACCCGGCAACCGCAAGCCCCATGCCGAGCATGATGGCGATCGCATCGGCGGTCATGCCGCTTGCCGCGACCGGCTGCGCCAGCCGGTCGAAGTCCGCTAGCTCGTCGACGCTTTCAGCAATTACCCGCATCAGAGACAGCGCTTCATTCGCGAATGAGCCGGCGTCGATGTCGGGCGCCGCAGCGATGCGCGCGGTCATGTCCGCCAGGTCGTCCGGATCCGTCACGATGGCGACAGAAAGGTCCGCCAGCCACGTCAGGATCGTGCCTCTATCTGCCGCCATCATGAACCTCGAAGGTCAGAACATTTTTGCGAGCTGCGCCGCAGCAGCGGCAAAGCCATTGGCAACGGCCGCGGTGACATCGCCGATCGACAAGGACAGTCCGCCATCGTTCAGCATCGGAATGAAGGTGACGTCGAAGCCGATGTAGCCCTGCCGGTCCTTCTGGCGCGAGCGCCGGAAATCCTGCGCGGTTGCGATCATGCCGCCGTCAATCGGCAGGACAAGATAGCCGGGACCATCGGCAAGCATCACCGCCGAGAGCAGCATCGCTTCAGCGTCCGCCGTATCGCTGACGAGATAAGCGGTCACGCTATAGAGTGCAGTCGCAAGCCCTAGCTCCTCGACGACGGTTTGCCGGCTGCCGGCATATTCGTGCAGCGCCAGCCGCTTGCCCGCCGACAGGTCTTCGTAGTCGACCCAGAACTCGACGCCGCGAAAGCTGGCGCGCCGAAGGGTCTTTGCCCAATCACGCATTCAACCCTCCTAGTAGCTACCGCCACCACCGCCTGGTGCGGAGGCTTGCGGCGGCATCGAACGGCCGGTGTCGGCATTGACCCGCCCTCCAGCGCTATAAGTCAGCGCCCGATTGAAGGAACTCGCGGCCGAGCTCAGCTTCTCGGCTGCGGCCATGATGGCCGCACCGATCGAATTGCCGGCGCTGGTAAGCGATGCGGCAGATTCCTTGATCGAGTCTCCTGCTTCACGGCCGCCGTCAGCCACTCGCTTGCCAGCCTCGTCGCCGGATTCTTTCAGTCCACTGATGTCGATCTTCATCGCTTCCTTAAATTCTTCCTTGGACGGAATGCGGAAGAAATCGGCGAAGCTTCCACTGATACCGGGAGTAAGGCTCGGCATACCACCTGCGGCGAGCACTCTGTCCCTTTCGATCCGGTTGCCTTCCCGCCGGCTGTCGGCATATTCGCCATAGATCGACGCCAAGCTTGTTGATGGAGCCGCTGCTGGCTTGTAGGGACCAAGCATGTTTTTTGGCCCCTGCTGCATGCGCTTCAGGAATTCCGGATCACGGTAACCGCCGGCGAGCGCCAGGCGGTCCGCTTCGGCACTATGGGAGAATGACCCGAACGGCAGGTTCATAGCCATCCAGTTTTCAGTCGCCAAATAACCCTTGCCCTGTGCTCCGAGTGAGGACCGCACAGCCTCGCCATAGTCGAGATCGTTCGATACCGCATTCATGGCGGGCACCGCCGGACGCGACACACCTTTGCCGAGGCTGTTCATCATCTTGTCCCAACTGCTCGACAATTTGTCGATGCTCGCCTGCGTATCGCCCGTCACGCGCTGGAGGTCACGCAGCACCGTGCCGTCGACTTGAGAACCGTTCACGGTATCGATGAACTTCTTGTAGCTGTCGGCGCTGGTCATCAGAGACTGCATGCCGAGGCGGAATTGCTCGTCGGTAAACAGTAGCGGCAGCTTGCTGAGATCTCCCTTGATCGCTTCATTGGAAATTCTCGTGAAGGCTGCAACCGTATCCTCGCCATTCTTGCGCGCTTGATCCAGCTCCTTGCGAAGGTCGATGCCGAACGCCTTGAACTTGTTTGCAGTGTCGGACGAATAGATTTTGCCGAAAACGTTCTGAGCGTATGTCGCGGCAGAGGATGCCGAGCCGGTGTCCTCGCGGATCGTCTGCAGAATGGCGACTAGCTTCTTGAGGCCGTCTTCGCCATTGTAGCCGAGGGAGGCGAAGGAGTTGGCGAGATCCGGAATATAGGTCGCCATATCCTTCAGCTCGAACTGACCGGCCTTGCCGCCCGCCACCATGATGTCGAATGCATGCTGCATCTGACTGGTTTCTATCTTCAGCGCGGACGCTGCCTTGATGGCTGTATTCGCGATGTCATCGGTCGCAGCGCCAGAGGCCTGCGCCGTCTTCAGCACCGATGGCAGGAAGTCCATCGCGTCTTTCAGATCCATGCCGGAGGCGACGAGCGTGTCCAGCGCGGTCACCGCGGAGTCGATTGGCAAAGCCACTTGCTTCGAGATCTCCTGTAGGCGCGTGAACGCCGCATTCGTCTGGTCGACGCTCGCATTGGCGGTGATGCCGATTCGCGTCATCTGGCGCTCGACCGAGGCGAAATCAGTCAACGCGGTTTTCGCGCCGTAAGCCAACGCAGCGGGAGCGGCGTAGCGCAGCATGGTGCCATAGGCCGCCTGCGAGCTACGCGCCAGGACGCCCTGCTGACGATTGAGAGCTTCGGCACGGCGGTTGATTTCTCCCATCTTGCCGGCGACGGACTTGAACACCTGTCCGGTCTTGTCGACGGCAGAGATGCGCAGCTGCGCTTCGACGGTACGCGTCACTTCCTGTTCCTTTCAGCAAAACCCACGGCGCGCCTCGCCCAGTAGTTGAGTTGCGACGGCGTCATTCTCTCGATGCGCTCAGCTTGCCAGCCGAGCCGGAAAATCAGCACATCGGCGATCTCGTCGAGGTCGCCTACAGCGGAAAAAAATCGAGGACCGCCTTTTCCAGCGCGAAAGAATCGACCGTGGAAAGCTCCGAAATACAGTCGTAGCCGGGCTCGACCATGATCTTCTGCAGATAGGAATCGACCACAGCCGGATAGGTCACCACGACAGGCCCGTGCGGGCTCGGCTGCCACTCCCGCGGCTTGCCCCGCCCTTCCATGAAGATTTCATGGTAGCGCGGCTCCCGGAGCTTGATCTCCGAGAACGCCGTGTCGTGAGCCGTATAGGATTTCGACAGCTTGACGACGACGCTCGCCATCAGTTGTCGCTCCGATTATATTTCTCGGCGGCGATGGTTAGCCCTGTGACTTCGCCGTTCATGCGGTTTGTCTGGGGATCACCGACAATGAAGGCGTCGGTGTAGTAGTGCGTGACGCCGGAGAACTCCTCGATCATGGTCACGTTGAAGCGGCGGGACTTCATCAGGGCATCATAGTCGAGCCCCTTGTCTGCGAAGCTGATTTCCGCACGGCGCGCTTGCACGGTCCCGACGCGATCGACGGAGCCGTCCTGATTGACGACGGCCTCGTTGCTTTGTCCGGACGGATTGGTGTTGAAAGTGCCGCGCAAACTGAGCGTGGCACCGGTGGAAAGACGCACGTTGATGCGCCCGCCGAAATCCTTACCCATAGGATTGATCCCTTAGATGGAGTTGCTGAGAAGGTTTCAAAGCCAGGCGTCAGAGGGACGCCGTGGCCGCCGATGTGGTGAACTGGCTGTAGACCGTCGCGAGACCCGCGAAGATGTCGAGGGCGTTGACGCGATCCATCGGCAGCTGCGCGTTGACCCGGTTCGGATTGTCCTGGTCGATGGTGACGACAATAGACGGAAGGACCGCAATTGCATTCTTCAGCACGCCCGGCATCGACTGATAGGTGTGGAAGAGCGTCGCGCGAATGTCCTTCGGCGTGGTGACAGCATCGAGATTCGACGGATTGTCCTGCGCCAGCGCCTTGTTCGCATGCTCGAAGGCAAGATCGGCGCGGAATTTCTTCAGCGCATAGGTGACCTGGAACACAGCCTGAATGTCGCGGAAGGTCGTGTCCGGGGCCCCGTCCGTCGTCTGCTGGTGCGTGATGATCTTATCGATCGTCACGTCGCCGTTGCGGTTGACCGACCAGGTCGAAACGCCGTTCTTCAACATAGCGTCACGCGTCGCGTAGTCCATCCAGTAATTGCGGTCGCGTGGCGCCAGCACGTCCTGCACCACAAGGCCGGTCTGGTTGCGCGAGACATCGCCATTCGCGCCGCCGCCAAGCCACGGTGCGATCCGGGCGACGAAGGCCGAAACCCACTGATACTCCGGAGTTGCAAGCCCGCCACCCGACAGCATCGGGATCATGCTCAGGTGCCAGGTGTCGCGCGCCAGAGCGAAGCTCGCGAGGTTCGACGAGGTGTCCGTCTTCGGATAGAAGGCGTGGCCGTAGATCTGCTGCGCATAAGACCAGCGGCCAGACACCTCGTTTAGGAAGGTATCCAGCAGGCCGAGGCTCGTCGCATCGCCAAAAGCCGAGACGATGATCTCGAAAGGATCGTCGTTCATTGCCGCCAGCACGTTCGTCAGCGACGGCACTCCGGCGCCGGGCGTCGCCGTCGCAAAGGTCAAAACGCCGTTGAAGGCGTTGATGGCGTCGAGCACCGGAATGTAGATATCGATGCCCGCGGCATAGGTTCCCTTGTGACGCGCCGTTATCGTGACGACGTTGGTCGAGACGGTCGCCGTGAATGGCAGAGAATAGCCCTTCAGGCTGTTGTAATATCCGTTGATGGCGGCCGCGATCGCCGAGGCGACAGCGTTAGCCGTGGCGCCTGCCGCAATCTCGATCGAGATGGTCTCGCCGGCGATCTGCAGCACGCCTTGGCCGCCATCGGCGGGAACTGTGCCGACCGTTATGGTGCGGATTTCTGCCGTGCCGGTGTCGGCAACGCGGCCGATCCAGATTTCCTGCGTCGGCGCATTGCGGCGAGCCGCTAGGAACATGCTTTCAAGCATCGAACCGGCGCCGACGAGCAGGCGCGCGTCGTGCTTCGTGTTGCAGAGCGCGATACCGCCCTCGGGGAGTGTGCCAGCTGGAAGGCCATGACCGAGCACGATGAACCGGGTCTCGGCTTCAAAATTGCCGCCGCTCTGCACATCGAAGGTGAAGATCGGCGCCGTCAGATTGGCGGGGATGTTGGATGCCATTTACTTCTTCCTTCCGCTGGAGCCGGTCGCTTCCGGCTGGTCTTCGACTTTGACGAGGTCGCCAGCCTTGACGAGGCGCGCCTCATACGGACTGGCGAAATTGACGGGACGCCCTTCCGCCGGCCAGTCGGGCTGCCTGCCAGGCATGGGGATGCGCAAGCCCTCTCGGGGCTTGTAGAGATCGGTCATAGGACCCTCCAAGGATCAGGGAAAATCGACTTTGAAGCCGGGCATGTTATCCCCGGTATCGACATCGACGCCTTCCAATCGCGGAAGAACGTCACGAGAAAAGTGGCTGGCGAGTGAGGCGAGCTTTGCCTTGGCATACGATTGCGACGGCAGCGCCGCATAAACCGTAGCCATGGGCTCTGGCAGGCCCTCGACCTCGAAGTCATCGTCGCGGATCTCGCAATGGAATCGCATGGTGATGCGTTGCCAGCGCATGCCGATGTTCGGAACTTCGAAGGGCTGATATTCGATGTTGACGATCCGACGAACCAGGCGACGCCACAGCCCGCCGGCCTGGCTCCGCTCCAGCAGATAGCGGACCTGCGAACAGAGCGCAGCAAGCACCAGCCGCGCTTCCGGATCACTTGCAGCGAGGGCATCGGCGAATTCGCCGTCTTTGTCGTTCTCTACGACGGCGAGCTCGGCAACGATATCAAGAGCCGCGTTGGCAGCAGTATCTTCCGCCGACGACAGGGCACCGCGCAGCGCCACGCCGGCCTCGGCAGTGTGCAGCACGAGGATCGGCGTGTAGGGCTTGTCGCGATCGATGTCCTGCACCGCGATCTCGCGGCTATCCAGAACATTGAGGCCAGCGAGCGTCGGGAAGCCTTCTCCGGCTTCGACCGCAGCTGTCGGGCGCAACACTTCGATTGCGGCAAGTCTCAGAGCCTCGGCTGCAAGCATGTCAAACCTCGGGCAGCTTCTGCGCCTTGGCGAGCGTGGCGAGAACCGTGCCAAGCCCGTCCGGATCGAACTGCGTAATGGTGAAGATGGCGCCATCCTCCTCGCGGCGGAGGAAGAAGCCTGTTGTCAGCGGCATACCGTCGATCAGGCGGATTGACGCCTGTATCTGCAAGCTGCGATGCGCAAGCCGTCCGGATGATCCGGTCAGCGGCTGCGCCTTCGCGTCGTTCTCGATCAGCGTGTTTTCAAAGAAGCAGGCGGAGGTGAGATACGACGTGTTCGGCGATGCCAGGCGGACGGAAGCGTTCGGATCTTTCGCCGATATCGGGAAGATCGTCACGTCTTTTCCGTGGACGAGCTCGACGGTGGAGCGGCTGACTTTCGCCAGCCGCTCGAAGACATTGGTCATTGCCTCAGACCGTCGTCGCGCCGAGCAGCACCGGCCCGCTTACCGAAGGATTGGCCGCGACATCGGCTGCGATACCGATCAGCGTGTTGCTGGTGGATACCGTGGTGGCGAGCTTCGCAGCCGCATCCCAGTAGATTTTCGCACCCTGAGTCCACGCTTGGGCCGACACTTTCGGGAGGTCGAAAACGCCAACGCGAGCGATCGATGCCCGATCGCCTTCGAGTGCGGTTACGCTAGCAATACCGATGAGCGAGCCGATGATAACCGGAAGGCCAGCGGTGATGCCGCCGGAGGGCACCGTAATATCGATCGAATGGCCAGGCTGAAGGAAGTTCTTCATGTTCATGTCCTAATGAAAGAAGGGATGCCGTATGAGCAACGGCGGAGAGGTGAAGGAAAAGTCCCGGCGCTTATGCGCCGGGGTTCTTCCAGCCGTAGCGGTAGTCGACTGGGCCGCAACCGAAATCGTGCTCGACAGACATGGACATGCCCTGACGGCCGAAGGGGTTTTCGACACGTACGCGAGGTGCCTCGTAGCCATCGAGGTAGCCCCAGCGATAGTTGGAGCCGGCCGCGGGATCGGAGAAGAGATACCAGGCGTTGCCCGCGATCTGCGCGGTGTCAACCGGGGTAAGCCGTCCCGAGAAGATGTTGACCGTCTGCACCGTCGCCGGCGTGATGCTGGCGACAAGCATCTCCGCCGCCGTGATCGTGTCGGGACCGGTCAGGATGATCGACGGGGCATTCTGCAGGAGAGGATTATTGTCGATGCTCTTCTGCTTCGCCATCGCAGCACGGCCCGCCGAGACAGTCGTCACGTCGATTGCCGCGCCAGATGCTGCCAGGTTGTTGTGGCTGGCATGGAACACCGTGTTGCCATCGGCGAGTTTCGCATTTAGTGCCGACGTGTAGAAAACAATTTCCTCGAACAGCGCGACAGTCGAGCCATAATCGGCAAGCATCTCCTGAATGGCCCCGAGATCGTCGTTGATCATCAGCTGACGCGAGATCGAGAGCGCCTTCGCATAGGAAAGTACCGAAAGCGTCTCCTTGCCTTCGGTCAGCTTCCCGTACTTGATCTCACCATCCTCGAGAACGCGCTCAAGCATCGGGAAATCACCGGTCTTTATCGAGGTGTGCGGGCGGAAGTCGCGGAAGTTCCGGCGGCGCGCGATCTGGCGATACGTCGGACGGGCCAGCGCATAGCGCGTTTCCAGCGTGCGGTTGATTGACCCTTCCAGAATGATCGGGAAGTCGGAGGTCGTCAATGCGGCGCGTTCGAAGATGCCTTCGACTTCGCGGGCATTGCGGGGGAACCCACGATAGCCGGTCAGCTCGACCGCAAGGCTAACCAGGCCATGCCCCATGTGACCGCGTGCTGCTGCACTCGGTCCAGCAGTCGGGATCGGCGCTCCGAGACGATAGGAGAGGGCCTCGATCTGAGCGTTGCGACGGGTTTCCTGCTCGTCGGTGATGACATGCACCGAACTCGTGCGCGATTGCGAGGACGCAAGATGGTCGAAAGCCTGCGCCCGGAAGGCATCAACCGCCGTGCCGTTCCGCAGAGCAGTCTGGATGACATCGGCCGCCATGCCGGCGCGGGTGCCGATATCGTGGATTTCTGCCGCGCGGGTTGTTTCGACCACTGCCTGATTGGCCGAGGAAGCATTGCGCGTGGCAACTTCTTCTTCTTCGGCCTGTCGGATCTGAGCGCGCTTCTGTTCGATCTCGTCGAGCAGCTTCGTATGGTCAGCCTGGATCGTGCGAGCGACATCAGGAGCGGTGTCATCCTTGAGTTCGCCGAGCTTCGCCGCAGCCTTCTTTTGCAGCTCTTCCAGATCGGCGCGCAGCACGACAAGCGGAATTGCGAGATGCGGGGCGAAATCGCGAATCGCATCCATCAATGCCGAGGCGTGAACCGGCGCATGCGGGATGGCCGCGAAGGCTTCCGACATGAAGCCGAAGCTTGCGAGGAATGCGATAGCGAGCGTGCAGGCTACCGCCAGAACGTTTTTCTTCGTCATGGATTTTTCCTTGAGAAAGCCTAGCCCACAGGCGTCAAAGGGCGCCCCGCCGAAGCGGGATATGGCGCGGTAGCCTGCGCTAGCTTGCCAATTGGTTTTGCCGCATCTGCATCTGCATGCGCATACGACGAATTACGTTGGAGCCGGTCAGATCAGGCATGACCCGGCAGGCGTAAAGAGCGGCGTCATCTGCGCCGCTGCGGACTTGTGCGCCGGGATCTGCGGGAATCGGCACAGCCGAGATCTCCCAAGGCTCCCAGTCGATCACCCGGTGGATCGGAGTTCGGCCCTCGCGTTCGGTCTTTTCCACAGCGTGGATGCGATAACCGACAGAGATATTTGAGACGGTGCCTTCCTTGATTTTTGCAACGCGATCGACGGCGTCGGCCGCCGTCGACAGCCTGATCTTGGCAACACCTTTGCCACCTTCAATGCGGGCGGAGCCCTTCACGACAGCGCCGATGACATTGGCGAGGCTCCATGTGCCATGGGTGTCGAGGAAGGGAGCTCCCGAATTGAGGCGGTCCAGACGGATCGCACTCGGAGAGACGACAAGCTCTTCGTCGAATTCACCGTCGACCCAGCTCACACGGCGCACCGCGGCGCCAGTGGTCCAGATCACATCGATGGTATTGTCCGCGTCATTGAATGAAGCAGCGCGGACCTCGGCATTGCGGACGAGCTGCGGCAGGCGAATGACGTTAGTCATTTTGCGTTCCTTCTGCCGCAGGTGCGGCGTTGGCCTTTGCCCCATTTGCGGGACGGCGAGGATCGATATCGAGCAAGACGTTATTGGCGTCGGCAAACTTGAAGAAGCTGTCGAAGTCGGTCACAACCTTGCGCCAGTCGCGGCCCCAGGCGGAGATGAACTCCTGCGGTGACATGCGTCCGGCGCGCACGGCGAGGATGTCGGCTTCCAGGTCCTTCTTGGGGTCGATCGGTTCGATGGCCGGCATCACGTGGTCGACCTGGTAACCGCCCTTACGGTTCGGCAGCTTGCCAGCCATGATCGCCCATTCCACAAATCGCTGGTCGACCTTCCGGCAAACCATGGGTACGAAACAGCCCCACTGGATCTGTTCGACAAGACGCCGGAATTCGATCTTTCCAGCGCGAAGCGACGAGTAATTTGCCTGGCTGAGGTCGCCGGTCAGCTGATCGTAGGTAATGCCAGCACCGGCCGCCATCGCCCACATGCCCGCCTTGTAAGCCTCGCCGAAGACGGATTGAGACGACGGGTTCGCGAAGACGATTTCCGACTCTCCAATATCCTGAATCGTGCCGGGCTCTAAGCGGGTGACCCTTGAGGCGTCGTCTTCCTTCTTCGGCATCAGCGGATTTGATGCGCCAGGCGCGCGCTTCAGGAAACCGGCGAAGCTTGCCTGCGTGCGTTGCTGCACGATTGCAGCTTCCATCAGATCCTGAATTTCCTTCGCAGTCAGAAGGACTGGAGCAAACCACGGAATACCGCGGATCTGGCCAAGCCGAAGGGGGCGATACAGGTGGCAGAGATTGCCCCACTCGACGAGTTTGGATTCCCTCACATTGGCAACGTTCTGATCACCGGGGTGGACACTGTGCAGATACAAACCTTCGCGAGCATTCCATTCGCCGAGCTGTACGCCAAGACGCACGTTGCCGTTGCTGCCGATGATGCTGT
Source organism: Rhizobium sp. P32RR-XVIII (assembly GCF_012641395.1). Lineage (GTDB taxonomy): Bacteria > Pseudomonadota > Alphaproteobacteria > Rhizobiales > Rhizobiaceae > Rhizobium. Next base: position 560,490 of record NZ_JABAIH010000001.1, on the reverse strand, counting down.
CGCGCGTCGTGTCGATCAGGTCGCCCTCGAGTCCCTGCAGCCGAAACGGAACCGTGCCGTTGGCATCTTCGATCCGGATAGCAAGCAAGCGCAACACACTGTCGCCGCCCTCGATCATCGACCGCAACTGCAGCGCCTGCTGACTGCCGTAATCAAGTACGCCTTCGATGTCTGACTGCGATTCCCATTCCTCGCGGAGCAGGCGATAGCGGCCGTCGAGCCTGTCCGATCCGGTATTTGGAACGGTCATGATCCCGGTTCCTATGACATGGGATGTCATGACATCGAGGATGCGCTGACCGGCCCAGCTGTTGCGCACGAAATCGCGCGAACGGTCGCGAAGGGTGGAAAGCGCCATGCTTACTTCGGCCGTCGCCGACGTGCCCCTTCCGCGCCAGCCTCGGTTGCGCCGGCCGAATTGCGCGGCAGAATAGTCGCGCTTCGATGCATCGAGCATCTGGCGAGCTGCAGCGCGGTTAATGCCTTTGACCGGATCAAAGTAGGAGATGATGCTGTCGAGTATGGTCATCAGTATGCGCCCTGATACTCGGTAAAGATCGGCCCGCCGCGATCGCTCGCGCCTTCGACTTCGGCCTTGATAAGGTCGCGAGCCTTCAGCATGTCGTTCAGGCTCTGGTACTCGACCTCATGCGTCTGAAACCGGACACGCTTGGCGCCGGTCGCAACCGCGGCGTTGATCGTGTCGAGGTCAACTTGCGTCCATGCCATGGTTCAACGATCCCAAAAGGAGCCTTCGGACGGATACCAGCTATCGTCATCGCGGATCGATGAGCGTGGTTCCGCTGTGGTTTCTGCTTCCGGCGATGCTGACGCCGGCTGCATGGCAACTTGCTTCGCAGCGAGTAGCGGCGCCGGGGCGAACATGTCCGGATCAACGACCGTATCTGGAACACCGCGCATAGCGGCCAGATGGCGCCATTCATCCGGGGTCATTCGCGAGATCCCGAGATAGTCGCCGAGCGCGTCTCCGTAAATTTCGCAGTCCAGAAGGTGGTTCTCGTAACCGGCGCGCGGTATCCACTTCTGTCGAGATCGCCCTTTGAACCTCTCAGTTCCGAGATATTCGGAAGTGATCTGCCGGAAGTAAACTTCGTCCATCCAATGGCCGAAGTGGCAATAGCCCGGCGGATCGAATTCCTTTCCCGCTTTTCGGCCCTCTTTCCTGAGGTTCGCGTAGAAGGCGCCCTTCAGAGACCAGGTGCCGACACCCCACAGCATGCATCCATTGCGTATGCGCTTGCCGTTGAAGTTGATGTCGACCGGCTTTGGCTGGCCGATCGCGGGCCGCTGCCAACCGTCGAGACCGTCCAACGCAAAGACGCCTGCCTTGCCACGGCACCAGGTGTAAACGACATGCGAGCGGTAGCCGGAGTCAATTCCGAAAACGTCGACGGCTCGTGTTCGTCCGAAGGCGTCCGGCCACTGCTTGGTGCGAAGTTCTTCCAGCTTCACGAAAGCGCCGGCATGAGGATCATCGGTGGCACCTTCGATGTAACCAGCGTCGACGCGCCAGGTCTGGCGATCCGCGCTCCACGCCTTGAACAGATACCAGATGCCGGCCATCTGCACGTCCGCAGTGCCAACGAAGACCAATCCCTGCGCCGGGATGTGGCCCCGTTTCAGGTCATCATCTCGGCGCTCCATTAGCCGGACATGGTCGGGTGCATCGCCCTTCATATCGAACGCAAGGCCGAGAACCAGGTTGAAAAAGACCTTCAGCTTTTGCGGATCGCCGCTGCACTGGACGAACTCGGCCGCGATCTGTTCCCAGGGTACCAGCGGCGAAGTCAGCGCATCGAAATGATAAGAAGGGTAGGCTCCCGGCCGGCTCGCCTCCGGGATCCATTCACCCTTCCGATAGAGCGCCACCTTTTCGTGCGGCAGGATGACCGAACCGCAGCAAGGCGTTGCATAAAATGGTTCGTGCGGAAACTCGTCGTTGAACTTGAAGTATTTGCGGTCGAACTCGAATTTGAATTTAGAACCGCATCCGGGGCACGGCATGCGCCAGTAGCGCTGATCTCCAGCCAGGAACTTCTCGTCGATCTTCGACGACCCCTTTACGGTTGGCGTCGAAATGTAAACGCGCAGCCAGTCTCCCGACATCAGGAAGCTGACCTGACGTGCAGCCACCATACCGAGCGGATCGCCCTGCCCATCGAGATCGTCCGGATACTCGTCTATCTCGTCGAGGAAAGCTTTGCGGATCGTCGAGGAGCGAAGATCCGCCGCAGAGTTGGCGATCGCCAGTTTCAGCGAACCGCCGGAAAACCGCTTGGACTGAGCCGTCGAGCCTTCGCCCGAGCGGCTCGTCTGGTCGCGGACAAGCTTGCGCAGGGACGGCGAACCTTGGATCATTACCGAGAGCTTTTCTCGGTTGAATTCCGAAAGCGCGCCAGTCGTCGGCTGCACGACCATCATGCGGCAGGGGTCCTGCGCAATAGTATGGCAGACCGCCGCCATCAGCAGCGTCGTGAAGCCGGTCTGCGCCGACTTCCTGACCGCGATCTCGTTAACCCCGCTTTCGAGCATGGTCATTGCGAGGGGTTCACGGATATGCGGCGTCAGACTGTCATCCCAGAGTTGCCCGGCGCGTGGACCATCAGGAACGACCATGTTCTGCCGAGCATACTCGACGGCGCCAACCTGCTCCGGAGGCATGATCGCGGCGCCAAGTGCCGAGGCGATAACAGCCACCGCAGATTTGCGAAGACTGATCCGCATTACTCGTCGCCCTCGAAGTGGATGTCCACCTGGATCCCAGACCGCTCCGCCTCGTTCGCTTCGCCAGCCAGTTCCATCAGGTGTTCTGCAACCGCCTTGCGCAGATCTCGGATTTTTCCTTGCATCACGCGGCGAAGGGCCGGCTCACCTCCATTCCGCGCTGCCTCGATCAGATCAGTCACCCAGTTCATCGGAGCCCCAAGATCCCGCACGATCTTGTCGCTGACCTTCACCAGCGCTGCCTCGATCCCATGGTCGCCTTGCAGCGGCACCAGCTGGCCAGTGCGCTCGCCGAAATCGAGCGCTTTCAGCTTGGCTTCATAGAGGACCTTGTCAGCCTGCGAATCCCGAAGCGGTGTCGCCGCGATCTGCGCGGCGCGCTTTGTTTGCGCTGACTGCTCTTTGAACGCGTCGCCGGTTTCGCCGATCAGCCGATCGAAAGTTGCCAGCTCGACCAGGCGGGAGCGGCCATCCTTGCGGGTCTGCAGCAGCCCATCTTTTTCGAGACGAGCAATCTTCTCAGATGCTGTCTGCCGCGTGATGTTCTTCCGCCGTGCCAGTTCCGCAACTGTCACCCAAAGGCCATCGCTCGCCGGTCCCGTCTGTTCAGTCAGGATGGTCATCGATCTCTGCGTCATTTGCCCGGTTGCGTCAGGTCCGACAGGCCGTTGTCAGGCTTGTCAGGTCAGGATTTTGTAGCGCTTCACTAGCGAAATTTCGGGGTCGTCCCGGCCCGCTTGGGAGGGGGGTCGGGGAAGGACCCATGAGGGGGGCCGGGGGCGCCCGGCCCACGTCACCGAGGGAGCAACCGTTCGATCTCGTGAAGGACGCGCGGCGCGAGGTTCTCCTGAATGATCTCGGCCAGCACGTCGAGGTAGACCTCGGGGTTGTTGGTGATCGCATGCGCCGGGTTCGGCCCGAACAGTTCGCGGATCGGCAGGCGCTTGTCGCCGACCCTCATGGCCACGGCCCGGTGGCCGCTATCCATTTCGGCCAGAAAGGCATGAGCATATGAACCGCGCGTTCGCACCCGGACGCCACGCGACGTCTGCGTCGCACCCAGCTTGTAGAGATGTACCCAACCCGACTTGACGATGATGTCCTGCGTATTGCCTCCAGCATTGAAGCGCGCCGTCGTCACCTTACGGACGACACCTTGCGGCAGCTTCGTGTGCTCGGCACTACGCCTGACGATCCGCGTCCTCGCCATCTCGCGCATGCGGCGCATGGCGCTTGCCATCGCCTTCGTCTTGATGGCTTCCGGCAGCGCGCGGATCGCACGCGACAGGTTGAGGATTTCGGAGGCGTCGAACTTTAGTTCAGCGGTCATATCTCTAGATGCAACGAAGGCGACCGTTAGGCCGCCTCATCTTTCATCTGGTCATAGCAGTAGCACTTACCCTGAATCGGCGCTTCGAAGGTGAAGCCGTCAAGGCGGGGTCCGACCGGTGTACCGACCCCAGAACTTTCGTTCCCGCCTGCTACGGCGTTTTCAGGGGCTCACTGCTGGATCATCGGATCATCCGTGGAGCGATTTGTATTCACACCTTTTCGAGGATTGCAAGAGGCATCAGCACTGGCGTTGTTCCCGAGAACAAGCTCATCTCGACTACCGCGTCACCCTTGCCGTCACCACGGCAAGAAACCACTTCACCGCAGAAGGAAGCAAATGGCCCTTCATTGATCCTGACCTTTTCACCCTTACGAAACACAACAGTCGGACGCTCCCAATCCAGCTGACCTTCGTCTGCTAGAGCCTTGAATCTGTTGACCTCACTGTTGAGGATTGGGTGGGGTCCATCGCTACTTCCGAGCATCCCGATTACGTGATCAAAAGATCGCAAACTGATGAATGCCTCGTCGCTTGGTATGAATCGGACGAGCACGTATCCGGTCATCACCGGTATCATTTTCGCGGGAATAACGCGCCCTCTGCGACGGTATTCCGGCCCCTTCCTCATCGGAACGCAGGCCTCAATTGCCGCTTCTTCAAGTGAGTCTTTCACAGCAATTTCGCGTCCAGACATTACACGAGCAGCAAACCACGGCGAATCATCGCGCGCGCGCAGCTTCGCGGCAATCAGCATATCGGTCCTGATTCGGCGCATGCGCTCTTCAAAACGCTCGCCACGAGCCTCACCAACGGGAACACCCTCAAACTTGTTATGCTGCATCATCATTGCCCCGTTCCTTCGTGGTTGCCTCTCTGAAATCCGCTACGGCCTGCTCCGGCTCTCCCGGCGGGAAGAAGAGCCACTCCACCCTTTCAGGCAGTGGCGGCCACCCATACTGCTCATGCAGCCTGCGCCATCTTGCCGCCAGCTCACTATCGCGATGGACGCCAACGAAGCCCTCCGAGAGCTTCACCAGCCAAGGCGTGACCGTCACGCCTTCGGCCATCTCCGCACGGCGATGCATGTTGATCACCTTCGGCCATCCGTAGGCGAGACGGCGCTCGCGCTTCACTTTCTCCGCCGCTTCTCCCCCTTTCTGCAGCTCCATCATCTGGAATCGGGTTGGAGGAACGGGAGGCTCAGCCGGATCGGCCGCCAGCTCGAAGAAGCGTCTCGCGCTCCAAGCCTTGCTGTAGGCGTTGTGCAGCACCGTCCGCTCGCTCTCCGGCCGCAGTTCCGGCATGTCGCGCCAATGGCGATTCTTGAGGTAGACGGCCGCTGCCATCCGCTCAGAGGGTTTGGCCCATCGCAGGTAGTTCGGCGTCCGCTCAATGCATTCGGCGCGATCTTCTTGTGAAAGGGCAAACCATGCGTTCCGGGCAAACTCGACATCGCCCTTGTTCCAGGTGGCGTACCAGAGCGTGAAGGCGTGCTCGACCTTCTTTCGATCAACCCTGTTCAAACCTCCCTCTCCCGCGGATGCGGATGGAGAATTAGCTGGAGAGTTATCTGGAAGATTCTTATCTTGGTGGAGCTGCTCCACCACCTTTTGGGAACCAAATCCACCACCTTCGGGAACCAGTTCCACCACCTTTGCGGCGACAGAAGGCGGTGGAACCGCTCCACCACCTTCCTCGTCGGCGGTGTTGGCTGCCTCTCCGATCAGGTCACGGCCAGGCCAGCGCGCGACATATTCGTTGCGCTTCCATTTCTGGCCCCGGAACCCGTGCTGCGACACCTCGATCCAGCCTTTTTCCTCGGCAATTTCGAGGTGCTTCAGGACAGTTTTCTTATCAAGGCCGCTGAGCTCGACGATCTCCGAAATCGGCGGGTAGCAGGAGCCGCCCGTTGCATCCATTTTTAGCCCGAGCGTGTGCAGCACCAGCCGCGTGGTGGCTGGTAGTCCAGACTTGGCGATAGCGTGGCGCCACGACCAGGCGCGCGAGATTGCCCCATGATCCGGTTCCATGCTCATGCATCACCGCCCGCCGGCTGAAGCCGCGCCGCGTTCATGAACGCCTGAAACCTGCGTTCCACCTGTTGTTTCGCCAGCTGTTCGCTTCGCTCCCGACCGGCAGAGACATGGCCGCTCGCCGTCACCCATGCTCGCCAGCGCCACATGCGCCCGCTGCCGACCGGCGGGTAGACCGCGCCGATATCGACATCGCCGGTTTGCAGAACGGCACGGTAAGCTTCCTGCCGCCAGATCATGCAGCCACCTGCTTCAGCGCGAATCCGCCCCACTGTTCAGCCATCGCGTCGGCAATGCCCTGATAGGTTTCGGATCGCAGCCGCCAACGATCAGCCGAAGGCGGCGCTCTGTGCACGCGCGCCCAACTGTTCCGCTCGACCGTGCCCGCAGCCGGAGGCGTTAGCTTGTTGGTGGCGACAAGCTTCGGTAACCCCTTCAGATAGAAACTGGTCGCTTTCAGTGCCTGTTCGCCGAACCACCACGGCTGCACAGTCTGGGCTGGGGACTGATAGTTGCGGATGCGTTCCTTGGCATGCCGATGCATGACCGGATTTTCAATCGCGATCCGCTCGATCGGCGCATTCCAGCAATCCGAGAACAGTCCCGCACCCTCGTCGAGGTCTGCCCACATCTGCTCAAGCGTCTTGCCCTGCGGCGGCTTCGTCAGCCATCGAACGCCCGAATTGCAAAGCCGAGTACAGGGTGGATGCATGACTGCCATCAAATCCCAGCCGTCATTCAAAAGCTGACGAACATCGCAGATGATGTGCCGGTTACTGCCGTCGACCGAAGGCAGAAGATCGCAGGACCATACGTCGTGGCCGAGCGCATCGAATGCCCTGCGGACGCGCCCCGAAGTTTCGCAGCCGATAAGCACGCGAAGCGGTTTCATTCTCAATCCCCTCTGGCCGCCGCCGCGACCCTCATTTCCAGCGCGGCAATCGCCAGCGCTGCCTCGATTTGAACTGGAAGGCGCCCCTCGAACGTTCGCACCTGGTTGACTGCCGCCAGCCGCACGTCGGCGTAAGTGATTGCCGCCTTGAAATTGGAAGCGGCGAGCACGGCACGGATTTCAGAATGGCTGCGCGCGTAGACACCGTCCGGGCAACGGAAGAGCCAATCGGCTTGCGCAGGAGCAGAGTGCAGCGAGGCAAGGTGTTCGACGGTCGGGAGGAAGGAGCTAGACATAGGCGAGCTCCGCTGATTGTTTATGCTCTCTATCCGCCATCAGCTGCGCGTAGCGAGCGTGGATACTGTCTCGATCAAGGCAGGAGGCATTGAAGCCGAAGAGCGCCGACACCTCGCAGCGGATCGACGCGAGCAAATCAGCCTCGTAATCATAGAGCATGCGAACCGGCCAGCCCTTCACGTAGAGCATGTCCTTGGTGATCGCGGCCTCGATTTTCTGGCGAAACACGGCGGTCGATTTCGCAATATGAAGTCGCTCGTGCAGTGCCTCAGTCAGGAGATGAGGCGCGACATCGCCGAGCCACCGTGAGCCCTGGAACGCAAATGAGCTATCGCATTCGAGGTCAACCATGTCTCGATAAAGATCATGGCTCTCCTCTTGTGCCGTGGCTGCGGTCAGGTCGTCGATGTTCGACATGATGCAGAAGCGGCAGGAGACGCGGCTCATGCCAAAGACCCGATATGCCGGGTGCGGATCGATGCCGCTTGCGTCGATGGAGGAAAATACGTCCTGCACGCTCCAATCGAGAATTGGCCGCCAACTGAGGAGCAGGCTATCGTCACTCAAATCCGAGATTGTCGATCGTGCTCGCCGACTGCTCTCGTCACGGCGAATGCCGGTGACATTGACGACAAGCTGCTTTCCGAAGCGCTTCTTTAGCGCCGCAGTGATGACGTGAGTTTTTAGTTCCGACGTGCAGAAGCGCATCTTGGGCGTAGACCAGCACGGTACGAGAGCGACAGTGCTGAGCGCTTCGTATCGTTCGACGCTGGACTGCCACCGGGAACGCCAGCGTTCCATGAGGCCACCAGCCTTGCGGCTGACGACGAGCAGTGGGACGCCAAGATAATCCGCCAGGCGCTGGCATGTCGGCAGGCTGTCTTTCCACTCAACCGATCCGAGATCGGCATGGACCAAGAGCCGTTCGCCAGCATGCCCCATTGCGTCGAGGTAGCGGAATGGCGCTAGCGCAGCGGCTTGGCTGTCCTTCCCGCCGGAAACGCCAATCGCTACGGGAGCATGCGCCCGGATCGCATCGTCGACAGCCGCATCTGAGAGCGCACGGGCCATCAAACCACCTCGCTCTCAGTGGCGGCCTCGAAGCCCCATGCTTCCCAGCCATCGCGAGGTGTCCTGCAGAACAGCTCGAGTTTGGGAATGCCGGGATAAAGCGCCTCGATCCGCTCTGCGAAATAAAGGGGCTTGGCGCTGTGTCGCCCCTTGGCCTCGCGGTGCACGGTGTGCGGCTGGGTGCCAGGCAGCGGCGCGACCGGATTTCCCCTCTTGCCTATCAGCAGAAGCTCGTGGCGGTCGCGGCCCCAGTAGCCGGTTCCAGCCACTTCCTTGTCCCATATCCAGTGATGGACATAGGTGAATCCCCACGCCTCCATGACGCGCAGCGCGTCAGGTAACATCGGGTTCGTGGCCCAGAGGAAAAGTACGGCGTCTGCTTTTGCGGGCGAACCGATCTCGGCGAAGAGATCGCAGATCGCACCCGTTGGCATGGTCGGATAGTGGTTCTCGGCGCTCTTGTCGCGGCCAGTCACTTCCGAGCGCACGCCGAATTGCCACGGCGGATCGGCGTAGATGATCGGGAATCGCTTAGTGACTTGTCCGGCCGTCGCCGCGCCGTTTGCCTGCACGTGCGCCATGTGCGTCAGCCGCACGCTGTGACGGACCTCTGCCAGCTTGCGGCGGTTCTCCTTAACGTCGGCGGCCTTCCGCTTCTCCTCGTCGAGCGCTGCCTCGACGTAAAGAATCTGCTTGTCCTCAGGGATCTGCTTGAGGCGATCGAGGAAAGCACCGTTATCCAGGCGGGTACCACGCACCCGGTGAAGCGCCATGTCGGCGATCTTCTCGCCGCGCGACGCATCGCGCTGGACTGTCCGCTGGTCGCGGCCTGTTGCCTCGGCGGTCTGCGCAGCAAACGACAACTTGTCGCTTGCTGAATTCTGCCGTGCCTTGCCGCCAGCTACGCCCTGCGCCGTCTCAGGATGCTTTTCGAGATAGATTTCCTTTCGCCGCGCGATGAACAACGCCCGATCAGCGGGCGTCAGTTCGGAGCGGCAAAGATTCTCGTCTATCTCCCAGAGCTCGCGATCAAGGTCATCGAAGGACTGGTGGAAGCAAAGCACCTTCTTCCAGCCGAGCTGCCGCGCCGTTTCCAGCCGGTGCAGACCGGCGGAGAGCCTGACCATCGCGTCAGCCTCTGCACCTTGCACGGTGATCGGCGTCTGCTGCCCGATCTGCTGGAAGGAGGGCTTCAGCGCGTCGACCTTCGCCTGGTCGGCGAGGCGCAGGCGACTGCCGATCTCGATCGTATCAATGTCACGCCAGATGGCGACTCGGCTGTCAGGCTGCTCAGCTGTGGGGTTTCCCGTCTCAGGCTGCAACTTGGCAGCCTGCTTCTTCGCCTGCTCGGTCGGATACCAAAGATCCGCATCCTTCTTGTCGCGAGATAGAAGCCGCTTGCCATTCAGTGACGCGCAAACCTGCCGCTCGTTGCTGCCGGAGCTGCGGAACGAACCGTTCTGCACCGCCGCCTCGAGAATGGCGCGCGAGCGCTCGCCCTTGGTCATATGCTGGTTCACTGCGCCGCCCTCCGCTGATAGCGGACGATGCCGCGCAAGATCGTTTCCGGACGGCGACCCTTTGCGATGCGGGCGGCGATCTCACGCGGATCGTAGGCGAAGGCAGCGGCGGCAATCGCCTGCCGCAGCGGTTTCGGCAAGCTGTCGAAGGCTCTCATGGCTTCGGCGGAGCTCTTGACGGCAAGGATGTTCATCGCGCCACATCCAAGTCGTCGAGCTTGCTGATGATCGTCTGCGCCGCACGGATCAGCTCATGCAGCTTCAGGCGAAGCTGCTTCTTCTCCAGGGCGTCGACACGACCGTCGGCATAGGCGGCGCGCACCATCTGCCAGAGCGCCGTCGCCTCATCCATGATGGCGAGCGCGTCCTTCTCGGAAAGCGGTTCGGCGGTTTCGATAGCGTGTTCAAGCCGCTCCAGCCGGTAGCCCAGAAGCTCCGCCATCTTGGCCGTGACGATCGGCTTCTTGGCCGCCAGATCGAGGTCGATCGCGACATCGATCGGCATGAATGTCTTGTGGCAGTCCTCGTCGGTCGAAGCATATTTCGAGAGCTGCGAGACGACGACGCGCGTGACATGCTGGAAAAGCGTGTTTCCGCCGGCCATTTCATAGGCCACGTCGAGCACACGCTTCAGCGAAAAATAATCGGCCTCAGAAAAACGGCGCACGAAAACACCCTCCGAACAAGTCAAGGAAAGAAAAAACCAAAAGGATTCCATGATCGGCGCGCTCGCGCGCCTTACTGGTCGTTCGTCAGCAAATCACGGAGGACCGCATGGCTGGACGAACGACGGAACAGCACTCAGAAAAGAAAGCGCGCCGGACAGTGAAGGTCCGCCAGTCCGGCGCGAGTTGGCGCGGGGTGAACGGCCGTGCTGAAGCGGAGACGGTCCATTGCCGCAAATCAATGCGCCACTACTCCCAAAAGGTGAGTTGCGCGCCTCTTGCAGCCCATGGTTTATTCCGCCGGAAAGAAAGGTCATGCGGCCTCCTCCGATCGGGGAGCGAGGCCAAAAACATCCGGACGCAATCGATAACGAGAAATCCCGGAGATCTTCTCCACGTCGAGAACGCGATCTGCTGGCACGGCTCGCCACTGCAATACAGCCTGAGGCGTTAGATGACCCAAGGAACGCGCAATCGCGCTCGATCCGCCGGCGGCGAGGCGAGCTTCTATCAGGGCATCCAGACACGCTTGTTCTTTTTCCATGCCCGATAGAAAGCATAACTTATATTTTTATGCAAGGTACTCTTACATGGACGCTCTACAAGTATCGCTTACAAATGCTGATATGAAGAAGAACGACAAAACCAGTGCAGTGGGCGCCGCGATCCGCAGCGCCAGAAAGCAAAAAGGCTTGCCAATGCAAGCGATTGCTGACGCTCTTAAGACCAGCGTCGTGGCAGTCGGAAATTGGGAGCGCGGAGAGAATTTGCCGTCGACTGAAAACCTGTTGAAAACGGCAGAGTTTCTTGGACTCGATCCGGCCGCCTTAGGTCGAGGTGAAGTTGTCTTTCGCGATTCGACCGCACGCAATGATGCGGAGATCGTTACCGAACCGTCTGCGCCAAACTTCGGCCCGATGGATGTCAAGATCCTTGGATCTGCCGTCGGTGGAGACGATGGAGATTTCTCGCTCAATGGGGAGGTGACTGGCTTAGCGCGTCGGCCACCAGGAATTGCCCATCTTACCAATGTCTTTGCGATCCATATTCTCAGCACGAGCATGGTCCCTCGCTACGACCCTGGCGAACTCCTGTATTGCGGCGGCCGAACTCCGGTTCCGGGCGATCATGTCCTCATTGAAATGTACCCGGATCAGGGAGAGACAAACGGAAAAGCCTACGTGAAAAAGCTCATTCGCCGAACGCAGGCCGAATTGATTTGCGAGCAATACAACCCCGCTGAAACTGTCACCTTCAACGCCTACTCGTTGAAGAATATCTGGCGCATCATCCCGCAGCGCGAGCTATTGGGCTTCTAGATAACGCAAACAGCTCGGCGTCCCGCCGGGCTTCTTGCGTCACAAACATAACCTCGATCGCAATATTTTTCGCCGGCAGGCCCGAGCTTCTGCATTCGGAGCAGAACATGCGACGCCCTAGGTCCGACACGCGAGTTGTTGCTCCAATCCCCAGCCTATAAAGCTCTTGAGGCTTCCGCCAGCGAGAGTGACCACAGTCGCGACATTCGATCGCCAAGCAGGCTGCATCCTTCAAGCAGGCCTCTTTCCTCATTCCTTTCTCCCTATTTTGTTCTCTTTGCGTTCTCATAATTGATTCTTTTGTTCGCTGAGTCCAGCCGGAATCCTAAAACCCGATTGAAAGTTTTGCTTGCACGCAGATTAAAGCTGTGCTTTCCATACTCGGGTCCGGTCTCCTCCTCCCATCCGGGCCGCCGTGGGGCGCGCCGCTGCTCATCCTCCTCCCGAGCAGCGGCGACCACCGGGAGGTTTTAGAAAAATGGAGAGCACATGCAGGCCAAGAGCTACAACCCCATCGTCGCGCGCAACATCCCCGCCGAAATGGCAGAGCTTGCCCGCGAACGCGGCGAGGGTCTGACCAAGCAGGATCTTCTCGACCACGGATATACCGATGAGGAGATCACCCGTCACAGCCATGACGCTTCCGTGCTTTTCGCGCGAAGCACTCTCCGGCGCGTGGCCTAACCATCCGCTTCGGTCACCGCCGCGACCAGAAGCGCGGCGGGTTCCGAAACGGATGGAGGGTTTCACATGCAGGCAATCCCGAAAATAGCAGTGAAGGCAGCAGCCATGCCGGAGTTCGGCAGCTTCATCCCGCCGAGGACATCGGTTGCCCGCCAGGTGCGCGCCGAGCTGGCCCTCGTTCTAATCGTCGCGATCGTTCTTGTCGCCATCGTCCTGCAGGCCTGATCATGGAAAGCGACATTGCACCACTCTTCATCGGCCTTGGCGCTGTAGCTGCCGCCGGCGCGCTCTACGGTACGGCGATCTTGATCGGCAAGGGCATCAAGTTCGTTCTGCGCTCCGCGGAATTCCGCCGCCTGCGCCGTTTGCAAATCGACGACACGTGGGACCACTGCCCCTGGAGGGACATGTGATGGAGATCGTGCAGTTTCCACCTGGTGATCCGCCGCGCCTGCGCATCGTCGAGACAGACCGCGAGATGGAAGAATTTCAATTCAACCAGGTCCTGTCGGCGGCCGACCGACTGGCGCTCGTGAACCGTGACCTGATGAGCGCCATCTGTCGCCTCCGCCATCATGACCCGCTGCATGAGGGCGACGCCCTGATCGACGGCGAGACGCTACGCGCGGCGCTGCCTGCCATCGTCAATCTTATCAACCTTTGCAGTTCGAACCGCGACGCGGATCTGTCGCGCGCCGTTCGCCAGTGGCTTCAAGTCAACGGAGAATAGCCATGCCGTGGAAACGAAAAATACCGAACGACCGCGAGGAACTTGCGGCGCACATCAACGCGGGTGTCGCCATCGAAGGCATCGCAGAGACCTATGGTGTCGGCGTGCCTGCGATCCGCCGCGAGCTGATACGCCACGGCCTCATTGAAGCCCGCACGCGCACTGTCATCAGGACCGAGGCCTTTGAGCGCGAGATCGCGCCCGAGCCGACCAAGCAGGACGTTGTCCTGAAGGCCGACCGCGTCACCTTTACCCGCGAGTTTTTCATGATGGGCAAGGGCTTCGAGCTCCGCCCACTCTCGCTTCCGCGCAACAGCATGCATTTGGCGACGATCGCCAGCCGGTATCCGAATATTTCTGGAGGGCATCATGCCGGTATGTAGCGAATGCGGTGATGAGATTGAGACTGAGATCGCCGATATCATCGTCGATGACGTCGAGGTGCAGCGGCTTTATCGTGCCGTCGCTGATGGCGCGCCGAAGGTCGAGATCCTGCAGATGATCTACGACATGTTCGGCAGCAGGTACGAGCTTGCCCCCCCGTCCACCGAACTTCGGATCGCCCAGATGTGCGGCACTGAGAGAGCCAGCGCCCATGGCTGATGTCTATTTCCGCGTACATCGCTCTCAGCTCCTGCCGGCACTCGATGCGGTTTCCGAGGCCGTCGACACCAAGGCGACCATCCCGATTCTTGGTAATGTCCTCCTGCGGCCCTCAGGTGACGATCTGCACCTTAGTGCCACGGATCTTGCGGTCGAAATCCAGACATCGTGCGAACTGCTGGCCGGCGGTACAGGAGACGCACTGACACTGTCGGGTCCCGACCTGCGGGACATCGTGCGCAAGCTGCCGGAGACCGCCGAGATCGAATTTGCCGCCGGCAGCTTTTCTGGTCAGGTCCGCATTCAGGCCGGCCGCTCTCGCTTCCTGCTGTTGTCCCTTCCGGAAGGTGACTTCCCGACGCTGGCAGACAAGATCAAAGGTGTCGCCTTCGACATAGATCTGGCGCCGATGATGAGTGCGATTGGCAAGGTGACCTATGCCGCGAAGCAGGATGAATCGCGCCCTTACCTCGCGGGCGTTTTTGTTCATCCGCACAAGGATGGTCGCGGCCTCGCGGTCGTCGGGTGCGACGGTCACAACCTTGCCATAGCGCGCGTCGAGGCCGAAGAGGTTCAGGAATTCAAGCCGCCCATCATTCCGCTAAAAGCTGTGAAGTCGATGGCGAAGCTATTTGGCGATAGGAAGGTGAAAGCGCGACTGACCGTGTCCGATGTGATGCTGCGCGTGCAGACAGAAGGTGTCGTTTTCATCACCAAACTGGTCGACGGCACATATCCGGACTATGCGCGCATCATCCCGCAGAGCAACGCCAGGCGCGCGATTTTGCCGGTCGACAGCTTCAGCAGCGCGATCTCGCGCGTCTGCCTGGTTTCCAAAGATCTCGGCAAGGACACTGTTCGGCTTGGATTCAGCGGCAACGCGCTGAACATGACGCTGACGACCCAAGAAGGCGAAGAGGCAGCTGAGGATATCGGCGCCGAATATGACGATGAGAAGATCGAGATCGGCTTCAACGGCAAGTATCTGGTGAATATGCTCCAAAGCATCCCGTCGAAAGATGTGGAAGTCTGGATGCTGGACGCCGGATCGCCTGCGATCTTCAAGCCAACCATCGAGAGCAACGAGCTCTATCTGCTTATGCCGAAGAGGTTCTGATGGCCTCTGCAGCTGACACCGCGCGCCTCGCTTCCATCAGACAGCGTCATGCCGATGCCAGTAGAGACTGGCAGCTCGGGCGCGGCGGCACGGAGCTGCACGCAGTCATTGTCGCGAACACGTCGCATGTCCAGATTGCCGAGCTGGCGCCGGACTGTGGCTATCTCGATCGCGATTTCCTGCTGCACGCACATGAGGACATTGCCTTCCTGCTGCGCTTGCTAAAGCGCGCATCCGAGAAAGTACGCAGCCTCAGTCCGCCCGAAGACCCGCGCGTCATCGAGCGCCGACATGCCAAACGCCAACGGCAGGAAATGGAACTTCACACCGATTGGGCCAGAGACTGCGGCATTAAATGCAATGACCGGCTGTTCCGCCGTTTTCTCGTCGAGCGTTACCAGCTGCCCGATGTCGCCGACGCTGAGCGCATCGCCGTCTCTGTCCGCAACATCCTGCGGGTCCAGTCCCGCGGCGAACTCAACACAGATCCGGCCGCGCGCCGCCGCTGGATCGATTTCCGAAGCGACTTTGAAGCATGGAAAACACACACATGAGCGACGAAGTGATGATCGCGGCTGCAGAGCGCTATCTGTCCCGCCAGCCAGTCCACAAGCGCGACGATGCGGGACGCCCGCTCTATCACCCCAACCAGATGCTACGCGCTTTCTACGCCGGCCATGTCGCCGTCATCGAGAGCGATACGCCACCGCCCCAGACACAAGTGATGGGTGGCGAACCCACTCCGTCTCGACCGGAGGCCTCTAGCACAACGACTAGCGCTCTTCCCCTGAGCTATGGGTCGCCATTCGGGGATTTAACAGAACCCACGCCCGCCGCAAAGCATGTGGCGGGGCCGGATTTCGGCCTTCACGGCTCCGCCACCGCAATGTTCGACGTGATCGCCGAGCGGCTCCGCCAGCAGGAGAAAGAAGGCTGGACGACCGAACACGACGACGCCCACGCAGATCGTAGCATGGCCCTGGCTGGCGCGTGCTATGCGATGTTTGCCTCAGTGAGCGACGAAGCCCGTGCTGCCACCAACCTTCCGGCTGCACTAACCGTAGACCGTCGACCAATCATCGGCTGGTCGGCGTGGCTTGAGATTTGGCCTTGGGAGCGGCGCTTCTGGAAGCCGAAGGATCGCCGCCGCGATCTCGTGCGAGCTGCTGCCCTCATCATCGCTGAGATCGAGCGCCTTGATCGCGTCGCTTTCGCCACCGTATCGGAGGGCTCGGCCGATGGACGCTAAGCAGCTCCACATCCTGCAGCACTCGCTCGGCCTCGATCCGTACGGGCGTGGCACGATGTACCGGAATCACTTCGTCACCGGCGAAGGCAGCATGGACCACGCCGACTGCATGGCGCTTGTCGAGGCCGGTTACATGGGCGTGCGCAAGAACCATCCATTGGCCGGTGGCGATGATGGTTTCTGGGTTACAGAAGCTGGCAAGCGCGCCGCAGTCGCAAATAGCCCTGCGCCACCGAAGCTCACCCGATCGCAGCAAACCTACCAGGACTGGCTAAGCTACGACAGCAGCATGTCCTTCATCGAATACGCGAAGTGGAAATCGCGTCAGCGCAAGGAGGGCCGCATCTATGGCTGACCCGATGTCTTTCTTTTCCCAAAGCGTTGACAACTGGGGCGCGGCTGAATGGTTCGACCGGCTGGCGAAGGCCATCCGTGAGCAGGATAAAGCCGTTGGCGACGACGACTTCATTCGCGTCGAGACCTTCAAGATGATAGCGGCGTCTAGCGCCATGGCATTGGTCCGCAATCATGAGGCAACAGTTCGCGCCGCATTAGCTCCCGCGCCTCATGTGGTGCGGTCTCAGATTGCCACCGCAGAAGCGCTCAAGGTGGCGATCAGGCATATCGAACATCTGGCCGCCTTCATCGGGTCGAAACAACTTGGCTACTCTTTCGAGGGGCTCGGCGAAGATCTGCCCGGCATGAAAGCCGCACTCTCCGAAGCTCCGCCAGTCGAGTTTCCCTATCAGCGAACTTTCAACGCCATCGGCGCCGCTGTGAAGCTAGGCGCCAATGGCATCACCTCTATCCACATTTCTGTTCAGGCCTTCCAGGACGCTTGGAACGCCGCCGCAAAGGAGAGCAAATCGTGAGCCGCATCTATCTCGCATCCTCTTGGCGCAACCTCTATCAGCCCGACGCCGTCACGATGCTCCGCGAGGCCGGTCACGAGGTCTACGACTTCCGCAACCCACCGAACGGCGTTAAGGGCTTCGCCTGGTCAGAAATCGATCCAGACTGGATGGGGTGGGAGGCAAAGCAGTATCGCGATCTTCTGACGACGCACCCGATCGCCTCGCGCGGCTATCTCAACGACTTTCGCGGCATGGAATGGGCGGACACTTGCGTACTTCTCCTGCCGTGCGGCCGATCGGCTCACCTCGAAGGCGGCTGGTTTGCAGGGCGCGGTAAGCGCCTGATCATCTGGACCCACGACGGCGAGGAGCCCGAGCTGATGGCTCTGATGGCAAACCACATCGTCACCAGCGGCGAGGAGCTGCTCGAAGCTTTGGGACGCCCCTCATGACCAAAAAGCCTGTATGCGAGATCTGCCTGCGCAGCGATTGCCCAGGCTGGAACGATGGCGATCCCTTCCACGAATACCGCGGCAAGGGAAGCTGGTTTCTCGGATGCCACTGCGACGGTTGTCGCAAGTCTCGAAACGAGAGCGGCGGCTTTTTCGGCGCCCTTGCCGATCACTTGTCCGGCAGCAATCCCCCACCACCCGCAGAAAGGGAGGTAGGGAAGTGAGCAAACCTCGCATCACAGCTGCCGCCGGCCTGGCGGCCCACGAAGTTCTCGACCAATACGAGCCACCTGAAAATTACTTCAAGGTATCGAGCGACGAGCAGCGGCGGATACGAATGTCAATCATTCGACTGGCGTTGATCGCGGCGTACACAGCAGATCGGCAGAGGAATCAGGCCGAATGATCGTCCGGATTACTCGACATCTCCAAATCTACGCCGGCCGTGACTTCTATCGAAACCGGCCCTTCCACGTCATCGTCGGCTGCTTCAAGCGGTCAGCGGCGCCGATGGGCGAATTCAGTTTCCGGCTGATGATTGAGGTAGGATTCGATCCTCTTCCCAGTTGGTCGCTTATGACGATCCCGGCATGGACCGAAGTGCCGAGCGTCGAGGCTGAGTATTGGAGAACGATGCGATGAGCCGTCGCTCGAAGATCCGAGAAAAGATCATGTCCCGCGTCCACGTCGACGAGGCAACAGGCTGCTGGATCTGGACAGGACCAACCTCCGGTGAGAGCGGTCGCGGCGCCGGCTATCCGCGTATGTCGCTCGGCGGCCAGACCGTCGCCGTGCATCTCGTCATGTGGACTAATGAGCACGGCTACATTCCCGGCAAGAAAGAAATCGACCACGTCTGCCGCAACCGGCTTTGCGTCCGGCCGGAAGATGATCACCTGGAGCTCGTGACCCGCAAGCGCAACATCCTGCGCCAGTGGGAAGCCCGGAAGGCTGCCATGGTCTGCGAGGAGATCTGATGTGCGCCAAACAGAGGCTAAAGGAAATGGATATCCGATGAGGCAGCAGCGCGCGGAAGTGCTTCCTGTATCCCTCCCTCCTCGCGGCCTGAACCGAGAGCAGGCTGCCGCCTATATTGGCGTATCGACGAGCCTGTTTGACGAAATGGTCAAGGATGGCAGAATGCCGTCGCCGAAAAGACCGAACGCACGGACGGTCTGGGATCGGCTGAAACTCGATCGGTTCTTCGATCGGCTTCCCGGTGACGAGGCCGACCAGGACGATGATGACTGGGAAACTCAGGTCTGATGCCTAAAAAGTTTGCTCGCAAGTATGTCGTCGAGGACACCACGGATGGCGTCCTGCGCTTCTATTTCCGCAAAAAGGGACAGAAGAAAATCCGCCTGCCAGGCGTACCCGGCAGCGACGAGTTCAATCAGGCATACTATGACGCGCTCGAAGGCAACGTGAAAGAAGAGCCGGCAGGACCGAAGCTTGCCACGAAGGGAACCTTCCGCTGGCTTTGCCAGGAGTATTTTCAGTCGGCTGAATACAAGCAGCTCGACGCCCGCACGAGGCTCGTCCGCAAGCAGATCGTCGAGCACATGTGGGACGAGCCGATCAAACCGGACTCGAAGCGCAAATTTGAGGACATGCCCCTTTCCGCCTTTAATGCCCGCGCCGTCCGCACCTTGCGAGATCGCAAGGCGGACTTGCCAGAGGCTGCCAATAGTCGCGTCAAGACGCTGCGCGGGATATTTACTTGGGCAACATCACCCGGCGCAGAACATGTTCTCAGCAATCCGGCTCGCGATGTTCCCCTTTTCAAGACAGGATCAGAGGGCTTCCACACGTGGACAGAAGCCGAGGTCGAGCAATTCGAGGCGTCTCATCCTATTGGCACCAAGGGGCGACTGGCGCTAGGTCTGATGCTTTACACCAGCCAGCGCCGAAGTGATGCCATCGTTCTCGGTCGGCAGCATATTCAGGGCGCATCCTTCAAGTTCACTCAGTTCAAGGGCAGGAACCGCAAGCCGGTCACTCTTGAACTACCGATCCATCCCGAGCTGCAGACCATCATCGACGGGTCGCCTTGCGGAGATCTCACCTTCCTCGTCACGGCATTCAACAAGCCGTTCACATCGGCCGGCTTCGGCAACTGGTTCCGGAAGCAATGCGACAACGCGGGCCTGAAACACTGCACGGCTCACGGTCTGCGGAAGGTCGCCGCGACACGCATGGCGAACAACGGCGCAACCGAAAAACAGATCATGTCGGTGACCGGCCACACGACCTCGAAGGAGGTCACCAGATACACAAAAGCCGCCTCTCAGAGACGGCTCGCAAAGAGTGCAATCGGGCTTATTCGGAAGGTCGAAGACGACGAGTAGGATCGACCAAACCCGGAACAAAAGTGTCCAGCTTTTTAGGGTCGTTTAAATTCTCTGGACATTTAGAGGTAAAAAGCGAAGCAAAATCAAAGGTGATTTTTAGAGGTGGTGCCCAGAGCCGGAATCGAACCAGCGACACGCGGATTTTCAAGAAGCGTATGCAGTCTTTGCATAGGTATTTGATATAATTACGTAATGCCGGGAAAATCTGCATTATTTTACATGAAAACCTGTTACGACCAGTCGCAAATAATCCCAACAATTACAAGGGTGTCCCGACTGTTTCCGTTGGCTCCATGACACATGGATTGCCACATGCTGTCACTAACGAAAGCCTGTCCCACATAAAGAAAGGCCCCTAGGTAAGGCTTGGGGATAAGCCGGTCCTACGGGGCCTTTATAAGTGCTTGCTGTCCTGCTTCTCTTTGGGGGTTGTCGGCATCGCTTCAGCAAGTGCTAATAGTCAATACACGAGCTAACTCGCCTCTCAAGTTAACCTTCCTCCACATAGAAAAGCCCCCGCCTGGTGTTTGCCAAAGGTGAGGGCTTTTTTAGTTTGCGAGAAGGCCGGTGCGTGTTGGAAGCGCACTTCGCTTCCGCATGGGCTTGTTAGGGGGTGCTATTCTTGTCCGAGAAACGTCCCCATGCCTCCGCCTCAATTTCGACGCGACGCTTCCCCCAATTGGAGGCATCGATCCTTTTGTTGATCTCTTCGTATCGGTCTAGCCGAATACAGAATTGATCGGGATCGGGTGGGTCTCGTCGTTCGACCTCGTTGGGGAACAGCTCACTCAGGAGCAGCATCTGCATCTCGACTTGGAAATCCGCGACCCAAGCAGAGAGCCGCTCGACCTGATAACTCTCCTGCTTAATTCGAGTCTTGATCGCCGCTGTACTCTCTGCATTCGGCAAGACCCAATTTGATTCAAGGCCCGGCACGGGCATTGCAAACATCAGCGCATCGGGCTGCCTCATGGCCGTCACCGCGCGGAGCTCCTCCAATCCCATCGCTATTGCGTAACGGAAGATGTCTAGCTTTGGCTCTATAATATGCCATGCTTCGATCATCGTCATTACGCCTATAAAAGCTAGACTGGCTTCGTTGCTGAGCCGCTGATACTCTTGAAATCGTGCGGCAGGCGGCTGCCAGCTGTAGTTCTGGTCTTGTGCAGCTTTAGCGAATTGGACGCTCATATCGAAGTTGTGAAGGTAGTTTGAAAGTACACTAGATGCGTCCTGCGCCTTGCGTGAGGTTTCGAGTGTGCGTTCATATATTTCTACCTTGCGCTTTAGCGCCTCGTTTTGCCTGTTTGCTTTGATTGCATTGCGTCCTTGTCGGCCGATCTGGATGAAAACAGCCGTGAACCCGATGAGCGCCGAGAGGCACGTTGCAGACGCTGTGATCAGCGCAACCCTGGTCGAATTTTCAAGGCTGAGCCAAAAGTCTAACACTGCCCTTGCTCCTTATAACTGGCGATTGGTCGCGGATGATCTCACAACTTTGCTAATGCCGAGTTGATCGATGCAACATGCCAGACGGCATCGATGAGACCAAAACCGCCATTTTGAGCCATTTTGGCCTCCGTTTTTTTGGCGACCCGTTATTTGCTATATTCCGATGTAGTTTCAGTCGCTTACAGGAGAAATCACTGTGTCGGAAAAGTCCATCGAGAGTGAAATTGCCGAGTTGATGTATGTCGATCCCGCCCGCGCCTTGGCCCTCCACAAGGAGGTGGTGAAGCAGGAAATCCGAGGCGAGTATCAGCAGCATCAGGGCAAGGAAAAGTTCTGGCACGACTTCTATCGCCAATATCCCGAACTGAAAGCAGACCATGACGAAGTGTTTCAGGTGTTGGTGCAGCACCAGGAAGAACTATGGCCCATGTCTCCTGCTGACGCTGCCGTCGAACTTGCGTCCCGCGCAAAACATCACATCAAATACAAAGAGCAGCATCGGGCGGCTGAGCGCGGGCGCAGTGTCTATGTCGGTGGCCCTGATGATCCAGACGGCTCTCAGCAGTTTGCCGCTCCTCGCATTGGAGGTGGGGCATTTGGCGCTCCCGTCCAGAACAAATCCCTCGGGGATTTGATCAAGGAACGGAATGCCGCCCGCTCTCAGGGCCAGGGCCGCTTCAATGACAAACGTGCCACTGAGACGCGCCGCGAAAATCCCGTACAATATCTACGGCCATCTATTCCTAGACGCTGAGTCCGACAAACGCGGGCACGAGCGCTCTGAACGTTTGGCGAAGAAGTTTGTTTGAAAGTGGGAGGAGCTTTTTTGTGTGTGCTCACAGGCGCTTAGGTGACACATGACCCGCCCGATTGCCACATAAATGCCACATGAAACAGGATCGTTTCGGATACGTCTTCATAAACATTTGATTTTATTGGAGTTTTATGGTGCCCAGAGCCGGAATCGAACCAGCGACACGCGGATTTTCAATCCGCTGCTCTACCAACTGAGCTATCTGGGCATCCGTGCTTCATGAGGCATTCCTCGTTCGAAAGAAATGCGGGGGCCTTGGTTCGCCCCGGAAGCGAGCGGGGTTATAGCATCTTGTCCGGCCATGGCAAGCATCAAATGACAGTTTTTTGGCGACCCGGGATATTTTGCGGATTTGCGAGCAAATTGAAGGAGTTCGCTGTGGATTTCCCTGGCTATTGCTCGTCGTCGTATTCCGCCTTCTTCTCATCCTCGGTGACCGGGATCGCGTAGGCACCGCCGAGCCAGCGGGAAAGATCGACCTCCCGGCAGCGGTTGGAACAGAAGGGATAATGCTCGCGGTGAGAGGGTTTACCGCATTCCGGGCAGGGCCGGATCTTGCGTAGCGGCTCGACCTTTGCAGTCGTTTTGGTTTCTTCGGACATACTGATCCTCCTTCGGGCTCAGCCCTCGGGCCACCGGCTATACACGTCGAAGCCTTCGCCGGTGAGCAACAGGATGGTCTCATAGAGCGGCAGGCCGACCACGTTTGTGTAGGAGCCTACCATTTTCTGCACAAAGGTGCCGGCGAGCCCCTGGATGCCGTAAGCACCCGCCTTGCCGCGCCACTGGCCGGACGCAAGATAGTTCTCGATTTCGAAACCGGAAAGGCGCTTGAAGCGCACCTTCGTCTCGACGATCTTCTGGCGGATCTTGCGGTCGGGCGTCACGAGGCACACACCGGTATAGACCCAGTGGCTGCGGCCGGAAAGCAGGTGCAGCGAAGCGGACGCCTCGTCGGCGAATTCGGCCTTGCCGAGAATACGGCGGCCGACGGCAACCACCGTGTCGGCCGCAAGAATATAGCTGCCCTTCCAGGCCGGGTCGCCCTTGAGCGCGGCAAGCGCCGCTTCGGCTTTTTCCGTCGACAGGCGCCTAGCGAGCGAACGCGGATGCTCGGACTTCTTCGGCGTCTCGTCGATGTCCATCGGCATCAGGCGCGAGGGCTCGATGCCTACCTGATTGAGCAGGTCGATGCGGCGCGGTGAGCCGGAAGCCAGAATGAGCTTATATGTGAGCGCCATAGACCCTCGACCGGAAACGGAACCTTTGAGACGACTTCCGGCACAAGCCTACTTGAAGCGATAGGTGATGCGGCCCTTCGTGAGATCGTAGGGCGTCATTTCCACAAGCACCTTGTCGCCCGCCAGAACGCGAATGCGGTTCTTGCGCATGCGCCCTGCCGTATGGGCGATGATTTCGTGCTCGTTTTCGAGCTTCACGCGAAAGGTCGCGTTCGGCAGAAGTTCGGTCACGATACCCGGGAATTCGAGGACTTCTTCTTTAGGCATATAAGGGTTTTCTTCCTGTCGGTTGAGCTGGCGGCATCGGACCGCCTCAAATTTGCGCGGAAACTACACAATCAACGTTCATTTGTGAACCTTGTTGATCGGGCTTTCTGCCATTTGTTTCACGCCGATTGCGCGGCGAGGCCATTTCTCCTGATGAGCCGGCTTTCGATCAAGGCTGTGAGGTGATCGCGGATCTCGCGATAGGCATCCAGGATCTGCTCGCGGGTACCGGTCGCCACGGTTGGATCCATCGTCGGCCAGTAGACCACTTCAACCGCGTTGGAGCGCGTCAGTTCCAGTGCGGCGTGATGCGCCTGAGGCGACAGCGTGATGATGAGATCGAAGTAATCATCCTCGAGCTCCTCAAGAGTCTGCGGCTGCCGGCGCCCAAGCGAGAGACCGATTTCATCAAGCACGACATCGACGAATGGATCGCGTTCGCCGGCGCGAATGCCCGCCGAGCGTATATAGGTAGTCGCAGGCAGCATGCTACGGGCGATCGCTTCGGCAATCGGCGAGCGAATGGCGTTCATCCCGCACATGAAAAGGATCGCGCCGTGCGCTTTTACCTCTGCCGTGTGTTCCCCCGGCGCCACTGGTATCATCCGCGCCAGTGAAGCACGCAGACGAGCGTGAAGATGCGGCGCGCAGTGTCGAAATCGACCTCGATCTTGCCGGCAAGCCGGTCCTTCAGCGTCTGCGAGCCCTCGTTGTGGATCCCGCGCCGCCCCATGTCGATGGCCTCGATACGGCTCGGCGAAGCAGACCGGATCGCCTCGTAGTAGCTTTCGCAGATCATGAAATAGTCCTTCACGATCCGTCGGAAAGGCGTCAGCGACAGGATATGGGTCGCGACATCCCGCCCCTCTTCCGTGGTGATGCCGAAGACGAGCTTGGAATCGGCCAGCGAAATATTCAGCCGGTAGGGTCCGCCGCTATGGCCAACAGGCTCGAACCGGTTTTCCTCGATGAGATCGAAGATGGCGACGGCGCGCTCATGCTCGACATCGGGCGTCGAACGGCCGATCGTGTCGTCGAGGACGACATCAGAAAGCCGGAAGTCGCCCTTTGCCATGCCTCACCTTTCGAGATTGAGGCGGATCGCGACCGATCGCGCGTGAGCATCAAGTCCTTCGGAAACCGCAAGCGCAATCGCCGCCGGCCCGAGTTCGCGCAACTGCTGCGGCCCAAGCCGGAGGATCGACGTCCGCTTGACGAAATCGAGCACCGAAAGACCGGAGGAGAAGCGGGCAGAACGTGCCGTCGGCAGAACGTGGTTCGAGCCGCCGACATAATCGCCGATGACTTCCGGCGTATGCGCGCCGATGAAGATCGCGCCGGCATTGCGGATGCCGTCGAGCAATGCATCCGGATCGGCGACAGCAAGCTCAAGATGCTCGGCGGCGATGCGGTTGGCGAGCGGGACGGCGTCCTTCAGGTTCTTTACCACGATGATGGCTCCGAAATCCCGCCAGCTGGCGGCCGCCGTTTCCGAGCGATTCAGCGTTTTCAACTGCCTCTCCACGGCCGCTTCGACCGCCTTGCCGAATTCGGCGTCGTCGGTGACCAGGATCGCTTGCGCACCTGCGTCGTGTTCGGCCTGGGCCAGGAGATCGGCTGCGATCCAGTCCGGGTTGTTGTCCTTGTCGGCGATCACCAGCACTTCGGACGGACCGGCAATCATGTCGATGCCGACGGTGCCGAAAACCTGGCGCTTGGCGGCCGCGACATAGGCGTTGCCCGGGCCGGTGATCTTTGCGACCGGGGCGATCGTTTCCGTGCCGTAAGCCAGCGCTGCAACCGCCTGCGCCCCGCCGACGCGGTAGATTTCCGAAACGCCGGCGAGCTTTGCCGCCGCAAGCACCGCCGGATTAACGCTGCCACCCGTCGCCGGGACCACAATGACGATGCGCTCGACGCCTGCCACCTTTGCCGGGACCGCATTCATCAGCACCGAACTCGGGTAGCTCGCCGTACCGCCAGGTACATAGAGGCCGACCGCCTCGATCGCCGTCCAGCGCGAGCCGAGCCCGACGCCCATGGCATCCTCATAGATATCATCCTTCGGCAGCTGCCGGCGATGATGGGATTCAATCCGCACGGCAGCGACTTTCAGCGCGCCGAGCACTTCGGCCGGAACAGCCTCCACAGCAGCATCGATTTCCGCCTCGGTGACGCGCATCGGCACTGCGGCAAAATCAACGCCGTCGAATTTCTTCGAATATTCGGCAAGCGCCGCGTCGCCGCGGGTCCGCACGTCATCGATGATCGCGCGCACGACCGTGTTCACGTCTTCCGAAACCTCGCGCTTGGTCGTCAGAAACGCGGCAAAGCGCTGTTCGAAACCGTCCGATGCCTGATCCAGCCAGATTGCCAACGCAGCTATTCCTTCTCAATAAGACACAAGGAGAGTCTTCATGCGCCCGGGTGGCGCGGCTTGGAGGCGGTTTCCCATGCTCCGCCGATATCCGCAAGCGCCGCCTCGATGCATTCGACGTCGAGAACGATCTCAGCCTCGCCGGCAAGCGTCAGCTCGATCGTGCCTTCTGGCCCCTCGCCCTTCTGCTCGAAGGCAACGGACAGCAGAGAAAGCACCTCGTCGCGCCGCCTGCGATTAATACCCGTGGAACGGACAGCCAGGACGCGCTTGAACACCAGAGCCGCCCGACGGCGCTCGAAGCCTTTGCGCTTCCTGATAGCCTCTTCCCAGACGAAGCGGTTGGCAGCAATCGAAAACTGCCCATCGCGCGGCGACCAGGCCATGTCGCCGACCTTGAAAACGCTATCCTGCATGTGGGCGGAGACCACCGCAAGATCTTCATTGTCGAGCGCAAGAAGCTTCAGATCCGTCATGCAGGCAAAACCCCGGTTCTATCTGGCACCACCTGGATGGTGATGCGTCAGACAACGGAAATAGGATGCCTCGGCGGAATGCGCAACCGGGATAAAGAGGCTATGAACGCCTCTTCTTTATTCGCTGACGCGCTCGACGATCGCCCCGCAGCGGGTGAGCTTTGCTTCCAGCCGCTCGAAGCCGCGATCGAGATGATAGACGCGTGAAACCACGGTCTCTCCTTCGGCGGCAAGACCGGCGATCACCAGCGAAACAGAAGCACGAAGATCGGTCGCCATCACAGGTGCGCCTTTCAGCCGCTGGACGCCCTCGATCTTCGCCGTCTGACCGGAAAGCGAGATTTTCGCGCCGAGGCGGGCAAGCTCCTGCACATGCATGAAGCGGTTTTCGAAGATCGTTTCCGTCACGTGCGAAATGCCGGAAGAGCGTGTCATCAGCGCCATGAACTGCGCTTGCAGGTCGGTCGGGAAGCCTGGGAACGGATCGGTCACGACGTCCACCGGCTTGATGGCAGCGCCATTGCGCCTGACGCGGATGCCGTTGTTGGTCGGCGAAATTTCGGCGCCTGCGCGGCGGATCGTTTCCAGCGCTGTTTCGAGCAGCGCCGTGTCGGTATTCTCAAGAACGACGTCGCCGCCGGCCATCGCAACGGCCATTGCATAGGTGCCGGTCTCGATGCGATCCGGCAGAACGCGGTGGCGTGCGCCCGAGAGCGACGACACGCCCTCGATGGTAATCGTCGAGGTGCCGTGCCCGGAAATTTTCGCGCCCATGGCATTCAGGCAGTTGGCGAGGTCGACGACTTCAGGCTCACGCGCGGCATTGCCGATGACCGTCGTGCCGCGTGCAAGGGTTGCCGCCATCATCATCACGTGCGTCGCGCCGACGGAAACCTTCGGAAAGGTGTAGCGCGTGCCGATCAGCCCGCCGGACGGGGCCGTCGCATTGACATAGCCGCCGTCGATTTCAAGGTTTGCGCCAAGCGCTGCCAGTCCTTCGAGGAAAAGGTCCACCGGACGCGTGCCAATGGCGCAACCGCCCGGCAGCGAAACGCGGCAGTGGCCCTCGCGTGCCAGGAGAGGCCCGATCACCCAGAAGGAAGCGCGCATCTTCGAAACCAGCTCGTAGGAAGCCGTCGTATCGACGATGGTGCGGCAGGTGAAATGGATAGTGCGCGCATAGGAGTCCTCCTGGCGCTCGCGACGGCCGTTGACGGCGACGTCGACGCCGTGATTGCCGAGGATGCGCATCAGCAGTTCGACATCGGCCAGATGCGGAACGTTTTCGAGCGTCAGCGTGTCGCTGGTCAACAGCGAGGCGATCATCAGCGGCAAGGCGGCATTCTTGGCGCCGGAAATCGGAATGATGCCATTGAGCTCATTGCCGCCGACAATTCTGATACGATCCATGGGGGCTTACGGGCTGTGCCCGCCTTTCTGAAAGTTCTGCCTCAAAAGGGATGGAGGTCTCTAGACGAATTTCGAACACGCTTCAATTCGCAGCGGAGCGAACATTACGATTCGTCCATTTTTGCGGCAGGAAGCCCACTTGTCTCATCCTCCTGTCCGGCGCGGCGGGCCCGCGTCTGGTGCTTGCGGCGGGCGAGGTTTTCGCGAAGCTTTTCGGCGGCGCGCTCCCGGCGCAGCTTCGCCTGTTCTTCGATCATGGCCTTGCGGCCTTTCGCGGCTTTTTCGGTATTGTCATCCATGCGCCATGTTTAACGGATTCCGCCCTGCGCAAAAAGAGCTTAGCCGTTAATACATGCGAAGTTGGAATTTGCGACTTGCGCTTATCGAGAAGCTGTGGCAATAGGCCCCCCGTTCACGCAATGCAGCCGTTCGGCTCACGCGTGCTGGTCCTGCTGCCGTAGCTCAGTGGTAGAGCACACCCTTGGTAAGGGTGAGGTCGGTGGTTCAATCCCACTCGGCAGCACCAGTTTTCACAAAAATCAAAGGGATGACGGTGTACTCCGGCGAGTCACGTCCCGGACGCTTCGCGGCAAATCACAAAATGCCGTATGCTCGCAAAGACAGAGCGCCTACCAGCATGATCAAAACGTATCCCGTGTTTCGAATTTCGCGGAGATATTTATTAGCCCATCCTCGGCGGTGATGCATGTAATAGAGGTAGGCGTTGTCGCTAAGGTGATTTGTCAGATCATCATAGTCGAGCGCTCCGCCATTCTTGATCAGCTCTCGCTCAAGCTCCGCATGAATTTCAGCAATTGATTTTTTCTGAAGATGGGCATGCGCTCCTTTCAATTGAATCTTAAACCAAGATCGATGATCAAAGGCTGGCGAACTCTTTGGCGCGTGCTGCAAGTCTCTCGTAGGCGCGATGTACTGGCTCGTACGGGTCCGATACTGGCTCGAAGGGATGCATCCCGAGGCGTAGAAGAGCCTTCAGGTGATCGCGGCCGGACTCGAAACCCACGACCGGTGCAAACGGCTTCATCGCAAGACTGTCGGGATAGAGGCGGGCGAATTCAGCGAAGTTCGTGAAGTGTTCGTGATTGCCGCCGCCGGGAAGGTAACTCTCGGCGGGCGCTCCTTCGGCGAGGATCACTTCATGGCTTTCGAGCATCACGTGGAAGTATTCGATCGCCTCCCCGTCCGCAGGCGGGGCCGGCACAATGGAGATCCCATTGACGAGGAATTTCGCGAGGATGAGGTCACCATCGATAAACAGGGCATGGCCGGGGGAGAGATATAGATCCCTATGAGGGGTCCGGTCATCCAGCGCATGCCGTGAAATGCGGATCGGGACGACGTTGGAATTCCAGGACCGACCACTTCGATTATAGAGCGTACGACCAATCCATTTAACTGGCATGGCCCGCCCATGTGCGGTTCCGACAAGATCGCCGATCTGAAGATCCTCCACGCAGATCTCCCCTGTCGGTGTCAAGATAGAGGTGCCGCGGAGAAAGCACGGGGGACGGTGGCCGTTGCCATTTCCGTTACCGTTACCGTTACCGTTACCGTTTCCGTTTCCGTTGCCGTTGCCGTTTCCGTTGCCGTTGCCGTTACCGTTACCGTTTCCGTTACCGTTACCGTTACCGTTTCCGTTACCTTCGTTCTGTGCTTGTGCGCTGAACGAAGGCAATATCGTCGACGCGGCGATACCCATCGCCGCAATTCTGGCGCCCGTAGCAGCCGCCAGGCCGAGGAAATGACGCCGCGCATGATTGAGCTGCGAGTACCGTTCTTCGCTTGAAGACATGGCTCTCTCCTCTTCGACTTGCCGCGGAGATGAAATACTGCATGTCATTCTGCATCAGCTTTCCATTTTAGGAAATTTGCACATTTTCATGCTCGACCTAGCCATAGTCGCTGCGGTGGTAATCAAAGATGAGGGCCGCTCCGCCTTTTGGATGAAGGTACTACTGTCGGCATATGCCAAATGGATGAGATGTCGCGACACCAGTTTTCGCCAAGAACTGAATTGCATTTCTCGTTCGCCGCCCGCGGTGATCAAAACCCGATTGCCGCCAACAAATAACCCGCTACAATGGCTATGTGGGGGGCTTGCGAGAGGAACGGAAGACCCCGGGTGTGCGTTTTGGCGTAGACACAGGAGGAATGGCTTATGGCAACAGAAAGATGGGGCAATCCGATCAAGGTCGGCTTCGAAAACGCCGATGCGACAACCGTGAACGGCCCGTTCGATGCATTGAAATGCCTCACCGACCTTTGGCCCGTCACCCGCGGCCTGCACTATCTCAAAGCCCGCAGCACCTGCCGTGCGGCCCTTGACGGGCGCAAAACTTGCGAGGAAGCGCGCGCCGAGTTTCTGGCGGCTGCGGAAGAAGCCAAGCTCAAGCTTCACTGACGAGCGCACGACGCGCTTGCCACCGCTGCTATCCGTCAAAACGACGTGGCAATCCATTATCGCGAACGACAGCTCCTTCAGCAGTCGTTACCGCCTTCCATCTCGATATAGCCGACGCCGATAATTGTTCCGTCCGGCGCGCGGATGAAGGATGGAAGATAATGCGCTTCGACCGGAGCACAGCCAGGAGAGTCGATAAATTCGTTCAGTGCAATCTGATCCTGCGGCAGCGCGGAGTAGTACCCCACGTCGCCCTCAAGGGAAGCATAGGCGGGAGAGCTAAATACCGCCAATGCAGCAAGGAAGGCGGGAATGGCCAAACGGAAAATCGTCCTCATGACAGTCTCCAGCGTTGAAATCAGGCAGTCAACACGCCAGACGTGGTTTTGGTTCCGTTCACCAGTTACTGCCGCAGCAGGCGGCTCTTGACGTGACCCTTGCCGACGACCTCCTCTGCGATCACGACAGCGCGATCATCGTCGCCTTCCCGTTGCACGATGCCCTCCAAAACAACATAAGAGCCGACAATCATCACAGTGACCTGGTCGACATTCAGGTCGCGGGCGGCGTGGAGGGCGCTTTCCACCGAGGCTTTCGTTGCTGAGTTGCCATGTCCTTCGGCGCAGCCTTCCTGGGCGTTCCAGGGTTCAAACGGAAGTACCATAGGGGATCTCCACCGCTAATAATCCCTAACGCCCGGCATGGCTTTTCGTTGCATGCCCACGGGGAAGCAACCGTGAGCAATGGAGATTTGAGGCTGTACTTTGCTCTGGCCGACCTTTGCGATATCTAGTGAAACAGCGGTGGAGGCAATTCAATGAAAGTGGTCGTTTCGGCTATCCTCGTAGGGTTTCTGCTCTGCAGCTGCACGTCGTCGGATACGGCGAATGAGCTTGAGCCGATCCCCGGCAGCATCACGTATGGCGGCCAGCCGCGAACGAAACTGACGAAGTCGCCGGTTGGCAGCGCCGTCTATAACACTTTTCACGATTCAAGCGGCAACCGGATAGAGGAAACATACATCCTCCAGCCGGATCGCAGCCTCAAGCTCGTGCGCCGGCAAGTCATGTCCGACTTTGACGACTAAAGCACGTGCTTGACAGGAATCACAATCAAGAACATTCAAGGAACACCTAACCTGTCCGTGCGCGATTCCGCACGGCGCCAACCGGACGGCTGGATGTATCTCGAAAAACTCAATCCACAGCAGCGCATGGCGGTCGAACACGGCACGCTTGCCGAGGGCAGCCATATTGCTGGCCCGCTGCTGGTCATCGCCGGTGCCGGGTCCGGCAAGACGAACACGCTGGCGCACCGGGTTGCGCATCTGATCGTCAAAGGTGCCGACCCGCGCCGCATCCTGCTCATGACCTTTTCCCGCCGGGCGGCTTCAGAGATGGCGCGCCGCGTCGAGCGAATCTGTACCCAGGTTCTCGGCGCCAATTCCGGCATCATGGCCGATGCGCTTGCCTGGAGCGGTACCTTTCATGGGATTGGCGCGCGGCTGCTTCGCGATTATGCCGAGCAGATCGGGGTCGACCCCGCCTTCACCATCCACGACCGGGAAGACAGCGCCGATCTGATGAACCTTGTTCGTCACGAGCTCGGCTTTTCGAAGATGGAAAGCCGCTTTCCTACCAAGGGGACCTGCCTTGCGATCTACTCCCGAGCCGTGAATTCGGAGACGGAGCTGTCTCTGGTTTTGCGGGACGCGTTCCCTTGGTGCGCTGCGTGGGAAAAGCAACTTCGCGAACTCTTCGCCGCCTACGTCGAGGCCAAGCAGAGCCAGAACGTCCTCGATTACGACGACTTGCTGCTTTACTGGGCACAGATGGTTGCCGAACCAATGATCGCCGAGGATATCGGCAGCCGCTTCGACCATGTGCTCGTTGACGAGTATCAGGACACGAACCGCTTGCAGTCTTCTATCCTGCTGGCGTTGAAGCCCGAAGGCCAGGGGCTGACTGTCGTCGGCGACGATGCACAATCGATCTATTCCTTCCGGGCAGCCACCGTCCGCAACATCCTCGATTTCCCCGCGTCGTTCAGCCCGGCAGCCAATATCGTCACGCTCGACCGCAACTACCGCTCGACGCAGCCGATCCTTGCTGCGGCCAATGCCGTGATTGATCTTGCCTCGGAGCGCTTTACCAAGAACCTCTGGACGGAGCGGCAATCGGCCGAGCGCCCTCGCCTCGTCACGGTGCGCGACGAGGCCGACCAGGCGCGCTATGTCGCCGACAAGGTGCTGGAGAACCGCGAGGAAGGCACGCGGCTGAAAAGCCAGGCGGTGCTCTTTCGAGCCTCGCATCACAGCGGCCCGCTGGAAGTCGAGCTCACCCGCCGCAACATTCCATTCGTAAAATTCGGCGGCTTGAAGTTTCTCGACAGCGCGCACGTCAAGGATATGCTGGCCGCTCTCCGCTTTGCGCTCAACCCGCGCGACCGGGTTGCCGGCTTCCGGCTGATGCAGATCCTGCCGGGCGTCGGTCCCTCGACCGCCCAGCGCGCACTCGATCAGATGGCGGGAGACCCAAGCCCGCTGCAGGCGCTTGCGGCCATGCCCGCCCCGCCCCGCGCCGGTGAGGATTGGACATCCTTCGTTTCAGTCATGCAGGAATTGAAAACCGGCAAGGCCGGCTGGCCTGCCGAAATCGGCCTTGTCCGGGAGTGGTACCAGCCGCATCTCGAGCGGCTGCATGAGGATGCCTCGACGCGTCAGGCCGATCTTCTGCAGCTCGAGCAGATCGCGGGTGGCTATCCCTCGCGGGAACGCTTTCTTACAGAACTGACACTCGATCCGCCGGATGCGACAAGCGACCAGGCCGGCGTGCCGCTGCTCGACGAGGACTATTTGATTCTCTCGACCATCCACTCGGCCAAGGGACAGGAGTGGACCAAAGTCTTCATGTTGAACGTCGTCGACGGCTGCATACCCTCCGACCTAGGCGTCGGCACCAGCGCTGAGATAGAAGAGGAGCGGCGCCTCCTTTATGTCGCGATGACCCGCGCCAAGGACAATCTCGATCTCGTCGTGCCGCAGCGCTTCTTCACGCACGGGCAGAATGCGCAGGGCGACCGGCACGTCTATGCATCGCGCACGCGCTTTATCCCGGCCACGCTGCTGCAATTCTTCGAAGTCTGCGGCTGGCCGCAGGTCAAGAGCGGCAGCGCTGGCGCACAGCCGGCGCGCCAGGTTCGTATCGATGTCGGCGCCCGCATGCGCGGCATGTGGCGCTAAATGGCGAGAGGACGGTCCAGAGGTTTGAGGAACGGTGCGATCATATCCGCATCCACTGCCTCAAGGGTCGACGGCGACCATTTTGGATTTCGGTCCTTGTCGATCACCGCCGCCCGCACGCCTTCGTAGAAATCCGCGGACTTCAGCATATGAATGCCGGCGGCCAGTTCGCGGTTCAGGCACTCCGCGAGACGGGCGCTGTTGCGGCCCTCCCTCACAAGACGGAGAGTCAGTTTCAGGCTGGTCGGCGAACGCGTCCTCAAGACGCGAAGCGACTCGACAGCAAACGCGTCCTGCTCCGCGCCAAGCGCCTCGGCAATGTCTTCCACGCTGTCGAAGTGGAAGACGCGGTCGATCAGCTCTTGAGCACTTCGCAAACGGCTTTCACCCGGCTCTTCAGACAGATGCTTCAGCAAGGCATCGCAGGCCACTGATGACGAACCGGCCGGCATGCGCGCCAATGCATCGATGACGTGCGGCAGCCGCGAAGACGGGATCTGAAAATCCGCGAGGCCGGCGTAGATGGCGTCTGCAGCGTTCAGCTCCAGGCCCGTCAGTCCGGCCCATGTTCCCGTTTCGCCGGGCATACGCGGCAGTAGCCAGGTCGCTCCGACATCCGGGAAATATCCGATCCCGGTTTCCGGCATCGCAAGCCTCGTCCGCTCGGTCGCAATACGGTGCCGCCCATGGGCAGAAAGTCCGACGCCGCCGCCCATGGTGATGCCGTCCATCAGCGCGATATAGGGCTTTGCGTAGTTGGCGATGCGATGGTTGAGTGTAAATTCTTCGCGCCAGAACGTCTCTGCCAAACCGGAATTGGAACGCCCGCTTTCGTGAAGGACACGAATATCGCCGCCGGCGCAGAAGCCGCGCTCGCCCTCGCCGGCCACGACCACGCTTGCAATCCCATCGTCATCCGCAAATTCGTCGAGCGCCGTATCGATCATGCGCACCATGTCGAGCGTCAGGCTGTTCAACGCCCGCGGCCGATTGAGCCGGATGATGCCCGCCGTACCGCGCCGTTCGATAATAACTTCGCGCTCGTGTCCGTTCTTCATGTCCACTGTCCACCCTCGACTGATCCCCCATCAATAAACAGAAGGAGGCATCGCTCCAATGGACTTTATATCATCAGGCGCGGGCCGTGTGAGATTCAAAGCACAGTGCAAGCCGACATGCTGGTGTTTAGAACGAAGCCGCCGCAAGCGCACTATGCATTCCGTGCAGATCGTGGACCCGGCGATCCATGAGGGCTAGTTCCCAATCCAGGGCACTGCGAACGATCGTTTCCAGAGAGTCATGTTTCGGCGTCCAGCCCAGCACGCGCCGCGCCAAGGTGGCGTCAGCAACGACGCTTGCGGCATCGCCCGGGCGACGCGGCGCCATGTGGACCTTGAACGAATGGCCGCGCAGCCGCACCACCATGTTCAGCACGTCGAGCACCGAATAGCCGGCACCGTAGCCGCAATTCGCCACCAGCGACCCGTTGCCCTTGCGAAGATGCTGCAAGGCCTTCAGATGGGCCTCTGCCAGGTCGGTCACATGGATATAATCGCGCACGCCGGTGCCGTCATGCGTCGGGTAGTCGATGCCGTAGACATGCACGCTGTCACGCTTGCCGAGTGCGGCCTCGCAGGCGACCTTGATGAGATGCGTCGCGCTGCTGGTGGATTGTCCCGCACGGCCGTGCGGATCGGCGCCCGCGACGTTGAAATAGCGGAGCGCCACATAGTCAAAGTCGTAGGCCGCAGCCGCATCGCGCAACATGAACTCGGTCATCAGCTTCGACTGGCCATAGGGATTTTCCGGGTTGAGCGGCGCGGTTTCCTTGACCGCCTCAGAGGTCTTCTGCGGGCCGTAGACGGCGGCGGTCGAGGAAAAGACGAAATGGCGCACGCCGGCCTTGATTGCCGCGCTCAAAAGCGCACGCGTCTTGCCCGAGTTATTGTCGTAATAGGAAAGCGGATCGGCAACCGAAGCCGGGACGACCGCGGATCCCGCAAAATGGACAATCGCTTCTATGTCGTTCTCGATGAAGATCCTCTTCAGGACCTCGGCATCGGCGATATCCCCCAGGTAGAATCGTGCGGCAGGCGCCACCGCCCAACGAAAGCCGGTAGAAAGGCGATCGAGCACAACGACGTCCTCGCCCGCGTCGAGCAGCGCCCAGACCATATGGCTGCCGATATAACCGGCGCCGCCCGTCACCAAAATTGCCATGTCCCGCATTCCCTGTCTTATTCGAACAGGGGCATTTCACGCCGT
Source organism: Rhizobium sp. P32RR-XVIII (assembly GCF_012641395.1). Taxonomy (GTDB): domain Bacteria; phylum Pseudomonadota; class Alphaproteobacteria; order Rhizobiales; family Rhizobiaceae; genus Rhizobium. Next base: position 524,610 of record NZ_JABAIH010000001.1, on the reverse strand, counting down.
CTTTCCTTTCCGATTTTCTTATTTGGCAGCCGTTTGCGGGGCTTTGAACCGGTAAGTTTGATGCGGTGGTTAGGACCCGATTGCCGGTTATTCTACAATTTTATCGAACTGACGTTCCGGTACAAAAAAGCCCGGCTTTGAGAGCCGGGCTTTGATCGTCATAGCTTCAGAATGTACTCGCTGAGCCTGCCGGCGGCGTCCTTGACCTGTTCCGGATCGCGCAGGAAACAAGCCCGCAGGAAGAGTTCGCCGCCTGGGCCGAAGGCCGTGCCGGGCGCCAGGCCGACACCGGTCTTGTCGACGATATCGAGCGCCGCCTTGCGGCTATCCGTGACGCCGTCGATCTTCAGGAAGGCGTAGAGCGCCCCGTCCGGCTTCAAGGTCTCGACGCGATTTGTGGCAACCAGCGCGTCACAAAAGATGTCGCGGGAAAGTGCCGCCTTCCGGATGTTGGCGGCGACGAATTCGTCGCCCTGGTTGAGAGCCGCCAGCGCTCCCTTCTGCATGAACTGAGCAACGCCGGAGGTCGAATATTGGATCAGGTTTTCGAGCACCTGCCCCGTTTCCGGCGGCGCCACGATCCAGCCGACGCGCCAGCCGGTCATCGACCAGTTCTTCGAGAATGAGTTGACGAACATGATCCTGTCGCCCGGTGTCATGACATCCAGGAAAGAAGGCGCACGGCCGCCAGCGTAGAAATAGCGCGCGTAAATTTCGTCCGCCATGATCCAGAGATCGTGCTTGCGGGCAAGTTCCAGGATGTCGGCGAGGTCTTTCTTCGTCGCCGTCCACCCTGTCGGGTTCGACGGCGTGTTGATGAAAAACGCCTTGGTCTTCGGCGTGATCGCGGCTTCGATGCGGTTGAGATCAACTGCCCATCTGCCGCCTTCGAATTGCAGCTCGACGGGGATTGAACGGGCGCCAGCGATTTCAAGCGCTGCAGCGATATTCGGCCAGGCGGGTGTCAGATAGACCAATTCGTCGCCCGGGGAGGTTAGCGCCTGCACGGCAATCTGGATCGCCTGCATGCCCGAGCCGGTCACGTAGAAATGCTCCACCGGCAGGGTGATGCCGAAATGCCGGGCGTAGTAGTCCGATAGAGCCTGACGCAGTTCGGGAATACCGCGCTGCCATGTATAGAAGGTTTCCCCTGCGGCGAGCGCATCCATCGCCGCCTTGCTGATGAAGTCCGGCGTCGGAAGATCGCCTTCTCCGACCCACAGCGGCAGCAGGCCATCGCGGCCACGGGCATAATTGACGACTTCTACAATCCCGCTTTCTGGCGCCGAAACGGCGCGCGGGCTCAGGCTGTTCATAATCGACATGCAGATCTCCGGTTTTGGCCTTCATAAAACAAAACCGCACGCAAATCCCATGAGAATGCGTGATGCCATATCGATTTTCGTGATGAATGAGCGCCGCGGAATGTGCGGGCTCCCGGCGCCGATCAGACCGCCGGGCGCTTGGCCAATAGATCGCGGATTTCCGTCAGCAGCGCGACATCCGCCGGCGGCGGCGCTTCTTCGGCGGCCTTTTCCTCGTTGCGCTCGACCTGCTTGCGGAGCGTGTTCACGCCCTTGATCAGCAGGAAGATGATCCAGGCGAGGATCAGGAAATTGATGACGACGGTGATGAAACTGCCATAGGCGAAGACGGCGCCCTGGGCCCGGGCGGCCGCAAGGGTCGGCGCGTTGACCGAAGACGAAAGGCCGATGAAATAGTTGGAAAAATCGAAACCGCCGAAAATGGCCCCGACGATCGGCATGATGATGTCGTCGACCAGTGATTTCACGATACCGCCGAAGGCGCCACCGATGATGACACCGACGGCGAGATCCATGACGTTGCCTCGGGCGATGAAGGCCTTGAACTCGTTAAGCATCCGATCTGTCTCCCTCTGATGCGCTCTCTCGACAGTGCGTTGTTTCCATTAGCTACAGCTCTTGATTGATTAATCAATTGTCGAATTGAAACAATCGGCTTTTCCTTTCGTCTTGGACTTAATGCCTAGATCACCGCAATTTCCAAAAGGGAGGATTTCCCTTAATCTTCAACCCTTCCGGGGAACCGGCGCATGGAGGATCGGGCGGAGGGTCAATGCTTGCAGGCTGGGTTATAATTGCATTTGCCTTGGGCTATCTGCTGCTTCTGTTTGCCGTCGCAAGCTACGGCGACCGCAGAAGCCAGAGGCTCGGCATACCGCAAGGCGGCTGGCCGGTTGTCTACGCGCTCAGCCTTGGTATCTACTGCACCTCCTGGACCTATTTCGGCGGCGTCGGGCTCGCCTCCCAGCGCGGCCTGGAGTTTGCCGGCATCTATATCGGCCCGATCCTTGTCTTCACGCTCGGCATGCCGGTTCTGCGGCGGATCATCGAGCTGGCAAAGACGGAAAAGCTTACGTCGGTAGCGGACTTCCTCGCTGCTCGCTACGGAAAGAATTCCACGGTCGCCACCATCGTAGCGCTGATCTCTCTGGTCGGCACGATTCCATACATCGCACTGCAATTGAAGGCGATCTCAAGCGCGGTAACGGCGATGGTCAATCCATCCGACTACGGGATCGGCAGCGGCAATCTCTACTTTCTCGATCTCCCGCTGGTCGCGACCCTCGTGCTTGCCTGTTTCGCCATCATGTTCGGCACACGGCATACTGACGCCACCGAGCATCAGGACGGATTGATCCTCGCGGTTTCCATGGAGTCGCTGGTCAAGCTCGTCGCCTTTCTCACCGCCGGCGTCTGCGTCATCTGGTTCCTGTTCGACGGGCCGGTCGACCTTTGGCAGAAGAGCGTCGGAAATGCGCTGGTAAACTCCGCATTGACCTACGAGACGCCGCTCAGCCGCTGGATCACGCTGACGCTGCTTTCGGCATTCGCCATCATCATGCTGCCGCGCCAGTTTCACGTCACGGTCGTCGAAAACCGCTCGGCCAAGCAATTGCGGCTCGCGGGCTATCTCTTCCCGCTCTATCTCATCGTCATCAATCTCTTCGTGCTGCCGGTGGCGATCGCCGGATTGCTGACCTTCGGCGGGGCAGGCAATGCCGATCTTTACGTGCTGTCGCTGCCGCTTGCCGGACAGATGCCGGTGGTCTCGCTGATCACCTTTATCGGCGGCTTTTCAGCAGCGACCGCGATGGTCATCGTCGATTCCGTCGCGCTTTCGATCATGGTGTCGAACGACCTCATCATGCCGATCTTTCTGCGCCGGAAGCTTGCCGGGCGGGTTACCCAGCGCGACGACTTTGCCAAGAACCTGCTCAACATCAGACGCAGCGCAATCTTTGCCGTCCTTCTGCTCGGCTATGCCTACTACCGATCGACCGATAGCACCGCCGGCCTGGCATCGATCGGCCTTCTGTCCTTCGCCGCAATCGCGCAGATCGCTCCTGCCCTTTTCGGTGGCCTGGTCTGGCGACGAGCCAACGCACGCGGCGCCGTTCTCGGCCTGACTTCCGGCTTTGTTATCTGGTTCTACCTGCTTTTCCTGCCCTCGCTCGGCGGACCGGATTACTCCTATGTCGCCACCGCGTTCCTCAACTTCATCTTTCCCGGGACGACACTTTTTGCACCCGTGAACGCCGATCCCCTGGTCAGCGCCACGGCGATGAGCCTGCTCGTCAACACTGCGTTCTTCATTGTCGGCTCAATGACGCGCAATGCGCGGCCGCTGGAACGCATCCAGGCGGGGATCTTCGTCAAGGGGCAATCACGCTCACAATTTGCAACCCGCGGCTGGAAGACGCGTATCAGCGTCGGCGATCTGAAAACGGCGATAGCGCGCTATCTCGGCGAGGAGCGGATGCAACGCTCGTTTGCGACATACGAGCAGGGGTCGGGCCGCAAGCTGGAGGACGATCAGCCGGCGGACATGGCGCTCATTCACTTTACCGAGCAGTTGCTGGGAAGCGCCATCGGCTCCTCTTCGGCGCGGCTGGTGCTTTCGCTTATCCTGCAGAAGACCGAGGATGCTTCGGCCGACACCGCATGGCTGCTCGACCAGGCCAGCGAGGCGCTGCAATATAACCAGGACATGTTGCAGACGGCGCTCTCGCAGATGGATCAAGGCATCGCCGTCTTTGACAGCTCCAACCAGCTGACGATCTGGAACCGGCGCTTCCGCCAGCTTCTGGATCTCCCGGAAGATGCCGGCCGCGTCGGCTTTCCGCTGTCGGAGATCGTGGCAATCCTCGGCAGGCGCGGCGACGTTTCGGCGGTCGATCTCAGCCAGACGGTGCGGCATTTCCTGACACTCGACAAACCTTTCTCGCTCGTTCTTGGCGGCGGCGAGAGGATTATCGAGGTCCGCTCCAACGCCATGCCGGACAAGGGGATCGTCGCAACCTTCACCGACATTACCCAGCAAGTTGCAGCCGACCGGGCTTTGAAACAGGCGAACGAAACGCTGGAGCAGCGCGTGGCCGAGCGTACCGCGGAGCTGACACGGGTGAACCGCGAACTCGGCGAGGCGAGAGCGGCCGCGGACGAGGCGAATATCGGCAAGACCCGCTTCCTTGCTGCTGCCGGCCACGACATCCTCCAGCCGCTGAATGCGGCGCGGCTGTATTCCTCCGCGCTCGTCGAGCGTATGGCGCTTTCCGACAACGGGCCGATCGTGCGGAACATCGATTCCGCACTCGAATCCGTCGAGACCATCCTGGGCGCCGTTCTTGACATCTCGCGGCTGGACACCGGCGCCATGCGCCCGAGGCTGACCTCCGTTCCGCTTGCCGGTTTGCTGGAGCGCATCGAAACAGATTTCGCGCCGATTGCCCGGGCGAAAAACCTGAAGCTCGTTGTCATGCCGACATCGTTGCGGGTCCGCTCCGATCCGAACCTGCTGCGGCGCCTTGTGCAGAACCTCGTCTCCAACGCCATCAAATATACGCTGAGCGGCAAGGTGCTGGTTGGGGTCCGGCGACGCGGCAAGCAGGTGGTGATCCAGGTGGTCGATTCCGGCATCGGCATCCCGCCTTCGAAATTCCGCACAGTCTTCAAGGAATTCGCGCGGCTTGAGGAAGGGGCAAAGACGGCCGCCGGCCTCGGGCTTGGCCTGTCGATCGTCGACCGCATCGCCCGCGTTCTCAACCATACGGTCGAGCTTCACTCGACGCATGGCAGGGGGACGGATTTCCGGATCGTCATGCCGATCGAGGTTTCGAAAGCCGGCGATGCACCCGCTACAGCACCACCGGCCGATCGTTCGACGCAAACGCTGAGGGGATTGCACATCCTTTGCGTCGACAACGAAGTGAAGATCCTTGAAGGCATGCGCCTTCTGATTTCAGGTTGGGGCTGCGAGGTAGAAGCGGTGGATTCCCTTGCCGCCGTTGCGGCTCTCGGCACGGATCGGCCGCCACCCGATCTCATCATCGCCGACTACCACCTCGGCGATGGAAATGGCATTTCGGCGATCCTTGATCTCAGGGAGCGCTTCCGGGTCGAGATTCCGGCGCTGCTGGTGACCGCCGACCGGACGCCGGAGGTACGCGCGGAGGCGGAGCGCCACGGCATCACCATCCAGCACAAGCCTGTGCGTCCGGCCGCACTCCGCGCCTTCATCACGCAGATTTCCGGACTGAAGCGCGCCGCGGCGGAGTGATGTTACGGCTTGAGGTCAAGCAGCGCGCGGCCGCTGCCATCCATTGCGAAGGGCACGGAGGCATGCTCGTGGGCGACCAGCCAGCGGCCGCCCTTTTTGACGAGGCCGAGCGTCTGGCGGAACCACAGGTCGACCTTTTCGCCATCCGTCTTGGTGCCGGTCATATTCACCAGGCCGCTCCAGAAGGCGACATCGCCGCCAATCGTGAGCTTCGCATTTCGGACATCGCCACCGAGAGGCCCTTCCCAGGTATCGAACCAGCCGCCGAGGCCAGCGGGATCCTTGCCGGTCATGGCGAGCGGCGGAGCCAGCGAAAACTCGACAACGTCATCCGCCGTGCAGGACATGACGCCCTCGACATTCTTTTCCTCGATGGCCTTGCCGCGCATCATCAGCATGGCGATGATGGCTTCCTCTTCGACGCGGAACTTTTCATCTGTCATGACGGTCCTCCTTGTCCGTTGTTTCGGACATAGGACGAACCGCCAGACGGCAATCCGACACCGGGGGCGGCAATTTGGCTTTCCAGCCTCCGTCAATCGTTCTCTGCACGGGCGAGACTCTACGTCATGACGGCAGCGGCTTGCCGGCCTGCTCGTTTATCATGTACTCGGCGTACCAGTCCGGCCAATTCTCGTCGCGCTCGCCGCCGGTCCGCTTCTCATGCTCGCCGTGGGCGGCCGCGGCACGGCGGAGTGCGCTCGCGAGCTCAGCCGTGGAAGTGAATGTCGTGTCAGCCTCCACCCGGCCGGGGAGTCGCGTGGTGATTTCCTGGAACAGCCAGCCGTTGCCGTCCGGGTCGCTGAACGAGGCATAGGAGCGGTAGCTGCCGCGCTCGGGATGCGGGCCGCGAGCCCGGAGCGTGCCAAACAAATAGGGTTCATCCGGGCCGGCATTCGTGTCGCCGGGGTGGAACGCCTCGCTGACCGTGACACCGCGGGCAATCAGATCGCTACGCGCAGCTTCGATGTCCGAGACGATCAGGTACAGCCCCTGTGCCGAGCCGGGGGCTGCCGCCGTCACTTGTCTGCCGAAGATGACCGAGGCGCCCGAGCCTGGGGGCGTGAACTGAATCACGCGGTAGTCGTTATCGCCGGCGAAGTCGGCGTCGAGCCTCCAACCCAAGTCGCCGTAAAATCGTTTGGCTCGATCGACATCCGAAACAGGGATGACGACGATCTCGAGTTTCATGTCGGCCGTTCGCCCTCCCGAGGTCTTGCTTGCGGTTTCGCCTTGCACCTGAGTATTGCTCATGTCGAACTCCTTAGGTCTGGACGCTTAGAGAGAGGTGACATATCTCTATGGCAAGCAAATCACGGCAGAGGCACGCAAGTCGAATCAATTATGCCGTAGCCATGATGGATCCTGCCGCAACATTCCTTGCGGCAAATTCCGATTGCTTCGATGAATTGGCAGCAGTTCTCCGGCCTGATCTTCGGCGATAAGCGGGAATTGAAAGCCTTCAGTCTGCCAAAGCTGCCATAATGCGCAGCTGCGGGAAGGCGGCCTACGCCGCCTCCTTCGCTCCCCGATAGGGATCGAACCGGCCGTAGAAGGTCTCGCCTTTTGCCGCCATGTCGTTCAGCAGCGCCGTCGGCTTGAAGTGGGCGCCGTAAGCTGCCGCAAGTTTCTCGCAGAGTTCCACGAAGGCCTTCACGCCCATGCCGTCGATGTAGGAGAGCACGCCGCCGGTATAGGGTGCAAAGCCAAAGCCGAGGATGGAGCCGACGTCGGCTTCGCGCGGATCGGTGACGATGCCTTCCTCGATGGTGCGCGCCGCCTCCAGGGCGATGGTGACGAGGAAGCGCTGCTTCAGCACGTCGACATCGACCTCTTCCGCCTTCTTCTGCGGGTAGAAGGTCTTCAGCTTCGGCCAAAGCGACTTCTTGGCCGGTTTCGCCGGATAGTCGTAGAAGCCCTTGCCGTTCTTGCGGCCGCGGCGGTCGAGCTCGTCGACCATCTTGTTGATCAGCGCCATGTGCTTCGGATCGACGGCGGCTTCGCCGAGATCGGCGACGGTGGCCTTGAGGATCTTCTGCGAAAGATCGATCGCCACTTCGTCGTTCAGGGACAGCGGTCCGACCGGCATGCCCGCCATCTTGGCGGCATTCTCGATCATTGCGGGCGGCACGCCCTCGATCAGCATGTCATAGGCTTCGTGGATGTAACGGAAGACGCAGCGGTTGACGAAGAAGCCGCGCGTGTCGTTGACGACAATGGGCGTCTTCTTGATGGCGGCGACATAATCGAGCGCCACGGCGAGCGCCTTGTCGCCGGTCTCCTTGCCGAGGATCACTTCCGTCAGCATCATCTTCTCGACCGGCGAGAAGAAGTGCACGCCAATGAAATCGGCGGGGCGTTTGGAATTTTTGGCAAGTCCCGTGATCGGCAAGGTCGAGGTGTTGGAGGCGAAGATCGCGCCATCAGGCAGTACCGCTTCGACGGCTTCGATCACCGCCTTCTTGACCTCGCGGTCCTCGAAGACGGCTTCGATGACGAAACCGGCATCCTTCAGATCGGCGTAGTCGGCGGACGGCGTGATACGCGCGAGAAGGGCGGCACCCTCTTCTTGCGTCAGGCGTCCCTTGCCAACGGAATCCTTCACCAGGCCTTCGCCGACACCTTTACCCTTGGCAGCCGCTTCCATGTCGCGGTCTATGAGGGTGACGGGAATGCCGGCGGCGGCGGTGACATAGGCGATCGAGGCGCCCATGAAGCCGGCGCCGACGATACCGACCTTCTTGAGCTCAGTTTTTGGCATGCCCGCCGGGCGGCGGGCCCCTTTGCCGAGCTCCTGCATGGAGATGAAGAGCGAGCGGATCATCGAGAATGCTTCGGTGGTCTGCAGCACCTGTGTGAAATAGCGCTGCTCGATCTTCAGCGCCGTATCGAAGGGAACCTGCAGACCCTCATAGACGCATTTAAGGATGGCGAGCGCACCGGGATAGTTGCCTGATGTCTCGCGGCGGAGAATCGCCGGTGCGGCAGGCCAGAGCTGGGCGGAAGCCGGCGTCCAGATGCCGCCGCCGGGCGCCTTGAAGCCCTTCTCGTCCCAAGGGGCGACGGGCTTCAGCCCATCCTTGATCATCTGCTTGGCGGCCGGGATGAGTTGGTCGGGTTCCACCACCTGATGCACAAGGTTCATCGCCTTGGCGCGGGAGGCCGATAGCGACTGGCCGGTCGTCATCATCTGCAGGGCGGACTGGGCATCGGTGAGGCGCGAGACGCGCTGCGTGCCGCCCGCACCCGGGAAGATGCCGACCTTGACCTCGGGCAGCGCGATCTTCACTGACTTGGCATTCGAGGCGACGCGGCCGTGGCAGGCGAGCGACATTTCGAAGGCACCACCCATGCAGGTGCCGTTGATGGCGGACACCCACGGCTTGCCTGATGTTTCGATCTTGCGGAACAGGCCGGTCATGCGGCCGACGAGATCGAAGAGTTTTTGCGCGGCGGTGTCGGGATTGGCTGCCTTCTCATGCTGGTAGAGGGAGAACATCGACTTGATCATCGACAAGTCAGCGCCGCCGGAGAAGCTCGACTTGCCCGACGTGATCACCACGCCCTTCACGGCGCTATCGGCGACCGTAGCATCAACGATGGCGTTCAGTTCCTCCATCACCTCCTCGGTGAAGACGTTCATGGACTTGCCGGGCATGTCCCAGGTGACAAGCGCGATGCCGTCGGCATCGGTTGCGACGGTGAAATTCTTGTAGGTGCTCATATCGGGATTTCCTCTCCCTTGAATTTAGTGGCGTTCCAAACCGCCCCCTCACCCGGCCTCCGCTCCGCTCAGCCACCCTCTCCCCGAGGGGAGAGGACGATTCGGTGACGGTGCGGCATCACTTCTTCTCCCCGGCGGGGAGAAGGTGCCGGCAGGCGGATGAGGGGCTATCCCCTCAAACCCTCTCGATCACCGTTGCCGTGCCCATGCCGGCGCCGATGCAAAGCGTGACGAGCGCCGTATTCAGGTCCCGGCGTTCCAGTTCGTCCAGCACGGTGCCGAGGATCATCGCGCCGGTGGCACCGAGCGGGTGACCCATGGCGATTGCGCCGCCGTTGACGTTGATCTGGTCGTGCGGGATCTCGAAGACCTGCATGTAGCGCAGCACGACGGCGGCGAAGGCTTCGTTGAGCTCGAAGAGATCGATGTCGCCAAGCGTCATGCCCGTTCGCTTCAGAAGCTTTTCGGTGACGTCGACCGGGCCTGTCAGCATCAGCGCGGGGTCGGAGCCGATATTGGCGAAGGCCTTGATGCGCCCGCGGGGCTTCAGACCCATGCTTTCGCCACCGGCCTTGGAGCCGAGCAGCACGGCAGCAGCGCCATCGACGATGCCCGACGAATTGCCGGCGTGGTGGACGTAGTTGATGCGTTCGACCTCCGGATGAGCCTGGATGGCGACCGCTTCGAAGCCGCCCATCTCGCCGGGCAGTTGGAAGGAAGGGTTGAGCGCCGCCAGCGCCTGCATGTCCGTGCCTGGGCGCATGTGCTCGTCATGGGCGAGGATGGTGAGCCCGTTCTGGTCCTTGACCGGGATGACGGAGTTCTTGAAGTAGCCTTTCTCCCAGGCGTTTGCCGCGCGCTTTTGGCTCTCGACGGCATAGGCGTCCACATCGTCGCGGGAAAAGCCGTATTTCGTTGCGATCAGATCGGCCGAGACGCCCTGCGGCATGAAATAGGCCGGGAAGTTGACCGAGGGGTCCATGAACCATGCGCCGCCTGCCATGCCGAGGCCAACGCGCGACATCGACTCCACGCCGCCGGCAATCACGATATCGTCGGCCCCTTGGGCGATCTTGGCCGCGCCGAAATTCACGGCGTCGAGGCCCGAGGCGCAGAAGCGGGAGATCTGCATGCCGGGTGCGCGGGTGGAATAGCCGGCCTCGAAGGCGGCGGCCTTCGGGATCACGGCACCGGCATCCATGACAGGATCGACGCAGCCCATGATGATGTCATCGACGGTCGTCGTATCAAGCCCGTTGCGGTCGCGGATCGCTTCCAGCGTCTTGGCGGCGAGGCGGACGGAGGGAACTTCGTGCAGAGAGCCGTCCTTCTTGCCCCGCCCGCGTGGCGTGCGGACGTGATCGTAAATGAAAACCTCGGTCATTGTCTCGTCTCCCTGGCGGCCATGGCGGCCGGTCAATATAGTTCCCTTCTCCCCTCGGGGAGAAGGTGGCCCCGAAGGGGTCGGATGAGGGGCCAAAGCTTCGGCCTCCCGGCCGTTCGCGCTTGCAGCGCTCACCCCTCATCTGTCCTTCGGACATCTTCTCCCCGCCGGGGAGAAGAGATTTCAATCAGAACGCCTCGGCGGCCAAGGTCATCATCGTCTCTGCACCGGTCTCGATGCGGGCTTTGCGCAGCGCCGTTTCCGGCATGATGCGCTCCATGAAGAAGCGGGCGGTCACGAGTTTGTTGCGCAGGTAGCTTTCGCGCGGCGTATCGCCCGAAGCAAGGCCATCCTCGGCAGCTTTCGCCATTCTTGCCCACATGTAGCCCAGGATGACGATGCCGAAGAGATGCATATAATCGGTCGATCCGGCGCCGGCGTTGTCGGGTTTCGCCATCGCGTGCTGCATGAACCACATGGTCGCCGCCTGCACGTCGTTCAAGCCCTTCTTCAGGTTCTTGGTGAAGAAGGTCATCTTCTCGTCGCTGCGGTGTTCCTCGCAGAAATCGCCGATCTCCTTGAAGAGCGCCATGACGGCGCGGCCGCCGTTCAGGCCCAGCTTTCGACCGACGAGGTCGAGCGCCTGGATACCGTTGGCACCCTCGTAGATCATGGCGATACGGGCGTCGCGCACGTACTGGCTCATGCCGTGCTCTTCGATATAGCCGTGGCCGCCGAAGACCTGCTGGGCCATCACCGCATGCTCGAAGCCCTTGTCGGTCATCACGCCCTTTAGGATCGGCGTGACGAGACCGAGAATATCGTCGGCCGTCTGGCGCTCCTGCTCGTCGGCGGAGCGGTGGGCGATATCCGATTTCAGCGCGGTCCAGAGCAGGAAGGCGCGGCCCGCCTCGTTGAAGGCGCGGATCGTCATCAGCGTACGCCGGATATCCGGATGAACGATGATCGGATCCGCTTTCTTGTCAGGCGCCTTCGGGCCGGAGAGCGAACGGCCCTGGATGCGCTCGCGGGCATAATCGACGGCATTCTGATAGGCAATCTCGGCGACCGACAGGCCCTGAAGCCCGACGCCGAGGCGCGCCTCGTTCATCATCACGAACATGGCGTTCAATCCGCGATTCTCCGACCCGATCAGGAAGCCTGTCGCCTCGTCATAGTTCATGACGCAGGTGGCGTTGCCGTGGATGCCCATCTTGTGCTCGATCGCGCCGCAGGAGACAGTGTTGCGTGCGCCCGGCGTGCCGTCTTCATTGACGAGAACCTTCGGCACGATGAAGAGCGAGATGCCCTTGGTGCCCTCCGGCGCGCCTTCAATCCGCGCCAGTACCAGATGGACGATATTGTCCGTCATGTCGTGCTCGCCGGCGGAGATGAAGATCTTCTGGCCGGAAATCTTGTAGCTGCCGTCCGCCTGCGGAACGGCCTTGGTCCGCAAAAGGCCGAGATCGGTGCCGCAATGCGGCTCGGTCAGGTTCATGGTGCCGGACCATTCGCCGGAGACCATCTTCGGCAGGTAGGTCTGCTTCTGCTCGGGCGTGCCGTGGACAAAGATTGCGGCAATCGCACCTTGCGTCAGACCCGGGTACATCATCAGCGACATATTGGCGGCAGATGTATATTCGCCGACGGCACAATGCAGCGTGTAAGGCAGTCCCTGCCCGCCGAATTCCTCGGGGACCGCCAAGCCCACCCAGCCGCCTTCGCGATAGGCCCTGTACGCTTCCTTGAAGCCCTTCGGCGTGGTGACCGAGCCGTCATCCCCGCGTTTGCAGCCTTCCCGATCGCCGGAGGCATTGAGTGGAAGAAGCACTTCCTCGGCGAACTTCGCGGCCTCGCCCAGAATGGCCTCGAGCATATCCGGCGTCGCGTCGGCAAAACCCGGGAGGTTGTTGTAGCGCTCCAGACCCAGCACATCGTTCAGCACGAAGAGCGTGTCGTTCACCGGGGCCTTGTAGACTGGCATCGTTCGAATTCCTCCAATTCGCCCACCGGATCGAGCCCGGCATTTCATAGTGTCTTACAAAATATTGACGTTTGCGTAAACGTCAAATTCCGCATTCGCGTGAATTTGTGAAAAGATTTGTTGGGCGTGTCGGAGGCGGCAGCATCGAGACGTCCTAGGGCTGTCGAACATTTCGTCGACACAGTAACGAGGAGGAAAACCCATGCTCAAGGTCAGTTCGAGTCTCTGGTTCGAGAAGGACGTCCAGCAGGCCGTCGAATTCTATGTGGCGACGATTCCGAATTCGTCCATGGGGCGCATGACCGTCCTTCCGGCTGAAACGCCAAGCGGTCCTCCGGGCAGCGTCAAGATCATCGATTTCAAGCTGGCAGATCAGCATTTCACGGCTATGGAAGCGGGTCCGTTCGAAGCGTTCAACCACGCTTTTTCGATCTCGGTGCAATGCGAGACGCAGGAGGAGATCGACAGGATATGGAACGCCTTCCTGACGAACGGCGGCGTGGAGGAGCACTGCGGCTGGCTGAAGGATCGCTGGGGGCTCTCCTGGCAGATCGTTCCGCGGGCGCTGATCGAGATGGTTGCCGATCCCGATCGCGAGCGCGCCAAGCGCGTCACCGAAACCATGCTCGGCATGGTAAAGCTCGATATCGCCAAGCTCGAAGCCGCATTTCGCGGCTAGGCAATAGCTGCACGTCTAGAGCATCAGCTTCTCTTCGCTCCATCCAAGGGCCGCAACTTCGCCGCCGCGGAACTTTGCGTCGTCATCGACGATGAACTCGTCGAGCTGCGGCGGCTCGACACTTGTTCCGGCGAGCATCGCATGAACCTGGCCACGGTGATGCGTCTGATGCTGGAAAAGATGGCTCAAGACATCCTCCATGCGCTCCCTCTGGATGCGGCCGGTGCGCTGAAGATCAATGACGGACATCAGCTTTTCCGGGGTGAGGGCTTCGCAGAGCGTCACCAAGCGTTGATCGACCTTGCGCTGTTCGGTAGCAAGCGCAGCGACCTCATCGAACGGCTCTTCGACCTCCCAGGCTTTCGAGCCGAGCGTGCCGCCCTCGAGCGCATCGACATAGAACCAGTCGACGGTGATGATGTGATTGAGCGTCGCCTTGATCGAGGGGAAGAAGCTCACGCGTTCGGCCTCGAATTCCCCGGACCGGAGAGACAAGCAGGCAGCAAGAAGGCGATAATTCGCGAGCGCGTTGTTATAGGAAAGCTTGCGGAAAACCCGGCACGGATCGAAACGTGGCATGACGCATCCTCCTCGTCTGCGAATTAGCGTAGCTAGGCGTGGTCGGTGCAGCGTCAATGTTTGCGGACGGCCGGCAACCAGATGGCCTCGCTATGAACCGGCAAGCCGCTCCGCGGGCATCCTTTAAATCAGTTGTCTTCCTGAAATAACCGAAACTGCGCAGCCTCGAGGTCTTTCGGCGGCTGCAAGCCGAGGTGCTTCCAGGCGGTGGCCGTCAACACGCGGCCGCGCGGCGTGCGCTGGATGAAACCCTGCTGGATCATGTAGGGTTCGATGATGTCCTCGATCGCATCGCGCGGTTCGGACAGACCAGCGGCAATCGTCTCGATACCAACGGGACCGCCACCGAAATTGACGGCGATCATGTTGAGGTAGCGCTTGTCCAGCTGGTCGAGGCCGACGCTGTCGACGAGCAGGCGGGTGAGTGCCTCGTCGGCGATCTCGCGGCTGACGGCTTCGGCCCTGGCGACTTCAGCGAAGTCGCGCACGCGGCGGAGCAGACGGCCGGCGATGCGCGGCGTGCCGCGCGCCCGGCGTGCGATTTCGCGGGCGCCGTCATCGGTCATCGGCAGGTTCATCAGCCGGGCGCCGCGCCGCACGATCAGTTCCAGTTCCTCGACGGTGTAGAAGCTGAGCCGCACCGGAATACCGAAGCGATCACGGAGCGGCGTCGTCAACAGGCCGAGGCGCGTTGTCGCGGCAACGAGCGTGAATTTCGAGAGATCGATCTTCACCGAGCGGGCGGCCGGACCTTCGCCGATGATAAGGTCGAGCTGGAAATCTTCCATCGCCGGATAGAGGATTTCTTCGACGGCCGGATTCAAGCGGTGAATTTCGTCGATGAAGAGCACATCGCGCTCTTCGAGATTGGTCAGCAGGGCGGCAAGATCGCCCGCCTTGGCGATGACCGGACCGGAGGTGGAGCGGAAATTGACGCCGAGCTCCTTGGCCATGATCTGCGCCAGTGTGGTCTTGCCGAGGCCCGGCGGTCCAACGAACAGGACATGGTCCAGCGCTTCGCCGCGGTTCTTGGCAGCCTCGATGAAGACCTTGAGGTTGGCACGTGCCTCCGCCTGGCCGGTGAATTCGTCCAGCGACTGCGGGCGCAGCGTCACATCGAGGTCTTCGCCCCGCTTTTCCGGCGATATCAGGCGGGCATCATTCATAAGGCATTTCCGTTTAAAGCTGGTTCAAGTCCATACACCAAGCCGCAGGCCTTGGCACCCTTGCGGGATATCACCGCGCCAGTTCCTTCAATCCCAGCCGGATCAGCTTAGCGCTGTCTGCGCCGTCGCCTGCAGTCTTCATCGCTGCTGCAACTGCATTTGCTGCCTGGTCGCGAGAATAGCCGAGGTTGGTCAGCGCCGAGACGGCATCGGCGACCGGAGCCGAGGCGACGCCTTCGCCGATTTCCTGCTTGAGGCCGATATTGATCGCCTCGCCTGCATAAGCGGGTGCCTTGTTCTTCAGTTCGGTGACGATGCGAACCGCGACCTTCGGGCCGACGCCCTGGGCGCGGGAAACGGATGTCTTGTCCTGCAGCGCGATAGCGTTGGCGAGTTCGCTCGGAGTAAGCGTCGAAAGCACGGCGAGCGCCACCTTGGCGCCGACGCCCTGCACGCTCTGCAGCAGGTTGAACCATTCGCGCTCGAGCACGCTCATGAAGCCGAAGAGCTTCAACTGATCTTCGCGGACATAGGTCTCGATGAAGAGGACGCAGGCTTCGCCTACGGAGCCGATCTTCGACAGGGTGCGGCCCGAGCAATAGGCGACGTAGCAGACTCCGTGCACATCAACGAGCACGTAGTCGTCGCCGATTTCCTCGATAGTGCCTTTGAGCTTGCCGATCATGAAAAGGTCCGTCAGGGATGGGTTTCGGGGGAGATAGTGGAAATCAGCGGAAAATAGGTTCGGTATTTCGCAACATCGCGGCTGAGCAACCTGTAGCCTTTGACCATCGCATGGGCTCCGATGTAGAAATCCGGAAGCGGCGACCGTTTGTCGCCGCCGGACCGGCGGTATTGCAGAAAGGCATGGCCGGCTGCAAAGGCAGCCTCCCACGGCAGCTCTTCCCGGCGGAAAAGACTGAGCGCAAGCGCCGATTCCAGCTCTTCGCTCGTGGCGTAGCCAGCAGCCATCTCCGCATAGATCAAGGGATTGATGAGCAATGGCCCTTCTGCGCGAGCAACCGCGAGCTGCTCTGTCGACCAGTCGGTGAAGGCACCGCGCGTATGGAATACGTCGATCAGGATGTTCGTGTCCACCAGCGTCGCCACCAATCAATCCCTCAGAAGGCGATAGAACTCCTCGCCGCTCATCTCGCCGAGAGACATGGAACCCTGATGCCTCCGAAGATGGTCGATGAGTTCGCGAACGTCACGATCAACCTGATCCCGAGAGGGCTTGATGAGGCGAAGCACGGCTTCGCCTTCGCGCAAAACGAACTCGACTTCGCTCCCCGCCTCGATCCCCAAGTTGGACCGAACGTTTTTCGGGATGGTGACCTGGCCCTTTTCGGTAACGCGCATGGTAATACCTCTTGAGTATTACTTATCGGCGCCACCAGAACAAGTCAAGAACATATCCTAACCTGCCAATGCTGCGAGGCGCATTCGGCTGCTGCCGCGGTTATGGGCGTGGCAGATGGCGATGGCGAGTGCATCGGCGGCGTCATTGCCTTTGAACTCCACCTTCGGCATCAGAATCTTGAGCATCATGTGGATCTGCTGCTTCTCGCCGTGACCGACGCCGATAACGGCTTTCTTGACGGCATTGGGGGCATATTCGGATACCTGCAATCCGGCACGCGCCGGCACGAGCATCGCAATGCCACGGGCCTGACCGAGCTTCAGTGTTGCGACCGCATCCTTATTGACGAAGGTCTGTTCGACGGCTGCTTCGTCGGGCTTGTAGGTGTGCACGATCTCGGCAAGGCCATCGTGCAACTGGCAGAGGCGGGAAGCAAGGTCCATGTCGCCGTCGGAGGTCACCGTTCCGGAGGCCACGAATCGCAATGAATTGCCGAGCGTATCGATAATTCCCCAGCCGGTGCGTCGAAGACCAGGGTCGATGCCGATGATGCGAATCGTATTTTGCATGGCTTACCTTATTGCGATGCCAGAATAAGTGCCAGAAAGATGTGAACAAAACAAAAACATTCGCCTGTTGCGGGCGCTGTTTACCACGAATTAAATTCATTGCCTGCAATCTAACCGATCAAATATGAGAGGAGCCCCTTTTCGCAAAGGTTAAAGCTCCCCGTGTTCTGCTTTTTGGTCAGCCGGCGCGTTCCGCCGGCGAAGGCGCTTCGAGGGGTTCGTAGCCATGGCTCAGAGATTTCAGTCGCTATCCTTCAAGGTTATTGCGACTTTCATTTTGCTCACCGCACTTGCGGTAAGTGCGATCAGTGTTCTCGGCTATTTCGCCAGCAGCCGCATCTCGGATGCGCAGGCACTGAAGGCGAAGGAAAGTTTGCTCATCTTCCGCGGCGACATGCTGCAGGATCAACTGGCGCAGCTTGAAAATCAGGCGAGCTCCATCGCGCGCATCGAGGCGCTGCAAATGTCGATCACCAGCCTGAAGAGCGGTTGGAAGACGATCGAAAAATCCTCAGGTGACGTGCGCGGCGAGCTCAAGAAGGTGTTCATCACCAATAATCCGAACCCCGCCGATCAGCGTGAAAAGCTGATGAAGCCGGAAGGCCCGAGCGGCTTCTATTACTCCAACCACGAAAAGACACAGGGCGAAGTTGCCCGCGATCTCGAAAACACCGCCTTCAGCGACCTGCTGATTGCCGATCTCGACGGCTCGGTTCTCTATTCCTACAAGAAGGATGACAACTTCGCCGAGAACCTGAAAACCGATGCCTGGAAGGTCACGGGCGCGGGTATCGCTTTCGCCAGGGCAGTCGAAAACACAACGAAGGCAAAGGACGATTCCGCGCCGACCGCGTTTTCCGGCCTGCGCGTCGATGTTGCCAGCGGCAAGTCGGCGATCTTCTATGCCGTGCCGATCATCAAGCTCGGCCAGCCGAAGGGCATCATTCTCTTCAAGGTGCGCGACGATATCATCACCAGCATCCTGGCCAAGGGCATCGTTTCCGGCAGTACGGCTCAGGCGGCCATCATTTCCAGTGACGGTTCCGCCGTCGGCCTCAACGCCGAAAGCCATCTCGCTACGCTCGATACGGCGCCGTTTACCTTCGTGCAGGATGCGCTTGCCAGCAGCAATGGCATGACGGTCGACGACTTCACCCGTGCCGACGGCACCGCGCGAGGCTATGTCCGCTCAGTCACCTATCAGGGGCAGCGCTTCCTTGTCGTCGAAAGCGTCCTGCTCAGCGAGCTGAATGCCGGCTCGATCGAGATTGCAACGCTGCTGACCATGATCGGCCTCGGCGCTCTGATCGTCATGGCCCTTGCGACCGGACTGGTGACCAGGCTGCTCTTCTCGCCACTTGAACGGCTTGCCGGAAATACCCGGGATGTCGCCGACGGCAAGCTGGATGTCGAGATCGGAAGCCAGAACCGTCACGACGAAATCGGCACGATGGCCAAGGCGCTCGCCCGCTTCAAGCAATCGCTGATCGAAAGCCGGGCGTTGGAAGCGGCAAGCACCGAGACTCGCGCCCATGCGGAACGCGAGCGTCAGGAGAATCTGGCGCTGCGCGAGGCGGAAGCGAAAACTTTGCAGGATGTCGTGCGGGCGCTGGACGAAGGGCTGCATCATCTGGCGAACGGCGATCTCGCCTATCAGATCGAAACGCGCTTCCCGAACGAGCTTGAGGGCTTGCGGGCCAACTTCAACGAGGCGCTCGCCACCCTCAGCCAGACGATGACGGCGATCGGCGGCAACTCCATGGCAGTCCGCTCCGGCTCGGAAGAGATGCGTACCGGCGCCGACGACCTTGCCGGGCGCACCGAGCGCCAGGCGGCATCAATCACCAAAACGGCGAACGCGATCGATGCGATCACCCAGTCTGTCCGCATTCAGATCGAGCGCGCCGAACAGGCCGAGCGCATCGCCCGCGCCGCCAAGCAGGAGACGACCGGTTCGAGCCAGATCATGCGTGAGACGATCGCTGCCATGGAGGCAATCCAGTCCTCCTCGCGGCAGATCAACACGATCATCAGCGTCATCGACGACATCGCCTTCCAGACCAACCTTCTGGCGCTTAACGCCGGTGTCGAAGCGGCGCGCGCCGGTGAATCCGGCAAGGGCTTTGCAGTTGTTGCGATGGAGGTCCGCGAGCTGGCACAACGCTCATCGAGCGCCGCCAAAGAGATCGCGAGCCTGCTGCAGAAATCGACTCACGAAGTCGAATCCGGCGTGTCGCTCGTCGAGCGGGCTGGTGTGGCTCTAACGGGCATCGGCAGCCATGTGGAAGCGATCAACGGCCAGATCCATGAGATCATGGAATCGACCCGCGAAGAGGCGGATACGCTTCGCCAGATCAACACGGCGGTTTCCGAGCTCGACTCAATGACGCAGCAGAACGCCGCCATGGTCGAGGAAACGACGGCAGCGATCCACCGCCTTGCCGCAGAGGCAGTGGAGATGGACCGCCAGCTCGGCAACTTTACGCTGCCCGATGATCATCGTCAGCACGGCGCTGAAATCCACGTCCTCCGGCACCGGCGACAGACGGCTTGAAAACTAGCAGAAAAGGGCCGGGAAACCGGCCCTTTTCTTGAGCGCATGATTTGGAATGCGCGATACCAGAACCTACATAGACCTGTCTCCATCCCCTGACCGGCAGGTTTTCCACATGATCCCCTTTTCCATCCTCGACCTTTCGCCCGTAGCCGACGGCACGACCATCAGCCAATCCTTTGCGGGCTCGGCGCGCATGGCGCAAAAGGCGGAGGAGTACGGCTACAAGCGTTTCTGGCTGGCGGAGCATCATGGCATGCCGGGCATAGCGAGTGCCGCGACCGCGGTCGTCATCGGCCATGTCGGTGCGGCGACCAAGCGCATCCGCATCGGTTCGGGGGGCATCATGCTGCCGAACCACTCGCCGCTGGTGATCGCCGAACAGTTCGGCACGTTGGCGGCGCTTTTCCCGGGCCGCGTCGATCTCGGCCTCGGACGCGCGCCGGGCACGGATATGCGAACCGCGCAAGCGCTCCGCCGCAATCTGGAAGCCGGCGCTCACAGCTTTCCGAACGATGTCGTCGAACTGCAGCAGTTGCTAGGGCCGCCCGCGGAGAACCAGGCGATCCTTGCCGTTCCCGGCAACAATTCGCATGTGCCGATCTGGCTTCTCGGCTCCAGTCTCTATAGCGCGCAGCTCGCGGCGATGCTCGGTCTGCCCTATGCCTTCGCCTCGCATTTCGCTCCAGACATGCTGTTCGATGCCATCGATATCTACCGCAGCAAGTTCCAGCCCTCCGCATCGCTCGACCAGCCTTATGTGATGGTCGGCGTCATGGGTTCCGTCGCTCCGACGGACGAGGAGGCGCAATACCACTTCACGTCCGCGCAACAGCAATTCGTCAACCTGCGCCGCAATGTCCGCGGTCCATTCCCGCGGCCGGTCGAGGACATGGAAAGCTTCTGGTCGCCGATGGAGAAGCTCAACGTCGAGCATACGTTGCGTTATGCGGTTGTCGGTTCGCCGGAGACTGCAGACGCCAAGCTCACCGGGTTCCTAAAGGAGACCGGAGCGGACGAGCTAATCATCTCCATGCCGATCCACGACATCGAGGCGCGGCTGAAATCCGTCGAGCTGTTTGCGGGACTGGGCAATTTCATGGGTGTTGCGGCCTAGAGTCAGAGCCTCGCTAGCGCGCAAACTTCTTTGCGCCGGCGACGCAGGCAACGACGGCCAGCGTGACCCCGAACATGCCCACGCTGACCTTCTCATGGAGGACCACAGCCGCCAGCGCGAGGCTGAAGAATGGCTGCAGCAGCTGGAGCTGCCCGACGGCTGCAATGCCGCCGAGCGCCAGGCCGCGATACCAGAATATGAAGCCGATCAGCATGCTGAAGAGCGAGACATAAGCGAGGCCGATCCAGGATGTGCTTCCGGCATCCGGGAAGGTGGGCGGCATGGCAACGAACGACAGCACGAGCATGATCGGCAGCGAAAGAACCAGCGCCCAGGAAATCACCTGCCAGCCGCCCAGCTTGCGCGACAGCCTGCCGCCTTCGGCATATCCCAGCCCGCAGGCGATGATTGCCGCCAGCATCAGCAGATCGCCGACTGAGGATGCGGCTTCCGCATGCATCAACGCGAAGCCCGCGACCAGGGCGCTGCCGAGACCGGAGAACAGCCAGAAGACCGGTTTGGGGCGCTCCCCGCCGCGAAGGACGCCGAAGATGGCCGTCGCCAGCGGCAGCAGACCGATGAAAACCGTCGAATGAGCTGAGGTAACATGCTTCAGCGCAAATGCGGTGAGCAGCGGAAAGCCGATGACGACGCCGAGCGCTACCACCGCTAGCGAGAGAAGATCGGCACGCGCGGGACGTTTTTCGCGGAAGGCCAACAGCAGACAGAAGGCAAGCATGCCGGCAATGGCGGCGCGGGCGACGGTGAGGAACAGCGGATCGAAATTCGCGACCGCAACGCGCGTCGCCGGAAGCGAGCCGCTGAAGATCAGCACTCCGAGAAAACCGTTGATCCAGCCACCTGCTACCCTGTCCATCATAATGCTCCTTGTCTGAGGCTGCTATGAAGCAAGGAGCGTGGCGTCGCCAGCGACAATGCTGTACAGTTTCGACAAACTGTTATGGATACGGAAGCAATACAGATGGAGCAGACGGCGACGAATCCCGCGGGCGGCAAGCGTATCACCCTGGTAATGGCAGAGATCCGCGGCCGCATTTCCAGCCGCGGGCTGGTGCCCGGATCACGGCTGCCTTCGGTGCGCGCCTTCGCCAAGACCATGCATGTTTCCGCCTCGACCGTCGTGGAGGCCTATGAGCGGTTGGCCGCCGAGGGCCTCATCCGCTCGCGGCCGGGTTCCGGCTTCTACGTTTCGAGCCCGCTCGCACCGCTGGCGCTCTCCGAAATCGGGCCGAAGCTCGACCGGGCGATCGATCCCTTATGGGTCTATCGTCAATCATTGGAAGACGGCCCTGAATTGCTGAAGCCCGGATGCGGCTGGCTGCCGCCAAGCTGGATGCCGGAAGCGGGCATACGCAAGGCCCTTCGCACGGTTTCACGCGCCGATGACCGCGTGCTCTCGGACTACGGTACGCCGCTCGGCCTGCCGCCGCTCAGGCAGCTTCTCTCCCGCCGCATGGGCGAGCGCGGCATATCCGCAGCACCGGACCAGATCATACTGACGGAATCCGGCACGCAGGCAATCGACCTTTTGTGCCGCTTCCTGATCGAGCCCGGCGACGCCGTTCTGGTGGACGACCCTTGCTATTTCAACTTCCATGCGCTGCTGCGCGCTCACAGGGCCAATGCCATCGCCGTTCCGATGACACCGGTCGGACCAGATATCGAGGCATTCGGGAGGGCGATCGACGAGCACCGGCCGCGGCTCTACATCACCAATTCCGCGATTCATAACCCGACAGGCGCGACGTGTTCGCCCGTCGTGGCACACCGGCTGCTGAAACTTGCAGAGCGCGCAAATATGACAATCATCGAGGACGATATCTTCGCCGATCTCGAGCATGAGCCGGCCCCTCGCCTCGCCGCATTCGACGGGCTGGAGCGGGTCGTCCATATCGGCAGCTTCTCGAAAACGCTCTCTGCCTCGGTGCGTTGCGGCTTCATCGCGGCGAGGCCGGACTGGATCGAGGCGCTCTCCGATCTCAAGATTGCGACAAGCATCGCCGCCGGGCGGCTCTCGTCCGAATTGATCCTGCTGCTGTTGAAGGACGGCAGCTATCGCAAGCATTTGGATGCGCTGCGCGTCCGGCTTTCGCAAGCCATGGACGAGACGGCTCAGCGATTGGGTTCGCTCGGCATCATGCCTTGGATACGGCCACAGGCGGGCATGTTTCTCTGGTGCCGGTTGCCCGGCGGAATCGATGCCGCAGATGTTGCGCGGGCCTGCCTCGCCGATAACATCGTTCTTGCGCCCGGCAACGCCTTCAGCGTGTCGCAGACCGCCAGTGGTTTCCTGCGGTTCAACGTCGCCCAGTCGGATGATCCGCGGATATTCCGAGCGCTGGAGCGAGCGCTGAACCACGCCGCGAGAGCTTAGCGCGCGGTACAAAGGCAATCGGTGGTGAACCGCAAGGCAGCGTTTGCTTCTTCGGGCAAACACGCTACATTTCGCTGGCTAACCGAAGAGCGAGCCCTGGGAGGAGCGATTTCATGAGACGGATGTGGCCCGAGGAGTTCAATTCCATTCTGAGCGGCGCGGAGGAAGTGACGCTGGAACTACCGGCGGCCGTGCACGAGGACGGCTCGCGGAGCGAACCGGTCAGCAGGCGGGCTCTGAAAGTCCGTATTCCGATGGAAGACTATGAGCGCATCTGGCCATTGGCGGAAGCCCGCTACCGGCTCGGCGGCAAATTCGCGGGCAACGCGATCACGCTGATCACCACCAATCCGCACTATCATGCCTGGCATCCTGCAGATGGCGGCAATATCGAGAACACCTCGGATAGCGGCAGGCACTACACGACGAACTACATCGTCGTGCATTTCCTGCTTGATGATGTGCGGGAAACCGCGGCGGCCTGACGGCGCTGCCGTTTACGCTTCGTCCAGAGCGAGCGCAAGGTCGGCGATCAGATCGTCCGGATGTTCGATGCCGATCGACAAGCGGATGGTCGACTCCAGAACGCCGATGCGCTCACGCACATCAGCCGGAACACCTGAATGGGTCATCGCGGCCGGATGGCTCGCAAGTGATTCCGTTCCGCCGAGGCTGACCGCCAGCTTGAAGATCTTCAGCGCGTTCAGGAACCTGAACGAAGCCGGCTGGCCGCCCTTGATATCGAAAGAGAACGTGGAACCAGCACCCGTGCACTGCGCGGCGAAGGTCCGCCCGACCGGCGAATCCGGATCGTGGTAGGGCAGATAGTGGATGGTTTCGACCTTGGGGTGATCGCGGAGAAAATCGGCGACGGCGCGCGCATTGCTGTTTGCCCGCTCCATGCGCAGTTGCAGCGTCTCCAGCGAACGTCCGAGCATCCAGCAGGAATGAGGGTCGAGCTGCGTGCCGATAGAGCCGCGGAGTGCCTTCACTTGTTTGATAACCGCTTTCGGACCCAGGACGGCGCCGGCGATCAAGTCCGAATGGCCCCCGACATATTTGGTCAGTGAATACAGCGAAATATCCGCGCCGTGTTCGATCGGACGCTGGAAGACCGGACCGAGCAGCGTGTTGTCGCAGACGATGATCGGGGTGTGGCCCTGTCTTTCGCCAATCGCATTGGCAACACGCCGTATCAAGGCAACGTCAACGAGACTGTTCGTGGGGTTGGCGGGCGTTTCGATGAGGATGACCGAGACTCGACCTCTCTGCATAGCCTCCTCGGCCGCTGCCTGGACCGACGCCTCGCTGACGCCGTCATGAAAACCGACGGCGGCAACCCCGAAGTTCAAGAAGGTCTTCGCCAGCAGCGTCTCGGTGCCGCCATAGAGCGGCTGCGAATGGAGAATCGTATCGCCGGGCCGGACGAAGGCGAGCAACGTGGTTGAGATCGCCGACATGCCGGAGGAGAACAGCGCGCCGCTTTCGGTCCGCTCATAAACCGCGAGCCTGTCTTCGACGATCTCGCTGTTGGGATGGTTGAACCGCGAATAGACGAGACCGGCGCCCTTGCCTGCCGGCGGCTCCTTACGGCCCGAGACGTAGTCGAAGAAATCACGGCCATCTTCGGCGGTATTGAAGACGAAAGTAGAGGTGAGGAACACCGGCGGCTTGACCGCTCCTTCTGAAAGCTCCGGATCATAGCCGTAGTTCAGCATTTGCGTTTCGGGGTGCAGCGCGTGATTGCCGATATGGGTTCTCGAAGGATGCGGCGCGGTCATGACGGTCTCCTCGGCCGATGGAATGGAGCTAAAGCAGCAGATCATAGCAAATGCGGAAGTTCATTCCTGATATTTGGCGCAGCAGGATATCTTTGGAAGCGACTTCCTCCACAGTGCGAGACTCGGGCACAGAAAATTGACCGGAGACGGAGCTGTGATGATGAGCCCTCCCGGTGAGCGACACGAGCGTGTCATCAGAACCATCGCGTTCAACAGCGGCGCATCCGGCCCAAAGTGCATCGCGGCTTACCCAAACGTTAAAAAATTCCCACTGAAGTTAACGGGATATTTACCACGTATCGTAAAAAGTGCGCAGTGAGCAGTGGTGATCCGCATTCCTTTTTCCAGTCTCGCGTTTACTCGGAGTGCCGCTACGCCGTTCAGGTTGAGGAAAGCCTCATAAACTATCCTCTAATGAACGGTCTCTCAAGCCAATGGCCTTGGCCCTGACGAGGGCTCGAGCAGACGAAGCGAGCAGGAAAATGAACGGATCGCGACCAAACACTCCCCGGCATTCCGACAGGGCGTCGCTCGATGCGCTGAACCGCACGATCGAAGGGCTTGAGGCACGCATCGAAGGGCTGATGGGCAACGGCACCCACGAGCCAAGGCAGCGGGTAGTTGCACCTGAGCGCGAAAGCCACACCAGATCCTATGAGCCGCGACCGGCATATCCGCGGGCAGAAACCCGGCCCGATCCGCTTGCAGAAATCCGCGAGCGCCAGCGCGCACTCAACGCCGGTCGTGAACGCGCAATCGCCGAACGCCCAACCTACCGAGACCCGGCACCGGCAGCGCGTACGCCAGCCCCGCAAGTCGCGCAGGCACATGCCCCCTCGCCCGATACCATGACCGAGATCGCCCAGGCGCTGGTGAACCTGCGCCAGGACCTGAAGCGCGACATTTCCGACGGCGTGGCGCGCGAGATGAATGCGCTGCGCGCAGAACTGCGCGAAATCAAGACGAGCGCGCACGACCGGCATTTTGCCGACGACATCCGCGAGGACATGGGCCGGCTGGCGCAGAGCATCGACCAGCTTTCCAGCCGCTCGACCGGCCCGGAGGCCACAGGGCTTCGCAACGAATTCGAAGAACTGCGTTCCCTGATGGACGGGCTTGCCCGCGAAGAGTCCGTGCGGCACATGGAAAGCCGCTGGGACGGTTTTGAGAACCAGCTACATGCGCTGGATACGGCAAGCCTGCAGGAAGAACTCGTGTCGCTCGCCTACCGGCTCGACGACATCAAGCGTCATCTCGGCGGCATGGGCGAGAGCCCGGCGGTGCGCGCGCTCGAAGACAAGCTGCTCTCGATCGCGACCGCGATGGAACAGTTCGGCAACATGATTCAGCCGTACGACCGCGCCATGTCCGAGCAGTTTGCCGCCATGGATGGGCGGCTTGACGAAATCAGCCGGGCGATTGCGGCAAGCGGCCGCACCGCCGCAAGCGGCGATCCGGCGCTGATGCATCGCCTCGAAGGCCGGCTGAACGCGCTGGCAGAGCAGATCGACATGGTGGGCCGCCAGGCGGAAAGCCGCAGCCAGCCGGCCGATGGGCTTGCCGACCGGCTGGAAATGCTGACCCGGCGCGTCGAAGAACTGGCCAATACCAAAGCGACGGCGCGGCTCGACGAACGCCTCGAGCAGCTATCCTTCATGCTCGAGCGCGCCCAGAAGACGGCTCCCCAGGCAGACCTCAACCGCACGCTTGCGGATATTTCCCGCAAGATCGAGGCGCTGGAAAGCGGTTCGGTCAATGACGCGCTGGCGGAGCGGCTGGACTATCTCGCGCGCCGCATCGACGAGATGGAAGTACAGCCCGCGCCGGCCGTAATTGCCGATGACAGTGCGTTCCGCCGCATCGAGGGCCGCCTCAGCGACATTGCTGCGCGCCTGGAGGAAAGTACGGCTGCACCGCCCACCGATCCGCTGGCTCTCAGAAACCTCGAAGACCAGATCGCCAACCTCTCTGCGCTGATGAGCTCGCCCCGCGCAGGCGGCGACAGCATTCCGCTGGAGTTCGACCGCCGCATGGGCGCAATCGAAGACTACATGGCGACCAGCGACGAATACATCATCGAGGCTGCACGCCAGGCGGCAGAAGCCGTTGTCGAGGCTTATTCGCGCAATGGCGGCATCCAGGCTGCGCCAGCCGCTGATATGGCCGCCTTGAACGCGCTGGCCGAGGACCTGCGCCATCTGGAAGACCTGAGCCGCAGCAGCGAAGAACGCACGCACAAGACATTCCAGGCGCTGCACGAGACGCTGGTCCAGATCGCCGAGCGCCTGGACGATATGGAAACCCGGAACAAGCCGGCGCGACGCATGCCGCTTGCCGAGGCCGATTTCGAGATCGATCCGTATGCACTCGTGCCGGCCGGCACCGAGGAAACGCAAAAGCATGCTTCGCTCGGAAAGATGGGGGCTTCTCCGGCCCTGCATGCGGTGGAAACCGCAAGTGCCCCTGTGGCTTCCGCGCATCTTGCGCCTTCCGCCGAGACAAGCGCGATTGCGATCGAAGCCGCGACCAAACCGGTGCCGGCGGCAGTGCCGTCGAAGGGCAGCCTGCTTTCGGCACTCGGCAAGCGACTGATTCCAGGCAAGAAGGCGGTCCAAGCCAATGCCTTGGAGCGGGCGGTCATCGATCCCGCGCCCTCGATAGATCCTGTCGATCTGATGCCCAGCGACGAAGCATCGAACGAATTGCTGGAACCCGGCTCGGGCGCGCCGGACGTCAAGAAGATTCTGGAGCGCGTGCGCGCCAGCCAGGCTGCGGCCCGGAACAACCCCAAGCCTGCCGCCGAAAATGAGCGCGCCGACTACATCGCCGCCGCCCGCCGCGCGGCTCAAGCGGCCGCGATGGAATCCGACCCCAAGGCAACGCTGACAAAGGCCGAGAAGAAGACGCAGAAACCTGCCGGCTCCAGCGCTTTTGCCCGCTTCCGCAGGCCGATTCTGCTTGCTGTCGGCGCCGTGCTCCTGGCGATCATGGCCTTCCCGCTCGCTCGCACGCTGACGAGCGGCGAGCAGGCTCCGCCGGCGGAAGTCGCGGTGCTTTCAGATGCCGCGCAGAACCCCGTTGCCGCCGATAGCTCCGCCATGCCGGTGGACGACGCCGAGGGACCGGTAGCAGGCAGCCCGGCAGAATCGACAGAGCCCGAGACAGCCGCCCCACCAGCTGCCGACATGACACAGGCGGGCGCGTCCGAAAACCGGCAGGCTGCACCCTCCGAGCACCTGACCGACGCTGCGCCGCTTGGCGGCGAAGGCGCTTCGACGCTGACGCCGGGAGCGCCACCGCAGGATGCGGCCGCGTTCGCGCCCAAGAATGTTCCGACGTCGCTCGACGCCGCGCCTGCAGCGCCTTCGATTTCCGTGCCGGACGCCGTCCAGCCGCAGTCGCTTGCCGATGCCGCCCGCGGCGGCGACCCGCTCGCGCTCTTCGAGATCGGCGCTCGTTACACCGAAGGCCGCAATGGCCTGCCAGCCGACCAAGCTCAAGCCGCAAACTGGTATCAGCTTGCAGCCGACAGGGGCTTTGCGCCGGCACAGTACCGGCTCGGCAGCATGTACGAGAAGGGCACCGGCGTCGCGCGCGATATCGGCAAGGCCAGGGCCTTCTACGAGCAGGCCGCCAGCCAGGGCAACGCCAGCGCCATGCACAATCTGGCGGTTCTCTACGCCTCCGGCGCGCTCGGGCAGCAGGACTACGCGGCGGCGGCAAGCTGGTTCACCAAGGCCGCCGATCTCGGCATCACCGACAGCCAGTTCAACCTGGCGATCCTTTTCGCCCGGGGCAACGGCGTCACACAGGACCTCGGCGAAAGCTACAAGTGGTTCGCGATCGCTGCCCAGGGCGGCGACAAGGACGCAGCAGCCAAGCGCGACGAGGTGGCGAAAGCCATGAAGTCGGCCGATCTTGAGAAGGCCCGCGCTACGACGAGCGCCTGGAAGCCGCAGCCGCTCGACAACAAGGCGAACGGCATTGAAATCCCGGACGCCTGGACAGGTAACGGCACCAAAACCTCGACCGTCGACATGAAAAAGGCGATCCGCAACATCCAGGCGATCCTGAACAACAACGGCTTCGACGCAGGCACACCTGACGGCGAGATGGGCGCCAAGACGATCGCTGCGATCAAGAGCTTTCAGCAATCGATCGGCAAGGACCCCACTGGCAAGATCAATGACGACACGGTGAGGGCGCTGCTCGAACGCAACACCAAGCCTACGACGAAGGCTTGAGAACTCCCTGTCTGGATAAGCCCTCACCGCACGGGCAGTGAGGGCTTTCCCGTCTTATGTCCTAAAATCCCATTTCGGCGTGCATATTGCGCTCAGCGCTGTCCTTGTGCATGCCGATATGGCAGACCGTCAACGGTTGTGCACCGCTGTCACAAAATCTGAAAAAAGCCAGATTAATCGGGACTTATCGCTCGCATAATGCGCGGATCGCATGTCGCTTATCGAAAGCCTCTGGCAACGATTTCACCGTATGATGCGCCATTCGAACGGGACGTGAGAAGGCCTGCCCAGGAGGGCAGTTCATAATTCGAGGTCGGCTGTGACAATCTACCTGCCCATCGCAGAATTGTCGGTGAACATCTTCATCATCCTGGGAATGGGTGCGGCCGTCGGCTTCCTCTCCGGCATGTTCGGCGTCGGCGGCGGCTTTCTGATCACGCCGCTTCTCATTTTCTACAACATCCCGCCCGTCGTCGCCGTTGCGACCGGCGCGAACCAGGTGGTCGCCTCCTCGATCTCCGGCGCGATCACCCATTTCAGGCGTGGGACGCTGGACGTGAAGCTCGGGACGGTGCTGCTGATCGGCGGTCTTTCAGGCGCGACGGTCGGCATCTGGATCTTCTCGCTCTTGAGACGGATCGGCCAGCTCGATCTGATCATCTCGCTGCTCTACGTCATCTTCCTTGGCGCCGTCGGCGGGCTCATGCTGCTCGAAAGCATCAATGCCATGCGGCGAGCGGCCAAGAACATCCCGCCGACGCCGCGCCGGCCCGGCCATCATCACTGGGTCCACCGGCTGCCGCTGAAGGTGCGGTTCAAGAAATCGAAGATTTTCCTCAGCGTCATCCCGATCATAGCGCTCGGTTTTGCGATCGGTATCCTGACCTCCATCATGGGCGTCGGCGGCGGCTTCATCATGGTGCCGGCGATGATCTACCTGCTGCGTATTCCGACCAATGTCGTCGTCGGGACGTCGCTCTTCCAGATCATCTTCGTGACGGCCTACACGACCGTCGTCCAGGCCGCGACCAACTTTTCCGTCGATATCGTGCTGGCCTTCATCCTGATGGTGGCCGGCGTCGTCGGCGCGCAATATGGCGTGCGCGTCGGCCAGAAGCTGCGCGGCGAGCAGCTGCGCGCATTGCTCGGGCTGCTCGTTCTCGCCGTCGGCATCAGGCTGGCGATCGCCCTCGTCGTGACGCCGGCAGACGTCTATTCCGTGGTGATGGGAGCGTATTGATGACACGGTTGCGCCTCTGCCTCTTCCTCCTGTTCTGCCTGCTGCTGCCGGGGCTTGCCGCCGCGCAGATGCTGCTGCCGGGGCAGAGTTCGGAAGAAGAGCGCGAAGGCCTGGAAATCGGCACGTCCACCAGCGAGATCGCCATCTCCTCCGATTTTCGGGGCGCGGATCTGACGATCTTCGGGGCGCTGACGAATACCGACAACCTGCTGCTCGCCGTCGGCCAGTATGATGTCGTCGTCGTTCTGGAGGGTCCGCGCGAGAGTGCGACAGTACGCCGGAAGGAGCGCGTCTTCGGTATCTGGATCAACACGGAGTCGATGACCTTTGAAGGCGTCCCGCATTCCTATTCGATGTCGAGCTCACGCTCGCTTGACGACGTGGTGACGCCGCTCGCCCTCGACGATCAAGGGATCGGCATCGATCATATCCCGCTGACGCCCGTCGGTTTCGTCGGAGACGGGAGCACCCTTGGCGAATTCCGCACGGCGTTCCGCCGGCTGCAGCAGGCCGGCGGGCTTTACGAGCGCGACCCGACGGGTGTGCGCTTCGTCAGCTCCAATCTCTTCAAGGCAACTCTTCGTCTGCCCGCCAACATTCCGAATGGCGTGCATACGGTGCGCGCCTATCTCTTCAAGAGCGGCGTGTTCGTGACGCAGAGGTCCGTGCCGTTGCGCGTCATCAAGACCGGCATCGAGCAGACGATCACCGACGCGGCCCATGAACGGCCGGTTCCCTACGGCCTTTTCGCAGTGCTCCTGGCCGTGGTGACCGGCTGGGGCGCGAGTATCGTGTTCCGCAAGGACTGATCAGGCAGACTTCTGCTTTTTCGCGACGACGTCGAGATAGGCCTCGGTCAGACGGCCGAGCACCGACGGCGTTCCGGGCGGAAGTTGCTTGCCGAGATGCTTGGCCCGCAATTCCTCCATGAAATCCTCCCAAAGCTGAGGACCACCGTCTTTCAGGAGCTCGGCTCGAATAGAGAGCTCTTCGGACACCGGCAAATGCCTGCGGCCCCAGGCGCCCATGTGGGCGAAGAGCGGCACGAGATCGATCGCCATTTCAGTGAGGCTGTAGATGGCTTTCTGCTTGTGCGTGGGATCGTCTTCCCTGGTCAGCAAGCCCTTGTCCACCAGGCGGCGCAGGCGATCGGCGAGGATGTTCGAAGCGATGCCTTCCTCTGAGTTCTGCAGAAGCTCGCGGAAGTGGCGCCGGTTGCCAAACATGATGTCGCGGATGATAATCAGGCTCCAGCGGTCGCCGAGTATTTCTAGCGTCAGATTGATCGGGCAGCCGGAGCGGTGAAGGTCGTCCATTTTCATTTTCCAAAAAACCGCTTGCATTTTGCCATCAGTCGACCTAACTTTCAACCAGTTGCTATTTGCAATCAGTTTTGAGGAGGATGAAACATGAGAAAGCTTGTTGTCTGGAATCTGATGACGCTCGACGGCTACTTCGAAGGCACGAAGCCGTGGGACATCGACTTTCACAACCTGGTCTGGGGACCGGAGCTTCAGAAATATGCCGAGGCATTCGGTGAAGAAGGCGACCTGCTCGTCTTCGGCCGCAAGACCTACAAAGGCATGGCCGACTATTGGCCATCGGCCGAAGGCGAAGGGAAGATCAAAGACTACATGAATAATATCGCGAAGATCGCCGTGTCGCGCACGATGAAGGAGCCGGGCTGGAACAATGCCCGCGTCGTCAGCGACCCAGTCAGCGAGCTGAGGAAGCTCAAGCAGCAGGACGGCAAGACGATCTTCATCTTCGGAAGCGCCGAGCTTTCGGATGCCATGCTGAAGGCCGGGCTGGTAGACGAAATCCGCATCTGCCTGGTCCCTGTGATCCTCGGCGGCGGCAACCCGCATTTCAAACCGGCAGCCGCATCCATGCCGATGAAATTGCTCGAGGCGACACCACTCACGACGGGCGCCGTGATCCTGCGGTACGAGCCGGCAACAACCCCGGCCTGATGTCCCATCAAGACCGCGCGGCGGCGGCAATCAGGGCCGCGGCCGCTTCGCCCGCCGTTTCCATGTAAGACGGATCGCGACGCAAGAGCACGACGGCAAAGCCTCCATCAAGCAGGAGCATGATCTGGCGGCCGAGTGTGCGGGCGTCCGGAATGCCGTCCGCCTCCAGAACATGCGTCAGCCAGTCCTCGACCCGCTGCTTGTGAGCAACGCCTGCTTTTATCGCTGGATGGCCCGGCATGCCGGCGAGCTCGGCTGCAGTTCGCAGGAAACCGCAACCCTTCCATTTCGGATGACGCGCAGACTTCGCCAATTGGTCGAAGATCGCCTTGACCTTCGCGTCCACGCTGCCTTCGGCCTCGGCATACCATCGCTGGAATACGGCCAGATTGGGCTGATCACGACCTTCGAGATAGGCGGCAATCAGGTCGTCCTTGCTGTCGAAATGGTAGTACAGCGTGCGTTTTGTGACGCCCGCCTTTTCCGCGACAGCATCGACGCTGACGGCGCGGATGCCCTGCCCGTAAAAAAGCCTGGCGGCAGCGTTGACGATGCGATCTCGGGTCGTTGGGGTCGGCTGTCCCATGACCCAAAGTATACCGACTAGTGAGTGTTGCCAAGCACGCCCGTAGTGTAGAACGGTCCAGTCATTGCAGCGGAATGGACTTGGCACGATGGACGCGAGTGAGGCGGCATATTTATCTGCGCAGGAGGGCGAACGCGTCGAGATCTGCTGCCGCGACGGCGTGCTTCTCGGCGGCCATCTATGGCGCGCAACCGGGGGGAAAAGTTCAGGCAGCGTCGTCGTCAATGCAGCCACCGGCGTACTCGCCGGCTATTATCATCGCTATGCCCGGTTTCTTGCAGGGCACGGCTTCGATGTCCTGACCTACGATTATCGCGGGATCGGCCTGTCTCGCCCCGCTCGCCTCCGCGGCTGTGGTTATCGCTGGCGGGACTGGGGCGAGTTCGACTTCGAAGCAGCGTTGACGTTCATGTACGATCGCGAACCGATGCAGCCGCTCCTGGTCGTGGGCCACAGTATCGGCGGGTTCCTGCCGGCACTTGCGAGGAATGCCGGGCGTATCGACCGGATGCTGACGATCGGCGCGCAATACGGCTATTGGCGGGACTACGCGCATGCGCATCGATGGCGCCTGTTTTGGAAGTGGCACGTCGTCATGCCCGCCATGACGGCGGCATTCGGCTATTTTCCAGGCAGACTGCTCGGCTGGCTGGAAGACCTGCCGGCTGGCGTCGCCAATGAGTGGAGCTTTCGCGGCGCGCGGATGGAGCACAGCCATCCGGCTCCGGAACGGCAAGATGTCATCGCCCGCTTCGATGCGGTTCGTGCGTCCATTCTAGCAATCGGCGTCACCGACGACCCAATCGCGACCTTTTCCGCCGTTCGCCGTGCGCTTGGTTATTACCGGAATGCCGCGGCGGAGCAGGTAATGCTGAAGCCCTACGATCTGGGATTCGACGCCATCGGGCACTTCAGTCTTTTCCACTCGCAGCATGCAGAAGGTTTTTGGCTCGATACGGTGGTGTGGCTGCGGGACGCGGTCAATCCCTGGCCGAAGCATGGCTATCCGGATGCACACGTCCTGCATCGTGACGGACATAACTTCGCCTTTGAATAAAAACCGCTTCTTAAGATTTACGAGTTAGTAATCTCTCGAAAACGAGAGGTTCTGTTTTGCGTACCCGTAGCCTTCTCGCCGTGGTGCTGCTGGCGCTAGTCGCTAGTTGCGCGACGGCACCCCGCCAGACGAGAAACATTTGCGCCGTCTTCGACCAGCGCGACGGCCTCTTCACCAATTGGCAGCGCGCGGCGGCGCAAGCCGAACGAAAATACGGCGTGCCCGTGCCGATCCTCATGGCGACAATGTATGTCGAATCCGGTTTTCAACCGAACGCTCGCCCGCCGCGCACGAAACTCTTCGGCTTCATTCCCTGGACGCGCCCATCGACTGCTTACGGCTATTCGCAAGCGCTCAACGGCACCTGGGGCCACTACCAATCCGAAACCGGCAACTGGGCGGCGAGCCGCGCCAACTTCTCCGACGCCGTGGATTTCATAGGCTGGTATCACTATAGCAACAGCCAGGCGACCGGCATCCCGCTGAACGACGCTTACAGCCTCTATCTAGCCTATTACTCCGGTCCGACGGGATACAAACGCGGCGACTGGCGCTCGAACGCCCAGCTGCAGAAGACGGCGCAGCGTTTCGCTAGCATGGCGACGACCTATCAGCAGCAGCTGCAGCAGTGCGACTGACGAGCGCGTGAGGGGCCTCGCGCATCGGAAGGCCTTCAGAACGGAATGACGTAGTTCATGATGGCGACCTGTCGCAGCAGCACCCTGCGGATGACATGTGCCGCCTTGACATGATCGGTAAAGATCGCCGCGTCGCCCGTGGTGCCGGCCGGCATGCGCGCGGCAAAATCCGCATCATCCAGCCGGATCCTGACAACAAGCGGCGCCGTCTTGATTGCCGTCGGAGAGACGGCGGCCCCGGAAATCTGCACCTGGCCGCTCGCAATCGCCTGGAGAATACTCTCGACCTTTCCGGTATAGACCTTGCCAGGCATGAACTTGAACGTCGCCTCGACCGGCTGGCCCGGCTCGACGTAGCGCGCGTCGATCTGCGGCACCTCGACGCCGATGATCGTATCGGCAGTATCGATGAAGGCCATGACCGGCGATAGCGGTAGGCTCGAGACGCGGGCTCCCGACCGCAAGGCAAGATTGGTGACATATCCGCCGGCAGGCGCGCGCACGACGGTCTTGTCGAGATCCCATTTTGCACTAACGATCTCAGCCTGCAGCTGGTCCACTTCGGCCTGCGCCTGCTCCATATCGAAGGCGCGGCCAGCGCCGGTCCTTTGTAGCCGCGTGGTCTCGTCGAGACGCAGTTTGGCAAGCTGCAGTTGCGCCTCCAGCGCATCGAGTTTCGCCTGGAACGGCACCGGGTCGATCCGGAAGAGGACGTCGCCCGCCTTCAGCCCCGTGTTCGCCTGAACCGGTACATCGATGACCTCGCCAGCAACATTGGGGACGATCGCGACCGAGTTCCGGACCACGAGCGCCGGCCCCTGCGGCGCGCCCCAGTTCATAGGGATGAAAAGGCCGACGAGCAAAAGCAGCAGCACGAGGACCGGCGAGACCTTCCAGAACAGGTTGAAGGGAACGATGCGGAGCTTCACCAGGCAGAAGAGAATGACGAGATAGACATTCAGGAGAACGACGATCACGACACACCCTCCGTCTTCGATGGACGCGGGACATCAACGTAGGCCCAGATCAGCACGATCGGCCAGAGGGCAAAGCCGAGGAGCAGGGTCACCCAGCCGCCGACGGTCACCGCTTGCGCCCAGGGATGGTTTCTCCTCTTGGCGATCATGCCCGGCAGCATAGCGAGAAAGACGATGACGGCGACGGTGCTCAGCACGAGCACGATCAGCACGATCCAGGCAAAGATGTCGATGACACTCATGGCGATCATTTCCTCCCTGCGGCGGGAAGGATGATAGTCCGCACTCAGGCGAAAAACAAATATTCCGAAAGGACTTACTGGTTCCTGAGACCGATGCGCTGCCGCGAAAAAGCCTGCCGAGCGGCAACTGCGCTTACCAGCCATCCGAGCAATAAGTCCGTCCGCCTCAGCAGGTGCGCGATCATCGCCGTCGTGTCGAACAAGCCTTTCATGGCCTTGCGGCCGATGTCGAGGCCGCCGCTCGTGGCGGCGCAAGAAACGAAGAAAATCTAGTAAAAACCATATACAACGTCAGGAAACGAAACAAAATTGGGCTGATTGCCACATAGATACAGTATTGTTTGACAATACATTCTGCACCATGGGATTCTTCTTGAAATAGAATCAGGAGAATAGATGGGCACGGAGCGATACTTATACGATTACAGCTCACACCGGGCTGTCATGTATGAGATTGGCGACTATCTTTATCCGCTCTACGGAAAGAAGGCAGAGCATTGGATCTCCGGCGACTATATTTTCTGTATGAAAACCCAGGCAATTTCGTTCTGGATCCTGGGAAAAGACGTGTACGGCCATCTCGGCCGCGGCGAGCTGACGCGCCAGCCTCTCTACTATTTCGGTGACTAAAGCGAAAACGGCTGGACCAGTTGCCGTCGATTGGGCTCATCCCGCGAGGTTGCCGAACCTGACGGAATAGATCCTGTCCCTGCCGAGCAGATGGGCGACCAGAGAGGCCTGGTCAAACAAGCCTTTCATGGCCTTGTGGCCCAGGTCGAGGCCGCCGCTCATGACGCCGAAAGCGGGCATCAAGAGGCGCGCGCCGTCGGTGGCGAAGCAGGGGCGGCGGACGGCTTTTTCGCGGCGGCGGACGGTGGCGGCCGGATGCAGGTGCCCGGCGATCTCTCCGCTTTGCAGACCGGCCTTCGGCTCGTGGCGGAAAGTCAGGCCGCTGTGGTGTATCTCGTCGGCGCAGGTGCCGGGCAGATCGACGGTGCCATCAGGGTCGTGATTGCCGTTGATCCATATCCATTCGCGGCCCCGAGCCATATTGACGATAAGGGTCCGGAAAGCCTCGGGCAGATGCGCGGAGCCGATGCGGTCGTGGAAATTGTCGCCGAGAGAAATGACGAGTTTGGGATCGTATCGGGCGATCACGGCGGAAAGCACGGTCAGGGTCGCCAGCGTATCGTAGGGCGGAAGCATCATGCCGCGGCGGGCGAAAGCCGCGCCCTTTTCGAGGTGCAAGTCGGAGACGACGAGGATCCCGGCGTCCGGAAGATAGAGCGCGCCGAACGGATCGCAGACTGCCGCAACGCCATGAACGGCCGTCTCGACGCCGGGCATCGCAGCCAATCCATTCAGTTCACGCGCAAGCGCCAGGCGGTTCATCGATCTCGTCTATCCTAAGTCTTCAACTCAACGCTTCCGCGATCAGGTCGTCGGCGGCTTCCGCGAGCAGAGCATCGTGGGCTTCACCGGGCACCGCTTCCTTGCCTATTTCCAGCATGACGGGCACCGCAAGCGGCGAAATGTGGTCCAGCGGGCGATGCGTTATATGGCCCTTGATTCGTTTCAGCATATCGCCAAGCCGGGAAATATCCAAAAGGCCGGCCGCCGCATCCTGCCGTGTCGCCTGAAGCAGGATGTGATCCGGCTCGTGGTTGCGGAGCACATCGTAGATCAGGTCGGCCGAGACGGTGACCTGCCGCCCTGTCTTCTCCTTGCCCGGATGGCGGCGCTCGATCAAGCCCGCAATCACGGCGCAATTGCGGAACGTGCGCTTCAAGAGAAAAGATTCGTTGAGCCAGGCTTCCAGATCGTCGCCGAGCATATCCTCGTCGAAGAGATCGGAAAGGCTGAGGCGGCCGCTCTGGATCATGAGGCCCATGTCCTCCAGACCCCAGATGGCGAGCGAATAATCAGTGGCCACGAAACCGAGAGGCTTGGCGCCGGCACGATCCAGGCGCCGCGTAAGCAGCATGCCGAGCGTCTGGTGCGCGAGACGCCCTTCGAAGGGATAGGCGACCATGTAGCAGCGGCTGCCGCGCGGGAAGGTCTCGATCAGCAATTCGTCGCGCTTCGGCAGCATCGACTTGTCGTTCTGAAGCGCCAGCCAGTCGCGCACCTGATCCGGCAGGCGATGCCACCGGTCAGGATCGGCGATCATGGCGCGCACCTGATCCGCGAGATAGGTCGACAGCGGGAACTTGCCTCCGGCATAGGAAGGGATTTTGGGATCTAAGGAGAAAGCTTGCGATACGAGCGCCTCGTTTTCGCGGATGCCCTCGAAGCGCAGCACCTTGCCCGAAAAGATGAAGGTGTCGCCGGGCGCAAGCTGCTCGAGAAAATACTCCTCGACCTTCCCGAGCGTCGCGCCGCCGCGGCCGATCTTGCCCGCCTGACCTCGCTTGACCATGCGGATATTCAGCATCGGGCTTTCAACGATCGTGCCGAGATTCAAGCGATATTGCTGCGCGACCTGCGGATTGGAGACGCGCCAGCGGCCTTCCTTCGTCTTGCGGATGCGGGCATAGCGTTCGTAAGTGCGCAGCGCATAACCGCCGGTCGCGACGAAATCGACGATCTGTTCGAAAGTCTCCCAGCTGAGATCGGCATAGGGCGAGGCGCTGACGATCTCATCGTAGAGCTCCAGTATGTCGAACGGTGCGGCGCAGGCCATCCCGAGCACATGCTGCGCGAGCGCGTCCAGCGCGCCGCGGCCAACAGGCGGCGTGTCCTGCGCGCCAAGGTAATTCGCATCAAGTGCTGCCTGGCACTCCATCACTTCGAAACGGTTAGAGGGAACCAGGATTGCCTTCGAGGGCTCGTCCATGCGGTGGTTGGCGCGGCCGATGCGTTGCGCAAGACGCGAGGCACCCTTCGGTGCCCCGACGTGGATGACGAGATCGACATCGCCCCAGTCGATACCGAGGTCGAGCGTCGAGGTGGCGACAACGGCCCGCAGTTTGTTGGCGGCCATGGCAGCTTCCACCTTGCGGCGCTGGGCGACGTCAAGAGAGCCGTGATGCAATGCGATCGGCAGATTTTCCTCGTTCACCGTCCAGAGTTCCTGGAACAGCATTTCGGCCTGCCAGCGCGTATTGACGAAAAGCAGCGTCGTCTGGTGTTCGGTCAGCTGCTTGTAGATATCCGGAATGGCGTATTTGGCGGTATGACCGGCCCAAGGGATGTGCTCGTCTGTCGAGAGGATCGAGATTTCCGGCTTGGCACCACCGTCGACCATGACGAGACCGGCGTGACGTTCCCTGCCCTCCTCCTGCGCCACCAGCCATTTCTGCAGGTCCATGGGTTCGGCGACGGTGGCGGACAGACCGATTGTCCTCACGCCGGGCGCGAGCTTGCGCAGGCGGGCAAGGCCGAGGGACAACATGTGCCCACGCTTCGAGGTGACCAGCGAATGCAACTCGTCAAGGACGACGTATTTCAAGTCCTTGAAGAAGCGTTCCGCTTCATTGTTGGCGAGCAAAAGCGCCACCTGCTCCGGCGTCGTCAGCAGAATATCGGGCGGGTTCAGCTTCTGACGCTGGCGCTTGGCATGCGGTGTGTCGCCCGTACGGTTCTCGACGGTGACGGCGAGGCCCATCTCCGCGACCGGCTTCATCAGGTTCCGCTCGATGTCGACGGCAAGCGCCTTCAGCGGCGAGACATAGAGCGTGTGGATACCCGTAAAGGCCGAGCCCGGCGGAATCCTGCCGCGGCGGGTGAGATCGGTCAGCGCCGGGAGAAAGCCAGCGAGCGTCTTGCCGGCGCCGGTCGGTGCGATCAGCAGCGTGCTTTCGCCGGCTTCCGCGCGGGCCAGCAGCTCCAGCTGATGGACGCGAGGCTGCCAGCCCTTTTCCGCGAACCAGCGGATGAAGGGAGCGGGCAGGACAGCGCGGGCTTCGGAATCGATCTGGTCCACGGCGCTAAGGTAATGCACCGACCGCCGGAATAGAATGGCGGATCCAGAGCGGGATGCCGAAAAGTGTGAGCGGTTTTCGGCCGAAATCCCGCTCTATCTCTTTGATCTAGAGAAAGCGATGCGGATGGAATGGCCTGGGATCGGCGAAGGTGTCGTTGCCCGCCATTTGCTCGGCCAGCAGCCGGCCGCTTACGGGACCTAGCGTCAGACCGTGATGGGCATGCCCGAAGTTGAACCAAAGGCTGCGATGGCGCGGCGCAGGGCCGATCACCGGCCGCATGTCGGGCAGGCAGGGCCGCAGGCCAAGCCATGGCGTCGCCTCCACCGGCTCGCCGAGCGGGAAGAGCGCGCGGGCGTGATCCTCGGCGCGGCTGATCTGGATGGTATTCGGCGGAGCATCGGGCGAAGCGAATTCGATGCCCGTCGTCAGCCGGATGCCGCGCGCCATCGGAGCCAACACGTAGCCGGCTTCCTCGTCGACGACAGGGTGGCCGAGAGGCTGACCTTCGCGCTGCGCATAATGGCGGTGGTAGCCGCGCTTGATGGCCATCGGCAAGGGGTAGCCGAGCTTGCGGAAGATCAGGCCAGATTGAGGCCCAAGAGCGACGACAACCTCTGCGGCTTCGATGACCTCGCCTTCGGCTGTCGTGATCGACCAGCCGTTCTTCTCCTCGCGCAGGGTGGAAGCGTCGGCGCGGACGATCTTGCCGCCGGCGGTCGTAAAGAGGTTGGCATAGGCAACTGTCAGCGCCTGCGGGTCGGTCACGGTCTTCGGGTCGAGCCAGTGAACGCCGCCGACAATGCGGCTGCCGGTCGCGGCAAAGGCTGGCTCCAGCGCCAGAAACTCGCGGCCTTCGAGGACGCGTGTCGCCAGACCATAGGCGGACAGGCTCTCGGCCTCGGCGCGGGCGGCCTCGAAACGGCGCGGATCCTTGTAGAACGACATCCAGCCGCGTTCGCGGATGAGATCGGCAGCGCCCGCCCGTCCGATCAGCTTGTCGTGCTCGGAGACGCTCGCCTCGATCAGCGGCAACAGCGCCCGCGTCGCCTTCTCCAGATTGCTTGGCGAGGAATGCCACCAGTAGCGCGCAAGCCACGAGGCAATGCGGGGCAGGTAAGCTGGATCGTAGCGGACATCCGATGAGTTGTTCAGCGCATATTTGACAATAGCGCCGAGCTGCCGCGGGAAAGCGTAGGGAATGACAGAGGAACGCTCGATCAGCCCGGCATTGCCATAGCTGGTGCCGCCGCCGGGCTCGCCGCGATCGGCAAGCACGACGGACCGGCCGCGACCCTGCAAATGAATGGCCGCACTGACGCCGACGATGCCGGCACCGAGAACGAGGATATCTGTTTTCATCGGATAGACTTGGCTAAAGGGCACGGAGGCTCCGAGCCTCCGTGCGATTGGATCGGCAAGCGATCAGTAGATGTCGAAAGGGAAATACTTCTTGGTGATTTCCTGATACTTCCCGTTGGCGACGAGCGCGTCGATCGCCTTGTTGAACCGCTCCTTCAGTTCGGTCTCTCCCTGGCGGATGCCGATGCCGGCTTGCGTTTCGGTGCCGGGAACGTCGCCGAGCAGCTTGCAGCAATCCTTGCCGGCCTTGTTCAGCCAGTCGACCACCACGAACTTGTCGGAGATCAGCGCGTCCATGCGACCGTTGTGCAGGTCGGTCACGGCCTCGTCCTGCGTCGGATACATCTTCGCTTCAGCGCCGCCCTTCGCGTAGACGTCGTTGAGGTAGTCCGCCTGCGTGGTCGAAGCCTGCGCGCCGACAACCATGCCTTTCATGTCCTCGACACTGACGCCCTTCAGCGCGCTGTCCTTGGGAACGGCGACGGCGAGTGGCGTCGTGTAGTATTTGTTGGTGAAGTCGATCTGCTTCTTGCGCTCCTCGGTGATGCTCATCGACGCGACGATGGCATCATACTTCTTGGCGAGAAGGCCGGGAATGATGCCGTCCCAATCCTGCGCGACGATCGTGCACTTGGCCTTCATCTCCTCGCAAAGGGCATTGGCCATGTCGACGTCGAGACCCTTCAGGCTGCCGTCGGATTCGACGTAGTTGAAGGGAGGATAGGCGCCCTCCGTTGCGATGCGGATCGTATCCTCGGCAGATACGAGGTGCGTCGCTGCAAGCAAGGCGGCGGCCGCCAGGAAAATCGTTTTTCTCATTGCTGTTCCCCCATTGGAATTGTTTTGCCCAACAGGGCCGACTTTAGCGAATCCTTGCCACTTCACAACCCGGCACGACGCAGCTCGTATTCGGTCCGCGCAGATATCAGCTTGACAATCGCACAATCGTAGATATTTTTTATCCATGAATAAAAGAGGGGTTTCCGCATGAAGCTGGGTGACGGCGTCGAACAGGCAATCCACAGCGTAGCTGTGCTTGCCGGGCTCTCCGATGGAGGCGTGCTTTCGGCCGCGGCTATTGCGGAATTCCACGGTGTCTCGCCGAGCTATCTGCTGAAGCATCTGCAGGCGCTTT
The DNA here is from genome assembly GCF_012641395.1 of Rhizobium sp. P32RR-XVIII. GTDB lineage: Bacteria > Pseudomonadota > Alphaproteobacteria > Rhizobiales > Rhizobiaceae > Rhizobium. The sequence continues at coordinate 482,337 of NZ_JABAIH010000001.1, read as the reverse complement.
CCGGTGCTGACATTCTGCACACGGTGCCGGGTCCCAAAGGCGGATACCGGCTGGCGAAGGCAACGAAGGATATTTCACTGCTCGACATCGTGCTTGCGGTCGAAGGTCCGGAGCCTGCATTCCGCTGCAGCGAAATCCGCCAGCGCGGCCCGAACCCATTGCCTGCGCGATACTTCACCAAGCCCTGTCAGGTCAGTGCGGCGATGTTGAGAGCCGAGCGCGCTTACCGCGCCGAACTCGCGAAGACGAGCATCGCCGACATCCTGACGGAGCTTGCAGCCGACGACGACGACGGCGGGATTGCAGCGCGCGGCTGCGCCTTTCTCGAAATTCATGAACGCAAGACGGCTCGCTGAGCCACAACCCAACAGGAGACCACCATGCAAGCACGTTTCAACTTCGCAAAAGCCTCGCCGGACGCCTACAAGGCGGTTACCGCCCTTGAGCAATATGTCCAGGGTTCCGGACTCGAACGCCGCTTTATCCATCTGATCAAGCTGCGCGCATCGCAGATCAACGGCTGCGCCTATTGCGTCGATATGCATGTGAAGGAGGCCCGTCATGACGGACTTAGCGAGCAATGGATCAATCTGATGTGCGTCTGGCGTGAATCGCCGGTCTACGACGCCAAGGAGCGCGCGCTGCTCGGCTGGGTCGATGCCGTCACCAACATCGCCGCCACTGGCGCGCCGGATGCCGATTACGAAACGCTGAAGGCGCATTTCTCCGAAGAGGAGATGACCAACATCACCGTAGCAATCGGCACAATCAACATCTGGAATCGCCTCGCAGTCGGCTTCCGCAGCCAGCATCCGCTCGATGCCCTGGCAAAAGCCGCCTGAGGGATTTCATCTGCGCTAGGTTCCGGTATCTCGGGCGTGGCGAAGACTGCAAACAACCGGCCCGAACAATCTCGGGCCGGTTCGGGCTTATCGGCGCCGCAACGACGCCTGCCGCTCGGCGAAGAGATCAACGCTATTAAATATTTCGCGAACAACTTTTACGATTTCGTCTGCGGAGGCGCCCTTGGCGTATTCTTCGCTCATACGGCGTCTGACAAGCTCTTCTAACTCTGACATATCGTCACCTCATCTGCCCGGCAAAGGCACAGTCGCTCCGGACCGGACAACAGACAAGTTACGAATAGTTCATGGTCGAACACGAATAGTTCATGGTTGACTGGCGGTTAAATACCTACAGGGCGATATAGCGATCCGCGCGGTGATTGATCGCGACGAAGAGGTTCAGAACGACGGCGCCCAGCACCGAATAGAAGACGACCGGCGGCGTGGTCACAAAGAAGGCAGCCGCGAGCACGCACATATCGACTATAAGTTGTACGAGGCCGGCACGGACGCCGAAACGCTCCTGCATGTAGATACCGAGAATGCCGACGCCGCCGAGGCTCGCCCGGTGGCGGTAAAGCGCGAGCAGGCCGAAGCCGAGCAGCAGGCCGCCGAGGAGTGCTGCCCAAGCCGGGTGGATGCTGGAAATCTGGAAGAAGCGCGACTGCACATCGGCAAGCGCCGAGGTGACACCGATCGCGACAAAGGTCTTTACCGTGAAGGCGACGCCGAGGCGTTTCCACGAAAGATAGAAGAATGGCAGGTTGAGCAGGAAGAAGGCCAAACTGAAATTCACGCCGAAGGCATAGTGCAGCAGGAAGGCGATGCCGGCGGTGCTGCCGGTGAGAAGCCCGGCACTGGCAAGCACATAAAGCCCAAGTGCGGAAACAAGGCTGCCGGAGAATATCCCCTGCACATCCTCGAGCGGTGTGTGACGGGTCGCACGTGAATTCCAGAATCCAAGGGCACCGATGAGCTGGGCCATGTCGTCAATCTCCAACGGCAGACGAGTTCAAGAGCGCCGGAAAAATCCCGCGCGGCAAATGTGATGATGAAAGAGGTCGACGCCTTGGCTCTTTTCTCTGCGGCGCCTCAGCTAATGCCCGGACTAGTAGGCTTCCGCAGTTGCGCGCAAGCAAAATACGTAAGCAATACTGACCTATTTTGAAATCGCAAGATTTATGCGCGAAACGCTACCGGCGCGCAAGGAAGAGGATACCGGAAACGGGTCTGCCGCCATCTTTGCGAATAGCGGTTTTGACCGACTCGATGATCTCGAAACCGTAGCGTCTGCAAAGGCCTCGAACATAGGTTTCTGCGTGGGCGTAACGCAGCGATGGCGCAAGGTGAAAGCCATCGCCGTCGCCCGCGTCCTCGACCGAGAAAGCGAAATCGGCGCCAGCGGCCGCGAGCCGATCGACGATCGCGAAAGCGCTTTCGAGATTGCCGAGATACATCAGCACGTCGGCGGCGGTGATCAGGTCGGCGCGATGCTCCGCCCCATCGGCAAAAATGCCGGAGGCTTCGGGCGCAAGCGAAAGGTCGGCTTGCGCGAGGCGATCATAGATTCCCTTTTCATGGGCCTTGGCGAGCATGTTCTGCGAAAGGTCATAGCCTTCCAGCTGGCCGACATGGGTGCGGATCTCCGGCCCCAGCAGACCCGTGCCGCAACCGAGATCGACAGCGAGCGGATATTTGCGGCCGGTGGCAACGACAAGAGCGGCGAGCTTTCGGGGAACCGTGTAGTCCAGCTTCTCGACAAGCGAGGTTTCGAAGCGGGCGGCATAGTCGTCGAACAGCCTTTCGACGTAGCGGCTTGGAGGCTGGTCCGGCATTGCGGTGGCCCCGAGAAGCGCGAGCTTGAGGCCGGCGCCAAAGATGTCCTCAGGATCAAGCGACACGGTCTTGCGATAGGCTTCGACCGCCGCTTCCATGTTGCCGGCCTTCTCCCGGTAGGTTGCAAGACGGTACCAGCCGGCGGCCCAGTCCGGCGTCAGCTCGAGAGCCTGCTCCATCAGCTCGGCGGCAGCGTCCGGCTCGCCACCTTCGGCGAGCATCTTCGCATAATCGGCACGGCGGTCGGCGATAACGTCGCCGGAGGAAAGCTGGCTCTGCTGCATGGTGTGACCCGTTGAACGAGGCGCATTTGGCGGCGGCCACAAAAAAACTCAAGTCCTATTTCACAGGCGAAACGGCCAGTACCGGAAAGCGCTTGCAGGCAACGATCTGCAATCGTATTGCACGGTAAACAGGAGATGGGGCATGTCCGATCAGGTAAACAAGTTTCTGGGCGACTCGCTCGCCCGCACACTGGTGAAGCTCGTCGTCGTTTCACTGATCGTCGGCTTCGTGATGACCATTTTCGGCTGGGCGCCGCTGGACCTCGTCTACGGCATCCGGGATTTCATTCGCGAAATCTGGCACCGGGGCTTTGCGGCTCTCGGCCGGATCGGCGACTACCTGCTCCTTGGGGCAACAGTCGTGATTCCGATTTTCATCATCATCCGTCTTTTCAACTTTCGGCGGTAACCATGACTACGATCGATCTTTCCAGACGTCACCTCCTGCGCGTTTCAGGTCTCTTCCTCTTGGTGGGCGTCGCGAGCTGCACGACCACACCACAAATGTCCTCCACGCCTTCGGACGGAGAGGACGAGACAGCGGCGGCGCTGCCGCTCGTCAACCAACTTCGCGGCAAAAACGGTCTGACATCGCTCCGCGCCGATCCGGCGGCAACGGCCGCCGCCTTGTTCCAGGCGAAGCGCATGGCATCGGCTGGCAAGATGAAGCACGTCATGGGCATTGCCGACGGCTTTGGACCCCGCGTCAAGGCGAGCGGCGTTCAGCTGCCGGCAGCGGAAAACATTGCCGCCGGCCAGCAGTCGGTTCCGGCTGTCGTGACGGCCTGGATCAACTCACCGCACCATCTGGAGAACATGCTCGGCCGCTATAGCGGTCTCGGCGTCGCGGTCGCTCACAATTCCGCTTCCAGAAACGTGCCGTATTGGGCAATGGTTCTTTCCAGCTGAGGCGTTCTGCCTCTAAAGCCCGAGGCGGAAATGGATCATCGCGCGCGCGAAAACCGACTGACATTCGATGTGACGCATCGGCTGGTGCTGTCCATCGCCATTCCGATGACGCTCGGCTTCATGACGACGCCGCTGCTCGGCCTCGTTGGTACCGGCGTCGTGGGCCACATGGGGCAACCGGACGCGCTGGCAGGACTGGCGATCGGAGCCATGCTCTTCGACCTCATCCTTGGCAGCTTCAACTTCCTGCGGGCCTCGACGACCGGTCTGACGGCGCAGGCGCTCGGACGGGGCGATGCACATGAGCAGCAGGGCGTCTTCTGGCGGGCAATGGTTTCGGCGCTCGGCTGCGGGCTTGCGCTTCTCTGTCTTTCGCCGCTGCTGCTGCCGGCAGGACTCGCATTGATGGGTCCAGACGCGGCGATCGCGCAAGCGACGAGCACCTATTTCTCCATCCGAATTCTTGCCGCCCCTGCGGCCCTCGCGAATTATGCGATCCTCGGCTTTGTCCTCGGTCGCGGGCAAGGCGGCACCGGCCTCTTCCTGCAGGCGCTGATCAACAGCATCAATATCGTGCTTTCGATCTATCTCGGCCTCTGGCTGAACCGGGGCGTAGCCGGCGTTGCGTGGGGCAGCATGGCGGGCGAGACGGCGGGCGCACTCACCGGCATCTTTCTCGTTCTCAGGAGTTTCGCGGCTGCCGACCGACCAAAGCGTGCGGAGATCTTCTCGCGGCACCGGCTGGCGGAACTCTTTGCACTCAATCGCGACATCCTGATCCGCACCTTCGTGCTGATCGGTTCCTTTACAATCATGACGCGGATCGGCACGAGCTTCGGGGCGATCACGCTTGCCGCCAATGCCGTGCTGATGAACTTCTTCCTGCTTTCCAGCTACTATCTCGACGGGCTTGCCAATGCCGCGGAACAGATCACCGGGCGGGCGATCGGTGCGGCCCACCGGCCGGCCTTCGACCGCGGACTGAAACTGACCGCTATCTGGTCCTTCGGGCTGGCATTGGCGGCCTCCACCTTCTTCCTCGCCGCCGGTCCGTGGCTGATTTCGCTGCTGACGACCTCACCGGAGGTGCGGGCGGCCGCCGAGACCTACCTGCCCTGGGCGGCGATCACCGGGCTGACCGGCGCTCTCGCCTTCCTCATGGACGGTGTTTTCATCGGCGCGACGTGGTCGGCCGACATGCGCGACCGCATGCTGATGTCGTTTGCCGGCTACCTTGCTGCACTTGCCGTCTTTGTGCCGCTCTTCGGCAATCACGGCCTCTGGCTTTCGATGAATGCCTTCCTGCTTTTCCGCGGCGTCTTCCTGGCGATGCTCGTGAAGCCGCGCGCCAATCAGACGTTCCGGGCCGCCCAATGATCGGTGCGGATGTCGCGCAGGTCGCGGATCGACGAAACCTTCTCGCGATCGAGCAGCTTTGAGAGGCCGCGGACGATCTCGCCTGGCAGGCCGGGACCTTCGTAGACCATGCAGGAGTAAAGCTGCACGAGGTCGGCCCCTGCCCTGATCTTTTCCAGCGCGGTTTCCGCCGAGGAGACACCGCCGACGCCGATGATCGGGAGTGCCGGCCCGACCCGCTTGCGCATTTTCGCAAGAACCGTGGTCGACATTTCGAAAAGCGGCTTACCGGAAAGACCGCCGGCTTCCTTCGCCTGACGCAGATCCTTGAGGCCATCGCGCGCGAGGGTCGTGTTAGAGACGATCAGGCCGTCCAGCGAATGGGAAAGCACTTCGGCCGCAATGTCATCCATCGCCTCTTCGGTCAGGTCGGGGGCGATCTTCAGGAAGACCGGAATTTTCCGATCTGATCTGGCGGCCTCCTCGTCGCGGGCGGCAAGCACGGCGGACAGAAGCGCGGCGAGGCTCTCGCGCGCCTGCAGATCGCGCAGGCCCGGTGTATTCGGCGAGGAGATATTGGCCGTGAAGTAGCGCGCGACGGAATAGAAGCTGCGGATCCCCGTCACATAATCGCCGATGCGGTCTTCGCTGTCCTTGTTGGCCCCGATGTTGACGCCGATGATGCCCTTGCCCCGGATCGCCGACAGACGCTGGAAGGCTGCGTCGTGGCCCTCGTTGTTGAAGCCGAGGCGGTTGATGACGGCCTCGTCTTCCACCAGGCGGAAGATGCGCGGGCGCGGATTGCCGGATTGCGGTTTTGGCGTGACCGTGCCGATCTCAGTGAAGCCGAAACCAAGCTTCAGCAGGGCTTCCGGGACTTCGGCATTCTTGTCGTAGCCGGCCGCCATGCCGAGCGGATTTTCGAAGGTCAGGCCCGCAACGGTTTGCGCCAGCCGCGGATCAGGCGCGATGCGGCAGGCCGGAACCAGGCCGGATTTCAGTGCCGCAATCGACATCCCATGCGCGGTTTCCGGGTCGAAGAGAAAGAGACCCTTGCGGGCGGCGTGCTTGAACGTCCCGATCACGACAGGAGCTCCGGGAAAATATGCTGTCCGGTATCATCAAGCGGCAGCGGCCTTTCCCATGCGACCGCCGAAAGCGGCAGGTCGGCATAAAGATGCGGGAAGAGATCGCCGCCGCGGGAGGGTTCGAAAACCAGCTTATCGCCAAGTTTGCCGCCGTCGATGGCGACGAGCAGCAGCCCCGATTGTCCGGCGAAATGCAGCGCCGCCGTCTGCCGCACCTGCGCTGCCGTCGAGAAGTGAATGAAGCCGTCCTTGAGGTCGATGGCGGCGCCATGAAAAACGCCGTTTTGCTTGGCTTCCTGCCAGAGCGCTTCCGTCACGATCTTGTAAAGGGTCGGCGTCACAGTCATGATGGCCTCATGCAATGGCTGATCTTGTGGTGAGCGCTTTGCCGGAAACAGACGGCGATGTCCACGGCTCCCCCGCCAAAAACAGGGCAGCCGCAACAAAAATCCGGAGGATGACACCATGAGAACGATCGCAACCGGGATTGCCGCACTTCTTCTACCGCTGACGGCGCTTGCAGCCGACCCGGACCCGGCTCGCTTCCAGCTTGAACGGAGCGGCGACCATTTCGTCCGGCTCGATAAGCAGACCGGCGCCATGTCGCTTTGCGAGGAAAAGGATGGTTCGCTGGTCTGCCGCATGGCTGCGGACGAACGCGCCGCCTATGAAGATGAACTCGACCGGCTTTCCGGCCGCGTAACGGCGCTCGAAAACAAGAGCATCGTCAACAAGGCGCTACCGACGGATGCCGAAGTCGATCGCTCGATCAGCATCATGGAGCGGTTCATGAAGAGCTTCATGGGGATGGTGAAGCAATTCCAGGAGGAGGAAAAGACCGCGCCTCTTCCGCAGAAGACCTAACTTGATATACTAATATCACGGGGAACGCATGTGCGGCGGGGTTCCGGCGGACATCGCGGAAGACGAGATCGAACTCTTGGGAGGGAGTTTTCGATGCAGGAACAGACGATCATCATCGCGGATGACCACCCGCTTTTCCGGGATGCGTTGCGTCAAGCCGTGGCCGGCATGGAGGGGCGGTGGATAGTCGAGGAAGCTGGCGATTTTGCAGCTGCGCGTGCTGCAGCAGGCGAACACCCTGAGGCGGATCTCATGCTGCTCGATCTCGCAATGCCTGGTGTTAGCGGTTTTTCCGGCCTCATGGCGCTACGCTCCGAATTCGTCAGTCTGCCGATCGTCATCATTTCTGCGACGGATGATGCCACCACAATCCGCCGCGCCCTGGAACTCGGCGCCTCGGGTTTCATTTCCAAATCTTCGGGCATCGAGGATATTCGCCGCAGCATCCAGAGGGTGCTGGCCGGCGACATCGCCACGCCGGAGGGTTATCGCGATGGGCAGGAGCAGGATCCGGACGTCGCGGACCTCATCCACCGCCTCCACACGCTGACGCCGCAGCAGAGCCGGGTACTCACCATGCTCGCCGAAGGGCTGCTCAACAAACAGATCGCTTATGAACTCGGCGTTTCCGAAGCAACAATCAAGGCGCATGTATCGGCGATCCTCCTGAAGCTCAATGTCGACAGCCGCACGCAGGCCGTCATCCAGCTCGGCAAGATCAACGTCGCGATGGTCGCTTAAGCCAGAACAGGATTTTATTCCTCTTGCCTCTTTACTCGGGGAAAGCTTGGCGTTAATCTTTCTTGCGATTGGAGAGCGGCGCCCGCGGCGCAGGATCACGCAAGATGCTGTCACACGAGCAGATTTGGGGAGCGATCGACAGGCTTGCCGAACGGCATGACCTGACGCCATCCGGTCTTGCGCGCCGTGCCGGTCTCGATCCCACCTCGTTCAACAAATCCAAGCGGCTGTCTTCCGATGGCCGTCTACGCTGGCCGTCGACGGAATCGATCGCCAAGGTGCTCTATGCGACCGGGTCGACGATGGAGCAGTTCATGGGCTTCATGCAGCCCGCAAACGGCTTTTCCGGACGGGACAGCGCCTTTCCGCCGCCGACGAGTTCGATCCCCCTGCTCGGCTTTGCGCAGGCCGGTGCGGGTGGCTTTTTTGATGATGGCGGTTTCCCGGCCGGCCAGGGGTGGGATGTTGTCGAATTCCCCATAGCGCCCTCGCAGAAGGCAGGTGTCTATGCCCTCGAAGTGCAGGGCGAGAGCATGATGCCGCTTTATCGCGACGGCGATGTGCTGATCGTGGAGCCCGGCGCACAGGTGCGCCGCAACGACCGTGTCGTCGTCAAGACCCGCGAGGGCGAAGTGATGGCCAAAGTTCTGCTGCGCCAGAGCCCGCGGTCGATTGAACTGTTGTCTCTCAATCCCGAACACCCAAACCGGACGATCGAGCTTTCCGACGTCGACTGGATCGCGCGCATTATCTGGGCCAGCCAATAGGAAAATGTTCCATGCGGCCTGCGGCGCTTCTGACAGCTGTTGCGGGAATGGGCGTTGTCGCCGGAATGCTGGCGGCTGGCAGGGCACGATTTCCCAAGCCGGATATGGAACCGACCGCGAGCGTTGAAGACACCGCGACTCCCGAAGTTCCGGAACCGGTTGTGCCGCCTGCTGCCGCTCCCGACCCGAGGATCAGCATGAGAGCACGGCGGGTTGACGAATCCAGCAAATTCTATCCGGCCGAGGTGGATGGCAAGCCGCTGGAAAGGGTTGCAGCGCGCAAACCGGAGAAGCCAAAACCGCAACCGCAGAAAGCCGCAACGCTGCCGAGGCCAGTCGCGGAAAGTGCAGGCGTTATTGCCTTCGGCGACAGGAAGCTACAGCTAGCAGGTATCGTTCCAACGCCGACCGACATGATCTGCAAAGAGCCCGATGGAAACGAATGGCCTTGCGGCATGCTTGCCAGAACGAATTTCCGGCTCTTTTTGCGGTTGCGCTCGATCACCTGCGATCTGAAGGACGCCAACTGGAGCGGTACCACGACAGCCTCTTGCAAGATCGGCACGCAAGACCTCTCCAAGTGGCTGGCGGAAAACGGCTGGGCCGATGCCGGCGCCGGATCGCCCCTCGTCGCCTTAGGCGAAAAAGCCAAGGCGCAGAAGAAGGGCGTCTATGGGGAGGACCCTCGCAAGAACGCATCGCTTGCCCTGCCGCCCGCACCGCCACCGGATGATCCGCTCGATCCCCTCTAGCCATGCCTTGTAACGGCGGCCGGAAATTCCTAATCTCCGGACAAAGCAGAGGGAATGACCGAATGAACAAGCCGCTTTCCGCCCATGATGCGCTGATCTACGTGATGGTGATGGCATCCGCTGTCGATAGCACGATGAACGACCGCGAAATGCAACGCATGGGCCAGCTGATCGGCTTTCTCCCGGTCTTCAAGGATTTCGACGACGGCAAGCTGATTTCGATCGCCCGCGACTGCGCGGCGCTGCTCGCTGGACCGGAAGGTCTCGATGTCGTGCTGGAGACCGTGAAAGACACGCTGCCGGCGCGGCTTTACGACACGGCCTACGCGCTTGCGGTCGAAGTCGCCTCCGCCGACCTGTCGGTCAAAGCCGAGGAGTTGCGGCTGCTCAGCATGCTCCGCGACCGGCTGGGGCTCGACAAGCTTACGTGCGCCGCCATCGAGCGCAGCGCAATCGCCCGCTTCCGCAAGGGCTAGTACAGCCCGTACGGGAAATACCGCAGGTAAATTTCCTGCAGGCGGCCGTTTCTGGAAAGTGCTGCAAGCGCGTGATCGAGTGCCGCGGTCAGTACGCTGTCATTCTGCCGAAGCATGATCGTCATCCCCTCGCCCAGAAACTGCTCCGACATATAGGGGCCGTCAAAGAGTGCGCAGCATCTGGCGGACGCCTGCGACGAGACCCAGAAGGACAGTTGCAAGGCATCAGCGAAGACGGCATCGACCTTCTTGTCTTTCAAGGCGGCAAGCAGAGCTTCCTTGCTATCGAAGGGTACGGCTTTTATTGCCGGGAAGTAGGCCGCGAGCATAGCTTCATGGGCGGTCCCCTTGACGACCCCGACCGACAGGCTGGAGAGAGCCGCTGCAGCATCCCCTTTGATATCGGCTTTGACATTGCGCACGAAACGGGCGGGCAGCATCAGGTAGGGGCGGCTGAAGGTAAATTGCTTGCGCAATTCCGAGGTCACGGCGAGCCCGGCAATGACGGCATCTCCTTGAGAAGCCGCAAGCGCTTCCTTCAGATCGGCGAAGGGGAGCGCTTGGATTTCACACTTCGAAGCAACTTCCAGTTCGTCACATATTGCCCGCGCCAGGTCGACATTAAATCCTGACAGCCTACCGTTCTGATCGGTAAAGTTGAACGGCGGGAAGTCGATGGAGGTCAGAAATCGCAGGCGAACGAGCGACGAAAGGTCCGGCTTGGCAAGGCGTTCGCGAGCATCGAAAAGCACCGGCAGCGATGCCGGCCCCTGCTGCGCCAGGGCGGGTTCCGCGTGAACTGCAACCTGTGACAGCAAAAATATTAAAAATCCCTTAAAAAGTAGGGATGCAAGGAAAGATTGTGTCATTATTATCCGGCCTGGGTTAGGGCGGGGGCATCGCCTCTCGGCGATGGTGTATCAGAGTCATGCGTACTGGGGAATATGCGCCCGGCGGCGCTGTCGTACGCGACAGCGCGCGATCAACCATTCGTGCACCTTCGGAGCAGCGTTGCCAAACTGCGGGAGGCGGCGCTGACTTTCGCGACGAGGTCGCCGTTCTCCTAAAGCTCGGCATCGGCAAGCCAACCATTGCACGCGCGGTCGAATTGGCGCGGCACAACGGCACCGCCATCGAGGATGAACTGCTGGCGAACGGCTGGATCAACGCCGACAGCTATTACGCTGCTCTCGCCCGAATGCTGCAGCTCCCGTTCTTAGATGAGCTCGACATCCGGTTGATCCACGACAACGAGGCACTTGATACCCAGCTCAACCAGCCGACGATGGTACGGCTACATTACATGCATCAGGGCATGCATGCGATGGTGCCCCGGGCCCGCCAGATAGCGGCGCTCAACGCAAGGTTCGAGGCGAAGCCGGAGCTCCGGCGGCAGTTCGTCGTAACAACCTCGAAAGCGCTGCGGGCGGCTGTCTGGAATGCCGGTGCCCGCCGACGGATCAACGATAGCGTCAATGGCCTGTTCGAGCGCAGCCCGGAACTGAGCGCACGGATAGTCCTGCTGGGGAAGCAGGGCTTCTTCGCGGGCGTAGCGATCACCGCCTTGGTGATCGGCGCGATCTTCAACGACGCCGTGGTGCTGGCACTTCACGCGTCAGTTTCCATTTTTTATCTTGCGGCGATGATGATCCGGATCGCTGCACTCACGAACCGCCGGCATCGTTTCGATCATCCCGCCGCTCCAGAGGGCCCGGTGCCGGTCTACACCATTCTCATCGCGCTTTATAAGGAAGCCGCGGTGGCGAGCCAGCTCGTCGCTTCGCTAAAACGGTTGAGATGGCCGGCATCGAGGCTCGACATCAAGCTGGTCTGTGAGGCAGACGATCATGAGACAATCGCGGCCTTGCGGGCGCAGGAACTCGGCCCGCAATTCGAGATCGTCGAGGTGCCGCCTGCAAGACCCCGAACCAAGCCGAAAGCGTTGAATTATGCGCTTGCGGCCGCGCGTGGGGAACTTCTTGCGGTGTACGACGCCGAGGATCGTCCGCACCCCGATCAGCTGCGGGAAGCTCATGCGACATTTGCCGCCAGCAGCGAGGAGATCGTGTGCCTGCAGGCACCTCTGGCCATCGCCAATAGCGGCGATTCCTGGATTTCGACTTCGTTCGCACTGGAATATTCCGCGCTGTTTCGAATGCTGCTGCCGATGCTCGCCCGCTTTCGCCTGCCGATGCCGCTCGGCGGTACATCGAACCACTTCAAGACGGAAGCCCTTAAGGAAGCCGGTGGCTGGGACCCTTACAACGTGACGGAGGATGCCGATCTTGGCATGCGTCTTTATCGGCGCGGATACCGTTGTGGGGTATTGAGCTGCCGAACGCTTGAGGATGCGCCGTCTACGCCCAAGATGTGGATACACCAACGAACGCGCTGGTTCAAAGGCTGGCTTCAGACTTGGCTGGTGCTGATGCGAGAGCCGCAAAAGCCGATGCGGGAGATGGGCCTGTTCGGCTTTGCTGTTTTTCAATTGCTTATCGCGGGAATGCTGCTTTCCTCGCTCGCCCATCCGTGGCTGCTTGTCTTTTTGGCGAGTGCCGCAATCGACGTCATTATTGGAACGACGGCGAAACAGCCCGTTGAATGGATCTTGTTCGGCATCGATTTCTGCAACGTCGTGTTCAGCTACATCATTTTTGTTGGGCTCGGGCGGATGAAATTGGATGGCAGCGAGCAGGCGGCAATGGGGCTGCGGTGGACCGGGTTGCCGCTCTACTGGCTCATGCTCTCGGCAGCGGCGTGGCGAGCCGTGCTGCAACTTAGAACAAACCCCTTCTTCTGGGACAAGACCCCGCATACGCCCAGTAAAAGGCGGGCATAGCCAAACCGAACGCGCCTAGAAATGCATGCCTAGAAATTGCACGGATCTAACCTTTGCGCGTTAGGCCACCATTAAGCAATATCGATTCTTATGCGACAGACGACGATGGCTTTTGGCCGGCCGCATGACGCGCACGTCGCATCCAAGGTATTTCCCATTTCATCTCCACAAGGGCCGGGGCATCCCGGCGCGGGCAAGACTCCATGTTGAAGAATATGAAAATTCGAACGAAGATCCTTTCGGTCGTCGTTCTCCTCGGTCTCATCTCGATTGCCGGCCTTGTCTATGTTGTGCGCGAATTCAAGGGCGCCGATCAGCAATACAGCACGTTCATAGACCATGAGGCGCTCGCCGCCATGCAGGGTTCGCGGGCAAACTCCTCGGTTCTCTCCTCCGTCCTCCAGGCGAGCTTCTCGCTGAACCTGCAGGCCGGCTCGAAGGAATCGGAGGCCGCAGCCAAGGCCGCTTCGAAGTTCGGCCAGGCTCGGGACCGCCTCCTGCAGGTGGCCGAGCTCGTGCCGAGCCGGAAGGCCGCCGTGGATGAGCTCGTGGCGGATGTCACAGCGCTGGAAGGAGTAACAAAGAAGGCGCTCGACCTGCGCAATTCCGGCGACGAGAAGGGCGCGGCGGATGCGATCGCCCAGGTCAGCGCCGGGGTTGCGGCCATCACGCCGAAGTTGATCGCCAACAATGACGCGCTGATGAAGCAGCTCAACGACGGCGGCGACGCGCTCTCCGATACGATGAACCAGCGTATCAATCTCTGCTTCGCCATCATCGGCATCGCCACGCTGGCTCTTATCGGATTTGGTATCTACATCGCCCAGACGGGCATCGCAGCGCCGATCACGAGGCTCCGCGAGGGGATGAAGTCGCTCGCCGAAGGCGACACCAGCGGCGAGATCATCGGCCTCGACCGCCGCGACGAAATCGGCCTCATGGCACAGGCCGTGCAGGTCTTCCGCAACAACGAGATCGAACGCGTCAATCTGGAAGAGCGCGCTGTGGCCGACCGCAATCTCAGCGACCGCGAGCGCCAGGAAAGGGATGCACAGCGCAATGCGGAAGCGAGCGAACTGGAGCGCGCCATGCACTCGCTTGGAGAAGGCCTGCGTGGTCTTGCAGAAGGCGACCTCGTTTCCCGTATCGAGACGCCGTTTGCGGCGCATCTCGACTCGTTGCGCCTCGACTTCAACAACTCGGCGAGCAGGCTCAACGAGACGATGGTCTCGGTCGGCTCGAATGCCACGGCGATCAATGCCGGGGCCAACGAGATCCGCTCTTCGGCGGATGCGCTTTCCAAGCGCACCGAACAGCAGGCCGCTTCTGTCGAGGAGACCGCCGCAGCACTCGAGGAGATTACGACCACCGTCAGGGATGCGGCAAAGCGTGCGGCGGAAGTGAGCCAGCTCGTCACCCGCACCCGCGCCGGGGCCGAGAAGTCAAGCGACGTGGTGCGCAAGGCGGTCGATGCCATGCAGGAGATCGAGAAGTCCTCCGGCGAGATCTCCAACATCATCGGTGTCATCGACGACATCGCCTTCCAGACGAACCTCTTGGCGCTCAATGCCGGCGTCGAGGCCGCCCGCGCAGGTGAAGCCGGTAAGGGCTTTGCGGTCGTCGCCCAGGAGGTGCGCGAACTTGCCCAGCGCTCCGCCAATGCAGCGAAAGAGATCAAGGCGCTGATCACCACGTCCGGCGCGCATGTGGAGACCGGCGTCGCGCTCGTCGGCGAGACTGGCAAGGCGCTCGAAACCATCCTTCACGAAGTGCAGGAGATCAACAGCCATGTCCATGCGATTGCCGAGGCCTCCCGCGAGCAGTCCATCGGCCTGCAGGAGATCAACACCTCGGTGAACGCGATGGACCAGGGCACGCAGCAGAATGCTGCAATGGTCGAGGAATCGACCGCGGCGAGCCACGGCCTGGCGACCGAGGCAGCGGCGCTCAACGATCTGCTCGGCCAGTTCAAGCTGACCGGAACGGGCAGTATCGCGGTAGCAGCGCCTTCCATCTCGCATGGTACGCCGCGGCCTGCGGCCCGTCCCGCACCGGCGTCCAAGCGCGCGATCCGCGTTGCAAGCGAAGGCAATGCGCGGCCGACGGTCTCCCCTGCGCGCGCGCTTGGCCAAAAACTTGCCGGTGCCTTCGGGGGCGGCAGCACGTCCCCGGCCAGCAAGGAAGCAGACTGGACGGAGTTTTGAAAACACCGAAAATCAGATGATCAGGATGGGCGGCTTCGGCTGCCCATTTGTTTTTCAACGGCATTGTAGGTCGGGCAGAAGCTGGAGCGGGTGAAGGGAATCGAACCCTCGTATTCAGCTTGGGAAGCTGGACCCCAATCCAATGTTTTCAATGAGTTAGTCCAAAAGTTTTACAGAAACAGCTACCACCCAAGCCTTTGGGAATCAATGACTTAGGAAGCAGCTGTAAAAGCGGAAACCGGCATAATCCCGTTTGGCGGCTACCAGATTTAGGGGGCTGACAGATCACCCATCATGTGTCCCGCAACTTATCAAGTTCAGCTCTCTCATTCTCCCGAACAGCATCGCGCTCGTAGCTTTCGGCAATGCGGTCTAGCATCATTGAAGTTGTCGGAAATGCTGAGGTAGCGTGCGCCCACTCTTTGTACTGCCGCGCTATGTCTAGCTCCTGCTTTCCACCTTCGTACAATGACTTGCTGTAAACACCCCGCATATTGTATCGCTCAGTCATTATCCCACGCTCAATGTCCTCAATAGTAAGGCTATCTAGTAACTTACGGACAGCGACGTGCGGCCAAGCTTTGTCTTTATCTTCGGGTGCATGTGCCAGCATGTGGCCTATGTACAGATCAGTAATTACGACCCTATCCTCCTCAGCGCCGAGTCTTCGTACCTCTTGTACCCAGGCCATCAGCTTGTCGTAATCAATTGCGTCGCCCTCCTGGCCAGGGATCGTATGGAAATCTGACAACACGCGGTAGTCATTGCGCCATTTTGCTCGCTGTTGCTCTGAGCTTTCGGTAGCATCGCCCTCTGGTGCTTCCCCTTGTTTCGTAGCGGGGCCAAAGACCGACGTTATCAAAGACATATAGAACGCTGGGTCTTGAGCCATCAGCTTATGTATTACGAGTTTTCTGGGGCGACGTTCCATGATCGGAAAGTACGCGTACTCCATTTGCGCAAGGTCACTAACCTCAACGTCTTGTCTTTTGTCCAGTTCCTCGAAGACATGTTCAACGTAGTAGCCCGTCATCTGACCAAGCTCCTGCGGATTGTCTGCCTCAAGCAGCAGTCTCAGCATCGTCAGAAGCATACTACTTGGCACTGCCGCGATGATCCTGTGGGACGCTTGCAAAGCAGCCGCTGGCCGAGAAGCTAGTAGATAGTTCTGTATCGCATCCACAGAAGCCGGCGTGGGGTTTTCAAGACCGAATGGATACTTTCTAGCCCAATAGAGTTGCCTCACCTCGGATTGCAGTCCGGCCACGTATTCCCATGTGTCTTCGGTATCAGGCCAATTCAGTAGAAGGGTTGCAACCAACTCCGTGCTCCAACCCTCATTGGCAGCATCTATTATGAGACGCTGCTTCCACTCGTCTCCCGAATTGTTGCGTCCGCCCGCAGATAGGACACGCGCACAATCAATAGCTGGTAATGTGCCGTGGCTAAGGGATGCTTTGATCCACCTACTAATCTCCTCTGGATCAGTCGTAATGTCCAAGAGTGATACCGCTACTGTCTCTGGGCGACCGACCAAATCGATGAGGCGAAACAGTTCTCCATCTTCGCCAGCTTCGAGTATATCGACTAGTGCCTGTATCCTAAGCTGCTTCAGCTCTGCATCGTTGCCATCAAAGCTTGTACCTACTTGTACCGACCATTCTTTGAACAGCCAACTCACCCGCTCTACCACGTCATCGGCTTGATGACGTCGCACTATGTCCTGTAGCGTTGCAAGTTCGTCCCTCGACATTGCCCACTGGGCGTCCGCAAAAGCTAAATGCTTATGAAGTAGCTGGTTCAATTCGGCCCACACCGCCTTGGTAGGCTGGTCTGTAGACGACAGCCAGCTATCGAGGGCAGCAAACGCGCTCGCTCTTTGTTTAGACGGCCAGTCATCCAACCTATCTATAAGATCGATCCACCGAGAGCCGCTGTTTCTGACTTGTTCAAGCGCACGCTCGACCACGTAGTCCTGTGCAGCCCACACTTTTGCGTTGGTAAGTACCTCCTCCTGCGAAGCCCCCGCTTCCCTGAATTTCGGCTTTCTAGTGGGGCTACTCGTATCGTGAGTGCGAGGAAGCAGCGACATTAGCAGCTCCCAGCCCACCTCCGGTACGGATTCAGTAGTTTTGTCGATGACGCGTAGCCTGTGCTCCAAGGTTGCATGGGTGTTCGGCGCCCATGACAACAAAATTGATCTTAGGCTGTTGATGGGCCTGTTTGTTGTCCTTCCACCTGGGTCGATCTTCGCCAATTTCGCCAGTAACGGTGACACCTGCTCTAGGTGACGAGGGTCCCATGCCAGAGTTTCGAGCGCCCACAGAACGTATGTGTGTGAACTTGTTGGAGCGAATAGTTCGTCATCTGTGCTAAAGAAGCCAAGGGCCTTCGCTCCATCACCCTCGAGTAGTTCCCCGAGGGCGGATAGCAAAGGGCGAGGCGCTGCCTCCATCAGCATCCAAAGCTCGTTTTTCATGCTGGCAATGAGCCGATAGTCTGAGGCGAGCCCCGGAATACTTGCAACGATCTCCTCAACCCACTGCTGAGGGTTTGTGCCTGGAATATTAAGCTCAGCCTGTTCGCTCAATACAGCGATCTGCAATAGAGTATTTGCAATTCCATCTCGTAGCCAACTGCTGTGCTTCCGTGGTGCAGTGCCCGGTAGCATAAACGGCGCATCCGGATCGACAGGAGCGTCGATCTCAGAAAACACCTTACTCGCCGCCACGCCCAGCCTATCTAGATCGCTCCTACCGATGAGATGCGCCAGATGGACAAAAGCATCGACAGGGGCACGGATTTTCCAGATAGGTCCTTCGCTATCTATTGGCGGGTCCTGTGATTTCGCTAGCTTTCGTAGTCCCCCCTCGAAGGTAGGGTAGTCTTGGTTTGCGATCAGCGACTTGACCAGTTCGCAATCTACATCACTTCCTCCGTCCCATCCTCCTGCCAATACAGCTGGGATAAGGGTGTGCCCTTGCTCAACCCAGGCAGGTCGAGCGATGTTTCCAGAACCAAACTGTCTTGCTAGCACGACTATACTGCGGCCGGAGTGACGCGCGAGACTGTCAGCTTCATTATCGGGCATGCCTAGCGACTGTAGTGCTTTCGCAAACTCATACGTTGACGGGCGGTTGAGGAAGCCTTGTCGGCTCGGCTGATCTCGGCCAAGGGCAATCAACGTAGGTCCGATATTCGACAGTTGTCCTGATAGGGCGTTAGCTTGAAGTCTGGGAAAGAAAATATGGTTGCGCCCGCGATCTCGCGCAAAGGAACGTGCTGCGTGCTGGGTATCGAGGACTAGTATTCGGCTCTCTAAGAATAATCGTGTATCCCACTCTGCTTTGCGACAGCAGCGATAGCGAAGGCAATAACCTCATCAGGTGCGTCGGCTGCAAACTGAATGGAACCTTGGCCATGTAAAAGGCCTTGTAGCAGTTCGTCAGCTTGTGCCTCTCGCCCGCAGAGAAGAACTTCCTCGGTGAGCGGTATCTTAAACCTGTACGTAAATTCTTGCCAGAATTCGTCGGAACTCTGAGCCCCCTCCAAGGGACGAAGCTGCATCTCCACAGCGTACCTAGCTGATACGCCGGGGCATAGCTGGAGCCAGTCCTCTATCTGCACACCATCAAGGAAGATGATGTCCTTCCAGTCCGACGATTTTTTGCGGTCAGCGATCCAGTCTGGGAGCTTATTCTGGGGGTCGTCCCACGTGTAGGGCGAGGCAAGCACGAGGGTTGTCTCTTTCTGCCTGTCCGCCGACACCTCTTTGGAGCGCTTGTTGAAGTCACTCAATGCTTTGGTAGCATTTGCTCCACTTGCACCAAACTCCCATACGGACAACCCATCGGGAACATAAGGCGCAACGCCGGTTGCTTGAAGCCATCCGTCGAAACCCCTTACCTGTGCCTTGTTGCCACTAGGGAATCTAAAGCTCTGGATTTCTCTTGCCGTAGCTCTGATCAGATCAGCTATCAGCTCCGGGAAAGCGGCACGTGCAGATAATGTCGCTGCCCAGTGCTGTAGGTCAGTTGCCGTAATCCACTTCATTGCTGCGCTATCCCCGGCCTTCAACGTCAACACGTGCGTCAGGCATACACTAGTGCAGGCGAACTAGACATTGCGACAGCGCGCTATCCCCAAAACTAGATTTTTTTCCGAGGGGGTATTTACGTTCCTTCGCCCAGCCACTTCCCCCAACGGGCTGCTGTCCGTCCGGTGCATTCGAATTCCGACACAGCGCAAGGTGTGTTCATAACTGTCGAGAATGCACTTCATCTCAAACTACATAAGGAAGGGTATGGCACCCTGTCCGCAAGGGCATACCTCAACGTACATCTGCAGCAAGGTGCACAAGCATGTCCATAAGGGTTGACTTGGCTCAACGGACATGCATTTTAATGGACATCACCCTAACGGATAAAGGAATGAGCGGTGTCCAAGACGATCCTGTATGCTCGTGTATCGACCATTGACCAGACGATTGACCACCAGCGTACACACGCCGAACAGGCTGGCTTTGTCATTGACGAGGTAATCGCAGACGATGGCGTATCAGGTGTAAGCACGAGACTTGCCGACAGGCCAGAAGGCAGGAGACTGTACGATAGGCTTCGCCACGGTGATGTACTGGTGGTCCGTTGGGTCGATAGGTTGGGGCGCAACTACCAAGACGTGACCGATGCTATTCGGCACTTCATGCGGCAGGGCGTGATCGTCAAAACGGTAATCAACGGGATGACTTTCGATGGGGCGACCACAGACCCGATACGGCAGGCCGTGAGGGACGCACTGATCGCCTTCATGGCGGCAACGGCTCAAGCACAGGCGGAAGCGACGAAAGCCGCTCAGCGGGCCGGAATTGACGCCAAGAAAGGCGACACCGACAAATACCGTGGCAAGAAGCCCAGTTACGACCGTAAGACGTTCCGGCAGGTCGTGGACATGCTAGCAATCGGCAATGGCACTTCCGAGATCGCCAAAGCAACCGGATTGAAGAGGCAGACTGTACTCAGGATCAGGGATGATCAGGCCGGAGCCGAAACGGCGCTCGCCAAGTGGGGCATGTGACTGGATACGGCTGCGGATAGAGCATTCCGGTAGCGGGCCGTTCTGTAGGGCTGGCTCGCACCTTAGGAAGGCTAACGGACCCTTTTAGGAATATACGCGTTCGGTTTAAAACCGGCTTGCAACGCCTTCGGGCGGCTTAAACCGGAAAGCGAAACCTAAGCTCCTGTACCTGATTATATATTAGCACTTTCTGCCGAATATCGGTTTACCCTTCCCATCGCAGATGGAAATATGTACCAGTATATATACTATTATATGTACTAGATAATAATATTACTAAATACATATTATATATACAGTTATGATTTTATAGCTACATATAAAGATAAATAATATATAATAGTTATTATTTAGCCTCCAGCTTCACATAACAAACCTATACGAGACATATATATTGCATCGTTTATGATTTGCGCCTAGCCATAACAGCAGGACAGCCGCATGTTATTTCATCCACCCGGAATACCACAAGCCGTATCTGTTGTTTTCAACAACGAGATCTACATAGTTTAAATATGATCAACAGTACAACACCTTGATTACAGCCGAACATACGCTAGATCGGCGCTATTATTACAGCACAACCGCATAGCGTAGCCGCTTTACGGACCGTAAATACAGAACACGACTACAGTCGAAACCTGATTTCAATGATATTTATTCTCTCGGTCGGATAATGTTTCATTATAGAGATGGGTTTGCTTTCGGGCATACCCTCAGTTGGCCATAGCGGCTCGTCAGCGCCCAAGCGGGGCTAGGGATGACCCAATGGGCATGAAAGCAACTGGCGCGCACTCACGGCCAAATTTGGAAATTTCAACCTCCCCTAAAATATCTACAAGCATCTGATACTATTGTGATTTAAGCGCATGCTGCGAGGTCAGGCAAGCGAGGTGGAAACACGAGCATCGTTTGCGAGTATCGGAAATCAGGCGTGCCATTCAGGATTGACACCGATTCCTGAATACGAGAGAGATCCCTTAGGCCGTACGTGCGGCTCAGGGGCGTAGTAACCCCTCATAGCTAGGCTGGTGCCGCCGAAATGGCACCAACTCTTCGACCTTATATGGTCGGGGAGCCTGCGGCGTATGTCCAGGTTCTCCGAACTAAAGGCCGTAGGGCCGTGCTATGCGGTTACTAACTCCCCGATCACCAGAGATCGAAGGGCATTCGCGGGGACGTACCGCGCCTACCGCCCTTCCATACGGGGCGTGTCTCATTGCAATCGAACGCAACAGCAGCAAGGCCAGCAGCACAAAGGCAGGCATATAATCTCACTTACTCGGCTTCATTCATGCTGCCAGCATTACGGGCCTGCATATTGACCGCTGGTTTGCTGGTCGCACCTACCAGCCTTTATGCAGCCTGCGGGTTCGAGGGCATCCCCGAACAGTACCAGCCATACAATCTATCGGAAGGTACAACGAATTCGATGGGGCAACCCGTCACTGGTGGAGAAGCCGCAAGCACACGTGCGGCACAGGAGTGCCAGGAGGAGCACGACCGGCAATCTTGGTATCAGACACTAGGCATCGCTACAGACGACAATACCGAAACTCTGTTCAAGGGCGTGACTGACAGCTTCAAAGCGGGCGGCAGTATCATTTTCAACTTCGCGGCATCATACCAGCGATCTTACCGTAATCCCGCTGATCCAGATTTCGATCCTCGGAGATGGCTTGAGGAACACGGCAACAAATACCGGATTGAAGAGAAATACCTCTACATGTTTGGAGGTACGAGGTCGCAAGCAGAAGCTTACGCCCTTCTTGCGCATGTTAACGAACGCAAGGCAGCACAAGCCCGGATACAGCGCATGGGTACGGCAGCGCAAATGACAGCCAAAGCAGTTGCTACAATTCCAGACATCACCATAACACTGCTCAGCCTTGCCGCCTTCTCCATGGCGGTCAGGCCAGCTTTCCGACGCACCGGAAAGCCAGAGCGAGCAACGACGCGCACTTAGCGACCAAGGGCAAGTTCGAAACAGGGCCGTAAACCAGTGGAGTTTACGACTGGCGAACCTGATGATTTGAAAACGCCTTTTCTAACGGCGCATCTGTTTCCAGCATTGATCGTCTGTTTCTACAGGGTGGCTTTGCGCGATTGGCGAAACAAGCGTTCAGTACAAGCTCAAGCATTAGGATGAGTAATGGTTCTGGTCGAATTGAAGGGCGTACATAAGGTTTCATCCAAGGGCAGGCACTACTATTACGCTTGGCGTGGTGGTCCTCGCCTAACCGGCGCTCCCGGTTCAGACGATTTCATGGCCTCGTACCAAGAGGCAAGGGAAAGCCGCAACGCACCCGACAGTGCGAAATTCAGTTCAATTGTACAGGCGTACCGCAAGAGCCCAGAGTACGCAAAATTGGCCGACAGCACGAAGCGCAACTGGTCACGAATGCTCGACAAGATCGAGGCTCATTTTGGCGAAACCAGCAACGCGCAGTTCGATAGGCACAAGCGGATACGGCCGACCATCCTGCAATGGCGCAGCCAGTTTGCTGATACGCCTCGCACCGCCGACTATGGGATGCAGGTGTTGTCTCGCGTTCTGTCGCACGGCGTCGATCCGCTAGGCAAGATCGCAGCCAATCCATGCGAGGGCATCAAAAGCCTGTACAAGAATGACCGCTCAGCCATCGTATGGACAGAGGGCGACATCGTCACACTCAAGGAAGCCACAGACGACAAGGGCAAGCAGGTATGCTCTGCTGAGTTGGCGTTTGCCATTGATCTAGCCATTCACACAGGCTTGCGTGTCGGCGATCTCGTACAGGTTTGTTGGGCGCATGCTGGCGAGGATGCAATCATCATCGCTACAGGCAAGAGCAGCGGCAAGCGGGAGGCAGTCATACCGCTGTATGATGACCTGCGCGAACTGCTGGCGCGCATACCCAAGCGCGGCAAAACCATTCTTACGAACAGTCGTGGTCAGTCATGGACACAGGACGGGCTGGCTTCATCGTTCCATACGGCCAAGAAGCTGGCGGGACTGAGCGAGCGCAATCTGCATTTCCATGACTTCCGTGGAACCGCAGCCACGAAGTTCTACACTGTCGGACTACCCGAACGTGTCATTGCAGAGATCATGGGATGGTCCGAGGATGAGGTACGAAACATCATTCGCAGGTACGTCGGCAGGGGCGCAGCAACGCGGGCGATCATCAGCCAAATCAATGCCGGTGTAAAACTTGCTGTAAAACCGCCCCAAAATCCGCAAACCGAACCGGCTGTAAGCGCTTGAAAAGGTTGATGGAGCGGGAGACGGGAATCGAACCCGCGTTCTCAGCTTGGGAAGCTGCTGCTCTACCATTGAGCTACACCCGCAACGACGGAAGCCTTCCAACAGATGGAGGACGGTGTCAAGCGCTCAGATGTGGAAGCTCTTCTAGGGCTCACGCCCTGTGCTTGATAGTTCGATCCGAAACCGGAGCCACAAAGCCTTTCGGTGTCCGAGCATGTACATTTCTAATCGCCTGCTCGTGCCGCCCTCCTCAATCAATCATGTTTTCCTCCCCGGCCTAAGCCGCTGCGAGTATTTCGCAGTAAACAGTAGCGGGAATTTTAGAAATCGTCCGCCATCCAACGATGACGCCGCAAGATATTTCGGGTGTCCGTAGAACCCATCTTCTCCGGACCGCCATTAGTGGCAGAATAAAATCACTCTTTAGGAATATTACCGGCCTCCCAATCTTGAAAATGCCTTTCAATTCGAGAGGCATATAGTTTATCAGTATAATATCAGGTTATATCTGACATCTGCAGAACTCAACATTCAAAACCCTAGTATATTTCCGATTTACTTGATGAATATCCAGAAACCTCATGAGTTTTTAGAGTCGACAGTCTCAAGTAAGCATGTTACGTTTTTCGCACTTCTACATTGTGATCAGCTACGCTGATCGGCGTAATTCGTGCATTATATTGACGTAGACACGAATCCTTTCTGCGCTGGGGGGCGCAATCACGCCATGATGCGAACAGACGCGACCGAGCCAGATATTTCCAACCAGTGGGGTGCACGACGAAGCCATGACGCGCTGCCGCGGACGCGCTCAGGCGTGGACTTCGCTATCCTTATTCCCTGCTACAATGAGGCAAAGGCCGTCAGCAAGGTCGTGAATGATTTCAAAAGAGCCTGCCCAACCGCCCGGATCTACGTTTACGACAACAACTCGACGGACGAGACATGCTTACGAGCTCGAGAGGCAGGTGCAATCGTGCGTGCGGAACCGCAGCAGGGCAAGGGTAACGTCGTAAGGCGCATGTTTGCAGACGTCGACGCGGACGTATTCATTCTCGTGGACGGTGATGGCACCTATGATGCCTCAGCGGCGCCAGTTCTGATTGACAAGCTGATCTCGGAGAATCTCGACTTCGTAAACGGGGCGCGGCTCTCGACCGACGAGCAGGCCTATCGCCCAGGGCACCGGTTCGGGAATTATCTGCTGACGGCCATCGTCCGCAATATTTTCGGACGTCAGTTCAAGGACATGCTTTCAGGCTATAAGGTGCTGTCTCGTCGCTTCGTGAAATCCTTTCCGGCCACATCGAGGGGCTTCGAGATCGAGACTGAGATTGCGGTGCACGCGCTTGAACTGAGAGTGCCCTGCGCCGAGATCGCGACGAATTACAATGCGCGCACGGAAGGTTCGCAAAGCAAGTTGCGGACTTATCGCGACGGCTTCAAGATTCTGCTTCTCATCGCGCGCCTGATCAAGGATGAACGCCCGCTTCAATTCTTCGGCCTGTCGGGCTTTCTGCTCGTCTTGGCCGCTCTCTGGTTGAGCATCCCAATATGGGAGGTCTTCCTCGAGACCGGTACGGTACCGAGGTTACCAACGGCGGTGCTCTGCGTTGGCCTGGTTCTTTCCGGGACCCTCAGCTTTCTCATCGGGCTGATCCTGGAAATGGTGTCGCGTACGCGACTTGAGATGAAACGGCTCTGCTATCTTCAGTCGCACTGAGCGAGGCGACTGGGCCAAACGTCTCCAGCTGCAACAAATCAGGAGGTGTCGGATGCTGTCGGGATACGCTGTCGTGGGTGGCATCGGATTTCTTGTTGACGCCGGCGTTCTACACCTCTTACTCGCAACCACCGGGATGGGCCCGGTTGGTGCGCGCCTGGTGTCCTTTCCGATTGCACTGGCGGTTACGTTTTTTCTCAACAGGCAGCTTGTCTTTGCTGGTTCGCGGCATTCGCTTGCGGTTGCCATCCCGGCTTATGTCGGCGTCCAAGGCGTCGGCTACCTCGTCAATATGGCGATCTATAGTGTATTGGTTTTTTCGTCACCTTGGCCGCTGAGCCATCCCCTTGTCGCGCTCGCCGTTGCATCGGGCATAGCCCTTTTCGTCAATTACATCGGCGCAAGAAGAATCGTGTTCACGCCGGGTGAGACTCGAGCCTGGTCGGGTTCCGAGTTGCTCCATACATGCTGGACAATCTTGCGGCCGGACGCCGTCCGCTTGGGCGCCATCGTTCTGACGCTGCCGCTGCTCATTTTCTCGGCCTATTTCCTCGTGTCCTACCTCAGTATCGGTCGCGACGTCGAGACGGCGCGGCGGCATATTCTGGCGGCCTACGAATCCGGAGACCTTGTGCCGGGGAGTTGGAGAGATCGCGGCAACACGGTCATCGGCGAGCATCAGTACAACGACTGCTTGATCCTGCTGATGGCAATCGACCAGCGGCTCGAAAACCGCTGGCAGCTGGCGGTGTCGCCGAGTGCGCCGTTCGCTGACGGGCAGCAGCCCTGCGATGCGTTGCAGACATTCGCGCCAACCAATCAGACAGAGATCGGGGTTCAACCGTATCATCGCTATTTGCACGCGCAAACCGTGCTCATGCGCTACATCCTGCCTCTGGCGGAGATCGCGACGATCCGATGGGTGTTCTCGAGCATTCTATCGCTGTTGATCATTGCCGTGGCTGCTTTCGCAATGTTCCGGCTGACCCGGGGGGATGATGTATTCGACGGTTTGCTCTTTGTTTCGATCGGATTTGGGTTCGCGCGCTGGTTCGGGTTTGAATCGTTTTCGCAGTCCTTGGGCCACGCGCCTGCAGATGCTGTCGCAGTTCTCTTTGCATTGTACTTGTGCGTCGCGTCGCATCGCCAGCTCTCCCGCGTGCACTTGGTGACGGCATCGGCGCTCTTCGGCTGTTTTACGATACTGACGGAGTTCCTGACAGGTGGCCTGCCGCTCGGGCTTGCGATGATCGTCGGGATTACCCCCTTCGTCCTGAGGAGTTCGGCAAATCGCGTGGAGATTGCTGTTTCGGCGGCAACGGCTGCGGCCGCTTTTGTTATCGCGGCCGGGCTGTGTCTGGTGATCAAGCTCACGCTTGCGACCCTGGTTTTCGGCCCGGACGTGATCACGGATTTTGCAAGCTCACTTGGACACCGGACAGCGGGAGACCCAGACCCAGTGAAGTGGTTGAGAAAGGTTATAGGCGGGTTGAGCACGCCGGTCGGCGGTCTTCACTATTTCATGGCCGGCTTCGGCCTGTTACTGGCCGTCGTGGGCGGCATTTGGGGATGGCAGAAAATCCAGTCGCTCTCGTCGAGCGAAGCCTTTCGAACGAAAGCGACACTCCTGGCCGGATCCAATCTCGTGCTGTTGGCGTGGCTGATCGTTTTCTGGCAGCACACCATCCAGCATGCCTGGTTCATGGACCGAATTTTCGTCTGGACTTATTGCTCGGGGTTCGCGCTGTTCGCCTTCGGCGTGGTCATGAGCCGTTCGCCCCGTGGGAAGCCCGGCATCCCTGTTCATCGTCACGAAAACGGGCTTAGCCGGAGTGACGAGACCCGCAACGGGTAGAGGTGAACCTTCCAACAGCGCTATCAAGCGCTCAGATGCGGAAGTGCTTCGAGAGCTTCAGGCCCTGCGCCTGATAATTCGATCCCAGCCCGGAACCATAGAGGCTTTCGGGTTTTTCCAGCATGTGCTCGTAAACCAGCCGGCCGACGATCTGGCCGTCTTCCAGGATGAAGGGCACTTCGTGGCTGCGCACCTCGAGAACCGCGCGGCTGCCCCTTCCGCCGGCCGGCGCATGGCCGAAGCCCGGATCGAAGAAGCCGGCATAATGCACGCGGAATTCCCCAACGAGCGGATCGAAGGGCGTCATCTCGGCTGCATAGTGGGGCGGAACATGCACGGCCTCGCGCGAGACGAGGATGTAAAATTCGTCCGGATCGAGGATCAGTTCATTGCGGCCCCGGCTATAGAGCGGCTCCCAGAAATCGAAGATATCGTGCTCGCCTTTCTTGTCGACATCGACGACTGCCGTGTGATGCTTGCCGCGATAACCGATCAGACCGTCCTTGTCGCCTGCCAGGTCAATCGACAGCGCGATACCGCCGCCGGAAACGTTGGGTTTGGCGCTCGCAACAAGCGTTTCTGCATCGTGCAGGGCCTGCAGTTCCGGCTCTCCCAAAACGGACTGGCCAACCCGGAAGCGTATTTGCGAGAGGCGCGAGCCGCGGCGCACGACGACAGGGAACGTACGCGGGCTGATTTCCAGGTAGAGCGGCCCCGAATAACCGGCAGGGATCTTGTCGAATTCCTGCGCGTAGTCGGTAATGACGCGGGTGAAGATATCCAGGCGGCCGGTCGAGCTCTTCGGGTTCGCCGAGGCCGACATTTCAGCCGGAAGGTCAAGGCGTTCCATGAGGGGCACGATATAGACGCACCCGGTTTCAAGAACGGCACCTTCGGAAAGGTCGATGACATGCAGGCTCAGCCGGTCCAGCTTGTCGGAAACGAGGTGGGACGGACCGGGCATGAAGCTTGCGCGGACGCGGAAGGCTTTGCTGCCCAACCGGAGATCCAAGCTGGCGGGTTGAATCTGGTCAAGATCGAGCTCGCGCTCACTCGTGAGGCGCCCGGTCTCAAACAGGGCGGCAATTGCGCGGTCGGCCAAGATTCCAGTTTCGCGAGCCATCATGCTCCATCCATAGTTCGTGGCCGACAAAACCAAATACAGGGAATTGACGCAAGAAGCTAACGGCAGTATTGCAGCTTTATCCCGTGGTGATTTGGCCGGTCGGCTTGCAGCCACGTTAAACAAGTGGCTAAAAGGACCGGGTATGAAACCGGTCTGCTTTTGCGGCCGGTTTTTTTGTTGTTTGAAAGTGGTGATGGCATGAGCAAGACCTGGCGCCCGGCAACCCAACTCGTTCACGGCGGAACGCTGCGCTCGCAATATGGCGAGATGTCGGAGGCAATCTATCTGACGCAGGGCTTCGTCTACGACACGTCGGAGGCGGCAGAAGCGCGCTTCAAGGGCGAGACCGAGGGCTTTATCTATGCCCGCTACGGGAGCCCGACTAACGACATGTTCGAGAAGCGCATGTGCGCGCTGGAAGGCGCGGAAGATGCCCGCGCCACGGCCTCCGGCATGGCTGCCGTCACCGCCGCAATCCTCTGCCAGCTGAAGGCCGGCGATCATATCGTAGCTGCCCGTGCGCTCTTCGGCTCCTGCCGCTGGGTCGTTGAGACGCTGGCGCCGAAATACGGCATCGAATGCACGCTGGTGGATGGCCGCCATCTCGAGAACTGGGAAAAGGCGATCACCAAGAAGACCAAGGTCTTCTTCCTGGAAAGCCCGACCAACCCGACGCTCGAAATCGTCGATATCGCCGGCGTTGCAAAGCTCGCAAACCAGATCGGCGCGAAAGTGGTCGTGGACAACGTCTTCGCGACGCCGCTCTTCCAGAAGCCGCTGGAGCTCGGCGCGCATATCGTCGTCTATTCGGCCACCAAACATATCGACGGTCAGGGCCGTTGCCTCGGCGGCGTCGTCCTTTCCGATAAGGAGTGGATCAACGAGAACCTGCACGACTACTTCCGCCACACCGGCCCGGCAATGTCGCCGTTCAACGCCTGGACGCTGCTGAAGGGCATCGAGACCCTGCCGCTGCGCGTTGCACAGCAGACGAAGAATGCGTCGAAGATCGCCGATTTCCTGGCGGAGCAGAAGCAGGTGGCGCGCGTCATCTATCCGGGCCGCAAGGACCATCCGCAAGCCGATATCATCGCCAAGCAGATGTCTGGCGGCTCGACGCTGGTGTGCTTCGAGCTGAAGGGCGGCAAGGAGGCGGCTTTCGCCCTGCAGAATGCGCTCGGCGTCGTGACGATCTCCAACAATCTCGGCGATACGCGCAGCCTGATCACGCACCCGGCGACGACCACACACAAGAACCTTTCGGAGGAGGCCCGCGCCGAGCTCGGCATTTCGGCCGGCACCGTGCGCCTGTCGGCAGGCATCGAAGATACGGACGACCTGATCGAAGATTTCGCTCAGGCTCTTTCCAAGGTTAAATCCTGACCTGCCGTGGGGACGGCCGGGCCTTGCCGGTCCGGCCGGATGCCTTACCTAGGACATCCACGAAGCCACGCTCCGGTGCGGGAGCGCACTCTGAACAACAGGATTAGTGCCCGAAAGAGATGCAATCATCGTGCTTTGAGCATGATCCCAATCATTTCGTGACGGGTCGAGCCCGTGTATAAGATACCGGTAACATATCCTGGCTATGGTGTAAGGCATGTATCGCGCCAACACACGAGATATAGAAGTCGTCGTCGAACCCTTTTATCTGGAGGAGCAATCCGACCCGGACGACAATCGCTATGTGTGGGGTTACCGGATCGTAATCAGCAACAATTCGGATCTGACCGTCAGACTCATCAACCGTTACTGGAACATCACCGATCAAAACGGCGTGGTGGATGAGGTGACCGGGCCAGGCGTCGTCGGTGAGCAACCCCGGCTGGAACCTGGCGACACCTACGAATACTCGTCCGGCTGTCCACTGGACACGCCATCGGGCCTCATGTTCGGGCACTACCAGATGGAAACCGACGCAGGCGAGTTTTTCGACGTAGAAATACCCGCCTTCTCGCTGGATTCTCCTGGTCTGCTCAGGGTACTGAACTGATCACTCGGCAGCCGTTGCGACTTCTTCAACCTCAAAACGGTAGGTCTTGGAGCAGAATTCGCAGGTGACGGCAATCTCGCCGTTTTCCTGGCTGGCATCGATCTCGTCTGCCGAGAAACCCTTCAGCACATTCTTGATCTTGTCGCGCGAACAGCTGCACCGGTCGAAGACTTCCCGGGCACCGAAAACGCGCACGCCACGCTCGTGGAAGAGACGATAGAGCAGCCGTTCCGTACCGACATGCGGGTCGGTCAGTTCATCGGCGTCGATAGTATCGACCAGCGAGCGGGCTTCAGTCCAGGCGTCGTCTTCCCTGTGAGTCTGAGCGCCGTCGTCTCCGTCGCCGCCGTGGAGGTCGGCGTGACGCATACGCTCAGGTGCTTCCGGCAGGAACTGCGCCACGAGCCCCCCTGCCCGCCAGCGATGGC
The DNA here is from genome assembly GCF_012641395.1 of Rhizobium sp. P32RR-XVIII. Classification (GTDB taxonomy): domain Bacteria; phylum Pseudomonadota; class Alphaproteobacteria; order Rhizobiales; family Rhizobiaceae; genus Rhizobium. Next base: position 451,931 of record NZ_JABAIH010000001.1, on the reverse strand, counting down.
GCGGCATGCCCGCTTCGTCGCGATCGAACAGTTCGGCAGCAGCCAGACGGACACGCGTCGGGATCTGTTCCGATTGGCGGAAATAGGTGCCGGCGATATCCTCCAGCGAGGTACCGTTGAGCGGCACGATGCCCTGATACGGCTGGGTGAATTTGCCCTGATCGATCGTGAAGGCGAGCACGCCTTTACCGAGCAACTGTTCCGGCTCGGTCTCGCCTGCGGCGACTGCCTTGTCGAGCAAAGCCTGATCGAAGCGTGCATAGGCGCGAACATCCTCCGGCGTCGAGAAGTCGGCGACGAGGAGATCGACCGGGCCATCGCCCTTCGTCTGCACCGTGAATTTGCCCTCGAACTTAAGGGACGTGCCGAGGAGCACCGTCAGCGCGATGACTTCGGCCAGAAGCCGGGCGACGGGTGCGGGATATTCGTGGCGCTCAAGGATCGCATCCAGCATGGGGCCGAGTTGGACGGCGCGGCCGCGCACGTCGAGGCCCTCTACCTGAAACGGAACAACGTGATCATCGCCGGCGAAGTCGAAATCGCCGAGAGCGCTTGCAGTATCGGACATGGTCTTACTCCTAGTCGTCAGAGCGGCAGACTAGAAAGCCTTTCCGCTCGCGCAGCCACGAGGCCATGAGGCCAAGCACAGCGCGTAGTATGGTTCAGATCGCGCCCAGGCACCATGCAAGAATCGACTTCTGCGCATGAAGGCGGTTTTCCGCTTCATCGAAGACGACGGATTGCGGACCGTCGATCACCTCGTTCGTCACTTCCTCGCCACGATGGGCAGGCAGGCAATGCATGAACAATGCATCCTTGCCGGCCTTCGCCATCAAAGCCTGATTGACCTGATAGGGCTGGAAGACGTTGTGACCACGGGCCCGATGTTCCTGATTCATGGAAACCCAGGTATCGGTCACCACGCAATCGGCTCCCTCGACCGCGCGGTCGGCGTCATGACCGAGCACGATCTGGGCACCCTCGTTGCGGGCCCAGTTCAGATAGTGATCCTTTGGCTCGGAACCAAGAGGCACGGCCATGTTCATCCGGTAGCCGAAGCGGGCGGCACCTTCGACCAAGGAATGCAGGACATTGTTGCCGTCGCCGGTCCAAGCAACCGTCTTGCCCTTGATGGGGCCGCGATGCTCCTCGAATGTCATGACATCGGCCATGATCTGGCAGGGATGGGTATCGTCCGTCAGCGCATTGATGACGGGGACCGTCGCATGTTCGGCGAGCTCCAGCATGCGGCTGTGCTCCGTCGTGCGGATCATGATCGCGTCGACATAACGCGAAAGTACTTTGGCCGTATCGCCGATCGTCTCGGCGCGGCCGAGCTGCATTTCGGTGCCGGAGAGGAAAAGCGTCTCGCCGCCAAGCTGGCGCATGCCGACATCAAAGGATACGCGGGTGCGGGTGGAAGGCTTTTCGAAGATCATCGCCAGCATCTTGCCTGCAAGCGGCCTGTCGCCCGTTCCGGCCTTGAAAGCCTGCTTACGCGCGATCGCGTCGTTCATGATGACCCTGAGATCGGATGCGGTTACCGCCGAGAGATCGAGAAAGTGTTTGGGGGAAGCCATTTCGTTCTTACCTGTCTGCTCCGCAAGGAGCGTCCGTCCATTCAAGCCGTCTTCTTGGTCGTCTGCGCGCGAATGCTTTCTGCAGCACGCTCGAGGCGAGAAAGCCCGTCGCGAGCCTCCTCCGCCGTGACGACGAGTGGCGGAAGCAGGCGGATAACGTTGTCGCCCGCCGGAACCCCTAGCAGACGAGCGGCGCGAATAGCCTGCAGCAGTTCGGATGATGGAACCGCTGCCTTGACCCCAAGCAACAGGCCCTCGCCGCGCACATCCTCGATGACGTCCGGATAACGATCCTTAAGGGAGGCAAGGCCCTGGCGGAAGACGAGCGCCACCTCACGCACGTGCTCAAGGAAGCCCTCGGCAAGAATGACGTCGAGCACTGCGCTGCCGACCGCCATCGCAAGCGGATTGCCGCCGTAGGTGGAACCGTGGGTGCCGACCTTCATGCCGGAGGCTGCCTCCGCCGTGGCAAGGCAGGCGCCAAGCGGGAAGCCGCCGCCGATACCCTTTGCGACAGCCATGATGTCCGGCGTGACGCCGGACCATTCATAGGCAAACAGCTTGCCCGTGCGGCCGACACCGGTCTGAACCTCGTCCAGGATCAACAGCAGGCCCTTCTCGTCGCAAATCTGGCGCAGCGCCCTCATGAACTCGTTGGTCGCCGGGCGGATGCCGCCCTCGCCCTGTACCGGCTCGATCAGGATGCCCGCGGTCGCATCCGTGATGGCGGCTCGAACCGCCTCGATATCGCCAAAGGGAACCTGGTCGAAGCCCGGCGTCTTCGGGCCAAAACCCTCCAGATACTTCTCCTGGCCGCCAGCAGCGATCGTCGCCAGCGTGCGGCCATGGAAGGCACCTTCAAAGGTGATGATGTGGAAGCGCTCGGGGTGGCCCTTGGAATACTGATAGCGGCGCGCCGTCTTGATCGCGCATTCGAGCGCCTCTGCGCCTGAATTGGTGAAGAACACCTTATCGGCGAAAGTGACGTCCGTCAGCCGCTTTGCAAGCGCCTCCTGGCCGGGAATTTCATAGATGTTCGATAGATGCCAGACCTTGTCGGCCTGCGCCTTCAAAGCCTTAACGACGTGCGGATTGCTGTGGCCGACCGACGTCACGGCAACGCCTGCCCCAAAATCCAGATAACGTTCGCCGTTTTCGGTTATCAGCCAGACGCCCTCACCTCGCTCGAACCGCAGAGGGGCACGAGAATAGGTGTCATATAGCGGCGCGGCTTCAGCCATGGCGCGGTCTCCTGTCGAGGTTGGGGCAACCGGACTCCGGCTAAAAACCGGGTCCGAAAAATTAAAAATGCCGCCTTTCGGCGGCGAGTGACACTATTTACTTTTCGCACTGCAATGTCAACAAACTGCGAGTTTACCGCGTGCTGCAACATAAAGCCAAAGGAACTTATTTTATTAACAGCTAATGTTGCAGAAATGACTCGCTCGGCCAGCAAGTTGGGGAAAACTTGAAATTCGATTCATCCGGATTCCCGCGACTCTTGTCACGGAGTCAGCCTCACACTAGGTTAAAACTCAATTACTAGACTGCATGCGGCGGAACTAGTCACCAAAATTAGTCAAGCGTTTCCTGCTTCGGACACATCCGAGGCAATGGTGAGGGATTCTGCCTTCACAACGCTAATCGGAGACAGGGCATGAACTGGACAGACGAGCGTGTCGAAAAACTCAAGAAGCTTTGGTCCGAAGGGCTGAGCGCGAGCCAGATCGCCGCACAGCTCGGCGGCGTGAGCAGAAACGCAGTCATCGGCAAGGTCCACAGGCTTAGCCTTCCTGGCCGCGCCAAGGCCGGCGGCACTGCGACGACCGTGCGCGCGCCGAAGCGCAATACCTCGGCTCCCCGCGCGCCGAACTATGCCTCGCGGATTGCAACCCGCACGGTCACGCGCCAGCAGGGCGCGACGATGCTCAAGGAAGAGATCGAAGTCGATCTGATGGCGGAAATGGAATATCGTCCGGCCGCGAACGTGGTCGTACCGATTTCCCGCCGTCTTGGCCTGACCGAGCTTACTGAACGCACCTGCAAGTGGCCGGTCGGCGATCCGCTGAAGGATGATTTCCATTTCTGCGGCTGCGAAAGCAACGACTCTTCTCCCTATTGCAGCTACCATCAGCGCTTGGCTTATCAGCCGGTCAACGATCGCCGCCGGGCAGCCGCCCGCGCAAACTAAGCCGGATAAGAGACAAAAAATAACGGGCCTCGCGGCCCGTTTTTTTATTTCCTCATGGGAGCGGCAATCAGGCTTCCATTGAATATCCCGCGCCGCGGACCGTGCGGATGACATCCTGCATGTTGGAGAAGTTCAGTGCCTTGCGCAGGCGGCCGACGTGGACATCGACCGTGCGCTCGTCGACGTAGATGTCGTGGCCCCAGACGCCGTCCAGAAGCTGAGAGCGCGAGAAAACGCGGCCGGGCGACGACATCAGGAACTCCAATAGACGGAATTCGGTCGGGCCGAGCCGGACTTCGCGGCTCTTGCGATGAACACGATGGGTCTCGCGGTCGAGCTCTATGTCGCCGCATTTCAGGACTGTGGAGAGGACCTCGGGCTTGGCGCGGCGCAGCATGGCCTTGACGCGGGCAACGAGTTCCGGTGTCGAGAACGGCTTGACGACATAGTCGTCGGCGCCGGTCGAAAGACCGCGCACGCGCTCGCTCTCTTCGCCGCGGGCCGTCAGCATGATGATCGGCAGACGCTCGGTCTCCGGCCGCATGCGCAAGCGGCGGCAGAGCTCTATGCCGGACACGCCCGGCAGCATCCAATCGAGGATCAGAATGTCCGGCGTACGTTCCTGAAGCCGTATCTCGGCCTCGTCGCCACGCAGGATGGTATCAACTTCAAAACCTTCGGCTTCAAGATTATAGCGAAGGAGCACGCTGAGTGCCTCTTCGTCTTCAACGACTGCAACTCTCGGGATCATTCGATTACTGTCTCCTGGGGGCCGGATTCGGAGGTTATTCCGTTACCGCGCCGACGGTGTTGGCGGTATCGTCCTTCGGACGCTCGCCTTCCGGCTGGGCACCGGTCGCCATGTAATAAATGGTTTCGGCAATATTGGTGGCGTGGTCACCGATGCGTTCGATGTTCTTCGCGCAGAAGAGAAGATGCGTGCAACTGGTGATGTTGCGCGGATCCTCCATCATGTATGTCAAAAGCTCGCGAAACAGCGAGGTGTACATCGCATCGATTTCTTCATCGCGCTCGCGGATCGACTTGGCCTTGTCGGCCGCACGGCTCGTGTAGACGTCAAGCACTTCCTTGAGCTGGACGAGCGCCAGTTCGGAAAGGTGCTCCAGACCGCGCGCGAGCTTTCGCGGAACGCCAGCGCTCTGAACGGCGATGACGCGCTTGGCAGTGTTCTTGCCGAGGTCGCCAACGCGCTCAAGATCAGCCGCGATGCGGATCGAACCCATGATTTCGCGAAGATCGGAAGCCATCGGCTGCCGGCGTGCAATCGTGACGACCGCCTTTTCGCCGATCTCGCGCTCGGCATGGTCGAGAATCACGTCGTCCGAGATGACCTTCTGCGCCAGGGCGGTATCGCTATTCACCAGCGCTCGGACGGCGTCCGACACCATCTGTTCGGCAAGCCCGCCCATCTCCGAAATGCGGCGGGACAGGAATTTGAGATCGTCGTCGTACGCAGAAAAAATATGTGTCGATGCCATGGGGAACGTCCTTGATTGTCTCTACATTTCTGACGCCAAAGATCAGCCGAAGCGGCCCATGATGTAGTCCTGGGTGCGCTGATCGTCCGGATTGGTGAACATCTTGTCGGTATCATTCTCCTCGACGAGATTGCCGAGGTGAAACATAGCGGTTCGCTGCGAAACACGGGCAGCCTGCTGCATGGAGTGCGTCACGATGACGATCGTGAAATTCTCGCGCAGCTCATGGATCAGCTCTTCGATCTTCGCGGTGGCGATCGGATCGAGTGCCGAGCACGGCTCGTCCATCAGAATGACTTCGGGGCTGACGGCGACGGCGCGGGCAATGCAGAGGCGCTGCTGCTGGCCGCCGGACAGCCCGGTGCCGGTTTCGTGCAGGCGATCCTTGACTTCGTTCCAAAGGCCGGCGCGCTGCAGGCTGTGTTCAACGATCTGGTCCAGATCGGCCTTCGACTTCGCAAGACCATGGATGCGCGGGCCGTAGGCGACGTTCTCATAGATTGACTTCGGGAAAGGGTTCGGCTTCTGGAAGACCATGCCGACGCGGGCACGAAGTTCGACAACGTCGATATCCGGATCATAGATATCGTCGCCGTCGAGAGTAATCTTGCCGGTAACGCGGCAGTTGTCGATCGTATCATTCATACGGTTGAGACTGCGCAAGAAGGTGGACTTCCCGCAGCCGGACGGGCCGATGAGTGCGGTAACGGTGTTTTCGCGGATGTTCAGCTTCACGTCGAAAAGCGCACGCTTGTCGCCATAGTAAACCGAGACGTCCTGGCCGATCATCTTGTACGGGATCGTATTCATTCGTTTGTCCAGAGCCTTCTCAACTGCTGCTTCGGTTAACATGTTCATGAATATGTACTCCGTTTACCAGCGACGCTCAAAGCGACGGCGCAAGAGAATGGCTCCAAAGTTCATGACAATCAGGAACAGGAGCAAGACGATGATGGCACCAGAGGTGCGTTCGACGAAGGCGCGTTCTGCTTCGTTGGCCCACATATAGACCTGCACCGGCAGCGCCGTGGACGGATCGAGCGGGGTGGCCGGCGCGCTTGCAACGAAGGCGACCATGCCGATCAGGAGAAGCGGCGCCGTTTCGCCAAGCGCGTGCGCCAGGCCGATGATCGTGCCGGTCAGGATGCCGGGCATCGCCAGCGGCAGGACGTGGTGGAACACCATCTGCATCTTCGAGGCGCCGAGGCCAAGAGCAGCCGCGCGGATCGACGGCGGCACGGCGCGCAGCGCGGCACGGGTTGCGATGATGATCGTCGGCAGCGTCATCAGCGACAGCACCAGGCCGCCGACCAGCGAAGCCGAACGCGGCAGGCCGGCGAAATTGATGAAGACGGAGAGGCCGAGCAGCCCGTAAACGATCGACGGCACGGCTGCGAGGTTATTGATGTTCACCTCGATCAGATCCGTCACCTTGTTCTTGGTCGCGAATTCCTCAAGGTAGATCGAGGCGGCAACGCCGATCGGCAGCGAAAGAACCAGAACGATCAACATCAGGTAGAGCGAGCCGACGAGAGCCACGCCGAGACCGGCAGCTTCCGGGCGGCTGGAATTGCCGTTGGTGAAAAGGCCGGTATTGAACTTCTTGAAAAGTGCACCGCTTGCCTTCAGTTCGTTCATCCAGCCGACTTGCTTGTCGTTCACCTTGCGGTTTTTCTCATCAACAGAGAGGTCAATCTGGCCCTTGTTGGCGCTATCGACATTGGCATCAGCCAGAACCGTGACGTTGACGGTCTTGCCGATGAGCGACGGATCGGCGACGACCATGTCGCGCAGTTGGATCGGCGCGCCCTTGGAAGGCATGGCCGTCGCGTCACGGACGTCCGGACGGCTGGAAGGGTTGAGCTTCAGCTGCTTGACAATCGCATCGCGCAGCAGCGCCCCGTAGTTTGCCGCAATCAGCACCGACGGATCGGTAGCGCGCTTGTTGCTCGGATCGATGGTCTTCTCGGTAAATTCAACCGGCAGCGTGATCGCCGTCTGCTGGAAGGCCGTGTAGCCGTTGCGAACAACCGTCGACAGCAGGATCGCCAGGAAAATCAGGCCGAAGGAGATGGCGGCAATACCATAGGCCCTAAAACGGCGCTCCGCGGCATAGCGGCGCTTGATGCCTATATCGCGGCGCTCAGGTGCTTTCGAAATTGTGCCTGCAGCAGGGGAAAGAACATTCGTCATTCGTACTGCTCCCGGTATTTGCGCACGATGTAGAGGGCGTAGATGTTCAGGCAAAGCGTGATGAAGAAGAGCGTGATGCCAAGCGCGAAAGCGACCAGCGTTTGCGGCGAGGTGAATTCAAGGTCGCCCGTCAACTGATTGACGATCTTGACGGTGACCGTGGTCATCGGCTCGAAGGGATTGATCTGCATGCGCGCGGCGACACCTGCCGCCAGTACGACGATCATGGTCTCGCCGATGGCGCGTGACGCCGTCATCAGCAGTGCTCCAACAATCCCCGGAAGGGCTGCCGGAAGCACGACCTTCTTGATCGTTTCGGAGTGTGTGGCGCCAAGTCCGAGCGAGCCATCACGCAGCGCACGCGGCACGGCGGTGATGATGTCATCCGAAAGCGAGGAAACATAGGGGATCAGCATGATACCCATGACGATGCCGGCGGTCAGAACGCTTTGCGCCTGAATGAAATTGGCATAGTCGCCGGTCAAAAGCCCGTTCACCTGCGAGGATAGGTCGCGCAGGAAGGGGCCGACGGTCACAAGCGCAAAGAAGCCATAGACAATCGTGGGAATGCCAGCCAGGACTTCAAGAAGAGGCTTGGCGAGCGAACGCACCTTCGACGACGCGTACTCAGCCATATAGATGGCCGCGAAAAGACCGACCGGAACCGCCACAAGCATGGCGACGAAGCCGATGTAAAGCGTGCCGAGCAGCAGCGGGATGAGACCGAACTGGCCGAAAGAAGAGCTGCCCGCACCGGCAAAACGCGGATCCCAGACCGTACCGAAGAAGAAATCGGCTGCCGGAACCGCAGCGAAGAAGCGGACAGCCTCCGACAGCATCGAAAGAACAATGCCGATCGTGGTCAGGATTGCGATGGACGACGCAACGAGCAGTCCCCAGAGCATGACACGTTCAACACGGTTACGAGCCCGGAAGCGCAATGCGATCCCACGAAGCGCATAGAAAGCGCCACCAATGCCAAGCAAAAAGATGGCGCCAGTCATGATCATGCGGCTGCCCGCAGACTGAGCGTTCAACAATTTCGCCGCATCGATCATGAAGGGCTGCGGCTCGCCGGCGAGCGGAACACCCTTCTCGCTGAGCTTTGCCTGAACAGCTGCGGGCTCGGAACCGAGTGCGCTGGTTTCATCCGGCGTCAGCAAGTTCAGGCCTCGGGCGATGGTCGCTACCATGCTGAAGCTCAGGTCCTGCTCGGCAGCCGTCTTCGCCTTCACATCATCGGGGAACGCATCGCGGACACGCGACTCGATGATGCCGGGGCTAACGGCAAGCCACATGCAGAGAAGAAGAAGAGCGGGGAGCGTCGCGCAGATGGCTGCATAAGCACCGTAATAGCCCGGCCGCGAATGCAATGCGGACAGCTTGCCGCCGGCAAGCGCCATGGCGCGGCTGCGTGCGGCCATATAGGCCAGCGCGCCAAGCACCACGAGACACAAGAGTATAATGGATGTGCTCATTCGTTAGTCCCCAGGCCCATAGCCCCTAAGCGCGGACAGGAAAGTCCCGCGCGGCTCCCATCATGGAGAAACTTTAAAACTTTGCCACCAACCGGACAAAGGTCACTAGCATTCAAGGAAAAATACCGGCGCGAGCCCCCAGGCATCGCGCCGGCACCGTTATTACATGGTCTTTTCAGCTTCGACGTTCTTGCGGATTTCGTCGCGCTCGGCATCCGGCGCTGCGACAAGACCGTATTCGACGAGCGGGCTGTCGGGGCCGATCATCTGCTCAGAAACGAAGAAGTTGACATATTCCTTCAGGCCCGGAACGGCGCCGAGATGTGCCTTCTTGACATAGAAGAACAGCGGGCGGGAAACCGGATAGGTGCCGTTGGAAATGGTTTCCGTCGACGGAACGATGCCGCTCATGGTCGCGACCTTGAGCTTGTCGGCATTGTTTTCGTAGAAGGAGAGGCCGAATACGCCAACGCCGGTCTTGTTGGCAGCGATGCGTGCCAGCGTTTCCGGATAGTCGCCGTCGATGTCAACAGCAGCGCCGTCCTTGCGAACTGCGACGCAAGCCTTTGCCTGGGCGGCCTTGTCGGTGATTTCCTTGGCGATGACGTCCTGAGCGCCTGCAGCCTTGCAGCCGGCAGCGAGAACGTTCAGTTCGAAGACTTCGCGGGTGCCGTGCTTTTCGCCCGGGATGTAGGCGGCGATATCAACAGCCGGAAGCTTCGGGTTGACTTCGGACCACTTCTTGTAGGGGTTGGCAACGAGCTTGCCGTCAACGACGACCTGCGCTGCGAGAGCCTTGTAGATGTCTTCCGGAACATAAGCGACGTCCGGGTTGGATGAGTCGGTTGCGAAGACGATACCGTCGTAGCCGATCTTGACTTCCTGGATATCGGTTACGCCAGCAGCCTTGCAGGCTTCCATCTCATTCTTGTTGATCGGGCGCGAAGCGTTTGCGATGTCGATCGTGTCTTCACCAACGCCCTTGCAGAATTCCTTGAGGCCTGCGCCCGTGCCGCCGGATTCAACGACCGGCGTCTTGAAGTTTGTGAAGGTCTCGCCGAAGGACTCGGCAACGATCTTCGCGTAAGGCAGAACGGTGGACGAACCAGCGATCTGAACCTGGTCACGAGCGGCAGCGGCGCCTGCGAAGGCGACGGTGGCAGCAAGCGCTGCGACGGTTAGCTTAAGAGTGTTCATCAAAAATCTCCCGGCATGTAGACTTGTGTAAGCAGGGCCCCCAGGACCCGCATTGCCTTTCATCGGCAGGCTCTCTTTACTGCCTGATGCACCGCCCTTTTATGTCATTTCAATGAAACATTTATGACAACATAAATTACTGAAACTAAATAATAAATTTCGTCGAAATGCTCACACGACCCGGCTTTGTGTCAGAACCTTACGGTGAAGTCCGTTCCCCTGCCGACCTGGGACTTGACGATCAGCCGTGCCCGGTGGCGCGTGAGGATATGTTTGACGATCGCAAGGCCAAGTCCGGTGCCTTTTTTGGAACGGCTGTCCTCGATACTGACGCGATAGAAGCGCTCCGTGAGGCGCGGCACATGCTCGGCAGGAATGCCCGGTCCCTTATCAGCAACGCTGACTTCGACCGGCTCGCCGGGCGCATTGGTGATCCGCACATCGACCACCTTGCCTTCCTGACCGTACTTGCACGCATTCTCCATCAGATTCTCGAAAACCTGAACCAACTCGTCGCGGTCCCCGAGAACCTCTGCTTTGCCTTCCGGCAGGTGCAGATTGATCTCGACTCCGACGTCCCTGGCGAGCGGCAGGAGCGCATCCCTGACATGACCGAGCAGCGGCACAAGATCGATCTTTTCGTCCGGCGCGATATGCGACTTCAGCTCGAGACGGGAAAGCGAGAGGAGATCGTCGACAAGGCGGCTCATGCGCGTCGTCTGATCGAACATGATGCCAAGGAAGCGCTCCTGCGCTTTCGGATCGTTCTTAGCCGGCCCCTGGATGGTCTCAATGAAACCGCGCAGCGACGCAAGCGGGGTTCGAAGTTCGTGGCTGGCATTGGCCACGAAATCCGACCGCATGCGATCGATGCGCCGCACTTCGGAAATGTCGCGAAAGGAAAGCATGAAAAAACGCTCGCCGTTCCCGGCGGCGCCAAAATCGATCGGCGCGCTTCGAACGATATAGACACGCTCCGACGGCAGACGCTCGGAATGCTCGATCTGGTTGGGGGCATTGGTGGAAATCGTCTCGGCGACCATGTCCAAGATGCCCGGCGAGCGCAGGCGCGCAGAAATATGGGCGCCGATCACGACCTCGCCGAAGGCCTTTTCGGCAGCGCGGTTCTGGAAGAGGACGGAGGCATCGCCCGAAAGCAGCATAACCGGAATGTCGAGGCCAGCCAGGGTTGCGGAGACCGCTGGCAGCAGGCTCGCCGGAGCGTCAGGCTCGATTTCCGGTATTTCCGCAAGCTTCGCCTGCACTGCCGGCACGCTGTTCACGAGCACGACGAAGATCATAAAGAGGAGCAGCCCCAGCACGACCCACTTGTTCATGCCGGCCGCAAGCGCAATCAAGCCAATGAGGATCGCCGCAAGCAGCACCCCTCGCTGCTGCCGAATGCGGGCCATGAGCCCCTTTGTCCATGGCATTTCGTCTTCCAAGTGTCCCTCGCCCAGGTCGAGCCGTTTTATAGGTTCAAACTCTGCCTGATAGCCGCCATTCATGACAGAAGTATTCGGCCGGAACCACCTGTCGACAGGGTGCAGCCGAAAGTCACAGGAATTTTGCCGCTCGCAGGAAGTTTGATTTTCATCGGAAAGTGTGATCGCCTGCGAAGAGCCAAGGACCGAGGGAGGACATTATGGCCGAGGATGTCGAAAGCCGCGCGGTTGAACTGGACATCAAAGGCAAGAAACGCGTCTTCGATATCGATGATCCGGTGCTGCCGGACTGGATCGACGAAGACACGCTGGAATCCGGAGGGTTCCCTTATAAGAAGAAGCTGGACGAGGAAACTTATCTCGACGAGCTGACAAAGCTGCAGATCGAACTCGTCAAAGTGCAGTTCTGGCTGCAGGCGACCGGCAAACGCGTGATGGCGTTCTTCGAGGGGCGCGATGCAGCCGGCAAAGGTGGCGCTATTGCGGCGTGTTCCGCCCACATGAATCCGCGTCTTGCCCGTGCGGTCGCGCTTGCCAAGCCGAATGACCGGGAGGCTGGGCAATGGTATTTCCAGCGCTATATCGCTCAGTTCCCGACGGCCGGCGAGATCGTGCTCTTCGACCGTTCCTGGTACAATCGTGCCGGCGTCGAGCCGGTCATGGGCTTTTGCACGCCGAAGCAATATGAGGATTTCCTCAAGCAGGCACCACAGCTTGAGAAGGGGATTGCGCAGGAAGGCATCTACTTCTTCAAATTCTATCTGGATATCAGCCGCGAGATGCAGTTGCAGCGCTTCCATGACCGAAGGCACGATCCGCTGAAAGTCTGGAAGCTCTCCTCCATGGATATCGCGGCGCTGACGAAATGGGGGGATTACAGCGAAAAGCGCGACCGTATGCTCAAGGAAACGCACACCGATTTCGCGCCCTGGACGGTCATCCGCGCCAACGACAAACGGCGGGCGCGACTGAACCTCATCCGTCACATGCTGCAGCGCATGGATTACGATGGCAAAGACGACAAAGCGATCGGCGAGCTGGACAAGAAGATCATCGGCTGGGGGCCGCATTTCTTGAAATAAGCGCTCATTGCCCCGGCAGGACACGCACGGCGTAGAGATTGATGCCGCGTGCCTTGCCGTCGACATCGCTATTGATCAGGAGCTTTCCAGCGGCATTCGGCGCCATCGATCGGTCGAAGGTAACCTGAAGCAGAGCATCGGACTTTTCGCGCGTGATACTGAAGCGATGGCGGGCGCAATTGCCAAGCGTCTGAAAATCGCATTCGACCGTGATCTGTGTCGGCTCATCGCTCGTCGACTGCAGCGTGATCGCAATCGTCGATGATTTGCCGGCGAGCTGCTGGAGCACGTCAGGCGGAACGGCGATCGCAATATTGCCATCGGCGCCGTTGCTTTCGGAAATCAGTCGAACGGCAGGACCGTCGTTCTCGGCGACGTTTTCCGTGCGCGCCCGAGCTCCGCTTTCGATCTTGGCTGCTTCGGATGGTTTGAATACCTCGATCCACTCCGCGGAGAAGCTGTTCTGCGGATCGATTGCCACAGTTTGATCGGCAGGCGGCCCCGAATTCGCAGCATCTTCGTCTGTGCCGTCGAAGTCCTCGGGCTCGGTGCTGGCGGGCGGATTGGCAACGCCGGTATCCCGTTCGGCGGCCGTCAGGAAGAGGCCGGACGTGTAGGTCCACCAGGCACCCATGCCGATGAAGGCAATCAAGACGCACCAGACGAGCAGCCGCGAGAAAAATTTGCGCGGCTTGCGGCGCTTTGCAGCGCCCTCCGGCCGAAAGTTCATTCTGGCCGCGGCCGGGCTCTCGGCTGCAAAACCTTCGTCCGCCTGCGGCGCGGCGCCAAGATGGTCGGAGGTCCCGGCGTGGACATCATCAAGGCTCGACTCGTCGTCGGCGGCCCTTGCTTGCGAATAGGCTCGCGTTTCGCCGCCGACCTGGGGCGCATCATCAGCAAAGCGTTCGCCGTGCGTGGCGGGTAGCGGAATTTCAGCGACCGGAGGAACAGGGACTTCCGGCGGAGCCGTGCGCGGATGCAGGCGCTCGCGCTCTTCCGCCTCGATCATGTGGATCGTCGCCTCAAGCCGATGGCGATGACGGGCAACGGCTTCGCGCTCGGTGATATCCTGCTTTCGAAGGCCAGCCTCCAGTGCCTGACGGGCCGACTGATAAATCCTTGCCCGGACCTCCGGATTGTCGCGATCGGAATTGCTAAGCGCTGTTCTGATAGCCGTTTCTAATCCGCTCACATCCGATCCTTCATGCTGAGATCAGGCATTACCCGAAGTCTTTATAAATACCTAACGAACTTCGGTAGCGGCAACGGCCGAAAACCGCAAGCCTGCCGCTGGCGGCATGCTTGATAGTCAGCGGATAAAGGTGGCGGGATCAAGAATAGCCCAAATGTCCGGCCTTGATGAAGAGCGCTCAGCCGCGCTTTTCCTCGCGCATCAAGTCTGTTATCAGATTGACGCTTTCGTAAACGTCAAACATATGGTGACGCAATGGCCGTTCTGCCCAAAATCCTCACGGAAAACTTGAGGCTGCCGGTCCTCGCCTCGCCGCTCTTCATCATTTCTCATCCGGCACTGACGCTGGCGCAATGCAAGGCAGGCGTGATCGGCGCCTTTCCGGCGCTGAATGCCCGGCCGGAAAGCCAGCTCGACGAATGGCTGGCGATGATCACCGAGGACATTGCCGCATACAACGCCGCCAATCCGGAGAAACCTGCGGCGCCATTCGCCGTCAACCAGATCGTCCATATGTCGAACAAGCGGCTGGAGCACGACCTGCGGCTTTGCGTCAAATACAAGGTGCCGATCGTGATTTCCTCGCTCGGGGCGGTGCCCGAAGTGAATGCCGCCGTACACTCTTACGGCGGCATCGTCCTCCACGACGTCATCAATAACCGCCATGCCAACTCCGCGATCCGCAAGGGTGCCGATGGACTGATCGCCGTTGCCGCGGGCGCCGGCGGCCATGCGGGCACGCTGTCGCCATTCGCCCTGGTGCAGGAGATCCGTGAGTGGTTCGATGGACCGCTGCTGCTGGCGGGCGCCATCGCCAATGGCGGCGCCATCCTTGCGGCACAGGCGATGGGAGCCGACATGGCCTATATCGGAACGCCATTCATCGCGACCGAGGAGGCGCGCGCCGCCGACGCCTACAAGCAGGCGATCGTCGCAGGTACTGCAAACGATATCGTCTATTCCAACTATTTCACCGGCGTGCATGGCAACTACCTGAAGCCATCGATCCATGCCGTCGGCCTCGACCCCGACAACCTGCCCGTCGCGGACCCGTCAAAGATGGATTTCGAGCAGGCAGTTGGTGGCGCAAAGGCCTGGAAAGACATTTGGGGCAGCGGCCAGGGCATCGGCGCCGTCAAAGCTGTCGAGCCGGTGTCAAAACTCGTCGACAGGCTGGAACGCGAATACCGGGCCGCCCGGTCGCGCTTGGCCCTCTAAGACGCGCAGGCTTCCACAGCAGATGTCTTTTTTACCAAAGGCATGACAGGGCGCTTGAAATCTTCGAACAATGCCTGTATCAGCGCCATGCAAATCGCGGGCCGCACAGTTCGGCCGTCAAGTTGCCGCTTTAGCTCAGTCGGTAGAGCACATCATTCGTAATGATGGGGTCACGTGTTCGAGTCACGTAAGCGGCACCATTTACCTCGGAAAAATCGATAAAAATCAGTTAGCTAGCGAAGAAGCACGGAGCTTTTTCCACTCTACTTCACCTTAGCAACGTCGGTGGGAAGCTACGACACGGTGACGCGCGCTAAGCAAGACCAGCAAAGTAACCGGGCGCTCTGAAGTTGCGCCGAGAAAATTCCTTCCGCGCCGCCTCGCAGCCGGTCGCTATCCGAAAGCCGAATGAAAAGGGCGCGAAGAACCCCACCCCTCCCAAGGACACGGTGCTCTAATCGGGAAAACGGTATTTAAAATGCTCGATCTCGGGGCCGAAAAGCCGTTCGACGCGTTCGCGGTCGCCCGGTTTATAGTAGCTGCAAATATCGGGTCTCGTTGGGTTCGCCTTCGCTCTTGTCAGAAAGCGATCATCAAACGGCAGGCCGAGTCTGTCGCATATCAAGCGTAGATCATCCGAGAGGCGCTCCTGCCGCCCTACGAAATCCACAACGATCTCGTCGTTGTGGGTGTAGAGCGGCCAGGATTCCCAGTTAATACGCTCCCTCTTGGCGGCGCCTTCTTCAATCAAGCGGAGCATTTGCGAGAAACTCGGTCGCGTTTCCGACTTCCTGTAGTGCCAATTGTAAAGAGAAACGGCACGCTCGAACGGATTCCGCACGAAGCAGAACTTAAAATACTGTTTCCAGGCAGAAGGATCGAAGGCCTCGATTTCGCGTGCGCCTGAGTGATCCGCGAGCTTGCCTGCAAAGCGACGGCTAAGAGCAGCCCCGGCCAATGAATCGACGTTGCCCTTGCGGACGAGCGTTTTCGCGATCCTTAATGGAGAGAGATGGCAGAAGATAGCGATCAATGCTAGCCAATTTGCACTCGCTCCATTATCGAGTGAATCCTTCCAGGACCCGAGTTGCATATCCCATGGCCCGAATTCGCGAGCAAGATAGGCGGAGATCGTACTGCCTGCGGTTTTAGGTACGTGGATGAAAATGAATTTATGGCGACGGGATATAATCATTGCCTAGCCAGCTCCTTAACCGGGAACGTTGAACCCGCGAGTGATCATACGACGACCGCAGCAAGCTGGCACCAATGTCCGCCGTCGTAACGCTCGCCCAACCACTTTGGCGATGTCGCGGGAGCGAGGAAGATAAACTGCCTTCGAAAGACTTCAGGTCGCATCGTAATCTGGCATCGAGACTACAAATCCCATAATATTAAGGGTACCTTATAGACTTGTGTGCCTGCCAGGGGGGACTGGGTCATGGAACGCCGGCTTGTCGCGGTTCTCGCTGCTGATGTGGCCGGATATAGCCGTCTCATGGAGTCTGACGAAGAGGCCACGACTGCCACTTTGTTCGCGTACCGCACTGTTGCCCGGGAAGTTATCGTCGTGCACCGCGGTCGCATATTCAACACCGCTGGCGATAGTATAGTCGCGGAATTCCACAGTATTGTGGACGCGTTGCGCTGCGCTGTCGAGATTCAACACGAAATCGAGGATCGCAACGCTTCAGTCCCTGAAAACCGGCGCATGCGTTTTCGCATCGGCGTCAATCTCGGCGACATGATCGCCGAGGAGAACCATCTTTACGGGACCGGCGTGAACGTCGCAGCGCGCCTGGAACAAATGGCCGAACCCGGAGGAATTTGCATTTCGCAGCCGGTCTATGATCAGGTTCGAAGAGTCGTTGAAATGGCGTTCGAGGATATCGGCGAGTGTCGATTGAAAAACATTTCCGATCCAGTGCATGTATATCGCCTCCTACCGGAGCAAGTAACACGGTCTGGACGCTTAGCTCTTCCTTACAGCCGCCGGCGCCTCGGTCTCGCTGCAGCTTTTGTCGCTTTGCTTTTGATGGCTATAGTTGGCGGTTCCTATTTGCTTTGGCCGTCCGCGGTGCAGAACGTCGTGTTCGGTGATAAATCTTCACTTCCGGAACATTCAGCCATAGCCATTCTCCCCTTCGACGATCTGAGCCCCAAGGCGGATCAGCAGTATCTCGCTGATGGAATTACGGAAGAGTTGAGTACGGCATTGGCTAAGTTTCCCGATCTGACGGTCATGGCTCGGAGTTCGACCGCTGCGTACAAGGACAAGGCGCTGGACATCCGAAAGATCGCGAAGGATCTGAATGTCCATTACATCGTGGGAGGCACTCTACAACGGTCCGACCACTCGATTCGCGTGACGGCGCAGTTGATCGATGCAGATTCGGGGCGCCAGATCTGGGCTGACCGATATGATCGGCAGTTGGACAACATATTCGAGGTTCGGGACGATATTGCGCGGTCGATCGCCGGGAGTGTCATGGGGACGCATGGCAAGCTTGCCGATGCCGAACTTGCGCGCCTAGCCGGGAAAAACCCGAACAGTTTCACGGCCTACGACTATCTTATGAAAGGCTGGCAAGAGTGGTCAAATTTCACGCGCGAGGGAAATCTGGCCGCGCGCAGTCTGTTTGAGAAGGCGCGGCAGGTAGATCCGAACTATGCCCGTGCTTATGCCGGCCTCGCCTGGACATATTCCCTGGATTACGATTTTGACTGGACCGATAATTACGACGAGACCTTAAGGCTCACGCTTGAGATGGCCGAGAAAGCGGTCCGCCTCGATAGCAGTGATTATCGTAGTCATTGGGTGCTGGGCTGGGCTTATCTTTATCACCACGAGTACGACAAGGCGATGGCGAGTTACTCGCGCGCTCGAGACCTGAATCCAAACGACGCTGAGCTCCTCGCGGAAATGGCCAATCTCCTGATTTACGTTGGCCAGCCTGAACAGGCCGTCGCTCAGCTAAAGGAGGCAATTCGTCTCAACCCATTCCACGAGGACTGGTATGTCGAATATTTGGGATGGGCTTATCAGGAGGCTGGCATGCCTTCGGAGGCGGTCACTACGCTTGAAGAAGTAGTCAATCCGAATCCAACTGAGGAGCAACTGTGGCTTTTGCCCAGTCTGGCGGCAGCCTATGCTGACCCAAAAGTTGGCCGAACCGATGATGCGCATAAGATTGTCAAAGAGATTTTGACGCTCGATCCGACGTTCTCGTCTGCAGGTTTTGCCGAAGCTCGTCCTTACAAATTGAAGGAGCAACGCGATCGGCGAGTAGAAACGTTACGCCGGGCGGGGCTACCTAATTGAGATAAAGAGGTACTGACGACAGAGCCAGCTAGTATCTTACCGGAGGGGTTGCTTGGCGGATGGCGGTGGGGGTTCAGGATGATGTGTAGCGGGGGATACGATCATGCACGAAGAGGTTCATCAGCCGTGGAAGGGACATAGCGTTCCGTCGCCAAGCGAGGCACAAAACGAACCACGCCACAAAGATACGGCCAATCTCGGGTGCGGCTCCGCGCCCGTTCGGTCCTTTTCGGAAGGACTTCAAGTTGGGCAAATCAACTGTCCGGTCCTGCTCATGAACCTGCCGCTGTCGCTCTCTACGCAGGTCCCCAACAATGCCTGGATGAACGATATAGGTGTTAGTGAGCGGGGCATTCGCCTGGATCGAGCGGTCTCACAGTTTCAGGAACTGTACAAGCACGTTACCCGGCAAGCGATTGTCTATCTTCTGCCAAGCCATTTTGGGCTGCAGGACCAGACATATGTATCGAACCTTGGAGTCGTATTGCCGCATTGCAAAGAGGATACGGTCATCGTTTCGCGGTTTCGAACCGAGCCTCGCGTGGGAGAGGCCAGAATCGGTGCCGACTTCTTCAAATTGATGAACTTCGCCGTTGAGCAACCTCCCGAGACCATCGACGGGGAGCCGGTCTACCTGGAGGGCGAGGCGGACTTCAAGTGGATACGGGGCAACCTCTATATCGGGGCGCATGGAACGCGCAGCTCGCGCAATGCATTGACGTGGGCCGCCGAGCGTTTCGAAATGGAAGTAATCCCATTTCGCGTTGCCGATCCATATCTGTATCACCTTGACTGCTGGGTCTTTCGCCTCACTGAGGAAGCGGTAATATTGTGTACTTCGGCTGCTGATCGGACCTGTGTTCGCGAGATCGAGCGGCATTGCGAAATCATCGATATTTCGCCAGAGGAAGCGCGCGCGGGGATCGTCAACAACCTGTTGCTTCCGAGTGAAGTTCTGTGTGATTCCAATATTCGCGAACTTGAAAGCGGAAGCCCGAAGTACGCAATGGAAAAAGCAAAGATTGATCGGCTGGAAAAAATCTGCGCCCGTTTCGGCCGTGAATTGACCGTCTTCTGTATGTCTGAATTTTACAAGTCAGGCGCGTTGCTGTCTTGTTTAGTCATGCACCTCAAGCATGCGGCCAAGCAAAGCCCGTAACGTGCTTCCTCGCCGGTTGCTCAGGCATATGCGCGGCGATCCTTAGATACCGGAAGGCTCGTAGTCACGGGCTGGCAGGGGGATACTAGCTGGTAATAGCGCGCCGCTCTTCACGTTTCACATGTCGTTATCTCTGCAATACATGTAGGCCGCCGCAAACTCTATTATTTTAGCAAGGAATAATATATTCTGAAAAAGCATCAAGCGACTGCAATTCTACTCTCATGTCGTATTGTCCACCAATGAAGGAAAATATGTCAAAGCCGAATGCACCAATTTTGCTTGATAATGAAGCATTCATGATGGATTTGTTCATCGCGATCATAAATGTCATGGACCTTGACCCAGATATAAAGAAGGGCTGGCTACAAGGTCTTCAAAATCGCAAGATAGCCAATAAAGAGTTCGTCAATGCGGGTAGCACCTCGCAATTTAAAACGTTGGTGGACGGCGAACTCGATCTTCTGGAGAAACTAAGAAAACAAATACCCAATCCAACAACAACCGCTTACCAGAAGGCTTGGTTAGAGAATATCACCTCGGATGAAGCCATTCTCAGGAGCTTTTAGCCCACAGGTTCCGGGCATAGCGGCTGCCTAGCTCCAGCTGCCCGACAGTCCGATCCAAACGCTCGGGCTCACACACGCGATGACTTGATGGTAGGAGCGCGGAGTGCTGTCGCGTAAGCGCTCGAAGACTCGGTCGCGCCTAACGGTCACCCGCAATCGCGCCTCGCGGGCGGATGCGGCAGCATTCCTTGAACGTCTTGCCTGAACCGCAAGGGCACGGATCGCCGCTGCGGCGCTGCAGCCGGCCGACCAGAGGAAGCGTCACTGCGGAAGGCAACAAGGCTGCCAGAAAGGCCACAAGCTTGGCCGAGATGCCCGGCACGACGAGGCGACGTCCGGATTTGAACCCGCGCCAGGCGCTCTCGGCGACACGATCGGCATCCAGCTTGGGCAAGACTTTGAAGAGCGTCGCACGACCGGCGCCGGATTTTTCAAGGAACTCCGTCGACACCGGTCCAGGCGCGACACATGTAACGGTTACCCCCGTGCTGCGCAGCTCCTGATGCAGCGCTGCCGAGAAGGAGCGCACGAAGGCCTTGCTGGCATAATACAAGGCCATATTCGGCCCGGGAGCAAAACCCGCTATGGAGCCGAGATTGAGCACTCCGCCCCGCCCGCGCGCCGCCATTCCCGGCAGAAAGCGCAGGGTCAGGTCGGTGAGTGCACGTATGTTGAGATCAACGATACCAAGCTGGTCACCGGCCGGGATGAGCGTCGCCGCACCGCGCAGACCGTATCCGGCGCTGTTGACGAGGACATCGCAGATCAACCCGTTTGAGGTCAGGAAGTCCTGCAGGCGCGCCGACGCATCCGTTGAAAGAAGGTCCAGCGCGAGAGTGAATGCCTCGCCGCCCGCCTGTCGCACATCCGCTGCGGCAGCATCCAGGTCCTCGGGCGAGCGCGCGACGAGCACGACCACAGAACCTTCGCGGGCGGCGACTTTGGCGATTGCCCTGCCGATGCCACGCGACGCACCGACCACCACGACAGCCGGCCGGAACCCATCATAAAGGGTCATGTGGCTGTCCCTATCGCGGGTCCGGCCATGGTTCCGCTTTGCTGAGCAGCGCCGTTTAACTCACTGGCGACTTCACCGTTCAAAATTCTTTCGAACCGCTCCAAAGCTCGCGCCACATTGGCGCCATCCATGACTCTGTGGTCGTAGTGGATGCGAACCGTTACCGATCCATCAGCCAGGATGGGCCCGTAGTTGAAAATCGTGGTCAGCGGCGAAAGGGGATTGAGGGACTCTGCCCCGAGGCCGGAATAGACCGACAGCTGGAAAGTGCCGAAACGGCGCCCCCGCTGCCGCCCAATATTGAGCCCAAGCCACATCAGCAGCCACCTCAAAGGCGCCGGCATGCGGGCAAACTTCAACGCCCGCCGAAATTCCTTGATTTCCTGGACCGGGCGTGAACGAGCCGCATGGATGAGCGCCTCAAGCTCCGTGATGGACCGCCGCTCCACTCCCTTGATGGAACTCAGCAAGACGATTCGTTCACCGTCATGCTCGCGCTCGTGGGCAATGGAGGCCACGCTTTCAGGATATTCATAGAGTTGCGGTCTCGGAAATTTGATGTACGCGCGCCTAAGGTCGGGTATCTCTTGGGAGAGAAGGGCATAGCCCTTCAAGAACAGGACGGTCCAGGACGGCTTGCTTTGTTGCATCATTCGAGCTGCCTGGAGCGGACGGACGTTCATATGCCGCTGCACGGTGACCCGTGGCACGCCGATCGAGAACCTCATCAGGTCTCCGACAAGGCGTCGTGCCGCCGAAAGCTTGATGGTTCGGCCTCGCATCATTCCCCCATTAATAAAGATACGGAATAAGGCGCTTGGTCCTCTCCATATAGTCGCGGTACCGGGTCCCGAAAATTTCCAGCATCATACGCTCTTCCTTGTCGACCCGGAGAAAAAACAGGATTGCGAAGCCGACCAGGCCCGCAAGTCCGACCACCCAGTTCGCTATCAGAAAGGCCTGGCCCAAGGCCATGAGCAGGAAAGACGTGTACATGGGGTGGCGAATGAGAGCATAGGGCCCGGTGGAAATCAGCTCGTGCTTCTCGCGAATCTCCAGTGAGATGGACCAATTGCGGCCGAGTTCCTTGTGGGTCCGGCGAAAGACCCAAATCGCGCTGGCGAACAGAATTGCTCCAAAAACCACAGCCCAGGCACGAGGCGTGTAGTCGCCAGCTTCCGGGACACCGGTGGCAACATAGAAGCCCGGTATGACGGCAAGGCCGAGAAGAGCCGATGCAAGGCCGACGTTTTCGACAAGCGTCCGGCGGCTGCTCACGACACGCACGCGCTTCGCCCGGCGCTCGAAAGGACGGCGAACGATGTACCAGGCAACAATGCCAAGCACCCACGCGATTTCACCGGCAGCGCCTAACGATAGGTTCAATTCAATTCACCTGAGCATTTGAGAGATCTGCGAACATGGCGAAACACATATCATCGTCACCGCTCATGTCGACTGAAAACGCCGAGACGCGAGCCCCGGACGCGAATCCAGACATGTGACCCCGCGTTGCGGATCACATTCAACCTGTATTCATCTCTCTGAGCTCGGTCACGAATTGCTGCGGCCTGAGCCAGATACTGGGAGTCTCATACCCCATGGAGCGCGCGATTTCGCCGACCCATGCGTTGCAATTGGAGACTGTCGCCTGCCAGAACTTGGATTTGGCCTGCAGCTGGTGGATGTAGGCCACCGTTTTGTTGTATTCGGCTTCTGTCAGGATAACTCGCCAGCTGGCGGACCTGTATTCCTCTTCCAGGTCGCCGTCGGTCGGCCCGGTCGTCGCAGGCACAGGGATGAAATGGCCCAGAACATAAGGTGCCGCGTCGGGCGACGCCGGCGCAAGGCCAGCGACTTGTGGATTGACGATCGCTCCAGCTTTGTTCACCTGGCCGAAAACTACATAGGTGTGTCCGTAGCTGAGCGCGTAGCGAGAGCGGAATTCAATGGCATACCGACCGGCCGCATTTTTGGACGTCTGGGTAGCTGTCACGCCCCTGGTATCCGTCACATAGCGCGGCTGGGGACTCTTGTCTTCCGATTGACAGGATGCGACCGCGAGTGCGAACACGATCACAAGCGATAGACGGCCTCCTCGAAGCAACATCCGTGCTCTATTCCCTCTGAACTCTGAATAAGAAGACTTGCAAGGCCAACCCTTCACCAGATCACTGGCGGCCTGCATTAAAGCTGCAGGCGGTCTAGCGCTGTGTTGCAATGGCGATGGTGGGGAGGGCCAATGGCCCTTCCCCAAGGACCAAAGGTCAGCTGTTACTTATATACAGGTGCCGGCTCTGCGACCGGTGGCGGGGCCTTCCCCTTGCCTTTACCAACCCAGCCGCAACCGCTCAGGCTGGCGACCGAAAACAAGGCAGCTATTGTCACGATTAGAAGTCTGCTCATCAAGAAGTCCTCTCCTTAGCACGGAATAGGTTTATCGAAGGCAACATTTATACTAATAGCGGCAAAATGCGTTTCGGCAAGTGCAGAAAGGCAACACTTTGCATCGGTTTATGCTCACGAGCTGATTTACCCTTCTGCAGCCGGGGATAGACATGCCCCTGCGATAGGTAAAGATGAGGTTGTCTCATCTTTCAGATCACCAATACCGGGGTTCCTGTCGGCGCTCGGGCGTAGAGATCGACAATATCCTCATTCGTCAAACGGATGCATCCGTTGGACACCGCCTGCCCGATCAACCAAGGTTCGTTTGTTCCGTGAATCCGGAAATAAGTGTCTTGTGCGCCGCGGTAGAGATAAAGCGCAGCCGCGCCGAGAGGATTGTTTTCCCCGCCGGGAACACCGCCTGCGTACTGCGCCAGACGCGGCTTGCGCTCTATCATGCTGGCGGTCGGCGTCCATGAAGGCCATTCCGCTTTACGGCCGACCGTTGCCCGCCCCTTGAGCGTGAGCCCCTCCTCGCCGACGGCAATGGCATAACGCCTCGCCCGGCCGCCGCCCTCG
Source organism: Rhizobium sp. P32RR-XVIII (assembly GCF_012641395.1). GTDB lineage: Bacteria > Pseudomonadota > Alphaproteobacteria > Rhizobiales > Rhizobiaceae > Rhizobium. Next base: position 427,821 of record NZ_JABAIH010000001.1, on the reverse strand, counting down.
ACCAAGTAGAGACGGCGCTCCATCGTGTTGACGACAATCGTTCCCGGCGATTCATTTCCATAATAGTCCACCTCCTGTCGCCGGTAGCGAGAACTGAGGCGCGGGTAGGCAAATGACGGTTCGAATTGCCAGCCCCCTGAAGCACATCCAGAAACCAGGAAGCCCAGACTGGCCAGCATGAGGCCCCGGCGCGTAATACGGTCGTTGTCCATCTTTACCTGCTAAGCAATTGATTGCCCCTTCATCATAGTCTTACCATCCAAGTGGCGGCTGGCCAAGCCTTAGACTTCACCCGGTAACATCAAGTCATGCGGTGACTGTGGCTTTTAAGCACGATGGACCTATTTGGTCTTGATAACCTATTCGAATCGCTCGCCAGCAAAAGGCAGCGAAGAGGACGGAGATGCAGCGCTCGCCAGCGGAACAAGCGACGTTCCTTCCCGCTGATCAAATGGCTTGCATCATCGCTCTGCCTCTGCTCGACTTGGTGCGGTGGGGTAATGAGGATGGACACGAATGAAGCTTGACTTCGAGGGGAAAGTCGCGCTGGTCACCGGCGGCGGCTCGGGCATAGGGGCCGCTATTTCACGGCAATTGGCTGGGCAGGGGGCGGAGGTTATCGTCGCTGATGTTGATTCGGAGGCAGCGCGCACCGTTGCGGCCGAGATCCATTCAGAGGGCGGCCGGGCCAGGGATTTCGCAGTCGATGTGACCGACGCCGGGGCTGTGGAAAAGTTGGTCCGGCGCACTGTCGAGACATGCGGCGGTTTGGATCTGGCCGTCAACAACGCGGGGGTTGATGGCCCGCGCAAGGTGACGGCAGACTACCCGCTCGACGAATGGTGCAGGCTGATCAACGTGAACCTGAACGGCGTGTTCTACTGCATGAAATACGAGATAGCGGCCATGCTGGAACGCGGCGGCGGCGCCATCGTCAACATGTCCTCCACTCTCGGTTCTGTTGGAGTACCGTTTGCCGCCGGTTATACGGCCGCCAAGCACGGCGTTGTCGGGCTGACCAAGGTTGCCGCGATCGAGTATGCGAGAATGGGGGTCCGAATCAACGCTGTGGCACCCGGCTGGATCGAAACACCGCTCTTGGCCGAGCATCCGATGGTAACAAACAGCCGGCGGATGGCATCGCTTCAGCCGATGGGAAGGCTTGGCAAGCCGGAGGAAGTCGCCGCTCTCGTAAGCTTTCTCCTGTCCGAGCAGGCCAGCTTTATCACCGGCAGCTACCACCTGGTGGACGGAGCTTATACCGCCCACTAGGCGTAGGCGAACGGTTGAGAGCGGCTGGTCAGCCGGCAAGCGCTTCGGCGGGATTTTGCGGCAGTGACTGCAGCAATGTCTGCCGGGCAGAACGCAAATGCAGGCGGCACGAGAAGTCGATCGCCGCCTGATCGCGCGATTCCAGCGCCGCAATATAGTCGAGGTGCTCGTGAATGGCGCGTTCATTGCGCTGGCGGGCGAATGCCTTGTTCCACTGGTAGTGATAGTGGAAGATAATGGCGATCGCGTCGTAGAAATCGGCGATGAAGCGGTTCTTGGAGGCGCGGTGGATCAGGAGGTGGAACCGCTCATCAAGGACTGAGAATTCTTTGTAGCGCGCGTCCAAATCGTTCAGGATCGCTCGATGCTCTGCCTTGATCTCGGCCAGCGCAGACCAGGCTTCGCTTTCGGGCGGCAGCCTGCCGAACTCCGCGGCTGAGTGCAACTCGAACATTTCGCGGACGTCGGCGAGCTCGAGCGCGAACTCACGGGTGAAGCCCTTCAGTATCCAGTGGCTGTTCGGACGCTTTTCGATGAGGCCGAAGCGCGAGAAGCGAATGAGGAATTCGCGGACGCTGGTCGTTCCGGTACCGATCTCGCGGGCGAGCTCCAACTCGTTGATCTGCATGCCCGGTGCCGCATCGTCCGCCAAGATCCGCTGCATGAAGCTGCGCTCGATGATGTCATGCAATGAATCCGTCTCTTCGGGCGGAAAAAAGTCTTTCTCGGTGGGGACACGAAGGACGATCTTCTGGCGCTTGTTCCACCGGATGATGCCCTCGGCATTCAGGCGGGTCAGGATCGCGCGGGCCGTACTGCGGCTGATGCCGAGTTGTGCGGCGATTTCCGGTTCTGATGGAAGGGCCGTATCCGGGCGCAGCGCAGAGGCGTACCTGTTGTAAGCCTCCTTGAAGACGGTATTCTGCCTTGCCATGCATCCTGCTCTTTCTCCCTTCGCGGCTTTCAAGGCTTCGCGAAATCGCAAGTCTGGCGCGCACCGGAAGGTTATCTATCGCGACCCTTTATCGTATTTCGCGGCCGGCTGTGGCTGTTTGTCTCCCTTGCCCACAGGAACGATATTCCCCGTTGACTCCAAAATGTTTATTGTAGATAAAAAACAAAATCAATGCGCATTTCGCCAATGCAGCGAGCGCTTCTTCAGGGAGAAGACAAGTGGACAAACTGCCTTGGCTCGTCCTGTCGGCCGGAGACAACGTGGCTGTCGCAACGGCTGCGATCGACCCCGGCACGACGGTCGCGGGCATTCAAACACGCCAGAAAATCGACCCCGGTCACAAGGTCGCCATTGCGGACATTCCCACCGGCGTGCCGGTGGTGAAATATGGCCAAGCGATCGGCCGCACGACGGCCGACGTGAAAGCGGGCGACCATGTCCATAGCCATAATCTGCATTTCGAGAACGACCGCCTGGCGGCGACGGCGAATTCGGCGCCTGAGCCGGCTACGGCGGAAGATAAGGCGCGAACGTTCATGGGCTACAGGCGCGCCGACGGGCGGGCCGCGACCCGCAATTATGTCGGCATCATCGCCAGCGTAAACTGTTCCACCACCGTCTGCCGTGCGATTGCAGAAGCGGCCAATCGCACGATCCTGCCGAACTATGAAGGCATCGACGGCTTCGTGCCGATCGTCCACGACCAGGGTTGCGGCATGAGCTCGACGGGCGACGGCATGGCGGTTCTTCACCGCACGCTTGCCGGCTATACGCGCCATGTCAATTTCGGCGGTGTGCTGATGATCGGCCTCGGCTGCGAGGTGAACCAATTGACGCTCTACGGCCAGAGCGGCGCCGGCAATTCCAAGCGGCACTTCAACATCCAGGACGCCGGCGGCTCGCGACGCGCGGTCGAGCGCGCCATGGGCATGCTCAAGGAAATTGCCGCCGACGTCGGCCGCGAGCGGCGCGTTCCGATCGCTGTCAGCGAGATTATCATCGGTCTCCAATGCGGTGGTTCCGATGGCTTTTCGGGCATCACGGCCAATCCGGCGCTCGGCGTTGCCGCCGATCTTCTGGCCGCTGCCGGCGGCACGGCGATCCTCTCCGAAACCTCAGAGATCTACGGTGCCGAGCATCTGCTGCGCAGCCGCGCGATCAACGAAGACGTGGCGAGAAAGCTCGACGAAAAGATTGCCTGGTGGGAGAAGTATGTCGGACTGCATGGCGCCTCGCTCGACAACAACCCTTCGCCCGGCAACAAGCGCGGTGGACTGACGACCATTCTCGAGAAGTCGCTCGGCGCCGTCGCCAAGGGTGGCCGGTCGCCGCTGACGGCGGTCTACGGCTATGCCGAGCGCGTTACCGCCCCTGGCCTCGTTTTCATGGATACGCCTGGATACGACCCGGTTTCCGCGACGGGACAGGTCGCTGGCGGCGCAAACATGATCGCGTTCACGACCGGGCGTGGCAGCTGTTTCGGCTGTCGCCCCGCCCCTTCGATCAAGCTCTCCAGCAACTCTGCGCTCTATGCCTCGATGGAAGAGGACATGGATATCGATTGCGGCACGATCGCTACCGGCGATGCAACGATCAGCGGCAAGGGCCGGGAAATTTTTGACCTCATCATCGATACCGCCTCGGGGAAGAAGACGAAGAGTGAGGAATTTGGCTACGGCGACAACGAATTCGTGCCGTGGCATCTTGGAGCGACACTTTAAAACAGAAAGCACTTTTCACGGGAGGTATGATGAAGACGAGGAGAATCGGCACGACCGACCTCGAGGTCACCGAAATCAGCTTCGGTGCTGCGGCTCTGGGTGGCCTATACCGCGCCTGCCCGCGCGATCAGGCGATGGAAACGCTCGAGGCCGCGTGGGCGAGCGGCATCCGCTATTTCGACGTGGCACCCTGGTATGGCCTTGGTCTCGGCGAGCGCACCGTCGGCGACTTCCTGAGAGCGAAGCCCGAGAATGAATACGTGCTTTCGACCAAGGTCGGCAGACTCCTGCGGCCAGTGCCGACAGGTGCGGTGCCGGACTATGGCTATGTCGATCCGCTCTCCTTCGATGCCGATTATGACTATTCCTACGATGGCATCATGCGATCCGTCGATTTCAGCTATGCGCGTCTGGGCCTCAACCGCATAGACATCCTCTATGTCCACGACATCGGTGGTTATACGCACGGCGCCGCGAAGAATGCCGTCTACCTGAAGCAACTGCTCGACTCCGGCATTCGGGCGCTCGACGAGCTGAAATCATCGGGTAGGATCAAGGCCTTCGGGCTCGGCGTAAACGAAGTGCCGGTTTGCGTCGATGTCATGCGCAACGCCGATATCGACGTCATCCTGATGGCTGGGCGCTATACCTTGCTGGACCGTTCCGCGGTAGCCGAGCTATTGCCGCTCTGCCGCAGGAAGGGCACCTCCCTTGTCGTGGGCGGCGTCTTCAACTCAGGCATCCTCGCAACCGGTGCCGTGGAAGGCTCGCATTTCGACTATATGCCCGCGACACCGGACGTGCTCGCCAAGGTCAGAGCAATGGAAGAAATCGCCAAGCGTCACGGCGTTCCGCTTGCCGCTCCAGCCCTGCAGTTTCCACTCCGCGACCCAGTTGTCTCATCGGTACTGATCGGAACGGCGAAGGCTTCCAGCCTCGACCGCAACATGCAGCTCTTTGAGCCGCGACTGCCGGACAGCATCTTCCCCGAATTCGAAAGCCAGACTCTCGTCGCGAAGCCCTTGGGCACCGACGCAGTCCGCGTATAGGAACCGCTCATGCTCAAGGGTATCCACCCCGTCCTCAGCCCGGATCTTCTGCTGGCAATCGCCAGGATGGGTCATGGCGACGAGATCGTCATTGCCGACGCCAATTTTCCCTCAAGCACCATGGGGCCGGAAATGATCCGCGCTGACGGCGTTTCGGCAACGGAAATGGCCGAGGCCATCCTCACCCACTTCCCGCTCGACACCTTCGTGCCGGAAAGCGCGTGGCGCATGGAGGTTGTCGGCGATGCCGGCGCGGTACCTGATGTTTGCGCCGAGTTCCAGGAAATCGTCAATCGCCGCGCCGGCGATTTCAAGATCGCGTCGCTTGAGCGCTTTGCATTTTACGAGCGTTCCAGGAAGGCCGCCTACATCGTCGCGACAACCGAGTTTCGGTTATACGGCAACCTCATTCTGAAGAAGGGCGTCGTGCTTCCGCACGAGGTGTTCAGAGGCTGATTTGCCAACGTGCCGATCCGAAATGGAATAAACGTTCCGCGTTGACAATATCACGGAACTTCTATTTCATGCGCTTACTGTGAGCTGTCTTCGTCGGTGAGGGAGGATATCCGAGGAGAGAAACCGGCGCAGGCTGTTGCATGGACTCGACGCCATGTCAGTGACCGGATGAGCCCAGCCTGAAGTAGAGCCTAGAGGCGCCCGGCGCACTTGCAATTCCGGTTAGCCTCGGCTAGCTTCAAAATGTTTTTTATCGATAAAAATCTCTCGTTGGCGTTCGCGAGAGGTTTCCTGGAGGAGAACGCACCTGAGAGGAGAACCCACATGCGCATGAAATCCATTCTGTCGCGTCGAGCCTTCACGGCTCTCGCGGGCGCTGCCGTCATCGCAACTGCAATGCCGATTCCATCCTTCGCCGCCGACGTGACGATCCCGATCATCGTCAAGGACACGACATCCTTCTACTGGCAGATCGTTCTGGCCGGCGCCCGCAAGGCCGGCAAGGATCTTGGCGTCAATGTTCCGGAACTCGGCGCGCAGTCGGAAGCAGACATCAACGGCCAGATCAGCATTCTTGAGAACGCCGTCGCCGGTAAACCCGCAGCGGTCGTGATTTCGCCGACGGAATTCAAGGCTCTCGGTAAGCCGATCGACGAAGCCGCCAAGTCGGTTCCGATCATCGGTATCGACTCTGCCGCCGATTCCAAGGCGTTCAAGTCGTTCCTGACGACCGACAACGTTCAGGGCGGCCGTATCGCTGCCGATGGTCTGGCTACGGCCATCAAGGAAATGACGGGCAAGGAAGAAGGCGAAGTGGTGATCCTCACCAATCTTCCGGGTGTCGGCTCGCTCGAGCAGCGCCGCGAAGGCTTCCTGGATCAAGTGAAGACCAAGTATCCTGGCCTGAAGGTCATTGCCGACAAATACGGCGACGGTCAGGCAACGACCGGTCTCAACATGATGACGGACCTGATTACCGCCAACCCGAACCTCATCGGGGTCTTTGCCTCGAACCTGATCCTGGCACAGGGCGTCGGCCAGGCGATTGCGGAAAACAAGCTCGGCGACAAGATCAAGGTCATCGCCTTTGACAGCGACGACAAGACGGTCGGCTTCCTCAAGGACGGCTCGCTGGCGGGTCTCGTCGTGCAGGACCCCTATCGCATGGGCTATGACGGCATAAAGACCGCGCTTGCCGTTTCGAAGGGCGAGAAGGTCGAAGAAAAGGTCGATACCGGCGCGAATCTCGTCACCAAGGCGAACATGAGCGATCCGAAGATCGATGCGCTGATCAATCCGAAGGTCAAGTAATCCAAATGGTGAGGGCCGCGCCGGCGAAATCCGGCGCGGCCCTCACTCAAGCTGTGTTATGGTCCGTGAGGAATGCACATCCGGCCGGGTGGAGACGGCGGGAACGTGCGCCATGGGAGGAGAAATCCATGAGCCTGGAAGAGGTCAGTCATCGTCATGATGACAGCGTCAAGAAGACGGAGGCAAACCGCATTCCGGCAGGCTCCCCGATCCTGGAACTCAAGGGACTGCAGAAGAATTACGGCTACGTCCAGGCGCTGAAGCCCGCGACAATGACCTTTCTAGCCGGCGAAATTCACGCGATCGTCGGCGAAAATGGTGCAGGCAAGTCGACGCTTATCAAGCTGCTGACCGGCGTGATCACCAGGACCTCAGGCGAGATCCTCTGGTGCGGCCACCCGGTCGCCCTGGCGACGCCAAACGAAGCGATTGCGCGGGGCATCAATGCCGTCCACCAGGAGGTCGTGCTCTGCCCGCACCTGACTGTCGCGGCCAATCTCTTTCTCGGCGACGAAGTCAACCAATACGGCCTCATGCGCAAGAAGCAGATGGAGAGGATGGCTCAGGCTGTCCTCGACGACCTCGGTTTCGGCCTGCCGGCCGCCGTGCTGCTCAGCGATCTGACGATCGGGCAGCAACAGCTTGTCGCCACGGCGCGCGCGGCCATGCGTGGCACCCAGTTTCTGATCTTCGACGAGCCGACGGCTTATCTCACGCGCCAGGAGTCGGCGCAGCTCTTCAAACTCATCCGCCGCCTGCAGGGCGAAGGTGTCACGATCGTCTACATCAGCCATCGCATGGAGGAAGTGTTCGAGCTTGCGGACCGCGTCTCGGTGCTGCGTGATGGCACCCATGTCGGCACGCGCAATATCAGCGAGACGAGCGAGGCGGAACTGATCGCGCTGATGATCAACCGCTCGATCGAGCAGATCTATCATAAGGAAGTCATCCCGATCGGCGACACGATCCTCGATGTTCGCGGGCTTTCCGGTCCCGGTTTCGAGGATGTATCGCTCTCGGTCAAGGCTGGCCAAATCGTCGGCCTTTACGGATTGATCGGCGCCGGGCGCAGCGAGTTCGCACTCGGTCTCTATGGCCGGGAGAAAACGACGACCGGTGAGATCCACTGGATGGGCAAGAAGGTCGACATCAAGGACGAACGCACGGCCATGGAGCTCGGGATCGCGCTCGCGCCAGAGAGCCGCCGCGACCAGGGGCTCTGCCTCAACCTGCCGATCGGGCTCAATATCAACCTGCCGGTCTTCAAAAAGCTGAGCAAAGGTCCGGTGATAAGCCACAGCGAAGAATCGCAGAACGCCGACAGGCAGATCCGCGATCTGTCGATCAAGACGCCGAGCCGCCGCGTCCTGGTGTCCAGCATGTCAGGCGGAAACCAGCAAAAGGTGGTCATCGGCAAGTGGCTCAGCTACGGCGCACGCCTGTTCATTTTCGACGAGCCGACGGTCGGGGTCGACGTCGGCACCAAGGCGGAGATCTACCGGCTGTTTGCCAAGCTGCTGAAGGAGGGCGCGGGCATCATCCTGATCTCGTCCTATCTGCCGGAAGTCTACGAGCTCGCTGACCGGCTGCACGTATTCCGTCGCGGACAGCTGGTCGCAAGCCACGACTACCAGGCGGCGACGCACGAAGAAGTGCTCAGCGAAGCGATCGGCGTCTGAATAAAAGAATGGGAGGGAGAGAACCATGACTGTAACACCTGCAGAAGTCGTCGCGCCGCCGTCGCGCGGAAAGGTGAGCTTCCTGTTCGGGCTCACTCTGATAGGGCTCCTGCTCTTCCTCTGGATCGTGCTCGGTTTCGTCACTGCCAGCTTCTGGACGCCGCTCAATATCTCGAACCTGCTGCGGCAGGGCGCGATGACGGCAATTCTAGCGCTTGGCCAAACCTTCGTGATCATCACCGCCGGCATTGACCTGTCGGTCGGCGCCATCGTCGGGTTCTGCACCGTCGTCATCGCCTGGCTGCTGCAGGCAGGTGTGCCGGTCTGGGCGTCGATCCTGATAACGCTGCTAATCGGCGTCGGGATCGGGGCGTTCCATGGCTTCGGCATCGTCAAAATGGGGTTGCCACCCTTCATCATCACGCTCGCGACGTTGACGTCGCTGCGCGGCATCGGCCTGCTGATCACCAATGGGTCGACGATCAACATCGTCAATGAGCCCTTTACGAACTTCGCGCGCGCCGACTTCCTCGGCGTTCCGAGCCTGTTCTGGATGGTCGTGCTTGTCGCCGTTCCGTCCTACATCTTCCTTCATCTGAGCCGCTGGGGCCGCTATCTCTTTGCGGTTGGCTCCAACCGCGAGGCGGCGCGCCTTTCTGGCGTGCGGGTGAACGGCATCATCTACCTGGCCTATATTCTCTCGGCGACCTTTGCCGCCTTCGTCGGCGTCCTGCTTGCCTCGCGCATCGCGATCGGCAACGCCACCCAGGCCGACGGATGGGAACTGCAAGCGATTGCCTCTTCCGTCATCGGCGGCACCAGCCTGTTCGGCGCGATCGGCACCGTGCACGGGCCGCTGATCGGCGCCTTCATTCTGGCCACGATCAATAACGGCGCGAACCTGCTTAACGTTAACTCTTTCTGGCAGCGTATCATCACCGGCCTGCTGATCATCGTGATCGTCTATTTCGATCAGCTGCGCCGCCGCCGGTCTCCGTAAGACACAGACATCGCGAAGCCGGTCCGCAACCGGCTTCCTCATGTTCAGAATGCGAGATCCGTCATGAAAGCAGTGCTTTGCCACAGACCAGGAGTGCTTGACATCGTCGAGCGCCCCTCTCCCGGCATCCCCGCTCCCGGCTGGGTTCGGCTTGCCGTCAGCCATGTCGGCATTTGCGGCACCGACTATCATATCTTCGAAGGCAAGCACCCCTTCCTCGAATATCCGCGCGTCATGGGCCATGAGATCTCGGCAACCGTGCTGGAAGGTGGCGACGGGGTCGCAATCCCCGCCGGAACGCCTGTGATCGTCAACCCGTATCTTTCCTGCGGAAGCTGCGTTGCCTGCCTTAAGGACAAGCCGAACTGCTGCACGAATATCAAGGTGCTCGGCGTCCACACCGATGGAGCATTCTGCGAAGAGATCACCGTTCCGGCCGGCAATCTCTATCCGGCGAAGGGGCTGGGCCTCGAAGCAGCCGCGACCGTTGAGTTCCTTGCCATCGGCGCGCATGCCGTGCGTCGTTCCATGGCGCCAGCGGGCTCACGCGCGCTCGTCATCGGCGCGGGACCGATCGGACTCGGCGCTGCGATCTTTTCGCGGATTGCCGGCTATGACGTGACGTTGCTCGACACCAGCCCCGAACGGCTGCAGATGGCGGCCGAAGTTCTGGGTTTCACATCCGGGATTGTCGCGAACAATAACACGATAGGCGCGGTGAAAACGAAGACGAATGGCGACGGCTTCGACGTGGTCTTCGATGCGACAGGGTTCGGCCCTTCGATGGAGCAGGCCTTCAACTTCGTGGCTCACGGCGGCGCGCTGGTTCTGGTCAGCGTCGTGAAGGACGATATCCGCTTCTCCGATCCCGAATTCCACAAGCGCGAAATGATGGTGATTGGCAGCCGCAATGCGACGCGCGCCGATTTCGAGCATGTGGCGGATTCGATCGCAAAGGGTCTGGTGCCGGTCGACAAGCTGATCACTCACCGCACGACGCTGGCCGATGCGCCGCGCGATCTCGCCCGCTGGGCGCATGAAAAAACCGGCCTGATCAAGGCTGTCATCAAGGTTGCGGCGTAGAGACCTCAGATAGCGTCGATGACGGCGCGCATCTGCCGCACGATGGCGGCATCCGTCTGGTTCGACCTCGGCGCTTCGAAGCCGAACGCGACGGCGCGCGGGTCTTGGCTCGCGACCGGCGAACTGCATGAGCCGTGAATTTCGCGGGCGCCGGTAGCGCGCAGAATTTCGGTGGCATTCGATGGACGCACGCCGCTTCCCGGCATGATCGAGATCCGCCCCTCCGCCTTGGCCGAAAGCCGCTTCAATGTCTCCAGGCCATCCACCGCCTTCGGCGTGCAGCCCGAGGTGAGAATGCGCTCGCAGCCGAGTTCGATCGCCTGCTCCAGTGCGGCATCAGCATCCGGAACCAGATCGAAGGCGCGGTGTAGTGTGGAACCAAGACCAGCGGCATGGGCCTTGAGGCGGCGGATGAGCGGCATATCGAGCGTGCCATCGGGATGGTTGGCGCCGATGACCACACCTTCGAGACCGAAGGCATGGACGGCGTCGATATCTGCTATCATCGCAGCTTCATCCGCCGCATCGAAGATGAAGGGACCGGCATGGGGGCGGATCATCGCGTAAACCGGGATCGGCGCAGCGGCAGCGGCTTTCATGAGGCCTGCAACCGGCGTCAAGCCGCCGAGTTCGAGTGCCGAGCAAAGTTCGATTCGGTCCGCACCGCCCTTAATCGCGGCGGCAAGACCCTTTGGGCTATCCACGCAGACTTCCAGCAAAACCGGCATCTTCGAATCTCCTTCATCCCGCCGCCATCTTCTTTAAGCGACGGAAACGGCTTTCGCGACAGGTGTCGAAACGATTTTGCGCACCGCCTCGGCGATCATCGCACAGGCATCCGCCGACGCCTTCCGGTGGTTGAAGGCAATATGATAGGTGATCGGAATATGGTCTGCGAGTTCGACGATGCGCACACGGTCGGCGATCGGCATCGCGCTGACCCGTCCGAGAAATGAGACGTAACCGTGGTTAGCGACGAGATCCACGATGACCGGCAATGAATCGGCAGCCGTAATATCCCGGTTGCGAAAGCGCCGGCTTGCGGCTCGCCCGCTGCGCAGCGCCGCTGCGGCCTCGCCCAGGCCGGTTCTCTCGCTGGGCGTACATATGGGGTGCTCGGCCACCAGATCGGCAACGGTCAGCGCAGTGCTTTCCAGCGGCGCGATTGCGACCAGATCCGTGCGCAGGAGTTCCCGATGACCGAAGCTCTCCAATTCGAAGACGGAATCCAAAATCGCCACGTCGATGCGGCCCGACTTCAGGGCCTCACGCAAGTCGTCTGCGGTCATGGAGATGAGGGAAATGGCGTTCTTGTTGCGCCCGGTATTCCAATCGGCCACCAGAGCGCCCAGGCAGCGCGCCACCCAGCTTTCTGCGCCCGTCGGAATGATCGATCCGATACGCAGCGAATGCGCAGCACGCCGATAGCGCTCGTCAGCCGCCGACTTGAGATCGTTCCAGGCCTGGCTGATCGCCGAGAAGATGGCGTAAGCCCGCCTCCCCTCTTCGGTTAGCGTAGAGCCTTGCGCCTGACGTTGAAGGAGCGGATATCCGACGAACCTCTCAAGATTGGCGATCTGCAGCGAAAGCTGCGGCTGGCCAAGCCTAAGACGCCGTGCAGCCCGATTGATGCTGCCCTGATCCGCCACTTCCAGAAAGCGCTCGATTGTCACGATCTTGATAGGGATTCGTGACGCCCAGTTCTCGAAGGGTTCGGCTGGCCCGCACATCAATTCGCGGAGTTGCTCGACGGCGAGCATGATCGGTTGCAGTCCGTCGCGCACCTTGCCGCTCGCAATCAGCTTGACCAGTTCCCCCGAACTGCGTTCGGTGAGTTTGATTGCAAGTTCGCTTTCAAGATTGCTGACTGCTGCCGAGACCGTGGAAGCCGCGAGCGAAAAACGCCGCGCGGTCATTCGCACCGAACCCGAGGCGAGGACGTGGCTGGCAACAAAAATGGCGCCGAGATGCAATGCATTCTCCGGAAGTGACTGAAAAGGCAGACGATATGCTGTGTTCGCAAAAAAAGATATCCCTGCTCACGGACCAGCGGGCTATCGTCGCCGTCAAGTACAACTGCCGGGCGGAACAACGAAAAAGAGCACCGGCAGGTCGTGGAAACACGCTAGGGAACAAAAACAAATCGCGGCGACCCGGCAAAAGGAAATGCAATTCCACGCGCGGCTCTGCTTTCACGGCCATAATCGCGCCGCGACTGCAGATACTGGAGAGGGTTGCATCGATTTTTCGAGCGTGCACACTATTTCCATGATGCTCGAACGTCCGGCGTGATCGCGGCTTTGCGCTTTCGCCGGCGGCTTTTATGCGCGAAGGTTCCCGCCCGGACCCTCGCGACGGGTTAATTGGTGTTAACAAAGGGACACGCCATGCTCAAGAAACTCGCGCTCGCCGTATCACTTTCCGCTTTTGCGGCGGGTGCGGCCCATGCTGCCGATGTCGTCGTTTCGTCGAAGATCGACACGGAAGGCACGCTGCTCGGCAATGTTATCGTACTTGCACTGGAAGCCAACGGCATCAAGACACAGGACCGGATCGCGCTTGGCGCAACACCGGTCGTGCGCAAGGCGATCACGGCCGGCGAAATCGACATCTATCCGGAATATACCGGCAATGCCGGCTTCTTCTTCAACAAGCCGGATGATGCCGCCTGGAAAAACCTCGAGCAAGGCTACGAACTGGCAAAGAAGCTCGATTACGACGCCAACAAGATCGTCTGGCTGGCACCCTCGCCTGCCAACAATACCTGGGCGCTCGGCATCCGCAACGACGTCGCCGGCCCGAACAAACTCAAGACCATGTCGGAGTTCGGCAAGTGGGTCGCCGGCGGCGGAGATGTCAAGCTCGCAGCGTCCGCCGAATTCGTGAACTCCGCCGGTGCGCTCCCCGCATTCCAAAAGACCTACGGGTTCCAACTGAAGCCTGACCAGATGGTCGTTCTTTCCGGCGGCGACACTGCCGCAACGATCAAGGCCGCAGCCGACCAGACCAACAGCGTCAACACGGCCATGGTTTACGGCACCGACGGTGCGATCGAAGCTGCCGAGCTCACCGTCCTCGAAGACGACCAGAGCGTGCAGCAGGTCTATGCGCCGACGCCCATCGTCCGTGAGACCGTGTTGAAGGCAAACCCGAAGATCGAGGAAATCCTTGCTCCGATCTTCAAGAGCCTGACGGCGGACGAACTGCGCAAGCTGAACGCCAAGATCCAGGTCGATGGCGAACCGGCGAAATCCGTCGCGGAAGGCTATCTGAAGGAAAAAGGCTTCCTGAAGTAATTTGCCAATGCTCCGCCCTCGTTGCAGGGCGGAGCGCTTTCCAGGCAGGGATGGATCGATGGAAGAAACCTTAGCGGTCCGCAAACTGGATCGGCTTGGCGTAGTTCTAGTAACTGCCGGCGTCGTTGGCACAGCGCTTTTGCCCTTCATCTATGTGAAGGCCAACCGCATCGCCTCCGGCAAACCGTTGCTGCTCACGCAGCTTCTCGACCACCCCTCCGTTGTTATCCTCACCATTCTGCTTGTTGCCACGGCATCTGCCACCCTCTTCGTACGAAACGCGACGCTTCGGCTTGCGATCGCAACACTCGCTCTGGCCGCATTGATCGCGGCGATCGGCTTGATCGCCACGGCCTTCACGCCGCCTAACAGCAATGCGGCGCGCATGACGCCGGGCGGCGGGTTCTGGGTCCTGTTTGCGGTTGTCGGCCTCATCATTTCCGACGCACTCATCAAAATCCGGCTGACACCATGGATGCGTGTGGCAGCGTTGATCGCGTACACGGCACTGCTTGCTGCCTTTCTTTACTCCGGTCTGCTGGACAGCCTGTCGATCATGAAAGAGTTCGCAACGCGCTCGGCGCAATTCTGGTCCGAGGCCGTCGCCCATCTGCTGCTTGCCTTGGGATCGCTCGCTATTGCCATCGTGATCGGCCTGCCGCTTGGCATCGTCTGCTTCTGGGTGCCCAAGCTTCGCGCCGTCGTGCTGCAAGGGCTCAGCCTCATCCAGACCATTCCAAGCCTTGCGCTCTTCGGCATCCTGATGCTGCCGCTCGGCTATCTCGCGACGCATGTGCCGCTTGCAGCCGATCTCGGCATCCGCGGCATCGGGACGGCGCCTGCGCTGATCGCCCTCGTGCTCTATTCGCTGCTGCCGATCGTCGCCAATACCGTCGTCGGTCTCGAGGGCGTTGATCCTTCCGTCCGTGACGCGGCGGCCGGCATGGGGCTGACACGCCGCCAGATCCTGACGGGCATCGATATGCCGCTTGCCTTTCCGGTCATTCTCACCGGCATCCGCATCGTGCTGGTGCAGGCGATCGGCCTGGTGACCATCGCGGCGCTGATCGGCGGCGGCGGTTTCGGCATCTTCATCTTCCAGGGGCTCGGCCAGACAGCCATGGACCTCGTGATGTTAGGCGCCGTGCCCACCGTCTTTTTCGCCTTTTCATCGGCCGTCATCCTCGATGCGGTCATCGACAGCATCCGGGAACCCACCGCATGACCATGATCGAGATCAGAAACGTCACCAAGCGCTACGGTGCCGCAGCCGTTGTCGACAATGTCTCGATGAGCGTTGAGAAGGGTTCGATTACGGTGATTGTCGGCACCTCCGGTTCGGGAAAATCGACGCTGATGCGGATGATCAACCGTCTGGTGCCGATTACCGAGGGGCAAATCTTCGTTGCTGAACAGAACGTCATGGACGTGCCGGCGACGGAGCTTCGCCGCAAGATCGGTTATGCGATCCAGGGCCATGGTCTCTTTCCGCATCGGACAGTAGCGCAGAACATCGCCACGGTCCCTGAACTTCTGGGCTGGGAGGCGGGCCGCGTCGCCAAGCGCGTCGACCACTTGCTCGGGCTGTTCAACCTGGACCCTGCGACATTTGCCGGCAAGTATCCGCATCAGCTTTCCGGCGGCCAGCAGCAGCGCGTCGGCGTTGCCCGCGCGCTTGCCGCGGAGCCCGAACTCTTGCTGATGGATGAGCCCTTCGGCGCGCTCGATCCAGTCATCCGCGGCAAGGCGCAGGATGATCTTCTGGCGATCCAGAAGCAATTCGGCACCACCATCATTCTCGTGACCCACGACATGGACGAGGCTTTCCACCTCGGTGACCAGATCGCGGTCATGAGCAACGGCAGGCTGTTGCAATGCTCGACGCCGGAAAAGATCCTCACCGAACCGGCCGACCCCTTCGTGCAGCAGCTGACGGGCACTTCCGACAAGGCCTTGAAGCTGATGTCGCTGCTGCCGCTCAAGGAAAGCATGGCGCCCGCCAAGACCGGCCTGCCCTATGCGCTGCCGCAGTCACTCAGCCTCAGAGACGCGCTGGCGGAAATGATCTGGCAGGGGGTCGACGAAGCAGCGGTGCAGGACGCCGACAAAGCTCCGGTCGGCTCGATCTCCATGACGCGGCTCCTCGAACTGGGCCGCAAGGCATGAAGCTTGTCGTTGCCAATCTCTTCCGCGTGGCCGCGCTCACGCTGCTTCTCACCCTGCTCTTCAGGACGGAGTGGCTGTCCTTCATGCTGGTCCCGCTGACAAGCAACAACGCGCCGCCGATCTATACCCAAAACAGCCTGCCCTCGCTTGCCTTCGGTCATCTGGAGCTTGTGGTGACCTCAATCGTCGGCAGCGCCGTTCTGGCGGTTCTCGCCGGCGTTTTCGTCACGCGGAAAAGCGGCGAGGATTTCCTGCCGCTGTCGCGTGCGATTGCCAATGCCGGACAAACCTTCCCGCCGGTCGCCGTGCTGGCGCTTGCCGTTCCCGCAACGGGTTTCGGCGCCGCGCCAACGCTGATCGCTCTCTTTCTCTACGGCCTGTTGCCGATCTTCGAGAATACCGTATCCGGACTTCGGCAGGTTTCAGCGTCCGTACTCGATGCCGCCGACGGCATGGGGATGAACGCCACGCAACGGCTCTTCCGGGTCGAGCTGCCGCTGGCGCTGCCGCTCATCCTAGAGGGCCTCAAGGTCGCAACCGTCATCAATATCGGCACCGCGACGATCGGCTCCACGGTTGCGGCAAAGGGGCTCGGCGAAGTCATTATCGCCGGGCTGATCTCCGACAATACCGCCTTCATCTTGCAGGGCGGCCTCATCGTTGGCCTGATGGCCGTGCTGATTTATGACGCAATGGGTCTGGTCGAAAGCGCGATCACGCGCAGAATTGGCTTGCACCCCGCCTGATCCGGCGGCTACCAAGGCTGCCGTGATACGGCAATGGGAGGCAGCCTTGGCAAAGATGATCCACTCCATGATTCGCGTTGTCGACGAGGCGCGATCGGTTAATTTCTATAACAGGGTCTTCGGGCTGACGGTTGCCGACCGGGTCGATTTCGAAACCTTCACGCTGATTTACATGAGCAATGCCGAGACCGGCTTTGAGCTCGAGCTGACGGTCAACAAGGGCCGAACCGTGCCCTACAATCTCGGCGACGGCTATGGCCATCTCGCTGTCTCGGTGGATGAAGTTGCGGTCGAACACGAGCGGCTAACCAAGGCGGGCCTCAACCCCGGCAATCTTGTCGAACTCAATCGCGACGGCAAGCTCTTCGGCCTGTTCTTCTTCATTACGGATCCCGACGGTTACAAGATCGAAATCCTGCAGCGCCACGGCCGTTTTCAATAGGTTTCAATAGGCAAGAGCATTTGCAAATGATTGAGAAGGCTGAGCTTCACACCGGCTGGACACTCTCCTGCAACGATACAGCTCGCCCCGGATTGCCCGAGACCATTCCCGCAAGCGTTCCCGGGTGTGTTCATACCGATCTGCTTGCCGCCCGTCTCATCCCCGACCCCTATCTCGACGTCAACGAGATCACCAATGATTGGATCGGCCGGTGCGAATGGGTTTATCGCCTGAGTTTCGAAGCCAAGCCCGATCATGGCGAGGTTCACGAACTCGTCTTCGACGGGCTCGATACCATCGCGACCGTTCGCCTGAATGGTGAGGAGATCGGCCGGACGTTCAATCAACATCGCACCTATCGCTTTGACGTTTCCGAACGGCTGAAGGATGGCTCCAACGAGCTCACCGTCATCTTCCATTCCGCCTATGCCTATGGCGCCGAGATGGAGAAGCAATACGACTACCGGCCGAACAACTATCCCGGCCCTGGCAACCTGATGCGCAAGATGGCCTGCAACTTCGGCTGGGACTGGGGACCAACGCTGGTGACGGCGGGTATCTGGAAGCCGGTGCGGCTGGAGAGTTGGGACCAGGCCCGGCTTGCTGAAACACGGGTGTGGGCAACACTCGAGGGTAGCGACGGACTGGTAAAAGTCCGTGCAACGCTGAAGCGGCATGGCGCATCAGGCGCCTGCAAGATCGTGGCCGGAATCGCGGGACAATCTCAAACGGTCGAGATCGCAGAAGATGCCAATGAAATTAGCTTCGACATTCGGGTGCCTTCGCCGCGGCTCTGGTGGCCGCATCACCTCGGCGCTCAGCCGCTCTATCCCCTGACGATCGAGTTGCGGGACAGCCTAAGCAATGACCTGCTCGATAATTATTCGAAGGAAATCGGCTTCCGCTCCGTTCGGCTCGACACTGCACCGGACGAGCATGGCTCCGCATTTACCTTCATCGTCAATGACGTGCCGCTTTTCATCTGCGGCGCGAACTGGATTCCAGACGATTGCTTTCCGTCCCGCGTGACCTCCGAGCACTACGTCTCGCGCATCGACGAGGCGAAGGCCGCGAACATCAACATGCTCCGGGTCTGGGGCGGCGGCATCTTCGAGCGCGATGAATTCTACGAGGCCTGCGACCGCGCCGGCATGCTCGTCTGGCAAGACTTTCTCTTCGCCTGTGCTTCGTACCCGGAAGAGGAACCGTTGCGCAACGAGGTCGAAGCAGAGGTTCGCGACAACGTCGTGCGGTTGATGCCGCATGCCTCGCTGATCGTCTGGAACGGCAACAACGAGAACATCTGGGGCTTCGATGAATGGGGCTGGCGGCCGATCATCAAGGAGGGCGTCAGCTGGGGGCTCGGCTACTATCTGGAAGTCCTGCCGAAGCTCTGTGCCGAACTTGATCCCGACCGTCCCTATTATCCCGGAAGTCCGTATTCGGGCAGCATGGACATCGAGCCGAACGACGACCGGCATGGCTGCAAGCATATTTGGGATGTCTGGAACGATGTCGGCTACGAAGTCTAGCCCCTGACACCGCAATCGCACGGTGTCTTCCACCATCAGAAGGCGACACAGGGCAACGAGAAACTCATCCGCGGCCTTTCCGGGCATCTGCCGGTGCCACAGACCATGGACGATTGGCATTTCGCGACGCAGCTCAACCAGGCGCGCGCCATTCGCTTCGCCATCGAGCACATGCGTTCGCACCGGGCGATCTGCAAGGGCGCCGTCGTCTGGCAGTTCAATGACTGCTGGCCGGTGACGTCGTGGGCAGCGCTCGATTCTGCCGGGCGGCGCAAGCCGCTGTGGTATGCCCTGCAGCAGGCCTTCGATCCGCGCCTGCTGACGATCCAGCCGCGGGGCGAAAAGCTTGCGGCCGTTGCCGTCAACGAGCGCACGCTCTTCTGGCGGTCGAAGATCAGTGGAAAGCGCATGCGGCTGGACGGCACGGTGCTGGCCGAATTCGAGTTCTGGCGCCTGCTCTGCGACCGGTTCGAAGCCAAGGAATTCGAGCTGGCGGATGACATCGCGACACCGAAGAATGCCGAGGACGAGGTGATCGTTGTGCAGATGCTCGACAAGCGCGCGTTCCATTATTTCGTCGAGGACGTGGATCTCAAACTGCCGAAGCCCGAGATCAAGGTCGAGGTTAAGCCGGTGTCGGGCGGTGCGGAGGTCATCGTCACGGCCGAAAGTTTCCTGAAGGACCTCTGCCTGTTGGCGGACAGGCTCAATCCCTCGGCCGTCGTCGACAGCATGCTGATAACCCTGCTTCCTGGCGAAAGCCATGTCTTCCGGATCCAGACGGAGCGGGTCATTGCTGCCACAGATATCGTGCCTGGCGTTGTCCTGCGCTGCGCAAACGATCTGTTAGCCTGAAACGCCAAAAGGCCCCACCAGCGGCGGGGCCCTTTCCGGCTCGTCCTCGCGAACGACGCTACATCCAGTAGGGTGGCACACCGTAATAATCATAAACACGGCGGCCATTGTCGTTGTACCAGCTGTCGTCATCGTCCGCATAGCTTGGCGCACCTTCGATCTCTTCCTTGGTGAGATCGATACGGTAGCCGTCAAGTTGGGTGTCGTAGGTCAGTTTTTCCCAAGGCAGCGGATAATAGTCATTGCCGATACCCAGGAAGCCGCCGAAACTCAGCACGGCGTACGCCACGCGGCCATCCTGCTTTCCGATGATCAGGCGCTCGATCGAGCCAATGTGCTTGCCATCGGCGCCATAAACGCGAGTACCTTCAACGCGGTCGCTTGCAATCAGCGACGGAGTATCCCTGACATTGGGGTCGCGGCGGCTGACATTGCTGTCCTCGTTAAGCATCTATGCAGCTCCTCTTCGTTGCATTCCTCGCTGTGATAACGCCCCTTCAGACCCAAAGTTCCGGTTTTCATCGCCAACATACAGCGCCTTTATTGACGTTTACGTCAAAGTCAGTGTAGTTCCAATCTGAGCTTGATCCACTCAGGCAATGGCATAAGCTGACGATCGGAAGATGGAGGATCGTCCGGTCGGCAGCAACAGACCGGGATCCGTGGACGGTCAGGGGAGAGAGACACGATGAGCAACAGTTCCGTCCATCCGAGTGGCGCTCTGCCAAAAAAGCCTTGGCTTGCCACATATCCGGCGATCGTTCCCGCCGAGCTGCCGCCGCTAGAACATGAGTCGCTGGCGGAACTGCTGGAAAAATCCTGCAGGGACTACGCCAACCGCATCGCTTTCTCCAGCATGGGCAAAACGCTCACCTACCGCGAGCTGGAGCGGCAGACGCGCAAGGTTGCCGCTTGGCTGCAAAGCATCGGGCTTCAAAAGGGTGATCGAGTCGCCGTGATGATGCCGAACGTGCTGCAGAACCCTATCGCGGTTTATGGCATATTGCGCGCTGGCCTTGTCGTCGTGAACGTCAACCCGCTCTATACGCCGCGCGAGCTGGAGCATCAGCTGCGCGATTCGGGCGCCAAGGCGCTGTTCGTGTTGGAAAACTTCGCCCGTACTGTCGAGCAGGTGCTTGCAAAGACCGATGTGCGCCACGTCGTCGTGACCACTCTCGGCGAGATGCTCGGCGCAAAGGGGGTGCTCGTCAACTTCGTCGTTCGCAAGGTGAAGAAGCTCGTCCCGTCGTGGTCGATCCCGCAGCACAAGACATTCAAGCAGATCCTTAGCGAAGGCGCAGGCAGGACGCTGCAGCCAGCAGCCATCAAGGCCAGCGATATCGCCTTCCTTCAATATACCGGCGGCACCACCGGGGTCGCCAAGGGCGCGGTGCTGACGCATCAGAACCTTCTTGCCAACAAGCTGCAGCTGCAGCTTTGGCTGAGATCCGCCTTCGAGCTCAAGAAGCAGCCCGAAGTTCTGAACTTCATGTGCGCCCTGCCGCTCTATCACATCTTCGCGCTGACGGTGAATTCGCTGATGGGCATGTCGCTCGGCGCACACAATATCCTGGTCGCCAACCCGCGCGATATCCGCGGCTTCGTCAAGGAATTCGGCAAGTCGAACGTGCATATCTTCCCCGGTCTCAACACGCTCTTCAACGCGCTGATGAACAATGCCGATTTTGCCAAGCTCGACTTTTCCTCGTTGATCATGTCGCTCGGCGGCGGAATGGCGGTGCAGCGCCCGGTCGCCGAACGCTGGCTGAAGATGACGGGCTCGCACATCACCGAAGGCTACGGCCTCTCCGAGACCTCGCCGGTTGCGACCGCCAACCGCTTCGATTCCGCGGAATTCACAGGCTCGATCGGCCTGCCGATCCCGTCCACGGAGATCGACATTCGCGACGAGGACGGCAATTCCCTGCCACTCGGCGAGATCGGCGAAATCTGCATCCGAGGCCCGCAGGTGATGGCGGGCTATTGGCAGAAGCCGGAGGAGACCGCGAAGGTGATGACACCGGATGGCTTTTTCCGCAGCGGCGACATGGGCTTCATGGATGAGCGCGGCTACACCAAGATCGTCGACCGCAAGAAGGATATGATCCTGGTTTCCGGCTTCAACGTCTATCCGAACGAGGTCGAGGAAGTCGCTGCCATGCATCCGGGCATCGTTGAGGCCGCCGCCGTCGGCGTGCCGGACGGCCATTCCGGCGAGGCGGTTAAACTCTTCGTGGTCAAGAAGGACCCGGCGCTGACCGAAGCGGACGTGAGAGCCCATTGCGCTGCCAACCTCACGAACTACAAGCGTCCTCGCTTCATCGAGTTCCGCGCCGAACTGCCAAAATCGCCGGTCGGCAAGATTCTCCGAAAGGACCTGCGCGGCTGATTTTGACAGCCGCATGAAATTTGAAGCCATCCGCCTCGCGTGGGTGGCTTTTTTGCATTGCGGCGGTCGCCGAACTTGATTTGCGCCCTACAAAGCGAATAGTTTTCGCGACCCTCACGCCCTGCAAAGGAGCTTCCCATGAAAGCCATTGTCGAACAATTGAAGAGCACCGCGGCCGCCACCAAGGCAACCGATCTTCGCGCCGCCTTTGCCGCCGACCCCGAGCGTTTCTCGCGCTTCACCGCCTCGCTCGACGACCTTCTGATGGACTATTCGAAGACCGCCGTGAACGATGAAATCCTGGCGCTTCTCGTCAAGCTCGCAGAAGAAGGCGGTGTCGAGAAGAAGCGCGAAGAGATGTTCTCCGGCAAGGCCATCAACTTCACCGAAAACCGCGCCGTCCTGCACACCGCGCTGCGCAACCGCTCCAATACGCCAGTATTGGTGGACGGCAAGGATGTGATGCCCGAGGTGAACGCCGTACTGGCCGCCATGGGCAAGTTCGCCGATGGCATCCGCTCTGGCGCGCTGAAGGGCGCGACCGGCAAGAAGATCACCGACGTCGTCAATATCGGCATCGGCGGCTCCGACCTCGGCCCCGTGATGGCGACGCTGGCGCTCGCCCCCTTCCATGACGGTCCGCGCGCACATTTCGTTTCCAACATCGATGGCGCACACATCGCGGATACCCTGAAGCTCGTGCAGCCGGAAACGACGCTTTTCATCATCGCATCGAAGACCTTCACGACCGTCGAGACGATGACGAACGCACAGACGGCGCGCAATTTCATCGCCAAAGCACTCGGCGAAGCGGCCGTACAGCATCATTTCGCGGCCGTATCGACGGCGCTCGACAAGGTCGCCGCCTTCGGTATCGAAAGCGAACGCGTTTTCGGCTTCTGGGATTGGGTCGGCGGCCGCTATTCCATCTGGTCGGCGATCGGCCTGCCGCTCATGATCGCGATCGGGCCGGAAAACTTCGGCAAGTTCCTCGACGGCGCCCATGCGGTCGACAATCATTTCCGTAAGGCACCGGTTGCCGAAAACCTGCCGATACTGCTCGGCCTGATCGGCTTCTACCACCGCAACGTGCTCGGTTATCCGACCCGCGCGATCCTGCCCTACGACCAGCGCCTGTCGCGCTTCCCAGCCTACCTGCAGCAGCTCGACATGGAATCGAACGGCAAAGGCGTCACGATCGACGGTACGCCGGTCGAGGGCAATTCCGGCCCGGTCGTCTGGGGCGAGCCGGGCACGAACGGCCAGCATGCCTTCTACCAGCTCATCCACCAGGGCACGAGCATCATCCCGGCGGAATTCATGATTGCCGCCAATGCCTTCGAGCCGGAGCTGCGCCACCAGCATCAGCTTCTGATGGCAAACGTGCTTGCCCAGTCCGAAGCGCTGATGAAGGGCCGCACCTTCGAGGAGGCCAAGAAGCAGCTGACCGACAAGGGCATGGACGACAAGAAGGCCGACTTCATCGCGCCGCACCGGGTCTTCACCGGCAATCGTCCCTCGATCACCTTCGTCTACGACAAGCTGACGCCTTATGCGCTCGGCCGCCTGATCGCGCTTTACGAGCACCGCGTTTTTGTCGAGGGCGTCCTCTTCCGCATCAACTCCTTCGACCAGTGGGGCGTCGAACTCGGCAAGGAACTGGCGACCGGTCTTCTGCCGGTGATCGAAGGCAAGGAAAGCGCCGCGGGCCACGATTCCTCGACGCAGGGCCTCGTTGCTGCGCTAGCCAAGCTCGCGAAGTAAGACGGCGGAGATCCAACGACACTCCCGCGACACACGCCGCGGGAGCACTTCATTTGATGAAACAGCAAGCATGACAACTCCGATCTATCAGCTCCGGCCATCTGTTGAGACCGACTACGACGCGATTGCCGAGGTCTGGCATGGCAGTGCCAGCTTGCCGGATGTCGGGCCTCCCGTTATGCCGACCTTGAACGAGCTTCGGGAGCGCGTTGATCTCGCATTTGCTGCGGGTTGGGAAGTAACGCTTGCGGCCCGCGAACGTGATGTCATTGGGTTTGTCGCGATCAAACCGCGCGAAGCCATCCTCGATCAATTGTTTGTTCGGCCCGGATATCTCGGTTGTGGCATCGGGCAAGCGCTGCTTGGCCACGCCATGGCAAAAATGCCGGAGGGTTTCACGCTGTTCACGGCATCGAGGAACACGAGAGCGCGGGCATTTTATGAAAAGGCGGGCCTAATTTTTCTCCGCGACGCTCCACATCCACGGACAGGACATCCAGTTACCTATTATGGCTGGACCGGCCGCTGATGACCATCCGCAGCGAAAAGTCTTTGGTCTGACGGGCTTTTCCGTCAATGCCCATCGGGCGGGACGTCGTCTTTGGGAACATTCGCGACCAGGTTCTTCCGATGGAAAATGAAAAGGCCGGCGAGGACAATCACGGCGGATCCCACCAGGATTTGGCTATCCGGCAAATCGCCGAAGAAGAGATAGCCCAGGAGGATCGCCCAAAGCAGCAAGCTGTATTGCAGCGGCGCCAGCAGTGAAGCCGGGGCGAGCTTGAGCGATCGGGTGATCATCATATGCGCGCTGCCGGCAACGATGCCGAGCGCCAGCATAGCCACAAAATCGAGGGCGGAAACAGCGCGCCAATTCCCGATGCTGAGGAGCAGGCCGGTGACGAGGGCGGCGACAGTCTGCCAGGTTACGAGCGTGACATCGCTCGTCTGACGCAAGCGGCGGCTAAGGACGAGCGTCAGCGCGAAGGACAGGCTGCCGACAACACCGAAGACTGAGGGCCAGGACAACATCGCCGACGAGGGGCGCAGCGCAATGACAACCCCGACGAAGCCAAGGATGACAGCGAGCCAGCGGCGCCAGCCGATCGTCTCGCCCAGAAAGAAATGCGAAAGAGCCGCCACATAGATGGGACCGGCCATATAAAATGTCATGACATCGGCAAGCGGGAGATAGGCAACCGCGGCATAGAAGAATGCGACATCCGCAGTCGTCAGCACCACGCGAAGGACGTGCAGTGGAGGACGCTCCACGCGAACGAGCGCGGCGGTTCCCTGCCCGACGATCATCGGCCCCAAAATGACAAACGAGCCGAGCGAGCGCACCACCAAAACCTGGCCGACGGAGAAGCTCGCAACCAGCCACTTGCCCATCGCGTCATTCAGCGAGAACAGGAAGTCGCCGAGGAGCATCAGGAGGACCCCGGCGAGCACCGCATTGCCGGCGGCGCCGGTCGCGCGAACGTTCACGATGTTTCCTCCCAATCAGGCCATTTCGGTCGGCCTTTACCCGCTTTTGACAATATTGCAAGGCGGACGGCTTCCAACGTCCCGAATGCGCCGGGGATCGACCGGGTGACGACGCATTCGCCGTCATCCAGCGCTCCGGATCGTTGCCAGTCAATGGGTTTCCATCTGCTGCAGAATGGCATTTCGTCTGGCCAATGTCGAAATGCGGCCTCACAATTCGTCTTCATGTAAATTGCTTTCAGGAGAGATCGAATGAACGTGACGGACGACGAACTCGTTAGCTTCGAGGCGCACGGTGCGGCGCCGTTGCCGGTGGCTGACCGCGACGGCTTCGTCGAAAACGATGGTGCCCGGATCTGGCATGCCGCCTATGGCTCCGGCCCGGCTGTCATCTTGCTGCATGGCGGGCTCGGCAATGCCGGAAACTGGGGCTATCAGCTTCCAGCGCTCGTGAATTCCGGGCGGCAGGTGATCCTTATCGACAGCCGGGGGCACGGGCGCAGCACCCGCGACGAACGGCCGTTCAGCTATGAGCGGATGGCATCGGACGTCCTCGCCGTCATGGATCACCTGAAGCTTCAAAAGGCGGCGCTCGTCGGCTGGAGCGATGGCGCCTGCACGGCCTTGATCCTCGCCGACAAGCATCCGGAGCGCGTCTCCGGCGTCTTCTTCTTCGCC
Source organism: Rhizobium sp. P32RR-XVIII (assembly GCF_012641395.1). Classification (GTDB taxonomy): domain Bacteria; phylum Pseudomonadota; class Alphaproteobacteria; order Rhizobiales; family Rhizobiaceae; genus Rhizobium. Next base: position 401,939 of record NZ_JABAIH010000001.1, on the reverse strand, counting down.
TGCAACATGGATCCGAGCGGAACCCTCGAGTTCAAGCCGACACCGGTTATCGATCGTTGCTTCAGCCGGCACCGTAAGGATTATCAGGCGCTTTCCGCAACACCTGCCGGGTTCGACGCCTTTGTCGCCGATGTAACGAAGATGATGCAGAGCGAACCGAACTATACCGCGGAGCAGCTCCAAGGCATCAGGGCGCCGGTTGCAATTGTGCTAGGAGAAAAGGATGAATTCATCCGCCGAGAGCATGCGGATTATCTGGCGCGGAACATCCCCGACGCCGAGCTCATTCTCATGGCCGGCGTCAGCCACTTCGCACCGCTGCAGCGACCCGAGCTGTTCAACCGTGAAGTGCTCGGGTTTCTTGATAGACTCGGTTGAGCTTCAGAGACCGATTTCTCGCGCCCATGGCGGGTTTGCGCCAGCACGGGAGACGGTGACAGCCGCCGCCTTGGCGCCGAGAGACAGCGCATTATGGAGCGCTTTCTCGTCGAGCGAGGCGACTTGGGCTTTGGTCAGCAGATTGTCCCTCTTCAGCGAAGCGAGAATGCCTGCATCGAAGGTATCGCCTGCACCGACCGTATCGACCACCGTGACGCGCTGGCTCGGAACCGCAACCTTGCGGTCCTTGGTGTAGCCCTCAGCGCCTTCCGCGCCTTTGGTGATAACGACGAGCTTGGCACCCTGCTTCAGCCAGAAGGCCGCCAGATCGTCATGGCTGCCTTCGAGGCCGAACCATGCGAGATCTTCGTCGGAGAATTTCAGAATGTCGGATTTAGCCGCCATGCGTTTGATGCGCGCCATGTGGGCTTCCTTGTTCTTGATGAAGCCGGGACGAATGTTCGGGTCGAGCGAAATGACACGCTTTTCCGCCTCCCGGTTAAGCAGCGCCTCATAGGTTTCGCCGCTGGGGCTCGGGATCAAGCTGATGGCACCGAAGTGCAGCGCTTCGCAGTCATCGCCAAGCGACGGCAGGTCATCCGTCGTGATCATGCGGCCCGCCGTGCCTTCGTCATAGAAGGCATAGGTGGCCTGACCGTTGACGAGCTTGACGAAGGCGATCGTCGAAGGGCGCGGCGTGATGGCGCAGAGGCTGTAATCGACATTGCTCGCCTTCAGCGTGTCGAGCAGGATTTCGCCCATCATGTCGTCGGCAATGCCGGTGAAGAAGGCCGTCGGCACGCCCAGACGGCCGAGCGCGATCGCCGTGTTGAAGATTGCGCCGCCGGCATAAGGCGCAAAGCCTTGCTCGCCGAGCGTCGTTTCCCGCGGCAGCATGTCAATCAACGCTTCGCCACAGCACAAAATCATTCCGACCTCCCAGGCATTTGCGAATTTGGATGTTCAAATCGATTAAATAACTTCATGGCAAAAGCAAAGCGGCACTTCGCCTATTCTGCCCCTAAAGCGACGAGATGCCGCCGTGGCGTGCGGACCAGGCGAGCGGAGCGTCCAGGAAGGCCTCGACTTCGCTAAGCGTTTTCTCGTCGAAGAGCTTCTGCGCTTTCGCAACGGCAAGAACATCGCGCCAGGTAGCGATGTAGTGCAGCTTCACCTTGCCATCGGCAAAACGCAGCGCCCCTTCATCGAAAATGCCGTAGTAGAAGAGCGCGATGCCGTGTTCCACCACGCCACCGGCAGCCCGGACCGCATCGATGAACTTGAACATGCTGCCGCCGGCGGTCGTCAGGTCCTCGATGACGAGGACACGCGAGCCCTCCGGCATGTTGCCTTCAATCTGCGCGTTGCGGCCGTGGCCCTTCGGCTGTTTGCGGACATAGATCATCGGCAGGCTGAGGCGATCGGCAAGCAATGCGGCAAAGGGAATGCCCGCCGTTTCGCCACCGGCCACGCAATCGAACTGCTCGAAGCCGGCCTCGCGCAACACAATGCTGGAGGCAAAATCCATCACAGTCGAGCGGACACGCGGAAAGGAGAGCAGCTTGCGGCAATCGATATAGACCGGGCTCGCCATGCCGGAGGCGAACTTGTACGGCTGGGCGGCGTTGAAGTGCACGGCCTTGATCTCCCAGAGCATCTTCGCCACGAGTTCCGCCATCACGGCGCGGTCGGTGAATGTCGTCTGGATCATCGCTCTCTCCTTTGCTCAAATCTATGGGGCCATAGCAGCAAGCACGGCAAGATTCCAGAACGGCGAACGCCTTGGCGCGAAGAATGCAGGCAAAATCGGCCTCTCCGCGCAGTGTTGTGGCATCTGCCAACCGGAATGGCTCTGTGGCAGGAGATGTCGCCTTCTTTCAGCTTGCACGGCCGCGCGACGGGCATATCGTTGTGGCATGGAACATATCGAAATCTTCCAACGGCTCGGTGTGGCGCTTGCGATCGGTCTGCTCGTCGGCGTCGAGCGCGGCTGGCAAGAGCGCGACATACGCGCGGGCGGGAGAACCGCGGGTATCCGTACATTCGGGCTCACCGGCTTTCTCGGCGGAATAGCCGGAACGCTTCATTCCATGACCGGCCCCTTCCTGCCCGCGACGATCGCGCTGTTGCTCGGCCTCGCCTATATCGCAGGTAAGTGGCAGGAAACACAGGAAGATGAGGACTACAGCATAACCTCTGTCGTGGCCGCACTCGTGGTTTTCGGGCTAGGTGCCCTTGCCGCTCTCGGTGATATCGTCACCGCGGCAGCTGGCGGCGTTGCAACAGCGGTAGTCCTTGCTGCACGCCAGAAGCTGCACGGCTTTCTCAGAGGCTTGACATGGCGGGAGTTGCGCTCGGCGCTGATGCTGCTCGCCATGACGGTGATTGCGCTGCCGCTCCTGCCGGACAGGGCACTCGACCCTTGGGGTGCGCTCAATCCTTTCTCTCTCTGGGTGCTGACGATCACCATCGCGGCCCTTTCCTTTGCCGGTTACATCGCCATCAAGGCGACAGGCACGAGCCGAGGGATTCTATTGGCAGGCGCGGCGGGAGGGCTGGTTTCCTCCACCGCGCTGACGCTCTCGTTTGCCCGGTATTCAAAGGAAGCACCTGAGGGCTCGACCCATCTTGCGGCCGGAGCGGCGATCGCAGGCGCCTTGTCCTTTGCCCGCGTTTTGATTATCGGCGCCGCCTTGTCCTTCGACTTGCTTGCCCCGCTTGCGTCCGCTCTGATCCCGGCGATCATCGGCCTTCTGGTTGCAGGTCTCTATTGTGTCTGGCGCTCCGGCTCCGGAACCGAGGTGCCGGAAATAAAGCTGAAGAACCCCTTTGAGTTGCGGGCTGTTCTCTCCTTCGCGGCGCTGCTCGGATTGATCAGCCTGGTATCGAAGATGACCATCGACTACCTCGGCCCGTCCGCGCTTTTCGCCGTCGCTGCAATTTCCGGTCTTGTTGATGTGGACGCAATCACGCTCTCAACGGCGCGGTTGGCGGGCTCCGCTATCAACGTCAAAACTGCCGCAGACGTCATCCTGATTGCGGTGGCCGTCAACACCGCGACGAAGGCGATTCTGGCCTCCACCGCCGGCGCGCGGCAATACGGTATCGCTTTGGGGCTGGCGTCGACCGTCGCAGTTGCCATGGGCGCTGTGGCCTATTTCGCGTTCCGCAGCTTTATCGGCGACTAACACGAGCCGCTATCGAGGAGGCCGCCGATATCGGCCGGCAGCATCTTCTTGTAGAGCGCCATCGCGGCCCGTCCTTCCTCCTCGCTGACCGAGATCGAATAGCGCACGGCCGCCGCCAGCAGATGCATCGTCAGCCGCGCAACCGAGAGCAATTCGTGCGCTTCGCGCTTCGGCCAGAGCTTCGCCAGAACCGTGAACAGTCTCTGTGCGTGGAATTCCATGTCCTCGGCGTCGACCCGCTGCAACAGCTTGTCGGCCTGCGTTGCATGCCAGATGTCGCGCATGACAGGCTCGCGGCGGAAAAAATCGTAGTACTGATCGACAATGTTGCAGAGCGCCTGCTGCAGCGTTTCGGGGCTCGTCACCTTGGCCAATTCCTGCTCGACGCAGTGTCTGCCCTGCTCGTTGAAGCGCTCGGCGAGGGTTCGGATGATGGAGCTCTTGTCCGGGAAATACTGGTACAGCGCCCCGAAGGAAAGTCCGGCCTTTTCGACGATTTCGCTCATCTTCAAGGCATCGCTGCCCTTCGTTTCGATCAAGCCGATCGCCACCAAGAGTATCTTCTCGAAACGGTCACGCCCCCGTTGCTGACGCGGAATCCGTCTCGGCTGGCCAGTCGGCTCCTGCTGTCTCTTGCGCTTGACCGCCGCCGGCTCCGGCATTCGCTGCTCTCCAATTTTCGATTGACTCTTAAAATAAGAGAGTTTATCTCATTACGCAAATGAGAGAGTTTCTCTCTTTTTAGGAGGAGGATTCGACATGCAGAATGCGGAAATCATCCTTGTCGGCGGATCGGGCAAAACCGGCGGCCGCGTAGCGCCACGCCTCGAAAATCTCGGCCTCAAGTATCGCCTCGCCTCGCGGTCCAGCGCCCGCCCCTTCGATTGGGGAAATAGGACGACCTGGCCCGCGGCACTCGCGGGGGGCACCAGCGCATACGTCGCCTTTCAGCCCGATCTCGCCGTCGCGTGGGCGGCCGACGCTATCGGCGCACTGGCCAAGACAGCCGCAGAATGCGGGCTACGGCACATCGTGCTACTGTCCGGCCGCGGTGAGGAAGGCGCCGAGCGTAGCGAGGAGGCCCTCAAGGCCTCGGGCATCGACTACACGATCCTGCGAGCCTCCTGGTTCTTCCAGAACTTCAGCGAAGGCGCGTTTGCGGAATCAATTGCTGCGGGAGAACTCGCGCTGCCGGCGGGCGAGGTAAAGGAACCCTTCATCGATGCCAACGACATTGCCGACGCTGCCGTTGCTGCACTGACCGATCCGCGCCATCGCGGCAAAACCTATGAGCTGACTGGACCTCGCGCGTTCACTTTCAGCGAGGCGGTTGCCGAAATTGCCGCAGCGTCCGGCAGGCTGATCCGCTACCGGCAGATAGCGATGGCCGAATTTAAAGCCGTTCTTTCCTCGGGCGGGATGCCGGAAGAAGCAATTGATCTTCTGGAAGAGCTCTTCAGTCAGGTGCTCGACGGCCGCAATTCGCGCGTCATGCACGGCGTGACGGAAATCCTCGGGCGGCCCCCGAAAGACTTCGGCCAATATGTCCGCGAGGCCGCGGCGACCGGCGTCTGGAGGGCATGAACATGGCAACGATCCTCATGCTCGCACTTGCGGCGGCGGCGATCGGCAGCGGTCTTGTTGCCGGTATCTTCTTCGCCTTTTCGACCTTCATCATGGTGGCCTTCGCCCGCATTCCGCCGGAGCAGGGAATCGCGGCGATGAATTCGATCAACGTCACCATCGTGCGCTCGCCGTTCATGGTGCTGTTCGTTCCGACCGCGATCCTGTGCCTGCTGATCGGCGTCCTGGCGCTCATCGATTGGCGTGGAAGCGCCAGCGTCTGGATGCTGGCTGGTGCGACGCTCTATGTCGTTGCATGCTTCCTCTCGACCATCATTTTCAACGTGCCGATGAACGATGCGCTGGCGAAACTCAGCGGCAGCGGGGCAGAAACGGTAAGCCTCTGGAATAACTATCTGAAGGACTGGACGCGGTGGAACCATGTTCGCACCACCGCATCGCTCCTTGCCGCAATCGCGTTCGTCCGGGCCTTGATGATCCCGTGATTGATGGGGCGCCGGACGGTGCTGCCCTCCCGCCACTCTCTAGCGGCAAGCGGCCCGTGACCGCACCGCTAGCGTTCAACCTCCCAATGCAGCGGGAACATGGGGTCGAACACGGTCACCAGTCCAGCACCCGTTTCGACCTTTGCCGGAAACGCCACGGGTTTTTCACGCCTCACGAGCGTGATGCGCTCTTCGTTCGGCTGAAGGCCATACCAGGCGGGGCCGTTCAGCGAGACAAAGGCTTCGAGCTTTTCGAGCGCGTTTTCCTGTTCGAAGACATGCGCAAGGCAGCTCATAGTGTTAACCGACGTGTAGATGCCGGCACAGCCGCAGGCGCATTCCTTCAGCGGATCGACATGCGGCGCCGAGTCCGTGCCGAGGAAGAACCGCTGGTCGCCACTGACCGCTGCCGCACGCAACGCCAGCCGATGGTTTTCGCGCTTGGCGACCGGCAGGCAGTAATAATGCGGGCGAATGCCGCCGACGAGGATGGCATTGCGGTTGATGATCAGGTGATGTGTGGTGATGGAGCCTGCGAGGTTGGCCTTCGACGACTTGATGTAATTGATGCCGTCGGCCGTCGTGACATGCTCCATCGTGACCTTCAGCTCCGGCAGGCGCTTGCGCAAAGGGTCCAGCACGGTCTCGATGAACACCGCTTCGCGATCGAAGATGTCGACCTCGGGCGTCGTGACTTCGCCATGCACGCAGAGCGGCAGACCGATCTTCGCCATGCGCTCCAACACCGGCATCGCCTTTTCTAGGTCGCGCACGCCGCCATGTGAATTGGTGGTGGCACCTGCCGGATAGAGTTTCACCGCCGTTATCAGGCCGCTTTTGTAGCCTTCCTCCACATCGTCAGCGCTTGTGTGCTCCGTGAGATAGAGTGTCATCAGCGGCTCGAAGCGATCGCCCTTCGGCAAGGCTTTCATGATCCGCTCGCGATAGGCTGCCGCGTCCGCCGTCGTCACGACCGGCGGCACGAGGTTCGGCATGATGATGGCGCGAGCGAAATCGCGGCTGGTATCGCCGATCACCCCTTCCAGCACCGCGCCGTCACGTAGGTGGAGGTGCCAGTCATCTGGACGGCGAATGGTGATCGATTGCATGCTGCGGCTCCGGCGGCTGGCCTATAGGTTCAGCCCCGGCATTATCACCCCTGTGCGGGCAATGGCAACATTTCGCCTCGGATTTTCAGACCGGCGGACCGTACTGGTTCGGGCCGGGCGTTCCTGGGCGGATATACCAGATGAGCAGGATGATCCAGCCGATCAGCGGGACGAGACCGACCAGAATCCACCAGCCGGAGCGGTCTATGTCGTGCAGTCGGCGGACAGCGACGGCAAGGCTGGGAAGCAGCACGCCGAGGCCATAGATTGCACCGAGGATCTCGTGGCCGAACAACAGATTGTCGATGAATGCAACGACCAAAGACGCGATCACATTGAAGAGCGCAAACAGCCAGAATTCCGGGCGCCCGGCCCGGCCGCTGAAGACGGCGTATTTTGAGAAGACTGACGATACGGCTTCCGTGAAGTTCATGTCCGGCTCCCTCTGGCCCACAGAACCTCCGCTGCAAAGCAGAAGTTGTATTCGGGTGAGGATGCACCGATTCTCCAGGCTCCGCAAGGCGAGCACGCCAGGCGCAATCACACAGGATCAGGCAATCTCGAGCGTGATATCGGCGGGACGGCGGTTGGCGAGGATCAGCCTGCCGTTCGGCAGGTCGTTGCCATAGACCTTGGCGCTCGCTTGCTCTTCCGTCAGCTTGTAGCCGCGCCAGCGCGCCCAGAGGCGCTCTTCCAGGACCTCGATCGGCGGGGCGAGCATGACGGTGTAGTCGAAGATGCCCTCGAGCTCCGCCCACTTACCGAGGCTGAGCAGCAGATAGTTACCCTCGACGATGATGAAGCGATGCTCCGGCGAGACGACGCGCGCAGAGGCGATCGCAAGTTCGCGCGAGCGGTCGAAGACCGGCACGAGAACCTCCTGATCCGCAGGCCTGACGGCACGTATGATATCCAGGAAGCCGCGAACATCGAAGGTTTCCGGGATGCCCTTGCGGGCGAGCAAGCCGCGCTCGATGAGGATCGCATTGTCCATGTGAAAGCCGTCCATGGGGAGCACTTCCGCGCTCTCGCTCCTCGCTTTCAGCGCCTCGGCCAGACCTTCGGCCATGGTGGATTTGCCGGCACCCGGCGGGCCGGCGATGGCGATCAGGAACCGCCTTGCATCGCCGGCGCGTCTGATGACCTCGCCGGCGATATTTTCGACCTCTTCGCTCATGCGGCGACCGTTTCCGACGGAGGTGTCTTGGCGCCGGTCATGAAGGCGACGGCGTCGGACATTGTGTATTCCTTCGGATTGATAACCGTCAGGCGCCGACCGAGGCGGTGGATGTGGATGCGGTCGGCCACTTCGAAGACATGCGGCATGTTGTGGGAGATGAGCACGATCGGCAGTCCGCGGGCCCGAACATCGAGGATCAGTTCCAGAACCCGCCGGCTTTCCTTGACGCCGAGAGCAGCCGTCGGTTCGTCCATGATGACCATCTTCGAGCCGAAGGCAGCCGCACGAGCCACTGCCACGCCCTGGCGCTGGCCACCCGAGAGCGTCTCCACCGCCTGGTTGATGTTCTGGATGGTCATCAGGCCGAGTTCGTTAAGCTTGGCACGGGCCATCTTTTCCATCGCCTTGTGATCGAGCTTGCGCAGATATTGGCCCATGAAGCCCGGCTTGCGGATTTCGCGGCCGAGGAACATGTTGTCGGCAATCGAGAGTGCCGGCGACAGTGCCAGGTTCTGGTAGACCGTCTCGATGCCAGCCTTGCGGGCGTCGATCGGCGAGCGGAAGTGCACCGGCTGCCCTTCGAGGCGGATTTCGCCTTCGTCCGGACGTACAGCTCCGGAGATCGCCTTGATCAGCGAGGATTTGCCGGCGCCGTTGTCGCCGATGACGGCAAGGATTTCGCCCGGATAGAGATCGAAGTCGGCATGGTCGAGAGCCGTGACCCGGCCATAGCGCTTGACGAGGCCGCGCGTGGTGAGAATGGGTTCCTGAGCCATCAGCCTGCTACCTTTCTGATCCACTGGTCAATCGCGACGGCAGCAATGATGAGCACGCCGATCAAGAGATAAGTCCATTGCACGTCCGTCCCAAGCAGGCGCAGACCGAGCGAGAAGACGCCCACGATCAGCGCACCGAACAACATGCCCAAGACCGAACCGCGTCCGCCGAAGAGCGAGATACCGCCGATCACCACTGCCGTAATGGATTCGATATTGGCGAACTGGCCTGCCGTCGGAGAGACGGAGCCGAGACGGCCGATCAGGGCCCAGCCGGCGAGCGCACAGATCACGCCCGAAAGTACGTAGACGGAAATCAGCATGCGCTTGACGTTAACACCGGCAAGCTGCGCCGCTTCCGGATCATCGCCTACGGCATAAACATGGCGCCCCCAGGCTGTATGATTGAGGACGTACCACAGGAGGGCAACGAGCAGCACCAAGGCGACGACGCCATAGGTGAAGACCGCACCGCCGACACGGAACGTGTTGCCGAAGAACTGCAGCATCGGCGCATTCGTCTCGATGTCCTGCGCCCGAATGGTCTCGTTCGCGGAATAGAGGAAGTTGGTCGCCAGCACGATCTGCCACATGCCGAGCGTGACGATGAATGGCGGAAGCTTCATGCGCGCAACGAGCAGCCCGTTGATATAGCCACAGAGCGCGCCCAGAGCGAAACCGCAGAGAATGGCAATAGTCGGCGGAAAGCCATAGCGGAAGACGAACTGCCCCATGACGACGGAAGAGAGGACCATGATAGCGCCAACCGACAGATCGATGCCGGCGGTCATGATGACCAGCGTCTGGGCCGCGCCGACGATGCCGGTAATCGCGACCTGCTGCAGGATCAGCGTCAAGGCAAAGGCAGAGAAAAACTTGGTCCCGAGCAGGACCCCGAAGACGATCAGCGACAGTACCAGCACGATCAGCGACACTGTCGAAGGACTGGAATGCAGGAAATGCTGGAACTTCTGAAGGGCTGTCCGCTCATGCGTGTCGAATGAGGCGACCTCGGTCGAACTGTCCCTGAGAACTTTTTCGTAGTCGTGATGCGGTGCGGCTGTAGTAGGCTCGCTCATGGATATTCCTCCCGCCTGAGCCCCATTTCCGGGGGCGCATCGCTGCCCGGCTTGCAGGGTCCGGTATTTTAGCGATTTCGATTAAGCTGCACCCAATTCGGCGTGCTGTCAAAGATGAGTCGGGCAGCGGGGGCAAGCGCGCCCCCGCCTTCGCATCGGCTGCGGCTTCCTAGCCCCAGCACTTGTCCATGCCGGCCTTGGTGTCGATCGATTCGACACCCGATGCGGGCTTGTCGGTCACCAGCGAGACGCCGGTATCGAAGAAATTCTTTCCTTCGGTCGGCTTAGGCTTTTCGCCGCTGTCGGCGAACTTCTTGATGGCTTCCATGCCGAGCGCCGCCATCTGCAACGGATACTGTTGAGAGGTTGCACCGATGACGCCTTCCGTGACGTTCTTGACGCCCGGGCAGCCACCATCAACGGAGACGATCAGGACGTCCTTGTCGCGTCCGACGGCCTTCAGGGACTGGAACGCACCGGCAGCGGCCGGCTCGTTGATCGTATAGACGACATTGATGGTCGGATCCTTCTGGAGAAGGTTCTCCATCGCGGTGCGTCCACCTTCCTCGTTACCGTTGGTGACGTCGTGGCCGACGATGCGCGAGTCGTCTTCGTCGCCGATCTTGTTGGGATCCTTCGTATCCATGCCAAAGCCCGTCATGAAGCCCTGGTCACGGAGGACGCCGACCGTCGGCTGTGCCGGGGTCAGGTCGAGGAAGGCAACCTTCGCGTCTTTGGCGGCATCGCCGAGCGTTGCGGCGGCCCACTGGCCGATCAACTTTCCAGCAAGGAAGTTGTCAGTGGCGAAGGTGGAATCAGCCGCATCGATCGGATCGAGAGGCGTATCCAGCGCGATCACCAGAATTCCCGCATCACGCGCCTTTTTCACCACGGGAACGATGCCCTTGGTATCGGAGGCGGTCAGCAGAATACCTTTTGCCCCGTCTGCTATGCAGGTTTCGATGGCCGCCACCTGGGTTTCACTGTCGCCGTCGATCTTGCCTGCGTAGGACTTCAGCGTCATGCCAAGCTCTTTGGCCTTGGCAGTCGCACCTTCCTTCATCTTCACGAAAAAGGGATTGGTGTCGGTTTTGGTGATCAGGCAGGCGGAAACATCTGCCGCCATCGCCGGAGCGGAAAAGGCGACGCCGAGCGCGAGCGCGCCGAAAGCAAGAACTGATTTCTTCATGAATTCCTCCCACAGATTAGCCGGAACGCCCGCATGGCAGAACCGGAATATGAAGCACGGGACGACCCTGCGGATTGTCTCCCCCAAAAGGCCGTCCCTACCGTTGACGATCGCAATTAAGAGCGAAAAGAAATTCGCTTGTCAATAAATAAATCTGATTGAATTATTAATTCCCTATGGCATGCTGATAAAAAATGAGGCATAGGCCAATGAACGGGAGGAGTGGCCAATGTCGTCCTTGGACGGTCCGGTGCAAGCACCGGCTCCACCACCAATTCTGAACCCCGCCGGAGGCGCGAACCAGATCAGGGTCCGCGCCTATAACGAGCGGCTTGTCCTTTCGTTGGTACGCCTCTACGGCTCCCTTTCGAAAGCCGATATCGCACGCCGCAGCGGTCTTTCCGCCCAGACCGTTTCCGTCATCATGCGGGAATTGGAGAAGGAGGGCCTGCTTTCAAGAGGCGAACCCGTGCGTGGCCGCGTCGGGCAACCGTCGATCCCGATGCTTCTCAATCCGGACGCCGTCTATTCCTTCGGGGTCAAGATGGGTCGCCGCAGCGCCGATCTGGTGTTGATGGATTTCGTCGGACGCATCCGCATGCAACTGCACCGGACCTATGCCTATCCATTGCCCGGCGAAATACTTGATTTTATCATCGCCGGCATTGGGGAACTCGAATGCAGGCTTGACGACAAGCAGCGAAGCCGTGTCGCTGGACTGGGCATTGCGGCTCCTTTCGAGCTTTGGAACTGGGCTGACGAGGTCGGTGCCCCGGAGGGCGCGATGGAGGTCTGGCGCGGGTTCGACCTGCAGGCGGAAGTTGCGGCCCGCGTCTCGCATCCGGTCTATCTGCAAAACGACGCGACCAGCGCCTGCGGGGCGGAGCTCGTTTTCGGCGTCGGCCCGTCCTATCCAGATTTCGTCTATCTTTTCATCGGCTCCTTCATCGGCGGCGGCATCGTTCTCAACTCGGCAATCTTCTCCGGCCGCACGGGCACCGCAGGCGCGATTGGCCCTCTCCCGGTCCGCGGCAAGAATGGTGAAAACCGTCAGCTTCTCGATATCGCCTCGATCTTCGTGCTTGAAAACATGCTGCGCGAGAAGGGCATCGACCCTCAGCCGCTCTGGTATTCCGCCAACGACTGGGTGGATTTCGGCGAACCGATGGAAACCTGGATCCAGGATACGGCGAAAGCGCTGGCGCAGGCGATCGTCGCTGCAGCCTCGATCATCGATTTCAGCGCAGCCGTCATCGACGGCGGCTTCCCCGGCTGGGTGCGCAAGCGTATCGTGCATGCGACCATCCAGGAAGCGGCGAAGCTTGACCTGCAGGGCGTCGTCATGCCGGAGATTATCGAAGGCGCGGTCGGGGCCCAGGCACGCGCCATCGGCGGAGCTAGCCTGCCGATTTTCGCCCGCTATCTGACCGATCAGAATGTACTCTTCAAGGAGATCGAGAATGCTGAAGGGGCTTGATCCTCTCTTAAGTCCGCAATTGCTTGCGACGCTACGGGAGATGGGCCACGGCGACGAAATCGCCATCGTCGACGGCAATTATCCGGGTGTCGAGCATGCGCGCCGGCTGATCCGCCTCGACGGTCACGGTATCGTGCCTGTACTCGACGCCGTTCTCAGCGTCCTGCCGATCGACGACTTCGTGGCGGAAGCGATCTTCCGCTCGACGGTGAAATCCGAGCGCGACAAGCTCGACCCCGTCCACGAGGAGATGATCGACTGCTGCGCCAAGCACGAGCCGCATCGCCAAGTGACGCCACTCGTCGGCCAGGATTTCTACAATCGCGTACGCGCCGCCCACGCCGTTATCCAGACGAGCGAGCCGCGTCTCTACGCCAACATCATCCTGCGCAAGGGCGTCATCTATCCGAAAGCCCCCGGCGAGGACGTCAAGACGACGGCGGAGCCTTTCGACTACTAGAGCGGTTCAGCTTTTCACGGAATCACGGAACCGCTCTATCTCTTTGTTTTCACACAATTCCGGACGAAAAAACCGCTGCGCACTTTTCCTGAAATTGCTCTAACGCTCAAATCTCGCCCGCCTGCGGTCCCCAGACATCCGTCAGCGCAAAACCGCCAGGATGCGGATCGAAGGGGTCGAGCGCCACCTGCGACAGGCCGAAGGTGAAGCCGCGGCCGGTGATCGTCGGAATGATCGCAGGGCGGCCCGCGACTTCGGTGACCGCCTGCAAGCCGACTTCGAATTCCGAGCCGATGATCGAACGCGACTTGAAGACGTCGCCGACCTTGGCGGTGCCGCGGGCATAACGCGTGGCGAGGTTGGCGGAATTGCCGGTGCCGCAGGGCGAGCGGTCGGCCCGGCCGGGCCACATGGTCGTGCAGGTGCGTACCGTGCCGTCGGCTTCGAGGTCGCGGAACATCACATAGGCAACGCCCGAGATGGCCGGGATTTCCGGGTGCACGACCGGGACTGCACGGTTGATGAGGTCTTTCAGGATCATGCCGGCCTGGACAAGGGCCGCAGCATTGGCCTTCTCGATCGTCAGGTTGATCTGGCCGACATCGACAAGCGCATAGAAGATGCCGCCATAGCATATATCGACCTTGATCGTGCCCCAATGCGGCGTCTCGACCGACACGTCGAGTTCATGCACGAAGGAGGGCACCATGGTGAGCTTCACCTTCTCACAGCGTCCGTCGCGGCAGGTCGCGACAGCCTTGACGAGGCCGGCCGCTGTTTCCAGCGTGACGACGGTTTCCGGCTCCTGCATTTCGACGATACCGGATTCGAGCAGCGCTGTGGTAACGCAGATCGAGTTCGAACCGGAACTCGCATGCGCCTGATCCGGTTGCAGGATGATGAAGGCAGCGTCCGCATCGGGATGCTTCGGCGGCAGCAGCAGGTTGACGGAGCCGATCGGGGCGCCGCGCGGCTCCAGGCAGAGGAAGCGGCGAAGCTCCTGCCCCTTCGGATCGCTGTTCAACCAGGCAAGCTGCGCGGCGACGGTCTCGCCAGGGATCTTCGGCACGCCGCCGATCGCGACCTTGCCGATTTCGCCTTCCGCATGGACATCCAGAAGCTGGATCGTGCGCTTCCATCTCATCGTTCAAACTCCAAAATCAAACGTGGCGCGTGATGCCGCCATCGACGCGGATATTCTGGCCAGTGATGTAGCCGGCCCCGTCAGAGAGCAGGAAGGCCGCAGTCTTGGCGATTTCTTCCATGTGGCCGATGCGCTTCATCGGGATCTTCTCGGCAGTTTCCGGCTTGTGGTTGAGGCTGTCGATATAGCCGGGAAGGATGCAGTTCATGCGGATGTTGTCAGCCGCATAGCGATCCGAATAGAGCTTCGCAAACGCGCCCGCCGCTGCGCGGTAGGTGCAGGAAATAGGGAATATCAGCGACGGCTCGTAGGCGGCGAAGGTCGTGATGTTGACGAAGGCGCCCTTGCCTTGCTTCAGCATCACCGGTGTCACGAGCCGCGCCATGCGCACCAACGAAAGCACCATCATGTCGGACCCGAGCGTCCAGTTCTCGTCGGTGATGTCGAGGAGGTCGCCCTTGGGCGGATGGCCGGTGTGGTTCACCACCGCATCGATGCGGCCATAGGTCCCCATCGTCAGGTCGAAGATCGCCTGAATGTCCTCTGCCTTTTCCGCGACGCCGCGGGAGGCGACGCCGCCGAGCTCCGCTGCCAGCTTTTCGCAGCTCTCGGAGGGCGACATCAGCGCCAGGCGGTAGCCTTGCGCGGCGAGCTCGCGGGCGATTGCCTCGCCCATGCCCCGGCCGCCACCGGTAATCAGCGCTACGGGTTTCGCATTATCCGGCATCGGTTTCCTCCTAGTATCGATCAATGCGGAAAGGGGTCATGCCGACCGCAGGTTCGGCCCCTGTCACCATATCGGCGATCAACCGCGCTGTCGTTGCCGAAAGCGTCAGGCCGAGATGGCCGTGGCCGGTCGCATACCAGACGCCAGGCATCTTCGATGAAGGCGAGATAATCGGAATCGTGTCCGGCAGCGCGGGGCGGTGGCCCATCCACTCGGTCGCTTCTTCAATTTTCAAACCCGGCAGCGCGCGTTGTGCATGACGCACCAGCACTCGCGCCCGGCGGAAATCCGGTGGTGCTGCAAGACCCGCGAGTTCAACATTGCCGCCGACGCGAATGCCTCCTGCCGTCGGCGTTACCATGAAGGCGCGATGCGGCCAGATGACCGCATAGCGCATGGAGATGCCGGGCTTCATGACCTGCGTATGATAGCCGCGCTCAGTCTCGAGCGGGATCGGCTCGCCGAGCCTTTCGGCAAGCACGCGCGTGTGCACCCCGGCTGCCAGGACGACCGAATTCACCTCGATGGCCCTGCCATCCTCGAGCAACACGAGTGCAGCCCCACCCGGCTTGCGTTCGATATTGCGCACCGCGCCGGAGACGAAGCGCGCGCCTGCCGCCTGGGCGGCATCCGCCAATTTGACAACCAATTGGTACGGATCGCGGATGGATTTGTTGTCCGGCAAAAGCACGGCCTTTGCGATCGACGGCGAAAGTTCCGGCTCGTAGTGCCGGATCGCGCCGCCGTTCAGCACCTCGAAATCGAAGCCGTAGCGCTGCATCATCTCGATATGGCCGCGATCGGCGGCAAATTCGGCCTCGGTCTCATAGATCGCGAGGCAGCCCTCCTCCGTCATGAGCTCCGGCGCGCCGATCGCAGAAAGCATGGCGCGGAAATCGCCAAGTGCCTGGCGGGTCAGGCTCATGCCTGCATCTTCGATCTCGCGAAGGCGGGATGGACGTCCGGCCGCAATGAAGCGCAGGAACCAAGGCAGCATTTTCGGCGCGTAGGATGGACGCAGCCAGACCGGCCCCTCGGGGTCCATCAGCCAGCCTGGAATTCTCTTCCACGTCGCCGGGCCGGAGCCCGCGGCGAAGTCAAGCGCAATACTGGCCATGTTGCCGTAGGAGGTGCCGCGGCCGGGCTCGCCTTTATCGATCAATGTCACCTGGAAGCCGCGCCGCTGCAGTTCGAAAGCGATCGAAGCGCCGATCACGCCCGCACCGACAACGGCCACGGTCGGCCTGATTTCATTGCTCATGTCATCATCCATCAGAGGCAACGGCTTCGGGCCGCTGTGATATATCAGAACTGCACGAATGCCTATGGGAAATTTATTGCGTCGGCAAGCCGGCGCCGACCGTATCTCCGACCGAGCCCGCGGTATTTTCCATGGACTGACCGAGGCGTTTCAGCTGGGCATTGTAGTTACGGCGCGTGCGCGGATCAAAAATCGCAATCGGCGTGCTGACAGCGACGCTCGTCGCACTTCCGACGGTTTGGGCCGCGCCGATCGCGACAGCGCCAACCGCTTCCCCGAGGCCTACCCGCGAATCGGTAATCGTCTGGCCGGCAATCAGCCGGTCGCCGATCAGTTTCACGACCTCCGGGCTTTCAGCGAATTTGCCATGGTTCAGCCTGTCGCCGCCCTTGAGCTTGGTGAGATCCAGGACAGTGATACCCGCCGCCTCGAGCTTGCTGCGATAAGGCTCCACGGAAGGATCGATCTGGCCAAGGCGATCGACATTGCCGGAAATGCGGCGTGACAGCGCAAGAGCCCGGTCGTCCTGCGAAACGAAGATGGTGAAGTGGGGCCGCTCCTTGCCAAGGCTGGCGAACTGGCGGCCGAAGACGTCGACGTCGAGATCAGGCGAGGCAAGGATGACGTTGTTGATCTTGCTTGCAACATGCCCGTCGCGGATCGCCATCTGGCGCAGCGCCTCGACCGTCAACCAGGTGCCCATCGAATGGGCCATGATGGTGATATCGCCGACCG
The DNA here is from genome assembly GCF_012641395.1 of Rhizobium sp. P32RR-XVIII. Lineage (GTDB taxonomy): Bacteria > Pseudomonadota > Alphaproteobacteria > Rhizobiales > Rhizobiaceae > Rhizobium. The sequence goes on along the minus strand of NZ_JABAIH010000001.1, from coordinate 385,167 downwards.
CAGGATCTTGGGCAGCGCGGTGGAGCAGCTCTTCCAGCGCGTCGCGGGAGTAGTTCGTGCTTTCCTTGTCGTAATTATAGTCGAAGATGCTGCCGCGCGAAGGCCAGGTGAAGACGACCGGGGCGACGTCCGCGTGCGAATCGTGAACGATCTGCGCGAAGCGGTAGACCGAATCTTCGTAGAGATTGTTGAAGCCATGGACGAAGATCAGCACGCGGCGGCTCTTCGGCATATGGTTCTTCAGCCAGACCTCGCCGGGCTTTTCACCTTCCAACGGGTCGACCGACACGGTGACAAAATCGCGAAGCGGATCTGCCGGCAGGCGCTTCGGCCATTGCACCTGACCGACCTTGCGGTTGGCATCCGGCGGGATAGAGACCTCCACCGCGTTCAACATCAGACCAGTACCGCGCTCGCCGGAAAAGAGAACGGCCGGATCCTTGTCCGGTGCGCGGGTGGTTGCGACGAGAAGATCGACTTCGGAGGTGCCGGGCTGCGCTGATCCGACCGGCGTCATCACCCCGATATGCCGCCCACCGCAGGCTGACAACAAGAAGGCGGCGAGCGTTACGCTCACAAGCGTCTTCCGCATGGCCGCCAATCCGTCAAACATCCCTACCTCAAACATCAGCGCCTGACCGGACGCTGGATGGCGGGCTAATAAGCAGCGGACGCAGTGGGAGTCAAATAAGGCAGCCGCCCAGACAATAGCCTCGCGGGTTCAAACTGACGTTGGAGGCTGAAATAGAAAAGAGCCCGGCGCGGGAGGAGGTGCACCGGGCTCTTGATCCTGACTGGTAACTGGGAGGAGGAGTGTTACCAGTCGAAGTAAGGAGCGCTGGGAGGAGGAGTGCGCTGCTTACGAAGCTATGAATACCCAATTAATTTCATCGGGAATAGAGACATTACCGCAACGCAGCAATGCATTTCTCGCATGGCTTAATGGAGCAGTATTGCAAAGCCGCCTCATTTTGCAGCAATTTTGGATCAGGGGTTAAATCATTGCGCAAAATATGACCGCACAAAGTCGATATCTTGCCGCTCTGCCAACCAGCCCGCGGCTTCTAGATGGGTAAAATAGAGTTGGCCCCGGAAAGCCGCGGCCGATTCAGAGATTGGCGGAGCAGATCAGGCAGCCCTGAAGAGCTTCTTGCCTTCGCCGTCGAGCGCCTTGAACTCTTCGTCGGACAACGCGATATCCACGGCAGCGACATTCTCTTCCAGATGCTTCACCTTGGAAGTGCCGGGGATGGGCAACATCACGGGGCTGCGCTTCAGCACCCAGGCCAGCGCGATCTGGCTTGGCGCCGCATTGTACTTCTTCGCGATCGTATCGAGCAGCGATCCCGGCTTTGCGAGATCGCCGGCGGCCAGCGGATACCAGGGGATGAAGCCGATTTTGTGTTTTTCGCAATAGTCCAGCACATCCTCACTGGTACGGTCGACGAGGTTGTAACGGTTCTGCACGGTGGCGACCTTGAAGTGCTTCGAAGCCGCCTCGATGTCGGCAACCGAGACTTCACTGAGACCGGCATGCCGGATGATCTTTGCATCGAGCAGCGACTTGACCGTGTCGAACTGTTCCTTTGCCGGCACTTTCGGATCAATGCGGTGAAGTTGCCAGAGATCGATCTGCTCGACGCCGAGATTGCGAAGGCTCTTGTGCGCCTGCTGGATCAGATATTCCGGACGGCCGAGCGGCAGCCAGATGTCGGGGCCATGCCGTGTGAGCCCGCCCTTGGTGGCGACAATCATTTTGCTATAAGGATGAAGCGCTTCCCTGATCAGTAGCTCGGAAACATCCGGGCCATAGGAATCGGCCGTATCGATGAAGTTGACGCCAAGTTCCGGCAGGCGCTTCAGCGTACGGATGGATTCGTCGTGGTCTGCCGGATCACCCCAGATGCCTTCGCCGGTGATGCGCATTGCGCCGAAGCCGAGGCGATTGACCTCGATATCACCGTCGATCTTGAAGGTGCCGGATTTTGCTGCGTTCAAGGCGGGCATGGTCTTTCCTCTCGTTGATCAAAAAGCTCAAAGTCGGTGGAGCTTGACGTTGATGGTGCGGCCTCGGCGACGCTTGCGTACATAGGGCATCATGGCCTGCATGACAGTCACGAGGCCGAAGACATTTGCCCTCAAACCACCATCGGCCGCCGCAAACGGAAGGGGTTAATCTCTAAAGCCGGTCTTTTGCCGTCTCGCCGAATTCCGACAGGACCGTCCACAGATCGGCAAAAATGCTCCTGGCGAAAGCTTCGAGCGGCGCCCCTGGTGAGCGTTCCTGCCAGAGTTCGCCGCCCACGCGCAATGCGCCAATGACGATTGCCGAGAGAAGCCGCATGCGAATACGCGCTTCCTTGCTGTCGCCGGCTCTTAGCACCAGTGCGTCCGTCAGTTTCAGCTCGAGTTTCGCATATTTCAGCTGGTCACGCGCCTTTAGCGCCGGTGTGCAGCGGACGAGTTCGCCCACGGCAAGACCGCGTTCATCGGCGGAAGCGACGATGGTTTCTATGAGCGCTTCCTCCACGGTCTTCAGTCGCGGCTCGCCCTTGGGCCTCGCGAGGATGGCCGCCATCAGCCGATCGGCAAAGGAATCCTGCCATGCGAAGACGACCTCTTCTTTCGAAGGGAAATAATCGAAAAAGCTGCGCTTGGAGACATCGGCGGCTTCGGTAATGTCCTCGATCGTCGTTGCGTCGAAGCCTCTCTCGAGGAACAGCGTCATTGCCGCCTGCTCGATACGCTCACGCGTCTCCCGCCGCTTGCGCTCACGCCGGCCTTCCGCCGCGCCGCTTTGTTTCAATTCAACCATCTGCGTCCGATTGTATCAGCCGCGGGTCTCTCCCGGAACGGCGGCCGTGCCCGTCTCCGCTTCCCTGGTACGGTATTTGAACCGATCCCGCGAGAGCTCAAGCGGCTTACGGCGTGAAATTTTATACACTGCGGCCGGTGGCAAGTTGCGCACAGTACCACCGAGGTGCGTTGCCTTAAGCCCCAATCTGTCGAGGATCGGGCGCGGCACCGGGCAGCGAGGCCCGTAGGTGAACTGATAAAGCGCACCGCCAGGCCGCATATACGCAAAGGCACTGACGAGAATGGCCGTGGTTTTGCGCGGCGACATGGAAAGCAGCGGCAAACCGCTGATGACTGCCCTCACCGGCTCGCCTTCGAATATCCCAGCTTGGCCGAGATGGGCGGCATCCATTTGCAGAACGCGCGCATGCGGAAAGCGGGACGCGAGGCTGCTGATGAATTCCGGACCATATTCGATCAGCGTCAAGTCCTCTTCCCTTATGCCGCGTTCGAGCAACGCCCGCGTGAAAACACCCGTGCCGGGTCCGAGCTCGATAATCGGTCCGTCAAGCGCGGCAATCTCCTGTGTCATAAGCTTCGCCAGCGAAGTGCCGGACGGAGCGATCGCCGCCACGCGGAGGGGGTTGCTGATCCATGAGCGGAAAAAATGCAGGTAATCCGAGTGTCCAATGCCTGCAACCATCTTGATTGGCCCACCTGACTGAAATGTCGCTTGAGTACCCGCACGACCATCGCGTCGAGAATGGCAATTCCAAGGCATTCTCATGCAGCTTGCGGCACTTCCATCGATTTCGTTCGGCCTCATCTCACAAATCCTTTATCAGTTGCAATTTTATATTTATTGCATTTTTGCAATTGACGCAATATTTGTTTGCAATCTGCTACAGGAATCGAAACATATGTGGACGGCGAAAGACATGCCGCAACAGACCGGAAAAAAGGTCATTGTTACAGGCGGAGCGTCCGGCATCGGCTTCCAGGTTGCCCAGGCAATGGCGCTGAAGGGCGCAGATGTGCTGATCGCGGGACGGGATAAAGACAAGGGTATCGCCGCGGTCGCCGAGCTGCGCAGGCTCGTGCCGCAGGCCAGCTTTTCTTTCGGCCTTCTCGACCTCGGCAATATGGTTTCAATCGCCCGCTTCGCAGAAGCCGTGCTCGAAAGCGGAGCGCCTCTCGATCATCTCTTCAATGTTGCCGGCGTCATGATGATCCCCAAACGCACGCTCACGGCGGACGGCTTCGAGATGCATATGGGCACAAATTTCCTCGGTCACTTCGCGCTGACCGGCCGGCTTTTTCCGGCGATCGAGGCAGCGTCCGGCCGCGTCGTCACAGTCAGCGCCCGCGCGGCCAGCTGGTATCCTCTCGACATCGACGACCTGCAATCGCAAGGAGATTACCGGCCGATGCGCGCCTATGCGTTGTCGAAGCTCGCCGATATTCTGTTTGCCCTCGAACTCAGCAAGCGCGCCGCCGCAACGGGCGTGACCAGCCTCGCCGTGGACCCCGGAACAGCCAAAACGGCCCTGCAGCGCCACACCTCGCCGGTTCTGCGCCGGGCGGCGGAGGTTTTGATAAGCCTAATCGGTTATCCGCTCGATCGCGTCGCCGACACGGTGACCTTCGCGGCAACGATGGCGAAGGCGGGCGCCTATATCGGGCCGACCAGAATCATCCAGTCCCGCGGATCGCCAGGCGCAATCGCCGTCCCGAAACAAGCCAACGACGGACAGCTGCGACGACAGCTCTGGCAGGCAGCCGAGAGCCTGACGTCCGTGCGGTACGCATTCAACCAAGAGAGCACATCATGACGGGTGTGAGCCTCGACAGGATCATCGACGCCCAAGATCTGGTCCCCCTATTGAGGGTAAACGGCCCGATATCCTTCGGACGAAGCACAGGTGATGTACTTCCTGTGCGCCGCGCTGCGCGCCAGCGCATCTGCCTCGGCGGCGTCATAGTGACCGGTGATCTGCGCGTTCAGCCTGTATTGCTGCATCCCCTCGCGGTACATCGCATTGCCTTCACCGTTGCACATGAGGTTGGCAAGGAATGGCGGATTGACCGGGCTGCCGACAGGATAAAGAACCGGCTGGCTGGGGTCCTGGACGCACCCGGCAAGAATGGCTGCGGCTGCCGCTATTGAAATCGCAATCCTCATCCTCGCCTTCATGCATTTCTCCTGTGCTCCGCGCCGACCGCGGCACAGAATAGGTACCGCTTCAAGATTGCGCGAAGCTAAGCATGCGATGACGGAGTGCAGAAAGACGAATGGCACGACAACAGAATGAAACCGGGAAATGGTCAACTGCTCCTCAACAGCAGTGACAATTTCCCGCATCAATTTCATTGTCGCGTGCCGCCTGGACAGGCGGACATGGGATGTCTCCGTATGAACAATAGACGCAACAGTCGCCCACTTTCGGCCTCAGCACAGCGCCGCATCCTTTGCAGTCATAGAAATACTGGCAGGCGTCGGTGGGCATGGCCTCCAAGGCCCGATGGCCGCATTCCGGGCAGGTGATTGTCGACCTGTGGAAAATTGTCATGATGGCCCGGTTTCGCTCATAACGGATGCCGGATAGCCTGCGTTCGTCGATGAAGCAGCAATTGCCTCGGTCGTGGTGAGGGCAGGATCAAATGCGACCGTCGCTGTTTTCGTTTGGAGGTCTATATCAACCGAGCCCACGCCTTTGACGGCCTGCATCGCCGCTTGCACAGTTATCGGGCAAAGGGCGCAGGTCATGTTGTCTATGGCAAAGGTCGCTGTTTGCATGGCCACACCTTTGGTGGCGAGCGGCTGCGCAAGTAGCACCACCGGGGTGGCGGCCTCGATTGCAATCGCACCTATAGTGACTGCCATGGCCTTAAAGAAGAAGGATCGTTTCATCCCTGAGGGTTCTCCTAGTAGAAAATTGGCGCCCACCAGTCGACGGTCAGGGCAAGAACGACCAGCCCGGTCGCGAGCCAAAGCGTGGTCTTGACGACCAACGACGATGCGGGTCGTGCGCAATAGGCGCCTTCGGCACAAACAACAACCTTGCTTGAGAAATAAACCTGCCTGAAGCCGAAACCGATGAAGCCGAGCGCGATAGCGGCTGATAGGGGCTTATAGGGTTCGAGTGCCGTCAGGTTGCCGATCCACGCTCCGGAAATGCCGAGCATCAACAGAACCAGCGGCCCAACACAACACGTCGAAGCCAGAACCGCGCCGATCAAGCCTCCGGCGGCCAACCACCCTTTGCCGCGATTCGCGGTATACGGCGGCGGTACCTCAATAGAGACAGTTCCAGTTTCCATGTCACGCATGCGATCCCGACCTCGAAACATCTATGAATCGAAGCTACAGTCTGTAGGATCTACAGACTCAAGGGAGACTTTGCGCATGAGCGATCACAAGTCCGAGAAGGGATTGCAGCGCGCGGACCTGGCTCGGCGATCCGGCTGCAATCTCGAAACCATTCGCTACTACGAGAAAATCGGCATGATGCCAGACCCGCGGCCAAGCAGGACGGGATACCGGTTCTACGAGGAAGGGCACGTCCAGCGCCTGCGCTTTATTCTCCGCGCCCGGGAACTCGGCTTTTCGATCGACGGCATTCGCGGACTTCTGAATTTGGTCGATGGCGGCACTCAAACCTGCGCCGAAGTGAAAGAGAGGACGGAAAGGCACTTGGCCGACATCCGCACCAAAATCGCAGACCTCAAGAGAATTGAGAGAGTTCTCGCCGAGACTTCGGCCAAGTGCAGCGGAGCGGCTGTTCCGCAGTGTCCCATGCTGGATGTGCTGACCATGTAGATCTCGCTCATTTGTATCGGTGGCGGTCACAGCACGGTCTCCCATGACAGGGGCCAGACATCCGGTCAAACGAACGGAGCCACCGCTTGCATTTGTGGCTGTCCATTTGTCGTTGACTTCACAAGTGATGAGAGGAAAATGTTTCCCATGCGTCCACCCCACAGCACAAAGGGGCTCACGATGACGATCGCAAGGAAACTTCAGGACTATATCGACGGCGTCGGAATCGCCTATGAAACCGTCCCGCATCACCGGACGGCAACCACCAGCCAGTCGGCTCAGGCAGCCCATGTCCCCGGCAGCCGCCTCGCCAAATCCGTGCTCATTCACGATGAAACGGGCTACACACTGGCGGTTGTTCCGAGCACACACCAGGTCGAGCTTTCGTTGCTGCAAAGCGTCATGAACAGGCGCCTCGGGCTTGCGTCGGAGGATGAGGTCAGCTCGCTTTTCGCCGATTGCGAAGTTGGCGCTGTCCCTCCTGTCGGATCGGCTTACAACGTGCCTATGCTGCTCGATGAGAGCCTCAACGACGCGGCTGACGTCTATTTCGAAGGTGGCGATCACCGGACGCTGGTGCATATGAGCGGACCGAATTTCCGCAACCTGATGAAGGATGCGCAGGTTGCCCGCTTCAGCCGCCCGTCGTGAATACGGAATCCGAAGATCCACGATCATCCCTGAAAGGAAATGGCAAACCGGACGAGATGAAACTGCTAACTCGTATATGATTGTTATCGCTTTCTATTTCTGAGCGGCAGGTCTGCGTTGCGCAATCTCCGAACCCTGCCGAAAGACACCGCAAGATCGCAAGCCCCGACATAGCTCCGTAGCTCCGCAGAACTCTTGCAACTTTGCAAGTTTAGCGAACATGGTTGTGGCTTAAGTCGCAGGGGTTCTTGTGAACGATATGCATGCCGTTGTTCTAACGTAGCTTTTCATATCACAAGGGATCTCCATCATGTCGGATAATCTTAAGGAAGGCCTCGATCGCCGTGATTTCATAATCGCATCCATTGCCACGGTCGGCGCGTCGGCTGCCCTCGCCGTCAGTGCGGCAGGTGCGAACGCGCAGGACAATGCTGGGTCCGCCGCCAACTCGACGTCACAGAAGACAGTCTACGTTGGCGATGTCATCGAAGGGAAGAAAGTCGTCAGCGCGCTTGACGTCAACGACCTGGAGCCCAGCAAGAAGCACCTTTTGTATTTTCAGGGCGTCGAGATGCCCAGCGGACAGCATTGGTATGTGTCAGTGACGGTCGCCAAGGGAGCGAAGCCGGGCAAGCGCGGCGTCCTGGTCAGTGGTGTGCATGGCGACGAAATGAGTTCTATGCATACGGTCCAGACTGTGATGAACCAACTCGATCCGGCGGCGATGTCGGGGACTGTCATGGCGGTCACGGACGTGTCCCGCCCGGCCATCGAGGGCATGCAGCGCAGGTGGCCCAATTCGGGCAGGGGCAGCGATCTGACCGATATGAACCGGGAGTGGCCCGGGAACGAGAACGGCGCCACCGCGGCCAGCCGACACGCCGGGCTCCTGTTCAACCGGCTCCTCCGGCCGAATGCCGACTTCGCAATCGACTTCCATACCGGAACGACCGGATTCGAGGTCAGCGCATTCAATATTGCAGAGATGGACGTACCCGAGATCAAGGCGATGGTGGAGCTCTACCCCATCGGCCAAATCTTCGATAACCCTACATATCCCAGTGTACTGCATAACGCGTTTATCGCCGCGGGCATCCCGTCCTTCTGCCCGGAGATCGGGGCTGCCCGCCACCTGGACCTCGAGATGATCTCGCTGTTCGTGGAAGGCACAATGAACGTCCTCAAGCATCACGGCATCGTTGCCGGGTCGATGGGACGTACAGGCAAGGACGTGAGTGTCTTTGTCGGGAACAGCGCCCTTCCGATTCTTGCCACCGCGGGCGGGCTCGTCGAGCATCTGGTCAAGCTGAACGACAAGGTCGAAGCCGGACAGAAGGTGGCCATTCAGCGCAACAGTTTCGGCGAGGTGGTCGCGGAGTATACAAGCGGCGTGGCTGGAGAGATAACGGGCCAGCGCAGCGACGCAATGTCCGAGCCCGGCAACCCCTTGGTGTTCATCCTTTTCAGCAAGCCGACGCCGGAGGGCGCAGAGGTATATCCCGAGTAAAGAGCCCTGTGAGCGATCTTTGCTTGTCTCGGGAGTCCAGCGTTAGCGACTCCCTGCGAGCGCGGCGAGGGCCGGTGTCCGCCTAGCCAGCTAGCTCACGCGCGAGAGACGCGAACGGTCTCATCGCGTCAAAAGCTTAGCTTGACGCCCATTTTGGGCTGGAATGGTGAAATGGCGCACCCGAAGAGATTCGAACTCCTGACCCCCAGATTCGTAGTCTGGTGCTCTATCCAGCTGAGCTACGGGTGCGTGTCAAAGCGGCCGTGCCGCTTGCGTGGGCGATCCTCTAAAGCGTCCTTTAGGCGAATGCAATAGCAATTCGAAAAAAATCGCGACTTTGGCTGCGGATGGCTGAGGTGCGGAATTTGCATCACTTTTCTGCATGCAGACGAGAGCGATAGTCGTCCAACGAAACAGGACGATCGGGGATCTCGATGCGGAACTGCGTGCCAGCCGTGGGTTTTTCGACGAGGGCGATCGTGCCGCCATGAGCAAGCACCAGCTCGCGCGCGATCGTCAGGCCAAGGCCCGTGCCGCCGCTGCGGGCAGAGCCGCGGAAGGCTGTGAAGAGGTTCTGGCGGGCTTTCACCGGCATTCCCGGCCCGGTGTCGTCAACGATGATACTGACGACGCTGCCGACGCGTTGTGCCGAAACCGTGATCCGCTTGACTCCATCCATACCCGTTTCGCCAGGCATCATCAGAGCCTGCAGCGCGTTGCGGCACAGATTGTGGATCACGCGGAAGAGCTGCTCGTTGTCTGCATCGACCTCGACGTCAACCGGCATTTGCTCGGCAAACTCCACTCCGCTCTGCGGATCGATCGCCAGCATGTCGCGAACGTCCTGCGTCAGGTCGTAGAGCCTGATGCGCCGGCGGCGCGGTGCCGATTCGCTTGCCTGGCCATAGGAGAGCACTTCATTGGTATAGCCGACTGCCCGATCGATGGTTCGCAGCAACTTCGGCGCAAAGCTCTTCACCATCGGATCATCGACGCTCACCAGGCGATCCGACATCAATTGCGCGGAGGCGAGGATGTTGCGCATGTCATGATTGATCTTGGAGACAGCAAGGCCGAGTGCGGCGAGATTCTTCTGCTGCTTTAGCGTCTTCTGCAGCTCCATCTGCATGGACGTCAGATGCCGCCCCGCGACCGCCAGCTCGTCGCGGCCGCCGTCGCCAACGAAAACATTCTGCGGGTTTTCCGGCTCGGCGGAAAATTTCTGCATGCTGCCGGTCAGTTCGCGGATCGGGCGGATGAGGATGCGGTTGATGGCGAAGAAGATCAATGTCGCGGTGAAGAGCGAGATCAGAACGGAGAGATAGAGGACATTGCGTGCATAAGCGAACATCGCCGTGCGCAGGGCCTTGTCCTTCATCACGACTTCGACGCCCGTGCTCGTTTCTCCGACCGGGCCATAGACGCGGATCATCCGTTTGCCGCCGAAAAGCATCGTATCCAGCGCGTCATCCATGGAACTGAGCAGCGTGGTCTTGGTGAGATCATATTGCTCGTCGACAGAGGTCGGCATGTCGCTCATCGCAAGCAGGCGGGAGGTACCCTCCTTGCGAAGCACGATCGCCTTCGTTCCGGTTGCTTCCAGCGTCTCCTTTTGCAGCGTGTGCGGCAGTTCGACAGGCTGCAAGCCATCGATGACGATGGCCGCCGCCGCCGCCGTGTTCAACCTGTCCTCCAGCCAGCGAATGCGCATGGTCGCGATCGAGGGGAAGAAGATGAGCACTTCGGCGAGCATGATGAACAAGACAGTGAGCCAAAGCAGCTTGCCCGATAGACCGCCGAACCAGCCCACCGGACGGCCGTATGCGCTGTCCGCGGTCTTATCGATAGTCGAGTGTTCGCCCTGATGTTGCAGCGGCATGGTCTTTTCCGATCGGCGAAGCGCCTGGAACGAGACGCTTATAATAGACGATGGAACTCCGCTTTCAAATCTTCGCGAGCAGCGGCAAGTCGTCACAAAAGAAAACGCCGCACTGAGGCGGCGTTTTCAAGCTAACGGAAGAGTGCCTCAGAACTCTTCCCAGTTCTGCTGGGCAACCGCCGCATTGCCGTTGAAGGCGCGCGCGACCGTGTTCATTGCCCTGCGGGCCGGCGATGCGACCGGGCGGTGTTCTTCGCGGCGTGCAACAGCGACCGGCGCCGCGGCAGCCGTATTCGACGTCCTGAAGCGCGAGACAAGGCGCACGAGACCGTCTGCTTCTGCCGCCAGCTTGTGCGTCGCGGCGGAGGTCTCCTCCACCATCGCCGCGTTCTGCTGCGTCACCTGATCCATCTGGTTTATGGCGGTATTGACCTCCTTGAGGCCGGTCGACTGTTCCTTGGCAGCGGTTGCGATTGACTGAATGTGATCGTTGATCGCGATGACGCGGGTTTCGATCTCGCCAAGCGCCTCGCCTGTGGCCTGCACCAGCCTCACGCCGACATTCACTTCATCGCCGGACTTGGTGATGAGCGCCTTGATGTCCTTGGCGGCCGTCGCCGATCGCTGCGCGAGTTCCCGAACCTCCTGGGCGACGACGGCGAAGCCTTTGCCTGCTTCACCGGCGCGAGCAGCTTCGACACCGGCGTTCAAGGCCAGCAGGTTGGTCTGGAAGGCGATGTCATCGATCACGTTGATGATCTGGCTGATTTCGCGCGAAGCCTGTTCGATACGGCCCATGGCGTCGACTGCGTTGCGAACGACGACGCCGGACTTGCCCGCGTTTTCCTTCGCTTCGGAAACCATGACGCTCGCTTCCTGCGCCCGTTCGGTCGAATTGTGCACAACCGCCGTGATCTGGTCGAGAGCGGCAGAGGTCTGCTCGAGGGCGGCCGCCTGCTGTTCCGTGCGCCGGGAGAGATCGTCGCTGGCGACGCGGAGCTCGTTGGTGTTGCCGTTGATCGCCTCGGTCGTCTCGCGGACTTCGCGCATCGCCGCCTGCAGCGTCGCGAAGGTATTGTTGACGTTCTGCTGCAACTCGGCGAATGCGCCCTGGAAGTCGCCGCGCATGGTCTGCGTCAGATCACCATCGGCAAGGCTTGCGATGACGCGGCGGGTTTCGTCGATGCCGGCATCGACGCTTGATAGCAGCGAGTTGATGTTGCCCGCGAACCGATTGAGGTTCTCGTCTTCATAATCCTTCTCGATGCGGCAGCCGAAATCGCCGGCAGCGGCGGCCGAAACCACGACAGACATGCTGGACTGCAAGTCGTCGCTCTTGGCGCGCATGGCTGCTTCCTGCGCATTCAAGCGCTTGATGGCGAGGCCGTTTTCCTTGAAGACGGCAACGGCGGCAGCCATCTGGCCAATTTCGTCGTTGCGCCCGGCATAGGGCACTTCGGCGTCGAAATTGCCGCTCGCAACTTCGTTGATCGCCGTCGTTACGCGCTTGATGGGACGGCTAAGATGGCTTGCGCCGATGTAGAAGCCCATGCCGAGGCCAGCAGATATGCCGATACCCGTGATGGCGAGCACGAGCCAGAACACCGAGTTGCGGAAAGCTTCGATCTCCGCATCAACCGCCTGCAGTTCGGCCTTGTCGGCCTTTACGATAGCATCGATGTCGGCCTGAAAGGCCTTTCTGTTCGCGCGGTTTGCTTCATTGTTGCCCTGAGCGTTTGCGGCGTCTGGACTGACCTCGGTGCCGAGGCGAGCCGTTTCCGAGCGGAAGGTACGGAATTCCTTGGCGCGAGCGACGAGATTTGCAAAGCTTTCCCTCTGGTCCTCCGGAACCAGTGGCGCCCATGTGGTGATGACATTGTCGATCTCATCGAGATCCGCCATCAGACCTTTGGCGAAGGCGCCGGCATCCTTGGTGTCTTTCGCCACGTAGATCCCGCGCGATTCCATAACCGTCGCAGTCACGAAGCGGTTCAGCCGCTCACCGGCATAGGCACGCTGCGAGGCGCTTTTAAAAGCAGTGAATTTGTTGCTGTATTCATTCATCGCAAGGAGGGCGGTTGCGCCGATGATGATTGCAACTCCTGCCATAATAGTAACGAGTAAATTGATCTTGCCGCGGATATTCAACGCAATGCCCCTCCTGAGCCTGATGAGAGTCTGGAAAGCAGATCCCAGCCGAGACAAGAGGATCGACTAAATTTCTTAACGCTAGATTTCGAATACTATTGTTTAGAGCTACGAAAAATTATCCATTCTTTTGAGGATACACGCGAGCCTTTCCTCGAAAAATTGCATGGCCTTGCGGGAAAAATACTTAAGATCGATGATCGCGGAGAACAAACGCGCGAAATGCAACCTTCCGCTGCGTTCTGCCCAATCGTTAATATCAGAGTGCGATTTTTTGCAGGGGGCCAAGTAGCTGACAGGTGAGTTACCTGGCTATAATTGACTTCTCGGAGCTTCATCCGTATAAGCCGCCGCACGTTCGGTCAAATAGGCCTTCGGCCGCGCCCGTTCGAAAACAACGCTCCTTGCAATATGCAAACTCAAGAAGGGCCGCACTCCGCGGTGTTTAAATAAATGAAGCGTACTTACCAACCATCCAAGCTTGTCCGCAAGCGCCGCCACGGCTTCCGTGCGCGCATGGCTACCAAGGGCGGCCGCAAGGTCATCACGGCTCGCCGCGCCCAGGGCCGCAAGCGCCTTTCGGCTTAAGGCCGAATTGCCCGATAAGAGATGGCGGGCGAATTGACGACCACTAAGAAAAAGACTGTAGGGCGGCTGAAAAACCGCCCGCAGTTTCTTGCTGTTCGCAACGGCGAAAAACGCAAGGGCGGCCTCTTCCTGCTCGAGGTTCTCGACCGAAGAGAAGCCGACACCGAAGCCCGCGTCGGCTTCACCGTCACCAAAAAACATGGAAACGCGGTCGAACGGAACCGCATGCGCCGCCGTCTCAAAGAGGCGGTGCGGCTTCATGCGGGGTTTGCAATGCAGCCCGGACACGACTATGTCATTGTCGCGCGACGAGACTGCCTGACGGCGTCCTTCAAGGAATTGAGCGCGGAGATTAAAACGCGCGTCGAAAGCAAGCCGAAACACAAGCGGCAGAATGACGGCCGCGCCAGGAACCTATGATGCAAAACAACCGCAATTATTTCATTGCGATCGCTCTTTCGGTGCTGATCGTTCTCGGCTGGCAGTTTCTTTACATGAATCCGCGCATCGAAGCTCAGCGCAAGGCGCAGGAAGCTCAGAAGGCGCAGCAGACCACAGAGCAGACGCAAAAGCCAGCCGCAGGCGCTCAGCCCGTCCAGACGAACGGCGCCGCCCCGACCGGGCAGGCAGCAGCGACGGCCTCGCTCGCAGAGGCACTTGCCAAGAACCCGCGCGTTACGATCGATACTGCGGCACTTGCAGGTTCGATCAACCTCGTCGGCGCCCGGCTCGATGACCTGAAGCTCAAGGGCTATCACGAAACGGTCGACAAGAGCAGCCCGATCATCAGCCTGTTCAGCCCGTCTGAAACCAAGGACGGCTACTTCGCAGAACTCGGCTATATCGGCGACGATGCCACTGGCAGCGTTCCAGGCCCATCGACTGTCTGGACGGCCCCGGAAGGTGCAAAGCTGACGGAGAAGACGCCGGTCACGCTGACCTACACCAATGACAAGGGCATAACCTTCGCACGCACGATCTCGGTCGACGAACACTATATGTTCACCGTCACCGACAAGATCACCAATGCCGGCCAGGCGCCCGCCGCTCTGTCGTCCTATGGTCGCGTCACGCGCTACAACAAGCCGGCAGTCGCTTCGACCTACGTTCTGCACGAAGGCTTCATCGGCGTGATCGGCGACAGCTTGATCGAGAGCAAGTACGCTTCGGTCGAGAAGGAAGCCGTGACGCCTGAAACGGCAACCGGCGGCTGGCTCGGCATCACCGACAAGTACTGGGCCGCGACGATCATCCCGCCGCAGCAGACACCCTACGATGCGCGTTTCACGCACTTCACCGATGGCCAGCCGCGCTTCCAGGCCGATTACAAGCAGAACGCGGTGACGGTTGCACCGGGCCAGTCGCTGGAGCTCAAGAATCTCGTCTTTGCGGGCGCCAAGGAGGTTCCGGTCATCGATGGCTATGAAGCCAAGTACGAGATCCCGCGCTTCGACCGCCTGATCGACTGGGGCTGGTTCTATTTCATCACCAAGCCGATGTTCAAACTGATGGACTTCTTCTTCCGCTACTTCGGCAATTTCGGCGTCGCGATCCTGCTGACGACCATCGTCGTCAAGGCACTCTTCTTCCCGCTCGCGAGCAAGCAGTATGCTTCAATGGCGAACATGAAGCGCATGCAGCCGAAAATGGAAGAGCTCAAGGCCAAGTTCGGTGACGACCGGATGGGCCTGCAGCAGGCAATGATGCAGCTCTACAAGGAAGAGAAGATCAATCCGATCGCCGGCTGCTGGCCGATCGCGCTGCAGATCCCGATCTTCTTCTCGCTCTACAAGGTGATCTACATCACCATCGAAATGCGCCATGCACCGTTCTTCGGCTGGATCAGGGACCTTTCAGCCCCGGACCCAACCACGATCGTCAACCTGTTCGGCCTGCTTCCCTTCGACGCGCCCACCTTCCTGCATCTCGGCGTATGGCCGTTGATCATGGGTGTGACGATGTTCGTGCAGATGCGCATGAATCCGACGCCGCCCGATCCCACGCAGGCCATGATCTTCACCTGGATGCCGCTGGTCTTCACCTTCATGCTGGCAAGCTTCCCGGCCGGTCTTGTCATCTACTGGGCCTGGAACAACACGCTTTCGGTCATCCAGCAGTCGGTCATCATGAAGCGGCATGGCGTGAAGATCGAGCTCTTCGACAACCTGAAAGGCCTCTTCAGGCGAAAACCGGCTCCATCAAAATGAGTAAAAAGCCCCGCTTCGGCGGGGCTTTTTTATTGCCGCCGGCGCTGCCGACGACGGACATGTCGTTTGCGTCGTTTGCGGCCAGCGCGCTTGGCCGTTAAATTGACCGACAAAGGGAGGGGCGCAACATGGGCGACAAGCTGACGACGGCAGTGGCTGCGGGCATTGCGCCAGCGGGCGAGCGTATCGGTGCCGCGCTTGTCTTTGGCTCGGCGTTCTTCTGGAGCTTCGGCGGCGCGATCGCCCGCTTCTTCCATTTGAACGACGGCTGGACGGTCGTCTTCTGGCGGTCGTTCTTCGGCGCCCTCTTCCTGTTGGGCTTCATGCTCGTGCGCGACGGGCCGCGCGGCGCGACGCAGCTCTTCAAGGGCATGGGACTTGCCGGCGTTGCAGTCGGCGTCTGTTTTGCCACGGCCTCCACTTCCTTCATCCTCGCACTCGCCTACACGACCGTCGCCAATGTCGTGCTCATCCAGGCCAGTGTGCCACTGATTGCGGCACTGATGGCATGGCTGTTCTTCCGCGAGAGGATCGCTGCCCATACCTGGCTCGCCATCGCGGCGGTGCTCGGGGGCGTAGCCATCATGGTCTCGGCATCGCTCGGCGGCAGCATCTCGATGATCGGCGATGCGCTTGCTATCCTGATCGCCTTTGCCTTTGCCACCGCGACCATCATCACCCGCCGCTTCGCCCATGTGCGCATGACGCCCGCCGCCTTTCTCGGCGCCGTTATTGCAGGCGGCACGGCGGCAAGCCAGGCCTCCGGTCTTGCCGTGACAGCAAGCGAACTTGGCATCCTCATCGTCTTCGGTGCGCTCAATTTCGGCCTTGGCCTTGCGTTGTTCGTCACAGGCGCGCGCCTTATTCCCTCGGCACTTGCCGCCCTGCTCGGCACTGCCGAGACCGTGCTCGGCCCGCTGTGGGTCGCCGTTATTCATGGCGAGGTGCCCGGCGCACGGACGGTAGTTGGCGGCGTCATCGTCCTTACCGCCCTGCTCGGCTACCTCGGCCTCGAGCTCTGGCGACAGCGGCGCGCTTGACTTTCGCGGCCAAAACCCCGAAGCCAGAAACATGACCGGACCGACAGCAGCAGACGAAAAACCACTCTTTGGGCGGCCGTGGATCTTCATCCGCGGCGTGCCTTCCATGAAATTCCTGCCGCCGGAAGGACCACTCGAGGTCGCATTTGCGGGGCGATCGAATGTCGGCAAATCGTCGCTCATCAACGCGCTCGTCGGGCACAAGGGCCTGGCGCGCACCTCAAACACGCCCGGCCGGACTCAGGAGCTGAACTATTTCGTGCCTGAGGGCTACTCCGGCGAAGGCAGCGACCTGCCGCCGATGGCGCTCGTCGACATGCCCGGCTACGGATACGCTCAGGCCCCAAAGGATCAGGTCGACACCTGGACGAAGCTCGTGTTCGACTATCTGCGCGGCCGCGCAACGCTGAAGCGCGTCTATGTCCTGATCGACAGCCGCCACGGCATCAAGAAGAACGACGAGGAGGTTCTGACGCTTCTCGACAAGGCTGCCGTTTCCTACCAGATCGTTTTGACCAAGACCGACAAGATCAAGCCCCCCGCGGTTATCAAACTGCTCGCTGAAACCGCGGAGAAGATCAAGAAGCGTCCGGCAGCCTATCCGTTTGTCGTCGCGACCTCTTCAGAGAAGAGCGAAGGGCTGGACGAGTTGCGCCAGGCTATTGCCGAAACGGTCGGGATCCCGAACTGGAAATGAAAAGAGGCGCCCGAAAGGACGCCTCTCCGGCTTCTGACTGCAAATAATTACATCTTCGGCAGAAGCACCTTGTCGATCACGTGGATGACGCCGTTCGACTGCTTGACGTCGGCAATCGTCACATGGGCCGTACCGCCGGTTTCATCGGTCAGCGTGATCCAGCCCTTGCTTTCCTTGGCCCTCAGCACGCAGCCGCCGATTGTCTTGATGTCGTGTTCGCCGCCATCGTCCTTGATCATCTTCTCGACGGTCTTCGCCATCGCGTCAGCCGCGACGACGTGGCAGGTCAGTACCTTGACGAGCTTATTCTTGTTTTCCGGCTTCAGCAGCGCCTCGACCGTGCCCTTCGGCAGGGCTGCGAAGGCTTCGTTCGTCGGAGCGAAAACGGTGAAGGGGCCTTTTCCTTCAAGCGTGCCAACGAGCCCGCCGGCCTTGACCGCCGCAACCAGGGTCGTGTGATCCTTTGAGTTGACGGCATTTTCGATGATGTTCTTCGTTGGATACATGGGAGCGCCGCCCACCATGGGGGTGGCGGCCTGCGCGGTGAAGGCGATTGCAGACATGGCGGCAAGCGCGGTGGTGCGCAAAGCTGATTTCATCATGATCGTTCTCCTTGCGTCCGGTGCCGGTCGTGCGGAATGCCTCGCCCCTCCCGGACATCGAGATGTACGAAACGATCAAGAAAGAGTTTCAGGGAAGACGATCTTGTTCAGCGGCGGTGCGTCGTGCCGCTGGCGATAACCGGTCCAGTCGGTGCTCCAGTCGGCGAACCGCCGAAGGGTTCTAGACTGATAGCAAGCGTTGCGCCCTCGGCGAGATCGCCGCGCTGATTAGGGGGAATGGCAAGCTCGCCGTTTTCACCCGGCGGGAAAACTCCGAGCGACTTTGGAGTGCCGCTTCCCGGCACCAGCCAGAGCTCCAAGGACTTCTTGTCAGCCCCGCCGGCAGCAACAGGGACGATGCTCAAGAGGCCGCTTTGATTGTCAAAGGAAGCAAGCAGATTGACCTTGCTGTTGTCGGCGGACGACAATTCGGCAATCAGCGGCGCCGGCCGCTTCGGCGGCTGAACGGTGCCGGAAGCAAAAATAATGGCCCCAACCGCGACGACCAGCGAAGCGAACGTCAACGAGCGCCAGAAGGCGGCGGAATTCCAAAGCCCGCGCGAGAAGGACCGCTCCGATTCGCCGAACAGCCGCGCCTCGATCTGCTTGTATGTTTCGCGGCCCGGACTTGCGGCCACTTCATACTCGTCGGCGAAAGCGGAAAGGTTCGTTTCCCATCGGCTGACAATCGCGGCAAACTGCCGGTCCCTGCGCATCCGCTCCTCAACGACCCTGCGATCCTGATAGGAGAGAACACCAAGCACGTACTCGCCGGCGAGCACCTCGTCGCGGGAGCGGCCTCCCTTGCTTTGATCCGGCGTTGTCATCGCTCCATGCACTCTCTCAGTTTCAAAAGGCTGCGTCGCAGCCATGTGCGCATCGTATTCAGGGGAACGCCAAACTGATCGGCCAGCTCCTGGTAGCTCAGCCCTTCAACATAAGCCTTCCTCACCGCTGCCGCCCGATCAGCTTCCAACTCTTCCATGCAGGTGTCAATCCGCCTTCCTTCATCTGATAAGACGGCCTGCTTTTCGGGGTCGAGGCCGGAATCGGGAAGGTCATACTCGGTGTCCAACTCGTCGGCGACTGGCTTTCGCGCCCTCAGGGTGTCGATCGCCTGGTTGCGGGCGATCGACGCAAGCCAAGAAGACGGAGCGCCTTGACCGGCAACGAACCCTTTGGAGCGCTGCCAGATCTTTACATAGACCTCCTGCAATGCTTCCTCGGCTTCCACGCGATCCTTCAAGATACGCAGACATATTGAGAAGAGTTTCGGGCTCGTCTCGTTGTAGAGGTCCCTGAAAGCCTTCCGGTCAGCCATGGCCACGCGAGCAATCAGTTCTCCGATTCCATCGCTCGTCATACCCGCAGTCCATCTACTTTACACTGTTCTAAATAAAGGCGCGCTGTTCAAATTGACAAGGGGATAGCAACTAATACGGAGCGCATTATTCCCTCTGTCAAAAACTTGAGATAAAAGGCCGCGATCCATTCTGCGGGGTATGCCATGAGTCAGTCCGAAAGCGAAACCCAAGCACGCCTTCTCGCACAGGCGCTGCCTTTCATGCAGCGTTACGAGAACAAGACCATCGTCGTAAAATATGGTGGCCATGCCATGGGCAATCCCGAGCTCGGCAAGGCTTTTGCCAGCGATATCGCCCTTTTGAAACAATCCGGCGTCAACCCGATCGTCGTCCACGGCGGCGGTCCGCAGATCGGCGCGATGCTGACGAAGATGGGCATCGAATCCAAGTTCGAGGGCGGCCTTCGGGTGACGGACGCCAAGACGGTTGAAATCGTCGAAATGGTCCTTGCCGGTTCGATCAACAAGGAAATCGTGGCTCTTATCAACCAGACCGGCGAATGGGCGATCGGCCTTTGCGGCAAGGACGGCAACATGGTCTTTGCCGAAAAGGCGCGCAAAGTCGTCAAGGATCCGGATTCCAACATCGAGCGCGTGCTCGATCTCGGCTTTGTCGGCGAGGTGGTCGAAGTCGACCGCACCCTCCTCGATCTGCTCGCCCGTTCAGAGATGATCCCGGTGATCGCCCCGGTCGCTCCCGGCCGCGACGGCGCGACCTACAACATCAACGCCGACACCTTCGCCGGCGCCATTGCCGGCGCGCTGCACGCTACACGCCTGCTCTTCCTCACGGACGTGCCGGGCGTGCTCGACAAGCAGGGCAACCTGATCAAGGAGCTGTCCGTCTCCGAAGCGCGTGGGCTGATCGCCGACGGCACGATTTCCGGCGGCATGATTCCGAAGGTGGAAACCTGCATCGAAGCCATCAAGGCGGGCGTCCAGGGCGTCGTCATCCTGAACGGCAAGACCGCCCATTCCGTGCTGCTCGAAATCTTCACCGAGCATGGTGCGGGTACGCTGATCGTGCCTTGATCGCTGCTACAACGCGGTGGCGTAAATCGCTGCCGCGGCCTCTTTCAGCTTTTCCATCATTATCCTGTAGGGTCCCGGCCCATAGCTGACGCGGCTGACACCAAGTCTTGCGAGCGTCCTCACATCCGGCGCGCCCGGTCTCATCATGATGTTGACGGGTAGGGTTGACGCGCCGCAAATCTTCTCGATCAACGCTGGATCAATAAGCCACGGCACGAAGAAGCCGCTGGCACCGGCTGCAGCGTACGCCCTGCCGCGCTCGATTGCTTCGTCCACCAATCCCGCATGCCTCGACTGGTCGCCTTCGCGCAGGAAAAGATCCGTGCGGGCATTAATGAAGAACGGAATACCCCTTCCCTCAGCCATCTCGCGAATGGCGCCGATGCGGGCCGCCTGATTCTCGACCGGATGCAACCCGTTGCCGCCAACCACCTGATCTTCGAAATTGATGCCGACGGCGCCGACGTCAATCAGCTTGGCGACGTTGGCGGCGGCTCCTGCGGGCTCGGTCGAGTAGGCGCCTTCAAAATCAACCGAGAGAGGCAAGTCGCAGACGGTGGTGATCGAGCGCACCGTTGCAACAAGGGCTTCCAGCGGGATCTTCTCGCCGTCGGCATAGCCCTGGGCTGCGGCAACCGACCAACTGCCGGTCGCAAGCGCCTTTGCTCCGGCATCCGTCACGGCCTTCGCCGTTCCGGCATCCCAGATGTTGTAGAGGATGACAGGATCGCCCTTCCGGTGTAGCGCCCCGAACGCCTTCGCCTTTTCTGCCTGGTTCATGATGCCTCCTCCATGGCGGGCAGCTGCGCCCGCATCTTCGCTTCGTGTTTCAGGAGCCACTGCTTGCGCCAGAGCCCGCCGCCATAGCCGGTCAGCGAGCCGTCGGCGCCGATCAGCCGGTGGCAGGGAATGACGATTGCGATCTGGTTGGCGCCGTTGGCCCGGCCGACTGCGCGCACGATCTGCGGATTTTCCATGTCGCGGGCGATATCCCCATAGGCGCGCGTCTCGCCCGGCGGGATGCGCATGAGGCGCGACCAGATCTCCCGCTCGAAAGCCGTGCCGAAGCCGAGCGCCAGCGGCGTTTCAAATTCCGTCGACCGGCCCTCGAAGTAGGCCTTGAGCTCCGCCTCGATCCGGTCGATCGCCGGCGTTCTCCCCGCGGCGACGGTGGAGCGCGTCTTGCGCTGCAGAGCCTCAAGCTCTTTCGGCAGCGCCTTGCGGTCGTGGAATTCCAGGAGATGCAGATGCGTGCGGTCGGCGACGGCCACCATCTGCCCGAGCGGCGTGTCGAACCAATCGGCGAAGAGCAGTTCGCGGTGCTGCGCCATCACCGGTGCCGTGCCGATCATGCGCTGGAAGGCAGCGCGAAAACTGCTGGCGGATTCATACCCGGCCTCCAGCTGGGCATCGATCACGCGAGCACCTTCCGCCAGCTGCTTGGCCGCCTGCCCCAGCCGCCGGTAGCGGGCGATGTCGAGGAAGGTCATGCCGAGCGACCGCTTGAAGGCGCGGCGCACCGTCGAGGGGTCGTAGCCGAGGCGGACGAGATCCTCCTCCGTCCACCGCGCCATCGGCTCGCGGTCGAGGGATTTCAAGAGCTCATCGACGATCGGCTCGCGCCCGGCCTGCTCCAGCGGCCTGCAGCGCTGGCACGGCCGGAAGCCGGATTGCATGCAGGTCGCAATCGAATCGTAGAAGATCGTGTTTTCCCGCTTCGGCTTGCGCGCCGGGCAGGTCAGCCGACAGAAGACGCCGGTCGTCTTGACGCAGGCATAGGCGAGCCCCTCATAATCGGAGCTCCGGGCAATCAGGGCGCCATAAAGCGCATCGTCATCGGGCAGGTCAAACAGCATTGTGCCTTTCTAGCACCCCGCCGCCACGCCGTCCGCCCGAAAACGGGCGCCGATTTTAATTCGACAATTTCATTGACCGGCCAGCCATGCCATAACGCCATCATGACCAAGATAGATCGTACTCCGACCAAAGCCGATTTTGCGCATGTCACCGAATGGGTCTTCGACCTCGACAACACGCTTTATCCGCACCACATCAACCTTTTCGCGCAGATCGACAAGAACATGACGGCCTATGTCTCGGCGCTCCTGCAAATGGAGCATGACGAGGCGCGCAAACTGCAAAAGCGATATTACCTTGACCACGGGACGACGCTGCAGGGGCTGATGATCCATCACGGGATCGATCCCAACGACTTCCTCGAAAAGGCGCACGCGATCGACTATTCTAGCCTCACGGCACAGCCTGAACTGGGCGCCGCGATCAAGGCCCTGCCTGGCCGGAAGTTCATCTTCACCAACGGCAGCGTCAAGCATGCCGAGATGGCGGCCGGTGCGCTCGGCATCCTCGAGCATTTCGACGACATCTTCGACATCGTCGCCGCAGAGTTCGTGCCGAAGCCGGCCCAGGAAACCTATGACAAGTTCAAGGCGCTGAAGCGCGTTGAGACCGGCAAAGCGGCGATGTTCGAGGACCTGCCGCGCAACCTCGTGGTCCCCAAGGCACTCGGTATGAAGACTGTCCTTCTGGTGCCGAACAATCTTGAGGAAACCGTCGTCGAGTGGTGGGAGAAGACGAGCGGCGATGAGGATCACATCGATTTCGTCACCGATGATCTCGCTGCATTTCTCGACAAGATCGCCGGCTAGATTACCAAGATTTCATCCAGCAGACCGATGTTTAATCTGGTCAAATTGATGCATCGGCTCTACTTTTCGAGCGTGATCCCAGCGAGATTGCGAACCCGAAAAGAAATACGATGTCTCGTAACAATCTGCTACTGGCCGCACTTTCCTCCGTCATGATCGTCGGTGCTGCAGCCGGCGCCAGTTTTGCGGCGCCCGGCGACAAGGCAAGCCAGCCGCCACGCCAGATGATGGGCGACGGAATGCGCGCCGAAGCAATGCGCGAAATTGCCTTCGTTCGGATGTTGAAGCAGTTCGACACCAACAAGGACGGCCAGATTTCCAAGCAGGAAGGCCAGGACGGCATGGAGAAGGTCTTTGCCGCGATCGATACGAACAACGACGGGTCGCTGACGCCGGGCGAGATTCGCAAGTATCATCAAGCCCAGATGAAGGACGGCAAGGCGCCGGCTGACCAGATGGGCGCCAACGCTCCGCAGGCGGGCGACAACGGCGACCAACCGAAGGTTCAGAAGCGCGCTGACGGTGATCGCGGCCGCGGCGACGGCGATCGGGGCCGCGGCGATCGCCCTCTGGGGATGCGCGAGGGCGGCATGATGATGTTCGCCTCGATGATGCGCCGAGTGGACACGGACGAGAACGGCCAGATTTCCCAACAGGAAGCCGAGGCCGCCTTCGAAGTGTTCTTCACCCGCATGGACCGCAGCAAGGACGGCGTCATCTCGATCGACGACATGCCCGATCGGCCATTCCTGTAAGCGATTACTTACGAATATGAGACCCGCCGCCGGCCGTGGCGGGCTTTCTATTCCTGGTGCTCGTAGAAGTCCTCGATGATCTTCCAGGCGGCATCCGCGGTATCGGCGAAGCTGATCAGCTTCACGTCATCGGGTGCGATCGTTCCGAATTCCGCAAGCGCATCGAAGTTGATGACGCTCCGCCAGAACTTTTCACCGAAAAGGATCAGCGGCATCTTCTCCATGCGTCCGGTCTGGATCAATGTCAGGCATTCGAAGAATTCGTCGAGGGTGCCGAAACCGCCCGGAAAGACCGCAATGGCCTTGGCGCGCACCATGAAATGCATCTTTCGAATCGCGAAATAGTGGAAGTTGAAGCTGAGTTCCGGCGTGACATAGGGATTCGGCGCCTGCTCGTGCGGCAAAACGATGTTGAGACCGATCGAGGGCGCTCCCTCGTCGGCCGCGCCGCGGTTGCCAGCCTCCATGACGCCCGGACCACCGCCGGTGACGATCACATATTCATGAAAATCGAAGCCGGCCGAATATCTTGAGCAGAGTCGGGCAAATTTGCGCGCCTCGTCGTAATAGACGGATGCTGCCTCCAGGTTTTCGCGCTGCACCTCGTTGCGGGCAGCCCATGCACTCTGGCCTGGTGCGGGAATGCGCGCGCCGCCAAACATGACGACGGTGGACTTGATGTCCCGTTCCGTCAGAATCATCTCCACTTTCAGCAGCTCGAGCTGGAGGCGGATCGGCCGCAGTTCCTCGCGGCAGAGAAAGTCATCATCGGCATAGGCGAGGCGATAGGACGGCGAGAGCGTTTGCGGTGTCTTCGGCACGGCGAGTGCGCGTTCCCTGTCGATCTCGCTCGACTTCAGCGGAGCCCAGACTCCGTTCTTGCGCCTCAGCCTGCCGTTCTTTCCTCTTGTCATTCCAAATGCCCTTCGGTGTCTGCCAGCAACTTTGCCGGTATGTCTATCGCCTTGAATCCAGAAGCGATCTAATTCGAAAAATCATTCCATTTTAGCCGCTCATGCGATAGAGCAGATCGCGTCCAGCCGATCACATTTCCCGGAGACTTTGTCGTCTTCACGATAGAGTTCGAAGTTTAAGGATTTCCCATGAGCGCCACCGACCTTTCCTCCCTCGAAAAGACCATCGAAGCCGCCTTCGACAACCGCGATAGCGTGAACACGTCGACGAAAGGCGAAGTTCGCGATGCAGTCGAAACCGCGCTTGACCTTCTCGATGGCGGCAAGGCACGCGTGGCCGAGCGCAGCACAGACGGCACCTGGACGGTCAACCAGTGGCTCAAGAAAGCCGTGTTGCTCTCCTTCCGCCTTAACGACATGGAAGTCGTCAAGGGCGGCTCGGGCAATTCCACATGGTGGGACAAGGTCCCCTCCAAGTTCGAAGGATGGGGCGAGAACCAGTATCGTGACGCTGGGTTCCGCGCCGTGCCGAACTGCGTGGTTCGCCGCTCGGCCTATATTGCCAGGAACGTCGTGTTGATGCCGTCCTTCGTCAACCTCGGAGCCTACGTCGGGGAAGGCACTATGGTCGATACCTGGGCGACCGTCGGTTCCTGCGCGCAGATCGGCAAACATGTGCATCTTTCCGGCGGCGTCGGCATCGGCGGCGTACTGGAACCGATGCAGGCCGGGCCGACGATCATCGAGGACAACTGCTTCATTGGCGCCCGCTCGGAAGTCGTCGAAGGCTGCATCATCCGCGAGGGGTCGGTGCTTGGCATGGGCGTCTATATCGGCAAGTCGACCAAGATCGTCGATCGCGCCACCGGCGAAGTCATGTATGGCGAAGTGCCGCCCTATTCGGTCGTCGTCGCAGGTTCTATGCCGAGCGGCAACAAGACGATGGCGAACGGCGAGCCGGCTCCGCATCTCTACTGCGCCGTCATCGTCAAGCGCGTTGACGAGCAGACGCGCTCCAAGACCGGGATCAACGAGCTGCTGCGCGACTAAGTGACAGCCCGGCTTCGATCCGGTAAACAGACGCTCTTTTCAGCGAGGCGGTTCGCCGCCTTGCCTTGTCTTTGCCATTCCCGCCGGATAATTCGACCGTCATGACCGCCACCGATCCCGTCGCCAATCTCCAGACCCTCATCCGCTGCCCTTCGGTGACACCCGCCGAAGGTGGCGCGCTTTCAGCGCTTGATGCCATGCTTTCGCCGCTCGGCTTCAAAGTGGACAAGGTAAAGGCGACGGAAGCCGGCACGCTGGACGTCGAAAACCTCTATGCACGTCTGGGCGACGCTGGCCCGCATCTGATGTTTGCCGGGCACACCGACGTTGTGCCGCCGGGCGATGAAGCCTCCTGGACGCACCCGCCCTTTGCTGCCGAGATCGCCGGCGGCGAACTCTTCGGCCGCGGCGCCGTCGACATGAAGGGCGGCATCGCCTGCTTCGTGGCGGCCGTGGCCCGGCACATTGAAAAGCATGGAAATCCGAAGGGCTCGATTTCCTTCCTGATAACCGGCGACGAAGAAGGCCCGTCGATCAACGGAACGATCAAGCTGCTGCAATGGGCGGCGGCACGCGGCGAACGCTGGGATGCCTGCCTCGTCGGCGAGCCGACCAATCCCGATGCACTCGGCGACATGATCAAGATCGGCCGCCGTGGTTCGCTCTCCGGCAAGATCACCGTTCACGGCATTCAGGGCCATGCGGCCTATCCGCATCTCGCAGACAACCCTGTGCGCGGCATGCTGCAGTTGACCAGCGCGCTGATGGACCCTCCATTCGACAACGGAACGGAAAACTTTCAGCCATCCAACCTGGAAGTGACCACGGTCGATGTCGGTAATCCGGCCACCAACGTCATACCGGCGAAGGCGACGGCAAGCTTCAACATCCGCTTCAACGACACCTGGACGGCAGAGACGCTGCGGGCGGAAATCCTGCGGCGTCTTGACGCCGCGGCGGCAGATGGTGCGCTGCGTTCCGGGCGCGAGGCAGTGAGATATGACCTTGTCTGGGCCGATCGGCCGAGCCATGTTTTCCTCACCCGCAACAATGCGCTGATCGCATCGCTCTCCTCTGCTGTTGAAGGCATTACCGGCAAGGCGCCGAAGCTTTCGACCACCGGCGGCACGTCGGACGCGCGGTTCATCAAGGATTATTGCCCCGTCGTCGAATTCGGGCTCGTCGGGCAGACCATGCACATGATCGACGAGCGCGTTGCCGTTTCTGATCTCGAAACGCTGACGCAGATCTACGAAACCTTCATCGCGCGCTGGTTCGAGAATGCCGGGGCTTAGGGAAGTCCAATATTATCTGGCCGGCCTGTGGCTGCTGATCCGCATGGATAAGCGCGGCTTCCGGTTTCTCGACATGTCGGACCGCGGCATCAACCGATCCTTCTGGGCGATTGCCTGGTGCCTGCCGCCGATGGGCATTTCGTGGCTCTGGTGGCGTCAGGCCTTCCTGCAGTCGATGCCGCCGGATATGGATGTCGGTCTGCCCTTCTATTTCCGTCTGGGTTTGGTCGAGATGGCCAACTGGTTCGTGCCCCTTGTCCTTGCCGGCCTGTTGCTGTTCGCCTTCCGCATGGGTGACCGCTTTGCGGCCGTGGTCGTCAGCGTAAACTGGCTCGGCGTGCCGCTTTCCTACATCAACGGCCTGCTGCTGGCACTGGTCTTCTTCATTCCCGGTACCGTGGGATTTGTGTCGCTCCTGCTGCTCTTCTTCATGATGGCGCAGGTCTTCATGCTGGCGCGGATTCTGCGGATGATCTTCCACGGTCACGGCTTGATGGTCGGCGCGCTGACGCTCGCATTGCTGGTGCCGACGATGATGCTCGGCGAATATCTCCAGCGCTTCCTCGGCATTTATCCGGCGTAGGTGCGTGACCTGCCACAAGCCGGCTATGACAGATCGTCATCCTGGCCGTTCTCGTCGGCCCGTCTGCGGCGATCGGTAATCACCGCCGGGTAATCGACCTGCATGAAATAGAGCCCGTCAGGCGGCGCCACCGGACCGCAAGCCTTGCGGTCGCGCGCCTCGAGCGCGGCACGCACATCCTCGGGCGTCCACTTGCCTTCTCCCGCCAGCTTCAGCGTTCCCGCAAACGAGCGGATCTGGTTGTGGAGGAAACTCTGCGCCGTTGCCCGGATCTCGATGAGTTCGCCGTTTCGCGTCACGTCCAGGCGGTCGAGCGTGCGTATCGGGCTGTTCGCCTGGCAGTGCGCGGATCGGAAGGTGGAGAAGTCGTGATTGCCGACCAAGATCTGTGCCGCCGCATGCATCACTTCGTGGTCAAGTGCCTTCGGCACCCACCAGGCTTTGCCCGCTTCGAGTGCCAGCGGTGCGCGTCTGCTGATGATGCGATAAAGATAGTGCCGTCGCTCGGCGGAAAAACGCGCATCGAAGAATTCAGTAACTGCCTGAACATCAAGAATGGACACGCGTTCGCCGGCGAGCTTCAGATGCGCGTTCAAGGCATTCTGCAGCTTGAAGGCCGGCCATTCCTTCGACAGATCGGCGTGTATCACCTGACCCATGGCATGCACGCCGGAATCCGTACGCCCCGCACCGCGGACCGACACGGTCTCGCCGCTCAGCGAGAGGATCGCACCTTCGATCGCGCCCTGAACGGAGGGGCCATTTTCCTGGCGCTGCCAGCCGACATAGGGCGCTCCGTCATACTCGACGGTCATCCGGTAGCGCGGCATCAGCCTAGCCTCGTGCCGCGCGCAAGCGGGGTGCCACGCAGGAAATCGGCTGCCGGCAGCGGCTTGCCGCCCGCCTTCTGCAGCTTGGTAAGCCGCACAGCTCCAGATGCGCAGGCAACGGCCAGATCGTCGGTCAACACCTCACCAGCAGCACCGTGCCCGCTCGCAAGTTCCGAACCCAGCACCTTCACCCGCTCCGGCCTTCCGCCAATCTCGACCTCGAACCAGGCGCCAGGAAATGGCGCCAGCCCGCGGATATGATTGTGCACGTCTTGCGCCGCCTTTGTGAAATCGATCCGCGTCTCGCCTTTATCGATCTTTGCGGCATAAAGGACACCATCTTCCGGCTGCGGCGTCAGCGGCAGATCGCCCATTTCGAGCTTGAGCATCGCTTCGCCGATCGCCTGGGCGCCGACCTGCATCAGCCTGTCGTGCAATTCGCCGGCCGTCATGTTCGGCCCGATCTCGACTTCACGGGTAAGGGCGACGGGGCCGGTATCCAGCCCCTTGTCCATCTTCATCACCATCATGCCGGTCTTCTTGTCGCCTGCCATGATCGCTCTTTGGATCGGCGCTGCGCCCCGCCAGCGCGGCAACAGAGAGGCGTGGCCATTGTAGCAGCCATAGCGCGTTCCGCTCAAAATCGCCTCCGGCAGCAGCAGTCCGTAGGCGACGACAACCGCTACGTCGGCATTGAGCGCACGAAAGCGCTCCCGCTCTTCCGGCGCCTTGAAATTGACCGGCGTGAAGACCGGCAGCCCCAGCAGTTCAGCAGCCTGATGGACCGGCGACTTCTGCAGGTCGAGACCGCGCCGCCCGCCCGGCCGCGGCGGCTGGGTATAGACCGCAGCGATCTCCTGTCCGGCGTCCACCAGCGTCCGCAATGTCGGGACCGAAAAGTCCGGCGTTCCCATAAAAATGATGCGAAGCGACATCTTTTCTCGCCAATTAAAAGGTTCAGCCGTTTTCCAACAGCCTAAGACCAATGAGCACGCTTGGCCGAAATTTTGACCGGGCTGCTTTAGAGCACCTTCGGCTTGGCAGCCTTTGTGAACTTCTTGATCACCATCTCCCGCTTCAGGCGCGAGATATGATCGATGAAGAGGACGCCGTTCAGATGGTCTATCTCGTGCTGCAGGCAAGTGGCGAGAAGGCCATCGGCCTCCGTCGTCTGTTCCTTGCCGTCACGATCGAGATACTTGACCGTTACAACAGCGGGGCGCTCAACCTCGGCATAGTAATCAGGAATGGAGAGGCAGCCCTCTTCGTAAACCGATCGCACGTCGGAAGACGTGATGATCTCCGGATTGATGAAGACCTGTGGCTGCTTTTCCTCGCCCTCGCGGGAGACGTCGATCACCAGCATGCGGCGCGGTACGCCGATCTGGATCGCGGCCAGGCCGATGCCAGGCGCGTCATACATCGTTTCCAGCATGTCGTCGGCAAGACGCTTGAGATCGGCGTCGACTCGCTCGATCGGCTTGGAGACCTGTCGGAGAACGGGATCGGGAAGAATGATAAGTGGCTTGATGGTCATGGCGTTCCCATAGCCTATCTTTTCCGGCTAGGGAATTATTCTGAAATCACGGAAGGCGCTTTTTTACGCAGCCCTCCGGAATTTCGCCGTAATTCGGTCAAGCGGCGCGGCGGGATGCCAGCGCCCGGCGCTCCTGCGAGCGGATATTGAAGCGCTGCAACAGCGCCACGAGGTTGTCGACCTCAGCGCGCAGCCGCCGGGTTTCTGCCGACGTATTTTCAACCATGCCGGAATTCTGCTGGGTGATCGTATCCATGTTGCGGATCGCGATGCTGACTTCGTTGACCCCCGTTGCCTGATCCCGCGCAGCCGCCGCGATATCTGCGACGAAGCGGTTGATGACGTCGATGCGGCTGATCATATCGCTGAGAGCTTCGCCGGTGCTGCTGACGATGCCGACGCCCTCATTCACCTGCATGGAGCTTTCGGAGATCAGGTTCTTGATCTCCTTGGCGGCATCGGCCGTACGCTGCGCAAGCTGACGCACCTCCTGCGCGACGACGGCAAAGCCCTTGCCCGCCTCGCCCGCACGCGCAGCCTCGACACCCGCATTGAGCGCCAGAAGGTTCGTCTGAAAGGCAATTTCATCGATTACACCGATGATCTTAGCAATCTCGGTGGACGACTTTTCGATGCCCGCCATAGCCGACACGGCACTCGTCACCAGTTCGCCGGAGCTCTTCGCTTTCTGCTGCGTCTCGCGCACCGCGCCGGACGCCTTTTCGGCATTTGCCGCCGTCTGGGCAACGCTAACGGAGAGTTGCTGGAGGGCGGCGGAGCTTTCCTCAACGCCGGCGGCCTGTTGCGCCGTACGAAGCGCCAGATCGTCGGTTGCCTTGGAGATTACGTCCGCACCGCTCTTGATCTCGCCCGAACTGCTGCGTACCGAGGCGAACGAGACGCGGAGAGCCGCAACCGCCCGGTTATAATCCTCCGCCATCTGGCCGAATTGACCCGGAAGGTCCGCCGGCAGCGTCGCTTCGAGATCGCCATTCGAGAGAGCTTCCAGTCCGCGGCGCAGGTGAGCAAGCGCAATTGCCTTGTCCTCTTCCGCCTTGGCACGCTCCTCTTCCAGCGCGCGGCGCTTCTCATCCAGCGTCTCGAGATAGACGGAGATGGAATAGTCCATGTCGAGCATGCCGGCTTTGATGACGGCGGTGAGCTTTTCCGCAAGCACCTTGCCCTGCTGGCGGCCGAAGCGTGACGGCCACTGCTTTTCCATGATGCCTTTGACGAGTTCCGACATGACGA
Source organism: Rhizobium sp. P32RR-XVIII (assembly GCF_012641395.1). Lineage (GTDB taxonomy): Bacteria > Pseudomonadota > Alphaproteobacteria > Rhizobiales > Rhizobiaceae > Rhizobium. The sequence goes on along the minus strand of NZ_JABAIH010000001.1, from coordinate 353,956 downwards.
TTGCGTAGCCGCCGATATACCAGCGCGGCTCCAGGCCAATCCGGGCATGCGTTTTGCCGACTGCCTTGACGCCGTTCACGTAGCTATCGTCGAAATTGCCGCCGGCGAGGTTCGCCCAGTGATCCTCCTGCCGCTTCTTGGCATGGTTCACATGCGCCTTATCGGAAAAGAAGCTGGCGACGGCAGGCGTCCTTGCGATCTTTCCGTAGAACTTTTCCAGGGCACCGCCGACCAGCTCGCCGATCACCGGCCGCAACTCCCGCATCATCTTACGTGCCTCGCCGTCGAGGCCGATAAAATCGAGACGCTGCTTGAGTGCGTTTTCGGATTGCTGACTGGTCATGATGTATCTCTGTCTGGCGCTTGGGCGCGATAAAGGTTTGTGTCAAAAGGACAATTCGAAAATATAGTTGAGCATTCGTTAACCCAGACGAATATTTCAAAGAGCTTCACCTCGCAGACCCTGCGATATTTTGCATCGCAATCTGCGCTGTGGATCTGTTCACGTTTTGATCTAGCCATTGCTGCCGAGTTTGTTATTGTGCCGGCATGAACAATGTTACCGACTCGCTGACAATTTCGCTCGCTGGGCTCAGCCCAGCCATGCTTGCCCTCGCAGGTGGCACTATCGCCGCCATCGTTTTAGCGCTGATTGTCCTGCTTTTCAGAAGCAGCAGCCTCCGCCGCGAACAAACTGAGGAGGCGGCGATGAGGGCGGCCGAGGCGGACGCCCGCATGGCCGAACTTCTGAAGATCCAGGCCGAGATGCAGGGACGTATCTCGACCATGGCCGAGGTCTTCGGGACTCGCCAGGCCGAGCTCAACCAGGCTATCAATCAGCGCCTCGACGGCATGTCGCAGCGTGTGAGCACGACGATCAGCGAGCAGACGAAGTCGACGCATGAGAACCTCCAGCGCCTGCAGGAGCGGCTGGCAGTCATCGATGCGGCTCAGAATAACATCCAAACCCTAGCGAAGGATGTCGTCGGACTCCAAGCCATCCTCTCCAACAAGCAAACGCGCGGCGCTTTCGGACAGTCGCGCATGGAGACCATCGTTGCCGATGGGCTACCGATGGGCGCCTATGGTTTCCAGCAGACGCTTTCCAACGGCTCCCGCCCCGACTGCACCGTGCGCATGCCGAACGGCGCGCCGCCGCTGGTCATCGATGCTAAGTTTCCCCTCGAGGCCTGGAATGCCATTCGCGACGCGGGCAATCCGGAGGCAACCAAGCTTGCCTCGCAGCAGTTTCGCCGCGACATGGAAATTCATATCCGCGATATCTCGGAAAAATATCTTATCCAGGGCGAAACGCAGGACACTGCCTTTCTCTTCGTTCCCTCGGAGTCGATCTTCGCTGAAATCCACGAGAACTTCGAACCGGTCGTGCAGAAGGCGCATCGTTCCCGCATCGTCATCGTCTCTCCCTCGCTGTTGATGTTGTCGATCCAGGTTATCCAGGCCGTCCTGAAGGATCAGCGCATGCGCGCGCAGGCGCACGTCATTCAGGGCGAAGTCGCCACCCTCATGGATGATCTGGGACGCCTCGACGAGCGTGTTCGCAAGCTGCAGACCCATTTTTCGCAAGCGCAGCGGGATGTTGATCAGATCATCACATCGACCGATAAGCTCACGAAACGTGGCGCCAAGATCGAGGCGCTGGAATTCGAGGGAGCGGAAGCGCTCAAGGAGGAACGTGAAAGCGCGCCTGCGGCGAAGTCGGTCGAAAGTCGCACCGGTCTCCTGAAGCTGAGAGTGGTTGACGAGGAGTGAGGCCATCGGGCACTGTCGCGTCCAAATAAAGGCTTGGACGGAACACCCTTATGATCACAGTTTTCGGCTCCATCAACATGGACCTTATCGCCACGACCGACCGGCTGCCTAAGCCCGGTGAAACGGTGGCGGGCAACGGGTTCGCGACGGCAGCCGGCGGCAAGGGAGCTAATCAGGCACTGGCAGCACAACGCGCCGGACGGGTGGTGCATATGGTCGGCGCGGTCGGCAAGGATGAGTTCGCCGCTCCGGCGCTGGCGCTTCTTGATCAGGCAGGGACGCAGCTTGCGGGCGTCAAGCATGTCGACGGGCCGACCGGCACGGCGCTGATCCTCGTAGGCGGAGACGGCGAGAACATGATCGCCGTTGTCCCGGGTGCAAACGGCACCCTTACCGCCTCGGACGCCAATCGTGCGCTCGACGCGATGCGCGAGGGCGATATTCTTGTCTTGCAGCTGGAAGTGCCAGGTTCGGCCGTCGAGCACGCACTTGCCGCCGCGCGCGGGAAAGGCGTAACCACTATTCTCAACCTCGCTCCCCTCACTGTCGACGCCCCGCGTCTCGGACGTCTTGCCGATATCGTCATTGCCAACGAAACGGAGTTCGAGCGCCTGGCTGGTCAGGACGGCATGAACGCAGCCGACCGCGAGGCGGCGCTGAAGCTCCTGCACGGGGAGACCGGTCAGACCTTGATCGTAACCCTCGGCGCTGAGGGCGTCATCGCCATCCGGGACGGAAAAATCCTGCGGGCACAGGGGCTCAAGATCGAACCCGTGGACACGGTCGGCGCCGGTGATACCTTCTGCGGCTATTTCGCCGCAAGCCTCGATGAGGGCGTGGATTTTCACAAAGCACTGCGCCGGGCAGCGGTCGCCGGATCGCTTGCATGCCTCAAGGCTGGAGCGCAGCCGTCCATTCCACTGTCTGCCGAAGTCGCAAACAAGATATAGCCTTGTCTGTTTCAACCCCCACTCGCAGAAAGCGAGTCCAATCAAGGCACTAGCAGCCTGAATCCATAGAGTTTCATTCAAATTTAAGAGGTTTCCGGCCATCATTCTGTCGATCGCCGGGCCTCTTCTAGCAGCCCGGCAACTCAGGGCTGCTCCATGACGGCGCGGCATATCCATGCCTGTGCCGGAGAATGCGCCTCCGGTGCGTCGCTCCTGCCGAGGCACCATGTTCATCTTTCGCATGAAGTCGCTAGCCGCAAAGCTCATCCTCATCACTGGCGCGGCCATCGCGCTCGTCTTGTTGGTCTTCAATCTCTACCTGATCGATCAAACCCGCGATCGCGTTCAGACGCTGACGATGGATCAGGCCGATCTCGAAGCAAAATCGATTGCCAACGAGATCGCCGGCGCTGTCGGCGAACTTGGCAGCGCGGCCCGCTCGATGTCGGGCGTCCTCGGCCGCGGTCTCGACGGCAAGGACTTTGATCGCAAGGGCATGATCAATGTTCTCAAGGCCAATCTCGAGCAGAACGCTTTCGCCTTCGGCAGCTGGTTCTGCGAGCAACTTGGGGCTTTGGACGGCAAGACGACGGAGATCGCCAACAACCTCGACGAGGGCACGAACAAGAATGGTGCCTTTTCGCCCTACTGGTCGAAGACGAAGGACGGTGCGATCCAATTTTCGACCTTTGACAACGATTATACAGCCGAGTGGTGGAAGCTTGCCGCTGAGAGCGGCAAGGGCGCCATCACGGCGCCGTATCTTGCAGAGGGCACGGACGTCCCGACGCTGCTGACCTCAATCGCGTATCCGGTCATATCCGGCGGAAAGATGGTCGGCGTCGAAGGTGTCGATATCTCGCTGAAATCGCTGACCGACAAGTTGCAAGCCCTGCATCCCTTCGGTTCAGGACGCGTCAACCTTCTCGCCCAGAACGGTAACTGGATCGTTGCGCCGCAGCCCGATCTCATGTCCAAGCCTTACGGCGAAGGCGATGGCGCGACCGAGGTGAAGGCAGCCCTTTCCTCGAACACGGCCGGTGTCGTCAGAAACCTGACTTTTAATGGCAACGAACCTTTCGATCGGGTCGTCTATCCGTTTGCAGTCCCCGGCCTCAATGCGACTTGGGTAGTGCTTGTCGACGTGCCGCATAGCGCCATCAATGCACAAGTCCAAGCTCAGACTTACATCATGATCGCGGCCGGCATCGTTGTCCTCGGCGCAGTCCTGCTGGCGCTCTATTTCGCCGTGCGCGGTCTTGTTCAGAACCCGCTCGGCGGCCTCGTCGCCAGTGTTCGCGCGCTCAGCAACGGCAAGTACGAGGAACCGGTGGCCGGTCAGGATCGTGCCGACGAGATCGGCTCGGTTGCCAAGGCCCTCGAAGGCTTCCGCTTCGCGCTTGCCGATACGCAGCGCCTGGAAGCAGAAGCCAATGATCAGCGCCATGCCGCCGAAAGCGAGCGCAGCCGCTCGGAAGCCGAACGCCAGGATGCCGTCGCTCTCCAGCGGCAGATCGTGTCGGTTGTAGGCGCCGGTCTTTCCGAACTGTCGCAAGGCAACCTCGGCCACCGCATCACGGTAGAGTTCCCGGGTGAATACGCCAAGCTGAAGGAGGATTTCAACGCTGCCCTCGCAAGCCTCGAGGAAACCGTCAACACGATGAACCTCAGCGTCGTGAACATCGGCTCGGGCACGAGCGAAATCAGCAACAGCGCCTCGGATCTTGCCAAGCGTACGGAACAGCAGGCGGCAAGTCTGGAAGAGACCGCCGCCGCCCTCAACGAGCTGACGGCGCAGGTCAATTTCAGTGCGGAGAATGCACGTACGGCCGCGGATAATGTCAACCTCGCCTGCGAAGACGCGGAAAAGTCTGGCGAAGTCGTGCAAAAGGCAATTGCCTCCATGCAGGGCATCGAGCAATCGTCGACGGAGGTCTCTCGGATCATCGGCGTTATCGATGAGATCGCCTTCCAGACAAACCTCCTGGCGCTGAATGCCGGGGTCGAAGCCGCCCGTGCCGGCGAGGCAGGCAAGGGCTTCGCAGTGGTCGCACAGGAAGTCAGAGAGCTGGCACAGCGGTCCGCCAATGCCGCCAAGGAGATCAAGACGCTGATCAATACCTCGGCCGTCCAGGTGAAGGAAGGCGTCGAACTCGTCGGCCGCGCCGGCGGCACGCTGCACAAGATTTCCGAGCAGGTCATGAATATCAACGGGCTCATCCGGCAGATTTCAGCCTCCGCAAGCGAACAGGCGATCGGCCTCAAGGAAATCAACCAGGCCATGAACCAGATGGACCAGGTCACCCAGCAGAATGCGGCAATGGTGGAAGAGGCGACGGCAGCCAGCGTTGCGCTAAACGACGAAGCGCAGACGCTCAACGCTCTCGTGCTCCGCTTCCGCGTGTCGGGTCAGAGCAATGCGAGCACGCTACGCTCGACGGCACAGAAGATGCGCTCCGCTGCAGCGCCTGCCCCTGCCTACCGTTCCGCGGCTCCAGCGCCGCGCCGGCCTCTTCCGCAGTCACACGGCTCGGCAGCCATTGCACAGGACAATTGGGAAGAATTCTGAGCAATCAGCTTCCGCAAACGAAGAGAGGCGCCTGAGCTCAGGCGCCTCTCTTCGTTTAAGCCATCAGCTGCCACTCAGGCGGCGTTCGATGCCTGCTCTTCGTTAAGGAAGGCATAGATCGCCGACGCGGAATCGGTGGCGCGCAGTTTCGCGACGAGGTCCTGATCGCGAAGCACGCGTGCAATGCGCGAGAGCGCCTTCAGGTGATCAGCCCCTGCCCCTTCTGGAGCAAGGAGAAGAAACACCAGATCGACCGGCTGATCATCCAGGGCTTCGAAATCGACCGGACTTTCCAGCCGCGCAAAGACGCCTACGATCGAGCGTACGCTCGGAAGCTTGCCATGCGGAATGGCGATGCCGTTACCGACACCCGTCGAGCCGAGACGCTCGCGCTGCAGAACGACGTCGAAAATTTCCCGCTCGGAAAGGCCTGTAACCTTGGAGGCCTTTGCGGCCAGCTCCTGAAGCAACTGTTTCTTGGAATTTACCCTTAGGGCGGGAATGATCGCATCCTGGTGCAGCAGATCTGCCAATGCCATTTCTTTTTCCTTTTGTCGCCGAAACCGGATGATTGGGAAACGGCGCCGCCGCCGCTACCCATCACCCGGATGTCAGCTCTTGATATTGGCTGCGTCGATCCAGCCAATATTACCGTCATGCCTGCGGTAAACGATGTTCAAATGTTCCTTGCCCGGGCTGCGGAACAGAAGCAACGGCTCGTCTGTCATATCGAGCGCCATGACGGCGGTCGCAACGGACATGGTCTTCAACTGCTTCGTGCTCTCGGCAACAATTGCCGGGGCAAAATCGTCGGGAACCTCTTCTTCATGGTCCGGGACAGCGTCCATCACCGTATAGGCGACTTCGGCTGACCCGTTAAGATGGTTTCCGGCATGGTGATCCTTGAGCTTGCGCTTGTAGCGGCGCAGACGCTTCTCGATACGCTCCGAAGCGGCCTCGAATGCCAGCTGCGGATCCATCGCCTCTCCTGCTGCATGCAAAACCACCCCGCTATCGAGATGAAGCTTGCAATCGGCGGAAAAGCGCGCACTCGATTTCTCGACAATCACCTGCCCAGAATATCCTCCGTCGAAGTACTTCGTGATGGCCGTGTCCATGTGGTCCTCGATCCTCTGACGAAACGAGTCACCAATTTCCATATGTTTACCGGATACACGCACACTCATGGAGTTTCCCTTCTTATAAGTGGTTGCGGCACCAGTTTACGCCAAGGCTACAGCTCATCCAAGCACTTCGCGCAAACTCAAGCAAGATCGGCTTAAGTTGCGTGCTTCAAGCGCCCTGAGGATGATGGGGATAAGTCTGAACGCTTCACAGCGCTAATTGCGGCGGCCTTCTAGCGGCACGTTAACAAAAAGTCAACGGCCGGGCGTGTCACATATTTGGATGCACTGATAAGGGTTGATCTGGCATGGCTTTCTAAAAGCCGGCAACCTTCGCCAAAGCTCGCTTCTCACGCCGCCGTTGAACGGAAGAGGGTATGTTCATCGCTTCCCGGTATTTTGCAACCGTACGGCGAGCGAGATCGATGCCCTCCTTTTTCAGGATGTCGACAATGTCATCGTCGGAGAGGACCGCATCCGAACCTTCCTGCATGATCAGGGTGCGGATCCTATGGCGAACCGCCTCGGCCGAATGACTTTCACCGCCTTCCACCGCACTGATCGATACCGTGAAGAAATATTTGAGTTCGAAAAGGCCACGCGGCGTCAGAATGTATTTGTTCGAGGTGACGCGGCTGACCGTCGACTCATGCATTTTGATCGCATCGGCAACGGTCTTCAGATTCAGGGGCCGCAGATGGTCGACGCCATGCATCAGAAAGGCATCCTGCTGACGAACGATCTCGCTGGCCACCTTCACGATCGTCTTTGCGCGCTGATCGAGACTGCGCGTGAGCCAGTTGGCGTTCTGAAGGCATTCCGACAAGAATGCGTATTCGCTGGAGTTCTTGCTCACATTCGCGAAATAGGACTGGTTGACCAGCACGCGGGGGAGTGTATCGGGGTTCAACTCCACCAGCCAGCCGCCATCCGACGACGCCCGCACGACCACATCCGGCATGATCGCTTCGGAAACGCCCGTCTGGAAGCTGCTGCCGGGCTTCGGATTCAGCTGGCGGATCTCCGCGAGCATGTCGAGCAGGTCTTCCTCGTCAACCCCGCAAAGCCGCTTGAGCGTCGCAAAATCTCGCCGTGCCAGCAGCTCGAGGTTGGCGATGAGCGCCTGCATGGCGGGATCGAAGCGATCTTTCTGCTTCAGCTGGATCGACAGGCACTCGGCAAGGTTGCGCGCGAAAACGCCGGGCGGATCGAGCGTCTGCAGCGCGGCAAGAACACGTTCGGCCGTCGTGGGATCGGCGTTCAACCTGCCGCCGATCTCAGCAACGTCGCCCTGCAGATAACCAGCCTCATCGAGCTGGTCGACCATCTGCTGTGCGATCAACCGGTCAGCCATATCCGGCAGAATGAATGGAACTTGTTGCGCGAGGTAATCCTTGAGCGAAACCTGCCCTGCAACAAAATCGTCGAGATCGTAATTCTCGCCGTCGCCGCTTCCCGGCATCGACTTCCACTGACTGATCAGCTCCGGTGCATCAACCCGCGCCGGCGCTCCATCGTCCTGAAAGACGTTGGCATAATTGGCGTCCAGCTCTTCTTTCAGCCGGCTGCCGTTACCGTCGGTACCGTTGTCGTACCAGTCTCCGGAAAGCGCATCGGCGCGGTCGTCATCCGGCTGGCGTCCGTGCGCCTCATCCTGCGGGTCGTAATCACTGCCGGTTTCCGCGTCATCTGACGGAAATTCGAGCAACGGGTTTTTCTCGACTTCCTGGGCGATGAACTGGACCAGTTCGACATGCGTCATCTGCAGCAACTGGATGGATTGCATCAGTTGCGGCGTCATGACCAACGACTGGTTTTGTCGCAGGAAAAGATTGGCTGACAAAGCCATAGCCGACGCGAAACTCCCGTTCATTTTCCCGGGAAACCACGCCTGAACAATCGTCCGGGCCGCGGAAACCAACTTGGCCCAAAAATTGCTTTTTTATCCTATTTGGTCAAGCGCAAGTATGACAGGAAGGCGAATTTCGATCGCCTTAGATCCTGTCAAAGGCTGAATTTATCGCCCAGGTAGAGCCGGCGCACTTCAGGATTGTTGACGATGTCGTTCGCCCGGCCGTGAGTCAGCACTTCGCCAGCATGGATGATATAGGCGCGATCGATGAGACCGAGGGTCTCGCGCACATTGTGGTCGGTAATCAGAACGCCGATGCCACGCGCCGTCAGATGATGTACGAGGTTCTGGATGTCAGCGACCGAGATAGGGTCAACGCCCGCAAACGGCTCGTCCAGCAGCATGAAAGTCGGATCGGTTGCAAGGGCGCGAGCGATTTCCAGACGGCGCCGCTCACCACCCGATAGCGAAACCGCCGCCGCCTTTCGCAGCTTGGAGATATGGAACTCTTCCAGGAGTTCATCCAGCTTCTTCTCGCGCTCTGCCTTGTTCTTCTCGTGGACTTCGAGCACGGCCCGGATATTCTCCTCGACCGTCAAGCCACGAAAGATCGAAGCCTCCTGCGGCAGATAGCCGACCCCGAGGCGCGACCGGCGATACATCGGCATCGTCGTCACGTCATTGCCGTCGATTTCGATGGTGCCCTCGTCCACCGGAACCAGACCTGTGATCATGTAAAAACAGGTCGTCTTACCGGCGCCGTTAGGCCCTAGGAGGCCGACGGCTTCGCCGCGCCGTACGACCAGCGACACGCCATTGACAACGCGCCGCGTCCCATAGGTCTTCGTGAGGCCGCGCGCGATCAGCGTCCCCTGGTAGCGACTCTTGTCCCCGCCGGCACCGGGATCCGCTGCGGATTGCGGCCCGGACTTGCCGAACGCGGTTAAAAACGAAAATAATTTCACGTCGGGAGGCCGGTTTCAGTTCTTTTTCTGGGATTGCGGATCGAGCTGAATCTGGACGCGCCCCCCGCAGCTATCCAGTTGCGCGTGTCCGGTCTGCATCTCAACGGTGAGCTGGCAGCCTGTGAAGACGTTCGGCCCATCGGTCAGCACGACCTTGTCGCCCTTCAGGATGAAGAGCTGCTTGGCCATGTCGAAGGAGCCGTCGTCGGCTGTTGCCGTTTGGGTGCCTGAGCTCAGGAAAACCTTGTCGGTAACGATGATGTGGTCAATATCGGCATTGCCGGATGAAATGGAGGCGGCAGCTGCATCGGGCTTTGAACCGTCTGCCGGCGCCTTTGAACCATCTGGCTGTGCCTTGTAGAAGACAGTCATATGGCCGGCCTCCAGGGTTGTTGTTCCCTGCACGACCTTTACCTTGCCGGTAAAGTCGGCCTTGTGCTCCTGGTCGTGAATCTCAAGCTTATCGCTTTCGATCTGGATCGGTTTGTTGCTGTCGAGCTTTAAGCCATTCATCTGGCTCGTTGTGGCTTGTGCGAAAGCTGCCCCCGCGGTCACCAGAAGCGCCAAGGCGCAGCCGCTGAGCGCTAAGCCAGACTTGCGAATTGAAGAGTGACTATCTTTTGTCATGAGTGACCCGGCTGTTAGGTGCCCTGTTTGCGAATGACGGTTGGATCGACATTCATGCGCACGTTCCCCTCGAATGTGATCACGCGCCCCTTATCCGTCATCTGAAGCGAATCCGCAACAACCGATGCGCCGTCTTTTTGAATGTGGATCGGGGTATCCGTCGTCATCTTGCCGCCCTTGATATCGAGCTTGGCAGACTGGAAATTCGCCGTCAGACCGTTACTGAGCAGAATGGTGAAGGGATCGTTCATCACAAGATTGTCGGTGGCGCGGTCGTAGTCGGCTGTGGAGGCCTCGACGCGGGCAATCAGATCGTCGTGGACCGGCACTGCCGCCTTGATCGTTTCGAGCGTGATGAGATTGGGATTCTTGATGTCCTGCAGCGCGCGCTCAGCGAGCATCGAATAGTTGATGCCATCGGAATTGCGTCCGGCGATTGCCGGTTTTTCCATGACGACCTTCCCGTTTTCGATCTTGGCGCCTTCGATTTTTAGGTTTTCCGGCAGGTAAGCGCGGACCATCGAGACTGCAATGAAGGCCAGCGAAACCATGACGGCAGCGACAGGCAACAGGATCTTCAGGCGCCGGACGCGCGCGGAATGGAAAAGCGCAGCCGTGTAGGCGCTCCGTTCAGGCCTGGCAAAGGCAGGCGTCCCGCTGCTGTTTAGCGTGTTGAGCATTGCGTTTCCGTGTCGGTGATCGGGGCCTGTATATAGGAAGTGCTTCAGCCGATCACAGATCGTTTCGCATTATTACACTGGCTTGCCAATATGGATTTTTTTTTGCAACAAGCAAATAAGGCAAGAAAACGAGGCACACCGGCATTTCCGAAGGCGGAGCGCCGCCTTATCTGATGCCGTGTTGCATGTGGCCGCCCCCGCGGCTCTGGAGGACTTTATGGACAGTTCGACGATCGCGGATCGCCGCAGGCTTCGCCGCAAACTTAGTTTCTGGCGCATCGCCGCGGTCGTGCTTTTTGTCGCGCTCGGCTTCGCGCTCTACGAATTTGTCGCGGGCGACATCGAGACAGGACGGCCGCACATCGCTCATGTCACGATTTCCGGCCTCATCACCGACAACGACGAACTCCTTGAGCGGCTCAAGAAGATCGAGGAGAGCGATCGCGTCAAAGGCGTTATCGTTTCCATTTCCTCCCCGGGGGGTACGACCTACGGCGGCGAAAAGATATTCAAGGCGATCCGGGCAATCGCAGCGAAGAAGCCGGTCGTCTCCGACGTCCGAACGCTGGCGGCTTCCGCTGGCTACATGATCGCGACCGCCGGCGATACGATCATTGCCGGAGAAAGCTCGCTCACCGGCTCGATCGGCGTGATTTTTCAGTACCCTCAGGTCCAGCCTTTGCTTGATAAGCTGGGGGTCTCGCTACAGGAGATTAAATCGTCGCCGCTGAAGGCGGAGCCGTCGCCTTTCCATCCGGCCAGCGAAGAGGCCAAGGCGATGATCCAAAACATGGTCATGGATAGCTATGGCTGGTTTGTCGATCTCGTCGCCGATCGCCGCAAACTCCCACGCGATGAAGCGCTGAAGCTGGCGGACGGCACGATCTTTACCGGCCGTCAGGCGGTAAAGCTAAAGCTCATTGACCAGATCGGCGGCGATGCCGAGATCCGCACTTATCTTGCCGGGCGAAATGTCAGCAAGGATCTGCCGATCGTCGATTGGAACAAGAAGAGCAGCACACCTTTTCTGCTCGCTGACGCTGTTTCCAGGGTCGCAGTGTTGTTCGGGTATGGCGATCTCGTGAAGGGTCAGGACATCGCCGCAATTCTCCCCCAAAAGTTGCTCCTTGACGGGCTCGTTTCAGTTTGGCAGTTTGGCCGGGATTAATAAGAAATCAATAATTTAAGGGGGAGACCGTGATCAAGTCGGAACTGGTGCAGATTGTTGCAGCGCGCAACCCGCATCTTTATCACCGGGATGTCGAGAACATCGTCAACGCGGTTCTCGACGAGATCACCGATGCGCTCGCAGCGGGCAACCGCGTGGAGCTGCGCGGCTTCGGCGCATTTTCCGTCAAAAATCGTCCTTCGCGCTCCGGCCGCAATCCGCGTACGGGCGACACCGTCTTCGTCGAAGAGAAGTGGGTGCCCTTCTTCAAGACCGGCAAGGAGTTGCGCGAGCGGCTGAATCCCGGCCAGGCGGATCAGGAAGACTGAGGCTGATCCGGGTTGCGACGAAACCGCGCTTGAACTTCGCGCACACCTTTCTATTCTGGTGAGCGATCATGCGCCGCGTCGAGCCGGCGCGACCAAGCGCGGAGGCCGGGATGGCGAAGAAGATCATCAACCTTTTGATTTTGCTGCCGCTGGGCATCATTCTCATCGTCTTCTGCGTTGCCAACCGGCAGAGTGTGACGCTGGCTTTCAACCCCTTCCAGCCGCAAGACCAGGTTCTCGCCGTCTCGGCGCCGTTGTTCATTTTCCTCTTCATCGCCTTGATCATCGGCATGCTGATCGGTTCCGCCGTCACGTGGTTTACTCAGGGCAAACACCGCAAGCGCGCGAAAATCGAGGCGAAGGAAGCCATTCGCTGGCAGAGCGAGGCCGATCGTCATAAGACGCGGGCCGAAGAGATGACCGGCCAGTTGCCTTCCCACTGACCGGCCGCCCTCAGGCAGGAATAAAGCTCAGTTCTTCGTAGTCACCTTCGGCGGACGTGCCGTTTCCAGTCACGACGAAACCGTGACGGGCATAGAACGCCTTGGCGTTCCGGTTGTTGGTCAGGCATTTCAATCGGTATTTTCGGCGCGGCCACTCGGGCAGGGCTTCCAAAAGCGCGGTTCCAACGCCCCTGCCCTGCCATTCCTTCCGGATGTAGAGCATGTGGATAAAATCGTCCTCAGCCCAGAGTGTCATGAACCCGGCGATCTCGCCATCCCGCGCTTCGGCAACCCAGACCATTTCGCCCTGCGAATGCGCGAGGAAATCCTCGCGGCGAAAACTGCCGGGATCGACCCAGGTGAACGTCTGCTTGCGCACACTAAGGTAAATGTCGCCGAGCAGTTCGCTGTCCGACGCACGGGAATGTCTGACCGCGCACTCCAAGGGAGGTGAGTGATAGGACGTCATCGGCCGCACCTTCGAAGGCCGCTATTGCGCGGCCTTTTCGCTCACGACTGAATTGAAATTTGCAAAGAACTGCTGCGCAAGCTTGTGCGACGTCGTATCCACCAGCCGGGCGCCGAGTTGGGCCAGCTTGCCGCCTATCTGCGCTTTCACCGCATATTGCAGCACGGTCTCCGCCCCATCCTCGTTCAAGGCAACATCGGCTCCGCCCTTGGCAAAGCCTGCGACCCCGCCCTTACCCTCACCCGAGATCGTGTAGCTTTCCGGCGCTTTGACGTTGGTGAGCGTCACCTCACCGTTAAAGGTGGCCGACACCGGCCCTATCTTGACTTTGACGATTGCGGCAAGCTCCGTCGGCGACTTCATTTCGAGGCTTTGACAGCCAGGAATGCATCGCTTCAACACATCCGGATCGTTCAAGGCCGCCCACACTACGTCACGAGGGGCATTGATGCGTTCTTCGCCAGTCATGTCCATGCGCAGGTCCTCCCGTTTCAATTCTCCAACTTATCACAGCGGGAAAGCACTTTGCCAAGGTGACAGGGGATGCTATTTGCACGGGCTCTATCAAAATTTGAGACGCGGAAAACACGTTGAGACAGAAAGAGCGCCGGTCGGGCCACAAGCCGCCCGCTGGTTCCCCCGGCCATCACCGCCGTGACGAGCGTCCAAGCCGCCCGGCAAAAGCGGAGGCCAAGCCCGCGACTGCGCGGGAGACCATGCGCGAAGCGACCGTGCCCGGAGCGAACGAGCGGCCTCTGAAGAGCCGCACCGGCGACCGCCCCCTGGAGCGCGTTCCGGTCATTCTGGAATCCTCCGGAGCGGGCGACTTCCACCTCATCGACAGCGGCAACAGCCTGAAGCTCGAACAATACGGCCCCTATCGCATCGTCCGCCCGGAAGGCCAGGCGCTCTGGCAGCCGTCGCTGGCACCCCATGTCTGGGAAAAGGTCGATGCGGTTTTTACCGGCGATACCGATGAGGAGGGAACCGGCCGCTGGCGCTTTCCGAAGGAGGCGCTCGGCGAAATCTGGCCGCTGCATCTTCTCGGCGTCGATTTCTATGGACGTTTTACCTCCTTCCGCCATGTCGGCGTCTTTCCGGAACAGATCGTCCATTGGAGCTGGATGAAGCAACAGGTGGAGGCAGCGGGCCGGCCGCTGAAAGTCTTGAACCTTTTCGGCTATACCGGCGTCGCGTCGCTGGTCGCGGCGGCGGCTGGCGCGGAAGTCACCCATGTCGACGCCTCCAAGAAGGCGATTGGCTGGGCGCGTGAAAATCAGGCGCTCGGCCGGATGGAAAAACTGCCGATCCGCTGGATCTGCGAAGATGCGATGAAATTCATCCTGCGCGAGGAACGCCGCGGCAACACCTACGACATCATCCTTACCGATCCGCCGAAATTCGGCCGTGGTCCGAACGGCGAAGTCTGGCATCTCTTCGAACACCTGCCGCTGATGCTCGACATCTGCCGCGAAATCCTTTCGCCACAGGCACTCGGCCTGGTGCTGACCGCCTATTCGATCCGCGCCAGCTTCTATTCGATCCATGAGCTGATGCGCGAGACGATGCGCGGCGCCGGCGGGGTGGTCGAATCCGGCGAACTCGTGATCCGCGAGGCGGGCCTTGACGGCAAGACACCGGGCCGCGCGCTATCGACCTCTCTCTTCTCCCGCTGGGTGCCGAAATGAGCCATGAACATCGGGGCCACGGCCCGCACAAGGTCGGGCATGTGAAGGAGGTCACCTCGCTTGCCAATCCGATCATCAAGGACATCAAAGCGCTGAGCAATAAGAAGTCGCGCGAGGAGAGCGGCACCTTCATGGCCGAGGGCCTGAAGCTTGTGATCGATGCGATCGAACTCGGCTGGGCGATCCGCACGCTGGTCTATGCCAAGGCGGTCAAAGGCAAGCCGCTTGTCGAGCAGATGGCGGCCAAGACCGTCGCCTCGGGCGGCCTCGTGCTTGAGGTCAGCGAAAAGGTGCTTTCGTCCGTCACCCGCCGCGACAATCCGCAAATGGTCGTCGGAATTTTCGAGCAACGCTGGAAGCCGCTGAAGGAAATACGCCCGAAGGACGGAGAGACGTGGATTGCGCTCGACCGCGTGCGCGATCCCGGCAATCTCGGGACGATCATCAGAACGGCGGATGCCGCTGGCGCCTCCGGCGTGATCCTTCTCGGGGAGACCACGGACCCCTTCTCGCTCGAAACCGTGCGCGCCACCATGGGCTCCGTCTTTGCCGTGCCCGTCGCCAAGGCGACGCCTGAAGAGTTCATCGCCTGGAAGAAATCTGCAGGCGTGTCGGTCGTTGCCACACACCTTGCCGGCTCCGTCGATTACCGCACGATCGACTACAGGAAGAAACCGGTCGTCATCCTGATGGGCAATGAGCAGTCCGGCCTGCCGGACCAGCTGGCAAGGGAGGCGGATGCGCTCGCGCGGATACCGCAACAGGGGCGTGCGGACTCCCTCAACCTCGCGATTGCCAGCGCTGTCATGCTTTTCGAAGCGCGCCGCCATCTCCTTTCACTTTCCGAGGGCAAATGACCGAACAGCCGCTTGACCGTCCTGCGCTCTTCTCGCGACCGCTGCCGATCCTGATCTTCATTCTCGTCGCGGTCGTTATCGACCAGATCGTCAAGATCGCCGTCGATCATTATCTGCCGCTACACGAGGTGGTGCCGGTCATCCCGATGCTGGCGCTCTATCGCACCTACAATCTCGGCGTCGCCTTTTCGATGCTGTCGGGCATGGACGGCTGGTTCATCGTCGGCATGCGGCTCATCATCGTTGCCTTCGTGATCTGGCTTTGGCATCGCACCTCGAACGATCGATGGATCGCGCATACAGGCTTTGCGCTGATTATTGCCGGCGCGTTAGGCAATCTGGTCGACCGCTTTCTTTACGGGCACGTGATCGATTATATTCTCTTTCACACCCAGACCTGGTCCTTCGCGGTCTTCAACCTTGCCGACAGTTTCATCACGGTTGGTGCCGGCTGCGTCATCCTGGACGAGCTTCTGCAGCCGAAAAAGGCGAAAGGCTAAAACTTTACGCTTTTCCTGAAGGCATTCGGAACGGCGGCTATGTTAGCCAGAGATTATGCACAGTCTGGCTCAGATGCAGGAACGACTTGCCGCCGCATTTGGCGCTGCTGCCAAGCCGCATGATCCGCGGGCAGCAGATGATGCTGCACAGCCTGTGACTGCAAACCGAAGGCGGCCGCTCCGCATCCTTCTCTCCTACTGGCTCGGTGGCTTCGGCTTTTGCGTGGCTATCGCGCTGGTCATGCTCGGGCAGGCCGGTGGGCTCGAACTGTTCGCCATCGGCTTCGCCGTTCTCACTATGGCCCTCTTCGGTTACGCGGCAGGCCGCCGGACAAAGCCTCGGCAAGGGAGCGGCAATCCGCTGCAGGCAAGCCACGCGGCGGAGCTCTTCGCCAATGTTCACGACGCACTTGGCGACATCACCGTAACCCGCACGATCGACCGGCGGATCGTCGGCGCCAACGCCACCTTTTGCCGCCTGACAGGACGTCCGAAGCCTAAAGGACAGACATGCGAGGAAATCGGCATTGCCTTTCGCCCGAGCGCCGATCCGCACCGCTTCGATGTCGAGATTTCGACGCCGGAAGGACAGCGCGTCTTCGTCTGGCATGACGTTGTCACGCGCGATCCCGCAGACGGCCGCCTGCTGATTCAAAGCGTCGCCAGCGATGTGACTGCGGAGCGCCTTTCTACGCAGGCACGCGAGGAGGCACGCCAAAAGGCCGAATATAACAGCGCCGCCAAATCCCGCTTGCTTGCGACCGTCAGCCATGAAATCCGAACGCCGCTATCGGGCATTCTCGGGATGACGCACCTGCTGGAGCAGGCCCAGATGACCCAGGAGCAGCAGAATTATGTTGGCGGCATCCGCCAGTCCGGTCACGCGCTGGTCCAGCTCGTCGAAGACCTCCTCGACTTCTCAACCATCGAGGTCGGCCGCTTCCAGCTTCGTCCTCGTAGCGAATCGCTGCGGCAGCTTCTCGAAAGTGTCGTCGAGATGCTCGCCCACCGCGCCCATGAGAAGGGCATCGAGATCGGCGCGACGGTTTCCTCCGACGTGCCGGAATTCATGAGTTTCGACCCTGCCCGGCTGCGCCAGGTGCTTTTCAACGTCATCGGCAATGCAGTGAAATTCACTCAGGCCGGCGGCGTGTTCATCCGCGTGTCCTTGGACGGCGACGACCTGATGACCACCGTGTCGGACAGCGGTCCGGGTATGACGGCGGACGAGCAGGCGCGGATCTTCGGTGAGTTCGAGCAGGGAGGAACCATGATGGAAAAGAGCGCCGGCACCGGGCTCGGCCTAACCATTTCCGCCCGCATCATGCGTGAGTTCGGGGGATCGCTCACCGTCGCCAGCGAAAAGGGCAAGGGCAGTGAATTCACGATCCGCTTTCCCGCCGGAATCCCGGAAGACGGCCGTGGCCGGCGCAAATTGCTGCTTGCCGGCAATATTGTCCTGCTTCTGGCGCCAGCCGGTGCGGCGCGCGCCGCCATCGCCGAGACGATCGTCGCACTTGGCGGCGAATGTCATTTGGTGGGCGATGGCGAAGAGGCGCGGCAAACGCTTCTCGCGATCGCCGCGAGAGGCCACCGCCCGACGGACATTATTGTCGATCACCGCATGTCTGCGGAATTTACCAGGCACCTCGCCGACCGGGTCGAAATTGCTGATCTCGGTCTGCGCAAGACCCTTCTCGTCAACCCGGAAGAGCGCAATGCCCACCCGCTTGATCTTTTCGATGCCTGGCTCATCCGGCCGCTTCGTGAGCAATCGCTGATCGACGTGCTGCGCGGCCGCATGCGCGGAATGGAGAAGCGCGACGCGCTGAACGACAACCAGCCCGGCTTCGCGGCTGCCGTTCCCGAGCCGAATGTGCAAGGAGGGCTGAGTGTCCTGTTCGGCGAGGACGATCCGATCAATGCGATGCTCATCCGTGCCATGCTGGAAAAGGGCGGACACCGCGTTCACCACGTCGAAGATTTCGAAACGCTGCTCGACTGCGCCCTTGCCGAAGGCAGCACCCGGCCGGACATTATCATCAGCGATCTCACGATGCCCGGCGGCGAAGGCGTTGAAATGATCGGCCGGTTGCGAGGTCACGAACGGCGGCTGCAGGTCGTTCCGGTGCCGGTGATCGTGCTGACTGCCGATAGCCGGGACGAGTCGCGCCGCCAAGTACTGCTGGCCGGTGCAAATCGTGTGATGCTGAAACCTGTCGACCCAATCCGGCTATTGACGGAAATCCATGCCGTCGCAGCCCTTTCCGCCCGCCGTGCCGAAGCGCTCTGAGCGGGGTGACAAAAACGACGTTTTTCCGTAAACTCCATGTCACTTTCCTGTCGCATAGAAGTGTTTTATGACACGCCATGAGCCGGCAACCGGAGAATCAGCATGTCTATCGACATCCTTAATCGCGACACGACGGCGGAGGCTGCTCCGCCTGCAACGCCTGTCGCGCCAAAGGAAGGCGACGTCATGGGCCGCATCGGCAACCTCGAAACCCGCCTCGCCCGCAACGCGCGCGAGATCGATGCGGCACAGCATGTGCGCTACCGGGTTTTCGTTCAGGAAATGCAGGCACAGCTCCCGCCGGAAGCCATGCGCCGCGAACGCGATTTCGACGCTTACGACGCCTTCTGCGATCACCTTCTTGTTCTCGACAACTCGATAGAAGGCGACACGGAAGACCAGATCGTCGGCACCTACCGCCTGCTGCGCCAGGACGTAGCCATGGCGAATGGCGGTTTTTACTCGGCTTCCGAATTCGCGATCGACGAGCTTCTCGCACGCCATCCGGACAAGCGTTTCATGGAGCTCGGCCGCTCCTGCGTGCTGCCGGAATACCGCACGAAGCGCACGGTCGAACTTCTGTGGCAGGGTAACTGGGCTTACGCGCTGAAGCACGGCATGAGCGCCATGTTCGGTTGCGCCTCCTTCCCTGGCGTCTATCCGGAGAGCCACGCGCTGGCGCTTTCCTTCCTGCACCATACCGTTCTTGCCAAGGGCGAATGGGCAGTCAGCGCGCTGCCGCATCTGGCGCGCGACATGGATCTGATGCCGCAGGAAGCCGTCAACCCGAAGAAAGCCCTGATGGCGCTTCCGCCGCTCATCAAAGGATATCTTCGCCTCGGTGCCATGGTCGGGTCGACGGCTGTCGTCGACCATGCTTTCAACACGACGGATGTGCTGATCGTGCTGCCGATCGCGAGCATTTCAGATCGCTATCTGAACTACTACGGCGCCGACGCCGGCCGTTTCGCAAGCTGATTTCCTGGAAGTTCAATCAAAAGCCCGCCTCGAAAGCTCGAGGCGGGCTTTTTGTTGGGATCACCCGGCCGAGTAAGCTGCAATCGCGGCCATATTGACGATGTCGGAATCCTTGGCCCCCATCGAGGTGATCTGAACGGCCTTGTCGAGGCCGACCAGGATCGGGCCGATGACCGTCGATCCGCCAAGCTCCTGCAGCATCTTCGTGGAGATCGAGGCCGAGTGGAAGGCTGGCATGACCAGTACGTTTGCCGGCGCAGACAGGCGGCAGAACGGGTATTGGTCCATTACCCTGCGGTTCAACGCCACATCAGCCGCCATTTCGCCGTCGTATTCGAAATCGACGCGACGCTTATCGAGGATCTTCACCGCCTCGCGTATGCGCTCCGAGCGTTCACCCGAGGGATGGCCAAAGCTCGAATAGGCGAGCAGCGCAACGCGCGGGTGATAACCCATGCGGCGTGCAAGACCTGCCGCTTCCTCGGCAATATCCGCGAGCGCCTCGGCGGTCGGCATGTCGTGAACCGCGGTATCGGCAACAAAGACCGTGCGGCCGCGCGCAAGCACCAGCGAAACGCCAATGACACGGTGACCGGGCTTCTCATCGATGCAGCGGCGCACGTCTTCCAGCGCCGTCGAATAGTTGCGGGTGAGGCCCGTGACCATGCCATCCGCATCGCCGAGCGCGACCATGCAGGCGGCGAAATGATTGCGATCGTTATGGATGAGGCGTGTCACATCGCGGTGGAGATAACCGTCCCGCTGCAATCGTGCATACAAATAATCGATATAGACTTCGCCACGGGTCGAAATGCGTGCGTTGACGATCTCGAGGCCCGGCCGGTTAAGGTCGATACCGGCGCGCTCCGCTGTTGCCCTTATCAGGTCTTCGCGGCCGAGAAGGATTGCGGTGCCCAGCTCCTGGTTGGCATAGGACATCGCCGCGCGCAGGACCTGCTCCTCCTCCGCCTCGGCAAAGACGATGCGCTTCGGGCGCCGGCGCACCCGCTCATAGAGGCTCGCGAGCGTCGAGGCGATCGGATCGCGCCGGGCCGAAAGCTCGCGCCGATAGCCGGCCATGTCGGTGATCGCCTTGCGGGCGACACCGCTCTTGATCGCAGCCTCCGCCACTGCCGCCGGGATCGCCGAGATCAAGCGCGGATCGAAGGGAACCGGAATGATGTACTGCGCGCCGAAGCGCGGCCGGTTGCCCTGGTAAGCGGCAACGACGTCGTCCGGCACGTCCTCGCGCGCCAGAGCGGCAAGCGCTTCGACGGCAGCGATCTTCATCTCGTCGTTGATCGTCGTTGCCCGCACGTCGAGCGCACCGCGGAAGATGTAAGGGAAGCCGAGAACGTTGTTCACCTGGTTCGGGTAGTCGGAGCGCCCCGTCGCCATGATGGCATCATCGCGGATGCGGGCGACCTCTTCCGGCGTGATTTCCGGATCGGGATTGGCCATCGCAAAGATGATCGGCCGTTCCGCCATCGAGCGGATCATGTCTTCCGTAAAAGCACCCTTCTGGGACAGGCCGAAAACGACGTCCGCACCCTTCATGGCTTGCTCCAGAGTGCGCGCCTTGGTCTTTGCCGCGTGCGCCGACTTCCACTGGTTCATGCCCTCGGTGCGGCCCTGGTAGATCACGCCCTTGGTATCGACGAGAATGACGTTCTCCGGATTGAAGCCCATCGCCTTGATGAGTTCAACGCAGGCGATTGCCGCGGCCCCGGCACCGTTGCAGACGAGTTTCGTCGTCTTCAGGTCTCGTCCGGTCAGCTCCAGCGCATTGATGAGGCCGGCGGCTGCAATGATCGCCGTTCCATGCTGGTCGTCGTGAAAGACAGGGATATCCATCAACTCGCGCAGCCGCTGCTCGATGATGAAGCAGTCGGGAGCCTTGATATCCTCCAGATTGATGCCGCCGAAGGAGGGGCCGAGGAAGCGCACGCAGTTGATGAACTCGTCGACATTTTCCGTGTCGATTTCGAGGTCGATCGAATCGACATCGGCGAAGCGCTTGAACAGAACGGACTTGCCTTCCATCACCGGCTTCGAGGCAAGCGCCCCGAGGTTGCCGAGACCGAGAATCGCCGTGCCGTTGGAGATGACGGCCACCATATTGCCACGTGTCGTATAGTCATAAGCCGTACCAGGGTCGGCAGCGATTGCCTTGACCGGCACTGCGACGCCCGGCGAATAGGCAAGCGAAAGATCGCGTTGCGTCGCCATCGGCTTGGTCGGGTTGATTTCCAGCTTCCCGGGCCGCCCCATAGCGTGAAATTCGAGCGCTTCATTGTCACTGACCGTACGGATCGGACGGTCTTTCTTCTCGGTATCTGCCATTTCTCCTCCAACGTCTTGTGGGCGACGCGTTGCCCTTCCTGAATAGCTGTTGTCATCTATAGCGGCGCGCGGATAGGGTTGGCACCTGTTTTTTTGGGAAAAACTGCAACCCCGTGAACGCACGAATAGACACCGGAAACGAAGCCTTCACCGCGGCCGAGCTTGCCACGGAAGAAAGCCGCGCGTCGGCAACGCCGATGATGGAGCAGTACATCGAGATCAAGGCGAACAATCCCGGTTCGCTGCTCTTCTATCGTATGGGCGATTTCTACGAGCTGTTCTTCGAGGATGCGCTGGAGGCCTCGCGCGCACTCGGCATTACCCTGACGAAACGGGGTCAGCACATGGGGCAGGATATCCCGATGTGCGGCGTGCCGGTGCATGCGGCAGATGACTATCTGCAGAAACTGATCGCGCTCGGTTTCCGCGTCGCTGTTTGTGAACAGGTGGAAGACCCGGCGGAGGCGAAGAAGCGCGGTTCGAAATCCGTCGTCAAACGCGATGTCATCCGACTCGTCACACCAGGCACGATCACCGAGGAAAAGCTGCTTTCGCCCTCGGAATCGAACTATCTGATGGCGCTTACCCGGATTCGCGGCACATCCGAGCCGGTGATGGCGCTTGCCTGGATCGACATATCGACCGGTGTTTTCCGGCTTGCGGAGACGGAAAGCTCGCGACTGCTCGCAGATATCCTGCGCATCGATCCGCGCGAACTGATCCTGCCCGATACGATCTTCCATGATGCTGAGTTGAAGCCGGTCTTCGACGTGCTCGGCCGCACTGCCGTGCCGCAGCCGGCCGTTCTCTTCGACAGCGCAACAGCGGAAAGCCGCATCGTCCGCTACTTCGGCGTCTCCACGCTCGACGGTTTCGGCACCTTCTCCCGCGCCGAACTCGCCGCCGCGGCGGCGGCCGTCGCCTACGTCGAAAAGACGCAGATCGCGGAACGCCCGCCCCTAGGCAAGCCGGAGCGGGAGAGCGGCGCCTCGACGCTCTTCATCGATCCCGCAACCCGGGCCAATCTGGAGCTTGCCCGCACGCTGTCGGGCGACCGGAACGGCTCGCTCTTGAAAGCGATCGACCGCACCGTCACCGGGGGTGGAGCTCGACTTCTCGCCGAGCGGCTGATGTCGCCGCTGACCGATCCTTCCCATATCAACGAGCGATTGGACTCGATCGGCTTCCTCATGGAGGAGCCGTCGCTCTGCGGCGATCTGCGCGACGCACTGAAGCATGTGCCGGATATGCCGCGCGCACTCTCCCGCCTCGCCCTCGATCGCGGTGGTCCCCGCGATCTCTGGGCGATCCGGCAGGGACTGGGTGCCGCTGCCGACGTGGCCGGACTGCTTGGCACAGCGCTTCTCCCGGAAGAACTCGGCAAGGCGCTTTCCGGCCTGCAAGCATTGCCATCGGCACTCGAAACGCTGCTTACTGAAACGCTCGCCGACGAACTGCCGCTTCTGAAGCGCGACGGCGGCTTCCTGCGTGACGGCGCCAATGCCGAACTCGACGAGGTACGGGCGCTGCGAGACCAGTCGCGCCGGGTCATAGCCGGATTGCAGCTGCAGTACGCGGATGAGACCGGCATCAAATCGCTGAAGATCAAGCACAACAACGTCCTCGGCTATTTTATCGAGGTGACCGCCGGCAATGCCGGGCCGATGACGGATACGCCCGACGCCAAGGCCCGCTTCATCCATCGCCAGACGATGGCGAACGCCATGCGCTTCACAACCACCGAGCTTGCCGACCTCGAAAGCCGCATCGCGAACGCAGCCGACCGGGCATTGCAGATCGAGCTCGAAGCCTTCGACCGGATGGCGGCAGCGGTGGTCGCTGAAGCAGAGACGATCAAGGCTGGGGCCCGGGCACTTGCAGTCATCGACGTTGCGGCCAGCCTCGCCTTGCTTGCCGAGGAACAGGCCTACTGCCGGCCCCTCGTCGACGGATCGAAGATGTTTTCGATCGAAGGCGGTCGTCACCCGGTTGTCGAGCAGGCGCTGCGGCGCCAGTCCTCCGGCCCGTTCGTCGCCAACAATTGCGACCTCTCGCCGAGTTCGGGCGGCAAGGACGGGGCAATCTGGCTGCTCACCGGTCCGAACATGGGCGGTAAGTCGACGTTCCTCCGCCAGAATGCATTGATTGCAATCCTCGCCCAGATGGGCTCCTTCGTGCCCGCCACCTCGGCACATATCGGCATCGTCGACCGGCTCTTCTCCCGCGTGGGGGCCTCGGATGATTTGGCGCGCGGTCGGTCGACCTTCATGGTCGAAATGGTCGAAACCTCGGCGATCCTCAACCAGGCGACCGACCGCTCGCTGGTCATCCTCGATGAAATCGGCCGCGGCACCGCAACGTTCGACGGTCTGTCCATCGCCTGGGCGGCGGTCGAGCATCTGCACGAGGCCAACCGCTGCCGCGGGCTCTTCGCCACCCATTTCCATGAGCTGACAGCGCTTTCCGAAAAGCTTCCCCGCCTGTCAAACGCGACGATGAAAGTGAAGGAATGGGACGGCGACGTCATTTTCCTGCATGAAGTCGGTCCCGGCGCCGCTGACCGCTCCTACGGTATCCAGGTCGCACGCCTGGCTGGCCTTCCCGCCTCAGTCGTCGCCAGAGCCCGTGATGTATTGAGCCGTCTGGAGGATGCCGACCGCAAGAATCCGGCGAGCCAGCTGATCGATGACCTGCCGCTCTTTCAAGTCGCCGTGCGCCGCGAGGATACAAATCGCAAGCCCTCGAAGGTCGAAGAGGCGCTGAAGGCAATGAGCCTCGACGACATGACGCCGCGCGAGGCGCTGGATGCGCTTTATGATCTCAAAAAGCAGATGACCTAGGGAGAGCCGCAATGTTCATGGGCAGTCTCCTGCAGGAAACCCGGCGCCTTGCCGAAATGTTCACCGTCCTCGAAGCGTTGCGCAATGCGGACGAGCATGGCACCCCCCGCGGCTGGAACTCCCCCTTCGGCATGCTCGAAATCACGCGATCGTGTGCTATCATCTGCGAGCTTGCGACTGCCATTGCCAAGGCTGGCTACCGCGAATGCGATAAAGCCACTGTTGACGCGATTGCCGGCGAGGCACGCAGCGTCCTTTACTCGGTGAATGAACAAGTCGCGGCTTGAGAGCCCTTCCTTCCCAAGGGAGAAGGCAACCACCTTTTCGCCAAAATTAAGGGTTCTTGCAGTATGAAAGCCCGTGTCAAACGCCGGGCAAAGAGGCTATAGCGCATGCAGACGAAACGAGACGCGGTCGCGCCGCGCGAACAGGAAGCCGCTCCGCGCATGGCGACGAACGACATCGATTTCTCGGAAATTCTCGACCCAGCCTATCTGCGGTCCCTTTGCGAGGCGGTTGCCGAAGCCAACAAGAATCAGCCGGACGTCATGCGTTCCGAGCTGCTTGCCACCCTCAAGAAAGCAAGCAGCGAGGGCCGCGAAAGGGCACGGGCGCTTCTCTCGGCCGACGGCGGCGGCCTGAACTGCGCCCGGCGCATTTCCTGGGTGCAAGACCACATCATTTCTGCGCTTTACGAGTTCACGACAGCCCATGTCTTCCCGGCTCAGCGCGGCAAGTTTGCAGTCACCGCCGTCGGAGGCTACGGCCGCGGCACGCTGGCGCCCGGCTCCGATATCGACCTGCTCTTCCTTTTTCAGCCGAAGCCGGCGGAAGAGACCCACAAGGCCGTCGAATTCATGCTCTACGTCCTCTGGGACATGGGCCTCAAGGTTGGCCATGCAACGAGGACGATCGAGGAGTGCATCGCGCTCTCCCGGTCCGACATGACGATCCGCACGGCGATCCTCGAGATGCGCTACATCTGCGGATTGGAAATGCTCGCGACCGAGCTTGAGACCCGTTTCGACAAGGAGATCGTCACCGGCACTGGCCCGGAGTTCATCGCCGCCAAGCTTGCCGAACGCGACGACCGCCACCGCAAGGCGGGCGATACCCGCTATCTCGTCGAGCCCAACGTCAAAGAGGGTAAGGGCGGGCTTCGCGACCTCCACACGCTCTTTTGGATTTCCAAATACTACTACCACGTCCGCGATACTGCTGAACTCGTCGCGCTTGGGGTCCTCTCCAAGCATGAGTACCGCGTTTTCGAGAAGGCTGACGACTTTCTCTGGGCAGTGCGCTGCCACATGCACTTCCTGACCGGCAAGGCGGAGGAGCGGCTTTCATTCGACATCCAGCGGGAGATTGCCGAGGCGCTTGGATATCATTCCCGCCCGGGCCTTTCGGCCGTCGAGCGTTTCATGAAGCACTATTTCCTGGTTGCGAAGGATGTCGGCGACCTGACACGAATTCTATGCGCGGCCCTCGAAGATCAGCAAGCGAAGTCCGCGCCTGGACTCAGCGGCGTCATCAGCCGCTTTGCCCGGCGCACGCGCAAAATCCCTGGCTGCATGGAATTCGTCGAGGACCGGGGCCGCATTGCGCTCTCCAGTCCGGACGTCTTCAAGCACGATCCGCTCAACATCATCCGTCTCTTCCATGTTGCCGATATCCATGGTCTCGAGTTCCATCCGGATGCGCTGAAGGGCGTCACGCGCTCGCTCAACCTGATCGACAACGATCTGCGGGAAAATGACGAGGCAAACCGCCTCTTCATGTCGATGCTTACCTCCAAGCGCGATCCGGCCCTCATCCTGCGCCGCATGAACGAGGCCGGCGTGCTCGGCCGCTTCATTCCCGAATTCGGCAAGATCGTCGCGATGATGCAGTTCAACATGTATCATCATTACACGGTGGACGAGCATCTGATCCGTTCCGTCGAAGTCCTCTCCGAAATCGACAAGGGCAAGGCCGAGGAGCTGCATCCGCTCTCCAACAAGCTGATGCCGCATATCGAAGATCGCGAGGCGCTCTATATTGCCGTCCTTCTCCACGATATTGCCAAGGGCCGGCAGGAAGACCATTCCGTCGCCGGTGCCCGTGTTGCTCGCAAACTCTGCACCCGTTTCGGTCTCTCACAAAAGCAGACGGAACTCGTTGTCTGGCTGATCGAGGAGCATCTGACGATGTCGATGGTCGCACAGACCCGCGACCTTACCGATCGCAAGACAATCACCGACTTTGCCGACCGGGTTCAATCACTCGATCGCCTGAAGATGCTGCTGATCCTGACAATCTGCGACACCCGTGCGGTCGGCCCCGGCGTGTGGAACGGCTGGAAGGGCCAGCTGCTGAGAACGCTCTACTTCGAGACCGAGCTGCTACTTTCAGGCGGCTTTTCGCAGGTCTCCCGCAAGGAGCGGGCTCAATTCGCGGCGGAAGCGCTGTTCAACGCGCTGTCGGATTGGAGCCAGAAGGATCGCAAGACTTACAGCAAGCTGCACTACCAGCCCTATCTGCTTTCCGTTCCTTTGGAAGACCAGGTTCGTCACGCCCATTTCATCCGCCAGGCTGACAAGAACGGTCAGGCGCTGGCGACGACCGTGCGGACGGATAGTTTCCATGCGATTACCGAAGTTACGGTGCTCTCTCCAGACCACCCCCGCCTGCTCGCCATCATTGCCGGCGCGTGTGCGGCAGCGGGCGCGAATATCGTGAACGCGCAGATTTTCACGACTTCCGACGGCCGTGCGCTGGATACGATCCATATCAGCCGCGAATTCCAGGACGACGCCGACGAGCTTCGCCGTGCCGCCAGCATCGGCAAGATGATCGAAGACGTGCTTTCCGGACGCAAGCGGCTGCCGGAGGTCATTGCCACGCGCACGAAGAATCGCAAGAAGAACAAGGCATTCGTCATTCCGCCGTCGGTCAACATTACCAACAACCTGTCGAACAAGTTCACCGTCATCGAAGTCGAATGCCTCGACCGCACCGGCCTGCTTTCGGAGATCACCGCCGTGCTGTCCGATCTTTCGCTTGATATCCAATCTGCCCGCATCACGACCTTCGGCGAGAAGGTGATCGACACCTTCTACGTCACGGACCTCGTCGGACAGAAGATCTCCAGCGACAGCAAGCGCTCCAATATCACTGCCCGGCTGAAGGCTGTTATGGCCGGCGAGGAGGATGAGCTTCGCGAGCGCATGCCCTCCGGCATCATTGCGCCCGCCGATACGGCGCAAACCCTGCAGCCGGGTGAAAAGAAAGCCGGTTCCCCCGTATGAGTCTTGTCAAGAAATTCGCCACTGTCGGCGGCGCGACCCTCGGCAGCCGTATCTTCGGTTTCGCTCGCGAAACGCTGATGGCGGCGGCTCTCGGTACCGGTCCCATGGCCGACGTCTTCTACGCCGCCTTCCGCTTTCCCAATCTCTTCCGCCGGCTGTTTGCCGAAGGCGCCTTCAACGCGGCTTTCGTGCCGCTCTTTGCGAAGGAGATCGAAGCGAACGGCACGGATGGCGCCAAGCGCTTTTCCGAGGAAGTCTTCGGCGTCCTCTTTTCCGTGCTGCTGCTCATCACCATCGTGATGGAGCTTTGCATGCCGTTGCTCGTGCGCTTCGTCATCGCGCCGGGCTTTGCCGACGATGCGGAAAAATTCTCGATCACTGTCCGGATGGCAGCGGTGATGTTTCCCTATCTCATGTGCATGTCGCTGACGGCGATGATGAGCGGGATGCTGAATTCGCTGCATCATTTCTTTGCCGCAGCCATCGCGCCCGTTTTCCTCAACGTGGTGATGATCGGCGCGCTGTTTTACTCGCTCTATATCGGCGCCGAACCGCTCCAGACCGCCTGGTATCTCTCCTGGGGCGTCCTCGCGGCAGGCATCCTGCAACTCGTCGTCGTCTATATCGGCGTCTTGCATGCGGGCATGAGCATCGGCTTTCGCTTCCCCCGCATCACGCCGAACGTCAAGCGGCTGCTGATCCTTGCGGTGCCAGCCGCCGTTACCGGCGGTATCACCCAGATCAACCAGATGGTCGGCCAGGCGATCGCCTCCTCACGCGAAGGCGCGATCGCAGCGCTTCAATATGCGGATCGCATCTACCAGCTGCCGCTCGGCGTTGTCGGCGTCGCCGTCGGCGTGGTGCTGCTGCCCGAACTGGCGCGCGCCCTCAAGGGCGGCAATCTGCGCGAGGCCGCGAACCTGCAGAACCGGTCGATGGAATTCGTGCTGTTCCTGACCATCCCGGCCGCCTTTGCGCTCTGGATTCTCTCCGACGAGATTATCCGCGTCCTCTATGAGCGTGGCGCCTTCCACCAGGAAAACACCGCGATCGTCGGCTCCATCCTCGCTGTCTACGGCATCGGTCTGCCCGCCTTCGTGCTGATCAAGGCGCTACAGCCGGGCTTCTATGCGCGCGAGGACACCAAGACGCCGATGCGCTTTTCCGCCGTCGCCGTTGGCGTGAACTGTGCGACGGCGCTGACGCTCTTTCCCTTCCTCGGCGCGCCCGGCATTGCCGTGGCGGAGGCGACGGCGGGCTGGATCAGCACCGTGCTTCTGTTCACCACGCTGCTGCGCCGCGGTCACCTTACCTGGGAATGGGCCTTGGCGCGGCGCACGGCACTGCTCGTCGTCTCCGCAGCCGTCATGGGCGGTGTGATCATGTACCTGCAGCACCGTTGGGAGCCGTGGCTAGCCTCAGGCGCGCATCTGACCGCGAAGGTCGGCACGCTCGGCCTTCTGATCGTCATCGCCATGGCTGTCTACTTCGCGACAGCGTTCCTGATCGGCGGCGCCGATCTTGGCATGATCCGGCGGAACCTCAAACGGAAGCCTGCGCCCAACACCGAAGTCTGACTGCGGCCATCGTTGTCAGCAATAGCTCCAGCGGCGCTTCGGCCCGACATCGACATGGACAATTCCGTTGCAGTATCGCCCGATGCCGCCGATGCCGGGTGCGGTCTGCGCTGCCGCGATGATCGCCCGTTCAGAGACGCCCGCCACACGGATATCGGCTGCGTTGCAATAGCGGTGCTGAGAATGCGCGCGGCCGGAACGCGGCCGGAAGCCGGAGGTAACCACCGGTATTCGACCGGTCTTGGCCGCGATATGTGAGAGGATGGCTCTAAGCTGCGGCGGGAAGCAGCCGATTTTGACGCTAACGGTCTGAACCGTGTAAGCCAGGGATGCGGTGTTGTTGAAAGGTCTTACCTTGGTTTTTTTGCTGGTCTGCGCCTCGGCATTGACGCAGCAGGACAAGGTGAACAAGCCAGCAAGAACGAGTGATAAGGTCGTATGCATGACGTCCCCTCCAGGTAGAACTGCAGCCGATCATGCTGCGCTCTGGTTGGTGGCGAGAACGTTCATTCAAAAAGTGGCCATTTTGTGAAATTTTATACCTGTATATAAAATGAGATATCCTCATTTTCTTGGCCTCATTCAGCAGATGTAGCTAAAATTGAGTATAAATTACTCTCAACCTTTTGATGGAAATCAATGCGTTGGCACAACCTTGCATTAGAAGACACTGTCCGTCGCTGGCAAGACGATGTAATGCAAAATAGCAGCCCCAGCCGGAGCCTTATTGATGCCCCAATCTCTCTTCCTCGTTACGCTCGTCGTCGACGACTATGATCGCGCAAAGGCATTCTATTGCGGCGCGCTGGGGTTTGACTGCCTGCAGGACGAGGTGCAGCCCGAAGGCAAGCGCTGGGTGGTCGTCAAGCCCAGAGGTCCTGAGGGTGCCGCATTCCTGCTTGCGCAAGCAGTGGGCGAACGGCAAAAGGCGGCGATTGGAAACCAGACCGGCGGCCGCGTGGGCTTCTTCCTGAAGACCGGCGATTTCGACCGGGACTATGCCGCAATGCTTGCGAACGGGGTCACCTTCCTCGAGGCTCCACGTCACGAAGTTTACGGCACCGTGGCCGTGTTTGCGGATCCTTACGGCAACACCTTCGACCTCATTCAACACACCGCACCCGCCGCCTCTTGATTGCTGCCCTTCGCGCGTGCATAAGCCGCCGCGTTAGCAACATGACCCTTTGGGTCTGGGGCCCTCCACCAGCCTAATCGAGGACAACGTGACCGAATTCAAAAAGCTCGTATTTTCCGGCGTACAGCCGACCGGAAATCTCCATCTCGGAAACTATCTCGGCGCAATCCGCAAGTTCGTGGCGCTGCAGGAAGGCAACGATTGCATCTATTGCGTCGTCGACCTGCATTCGCTGACCGCTCAGCTCGTGCACCAGGACTTGCCCGGCCAGATCCGCTCGATCGCCGCAGCCTTCATCGCCTCGGGCATCGATCCGGAGAAGCATATCGTCTTCAACCAGTCGGCCGTGCCGCAGCACGCCGAACTCGCCTGGATTTTCAACTGTGTCGCCCGCATCGGCTGGATGAACCGCATGACGCAGTTCAAGGACAAGGCCGGCAAGGACCGAGAGAACGCCTCGCTAGGGCTACTGGCCTATCCAAGCCTGATGGCGGCTGACATTCTCGTTTATCGCGGCACGCATGTTCCGGTGGGTGACGATCAGAAGCAGCATCTCGAGCTTGCCCGCGATATCGCGATGAAGTTCAACCTCGATTATCAGGATCACATTCGCCGGGCCGGCCACGGCATCGACATCACCGTCGGCGACGAGCCTGTGCATGCCTACTTCCCGATGGTAGAGCCGCTGATCGATGGCCCTGCGCCGCGCGTCATGTCGCTTCGTGACGGCACCAAGAAGATGTCGAAGTCCGATCCCTCGGACCTCTCGCGCATCAACCTGATGGACGACGAAGACGCCATCTCGAAAAAGATCCGCAAGGCCAAGACCGATCCGGAGGGGCTGCCGAGCGAAGTGGAAGGCCTGAAGGGCCGGCCGGAAGCCGACAACCTCGTCGGCATCTATGCCGCCCTGGCCGATAAGTCGAAAGCCCAGGTGCTGTCGGAATTCGGTGGCCAGCAGTTCTCCGTCTTCAAGCCGGCGCTGATCGAGCTTGCAGTCCAGGTGCTGTCGCCGATCACACGAGAGATGCGCCGCCTGATGGACGATACGAGCCACATCGACGCCATCCTTCACAACGGCAACGAGCGGGCTCGCGCCCGCGCCGAAGCCACCATGAAGGATATACGCGACATCATCGGCTTCCTGTACTAGGCATGTCGCAGATAGCGAGCCTCCGTGCAAAAACGGGGGCTTGCAAATCTCCCGGCTAGGGTGTCAGAGTCCGAGCCATGGTATCAAAGCGACTCTCACGGCTGGAAGGTCATCGCCGCAAATTCATGGCGGTCATCGATGGCACACCCGAGTGCCAGTGCGCCGTGCATTATGCGGGCCGGCGCGCTAAGAATTCCAATGGCGGACTGGTGCTCGTCTATGTCATTCCCGAAGGCGATTTTCAGCAATGGCTGGGCGTTGAGGAGATCATGCGGGCCGAGGCCCGCGAAGAGGCCGAAGCCGTTGTCGCCAAATCAGCTCTGGTGGTCCGCGAAACGATCGGCATCGAACCGGAAATCGTGATCCGTGAGGGAAGTTCCGTCGCGGAGATCAATGCGGTGATCGAGGAAGACCGCGATATCGCAATCCTGGTGCTGGCCGCCAGTTCTGCCAAGGAAGGCCCCGGGCCACTGGTGTCATCTGTTGTCGGAAAAGCTGCTGCCTTTCCAATTCCCGTTACCGTGTTGCCCGATACGCTGACCAACGAGGAACTGGATGCGCTGGCCTAGCATAGGGCGCCAAGGCAGCCTATTTCTGGAGTCTCGGGCTCTTGATTAGCGTGGCCAATCGGCCTATTTTCTTTTGAAGAATTCTAAAGACGGCCTGAGCAACGATCTGGCCCGCATGGAGAGCGAAATGTTCATTCAGACCGAAGCCACGCCGAACCCCGCCACCCAAAAGTTCCTGCCGGGTAAGGTCGTCATGGAAAGCGGCACGGCCGAATTCCGCAATGCCGAGGAAGCACAGGCTTCACCGCTCGCCGCCCGCCTTTTCGAAATCCCGGGCGTTACCGGCGTCTATTTCGGCTATGACTTCATCTCTGTTTCCAAAGAGAATCAGGAGTGGCAGCACCTGAAGCCCGCTATCCTCGGCTCCATCATGGAACACTTCATGTCTGGGAAGCCGGTGATGGGTGAAGCCTCCGCGCTTTCCGAAGAACTCGATGCCGGCGGTGAATTCTTTGACGAGGCTGACGAAACCATCGTGCTCACCATCAAGGAACTGCTCGACACCCGCGTGCGCCCAGCAGTGGCCCAGGATGGCGGCGATATCACGTTCCGCGGCTTCAAGGATGGCAAGGTCTATCTCAACATGAAGGGCTCCTGCTCCGGCTGCCCCTCGTCTACGGCGACCCTGAAGCACGGCGTCCAGAACCTGCTTCGCCACTTCGTTCCCGAAGTGCAGGAAGTGATCGCAGCCTAAGGGCTTGCGCCGAAATTCAGCCGGCTCAACATTGCGGCGAGCTGGCTGATTTTATGGTGGTTTTTATTCGGAAATTGATGGCATGATTGTTCTGGCGCTCGACACGGCGGGTGTGGATTGCGCTGCCGCTCTATACGACAGCGGCAGCGATACGATGCTGGGGGAGGCATCGGACATGATCGGCAAGGGTCACGCGGAACATTTGATGGGAATCATCGACCGCGTGCTGAAGCAGGCGGATATGAAGCTCGCGATGGCTGAACGCGTTGCGGTCACCATCGGTCCAGGTTCCTTCACCGGCATCCGTGTCGGTGTCGCGGCGGCTCGGGGCTTTGCTCTTGCGCTCAATATTCCGGCTGTCGGCATCACGACGCTTGAAACCATGGCTGCCGCCCAGCGCGAGAAGACCCCCGGCCGCGCCGTTCTTGCCGCCATGGATGCCAAGCGCGGCGAAATTTATCTCCAGAGTTTTTCCGCCGACGGCGTGGCGCTCGACGAACCTCGTGCCGTGACGATCGAGGAGGCTCAATCCATCACGGCAACCTTCGACGGCGAGATCACCGGATCGGCGGCGCCGCTGCTGAGGCCGGAAGGCGCTGGCGATCAAGCCAACAAGTTTCCCATCTCCATCGTGGCTCGCCTCGGCGCTGCCGCCGATCCGGGTTCTGGAAAGCCGAAGCCTCTTTATCTGCGCGGACCCGACGCCAAACCGCAGGCCGGGTTTGCGATCGCACGAGTGTGACCATGCTGGAATCCTATCTGACCTTGAAACCGGAATTCGAGATCCTCGCCATGGAAAGCGACGACTGCCATGCGGTTTCTACCCTGCACGGGGAACGCTTTGCACGCCCCTGGGGAGACGGCGAGTTCTACGGTCTGCTCAGCCAGGACAACGTCTTCGGTTTCGTCGCGCGCCAGACGAACGCCTTTCTGAAAAAACCGCTGCCGGGCTTCGTACTTGCCCGGGAGGTCGCTGGCGAGGCGGAAATTCTGACGATCGCCGTGCAGGCGAGGGTTGCACGCGCAGGACTCGGCTGGAGGCTGATGCAGGCGGCGATGCGCGAAGCCAAGCTGCGCGGCGGCGAAAGCATTTTCCTGGAAGTCGATGACGGCAACGCTGCCGCTCTCGGACTGTATCGCAAGCTCGGCTTTGAGAAGGTCGGCGAGCGCCGTGGATACTACAAGGACGCGAACGGTGCCGTTTCCACGGCGCTTGTCATGAAGCGCGTTCTTCGCTAGTTCCGTGAAGAACCGGAATTTCTAATGAAGGCCGCCAATGACGGACACAGCCAAGACCCTTGAGGAGCTTTGCACCGAGCGCGGCATGCGGATGACCGAGCAGCGCCGGGTGATTGCCCGTATCCTGGAAGAGTCGGCCGACCACCCGGATGTCGAGGAGCTACACCGTCGCTCCGTAACGGTCGATGCGAAGATTTCGATCTCGACCGTCTATCGCACAGTCAAGCTTTTTGAAGACGCCGGCATCATCGCCCGCCATGATTTCCGCGACGGCCGCTCGCGTTACGAGACAGTACCGGAAGAGCATCACGACCACCTGATAGACCTGAAGAACGGAGTGGTCATCGAGTTCCGTTCGCCGGAGATCGAAGCGCTGCAGGAGCGTATTGCCCGCGAACACGGCTTCCAGCTCGTGGACCATCGGCTGGAGCTTTACGGCATTCCGCTGAAGAAAGACGAACGCTGAACCGATGACCGGACCCGCGGGGAGTTGGAGTTGATCGTCTGGCTGCGTATCGCCTATGCCGCGATCGTCATCGTCACCGCAAGCATCCTGCTGATGCCCTTCCAGCTTCTCAGTCTATATTTCGACTGGAGGCTTCGGCGTACGCTCCCGCGCCTCTGGCATCGCGTTGCCTGCCACGGACTCGGCATTCGCGTGAAGGTCCACGGTAGGCTCGAGGGACGCAGGCCGCTGATGCTATGTGCCAATCACGCCTCCTGGATGGATATCATGGTCTTGTCGTCCATCGCCGATGTCGCTTTCATCGCCAAGATAGAGGTGCGTGACTGGCCGATCTTCGGACTGCTCGCCCGCCTGCAGAAAAGCGTCTTCATCGTTCGCGAAGAGAAGCGAAAGACCGGTGCCCAGGCAAGCGAGATTGCAAGCCGCATGGCCGACGGCGAAATCGTCGTGCTCTTTCCGGAAGGCACGACCTCCGACGGCAATCGTCTGCTGGAGGTCAAATCCTCGCTCTTCGGGGCAGCCGCAATGGCCGTGCCCCACTCGCCGAACGGCTCAGTCTTCGTGCAGCCGGTCGCGATCGCCTATACCAGGGTGCACGGCATTGCCATGGGGCGCTATCATCGCCCGCTGGCCAGCTGGCCCGGCGACGTGGAACTCGTGCCGCACCTCCTCGATATCGTAAAATGTGCCGCGTTCGATGCCGAAGTCACCTTCGGCGAGGCGGTCGAGTACCGTTCGGATTCGAGCCGAAAGGAGGTCAGCGCCACCATCGCACGCCGCATCC
Organism: Rhizobium sp. P32RR-XVIII; assembly: GCF_012641395.1. GTDB lineage: Bacteria > Pseudomonadota > Alphaproteobacteria > Rhizobiales > Rhizobiaceae > Rhizobium. Next base: position 318,604 of record NZ_JABAIH010000001.1, on the reverse strand, counting down.
GCGCCATGCTCAACAGCCGCTTGCGCGGCCGCGAAATTGCCTGAGTCAAGATTTCCGTTTTCTACAGGGCAAAAAACCACTAAATAGCCCGCCATGACCCAAGACAGCGCCCTTCTTCCGGCCCCGGAGATTGCCCCCAACGAGGGGCTCCGCGATGGCAGCAACAGCCGCAAGGTCTTCATCAAGACCTATGGCTGCCAGATGAACGTGTACGACTCGACGCGCATGAGCGATGCCCTCGCCCGCGACGGCTATGAGCCTACCGAGGATATGGAAGAGGCCGACCTCGTCCTCCTGAACACTTGCCACATCCGCGAAAAGGCGGCCGAAAAGGTCTATTCGGCGCTGGGCCGTTTGCGGGAGATGAAAAAGAAAAAGGCTGCCAGCGGGCGCGAGATGATGATCGGCGTTACCGGTTGCGTCGCCCAGGCAGAGGGCGAGGAAATTCTTCGCCGCGCGCCCGCCGTCGACGTTGTCATCGGCCCGCAGACCTATCACCGCCTGCCGGAAGCCCTGCGGCGTGCCAAGGACGGCCATCGCGTCGTCGACACCGAATATGCGCTGGAAGACAAATTCGAGCATCTGCCGCTTGCCGAAGCCAAGAAGATTCGCGCGCGCGGAGTGACATCGTTCCTGACCGTTCAGGAAGGCTGCGACAAGTTCTGCACCTTCTGTGTCGTTCCTTATACCCGTGGTTCGGAGGTCTCCCGGCCGGTCAGTCAGATTCTCGAGGAGGCACAAAAACTTGTGGACGGCGGCGTGCGTGAAATCACGCTGCTCGGGCAAAACGTCAATGCCTGGCATGGCGCCGGCCCCAATGGCGAAGAGTGGAGCCTTGGCGACCTTCTCTACCGGCTTGCGGAAATCCCAGGCCTTGCCCGGCTCCGCTACACCACCAGCCATCCGCGCGATATGGACGACCGCCTGATCGAGGCGCATCGCGATCTGCGCGCTCTGATGCCTTACCTGCACCTGCCCGTGCAGTCCGGTTCGGACCGCATCCTGAAAGCCATGAACCGCCGCCATACCGCGGCTGAATATATGACGCTGATGGAGCGCATCCGGGCTGCCCGCCCCGATATCGCGCTGTCCGGCGATTTCATCGTTGGCTTCCCAGGGGAGACAGACGAGGATTTTGAAGCTACACTGCGTCTGGTGGGGGAGGTGCGCTATGCGCAGGCCTTCTCCTTCAAATACTCGACACGGCCGGGTACGCCCGGTGCGGAAATGAAGGACCAGGTGCCGGAAGAGATCAAGGCAGAACGGCTCGAGCGGCTGCAGGCGCTTCTTCTCAGGCAGACGCAGGAATTCAACGAATCCTGCGTCGGCAAGACGATCGATCTGCTGCTTGAGAAGCCGGGCCGGCTGCCGGGACAGATTATCGGTCGTTCCCCTTGGCTTCAGTCAGTGAATGTTGATGCAAAAGCATCGCAAATCGGTGACATTATCAATGTGCGAATCACCGGAACCGGAACTAACAGCCTGTTTGCCGAGTTTGCAGAGGCTGAGGTCTAACCTAAGGAGCTCGACCGCTTGAAGGGACAAGAATTGGTTTCTTCTTCACCGCGCCACCCACGCATAGCGAGCGACGCCAATCATTTCGTCCTAACGTTCGAGAACAACCGGTTCGCCAGTGAGCTATTTGGTCAATTCGACCAGAACCTGAAACTTCTCGAAGAGCGGCTCAATATCGATGCGCGCGCGCGGGGCAACTCCGTCGTTATTACGGGTGATGTCGTTACCACCAATCAAGCGCGACGCACCCTCGACTACCTCTATGAAAAGCTCCAGAAAGGCGGCAGCGTGGAACGATCCGACGTGGAGGGCGCAATCCGCATGGCGGTTGCTGCCGACGATCAGTTGAGCCTGCCGACTATGGAGAAAAAAACCAAGCTGACGATGGCGCAGATTTCGACGCGCAGGAAGACGATCGTTGCGCGGACGCCGACGCAGGATGCCTATATACGCGCCATGGAGCGGGCCGAGCTGGTTTTCGGCGTCGGACCTGCCGGGACCGGCAAGACCTATCTCGCCGTTGCGCATGCCGCCCAGCTCCTGGAGCGCGGAGCCGTCGAGAAGATCATTCTTTCCCGCCCAGCCGTCGAAGCCGGCGAGCGCCTTGGCTTTCTGCCGGGCGACATGAAGGAGAAAGTCGACCCCTATCTCCGACCGCTCTATGATGCGCTCTACGACATGATCCCGGGTGACAAGGTCGAGCGCGCGATCACGGCCGGCGTCATCGAAATCGCCCCGCTCGCATTCATGCGCGGTCGAACGCTGTCGAACGCAGCGATCATCCTCGACGAAGCGCAAAACACGACATCCATGCAGATGAAGATGTTCCTGACGCGTCTTGGCGAGAATTCACGCATGATGGTGACCGGCGATCCGAGCCAGATCGACCTGCCGCGCGGGGTGAGGTCCGGACTTGTCGAGGCGCTGCAGCTGCTGGAGGACGTGGAAGGAATTTCGACGATCCGCTTCAAGGATGTCGATGTCGTGCGCCATCCGCTGGTCGGACGGATTGTCAGGGCTTATGACGCCACCTATGCAACCCGGCCGGAAGATGCCGGCCCGCAGGTCTGATGGCCGAGCTCGATATCCAGATCAGCATCGAGGAGGGCGACTGGCCCTCCGAAGATGAGCTTCGGGCGTTGGCGGAGCGCGTGCTCGAAACGGCGGCGAGCTTTCTCAAGAGCAATGAGAAGCAGAAGTTTCCAAAGACGGGGACGGAGCTTTCGCTCGTCTTCACGGATGACGAATCCATCCGTGCGATCAACGCCGAATGGCGCAAGAAGGACAAGGCGACCAATGTCCTCTCCTTCCCAGCCTTTCCGGTGACGCCGGGAAAGATGCCAGGACCGATGCTTGGTGATATCATCATCGCCAAGGAAACCGTCGAACGAGAAGCACGAGAGCTCGAAAAGCCGTTCGAAGACCATCTGACGCATTTGATGGTACATGGTTTCTTGCATCTCTTCGGCTACGACCATATGGATAGTGACGAAGCCGAAATTATGGAGGGGTTAGAGACTCGCATTTTGGCGGTACTCGGCCTATCTGACCCATACGAGGGTCAAGACCTAAAAATGGAACCATGAGCGACTTTACGACGAAACCCGCGGCAGAAGCCAAGGACGCCGATCAATCCTCCTCCTCAGATGAGGCGGGCAGTAGTAGCAGGCAATCCGGACGATCCTTCTGGGCGCGCGCCGCCCGCATTCTTCGCCCGCAGCAGGGCTCGCGCATTCGCGAAGATCTCGCCGACGCGCTTATGACGTCGGACACCGGCGACGATGCCTTTTCGCCAGACGAGCGGGCGATGCTCCATAACATCCTCCGCTTCCGCGAGGTGCGCGTCGCAGACGTGATGGTGCCTCGGGCCGATATCGAGGCTGTCGATCAGAACATAACCATCGGCGAATTGATGATTCTCTTCGAGGAATCCGGACGCTCCCGTATGCCGGTCTACGCCGAGACGCTCGACGATCCGCGCGGCATGGTGCATATCCGCGACCTCCTTTCCTATGTCGCCAAGCAGGCGCGCAACAAGCGCCGAGCGGGCGCGAAGACACCCAAAGGGCCGGACCCGCTTGTCGAGATCGCCCCGGAGAACATTCAGAAGCCGGCACGCTCGGCGAAGCCGAATTTCGATCTCGCTCGCGTCGACTTGCAGAAGACGCTCGCCGAGGCCGGCATCATCCGCAAGATTCTTTTCGTACCACCATCGATGCTTGCATCCGATCTGCTTCGCCGCATGCAGGTGAACCGCACGCAGATGGCGCTCGTCATCGACGAATATGGCGGCACCGACGGGCTCGCTTCGCACGAGGACATCGTCGAGATGGTCGTCGGCGATATCGACGACGAGCATGACGATGAGGAGGTCATGTTCAAGCGTATTTCCGAAGACGTCTTCGTGGCGGATGCCCGCGTCGAGCTGGAGGAGATCGCAGAGGCTATCGGCCCGGATTTCGACATCAGCGAGCAGGTCGACGAAGTCGATACGCTGGGCGGCCTGATTTTCTCCGCCCTCGGCCGCATTCCGGTACGAGGCGAAGTCGTACAAGCACTGCCGGACTTCGAATTCCACATTCTCGAGGCCGATCCGCGCCGCATCAAGCGCGTTCGCATCACCCGCAAGCGCCAAGCGATCCGTCGCCGCGTCAAGGCCGACGGCGACGGCACGACCGGATTAACGGACGACCGGCCCACCGAATCGACGTCGAGCTGATTTCCGCAGGACGACAAAACGCGCCTTTTTTGAAAGACTGCGAGCCGAGTTGATTCGCGGCTTGAACGGAGCGCGCATGGAGCGGTTTGCGGACAAGGTTATCCTGGTCTGGGGTTTCAAAAGAGCATTGCTGGCGGTGCTTGCCGGCGCGTTTGCGGTTCTGGCGTTGCCGCCAATCGGCTTCTTCGCCGCAATGTTTATTTCATTCACGCTCCTCGTCTGGCTGATCGACGGCGCAGCCGCCTCTCCTGAGGCAAGTTTTCTAGGCCGCCTTTGGCCCTCGTTCGCGATCGGCTGGCTTTTCGGCTTCGGCTATTTCGTCGCAGGCCTCTGGTGGCTTGGCCACGCCCTGTTGATCGATTCGGAAGAATTTGCCTGGGCGCTGCCGTTGGCGATCCTCGGCCTGCCGGCGGTGCTTGCTGTATATTATGGCCTCGCTACGGCGATTGCCCGCATCTTCTGGTCGGACGGAATGGGCCGCATCGCTGCGCTTGCTGCAAGCTTCGGCCTCTTCGAATGGCTGCGCAGCGTGACATTCACCGGCTTTCCCTGGAACGCGATCGGCTACGGCATGATGCCCATGCCGCTCATGATGCAATCCGCGCATGTCATCGGCGCCATGGGTGTGACCGCGCTTGCCGTCTTTGTCTTCGCAGCACCTGCGCTTCTTGGGACGCGGCAGGGTGCGGCATGGGGCGTGGGGCTGGCGACGCTGCTCTTTGCGGCGCATCTCGGATATGGCGCCTACGCGCTGTACGTCGCCCCCAAGGCTAGCCCCGTGCCGGAAGAAAAGCGGCCCGTGATCCGGCTCGTTCAGCCGATGATCGACCAGGCCGCGAAGATGGATTCGGATGCGGACCGGTCGGCGATCTTCGAGACTCATCTGAAGCTTTCCGCCGCACCTCCCCAAAGTGGCGGCAGGAAGCCGGACATCATCGTCTGGCCGGAGACGGCGATCCCCTTCATTCTCACCGACAATCAGGATGCGCTCACCCGGATCGCCGACACCCTGGACGACAATCAGATTCTGATTGCAGGCGCGGTGCGGGCCGAAGAGATGGGGCCCGGAAACCCGGTTCGATACTACAATTCGATCATCGTGATCGACGGGCGGGGCCAGATCGTCGCCGCTTCGGACAAAGTGCACCTCGTTCCGTTCGGCGAATATCTGCCTTTCGAAAATTTCCTCAACGATCTCGGTATCCAGAATATCGTCGAAATGCCCGGCGGCTTTTCTGCCTCGGCGACACGTCATCTCCTGGAACTGCCGACGGGACTGAAACTCTATCCCCTGGTCTGCTACGAGATCATCTTTCCGGATGAGATGACCGGCGACATTGCCGAAGCGGGCGCGATCCTGAACATCACGAACGACGCATGGTTCGGGAATACGCCTGGCCCTTACCAGCATTTTCAGCAGGCGCGTGTGCGCGCCGTGGAGACCGGCCTGCCACTGATTCGGGATGGCAACAGCGGTATTTCCGCAATCGTGAACGCGCATGGGCAGATCGTTGCCGGGCTAGGGCTCAACGAGACCGGGTTCGCTGACGCAACTCTTGAGGGATTTGGCGGCGGTGCCTCGGACTCGTTTCCCCGGCAGACGTACTTCTGGTTGACTGAAACGTTACTGCTTTTGATCGGGTCGATTTCCCGTATGGGTTTTATTTTCAAGGCGAATTGACCAAAAACCCCTAAAATTGCATAGTGGTCGCAATCGGCGTTGTTAACATATGCTTGATGATGGGTACGCGTCACTTGCAACGTGGCGTTACGGGTGGGTCTGGGCACTGCCGGTTTAACGAGGTTGAAATTCTTTGCTAGGGCAAGACCATGATTGAAAACAAGAAGAAGCCAAACCCGATCGATATCCACGTTGGCAGCCGTATCCGTCTTCGCCGGACAATGCTTGGCATGAGTCAGGAAAAACTTGGCGAGAGCCTGGGCATTACCTTCCAGCAGATCCAGAAATACGAAAAAGGGACGAACCGCGTCGGCGCAAGCCGCCTCCAGAACATTTCTAGCATTCTGAATGTCCCGGTTTCCTTCTTCTTCGAGGACGCTCCGGGCGAACAATCCGGCTCCTTGACCGGGATGGCGGAAGCGTCAAGCTCGAATTACGTTGTCGATTTCCTCTCTTCGTCGGAAGGCCTGCAACTCAATCGCGCATTCGTAAAAATCTCGGACCCAAAGGTCCGCCGGAAGATCGTGGAGCTTGTCAAGGCTCTGGCGGCGGAAGCCGACGCGGAATAAGCGCCTCCAGGAGTGTCGTTTGAGAAGGTGGTCGAAAGACCGCCTTTTTTGCGTTTTAAGGGCAAAATTTATCGATTCACACTAGATATAAAGATATATTTATGTCCTTCTGTGCTTGTTTTTCCGACGTGAAATGAGTACCAACTACACGGCTTTTGTTCTTTGAGGGAAATCCCGAAATGCGCGCTAATTATCTTTTCACTAGTGAGTCTGTTGCCGAAGGTCACCCGGACAAGGTGTGCGACCGTATCTCCGATGAGATCGTGGATCTCGTTTATCGTGAGGCGGCGAAGAACGGCGTAGACCCCTGGAGCGTGCGCATTGCGTGCGAAACGCTGGCGACAACCAACCGCGTCGTCATCGCCGGAGAGGTCCGCCTGCCGCCGAGCCTGATGAAGAAGGACAAGGACGGTAACGACGTCATCAACCCCGCGAAGTTCAAGGCTGCTGCCCGCCGGGCCATCAAGGACATCGGCTACGAACAGGCCGGCTTCCACTGGAAGAAGGCGAAGATCGACGTGTTGCTGCACTCGCAGTCTGCCGATATCGCGCAGGGCGTCGACAACGCCGCCGACCAGCAGGGTGACGAAGGCGCCGGCGACCAGGGCATCATGTTCGGTTACGCGTGCAAGGAAACGCCGGATCTCATGCCGGCGCCGATCTACTACTCCCACAAGATCCTTCAGTTGCTTGCCACCGCCCGCAAGAAGGGCGAAGGCGACGTCGGCAAGCTCGGACCGGACGCCAAGAGCCAGGTGACGGTGCGCTACGTCAACGGCGAGCCGGCCGAAGTGACCTCGATCGTTCTTTCGACCCAGCATCTCGACGACACGTGGGATTCGAAGAAGGTTCGCTCGGTCGTGGAGCCCTATATCCGCGAAGCCCTCGGTGATCTGAAGATCGCAGCCGATTGCAACTGGTACATCAACCCGACCGGCAAGTTCGTCATCGGCGGCCCGGACGGCGACGCTGGTCTCACGGGACGCAAGATCATCGTCGACACCTACGGCGGTGCCGCACCGCATGGCGGCGGCGCATTCTCCGGCAAGGACACGACCAAGGTCGACCGTTCTGCCGCCTATGCCGCCCGTTACCTTGCCAAGAACGTCGTTGCCGCCGGTCTCGCTGACCGCTGCACGATCCAGCTGTCCTACGCGATCGGCGTGGCTCAGCCGCTGTCGATCTATGTCGATCTGCACGGCACCGGCAAGGGCGTCAGCGAGGATCAGGTGGAAGCTGCGATCCGCAAGAACATGGATCTCTCGCCGACCGGCATCCGCCGCCACCTCGACCTGAATAAGCCGATCTATGCCAAGACTTCCGCCTATGGCCACTTCGGCCGCAAGGCGGGCCGCGACGGCTCCTTCTCGTGGGAGCGCACGGACCTCGTCAAGGCGCTGAAGGAAGCCGTCAAGATCCGGGAAGCAGCATGACGGATATGGAACGCCGGGGGCGCGCGACCGAAGCTTTTTTCGGCCGCCGCAAGGGAAAGGCTCTCCGCGAACATCAGGCGGAACGGCTCACCACCCTGCTCCCGGCATTCCTCATCGACCTTTCAGCGGCTCCGCCCGAGCCGCTGAACAATCTCTTTCCGGTTCCAACGGAAAGGCTGCGCCTGGAGATCGGCTTCGGCGGTGGTGAACATCTGATCCATCGCGCGCAGGAAATGCCCTCCACCGGCTTCATCGGTGTCGAGCCGTTCATCAATTCCATGCAGAAGCTGCTTGCAAGCGTCGAGGCGACAGGCGCCAAGAATATCCGCGTCTATAACGACGACGCAACGCAGCTGCTCGACTGGCTACCGGACCATTGCCTGGATCAGATCGACCTTCTTTATCCTGATCCATGGCCGAAGCGAAAACATTGGAAGCGGCGTTTCGTCTCCAAGACCAATCTCGACCGCTTCCATCGCGTGCTAAAGCCCGGCGGGCTTTTCTGCTTCGCGTCGGACATCGATACTTACGTGAATTGGACGCTGCTGAAGTGCCGGGACCATGGCGGCTTCGACTGGATTGCGGAAAACGCCGCCGATTGGCTGGCGCCCTACGAAGGTTGGCCGAGTACACGCTACGAGGCCAAGGCCCGGCGAGAGGGCCGCTCCTCGGCCTATCTCACATTCAAGAGAGTCTAAGCCTGCTTTCTAGTGCAGGCTGACCGTTTTCAATTCGTCTTCAGCAGCCTTGAAGAACGTGCTGGAGCGATTATCCGTCAGCAGGATCGGCGTGCCGTCGGCGCCGAAAAGTGCCCAGAGGTCCACGCCCGGATCGATATCCGGTGCTTCGGGAAAGCACTTCGAAACTTCTTCGGTGCGCATTTTGCGGATATACGCGACCTCGCCGTTGCCGATGCCGGCAAGCTCGGATTTCGTCAGGTGAGAATTCGCTTCTTTCATCAACATTCCTGTTCCTCCGGAAGAAGGGACCAACAGCCGAATGGGGCCGTTGTCCTACTGTGAGACCGAAATGTTAATTTTCTTCACCATGCGCGCCGGTTCCGGACGAATGAGGTCGACGGCGAGCAATCCGTTCTTAAGGCTGGCGCCCAGAACCTGCATGCCATCGGCCAGCACAAAGGTGCGCTGGAACTGTCGGGCGGCAATGCCGCGATAGAGATATTCGTGCTCGCCCTGCTCGACCTGGCGGCCGCGGATCAGCAACTGGTTTTCTTCGGTCGTGACGTCGAGTTCTTCTTCGCTGAAGCCAGCGACGGCAAGCGTGATGCGCAGGCGCTCAGGCGCTCCGTGACCGGCGGCAATCCGTTCGATATTGTAGGGCGGATAACCGTCGCTTGCCTTGGAGATACGCTCCAGCGTCTTTTCCATGGCGTCGAAGCCCAGAAGCAGCGGGCTGGCGAAGGGTGTCATGCGGCTCATCTTTCAAGTCCTTGATGCAAGCGACCTTTCCGGACCTCAAGCGCAGCATCCGGATGCCGTTAATATGGGAAGGCTGCGTCTTTTGCGCAAGCCTCGTGCCGCTGCCGGCAAACACACGAGCCGGGCTTCGCTGATTGCTTGACAATTGCCATGGCCGCTCGCATCAAATCGTCGCCCGCAGCGGCCGGGCCGATTTGCGACGGAAAGATAAACGAACGGTGCCCGCCGCGACGTGCACCTTGGGGAATGGAAGACGGAATGGCGAAGCCTAGAAAGATTATCATCGACACCGATCCCGGCCAGGACGATGCCGCAGCCATCATGCTGGCATTCGGCAGCCCTGAAGAGCTGGAGGTACTGGGCATCACGACCGTCGCAGGCAATGTGCCGCTCTCCTATACGAGCCGCAATGCGCGCATCGTGTGCGAGCTATGCGGCCGGCCGGACATGAAGGTCTTCGCAGGCGCAGACGCGCCGATGGCGCGCAAGCTGGTCACAGCCGAGCACGTGCACGGGAAAACCGGCCTCGACGGTCCGGAACTCAATGAGCCGGCGATGCCGCTGCAGGAGCAGCATTCGGTCGATTTCATCATCGAAACACTCCGCCGCGAGCCGGAGGGCGCGGTGACGCTCTGCACGCTTGGGCCACTCACCAATATCGGTTTGGCTTTCCAGAAGGCGCCGGACATTATTCCCCGCGTTCGCGAGCTGGTGATGATGGGAGGCGGTTTCTTCGAAGGCGGCAACATAACGCCGGCTGCGGAATTCAACATCTATGTCGACCCCGAAGCAGCCGAGATCGTCTTCGGTTCCGGCATTCCGATCGTGATGATGCCGCTTGACGTGACGCATCAGCTCCTGACGCAGAAGGGCCGGATCGAGCGCATGGCCGAGCTTGGCACGGCGCCGGTAAAAGCGATGGTCGAGATGCTGGAATTCTTCGAGCGCTTCGATATCGAGAAATATGGCTCCGATGGCGGACCGCTGCACGACCCGGCAGTTATCGCCTATCTGCTCAAGCCCGAACTCTTCAAGGGCCGTCACTGCAACGTCGAGATCGAGGTAAAATCGGAACTGACCGCGGGCATGACCGTGATCGACTGGTGGCACGTGACCGACCGCAAGCGCAACGCCAAGGTGATGCGCCATGTGGATGCGGACGGCTTCTACGATCTGCTGATCGAGCGCTTCGCCCGCATCTGATTTTCAAACTGGTTGCCGAAAGACGCCTGAGGGATCAGGCGTCTTTTTCTGTGAAGGCGGTGTTGATATCGGCTTCGGCTGCTTTCGGGCCGCCCTTGGCGACGCCGACCATGGCCGGGCGCAGTACGCGCTCGCCGATCGTGAAGCCAGCCTGGACGACCTGGACGACGGTGTTGTTCGGCACTTCGGTGTTCGGAACCTCGAACATCGCCTGATGGAAGTGCGGATCGAACTTCTGACCGACCGGCTCCAGCTTGCGAACACCATGGCGCTCAAGCGCCGACAGCATGGAACGCTCGGTCATCTCGACGCCTTCGATCAATGTCGTAAGGCCAGCGTCGCCGCTCTCTTTTGCTTCCGGCGGGATGGACTCGAGCGCGCGGCGAAGATTGTCCGAGACAGCGAGCATATCTCGCGCAAAGCCGGCGACGGAATAGGACTTGGCGTCCTTGACGTCGCGTTCGGTGCGGCGGCGCAGGTTATCCATCTCCGCAGCAAGGCGCAGATAGCGATCGCGCAGCTCGGCATTTTCCGACTTGATGCGTTCAATGAGATCAAGCTCGGCCGGCGTTTCCGCGGTGGTTTCGTTCTCGACGTTTGCGGCAGCGTCGGCTGCGGCTTCGGCCGCGGCAGCGTCAGGTCCGTTTTTCGTCGTTTCGTCGATCATGACGGTCTCCGGTACTGGGGTTGTCTTGGGATGGGCCCGATATCGAGCTTTGACCGCAAAAAATCAAGTCTGCGTGACAAAGAAGGGGAAATTCCGGCTTTTACAAGGTGCCGCGCGAAAGCCTGGAAATCAGCTGTGCCGTGTAATCAACCATCGGCACAATGCGGGAATAATTGAGTCGCGTCGGTCCGATGACGCCGACGGCGCCAACGATGCGATCGTCCTCGTCCCGATAGGGCGCGACGATGAGCGAAGAGCCGGAAAGCGAAAAAAGCTTGTTCTCCGAGCCGATGAAGATCCGCACACCCGGGCCGGTTTCGGCAAGATTCAAGAGCTCGATCAGGCTGTCTTTCTTTTCCAGATCGTCGAAGAGCATCCGGAGGCGGTCAAGGTCTTCCACGCCCGCAAGGCCCTCCAGCAGATTGGAGCGGCCGCGAATGATGAGCTGCGGCGGCTTGCCTTCATCGGCGGTGCCCGACCATACGGCGATACCGCGCTCGACGAGCTGCTGGGACAAGGCGTCCAGCTCATTGCGGACATTCTCTTTCAAATGGCTGAGTTGCTTTCGCAATTCCGGCAGCGTCTGGCCGCTCATATGCGCGTTGAGGAAATTCGCAGCCTCCGTCAGCTGCGCCGAGGTGACGCCTGCGGGCAATTCGATGATGCGGTTTTCAATCTGGTCGTGATCGCCAACGAGGACGGCAAGCGCCTTGGTGGGTTCCAGGCGGATAAATTCGACATGCTTGAGGATCGGATCGCTCTTCGACGTGATGACAAGGCCGGCGCCGCGCGAAATGCCCGAAAGCATCCTGCTTGCCTCGTTCATCATCGATTCCATCGCATTGTCACGGCTTTCGGGCCGAACCTGGCGCTCGATAGTCGCACGATCCTCCGCGGAAAGGTCGCCGACCTGCATAAAGGCATCAACGAAGAAGCGGAGACCGCCCTGCGTCGGCAAGCGTCCGGCGCTGACATGCGGCGAGTAGATCAGGCCCAGCTCTTCCAGATCGCTCATCACGTTGCGCACGGAAGCCGGCGATAGCGACATCGGCAAAATGCGGGAAAGATTGCGTGAGCCAAGCGGCTCGCCGTTTTCCAGATAGCCTTCGACGATGCGACGGAAGATCTCCTTGGAGCGTTCATCCAGCGCAGCAACGGCATCCGAAATCGACGTCGACCTGAACCCCATGAACTTCCTTGCACCCGCGCTGCTAACAATCACCCCGAAAATATAGTCATTCTCGCCCCCGAGGCAAAAGGGAATTTGCAAATGGCTGCCGCCAATCGTAGAAGCGGTCAACACCATAAACCATTGCATGATGCTGTCAGAAAACCGCTGACACTTTTCGGTATCTTGCTTCAGGAGATTAGAATGCGGCCTTCAGGCAGAAAAACCGACCAGATGCGCAAGGTCACCTTCGAGCGCAATTTTTCGAAGCATGCGGAAGGCTCCTGCCTGGTGAAATTCGGCGATACGCATGTGCTCTGCACGGCGAGCCTTGAAGATAAGACGCCGCCATGGCTGCGCAACACCGGAAAGGGCTGGGTCACGGCCGAATACGGCATGCTGCCGCGGGCAACCGGCGAGCGGATGAAGCGCGAGGCGGCAGCTGGCAAGCAAGGCGGGCGCACGCAGGAAATCCAGCGACTCATCGGCCGTTCGCTTCGCGCCATCGTCGATCTCAAGGAACTCGGAGAACGCCAGATCACGCTCGATTGCGACGTCATCCAGGCTGACGGCGGCACGCGGACCGCCTCGATTACCGGCGCCTGGATTGCGCTCTATGACTGCCTGAAGTGGATGGAAGCCCGCAACATGATCAAGGTCGAGCGCGTGCTCAAGGATCATGTCGCCGCAATTTCATGCGGTATCTTCGCCAGCCAGCCGGTGATCGACCTCGACTATCTTGAAGATTCTTCGGCCGAAACCGATGCGAATTTCGTCATGACGGGCGCCGGCGGCATCGTTGAAATTCAGGGCACCGCCGAAGGCACACCCTTTACGGACGAGGAATTTACCACGCTGATGACGCTGGCGAAGGCCGGCATTGCAGAGCTCGTCGAGATGCAGAAACAGGCGATCGCCGGATGACTGCCTTGCTGGAAGGCATGCTGGAAACCGCGCTCTACGCGGACGATCTCGACAAGGCCGAGGCTTTCTACGAAGGCGTGCTCGGCCTTGCCAAGATCGCGCGTGGCGGAGACCGGCATGTATTCTTCCGCTGCGGGCAAGGCGTGCTCCTGATCTTCAACCCCGACGAAACGGTCAAGCCGCCGGCGGCCGATGCCTTGCAGGTGCCACCACATGGCACGAGAGGTCAGGGCCACGCATGCTTCCGCGTGTCAGGTGAAAACATCGATGTCATGGCCGCACAGCTCAAGGCCGCCGGCATCGACATCGAATCCGAAGTGCACTGGCCGAATGGTGGCCGCTCGATCTATTTCCGCGATCCGGCAGGAAACAGCCTCGAATGCGCCGAAGCCAGAATCTGGGGCATCAAATAGGACCGACCATGCGCACGCTTGACACGAAAACGATCGTCGTCGCCAGCCACAATGCCGGCAAGATCCGCGAGATCCAGGATCTAATCGGTCCGCTCGGCTTCATCGCCAAATCGGCAGCAGAGCTCAACTTCGTCGAGCCGGATGAGACAGGCACGACCTTCGAGGAGAACGCGACGATCAAAGCGCTCGCATCCGCGAAGGCAGCAAATATGCCGGCGCTTTCGGACGATTCCGGCCTGGTCATCGATGCACTCGGAGGCGATCCGGGCGTCTACACCGCCAACTGGGCGGAAAGGCCCGATGGCACGCGGGACTTTGCGATGGCCATGGAAAAGGTGGAACAGGCACTGGAAAAAGCCGGAGCCATGAAGCCCGAGCAGCGGACGTCACGCTTCGTCAGCGTACTATGCCTCGCCTGGCCGGACGGACATACCGAGCTCTTCCGCGGCGAGGTCGAAGGAACGGTCGTCTGGCCGCCACGCGGGAGCCAGGGCTTCGGCTACGATCCCGTCTTTCAACCGGAAGGCTACAGCATCACCTTCGGGGAGATGAGCGCCGAGGAGAAGCACGGCTGGAGCATCGGCAAGCCGCAGGCGCTGTCGCACCGGGCGCGCGCGTTCAAACTCTTTGTCGAAACCTGCCTGGAAGCGTAGGGTCGGTTCGTGGAAATTCTCGATACGGCAAGCCTGACACGCGATGCGACGCTTCTCCCCGACACGGGAGAGCCGGGTTTCGGCGTCTATGTGCATTGGCCATTCTGCGCGGCGAAGTGCCCGTACTGCGACTTCAACAGCCATGTCCGCCATCAGCCGGTCGATCAGGAGCGGTTCACCGCAGCCTTCCTCAGAGAGATGGCTTCCGTTCGCCAAATGGGCGGGCCGAAGACGGTGACGAGCATCTTCCTCGGCGGCGGCACGCCGTCGCTCATGAACCCGGCGACCGTTTCGGCGATACTCGAGGGCATTGCGAAGCACTGGCATGTGCCTGATGGCATCGAGATCACCATGGAGGCCAATCCGTCGAGCGTCGAGGCCGAGCGCTTCCGGGGCTATCGCGCGGCGGGCGTCAACCGTGTGTCGCTCGGCGTTCAGGCGTTGAACGACCGTGACTTGAAGTTCCTCGGCCGCCTGCATGACGTCGCCGATGCGCTGAAGGCGATAAAGCTGGCGCGCGATATCTTCCCGCGCATGTCCTTCGACCTGATCTATGCGCGCCCGGACCAGACGGTGGAGGCGTGGGAGAAGGAGCTGAAGGAAGCAATCTCCTATGCCGTCGATCACCTCTCGCTCTATCAATTGACGATCGAGGAGGGCACGCCCTTCTACGGCCTGCACAAGGCCGGCAAGCTGATCGTTCCTGATGGCGATCAATCGGCGGCGCTCTATGAAGCGACGCAGCAGATCACGGCGCGCGAAGGCATGCCAGCCTACGAGGTTTCCAATCACGCGCGACCCGGCGCCGAAAGCCGGCACAACCTGACCTACTGGCGCTACGGCGATTATGCCGGGATCGGCCCCGGCGCACATGGCCGCCTGACGCGCGGGCCCGAAAAGATTGCAACGGCCACCGAGCGCAAACCGGAGGCCTGGCTGGAGCTTGTCGAACGCGATGGCCATGGCATTCTGGAGCAGGAACGGCTCGGTTATGACGAGCAGGCAGACGAGCTGCTCTTGATGGGCCTGCGGCTGAAGGAAGGCATCGACCTTGCTCGCTGGCAGCAGCTTTCCGGCCGGGACCTCGACCGCAAGCGCGAGGAAATTTTACTGGAACTTGGCTTTATCGAGCGCATCGGCAATTCCCGGCTCCGCTGCACGCCCGCCGGCATGCTGATCCTCGATTCCCTCGTCGCCGATCTCGCCTGCTGAGGCTCAGACCGGGCGCCTTTTCCCAAGCGAGATCAGCCGTCCGTCGATGGCTGCCAGACCGGCAGCGATCATTGCCATGCCGATCAGGTGTTTCGCCTGCAGCTGCTCTCCGAGGACGATCGCGCCCAGCAGAATGGCACTGACCGGGATCAGAAAAGTCACCAGCGCCAGGTTCGTCGCACCCGCCGTTGCCAGAATGCGGAAGAAAAGCACGTAGGCGATTGCCGTCGAAAGCAGGGCGAGACCGAAAAGCGCCAGCCAGGTCTCGATGCCGGGTGCAGGCAGAGCCCAAGGCCGGTCGGCAATCAGCGCTATCGGCAGCATCAGGATCGTTGAAGCGGTGACCTGTCCTGCGGCCGGCAGCAGTGGCGGCATGCCCATGGCCCGAAAGCGGCGCCCCCAGATGCCGGCGAAAGAATAGGAGATCGCAGCGCCAAGGACGGCGAACTGCGCCAGGACATTCGAGCCGAGATCGTGAAGCGCATCGAAGCCGATCATGTAGGCGACGCCGGCAAAGCCGACGAGCACGCCAATCAGGCGATTGCCGGTCATCTTCTCGTCAGCAGTCAGAATATGAGCAACCACGACGGTAAACAGCGGCGTTGTGGCATTCAAGATCGAAGCGAGGCCGCTTGCGATGTGAGTCTGCCCCCAAACGATGAGGCAGAAGGGGATCATGTTGTTCAGTACACCCATGCCGAAGAAGGCGGCCCAGCTCTTGCCGTCGCGCGGCATGGAATGTCCCATGATCCGCACGATAATATTGAGGGCGATTGCCGCGAGCAGCACGCGACCCGCGACGATGGTAAACGGCGGCAGCGCTTTGACGAGAATGCCGTTGAAGAGGAAGGACCCGCCCCAGAGCAGGGACAGGATCAGCAACATGCCCCATTCGGCTGGGCCCATCTGTTTCTGCTGCATGCCACTCTTCCTCCCGTTCTACGGTGGGTTAGGCTTTAACGGTCCGTCGCGCCACCCGTTTCTTGCGTTCCAGCTTCGGCAAAGCCGCGAATTATGCTCGTTGAACTGTTCTTCGCAATTCCGTTTGAACATCGCTTTCCTGCTGATATTATTTCGTGAATTCAGCTTCGACAAACGAGTCTTTTTCGATCTACTCTTTAGCTGAGCTAAATCATGAGCGAATATCTGCCTTCCCTTTCGGCCCTAAGGGCTTTCGAGGCCGCCGCGCGGCATCTCAGCATGACGATGGCGGCAAAGGAGTTGAACGTCACTCCCGGCGCCGTCAGCCTGCAGGTCCGCGATCTAGAGGCTGCGCTCGGCGTGCGGCTTTTCGAGCGAAAGGCGCGGGCGCTTTCTCTCACTGTGGAGGGGGCCGATTACTTTACGACGCTACGTGCCGCCTTCCGGCTGGTGCGGGAGGCGACAGCGGCGATCACCGCGCGGGCGCGCGGTTCCGTGCTGAACGTCACCTGCACGGCGGGATTTGCGACCTATTGGCTCGTCCCTCGGCTAAGACGCTTCGAGGAGATCCATCCGGAGATCGACGTGCGCATCAGCGCCTCGCATCGCGTGCTCGACTTTCAGCGGGACGGCATCGATCTGGCGATCCGACATGGGCTCGGTGGCTATGACGGCCTCGTCAGCGAGCGGCTTGTGGATGACGAACTGGTGCCCGTCTGCATCCCACGGCTGGCAGAACAACTTGGGAAACAGCCTTCCCCGGACACGCTTGCCGGCTTCCAACTCATCCACGACGTCTATCGCCACGACTGGAAGCTTTGGCTGGAGGCGGTGGGTGCGACGAAGGTGGATCCTTCGCGCGGGCCAATCTTCATGCATGGGAACGGCGCCTATGACGCAATGAAGGCGGGGCTGGGTTTTGCCTTGATGCGGCGGTCGTTCCTGGAGAAAGAACTCGCCGCGGGCTCAGTGGTCGCACCCTTCCCTCTCGGCGTCGCGAGCCGCCTCGCCTTTCATCTCGTTTATCCGGGCGCCGCCCTTGAGCGTCCGGCTGTCGCGGCCTTCCGGCGTTGGCTGCTTTCGGAAGCGAAGAGCTGAGGGCTCTTGCACCGGCACAGCATCCTCCAAAAACTTGACAAAATTACTCATAAAAAGGTTTTCTTTTGGTTCTTTCATGACTATTAGACTCATGTTTTTTTGAAATGAGCTCCCAAGGGTCATGAGGCAATGAAAATTCACCTTTTTACTATGAGATTGCTGCGCACATCGGCATTAACGGGGGCTGCAATGGCCCATCTTCTTCTGCCTGCCGCCGCGCAGGACGCGGCTGCCAATGCGCAAGAGGATGATGGAGCGACAGTGCTGCAGGACATCATCGTCAATGGCGGCAGCGGCGGCGTGATCCAGGCGGACGGTTATGTCGGCAAGAGCAGCGCCACCGGCGCAAAGACCGACACACCCTTCATCGAGACGCCGCAATCGATCTCGTCGGTGACCGAACAGCAACTTAAGGATCGCAACCCTCAGACACTTCTCGACACGATCGCCTACACGCCCGGCACCCGCGTCGGCGCCTATGGCTTCGATCCGCGCTTCGACAGTTTCACCGTACGCGGCTTCGACGTGACCTACACGGGCGTGTTCCGCGACAACCTGCGTCAGCCGGGCGCCGGCTCCTCGCTTTTCAAGACGGAGCCTTACGGTCTTGAGGGCGTTTCGATCCTGCGCGGCCCCTCCTCTGCGCTCTATGGCGCCACGGGTGCCGGCGGTCTCTTCAATCTGATCACCAAGCGCCCGACGGAAGAGCCTTACCACGAGGTCATGGGACAGTTCGGCACCGATCAGCGCTATCAGGGCCAGTTCGACTTCTCCGGACCGGTCAACGATGAGGATCCTTTCTACTATCGCGTGACCGGTCTCTACCGCGACGCCGAGACGGAGCAGATCAGCGTTCCCGACGATCGCGCCTACATCGCGCCCGCCTTCATGTGGAAGCCGGACGAGGACACCAAGCTGACGATCCTCGGAGAATATTCCAGGACCAAGACCGGCGGGACAGCGGCCTACTACAACGATCCGGTTACCGGCGAGGTGACCGACTATTTTGCCGGTAATCCGGCCTTCAACGACTCGGTCCAGAACCAGGGCCGCATCGGCTATGAGTTCGAGCACCGGCTGAACGATACCTTCGTATTCCGCCAGAACGCACGCTTTTCGACACTCAATATCGATGCCGACTGGGCCTTCGCATACGCCCCGAACGCCATTGATCCGACGCTTCTCGACCGCAGTGCCGGTACTTTCGACGAGCGGCTGACGACTTTCACGATCGACAACCAGCTCGAAGCCCAGTTCGACACCGGCGCCCTCGATCACACACTTCTGACCGGACTGGAATTCACGCGGCTGCGTTGGCGCTCGCTCGACGGCCGTGGCGTTTCGCCGCCACTCGATACAAACAATCCTGATGCCGGCGCTCCCGTCCCGCACATCGATTTCCAGACGCGCACCGTTCAGGACCAATGGGAAACCGGCACGTATGTCCAGGATCAGATCCGCTACGATGCTTGGATTCTGACGGTCGGCGGGCGCTACGACTGGGTTTGGAGCGACACCAAGAACACTGATCTCGTGACCGACGCCGTCGATACCTACTCGCAGAACGACAACGAGTTCACCGGTCGAGTGGGCCTGACGTACGAGACCGATTTTGGCCTCGCACCCTATATCAGCTACTCCACCGCCTTCTCGCCGAATGCCGGCATCAATCAGGCAACCGGTCAACCCTTCAAGCCGACCGAAAGCGAACAGGAAGAGATCGGCGTCAAATATCTTCTGCCGGACACCAACATGATGCTTACGGCCGCGCTGTTCAACATCGATCAGAAGAACAGCCTGTATTACGAGGTCGTCAACCTGCCTTCAGGTCCCGCCAACATCCAGGTCCAGCGCGGCAAGATCCGCTCGAGAGGCCTCGAGCTCGAGGCCAATGCCAGCCTTGACAACGGCCTCTCCCTCATCGCCGCCTATACTTATACGGATGCGAAGATCCTCGAAGGCACGACGGGGACGGTCGGCAATTACGTCTCCTCGGTGCCGAGGCATATGGCCTCGCTCTGGGCGAACTACACGTTCCAGGAGACTAGCCCGGTCTACGGTCTCGGGGTCGGCCTCGGAGCCCGCTACATCGGCAAGAGCTACGGCAGTGACTACAACACGACGCAGAACAGCGCCCGTGTCCTCTTCGACGCAGCCGTCAGCTACGATTTCGCGGCTCTCGACAAGAAGTACGATGGCCTCAGCCTGCAAGTGAACGCCACCAATCTGTTCGACCGTCGTGAGCCCGTCTGCTCTGCAGGCTTCTGCTACCGCGACCAGGGCCGCGCGGTGATCGGCACACTGCGTTACGCTTGGTAACCCGATGGCAAGCGATGGGGACATGAAGATGGGTGACAGGCCGTTTGGCCTGTCTCCTGCCTTTTCCGGCGAGCATGCCTGGTGCCGAGACAAGATGATGCTCAGCGAGGAGCTTGCCGACGGCGTGCCGCTGCCTGCCTTTTTTCGCGGCGGCGGCTTCCAGCGCGCGGTTGATCGCTACGCCGAGGTCTCGGGAGGCACCGACCGGCGCGCCGTCGTTTCCATGTGGTCGCTCTATTATTTCTCGGGACTTTCCATCCCCTACCTGCTTGCGCGGCGCCTCGCGTCGCAGGCGCTTCCCGTCGAATTCGCGGGCATGACGATTGCACTGGAGGAGAGCGGTTTGCCGCGCTCTTTCGGCGTTCCGCACGCCGGCATCATCGAAGACAAGATCGAGACCGACAGTTTCGAGGCCGTCGGTTCGTTGCTTGAAACCCATCTTGGCGAGGTTGTGGCCATTCTGAAGATTTGCGGCATCTCGGCGAAACTCTGCTGGAACAATGCCGCCGTCTATATCGACTACGCGCTGCGGCTAACCGAGCGGGATGCACCACCGGCCGGTCCCGATCTGCCGCTTTTTGTTAGCAGCCGCCTTCCGGATGGAAGCGTGAATCCGTTTTGCGGCTGCCTCAGCTACCTGGATGAGGACGGCGAGCAGGTCGCACGGCGCAAGATTTGCTGCCTTCGATACATGCTTCCCGGAATTCCGAGCTGCGGCAAGCTCTGCGCACTGCCAAATCAGAGGAACCAGCGATGACCCAGTTTCTTATCAGCCGGCGGGATCTGCTCGCCGCAGCGTCCGTTGCTCTTTGCGCTCCAAATATCGCAAAGGCGCAGACGCGCTGGCCGTTGAGCTTCACCGATGCTACCGGCCGCAAGGTGACGATCAAGAAGAAGCCGGAAGCCGTGATCCTCGCGACTGGCTTCAACCTTGTCCCATTGTCGCTGATCCATCCCGACCCCGTCAGCCTGCTCGCCGGCTGGTCGACCGACATGAAAGGCGACAATCCGTTTATCTACGAGGCGTTCCGGAAAAAGTTTCCGGCTATCGAGAACGTCCCAATCGTCGGCAACGGCCACGCGGATGGCCTATCCGTGGAGACGGCGCTGTCGCTGAACGCCGATCTCGCGATCATGAGCATATGGCAGGCCGATAGCGAAGTGGGGCAGCTCGCCATCCAATATCTCGATTCGGTCGGCATCCCGGTCGTCGTCGTCGTCGATATCAATCGCGATCCGCTGAACACAACACCGCGCGACATGCGCCTCCTCGGCCGGATCTTCGAGCAAGACCAGCAGGCCGAGGAGTTTGCCCAATTCTTCGAGATGCGGCGGGAGCGCATCAGAACCAAAGCGGCGGGCGCGACGGATGCCCGCCCTCTTGTGCTGATGGATGCCTTTCCGAGCGACATCCGGGGAAGCTGGGCAATCGGCCGGACGGGGCTTGGCGAATTGATCACTCTGGCCGGCGGGCGCAACGTCGCGAGCGACAACCTTCCTCCGCAGGGCGGGCCGGTGACGGCCGAGTATGTCATTGCCGCCGATCCTGACGTCTACATTGCGACCGGATCGCCAGGCGGGACCTATACGACCTTTTCCATCGGCCCGGGCGTCGATCCGTCGGAAGCCCGGCGCACGCTGGAAGAAACCGTGAAGATGCCAAATCTTGCACCGCTGAAGGCGGTCCGGGAGGGCAAGGTGCACGGCATGTGGAACTTCTTCAATGCCGTGCCACTGAACATTCTGGCCGCCGAAGCGGTCGCGACCTGGGTCAGGCCCGACCTCTTCGGTGACGTCGATCCGGCAGGCAGCCTTTCCGAGCTCAACGAGCGCTTTGCTGCCGTGCCTTTCGAAGGCGCCTATTGGGCGAGCCTCAAATCCTAGCGCCTTTCAAGGCGCTAATGGCGGCTTGAGGCGCCGGCCGCGAACAGGCTGCCGGTCGGCGTCTGCAGGAACATGTCGAGCGGAATGTGCTCCTGATGCAGGAAGCCGGCAGCCGGCAGCAGACCATCGCGGACCATTTCGATAACGGCAACGACGGAGGCCGAGGTTGTCCAGGCGATCGCAGTGCGGCGTGCACCGGCAATCTCGATCGGATAATAGGCCCGCACGAATTCCTTGCGCCGAAGGCTTCCTGCCTCTGTGCCCTCGGCAGCGACATGGACATAGACCACATCGTCCTCCACGGGCGGCTTGGCATTGGTCAGGATTTCGCCGGCGAGCTTTCGCTGCTCGCGCATCAACAGCTCATGGAAGAAGAAATTCATCAGGTCCATATGGCCCGGGTACCGCATCGTCTTGTAGTCGAGATTGTCGACCTTGCCGAGCAGCGTATCGCACATGGTGCCGAGACCGCCCGACGTGGTGAACGCTTCGAGCTTGACGCCTTCGACATAGATTGTCTCGTGCCACTCCATCGGTGAGACGAGCTTGCGTACGCCACCCTCGATCACCTCGCAGTCATTGAGATATTCGTTGACGACGCCCTCCGGCGACCAGTTGAAGGCATAGCCCAGCAAACCGGTCGGATTCTGCGGCAGAGCGCCGACGCGCATGCGGATCGAGCGGCAGCGATCGAACCCGTCCGCCAGGCTTGCCCCGACGATACCGACGAAGCCGGGCGCCAGACCGCATTGCGGCGCCATCAGGCCGCGCGAAGTCTTCGAGAGCTCGATGATGAAATTGGTGGTCGGTACGTCTTCCGTGAGATCGAAATAGTGGATACCGGCGGCATGTGCGGCGCGAGCAAGCTCAATGTTCAGGTGATAGGGCAGGCAGGACAGCACCGCCTCGACGCTCGACAGCAGCTCGGCCACGACAGCCGGGCTCGATATGTCGCCCGTCCGGCACGCGAAAGGTACCTCCGACGCCGGCAGCCGGGCATCGACGCCCGTGACCTCGAAACCACCCTCATGCAAAAGCGTTGCCGCAAGCCGTCCGACCTTACCCAGGCCGACGACGGCGATTTTCTTGAAACTCATTCTTTCCCTCCCGTGCGCCACCGTTCATCCAGTGTGCGCCGTCTTTGATGCGAGGGTTGTATAGAATAAAAACCTTATAAATGAAAACAGCCGGGATCGCTCCCGGCCGTGGATTTTTTCTTGCGCTGGATGGCGCTATTCGTTGATCAGGCGCTTCAGCAGCTCGATCTCATGCGAGAGCTTGGTGTCTTCCGAAATCAGCTCCTCGATCTTGCGAACGGCGTGCAGAACCGTCGTATGGTCGCGTCCGCCGAAGCGGCGGCCGATCTCCGGGAAGGAGCGCGGCGTTAACGTCTTGGAGAGATACATCGCAATCTGGCGCGGCTTGACGATGACGCGCGTGCGGCGGTTCGAAACCAGTTCCTGTCGCGAGACATTGTAGTGGCGGGCGACGATGCGCTGGATGTCTTCGATGCGCACGCGGCGGGGCTCGCCGGAACCGACGAGATGAGCCAGCAACTCGTCCACCCGTTCGATCGACAGATTCGGCTCGAAAGAACGGCGGAAGACTAGCTGATTGAAGGCCCCTTCCAGTTCGCGGCCGCTTGCGGTTACGCTGCGAGCAACGTGCGACAACAACTCCGCCGGAATTTCGAGCGACGGATCTTCCTGCCGGGCATTCGCCAGGCGGCGCTTCAGGATTTCGAGACGCATCTCGTAGTCGGGGGCATCGAGCTCGATCGCAACACCGCCCTGCAGGCGCGAACGCACCCGAGGATCAAGCGATTCCAGCTCCCAGGGCGCGCGGTCGGCAGCGACGACCACTTGCTTGGCGCTGTCCAGCAACATGTTCAGCAGGTGGCAGAACTCATGCTGGATCATCTTGCCCTGCAGGAACTGCATGTCGTCGATGATCAGAAGATCGATGTTGCGAAGTGAGTCCTTCAGCGTCAGCGCATCGTTGTCGCGGATCGCCGTTGCAAAACGCCACATGAAATACTCGGCCGTCAGATAGACGACTCGCAGAGCCCGCGGATTTTGAACCGCCGCATTGGCGATCGCCTGCAGCAGGTGAGACTTGCCGAGGCCAACGTTCGAATGAACGAAGAGCGGATTGAAGCGAACGGCACCCTGCCCTGCTTCCGCAATCGTCTTTGCGGCAGCAAGCGCAACACGGTTCGAGCTGCCTTCAACAAAGGTGTCGAAGGTAAAGCGCGAGTCAAGCGGCGAGCCGAACAACGGCTGGCCTGCCGTCGCGGGACGAGCCGCAGCAGCGGCCGAAACCGCCTGCTGAACGGCGTGACCCGCCGGCTGAGCAGCGGCAGGACGACGCATTGGCGCGGCCTGCGTGGCCGGCTCCTGCGGAGCCACCTCATCTATCGGCTTCAAGCCGGCACGTGTTGCCGTGCGGACGAGGATCTCAACCTTCAGAATCTCTGCGTCTTCCTGCTGGAAGAGGCTGGTGATGAGATCAAGATAACGATTGTTGATCCACGACTTGAGAAATGTGGTGGGAACCGAGAGTCGCACGACGCTCTTTGAAACCGAGTGCAGCTTCAGACGTGCGAACCAGCTTGCATAAACGTCTGGACCGACCTGAGCCTTCAGACGTGCACCGACACGATCGAAAAGTACGCCATGCTTCATATCCCCCTTTTCCCCTGCCGTTTCCGGGCGAATTGAGCCGAACGCTTGCGGTGTCTTGTCCCCATTTTCAAGAGCACCGGTCGTCGTCAGAGAATTCATTTGCATCATGCCGCCTTCCAAATTTCTTCTACCGGGCGGTCATCACCTAGAACGGCCGCCCGATCAATTTTCCCCGTTCTAGCATGCGAGCGACTCCTTCATGAGCCACCGGCTGCCGGTTCACACAAACGCTGTCCCGCCTAGCGAGACCGGCGCAGAAAACCGTGGCGGAAACCGCCTTTATGCGGCCTCCGTCATGTTCTCGGTGCCAGGTTGACTGCCAGACCTCGTTTCCGGTCAGCCAACCCCCAACGCAAATTTACTTCCCCCAGCCCTTCCGGCTCACCTTAAACGTGTGGCCGTAGAACGCACAAAGCTTCTCCGTTCCGCGACCAGCCACGGCCGCGGCGCAAATAACTCAAGTGCTTGAAAAAACGGAGAGATACACTGCTCCGTAACAGATGGTGCAACACATCGGCCTGCCGACATGGCAGTTTAGACCGAGCCTTTGCAGGTGATGTCCGCGCCCTCTGCTGGAACGCATTTAGGCAGGATCGGTTGCAGAGATCAATGGCGAATTTTACGCAAAATTAAGAAGCGGCCATTGACTCCGGCGGCTGTTTTAGGGCGCCGCCGCAAAGGCAAAAAAGAATCGCAGGAGAATCAAGGAGATTCCCGAAATCGACATTTTGGACACGCATTGAAAGAAAAAAAAATAAAATCCGCTTGACTCACAACTGAGTCGGCCAGAAGGCGCGAGAGTCGTCCAATCTGCAAACATCCTCTCGCAAGCATTTGATTTTCAACGATTTTTCGTGTCACCTAAACGACATGAAACAGCTGTCAAATTCCCCAATCCGCAGAACATAAACAGAATCGAAAAAGCCCGGCTTGGTTACCGGGCTAACTATAACAAAAGCTTTGTTAATGAAAGATTACGCGGTCGGGGCTGCCGACAGGGCCTTCACACGAGCGGCAAGGCGCGAAACCTTGCGGGATGCTGTGTTGGCGTGAAGGACGCCCTTGCCTGCAGCGCGCGCCAGTTCCGGCTGAGCTGCGAGGAAGGCTTCCTTTGCCTTTGCAGCGTCACCAGCTGCGAGTGCCTCTTCGACCTGGCGAACGAACGTACGAACGCGCGAGCGACGAGCCTTGTTGACGTCGGTACGGCGGGCGATCTTACGAGTCGCTTTTTTCGCCGAAGTTGTATTGGCCATGGATGCCTCTCTCAAGAATTCGAACAAACTCCATCATCACCGCGGGCCCTGCGGCCACAACATCCAGCAATGCGGGAGCAAAACGGAAAACCTGATAGGCTTCCCGAACCGTGGGCGGGCATATAACTCTAAAGCCGCGGCTCGTCAACGCGCATTTTGCAGGATACGCAGGCTTTCTCCGTCCGCGGCGCTCACCGGTGCCTGAACGCCGGTTTGCGCTTCTCGATGAAGGCGGCCATGCCTTCCTTCTGATCTTCCGTCGCGAAAAGGCTGTGGAACAGACGGCGCTCGAAACGAAGGCCTTCTTCCTGCGTGGTTTCAAAGGCGCGATTGACTGCTTCCTTGGCCATCAGCACCGACGGCTGCGACAGCGAAGCAATCTTCGCGGCGGCTTCCATGGCCTCGTCCAGCAGCCGCTCGGGCGCAACCACACGCGAAACGAGGCCGGCGCGCTCCGCTTCCGCAGCGTCCATCATCCGTCCGGTCAGCACCATATCCATGGCCTTCGACTTGCCGACGGCCCGCGTCAGGCGCTGCGAGCCGCCCATGCCTGGGATGACGCCCAGCGTGATCTCGGGCTGACCGAACTTTGCGGTCTCGGCCGCTATGATGAAGTCGCACATCATTGCGAGTTCGCAGCCGCCACCGAGGGCAAAGCCGCTGACGGCAGCGATCACCGGTTTGCGGGCCTTGGCAATCTCGTCCCAGCCGCTGATGAATTCCGCCTTGTACATATCGGCGAACTGCAGCGGCTGCATTTCCTTGATATCGGCGCCGGCGGCAAATGCGCGCTCAGAACCGGTCAGAACGATCGCGCCGATCGCCTCATCGGCGTGGAAGTCCGCATAGGCCTGCTTCAGTTCCTTGAGCACCGTCGAGTTCAGTGCGTTCAGCGCCTGCGGGCGGTTCAGCGTAATCAGGCCGACATTGCCTCTGGTTTCGACGATTAGCGTCTCGTAGGCCATGCTTCTCTCCCTATTTCTGGCAGACCGGGCAATAGAAGGTTGAACGACCCGCCTGCACGATGCGCGAAACCGTACCGCCGCAACCGGGTGTGCGGCAAGGGTGGCCTTCGCGGTCATAGACGGAGAAGGCATGCTGGAAATAACCAAGCGAGCCGTCCGTCTGGATATGATCCCGGAGCGACGAGCCGCCGGCCTTGATCGCATCGGCGATGACATCGCGGATCGACGCGACGAGAAGGTTCAGTGGCTCCTTCGGCCGTCCGGTCTTGGTGACCAGCGTTCCAGCAGCGCGCGTTGGCATCAGGTGCGCGCGCCAAAGCGCTTCGCTGACATAGATATTGCCGAGACCGGCAATGGTCTTCTGGTCAAGCAATGCCCCCTTCAGCGGCTGCGCCTTGCCTGCAAAACGCTCGGCCAGATAGGCAGCGCTCAGCTCGTTGCCGGTCGGTTCGGGCCCCAGGGCGAAAAGGAAGGGATTATTCTGCAGCTCGGAGCGATCGGCGATGTCCATGAAGCCGAACCGCCGCGGGTCGTTGTAAATGACGCGGCGCGGACCATCCTTGCCTTCCAGATGAAAGATGGCGTGGTCATGCCTTTCATCCTTCGATCGCTCGTAATGAAAATCGCCGGGCGTCCCGCTGGCGGAACCGGCCTCGATGCGGAAGGAGCCGGACATGCCGAGATGGGAGATGATGGTCTTGCCGCTATCGAGATCGATCAGCAGATACTTGGCGCGCCGGCCGAGCCCGATAATGGTACGGCCCGAAACCTGACCTTCGAAATCCTCCGGAAAAGGAAAGCGCAGGTCGCCGCGGCGTAGTTCCAGCTTCTTGATGTGCGCGCCTTCCATCGCGGCCGAAAGACCCCGCTTTACCGTTTCGACTTCTGGCAATTCCGGCATCTTAACCCATCTGTATCTAAACGTATTTCAACTGCGGACGTTGTGGGTTATAGCGCCAGTAGACCGCGGGGTATCGCCCTCGTCCACAGATAGCCTCTCGCACGGCCTTTCGCTATGGTGGCCGTACCGATTTCCAGTAACGGAGTAGTCCGATGTCAGAAAGCCGCACCTCCGCCGATGGCGGCATGGAAACATCCTACGGCTTCCGGCAAGTGCCGAGGGGCGAAAAGCAGGGCCTCGTCAACGAGGTGTTCCACAAGGTTGCCCGGCGTTACGACATTATGAACGATGTCATGTCGATGGGGATGCACCGCGCCTGGAAGGACGCCCTAGTGGCCGCCCTCAACCCGCGCAAGGAGCCTAGCTACAAGGTGCTGGATGTTGCAGGCGGCACCGGCGACATCGCTTTTCGCATCATCGAGGCCTCGAACCGAATGGCGCACGCAACCGTGCTCGACATCAATGGTTCAATGCTCGGCGTCGGCGCCGAACGGGCAGAAAAGAAGAAGCTTTCGGACAACCTTGCCTTTGTCGAGGCCAATGCGGAGGATCTGCCCTTCGAAACCGGCAGCTTCGATGCCTATACGATCGCCTTCGGCATCCGCAACGTACCCCGCATCGACGTGGCGCTTTCGGAGGCCTATCGCGTGCTGAGGCGCGGGGGCCGACTGCTCGTGCTGGAATTTTCCGAGGTCGAGATGCCGCTTCTGGACAAGCTGTATGATGCCTGGTCTTTCAACGCCATTCCGAAATTCGGCAGGGCGATAACCGGCGAAGCCGAGCCCTACGAATATCTGGTGGAATCGATCCGTAAGTTCCCGAACCAGGAAAATTTCGCCGAGATGATACGCAGGGCGGGTTTTTCGCGTGTGACCTATACCAGCTACACTGGCGGCATCGCGGCCCTGCACTCGGGTTGGAAACTTTAATCTAGATGAGTGCTTTCGGAGCATATCTCAGGCTCGTTCGGGTCGGCTGGATCCTGGTGCGCGAGGGCGTCGTCGAGGCGTTGCCCTCCGAGGGACTGCCGCCTTCCGTCAGCCTTGCCAAATCTTTCGTCAGCATCTTTGCCCGCAGCCGGGCGAAATACAAAAAGCGCAGTGACCGGCTGGCGCGCGCCGTTGAACGGCTCGGACCTTCCTATGTGAAGATCGGTCAGTTTCTGGCGACGCGCCCGGACGTTGTCGGCGTCGAATTCGCCAACGACCTGTCCCAGCTCCAGGATCGCATGGCTTTTTTCCCCACCGCGGCGTCGAAGGCGAGCGTCGAGGGGTCGCTCGGGCGGCCGATCCAGGAGCTTTTCACCAGCTTCGATGATCCGATCGCCGCTGCTTCGATTGCACAGGTGCACCCCGCCGAGGTCGATACGGCCACAGGCCGCAAGAAGGTCGCCGTGAAGGTCGTGCGCCCCGGCGTGCGCCAGCGCTTCGCGCATGACATCGAGGCGATGTATCTCGTTGCCCACATGCAGGAACGCTTCATGGTTTCCAGCCGGCGCCTGAGACCGGTAGAGGTCACAAAAACGCTCGAGCTGACCACGAAAGTGGAGATGGACCTTCGGCTGGAAGCCGCCGCCCTCTCCGAGATTGCCGAGAATACGGACCAGGATCCCGGATTCCGCGTTCCCAAGGTGGACTGGGAAAGGACCGGCCGCGACGTCATGACCATGGAATGGATCGACGGCGTGAAGATGTCCGACGTCGAGGGTTTGCAGGCGGCCGGCCACAACCTCAATACGCTTGCCGACACGCTGATCCAGTCCTTTTTGCGCCATACGCTGCGCGACGGCTTCTTCCATGCCGACATGCACCCCGGAAACCTCTTTGTCGATGTGCACGGCGATATCGTTGCCGTCGACATGGGTATCGTCGGACGGCTTGGGAAGAAGGAGCGGCGCTTCCTCGCCGAAATCCTCTATGGCTTCATCACCCGCGACTACGTGCGCGTTGCCGAAGTCCATTTCGAAGCAGGCTATGTGCCGGCCCATCACAATGTTGAAAGCTTCGCACAGGCGATCCGGGCGATCGGCGAACCGATCCACGGCCAGCCGGCCGAGACGATCTCGATGGGCAAGCTGTTGACGCTCCTGTTCGAGGTGACGGAACTTTTCGACATGCAGACCCGGCCCGAGCTGGTCATGTTGCAGAAAACCATGGTGGTCGTCGAAGGTGTTTCGCGCATGCTGAACCCGCGCTTCAACATGTGGAAGGCATCGGAGCCTGTTGTCGGAGACTGGATTCGCAACAATCTCGGCCCGAAGCGGGTCGTGACCGATCTCAAGGATGGGCTGAAGGCGGCGGTGAAGCTCGCCGAAGCCGTACCGGAAATCGCCGCGAAGACAGAGAAATTCCATCACCAGCTGCTGCATATGAGCGAGCATGGTCTGCGCTTCGATCCGCAGACTGCGGAGGCGATCGGCAAATCCGAGGCGAGGCACAGCCGGTACGGCCGTCTCGCGCTTTGGATTATCGCATTGACGCTTATCTACATAGCCGTGATGCTGAGTTGAGCTGAAACACAAACAATCGCATGCTGTGTTCGGCATTTGGGATATCCCATGATGCGAGATGCTCGCTTAATCTCGCCATCAAGGAGACCTGCAGATGAAGCACGAACGCCCCGGCATCGAACTTTCCGGCCAACCACTCGGTTTCGCCGAGATGGTGAGGATTGGTTCCGGCAAGGTTGCCCTGTCGGTGACGGAGACGGGCATGGCGCGCGTGGAACTTGCGCGTTCGGTCGTGGAGGATGCGATCGGGGCCGGCATTCCGGTCTACGGTTCTACGACTGGCGTCGGAGCGATGAAGGATGTCGAGTGGTCGCCGGAAGACCTTGACGCTTTCAACCTCGGCCTCGTCCGCGCCCATCACTTCGGCACCGGTACGCCGTTTTCGACCGCTGTCGTGCGAAATGCCATGGCGATCCGCATCAATACCGCTCTGACGGGCCAGGTCGGGTGCACACCCGAACTCGTGGAAACCTATCTGCGGCTTCTCAGGGCAGATCTTATCCCCGTCGTCCGGCGGACGGGCTCGATCGGCTGTGCGGATATCGGCCTCATGGGGCAAATCGGTGCGGTTCTGACCGGCGTTGGCGAGGCGGTCTATCGCGGCAGGCGCATGCAGGCGGTCGAGGCCTTCGAGGCAGCCGGCCTCGAGCCGGTCAGGATGGCACCGCGTGACAGCCTTGCTTCGCTCAGCATCAATGCCGTGAGTTTTGCGGCGGCAGCGGAGGCGACGCGCAATGCCGCAGCGTCGATCCGCGTGCTGCTCGCAACCGGGATGATGGCCGCCGGCGCGCTTGGCGCGTCCCGCGATCCATGGCGGTCGGTGCGCCATGTCGGCACCCCCCGGGAAGCGTTGATCGGTGCATGGCTCTGCAATGCGTCAGACGCCTGGGAATGGCCGGTTGCGACCCACGTGCAGGACCCGCTCAGCCTTCGCATGATTGCGCAGGTCTTCGGTGCGGTGATCGAGAATCTGCTTACGACTGGCCACAAGATTCTCGCGGCTACAGGTCGCTCAGATGACAACCCCGTGGTCGTCGAGGGCCAGGTGATGACCTCCGGCGGTTCACTGCCTCTTGACGTGACGATCCTGCTGGAATCGGCAGCAATCTGCATGGCGCATGCTGCCCGCAATGCCTTCAACCGCTGCGTCCTCCTCGGTAACGGACAGAGGCGCGATCTGCCGGTCAATCTGGTGCCGAAAGGCCGGATCGCGACAGGCTTCGGGCCGATCATCAAGCTCGCCGGCGAAATCTTCTCGCGCGTCCTTTCCATGTCCAACCCGGTATCGGCCCAGTCGCTGGTGGTTGCGGCGGGGCTCGAGGACGAGGCCGCTTTTCTGCCGCTGGTGATCGAGCGCTTCGAACGGCAGATGCGGGCGCTGAGGCGGCTTGCGGCGCTCGAAGCCCTGCTTGCCGCGCAGGCGGCCGACATTCTGGGCGACCAGCCGAAGGGCGTTTCGGGCATGATCTACGACGTCGTCCGCAGCCATGCAGATTTTTATACGGTCGACCGGCCGCTTTCGGCCGAGGTCGAGGCGATCGAGGAAGGTCTTGGAGCCGACGCCTTTGTTTCCAAATTGATCGCCGAAGTGCCGATCGCCTCTTTCGACGACTTCTTCGCGCTGGGTTCGCGGGAGCGTATCGAGGAGCGGCTTGCGGGCAACCCTGTACTATCTGACACTTGAACGGCACGGAGGCATCCGCATGAGTGATTTCGATCTCGTTCTGCAGGGTACGGTCGTTCTGCCGGAGCGCATCCTCGAAGAGGGCTATGTCGCGGTCAGCGATGGTAAAATCGTCCAGGTTGGCGTCGGAGTGCCGCCTTCGGGGGAGGAGCGGCATCTTCTCGGCAAGGCGCTGATCCTTCCCGGCGCGATCGATGCGCAGGTGCATTCGCTGAGCCAGAAGGATCAGGAGGACTTCATCTGGTCGACACGCTCGGCGGCGGCCGGCGGCGTCACGACAATCGTGGACATGCCCTATGACGAAGGCAATCTCGTCTGCTCGGCGGAAGCGGTAAAGAAGAAGATCGATCACGCGAGCCCGCAGGCGCGTGTCGATTTCGCGCTCTATGGCACGGTCAATCCGGAAGAGCGTGCTGCGCGCATCCCCGAAATGGTGCACGCCGGCGTCGCGGCCTTCAAGTTTTCGACCTTCGGCACGGATCCTAAGCGTTTCCCCCGCATTCCTCCCGCCTTGCTCGACGAGTGCTTTGCGGCGATCGCACCGACCGGGCTGACGGCTGGCGTCCACAATGAGGACGACGAAGCCGTGCGCGCCTACATCGAGCAGGTAAAGGCCTGCGGCATCACCGATTGGCGTGCCCATGGTCTCTCGCGCCCGCCGATTACAGAGCTGCTTGCCATGCACACTATCTTCGAGACTGGCGCCAATACCGGCTGCCCGGCTCATGTCGTGCATTGTTCGCTCGGCCGCGGCTACGATATCGCTCGCGCCTATCGTCGCGACGGTTTCGAGGCGACCGTCGAGTGCTGCATCCACTACCTGACGCTGGACGAGGAAAACGACGTGAAGCGCCTCGGGGGCAAGGCCAAGATCAATCCACCGATCCGGCCGCGCGCCGAGGTGGAAACGCTGTGGCGGAAGGTCGCTGAAGGCAATGTCTGGCTGGTGTCGACCGACCATGTCAGCTGGTCCGAAAACCGCAAGACCGATCCGCACATGCTGGCGAATGCATCCGGTGTGCCTGGGCTCGAGGTGATGGTGCCACTCTTCGTCAAGGGCGCGCTCGAACGCGGCATTCCGCTTACCTGGGCTGCAAAGCTCATGGCGGAAAATCCGGCGAAACATTTCCGCCTCGACCATATCAAGGGCGCGCTGACGCCGGGCAAGGATGCCGATATCACTGTGCTTGAGCCGCGCGAAAAGGTCTATGATGCCGCCGCGAGCGGCAACAATGTCGTCGGCTGGAGCCCGTACAATGGCATAGCCTTGCCATGGACCGTTTCAGCCGCGTATCTGCGCGGCCAACAGATAACCGATGGCACGAAGGTGCTTGCCGAGCCCGGCACCGGGAAATTCGTCCGTCCGCTGCCGCGCCAAATCATTGCCGGAGAAATCGCATGAGCCGTAACCTGCCCGTCAACGCAGACCGCATCGCAGAAGATATCGATGCGCTGGCGAAGATCACCGAGCCTGGACATCCCTGGACACGCCGCGCCTTTTCGCCGCTGTTTCTCGAAGGACGCGCCTATATCGAAGCGCGCATGCAGGCGGCCGGGCTCGAAACGCGGATCGATGCCGGCGGCAATCTCATCGGGCGTCGAGCGGGCAGCAAGCCGGGGCTCGGCACGATCATGGTCGGCTCGCATTCCGATACCGTGCCGGATGGCGGGCGCTTCGATGGCATCGCGGGCGTCATCTCGGCTCTGGAGGTCGCGCGTGCGTTGGAGGATCGGGGGATCGCGCTGGAGCACGATCTGGAGATCGTCGATTTCCTTGCGGAAGAGGTCAGCATTTTTGGCGTTTCGTGCGTCGGCAGCCGCGGCATGACCGGGCAGCTTCCCGAGGCGTGGCTTTCGCGCACCAGCGGCGACCGCGACCTTGCCGAGGGGATTGCGCAAGTCGGCGGTCGTCCAGGGGTGCTCTTGCAGCAGAATCGGCCCGATCTTGCGGGTTTCCTTGAGCTGCATATCGAGCAAGGGCCGGTGCTTGAAAACGAGAGGAAGGATATCGGCATCGTGACGGCGATTGCAGGTATCACCCGGATCGAGATCACGGTCGAAGGCCGGGCCGACCACGCCGGTACGACCCCAATGGATGGCCGCGCGGATGCGCTGGTGGCCGCCTCGCGACTCGTGCTCGATATCCGCGACGCGGCAGCCGAGCAGGCAAAGACACCGGGCCATTTTGCGGCAACCGTCGGCGAATTCCGGATCGAGCCGAATGCCGCCAATGTCGTCCCGTCCAAGGCCGTGATGCTGATCGACGGCCGTGCGGAAATCCGCAGCGACATGGAAGCTTTCTGCGAATGGCTGGATGTGCATGTTCTCCAGCTTGCAGCTGCCCATGGGGTGACGATCAACTCCCCAAAACGCGTGTCCGACAATTATCCGACGCCCGGCGATGCCGGCCTCCTGGAGACGCTGGAGCGGGCCTGCGATACCGTCGGCGCCAAGCACCGGCGCATGGCCTCCGGCGCGGGACACGATACGGCCTGGATCGCCAAGGTGGCCCCGGCCGCCATGATCTTCGTTCCCTGCAAGGAAGGCCGCAGCCATTCGGCGGACGAATGGGCCGAAAACGACGACATCGCCCTCGGTGCCGCCGTGCTTTTCGAGGCCGTGCGGGAGATGGACAGGACGCTGAACAAGGAGAAGGCGTGATGGGGCGCATACTCGTTGAGAAAGATGTCGAAGCAGCCGTCAAGGGCGGCTCCGTCTATGCGGCGGGCGGCGGCGGCTGGGCCGATCATGGGCGTATGCTCGGCTATGCGGCGGTCAATGTCGGCAAGCCGGAGCTCGTTACGATCGACGAGTTGGAGGACAACGACTGGATTGCGACAGCGGCGGCGATCGGCGCGCCGGCCTCCACCACGCCCTGGGAAATGCAGGGCATCGACTATGTGAAGGCGGTGCAGCTTCTGCAGGACGAGCTTGGCGAAAAGCTTTCCGGGCTGATCATTGGACAGAACGGCAGATCCTCGACGCTGAACGGCTGGCTGCCCTCGGCAATCCTCGGCACCAAGGTCGTGGACGCGATCGGCGATATCCGTGCGCATCCGACCGGCGACATGGGCTCGATCGGCATGGCCGGTTCGCCGGAGCAGATGATCCAGACGGCAGTAGGCGGCAACCGCGCCGAAAACCGCTACATCGAGCTGGTCGTGAAAGGCGCGACCGCGAAGATCTCGCCGATTCTGCGTGCCGCCGCCGACCAATCGGGCGGCTTCATCGCCAGCTGCCGCAATCCGCTGCGAGCCTCCTATGTGCGCAAGAACGCGGCGCTTGGCGGCATCTCGATGGCGCTTTCGCTCGGCGAGGCAATCATCGCAGCGGAGAAGAAGGGCGGGACGGCGGTGATCGACGCTATCTGCAAGACGACCGGCGGCCATATCCTCGCTGAAGGCACGATCACTAAGAAGGACGTGGTCTACACCACCGAGGCCTTCGATATCGGTACGATCGTCG
Organism: Rhizobium sp. P32RR-XVIII; assembly: GCF_012641395.1. Classification (GTDB taxonomy): domain Bacteria; phylum Pseudomonadota; class Alphaproteobacteria; order Rhizobiales; family Rhizobiaceae; genus Rhizobium. The sequence continues at coordinate 283,325 of NZ_JABAIH010000001.1, read as the reverse complement.
TCGGCTCCGGCGCGAAGACCGTGACCATGCATGTGATGAATGAGTACATGGCCGTCGACGACGCCGATGGTAAGCGCGTGGCTACATTTCCCGCGGTCATCACGACGCTTTCGCCGGAGGGCGAACCGCTCAGCGTCGGCCAGCTCAAGGAGGGCATGCCGGTCTTCATCCTGCATGTGCCGAAGGAAATCATCCCGCTTTCCGCAAGCGTGCTCGATCCGACCGTCTATCCGCCCGTCGAAAGGGCGATGGGCATCGAGATCATGCGCTACGCCCTGGAGACGAAGGTCTGATGCCATGGCGCGCGATACCGGGCTTGAGGGACTGCTGAAAGAGGAGCTCGGCGATATGCCGGGCCTCAGCGAAAAGACCATGTTCGGCGGCTGGGCCCTGATGCTGAATGGCAACCTCCTTTGTGGTGCGCGAGAGGACGGGATGCTGGTTCGGCTCGGCAAAGGCAATGACGGTTGGGCGCTGAATTTACCAGGCGTAGTCCAGATGCTGTCGGGCGAACGGGCGATGCAGGGCTGGGTACGCGCCGATGCGCGAGCCTATGGCGACGATGCGCTGCGCCGGCGACTGCTCGATGCAGCGGTCGCCTATGTGACCTCGCTGCCGGCAAAGTAACAAACCGGGACTTGAGGAAGGACATTTCATGCCGAAGGCCAATCCACGCCATCCGAAATTTCCGATTCCCGGCGGGCCGGAGCTGCGGGCCAAAGGCTGGCGACAGGAAGCGCTACTGCGTCTTCTCGAAAATGTGCTTTCCGTTGGCGAGGACCCCGATAATCTCGTCGTCTATGCGGCGCTCGGCAAGGCTGCCCGCAACTGGCCGGCGCATAGAGGCATCGTCAAGGCGCTGACCGAGATGGATGAGGATCAGACGCTGCTGATCCAGTCCGGAAAGCCGATCGGTCTCGTGAAAACCCACGCCAACGCACCACTCGTCATCATGGCGAATTGCAACATTGTCGGCCAATGGGCGAAAGCCGAGGTGTTCTACGAGCTGCAGCGCAAGGGACTGATTTGCTGGGGCGGACTGACGGCCGGCGCCTGGCAGTATATCGGCAGCCAGGGCGTCATTCAGGGCACCTACGAGATCTTCATGCGCATCGCCGAAAAGCGCTTCGGCGGCGATCTCCTTGGCCGCTTCGTGCTGACCGCGGGGCTCGGCGGCATGGGCGGTTCGCAGCCGCTCGCCGGCGGCATGGCGGGTGCGGCGATCCTCTGCGTCGATATCGATCCGGAGCGGGCAAAGAAGCGCCAGGAGATCGGCTATCTGCAGGAGATCGCGCCCGACCTCGATACGGCGCTCGCGATGATCGACACGGCCGTGAAGGAGAAGCGGGCGCGTTCCGTCGGCCTTGTCGGCAATGCGGCCGAAATCTATCCGGAAGTCGCCCGGCGCGGCATCGTGCCGGATATCGTCACCGATCAGACCTCGGCGCATGATCTCGTCTATGGTTATGTGCCGAAAGGCATGAGCCTTGCTCAGGTCAAGGAACTGCGGGATGAGGGCCAGGGCCAGTTGATGGCGGCAAGCCGCGCGTCGATCGTCCAGCATGTAACGGCGATGCTGGAGTTCCAGAAGAAGGGCTCGGAGGTCTTCGACAACGGCAACCTGATCCGCACGCAGGCAAAGGAAGGCGGCGTTGCGAACGCCTTCGACATTCCGATCTTCACCGAAGCCTATTTGCGGCCGCTCTTTGCCCGCGCGATCGGCCCGTTTCGCTGGATGGCGCTTTCCGGCGAAGAGAGCGACATCGCCCGGATCGACGAGCTGCTGCTCGAGATGTTCCCCGACAACAAGATCATCACCAACTGGATCCGACTTGCCCGTGAACATATCCCCTTCGAGGGTCTGCCGGCGCGCATCGCCTGGCTCGGCCACGGCGAACGGACGGCGCTTGCGCGACGCGTGAATGGGCTGGTTGCCAGCGGCGAACTCAAGGGCCCCGTCGCCTTCTCGCGCGATCATCTCGATGCCGGTGCCATGGCGCATCCGAACATCATGACCGAGCGCATGAAGGATGGCTCTGACGCGATCGCCGACTGGCCGCTGATCGACGCCATGATGCTCTGCTCCTCGATGGCCGATCTCGTCGTCGTTCATTCCGGCGGCGGCGGCTATGCCGGTTACATGACCAGCTGCGGCGTGACCGTGGTCGCCGACGGCACGGACGCTGCCGACGAACGGCTCGACCATGCGCTCACCAACGACACGGCGCTCGGCGTCATGCGCTACGCCGACGCCGGATACGAGGAAGCGCTGGATGAGGTGCAGAAGAAGAATGTGCCGTATATCAGGCTTGGTTGAAGCTAAAGCGGGAATGGTATATATCATTGCCATATCTCATCAGGAGACATGGCAATGAACACGGCAAGGATATTCTGGTCGGGCCGCTCGCAGGCCGTACGTCTGCCGAAGGAATTCCGCTTCGAAGGCGACACCGTTGCCATCCGCCGCCAGGGCAAGGCCATCATCCTCGAACCCGTTTCAGACGATTGGGATTGGCTGGCCGATGTGACGGCGGAGGTCGATAGCGATTTCGCAGATGGTGCCAATGAGCAGCCAGCCGGCGAAGATAAGCCCGAGCTCGACTTCTTCAAATGAAATACCTGCTCGACGCCAATGCGGTCATTGCCCTGATGAAGGGCAATGACGCCTTCCTGGCAACGCTACGCAAGCATAGCCCACAGGACTTCGCTATATCGGCAATCGTAGCGCACAATCTGTTCTACGGTGCCTACAAGAGCCTGCGGACAAGCGAAAACCTTGCGCGCATCGACGCATTGCAATTCCAAATTCTCGAATTCGATCAAGACGACGCCCGGAAGGCCGGCGAGATCCGCGCTATGCTCAACGCCGCCGGAACGCCGATCGGTCATTATGATGTGTTGATTGCAGGCCAGGCCGTATCACGAGACCTGACGCTTATCACGCATAATTTCAAGGAGTTCGGGCGTATTGCCGGGCTACGGATCGAGGATTGGGAAAAATAGCGGCATCATAGATGCCGCGTTTCAGCCGGCGCACGATCAAAGCGATCGTCGCGGCCGTCGAAATAGCCGACCGGAGAGGAGGCGAGCTCCTCGTCGGTGGCATCGTCGAGGCAGCTGACGCTGATCGCATAGAACTTGCCAGGATTTTCGCCCCAATTGAAGGAGCTGATTCCGCAATTCTTGCAGAACAGATGATGCAATCTGTGTGAGCCGAACTGATATTCGCTGATGTTGTCTTCGCCCGAGATCAGGCGGAAATCGGCCGGCGTAGCAACTGCCAGCCAATTGCGTTTCTTCTTGCAGATCGAGCAGTTGCATTTGAACGTGCCACCCTGCAGATCAAGATCGGCCTCGTAGCTGACGGCGCCGCAATGGCAGCTTCCATGATATGTCCTCTTCATCATTTCCTCCCTTTGGCGGCGGCTTCCGCATAGGCGGTGGCCTTATCGAGCGCCTCGCTCCAGCCTTCCGACTGCAGTTTGAATTCGGTGTCGTTCGGCAGCTCGCGCTTGCGGAAGATGAGGCGCGTACCCTCGCCTTTTTCCTCCAGCTCGACCGTTACCTGCATCTCGTGCTCTGGCTGGCCGGCATCATTTTCCCAGGCGAAGGTGAAGACGAGGCGTTCCGGTGGGCTGATCTCGATGTAACGGCCCCGGCTCCAATATTCCTTGCCATCCTGCCCCAGAATGCAGTGACGCCAGGCGCCGCTTTCGCGCAGATCGACCGAAACCGAGGGTGCCGAACAATTGTGCGGACCCCACCATTGCAACAGATGCTCCGGCTCGGTCCAAAGGCTGAAGACCAATTCGCGCGGGGCGTCGATCTCACGGGTAAGCAGGATCTCCCGGCTGCGGCCGGAGAGACGGATTTCATTTGCGGTGTTCATCGTCATTCCTCCTCTGCTTGACGGTAGCGGCGTAGGCTTCGAGTTTGTCGAGGCTTTCGCTCCAGAACCGGCGGTAGGTTTCCAGCCAGTCGTCGACACCGCGAAGTGGCTCGGTTTCCAGTCTGCAGGGTCGCCACTGGGCTTCCCTTCCCTTCGCAACAAGGCCGGCTTTTTCGAGCACCTTCAGATGCTTCGATACGGCAACGAGCGACATGTCGAATGGTTCGGCGAGTTCCGACACCGAAGCCTCGCCGAGCGCCAGCCGCGAAAGGATCGCTCGGCGCGTGGGATCAGCGAGGGCTGAAAACGTCATGCTCAGTCGATCGGCATGCATATTAAACTCATTAGTTAATTAACTTGTGAGTTAAATACTGCGGATGAACACGCGTGTCAAGCCTATGCCAATTGCGCTTAACCGATACGCTTCGAAAGGCTGCGTGCGGTGCAGGCTGCCGCAAAGGCAAAGGCCAGCATGGCGAGCGTGAAGAAGACGACGGCAGACCAGCCTTCGATCGCAAAGAACCAGCCGCCCGCCGAACCAGCAACGCTGGAGCCGATGTAATAGGCCAGCAGATAGAGCGAGGAGGCATGCCCCTTGGTGCCGCGGGCAAGCCGGCCGACCAGCGCGCTGGCGGCCGAATGCGCCATGAAGAAGCCGACCGTCAGAAACACGATGCCGAGAACAATCAGCGGCAGCGGTGCAAGAAGCGTAACCGCGACGCCGATCGCGGCGCAGAGGATGCCGGCGAGCAACACGACGAAATGGCCGAACCTGTCGCCCAGCAGGCCTGCGGCCCAGGAGGCCGCGATACCGAAGAGGTAGACGGTGAAGATCAGGCCCAGCTCGGTCTGGTTCAGGCTGTAGGGCGGCTGCACGAGGCGGAAACCGGCATAGTTATAGATCGTGACGAAGGCGCCCATGACCAGGAAGCCGATGGCGAAGAGGAAGGGCAGCGCCGGGCTGCGGATATGACCAATCCAGGCCATCAGGTGGAAATGCGCGTTGAAGCCCTTGCGCGGTTTGAAATTGCGGGAGGCGGGCAGCAGCAGCCGGAAGCCGATAGCGGCGGCAAGGCCAAGCAAGCCGATGACGGCAAGCGCCGGGCGCCAGGAGAAATATTCGGCGAGCGTGCCGGTAACGACGCGCCCCGCCATGCCGCCGAAGGCATTGCCGGCGATATAGAGGCCCATCGAAGCGCCGAGGCCGCGCGGTTCGACCTCTTCCGAGAGGTAGGCCATGGCGACGGCCGGCACGCCGCCGAGCAGGAAGCCCTGCAATGCGCGGATGGCGAGCAGCATATGCCAGTCCGGAACGATGGCGCAGGCGATGGTGCAGAGCGCCGAGCCAAGCAGCGAGACGAACATCATGCTGCGGCGTCCGACGCCTTCGGAGATGGCCGCCGCACAGAAGATCGCGACGGCGAGGAAGCCGGTCGCAAGCGACAGCGACAGCGAGCTTGCCGCCGGGCTGACTCCGAAATCCTCGGCGAAGATCGGCATCAGCGGCTGAACGCAATAGAGCAGCGAGAAGGTGGCGAAGCCGGAGAGGAAAAGCGCCAGGCTGGCGCGGCGATAGGCCGGCGCGCCTCGAACGAGGAACTGGCTGGCCTGCGCCTCGTCCCTCTCGGTCGCGACATGGAGCGGCGGGCGGGCAGGCTTTGCGGCTTCTGGGGATATGTCGGACATCTTCGTGGAGGTAACGCGGGGCATAGGAGAACCAACCTTTCGCCCTGCTATCTAGCCAGCGATGCATCATTTGTCCAATATATGGCACTGGCAATCACAATAGCTTTTGGAGATACCATGGAACTGCGACATATCCGCTATTTCCTCGCCGTCGCCGAGGAGGGCAATTTCACCCGGGCGGCAGCCAGGCTCGGCATCGGTCAGCCGCCGCTCAGCCAGCAAATCCGCGACCTCGAGGAGGAAATCGGCGCGCAGCTCTTCCACCGCGTGCCGCACGGGGCGGAGCTGACGGCGGCGGGCAGCGCCTTCCTCCCGGAAGCGCGAGACGCGGTCGCGGCTGCCGAAAAGGCGAAACTTGCAGCGCAGCGGGCGATGCGCGGCGAGACCGGCCGGCTGCTTCTCGGCTTTACGGCCTCCTCCGCCTTCAATCCCGCCGTCAGCGGCGTGATCCGCCGATTTCGCGGCCGATGGCCGGATATCGGGCTCTCGCTCACCGAAATGAACAGCAATGGGCTGATGGAAAAGCTGATGCGCGAGGAGATAGACGCCGCTTTCATCCGCCCCGGACTGGAGGACCCCAAGGACGTGCGGCTGAAGCGGCTGGCGGACGAACCGATGCTCATTGCGCTACCCGCACATCATGCGCTCGCGCGCCACGCAGAGGTTCCGCTCTCGGCACTTGCGGGAGAGCCCTTCATCCTCTTTCCGCGCACCGTCGGTCTCAGCCTTTATGACGATATCGTGCGCGCCTGCCGGGATGCTGGCTTCGAGCTCGTCGTGACACAGGAGGCGCCGCAGATCCCTTCTGTCGTCAACCTCGTGGCAGCCGATCTGGGCGTTTCGATCGTGCCTGCCTCGATCGCCCAGATCAAGCTAGACGGCGTCGCCTACCGGCCGATCGAGGGGTCGTCGCTCGTCGCGAGACTAGGGCTCGCGGTGCTGAAGGCGCAGCGTTCGCCTGTGACGGAAAACCTCATGAGCCTGCTCTGACCCTTAGCCTGCCGGATCCCAGTAAGGCGGATCGCCGAAGGCCTTTTTCAGGTGATCAGCGATCGCGCGGAGCTTGGTGGAGGGATTGCGGCCTTCGGGATGCGCCATGTAGATGAATTCGACTTCCGGCTTGTAGCCGACATCGATTTCGACGAGCTTGCCTTCGCGGATCGCCGGACCGGCGATGAAGGCAGGCAGCAGCGCAATCCCGAGTCCGGCGATTGCCGCATCGCGGAGCATATCGCCGTTGTTCATGCCCATGGCCAGCCTGGCACGCACGATGGTCGCCCCCTCCGCGGTCTGGAAGCGCCAATCGGCGATACCACGGTTGGTGTAGAACAGGCCCCGGTGGGCATCGAGATCGGTCAGTGTCGCCGGCGTCCCGTAGCGGTCGAGATAGTCGGGCGAGGCCGTCAGAAGACGGCGGCTGCGCGTAAGCTTCCAGGCAACGAGACGTGAATCGGCGATTGGACCATTGCGGATGACGGCGTCATAGCCTTCCGAAGATGCGTCCACCCGCCGGTCGTCGATATCGAGCGTCAGCGCGATTTCGGGATGCGTCGCCAGAAATGGATAAAGCGCCGGCCCAAGGTGCATGCGGCCGAACGTGACGGGCGCCGCGATGCGCAAGGGGCCGGCGAGCGTGCCGCGCCGTTCGGCCATATCGGCTGTCGCTTCATCGATCTCGCGGACGATGCGCAGTGCGCGTTCGAGGAAGGCCGTACCGTCTTCCGTCAGCGTCAGCTTACGCGTCGTACGGTGGAGCAGCGTACCGCCAAGAGTTCTTTCCAATTCCGCCAACCTTTCGCTAACGACGGACTTCGATAACCGCAGACGCCTTGCCGCCTCGCTGACGGACCCTGATTCCACCACGGCGACGAAAGCCGCTACCCCTTCGATCCTGATCATCGTTCGGTATTTCCGAATTCGAGTTCCACTATATGGAGACTAATCCGAACGACGGGAAAATGCCATCTTCCAGTCATCGAATGGGGCGGCAGACGCCAGCCCATCCTCAAATCAGGAGATGGAACAATGAACCGCTTGAACAACAAAGTCGCAATCGTCACCGGCGCAAGTTCCGGTATCGGGCGCTCGACAGCCAAGCTTTTCGCCGCCGAAGGCGCCAAGGTCGTCGTCGGCGCTCGCCGTCAGGCAGAACTCGACAGCCTTGTTGCAGAAATCAAGGCTGCCGGCGGCGAAGCCGTTGCAGTCGCAGGCGACGTTCGCGCGGAAGACTATCACAAGGCGCTCGTTGCTGCCGCCGTCCAAAACTACGGCAAACTCGACATCGCCTTCAACAATGCCGGTGTCATCGGCGAAGCCGGCCCGAGCACCGAAGTTTCCGAAGCAGGCTTCAGCGAGGCGCTGACGATCAATCTGACGGCCTCCTTCCTAGCCGCCAAACACCAGATTGCCGAAATGGCGAAACACGGCGGCGGTTCGGTGATCTTTACCTCCACCTTCGTCGGCTACACTGTCGCCTTCCCGGGCATGGCTGCCTATGCCGCGAGCAAATCCGGCCTGATCGGCCTGACGCAGGCCCTCGCCGCGGAATTCGGACCGCAGAACATCCGGGTCAATGCCGTGCTGCCCGGCGCGGTGGATACGGACATGTATCGTGAGACAAACGATACGCCCGACAAGCAGGCTTTCGTCACCAGCCTGCATGCGCTGAAGCGCGTCGCGGCACCTGAGGAGCTTGCCCGCTCCGTCCTTTATCTCGCTTCGGACGATGCGAGCTTCGTCACCGGCACGGCTTCGCTCGTCGATGGCGGTCTTTCGATCACCCGCACCTGAGGCAGACGTCTTCGTGGATTGAAGCAAAGGCCGCGGTATTCTTCTGCCGCGGCCTTTTCACCGCTACGCGCCCTCGATCAACGTGCGGACGGCAGCCTCGAAGGTCGTCTTCCCCTTGCGCGATCCGGCCTCACCGCCTTCGAACTCGATCCAGCCCTCATTGAAGCCGTCAAGCATCGGGATGCGTGGACCGGGATTCTGCATGCCCTGGGCGCGGAAGAGATCTTCGCAGCTATCACGTGCCGGCCAAGGTCCGCGCCTTCATCGACTTCTGTCTCGAAATCATCGGATAGATGTCGCGGCTGAGACTTGTTTCTCGCCTCCATCCCGCCTACCACCCGGAGACACTGCCTTCCTCTTCTTCCGGCAATCTCGCGCGGGTGAACTATGCTTCTCGGTATTCTTTGCGGCCTTGCCACATGCGCCTTGTGGGGGCTGACATTCGTCGTGCCGCGCGCCATCGCGCCGTTCAACACGATGGATCTGACAATCGCGCGCTACGGCCTCTTTGCGCTCGCGAGCATCGTGCTGATGGTCAGTCCGCGGTTCCGGCCGAAGAACATCGAGCCACGCATGGCAATCACTGCGCTACTCCTCGGCGGCATCGGTTATGTCGGCTATTTCGTCAGCATTGCCTATGCCGTGCGGCTTGCCGGCGCCGCCATTCCGCCGCTCGTCATCGGTACGATGCCGGTGCTTCTCGCTGTTATCGCAAATTTCCGTGACCACTCCGTTGCCTGGCGGCTGCTCGCCTTGCCGCTGATGTTGATCGCGGCCGGCATCGGCTGGGTGAATGTCTCGATCTTTTCCTCCGCGCCTTCCGGCGATCAGGCGGCGATCGTCCTCGGTATTGGCTCGGCGCTGATAGGCCTTGCACTATGGGTCGCTTATGGGCTTGCGAGCACAGCGGCGATGCAGTCGCCGAATCCGCCGGATATTCTGCAATGGACCGGCCTTCAGGGCATCGGCGCGGGGATCGGCAGCCTCGTTCTGATCCCTTTCACATCGGTCGGCACGGATATCGCCTTCACCGATACAGAATTGCTTCGTTTCATCCTCTGGTCGCTGATCATGGGCCTGGCTGGCGCCTGGCTCGCTACGCTTCTTTGGATGATCGCCTCGAAGCGCCTGCCGCTTGCGCTTGCAGCGCAGCTGATCGTCGCCGAAACCGTCTTTGGGCTGATCTTCGGCTTCCTCTTCGAGCAGCGCCTGCCGACGATCGCCGAAGCGGGCGGGTCCATCCTTCAGCTTGCGGGCGTCGGGCTTGCGATCGCGATCTTCACGCCCAGCGGCCGCAAGGCTTAGGCGTCAAGCGCGGCCGCTTCCGCGAATAGCCGGCATGCGCCGGGCGATTGCATGTTATCCGCCAAAGGCTTAGGGTCGACGGCGGTCAACACAGGGCAACGGGTAGAAGGCCATGATTCTCAGCGGCAAACGCATCCTGCTTATCATTTCGGGCGGCATCGCGGCCTACAAGAGCCTCGATCTGATCCGGCGCCTGCGCGAGCGGGGCGCTTCCGTGCGTCCGGTCATGACGAAAGGCGCACAGGAGTTCGTGACGTCGCTCGCCGTCGGCGCTCTTGCGGCCGACCACGTCTTCACCGACCTCTTTTCACGGCAGGACGAACAGGATGTCGGCCATATCCGCCTTGCGCGCGACTGCGACCTCGTTCTGATCGCGCCGGCAACGGCCGATCTGCTGGCGAAAATGGCAAACGGCCTCGCCGACGATCTGGCCTCCACGATCTTGCTTGCGACCGACAAGCCCGTTCTCGCCGCTCCGGCGATGAACCCGAAAATGTGGTCGCATGCGGCGACGAAACGCAATTTCGAGATTTTGAGAGGCGACGGCGTCCATTTCATCGGCCCGATGGCGGGCGAGATGGCGGAAAGCAGAGAAGCTGGCCTTGGGCGCATGGCCGAACCGCTGGAGATCGTCGCGGCAGCCGAGGCGCTTTTCGACGGCGGCCCGAAGCCGCTTGCAGGGCGGAAGGCCGTCGTCACCTCGGGGCCGACGCATGAGCCGATCGACCCTGTGCGTTACATCGCCAACCGCTCGTCCGGCAGACAGGGTCACGCAATCGCCGCAGCACTCGCCAAACTCGGCGCGGATGTAACGCTCGTTTCCGGCCCTGTGACGATCGCCGACCCGGTTGGCGTCAGGATGATCCATGTCGAGCGGGCCGAGGAAATGCGCGACGCCGTGCTTGCCGCCCTGCCCGCCGATATCGCTGTCATGGTGGCCGCCGTCGCCGACTGGCGGGTCGCCTCTGCATCCGATCAGAAGATCAAGAAGCATCCCGGCGAATCCATTCCCACGCTGGCGCTGACCGAAAACCCGGACATCCTGAAGACCGTCGGTCACCACACGATGCGGCCGAAGCTGGTGATCGGCTTTGCCGCCGAGACGCAGGACGTCGAAAGCAACGCCAGGACCAAGCTCGAGCGCAAGGGCGCCGATCTCATCGTTGCCAACGATGTGTCGCCGGCCACAGGCATCATGGGCGGCACGCGCAATAGCGTGAAGCTGATCAGCCAGAGCGGCGTCGAGCAATGGCCCGATCTCGCCAAGGAAGAGGTTGCGGAAAAGCTGGCGAAGCTGATCGCCGAGCGCATCAAGCAGGGATAGCCAGGTCCGGCGTCGCGCTGAGGCGCCTTTCCGGCCGAAAGGCCGTAATCTCGATTCCCATTTCACTTACCGTGACGGCGCTGCCGTCAGGTATTTCGGTCCAGGCATCGACGTCGTCGTTCAGCGGTTCCGAGACAAGACAATACCCTTTGCCCATCGGCGAGGCATAAAGGGTCGGGGCCTTGCGATCGGTCGCATAGCGAATCCCGAAGAGCGACTCCCCGTCCGAGAAGGCTGCGGTGAAACGCAGATGAACACCGCCCAGAATGCTATCCGCAAGTCCCTCGACGAAGCTCACCATTTCGGCCATCGCGGCAAGGGGCGCGCGGTGCAGACCGAACTGCAGCGCGAGCAGGAACATCAGCTCCGAATCGGTCGTGCCGCTCCGGGCGTTGAAGAGCGCGTCATCCAGCATCGCCTCCATCGGGCGGCGCAGGCGCTCGAAGCCGCCGATCTGGCCATTGTGCATGAAAGACCAGTTTTCATGCGTGAAGGGATGGCAATTGTCCCGCCGCGTGCCGCCGCCGGTGGCCGCCCGCACGTGGGCAAGAAAGAGCGGCGAGCGGATCTGCCGCGCGAGGCTCTTCAGATTGCAATCCGACCAGGCCGGAAGGATGTCGCGGTAGCGGCCCGGTTCCGGCCGGTCGCCATACCAGGCGATGCCGAAGCCATCGCCGTTCGTTGCGGTCTTGGCGCGAGTGGCGCAGTGGGATTGTTCGATGAGGGAATGCGCGGGCGAGGATACCAACTCCTCCAGATAGAGGGGGTCTCCACGATAGGCTGCCCAGCGACACATGCTCTCTTGCTCCGGAACCCGCCCTTGCACGGCAGGACTGCTTGGAATTGCCTGCTCGATTGTCGAGCGCGATGGTGAATAAAAACTTAATGATTGCAGGTTTTGCAATGGATTCGTGGGAATTGGCGAGGCCTCCGACGATCACTTTCGGCGATCAGGCATCTTCTTTTGTGAACACTGAGTTCTGTCCGCTACGGGTTTCGCGCCGTTCAGCACTACCGATATAGTCGCCAGCAAGTTGAACCCACATAAGAGGATTCCATGTCGATCCGTCCCGTCAAACACGAAAGCACAGCCGTCCCCACGATGGAAGGCGCAGGCGTGAAGCTGCACCGCGTCTTTGGTTTCGGCGATCCGTCGATGACCGATCCCTTCCTGATGATGGATGATTTCCGCAACGACAATCCGGCCGAATACATCCGCGGCTTTCCATGGCACCCGCATCGCGGGATCGAGACGATTACCTACGTGCTCGCCGGAACCGTCGAGCACGGCGATAGTCTCGGCAATCGCGGCCTTCTGGGAGCGGGCGACATCCAGTGGATGACGGCCGGCAGCGGCATCATGCATCAGGAAATGCCGAAGGGCGATTTCGCAGGCCGCATGCACGGCTTCCAACTTTGGGCCAATCTGCCCTCCTCGCTCAAGATGACCGCCCCGCGCTACCAGGACGTCAAATCATCGGATATCCCGGTCGTCGTCGATGACGACGGCACCGCGGTCCGTGTTATCTGCGGCAATTTCTGGGGCAAGGGCGGTCCCGTGGACGGGGTCGCCGCCGAGCCGATCTATCTCGACGTTTCGGTGCCTCCAGGCAAGAAGAAGCGCTTGCCGGTCGATACCTACCGCAATGCCTTCGCCTATATCTTTGCCGGCTCGGGGACGTTCCGCGACGCCTCGAAACCGTTCGGCGTCCGGGTCGAGAAGGAGGTGAATGGCGAAGAGATCAACATTCGCGACATGTCCGGCAACCGCACGCTGGTCGTCTTCGACAGCGGCGATGAAGTAACCGTTCAGGCGGGCGACGAGGGAATCCGTTTCCTGCTCGTCTCCGGAAAACCGATCGAAGAGCCGGTCGCCTGGCACGGTCCTATCGTGATGAATTCGCGCGAGGAAATCATGCAGGCCATGCGCGAACTGCAGAACGGAACCTTCATCAAGGCAGGACATTGAGAGGATTTGTCTTGCATCGCCGAAATTTTTACCTACCTTCCAACTATCGACAACAGAACGAAAGGAAGGTGATCCAATGTCTAATGAGATTTCGGACCTCGCAACGGGCATGGGAGAGGTGAAGAAGGCGAGGCAGCCCTCGCTTTAATCCCGCCTTCCTGGGGCCGCCTTTGCGGTCCAGGCCAGTTAGAGGCCAAACTCATGGAAAGGGTCGCTGACGCGGCCCTTTTTTATTGTTCAAATTTTCTTTGACTGACGCCGAGTTCTGCCATATTCATCAAGTCATCCGATGACTTGATGAATAGCCATGCAACCTCTCAACAAGACAAATCTCGCGGATACGGCAATCGAAGCGATCCGTGGCGAGATTCTCGCAAAGCGGTGGAACGTCGGCGACAAGCTGCCGAATGAAGCTGCTCTTTCCGCCGCGCTGTCGGTCAGCCGGGGCACGATCCGTGAGGCTGTGCGCGTGCTTGTCTCGCAGGGCCTGCTCGAAACACGGCAAGGATCCGGAACCTATGTGGTCTCGACAACGGATGCGAGCCGGGCATTGACGATGGCCCGGCGGGCGAGTCTGCGCGATCAATTCCAGGCGCGCTGCGCTTTGGACGTCGAGGCTGCCCGCCTCGCCTCGCTGCGACAGACGCCGGAAATTATTGCTGCCCTGCGCGACCTCCTTGCAAAGCGCGGCAATTACGAAGGTGGCGATAAGGCGGCTTTCGTCGAGCGCGATCTTGCCTTTCACCGGGCTATCATCGCAGCGTCTGGTAATCGGGCGATGATCGAGATCTACGAATTCTTCTCGGCTTCCATCGCCGAAACGATCGAAGCGACACTCGGCCAGGATATTCCTGAGCCCGACATGAAAGCGCATGCCGATATCATCAATGCGATCGAGACCGGGCAGCCCGCGAAAGCGGATGCCGCCGTGCGGCGCTTCATGGCTCCTGTGATTGCCGCCCTTGAAAGAATGATCCTGTCATGAACACCTCCATTTCCGAAAGTGCCCCGGCTCTCGACGCCATCGACGAGCAGTTGATCGATGCCGAGGCGGATAGCGTTCCCGCACCCCAAGCGCCGGCACAGCCGACAGCGGCGAGCCGCGTTATTCTCGGCGTTAGCCTGGTACTCATCGCCTTCAACCTCCGCCCCATCTTTTCCAGCGCCTCGGCGCTGTTGCCGGAAATTCGCGCCGGGCTCGGTCTTTCGGCTCTTGGCGCAAGCCTGCTGACCACACTTCCCGTCGTTTGCCTGGGCGCCTTCTCCCCGCTTGCGCCAAAACTGGCGCAGCGCGTCGGCACGGAACGAACGCTGCTCGGCGTGCTCTTGCTGCTGGCGCTCGGAACAGCCTTGCGCGGGCTGTCCTCGATCCCGCTTCTCTTTTTCGGAACCGCTCTTGCGGGGGCGTGTATCGCAATCGGCAACGTCCTGCTTCCGGGCTTGGTCAAGCGCGATTTCGCCGATCGCGCGGCGCTGATGACCGGTTGTTACACCATGGCGCTTTGTGCCGGCGCGGCAAGTGCCGCCGGCTTCAGCCTGCCGATCGAGCACGCGCTGGGCGGCTCGCTGGAAGGGGCTCTTGCTGCCTGGGCGTTGCCTGCGTTCATCGTCGCCTTCCTCTGGCTCCCGCAGGTTCTTGGAATTCCGGCTCAAGCGCGGCGAAGCGGCTTTCGGGTCGAGGGCCTTTGGCGGGACCGGCTTGCCTGGCAGGTCACTCTTTTCATGGGCCTCCAATCGGCGCTGGCTTATTGCGTCTTCGGCTGGCTCGTGCCGATCCTGCGCGAGCGCGGTCTTGATGGCGTAACGGCCGGCGCCATCGTTTCCGTATCCGTCATGGTGCAGGCGACGGCCTGCCTCGTCGCGCCGCAGATCGCCGTGCGCGGCAAGGATCAGCGGCTGATCAATGCTTCGCTGTGCGTCGTTGCCGTGGTTGCCCTGCTCGGCCTGCTCTTCGCGCCGCTTTCGACCGTCTGGCTTTGGGCCGTGCTGCAGGGGATAGGGCAAGGCGGCCTTATTGCGGTGGCGATGACGGTGATCGTGTTGCGCTCGCGCGATCCCCATGTCGCGGCGCATCTCTCTGGCATGGCACAGTGCGTCGGCTATCTGCTGGCCGCCGTCGGCCCGCTGATCGTCGGCCTCATTCGCGGCGCCACAGGCAGCTTCGCCTGGAGCGCCGTGCTCTTCGTGCTGCTCGGACTGGGAGCCGCAATCAACGGCTGGAACGCCGGACGTGCACTTCATGTCGAGGCCCGGACGATCGAGAAGCCGTAAGCGCGCGGTCCTCACGTCTGCATCACCATCTCTTGATGCCTCTGCAAGGCAACGGATGCTACGCTGTCTCCGGTCGCGCGCAATTGCCCGGGAGTAAAAGAGTGTATCTACGATCTGCAATCCTGTTCGCCCTGCTGACCGTTGCCATACCGGCTGCCTCGAATGCCCAGGAGCGGCCGGGCGTGCTGAAACTGCTGCCGCCCGATTCCGTCACGCAGCATGAGGCCAATATCGGCGGCCGCAGCCTGGCCTATACCGCGACGGCCGGAACGCTCGATATCTTTGGTCAGGATGGCACCCAGACCGGCGCGATATTCTACACCGCCTATGTCGCCAAAAACGGTGCCGCCAACAGGCCGATCACCTTCGCCTTCAACGGTGGCCCAGGTGCTGCCTCGGCATTCCTGCATCTTGGAGTCGTCGGCCCGCGCGTACTGGACTTTGGTCCGCAGGCCCGGGACGGCGCAGATGCCAAACTGGTCGACAACCCGCAAAGCTGGCTGGATTTCACCGATCTCGTGCTGATCGATCCGATCGGCACGGGATGGAGCCGCACGGCAAAGGCCGACGACGCTTCGAATTACTACAATGTCAACGCCGATGTGCAGAGCATTGCCAAGGCGATTGCGCTTTACGTGGCGCATAACAACCGTTCGGACTCTCCAAAGTATCTTCTCGGCGAAAGCTACGGCGGCTTCCGTGCGGCAAAGGTCGCCGCCGCCCTAAAGGAGAGCCAGGGCATCATCGTCACCGGTGCTGTCATGCTCTCGCCGTTGCTCGAAGGGCGGCTGATGTTCGATGCCGATCAGTTTGCGTTGGGAGCTGCTCTCGAACTCCCCTCGCTCGTTGCGGCAGAAGCCGAACGGCGCAAAACCTTCAGCGAAGAGACCCAGCAGGACGCCGAAAAATTTGCCCTCGGCGAATATCTGACGACATTGGCCGGGCCTGCCCCGAAGGGAGATGCCGGCAAAGCCTTCTATGACAAGGTCTCAACTATGACCGGCATTCCGTCTGATATCGTTACCCGAACTCGCGGTTTCCTCGGCAATGCCTTTGCGAAAAACTCCGCCAGGCAGCAGGGCGAGGTGATGAGCCCCTACGATGCGTCGTTCGCCACGCCGGATGCCTACCCGGAATCGGACTCCGATCGGGGCGACGATGCAATCCTCGACGGTTTTACCCGGGCTTATGGCGGGGCGTTTTCCAGCTACGCGCGCAACGAGCTCGGCTTCAAGACCGAGATGACCTATGCGCTGCTCGACGGCGATATCAGCCGGCAGTGGCAATGGGGCGGTGGACACGGCAGCGGCCGCCTGCAGGCGAGTGCAACGGACGACATCCGCGAACTCCTCGCGTCCAATCCGGCCTTTCACCTGATGATCGCGCATGGCTATAGCGATATCGTCACGCCCTATGGTGTCAGCCGCTACGTTGTGGATCACCTGCCGGAAACCCTGACGAGGGGCCGCGTGAGCCTGGACGTCTATCGCGGCGGCCATATGTTCTACACTAATGCCGAGGAACGTGCCGCTTTCACCACCGATGCTAAAGCTTTCTATGGCCAGCATCAGGCGGCGCAGATGGCGGAATGAGGAAGGCATGCGCGTTACCGGAGGATGCCATTGCGGTGCAATTGCCTATGAGGCCGAAATCGATCCCGAGCGCGTCAGCATCTGCCACTGCACCGACTGCCAGCGGCTGACGGGAACGGCCTATCGCGTCAGCACGGTCGCGCGGCAAGAGGATTTCCGGCTTCTCCGCGGGACGCCGAAAACCTACGTCAAGCACGGCGATAGCGGGGCGCCGAGCCAGCAGTTCTTCTGCCCGGACTGCGGCTCGCATCTCTATCGCAAGGGAGAAGACACCACCTTCGTCGGCATCCGCGTCGGCACGATTGACCAGCGGGCCGAACTGCAGCCGCGCAAGCAGATCTGGTGTTGCTCAGCACTGCCCTGGACAGCCAATATCGAAGCCCTGCCGCGCGTCGAGACAGAAAGCTAGGGTTGCCGGAAGGGGGCGCTGACATAGATAGAGCCTCATGTCATACCAGAAGCAGTCTCCCAACACCTCGAAATCGGATGCGGTTTCAGGGAAGGACTCTATTCTCGCCGCTCTCTCTGACGATCCACTGAGCTGGGCTCTCTTCCTCGATATCGACGGCACTTTGCTTGACATCGCACAAACGCCGGACGCGATAGCCGTTCCGCCGTCTCTTCCGGCAAATCTCGATGCCTTGTCGAACAAGCTCGGGGGTGCCCTGGCGCTCGTGACTGGCCGCGGGCTTGATTTTGTGGACGGCGCTTTTTCGCCGTTTCGTTTTCCGATCGCGGGGCTCCATGGTGCCGAGCGCCGCGATCCGAACGGGCATGTTCACAAAATCGAAACGACGGCGGACTTCGAGCGACTGAAGGCAGACCTTGTCGCCGAGACGGCCGGCTGGACGGGCGTCTTGATCGAGGACAAGGGAGCGGCAGTCGCCGCGCATTACCGGCTTGCGCCGGAGAGGCACGTTGAACTCGAACCGTTGATGGAGCGGGCGCTTAGTCGAGCAGGACCGAACTGGACCATTCAGCACGGCAAGATGGTGATCGAGATCCGCCCGGCGGCCGCCGACAAAGGCCACGCCATGGAGGCATTTCTGGCGCAACCGGCCTTCGCCGGCAGACGTCCGATCGCGATCGGCGATGATGTGACCGACGAAGCGATGTTTCGCACAGCCAACCGGATCGGCGGTCACTCGATCCGCATCGGGCCGCTTTCGCCTGCCAGCGAAGCGCGCTGGTCCATCCCCTCCTCCCAGGAACTGCGGGCCATTATCGCTGAGTTAGCCTCCTGAAGATTTGAGTACCTGACATTTTATTCGCGTTTGAAAGGAATTTGGCATGAGCCGCCTCGTCATTGTTTCCAACCGCGTGCCCGTTCCGGACAAGGGCGGCATTGCGCCCGCCGGAGGGCTGGCGGTCGCGCTGAAAGCGGCCCTTGAAGAGCGTGGCGGCATATGGATGGGCTGGTCGGGAAAATCGAGCGGCGAACATGAGCCGCAGCCGCTTGCGCAGCTGCAGCAAGGCAATATCACCTACGCACTTACGGACCTGACCGATACCGATGTGCAGGAGTATTACCACGGCTTCGCAAACCGCGTTCTCTGGCCGATCTGCCATTACCGGCTGGATCTTGCCGAGTACGGCCGGAAGGAAATGGCCGGCTATTTCCGCGTCAACCGCTTCTTCGCGCATCGGCTGGCGCCGCTTATCGAGCCTGATGACGTCATCTGGGTGCACGACTACCACCTGATTCCGCTTGCCGCGGAGTTGCGTCAGATGGGCTTGAAGAACCGCATCGGCTTCTTCCTTCATATTCCCTGGCCGCCTGCCGACGTGCTCTTCACGATGCCGGTTCACGAGGAGATCATGCGCGGCCTGTCCCATTACGATCTCGTCGGCTTCCAGACCGATCACGACCTCGAGAACTTCGCCGGCTGTCTCAGGCGCGAAGGCATCGGCGATGATCTCGGCGACGGCCGCTTCAGCTCCCATGGCCGGACCTTTAAGGGCGGAGCCTATGCGATCAGCATCGAGACTGAGGCCTTTGCCGAATTTGCGAGAAAGGCATCGACCAACAGCATGGTCAAGAAGGCGCGGGAAAGCGTCGAAGGCCGCAGCCTGATCATCGGCGTCGATCGCCTCGACTATTCCAAGGGAATTACGCAGCGCATCGATGCCTTCGAGCGTTTCATCCTGACCAATCCGGCACAGCAGGGGCGTGTCACCTATCTGCAGATCACTCCGAAATCGCGCTCCGAAGTCCCGGAATATGAAGCCATGCAGCGTACCGTTGCCGAACAGGCTGGCAGGGTGAACGGAGCCTTGAGCGCCGTCGACTGGGTGCCAATCCGCTACATCAACCGCTCCGTGGGCCGCCATATTCTTGCAGGGCTGTACCGACTTGCCAAAGTCGGGCTGGTGACGCCGCTTCGGGACGGGATGAACCTCGTCGCGAAAGAATATGTGGCGGCGCAGGATCCAATCGATCCGGGCGTGCTGGTGCTTTCGCGTTTCGCCGGTGCGGCGCGCGAGCTAAAGGGGGCGCTGCTGGTCAATCCCTACGACATTGAAGGGGCCGCAAATGCATTGGCGCGGGCACTCAGCATGCCGCTGGAAGAGCGGCAAGAGCGCTGGAAGGTGATGATGGATCATTTGCTGGAGCATGACGTTTCTCGCTGGTGCCGGGATTTTCTGAATGATCTTGCACCACGATCAGTTCAGTCGAGCTGAGCCTCTGAGATCAGCCAGGCTACGAGCCGATCGGTTTCAGCGCTCCGCGATTTCGGCGGCAGAAGCCAGTAGCCGCGGTCCTGCGCTTCAAGTATCGGTCCGGCCGCGACAAGCATGCGGGACGACAGCAGCGAATCCACCAGGCCGAGCCAGCCGATTGCGAGCCCCTGCTCGCCGATCGCCGCCTGCACGACAAGCGAGTAGGTGTTGAAACTAAGCTCCCCGTGCCCTGCGGCCGGATCGCGCCCGATCCCGAGTTCGGCGAGATAGCTCTTCCAATCGAACCAGGGCGACGGCCCGCGCGTATCGAGATGCAGAAGGCGTGCCTTGGCAAGATCGGCCGGGCCGGTGAAAGGGCCGTTTCGATCGAGAAAGCCCTGCGTACAGACCGGGACCACTTTTTCTGGCAGGAGCAGTTGCGCGTCGCCGCCGAACTCCCCCCGCGTCCCGAAGACAACGGCAAAGTCGGCGCCATCCAGCAGGCCCTCCATCCGCTGTGTCGCAACGATCTGGATATCCATTTCCGGGTAGAGCAGGCGGAAAGCATGCATGCGCGGTATCAGCCACAAAGACGAGAAGGCATAGTCCGTTCTCAACCTGATTGCTGGGCGTTCGGATTGGCTACGGAAGCTGCGCACCAGCATGTCGATATCGCCAACGGTGCGTGAGGCGATGTCGAAAAGCCTCCGTCCTTCGGGTGTCAACTCCACCCCGCGATGTTGCCGCTGCAGGAGGTTGACGCTCATCTGCTCTTCCAGGCGACGGATCTGATAGCTGACGGCGGGCTGGGTGAGACCTAGAATTTCTGCGGCGGACGACAGACTGCCGAGCTTGCCGACCGCGGCAAATACGCGAACCCACCCCAGGTCAACCGGCCGCTCTGCCATAAAATTTCCTTTGGTTATCCATCGAAAAAACCCAGCTTCACAAGGGAAACCAAGTTGATGTTCAATAAATTGCTCGAATAACAGGGGAACTGCAATGAAAAGAATTTCGCGCATGAACCGGTTTGCTGCCGGCCTCCTCCTTTCCGTCGTCTCCCTCGGCGCTGCTTCCGCTGCCGACGACGCATCCTGCAAAACCATCCGCATGTCCGATCCGGGCTGGACCGACATCACTGCCACCAACGGCGTGACCTCGGTAATCCTGGCTGCGCTCGGCTACGAAGCCGACGTCAAGACGCTCTCGGTCCCGATCGGCTACCAATCGATGAAGAATGGCGAGATCGATGTTTTCCTTGGCAACTGGATGCCGGCGCAGAAGGCTTTCATCGACGACCTGACATCTGCGAAGGCAACCGTGGTGCTGAACAAGAACCTCGAAGGCGCAAAGTTCACGCTTGCCGTCCCGACCTACGTCGCCGAAAAGGGCGTGAAGGATTTCGCCGACCTGCAGAAGCACGCCGACGAATTCGATCACAAGATCTACGGCATCGAGCCGGGCGCTCCGGCGAACTCCAATATCCAGAAAATGATTGACGCCAACGACTTCGGCCTCAAGGACTGGAAGCTCGTCGAATCCGGCGAACAGGCAATGCTGGCGCAGGTCGAGAGAGCCGGGAAGGACAAGAGCGCGGTTGTTTTCCTCGCCTGGGCGCCGCATCCCATGAACGAGCAGTTCTCGCTCGAATACCTGTCCGGTGGTGACGCCTACTTTGGCCCGAATTTCGGCGGCGCCGAGGTCTATACGCTGGCGCGCACCGGCTGGCCGGAAAAGTGCCCGAACGCTGCCGCCCTGTTCAAGAACCTCAAGTTCGAAATCGGCATGGAGAACTCGCTGATGGGCTCGATCCTGGGCGGCGACGATCCGAAGGCCGCGGCTACGGCATGGCTGAAGGCCAATCCAAAGGCGGCCGATCCCTGGCTTGCAGGCGTGACGACAATTGACGGGAAGCCGGCTGCAGACGCAGTGAAAAGCTCTCTCGGCCTCTAAGATCCAAGGACAGAATACGCATGGCGCGACCCAATATCCTCATCCTCATGGTCGACCAGTTCAACGGAACACTGTTTCCGGACGGGCCGGCCGACTTTCTTCATGCGCCGCATCTGAAGGCATTGGCGAAGCGCTCCGTGCGCTTTGCCAATACCTATACGGCAAGCCCGCTCTGCGCGCCGGCACGGGCTTCCTTCATGTCGGGACAGCTCCCGAGCCGCACGCGCGTCTATGACAATGCCGCGGAGTTCGCCTCCGACATCCCGACCTACGCGCACCACTTGCGGGCCGCCGGCTATCAGACGGCGCTTTCGGGCAAGATGCATTTCGTCGGCCCCGACCAGATGCACGGCTTCGAAGAGCGGCTGACGACCGATATCTATCCCGCCGATTTCGGCTGGACACCCGACTACACGAAGCCCGGCGAACGCATCGACTGGTGGTATCACAATCTAGGCTCGGTCACCGGCGCCGGTGTGGCCGAGATCACCAACCAGATGGAATATGACGACGAGGTTGCCTACCACGCGACCCGCAAGCTCTATGACCTTTCCCGCCGGCAGGACGAGCGGCCCTGGTGCCTCACCGTGAGCTTCACACATCCGCACGACCCATACGTCGCGCGGCGGAAATTCTGGGATCTCTACGAGGATTGCCCGGCGCTCGACCCGGAGGTGGGGCCGATCCCGTTCGACCAACTCGATCCGCATTCCCAGCGCCTGCTTGAAGCCTGCGATTACCAGGCTTTTGACATTTCACCCGAACAGGTCCGGCGCGCGCGCAGAGGCTACTTCGCCAATATCTCCTACGTCGATGAGAAGATCGGCGAGATCCTCGATGTGCTCGAGCGCGGACGGATGACCGAGAACACGGTCATCCTCTTTGCCTCAGATCACGGCGACATGCTCGGCGAACGCGGGCTCTGGTTCAAAATGTGTTTCTTCGACGGCTCGGCGCGCGTGCCGCTGATGATCGCCGCACCGGGCTGGAGCGCCGCGCGGATCGACCGGCCGGTGTCGACGCTCGACGTGACGCCGACGCTGGCGGGCCTTGCCGGTCTCGACATAACTTCGCTGAAGAAATGGACCGATGGTGAAGATCTGGGCCCGCTGGCAACCGGCACAGGCGGCCGTGGCCCGGTACCGATGGAATATGCGGCGGAAGGGTCCATCGCGCCTCTCGTCTGCCTGCGCGACGGCCGCTACAAGCTGTCGCTCTGCGAAAAAGACGCGCCGATGCTCTTCGACCTCGATGCCGATCCGCACGAGTTGAAGAACCTGGCCCAGGACCCTGCCTACGCCGGAACTCTGGAAGAGTTGACCAAACAGGCCAGCAAGCGCTGGAACCTCGCAAGCTACGACGCAGCCGTGCGCGAAAGTCAGGCGCGCCGTTGGGTCGTCTATGCGGCGCTGCGCAATGGCTCCTATTATCCCTGGGACTATCAGCCGCTTCAGAAGGCCTCGGAGCGCTATATGCGTAACCACATGGACCTGAACGTACTGGAAGAGAGCCAGCGCTATCCGCGCGACGAGTAGGATTGCTGCGGCAAATCTCCGCCGCTACACTTAGTCGTCACCAACTGGGAGGCCTCTCATGAAAATCAGTGCACGCAATCGCCTGAAGGGCAGGATCGTCGAGGTGAAGAAGGGTGCGACCACGGCGCATGTCCGGATCGATATCGGCGGCGGATCGATCGTTACGGCTTCCATCACCAACGAGTCCGTCGACGAACTCGGGCTTGCGGTCGGTCGTGAGGCCTATGCAGTCGTCAAGGCCTCCGATGTCATGATCGCCGTCGACTGATCGTCAGGCCTTCTTGCAATAATGCGCCACGTCGTCGCCGGTCTGGAAATCGCCGGGCTGCGGCGGCGCGATGGGCTTGAACAACGTACGATCCGGCTTCAGATCGAGAAGCGGCGTGCCGTCGAGGCAGTCCATCCCGCGAACCAGCAAAGTGTCGTCATCGATGCCCTCCAGCGTGACGATGGACGTCCCGATCGGATTCGGGCGGACGGGCGAGCGAAGCGAAAATGTTCCATGCACCTTCCCGCTATTGGCGGGGCTCTGCAGCACGAGATCGCGCCGTGCTCTGTCCAGCCAATAGAGCACTTCCAGCCGTTCGAACGCCTCCACGCCCTGGAGCGCCTGTTTCCAGGGCTCGAATATCTCGATCCTGCAGAGCGGACCGTCGTGCCGTCCCTGGCGCGGTGTCTCCATGCGCGAGGTCCAGGGCGTCAGGATACGCCCGATAAACACCAGCCCCGCGTCGGTCGCCGGCGGTAATTCGACGGCGACTTCGTTTTCCCTGATTTCGTTCTCGCGTACCATCGGCCTCTCCTACAGGCGTGGGGCGCAGAGGCGGGCGCTGCTGCCCGGCAGCGAGCCGACCACTACATCGATATCGTATATGTCCTTCATCGTCTCCGGCGTCAGCACCGCCTCGGGGCGCCCGAGCGCCTGCAGCCGCCCATCATGCAGCAGCGCGACGCGATCTGCGACGAGGAAGGCGTGATCCGGATCATGGGTCGAGAAGACCACCGAAAGGCCACTGTCGGCAAATTGGCGGATGCGCGACAGGAGCCGCATGCGATTGCCGAAATCGAGGTTTGCGGCCGGCTCGTCCATCACCATGATCGACGGCGCCTGCGCCAGCGCGCGGGCGATCAATGCCAGTTGCCGCTCGCCGCCACTGATCATAGTATAGGCGCGGTCGGCGAGGGCGGCGATCCCGAGGGAATCAAGCGCGTCCTCCGCGGCCGCGACATCGGCCGGTCCCGGCGTCTCGAAAGGACCGAGATACGGGGCCCTGCCCATCAGCACCACGTCGCGCACAGAGAACGGAAACACCGAGGCATGCGCCTGCGGCACGTAGGCGATGCGGCGTGCCCGTTCGCGTCGCGACCACTCGGCGAGCGGGCACCCGTCGAGCCGGATGTCGCCGGCCCGCGGTGGCAGGAGGCCGAGCATCGTCTTCATCAGTGTCGTCTTGCCGGCGCCGTTCGGCCCGAGCAGCGCCAGCACCTCGCCGTGCGCGAGTTCCAGCGTGACCCCTTCCGCCACGGTGCGCCCCGCGTAGCCGAACGAGAGAGCCTCGAGCGCAAGCCTCATTGCCAGCCCCTTCTGCCCGATGCCAGAAGCCAGAGGAAGAAGGGCGCGCCGACGACGGCTGTAAGGATTCCGAGCGGAACCTCGATCATCGCCAAGCTGCGGGCTAGCATGTCGACGACGAGCAGATAAGCGCCGCCGAGCATCATTGAGGCCGGCAGCAGCCGGCGGAAATCCGGCCCGACGAGCATGCGGGCGATATGCGGAATGACGAGGCCGATCCAGCCGATGATGCCGGTGAAGGAGACCGACGCCGCTGTCACCAGCGTGGCGCCCGCGATCAGCACAAGGCGCGTGCGGCCGGTATCGATGCCCATGCTCTGAGCCTCATCCTCGCCGAGCGTCATCAGGTTCATCCGCCAGCGGAAGAGTGCTAGCGGCATGATGCCTATCACCAGTGCCGGCAGGATCGAGAGGACGTCGAAACGGGTAATCGCCGTCAGGCTGCCGAGCAGCCAATAGGTGATCGCCGGAAGCTGGTCGTAAGGATCGGCCAGAATCTTGACCAGCGAAATGCCTGCGGCGACCAGCGCTCCGATCGCAATCCCGGCGAGCACGAGCGTCAGCGCGGGATCGCGATCGCGCACCGAAAGGCCGACGAGATAGACGGAGGCAACCGCAAGTAGCCCGCCGGCGAAAGCGGCAAGCTGGATCATGGCCACCGGCAGCGACAGGAAGATGGCGGTGACGGCTCCGAGGCTGGCGCCCGCCGAAACGCCAAGAATATCAGGCGAAACCAGCGGATTGCGGAAAATCCCTTGATAGGTGGCACCTGCTGCTGCAAGCGAGGCGCCGACGCAGAGCCCGGCGGCTACACGCGGAAGGCGGACGTTCCACAGCACGGTTTCGAGAATCGGATCGGCTTTGCCGCCTGCAAGCGCCACTTTCACGGCATCGAAGAATGCAAGCGGCCCCGCCCCATATTTGCCGACTGTCATCGATACCACGGACAGCAGCAGAAGGCCGGTAAGGCCGCCGGCGATCCAGCCGTTTCGCGGCGCTGCCGCCATCGTCTCGCCCTGCCCGGTCATTTCACTTCACCTGTGCCGAACCCTTCATCAGTGCCGCAAGCTGCTCGTCACTCAGATCGACCTGATAGAAGAGCTTGTAGAAATCGCGCACGTCGGCGGAAAGATCGGCCGTGAAGATATCTGGATAGAGCAGCTTTTCCAGCCAGGCGATGCCGATCAGCCTATTGATGCCCGGCGGTGAATCGAACCACCCAAAGGGCAGACTCGGCGTGACGAAAACCCGGCTCTGCTTGACGGCTTCGACATTTGCCCAGAGCGGGTCGCTCTTCACGGAGGCGGCGAACTTGCCGCTCGCGGCAAGGATCGTATCTGGATTCCACCCGAGGATCTGTTCGAGCGAGACTTGCGTCAGCCCGCCTTTCCCGGCCGAAGCCGCCACATTGACCGCTCCCGCAGCTTCGAGAATTTCGAGATTGATGGAGCCGGAAAGGCCGGTCTCCAGTCCTTCGGGGCCGCGGCCGTAATAGACACGCGGCCGCTTGTCGGCGGGTATGGCGGCAAGCTTTCCTTTGAGATCGGCTAGCTTGCCTTCGGCATAAATGGCGAGTTTCTCGCCCCGCTCGCTGACACCAAGGATATCGCCGACCTTGCGCAGCGTTTCGGCGCTGCCGGCGAAACCACCGTCGATCAGCACATAGGGAATGCCGGTCTGGGCCTGCGCCTTGTCGGCCAACGAAGCATAGGTGGCATTCACGGTGCCGACATCAAGAATGAGATCCGGCTTGGCGGCAAGCACGGCCTCGATATTGGCCGTTCCGCCCTTGCCGGTAAGCTGGCCATAGACCGGAAGGTCGCGGACAGCCGTCATGAGATAGGTTTTTTCGGCATCGCCCGGCGCGCGCACCCAGCCCGCAAGCTTTTCCGGCGCCAGCACATAGACGAGGACCGAGGCAGGCGGACCGGCCGCCATGACCTTTTCGATTCTGTCGGGAATGTCCACTTTGCGGCCCGCGGCATCGGTGATCGTGCGCGCTTCGGCAAGCGGGAGGAATGCAAGAAGAAAGAGGAGAAATGCCGGAAGAAGCTTCATCGGGTGCCGCCTGTTATTCGTCGCAGGCGGCACTATTGCACAGCGTTATAGCGGATGGAATATCACGCTGCCTTGGCGACGTGATATTCCTTGATGGCAGCCATCTTGATCGCCGGGTAGCGCTCCGACTCATAGCGCAACGAGAAGCTGTCCTGTGCCAGAAACACCGGATCGCCATCGAGATCGCGGGCGATATCGCCGCGCTTGGTCGTGAGAAACTTCTCGAGTTCGCTCGGCTGGTCGGACGAGACCCAGCGGCAGACGGAGAAGCGCGACATTTCGAACGAGACCGGCAAGCCGTATTCCGCCTGCAGACGCTCCTTCAGAACGTCGAGCTGCAGGGCACCAACGACGCCGACGATAGCCGGGGAGCCGTCTTCCGGAGAAAACAGCTGGACAACGCCCTCTTCGGCCATCTGCTGCAGAGCTTCCTTCAGCTTCTTCGCCTTCATCGCATCTTCGAGACGGACGCGGCGAAGGATTTCGGGCGAAAAGTTCGGCACACCCTGGAACACCAGAGGTTCACCCTCGGTCAGCGTATCGCCGATGCGCAGCGTGCCGTGGTTCGGAATGCCGACGACATCGCCGGCATAGGCGGTGTCGGCGAGCTGTCGCTGTGACGCGAAGAAGAATTGCGGCGCGGTGAGGCCGAGCTGCTTGCCAGTGCGCGCAAGACGCGCCTTCATGCCACGCTCAAGCTTGCCCGAGCAGATGCGGGCAAAGGCGATGCGGTCGCGGTGGTTCGGGTCCATGTTGGCCTGGATCTTGAACACGAAGGCCGTCATCTTGTCTTCGCTTGCATGCACCTTGCGGGTATCGGCGATCTGGTCGCGCGGCGGCGGCGCGAATTCGCCGAGCGCGTTGATCAGATCACGAACCCCGAAGTTGCGCAGCGCCGAGCCGAAGAACACCGGCGTCATGTGACCTTCGAGGAAGGCCTGGCGGTCGAAAGGCCGGCAGGCCTCGATCGCAAGTTCCGTTTCGTCGACGAAAGCCTGACGCTCGTTTTCCGGGAGCCGGTTCGCCACGCTCTGCGGCCCATTGACCGGCGTGCCTTCGACTTCGGTGTCCGAACCGCGGACGGTGTTTGCCGCAAGATTGTACAAACCGCAAAAGGTCTTGGAGCGCCCGATCGGCCAGGTAATCGGCGCAGTGTCCAGCGCGAGCTTCTCTTCCACCTCGTCGAGGATTTCGAAGGGATCGCGGCTCTCGCGGTCCATCTTGTTGATGAAGGTGATGATCGGAATGTCGCGCATGCGGCAGACTTCGAAGAGCTTCAGCGTGCGCGGCTCGATGCCCTTGGCCGCATCGATGACCATGACCGCCGCGTCCACCGCGGTCAGCGTGCGATAGGTATCGTCGGCGAAGTCTTCGTGGCCGGGCGTGTCGAGAATGTTAAAGACGTTGTCGTCATACTCGAAGGTCATGACGGACGTGACCACCGAAATGCCGCGCTCGCGCTCGATCTTCATCCAGTCCGACCGAGTCTGGATGCGGTCCTTCTTCGCCTTGACTTCGCCGGCGAGCTGGATCGCCCCGCCGAAGAGCAGCAGCTTTTCGGTGAGCGTAGTCTTACCCGCATCCGGGTGCGCGATAATAGCGAATGTGCGGCGGCGGGAAACCGCCTCGGCGAGACTTTCGGCCATGATGTGAATCCTGTGGAATTGCGGCGTATCTAGCGATTAAAGCCCGCCATTGCAATTGACCTTGGCCTTTCCGGTGCAAAGTAATGCCCGCATGACCATTCATGACGACATCCGCCCCAAGCTCAACCTTGTCCGTTTGCCGAACGGCGAAGGCCTCGACCTGCCCGCCTATGAAACGAGCGGCGCCGCCGGCATGGACCTGCGCGCGGCAGTGGCTGCAGACACGCCGCTGACCCTCGCGCCGGGCAAGCGCGCGCTGGTGCCGACCGGCTTCATCTTCGAGATTCCCGATGGCTACGAGGCGCAGATCCGCCCGCGCTCCGGGCTCGCCTTCAAGCACGGCATCACCTGCCTCAACACGCCCGGAACGATCGACAGCGATTATCGCGGCGAAGTGAAGGTCCTCCTCATCAATCTCGGGGAAGATCCCTTCGAGATCACGCGCGGCATGCGGATCGCCCAGATGGTGATCGCACCGGTCACTCAGGTGCGCGTTGCCGAGATAACCGAAAGCAGCACGACGACGCGTGGCGCCGGCGGCTTCGGCTCAACCGGCGTATGAGCAAGCCAATTGACGGCTCAGGGCTGACCTTCCGTCAGGACTATTTTCATGATCCCGTCGCGTGGCGGGCACTCGTTTCTCTCCTCGACGACACGTTCGGGATCGACATCGGTCCGCTGCAAGACCTCGGCGGCCCTGATCCGACAAGCATGCCCTTCGGCTGGTTTGCCGCCGATGGGGCGCTTGCCGCCAATCTATCCGCATTTGCCATGCCGCTCGTCATCAACGGCCGGCAGATCAACGCAGCCGCCTTTCAATCCGGCGCGGTTCGTCCGCCATGGCGGGGACGCGGGCTTTACCGTGATCTGACACGGAAGGCGCTTGAGTGGTGCGAAAGCCAGGAGTTCGAGGCGATCGTCCTCTACACCGACAAACCGTCACTCTACGAACCTTATGGATTTCGCAGCCTGCCGATGCACCGCCACTCCGGAGAAGCGCCGAGGCCCAATTTCACGGCAAAGCCTGCCCAACCGCTCGATCCGCGAAACAGCGGCGATCTCGCCCTCCTGCAGGAAGTGCTGAGAACGCGCGCTCCGGTTTCGGACGTGCTCGCCGTCTCACACAATGCGGCAATGTTTCTCATCAATACGCAACTCGATCCCGAGGTCTCCCTGAGCTGGCTCGATGAAGAGAAAGCCGTGATCGCTTGGAAACAGGAGGAGCCGGGCCGCTTCAGCCTCCTTGATGTCGTCGCCAAGAAAATTCCGCCTCTTGGTGTCATCCTCGGCGGGCTCGGCGTGGCCCCTGCGCAGGTCGACGTCTTCTTTGCGCCGGACAAGCTTGATTGGCACGGCGAGGCCCTCTTCCTCGAAAGCGGCACGGTCTTCATGCTGCGCGGCGCGGAGGACCTGGCACCCGCGGCTGCCGCCATGCTGTCGCCGATGGCGGACTTCTAGACAACGCAGAATCGCCGCGGCTTACGGGCTATCGGTCTTCGGATTGGTAAGCGGTGGCAGGCGGCGTTTGACCGGCGAGGCCTTGATCATCGAGGTATTCGTCTCCGCCTTTTCGGCCACCTTGTCCAGAATGCCGTCAAGCTCTCCCATCGAGCGAACGACCAGGCGTGCGATGAAGCAGTCGTCGCCCGTTACCTTGTCGCATTCGATGAATTCCGGTGTCTCCTGGATAATCCGTTCGACGACGTGGAGTTGCCCCGGCAGCGGCCGGACCCGGACGATGGCCTGCAGCGGATAGCCGAGAGCCGCCGGGTCTATATCGATCGTGAAGCCCTTGATGACGCCGCGCTCCTCCAAACGGCGCAGCCGCTCCGCCGCACTTGGCGACGAGAGATTGGCCGCCTGCGCCAGTTCCTTCAAAGAAATTCGCGCGTTCTCCGCCAGCGCATCGAGGAGGCGCTGGTCGATGCCGTCCAAGCGAAACACGTCATTAGCCATTTATACCAATTCGCCTTTTATTTTTAGGGAAAACAGCATTCATGCACCTTCCATATTATAGAAACAGGCGCGCATAGGCAATAATCTCCAGCAGATCAGAGGAGATGGTGATGCAGAACGACATAGGCAGAGGCGCCGCGGAGATGACGGCAGCCATGGTGATTTCCGGGACGATCGGTTGGTTTGTCGTCATGTCTGGACAGCCGGTGAGCGGTGTCGTTTTCTGGCGTTGCCTCTTCGGCACGGCGAGCTTGCTTGTCATCTGCGGCGCTTTGGGGTTCCTGAAACCGGGTATTCTCTCGCCGAAAGCCTTTGGCATAGCCGTCCTCGGCGGGATCGCCATCGTGCTGAACTGGTTGCTGCTTTTCGCCTCCTATTCCCACGCATCCATTTCGATCGCGACGACCGTCTACAACACGCAGCCATTCATGCTGCTGGCGCTTGGTGCCGCGTTTCTCGGCGAGAGGATCACGGCGGCCAAACTGTTCTGGCTGGCGCTTGCCTTTGCCGGCATGTTGGCGATTGTCGAAGCCAAGCCTGGGGCCGGGGCCGTTTCAGGCAGCTATGGCGTGGGTATTGCGCTGGCGCTCGGAGCGGCCTTCTTCTATGCGCTCGCCGCACTCGCCGCAAAGTGGCTGAAGGGCACGCCGCCGCATCTGATCGCACTCATTCAGGTATCGACCGGAGTGCTGATGCTGCTGCCGACCATGAATTTCTCTGACCTGCCCGCGGATGGCCAGTCGTGGTCGATCCTGATCACAATGGGCATCGTGCATACAGGGCTGATGTATGTGCTGCTCTACGGCGCGATCCAGAAGCTGCCGATCCATCTGACCGGGGCGCTGTCATTCATCTATCCGATCGCCGCAATTCTGGTGGATCGACTGGCATTCGGACACGCATTGCAGCCTCTGCAACTGGTCGGCGCAGCCATCATCCTCGTCGCCGCGGCAGGCATGAACCTTGGTTGGACGCCCGCGCAGCTGTTGCGCGCGCGGGCTGGCTGATGATCTGAGAACCGAGCGAGGCTATTTCGGCTGGCGGGTCGTTTCGAACAGGAACCATGTCCGACGCTCGGCCTCGTCGATCCACACTTCCAGCAGGCTCGTGGTGGCGAAATCATTGTGCTCGGAGCAGACATCGTGGGTCTCGCGCAACAGCGACACCAGCTGCCTGTTGTCGTCACGCAGTTCCGCCAGCATGTCCTCCGGCGTGACGTACTCCGCGTCATTGTCATTGATGCGCTGCAGGCGGCCGATATGGCCGATGGAGCGCAGTGTCGTGCCGCCGATCTTGCGGGCGCGTTCGGCAATCGCATCGGTCGTAGCAAAGATCTGCTCAGCCTGCTCGTCCAGCATCAGGTGATAGTCGCGAAAATGCGGCCCTGACATATGCCAATGGAAATTCTTGGTCTTCATGTAAAGCGCAAAAACATCTGCCAGCAAC
The DNA here is from genome assembly GCF_012641395.1 of Rhizobium sp. P32RR-XVIII. GTDB lineage: Bacteria > Pseudomonadota > Alphaproteobacteria > Rhizobiales > Rhizobiaceae > Rhizobium. The sequence continues at coordinate 251,671 of NZ_JABAIH010000001.1, read as the reverse complement.
GCAGCCAGAGCGCCCGAAATATCCTGAATGGCATTGCTTTTCAGGTCCGTCGGGGTAGCAAGCGGGGCGAGTTTGCGCTTTTCGGCGTCTGTGGGGCTCATAAGGTGTCTCCTTTGGCGAGCGTCAGTGTCAGGCAATGGCAAGTGCCGGAACGGCTTGTGGTCCCGGATTTGGCGGCTCCGGCTTCGATCGGCGATCAACCACCGCCTTGGAACTAGAACCGCACCAGCCAGCGTCAATAGCGGCAAGCGACCGCAGCATGATGACAAAGTGCCGGGTGTTGAAACCAACGGGTTGCAGGCGTAGAAGGCGATGGAAGCAGGAGCCACACCATGTCGTTCACCGCCCTTTTCGCCTATGTAGCGGCGCTCTTCATCGCGGCGGCAATCCCCGGGCCGGGCATCACGGCGATCGTCGCCCGTGCGCTCGGCTCGAATTTTCGCGAGACCTTCTTTATGGGGCTAGGTCTTGTTCTTGGCGACATCACTTACTTGACAGCGGTGATCCTCGGCCTTGCCTTCGTGGCGCAGACCTTCACGGGGATTTTCCTCGTCATCAAATTCGCCGGCGTGCTTTATCTCTGCTACATCGCCTACAAGCTATGGACGGCCGGGCTCCTGCCGCAGAATATTGCCGCGCGGAAATCAAGCAGCATCGGCATGAGTTTCCTGTCCGGTCTGCTGGTAACACTCGGCAACCCGAAGACGATGCTCTTCTATGTCGCCCTCGTCCCGACGCTGATCGACATCAATCACATCGGGCTTCGCGAATACGGCATCCTCCTGGCAACCACCTTCGTCGTGTTGCTGGTTGTTCTGGTGCCCTATATGCTCCTTGCCTCGCGTGCGCGAATGATGCTCAAGCAACCACGTGCGCTGCGGGCGCTGAACAAGACGGCCGCCGGCATTCTGGCCGGCACTGCAGCTTTCATCGCCACCCCCGCGGCCTGAAAAATTCGTTCTGCAAAGCAGCTGGTCAAAACGATATTTTCCCTCCAATCATGCTCCCGTGAAGCAAGGCACTCTGGCCTGCTTCAGACTTTGACCCTATTCTTTTCCCCAACCATCATTAAGGGAGCGTATTCATGCTGAGGAAACCGGGCCGCGGCCGCATCTACTCGTCGATCACCGAGACCATCGGCGATACGCCGATTGTCCGCCTCGACAAGCTCGCCAAGGAAAAGGGCGTCAGGGCAAATCTTCTTGCCAAGCTCGAATTCTTCAACCCGATTGCCTCGGTCAAGGATCGCATCGGCGTCGCCATGATCGAGAGTCTCGAAGCTCAGGGCAAAATTACGCCCGGCCGCTCGACACTCATCGAACCGACCTCGGGCAATACCGGCATCGCGCTCGCCTTCGCAGCCGCGGCCAAGGGCTACAAGCTCATCCTCACCATGCCGGAGACCATGTCGGTCGAGCGCCGCAAGATGCTGGCGCTGCTCGGCGCCGAACTCGTGCTGACCGAAGGTTCGAAGGGCATGAAGGGCGCAATCGCCAAGGCGGAAGAACTTGCCGCGTCGCTTCCCGACGCCATCATCCCCCAGCAGTTCGAGAATCCGGCAAACCCGGAAATCCACCGCAAGACAACGGCCGAGGAAATCTGGAACGATACCGAAGGCACCGTCGACATTCTCGTTTCCGGCATTGGCACGGGCGGCACAATCACAGGGGCCGGCCAGGTTCTGAAGTCGAAGAAGCCGGAAATCAAAGTCATCGCGGTCGAGCCGGAGGAGTCCCCTGTTCTGTCCGGCGGCCAGCCAGGCCCGCACAAGATCCAGGGCATCGGCGCCGGCTTTGCCCCTGCGATCCTCGATACCAAAATCTATGACGAGGTCGTCACCGTCAACAGCGCCCAGTCCATGGAGATGGCCCGCCTCGTCGCCAAGCTCGAGGGTGTTCCCGTCGGCATTTCCTCTGGCGCGGCGCTGGCGGCTGCCATCGAGATCGGCCGCCGCGAGGAGAATGCGGGCAAGAATATCGTCGTTATCATTCCGTCTTTCGCCGAGCGTTATCTTTCGACGGCGCTATTTGAAGGACTGGGGAACTGAATAGCGAATAGCGAATAGCGAGAGCTACCGCCTATTCGCTATTTGCGACTTCCTACTCGCTCATCTCACGCAGCCACCGTCAACCGCTCGCCGGCGATCCGGTAGGAAATGGCTTCTGCGAGATGAATACGCCCGACCGTCGGCTTGCCGTCGAGATCGGCGAGCGTTCGCGCCACCTTCAGCACGCGGTGATAGCCGCGTGCTGAAAACCGCATTTTCTCGGCGGCGTCACGCAGTAGCTGCAGGCCGCCGGCATCCGGTTCGGCATATTTTTCGATCGCCGCCGTCGAACAGCGGGCATTCGTGGCGATCCCTGTAAGACCCGCCGCGATGAAGCGATCCTGCTGGATCTCCCGGGCGAGCGCGACGCGGGCCGCCACCGCGGCGCTTGTCTCGGCGGCCATCGGGCGAATGAGGTCGGCGGCAGACACCGCAGGAACGTCGATGCGGATATCGATGCGGTCCATCAAGGGTCCGGAAATTCGCGCCTGGTAATCCGACTGGCAGCGCGGGCCGCGAGCGCAGCTATGGCCCGGTTCGCCGGCCATGCCGCAGCGGCAGGGGTTCATAGCCGCGACAAGCTGGATGCTCGCCGGATAGGAAACCCGGTGGTTGGCACGGGCGATGATGCATTCACCGGTTTCCAGCGGCTGACGCAGCGCATCCAGCGCCTGTGGCGAAAACTCGGGAAACTCGTCCAGGAAGAGGACGCCGTGATGGGCGAGCGACGCTTCGCCGGGCCTCGCACGCAGGCCGCCGCCGACCATCGCCGCCATCGTCGCGGAATGATGCGGCGTGCGGAACGGCCGGCGATCCGAGAGCTTGCCGCCGGAAAGCTGGCCGGCAATGGAATGGATCATCGAGACTTCGAGAAGCTCGGCCGCCGAAAGCGGTGGAAGGATAGAGGGCAGCCGCGCTGCCAGCATCGACTTGCCGGAGCCGGGCGGGCCGACCATCAGGAGATTATGGACAAAAGACCTCGCGATTTGTAAGGACCCGTCCATGGATATTCTGAACCGCCCTAAGGCTTACTCATACGTCCGCTTCTCAACACCCGAACAGAGCAAGGGTGACAGTTTCCGACGCCAGACCCAAGCCGCCGAAGTCTATGCTGCTACGCACGGATTGGAGATCGACACCAAGTTTGCCTTTCATGATCTGGGGATGTCTGCGTGGGAAGGCAGGAACAAGACCGACGGAATGCTGGGAGAGTTCCTCTCCTATGTTCGGTCGGGTGATATTGCACCGGGGTCCTACCTGCTTGTCGAAAACCTGGACCGCGTATCCAGAGAGAATGCATTGGACGCGCTCGATACCCTAAAGGACATCGCGCGGGAGGGCGTTACGGTTGTTACCTTGAACGACGGTCGTGAATATACCTACGATAGCCTCCGGAGGAACCCGATCGATTTGATGGTCGCCGTCATGATGTTCATGCGAGCGAACGAAGAGAGTGAAGTTAAGGCTAGGAGGCTTAGAGAGGCTTGGGGCGCCAAACGCAAAGCCGCAGCTATCCGACCCTTGTCGGCTCTGTCGCCGGGTTGGCTCCGTCTTCGGGACGACAGAAGTGGCTTTGACGTGATCCCGGAGCGGGCAGAAATTGTTCGACGCGTATTCGATATGACCCTAGCGGGAAAAGGGCAGCACGGGATTGCCGAAACGCTTAACCGCGAGGGCGTTCCGGTGTTCGGGAGAGGGAAGCATTGGCAGAGATCATATATCAAGAAGATGCTGGCCGATCCGTCCGTCGTAGGAAACTTCACGCCGCACCGGGTGGACAGGGTCGATGGAAAGAAGGTCCGCACTCCCACGGAGACGGTTGAAGGCTATTTTCCGGCTGTGATTGACCGGGAGATCTTTGATCGAGTGTCGTCGTTCACCAACATGCGGGCAGCGACATCGAAGGCACCGATGGCAAACATCTTGGCCGGGCTTGCCAAGTGCCCCAAGTGTGACGCCACGATGACCCGGGTCAACAAGGGTGGGAAGAAGGGTGGGAAGCCATACCTCGTCTGCACGGTCGCCAAGGCAGGAGCTGGCTGTGAGTACCGTCAGGTGCGTCTTGACGATGTTGAGGCTGCATTACTCGCCAAAGCGCCGGAACTACTGATCGCGCTCCCGGCGCCTGACATGGAGTTGCAGACCGAATGGGAACGCATCAGCCTACATGACGAGGTGATTGGTGACGAAATTCAAAGGCTGGTCGAGGCTATCGCGGCAGTCGGCCACTCAAAGGCACTCCTGGATCGCCTCAAAGATATGGAGGCGGAGCGAGATGGGATCAGGAGGCGACTCGGTGAAATTGAAGGACGCATCTCCGACGCTCTTACCAACCGAGTTATGAATACGACAACCGAACTCGTTGACGCTTCGGAAAAAGAACACCCGGATATACCCATGATTAACGCCATCCTGCGACAACTCTTCGAGAAGGTTACCGTTGATTGGCCGAATGGGCAGGTCAGGTTCCACTGGAAGCACGCACCCGAAGAGACCACTGGTGTGACGTACGCGTGGCCCAAAGAGGAATGACCACGTTGGAAGTGCAGCATGGCTGGGCGCCGATGCAGACCGTCGGCCACGAACGCGGGCATAGGACCACCCGCTCACTCTTGGGATAAGAGTTCATATACGATTGCGACTTATGAGTGCCTTTGAGTTTGACGGGGGCTAGAACTGCATATGACAATGACCGAGACAATTGCGGCTATCCGAGCTGGCTGGCCGGAATACCGCAAGACTATCAAAACAGCAAAAGGTCATGAGATCTACCAACAGGTCGTCACGACTTTTCCCGCACTCCTGGAGCGGTCGCTTGGACCGGGCAGCGGACTAACTTTCACAGGCAGTACAGGAAGAGGAAACATCACTGCTGCCCCGTGGATCGCTACCTTCGATCCAACAGTAACCGGAAGCGCCACAGGGGGCTTCTATGTCGTCTATCTATTTTCTGTTGATTTGAAACGACTCTATGTTTCGATCGCATTCGGTACCACGCAATTTGCCTACTTTCCGCAAGTGGAGCGGCACCGAAAGCTAAGAGAGGCTGCCCGTCATCTTCAGACTCTTCTCCAATTTCCACGGCCACTTTATCTGGATGCCATCGATCTGGCGGCGAGTGCCGGTGATGGTAGACATATTGACTACCAACAGTCGAACATAGCAGCCATCGAATATGACTTAGATGACTTGCCTTCGGAGGAAACGCTGGTTCGGGATTACCTTTATCTCATCGAGCTCTACCGGCACCTTGCAAGACATCCTCTTCGCCCTGATCTGCAGCAGCTATTTGAAGCTGCCATCGATGCTCCGCCAAGCATTGATCCCGACGTTGCCACTTTTACCCCGCGTCCGCCTCGACAAAAGCGGACGGCTCGTGGCGGTGGTGGCGGTGAACGTTACTCGCAAGCATCCAAGAAGGTTGGTGATAGAGGAGAACAAATCGTCTTCGACTATGAGCGAGCCAGGGCAATCAGAGCGGGTTACAAGCCTGAGCAAGTAAAATGGTTGTCTAAAAACGGTGAAACACCGGGCTGGGACATCACCTCTGTGGATGATTTTGGACTTCCAATCCACATTGAAGTAAAGGCCAGCGTTGGGCCTGGCGTCAGCGGTCTGCTTCTAACCGCGAACGAGTGGATTGCAGCCGTCAAGCATGGGGCGCGATATCACATCTATCTCGTCACAGATGCTATGAAATCTAAATCGAAAATCGAGATCATTCGCGATCCGGTTAAGCTGATTGAATCTGGCGCTTTGACGATCTCTGAGGCGGTATGGGCCCTGAGTTTGCACCCAAACGAAAGCTCCTCGGTGGAAGAGAAGCCAGAGGAAGATGACGAAGGGATCGCAACGATGGCGCCATAAGCATGAATGTCGGATAGGACACTTGTGGCGGTCCGAACGGAAACTTACGAACCCTGAAGCATGGTCCGCATCCGTATTTAGACTGGCGACTGGAAAAGGCTGCGCATCACCCGCCCTTACTCAAGCCAGTCGGCCCATCCACTGAGATGTGGGCGTCAACCGCGCTCAACAATCAGTGAACATGCGTTCGTCGAGGATTCTCACCGTGAAGGCGTCGCTAGGCGCGGCGTCTGCCTTTTGTTTTCCAAGGCCGAGGATCGGTATTGCGCTTCGCGCTGCGCATTACGATCTCCTTTTCCGATGCAAAATTCCTCTTGATTATTGCCGTAAACATCTCGTCCTCTTTCATTCCAAGAGAGTAAAGCTCCCGTTCACGGCTTTCTTCGTCGGCTAGATAGTCGATGAACTTCTCCACTCGATCTAAGCGAGTGGTTATACGCTCAAGTCTCTCACCTTTTGAGAAGAGGTCGTATTCTTTTCGCGCGGCTTCAACGAGATAGTTGCTGACCTGCTCACTGAAGATACCGCAGTCTGTGCAGACAAGGTCTAGATAAGTGAAATAATACGCAAGATCCCGTACCATGTAGAGACCATAGTTCGTAATTTTGACACTATCCAAATCATCAGCGTATCTGTCGAGACGATTGTTCGACTCAACGAAACCATGCTTTAGAAGCACATCAAGATTGCTTGCAAAGTCATCTGCCATATTGAACGTATTGACAAAGTAGGCTTTCAATTCGGCGGCTGACATATAGGCCGGCATCGAGCGCTCGACGTTCTTTGCAAGCTTACGCAGGATCCGAAGCGCGGTGAAATGCGAACCGTGCCTTGTGTGTCGAACCTGAAACGCATTGGGTATGTCACTGAGATTTTCATCGTAGAAGTAACGGTTCGGAATCATCACCGGCTTGATGATCTGATGGATCTTGAACGTCCAGCTACCGCTAGCGAGCATCTCGTCTACGTTTGTATATCCCGACAGCAAAAAACTCCGAAACAGATCCAGTGACAAGCGAATGTCTCCGTGTGCACACGCCGTGAGAAAGCCGTTCAACGGTGATTTATCATTCCCAAACTCCGCAGAAAGAATCGAAAGATATTTTACGCAGTCATCGACAAGCTGCCCACTAACTTCCGACGCGAGAAGCCCCCGACGACGGCTCTTATCGCTCAAGAGCATATTTGTATAGCTCAACCGCTTTTTGAAGACGGTCGAAGGCTTAGGGGAGCTGATATGAAAGCCCGAATTTTGAAATGCGTCTAAGAGGCCGTGGATCTTCGAGTTATGGAAGCGCTCTTCTCGCATCGAGATGAGAGTTACGCAAAATAGGAGGTTGCTAATCTCCTGCGAAGAGGTGAAACAAAAATCCTGCGTCTCCGATGCGTATTGATCAGTATTGTCAACAACGACAATGACGCCCTTGGAACGACCAGACCAATAATCTGCAAGTCGTTTCGCGCAGTATGGTTTGTCATTCTTCCAACTTGCTACAAGCGCATTCAACCGCATATTATAGGCTTCGGACTTAATGTTCAGTCCAGCCAGATCCTGCCTCTTTGCAATTTCGAACCTGTCCGAGAACAAACCCGACAGGAGCTTATCTCTGGGTAGGTCTAAAACTCCATCGCGATCCAGCCCGGTCACCAAAGAGTCCCAGATCGTTTCACGTATTACCGAAACGTCCTCGGGCACCTTCAATAGGTCCACAATAGCGATCACCGAGTGCTCCCGTAGCCATGGTGGCGGATTATGCTTCAGCAGCCTCTTTATAAACGTTGATTTTCCTGCGCCCTTACCTCCGAATAGGACCAAGACCTCGCCTTGCCTATGCCTCTTAATGTTTTTGGTAAGTCGGCCGCCAAGTTGCCCACCCCTGCCTGTTTCGTCCAACTGGCTAACACCGTAGCTCTTGAAATAGGGCGTGAGGCTATCTTCGATTAGCACCGTAATGCCATCCGACATGTTGGCGTAGTCCCGCTGCGAGACATAGCACCGGTCCATAAACTCTGTGTCACCGTCGCCAATCACGCCAAAGTAGTGGTTAACAACCGGCCGAAGCGTACCCGCCAGCCTGTTTGCCGTGATCGTATGAGAGTATGATGGAATCTTTTCCTTGGGAAAGAAGATAAGCCTATCCTTGGGCGGGGCACTCGACAGTGCCTCATGCAAGGACGACCGTTCAAAGATCGAGGTAAATGAGAATGTGTTTTGCGCCTTCGTGAAATCCTTCTCGAAGAACTGGATATTTCTGATCACGAACGCCTGAAGATTCTCGAAGCGCTTTCCTTTTTCAAACGTCTTGAAGAATACCCACTCATGGCCGTTTGTTATAGCTGCAAATTCGCATCCTGTATCAAAGCAATAGTTTCGGACTTGATCCATAGCAGCACGAATATTTTCGTCGGTTCGCAGCTTGGCAATTGAGAGATAGCCATAGTTCTCCTTCGAGACATAAGGTGCGGGCAGGTCGAAATAGACGCCCTCTTTCTTCGCCTCGATAAACAAAAGATCGTCGCCATTCGTCTTCTTCAGGATATAGTCGGCATATCCTGGAGAAATATGTTCTTCCACAGCGACTCTATTCTTTGGCCAGGAAAATACGTCGTGTAGGATTACATCGATAATTTTATGACGGGTCTCTGCTTCATTTTTATCTCGCCCTTGAAGATTCAACAACAGCTTCTGAACGGCAACTAATGTATCAGTATCTTTCAAAACCTAACGTCCTTCAAACGAACCTTAAGGGAATCGCGCGGCTCTGAAGCTTGCAGTTACTTCTGCTGATAAGTCAACTCTTGGCTGTGATTCTTGGGGCTAAAGGCCATGACTGGCGTCTAAGACACAGGTGGAGTCTGACTGCGGCGCCTCTCTATTCCTTATCAGCGCATTGAAGCGGGTCTGAAGTGACTGCGTTCACCGGCTAGCGTGGTTCTACGACAACGTCTCCAAATGATCGCCCCCGGACGAACGTATTTCGAACACGCACCGATTTGAACATGTACAGAACCCACAGACCGGCAGCGACGAAAGGGGTGACAGCAGCAGCAATTTCAGCCTGTCCATAAAGCTGGTCGACCGAAACTCCCAAAGATAAAGACACCACTAGAGCGTCAAGGGTTAGATATACTGGAATGGCTAGCCATTGGTACAAAAACAACTTTGGGAACAGGCGGCTCTTCCGATACATCGCGATCAAGGTGACAACCTGCAAGGCAAGATAGGCAAACGTCAACGCGCCTTCTCCATAGGACGCCACTTGTGCCCCAGGAACCGACCCATATTGATCGTACGCTTTCGCAGTCTCGGCAACACCTGCAAGCGTTTTAATGGGTGCTACGGTTTGACCGATCATCGGCAGGATCAGCCACCCACCAAACCCTGCAGGTTCGCCCGTAGCTGTTGCGACCTTGTTTCGCGATGAGAATACTAGCCAACCAATACCTCCGAAAATAACAAGTACTATCAGCCAATGCCAAATTGAGAACGATCCCATTAGATACCCCCCTAACGCCCACATCATAAATACCCGCATGAAGTGAAACCGTCTACACCCGCATCCCGTTCTGGCAGATCACACCGCTCTTTAGCCGGTGACCGCGGAATCAAGGAAGTCTCACAAGAAGACGACTTGGCGACCGTGCTCAGCGAGCGTGTAGCGCTGTCGCTGGCTGTGTCTCCTACTGGCATAGTGGCAGAGCCTCCCTCCATAGGGTAGACCTCAGGGGCACCAGAAACCGTTTAAGACATCCACAAAACGTCTCGCCTCGTCGGCGTCCATTGTCGGTCCCTCCCATAGGGGCGAGAACTCCTGCGTGTTGGAATGAAGGAAAACCGAACCGTTCTCAATATCGATGATCGCCCAAGAGCCGTCATCGTTCTCACTGAGAATGAAGAGTTTGTCGCGCATCGTCGGCTTTCTGGTTAAGCTAAGGGCTTCGTTAAGCAGAGCCTGTAAGTGCCCTCGCAGGGCCAGGTAGACTCGTCCTCAGTGAATCCCTCAGCCTCCAGTGGGACACCGATGGTAAACAGATTGATCACAATCTCGGGTGTAGCCTTAAGGGCCCTTGGGTGATCCATGATGGCAGCTTTAGTTTCGTCTAGGCGGCTCATGAACGGTCGATTCCCGCAGCAGTGAAATAGCCTTCAAGTTCATCCTCTAGCTCACTACAGAGTTGTTCGTATTCCGCGATGAGCTTCTTAGGGTCTCCTTCTGCGCGAAGCTTGTCGCGGAACCTAAGGGCATCCGCATAGCTCTCGACAAGCTCGGCCCACCAATGGGCGGTCTTGGCATGGCAACGGAGATGTGGACGGCGCACCAGAAGGGACGCTAAGCCGTACCGGAATTTGTCGAAGTGTCTGTGTTCCATCTCCCAGAACCATTGCAAGCACACCTTAGCGCCGCAACGAAATTGTTGATAGATATTTCGATATTCTGAAGCAAATGCCAGAACGGTTGGCCTTACATTAGCAGAATCTGATATCTTGTCGAAGGGATGAAGATGCCTTCAAAATGCGTCCCGGCACGGACGCTTGGGGGAACCATGCTAACCTGTCAACAGATGCTTGGAGGAATACCCTTAGCTTCCGGCAGGGGCGTTGCATTCTGCATACTGTTCGCTGCTGCAAACGCCATTTTTTCTCTCAATACAGAATCTCGGTCTGACTCCTCTGTTCTAACTACTAAGTTGCGAATGGTTTGTGGTCGCTCCGATGTCGTCTGGAACTACATTGTAAGCGTAATGGGCGAAAAAAAAGCTATCGTGAACTACAGCAACCCTGGCAAGCAAGGCGAAACGATCCGTCACTTCTTGCTGTACGGCGACAATAGCTGGGTCCTGATTTACGACTTTTTTCGACGGGGGCGTCCAAGTAAGGAAGACCAAGCCTGTATCGTCGCCAGCGGCACCCAAAAAACAGCCTATGAAGGGACCGACTTGCTGGTCGATAACCTTCCTCAAGATTGGATCGGTGAGAGGCCAAACGACGTTCCTCCGCCCGAACTTGACCGAATACCTCACTAGCTGCGACCTCGGAATGTTTGATAGAAATTTCTGAGCGACCCATCGGATATACAGCACGCGCGGCACCCCCGGGCACCCCCTTCGATCCAACGCACGACAGCCTAAGCATTTGATGTGACGACGATTTTCTCTCTTCCATTGCCATTCGAATGATGCTTAATTGTCCGCATGGGAGGTCAAATATGTTCGAAAAAGTGGGGCACTATGACACTCCTGACATCTCCTGAAGACCCATCTGACGAAGGCGTCACCCTAAGGGTGGACCTAACCGGCGTCCTCGCCTGTCTCTTTGTCATAGTTCTTATCACATGCGCCATAATCGGGTACGGCGACAGGAACCCGGTAGACGACGTGGCTCAGCCAATCGGACCAAAAGCTCATAGTCAGAGCGCGGCAGGTAGCGAGACCAGCGGCAATATCTAGTTCGCACGGCTACCACTGGGTTCCCTGCGTGCGACCCCTGACCAGCTACCTTACGCTCTTGAGATATTCATTGGTCTGCTTTCGATAATATTGTCCAGCCCTTCTACGGATCGCCATCCTCAGGCGCACGTTGGGATTTACCAAGCGCGCCTAGTGGTTACCTTCCATGTCTATTCTGGAGTTTCCGTTTTGGGTATCGAATAGCAGTAGCGGTTCATTCGACTGGAAGAAGGACAGGTCTCATCGAAGAACGCACCCTTCGCCTCCATGCAATAGCGGAAGAGTTGGAACCCATCTTCAGTGTATTGGTTCGCGATTCGATCGATCTGTTCGCCCGTTGTGATGTTCGGATCGTTCTCGACTTGTCTTTGTAGGCGGTGGCCTTCTACCCTATCCCTCTCCGCGTCGTTGAGCATACATTGCGCATAGATTTGCCGGAGGCGCGGATCATCACCGCGTTGATAGTCCTCGGCTTGTGTCGCAGTCGTTAGAGCAGGGATTGCCAGCAGTAAGGCGAGTGTGGCCGGAAAAATGAATTGTGACACGTACTGGCTCCGGCTTCGAAAAGTATCGACTACCCGCGCAGTGACGTACGCGGACGTGGGTTAGCAACCTCCCGACCTCCTCAGGCACCATGTACGATTTCAGGCTGACGAGCCACAGCGAATTTGTAGCTCACGAGCCACATCCGCCTCGGCATAACGTTAGATAGCCTCTGGTTCTCCCTCAGACCGTGGCAGCAGCGTGATTAGATCCGTTCGGCAGCCCTTTTCCACCGCTGAGGCTGGGTGCGCTCCTGCCCATGCCTCCTTCACTTAAGGCACCTAGCGTCTGGCTATTCCCCGCGTGGTGCCTTCCCATGCCTTCCCCACTTAGGCAACGAAGCCGGTACGTCTCAAATGTAGACTTTTGGGACGGCAGCTGTTGACGTGTCTCAATTGCGTCTCTAAACCAACGTCTACATTCACTCTTAGACATTTGGAGACACTCGTGATCATTGGATATGCCCGCGTAAGTTCGACCGGACAGGACCACTCTTTACAGATCGTGAGGCTACAAGCTGCAGGGGCCGAGAAGGTCTATCAGGAGAAGCAGTCGGGGCTCGACCGCGATCGACCGGAGCTAGCCAAGGCCTTGGAGTTTGCGCGGGAAGGCGACGTGCTAGTTATTACCAAGCTCGACCGGCTCGCACGTTCAGCAGCTCATCTCCACCAGATTGTTGAAACCCTCGACAGGAAGGGCGTCGGGTTCCGTGTCCTGGATGACGCTTCCCTCGATACGACCACCCGCACGGGAAAGTTGGTCTTTGGCATTCTCGCTTCCATAGCTGAGTTTGAGACGGCACTGAGGAAAGAGCGCCAGATGGAGGGGATTGCCAAAGCGAAAGCCGAGGGGAAGACAGGCGGGAGACCGAAGACCGTGGACGAGGAAAGGATAAGGACCCTGAAGGGGGAAGGACTTACGGTCCCGCAGATCGTGAAAGAGACGGGTATCAGCAGGGCGGCGGTTTATCGAGCGTTGTCGGAATAAGGTGACCACGAGGACTATGGGACAGATACGGGCTGGGGCGCGCACGAGCAACGGAACGGGAGCAAGGTTGCAGTGCCGTCGATTTCCCATAGGTACCCCACTAGCCCGACCAGACGATTTGTCGATTAATTGAATAGGGCCACCACTAGGGGAAGACGGGCTTGCATTAAGTCTCCCGACGGAAATACCCCCTATACTAGCATGGCCGGACAGCCCGGTTTGGATTGGGCCTATAGTAGCACGCCCCAGCATCCGTTGAGGTGGCGTGTCGGAATTGGGGCCACAGTAGCACCACCCAGCGCCGCCCAAATGCTACGTACAAATGCCACCGCAGTAGCATGACCCAGCGTCCCTAAATGCTGCTGACGGAATACCCTTCACACTAGCAATACCATCCCGCACTTCTCTCAAGCCGCCCTGTTGTCTGTAGACATCCGGTGAATGTCCTCCTTTCCGGTTCCACTGGACTGGCTCCGACAGGGCGGCTTTGAAGAACTGCGGTTCCACGTAAGGGTGACCACTGGAGGGATGCAGCGCCGGAATGTCTGAGCGCCTGTGTCCTCATCAATGTCTTTCCAGCCGACAGGCACCCCCCAAGACGACATCAGACACCCCTGAGGCGGCTTCACGGCTGACCCCTCAAGGCATGTTTTTTCGAGCCGACAAACCAGCAATCCAATAGTGACAGGACCACATGACATCATATCGTGAATGGCTGGAAGGCCACAGAGCAGTCGCTGAGGCTCGGGGCGGCAAGCCCATCAGGCCACCGGCAGCCGAAGAGGAGCGGCGTTACAAGAGAGCCGAGGCAGAAGGCCGAGAACATCTTCGAGATTATCGAGGACGGAGACCGGGAGAAATCGTCAATCCGATCACCGGGGAAATCGCAACCGGATGCCTGACAAGCGCAAAACTCGCTAACGCTTCGGGGATGACATCACCCAAGCTCACTGACCACATGGAGGCTCTCGGATTGGTTCATCGCGTCTTGGCTTGGAAGTCAGTCTCGATGGTCTGCGCTCCTGAGCTTCGAAAGCCCCAATACTACCACAAGCCCGAAGCCAGCCGGTGGGCGGTGGAGAATGGCTACTGCATCCCCATCAAGATAACCCGCTCGATTGGCTTTGAGACGCAGCGTCTTGAGATGCTCTTGGTAACGCCGGAGGGGCAGCGATACATCACCCAAAGGACCGTTAAGAAGGCTGGGAAGGTGGGACATGTCGTCGGACAGCTACTTGAGCAAGGACGGTCTCAAGCCGAGATCGTGGAGTTGACCGGGTATTCTAAACAACTTGTGAACTACCACACTAAAAAGCTGCAGAAGGCAGCGTAGGTCTGCAACTTCCACTCTGGTAAAAATTCCATAGATAAGGGAACCTTAAGGGATACCTTCGGTACCGGAGACACATGGACCGAGGTTGCACCTCCAGACCGAGGACGGACCAAAGTCCTCCCCTCTGATCATCTTCCACCTTTATCTTCTCCCTCGGGCATAAATGATCATCGCACCTTAGAGCGTGGCCCGAGGGCTGCATAAAGGGGGATGTTAAGCGAAGGAGGCTTCGCCTCTCCGACATCTCCTCTGTCTTGTGTCTTCTCACCCTAGGTCCACCCCGAAGGCTGTGTGTCTTCACCACGAAGTGGCACCGAAAGGTCACACCTTAAGAGAGACCTAAAATACCCACCTAATCGAAAGAATGGAAAGCCGATGGCCCGAGCGCCATTTGACTACGACTTACATATTCAAGGCGTCGATAATGCAATCGACCGGGAGACGTTCGAGGCTGAGACCCCAGCCCTTAAGGTCCGGAGGTCTACCACCAAATCCACCGACAAGCGCCGCAGGGATAACGCCCAACGAGCCGGACAGGGCGACCGCACGGATTGGAAGCTCCACCTATATGTCGATCCTCAAAGAGGCTTTCGGCTTGTTCCCGATGCTCAACTCAGCGTGGCAAAGAAGCTGGCCCGCGCCAAGTCCCTCAAGGCGGCTGCCACTCGCCGGACGAGGATAAGAGACGAGAGAGGCGTGGTCTTAAACCCAAGGCCCACTGATGGAGACGCGGCCTGGAGGTCTGAGCTGGCGCTATCGAGCGGCATCCGGTGGGACTTCACCCTGCATTTCAGCGACCATGACGACAAGGAAGCCGCAGGTCTCGACTATCTTTTCCGATATGGCACCGCACGGCCCGATACGTCGGATGCTCATAGGCTGACCCGGCAGCGCACCTATCGGCCCCTCGGCTGGTACTCGAAATAACTGACACTCCGGCCATCGCCGGGATCACCTGAAATAGACCGCGGCTAGAGCGCCGTTGATGCTGGATGGACCCCGATTGTCTGCCCGGTCGTTTCGTCGCGTCCCTGCCATAGTCCCTGTCCGAATGACTGCACATAGAAAGGAACTAACGACCATGAACATGCACTGTAGCCCCAAGGAAGCAACCCAACGGACTATAGCCGAGAGCGCTGACAATTACCCGCACGTCGTCCTGAGATGGGACCTGAGCGGGCCCGATGGATTGCCGAGGGCAACACGCATCATTGAATGTCGAAATCACATCCAGTGGATCATCCAACGCCGCAAGGGAGCTAGGTGGCGCTCGCAGTCATTTTGTCGCCGGAGGACTAGCCTCGAACGCCACCTGCCCGAGCACGCTACTGCAATCGCGAGCACGCTTCCAAAAACCATCCCTCAAAGGCGATCATCTCCAAAAGCGGATTAACTCCATTAAAACATATATTTAGGTTCTATAAACCCCTTGAATGCTCCATGGTTTGGTCATAGCCTGACCGGCAACAGGAGGAGAGGACAATGGCTGTCAGGGCACGAGGAAAAGGCTATCAGGTCGATTTCATGCTCGCCGGTAGCCGTTACCGACCCCCGGTCTTTGGTTCCGAGGAGGCAGCAATCAAATGGGAGGTTGAAGCGCGTACTGCGCTCAGGGTCGGACGGAAACTTCCAGACCTTCCTCCCATTGCGGAGACCTTGCAGGAGGGCACCATTGGGAATGCCCTTAAGCAAGCCAAAGAGAAACGTTGGGCCTATAAGCGTGGCTCGTCCCGCACCGTCCTGAACGCCGAACTCTTCGTTGCGTGGGCGGGCCCGAAGCAGAAGGCGTCCACCGCTCTTTGCGAAGACAGCATCCACAAATTCATTCGCTATCTGCTTGATCAGAGGAGAGTGTGCGGATCGACGGTCAATCGCTATCTGTCCGCAATTTCGGTCCTCATAAGATATGCGAGGTTGGAGCGGCCAGCGTTACCTCGGTTTCTCGACGGCCGCGCCCGCTATCGTTTCTTCTCCGATGAAGAAGTAGACCTCGTCATTCAAACATTGACTTTGTGGGGCCGACCACGGGAATGCGATCTGTTTGTTTTTTGGGTGGACACAGGCGCTCGTCCTTACGCGGAAGCTTGCCGGCTTCGTTGGGAATACGTCGGCGATCGCAAGGTCACCTTCGTCGACACCAAGAATGGGGATGATCGGACCCTGCCGTTGACGCCAAGGGCTTGGGAAGCACTCGAGCGGCAGAGGATGGCTGCCTTGGGGAACGATGGCCCTTGGACAGACATCCAGCAATGGCAGATGGTCGATCTGTGGCGCAACATCCGAGCTCACATTCCCGCGCTCAGAGATACCGTCGTCTACACTGCTCGCCACACCTGCGCATCCCGGCAGGTTATTAAAGGGGTCGATCTCCTGCGGGTCATGAAATGGATGGGCCACAGAACATATCAGACGACGCTTGGTTACGCCCACCTCGCGCCAAATCACCTAATCGACAATCTTCGTGCGCTAGAAAAATAAGGACGCTGACACGTGGGGTCTTTTGTTTACACCATCAGGAGATTATGCCCGCCGGCGGCTGCCACTTCGAGCGCGCGCTTGGCGCTCTCCTGGCCCTTGATGTCGGCAAGGTCCGGCAGGTTGGCCGCATTGGCGCGGATAGAAGGCTCCGGTCGCGAAAGCACCTGCGTTCCCCGGAAATGATTGGCAAGCGCGATCAGGCTCCGCGGTGCGAGGATGTCGAGATCGGCGCCTGCCCATGCGGCTTCCGCGCCGCTCTCAGCCGGGCATATCAGGCCCTTTCCCATAGCGTTGGCGCCGATCGCCGCCGGGAGAGCGCCGGAAACCGGCGCAATCGTGCCGTCGAGATTGAGTTCGCCAAGCACGACGAAATCGGCCAGCGCATCCGCCGGTATGGCCCCAAGCGCCGCCATCAGGCCGAGCGCGATCGGCAGGTCGAAGTGGCTGCCTTCCTTCGGCAGATCGGCAGGCGCGAGATTGACCGTTACTCTCTTTGCCGGTAGCGCGAGACCGGAAGCATGGAGTGCCGCCTGCACACGCTCGCGGCTTTCCGCCACGGCCTTGTCGGGCAACCCGACGATCTGCATTCCCACTTTACCGGGAGCGACCATCACCTGGACCTCCACAGGTACGCCTTCAATCCCTTGAAATGCAACCGTACTGACGCGCGCGACCATGCCCCATCCCCTGCCCGCAACCTTTACGCCTGTTTTGCGGCTTGTTATCGCCACAGATTGCAATCTTACATAGAAGAAAGAATAAAACAAGAACAATAAAAGAACGGATTCACGTACTCGTTGCAGCCGGGTTGCAGCGAGTACGCAGAGCGCGAACGAAAGGGAACAGAAGCCGGAACGGTCAGGCGCGCTTGCGCTCGATGGCATCCCAAAGGAGGCTTGCGATATCGGCACCGCCGAACTTGCGGACCTCCCGGAGTCCCGTCGGAGAGGTGACGTTGATCTCGGTCAGATAGTCGCCAATGACATCGATCCCGACAAGCAGGAAGCCGCGTTCTCTCAATGCCGGGCCGATGCGCCTGCAGATTTCCGTTTCGCGGGCCGTCAGTTCGGTGGCTTCCGCGCGGCCGCCGACATGCATATTGGAGCGGCTGTCGTGCTCGGCCGGCACCCGGTTGATGGCGCCCACCGGCTCGCCGTCGACGAGGATGATGCGCTTGTCGCCCTTGCGGACATCCGGCAGATATTGCTGGGCGATGAAGGGCTCGCGGAAGAGCTGGCCGAACATTTCGAGCAGTGAGGAAAGGTTGCGGTCGTCCCTGGTCGAGTGGAAAACGCCGGCGCCGCCATTGCCGTAGAGCGGCTTCAGAATGATGTCGCCCATCTCCTCGCGGAAGCGGCGGATCTCCTCCGCATCCTTGGTGATCAGCGTCTTCGGCATGAGATCGGCAAATTCGGTAACGAAAATCTTCTCCGGCGAATTGCGCACCCAGGCCGGATCGTTGACGACAAGCGTCTTCGGATGGATGCGCTCCAGGAGGTGCGTGGAGGTAATGTAGGCCATGTCGAAGGGCGGGTCCTGGCGGAGCAGCACCACATCCATGGTCGAAAGATCGACACGCTCGGGGGCGCCGAGTTCGAAATGGTCGCCCTTCACGTCGCGCAGCAGCATCGGCTCAACGGAGGCGTAGAGCTTGCCGTCACGGAAGCTCAGCCGCTCGGGCGTATAATGGAAAAGCTTGTAGCCGCGCGTTTGCGCCTCGAGGCTCATGGCGAAGGTGGAATCGCCCGCGATATTGATACCCGCGACATGGTCCATCTGGACCGCTACGTTCTTGATCTTGGCCATTTCCGTCCCTCATTGAGTGCCGGACAGATGTAGGTCTCAAGCAGAGCAAACGCAACGGCCAATCAATGACGTCAGGCCACTCAAGCCTAGGATTTGTCAGGCCGCGAGGCCCTGCTGTTCGCCGTTTCGTAGGAGGTTGCGAAGACGGTAGAGGATCGCAACCGGCTTCGGGAACGGCTTGCGAAGGAAGGCGACCTTCCGCACGTAGTTGTCCACCCGCCAGCTTGCCCATGTGCCGCCTGCGAAGAAGGCGACGTCGCCGGCGCGCAGCATCCGCTCGGTTCCATCTTCCACGGTGACATGCACTTCGCCTTCGAGGATCATCACCGTCTCGTCCCAGCCGAAGAACCAGCGGAATTCGCCCGCGGTGCAGTCCCAGATCGCCGTCACTGATGCGTCGTCATGGCCGCGGGAATGTTCCGCGGTACGCGCCTGCGGGTCGCCGGCCACGACCCAATCCGGGTTGATCGGCGTCGATTTCATCGGCAGGCGATCGCTGGAATGCGCAACGAAGTTCTTGCCCCGCGCCGGCACAACGACCTGCGGTACGGAACGCGCCGCCATCGCGACCGCGCTTGCGAGCATCAACTTCCAGGCCATGCACAACCCCCTAATTGCTATCCCCGGTCATTGCGGAATAGCAGAGAGTCGTAACGGCTCCGTTCAAGCGACTGTTAAAATCTTAACAATGCGTTTCAAGCGATCGCATGAGCCGCGGCAGCCGGACTATCGGCAGCCGTAGCGCCGCCAGCGATGCGCTTGCCGGTGTCATGTGCGAAGAAATGCAGCTTTTGCGGCGCAATCACGAAGCGCAGTTCCGCAGCGATCGCCGTTTCCGGGGAAACGACCGCCGTCAGTGGCTGGTCGCCCAGAAGCCCGTGGACGAGGCGTTGCGAGCCGAGTTCTTCGACATATTCCACCGTCAGCGGCATGGCGTATTCGTCCGCCTTGGCTAGGCGCAGGTCCTCCGCGCGCATCCCGATGGTGACGGGGCCGGAGGCCGGGGCATTGCCCGCGAGATCGATCAGGCTCGGGCCGATCGCCAGCTTGTCGCCATGCAGCTCGCCTTTCAGAAGATTCATGGCGGGAGAGCCGATGAAGCTCGCCACGAAAGTGGAGGCGGGCGTGTGATAGACGTCGAGCGGCGCGCCGACCTGCTCGATCCTGCCGCCATTCAGCACCACGAGACGGTCAGCGAGCGTCATCGCCTCCAGCTGGTCATGGGTGACATAGATCGAGGTCGTGCCGAGACGGCGCTGCAAGCGCTTGATCTCGCCGCGCATCGAAACACGCAGCTTGGCATCGAGGTTCGAGAGCGGCTCGTCGAACAGGAAAACGGCAGGCTTGCGGACGATCGCGCGTCCCATCGCAACGCGCTGACGCTGGCCACCGGAGAGCGCCTTCGGCTTGCGCTCCAGATATTGCTCGATCTGCAACATGCGCGCGGCTTCCGCGACGCGGGCGTCGATCTCATTCTTCGGCGTCTTGCGGTTCTTCAGGCCGTATTCGAGGTTCTGGCGGACGGACATATGCGGATAGAGCGCGTAGTTCTGGAAGACCATGGCAATGTCGCGTTCAGCGGGCTCGACATTGTTGACGACCCGATTGCCGATCTTCACCTGCCCTTCGGAAATGCTTTCAAGACCGGCAATCATGCGCAGCAGCGTGGACTTGCCGCAGCCCGAAGGCCCGACAAGCACGATGAATTCGCCATCCTTGATATTGATGCCGACATCGGAGACCGCCTTGACCCCACCGTGATAGATCTTGCCGACGCCTTCTACATCGATAGAGGCCATTGTCATTTCTCCGTTTCGACCAGGCCTTTAACGAAAAGGCGCTGCATGACGATGATGATGAGGACCGGCGGCAGGGCAGCGAGGATCACGCCCGCCATGACGAGGTTCCACTGCGTATTGCCGTCGAGGACTGCGGCCAGGCGCTTGATGCCCATCACCGCGGTGTAATAGCCGGGGTCGGTGGTGATCAGCATTGGCCAGAGATACTGGTTCCAGCCGTAGATGAAGAGGATGATGAAGAGAGCGGCGATATTGGTACGCGACAGCGGCAGCAGGATATCGACGAAGAACTTCATCGGTCCGGAGCCATCGACGCGCGCTGCCTCCATCAGTTCCTCCGGGATCGTCAGAAAGAACTGGCGGAACAGAAAGGTCGCGGTCGCCGAGGCGATCAGCGGAATGATTAGACCCGGATAGGAATTCAGCATGCCGAGGTCGGCGACCACCTTGTAGGTCGGCAGGATACGCACTTCGACCGGCAGCATGAGCGTCAGGAAGATGACCCAGAACGCGGCCATGCGGAACGGGAAGCGGAAATAGACGATCGCGAAGGCGGAGAGGATCGAGATTGCGATCTTGCCGACGGCGATCATCACCGCCATCAGCAAGCTGTTTGCCAGCATCAGCGCGAAGGGTGGCGCACCGGCCACCGAGTTGCCGTTGCTGAGCAGCTGGCTGAAATTGGAAACGAGCTGATCGCCGGGAAGAAGCGGCACCAGGCCGGTCATGAAATCCGTCGAGCCGTGGGTCGCGGCGATGAAGGCGAGGTAGACGGGGAAGATCACCGTTACCACGCCGACGATCAGCACGAGATGCGTGAGGAAGTTCAGAAAGGGACGGTTCTCGATCATCGCGTGGGCCTCAGTACTGTACTTTTTTCTCGACCCAGCGGAACTGGATCACGGTCAGGGCGACGACGATAAGCATCAGCACGACCGATTGAGCGGCGGAAGGACCGAGGTTGAGGCCCACGAAACCATCGGCATAGACCTTGTAGACCAGCGTGTTGGTGGATTGGGAGGGGCCGCCGGAGGTGGTCGAGTCGACAACCGGGAATGTGTCGAACAGCGCATAGGTGATGTTGACGACCGCCAGAAAGAAGGTTGTCGGCGAAAGCAGCGGGAAAACCACCGTCCAGAATCGCTTGAATGGACCGGCGCCATCGATGGCGGCAGCTTCGGTCACCGATTGCGGAACGGACTGCAGGCCGGCGACGAAGAAGAGGAAATTGTAGGAAATCTGCTTCCAGGCCGAGGCGACGACGATGAGGACCATCGCATCATTGCCGTTCAGTCGGTGGTTCCAGTCATAGCCGAGATGGCGAAGGATATAGGGCAGGATGCCGATGCTGGGGTTGAACATGAACCACCAGAGAAGGCCGGCCGCGGCGGGTGCGACGGCGTAGGGCCAGACGAGCAGCGTCGTATAGAGCCTTCCGGTCTTCAGCACGCGGTTCACGCAGACGGCGAAGAGCAGCGAAAGCCCCATCGAAAGCACGGTAACGGACACTGAAAAGATCAGCGTCACCCATAGCGCATTCATGTAATCGGCGCTGCCGAAGAGCTTCGTGTAGTTGGCAAACCAGACAAAGGTCGTCTTCATGCCGAAGGGGTCTTCGCGCAGGAACGACTGGCGGAATGCCTGGAACGCAGGCCAAATGAAGAAAACAAGTGTAATCGCGAGCTGCGGCGCCAGAAGGAAATATGGCAGGACGCGGTTCGAGAAGATTGTGCGCTTTGTCTGCATGGCTCGCCTAACATGGAAAGGCCCTCCCCGGCATGGGGAGGGCTTGGCGTCAGCCTCGAAGGCTTAGTTCGAGTTTGCAGCTTCGAATTCGCGCAGGATGGCGTTGCCTTCCTTGACGGCTTCATCGAGCGCCTGCTGACCGGTCTGCTTGCCGGAAAGCACGGTTTCGAGCTGCTGGTCGATGATGTCGCGGATCTGCGTCAGGTTGCCGAAGCGAACGCCCTTCGAGTTGTCGGACGGCGTGCCGCGGGTGATCTGCTTGATACCGACGTCGGAGCCCGGGTTCTTTTCGTAGTAACCCTGCGACTTGCCGAGATCGTAGGCAGCGTTGGTGATCGGCAGGTACCCGGAGAACTGGTGCCAATCAGCCTGTACTTCCGGCTGGCTCAGGTAGGTGAAGAACTTGGCGGCACCCTTGTAGACTTCCGGCTTCTGGCCGTTCAGTACCCAGAGCGTTGCGCCGCCGATGATCGAGTTCTTCGGATCCTTGGTCACGTCGTCGTAGTAGGGGAGCGTCGAGAAACCAACCTGGAAATTCTTGGCGTTGGCGATGACGCCGGCGCGCGAGCCCGAGGAGCCCATATAGATGGCGCATTCCTGCGAGTAGAACTTCGGAGCGGAGTCGGGACCGCCGCCCGGGCCGCCGTACTGGAAGTAACCGGCGTCCTGCCACTTCTTCAGGTCGTCCCAGAGACGAGCCTGGTTCGGGCCATTGAAACTAAGTTCAGCCTTGGTGCCGCCGAAGCCGTTCTGCAGCGTGCCGTAAGGCAGGTCATGAATGGCCGAGAAGTTTTCGAGACCGAGCCAGGTGGCAGCATAGGTGATGGTGAAGCCGCACTTGGCAGCGCCGGAATCGACGATCTTCTTCGAGAAGTCAGCCAGTTCGGCATAGGTCTTCGGAGCGACTTCCGGATCAAGGCCGGCCTTCTTGAAGACGTCCTTGTTGTAGTAGAGGATCGGCGTCGAGGAGTTGAACGGGAAGGAGAGAATGTTGCCTTCCGGATCGGAGTAGTAGCCGACGACCGGCGCGATGAACTTCGACGGATCCCACGGCTCGCCTTCATCGGCCATCAGCTTGTAGACCGGGTAAACGGCGCCCTTGGCAGCCATCATCGTACCCGTGCCGACTTCGAAGACCTGAACGATAGCCGGCTGCTGACCTGCGCGGAAAGCTGCGATCGCGGCCGTCAGGGTTTCCGGATAGGTGCCCTTGAAGACCGGCGTGACGTGGTATTCGGTCTGGCTGTCGTTGAACTTCTGGACGATCTGCTCGAGCTTCTGGCCGAGCTCGCCGCCCATGGCATGCCACCAGGTGACTTCAGTCGCGGCGAACGACGTCGACGAAGACAGTACGACCGCAGCAGCGGCCAGCGCAAACTTCTTGAACATGGATAAACCCTCTCACCAACTATTGGTGAGAGACGCAATAGAGGGCTACTGTGACGCCTCCTTAAAAGTTTCATGACAGGACCGTCACAAAATCCGGCATTTTGCACAGCTATGCAAGCCGATCAGAATGCATCTGGAAAATGCCGCGGCAGACGGCCGGGCAATACTGCTACAATATCATACCGTTGAGAGAGGCGGCTGTAATCCGGCTGGCGCGAGAGCCACAGATCACTGGCGTTCCGGATGCGTTTTTGGGCGGCGTACGAAACCGCATCTACGGCGCGTAATTCGTCGCGCCGGGCCTTCACCTCGACAAAGACCGCGAGGTCGCGCTTTCGAGCAATGATATCGATCTCGCCGAGCTTCGTGCGGTAGCGGAACGCTACGATGCGATAACCCTTCAGCATCAAAACGAGCGCCGCGACATATTCCGAGACATGACCGCGGCGCTTAGCCTTTCTCCGGCTAAGGGTTATATCCCTATCGCTCATCCCTGACCTTCATATCGAGCAGACGCTGGTAAAGTTCCTTGCGTGGCAGGCCAGTGAGCCTAGCAGCCTCAGCGGCCGCCTTGGCCGTCGGCATGGAAGTCGCAAGATTGGCGAGAATGGCCTCAACGTCCGCCTCGTCCGCCTGCTTCTCTTCCGGGGGGCTGATCACGAGCACGATCTCACCCTTCACGTTGTCGTTTTCAGCGTAGTGCGCGGCAAGTTCCGCGAGCGTGCCTCGGCGGAACTCCTCATAGGTCTTCGTCAGCTCACGGCAGACGGATGCCTTGCGGGTCGGCCCAAGCACATCGGCAGCGGCAGCCAGTGTCGCGCCGATGCGGTGCGGCGATTCAAAGAAGAGGAGCGTTGCCGGGGTGGCGGCAAGTTCCGCCAGCCGGTCGCGCCGTGCCTTGTCCTTTACGGGGAGGAATCCTGCAAACAAGAAGGCATCGTTCGGCAGACCCGAGCCGACGAGCGCTGCGAGCGGTGCGGATGCCCCTGGAATTGGAATAACACGGTAACCTGCTTCGATCGCCGCCTGCGCGAGGCGATAGCCGGGATCGGAGACGAGCGGCGTTCCGGCGTCGGAGACCAGTGCGACGGACTTGCCAGCCGCAAGCGCAGCCAATAATCGCGGACCTGCCTCATCGGCATTGTGCTCATGATAGGCAAACGGCCGGTTGCGGATGCCGTACCGATCCAGGAGGACGCGGGTCACGCGCGTATCCTCGCAGGCAAGCACGTCAGCACCCGCCAGCGTTTCCAGCGCCCGCAACGTGATATCACCGAGATTGCCGATCGGCGTGGCGACGAGATAAAGCGCCGGCTCCAGCGGGCGGGCCGGAATGGCGACGTTGTGCAAGCGATAGCCGCGGTGCCCGCCGCTCTCGCTTGGCGTATCCTCATTATTCAAGTTCAAGGCCCCTTTTGCTCTTTAATCTTTATGCGCGAGGGCTTTGTCGGCGGCAAGTGTCGGGAATTCTGTGAGCATCATCGCGGAAAACCGCAATTGGAGCCCTGCTTGGCCTCGCACCCCTTGCATTCGGCCGCAAAGTTCTGCCATTTTGCCTATCCACTCCTCCGGTCCGGAGCCGAAAAGCATCTTCTGGCGCGCCTTTGTACGCCGGGACAGTAACGGTCGAAAAGCGGTAGCATCCCATGCGTATTACTATTGAGCGGTCAAACCTGTTGAAATCGCTGAACCACGTTCACCGCGTGGTCGAACGTCGCAACACGATCCCGATCCTGTCCAATATCCTGCTGCGCGCCGATGGTCAGAACCTCGACATGAAGGCGACCGACCTCGACCTCGAAGTGACCGAAGCCACGCCCGCCAATGTCGAGCAGCCCGGCGCGACGACAGTCCCGGCGCATCTTCTTTACGACATCGTCCGCAAGCTGCCGGACGGCTCGGAAGTTCTGCTTGCGACATCGACGGATGGCGGCTCGATGGCGGTCCAGTCCGGCCGCTCGAAATTTTCGCTACAGTGCCTGCCGGAATCCGACTTCCCGGATCTGACAGCTGGCACCTTCACGCATTCGTTCAAGCTGAAGGCGTCCGATCTCAAGATGCTGATCGATCGCACGCAGTTTGCGATCTCGACCGAAGAGACGCGCTATTACCTGAACGGTATCTTCTTCCACACGATCGAAAGCGGCGGCGACCTGAAACTGCGTGCGGTCGCCACCGACGGCCATCGCCTCGCGCGCGCCGATGTGAAGGCGCCCTCGGGTTCCGAAGGCATGCCGGGCATCATCATTCCCCGCAAGACGGTCGGCGAACTGCAGAAATTGGTCGATAATCCCGATACGGTCGTCACCGTGGAAGTCTCGGACGCAAAGATCCGCCTCAGCATTGGCTCGATCGTCATGACCTCGAAGCTCATCGACGGCACTTTCCCGGACTACCAGCGCGTTATTCCCACGGGCAATGACAAGGAGATGCGTGTCGATTGCACGACATTTGCCCAGGCTGTCGATCGCGTCTCGACGATTTCCTCCGAGCGTGGCCGCGCCGTGAAGCTGGCGCTCTCCGACGGCCAGCTGCTGCTTACGGTCAACAATCCGGACTCCGGCAGTGCCACGGAAGAAGTGGCCGTGGACTACGACACCGATTCCATGGAAATCGGCTTCAACGCCAAATATCTGCTCGACATCACGGCCCAGCTTTCCGGCGATCAGGCGATCTTCCAGCTTGCCGATGCGGGCTCGCCGACGCTTATTCGCGACACCGCCGGCGACGATGCGCTCTATGTTCTGATGCCGATGCGCGTGTAATCGCGCGTCGCATTTATCGCGTGAAGTTTGCCGATTGCGACATTTGGTCTTGTTTTCGTATCCGAGGACTGCAAATAGAGAACTGACGATTTGTATGCGTGATCGTGGAGGACGGCATGGCGTTGCGGCTGAAGGAACGGCTCGGCAAAAAGTTCGATGAGGAAATCCGCTTCTTCAAGGGCATGATGCAGGGGCCGAAAACGGTCGGCTCCATCGTTCCGACGTCCTCGATCACCGCCCGCAAGATGGCAAGTGTCGTTAACGTGAACTCCGGTCTCCCGGTTCTGGAACTCGGTCCCGGCACAGGCGCGATTACCAAGGCCATCCTCGGCCGCGGCGTGAAGCCGGAAAACCTCGTCGCTATCGAGTATTCGACCGATTTCTACGAACACCTCGTCCGCCTTTATCCGGGCGTGCGCTTCATCAACGGCGACGCGTTCAGCTTGGACAAGACGCTGGGCGCGCTTAAGGATCAGACTTTCGATTCCGTCGTTTCGGCCGTGCCGCTTTTAAATTTCCCAATGCAAGCGCGGATCGCCCTTCTCGAAAGCCTCCTCGACCGTATTCCGGCAGGCAGGCCTGTCGTACAGATTTCCTATGGTCCCGTCTCGCCGATCATCGCCCGGCCGGAGCGTTACCATATCAAGCACTTCGATTTCATCGTCCGCAATATCCCGCCGGCCCAGCTTTGGATCTACCGCCGCAGCTGAGATGCGCGGGCTTTACATCACCCATCCGCAAGTGAAGATTGATCCGAGTGTCCCGGTGCCCCAATGGGGCCTGTCGGAGACCGGCGAAGCTCGCGTCCGCGCCGCCGCGCGCAGCGAGTGGGCGAGACAACTGCGTCGCATTGTTTCCAGCGACGAGACAAAAGCCATACAGACCGCAGCTATCCTTGCGCAAGCGGCGGGCGTGACGATCGAAATTGTCCCCGGCATGCACGAAAACGACCGCTCGGCGACCGGCTTCCTGCCGCCTGCGGAATTCGAGAAGGCCGCTGACTGGTTCTTCGCGCATCCGGAACAGAGTTTTCGAGGCTGGGAAAGGGCGATCGACGCTCAGGCGCGGATCGTCTCTGCCGTTGAGACCATTCTTGACGACCACGATCCCACGGCACCGATCGCCTTCGTCGGCCATGGCGGTGTCGGAACGCTGCTGAAGTGCCATCTCGAGCGCCGCACGATCTCGCGCGATGGCGATCAGCCGGGCGGCGGCGGTAATCTCCACTGTTTCAGCCTTGCAGAGCGGCGCCTGTCGTGCGACTGGACACCCATCGAAGACTGGCAGGGATGGATGTGATATGAGCGCACGCGAGCGGCTGATCGTCGGGCTGGATGTTCCGACACTTGGCGAGGCGGAAAAGATCGTTTCAACGCTCGGCGACGACATTCTCTTCTACAAGATCGGCTATCAGCTGGTCTTTGCCGGCGGCCTGGAATTCGCGCGCGAACTCGCGCAGAGCGGCAAGAAGGTCTTCCTCGACATGAAGCTGCTCGATATCGACAACACGGTCGCTTCCGGCGTGGAGAACATCGTGAAGATGGGCATGTCGATGCTGACGCTGCATGCCTATCCGAAGGCGATGAAGGCTGCCGTCGAGGCGGCAAAGGGTTCCGATCTCTGCCTGCTCGGCGTCACGGTCCTGACCTCCATGGATGAGCAGGATCTTATCGCTGCGGGCTATGAATACGACCCGCACACCTTGGTCCTCCGCCGCGCTGAACAGGCTCATCTAGCCGGCATGGGCGGCGTGGTGTGCTCGGCAGAAGAATCGGCTGCCGTTCGCAAGATCGTCGGCCCCGATATGGCGATCGTCACGCCCGGCATCCGCCCGGCCGGCAGCGAGAAGGGCGACCAGAAGCGCGTCATGACGCCCGCCGATGCGCTGAAGGCCGGCTCGAGCCACCTGGTCGTCGCCCGGCCGATCGTCAAAGCGTCTGATCCGCGGGAGGCGGCGCGCGCAATTCTTGCTGAGATGGACGCCGCGCTCTGACGTGTGTTGCGGCCAGCTCTGATAGGACTCATTCATTTGACGGATTACACGCAAGATGCGGTGTATTGACGCCTCCTGCAATTTGAACGAAGACAAATACAACCGTCAACCGGAGGAAAACCATGGCCAAGGGATACTGGATCGCGCGCGTCGATGTTCGCGACCCCGAGCGCTACAAGGACTATGTCGCGGCAGCAAAGCCGGCCTTTGAAAAGTACGGTGCCAACTTCCTCGCCCGCGGCGGCGCAATAACTGAACTTGAAGGCAAGTCGCGCGCACGAAACGTCGTCATCGAATTCCCTTCCATGCAGCATGCAGTCGATTGCTACAACTCGCCGGAATATCAGATCGCCGCCAAGATCCGCCAGGAAGTCGCCGACGCGGAAATGATTGTCGTCGAAGGAATTTGATCCCCTGCGTATCTTGACTTCGGGCGCATGTGGACCTTTCCGCCGCGCCCGGATTCGGCTAAAAGCTTGCCGATAAACGCATCCCATCCAAGCCTTTCGAGGAGCCTGCCATGACCCTTGCCAACCTGCCGCCGCTCGTGACCGTATTCGGAGGTTCCGGCTTCATTGGCAGGCATGTGGTAGGCGCGCTGGCAAAACGCGGCTATCGCATCCGCGTCGCTGTACGCCGCCCCGACCTTGCAGGTTTTCTGCAGCCGCTCGGAAATGTCGGCCAGATCTCTTTTGTTCAGGCGAACCTGCGTTACCGCAACTCGGTCGATCGCGCCGTCGAGGGCGCCGATTTCGTCATCAACTGCGTCGGCGTCCTTTTCGAAGCCGGCCGCAACACCTTCGACGCCGTGCAGGAATTTGGCGCACGCGCCGTGGCCGAAGCTGCCCGTGCGAGTGGCGCGAAGCTCATCCATATCTCGGCGATCGGCGCCGATGCGAATTCCGATTCAAGCTATGCCCGCACCAAGGGTCGCGCGGAGGCGGCAATCCTTTCGACCGTGAGAGACGCGGTGATTTTCCGCCCGTCGATCGTTTTCGGTCCGGAAGACGGCTTCTTCAACAAGTTCGCCGACATGGCTCGCCTTTCGCCGGTTCTTCCGCTCATCGGAGGCGGCAACACGAGGTTTCAGCCGGTTTATGTCGGGGATGTCGCGGAAGCCGTAACTCGCGCTGTCGGTGGCAAGGCTACCCCCGGGACGATCTATGAACTGGGCGGTCCGGAAGTTCTCACCTTCCGCCAGTGCATGGAGACTATGCTGAAGGTCACCATGCGCAAGAACGCGCTGGTCTCCATCCCGTTCAGCATCGCATCGCTCATGGGCAACGTTGCGTCGCTCATTCCTCTTATCACCCCACCCATTACGGTCGACCAGGTTCGTCTGCTGAAGCGCGACAATGTCGTTTCGCAAGCGGCCGAAACGGAAGGCCGCACGCTGAAAGCCCTCGACGTCACACCGACGCTGCTGGTTTCCGTGCTGCCGTCCTACCTCGTGCAATATCGCCCGCATGGCCAGTACACCGGCTCGGGGAAAGCGGCTTAAACACCCCTCCTCCAGCGTTCGAACGTCGCTTGTGCTTGGCCACGGGCGACGTTTTTCATTTGTGCCGGGAGGAAAGCCTGACGCACGTTTCGCGTGTTTTCCTCTATCTCGTCATGGTTGACGTTGCATAAAAGACGCATCAAAAATTTAGTGAAATTAACGGCGCATTTAGCTGGAACATTTATTGCTATTTCCTATTCCACTGACTACACACCCCGCGCGTCCTGAGACGGACTCAGCGCCTTTGGCGGCGCGCTATTTTGATTTGAGAGGCTTTATCAAATGGGCAAGTCAATCGCGCTTCTTTTTGCGTGTGCGGCACTGGTTATCCTTGCAGGCTCCTTCATTGCGCCCGGTTCGGTCGCCGCAGTGAAAGGCGGTTGCGCGCCGGCCTACGGCGTTGATCCTTGCTCGACGGCCTCCATCAACCGCTGACGGAAGACCGGCGCGTTAGCGCCGGCGTTGTTCTTGCGAGCAGAAGTGAGCAGTTCGATCAGAACTGCCTGAAGCCTCCGGCTTCAAGATGCATGTTCGCCGTTTCCGGTTGTGTGTGAAGCTGATGTGATGACCGTATTCGCGCCCGGGCTGCGCGAATACGGAAAGCGACGGACGTCTCAGGCAATCGCCCCGGTCGCGGCCATACCGAGCAGAATGACTCCGAGAATGATGCGGTAGATCGCAAACATCGTAAATCGGTTGCTCCGGATATACGACAGCAGCCACTTCACGGCGACGAAAGCGACGACAGTGGAAACGACGAAGGCGATCCCAAGGCCCGTCCAATCCTCGTTTGCCGCTCCGCCATCCTTCAGCGTCTTCAGCAATTCGTAGGCACTCGCGGCATACATGGTCGGGATACCGACGAGAAAAGCGAATTCGGTAGCCGCGGCGCGGTTGCCCGTGCCCGCCAGCATGGCAACGAAAATCGTGGCGCCTGAGCGTGACGTTCCCGGGAAGACGCCGGCAACCACCTGGGCAATGCCGACCAAAATGGCAACGAGCCAGGTAATCTCCTTGTAAGGCGGCCGACGCGCGGCGGCCCATTCGGCAAATATCATCCAGACACCACCGATAATGAGTGCCCAGGCGATTGGCGTCGCAGTCTCAGGCAGTTCGAAGCCGAGCTTCTTGACGATCAGTCCGAGGATAGCGGTAATGAGGAATGCGACAATCAGCTTGGCAGCGTAGGAGCGGTTCCCTGGATCCCGCCAGCCGACCACGAGGCTCGCGAGACGACGCCAGTAAATGATAGTGACGGCGAGGATAGCACCTGCCTGGATAACGATATTGAACATGTCCGACCGGTGGCCGAGCCATTGCTCCGCAATGATGAGATGGCCAGTGCTCGAGATCGGTAGAAACTCAGTGATCCCCTCTATGACGCCTAGAATTATAGAGCTCATGTAGTCCATATATAGTCTCCGGTTTAAAGATCGGTCGGACGCGAATGCGGTTACGTCGCTCGAGACGGTTCCCGTCTTCTTTAGTCAGTGGCGTGGCGAAAAAAGGCCGGTATCCATCGGAAGGGCATAAAAATCCATGTTTGCCGGCGGGGAAGGGGTAAGCTTGGTCTCCGAACCTTGATACGCGGTTGAACCGATCATGCGTTCCTATATCTTTTTTAAACTCTGATTGTTAGGAGTTTAATAAGGGAGACAATCGCCAAAACGCCAAAAAGGCAGCTGAACGGATAAATGCCAGTACTCTATCATCACCCCATCTCCACAGCCTCCCGGTTCATCCGGCTGGTACTTGCAGAATACGGTTACCAGGTCGAACTCGTGGAAGAGCAGACCTGGGACAAGCGGCGCGACTTTTTGGCGCTCAATCCGGCGGGTACCTTGCCCGTTTACGTGGACGACAGCATGCGGGCGCTATGCGGCGCCACGGTAATCTCCGAATATCTCGACGAAACGCATGGCGTGCTGAAACGCGACCGGCGGCTTCTTGCGGAGGACCCTTTCCAGCGAGCGGAGATCCGCCGCCTCGCCGAGTGGTTCATGCAGAAGATGGAGACGGACGTAACCCGGCCCCTGGCGCGGGAGCGGGTCTATAAGCTGCAGATGAGCGCAGACCAGGGCGGCGGCGCACCGGATTCGAAGATCCTGCGTACGGCCCGGGCGAACATACGCCAGCACATGAAATACCTGACCTGGCTCGCGGGTTCGCGGCAGTGGCTGGCCGGCGATCGCATGAGCTATGCCGATCTCGCCGCGGCCGCTTCGATATCGATCCTCGATTATCTCGGCGAGATCGACTGGACGGAATCGCCGATCGCCAAGGATTGGTACCAGCGGATGAAGTCACGGCCGTCCTTCCGCCCGCTTCTGGCGGAGCGGGTGCGCGGACTGACACCGGTCTCCCACTACGCAGACCTGGATTTCTGACGAGGGCTTCCGATGCCCGAACGGATAGCAGACGACAAAGAGCGCAAGCGCCGCGACAATCTGACCGCCTTCGTTCGCGCGGAGGCGGCAGCGTTCGGCTTCGATCTCTGTCGCATCACCCGGCCGGATTCGATTCCGGAAGCGAAAGGGCGGCTTCGCGAATTCATCGATGCCGGCCGTCACGGTACAATGGAATGGATGGCGGACACGCAGGAGCGCCGCGCTGATCCCCTGACGCTATGGAGCGATGCAAAGTCCATCGTCGTCTTCGGCCTCAACTACGGCCCCGACGAGGATCCGCGCGATGTTCTGGAAAAGCCGGACAAGGCTGCAATCTCTGTCTATGCGCGCAATCGCGACTACCACGATGTCATCAAAGGACGGCTCAAGGAAATCGCGACGCGCTTTGCGGCGCGGGCGGGAGCTGACGTGAAAGTCTTTGTCGATACCGCGCCGGTGATGGAGAAACCGCTCGCGGCTGCCGCCGGCCTCGGCTGGCAGGGCAAACACACCAACCTGGTCAGCCGCAGTCACGGCTCCTGGCTCTTCCTCGGCTCGATGTTCACGACAGCCGATCTCAATATAGAT
The DNA here is from genome assembly GCF_012641395.1 of Rhizobium sp. P32RR-XVIII. Lineage (GTDB taxonomy): Bacteria > Pseudomonadota > Alphaproteobacteria > Rhizobiales > Rhizobiaceae > Rhizobium. The sequence goes on along the minus strand of NZ_JABAIH010000001.1, from coordinate 218,994 downwards.
GAGCCGGAGCACGACCACTGTGGCTCTTGCCGTGCCTGTCTCGACGTCTGTCCGACCGCAGCCTTCCCTGCGCCATATCAGATTGATGCCCGACGCTGCATCTCCTACCTCACCATCGAGCACAAAGGCCCGATCGACCCGGAATTCCGGCCGCTGATCGGCAACCGGATCTATGGCTGCGACGACTGTCTTGCGGTCTGTCCATGGAACAAGTTCGCCGCTTCGGCGTCCGAAATGAAGTTGCAGGCGCGCGACGACTTGAAAGAGCCGTCGATCGGCTTTCTGCTGACGCTGGACGACGCAGCGTTCCGAAGCTTCTTCAGCGGCTCGCCGATCAAGCGCATCGGCCGGGACCGCTTCATACGCAACGTTTTGATCGCGGCCGGCAATTCCGGCGACCGCGATTTTGTCGATCAATGCCGGCGGCTGGCGGGCGACGCTTCGCCTGCTGTCCGCGGCATGGCAATATGGGCGCTTTCGCGATTGATGGCGCCGGATGAATTCGCAGCCTTTGCGGCCCGAAGGCCGGATGAGACAGATGCCACCGTGCTTGCAGAGTGGCAATTGGTGGGGGTGGTATAATGCATGTGATGATCTTCGGCTGCGGTTATTCCGGCACAGCAATCGCCAAGGCCTTTGCAGGAGCAGATGTCCGCATTTCCGGCACGACAAGATCGGCCGACAAGGCTGAGACGCTCCGCAGCCAGGGCATCGAAGCCTTCGTCTTCGACGGTGAAACGATCGGCAAGGACTTGCTTCATGCCATGCAGGGCGTGACGCATCTCGTACAATCGATCGCGCCGAGAGAAGCCGGAGACCCGCTGATCAATCTTGCCAGTTGTTGGGTCGACGAAATGATGCCAGGGCTGCAGTGGATCGGCTATCTTTCGACCGTCGGCGTCTACGGCGACCACAAAGGCGGGTGGGTGACCGAGGAGACGGTCTGCCTCCCGGTTTCCGGACGATCGAAGGAACGACTTGAGGCCGAGGATGCGTGGCTGAATTTGGGCAAAGACCTCGGCATACCCGCCGCCGTATTGCGCCTCTCGGGCATTTACGGTCCGGGCCGCAATGCTTTCGTCAATTTGGATCGAGGCACTGCTCGACGCCTGATCAAGAAGGATCAGGTTTTCAATCGCATTCGCGTCGAGGATATCGGCGCATCGGCGCGCTATCTCGCAGACCGCTCCCTCGGCGGCATTTACAATATCACGGATGACCTCCCTGGCCCGCCGCAGGATGTCATCGTCGAGGCGGCGCGCCTAATGGGCGTCGAACCGCCGCCGGAGCAGCCCTTCGAAACCGCCGAACTGACGCCGATGGCACGCTCCTTCTATGGCGAGAACAAGCGCGTTTCGAACGCAAAGTTGAAGGCCGCAGGTTTTGCTTTTGCCTTCCCGAACTATCCCATGTCGCTCGCGCAGCTGTGGCAAGGCGGCACGTGGCGGGGTTAACCTGAGTGAGTTATTCCGGCCACTCCAAAAGAGTAGAAATTTCCTACTTTCGAATTTTAGCAATCAAAATTTCGCTTCCATTTATGGTTAACGGCCTCTGAATTTGCTGAAATGAGGCAGCAAATGCGGCAAACTCGAAAATTTATTTTTGTTACTGCGACAACATCCCGCCATGCCGGGGATTAGGAAGAAAATTCGTTCCAATTCTAACTGATTTTCTTATCTTTTTTCTACTTTTTGCATAGCCGGACCATTTTTGGGTTGTTTTCAAATAAATACCAAATGTTACAGACTGTAACAGTCCGTGATTAGGCGAGGCCCTTTTTCGCCACTTTTGCCCGGATTTAAGCCCCCACCGCCTGAAAGGGCGCAAGTTCAACAGTTGAGGGGTTATCCGTTTTGAAGAATATCAGCCGTTCTATTATCACCACCGTAGCTATTGCCGCTTCTTCTTTCATGCTTCCTGCTGAGGGATTTGCTGCAGCCGGCTGTGGTGGTGCTTCGTGGTACGCACTGCATTCCAAAACAGCGTCTGGCGAACGTATGAATCCTGCCACTTTAACTGCCGCACACCGTTCGCTCCGCTTCGGCACCAAGCTTAGAGTTACCAACCGCAACAATGGCCGCAGCGTCATCGTTCGCGTCAATGATCGCGGTCCATTCATTCGAGGCCGTGTCCTCGACCTTTCCCGTGCCGCCGCACAGAACATCGGCATGGTAAGCTCGGGCACCGCCAAGGTGTGCTACGAAGTCGTCGCCAGCGCTGGCTAAAGCGTTATAGCTGGCCAAACCGGGCCAGCGCTTGCTCTTCCCGTCAATCGCGGCTACCACGCGGTTGAGACTTGTGAGCTGTCTGCAGCGTCTGTCACGCTTCCCGCGGATCGTTCACAAGCCGAAGGCAACGGGAGACTTGTGAATGCGTTTGGGTGGCCGCCTCGAAGGGGCGATTTCGGTTCTTGCGGAGATCGATCAACGCAAGAGACCTGTCGCCGATGCGCTGAAGGACTGGGGCCTTGCGCATCGTTTCGCCGGTTCCGGCGATCGCGCCGCAATCGGCAACATCGTCTACGACGCGTTGCGCATGCGCCTTTCGCATGCTTTCCTGATGGATGATGACAGCGCGCTGGCAGCCGCCTACGCCGTCATGTTCCGCCAGTGGGGTTTTACGCCGGAAACGCTCGCCGCAGAACTCGCAGACGACAAGTTCGCACCGCCTGCCCTGCCCGATGCCTCTCTCGCCGCCTTCGTTAATCGCTCTCTTTCTTCGGCACCTTCCCATGTCCAAGGTGATATTCCCGAGTGGGTTCAAGCCTCCTTCGAAACTGCCTTTGGCGATAGCTGGCTTGCCGAAGCGCAGGCTCTTGCGGCGCGTCCGACACTCGATCTGCGCGCCAATATCTTGAAGGCCAGCCGCGAAAAGGCGGTCAAGGCGCTTGAAAGAGCCGGCGCGCATGAGGCGCGGATCGCTCGCTACGGTATCCGGATTCCCGCCGGCGAAGGCGCCTCGAGATTGCCGAACGTCACAGCAGAGCTTTCGTTCCAGAAAGGCTGGTTCGAAGTTCAGGACGAGGGCTCGCAGATCGTTGCGGACCTCGTGTTGCCCAGGGATGGCGAACAGGTGCTCGATTACTGCGCTGGTGGCGGCGGCAAGACGCTCGCCATGGCGGCGGCGATGCACAATAAGGGTCAGGTGCACGCCTATGACGCCGATCGCAAACGCCTTGCTCCCATCATCGAGCGCCTGAAGCGCGCCGGCACACGCAACGTCCAGGTGCATGACGACGCAAAGGCGCTTTCGAGCCTGCGCGCGCGCTGCGACAAGGTGCTCGTCGATGCACCCTGTACGGGAACCGGAACCTGGCGCCGCCGTCCGGATACCAAGTGGCGGTTGACGGCACGGAACCTCGACGAGCGCACCCATCAGCAGCAGGACGCGCTGAAACAGGCGAGCGCCTTCGTACGTCCGGGCGGAGAGCTCGTTTACGTGACCTGCTCGGTGCTGCCGCAGGAGAATGAGGAGCAGGTGCGCCGTTTCACCACGGAGAACCCGGAGTTCTCGATTGTCAGTGCGTTGCCCGCTTGGGACAACCTCTTCGGCAAGGATGCACCGCGTCCGCGCTCACCCGACAACGAGACCATCACCCTGACGCCGGCCTCGACCGACACCGATGGTTTCTTTTTCTGCCGGATGCAGCGGAAAGCCTAGGATCGGGGCTTAGGGCGCCTCGGGCGCACGCAGCGGATATTGATGCCGTGGCGGTATGAAGTGGTGGACCACAGCGATCGTGACCAGCAGAATACCGCCGAAAAATACGATCAGGAAAAGTGTCGGTCCGCCCAGATGCGAGCCGAAGGCCACCAGGGGCACAGCGCCGGCGGGCGGATGGGTAACCCGCAGAAGCAGCATACCCGCGATCGACAGCCCGACAGCGATAGCCGCTGCCCACCACAGGCCGGGGAACAAGAATACTGCCAGGCCGCCGACCAGCGCTGCCAGCAGATAGCCGCCGATGACATTGGCAGGCTGCGCGAACGCGCTTTTCGGGTGGCCGAAAAGCAGAACGGCACTGGCGCCGAACGGCGCGATCAGGAGCGGAATACCGGTTGCGACTGTAAGCGCACCCACCGAGAGCATGCCGATGACAGCTCCGACACCGGATTTCAGGTGATGGTGGGCGTGGCCCTTGGGTTCATGACGATGGAGATAATGCCGGAGATGGCGGCGCATGCAGGCGAGATCCAGATCAAGAATTAAGCAATTGCCCGTTAATAGACCAGCTCATTGCCTCTTTCCAAGCAAAGTTCTTTCGAAGCAAAGGCTTTTTCAAAAATTCCATACTTAAAACCGTTCTAAACTAGAGTATTTGACACAAGTTTAGTTTTGCGCGAAGAGGCTTTGGCAATTCAGACGGAGTTCCGTCACAGGAGAGGACCATGAAGCTCAACAAGCATTTTTGCGCCGCACTGGCGCTGGCGGCAGTGCCCCTATCCGCCACCCAGGCTTTTGGCACCGACGCCGCAGCTGTCGTCAAACACTACGCCGAAGTCGCCCATGCCAAGTACGAGGACTCGCTCACGACCGCCAAGGCGCTCGACGCGGCCATCGACGCTTTTCTGAAGGCACCCAACGACACGACGCTGCAGGCCGTCAAGGATGCCTGGATCAAGGCGCGCGTTCCCTACCAGCAGACGGAAGTCTATCGTTTCGGCAATCCGATCGTTGATGATTGGGAGGGCAAGGTGAACGCCTGGCCGCTCGACGAAGGCCTGATCGACTATGTCGACGCCTCCTACGGCACCGAGAGCGACGAGAACTCGCTCTATGTCGCGAACGTCATCGGCAACAAAACGATCAAAATCGACGGCAAGGACGTCGATGCCTCCAAGCTGACCCCGGGATTCCTTTCGGGCACGCTGCGGGAGGCAGGCGGCGTCGACGCGAACGTTGCCACCGGCTATCACGCCATCGAATTCCTGCTCTGGGGTCAGGACCTGCATGGCACGGGAGCGGGGGCCGGCGAACGCCCGGCAACCGACTACGACCTCAAGAATTGCACCCACGGCAATTGCGATCGCCGCGCCGACTACCTGAAGTCCGCTTCCACGCTGCTCGTTTCCGACCTTCAGGAAATGACCGACAACTGGGCTCCCGATGGCGCTGCTACCAAGCATGTCGAGGAAAACCCGACGGCCGGCCTCACCGCCATCCTGACCGGCATGGGTTCGCTTTCCTACGGCGAGCTGGCTGGCGAGCGCATGAAGCTTGGCCTGTTGCTGCATGATCCGGAAGAAGAACACGATTGCTTCTCGGACAACACCTACAATTCGCATCTCAACGACGCGATCGGCGTCGCTGCCGCCTACACCGGCGAATATACCCGCGTCGACGGCACGAAGCTGACCGGCCCGTCGCTGCACGACCTCGTTGCCGCCAAGGACAAGGAGCTCGACACCGAGATGACCGGCAAGCTCAACACGACGCTCGATGCCATGCATGCAATGGCAAAGCGTGGCGAGACCGTCGAGAAATACGATCAGATGATCGCCGAGGGCAACAAGGAAGGCAACGCCGCCGTCCAGGCGGCCATCGATGGCCTGATTGACCAGACGAAGTCTATCCAGCGCGTGATTGCTGCGCTCAACCTCGGTACGGTGCAGCTTGAAGGTTCCGACAGCCTGGACAATCCTAACGCCGTCTTCCAATAAGCAAAGGCGGGCCGTCCTGACGCAGGGCGGCCCGGACACCGAAATGCCGCATGACCCGGCTCGCCGTCTCTATTTCAGCGTGGCGCTTCTCGCGACGCTTGCCGGTCTGCCGGTGGCCCTTGCCGCCGGCTTCGATCTACCGGCAAGGCGCGCCGATCTTTCAGATACCGATCTGAGACGCGTTGAAACCGTAACGCGCCCGACGAACGATTTTTCCAAAGCCGAGCCCTATGAGGCGATGCAGGCGGGAGCTGCGACCTCGATCGATCCTGTCACACAGGACAGCTTTTCGCATATCTCGGCCAATATCCCCTTCGAAGAGGAACAGGACTTCAAGCTCGGCAACGCGCTCTTCAAGAAACTGTGGGTTTCCGCCCCTTCTTCGACACAGGCCTCCGATGGCCTCGGTCCGCTCTTCAACGCCCGCTCCTGCATGAGCTGCCATGTCAATGACGGACGCGGCAAGCCTCCCGAAGGCGGCGTCAGCGCGACCTCGATGTTCCTGCGCCTTGCGCGGGCACCGACGACGGCCGAGGAAGAGAGAGCCGTCGCCAATGCCGAGACGGTGAACTTTCCCGACCCTGTCTATGGGCACCAGCTGCAGGACCTTGCCGTTCCCGGCCTTGCCGCCGAAGGCAAGATGGCCATGCGCTATACGGAAAAAGCCGTGACTCTTGCCGGCGGCGAGACGATCTCGCTGCGGGCGCCGAGCTACGAAGTCAAGGACCTTGCCTATGGTCCGCTCGATCCGGCAACGACGATATCACCGCGCGTCGCGCCGCCGATGATCGGCCTCGGCCTCATCGAAGCGATTCCGGCTGCCGACATCCTGGTGCATGCCGATCCCGATGATAAAGATAGCAACGGTATCTCCGGAAGGGCGGCCATCGTTCGGGATCATCGCACCGGCAATATCGCCCTTGGCCGCTTTGGCTGGAAGGCACAGAATGCAACGGTGCGCGACCAGAACGCCGACGCTTTCTCGGGCGACATCGGCATTTCCACTCCCGACCGGCCGGACGCTCACGGCGATTGCACGAAGGCGGAGACGAAGTGCCAGGAAATGCCCTCCGGTGTGCAGCAACGGCTTGGCAACGAGGAGGCTCCCGGGCCGATCCTCGACCTCGTCACTTTCTACTCCGCCAACCTTGCGGTGCCTGCCCGGCGAAAGGCAAGCTCCCCGGTGACGCTCAGAGGCAAGGAGCTTTTCTACCGCTCCGGCTGTATTTCCTGCCACGTGCCCAAGTTCGTCACACGCCGGGACACGGTCGAAAAAGCCCAGTCTTTCCAGCTCATCTGGCCCTATTCGGATTTCCTGCTGCACGACATGGGCGAGGGCCTTGCCGATGGCCAGCAAGTCGGCGTTGCAAGCGGACGTGAATGGCGCACGCCGCCGCTATGGGGTATAGGACTGACCCAGACTGTCAGCGGACACAGCTTTTTTCTTCACGACGGCCGCGCCAGGAATCTCACCGAGGCGATCCTCTGGCATGGCGGAGAAGCCGAAAACGCCCGCGATGCATTCTCCTCTCTACCGAAAGACGATAGAGAGGCCCTGATCAGATTCCTGGAGTCCCTGTAATGCGCCTTTGGCAACCTCTCCTGCTCTCGCTTTTTCTCGCGACATCGGCGACGGCACAGACCGCGGCGCCGCCCGCAGGACTTGCCGACGAAGCAGTCCAAAGCGTCATGGCGCGCGCCGTCGACGAGGTGATCCGTCCCGGCTACCGCAACATGCAGCAATCCGCGGCACGCCTGACGACGGCGATGAAGGACCTCTGCGATAGCGGGACGCAGCAGACCCTGGATAAAGCCAAATCCGCTTTCGACGATACGGTTCGCTATTGGTCGATCATAGAGATCGTGCAAACCGGCCCCGTGATGCAGGACAATCTTTTCGAGCACGTTCTTTTCTTTCCAGACCGCAAGGGCCTCGGCCTCAAGCAGGTGCAGGCGCTGATTGCCAAGGCCGATCCAAAGGATGCTACGGTTGACGCGATCGCCGGAAAGAGCGTTGCCGTGCAGGGCCTGACGGCGCTTGAATATGTGCTTTACGGAAATGGCTCCGACGAGCTTGTCGGGCAAAAGAACGGCTTCCGTTGCCAATATGGCGCGGCTGTCGCAGGCAATATCCAGCGTGAGGCAGGCGAAGTCGTCGCGGCCTGGGAGAAGCCGGATGGCGTGCAGGCAAGCTGGAAGCATCCCGGCCCGCAAAGTGAAGACTTCATGGACAACAAAGAGGCGGTGACGGCGCTGCTCGGCATTCTCGTTCACGGCGCGGAGACCGTCCGCGATCAGCGGCTCGAGCAGTTCTACAAGGGCAAGGACACGGCGCCGCGTCCGCGCATGGCCATTTACTGGCGCTCGAAAAACACCTGGAAGTCCATGGCGGCAAACCTCGAGGGTCTGCGCACGCTCTGGCAGAAGGCCGGAATGGCCGAGCTTCTGCCGGCGGACAACAAGCCCGTTGCCGATGCCATCGAGGCGGATTTCAAGACGTTGCTCGACACGGTGCCGAAGCTCAATCCTGACATCGAAGTTGCAACCAGCGAGCCCGAGAAGGCCAAGCTCGATGCGCTTCTCGCTGATAGCCGCGAGCTGATCACGGCTATCAGCGACCAGTATGGCGGAGCGATCGGCCTTTCGGCCGGCTTCTCGTTCTCCGACGGAGACTGAGGATGTGGCGGAGCGGCCAGATCGACCGGCGCGCTTTCGTCAAGGCGGCTGGGTTCGGTTTTCTCGCTGCATTGCAGCCGCGCGGGCTTCTCGCGCTTGAGCGTGCTGATGCGGTCTATGCCTCAGGCATCCGCACAGCGAAGGGCTCTTTTGCGGTCGCCACCGTGACCGAGCGCGGCGAGATCATCGACCAGGTTGAGCTGCCTGCGCGCGCCCACGGCATGGCATTCAGCCCTGTCACCGGCAAGACGGTTGCATTCGCCCGCCGCCCCGGCACCTTTGCCATGATCCTCGATCCCCGGAACAACGCCGAGCCGATCGTCATTACCTCGGTCGAAGGCCGTCACTTCTACGGACACGGCACCTTTTCGCCGGACGGCCGGTTGCTCTATGCCAGCGAAAACGATTTCGACGGCAACCGCGGCATGATTGGTGTCTACGATGCGACGAACCGGTTCAGCCGGATCGGCGAGTTCGAAACTTACGGCATTGGCCCCCACGATATGACAGTCTCCGATGACGGGCGCTGGCTCATCGTCGCCAATGGCGGTATCGAGACCCATCCCGATTTCGGCCGCGCAAAGCTCAATCTCGGCAATATGCAGCCCTCGCTGACACTGGTCGATGCTGCGAGCGGCACGCTGATCGAAAAGCACGTGCTGCCTAAACAATTGTCGGCGCTTTCGACCCGCCATGTCGATATCGATGCCGACGGCCGTGTCTGGTTCGCGTGCCAATATGAAGGTCATCGCAACGACCTGCCGCCGCTTGTCGGCCGCTTCGCCAAAGGCGAGGAACTGACTTTCGTCGACTTGCCGGAAGAAACGACCCGCCGGCTTGGCAACTACGTCGGCGCGATCGCGGTCAACCGAAAGGATGGCCTTGTCGGCATCACATCGCCGAAAGGAGCTTTCGTGACGATCGACGCCCGTTCCGGTAGCGTAGTGGCCGAGGAAATCATCTCCGACGCTGCGGGGATCGCGCCAGCGCAGCATGGATTTGCGGTTTCCGCCTACGACGGGAACTTCCTTGCGACACATAGCGACGTTGCCTGGGATCAACACATCGCCATGATTGCGCCGGAACGCGCGTGAGCGAGCCGCCGCATCCTTGTCGAATCCGGCACGGCGTGCCACTTTCGCCATCGCAAGGAGGCAAGTGCATGAGCATTAGGGACAGCGGCGATTTTCGCGAGCGCATCCGTCAAAACTTTGCCCGCCAGCGGGCGATGGAAACGATCGGTGCAGAGCTGACGCGCGTCGAGCACGGCGTGGTGGAAATCGAGCTACCCTTCGACGTGAAGCTCACACAGCAGCATGGTATACTCCACGCCGGCATCATTTCAGCGGCGCTGGACAGTGCGTGCGGCTTTGCGGCCTATAGTGTCATCGACCCCGATGCGTCGATCCTGACGATCGAGTTCAAGGTCAATCTGATGTCACCTGGGCGCGGCGAGCGCTTTCTGTTTCGCGGCGAGATAACGAAGCCCGGCTCCAACATCATCGTGGCCGACGGTCGCGGTTACGCAATCGGCGATGGCCCGGCAAAACTGATCGCATCCATGACCGGGACGATGATGGTCGTCCGCGGCAGAGAGGGAATTACAGGATGAAATTCGAATTGAAGTCGGTCGCCGGCAAGTCCATCCTCTTCGTCATGGCGGCGGAAGCGGAATACGGTCCCTTCCTGCGCTCCCGCTTCGAACCGCTGATGACAGGTGTCGGTCCCGTCGAGGCCGCTGTCGCGATGACGAAGACGCTTAGCCGGCTCGATGCTGCCGACGACCTGCCGCAGCTTGTCGTCTCGCTCGGCTCGGCAGGTTCCGCGACGCTGGAGCAGACGGAAATTTACCAGGTTTCCTCGGTTTCCTACCGCGATATGGATGCGTCGCCGCTCGGCTTCGAGAAGGGCCGTACGCCGTTCCTCGACCTTCCGGCGGTCCTCGATCTGCCGCTGCGCATTCCCGGCATTCCCGAGGCTAGCCTTTCGACAGGCGCCAATGTTGTCTCAGGCCCCGCTTACAAGAATATTGCCGCCGATATGGTCGATATGGAGACCTTCGCGATTCTGCGCGCTTGCCAAGGCTACAAGCTACCGCTGATCGGGCTTCGGGGAATTTCCGACGGCGTCGAGGAATTGCAGCATATCTCCGGATGGACCGAATATCTGCATGTTATCGACCGCAAGCTCTCCTATGCCGTCGACGGCCTGTTCACGGCTCTGGAGGACGGCGTCTTCTGGTTCTGAAACCCTTTAAAACAGGGACAATCAGGACAATAAAATCCCGGCTCGGCGGATTTCGTGCATTGCAAGAACGGGTGCTTTTCATTAAAGGCTCGCCATGACCCAGACAGCACATCCCGACAGTGTTCTCATCGTCGATTTCGGCAGCCAGGTAACCCAGCTGATCGCACGCCGCGTGCGCGAAGCGGGCGTCTATTGCGAGATCGTTCCCTTCCAGTCCGCCGAAGAGGGCTTCAAGCGCCTCCAGCCGAAAGCCGTGATCCTGTCCGGCAGCCCGGCTTCGACGGTGGACGAAGGTTCGCCGCGCGCGCCTGATATCATCTTCGACAGCGGCCTGCCGGTTTTCGGAATCTGCTACGGCCAGCAGACGATGTGCATGCAGCTCGGCGGCAAGGTCGAGAGCGGCCATCATCGCGAATTCGGCCGCGCCTTCCTTGAGGTCGATGAGGACAGCAAGCTGTTCGAAGGCCTCTGGTCGAAGGGTTCCCGCCATCAGGTCTGGATGAGCCATGGCGACCGCGTCACCGCGCTGCCGGCCGGCTTCGAAGTCGTTGCGACGTCGCCGAACGCTCCTTACGCTTTCATCGCCGACGAGAAGCGCAAGTATTACGGCGTGCAGTTCCACCCTGAGGTCGTGCACACGCCTGATGGCGCCAAGCTGATCGGCAACTTCATTCACAACATCGCCGGCATCAAGGGCGACTGGTCGATGTCCGCCTATCGCCAGAAGGCGGTGGACGAGATCCGGAAGCAGGTCGGCGACAAGCGCGTCATCTGCGCCCTATCGGGCGGCGTCGACAGCTCGGTTGCCGCGTTGCTGATCCACGAGGCCGTGGGTGACCAGCTGACCTGCATCCTCGTTGACCACGGCCTGATGCGGAAGGACGAGGCGGCCAACGTGGTCGCCATGTTCCGCGAGCACTACAACCTGCATCTCCTGCACGTCGATGCGTCTGACAAGTTCATCGGCGAACTCGAAGGCGTCAGCGATCCGGAAACCAAACGCAAGATTATCGGCCGCCTCTTTATCGAGACCTTCGAGGAAGAGGCCAAGAAGCTCGGCGGCGCCGACTTCCTCGGCCAAGGCACGCTCTATCCGGACGTGATTGAATCCGTTTCCTTCACCGGCGGTCCATCGGTCACCATCAAGTCGCACCACAATGTCGGCGGCCTGCCGGAGCGCATGAAGATGCAGCTCGTCGAGCCGCTGCGAGAACTTTTCAAGGATGAGGTGCGCGTGCTTGGCAAGGAGCTCGGCCTGCCGGACTCGTTCATCGGCCGCCACCCGTTCCCCGGCCCGGGCCTCGCGATCCGCTGCCCGGGTGGCATCAGCCGCGAAAAGCTCGACATCCTGCGCGAAGCCGACGCCATCTATCTCGACGAAATCCGCAAGGCCGGGCTCTACGACGCGATCTGGCAGGCCTTCGCCGTGCTGCTGCCGGTACAGACCGTCGGCGTCATGGGCGACGGGCGCACTTACGAATTCGTCTGCGCGCTGCGGGCCGTCACCTCGGTCGACGGCATGACGGCGGATTTTTATCACTACGACATGGAATTCCTCGGCCGCGCCGCGACCCGCATCATCAACGAAGTCCGCGGCATCAACCGCGTGGTCTACGACGTGACGTCGAAACCACCGGGCACGATCGAGTGGGAGTGAGAGTGTAGCTTCAGGAGCTAATGATCGCCACCTTGAATAGCATGGCGATCATGAGTATCTTACCATCGTCTTACCGCGTGGATAAAGATCGATGGCCCAGTCTGAAAAGCTCATCACCACCGTCTCTACCAAGGGACAGGTCATTCTTCCCAAAGCTGTGCGCCAGCGGCGGGAGTGGGAGGCAGGTACTCGTCTGATTGTCGAGGAAACTCCCGAGGGCGTGCTGTTAAGGCAGGCACCGGCCTTCTCTTCCACCCAGCCGGAGGAAGTGTTTGGCATGCTTCCTTTCAGTGGTGAGCCGAAAACCTTGGAAGAAATGGAAGCCGGCGTGTTGGCCGAAGCCCGCCGTCGCCATGATCGCGATTGATACCAATCTCATCGTCCGGTACCTCACCGGCGATCATCCGGCGCAATCTTCCCGTGCTCGTGAAATCGTAGACGGACAAGCCGTCTTCATCACCGTAACGGTGATACTGGAAGTCGAATGGGTACTGCGCAGCACCTACAACTACGCTCGATCGGATGTCATTCGTGCGCTCCGCGCCTTTTGCGGCCTGCCCACGGTGACGATCGAGGAAGCCAGCATCGTCGTGGCCGCGTTCGGTCGCACCGAACGAGGCATGGATTTTGCCGATGCCCTACACCTTACCAAAGCGGTCCATTGCGAAGAGTTCATTACCTTCGACCGCAAATTCATAAAGGCGGCCCAAGCCGCCGGCTATGCGACTGTCCGGGAAGCCTGAAGATAATCGGTTGAGACGCGTTCATTGGCGCTCCTACGCTTTGTTCGTGGGAGTGATGGTCCTCCCACCTAAAATCCCAAGGATTGCTGCGCTGGTTCCGGCGGGGCCAGGCGCACCCCTTCGAGCTCGAGCATCTTCGCCTTCGAATTCGAGCCGCCCGGCGCCGAAAAGCCGCCGATCTTGCCGCCTGCGGCGAGCACACGGTGACAGGGAATGATCAGCGCCACCGGATTCTTGGCCATGGCCTGACCGACATCGCGCGCCGCTTCCGGTCCGCGGCCCAGCTCCTTGGCGAGCGTTCCATAGGTCGTGGTCTTGCCCCAGCCGACACAGCGGGCGGCCTCATAGATTTCCCGGAAGAATTCATCCTGGTTGGACAAATCCACCGTCACGTCTGAAAAATCGACGGTCTCACCGGCGAAGTAGCGTTTCACGGCCTCGATCGTCTCCGCCACCGACGCCGGCGGATGAGCGCTTGCGGCCGAAGGCAGGCGCTTCAACAACAGATGCTCGGTGGAATTTGCCGCCTTCGTCGGAAGCTGAAACCGGGTGATGCCGGCCGCGCTCCATGCAATGCCGCAATAGCCACCGGCCGTCTCGAAAATGCAGTAGTGATGCGTTGCCTCGGTCATGACGCAACCTCCATAATTGCCTACCCTGAAGATCGTATGGCGGCATCCAAGGTTCAACCCGATTCTTGCGCTCGCCCTTATCGGCAGCGCCATTTATAACAGTTTTCGGATTACTTGTTCGCTTTTTGTTCTTGTCAATCTATGCCGCCCTTGGTAGGTTTCGTGCCTTCAAGAGAGACGGCAGATGCCGGTTGCCAATGGAACTCCAAAGTCAGAACGAATTCGGTTTCAAGCCGCCATCAGGGGGAGGACGGCCCGATCGCAGCCCGCCGCCCAGAAAGCCGTTCAATGTCTATTTCGCGCTGCGCCCGGATGAGCGCGCCGCCGAACAGGCGCGCCGCACGGCCGGAGACTTGCGGCGGCGTTTCGGGCTGCGCGAGGAGCCCAGAGCCAAGCGGTTGCTCCATGTCTCGCTGTGCCACCTCGGTCAATGGGAAGAGATTCCGCGCAGCATGCTGTTCGACGGGCTGGCTGCCGCCGCGTCCGTTCGGATGCGTCCCTTCAAGGTGGCGTTCCGCCGTGCCGTGAGTTTCCGGCAGGGCAAGTCCGCGCTTGTGCTCCGCGCCGACGAAGGACACCAGGAAGTGCTTTCCCTGCATGCCCAGTTGGCGCTATCGCTGCTTAATCGCGGCGTGGATGTGCATGTGCGACCCAAGCTCGAACCGCATATGACCTTACTTTACGACTACCGCCGGGTGCCGGAGACGATTCTGCCGGAGCCGATCGTCTGGACCGCGAAATCATTCGTGCTCATCAACAGCCTCACCGGCGAAGGCAGACACGAAGAGATCGACGAATGGCCGTTGCTCGGCTAGCCGGCACAGCCGCATAGTCGAGCCAAAAATCTTGCGCCGGTGCAGCGGACTCGCATAAAGCTCGGTTGAGCAGATTTTTGCGGAGTGAAACAGCGTGGATATTTCCGAGATCATCATCCCCGGCGATACGCCGGGCATCGAGTGGCGCGTGCCGGTGCTGCGATTCAAGGGCAGTGAGCCGAAAAGCCCGAAGACCTATATCCAGGCGGCTCTTCATGCGAATGAATTGCCGGGCACAGCACTTCTGCATTTCCTATGCGAGAAGCTGCGCGAAGCGGAAAGGGCTGGACGTATCGCGGGCGACATCACGATTGTTCCCCAGGCCAATCCGATCGGCGCGGCGCAATCGCACTTCGGCGAATTGCAGGGCCGCTTCGACCTTGGCTCGCGGACCAATTTCAACCGCGATTTCCCGCTGATTTCGCTCGGGGACCGGGATGAGCTGATCGAGGACCTGGACGGCCATCCCTCGACCGATCGGCTGAAACGGCAGCTGATGCATATGGCGCTCGGCGCCGACCTCGTGCTCGACCTGCACTGCGACGACGAATCCCTGCAGTATGCCTATATCGACGAGGCGTTCTGGCCCGAGGCGAGCGA
Source organism: Rhizobium sp. P32RR-XVIII (assembly GCF_012641395.1). Taxonomy (GTDB): domain Bacteria; phylum Pseudomonadota; class Alphaproteobacteria; order Rhizobiales; family Rhizobiaceae; genus Rhizobium. The sequence goes on along the minus strand of NZ_JABAIH010000001.1, from coordinate 203,964 downwards.
CCTTGTCTCCGCTCTGGCGATGGACGCGGTACTGCTTTCCGATGGCGAAAGCTCGGCCTTCGAGGAGGCAATCGGCTTTGCCTGGAAATATGAAGTACCGGGGGAGAAGCGGGCGCGCCTTCCCGGCAAGCTCTCCGTCACGGTGGAGCTTCGCGGCAGACGCGATGTCTACCCGGAAATGGCTAGGAGGGATGCAGAGGGTCTTTGGCGGTTCCTCGCTGCCCGTGGGATCGTCAGAGACGCCGGAGTTTCTCTAGGTGCGTTCTCCGGCCCAGCAGTGCCGCTGGATAATATCGAGATGATCCGCTCGCCGGAATCCGGCGCGCTTCTGTTTCACCGCAATATCGGCGAAAGAGTTGCAGAGGGCGACCTGCTGGCAACGATCGTCACGCGGCCTGGCCTGGCGGATGGCGGCATCGAAATTCGAGCGCCGCAAGCCGGCCTCATCGTCACACGTGTTTCCGATCGTCTGGTGCGCCGGCGTGCGGACCTGATGAAGATTGCCTGCGACCAGCCCAGTAAGGGGTTGCGCAAGGCCGGAACGCTCGAGGATTAAGATGACTGCCACCATTTATGGGATCAAGAACTGCGACACGATGAAGAAGGCGCGCGGCTGGCTGGAAGACCATGGCCTCGCCTATGATTTTCACGATTACAAGGCCGTGGGTATCGATCGCTCCCGATTGGAGCAATGGGTCGAAAAAGCCGGATGGGAAACGGTTCTCAACCGCGCCGGAACGACCTTCCGCAAACTGCCGGAGGCCGACCGCGAAAACCTCACAAAGGAAAAAGCAATCGGGCTGATGCTCGAGCAGCCCTCGATGATCAAGCGGCCGGTTCTGGAAACGGACGGCAAGCTGCTGATCGGCTTCAAGCCAGAAAACTATGCGGCAGAATTCGGGGTATAAGAATGTCGAAGACGACGCGCGCTACCCAGTTTCTCACAAAAGCGGGCGTCAGCTTCACCGTGCATAGCTACGATTATGATCCGAATGCAGAACGCGTCGGCTTGCAGGCTGCCGAAGCGCTCGGCGAAGAACCGCATCGGGTGCTGAAAACGTTGATGGCGGAAGTGGATGGCAGGCCCGTCTGCGTCGTGGTCCCCTCCGATCATGAGGTCAGCATGAAGAAGCTTGCGGGTGCCTTCGGCGGCAAGTCTGCAAACATGATAAAGCCTGCCGATGCCGAGAGGCTGACGGGATACCATGTCGGCGGCATCAGTCCTTTCGGACAGAAAAAGCTGGTTCCAGCGGCAATCGAGGAGGCAGCACTCGCGGAGCCCTTGGTCTACATGAACGGCGGCCAGCGGGGATTGCAGGTGCGCCTTGCGCCGCGCGATGCCCTGAAAGCCTTGAATGCCAAGGCAGCGCCGCTGATCGCTTAGGCAAATCAAGCGTCCAGCTTCATTTCCGCCGCAAAGCGGTCTAAGTCTGACATCTTGAGAGTTGATTGCAGGAGATAGCCGACCATGACCTTCATGCCCCACAGCCAGAATTCCGTCGATCCCGTCAAGCTGAAGAAGCTCGCGGAAGTCGCGGTCAAGGTGGGCCTCAATCTTCAGCAAGGTCAGGACTTGGTGATAACTGCGCCGGTTGTCGCCATGCCTCTGGTTCGGCTGATCACCGAGCAAGCCTATATGGCCGGCGCCGGTCTCGTGACGGCCTTCTATTCCGACGAAGAGACGATGCTTGCCCGCTATCGCTATGGCAGTGACGAAGGGTTCGACCGCGCCTCCGGTTGGCTGTACGAGGGCATGGCGAAAGCCTATCAGAACGGTTCTGCCCGCTTGGCAATTGCCGGCGACAACCCAATGCTGCTTTCCGAGCAGGATCCGAACAAGGTCGGCCGCGCCAACCGGGCCAATTCCGCCGCGTACAAACCCGCGCTCGAAAAGATTTCGAACTTCGACATCAACTGGAACATCGTTTCCTACCCGAACCCATCCTGGGCAAAGGTGGTGTTTCCTGATGATCCGGAATCCATCGCGGTTGCCAAGCTCGCGAAGGCGATTTTCGCCGCGTCTCGCGTCGATCTCGGTAATCCGATCGCGGCCTGGAACGAGCACAATGCCGACCTTGCCAAGCGCTCATCCTGGCTGAATGACCAGCGCTTCGCCGCCCTGCATTTCAGGGGACCCGGCACGGACCTGACCGTTGGCCTTGCCGATGGCCATGAGTGGCATGGCGGCTCTTCGGTCGCGAAGAACGGCGTCGCCTGCAACCCGAACATTCCGACGGAAGAAGTCTTCACGACGCCGCATGCGCTGCGCGTCGAGGGCTATGTGTCAAGCACCAAGCCGCTGTCGCACCAGGGCACGCTGATAGACAATATCCAGGTCCGCTTCGAAGGTGGCCGTATCGTCGAGGCCAAGGCTTCGCGCGGCGCGGAAGTCTTGAACAACGTGCTGGATACGGATGAAGGCGCGCGGCGTCTTGGCGAAGTGGCGCTCGTGCCGCATTCGTCGCCGATCTCCGCAAGCGGAATTCTGTTCTACAATACGCTTTTCGACGAAAACGCCTCGTGCCATATTGCGCTCGGCCAGTGCTACTCGAAGTGCTTCCTCGACGGCGCAAGCCTCAGCCAGGACCAGATCAAGGCGCAGGGGGGCAACTCCAGCCTCATCCATATCGACTGGATGATCGGCTCCGACAAGGTCGATATCGATGGCATCAGGCAGGACGGCTCGCGGGCTCCGGTGATGCGTCAGGGAGAATGGGCGTGACAGGCACCATCGCCCTTTGACTGATCCAGACGCTCGCGAGCACAAGCGCAAAGCCCAGAGCCTGCGCGGGCGTCAAGCCCTGGCCAAGCGCCAGCCAGCCGAGAAGCGTCGCCACAATCGGGCTCAAGAACCCGAGCGACGCGGCTGCCGACGGCTCGATCCGCGATAATCCTCGAAACCACAAGGCATAGGTGACGGCTGCGCCGATCAATCCCAGATAGGCCATGCCGAGCACATTTGCCGTGGTTGGCATCGGAAGCGCCGGTTCGAAAAGCAAGGCGACCGGCACCAGCAGAAGACCACCTGCCGTCAATTGCCATGACGTGAAGGTGAGGTTCGAGACTGGCGGCGCCCAACGGCGTGTCAGCGCCGTTCCGAACGCCATGGAGACGGCGCCTGCAAGGCCTGCGGCAACACCGACCGGATCAAGCGAAGCCTTGGGTGTCAGCACCAGGAGGGCCACGCCGGCCATACCCACCAGCCCCGCACCGACCGCCAGCAGCCGTACCGGTCGTCCAAGAAGAAGGCGAGAGAGCGCAATGACGATCAATGGCTGGACCGCACCGACCGTCGCTGCGACGCCGCCGGGCAAGCGGTAGGCCGAAACGAAAAGCATCGCCCAGAAAAACGAGAAGTTCAGAGCGCCGAGAATGATGACCCTGCCCCACCAGATGCCGGATGGCAGGCGGCGGACGATGGCAAGCAGCAAAAGACCGGCAGGCAAAGCGCGGAGCATTGCGACAGTCAGCGGATAACCTGCAGGCAGGAATTCGGTCGTCACGAAATACGTGCTTCCCCAGATTGCCGGTGCAAGGGCGGTCGCCACGACATCGGCCGCATACAAGCTGCTTTTCTTCATCTCAAGAATCTCTACGTCAAGATAAATATAGAATAGCCTCATTTATCTTGACGTCAAGAGATGTCGTGCTATCGCTTTCCCATGAATGAAAAAGCAACGGACCGTGTCGATAAAATCCTGTCGCAATGGCGGCACGAGCGGCCGGACCTGGATGTCGAGGCCATGGGCATACTGGGACGGCTGAATCGGCTGACGACGCATCTTGGCCGCGAGGTCGAGCAAGTCCTGCTGCAGCATGGACTCTCATCGTCCGCCTTCGACGTGCTGGCGACGCTTCGGCGTTCCGGCGAGCCTTATCGCCTTTCGCCGGGCGATCTGCTGGCGATGACGATGGTGAGCTCCGGAACGATGACCAACCGTATCGATCAGCTCGAGAAAGCGGGTTTCGCCGAACGCATTCTCAATCCGGACGACCGGCGAAGCGTGCTGATCGCGTTGACGGATAAGGGTTTTGCAGCGGTCGAGGCCGCGGTTGGCGCGCATGTCGCCAATCAGCAGCGGCTCACGGAAAACCTGAGCGATGAAGAAAAGGCGGCGCTCGACGCCCTGCTCCGCAAATTTCTGGCGAAATTCGAATAGTTAGGTGGCGTGCGGCCCCCTTGCGAACAGGGTCCTGACGCTAGAAAAGGCTGCCCTGTTTCGGCGGAGCGGACGGCTCTTCCGATTTCGGAGAATGCTTCCGCGCTGGCGGTGGCGCGCCGCCTTCGGTCGTGACGGCACCGACGCTCCCGTCGGCGAACTCGATCGCAATGGCGGCCCCGGGCGAAAGCGCTGCGGCCTGGGAGACCGGCCGGTTGTCATCGTCCCGGATGACGGCATAGCCGCGTTTCAGGACATTCTTATAGGACAGCGACTGCAGCACGCGATCGTGTGCCGCAAGCTCGCCCTTCGCCCGTACCAGCTGATGGCGGACGGCGGTGTCAGCGTGACGGGAAAGATTTGCGAGGTGGTCGCGCACCCGCGCCGTCTGAGTCCGCAGGCGCCCCGGCAGCGAAACAAAGACGGCATCGGCGCGGGCAACGCGGGATTTCGAACGATCGATCAGCCTCTCGACCATGCGCTCGGCTCGCGTCATCCGCTCTGCAAGCACCTGGCGGCGCTCAACGATGCGGCTGGAAAGAACCTCCGGCCTCAAATGCGACCCGATCCGCTCGAAGCTGCGGCGCTTGTTGATGGTGTTCAGTTCCAGCCCGCGGCCAAGGCCGGCGGCCGCCTCGTCAAAGCGACGGCGCGGCAGCGCAAGCAGCTGGTCAAGCGATGGAAATGCCCGCATCAGCGCGCGAACGGACTGACGCCGGTGGTCCATCTGCCGGCTTGTGCAGACTTGAAGACGGGCTGAAAGCGCCGAAACCTGTGCTTCGAGTTCAGCCCTGACGGGAACGGCCATTTCAGCAGCCCCGGTCGGCGTTGGCGCCCGTACATCCGCGGCATAATCGATCAGCGTCCAGTCCGTTTCATGCCCGACGGCGGAGATGAGCGGAATATCGCTTTCTGCTGCCGCGCGTACGACGATTTCGTCGTTGAAGGACCACAGATCTTCGAGGCTTCCCCCGCCGCGGGCAACGATCAGCACATCCGGCCTCGGCATCTCGCCGCCCGGCTGGAAGCTATTGAAGCCGCGGATCGCGTTCGCCACTTCCGCGCCGGAACCGTCGCCCTGCACCTTGACCGGCCAGACGATGACATGGACCGGGAAGCGATCGGAGATGCGATGCAGGATATCGCGAATGACGGCGCCGGTGGGCGAGGTCACGACGCCGATGACCTGCGGCATGAATGGCAAACGCTTCTTGCGCGTTGCGTCGAAGAGACCTTCGGCGCCGAGCTTGCGCTTGCGCTCCTCGAGCAATGCCATCAGTGCGCCGGCACCCGCGGGCTCCAGCGTTTCGATGACGATCTGATACTTCGATGAGCCCGGAAAGGTCGTGACCTTGCCGGTGGCAATCACTTCCATGCCCTCTTCCGGACGGAACCTCAGCCGTGAGAACGTGCCCTTCCAGACGACGGCATCGATGCGCGCGCGGTCGTCCTTCAGCGAAAAATAGGCGTGACCGGATGAATGCGGCCCACGGTAACCGGAGATTTCGCCCCGCACCCGCACCTGATCGAAAGCAGTTTCGACGGTGCGCTTGATCGATCCCGAAAGTTCGGAGACCGAATATTCGGTCAGGTTCGTGGGCGAATCGGTATCAAAGACGTTGCTCATCCCTTCTTTCTAGCGAAAGCGAAGGGAAAGATCAGCACAGCATCGGATTGCCGATCAATTTTCCGGTTTAAAAAGGAAGAACTGCACACCGGAAGCCTCGGCCTTGGGAAGCGGCTGAAGGTACGATGGCACATTCCCCTTCGCCAATTGCGAATAGAGGCCGTCCGGCTTCAGTTTCGCAAACTGCATCGTCGGATAATCGTCCGGGCAAAAAGCCAATACACTGACGCCTGCCCCTCTCAAAAAGGCCTCCGCATCCTTCGGTTCAGAGAGGCCGATATGCATCTCCGTCAGCATGCCTTGCGGATTGCGATGGTAAGGGGCGGTCAGGACATGCTGGCCGGTGAAGCGAAGAATCGGCACGCCGAGTTCAGATGAGGCCGCCACCATGCCGACAGGCATTGCATTGAGCGGCGCAAGAGCCTCTCTCGATCTGCATGAGGGCTTGTTTTCGTCCTCTTTCGCCTCCTGCGTTTGCCTCTGCATTTCGATGAGGGCTCCGCCGACGGCCCAGACAGCCGGCACGCTTGCGAGTACCAGCATGATGTAGCAAAACGCGATCACGACATTTTCGCGATCGTTGTTCGAAATGCGGCGGATATCGATGACGAGCAGCGCGAGCGGCAGAATCGCGATCAGGTTTGCAAAAGGGACCCCCCGCACCTGCATGAGACCGATGCCCCAGCAGACGACGAGCAGGAAAAGCAGTATGGCGTGGACTCGCACCCTGTCGCGGTAGAGAATCCTGAACGCGCAAACAGCAATGCCCAGGAGACCGACCGCATAAAGGGCGCCGACGCCAAACGGCTCGGCGCGGATCATGGCAACAACAGAGCGCGCCTCGGAGATATTGTTCAGCCAGAGCTTGACAAGCATCGGGTCAAGATCATCCAGCGGATTATGCAGGCACTGGGGTGCAATCACGACGGCGGACGCCGCGACCGCGATGCCGATGCCGCCGAGTGCAACGAAACGGCTCGTTCGTGATGACCGGCTTGCCAAAGTTGCGGCAACCGCAAGGAGGCCGCCCCCGATTGCGGCGAGACTATAGAATCCAAGCGAAAAATTGTCGCAAGTCACGGTCGAGTACAGATGCGGCGCTACTGTTGAAAAGAACAGGACGCTGATGGCCAGCGCAAGCGTCAGTCCGAAAGCGCTGGCCGCATTGCGGAAGGCTTGTCCTTCTACGGCCCAATGAAGAGCGACGACGATGCAGACCGCAGCGACGAAAGGCGTTGTCTCGACCCCGATGGCGATCGCCAGTGCCGCAGTCAGGCCGGCGATGACATAGCTCCGGATGCTATGCCTCTCATCGAGAAGCATCGCCGTCATCATCGCAACGAGCCCGATCTGCGCGTTGTGATGGTCGATCGCGCCTGGCATGAAGCGGCTGGTGGTCCAGACCCCCAACGCTGTCATCCCCAGCGAAATGTGCATGGCAGGCGCACCGCCAATCCGGCGGCCCGCAATTGCCATTGCAAGCATGAGCGGGATGATGAGCGACACGGGCCAGATCGCAAGCGCGACAGCTTCCGCCTGCTCGCCAGCGAAAAACAATCCGAAGAATTTGATGAGTGCGGCGATCGGTAGATCAATGAGCCGCGACCAGTGCATCGGCGTCCCGTCGACACCCAGGCGGTATTGCATCAAATCAAACCAGCCTTGGCCGGAAAGAAAATCCCGCACTTCGACGAGCCGCATGCCGTCGTCATTGTCCGGTCCAACATAGTCCTTCGCGCCGATCAGCTTCACCGGCAAAATGCTTGCGATCAGCACGGCACTGTAGATGAACACTGACGGCCACAGGCGCGTGAGCAGCTTGCGCGCAGCTGCAAGCCACCCGACGGACGGCGGAGTTCTGGAAGTTGAATTGCCGGTCATTCCTGCGACGTTCGCCATTCGAGCTCATCCCGCCCTAAGCCGGGCGAAACTTAGCCCTTGCAGATCAAGAAAGTGTAAAGCGTGCGGTCCGGCAGCCGACTTCTTTTTGGACCGTAGGGTCTTATTAACGCCGTGTGTTTTAGACTATGTGCCAACCAATAGTGGCGAGCACGACAATGACGCGATCGCAGGCCCTGAACATTGCCGTACTGCTGCCTTGCTACAATGAAGCGGCGACGATCGGCGCGGTCGTTCGCGGTTTTAAGGCAGCACTGCCCCATGCGCAGATCCACGTCTACGACAACAATTCGACTGATGGAACCGCGCTCCACGCCATGCTGGCCGGTGCTTCCGTCGTGCGCGAACGGCGGCAGGGGAAGGGTCATGTCGTGCGCCGCATGTTCGCCGATATCGACGCGGACGTCTATCTGATGGCCGATGGCGACGGTACCTATGCGCCGGAGGACGGCGAAGAACTGATCCGCACACTGGTGACAGAACGCGCCGACATGGTGATCGGAACGCGACGCGGCGTTCACTCGGATGCAGGACGCAACGGGCATGCTTTCGGCAACCGCATCTTCAACATTCTCTACCGCACGATCTTCGGGCCGGATTTCACCGATATCTTCTCAGGCTACCGGGCTTTCTCGCGTCGTTTTGTCAAAAGCTTCCCGGCCGTTTCCGGTGGTTTCGAAATCGAGACCGAAATGTCCGTGCATGCATCACGGCTCAAACTTCCGGTCGCTGAACTGGAACTCGATTACGGCCGGCGTCCCGAAGGCTCGCACTCGAAACTCTCGACCTTCAAGGACGGCGGCAAAATCCTCTGGATGTTCGCCATGCTGATGAAGGAAACGCGGCCCTTTGCGTTCTTCGGCCTCATCAGCGCGTTCTCCATGTTGTCGAGCCTTGGCTTCATGGCGCCGGTGCTGGCGGAGTATTTCGAAACGGGCCTTGTCAACCGCATGCCGACATGGGTTCTTTCGATGGCGCTGATGATGATCTCGTTCATGGTTTTCACGGCAGGCCTGATCCTTGATTCAGTCGCCCGCTCGCGTGCCGAGCAGCTGCGGATCCATTACCTCGACATCACCGCGCCGAGCCAGAGTACAAAGCCAGAAAAGCCCATTGGAGCCGCCCAAAGCGGCAGGGCCGCCCGTACCGCATAGTTGATTCCGCTCAAAGGTGACGCCGTTTCCATGAACAGAGAAACCACAAACCGCATTCGTTTCGTGCTGGAAGACATTCTACCGCCGTTTGCCCGCGATTCAGGAGCTTTCCGCTGGGCTGCACAGCGCGTCTGGGGCGACCACATCAAGCATTTGGCGAGGTTTCGCGAGCGTGCACCGTTCCTTTCGGCAGAGGAATATGCTGAGCTTTACCGCAACCACCCTCGCGTTCACGAAGGTACCGACAATTCGGCGGCGTGCATCAGCCGCATTCTCGGATCTATCGTGGGAGGGAGCGTCTGCGACATCGGCTGCGGCACGGGCGCACTGCTTAGCCGCATTCAATCGGCGCATTCGAAGCTCCGCCGCCTCACGGGTGTCGATTTCGTAATAGACGACGCGTCACGCCTTTCCGGCATCGAGTATGTTGCGGCCAAGGTCGAAACCCTCCCCTTCGCCGACGCGGAGTTCGACACGGTTATCTGCACGCATGTCATCGAACATATTCTCGACTACCGGCAGGCAGTCGCAGAACTACGACGGATCGCAAGACGCCGCCTTATCATCGTCGTGCCGCGGGAACGCGAGTACCGATATACGTTCAATCCACACTTCAACTTCTTCCCCTATACGCATTCGTTCCTGAGGGCGGTTCAGCCCGTGCCGCCAGTTTACGTCTGCGAGGATATCGGCCGTGACATCTTCTATTTGGAAGAGAGGGACACAGCGGATTGAAGGACGGTTCGATGCTTTCCACGTTTTCAGCGGGTACCTGGATTGGGCTCGTCGGCACACCGCTTCTGATCGCTTCGGGTCAAGTGCTGTTCAAACTGACGAGCGCCACTGCAGGTGAGCTCAGTGCCCGCAATATCCTCGCGCTGCTTCTCAATCCCGTGCTGCTCGCAGCACTGCTCCTTTATGGGCTTGGGACAGTTATCTGGATTTATGTTCTGAAAGCCGTCCCGCTGACGATCGCCTATTCCTTCATGGGATTGACATTCTGCTTCGTGCCTCTGCTGGCGCAAGTTTTTCTCGGGGAAGCCCTCACTGTGCGTTACGTCATTGGCGCGGCTTTCATTGTTGCCGGCATGCTGGCGATCAATGGCTGATATCTCTGCCAACCGAAGTGAGTTGCTTCTGCGCTTTGCCGCATTGTTGCTGCTCGGACTGGCGGCAGATGCGCTGTTCTTCCATTTGTTGCTGAATGCTGCGTTCGGCCCGCTCCTGACGCGGATAGTGAGCCTTCTTGCGAGCCTTGGCATTATGCTTGCGATGCTGCAAGGCATCGATCTCACGCTTGGAAACCGGCTGTCGATCGGACGCCCCGGCATCCTCGCCATCCTGCTGATTGCGGCTGTGTTGAACTACGGCCTCTACGCGGCCCTGTTGCTCGCGGTGCCCGCCCTGCAGCCGCTGGCGGCGATGGTGCTTGCCACCGCCGCATCGATGGTCTTTAGCTTTTTCGGCTATTCGCGCTTCGTCTTTCGCAGCGAATAATCAGACGGGTTCCCAGCCGTCCTTCTCGCTCGCGCGGTAGATCGCGTCGATTACCTTCTGGTTCAGCTTCGAGCTTTCGAGCGTTACAACCTCCTCCTTTTCGCCTTTTGCAGCGCGGGCGAAAGCTTCGGCCTCGCACTTGTACTGGCGGCTATCGGGGAAACGGAAAATCTGCGATTCGGAATGGTTGCGGTTGGTGAGTTCGATTTCCTCGGCGCCATAGCGGTCCGCATTGAAGGGCGACTTGACCTCGATGAAGCCATCCGTGCCGTGGAAGACCATGACCTGACGAGCCGCCATCTGGGTGGAAATATAGAAGCTCTGCTCGAAATCGCCGAAATCGGCCTTCACGCTCGAATAGATATCGGTGCCGAAATCTGGATCGCGTTCGGTCACGGCCTGGATGCGCAGCGGCTCCTTGCCGGTGACGAAGCGCGTGCTGATCGTCGGGTACACGCCGATATCGGGCAGTCCGCCGCCGCCGAGCTCGGGAATGTTGCGCATGTTGCCGGCATCGCGGTTGAAATAGGTGAATGCGCCCTGGACATGGCGCAGGCGGCCGATGGCGCCGTCGGCCAGCAGAGCACGAACCTTCTGCCAGACCGGCGTGTAGGTGACCATATAGGCCTCAGTGATCAGGACCTTGTTGCGATCGCGGGCGGCGATCAGGCTGTCGATTTCATCGGCCTTGAGCGCAATCGGTTTTTCGCAAAGCACGTGCTTGCCGGCGTCGGCCGCCTTGATCGTCCATTCGACATGCTGCGACGTCGGCAGCGGAATATAGACGGCATCGATCGTGTCGGAAGCGAGCATCTCTTCGTAAGAGCCGAAGGCGTGCGGTACGGAAAAACGATCGGCCATCTCCCGAGCCTTTTTAAGGTCGCGGCTGGCAATGGCGGTGACAACACAGTTTTCCGCATCCTGAATGGCGGGAACGACAAGTTCGCGGCCGATCTTTGCGGTCGAGATGATACCGAAACGTAGCATGGCTTGAGCCTCCCTGAGCTTGAATGAGGGCAACCTTATTCAGCGGGTTGAGTTCACGCAATGGCGCTGGCGCAATTCACGGAAGTTTGGTTTCGCGCGCTTCGAAACTGCGCTAGTTTACTCCCGGCGGCGTTCTGCTGCGTCTGCACTTTCAGTTAAATCAGTAATTTAGGAGCGCGCCATGGAAATGCGCCGGCTTGGAAAAACAGGTCTTTCAATCTCCCCGATCGTCTTCGGCGGCAATGTCTTCGGATGGACGGCCGACGAGAAGACCTCCTTCGATATTCTCGATGCCTTTTTCGACGCGGGTCTCAACACCATCGATACGGCCGACGTCTATTCCTCCTGGGTGCCCGGAAACAAGGGCGGCGATTCAGAGGAGATCATTGGCAAATGGCTGAAAGAGAAAAAGGTCTCGCGTGACAAGGCGATCATCGTCACCAAGGTCGGCTCCGACATGGGGCAAGGCAGGACGCTCAAGGAGCAATATATCCTCAGGGCCGCCGAGGATTCGCTCCGCCGCCTGCAGACGGATTATATCGACCTCTATCTGTCTCATTGGCCCGACGAGAATACGCCTTATGAAGAGACGCTTGGCGCCTTTGCGAAGCTGAAGCAACAGGGCAAGATTCGCGCGATTGGCTGCTCAAACCTCGATGCCAGCCAGCTTCAGGCCTCTCTTGATGCCGCAGAGAAGGCCGGTGTTCCGCGCTACGACGTGCTGCAGCCTGAATACAATCTCTATGAGCGCTCGAGCTTCGAGGGGCCGCTTGCCGATCTCTGCGTCAAGGAGGACATCGGCGTCATCACCTATTTCAGCCTCGCAGCCGGGTTCCTCTCCGGTAAATATCGCAGCAAGGCCGACACGGAAGGCAAGGCGCGCGAAAACCGCGTCGCCCAATATCTCGATGACAAGGGCGTGCGCATCCTGGCCGCCCTCGATCAGATCTCCGCCGAGACCGGCGCCAAACCTGCCGAAATCTCGATCGCCTGGCTGCTCAACAAGAAAGGCGTGACGGCGCCGATCGCCAGTGCTACGAGCCTTTCGCAGCTTGATAGCCTTGTGAAGGCGGCAACACTCAAGCTTTCAGAGGACGCGATGAGGGCACTCGACAAGGCGGGAACCTGAGGAGTGACGCTATGACCGTAACGATCCGCGATGCGACGCCAGACGATGAAGCGCGCTGGCGCGAACTCTGGAAGGACTACCTCGCGTTCTACGAAGTCACGGTCGACGAGACCATCACCGATTCGACATGGCGCCGGATTTTCGATCCGGCGTCGGCAATCTTCATGCGCGTTGCGGAAGTCGACGGCAAGGTGATGGGCTTCACATTGTCGCTGACGCATGAAGGCACATGGATTCACGGCAAGGACTGCTATCTCGAAGATCTCTTCGTCGATCCCGCTGCCCGCGGCAGAGGGGTGGGCCGGGCTTTGATGGATGACCTCGTTTCGCTTTCCAAGAAGAACGGCTGGTCGCGGCTTTACTGGCATACGAGCGAAGAGAACAAGACAGCGCGCGCGCTCTACGACAGCTACGTCGAGAACGACGGCCACATCCGCTACCGCATCAATTTCTGAGCGGCGGAAAGCCCTCGTAGAATTCTGAATGGTCGCCTTCCCAGTTCGCCATGCCGGGCTTGGTCAGGATGCCTCGCGGCCGGACGTAGCTTTGGATCACACGCTTCGGCCGCTCATGCCACTGAATGTTGAAGGCCCATAGCTTCGGAAAGAAGCAGAGCGCGGCATAAGGCAGGTGGTCGTGGATCCACCATGCAAGTTTCTGCCAGTCCTCCTCATTGCTGTAGTTATCAACTAGCCACGGCACGACCACACAGGCTGTCGCACCTATACAGCCGTCGAAGTCGTGCAGATCCCAGATATGGTCCGCGGCGGTCGAGGCATTGGTCGAGCAATTGAGCTTGTTTTTGTTTCCGAACGCATTGACGGCGGCGGCGCGGTAGCCGGAGCGGATATGCAGCCGGCCGAAGGTTGCCTGCAACGGCTCCAGCAGCTCCTCGCACAACCGCTTTCCTGCCTCGACCGCAAGCTCCGGCTCGTCCGGAATGTTCGGGATGCGATAGAAATCAGCGATCTCCGAATGCAGAAAATCGCGGAAGAAAAAATTCTTTGAGAGCCGCACTCGCCCCATGTCCTCGAGAGATTTCATCGATCCCGGCTTCTTCATCCGACTCTCCTCATCGCCGGGACGAGCCTACCTCGCCGCTCGGCCGGAGCCACCCGGAAATTGCGCACTTTACGGAACAATTTCGAAGCCGATCGCTTCTTTTAGGGTTCCTCAAACCCCACACAGCAAGGATCGAAGAAATGGCCAAGGAAAAAACACTCGAAGATCTCTTTCACGATACCCTGAAGGATATCTACTTTGCCGAGCGGCAGATCCTGCGCGCCTTGCCGAAGATGGCACGAGCCGCCCAATCCGCCGAGTTGAAGGCAGGCTTTGAAAAGCACAAAGAACAAACCGAGGGGCACGTCGAGCGCCTGCAGCAGGTGTTCGAGATAGCTGGCAAGCGCGCCCAGGGCAAGACCTGCGAAGCGATCCAGGGCATCATCGCCGAAGGCGAAGAGATCATGGAAGACTTCAAGGGGACGGCCGCCGTCGATGCGGGGCTCATCTCTGCCGCACAGGCCGTCGAGCACTACGAAATCGCCCGCTACGGCACGCTGAAGACCTGGGCACAGACCCTCGGCTACAACGACGCCGTCGCCCTGCTCGACCAGACGCTGCAGGAAGAGACGGCAACCGACAAGACACTCACGAAACTCGCCGTCACCGCCGCGAACCAGAAGGCCAATCGCGCTGCCTGACGGAACTGGAAGCGCGCTCTTTTTTCGGAGCGACAATTGCAAAAAGCCGGCGATCGCCGGCTTTTCTTTTTATAGGACCAATCAGCTTCTCAGCACGCCGCCAGTGAATTTCGTCACATTCGCCACGATCTTCTCAGTCAGGGCCTCGAAATCCTCGTCCGTCAGCGTCCGCTCGACCGGCTGGATCTGCACTTCGATCGCAACGGACTTCTTGCCTTCGCCAAGCGAAGCACCCTCGAATATGTCGAAGACGTTGACTGCCGTCACCAGCTTGCGGTCGGCGCCGGAAGCGGCCTTGATGATGGAACCGGCTTCCACCGACTTGTCGACGACAAACGCGAAGTCGCGCTTGACCGCCTGGAAGGGCGAAAGCTCCAGCGCCGGCTTGGTCCGCGTCGCCTTCTTCTTCGGCTCGGACATCGCGTCGATATAAACTTCGAAGCCGCAGAGAGCGCCAGACACATCGAGCGCTTCGAGCGTCGAAGGGTGGAACTCGCCGAAATAGCCGAGGATGACCTTGGGTCCCATCTTGATCGTGCCGGAGCGTCCGGGGTGGTACCATTCCGGTCCACCTTGCTCGATCTGGATATTGCTCATCGGCAGGCCGCAGGCTTCGATGACGGCCAGCGCATCCGCCTTGGCGTCGAAGACATCGACGGGCTTGCCGCCGCCCTTGCCATTGTTCGACCACATGCGGCCTGCGCCTGACAGCGAGGCCGTCCCACGGCGGACACCGCCGGCGACGCGGCGCTGGCCTTCGAGCCGGTCGTTTTCGTAAGTGCCGGAGACTTCGAAAATCGCGACGTCGCCATAGCCCTTGTCGGCATTGCGCTGAGCGGCCGTCAGCAGACCCGGCAGCAGCGACGGGCGCATGTCGGACATTTCAGCCGCAATCGGGTTCGCAAGCTTCAGCGCCGGCGAGCCGCCGCCGAAGAGCTTCGCCTGCTCTTCGGAAATGAAGGACCAGGTGACTGCCTCCAGCATGCCGCGCGACGCGAGCGCACGCTTGGCGGTGCGGGTGCGGATCTGCAGCGTCGTCAGGATCTTGCCGTTGACGGCCGCATGACTTTCCAGCGGCGCAGGCTTGATGTTGTCGACGCCGTGGATACGCATGATTTCCTCAACGAGGTCTGCCTTGCCATCCACATCCGGGCGCCAGGAAGGAACGGCGACGGAAACGCGCTCGCCCGAACCGGACACCTTGAAGCCGAGACGCGTCAGGATCTCGGTGCTCTCTTCAGTGGAAACCTCAAGACCTGTCAGGCGCTTGACCTCGGAGAAGGGGAAGTCGACGATCTTGGGCTCATAACCCTTATAACCGACGACATCGGCCTTGGCGGCCGTACCGCCGCAGAGTTCGAGCACCAGTTCCGTCGTGCGCTCGAGGCCGGGAACCATGTATTCCGGATCGACGCCGCGCTCGAAGCGGTAGCGGGCATCGGTGATGATACCGAGGCCGCGGCCGGATTTGGCGATGTTCATCGGATCCCAGAGAGCGGACTCGATCAGCACGTCCGTTGTGTTCTCGTCGCAGCCCGAATGCTCGCCGCCCATGATGCCGCCGATGGACTCGATGCCATCCGCATCGGCGATGACGACATTGTGGGGTCCAAGCTTGTATTCGCGCTGGTCGAGCGCCAGCACCGTCTCGCCTTCCTTCGCGCGGCGAACCGTGAGATTGCCGCTGACCTTGGCGGCGTCGAAGACGTGCATCGGCCGGCCCTGATCGAAGGTCATGTAGTTGGTGATATCGACCAGCGCGTTGATCGGGCGCAGGCCGATCGCCAGCAGACGCTGCTGCATCCAGCGCGGGCTCGGACCGTTCCTGACGCCGCGCACGAGGCGGAGCGCAAAGCCCGGGCAAAGCTTTTCGTCATCGAGATCGAGCTTGACCCTGACAGGCGTTTCGCCGTCGACGGCGAAAGAGGGGGCTGCCCGCGCCTTCAGCGTGCCGAGGCCAGAAGCGGCCAGGTCGCGCGCGATGCCGTAAATGCTCGTGCAATCCGGACGGTTCGGCGTCAGGTTGATCTCGATGACCGGGTCGTCGAGATGGGCGTATGCGGCGTAGCTCGTGCCGACCGGCGCATCTTCCGGCAGGTCGATGATCCCATCGTGGTTATCGGAGATCATCAGCTCCTTCTCTGAGCACATCATTCCATGGCTTTCGACGCCGCGGATGTTGCCAACCGAGAGTGTAACATCGATGCCGGGAACGTAGGTCCCGGACGCGGCAAACGCGCCGACGAGCCCCGCCCGCGCATTCGGCGCACCGCAGACGACCTGGATCGGCGTGCCCTTACCGGTATCGACCGAAAGAACCTTCAGGCGATCGGCCTGCGGATGCTTTTCCGCCGACACGACCCTTGCAATGACGAAAGGCTTGAAGGCCGCCTTGTCGTCGACGTCCTCGACCTCGAGCCCGATTGCGGTAAGGCGCGCACAGATTTCGTCGAGTGTGGCATCCGTTTCCAGATGATCCTTCAGCCAGGAAAGCGTGAATTTCATGATCTCAATCCTCCCTTAAGCGCTCAGACCGCCGAACAGCGTCGGCATGTCGAGCGGGCGGAAGCCGTAATGGGTCATCCAGCGGATATCGGCATTGAAGAAGTCGCGGAGGTCGGGCATGCCGTATTTCAGCATGGCGATGCGATCGAGCCCCATGCCCCAGGCAAAGCCCTGATATTCATCGGGATCGAGACCGCCGTAGCGGAGCACGTTGGCGTGGACCATGCCGCAGCCGAGGATTTCCATCCAATCGGTGCCCTCACCGAACTTGACGATCGGGCCGGAGCGGTCGCACTGGATGTCGACCTCGAAGGACGGCTCGGTGAACGGGAAGAACGACGGGCGGAAGCGCATCGTCACGCTGTCGACCTCGAAGAACGACTTGCAGAACTCCTCGAGGACCCAGCGCATGTTGGCGACATTCGCCTTCTTGTCGATGACCAGGCCCTCGACCTGGTGGAACATCGGCGAATGCGTCGCATCCGAATCCTGGCGGTAGGTCTTGCCGGGGATGATGATGCGGATTGGCGGCTTCTGCGCCTCCATGGTGCGCACCTGCACCGGCGAGGTGTGCGTGCGCAGCACCCTGCGCTCACCGTTCTCATCCGGATTGAAGAAGAAGGTGTCGTGCATCTCGCGGGCGGGGTGGCCTTCAGGGAAGTTCAGCGCCGTGAAATTGTAGTAGTCGGTTTCGATGTCCGGGCCTTCGGCAATGGAGAAGCCCATATCGCCGAAGATCGCGGTAATCTCGTCCACGATCTGGCTGATCGGGTGAATGCGCCCGCGCTCCGCCGGCGAGGACCGGACCGGCAGGCTGATGTCGACCGTCTCGGCCTTCAGACGGGCATTGACGGCCGCTTCCTTGAGCGTCGCCTTACGCGCGGCGATTGCATCCGTCACCTCGTTCTTGAGGCTGTTGATCGCAACGCCTTTGGTCTGGCGCTCTTCGGGGGTCATCGCGCCAAGCGTCTTTAGGAGCTCGGAAACGGAGCCCTTTTTGCCGAGGGCGGCGACGCGCACGGCTTCGAGCGCTGCTTCGTCATTGGCGGCAGCAATTTCCGCAAGCAGCGATGATTTGAGCTGGTCGATATCTGACATCGTCAATTCTTTCCGTCCAGGATCAGGCGGGCAATTGGAGGCTGGCGGACGCCGGCCGGGCAAAGGAGTACAGAGAAAGAAAAACCCGCGCCAGCCCAAACCAGCGCGGGTTTCCCAAAATCATTGAAGCATAAAGCCTGGGAAGCGCTGGTTACTTGACCGCGCCTTCAAACTCGTTCTTCGTACCGGCTTCCTTGAGGTATTCGAGAGCCTTCTTGGAGGCTGCGACCAGCGCGCCGAATGCTTCCGGCTCATGGATCGCCATGTCGGAGAGAACCTTGCGGTCGACTTCGATGCCAGCCTTGTTCAGGCCGTCGATGAAGCGGCCGTAGGTCAGGCCGAATTCGCGGACGGCAGCGTTGATGCGCTGGATCCAGAGAGCGCGGAAGTTGCGCTTGTTGATCTTGCGGTCGCGGTAAGCGTACTGCTTGGAACGATCGACAGCGGCCTTCGCGGCGCGGATGGTGTTCTTGCGGCGGCCGTAGAAGCCCTTAGCGGCCTTCAAAACCTTCTTGTGCTTGGCGTGGGCGGTGACGCCTCTTTTTACACGTGCCATTTCATGATCTCCTTAATCTAAAGCGTTCGCGGAATAGTCTTAGAGACCGTTCGGCAGGTAGTTCTTGACGACCTTGCGGCCATCGGGTTCTGCGAGAACCATCGTGCCACGTGCGTCGCGAATGAACTTGTTGGTACGCTTGATCATGCCATGGCGCTTGCCAGCAGCGGCAGCCTTGACCTTGCCGGTCGCGGTGATCTTGAACCGCTTCTTGGCAGAGGACTTCGTCTTCATCTTGGGCATTTTGCTACTCCGTTTCTGTCCTCCCTGCGCGCTTCTTCAAAAAAGCCCTCCTGCGATGTCCGGTCATCCGGCCGTCGCAACAAGGTGCGGGAGCGTTTGTTGTTGATCCGCAGCTCCGGTGACGAAACCGGTCCGCAAGCATTCGAAACTGCCACGGCATGCCCTGCCGGTCAGTTCGGACGCGCGCTTATACCCGCAGTGCTGTGAAAGTGCAACGGGGCGGGAAAGGAATCTTCGCCCTCACTGAAACACGAAAGCCGCCCTTGCGGACGGCTTTGATGCATCGATGAGGACCGCGCTCACTTCGGCGCGAGCACCATCATCATCTGGCGGCCTTCAAGCTTCGGTTCAGCCTCGACCTTGGCAAATTCGGTCGTATCGGCCTTGACCTGCTGAAGCAGCTTCATGCCGAGTTCCTGGTGGGCCATTTCGCGGCCGCGGAACTTCAGCGTCACCTTCACCTTATCGCCGTCCTCGAAGAAGCGGCCCATCGCCTTCATCTTCACCTCATAATCATGGGTGTCGATGTTCGGACGCATCTTGATTTCTTTGACTTCGACGATCTTCTGCTTCTTGCGCGCCTCGGCGGCCTTTTTCTGGTTAGCGTATTTCAGCTTGCCCAGATCGAGGATCTTGCACACAGGCGGTTCGGCGTTGGGAGAAATTTCCACGAGGTCCAGGCCGGCTTCTTCAGCCATTCTCAGGGCCTGATCGGTGGGCACCACGCCCAAATTCTGTCCTTCAGCATCAATCAACTGAACCTTAGGAATACGGATTTCCCGGTTCGAACGCGGCCCTTCCTTCACGGGCGCGTCGGTTTTAAAAGGTCTGCGAATGGTCGTACTCTCCTCGAGTTGTTTCGGATTGCTGCAGTTTAGCACTCCCGTCGGGGGCACAAACAAGGTCTTGTTATTGCTGCAACGGAGTCATTAACACGCTTTAGCGGAAAAATCACCTGCTGTCAGCCTGTCAAGAATCTGTTTTATAGGCGCAAAACAACAGGAGTTTCCGCAATGTCCGAAGCAAGTTCCACAACCGAGCCGCAGTTCCTGGCCGTGGGCGAAGGCGATGCTGAGCGGAAGATTGCTTTCATCATTCGGGAGGCGACGTCGAACAATCCGAGCACGACCTTCGTCTGGCTCTCCGGCTACCGGTCAGACATGAGTGGCACGAAGGCGGTCGAGCTCGATCGGCTGGCCGGCGAACTTGGACTCGCCTGCATTCGTCTCGACTATTCGGGCCACGGACTTTCCGGGGGCAAATTCATCGACGGAACGATCTCACGCTGGCTGGAAGAGGCGCTCGGCGTCATCCTGCATGCAAAGCCGGAGAGCATCATTCTCGTCGGCTCCTCGATGGGCGGCTGGATCGCCCTGCGGTTGGCGCAGGAACTCGCAAAATTGCAGAACGCGCCGAAGCTTGACGGCATGGTCCTGATTGCACCGGCGCCTGATTTCACTTCTGAACTCATCGAGCCGCACCTCAAAAAGAAGGACCGCGCGTCGCTCGCCGAGCGAGGCTATTTCGAAGAAAAGTCCGAGTACAGCCCGGAACCGAACATCTATACCCGTGGGCTGCTCGAGGACGGCCGTGAGAACCGGGTTCTGACCGGGATCATCGAAACAGGCTGCCCCGTTCATATTCTGCAGGGAATGAAAGACGCGGACGTCCCCTACTCCCACGCCCTTAAGCTGACCGAACACCTGCCTGCCGATGATGTTGTGCTGACATTCATTCGCGACGGCGACCATCGGCTTTCCCGGCCGCAGGATATTGAGCGGATGCTGTCTGCGGTCAAAGGCCTTATTCGTTAACCCAAAATCGCCATCAGCCGCTTCAACAAGCGCTTCGAAGTTGAATATAGGCCGCAAACTCAGGTTTGTGTGCCATTTTAACCATGTCAATGAGTCGCACGATCCTAAGGATTGACACCTCAAGCCCCCGTCCGTTAACTCTTTGTTAAGAATTAAAGGGCGATGCAAGGAATAGGGCGTGCGGATCAAGGGTTACCTGGTGGCCATGATGGCCACCTTTGCGATGTCTTCGGCCGCCTTACCGGCCCCAACCAAAAATCTCTCGATGGTCACCGGCGGCGCCACCTCGCAGCCCATCGGCCATTATGATTTCTGCCATGTTCACCGTGCTGAATGCGGCGCCGACCGCAATGCGGCGCCGATGGAAATGACTGATGCCAAGTGGGCTCTCGTCCGCTCCGTCAATTCTACCGTCAACAACACCATCACCCCGATGACCGACAAGGAAATCTACGGCAAGGACGAAGTCTGGGCCTATCCGACAACGGCGGGCGACTGTGAAGACTTCGCGCTCTTGAAGCGCCGCATCCTGATTCAGCGCGGCTTTGAGCCGGCGAACCTTCTGATGACCGTGGTGCGCAAGCCGGATGGCGAAGGTCACGCCGTGCTGACGCTGCGCACGGGCGAAGGCGACTTCCTCCTCGACAATCTCGCTTCCACTGTGAAGCCCTGGTTCGATACGCCCTATTCCTTCATCAAGCGGCAGTCGAGCTACAATGCCGGCCGCTGGGTAACCATCGAAAACGGCCGCGACGTTCTGGTCGGCGCTCTGAGATAGGAAATCTCGTCATTCGAATGAAAAAGGCCGGCTCGATGCCGGCCTTTTTGTTTGAGGCGTTGCTCCTGGGTCCTCTTCCTGTGCTTGTCACAGGAGTGAGGGAGGCGGATAGGACTGCGCTCACCCATTGCCGATCAGGATGCCGGCAGCGAGCACCAAACCGCCGCCTACCACCACCTGGAAGGCAGCGCGCAGGAATGGCGTTTCCATATATCTGTTCTGGATGAAAGCGATCGCCCATAGTTCGAAAAAGACGATGACGGCTGCCGTGATCGTCGCGGTCCAGAATTGTGGAATGAGATAGGGGAGCGCATGACCGAGCCCCCCAAGCGCGGTCATGACGCCGCATGCGAGACCGCGCTTGATCGGCGAGCCACGGCCTGAAATCTTGCCGTCGTCATGTGCAGCTTCCGTAAAGCCCATGGAGATACCCGCGCCTACCGAGGCTGAGAGGCCAACCAGGAAGGTCTGCCACGTGTCCTGCGTCGCAAAGGCGGCCGCGAAGATCGGAGCCAGCGTCGAGACGGAACCATCCATCAGCCCCGCAAGACCGGGCTGCACATAAGTGAGCACGAATTGCCGCCGCGCCGTTTCGTCTTCCGCATGCTTGACGTCCTCCGGCGTATGTTTATCGCCCAGCATTTTGGCAATGTCTTCATGGCCTTGTTCAGCAAGCGCCAGATCGCCGAGCAGCTGGCGCGTCGAGGCGTCCGAGGTCTGCTTTGCCGCCTCGACATAGAAGCGATAGGCCTGCTCCTCCATCGCTTCCGTTTCCTGCCGCATGGCTTCCAGCGACAGGTTGGCGCGCAGCCAATCCGGTTTGCGCTCATAGAAGCCGTTGACATGCTCGCGGCGAATGAGCGGAATGCGCTCGCCGAAGCGCTGCCGATGGAGCTCGATCAGCGACTTTCGATGCGTGTCCTCGACCTCCGCCATGTCCTCGAAAACTTTAGCCGAAGCGGGATAGGCCGCCTTCAACTGGTCGGCGTAAGCGAGATAGATGCGGGCGTCGTCCTCTTCGGATGCGATTGCAAGCGCCAGGATTTCCTGCTCCGACAATGACTTGAATGAACGTTTGGATGATCTGAAAAACCGGGGCAGCATGACGAAACTCCATTTTAGAATAATTCTAAATCTAAAGAGTGCGCTGCAAAGCGTCAAGGACGCTGGCAGCTGATGTAACAGATTGCCGCGAGACGAATTGCCCCTTTGGCTAGAAGCAGCGGATGCCTATATGGGGTTCGCCGTAAGAGGCGGCGAAGCCGGGGTTAGATATGAATCATGAACTACAGGGACGGGCGGCGCATGTCGCCGCAATCCGCGAGCGCGCGGAAGCGGAAATGAAAGCCATGGAGATCGATCACGCCTTCATCGACAGGCTGGTTGAGACCTTTTACGGCCGTGTCCTTGCGCATCCCGAACTCGGTCCGGTTTTCGATGCGAGGCTCGCCGGCCGCTGGCCGGAGCATATGGCGAAGATGAAGAGTTTCTGGTCGTCGGTCGCCTTCCGCAGCGGCGCCTACGGCGGCAAGCCGGTCCAGGCGCATCTCGGTGTCGCCAACATCACACCAGGGCTCTTCCCGCAATGGCTGGAGCTATTCGCCGCAACCCTCGACGATATTGCCCCCAACGGCGAGGCAAAGGCGTGGTTCATGGCAACGGCGGAACGCATCGCCAAAAGCCTGACACTATCCCTGTTCTACAACCCGGCACTCGACGATCCGGCGCGCAAGCCCGTTTAATTCAAGCTTTTTCCGCCGAGAAGGTCGCACCTGCGCTTGCTGCAACCACGAGAGCGGTGCCGAGCATCTGCAACAGCGTCATGGCCTGCGCCAGGATGAGGAAGCCCGCGAGCGCGCCGATGGCCGGTTCCAGGCTCATGAGGATGCCAAAGGAGGCCGTCGTCATCCGCCTGAGCGCGATCATTTCCAACGTGTATGGCAGGAGCGGAACCAGGATCGCCAGGCCCGCCATCTCGATAAGACCGTAGCCATCAAGATTCGGGACGGCACCGGCAAAGCCGAAAGGTGTTGCCACAACCGCTGCGACGACCAGCGAAATCGACAGGCCTTCCAACCCCTTGAACGCCGCTCCGACTTTCTTCGTCAACAGGATATAGCAGGCCCAGCCTGTGCCGGCACCAAAGGCGAAGAGCACACCCGGCAGATTGCCTACCCATTCCTCTCCATCATAGGCAAGGAAGAGAACGCCCGCCGCGGCGATCGCCGGCCACACAAGGCGGCGGGTCAGGCCGTAACCGAATGTCGCGACCGAAAGCGGGCCGAGGAAATCGATCGCGACAGCAAGTCCCAAAGGAATCCGCTCGATCGCGGCGAAAAAGGATATGGTCATCAGCGCCGTCGTCGTGCCGAGGACCAATGCGCCGATCCACTGCTCGCGGCTGTAGCGAAGCAGCGGCGGACGGACGACGATCGCAAGAATGACGGCGGCGAAAGCAAGCCGCAACCAGGACGCACCGGCAGCTCCGTAAGCCGCGATCGCGCCAGAGGAGAATGCCGCGCCGAACTGAACGGACGACATCGACAGCAGGCACATCAGCGCGCCGCCGGCAACACCGCCGGACAATGCGGGTGCCGCTGCAGTCAGCGCCGCAGCACTTGCGTTCGCCGCTGGTTCGCACGTCTTCTGGTCCATTTGCCCGTTCCGAAATTTGCGCCATTGATATGGCCGCGACACCAAGGCGGCAAATGCAAACTTGTGATCCGGGCATAAGCAGCCTTGATGACGGAAGACGCTAAAGCGCTCGCCTGGCTTCGAGCACCTCATCCGCTTCGTCGAGGCTCATGGCAAAGACCTTCTTGCCGATTTCGAAGCTGAAGCCGTTCCGGGCGAAGGCTGAGAGCTCCTTGGCCTTTCGCGTCTCATCGAGCTCGCCGCGCCGGTACGGCCCAAAAGCGCGCTTGCGGGCGAAGATGACGGCGGCGAACAAATCATCGGCATGCTCGAGTGCGGTCTCGACGATATCGGTCGCCACCCCCTTCAGGGAGAGCTTCTGCGCGATGATCCGTTTCGACTTGCCGCCACGCACGGCCGAGCGGGTGCTCACCGCCGCATAAGCCACGTCGTCAAGAGCCTGCTGATCGTAAGCGAATTTGACAGCCGAATCGGCAAGCGCCTTCAACTGCGCCTGGCTGATGTCTTCGAACTTCTGCTTGGCCTTTCGCGTAATCGCATCGAAAAGCTGCTTTTCGGTCATCATGCGGCGTTCGAGACGATAAATCGTCGAGTTGCGTGCCCAGGAGAGCATGCGCGGCGTCGGAGCGTCCGATTGCTGGATTTCGTCTTCCACTGTGAGAGCCAGCCTTTAAGCCTCCAGCCCCTTCAGCACGTTGGCGACATTGAGCCCGATTTCCGGCACGCCGTAGCCCCCTTCCATGCAGGTCAGAACCGGGAGACCCGCCTTGGCAATCACTGTACCCATGCGGGTGAAGTCGTCGGAATTCAGCTTGAAGAACGAGATCGGATCGCGCTCGAACGTGTCGACGCCGAGCGAAACGACGATCGCTTCGGCTCCAAATGCCTTGGTGCGGGACAGCGAATCCTGCAGCGCGGCCGCCCACTCGCTCCAGAGCGTGCCGCGCGGCAGCGGATAGTTGGCGTTGCAGCCTTCCCCTTCGCCCTCGCCCGTTTCATCGGCATAGCCCCAGAAATAGGGAAAGGCATCGGCGGGCTCGCCGTGCAGCGAAGCGAAGAAGATATCACCGCGGCGATAGGTGATGTCCTGCGTGCCGTTGCCGTGATGGAAGTCGACATCGAGGACCGCGACCTTCTTCGCCCCCAGGTCCAGCAGGCGCTGCGCCGCGACGGCGGCGTTGTTGATGAAGCAATAGCCGCCGAAAAGATCGATGCCTGCGTGGTGGCCGGGCGGGCGGCAAAGCGAGAAGGCGAAGCGGTTGCCGGCGTTCAGCCAGTCAGCGCCGGTGACCGCGCACTGCATCGAGGCAATCGCCGCCTGATAGGTGCCATCCGTAATCGCCGTCTCCGCCGCATTCGCATAGTAGCCAAGCAGTGCATCGATATCGTTCGGCCTGCGCAAGGTCGAACGGCGAACAGGGAAGGATGTGGGAATTGCCTCACCCTCGGCACCCGTCGCTTTCCACATGTCCCAGGCCTTGGACAGGAAATCGAGATAGCCGGCATCATGTACTTTGAGAGCCGTTTCCAGACCATGCCGCTCCGGCGCCACCACATCCGAAAAGCCGGCCTGCTTCACCGCTTCCAATATCCACTCGGCGCGGAACGGGCCTTCGAACGGCGTCACCAGCTGTCCGTTATACAGCTCGGTCTTCGCATCGCGCAGCTTGTGGTCTTCGGAATAGATAACGCGCATCGCCGTGCTCCCTGATTTGTTTTGTCCGGATAAGGCGTGGCGGGTGCAGTCCTTGTCAATGGCTCAAGCAGCGGTGCGCTTGTAGAACAGCGTGGTGGCGCAATAGCCGCCCTCCGGCCACATCGCGTAATCCGGGATGACACCGGCCTTCTCCCATCCGAGGCGCGGATAGATCGCCTCCGCGTCGCTGCCGGTTGCCGTGTCGAGCACAAGGAGGTGCTTGCCGTGTCGTGCGGCTTCACGTTCGATTGCCTCCATCAACAGCCGCGCCAGGCCTTTACCGCGCGCCGAGCGATGCACGAGCAGTTTCTTCAAATCGCCACGATGCGGTTGGTTCGGCATGGAGGCAAAGCCGACCTGTACCGTTCCGACGATCCTTCCGTCGACTTCCGCCACCGCCAGCAGATTGACGCCTGCCTCCACGGCTTCGGCGACGCTTCGCCAGTAAGGCTCCGCGTCCGCCGCCGTGTAAGGCTGCATGAAGCCGACGGACGCGCCGCCTTCCACGCAATCGGCGAGT
This sequence comes from Rhizobium sp. P32RR-XVIII, assembly GCF_012641395.1. GTDB lineage: Bacteria > Pseudomonadota > Alphaproteobacteria > Rhizobiales > Rhizobiaceae > Rhizobium. The sequence continues at coordinate 177,943 of NZ_JABAIH010000001.1, read as the reverse complement.
ATCTCGCATAAGTCGGGGATTGCCGCGCGAGCCTGCTGTGCATCGAGAAAACGAATGACGGTCATGATCTGCTCCTGAAATGAATTCAGCGGGTGCTGCGGTTCAGCACGACGCAATAGCGGGCGGGCTTGCTGGTGGGATTGTGGAAGACATGCCCCTCGCCGACTGGCATGAACAGGCAATCTCCGGGAAAGAGATGGTGGTTCGTTTCGCCGATGGTCATCTCCATCTCACCCTCGAACACCCAGATATGCTGCGTCATGCCGTGGCTTGCCGCATGCGGCGGAAAGCTGACGCGGCCGCCAGCCGGAAACTCGACCTCGACGATATCGACCGCGGAGGACGTTCCGGGCGGCGAGACGGAGCGGCGAACATAACCGGTTTCCGGATCGCGCCAGACCTGCTGCTCATGGCGTCTGGCGAGCGGGGAAGCTTCCTGCTCCTCCTCGGCGAAGAAGGCGGAAAGCGACAGCCCGAGCGCCGCACAGACCCTTGCGAGCAGCGAGGCCGTCGGGCTCGCTTCCGCCCGTTCGATGCGCGATATCATCGCCCGGCTCACGCCCGAGGCGCTGGCAAGGTCGTCCAGCGTTAGGCCCTTCTCGATCCTGAGCTTGCGGATGCGGATTCCGATCGCCGCTTCGAGTTCCTGTTCCATCATCCACCATGTTTCTACTATAATAGAGATGCATAGTCCGTTGGTGGAATCAAGCCCAAGGTTTCCGGCTGCGGAGCCGCCATCTATCGTAAACGAAACCCTGCTTTTCCGCTTTGCGGCAGGGGAAGGCGCTGCTATATGGCGCGCATGAGCACCAATCCGACAACTCCGCTTTCGCATATCCGCAATTTCTCGATCGTGGCCCACATCGACCACGGCAAATCGACGCTTGCCGACCGCCTGATCCAATCGACCGGCGGTCTTGCCGACCGCGAAATGTCCGAGCAGGTGCTGGACAATATGGAAATCGAGCGCGAGCGCGGCATCACCATCAAGGCGCAGACCGTTCGCCTGCACTACAAGGCGCAGAACGGCGAGACCTACATCCTGAACCTCATCGACACGCCCGGCCACGTCGACTTCGCCTACGAGGTCTCGCGTTCGCTGTCGGCCTGCGAGGGCTCGCTGCTCGTCGTCGATGCGTCGCAGGGTGTCGAAGCCCAGACGCTCGCCAACGTCTATCAGGCGATCGACAACAACCACGAGCTCGTCACCGTTCTCAACAAGATCGACCTGCCGGCGGCCGAGCCCGACCGCATCAAGGAACAGATCGAGGAGGTGATCGGCATCGATGCTTCCGAAGCGGTGTTGATCTCAGCCAAGACCGGCCTCGGCATTCCCGATGTCCTCGAGGCGATCGTCCACAAGCTGCCGGCGCCGAAGAGCCCGGGCGGCGAAAAGGCGCCGCTGAAGGCGTTGCTCGTCGACAGCTGGTATGACACCTATCTCGGCGTCATGGTTCTCGTGCGCGTTATCGACGGCGTGCTGACCAAGGGCCAGACGATCCGCATGATGGGCACGGATGCCAAGTATCAGGTGGAGCGCGTCGGCGTGCTGACACCGAAGATGGTCAATGTCGATTCACTCGGCCCAGGCGAAATTGGCTTCATCACCGCTTCGATCAAGGAAGTCGCCGATACCCGTGTCGGCGATACGATCACCGAAGACAAGCGCCCGACGGCGCAGGCCCTGCCGGGCTTCAAGCCGGCACAGCCGGTGGTCTTCTGCGGCCTCTTCCCGGTCGATGCTGCCGATTTCGAAGATCTGCGCGCCGCAATGGGGAAGCTTCGCCTCAACGATGCGTCCTTCTCCTTCGAAATGGAATCGTCAGCGGCTCTCGGCTTCGGCTTCCGCTGCGGCTTCCTCGGCCTTCTGCATCTCGAAATCATCCAGGAGCGCCTGGAGCGCGAATTCGACCTCGACCTGATCGCCACCGCGCCCTCGGTTGTCTACCAGCTGACGATGACGGATGGCAGCGAGCGCGAGCTGCATAATCCGGCCGACATGCCGGATGTCGTCAAGATCGCCGAGATCCGCGAACCCTGGATCAAGGCGACGATCATGACGCCGGACGACTATCTCGGCGGCATCCTCAAGCTCTGTCAGGACCGCCGCGGCATCCAGACGGAACTCACCTATGTCGGCACGCGCGCCATGGTGACCTACGAGCTGCCGCTCAACGAAGTGGTCTTCGATTTCTACGACCGGCTGAAGTCGATCTCCAAGGGCTATGCCTCCTTCGACTATCACCTCGAAGGCTATCGCGAAGGCAACCTCGTCAAGCTGTCGATCCTCGTCAACGGCGAGCCCGTCGATGCGCTCTCCATGCTCGTCCACCGCGCGTCTGCCGAAAAGCGCGGCCGCGACATGTGCGAGCGGCTGAAGGAGCTGATCCCGAAGCACATGTTCAAGATCCCGATCCAGGCAGCGATCGGCGGCAACGTCATTGCCCGCGAGACCATCTCTGCCCTGCGCAAGGACGTGACAGCCAAGTGCTACGGCGGCGACGCCACCCGCAAGCGCAAACTTCTGGACAAGCAGAAGGAAGGCAAGAAGCGCATGCGGCAGTTCGGCAAGGTGGAGATTCCGCAGGAAGCCTTCATCGCCGCACTCAAGATGGGGGATGAGTGACCCATTGCTTCTCCAGACTATGCGCATATAATTTGCGCATAGTCTGGAGCATTGTCATGTCACAGTCTGCGCGGAAGGCCGCGAATCTTTCTCTTAATGCGGAACTGGTTTCCTCCGCTCGGGAACTCAACATCAATATTTCCCGCGCCGCCGAGGAAGGCATTGCCCGTGCAATTAAAGCCGAGCGTGAACGCCTGTGGCGGGAAGAGAACGCCGAGGCGATACGCCTCGAAAATGAGTATGTCGAGAAACACGGATTGCCGTTCGCAAAATACAGGCAATTCTGATGACGCGGTTTATGGTCTACCGGTTGCGATCCGATGACCAGTTGGCCGTCGATCTCCAGAGTACGACGCTGGAAAGCCTGCCCTCTCGTGTGATGGCTCCCCTTTACCCTGTTCGCGAGATGTCCTGGTCCATTTCGCGCTTGAATCCGCGGTTCTCCATTGATGACGAGCCTTATGTCCTCGCCACACAAAGGATGGCCGCGATTCCGGTCGCCGAAATAGGGGACGCGGTTCTCAGCTTGGGAAGCGAGGCCGATCAGATCAGCACAGCGCTGGATTTCCTGTTCCTGGGCTTCTAGCCCTTACGCCTGTTGCGCCATGTACTCCTTCACCAGTCCCTCATAGGCAGCCATTTCCGGCAGCGTTTCATAGCTGTACACGGCGCCTGTTTCCGCAAACGGCAGCTTCTCCCTCGTCCAGGTCTCGATGAAGGGGGTGAACCAGCCCGCATCATCCAGCATGGTCGGGCGCAGGTTGACGAACCAATCCATGCCCTCGGGCCGCGTAAACATCCAGCTCATGCAATGCGGGCAGAAATAGTGCTTCGTTAGGCCGTGCAGCCCGCCGATGACCGCTTTGCCTCGCGTCACGTCGAAGCTTTCCGCAGGGATGGCAGCGCTCAGCGAATAGGCGCTGGACGACATTCTCTGGCAGCCGGTGCAATGGCACGCCATGGTCAGCAGCGGCCTTGCGCGGATCTTCAGCCTGACCCGGCCGCAACGGCAGCCGCCCTCCCAAGGCAGGTTATCTTTGCTCATTTTTCGATGCTCCCTTTCGCAACGGAATCTAGCGGAGCAAGGGACTCTGTCAAAGCAAGGTGGATGGTTTCACCAGTCGCCGCAAATGAAAACTCCATCCCTGCTGCGAAGCGGGAACGGAGTTTCTCGGAGCACTGATTTATTCTGCTTCGCCCTTATGCGACGTGACGTAGCGGTACAGCATAGGGGTTTGTCGTCGAAGCGGTGCGGAAGCGTTCGACCTTGTGGGCAAGATCGTCGGTTTCGCGGGCGAGCGATTGGGCAGCGGTCGTGGTTTCCTGAACCATGGCGGCATTCTGCTGCGTGACCTTGTCCATCTGGTCGGCTGCGGCGGAAACTTCGCGCAGGCTCATTGCTTGATCGCGCGCCGAGCGGGCGATTTCGCCAACGACGCCGCTCATTTCAGCAACTTGCGAGACAATTTCCTGCAGCGAGGTGCCGGAAGCAGTGACCAGCTTCACGCCTTCATCCACCTGACGGCTTGATGTCGAGATCAGGTCCTTGATCTCCTTGGCGGCTTCGGCAGAACGCTGGGCAAGGCCGCGAACTTCCTGCGCGACGACGGCAAAGCCTCTACCGGCTTCGCCGGCGCGTGCCGCTTCGACGCCGGCATTCAGCGCCAGGAGGTTCGTCTGGAAGGCGATCTCGTCGATAACACCGATGATCATGCCGATCTGATTGGACGACTGCTCGATCGCGGTCATCGCCTTGACTGCGCGTGCAACGATTTCGCCGCCCTTTTCCGCATTTTCCTGTGCGGTGGTCGCGGCACCCTGGGCGCGTCCCGCACCATTTGCGGTATCGTCCACGCCGCGCGTGGCGTCCGAAAGTGCCGCCACCGTTTCCTCGAGGCTTGCGGCCTGCTGCTCGGTCCGGTGCGCCAGATCGTTGGAGGCGGCCGAAATCTGGGTCAGGCCTGACCGAATGGCGCCGATCGAGGCAACGACGGAACCGATGATTTCCTCCATCGACGTGACCGTCTGGTTGAACTTGTTGCGGATTGGCTCGAATTCCGCAGCGACGGCATCGTTCATGCGGATGGTCAGATCGCCCTGGGAAAGCGCATCGAAGCCCTGCTCCACGGCATGGACGAAGCTGCGCAGGTCTTCCGCCTTGGCACCGTCGATCGCGATCTGGCGTTCGCGCTGCGATTCCTGAGCCTGGCGAGCCCCCGCAGCTTCGGTTTCCAGACGCTTGTTTTCATGGGCTGCGTCCTTGAAGACCTGCACCGCGCGGGCCATCCCGCCGATCTCGTCACGCCGGTCGGCATTGGCAAGCTCGATGGAGGTATCGCCGCCTGCAAGCTTCAACATCAGGTCGGTCATCGCCGTGACCGGTTTGCCGATCATTCGCGTCAGCAGCAAGGCGAGCACGAGCGAGGCAAGGATGAGGAAGCCGATGCCGAGTGCGAGGGTGATCTTCGTCGCGGTATTCGCAGCGGCAACTTCGGCGACGGCTTCTTCGGTCAGCTTTTTCTCGTGCTCGCGCAGATCATCAACGACTGCCTGCGCCGGATCCATATAGGTATCGGCTTCGTCCGACATGGCGAACTTAACGGCGTCATCGTGGGTCGCATCCTTGGTTGCCTTGGCAATGACGGGATCGAGAACGTTCTGGCGCCATTCGTTCACCTGGCCGACCATGTCGTCCATCTTTTTCGTGATCGCAGGATCATCTGCCGCCGTCTTCTTCACAGTCTCGATGTTTTCAAGAAGGCCGTTGTAGTGTTTCTGAATGCTGTCGACGTAATGGTCATCCTTGGTGATGAGGAGGCCGCGTACAGCGCTTTGAAGGCGCGCCAGCGACAGGCGAATGTCCGTCGTGGCACTCACGATGCGTCCATGCAATTCGCTTTGCTGCCCGACATCCTCGACGATACGAACATTCTTATAAACGGCAGCGCCCATGCATGCGGCACCGATCACAAGAACGGCAAAGCCGAGAGTCAGCTTCTGGGCAATCTTTAGATCACTTATCCGTATCATTGAAAAAATCCCTTACTGAAACAGTATTTAAGCGCAATCGCGGCTCAACCCATTGTTGCAGGGGAGAATGAATATTGCCGGTAAAAAACCTGTTAAGCATGAAGGGCGCGATCCAGCTTGATTTTAGCTGGCTACCAGACGACTGACCCATGGGCCGCGCATCAGCCATTCGGCATTCGCCTCCGCATGCCCGATGACGAGGATTGGGGTATCAGCGATTCGGATTCCGTTCGGGTGAGTAGTGCCGCCGATCGCGATTGCGCGAGATGCGGCGAGGTCTTAAATCAGTCGAACGAAAGGAAATTTCCGATGTCTGAGAAAGCCCGTGTGACGATCCTCTACTGCACCCAATGCAACTGGCTGCTGCGCGCCGGCTGGATGGCGCAGGAGCTGTTGCAGACCTTTTCGGACAGTCTCGGCGAAGTAGCGCTCATCCCGGGCACCGGCGGCAATTTCGAAATCCGCGTCAATGGCGAGCTCATCTGGGAGCGCAAGCGCGACGGCGGGTTCCCCGGCCCGAAGGAGCTCAAGCAGCGCGTGCGCGATATCATCGAACCCGGCCGCGACCTCGGCCATACCGACCGGGCCTCGCCGGAAAGCTGACGCCTAGTCAAAGGGCGAATTGCAGGTCTTGTACCAGCCCTGGTAGGTCACGAAGCGATCGGTCTTCGGATTGTACGTCCGGTACTGATTCCGGCACCATTCGACGTGCTTGCTGCGATCTGCCGTGGGGCGGATCCGCTGGACCGGCGGTGGATCACCGTAGGTAAGCCGTGGCTGGGCCTGGGCGCGTGGCTGATAATAAGTCGGCCCTCTTGCCTCCGGCGGGCGATAGTTCGGCTGAATATAGGCAGGGCGGTGCCACTGCTGGGGGCCGAAGCCGAAGCAGCCGCGGTAGTCGCAATAGGTCGATTGCACATTGATGATCGCAGGATTGCGCACCTGAAGCGGTGCGAGCGGCGGTGCGGCGCTGGCCGCAAGCGGCAGGAGACCAATGGCAAGGCCGAAGACAATCGTTCGACGGGTGGACATCGCTGATTCCTTTCTGATCCTTCCGATGTAGGACTGCGCGCGCGGCGGAGCATACACGACTGGCACAAACTTGTTCAGTTCTGTGTGATCCTGCTGGGCGGGACCGGCCCCAGCGCGGGATATCTGCTGTTTTTCACAGACTGTCAGGAAAACTTCAAAATGTCAGTTGACAGCAAAGAGCCACCCCCTTACATGGCTCTCCGTCGCCCAGATGGCGGAATTGGTAGACGCGCAGGTTTCAGGTACCTGTGCCGCGAGGCGTGGAGGTTCGAGTCCTCTTCTGGGCACCATTCCCTTACGATCCTATTGAGATCGTTGAATTAGCTGTTATCGCCGATATTTTTTTCGCCCGATGTGGAAGCAACGAAACTTGCAGCGGCAGGCTTGTGCTGCCGCTTAGCCACTTGCTCAGCAATTGCCTCGGACCGGCTTAGGCGTGAGCTTGGGGGTGGTTGACGTCCCAGACTGCCCACAGCGATACGGCGCCGATGAGCACGCCCATAACCACGCTGGTCCACATCGCGTTCGCATTGGCCGCAAAACCGAGCAGCCAGGGAGACACAATCAACCAGAGGCCGAGCACCAGGTTTGCCCATTCCTCCCATTCGGCAAAAACCGACAGCGCGGCGATCGTCAACGCACCGAGAGCGATAGCGACGATCCAGGCGTTCCAAGTGGGTACGGTATCAGCTGCAAAGCCGATGACCCATGGTGAGATGAACAAGCATACCGCCAGGACCAGATTAGCCCAATCCTGCTTTCTTTTTCCTTCCATCAGAGTGTTTGGCATGACAACCTCCCAGGTGACTAACCAAACCATCATCTCGCGTGCACCGCACGCAGATGAATATAAGTAATTTCTTAAAAGAAATCGTTCAAGAGCCTTGCCGAACAGTATCTTAGCCTGGTTGGCCGGACATATCAGTCTAACCTCCACCGGCGTGGGCTTCTTCGGAGCCATCCAGCCACGGCGGGAGGTTTCTCCGGTCCAGCCCGAGAGACTGCGGCGCCTCGCGTGGCAAGGTCCCCGGCGTCACGAGGCTTGTCCTACATAATGTTAGAATTTTCTCACGATAGTCGAATGTGTTCAAATCAAAGATTTGGCATGAAAGTCACCGCACCGGCTGAAAATGGCCTCTCGCGGGCACGCGCGTACCCTGGCTCACATAGCCGTTGCGATCGCACACATAAACAGTCGTGGGCATGCCGCCGGACCGGAAAATCCAATCTCCGTTACGGCGGATGCCGCGCGTTTCCGTGTGGCAGACATATTGCTCCTCATCTTTCTTATCGGGCTGAGCCTTGACGCCGGGGAGATCGGGATAAGGATAGAGCGCCTGAACGTCGGCCTTGCCTGCACTTTTCCAATCGGTTGCAAGGGAAGGCCAAGCGACCAGACTGCCGGCGATGGAAAGCGCCGCGAATAGAATCTGCAGGGATCGCATATTGGTCGCCTTTCGCTCGCCGGACGGCACCAGTGGCATTCGTCTTCAGATTTAGGAAATGGCTCGGCAGCCATCAAGCAGCTGACGGGGCGAGCCACGGCAAAGTGATTGTTCAAGCTTCTTTCGGCTGGGGCACTCTGCGAAAGTACCCCCGGATAACCGGATGAGCAAAGAGGCTTGCGAGGATTGCAAAGGCTGCGCCTGCCGCAAAGCCCGCAAAGAGCCCGCCGATCACGCCCGCCACCAGCAGAACCTTCTTGCCCGGACCATCCGGTTTTGCCGGCGGTTCTGCTTCCGAAATGATGCGGATGTTGTTCTGAGGAAGGTTCTGTTCCTCCGTGGTCTGGCTGGAGCGCTTCAGAACGGTCTCGTAGATCTCGCGCGCAGCCGTTGCCTTGCGCTGCAGCTCGTTGAGTTCGACCTGTTTGTCGGATGTGGTTGCCTGCAGCGCCTTTTGTATATTCAGCTCCTTGGCGATCGCATCTTCGGCTTTCTTCGCCTGGTCGTAGTCGGCACGCGCCGAAGTCACCATGCGCTGCAACTCACCCTTTATCTCGTCGGAGATGCTCTGCAGCGAGGAGCGGGCTGCCTGCAATCGGGGATGGCGCGCACCCATCTGGCTCTCGAGGCTACCGACGATCGCGGCCTGGGTAGCATACTGCTGGCGAAGGCTGGCGAGCGAAGAACTCACCGTGCTACCATCCGTCTGGCTGTTGGCGACAACATCCTCGAAGCTCATGTTCGCGGCCGCATCCGCGCGCGCCTTGGCCTGGATCGACTTCTCCTGCGCTGTCAGCAAAAGCGTATTCAATGAGGCGAGGCGCTGGTCGGAGATCAGATTGCCTTCTGTCGCGGCCATATCGTTATCGGCGCGGAACGTTTCGACGGCCTGTTCGGCCTCCTGCACCTTCTGGCGCAGATCGTTCAGACGTCCATCGAGCGTCGCAGTGGTATTTTCGTACAGCCCCGTCGAGGCGCTGCTTTCCTCCTGGATGAATGAGGAAACGACCTGGTTGGCAAGCTTGGCGGATTTCTCCGGGTCGTTTGTCACGGCCGTCAGCGACACGACATAGGTGCTGCTCTGGCGGGTAATCGTGAGTGCCTTTTGCAGGGCGGCGACGACGGCTGCGTCGTCGCTCCGACCGCCGTTGAATGCCGGATCCTGCGCGAGTTTCATGGTGTCGGCGACCCGGCGCAGCACATTGCCGGACATCAGGATCTGCACCTGACTGTCGATCAACGATGAAATCATCTCGGGCGAGATCGTCGATGCTTGTGTCGTGGGATCCGCAAGGCCGATCTGGCGCGGATCGAAATAGAGGCTGGTGGTCGCCGTGAATTTCTGCGGCAGCAGCGGCAAGACTGATCCGCCGGCGAGAGCGCCCAGCGCGGCGAGCCCGAGAACGATCAGCCGCCTGTTCCAGATCGCAAAGATGATCGAGCGGACGTCGAGGAGCGGCGATGACGGGTCGAATACCGGGGCCGCGACAGGGCGTTCCGGCTGCGGCGGTGGAGACGATGGAGGCGGTGTCAGTTCTCGGATGCGTGTCTCGGCAGCCGGCACCGCTTCCGGCTCCGGTACAGGCTTTGCAAAGTCGCCGGGCCTGAGGACGGGCGTGCGCGCGCCGGAGCTTCCCGGCGCCGCTGGCGCAGGCTCGTAGCTTCGCCAGCTGGGCAGCCGACTGACCCTGTTCCTGTCGAATTGACTCATAGACACACTCGTAACCCGCCGATGCAGACCTTGGCGGAGGTATGCCCGACTTTAGAAATCCTTAGCTAACGGAGCGTTAAGATGCGCCGACTGATATTCGCCCGAACACGTCAGATACGCCCGAAAGCGAGAACGATGAAAGCCGCCTTTTCCCCTTGGCGCCAGATGCTGACGCTCGCCGCGGCAATGCTGCCATTGCACGCCGGCTTTGCCGAGGCGGCGACCCCCTGCTTTCGCGGCATCAACCTTTCCGGCGCCGAGTTCGGCAAGCCGGATGGCGAGATCTTCAAAGACTACGCTTATCCATCCGAAGAAACCGTCACCTACTTCGCCAGCAAGGGTATGAATATCGTTCGCTTGCCATTCCTATGGGAGCGGCTCCAGCCCGAACTCGGGCAGGCGCTGAACGACGAAGAACTCCAGCGCATCAAGGATACGGTGGCGCTTATGCGCAAACATAAGATGACCGTCATCCTCGACCCGCATAACTATGCCGAATACAGGCAAACCCAGATCGGCACGCCGCCGGTGACGACGCTTGCATTTGCAGATTTCTGGGCGCGGCTTGCCGTCGAATTCGCCAATCAGGACGATGTCATTCTCGGGCTTATGAACGAGCCACACGATATCGCCAGCGACAAATGGCTGAGCGCTGCCAACGCAGCGATCAGGAGCATTCGGGCGGTCGGCGCCGGCAATCTCATCCTGGTGCCGGGCACCAAATGGACGGGAGCGCACTCCTGGGAATCCGATGGCCCGGGCGGGCCGAACGGCACTGTAATGCTCGGTGTCAAGGATCCGCGCAAGAACTATGCCTATGAGGTTCACCAATACTTCGACGGCGATTCATCAGGTACGCATGATGAATGTTCCGGCAACGACAACGCCAGAGACGCCATTGTCCGCATGTCGGACTGGGCGCGCAAGAACGGCGCAAAGGTGTTGCTTGGCGAATTCGGCGTCTCGCAAGCGCCGGAATGCGTCGCCGGATTGAAGACCGTGCTCGATGCGATGCGGGAAAACGGCGATGTCTGGCTTGGCTGGACCTATTGGGTTGCAGGCGATTGGTGGCCGGAAAGCGAAGCGCTCAATGTGCAGCCGCATGAGGGCCGGCAGCGAAAGCAGATTGAAGCGCTGGAAGCTGCCGCAAAAGCGCCTTCTCCTCCAGCGGCCGCGTGCCGGACAATCGGCAGGCAACGCTAATGGCACAGCGCGGCACATCGGCCAAGGAACCGATCGACTATGGCATCCTGGCCGTCGGTGTGCTGTCGGTCACCTATAATTGCATCCTTGCCTTCATCAACCACAACATCACGCCGCTTGCACCGTCACATGTCGTCCTTTGTGAGATTCTGCTGCTGATCTACAGCTTCGGCTACCTGTTGAAGCGGGGACTTTTCCAAGAAGACCTCGCTCCGCTCGCCTACCTGCTGGCGACGATTTTCCTCACTGTGTACGTGATGGCGGTCAACCGGGCTGGCTACATCGACCACCTTCGCAACGTGCTGATCATCTTCGCCTTCGTCATCATGGGCCGATGGACGAACGAACGAACGCTGAAGCTGGTCTTCACGATCTGCTGCGCTGTCGTGCTGGCGGTCCTGGTCTGCGAGATCGTCTCCGTGCAGGCTTACGTGGCACTGTTTCATCCGGCAGAGTATTTCGAAAACACCCGCGGCGTGCCGCGCGCCACCTATAGCGATCTCGGGCTTTTCCGTGGTGCGCTCGGCTTCCCGTCCCGCTTCTCCTTCGGCATCATCGATCACCGGTCGTCGTCGATCTTTCTGGAACAAGTGTCGCTGGCCAACTTCTGCGGCGTGATCGTCATCTATCTCGTCAGCTTCTCCAATCGCCTGAAACTGCTCGACCGGCTGCTTTTTATCTTTACCGTCGTTTTGATCCTCGTCACCAACGATACGCGGACCATGCTTATCTTCAGCGTGGTCTGCCTTGGCGGCTATTTTATCTACCCGTGGATTCCGAAGATCTGCGATTTCCTGATGATGCCTGGGATCGTCGTCATGGGCTTCATCATTCATTCATTCCGTCCCGATGCCCATGACGACGATTTCGTCGGCCGCATCAGCGGCACTGTCAGAAACATTATCGCCATGGACATTCCGGCGACGCTGGGCCTTGAACTCGAGAAGGCCACGACATTCGTCGACAGTGGCTATGTTTACATAACCTATGGCGCGACCATCTTCGGCCTCATTCTCTTCTGGCTCTTCGTCTCCTTCTTTCCGGCAGGAGAGACGCCGAACCAGAAGCGCCTTGCCCATTCTCTGTCGCTCTTCATGTTCCTGAACCTCATGATCGGCTCCACCGCAATTTTCTCGATGAAGACGGCGGGGCTCGTCTGGCTGCTTGTCGGCTTCCTGAAAGTCGACGAGGGCGCCCGTGGAAAACGTGCCGCCACTCAGACTGCGGCAACGGTCTCTGCCTGAAACGCTGCGCGGCGGGGATATGCGACGGCGCAGGCGGGACGAAATTTTGCGCCAGTTTCCGTAAGCTCCGTCCTATGCGGCGTGACCGCTTTGATCTAAGGAGGCCTGCGGCCATTGCCGCGAGAGGGACGAGGAACATGACGAACTACGTATTGACGGTATCGTGCAAATCGACGCGCGGGATCGTGGCTGCGATTGCGAGTTATCTTGCCGGTCAGGGCTGCAACATTGTTGACAGCTCGCAATTCGACGACCTCGACACCGGCAAGTTCTTTACCCGCGTCAGCTTCATTTCCGAAGAAGGCGTCTTGCTTCCCGCGCTGAAGGAAGGCTTCCAGCCTATCGCCGAGACGTTCGGCATGGATGCGGAAATCCACGATGGAGCCAGCCGCATGAAAGTGCTGCTGATGGTCTCCCGCTTCGGCCATTGTTTGAACGACCTCCTTTACCGCTGGAAGATCGGAGCACTTCCGATCGAGATCGTTGGTGTCGTCTCAAACCACTTCGACTATCAGAAGGTCGTGGTGAACCACGACATCCCTTTCCATCACATCAGGGTAACCAAGGAGAACAAGCCGCAGGCGGAGACGCAACTGCTCGACCTCGTCGAGCAAACCGGCACGGAACTCATCGTGCTGGCCCGCTACATGCAGGTTCTCTCCGATGCCCTGTGCCGCAAGATGTCCGGCCGGATCATCAATATTCATCACTCCTTCCTGCCGAGCTTCAAGGGCGCAAATCCCTATAAGCAGGCCTATGAGCGCGGCGTGAAACTGATCGGCGCCACCGCCCACTACGTGACTGCCGACCTCGACGAGGGTCCGATCATCGAGCAGGACACGGCGCGCATCACCCATGCGCAGAGCGCCGATGATTACGTCTCGATCGGCCGCGACGTCGAAAGCCAGGTGCTTGCCCGCGCGATCCATGCGCATATCCATCGCCGCGTCTTCCTGAACGGCAATCGGACGATCGTCTTCCCGGCCAGCCCCGGCAGCTACGCCTCCGAACGTATGGGGTGAAGCTCATCCGAATGGGCAGCACCGTCGCGCTTGCCCATGACAGGCATGCGATTATCTGCTTAATGTGGAAGATCGAAGCATGCGGGGGATTCCATGACCGATGATGTGCGTGCCGATCGTATGGACCTGCCGCGCCCGGACGTGACGGCGGCGGAAGCGGAAAACATTCTGCAATCCCGCTACGGCCTCCAAGGCTTAGTCTCCGAACTCGGCAGCCAGCAGGATCGCAATTTCCGGATCGATACGGGCATCGGCAGCTACGTCCTGAAGATCTGCCACATGGCCTACGACACGCTTGAGCTCGAGGCACAGAATGCGGCAATCCGGTATCTGACCAGCAAGGAAGGAGCACCGCGCGTCCCCAGGGTCATGAGTTCCACGGATGGCCAGGAGATCATCGCCGTCACGCTTCGCGACCAGACCTACAAAGTGCGCCTGCTCGAATATCTTGAAGGCGAAGGGCTGACGAACCGCAAGCACCTGCCGAAAGCCACCGTCGCGGCCCTTGGCGCGCTCAGTGCCCGGCTGGCACAGGCACTCGCCGACTTCGACCATTCGGGTCTCGACCGCAATTTGCAATGGGATCTGCGCCGGGCTGGCCCCGTCGCGGTACAGCTTCTCTCGGCAATCACCGATAGCGCTGCACGCGACCGGATTGCAAAGACCATGGTGCTTGCCGTGCGGCGCATCCAGCCACTCGCGCCGTCGCTGCGTGTCCAGCCCGTGCATCATGACGTAACCGGCGACAATGTTGTTTGCGAGAGTGATGCGAACAGGCATCCGATACCCACCGGCGTCATCGACTTCGGCGACATCATTCGTGGCTGGCTCGTCGGCGATCTTGCCGTCACCTGCGCCTCGCTGCTGCACCAGGCCGACGGCGATCCCTTTTACATCCTGCCCGCCGTGAAGGCCTATCATGAGATCTATCCCCTCTCGGACGAGGAGTTGAAGGCGCTCTGGCCGCTGATTGTGGCCCGCGCCGTCATTCTGGTTGCGAGCAGTGAGCAGCAGATTTCGATAGATCCCGAAAACGACTACGTCCGCAATAATCTCGAGCTTGAACGGCGGATCTTCGACACGGCCATGTCCGTTCCCTTCGAACTGATGGAGGCGGCCATTCTCGGGGCCGCGGGTGTCGGAACGACCTCCGTCGATATGTCCGGCTGGCATGCGTTGATGCCGGAGATCGATCCTGCGAACATCGCCGATGTCGACCTGGGGGTGCAAAGCCCGCATTTTGCGGCTGGAAACTGGCTAAACGCGGAAATGGATTGGCGGCTTCTGGCGCGCTCGGCCAATGAAGCCGGCACAGCGGCGACCCGCTATGGCGAATACCGGCTCTCACGCGCCAATCTGCGGAGCGCCAAACAGCCGTCGACCTTCGCGCTGCATAACGATATCTGCCTGCCCGCCGGAAGCACTGTGGCTGCCCCCTTTGCAGGACGTATCGACTCTAAGAACCATCATCTCGTCCTGATCGGCGAAGGCATCAGTCTGCATCTCGATGGCGTCGACCTGTCGGTCGAGGACGGCGTGGAGGTGACGCAGGGACAGATCATGGGAACGGTCTCGGGCGAGCCGTCTTCGCTTGGTGGTTTGCGCGTCCAGCTGTGCACGGTGCCCGGCCTCGAACCGCCGCTCTTTGCCTCGCCATCGCAGGCAGCCGCTTGGTCCGTGCTTTGCCCCTCGCCTGCGCGCCTGCTCGGGCCAGGCGCGAATGCGCCCAAGCCCGAGACGGACGAACTCCTCGCCAGGCGCCAAGCGCATCTCGCAAAGCCTCAGAAGAATTATTACGAAAAACCCCCGCAGATGGAGCGCGGCTGGAAGGAGCACATGTTCGATGCCGAGGCCCGCGCCTATCTCGACATGGTCAACAATGTCACCATTCTCGGCCACGGGCATCCGCGCTTTTCGGAAGCGATCGGCGAACAATGGTTGAAACTGAATACCAATTCGCGCTTCCACTACGCGGCAATCAGCGAGTTTTCCGAGCGATTGGCTGCGCTGGCGCCCGAGGGACTGGACCGTGTCTTCCTCGTCAATAGCGGCTCGGAGGCGAACGATCTGGCGATCCGGCTTGCCTGGGCGCATACCGGTGCGCGTAACATGCTCTGCCTGCTGGAGGCCTATCACGGCTGGTCGGTGGCGAGCGACGCCGTCTCCACCTCCATTGCGGACAACCCTCAAGCGCTGACCACGCGGCCCGACTGGGTGCATCCGGTCGTTTCACCGAATATCTATCGCGGCGAGTTCCGCGGACCGGACTCCGCCGGCGCCTATATCGAGGCCGTGGCGCCCGTCCTCCAAAAGATCGAAGACCGCGGCGAGGGGCTCGCAGGCTTCATTGCCGAATCGGTCTATGGGAACGCCGGTGGCATCTCCTTACCAGACGGCTATCTGGCGGAAATCTATGCGCAGGTTCGCGCGCGTGGTGGGGTCTGCATAGCCGATGAGGTGCAGGTTGGCTATGGCAGGCTCGGCCACCACTTCTGGGGCTTCGGACAGCAAAGCGTGGTGCCGGATATCATCACTATCGCCAAAGGCATGGGCAATGGCTACCCGCTCGGCGCCGTCATCACCACGCAAGCGATCGCCGACTCGCTTGAGAAGGAAGGCTATTTCTTCTCCTCATCCGGCGGCAGTCCGGTCAGTTGCGTGGCCGGCATGACGGTGCTTGATATCGTGGCGGACGAAAAGCTGCTGGATAATGCCCGCGAAGTGGGCGACCACCTGAAGGGCCGGCTTGCGGCGCTGATCGACAAGCATCCGCTCGCAGGTGCCGTTCACGGCATGGGCCTTTATCTCGGGCTCGAATTCGTGCGCGACAGAACGACGCTGGAACCCGCGACGCAGGAGACCGCCGCGATCTGCGAGCGTCTTCTGGAGCTCGGGGTCATCATGCAGCCGACCGGCGATCACCTGAATGTGTTGAAGATCAAGCCGTCGCTTTGCCTGACCATCGAAAGCGCCGATTTCTTCGCGGACATGCTGGATAAGGTGCTTTCCGAGGGCTGGTGAGTGCCTGCTCCAGCATTAATCAATTTGGGCCATTTTCGGGCTTTCGGTTTTTTAATCAAAAGCCCCATTGCCGGAATCAAAACCGGTTCCTATGTCTCTCCCGGTGGTCGGAAACGGCCCCCCGCCGTCATGCAATTTGCACAAAGACTTGGTAAGGTTCTTCCGGCAAATATGATGATGATGGAATTATTTTTTTCGGATCGTCGACATTTTGACACGTTTCGGAATATGTTTCTGACAGGCTCTCCTCTATTCTCTACCAATAAAGTAGATTATAAAGGCAGTCGTCGCTGGGTCCCGAATGGTTCGAGACCCCTCAAAAGTGCAACGCCAACACAAGGAACGAGACATGATTGATATCGATATTCTCGCCACCCTCCTTGGGCGAATTGCGCTTGGCAATGACCGTCCGGGCGCCCTCTCCCGCCCGAACTGTCGAATGTGACCTTCGTCCTCCCTTTCAACGGTACCAGACAAGTCAATTCGTCATCGCCTCGCAATCCGCGCGGCAGGAGTTCTACGCATGAAAAAGCAAGTTATCGAATATGCAGGCGTTCCCGTCGGGATCGTCATCCCGGATGAAGACCGGCTGAAGTTCATCGCCGTGAAATTTCACGTGCACGACCTCGACGAGCAGCGTTTCAGCTCGCCGGACGAGGTGAAGCTCGCGATCCACGATCTGATGACCCGGCGCCATCCGAAACCAATCCATGCCTGACGACAGGCGGAGATTTCCGCGCTGCGTCACTTTCGAGGATTTATGACCGGTCCCGCCAAGCGGGGCCGGTCTTGTTTTTTCATCCCGCTTGCGATCCTATTCGGCATCCACGAGGGACG
Source organism: Rhizobium sp. P32RR-XVIII (assembly GCF_012641395.1). Lineage (GTDB taxonomy): Bacteria > Pseudomonadota > Alphaproteobacteria > Rhizobiales > Rhizobiaceae > Rhizobium. The sequence goes on along the minus strand of NZ_JABAIH010000001.1, from coordinate 160,772 downwards.
ACGCGTTTGCTCAATCTCATTACCGATATCGATGGCGTTTCGATCGGCCACGCCACGGATCTGCAGCTCGGTTCCGGCGTCACCGTAATCGTCTTCGACGAACCGGCGACGGCTTCGGCGAGCGTTCTCGGCGGGGCACCCGGTGGGCGGGACACTGCGTTGCTCGATCCCGCGATGACGGTCGAGAAGGTCGACGCCTTCGTTCTTTCCGGCGGCTCGGCCTTTGGCCTGGATGCAGCAGGCGGCGTCCAAGCCGGCTTGAGGGAAGCAGGGCGCGGTTTTCAGGTCGGTGCAGTGCGTGTGCCGATCGTACCGCAAGCGATTCTGTTCGATCTGTTGAATGGCGGCGGCAAGGATTGGGGCCTGCATTCGCCCTATCGGGACATGGGCCATGCGGCATTCGAGGCCGCGGCGAAGGGCAGATTTCCGCTCGGGACCGTGGGCGCGGGAACCGGAGCGACCACGGCAACGTTCAAGGGCGGCCTCGGCTCAGCAAGCGCAATCAGCAGCGCGGGGCATCGGATTGCGGCAATCGTCGCGGTCAACGCGCTCGGCTCGGCAACGATCGGCGACGGTCCGCACTTCTGGGCGGCACCCTTCGAGCGCGATGACGAATTCGGCGGCCTCGGAATGCCGGCCGAGATCGACCATCGCCTGCGGCTGAAGGGCATGATCGCCCCCGCGACCACGATCGGTGCGGTCGTCACCGATGCGGTGCTGACGAAGGCAGAGGCGCATCGTCTCTCGATCGGTGCGCATGACGGTCTTGCCAGAGCGCTGCTTCCCGCGCATCTGCCGCTCGACGGCGATACTGTGTTTGCTGCTTCGACCGGCGCACGGCCGCTGGCAGACACGCGCACGCTGATGGAGCTTTGCCATCTCGCCGGGATAGTCATGGCGCGTGCCATCGCGCGCGGCGTCTATGAAGCGACCGCGCTTCCGCACGAGGGAGCTCAAAGCGCGTGGCGGGACCGCTATCCGGACCGGCGCTGATCGCCTAGATAAAGTGCGCGAGTTCAAGCGGCGGAGAGAGAAAATGCAGATCCGGGCCCTGATGTATTTCGACGAGCTGGTCAGGACCAATTCCATGCGCCAGGCAGCAGAGAACCTGGGCGTTGCGCCAACTGCTGTCAGCCGGCAGATCGAGAATCTCGAAGAGCATTTCGGCACCACGCTGGTCGAGCGTAGCGCCCGAGGCGTGACGCTGACGGCGGCAGGCGAACTACTTGCGGCGCGGGCGGGACGGACGCTCCGGGAACTCGAACATGTGCAGCAGCTGATCGAGGATCTGAAGGGACTCGAGTGCGGGCGGGTGACCATCTACGCCAACGGTGCGATCGTCACCAGCTTGCTTGCGCCCGCACTCTCGGAGTTCAGCCGCAGCTATCCCAACATCCATTTCGACGTGATGATCACCAGCGCCCGCCAGGCTGTCGAGGCGGTCAATTCCGCACGGGCGGACATGGCGCTCACCCTCTTTGCACCGCAGATGCCGGATGCAAAGGTCATCGCGCGATCAGAGATCGCTTATGACGTCATTGTCTCAACGCGGCATCCGCTCGCCGGACGCAAGGAAGTGACGCTCCGCGAACTCGCCCGTCACACGCTGGCACTGCCGGAAAAATCCTTCGGCTTCCGGCAGAACTTTGATGCCGCGGCCGAGCGCCAGGGGCTGACGATCGAGCCTGCCTTTACGGTCAGCGCGCTGGAGATGCTGAAGGAACTGGTGCTGAACGACATGGCGGCAACGCTGCTGCCGCGGCTTTCCGTTCGCCGCGAGATCGAGGCCGCTTGGCTCGCCGCCATTCCGCTTGCCGGCGAAAGTTCAATCCGTACCCATGCCGAGCTTTCGATCGCCCCCGACCGGCAGCTCTCCTTTGCCGCGGCAAAGCTCAGCGGTTTCATCGAGGAGTTCATGCGCACAAGCCTCAGGCGCCGCTAACCCCCTTGCGTTTGGAGCCGTTTTAGTGTGTATCGATTTTCGATACACAGCGAACACAAATCGTGTTCATAACGACTGACGGAAAACCATGAGCCGCATCCTCGATTCCGCCCGCCGCATTTCCTTTCTCGCTATCGCCTGTGCCACACTGACAGCCGTGGCCGTGCCTGCACATGCAGCAAAGACCTCGCTCAATCTCGGCATGAGCGTGGAGCCGACGGGGCTCGATCCAACGATCGCGGCACCCGTGGCGATCGGCCAGGTGACCTGGCAGAATGTCTTTGAAGGGCTGGTTTCGATCGATGAGAGCGGCAAGGTTCAGCCGCAGCTTGCCAAGAGTTGGGACATTTCGCCGGACGGCCTGACCTATACGTTCAAGCTTCAGACGGGCGCCAGATTCCACGACGGCGAGGCCTTCGATGCGGCAGCAGCCAAATTCACGCTCGACCGCGCCCGCGGCAAGGACTCCGTCAATCCGCAGAAGCGCTTCTTCACCTCGATCGCCTCGATTGATACGCCGGATCCCGAGACGCTGGTGCTGCATCTCTCCCAGCCGGCGGGCAGCCTGATTTACTGGCTCGGCTGGCCAGCCTCGGTCATGGTCAGCCCGAAGTCGGCCGCGGACGACAAGACGAAGCCGGTCGGCACCGGCCCGTTCAAATTCGTCAACTGGGCAAAAGGCGACAAGGTCGAGCTTGCAAGGAACGAAGCCTATTGGGACAGCCAGACGTCCGTGAAGCTCGAGACGGTGACGTTCCGCTTCATCGCCGACCCGCAGGCACAGGCGGCCGCGCTGAAGGCCGGCGACGTGGACGCCTTCCCGGAATTCGCAGCACCCGAGCTGATGAGCTCGTTCGAGGGCGATCCGCGGCTGGTGACGAAGATCGGCAACACCGAACTCAAGGTCGTTGCGGGCATGAACAATGCCAGGAAGCCTTTCGATGACAAGCGGGTGCGCCAGGCCCTGATGATGGCGATCGACCGTCAGACGGTCATCGATGGCGCCTGGTCCGGTCTCGGCACGGCAATCGGCAGCCACTATACGCCGAACGATCCGGGCTATGAGGACATGACCGGCGTGTTCCCTTACAATCCCGAAAAAGCCAAGGCGCTGCTTGCGGAAGCCGGCTATCCGAACGGCTTCACCTTCACGATCAAATCACCCCAGATGGCCTATGCGCCACGCAGCGCCCAGGTGATGCAGGCAATGTTTGCCGAAATCGGCGTCACCATGAACATCGAGCCCACGGAATTTCCGGCAAAATGGGTCCAGAATGTCATGAAGGATCGCGCCTACGAGATGACGATCGTCGCGCATGCCGAGCCGATGGATATCGATATCTATTCGCGCGATCCCTACTATTTCAACTACAAGAACCCGACTTTCGACGTGCTCATGAGGAAGGTGCAGGAGACAACCGATCCGGCCGTGCAGAACGGGATCTACGGCGAGGCGCAAAAAGTCCTCGCCGAGGACGTGCCGGCACTCTATCTTTTCGTCATGCCGAAGCTCGGCGTGTGGGACAAAAAGCTGAAGGGCCTGTGGGAAAACGAGCCGATCCCGTCGAACGTTCTGACGAATGTTTCCTGGGAGGAGTGAGGCTGAGGCGGGATATGCAGAAGGCGTGAATGGGTGAGATGATCGCGATTCTTGGCCGCCGCCTCGCCGGGCTTATCCTGACGCTTGCAGCCGTCTCCTTCCTGATCTTCGCGATCATGGATCTTCTGCCCGGCGATCCCGCCTCGATTATGCTCGGTACCTCGGCAACGCCGGAGACGCTGGCAGCCCTTCGCCATACGCTCGGGCTCGATCAGCCGCTGCTGTTTCGCTACGGGCAATGGGTAGCCGGGGTGTTTGCCGGCGATCTCGGGCAGTCCTACACCTATGGCGTTCCAGTTGCCGGGCTGATCCTCGAGCGGCTCGCGGTGACACTGCCGCTGGCAGTGCTCGCGATCCTTCTTTCCATCGTCATCGCCGTGCCGCTCGGCACTCTGGCGGCAGCACGGCGAAACGGCATTGCCGACATCGTCGCGACGCTTTTTTCGCAAGTAAGCATTGCCGTGCCGTCCTTCTGGGTGGCGCTGCTGCTCATCATCCTGTTTGCCATCACGCTTCGCCTCATGCCGGCCGGCGGGTTTCCCGGCTGGAGTGCCGGCCTTTGGCCTGCGTTGCACGCACTGATGATGCCAGCCGTGGCCTTGGCGCTGCCGCAGGCTGGCGTGCTGACGCGCGTCACCCGCTCAGCGGTCCTGGAAACCTTGAATGAGGATTTCACGCGGACGGCGCGCGCGAAGGGGCTTTCGGCGCGCGCCGTCTTGTGGCGGCATGCGGTGCCCAATGCGCTGGTGCCGATCCTGACGATCCTGGGATTGCAGTTTACATTCCTCGTGGCAGGCGCGGTGCTGGTCGAGAACGTCTTCAACCTGCCGGGCCTCGGGCGACTGGCGTTCCAAGCCCTGTCGCAGCGCGACATCATGGTCATGCAGGACGTCGTGCTGTTCTTTGCCGCGCTTGTCATCCTCATGAATTTCCTCGTCGATATGTCCTATCTCGCGATCGACCCGCGGCTGCGAGAGGACGCATGACGATGGCGCAGATCGCATCCGATGCTTCGAGCAGGCCGCGTTCATTTTCCATTAGCCGGCAAATGAAGCTCGTCTCTGGCGCAGCCATCGTGGGATTACTCGTGGCAATCGCTGTGCTGTCGCTCGTCTGGACGCCGCTGCCGCCTGCAAAGATGCAGATCATTCACAAATTGCAGCCGCCCTTCGCCTTTGGCGTGCTCGGCACCGATCAATTCGGCCGCGATGTTCTTTCGATGCTGATGGCCGGATGCTGGAATTCGCTGTCGATCGCCATTGCCGCGGTTGCCATCGGCGGAACTGTGGGGTCGATTGCCGGAATTTCGGCAGCGGCGATCCGCGGCGTCTTCGAGACACTGCTGATGCGGGTCTGCGATGTCGTCTTTGCCTTGCCGCCGATCCTCTCGGCGATGATCCTCGGCGCATTTCTCGGGCCTGGCAGGTTTACGGCGATCATCGCAATTGCCGTCTTCATGATCCCGGTCTTCGCACGGGTGACGCTTGCCTCGGCCCTGCAGGCCTGGAGTCGCGATTACGTGCTGGCGGCCCGCGCGCTCGGCAACAGCCGCTTCACGATTTCGGTACGCCATGTTGCGCCAAACATCATGAACCACGTGATTGTCCAGGCAACGATCCAGCTCGGCCTGGCGATCCTCACCGAGGCAGGATTGAGTTTCCTCGGCCTGGGGCTCGCCCCGCCGGCGCCAACCTGGGGCCGCATGCTTGCCGACGCTCAAACCTATCTCGAACTGGCGCCGTGGCTTGCGATCCTGCCCGGCCTTGCCATTGCGCTTGCCGTTCTCGGCTTCAACATGCTGGGCGATGGGTTGCGCGACTTCTTCGATCCGCGGCGGATCTGAATCAGATGGGGCGACGGTAGCCCGTCGGCTGGTCGTAGAGCCAGCCGATGCGTTTGACGGCGGCCTCGAAATTCTCGCGGGCGACGGTCATGGTGTGGCCGTTGGCATGGAGGATCGTTTCCGGATCCTCCATGATCGCCACATGCCCCTTCCAGAAGACGAGATCGCCGCGGCGCAGTTCGGAACGGTCGATCACCTCGCCTAAACCCGCCGCCTGCATGTCGGTGTCGCGCGGCGCGCTTCTGCCGGTCATCAGCAAGGCAAGCTGCACGAGGCCGGAACAATCGATGCCGAGGCCGGACCGGCCGCCCCACAAATAGGGTGTGTTCATGAAACGCGATGCGATCTCGACATAGTCGTCGTCCCCGCCCGCGCCGATCGGCTGAACGTGCTTGGCGAAGATCGCCGTGCCATCGTCCAGCACGACGTAGTGATTGCCTCGGGCTTCCGCTTCGCCGGTGACGCGCACGCGGCTGCCCATGGAGAGCACGGATTGATGGGGCTTGCGCAATTCCGGCTCGGGATAGAGGAAAGTGCGCTGCACGGTGACGACATGTGTCGACTCCGCTTGTCCCTCGGACAGCGTTGCCTCCGGAAGATAGCCGACATAGCCGTCGGAACCGGCCTTCACCCAGCACCAGCCGTCAGCGCGATCGAAGACCACCATATCCTCACCGAAGAGCAGCTCCGTATCGATGCCTTTTGAAAGATCGGGCTGCGGGCGAAGCGGTGCGACGGGAACGGCGATCCGCGCCGGCGTGCCGGAAACAAAGCGCAGGGCCTCGACCTTACCTTCAAGGCTCGCTTCGGCGAGATCCGGCCGATAGGCATGCAGGCGGCGGTCGAGCATTGTCATATTCACTCCGTTTACACCGGCAGGCGGCGTCCCTGGTCACGCACGAGATCGCCGAGCTTCTCCAGATAGAGGGCGCCGCCGACCGTGCGCTTGATGATCACGTTCCGCCGGTCGCTTTCGTCGCGCGCCCGGTCGACCAACCCCATTTCGTCCATCGTATCGAGGGCGCGAGTGATAACCGGCTTCGTAACGTTCAGCGTTGCGGCAAGCCCCCGCACGGTATGAGGCGGCGGCACCAGATAGATATGCAGCAGGATTGCCATCTGGCGCAACGTCAAATCGCGTTCGTCGTGGCGCACCTGATTGAGCGTAACGCCGTGCCAAAGCCCCAGCGCCTGCGAAGCGGTCAGTTCGATCGGCAAATCCCCTCCGGAAAACCGTTACGCTGGTGGTGTATTTTCCGGGAGCAGATGCCTGCATGCAAGAGGCGGCAGAATCTGCCGCCTCGCAAGGTGAATAAAATTTTAACGATCGGCCCTTAGAGCGCGGTCCGGATGTGATGGTAAAGCGCACGGATCGCCTGCGCCTCGCCGCCGCCCGGCGAGTGGGCGCGCTCGGCCGGCGCCCAGCCGTAGATATCGAAATGCGCCCAGCTCTTCGCCTTGCTGACGAAGCGCTTCAGGAACAAGGCCGCAGTGATCGCCCCTGCCATGCCGCCTGCCGGAGCATTGGTGATGTCGGCCATTTTGGCGCGGATATCCTTGTCGTAGCCCATGTAAAGCGGGAGCCGCCACAACGGGTCATCGGTCTCGAGGCTTGCCTCCGAGAGATCGCGGGCGAGATCCTCGTCATCCGTGAAGAAGGGCGGGAGATCCGGGCCGAGCGCCACGCGGGCCGCACCCGTCAACGTCGCCATGTCGATCAAGAGATCCGGCGATTCTTCATCGGCATAGGTCAGCGCGTCGGCGAGGATCAAGCGGCCCTCCGCATCGGTGTTGTCGATCTGTACGGTGAGGCCCTTGCGGCTCTTGTAGATGTCTCCCGGCCGGAACGCATCTGCCGAGATCGAATTTTCAACGACCGGGATGATGACACGGAGATCGACCTTCAACTTCGCATCCATGATCATCAGCGCAAGGCCCATGACGTTTGCTGCGCCGCCCATATCTTTCTTCATCAGCAGCATGGAAGAGGCCGGCTTGATGTCGAGGCCGCCGGTATCGAAGCAGACGCCCTTGCCGACGAGCGTGACCTTGCGATGGCCCTTTTTGCCCCAACGCAGCTCCAGAAGACGCGGCGCGTCGGCGCTGGCGCGGCCGACAGTGTGGACCAGCGGGAAGTTTTCTTTCAGGAGATCGTCGCCGATGATGACCGACATCTCCGCCTTGTAGTGCTCGGCGAGGGCGAGGAAGGCGGCTTCCAGCTGCTCGGGTCCCATGTCGTTGGTCGGCGTGTTGATGAGATCGCGGGCGAGGAAGACGCCGGCAAGTTGACGCTTGATGTCCGCGCCGTCCGCATCGCGCGGGATCATCAGCGTGGCGGCTGTCGTCTTTTCGGAGCGGTATCGATCGAAGCGATAGCTGCCGAGGCCGAAACCGAGCGACAGGCGGTTTGCCGTCAGCGGTGCCGTTTCTATGTGCCAGTCGCCGGCAGGCAGCGAGCGGGCCAGCTTGCCGGTGATATAGGGCTGCTCCGACGGATTTGTCCCGAGGCCGAAAAGCGCGCCACCGAGAAGGCCGTCCGCAGTTGGAATGAGCAGCAGCGACCCGCTTTCGGCCTTGTAGCCCGCCTTCCTCGCCCAATCGAGCGCGATGGGATCGATTGTTCCGGTCTCGATATGAGCCGGGGTGACAGCGAAAATCGGCAGTGTCGAGCCGCCCTTCGTGTTGAACGGCGTCGGTCTCTCAATAAACTGATAGGGGGCCATGTTTTTCCTTCGGCGGTGTCCAGGAATCGCTTCTTAACGGTATGTTAGGGTTAACAGACTATTGCTGGAGCGAAGATTGCGTCAAACCTTTCCCTGTTCCGCTTAGAGGTCAGGCGCCAGTTTCTGAATTCAGGAAAGCGCAATGCACCTCGCCGCGGCCACCCCGTTCAAGAACCGTATTCTGCAGTGCGCCACGGTGGCGCTCGTGGCCGCCGCTCTCGCGGGTTGCACGACCACCAAGGACAAGATGACGACGGGTTCGGTGCCGCAGTTGTCAAAGCCGATCGAATCCATGGATGCGAACGAGCTTCGCACGGCGACCGAGCGACTCGGCCAGGCTTACGAACGAAATCTCCGCGATCCGGTGAACGGCGTTAGCTACGCCAATCTGCTGCGCATGCAAGGACGCGATGCACAGGCACTTGCCGTCATGCAGCAGGTGGCGATTTCCAATCCCAATGACCGCAATGTTCTTGCCGCTTACGGCAAGGCCCAGGCAGCCACCGGTCAGCTTCAACAGGCGCTCGATACGATCGGCCGTGCGCAAACCCCGGATCGGCCCGACTGGAAGCTGATTTCCGCCCAGGGCGCGATCCTCGACCAGCTGGGCAAGCCCGCCGATGCCCGGGCGCGGTATCGCGATGCCCTGGACATCCTGCCGAACGAGCCGTCAGTGCTTTCGAACCTCGGCATGTCCTATCTTCTGACCAGCGATCTCAGGACCGCCGAAACCTATCTCAAGCAGGCAGCGAGCCAGCCTGGTGCCGATAGCCGGGTCCGGCAGAACCTCGCTCTTGCCGTCGGCCTGCAGGGACGGTTCGCCGAAGCCGAGCAGATAGCCCGACGCGAGCTTTCGCCGCAACAGGCAGATGCGAATGTCGCCTATCTGCGTTCGATGCTTTCGCAGCAGAATTCATGGCAGAAGCTTGCGGCCAAGGATGGCCAGCCCGCGAGCAGCACGAACTGATCCCGGAGCTACCTAAGAGCCGCGCCGGAGAGGATCAGGCGCAGGCCGAGCCCGCCCATGACGAGACCGGCAGAGCGATCGATCCAGCGCTTGGCCGAGAGATAGACCTGCCGCGGGCGGCGGGCTGAAAACGCCACGGCCACGATCGCGTACCATCCGAACTCGATCGCGAAGATACCGATCGGCAGGCCCACGATGACTCCGAACGGAATGCTCTTGGGGAGAAACGCCGCAAAGATGCTGGCGTAGACGATGATGGTCTTCGGGTTGCTGAGCTGCGTCAAAAGCGCCGTCGAGAAGCTCCGCCGAATCGACGAACGGCCCTCAACAGTACCCGATACCTCCAAAGGCTCCTTTGCGCCTCGCCAGATGCGGCAGGCGATATAGACGAGATAGGCGCCGCCTGCGAGTTTCAGCACCAGATAGAGCCAGGCGAACTGCGTCAGCAAGGCGGTCAATCCGGCCAGCGCAAGCACGCTGAAGACAATGCCGCCGACACCCATGCCCGCAGCGGCCGCGAGCCCATCCAGGCGCGAACGGGAGATGGCGATCCGGGATACGACGACGAAGCTTGGACCGGGGCTCATTGCGCCGACCAACATGGCTGCAAAGATACTGGCAAGAATAGCGGCTGAAGACATGGGAGTTCCTTGTTGACTGAAGGTGCCCAGGCGAGCGGCGGCTCAACCGCGCTTCCCGATGGTTTTCCATCTCATTCGCCAGTCACGCGGAAGCTATGGCTAGCTGCTTTTCGCTTCGCCCGCAAGCAGGCATCAGAAGCGATCTGCAACCTGTATGCCCGCCGGACCAAGGATGACGGCAACCAGAACGGGGAGGAAAAACAGGATCATCGGAACGGTCAGCTTGGGCGGCAGGGCGGCCGCCTTCTTTTCTGCTTCGTTCATGCGCTCGTCACGGCCTTCCTGTGCGAGAACGCGCAACGCCTGCGAGATCGGAGTGCCGTAACGATCGGCCTGGATGAGCGCCTGGGTGACCGAACGCACGAGATCGATCTGCGTGCGCGTGCCGAGGTTTTCGAGCGCCTGCCGGCGGTCGGGCAGGAAGGAAAGCTCGGCTGTCGTCAGTACCATTTCCTCGGCAAGCGGCGGTGACTGCTCGCCGAGTTCTTCCGACACGCGACGCATCGCCGCTTCAATCGAAATGCCGGACTCGACGCAGATCAGCATCAGGTCGAGCGCATCCGGCCAGGCGCGCTTGATCGAATGCTGCCGTTTCGACATGCGGTTGGAGATGAAGATATTCGGCGCATAGAACCCGAGATAACCCGTTCCGATCATCGCAAGCAGGCGGATGGGAAGCGGCTTTTCAGCAAGATGTCCGAGACCAAAAATCCAGAAGGCAGCAACGGCCAGGAAGACGAACGGCAGGAGGAAGCGGGCCACGAGGAAGGTGTTCAGCGCGTTTTCCGAGCGATAGCCGGCCGCACGCAGCTTGTTCATCGTGTTTTCATCGACCAGCGCTGTGCGAAGATTGAAGCGCTCGACGATCTGGCGAACGGAACGATTGTTCTGCGTGCGCAGCGAAGCCTTGTTTGCAACCGCCTCGGAGTTCATGCGGGCGCGCTCGCGCGCCCGGATCTGATCGCGCTCCGTCGAAACGGCCCGCATTCGCTTGTTCAGGTCGCCGCGCTCGAAGAAAGGAATCGCGATGGTGTAGAACGTCGCAAAGACCGCAATAGCGATCAGGACCGCAAGCAGCATGGCCGGGTCGGTCAATTTCGCTGCAAGATCCGATGACATGGTGCGCGTCCCCTCCGGTTAGATGTCGAAATTGACCATGTTGCGCATGACGAAGATGCCGATGGACATCCAGACGGCGGAAGCACCCATGATCAGGTGTCCGCGCGGATCGGTGAACAGGATGATCATGTATTGCGGCGACGTCAGATAGACGAGGGTCGCCACGATGAAAGGAAGGGCGCCGATAATCACGGCCGAAGCCTTGGCTTCCATCGAGAGCGCTTTGACCTTTGCCTTCATCTTTTTGCGGTCACGGAGAACCTTCGAGAGGTTCCCGATCGCTTCGGAAAGGTTGCCGCCGGCCTGCGACTGGATGGCGATAACGATCGCGAAGAAGCTCACTTCCTGCAGCGGCATGTAATTGGTCATGCGCGCGCAGGCGTCAGGAACGCTGAGGCCGACCTGCTGCGATTCGACGACGCGGCGAAATTCGGTCTTCACCGGGTCGCGACCCTCGTTTGCAATCAACCTGATAGCGTCGTTCAGCGGCAAGCCGGATTTGATCGAACGCACGATGACGTCCAGCGCGTTTGGAAATTCATCGAGAAACTTGTTCTGGCGGCGCTTGATCAGGAAGCCCAGGACCCAGCGCGGCAGGCCGAGACCGGCGACGACCGGAACTGCAAGAACGACCAGCATGGGCGCCCCGGCGAGCAAGGCGATGAGCATCAGAAACAGGCCAAACGCCGCGCTGAACACGTAGAATTTGGCAACCGAGATCGTAAAGCCCGCCTGAATCAGCCGGGACTTCAGGGAAAGCTTCCGCTTTGTATTTTCCTGCTGGCGCTTCTCGAGATCCTTGAGGTTGTCCTGCACCGATTTGCGGCGTTTCGACATTTCCTGGACGCGGTCGTGCGCAGCCTTGACCTTCACCCGGTCCGTTTCTGCCGAAGTCACGCGGCTGAGGCGATTGGCAGCCTTCTTCTCAGTCTCCATCCGGCTGAAGAGCAGACCATAGCAAACCGCGCCCGCAGCGACTGCCGCAAGCGTGATGATGGCGAGCACGATCGGATCGAAACCGAACATCAGATTTCCTTCGAATTTGCTTCCATCGCGTCCAGGGCAGACGCGAGGCGCTTCTCCTCGTTGTAATAGCGTGCGCGATCCCAGAAATGCGGCTTGCCGATGCCCGTCGACATGTGACGGCCGATCAGACGGCCGGCTGCGTCTTCGCCTTCGATCTCGTAGCGCATCAGATCCTGCGTGATGATGACGTCGCCTTCCATGCCGATCACCTCGGTGATGGCCGTGATGCGCCGCGATCCGTCGCGGAGGCGTGCGGCTTGGATGATGACGTCGATCGAACCGGCGATGATCTCGCGAACCGTTTTTGCCGGGAGACTGTAGCCGCCCATGGCAATCATCGATTCGATACGGCTCAAGCACTCGCGCGGCGAGTTGGAGTGAATGGTTCCCATCGAGCCATCGTGACCGGTGTTCATCGCCTGCAGCAGGTCGAAGACCTCCGGTCCGCGCACTTCGCCGACGATGATGCGTTCGGGACGCATGCGAAGGCAGTTCTTGACGAGATCACGCATGGTGATCTCGCCTTCGCCTTCGATATTCGGCGGCCGCGTTTCCAGGCGCACGACATGCGGCTGCTGCAGCTGCAGTTCCGCGGTATCCTCGCAGGTGATGACGCGCTCGTCCCTGTCGATGTAGTTCGTCAGGCAGTTCAGGAGCGTCGTCTTGCCCGAGCCGGTGCCGCCGGAGATAACCACGTTGCAACGAACACGGCCGATGATCTGCAGCAACGTCGCGCCTTCCGGGGTGATCGCGCCGAAGCGGACGAGCTGATCGAGCGTCAGCTTGTCCTTCTTGAATTTACGGATGGTAAGCGCCGGACCGTCGATTGCGAGCGGCGGGGCGATGACGTTGACACGCGAGCCGTCGGGAAGGCGGGCGTCGCATATCGGGCTCGATTCATCGACACGGCGGCCGACTTGGCTGACGATGCGCTGGCAGATGGAAAGGAGCTGGCCGTTATCGCGGAAGCGGATTTCCGATTCGATCGTCTTGCCGCCGACTTCGATGAAGGTCTGGCCGGCGCCGTTGACCATGATGTCGGCGATGTCGTCACGCGCGAGCAGCGGCTCCAGCGGGCCGTAGCCGAGAACGTCGTTGCAAATGTCTTCGAGCAGCTCCTCCTGCTCGGAAATCGGCATCGCGAAGTTCTTGATCGTGATGATATCGTTGACGATATCGCGAATTTCCTCGCGTGCGCTTTCGGCATCGAGCTTGGCGAGCTGCGACAGGTCGATCGTGTCGATAAGCGCCGAGAAGACCTGCGCCTTAGTGTCATAATATTCGTCAGTGCGGGTTAGGCGCCTGCGCTGCGGTGTCTGCATCGGCGGTGGCGTCACCTGGTAGCGGCCCGGCTCCTTTGCCGGCTCGACCAGCACGGCGGGTACAGAAGCGGGAGCCGCCGGGGCGGCCGGCAATGGCGGCGCGCTTGTGGCGCCACCCTTTCCGAAGCCTTCGTTTCCACGTTTTCCGAACATGCCACAAAATCCAATCTACTCGTTTTCGTCTCTTACTTGGCGCGCTTCAGCAGCCCCATCAGACCACCGCGCTTCGGCTTCTTCATGGTCACCCGGCCGGTAACGATGTGTGCCAGCTGCGAGAAGGTCTCAGCCGTCGGCGACTTCGGGTCGATTTCCGAGATCATGCGGCCACTATTGGCGGCATTGCCGAAGAGGCCGATATCGAAGGGAATGATCGCGATCGGCTCGATCTCGAGCGGTTCGCAGAAATCGGACGGCGCAATTTCCGGACGCTTCGGCATGCCGACCTGGTTGAGGACGAGATGCGGCGACTTGTCGTTCGGGCGCAGCTTGCGGAGCGCATCGAGCATGTTCTTTGCGTTACGTAGGTTTGCAAGATCGGGAACGGCGCAGATGACCACCTCGTCCGCCGACGCCAGAACCGAACGCGTCCATTCCGACCAGGCATGCGGAACATCGAGCACCGCAACCGGCGCGCTGCGCTGCAGAACGTCGAGAACCGGTTGAAACGCCTGGCCATCAAAGTCATAGGCGCGATCAAGAAGTGACGGCGCGGCGAGCAGCGACAGGTGTTCCGAACATTTCGTCAGCAGACGGTCGAGAAAGACCTCGTCCAGCCGGTCAGGAGCAAAGACGGCCTCAGCAATCCCCTGCGTCGGGTCCTGGTCGAAATCGATGTTTGCGGTGCCGTACGGCAGATCGAGATCGGCAAGGATCGTCTCGGTCGAGAAGAGATTGGATATGCCGAAGGCGCAGTTATGGGCGATCGTCGAGGCACCGGCGCCTCCCTTGGAACCGATGAAGGCAATGCTGCGGCCGAGCGGTTCGGCATCTGGATCGACGAAGATCGCAGCCATCGCCATCATGATGTCAGGCATCGCCACCGGCTGAACCATGTATTCGGAAATGCCGTTGCGGATCAGCTCGCGATAGAGTGCGATGTCATTGTAATAGCCGATGACAATGACCTTGGTGCTCGGATCGCAAACGGCGGCAAGCGGCGCGAGTTCCGAAAGGAGGCTTGCCGCATTCGCCTTCGTCTCAAGAATGAGCAGATTGGGCGTCGGGGCGCTAGAAAACATATTCGCGGCGGCCGCAACGCCGCCACTGGTAATCCGCAGGCTGACCTTCGACATGCGCCGGTCGTTGCCACAGCGCTCCATGGCCCGCTGAAGTGCCTCGCTCTCGCAAAACGCGTGCACGGAAATACGCGGCAGCGGCCGCATGTTCTCAAGTTCGCCCATGCGCACGGCGTCTTCGACGTGCTGCAGCTCCGCGGCGTTCTTGATCTCGTATTCGATGGGGCTCATAGGTTCGTCTTCCGTCAGAACGAGGAACTTCCGCCGACGTCCTCGATGGTAGTTGAGGTGGTTCGGTACTCTTCGATCGCATTGTTGCGGCGGGCGGCATCGATTGGCGTCATGCCCCGCGGCGCGATGAGGTCTTCAGGATTGGCGATCTGTGCGGCTAGGTTGTTTTGGGTGGCGCAGCCGAAGTTGTAATAATTCTGATTGTCGAAATCGAAGCCGCCGCCGATATCCTTTGGCCATTCGCCGCACTTCGAGGTGATGGCAGTCATACCAACGAAACTGAGCCGGATAGGCGCTGCATCGCCGGGAACAGTTGCTGCATAGCTCGCGTTGACGATCTTCGAACTCGGTACCCCTCTGTGGGAGAGCTCAGCCCGTACCTGGTTTCGCAACTGGCTCGCGGCCGCTGAATTTGCCGAGCCTTGCGGTGTCATGACATAAACCGGGCCGGACGCCCGGGACAGGTAATTGGCCGCAAAACCGCGGATCACGTCGCGCTGGGCGATCGTCAGGCGCCGATCGGTCGATGCGACCGGAATATCAACCGTCTGTTCGGCCTCTGCCACCACGATCGGATGGCGTTGACGGTAGTCGTCGGGAATGCCTCCCGTTGTCAGATTATCGCGTGGCGCCGCGCAACCGGAGAGCATTGCCCCCGCAAATGCGGCAGCACCAAGCATGACCCATCGTAGCGCGGCCTTTTTGCGTTGAGCCATGGGCTGTTCATCATATCGTTGCATTGTTTTCGACCCCGCCCCGTTCACTTGTAGATAAATCCGATGGAACCGTGGAATTGCGCATCGACGATCGGTGCCTCGGGCCGTCCGTAGATCTTGTTCACCCGGTTCATGAAGAAGGCCTGAGCGTCGTTCTCGGGACTGAAATTGTCATCCGGCCGGTTGAGTTCGTTGCGAGCAACAGGGCGAACGAGATAGGGGGTCGCGATGATGACGAGTTCGGTCTCGTCGCGCTCCACCGTCCGCTGGCGGAACAACGTACCGAGAATCGGAATCTTGTTGACGCCCGGTGTGCCGTTCGATGTCTGCGAAACGTTGTCCCTGATCAGGCCGGCGAGCGCGATCGAGCCGCCGGACGGAAGCTCCACGGAGGTCTCGGCCGAGCGGCGCTGGTAGGTCGGCTGCGATCCCGAGACGGACGGCGCAGGCTCCGACACATTGGTCTTGATTTCAAGGCTGATGCGGCCGGAGGATAGCACCACCGGTTTGAAGGCCAGATTGATACCGTAGTTGTAGGGAACGATGGTGACGTTGCCGTCATTGTCGGTGGTCGAATAGAGAACCTGGCCGCCGGAATTGAAGGTGGCGGCCTGGCCGGAAATGGCGGTCAAAGTGGGTTCGGCCAGGGTCTTGACGACCTTCGCCTGCTCAAGAGCGCTGAGATAGGTCGATATGTCGTACTTGCCGATTGCGGTTTTGAACAGCGCGGAAAGTCCTCCGCCGAGGGTCGCAGTGGAGCCATTCGCTATAGGCGAGCCGAGCTGCGCTACGGTCATGCCCGAGGAATTCGATACGAGATTGTCGAAGCCGAGCTGCTTGAGGATTTCGCGGCGGACTTCGGCAATCGTCACCTTCAGCGTGACCTGGTCCTCGCCCTGAATCTGCAGCAGATTGACGACCTGGGATTGCTGGCGGGCTTCGGCAAAGATCGCGACATCGCCCTGCTGCGCGGAGCTGGCGGCCGTCTCCGTTCGCGTGGTTGCTTCACCGCCCGTCAGAAACGCCTGAGCCAGGTCTGCGGCCTGCTTGGCATCCTGCGGGGTGCGAACCGTGCCGGTCAACACGATGTTGTCGGATACGATTTCGACATTGATGTTGGAATCGACAATGAAGCGCCTGAGGTTCGCTTCGAGGCCGGAGACATCGCGCTCGATTTCGATATCGAGGCTCACGACCTCCTGGCCGTCGCTTCCGAAGATGAAGATGTTCGTTTGGCCGACCTTCTTGCCGAAGAGATAGATGCGGCGCGATGTGCGCGTCACCGCGTCGGCCATCGACGGATCGGAGACAAGAATGTCATGCGCGTCCTCTGGCAGATCGGCGACGAGCGCCTTGTTGAGGCCGAGCTTGAGGCGGCGGTGGGCCCCGGGGCCGGTCTGAGAGATACGAATGACGCCTTCCGATTCCGCATGCGCAATTCCCGCGCCGAGGAGTGGCGCGAAGGCGGGTGGTGTCATCCCCGAAATAACCATCGTCAGCGTGATGGCCGCCGAGAGGAGAGGTTTAGCGCGCCGCATTGTATTTACCATAGATTTCCCCTCACTCGGCCTTTGGCGCACTGGTGTCTGTCACGATCGAACCAGACTTGATGACCTGCACCAGAGCGCTCCCATTGTCTCCGCTCAGGAGATAATCGGCGGCGCTCGTGTCCTGCTCCTGTGCATCGGCCACGGAACGCAGAGCCAGCGACAGCTTGTCTGCCATCTGCTGCGCGACGGCCAGGACCTTGGTTTGATCGGGCGTCAGTTCGAGGGTTGCCGTGGTACCCACGACAGCCTTGGAACCATCGTCCTTTTCCTGAATCTGCTGATCGATGGCGAGAACGCGGACATTGCTCAGCACGGTCTCGGTCAGGAACTTGTCGCTTCCCTGCGCTTTGCGGACCATGATGACATCGACTCGATCGTTCGGAAGGATGAAGCCGCCGGCGCCGGTCGCGACCGAGATTTCGGTGGCGACAGCGCGTTTGCCGGCTGGCAAAAGGGCCGAAAGGATGCGGCTGTTGGAATCGGCGAGTTTTTCCGGCCGAATCGGCTCGCCTTCGAAGATCGGCAGGCGTACCACCGCACCCTTCATGTCCTTGATCGCGTCGGGCTTGTCGGCTTCGGTGATAAAGCCCTGAACAACGCCGTCCCGTGGCCAGGGCATCCAATGCACTGCCTTGTCGTCAATGCGGGCGCCTACGGGCAGATTGGCACTCGAGACGAGCACATTGGCCGTGGGTTCTTTTTCGACGACCGACTTCACCTGCGTGACGACGCCACCCCGCCCAGCAAGCTTCATCGCCAGAAAACCGGCGAGGCCAGCGGCAACGACAGCCACTGAAAGTATCATCAAACGGGCGGGTCTCATTCATCAGTCCTCGGGAAGCAGCATGCTCACCCCGAAGAATGCTCCGGAATTGGTGTAATTATAGTTAACGGAACACTTACAGTTTAAGTTAACGGAGGTTTAAACCGTCGTTATTTCAGCGTTTCCAGCGCATGAACCAGCATTGGCGAAGAGGGAAACGCAATGAAACCACCGATCGCGATTGCGATGCCGTAGGGAATCTTCGTGGCAAGCAGTAGCGAGTTGGGCAGCGGCAGACCGATGGCGAGTATTGTGTTCGTCTGGGTGCGCAGGAGAAGAATGAAAAAAGCAAGCAAGCCGCCTAATACGCCGACGGCGGCGACGAACAGCAGAAGCGACTGATTGAAGCCGAACCATACGGCTGCTGCACTCAAAAGCTTAGCATCGCCTCCGCCCATCACGTTGAGCGCGAAAAGCGCGAAGCAGGCCAGAAAGACGATCAGCCCTGCAAGGAGGTTCATGCCGATGGCTGGAAGCGGCATGCCGGAAAAAGGGGCGATCACGACAAACGCGGCGATCAGAATCAGCGAAACGCGATTCGGTATCGTCATCGTGAAAAGATCCGACAGCGCAGCAACGGCGAGGCAAAGTGGAAAAACCACGAAGACGGAGGCTGCGATCATTCCAGTCCGGATCCCAAAAAGCAGAAAAGCTTACCGTGAAAGGTAAGCCGGTAACGGAAGAGGCGCATCTATGCGCCTCTTCCACCAAAAATGAAGGCAACCTTATTACGGCGTCGTCGGCGCAGGCGTGACCCCTGTGTTGGTTGTAGCGCTACTCATCTTCGTCGAAAGGTTCTGGAACGTGTTGTTCAGGCTACCGCCGAGGCTCGATGCACCCGCGATGAGCGCCACAGAAATGAGCGCTGCGATCAGGCCGTATTCAATTGCAGTCGCGCCGGATTCGTCCTTCAGAAAACGGCTAAAAAGCTTGGTCATGGTTACTCCACTCCAGTTGAGGTTCAGCACGTCCGCCAACTGTTACCGTTGATCGGATTGCCACAACCTAACGGGGCGCCGTTTCAATCGGCTTAAGGAAAAGGGTTAGCAATTCGTAAATGCTAAAGTAAAAAAACGAATGGTAAGCACGGCGTTACTCGGTTATATTCAATTTTACCGGATGCGAGAGAGCTTATAAATCGCCGCGCTTCCAAGAAGCGCTAAAACGCTGCACCAATTGTGCCACTTGAAAACATCGCGACCGAGAGGACGTCCTCATCCGATCCATTTTGGATAAAAGCGTAATGCTATCGATCACTTTGAATAATTCTTAAAGCTTCATTCACCATTTTTTTCCATCCTGTTTCAAAATTCTGCCGGATTCTAATCAAGAGAGCGATATGCCATCGGGCGGCAAGACTATTGCATTTTTTTCAACCGCGATGCTCGGGCTTTGCGGGCTTCAGGTTCCATTGCGCGCCGAGGAAGACGTGCTGCGCGTCTACATGGATCACGCGCGTGTACTGAAGCTCGACCGGCCAGCCAGCAAAGTGATCATCGGCAACGCCAAGGTTGCCGACGCGACGGTTGCCGATGCAAAGACGATCGTGCTTACCGGCCGCAGTTTCGGGACAACCAATATCGTCCTGCTTGACGCCGACGGCAACGCGATACTCGACGAGACGGTTCTTGTCTCGATTGACGAAGGCAACACGGTGCGCGTCTACCGCCAGACCGATCGCTCCGTCCTTTCCTGTACGCCGAACTGCGAACAGCACACCCAGCAGAATAATACCGCAGA
Source organism: Rhizobium sp. P32RR-XVIII (assembly GCF_012641395.1). Lineage (GTDB taxonomy): Bacteria > Pseudomonadota > Alphaproteobacteria > Rhizobiales > Rhizobiaceae > Rhizobium. The sequence continues at coordinate 141,294 of NZ_JABAIH010000001.1, read as the reverse complement.
TGCTGCCGCCGGCGGCTGATCCGCGCACGAGCTGGGCCTGTCATCATCCGTTAAATTGTCGCCCCAGCCTGAAACGGAAAATCAACGAACCCGCTCTACGATCGCCACATGAACCTTCTTCCGGATGGCGCGATGGCGGCAAATGATCACCAGGCAGACGGCGCCTGCACGCAGCCGGCCAAGCAGAGCCGATGGAAGTCATTTGCGCGCTCGCGCGACGGGTCGACAGCGATCGAATTCGCGCTGCTCGCAATTCCTTATTTCATGGTGATCTTCGCAATCCTGGAAACTTTTGTGGCGTTCGCTGCAGAGCAACTTGTATCCAATGCCGTCGATACCATGAGCCGCAAGATGCGGACCGGACAAATTACCAATGTCGCCGGACAGCCGACCTACATGGATCAGACGGCCTTCCGGCGGGAGTTTTGCGGCGAGGTCTCTATCCTCATTCAGTGTTCCGAAGCCGAAATCACGACGCCGAACAAGCTCTGGCTCGATGTCCGCACGTTCAGCAAGTTTTCCGATATTCCGGATACGATTCCGATGAATGCGACTGGCCTCGATACATCGGCGCTGCAGTATTCACCGGGCGGCTCCGGCTCGATCAATATGGTGCGCGCCTATTACCACTGGCAGATCATCACCGACCTTATCAGGCCGTATATTACCCCATACAAGACGACGACCGGCGCAAGGCTGAATGACTACCTTATCGTCGCGACCGCAGCCTTCGAGAACGAGAAATACTGATGGCCGCGACCGGAATCCTGATGCGGCTGAAAGCGAAGCTCGTCCACCTCGGGCATGACCGCAGCGGCGTTGGCGCAATCGAATTCGCCATCCTCTTTCCCGTCCTGGTTATGCTCTATATCGGTGCCTTCGAGACCACGCTTGGGCTGAGTGTCAGCAAACGCGCCAGCCGCGCTGCCGGCTCGATTGCGGATCTTGTCACGCAGCAGGAGAATGTCACCAAAAGCTCGTTGACGGACATAGCCTCGGTTGCCGACGGGATCTTCGTTCCTTTCGATACAACCGACATTCAGATCGAATTGACCGGCATCGATATCGACACCGGTGCCAACGCCAAGGTTCTTTGGTCCTGGGCAAACGACGCGGCGACCGCGCCCTATGCCGCAAATTCCCCTGTTAGCGGAATCCCCGCCGAGCTGCAAAAAGCAGATAGCTTTCTCGTGCGGGCCGACCTCAGCATTCCCTACAAGCTGCTCGCGTTTGGACCGAGCTTCCTTCCCAGCAATATGCAGCAGATCACCATCCGCCGAACCTATTATTACCGGCAGCGGCAAGGCAAGGACGTCACCTGCGGCGATTGCTGACCGCGGCATTCCCTTCCCCGAAATTTGCCAAGAATGCGATCGCGCTGTATGCCTCGCCGAGACTGCGGCTCTCCAGCCGCTTAGCGTGATGATTGAAGATGGCGCGTGCATTTCTTTTTGTCCTTGATTCCTTCGGCGTCGGCGGGGGCCCGGATGCCGTTGCCTATGGCGACGACGGCTCAGATACGCTTGGCCATATTGCGGAGTTTTGTGCAGCCGGGGCCGCTGATAGGGCAGGCTTGCGCTCCGGCCCGCTTTCTCTTCCCAACATGTCGGCGCTCGGGCTGATGCAGATCGCGAAGACCGCGACCGGGCGCTTTCCAGACGGCATGCCGATTCCGGAGAAGGTTTACGGCATCCACGGCTGCGCCAATGAAGTCTCCCGCGGCAAGGACACGCCGTCGGGGCATTGGGAAATCGCCGGAACGCCGGTGACATTCGATTGGGGATATTTCCCCACAGAGGGAGACGCCTTTCCCCCACAGTTTATCGAGGCGCTCTGCAGCGCGGCGGAGGTTCCAGGAATTCTCGGCAACTGCCATGCCTCGGGCACGGAAATCATCGCCCGTTTCGGCGAGGAGCACATCCGCACCGGCAAGCCGATCTGCTATACATCGGCAGACTCCGTCTTCCAGGTTGCAGCACATGAGACGCATTTCGGCCTGGACCGCCTGCTGAGTTTCTGCCGCATCGCCCGCGCGCTCCTCGACCATTACAATATCGGCCGGGTCATTGCCCGCCCCTTCGTCGGCGAAAGCTCCTCGACCTTTGAGCGCACCGGCAATCGCCGGGATTTTTCGGTGCCGCCTCCAGAGCCAACGCTGCTTGACCGGCTCGTCAAGGAGGGCCGCAAGGTTCACGCCGTCGGCAAGATCGGTGATATTTTCGCGCATCAAGGCGTCTCAAGGGTAATCAAGGCCAACGGCAACGACGCATTGATGGACGCTTCACTTGCCGCGATGGAAGAGGCACAAGACGGCGACCTCGTTTTCACAAACTTTGTCGACTTTGACATGGTCTATGGCCATCGCCGTGACGTTCCGGGTTATGCCGCGGCGCTGGAAGCCTTCGATGCGCGGCTGCCGGACGTCCACCGCAAGCTCACACCCGGCGATCTTGTCATCCTCACGGCCGATCATGGCTGCGACCCGACCTGGCGCGGCACGGATCATACGCGCGAACGCGTGCCGATCATCGCTTATGGCCCGGGATTGAAGTCACGCAATATCGGCATTCGCAGCACCTATGCTGATATCGGCGAGACCGTCGCCCGGCATCTCGGCATCGCCGCAGGACCGCATGGGAGAAGCTTTCTATGACATTGCATCTGAAGAAGGCCGAGCTGCACTGTCATCTCGAGGGTGCCGCACCCCCGGCGCTGACGGAAGCGCAGGCCCGCAAGTACAATATCGACATCAGCGCCTATCTCCGCGGCGGTGCCTATGTCTGGCATGATTTTGCAAGCTTTCTCGAATGCTACGACAAAGTCTCCGAGGTCTATAAGACCGACGAGGACTACGCGCTGTTGACCGAAACCTATCTGCAGGAGCTTGCCGAGATCGGCACGATTTACAGCGAGCTCATCGTTTCGCCGGACCATGGAAAGCGCATCGGGCTTGGCGCGGACGCCTATATCGCCGGGGTCTGCGAAGGTATTCGCCGGGCGAAGGCGAAGAGCGGCATCGAAGCGCGGCTGATCGTAACAGGTGAACGGCATTTCGGACCTGAGAGCGTGATCGGCGCTGCGGAGTACGCCGCCAAAGCCGGCAACCCGCTGATCACCGGGTTCAATCTGGCTGGCGAGGAGCGCATGGGCCGTGTGGCCGACTACGCCCGTGCCTTTGATATCGCTCGCGACGCCGGGCTCGGTCTGACGATCCACGCCGGCGAGGTCTGCGGCGCCTTCAGCGTTTCCGACGCACTGGACGTCGTGCGTCCGTCGCGAATCGGCCACGGCGTTCGCGCCATCGAAGATGCCGATCTCGTGAAGCGGCTTGCCGACCTCGGGACTGTACTCGAGGTCTGCCCGGGCTCCAACATTGCCCTGAACGTGTTCCCCGATTTCGCTGCGCATCCGCTCCGCAAGCTCAAGGAAACCGGCGTTCGGGTGACGATCAGTTCCGACGATCCGCCGTTTTTCCATACGTCTCTGAAGCGGGAATATGAGCTCGCCTCCGATGCCTTCGGCTTCAACGACAGCGAAATCAACGCGCTGACGCGGACTGCCATCGAAGCGGCCTTCGTCGACGAAGCAACCCGTGTGGCGCTGCTCGCCCGGCTTTGAGCCGCCCGAGACTGGGGATCGTGACGTGAAAATCGCCTCCACTCTTGCGGTTGAGGCGATTTCCATGAAAGAACCGTCTTATAAGAACAATTAAAGAGAGGCTCGGCCATGGAAGGCGTCACCGTCATCAACCACCCGCTTGTGCAGCACAAACTCACGATCATGCGGCGCAAGGAGACATCGACGGGCAGCTTCCGCCGGCTGCTCCGGGAAATCTCGACCCTGCTCTGCTACGAGGTGACGCGTGATCTCGAGCTGACGATGGAAACCATCGAGACGCCGCTTCAGACCATGGAATCGCCGATCCTGGAAGGCAAGAAGCTCGTCTTCGCCTCGATCCTGCGCGCCGGCAACGGGCTGCTCGAAGGCATGCTCGATCTCGTCCCTTCAGCTCGCGTTTCCCATATCGGCGTCTACCGAGATCATGAAACGCTGCAGCCGGTGGAATACTACTTCAAGGCACCGGAAGATGTTGCAGAGCGACTGATCATCGTCGTCGACCCGATGCTGGCGACCGGCAATTCCTCGATTGCGGCAATCGACAAGCTGAAGGAGCGCGGCGCGCACAATATCCGCTTCCTCTGCCTGCTGGCCGCCCCGGAAGGCATCAAGAATTTCCGCGCGGCACATCCCGATGTTCAGGTCTTCACCGCCGCGATCGACAGCCATCTCAACGAGAAAGGCTATATCATGCCGGGTCTCGGGGATGCAGGCGACCGCATGTACGGCACGAAATAGCTTCAGCTTTTCTTTACTAAATCCGACGACTTGCATAGCCCGGACAGAGATCCGGGCCTTTTTACTATGGCCATTAGCAACTTGTCAGCGATTGAGGGCGTAGCAGCTTTGATCGTGGACCGCATGATGCGTGGTTTACGCGAGTAAGGATCTCCGTTTCATGCTCATGCGTACAGTCATTTTCGCGAGCATAGCCGTCGCACTCGCCACGCAGGTGCCGTCCCTTCTTCACGGAATCGGCGAGCAGCCGGCCGCGGATAGTGCTTCCGCCACCCATACTTCGGTCCAGACCGGCGAAGCTCGCTCGCCCGTGCCGGCTTCCGGCAGCGGAAGGATGCTGCTTCAGGCCGATGCCCAGGGGCACTACAGGGGCGACTTCAAGATCAACGGCAAGCCGGTGCAGGGCTTGATCGATACCGGCGCGACCTATGTCGCCCTGAACGAAAGCCTCGCCCGCCATCTCGGCTACGGCGCCGGACAGCTCGATTTCCGCTATGCCGTCAATACGGCAAACGGCCAGACCAAGGCCGCACATGTCACGCTCGATCGCGTCGAGATCGGCGGCATCCATGTGCGGAGCGTGGAGGCTTTCGTGCTGAAGGACGAGGCGCTTTCGATGACGCTGGTCGGCATGAGCTTCCTGAAGAAACTGCAATCCTATTCGGTCGCGGACGGGGCGCTCAGTCTGAAGCAATAGTCAGATACGGCCTGAAATCACCGGGGGCAGATACGGCTCGTTGCCGGAGACGCGGTAGTTTGCGCCGAGTGAGGCGGCCGCCTTTTCCGCAGCCGCTTCGCTTGCGGCATGAACGATGGCAATCGTATCACCCTTCTCGACGCGGCTGCCGAGCGGCAGCAGAGCGGAGAAGCCCACCCGATGGTCAATCTTGTCCGCCGGGTGGCGTCGCCCGCCGCCAAGATCGATAACGGCAATGCCGAGTTCGCGAGCATTGCAGGCTGAAAGCCAGCCGCTCTCTTTCGCCACGACCGGCTTTTCGATCGGCGCTTTCGCCAGATAGTTTGCGGGCTTCTCGACAAAATCCGCCGGGCCACCGAGCATGTGCACCATGCGGCCAAAGACCTCCGCCGCCTTGCCCGACGTCAGTGCCGCGCGGGCTTTCACTTCGCCATCTTCCAGGGACGGACAAATACCGGAGCTCGCCAGCATCTCGGCTGCGAAGCCCAAAACGACGGCTTCGAGCCGCGTTCCGGCCTTGCTCCCCGTCAGGAAGCCGAGGCAGTTCCATATTTCCACGGCATTGCCCGCCGCGTCCGCCAGCGGCTGGTTCATGTCGGTGATCAAGGCGGAGGTCCTGACCCCTGCTCCGTTTGCCACTTCCACCAGGGACTGTGCCAGGAGCTTTGCCTGCTCGTGGTCGGCCATGAAGGCGCCGTTGCCGGTTTTCACGTCGAGCACCAGGGTCTCAAGACCCGCAGCGAGCTTCTTGGATAGAATGGACGCCGTGATCAACGGAATGGAATCGACGGTGGCGGTTACATCGCGCACGGCGTAGAGCTTGCCGTCAGCAGGTGCCAGCGAGCCTGTCTGGCCGATGATTGCACAGCCGGCTTCCTCGACGACCTTGCGGAAAAGCGCCGCATCCGGCGTAATTCCATAACCCGGAATGGAATCCAGCTTGTCGAGCGTGCCGCCGGTATGGCCGAGGCCGCGGCCGGAGATCATCGGCACCGCAAGGCCACAGGCAGCGGCAATCGGCGCCAGCATCAGCGAGACGTTGTCGCCGACGCCGCCGGTCGAATGCTTGTCTGCAATCGGGCGATCGATTCCCGACCATGTGAGCATAGCGCCCGAGCGCGCCATGGCGAGCGTCAGCGCAACGGTTTCCTCGCGCGACATGCCCTTGAACCAGACGGCCATGGCGAAGGCGCCGATCTGGCCCTCGGACAGCCGGCCGGCGGCAAGGGCCTCGATGAAGGACTGGATTTCGTCGGCAGAAAGGACACCGCCATTCCGCTTCTTCCGGATGATCTCCTGCGGGATCATGCTCAGTAGCTCGAAGCCTTGGCGGGAGCCGATTGGGCGCCGCCAAGGACCGCGAGGATATCATCCAGCAGACCCGATGCACCGAAACGGAAGGTCGACGGCATCGGCCAATCCGGCGTCATGATCGTCTGCGCAAGGCTGAGATAAAGGGCGGCGTCCGCGACAGAGCCGATGCCGCCCGCAGGCTTGAAGCCCACCTTGCGGCCGCTCTGGCGGATCGCGCGGATCATGATGTCAGCAGCCTCCAGCGTCGCATTGACGGCAACCTTGCCGGTGGACGTTTTGATAAAATCCGCACCTGCGTCGATTGCAAGTTCGGATGCGCGGCGGATGAGGCTCGGATCCTTGATCTCACCCGTCTCCAGGATGACCTTCAGCAGCACACCCCCGGTGCATTCCGCGCGAACCGCAGTTACCATGTCGGTTACTGCCTTTTCATTGCCGTCCAGGAACTTGCGGTAGGGAATGACGACGTCGATGTCATCGGCGCCGTCTGCGATCGCCTCGCGCGTCTCGGCGGCAACGTCGGCCACTTCCATGTCGCCGGACGGAAAATTGACAACCGTTGCAATGCGAACCGGATGACCTTTGCCGAGAACCGTGCGTGCGTGCGCGACGAAGCGCGGCCAGATGCAGATCGCGGCACTATTGCCGTAGGGCGTTTGTGCACGGGCGCAGAGCGCATCGATCTGCGCTTCGGTGCAATCATCCTTCAGATTGGTAAGGTCAAGAAGCGACAGCGCGACCGCCGCCATCTCCTTCTGGGAGTAAGTGCTCATCAATGCTTCCCTTCACCCGCAATCATTTCCTTCAAAATTGCGGCGAGACTCGCGCCACCAACGGGCGCCATGTCCTTGGTTTCTTCGTGGCTAAGTTCCGAACCGGTCATGCCTGCCCCATAATTGGTGATTACGGAAGCTGCCGCAACCCTCAAACCCAGCATTCGTGCGATGATGACCTCCGGCACGGTCGACATACCGACGGCGTCCGCACCGAGGATCCGCGCCATGCGGATTTCCGCCGGCGTTTCGAAGCTCGGACCGGAAAACCACATATAGACGCCGTGGAAGAGCTTGATACCCAGCTTCTCGGCCGCCTTGCGCATCGACGCGGCAAGCTCGGCGTCATAGGCATTCGTCATGCCGACGAAGCGACCGTCACTTTCCTCGCCGATTAGTGGATTCATGCCGGAATAATTGATGTGGTCGGTGACCTGCATTACTGAGCCCGGCGGCATTTCCTCGCGCAGCGAGCCTGCCGAGTTCGTCAGAAAAAGCGATTGCACACCGAGGCCCTTGAGCACCTCGATCGGCAGCCGCATCGCATTCGCATCGCCTCTTTCGTAGAAATGCACGCGGCCCGACAGCATGATGACGGGCACGCCGTCGAGAAGGCCAGATACGACTTCGCCTGCATGTCCGGAGACCGCGCTGACAGGAAAGCCAGGCAGGTCGCCGTAGGGCGTCCGCACGGCATTCTTCAGTTCGCCCACAAGGGAGCCGAGGCCTGAGCCGAGAATGATGCCGTGACGCGGAACGAGCCCGCCGAGCTTGCCGACGAGCAGATCGACGGCGGCGTTCATCCGAGTTCCGTCTCGAAGCTGAAGGGAAGAAGCTCTTCCATCGTCATCGTTTTCTTTACGCCGGCTTCATCGCAGAGATAGATCTTCGTGTCCTTGGACGCGAATTCGGAGATCTTCTGCCGGCAGCCGCCGCAGGGCGGACAGAGCGGCAACTTCTCGGCAATCACGGCCATTTCGACAATCTTCTTCGCCCCGCCCATGATCATGGCGCCGATGGCCGTCGGCTCGGCGCACCAACCCTGGGGGAAAGAGAGATTTTCGATATTGGCACCGGTGTAGACCTTGCCGTCCTCGGCGCGGATCGCGGCGCCGACCGGGAACTTCGAATAGGGCGCATGGGCAAAGGCCATGGCGCCGCGGGCGGCTTCGAAAAGGTCGTGTGACATATGTCAGCGCTCCTTGGTATAGGGGACCCCGCCGGCCTTCGGCGGCGTTGCGACGCCTATGAAGCCCGCAAGCAGGACGCATGTGAGAATATAGGGCAAGGCCTGGAAGATCTGCACAGGCACTTCCCCGATCAGCGGCACCTCCTTGCCCTGCATGAAGTTCGCCAATGCATCGAGGAAGCCGAAAAGCAGGCAGGCGAACATGACCGGCACCGGCTTCCACTTTGCAAAAACCAGCGCGGCAAGCGCGATATAGCCTTTGCCCGCCGACATATCCTTGATGAAGGCCGCCGATTGCGCAATCGCGAGATAGGTGCCCGCGAAGCCGCAGAGGATGCCGGCGCACATCACGGAACGATAGCGCAGCCAACTGACGGAGATGCCGGCCGTATCGACGGCGCCTGGGTTTTCGCCGACGGCGCGAAGCCGCAAGCCGAAGCGCGTGCGGTAGAGGATCCACCAGGAGAGCGGGACTGCCAGAAATGCGAGGTAGGTCAGAATGTTGTTGCCCGAGATTACGTTCGAATAGAGCGGACCGATGATCGGGACCTCCCGCATCGCATCCGCGCCCGGAAGCGTGATCGGCGCGAAGCGGCTCTCCGGAGAAAGCTGCGGCGTCCGCCCGCCCTGGCCGAACCACGCCTGCCCCAGGACAATCGTAATGCCGGCGATGAAGAAGTTGATAGCCACGCCGGAGATGATCTGGTTGCCGCGATTGGTGATCGACGCAAAACCATGCACCAAGCTCAGTGCAACCGAGCAGAGGATGCCCGCAAGGAGGCCAAGCCAAGCCGAGTCCGTGATGTATGCGACGCAGGCAGCGGCGAAGGCGGCGCCCAGCATCTTGCCCTCGAGGCCGATGTCGAAAATGCCGGACCGTTCCGAGAAGAGCCCAGCAAGCGCGGTGAAGATCAGCGGGATCGACAGGCGAATCGTCGAGGAGAGAACGCTGATGAAAATATCGTAGTAATCCATCGCCGTCCCCTCACACCGTCTTGAACTGCTGATAGATACGAACCATCGCCGGCCTGAACATATATTCGAGGGCGCCTGCGAAGAGAATGACGAGACCCTGGATCACCAGGATCATTTCGCGGGTGATGTTCGGCATCTCGAAGGAGATCCAGTCGCCGCCCTGATAGAGGATGCCGAACAGGATCGCCGAGAAGATAATGCCGACCGGATGATTTCGGCCCATGAGCGAGACGGCGATGCCGACAAAGCCGGCGCCGCCGACGAACTCGACCTGCAGGCGGGCCGAAGACCCCATGACTGGATTAAGCGCCATCATGCCCGCCAGCGCGCCGGAGAGCAGCATGGCGATCATCACCGTGCGGGCATAGGGGATGCCTGCGTAGGAGGCCGCGGTCGGGCTGACGCCGAGCGTGCGCATCTCGAACCCAAGCTTGGTGCGCCAAATAAGCAGCCACACGAAATAGGCCGCGACAAGGGCAATGAGGAAGGAGACGTTGAACGGCGCTGCACCCAGCTTTGCGCCGAAGAGATTCATCAGCCATCCGAGCTTCGGCAGTTGGCCGCCTTCGAGGAAGGTGCGTGTTTCCGGCGCCATCTTACCTGGCACGATGAGCACATGCACCAGGAGGTAAACCATCAGCGCCGCGCCGATATAGTTGAACATGATGGTGGTAATGACAATGTGGCTACCGCGTTTCGCTTGGAGAACGGCCGGAATGAACGCCCAGGCGGCACCAAATAGGCCGGCACCGACAACCGCCACCGGCATTGTCACATACCATGGGACATAGTGGTCGAGCGCGAGCGCCACCAACGCGCAACCGAGGCCACCGAGATAAGCCTGGCCTTCCGAGCCGATGTTGAAAAGGCCGGCGTGAATGGCGACCGCGACCGACAGGCCGGTGAAGATGAAGCTCGTGGCATAATACAGCGTAAAGCCAATGCCTTCGCCGCTGCCGAGCGCGCCTTCGATCAAGAGCGACAAGGCGGCAAGCGGACTTTCGCCGATCAGCCAGACGACGAAGCCCGAAATCAAAAAGGCAACGATCAGGTTCAGAAGCGGGATAAGGCCGTAGGCGATCCAATTTGGAAGAGGAACGGAAGCTGTGCTCATTAAGGCCTCACGCGGCAATGCCGGCCATCATCAGGCCGAGGGTCTGTTCACCGGCATCGGGCGTCTTCTCGCCGACAACATGGCCGGCAAACATGACAAGGATACGGTCTGAAAGGGCGCGGATTTCATCGAGCTCGACGGAAACGAGCAGGATCGCCTTGCCCGCATCGCGCATCTCGATGATACGGCGGTGAATGAATTCGATGGCGCCGATATCGACGCCACGCGTCGGCTGGCCGATGATGAGTGCCGTCGGGTCGCGCTCGATTTCGCGGGCAACGACAATCTTCTGCTGGTTCCCGCCGGAAAAATTGGCTGTCTTCAGACGGGGGTTCGGCGGGCGGATGTCGTATTTCTCGATCTTCTCCATCGCGTCCCTGCGGATCGCCTCGAGATCGAGCAGCGGGCCTTTGCTGTAGGCGGGCTTGCGGTGATAGCCGAGGACGGAATTCTCGTATTCCTCGAACTTCAGCACGAGGCCCATATGGTGGCGGTCCTCTGGGATATGGGCGAGGCCGAGTTCGCGCAACCGCGCCGCATCGGCCTTGTCGATCGGCTGGCCATCGACGAAAATCTCGCCGGAATGCGGTTTGCGGATGCCGGCGATCGCTTCCAGAAGCTCGGACTGACCGTTGCCGGCCACTCCGGCAATACCGACGATCTCACCGCCACGCACATCGAAGGAGACGTTATCGACCATGGTAACGCCGCGATTATCCTTGACGGTGAGGTTGCGCACGGAAAGCACGACGCCGCCTGGCGTCGCCTGGCCCTTTTGAACGCGCAGCAGCACGCGGCGGCCCACCATCAATTCGGCGAGCTCTTCAACCGTGGTTTCCGCGGTCTTGCGGGTTGCTACCATTTCGCCCCGGCGCATGACCGAGACGGTGTCGGTAATGGCCATAATCTCGCGCAGCTTGTGCGTGATCAGAATGATCGTCTTGCCCTGGTCGCGCAGCACTTTGAGGATACGAAACAAATGGTCAGCCTCAGCCGGCGTCAAGACGCCGGTCGGCTCATCCAGGATCAGGATCTCGGCGCCACGATACATGGCTTTCAAGATTTCGACGCGCTGCTGCAAGCCGACCGGGAGCTGCTCTATGAGCGCATCAGGGTTCACTTCCAGGCCATACTCCGTCTCCAGCCGCTTCAACTCAGCGCGCGCCGAGGCAACGCCCTTTGCCAGCAGCGCGCCGCCTTCGGCGCCGAGCATGATGTTTTCCAGTACTGTAAAATTATCGACCAGCATGAAATGCTGGTGAACCATCCCGATACCGGCTGCGATCGCGGCCTGGCTGTCACGGATAGTCACCGGCGTGCCGTTGACACGGATTTCGCCAGCGTCAGCGTGGTAAAAACCATAAATAATCGACATCAACGTCGATTTACCGGCGCCGTTTTCCCCGATGATGCCGTGGATCGTGCCCTTGGCTACGGTGAGATTGATGTCCTTGTTTGCGTGAACGGCACCGAACTTCTTGTCGATGCCCACAAGTTCGATAGCGGGCGTGTCTGTCACTGCAGGCTCCATACGAAAAGGGCGTATGACGGAAAAACCGGCCGCCATACGCCCCATCTCAGTGGCGGATCACTTCGGGCAAGAATTGTCCGTCGTATAATCGTGGACCTTGATGGTCCCTGCGATGATATCAGCCTTCGCCTTGTCGACGGCAGCCTGCATTTCCGCCGTGATCAGCGGCTTGTTGTGCTCGTCGATCGCAGCAGCGACGCCGTCTTCCTTGACGCCGAGAGCCTGCATGCCGCCGCTGAACTTGTCGCTCTTGGCGTCGCTGTAAGCGTTGTAGACAGCCAGATCGACACGCTTGACCATCGAGGTCAGCACGGAGCCCGGATGCAGATAGTTCTGGTTGGAATCGACGCCGATCGAGAGCTTCTTGTTGTCGGCCGCCGTTTGGAGCACGCCGAGACCGGTTGCACCTGCTGCCGCGTAAACGACATCGGCGCCCTGATCGATCTGGTTCTTGGTCAGCTCACCGCCGCGAACGGGGTCGTTCCAGGCTGCACCGGTCGTGCCGGTCATGTTCTGGAAAACTTCGACGTCAGCCTTGACGGAGCGCGCGCCCTGCTCGTAACCGCATTCGAACTTTCGGATGAGGGGAATGTCCATGCCGCCGACGAAGCCGACCTTGCCGGACTTCGAGGCCATGCCGGCGAGAACGCCGACGAGGAAGGAACCTTCTTCTTCCTTGTAAACGACCGAGCGGACATTCGGCTTGTCAACGACGGCATCAACGATGACGAACTTGGTATCCGGGAATTCGGCAGCGACCTTTTCGATCGCCGAGGTCCACGCGAAGGACACAGCTACAACCGGATTGAAGCCGCGGCTTGCGAAGTTGCGGATGGCCTGCTCGCCCTGCGTGTCGCCGGTCGGCTCGAAGTCGCGATAGGCAATGCCGGTTTCCGCCTTGAACTTCTCGGCACCGTTATAGGCAGCTTCATTGAAGGACTTATCGAACTTTCCGCCGGTGCCGTAAACGAGTGCCGGCTTGATGTCGGCGGCAAGCGCCGTCGTGGACATCGCAGCCACAGACAGGAGCGAAAGAAGGGTTTTTTTCATAATGCAGCCCTATTGTTGCTATTTGTTTGGGTCCTCCCGCAAGCCTGTTGCAGGCATGTCTGCGGAACCACCGGCCTCCCCCGAGACCTGGCTGCGCGCATCCTTGCATGTGCTACGAAAAAATTCACGAGAAATTTTTCGGCTGGTAAAAATTCCCCGTCGATGCTGAAAATCAGCCCAAGAGGGCTGATTTTCGTGCAAAACCGCCGCTAAAAGTGCGACTTTACCGAGCAATCGGGCAACTGACGCCGGTTCCGCGGAGCCCGCAATAGCCGTCCGGATTCTTGGCCAAATGCTGCTGGTGGTAGTCCTCGGCATAGTAGAACTCGCCGGCCGGAGCGATCTCCGTGGTGATCTTCGAGGTGCGCCCGGCGGCTTTAAGCGCTGACTGGAAGATAGCGCGAACTCGCTCTGCGGTCGCCAGCCGAACACGTCAGAGCCGCCCGTCTTGTTATGCGGTAAAGCGGCCCGCCACCGGCGGCTTCTTGTAGCCAATCATCCACAGCAAGAGAGCGATCACCAGAAAGATGGCAAAGGCCGGCTGGAGCATCAGCCACCCGAACACGAAAGCATAGAAGCGCGGGTGCACATAGTAGGAAACGGACGCCTGCAGGGCCGACAGCGACGAAGGGCTCAAATCCTGCCAGGCATCGCCCATGGGGGTCATGACAACAGCGGATGCCGCAACGGACTGGATTGAATCGATCGTTCCCGCAATGACGGCCGCAGCGAGCGCAACAAGGCTGGTCAAACGCAACAAGAAACGCATCGATCCCTCCGACGCCTCACCGCCGGATTTTCCGGTCAGCCGCGCCATTCCCTAACCGAGCCAATAGATAATTATCGCGATGCATAAGCGCAATGGACAGCTTTGCCGGAGTTTTGTCGGAAGAGGTCAAAAAACTGTTAGATTTAGGTTGATCCCCGAGAATTCATCGGTATATATCGCGCCGTTCCGACGATTTGCTCCTCTCCGGGTGCGAAACGCAAATGGACAGGTGGCCGAGTGGTTGAAGGCGCACGCCTGGAACGCGTGTGTACGTGAAAGCGTACCGAGGGTTCGAATCCCTCTCTGTCCGCCATTTTTTGGATTTATTACCTTTTACAGGGACTTAACATCGCGGTTGCCAATCGAGTGTCGCGTATCCAGCGTCGTCTCGATACGCCTGCCCTTTCGCAACTTGCCCGGCTGCCCGCGCAGCCTCAATATCATCGCAACGGTACATTCAGCTGGCGGGGCGCTTGGCTAAATGCCAGCCCAACGAGACACGTAATCGCACCATTGCACTTGGTTCAGGTCATCGCCGCATAACGACAGAGACCTTATACCCGCGAGTTGGAAGCGGGTTTGACTTGCAAGGGACGGCTGCCGCGGTTAAGCGAACCTTTCAACGGTGGACAGAGTATGGCAAGCAGCAGCAAGGCACGTAACATCATCAAGCGCGTTTTGTCGGAAAACGCCCGCGAGTATGCATTTCAATATGCGCTTGCGATCGCATGCCTTGCCATCATCTCGCTTTCGACGGCGTTTATCGCTTGGATCATGAAGTCTGTCATCAACGCGGCATTTGTCGAGCGTCGCGCTGATCTCGTTTGGGGCGTTTGTCTGGCAATCTTCATCGCCTTCGTACTGCGGGGATTCGCCAGCTATGGCCAAGCCGTAATTCTCTCAAAAATTGGAAACAACATAGCAGCACGATATCAGGTTCGAGCCTACTCCCATCTTCTCAAGCTATCGCTTGGCTTCTTCAATCAGACGCGATCTGCGCGGATTGTTGCTCGATTGAACCAGAATATAAGCGGCGTACGGGATGTTATGAACCTCACCATCACGTCGACAGTGAGGGACCTGCTCACATTCGTATCGCTCGTGAGCGTCATGTTCATGCAGGAACCCTGGCTCAGCTTTTTTGTCTTTCTTGCGGCGCCTCCGCTCAGCTATGGACTGCGCAAACTGTCCAAGCGCCTTCGCGCCGTGACAAGCGAAAACATTCATGCCGGCAGCTATGTATTTAGCGCCATGCAGGAAACAGTGCAGGGCATTGCCGTCGTCAAGGCGTTCACCCTGGAGAAGCCGCTTCAACAAAAGTTCGACGGGTTGCTCAGCGTGTCGGAGCGGCGCGCGAACAAGATCACTCGCGTTTCCGAACGATCCGGACCGCTGATCGAGACCGTCGCAGGCTTTGCTGTCTCGGGTGTTATCGCCTACGCCGCCTATCGGTCGGTCTACTACAATGTCCCGCCAGGCGGCTTTCTTTCGTTCCTCACAGCGCTTCTGCTCGCCTATGACCCGGCTCGACGGCTGGCGAGGGTGCCGGTTCAGCTAGCCACCGCTGTTACCAACGCTGAAATGATCTATGAACTCCTCGATACGGAACTGCACCAGCGCGATCTGCCCGATGCGAAGCCGCTGGTCGTCACCGACACCCGGATCGAGTTCCGCAATGTATCCTTCGGCTATGGTCACGATGAGGTCCTCAAAGAGGTCAGCTTCGTTGCCGAGGGCGGCAAGACGACGGCGCTTGTTGGTCCTTCCGGAGCCGGAAAGTCGACGATCATCACCCTCATTCCGCGGTTCTACGACCCGAGGGCGGGAGAGATTTTGATCGATGGCCAGGATATTGCCCACGTGACGAAGCAGTCGCTGCGCGAGCAGCTGGCCTATGTTTCCCAGCAGCCATATCTCTTCGAGGGCACGATCCGCGACAACATCCGCTACGGCCGTCCCGAGGCGAGCGATGAGGAGGTGGAGCGCGCCGCAGGACTTGCCTACGCCCACGACTTCATTCTCGCCCAACCCCAGGGCTACGATACGCCTGTCGGCGAAAATGGCGTCACGCTTTCGGGCGGTCAGCGGCAACGCCTTTCGATCGCGCGCGCCCTGGTCCGCAACGCGCCCATCCTCCTCCTCGACGAAGCGACGTCAGCACTCGATACGGAATCGGAAGCCGCTGTTCAGAAGGCGCTCGATGAGGCGATGGTGGGCCGTACAGTTGTCGTCATTGCCCATCGGCTGTCGACTGTTGTTGGCGCCGACAAGATCGTTGTCATGCAGGATGGCCGGGTTGTGGAGGAAGGCAATCATGACGGCCTTTCCCAAAAGGACAGCCTCTATGCGCGTCTTGCGCGTCTTAGTCATGCTAACAGATGATCGTTTCCGGATTTTGGACATTCCAAATTCGGACCTGCGGTACTCCTATCCACGCGCTTTCGCAGGGCTAGCGATCCTTGCCTTCCCAGCCGAAGACGCTTCTGCCGCCCCAGTCGGGTGAATTGCGGAACTCGCCGGCGACGATTTCCTTGAGATCGGGACCGGTGACATATCGCTCCAGCTCGCGGGACTGATCGTCGAGGCGCTTCAGCGACTGCAATTCCTCTTCGCGGCCGAGCCTGCCTTTTTGAACCGCCGATTTCATCACCTTGATCGTCTCGTCATAGACCTTCAGCGGGACAGGAAAAGGATGCCGGTCCTTGCCGCCATGGGCGAGCGAGAAGCGCGCAGGATCGGAGAAGCGGCAGGGCGCGCCGTGAACCACTTCGGCTACCATCGCCAGCGCCTGCACCGTTCGGGCTCCGACGCCGGGCACGAGCAGAAGCTGCTCGAAATCTTCCGGTCCGCGATCGGCAGCCGCGGCGAGATTGCCGTGCAGGCGCCTCATATTGACGTCCTTTTCGCGAACATCGTGATGGGCCGGCATGACGAGATGCGGCAGAAGCGGCTGGTCCGGCTGCGGCGAAGGCTTGGAGCTGTCGAGCGCCAGAGCGGCTGCCTGCTGCACGATGCGATCCGGGCCGAGTGTTGCCAGAAGCTCGAGCTGTCCGCTGCGCGAGCGCTCGGCGCGCCTGTCGGCGAGATTGATGATATTGCCCTGGCTGCGGCCTTCGATTGCGGCATGCGGTGAATCGACGAAACTTTCGAGACCTTCCGACAGCCAGTGATAGCGCCGCGCCTGGCGCTTGTCGCCGTTCATGCCCTGCTGGACGACAACCCATTTGCCGTCGTCGGTGACAATGAAGCCATGGAGATAGAGATCGAAGCCATCCTGAACGGCGGCGCTGTCGACCTTGGCGACAAGCCTGCTCGCCGTCGCAAGCGAACCACCGTCGAAACCGACGCGATTGCCGATTGCGACGAGCTCATCCGGGGTCTTGCGGGAATGCGAACCACGGCCGCCGCAGACATGCAGACCAAGCTCGCCCGAAAGCGGCGTCAGCCCGCGCTTGAGAGCGCCCAGCACACTGGTGGTTATGCCCGACGAATGCCAATCCATGCCCATGACAGCGCCGAAGGACTGGAACCAGAAGGGGTGGGCGAGACGCCGCAGCAGTTCGTCGCGGCCGTAATGATGGACGACCGCTTCCGTGATTACCGCGCCGAGCTTCGTCATCCGCTCACCGAGCCATCTCGGAACTCTGCCGCCATGCAAAGGAAGGTCAGCGCTGCCTGCTCGTTGTGCCATGCTTCACCATAGCCGGTTTCGATGATTGAAGGAATCTTTTCCTCCGTGCTCGTGCTAGTCCGTGAGCTCGATCCAGACCGGGGCATGATCGCTCGCATGCTCCCAGCCGCGGACCTGCTTGTCGACCTCGCCGATTTGCAATCGTTCCGCAAGAGCCGGGCTGAGGAGAAAATGATCAAGCCGAAGACCGGCATTCCGGCCCCAGGCGTTCCTGAAGTAATCCCAGAATGTGAATATCTGCTCGTCCGGATGCAGCTTGCGGATCGCATCCGTCCAGCCTTGCTGTACGAGCGCGTGAAACGCCTCGCGCACCTCGGGACGGAAAAGCGCGTCGTCCACCCAGCGCTCCGGTTTGTAGACGTCGAGCTCGGTAGGCATGACGTTGTAATCGCCGACAAGCGCCACGGGCACATCGAGAGCGAGCAATTCGGCTGCATATTCATGCAAGCGCTCGAACCAGCGGAGCTTGTATTCCCATTTCGGCCCTGGCGCAGGGTTGCCGTTCGGCAGATACAAGCAACCGATCAGGATGCCGTTCACTGCAGCCTCGATATAGCGGCTGTGGCTGTCGTCAGGGTCATAGGGCAATCCCCGCCTCGTCAGCACCGGTGTCGCGCCGCGCGCCAATATCGCCACGCCGTTCCAGCTCCTCTGGCCATGCCAGGCCGCGCCATAGCCGGCGGCTTGCAGCTCCTTGCGCGGGAACCTGTCGTCCGGCGCCTTGAGTTCCTGCAGGCAGACGATGTCGGGCTTTGCGATCTTCAGCCAACGGAGCAGCACGGGAAGGCGGCCATTGATGCCGTTGACGTTATAGGTGGCGATCTTCATGCCGCGAAAACCTGCGGCTCAGATCGTTGATAAATTCGTATCTGGCTCATCGGGCGTCCTCCAGCATGGAAACGCATGGTGAAGCAGGAAGATGCGCCGAACTAGAGGCTTGTTAAAACAAAAACGCCGGCTGCGAGGCAGCCGGCGCCCTTGGGGAGGAAAGCCCGAGGGCTTACGCTTAGGCTGCAGCCGCAGCGAAGCCGGCGGTCGGAACTTCCGAGATCGTCTTCAGGACCTGAGACGCGATCTGGTAGGGGCAGCCCTGGGAGTTCGGGCGACGGTCTTCCAGATAGCCGCGGTAGTCGTTCTTGACGAAGGAATGCGGAACGCGGATCGAGGCGCCGCGGTCAGCAACGCCGTAGGAGAACTTGTTCCACGGAGCCGTCTCGTGCTTGCCGGTCAGACGCAGGTGGTTGTCCGGACCGTAAACGTCGATATGGGCCATCAGGTTCTTGTCGAACTGAGCCATCAGAGCTTCGAAGTAGGCCTTGCCGCCGACTTCGCGCATGAACTTGGTCGAGAAGTTGCAGTGCATGCCCGAACCGTTCCAATCGGTGTCGCCGAGCGGCTTGCAGTGATACTCGATGTCGATGCCGTACTTTTCAGTGAGGCGCTGCAGCAGGTAGCGCGCCATCCAGATCTGGTCGGCGGCCTTCTTGGAGCCCTTGCCGAAAATCTGGAATTCCCACTGGCCCTTGGCCACTTCGGCGTTGATGCCTTCATGATTGATGCCGGCAGCGAGGCAGAGGTCGAGATGCTCTTCGACGATTTCGCGAGCAACCGGGCCAACATTGGCAGAGCCGACGCCGCAGTAATACGGACCCTGCGGAGCCGGATAGCCCTGCTCCGGGAAGCCGAGCGGGCGGCCGTTTTCGTAGAAGAAGTATTCCTGCTCGAAGCCGAACCATGCATCCTCGTCGTCGAGGATGGTCGCGCGGCTGTTGGACGGATGCGGCGTGACGCCATCGGGCATCATGACTTCGCACATCACGAGAACGCCGTTCGTGCGCGCCGGATCCGGATAAACCGCGACGGGCTTCAGCACGCAGTCAGAGCTGCGGCCCTCGGCCTGCATCGTGGAGGAACCATCGAAGCCCCACAGCGGAAGCTGATCGAGTGTCGGAAACGCGTCAAATTCCTTGATCTGCGTTTTGCCGCGCAGGTTCGGCGCCGGTGTGTACCCATCGAGCCAGATGTACTCGAGCTTATACTTTGTCATTGGCCAGTCTCTCAAACGTAGGTGTGAGCAAATCCCGAAAGCGACCGCTAAGCGTGTGCTTGATCACCACCGGTTGGCTCATAACAAGCATGCGCCGTGCCAGTTCGAAGAGGGGGCCCCGACTGCGACAAAACGCGCACCCGCCATCGCCGTCCCGTCAACCACCAACGTTCAAGAAAAGCGAGGGATTATGGCGTGGAACCCGCCGGGTCGCCGAACGTTTTCCGTTCGAATGCCAAACGCTCCAAAAAGATGCAAACACTGGCCGATATTTCCGCGCTTTATCAAGTGCTTATGAATCTCACAGCTATTGCCGTATTTTTAGGCTGTTTGCGTAAATGATGAGCAATTGCTATCATCATTGCCCTACAACCGGCATGCGCAGATGATGGAAGGCGATTCGATGCCAGCAAATCTTCACCGCGAATCCGCGAAGATCTATCAGTTCCCTGTAAAATTCCGCGGGCGGGGCGAACGCCTTGGCATCCGCCAGCCGCTCGATATCGATCCGGATATCTGCGATGCTGCGTTCGATTGCTGGTATCACGAAGCTGCTATCCGCGAAGCGGAAGAAAAGCCGAAACCGCAAGCCTGAATGCCTTGACGATACGCACGGCGGGGAACAAGCGTCCGCGCGGTCAGTTTGTCTTCCATGACAAGGAAAGGCATCGTCCGTATTGGCATATCCGGCTGGACCTACGCGCCGTGGCGCGGGGTATTTTACCCGAAGGGCCTGACGCAGAAGCGCGAGTTGCACTATGCCTCGCGGCATTTTCCCTCAATCGAAATCAACGGCACGTTCTACGGATTGCAGAAGCCAGATGCCTTTGCAAGCTGGCGGGAGGCAACACCGGACGGCTTCGTCTTCGCCGTCAAAGGCTCACGCTATATCACGCATTTGAAGCGCCTTCGCGATACCAAGACGCCGCTTGCAAACTTCATGGCATCCGGCCTTCTGCGGCTCGGGCCAAAGCTCGGGCCCATTCTCTGGCAGTTTCCGCCGCAGATGAAATTCGATGCCGAGCTCTTCACCCGATTCCTCGCATTGCTGCCAAAGGACACGGACGAGGCGACGAAACTTGCGAAACAGCATGACGATCGGCTGAACGGCCGCGACTGGCTGGAGAGTGATGTGAAGCAGCCGCTTCGCCACGCCTTGGAAATCCGCCACGACAGTTTTTGCACCAAGGAATTCGTCGAATTGCTGCGCGAGCACAAGGTCGGGCTCGTCTGCGCCGACACCGTCCAGTGGCCGCTCCTGATGGATGTAACTGCAGACTTCGTCTACTGCCGTCTTCACGGGTCAGAACAGCTTTATGTCAGCGGCTACGACGATGCAGCACTCGATATCTGGGCCAAGCGGATCGCGGCATGGGCTGGCGGACGTGAGCCAGCGGATGCCAATCGCATATTGCCGCCCCGCAAAACCTCGGCCAAGGGTCGCGACGTCTACGTCTATTTCGACAACGACGTAAAGGTGCGTGCGCCGAAGGATGCGCGCTCGCTTGCCGAGCGACTAGGGGTCGCCACGTCGCTTGAGGATGCAACTATACCAGCGCCACGGAGGAAAAGTCGGCGGGTCGAGGAGCAGGCTAGGCCGCACTGGCCGGCGCCATGATCCCCGTCAAACAAGAACCGCCTGCTCCGTGCGGTCTTCCGCGCCGAAGAATTTGAGGTAGCGCTCGACCTCCGCCGGGTCGCCAGTTGCCTTTTGGGGATTGTCGGAGAGCTTGACCGCCGGGTGGCCGTTCGCCTCGCTGACCTTGCAAACGATCGAGATCGGGTTGAGGCCGGAAATTTCGGTCGGCGCGCAGCCCGAAAAATCGTTGGTCAGATTGGTGCCCCAGCCGAAGCTCATGCGCACGCGGCCTTCGAAATGCTTGTAGGTGTCGATGATCGCATCGACATCGAGGCCGTCCGAAAAGATCAGCAGCTTCTGGCGCGGATCACGCCCCATCTTCTTCCACCACTCAATGATCTTCTCGCCGCCTTCGACCGGCGGCGCGCTGTCAGGACGGAAGCCGGTCCAGTCCGCCACCCATTCCGGCGCGTCGCGAAGGAAGGCGGCAGTGCCGAAGGAATCCGGCAGAACGATCAAAAGGTTGCCGCCATAGAGCTTGTTCCAGTCGCGCAGCACCTTGTAGGGCGCATGGCTGAGCTCCTCGTCGGTCTTCGTAAGGGCCGCCGTGACCATCGGCAGCTCGTGCGCATTCGTGCCGACCGCTTCGAGGTCGGAGTCCATTGCGAGCAAGACGTTGCTGGTGCCGGTGAAGGCGGGACCGATCCCTTCCTTAAGCGCTTCGACACACCAGCGCTGCCAAAGAAAGCTGTGGCGGCGGCGCGTACCGAAGTCGGAGATACGCAAGCCGGGCAGTTCGCGCAGCCGCTCCACCTTCGACCACATCTTGGCTTTGGCGCGTGCATAAAGCACATCAAGCGTAAAGGGACCGAGCGCCCTCATCGCCGAGCGCGAGCGCAGCTCGTTGATGATTGCCAGCGCCGGGATTTCCCACATCGTCGTTTCCTTCCAGGAGCCGTGGAAGTCGAGGACATACTGGCCGTCCTTTTTCGACAGCTCGTACTCCGGCAGCTGGAAATGAGAGAGCCAGGCGAGGAACTCCGGCTCGAAGATCTGGGCCCGGCCGTAGAAGCTGTTACCGGCAAGCCAGATCATCTCCTTCTTGGAAAGGCGCAGGGTGCGCGCGTGATCCAGCTGCTCGCGCAATTCCCCCTCGTCTATCTCTTCAGCAAGACGGACGCGTTTTGTGCGGTTGATCAGGGTGAACGTGGCGTTGACATCCGGATAGAGCTTCCAGATCATCTGCAGCATCAAAAGCTTGTAGAAATCCGTATCGATGAGGCTACGGATGATGGGATCAAGCTTCCACGCGTGATTGTAAACGCGTCTTGCGATATCGGTCTTGGCCATGCTTCACCACTGCCGATCCGGTCGGGTGCCATAACAGACCGGCACACACGACGACCGGCTCGTGCGCTTCCTTATCGAAAAATCAGCGGGTAAAGTCCAGCGTAAATGACCCGCCGCCGAAGCGGCGGGCTCTTCCGATGATCGGCTTGAGATCAAAGCCTTATTGCGCAGGCTGAGACGGCGCGGGTGTGGCGGGCGTCGCAGGCTGGACGTTCGGAGCCGCTGGCGCATGCGGCGTTTCAGTTGGAGCGGAACTGCCGTTCTGCGCGGACGGAGATGCTGGCGGCGCCGGCTGCTGAGACTGCATTTCCTGTCCGGGCTGTTGTGACGCGACCTGATCGGCTTCACGCTCGCCCCAGATTTCGACCGGAATCCAAACCAGGAAAGCGAGAATCAACGCAGCGAGCAGAACCATCAGAATTCGGGAACCGGTGCGCCCCTGCTTTGCTGCCGTTGGGGTGATTTCCTCTTCCACATGGAGCTTGCCATCGGATTCTTCCCAGCGTTTTTCCATCTGATGAGCCATCCTTGCCTCCTTCCGATGTCTCGCGAAACGGATCGGCCGCTTCGGCAATCAGTAAGGACAACGAACTTATGGCCCCATGGTTCCGGCTCGTTCAGTACCCCGCATTCCGGTCCACGACGAATTCCAGCGGCTCGCCACGCTCAAAACGGGCGACCTGTGTCTCGACATGCTGGAACAGCGCGGTCTCTTCAGAGATTGCGGCATCGTGCGGGGTGATAAAGACGTTCTCCAAGCCCCAGAGCGGATCGTCCGCGGGAAGCGGCTCGACCTCGAACACATCGAGCGAGGCGCCCCCAAGCACACCGCTTTCGATCGCGGCAACGATATCGCGCTGCACCTGGCTCTTGCCACGGCCGGCATTGATGAGGACCGGCTTTCCAAGTGCGCCACCCTGACGGAGCTTGGCAAACAGCTCGGCATTGTAGAAACCTGTGGTCTCAGGCGTCAACGGCAGCAGGCCGACGAGGAAATCGGTCTTTGACAAGAAGTCATCGAGTTCGCTTGCATCGAAAGTTTCGATGCCGTCGAGTTGCTTGCGGCTTCGCGACCAGCCGATGACATTGAAACCCATGACCTTCAGCTTGCGAACGGCATCCTGCCCCAGCACGCCCAGCCCCATGACGCCGACTGTGATTTCCGCCGCTTCCGGCGGCGCCGCCTTGCCCCAGATACGATCGTGCTGGTGCCGGTCGTGCTCGCGTTGCTGGCGCAGATGCATCAAACACTGCATGACCACCCATTCGCTCATGCGAACCGTCAGGCTGCGGTCGACGAAACGGACGATCGGAGCATCCGGCAGCCCGGGAAGCGGCAGGATGCTGTCGACACCGGCGCCGCCCGAGAAGACGATCTTGAGGTTCGGCGCGCGATCGAAGAGATCGGCGTCGGGTTTCCAGAGGAGCGCATATTCGGACGCGCTCAGATCGCGGCCCTTATTCGAAGGATCGGCGAGATTGATACTGCCGCGATCCGGGAATGCGGTTTTCAGAATACGGGCGATTCCGTCGGGATTGAATTTCAGATCGACGAGAACGGGAGGTCTTGCGGCCATGATCTTCTTTTACTGCTGGACGACAGGCGTCGGCACTGCCTCGATGTTGAAAGCGGCGGCCATCAGGGCCTTGGTATAATCATCTTTCGGCGCGCGGAAAATTTGCGCCGACGGCCCCTGCTCCACCACCTTGCCGAAGCGCATGACGATGACTTCGTTGGCGAGCGCTTTGACGACCTTCAGGTCATGGCTGATGAAGAGATATGCCAGATCGTGCTTTTTCTGTAGGTCGCGCAGGAGATCGACGACCTGTGCCTGGACGCTCATGTCGAGGGCCGATGTCGGCTCGTCAAGCATGACGAAGCGCGGCTTCAGCACCATGGCGCGGGCAATCGCGATACGCTGCCGCTGGCCGCCGGAAAATTCGTGAGGGTATCGCCAGCGGGTCAACGGATCGAGGCCGACTTCCTCCAGCGCTGAGCAGACGCGCTGGTCGCGTTCTTCATACGACAGCGACCGCTCATGCACCTTCAGGCCTTCTGCAATGATATCGCCGACGGACATGCGAGGACTGAGCGAGCCGTAGGGATCTTGGAAGACGACCTGAAGCTGATTGCGCAGCGGCCGCATCGCGGTGAACGAATAGTCGGCTATGTCCTTGCCGACGAAGCTGATGCGCCCTTTGGAGGAGATCAGCCGGGTGAGCGCCAGGCCCAGCGTCGTCTTGCCCGAGCCGGATTCGCCGACAACGCCGAGCGTCTGGCCGGCCCGCAGCGAAAGTTCAATGCCGTCGACCGCCTTTACGTAATCAACGACCTTACGCATCAGGCCGGCTTTAATGGGAAACCAGACGCGAATATCCGAGCCTTCCATCACGACCGGCTTGGACGGATCAGCAACAGGCGGCTCGCCACGCGGCTCCGAGGCGAGCAAATGGCGCGTATAGTCATGCTTCGGGTTGCTGAACACTGCTTCGACGGTGCCCGTCTCAACGATCTTGCCCTTGGTCATGACATAGACGCGATCGGCGAACTTGCGGACGATGCCGAGGTCATGGGTAATGAAGAGCATCGACATACCGTGCTCTCCCTTCAACCGGCGCAACAATTCGAGGATCTGCGCCTGGACCGTCACGTCGAGCGCCGTCGTCGGCTCGTCGGCAATCAGCAGCTCCGGCCGGTTGGCGAGCGCCATGGCAATCATGACGCGCTGGCGCTGGCCGCCGGAAAGTTCGTGCGGATAGGCCTTCAGCCGCTTTTCGGGTTCGCGAATGCCGACCTGATTGAGCAGTTCCAGCACGCGCTTGCGGGCAGCCTGGCCTGTGACGCCCTGATGCAGCTCGAGGATTTCGGCGATCTGCTTTTCGATCGTATGGAGCGGATTGAGCGAGGTCATCGGCTCCTGGAAGATCATCGTGATGTCGTTGCCGCGTACCTCTCGCAGCGCCTTGTCGGATGCCTTGAGGAGATCCTTGCCCTTGAAAAGAACCTCGCCCGTCGGGTGGCTTGCTGCGGGATAGGGCAGCAGCCGCAGGATGGAATTTGCGGAAACGGACTTGCCGGACCCGGATTCGCCGACCAGCGCAACGACCTCGCCCTTCTTGATGTCGAAGGAGATTCGATCGACGGCCAGCGATGTTTCGCCGCCTTGATGGAAGGCGACGGAGAGATCGCGGACGGAGAGAAGAGGTTCGGACATCTGGCTCATGCGAAGGTCTTTCTCGGGTCAAACGCGTCGCGCACGGCCTCGCCAACGAAGATCAGCAGGGAAAGCATGATCGACATGGTGAAGAAAGCAGCCAGCCCCAGCCACGGCGCCTGAAGATTGGTCTTGCCCTGGGCAATCATCTCGCCGAGCGACGGCGAGCCAGGGGGCATGCCGAAGCCGAGGAAGTCGAGCGATGTCAGCGTCGTGATGGATCCGGACAGGATGAAAGGCAGGAAGGTCAGCGTCGCGACCATCGCGTTCGGCAACAGGTGGCGCCACATGATCGTGCGGTTATTGACACCGAGCGCGCGGGCGGCGCGGACATATTCGAAATTGCGGGCGCGCAGGAATTCCGCGCGCACCACGCCGACAAACCCTACCCAGGAGAAGAGCAGCATGATGCCGAGCAATACGAAAAAGCCCGGCGGCAGGATCGCGGCGATGATCAGGAGGATGTAGAGCACGGGCATCGATGACCAGATCTCGATGAAGCGCTGCAGAAGCAGGTCCGTCCAGCCTCCGAAATACCCCTGCACGGCGCCGGCCGTGACGCCGACAATTGCCGAGCAGATGGTCAATGCCAGGCCGAAGAGCACGGAGATGCGAAAACCGTAAATGATGCGCGCGAGCACGTCGCGAGCCTGATCGTCGGTTCCAAGCCAGTTGAGGTTGCCGTAGTTGCAATTGGGATCGTCGATGCCTTGCGGATAGCCGGAACAGCGCTCCTCCTCGCTCATCAGCCAGAACGGCGGCGTCGGCGCGGAATGCGGAATGTTGGAATTCACCGAGCGGTAGGAATAGTGGATCGGCGGCCAGATCATCCAGCCATTGGCATTGATCTCGTCGGCGATCACATCCGAGCGGTAGTCCGTTTCAGCCAGGAAGCCGCCGAATTTTTCCTCCGGATAGTCTACCAGCACCGGAAAGAGGATCTCGCCTTTGTAGGAGGCGATAATCGGCTTGTCGTTGGCGATGAACTCCGCAAATAGGGTCAGGATGAACAGCGCCATGAACAGCCAGAACGACCAGTAGCCGCGCCGGTTTGCCTTGAAGTTCCGCCAGCGGCGGATGTTCGTCGGGGAAAGCAGGCCCTTGCGCGGCGGTTTGACCGGGGTAACGGGCGTCGGGTTGGCGGCCGTATCCATCAGACATCCCTCCGCTCGAAATCGATGCGCGGGTCGATCCAGGTATAGATCAGGTCCGAGAGCAAACCGACGAAAAGACCAAGCAGCGAGAAGATGTAGAGTGTGGCAAAGACGATCGGATAGTCGCGGTTGACGACCGAGAGATAGCCGAGACGGCCGAGGCCATCGAGCGAGAAGATGTTCTCGATCAGCAGCGAGCCGGTGAAGAAGGCGGAAATGAAGGCGCCGGGAAAACTGGCGATGATGATCAGCATGGCGTTACGGAAAACGTGGCCGTAAAGCACCTTCCGCTCATTCAAGCCTTTGGCGCGGGCGGTCGTTACATATTGCTTCTTGATCTCCTCGATGAAGGAATTCTTCGTCAGCAGCGTCGTCGTCGCAAAGGCGGCGAGCGAGAGCGAGATCAGCGGCAGCGTCAAGTGCCAGAAATAATCGAGCGGCTTCTGCCACCAGGGCAGCTGGTCGAAGTTGTCCGAAACCAGACCGCGCAGCGGGAACCAATCATAGAACGAGCCGCCGGCGAAAAGCACGATCAGCAGGATACCGAACAGGAAGCTCGGCACGGCGTAGCCGATGATAATCGCGCCGGAGGTCCACACGTCGAAAGTCGAACCATCCTTCACCGCCTTGCGGATGCCAAGCGGAATGGAGATGCCGTAGGAGAAGATCATGATCCAGATGCCGAGCGAGGCCGAGACCGGCAGCTTTTCCTTGATAAGCTCGAGCACCGAGGTATTGCGGAAGAAGCTCTCGCCGAAATCGAAACGGCTGTAGTTCCACATCATTTCCAGAAACCGCGTCAGCGGCGGCTTGTCGAAGCCGAACTGCTTCTCGAGCTTGGCGATCAATTCGGGATCGAGGCCCTGGGCGCCGCGGTACCTGGAGCCGCTGTCATCGAACTGCTGTACGGCATCCCCGCCACCGGAAAGGCGCTGGTCGGCACCATCTGCCTGGCCGGTCAACTGCGCGATAACTTGCTCGACAGGGCCGCCCGGCGCAAACTGGATGACCGTGAACGATATCGCCATGATGCCGATAATCGTCGGTATCATCAGAAGCAGGCGTCGAAGAATGTAGGCTCCCATCAGCGCGCGGCCTCCCGGGTATCGAAATTCATCAGTGTGCGCGTCGCATAAGGAGTTTTCAATCAGCTAGCCTTCGGCCGGTTGCACCGGTTTTGGGTTTGCGCGGTGATTCGGGAGGTCCATTTGGAGCCCAGCAGTCCCGGCAATGCAAGCCCGCTATTTCGCGTCCTTCGACCACCAGACGTCCGGAAAGCCAAGGGAATATTCCGGATACTCTGCCGGATGCGTGACCTTATCCCAATAGGCGATCGAATAGGTATCCCGGTAGAACAGAGGGATGACATAGTGGTTGGCCAGCAGCACGCGGTCCATTGCCTTGATCGCAGCCACCTGCTCGTCGCGGTTCGGCGCGAAAATGATCATGCGAACGAGGGCATCGACGGCCGGATTGGCAATGCCCGCATAGTTGCGGGAGCCCTGCTGATCGACCGAGCCTGAACCCCAGTAATCGGCTTGCTCGTTGCCGGGGTTCATCGTCTCGGCCCAGACATTCCAGATCATGTCGTAGTCGAAGCTGCGGGCGCGGTTGGTGTATTGCGAAGCATCGACGGTGCGGACGCGGGCATCGATGCCTATCTTCTTTAAATTGTTGGCATAGGGCACGGCCCAGCGCTCCAGCATGGGGCTCGACAACAGGATTTCGAAGCTCAGCGGCTGGCCGGTCTTGGTGTTCACCATGCGGCTGCCCTTGATATCCCATCCCGCGTCCTTCAGCAGGGAAATCGCCTTGCGCAGGTTGCCGCGACTCTTCTGCTGGTCTCCACCAACAGGGTTGCTGTAAGGCGCAGTGAAGATCTCCGGCGGAACCTTGTCCTTCAAGCCCTCAAGCAGTTCGAGCTCCCGGCCCTGCGGCAGACCAGAGGAGGCAAGCTCCGTATTCCAGAAATAACTGTCGATCCGCTTATAGCTGCCGAACGCGACCGTGCGGTTGAGTTCCTCGAAGTCGAAGGCATAGTTCAAAGCCTCGCGCACCCGCGCGTCTTTGAAGACGTCGCGGCGCATGTTCGGAACGAGCGCCTGAAGGATGCCGGTCGAGCGCAGCGGATTGGGCACATCCTCCTTCTTGACGCGCCCATCCTTTACCGCGGGAAAGTCATATCCCGTTGCCCATCGGGCTGCCTGCGTTTCCTGCCAGTAATCGATATTGCCCGCACGGAAGGCCTCGAACTCTACGTCGCGGTCGCCAAAATACGTGTAGAAAATGTTGCGAAAGTTATTCTGGCCGACATTCACATTGAGGTCTTTGCCCCAGTAGTCGTCACGAAGTTCGTAGCGGATCGTCGAGCCCGGGGAGAAGGCGGCGATCTTATAGGGACCCGATCCCATCACCGGTTCGAGCGTCGTTTTCGATATGTCGCGCGGCTTGCCGTCGGGGCCTGTGCCTTCCCACCAGTGTTTCGGCACCACGATCAACTGGCCGAGGATGTTGGGGAGCTCCTTGTTGTTCTTCTCGTCGAAGGTGAACTTGACGTCGCGTTCGCCGGTCTTTTCGGCTTTGACGACATGCCGGTAGTAGTTGGCCGAAAGCGCATTGAGCTCCTTCGTCTTGTCGAAGCTGAAGATCACGTCTTCCGGAGTGACCGGCTTCCCGTCCGCCCATTTCGCTTCGGCGCGCAGCCGAAAGGTCGCGCTGGAAACGTCATCGGGATAGGAAACACCCTCAGCCAGAAGTCCGTAGGAGGCGAGCACTTCGTCGTCGGCCGATTTCATCAGGGTTTCGAAAGGCAGCGTCAGGCCGACGGCCACTTCACCCTTTGTCAGTATCGGGTTGAAGGTATCGTAGGTACCGGCGGTCGAAAGCCTCAGGTCTCCGCCCTTCGGTGCGTCCGGATTGACATAATCGAAATGCTTGAAGCCGGGCTTGTATTTGAGTTCGCCGATCGTCGACGTCCCGATCCTGAAGTTCTCTTCCTGAGCCGAGGCGCCCAGGGGCAAGGAGATCAAGACTGCGAGAGCAACGAGAGCACGTCTATTCCACCAGGCAACCGCCATTCACCAACCCCTGTTCATTTTTAGCTCTGTCGAGAATACGGGAAATACAGGCAAAAAATAGAAAAGAGATCCGTTTTTATGCCGCGTGCGAAATTTTGGCCTGATAGCCGCGTTCAGGGCGTCACTTCCTCGAGCCGCTTGCGGAGCATGCGCCGCAGTTCGCTCACCAGCCGCGGATCACCCGAACCGTCGGGATCATAAGCCGCTGCGACGATGATACGCAGGAGCTCCAGGACAAGGGAAGCCAACAGGTCGATGTCGCGCTCGACCGAAGGCTCGGCGTTCTTCAACAGCGCCGTGATGCTGGCACGAAGTTCCGCACGCGATTTCGCCTTGCGCTCCTTGGGCACGTCGCGTCGCGCGGCGAGAACGAGAAATTCCGGATATTCCTCGATGAAGCGGCCGAGTCGCGTGAAGATTGCATCGCCGATCTCGGCTGCCGTCTGCCCGCGGATCCCTTCCGCCAGTTCGGCGAGCCCGTTGTTCAGTTGCTGCAGGCGGTCGATGTGCAGTGCTTCGGCGAGCAACAGCTTGGTCGGGAAGAACTGGTAGAGGGAACCGATCGAGGAATTGGCGGCGGCTGCGATCTCCGTCATGGTCGCCGCGTCGTAGCCCTTTTCAAGAAAGACCTTCGCCGCCGCCGCCAGAAGAACGGCTACGCGCTCATGGCCGCGCTGACGCTTCGGGGCACGGCTCTGCGGCTCGGGGCTTGATTTTTGTGAGGATACCCTCATATCTGTCATTGTGAGGGTTCCCTCATGTTTCTGTCCCCGGAGATTTTTTATGCCTCTTTACGATCCCAAGACCACCGCACTCATTTCCATCGATCTGCAAGGCTTCATCGTCGGCCGGCCGCTTGCGCCGCATTCTGCCCAGCAGGTCATCGAAAACACCGCCGCAATCGCCACCCAGCTGAAATCGGAAGGCGGAACGGTGGTCCTCGTTACCGTCGGATTCTCCCCGGACTATGCCGATACTGTCAACCAGCCGGTGGACGAACCCATGGTCCTGCCTGAAGGCGGCCTTCCCGCAGCTGCCACCGCTGCTCCGGCTGAAATCGCCGCACTCTCGGTAGATGTCCATATCGTCAAGCATCACTGGAGTGCCTTCTACGGCACAGAGATGGACCTGCAGCTTCGCCGCCGCGGCATCAACACCGTGATCCTGACGGGCATCGCAACGAATTTCGGTGTCGAGGCAACGATCCGTGATGCCTTTGCCCACAACTACGCCGTCATCGCCGTCGAGGACGCTATGACCACCTTTTCTCAGGAAATGCACTCCTTCGCCTGCGAACGCATCCTTCCGCGTATTTCCCGCGTCCGCAAAACCGCCGATATTTTCGCCAATGCCTGACGCTGCGATACGAGGGGATCAAGCGCGATCACATCGAGATGATGGCGAAGGAAATCCCTGGCGCTCTCACGCGATATCAACCCGAGTGAATAAAATCCGCGGGTGACGTGTTTAACGGCCATCATCCACGGAGATCATGAATCATGAAGGTTAGTGCATTAGCCGTTCCGAACTCTTTGGACGGCTCCTCCTATGACCGTTTGACGATACTATTTCATTGGTCAACTGCCGTTCTAGTGTTGTTTCAGTTCTCGAGCGCCCATGTCTGGGAGCAATTTCAGAAAGGGACGAACATACGCGTCGAGTTGATATCCTTGCATGTGGCGAGCGGAATTGCTCTGACTATCATTGTCATAAGCCGCATTCTTTGGCGTTCAGTCTATGGCAGGAAGTTGCCACCTTCCACATCGGGAGCTCAGCATGTCGCGGCCACCTTGGTGCACCACTTGCTTTATGCCCTTCTAGCTGTCCAGATAGCGCTCGGCATTCTCCTCGGCTGGTCCGTGGGCATTCCAATGAACTTCTTCGGCCTGTTCTCGATTCCTTCGCCAATTGCTTTTTCGGCAGACACGCGACATCTCCTCGCTGATCTTCACGGCGTAACGGCATGGTCGATTATTGCTCTCGTCGGTGTTCACGCCGCAGCGGCACTATTGCACCACTACGTTCTACGAGACAGCATCTTGAGCAGGATGCTGCCATTTCTCCTAAACGAGGCAGACTAGCGTCGACAGCACCACGGAGCGCAGCGCAAAGTGGCTCGAGAGTAGCTAGATATCCTTGCCGCCTGCCAAAACATCGATTCACCAAAATCGCTTTTCACGATAGATTCGATGCAAATCACTTCGGCAGAGGCGGCAAGGGAACGGCATGGCTTTCGGTTTGGTTCAGGCTTTCAGGACTTTCGGCAAGCTGACGCTCGCCGGCGCAATCGGCGCAAGCTTTGCCGCCGGCGATGTCGGCGCACAGCAGAAGCAGCCGAGCCCGGGCAGTGCCAAGGCGCTCTTCGGCGCGGTGGCGCTGCCGACACAGGGATCGGCGCGGCCGATCGGCTTCTACGCCAAGGGGTGCATGACCGGCGCCGCCGCGCTTCCGTCCGACGGTCCCACCTGGCAGGCGATGCGCCTTTCGCGTAACCGGCGCTGGGGCAACCCCGCCATGATCTCACTGCTCGAAAAATTTTCGCAGGATGCGAATGACAAGATCGGCTGGCCCGGCATTCTGGTCGGCGACATCGCCCAGCCGCGCGGCGGGCCGATGTTCAACGGGCATGCCTCGCATCAGATCGGCCTCGATGCCGATGTCTGGCTGACGCCGATGCCTTCGCACCGCATGAGCTATGAGGAGCGGGAAACGCTGCCCTTCACGACCATGATGCAGAAGGACAAGTTCCTGACCGTCGATCCGAAGGTATGGACCGAACAGCGGGCGGAACTGCTGATGCTTGCCGCCAGCTATCCGCAGGTCGAGCGCATCTTCGTCAATCCGGCGATCAAGAAGAAGATGTGCGATACGTGGACGGGCGACCGCACCAATCTCGGCAAGCTGAGGCCCGAATACGGTCACGATTCACACTTCCACATCCGCATCAAATGCCCGCCGGGGGCTGCCGGCTGCAAACCACAGGCGCCAGTCGCAGCCGGCGACGGATGCGACAAGTCCCTCGCCTGGTGGTTCACCAAGGAGCCGTGGGCGCCGCCGAAACCCTCTCCGAAGCCTCCCAAGCCACCGCGCGAAGTCATGGTCTCCGATCTCCCGAAGGCGTGCGCAGGGGTTCTTGATGCACCGGCTGCGGCAGCGACCATCGCCGGAACGTATGACGGTGCCCCGGCCGCAAATGCTCTGACGGCCGCTCCGGCGGCCTTGCCGGCGAGCGAGGACCTCCTTCCTGTTACCGGCCCTGTTCCGCCTGAGAAGCCGGCCATGCCATGATGGCGCAGAGACTTGTGTATCAACTCGTACGCTTGGTATAGAAGCCGCCCAATCGATTGAATCCTTAGGATGGAGGTCCTTTTTCATGGCCGGCGGCAAATGCCTCGCATTGATTGCGCATGACCAGAAGAAGAACGATATGGCGGACTTTGCCCGTCGCAACAGAGACCTGCTTTCCAAGTGGAAGATAGTGGCAACCGGAACAACCGGCGGCCGCGTTCTCGACGCCGCTCCCGATCTCGACGTCACGCGCCTGAAGAGCGGGCCGCTCGGCGGCGATCAGCAGATCGGCGCGCTGATTTCCACCGGTGAAGTCAGCGCGCTTATTTTCCTTGTCGATCCGTTGACGCCGATGCCGCATGATGTCGATGTGAAAGCATTGATGCGGCTTGCGATCGTCTACGACATCCCAATGGCCCTGAACCACGCGACCGCCGAAAAGCTCATCGCGACGCTGCACGCCTAAATACGGAACCGGCTATGTCCATGCTCAACACCAGTGATGCTCACCTGCCCTTTCCGATCCTCATCGGTGATATCGGTGGAACGAATGCACGCTTCTCCATTCTCCCGGATGCGTCGGCAGAGGCCATCAATTTCCCGAATGTCAGAACAGCCGACTTCACGACGATCGACGAAGCGATCCGCAACGGCGTTCTGGCTAAGACGGACATGCGGCCCCGCGCTGCA
Source organism: Rhizobium sp. P32RR-XVIII (assembly GCF_012641395.1). Classification (GTDB taxonomy): domain Bacteria; phylum Pseudomonadota; class Alphaproteobacteria; order Rhizobiales; family Rhizobiaceae; genus Rhizobium. Next base: position 107,435 of record NZ_JABAIH010000001.1, on the reverse strand, counting down.
ATCCTTGCCGTTGCCGGACCGATCAATGGCGATGAAATTCCGCTGACCAACTGCGACTGGGTCGTCCGTCCGCATACGATGATCGAAGTTCTCGGCATCGAGGATGTGCTTGTCATCAACGACTTCGAAGCTCAGGCGCTGGCGATTTCCTCGCTCGGCGATGGCGAGCGCGAACTGATCGGCTCAGCATCGAAGGAGATTGTCGCTTCCCGCGTCGTGCTCGGTCCTGGAACGGGCCTTGGCGTCGGTGGGCTTGTACACGTGCAGGGCGGGTGGATCCCGGTGCCGGGCGAAGGCGGCCATGTCGATCTCGGACCGCGCTCTAAGCGCGATCTGGAAATCTTTCCCTATGTCGAAACGATCGAGGGCCGTGTTTCGGCCGAGCAGATCCTTTCCGGGCGCGGGATCGTTCATCTCTACCGGGCAATCTGCAAGGCGGACGGCATCGATCCCAAGTACAGCGACCCTGCCGACATCACCTCTCATGCGCTTGCCGGATCCGATGCGACGGCGGTGGAGACCATCTCGCTTTTTTCGACATATCTTGGCAGACTTGCCGGCGACCTGGCGATGATCTTCATGACTAAGGGCGGCGTCTATCTTTCCGGCGGCATCTCGCAGAAGATCCTTCCGGCGTTGCGACAGCCGGAATTCCGTGCTGCGTTCGAGGACAAAGCGCCGCATTCGCATTGGCTGAAGGCGATTCCGACCTATGTCGTGACCCATCCGCTGGCGGCTCTTGCAGGCCTGTCCTTCTATGCCCGCGAGCCGGCCCGTTTCGGGCTCTCGACCGAGGGGCGCCGCTGGCGCAGCTAATGCCCTGCTAGCCAAACGGGCGGTAACTCTTTATAGAGCCGCCCCAAGTGCGAGGCTTTGCGGCCGCGCACGTCCGAGACGGGAAGCAGTATTTTTGGAATCCGCGAACAAAAAAAGCGCTGTCGGTAGCGATAGTGTGACGGGCGTCCTGAAACGCATTATCGCCGAAAATGGCCGCGATCATATCGGCGGCTATGTTTTTGCGATCAGCTGTCTCGTCGTTGTCGCCCTGACGACGGCGTTCACCGCGTGGATCATGAAGGTGATCATCGACGAGGCTTTCGCCAATCGCCGCGCCGATATGATCTGGATCATCTGTCTTTCGATCTTCCTGGCATTCGTTCTGCGCGGCTTTGCGAGCTACGGCCAGGCCGTGGCGCTTTCGCGGATCGGCAACAATATCGTCGCGCGCTATCAGCGGCGCCTTTACGCTCACCTGATGACACTTTCGGTCGGCTTCTACAACGAAGCTCGCTCCGCGCACATTGCCGCTCGAGTAAGCCAGAATGTCGGCGGCATCCGCGATGTCATGAATATGGTGATCACATCGGCCGCGCGTGACTTGCTTACCTTCATCTCGTTGATCGGCGTGATGGTCTTTCAGGATCCGTTGCTCAGCCTCGCCGTCTTCATCCTGGCTCCGCCGCTTCTTTATGGACTGCGATATCTGTCCAAGCGCCTGCGTCAAGCCACCAAGGAAGCCATCTATCTGAGCAGCCATGTCCTAGGCGCGATGCAAGAGACCATCCAGGGTATCGCCATCGTCAAGGCCTTCACCATGGAAAGCGAACTGCAGCGCAAGCTCAACAAGCTGGTCGCGGCCGCGGAAGCCCGCACAAACCGGATCGCGCGCCTTTCGGAACGCAACGCGCCGATGACGGAAACCTTTGCGGGCTTTGCAGTTGCAAGCGTTCTCGCCTACGCCGCTTACCGTTCGATCTATCACAACGTGCCGCCGGGCGCGTTCTTCTCGTTCGTGACCGCTTTGCTGCTCGCCTACGACCCTGCCCGGCGCCTTGCAAGACTGCAGATCCAGCTCGAGCGCGCCGCCGTCAATGCCCGCATGGTCTACGAGTTGCTCGACATGGAGCCGCGTCAGCGCGATCTGCCTGACGCCAAGCCCCTGCCGGTAACGGATGCCCGCATCGAATTCCGCGACGTGTCGTTCGCCTATGGTGTCGATCCGATCCTCAGCAATGTGAGTTTTGTTGCGGAAGGCGGCAAGACGACGGCGCTTGTCGGCCCATCCGGCGCCGGCAAATCGACTGTCATCAGTCTCATTCCGCGCTTCTTCGATCCGAAGAGCGGACAGATCTTCGTCGACGGTCAGGATATCGCCCACGTCACCAAGCAGTCGCTTCGCGAGCAGCTGGCCTACGTGTCGCAGCAGCCATACCTCTTTGAAGGCACGATCCGCGAGAACATCCGCTACGGGCGCCCGGAGGCCTCCGATGCCGAGGTGGAGGAAGCTGCGCGGCTCGCCTATGCCCACGAGTTTATCCTCGCGCAACCCAATGGCTACGACACGCCAGTCGGCGAAAACGGTGTGACACTTTCGGGCGGCCAACGTCAGCGCCTGTCGATCGCCCGCGCGTTGGTACGAAATGCGCCAATCCTGCTTCTCGACGAGGCCACGTCGGCGCTCGACACGGAATCCGAGGCAGCGGTGCAGAAGGCGCTCGATGAAGCGATGACCGGCCGCACTGTTGTCGTCATCGCACACCGGCTGTCGACCGTGGTGCGCGCCGACAAGATCGTCGTCATGCAGCAGGGCCGTGTCGTCGAAGAAGGCAATCACGAGACGCTTGCGAAGCTCAGCGACGGCCTTTACGCTCGACTCAACAATCTTCAGAGGCCTGCCGCCTCGGATTCTCTTTGATACGGATAGTGAACCGACATGAGCGATGCTGCGATGAAACTGGTGGTGGTTGGCGCAGCAGGGCGCATGGGACAGACGCTGATCCGCCTGATCGACTCGATTGACGGCGTCACGCTGCATGCGGCGATCGAGCGGAAGGGTTCGCCTTTCGTCGGCCGGGATGCTGGAGAGCTTGCTGGTCTCGGCCAAAATGGCGTCATCATCGGCGACGATCCGCTCGCGGCGTTCCTGCATGCCGAAGGCGTACTCGACTTCACTTCACCTGGCGCCAGTGTTGAGTTTGCGGGCCTTGCCGCCCAGGCGCGCATCGTCCATGTCGTCGGCACGACCGGCTGCTCGGAGGCCGACGATGCCAAGATTGAGGCTGCGGCGCGCCATGCGCGCATCGTCAAGTCCGGCAATATGAGCCTTGGCGTGAACCTTCTCAGCGTTTTGGTGGAGCAGGCCGCGCAGGCACTGGAGCCCGCCGGGTGGGACATAGAAATCCTCGAGATGCATCACAAGCGCAAGGTCGACGCGCCGTCGGGCACCGCATTGCTTCTGGGTGAGGCTGCGGCCAAGGGCCGCAACATTGATCTCACCACACAGTCCGTCCGTGTCCGCGATGGACATACCGGCCCACGCGAAGCCGGCACGATCGGCTTTGCGACGCTTCGCGGCGGCTCGGTCATCGGCGAGCATTCGGTTCTCTTCGCCGGTGAAGGCGAGATCGTTTCGATGTCGCACAGTGCTGCCGATCGTTCCATTTTCGCACGCGGCGCCCTCAGGGCGGCGCTCTGGGCGCGCGACAAGAAACCTGGTTTTTATTCCATGCTCGACGTTCTCGGGCTCTCCCAACACTGACCTTATACGGAGACATATTTGATGAGCGGAACCCTCGTCCTCGTTCGCCACGGCCAGAGCGACTGGAATCTCAAGAATCTCTTCACTGGCTGGAAGGATCCGGACCTTACCGAACTCGGCATCGAAGAGGCCAAAACGGGCGGCCAGGCGCTCGCCGACTACGGCATCAAGTTCGACATCGCCTTCACCTCCGTGCTGGTGCGCGCCCAACACACGCTGAAGCTCATCCTCGACAAGGTCGGTCAGCCGGGCCTTGAGACGATCCGCGACCAGGCCCTGAACGAACGCGATTACGGCGATCTCTCCGGCCTCAATAAGGACGATGCGCGCGCCAAGTGGGGCGAGGAGCAGGTGCATATCTGGCGCCGCTCCTACGACATTCAGCCTCCGGGCGGAGAGAGCCTGCGTGATACCGGCGCCCGCGTCTGGCCCTACTACCTCACGGAAATTCTTCCGCGCGTTCTCCGCGGTGAGAAGGTGCTTGTTGCCGCGCACGGCAACTCGCTGCGCTCGCTGGTCATGGTGCTTGATCGCCTCAACCGTGAGGAGGTTCTTTCGCTGAACCTCGCGACGGGCGTACCTATGGTCTACAAACTGAAGGCCGACTCGACCGTCGCTTCCAAGGAAGTGCTCGGCGACATGTCGAACGCGCACTGATTGCTCACGCACTCGTGTTGAAGGCCGGGCTTGTGCCCGGCCTTTTCAGTTTTCAATGGTGAACTGCACCCTGTCGGCGGAAAACCGGCTGATCGCATATTGAACGGGTATGCCTTCGAGGTCGGTATTCATCGCCTTGGTGATCAGCACGATCGCACCGGGCGTCAGCTCGAGCGCCGCAATGTCGGCGTCGTCGGCATGGGAGGCCGTGATCTCGGTCGTTGCGCGCACATAGTCGGCCAGCCCAAGCTCGGCGAAGGCCTTCGTGATCGACTCGGTCCTCTTGTAGGCATCCGGCAGGCCGGCAAATCGCCGAGCCGGAAACCACGCCGTCGCGCATGAAACCGGGCGACCGTCCGCCTTGCGGACGGTTTCCATGCGGATCACGGGCTCGCCCTCGCGAAGCTTCAACCAGCGCGCCACCTCCGCGTCGGCCTTCTCCTCGGAATGGGAAAGCAGCAATCCGCGCATTTCGCGTGCCTGCTCGCCGATGCCGGTGGTGAACCGCGTGCGTCGTGTGATCGGAAAGTTCAGCCGTTCCTTGCGCTCGATCAGCGTGCCGCGCCCCTGCACGGCGCGCACGATGCCTTCCTGTGCGAGGGCCGCCAGCGCACTGCGCACCGTGTGCCGGTTGACGCCGAACTGGAGCGCCAGAACCGTTTCCGGCGGCACCATGCCGGTTTCGTCGTAAGCGCCGGCGCTAATCGCCTGGCGGATGCGATCCGCGATCTGGCGCCAGAGCGCCACCCCAGTTTGCCTTTGTACTTGCCCAGCCATTTTGCCCCTTGATGTCACACGCTTGTCACGTCGGCGATTTAAGCGTAACCATATCTTGTATAGTTGTCTATATCAATAGACATTTAAAGGATGTGGCGATGACCTTAGCGGAGAAGAATGAAGCGGCGATAGGCGGGCGCAAGCGCGTCGCCGACCTGCTCGCGCGTGCTGAACGAAACGAGCTCGTCGAGGCTTTTGCGGCACTCGCGGAAAAACCGGCAGTGCAGACGGTGCGCGGGCCGGAAACCGGCCTCGTCATGGTGCGCGGCCGGATCGGCGGCGGCGGAGCGCCGTTCAATCTCGGCGAAATGACGGTAACGCGCGCGACGATCCGGCTCGGCTCCGGCGCCATCGGTCATGCGCAGGCGCTCGGAACGGATCGCGAGAAGGCACGGCTTGCCGCCATCTTTGACGCCCTCTGGCAGGAGCCGGCCACACAGCGCTTCGTCGAGCAGACGCTGCTTCAGCCCATCGCCGCCCGCGTCGCGGACGCCGATCGCCGCAAGGCCGACGAGACGGCGGCGACGCGGGTCGATTTCTTCACCATGGTGCGGGGAGACAACTGATGAGCCTCAAGACAGAAGCGCTAACCGGCGGTTTTGCCGAACCGGTCTTCCACGCTCAGAGCGTCTTCAAGATCCTGATGGACGGCATGGCGCGCCCCGGCACGATACAGACCGTTGCGCCTGAAGTGGCGCCGCCTGCGCAGCTCGGCATTGCCGCTGGCGCAATTGCGCTGACGCTCTGCGATCACGATACCCCGGTCTGGCTTTCCTCTGGGCTCGCAAAATCCGCCATGCCCGAATGGCTCGGCTTTCATACAGGTGCACCCGTCGTGCCGGAAAAGGCCGACGCCCGCTTCGCCTTCATCGAAGGCGGCGTGACGTTTTCGTCTTTTGGGCTGTTTGCCCTTGGTACCCAGGAATACCCCGATCGTTCGACGACGCTGGTCATCGAACTTGCGGGACTCGAGGGCGGCCGCCGATTGGCGCTGACGGGTCCCGGCATTCAGAGCGTGACGGAAATTGCGCCGGCGGGACTGCCCGAGACCTTCCTGCGCCTCTGGGCCGACAACCGCGCGCTCTTCCCACGCGGCATCGACCTCGTGCTGACAGCCGGCAGCCGTTTCCTGTGCCTGCCGCGGACCACCAAGATTATCGCAACGGAGATGTGACCCCATGTATGTTGCCGTTAAAGGGGGCGAGGCCGCCATTGAAAACGCCCATCGCCTGCTTGCCGACCGCCGCCGCGGCGACCGCTCGCTGCCGGCGATCGGGATCGACCAGATCGTCGCGCAACTGGCACTTGCCGTTGACCGGGTCATGGCGGAAGCCTCTCTCTACGACCGTACCCTCGCCGCACTCGCTGTCCGCCAGTCCCGAGGCGACATGATCGAGGCGATCTTCCTGCTCCGCGCCTACCGCACGACGCTGCCGCGCTTCGGTTATTCGAAGCCGCTCGACACGGCCGCAATGAAGATCGAGCGGCGCGTCTCGGCGACCTACAAGGATTTGCCGGGAGGGCAGCTTCTCGGCCCCACCTTCGACTATACCCATCGGTTGCTTGATCCTTCGCTGCTCGCCGACGAGGCGGTCGAAGAGCCTGTGCAGCGTCCCGCCGAAGCCGGCCGTGTCATCCGCGTTTCGGAGATCCTTGGCCAGGAAGGCCTGATCGAGGGCGATGGCGATTTGCCGGAGGATCACGAGATCGGCGATCTTACCCGCGAGCCGATGGAATTCCCGATGACCCGCGACCTGCGTCTTCAGGCGCTCGCGCGCGGCGACGAGGGCTTCCTGCTGGCGCTCGGCTATTCCACGCAGCGCGGCTACGGCCGCAATCATCCCTTCACCGGTGAAATCCGCATCGGCGAAGTCGAAGTCGAATTCGAGGTGCCGGAGCTTGGCTTTGCCGTGTCGCTCGGCGTGATCCAGGTAACGGAATGCCAGATGGTCAACCAGTTCAAGGGTTCGGCCAAGGCACCGCCGCAATTTACGCGCGGCTATGGTCTCGTCTTCGGTCAGAGCGAGCGGAAGGCAATGTCGATGTCGCTGGTGGACCGTGCCCTTCGGGCCGAAGAGCTCGGCGAAGACATCACGGCCCCGGCACAGGACGAGGAATTCGTCATTTCCCACTCCGACAACGTCCAGGCGACCGGCTTCGTCGAGCATCTGAAACTACCGCACTACGTGGACTTCCAGGCCGAGCTCGACCTTGTCCGCCGCATGCGCCGCGAATTCGAAGCCGCTCACCATGGTGGCGATGACATCAAGGAAGCCGCCGAATGACCGATCTCGCCAGCTACAACTTCGCCTATCTCGACGAACAGACCAAGCGGATGATCCGCCGCGCCATCCTGAAGGCGATCGCGATTCCCGGATATCAAGTGCCCTTCGCCTCGCGCGAAATGCCCATGCCCTACGGCTGGGGTACCGGGGGCGTGCAGGTCACGGCTTCGATCATCGGACCGGACGACGTTCTCAAGGTGATCGACCAGGGTGCCGATGACACGACGAACGCGGTCTCGATCCGCGCCTTCTTCCAGAAGGTCGCGAACGTCGCGGTAACGACGCATACCAAGGATGCGACGATCATCCAGACGCGCCACCGCATTCCGGAAGAAAAGCTCGGTGCCGGCCAGGTTCTGGTCTATCAGGTGCCGATCCCGGAGCCGCTCCGCTTCCTCGAGCCGCGCGAGACCGAAACGCGCAAGATGCACGCGCTGGAAGAATACGGCCTGATGCATGTGAAGCTCTATGAGGATATCGCCCATAACGGCCGTATCTCCAAGACCTACGCCTATCCGGTCAAGGTTGCCGGCCGCTACGTCATGGATCCTTCGCCGACGCCGAAGTTCGACAATCCGAAAATGCATATGTCGGATGCACTGCAGCTCTTCGGCGCCGGTCGCGAGAAGCGCATCTATGCCGTACCGCCCTATACCGAAGTCGTCAGCCTCGATTTCGAAGACTACCCCTTCGACATCCAGCGCTTCGGCAAGCCCTGCGCGCTTTGCGGCGCGGAGGATGTCTACCTTGACGAGGTGATCCTCGACGACAAGGGCGGACGCATGTTCGTCTGCTCCGATACCGACCATTGCGAAGACCGCCGCGAGCATGGACATGCCGGCGAGATGCTTGCGCCGAAGGAGGCTGCGGAATGACTGACACCCCTCTCCTCAAGGTCCACGACGTTTCGAAGTTCTATGGCAGCCGTATCGGCTGCCGGAATGTCTCCTTCGAGCTCTGGCCCGGCGAAGTGCTCGCCATCGTCGGCGAATCCGGTTCCGGCAAGACGACGCTGCTCAACTGCATCTCGACCCGCCTGATGCCGACGACCGGCAGCGTCGAATATCACATGCGTGATGGAGACTATCGCGATCTCTACCACATGAGCGAGGCCGAGCGGCGCTTCCTGATGCGTACCGATTGGGGTTTCGTGCATCAGAATCCGGCCGACGGCCTGCGCATGACGGTGTCGGCCGGCGCCAATGTCGGCGAACGGTTGATGGCGGTCGGCGACCGGCATTACGGCAAGATCCGCTCGACGGCGATCGATTGGCTGGAACGCGTCGAAATCGATGCCGGGCGCATCGACGACCAGCCCCGCGCCTTCTCCGGCGGCATGCGCCAGCGCCTTCAGATCGCCCGCAATCTCGTCACCGGCCCGCGTCTCGTCTTCATGGACGAACCGACCGGTGGCCTCGATGTCTCGGTTCAGGCGCGACTGCTCGATCTCGTTCGCGGTCTCGTCAACGATCTCGGTCTCTCGGCGATCATCGTCACGCATGACCTCGCCGTCGCGCGTCTCCTGTCCCACCGGATGATGGTGATGAAGGACGGTTATGTGATCGAGCAGGGTCTGACCGATCGCGTGCTTGACGATCCGCGCGAGCCCTACACTCAGCTTCTCGTTTCTTCGATCCTTCAGGTCTGAAAGGCAACAATCATGGCAACGCCCCTCGTCGTTTCCGAAGTCTCGAAGAGCTTCACCATGCATCTGCGCGACGGCATCAAACTGCCTGTCGTTTCCGATGTCGCCTTTTCCGTCGCCTCCGGCGAATGCGTCGTTCTCGGCGGTCCCTCGGGGATCGGCAAGAGTTCGCTACTCAAGATGATCTACGGCAACTACGCCGTCGATACCGGCCAGATCCTCGTCAATCATAAGGGCCGTATCGTTGATCTCGCGGCCGCCGATCCACGCACCGTTATCGATGTCCGCCGCCATACGCTCGGATATGTCAGCCAGTTCCTGCGCACCGTGCCGCGCGTTGCGGCAATCGATGTCGTTGCCGAACCGCTGCTTGCTCGCGGAGAGAATGCGGCTTCCGCCCGGCAAAAGGCAGCAGCCCTGCTTGAAAAGCTGAATCTTCCCGAAGCGCTCTGGCAACTGCCGCCTGCGACCTTCTCGGGCGGCGAACAGCAGCGGGTCAATATCGCCCGCGGCTTCATTACCGATCATTCGATCCTGCTTCTGGATGAGCCGACCGCTTCGCTCGATGCGAAGAACCGCGCCGTCGTCGTCGGCATGATCAAAGAGAAAAAAGAAGCGGGCGTTGCTCTGCTCGGCATCTTCCATGACGAGGAAGTGCGCGAGGCTGTCGCCGACCGCATTCTCGACGTCCAGCAGTTCTCACCGCGAAAGGCAATTGCAGCATGAGCCGGAAGCTTGGCGAAAAGCCCTATATTCATGAGACGGCATCTGTCCGCGATACCACGCTTGGCCGTTTCACGGAAATTTCCGAGCGTTGCCGGATCAGCGAAGTCGAATTCGGCGATTATTCCTACATCATGCAGGATGGCTCGATCTGGTGCGCGACGATCGGCAAGTTCGTGAACATTGCCGCTGCAGTTCGCATCAATGCCACCAATCATCCGACCTGGCGGGCGACGCTGCACCATTTCACCTATCGCGCTGCCGACTACTGGCCGGACGCCGACATGGACACCGATTTCTTCGCATGGCGGCGCTCAAACCGGGTGGTTATCGGCCATGACGTCTGGATTGGCCATGGGGTCACGATCCTGCCTGGCGTCACTGTCGGCAACGGCGCAGTGATCGGCGCAGGTGCGGTCGTCTCCAAGGATGTTGCACCCTATTCGATCGTCGGCGGCGTCCCTGCAAAGCTCATTCGCGAGCGCTTTCCCAAGGAAATCGGCGAGCGGATGGACAGGCTTGCCTGGTGGGATTGGGAGCATTCGAAGCTGCGCACCGTGCTCGATGACTTCCGGACGCTTTCGGCCGAGGATTTCCTTAGCCGGCACAGCAACTGAAACCTTCCGATCAAGCCAATTGTGACAGCAGTTACATAAAAGTGACATTGGAGCTTCATGAAGCCGGACTAATGCACTGGCGCACTGGTTTAAACGCGAGGAAGAGCATGATGTTCGAGCTGAAGGATGTCACCCGCCGCTTTGGTAACAAGACTGCTGTCGACTCCGTGACACTGGCAATTCCTCAGGGGCAGATGGTCGGCGTCATCGGACGCTCGGGCGCCGGCAAATCTACCCTCCTGCGTATGATCAACCGCCTGCAGCAGCCGACATCCGGCTCCATTCACTTCGCCGGTGTCGAGGTTTCTGCTCTTCGCGGGCAGGCTTTGCGCCACTGGCAGCGCGACTGCGCGATGATCTTCCAGCAGTTCAATCTGGTTCCGCGCCTCGACGTTCTTACCAACGTCATGCTCGGCCGCCTCAATCATCGCCCGACGATGCTGAGCCTCTTGAATATCTTCAGCCGCGAGGAGCGCATTCACGCGATTGCCGCCCTGGAACGCCTTGGGATCGAGCAGACCGCGCTGCAGACGGCCGGGACGCTCTCCGGTGGCCAGCAGCAGCGCGTAGCGATCGCACGCGCCTTGATGCAGAACCCAAAGATGGTGCTCGCCGACGAGCCGATCGCCTCCCTTGATCCGCTGAACGCCAAGATCGTCATGGATGCGCTGCGCGACATCAACGAGCGCGAAGGCATCACCGTCGTCACCAACCTGCATACGCTCGATACGGCGCGCAACTACTGCGAGCGCATCGTCGGCATGGCGGCCGGGCGCGTCGTTTTCGACGGCAAGCCTTCGGAGCTGACGGCGGCTGCCGTCAAAGAAATCTACGGCACCGACAAGGACGGCGCCGGCATCGATGAAACCATGACCTCGACATCGATCAATATTCCCGCGGCTGCCGCGGCTCAAGCATCCGCCGGCCTGCAACCGCTGGCGCTGGCCGGTCTCTGAACGGGACGGCCGCGATCGAGCGCCCGCGTCAAGGGCACACTTCTTCGTAACAGCAAGACGACCGGAATACCGGTCAATCAGGAGAGACCAATGTTGAAGAAAGCACTCTTTGCCGCCACGGCGCTTCTGGCGCTTGCCGGCTCTGCCGCTGCTGCGGACCTCAAGGAATTCCGCGTCGGCATTCTCGGCGGGGAAAACGAAACCGATCGCCTGCGCAACTATGCCTGCCTTGCCGATCACCTGAAGCAGGAATTCGGCTTCGAGAAGGTGTCGCTGTTCCCGGCCGCCGACTATGACGGCGTCATCCAGGGCCTGCTCGGCGGCACGCTCGACTTCGCCGAACTCGGCGCTTCCGGCTATGCGGCCGTCGCCATTAAGGACCCGAACGCCGTTACCCCGATCCTGACCACCCAGCAGGCTGACGGTTCGACCGGCTACTACTCGATCGGTCTCGCCCTGAAGTCCTCCGGCATCAAGACCATCCAGGACGCCAAGGGCAAGAAGCTTGGCTACGCCGATCCGGACTCCACCTCGGGTTACCTCGTTCCGCTGACGCAGATCCCGAAGACCACGGGCGAGCCGAACGACAAGTTCTTCGCCTCCACGCAGTTCAACGGCGGTCACGAAAACAATCTGCTCGCCGCTTATGACGGCAAGGTCGACGTTGCGGTCGATGACTCCTCGGGCCTCGGCGACTTCATGGACGGCTACACCTCCGGCACGTTCCGCAAGGAAGTCGACAAGGGCGCTGTCGACCCGAACAAGCTGGTTGAAGTATGGCGTTCGCCGCTGATCCCGAACGGCCCACTCGTCGTTCGCAACGCTCTCGGCGCTGAATGGCAGACCAAGCTCACGGACTTCTTCCTGAAGCTTCCGGAAAAGGATGCCAAGTGCTTCTCCGCTCTCGAAGGCGGCGACTTCAAGGGTTATTCCAAGGTTACTCCGGACTTCTATAACGCTGTTATCGACGTTCGTAAGGCTGCCATCGGCGGCTGATCGACCAGTATGAACGCGGGGCGGCCAGTCGTGGCCGCCCTTTTTCTTGCGAGCGAGCGGAAGATGCCATGACCTTTGCCGATCCCCATTCCGACATGCGAGGCGCTCAACCAAGCGCCAAGGACATCGGCGACGCCTGGAGCAAGATGGTGGCGCGCCGCCGTCTCTACACGGGTCTCGGCCTGCTCGTTCTGTTCGTCGCCTTCGTGGCCTCCGTCCGCTTTGCCGACGAGAGCAATGCCGGGCATTTCTTCGAGCGCCTACCGCATCTCTTCGACTTCCTGAACTGGCTGATCCCGAAGGACTGGGACGATGTCTGGCGTGCGCTTTTCGATATTGCGAGCCCCAACGACAAGGGTGGCGAGGAATTCAACTTCGCCAAAGGTCGTGTCTATGTCTGGGGCGACTTCTATATTCCCGAATACTTCGAGCTGATGATCACCACGATCAACGTCGCTCTCGTTTCCACGCTGATCGGATTCATTTTCGCCACGCCGCTTAGCTTCATCGCCGCACGCAACATGACGCCCTCCTGGCTGCCGCGCATCGCGACCAAGCGCGTCATGGAATTCCTGCGCGCCTTTCCGGAAATCGTCATCGCCGGTCTTTTCGCGGCAATCCTTTCGATCGGTTCGATCTCGGCCATCATTGCGGTCAGCCTGCACACGATCGGTGCGCTCGGAAAACTCTTCTACGAAGTCGTCGAGAACATCGACATGAAGCCGGACGAAGGCATGAAGGCGGTAGGCGCCAACTGGTTCGAGCGCGTGCGCTTCGGTGCCATGCCCCAGGTCATGCCGAACTTCGCCTCCTATGCGCTGCTGCGCCTCGAGATCAATGTGCGCGCCTCGACGATCATCGGCGCCGTTGGCGGCGGTGGTATCGGCGAGGAGCTGAAACTCTCGATCTCGCGCGGTTTCGGCGCAAAGACCGTCGCTCTCGTTCTGCTGCTCTTCGTGACCATCGTCGCCGTCGACCAGTTCTCCGCCTGGCTCCGCCGCCGTCTCGTCGGCGAGCATGCTTTCCTCCTGCAACATTGAGGCTGCCATGACGGTGATCGACGCAAACCGTATGCACGAGATCGAAACGCGGTATCCGGAGTATCTCCATCGCTCCTTCCGGCAACGTTTCGGCGGCTTGATGCTTTTCATCGGAGCACTGCTCTACAGTATCTATGCGGTCTGGTTCTTTGACCTGCCGAAGATGATCGCCGAAGCGCATTGGGAGCGTGTCGGGATCTACCTCAGCCAGTGGGTGAGCTACGATGTTCAGCCGGAATTCCGCATTTCCGGCGACAAGATCACCATCAAATACCCGCGCTTCTCGCCGCTTGGCGACGATCCGCATCCCGATTGGGTCGTGAACAATCCAGACGGCAGCCTTACCGTTTCTGTCAGCGGCACCAATCGTACGGTCACGATCTCCAAGACCCAGACGATCATCGCGGCACACGGGATCACCGTTCCGGTCGACTTTACCGGTGGTGCTCTGAAGGTCGAAGGAGAGATCCCGTCATGGATGACGGTCTATGATGACAACGTGCTTGCAGACCTGGGGTTTGCCGGTGATGTCAGCATCTCGGCGGACCGCGTGAAGGTTCGCAAACGCTTCCTCGGTTGGGCGAACTTTGTGTTCGACACCCACTCACCCTTCTTCGACAAGCCGGCGAGCGAGGTGATCAGCCTCATCGTTTCCGGTCCGCGGATCGATCCCGACCAGTCCAACCTGTCACTCGCCTTCGACAACATCTGGAACAACAGTGCATGGCAGCACGGCGACGTCTGGACCAAGCTCTTCCAGACCATCGTCATGGCGTTTCTGGGCACCCTGCTTGGTGCTGTAGCAGCCTTCCCGCTTGCCTTCCTCGCAGCACGCAACATCACGCCAAGCCGCGCGCTCAATCAGGTTCTGAAGCGCTTCTTCGACTTCCTGCGCTCGGTCGACATGTTGATCTGGGCGCTCTTCCTGACCCGTGCCTTTGGTCCCGGGCCACTTGCCGGCAGTGGTGCGATCTTCCTCACGGAGACCGGCACGCTCGGCAAGCTCTACTCCGAAGGCCTCGAAAACATCGACAACAAGCCGCGCGAAGGCGTGCGCTCGACCGGGGCCTCCACTGTGCTGGAGCACCGCTACGGCGTTGTCCCGCAGATCATCCCTGTCATCGTCAGCCAGACGCTCTACCAGTGGGAATCGAATGTGCGTGGCGCGACGATCATTGGCGCAGTCGGCGCCGGTGGCATCGGTCTCAAGCTCTGGGAAGCGATGCGCACCAACGCCAACTGGGAAAACGTCGCCTACATGGTCATCCTCATCCTGATCGTCATCTTCCTGTTCGATGGCGCTTCGAATGCACTCCGCCACCGTCTGATGGGCACGAAGACGCCTTAAAAAAGATGTTGCCGCCACCGCGCCATCATCATTCTGTCATGGAAATCTTTTAGCCGGGAACCTGCTTGCGGGGCGCTGCCAAATCGCTGACATTGCGGCTCCCGACTTGAACATATTTTCAGGACAAGACCTTGCGTTACGCACTCTATTTCACGCCGCCGAAGGACGATCCCCTGACCGGTGCGGCTTCGATCTGGCTCGGTCGCGATGCATTTACCGGCCAAACTTATCCGGCTTCTGAAGAAGAAGGGATGCCAGCCGCAGAACAGTTCGAGCTGACGGCGGACCCGCGCCGCTACGGCTTTCATGCGACGATCAAGGCCCCTTTTGCACTTGCCTCGTCGGTGACCGAAAAAGATTTCATGGCTGTCGTCGAAGATTTCGCCGCCCGCACGCCGGCGTTTGAAATTCCTGAACTCGTCCTCGGTCAGCTCGGCCGGTTCTTTGCGCTCGTCCCGGGTTATCTGCATACGCCGCTTCAGGATTTCGCTGCAAGCGTGGTAAAATCGTTCGAGCCGTTTCGAGCATCCCTTTCCGAAGCCGACATTGCCAGGAGGAATCCGGAAAAGTTGACGGAAAGCCAGCGCGCCAACCTCATGCGGTGGGGTTATCCCTATGTTATGGAGGACTTCGGTTTCCACATGACGCTGACGGGGCAGGTACCGGAAGAGCGCTCGACGCTGATGAGATCGATCCTGGAAAGACGTTTTGCCGCCTTCACGGGCCGGCCGCTTTCCATTTCCAGCCTTACGGTCTTCACCGAGGAAGAGCGGGGCGGGCCGTTTGAAATTCATTCCTGGCTGCCGCTTGCCGGCGCCGAACGTTGAAAGTCGACGATATGACCAGAGAGACTGTCCTTTCCAACGCACGCATCGTCCTTGAGGACGAGATCGTCGACGGCTCGCTTTTGATCCGCGACGGCAAGATTGCCGATATTTCTGAAGGCACTTCGGCAATCGGAGAGGATTTCGAAGGCGATTACCTGATCCCCGGCCTTGTCGAGCTTCATACCGACCACCTGGAAGGCCATTATTCGCCCCGCCCGGGCCTGCGCTGGAACAAGACGGCTGCCATCCAGGCCCACGACGCCCAGATCGTCACATCAGGCATCACCACGGTCTTCGACTGCCTGCGCATGGGCGCGGACGAAGACGGCGGTTTCGAGCATGGCGAAATGCGCGACATGGCCGACGCCATTCAGAAGGCCGAGCAGCAAGGCCGGCTTCGCGCTGAACACCTGATCCACCTGCGCTGCGAGGTTTCGGCCGATAACGTGCTGGAACATTTCGTCGACTTCGAAAACGATCCCTATGTCCGCCTCGTATCGCTGATGGACCATGCGCCGGGCCAACGCCAGTTCCAGACCATGGACCAGTACATCTTCTACTACCAGAAGAAGCGCGGCCTTTCGGACGAACAGTTCGCGCGCTTCATCGAGAAGCGCCTCGGCGAATCGGCACGCAATTCGACTCCGCACCGCACCGCGATTGCAAACGTCTGCAAGGAGCGCGGGATAACCGTTGCGAGCCACGATGACGCAACGCTTGCCCATGTCGACGAGGCGATCGAAAACGGCGTGCGGCTTGCGGAGTTCCCGACGAGTTTCGATGCCGCCAAGGCGTCGCACGAACATGGCATGAGCGTGCTGATGGGCGCCCCGAACATCGTTCGCGGCAAGTCGCATTCCGGCAATATCGCCGCCCGCGATCTCGCCGAGCGCGGTGTGCTCGACGTGCTCTCCTCCGACTACGTGCCGCTCAGCCTGCTGTACGCACCCTTCATTCTCGCCGACGAAGTCGAGGCGATCTCGCTGCCGAAGGCGATCGCCATGGTGACGGCAACGCCGGCGCGCACCGTGAGCCTCAACGATCGTGGCCGTATCGAGACCGGCCTGCGCGCCGATCTGGTCCGCGTTTTCCGCGATGAAGGTGTGCCGGTTACCCGTTCGGTGTGGCGTGAAGGACGCCGGGTCGCATGATCCCCTCGCATGAACCCCACGCAGTACCCGGCACCGAACACGGCATCATGGTTGTCGTCGTCGGGCCGAGCGGCGCCGGCAAGGACACGCTGATGGCGCTGGCGGCCAAGCATTTTTCCGGCCGCGCCGAGGTCCACTTCGTCCGCCGCGTCATCACCCGAGACGGCGGCGCGGGCGGCGAGGACCATCTCTCCGTTTCCGATGCCGGGTTCGCCTCGATGGAGCAATCCGGCAGCTTTGCCGTATGGTGGGAAGCGCACGGCTTGAAATACGGCATTCCCGCGGAGGTTTCCGTTGCGCTCGGCAAGGGCCATCTGGTGATCGCCAATGGCTCCCGCTCTGCACTTCACCACTTCAAGGCCGTTTTCCCGCGGCTTAAGGTCATCAACGTGACGGCCCGGCCGGACGTTCTGGCTGCCCGTCTCGAGACTCGCGGCCGCGAGACTCATGAGGACATCATGGCTCGCCTGGCGCGCGGCCCGCTGACCGTACGCGGCGACTACAACGTGACGGAACTGGACAACAGCGGCTCGCTTGAAGAGGCGGAGCGCAAGATCCTTGATGTGATCAACGAGTTCCTGAAGGAAGTGCACTAATCAGATCGGGAGGAGCATGCGCGCCATTAAAGTGGTGGATTACGATCCGTCCTGGCCGCTGCTCTTTGCCGAGATGCGCGCGGAGGTCTCTGATCGGCTCGGCGATCTCCTGCTCCGTGTCGAACATATCGGCAGCACCGCGGTGCCCGGTCTTGCCGCCAAGCCGAAGATCGATCTCGATGCCGTGATGGTTTCCGATGCCGTTCTGCCCGCAGCAATCGAACGAGTGCAAATGGGGGATTTCGCCTTTCACGGCGATCTGCACGGCGCTGGCCGCTGGGCTTTCACGCGGGACCGTGAGGGATATGGATTTCGGCTCTATCTTTGCGGGCCGGACAACGTGGCGCATCGGGAGAGGATTTTGTTTCGCGATTACCTGCGAGCGCATCCCGGGAGGGCAGCGGAGTATGCGGCACTGAAACGGCAGTTGGCGACCGAGGCCAACGGCGACTGGGATTTCTATACGGGCGGAAAAGGCGAGTTTGTCCGGGAAACTGTGCGGCTGGCTGAGCTCAAACTTTAGACGTCGCGGAGCTTGGCCCCCTCACCCTGCCCTCTCCCCTTGGGGAGAGGGGGATGTCGAGTATGCCGCAAGTCCCTTCTCCCCAGCGGGGAGAAGGTGGCCCGAAGGGTCGGATGAGGGGGCCAGGTCCTCGACGAATCCGTTATCGCTCTACTCGCCATCTCCCCGCCCCGAAACGATCTCGCGCTTGCCGACGTGGTTTGCGGGGCCGACGAGGCCTTCCTTCTCCATGCGCTCGACCAGCGAGGCGGCGCGGTTGTAGCCGATGCCGAGGCGGCGCTGAATGTAGGAGGTCGAGCACTTCTTGTCGCGCAGGACGACCTTGACCGCCTGCTGGTAGAGCTCGTCGCCATCTTCGGAGCCCATTGCGCTCTTGTCGAAGACGGCGCCGTCCTCGGCCTCATCCTCTTCCTCTTCGTCGGCCGTGACGGTCTCGAGATATTCCGGACGGCCCTGGGTCTTCAGATGTGCGACAACCTTTTCGACTTCGTGGTCGGAGACGAACGGCCCGTGGACACGGGAAACCCTGCCGCCCCCCTGCATGTGCAGCATGTCGCCCTGGCCGAGCAACTGCTCGGCGCCCTGTTCGCCAAGGATCGTGCGGCTGTCGATCTTCGATGTCACCTGGAAGGAGATGCGGGTCGGAAAATTGGCCTTGATCGTGCCGGTGATGACATCGACCGACGGACGCTGCGTCGCCATGATCAGATGAATGCCAGCGGCGCGCGCCATCTGGGCCAGCCGTTGGATTGCGCCTTCGATCTCCTTGCCCGCGACCATCATCAGGTCGGCCATCTCGTCGACGATGACGACGATGTAGGGCATCGGCGTCAGGTCCATTTCCTGCTGCTCTTCGATCGGCGCGCCCGTGCTTCTGTCGAAGCCGGTCTGGACCATGATGTGGATTGTCTCGCCCTTTTCGCGGGCCTGGGCTACACGGCCGTTGTAGCCGTCGATATTGCGCACGCCGAGACGTGACATCTTGCGATACCGCTCCTCCATCTCGCGCACGGCCCATTTGAGGGCCATGACGGCCTTCTTAGGATCGGTGACGACAGGCGTCAGCAGGTGCGGGATGCCGTCATAGACGGAAAGCTCCAGCATCTTCGGATCGACCATGATCAGGCGGCACTGCTCCGGTGTCATCCGATAGAGCAGCGACAGGATCATCGTGTTGATGGCGACGGATTTGCCGGAGCCGGTGGTGCCGGCGACCAACAGGTGCGGCATCTTCGCCAGCTCCGCGATCACCGGCTCGCCGCCGATCGTCTTGCCGAGACCAAGGGCGAGCTTGTAGCCGCTCTTCTCGAAATCGGGACTTTCGATCATCTCGCGGAAATAAACCGTTTCGCGCACCGCGTTCGGCAGTTCGATGCCGATGACGTTGCGGCCGGGAACGACGGCAACGCGCGCCGACAGCGCCGACATCGAACGGGCGATATCGTCGGCAAGACCGATGACGCGCGACGATTTCACGCCGGGCGCAGGCTCGAATTCGTAAAGCGTGACGACCGGGCCCGGACGGACATGAATGATCTCGCCCTTGACGCCGAAGTCCTCCAGCACGCTTTCAAGCAGCCCTGCATTCTGCTCCAGCGTTTCCTGCGACATGATCTCGCCGAACCGCTCGGGCGGCTCCTGCAGCAGCGACCGTGACGGAAATTCGTAGCCGGACGGGTCTATATTTGCGGGGATGACTTTCTGCGTTACTGCGCGCGGCGCAGGGGCAAGCGGTGCGGCTGCGTGCACGCGCGTCGGCATCGGTGCGATCGGCTGGATTTCGCGAACCTCGGCTGTGGCAGCCGGGCTGGCTGCGGGCGCGGCTTCGGGCGGGCTCGACTCTATCGGCGAAGGAGCGGCAGGTGCCGCAGCCGGTACAATAATCGGCTCTCGCAATTGCCTTCCAGGGCGCCATTCCATCACGCGGAAGCGCGATACGATCGCTTCCGGCGAGATCTCGATCTTCCGCACAGCAACAGGCGGAACGACAACCGGGGCTGAAGCAGCGGCTTCCTCGAAGGCCATGACTTCCCAGAAGGCGAAGTCGGAAATGGCTGAAAGCTCGGATGATGCACGGAATTCCGGGTCGGTTCGAATTTCGGCAATCTTTGCGGCATGACCGACGTCCGGAACAGATGGCTCGGCTTCCGGCAGGTAAATATCGAACGGCACGTCGACCATGATCGGCGCGGCGGGCTCGACATGAATAGCCTGCTGCTCGACGACTTCCTCGCGATCCGGCTGTACCGGCTCGGTCGGAGTACGACGCTTGCTGATCGACTCTTCGGCCATGCGGCGCTTGCTGATTAGGTTTTCGGGCGTGCGCGTAAAGCGCACGTTCGGCGCAAGCGTGAAATTGCTCTGCCAGATCGGAGCGGCCGGAGGAACGTACGCTTCTTCGCCCGCATGCTCTCCGTCCGTCTCCGAAGAAGGAAAGTCTCCGGCATCCGTCAAGTTCGTTCTGGGAAAACGCATGCGACCGCTACCTGCTCACTTAATTTCTGACCCGATGGGATTAGAAAATGAAGGTTAACAAGTTCCTTCCAGCCGCATCAAAATGACACGCGGATGGAACACAATAGCGAGCGTTTGCAATGTTTTAGCCTCAAAGAAAAATCTTTGCGGCTAGACGGACGAAGCGCTTAGTGCGCTTCGTCCCAGTTGGTCGCGGCGCGTGCGTCGACCTTCAAGGGCACGCGCATTTCCAGGGCGGGCATGGCGGCATTTTCCATAACGGAAACGACGGTCGGCATCGCCTTCTCGACGTCGCTGTCCTCGACTTCGAAAATCAGTTCGTCGTGCACTTGCAAGAGCATACGCACCCGATCTGCGAGGCCCGCTTCGGCAAGCGCCGGTTCCATTTTGATCATGGCCCGGCGGATGATATCGGCCGCCGAGCCCTGGATGGGCGCATTGATTGCGGCACGCTCGTTGAAGGCGCGCACTGAAGGATTGGACGAGCGAATCTCCGGATAGTTGATTCGCCGGCCGAAGATGGTTTCGACATAGCCCTTGTCGCGCGCCATCTGCTTCCGGCTCTCCATGTAGTCGCGGATGCCGGGGAAGCGTTCGAAATATTTCTTGATGTAATCGCCCGCCTCCGACCGCTCGATCGAGAGCTGGTTTGCAAGACCGAAGGCGGAAATGCCATAGATGATGCCGAAGTTGATTGCCTTGGCCCGGCGGCGCACCTCGGACGGCATGCCGGCGACCGGAATGCCGAACATTTCCGAGGCGGTCATTGCATGAATATCGATACTGTCAGCGAATGCCTGTGTCAGCTGCGGGATCTCGGCGACGTGGGCAAGCACGCGCAGCTCGATCTGGCTGTAGTCGGCCGAAACCAGCTTGTGGCCGGGGGTGGAGATGAAAGCGGTGCGGATCTTGCGGCCTTCGGCGGTGCGCACCGGAATGTTCTGCAGGTTCGGTTCGGAGGACGAAAGCCGCCCCGTTGTCGTCGAGGCGAGCGAATAGGATGTATGGACGCGCTTCGTCTGCGGATGCACGTATCCCGGCAGCGCATCGGTATAGGTGGATTTCAACTTGGTCAGCTGACGCCAATCGACGATCTTGCGCGGCAGCTCGAAACCGGCGGCAGCCAGATCTTCCAGAACGCTTGCCGAAGTCGACCATTGCCCGGTCTTCGTCTTGCTGCCGCCTGCAAGGCCCAATTTGCCGAAGAGAATATCGCCAAGCTGCTTCGGGGAGCCGATCGTGAACTTCTCGCCGGCCAGCGTGTAGATTTCGTCTTCCAGCCGGGCAGCACCTTGGGCCAGTTCGCCCGAAAGGCGGGAAAGAATTTGCCGGTCAACGGTGATGCCGCGCTCCTCCATACGCGCCAGAACCGGCAGCAGCGGCCGCTCCAGGCGCTCGTACACGGCTGTCAGTCTGGTTGCGGCAAGGCGCGGTTTCAGCACACTCCAAAGCCGGAGCGTCACATCTGCGTTTTCCGCGGCATAATGCGTTGCGCGATCGATGTCGACGAGGTCGAATATCACGTTCGCCTTGCCGCTGCCTGCCACGTCCTTGTAGGTGATCGGATTATGGCCGAGGAATTTCTCGGCAAGCGCGTCCATGCCATGGCCTCCCGGTCCGGCATCGAGCACATAGGACATCAGCATCGCGTCGTCGAAGCTCTTGGTTTCGACGCCGTAACGCTTCATCAGCAGGTAATGGTATTTCAGGTCATGCGCGACCTTGAGAACGGACTCGTCCTCAAGTAGCGCTTTCAGCCGTGGCAAAGCATCCCGCATCGGGATCTGGTCGATCGCGGGGCCACCGCCGAGAAGATCGCTGACACCACTCTTATGCCCGAGCGGCACGTAGGCCGCCCGGATCCTTGCGCCCGCCGGGTCCTTCTCATTGTCGGCAATCGCCATCGCGACGCCGACCAACTCGGCCTGCATCGCATCAAGCGACGTCGTCTGCGTTTCGAAAGCCACCAGGCCGGTGTCCCGGGCATCGGCAATCCATTGATCGAGCGTCGCGAGGTCGCGGATCGTCACATAGGCAGAGCGATCGAACGGCAGGGTCGCAAAGGTTGCGGCGCGGGCATTTGCAAGGTCGGCCGGGCTGAAGCCGCGCGCCGCCGGCTTCGCCCTGGCTGGAACCGGCACTGATGGACCCTCGATGTCAGGAATGCCGCCCGCAACCGGTTCCGGCTCAACGGCATCCAGATCCGGCCCGCGTGCGGCAGGACCCCACTCGACCTTCACGTCGGCCACCTCGATGGCGCTCGCATCGCAATCGCAAGCGTCTGCCACGCGGCGCGTCAGCGAGTTAAATTGCATGGCCTTCAGGAAGCCGATCAGCTTCGGGCCGTTCTGCACTTCAAGAACAAGGTCATCGAGGCCAAGCTCTAGCGGCACATCGGTGCGCAGCCTGACCAGTTCGCGCGAAAGCCTCGCCTTGTCGGCATTTTCCAGAATCGTTTGCCTGCGCTTTTCCTGCTTGATCTCGTGCGCACGGTCCAGAAGCGTGTCTAGGTCGCCGTATTCTTGAAGAAGCTGTGCTGCGGTCTTCGGGCCGATGCCGGGAATGCCGGGGACATTGTCGACCGAATCTCCGGTCATCGCCTGCAGGTCGATCATCTTTTCGGGCAGCACGCCCCATTTCTCGATGACGTCCGGAATGCCGATCTGCTTGTCCTTCATGCTGTCGTACATGTGGACATTCGGCGTCACGAGCTGCATCAGATCCTTGTCCGAAGAGACGATCGTGATGTCAGCGCCGGCCGCTTCCGCCTGCCGGGCATAGGTGGCGATGATGTCGTCAGCCTCGAAGCCCTCCGTCTCGATGCAGGGCAGGTTGAAGGCGCGCGTTGCTTCGCGGATTAGCCCGAACTGCGGTATCAGCTCATCGGGCGGTGCGGAACGGTTCGCCTTGTAGGCATCGAACAGATCCTTACGGAAGGTCCTTGCGGAATAATCGAAGATAACCGCGAAATGCGTCGGCGGGACCCCGACCGACGTATCGCGCGCATCGGTCAACAGCTTCCACAGCATGTTGCAGAAGCCGGAGACGGCGCCGACCGGCAGGCCGTCGGATTTGCGCGTCAGCGGCGGCAGGGCATGGAACGCCCGGAAGATGAAACCCGAGCCGTCAACGAGGAAAAGATGATCGCCTTTTTTCATGGTTGCATGGATAGCGTGGCGGCCCCGCGAAATCCATATAAAGTTCGGCAGCACGCGATTTCATGGCTCACCGAACTGTTACCAATTTGTAATTAGCGGTTCAGCCGACTTCCCTTGAAAAACCACATTCCCGGTCACAAATCAGATCTACCGGCGTTTGATCACGCCGAGGGTCTGATCACCGGCTTGTCCCCCGCCGCATCAGACTTGGACAAAGGCCTTATCCCCCTCTCCGGGCCTTTGTCCCCATTTAAAGCCGCCGTGGTCCACCTCCAGGCCATGGCGGCTTTTGTTCTTCAACGAATGCTCACTTGCTGCGAAAGGGCGAATTTGGTTCATCGCATACAATTTGTTGCATTGTTTCGGATCCGTTTTTGCGTCTAACTACAATCATGGGATTTAAAAGAATAGACTCGGGAGCTTACCTTGCCAGCCAGCTGGCCAAGGGGTTTGCGCGCTCGCTGCAGCAGCGCGCGGCGGGGCTCGGCTTTTCTCCCGGCCAATTCCCGATTCTTCTCGAACTCTGGGCCGAGGATGGTCTGACGCAGAAGCAATTGCTCGAACGCGTCGATATCGAACAGGCGACAATGGCCAATACGCTTGCACGAATGGCACGCGATGGCCTCATCGAGCGCAAACCGCACCCTTCCGACAAGCGGGCGCAATTGATCTTCCTGACGCCCAATGCACGAGCGATGGAGGATGAAGCGGTAAAGATAGCGCGGGAAGCGGACTTGGCGCTCTTCGACGGTTTCAGAACCTTCGAGCGGGAGCTGATGCTGGAGTACATCCGCCGCCTTCTCGAAAACGCCAAGAAAATCTGATCGCTATCTGAGCGATCAAAAGCCAGCCGCACGCCGGCATTCTTGATGCATTATCGCTATCACTGTGCGGGGGAAGCCTGGGATTCGCGCTTTCCAAAATTCCGCTTTTTCCTCCTCGAAACGCGCCAGCCTTTGGTCTATCGTCCGGCCAATTTCGAAAGGAGTCGACAATGACGGACATTACCCCGGTACTCTCGCGAGCGGATCAGAATCTCGGTTCGAGCCTCGAAAACCTGTTTGAGTTGCTGCGCATCAAATCGATCTCGACCGATCCGGCTTACAAAGCCGATTGCCGCAAGGCAGCCGAATGGTTGGTCGCCTATTTGAAGACGCTGGATTTCGAAGCCTCGACCCGCGACACCCCCGGTCACCCGATGGTGGTTGCGCACCATGCCGGCGCCGGCGCCGATGCGCCGCATGTGCTGTTCTACGGGCACTATGACGTTCAGCCGGTCGATCCGATCGAACTCTGGGAGAACGATCCTTTCGACCCCGCCGTCAAGGAGGTTGAAAACGGCCGCAAAATCCTGACCGGCCGCGGCACCGCAGACGACAAGGGTCAGTTGATGACCTTCGTCGAAGCTTGCCGCGCCTATAAGGAGGTCAACGGCTCGCTCCCCTGCCGCATCACGATCCTCTTCGAAGGGGAGGAAGAATCCGGTTCTCCGTCGCTCAAGCCCTTCCTCGAGGCGAATGCCGCCGAGTTGAAGGCTGACTATGCGCTTGTCTGCGACACCAGCATGTGGGACCGCGATACCCCGGCTATTGCCGCTGCACTTCGCGGCCTTGTCGGCGAAGAAGTCGTGGTGACGGCGGCCGACCGCGACCTGCATTCTGGCCTCTTCGGCGGTGCGGCAGCGAACCCTATCCATGTGCTGACGGCAGCCCTCGCCGGCCTTCATGACGAAACCGGCCGCATTACACTCGAGAATTTCTACGACGGCGTCGAGGAAACCCCGGCAAACATCAAGGCCTCGTGGGAGAAGCTCGGCCAGACCGCAGAAAGCTTCCTCGGCCAGGTCGGTCTGTCGGTACCCTCCGGCGAAAAGGGCCGCTCGGTCCTGGAGCTCACCTGGGCGCGTCCGACGGCCGAAGTCAACGGCATAACCGGCGGCTATACCGGGGAAGGCTTCAAGACGGTGATTGCCGCCAAGGCATCCGCCAAGGTCTCCTTCCGCCTTGTCGGCAAGCAGGATCCGGACAAGATTCGCGAGACGTTCCGAACCTATGTGCGCTCGAAGGTTCCGGCCGATTGCTCGGTCGAGTTCCATCCCCATGGCGGCTCACCGGCGATTCACCTCTCCTACGATTCTCCGGTGATCACCAAGGCAAAGAACGCGCTTTCTGACGAATGGCCGAAACCCGCCGTCGTCATCGGCATGGGCGGCTCTATCCCGATCGTCGGTGATTTCCAGCGGATGCTCGGCATGGAGTCGCTGCTCGTCGGTTTCGGTCTTTCCGACGATCGAATCCATTCGCCGAACGAGAAATACGAGCTTGCCTCCTACCACAAGGGCATCCGCTCTTGGGTGCGCATCCTCGAAGCCTTGGCTGCCTGAGACAAAAAAGCGTGCCTCGTAACTTACCGGGCACGCCATACAGACAAACAAAAAGGCCGGTTAAAACCGGCCTTTCGTCATCCGCTCGCTTCGATGCCAGTACATCCGTGGTCAAGGAGAAAGCGGACTCTGCAGCCGGAGCGATCGGAGGGAGAAGGCTCATGATCGGAATAGGCTCGCTCGAAGCGCGCACAGCTTCCGACGGCTGCAATCTGTTGAACCTCATATCGGGAGCCGTTCCGTCGATTTCAAGGCCTCCCGGACATTTCAGCTTCTTCTATTCAAGCTGCGTTCATAAGTGATTTGTTATAAACCGTTGAAGACAAGGTGAATAATTGCCGAGGAAATCGGCAAGCCATCACCTATGTCACGAACCGGCACAAAGCCGGAGCAAGAACAAAAACGGTGTGGCATGCGCGCCCACCCACCTTGGGAGTTGAAACGTGAAAACCACCCTTTTGAAGATTGCCGCGGCAGGCATGCTGCTGCTTGCTCCGGCTATCGCCCAGGCGGCGGAAGGCTTCGCAACCGCGAACGTTAATATGCGCGCCGGCCCGAGCACCGGCTACCCGGCCGTCGCCGTGATTCCCGCAGGCGAATCCGTTGAAATTTACGGCTGCCTTGCCGATGCACCATGGTGCGACGTGGAGTTCTACGGTGGCCGCGGTTGGGTGCATGGTCGCTATGTCCAAGCCGTTTACCAGGAGCGCCGCGTTTACCTCGGACCCGAATATTATCGCCCGCTCGGTATTCCGGTGGTGGTCTTCAGCTTTGGCAACTACTGGGATCGCCATTACCGTAACCGCGACTTCTACCGCTATCGCGACCGCTGGAGCCGCGGTCCGAACGTCTATCGCGGCCCCAGCCGCGGACCTGATTTCGAATCCAGACCAGGACCGGGTCGGCGCCCGGATCTCAATCGGGAATTGGATCGCCGGCCCGGCTTTAACCGAAGCCCTGGCATATCCCCCGACTTCGGAAGTCCCGAGCGTCGGGATTTCAATCGTCCTCCCGAGCGTAGCCCCAATATCCAACGAAGGCTGGATAGCGATCGCCCGCAGAATTTCGGCCGTGGCTTTGAGCGCAGGCCCGATGTCGACACGGGTTCGGACAGGGGCCGCCGCCAGGAATTCGATCGCGATCGCCGCGAGTTCCAGCGTCAGGACAATGGCGGCAACCGCAATCGCGGCGGCGATGGCGGCCGGCCAAGGCGTCCCGTTTGCCCGGGCGATCCGGCTTGCCGCGACTAACAGACCTAAGCGGCAGCGATGCCGCCGTCCACTTCACCCGAATGGAAAAAGCCCGGCGCTCCGAAAGAGCCACCGGGCCTGATTTCGATCGGCACGCCTTGAGGGGAAACGGCCGATCTTTGCGGGACTTGAGGGCTGTCCCGCTCTCGAAGAAACGAGCAAAAGACCTAAAGGTTCCCAATTGCCAACGGGCAGTTGTTCGTGCCGCTTGTTACGAGTTCGTGCCTCTCGCAAGCGGGCCATGCAGCATCTTCAGTCGGCTTTCTTCCATCTTGCTCAATCGGGACTGCCGGGCAAATTCATGGACGCTCCAGATCTCGCGGAGCCTGTTTTCGTCGATTCTTTCAGGATAAGTATTCATTGATGATGCCTAGCTACTGCGCTTATTCCTTATTTATTTCGGCGCAAGATGGCGCGATATATGTCAGTTTTGTGACAATCGCAACGAATGGCAGCTATGCGAAAATCCCTGGGCTGAAGCTCGGCTGAGGTCCCTCGTTCCTGGTCTTAACCACCCCTTAAATCGCCGTATTTACACTCCAACCGGATGATTGCGCGCAAGGAAGTGCGTTTGCGACATATGGGGTGCGACCGTCCGCAATGGCAGGCAGAGGCAGATCACGCGATAGGATCGAACCGTCCTTCGGCGGCCGCGACCGCTATGAAGACGACGACGATTTCGCGCTGGATGATGAAGACCGCATCGACGGCCGCCGTGGCGCCAAACGCCCAGTCCAAAAACCATCCCGCGACCGCGCTCCCGAACGCAGGCGCCGCGACAGGCGCGCCCCTCCGGAGCGGGATGGCGGCGGGCTCTTCGCTTTTCTGCGCCGGGTCATCTACTGGTGCATCGTCCTCGGTATCTGGGCCGGCATCGGCGTTGCGGGTCTCGTATTCTATTACGGCTCGCGCATGCCGAGCGCCAGCACCTGGGCGATCCCGGACAGGCCGCCGAACGTCAAGATCACTTCGGTCGACGGCAGCGTGATCGCCAATCGCGGCGCCACCGGCGGCGAGGCGCTCTCGCTCGATCAGATGTCGCCCTACATTCCGCAGGCGATCGTGGCGATCGAGGACCGGCGTTTCTACTCGCATTTCGGCGTCGACCCTATGGGGCTGGCGCGTGCCTTCATCAACAATCTGACCGGCCAGCCGATCCAAGGCGGCTCGACCCTGACGCAGCAGCTCGCCAAGAACCTGTTCCTCTCGCCGGAGCGCACGCTGGAGCGCAAGGTGCAGGAGGTGCTGCTCTCCTTCTGGCTCGAGCAGAAATACACCAAGGACCAGATCCTTGCGATGTATCTGAACCGCGTCTATTTCGGCTCGAATGCCTATGGCGTGGAGGCGGCGGCACGCCGTTACTTCAACAAGTCGGCACGGGACGTGAACCTTGGCGAAGCGGCCTTGCTTGCCGGCCTCGTCAAAGCGCCGTCGCGTCTTTCGCCGGCGCGTGATCCGGAAGCTGCCAATGCCCGCGCGCAGGTGGTGCTGCTGGCCATGCGGGACCAGGGCTACATCAGCGACGACGAAGTGAAGACGGCGATGACGCAGGCGCCTTCCAAGGCGAAAAGCTACTGGTCCGGCGCCGGCCAGTATGTGGCCGATATGGTCATGGACGAACTGCCGGGCCTAATCGGCGACGTCAAGGAAGACCTCATCGTCGATACGACAATCGACAAGGGGCTGGAGAAGAAGGCCGATCAGTCGCTGAACGATATTCTTCGCAAAGAGGGCGCAAAGCTCGTCGCTTCGCAGGCGGCTCTCGTCTCAATCGATGGCACGGGGGCGATCCGGGCGCTCGTCGGCGGCAGGGACTATGCCGAAAGCCAGTTCAACCGCGCCGTCAAGGCAAAGCGTCAGCCTGGCTCCTCGTTCAAACCCTTCGTTTATGCCGCAGCCCTTGAAAAGGGTTTGACACCGTTTTCCGTCTTCAATGACGCGCCGATCCGGATCGGCAACTGGACGCCCGAGAATTACGAGAAGAAATACAATGGCGAGGTAACGCTCGCAACGGCACTTGCGAAATCGCTGAACACCGTCGCCGCCCAGCTGGTGATGTACGATGGGCCGGAGCAAGTCATCAAGCTTGCCCACCGTCTCGGCATCGAGACCGAACTGCAGCCGAATGCCTCGATCGCGCTGGGCACATCGGAAGTGTCGCTGATGGAGCTGACGGCCTCCTATGCCGCCTTCATGAACGGCGGCTACAAGGCAACGCCCCACGTGATCCGGCGGGTGACGACAGCCGACGGCAAGGTGCTCTACGAGAACACCTATGACAACCCGCCGCGCGTTCTGTCAGAAGCCGTCGTCGCAAACATGAATGCCATGATGATGGGCACAATCGAAACAGGAACGGGCAAAGCCGCCAAGATTCCCGGTTGGCAGGCGGCCGGTAAGACGGGCACGACGCAGAACTCCCGGGACGCGCTCTTTGTCGGCTTCACCAGCAATCTGACGACCGGCGTCTGGTTCGGCAATGACGACGGCACGCCGATGAAGAAGGTGACCGGCGGCGGCTTGCCTGCGAAGGCATGGCAGGAATTCATGATTGCCGCGCATAAGGGCCTTTCTCCGGCGCCGCTATTCGGCAGCGGCCAATTCGTCGCGGACCCGAATGGCCTCGGTAATCAGCCGATGGCCCAGGGAGAACCCCAACCGATGCAGGAGCAGCCAACGACGATCGGCGGAATCATTTCCGGCGTTTTCGGCGGCGGGGATAGCGCCGAGGAGCAGAGGCGGTTCCCTCCTCCATCTGGCCAGCAACCGCAGGCCATCGCGACGCAAGGAGGACCGGTTCCGCCCGGCGACATCGGAGCCGACGGTGGTTATGGAAATGTTGTGCCGCCGGGAGAGATCGGAGGTCCGTCATCGACGTCTTCCGTTCAGCCGCGTCGGACCACGCTGCTCGATCTCATCATGGGGCAATAGCCAGCGCCCTTCTGCCCGGCACAAAGCGCCTGTCAACGAAACCGTAGATACTTAAAGGAGCCGGACGGCTCGATCCGCTCTAGAAAGTGAATGCAACACATTCGCTTTGCTGGATCTCGGGTATTTCCCGCCTTGCAGTCCAGAAAACCGCTCCTTATATACCCCGCATCACCGCAATCACGATTGCGTTAATTCCGGAGACCCCCATCCCGTAAGGGGCTGTCAGGGAAATGCCTTTTCGGGTTCCGACAGCTTGCTTCAAGGAGTAAATGACATGGCAAAAGTAATTGGTATCGACCTCGGAACAACAAATTCCTGCGTCGCTGTCATGGACGGCAAGGACGCGAAGGTCATTGAAAATGCGGAAGGCGCGCGCACGACGCCTTCCATGGTGGCATTTACCGACGACGGCGAACGCCTTGTCGGCCAGCCGGCGAAACGCCAGGCGGTCACCAACCCGACGAACACCCTCTTCGCTGTCAAGCGCCTGATCGGCCGCCGCTACGAAGATCCGACCGTTGAAAAAGACAAGAGCCTCGTCCCCTTCAATATCGTCAAGGGCGACAATGGCGACGCCTGGGTCGAAGCCAACGGCAAGGGCTATTCGCCCGCGCAGGTCTCCGCAATGATCCTTCAGAAGATGAAGGAAACAGCCGAATCCTATCTCGGTGAGAAGGTCGAAAAGGCCGTCATCACCGTTCCGGCCTACTTCAACGACGCCCAGCGTCAGGCGACCAAGGATGCCGGCAGGATTGCAGGCCTCGAAGTTCTCCGCATCATCAACGAGCCGACCGCAGCGGCACTCGCCTACGGCCTCGACAAGAAGGAAGGCAAGACGATCGCCGTCTACGACCTTGGCGGCGGTACCTTCGATATCTCGATCCTCGAAATCGGCGACGGCGTCTTCGAAGTGAAGTCGACCAACGGCGACACCTTCCTCGGTGGTGAAGACTTCGACATGCGTCTCGTCGAATATCTCGCAGCCGAGTTCAAGAAGGACAACGGCATCGACCTGAAGAACGACAAGCTTGCTCTGCAGCGCCTCAAGGAAGCTGCTGAAAAAGCAAAGATCGAACTCTCGTCCTCGCAGCAGACCGAAATCAACCTGCCGTTCATCACGGCCGACGCTTCCGGTCCGAAGCACCTGACGCTGAAGCTGACGCGCGCCAAGCTCGAAAGCCTTGTCGACGATCTCGTCCAGCGCACGATCGCTCCCTGCAAGGCAGCCCTCAAGGATGCCGGCGTCACGCCTGCCGATATTGACGAAGTCGTTCTCGTGGGCGGCATGAGCCGCATGCCGAAGGTCCAGGAAGTCGTCAAGCAGCTGTTCGGCAAAGAACCACACAAGGGCGTGAACCCGGATGAAGTCGTTGCTCTCGGCGCTGCTATCCAGGCTGGCGTTCTGCAGGGCGACGTCAAGGATGTCCTGCTTCTCGACGTAACCCCGCTGTCTCTCGGCATCGAGACCCTCGGCGGCGTCTTCACCCGTCTGATCGAGCGCAACACGACGATCCCGACGAAAAAGTCGCAGACCTTCTCGACCGCTGACGACAACCAGCAGGCCGTTACCATCCGCGTTTCGCAGGGCGAGCGCGAAATGGCTGCCGACAACAAGCTGCTCGGCCAGTTCGACCTCGTCGGTCTTCCGCCGGCGCCGCGCGGCGTTCCGCAGATCGAAGTCACTTTCGACATCGACGCGAACGGCATCGTTCAGGTTTCGGCCAAGGACAAGGGTACCGGCAAGGAACAGCAGATCCGCATCCAGGCATCTGGCGGCCTTTCCGACGCCGACATCGAAAAGATGGTCAAGGATGCCGAATCGCATGCCGCCGAAGACAAGAAGCGCCGCGAAACCGTGGAAGCCAAGAACCAGGCAGAGAGCCTGGTCCACTCCACGGAAAAGTCGCTGAAGGATTATGGTGACAAGGTCTCCGAGGCCGACCGCACCGCGATCTCCGACGCGATTGCCGCTCTGAAGTCTGCAGCCGAAGCAACCGATCCGGATGCTGAGGACATCAAGGCGAAGACGCAGACCCTTATGGAAGTTTCCATGAAGCTCGGGCAGGCGATCTACGAAGCCCAGCAGGCCGAAGCCGGCACGGCTGATGCCTCCGCAGCCGGTGGCGATGACAATGTCGTCGATGCCGACTACGAAGAAGTCAAGGACGACGACCGCAAAAAGTCCGCGTAATCCGCGGCAGGGTGGTTATGCTAAATACTGCGATCCGGCTGCCTCAGGGCAGCCGGAAATCCATTTCCGGGGTGTAAATTGGCAAAAGCGGACTTTTACGAAACGCTCGGTGTCGCTAGGACGGCAGACGAAAAAGAGCTGAAAAGCGCTTTCCGCAAGCTGGCGATGAAATTTCATCCGGACAAGAACCCAGATGACCAGGCCGCGGAACACAAGTTCAAGGAAATCAACGAGGCTTATGAAATCCTCAAGGATCCGCAGAAGCGGGCCGCCTATGATCGCTATGGCCACGCAGCCTTCGAGCACGGCGGCATCGGCGCCGGCGGCTTCGGTGGCGGTGCCGGCTTTGCCGGCGGTGGCGGCTTCTCCGACATCTTCGAGGACATCTTTGGCGAAATGATGGGCGGCGGTCGCGGACGACAGCGCTCTTCGGGCGGACGCGAACGCGGCGCCGATCTTCGCTACAACATGGAAATCTCACTGGAAGAGGCTTTCAGCGGCAAGACGGCGCAGATCCGGGTTCCGACGTCGATCACCTGCGATGTCTGCTCCGGTTCAGGCGCCAAGCCGGGTACTCAGCCGAAAACCTGCGGCACCTGTCAGGGGTCCGGCCGCGTTCGCGCCGCACAGGGCTTTTTCTCGATCGAGCGGACCTGCCCGACCTGCCACGGCCGCGGTCAGATCATCCCCGATCCGTGCCCAAAGTGCCATGGCCAAGGACGCGTGACGGAAGAGCGTTCGCTCTCCGTCAATATCCCGGCCGGTATCGAAGACGGCACGCGCATCCGCCTGCAGGGCGAGGGCGAAGCCGGGGCGCGAGGCGGGCCGTCTGGCGATCTCTATATCTTCTTGTCGGTGAAGCCGCATGAATTCTATCAGCGCGATGGAGCGGACCTCTATTGTGCCGTTCCGATCTCGATGACGACGGCAGCGCTTGGCGGAACCTTCGATGTCGCGACGCTCGACGGCACCAAGTCCCGGGTCTCCGTTCCGGAAGGGACGCAGGCCGGCAAGCAGTTCCGTCTCAAGGGCAAGGGCATGCCCGTGCTGCGCTCAAGCCAGACGGGTGACCTCTACATCCAGATCCAGATCGAGACGCCGCAGAAGCTCTCCAAGCGCCAACGCGAACTGTTGCAGGAATTCGAGCAGCTTTCTTCGCGGGAGAACAATCCGGAATCAACGGGCTTCTTTGCCCGGATGAAGGAATTCTTCGAAGGCTGAGGTCAGCGACAGTATTTAAATCGAAGCCGGGAGACTTTCTCCCGGCTTTTTGTTTGCCGAGTTGCACAGATCGAAACTCGGACTTTGAATACGAAAGCTCGAAGCGTGATCGATGCCAGGGCTTTAGTTGAGAAATCTAGGCATGGTCCAAAATCGCACGCTATCGGCGCCGCCCCCGCCGAAGGGTGACTTGTGTTTCAATTTGAAACATGACGAGCAACCAATATGGCCAGCGTTAACGCAGGCTGCTGATGCTGCTTGCAACTTGCCGAAATAGCAGCCTTCCTAGCCGTGGAATACTGGGGAACAACTAATCAAAGGTCACTACCATGACGGCAGCAGCCTCCTTGTCCTTTCAGCCGGACGACATCGACGTCCTTGCCGGCGCACTTTATACTTGGTGTGCGGAGCGCAACATCAAGCTGCGCAGCCAGCAGGGGCTATCGATCGCCAGTGTCGCGATCGATCTCTACGAAGCCGGGCATCACACGCAGGACGAACTGCTCGTCGCGCTGCACGAGCGCGAGCTTCACTAGAAAATCGAAACTGCTTTGAAGCAGGCGTTTGACGTCTCAACGCGTCAGACAGCCTTTTCCGCGCCCATCAACGTCAGAATCGTTTTGACTGCCTCCTTGCCCGCCGGCGAGTGAAGCCTGTCATAGTTGACCGCCAATTCGTAAGCCTCCGGGCTCAGCTCGATCCTTCCCGGAGAATCGGACGTGTGCACCCCCTCGAAAAGGGCGGAGATTTCGACACCCAGAAAAACCGCGATCTGGTGCAATTTGCTGGCTGAGACGCGATTGGTGCCCTTTTCGTATTTCTGGATCTGCTGGAAGGTCAGGCCGAGAGCTTCACCCAGCTCGAGTTGCGAGACGCGGCGACGGGCGCGAAGCTTTCTGACGTTGCGGCCGACGAGAATATCTACCGGATCTGGCACCTGGCGTTCCCTTCTAGAAGTTGTTGACGCTACTATGCTGGTTATAAAAATAACTCAATCCACCAGTTGCGAGATTTAACCGACTTTTTCGGGGCTAGGCCGCACAAAGAGAGCTGAGCGTCACCTTTGCAACCGGCGCATATGCAGCTCGGTCTAACCGTTCAATTCTCCCAGCGGCGGCTGCCTGGCGGGCGTCGCACGCCTGTTATTTCCGTTAACCTCGAATCGGATAGGATGCCGCTGTCTTTCGCGTGAGGTGAAATCGTTGTTTCTATTTTCGAAGTTGGTCTGGGTTTTCGGCCAGCCGCTCTCGCTGGCCTTCTTCCTTGCGCTATTTGCATTCCTTGCGATCGTACTCGGCCGCGGGAAGTTCGGCGCATTTTTCTCGGCACTGGCTGCACTCCTGCTCTTCGTCGTCCTTTTCACCACCACGGGCAATTTCCTTCTCCAGGGCCTTGAAACACGGTTTCCAAAGCCGGATCGCGATCCGGATAATTTGCAGTGCATGATCGTTCTCGGCGGCGCGTTCGAAAACGAGGTCAACACTGCCAAACACGGCATCGAGTTCAATGCTGCCGCGGACCGCTTTCTCGAGACGCTGCGGCTGGCACAGAAATACCCGCAATCGCGAATCTTGATCTCGGGAGGCGACGGCTCGCTGTCCGGAGGCTATGAGGGCGACGCGGCAGCTTCGGCGCGCTTCTTTCCTGCCTTTGGAATTCCACGCGAACGGCTTGTCGAAGAGGCAACATCCCGCACGACTTTCGAGAACGCGCTGAATACCAAGAAACTGCTTGAAAGCCAGGGATTGTCGAACTGCCTGCTGATCACATCCGGCTATCACATGCCGCGTTCGGTCGGCATTTTCCGAAAGCAGGGCATCGAGATCGCGCCATGGCCGACAGATTACCGGACAGACGGCAAGGTAACCCTCGGCATCGATTTCACGCAGCCGAGCCTGAATGCGCAGAACATGGCAACGGCCGTGCGCGAATGGTACGGCCTCGTCGGCTATTACTTTGCTGGCCGGACGTCCGAGCTTTATCCCGGCTGAGACGCTATTTCTTCGAGATGGTGACGAACTTCGTGCCCCGAACGCGCGCTGTTACGATGCAGGCTTCGCCTTCGGTGCGATCGCAGAAGCGCGGGTGCATCTTCATGGCCAGCACCATATTGCCGAACCGCTTGACGAAATCGTAGCCATAGATTTGCGCCGTCGCGATCATGAAGTAGCCACCCTCGGCCACCTGCAGGTAGAAGTTATAGGTGCAGCCGTCGTCGTTGCACTGCGGCCCCTTTTTTCCATCGCAGGTCAATTCACCCTCGTTGACCACCGCATCGATAAGACCATCATTGTTGATGTCCTGGCGCGTCACGAACGTGTCCGAAAACTCGGCCTTGGTGCACTGCTCGGTGAAATGCTTTTTTTCGTAGATTTCGGGATCCGAGATCAGCGATTGCTGCGCCAAAGCGGCCGTGGGCACGACAAGCAGAGCGATGAGGTTCAGAACGATAAGAAGCGTTTTCACGGCTTTCCTCTTTTGGGCGGTTTGACGCTGACAGCCGCGCATTCTGGAGTATCCGCCTTGCGCCGCCCTTGCCGCCGTGATTCAGTTTGTCATCGTCTGCCGGCTTTGGGGTCCGACCATGTCTCTGCTTGTCTATCTCGATTATGCCGGCGTCGCGCTCTTTGCGGCAACGGGCGCACTCGCTGCCTCGCGCAAGCAGCTCGACCTGATCGGCTTTCTTTTCTTCGCAATGGTGACGGGCACAGGCGGCGGAACGGTGCGCGACATCGTACTCGGCCGCGTGCCGGTCTTCTGGGTGCTGAACCCCAACTATATCGTCATCTGCTGTGCGATGGGTATTGTGGTCTTCTTCACGGCGCATCTGGTGGAGTCGCGCTATCGCCTCCTCATCTGGCTCGATGCGGTAGGCCTTTCCGCCTATTGCGTCATGGGTGCGGCCAAGGGTCTTGCCGCGACCGGCTCGCTGACGATCGCACTGGTGACCGGCACATTGACGGCCACGTTCGGAGGCATCCTGCGCGATCTGCTGGCCAACGAACCTTCGGTGCTTCTCAGGCCCGAGATCTATATTACAGCGGCGCTTGTCGGCGCGGGCGTCTTTACCGGAGCGACCGAACTCGGCCTGTCGCTCTACATAGCTTCGGCTATCGGCGTTGTCGCCGCCTTCGCGGTGCGCGGCGGGGCCTTATGGTTCGGCTGGACGTTCCCTGTCTACAGGCACAAGCCCGGACGTCACCCTGATGATGTGATGTGAAAAATCAGCGCTTCGACCGCAGGCGAATCACCACGTCGACGTGGGCGATTTCCATGCCCTCGGGCGGCTCCGGCAGATTGTCGATCGTCAGGTTGCTGACCGGAATATCCAGCACTTCGTTTTCGCCTTCGACGAAGAAATGGTGGTGATCGGAGACGTTGGTGTCGAAATAGGTCTTGGCGCTCTCGACGGCGAGAACGCGGATCATGCCCGCTTCGGTAAACTGGTGCAGCGTGTTGTAGACCGTCGCCAGGGAAACCGGCACGCCTGCAGCCACTGCTTCTTCGTGCAGCTCCTCGACCGTCAGATGCCGGTCGCCCTTTGCAAAGAGAAGATCGCCGAGCGCAACGCGCTGGCGGGTCGGCCGCAGGCCCGCGCAGCGCAGTCTGGCTTCGATAGCAATCGGCGCTTCAGCCGCCATCAGGGAGGAACTCCGGTTATTCTAGCGTCAATCAATCAGGTTTCTTTAAGCCATATAACTTTTGCGCCGAAGCGTTTCAATAGCTTCGATGGGGACAATGGACCCTGAAACGCCGGAAAATCGGGCTTCTGACGCAATTGGGTCTGGCAGCAGCCCTAGCCTTCCTGTATGCGACCACCAAATAACGCAACAGATTAGTTGAGGACAGGGAGGTGAACCCAGCCATGCTTATGCTTCATTTTCCTTTGAACTTGGACTAAACACTCACATCCATCGGCTCGTGGCGGGGGAACAGAATTTTCATGACAACGAAACAATCCAGCTTCACCTATGAGGAAATCCTGACTTGCGGCCGCGGCGAAATGTTCGGCCCGGGCAATGCGCAGCTGCCGCTGCCGCCCATGCTGATGTTCCATCGCATCACGCAGATTTCCGAAGAGGGGGGACCACATGGCAAAGGTTTCGTACGCGCCGAGTTCGACATCACGCCGGACCTGTGGTTCTTTCCCTGCCACTTCATGGGCGATCCCGTGATGCCTGGCTGCCTCGGCCTCGATGCCATGTGGCAGCTGACGGGCTTCTTCCTCGGCTGGTTGGGCGAACCCGGCAAGGGCCGGGCGATCTCGACCGGCGAAGTGAAGTTTACCGGCATGGTGACGCCAAAGACCAAGCTGGTCGAATATGGGATCGACTTCAAGCGCGTCATGCGCGGCCGCCTCGTGCTCGGCATCGCCGACGGCTGGATGAAGGCGGATGGCGAAGAAATCTACAAGGCGACCGATCTGCGCGTCGGACTTTTCCAAGACAAAGTCGCATGATCGCTCCGGGCGGAACGGCCCGGCTCCTTCACGAATAAAACAATGAAAAGGTTGAAACGATGAGACGGGTAGTTGTCACGGGTCTGGGTATAGTGTCCTCGATCGGCAATGATGCTGCGGAAGTCACCGCCTCGCTGCGCGACGCCAAGTCAGGCATTTCCTTCTCCAACGATTTTGCAGAGCATGGCTTCAAATGCCACGTCTGGGGCCGCCCGAGCCTCGACCCCACCGACCTCGTCGACCGCCGAGCCATGCGGTTCCTGTCGCAGGGCGGTGCCTGGAACCATGTCGCCATGAAGCAGGCGATCGCCGATTCCGGTCTCGAGGAGTCCATGGTGAGCGGCAACGAACGCACTGGCATCATCATGGGCTCCGGTGGGCCGTCCACCCGCACCCTGATCGAAGCCGCCGAGATCACCATTAAGAACAACAGCCCCAAGCGCATCGGCCCGTTTGCCGTTCCCAAGGCAATGTCGTCCACGGCATCGGCAACGCTTGCAACCTGGTTCAAGATCCACGGCGTCAACTATTCGATCTCCTCGGCCTGCTCGACGTCCGCGCACTGCATCGGCAACGCCACGGAAATGATCCAGTGGGGCAAGCAGGACGTGATGTTCGCCGGTGGCCACGAAGACCTCGACTGGACCATGTCCAACCTCTTCGACGCCATGGGTGCGATGTCCTCCAAGTACAACGATACGCCGGAAAGTGCCTCGCGCGCCTATGACGTCAGCCGCGACGGCTTTGTGATCGCCGGCGGTGCAGGCGTTCTCGTGCTCGAAGAACTGGAACATGCCAAGGCGCGCGGCGCCAAGATCTACGCCGAGATCGTCGGCTACGGTGCGACCTCGGATGGCTACGACATGGTTGCTCCCTCGGGAGAGGGTGCGGTGCGGTGCATGCGTCAGGCGCTTTCCACCGTCAGAGGCAACGTTGACTACATCAACACGCACGGCACCTCGACGCCGGTGGGTGACAGCAAGGAAATTGGCGCGATCCGGGAAGTTTTCGGCGACAGGATCCCTCACATCCAGTCGACCAAGTCGCTGACCGGCCACTCGCTCGGGGCTGCCGGCGTTCAGGAATCGATCTACTCGCTTCTCATGATGCAGGAAGGCTTCATCGGCGAAAGCGCCCACATCACGGAACTCGATCCGGAATTCGAGGGCGTGCCGATCGTTCGCAAGCGCATCGACAATGCCAAGGTAGATATTGCTCTCTCCAACTCCTTCGGCTTCGGCGGTACCAACGCCACGCTCGTCTTCCAGCGCTACAACGGATAATAACATGGCAGGAATAATGCACGGTAAGCGCGGGCTCATCATGGGCGTCGCAAACAACCATTCTATCGCATGGGGCATATCAAAGGCGCTCGCGGCCCAAGGCGCAGAGCTCGCGTTCACCTACCAAGGCGAAGCCCTTGGCAAGCGGGTGAAGCCACTGGCGGCTGAAACCGGATCGGATTTCATCGTACCCTGCGACGTGGACGACATCGCCTCGGTTGATGGCGTCGTCGAGGCGATCAAGGAGCGCTGGGGCAAGCTGGATTTCATCGTCCATGCCATCGGCTTTTCCGACAAGAACGAGCTGAAGGGTCTTTACGCAGACACCACCCGCGAAAATTTCAGCCGCACGATGGTGATCTCCTGCTTCTCGTTCACGGAAATCGCCAAGCGCTGCGCGCCGCTGATGAACGAGGGCGGCTCGATGCTGACGCTGACCTATAACGGGTCGACGCGCGTCATCCCCAACTACAACGTCATGGGCGTAGCAAAGGCAGCGCTCGAAGCGTCCGTCCGTTATCTCGCCGCCGATTACGGCCCGCGCGGCATCCGCGTCAACGCGATCTCCGCAGGCCCGATCCGGACACTCGCAGGCGCCGGTATCTCGGATGCGCGCGCGATCCTCTCGTGGAACCAGCGCAACGCGCCGCTCCGCAAGACCGTAAGCATCGATCAGGTCGGCAATTCCGCGCTCTACCTGCTGTCGGATCTGTCCACAGGTGTTACCGGCGAGATCCACTTCGTCGATGCTGGCTACAACATCACCTCGATGCCGACACTCGAAACGCTACGCACAGCGGATGTCGAGTAAGATCAAAACTAAATCGAACCGTGAAGGGCGTGCGCATCATAATGCGCACGCCCTTGCTGTTTCTGCGGTTGCGGCATATATTGCCTTGGGTGGGGAGCACGCATGGCGCGAAACAGCCAAAAGATCATTTCGCGCCTCAAACGCGAGGGCTTTGAGCTCGTTTCCATAAAGGGATCGCACCACAAATTCAGAAAGGGCGATCGAACGATCATCGTGCCGCACCCGAAGAAAGATCTGCCGGTGGGTACGGCGCTCGCAATA
The DNA here is from genome assembly GCF_012641395.1 of Rhizobium sp. P32RR-XVIII. Taxonomy (GTDB): domain Bacteria; phylum Pseudomonadota; class Alphaproteobacteria; order Rhizobiales; family Rhizobiaceae; genus Rhizobium. The sequence continues at coordinate 67,333 of NZ_JABAIH010000001.1, read as the reverse complement.
GCTAAGCAAGCCGGATGGGCATGAGGAGCAACCGATGAAATATTTCATCGCTCTCGTTCACAAAGACGAAAACAGCGCGTTTGGGATCAGCTTCCCTGACCTGCCGTCGGTGTTTTCCGCCGCAGACGTCGAGGACGACCTCACCGCAAATGCGATCGAAGCCTTGAGGCTGTGGGCTGAAGACGACGCGCTTCCAACGCCCTCATCCTTTGAAGCCGTGAGCAGCCGCGCAGATGTTCGCGAGCAACTTGCAGCCGGTGCATTCCTGACGCGCGTCCCGTTCATCGAGGACGAGACCCGGATCGTGCGCGCGAACGTGACCTTTGAAAAGGGCATGCTTGACGCAATCGACGCTGCCGCCAAAGAGCGGGGCTTGACCCGTTCGGCTTTCCTCGCGAGCGCAGCCCGCAAGGAAATAGAAGCCGCGTAGCGTCTTACTTCTTCGCCCACAGCACCTTGAAGCGCGCGTTGCGGCAGGTCTCGCCGCTCTCCTTGAAGTTTGCGGCAAGCACAGCCTCATAGGGCAGGCCGCGATTGGCGACGAGCATCAGGCGGCCACCGCCGCGCAGGGATGAGGCGGCGGTCTTGATCATCGCCTGACCGAGCGAGGGCTCGGCCGCATGGCTTTCGTGGAATGGCGGGTTCATGACGATCAGGTCGTACTTGTCCTTGACCGGTTCAGCCGCCAGATCGTGCCAGAAGAAGCGCGCTGGCGCGTCAGGGCAGTTCTCTGCCAGATTGCCCTTCGCAGCCTCCAGGGAGGCGTAATTGGCCTCATAAAGGTCGATCCGCTCGAGCTTCGGCGACTTCTCGGCAAGCTCGGCCGACAGATAACCCCAACCGGCGCCGAAATCGGCTGCGTCGCCCGTGAAATCCGTCGGCAGGCGCGATGCAAGCAGCTCCGAGCCGTCGTCAATGCGGTCGTGCGAGAACATGCCTGACGAGGCGATGAAGCGCCCGTCGACGCGGACAGGTGCCTTGGCGAGCTTCGCCAAGGCCTCGTTGACATCTTCGGGACGAACGAACCAGAAGGCGACGCCGTGATATTTCGGCATGTGTTCAATATCGAGGCCGAAGCCCTCCATACGCTTGCGCAGTGGCTGGATACCGTCTTCCTTGCCGCCGGCGACAACGATCAGGCCACCCACCTTAACGCGGGAAAGCGCTGCAGCGATGTTGGCCTCGTTCTCGCCCTTGTGCTTGGTGCAGAGCACGAGAGCCGCATCATAGTCGTCGCCTTCGATCTCAGGCGATGTTTCGATACGCTGCGACAGCAGTTGCCTGTAGAGCGGCCGGAAGCCCTGAACGGCGCTCAGCGAGGCGGCAAACCCTTCCGGCCGCGCAAAGCCTGCTTCGGCGCCCAGAAACAGCACACGCTCGCCCTCGCCCGGCGCATCGATGGTACGGGTCACAAAGGGATGGAACAGGGTCTTCAGCGTCTCGCGGCTCATGATCTTTTCTCGTCTTCGAATACAAAAAGGGCGCGGGAAACTCCCGCGCCCATGAACGATTGGAAGGGTGCGGCTTACTCGGCCGCTTCTTCCTTCTTCTTTTCGGAAGCCGGGAGTTCCTGGCCGGTCGCCTGGTCGACGACCTTCATCGACAGGCGGACCTTGCCGCGCTCGTCGAAGCCGAGGAGCTTGACCCAGACCTTCTGGCCTTCCTTGACGACATCCTGCGTCTTGGCAACGCGCTCGGAAGCAAGCTGCGAGATGTGGACGAGGCCATCGCGGGCGCCGAAGAAGTTGACGAAGGCGCCGAAGTCGGCGGTCTTGACGACCGTGCCTTCATAGATCTGACCGACTTCCGGTTCGGCGACGATCGAGTGAATCCACTTACGGGCCGCTTCGATTTCCTTACCGGAGGACGAAGCGATCTTGACGGTACCGTCGTCTTCGATGTTGATCTTGGCGCCGGTCTTTTCGACGATTTCGCGGATGACCTTGCCGCCGGAGCCGATGACTTCGCGGATCTTGTCGACCGGAATGTTCATGACTTCGATGCGCGGTGCGAACTCGCCGAGTTGGCCACGGCTCTCGGTGATGGCCTTGGCCATTTCGCCGAGAATATGCGTGCGGCCACCCTGAGCCTGGCTGAGAGCAACCTTCATGATCTCTTCGGTGATACCGGCGATCTTGATGTCCATCTGCAGCGAGGTGATGCCGTCGGCAGTACCAGCGACCTTGAAGTCCATGTCGCCGAGGTGGTCTTCGTCACCGAGAATGTCGGAGAGAACGGCGAAGCGATCGCCTTCCAGGATCAGGCCCATGGCGATACCGGCAACCGGCTTGGCCAACGGAACGCCGGCGTCCATCAGAGCGAGCGAAGTGCCGCAAACGGTTGCCATCGAGGACGAGCCATTCGACTCGGTGATCTCGGAGACGACGCGCAGCGTGTAGGGGAACTGTTCGGCAGACGGCAGCATCGGGCGGATAGCGCGCCATGCGAGCTTGCCGTGACCGATTTCGCGGCGGCCCGGGGAGCCCATGCGGCCGGTTTCGCCTACAGAGTAGGGAGGGAAGTTGTAATGGAGCAGGAAGCGCTCCTTGTACATGCCCGTCAGGCTGTCGACATACTGCTCGTCTTCGCCGGTGCCGAGCGTGGCAACAACGATCGCCTGCGTTTCACCGCGGGTGAAGAGGGCCGAACCGTGGGTGCGCGGCAGGAGGCCGACTTCCGAAACGATCGGGCGAACGGTCGACAGGTCGCGGCCGTCGATGCGGCTCTTGGTGTCGAGAATGTTCCAGCGAACGATCTTCGCCTGCAGATGCTTGAAGATCGCGCCGACTTCTTCGGCCGTGTACTTGGCTTCGCCTTCTTCCGGCAGGAAGTGGGCCTTGACCTTCGCCTTGACGGCATCGACGGCAGCGTAGCGCTCAGCCTTCTGCGTGTTCTTGTAGGCGGCGCGAAGTTCAGTTTCGAAATGCTTCAGCATCTCGCCTTCGAGTTCGGAATAGTCTTCCGGCTGGAAGTCGCGCGGCTCCTTGGCAGCCACTTCGGCAAGCTTGATGATCGCGTCGAGAACCGGCTGGAAGCCCCGGTGACCGAACATGACAGCACCGAGCATGATGTCTTCGTTCAGTTCCTTGGCTTCGGATTCGACCATCAGAACGGCATCGTGCGTACCGGCAACGACGAGGTCAAGCACCGACTCGTCCAGCTCGTCGAGATGCGGGTTCAGGACGTATTCGCCGTTGATATAGCCGACGCGCGCGCCGCCGACAGGACCCATGAAGGGAACGCCGGAGAGAGTCAGGGCGGCCGAAGTGGCAACCATCGACAGGATGTCCGGATTGTTTTCCAGGTCATGCTGAATGACGGTGACGACGACCTGCGTGTCGTTCTTGTAGCCTTCCGGGAAGAGCGGACGGATCGGGCGGTCGATCAGGCGGGAAACGAGGGTTTCGTTTTCGGTCGGGCGGCCTTCGCGCTTGAAATAGCCGCCGGGAATCTTGCCGGCTGCGTAGGTCTTTTCCTGGTAGTTGACGGTCAGCGGGAAGAAATCCTGACCGGCCTTCGGAGCCTTGGCGGAAACAACAGTCGCCAGAACGACGGTTTCGCCGTAGGTAGCCAGAACGGCGCCGTCAGCCTGACGGGCGATCTTGCCGGTTTCCAGCTTTAGCGGGCGGCCTGCCCACTCGATTTCCACGGTATGGGTATCGAACATATGTCTTGTCCTTCAATGCGGGAGCGCGTGCCATCGCCAGAAGCGCAGCGCACAGTCGACCGCAATTAATGTGACACATCATGGGCAAGACAACGGGAGGCTTTTCATCCTCGGTTTACTGAGAAACCGGACCAAAGCCTCCTGAAAGACTTTGGTCGAAAGCATCCGGCAATCCTGCCCCATGACAGGTCAACGGTTGGTTTGGCAGAACCGGCCCATCCGGTCCGCCGTGTTTCCTCCACGCGAAGATAGGGCGCGGCGGTAGAAATTCAGGGGTTCTCGACCCTCAAAAGAATCCGGCGGGCGCCCGAAGAGCGCCCGCCGGAAAACCGTCAGCGGCGGATACCCAGGCTGGAGATCAGCTTGGAGTAACGGCTTTCGTCCTTCTTCTTGAGGTAATCAAGAAGCGAACGGCGGCTGGAAACCATTGTCAGCAGACCACGGCGGGAATGGTTGTCCTTCTTGTGGCCCTTGAAGTGTTCCGTGAGGTTGTTGATCCGCTCGGTCAGGATCGCAACCTGGACTTCCGGAGAACCGGTGTCGCCTTCGAACGTTGCGTATTCCTTGATAAGGGCGGTCTTGCGCTCAGCAGTAATCGACATCGGATGTTCCTTTCCATGAGAGGAGAATGAAGTCGCCAAAAGCCGGGATGTCGTCCAGCTTCGGCCGCGAATGCAATCAGGCCTGCCTGATGCTGGCGCTGCCTATAAACCATTCAGACAGCAAAGGGAAGAGGCATGCCGGGCACGCCTCTTGCGGGTGGAACTGAAGCTCAGACGAAGACACGCTTCGGGCGGAATTCCCCCTGGCCGATCTCGCCGATCGCGATCAGCTTGCCACGCGCCGTCGCATAAGCTTCGCTTTCGGCAACCGGTGCATCACGGCCGCGCACGAGGATCGGGTTGCCCATCTTGAGCCGGTGCGCCTGGTCATCGTTGACGACAAGGTGCGGCAGCGAGGAGAGTGCTTCACTGGTGTCAATCAGCAGGGCGTCCAGTGCGGCAAGGCGTTCGTCTGCATCCTCGATCGCCTCAAGCGCGACGAGATCGGCGAGCGGTACCATTGTTTCCTCGGCAAAGGGCGCAACGAAGGTTCGGCGAAGGCCCGAGATATGCCCGTAGCAGCCGAAATCGCGGCCCAAGTCGCGAGCGAGCGCGCGCACATAGGTGCCCTTGCCGCATTCTACTTCGAAATGCGCGGTATTCTCATCCGGGCAGGCAAGCAGCGTCAGCCGGAAAATCTCGACTTCACGGGATGGAATCTCCACCGCCGCGCCATCGCGCGCCAAATCGTAGGCGCGCTCACCGGCGATCTTGATCGCCGAGAACTGCGGCGGCACCTGGCTGACGACCCCCGTGTATTTCGGCAGGAGATCGCGGATCTGCTGTTCGCTCGGGCGCTTATCGGAGCTCTGGGTCACATCGCCCTCGAGATCGTCCGTTGCGCGTTCCTCACCCCAAGTTACCGTGAATTCGTAGATCTTGCGGCCGTCCATGACATAGGGAACGGTCTTGGTCGCGTCGCCGAGCGCTACCGGCAGCATTCCCGAAGCAAGAGGATCGAGCGTGCCGGCGTGGCCGCATTTCTGGGCCTTGAAGAGCCACTTGATCTTGGAGACGGCTTCCGTCGAGCCGAAATCCACCGGCTTGTCGAGGATCAGCCAGCCGGAAACCGGGCGGCCCTTGGGTTTGCGTGGTTTTGACATTCGTTTCTTCTGCTATTGCTCTTCAGTATCGCCATCGAGGTCGCGCTGAACCTCGGGCGAGCGGAGCAGTTCGTCGATCTTTTTGTAGTTGTCGAAGCTGGTGTCGTCGCGGAAACGCACTTCCGGCATGTACTTCATCTGTCGCAGCTGCGGTCCGAGCCGGCCGCGGATGAACTTCGCATTGCGGTTCAGCGCAGCGATCACCGCATCATGATCCGTCACACCGAGCGGCGTAACATAGGCTGTCGCGATCTTCAGATCGGGCGACATGCGGACTTCGGAGATGGAAATGACGGTCTTCTCGATCACGTCATCGCGCACTTCGCCGCGTTGCAGAACCTGCGTGATAGCGGCGCGAACCTGCTCGCCGACGCGCAGCATACGCTGCGAAGGTGCGGAGGTTGTTGGTCTTGTTGCCATTTTTCTTTGCCTCAAAAGGTTCGGGCGCCGGCCTCAGTTGATCCGGCGCCCGTCCAAATTTCCAAAATCACACGATCAGAGCGTCCGCGTGATGTGCTCGACGCGGAAGCATTCGATCGTGTCGCCTGCGCGGATGTCTTCGTAATTCTCGAAAGCCATACCGCATTCCTGGCCGGCATGCACTTCCGATACCTCGTCCTTGAAGCGCTTGAGCGTCTTGAGCTTGCCTTCGTGGATGACGACGTTGTCGCGGATGAGGCGGACGCCGACGCCACGCTCGACCTTGCCTTCGGTAACGCGGCAACCTGCAACCTTGCCGACCTTCGTGATGTTGAACACCTCGAGGATCTCGGCATTGCCGAGGAAGGTTTCGCGGCGCTCCGGAGAAAGCAGGCCGGACATTGCCGCCTTAACGTCATCCACGAGGTCGTAGATGATGTTGTAGTAGCGGATTTCGATACCCTGCCGCTCGGCCAAGGTACGGGCCTGTGCATTGGCACGGACGTTGAAGCCGATGATTGCGGCACCGGAAGCCTCAGCTAGAGAGATATCCGACTCGGTGATACCACCAGCCGCAGAATGCACGATGCGGGCGCGAACTTCGTCGGTTCCCAGCTTGTCAAGCGCACCGGCAATCGCTTCGATCGAACCCTGCACGTCGCCCTTGACGACCAGCGGGAATTCCTTGACGCCTGCCGCCTGAAGCTGGCTCATCATCTGTTCCAGCGAACCGCGCTGACCCGAATGGCGGGCAGCAGCCTTATCGCGGGCCAGACGCTGGCGGTACTCGGAGATTTCACGCGCACGAGCCTCGTTTTCGACGACGGCGAACCTGTCACCCGCCTGCGGTGTACCGGAAAGGCCAAGCACCTCGACCGGCATAGCCGGCGGGGCTTCCTTGACGTGCTCGCCCTTGTCGTTGACGAGTGCGCGGACACGACCCCAGACATCGCCAGCAACAATGATCTGGCCGGGCTTCAGCGTGCCGTTCTGGACAAGAACGGTGGCAACCGAACCTCGGCCGCGGTCGAGCTGGGCTTCGATGACCGTCCCTTCCGCCGTGCGGTTCGGATTGGCCTTGAGGTCCAGAATTTCGGCCTGCAGCAGAATGGCTTCCAGCAGCTTGTCGAGGTTCAAGCCCGTCTTGGCCGAAACTTCGACGTCAAGAACTTCACCGCCCATCGATTCCACGAAGACTTCGTGCTGCAGGAGCTGCGTGCGCACCTTCTGCGGATCGGCGGTCGGCTTATCGACCTTGTTGATCGCCACGATGATCGGAACACCGGCCGCCTTGGCGTGGTTGATCGATTCAATCGTCTGCGGCATGACGCTGTCGTCAGCTGCAACGACCAGGATTGCGATGTCGGTGGCCTGCGCACCGCGGGCGCGCATGGCCGTGAACGCAGCGTGGCCGGGGGTGTCGATGAAGGTGATCTTCTGACCGTTCTGTTCGACCTGGTAGGCGCCGATATGCTGCGTGATACCACCGGCTTCGCCGGCAACCACGTTGGCATGACGGATGGCGTCGAGCAGCGAGGTTTTGCCGTGGTCGACGTGACCCATGATCGTAACAACCGGCGGACGCGAAACGCGATCGCCTTCCTGGTCGGCAACATTGAAGATGCCGAGCTCAACGTCGGATTCGGAGACGCGCTTGACGGTATGGCCGAATTCGCCGGCAATGAGTTCAGCGAGGTCGGCGTCGATGACGTCGCCCGGCTTCATCATCTGGCCTTCCTTCATCAGGTACTTGATGACGTCGACGGCGCGTTCGGACATGCGCTGCGACAGTTCCTGAATGGTGATGGTCTCAGGCAGAATGACTTCGCGGACAACCTTCTCGCGGGTTTCCTGCATCTGGCTGCGGCGGAACTTCTCCTGGCGGCGGCGCATGGCGGACAGCGAACGGCCGCGCGCATTGCCGTCGTCATCGACGTTTGCGGTGGTGATCGTCAGCTTGCCGCGGCGGCGCTCCTCTTCGGTCTTCGGACGCGTCGTCACCGGCTTTGCCGGTTCCGGGCGAACAACCCTGCCGCGGGCGGGAGCCCCACGAGGCGCTGCGCGCTCCTCGTCTTCAGCTTCCGGACGGCGGGCGCGTCCTGCCGGTGCGGGCGCACCAGGCGCCGGGCGGGCGGCGGCAGGTGCCGGAGTATCCGGACGGCGCACTGCCGGAGCAGGGCGCGGCGCCTCGACCTGGACTGCTTCCGCAACCGGAGCGTTTTCGACTGGCGCCGGGGCACGGGCGGCTTCTTCGGCTGCGCGGCGTGCCGTTTCAGCTGCTTCAGCTGCTTCCGCTTCGCGGCGGACGGCCTCCTCGGCTGCTCGGCGCTTTTCTTCCTCGGCGCGGCGAACCGCATCCTCGGCATCGCGGACCTGTGCCATGGCGAGCGCGCGGCGGCGAGCATCCATTTCCTCGGGCGACAGATGGTTCAGAACCACCGGACGCGGACGGTCCTGCTGGCGGGTAGCCTGCGAAGACTGCTGCTGCGGACGCGGCGGTTGGCCGCCCGGTGGATGGATACGCGGCGCAGGCGCCTGCTTTGCCGCCGGAGCGGATTCTGCCGCACGGGGCGCAGGTGCCGGGGCCTGAGCTGGCGTGATCGGACGCTCGTCTTCAGGGCGCATCGGGCGCCGCTTGCGAGTCTCGACAACGACCGCCTTGGTGCGACCGCGACCCATATCCTGGCGCACGGTGCCCTGGCTCATCCCCGATGGCTTCAGGGTAAGCGTCTTCTTTGCTCCAAGCGTCTTGTCGTCATTGCTATCGGTCATTCGTTCCCGTTCCTTCGGACAGGGAGCGATGACGTCATCAGACCCTGTCGTTCAAATACTGTCGATCAATGATGGGCCGGCCGGTGCCGGTCGCCGCATCATTGTTTTTGCCGGCCAGCGCCGCCTGGTGCCCGGGACTGACCGCCGCTGCGGTACCTTTCGAGCATCTTTGCGCGCTTCACTACACCCTCACCTGCCTGCCCTGCAAGCGCTGCGGCATGGATAAAAGCATTCTGGCCCATCACGCCTTCCATTTCGCTCTCCGAGAAGAGACGGAAGGAAGGTATTTCCTCCTCGGTTTCCATTCCAAGGTGCCAGGCCTTGCGAGCCTGGTCGATTTTTCTCACACCATCGTCCGCAGCGTCCGTCGAATGGAACACGGCCAGCGCCGCCCCGCTGCGGACCGCGGCATCCACTTTCGAAGAGCCGCTGACGAACTGGCCCGCTTTGCGCGCCATGTTCATCATCTGCATCAGTTGCTGCGCGAGCAGATGGTCAACGGTTTCACCGAGATCACCCGCCGCCTTCACGTCGGCTTTCAGGGCGCGGGCGAAGGATTTCTTCGCCACGGCCTTGTCGACCAACGCGCGATCGAGCTTGACCCAGCAACCGCGTCCCGGAAGCTGACGCTTCAGGTCGGCGATTACCGTTCCATCGGGAGCTGCAACGAAGCGGATCAGCTCGTCCGGCGATCCGCTTTCGCGCGTCACGATGCACATGCGGCCGTTCACGTCATAACCTGCAAGATCATCATCCTCAGGAGAAGTGTCCGGCTGCGCGGTCATTACGCTTCCTGCTCGGCTGCATCGGCCTCAACGGCTTCGACATCCTTCGCAAGATCTTCCTCGGTGATCCAGCCGGCAGCAAGCCGCGCCTGAACGATCATCTGCTCGGCTTCGACGCGCGAAACGTCGAACTTCGAGAAGAGGCCCTCGAATTTCTTGGTCTCACCGTTCTTGCGTTCGGTCCAGCCGACGAGATCGTCAGCGGCGCAGCCCGCGAAATCTTCCATCGTCTTGATGCCGTCTTCGCCGAGGGCGACCAGCATTTGACCGGTCATGCCGTCGATCTGGCGCAATTCGTCGGAGACGCCGAGCGCCTTGCGCTTCTCGTCCATCTCGGCTTCGAGCTTTTCGAGATATTCGCGGGCGCGCTGCTGGATTTCCTGTGCCGTCTCCTCGTCAAAGCCGTCGATCGATGAAATTTCATCGAGATCGACATAAGCGAGCTCTTCAACGGCAGCAAAGCCTTCCGAGGCCAGAACCTGGCCGACCATCTCGTCAACGTCGAGCGAGTCCATGAAGAGGTTGGTGCGCTCGTTGAATTCCTTCTGACGGCGCTCGGACTCCTCCGCTTCCGTCATGATGTCGATGTCCCAGCCGGTCAGCTGCGACGCAAGCCGGACGTTCTGGCCGCGGCGGCCGATCGCGAGCGAAAGCTGCTCGTCCGGAACCACGACTTCGATGCGCTCTGCATCCTCGTCGAGAACAACCTTGGCAACTTCGGCCGGCTGAAGGGCGTTGACGACAAAGGTTGCAGGATCCTGCGACCACGGAATGATGTCGATCTTTTCGCCCTGGAGCTCGCCGACAACGGCCTGGACGCGCGAACCACGCATACCAACGCAGGCGCCGACCGGATCGATCGAACTATCGTTCGAGATGACGGCGATCTTGGCGCGCGAGCCCGGGTCGCGGGCAACAGAGCGGACCTGAATGATGCCGTCGTAAATTTCCGGCACTTCCATGGTGAAGAGCTTCACCATGAACTGCGGATGCGTGCGCGACAGGAAAATCTGCGGGCCGCGCTGCTCGCGACGAACGTCATAGACGTAGGCGCGCACGCGATCGCCATAACGGACGTTTTCGCGCGGGATCATTTCGTCGCGGCGGATGATGCCTTCGCCACGGCCGAGATCGACGATGACATTGCCGTATTCGACACGCTTGACGGTGCCGTTGACGATCTCGCCGACACGATCCTTGAATTCGTCGAACTGACGATCACGCTCCGCTTCGCGCACCTTCTGGACGATGACCTGCTTGGCCGACTGCGCCGCGATGCGGCCGAAATCCATCGGCGGCAGCGGATCGGCGATGAAGTCGCCGAGGGCGGCGTCGGGATTACGGTCGCGGGCGAGTTCCAGCGGGATCTGCGTCGAGTAATCCTCGGCCTTCTCGACGACTTCGAGCAGGCGCTGCAGGCGGATTTCGCCGGTCTTCGGATTGATATCGGCGCGGATGTTCGATTCAGTGCCGTAACGGGAGCGTGCCGCTTTCTGGATCGCATCCGCCATTGCGGCAAGCACGATTTCGCGGTCGATGACCTTTTCGCGCGCCACTGCATCCGCGATCTGCAGAAGTTCAAGCCGGTTCGCACTGACTGCCATTGTCTTATCTCTCCGTCCTGGCTTACCGGGTTCCCGCCCCTGGAGCCGTAGTTGATCGGTTATTCTTCGTCTTCCGCATCGTTCTGATTTGCGGCCTGCGCCTTCGCGGCCTTGTCGGCGCGCAGCGCGTCGCGGATCAGATCGTCGGTCAGAATGAGCTTCGCATCGCTGAGCGCAGTGAACGGAATGGTGACCTTCTGCTCTTCGCCATAGGCGACCTGGTCACGCTCGAGCGTGAAACCATCCGCGTCCACTTCGATGATCTTTCCGCGGAAGCGCTTTCGGTTGCCGATCATGATCGACGTTTCGCACTTCACAAGGTGCCCTTGCCAACGGGTAAAATCCGACTTCCGCACCAGCGGACGGTCGATACCCGGCGAAGACACCTCCAGATGATACTCCTGATCGATCGGATCTTCCACATCAAGGACCGGAGAAATGGCCGTCGAGACCTCTTCGCAGTCTTCAACAGTCATCGTGCCGTCGTTGCGCTCAGCCATGATCTGCAGCGTGGCGCCGTTCTGGTTGAGCATGCGCACGCGGGTCAGACGGAAGCCCATGCCGACGAGCACCGGTTCGATGATGTCGGCAAGGCGCTGGTCGAGCCCGGTCTCGGTAATCAGCCGCGGCTCAAGTTCGTTTTCTGCGTTTGTCTGATCCGACAAGCGGTGCGCTCCTTGCAAATTTCAAGCATTTTGCATGATCGCGCTAATAAAAAAGAGCGGGTCCTTGCGGCCCACTCTTCATCGTACGATCAAGAATTTGCGCTGCATATAGGCCTGTTTTTTCGAAATTGCAAGCTCTCGGCTCAAATGCGCCGGGGGCAGGCAATCGCGCCTAGCCAGCATAAAGCTTCGTTATATATTGGAGCCGAGGGAGAACAAAACAAGGCGGAGGAATCGTGCTGTCCAATTCACCAACGCTGGCACCACTGAGGCACGAGACCTATCGCACGATCTGGGTTGCAAGCATCGCCTCGAATTTCGGGGGGCTGATCCAGGTGGTCGGAGCCGCCTGGATGATGACGACGCTTGCCGCTTCGGAGGACATGGTGGCGCTGGTCCAGACATCGACGGCGCTGCCCATAATGCTGATTTCGCTCATTTCCGGTGCGCTTGCCGACAATTTCGACCGGCGGCAAGTGATGCTCACCGCCCAGTTTCTGATGCTCATCGTCTCGGCCGCACTCACCGCCTGCGCCCTGCTCGGCTGGATCACGCCCTGGCTGCTCCTGCTCTTCACCTTCCTGATTGGTTGCGGCACGGCACTCAACAATCCCTCCTGGCAGGCCTCCGTCGGCGACATGGTTCCGCGGGAGGACCTGCCAAACGCGGTGACACTGAACAGCATGGGGTTCAACCTGACCCGCAGTGTCGGTCCCGCGATCGGCGGCCTCATCGTCGCCACCGCAGGGGCCGCGGGCGCCTTTGCGGTCAATACGATCAGTTATCTGGCAATGATCTACGCGCTGCTCCGCTGGAAGCCGGCGCTGCCTGTTTCCTCGCTGCCGCGGGAAAATCTCGGAAGCGCGATCGCCGCCGGCCTTCGATACGTCTCGATGTCGCCAAACCTTGAGAAGGTCCTGCTCCGCAGCATGACCTTCGGCATCGGCGCAAGCTCGGTGCTCGCCCTCCTGCCGATCGTTGCGATCGACCTTGTCTCCGGCGGACCGCTGACCTATGGCCTTATGCTCGGTTCCTTCGGCATTGGCGCAATCGGCGGCGGCGCCCTCAACGCCCGGCTGCGTGAGATGCTGAGCAGCGAAAGCATTATCCGCTACTCCTTTACCGGCTTTGCGATCAGCATGGTGATCGCCGGCTCGAGCCCCTTTGCGATCCTCACCTCGGTCGGTCTGCTCATTGCCGGCGCGTGCTGGGTGCTGGCGCTTTCCCTGTTCAATACGATCGTCCAGCTTTCGACGCCGCGCTGGGTGGTCGGACGCGCGCTCTCGCTCTATCAGACAGTCACTTTCGGCGGCATTGCCGGGGGCAGCTGGCTCTGGGGCCTGCTTGCCGATCGCTTCGGCGTCTCGAACGCGCTCTACAGCTCCGCCGCCGTCATGCTGATCGGCATCGTCATCGGCCTTCGCTTCTCGATGCCGGCCTTTGCCTCGCTCAATCTCGATCCCCTCAACCGCTTCATCGAGCCCGCACTCGGTCTCGACATCACGCCCCGCAGCGGGCCGATCGTCGTTCAGATCGATTATCAGATCGGCGATGACGACCTGCCGGAATTCCTGAAGCTGATGGGAGAGCGGCGGCGCATCCGCATCCGCGACGGAGCACGCAACTGGGCGCTGATGCGCGACCTCGAGAATCCCGGCATCTGGACCGAGACCTACCACACGCCGACCTGGGTCGAGTATATCCGCCACAATCAGCGCCGCACCCAGGCCGATGCGGAGAACTTCGATCGCCTGCGCGCCCTTCACCGCGGCACCGAAGCGCCGCATGTTCACCGCATGATCGAACGGCAGACCATCCCGCCATCCGACGACGTCTTTCACAAGGCACCCATCGATCTCCACCACTGAGGCAAGACATGCATTCCTTTCGCCGCGCCCGCCGTTCCGATCTCACGGCAATCATCGGCCTGCTCGCCGATGATGACCTCGGGCAAAACCGGGAGATTGCCTCCGATCCGCCGGATGCCAGATATCTTGCGGCATTCGATGCTATCGAGGCCGATCCGAACCAGTTGCTAGGCGTCGCCGTAAACGGCGACGACAACCCGGTTGGCTGCCTGCAGCTGACCTTCATTCCAGGGCTTTCACGCACGGGCATGTGGCGCGGGCAGATCGAAAGCGTCCGCATCGCGCAATCGGAACGCGGCAGCGGGCTCGGCACGCGCTTCATCGAATGGGCGGTCGCGCGCTGTGAGGAACGCGGTTGCGGATTGGTGCAGCTGACCTCGGACAAGACCAGGGACGATGCGATCCGCTTCTACGAGAAGCTGGGCTTCGTTGCGAGCCATGAGGGCCTGAAGCGCAACCTGTAGGCCCTACTTGAGCTTTCCGATCATCGAGGCTTCGGGATAGCAGGTGGGCGTCATGCCGCTCTTTGCCTGCCACTGGCCGATGGAGCGGCGCGTCTTGTAGCCGGGAAGGCCGTCGGAGCCGCCGACATCGTAGCCCTTCTTCTCCAGTGCCTTCTGCATGGCCGCAACATCGGAGCGCAGCATCTTGCCGACATCGCCCCACGCTCCCTGAAAGGCCCCGGAGCCATCGGCGATCCGGTCGGCGAGGTTGCCGATATAGAGAGCATAGAGATCGGAGTTGTTGTATTCCTTTATGATGTAAAAGTTCGGCGTGACGATGAATTCCGGCCCATCGCGGCCGGCCGGCACCAGCATCATGCCTTCCGCTTTCATCTCGGCAGACGGGAAGCCCTTGCCGGAAATGCGATCGATCCCGAGCGAAGCCCAATGCGACAGAGGCTTTGCGAGATCCGGGCCTTCCTGCGCACAGGAGACCTGCGCGGGGATCGTCACCTCAAAGCCCCAATCGCGATTGCGCTGCCAACCTTTTTTGACAAGATAGTTGGCTATTGATGCCAGAGTGTCCGGCACGGACGTCCAGATATTGCGGTGCCCGTCCCCATCGAAATCGACGGCATATTTGAGATAGCTGCTTGGCATGAACTGCGGCTGGCCGAGCGCTCCCGCCCAGGAGCTCTTGAAGTCGGCAGGGGCGACATCGCCGCCATCGAGAATATGAAGTGCGGCGATCAGTTCGGTGCGGAACATATCCTTGCGCGTCGACATGAAGGCCTTGGTCGCCAGCACCTCGATCGCCGAATTCGGGATCTTCGCCGCGCCAAAGCCCGTCTCGCGGCCCCAGATCGCCAGAACGATCGAACCGGGCACACCATAGGCTTTTTCGATGCGCTTCAGCGTCGAGCCATATTGCGAGGCCAAGCCGCGTCCGGTCGCCGCAAGCCTTTTCAGCCGCTCTTCGTTGAAATAGGGCGCGGGTGAGGAAAACTCGGCTTGCGTCTGCTTTTGCGCCTTTGGCGGCGGAAAGCCGGGAGGCGCAAGATCAGGAAGGTCCCAGTTGAGCTCGATGCCTGCAAAGGCCGACTGGAACGTCTTCGCCGAGATGCCATTCTTTTCGGCTTCCGGGCGCAGTTCGGTCTGCACCCAATTTTCGAATTGCGCTTCGACAGCCGTCTTGGAGGGAGCGGCAAGGGCGGGCAAATGAACCGCTGCCACGAGCGCCGCGGTCAGGATCGAAAGGCGCGCAATCGTCTTCAATCTCTTTTCCCCCTAGATGACCGTTCGCGCTCGAAGCGCCGCCGCCAGCGTTCCCTCGTCGAGGTAGTCGAGTTCCCCGCCGACCGGAACGCCATGCGCCAGCCGGGTGATCTTCACGTCCAACCCGGCCAGCTGATCCGTTATATAGTGGGCTGTGGTTTGCCCCTCGACGGTCGCGTTGACGGCGATGATGAGTTCGCGAATGCCGCCCTCGCCGATGCGGTCGATCAGCCCGCGAATGTTGAGATCATCCGGCCCGACGCCGTCGAGCGGTGAAAGCGTGCCGCCGAGAACGTGATAGGCCGCATTCATCGCGCCGGCGCGCTCCAGCGCCCAGAGATCGGAAACGTCCTCGACCACGATGATAACGGAGTGGTCGCGGCGCTCGTCGGTGCACACAGAGCAAGGATCGAGGGTATCGACATTGCCGCAGCGCGAGCAAACTTTCACCTTGTCATAAGCCTCGCCCATCGCATTCGACAGCGGTCCGAGCAACTGGTCCTTCTTCTTGATCAGGTGCAGTGCCGCGCGCCGTGCCGAGCGCGGCCCAAGACCCGGCACCTTCGCCAGAAGTTGGATGAGTTTTTCGATTTCGGGGCCTGTGACTCGCTTTGCCATGTGCCGTTCTTAGCCCATATGCTGCCAAAACGGCAACGCGGAAGGATCGGTCGCTCATGAAAATACGTGCCGTCTGCACCGGCAGTCCCCAACGGTTGCCCGGCAAGAAATACAAGACGGGCATCTACAAACACGCCGTCAACGGTGCCGTGATCATCGACGGCGACGGGCTTGTCGGCGACGCCGTCTGCAACCGCAAGCATCACGGTGGCGTCGATCAGGCCGTCTATCTGGAAGGAGCGCTGACGCTGGACTGGTGGGCAGAAGAACTCCGGCGCCCGATCGACCCCGGAACGTTTGGCGAAAACCTTGTCATCGATGGCCTCGACAACCGTGACGTCTCCGTCGGTGATCGGTTCATAGCGGGCGATCTCGTGCTTGAGGTCACCTCCGCACGGATCCCCTGCTCCACATTCGCCGCCAAGATGGGCGATCCGCAATTCGTGAGGCGCTATACCGAGGCTGCTCGCCCCGGAATGTACTGCCGCGTGATCAAGAATGGGCTGGCCGAGGCCGGAACGACTGTCGAATACGTGCCTTTCGATGGACCCAAGATAACAATGCCGGAACTGATCGCAACCTTTGGCCGCCGCCTTTCATCTGAGGACAAGGCCCGCTATCTCGCAGCACCCGTCCACTTCAAACTGAGGGCGCAGCTTGAGGCGCAAGGCTAGGGTCAGCGCAACGCGATTGCGACGGCGGCACCCGCCATGGTTCCGGCACTCGCCCGGTTGGCGATCCGAACCGCACGGCGGCTTTTCAGGAAGCCACGCGCTTTTGCAGCAGCGAGTGCCCATGTGAGATCGATCAGGATCAGCACGACAAACATGGTCGTGACGAGCTCAGCCCAGCCGACGATCGTCACCGAATGAATGTCGATGATCGAGGGCAGCAGAGCCACGTAGAACACCATGATCTTCGGATTGCCGAGCGTCACCGTCATGCCCGCGAAAAAGAGCTTCGCAGCGGATTGCGCTTCCGGCAGCGTCTCCTCGCTCTTATCCGGCGAGGCAAACCACATCTTCCAGGCGAGATAGAGCAGGTAGCAGACGCCTAGCCACTTGATCGCGACGAACGCCCAATGGAAGGTCTCGGCAATCGCGGCAAGGCCCGCGACCGCGCAGGTCAGCCAGATCGCCTCGCCGATCCACATGGCGGCGAGAAAAGGCAGGACATCGCGCGCGCCCTTCGACAGCACGCGTGCGACAAGTGCCGCGATACTCGGCCCGGGCGAACCGGCAGCCATGAAGAGAGCGCCGGCAAACACAAGCAGACTGGTCAGCGTCATCGCCGCTCTCTCCCCCGTGAACTTGATCTGAAAACTTAGAACGGCATCTTAAAGCCGGGCGGGATCGGCAGGCCGGCGGTCAGCGCCTTGGTCTTTTCGGCAGCTGCGGCTTCCGCCTTGTCCTTGGCATCCTTATGAGCGGCAACGATCAGATCTTCGAGGATCTCGACGTCGTCCTCCTTGAAAAGCGACGGGTCGATCTTCAGGCTCTTCAGCTCCCCTTTACCGCTCATCACGAGGGTCACGAGACCGCCGCCCGCCTTGCCTTCGGCCTGGAGCTCGGCGATCTCCGCCTGCATCTGCTCCATCTTGGCCTGCATTTCCTTGACTTTGCCCATCATGCCCATGATGTCGCGCATCGTCTTCTCCTTCTCGAAACTAGAATTCTATGTCGTCGCCCGGCAGGATGTCGCCCTCTTCGGATTCGGCGACCGCAGGCGGCTTGGCCTCCTCGGCTTCCTCCTCCGGCGTCGGCGCCCTCACCCGCACGTCGATGATCTTGGCGCCCGGGAACTGGGCGAGGATCGCCGCGACGTCGGGATCTTGCCTGGCATCGCTAACCTGCTGCTCCTTGGCCTTGGCTTCAGCCTCGACTAACGTCGGCTCTCCGGCCTCGCGGCTGGTGCTGACGATCCAGTGGATACCGGTCCATTCCTTCAGCTTGACGGCAAGTTCGTTGAGCAGCGTCGGCGGCGCACCTTCAGTGAGATTCACATCAAGCCGGCCCGCCTCGATCTTCACCGGCCGCACGAAATTGCGCACCAGCGCCTTCAATTTCACGTCGCGCTTCTCCGCGGCGAGATTGACGATATCGGCGATCGAATTGACCGGGACGAGCGGCTTTGGTGCTTCGGCCGGTTTCATCTCGATCCGGCCTGCCTGCAGCGGCTGCGGATCGGGATTGGGAACGGCGCGTAGCGTCGCCGTCGGCCCGGATGGCTGCGGACGCGGCGTGTTCTCCGGCGCGCGCGCGGTGACCGATGACTGATAGGGTACGTGGGTTCCGCCGCCACCGTTTCCAGACAGCGCCGGCGAAGGACGCGAGCCGCCGCTGCTGCTGTCGGAAAGTTCGGCGAGCCTGCGGGCCGCATCTTCCGGCGCCGGCAGATGCGCGGCATGCGCCAGCCGGATCAACACCATTTCCGCGGCGCCGGCCGTGCGCGAGGAGCTTTCCGTTTCCGGAATCCCCTTCAAGAGCATCTGCCAGATACGCGACAGCGTCGTCACCGCAACCCCTTGCGCAAACTCGGCAGCCTTGGTGCGCTCGACTTCACTGAGCGAAGGATCGTTTGCGGCGTCCGGCACATATTTGAGCCGGGTGACGAGGTGCGTGAAATCGGCAAGATCGGTCAGGACGACGACAGGATTTGCACCTGCCTGATATTGCGCCTCGAACTCGGCGAGCGCCGCTGCGACGTCGCCCTTGATGACATGCTGAAAGAGATCGACGATGCGCGCACGGTCGGCAAGGCCCAGCATGCCGCGCACGGCCTCCGCCTGGACCGCGCCGCCGCCATGGGCGATCGCCTGGTCGAGCAGCGAAAGGCCGTCGCGCGCCGAACCTTCGGCGGCGCGTGCGATCATTGCCAGCGCATCCGGCTCGGCGTCGATACCTTCCTTCGCCGAAATCGTCGTGAACAGTCCGACGAGATCAGACGCGCTGATGCGGCGAAGATCGAAACGCTGGCAGCGGGAAAGGACGGTGATCGGAACTTTACGGATTTCTGTGGTCGCGAAGATGAACTTCACATGCTCCGGCGGCTCCTCGAGCGTCTTTAGCAGGCCGTTGAAGGCCTGTGTCGAAAGCATATGCACTTCGTCGATGATATAAACTTTGTAGCGCGCCGAAACCGGACGGTAGCGCACCTGCTCGATGATTTCGCGGATATCGTCGATGCCGGTGTGCGACGCAGCGTCCATCTCGATCACGTCGACATGGCGGCCTTCCATGATCGCCTGGCAATGGTCGCCCGGCACGCGAAGGTCGATCGTCGGCTTGTCGATCGCGGGCGTCTTGTAGTTCAGCGCCCGCGCGAGAATACGGGCCGTCGTCGTCTTGCCGACACCGCGAACGCCGGTGAGCATATAGGCCTGCGCGATACGGCCGGTCTCGAAAGCGTTGGTAAGCGTGCGGACCATCGGCTCCTGGCCGACCATGAGGTCCGTGAAATCCTTTGGGCGGTATTTGCGTGCCAGCACCCGGTATCCGGTGCCCGTCGAGGCGGCATCTTGTGACTGTCGCTCGGTGTCGCTCATCGCCCTGCTTGTCGCCCGGAACGCCGGGCATTGTGGAAGAGAGAAGGTGGGAGGCTGGCACGATGACCCGTGCCTGGCTCGTTAGGGCTGCTTCCTTCCGGACCTGACCCGGTTGGCGAGTGGCTCGTCCACCACCAACCTCCCGGATGCACATATCGGCAATATCGCCATCAAAAGCAAGCCAAGCTAAAAAAAAACTGCTAATCATAGGAAAAGTATGGAGGAATGCCCTTTGACTGAATTCGTGCTCGACCCGCGGCTCGAGAATGACAGCACAAGTATCATGCCGACAGGCCTGTGCGACCTGAGATTGTCGAAGGACGCCCGCTGGCCGTGGCTGATCCTCGTACCCCGCCGCGCCGACATCACGGAAATCTTCGAACTGACGCCGCTCGACCAGGTGCTGCTGACATTCGAGATCGAGCTGGTGGCGAATGCACTGAAGAAGGTTACCGGTGCCACAAAAATCAACGTCGGGGCGCTTGGCAATATCGTCCGTCAGCTTCATGTTCATATCATCGCCCGCTTCGAAGGCGACGCCAACTGGCCGGGCCCGGTCTGGGGTTTCGGCAAAGCCGAAGCCTATGACGACAGCAAGCGGGATGAATTCATAACGACATTGCGGGAAACCCTTTCATCATGAGTCATTCACTTTTCGATACCGATGCGCCCCATCCGGAGCCCAGCAATTTGACGGCTTTCGCCGCAAACGACCTGATCCGCGATTCCGAGCATCGCGACGAGCAGTCTGTCGATAGGGCGCTGGCGAAAGACGGCACGCATATCTTCGCCTTCACCAAGGACAAGCTCGTCCTGAAGCATGACGGCCAGGTGCTCGACCCGCTCTTCGCCCGCTACGAGCTGCAAGAGCTGCAGCCGCATTGGGACGAAACGATCCTGCTCGGCTACCGCAAGACGGGCGAGCCGCGGCTTGCTGTTCCTGTCGGTACTCCGGCCGAGGATCTCAAAAGCCATTACAAGCCTGCAGACGGCCGGACGCTTTACCGCGACCAACTCATCGATGACGTGCTGCTCGGCGAATTCGCGCAGGCCGCCAGCCTCATCCGCTGGAACTGCGACAACCGCTACTGCGGCCGGTGCGGCTCGGCAATGGAAATGCGTATCGGCGGCTACAAGCGCGTGTGCACGGCCTGCGAGCACATGATCTTTCCGCGCACCGATCCGGTCGCGATCATGCTTGTCATCGACGAGGAGCGCGATCTTTGCCTGCTTGGCCGCAGCCCGCACTTTGCGCCGGGCATGTATTCCTGCCTCGCAGGCTTCGTGGAGCCGGGCGAGACAATCGAAAATGCGGTCCGCCGTGAAACGCTGGAGGAGTCCGGCATCCATATCGGCCGCGTCCGCTATCACGCGTCGCAACCCTGGCCCATGCCGCATTCGCTGATGATCGGCTGCTTTGCTGAGGCAAAATCCAGAACCATCCACCGCGATGAGCAGGAGCTCGAGGACTGCCGCTGGTTCACGCGCGAGGAAACGATCGAAATGCTGGAACGTCCCGGCGCCAATGGCCAGGCATCGCCACCCAAGGGCGCCATTGCCCACCGCCTGATGCGCGACTGGGTGGAATGGAAGCGATAGGTTGATGCAATGGCGCGCTCGGAACGCCTGTTGGCACTGCTTCAGACACTGCGGCGCTATCGCCGTCCAGTGAGCGGCGCCATCCTTGCGGCCGAAACGGGCGTCAGCATCCGCACCCTCTACCGCGATATTGCCAGCTTGCAGGCGCAGGGCGCGCTGATCGATGGCGAGGCAGGGGTCGGCTATGTCCTGAAGCCCGGTTTCATGCTGCCGCCGATGATGTTTTCGCAGGATGAGATCGAGGCGCTGGTCCTCGGATCCCGGTGGGTCGCGCGCGCCGCAGATCCTCGCCTTGCTGCGGCAGGCACCGATGCTCTGGCCAAGATTGCGGACGTCTTGCCGCGCGAGATGCGCGCCGAGATCGAAACATCGACCCTTCTCGTCAATTTCCGTCCGCGCTTCGAGGACAAGGCCGATCTCGGCGTCATCCGCAAGGCAATCCGGGCCGAGCGTATTCTCAAATTGACCTATACGGATGAAAGCGGTGCGGTCACCGTCCGCCGCGTCTGGCCCTTCGCGATCAGCTTTTTCGAGCAAGTCCGGGTCATGGTCGCCTGGTGCGAGCTCAGGCAGGATTACCGCCACTTCCGCACCGACCGAATCATCGAAATCCTCCCGGACGACACGCGTTATCCGCGCCGGCGTGCCGTTCTTCTCAAGGAGTGGAGCGAACAGCAAAACGTTCCCGCCGAACCTTGAAGCCTACTGCCATAAACTGTCAGTAGACGGCGTTATTATCGGTTCTAATCCAAGCAGGAGAACCGATAATGACGAGTCTGAACCTCACCCGATCGGCATGCGTGAATCGACCTGTCGAGAACACACCCACGCATGCGCGATACCCGCAATCCCCGATGCTGCGAATGATGCTGAACGCATCCCGTAACATGGTGCGAAGCCGCTATCCTCGGCTCGATCTCGATGCGATGTCCGACTACATGAAGCGCGATCTAGGGTTCATGGACTGGAGCCCCCCGCACCACGAGGACGATTCAATTCAATTGGCCCCTTAAACGGCCAATCCCGCGAGTTCAACCTCCCGGGCGCCGAAGCCTGCTGCCATAGATTGGCAGCAGGCTTCGGTACTGTGGGGCACGATTTCATATCAAAGAGGAACAGCAATATGTCCAGCCCAATCTTATTATTCTCTACGTCAAGGATCCGGCTGAAAGCGCCGTCTTCTACAAGAACCTGCTCGGCCGCGAACCCGGCGTCGCGGCACCGAATTTTGTCGCGTTTCCGCTCGATGGCGGCTTCACGCTTGGCCTGTGGCGGCGCAGCACGGTCGAACCGCAGCCTTCTGCCATCGGCAATCGGGGCGAAGTCGCCTTCATGGTGCCGGGGGAGAATGCCGTTGCCAACTACTACGAGGATTGGCGAAAGCGCGGCCTGCCTATTGCCCAGGAGCTGACCGACATGGATTTCGGCCCAACCTTTGTCGCTCTCGATCCGGATGGCCATCGGCTGCGCGTCTGCGAGCCGGACAAGTGAGTGGAAAGAAAAAGGGGCGCCAGCGGCGCCCCTTTTTCTTACTTGTGCAATTGCCCGCGCATCGGGTGACCGTGGTAGACCCCGAGAATGCGGACGTTCTCGGAGAAGAACCGCAATTCCTCCAGAGCCCGGCGCACATTGGCGTCGTTCGGATGACCTTCGATATCGGCGTAGAACTGCGTTGCAACGAACTTGCCGCCGAGCTGATAGCTTTCAAGCTTCGTCATGTTGATGCCATTGGTGGCAAACCCGCCAAGCGCCTTGTAAAGCGCAGCCGGGATGTTGCGGACGTTAAAAACGAACGTGGTGACGATCTTTTCTTCCTCGGAAGTACGGCTTGCCCATTCTTCGTCACGAGAGAGGATGACGAAACGGGTGACGTTGCTCTCCGCGTCCTCTACATTTTCGGCAACGATATCGAGGCCATAAAGCTCGGCGGCAAGGCGCGGTGCAAGGGCCGCCATCGTCCGGTCACCGGTTTCCTTGACGAGCTTCGCAGCCCCTGCCGTGTCTCCTGCAATCACCGGCTTCCACCCGTGCGCGCGCACGATTCTGCGGCACTGGCCGAGCGCATGGATGTGGCTATGAACGGTACGGATTTCGTCCTTCGAAACGCCGGGCAACACCATCAGCTGGAAACGGATCGGCATGAAGTATTCGCCGATGATGTGAAGCCGGGACTCGGGCAGAAGATGATGGATATCGGCGACGCGGCCCGCGATCGTGTTCTCGATCGGGATCATCCCAATGTCGGCCTCGCCATTGTCGACCGCCGTGAACGCATCCTCGAAGGTCTGACAGGGCAGCGGCTCCATGGTCGGGAACATGTCACGGGAGGCCATGTCGGAATTCGCGCCGAACTCGCCCTGAAAAGCAATTCGATTGGTCTGGATGTTCATAGCGATGTCCTCACGCCTTCTTTGCCGAAAGGATACGGCGAGCCTTTTCGAGATCGGCCGGTGTATCGACCCCAAGCGGCACGGTGTCGACGATCTCCACGTCGATGCGCATGCCGGCTTCAAGCGCGCGGAGCTGTTCCAGCGATTCGCGCCTTTCGAGAACCGAGGGGCCGAGTGAAACGAAGCGCTCGAGCGCTGCCCGGCGATACGCGTAAAGTCCAATATGGTGATAGAGGGGGCCGTTGCCATACGGCGCCGTCACGCGGGTAAAATAGAGGCCCCGCATGCGGCTGTCGGAGAGCGGCGAGCCGACGACCTTGACGACGTTCGGATTGGTCTTCTCTTCGTCGTCGGTGATCTCGACCGTAAGCGTCGCGATGTCGACGGCCTCGTTTTCGAGCGGCCGCAACGCAGCACGGATTGTTTCGGGATCGATCGTCGGCAGGTCACCCTGAACATTGACGACGATCCGCACGCTGCCTTCCGGATCAACCTTGTTCAAGGCTTCGAAGATTCGATCGGAACCGGATTGGTGATCCCGGCTGGTCATGATGACCTCGAAGCCGGCTTTCGAAACCGCCTCGAAGACCTGCTCGTCATCGACCGCCACGACGACTCGCCCGATCGCCGCTTCCTTGGCGCGCAAGGCCACCTGAACGATCATCGGCAGTCCGCAAATATCGGCGAGCGGCTTGCCTGGAAGGCGCGTGGACGCCATGCGGGCGGGGATCAGAATCAGCACACCATCTAAAATTGAACCGGTCACCGTTCGGGCCTTTCTATTCCAAGCGGAAAATGACAAAAAGTCTCACGTACAAGACCATTTAGACTGTTGCAAGGAACAGCCAAAAGACATAGGTTCCCCGCGATTTCAAGATGGTGCCTTTTCAGGGTCTGCCAATTGCGGGGGAGCATTGCAGATGAAGTCTAATGTGAATATGGCCGTTGGTGCGCTGCTCGGTACAATTTTCGTACTGATGTCGGTGTCGATCGCGTCCGAAGGAATCTTCCACTCCGAAGCACCGGAGAAAGAGGGTTTTGCTATTGTTGCCGAAGAGGCGCCCGCCGCCGGCGGTGGTGAAGCTGCGCCTGCAGCGATGGTTCCGATCGCCAAGCTTCTTGCAACCGCCGATGCCAAGGCCGGTGAAACGATATTCAAGAAGTGTCAGGCCTGTCATGACGCGACCAAGGGCGGTCCGAACAAAGTCGGACCAAACCTCTATGGTGTTGTCGATCGTCCGATCGCCTCGCATGAGGGCTTTGGCTACTCTTCCGCTATGAAGGATTTCTCCAAGGGCAGCAGCGAAAAGTGGACCTTCGATCATTTGAACCATTTCCTGCTGGCACCGAAGAAAGAGGTTCCGGGCACTGCGATGGGCTTTGCCGGCCTGCCGAAGGAACAGGATCGCGCCAACGTCATCCTCTACCTGCATACACTGGCCGATTCGCCGGTCGCGCTGCCCGACCCGAACGCCCCGGACACGGTTACGCAGTGATCCTGGACGGGTTTCGGATGAAAGTTGAGGCCCGGCCAACGCCGGGCTTTTTCTTTTGCGATCAGGCGCCGAGCAGATAGGCCCAGACGGAAACTGAAATGGCGCCAAGCGCTGTCGTGACCGTAATCGTTGAAGCCGCAAGGCTGTGACCAACGCCGAAGCGATTGGCGATCAGCCAGGCATTGACGCCGGTAGGAACGGACGAAATCAGCACCAGCGCAGCTGTCCACTGACCGGTCAGTCCGACCAGATGGCTTGCGGTCCAGACGCAGCATGGAAGCAGCAGCAGCTTGAAGGCGGAGGTCATGCTGGCGATGCCGAGATTGCCGGAAACGCCGTATTTCTGAAGCGCCATCCCCAGCGATACCAGAGCCACGGGTCCTGCGGCGCCTGCCAGCTGATCGACGATGGATTTCACGGGCGGCGGCATGTGAAGACCCGCAACGTGCATCGCTGAGCCCGCCGCAAGGCCGATCACCAGTGGATTTCGGATGAGGTTGAGTCCGATTTGACCCAGCAGCCTTCCAAGGCTCCGCTCGGCTTTGCCCGAAATCTTCCGCTCCGCCCGCTCCATCATGATTGTGCCGATGATCATCATGACCGGCAGATGCACGGCAATCAGAATGGAAAGCGGCACGAGCCCCTCGTCTCCGACGGTGCGCTGAACGAGCGGCAGGCCAACGAAAATCGTATTGGCGAAAGCCGAAGAGACGCCGGCAAGCACACCGATACGCTCGTCACGGCCGAAAAAACGAGTCGCGGCGATGTGGCCGGCGGTCCAGGTAATCGCAACGCCGGAAAAATACGCGATCCAGAGGCGAAACGGCGAAGCGCCGTGAAAATCTGCTTCGGCGATCGTCCGAAAGAGAAGCAGCGGAACGGCAATCTTGAAAACAAAATCGCTCAAGGCGTCCCCGACATCCGCCTTCATCAATCCGGCTTGCACGACCAGCCAGCCGATAAGGATCATGACGAAGATGGGGAGAACGTCGAAGAAGATGGCTATCATGCGGGGAAAGGCCTTGCGCGGGATACCCTGCTCTACCAGCAAAACTTCTTCATTGACAATGGAACGGCAAAGAGAGGCGCCTACAAACGGGGCGATGGAACGAAAAAAGCGGGCATCGCCCGCTTTTCCGCATCCGGCCTCGCCGGACACCCGGTTTCCGGGTCTGCCAGTTCATCCGTGGTCAGCCCGCTCCGGTGCAGTGTCGAAGGGTATCATTCCCCTCTCATCCGGCTGCAACGCGAAAACTGTTCATGCCGGTCTGCTTGCGAACAATATTTAAAAGCTCAAGGTGACAGCCGCATGACTCCTTGGCGGCATTTTTGCGAACAAATAGAGGGACCAGCCTCGTTTTTTCTTCCAATGACCGGAAATTCGGGTAAGACCAACCCCCGGCGATCATTCAACCCGGACCTATCCCTTTCATGACCAAATTCGATGTTCTGACTGTCGGCAACGCCATCGTGGATATCATCGCGCGCTGCGACGACCAGTTCCTCACTGACAACGGTATCACCAAGGCAGCGATGAACCTCATCGACGCCGAACGCGCGGAACTTCTCTATTCGCGCATGGGACCTGCCCTTGAAGCGTCCGGCGGCAGCGCCGGCAATACCGCATCGGGCGTTGCGAGCCTAGGCGGCAAGGCCGCCTATTTCGGCAAGGTCGCCGAGGACCAGCTCGGCGCGATTTTCGCGCACGACATCAGGGCACAGGGAGTACATTACCAGACGAAGGCGAAGGGCACATTCCCGCCGACAGCGCGCTCCATGATTTTCGTCACCGATGACGGCGAGCGCTCGATGAATACCTATCTCGGCGCCTGCGTCGAGCTTGGCCCGGAAGACGTCGAACCCGACGTCGTAGCTCAAGCCAAGGTAACCTATTTCGAAGGGTACCTCTGGGATCCGCCGCGGGCCAAGGAAGCGATTCGCGAATGCGCCCGCATCGCCCATGAGAATGGGCGCGAAGTGTCCATGACACTTTCCGACAGCTTCTGCGTCGATCGCTACCGTGCGGAATTCCTCGACCTCATGCGCTCCGGCACAGTCGACATCGTTTTCGCCAACCGGCAAGAACTGCTGGCACTCTACGAAACCGAGGATTTCGAGGAAGGGCTCAACAAGATCGCCAAGGATTGCAAGATCGCAGCCGTGACGATGAGCGAAGACGGCGCCGTGATCCTGAAGGGCAACGAGCGCTGGTACGTCGATGCGATCCGGATCGAGGAAGTGGTCGATACCACGGGCGCTGGCGATCTCTTCGCCTCCGGTTTCCTTTACGGCTACACGCAGGGGCGGACGCTGGAAGATTGCGGCAAGCTCGGCTGCCTTGCTGCCGGGATCGTCATCCAGCAGATCGGGCCGCGTCCCATGAAGTCGCTTGCCGAAGCAGCCCGCGAAGCGCGACTTATTTGAAGGCTTCGCCTGGATAGGCGCCCCAGATTTCCGACTGCGCTACCCAGCCTTCGACGCCGTCGGTATCGGCATGGCACCAGTCGCCGTTGCATTCGCCGATATTGATCGTCACGCCCGGCTCCAGCTTGGCGACGATCGTCGCCGAGGCCAGGGGTTCGCGCCGCACATTGACATAAACGGATTTACCCTTGCCCTTCATCCACGGAGCGGCAATCGCTGCACGCTTCCCGGATAGCAGGGACTGGTTCACCCAGCCTTCCGTGCCGTCCGCGTCGCGGATGCGCCGCCAGTTATCGTATTCCTGGATGATTTCGACCGGCAGCCCAGCCTTCAGATACATCCAGGAGGCGGCGTAATCCGTGCCGGGGCCGATCCGAAGATTGACGCGCTTCGACTTCAGCGTGACGAAACGCGGAAGCGGCAGGCCGCTCGGGCCCTTTGCCGCTTGGGCCCAGGCCGATTCGACGGCACCTGCCGCAAGCATCAGACCGACCGCAAAAACGAGGCAGACCTTCAGAGAGTTTCCACGCATTGGAGAGTTCCGTTCACTCGAATTCGCGAGCAGGTCCAGCCTGCTCACCGCCGGACTTCGACATTCGTCTAGCGCCATACGCGACTTTTATTTGTCTTCGCGTACGGGTCTGATAGAAATTGCCCGAGACCAAAAATTATCCCCGTCTTGGTTAAAGACCTCTGAACAAACGTGGCCGGCCGCGATGACATCGAAGAAAAAACCGAAGGTCTATATCACCCGGAAACTGCCCGATGCGGTGGAGACCCGGATGCGGGAGCTCTTCGATGCCGAGCTCAACATCGACGATTCGCCGCGTTCCGTTCCCCAGCTCATCGAGGCTGTAAGGACCGCCGACGTTCTGGTGCCAACCGTGACGGATCGCATCGATGCGGCCCTCATCGAGCAAGCCGGACCACAGATGAAGCTTATCGCGAGCTTTTCGAACGGTACGGACCATATCGATGTCGAGGCCGCAGCCCGAAGAGGCATCACGGTTACCAATACGCCGAATGTGCTGACCGAAGATACGGCCGACATGACCATGGCGCTCATCCTCGCGGTGCCGCGGCGTCTCGGTGAAGGTGCGCGGGTTCTTACCGACAAGCCGGGCGAATGGGCCGGATGGTCACCCACCTGGATGCTCGGCCGGCGTATCCACGGCAAGCGAATCGGCATTGTCGGCATGGGCAGGATAGGCACGGCAGTGGCGCGCCGCGCCAAAGCTTTCGGCCTGTCGATCCATTATCACAACCGCAAGCGCGTGAATCCGGCAACCGAGGAGGAGCTGGAGGCGACCTATTGGGAAAGCCTCGACCAGATGCTGGCGCGCGTCGATATCGTTTCCATCAATTGCCCTTCGACGCCGGCCACGTTCCATCTGATTTCCGCACGCCGCCTCGCGCTGCTGCAGCCGACAGCCTACATCGTCAACACGGCGCGCGGCGACGTCGTCGATGAAGCCGCCCTGATCAAGTGCCTGAGGGAGGGACGGATCGCCGGCGCCGGATTAGATGTTTTCGAGAACGAACCTGCGGTCAATCCGAAGCTCGTCAAACTTGCGAACGAGGGCAAGGTGGTGCTGCTCCCGCATATGAGTTCGGCGACGATCGAAGGCCGGATCGACATGGGCGACAAGGTGATCATAAACATCCGGACCTTCATCGACGGCCATCGGCCACCGAATCGCGTGCTACCCGGCCGTTAGAGCCTTGCGCATTTCGATATAGGTAATGCGGTCGAAGCCTGGATGGGATTTCTCGGCCGTCCTGGCAAAACCCCAGCCAGCGAACACTACGTGGTTTTCGGTCAGTTCGATGCGCGTATCGAGCCGCAAGGCAGGCAGTCCACGCTCTTTCGCAACACCTTCGGCGATTTGAAGCAGCTGCCTTCCGACACCCCCGCCCTGAGCCTCCGGGGCAACGGCGAGTTTGCCGATGTAGAGGCATTCCGGCTCCTGTTTCAGGAACATGCAGCCAAGCAGATCTTCCCCTTCCAGCGCCAGATAGCCGATTTCGTTGGCAGCCTTTTCGGCAAGCGATTGCGGCGTCAGACCGAGGGCGGAAGACGGCGGATCGATGCGGTCGTTCATATAGGCGAAAGACGAGAGGATCAGCTGCAGCAGCTCGCCCCAGCGGCTGAAACTTGCATCGATCCGGATGATCTTCATGTGTCTGGTTCTATCTTGGGCGGCGTCGCTTGTAGCGGACGGTGTCGAAACGGGCGGCAAGCGCATCGTAGAGCAGCAGGCGGCCGACCAGCGGCTCGCCGGTGCCGGTCACAAGCTTGATCGCCTCCATAGCCATCAGCGTGCCGATCACCCCCGTGAGAGCGCCGATGATGCCGGTTTCGGCGCAGGCGGGAATGAGGCCCTCCGGCGGCATTTCCGGAAAGAGGTCGCGGTAGGTGGGATTGTGCGTCCCGTCCTCGCTTCGTTCGTAGGGCTTCAGCACCGTGAGCGAACCGTCGAAACGCCCCACGGCGCCGCTCACCAGTGGAATTTCCGCCTTCTCCGCGGCATCGGCTGCGGTGTAGCGCGTCTCGAAATTGTCCGATCCATCGATCAACAGATCAAAGCCGGAAAGATGGCGGGAGGCCCACTCCGCCGAAAAGCGCTCCTCGAAGCGAATGACCCTCACATGCGGGTTCAGCCGGGCGATGGCCAAGGCCGCGCTCTCCGTCTTCAGTTCGCCGATGGTGCCGGAATCATGAATGACCTGCCGCTGCAGATTGGAAAGCGATACGCGATCGTCGTCGGCGATGCCGAGCGTGCCGACCCCCGCGGCTGCCAGATACTGCAACACCGGCGCCCCGAGACCGCCCGCTCCAATCACCAGAACACGGGCGGCCTTCAGCTTTTGCTGGCCCGCCCCGCCGATCTCCGGCAGGAGGATATGACGCTGATATCGCGCGATTTCTTCGGGGCTCAAAGGTTCCATGCGGGTGATGCTAGCATGGCCGGAAGGCGTGGGGAAAGCCGCATCCGTCATTCGAAGACGCCGCCATCGGCCACGGTGAAAAACTGCGCGCGCGCGCCGAGGACGGCAAACATCGACCGATCGGTTCCGGTGATGAAGGCCTGGCCGCCAAGCGCATCGATGAGATCGAAGAGGGCGGCACGCCGGCCCTCGTCGAGATGCGCGGCGATTTCATCGAGAAGCAAAACGGGCGCGTGGCCCGTGAGATTGGCAACGAGCCTGGCATGGGCGAGGATCAGGCCGACAAGCAGCGCCTTCTGCTCGCCGGTCGAGCAGCGCTCCGCCTCCATCTGCTTCTCGCGGTGGCGAACGAGCAAATCGGCCCGGTGCGGACCATCGAGCGTGCGACCGGCAGCCACGTCGCGATAACGGCTTTCGGCAAGCATCGCGGCATATTCGTCTTCGAGATCGACGGAAGGACGCGTGAGTTGACCGTCCATGAACCCGGAGAGCTCGAGCGAGGCGGAGGGGAAAGGCGAGGTTTCGCGCGTTTCCTCGATGAGGCGGGCAAGCAGGCCGAGCATTTCCTGGCGGGCCAGCGCCATGGCGATGCCGAGGCTCGCCATCTGCTCTTCGATGCCTGACAGCCAGGAGGGATCGAACCGGCCCTCGTCCAGCAGCTTGTTGCGGCTGCGCATCGCCCGCTCGAAATCGCTGGCGCGGCGGCCATGAGCCGGATCGAGCGACAGAACCAGGCGGTCGAGAAAGCGGCGGCGATCAGAAGAACCGCCGGTGAAAAGGCCATCCATGGCAGGCGTCAGCCAGAGCACGCGCAGATGGTCCGTCAGCTCGTCGGCCGTCTTTGCCGGCGTGCCGTTGATGCGCAGCCTGCGGCCGGTGTTCTCGTCGCTGGTATCAGCGCCCGTCCCGATTTCGACGTGGCCCTCCATGCCCTCGAGTTCGGCAAAGATCGAAAATCCTGCCGGAGCGCCGACGCGGGTGACATCGGAATAGGTGACGCGGCGCAGGCCCCGTCCGGGCGAGAGGAAAGAGACCGCCTCCATCAGATTGGTCTTGCCGGCACCATTATCCCCCGTCAGCACCACATGCCGCCCGTCGAGCGCCAGCGACGCCGCCGCATAATTACGGAAGTCGGTCAGCTTCAGGCGCGAAAGGGAAACCTTGTGGGGCATCGATGGTCCGGATTCGTGGTTCGGGGCAGAGCTATGCCGAAGCGGGGTGGATGGCAAGGCTGTGTGGAGAGATCGCCGATTCGTGTGAACCTCGGCTACAGACGTTTCTTCGCAAATGCCCTACCCGACGCAGACTTCAGATAGCGCTCGAAATCGATTGCCTGTTGCTCGTCCGAGAATGCCAAGTATGTCTTGAGCGTCCAGGGACGGTATTTCGACGTGTAAGAGACCTCACCTGCGTTGTGCTTCGTAATACGCGCCTTCAGATCGCCGGTCATGCCGACATAATGACGATCTGGAAAGTTGACGCTGATCAGGATGTAAACATACTTCATCCTGCAACCATAGCTGAGCTTGCCAGCGGTTCAACGTCACAATCGGAATAATGAGGGTGTTCAAGTCGGCCCGCCTTCGTCGCCTTGCAACTTCGGCGCGGCAGCCTCCGCTTTCTTCTTCGCTCCCTGTCGTCAAGCCTCTTGGCTTGCCGAGCCGAAGCTCAAAGAGCGTAGGCTGGTGGAGCTAAGCGGGATCGAACCGCTGACCTCTTGCATGCCATGCAAGCGCTCTCCCAGCTGAGCTATAGCCCCATCAGGGTGGTCCGGTATTTGCCGGTCCTGGGATACTCCGCGGCGTTGCCCGGCGGAGTGGCGGCTTCTTACTTGCGGTTTTCGCAGATAGCAAGCCTAAAAAACCGGCCCGGAGATTTTTTATCATCCGGGCCGACGTTCGTTCGATCAGACTTCGTCTTCGTCGCCGGTGACGCCGATGATGTCACTCATGTCGTCGTCTTCATCTTCCTCGGCTTCGAGGAAGGTGTCGTCGTCATCGCCTTCGATTTCGACGTCGTCGTCACCCATATCCGGGATATCGTCGCCGGCTGCACCTTCATCGGCATCCTCGAGCGATACGAGTTCGACTTCTGTGTTCTCGGTATCGACTTCCTGCACGTCGTCTTCTTCGGTCGCCTCTGCAGCCGCAGCCGCCGAGGTTTCCTGGAAGAAGGACAACGGGTAGGACTTGCCGGTATAAGGAGAAACGATCGGGTCCCGGTTCAAGTCGTAGAACTTCTTGCCGGTTTCCGGATCGGTACGCTTGGTTCCAAGTTCCGCTTTCGCCACTATAAGCCTCGTGAGAATAGCCGAATCAAAATTCGGCAAATGCCGTTCAAACCGGCGTTTCTATCGGAATTTATAAGCCGGTCCCCATAATCGCTGATGCTCCCCATGTCAAAGCCAAACTTTACGGCAGCAGCGCCCGCCTTTTTCAAAGCCCGGAGGATGACCGGCTTTCGACTTTGTGCTAACCAGCCGGCAAAGCCGTAAAACCAGCCGGGAACTGATGCAGGGCCAGGCATTTTGCGGGAATTTGTGCCGCTTCTGCAAGGGATTTTTCCGTGTCGCATGGATCTGCGCCGAAACCTGCCACCGCGAGAAAATCCGCCGCCCTGACGGGCACGGTCCACATTCCGGGCGACAAGTCGATTTCGCACCGCGCCTTCATGCTCGGAGGCCTTGCGTCCGGCGAGACGCGCATCACCGGCCTTCTGGAAGGTGAAGACGTCATCAATACCGGCAGGGCGATGCACGCGATGGGCGCCACGATCCGCAAGGATGGCGATGAATGGATCATCCGCGGCACCGGCAACGGGGCGCTCCTTGCCCCGGAGACGCCGCTCGATTTCGGCAATGCCGGGACCGGCTGCCGCCTGACGATGGGCCTCGTCGGCGTCTATGATTTCGAAAGCACCTTCATCGGCGACGCTTCGCTTTCCAAGCGGCCGATGGGCCGTGTGCTCGATCCGCTGCGGGAAATGGGCGTGCAGGTGAAATCCACCGCTGGCGACAAGCTGCCGGTGACGCTGCACGGGCCGGGAACGCCAGGCCCATTAATTTACCGCGTTCCGATGGCATCCGCGCAGGTGAAGTCGGCCGTGCTGCTCGCCGGTCTCAATACGCCAGGCATCACGACGGTCATCGAACCGGTGATGACGCGCGATCACACGGAGAA
The DNA here is from genome assembly GCF_012641395.1 of Rhizobium sp. P32RR-XVIII. Lineage (GTDB taxonomy): Bacteria > Pseudomonadota > Alphaproteobacteria > Rhizobiales > Rhizobiaceae > Rhizobium. Next base: position 33,930 of record NZ_JABAIH010000001.1, on the reverse strand, counting down.
AATGCTGCAGGGCTTCGGCGCCGAGCTTTCCGTCGAGACCGACAATGCCGGCGTTCGAACGATCCGGCTCGAAGGCCGCGGAAGACTGACGGGCCAGGTCATCGACGTGCCGGGCGATCCGTCCTCGACGGCCTTCCCGCTGGTGGCGGCACTGCTTGTCCCAGGCTCCGACATTACCATTCGCAACGTGCTGATGAACCCGACACGCACCGGCCTGATCCTGACCTTGCGGGAAATGGGCGCCGATATCGAAGTGCTGAATGCGCGCCTTGCAGGCGGCGAGGACGTCGCCGATCTGCGCGTCCGCGCCTCCGAACTCAAGGGCGTTACAGTGCCGGAAGAGCGTGCTCCGTCCATGATCGACGAATATCCGGTCCTCGCCGTTGCCGCCTGCTTTGCAGAAGGTGCGACCGTGATGAAGGGGCTGGAAGAGCTGCGCGTCAAGGAATCCGACCGTCTTTCGGCCGTCGCCGACGGACTGAAACTGAATGGAGCTGACTGCGACGAAGGCCGGGGCTTCCTTGTCGTGCGCGGCAAGCCCGGTGGCAAGGCCCTCGGCAGTGCATCCGGCGGCCGGGTAAAGACTCATCTCGATCACCGTATCGCCATGAGCTTCCTGGTCATGGGGCTTGCTTCGGAGCATGCTGTAACCGTTGACGACGCGACGATGATCGCCACCAGTTTTCCGGAATTCATGGACCTGATGACAGGTCTCGGTGCGAAGATCGAGCAGGAGTAAAGTCATGTACCAGCCGCCGCATTTTCGCGAAGACGATCTTGGCGTCCAGCATGAGTTGATCCGGGCTCATCCCCTCGGCTTGCTGATCACGGCAGGAGGTTCGGGGTTGATGGCCAATCCGGTGCCTTTCCACCTTGATGCGAATGCATCCGAGAAGGGTACGCTCCGGCTGCACCTTGCCAAAGCGAATGGCCAGTGGCGTGATATTCAGGATGGTGCGCCCTTGCTTGCCGTTTTCCAGGGCGCAAACTCCTACGTGACGCCTTCCTGGTACCGGACCAAACAGGAAACCGGCAAAGTCGTGCCGACGTGGAACTACGCAATCGCGCAGGCGCGCGGTCCAGCGCGGGTTATCGACGATGCCGAGTGGCTGCTGCGGCAGATCAATGCCATCACGGGCCAGCAGGAAGGCAATCGCGAAGAGCCATGGGCCGTCCATGATGCGCCGGAGGATTTTGTCCGTGCGCAGCTGAAAGGCATTATTGGCGTCGAGATCGAGATCACAGCAATCGAGGGCAAATGGAAGGTCAGCCAGAACCGGCCAGTCGCAGATCGCGAAGGCGTGGCATCCGGTTTGAACGAGGTGGAGGGCCAGGCCGAGATGGTGGACCTGGTAAAGCGCTACGGCGGGCTGGAAGGTAATCATTGAGCAAGACATTTACGATCGCCATCGACGGGCCGGCAGCAGCAGGCAAGGGCACGCTTTCACGCCGGATCGCCGACGAATACGGGTTCCATCATCTGGATACGGGGCTGACCTATCGCGCGACGGCAAAGGCCTTGCTCGATGCGGGGCTGGCGCTCGATGACGAGCAGGTCGCGGAAAAGATGGCCCACAAGATTGAACTCAGCGGGCTCAATCGTGATATACTTTCGAGCCACGAGATTGGCGAAGCCGCCTCGAAGATTGCCGTCATGCCGGCCGTGCGCCGGGCGCTGGTCGAGGCGCAGCGGCGATTTTCGGAAAGGGCGCCGGGCACGGTGCTCGACGGGCGCGATATCGGCACCGTCGTCTGCGCCGGTGCGCCGGTGAAGCTTTATGTGACGGCCTCTCCGGAGGTGCGTGCAAAGCGCCGCTATGACGAGATCATCGGCAAAGGAGGAACGGCTGATTTCGATGCGATTTTCGAGGATGTGAAGCGGCGCGACGAACGCGACATGGGACGGGCCGACAGCCCTTTGAAACCAGCAGAAGACGCGCACTTGCTTGATACGTCGGAAATGAGTATAGAGGCCGCGTTTCAAGCCGCAAAATCGATCATCGATGCGGCCTTGAGCCGAAACAACTGAATTCGAGTGCTTTCCCGCCTTTGCGGGGCGCTTCTGAAAAGCCTGAAATTCCGTCCAAGCGCCGGATTGCTTCCTGACAGGGAGGCGGACTGGGTTCAGGCCCGTTCAACACGAACCAACCGGCGCATACGTGAGCCTTGAAGCTATCGAAGGCCACGCAGGAGATTTTATGTCAGTAGCTACTCCCTCTCGCGAGGATTTCGCGGCCCTTCTCGAAGAGTCCTTTGCCAAGAACGATCTGGCTGAAGGCTATGTCACCAAGGGCATCGTCACCGGCATCGAAAAGGATGTCGCCGTTGTTGACGTCGGCCTGAAGGTCGAAGGCCGCATCGCGCTCAAGGAATTCGGCGCACGTGCTAAGGACGGTTCGCTGAAGGTCGGCGACGAAGTCGAAGTTTATGTCGAGCGTATCGAAAACGCGCTTGGCGAAGCTGTTCTGTCGCGCGAGAAGGCTCGCCGCGAAGAAAGCTGGATCAAGCTCGAAGCCAAGTTCGAAGCTGGCGAGCGCGTCGAAGGCGTGATCTTCAACCAGGTCAAGGGCGGCTTCACGGTCGATCTCGACGGTGCGATCGCCTTCCTGCCGCGTTCTCAGGTCGACATCCGTCCGATCCGCGACGTATCCCCGCTGATGCACAACCCGCAGCCCTTCGAAATCCTCAAGATGGACAAGCGCCGCGGCAACATCGTGGTTTCGCGCCGTACGGTTCTGGAAGAATCCCGTGCCGAGCAGCGTTCTGAAATCGTTCAGAACCTCGAAGAAGGCCAGGTTGTTGACGGCGTCGTCAAGAACATCACCGATTACGGTGCGTTCGTTGACCTCGGCGGCATCGACGGCCTGCTGCACGTCACCGACATGGCATGGCGCCGTGTGAACCATCCGTCTGAGATCCTGAACATCGGCCAGCAGGTCAAGGTTCAGATCATCCGCATCAACCAGGAAACCCACCGCATCTCGCTCGGCATGAAGCAGCTCGAGTCGGATCCGTGGGATGGCATCCAGGCCAAGTATCCGGAAGGCAAGAAGATTTCCGGTACCGTCACGAACATCACCGACTACGGTGCGTTCGTCGAGCTGGAGCCGGGCATCGAAGGCCTGATCCACATCTCGGAAATGTCCTGGACCAAGAAGAACGTACATCCCGGCAAGATCCTGTCCACGAGCCAGGAAGTCGAAGTCGTCGTTCTCGAAGTCGATCCGTCCAAGCGCCGTATTTCGCTCGGCCTCAAGCAGACGCTGGAAAATCCGTGGGCAGCATTCGCCCGCAACCATCCGGCCGGCACTGAAGTCGAAGGCGAAGTCAAGAACAAGACCGAATTCGGCCTGTTCATCGGTCTCGACGGCGACGTTGACGGCATGGTGCACCTCTCCGACCTCGACTGGAACCGTCCGGGCGAACAGGTCATCGAAGAGTTCAACAAGGGTGACGTCGTCAAGGCTGTCGTTCTCGATGTTGACGTCGAAAAGGAGCGTATCTCGCTCGGCATCAAGCAGCTCGGCAAGGACGCAGTCGGCGAAGCAGCGGCTTCCGGCGACCTGCGCAAGAATGCAGTCGTTTCCTGCGAAGTCATCGCAGTCAACGACGGTGGCATCGAAGTGAAGCTCGTCGAGCACGAAGACATCACCTCGTTCATCCGCCGTGCAGACCTCTCGCGCGATCGCGACGAACAGCGTCCGGAACGCTTCTCGGTCGGCCAAGTTGTTGACGCCCGCGTCACCAACTTCTCCAAGAAGGACCGCAAGATCATGCTGTCCATCAAGGCGCTGGAAATCGCAGAAGAGAAGGAAGCCGTCGCTCAGTTCGGTTCGTCCGACAGCGGCGCTTCGCTCGGCGACATCCTTGGCGCGGCTCTGAAGAACCGCGGCGAGTAATCGCTCTAAGTCTTTAAGACAAAGAACCCGCCGGAGCGATCCGGCGGGTTCTTTATTTGATCGAATGCTTTTCGATTATTCCCAGCCGGCCATGCGCTGGTAGAGCGCGTAAATTGGATCGGCGATGGTGTCCGCTGCCGGCGCAACCTCCGGCTCTGGCAGGTTCGGCAAGATGCCCTCGGAGCCTGCTTCGTCTGCTTCGGCATCCGGCTGCTGCTCGCCTGATGGCGCGTGCTGGTTCTGAGAACCGCTTCCTTCATGATCGCGGCGGTGCATTTCACCGTCCTTGCGTTCGCTTGAATGCTTGGCGAAGTGGTAAGGGTGCTGCGCGTAGGCGAAGCCCTCGGCGGGTTTCACAAGACCGGCCTTCTGGGCCGCTTCGGTGAGCTCGGCTAGCGCAAGCGCAGGCTGCGCGGCAATCTCCTTCGGCTCGCGCGCCAGAGCGGCAGCGTCGGCACCGGCGGGGCGTACAACCGCTTCCGCCTGCTGCGCATTTTTCGCTTGAGCGGCTTCAGCCGGCAAAGCGGGCATTTCCTTCGCAGCGGCCTCTTCGAGCACAGGGGCGGTAGGTGCGTGGTCAGCCGCGAGATCTTCCGAGAGAACGCTGGCGTTGTGCTCTCCGATGATAGCAACGACCAGTTCCGAGACCTTCTCCGTCATGGATGCGAGTATGCTGCTCCACGCTTTCGGAATGACGGAATCGGATTTCGCAAATTCCTTCGACCCAAGCGGTCCTGCCTGCGCTTCTCGAACAGTCGTGTTCGGCTCGTCCGGCCCCCGCTGGTCTTTGAGATCGTCGATTGGCAACTCGTCCGCCACTGAGTTCTCCGCCATGACAGGCTCTTCGCCGACGCTCGCCAGCCTTTCTCCGACAATTGCCTTCGGCTCTTCCGGCAGCGATTTTTCCTCGATCTGTGGTCTGACCTCTGTACTCTCCGCAGTATCGGGCTCATCGAAGACGGCATCGATGTTCTCGACGGGTTGTTTCTCCAGTTGGGCAGACTGCCGCACCGGACTGAACCCGGCCGGATACGAGGTCGCGGCCGTCACTGACGGCCCCCTCGATGAAGCGGCAGGCGGGCTTTCCCCTTGCAGACGTATTTTCGGGCGCAGCTCGCCGGGAAGCGGCGAAGCATCGTTCTGGTGATAGGAGTATACGACAGCACGCGCGGCGAGATCGCGGTCTTTGTATGGGAGGGTTTCCAGATAGGCGATGATGCGACCAGCTTCCGGTCCTGCCGGATTTTTCAAAGCCTCGGCAATGAGACGTAGCGGCAGGTTCTGGCCCTGCGCAGCCAGCTGGCGTTCGATCTCGTTGATTTTTGCGGGCGGCAACTTCTGGATCGCATCCGCGAGACGCGAGGCAAAGACCAGATCCGTTTCGTCACTCTCGCGCGGCAATGGCAGGGCACGCGAGGCAGCCTCAATCGCCTCGAGAAGGGCCTCGAACATCTGTTGCTTGGCGGCAATCAGCAGCAGATTGAGCTTGCCGGCAATTGCCGAATTCAGGTCGGAGGCCTCGACAGCCTGGACCGGTACGACGACTGATCGCTCCAAACCGCTTGTCGCGAGCGCGGCTGTCTGACCGTTGGAGGAAAAGCTTACATTTGACGCTGCACGAACCGGAGTCAGCATGGCATGCTCCTTCTTTCGCAAAGTGACGATGGAAGCAGATCACAAGAGGGCCGCGCTCATCCGGCCCCTCGCATTCGTCTGCAGACCTCCGGGTCCGCATGACGCATCATGGCGCCGCCGAATGCATAAAGATTGATGAAAATCCTATCGAAGGGCCATTAATGAAATGCTAACGGCCGGAGGGGTGTCCCGTCCGGCCGCTGCAGGAAAGTCTTTGGTTCTGAAGACGTCAGCTGTGAGCGAAGATATCCGCTTCTTCCCAGCCGAGCAGGTCGAGCTTCGCGCGGGTCGGCAGGAATTCGAAGCAGGCGTTTGCGTGATCGATGCGGCCGTCGCGGATCAGCCGCTCCGTCAGCTTGTCGCGCAGGGCGTGCAGGTAGAGCACATCGGAGGCGGCATATTCGAGCTGTGCCGGCGAAAGCGTTGCCGCTGCCCAATCAGAGGACTGCTGCGCTTTGGAGACGTCGACGTCGAGCATCTCCTTCAGATTGTCCTTCAGACCGTGGCGGTCCGTATAGGTGCGTGACAGGCGGGATGCGATCTTGGTGCAGAAGACCGGCGCCGTCGTCACGCCGAAGGTGTGGAAGAGCACGGCGATATCGAAACGGCCGTAGTGGAAGATCTTCTGGCGGGCCGGATCGGCAAGCATGGCGACGAGGTTTGGCGCTTCCTTCTGGCCGGCGGTGATACGGATGACATCGGCCGTGCCGTCGCCCGTCGAAAGCTGCACGACGCAAAGCCGATCGCGGCGGGGCACAAGGCCAAGCGTCTCGGTATCGATCGCGATTGCGCCGGTGTAGCGGGCGGCATCCTCCGCAGAAATATCGCCTTCGTGGTATCGGATGGTGGCGGCCATGGGTATCTCTATCGTTTCAATGTCTCTCGTGGCGCTATAGCGCAAAGGCAGGCGGCGCGATACCGGTTTTCGGCCCTGCCGGCGTCAGAATGTCGGCGGAGTGTTGATCCACAGAAGCACTGTTTCACCATCGTGGCGATTGCGCCAGGAGTGATAGCGGCGGCTCTCGAAATAGAGCGAGTCGCCGGGACCGAGATCGAAGAACTGGTCGGAATCGAGAACGAGTTCGAGGCGGCCGGAAAGGACATGCATGAACTCCTCTCCTTCATGCCTGTAGGCGCCTTCGCTGGCGGCACCCGGTGCCAGCACAAAGCGGTGGCAATCCATCATCCTTCGGCCTTCGGCCAGCAGCTGGACCGTCACGCCCGGCGTGGTCTGCGGCCAGGTGCGCCATTCGCCGGAACGGACAATCTCAGGACCATGTTCGCTCTCCTCGCCCGAAAGGCGCGAGACCGTTGTGCCGTAGTATTCCGCCAGATCGTGCAGGGTCTTGAAACTGACGCCCTGAGAGGTACGCTCCAGGGTCGAGAGCGTGGAAGACGTGATGCCGGTATCACCGGCGACCTGTTCGAGCGTCTTTCCCGCGGCATGGCGAAGCCTGCGCAGCCTGCGGCCGAGATCGGAAACTGCGCCGTTCTCCACGCCTTCGGCCGACGGCTCCTCATTTTCCAGCGCCTCACGGATCGCAGCCGGATTGAGGCCGCGTTCGAGGCGATACCACGATATCCGTTTCAGCCGGGCGACGTCGTCTGCGCTATATTGCCGGTGGCCTGTTCCGGAGCGTTCCGGAACGAGCAGTCCCTGACTTTCCCAGAGGCGGACAGTGGAGGCGGAAACGCCTGCCAGCCTTGCCACTTCGGCCACCTTATAGCGTACCGGGCCGTTGTCGTTCATCAAGCATCAAACCCCTGATTGCCTATGGTTTCAAACATGCTCGCTATCAGAATCTTTCGATGCGAGCATCCATCAAAAACCTTGATGTTTGAAGCAGTAAACGCCGCTTGATTTCTTGCAGGAAAAATGTAGGAATTTTGTATATATCTTGCAGAACTTATGCAAGGTAATTTCACCTCTTTGAGCGCAGGAGCGCAACGATGAACGCGATCACCCTTACAGAGCGGAAGAACGCTGCGATTTCGCGCGGCGTCGGCATGACCACGCAGATTTACGCTGACCGCGCGGAAAATGCCGAGATCTGGGACAAGGAGGGGCGGCGCTATATCGATTTCGCCGCTGGCATCGCGGTGCTCAACACGGGTCACCGCCATCCACGCGTGATCGCAGCGGTCAAGGAGCAGCTGGATCGCTTCACCCACACCTGCCATCAGGTCGTGCCCTACGAAAGCTATGTGCATCTCGCAGAACGCCTCAACCAGCTGGCGCCCGGCGACTTCGCAAAGAAGACGATCTTCGTGACGACGGGAGCCGAGGCCGTCGAAAACGCCGTGAAGATCGCGCGCGCTGCGACCGGCCGCTCGGCCGTCATCGCCTTTGGCGGCGGCTTCCACGGCCGCACATTCATGGGCATGGCACTGACAGGCAAGGTTGTGCCCTATAAGGTCGGCTTCGGCGCAATGCCCGGCGACGTCTTCCATGTGCCCTTCCCGGTCGAACTGCATGGCGTTACCGCCGAACAATCGCTCGCGGCGCTGAACAAGCTGTTTGCAGCGGACGTCGATCCGCAGCGCGTTGCCGCAATCATCATCGAGCCGGTCCAGGGCGAAGGCGGCTTCTACCCCGCTCCGACGGCCTTCATGAAAGCGCTTCGCGAGCTTTGCGACCGGCACGGCATGCTCTTAATTGCTGACGAGGTGCAGACGGGCTTTGCTCGCACCGGCAAGATGTTTGCGATGGATCATCATGAGGTCGCACCCGACCTGATCACCATGGCGAAGAGCCTCGCCGGCGGTTTCCCGCTGGCTGCGGTCACCGGCCGGGCGGAAATCATGGATGCCCCGGGACCGGGCGGCCTCGGTGGCACCTATGGCGGCAACCCGCTCGGCATCGCCGCTGCCCATGCCGTCCTCGATGTGATCAAGGACGAGGATCTCTGCAATCGCGCCAATCAGCTCGGCGGCCGACTGAAGCAGCGGCTGGAATCGCTGCGCGACAAGGCGCCCGAGATCACCGACATCCGCGGTCCGGGTTTCATGAACGCTGTCGAGTTCAATGACAAGACCACCAAGCTGCCGAGCGCCGAGTTTGCCAACAAGGTTCGCCTGATCGCGCTGGAGAAAGGTCTCATTCTTTTGACCTGCGGCGTGCACGGAAACGTCATCCGCTTCCTTGCCCCGATCACCATTCAGGACGATATCTTCGGCGAAGCGCTCGATATCCTCGAAGCCTCCATTCTTGAAGCAAGTGCGGGCAAGTAACCGCCCTTCGGAGTAAATGACATGGCATTCACGACTGCACTGACCAAGCACGTTCCGTTTTCCTCGCCATTCCTGCGCGACACCGGCTACATCAATGGCGAGTGGACGAAAGGCGGAGCCACGAAAACCTTCGATGTTCTGAACCCGGCGACCGGCGAAGTCCTCGCTTCGCTACCGGATATGGGCGCAGCCGAAACGAGAGCGGCGATCGACGCCGCTTACGCCGCCCAGCCCGCCTGGGCAGCACGCCCGGCAAAGGAACGCAGCGCAATCCTGCGCAAGTGGTTCGATCTTATGGTTGCCAATGCCGACGAGCTGGCCGCGATCCTGACGGCCGAGATGGGCAAGCCATTTCCGGAAGCCCGCGGCGAAATCCTCTACGCCGCTGCCTACATCGAATGGTATGCCGAGGAAGCCAAGCGCATCTATGGCGAAACGATTCCGGCGCCGTCGAACGACAAGCGCATGATTGTCATCAAGCAGCCCGTCGGCGTCGTCGGTGCGATCACGCCCTGGAACTTCCCCGCCGCGATGATCACCCGAAAGATCGCTCCTGCGCTCGCCGTCGGCTGCACCGTCGTCTCCAAGCCCGCCGAGCAGACGCCGCTTTCGGCGATTGCGCTCGCGGTTCTTGCCGAGCAGGCCGGCGTTCCGGCCGGCGTCTTCAATGTCATCGTCGGCGAAGACGGCCCGGCGATCGGCAAGGAACTCTGCGGCAACGATAAGGTCCGCAAGATCAGCTTCACCGGTTCGACGGAAGTCGGCCGCATCCTGATGCGCCAGTGCGCCGACCAGATCAAGAAGGTGAGCCTCGAGCTTGGCGGCAACGCGCCGTTCATCGTCTTCGACGATGCCGACCTCGATGCCGCTGTCGAAGGTGCGATCGCCTCGAAATACCGCAACGCGGGTCAGACCTGCGTCTGCGCCAACCGCCTCTATGTCCAGTCGGGCATCTACGACGTCTTCGCGGCCAAGCTGTCCGCGAAGGTCGAAGCCATGTCGGTCGGCGACGGCTTCACGACCGGCGTTGCGATCGGCCCGTTGATCGACGAGCAAGGCCTTGCCAAGGTCGAGGATCACGTCAGCGACGCGCTTTCCAAGGGCGCCAAGGTGCTGACCGGCGGCAAGCGCATCGAAGGTGCGGGCACCTTCTTCACGCCGACAGTTCTGACCGGTGTCGCCAAGGGCATGAAGGTCGCCAGGGAGGAAACCTTCGGTCCGGTTGCGCCGCTTTTCCGCTTCGACACCGTCGAAGAGGTGATCCAGCAGGCGAACGACACGGAATTCGGCCTTGCTGCTTATTTCTTCGCGGGCGATCTGAAGAAGGTCTGGAAGGTTGCCGAGGCGCTGGAATACGGCATGGTCGGCATCAATACCGGGCTGATGTCCACCGAGACGGCACCGTTCGGCGGCATCAAGCAATCCGGCCTTGGCCGTGAGGGCTCGCGCCATGGCGCAGACGACTACCTCGAAATGAAGTATCTCTGCATCGGCAATCTCTGAAAGCGAAAGGGCGCCTCTGGGCGCCCTTTTCATTTCCGCCTCAATAATGCGGCGGCTTTGTTATCGTCGGCGCTTCCAGCGATTGCTCCTCCAGTGAAAGAAAACGCTCCGTCAGGCGGTCGAGTTTCGCGCGCGTCTGCTCGACAACCTTCCATTGTTCCGCAAGTTGATCCGAAAGCTCGTCGATCGTCTTTGCCTGATGCGCAACCGTCTCCTCGAGCTTGGTGATGCGGCTTGTCTCTTCGGCCATCGATTTCTCTCCCGGCAATAGCTGGCCTTTCAAAGCCGAAACAGGCCTTCAGGTCAATTCTTTCGAGGCTCGCGAAAAACGATTCCGAAAGTGAACCGTTTAGTTACTAATAGGGCTTGTCGTCCCCTCGTTGGTGAGGTAGGCCCTACTCTATCAGGGAGGATATCTGATGGATGTAGGGAACGGCTTTCTTCATCCGGACCGGCTCTTTCCGGCCGATCCGGCAACACGAACCATCGCGCGCGACCTCTACGAGACGGTCCGCAATCTTCCGATTGTCAGCCCGCATGGACACACTGAACCGGCCTGGTTCGCCGACGATAAGCCATTCGAAGACGCGGCTTCGCTGCTTGTCATTCCAGATCACTATCTCTTCCGCATGCTGCACAGCACGGGCTCCAAGCTCGACGATCTCGGCGTGCCGCGGCTCGATGGCAAGCCGGTCGCGCAGGGCCGCGCGATCTGGCGCGCTTTCGCTGCGCAGTATCACCTTTTCCGGGGTACGCCGTCGAGCCTGTGGGTCGATCATGCAATGTCCGCCGTGCTCGGCTGCACGGAACCGCTGACGCCGGATAATGCCGACAGGCTCTACGACTACATCAACGAGCAGCTGGCCAAACCCGAATTCCGCCCGCGTGCGCTGCACAGCCGTTTCGGTATCGAAACGATCGCGACCACGGAAGGTGCGCTCGACCCACTCGTTCATCACCAGAAGATGCAGAAGGACGGCTGGATCGGCAAGGTACGCACGACCTACCGGCCCGATAGCGTCACCGATCCTGACGCCGTCGGCTTCCGCGACAACCTGATCAAGTTCGGCGAAATCACCGGCGCCGATGTCACACGGTGGGACGGCATGATCGACGCGCACCGCAAGCGCCGCGCCTACTTTCGCCAGTTCGGTGCGACGGCGACGGACCACGGCGTGCCGACGGCGTTTACAGCCGATCTTCCGCTTGCCGACAAGCAGGCGCTGCTCGACAAGGCTCTGAAGGGACCGCTTACAGCAACCGAGGCAGAACTCTTCCGCGGCCTGATGATGACGGAGATGGCCGGGCTTTCGGCCGAAGACGGCATGGTGATGCAGATCCACGCCGGCTCTCGCCGCAACACCGACAGGACGCTTTTCCAGACACGCGGCCCGAACATGGGCGCGGACATTCCCACCCGCACGGATTGGGTCGGAGGGCTGAACGCGCTGCTTTCGAAATATGGCCACGCGCCCGGTCTCAGAATCCTGCTTTTCACCCTCGACGAGACCACTTATGCCCGCGAACTGGCACCAATGGCTGGGCATTGGGAATGCCTGATGATCGGCCCACCCTGGTGGTTCCATGACAGCCCGAACGGCATCCGCCGCTATCTCGACCAGGTGGTCGAGACCGCGGGCTTCGTCAATCTCGCGGGCTTCAACGACGATACGCGCGCGCTGCTCTCGATTCCCGCCCGCCACGATGTCTGGCGCCGCGAGGTCTGCCGCTTCCTGGCGCAGCTTGCAGCCGAGCACCGGATTTCAAAGGCGGACGCCCAAATCGTCGCCCGGGACCTTTCCTATGACAATGCGAAGAAGGCGTACAAGCTGTGACCGAGCGACTGCAAAACCTGACTGGTCTCGCGCCGACGGCAAGGCTTCCGGCCTATGATCGAAGCCAGCTGAAGGCCGGCATTCTGCATCTCGGGCCTGGCGCATTCTTTCGTGCGCATTTCGCACCCTTTACCGATGCGGCGCTCGCAGCAGGCCATGGCGATTGGGGTATCGAGGTCGCAAGCCTTCGCACCGCCGATGTCGCGGATCATCTGAACGAGCAGAACGGCCTCTATACGATGCTGATCCGCGATACGTCGGGAACGACGGCGCAGGTGGTCGGCCCGATCCTGAAGGCGCATGTCGCGACGCGTGATCCGGCGGGGCTGCTGCAACGCCTCGAAGACCCTGCGATCCGCATTGTCAGTCTGACGGTGACGGAAAAGGCCTATGGTTTTGATCCGCACAGCGGCGGCCTCGATCTCAACCATGCCGACATCGCGGCCGATCTTGCAAACCGGCATGCGCCGCGCGGCGTCGTCGGCTACCTTGTCGAGGGGCTGGCCCGGCGGCGGGAAAAAGGCATTGCGCCCTTTACGCCGCTCAGCTGCGACAATCTGCCGAGCAACGGCGCGGTCCTGAAGCGTCTCGTTCTCGAATTCGCAAGCCGCATCGATCCCGATCTGCACGATTGGATAGAGGAGAACGTGCCTTTTCCGTCGACCATGGTCGATCGCATCACGCCGGCGAGTACCGACGCCACCTATGCCGATGCCGAACGCCTGACCGGGCGGGTGGATCTGGCAGCGATCGAGACCGAGCCCTTCACCCAATGGGTGATCGAGGACCATTTCGCCAATGGCCGCCCCGCTTGGGAGAAGGCCGGTGTGCTGATGGTGGAAGAGGTTTCGGCCTATGAAAAGATGAAGCTCCGAATGCTGAACGGAGCGCATTCCTTGCTCGCCTACCTCGGATACATAGGCGGTTATGAATACGTTCGCGACGTCATGGACGACGCCGGTCTGGCCGCGCTTGCGCGGCGGCAGATGAATTCGGCGGCGGCAACGCTCGATCCTGTTCCCGGTATTGATCTGGACCACTACGCAGATGAACTCATAGCACGCTTTGCAAACAAGGCGATCGCCCACCGCACCTATCAGATCGCCATGGACGGCACGCAGAAGCTGCCACAGCGCCTGCTCGAACCGGCAACGGAAGCGCTTGCCCATGGCAGCAAGGCGGAGACCTACGCAATCGCAGTTGCCGCGTGGATGCGCTACGCGCTGGGTGTCGATCGGAACGGCCAACGCTATGACTTGCGTGATCCCCGATCGGCCGAGATTGCAGCTATCCTTGCCGACGTGCCGCGGAATGGCCCGGCCGTTTCGGCGGCGCTTTTCGGTTTGCCCGGACTTTTCCCTGCGGCACTCACGAAGAATGTGGCCTGGACGGAAGACGTCGCCAACAAGCTGGAAATCCTGATCCAGGACAACAAGCTGCCGCTGATTTGAAGCCTGGGCTTTCAGTGGCAGCATGCGGCGACAGCCGCCTTCCCTCATTCCTGTGCTTGTCACAGGAATCCTGTGCGCCCAAGTCCTTGGGCGCGAGAGACTCTTCTTTCGTATTCAGTCATTCACCGCGCAGACGCGTGGTGGCTGGATTCCTGTGACAAGCACAGGAATGACGGTACTGGAGGCGCCGCAGGCACCGCCATTCCTCTCTAAGATTGCTCTGCTTCAGCCTTTACCCGTACCATTTCCGGATCGTAGAGCGGCCTTAGCGTGACCTTGCACAGCACCCGCTCCCTGGCGACATCCAGCTCATAGCTTCCTGCCAGCACGAAATCCTCCGTCACGCCATCGGGATTGCGGATATAGCCGTAGCCGATCGGCTTGCCGACGGTATAGCCGAAGCCGCCGCTGGAGAGCCAGCCGACACGTTTGCCATTGCGATAGATGGTTTCGCGCCCGAGCAGGACGATCTGCGGATCGTCCGGCACGAGACAGGCGAGCATCTTCTTCACGCCGCCGGAAAGCTGGCGCTCGATCGCCTCGCGGCCACGAAAGGCAACGTTCTTTTTCGTCTTGACGGCCCAGGCGAGCCCCGCCTCGATCGGCGTATGGTCGGGGCCGATATCCGAACCCCAGGCACGATAGCCCTTCTCCAGTCGGCAGCTTTCGATGGCGCGATACCCGGCATTGACGAGGCCGAGCCCGCCACCCGCCGCCATTAGCGCATCGTAGACTGTCGTCGCATATTCGACCGGAACATGCAGCTCATAGCCGAGTTCGCCGACATAGGTTATGCGCAGTGCCCGCACCGGGCAGCCGGCAATGCCGATCGTTCGGACGCGACCGAAGGGGAAAGCCGCATTCGACACATCGGCCGAGGTCACCTTTTCCAGAACGGCGCGGGAATTCGGTCCCATCAGCGAAAGTACGGAATAGGCCGATGTGACATCGACCAGTTCGGCGTGCATTCCCTCGGGAATATTGCGGGCAATCCAATCGAAGTCGTGGGTCGCAAAGCCGGTACCTGTGACGATGTAATATTCGTTCTCGGCGATACGGGCGACCGTCAGGTCGCATTCGATGCCGCCCCTGTCGTTCAGCATCTGCGTGTAGGTGAGAGTTCCTGCGGGCCTTGCCACGTCGTTGAAAGCAATCCAGGAAAGCGCCGCCTCCGCATCCTTGCCCTTCAGCACGAACTTCGCAAACGACGTCTGATCGAAGATCACAGCCGCCTCGCGCACCGCCTTGTGCTCGCGGCCGACGGCATCGAACCAGTTCTGACGGCCATAGGTATAGATATCCTTCGGTTCTTCGTTGGCGAAGAGGTCGGCGAACCAGTTCGGCCGTTCCCAGCCGAGCTTCTCGCCAAAGCAGGCGCCCTGCGCCTTCAGCCGCTCGTAGAGCGGCGACTTGCGGCACGGGCGGCCGCTCGAATGCTCCTCGAAGGGCCACGCCATCGTGTAATGCTTGCCATAGGCCTCGAGCGTGCGGGTACGCACCCAGTCGGTGTCGAAATGCGGGCGGCCGAAGCGGCGGATATCGACCGGCCAGAGATCGTAGGGAGGCTCGCCCTTGACGACCCAGTCGGCAAGCGCCATTCCGGCGCCACCGCCGGAGGCGATACCGAAAGCGTTGAAACCGGCGCCGACGAAGAAGTTCTTCAGTTCCGGCGCTTCCCCGAGGATGAAGTTGCCGTCCGGCGTGAAGCTCTCAGGGCCGTTCAGCAACTGCTTGACGCCGGCGTTCTGCAGGTCCGGAACGCGTTCCAGCGCCTGCTCCATGATCTGTTCGAAATGATCGAAATTGCTGTCGAGCAGCGTGTAGTGGAACCCATCAGGAATGCCGTTCACCGCCCACGGGATCGGGTTCGGCTCATAGCCGCCCATGACAAGGCCGCCGACTTCCTCCTTGTAGTAGGTGAGGCGGTCGGGGTCGCGCAGCGTCGGCAGATTAGACGGCACGCCGAAGGACTCGGTGATGATGTACTGATGCTCGACGGAAACAAGCGGCACGTTGACGCCGAAACGGGCAGCAAAGGTCCGCGTCCACTGCCCGGCGCAGACGACGACGCGCTCGCATTCGATGCGGCCATGCTCGGTGATCACCGCGCGGATCCTGCCTTTGTCGATTTCGAGATCGAGGACTTCGGTGTCCTCGAAGATCGATACGCCGGACATGCGGGCGCCCTTGGCGAGCGCCTGCGTGATGTCGGAAGGATTGGCCTGGCCGTCGGTCGGCAGATAGGCGGCGCCGACCAGATCATCGATCGTCATCAGCGGCCAGAGTTCGAAGGCTTCCTGCGGGGTGAGCAGCCGCATGTCGAGACCGAAGGATTGGGCGGTCGTCGCCTGTCGTTTCACCTCCGTCCAGCGCTCCGCGTTGCAGGCAAGACGCAGGCCGCCGTTCATCTTCCAGCCGGTGCCGAGACCGGTCTCGGCTTCCAGCTTCTTGTAGAGATCGACGGAGTAGCCGAGCAGCTGGGTTATGTTGGCGCTGGTGCGCAACTGACCGACGAGGCCCGCGGCATGGAATGTCGTGCCGGAGGTGAGCTTCTTGCGCTCAAGCAGCACCGTGTCCGTCCAGCCGACCTTGCCAAGGTGATAGGCCGTGGAGCAGCCAATGATGCCGCCGCCGATCACCACGGCTTTCGCGGTCTTGGGGAGTTCCTTCGTCATTCTATCGATCCTGTTCAAATGCCTTGTAAGCGCGCTCGAAGCGGGCGAGGTTTTCGGCGGTATAGGCGGCGTAATCGAAATCGATGGTGGAGTGGATTTCCGAAATCATGCTCCATAGTGTCTCGCGGAGCAGCGACGCGCATTTCATGGCGCTGTAGCGACGCTCAAGGTCCGGCGTCAGCGGCCGATCGAAATAGGCCTCCAGCATGTCCCGCTCCGCGTCTTCCGAAAGCTCGTTGTTCGACGCCAGGCCACCAAGGTCGAAAAGC
Source organism: Rhizobium sp. P32RR-XVIII (assembly GCF_012641395.1). Classification (GTDB taxonomy): domain Bacteria; phylum Pseudomonadota; class Alphaproteobacteria; order Rhizobiales; family Rhizobiaceae; genus Rhizobium. The sequence continues at coordinate 17,432 of NZ_JABAIH010000001.1, read as the reverse complement.
GGGGTGTTGAAGCCTGCGTAATCCCAATCGATCAGCCAGAGACGCTTGCCATCGTCGAGGAAGTTCGCGGCGAGAAGGTCGTTGTGACCGAAGGCGATGTCGAACGGGCCGGCGGCGTGTTCCAGTACCTCTGCCTTTTCTGCGAAACCCCGCAGCATCGGCGCATGGATGCTTCTGGCGGCTTTCAGGTTGGTAACGTAATCGCGAATGACATGGAAGACCCAGAAGATCGTCGCCGGCCCGCGGAAATGACGCGCAACGTCATGATGGCAGGCACGAACCAGCGGCACGACACGCGCGAGCATTCGCGCATCCTGGATATCTTTCGCCGTCAGCGCCCGCGCTTCGATGAAAGCGAGAACGAGCACGCCGGGCGCATGGTGGATGACCGCAGGCGAAAGCCCGGCGGCGTGCGCGGCCTGACTGGCGGCGAGTTCGTTCTGACGGCTGATGTGATGAATCGGAATGTCGGCGCCAAGCCGCACGACGCGCCGTACCGCCCGATCGGTTACCAGGTAGTTCCGGTTGGTAATGCCGCCGGCAATCGGCGTGATTTCAATCGGCCCTTGCCATATGCCGAGTGCACGAATCCTATCCTCAGGCGTCACGCTTTCCCCCTCGTGGCCGCACCGTCAAAATGATGGGCCAGAGCGGGATCGCCTGTCAAGAAGGCCTCATATCGTGGCGCCGGAGCCGTCGAAGACATGGCAACGGGCGGGGTCGAATGACGCCGTCACATTGGCGCCGCGTTCGACCTTCTGCTGGCCATCCAGAGCCACCGTCAACTGCTGGTGATCAGGTGTCGTCGTATAGAGCATGGTCGCACCGCCGAGGTTTTCGACCAGATCGACATTGACGGTCGCCAGCGCAATGCCACCATCGGTGACGGATAGATGTTCCGGCCGGATGCCGAAGGTAACCTCCTGACCGGCCGCCCCCTTCAAGCGGCGCGGCAGACGAATTGAGCTGCCGCAAACATTGACGGTCGTATCGCCATCATTCACCTGCTCGATCTTCGCCTTCAGGAAGTTCATCTTCGGGCTGCCGATGAAGCCTGCGACGAAGCGATTTGCCGGATTGTTGTAGAGATCGAGCGGCGCCCCGACCTGTTCGATCCGTCCCGAGTTCAGAACCACGATCTTATCCGCCATGGTCATCGCTTCGACCTGGTCGTGGGTGACGTAGATCATGGTGTTGCCGAGATTGCGGTGGAGCCGCGAGATCTCGACGCGCATCTGGACGCGCAGTTCCGCGTCGAGGTTCGACAATGGTTCGTCGAAAAGGAAGATCCGGGGTTCACGCACAATGGCGCGACCGATCGCAACGCGCTGGCGCTGGCCGCCGGACAATGCCTTCGGTTTCCGTTCGAGAAGCTTCTGGATCTGCAGAATTTCGGCAGCGCGGCGCACTTTCGGCTCTATTTCGGCCTTCTTGTAGCCGGCGGTCTCGAGACCGAAGGCGAGGTTCTTATAGACCGACATATGCGGATAAAGCGCATAGGACTGGAAGACCATGGCGATGCCACGCTTGGCCGGCGCCACTTCATTCATGCGCTCGTTGTCGAGCAGCAGCGCACCGCCGGAGATCTCCTCGAGACCAGCGATCATGCGCAGCAGCGTGGACTTGCCGCAGCCGGAAGGGCCAACGAACACCGCGAACTCGCCGGGGTCAATTGCAAGATCGATGCCGTGGATGACGTCCACAGCTCCATAGCGCTTCTCGACCTTCTGAAGAACGACACTTGTAGCCATCGTCTAAAAACCCTCCCCTGTTCCTTATCGCGTTCTCGCGCGCCAATCGGCGTATTTCGGGCTTTCAGGACCAATCGGCAGAGCGACATCGGCCCCGCTATCGGACGATTGATAGATCGCGGTGACCAGCTCCAGCGCCCGGCGCGCATCGGCACTCGTGACCGGCAGCGGGCCCTTGCCGCTCAGATAGTCATGAAACCGCGCCATCTGGGTGTTGAAGCGAGGAGCGACGGGCCGCCAGTCGCCAAGCGCCGCATCGATCCTGGCCTGCACTTCGTCATTGGCGGCAATGATCTGCCAAGGGTCTTTGCCGGGCGAATAGGGCTCGTGGTTGCTCTCAAACGTGACGTTCTCGAAATGCAGCCTCAGCCGGCTGATCTCCTGCTGCGAACCTAGCGTGCACGAGAGCGAGACGAAGGCGCCGTTCTGCATCAGAAGGCTGACGGAAGCGCAATCCTCCACCTCGATATCATTGACGCGGGTCGCGACGCGACCGAACACCCGGGCGGCGGGACCGGCGAGATGGAAGAGCATGTCGTGCAGGTGGAGCGCATGCGTGACGAGCACGCCGCCGAGCTCCGTCGCCCATTTTCCGCGCCATGGAACGGCATAATACTCGGGCTTGCGCAGCCAGAAGGTCTCGACCGAACCCATATAGAACTTGCCGGCAATGCCTGCTTCGATGATGCGCTTCGCCTTCTCCACGCCGTCGCCGTAACGATACTGGAAGATCGGCATGAGGGTGCCCTTGGCAGCCTTTTCTGCCTTCATGATCTCGTCGACACCTGCGAGCGATCCCGTCAGCGGCTTTTCACAGACGACGTGCTTGCCGGCACCGAGCGCTGCGACCACTTGTTCAAGATGGATGCCGGGCGGCGTACAGATATCGATGATGTCGATGCTGTCGTCGCCCAGAAGCTCAGCGAAGGAGGTCGTGCGGCGGTCGATGCCGAACTCATCGCCGACGGCTTTCAGGCGTTCCTCATTCAGGTCGCAGATCGCCGCGACTTTGAACTTGTCCGGGTGCGGCAGGTAGCCCTCGACGATGTGAGAGCGACCGATACCGCAGCCGATGATGGCGACAGTCTTGATACTCATGCAACTTTCCTTATCAGCATCAGCGCTTCATGCCGGTCGTGGCGATACCTTCGATCAGCATGCGCTGGAAGAAGAGGAAGAAGAAGAACACGGGCACGAGCGAAAGCGTCGACATGGCGAACAGCCCGCCCCAATCCGATGCACTGGTCGAATCGACGAAGGTTCGAAGGCCCAGCTGGATGGTGTAGGTGTTCATGTCGTTCAGGTAGATCAGCGGGCCGAAGAAGTCGTCCCAGGTCCAGATGAAAGAGAAGATTGCGGCCGTCGCCAGAACCGGCAGCGAAAGCGGCAGCATGATCTTCCAATAGATACGCCAGGCACTGCAGCCGTCCATCATCGCGGCCTCATCGAGTTCGCGCGGGATACCGCGGAAGAACTGCACCATGAGGAAGATGAAAAAGGCATCGCTTGCCAGAAACTTCGGCACGACCAACGGCAGGATGGTGTTGACCCAGCCGAGGTTGAGGAAGAGCACGTATTGCGGGATCAGCGTCACGTGATACGGGATCATCAACGTACCGAGCATGATCGCGAACCAGAAGTTCCGGCCGGCAAAGCGCAGACGCGCGAAGGCATAGGCTGCCAGCGAGCAGGCAACGACATTGCCGATGACCGTCAGGACCGAAATCACCAGCGAGTTCCAGAAGAACCTGCCGAAGCTGATATCGAGGCCGACCCAGCCGCGAACATAGGAGGCGAAATCGATGGACGAGGGGATGATCGACGTCGACGAAAAGATTTCGTTTTCCGGTCGCACCGAAGCGGACACCATCCACAGCAGCGGATAGAGCATGAGGAGCGAGGCGGCGATCAGCAATGCATGAACGACGATCGATCCCTGCAGACTACGCTTGTTGACGTCGGATGGCGGCTTGGCCGCGGTTATCGTAGCGGTCATCTCAGTCATCGTAGTGCACCCAGTAACGCGAAGTCAGGAACGAGAAGGCGGTGAAGATCGCGATAATGATCACCAGGATCCACGCAAGTGCCGAGGCATAGCCCATGCGGAAGTTTCCGAAGGCTTCCTGATAGAGGTAGAGCGTGTAGAACAGCGTCGAATTGATCGGGCCGCCGGTGCCGCCGGAGATGATGAAGGCGGGCGTGAAAGCCTTGAAGGCATCGATCGTCTGAACGACGGCGTTGAAGAAAATGACGGGCGTCAGAAGCGGCAGCGTAATCTTGTAGAATTGCCGGAACTTCGAGGCGCCATCGAGGCTCGCAGCCTCATACATATCCTGCGGGATCTGCCGCAGGCCGGCGAGGAAGATGATCATCGGCGAACCGAACTGCCAGACGCTGAGCGCCACCAGCGTATAGATCGAATAGCTCGGGTGCGAAATCCAGCTCGGCCCCTGAATGCCGAATTGCGCGAGGGCGGCGTTGACGAGCCCGTCACCGGCGAAAAGCTGACGCCAAAGGACGGCAATCGCGACGCTGCCACCAAGCAGTGACGGGAGATAGAAAATGGCGCGGTAGATCGGCAAGCCGCGCACACCGCGGTTCAGCGCCAGCGCGACCATGAGCGCGAAAGTGAGCTTGAAGGGGACGGAAAGCACGACATAGGTCAGTGTAACCGTCATCGCGGCAGCGAATTTCGGATCAGCGGTGGCGATGCGCACGTAGTTCGCAGTGCCCACCCAGCCTGGCGACCTCAACATGTCGAAGTCGGTGAAGGACAGGTAGAGCGAAATCAGGGCAGGTCCGAGCGTCAGCCCGAAGAAGCCGAGAAGCCAAGGCAGCAGGAAGAGATATCCCGGAGCGTTTGCGTTCCACAGCCGCTTGAAGCGACTGTCGGCAACCGCGCCTGAATACCGTTCGACCGTGACTGCCCCTGCGGGCGTCGTGCGCATCGCGTTGCTCATACGGATCAGCCCCTTGCGAGAAGGCGCGTGATTTCGTCGACAAGCTGCTTACCGGCGTCGGCTGGTGTCAGCTGACCAAAGGCCACCTGCTCAGAGATCGTCCGTAGCACGACCTGCCCCTCGCCGGCACCCGAGGGCGGCGGCGGCGGCAGCGGGCCGGCCAGATCGCCAAGACCACCAACATATTCGAGCGGGATTTTACCGCTCGCATCAAGCTTCGTGGCAACGATGTCACGCATCGCCTTGGATTCAGGAATGCCGCGCTCGACGTCGAGCACCAATGCTGCATCCGGGTCCTTCACGAAGAAGTTGACGTAGTCGACCGCCTGATCGACCACCTTCGATTGTGCCGAGACCGAGAAGAACATCGACGGCTTGCGGTAATGCCCGCCCTTCGATTCCTTCGTAATGAGCATGTAGTTGCTCAGCGTCAGCTTGTCCTTGTTCGTTGCCTGATAGCCGACAAACTGGTTGCTGTGCGCGTAGTCTGCGGCAGCCTTTCCGATCGTGACCGGGCTGGTATCGATGGTGTCCTTGTAGAGCGCCTGGATATCCGGCGTGACGCAGGCGCCGGCTTCGCGGAACTTGGACCACATGTCGAACCATTCGCTCACTTCCTCCGGGCCGAAGGCGATCTTCGAATCCGCGGTATAGAGAGCTTTTCCGCGCTGGCGCAGATAGTTTTCGAGGAGCGGCTCGTTGCCGCTGCCATCGGCGAAGCCGAAGAAACCTTTGCGCTTTCCGGCCTTGGTAATTTCCGCACCGATCTTGCCGAACTCTTCCCACGTCGTCGATTTCGTCGGCAAATCGACGCCGGCCTCCTCAAAAGCCGTGGTGTTCAATACCGTGGCCGCGGAGTTGGCGCCGAGGCTCACGCCATAGAACTTGCCGTCGACCTTGCCGCCCTCGATCTGGGCCGGATCGAAATCGTCCAGATTGAGTTTCGAGGGCATATAGGAATCGAGCGGTGCCAGTGCACCGCGGCGGGCGTATTCAACGATATAACGGTAATCCATCTGGATCACGTCGGGAGCGTTACGGCCAGCGACCTGCGTCGCCAGACGTGGCCAGTAGTCGCTCCAGCCGAGGAATTCGCCGGTAATCGATGTGCCGGCATGCTTTGCTTTATAGAGATCCGACACCTTGTTGGTGCGGTCAGCGCGCGGCTGGGATCCCCACCAGATCAAACGCAGGCGAGCATCCTGCGCAAAGGCACTGGGTCCCAGTGCCGCAAGCGAGAGAAGCGTCGCTCCGCCCGCCATGAAGTTACGTCTACTTACGCTTAAGGTCATCTGTTCCTCCTCCCGAGGGGAGCGCCTCCACACGCTCCTTGCTGGTTTCACTTGCAACAAATAACTAACTGGTTACAAGCTATGGACAAGCATCGGGCCTGTCAAGCGATGATAATTTGGTGAGGTTCTCCTCCCGGGTTTCCGCTTTTACAATCTTGCACCGAAGCTTTATGAGCACAACAGAATGTCTGGGGAGATAAGCCGATGGATAGTACCGGCGAGAGTGGAGGAAAGAAAAAAATCAAGCGCGCTCCCAACGAGCGTGTGCTGCAGCGCGACCCGGAGCGCACCCGTAGCGCAATCCTGGAAGCGGCCACGCGCGAATTTGCCGAAAACGGCATGGGCGGGGCGCGCGTCGATGCCATTGCTGAACGAGCCGGGACCAACAAGCGCATGCTCTATCACTATTTCGGCGACAAGGAGCAGCTTTATCTGCACGTGCTGGAGGAGGCCTATGTCAGCATTCGCACGGCAGAACGTGCGCTGCATATCGGTGACCGCAGCCCGGAAGAAGGAATTGGCGAACTCGCTCTCTTCACTTGGCGCTACTTTCTCGAGCATCCGGAATTCCTCAGCCTGCTCGGCACCGAAAACCTGCATCGTGCCCGCTGGCTTCGCCAGTCCGTTCGCCTCAAGGAATTGCATTCCCATCTGATCGGCGAACTTTCTGACGTTCTCGACCGCGGCAAGAAGGAGGGCGTCTTCGCCGAGAATGCCGACCCCCTTCACGTCTACCTGACCATTGCCTCGCTCGGCTATTTCTACCTTTCAAACCAATACACGCTTTCGACGATTTTTGGCCGCGACCTGATCGATCCTGCCCAGCTCGACAGCTGGGAAAAGCATATCGTCCACGTGACGCTCGCCTCCATCAAGCGCTGAAAAAGCCAAAAAGAGATTTGGCTATTGACAGCCCCGCTCCCGATCTGTCATCAAGTAACTGTTTAGTTACCGGCTTGGGAGGGCCGGGCGACGCCCGCTCCCGCCGCTCGATGAACTGACAGGGAGGAACAAGATGGCGCGTCTCGGGATCATTTTGCACGGCGTTACGGGCCGTATGGGCTACAATCAGCATCTGGTGCGATCGATCCTTGCGATCCGCGACCAGGGCGGCCTATTCCTGAAATCCGGCGAACGGCTGGAGGTCGATCCGATCATTGTCGGCCGCAACCGCGACAAGATGGAAGAGCTGGCGAAGAAGCACAACATCAAGCGCTGGTCGACCGATCTCGACGCGGCGCTCGCCAATGCCGACGACCAGATATTCTTCGACGCCGGCACGACGCTGATGCGCGCCGAGCTGCTTTCCAAGGCGCTCGACGCCGGCAAGCATGTCTATTGCGAAAAGCCGATCTCCGACGATCTGGAGGTCGCAATCAAGCTTGCGAGGAAAGCGCGCGCCTCCGGCCTCAAGCACGGCGTCGTGCAGGACAAGCTCTTCCTTCCCGGCCTTCGCAAATTGGCCCTGCTGCGCGATTCCGGCTTCTTCGGCAAGATCCTCTCGGTGCGCGGCGAGTTCGGTTATTGGGTGTTCGAAGGCGATTGGGGGGTTCCGGCGCAGCGCCCGTCCTGGAATTACCGCAAGGGCGATGGCGGCGGTATCATCCTCGATATGCTCTGCCACTGGCGCTATGTGCTCGACAATCTCTTCGGCGAGGTCAAAGCCGTCTCCTGCCTCGGCGCCACACATATCCCCCGCCGGGTCGACGAACAGGGCAAGACTTATGACTGCGATACGGACGATGCGGCTTATGCAACCTTCGAGCTTGACGGCGGCGTGATCGCTCAGATCAATTCGTCCTGGGCGGTGCGCGTACGCCGCGACGATCTCGTGACGTTCCAGGTGGACGGCACCCATGGTTCTGCCGTCGCCGGCCTGACGAGCTGCTGGACTCAGCACCGGGTCAACACGCCGAAGCCGGTATGGAATCCTGACCAGCCGCAAACGATCGACTTCTACAAGACCTGGGACGAGGTGCCGGATACGCAGGTGTTCGACAACGGCTTCAAGGTGCAATGGGAAATGTTCCTGCGCCATGTCGCCGAGGACGCACCGTGGCCTTACGGCTTGGAAGCAGGTGCCAAAGGCGTGCAGCTTGCGGAGCTGGGCTTGAAATCCTGGGCCGAGCGCCGCTGGCTCGACGTCCCGGCATTGGAGTTCTGATATGCAAACGCTCAATCTTCCTCTCGACGGCAAGATCGCGCCCTATGCGCTGACCGGCACGCCGATCGAGCTCAAGAAGCGCGACGCCAAGGACTTTCCGCGCGTGGTATTTGCCGCGGCCCACGTTGTCGCGGACCCGATGGCGGACAACGATCCATGGCTGACGCCGGCGATCGACTGGGAGCATACGCTTGCCTTTCGGCACCGCCTCTGGGATCTCGGCCTCGGCGTTGCCGAAGCGATGGATACCGCGCAGCGCGGCATGGGCCTCGGCTGGCCGGAAGCCCGCGATCTCATCCGCCGTGTGCTGGCCGAGGCCCGCACCCGCAAGGATGCGCTGATCGCCTGCGGCGCGGGAACGGACCATCTGGCCCCCGGCCCGGATGTCACGATCGATGCGATCATCAAAGCATACGAAGAGCAGATCGAAGCGGTCGAGGCTGCGGGCGGGCGGATCATCCTGATGGCAAGCCGTGCGCTTGCCGCCGCCGCCAAGGGGCCCGACGACTATGTCCGCGTGTACGACCGTATCCTGCGGCAGGTCAAGGAGCCGGTCGTCATCCATTGGCTCGGCGAAATGTTCGACCCGGCCCTTGAAGGCTATTGGGGCAATCCCGACCACATCAAGGCGATGTCTACCTGCTTGCAGGTGATCGAGGCCAATGCCGCGAAGGTGGACGGCATCAAGGTGTCGCTCCTTTCCAAGGAAAAGGAAGTGACGATGCGCCGCCAGCTGCCGAAGGGCGTGCGCATGTATACCGGCGACGACTTCAACTACGCGGAACTGATCGCCGGTGATGAGCAGGGTCATTCCGATGCGCTGCTCGGCATCTTCGACGCGATCGCTCCTGCCGCTTCCGCGGCCATGGAAGCGCTCGGCCGCAAGAGCGACCGGGAGTTCTTCGACCTGCTCGATCCCACGGTTCCGCTTTCGCGCCACATCTTCAAGGCCCCGACGCGCTTCTACAAGACCGGCGTCGTGTTCCTCGCTTATCTCAACGGCCTACAGGACCATTTCACGATGATCGGCGGGCAGCAGAGCGCGCGCTCGCTGACGCATCTGGCGGAACTCTTCCGCCTGGCCGACAAGGCACGCGTTCTTGCCGATCCCGATATGGCGATTAGCCGGATGAAGCGGGTGCTCGAAGTTCACGGCGTTCACTGACGTCATAGCGTGCGGGAGGAGCTAATGCAGGTCGAGGGACTTTCGATCAATCTTGCGACAATCCGGGAACAGTGCGGCTTTGCGGAGGCAGTGGATATCTGCTTGAAGCATGGCATCACGCACATTGCGCCCTGGCGCGATCAGGTCGCGAAAGTAGGGCTCGAAGAGGCCGTCCGCATTGTTCGAGCCAACGGATTGAAGCTTACCGGCCTTTGCCGCGGCGGCTTCTTTCCGGCCATCGATCGGGTGGGCTGGGAAAAGAACCTCGATGACAACAGGCGTGCGATCGACGAAGCCGCAGCACTCGGCGCCGATTGCCTGGTGCTCGTCGTCGGGGGGCTGCCGGGCAGTTCCAAGGATATTGCCGCGGCACGGCAGATGGTGTCCAACGGCATTGCCGCCGTCCTGCCGCACGCACAGGCGGCGGGCGTGCCGCTGGCAATCGAGCCGCTGCATCCAATGTATGCCGCAGATCGGGCCTGCGTGAACACACTCGGCCAGGCGCTCGATATCTGCGAGCAGCTCGGCGAAGACGTGGGCGTTGCGATCGACGTCTATCACGTCTGGTGGGACCCGGACCTTGCCGAGCAAATCGCCCGCGCTGGACGCATGAAACGTATCTTCGCCCACCACATTTGCGACTGGCTCGTTCCGACAAAGGACATGCTGACCGATCGCGGCATGATGGGCGACGGCGTGATCGATTTGAAAGGCATCCGGCGCATGATCGAGGAGGCAGGCTTCCTCGGCGCCCAAGAGGTCGAAATCTTTTCGGCGGACAACTGGTGGAAGCGCCCGGCAGACGAGGTCATCGCCATCTGCGTCGAGCGGTATCATAGCTGCTGCCAGGCTTAATTGGATATATTCGTTTCAGCACGTATGAAGGAGGATCATTCGATGGAGAAACGCCGCTTTGCACTGATCGGAACCGGCAACCGCGGGACCACCATGTGGGGGAAGGAACTGCTCGCCGGCTGGCGCGAGCATGTGGATCTCGTCGCCATCGTCGAGAAAAACTCGCTGCGCGGAGAACGGGCGCGCACCATGATCGGCAGCAATGCGCCGATTTATGACGACATCGACGCGATGCTGAAGGAGGTGAAACCTGACCTTATCATCGTCTGCACGCCGGACCACACCCATGACGCGATCGTCGTGCGGGCGCTCGAGGCAGGAATCGATGTCATCACCGAAAAGCCGATGACCACCGCAGTGGACAAGATCCGCCGGATCATCGATGCCGAGAAACGCACCGGAAGGCGCGTCGACGTATCCTTCAACTACCGTTACGCGCCGACCGCAGCCAAAATCAAGGAACTGCTCAATTCCGGAGAGATCGGCCGCGTCACCTCGGTCGACTTCCACTGGTACCTGAACACCAAGCATGGCGCGGATTATTTCCGGCGCTGGCACGCCTATACTGAAAAGTCCGGCAGCCTGTTCGTTCACAAGGCCACCCACCATTTTGATCTGCTGAACTGGTACCTCGACAGCGATCCGGAAGCGGTGACATCGTTTGCCGACCTGCAGAATTACGGCCGCAAGGGTCCCTTCCGCGGTCCGCGCTGCAAGCTCTGTCCGCACACGCATGAATGCGACTACTATTTCGATCTCGGTGCCGATCCCTTCCTCGACCCGCTTTACGAGGATCCTTCAAAGATCGATGGCTATTTCCGCGACGGCTGCGTTTTCCGCGAGGATATCGATATTCCGGACACGATGGTCGTCAGCATCCGCTACCGCAACAACGTCCACGTCTCCTACTCGCTGAACACCTTCCAGCCGATTGAGGGGCACCATCTGGCATTCAACGGCACCAAGGGGCGGATCGAAATCCGTCAGTACGAGTCACAGCCGTGGGAAGTGCCCAAGGAGGACGAGATCCTGCTCATCCGCAATTTCCCGAAAGGAAAGGACGCGGTCGAGCGAATTCGTGTGCCGTATACCTCCGGCGGCCACTTCGGCGGCGACGACCGGCTGCGCAATATGATCTTCAAACCGGGCATGGAAGACCGCCTGCAACAGCGCGCGGGAACGCGTGCGGGTGCCATGTCGGTGCTTTGCGGTCTTGCAGCATTGGAGAGTTCGCGCACCGGCAAGGTCGTCAAGCTTGCCGATATGATGCCTGAGCTTGCCAATGACGGCTCGCCGAACTCGCAGAAAGCCGAATAGGCTCAGGCGATCTTTGCGAGATCCGCTAGGGTGATGCCGTAAAGAAGCGGCTCGCGCTTCAGGAAACGTTCGATCTCATCGACGGCCATCTCGCCGAGCCGCGCGCGCTCCAAACCGACCGCGCCGGCGATATGAGGCGTGAGGAAGACATTCGGTAGATCGTAAAACGCGGACGAGGGTCCGGGGATTTCGGGATCCGTTACGTCGATGATGGCGTCGATTCGGCCCGTCGAGAGCGTTGCCAGGAGCGCGGTCTCATCAATGATCGCGCCGCGTGCTGTATTGATGAGCGTTGCACCGTCCTTCATCAAAGCAAGCTTCTTCGCGTCGATCATATGCCGGGTGGACGGCAGGGACGGCGCGTGAAGCGAAACGATGTCCGAAACCCTCATGAGAGTGTCGAGATCGACCTTTTCGGTTCCAAGCTCCATGGCCTCAGCCGCACTGATCGTCGGGTCTGAAAGGACAAGCCTGTAGTTGAAGGACTTCAGCAACTCGATGACGCGGCGGCCGATGCGCGATGCGCCGATGATCCCGACCGTGCGCCGGTAGTTACCGATCGGCAGGCGCTGCATGGGGTAAGTGCGGTCGCGATTGCGGTCCGCGACATAGAGATCGCGAAAGCGGAAAACCTGTTTGCCGGCAAAGAGGATGGCGGCGAGGGTGAACTCCGCGACGGGAACGGCATTGGCTTCCGCCGCATGGCTGACGGCGATCCCGGCCCTGAAAATCTCCTCGCCGATGATCCCTTTGACGGTTCCGGCCGCATGGGCGACGATCTTCAGGCCCTTCGCCGCCGCAAGCAGGTCACTGCTCACCTGCGGCGCGCCCCAGCCGGTAATCAGGATTTCCGTCTCGGAAAGCACGCGGCGGGCGCGCTCGTCTGTAAAATTCTGCAGCGGATCGCGGTCTAGCACGCGGCCGAGGCGCTCCAACCGTTGAAGCGAGTCATCCGCGAGGACATGTTCAGTGCGTGCCGGATGCATGGCGAATGCGATGCCGGGGCGGCTCATGGCATCTGCCCCGGAGCTTCGATGGCGCTGACGGCGATGCCGTGCTTTCTGACGTGCTCCTCCAGAGCTGCGATCTCCGGCGCGGCCGGCCGTTCCGCCCAGATGCCTGAAACAGCGTGCGGATCCTTGAGTGCGAGCACCGCCGTAACCAGCACGGTTTCGCCGGCGGAGATTTCGCCGCGCAGCTGCGGAACCAATGTCTTGGCAACGATCAGGTTGGTATTCGGCAGGGCTTTCTGTGCGAGCCCCATCCGCTTTGTGGTCGAGCCGAGATCGGCGATGCCGGAAAAATCAGCCTCGCCGATGACATGCGCGGCACCTGTCTCCGCCGAGAGCGTATCGAGGTCGAAATCCCGCTTGGCGATCGCAAAGCCGCCTTCGGCAATCTGCAGCGGCCTTGGCGTGTTAATCCTATGCACGCGGATATGCCAGGGTGCGGCGGGCACAAGCCAGGTCTCGACCGTGACATCCTTGAACGGCGACCATTTCGCATAAAGCATATCGCCTGCAATTTTGGCTGCCGTATTGGTCTCGCGAACACGGTAGTGCAATCCGTCGTCGCTGAAGGCTAGAGCCGAATCGAAGGCCGCGCCGGCGAAATTGCGCTCGTCGGCTTCGACACTGAAGCCGTAGTGCGCTGAATATGCGAATTTCGCGTATTTTTCCGTGCCAAAACGCATCTGGAGATTTTCCTGGCCGGAGGAAAGCGCCACGACATCACTGCCCGCCCGCATCATGACCATGCCCGGGTGGCGCTGCGGCGAGGTGATGGGGCCTGGTTCCGGCACCTTCTCCTTCGCCGTCCAGAAGGGGTGGTCGGCGGGGATCGCCAGCGGCAGGAAAGCCTTGAAAGCCCAATAGGGTGAGCCGGCCGAATTATAGCTCTCCGACATCAGCAGATTGGGATAGCCGAAACCGATCGACAGGACGCCATCGCGGTTCGCGATCGGCTTGTCCCTCCACCAACGGAGGTGTTGAAGGCAGAGGTGCTTGACCTCGCCCCAAGGGAGAGCTTCCAGATCGGCGAAAGCGAGCGCCGACCAGAAGCCCGCGCAGGCGAAGCGGTATGTCAAACTCCGGCCGAAGGGAATTGTTGCACCATCGGCCGCAAACCAGTTCTTGAAGTCCTTTGCGAAGAGCACGGCACGTTCGCGATAGCGCTTTGCATAATCGTCCTCGACAAGCTTTGAATAGATCAGCCCGTAAAAGTGCATCGCGAAGGGAATGTAGTGATCGACGCGGCGTACATTGCCGTCGCGATACCAGCCATCCCCGATGTAGAAGCCTTCCAGTTCCTCCAGATACTGACTGGTAAGGCTACGGTCGAAGTCCGCGCCCAAGCGTTCAAGCGCGATGTCGACAAGGATGCGAAAGAATTTCCAATTGTTATCGGCATAATCGAACTGGCGCGCATGCTTGAGATAGGCGGCGACATTGTTCCGGGCACGCGCATCGAGCGGCTCCCAGATTTTTTCCGGAACGAGCGCGAGCGCAAAACCGAGTGCGGCAAGTTCCACCATGCGCTGGTCACGGCCATTGACCGTACCCCAATATTCTGGGTGTTCCGGATCAGTGCCATTGGCGAGGCCTTCGGCGAAGCGGCTCCAATGCTCGAACCGGCCGTTTCCCGCACCCAGCGGAGCAAGCCCCCACAAAGGGCGGGCGAAACCTTCCAGATCGGCCGCGGCACGATCGAAATGCGCAGCAGCGCCATCGAGTCGCACGCGGGCATTGCCCTTGGAGAAAAAAGGAAGCAGCGGATTGAAGAGATCGAGGAGCGCTCGGCTCATGTCGTCGCGTGTTTCAAGCGGATTGCCTGCAAGCGGATTGGCGCTGGCCGGATCATAGGTCATCTGAATCACTCACGAGGTTGCGGCTTCAGGCACGGTGCCCCCGGCAACCGGGATCACCGCATGGCATATGTGACGGGCAGGTGCCGCCCGGTCGCGGAAACGGGACATCATCAGGCCCACCGCCTCGCGCCCCAGGGCCGCGCGATCGACGCGCATGGTGGAGAGCGGAGGCTTTGTCATCAAAGCGCAGGGCAGATCGTCGAAACCAACGATCGCGAAGTCTTCCGGCACGCGAAGGCCAGCTTCCGTAGCCGCTTCCAGCACGCCGACGGCGATGAAGTCATTCATGCAGAAGGCAGCCGTAAAGCCGGCGTCCTCCGCGAGGATCGCCGCCGTCAGTTCATGCGCCTCACGGCTGGCGCTGCCATGAAAGGTCATCGGCACAAGCCGCCCTTCAGCGCCCTGAACTGAAGCGACCGCTGCCTCGAAACCACGTACACGCTCCCGGATCGTATTGCGGTGCGAGCCGGTGAGATGCAGGATGCGCCGGTGGCCAGCCCTGAGTAACCGCTTGGCAGCCTGGTAGGCGCCGAAAAAATTCGACGGCGAAACGCCGTCGAGGCGAAGCATCGGATCCGTGCCGTTGACGAGGACGGCCGGAACCATCTCGGTGTCGATCCAGTCGCGCAGGGCTTCGTTCGGGTCGATGCCGACCAGGAAAAGTCCCTCAGCGCGTGCCGAGGTCAGATAATCGTGAACCACCTCGGGGCCTGCCCGGTCTTCCCGGACGAGACGAACCTCGAAAGGCATTCCGTTTTCGGCCGCACCCGCCCTGAGACCCTCGACGATGGACTCGTAGAAAACGCTGAGGCCGCCGGTGACGCCGTCGCTGGCGATCAGAGCAAGGCCGCCCGGAACTGGGTCGGCAGCGGATTTCACCTGGTAACCGTGCTCGGCGGCCACACGCAGAATATGCTCACGCACGCTCTCGCTGATACCCGGCTCGTTGGCAAGCACGCGCGAAACCGTCGAGATGGAGACACCGGCTGAGGCTGCAATATCGGCCTGGCGAGGCCGGCTGGGTCGAATTCTGTTCATGCGGCAAGTCTATGCAAATTATGCAAATTTGCAAGTAAAAGATATTTTATTGCAAACCGCGTTTTTTTGCGTACTCTATCGCATGACATGTCCGAGGATCGTTGGAGGACGGCACGGGCAGGCGACAAAGGAGGATCATCATGCAGATCAATCGACGTTCATTTCTGATGGGGTCGGCCGGCGCAGCTGCTGGCCTCGCCTTCGGCGCCGGCGGCGCTGCCCCGGCCTTTGCCGAAGATGTGGCGCTGCGCGCAATGTGGTGGGGTTCGAACGATCGCGCCAAGCGTACGCTCGATGTCACAAAGCTTTATCAGTCAAAGACGCCGGGCGTGACGATCGTCGGCGAGTCGCTCAGCGGAGATGGCTACTGGACGAAGCTTGCGACACAGATGGCCGGCCGCGCGATCGCCGATGTGTTCCAGCTCGAGCCGAGCACGATCTCTGACTATTCCAAACGCGGCGCATGCCTGCCCCTTGACGAGTTCATACCCGCGACGCTCAAGGTCGATGCCTTCGGCAAGGACATGCTGAAGCTGACGACCGTTGATGACAAGATCTATGGCATCGGCCTGGGCCTCAACTCTTTTGCGCTGTTTTTCGACCAGACGGCCTTCGAGAAGGCGGGGCTTGCGTTGCCGACGCCTGACCTCACCTGGGACGAATATGCCAAGCTCGCCGTCGAGCTTACAAAGGGTGCCGGCAAGGACAACTATTCGGGCGGCCCCTACGGCGCCCGCTATACCTATGTCTTCGATGCCTGGCTGCGCCAGCGCGGCAAGAGCCTTTATGCCAACGGCACCCTCGGCTTCGATGTCGAGGATGCCAAGGAGTGGTACAGCTTCTGGGAAGACCTGCGCAAGAAGGGCGGCACAGTGGCGGCCGACGTGCAGACCCTCGACCAGAACACCATCGACACCAACTGCCTGGCGCTTGGCAAATCCGCCATGGGCATGGCCTACTCGAACCAGCTCGTCGGATATCAGCTGATCTCGAAGAACAAGCTGGCAATTACGTTGCTGCCGCGGGAAAAGAAGGGTGGACCTTCCGGGCACTACTATCGTCCTGCCCTCATCTGGAGCGTCGGCGCGACGACGAAGAACGGCGAAGCGGCCGCCAAATTCATCGACTTCTTCGTCAACGACGTCGACGCCGGCAAGATCCTCGGCGTGGAACGCGGCGTGCCCATGTCTCCCACCGTCCGCGAGGCGATCCTGCCGAACCTCAATCCGACCGAGCGGGCCACTGTCGATTATGTCAACCTGCTCAAGGAACAGGTCGGGGACTACCCGGCGCCCGCACCCCTCGGCTCGACGGAATTCGACCAGCGCCTGTTCCGGCCACTCGCCGATGAACTCGCTTTCGAACGGACGACGCCGGCCGATGCTGCCGCCCGCCTTGTTGAGGAAGGCAAGACAAAGATCAGGAGCTGAACCGTATTCGCTCCAGGAAGGCTCCGCTTGGCAATAGCTGGAGCTGACACGCCATCGGCGGGACGCGTCAAGTCGACCGCTTCCTGCCGATGGTGCTCGATTTCATTCGGAGCGTAGTGGCCGGCGAAACGCCTGACGCGCCGTTGACCGCGCCCTGGAACGCAAAAGCCCGCCTAACCGGCGGGCTTTTTGCGACTATGATCGTTGTGGTTGGTTGCGGGGGCAGGATTTGAACCTGCGGCCTTCAGGTTATGAGCCTGACGAGCTACCGGGCTGCTCCACCCCGCGTCCAGCGCAAATCCCTTTGGGATTTGTCGCGGTTGCGTAAAGCGCCTTTGGCGATTTACGCTTACTGCCTGAGCAACTTGCTTCAGCAAGTTGTCTCATGTTCATTTTGCTCTGCGTCATGCCCGCTAAAAGCAAAAGGCCGCTTACGCGGCCCGATGTTTTCGGCTTGGGCCGAGAGTGTGATGAGAAGATTTTGTGTTGCGTTTTGCAGACCTGGCAGCGACCTACTCTCCCGCGTCTTGAGACGAAGTACCATGGGCGCTGGGGCGTTTCACGGCCGTGTTCGGAAAGGGAACGGGTGCAGCC
>NZ_JABAIH010000019.1 GCF_012641395.1 Rhizobium sp. P32RR-XVIII | reverse complement strand
AGACGGCATCTCGTCGCAACCTTTTGCGCAGGACCACCTTGCCATGAATGTCCACGCCGTGAACCTCAAAGACGTATTTGGCTAGATCGAGACCAATCCGAACGATCGACATGGTAATCCTCCTTCTTGTCCATTTCGGAGTTGTGAAGGCTGCGCCCGATGGCGGGCGGGGTCCATACCATTGCCCCGGTGGATGCAAGGAAAATCTTTGTGCGGGCGCTGCGCGTAGTCGGGTGCTGACATCTGTCCGGCCTCTGATGCGACCTTGCAGTTGTCGCAGGCCCGTATGGGAGTTCGCGGATCGGGTTCCTTTCAGAGCCGCGCGCTTGTTGCGCATGTTGCAAAACGGATTTCCCCGACCTCGTCCCATCGACTGTTACGCCATACCTCTCCGTTTGACCTTCCTACATCCTCGACGACCTCAGGCTATCCCACCATGGCCGGAGCCCTATAGACCCCGCCCTTCGCCAACAGCGCCCAGACGATACGGGCCAGCTTGTTGGCAAGGGCGACGATCACAAGCATGCGCGGCTTACGGGTGAGCATGCGCCCGAGCCACGATCCTTCCGGCACGCCGCGTCGGGCCGCATGACGTACCACGGCGCTCGCTCCGATGATCAGCAGGCGCCGCAGGGTTCGCTCGCCCATCTTCGATGTCTTGCCAAGCCTCTGCTTTCCGCCGGTGGAGCGTTCCAACGGTGTCAGCCCCAGCCAGGCGGCAAAGTCGCGGCCCCTTTTGAAGATTGCGGCGGCAAGCGCCAACGCGACCAAGGCGGCCGCGGTTACCGGCCCCACCCCGGGAATCGTTGCCAACCGCCGAGCATCCTCATCCTCCCGAGCACGACGTGCGATCTCGACGTCAAGGCACTTAATCCGTTGCTCCAGCGACCGCAGCGTATCGACCAGCATGTCGAGCGCCAAGCGGCCCGCTTCCGGCAGATCGCTCGAAGGAGCCTCTACCCGTTCAATGAGCTTGGTGGTGTGAGCCGGGCCCCGGGCGACGACCAGCCCGTATTCCGCCAGATGACCGCGCAAAGCGTTGATCGTCTGCGTGCGCTGCCGTACCAGGAGATCGCGGGCCCGAAACACGACCGCGCTCGCCTGCTGTTCCTCACTCTTCACGGCGACAAAGCGCATCGTCGGCCGCTGAGCCGCCTCACAGATCGCTTCGGCGTCGGCCGCATCGTTCTTCTGCCGCTTCACGAACGGCTTTACGTAGGCTGGCGGAATGAGGCGAACCGTATGGCCGAGCTTGCCAATCTCACGCGCCCAGTAGTGCGCGCTGGCGCAGGCCTCCATGGCGACCAGGCAGGCCGGCTGCCTGGCGAAGAACTCGCGCACCTTGCTGCGCCGTAACTGTTTGCGGAAAACGACAGCGCCAGCAGCATCCGCCCCATGCACCTGAAACACGTTCTTCGCTAAATCCAGTCCAATTGTGCTAACTTCCATCGTGGACGCCTCCTCTATTGTGGCAGCTTAACGCCTACCACCTTGGCACATCGATGCCGTCGAGGGGCGTCCACCCCATCAAGGCCATTTGATCCATACCAGCCCTTTGGTTAGCGGCCATCTATGCTGGCTTGAACTCTCCGTCGCCTTTGTTTCGATCGGGTCGGGGACCATTTGATCGATGATCCTCGGCAAAAGCGGTTCGATCCGTCCTTCGCTGGCCTGTGATTCATCCGATTCCTCGGGGCAACGGCGACATTCCTCGAACCGGACCGGCTGGTGCCTTGATCCGTATCAATGCGATACCATCCGCGCAGAGCTTTCATGCACTGCCTCGTGAGGCCGAGCCGTTTCAGGCGGCCGCCAAATGAGGTTCGCAGCGCGCGAAAGCCGCCGCCTTCATCCACCGCTGGGGAGCGCGACTGGGGAGAGGGCGGCGGCACACCTGTCAACCTACAAAACCTGCCTGCGCACTGGGCTTCTTGATCCATATCATGGCTGCCTGCATGGCCCCGTACTAGTCTCATTGCATCGAAGCAAGGAGGGAGATGACATGGCGAGTAAAACCTTGCCACCAGCGGAGTGGCATCCCTATGTCGCGCGCCTCAGCGAAACCATTCGCGGTAAGCAGGTTCGAATTGAAGTCGTTGGCCCCGCTTTGGGCGTCCAGGTTCTCGTGAGATCATCGTCGATCCTGGGAATTACCTATGAACCCAAGCGAAATACGCTAGAGATCCTTTTGGATGGCCTCGACCACCTCATCGAAAAGCCTAAGGCGATTTCCGTGCAGGAAGATGACGGAGTGCTGTTTGCCCTGGAGATCGTCGATCGCGATGATCAGCACCAGATCCTCACTCTGGTCGCATCTGCACCGGTATGAGCACGGTTTTCCATCGCGATTGGCACCAACGGCCGGGAAGACCGTGGTTTGGGGAGTGGCGGGCTTCCATCATCGCGCCGCATTGGTGGTTGACGCGCAAGCAAGGCGATCATCCGTCGATCTTCGCCGCGCTCTGAAGGTCATTGACGGGAGAAATGTGACCTCCACCTTTACCGTGGTGAGGCGCTTGAGGCATGATTTCAACGCGCCGGATATTGTAACGGCGACCAATGTTGCAACAAATGTGCGAACCTTTGGATATGCGACCTGACTGAAATCTGGCGGGCGAGGGGGCGGGCGAGTTCAAAAGTTACTCAAAGACCATCGTCAGCACTGGTTTCGGGTCGACGGCATGGAAAAGTTTTGCGTTGCTGACGGGTTAGTCCCGAGGAGTTGGCATGGAATGGTCCCTCAGAGTAGGAACGATCGCGGGAACGGCTATCCGCTTGCATGTGACATTTGTGCTGCTGCTGGCCTGGATCGGGCTGATGCAATATCGGATCGGTGGCGCAGAGGCGGCGGTTTCGGGTGTTGTCTTCATTCTCGCGGTTTTTGGCTGTGTCGTCTTGCATGAGTTTGGCCATATCGCGGTTGCGCGACGTTATGGAATCAAGACGCGCGATATCATGTTGTTGCCGATTGGTGGCGTGGCACGTCTCGAGCGCATTCCGAAAGAGCCGCGACAAGAATTGGCTATCGCGGTTGCCGGGCCGATCGTCAATGTCGCTATCGCGCTGATCATCATCGCCGTACTCGGGGGGTTCGAGGTTGGCGCTGTGCTCCAACCGCAAAATCCAAGGCAAGATTTTCTCGTCGGGCTGGCTGGAGTAAACCTGTTTCTGTTTTTCTTCAACCTGGTTCCCGCTTTACCAATGGACGGCGGCCGTGTGCTGCGTTCTATTCTGGCGATGTAGCTATCGTGGACACGTTCTACACAGATTGCCGCGACAGTCGGCCAATACATTGCCTTTGCAATTGGACTGGCCGGTTTGTTCTTCAGCCCTTGGCTACTCATGATCGCGATCTTCGTCTATCTCGCCGCCGCTGGCGAAGGTCAGGACGCCGAGATACAAGACCTCTCGAGCACCGTCAGCCTCGAAGACGTAATGATCTCGAAATTCGAAGTGCTGGGTTTGCCCTCCACTGTGGCCGAAGCCGTCGATAAGCTGCTTGCGACGACGCAAAGTGATTTTCCTGTCCTCGCCGAGGACGGGACTTTGGCAGGGGTTCTGACGCGCGACGCGTTGATCTCCGGCCTCCGCGAGCATGGTGCTGAAGCGCCGGTTCAGCACCTTATGCGTTTGGACATACAGATTGCAGAGACGGCATCGATCGCGGAAGCCCTGCGGCAGATGCAGGGGGCCGGGACGCCGCTTGTCGCCATAGTTGATGCCAAGGGCCGTGTCGTTGGCATGATTGACCACAAGACAGTTGGGGAATTGCTTCTGGTCCGGGCCGCAACGCCAGGTGACTTCCCGTTGCTCCCCCATGGCCATACCAGAGACGCGCGCTCGAAAGAGCACCTGCAGTGATGTGCTATCTTACGAAGGCACGGCACGGTTCGCGCCTTGCCGCCGGCTTTTCACCTTGCGGTCAGTTCGTCTTGGTGGGTCCACCAGCCGACCGCCGCTCGCAGGCGGCGTTGTTTCTTGCGTCGCAGCAGGAGCTTGCGGCAGCTCAGGTGCTGTGCTGCGGCTGGTGCCGCATCGACACTCTGTCTGAAGGATGGTCGCTCCAGCAACGGCACCAGATGACGGACGATCGCGCCCCGGGCGTTGTACGTGAGAGCCCGACACCGCCGACAAATCGAGCGAGGCAGCCTGTGAAGCGGTCGACCGCCTTGCGTGCTGTTGGATCGGAGCCATCCTTGGCGGCAGTGATGATCTCCTCGGGCGTTTTTGTCATGGTCGCGTTAAGCGGGCGTGCCATACCGCAGAAGTCCCGCCAAGCGGGGCAATATGGGCTTGAGGATCGCGTGGCCTTCCACAGAAGGGCAAGGAAGGGCAAAACAGTAAGCCTCGCCACACGATCCCAAATGTTAACGATCAGTGCTGCGCAATGTTCCGGTTCAGTGGCGTACTCCGAAGTTCGCTCGAACTAAACCCTCGACTATTCCGGTAGAAGCTGGTGGCGCATGATCGCGCACGCAAGTTCTGTTACGCCCCCGTCATCGGCGGGATCGGTCTCCATTGACTCCAGCGCGCGCTCGTTGACTGCTCTTTTGTCCTCGTCAGACATGACGCCCTTCTCCTCAAGATATAGCATCAGCGCCGAAAAGAGGGCTGATGTGGAAAGGGAACAGCGGATGAGCAGATAAAGGCGGGATCGTCGCCGACCTCAACGTCAGTCCTTGGAGATGATAATCGGTGTTTGCTCATACTGGTCCCCCGCGCATATATTCGGAACCTAGAGGCCAATGTGTTCCTGGGCAATAGGCACTGTGCGTGAGCCTCAGTCGAGAAGTCCAAATAGCGCCGCGAAGCTGCCGATCATGCCGGCATCGCGCCAAGCATAGCCAGACCCATCAGCAGCCACATTTCTGGTCCTAGCTCATGGGGCTCGCCCTGATCCTCCGGCATCGCCCCGTCATTCTCCCATGCGGAGGCAGCCGCGATAGTTCAGCGGCTAATGCTTCCGGCAATACCAGAGCGTCATTGCCTTGCTCTCCTCGAAGCCGTAGCAGCCCCAGTCGGTGCCCCGGATGCCGTTCGGGTCTTTGTGATCGCCCGGATGGTTCTCATGGATTTTCGAGCCTAGCGCCGATGTGTGCCCGTCGTTCAGCATGTCCGTCTCTACCTCGGCGTTCCAACAACTACCACCGGGTTCCCCGCTTCATTGTCATGCGCGTGGCGCTTTGCGGCCGGCATGAACATCGCAATCACCAAGTTAATTTCGGGCACTCAGCGTTTAACTGTGTTATATTACTTCAAAGGCGAAGTATTGCCGATCTTTAAAGATCACCTTCGAGATAGTTGGATATGTCGCCTATGGTCCAAAGCCCGCCCGTCGGTGGAAGCCATTAATTTCCGCAAACACGGCATAACACAAATGAGGAGGAAAATAATGGCCGATTTTGAAGACCGCAAAAAGGGAATGGAAGACCAATACTTCCAGGACGCCGAGAGGACCATCAAGCTCAAAGCTCGTCACGACAGGCTTTTGGCGAAGTGGATCGCGGGCCTCATTGGTCGGGATGACGTTGCAGGTTACGCCGATGAAATCACTGATGCCCGCTTCAAAGGTGGTGGGGACGCTGGAGTTCTCTCGAAAGCTCTATCGGATCTTCAAGCGGCAGGTCACAGTATCAGCGAGCAGGACGTCGCAGCAAAGATGCGCGAATTTATGGTCGAGGCCGCTGAACAGCTTTGAGCACGGCCATGCGTGATCCTCTCCTCCTTCAGAGGTTTCGTGGCCCTGCCTGAAACGTGGAAAGCTCCCGCCTGAGCCACATATGACATGGCGCGGACAAGATCCTGGAAGCGGAAGAGCCGCCGGTCGAATATGATGGCAAGCGCAAGGCTGTATGGCTGCAGCCGACGTATCGAGTATCGCGGTTGGACGCATGAACAGCAACCGCAGGCGTCATACAAGGGGCTGCGGGAGGTGCAGGATAATGCGGCGGTTTATGAAATTGCGTAACCTGGCATCTGCGTTCGTGGTCGCGCGTATGATCCATCTCGGCGGGAGTTTTGCGATTTTCTGGTAACCTAAGGAATATGTTCCGTGTCGTAAACGCAACTTCCGGATTGTATTTCCTCTTGAAGAAGCCCGAACGCTATGCTCTTCTAGGTCCTGCTTTGAGGGGAGTATAATGCTAAGGTCAGACTGAGTTGATGATGCTGTTCCACGCCGTCTGTACAACCGCGGATATAAGACCGGTCAAGAAATGGCCTCACGGCTGATCCATGCCTACCAGGGGCCAGCGGCCCTCAAATCCGCTACAGCGACACGATGGCCATCAACTAGTTCACGAAAAAGAAAAAAGGCCGCGACGAAACCTCGTACCGACCTTCCTCGATTCGTCTCGACAACCGCCGCCAGTACATCCGTGGTCAACCGTCAGAGACAAATTTGATAACCAGCATAGGTGTTTGCTCGAAGATGTTCAAGAGGCCGGCTCTGGCTCGGCCTCTTGCGAGGGTTGTATTTACTGCTGAGCTGGAGCTGGTGGAGGGGAGGCCGGCGCCGGTGCAGTCGGGCTTGTCGGAGCTGGGGTGGACCCAGTATTCGTTGTTGAACCTGTCGTCGACGGGTCCGTGCCAGGCTCGTCAATCATCTCGGTAATCGCGAAAGCCGCAATAGCGACCAAGACAATGCCTGCGATCCAGACCGCCCAGGACCGGCGGTGCAGGCGGTCGACCCGCGTAGTGCGAAGATCCGGATCGCGATGGGGAATGTTAGGGTCATGAGTCATGTTCATTCTCCTCTCTGACGAAAGAGGAATGATGCGATGCTGGGATTGTTCCATCTGACCTGGCGAGCGTCGTCGATCAATACGCTGGGGTTCGTTTATCAAGTTGGCGGCTTCGTCAATACTTGCGCGCCGCGATCCAATGATGTGAAGTGTCCTGATCATGTCGGTGGCCAAAGGGCAGGGTGTGGTCACAAAGTCGCCGACAGGCTGAAGTCGCAGGGTCTCTGGAAGGAAGCGAGGGTTCGCAATGATCATCGAGATCGGGCACTACGCACTCGTTCTGGCGCTGGCGGCGGCGATCGTTGTTTCGATCGTGCCGGCGATCGGCGCGCTCAGGCTCGACCGGGCGATGATGGATGTCGCGCCGCTCGGCTCCGTCGTGCTGTTCGGGCTGGTGGCCTTCTCGTTCGGCGTTCTGACCTATGCGCACGTCGTTTCAGACTTCTCCGTCAAGAATGTCTGGGAGAACTCGCATTCGCTGGTGCCGCTGATCTACAAATATTCGGGCGTCTGGGGCAATCACGAAGGCTCGATGATGCTGTGGCTGCTGATCCTCTCGCTGTTCAGCGCACTGGTCGCGGTCTTCGGGCGCAATCTGCCGGATACCCTCAAGGCCAATGTGCTTTCGGTGCAGGCGTGGATTTCGGTTGCTTTCATCCTCTTCATTCTGCTGACCTCGAACCCGTTCATCCGTCTCGATCCGGCGCCGGCAGAGGGACGCGACCTCAATCCGGTGCTGCAGGATGTCGGTCTCGCGATCCATCCGCCGCTGCTGTACCTGGGATATGTCGGTTTTTCGATTTGCTTTTCCTTCGCGGTCGCCGCGCTCATGGAGGGCCGCATCGATGCGGCCTGGGCGCGCTGGGTCCGTCCCTGGACGCTTGCCGCCTGGACCTTCCTGACGCTTGGCATCGCGATGGGTTCCTACTGGGCTTATTACGAGCTCGGCTGGGGCGGCTGGTGGTTCTGGGATCCGGTCGAAAACGCGTCCTTCATGCCCTGGCTGGCGGGAACGGCGCTGCTGCATTCGGCGCTGGTGATGGAAAAGCGCGAGGCGCTGAAGATCTGGACCGTGCTGCTGGCGATCCTGACATTCTCGCTCTCACTGATGGGCACCTTCCTGGTGCGCTCCGGCGTACTGACTTCGGTTCATGCATTTGCCAGCGATCCGAGCCGAGGCGTCTTCATCCTATGCATTTTGATGATCTTCATCGGCGGCGCGCTTTCGCTGTTTGCCTTCCGTGCGCCCCTTTTGAGTGCGGGTGGGCTTTTCGCACCGATTTCGCGAGAAGGTGCGCTGGTGCTCAACAATCTCATCCTCACGGTCGCATGTGGCACCGTGCTGACCGGCACCCTCTATCCGCTGCTGTTGGAAACATTGACCGGCGATAAGATTTCCGTCGGCCCGCCGTTCTTCAACATGACCTTCGGCCTGCTGATGGCGCCATTGCTGCTGGTCGTGCCGTTCGGGCCGTTGCTGGCATGGAAGCGCGGCGATCTGCTTGGCGTGATGCAGCGGCTCTATGTGGTTGCCGCTTTGGCTTTCGCGGCGGCGCTGGTCTTTTTCTATGTCGAGCATGGCGGACCGGTGTTGTCTGTTCTCGGGCTTGCGGCCGGGCTGTTCCTCGTCTTCGGTGCCGTTGCCGACCTGTGGTATCGCGCAGGTGCCGGCAAGGTGGCAGCGAATGTCGCATGGCGGCGGCTTTCCGGCCTGCCGCGGTCGGCTTTCGGCACGGCACTGGCACATGCCGGGTTGGGTGTCACCGTGCTCGGCATTGTTGCCGTTACGACGTTTGCGACCGAGCATGTGCTTGAAATGAAGCCCGGCGAAACGACGGAGGCGGGTGGCTACAGCGTCCATTTCGACGGCATGCAACCGGCGACCGGCCCGAACTACAGGGAAGATCGCGCACACTTCAGCATCCGCCGCGGCGGCGTCGAGGTTGCGGATGTCTGGTCGGCAAAGCGCGTCTATGTCGCCCAGCAGATGCCGACCACCGAAGCGGGTATCCTGACCTTCGGGCTCAGCCAGCTCTACGTTTCGCTTGGCGATGCAACCAACGACGGCGGTATCGTCGTTCGCATCTGGTGGAAGCCGTTCATTCTTTGCATCTGGGGCGGGGCGCTGATCATGGCGATCGGTGGCTTCGTGTCGCTCAG
Source organism: Rhizobium sp. P32RR-XVIII (assembly GCF_012641395.1). Lineage (GTDB taxonomy): Bacteria > Pseudomonadota > Alphaproteobacteria > Rhizobiales > Rhizobiaceae > Rhizobium. Next base: position 77,452 of record NZ_JABAIH010000019.1, on the reverse strand, counting down.
CGACCGGCGTCTTCGCGTCGGTGCGCCGCGCCGCAAGGCAAGAGCGGTCCCCGCAGTGATGGAGCCGGCAGAATGATCCGGCGGATCGTCCTAGCAATTGCTCTGTTTCTTACTGCAGTTCCGGCCTTCGCCGTGAACCCGGACGAGGTACTCGCCAACCCCGCGCTGGAGGCCCGAGCCAGGGCGCTTTCTGCCAAGCTGCGCTGCATGGTCTGCCAGAACCAGTCGATCGACGATTCCAATGCCGATCTCGCCAAGGACCTGCGGCTCCTGGTGCGCGAGCGGCTGACCGACGGCGACACGGACGAACAGGTCCTGAACTACATCGTTTCGCGCTATGGCGAATTCGTGCTTCTGAAGCCCCGGTTGAGCGTTCGAACGGTTCTGCTTTGGGGCGCCCCCATTGTGCTGATTGTCGCCGGGGGCATTTCGCTGCTCATTTTCGCCAGGCGGCGGGCTGGCAAGCCGACCGGAAGCCGATTGACAGCGGAAGAACGGGCGCGGCTTGACGAACTGCTTGGCGCGGGGTCCGAGCCCGATCGGACATCCTGATAGCGTTTAAACAAGTTTACGATGATGCCAGTTCCCGTTCGTTCAACCGGAAGAAGGCACAATGAAAGATTTACGCGCCATAGGACAAGGTGTACTATTCCGGGAGACATGCGGAGGTGACCGTTTCGGAACCTTGAGGAGACCGCCGCGGCGGGGAGCGAAGCGTTCCGCAGAAACTGGGTACGTGCATCTGTTTTGGACAAACGCTAATCCAACGGTGCCGGAGACCGGACCATGAGATTGACGCGCCGCCACATGGTGACAACCGGTGCAATCGGAATCGGCGCATGGGCGCTTTCCATGTGGCCAAGGCGCGTGCGTGCCGGTGACGAGATCCTTGACCTCGTCGAGGGAATGACTGGACGAACCGCGACCGAATCGAGCCAGTTTCGGCTGCTCATGCCCGCTGAATTTTCGACCGGCTATACCGTGCCCATGGATATTCAGGTGGACAGTCCGATGACGGAAACCGACCACCTGAAGTCGGTCCGGGTCTTCGCGCCGGAGAACCCACTCATCGAGGTGGCGCAGTTCCATTTCTCACCCGGGCGCTGCGTCGCCCGCGTTTCGACCCGGATTCGCCTTGCGGGGCCGCAATACGTGGTGGCGCTCGCTGAAATGAGTGACGGCAGGTTGCTTATGGCCAAGAGCTGGATCAGCGTCGCCACAAATGGTTGCCGCTGACAGGAGGGAAGGAGGCAAGCGTAATGACCCCAATACCCCGTGTAATGGTTCCCGGCACGGCCGCCACAGGCGAAGTCATTCCGGTCAAGACCATCATTCAGCACGAGATGGAAACGGGGCTGCGGTCAGACAGCGAGGGCGAGATGATCCCGCGCAAGATCATCAATAGATTCATCTGTCGCTATGGTGGCGTTGTGGTGTTCAGCGTCGATCTGCACGAGGCGGTCTCGGCCAATCCCTTTTTCGAATTCTCGCTGCTCGCAACGGAAAGCGGACGCATGGAGTTCATCTGGGAGGAAGACGGCGGCGCTGTCTATTCTCTGAAGCACGACATGGTGGTCATCTGAAATGGTGGAAAGACCATCGACCGAGGCACCGCCCCTTGCGAAGGCCATCGCTTTCGAAATCCGTCATATCCTGAGATTGTTCCTTGTGGTTGCGCCCCTCTTGCCTGCCGACCAGGCTACGGCTGAGGTCAGTGAAGGCGCTCAGATCGCCGCCACCTGCGTATCCTGCCATGACCAGGACAAGCGAGGGCAGTCCATTCCCTCGATCACGGCTCTCGACGAAAGGGCCATCATCAACGCCATGCTTGCCTTTCGGGCAAGCGCAAGTCCAAGCCACGTGATGCACGCCGTCGCCCTGTCGCTCACCGACGGGGAACTGGCGGCTGTGGCGCGCTATCTTGCCGAAAAAGCAAAGGGCGGGGGGCAACAATGACAGAATGGACGCGGCGCCGGATCTGCGGCCTGGGGGGAGGGGTTCTCATGGCCGCGGCTACGCCATATGTCGCGCGCGGCCAGAGCCGGCCAAGGGTCGTCGTCATCGGCGGCGGCATTGGCGGCACGACGGCCGCCCGATACCTCGCCGACCTGAAGACGCTGGACGTCACCCTGATCGAGCCCAAGCCAAACCATGTCACCTGCTTCTTCAGCAATCTTTACCTCGCCGGTCTTCGCTCGCTCGCCTCGCTGACCTTTGGTTTCGAGGCGTTGGCCGAGCGCCACCGTATCACCGTCATCCGGAACGCGGCGACTGCGATCGACGCCACCGCGAGGGTCGTCAACCTCCAGGGCGGCTCAAGGCTCGCCTATGACCGCCTCGTGCTGGCTCCAGGGATAGCCTTCAAATTCGGTGCGATCGACGGCTATGACGAGGCAGCGGCCGAGGTCATGCCGCATGCGTGGAATGCCGGACCTCAGAGCGACGTGCTGCGCCGGCAACTCGAAAGCATGGGGGACGGCGGCGTGTTCGTTATCGCGGCGCCTCCAAATCCCTTCCGCTGTCCGCCGGCCCCCTATGAGCGGGCCTCGCTGGTGGCCTACTATTTCAAGCAGTTCAAACCGAAGTCGAAAATACTCATCCTCGACGCGAAGGACCAGTTTTCCGGTCAGGAACTGTTCCAAGACGCTTGGTCACGCCACTATCCGGGCATGATCGAATGGCTGCCGGCGCAGTTCATAGGGAAAACCAAAGGCGTGCATGCGGCGACGTGTTCTATCGTGACGGAAAGCCAGACCTTCAAGGCGGCCGTCGCCAACGTCATTCCGCCGCAGAAAGCGGGGCTGATCGCTGAAAAGGCGGGCCTTGTCGATAAGACGGGCTGGTGTCCGATCGATCCGGTCACGTTCGAATCGACGCTGCAGCCCGGCATCCATCTGGTAGGCGATGCGATCATTGGCGGCGACATGCCAAAATCCGCCTTCTCCGCCAATAGTCAGGCCAAGGCATGCGCCTTCGCCATCGCCGCTTCGCTTACAGGCTCGCCACGCTTTCCTCCGCACCTGTTCAATTCGTGCTACACGTTCCTCGCACCTGACGATGCCTTCACTAATGCCATTACCTTCGCGCCCGAGGGCGGAAGTATAAAGACCGTCAACATGTTCATCAGCAAGGTGGCTGAGAGTGCGGAGGCCCGCCGCCGGACGGCGCATCAGGCCGTCGGCTGGTATTCGGCCTTCACGGCGGACGTGTTCGGCTGATCAGTATGGTTAGGTTCCTGACCGCCCACGGGAATTTTGAAAAGGGGGTGATACGGCGGATCGGGATCCGGTACCCGTTGCAGTCGCAATGAGTTCATCACGACGAGAATGCTCGAACCGGCCATGATTGCGGCTGCGAGGATCGGCTGTAGTAGCCCCAGCGCGGCCGCCGTCAGCGCGACGAGGTTGTAGCCGAAGGCCCAAAGGAGATTGGTAAGGATGGTCCACCGGACCGCGCGCGCGATGTCGATGACCCATGGCAGCATCCACAGCCCGCCCTCAGGCAGGACAAGCGCCGATGTTTCGCGGGCGAGGTCGGTGGCGGAGCCGACTGCGATACCGACGTCGGCATCCGCCAGAACCAGACTGTCATTGAGCCCGTCGCCAACCATGGCCACTTTTCCACGGTTGTGCCGGAGGCGGTTCAGGACGTGCTGCTTGGCCTCCGGCGATAAACCGGCCCTGATGTCGTCTATGCCGACCGTCGCACCGATCCGTCGGGCCGCTTCTACGAGATCACCGGTCAGGAGAACAACCTCCAAGCCGCGGCTCCTCAGTTCCTCGATCGTTGCGTGGGCTTCCGGGCGCGGCGTGTCGTCGAGCGAGAGCACGCCTTGCACGCGGCCGTTCCAACCGACATGGACAAGCGAGTGGCCGGTCGCCTCGCAAATACGGGCGCGCTCTTGCAACTGGGGCGAGATCGCCCATCCGAGATCGCCCATAAGCGCCGCGCTGCCGGCAGCCACGGGCTCGCCGCCGACGGTGCCGCGGACGCCGCGCCCGGGAACGGCGCGAATAGCAAGCGTCTCATCTGGCGGGACACCGAGAGTGGTGGCGGCGGCGATGATGGCCGTTGCCACGGCATGCTCGGAATGCCACTCCAGGCCGCTCGCGCGCGACAGCACTTCTTCAGGCCTGGCTTTATCGGTGAAGATTCCGACCACCTGCGGCCTGCCGGCAGTCAGCGTGCCGGTCTTGTCGAAAGCCACGCATCGGAGCGCTGCCAGCATCTCCAGGATACCGGGGTCGCGGACAAGGCACCCGTAACGCGCCAGCCGTCCGATGCCGAGCGTGGTCGCAAGCGGAGCGGCAAGCCCGACCGCACACGGACAGGCAACGACGAGAACCGCGAGCCCGATGAGCAATGCCCGATCAAAGGTCTGCGATTGCGCCCAATGGGCGATCGTCAATGCGCCGAAGGCAAGCACGAGCGGCACAGAAAGGGCAACGATCCGGTCGGCGATGCGCTGGGTCGGACTCCGGTGCGAAAGGGCATCGCGAACCGAGCGGCAGATGCGTGCCCACCGCGTGTCGCTGCCCGCGCCGCTGCATCGGATGAGCAAAACGCCGTCGAAATTGATACTGCCGGCGATCACCTGCATGCCGGCTGCTTTTTGAATTGGTCGGCTTTCGCCGGTCATCATCGCCTCATCGACGACGGAGTCTCCCTCGACGATTACGCCATCGACAAGGATACGCTCACCCGGCCGCACCCGTACGAGCATGGCGGCGAGGATCTCGCGCACGGGCCGACGTGTCTCGACGCCACCGGCGAGGACCGTCGCGATCTCGCTTTCGGCCGTCAGCAGCGCTTCGAGATCACGGGCCGCCTTGGCGCGGCTTGTCGCCTCGAGATAGCGGCCAAGCGTGAACAGCATCAGCACCATCGAAGCGGTATCGAAATAGACATGGGTACTGCCTTCGAGGACGGCGAAGGCCGAATAAAGATAGGCCGCCGCGACCCCGGTCACGATGAGCGCGGAGGAAGTCAGCCGCCCCTTGAGAGCGTGCGACCAGGTCTCGCTCAGAAACGGCCCGCCGAGGATCAGCACCGCCGGGGTGGCGAACAACCACAGCAGGGCGTGGATCCACGGGAGCATATAGTCGTCAGAGCCGGAGAAGGTGCCTGTGTAAACAAGGAGGCTGAGCAGCATGATGTTCATGGAAAGAAAGGCGCCGACGCCGAGGCGCACAAGGAGCCATGCCGCCTCCGATTCCTCGCTTCTGCCGCGCGTCACCTGAAAGGCAATGCAGCAGCCATAGCAGCAGAAGGTGTGCTCTTCGCCGTCAATGGTGCGCTGCATGGCCCGGAGCCCGACCGGCAGCAGGCAATGACTGCAGAATGCATTGTTCTGCGCGCTCATATGAAGTGATCTCCATGGAACAGGCCGGGTGGCAGAACGCCACGGCTAAGCGTCACGAGGCCCAACACGAGAATGAAGCTGCCGGCCAACCAGACGCTGCGCTGCCGCCACATGGGGGCGAGCGACCGGCCGATGCCCCCCATCATCAGCATCGCCGGGAAAGTTCCGAGACCGAAGGCCGCCATGGTGAGAAAACCGGGAAGCGCTCCGGCGGTGCTCGTGGCCTGCACAACGAAGGCATAGACGAGCGGGCAGGGGAGAAAGCCGTTGAAGACGCCGAATGCGAGCGGAGCGGCTTTCCCGGGTGCCGCCAGCAATTGCCGCAGCGAAACGACCAGTGCGCTGCCGCCTAAACCGACGGTCGCGCGGTGAGGCCCCTGCAAAAGCCCGAAGAACTGCAAGGCTATGCTGATCATCAGGATGCCGGCAATGATTGCGAGGATCCGCTGCGCGAGATCGACGTAGTCTCCGAGGAGCGGTACGGTCGATAGGCCGCCGTCGCTCGAACAGATCACCTGGCCAAATGACCCCGCAAGCGCGCCAAGGAAGCAATAGGTGGTCACCCGGCCGCTATTATAGAGAAGGTGCCGCAGCGCCGTCGCCCCCGCGCCATGCCGGTCGCGGCCGAGCGCACAGGCAAATCCGCCGCACATGCCGATGCAATGAAAGCTGCCGGCAAATCCCGCCGCGAACAGCACCATATAGGCGGTCATTGCAACGTTCCTCCTGCTCCATTTAACGGGAGACCTCGGCCAATCCTATTTCCAGGCGAGGTAAGCGACCCAGGCGAAGAAGCCGATATGAAAGAGGGCGCCGCCGATGAAGGCGAGCGTCTGGTTGAAGCTCGCATCAGCAAAGGAAAATATGGTGTTCGCAAGCATCCCATCCTCCTTCGGTTCAGAAAGCCGAGAAGACGTTGAATGCCAGTTCGCTGAACAGGAAGAGTAAGTTCAGTATCACGACACCTATCATGATCCTCGGCATCAACATTGCCTGTCCCTTCTTTTTCACGGCCATTGGTTTTGATCCCTTCGTGCGGCCGGCGCTAGAATCGACCAGGGCCGAGTCCACCCCAGTAGGAGTAGCTGTAGTAGAGCCCCCATACGAAGAGTACGAAATAAACAACCAGGAGCCACACGGGAATGTATCCGTGGTGCGCTTCGATGTGGCCGCCGGCATATTCCTCCATCTCATGCTCTTTGCTCTCGGGGCCCGGATCACGTCTTCCGGCCGCCTTCGGGCTCTGTTCGTCTGTCATTTTCCATCTCCCTCTCGAAGAATTCTTTCGAGACCCTGTCTGCATCGCTCAACGCTCCCGAAAGCACCCCCCATATAAAGAGACACAACGCACCGAGGCTCATCATCAAGGCGCCTACATAGGGACCGGCAATTCCAAAATCCGCCATGTATCATTCTCCCTGAGCAATTTTCGCCGGAGAGACGCCTGCGCCTTGGTCGCGCCGGCTGGCTGCCGCACCTGCGCGCGGAACATAAGCCTTGTCCGGAGAAGGAGCCTGAAGATTGAGATCATCGAGTGCCTTGCGGTCGGCCTCGGCTATGTTCAGCGGTTCGAGTGTCAGGGGATCCTTGTAGGCGGAAAGCGACAGAACGTAATAGGCGAGCGCCCAGCGGTCCTCATCCGGGAACGCATTGCGGTAGGATGGCATCGGCGTGCCGCTCAGTCCCGTGGTCATCGTCCGGAAAACATCCTCGACTGTCGGGCCAGACTTGAACTGGCCGCTGGTGAGATCCGCAGGTACGATGGTGAAGCCGAGATCGTCCTTCAGGCCGGCCGCCTTCTCGCCATCGCCTTTTCCCCCCTGTCCATGGCATTCCCAACATTTTGCTGCCTGCCATATCTCCTTGCCATGAGCCAGAAGCTGCTCAGAAGGCTGCGGGGGCTGACCGATCAGCAGCGGAGGGCCAGGGGGCTCTTCCGTGAAAAACTCATAAGGGGCGGAGGGATCGGAACGATCGACCGCCAGCTCGAACTTGATGTATTGGATAACCGCCAGGCGATCGTTGATGGGCAGTTCGTGCCAAGCCGGCATGGCCGTGCCGCGCACACCGCGCGTGATCGTCCGCAACAGGTCGCCGTCGGTCGGCAGGGGACCCGTCGTTAGCCTGAACTTGAAGACCGCCGCCGTAAAGTCGCGCGGCCGTTGCTTGTACATGAAAGTCGCTGCGGGGCCATTGCCGTCGCCCTTCACCCCGTGGCAGCCAATGCAGCGGCGCTCATAGACTTCCTTGCCGTGCAATATCCATTCCTGCGACCGCGGCAAAGTAACGTCGACGACTTGCAACTGCTGCGGTTCGAAAACGTCGCGCCATTTCCCGCGGTTCATGCCGAGCTTCTGCAGATAGGCGACGAGCGCGTGCAGTTCTTCCGTCTCCGCAGCAATCGTGACGGTCTCGCCCGCGAACTCCTCATTCGGAATGAGAAGAACCGGCTTCTTCTCCCGCGCCTCCATCGGCACGAACAGCAGACCGTCGGCGTTCGGCGTCAGCGATATCGGATCCTGGCCGTCGAAGCGGAAGAACCGCTCGGTGACAGGCGTCCTTTCCAAGGTCCGACCGCCGGCACCATCATCGACAATCCTTACTGGCTCCTCCGGCTCGTCGAAAAGGCCGCGATAGGGCGCCATGATGGAATCCGGCGACAGCATGCGCGGGTTCCAGAAATGGGCGAGGTGCCATTCGTTGCCGTATTTCAGGCCGACGCGCGTGAGATCCGGGCCGATGCGTCGCGTTCCGAACAGGTGCGGCACATCATAGGCGAATTCGCCCGCCTCCGAAACCGGACCCCAGCGGCGAGTCTCGCCGGTCACCGGGCGCACGAACTGCGAATGGCAATACCAGCAGCCTTCGCGCAAATAGACGGCTCGGCCCTGCCTCTGGAGCGCTGTATAGTCGGTCGCATCGGTCACCATCCATTTCATCTGGCCGAAGCTGGTGCGGATTGCGCTCGTGACCTTTGTCGTCCGGGCCGACGGCTCAAAGAATGGAAGGATTCCCTGCGTGATGACCGCAAGGAAGAAGAAGCCGATGCCGGCCACCAGTGCGACGAACCGCGCGCTCATTGGGCAGGCCCGCCGGCCGGTATGGTACCCGACCCGGGTACCGGCTCACGCTCTCTCACCCTCACGGGTTCCCTTATCGCGGTCATCATCATATTGAGGACGAGCAGGGACATGCCGATATCCATGCTGATGCCCGCCAGGGTGCGCACCAGCCAATAGGGCTTCATCTGAACAAGCGAATCGAGCCATTCGACGCCGTTCATCCATTGAAAGCCTTGCTGAAGTCCGCCGGCAGTCAATCCCAGGCCCATGGTCGAGATGCCTGCTGTGATCAGCCAGAAAGACCAGTTGCCCATCCGGAACGACCAGAGTTCGCGGCCCCACATGCGCGGCCAGACGTAGATCAGCCCGCCCATTGCCCAGACGACGAAGGTTCCGAAAACAGTAAGATGCGAGTGCGAGATGACGAAGTCGGTGAAATGCGTGGGTTGCTGCAGGCTTCGTAGCGCCTCCGTCGAACCCTGGAAGCACCCGAAGAGATACATGATCGAGCCCATGATCAGGAATTTGGCCGGTAAGTTCCGGCCGAACTCATGCCATTTGCCCATCATGGTTCCGAAGAAGTTCACCAGCACCGTCCAGACGGGAATGATCAACAGCATCGATGTGACGATCGCGATCGTCTCGGCCCAGTCGGCGATCGGGCTGTAGAGATAGTGATGAATGCCCACGAAGGGATAAAAGAGCGCGAGCGACCAGAAGCCGACCAGCGAGAGCTTGTGGGAGAAGAGCGGATTGCGCGCGCTGACCGGCAGGAAGTAGTAGATCAGCACATAGCCGGCCGGCGTCAGCCACAGTCCGACGATGTAGTGGATGTAGAGGCCGTGAAAGGCGGCGCTGTTGATGCCGTTGATGGTGTAGGGAAGGATGAAGCTGCCGAGCACGAGGTTCATCGTCGTCCAGACGAACGCCCCGATCAGATACCACAGCGCGACGTAGAGAGGCGGCTCGAGACGCCGGCCGATGGTGATCAGGAATTGCGCGGTTACGGTCGCGACGACGGCGAAGATGGGGATTTCGGCGAACAGCGGAAGCTCGCCCGCTTCCAGCCCGTGATTTTCACCGAAGGCCAGCGATACGAGGGCGGCGGCCAGGGCAATGTTCCACGCCCAGGCCATCAGCACACTTCCCTGCGGCCAAGGCACCCGCACGCCGCAAAGGCGCGGAACGAGATAGTAGCATTCGCCGATGAAGAGCGCCGAGAAGGCGCCGAAGATGACGCCGTTGATATGCACCGGCCGCAGGCGCCCGAAAGTGAGCGCCAGATTTTCGGTGCCAAGGTAGTCCGGATAGTTGAACAGCCCCGAGATCGTCACGCCGACAGAGGGCGTCACCATCAACCAGAACATGCCCCAGTAGAGCCAGACGCGCACAATAGGCCTGTCGACCAGCCCATCCAGGTCGACATTGGCGAACCTGCCCCGCAACACCATCGCGGTCTCTGCCAAGATACCCCTCCATCTCCGGCGACCGCTCGCGCGGCGCCAAAACTGCCTCAGCTATCGTCTATCTGCTGGCCAGTACTGCCCACCACAGTGGTATCCCAGAGCGCCGTGCGTCCGACCGGACGTGCGAAGGACGTTCTCAGTTATTGAATCTACGCACCGTGTTTTCCGAAAAGCGATTCCGACTTTCGGGCCGATGCGCTAGTACTTGCCCGGCTGCAGCACCGAACCGGTGTTCGACCAGGTAATGTAGGCTTCCAGCGCCTTCATCGCCTCGGATTCAGGATCGATCTTCACGCCCTGATTGGGCTTCTCGATGCACCAGTTGATCATGTCGCGCAAGGTCGCGAACTGGGCCATTTGCGCCTGAAACTTTGGGAAGGACTGCGGATGGGTATCCGACGCCATGGGATGGCACATGGCGCAAGCCATTCCGGTTTTCGACAGGTCCTCACCTACGCCCAACGCGTCAGCCGTGGCCTGATCGCCGTGAAAGAGCAGATCTCCCTTCCTGACCTCTTCCATGAAGGCGTCCTGATACGCCTTCAACTGATTCGGGCTGACGGGATCCTTGTGCGCGCTGGCCGGGACGACGAGAAGGGCAATGCCGATTGCGCCCCCTATCGAGGATATCCGCAGTGTGCCAAGGAGGGTTGCTTTGCTTGTCATAGCCGTTCCTCCCTTCAATATGGCCACATGTTGTCGGCGATCCGCGGCCGGATGATTTCTGACACGTTCTTGTCGAAGTCTTCGGCGGATTGCACGAAGACTTCCTTGCGGCCCCACATGACGTATTCTGTTTCGACATTGTCGCTGGCGCTGACGTCAATCTTGCTCCAGCCGACGCCGTCGTAGGGGTCGCCGGGGTCAACACGGATCATCGGCTTGGTGAGCTTCGGCAAGCCTTCCGGCGCATAGGGCCACGGCCACGAGGTCGCCAGCATGCCGATCGAGCGCATCGTGCCGATCTCGTTATAGAGGACCTGATGCACGTGGCCGTGGATGTTCGTCACCTTGGTGTAGGGCATCAGCACCTCATGAACCTGGCGCCAGTCGCGAACCCAGAAGTTCCAGGGCGGATAATATTCGTAGAGCGGGTTATGGCTGAAGATGACGACGGGCATCGCCTTGTCCCAATCGGCCAGCGTCTTTTCCATCCAGTCGAGTTGATCGCGGCCAACACCGGCCCAGGGACCGGCGACCGTGCCGTCGAGCGTTGCCATGTGACCCATGCGTTCCTCGGGAGTCATGTTCTTGGCGGTCCAGTAGTCCGGTCCACGGCTGACCGTGTCGAGACCGATGAAGCGCACGCCCTTGTGGTCAAAGGTCCAGTTGGGTTGGCCAAATAGCTCACCCCACTTCTTGCCCATGTCGAGGTACCAGTCGTGCTCGCCAGGGATGTAGTGTTTCGGGATATTGATCTCTTTCAGAAGATCGACGCCGAGTTCGAGCTCTTCGATCTTTCCGAGCTGGGCTAGATCGCCGCCGAAGATCAGGAAATCTGCGGGTGGATCCATCGCCTGAACTTCCTGCGCTGCACGCACGACCTTGTCGACGAAGCGTGTGTTCAGGGATCTTGGGTAGAGATGGGTGTCGGATATCCAGGCAAATTTGAAGGCCGCGTCGTTTGCATGTGCGATATCGAGCGTGTTGAGCAGCGGCCACCACGCGAAGGCCTCGCCGACAGTTGCCGCACCGAATATCAACGAGCCGTGAATGAAGGTGCGGCGGGTAATTTTCAGTGAGTCGTCGGGCCGAACCCCCTGGGGTTGCAGTACGGAATGCATTTCGCGACGAATGCGATCCAGTTCGTCAGACATAACGGTTCCTCCTCTCGGGTCGAAAGAAGAACTCGGCCCCCACACAGGCAGAGGTGGCGCGTTGCACCACGTCAGTACTTTTCTTGTTCTTTTACTTCGTACTACTGTTTCTTAAGCTCGATATCGAGCTTCGTGGCTTTGCCACCCTCGACGCTGACGGACATTTCCATGGGTCCAGTGAAGGGCTGGACGGCGACGAGTTTGTAGTCGCCAGGCGGAACGTCGGTGATCGAGAACTTGCCGTCACTCCCGGTAACCGAGTAGTAGGGATTGTCGGCGACGTAAATCCAGCCTTCCATCCAGCCATGCGCATCGCAATCGACGCGCACCGTGCCGGGGCGAGGCAATTCGGTGGGGATGGTCTGGTTCTGGTTCGGCAAGGCTAGATTGAACGCCGTGCGCTTGCCATAGTAGCCATGCGTGTTATGCAGTACGGGATCAGAGTTCACGACATTCAGTGGTCCGGCGGGGATAGCCTGGACTTGCGGCTCGAAACGGCATTTCTCATTATTGAGTTCGGGTGTCTTTCCCGCGGTCGGCCATTCCTTACCGGACGCCACGTCGACAAGGTATACGACCGCGCTTTCGACGGCCTTACCGTCGCCAACCCGTATCAGCGGTTCGTCGCGTGGATTTCCACAAACCTGGACGTCCTTGGTCGGGATGATCTTCTTCATCGGAACGTTGCCGTTATAGACGACAACGCCCTCGATTGAGCCTCCACCCGTAACGGCAGTAACTTCATAGGATTGTGCAGGAGCACCGATCGCCACCGTAGCAACCGCAAGAAATCCAGAGAAGAAATGATGCCTCCTCACAGCACCCTCCTCTTCTTTAACGGATATGGTTGCATTTTTGATCAGAATGATCCTAATATCAAGGGGAAATCGATCTTAGCTGGCCAGTGGAAGTATTGGCCAGACTCGTGCGGCAGAACAGGCGTATTCCCTCGGCGCGTGGGTTGTTGACGCGAGCCACTTTACCTGCTCTGACAAAACGTCCTGTCGCATCGCTACCGACCTCGACTGTTCGGCAATGTAACCGTTACGGCTGCGGAGGCACAAGGTGGATCGCTCACGGAAGGACCATCGCGCGGTGGCGCGACACTGGGTGGCCGCTTTCGTCGCAGCCATGCTGGCGACGGCCGTAGTGACCGCCTTGCCCGCGCGCGGTGCAGCAGACACGACGGTGGGCGGACCGTTCAGCCTTGCCGCGCCGGACGGTGGAACTGTGACCGAGGCGACTTTCCGGGGCCAATGGCTGCTGGTTTTCTTCGGTTACACCTTCTGCCCCGATACCTGCCCGATGACGCTGAGCCAAATTGCCGTTGCGCTCGAAAAGCTCGGGCCGGATGCGCAACATGTGCAGCCTATCTTCATTACGGTCGATCCTGAGCGCGACACTCCCAACGCAATGGGCGAGTATACCAAAGCAATCGACAAGCGGATCGTCGGGCTCTCGGGAACGCCGGAGCAGACCGCAGCAGTATCTCAGGCGTATGGCGTCTACAGCGAGCGGCACCGCACCGGGCCTGGCCTGAACGACTATCTCATCGACCACAGCACCTACATTTACATAATGTCGCCGGACGGAAAGTTCGTACGGGGCATGTCGGCCGACACGTCGGCGGACGCCATCGCGGCCATCTTGCGTAATCTCATGACGGAGGCGCGCAACCGAGACTGAGCGGGCGACGGCGAGGAGGACGGACATGACCTTGGGGAACGCTGGGGAAAGGGGAGCTGGGCGGTATCGCCAGTACTTCGGCGCCGCCATATCACGACTCCATGCTGAGCAGCGATACCGCGTCTTTGCCGATCTGGAGCGGATCGCGGGCCGTTTTCCCTTCGCTACATGGCGCTCCCCATCGGGACAGCGGGAGGTCGTCATCTGGTGCTCCAACGACTACCTCGGCATGGGACAAAACGCGAAGGTGATCGAAGCCATGATCGACGCGGCACGACGTCATGGGACGGGTGCGGGCGGTACCCGCAATATTTCAGGGACAAACCATCCGCTCGTCGAACTAGAAGCCGAACTCGCGGATCTACATGGCAAGGACGGGGCTCTGGTCTTCACGTCGGGTTATGTATCCAACCAGACGGGCATCTCCACCATTGCCAAGCTCATACCCGACTGTCTGATCCTGTCAGACGCGCTTAACCACAATTCCATGATCGAGGGTATCCGCCAATCTGGAAGGGAAAAGCAGATCTTCCGGCACAACGACGTGCGACACCTGGAGCAACTGCTGAAGGCCGCCGGCCCCGAGCGACCGAAGCTCATCGTCTTCGAAAGTCTCTATTCCATGGATGGCGACATCGCGCCGATCCACCGCATCTGCGACCTCGCCGATCGTTATGGCGCCATGACCTATCTCGACGAGGTGCATGCGGTCGGCATGTACGGGCGCAGGGGCGGCGGCGTTGCCGAACGTGACGGCGCCATGGAGCGCATCGACGTCATCGAAGGCACGCTGGCCAAGGCATTCGGTTGTCTGGGCGGCTATATCGCAGGCGACGGCGATCTCCTTGATGCCGTGCGTTCCTACGCACCGGGCTTCATATTTACGACGGCCTTGCCGCCCGCGATCTGCGCGGCGGCCACAGTCGCGATCCGCCATTTGAAGGATTCGGATCGGGAGCGTCAACGCCAGCAGGACCGTGTGCGCAGGGTCAAGGCGCGCCTGATCGCGGCGAAGCTGCCGGTCATGCCAAGCGACAGCCACATTGTCCCCGTTTGGGTCGGCGATCCCGCAAAGTGCAAGGCGGCGAGCGATATTTTGCTAGCCAAGAACGGCATCTACATCCAGCCGATCAACTACCCGACCGTCGCCAGGGGAACCGAACGGCTGCGTATCACGCCGTCGCCATGCCACGACGACATCATGATCGGCCAGCTTGTGGCGGCGCTGGCCGATGTCTGGAACCAGCTCGGACTCCGGTACGCCAGTACTGCTCAGGCCGCGGAGTAAAGCGGCAACTCTTGGGAGGAATGCCATGACCGCCAAAGATATCAAATTCGCCTTCGAGGCGCGAGACTGCATTTTAAATGGCGTAGATACGCTCGGACGGGCCGTCAGCGTCACACTTGGGCCGCGAGGGCGGAACGTGGCGATCGACCGGTCTTTCGGCACGAAAATCACCAAGGACGGGGTGACCGTTGCAAGGGAGGTCGAGCTTCAGGACAAGTTCGAGGACATGGCCGTCCGGTTGCTCCGGCAAGTTGCGATCAGAACCTCCTATCTGACCGGCGACGGCACGACGACTGCGGTCGTGCTCGCCAATGCGATCATAAGAGGCGGCGTGCGGGCAGTGGTGGCCGGCATGAATCCCATGGACTTGAAGCGCGGCATCGATCGGGCGGTCGAGACCGTCGCGGCGGTGCTGAAGCAGAATGCAAGAGCCATAACCTCGACTGCGGAGATAGCTCAGATCGCCGCGATCGCGGCAAACGGTGATACCGAAATCGGCCGCATCATTGCCGACGCCATGGCGAAGGTCGGCAACAATGGCGTGATCACAGTCGAGGAAGGAAGGTCGCTCGAAACCGAGATCGAGATTGTCACCGGCATCCAGTTCGACCGTAGCTACATCTCTCCGCATTTCACCACCAACCGCGAGCGGACGCGGGTGGAGTTCGAGGACGCCTATCTTCTTATCAGCGAAAAGAAGCTGGCGAGTCTCGGCGAAGTGCTACCGCTCCTGGAAAAGGTCGTGCAGACCGGCAAACCCCTTCTCATCATCGCCGACGATGTCGAGGCCGAAGTCAGGGCGGCGCTGGTGGTCAACAAGCTGCGCGGCAGCCTCAAGGTGGCAGCGGTCAATGCGCCTGCCTACGGCGAGTTGCGCAAGGGGATCCTGCAAGATATTGCGGTGGTGACGGGCGGCACGGTCATCTCGGAGGATCTCGGCCTGAAGATCGAGACCGTGCCGCTCGATGTTCTTGGCCGCGCGCGGAAGATTACGGTCGACAAGCAAAACACGACGATCGTCGAAGGCGGTAGCGTACCGGCGGATATCGATACGCGCATCGCCGCCATCAAGCGCCAGCTCGAACAGTCCGACTCCGACTACGACCGTGACAAACTTGAGGAACGGCTGGCGCGGCTTTCGAGCGGGATCGCCGTGGTCCGGGTCGGCGGAACGAGCGAGATCGAGCTCAGGGAAAAGAAGGATCGCATCCGAAATGCCGTCCATGCGGCCCGCGCTGCAATCGAGGAGGGTATCTTGCCGGGCGGTGGCACCGCGCTTCTGCGGGCAGGAAAGGCACTCCGGGCGCTCAAGGTAGATCACGCTGACCAGCAGGCAGGCATCCGCGTCGTCGCGGAGGCAATACGCTGGCCGGCACAGCAGATTGCGGCCAATGCCGGCGAGGACGGATCGGTCGTTGCAGCGAGAATTCTCGAAGACGATGATTTTGCCTACGGCTATGACGCCCAGAAGGGTGCGTTCGGCGACATGATTGCAGCGGGCATCATCGACCCAGTCAAGGCGGTGCGCGCGGCGCTTCAGGGTGCTGCGTCGGTGGCCGGCCTCATGATCATGACGGAGGCGATGGTAGCAGAGGTTCCCGGGCCGCCGCCCCCCGAGCTTCCCGGCCATCACGATCACGAGGACAATCTCGACATAGAGTTCTAAGCCGCGATTTTGAACTGCAACAATCCGAAATCATGAACGTGACCAGTCCCAAAACGGACGGTAGAACGGGCACTGGGCGGTCCACAACGCCAAGCGAGCCTTGGTGGGGAGGGAGCCGGGCCACCTCCAGGCCTTTTTAGGCGCGTGGGAAGAGTCGCCGCCTTAACGGTTGATGAAGATAGCGGTGATAGTCAGCGGTATGACCAAGTACCCGACCGATCTCACCGCCTGGTTTTACGCCGCCCAAGCGCCGACCTCTACTCCGCCGTTGACACAGTTGCGCAAGCAATCCGGCGACGAGACATTTTTGGCGAAGTTAAGGTCCTGACAACTTAAGTCACGGGATTTGTTTTGGGACATTTGGGAGCGCGAACCTGTTCCAGTGTTGTCGGCTCCAGTGTCAGGTCAACATTATGAGGCGGCAGGACCTGCGCATTGCGTAGGGCATTTGGCTTGGCATACTTGCCCGGTATCGACGGAGTTTCTGGTCTTCGGTCGGTGACTGGGATCGGTCGAATATTCACTATCTGTCTCCTTGCACACGCCACATAAGCACAATGCGACCAACCCACTCAAAGTGGGCAGGGACACCGCGCTCGATCGCAAAAGTGCGAAAAAGCCCTGCGTCTACTGCCTCTGCGCGCGGAATGCGGAGAATTAAAAGCCAGCTCCGGTGTCCGCGGCGGCGCAAGCGTGCTGGACTGTATCATCAAGGACATGTCCGATGGAGGGGCTCGGCTGGCGGTAGATGGAGCGCTCGCAGTTCCAATTGTTCCATCGACACCGTCTCGATCGGCCCCCGCCGCCGATAGCTAGAAGACATCCTTCCCGCCAAGCCCGACGAATTCTGTCCTAAAACCTTGTGCGTGCGCCTGCTTCAAGAGGCGGTCGGCGCTCATCAAATCCAGACACATGCTTCCGGCGAAGCAGGAGCGCAGGGCGCAGCATAGTTCGCTGGTTGCCCAGCTTAGCGCCCGCGGCGAAATCATTGTCACGACCCAGTGGTCATTGTCTGCCCGCTCGAGCAAGATGTCCGCTTCCCTTGTCCTGGCACAAGGAATCGGCGCGCGCCGAGCCGCAGACATGGGAGTGTGCGTGTGGTGAGCGGTGGTGACTACATGGTTCATCCTGCTATCCTCCTTGTCGTCTCGAGGCCGGCATCATTGAATTATTTGGCCGATGGCGACATTCTGACGTTATCTGCCGACAGGGAAGGCGTCGTTGATGCAGGTCAAAGCAGCACGCTCCTATCAAGGACCGAGGAGGGTTAGTCCCCTTTGCGTGATGGAACAGTGCTCCCGCTATCCGTTTCACCTTAAAGACAGGTCGTTTTTGAGTTTGCGGCTTCTCTGAAGCGGATCGGGTGGGAAGGCCGTGTGGTCACTCCAGCTTGACAACCGACCATCTAGAATCTCGTGCTCGTCCCTGGCGTCCGAGCCAAGGCCGGGCAATAGCCGGTTCCATAAACTACATTATGCGATTTTTGCAATCTATGCTTGTACCTTGCAACGCTAGCCCGTTCCCCACCCCTGCGAGCGAAGCGCGCGCGTCGTGATGTTCGAAACCTTCATGCCTATTGAAACTACACGTAACTTTTACGGCTTCTCCTTTTGAGGAAAGATTTAATTTCTTTATCAATCGGAAAGAGACGAATATACTCCAGGTAGATTAACCGCATCAAGATCGCGGTGATGTGACCTCTCGGGTCAATAAAAGAAACCAAATTTGAGCATTTGAGCCATTGGAAAAAAACGGGAAAATTTTTGTCCCCCCTCCGAAGGACGGACGCGATTTCAAAGAACTCTTCAGGCAGTTAGCCGCAGTCGGCGCGGGCCGGCCTTTGGGTCGAGACGGGTTTCCGCAAGGCCCATGGACGCCGGAATTGTTGGCTGAGGCAATATCACAGATCGACTCCAACCGGCTCGGCGTCGATTTGCGAACAGTTCAGCTCTGGTTTCAAGAAAACGATAAGGGGATCAGTGCTTCCAACATTCGCTGGCTTGCACGGATCTATGGCTGCGACGATCCGGAAGCGACGAGCGAATGGCTCATGGAGCTCAGCGCGGCGCAATCGAGGCTAATCGCCAAAAGGCGAGATTCAAAGAAAGCGGTAAGAAGCACGGTATCGGTCGTTTCAGAGGCGCCGCCATCTGTGACAGCTGATGATGAAAGCCAACCTGCAGGCGGTATCGCACAAGACAGTGAAGTTTCCCGGGAAAGACAACGCTTCAGCCTAGCGGAAAGATCGGAAGCGCTCTTCAGTCGTGGATCCTCTTTGAACCTTCCGGCATCAATTTTCGCCGGTGCTTCTGCCCTAGGGTTTTTGTCGTACATCGTCGGGATCGCTAGCATCACGTATAGGCGGCCGGACGGCGTCGTTAAGGAAGTCGGTTTCCTATGGGCACCAAACTGGACCCTTCTCTTCATGGTACTCCTGCCGCTATTTTTCGTAGTCGTGATTGAGCTGCTGGCCTTTTGGAAACAGAACGCACGATTACGCCTGGTAGCACAGGCCGATAGCTCAGAAAGCGGCAAAGCCTGGGCGAGCAATGTTTGCGCTTATTCATATTCGTATTGGGCAGTTTTCCTGATCTGCATCCTGGTAGCTGGTCTTCTTCAATGGATCGGCGTGTGCGTCATCCCCCTGCTGGAGGGAAGCGGCGATTACGCGATCAGTTGGGGCACGATAGCGATTGTGCAACCTGATCTCATATCGGTACCAGTCGAGATCGTATTCACCGCGCTTTCCTACTTCTACATGAGCCTTTGCTTTTATCTCTTTTTCGCCGGCCTGATTTTGCTTCATACGATTGTCCATGATCTTTGGAAAATCGAAGGAGACGTAAAGGCGCAGCCAGACGTAGCGCATTGGCACGAACGAGCGGAAATCCGCCTTAGGATCCTGCGGGGTATTTTCCGCTGCACCGTCCTCGGTGTTCTCGTCGCCGTATGCATGAAGATTCAAAGTGCATACTTGAGTTCGAATGGAGAAGACGTCCTGACCTGGATAATTCACGATATGTCTTCCGTTCTCGAAGGCCACCCTGATCGTAGCCAGAGCTTGGGCTATCGAATGCCAACGCATTACAGCAGCCTGCTTGTCGCCATTTCGGCTTGTGTCGTTTTTGTATACGGTCTTCTTCGCTTGGCTTTCAGAAAGGAGTTCCGTGTGACTTTGTGGAAGATGTCAGCGGTCGTAGGTCTGCTCTTTGCTAGCTATCTGTTCATCGACGTCTTTGACGGCTTTTCGATCTTCCTCGGCATTAGTGTTTTGCTCGCAGTATATGGCCTCTTTGATCCAGAATTCGGGCAACGGCGGCAGACCGAATTGGAAAGCAACCAGAGTGTATCATAAATGGATTGATCAGTGGGACGAGCACCGGGCGCGGCGTGGCGAGGAAGCGAAGAAAGCGACAGCCATCGTGCTCGACAGCTGTCTCGCGTTCCCGGGTGAGAAGGTGGTAGGAACTATTGAGGAGTTTTGTGCCCTTGCCGACCAGGCTCTGGCTGATTCAAGCTTTTATGACGAACCGAGCGAGAGCGATGATGGCTTTCAGATACAAGATGGGTGGTTGAAATACCCTTCGGACATTTCAACGGGCGTCGAAGAGAATAACTTTGTTTGGGCGAAGGTAACCGAAAGCGGCTCGCGCAATCAAGCATTGGTAATCTTCCATCACTGGAATGCCAGCCGCCGAAATCATCAGATCGCCAAGTTCTTTTCGCGGCGTGGGATTACGACCGTCGAGATCGCTATGCCCTATCATTTCGAGCGAAGCCGTCCTGGCTCGCTCTATGCCGAGGACATGCTCAGCGCGAATCTCGGCCGAACGATCCAGTCTGTAAGGCAGGCCGTATGGGACGGGCGAAAGCTCATCCGCTGGCTGAAAAGCGAAGGGTATCCAGAGATCTCGGTTCTCGGCATGAGCCTTGGCTCCTGGGTTGCGGGATTGATCGCGGCACATGAACCGGCCGTAACAAAGGCGTCCTTGTTTTTGACGGCGGGTAGCCTCGCTGACATGGTTTGGACGGGCCGTGCGACCCGGGCGATACGTGATGGCCTGGAGCGTGCGATCGAGATCACCGATCTTCGTAGGGCGTGGGGGCCGCTGGATTTGGAGAACTACGCGCATAAATTGGCGCGGCCCGACCTTGCTCTTCACGTGGTGATCGCGACCAGAGACAAGGTGGTGTTACCCGGGCTATCAAAACGCTTTATCGAAAAACTACACGGAGCCGGGGCGACGCCAAACGTCCTGGAGCTTAACTGCGGTCATTATTCACTCGTGATGCCTCCGTACATTTTGCTCGCAGGTTGGAGCCTGAAGCGTTTTCTGTCACGACGAGGTTAGAGTACGAGGACTGCAAGGAATTCTCCTCATAACCGAACAAGCAGAGCGGGCCTTCCTCTCGTCCCGCACGCGTCCAAGAAAAACCTTTTCGTTCAAAATCAATACCTTGCGACCAGCATTTCGTTTGGTTTCGCTAGGATTCGCGTTCCCTCATGCAATCTGCGGTAAGCACCGTAGTTACCAAATGTCATTTTCATGCAAGGCGCGGCTCCAGTGGAAGCAGAGCCTTAGCGCTTATTCTGAACGGACACACATCGCAATCGACAGCGCACAGGGGAAGCTATTTCAGCTTTGAAAGCAGCTATGGATTCTGACGTATTCGACGAGCATTGCATCCGCAGGCAAGTGGGTTCAACTGGCTTGGTCATTTTTGAGCGTGACGACATCCTGCTGAGGCAGAAGCCGCAGTTCGAAGACCAGACACTCGGCGATATCGATGCTGATTTCGTGGCCATGCTTCAGGACATGCGTGACCTCGATGTTCGTTTTGGATTTATTTCCCGCCGTTCAAGTCGACCATTCGACACGCGTGTCAGTATCGATAGCGCGACGCTGACACGGCTGCTCGACGATCTTCTGAAGGTATCGGGCGCCCTACCCGACTTCTGGATAGACGCAGCCTGTACATCGGACCTCAAACAGCGCCAGCGTTCGCACAGCAGAGCTGAACTCGATCTGATAACGAAA
This sequence comes from Rhizobium sp. P32RR-XVIII, assembly GCF_012641395.1. GTDB lineage: Bacteria > Pseudomonadota > Alphaproteobacteria > Rhizobiales > Rhizobiaceae > Rhizobium. The sequence goes on along the minus strand of NZ_JABAIH010000019.1, from coordinate 56,066 downwards.
CTGACGGAATGGTACGAGGCCGATCTCAATAGGACGGTCTTGGTGCGGAAAGCAGACGCCCCCCTAACCAGCCCGGACACGCCGGGTCTCACGGAAATTTTCTATCCAGGATTAAGCGCCCGCGCGCCCTCCAACATCAGCCGGCCAGCGACAGTGGGTTGGCTTAAGACGATGATCAAGCATGCCTTGGATCTAGAGTAAGCGGGTTCCTGTAGTCGAGATGAAGGCTGGTGAAGCCTTTCTCGTTGATGCAGTTTCGCCTTTTTCGGTTACCGACCGCGGTCCCGATCCTTTTCCTGCGGCGGGCGCAGCTTGATCGATTTCGGTATCTCGCGATCGCGCTGTTGGTTTCTCTGACGGTCTGATCGATCTTTTTCCGAGCTATCATGCTCAGCATTTGAACGGGCTACGCGCGGCTGATCAACAGCACGGTTGCTCGAACTCTTGTTGACGACGCCCTGCTCCGCAACATGGTCGCGCCCGGTCGCCGACTTCGTGTCCAAGCTATCCGAAGTGCGCTTGTCCTTGCCAGCCTCCGCCCGATCCCGATTTTTCGCGACGCGGGAATCGAGTTGCAGCCCAACCACCTTGCCGATGATCTTTGTCGCTTGTTCGAAGATCAACCGATCAGACGGATTGGCGATCTTGGCAGCAACGCTCAAAGCCGTGTTCGCGAGCGTTTCCTTCGCCGCCCTTGCCTGCGCGGCACTAATGGGGGTGGATCGTAGCATGTGCTCTTCGCCTTTCTCTCGTATGGGATCGCGGCCTTGTTGAACCGCTGTTTCGAGCCGTTGGTATTCGCGACGAAGCCCCACGGACAGATCGTGACTAAGTTCGCGTGCGGTGCTGGGGGCCGATCGATCTTTTGCGATTTTCTCCAGCATCTCGATGACACGTCCGACGGACCGCTGACTCTGTACGAGCCGGCTCCGAGCATCCTGGCGCTTTGGTGCGCTCGGAGTGTCACGCACCCTCGCCATGACCTTATCAACGACGTTGCCCGGAGCCGTTGCGCCCATCCGCCGGAACATCTCCCATTCCCATCGTTTCACCGGCGGTGGACCGGCGCGCTCAATGCGCTTCTGACGATCGATCGGGATACCGCGCTCTCGCGCCTTTTCGGCAAAGCGGACACGCCATTCGGTAAAGTCGCGGATGTTGGGGTTGAGCGTCCTTCCGTTGGCATGGCGCAGCGCGACGATCACATGCAGGTGCGGGTGCTTTTCAAGATCGTGACGATTGTGGACAGCATAGGCATAACGATGCCCCGCGAATTGCTCCCGCAGGAAATCTCGGCCAGCGAGGATGAATTGGCTGCGATCCACATTGGCTGGTCCTGAGAGCAAAAGGTGCATGAAATCCCGCGGTTGGCGGGTTTGCATGAGAACCCCAACCGTCCTGCCTTCCGCGGTTAGTTCCTTGTGGTCCCTGGTCGTGACTTCGCGCCGCACCTCGCCGAGTTCATAACGGCCACTCCTGCCAGGGCGCTCCTCGATGCGTGCCTTTGTAGAAATTGTGACCTCCGCTCCTGCCCGTTGCATCGCATGCAGGGTTGCCGTCAGGCCTTTGGGTCCAGAGGAAAACTCCGCCGAATAGCGCGAGGTCGGAGTGATCCCGGCGTCACGCAGAGCCCTGTCCAGTCGATCGTCGATCGCACGCACATTCTCTATCTCCGCAGGAACCCGGTTCGCGCTGCTTCGATCCGACCTGTCTTTCTTCTCGTGAGCGATGACCAAAGCAAAATGCAGACGGGTTCCTCCCTTCACGCCTTCACTGACGCTGAACGCGTAGGTCCGATCTGTGTCCGCGGGCTCGCGGAAACCATCTTCCGCGAGAGAAGCAAGACCACGAGCGATATCGTCGCGGTTGGCATTCTCCAGTTCGTAGGTCAGGCGAAGAATATCCTGACTGCCTTTCCGGTTGCCGAACTCCCGCTCCCAGGAGCGCACAGCGTCTCGCAGATCGGTAACCTCGCGGCCATCCTGGTCGTGCGCTTTCTCTTCCTTGCTCTGATAGACGAGCACGTTGCGCGCTGAAGCCGCGCCCGCCCCATAAGACAGGATTTTGACGACAACCGCATTGTTGCCGGAAGCACGACTGAAAGCCGAGGCAGCGCCGGGATGTTTGCCGGCGCGCGGAACCGCCTTGGCCGACGATGGTCTCTTTGCGGCGCCGCTTCCACCGCCGCCTCGTCGCCGGAGTTCGTCTTTTATAAGCTCGAAGTAGCTCGGCAGCCGGCGGCCCTCAGACCTAGACGCGAAGCGACTTTTGGACATGTCGGTCATCATGGTTCCTGATCAAATCGGCGATAAAGGTAGAGGGCCGGACGTAGGCTGCGTCTCTGATAGCATCGAGCGCACCCATGACGTTCTCGAGCTGCTGCACTATCGCTTTTGCGCTTGCAGCACGAACGTCTCCATCGGAAAGGAACTCCTCGTTTCGAAAAGCAAGTTCTCGCAGGAACTGGTGGATGTTTGCCAACTGACGGTCATGTTCCTCGAGCATCGCAGGGATGTGCATCACCTCTCTGGTGACGATGAGCTTGGCGACGATGTTCACAGAGACATCGAGCCTGCGAGACACGGCCTCGAGATTGCTCAGAATGTGAACGGGGAGGCGGAACATCACGGCGGGCTCACGCATCTGATTACAGCCCCCTCGCCTTCAGCGCCTCTAAAATCAGCCGGTGTGTTGCAGAAGAGAGCTGTTCATGCCGCTCCAGCGACACGCGGAATATCTTGGTCAGCACGTCGTCGTCGAGATAGAGAGAGATACGCTTGCGCTTTGTTTCAGCGTCCGTGGCGATCGCTTGCGGTGGCAGTGGACCGGGATTTCGGGTCTTGGCTGGTTGCCGCCGCGCCTGAGGCTCGCGGCTCGCTGCTTCTGCTTCCAGAGCCTCATCTGGCATCAGCGTCTCAAGGTCGATATCCGTCGGCATGTAAGACGTGGCACTCTCTTCCACCTCCTTTGCCTGGTCCTCTCTGGACCGGGCAAGCGCAAGAATGTTGCCGGTCGGCGTCCGCTCCCTCGACATTGTTTATGCCGCTTCCGCCTGCAGAAGGCCGATGAACTCGTTATTGATCTTCTTCACGAGGTCGATTGCATCGAGCACGCTCTCGGATGCCCGTCTCTTGGCCGATGGGGTGAGCGAGGAATTGTTCTCGATACTTGCCAGTTTGGAATAGAGCGAGCCGAAACCGGCTCCGACATCACTGAAATGGTTGCTCTTCCGGATTACCGTCTCCACCATCGGGATCCGGCCGCTGGTCAGGATCGCATGGACCTCGGGAAGTGACCTGTTGTGTTTGAGCGCGATCATGTCGACGTAGTTCCAGATGGCCGCATAGGGGATCGGCCCTGCCGCACGCTTCTTCGATATTTCCTTCAGGATCGTCGCCACCTTGATTGCTGACGTGGCAGCGGTCGGCTCCGGGATGATCGGAATAAGGACCGCATCGCACTCGTGATAAACCTCGATAGCCCGTTGATGCACGTAGCCGCCGACGTCATAGATACGGATATCCGCTTCAGGTGCGTCCGCAAGCCGGTCGCGAAACCTGTCGCCAGGTGCGACGCGCAGATGCAGCAACGTGCCGTCTGTCGGGAGCAGCCCGCGCTTCATCGAGACATTGTACCAGCGCGTCGATGACTCCTGCTCGTCGCAATCTATCAGGAGCGTTCGATGTCCCTGCTGCGCGAACTCGGCTGCGAGATTGACGTTCAGGGTTGATTTACCGGCACCGCCCTTGAACGTCGAGATCGCGAGGGAAAGGGGTTTAACTGCCATAAGCTTCTTCACCATCTTGCATCGAGTATTATTGTTGGGAGGAAGGGTGTTCGGTGGTGGCGGCCAAAGATTGCGGACATCTCCGCCACGCTCTGGACGAACCTGCCCTGCCCTCGTCATGCCCGAGGTTTGGCTCGTAGCTCTTCCTGCCGCCGAGCGGCGATCAAATCCTCGTTCAGCCGTGTCATTTCGCGTTCACGAGTTGCATCCGTAACCGGATCCCTCCCCGGCCAAACGCGAAGGATTGGTAAAAACACCAGCGCGAAGAATGTGATCGTGGCCGCTTTGAACCAGGACGAATGAGCGTAGAGATCAGCTGCCCATTGCCACAGCGCTTGCGTCCATTCTGTGGGGAGAAACGCATATGAAAATACTAGCGCGATGCCGTATGCGACGAACGACGCAAAAAACAGGCCCACAGCCGACACTATGATAAAATTGGCGCTCAACATGACGAACCAGGCCGCTCGAAACGGGAAGATAACGACCTTAAATGACTGCCTGAACGCTGACATCCGCTCTTCTCCACGTGCGATTTTCAGTGCCTGGACAAGACATACTCCAATCCGCATGCCTTTTCCAGACTTGCACTGCAGTATAATTTCGTGCATGGTCGAAAAAGTCGAAACAAGACGGATGCGGACATGAAGAATGGCGCATGGCGGCTCGATCGCCTCCTCTCCTACACCCTCGTCAACATCCTCATCGCGCTGTCCCAGGCTGCTGCGGCCGATACCGATACCGCTGCGGACTTCGTCCACTACTACCAACGTGCCTACGCGCAGGGGCGCGATCTGATACCAGGGCCAATCCCGCCGCTCGACACATCCTCGATAGCAACGCGGCTCGACCTGCAGACCATCAGACCTCAAAGTGCCCTTACTGGCACTGGGTTCGTCGCGCTCGATGGGACGATTGTCAAACTAGCCGGCGCTCAGGGCTGCCTTTCGACAGAAGCAGTAGAGTTCACTGGGTTGCGGACGACATGCGCGATGGTCTCACTTGCGGGAATGACAGCAACCCTCAATGAGGCAGAGATCCGTGCGGGCGACGCATTTCCCTGTCACGTCTTCGGAAATGCGCCCGGAACACCCACGGTCCACTATGCCGAATGCTTCTTTGTCGAAGATGGCGGGGTCCGATCGCTTTCGGAAACGCTCATCAGCAGAGGACTGGCGTTTGCTGCCCGTGATGGTGCGGGGCGCCCTGTTTTTCCGGAATACGCAAAAGCCGAGGAGCAGGCTCGCCGGGACAAGGCGGGGATTTGGGCGAACGCCTATTTCGTCCATCCCTACGGCGCTCGCTATCGTGCCAATCTATCAACGAACTGATGCGGGTGAGATCACTCATGCTGATTTCCACGATCACAGTTTCCGGCTTCTATGCAGCGATGACCATCATGCCGATGCTTGCACAAGGCGACATGACGCCGACAGCCTCTGCACCGGTCGTCCGAGCTCAGGCCTCTGAACAAGACTTGCCCGCCACTGGCACGCGCGACGACGACCAATCCAAATTCCTTCCCTTTCCTTCAGAGGCGCAATTCGAAACCGGCGACACCTGGATTTCCAGCGGCCGGCGGTATCGCCTCTACGGCCTGCAATCGTGCCTCCGAGGGACAAATATCACGGTGTCTGCCGGCGTCGTGCGCGACTGCGGCGAGCTAAACCTCATCATGGTGCAAGCATTGATCCGAGACACCCGACCTGTCTGCGCCACCATCAAAGATCTCGACCAGAACGATGCGGTCGTGGCGTGCCAGACGACCACCGGCCAACACCGTTATGATCTGGCAACCTATATGATCGCTCAGGGATGGGGATTCGCCGCAGTCGACGGGGCGGGCCGTCCGATCGTCCCTGGATATAGGACGGCTGAGGAGGCGGCGCGATCCGCACGCGCCGGGCTTTGGGCGTATCCTGACATGCCGCATCCGGTTTCGTTGCTCACGCAGCAGGCGAGGACCCAACGATGAAAGTCGTGACCGTTTCGATGATGCTGTTCATGGCGATACCAGCGGCGTCGCTCGCACAAAGTCGACCAGCCGATGTGCCGCGCCAGATCTACGGCATGGTTCAGGTCGTTGATGCAACGACTTTCGAATTCGTCAAGAGCCGACAGGTCGTCCGTCTGGCCGGCTACGAGGCGCCCCGCCTGGAGCAGACCGCGACGAGCGCTGGGGTGGGATGGCCTGCCGGTCAGGTGTCACGTGCATGGATGATCCTTCGGACGCTTGGCCAAAACGTCAACTGCGGGCCGATCGGACGCGACGCCAAGCAGGTGTTGGTCGCCCACTGCTTCGTCGGAGAGACCAATCTGGCAGCGACAGCAATTGCCGAAGGCATCGGCTATGCGTTCAACTACCCGGGCGAGCCTCAGGTGCCTGCCTATTTCGACATCGAAAGAAAATCCAGGGGTCTGGGGTACGGAGTCTGGTCGTCGCCCGACCTGCTTCCGCCCTGGCTATACGATGCTTCGGTGGCGAAGGCAGACACGTCTGACAGCAGGCTGCCGGAATCCGAACCGGGACTGCCGTTGCCGCTGCCTGTCAATCAAACAACGCGCTGAGTTGAAGGACCTGCCTGGAGGCTGAATGAAACGTGTTCTCGAAACCCTTGCCGTAGCAATGGCCTTGCTTGCCTTTGTTCCTGTTGCAGCCAGCGCGCAAAGTGCTGGTTCGCCCAACCAGATCGGGCAGCGAGACCCCGACCACTGCGGTGTCGCCGGCGCAGGATGTGATCCGGCGGACGTGCAGCAATGGAAGGCTGTTGGCAACAGGCTTGCCGACCTGTCGTCGGCAGACCTTAGCCAGTACGCCTACGCCTGCGCGCGTCATCCGGAATGGAAAAAAGACTGCCAAACCGATCCCGCGATCATTCTGAAGCGCCTGGGAATTGAAGGATACTGAGACTGCCGATGAGCAAGTCGGACAATGTCGTCGCCATTGCCGCAATGGCCTTCCTCGTCGGGACGGCCAGCCCGTTCCTTAAAGGATCGGTGGCACCTGGACGCAAATTCAAGAATTAGATGGAGGCGAAGTAATGAGACGATTGTCAATCGTGGTCGCGGCGTTGGCGGCTGGGAGCTTCACCGTATGGAGCCCTGATGCGAAGGCCGACGACGCCTCTTGGGGTTGTCAGGTGCTCCTGTGTGCAGCATCGCAGAATCCTTCATGGCATGGCGTTCCCTATTGCGTTCCGCCCATGACCAGGCTGATCGCTGCCATGAAGAAACCCGGATTTGATTGGCCTATCTGCCACGAAGCCAATTCGGGCAAGCCAGGCCGCGAGGATTTCAAGGAATGCCCGGCCGGCATGACAGTCGGCTACAGCTCGCAGGGCAACAATGGATGGCGAGGTGAGCCGGACCAGTGCATCAAGACAGTCGATGTCTGCCGTTCACCGAACTTGCGTTCTGAGGCGATGCGGCTACCAGGTCAAACCATTCGTCGCAGCTTCGGAAACGACGACAACGGCTGCGTCCAGCAGATTGCCACTCCGCGCCCGCGACGCGCTGACCCCTATTTCTTCGACATACCCAACGACACGGGCGTCAAGGAGCGGTTCTGGTTCAACCTGAATCATTAGCCGCGTTTGCCATCTGCCCGGACGGCCAAGGTCAGGCGGCGGACTCTGCTGTCCTCTTTTTCTTTCCTCGCCGCGATCTCAATGCTGCTATGCGAGGAAGATCGTCTTCGGTGACCTTGAGCAGATCTTCGATGACGACTTTCCACTCGCGCTGCATCTTGTCGAGGGTCGAAAGTTTCACGTCACGCATGCAGCGTGTGACTTGCGACATGTAGGCTTCCGATACACCGAGCTGCTCGGCCAAATCCTTGTTGGTAACGCGACGCCTAGCTTTCAGACGGCCAATACCAACGGCCAGTCTTTCCTGAAACGACAGCGATGTGAGGATCGACTTGTCTAGTTCTACGTCGGCATCGACCTTCACACGTGGCATTGCACGAATATCCCGCGTTCGGTTGAAAGCGACATGCCGGGACAGGACGCGTCATCCCTTGGAAAAGCGTCGTCGCTGCGGCGCCTGTTTATCAACATGTTCGAAAATAAATCAATCATTGCGGATCCAACGGCGACAGATGATCAACGTAACCATGCCTATAACTCTTTGTTGCCCATCGTTGTCGTTGGGACGTTCACAAGCTCGTTACCTCTCTACACCGTCAGTCAACATTGCAGCAAGCGGGCCTGGATTGCAGGCGGCTTCGAACTGCGCCCTTTGATCGTCGTCGCGATGATGTCGGACGACACGGCTTGCACTTCTGAACAACAATTCCATTGCCGAACAATTATACTGCAGTTAAAGTCTATTCGTTATGCTTGATCGGAGGATTTGGATGGCATCGTTCACGACGTCCAGCTATCGATTTGACCTGACGCGTCTCTCCGTCGCGCTTCTGACCCTTGGACTGATTTTCATCACGGCCCGCCTGTCGATCGGCGACAGCCTGACGGTTGGTTACGTTATGGTGATCCCAGTGTACGTTTTTTTGTCGGCCGTTCTCGAGGACGCGCGGCTCGTAAAACACAGCCGCGTCCATGCGTGGGCAGAGACATTGGCAGCTTTAAGCGCCGCAGCGGCTTGCGGATATACAGGCTATCAACTCTGGATATCAGGGTACTAAGACGTCGGCATGCGGATCGTTGTTCGCAATAGCCCTGCCCACGGTCTCGCCACACTCGAAGAATGCGAGGCAGTTGCCCTGCGCGCCTGGTATGGCAACGCTGCTTCCAGTGAAGACGAGGCCATCGCCTTATCCGTCATCAAGCGCTCTCGGTTGATGGACGGTTGGATCGAATGCGACTGCCTGCCCGGTCGATACCAGCCCCTTCTTGCCCCGATTCAGCAGGAACACACCTACACACTACGGCGCCTGCTGCCGAAAGACGAGGATCCCGGCCGGCACGAAGAGCGCCCAAACCATGCACATGCCTGCCCGTTTCATGTCGACAAGGATGCCGCGCCCTCTCGCTTCGATCGCGGCTATCATCTTCGCCCGTTGCCCAAGTCGGAACGAAGCTACATCGATGCGCTCCCAGCCATTCCCGACCGACTTGCTGACGTCTCCGCCTCAGACCGGATCCGATCGGTCGAGCGAAACGATCGGCCCTCCCGGCTTGGATCAATCCTCTGGAGGGTGCTCGATAAAGCCGGCACCAATGTCATTCCGCCCTTGCAGGATGAGCGGGATTTCAGCCTCGGAGATCAGCTTGCAAGGCTACGCTCCGCAGCGCGTGAGTTTCGGGTGCTGCGCACCTGGACGCTTATCGCGTTGATGTCGACATGGGCGGCCGACTATCGTGATCCAGACAGCCGTTGGCAGCGGTTGCTCGCAACCTCGCGCCCAGACTGGCCCGAGACTGTACGTCGAACCGGGTTCATGGCGCTGTTTGCGACAAGCGTGTCGACACAGACAATCATGCCGGCATCCTCGGCGCGCAAGATCGATATCCTGGCGAAAGTCCGCCAGCCGCTTCGTGGCGATCCTGCCAGCCGCGGACCGTTCCTGACGCTGTTGAATGTGGATTTTGGAGACGATGACGATGGGCCGGCCCGAGCGGTCCAAGCCTATGCACAGCCCGTCTACAATGGCGACACCCTGTTTCCGGTGGAATCGGGGTTTGAGCGGGACGTAACCCATCTCCTGTTCTGGCTGCAACAGTCACTATTTGAGGCCGCACCAGAACTTCGTATCGAGATCACCAAACCACTCTTCGCCTCTGACACACCCATTGGTCCATGCCGGCCAGACTTCATCTTGAACGTCAGCTATGGAGCAACCCATTCTCTAAACCTTATCATTGAAGCCTTTGGAATGGAGAGTGACGAGTATCGTCAAGCGAAGGAGGTGATGTTGCCGCGAGCGAAGTATCTCGGACCGCTTTTTGGAATTTTTCCGAACGACCTGGCTGCGGCGAACGCGGCGGAGACTGCCCGGCGTCTGCAGTCGTGGGTCATCGATCAGGTGCGACACGCCGGAAATCTTTCCAGCCTATCTGCCGCTGGACATGCGTCGTAGCTATCCGTCATCGACGTCGGAACTGGAGCGATCTCCCGCGTTCTGTAATTGAGCATCCCGCAGTTCGGCACCCGCTGCTTGGAGCAAGGCCTCTTGAATGTTCGCTAGGGTCCCGGTTGAACAAGTTCCAAACATGCGCGAGACCAGTTCCTCGGCGAGAACTGCGATCGACGGCGTCAGTCTTTCCACAGCGGTGCTGCCCACCTCGCTTCTCACAGTGGTGAGCGCGTTAACGGCAAGTGTCCGCCTCTCCATCTCGCGCTCTTTCAATATCAACCAGAAACCTGCGTCAGCCTTTGCCGCAGAGACGATCAGTACTCCGAGGATCTGAAAAATCGACTTTCGAAAAGTGTTTGATTTCGCCCATGACATTGCTCTCCTAAAAAGACGGCGCGACTCTTCATGCCTCGCCGGTTTGAATCGCTGGTGATGGAGACGCGCCTATTCGGCCGGCTCATCGAGTTGCTCGACGTCCTCGCCCAACGGATCGCGCGCCACCCTCGCGAACTGATGCAGGTAATCCAGTGAACTCGTCTCCGTCAGGCGGTTCGATAAGGTCCCGATCAGCAGGTCGACATCGGAATTGAGGTCGGTTGGTTCGAGTTCGAGCTCGTCGGCCTGTTCGAAGATCGCATCGTTCAAGGTCCGCAAGTCGCTTCCGAACGCTTCCCTCACCTCCTGCCGCTTGAGAACGCCTAGCTCCGCAGGGCGGGGGGCGGCATGATCCGTGGACTGGTTGACACCTTGGCGTCGACGGCCGTTGCGAGCCGGAGATCCCGAATAAACATTATCCGCAAGTCTCTGCTCGTCGATTTTCAGGTCGACGTCAGAGCCACGGTCGGGACCATGCCGGTTCGGCGCGCGGTCCTGTCGACGCCTTCCCACGGGTTCCGATGCAGGTTCATTTCGTCGCTGCTTCTGCTCCGCGGCGGTAGGATCATCGTCGCCGCCCCCAACCTCGCGCGTTTCATCCAGGTCGAGCCGATCGCGAAGCTCATCAAGCGAGGAGATATAGACATGGCGAACACCGTCTTTGACGATGAAGCGTTCGTCGTTGGCTTGCCACGACCGTGCGCCGGCTGCGTGGTCGCGATGGCCGATTGTCCATTCGACCGGCTCCATGCATGGCCGCGACACTGGCCCGAATTTGCGCACTTTAGCGAACATCCGCTCGCCGCCAGAATCGAGTTTCATGATCCGCATCAGCGGCATGCCGGTGACCTGCAGGATTGCCTCCTCGGGCTTCATCATCATCAGCGTGTTGACGGGAAGCAGGTCGACCGAGACCGGCACTTTCGAAATCGATCTTTGGCGGCGTCCGTGGCGGTGGGAATAGGAAGATTGCTCGACCCATTCCGTCGTCTTGCCGGCTGCCATGGAGACCGCTGTCGCGTCCTCCTGGTTCTGGAAGTTCATGAACAGCTTGATCGTCGATGCGCCCATGAGGATCTTCTGGCCGGAACGCTGGTACAGGCGCTCGAGCTGGGCACCATCCTGGAGAATGAACACGAAGCGCACGCCGTTCTTGCGTATCAGCGGCGCGAGCGTCAGCACCGTATCGATCCGGCCGCCATTGCCGAACTCGTCGAGCATCATCAGGACCTCGTGCTCGCCGTTGCGCAACGGACCCAACTGAACAAGCTTGTCGGCCATCTGCTGGATGAACATCGAGATCAATCGCTCGTAGATCTGCATGGCGTTCCAGTCCGCCTGGATGTAGACCACCATCTTCCGCTTCCTGATTGTGTCGATCGGGATTGACGTAATCGAGGTAAGCGCTTCGACCAGCGGGTTCTGTAAGAAGTTGAGCTTGGCGACGATCTCCGCTGCGATCCCCTCCCCGAGCTTTTCGTGGCGGCCGGCGAATTTGGTCAGTTGCATACGGGTCTGGTCGGAAAGGACCGCCTCGTAGTTTTCCAGCAATTGCACGATCGCCTTGCGCTCGTCGGACATGGAATTGAGGATGCGGTAAAGTTCGCTCAGGGACTTACGCGTGTCCGGGCATTCGAGCACAAACCCTAGCATCGCCGTCAGTAGGATCCGTGCGCTCTCCTCCCAGAAGTCGGAAGAGTCGGACCGCAGGCGTTCCGGCAGCAGCATCTGCGTCAACTTCTGCAGGTCGGTGATCCGCTGGTTCGGCTCGGTGCTGATCAGATCGAGCGGGTTATAGCCGTCGGTGAATTTCGAGCCTGGCGCCAGAAGGAATACCTCGTAGCCTCTATCCTTCAGGTATCCCGACGTTTCCTCGAAGAGTTCTCCGCTCATATCAAGGACCATCTGCGATCCTTCAAAACTCATCATCGTCGGGATCACGAAGCCACGCGATTTGCCTTGCCCCGGTGAGCCGATGACCATGACGTGCTGGTCGCCGTCGTTGCGCAGCAAAAGCCCTTGCTTCAGACCGAGGACGATGCCGCGCTTGTCGCGCAGACGAAAGTCGGCCGCATCCTTCAGGGTCGCCAGACGCGCCCTGCCCATGATCATCCGCTGGCGACGCTGGATGGCCGCGCCGATCGGAAATCCTACCAAAGCGCTGGCAGCCGCAAGACCCGCAAGTGCGGCGAGCACCGTCTGCCGGGAAGGCTTCTGATAGGTCCCGGCCGTGTCGGTCGCGCCGAAAGGCGCCTGATACATCGCGGCCAAATGATTGCCATAGTAGCCGGCGATCTCGGCGTGTTCGCCGGCTTTGGTGACAATGAGATAAAAGGCCACGCCATAGACGATCACGCCGGCATAGGCAGCCGCGAAGACCAGAGCCGTATGCGCGATCAGGCTGAACATCGAGCGGACATGCAGCAGGTAGAGGATCTTGCGAGAGAGAGCCCTGCCTGCCTTCAGCATCCAGAGGCTAAGCAGGAGAAACAGGAATGGCGCGGCAAGCGCGAAAGCCAGCAGCGACAATCCGACCGTGTTGCGAGTGTGAATGATCGACCAGGTGTAGCGGAGAGCGTCGACGAAGCGCACCTGCCCGACATAGTCGAAGTAGGAGGCCGATCCAAAGGAGGAGATATAGGCGTCGTAGATCAGCGTAAAGAAAAGAAGCCAAAGCATGACGGCGCAAAACAGCGCGACCGGCAAGGTGAACAGCGAGGCACGCTGCAGGACGGTCCATTTTGGGCGGTCAGTCTCCGCTGACGTGAATACGCTTGCCATCTTTGTCCACCTCATCGGCAAAGTAGATCTCGCTGACGCCGCGGCCGCCGGCGGCATCGCTCTTCTTCAACTGCACCACGATCGGGATGATCGAACGGATATATCGAATGATATCGTCGCGCTCCATGCGGACATTGCTGTTGAGCACCAGCGTCGACAGGCGGTTGAACGCATGGTGCGGCGAGTTCGCATGGATGGTCGACATCGATCCGGGATGGCCGGTGTTGATCGCATTCAGGAAATCAAAAGCTTCGTCACCGCGCAGCTCGCCCATGAAGATCCTGTCCGGCCTGAGCCGCAGCGCCGTGGCCAGCAGATCAGTCATGGTGACCCTAGCCTCCCCTTGGCCTCCCTTCGAGACCAGCAGCGACACGACATTTTCCTGTCGCGGTTCGAGTTCCTCCGTATCCTGCATCAGGATGAAGCGTTCCTGGTTTGGAATGGAAGTCAGCATGGTGTTGAGAAACGTCGTCTTGCCGGTGGATGTCCCACCGGAAATCAGCATACTGCGGTGATTGACGGCCGCGAGTTCCAGGAAAGCGCGAATCTTGCCGGCGCGGAGCAGCGTTGAAAGCTCGATATCCACGTCATCGATATAGTCATCGCCAGTAACCTTCGTGAAGCGAAACGCGCCAGCCTTCTCGTAGTCGTCTAGGTCGAAGCGACGAATGAACTGCTTGCGGATCGAAAAAGCATGCCCCGTCGCCGACGTCGGACTAAGGACGAACTGCACGCGCTCGCCGCCCGTCAGTGTCGCCGACAACAGCGGGTTCTCAGCGTTGACGGTCTGCTTGGTAAAAGATGCCGCGCGGGACGCCATGTGGCGGATTGCGTCCTGGTCCAGGCCGTCGACCCGTTGGCTCACCATGCTGAGCTGGCCGATCTTCTCGAGCCAGATCTCGTTGCTGCGCTGGCAGGAAATCTCGACGACGGCAGGATCGTCGAGAAAGGCCCGGATGGGTTCCAGCGCCTCGGCCAGAAAATGCCGTTCGGCGGAGATTGCGGGGCGTGCGTTCATTTGCCGTATCTTTGCTTGCGCAAGCTCTCGAACCGCTCGCGAACCGGATCAGGATAAAGGTCTGCGAAGTCGAGGTCGCGTGTGACGAAGACGTTAATGTCGGAGCCCTGCGGGATGTGGATGGTCGGCCGGATGTTGCGGCTATCCTGGAAGGCTTCCGAGCCAAGCTGTTGAATGCCGGAAGCGATGGTCTCGGCGGCGATTTGCCGGGCGCGATCCTGTGACGTATCGCCATTGTCCTGCGGGATGCGGGTGACGCTGCCACTGTCGTTGATGATGGTGATATTCCGGTCGGGCTTCTGGCCAAGCTGGGCGATATATTGCGTGGCGCCGCCGATCAGCGTCATCAAAGCTGGCGGTCCGAACCGTTCCCAATATTTCCGGTCGACGACACCCGTCATGCCCGAGCGGCCAAGCCGGTCTGTGCCGTAGGAGCCAAGCTGCACCGAGACACCGTCACCGCGGATCATGCGAGTCCAGACGATCAGGATACGCTCCTGCCCCCGTTCGACCCCGGACTTGTAGTCGCCGATCAGCGAGGAACCGGCCGGGATAAGGATTCGACGGCCGTCAAAGGAATAGACGTCTTCGCGGACAATCCCTTTGACCATGCCGGCCAGGTCGGAATTGATCGCCGTCTCCAGCGTTCCCCGGATCATCGTGCCCTGGGGGATCCAGGCGTCGGTGCGACGGTTCTGGGAGGCGACAGAGACTTCGACGCCTTGCCCGCCCATCGCCTTCAAGAACGCGCGGTCACTATCGGCCGCATTGCCATCTGTGGCTGCGCTCGGCTGCGCCCCCGATCCAACCGCTGACCCGAACGGTCCGGCACTCGCGCCATCGGCGGACGCTTGCGCCGCACCGGTCGTCCTATTCGATTGGTCCAAGACCATGGCCGACGAACGTACGCGCTCCAAAAGCTTTGCCTCCCGCGCGAGTTCAATGCAGCGCGGGTTGTCAGGGTTCTTGCCTCGCGTGCAATCGACTTCCGCCGGGGGTGCTACCGGAGCAGCGGCGGGAACGACAGGTGCGGGCGGTGGCGGAGGTGGCGGCGGGGGAGCCTCTGGGACTTCAACCGTTGGAAGCGGCGGAGGCGCTGGCGTCCTGAAGCCTTCACTGCGCGGCACCTGCGCCGGGCGAAACTCTTCGCGCGGCGACGTGTCGACCGCCGGCTCCCTCTCTCCGCCCGCCAGGAGGAAATACAGGACCACGCCCACGCCCACGATCGCCGCGATAACCGCGATCGGCCGCATCATGCCGATGCCGGGCCGTCTGACCTGTCCGCCGATGGCGGTATCGTTGTCGATCGAGTGGTAGCTGGGATCTGACATGGCGCACCTCCTATCGTGATTGGGGTTGCTGGTTGGCGGCTCCGGCTCCAATCCGCTTCGGAGCGACTGCACCTTCGATGGGCGCCGGAGTGTCGGCGGGAGAAGTCCGGAGATTGAACAGGCAGGTCTCCTCCTCGGTCCCATAACGCAGGGACCACTGCCGCGAGACCTTGTCGATGACGATGTAATCGGCCTCCCGACGATAGTTCACGAGGCTCTCGCGCCGCTTGGGGTCGACGATGAAGATCGCCGGGATGTCGCCGGTGAACTTCATGAAGGTCTTCACCCCATCGTCGAAGACCCATAGGGGCTTGGCGGCATCGTTGCCCTTGAAGCCATAGTCGTAATTGACCTTGTCGCGACGAATGTTCTTGATGTTCGGCTTACGCTCGGCATCCTGAGCCTGTTTCCAGAGCTCGGCAGTTCCTTTCAAGCCGGCATCTTCCGGATAGGTGAATGTCAGCTTGAAGGTCTGGTTCTGCATCGCCTTGCTGTCGTTGACGCGCAGATCGAAGGAATAGGTTCGCTTCGTGGTCACAACCGACAGATTGGTCGCCGCGTCCTTCTCCATCGGCTTCAACGTCAACGAACGCCTGTCGGCCGAGGTGAGGATCTGCCAGGAGACGGTGTCGCCCGCGACGACCTGTGTGATCTCCTCGTCAGTACCGAAGAGAATGGTCGTGACCAGCCCATAGGTGCCGGTGACGAGAAATACCTGTTCGGCAGAATACGGAAGTGACCGGACGCGCGGGTCAAGCCGGCCCGGCCGTGCCAGGAGCTCGCCATGAACGGCTGCTGGGGTCATGAGCAGAACGAGGGAAAATGCGGCCGCGCATCTCTTCATGGAGCAAGCCCCGAAGGCATTGTCTCTGGGACCTTCACATATTCGGTAACGACAAAGCCGAGCGGATTGTAAAGCCGAACCCGGTTGCTGGCTGGCAGATTGATCTGGCGAAAGCGTACCGTTGCAGACCACCGATTGACGACGTCACCACCACGTTGGCGCTCCCGTGTCTCGAACCGGACGGCCATGGTCGAGGCATTGAGCGGATTGACCGAGAGGATCTCCGGACGGATGTCACCGGTCGCGCCCAGGGTTTTCACAGGCCCTCGTGGGTTGGACGGGTTGATCCACTCCTCGTAGTCCTTGAAAGCGCCCGAGTTCGGCTCCGACCACAGCGCGATCATGTCGAAATTATCCGACAGATAGCGGGGATCGTAGGTCTCTCGCCGGATGACATAATTGCCGACGAAGGAAGCGCGAACGGCCTGCATTTCCGAGACGCTCGACCGATCCTTGTCGAGCGACGTCACGGTTTCCATGTATCCCGTGTTCTTGTCGACGATGAGAGGCACGACTTCGGTGCGGACAAGCGGGAAAAGCTGGGCCACCGAAAAAGAAAGCACGCCGGCGACGACCCAGCCGGCAACGGCGAAGGCCAACAGGATGAGACCAATCAAGGTCCTGAGCGAGCGGTTCTTTTCTCCCCACGACAAATGCTGATCATAGATATCCTGCGGACCGGGGATATGATCGGCCGGGGCGGCCCTCAATTGCTTTTTGAACAATGCCAAGTTTCAAACCTCGAATTCGTGGGCGTCAAAATCGTGGAAACATCTCTGTCGGCGGATCATCACTCGCCGTTGCGGCGCCGGGTGGTCAGCATGCGGCCGAGTGCGCCGGCACCTGCCATGCCGCCGCGGCCGGCGAGCGCCGCTGCGGTTACCGCGCCTCTGGGGCCTGCCAACATGCCAAGAGCAACCGCTGCGGCCTGCCCGGCTCTCGAATTGCTGGCCGACAGTCCCTTTCGTGCCGATCCATATGCCGCGTCGACGCCGCCCCCGCCCGGCACCCCGGATATGGCAGCGCCGTAAGCGAAGGTGCGGGCAAAATCAGGGACCTGAAAAATGAAGTAGGAGATCAGTGCTAGGTAAAGCACCATGGCCAGCACGATCGCGAGCGCGTTCTCCTTGGTCGCCATGTCACCATTGATGGTGTCCATCATGCCGATCAGAAACCCGAAAGACAGCCCGGCCATGATGTACGTGAAGAGAAGCATGAACATGCCGTAGGCGACGCCCCTTACCCAGGCGTCGAAGACGAAGCGCGTGATGCCGAAGAAATAGCAAAGGATGGCAATCGGCCCGATCGCCAGCATGACCGCGGTGATCATCTTGGCAAACAGCGTCACGCCGGTGAGGATCAAGAGCATCGGCAGTAGGCCGAAGACGAGGACGATGAAGACGACGACAGCGCCGGTGACGTTCGGAAGCCAGCCGGACTCGTAGGAATTGAAGAGCTGCATGGCAAAGTCGTAGACTTTGCGCGCCATCGACGCGACTTGGCTGGCGAGATCCGATCCGGCCGATTGCCCACCCATTGCCGAGGAAATCGCCGAGCCAAGATCCTGTGGCGTCGACAGCACGAACTGGCCGATATTGTCGTAGAATGTAGCCCAGGACATGATCAGGGCGTATGCGAGCGCGAGCTTGAATGCCGTGACGGCCATATCCTGCAACGACACGCTGGAAAACCCGAGCGCGCCCCAGAGAAAATACAGGATGAGGAAGATCGCCAGGATGCCGGAGACGAGATTGCCGTTTTCGGCAAACAGACCCCAGGCTCGTTCCAGCGACGCTTCGTTGATCTTGTCGAAGTAACGCAAGGCATCGCCATAGAAATTGATCGCGTAGCTGACCGGATCCATGTCGCATCCTGTAAGTGGCTTCTAGAATTGATTAACGGGTCGCATGGGACCGCAATCGTTCACGACGGCTTCCGCCAGTGCCTGTTCAGCGGGTCCAGGCTTCTGCTCCTTATCAAAGCCGAGTGCTGGCACCGGGTTCTCGTCGGCGGAGCACTTCGCCAGCTGTTCCTGTTTGCCGGCGCAGCCGGAAAGCGCCACGCAGCCGAGGACAAGGACCAGGATCAGCCTCACTGTGACTGCTCCTCGAACGCCTTCAGTTGATCCCGCACGGAGACGCCTTGCTGACCGGCACCGTCATCACGCATGACGCTGTCGGGGAGCGTCGCGAAGGTCTTGAGGTTCTGAGACGACGTCGCGAGCGCGGCCTTGTATTGCTGGTTCAACAACATGACCTGATTGTTGAGCGAGCCGACGGCCTCGTTGGCGGTCTGGTTGCCCTGCAGCACCATCTGGGTGTTCTGCTCGAGCGCTCCCTTCAGATCCTGCGCCTTGCCGACTTGCTGTGTCGCCTGCATGAAGGAGTTCTGTCTATCCTTGGTGGCGCTGTTCATAGCGTCGGTGAGCGCCGTCATCGTCGTCAGCGCGTTTATGCCTTGCGAGTAAGCCTGGTTGGCACCGGAGAGCTCGCCCCCCTTGACCGTGTCGGCGACCATCTTCACCAGATTCAACCCATTGATGAGCTTGGCCGCGGTATTCTGGAACTGGCCGCCGATTCCGCCGAACACAGCTTGGTTGCCGGACAAGATGCTGTTGAAATCCGGCGCCTGCCCCATGCTGAAACCGTTGCCAGTCGCAAGCTTGGCAAATTGGCTCGCATCCTGGGTGCGATCGCCGGTGATCGCCTGCAGCGTCTTCGTCGTATTGTCCTTGACGACTGACGTGTCCTGCTGGATCTGCGACGATAGCCGCTTGATCTCCTCGCTCAGAGATATGTTCTCTGCGTCCTTGACCGGCACCTGCGCGTAAGAGTGCGAGGCGGCGATGATGCCAAGAGCCGTCGCGATAATGAATGTCTTCATGTGCCTAACCTCTCTTGCTCGTCCAGTTTGCTGTCGGTCTGGCGTCGACGACCGTCACCAGACCCAGTGCTGGATCCTGCATGACCGAGAAGGTGGCGACGTCGCCGTTGGCGCGCGCCTGTTCCTGCAGGTCCTCAAGCCAGCGCTGGATCTGCTCGGTCGTCGCCGTCGACGGCACGGCAAAGCAGCGGGTGCTGCCGGTATCGGCGATCGTCGTCGGGCATTGGATCTGCGCCATGACAACCGAACCGTCGTGATCCTTCGCATTGCCGCCGCCAGCGCCGCGCAGGTTCGCCGATGACGATTGCAACCCGGCCTGAAGACGCTGCAGATATTGCTGGTTCGCTTCCGTCGACTTCTCGACAAACGCGTTCCACACGTTTCCGCGCTCGATCTGTGCCTCTGTGTTGCGATCGACGGCCCTCTTCAACTGCTCGCCGCAACCCGTGCTATCGCTGACAGTTTCCGGCTCGGCTTCGGTGCCAGATGGAGGAGTACGGTCGCCATTCTGCGCCTTGTTGCGGCTGTAATAGGCCGAAACCTTTTTGACGTAGTCCTGCGTCTCGGGAATGTTTGGGATCTGTCCATTCTGCAGGGACTGGCGATACGGCCCCGCATTATAGCCGGCGGCGATCAGGTCGTAGCGGTTGCCGAACATCCCTTGGAGTTGCTTGATATATTTGACGCCGCCGCGGATGTTGTCGCGCGTGTCATAGGGATTGACGCCGAGACCTGCTGCGGTTCCCGGCATCAGCTGCATGACGCCGGTCGCGCCAACGGCGGAACGCGCGGATTGCCGGAAGCGCGATTCCTGTTCGGCAATCGCAATAGCAAAGTTGGGATCGACGCCCTGGCGCAGCGCCTCGTCTTCGACCATGCGAGCGACCTCCTGTTGGCTCGGGGTCCGCTTCGATGGTGCGGCGGGCGCTGTGTTTCCTGCCACACCTTCCGCCGAACAATCGGCCGGTGCGCCGGAGCCTTGGCCGGGTGCTACGCTGTCGGTCGTTCCGCCCGTGGCGCCCTTTACCCCTTGAGTGTCCGCCTCATAGCTCTTGTACCAGTTCAACGTCTCCTGCTGGATCTTCAGCCGAGCGTTGTCGATGACGGGCACCTGTGCGTAGGCGGTCGGGGTCGTCACAGCGGCGAGCACCAGGAGGCTGACGGTCGCCAGCTCAGAAAGCTTTGCGGTCTTCATCGGACGCGCCTCCCTCCCAGTTGCAGAACTTCGAAAGCCAGCCTTTCGGATCGTCGCCGTATTCGTCGAGCAGCAGCTCGACCTCGCGCACGGTCTCTTCCCTCCCCGAAAGCACCTTGATGAATTCCGGCATGTGGGACATGTCGACGCGCGCGATGACGCTGCTCTTGGCTTGCTTGATCAGCATGAAGCGCGAACTTGGGTCGCCGTTCTTGACCCAATCAAATTCGGCCCTGGAGAGCCCGAAATGCTCCATATAGGAGTTCTCGTCGGCCTTCGGATTGGCGAAAAAAATGTTGGTCGACGTCTGCTCGATGATCGTCCGGCTGACGCTCGATTGAACCACGTCGTCGGCGGACTGCGTGCCAAAGATCACAAGACCGTTCCGTTTGCGGATCGTCTTGAAATAGTCTTTCATCGTGCGCTTGAACTCGTCGTCATCGAGCAACTTCCAGGCTTCGTCCATCAAGTTGATGATCGGCGCCTTGCCGTCATAGATCGCGTCGAGCCGATGAAACATGTACAGAAGTGCTGCGGTGCGCACCGTCGGATCGTCAAGGATCGACGTCATGTCGAAGCCGATCATCGGCTTGGAAATGTCGAGATTGTCGTCGGCATTGTCGAACAGCCACGCATAGGGGCCATGACCGACCCATTTATCGAGCCTGGCGATCAGGCTTCCCTCGGTTCTCTCGCTGCCGGCGAGAAGAGCGCGTAGCGACGACAGACGGCGATAGGACCTGTCCTTCGTCTTCAGGACCGACTTTATGGCGTTGCGAATAATCGCCTCTTCCTGCGGCGTCAGGTTCTCGCCTTCCTTCGAGGGCTTCAACATGAAGCTCAGAAGGCCGTAGAGGAAAACCCGGTTCTCTTCGGTGTCATCGAGAAGGAGCGGATTCCAGCCGGACGGTTCTCCGGGCTCCAGCGCCATGTAGGTGCCGCCTGCCGCGCGTACCATGATGTCGAGGCCGCGGTCCTTGTCGAAGACGATCGTCTTCAGGCGCGGGCTGACCCTGTAGGCTTGCAGGATCAGAAAAGCCATGATCACGGTCTTGCCCGATCCGGTCGGGCCGAAGACGGTGGTGTGCCCGACATCACCCTGATGGAAATTGAAAAAGAAGGGTGTGCCAGACGTCGTCTCGAAAATGGTGATCGCCGGCCCCCAATGGTTGCCGTCCGGCTTGCCATAGGGATAGGCGTGGAAGCTGCTTAACCCTGCGCAATTAAGGGTCGAGATCAAAGCTCGGCGGGCAATGTAGGCTTGGTTGCCGGGAAGCTGCGCCCAATATGCCGGCTCGGCATTCAGGTCTTCGCGAACGTAGGAGGCGCCGAGCGCTCCCAATTCATTGCCGATGAGGGCCACCGCGTCGTCCAGCTGGGCCGTCGACTTGGCGACGGGCATGACGGTGAGATGGTGCTCCGTGAAGGCGACGCGCTTGCGAGCCAGTTCGTCACGGGCAATGTCGAGATTGGCCTGGACGCTAGAACCACCCTCGTCAGCTTTCGACATCTGCCGGTCGAGCCTCTCGATCCGGCTGCGCGCCGCCATGTCGTCGATGAACGACATCGACTGGGTCAGCACGATCTCGAATGGCAGCTTGAGAACATAGTCGAGCATGCCCGCCCCGGTTTCCGGCGGGTACTCCTTCAGCGATACCATCGCGGCATATCGATCATCGTCCTGCGTATCGCCCTGCAAATGGATGACCCGGTTGCCGATCGACGTTCGACGTGCGGGAAGCATTTGGTCGATCGGGATATTGCCAAGCCGGATCGGTCGGACGCGCCCACCGTTCAGGAGCGTGTAGAAGAATTCACACTGTTCCGAGAACCAGATCTTCCGCATGCCCTCCTCGACCACCATGTCTTTGGAGATGTCGCGATAGATCTTCCTTCCGTTCCCAAAATCGGCTTCGACGCGTTGCATATCGCGCAGAACCTTAGGGCCATAGACAGCAAGGGACTTCTCAAGCGCGCGTGTCGCCTCGACCAATTTATCGCGCATAGCCCGAAACTGCTCCCTGCGTACGACATTGCCGCCGACGCCCATGATCCGGGACAGCGCCGATCCCTTCTTGAACAAGGGCCGGACAACCAGCGACACGTAGGTGTCGTTGACGAACATTTCGTTCTTGGAGATGCTCGATTGATAGACGTCGTCGAGGCGCCGCATGAAGGGGTCTGAAAAGCCGGACGGCAGCGATGGCGCCACCTTGCGCCTGATGACATGGGTGTAGAACGCGAAATTGCCGAGGACGAAATTGCCCGAAACGCCGAGTTGCGTTGGCGCTGCAGCATGTTGATCGTCTCGATATCAGCTGTCTCGAATGAGAAGCCGGTCAACTTAATGGTCGAGACCAAGCAATCGTTCTTAAGCCGGATTATGCCGTTTTCGATCGGCACGTAGAACGGAACATGGGTCGAGATACTGCGGTCGGCAAATATCTCCCATCCCTTCGACAAAGTTCCTTTCAGCGATCTTGCCATCGTGCTCATGGGTCAAGCTCCGTAGGTTCGGATGCCGCCGCCGAGCCGACGGCCGAGCGGGTTGATGCCGCACAGGCTGAGCCTCCCGACGATGTCGAAGAACCAGAGGTCGAGCTTGACTGTGAGCACATAGAGGATGGTGTGCAGGATGACGAAGGAGACCGGAAACCAGAGGATCGAGCCCAAGATCATGAACACCATCAGCGAGACAAAGCATTCCGCCAGAAAATAGGTGTAGGGTATGCCCATCACGGTCGGCGGCCGGGTGAGCGCGAGAATGACAGGATGGCACTCGATATAATCGTCGCCACGGTCGGCAGTGCTTGTAGACCCGGCCATGATCAGGATCCGCCGCCAGCCAGGAAGTCGACGAGTTCGGCGGCGGCAAACATGCCGGCAAGGCTTCCACCGACGCGCAGCAGCGCTCCCCAGGACCAGTATCCGAAGGCCGCCGCCAGAAACATTCCGATGAAAGCGATCGCCCCGACCGAGCGGCCGAAGGGTCCGGTAAAGAATTGTACCAGCCGGTCGGCGGCGTTCTGCAACGCATCGAGATTTTGCGCAGCGGCTGGCTCAAATTGACTGACGAGGAGGATCAGGCTGGCGGTGAGGATGATTGCGGCATTGCCGATCCACTTCTGTCTCATCAGCGAGTACCAGACCGCGCGCCCGTAGACGACGAGGACCTGGATTGCAAATTCGGAACGATTCATGGGTGCACCTCTTCCTTGACGATTTTTACCGGGCCGCCGAATGGGATTTCAGCGGCCTCCTCTTGGCTGCGGCTTGCCGCCACGGGCGTGCCTGAAATGGAAAAGACAAGCATTGGGGATCTAGCCCGATCGGCGCGACGTGTAGGACGACCAGGGGCAGTGGCGGACGGAGTTGCGTTGGCAGTGCTTGAAGCTGATGAAGGTGACGATGCACCCGTGTAGTAGCCAACGACCCGCGTCACATAGTCGGCAGTCTCCTGAATCAGCGGCAAGGAATGACGCGCGTCGACGCGGGGCTCGCCGGCATTGTAGGCGGAGGCGACGAGAACCGGATTGCGATATTTATCGATGAGGAGGCGCAGGAAGCGGGTACCGGCACGGATGTTCTGCTCGGGATCTGTAAGGTCGGCAGCGCCGAAAGCCTTCCCAATTTTCGGCATGACCTGCATCAGGCCGATCGCGCCAGCGGCACTGACCAGTTCTGGATCGAAATCGCCATTCTCGGCTCGCATGATCGACAGCACCCAGTTCGGATCGACGCCCTCTTCGACGGCAATCTTTATGGCGAGCGCGGTATACTCCTGGGGCACGTGGGCGATGAGAACAGGGCGCGCTCCGGCCGTCGCGCTGCTCTTGCGAGGCTCGCCTGCCTGGTCGACGGCCGCGCTCACCGGCTGATCATCAGCGGAAAAAACGCCGATCGACGAATAAACGCCGAGTTTGGCTCCGGCACCTCCGCTCGAGGCCGTGCCTCGCGCGTCAAGGCTGCTTTCCATCGTGTCAACCACATTTGTCCCCAGTGGAGACAGGCTGGCCGTCATCTTATCGGCATTGTCGAGTTCACCGATCCGCTGTGAGAAGTTGCTCCAATCAATTGCCGGCGAAGCGGCTGCGCTCACCGTGGTCGTCGCGGCCACGGCAGCCAAACTCGGCTGGGTTGAAGCGAACCCTGATCTGAAGTTGTCAACAGAGCGCAGCCGATCGCCCCGCTGAGGCGGTTGCGCGGCTACGATAAACTGACCGCTCTTCCCGGTACTGGCGGTGAAAGAGGTCAGGAGAAGAACAAATGTAAGGGCAGGCCAAAAAATGTGTCGCGACCATTCGGTTTGCGGTCTCTGGAGGGGAGAAAGCGGGCTGCGATCCATGGCCAAACCAGTTCATAACTTATACTGCGGTATAATAATTTGAACTGTATCCCGGCCTGGAAATCAACCGGAAAATTGCACTTGAGTATAATTCCTGGGAGGATCCGCCCTTTGCGTCAGCATATTTGCAAGCGACTTCAATCTCTTAGCCGCGACCACGGGTCAGGCGCCCACCGGTATTCAAATTGTTCCCGATCGCCGAGAATTCGCGCGAGGCGAACCGCTGTGCCGCCCTTGATCAACACAGAGCCGGCATCAGCGCCTGATTGAGCCCCATAGATTCGGCACACGAAATTTGGCAACTGCCGCTGGACCCTCGGAGCGGGCGAGCACGACGACACCTGATACCGAACATCGTCACGATCGGTCGCCAGGGCTAGCCCGACCTCTTGTACCGGGCCAAGGCGATGCCGCCCGACCTCCGTGCCATATTCCAGCTGGCACTCGACAATATTGCTTCGATAGTCTCGGCAGGCTGTGAGGCTCAGATATGCAAATGGTGGTGCTGGCGACGGCCGCGCTGGTGGCGGTAACTGCGCGCATCCCGAAAGAACGAGCGGAATGGCGAGAAGTCGCGATAGTGCTCTAGAGATCTGCATGATCCGCCTCCTGATGTTCCTGCTGATAGCCGACGTCGCCGAGCGCTTTGAGAAAGAGATCGCGGGCAAGCGCGCAGTATGGTGACGACGCCTGCGCGAGATGAAGCTGTGTCAGAACCAATCCAAGATCGGAGACGGTTGCCACCACACCGGGCAAATCGTCGTTGACGGCGTCGCGAAGCACCTCGCGACCGTCATGCCCCCTGACAAGAACGGCGTAGTCGTTGCGCGCGATGCTATGCCACAATTCGAGTGTACCGGTATCGCCACCTGGGCTCTCCGTGTCGCAGACGAGCACAACCGCGTAGTCGGGATACGGGAAGTCGGTTTCCTCGATCGATGTGCCGCCGTGAAACTCTGTCAGGACCGCGTTCGACGCGAAGATCGGCAGCCGTTCGTTCACCAGCAGCCGCCTCTGCCCCAAACGGACGAAACCATTCATCACTGAAGACCGGATCGTGGGCGGCGGGAGACCCTCGGTGCAATGCTCACAAATCGGCGTCAAGCAATCGTTTCTGAAAGTGAACATGCTATGGAAGCGGTTGACGACGAAGCGCTCGATATTTTGAGTTCGACCGCTCAGCGTTTCGACAAATGCAAACCCGTCCAGTGAAGCCGGGGGCCTCGTCAGGATATCGTTTTCGGCGGAGTCGGCGAGATCTCCAGTCAAGCTCGACGGCCCTACAACGATGCCGGCAGATCGCGTTTGCGCGCCGCAGCTCGGGCAGTCGACGCAAAGCGGGACCTTGTACCATTCCTTGGTCAGAAGAGATCGGCTGTGTGTCATCGAAAACGTGCGTTCATCAAACGGCGGATGGCAGCTGGAACGGCCGGGCAGAGGGCGAAAACTGGCGTCGCGTTAACTTATACTTCAGTATAATTATTTGCAACCGGTAAAGCCTGAACCCTGACGCTTTGCTCGAATGCGTCGTGCAGTAGACTCGCACTCAGGACTCGTGAAAGGCGCGTTTGCTGGCGGGACGTGGGTACATTTCATCGCCCGGTGCCAATCACCTAAAAACCCATACGGCACATCGGCGATTCCCCTATTCGCTCATTCGCACAATCACCTATTCGCTGAGTCTCGCATGCACTCAGTCGCCGAACCGCGCATTCACTCATCCGCCGATACGCTTAAACCCCCGTTCGCTCATACGCCGATTTACCCAATCACCTAATTGGTCATTCGGTGGGTCGGCGTGGCACCTATTCGCCAATTTGCGCAAACACCTATTCGCCGATTCACACATGCGCCGATTCACCGAGTGGCTTATTCTCTCAAAGACCGAAGCGCTCAGACCCCTGTTCACCGACTTGCCGATCTAGCCTACCACCCAATCACTCATTCGGCGGATCGGCATTTCGCCTATTCGCTCATTCGCGCTTTCACCTATCCGCCGAAAATCTGTTGTTCCCGATTGCATCCGGCGGTCGATGACCCAAGTGGTCGCTTGCCCCACCTTCCCCCGTGGGCCCGGCGCCTCTTCGCTGTGCTGTTTCGTCTCTGGATCGACGGTAAATGGACGATGCCTCCGTCGCCGGCTCGCCCTAGCGACAATCGCCCCCCGGGCGAAACGGTTATTGGTATACCAATAGCCTATCCTGCCATTACACCACGAATGGCCGACCGCCGTGCCCAAGACGCCAATGCTGTTGCGAGGCGCCAGACGATGCAACAGCGATCGGAGGTGTCACACCGACGATCCGCGTCGCAGGAACAGCGTGGCGGTCGGCCATTCGTGCTGTAATGCTGAAGCGAGCCGTCATCGCGAGAAGCCGGGATGTTCGGACCGCAGGGATCGGACATCGATGGCTGCAAGCGATAAGACGACGAGCCACCGCAGGAGGAAACGGGCAGATGGAGCGGATACCCGAAGCATGAGGGTGTAGCGCAGGCTGCCCGTTTCCTCGTGTTGATTGGGGAAGTCGCGGCAGCGTCCGCTCACCGGCCCGAAAGGCCGGGCGGGTCTCGACCCGCTCCGCAGGGAGAGGGGTGATTGAGGGGAGAGGCGGCAACTCTTTCCCCTCAAGACCGCGCGCCGGCTCGATGTCGGCAAGCGGTCAAGGCAATGAGAAGAGGCGAGAGACGGGCTCCGCCGTCTCTCGTCGAGCATCAATCGTAGACGATCCGCGCGGCGCTGACCCAGATGCCCGTTTCGTGCGAGATATCGCGGATGATCGGCCCGAGGCCGCGCAGTTCTGCGTCGGTCAGGGCGATGGTGCTCGGATAGCTGATTTCGATGCCGTCGCAGTCCGCCGACAGCGCATAGTGCCACTCGCCATTGTTGATCCGGTACTCGTGGGTGGCAAAGTCGATTTCGAGGTCGTCAAGAAGGGCGATCCGGAAGCGGTTGAAGCAATCTTTTTCGCCTTCAAGCTGGAAGGCAGTGATACCTTCGAGATCCGGTTCGGACGCCAGCTCGCCCTGCAGCGTCATGATCGATCGCACCCGTGCCGCTGCGCATGCAAGCCCGTCGGCGAGCCGGTCGTGCAACGCCCGCGAGAAGTCATCCGAGCAACCGATGCGGTTTGCAAGGACGATAAGCCTGAAACCAGCAAGCACGGCAAGCTGATGGACGTAGTACCAGTCATTGGACATCGTATTGTCTCCTTTCGTTCTGACGAAAGGGGGCCGCACCGTAGCCGCGAGGGGTCAGGGAGCGCGGAACGCGGCCGCCAGAGGCGGCAAGCGGAGGAACCGATTTTCTGACGGCGGCCGTAAGGACGGCGGCTGAAAATTGGAGGGGCCGCGCAGTCCTTGACGCCGGAGTGGCGGGTGCACAATGGGACGTCAGAAAGAGATAGACCACGGCGCCCCAGCGCCGTGTCCGTATCCGGCGTTCAGCCGGCCATCCACTCTATCCTCGGCCTTGGTCGCGAAAACTTCGCGCCGCCGCTGCGGAAACCGCGAGAGGGGCGTGACCCGAATGGGCGGAGACCGCTTGCGGGCTCCGTGAGCGACGGCGAATAGCACCGTCCGCCGCAAGCGGCTCGCCCAGATCATCCGGCGACCACCCATCATCAGCATGAATCAGTCGAGACCGACCGATTCAAATATGTCGTTGGACGCCGAGTCCGCCTTGCACGATTCTTCCTGTCATGATCGCGCAACGCTACCAGCTTTATGTCGAACGCATCGACGCCAAGAAGAACATGGCCCGCTACTATGCCATGTCGATTGAGCCCAACCTGTTCGGCGAGGCCTGTCTTATCCGCCGATGGGGTCGCATCGGCACCACCGGCCAAAGGCGGGATCATCACTTCGCGCGGGAGGAAGAGGCGGTGAGGCTGTTCCTTCAGCTTCTAAGAAAGAGACGGTCGCGCGGATACACGCCGAAACCGTATATCCGCCAAGATAGACCGGCTGATCGTTAACCAAGGAGCGCCGTGGAGGCCGATGCCATCCTCGTGTCGACGGCACGGGATCGAAAGAGGAGTGGTATCCAACGGCCTCCGCGTTTCCAAACGAACACCGCACGTTCTGACAGCTCTTGATGGCGAAGCGAAGCTTGGGGCCTGAAGCGCCGGTCGATCCGGCGCGACAGGCCAGGCGACATGGTGAAAGCCGCCTCAGAAGGGCGGCTCGGCGTCGATTACACCCTCCTGTTCGGCCATGAACACCGCCAACTCGGCACAGGCGAGTTCCAGTTCGACCTCGATCTCGTGGCGTTCGCCGGGGTACACGGCATTCCGCAATTCGGCCCGCAGCTCTTCAATGTGTTGTTCCAGAAGCATCGTCGTCGTCTCCTTGACGTTTGTGAAAGACGACGCGCGCGGGCATGGGGGCGTGGCGGGGTCAGGGATCGCGGAACGCGACCGCCAGCGGCGGCGAGTGGGGGTGCCGATTTTGTCGGAGTGCAGGGAACCGGAGCGGAGGCAAAATTGGGGGCACCGCTCGTCCTTGAGGCCGTCATGCGCCCATGGCACCCTCGGACGGACTGAGCAGACATTTCCTCTCCGTATAGCACCCGAAGCCGAAGGTGGGCTCGATGCCCGGCTTCGGGTTATTGATCCGTGACCGCCTGAATAACTGTGGAGATCTGGGCTTTCCGAGCGATTTGCCGCAGCGTGTCAATGACAGTTGCGGTCGGCAATGGCAGGAATTCTGCGTCTGACACGATGCGGAGAAGAAAATGACCACGACCAACGAAATCGCCGACAAGATCGCGACCGAACACAGCCTTACAAAGGCGCAAGGGAAAGCCATCGTGGAGGCGGTGATTGCTTCCATCACCGAAGCCGCGGTGGCCGGTAATGAGACCTCCCTGCCCGGCTTCGGCAAGTTCAAGGTGAAGGCGACACCGGAGCGCGAAGCGCGCAATCCTGCGACTGGCGCAACGATCAAGGTCACCGCGGCCAAGAAGCTGGCCTTTACGCCGGCAAAGGCACTGAAGGACGCACTGAACAAGTAGTCTTGCCAGCCAAGCAAAAAAATAGCCCGGCACGGTGCCGGGCTATTTTCGTTTTGGGTTTGCGTCAGCGGGCGGATGTCCCGTTGAGAACATCCTGGATGATCGAGTCGCTGACCGCGTGATGGGCTTCGCGGGCATGGTCGCCCAGCAGCTTGTGAAGAATGCCGGATGCCAAAGGTATGAAGTCGAAACCGAGCGCGATTGCTGCAGTGCGCAGTCGCGACAGTGTTTCGAACTCCCGGAAGTCGGTCCCAAGCCAGAGTTCAAGATTCTCGCCATCGGCGTCCGGAAATGCCTGGAGGAAGAACGTCTGAAGCGGACGGTCGTAGCCAATGGTAGCGTCTGGATCGGCGTGGCGGGATGCGGTCCTGGTGACCGTTATTGTGTAGCGGCTCATGGTGGCCTCCTTAGGAATGGGGACGCCGGCCCCGATTGTTTCGGAGCCGGCGGTCCGGTTCAGGCCGGGCTGTTCCAGAGGATGACTTTCTTGCCGGGCTCGCCGCCGGGTGCGGGGGCGACGTTGCCGAAGATCACGCCGATCTCGGGCGCTTCGATCTTCGTGGAGATGTATTCCTCACCGGTCTGGCGGGAGATGCGGTTCCAGCCTGCGCCGATCTCAAAGCCGGTCTTGCGATGGATGATGCGGTAGTCCGGCGCCTCTTCGCTCGCCTTGTTGGCGTTCGGGACGAGGGCGATCGGGGCGTTGACCCGGATGGTTGCGAAGACGCCTTCGAGAGTGCCGTCGGTCTTTTCGGTGAGGGTTGCGATCGTGGTAGCCATGGGATTGTCTCCTTCGTTGCATCGGGACCATTCCCGATGGCGCCCGAAGAAGGGGCCGCGCCGCAGGCGTCACCGGAGCGAAAGCGAAGGGAAACCCCTTGCGGGTTGACGCTGGTCGCGGCCGGTCCCTTAGAAAGGCGACATAAAGAACGGGAAGGGTCTCTGATTGCGACGTCAGCTGGAGACCTCGCCTTGGCGGCCATTTGCGCACCTGCCGAGTGCCGCACTCGTTGCATATGCGTCGGTAGTGTTCGGGGTCAATGGACGGTGGTCCTCAACCGGGCGGATTCGACGCGGTAGATCAGCACCGTTCTGATCCCAGCCTCATCATCAAAGACGGCTTCGGTCGGCGTGAGACCCGATTGTCCGCCCCTCCTGACGCGACTGCAGTTCTACGGAGCAGGACCGCGTGACAGACGTGATTGACGGATTGTCGCCTTGTAGTACGGCGATGAGAGGCATTGAGATCGATCAAGAACGGCCGGCGATGGCCGGCCAAGCAGTCGTGGTCTAATTGATCAGAGAGCGCCAGAGATCCGCCATGGCGGAGACGCGTTCAGGGAGCGATCAAGAAGGGAAGAAGCGGCGGCAAGTCTCAATCGAGCCGGTTGACCCGACCGGTGCGGCCGCGCGCCTCGGCAAACAGTTTGGCGATCTTGACCATGAAGGATTTGCTGAAGCGGCCGAGGATGTCCTGATCGGGCTCGATGTACCAGGAGCGTTCGACGATATCGTAATTGTACTCGTCGGCCATGATCCAGCAACGCTTCAGATCACTTAAGCCCGCACGCTTGCGCTCGATTTCGGGGATCTCCTGAGCGATCCGGCCCGGCTGCGGCGGCTGGGTGGTGATGGCGAGGAGGGCCAGATGCGTGTTTCCATCGGTGGCACTTCGGATGGCAATGACGACGCAGACTGGGCGCTGCTTGCGGCCTTCGGTTTCGCCGCGCTGCTGCTGCCAGGCCCAAAGATAGGGATAGGAGATGACCTCACCGGGGCGGAATTCATGGCTCATCGTCGTAGCCTTCGCCGCGCGCCAGTCGATCGAGCGCCTCGTCGAACAGTGCTGCATGCTCGGCGGGCATCTCTGAGATATGATAGGCACGGCGCGGATCGCCGCCGGTGCGCATGCGCTCATAATGCTCGTAGCTCATCAGCACGAAACGCGGCTTCTTGTGCCGGGTGAGCATGACCGGCTCGCGGCTCGCCGCATCGGTGATATCGCCGATTTGTTTGTTCAAGTCGCCTGTCGTGAACTGCTTCATCGCTATGATCTCCAGCACGGCCCCACATATAAACTAATTTCTCCATGTTTTCCATCTTTTCCATATTTCCAGTAAAACGGCGCTCACGCGCCGTCTCCTGACGCCTGCCATACCGGGATGCCGAGGCGGCGTGCCTTGTCGGCGAGATTGCCGGTGATCCCGTTTCCCGGAAAGACGATCAATCCGGCCGGCATGACCGAGAGCATCTCGTCATTGCGCCGGAACGGCGCGGCCTTGGCGTGCTTGGTCCAGTTGGGTTTGAAGATAATTTGCGTCACCTTACGGGCTTCAGCCCAGCAGGCGGCGATACGCTCGGCGCCTTTCGGCGAGCCGCCGTGCAGCAGCACCATGTCGGGATGCTTGGCATGCGCCTGATCGAGCTTCGCCCAGATCCGCTCATGATCGTTATAGTCCATACCCCCGGCAAAGGCGATCTTGGTGCCGGCTGGGATCAGCACCTCGGTTTCGGCCCGGCGGCGGGCGGAGAGGAAGTCGCGGCTGTCGATCATCGCGGCGGTCATGTGGGCGTGGTTGACCTTCGAGCCAGTGCGAGGCCGCCACGACGAACCGGTCTGCGCCTCGAACAGATCGGCCGCATAGTCGCGCATGAATTCGAAGCTATTTCGGCGCTCCAGGAGCGTGATGCCTTCGGCGACGAGGCGTTCAAGTTCGACGTTCTTCACCTCCGAGCCGTCCTGCTCGCGCTGGCCGGTACGCTGCGCCTCCTCGTTGCGGTCGAGCTCGCGCTGGATGCGCTCGCCGGCGCGATGAAAGAGATTGGGGATCGACCAGAACAGGTCTTCGAGATCGGGCTCCAGCCGGGTGTCGCCGAGCATTTCGGCAAAGGCGTCGAAGATCGCGGTGATCGATGAGCGGACCTGCGGTTCCTCCGGCAATGGCCGCGGGTCGGGATCGTCCTGGAAGGGACGATAGCCGAAGACCTGCATCTCGTAGATGAAGCGGTCGGTCGGGGAGGACGCGTGGTGGGGCTCGAAGCCGTCGTCGGGATGAAGGATCAGGTCCATGGTGGTCTCCGTTTGGTAGGCCGCGCCTCTCGCGGCCTGACGGCGAACCCGGTCACGCGGGTCGAGGCCGGAACCGCAAACGAAGTGCCGCGGCCCAGCGAAGCGCCGGGCGGCGGAGGGAGGGTTTCTTGATCCGCGAGGAATGACAGATCGCGCCCGCGGTCTGGCAGGGGAAGAAACCCGACCGACCCGCTGAAGGCCCGAGGCCCGCGTGGTAAGGGTCGCCTCTCGGCAGGCCCGCGGGCGCGCGTCAACATCCGAGCCATCTGGTGGACCGATCTTTGCGCCCACGCCGCCTGTCGCCCGGCCTGCTGCCCCTTCCGGTCACCGACGTCAGGGCAGGAAGGCGATCGCGTCTTCCGAGACGAGTTGCGCCTGCAAGCTTGCGGTCATCTGGTCGGGGCCCAGCCAGCGAAGATCCTCGTTGAAGTCGCCGAGCTCAGGCGACAGCACCAGCGGCAGGATTCCCTCCGCCTGTGCCCGACGGCTCAATGCCTCGATCCCATGGCGGCCGGCGGCATCCGCGTCGGCGGCGATGTAGATGCGCCGGCATCCACGTGGAAAGCGGAGGGCCGCAAGGTGATTGGCCGTCAGCGCCGCGACGATTGGCATGCCGGGCATCACGTGCGAGAGGGACAGCATGGTTTCGAGGCCCTCGCCTGCCGCCATTACCGGGATAGGTGCATTCACCGGAAAGCAGAAGCGGACGCCATTCCCGAGCAGCCCGCCAAGTGCGCGGCGGGGATTGTCCACCCTGGCCTTGCCACCGCCGGCCGGATCGAGCCAGCTGCGATGTACGCCGGTGATCTCACCTGCAGAGTCGGTCACGGCGGCAATCAGGGCCGGATAGCTGCTCGTCCGGCCGGTGACAAGATCGCGGTAGTAGCAGGCCGGATGGAAACGCAACGCCATATGGGTAGACGGCCGCAGAATGCCGCGCTCGCGCAGATAGGAGTCGGCAAGGGTGCCGGCTAGGGGCCCCGTCATCCGAAACAGACGCCTGGCCCGCTCAGCCGTGGGCCGCTCGACGGCCGCAGAACATTGGGCGTCCGTCCTGCGAGACGACAGCGGGTCGGGCCGAGGCAGGTTGAGGAAATGACGCGCCTCCTCGGTAACGTCCCGGAAGTCGACGAGGCCACAGGTCTCACGGACGAGATCAAGGAGATCGCCGAACTGGCCGGTCGCTGCATCTGTCCATCGGCCGGCGCGCGGGCCGGTCAGACGCACATAGAGCGACCGGCCCTTGTTGTTGTCGACATCGCCGACAAGCCAGTAGTTGCCGGCCCGGCGGCCGGCGGAAAGATAGTGGCGGCAGACCGCCTCCGCGTCTTGCGCGAGACGGTCCGCCAGTTCGGCTGCGGAGAGCATGGCAGACCTCCGTCATGACCGGCGCGCGACATCGACCAGGCGATGACGCTGCATCAGCTTCGACAGGATCTCCTCACCCTCATCTGTGACAGGCACGAAGAAGCGGAGCTTCCAATTAATCATCTCGGAGAACAGACCGATCGACCGCAGCCAGTCGCGCATCCCGTCGGTAAAGCCGGTCAGTTCGACGCGGTAGTCGTTCATCACGCGCACACGGCGGAGCGTCATGTCGCCGGCAAGCCCGACGACAGAGGATCCGTCGACCAGCGATGCCCAGGCCTCGTCCGGTGCGATCAGTGTGGTCTGATCGATCCCGAAGTTGCGGCAGAGTCCGGCGAGCCGATCCGGAGCAATGACACGGCCGACGATCCGCTCACCGTCATCAGTCTGCAGACGCCGCACCCGGCAGAAATCCTGCGGCAGGAGTTTCCAGATCGGCAGCAACAACCCGCTGACGATGTGCATCGTCGACGTCGAGAATTCCGGCACCGCAGCGACTTCGGTATTCCAGGCGAGGACGAACGCTTGTTCGTCAACCTCCTCCCAATTCGTCTCTTCGAGCTGCCGGATTTCGAAGCGGAGCTCGTCCATCGGCCGGATCAGCGACACGCGGGGCTGAATGGAGCCATCGTCCAGCATGATGGAGCGGATGGGTACCATCACGGCCGGCCGGCCCGACTTGCCATTGACCATCAGCTTCGCGCGTGGATCCTGCTCCACGAGACTCTGAACCTCCTCGACCTGCATCGGTGCATTGCGATCCCTCCTCTCAATGGTCAAGAGGTGCGACTGCGCGCCGGTGACCGGATGCGTATGGATCAGCCGGCGCTGAGTAACCATCATGCTGTCGGCAGCGATCGTCTCCAGGCCCTTGTCATAGATGCCGGCGGCAATCGCCCCTTCGATACGGGCGGCCAACAGCTGCTCGAAGGCCTCGAACAGCACGTTCTGCATGACGATGGTCAATGCCAGCATGCGATTGAGGAACGTCTGGATCGGCGGCAGCTCGTCCTTCAGCCCGCCCTCCTCCGATGTCAATGACAGGCCCGTGATGCTTTCGAACTTATCCAGCGAGCAGCCGTCGATCCTGCCGGCATGCAGCAGTCCGTAGAACTGCCGCAGCGCGTCGCGGGCATATTGGGATTCGAGATTGTCCTCGGACCGGAACATGCCCTGCCCGCCGGTCTGACGCTGGCCACGAGTGATAGCGCCGAGCGTGTCGAGACGCCGGGCGATGGTCGACAGGAACCGCCGCTCCGCTTTGACGTTGGTGGCGATCATCCGGAAGCGCGGTGGCTGTTTCTGGTTGGTGCGATGGCTGCGGCCGAGACCCTGGATCGCCACGTCGGCGCGCCATCCTGCCTCCAGCAGGTTATGCAAGCGGAGGCGCTGGTTGCGGGCGGCGAGATCGGCATGATACGATCTCCCGGTCCCGCCTGCATCGCTGAAGACGAGAATGCCTTTCTCGTCATCCATGAAGGCACGCGCCTCGTCGAGATTGGCGCTGCCCGGCCGGCTCTGCACGGCATAACGCGCGATGGAGCTGCTGTCCTCGCGGCGGACGATGCGGCGGGAGCGGCCGGTGATTTCTGCCACCTGGCTCGTACCAAAGTGCTGGACGATCTGGTCGAGTGCCGTCGGGATGGCAGGCAGGCTGCCCAAAGTTTCAACGAGCTCGTCACGTCGCCGTTCGGCCTCCCGGCAGATGACAGGATTGGCGTCGGCGTCATGGACGGCCCGCGAGCTGAGATTGCCATCGGCGTCGGAGAACTCCTCGAAGAGCTGCACCGGGAAGGAGTGCATGAGGTAGTCGATGACATATTCCCGCGGCGTCACGTCGACCTGCAGATCGCCCCATTCCTCGGTCGGGATCTGTGCCAGCCGGCGCTCGGTCAGCGCTGCCCCCGTCGAGACGATCTGGACGATGGCGGCGTGGCCGTCCTCAAGATCGTTGGCAGTCGCTTTGAGAAGGGCCGGCGTTTTCATCGATGTCAGCAAATGGTTGAAGAAACGCTGCTTCGAGCTCTCGAAGGCTGAACGCGCCGTGGCCTTCGCATTTTTGTTCAGCGTGCCGGATTTGCCGGTTATGCCTGAGGCCTCCATGGCAGCGTCGAGATGGTTGTGGATCACCTGGAACGCCTCGGCATAGGAGTCGTAGATGCGGATCTGCTCCTCGGTCAGCTCGTGTTCGAGGATTTCGTATTCGACGCCCTCGAAGGAGAGCGACCGCGATGCGTAGAGACCCATGGCCTTCAGGTCGCGCGCCAGCACTTCCATGGCGGCGACACCGCCGTCTTCGATCGCGGCAATGAACTCGGAACGCGTCGGGAAGGGAAAGTCGCTGCTGCCCCAAAGGCCGAGGCGTTCCGCATAGGCGAGCGACTCCACGTCCGATGCGCCGGTCGCCGAGACATAGACGACGCGGGCATCCGGCAGAGCGCGCTGCAGGCGGAGCCCTGCCCTGCCCTGTTGCGATGCCGCCTTGTCGCCGCGTTCGGTCTTGCCGCCGGCGGCATTGGCCATGGCATGGCCTTCATCGAAAATGATAACATTATCGAAGCTTCTTGCATTCCCAGTCGCGGCTTCGCCGCTCCCCGCCTCTTGACCGAGCCAGTCGACGATCTGCTGGACGCGCGATCGCCGACCCTCGCGCTCGTCGGTGCGCAGCGTCGCAAAGGTGGTGAAGAGGATGCCCTCCTCCAGCTTGATCGGCTTTCCCTGTCGGAAACGCGACAGGGGTGTGATCAAGAGCTTCTCTTGGCCCAGTGCGCCCCAATCACGCTGGGCATCCTCGATCAGCTTGTCGGACTTGGAGATCCAAACATGCCGACGACGACCCTTCAGCCAATTATCGAGAATAATGCCGGCAGCCTGGCGACCTTTGCCGGCGCCTGTTCCGTCGCCGAGGAACCAACCCCGGCGAAAACGAACGGCATGCTCTGCGTCGGATGCGACCGCCCTGATATTGTCGAAGGAGGCATCGACGCTCCAGTGTCCGGCGAGATAGCCGGAATGAGCTTCGCCGGCATAGATGACGCTTTCGAGCTGGGCATCGGAAAGATCGCCGCTCACGACGACGCGCCTCGGCAGATGCGGACGATAGCTTGGCTTCGGCGGTGTGACCGAGGCCATCGCGACGGATTCGACCAGCCTGTCGGGATGCGGCTTTGCGCTGGGGATGTGGATCGTTTGCAGCCGGTACGGCTCATAGATGCCGTCGGCAGTGTTGCGCTCAACTTTCGGCGCTGCATCGCGCAGGCTGTAGGAGAGTTCGATAACCTCTTCATCCACGCATTCAGGGCGGGCCATTGGTGAAGGGTTCGCCTGCGCGCCGACCGCATGGCGATGCGACGGCGCAGCAAACCGTGCTGCACGCATCGTGTCCGCCCGCAGCATACCGTTGGAGAGCGCTCCAATGGAGTTCGGCGCCGTCGAAGTCTGGCGGGGTGGAAGAGAGGTGATCCAGGCGAGCAGTGTTTCCAGATCGTGCGCAGTGCCGCTGGACGCCGACAGCTTCGAAGGATCGCCCGCCGGGATCTTGTCGATCACGATCAGACGCGTTTCCATCGTCGTTCCATGTCTGGCGTAGACGTTGCCATCGACCCCCGCGGTGAACAACACGGTGCCCCGCCCCTGAAGACGGACGAAAGCATCGCGCCATGCCGGATTGTCGGGAGTAAGGCTTGCGCCGGTGATCGCAACCAACCGACCGCCAGGGACCAAGCGAGCGAAGGCGGAGGTCAAATGCCGCCACGCAGCGTCGGCGACACGGCCTTCGACATGGACGCCAGCCGAGAACGGCGGGTTCATCAGCACCACGGTCGGCCGAATAGGCCGCTCGAGGTAATCGTCGATATGCGCAGCGTCGTGCTGCGATGTCGGAACGCCGGGGAAGATCTGCTCCAACAGCGAGTGCCGAGCAGCCGCATATTCGTTGAGCGCCAGGCGCGCGCCTGCGAGTTCGGCAAAGATCGCCATGAGCCCGGTTCCGGCCGACGGTTCGAGGACCACGTCAGCGGCCGTGATGCCGGCAGCACGAGATGCGACGTAGGCAAGAGGGATCGGAGTCGAGAATTGCTGCAGGGCCTGGCTCTCCTCGGACCGTCGGCTATGGGTCGGCGCAAGGTTTGCCACTTTCGTCAGCATCGCGAGCGTCGATCGAGGCGACTGGCTCCGGGAGGCAATTGAGCGGAACTTGCGCAGGAACAGGACCTGGGCGGCTTCGGCCGCTTCATAAGCATCCTTCCAGAGCCAGAGGCCCTCGGCGTCGCTCCCGCCGAGGGCCTCCATCATGATCTGTCGCAGGTCACCTGAAGTGACGACGTTGCCATGCTCCAGAAGCGACATAATTTGTTCGGCAGCCCAAATAACTGCCTCAGCGCCGGTTCTGGTCTCAAGACGCGGAGACGTGGAAATGGTTCGAGGATGCGAGATGATATTCATCGAAGGATGCTCCAAGAGTGAGGAAGAACAGGCAGCCCAGCGTCCTGCCGAGGCTTCGGAGGAGCGAATATCTGGGCAGCCAAGGAGGGGTCGGGAATCGCCAGCTAAACTGTCGGCGATCATCAGTGCTTAGGTTGCCGGGTTAACAATGAAGCCGGTTGCATCGTCGGGATCGGGCGGCAGATAGATGTCGTATGGGTCGCCGTCGGCGAGATGGCCGAATGGCGTGAAGACGTATTCGCCGTCACTGCGGCCGACGGCCCAAAGCACGTAACGCGGCTCGCGTGTAGATGCATCGAGGCATTCCATAAGAGCAAGATTGCCATCGGACGCGGCGCGCAGCAGCGTGTCGAAGTTTGCGCGGGCATGATCGGGGATAGCCATTGGGGTGCTCCAAAAATGAAAAATGCCCGGCGCGGGGGTCGGGCTGGTGTTGATGGTGGTTCGCGAATGTGACCTTCGGGGGAAGTTTTCAGGTGGCGCTCTCCAGCAGCTTCTTGGCTTTGCCTTCGAGTTCGAGACGCGTGTCCTGATTGGTCTTGGTGCGTGCCAGCGCGGTGATGCCCTGCACGAAATCGAAGATCGATTCCGGTGGCCTCCCCTCCTCCGAAAGAACCATCTCGATCACCTTGCCGGTTTCGCTTTTCGAGAAACCGCGCTTGCGAAGGAAGCTCTCGCGATCGTCGTCCTTGCGCGCGATGATCCGTTCGCGTGCCGCCTTGATGCCAGCAATGAAGGGTGCTGGAGACGAATTGGCGAAGCTGGTGAGTGCCGGCGATGCCTCATGCGCAAAGCGCTGGGCGGCAAATTTCGAATGACGGATAGTGATCTCCTCGAAATTCTCCGTGCCCCACAGATTGCGATTGGCGCAGACGGCGCGCAGATAAAAGGACGCGATGCCGAGCGTCTTCGACCCGACCTCCGAATTCCAGGCGTAGAAGCCGCGGAAGTAGAGATCCGGTTCACCGTTCGGCAATCGGCCAGCCTCGATAGGATGGGTGTCGTCGACCAGGAACACGAAGACGTCCCGGTCGCTGGCATAAAGCGTTGTCGTATCCTTGGTGATGTCGACAAAGGGATTGTGCGTCATTGTTGCCCAATCGAGCACGCCGGGCACTTTCCACATCGTATCGCCTGTGCCGTTTCCGGCAATGTTCATCACCGCCGAGACAAGCTCGTGGTCCCAGATGCGCCCGTATTCCGGTCCGGTCACTGCCCGAAGCTCGAGCCTGCCATCATCCATCTCCAGGGTCTTGATGAGCTCGGCACGAAGGTTGAGCAGACCGTGCTGCAGGTTGATGGCGGCGAGCGGCGCAGGCAGCTGGCGCATATAGGTCGACGGCGCCCCGACAAGACTGCAGAGCTGGCCGTAGCTCCAGTGTGTTGGTGCGATCGGTTGGCGCTGACCTGGAACAAGAAGCTCAAGCCGCTCCGCATTGTCGCGCGTTGCTTCGACCCGGATCGCAGCACTCTCGATCGTTCTGGCATGGGCGCGCTCGGCGCGGGACCGAACGGTGTCATAGAGTTCGGTCAGCGACAGGAAGCGTTCATCGTCGGGGCGCGAGAACCATTCCGAGGAAACACGGCCGATCCGCTCGCCGCGGGAGATTTCGACCTTGAAGCCGGAGGGAAAGGGAACGGTCTTGGTATTGGTATTGGAAGGCAGAGTATTCATTGGATTGTCTCCATGAAACGGAAACCCAGCGCGGTGGCCGGGCAAGGTTGAGGGATGTCGTGAGGAAGATGGATCAATCGGAAGTCAGCCGGCGATGCGCCGACCGGATCGCCGAGAGCGCCGCCTGGAATTCCGCGCTTCCGACCACGTCGGAAAAATCCATCGTTGTTGCGATGGACAGGCACGCGGCGTGGACCTCCTCGTCGGTCACTGCCTCGGGTGTTAAACCCCTGAAGCTTGGGTCGACGTCGACCACCGCCGTGACGGCGTCGCGCACGCGATCCTCCTGCAGCCTGGCCAGGACGTGGGAAGGCTTGGGTAGGTCGACCGGCTCTTCAGGATCAGGATCTCCGGCGAGAATGGCTTCTCCTCGGGTAATCGCCCAGGCCGTTCGGGCGACCCAATCGGGCAATGGTGGCCGCGCCGAACTGATGTCATCCAGCAACATCTTCAACAGTCCGAGCAGGATCTCGAAATGACGTGCGCGGCGCTGGACAGGTTCGTCGAACTGCGGCGGGATCTGGAGCGGCGGAGCCGAATAAGCCGCATGTGCGCCGTCCCAGATGCCGGTGACATGAATTGGGCCGGTGGAACCGAAGTCCTTCTCGGCGATATCCCAGCTATCGTCCTCGATGGCAGCACGGCACGCCGCATCCAATGTGTCGGCCGCGTAGGTGCGATGCCGGAAGACCGGCAGGTGGTAGGTGGTCTCGATGGTGAAATCGGGCATAGATGCCTCCTGAAAACGGGAAAGCCCGGCACGATGGCCGGGCTGTTTGTAAGGAAGACCCGACCGCAACGGCGATTGGGTCAGGCTGATGGGATGCTTGTGACGCTATTCGGCGGCTGCGAAATGCTCGCCGTCGATCGCATTTTCTGTTTCGCTGGCGTGATCGTCAGATGTTTCCGGCTCGTCGAGCAGGAAGGCCGGCAGGTCGGGAAGCTCCGAGGCAGTCTCGCCCTCATCGGACCCGACGGAGGCGTCATCGGCGACAGCGTCGCTTTCGCTGATACCATCCATTACCGTCATGCGAAGCGGTTCCGGCAACCAGGCACTACCTGTCATCAGCCGTTCGGCCTCGCGGGCCATGTCGGTCTTCTTGAGATGGCCGATCAGCTCCGCCGCCTGGTCGCCCTTGGCTTCTCGGACCGCCTGCAGGATGCGCGCCTTGGTGACACGGCCGAGATAGTTGTCGGCAGTCGGCGTCCAGCCGGCTTCCACCATGTCAAAACCGATCGAGCGGGCCAACTGCTCGGCGTGGGCGATCGCCCGGGTCCGCTTGTTCCAGGGTTCGATCACCGCGTTGACCGAAAGCGACGCGCAATGGGCAAACAGCGCCTGCCGGCTGACCTCGTCGAGCTTGATCAGGAAATCCCAAAGGTCATTGGG
This sequence comes from Rhizobium sp. P32RR-XVIII, assembly GCF_012641395.1. Taxonomy (GTDB): domain Bacteria; phylum Pseudomonadota; class Alphaproteobacteria; order Rhizobiales; family Rhizobiaceae; genus Rhizobium. The sequence continues at coordinate 14,513 of NZ_JABAIH010000019.1, read as the reverse complement.
ATCCTTGGGGAGATCGTGGCCCCATCCTTCATGCCGCTGCTCGATCTCCTTCGCCCAGACCGTATCGCTAAGCCCGGGCGTCTGGCTGAAGCGAGCGCTTTGCAGCGTCACCTCCAGGCATGAATCCGAGCCGTAGACGTAGAAGGTCTTCAGGACGAACGCGTGCAGGACGGCGATAAAGGCGATGACGGGATTGTTCGCGAGCGCATTGCGCAACGCAATCGTCCGAGCCGCCGTCAGATCGAGAACGAGGCGGTCGGGAAGCGGCTTGATCGTTTCGTCCTCGTCGTCCGGTTGGGCGTCCTCGCCTCCGGCTGCGCGGTGTATCGGAAGATCGTTGCCATGATCGTCACCATCGTGGCCGACATCAACCGAGGGATCGGTTTCATCCTTCGGTTCGTCCTCGGGCCGCACGAAGCCTCGCTCGATCTTGAGCTCGCCACTGGCGCCGAGCGAGACGAAGAGACCGCCGCGGGCGACCTCCTGCGGATCGAACACATATGGACGGTCGTTGAGCCGGTCGAGCTCTGCGCCAAGCTCCTCCAGCTTCTGTTCCGTCGCTTCCGAGTACTCATCTGCCTCCGAATATTCTGCGTCAAGCTTGTCGTACTCGGCACGCGTGGCATCATGGCGGGCGAGTTCCTCTTCAGTCATTTCGACCTGCTCGCCGTAGAAACGGCGTAGACCAGACGTGTGGCCGTACGGGAAATCGAAGACGGCTTCGACCCATTTCCAGCCTTCGCTCACGCGGATCGCCTCGGCGTCAGCCTTGAGCTTTTCCATCACGAGCTGCTCGAGCAGTGCCGGATCCTGCAGCCATCCGCCCTGATCCTGGTCGAACAGGTCGCGCATCGTCACACCGCCCGCAGCCTCGTAAGCTTGGATGCCGACATAGACCGCGCGGCGGTCGCTGGCACGGATCGCGGTTTCGGTCAGCAGCCGGCGGATGTAATAGGGCTCCCGGCTATGCGAGCGCGAGACCGTATCCCAGACCTGCTCCTGGCGAACATGGTCGTTCGTGATCGAGAAAGCCATGATCTGCTCGAGCGTCATCTCGTCCTCAGCATAAAGATCGAGAAGCCGTGTTGAGACGGAGGCCAGCCGCAGGCGCTGCCTGACCGTCGCCACCGAAACGAAGAAGCGCGCCGCGATCTCCTCCTCACCGAGCCCCTGCTCGCGCAAGGTCTGGAAGGCGCGGAACTGATCGAGCGGATGAAGGCTGACGCGCTGGACGTTTTCGGCGAGCGCGTCCTCGACCTCGAGGGTGTCGCCTTTGCTGACAATGCAGGGGATACCAGCGGTCTTGGCCAGTCGCTTCTGCGCCACAAGACGCTCGAGAGCGCGATAGCGGCGACCGCCTGCGGGGATGCGATAGATGCCGGTCTCGTTGCCATCGCCGTCGAGTTCGGGGCGAACGTTGAGGCTGCTGAGCAGCCCGCGATGGGCGATGTCTTCCGCCAGGTCTTCGATCGAGAGGCCCGCCTTGATCTTGCGGACGTTCTGCTGGCTGAGCACCAGCTTGTTGAAGGGAATATCCTGGGCTGCACTGAGGGTGATTTTCGATGTGGCCTGAGCCATGTCGTTTCTCCGTGGCGAGCCGGCCGGAACCTCTCTCCAGCCTCCTAACCCGCCACAAATCCCCTTCCCTCCTCTCCCTCTCTGCCGCCCGCTTCAACGCCGCCGCAAGCCGCCTCCACCGCTTGGTTGATCAGCCCTGTTTTACCCGCTATTTCTCGCCCCTGTTCAGGCGCCGGCCACCATACATTTTCGATGAGGTCATACATGATAAAGTCCGAGCTCGTTGCATTGATCGCAACTCGGAACCCCCACCTCTATCACAGCGATGCCGAGCGGATCGTGGATACGATCCTCGAGGAAATCGCCGAGAGCCTTGCACAGGGCGGACGGGTTGAGCTTCGGGGGTTCGGGGTATTTTCTGTTCGCAACCGCGCACCCCGTTCAGGCCGCAATCCAAGAGACGGCACGTCCGTCTTTGTCGAAGAAAAGTGGGTACCATTCTTCAAGGCAGGCAAGGAGATGCAGGACCGATTGAATTCAGCCAGTACCTCAATGTCCGGCGATTAATGCAGGAGTTTCAGCATCGTCCGGTGATGAGCGTCTTGCCTTCCGGAACTGGAAAGCTCATATAAGGACCATGACGAAACGAAGCGCCATCGCCACGACTACCAAATCGACCAAGGCACCCGCTCCCTACAAGGCGGCCGGGAAGCTTTCCGATGGCGTAACCATCCTTTCACCGAAAACAAAGCCGACACACTTCACCTCGAAGGAAATCAAGGCGACGATAGAGCAACTGCGCAAGGATCTGTCCGGCCGCACTGAACCTCAGGCTATCAAGTAATCAGCATGGCTGCTGATACGAACCGGGACGTCTTCGTCAACTGCCCTTTCGACGACGAGTACCGCAGCTTTTTCTACGCGATCGTCTTCACCGTCATCCGCTCCGGTTTTGTCGCGCGTTGCGCGCTCGAAACGGACAACTCCGCAGACAACCGCTTCGACAAGATCTGCCAGATCATCAAGGAGTGCCGTTACGGCATCCACGATATTTCCCGAACGGAGACGGACGGGAATCCGGCGCTACCGCGGTTTAATATGCCACTGGAGCTGGGCGTCTTTCTCGGCGCCAAGAAATACGGGGGCCCGGCGCATCGGTCCAAGTCCTGCATTATCTTTGACCGGGAGCAATATCGCTTCCAACGATTTATATCCGACATTGCGGGCCAGGATATCCACGCGCATGGCGGGGATACACGACGGTTGATTACCGAGCTTGCCACGTGGTTGCGAACCCAAAGCCGGGATCAGAAGGTTCCGGGCGGTATCGCAATCGCGGAGGAATTCGAAAGCTTCAACGCTGTTCTGCGCGATATTTATGCGGCTCGTCAGTTGCACCCCAGCGAAGTCACCTTCGGCGACTACAATGAGGTCGTCGTTGAATATCTGACTGCCGAAGTATCTTAGTCGAACTCGCGGATCTCGATCCTGACCAGTGCGAGCGGATTTTAGGTTCCCGGGCTCAAGTTAATTGCCAACCTTGGATAAACGGCCGTATTCTTACGATCAAGCGCCAAACGGCACCTGGCTTGCTGACAAGCGAGGCTTTTGGCCTTTGCGGAGGACCAAGCCCGGTCTTGGCGAGTCGCCCTCGCCCTCGGCGAAGGCGTCGATCGCGTCTCAATGCCAGAGCGATGAAACCCTCTCAACGCCCCGCCCTTGCGTCAATGAATGCCGTCGAAGCGCTCAAGCATTGCGCGGAGCTCCCGGTTCTGCTGGCGAAGTTGCTCGGCCAGCAATAACTTCAGTCGTCGATTTTCCAGCTCGAGCACCGCCAGGTCATGGGTCAAAGGTTCGTCTGTGACAATGAGGTTCCGTGCGGCAGCTCTGATGCGCTTCTGGACTGTTCGCGATCTACGCTTGACCCCAGCGACGGCGACGCGAGGCGGTCGCACCTTTGCGGCGGTGTTGCCGCCCGTTGATGGAGGGGTCTCAACAATCAGCGCCGGCGCAGCCACGGTCGGCACAACAGCTTTAAGCTCAACGGGTGCGGATCCCTCGTTGTCAACGTCCACCGGCGCAGGGGCGGCCGGCACTGGGGCCACAACCAGTGTCGGCTCATCGGTGGCGATATCAACGGTCGCGCGTGCGTCATCGAACAATTGCGGCGCAACACTGGCCGCCTGGCGCGTAACTGCTTTCAGGTCTGTCGTGCCCCATATCGATCCCTGCCGCACTGCAGAACGGCGGCCCTTCGACTTGATCTCGACAACGAAACGTCTCTGCTGGCTCTTCATAAAATTCCACTCGTAGAAAGCCTGCCTGACAGGCTTATCGGTTTTCAAATCGCTCAAGCATTTCTGCGCAGTTGAGCGTTCTGCTGTTTCAACCTTTGGGCCAGCGCTGCCCTCAGATCGGCAATCTCGACATCGAGGGTCAAAACCTCATCCAGGAAGGCAGGCCGCGCCGAAGTGGCTGGCTGCTGCTCGCCGACGTCATCCGGTCGGAGGCCCGACGAAGATGGCCGCTCGACATGGCGTTGCTGTATACGCTTTGCCCGCTTTTTGCCAGCGTTCGTCACGATGGCTTCATCACCACGCTTCGACGTCGCTTCCGTGGCAGGCTCGTCGACTGCCAGTGTCAAAGGTTCGGGATCAGATACCCTGGCGTCGGCAGCGGGGGCCTTGTCATCCACCGCGGCTACGGGTTCCGGTGGCGCCGCGTGATCAGCTTCGTGCGGTTGGGCCGCCTCGGCCGTATCGGGATGATCGAGCGAGCCGACACGCGCAACCGATGACGCGCGTTCGTCATCCGCCTCGTCTGTTTGCGCCTCGGGGATTGGTGCAGGCAGAAGCGGTTGCTGCGACTTGCGACGGGACGTCAAATCGGCGAGGAAACGCCATGGTGATCTCATAGGATTCAACCTCAAGCAAACTGGGGCTTGGCGACAACTGCTGACAGGTCTCCCCGCCCCTTTTTAGTCGAATGTGACCGCTGCGAGCGCGAACCCTTCAGGGATGGCTCACTTCAGGCGATCGAGCTTTTTGCGCAGATCGGCGTTTTCGGATCGTAGCTTTTCTGCAAGCAGTTTGCGCAGACGCTGGTTTTCTTCTTCCAGCTCGATGAGATCTTCGAGCTCATCGAGGGCTGCAACGGGGGTCGCCTCTGCCTGCACGACAGCCTTGGGCGCGCGTGTCTTGCGGGCGACCTTCACAGCAGCATCAGGCTTGGCTGCGACGAGTTTGGCGCTTTTGCCACGACCGCGACCCGACTTGACCGCGCCCGCCGGCGACGTAACAGTTTCCGTGCCAGTATCTTGAGCCGCTGCGGTCACCTTCTTCTGCCGCGGGGCGCGCGTCTTTTTGACGGGCGTCTGGGTCGCAGCCTTTGCCTCTGCAGTCTCGGTCTGGTCAGTCTTATTGTCGTCGTCAGCCATTGATGATCTCCTTTGCGGCCGAATCCTTTTCGGTCAAGCGGCGGTATAGTGTCAACATCGGCTTGCGTGGGCCTTTCAGCGGTTTCGGGCGATAGACAGGCCGCCACGCAGAGCGCTTCACGTGAGTAATAGACGACGCGGATCGGGCCAGCTGACGACGGGGGCCGATAAAGAGTCCGCAGCCTTGTGACCCGGAAAAAGGGGGCTCGACCATTGGGGAGCACGCTTCACACGCGCTCGAATCCATCGAAACGGGGAGCTGCGCGCATACGATGTGTGGGTAACCCTATTTCAAGTGGATCGAAAAGCCGACGATTGCTATCTCGTCGTTGGGCTCTTCATATGGAGCCGGGGGACGAGATGACATCACGAAGATCAATCGCCGAGAGAGTGGTCGCCAGGGCGAGAGCTCGCGGCACGCCGATCGACCACGATCTCGAATTCATGGCGATCGTAGAACTGTGGATCGCCGGCGAGATCGAAGCCGATGGCATGGGGGATCGTTACAATGCTTTGCTGAGGCAACGATCCATGCTCAAAAAAGGCGTCGTTGGCGTGGTCGCGGATCCAGCCGCTGCCAAACGAAACGGCTGACGTCCAAACGCAGATCGTATTCGCCCCCGAGATCCTGGCGCACACACAAATGCCAACAAGTTGAAGGCACTGTGAAAACACCCACGAACCCGCTGATGGCGATGCGACTGCCTCGATCGCAAACCCAATCTCGAGCTCGCCTGCGGCAGGCAAGAAGCCTGAGCTTACCTCGAAGATTTTGCATTCATCCCATATACCGAGGGCTTAATCTCGTAGAACCAGAACTCGGCGGTTGGTGGCTCGTCAGATCAGGATTACTGACCGCTGATGCACAAGACTGTGCCCTCGCCTTTGACTGCAGAAGCGCCGAAACCATGGGTCTTATCGTGAACTGCCGCTGTGCGGCACGTCTGGTGAGATCGCGCAGATAAGCGCCGGCTGAGGCGATGCTTCCTCCCCGTTCGAAGATGCAGGCGATCGCGACGCTGGCGTTTTCGGGTCCCATGACAACGCAGGCTTGATGGAAGGCCGACGGACTAATCTGGAGCATCGTTTGCAAGACAGAGGTTGCTGTCAGGAGGTCTCGCCAGGTTCTGATCGATCCGCCCGGCCCGTAGGCATGAATTTCGTCGCACGCGCGAAGCACGATATCCAGCGGAAGGGTCGGTTTCTTGAACTGCGTTTCGTCTGCGGTGGGGCCGGAGGCTGGTCGCTCTAGCGAGATTGCCTCAGCCACCTGCGAAGGGCCGGAAGTCCTGAGAGGTTCTGCGTCATGGATTGCTTCAGATTCAGAAAAGGATTGTGTTTGTGAATCCTGTATGTGGCGCTCATTCTGGGACTCTCTGGCGTACATATTTTGGGTTTTATCGTGATCGTTCAAGAGCTTGACGATTATCGTGCGAAGCTTACTCAGGCGGCTCAGCAGCAGCTCGAGTTCCTCAAGCGACGGCCGACGTGGCAAGCTTGCAAGGAAGGAGCGAAATTGGCTGTGGAGATCTTCCCAGTCACCGTCGACGCATCCATCTTTGGCGAGCTGGATGAGCTTGATGATGTCGCGCCGGCAGAGAGTGATCCGCTCTCTCGTCGCCTGGAAGAATTCTCGATCGGCGGCGATCTGTGCGGCGATCGTTTCTATTTCCGTTGCGCGGGAAAGGAGCGGGGCCAAATTGAAGCCGAATGCTTCGTTGATGTCCCCTGCCCTGCTCCGCCGAGCAAAGCGTTTGCCGTTGGCGCTGTCTTTACGAAGGATGAGCCCTGCGTCGACGAGGGCAGCAAGATGGCGTCTCAACGTCGCTGGCGTCATTCCCCTTGCACGTATTGAAAGCTGTGCGTTCGATGGAAAGACGATCAGATCGCTCTCGGGGGTAAGATCATCGGATGGGTAGAACGACAGGAGAGCGTCGAGGACCGAAAGAGATCGATCCGACACATTCAATTCCTCTCTGGCTTCGCAGACAGCCCTGAAGAGCTTCCACTTGTTGCGCTTGGTTTCCGGTGGTGCTTCGTCGATTTGTCGACGCCTTGCCAATAAGGCGAACGTCATCGACCGCCCAAAGGGCGTTGTGACATGTCCACGATCCATTTCTTCACCTTTCAAAAGGCAAAAGAAATCCGCTCACCAAAATCGGTGCCAAGACTCTTGACTAGGATTCGTGGAAATGCGATTCTCGATCTTGTCACGGAATACGAGAGAGGCTTCCACGGTTCACCGCTTGGGGGCCTTTTTCTTTTGCATCCTACTCCTGTTTTTCTGTCTCAACGGTGCCTGTTGTCCCTTCCGAGACGTACGCGGCGTAAATGTCAGGCAGCTTGCGCAGAAGAAACTCCGCGAAGTTCGGAGCATCCTTCGTTTGAATTGTCACCTTCACGGCACGCTTCGCGAACTGCGCGGTCGCAATCCTGCGACCCTCTTCGGTCTCGACGACAAGCTCCTCCGCCTCGGTGGACCTTTGCGGCGTAAAGGCCTTCAGTATCGTCTCGAAGCGGGCATCGCTTGAGCGGGCGCGGAAAGCTTCCTGGTTGATCAGATGACGCCAATCCTCGTCGCTTCTCCCGTCCGCGAGAAGTCGAGCGAAGGTTTCCCAACGCGGCCTTCCGATGGAGGGAGCCGGTCCGATAGCTTCTATCAGTTCAGCCGGGATGGAATTTGCGAGCGAGATCATTCCTGACAGCACGCCTTTCGATGTTGTCGTCAGCGCATCCATAATCACCTGACGTCGAACCCCCATCTCTTCGAGACGGAGCGCAAAGAGAGCCTTTTCGATGAAGGACAGATCGAGACGGTCTGTGTTTTCCTTGCCTTGCGCGACGATAAGGTCTTCGTCTGAGAGGGGCCTAACGATGGCTTTGACCTTGGCCCCGATTTGCCGCAGAGCCTCCAAGCGTCTATGCCCAAAAGCGAGCTGATATTCGCCAGCTTTGTCCGGATGCGGGCGAACCAGAACGGGGACGATCTGGCCGCTGGCGCGGATGCTCTCGCGCAATTCAGTGAAATTCGGGCCTGTGAAGTGGTCAAGGCGGTCCTTGACAAAGGAACGGTGAATGGCTTCCGGTGCAAGTTCGACGATCGTTTCGCCAGCTTCGAGTTGGGCGCGCAGGCGTTCCGCCTCTTCAGCCTCGGTGGCGAGGTTGGCAATTGCCTGATTCATCGAATTAAGCGCCCCAGACTGCACAGCCGGCTTGGTGCGCGGCGCAGGTTCTGCGGCGGAAACGGGCTGGATCGGCTCGAGGAAATTCTTGAGTTGGTCGCTTCGTCTGCTCATGTCCTGCGCCCCCATGCCTGCTTGACGAGCATTTCGATTTCGCCGTTCATGCTGTCGAGAGATTCGATCGCCCGATCGTACGTCGCGCGCGTAAAGTTTTCCCGCCCGACCTCGTACAGTGTCTGCTTGGTGATCCCGGCATCCGAGATCGCAGCGGACTTCACCATTGCATTGGTCAGCACCCGATCTCCGAAGAGACTCTTCAGCAAGCCGACAATTTGGCCCTGCGGGCCATCGCTTGGTTCATAGCGCGTGACGGCGTAGCGGAAGAAATCGTATTCCGCATTGCCGCCGGCCTTTTCGACAACATCGAAGAGGCCGGCTGTCATGTGCAGGAACTGCGACATGGAGGCGACATCCAACATTTGTGGGTGGATGGTGACGACAACGCTGCGTGCCGCGCAAAGCGCCGAGAGCGTTAGATATCCGAGGGATGGGGGGCAATCAAGAATGACGACGTCATAGTCCTTGTCGACGGACGCAAGTGAAGTCGCGATACGCGTAAAAAACATCTGTTCTCGGTTGCGAGACCTCTCGCTCAGCATGCGCGGGGTGTCGTGTTCGAATTCCTGCAGTTCCAGATTGCCAGGAACGATATCGAGGCCGGTGAAGTAGGTCTTGCGGATAATATCGCTGAGTGGCCGCTGGTGCTGATCGTAGCGAATGGCGCCGTACACGGTTTCGTTGGCACCCAGATCGAATTCCGGCTGGATGCCGAATAGCGCGGAAAGCGAGGCCTGGGGGTCTAGGTCGATGGCCAGCGTCCGGTAGCCGCGAAGCGCGAAATATTGCGCAAGATGCGCGGCTGTCGTGGTCTTGCCGGAGCCGCCCTTGAAGTTCGTGACCGCAATCACTTGAAGGGCTTCATTGTCGGTTCGCTGCGGCGAATACCCTTTCTTGTTGGCGCTCAAGTAGCGGCGAATTTCGTGAATCTGCTCAAGTGAGTAAAGGCGCCGTCCGGCGCCATTCTTCTCCGCATCTGGAATATTGCCTTCCGACGCCAGAAGGCGAAGGTAGGCATCACTGATTCCGATCAGCTTGGCAGCTTCACCGGCCATGAATTTGCGAAGTTGTTTTTCGGCGGTTGGCGGAAATGCGCGCGCCCGCAGCTGTTGGAGCTGGGCGCTCAGAAGATCAGCGTCCGCCTCAATGAGGCGTGTTAGCGACGGGACCGCTGATGCACGCGCCAATGAGTGAGTAGCGATTGAATTCATTTTAAACGCTCAATCAGGTGAAATCGACAATTGAGCGTAGAAATGATCCGAGTCGGTGTTCGGGTCAAGGGAAAATGGGTTAATGAAAAGTTAACGCAATAGCTTAGCGGTGCAAAGATCTTCTTGGCGTGATCGGTACCTCCAGAATGCCCTGGTTCCTGTGTTTTTATACCAACTCCCTACGCTTGCCCCCTCCCCTCCATTTAAGCGTGCAAAGAAGTCAGCATCGCGCTTGCATCAGGCTCAAGGCACGGCGATCAGGATCTTCGGGATGTGTTTCCCCGCAGCCAGGAAGTACGCGCTGCGGCGGAGCGCTGGATATAGCGGCGGTCAATGCTTGCGCCCTTTGCGTCAGCTACGGTGAAGACCTGCCGTCGAGGTAGCCACGTTTTTCGACGCATGCTCCGTGATCCATCGCCGAAGCGGCCCGCCCACAACATGCATCCAGACCGGGCGTTCCGACATTGCGCCTTAACGCACACCGGCGCTTTTCCACGCACGGAGCCGCCATCGGGGGCAGCCAGAGAAAGCGCCCTGATGGGACTGTGTTGCGATACATTTTCGGATACCGTCGTTGCCGGGTGGTTCTCGGATCCACACGGCCCTTCCGCTGGCAGGCGCCTGCGTGCCGACGCGCTTAGCGATCTTGAGGCTGCGACATTGGGGAGCCTAACAGGTCGCGGTAGGAGAACTCAGCCAGCTGCCACTGGTTCGTCTCTCTTTGTCGGTCGTGTTGATGTGGCAGCTTCTTAAACTGCCGGATTTGAGCGCCTCGCTGGGCACCTCTTGGGTTATTGTGCAAGCACCGCTGGTCCGGCCGCGTGCATCCGGAATGAGCTTGCTTAACGGGCGCCGTCTACAGTGACGCGAGAAGGGCCGGGATAGTCTTGGGAATCTGCGGCGGTGAGGTTTGGCGGGACCTCGGCAGAGTGCGGTGCCTGAAGAGAGGCAAGAACGATTTGAATAAGGTCGCGACCCGTTTGCGCTCTACCCTTCCGCAGCTGGGTAACCGGCGGGAGGACGAGTTAGCTCCTGCAGGTATAGGTTGGGATACCCAGCGCGACACTTGTCGGGCGGCGAATGTTCTCCATAGACCGCCTTCCCTTTCCAATGCAGCGCGACCGGATTTAGAGGACTATCATTGTGGCTCTGGGGCGACGGTCGGTCGCGGTCTTTTGCTCCCGACAGAAATTGCTTCCGCCGTCATGTGCAGTCAAGCGACGTCGGGAAGATGGCCATGGGCGCAGTGAACAGTCCGGCGTTGGTGCAGACGGACAGCCGGGACGGACATGTCCCCGGTCCGGCTAACGACGCTTCGGCCGGGCAATTCCGAGGCGTCCGGGGCGTTTGCTTGGCGGAGACCGGCATCGAGATCGATTGGTCAGTGGTCAGGCAGCTCCGGCAAATGAGGAAGGTTGATCGACCTGTGCGCCCACCGTCATCGGCGGTGGCGATGTTTGGAATGTGTTTTTGCAGCCGCTGGAGATGTAGCACCTAGCGCGCGGCACCACCGCTGAAGATCCCTGTCCCTTCGGTTTCGACGGACCGTCCTTCGTTGAGCTTAGGGCGATATCTCGGATGTAGCGTCTTTTAAAGGCGCCTCTCTTCTAATAAATAGGCGGCAAATTTTCCCGACGCCGCTGATCCCCTTTTAAATGGAGCTGTTTGAGCAAGGGACGGCGAGCATGGCCGTGAACGTGAAGCATGCCGGTATGTCCATGTCTCTCCAGGTAGGCGGCGCCGCCCTGGGCGGCTGCCGATCGGCGTTCTCAGCTGAGAACTTTTGCCAAACCGCATCCCTGAAATTGGGGGGTGCCACGCGCGTCGCCTGGGGGAATCCTACACCTCTGCCGGAGGACTCATCAAAGTTCTCAGCTGAGAACTTCTCTACGGAAATCGCACGGGAAGGGCCTAGCCTGTCAAAAGATCCCGACATCGTTGGCAATCGCCACCCGCAATCTTCACCTTCGAAATCGGGAGCGATCCGGCGCCTGCAGTCGCCGAGGTTGCTGTCTCGCCGGCCATCGCCTCCCAGGTGGAAGTGATCGAAACCGGACGCATCCTGAGGACCGGACGTATACGCCACGGGATTGGCACGGCGGGAATAGTAAAGCCCGTGCGTGAGCTCGCCGAGTGTGTTGTAACAAACTCGGTACGGATGGACCTGGCGCGCGCCGACTAATGCGCGGCGCCGTAAGATCGAATAAGAAACCCATGAATGGCCGCAATTGCCAAAATCGTGCTATCTAACGATCAGCACAGCGCATCAGGCGGAGTGAAAGATGCTCAAGACAGATACCCGCCAGGCCAACTGGCGTCGGGCCAATCCCGGCAAATACGAAGCCCATCTCGCGGTTCAGCGAGCGCTAAAGGCAGGTGAGATCGATAGGGAAACTTGTGAAGTGTGCGGTGTCGAAGCTGTCGACGCCCATCACGATCAATACGAAGAGCCATTGAGGGTCCGATGGTTGTGCCGACGACATCACACCCGGCTCCATCACTACGGCGAAGATATGTTTCCGGTTAGGGAATGCCGTTGAACGAATGACCGGGACATTTATTCTGCGCTGGAAATGGCGTGGATCAGCGAGCGACAAGATCGTGTATTCGCTCGCGGATCCATTGTAGGCCCCGGTGCCCGTGGGTGCGCTCATGCCATATGAGCTCCACCTGAAACCGTTCCGAAAGCCACGGAACGTCTATCCACGCGACTTCAGACAAGCGGTCCTGCATCAGCCGTCGCGGAACCAGTGCGACAAAGTCGCTGCTGGCTACGATGTCTGGAATAACAAGGAAAGAGGCGGCAGAGGCAACAATAGCGCGGGAGTGACCAAGTGCCTGCAGGGTGGCATCGACCGGCGTCGAAAATCCGCCGCCTAAAGGCGAGACGATTGCCTGTTCGAGCCGGGCGAATCCCGATGCGGTCGTCCCTTCCTCTATCCGCGGGTGGCCGGGACGGCCGATGAGAATATAGCTCTCCTCAAACAGGTGCCGTGTACGCAGGTGAGCCTGACCGGGATCCGGTGTAGCGATGGCCAGATCGACATCGCCATCCGTGAGTTGCCGCGCTAACCGTGCCGGAGCCAGGCGGTGGAGCGCAAGGCGTATTTTGGAAGCTTTTTCGCGCAGCGCCACGATCAGAGGCGCCACCACCACGGCCTCAATGTAGTCCGTGCATGCAATCGACACGGTCAGTTCGGCTGTTGCAGGAGAAAAGCTGTCATGGCCCTGGATTGTGCCGCGGAGCTGATCCAGGGCGGCTCGGAGCGGTCCGATCAGCTCAAGCGAGACGGTTCAATTGCGCGCTGAGGGCAGGCTGGCTCATATGCAGCCGAGCTGCGGCCCTCGTGACGTTTTGCTCGATAAGCAAAGCTTCGAGACTGACGAGGAGATTGAGGCATCTTGGCCGCCTCGATTGGCGGTATTGCTTATTGGGTCATTGCAGGCCGAATTACGAAAGCGCGGCCGACAGGATCCAAACATTCTAGCGCCAATGACGGTCGGGCAAAGCCAAATTCACACCTCTACCGCAGACCGTGATCCATGTGGCTAAACGGATGAACGGCCGCTTCCGCCGCGAGCTGACGTCGATCGTCGGCCGTTTCGCGTCACTTGCGCCGGAAGGGTGCCGCATGCAGAGAGACCGCTGCTTAGATTTCTCCGCAAAGCGGACATCGGCTTGTCTGACAATGTGCTCCCGGTTTGGACCAAATAAGACTCCCGTCTCTTGACCGGACGTCTTGCTTCAATGCTTATGGCACAATGACAAACATCCGTTCCATTTGCGTTTATTGCGGTTGTTCGCCGGGCAACGATGCTGCTTTCGTTGAAGTCGGTGAAAAATTAGGTGCGGCCATCGCAAAGGCGGGGCTGGAATTGATTTACGGCGGTGGCACCAACGGGTGATAGGCGCTGTTGGCGCTCTCAGCGCTGAAAAACGGCGGCAAGGTCGGCGCTATCATTCCAAAGTTTCTGAAGAACCGCGAATCGAGGCTGATGCGCTCAGAATTTTCGATGATTTGACCGTTACCGAGACGATGCACGAGCGTAAACACGCCATGTTCCAGCGTTCCGACGCCTTTGTCGCTTTGCCGGGCGGGATAGGCACTGTCGAAGAGATCGTTGAAATCATGACGTGGGCGCAGCTGGGACAGCATCGAAAGCCCATGGTCTTCGCCAATATTCTGGGCTTCTGGAATCCGATGCTCTCCATGATCGAACACATGGAAAAAGTAGGATTTCTACATAGCCGCCATCTGATCCAGCCAATCGTTGTCGATCGCGTGGAGAACATTATACCGGCTATCCAGAATGCCGCACGACCTCCCGAGGCTTCCGAAGGTGTGCCGTCGATCATCGACAGAATGTAAGGCAGTGTTGGCCAGTCTGTTTTGGAGAATGAAGGCGACGAACCGTCTGGCCAAAACGACGTCCGCCTTCAGGCGGGCGCGACGAAGCGCTCTATAGCTGACATCGGGCCCGAAGCTGTCCCTACCTCCCAGCCCGCTAAAGTCTGCATCGGGGCGACTCCTGCCATCAGAGAAGCCGTGCTGCCCGGCCGCTCCGCCTTGTAGCATTGTTGTAATAGCTGGATGCTTGCTGCACGGATCGATGTCGCGATTGCTCCATGGCCTCGGGGAGGGGAATGCCGCGATTGGCTGCTTCGGTGAGATAGCCGGACCGCAGCCCATGGGCGGAAAACGCACCTGGCTCCAGGCCAGCCATTGCGGCTCGCTGCTTGAGGATCGCATTGACCGACTGCGGATCGAGCGCCCGCCGCGACACGGTCCCCCATCGCCCGATCGCCCGAAACACACTGCCTTTGTCGATTTTCGCGGCCGCCAGCCAGGCGTTCAGCGCGTCCACCGGACGGCCGGTGAGATAGACGGCATCGTCCTGCTCGCCGCTCGTGGTCTTTGTGGGGCCGAGATGGATGGCCAGCGAGGGGAGGGGAGGGCCGTCCGGCATCTCGATCGGCGGCTCGGCACTCAGCTGCTCAAGGCGCAACCCGGCGATCTCGCTGCGCCGGCGGCCGCCGGAGGCAAACGC
>NZ_JABAIH010000018.1 GCF_012641395.1 Rhizobium sp. P32RR-XVIII | reverse complement strand
TGAAAGCCGTCCGCGATGCCGGCTACACCGATGCTGATATCATCGAGATCGTCGCACTGGTGGCCATGTACTCCCTGACGAACTTCTTCAACAACGTGTTCGATCCCGAGAAGGACTTTCCCGCCGTGACACCGGCCGGGTCGATCTGAACTTCTAAAGCCCGGATGCACCCAAGGGAGGCATCCGGGCTTTTTGTCCGTGCCGATAAAGCTAAGATAATTTAGTAGCAAATCAGGATCCGCGATTTTTGCGCGCCGCGCCGATGGCATCGATTCCATAGCCGCGGGTCATTGGACCATCGAGTTTCGCAGTCGTATTTTCGATCGTTCGCAAGGGAGTTCGGAAGATGACCACATACCACACACAAGGAAGTGGACAATGAAGGCGATCGTTGTGACCGATCAGGCTGCGGGAACGGCTGGGATGAAGCTGATGGAGCTGCCCGAGCCGCAGGCGGCGATAAACGACGTCGTCGTTCAGGTTCATGCGTCGGGATTCACCTCGGGTGAACTAACGTGGCCTTCGACCTGGACCGATCGCCTCGACCGCGACCGAACACCATCGATTCCCGGGCAGGAGCTGGCCGGAGTGGTCACGGCCCTCGGTTATGGCACGACGGGTCTGTCGGTGGGACAGCGAGTGTTCGGCCTCTCTGACTCGTATCGCGGCGGCACCCTGGCGGAGTATGTGGCCGTCGAGGCACGCAACCTCGCGCCGCTGCCGGGCGACGTCGACTTTACGGTGGGCGCGAGCGTGGCGATGCCTGGCCTGACCGCGTGGCAGGGACTATTCCAACACGGCCGCCTTCAGGCGGGGCAGAGCGTCCTCGTGCACGGCGCGGCCGGCGCAGTCGGTTCGATGGTGGCGCAGCTCGCGCGTGAGGCCGGTGCCTACGTCATCGGCACCGGACGCGCCGCCGACCGTCAGAAGGCGCTCGACTTCGGCGCGCAGGAGTTCGTCGACCTTGACAGCGACACCCTCGAAGACGTCGGCGCAGTCGATCTGGTTTTCGACGTCATCGGTGGCGACATCGCGAAGCGCTCCGCGGGCCTGATCCGGGCCGGAGGAACACTGGTGACCATCGCCGGGCCGACCGAGGCGCGGCCCGCCGACGGCCTCACGGTCGACTTTGTTCTCGTCTCCGATCGCGTCCAACTGGGTGAGATCATCCAGCGGGTGCGGGACGGACGACTGCGGACGAACATCGGCAACATCGCGACCCTCGACGAAGCCGTCGCCGCTTTCAATCCGACCAAGCGGATCAGCGGGAAGACGATCATCCGCGTTCGTCCGTGAGGACTAGGGGAGGGCGAGTGGTTCTGTCCTCCTCGTTAATTATCGTCGCCTTTTGGATAGCACGCATCCAGGCGCAAGATTTGGCCATGTCCCGGCGCGGTTCGGCCGCTTACCTAGGAGAGAGAAAGTGACAGTCAATCATCCAATTTTCGCGCGCTGGCCGGCGCAGCACCCCGATCGGCTCCAGCTCTTTTCCCTGCCGACGCCCAATGGTGTGAAGGTCGGCATCATGCTTGAGGAAACGGGCCTCGCCTACGAGCCGCACCGGATCGACATCATGGCGAACGAAAACCACGACCCGGCCTTTCTGGCGCTCAACCCCAATGGCAAGATTCCCGCAATCTACGACCCTGACGGGCCGAGCGGCACGCCGCTCGCGCTGTTCGAATCGGGCGCGATCCTCCTCTATCTTGCCGACAAGACGGGACAGTTTATCTCGGCCGATCCGAACACCCGCTACGAAACGATCCAGTGGGTGATGTGGCAGATGGGCGGAGTCGGTCCGATGTTCGGCCAGGTCGGCTTCTTCAACAAATTCGCAGGCAAAGCCTATGAGGACAAGCGCCCGCGCGACCGCTACGCCACCGAATCAGCGCGGCTGCTCGGCGTCCTCGACAAAAGGCTTGCGGACCGCGACTGGGTGATGGGTGCTGACTACAGCATCGCAGATATTTCGCTCCTCGGCTGGGTGCGCAACCTGATCGGTTTTTACGAAGCGCGCGAGCTCGTCGGCTTCGACCGCTTTCTTCATGTGCGGGAGTGGTTCGACCGCGGCCTCGCGCGTCCGGCGGTGCAGCGCGGGCTGGAAGTGACGGTGGCCTAGAGAGGGTCTATCAGCGGGCCGGCAAGGCCCTGCGAACAGAGCTGATTTTCCAGCGCTTCCTTGGGCCGATGTGCCGTGTGTTCCCTACGGTGCTCCTGGCGACCCGTCGGGCCAGGCCTACTCATAGGACCGCAATTGTGCTGGAGACGGCACTGACGAAGTATCGACCAGAAAGCCACACGAGCGCTCCTTCAGTAACGGTCGATTTCGGCCCGAAATCGACCCTCTAGAAGTCTCTGCACAATGACAATGTCGGTTTCGAAGGTGCCATTCGGCTCGCGGCATTCCTCGCTACGGCATCATGCCGCGCGGCGCGCATCAATAACGATCGTCTATCGACTCCATGGCGAGAGGTGATTTCCCTCGCCAGCATTGGAAAGTCATTCTTCAACGCATGGTCCAATGAATCTCAGGATCAGGTGCCGCGACGGCGCGGCGCCCAGCTACGGTCGTTGATTGAACGATAATAATGGTGCGAAAGAGAAAGACACTGATGTCCCAGGAAGCCTACGACATTGTCATTGTTGGCGCGGGCGCGGCCGGCTGCGTCGTCGCGAGTTATCTCGCCGAACACACCGATGCGTCGATCGCTTTGATCGAAGCGGGCGACACGGATCGCGATCCGTTCATCCACATTCCTGCCGGCTTCGCCAAAATACTGGCCCACGACCGGCATGTCTGGAAATACGAGACAGTTCCCCAGCACGGCACCAAGCGCGCGTATCGCTCAGGCAAAGTCCTTGGCGGCGGCTCCTCGATTAATGCAATGGCCTACGTTCGTGGCCAAGCAGGCGACTACGCGGCGTGGCAAGACGCGGTCGGCGACACCGGCAAATGGTCGTATGAAGACCTGCTTCCCGTCTTCATGGCGCAGGAAGACAACGACACCTTCCACGACGAATATCACGGCATCAATGGTGGCCTGGCGGTCCAGTTGCCCAAGGGCATCAATAAGCTGAACCAATACTGCCTCAAGGCATTCCAGGAATATGGGATTCCCTATAATCCCGACTATAACGGCAAGAGCCAGATCGGCGTCTCGCCGGTGCAGTCTACGGTCGGAAATGCCCGGCGGTGCAGCGCGGTCGACGCTTATCTGCGTCCGCACCTCGCCTCGGGCCGCGTGACCCTGCTCACCGGCAAGACCGTCGTTCGCATTCTGGTCGAAAACAAGCGGGCCGTCGGCGTCGAGCTCATGGATGGGGACCTGGAGAGGATCATGGCCGGCGAGGTTGTGCTGTCGGCAGGCAGCGTCCATAGCCCGACGATCCTCATGCACTCTGGCATCGGGCCAGCCGAGCAGCTTCGCCAGCACGGCATCGCGGTGATCGTCGATTCTCCGGAGGTGGGCGAAAATCTCCAGGACCACCCGATGGTACCGGTCCGTGCTTATGTGAAGGGTGATCTCGGCTATCAGGCTGCCGCGCATGGCCTCGGCAGCGTGAAGGCGGGCCTGCGCTATTTCGTGACCAAGGATGGCCCGGCGGCTGGCAACGGTATCGAGACCGTTTCCCATTGGAATCCGTCCGACTTCACCGCCGAACCCACGATCCAATGCTATCACGCTCCTATCATCGCGAACCAGGAACTCACCCCGACCGGGGACCGGTCCGGCATCACCTTCGAACTCGTCGTGCTTCGGCCCAAGAGCCGCGGCTGGGTGCGGTTGGCCGACAGCGCCCCGACGTCGATGCCCCTCATCAACCCGAACTTCGTCGGCGAGGAAGAAGACTTGAGGGCCGTGGTGGATTCAGTGCGCGCGATCCGCAAGGTTATGGCACAGGAGTCGTTGGCGCTTGTGATCGACGAAGAGATGGAGCCCGGCCCGCGCACCCAGTCGGACGCCGAGATCGGCGAATGGGTGAAGCGTGCCGTGACGACGATGTGGCACCCGGTCGGCACGTGCCGGATGGGCCAGGATGCGCGAGCGGTGGTTGACGCGAGGCTCAGGGTCCGCGGGGTCGACGGCCTCCGGGTGATCGACGCCTCGATCATGCCGAACATCACCAGCGGCAATACCAACGCCCCGACACAGGCGCTCGCGCGCCACGCCACGGCGATGCTGGTCGAGGATCTGAAGCGGGCCTAAGGAGCTCTCGTTCGAGCCGGCGGTACCGGCCGCGCCGCTCGAACGCATAGCCGAAATAATCGCCGCAGCGCTGCTCGAGAACGCGCTCCGCGCTGATCACTTGTCGTTACTGCGATGAGCGAAGCTGCGTCGATTGTCCGATGGAGGGCTTTGGACCTCTTGCTCCCGCAGCACGTTGACCGCCACGCTTTGAGACTGCTTTCTGTCAGAAGCCCCCAGCAGAGCCGCTGGCACGGCGCATCGTCCGGAATTGAACGGCGACAAGCCCAAAACAACCGAACCCGAACGGGAGTCACATGATCCGCTTCTATTTTCATCCGACGCCGAACCCCGCGAAAATCGCTCTCTTTCTGGAGGAATCGGGGCTCCCCTACGAGGTCGTGCCGGTTGACACGAGCAAGGGCGAACAGCACATGACGGCGTTTCGCGCCATCAATCCGAACGGCAAAGTGCCGGCGATCGCTGATACGGAAGGCCCTGGCGGCAACGAGGCACGCGTCTTCGATTCGACGGCGATCCTGATCTATCTCGCCGAAAAGACTGGCAAATTCCTCGGCAAGCCCGAAGACCGGCCTGAACTCCTCTCGTGGTTGCTCTTCATCGCGTCCGGTCTTGGACCGTTCTCCGGCCAGGCCGTGCATTTCCAGTTCGCCGCGCCCGAGGGTCTCGACTATGCGGTGAACCGGTATCGCCGCGAGGCGGAACGCCATTACCAGGTCCTGAACGAACACCTCGACGGCCGAAGCTTCATCGTCGGTGAGACCTACACTATCGCCGACATCTCGGCGTGGGGTTGGCTCGACCGCGCCTCACGGGTGAGGAAGGGCGCCGAAGATCCGCTCGCGCCGTTCCCGAACCTCAAACGCCTGTTCGAGACAGTCGATGCGCGACCGGCCGTGGCCCGCGCGCGTGAAATTGGCAAGGACCACTCCTTCAAGCAGGTCAATGACGAAGAAACCAAGCGCGCGCTCTTCCCGTCGAATTTCCCGCCCGCGGCGTAAGTGAATCCCAGGAGAACGTATCATGAGCGGTAGCAGCGAGTATATTCCACCGAAGGTCTGGACCTGGAAGAAGGCCAGCGGCGGCACATTCCCCAACAACAATCGGTCGTTCGCCGATGCGACCCACGAGCGGCAGATTGGCGGGGAGGGCGATGAATGACGCAGTCGTTTGTAGAGCAGTGCAGCCGCGGCGTTATCGATGCGGAACCCTGCCCGCGAGAGCTCGGGCGGGAAGCGCCGCCTCGGCGGGGCATGGTGCTCACGGCCTGTGTGCTCGCGTCCTCGATGGCGTTCATCGATGGGACAGCGCTGCCGGTTGCGTTGCCGAGATTGCGCGCTGATTTCGGCGCGGATCTCTCCTCCGTTCAATGGGTTCTCAACGGGTATATGCTGGCGCTCGCCTCGCTGACATTGATCGGCGGCGCCCTCGCGGATGTTTATGGCAAGGCGCGGATGCTCGCGCTCGGCTGCGTCCTGTTCGGTCTGGCGTCCGCGGCTTGCGCGATGGCGCCTTCGCCCGCCTGGCTGATCGCTGCCCGCGTCGCGCAAGGAGCGGCCGCG
This sequence comes from Rhizobium sp. P32RR-XVIII, assembly GCF_012641395.1. Taxonomy (GTDB): domain Bacteria; phylum Pseudomonadota; class Alphaproteobacteria; order Rhizobiales; family Rhizobiaceae; genus Rhizobium. The sequence continues at coordinate 82,588 of NZ_JABAIH010000018.1, read as the reverse complement.
GCGATCGTCACCCCCGCCAGCCTCGCCCTGATTGGGGCCACATATCCGCGCGCGGAGCGGAACCGGGCGATCGGCATATGGGCCGCGGCATCGGCGCTCACCACCGCCGGAGGTCCTGTTCTGGGCGGTTGGCTGACCGAGACCTTTGGCTGGCCATCCGTGTTCTGGATCAACCCGCCGATCGCGGTCGTAACAGTAGGAGTTCTACTGGTCTTCGCGCCTGAGGACGGCCGCATCCAACGCAAGTTCGACGTGATTGGCGCCGCGATCCTGGCTTCCGCGCTCGGGGCGCTCGCCTGGGCGCTCAGCCAGATCGGCCCCACTGAAACTCAGGCCGCCGCGGACGCGCCGGCCCAAACGGGCACGGTGCTCACGATTGTCGCTGGGCTCGGCATTGTCGGTCTCGCCGTCTATGCGTTCTGGGAGCGCAGAAGCAAACACCCGATGACGCCTCCTCGCCTGGTGGAGAACCGCGCCTTCCTCGGGCTGAACGTCGCGACACTGATGATCTATGGGGCGGTTTCGATCATGTTCTTCCTGCTCCCATTCGATCTGGTCGACCGCCGCGCCCTGCCGGCCACCGATGCCGGTTTGGCGTTCTTGCCCTTCGCGCTCGGCGTCGGACTCTTGTCGGGCGTGTTCGGCAGGTTGGCGGACAAGATTGGCGCGCGGGCCCTGCTCATCGCGGGGCCCGCAGGTGCGGCGCTTGCTTATGTCTGGATGGCGCTCGGCCAGGAAGAATCCCTGATGCTCGGCGTGATCGGGCCCATGACACTGCTTGGCCTGTCCTTCGCCGTGCTCGTGGCACCGCTCACCGCGTCCGTCCTGTCGAGCGTTGACCAGACGGACGAAGGGCTTGCCTCGGGCATCAACAATGCGGCGAGCCGGATTGCGCAGCTTGCCGGCGTGGCGCTGGCCGCCGGTGTCGCGTCTTTCGAGTCTGGCTACGAAGTCGGTCTCGCCGTAGCCGCCGTGACCTCGATCGGCGGCGCCTTGATAGCTGCGATAACCCCGAGCCCGGCCGCGGCGAGAGTGGGCGGCTCGGAAGGGGCTTAGGGTCCCGTTTCGGACGCTATCGAAACCGACGAGCGCTGCTGGTAACGGCTCCCATCAAAGCGAAGCCCGTTCCGGCGACCAAACAAAGGACCGTGGCATGATCTCCGCCCAAGCCGAAGATCAGCGCGACCAAGGCGGAACCGAGTGACCATCCGACGTAGCGAGCCGCAGCATTCATCCCACTTGCGGCACCGCTGCGCCCTATGGGTCCAGCCGTCATCATCGCGGTATTGTTCGGGGTCTGGAAAAGGCCAAAGCCGATACCGCAAAGTGCCAGCCGCCATACGACATCCCACTTCGCTGGAGTTGTCGGCAAGAAGACCATCAGAAGCAAACCGGCCGCCAACAACGCCAAACCAATGCTGCAGATCACCGAAGCGGGGTAGCGAATTGTCAAGCGACCCGCGACTGGAGCCGTGACGGCGGTCATGAACGGCCAGGGCGTCACAAGGAGACCTGTTTCCACGGCCGAGAGATGCAGCCCCGTCTCAAATAAGAACGGCAAGGAAATGTAAGCCAGAATTTGTGCTGCATAGGAGCAGACAGATGTCCACACTGATAGGGTAAACAGAGGTATACGGAAAAGATCGAATGGCAACATGGGCGCCGGGTGGTGAAGCTGTTGTCGAACGAAGAGACTAAAACAGACAAGACCAGCTACGATTTCTCCTGTCGCAATGCGCCAATCGCCGATACCCAGCGAGCCGACGCCAACGATGAAAAGGCCGAACGCTAGCGCATTGAGAGCGATCCCGGTCAAATCGAGAGGGCGAGCAACCCGAACGTCCGATGGCGCCGCGGCAATAAATAGCGGTACCGCGAGGCCAAATGGCACATTCACCAGAAACAACCAGGGCCATTTTGCCACGGCAAGTATTGTCGCCGCGATGGTAGGCCCCAATGCTCCAGGTATCGCCACGGCTAATGCGACCAACGCGAGGCCCTTGCTGACCATTTTGTGCGGATAGATCACGCGTACAAACGCAACGCCGGCCACAGCAATCCCGGCCGCTCCAGCACCCTGAATCAAGCGCGCAATCACCAGCATCGGCAATGCTGGAGCGAAAGCGCACCCCAGTGATGCGATAACAAAAATAGCTAGGCCGACGGCATAAACGCGCTTCAGACCGAGTGTTTCGGCCAGACTTGCAACGGGCAACAAGCACACCATTGCCGAAAGCTGATAGGCGTTCACGACCCAAACGGTTGCCGCGTCACTACTCGCGAATGAACGCGAGATATTCGGCAAGGCGATATTCGCGATCGCGCTTCCAAGGGAACTTAGACCAAGTCCAAGCAAGATGCAGAGCATTGCCCAGCGACGCTTCGACGCCGTTAGAGATTCGACGCGGTCCATCAGGATGCAATCTCCGGCGCGAATTTTGGGGATCCGACTTTACGCATACTCTCAGTAGCGGAGTCCGCAGATCGATACTTGATGTCGCGGGAACAGTTGAGTTGGGTTGGCCATGGCCGCACACCAGTGACCGGCATTCTCTTCACCATTAGCTCTCTCGTTAGAAAAGGTCGGATGGACAAGGACAAGACGGTCTGGGCGACAGACGCTCGACCAACTCATCGCGCAATGATACTAAGGCGTGTCAACGATGTGTGGCCAATCGACGTATATGAAACGCCAAGCGCAGATACCGATGCCGTTCAGCATTCTTAGCAGGACGTTCCGCAAAGGGGAGGCCGTCGCATGGCACACGCATGCAGAATCACAAGTGATCTTTGCTGCTTCGGGAACGATACAGGTCTACACCGAATCTGGACGGTGGTTCGTTCCGCCTCAGCTCGCGCTCTGGATGCCGGCCCGCATACCTCATCGGGTCGATATGCTTTCCGATACCGAATTACGGATGATCTACTGGCACCCGTCGGCTTTACAGAAGTGGGCGCCGGAAAGGCCACTCGATTGCATATTCGCCCTCGTGGCTACACCACTTCTACGGGAATTGATCCTGTCGGCCTTCAAGGACGATATACCGTTCGAAAAAGCCGAGCTTGCCGTTCGATTGATTCTTCACGAGCTTATCGAGACACCCGACATTCCGGTGTTCCTTCCGATGCCGACAAGCACGATCGGTAGACGTGTCGCTGATCTGGCTTTGGCGGATTCGCGGATGCACCTCGGCGTAAGTGACCTTGCCATTCGCGCGGCCACATCGATTCGCACGATCAGCCGCATGTTCCCGGTAGAAACGGGATTGACCTTCAAGGCCTGGCGGCAAAGAGCAAGAATAGCCCTCGCAATCGATCAACTTTCGGCGGGGCGTACAATCTCTCAGGTCGCCGCAGATGTGGGCTTCGGGAGCACTGCAGCGTTCTCGTTTGCCTTCCGACAAGTAATGAAAATGACACCGACCGCCTTTCTTCATCATCTCCCGATTCCGGTCGCCCCGCCGACATGAGAAAGCCGTGGCGCGCCGGGTGCTTCTCCGCGGGTCGAATGGCCGGAAACACCAAGATCGCGACCGTCGAAATGGTTCGTGGGAGCGCCGAAATTCGATGCCGCGGCGATCGCGCAAGGGCCCCACACCAAATGGGGGCGCCAGCGTGCACGCCGATGGTAATGGAAACTATAGTCTTAGCGTATTGGATACCTTCGGATCGAGTACCTATCTTCTCTGGCGTGAATTCGAAGGAGAAATCCATGGCAAGCTACAAGAAAACAGAAGCTGCGATCGCTAGGCTGTCGCCTGAGGAATATCGGGTGACGCAGCGGAGTGGGACCGAACGTCCAGGAACCGGCGCCCTTCTCAACAACAAAGAGCCAGGCATTTACGTCGATATCGTCTCAGGTGAGCCGCTGTTCGCATCGTCGGACAAATACGAGTCGGGCTGCGGATGGCCGAGCTTCACCAAGCCGATCGAGCCCGCAAACGTGAATGAGCTGCACGACAACAGCCATGGCATGATCCGGACGGAAGTGCGTTCGATGCATGGCGATAGCCATCTCGGTCACGTCTTCCCAGACGGACCGAGCGATCGTGGCGGCCTGCGCTACTGCATCAATTCGGCTTCGCTGCGCTTCGTGCCCCGCGACAAGATGGTGGAGCAGGGTTACGGTGAATATCTCAACCAAGTGGAGGATATCCAATGACGACTGAACGTGCTGTTCTCGCCGGTGGTTGCTTTTGGGGCATGCAGGACCTCATTCGCAAGCTGCCCGGTGTGATCTCGACCCGGGTCGGGTATACAGGTGGCGACGTGCCGAATGCGACATATCGCAATCACGGCACCCATGCCGAGGCGATCGAGATCGTCTTCGATCCCTCTCAGACCACCTATCGCCGATTGCTCGAGTTCTTTTTCCAGATCCACGATCCGACGACGCTCAACCGCCAAGGGAATGACCGTGGTATGAGCTATCGCTCGGCGATCTATTTCAATAGCGACCAGCAAAAGGTCGTTGCACTCGATACGATCGCAGATGTCGATGCGTCGGGAATATGGCCGGGCAAGGTCGTCACCGAAGTCGAGCCGGTTGGTGATTTCTGGGAGGCCGAACCGGAGCATCAGGACTATCTCGAACGCATTCCGCACGGATACACCTGCCATTTTGCACGTCCGAACTGGGTGTTGCCGCACAGGACCGGTGCTGTCGCCTAGCAAGACTGGGGCTCACGGCAAGACGTCGTGAGCCCGCTAATGGAGGATTTCATGGAAATGGGAATTGTGGGGCTGCCTGCCCCTCCGCTTGAGCATGTCCGGTGGATTGATGAAAATGGCGACGAGCGTAGCCTCCTGACCTTGGCCGAGTTGGGGCGGGGTTTCAGGATACTGTATTTCTTTCAGGATTGGTGTGAGGGCTGTCATAGACACGGCTTTCCCACATTTGTCACACTTGCCGAGGAGCTTCGCGATAAGGGAGTTGGCTTGGCAGCCATCCAGACTGTGTTCGAGGGTTCCGAAGTCAACACCTTCGATCGTCTGCGGGAAAATCAGCGACGATATGGACTACGTGTTCCCTTCGGGCACGCTGTCGCTGACTCGGCCTCAGTGAACGCTGTGCCCGCGATCATCGAGGCATATCGCTCCGGCGGAACCCCTTGGTTCGTCGTGATCGCGCCCGACGGCCGCGTCATGTACGACGGGTTTCTGCTCGCGGCGGATGGCCTCATCCAGGCGCTCCGTCCGCTCGCCAACTGACCAAAAGGGCGTGTCTGGATAAGATCGCCATAGCATCCGTCTTCACGATATCCAACGAGTGCCGCCACCTGCCTGAACCGAGAATTTCGACAGCTCTTCTTGATCGTGTGTCGTCGCTGCCGCCTCGCGAGATCGACCTTGGCTCCTCCACAGCTCGCGCCTGAGCGAACGCGGATCGAAGTCGGCGCAGGCCAGCCCTTTCCGACGGAGTGGCGTCAGGCGCGGAGGGTCTCGCCGCCCTTTGCGTCTGCGTAGTATTGAGGCGCTTCGCGACGGTCGTATTTCCCGTAATCGCGCACGATCCGCACTCTCCGGACCCTCGCCGTGTCATTCGGCGCGGAAGCATCCTCGTAGGCCTGCGCCGCGGCGGCGTCCTTCCAGGATATGAGCAGAATCAGGTCGCCGGGCGTGAGCACGGCATCGAAGATGTCCCAGGACGTGCTGTCGGTCGCCCACGGGTTCAGGCCGAGCCACTCGGCGCAGTCGTAAGGGTTGTTGGTCTGCTTCCATTCCGCGGGGCGCGTGGCGTTGATCAGCGTGACCGTCGTTCCGTCCCCGACTTCGGTCTCGTCGAGCCGCTGCTCGGTGAGGGCGTATCCCGCAGGCACCTGATTGTCGGCAATGACCTGGCCGACGCGTAGGTGGTAGTCCGCGAGGATTTCGTCGCGGCCTTTCTGCTGGACCTCGTGATGACTTATGCGGGTGCGCCATCGGACGAGCGACTTCTCGTCCCGCCAGTTCGAAAGCGAAAGGATACAGCCCTCGCGGGTCAGGCTCTTGTAGCGAATGTTGTCGACGAAGCCCTCGACCTGCTCCAGCTCCGGGCGCAGCATCTTGGCGTTGTCGAAGTAGTCGTCCCAGTTCTCTTTATTGGGGAAGACCTCGAAAATCACTGAAAACATGGTCGTATCTCGCTCCTAGAGTGCTGGGACGTAGTCGATCTCGATGTCGAACTGCTCCGGCCAGCCGCAGTATCAATGCCGGTAGAGAGAAGCCTGTGCCGCGCGCCGAGCTCCTTCAGGGCGAGAGGCGGGGGGGCCTTTCCTCAGCATCGATCCACTAGGGGGCGGCGACCGTCCTGCGATGCTTCGGGTTATAAGTCTACTCGTAACTCTGATTGCCGCGAGCTCTACGCTGTCGGCGGCAGCCTCACAACCGCGCTCGCAAAGACAGCGTTATTGTCGAAAAATTAGCTCGTAAAGCGATGATTTCAATAACCGCGTGTAATACGTGGCCTGGCCGGAGGACACCGACATGAACACGTCTTCGCGGTCACCGACGGTTCCGCTCGGGCGAATCCTCGCGGTGGGAAGCGCCGCATTCGCTCCGCAGCGCCCCAAGCGTCTTTTCGATAACGGCCGGCTATCGACTCCATGGCGAAAGGTGATTTTCCTTTAGATCGTCATAGACCCAATCTTCGAGCCATCGTCGCCCGCCCTCGTGTATAGGCCGAAGTCGGCGTTCCATCGAACGATCGAAGGTCAGGAGGTCCGATATGCAGATCAACGAGACGTCGACTTTTCTTTCGCCCACGCGGCCGAGAGTCCTCCACCGGAGGATGTCGTCGCGCCTCCGGACAGCGCCGACGTCTCGCTTGGGCGTCGCAGCCGGCGCGAACACCTAGAGAACGGTTCAGCGATGGACTTCATAATCCCGCCCGGCCGCCTCGACCGTCCCGTCGATCATGAGACGGACCACGTGCTCGGCCCCAGCGATGCCGAGATCACGCTGGTCGAGTATGGCAGCTACGCGTGCCCGCACTGCCGGGCGGCCAACGAACGAATCGCGCAAGCGCGAGACCAACTTGGCGATCGCGTCCGGTATGTCTTCCGGCACAGGCCGCTCACGGATAACAGTCTCGCGTTTCGAGCCGCCGAGCTCGCTGAGCTTGCTCAGACGCCCGAGGCATTCTGGTCCGCACATATCAAGCTGATGACGAGGTCGATGCGGCTCACAGAGGATGACCTCGTCGCGGTGGCTGACGAGCTCGGCGTAAACGCCGACTTCGCACTCGGAGACGACGACGCCGTGCGGCGCGCGAGGGCGAGGGTGGAGGCGGACGTCACAAGCTCACGTGCAAGCGGCGTGAGATTCACGCCGACTTTCTACATCAACAGCCGGCGCTATGATGGGCCCTGGGACGAGAGCTCTCTCGTCGACGCGATGCTCGGCACGCTCGGGCACCGCGTTCGTACGGCAGCCCTGGACTTCGCGAGCTGGGGTCCGTCCGCCGGTATTTTGCTGGTCCTCGCGACCGTGGCGGCGATCGTCTTGACGAATTCGCCGATCGGGCCGGTGTTCGAGACCTTCTGGCGCCAGGAGCTCGGGATGAGCTTGGGCGACGCGGCCTTTCGGATGTCCATCCTCAATTGGGTCAACAACGGCCTGCTGACGGTGTTCTTCCTCGTCGTAGGATTGGAAGTGAAGCGCGAAATGACAGTCGGCCACCTCGCAAGCCGCCGCTCCGCCGCGCTTCCGATCGCGGCCGCGCTCGGCGGCATGGTCGCGCCGGCGCTTCTGTATGCGCTGGTCATCCCTGCGGGTCCGTGGTCGCACGGGTGGGGCGTTCCGATGGCGACCGACACTGCGTTCGCAATTGCCTTGATCGCCGTGATGGGCGACCGCGTCCCCGTCGAGCTGCGCATCTTCCTCACCGCAGCGGCCATTGTTGATGACATCGGTGCGATCGTCGTCGTCGCCGTGTTCTACTCTGGCGATATCCATCCAGGCTACTTGGCCGCGGCCGCGGCGGTGGTCGTCGCGCTGGCGCTGCTGAGCCGGTCCGGAGTCTATCTGCTGTCTCCCTACATCCTGTTGGGCGTCGCATTGTGGGCGTTCGTCCTTGCGGGCGGCCTGCACGCGACGTTGGCTGGCGTGTTACTGGCGCTGTTTATTCCGACGCGCCCGCCCGCCGACCTGACAGCCCTGATGACGCAGGCCAGCACCATCATCGCCTCCGAGGCTCGGCGCGAGGGCGAGGTTCTCCGGCACGGTCCCTCCACCCCGGCGCTGCACGCGCTCGACGCAATCTACGACAGACTTGAATCGCCCGCCGACCGGCTGCTGCGGCACGCCGGCGCGCGGTCGAGCTACGCTGTCCTTCCGATCTTCGCACTGGCGAATGCGGGTGTGGTGATCAACCTAGACGTCTTCAGTGGGCATGGTTGGCTCATGGCCGCGATCGTCGCCGGCCTCGTCATCGGAAAGCCGCTCGGCGTCTTCCTCGCGGCCGCCGCGGCCGTGCGCGCTGGCGTGGCCGTCAAACCGGCGGAGTACACATGGCGGCAACTGGCCGGTGCGGGGGCTCTCGCCGGCATCGGTTTCACCATGTCGCTCTTCATCGCGGGACAGGCGTTTCCAAGCGCCACCGACTTTTCGGCCGCCAAGATTGCCGTGTTCGCCGCCTCCATCCTATCGGCCACCGTCGGGACAGCTCTGCTCTGGGGCGCTTCGCGACAGGAGCTTTCCAAAGGCGGGCCGCAAAGTGTTGGTGCGCAAGTATCATAACCCGCCGGCGTCCCGCCGGACCATGAAACAGGAGATCTTTCGATGGTTTTATCTAACGGTAGGACAGTAGCAGTCGCTGATGGCGCGGGGGTCCCGCAGATCGGCGACAGGATCACCGACAAATCGGCACCGCCTGATGATAGCGCCGTCCGCGACTGGATCGGACCGGAGGGGTTCGAGCATTGGGCCGAGCTGCGGAACTGGATCGAGGAATTCTACCCCGGTGTTTTCACTCCGGATTGGCTCTATGGTGGCAAGAAACGCGGTTGGTCCCTGCGTTACAAGAAGACCAAGGCGTTCTGCACCTTCCTACCGGAATACAGGCTGTTTTCGGCCGTGGTGGTCTTGGGGAGAGCAGAACGAGAGAAGTTTGAGGAACGGCGTTATGTCTGGCGCTCACAGGTGGTCAAACTCTACGATGAAGCCAAAACATACATTGACGGGAAATGGCTGACAGTTGCCGTCTCATCGCCAGACGATTTGAATGATGTAAGGGACCTTTTGGTTATGAAGCGTCCTCCACCGCCGCGTGGTTGAATGTCACGGAAATCTTGAGTGTCACAGCAAATCGACGCGGCTGGCTCCGCGGAATCCGGGCAGCGAAGTCGTAGGCGTCACACAGTAATTGGACATCAGGGTCGTCGCGGAAGGCGTCGAGACCGGGGACCGGGTAAGCCAGCTGGTCGCGATGGGTGGCAAGCTCGGCCAATGCTTCGCGTCCAAGGCCGTCGCCTCCGGGAGGCATCATAGCTTCTTCGTCTGCACGGAGAGGCGAGCGGAGCTTCGACGGTGTTTCGGGCCAGAGGCTAGGTCACGATTGAACTGATACCGGTACTCTGGCGTTGAATGTCAGAATCCGGTGTTGCCTTTTTTCGAAGGAAGCAAACGAAAAAGGGCGCTTCCCAGCAACGCCGACGCCTGACATAGTTTGCTAAATCACGGCGTTGCAAGAGCTATGGCGTACATCATTACTGACCCCTGCATTGATGTGAAGGACGGAGCATGCACCGCAGCTTGTCCTGTCGACTGCATCTACGAAGGCGGCCGGATGTTTTACATCCACCCCGACGAGTGCATCAATTGCGGGCTCTGTCTGTCGATCTGCCCCGTGGATGCGATCGCCTATGACGAAGAGGCGACCGAGGCACAAAAGGCGTTTGCCCAGATCAACCGGGAGTATTTCGGACCTGAGCTGACCGGTCTGGGATCGCCTGGAGGATGGGACAAAAGCCGGACGACAGCGCTGGACCACCCTGTGGTCGCGACAATGCCGGTCCGCGTGGCAGCGCAATAGGGCCTTTCGCCTACTCTTGGAACGCCTCGGCCAAGCCCCAGCTCTCGTAATACGCGCGGGTAGCAGCGATGAGCTTGCCGCAATTCTTCCTTTCTGCAGCGAGCCTCGGCAGATCCGCCTTGGCCTGCGCCAGAAGTTCTTCGCGGGCGGCGGCGAAATCGACGTTGGTAAGGCGCCGGTCGCGCATGATGCAGCGGCCGGCCACATACAGGCTCTTGGCGTGCTGGCCAGACATCCGCGTCAGCAGCACTTCCGCTTCGTCGAGATCATCAAAGAGGCTGTCTTCAATTAACGCGCCATAATTCACCACAGTCAGGTCCTCACCGGAAGGCGCATTCACCACCACTGCCCCCGTGTGGATGGCGGCGTCAAAGATCGCCGCTGCCGTAAAACTCCGGACGAGTTCCTGCCCGCCGTGCAGGAAGTAGAGGAGACGCATCTCTCGCCACAGATCCTGATCGTCGTCGAAGGCGCTGCCATCGAGCCCGATCGCAAAATGCAGGCCTTTTGTGACAGCGTCTGCAATTGGCGCTATGCCGGAGCGGAGGCGCAAGTTCGCCGAGGGATTGGACACAAGTTGAACGCCGCGCTCGGCCAGCAGTTCGTATTCATCGGGTCTCAGTTGAACGCCATGCGCCACGGCCAAGCGGGGGGAGAGAAAGCCGATCTCGTCAAGATATCGGACGATACCTTGCGGGAAGCGCCGGTCAAGCCAGAGCCTCTGGCGCGGGCTTTCCAGAAGGTGCATGTGGATGCGGCGATTGTTGACAGCGGATGCCTCCGCAATGGCTTCAAGCAGGGCATCCGAGCACCACTGCGGTCCGATTGGGCCGTACTGGACGTCGACCAGCGGATATCTGTTCGCCGCCGCAACGGCGTCGACAGCGGCGATCTGTTCCCGAGCCAAAGCATATCGAGGCACAGTCGCGGAAAGCGTTTCCCAGTCGGCTGGATCGAGGAAGGGTTTGAGCTTCCGGGGGCCGCCGCCATAGGCCCAGGGATCGTGATCGAGAAGCGGGCAGGAGAGGCCGAGCCTGATCCCCACATCGGCCGCCGCGCCGGCGACTGCGAGTGCTTCCTCCTGAAGCCGCGCGGCATTCAGCGAGTTGTGGCAATGGATCGTCGCGCCGATGCCATTGCGCGCAAGTCGGGAAAACGCGACCAAAGCCTCAAGGTACGGATCAGTGCGCGGCCGCAGGCGCATCGTCGGGATCCACGTCTCGAGCGCATCATCCACACTGCCGAAATCCAGCGTCCTGATGCCATAGCCATGGTCATGGGCATTGACCGGCGTCGCCAGGATCAGGTCTCCGTCGGACAGCGGGACGTCTGACGCCCAGGAGGGAAGAGCGGCAAGCGCCGCATCGCCGCGCAGAGCCTTTTCATGCCCCGGCCGCGTCAAGAACCTGATCTGCCGCTCACCCGTCACCGCCTGACGACCTCCTGGATTTGCTGGCCGAATTTTTCGAGTTCGATGCTCATGGCCTCAACCACCGCCTCCGTCGCATGGGTGAGCGGCCGGTGACGCGACGTCACGATGCCGACCTCCATGTTTTGCAGCCGCGAGCCGTCAATCGGCAACGCCACGACATCACCCGCCTTCAACTCCTCCAAAAGGCCAAGCGGTGTGAAGAAGGCGACACCTTCGCCCGACAGGATCAGCGGCTTCAGCATCATCTGATTGTTGGTGGCGACGAAGGTGCGCCCGACGCGATCCAGCGAGGCCAGCTCCACGGCGATCATCGAGCTCATCACCTCGTTGTCGAGTTGCAGCAGCAACTTGAACTGCACGCATTCCTGCAGCGTCGCACTTTTTTGCCGGGCGAGCGGATGATGGCGTGCGACCATCACCATCAGCGGCATGCGTACACCGTGTACGAGCTTGATGTCGTGCGGGCGGGCAAGATCGAAGGTGACGCCGACGTCGCAATCGCCGTCAGCGACGAATTGGAAGATATTGTTGTAGTTGTCTGCGCGAATGCGGAAGTCGACGGCGGGGTTCTTGTTGTGAAAGGCAGCTACGAATTCCGGCAGGAACTGAACCGTGAGACTGTCCAGGCAAGCGATATTTACGCGGCCTGTCCGCTTGCCCTGCAGATCGCCAAGATCGGACTTCATGATCTCGTACTGGTGCATGGTCTCCTTGGCATGCTTCAGCACCACCTTGCCGGCGGCGGTGAGGCGAAGGCCATCGGAAAAACGCTCGAAGAGTGGGGTCCCGAGCTCGTCCTCAAGCTTGCGGATCTGACGACTGAGTGCTGATGTCGCGACATGCACTTCGTCGGAAGCTTTGCGGATCGAGCCCGAACGCGCGACTTCGATGAAATATCTCAGGATGCTGGCGTGCACAAAAGGTCCCCCAAATATCCCGAGATTCATAGCATGCTCACCGCCCCTGCCAAACCGGGGCACGTTTTTCGCGAAAGGCCAAAACGCCCTCCCGGGCATCCTCGCTCTGTAGCGCACGGATCAATGCCGGTGTGCGCAGGCCTTGGGCTTCGGCTGGGCTCAGGTGTCCGGTGCGGTTGACCGTCTGCTTGATGGCCCTGAGCGACAAAGGCGCGCAAGCCACGATCTCTTTCACCCAGCGGTCGACGGCCGCATCGAGTTCGGCATAAGGGACGGTCTCGTTGACGATCCCGAAATCCTGCATCTCGCTTGCCGTGAACTGCCGGCCGGTCAAGAGGACGGCCATTGCGCGATTGTGGGGGATCTTTCGCTGCAGCAAGACCATGCCGCCGTCGAGCGGCATTCGACCGACGCGTGCTTCGGGAAGGCCGAACTTTGCCGTCTCCGCCGCAATCACGATGTCGCAACCGAGCACCATCTCGAAGCCGCCGCCGAGCGCATAACCGTTGACCCTGGCGATGACCGGCACGTCGAGCGTTTTTCGAAAGGCGATCCCCCCGAAGCCGCTGGGGCGGCTTTCGGCCCAATATTCAAGGCCGGTCTTGTTGCCGCTGCCCTTGAGGTCAGCCCCGGTAGAGAAGGCTTTTTCGCCTGCGCCGGTAAGCACCACGCAACTGATGTCGTCGCGGGCTTCGATCTCCTGCCAAATGGCTTCGAGCTCCCGCTCGGTCTCGGCATCGACGGCATTCATGCGCTCGGGACGGTCGAGTGTCACCCGCGCCATTCGGTTGTCGACGGAAAATCCGACGGTCATGCCGCATCTCCCTGTCGTGCCGGGAGCGCTTCCAGGATTTCGTCATTGTGCTGGCCGAGGTGCGGCGGCGGAATGCGCACCTTCACCGGAGCGGCCGACATGTCGATCGGCGAGCCAATCAGACGCACCGGTCCAGCCGCCGTTTCTCCGGCTTCAAGTATCATTCCGTTGATGATCGTCTGTTCGTCGTCCAGCGCCTCTGCAAGTGTGCGAACCGGCGCGCAGAGGATATCGACCTCTTCCAGCCGCTTCAGCCAGTGGGCATTGCTGTTTCTCGCAAAATTCTCGCGGAAGATCGCCTGCAGCTCAGGTCGATGCGCCATCTGAGCGTCGAAATCCTTGTATCGCGGTTGTTGAGAAAGGTCTTCGATCTCCAGCGCGTTACAGATGTCCTGCAACGGGTTCTGCTTGAAGGCGCCGACCATGACGATCGCGCCGTCGGTGGTCTCGAAGACGCCGGTCAGCGGAAAGGCACCCCAGTTGAGGTCCTTCTTGCGCATCATGTGGGCAGCGCCTTCCTGCATCTGCATGGCGAGCATCGAATTGTAGAGGCTGACCGCGACCTGCTGACCTTCTCCCGTCTTTTCACGCTGCAGCAGAGCCAGAAGAATTCCCTGCACGAGATGCATGCCGGCGGAATAATCCGCAAGCGGCGTCGCATAGATCGAGGTTGGATGGCCGTCATCGGACTTGCGCCGCATCACGCCGGTCAGCGCCTGGGCGAGGACGTCCTGGCCACCTTTGTGCTGATAAGGCCCGGTAAGCCCGAAGCCGGTGCCGACGGCATAGATCAGCCGCTTGTTGATCTTCTTCAGGCCCTCATAGCCGAAGCCCATCCGTTCCATGACGCCCGGACGGAAGTTGTTGACGACAACGTCAGCACCTTCGATGAGCGTGAGGACAGCTTCGCGTGCCTCCTGAAGCTTGAGGTCGAGTTCCAGGCTCTTCTTGTTGCGGTTGAGGGAGCAGAAGACGGGATTATTCAGCCCATCGGGATCGGATCCCAGCGACCAGCGCGATAGATCGCCGATCCGGCTCTTTTCGATCTTGATGACCTCGGCGCCGTAGTCCGCGAGCACCTGGGTGCAGCAGGGACCAAGCATGACCTGCGTGAAATCGATCACGCGGACGCCGTCGAGTGGGAGAGAGTTCATTCCGCAGCCTCCAGGAATGTTGCATTTTCGGATGGCCGGTCGCCAGGGTCGGCGCCCTGTGCCCGCATTTGTTTCTGGATCGCCCGAACATCGGCCTTCTTGACCGTGGTCGCTGCATTGAGGGCCACGACGGCGGCTACGCCGGCCGCCTCCCCCATCGCCATGCAAGGTGGGATCTCACGGCTCGATTTCTGCGCCTGCGGCGTCGACGAATAGTGGCGGCCGGCGACGATCAGCTGATCCACTTCGCGTGGCAGCATGGCGCGGTAGGGAGTGTAGTAGTCGCGACCGCGGCAGACCGCGTCTGCGAAGTGGATGCGGTTCATCACATCGTCCTTGGTGACGACGTATTCGCCGTCGAGCAGTCTACTCTGGCGCACGCCCGTCTGCGGCGCGAAATCCACGACATAGGCGTTCTCGAAGCCGGGCAACTTCTCCCGGGCGAATTCCAAGAGCCGGCCGATCCGGTTGCGACCCTCGATTTCGGCCCTTGTCAGGTCCTCGGTCTTGAGCCCGGAAAGATTGGGCATGTGCGGGCAGTTGAGCCAGACGACGCCCGGAAGCGGCGTCTTCAGCCACCAGAAGGACCAGCAGCCGCCGATCAGGCGTTTGGCCTCGTGATCGAGCTTCTTGAAGGCCTCCGGCTCCTCGAATTCAAACCGCTCGGCGGCTTCGGTGTCGACGCCGCCCCAGCGCGAAACCGTGGTGAGGATGAAGTTCGATTCCACATGCGAGGCGCCGGCGCTTGCTGCGACATCGAGGTCGCCCGTCGTGTCGATGACGACATCACCCATGATCGCCTGCAGGCCCTCTTTCGTCTGGCAGATGACGCCCTTGATGGCGCCGTCCTCGACGATCGCGGAAGAGAACCAGCTGTGGGTGCGCAGCTTGACGCGGGATTCGCCGATGATGTCGTAAGCGGCGCGCTTGAAGCCATCAGGATCGAAGGCGGCCGAGAAGCAGACCGGATGCGGCATCGATTGGGTGTGGAAATCGAAGAGGCCCCAGCGGGCCCAGCGCTGCCAAGCTTCCGGCGTGTCGCGAAATTCGATCAGCCGGTCGCGTTCCGTGGGCGTGACGCAAAGATCCCAGCGCTTCATGCGCTCGATCATCTCCATGCAGATGCCGCGCACGGTGACTTCGAGCTCGTTGATCATATCGTCGAGCACCAGCACCATGCCGCCGGCGGCAAGCCCGCCGACATAGGGATAGCGCTCGAGAAGGGTGACGGTGGCGCCGTTGCGGGCGGCGGAGACGGCAGCCGAAATGCCAGCCGGACCGCCGCCGACTACGACAACATCCGAACGATCGACGACACGGATCTCCCGCGCAGGCTGATGAATAACCTGAGTCATTGGTGTTTCCTTATTTTTGCGTGCGCTCAGTGTTGTCCGGCCGGTTTCCAGCGGACGACCTTGGCTTCGACGATTGAGACGATGAAGAACAGCACCACGGCAAGCAGCGCGGCAATCACCACCGTCGCGTAGAGAAGCGGCGAGCGGAAATTGTAGGTGGCCTCGATAATGAGGGCGCCAAGGCCGAAGCTGGAGCCGATCCATTCGGCGACGATCGCCCCCATGACGCTGCTCGTCGCCGCGATCTTCAATGCCGCGAAGAGGAAGGGCAGAGAGCTCGGAAAGCGGACCTTCCACAGGATCTCCGAATTGCTCGCCGACAGCACCCGCATCAGATCGAGCATGGCCGGGCTTGCAGACCTTAGGCCCTGGACCATATTGACCAGCGTCGGGAAGAAGCAGATCAGCCCTGCGATAATGATCTTGGGCGTTATGCCGTTGCCGAAGATGAGCACCAGGATCGGCGCCAAGGCGATGATCGGGATCGCCTTGACGAAGACGGCGATAGGATAGAAGGCCTTTTCCGCCGTCGTGCTATGGACGAACCAAATCGCGAGCATGATAGCGACGAGATTGCCGAAGACGAAACCGAGTGCGGCTTCCAGCAGGGTCGGCAGGAAATTGTTCATCAGCGTCGGCGCATTGTCTCGGAAGGCGTGGACGACGTCGATTGGGCCCGGAGCCATGAAGGTCGGGATCTTGAAGATCCAGACGACGAGCTGCCAGAGCACGACGCAGCCGATCGCCGCCACGATCGCGGGCATATGCGAGGAGAAGACGCCAAGGGTCGCATCCAGAAGCGCGATCCTGCGCGGTGCGTGGGCGAGGCTGCGCCCTTCGGTCTGCAGGGCATTGCTCATAGACATTCCTCCAGCAGCGAGCGCAGATGCGCCGTCACCTTGATGAACTCCACGGTATCGCGCATGGCGAGCGAACGCGGATAGGGCAGATCGACCTTCATGAACTCCTTCACGCGGCCGGGATGGGCCTGCAGCATCAGCACGTGCTGGCCGAGGAAGGCGGCTTCCGGAATGGAATGGGTGACGAAGACGATCGTCGTTCCCGTCCCCTGCCAGACGCGCAAGAGCTCCTCGTTGAGCTTGTCGCGGGTGATCTCATCAAGCGCGCCGAAGGGCTCGTCCATCAGCAGGATGCGCGGACGGGTGACCAGTGCCCGGGCGATCGCGACGCGTTGGCGCATGCCGCCGGAAAGCTCGTGCGGTAAGGCATTTTCGCGGCCCTTGAGGCCGACAAGCGCCAGCAGGTCATGTGGATCGGCATAGGAGCTCTTGTCGTGCTTGCCGACTTCGACCGGCAGGCGAACATTGTCGATGACGCTGCGCCAGGGCAGCAGCGTCGCATCCTGGAAGACGAAGGCGAAGTCTCTGTCCTCGCGCGCCTCTCGTGGCGAGCGGCCGAGTACGGAGACCGAACCGTCGCTGATATGCACGAGATCGGCAATGCAGCGCAGCAGCGTGGACTTGCCGCAGCCCGACGGACCAAGCATGGTGACGAAGGAGCCTTCCGGAATATCCACCGAGACATCCGACAGGGCCGTGAACTCATTGGCCTTGTCGCCGAAGCGGATATCGAGATTGCTGACGGAGACGGCAATCCTGGATCCGCTGCTCAGCGGATCCGGCTGCCTGATGGATGCAGCGCTCATCATGACGCTCACCCGACCTGCTTGCGGATTTCGGCAGTGGCGTCGAGAATCGCCATAGTGGCCACATCATCGACAGTCGGCACGGTTCCTTTGAACTGCTGCAGATCGGCATAGGCCTTGATCTGGGCGGCCCAATTGTCCTTGTTCATGGCACCCCAGCCGAATTCCTTGGTGCTGTCGCCGAAGGAGAAATCGATGACGGGGTGGACGGCCTGGAGTTCGCTCGCCTTGTCGAGGTTCGGAAAGGCTTCGACCAGCATCTCGACTGCCTCTTCCGGATTGTCGCGAACATAACCCCAGCCCTTGGCAGCAGCCGTAGTGAAGCGGACCAGAACGTCGGTATGCTTATCGAGCTGTTCGTCGGTCGTGTAGTAGACATTGGCATAGAGCTGCAGACCGGCATCCCAGAGCATCATATCGACACGGTCGTCGCCAAGAACCGCCAGCGCATTGGTATTGGTGACCCAGCCGGTGACGGCATCGGCCTGACCGGTGATCAACTGGTTCATGTCGGAACCCATGTTGACCATCTTGACTTGGTCTTCCGGGATGCCGTTCTTGGCGAGCAGCGCGCGCAGCAGGATGAAGGCCGTCGGCTGGGTGGCGATCGTCTTGCCGATCATATCCTTCGGCTCGCGGATCGGCGCCTTCTTCAGCGAGAAATAGGTGAAGGGGTGCTTGCGGTAGCCGGCGATGAAGGCCTTCACCGGCAGGCCGGCGGAACGCGCCAGCATCACCGAGGGGCTGGAGGAGATCTGGCCGAGTGTCGACTGGCCGGCGGCAACACCGGCGACGCCATCGACGTTCGGGCCGCCAGGGACGATTTCGAGCTCGATACCCTGCTCCTTGAAGAAGCCCTTCTTCTGGGCGGCGACCTCGCCGATCAGGCCGTTGGAGGCGAGCCAGCCGAGCTGCATCCTGACCTGGGCGACATCCTCGGCCCGCCCGGCGCGAACGCCGATAAAACTGGAGGCGGCGGCGAGGCCGCCGAACGCGGCCGCATTCGCCATGAAATGGCGACGGTTCATCATGAAACGTGACATTTTGGTTCCCTTGTGAGGCTCTAAGCAAATATGCGATTGCTTGGCGATGCCGGTCTGGATGCCGGCTTGACAGGAACGATGACGCAAAGGAGCGTTCCAATAAAGAACAATATTTCGTATCTAGCCTTGCCCAAAAGGCAACGCCGCAAGCCGATCGCCCATATCATGTGCGAACCTCTGGTGCACGGGATTCAAGCCCGCAGACCGTACTTTTGCAAAACCGTCGCCGACGCAGGCGATAACAGCCGGGCGGGCACGCGAGCTACGCCGAAGCTATAGGCCGGCAAGGGTTTTGGCCTCGCCGGCCATGAAGTCGCAGAACAGCCTTACGCGTGCCGGAACGGTCCGCCCGAAGGCATGCAGGACACTGAGAGGTAGCTTGGGAAGCCCAATCTCCGGTGTGAGATCGACAAGTGTGCCGACCTGCAGATCGTCCGTCACGAGGCATCGCAGCAGATAGGCAGCGCCAAGACCGCTACGCGCAGCGTGGATCAAGGCCATTCCCGTATCGCAGTCGACCCGCCCCTTGGGGATAAAAGCCGTGCCATCTGCGAGTCGGACGGGTTGCGCCGCGCCGCCCATCGCGTAACGCGCAAAGGACAAACCGACCAGGTCGTCCGCGGATTTCGGGCTGCCCCATGTGTTGATGAAGGCAGGGGAGGCGACAATCGCCATGGGCAGATCCGCCAGACGGCGGACGATCAAATCCTCTTGCATGGGAGTTCCTACGCGCAGGGCGACGTCATAATCCTCGCGGACCAGATTAACGAAGCGGTCGGTCAGCCCGACATCGAGCTGGAGGTCCGGGTAATTCTTCGCAAACGTGTCGAACAGGCGGGGGAGTAGCAGCGGCGCAAGCTCACCGGGCATGCTGATCCGCAGCCTGCCGGACGGCGCTACCTGTGACCGGATGGCCCCGTCGCTCGCATCGAGCTCGCGCAGCAGCGGCGCGACGCGCTCGAAGAACGCCTGTCCGTCCTGCGTCAGGGTCAGTGCTCGGGTCGAGCGCAGGAAGAGCCGCGTTCCGATTCTCTTCTCTAATCGCGCCACGCTTTTCGACACCGCTGACGGTGTCGTGCGAAGATCGCGCGCGGCCGCCGTGAACGATCCGGTTTCTACGGTCCTCACGAACGCCATCAATCCCGACGTCTCGTCCAGCAGGTTTGGCATTCGCATCTCCGTGGGGCACAGATCATGTGCCTGATCGTGGTCTAATGGCATGCGTCGCGAGCGTTTATCTCATCCTCGATGGAAAAGAGAGATAAACAAATGCAGCATCTCAAGGATAAGGTTGCCGTGATCACCGGCGGTAACAGCGGCATCGGCAAGGCGACCGCGCGCCTCTTCGCAGAGGAAGGGGCGCAGGTCATCATGACCGGTAGACGCCATGACGTCGTCGATCAGGCGGTCGGAGAGATTGGCCACGGTGCCATCGGCATCGTCGGCGACGTTTCCGATCTGGAGCATCACCAAAAACTCGCGGACATGGTGAAAAGCCGCTTCGGCGGCTTGGACATCTACATGGCAAATGCCGGTGTTATCAACCTCGCAGCCTCCGGCAATGTCACGCCTGAAGACTACGACCGCCATTTTGCAACGAATACTCGCGGCGTCTTCTTCGGCGTGCAGGCGGTCGCTCCGCTTCTTCGCGATAGCGGCAGCATTATCGTCACGAGTTCGTTGGCGGCAACGAAGGTCTTGCCGGACCACGCCGTTTATGCTGGCTCGAAAGCCGCGGTCGCCGCCTTCGCCAAGAACTGGGCCATCGAATTCAAACCACGGAAGATCCGCGTCAACATCCTGAGCCCCGGGCCAGTCGAAACCGCAATCCTCGGCAAGCTGGGGGTTTCGGAAGCCGATCGCCCGACATTTGAAGACTATATGGCTTCCCTCATTCCCGCCGGCCGCATGGGGCGGCCGGAGGAACTGGCCCGCGCTGCGCTGTTCCTTGCGTCCGACGCAGGGAGCTTCGTTAACGGAATCGAACTGCATGTCGATGGCGGCATGACCTTGGCTTGAAGGACAGCGCGCTTGCCAGCATCGAACTCGCGCAGAGCCTGAGCGGCATGACCGATATAGGCTTTACCAATGTCCGTCGCGACAACTGTTTTGCCGGATCTGTCGAGAAGTTTCACGCCGGGGCGTTCTTCGAGATGGCGAATCTGTAGCGACAGCGCGGATTGTGAAACGTGCAGCTTTTCGGCCGCCCACGTGAAGCTACCTTGTTCGACCACCGAGATTAAATATCGTGCGAGATCATAACAAGGCGGTATTAGACATTATAATCGCGGTGTGGCCCGACAAGCGTTTGCAGCTGACGGGCCAACCATGCGCTTTGGTTACTGGGCTGCCTGCTGCAGATCCTCGTCGTCTTCTTCTTCATGCTTGCGCGGCTTGTAGCGCGCGCGGAGCAGGACATAGAAGACGGGCGTCAGGAGGAGACCGAAGATGGTCACCCCGAGCATCCCGCTGAACACGGCAGTGCCGAGCGACTGGCGCATCTCGGCGCCTGGTCCCTCAGCCACGACCAGTGGCAGCACGCCGAAAATAAAGGCAAATGCCGTCATCAGGATCGGGCGCAGGCGCAGGTGGCTTGCCTCGATCGCGGCCTCAATGGCTGTTTTGCCTTCGTCCTGCGCCTGGCGCGCGAACTCGACGATCAGGATCGCGTTCTTTGCGGCCAGTCCGATCAGGACGACGAAGCCGATTTGCGTCAGGACATTGTTGTCCATGCCCCTGATATAGACGCCGATCAGCGCGCCGAGGACGGCGAGCGGTACGATCAGGATGATCGCGAGCGGAAGCACCCAGCTTTCGTACTGGGCCGCGAGCGCCAGGAAGACGAAGACAACCGACAGCGCGAAGATCCATACGATGCTGCCGCCCGTATGCGTTTCCTGGTAGGAGAGGTCCGTCCATTCGAAGGTCGTACCCGGCGGCAGCATCTTGGTGGCCAGTGCGTCCATCTTCTGGATGGCGTCGCCGGTCGAGACGCCAGGAGTGGCGTTGCCCTGCAGCGGTACCGACACATACATGTTGTAGCGCTGGATAAGGGTCGGCCCGCTGGTGTCACGGATATCGGCAAGCGTGCCGAGTGGGACCAGCGCGCCGGTGGCGGACTTGACCTTGAGATTCAGCATGTCGTCCTTCTCCATCCTGAACCGCTTGTCCGCCTGTGCGCGCACCTGGTACACGTGCCCGAAGGCATTGAAGTCGTTCACGTAGGAAATGCCGAGGTTCGTCGACAGCGTCTCGAAGATATTCGGGATCGGCACGTTGAGGTACTGAGCCTTGTCACGGTCGATGTCGAGATAGAACTCGGGAGTGGACTCCGAGAAAGTCGTGAACACTCCGGCCAGACCTGGCGTCTGGTTGGCCGCGACCGCCATCCGTCGCGCGACGTCGAGCACGCGCGTCATGCTGGAACTGTCCTGGTCCATGATCTGCATCTTGAAGCCGCCGGAGTTGCCGATACCCCGGACGGGCGGTGGCGGGATCGCGATGATGAAGGCTTCATCGACGCTTTGGAGGTTTTTGTAGAGCGATTTGATGATCTTGTTGGCGTTGTCACCTGTTTTCATGCGGTCGGCAAAGGGCTGGAACGATGTGAACACGACGCCGGCATTGGAGGCATTGGTGAACGTCGCGCCGCTGAAGCCCGCGAATTCCACCGCATCCTTGACGCCTGAAGTCTTCCTGGCGATGTCGGTGACCTTGCGTACGACGGCGTCCGTCCTTTCCAGCGATGAGCCGTCCGGAAGCTGGATGACGATGATGGCGTAGCCCTGGTCCATCACCGGGATGAAGCCGCTTGGGACCTTGGTGCTTATGAACCATGTCGCGCCCAGAAGGCCGACGAAGACAACCATGGCGCAGCCGACCCCGATCCAGGATCGGACGATGAACCGCACGACGGACGAGTAGCCACGGCTGAGTGCGTCGAAGCCACGGTTGAAGCCGCTCGCAGCACCGTGCCCGATCCTTGACAAGATGTTCCGTCTTTCCTTCGCGTGATCGTGCTTCTTCAGGACGACGGCCGCGAGCGCCGGGGATAGGGTAAGCGAGTTCAATGCCGAGATGGCGGTCGCGATCGAGATGGTGACGGCGAACTGCCTGTAGAACTGCCCCGAGATGCCCGGAATGAAGGCTGTCGGTACGAAGACCGCGATCAGTACCAGGGAGATCGCCACGACGGCGGTGCCGACTTCGTTCATCGTGACGTGCGCGGCCCTGCGCGGACTCATGCCCTTGGCGAGGTTGCGTTCGACATTTTCAACGACGACGATCGCATCATCGACCACGATGCCGATCGCCAGGACCAGACCGAAGAGCGTCAGCATGTTCAGCGACATGCCGAAGGCGGCGAGGAACGCAAAAGTACCGATCAGCGAGACCGGGATGGCGACGATCGGGATGATCGCCGTGCGCCATGACTGCAGGAACACGAGGACCACGAGGGCGACCAGCACCGCCGCTTCGCCGATCGTTCGATAGACCTCGGAGATGGACTCGGCGACAAACTCGGTTGGGTCGTACACGATGCTGTATTCAAGGCCGGGCGGGAAGTTCTTTGACAAACCTGCCATCATCGACTTGATCTGCCCGGTCGTCTCCAGCGCGTTCGTGCCCGGTCGGGCGTTGATAACGAGCGCGACGGCCGTTTTGTTGTTCAGATAGCTGTTCGTGACATAGTCCTGCGCACCGAGCTCGACGCGCGCGACGTCCTCCAGCTTCACCAGGCGGCCGTCCGCAGCAGCCTTGACGATCACGTATCGGAACTGACGGGCGTCGGAAAATCGGCCATCCGTCCTGACCGTATACTGAAAGGCGTTGTCGGTTCCCGCCGGAGGCGCTCCAATGGAGCCACCCGTGACCTGGACGTTCTGGTCCCTGAGCGCGTTGACGACATCGGCGGATGTCATACCGTAGGCCGACAGTTTCTCCGGGTCGAGCCAGACACGCATGGAATATTGACGCTCGCCGAATATCTGGACGTCACCGACGCCCTGGAGGCGTACGAGAACGTCACGAATGCGGCTGCGTGCATAATTGGACGTGTAGAGCTGGTCGTAGCGGCCGGTCGGAGACAGGAGGTGGACGACCATCAACAGATTCGGCGAGGTCTTGTCGGTCGTGACGCCGAGACGTTGCACCTCTTGCGGAAGGCGGGGCAGGGCAATGGCGATACGGTTCTGGACGAGCACCTGTGCTTTATCGAGGTCGGTTCCCAGCTTGAAGGTGATTGTCAGTGCCATGGAGCCATCGCCACTGGAGTAGGATGACATGTAGAGCATGTCCTCGACGCCGTTCACCTGCTGTTCGATCGGTGTCGATACCGCGTCCGCGATCGTTTGCGGATCCGCGCCCGGATAGGACGTCCGCACGACGATGGTCGGCGGCGCGATTTCCGGATACTGCGCGACCGGGAGCTGGAAGTAGGCAACGCTGCCGATGATGATGAGCACGACTGAGATAACCGACGCGAAGATCGGCCGGTCGACAAAGAAATGTGCGAACCTCATTGGGCTGCTCCCGCCGCTGACACTGCTTGCTGCGCCGTCGCGGGCACATCGTTGGGGTTCTCCCTGGGCAGTTGCACCGTAACCGGAGTAACCTTGGCGCCGGGGCGGACACGGACGACGCCCTTCACGACGATTTGCTCATCGCCCGTGAGGCCTGAGCGAATGACCCTGTAGCCATAGAGCTTGGGACCCGGACGAACGGATTTCGTCGTGACCGTATTGTCGGGATTGAGCACGTAGACCACGCGCTCGTTCTGGTCGGCGGCAATCGCTTCATCGGGAATGAGGATCGCAGTGTAGGAATTCGAACCTTCGATCTCGACGCGGCCGAAGAGACCGGGTTGAAGGACGAAGTCGGGATTGGCAAAACGGGCGCGTACGCGCAGCGTGCCGGTGGCCTGATCGACGGTATTTTCCGCGAAGTTGAGCGTGCCCGAGAACTTTGTCTGGTCGCGGTCACCAAGACGCACGCTTACCTTTAGGCCACCACCCCCCTCCTGCAGGACCTTCCCGTTCTTCCGCGCCGTCTCGGCGTAGTTGAGAAGACGGCGCTCATCGACATCGAAATAGAAGTCGATGGGATCGAGCGCGACGATCGTCGTCAGCTCGGTCTGGTCGGCCTGCACGAGGTTGCCGACCGAAATCAGATGGCGGTTGATACGTCCGGCCAGCGGGGCCGTGATCTTACTGTAGGTGAGATCGAGCCTCGCCCGTTCAACGCTTGCCTCGGATCCCTGGAGGTTCGCCTGCGCGGACTGCAGCTCCCTGCGTCGGTCATCGAGCGTCGACACCGTCTGGCTACCGGACTTTACCAGCGTGTTCACGCGGTTGAATTCCGACTGCGCGTAGGTCAGGGTGGAGCTGGCGACCGCAAGCTGGGCGGTGGCCTCGTTGAATGCGGTGATGAAGGGGCGCTGGTCGATCTCGAAAAGCTCGTCGCCCTGCTTGACCAACTGGCCGTCCTTGAAGTTGATGCTCTGAAGGTAGCCGCCGACCCTGGAGCGGATCGAGACCTGCTCGGAGGCCTGGAAGCGGCCGATGAAGTCGTCGTTGTCGACGACGTCTCGCACGACCGGCTTGGCCACGGACACCTGTGGTGGGGGAGGCGTTTCCTGAGCCCGGGCAGCTCCGGCGGACAGAACTACGCAAACCGGCAGAAAATATTTCAAAGTTGAATGGCGGAACTGCATCGATTACCTCCGACGTTTTTGATCGAGAAGCCACGGCAAGCGCCATGACTTCGGTCTTTTCGTCGTTCTGCTGAATGGAATGTTCGTTTCGGATTGAACGCCCTTTGCGTCCGGCGAGGCCTTGAAGACTACTTGCTCTCACGTCAGCAGCGACACGGCCTCGGAGTTTTGTTGTATTTCTTCATCTTCCGACATCCTTTGCGGGCGAGCAAAAAGTAGGACGGCGAAACTCGCCGGTCCAATGACCTGTGGCTATGGAATCGATGCCAGCGACGGCAACATCGCCCTCTCGGATCCCTCGCACGCCGCCCTGCAGCTATTCCCCGATCGGTTTCACAGCGTACTTTTGAAGGTAGGTGCTCCTGATCTCGTCCTGACTTCGAGGAGGTTGGGCAAAGACATGGGCCGGCGACAGCAACGGGGTGATCGAAGTGGTGTCGATTTTGACAACGTGATCGACGGGATACTCTTGGCCGTTCGTCGCCCGAACCCAGTCGGCGATCATCGAATACTCGCCATCGCCTGCCGGCAGTATCAACGCACGACCCTTGAATCGATAACCGCGCCTCTGGAAGATGTCGACTACGTTAATTTCGACGGCGGGATTGCGCCTCAAGTTCCGTATCGTCTTGGGCGATGCGATATCCGCGAAGTAGAGAACGCCGTTTCTGACCGTCAAGGACGCTTTCGGCGAAAGATTGGGCGTCCCGTCCTCGTTGACTGTCGCGACGAACGACAGAATCGCTTGCTGGATGATCGCCGTCATGTCGGCAGTGATTTCAATCATAGATATCCTCGCTTGAACGAATTTGAGCGGCTCCATGCGTCGCTCGCCAGAACTCATCAAATGTTGATCTCGGCCTCCTGCCTGCGATCGTTCAACGGACCGCCGACTTTGACCCGGACGATGGCTCGAAGATTGGATTGACGACGGTAAGAAAGAAAATCACCTCTCGCCATGGAGTCGATAACTGACCGTTATCGGAATGGCTGAGAGGCGCTTGGCACGCCGCGGTGCGAGCGCGGCGCTTCCACGCACGCAAGGAAGTCGGCTCCTGCATCGGCGAGACCGTCGGCTTCGTCACACGCCGGCTTCCGATGCAAGACGCGGAATTTGATGGTTCGCCCAGAGCAGCCGACGCGGCGTGAAACCAAGCTTCGCCTTGGCGCGCGCGTTGGATGCCCCGGTCAGGCTCATATGGTAGAAGACCGCCTCCTCACTGGCGACAGCCAACGCGTCCGCCTCACTCATTCGAGGCGGTACCGGCGCGTCGACCCAGCGGGCGAACGCCGGCATCCATTCGGACACAGGCAGCGGATCATCGTCCACAACATTGTATGTTCCGGGTTCGGCGGTGATCGCCGCGACGGTTGCCGCGACCGCGTCGTCAATATGGACGAAAGACCAGACCGCCGCGCCATCGCTGATAATTCTTGCCTCACCCTTGCGAAACTGCTCCGCGATCGCACCGTCGGGACGATACCAGGTGCCCGGTCCGTAAAAGAATCCATAGCGCAGCACGACACCCTGTAACGCCCTCGAGCCCAAGACCCGATCTTCATAGGCGCCCATCACGCGCGTACTCTCCCCGATCGGGCCGGGCGCATCGTAGCGAAGCCGGGCCGTCTCGTCGGCGAGTTGCCCCGACGGAGCGCCAAGATAGAAGCCACGCGATTGCAGGATATAGCGTGCGACGCCAAACTCCTGCGCTGCGGCGAACAGATTGCCGCCGCCCTCCTCGTGGAGCCGCGTGTCGTTTGGCATGGACTTGATGATGTCAGCGGGGTTCGCGGGCAGCCATGTAAGCTGGTCAATCACCACATCTGGCGCGGCGGCCGCGATCGCATCGCATACTGCCCCTCGGTCGAAAGCATCAGCGGTGGAAGCAGACGCGCCGACCTCACGCAGTCGATCGACGCCCGGGCCGCCGCGTGTCATGCCCGTGACCTCGTGGCCCAGGGTGCGCAGCGCGCGTACGAGCGGAAGGCCCACCGCACCGGTGGCGCCGGCAACAAAGATTTTCATGAGAGGATGTCCTTCCTTCGAGATATGAGCACCGCGGCGGGGTGCGCTTTGCTTATTTTTCGATGGCCGCGTAGGGCGTGTTGCGGAAGCTGATCGCCATGCGGTCGTAGGCATTCATCAGGCTGATCGCGATTGTGAGGTCGACCAACTCCTTCTCGTCGAAAACCGCGCGCGCCGCCTGGTAGGCGTCGTCCGGCACACCGGTCTGTGCCACGCGCGTCACCGTCTCGGCCCAGGCCAAGGCGGCGCGCTCGGTCTCGTTGAAAAGGTCGCCGCCTTCCTCCCAGGCCTGAACCAGGGCGAGCTTCTCGATCGGCACGCCCCTCTTCGTGAGATCGCGTGTGTGGATGTCGAGCCAATAGCCGCAGTTGTTGATCTGCGAAACGCGGAGATAGACAAGGTCGACCAGCTCGGCCGGCAGGTCGCTCTGCGTGATATAGCCATACACACCTCCAAGGGCCTTGGCTCCGTTCGGCGCGATTTGGTTATAATCCAGACGTCTGGTCATTGGCCTCTTGCCGTGAAGGCTATTTGATGGGCGTAGTCAGCGCTTTGTCATCGGTGTCGATGACGAACACGGCGAGCAGCTTTGCCGGCTCGGTCTTGCTCGCGTTGCGGCTGATCGAATGGGTCGCACCCGGCGCTTCGGACCAGCTCTCGCCTGCCCGATAGATGCGCGTCTCGCCGTCATTCACCTTCGACTCGATCGCACCCGAGATCACATAGGCGTAGATGAAGGCCGACTTCGCGTGGGTGTGGGAGGGGGACGCCGCGCCCGGCGCATAATCGACTTCTACGGCGATCAACGACTTGCCAGAGATATTGGGAATGGCCGCCTCGAAGTTCTTCGTGACGGTTTCCGCTTTGCTATCATGGGCGGATATGGGGCCGGCCATCGAGAGGGCGAGGACGGCGCAGGTGGCGGCGATGATGGTTCGGAACTTCACTGGCTTTTTCCTTCTTCAATATTGAAGCTGTCCTTGCGGGAGGCTCTGGACAAAACGTAAGCGGTCATCGCCTGGGCTTGTTGATCACCGGCGGCTGCATCGCGCAGTGTCGATGCGGCCCGCGACGGTCTGATCAGGCTCCTTTCTGCGAGCGCCGTAACCACTCCTCGAGACTGATGCGGCCGAGACGCGCCTCGCCCAAGGGTACGAGCGACTTCTCCTCGATCCGCCCGCCGCGATATCGGGCTTCGGGATCTTTCACGACCTTCCGTGGGTCGCCGATACCCTTCAAATAGCGGGCAATGATTTCGTTGAACTCCGCTCGTTCCGGGCCTGCGATCTCGATGACGCCATTTCGCGGATTATCGAAGGCCACTTCGGCGACGACGGCGGCAACGTCGTCAGCCGCGATAGGCTGAAGCAGGCCCGGCGCAAGCCTGACGACGCTTCCATCCGAACTCGCATCGGCGATGCGGCCGAGGAATTCCAGGAACTGGGTCGAGCGAATGATCGTATAGGGGATACCGGAAGCCTCGATCAGTTTCTCTTGGGCGACTTTGGCGCGGTAATAGCCTTGGTCGGGTACCCTGTCGGTCCCGACGATGGATAGCGTGATATGGTGCCGAATGCCCGCCGCGGCCTCTGCCGCGACAAGGTTGCGGCCGGAGGTCTCGAAGAATTCCAATACCGCCTGGGGGTCAGATGACGGCGCATTGGAGAGGTCGATCACCACTAGTGCGCCGGCCATGGCTTCTTTGAGCCCTTCTCCGGTGACGGTGTTGACGCCACCTTTGGGCGACGCCGCGATGACCTCCTGGCCGCCCCGGCGCAGAATGGCAACGGTCCTCGAGCCAATCAAACCAGTGCCGCCGATCACGACTATCTTCATGGTCTACTCTCCTTCGTCGGCCGCCGGACGCCGCTGATCATCGTTTCGATGCGCCGCGAGAGGAGACGCAGGGCTCTTTCGTGGGACGTCCGGCAGAAAGCCAGGCTCGCGTGGCGTCGAGACGACGGATCCCGTCCGTCCCGTCGAAAGTCATGCTGCTAAGGCAGAGACAGGAGACATACGGGCCGGTCTTTCCTGGCAGGACATATTGCATGCATCGGCCTTCGAATTGTTGGCGAGGACCGGAATATATGGCCAGCCTTTTGGCCGTTAAACATCGATATCGCGGACTCCTGTATCCAGGCGTCCAAAATGCGTGATCCTCTGTCTGATATCCTCAGAGCCATGCGTATCACCGGCTTCTTGGAACTGGATCGCACCACAAAAAAATAGGGCCGCGGACGCGCGTTCTCACTCAAGTCTGAGGTGGGATGCAGTGAAGTCGCGGTGACGGTCAACGTATCATGTCTGAGAGACTCGTACTGAGCACAGCCTTTGCGCGATAAGCCCAGTTTGCGTATCAGCAGGACTAACCGCAATTTTGCAGAACTGGTCCAGTAAAAATACTGCTCGCAAAAGGCTGATGTTGCGGCGAGGCTGAGCACTCAATTTTGATTATATCCCGACCCGCCTCCTTGACGGGCTTTGCCGCAGCATGGCGGAAGGACTGATATGGACGCGCATGTAATAGATAATCCTGCAGCCAAGCGCTTCGAGCTTGCCATCGGCGGTACCGTCGCCGTCGCTTATTACAAGATCGAAAGCGACAGATTTGTCCTACTTCATACGGAGGTCCCACAGGAGTTTTCGGGGCAAGGAATAGGCACGAAGCTCGCCGAAGGTGTGTTCGAACATCTGCACGCCGCCGGCCGTCGCGTGATCGCAAAATGTCCTTTCATGGCACGCTTCGCCAGCCGTCACCCCGAATATGCCAAAATGCTCGACGGCTGATGGCCGGATAAGGCCCGAGAGATTACGTCCCACCATCGGGATCCATTGCAATGCAGACTATGACATCCAGGAAGATCGGGATGAGTTCGGAAGACGCTAAAGGCTTTCGCGTGCACCCTGTCAAGCAACCGGCCGATCCCGGCCCTCGATCCACGGAGAGGATTAGCGTTGAGGAATTCGGCAGGTGCCACAGCCTCGACAGTTGCCAGATCCGGCAGTTGCAGCTGTTGTTCGGCCCGTTTGCGGACAAGGACGAGTTGTGGGCGAACGTCCGCTGGCCTCCCCGCTTCAGGTAACGAAAACGACCAATCCTTCACCCCACTGGCGTGAGATCCCCCAGATAGTCCTTCTTTCCTGCCGGAGCTCCAAGATGGCGCAGAATCGCGTGCGCCATCGCGATATGGAAAAAGAAATCCGCTAGTACGACGTGTCGAATGTAATCATCTCCGCCGAACCAGCCCCGTGCAACCGACGGAGTCAGTTCATAAACGTGCGTCTGAGCGCTCGACAGATCTTCCGGCTGGATTGTTTGCAGGAAGCTGCGCGTTTCTAACAGACGTCCTTGAAGAGCGGGATAGATCATCGCGACGTCACGCGGCGTCGCCTGGTTTCGATTCATAAGCTTGGTCATGTGCAGCTGGACCTTGTTGCAGTTGACCGCGAATTGTTCACCGAACGTCAGCATGTCGGGAGCGAGCCTGGATGTCAGTACGCTTCCCGGATCAAGGGAATTGGAGCGTTCCAGGTTTTGGGCATGAAGCAAATAGTCGTCCATAACCGTGAGCCCATGCAGCATCACGGGGACGGTGACGTCGTATATCGAAAAGGACATGTTACCCTCCATTCATGTCCGATACCGCCATGCGCCGGGCTTGTCAGCGCCGAAAGGAGCTCCCTCTTTAGCCGAAGTTTCGGCAATCCGCCCAAATTTCGGCGGTTTGTCTTTCGCCGTGCGCATCGCGAACGAAAGAGTATCAAGTGTGCCGGATGGAATTGAAAATTCCATTTGGCCATGCTTTCGATAGCCAGTGGATATCGTCGGCGCGACTCCGGAATCGCGCGGACGACCGCGAATTTTTGGGCGAAACAACTCCTCTTCTCCAACCACAATCATACAAGGACGGACTGTAGACAACGCGTTGCGTCGTCCACACGGACGATTGGAGACGCATTGTAGACTCGCTGTGCATGGCAAGAATCTATGGTGACGCACTTGGCCGTGACTTCATCGCGGCCGTCCTCTGTTGCGTCACCGAAAGCGGAAACTATGCATCATGTAAATAAGAGCATCGAACTTGTTGAAAATGAATTTGCCCGAGATGTGGTCGCCGGATTATCGGCTGATGTGAAGACATTGCCGAGCCGTTGGTTATACGACGAGCGAGGATCTGCGCTTTTCGAAGAGATAACCAAGCTCGAAGAGTATTACGTGACCCGAGCCGAAACCTCGATCCTGCGGGAGCGGCAGGCGGACATCGCCGATTTTATAGGCTCTGGCGCGACTCTCATCGAGTATGGTGCTGGAGCCGGCATTAAGACGGAGCTTGTGCTGGCAGGGCTGCGCGACCCACGCGGCTATGTGCCGATCGATATCGCCGACGCCTTCCTTGCGGAAACGTCGAAGAGGATTGCTTCGCGCTTCCCGTCGCTCTGCGTGCGCCCCATCGAGCGCAATTTCCTGGATGTATTTGAGGTTCCGTTTGATGGCTCCGATGGCCGCAGGACAGGTTTTTTCCCGGGCTCGACGATGGGGAATTTGAACACGATCGAGGCGCAGGCTTTGCTTATGCAGATGGGACGTCACTTGGGCGATGGCGGACGGGCCATTATCGGTGTCGATCTCCAGAAGAACGTAGATACGCTTCTGCGTGCTTACGACGACCGCGCGGGCGTGACGGCCGCGTTTAACCTTAATCTCCTCGAGCGGATCAACACCGAGCTTGGCGGCGACTTCCGTTTAGAGCAGTTCAAGCATGTGTCGCGCTGGAACGAGATCGAGAAAGCCGTAGAGATGCATCTGGTCAGCTTATGCGATCAGCGCGTTACTCTTTGTGCGCAGACGTTCCTCTTCAGAACGTCGGAAACCATCCACACGGAGAGTTCCAGAAAATATACTGCGGAGAGCTTCGAGCGGCTTGCTCGCGCTGGAGGATGGAAGGTTGCAGAGGCTTGGCAGGATGCGGACGCGTTATTCGGCCTGTTCGGACTCATTCGCTACTAAACCGCGAGCCTCAGATGGCAATTCATCCACTATGGGTAGCATAAACGGCCTATTTGCTGCCCATTCATGTGCTGACTGAAATTATCATATTCGGGCCTTGAGGCTACACCGAACCATCCAGCTGAGCGATTGTGCACCGGCCTTCATTTCGGGTGATGGCAATTATTGATGCTCAACAATCCAGTCGAGCCGGAGCGCATAAAACCGTTCACATGACGCGCTGCGCGGAGCGTCCGCGTCAGACAGTGGTGTCCTGAGCCTCCGACCGTCGAGCTGATGCACCGTGAGGCTTTCTGGACGTGGGATGCGAAGCGCTTTGGCGAATATCGCGAGCTGATCTCGACAAACTGATGGGCACGATGGAAGTAGCGTCGGCCCAGTTGTCCGAGTGCCTGTTCGCCGCAGGAGCCAACCTCCACATCGAGGGAGGCGATCTGCCGACCATATACTATGGTCTTACCGGCTCCGGCATGATCATCG
The DNA here is from genome assembly GCF_012641395.1 of Rhizobium sp. P32RR-XVIII. Lineage (GTDB taxonomy): Bacteria > Pseudomonadota > Alphaproteobacteria > Rhizobiales > Rhizobiaceae > Rhizobium. Next base: position 49,969 of record NZ_JABAIH010000018.1, on the reverse strand, counting down.
TCGATGGCGAAGCAGCAATCGATCTCGTCCCGCACAGGCTCGTCGTGGCGCCGGCGAACAAGTCAATCGAGGTCGTCGCGGACGGTTCATCATTCGGGCGCTCCCGTTCTGCCGCCTGCAGCATCAAGAAAAGCACCTTCGTTCCCGGCTCCGTGCACCGCTACGAGATCGGAGAAGACGAGGCATCGTTTTCGCTTGTCTGCGGTAGCTTCCACGCGGTTTACGGTCCGGGGCTGGATCTCTTTGCTTCGCTCGCTTCGCCGGTAGTTGAAACCTTTGATGCGTATGACCAGCTCGACCAGGTGATGAGCTATGCGATGGTTGAACTCGCTACGGATGAGATCGGTCGGGGACCGATGGCGTCAGCGCTGTTCAAGCTCGTGCTGCTAACCCTGCTTCGTCGCTGTCTGACTTCGTCAAACGCTTGGGTAGAGCGCTTTTCGCTTTTGAGTGACCCGCCGATAGCGCGCGCGTTCGCGGAAATGGCATCACGTCCCGCGGCGGACTTCAGCGTTCAAACCCTGTGCAAATCGGTTGGGTTGAGCCGCTCGGCGTTCATGGCGAGATTCACGGCTGCATTCGGTGAATCGGCGATGTCTGTCCTGAGACGTCTTCGCATGCGGCATGCGGCGAGCCTGCTGGCTGCCAACGCACTGTCCATCGAGCAAGTCGCACTTCAGGCGGGATATCAGAGCCGCAGCAGCTTCACTCGAACCTTCCGGCAGCACTACGGGACCGACCCTTCAGACTATCGGTCAGAAGCGAAACGCGTCTTAGTTGCGTATGAGACCGAGGACGGCGGCGCGCCGAGTGATTAGCCGCCGTCGGGCCTTTGTCTTACTGATCTCAGGATCAGTGCCTCAGAAATTCTCGGTCAAGTCCGGAACATCAAGTTCACTTACATAGTCATAGGCGATCGAGCCCTGCCGCAGCTGGAAGCTGGTAGGCGACGCCTTACGTGTCGATGGCGTCAGGCGGTCAGTCTGGCCACCCACGAACGGTCTCATCAGAAAGCCAGGTGACGAAGGCGGTCAGTCTATCACCTTACATCCACACCTTTCCAGAATGCGATGTAACCTTTGATGGGCGCTGCAGCATCGGAGGGATCCGCGTAATACCATGCCGCGTCTTCATTGGTTTTGCCATCGACGATAAGCGAATAGTAGTTCGCAAGGCCCTTCCATGGACACCGGCTGGTCGTCGCACTCTGCTTAAGATATTGTGTATTGACGGATTCAGGCGGAAAGTAGTGGTTGCCTTCGACGACAACGGTCTTGTCCGATTTCGCTATCACTGTGCCGTTCCATGTCGCGACTGCCATTTCTCATTCCTCTCCATGCGATAATAGCCGATATAGCCCGGGCTGAAACCGTTCGGTTGGGGCGGTCGTCGCCTTATGGAACGTCCTAAGGCCGACTATTGGAGCTGCCTGCCAATTCGGGTGCGCAGTTCCTGCAGGTCTCGTGCGAATATGCGGATGCCCTCGGCCAATTTCTCGGTTGCCATCGCATCTTCGTTCATGATCCAGCGGAAGGTCACCTCATCGATCGGCGCATTAGGCGCCGGATGCTTGATGTCGACCGCGTCCTCGCTGACAAACCAGTGGCAAATGGCATCCGCCGGCTGCCGCAGCGGTTGCTCGGGATGCGCGCCGGGCGAAAGTGCTCTCTCAAGGTGATCGCTGTTCGATTCCAGGGCATCCAGGAGATTTGGCGCGATCGTAAGTCGGTCGCAGCCGGCAAGTGCCTGAATTTGACCGATATTCCTGAATGATGCGGCCATGACGATCGTTTCAATGCCTTCGGTCTTGAAATGATTGTAGATGTCACGAACGGATCGGACACCTGGGTCTTCCTTGGCCGTGAAATCCCTGCCTTCGGCTTTCTTGTGCCAGTCATAAATGCGCCCTACGAACGGCGAGATCAGGAATGCCCCGGCATCGGCGCTCGCGATGGCCTGTGCGCGGTTCAGCAAGAGCGTCATGTTGCACGACACGCCCTCCCGCTGCAGGATCTCGGCTGCGCGTATCCCTTCCCACGTCGCGGCGAGCTTGATAAGCACCCGGTCGCGCTGGACACCGCGTTGCTCGTAGTCGGCTATGATTTGGCGAGCCTTAGCGATTGAGGCCGCGACATTGAAGGAGAGGTTGGCGTCAACTTCCGTCGAGACGTATCCGGGCACGCGGCGCAAAAGCTCGATCCCGACAGAAATCGCCAAGCGATCTGCGGTAGCTGCCGCAATGCGCGACGGGTCGCCGCTACACTTACGTCCCCATGACAGCGCTTCTTGGACGACCTCCTTGTAAGGCTCGCTTTCTATGGCTTTGAGGACGATGGTCGGGTTCGTGGTGCAATCCACTGGCTTCAGCCGCGCTGACGGCCTCCAGATCACCGGTATCGGCGACAATCGTCGACATCGTGCGCAACTGTTCAAGTTTTGATGTCATGTTCATTTCCTTTCCGCGCCGTCGGTTTTGGTGCGAGCCCGTCGTCGGCCCCGGAAACCGTCGTTCGCGAATGCGCGGTCAAACCGGGTTACGTGATTTCTCTTCCTCGAAGGTGATGGCTACGGCTGCGTTCGCCGAAAGGCGGACTTGCTTGCCCTCCACGATGGCGACCAAGCCGAGATCGATAAAATGATCGTGCCCCTTGTGACTGCCCTCACCACTATCGCGCTTTGTCAGTTTGATGCGGCCATCGACAATAGCGTCGACGGTGCCTACATGGACGCCGTCGGCGCCGATCACTTCCATGGCGGGAACGATCTGTTGTTTGGTCATGGGTGTCTCCTTCAGATTGGATCAACACGTCTCGGCTCGCCGGCCTTTTACGCGTCCTCAGCGAGCCTCAGCCCCGAAAACTGCCATCGAGCATGCCCGGGGAAGAAGTTTCGGTAGCTCGCGCGCATATGCCCTGGCGGGGTTACGCAGGAGCCCCCGCGAAGCACGAATTGGCCTGACATGAATTTGCCGTTGTACTCGCCAACAGCGCCCTCTACCGTGCGAAACCGCGGATATGGCAAGAACGCGCTGCGGGTCCACTCCCAGACATCCCCGAACATCTGTTGAAGACCACCAACATGAGGTGATGCCGGCTTGGGACGAAGACGATGCGTGTCGAGGAAATTGCCCTCGATCGCGATCCCCTGAGCCGCGGTTTCCCACTCGACCTCCGTTGGAAGTCGCTTTCCGGACCATGTCGCGAACGCGTCCGCCTCAAAGTAGCTTATGTGAGTGACCGGCGCGGTGGGATCGAGGGGTTGGAAACCTCTGAGCGTCATCGTCCAGTTTTGTCCGCCGCGCTCCTCCCAGTAGAGAGGTTGGGACCATCCTTCGGCCTGCACTTTTGCCCAACCCTCTGACAGCCATAGGAGCGATTTCTTATAGCCGCCGTCATCGATGAAGTCCGCCCACTCGGCATTCGTGACAAGGCGATTGGCGAGCCGGAAAGGTTCGACCAGGGCGCGATGTCGCGGACCTTCGCTATCGTAGGCGAATCCAACGGATCCATGGCCAATCTCAACGATCGCCTCGTCGAACTCGGTGAAGGAGAGCGGAGGTAGAACAGCAGTCTCCACGGTGACAGGCCCAGGATCACGATAAGCCGGATGAAGTGGATTCTGAGCGAAGAGATGCAAGATGTCGGTGAGCAAGAGTTCCTGATGTTGCTGCTCATGATGACAGCCGAGCTCGACCAGCTCTGCAACGCGCCGGCCTGGGCTCGTGCGCAGTAACGCATCGAGGGCATCGTCGACATGCTTCCGATAGTCCAGGATGTGGCTCAACGCCGGCCGTGTGATCATCCCACGTCGCGGCCGTGGCTGCCGCGCCCCGAGCGTTTCGTAATACGAGTTGAAGAGAAAGTTGAAATCCTCATCAAAGGTTTTGTACGCCGGGACAAACGGCTTGAGCACCATCGCCTCGAAGAACCAGGTCGTATGTGCGAGGTGCCATTTAGCCGGACTCGCGTCGGGCATGGACTGTACTGTCGCATCGGCATCCGAAAGTGGTTCACCCAGTCTTTCGCTGGTCTGACGAACGTCGTGAAAGAAAGTCTGAAGGTCATCTGGCTCTAGCGCCGTCTGGAAGAGCTGCGAAGTTTTCATTGCAAGGCCTCTCAAGAGTTTTGCACCGACTACCGAAGACTGAAGGTCGCGATCCAACACGAGGTTAAAGCAAGCTCGCGTCAGAGGAATCCCGAAGCCGTGTTCAAGCGTCCAAAAGCAGTCGGCATCACATGCGGTTGGACCCAGTTACGATCGCTTTCCGAAACGCGCCGGCCTAGTCGATTTCATGTTGCGCCGCTTCACCGGCGCCGGACTGGACCAACCAGCGACGATCATCAACGAGGAGGGCGGAACTGCTCGCCCTCGCCAAGTCCTCACGGACGAACGCGGATGACCGTCTTTCCCGTGCGCCGCTCGGTCGGATTGAAAGCGGCGACGGCTTCGTCAAAGGTCGCGATGTTGCCGATGTTCGTCCGCAGTCGTCCGTCCCGCACCCGCTGGACGATCTCACTCAGTTGAGCACGATCGGACTCGACAACGAAATCGACCGCAAGGCCGTCGGCAGGCCGCGCCTCGGCTGGCCCGACGATGGTCACCAGCGTTCCTCCGGCTCGAATCAAGCCTGCGGACCGCTTCTGGATGTCGCCGCCAATGACGTCGAAGACCAGATCGACTGCGCCGATGTCTTCGAGGACGTCATTGTCGAGGTCGACGAACTCCTGCGCGCCGAAGTCGAGGACCTTCTGACGGTCGGCGGCGCGTCCGGTGCCGATGACATAGGCGCCGGCCTCACGCGCGAGCTGCGTCACCATCGTCCCGACTGCGCCGGCCGCGCCGTGCGCGAGAACGCTCTGCCCCGCCTGAAGACGGCCGTGCTGGAACAGTCCCTGCCATGCCGTCAGGCCCGAGATCGGCAGGCTGGCGCCCACCGTGAAGTCGACGTCGCCCGGCAGCGGCGCAAGGTTGCGTGCCTCGATCGCCACAAACTCCGCCAGGGTGCCGTCGCGATGCCAGTCGGCGAGGCCGAACACACGCTGTCCGACCGACAGTCCCGTCGTGCCATAGCCGAGGGCCGTGACCACTCCGGCGAGCTCGTGGCCGGGGATCGATGGTGTTCGGTCACGGTCGCGGCGATCGGTCCAGGTCGAGGGCCACGTCAGCTCGGTAGGCACGAATCCCGACGCATGAATCTGAACGACGACGTCGTTTATCGCTGCCTGCGGCTCGGGCCGCTGCATCAGCTTCATCCCGCCCGTTCCAGCAGCCTGATCCGTTACCACGATTGCCTTCATCGTCCGCCTTCCTGTGTGTGGTATGTGGTCATCTTTCGAATTTCTTTGCAGACGTCCGAAAATACGACTGCGAAATTCGATGGTCTAGGGACCTGTGGTTATGGAATCGATGCCATCTAGGTGGCGCGCAAAAAACGACGGGCGGTGCAAACATATGCTTCGCACGTCGAAAGGGAGCGTTAGCTGGATGGAAAGTGTTGATTTCGAGGCGGCGCTAGGAGCACTCCCTGAGGGCTACAGCGAAGGGATCTACGAGGGACGGCGCTATGGTGTGAGCCTTCGCCGATCCGACGATGGACGACGTAACAGTCTGTTTGCGCGAGAATTGGCCGGAACAGACATTGTCAGTTTCAACCTATATCGTCTGGGATCGGGCAACGCATCTCTCAAACCATGCGAGATGTCCGCGGAAAAAGTGAGAGACTTTGTCTTGGGGTTTCGATTGGCCGCGTCAAACCCGTAGTGAATCGGAGCGAATGCCCCACAAGTGCATGATTTCCGGGCACTGGGGACGCAAAAAAGACTAGCGCGCGGAAGTCCGGTGCTGTTCGCTAAGATCGGGAGTCAGCTGAGTCTGCGGCTCGCTATCAAGCGAGCCTGATCTTGGGCATCAAATAGCGCTGATGCTTGGTTGCGGCAGTGTTGAAGTGCCGGCTATGAAGTGGCGTCCTCTTGTTCGACGGCTCCGGCAAAGCCTGTTCGGCCAGACTGCCTCGTCTGCAGAAGTAGATCAGTCAGAGAGCTAACGGCCTCGGACAGTCGAAGCACCTCCTGCGCTCGAAGCTCATCTATCTTCTCATGCAAGAGCTCGATTTCTAGTTCGGCCTTGACGTTGATCTTATAGTCGTTTTCGGCCGCTCTTCGGTCGATATCTTGCTGCCTGTTCTGACTCATCATGATGATCGGCGCAGCATAGGCGGCTTGAAATGAGAGCGCCAGGTTCAACAGGATGAACGGATAGGGGTCCCAACTCCTCGCCGCGGCGACGAGGTTGATCGAAATCCATGCAACGAGGAGGACGGTCTGGACAATGATAAACTTCCAGGAGCCCATGACGCTTGCAACCGAGTCCGCAACGCGTTGACCGACTGAAAGCGGCTCCATCGGATCGCCCAGGTCGGCCGGATGAAAGCGCAATGACCGGCGCAGCCGCCGCAATTCGGCGAGCAGTTCATGCTCAGTGGGCTCCATGTTGTCGATTTCCGGTTCTACGGTTTTAATGGCTCTGCTCCTCGCCCGCGCGGCGGACGCGTCGCTGGCACATAGTAAGATTTGGTCTTCGGTCTTCGTGGGAGATCTCAGTGCCGCGTCTATCCCAGCGGTACGTTCAGAAAATAAATTCGGCGACCATTCGGGTAAAGCTATCGTATCCATAACCGGTAGGAATGCTCCGCGAAGTCAGCGTCGATGCCCCGACACTGGAAACGCACAGCGCAGAAATCGCGGACGCGATCGGCCCTGTACCCCGACAGGCACAGAAACCATCGTCGCGGCGACGCCATCCGCACCGTAACGCGCGGGAATAGAAACCATAACAGTCGGACATTTCCCAGCGAAAGGGCATCGACGTAGTCTCGCCCCAGGTTGCGAGTGGCTGGGTTATGGGCGTTTGCGCACGTCGCGCAGGTCTGAACCGCAGTGAAGTCAACGACCGGCATCATGCACGGCGCATGTCACCCCTAATGCTCGAACTGAGAACGTACCCAAGCGATAACTACGGAGAAGAGAATGCTGCTGCCTCGTCGACCAGTTCCCGAACTGCGCGTGCCGACCCTTGCTCATGGCGACTTTGATCTCGCTGCCGACGCACCGAAGCTATTTACGTTGATATCCTTTTATCGCGGTCTCCATTGCCCGGTCTGCCTCAAGTATCTGCGGGACCTGGAATCGCTGATCCCCGAATATGAGCGTCGCGGCACAAAGGTCATCGCCGTCAGCTCTGACGATCACGAGCGCGCTCAGGAAATGGCGCGCAAGGTCGGCACCAACCTGCGATTCGGATATTCGCTGCCGCTCCCGGTTGCCCGCCAATGGGGACTCTATATTTCCTCATCGCGTGGAAAGTCATCGATTAACGTCGAAGAGCCACCGCTATTTTCGGAGCCAGGCGTGTTCCTCGTTCGACCGGACGGTACTTTGTATTACGGTGCGGTTCAAACTATGCCGTTCGCGCGTCCGGTGTTCTCGGAATTGCTGCAGGCGATCGACTTTGCCATCACCAAAGATTATCCGGCGCGTGGCGAGTATGATGGCCCGGTCTGAGCGCCCGTCGGCTTAGCTGCTACCGGACAATGAAGTTCCCGATAACGAATGAGATGCTCCGGCGGTCGTAACCGATGCTTGGAAAGCTTCAGGAGCCAGACCTATTGCGAGGAACGAGGCTCCTCAAGGAGGAAACGATGGATAAGAACATTATCAAAGAGACGATGCTTTCGCTTGAGGGTGTAGCCCTTAAAAGCACCCGCGAAAAATACTTCGACTATATTGCTGATGCACGGCTCGACCGAAGCGAACCGATCGAAAACGATGAGCAGGCCCAGGCGGAAATCGCCAGTGATCTTTCCGAAGCTCTCGACGATACCCTTCACGATCATACCGATAAGCTCGACAAGTTGAGAGAGATCGACTTCGGGCCAAAGTCGACTGTTACTGAAGGAGCGCTCGTGCGGCTTTCTGGTCGATACTTCGTCATCGCCGTCTCCACCAGCAAATTCACATGCGATGGCCAAGAGGTCATGGGGATTTCCACAATGGCCCCGATTTTCGAGGCAATCGAAGGAGCTCGGGCCGGCGAGAGCGTGGAGTTCAACGGAAGGAAGCTTGTGATCGAAGGCGTCGCGTAGCGTGGCTCATTGTATCGCCGGCGAACGAGAGCCCGCCACAATTGAACAAAGGAGAACCATGAGCGAGTCTTTCTCCAAGCTTTCATGGGACGATCTTCGCGTGGTACACGCGATCGGCAAGTGCGGAGCCCTGTCCTCGGCCGCCGAAATGCTCGGCATCAACAGTTCGACCATCGCGCGTCGATTGGCCAAGGTCGAGGAAACGCTGAGCGTAACCCTCTTCGATCGGCGACGAACCGGATATGTGACGACTGCAGAGGGCGACGAATTGCTAGCGCTCGCAGAGCGGGTCGAACTGGACGTCGTGAGTGTGGCCCGCCGCGTCACCGGTCATGTCCAGGGCCATGTCGGCGATTTACGTATCACGACAAGCGATTTCCTTCTCTTGCACTTTCTCACACCAATGATCGCCGAGTTCAAGGTGCTCAATCCCTCGATTCGGGTGGAGGTGACCGTTGGAAACAGTCCGTTGAATCTGGCGCGAGGAGAATCCGATATCGCGGTCAGGGCCACTGAAAACCCGCCTGAAAATCTGTTTGGCCGGAAAGTCGCAACGATTGCCTGGGCGCCCTATGCCCGCCTTCCCAACTCCGCTCCGTCTTGGCGCGACACCGGCGAGCTGTTTGATTGCCAATGGGTTTCCTACGCGGGAAATCTCTCTGGCCTCAAAGCGTCCAAATTCATTGAGGAGCGGGTACATCACGACAACATCGCCTACCGGACCGATTCAGTTGCCGGTGCCGCAGCGGCGATCGTTGCGGGGCTTGGAGTCGGATACCTGCCCTGCATGGTTGGAGATATCACGCCGGATCTTATACGCGTTGGGGCAGTGGAGCCGGAGCTCAACGATGAGCTGTGGCTGCTGACCCATCCGGATATCCGCAAGTCAGGACGAATATACGCGTTCATGACACATTGCGTGCAGGCGATCCGCAAGCGACGCGAGCTAGTCGAGGGCCATTGTGGGACGATTTTGGGTCCCCGACTACCCGAGATCAATTCGGGCCCGGTTCTTTTCCATTCGCTACAGCCTTGAAGGCGATTTCAATGAGTTCCAGGCGGCAACCCTCGGCTCGCTTCCGTCTCTCGATCCCCTTCGGGCGACGACATCAACGTTACTTCTGGTCAGGTCTGACCATACTCCCCATTGAAGGCCCCGGCTTCGGCCCGCGGCCTTCGTACGTCAATAATCAATTGGAAAACGCCGATGCCAAACCGGCCCGAATACATCAACGGTGACGCCTGCCACGTCATGACAGGTTATCCGGAAGATCGCACTACAACTGAGCCAATACGCTATGTCTTCACCCACAGCTCGCTCGGAGCGCTGCTGCTGGCTACGAGCGAGAAAGGGGTCGTTACGGTCCTGCTGGGTGCCGACGCTGTTCCCCTGACCAAGCTTCTGCTGGAGCGGTTTCCGCTGGCCGACGTGCAGCCTGGGCATTGGCCGGAGGACGAGCTCGCAATGCGTGTCGTGCACTTCATCGAACGCCCTTCTCGCGGGCTGAATGTGCCGCTCGACTTGCGTGGTTCTCGATTCCAGCACCGCGTCTGGGAGATCATCAGGGACATTCCCATCGGCGAGACGTCAACCTACGCCGCCATCGCGCGGCAAGTCGGTGCGCCAACCGCCGTGCGCGAGGTTGGCCTCGCGTGCGCGGCGAACGAGTTGGCCGTCATAGTGCCCTGCCATCGGGTCGTCGACGACAATGCGCAGTCGGGCTCACGATACAGATGGGGTCATTCAAGGCAGACCACGTTGTTGGCGCGCGAAAAAGCGAGCTTTGACGACAACGCCGCCGAGCGAGAGGCGTAATAGTGCATCGCGTCCTTAGTGTCTTGTCGACGCGCAGCGCTGCGCGCTCTCGAGGGATACTCTTAACGCTCCAATTAGAGGTCCTCGATGCCGGCAATGGCACATGCTGTCGCGGGAGGCACAATCGGAGTGCCGCACCGCGACGCATGGGGCACTCACAGCTTGCGTTCGGAGATGCCGTGGTGGGCCATTCGCACAATGGCTTCGGTCGTGATGCCGAATCTCTCGAAAACGTCTGTCGCCTTGCCCGACGCACCGAATTCGGTGAGGCCGACAAAGTAACCGCTTTCGCCGAGATACCTGTCCCAGGAGTCCCGGATGCCCGCCTCTACTGCTACCCTGATCCCGGTACTTCCCAAGACAGCGCGCCTGTACTCCTCGGGTTGCTGCTCGAATAGCAGTCTGCAGGGCATGGAGACTACGCGAGTAGGCACTCCCTCCTCTTGAAGGATCTCATGGGACTCGATCGCCAGATGTAGCTCCGACCCCGCGGCAAGGAGCGTTACTATGGGCTCCTCACCGTCCGCTTCCAGAATCACATACGCCCCCTTCGCCGACTTGTTCCCCTGCGAATGGTCACGGCGGATCGGCGGCAGGGCCTGCCTGGAGAGCGCGATCAGCGATGGGCCCTCGTTACGCTCGAGGATCGCTTGCCAGCACTCAGCTGTTTCGATGCCGTCGGCGGGCCGGAACACGGCAAGGTGCGGAATGACTCTGACGGCGCTCAGTTGCTCGACAGGCTGGTGCGTCGGGCCGTCCTCGCCGAGGCCAATCGAGTCGTGCGTCATCACGAATACCGTGGGTGCGCGCATCATCGCGGCCAACCGGATGCTGGGTCTGCAATAATCCGAGAATGCCAGAAACGTCCCGCCGTAAGGTCGCAGGCCGCCGTGCAGGGCCATCCCGTTCATGGCTGCAGCCATGCCGTGCTCACGCACGCCGTAGTGGAGGTACGAACCAGAGAATTTCCCCGGTGCAATTTCCTTCGTGCTGTTCGTCTTCACGTTGTTGGATGGGGTCAAGTCAGCTGATCCGCCGATCAGTTCAGGCATCGCGGCGGTCAAATGCTCAAGGACCAAGCCGCTCGCCTTGCGGGTTGCCATCGGGGTATCCGCAAGGCTCATCTCGTCGAGGGCTCGCGCGATCGCCGTCCGCCACTGTGCGGGCAACACCCCTTGCATTCGACGCTCGAACTCGATTTTGACAGGAACGGGGGAGGCTTCCAATCGGTTCAGCCATTGCTGCCGCGTGGCCTCGCCCCTCGATCCCACGGCGCGCCACGCGTCAATCAGTGACTCGGGAATCTCGAAGGGCTGTGAATTCCATTCGAGAAGCTCACGGGCACCGGAGACTTCGTCCTCTCCCGGCGTGTCGCTATGCGCCTTGCGCGTCCCGGAGATCGTCGGGAACCCGAAGCCGATGACGGTCTTGCATGAAATGAGCGACGGACGATCCGTAACCGCCTGAGCGTTGCGTATGGCCTCCCTGATTGCGTCGGTGTCGTGCCCGTCAATTTCCTGGACGTGCCAGTTTGACGCGGCAAACCGCGCCGCCTGGTCGTCGGAGACGGCAAGCGAGGTGGGTCCGTCGATCGTGACGGCATTGTTGTCGAAGAACGCGATCAGCTTGCCGAGCTTCAGGTGACCCGCAAGCGAAATGGCCTCGTGGCTGATGCCCTCCATCAGACAGCCGTCCCCCATGAAGACGTACGTAAAATGGTCTTGCAGGTCATCGCCGAAAGTCGCGTTGAGGACGCGCTCCGCGATTGCAAACCCGACGGCATTCCCTACACCCTGGCCAAGCGGCCCCGTCGTCGTCTCGATGCCCGGGATGTGCCAGTACTCAGGGTGTCCCGCAGTCTTGCTGCCGATCTGTCGGAACTTTCGTATGTCCTCCATCGTGATGCCTTCGTATCCCGTCAGGTAGAGGATGCTGTACAGCAGAAGGCAGCCGTGTCCATTGGAGATGACGAACCTGTCCCGGTCTGGCCAGGAAGGGTCTTTCGGGTCAAATTTCATGAAGTCGCGGAACAGCACGGTCGCGATGTCTGCCATTCCCATTGGCATGCCCGGGTGTCCACTCTTCGCGTTCTGGACGGCGTCGGCTGCGATAAACCGAATGCAGTTAGCCATATCGCGCAGCAGCGGATCCCGTGGGGCCGGAAATTTCTTGGGCTGTCCGCTCGTCACATCAGTTGGCATAGTCTGAGCCTTTTTTGAGATAGTGTTCGGTAATGCGAGCTCCGGCATTCGTTTGGCGTGTCGTCGACGCAGCCACGGGGTGGCTTCTCGCTCTCACCTGATCGCAATATCAACGGTACGCACAACCCCGAGGCTGGCAGCATTTCCAGCAAAGCCGATCGGGTGAAGCAGGGCCAATGAAACGTCGGAATGGAACCGATAACCATTTCTCTGCCTGTTCTGCACGCGCCGATCTTTTCCCGGGGAAAAGCCCCGATGAAGTTGCCGCCCCCGAGATCTGCTCGCTGGGCGCTTCCGACCGCTTCCGACAGAGTTATCGACCCAGGGTCTCGCATAGCCCCGTTGCTGTCAACTTGGCGGCAGGAATGGAAACCATCTCCACCGGTTATTGGCGTGGCCCCCACAGCCGAGCCTACACTGAGTGCTCGAACACACCGCGGTACCGGCGAAAGCCACCTAGAGGATTTTTCGATGTCTCACCATTTCGACACCCCGCAAGCGAAAGAGGATTCTCGCTTGAACTGTCGCGACATGTCCCTTTTGCGGGGGACGATGGTGATGGCGATGACTTCAGAAGGAATGAGGCAATGACTTTCAGTGTCTTCGACACCATTATCCCCGGCATGGCGCACGGGTTTGCCGTGCTGGATACTTATCTCGACCACGGCAAGGCGTTTGAGGAAGAAAAGGGCCTCCAGTCCGGCGAAGTGTTGCGCGCGCGGCTTGCGCCCGACATGCTGACCTTCGGCGAGCAGTTTAGCGTCGTCGCTAGCAAAGTGGAACGACACGTGTCGTTTCTCATCGGCCAGGATCCCGTTGCTCCCCCTAACGTGGAGCAGACTTATGCCGCCCTCAAAGCCCGCGTGACAGGCGTTCGCTCATTCCTGCAGTCGATAACGCCTGAACAGCTCAGCGGAGCGGAATCTCGTACATACCAGCTCACGCCGCCTATTGTGCGTGGCTGGTTCGGTGGCGCTGATTACATTTTTTACCTAGTGATCCCTGACTTCTACTTTCACGTCACCACGGCGCACGACATCCTTCGCCATCTCGGCGCGCGTGTTGGCAAGCGAGACTACCTCGGATGGCTTAATATGGAGCACCCGGGCGGATACTCTTGAGCGCCAACGCTAGTCAACGGCGTCGGATGGCGGTCGGATGACCGGCCAGTCCCATGGCGCGAACCCCCATCTTCTCAACGCACCAAGCCGCCGCAGGCGCAATCATGGCCCGCCTGCAGGTGGCAGCAAGTTAGACAGGGTGCCAGGACAAACGGCCTTATCAAAGGAGGCGCCAAATGCGTCCGTCAAACAATGAGAGGACAACCTTCCTGGTATTGTTCCAGTACGATATCAATCGGGGAGTCATGTGTAACTACAACGACATCCAGCGAGAGCTCGAGCGGCTCGGCGAGGACGTGGTCGAGTTTCGGACCGGCACTTGGTTCGTTGAATCGCAACTGACCGCTGGGGAGATCAGCACACAGTTGCGCGATAACCTCAGCGGTGCCGAGAGCCTGTTCGTCGCGGCGCTCGGGTTGGACGTCGCCTTTTTCGGCATCCTGCCCGAGAAGATCGCCGCGGTTGCGCGCCACTCGACTGAGGCTAAGCCGCGCGTCTAGGCGCGGCGCTCCGAGAATGACCTGCTTCTCCATCTCATGCGGAATGCGAAGGGGATAGCTAGCCGGCACTTGATACGAACCGATTGGAACCAACGTGAACAACTTAGACTCCGAACAGGGGCTCGAAGTCCCCTCACTGTCTGCAGAGATTCCCGCGTCGCGAGAAGGCGTGTCGTCCGAATTCGACGTTGACCTTTTCGTGATCGGCGGGGGATCCGGCGGGATTCGCGCGGCTCGCGTCGCCGCAAGCCACGGCGCGCGCGTGATGCTCGCGGAGGAATCCCGCCTAGGCGGGACATGCGTCATCAGGGGCTGCGTGCCCAAGAAACTCTTTGTCCACGCGAGCCGTTTTGGCGACGCCCTCGACGAGGCGGCGGACTTCGGCTGGAAGATCTCGCTTCCCCGTTTTGATTGGCCTTCGCTGGTGGCGGCAAAGGACAGGGAAATCGCTCGTCTGGAGGGCTTGTACGCGCAGGGGCAATCCAAGTCGGGCGTAGAGGTAGTCCATTCGCGCGCGACGCTGGAGGACGCACACATGGTGCGCCTCGCCGACGGGCGCAGCGTCCGCGCCGGCATCATCTTGATTGCGACTGGCGCCAAGCCCGAGCTTCTGCCATTCGAGGGCATGGAGTTGGGAATTACCTCTGACGAAGCCTTTGACCTCAAGGAGTTCCCGCGACGCGTTGTCGTCGGTGGTGCCGGCTATATTGCGATGGAGTTCGCGGGATTGTTCGAGGCACTTGGCAGTGACGTCACGGTCGTGTGCCGCGGAAGCAACGTCCTGCGCGGCTTCGACGAAGACGTGCGTCAAGCGATTACGGCGTCTTACACGAATCGCGGGATCAAGGTGCTGCTGGGTGACAGCATCAAGCGCATGGCGCCCGGGAAGGCAGGCGGAGATGGAGAAAAGCCGGCCACGATCGATGTCGTCACGGAGCAGGGCGCGCGCCTCAATGCCGATCAGGTGCTAATGGCCTTCGGGCGAGCGCCCAACACGATCGGGCTTGGACTGGACCGCGCTGGAGTAAAGACAGATGAGAAAGGTGCAATCATCGTCGGCGCGAGCTCGCGCACCAGCGTGCCCAACATCTTTGCCGTAGGCGATGTCTCGAACCAATTCAAGCTGACGCCGGTGGCGATCCGCGAAGGCCATGCCTTCGCCGACAGCGTCTTTGGGGGCAAGCCCTGGAGGGTCGACTACGCCAACGTGCCGACGGCCGTATTCACGACCCCGGAGATTGGAACGGTCGGACTAACGGAACTGGAGGCACGCTCCCAATACGCTGTCGTTGACGTCTACAAAGCGCGCGTCCGCCCGCTGGCGGCGGGTGTAACCGGAGACTGCGAGATCGCACTGCTCAAGCTTGTGGTCGACGGTGAGAGTGACCGCATTCTCGGCGTGCATCTCTTCGCCGAAGACGCAAGCGAGATGATCCAAGTCCTGTCGATTGCATTGGAGAGCGGCGCGACGCGGGCGGACTTCATGTCGACCATGCCCGTGCATCCCACATTCAGCGAGGAACTCCTTGCAATGAACACACCGACGGTCCGGTACGATCGCCGGTAGTCGACAGAACCGTTGACTCCGGCTCTTTCGGACCGGTCGGAAGATCGGCAATGGTCGCGCGCTTCTTCCATGGCAACGGTCTTCTGATCGGTCCCGCAACGCTTCAAACCCGCCCTCAGCAAGTCATGTTTATCCACCCCAAATAACGAAGGAATCGAAAATGAAAAACCTCAGTTTCACCGTGCTTTTGGCGCTCTCGATCCTCACTCCCGCGGGAGCCTGGGCCGCCGAGTACGAGGTCAAAATGTTGAACAAGGGCAGTGACGGACAGGCGATGTCGTTCGAGCCGGCCTTCCTGCATATTCAGCCGGGGGACACGGTGCATTTCAAGCCGGTCGATAAAGGGCACAATGTCAATACGATACCCGGCATGCTTCCGGATGGGGCGGCGGAGCTGAAGGGCGCCATTTCCAAGGCCTTGGATATAACTTTTCAGGAGCCCGGCCTCTACGGTTATCGCTGTCAGCCTCATTTCGGAATGGGAATGGTCGGCCTAATCGAAGTCGGCAACACGCCGGTGAACCAGGCTGCAGCGCGGCAGGCGAAAATGCCCCCGATGGCCAAAAAGCGAATGGATACCCTGGTTTCGCAGGTGCAATGACATTTGTGACTGCCACCTGAGTGCCGGCGCTGCGATCCGCCGCGGCGTCGGCCGGTTAAGGTGGGTATTGCGGGCCGGCCATCGCCATGCTCCTCCCAAATGACTGGGGCAAGCGTAGCCTGTCCGCAGCCTAAATAGTCAACTGAAGGACCGGCAATGAGCGACGTCACCGATGCCATAAATGAAATCGAGGAGCGAATCTCCATTGCGCGAGACGGGTTGCGACAGTTGAGGGAGCTGGCGGCGGCCGAGCAGGACGAGACCCTCATCGCGCAACGGGTGGCGGAACACGAGGATGAAATCGCGCGACTGACATTGCTGCTCGCTGAATTGGAGAGCGGAGCCACAGCCTTCCTTGCGTAGCCGCGTGAGTGATCTTTCGCCCTTGCAACCTATCTAGAAGCTCTTGGGATTTGAATATCGACTTGTTTTCCTAAACATGGATGCGTCCACTTCCATTCCGCGTGTCCCGTTCATACGGCCTTTTCGGGGAACGTCGCTCCGAGGGAAGCCGGGTTGTGATCTTCTGTATTCACAGACAAGCATCCGTGACGGGCGCAGTGATCACGTCTTGGTAAAATCTGCTTCATCAGGCGAATACGTCGGTCGATGGCATTTTGGCGTCGCCGAATGCGGACGGCCATTCGCCGAAGGCCTGTTTCGCAGTGACGATGATCGAGGTGCGCTGATGAAGAGTTGGCCTCCAGCCTGTGCGAACGGCGGAAACCGCAACACCTCTGGGAGCAGTTAAAATGCATGTCTGGCGAGCATGTTACCGCGTTTGAGACACGCCTTTTGGATTTCCGGACGCAGCGTACTGTGCGGGGACAGTGTTTTCTGGGGGGACGGGTTATATCGTTGACGCGACGAGAGGATTTCGGAGTGGCTATAGTCGAACTGAAGAAACTGTTTGGGGAATACACGATCGCCCGGCTCCCTGTGCTCGCGCCGATCCCCTCTTGGAGCGACGGCGCGGGCTTCGTCAACATAAGCCGTGGCGAAGACGAGTTGTCTGTGATCTGCTTGAGGGAGCGCGTGCCCGCGACCGTGAAGAGTGAAGGCGAGTGGGCCTGCTTCAAGGTGGTCGACCCGGTCGTGTTCGGGGAGACGGGCAGCGTCCTCTCCGTCGTGAAGCCGGTGTCGGAGAACGGCATCGGCGTGCTCGCGCTCTCTACTTTTAACGGGAACTATCTTCTGGTGCCGAGCCGCGACGCCGCGGCCGCAGTTGGCTTCATCACCGCCGCCGGGCACCGCGTCGCATAACGGATGCAGCAGAGCGCGAGAGATGGATCAGTTGGCGCTCAGGACGGATATACGCTGCGATGCACTTGTGGATGTCGACCTATGGCAAGGTGTCTGCTCCCGATCGATGAGTGCGCGCAGTTGAGCGTCACGGGATGATGTAATGAAAACGATAACAAGCGGTCATTTCTAAACCATTCGGCGGAAGACTAACTTCAACTGGTACCGTACGCAATCTGGCGCTCGTCGGGCAAGCCGAAGGGCTAGCTTAATCTGGGCTCGACGACTGCCGGTATTTCGACGGTGCGAATTCGATCAGGACCTATCAACCCCCGCCCGGAGGACCCGCCATGCCGTTCCGTTTCGTCACCAAATCCATCCACGCCTACCTCATCGACTATCCCGTCGCGATTATCCTGCTGGTCGCGCCGTTCGTTTTGAAGCTTGGTCAAAGTGGTCCGGTCGCCATGTGGCTTTCCGTCATCACAGGGGTCGCGGCGCTAATATTGCCCCTGCTGACCGACCATGCGACCGGCCTCATCAAGATAATTCCCTATTCGATCCACCTTTGGGTCGATCGGGCAGTTGGAATAGTATTCCTTGGCGCGGTCTTCGCGTTCGATTTCACCGGCATCGACGGATGGTACTACGGCGTTCTCGGCGTCGCTGTTCTTCTCACCACTTCGGTATTCAATGCCCCTGAGCGATCGATCTCGATGCATGGTGCAATGGGCAGCCGCGACGCAATCTGAACCGCCCGCTGCCCGGCGACTGTGATATCTCGCCGGGCATTCTTGCTTTAGCCACTTCGGTGAGCCGCTCCGCGGAGCCGGAGCAGCGTAGGCTAGGCATCTTTGCGGTCCGTGGTCTTCGCCCCGTGGTCGTGGCCCACGGGTCGCCGCCGCGTTAAGCCGAGCCGGCGGCGCCTGAGATGGGTCACGGCCGGTGCAGTGAAACATGCACTGGGGCGCTGACCATGCTCACCGGCGCGCCGGTCTCGGCTTGTCAAACGATGAACCCTGGCGCTCTCTTGTTTTAGCCGCGGGAGTAAACCAGATACGAGCGGCCAGCGTTTGCCCTGGCGTTACCATTGACGGGCAGCGCTGCTCGGATCAAGCATTTTGGAGGAAGATCTTCATGGTCGACAAAGTCGCCGCGACATCAGCCGTATCTCCTTCGTCTGCCACGCACGCGAATCACAGCACCTCGATAGACTCCGAACCTGACAGAGCCTTGGTCGCGGAGCGGCAGGCGCAGATCACTGCGGGTTTCGAGCGATTGAAAGAGGAGCGCGCAGCCGCGAAACGAAAGGAAGATCCTGAATCTGATTCTTGCGAAAAAGATCGGGCTTCGGAGCGGCACACCAATCATCCGGCCGCGCGTATTCATCCCCACGAAGCAAATACTGATGAGGAACGCCTCTCGGGAGAGAGTGTCCGTATAGGAACGGGAAATTTGGACGATGCCGTTCCCTTCGGCGAGCATATTGGATTTGTGTGAGGGGCGGGACTGCAGGTGTCGGCGTGATCACGCCGTGCTCCTCGGCCCCTGCAAAGCGACCCTTCGACGAGATTTCGCCGCTCATGCGATTCGTCGCGTTCGCTTTAATGCTGAACCTGCGTGGCAGCGGCTGAAGCCCAATTTTTGATGTGTGACTTGCACGCCGATCGGGGATATTAGTTCAGCCCTACATGTGGATCACCATGTGTTCGGTGTAGCCGAAATGGATATAGGCTGCCTCCATCGGGAGCTCGGAGACATAGCGGCCGCGGGGTTAGGTCAAACTCACGCGTTTTGGATCAAATTCATTGGCTTCCAACACTTCCTCCGGGATGTCGTCGAACGAAGCGTAGTTCAAGTTGTAGAGCCGCGAATAGAGCTTGCCATTCTTCATCAGCTGGCGGTGGTTGCCGCTCTCGATGAGCTCGCCATTTTGCAGGACGATGATCCGGTCAGCTTCGCGGATCGTCGCCAGCCGGTGGGCGATGACGAGGCCGGTGCGGTTTTCGAGAAGCTTCACCAGCGCCTTCTGGATCAGCATTTCCGTATAGCTGTCGATGTTCGCCGTCGCCTCGTCGAGGACCAGGATCTTTGCGTCAGCGACGAGCGCGCGGGCGAAACTCAGAAGCTGCCGCTGCCCGAGCGAGAGGTTGCCGCCGCGCTCACCGAGAATGCTGTCGTAGCCTTGCGGAAGCCGCATGATGAAGTCGTGCGCTCCGACGGCCTTCGACGCTTCGATCACCTGTTCGCGCGTTGCCTCTGTCTTGTGGTAGCGGATGTTCTCGAACACCGTGCCGGTAAACAGAAACGGCTCCTGCAACACCATCGCAATCTGGTCACCGAGCGAATCCTGCGTCAGCTCGCGAACATCATGCCCGCCGACCAGAACCTGGCCCTGCTGCACATCGTAAAACCGGTGGATCAGCGACATGCAGCTCGATTTGCCGGAACCGGTCGGCCCGACGAGGGCAACCGTCTCGCCCGGATTTACCTTGAAGCTGACGGTCTTGAGGATGGGATGTTTTGGATTGTAGCCGAAAACGACATCGCGGAATTCGACCGAGCCATCCATGTCCCTTGAAAGCACCTTGGCGTTCGGCGCATCCTTGATGTCGACGGCCACGTCGAGGACCTCGGTCAGGCGCTGGCCGGAAGCCATGGCGCGCTGCATGACGGAATATTGCAGAGTGAGCGAGCGGATCGGGTCGAAGAAGCGCTGGATATAGAAGAGGAAGGCAACGAGAACGCCGACGTCCAGCGCCTGGTTCAGGACGCGCGCGCCGCCAACGACGATAACCAGCGCCATCGCCACGCCGGTTAGGGAATCGACGATCGGCACCATCACCTGGGCGTAACGGGCGGCCGTCAGGTGCGTCTTCAGGTTCGCATGCGCCTTGTCGTCATAGAGCGTGAAATTGACGCTCTGGCGGTCCATGCTCTGGACCGCGCGCACGCCATGGATTGCTTCGGCGAGCGCACCGGCCGCGACCGAATTCGTCTCGTGCGCCGCCATGAAGGATTTGCGCGCGAGCGGCAGCCAGAAGAGGCGGACGACGAAAAGCACGGGCAGGACGGAAAGCGTCAGCAGACCGAGCTTGAAGTCGAGGTAAAGCATCACGCCGACGATGCCGAAGAGCAGCACAATATCGCCGACGGAAAGCACCGACGTCTCGAGAAATTCCTGCATGGAGTTCACGTCGCCCTGCAGGCGCGACATCAAGCGGCCAACCTCGGTCTTGTCCATGAAGGACAGCGAGACGCGCTGAAGATGCGAGAACATCGCCTTGCGGATATCGAAGAGCACGTTTTCCGCCACGCCGCCGACCAGTGTTTCCTGCGCGTAGCTGGCGGCATAGTTGACGAGGATGGCGCAGAGGAAAGCGATGATCGACCATGTAAGTGCGGCCGAATTGCCGCCTTGCCGCATGCCATGGTCGATCGCATAGCGGATGATCAGCGGGATGAGGAGTTGCATCGCCGTGAACGTCAAAACGGCGGCGACCGACCAGACGATCTTGTCGCGATAGGGATCGACGAAGGCCCAGATGCGCTTGATGATGTTGCCGTCGAAGGCCTTGCCGAACATTTCCTCCTCGACGCGATGCGAGCCGACGACGGCCCGCGGCGGGCGGCGTCCGTCCTCGCGCGGATCCGGGCGCTCGGTTTCCATTTCTTCGGCCATGTAACACTCCTTGGTCCCGAGGCGAGCTCACAGCTGCCCGGGTTTATTTGTCGGCGTGCCCGCGCACCCCTCATCCGGCTGCCGCCACCTTCTCCCCGCTGGGGAGAAGGGACATGCCGCGCCGTCTCGTTCCCCCTTCTCCCCTCGGGGAGAAGGTGCCCGAAAGGGCGGATGAGGGGGCGGCACCGCATGCCGCTGCTTAATACTACGCGCTCAGCGCGTCGTCGCCCGGCCGCACCTGCAGGTCGTAGAGCGCCTTGTACCGGCCGCCGGCGGCGATCAGTTCCTCGTGCGTGCCGCGCTCGACGATGCGGCCGTCCTCGACGAAGAGGATCTGATCGGCATGCATCAGCGAGCTCAGCCGGTGCGCAACGATGATCGTCACGCGGTCGGCGGCATATTTGCGCATCGCGGTGCGGATACGCTGCTCCGTTGCCGCGTCGATCGCGGCAGTCGAATCGTCGAACACCATGACGGCCGGCCGGAGCATCAGCGCACGGGCGATCGACAGGCGCTGGCGCTGGCCCCCGGAAAGTGAAACGCCACGTTCGCCCACCACGGTGCCGTAACCGGTCGGCAGCCCAAGCACGTAGTTGTGCAGCTGTGCGCTTTCGCTCGCCCGCTCGATCCGCTGCTCCTTCGCCCACGGGTCGCCATAGGCGATGTTGTTCTCGATGGTCGTCGTGAAGAGAAATGAATCCTGCTGCACGACAGCAACGGAGCGGCGAAGCGATTGCAGGGTCGCCTTGCGGATATCCTGCCCGTCGATGGTGATCCGGCCCTTCGTCACATCGTAAAAGCGCGGGATCAGATGCGCGATGGTCGATTTGCCGCTGCCGGGCGGCCCGACGATTCCGATCGTTTCGCCGCGCTTTGCCTCGAAGGTAATGCCGTGCAGCACCTGATGCATTTCCGAACTCGGATAGGCAAAATCGACATTCTCGAAGCGGAGCGTACCTTCCGTCACTTTCAACTCTTTTGCATCAGGCGCATCGCACACGGCGATCTCGAGGTCGAGCAGGTTGAAGAGGCGCGTGCCGCAGGTCGAAGCACGGGCAAAGGCATTGACCATCAGACCGAGCTGGCGCACCGGCATCTGCAGGATGGTCATGAAGGTGAGGAAGGAGGCAAGAGTGCCGACGGTGATCTCGCCCGCCATCACCTTCTCGCCGCCGACCCACAGCACGAGTCCCATCGAGGCGAAGAAGGAGAAGGTCATGGCGCTGGTACTGGTAACGCGAATACCGACCCGCTGGTGCGCGAGCGCCAGTGCATTCTTCGACGCCGTCTCGAATTTGGAAAGCTCGTGCTCCTGAGCGGCAAAGGCACGGACGACGCGGATGCCGCCGAGATTTTCCTCCATGATGCGGGTGAGCACCGAAAGCCGCTCTTGCAGGTCCAGCCATGTGGCCCGAAGCCGGAGCTGCGTCACGGACGATCGCCAGCCGACGAAAGGCACGAAACTCAGGGCCAAAAGGCCGAGAACGGCATCAGTCGAAATCAGCATGTAGGCGCCGATGCCGATCAGCATCGAAAGCAGGAAGACGCGCACGAGCGCCGTCGAGAAATACATCCGCACGCCTTCGAGATCGAGCAAGCCCACGGTGATCAGGTCACCCGAATGAACCGTGTCGTGAAAGCTGAAGGAGAGCCGCTGGATCTTCTCGTAACAGGCGAGCCGTAGCTCGTAACCCATGTGGTGGCCCACGGACTCGCTGTAATAGTTCTGGATCATCGTGAAGATGCCGCGCAACACGCTGGCGCCCAGCAGAAGCAGCGCCGTCGTCAGCAGCGCATCCTGGGCCATCTGGCCGGCCGCTCCGCCGGTCAGTGCAACCTGCGTGTGGTCCACGGCCCGGCCGAGTAGGCGCGGGATCAGAAGCTGGAATGTGGATGCTACAAGGGTTGCGCCGATGGCGAGGCCCGCTTGCCAGGGGTGACGAAAGGCCATGACGGTAATGCGGACCAGAGTATAAAGGCCTTTGCCCCAGCCTGCCGCATTCACAAGCGCAAGCGAAGCCAAAGGCTTCGTCGCGCGTATCGACGCATCGCTGCTCACGGTAGTAATTCCAAAATGTATGGGTCGGACGCTGGCCCGAAAAGAAGACGATTTGGTGAAGGGATTGTTAGCGCGCTTACTTTTGCCGATTCTACCTGAGCGTTCAAGTAAAGAATTCACCATCTGGTTATTTTATCGTGAGCGTCCCTCCTTAAAAGACGGCCGATCAGGCCGGGACAGCGATATGTGCTTCGCTGTCCCGGCCCGCCTGGTGCGTCATCACCGGGCGGATCTAGCCGGCACGCTGCCGAAAAGCGGTCCCAGCCCTTCCGCTACCGTCAGATGCGCGATGACCGCATCTCGCAGCTTCGGATAGGGTAGTTCGGCGAGCATCGCCGTCTGGACGGCGGCCATCACCTCGCCGGCTTCGGAGCCGATCATCGTGAAGCCGAGGATACGGTCGTCTTCGGCGCTGACCACCGCCTTCATGAAACCTTTGGTTTCATCGGTCGCTTCGGTGCGCAGGACGCTGCTCATCGGCAGCTTCGCGACACGGATCGGAATACCCTTGCGCAGCGCTTCGCCTTCGCTCAGGCCGACGCGGGCGAGTTGCGGGTCGGTGAACATCACATAGGGAACCAGCCGCTCGTCCGTGCGGCGGTTGCCGCCGGCCATGTTGTCCCTGACGATCCTGAAGTCGTCAACCGAGACATGGGTGAATTGCGGGCTGCCTGCGGCTTCGCCGATCGCCCAGACGCCCGGAGCCGTCGTTTCCAGCCGTTCGTTGACGCGGATGAAGCCGCGGGCGTCCAATTCGACACCGGTCCTGTCGAGGCCGATATCGGCGGTATTGGCAACGCGACCGACCGTCACAAGCAGATCGCTGCCGTCTATCACCTGTTCGCCCGCGGGACCGTGAACCGTCACGGTCACCTTGTCGCCGGAAAGACCACGGACGCTGGTCGCCTGCGTTTCCAGCAGCACGTCGATGCCTTCCGCCGCCAGAATGCTCTTCATTTCCTCGGCGACGTCAGCGTCCTCACGGCTCATGAGTTGACGCAACGGCTCGATCACCGTCACGCGGCTGCCGAAACGGCGATAAGCCTGGGCCATCTCAATTCCGATATAGCCGCCGCCGAGCACGATCAGATGCGATGGCAGATAGTCAAGTTCCAGCGCCTCGATGTGGGTCAGCGCCCTGGCGGCTTCGAGGCCCGGAATGTCAGGTATCGCCGCATGCGAGCCGACGTTGATGACGACCTCTTCTCCCGTCAGCAGGCGGGTTCCGCCCTCGTTGAGCGTAACGGCAATGGTCTTCGGCGCCACGAAACGGCCGCTGCCCATGATCAGCTCCGCGCCGCTCTGGCGATAAGCATTCAGATGGAAGTCGATCTCGCGCTCGACCATGTCCTGCTTGCGGCCGCGCACCTTCCTCATGTCGGTCGTCACCGGGCCGGTGACTGTGCCGAAATGATCGGCATTGCGGACCAGATGCGCCACCCGCGCGCTCCAGACTTCGTTCTTGCTGGGTAGACAAGCGACCGCCGGGCATGAGCCGCCGACCCAGCGGCGCTCGACGACGGCGACTTTCTTGCCGGAGCGGGCGAGGTGCCAAGCAAGTAGCTTGCCGCCTTGGCCGCTGCCAAGGATCACGATATCGAAATGTTCTTCAGTCTGGGACATGAGTAAATCCTCCTGAGTTGCCATCCGTTGAAGCGGCCCAATTGCTGAGTTCAGAACGGCCGTTGATTACAGTGGCACTTTACGAAGACGCTGTGAGTTGTGTAATATTACCATAGCTCAATAACATGCTTATTCGTCTCATCATCGTAGGTTCGAAATGTCACCTCCCATCGATTGGCTGAGCCGTCTTCTCCACATGGTGCCCGTCAGCGGCCGCGTGGAGGTCCGCTGCCTCTACGGCGCCCCGTGGCAGGTGGTCTATGATCCTTCACCACCTGGAGAGATCCCCTATCATGTCGTCCTTGCCGGCTCCGCGATTGTTGAGGATTTCGCCGGCGGTCCGCGGCGGCGTCTCCATGCGGGCGATATCGTGCTGCTTCCGACCGGTGCGGCCCATCGGCTGCACGACGGCAGCGGCGCCACCCCCCTTCCGGTGCGATATCGGCCCGGCGTCAATCAAACGTTCAGCGACAATGCGGGAACGGAGGATCGGCTGGATCTGCTTTGCGGCCGCTTCATTCTCGCCTCTCCGCATGACCGATTGCTGGGCAGCTACCTGCCTTCAGTCATGATCGTACGTGGGCAGGCGCAGTCTCGGGAGGGCGAGGAGGGGGCGACGAGCGACCAGCTGGCAGCCCTCGTTTCCCTCATGCGCGGGGAATCGGATCGCGAGAGCCTGGGCGGGCAGGCAATGCTGAATGCATTCTCGGCCGCGCTCTTCACATTGGCGTTGCGCATGGCGGGACAAACGCAGGAGGCACCGGTCGGCCTGCTGGCACTTGCCGGTCATCCGCGCCTTGCGCCGGCGCTCGCAGCCATGTTCCAGAGGCCGGAGGAGCCATGGACGCTGCCGGCGCTCGCGCGCCTCTGCAATATGTCGCGGGCGACGCTGGCGCGGCATTTTCAGGAGAAACTCGGCCGCAGCGCGAGCGATCTGCTCCTGGATATCCGCATCACAATTGCCGCGAACAGGCTGAAGCAGCCGGGCGCTTCGACGGCGGCAGCAGCCGAGGCCGCCGGTTACCAGTCCGAGGCCGCATTCCAGCGGGTTTTCAAACAGCGGATGGGTCTCACGCCGGCGCAATGGCGCCGCGCATCGCTGGCGTGAGGGAGGCTTCGGAAAAAAAACTTGCCACCCGCCCTTTTTCGCGCTTTGATACACGACTAGTTTAATAGACTATACCGCCGCGTGCGGCATGGCCTGTGCGCCTTTTGCCCGGTTCGGCGCGAACCAATAGGCTTCACTCGTTGTGACTAGCGAACCTAATCAACGCATGAGCTGGTATTCCTGCGTTGAAACCTTGATCGAGACGCGATGCGGGCACAGCCCGCAAGGGAGTTGAGATGACGGTTGAGAGCCTTTTTGCCTCGAAAATCAATGCGGCCGCCCCTCGTTCGGCCATACTGCGGATCGCGATCGTCGGCCGTGGCTTTTCCGGCATGATGAGCGCAATTGCCTTGATGAAGACGGTGCGGACGCCGTTTCATCTGCAGCTTTTCGATCCGAATTCCGCGGTCAGCGGGGGGCAGGCACTGTCGTCGGCGCGCGCTTCGACGATCCTCAACAGCCGTGTCCGCGATCTCTCGGTGGCGCTCGGCGATGCTGATGATTTCAATGACTGGCTCTGTAGCAACGCGGAATTCCGCGCTGCCGTGCCCGCGGCGATCCCGGGTTTCCGCCAGATTTTCGTGCCCAGAGAGCTTTTCAGCGATTACGTCTATCAGCGCTTCTCCGAAGCGCTCGCAGCCCGCAAGGATATCACCGTACAGGTCACTCCCGAGCCGGTTGGCTCTATCCGCAGAGGCCAGGCAAACCGCTTCCTCCTCGAAACCGCCACGCCCACCAATCGGCTCTTCGACACCGTTATCCTGGCGACGGGCTATGGCCTGTCCGAGCGCGAGCCGGAAGCGGAGGATCACTCGCCGGTGCGGGCGCAACGCCTCGTCGCCCGGCCGCATACGGTTCTGCTCGGAAGCGGCATTCGCGTCGTCGATCAGTTGCTGCAACTGCGCGACGGCGGCTACACCGGGCAGATCACCATTGTCTCGAAACACGGTTTCCTGCCGCAGAGCCATACGCCGAATTCCGCCGATCCGGTCTTTCCCGCAGAGGAGCTGCCGCAAAGCCTGCCGGACATTGTGCGTTTCATTCGCACCGCCTGCCGCCAGGCGGAGGAGCAGGGCCGTAGCTGGCAATCGGTGATGAACGGCCTGCGCAAGCATGCACGATCCCTTTGGCGTTCGCTGCCTGCACATCAGAAACGACAGTTCAACCGGCATCTGCGTGCGATCTACGACAGCCATCGCAATCGCCTGCCCGAGGCGATGTACCTGCGCCTGAAGCAGGAGCTAGCTTCCGGCAATACCGGTCTTCGCTGCGGCACTGCCGGGCGCAGGGGACTCAGCGGCATCTTCTTCACGCCGGCCGGATCGAACGTCGAGGAGGTGATTTATGCGGAACGCGTTTTCGATTGCCGCTGCAGGCGACCGGATCTGGCTATGCCGTTGATACAGAGCCTCATCACCTCGGGCCTGGCGGCGCCGGACGAGCTTTCGCTTGGCCTTGCCGTCAATGAGCGCGGCGAGCCATGCCTCGAGGACGGATCGACGGTGAATGGCCTCTTCGCAATCGGTCCGCTCGGCCTTGGCAGCCTGCCGGATATCGATCTGGTTCCTGAGATCGTCAGTCAGGCATATGCAGCCGCCAACAGGATTGGCCAGCAGCTCTATCCTCAAAGCAGAGCTATTTGAAATTATTTCGCTTTCCCTGGGAACCATTTCTCGCTTTACGCAGTTTAAAGCGTCTGGTGTGGTGTCGTTTGGGGGCATTATGGAAGTTGTTGATCGATATGACGCGTCTCTCGTGGATGAGGGTCGCTTTCGGTTGCTTGTGGATGCCATCACTGACTATGCCATCTACATGCTGAGCCCCGATGGATACGTCGTGAGCTGGAATGCCGGAGCCCAGCGGTTCAAGGGCTATCAGCAGGCGGAGATTATCGGTCAGCATTTCTCGCGCTTCTATCTCGACGAAGACCGGGCGGCGGGCCTACCCCAAAGGGCACTTGCGATTGCGGAACGCGAAGGACGCTTCGAGGGTGAGGGCTGGCGTCAGCGTAAGGATGGCAGTCGCTTCTGGGCCCACGTGATCATCGATCCGATCCGGAGTCCCGTCGGAAAGCTGGTCGGCTTCGCCAAGATCACACGCGACCTGACGGAGCGCAGGGAGGCCGAGGGCGCGCTGAAGCGCAGCGAACAGCAGTTCCGTATTCTGGTCCAGGGCGTCTCCGACTACGCGATCTACATGCTTGATCCGGATGGAAGCGTCAGCAGCTGGAATTCCGGCGCCGAACGTATCAAGGGCTATTCGGCGGAAGAGATCATCGGCAAGCACTTTTCAACGTTCTATACCGAAGAAGATCGCGCAGCAGGTGACCCGCAAAAGGCTCTCGAAGCGGCCCGAAAGCATGGCCGTTTCGAGAAGGAAGGTTGGCGCCAGCGCAAGGATGGCAGCCGCTTCTGGGCAAGCGTCGTTCTCGACGCTATCAAGGACGATTTCGGCCGTGTCATAGGCTTTGCCAAAATCACTCGTGACATTACCGAGAAGCGGGAAACGCAGCGAGCGCTCGAGCAGGCTCGTGAGGAGCTGTTCCAAGCCCAGAAAATGGAAGCGATCGGCCAGCTTACCGGGGGGATCGCCCACGACTTCAACAATCTGCTGATGGCCGTATTGGGCAGCCTCGAGATACTGAAGAAGCGTCTGCCGAAGGAGCCTGGGATCCTGCCGCTCGTCGACAATGCGATCCAGGGCGCTCAGCGCGGCGCCGCCTTGACGCAGCGAATGCTTGCCTTTTCACGGCGCCAGGAGCTCGCGTTCGAAAGCATCGATGTTACGAGCCTCATGGACGGTATGGCGGACATGTTGCGCCGCGCGCTGGGGCCGCTGATGATCCTGGACATCCAAGTGCCACAAAGCCTTCCTGGAATCGCCAGCGATCCGAACCAGCTCGAAGCGGCCGTTCTCAATCTCGTCGTGAATGCGCGCGATGCGATGCCGGATGGCGGACGCGTGATCGTGAGGGCGGACGAGCGGACGATCGAGAGCAAGAAAGGGACACTGGCTCCCGGTGCTTACCTCTGCCTGTCGGTCATCGACCACGGCGAAGGGATGGACGAAAAAACGCTCGAACAGGCGACGACGCCCTTCTTCACGACAAAGGGCGTTGGGAAAGGCACTGGCCTTGGTTTGTCGATGGTTCAAGGGCTTGTTGCGCAATCAGGCGGCGAGCTGGTGTTGAAAAGCGACGTGGGCGAAGGCACCGTTGTCGAACTGTGGTTCCCGGCAGTCTTTGCCCAGGAGGCCGGATCCGCGGGAGACATCGAGGAACCGGCGGTGCAGCCCGGCTCGGAGCGCGCTCTCCGCATCCTGGCCGTCGATGACGACAGCCTTGTCCTGATGAATACGGTTTTGATGCTCGAGGACCTTGGCCACCAGGTCATTGACGCGACGTCAGGCGCCGATGCGCTGGCCATCCTCGCCGCCGAGCCGGTTGATCTTGTGATCTCCGATCATGCCATGCCGCTTATGACCGGTGCACAGCTCGCAGAGGCAATCCGCCGCAGATGGCCGGAAATGCCCATCGTCCTTGCAACCGGCTATGCGGACATCCCTCCTGGCGGCGGTCTCACCGATCTGCCGCGGCTCGGCAAGCCGTTTTCACAGGCACAACTTGCGGAAGCGATCAGCCGGACGATTGCTTCGGCCTGTTCGCACGGATCTCACTACGGATCACAAAAGCCAGCAGTCCCGCTACCATCAGCGCAAGGGCAAACCATGTGATCGCATAGCTGAGGTGACTGTTCGGAAACACGACCCGCGTCAGCCCGCCGACTGGCAACCCACCGAGATTGGGTGTCGCATCGGCATCTATGAAATAGGGAGCGGCGTTAGCGACATTCTTGTCTGCCGTGATTGCCGCGACGTCGCGGGAATACCAGCGGCGCGCCGCTGGATCGTTCGATTGCAACAACGAGCCTTTCGGTTCGGTCATCCGCAGCAGTCCGGTGATCGTGACCGGAGTGGAAAGCTGGCTCGCGGGCCGCGTGGCGGGATCGCGCTTGTCCGTCGGCACGAAGCCGCGATTGATCAGGATCGCCGTGCCATCGGAAAGTACCAGCGGGGTCATGACCCAGTAGCCAGGCCCCAATTCGGTTGAGGCGTAGACTAACGTTTCCTTGCCGTTCTGCAGCGTGCCGGTTGCTGTAACATGGCGGTATTCGTCATCGGCAGCATTGGCCGGCCTTCCGGTCGGCGCCGGAATCGGCTCCGCATGCACGCGTTGATCGACGCGGGCGATGAGGTCGAGTTTCCAGGAGAGCCGCTCCACCTGCCAGATGCCAAGCGCGACAAAGCCTGCGATCGACAGGAGCATGAGGCCGCAGAACATTGCGAGCTTGATCGGCGATCGACGCCTGTGTTGGGGTTTGGCGAAGGTGTCTGTCATGGTTCCAAAACCGGAACGGGCGGCGTTGCCGCCGCCCGTTCGATGCCGTTATGGCATGTTCTTCATCATTTCCGGAGACATGGGCATCATGTTGGCGTTGAGGTGATACATGACCCAGAGCGAGCCGCTGAGGGCGATCACCACGATGAGGAGGGTGAAGATGAACGCCATCATGTTCCACCCACCTTCCGACTTCGTATCGAGATGCAGGAAATAGATCATGTGCACGACGATCTGGATGGCGCCGAAGATCATGATCAGCGCTACCGTCGTGGACTTACTGTCGAAGACGTTGCCCATGACCAGCCAGAAAGGTATCGCCGTGAGGATCACGGAGAGAACAAAGCCGGTCATGTAGCTCTTGAAGGTGCCGTGGCTGGCCTCATGGCCATGTCCGTGTCCATGATCGTGATGGGCGTCGTGACCGTTCCCGTGCGTGGTTACATTCGAGCTCATCCGACAACTCCGATCAGGTAAACAAAGGAAAAGACGCCGATCCAGACAACGTCAAGGAAGTGCCAGAACATGCTGAGGCACATCAGGCGGCGCTTGTTTTCGGCGATCAGGCCGCGCTGGCGGACTTGGATCATCAGTGTGATCATCCAGACGATACCGACCGTTACGTGCAGTCCGTGGGTACCGACCAGCGTGAAGAAGGCCGAGAGGAAGGCGCTGCGCTGCGGGCCGGCGCCTTCAAGGATGAG
Source organism: Rhizobium sp. P32RR-XVIII (assembly GCF_012641395.1). Taxonomy (GTDB): domain Bacteria; phylum Pseudomonadota; class Alphaproteobacteria; order Rhizobiales; family Rhizobiaceae; genus Rhizobium. Next base: position 19,209 of record NZ_JABAIH010000018.1, on the reverse strand, counting down.
GTTTGTGAATTCGTAGAGCTCAAGCCCGACGAAGACGGCGCCGAAGATGCCGGTGATCGCAAGCCATTTCAGCGTCGCCCCCATATTCTGCTTCTGCATCTGCAGCATTGCAAAGCCATAGGTGATCGAAGACAGCAGCAGCATCGTCGTGTTGACGGCGACGATCGGCAGCTCGAAGAGGTCGGCAGGCGAAGGTCCGGCCGCATAGTTGCGGCCGACCACGGCGTAGGTGGCGAAGAGGACTGCAAAGATCAGGCAGTCGCTCATGATGTACATCCAGAAGCCGAGCATCGTGCTCCCTTCGGGATGATGCTCCTCCGTCATGTAGAAGACGGGCGCCTTGTCGGCCTCGGTGGCGGTGTTAGCGTAGGTCGTCGTCATGGTTTATACCTGTCCTGCGAGCAGCTTGGTGCGCTCCGCTTCGGTGGTGATGACTTCTTCCTTCGGGATGTAGAAGTCACGCTTGTAGTTGAAGGTGTGGCCGATCGCGATGGCGATCATTGCGACAAAGGTAACGGCGGCCAGCCACCACATGTACCAGATCATGCCGAACGAGAAGGCAATGGCTAGGACGCCGAGGATAAAGCCGGTACCCGTATTCTTCGGCATGTGGATCGGTATGAAGCCTTCTGTCGGGCGCTTGTAGCCGCGCTTTTTCATATCCCACCAGCTGTCGTGATCGTAGATGATCGGCGTGAAAGCAAAGTTATATGCGGGCGGCGGAGACGAGGTCGACCATTCCAGCGTACGGCCGTTCCACGGATCGCCGGTCACGTCGCGCAACTCCTCGCGCCTGACGAAGCTGACGACAAGCTGGATGAGGAAGCAGGCAATTCCGATCGCAATCAGAACTGCGCCGAAGGCGGCGATGACGAACCAGATCTGCAGGGACGGATCGTCGAAGTGGTTCACGCGGCGGGTAATGCCCATCAGGCCGAGGATGTAGAGCGGCATGAACGCAAACCAGAAGCCGATCTGCCAGAACCAGAAGGACATCTTGCCCCAGAACGCATCGAGCTTGAAGCCGAAGGCCTTCGGGAACCAGTAGTTGATACCGGCAAACATGCCAAACAGCACGCCGCCGATGATGACGTTGTGGAAGTGGGCGATAAGGAAGAGTGAGTTGTGCAGCACGAAGTCGGCCGGCGGCACGGCAAGCATCACCCCGGTCATGCCCCCGATCACGAAGGTGATCATGAAGCCGATCGTCCAATACATCGGCAGCTCGTAGCGGATACGGCCGTGATACATCGTGAATAGCCAGTTGAACATCTTCGCACCCGTGGGAATCGAGATGATCATGGTCGTGATGCCGAAGAAGGCGTTGACGCTGGCGCCCGAGCCCATGGTGAAGAAGTGGTGCAGCCAGACGAGGTAGGAGAGGATGGTGATGACGACGGTGGCGTAGACCATCGAGGCATAGCCGAACAGCCGCTTGCCGGAGAAGGTCGCCACGACCTCGGAGAACACGCCGAAGGCGGGAAGGATGAGGATGTAGACTTCGGGATGGCCCCAGATCCAGATGAGGTTGATGTACATCATCGGATTGCCGCCGAGGTCGTTGGTGAAGAAGTTCGTGCCGGCGTAGCGGTCGAGAGACAGCAGGGCGAGAACGGCGGTCAGGACCGGGAAGGATGCCACGATCAGGACGTTGGTGCACAGTGCCGTCCAGGTGAAGACAGGCATCCTCATCATCGTCATTCCCGGCGCGCGCATCTTGACGATGGTGGCGATCAGGTTGATGCCCGACAGCAGCGTCCCGATACCGGCGATCTGCAGACCCCAGATGTAGTAGTCGACGCCCACTCCTGGACTGTAGGCCGCATCGGAAAGCGGCGGATAGGCGAGCCAGCCGGTACGGGCGAATTCACCGACGAAGAGCGAAATCATGACGATGATTGCGCCGGCCGTGGTCATCCAGAACGAGAAGTTGTTGAGGAACGGGAACGAGACGTCGCGCGCCCCGATCTGCAGCGGCACGACGAAGTTCATGAGACCCGTCACCAGCGGCATCGCCACGAAGAAGATCATGATGACGCCGTGGGCCGTGAAGATCTGATCATAGTGGTGCGGCGGCAGATAGCCGGCGTTGCCATTGAAGGCGACCGCCTGCTGCAGGCGCATCAGGATCGCATCCGAAAAGCCGCGCAGGAGCATGATCACCGCCAGCACGATGTACATGATGCCGATCTTCTTGTGATCGATGCTGGTGATCCATTCGTTCCAGAGCGAACCCCAAAGACGGAAATAGGTGAGGAGACCGAGGACGGCGAGGCCGCCGATTGCGACGCCGATGAATGTCATGACGAGGATCGGCTCATGGTACGGGATCGCGTCGAGCGTCAGCCGTCCAAAGACGAACTTCATAAGGTCGGGATTGGAAAACATGATGTAAGCCTGTTCGTTTGATATCGTCGACGCCAGGCGTCAGTTGCTGTTGCTCGGATGCGCGTGGTCGCCGCCGGACATGTCCATGCCGGGCATGGATGACATGTCCGAATGAGACATTGGCATGTCGTGGGCAGTTTCCGCCTTGGGCGCATCGTCACTTTGTACTGAGGCCTCAGGCCCGAAGTAGCGTTCCTGATTGGGCGAGCCGAACTCGTCGATCGGAGCTGCATCCTGGATCAGGCGCTCGCGATTTTCGTGGCTCTCCTTGCCAGCGCCGCCCATCATGTCGATGTGCATCATCTCGTTCATGCACATCTTGCCGGGAGTGGCGCACAGGTTGAGGATGGCATTGTAGAGACCGTTGTCGAACGATGCATAATACCGAGCGGGTTCGTTCTGGCTGGGCTTTTCAAGCTTCAGGTAGGCGTCTCGGCTGAGTGGCGTGCCTTGTGTCTTCGCGTTTTGAACCCACTGGTCGAAATCGGCCTGGCTGAGACCATGGAACTTGAAGTGCATGCCGGAAAAGCCGGGGCCGCTGTAGTTCGCCGATAATCCCTCGAATTCGCCCGGATGGTTGATAACGGCGTGAAGCTGCGTCTGCATGCCCGGCATCGCATAGATCTGACCTGCCAGAGCCGGTATGTAGAACGAGTTCATAACCGAAGAGGCCGTGATCTTGAAATTGATAGGCGTGTCGACCGGAGCTGCCAGCTCGTTGACCGTCGCGATGCCCAGATCGGGATAGAAGAACAGCCATTTCCAGTCGAGCGCCACGACTTCCACGTTCAACGGCTTGGCGTCTGCCGGAACGGTTCGCTCCGAATCAAGCCGGCCGAGCGGCCGGTACGGATCGAGCTGGTGAGTGCTGATCCAGGTCACCGCGCCCAAGGCGATAATGATGGCGAGCGGCGCCGACCAGATGACAACTTCGAGACGGGTCGAATGATGCCAGTCGGGATCATATGTCGCCTCAGTGTTCGACTGGCGATACCGCCAGGCAAAGAACAGCGTGAGGAAGATGACCGGTACGATGATCAGCAGCATCAGGACGGTGGAGACGATGATGAGATCACGCTGCTGAACAGCGATATCGCCGGAGGGGGCCATAACAACCATATTGCAGCCGGCAAGCAGGAGGATCAGGGGCAATACGGATAAGCGGCTTGAAATCTTTAATAGTCTTGGCACTTTTGAAAGCTCTTCTCGTTTCGACCATGCAGCCACTAAAGGAGGCTGGCCGTTAGCGGTATGGGGTGTTTCGTCGCACTGCAGCAAAGATGCCGGAACAGCCCGAAACGCCCCCTGCGCTATTCGACGCAGATGCCTCCGGTACGATTGGCGGGGACATGGGCGCGCAACGCGAATCGACGAGTCCTGTCCTGCTGGCACGCGCGTCGCCCGGCACATTTCCATACGCAGATACAATTTCCCTGCGCAGATACAATTTCGAAAACACGAGATGAACTATTTACGGCATTCGGACTTGATAACCTTGCAGGTTTCATCAAGATCATCCTGAGGCAGTTTGCCGCAAGCACATTGACGAGGAGGCGTTAAATGGCTGGAGTGCACTACGGACCGTCATCGACCGCGCTGGAACGGGACGCGCGAAAATATCACGACGACAGACCTGTTTCGCCGGGCAGTATTGCCATCGGCGTGGTCATCGGGCGCATGTCCGAATTCTTCGACTTCTTCGTCTACGGTCTCGCATCGGTCCTTGTCTTCCCGCAGCTAGTCTTTCCCTTCGCGCCCGACCGTTTGACGGCGACGCTCTATTCCTTTGCAATCTTCTCGCTGGCTTTTCTTGCCCGTCCTGTCGGTTCCGTCGTCTTCATGACGATTGACCGCTTTTACGGCCGCGGCACAAAGCTGACGATCGCGCTCTTCCTTCTCGGCGGATCGACTGCCTCTATCGCCTTCCTGCCGGGCTATGATCAGATCGGCTACTGGTCTGTGGCGCTCCTTGCGCTCTTTCGTCTTGGTCAGGGCTTTGCTCTTGGCGGCGCCTGGGACGGTCTTGCGTCGTTGCTGGCGCTGAACGCGCCGCCCAGGCACCGTGGCTGGTACGCGATGATCCCGCAGCTCGGCGCGCCGATCGGCTTTGCGCTGGCAAGCATCCTGTTCGGCTACTTCATCACCAATCTCTCAAATGACGATTTCCTCTCCTTTGGCTGGCGCTATCCGTTCTTCGTCGCCTTCGCCATCAACGTCGTGGCGCTCTTCGCACGCTTGCGCCTGGTCATGACGAAGGAGTTCGGCACGCTTCTCGAACAGAATGAGCTGGAGGCCGCGCCTATCCTCGAGGTTTTTCGGATTCACGGTCGCGATATCCTGCTCGGCGCTTTCGTACCGCTCGCGAGCTTCGCGATGTTCCATCTCGTGACGATCTTCCCGCTCGGTTGGGTGAGTCTGCACGGTACCCAGTCGCTGGACGCGTTCATGGTCGTCCAGATCATCGGAGCCCTGGTGGGCTTAGCCGCGATCATCGCTTCGGGCCTGATTGCCGATCGTATCGGCCGCCGCGGCCAACTCGCCGTCTGTGCTCTGCTGATCGCGATCTTCTCGTTCATCGGTCCGATGATGATCGCTGCCGGCGATACCGGCCTTGATGCTTTTGTCATCATCGGCTTCGGCGTTCTTGGCCTGTCGTTTGGCCAGGCGACGGGCTCGATCTCCTCGCGATTCGGCCGCGGCTATCGCTACACGGGCGCCGCCTTTACGTCGGACCTCGCCTGGCTCGTGGGTGCCGGTTTTGCACCGCTTGTGGCACTCAGCCTGGCCAGCCGCTTCGGCTTGCCTTTCGTGGGATATTACCTGCTGTCGGGCGCCATCTGCACGCTTGCTGCGCTTGCCTTCAGCAAGGCGCTGGAGCAGCGCGAATAGAATGCGAACGCATAGGGCCGGATGACGAAAGTGGTTTCAGTGCGCGCGTCTGGGATCTCCCGCGCGGGGTGAGCGCACCGACTGCCCCTCTCCGAGATTGGCTGATTTCCTTGCAATTTCTCTCGATCGAGAGAAACAATTTTGCGGCGATCATCCTTTCGCTATGGATACGCGGCGGGCAAGGAGGCCGGCCCGGATCTGATCGGCCTTACTTGCGGGTGGTTGCGGGTGGGCCGTGGGCTTGTCGTCGGCTCGCTTGAGGCTGAGGTAACGTTCTTGGGCGGCCTGACGGTCCGCGGCCGACAGCTCCTCGACCGGCGCGCCGTGGATGTTGTGGCGCATGGAGCCGGGTTGTGCCGAGGCAAAATAGTAGCGCTTGGAATGAAGGTAGGCGCCGGTCGCCTTCCTCAGTGCGGTCACGCCGGCATCGGGTTTGAGCAAGGGTCGAATCTCATTCCAGAGCCCAAGTGCAAATGGGCGGATTTCATCACCGACCTTGACCGGGAGAACGTCGATCGGGCGAACAAGCAGGGCGTTAATCGCCTCTGCTTTTCGAATGACGGCCTCGTTTGCCGTAATCGGGCTGATGCTGGCCGTCCAGGGTTTGGTCATCGATAGGCTCCCATTTTTCTCGTGTCATAGGAAAGAACGATGAATGCTGTATGATACGGATCGTAGATCCTAATTACCTGCATGCCCTTCTCTTGGCTGCCTCCGACATATGTGAATCAAGAGTGGGCCTGGCAACGGCAGATCGCGGAGTTTGAACCGGGCACGGTATATAGCCGCCGAGAATGCCGGCAGTTTGAACATTGCTTCGAGGGTTGCTCGGAGGAATCGACCGCGTAGATTGCGAGTTGACCGATGAATGCTTTGCCGCTGCGATCTCCAGGTTTCCCGATTAAACGAGTACCATGGGCCTCTATGCGGCCAAACGATGGACGCGGCTCCCTCGAAATCTACCTTTCACCGCTTCAGCCAAAAACCGAGCGCGCCAGACGTCCCTTGTGGCGCGCGGTGAAAGATACATCAGGCCGGCAAGCGGCATATACGCAAGTGCTGCGATCAGCGGAAAGATCAGAAAGAGTGTCGTGACGTTCACGACAATCTGTCCAAACGTAAGTCCGTAGAATATCCAGATCGCCCTTCGGTAAACCCGTTCCGGAATGACGCGGAACTGCACGAGCGGACTTGACCTCTGAATGAAAGGACCCAGATAAGACATACCCTAGAACCTGGAGGAGGGAAAATGAGCATTCGCACGATTACTCTCGTTCTCGCGGGCGGCCTCGCCTTGTCAGGCTGCCAATCTGGTTCAACATCCCAAGGGGGACGGTATGGGGAGTTCGGCTGCATGGCCGGATCCGTTGGCGGCGCGGTCGTCGGCGGTCTCCTCGGAGCGACCATCGGCGCGGGAACTGGTCAGCTGTGGGCCGTTGGCGGCGGCGCGGTGCTGGGTACTGCGGCTGGCAGCGCCTTAACCTGCAGCTGATGCGAAGGGCCGGATGATGAAAAGAGTAATCCTGTTGACGGCATTCGCATGCGCCCAGACCGTTGCGGTCTGGGCGCAGGATCGACCGCTGGCCATGAACCAAGGCCAAATGAATCAGATCGACCGTGATGGCAACGGCGCGGTGGATCGATCCGAATACCAGGCGTTCATGACCACGGCTTTCTCGAACCTCGACAAGAACAAGGACGGCAGTCTCAGTCCCGACGAGGCGAGGGTTCTCAATGCCAAGCAATTTGCCGCCGCCGATGCCAACCGAGACGGCAAGGTAACCCAGAACGAGTTCCTGAACAGGGTGATGGCGGACTTCAAGACGGCCGATCGTAACGGGGACGGCAGCCTGCAATAGAACGCGCGTATCAATTTTCGATTTGAGTGAGCCGACTGAAACCGCGTCGCGGTCGCCGTGACGCGGTTTCAGTCGCATGTGTGATCCACAAAAAGCGGCCATCGCCGGGAACGATCAAAATAGATGTGCCGCTGGTTCCGCGGGGACGACGGCAATGGCCGCGCCGCCGCCTGCCATAGTGTCGCACCGGCGAGATCGCTCTTGAACCTGTTGCGCCGCAGCATTACATCGCCGGTGATCGAAGCGATTCACCTCCTCCCGAAGCGCTTCGGCTTGACTGACAGCACTCCTCCTCCCAAGCTGTCGGTCACCTATCGAAGCCCGGCGCATCTCCTCCCCGCGCCGGGCTTTTTCATTGCCACGAATGATTGAGCGGACGAAGACGACGTCACGCCGCTTGCGGCCATCGGCGCACCACCGAGCGGCCGCCGGGCGCATGGTCTTACGCCGCAACCAGCAATGCGCGCAGATCGGTCTTGCGCCGAACCAGATCGGCGACGCTGTAACGATCGAACACCGCAACAAAGGCCTTCGTCGCTTCTGCAAGAACGGGAGGCATGCCGCAGGCGGGCGCGACGGGGCATTCCGAACATTCGAGCAGACCAGTTAGACCTTCGGTATGCCGCAAGAGAGCGCCCAAGTTGATATCTTCGGCGGGCTTGTGCAGCCGAACACCGCCGTTCCTGCCGCGCACGGATTCGATAAAACCAGCATTTGCGAGATCTTGAACGACCTTCATGAGGTGGTTCTGGGATATTCGAAAAGTTTCGGCAATTTCGCGGATCGAGCATAGCTCGCCCTCGCGCGCGCCCAGAAACAAAAGCGCGCGAATTGCATAGTCGGTATAGCGGGTCAGTTTCATCATCATGCCTGCGTCAAAAAGACCGGTCCGGAAAAGATGCATTTCATTAGCATGTTTTATCCGATCGTTATAGATGCATTCCAGATGCATGTTTTTGGCATGGATGCGCTGATGGAATTGGTAACCGAACAACAGATCTCCGCAGTACTCGGCAGATTTTACCAACGGGTCCGTAAGGACGAGCTGCTGGGGCCTGTCTTTGCAGCGGTCGAGGATTGGGATGAGCACCTCGAGCGGCTTGGCGTATTCTGGTCATCAGTGATGCTGATGAGCGGCCGCTATAAGGGCAACCCCATTTCGATGCACCTGCTGCATGCCGACCGCATCCGACCCGAGATGTTCGACCGGTGGCTCGGACTTTGGGAGATCACCACGAAAGAGATTCTGCCGCCGCAGTCTGCGGCCACCATGCAGGCTAAGGCCAGACGCATCGCCGGCCGCCTAGCCGCCGCAATCCATGGCTCTCGACCGGGTTCTGCTGATCCACGTCAAGAGCGGCACCATTCGACACCCGGATAAGACGCTTTCACCTGGGACCGTCCTTGATGAAAGCCATCCCGGAGCGATCCCGCCCGAAACCCCGCATCATCTAGAGCTCATCGGTTCCGTAACACTCGCGATCGAGTTCTACGATCGGAAACCCGCAACTTTCCAGCAAGTCTAAGAAAGGACATCGCATGCCGAAACCTCTTTCTCCTCACACCATTGCGCTCGTAAAACAAGGCGTTCCGGCGCTGGCAGTCCATGGAGGCGAAATTACAAAACGCATGTATGCGATCCTGCTCCAGGACGATCACATCCGCGAGTTGTTCAATCACGCAAATCAGGGCGAGGGCGGATCGCAGGTCAAAGCGCTCGCGACGGCAATCCTGGTCTACGCCCAAAACATTGAGAACCTGGGTGGTCTCGGACCAATCGTGGAACGGATCGCCCACAAGCATATTGGCTATAACATTCTGCCTGAACACTACCCCTTCGTTGCCAAAGCCCTGCTTTCTGCGATTGCCGACGTGCTGGGCGAAGCGGCGACGCCGGAGCTCATCAGCGCCTGGGGAGAGGCCTATTGGTTTCTGGCCGAGATTCTCAAGGAACGTGAATCACAAATTCGATCTGAAATCACGGCGGCGGCCGGAGGATGGGATGGCTGGCGTTCATTCACGGTGAGCGAGAAGGTGAAAGAAAGCGAGGTCATCACGTCCTTCGTTCTCCGCCCGACCGATGGCGGTTCGGTCATCAGACACAGGCCCGGGCAATACCTTACCTTCCGCATCAAGCTTCCAGATGGCACGCAGATCAAGCGAAATTACTCCATCTCGTGCGGTCCCAATGACGAGCATTATCGCATTTCGGTGAAGCGGGAAGCCGCCGGACAGGGCGGATCGATCTATCTGCACGATCATGTACAAGTGGGCAGCACGCTGGAGGCGACGCCGCCAGCCGGCGATTTCTATCTTCCCGAAGAACCGGCGCGGCCCGTCATTCTCCTGTCGGGCGGTGTGGGCCTCACCCCCATGGTCAGCATGCTCGAAGCCATCGCCTCCGAATATCCGGACTTGGAAGCGCATTTCGTGCACGGGGCACTCAACAGCTCAACCCAGGCAATGGATCGCCACGTAAGATCGCTTGCAAAGACACATGGGCGTGTTGCCGTTCGAACCTTCTATAGTGAACCCTCGGGCGCCGATGCCGCCGGCCATTCGCATGACCATGATGGTCTTGTTACGGTGGGTTGGCTTCAGGATAACACGCCATTCGCATCCGCGGACTTCTATCTCTGCGGCCCCAGGCCGTTTCTGGGTGCATTGGTCGGAGGTCTCGCCCGCGCAGGCGTGCCGCAGGACCGCATTCACTATGAATTCTTTGGTCCGGCGGATGAACTTCTCGCCGCTTAAGGATACCGCCGGGACGAGTTACTCGTCCCGGCTTCACCATGCGTTCGCGACTGTTCCTGCCGGAAAGTCGCAACAAGCGACAAGATACCTCCCACGATGAGCAGGCGATTTCTCCGGTGATCAATCGACGATGCGTTGCCAGGTGTTTGTCTCGAGCGAGTGCTCGATCGCGTCGATGATGCGCTCGTTTGCAAGGCCGAACTGAAAGTTCGGAAAGCAGTCTGAATCGTTGATGATGCCGTCGATGAGATCGCGAACCTCGATGACCTTGACGTCGAAATAGCCGAGGCCCCCGCCAGCGAAATCGAAGCCGAAAAAGGCCGAGAATTGCGGCACCTGGCTGCCGGCATAGATCGTTTTGAAGCCGCGATCCGGCTTCGGGTCGTTGAACCGGGAAATCTTCAACTCATTGAAGCGTTCGCCGTCCATGATGATGGTGCCTTGCGTGCCGGAGACTTCCCAATAGACGCCGAAGACCTTGCCGGCGGCGACGCGCGAGGCTTCGATTGTGCCGCCGGCGCCATTCTTGAAGCGCACCAGAGCCTGGATCTGGTCTTCGTTTTCGACCACGGCGCGTGGTGCGTCAACTCCAGCCCTGGCGCCATAACCGGAACCGTCTTGGGGAACGGGGCGCGTCGGAAAGAAGGTCTGTGTCTGGGCGATGACGCTTTCGACGTCGCCCACCAGATATTGGGCCACGGAAATCACATGGCTGCCGAGATCGCCGAGTGCTCCGGAACCGGCTTCCTTGCGGGTGCAGCGCCAGGAGAACGGCAGGTCCGGATCGTTGAAGAAGCCCTGGTCGAACCATCCCCGGAAGCGCATCGGCGTGCCAATGTCGCCTCGATCGATCAGTTGTTTGGCAAGCATGGCGGCGGGCGTCTTGATGTTGTTGAAGGCAACCATCGTCTTGACGCCTTTGGCCTTGGCGGCGGCGGCCATTTCTTCGGCTTCCGCGAGCGTGACCGAGAGTGGCTTTTCGCAATAGACATGCTTGCCGGCGGCGATCGCTGCCAGCGCCATCTGATGGTGCATGGCATTGGGCGAAGTGATGTCGACGATGTCGACGTTCGGATCGCTGACAAGCTTGCGCCAGTCGCCTGTGCTCTTTTGAAAACCGAAGCGGGCGGCGGCTGCCGCCGCAAGCTCGACCGTGGCGTCGGCCAGCATGTAGAGGTGCGGAACGGCGGCCAGGTCGCGGTAAAGCAGTCCCGCGCGGCGATATGCGTCGGCATGGGCCTGTCCCATGAAACCGGAACCGATAAGGCCGATGCTGAGTGTTTTCCTGGTCATGGCTTTCTCTCCCGGTCAGCTGTTTGCGCGACGAAGGTGCTGAGGATATGGGCGAAAGCCCGCGTCACGGCAGGGCGCGGTGGGGCGATGGCCGGATCCTGCTCGGCCTCGACCACCAGCCAGCCGCGATAGCCGCTGGTCAAGACGAAGCGTGCGAGCGGGCCGAAATCGACGATGCCATCGCCCGGCACAGTGAACATGCCGGCGCGCACGCCGCCATTGAAGCTCAGGTCGCTCCTGCGGACGTCATCGATGACGGAACCTCGCACGTCCTTCAGATGAATGTGAACGATCCGATCGCCGAAACGCTCGGCCAGTCGCATGTAGTCGAAGCCGCCCGCTATCGCGTGCCCAGTGTCAAGCAGCAGGCCAATCTCGTCGCCTGCCCGGTCGAAGAGGGTGGATATTTCATCGAAGGTTTCGGCCACCATCATCAGATGATGGTGGTAGGCGAGGGCGAGCCCGTATCCACCGGAGAGCCACTTGCCGAATTCAGTCAGCCGTGCGGCATAGGCGGGGACATCCTCTCTCGGCATGATGGCGCGCTTCGACATCGGCTCATCGAGCGGTAAGCCAGACGCCATCATCGCGACTTCGCCATAAACCATGACCTTGCAGCCCATCGAGCTCAAGAGGTGAGCGTGAGCGTCGACTGCCGCCATTTCCGCGTCGACGCCGCGTTCGGCGAGTTCTCCGGAGTGCCAGCCCGATGCCAGACTGAGGCCGCGGCGTTCCAGCAGTGGCCGCAAGGCTTCCACGTTACGCGGGAATTTCCGACCCAGCTCGACGCCCTGATAGCCCGTCTCAGCGGCGTCGTTCAGGCAAGTCTCGAGCGATATGTCCGCGCCGAGATCCTCGAGCACGTCATTTGCCCAGGATAGCGGGCTCACGGCGAGGCGAACGCCGCGAGGCAGTCCTGCAAGCTTCTTGGTTGTCATGTCTGTCTCCTCGTCCGAATCGAGACAAGCGCCGCGGGTGCTTTCCCCGGCACCGCCGGAGGTCCTGAGGATTGAGCGGCCGCATCCATGCATGAAGGACATCTGTCCGGCATCGTTGATCGAGCTGAAGCCAGCCGGGTCAAGGTAGTGAACCTTGCCAGGCGCTGATACGCAAGCAGAGGGAGGAGCAATCAATGAGCACCGCGGCACAATCTGCTATAACGGCCACGGGACGCGCTGGGTTCTGGCGCAGGAGACGGATGGCGAGCTGCTGCGATCAAGCTGCTCGCCCGTCCGGGACTTTATCAATGAGGCCAATCATGCGCTTTGCCATCAACCATATCACGGCCCCGAACCTGTTCTTGAGGCGTTCTTTGCTACGGCAAGGGAGCTTGGTATTTCCGAGGTCGAGATCCGCAACGACCTGCCGGATATCGTCGGGACGACCGATCCTGGGGCGGTCAGGACTGCGGCCGAAAATGCCGGGGTCACGATCGTTTCGATCAATGCCCTGTATCCCTTTAACGTCTGGTCTGACGATCTGCCGACGAGGGCGCTGAAGCTGGCGGACTACGCAGCAGCGAGCGGCGCCAAGGCCTTGGTGATGTGCCCGCTCAACGACGGTAACGAGGTTTCGTTCGATGCCGTGGTAGCCGCTCTGAAGGCGATGAAGCCGATCCTCGAAGAACGGCGACTGACGGGCCTCGTGGAACCGCTCGGATTTCCGATATCGTCCCTTCGCACCAAGAAGGAAGCCATTGCGGCAATCGAAGCGGCGAACGGCAAGGGCGTTTACAAGCTCGTGCACGACACCTTCCATCATCACCTTGCTGGCGAGACGCAGTTCTACCCGGAGTGGACGGGATTGGTGCATATCTCCGGCGTGGTCGATCCGCGTGTGGCGGTTGACGACATGCTCGATGCCCATCGCGTGCTCCTGGATGCCTCCGACCGGCTGGAAAACATCGCCCAGATCAAGGCGCTGACGGCAGCGGGCTTCGAGGGCCCCTACAGCTTTGAGCCCTTCGCGACAGAAGTGCATGCGCTACCTGACCCGAAATCTGCGGTTCAGGCAAGCATCGGGCATATTAGGCGATCTCTCTAACTTATGAATGTTTGCTGCAAAGTGCTTCTTCGAGCGTATGCATCAATTGCGTAACGTCGACCGGCTTTCCCAAAAAGGCGAAAGCGCCACCGTCCATGACGGCCGATCGGGTTCGCTCGTCCTTGTAGGACGTCATGAAGATCATCGGAGGCCGGGCAGGATCATGGCTGAGCAAAGCCTGCAACTCGATGCCGCTCAGGCCGGCCATCTTCACATCGACAAGCACGCAGTCGATCGTTCTGCGGTCCGCTTCGGAAAGAAAAGCTTCAGCAGAAGAAAAAAGCCGACTCCTATAACCGCATGACTTTAGGAGATCGTCGAGGGCTTCCCTGATAGCCTCGTCATCATCGACGATTGCGATAGTGGATGTGTTGGACAATTACAGAATACCTTGCTGCGGGCCTTTTCGCTTAACTATGCTCCCGCGCGCAACAAATTAACATCATACGTGAGTCTAGGTTCCAGGCATTGCCGTCTGGGCGATCTCTGCGAGACGGACCAGGTCGGCCAGCGATTTTGCCTGCATCTTGCGCATGACATTGCCTCGATGAAGCTTCACCGTAATCTCGCTGATGCCGAGATCGTAGGCGATCTGCTTGTTCATCAATCCTTTGACGACGGCGCGCATGACCTCCCGCTCCCTGGGAGTGAGAGATTGCGCAAGTGCGACGACGGCTTCGGTGGCGGCGGCTTCCTTTCGCTCAGCGGCGTTCCGTTCTATGGCAGCGGTTACGGCATCGAGAATGTCTTGATTGCGAAAGGGCTTCGTGAGGAAATCCACCGCTCCTGCCTTCATCGCCTTCACGCTCATGGGGATGTCGCCGAATCCCGTCATGAAGATGATCGGCAGCCGGCTTCCCATCTGCTCGAGTTGTGCTTGGAAATCGAGGCCGCTCAATCCGGGCAATCGGACGTCGAGAAGAATGCATCCGGGTCTTGCAAGGTCTGCACGATCAAGGAAGTCTGCGGCGCTTTCGAAAGCAACGGCCTCCATACGCATCGACCGAAAGAGATCGACCAGCGCCTCCCGCATTGAGAGATCGTCATCAACAACGTAAACGACGGACGTCATTGACGGAACTTGCTGTTTCCGTTCAGACATTATCGTCCTCTATGGGCAGTATAATCTCGAAAACCGCACCGCCTTCGGGGTGATTGAATCCATCAAGTCGGCCACCTTTCGCCTCCAACATGCTGCGGCAGATCGTTAGACCCATGCCCATGCCGGAAGCCTTGGTAGTATAGAAGGGGGTGAAGAGTTTGGCGATTGCTTCCTCGGGAATGCCCGGCCCGTTGTCGCGTATCGAGATGCAAACAGAATGCTCGTCCTTGCGCTCCAGCGTCAACTCGATCCTGCGCGGATGGTGGCGGCAGTCAGCCATTGCCTGCATGGCGTTGGTCATCAGGTTGATCAGCACCTGTTGAAGTTCGAGCCGAACCGCGTTCACCGCTTGCAGATCTGCTCCCGCGATGGTCTCAAAGAAAATGGCGCTTCGCTGAAACTCATGTTCCATGAGCGCGTGGGTTTCTTCCACGAGCTTTTCGAGATCGATCCACTCGGCCGGCCGCTCTGTCTGCGACAACATGGAACGGGTGTTCTGGATGATATCGCTGGCCCGCTGGCTGTCGCGGATCATCCGCTCGGCCGAACGATGAACGGCGGCAAGGTCGGGCGGATCACGATCCAGCCAGCGCAGCAGCGTGCGCGAGTTGACGACGATCGCGCCGAGCGGTTGGTTGAGCTCGTGGGCTAGCGAAGCGGAAAGAGCACCAGCGGTGGCGGCACGCGACGCTCGGGTCAATTCTGCCCGCGCTTCCACGAGCGCCTGCTGAGTGAGCTCGCGCTGCGTTATGTCGATCATGCCCACGACGACACGGTGAAAGGCGTCATCATCCTCCGGGAAACGGATGCTGATGAGGACCAGTTTCGTCTCGCCGGCGTCGGTCGTAACATTGCCTTTGCTTTCGAAATGCGTGTCTCCGCAAAAGATCGCTACCAGTTGATCAATGAAGGAGTTGTCGGGCACGATAAAATTGCGGCCAGCCCCAGGCTCGCATGCCTTTGGTCCAAGCAATTCCCGAGCGCCTTCGTTTGCAGCAACGGTACGAATAAATCCGATACATCGAACGATCTCTTCCGGATTTGAGCGGAGATAATCGCGAAGATCCTCAACAGCGGCGGCTTTCAAGTTCATAAGATGGGCGCGAACCATCGTATAATCGCGCTCCCAAAGGGCAACACGAGCCTCATTGAAGATCGCGCGATAGCGGGCTTCACTTTCTCGAAGGGCAGCGTTCTTGCCGATGAGTTCGGCACGAAAGGCTTCGCTGCGAAGAAGAAGCGCCGCCGTGATCGACAGTGCCGCAATCGAAACGACCATGCGCGAAAGCGCGGAGATGTCAGAATCGACGCCATGGGAATAAAAATAAGAAAAGAGAGTCAGCGCACCACAAAGGCAGGCAATCGCTAAGATGCCGGCCCGGGTCATGATGTCGCCTGCAAGCAGCAGGACAATTACATAGAGGACGGCAATGGCAATTCTCGTGCTGGTGAAGGTATCGACATAGAAAACTGCCACCGCCAGAACGCCCGCGACGAAGCCCAATGCAGCGTCATGCCCGACAGTATTGCGTCGATTAAAAAGCCGGGAGATCCGAAGATCCAACATTCTGCCCATCCATCCAAAATGTTGATCGCAACCTTAATACGCCGGGCATTGGTTCAAAGCTATACAAAGGTCTGGGACTGATATGCCTCAGAGTCGCGAGACGTCCGGCCCGGACAAGCTCTTCCTCCGTGCGGCCGTCACCAGCAATGGAAGCTAGTCCGTTCCAACTGCCGACCATCCTGGTACACCCAATCCGAACCAGTATTTGCCGGTCCGCCTGACCAAAAAAAAGACCGCCCCGGGGCAAAGGGGCGGTCTGGCGGATCAATGGGAGGAGATCCGCAGACTTCGGGCGGAGGGGGACGCCGCGAAGTCGTGGTAGCTGCGGTCGCTACCGGCCTCGGGAGGGATCGAGGCGACGAGTTAAAGATAAAACGATCCGGCGAATGTCGTAATTATACTTAGGTTTGGGTTCGCGCGGACGCACTGCAGCCCGAAATTGCTTGTTGCCTCGGCGAGAACGTCTGGAGGAGGCACGACCCGCTTCCAACTGCCGTGTCTTTCGAATCTAGGCACGCGTGGCTGACGACGAAAGAGCGGCATCAAACGGCCGCAAGTCTTGGAAGGGCGGACGGCGCCTGCAAGAGCAGCCTTGTCGCCGATGGGAGCTTATTCAGAGCGCTGCGATTACTGCTTCAGATCGTACGCTTGGCCGGAGTCGCGAAGTTCTTTAAGGGTCTTGCCCAGGCAACTGCCTCCCTCTTCGCCACCCGTCGCCTTTGCCTGTCCGTCCAAGGTGATCGTACCGGCAAGTCGATCCGATGCCACATAGGTCGCCACACCTTCTTGCGAAATCCTCGAGATATAGAAGACATGCTGCGTGTCTTTGTACTTGCAATGGATGACGAGCGGAAACTGAGCAAGAAGGTCGTCTTGGGCGCGAGCATCAGTGTTAGGAAGTGGAAGTGATGCGCCGGCTACCAGTGCGACAACCAGTTTGAGCAAGCCATTTGACCGTCGGCGGGATGCGTTTGTCATCGATCCAAACCCCCTATGTGCTATTGAGATGAATGTCAAAAAGCGCCTCTTGCCATTCGTCGGCAGAAGCCGTGTGGCCTCCGGATCTCATTGCGCTTCGGCCCTTAGTTCGTGAGTGCTACTAGCGCGTCCCGGTCCAGTAGCCGGACCGATCGCTGCAGTTTCCCGTTAAGGCGAACGATACGTCTTTCGCGAAGCTTGGTGAAGGAACGGGCGACGGTTTCGATTGTCAGTCCAAGATAGTCGGCGATGTCACTGCGAGACATCATCATGTCAAATTCAGGTTCTCCGGGATGACGTTCGGCCATCTCCTGAACGAAGGCCGCAACGCGTTTCAACGCGCTTTGTTCTGTCATGACGAGTTGTTTCTCCTGGGCTTTCGCAAGATTTGTCAGGGCGATATTCAGGAGATCCATTGGGACGACCGCATCTTGGTTGGCAGGAAACGGCCGTATGCGTGTTTCGCAGACCGCTTCCGCGAAATCGCTTCGAACCTGTCCCTTTTCGAGCCCGAACCACTCGCCTTTGCTGCAGAACGACAAAATGTGTCTGTGCCCGTTAGACATCAGCCGATAGATCCGGACGGCTCCGGCCTCGACTTGGTAGATCGCCAGCGCATGTTCGCCTTCACTATAGATGGTCTGATCGGCTTTAAGCCTGATGGTCTGATCTTTCGACGCTGCGGACACGACCGTGTAGTGACCGGGGAATGCCGGAGACTTTTGCTTCCCGACGATATGGCTTTGAAACATTTGGGCTGCCCCCCATACACGTCGTAGGATACCGAATTGCCGCAAGCGCGCCTATTCGAAGAAGCCCTTACGTACTGCTACGGAAGCTGGAAATCACGGATAGGTGTATAAAGTGGTCGCCCTCTTGATGAGTGTCGCAGGAGGTTTCGATGGCATCGAAAGGCGAAGGAGACAGCGAGGCAGACCCTGGAAGAGTCCGCGAGCAGCTTGCCCGCATACTCGCCAGTTCGGAATTCCAGGCTCCGGAGCGCGGACGCCGCTTCCTGGAATATGTTGTCGAAGAGGCGCTCGAAGAACGATGCGAGCAGCTGAAGGCTTATACGATTGCACAGGCGGTGTTCGGACGTGATGCCACTTTCGATGCGCAGAACGATCCCGTTGTTCGCATCGAGGCTGGTCGCATTCGCCGCGCGCTCGAACGATATTATCTCATATCGGGTGGCAACGATCCCGTGCGGATCACCATCCCGAAGGGCGGCTATGCTCCAAGCTTTGAGAGCCGTGGACAAGACTCCAGCGCGAAAGGTGCTGCCCCAGTAAACTGCAAGGCTCCGGCGCTTCAACGCAGGGATGGGCGGCCGATGACCTATCGGGGTCTGCTCCTGCCGATCGGTGTTGCCGCGATCTTCGGGATCATCGCCGTGCTTGCTCTCATCCGCCCCCTTGAGGATTACCTCACGCCGTCAGCAACATCGCCGGCGCCTGCTGCATCAGCACTGAGGGAGGAAGTCAAAATCGTTGTTGAACCGCTCGCTATGCTCGGCGGGCCCAGGGGCGCCGAGATCGCGAAAGGCCTCGTCGATCAGCTCATTACGCAACTTATGAAGGTGGATGGGATCGTCGTACTTGCTCCAAGCCGTTCCGTCGAGGGATCGGCAGGATCGCTCGTCAACTTGCAGGGAAGTATTGCGGTCGACGGCATGATCCTTCATCTGCACGTCCGCCTGGTAAAGAGTTCCGATGGCACGGTCGTTTGGGCAAAGGAGTATGATCGGGACCTGCGCGGTCAGACCATTCTTGACGTCGAGGATGACATCGCCGCGCAGATCGCCGAAGAGATCTCCAAGACCGGCGAAATCCGCGGCGCGTTGCCGGCCTTGTAGCGGTTGCGCGACGCCGATCGGACGCCCCTTCGCCGGGGACTATTCCGGCCTGCTATAGGTGCCGGTCCTCACTGCGCTGGTGCGGGGTCGATGGCGATGCCCGAGGCGCGCAGGCCGTTGAAGATTTTCTGCTGGTCTTCCGGCCGTTGCAGGCGAAGCGAGACTTCCCGGCGGATGTTGTGCATCAGCTCGGGTGCGTGGACCGCCAGCCAATCCCGTTGCTGCTTGGCGTCGGCCGTCTTGCCGGCGGCGCCGAGGATCGACAGCAGCACGAGGCGATGCATGGGATTATATTGCAGATCGGACATGCGGGACCACAGTTCGGCGGCCTGAACGTCGTTTCTCATGAAGGCACACAAGGCCATGCCGACCTCGTAATATCCCTTGGGGCCGGCGTTCTTGTTGACGGCGCTGGACACCAGCTCGCAGCCGGATTGCCATCTTCCGGACATCGCCAGCCGCAAGCCGTACTCACCGGCGA
>NZ_JABAIH010000017.1 GCF_012641395.1 Rhizobium sp. P32RR-XVIII | reverse complement strand
GCGGACAGAAGCAAGCACTCGGCGAGGGATTGAGCTCATAAGGGATTGACTCGGGAAAGCCCGTTACAGAAGCGACCTCACTCTGACACGGTGCAGGCCGCTATCCACCCCTGATGGGATCTCAAGAGCTTCTACTTTGGCGTTTGCTTTAAATGATCGTAATATGTGACGCGGTCCGTGTTGAACGAGGACGACCTGCCTTGCCCCTGTCGATAGCGACGTGGCTAAAAAACTTCCCCCTTGCAGAAAGATCAACCGCCGCCACCCTGATATTTGTTCGTGGCATATTTCCAGTGCGCGACGGCAAGAAGCACCCAAACTGGACCAGCGGCCAGAGCCGTCAAACCAGCCCACTCTCCAAGAATCGGGACGGGTTTGGCGAGCATGGCGCCGACGGGGACGGACTGGCTAACGTGGAACGGAACGGCGGTGATGAAAGTGATCTGGATTCCTCTTTGCAGCTTTGCAAGGACCGAACGCCCGCGTGACGCAGCTCAATCTGATTGTCCTGGACGAGGCGCTTTAAAGGTCCGTCCGGCCGATTTCCCTCAAGAACTTAGCCGGATGCGGCCCCTACTACCGCTGCCAAACTCAGACGCGGGCGTCGACATCCGGTACATACGGTATCGCCGCCTGGGCGCCTCTCGCCAGGCAAGCGAGCGACCCGGCGACTGCTGCCTTGCGCAGGGCGGCCCCGAAGTCCACGCCCTGGTCCAGTGACGAGGCAAGGTATCCGCAGAATGTATCGCCTGCTCCGACCGTGTCGACCGGTGAAATGCGCAGTCCCGCTGCCGTGAAGATTTCGCCGGAGCGGATTGCTATCGCGCCTTCGGAACCTAAGGTAACGACGATCGTCTGGCCTTGTTTTTCGTGCTGCAGCTTCAGCAGTTCGATACGCTCCTGCGGGCTGGTGATCGCTTTGCCGACCAGGAGGTCGAACTCTGTTTCGTTGGCGACGACGATGTCGACGAGGGTTGCCAGATCCGCGGCCCTCTCGCTCATCGGCGCTATGTTGAGCATGGTTTGAACGCCCTTGTCTTTGGCGGCTCGTATCGCGGCCTCCATGGCGTCGGGCCGCAATTCCATTTGCATCATCAGGATATCCCCCTCGCCCATCGCCTGAACGGCTTCGGCAGCTTCAGCCCGTCCGATCGTTTCGTTTGCGCCTGGGACGACAATGATGGTGTTTTCTCCGTCGGCTGCCACATAGATGGAGGCGGTTCCCGTCTGTGCTGCGGAATTGCTGACCGCGGAGAGATCGATGCCCGCATCCTGAAGGGCCGAGATGGCTGAGCTTCCGAACTGGTCGGTGCCGACCGCGCCAACCATCCGGACCCTGCTTCCCGCCCGACGCGCAGCTAAGGCCTGGTTCGCTCCTTTGCCACCTGAAGAGGTGTAAAATTGGCTGCCGCATATCGTTTCGCCTGGGCAGGGGAGGCGGTCTGTTGTGGTCACCAGATCGATGTTGATGGATCCAAGTACTATAATCACTGAGTGTCCCCTGTTGCCACCCTTGGCCTTCAATGCCTGGTTAAATTGAAATTTAGAGCGAACGAATCGTTTGAAATGGTTTTTAGTAAATGATGTTGACTCGCTTTTGCTCGTGGACATATAAGAGGTAATACCACTGAAGGGAAGATACATGATAACTGAAAACCCAATTCGAAGATCCGCATCTGAAGAAGGGGCACACAGTCGCGTCGTATCATTCCTGCGGGATCAGCTTATCTCGGGAAAGTTGAAGGCGGGCGATCTGCTCTTGCCGGAACGAGAGCTGGCCGCGCAGCTCAATGTCAGCCGTCCCGTTCTCAGGGAGGCGCTTCGCGCGCTGGCGATGGTCGGGGCGGTGGAGATCCGCCACGGTGTCGGAACGGTCGTAAAGCGGCCGGATGTGACGGCGCTGGGCGATGTGTTCAGCTTTATGCTCGCCCATCAGGCCGATGTCATCGGCGACATCATGGAGGCGCGAAAGGCCATCGAGCATCATGCGGTTCGTCTCGCATGCCAGCGCGCGACGGAGCAGGATCTGGCGAACCTGACAGATGCGCTCGGCAGTATCATCGAGACGATCCATGAGCCCGAAAAGGGAGGTCAGGCTGACTTCCGTTTTCATGAGGCCATCGTCCAGGCGTCGCACTCGCCGACGCTGGTGACGATCTATGCCTCCATCGCTCAGCTGATGATGCGCTCGCATCTGGAGCGGCGCGAAAAGATCATCCAGATCGAAGGGATAGAGGAATTCCTCGTCGATCATCACCGCCTCATTCTCGAGGCGATCGTTGCCCGCGATGCTGCCGCTGCAGACACGCTTCTCGCCAAGCATTTCGAAATCGGCGCCGATTTTCGACGTCGCGCAAGCCTGCGCGTCGCGGGGACGGGCTGCGGCACCGTCAAAGTAATCCTAAGTCATTTAACACGGAAAGAAATAGGCCAATGAAGATCGTAATCGGCAGCGACCATGCAGGGTTTCCTCTGAAGGGGGAGGTCGTTGCTTATCTGCAAGAGGTTGGCCACGAGGTCGAAGACATCGGCAGCTTCACGCCCGATCCCGTCGACTTTCCCGATATCGCCCGGCTCGTCTGCACGAAGGTGCGCGAAGGTGCGGCACAGCGCGGGCTTCTCGTTTGCGGCACGGGCGTCGGTGCGGCCATCGCCGCCAACAAGATCAACGGGATCCGGGCCGCGGTTTGCCACGATGTTCATTCCGCGCATCAGAGTGTCGAGCATGACGACGTCAATGTCATGTGTATCGGCGCGCAGATCGTCGGGCCGTGGCTCGCCCGCGATCTCGTCGCCGCCTATCTCGGTGCAGAATTTGACCGAAACGAAGATTTCGTCCGTCGCGTGGAGAAGCTCGCCGCTCTTGAAAAGGGCGTGTGAAGCAGATCACGGCCGAGATGAAATTTGGAAAGGAATAGGCGCATGACGCAAGAGCGATTGCCGCGACTGGCATTCCTGGGACTTGGCGTAATGGGACGCGAGATGGCCGGACATCTGGTTGCGGCCGGATATGCGGTCGCCGTGTTCGACATCGTGGCCGACGCCTGCAGTGCTCTCGAGGAGCAGGGCGCTGTAGCCTGCGGGTCCGTCGCTGAAGCGGTCAGGGATGCGGACATCGCGATTTCGATGCTGCCGAACACCCCGCAGGTCCAGGACGTCGTCTATGCCGATGGCATCCTGGCGAACATGAAGAGCGCCGGCGTTTTCATCGACATGAGCACGATCTCGCCCGAGGCAACGCGCAAGATGGCTGGCGATCTCTCGGCAAAAGGTATCGCCCTGCTGGACGCGCCCGTCTCCGGCGGCCCGATTGGGGCAAAAAATGCGACGCTCACGATCATGGTCGGTGGCGATGCCCAAGCCTTCGACCGGGCTCGGGCGGTGCTGGAAACCATGGGAACGACCGTCACCCATGTCGGCGCGTCCGGCGCGGGTCAGACGGTGAAGCTATGCAATCAGCTGATTTGCGCTGTCAATATTCAGGCCGTCTGCGAGGCGCTTGCGCTGGGCAGGGCAAGCGGCGTCGACCTGTCGCAGATGCGCGAGGTGCTGCTTGGCGGGTCGGCGGCCTCGTGGATGCTGGACAAGCTCGGGCCTTCGATGATCGACGGCGATGCGAAGGCCGGTTTCCGCATCGATCTGATGCTGAAGGACTTGCGCCTTGTTCTCGAAATGGCGGGCCAGAACGATGTTCCGTTGCCGGCAACGGCCCTGGTAACGGCTCAATATGTCGAGGCGCGGGCCCATGGCGAGGGGGCGAATGGAAACCAGGCGTTGTTCCGGGTCTATGACCGGATGACCGGGCAGGACAAGCGACAGGCTGCTGTCATGGATAGCCGTCAATGACTTTCGAGTTTTCCGTTGTCCTCCAGCGTTGGGACATGCTGCTTGGCGGGCTTGTCCTGACGGCCAAGCTTGCCGTGATTACGACTCTGACCGGCTTTCTGATCGGAACTCTGTGCGCGATTGCGCGCCGTTCGGGAGGACCATTTCTGCGTCGTGCGGCGGCGGTCTATGTGGAGAGCATCAGGAACACGCCGTTCCTGGTGCAGATATTCGTCATCTACTTCGGACTGTCGAGCCTCGGCTTTTCGTTTTCCGCAATCTTTGTCGCCATCATCGCCTTGACGGTAAATGTCGGAGCCTACACCGCGGAGATCATGCGCGCCGGCTTCGACTCTATCCAAAAGGGCCAATGGGAGGCTGGCGAATGCCTCGGCCTGTCTCCCGTCCAGCTCTACTGGCACGTTGGACTGCGGCCGGCGATGGAGCGGGTCTACCCGTCGCTCACCAGCCAGTTCATTCTTCTGATGTTGGCATCTTCGGTGACCTCGCAGATCTCGACGGAAGAGCTGACGGCTGCCGCCAATTTCATCCAGTCGGATACATACCGGCCCTTTGAAACCTACATCGTCGTCGCGATGCTCTATCTCGCGCTGTCCATCGCCATGCGAACAAGCTTCTGGGCCTTGGGCATGGCGCTGTTTCCACGGCGTCGCCGCCTTGGAACGTCTCTATGAAGAGGGCATCTCAATGACCATCTCATTCAATATCCATCATCTGGAATTCCTCCTCGTCGGCGCCTGGTGGACCGTTGTCCTGACCGCAATGGCATTCATTGGCGGAGGTCTTGCGGGCTTTGTCGTCGCGCTTGGACGCATCACGCCATCGCGCGTTGTTCGAATTTTGACGGGTGGTTACGTTCAGCTCATCCAGGGCACGCCGCTGCTGGTGATCATGTTCATCATCTATTTCGGTCTGCCGACGCTGGGATTTTCGATCACGCCGCTTTTTGCGGCCGGCGTATCGTTGACGATCTATGTCAGCGCCTATCTTGGCGAAATTTGGCGAGGCTGCCTCGAGGCCGTTCCGAAGGCGCAGTGGGAAGCTGCCGAATGCCTAGCCCTGTCCCGGCCCCAGCGCATGTTCAAGGTCATCCTGCCGCAGGCCATTCGCTTAGCGACCCCGCCCACCGTCGGCTTCAGCGTTCAGATCGTCAAGAACACCTCGCTTGCCTCGGTAGTGGGCTTTGTCGAGCTCACGCGCGCCGGACAATTGATCAACAATTCGATCTTCGAACCATTTCTCATCTACCTCATCGTCGCCGGCCTTTATTTCTGCCTGTGCTTTCCGCTCTCCGTCTTCAGCCGCCGGCTGGAGCAGGGAGGCGTGGCAAAGCGGAGCCGGAACGCAAGACCGGGTGCAGTCGAGAGCCTTGAAAGAGCCTGACCATGCCAATGATTTCACTTGATAATGTTAAGAAGAGTTTCGGTGCCGTCTCGGTTCTCAAGGGCGTAACCTTTTCGGTCGACAAGGGCGAGGTCGCAACCCTGATCGGCGCGAGCGGCTCGGGCAAGAGCACGGCGCTAAGATGCATCGACCGGCTGGAGATCGTCGATAGCGGCAGGATCGAGGTGGCAAGCCACAGCGTCCACGATCCCAAGCTGGATCTCAGGAAGCTGCGGCTGGACGTCGGCATCGTGTTCCAGAGCTACAATCTCTTTCCGCACCTGACCATCGGGCAGAACGTCATGCTTGCACCGCGCTCGGTGAAAGGGCTGGCAAAGGTAGAGGCCGGCGAGCTGGCACGCAGCGCCCTCGAGCGCGTGGGCCTTCACGACAAGATCGACAACTACCCGGAGCAACTGTCCGGCGGACAGCAGCAGCGCGCCGCCATCGCCAGGTCCCTCGCGATGGAGCCGAAGGTGATGCTTTTCGATGAGGTAACCTCCGCGCTCGATCCGAAGCTGACCGGCGAGGTCCTCAGAGTGATCGAGCAGCTGGCCATCAGCGGGATGACGATGATCATGGTCACCCATGAAATGAACTTCGCACGCAAGGTCGCCAGCAAGGTGGTCTTCATGCACCAGGGCCTCGTTCACGAACAAGGCAAGGCTGACATTCTCAACAACCCTTCGACGGAAGAGCTCCGGGAATTTCTCAGTCACGATCTCTAATCATCATAACAGGAGGAGAATCATGAAACTTCGCAATCTATTGGCCCTTGCGGGCCTGGCCGGCGCCCTGGCGGCGTTTGGCGTCACGACGGCTTCGGCCGACGAGCTCAGCGACATCATGGCGTCGGGAAAAATAAGGATCTCGACCGATATGGGCATCCCGCCGTCCGGCATGCTGGACGCCAACCTCAAACCGACCGGCTCTGACGTGGAAACGGCAGCGCTTCTTGCCAAGGACTGGGGGCTGCAGCTGGAATTCATCCAGACCACGGGCGCGACGCGCATTCCTAACCTGCAGACGAAGAAGGCCGATATCGTCATTTCCACATTGTCCGTAACGCCCGAACGCCAGCAGGTCATTGATTTCTCGATTCCCTATGCAGGCCTTCTTTCGGTGATCGCAGCGCCGGCCTCGTCGCCGATCAAGGACTGGGCGGACCTGAAGGGGAAGACGGTCACCGTCACGCGCGGCACGACCCAGGATACCGACCTGACGAAGATTGCCGCCGAGAAGGGCTTTACCGTCGCGCGCTATGATGACGATGCGACCCTGGTCACCGCTGCTCTTTCCGGCCAGGCCGCCATCATTTCGACCTCGGCGACCCTCGTGAAGCAGATCCACGACAAAAACACGCAGAAGGCTTTCGAGCCGAAGATCACCATCAAGGTCCTCGACCTGGCGATCGGCGTCCGCAAGGACGAGCCGGAGCTCCTGGCGAAGATCAATGACTGGATCAAGACGAACCTGAAGAATGGAAATCTGAACAGCATCTATCAGAAATTCCACGGTTCTCCTCTTCCGAAGGAAATCGTCGACGCGCAGTAAACGGCTGATGATGATGCGTCCCGCACGGAGCGGGACGCATCAGTATTTGATTCAAGCACGCACACGGCCTTCGCAGGATCGGCGCAGGCGCCTAGTTCGGGGCCGAGTTGCGGAGCAACGCGTGACTAAGCTGTTGTTCCGGATTGCGGTGAAGGATCCATTTCCATTCTCATCCAAAGTGAAGCCCTGTACCGTTCGTCACCGCGTCGGCCTCGGTGCAGTCGGCGATCTGTCCACCGGTCAGGCGCAGGGTAACGGGGCGACCTTCGGCATCGACGAGCGCGTGGATTTTGCTCGTAAGCCCGCCGCGGGAACGTCCGATGCCGCCATCATCTCCATCCCCCTTTTTCCCGTGGCCGCATGCTGGTGAACGCGGACACAGGTCGAGTCGATCATGACGATGTCGCCATCGTAAGCCTCGGAAACCGCTTCAAGAAGCCGATCCCAGACACCGGCCTTCCGCCAGCGGACGAAGCGGTTGTAGCAGGTGGTCGACGGACCGTAGCGCTCGGGATTTCCGCCCAGGGCGAGCCCGTTCGGAACCGCCAGAGGATGCCGTTCAGCACTCGCCGATCATCGACCCGAGGAACGCCGCGGGGCTTGTTGGGCAACAGCGGCGACAGGATCGACCATTCGTGATCGGTGAGTTCGTAGCGGCGACGCGTCATAGAGGCTCCCTCATTCGGAAGCCTTGAATCACGATAGGCGAAAAACACCAAGCGATTTTATGATTTTACGCCCTAATCATCGGGGCAATGGCGCGCCTGAGTCGGGCGGGTCGCAAACCGCGAGTACAAGGATCGTGGGTTTCGCGGATGCTCGCGAAGAAGCCGCGCATGCCGGTGGCGATCGCACTGGCGAACAAGATGGCTCGGCCAATATGGGCCATGCTGACGAAGCAGGAAGATTATCGAGACCCAGATCTGGCAATGGCGGCGTGAAAGGAAACTGCCGCGGATAACCAGGACTGGCAAAGAGGTGTGAGAAGTCGACGACCTGAATGGGCGCATGATCGAACCGATCGGCAACAGGAGTTTGGCACGTTGAGCCTGCAAGCTCGGGATTAAGATTTGGACCCGCTCCGCGGATCACCATACCGGCCGGCGGCCTTTGCAAACGCCGCAACAAGGCCTGACAGAAGACCGCACTCGATCACACGTCAAAGAAAGTCAGAAATTTCTTGCCAATCGGGCGGCAACCACAGAAGTGCCAAACGACACTGTACGACGACGAGAGCGAAGTCTCACGCGTTTCAAGTCGGCAGGCCAATGCCAGCGCTTCGTCTCCATTCACGGCCCGATTTCCAATCTGTTCCATCTTCACCGCAAACATCTGACAGCCGCCGATCACCGCGATATTCGTGCTGCCGCCATAGCTGTCTGGGCGGAAATCACCTTGTCGACTGGCGCATAAAACGAGTCCGTAATCCCTTGCTGCGTCCCTCAATAGCTTAACGCGACGCCACCGTCCTCATCATGATCTATTCGCGCGACCTCGATCCTATTGTTACGGTTCGCCTCCAGGAGCCAAGCCATGCCGTTCAGTCAAGCAGGATGTTGACCGCCTTGACCTCGGTATAGCTGAGGAGTTCGTCCAGTCCTTCCTCGCGTCCAACGCCGCTGTTCTTGAACCCGCCATAGGGCACGCCACGGAAATGGGTGCCGACGCCGTTGATCCAGATATAGCCCGCCTCCAGCCTCTGCGCCGCATGCAGCGCGCGGTTGAGGTCGCGGGTCCAGACCGAGGCGGTCAGACCGAGATCGATGTCATTTGCCATCGCGATGACATCGTCCTTGTCTCTCCATTTCAGGATTGACAGAACCGGCCCGAAGATCTCTTCGCGCGCCAGCCGCATCGACATGGCCACATCGGCAAAGATGGTAGGCTCGACCCAGTAGCCACGCTCGAATGCATCGCCCTGTGGGCGGCTGCCGCCAAAGATCAGGCGCGCCCCTTCTTCTTGGCCCAGCCGGATATAGGACAGCACCTTTTCGTATTGTGCCTTGGAGTTGATCGGCCCCATGGTCACGCCATCGTTCAGTGGATGACCCACGCGGATCGCACGCACATGCTCCAGCACACGCTCGACAAAGGCGTCGTGAATGTCCTCATGCAGCATCAACCGGCTGGTCGAGCCGCAGGATTGCCCTTGCCAGCCGAAATTCATACCCGAGACGGCGGCAGCCACAGCCTTGTCCAGGTTGGCGTCAGGCCAGACGATCAGCGGATTCTTTCCGCCCAGTTCCAGTGTCACGTGCTTGACCGCTGTCTCGGCGGCGGCACGCTGGATAGCCATGCCCGTCGCGGCCGACCCGATGAAGCCAATGCGCTTGACGCGCGGGTGGCGGACCAGCGTTTCGCCTGTCTCGAGTCCGCCGGTCACGATGTTTACGGTGCCCGCCGGTAGGTGGGCGGCGCAGAGCTCCCCCAGCAGCGAAGCCGATAGCGGGCTCTGCTCGGACGGTTTGATAACGGTGGTGTTGCCGGTGACGAGTACAGGGGCAATCCGCGAGGCGGCAAAGCCGATGGGATGGTTGAAAGGAATGATCCGCCCCACCACACCATAGGGTACGCGCAGCGTCATATGGATGTTGGCGCCGCCGTTCGGGATCGTTTCTCCTTTGATCTCATGTGCCAGACCGCAGGCGAAATGGATGCGTTCGACCGCATTCTCGACATCCCGCCGCATTGGGCCAACCGTGTTGCCGGTATCCAGCGCCTCCAGCACCGCGAATTCCTCGCGCCGGGCCAGGATCGCATCGGCCAGGGCCTTGAGATGACCCACCCGCTTTGCGACCGGCAGGGCCGCCCATGCCGGCTGCGCGCGTTCGGCGGCCTCGACGGCGGCGTTCATGTCGGCGGCGGTGCCAATCGGCACCCGACCGAGCAGAGTCTCATCGGCCGGACTGACCGAATGCAGCCAGCCTCCGCCTTCGCTTTCGACCATCTTGCCATCGATCAGCATCTTGCCGACAGTCTCGGCTGGTGCATGGGCGCTCATTCTATGGCTCCTGTTCTGTGATAGGGGCGGGGTAGGCCGATGTAACGGCAGATAGTTTCGCTCGGGAGGCGCACGCCGCCACCCGAGCGATCCGGGACGCCTTATTTGCGAGGCGGAATCTGGATCAGTTCAGCGATCTGTCCCTTGCTGAGGGGGGCGGAGAGATATTTCAGCTCCGTTGAAGCTGTCATGATCCCGTCGAGGTCTTGGACCGCGTCCGGATCCGCGGAAGCCTTCGTTACGAAATCCTTCAGCGTCTGCTTCGCGA
This sequence comes from Rhizobium sp. P32RR-XVIII, assembly GCF_012641395.1. Classification (GTDB taxonomy): domain Bacteria; phylum Pseudomonadota; class Alphaproteobacteria; order Rhizobiales; family Rhizobiaceae; genus Rhizobium. Next base: position 79,029 of record NZ_JABAIH010000017.1, on the reverse strand, counting down.
CCTCCAGCGACACGCCGCATGCGTCGCCATAGGCTTGGGCTCCGGCGGCGCTGGAATAGATCCAGTCAACCGTCTCCCGATAGGCGTCCATGAAGCGGCCGACGAGTTCCGCCTTGCCGTCGAGGAATGCGGTGTTGGCGATCAAAACGCGCGATGTCTGGCTCGCGAGTGCCGGAACATCGGACGCGCGCCACAGCACTCGGATCTCGCCCGAAGCGATCTGGGCCACGCCGAACGGCGCACCGGACCAGCCTACATCGACCTGGCCAGTCATCACCTGGGTCAGTGTGGCCGGCGCCGCGCCAGTCGCAGTCGGGGCGAATTTCACGCCCAGATATTGCTGCATTTGCAGCACCACGTTGTTCGCAGAGGAGCCGTTGGTGGAATAGGCGACGGTCTTTCCTGCGGCATCCTTCGGCTCCTTGATCGCCGAATCTGATTTGACATACCAGAACAGGTTCGAATCGCCGGTATAGCTTGCGCCGATAATCCGCAGCGGTGCGTTCTTGGCATAGGCGCCGACCACGCCAAGAACCCCGACCGAGACGCCGAGATCCGCCGCACCAGATACGATCGCCTGGATCGTCTCCCCGGTGCCAGCGGTATAGAAGACGTCGAGGGCAATGCCGTGCTTGGCGAAAATCCCCTGCTTCTGCCCGATCGCGACAATCTCGGTTTCTCCGAGACCTTTGCCGCCTGCGGCAATCTTGATATGATCCTCAGCCTGCGCTCCTGCGCTCAACGCGGCGACAGAAAGAAACGCCAAAGTGGCCATTGTTTTCCGAAACATAAAACTCCTCCCTATTTTGATCGTTAGATATTGGGTTCCCTTGGCATGCTAGCGAGCCCGGCCATCCGCAAGCCTGCCAAGAGCGCCGTTCCCCATACCGGCGATGACGAAGATCACGACAAGCATTCCGTAGAGCGCTGGCATGTTGAATTGTGAATAAAACTGCATCAGCATGAAGCCGAGACCGGCATTCGAAAGCTTGGTTTCAGCCAGGATGCAGGTCAGCATGGCGGTACCGAAGCCGAGCCGGACGCCGTTCAGGATGGGCGCGCGCATCGCTGGCAAATAGATCTTGGTGACCATTTGCAGCGGCTTTGCCTGCAACGATCGCCCCACCCGGATCAGCGTCGGATTGATCTGACGCATGCTGTTCGCCGAAATCAGTGCCAGCACGAAGAAGCAGGACAAAGCCCCGAGCGCCACCTTCGATCCGATCCCGAGACCGAACAGCATGATCATGATTGGCAGAAAAATGATCCGGGGCGTGGGGCCTAAATAGTAGATATAAGGCTCATAGGCCCGCGAGAGGACCCGGCTCGCCCCCAAAAGGACGCCGACAAAGACGCCGGTGACAGTTCCGATCACAAGAGAAAGGGCCACCTCTAGCGCGCTGATCTGTAAATTGCCGTAGAACTCCGCTGTGGCAAAGATGCCGACGGTCGATCTGGCGATGGCGACTAGTGACGGCATCACGCCGCTATAGACCAGCCCAGAATTGACCACCGCCTCCCACAGGATCGCGACAGTACAGATGATGGACACCCTGATGGCGTTTACACCGGTGGGCCAGCCGAGGAGCCGGGCCGACGGACAGGCGCGGGGGAGATTCTGCGTCATTCTACCTCCGAACCCATTTCTCGATCCGTTCGAGCGCCATGAAATAAATGACGCTGAGGAGCACGACGAGCAGTATCGACGAATATGTGCCAGGAAGGTCGTAACGCTCGACCAGTTCATTGATGAGCGCGCCCAAACCGCCGAGATTAATGAGGTATTCGATGCCGACCACGCTGATCAGGACATAGGTCCAACTGATCTTGATGCCGGTAAAGATTGCCGGCAGTGCAGCCGGCAACAGGATCTTCCAGAACATCTGCATCGACGAAAGGCGCATGCTGCGCCCGACATTGATCAGAACGGGCCGTACCGTGGTCAACCCTTCGACGGTCTTGATGACCAGGGGCGCCAGCCCGGTAATCAGTGACATGATCACGACCGTCGCGGTGCTCCGGCCGAACATCACCAGGAACAATGGAAAAGCCAGGACCACCGGAGCTGCGGCCAAGGCCGCCACCCAATCGATGACCGCCCGGCGAAGCAGTCGGTAGCGCCAAAGCAATGCGCCGGTCGGCACGGCGATGCCGACGACAAGGATGCAGGAGACCAGCATGCGGAATCCCGTATCGAAAAATCGCTGCAGGATCGCCTCCTCAGTAAACAGCCGCGGCAGGTTGAGCAGGACTTCACTCGGCAAAGGAACAACATAGCGATTGAGGAGGCCGAGCCGCAGCGCATTTTCGAGCAAGACAGTCAGCACGGCGACGGTTGCGATTCCGACAGCAACCGGATAACGCCGGAGATCGAAGCGTCCCTCCATCTTAGTGCGGCGCCTTCGATCCATCGGACTCCACCATACCTCTGGAGGCTTCTTCGCGCAGGTCAGACCAAACTTCCGCGACATAATGCCCGAAAGCGTCACTCGACACGACTTCTGCGGTGCGCGGCCGCGGCAGGTCGATATCGATGATACGCTTCACCCGGCCGGGACGGTAGGTCATGATGACGATTCGGTCCGAAAGCTGCACGGCTTCGGTCAGGTTGTGCGTGATCAGCAGCGTGGTCTGCTTGAGTTTCTGCTGGATTTCCGTAATCTTCTCACCCAGGAGCACTCTGGTCTGCTCGTCCAGTGCCGCGAAGGGCTCATCCATCAGCAAAATTTGCGGGTGGGTAATGAGTGTCCGTGCAATCGAAACGCGCTGCTTCATGCCGCCCGACAATTCGTAAGGCATGCTATGCTCAAACCCCGCCAGCCCGACCATTGCAATGAACTCCCGGGCCTGGTTGTATCTTTCCGTGCGCGGAATCTTCCGCAGTTCGAGCGGGAAGGTGACGTTGTCGATCACGTTTAGCCAGGGAAAGGTCGATTCCTCCTGAAAAACCAGGCCGACGGCGGGGTGGGGGCCGCTTACCCGCTGCCCTTGAACCAAAACATCGCCCTCGTAGCTGTCAACAAGGCCGCCAATCATATTGAACAGGGTCGATTTCCCGCAGCCCGAAGGGCCGATTACAGAAACGAATTGGCCCGTAGCAACATCGAAAGACATATCGCTGACCGCCGTGACCTCGCCCCCTTTCGAGGCAAAGCGCTTGACCGCGTTGCGAATGACCAGCGGTGACCCTGCGGCCGGCCTGGATTTTTCAAACGAAGCTTCGCGCACCGTTTTGGTATATTCTTCAGCCAAACAATGCTCCTCCCATGTTTGGACTTTCAGTTTTGCACACACTTGTTTAGCGGGGGCCTGCTCGACGGCCCTCTTTTGTGGCGCTTTGTTACCACAGCCGATGAACTTTGCGATGTTGTATAGCCCTAGCAAAGGCCCGGCAGGCTGAAAAGATGTGCCTGATTGCACGCTATGTGAAGATTTCTTGGACAATAATTCCATCGATTGTGCAGCGAATCGCGACAGAGCATGCAAGAGAGCGCGCCTACACAATGCCGGGCAAACTGGTTAGGGACGGACAGGCGACGGTGGTCATTTACGCCGCACGCCGGGCTGCCGCGCCCGTGGAGTGCTGTGGGTATAGGAGTGTTTTCTGTAACCCAAAATCCTGGCTGCGGCGGCAGAGGAGGGCATTGCCCGGCTGCTGGCATATCCCGATGTTGGAAAGCTGATGCGGCCGAAAACATAAACAATTGGTCGGGGAGACATGAGTCCACATCTAGAATTCGATTTCATCGTGGTCGGCGCCGGATCGGCCGGTTGTGTCCTGGCGAACAGGTTGACCGAAGACGGACACACTAAGGTTTTGCTGCTGGAGGCAGGCCCGCCGGACCGGCATCCCTTCATCCATATTCCGCTGGGCATGGGCAAGCTTCTGGCTTGGGGGCTCTATGACTGGGGATATGCGTCCGAACCGGAACCGGGTCTCGATGGGCGGTCACTGAAGGCGCCCCGTGGCAAGGTGCTGGGTGGATCTTCCTCGATCAATGTCATGGCCTATACCCGCGGCCATCCCGGAGACTACGACCGATGGGCCAGCAACGGCGCACCCGGCTGGTCCTATGCCGACTGCTTGCCGTATTTCCGTCGCTCAGAAACCTGGGCGGGCGAGGCCAGCGAATGGCGGGGCACGGACGGCCCGCTCGGGGTGGAATATGCCCGAACGGATGATCCGCTGTATGCCGCCTGGCAGGCGGCAGCCAACGAAATGGGGCTGCCGATCCTCGACGACTATAATTCAGAGCCGCCCGTCGGCATTGGCCGCAGTCAGTACACCATCGCCCGCGGACGGCGCGCCTCGACGGCGAACGCCTTTCTGAAGCCGGTCCGGTCCCGAAAAAACCTGACGCTCGTCACGGGTGTCGATGTTGATACCATCATCATCGAAAACTTGAAGGCACGCGGCATCCGCTATCGGCAAGGTGGCAGAACGGTGGATGCACGCGCGGCAAGAGAGGTGATCCTGTCCGCAGGCGCGTTCAACTCTCCAAAGCTTCTGATGCGGTCGGGCATCGGTCCTGCCGCGCATCTCGAATCCAGCGGAATCCGACCGCTGGTCTCACTGCCGGTGGGCGAGAATCTGCAAGATCACATGGCGGCGCTGAACATGTACGAGCGGCTTGACCCGCCATCGGAGCTGCGCCAGACGTTGCGTTTCGATCGTATGGCCTTTGCGATGGTCCAGGCTTATCTTAGCGGCACCGGTCCGGGTACCGTCGTTCCTGGGGGACTGCATGCCTTTATCAAAACCACCGCGACCCAGCCTGTCCCCGACATCGAATTCATGTTCCGTGGGCTACCGATGCAGGCCGACCTGTGGTTTCCGGGAATCAAGCCGGCCTATACCGACGGCTTTGGTATCCGGCCCTGCCTGCTGCATCCGAAAAGCCGTGGTACCGTTCGGTTGCGCTCTGCCGACAACCGGGATGCGCCGTTGATCCACTTCAATCCGTTTTCCGAGCCTGGCGACCTCGAAACCCTGCGCGATGGCTATAAGCTCGGCCGCGAGCTTGCGCATCAGCGGGGGCTCGACGCTTTCCGAGGGCGGGAGGTCACACCGAAAAAGGCGCCCAACAGCGATGCCGAGGTCGAAGCGCTCCTGCGGCAGACGGCGATCACCGCAAACCATCCGGCCGGTACCTGCAAGATGGGTACAGACGAGACAAGCGTCGTAGACGTGGATCTGAAGCTCCGGGGCATGGAGGGCTTGCGCGTCGTCGATGCCTCCGTCATGCCAGACATGCCCAGCGGCCATATCAACGCTGCGGTTATCATGATCGCCGAGAAAATCTCCGATTCCATTCGCGCGGGCTGATGATGTATAGACGACCGCGTCAACAGGGAGGAGCGCGTGGTGGATAGCCTATGGAGGATCGACGCGGTAAGCGACGGAGAGTTGCTGTCCGCTCATGATGCCGTCCGCAACCAGCCGGCGGAACAGGTTGAGGAACTGCTGGGGATTCCGGTTGGTCAGAAGATCCCGATCCCGGTCTTCGGGTTTCTGCTGCGCTCACCGACCATGACCGTGCTGGTCGATACGGGCGGCGGAGAGACCGCGCGGCCGTCGCATGGCAGGATACTGGAAAGCCTGCACGCTCTGGGCGTCGAAGCCAGCGACGTTGACCATGTGGTGCTGACCCATATTCATCCCGATCATTCGAACGGGTTGACCGATCGGGAGGGAAAAGCGGTCTTTCCCAATGCCGGCCTGCTCATCCATGAAAACGAGGTGAACTTCTGGCTGGGCACGTTGCCGGCGAATGCCAGTGACCGCCTGACGCGGAATTTCCGCAATGCGAAGCGGTCGCTGGGGCCGTATATCGAGCGGCTTCGAACCGTGAAGGGGGGCGAGGGCCTTCCGGGGATCGAGGCCGTACCGGCGCCGGGCCATACTCCCGGCCATTGCAGTTGGCGTGTCAGCGGCACCACGGGGCCCGTACTCGTCTGGGGCGACATCGTCCATTTCGCGAAACTTCAGGTTCCGCTGCCGCAGACCGCTCTGATCTTTGATGTCGATCCCGAGATGGCTGCCGCCACCCGGATGCGCGTCTTCGATACCGTCAGTAACGAAGGCCTGGCTCTGGCGGGCGCCCATTTTGATGCGCCGGGATTTGCGCGCTTGGAACGCAGCCGTGCCGGATATACCTTGCTGCCGGACACCTGACACGGCACGGCCCTGTGGACGGCCCGAGATTTTCGGTAGGCAAGCTGCGGAATAATGGACAGACTCAAGATCATCGGCACTTTCTTGCAAATAACCAAGTCGGGAAGCTTGGCGCGAGCGGCGCATGAACTCGGGATTTCCAGGTCGCTTGCAAGCGCGCATCTCAAGCAGTTGGAAGACCATCTCGGGGTGCTGCTGGTCCGGCGTACCACCCGATCCCTCGTGCTGACGGAGGCCGGCGCGGAATACCTCAAAAGCTGTTCGGCATTACTTCAGGGGTTGGTGGAAGTGGAGGGGCGCCTTGCCGAAGAACAGGCCGGTGAAAGAGGTCATTTGAAGATCATGGCCTCCATGGGTTTCGGCAATCTGCGCTTGGGGCCGGCAATCGTTGAGTTTTCAAAAAAATATCCGGGGATACATTTTACGCTCATCTTACTGGGCCGCGGCTTTGCGCCGTCTGATTTCTTCGAGGGGGATTTTGACCTCGGTCTTTCGATGGATGACCTGGACGATGCTAATCTAATTAACGCCAAGATCGGAGAGACCGACTGGGTATTGTGCGCCGGCAAAGATTATTTCGACAGCCACCCCGCGATAGACAAACCGTCCGATCTGAAGGCGCACAATTGCCTTGTGCATCGGTCTTATGCCAACGATTCGATCTGGCGGTTTCACCGGCAGGGCGAAACCGCCTCGGTCCGGGTCCGAGGTTCGATCTTCACGAACAGCGTCACCTTCCTGCGTGACACCGTCGTCCAGTCGGCAGGTGTGGCTATGCTGCCGCTCTATGCCATCCGCCACGATCTGGCCTTTGGCACGCTGCGTCAGGTTTTGCCCGATTACGAATGCACGAAGCGGCCCCTCTATATCGTTTATCAGGACTCACGCTATCTTCCTTACCGTGCCCGTTTGTTTATCAACTACTTGCGGGAAGAGTTCAAACGCAAGCCGGTTTGACTGCCGGGCTGTACGTCTGGAGCGGGTAGCGAGAATTGAAACTACTGCCGCCGCGTTGTTTTTCTGGTTAATTTCCGCCGAGATTGTGGCGCAAAATCACATGCGCGATCGAATTTTCGGGCAATGAAGAAGCCCCAAACGGCTTCAAAGACGCTGGGGAGTGCTCTCGGGTGCAGTGGTCGATGCTTTTTCGACAGTCGTCGATACCAGGCGATATTCGGTTTTGACAGTGCATGCAGCATCTCGAGAATACCCGATACCTTGTCGCGAAGTGTAGAGCCCGGCTTCTTGCGCGAGGAACTTTTCATAGCGTGTCCGATAAATCGATGCTGTGAGAATGCGCCTTGAACGCGAATCGACAAACAATGCTAGTGGCCAAAGAATGGCTGGCAGGCAACATGGCCCTGTATGATAATCAACGATAGTTTCGGCAAAGCGAGACATTACGGTGTAATCTGATTGGCTGGGTCGTTGGTTCTAATCCTTTCAACTGCGCCAGATGTCGAATGACGGGGTCTCAGGTTCTGCTCTCATCAAGGCGGTCATCCGGGTTATGGCGTCCGTAATAAATCGCAAATTTCGGACGCTAAGGAATTCGGCGCACCTGTCGTCGCGAGCAGCTTACAGCATTGAGTTTCTCCTCTGAGACGCGCCTCCGAGCTCATGGCGCGCCAGTCTTATAAGCATTGCCCGCGAAAACTGAAGATCCTATGCGCTCCGTGCATAGGTGGGGTGAGGGATTGTTGCTGTTTTAAACCGATTGAAATGTCTATATTCCAATCATCGAAACGACGTCGGAGCCAAGCAAGGTTACTGACGTCAGAGCCCTCAGGAAAGGGGATTATCATGAACGTAGCACGCTCTTTCAACAATTGGCGCAAGTTCCGTCAGACCGTTAACGAACTTGGCCGTATGTCCAGCCGTGAACTGCAGGACCTCGGCATCGACCGCGCTGACATCCGCAGCGTTGCCCGCGCATCGATCGCGCGCTAACCGCACGCACACAGTATCTAGTCTTCGAGACCGCTCGACGCCCGCTGATGACGCGGGCGTTTTTGCGTCGGTTTCCCATGTTGGGATCTGTTTTGGCCGTCGTTCCAGGGCAAGCCTTTCCGACTTGTGTTTCTTGCATAGCTGCAGTGCAGCATAAAGCATGGGAATTGACCACGGGCGGTATATAACTGGGTTTATCGAAGTGATTCACCTGCCTCCGGCAGAGCTTCGAGTTTCAGACGGCCCACTCCTCCTAGGGACGTCTTGTAGGAACAGCGGCACTCCTCCTCCCAGTCGCTGTTCGGTTCTTTTCGAAAAGCCTGCCGGACCTCCTCCCGCGGCACGCTTTTTCGTTTCTGGGCATCTGCGTCAGATACCGAGATCGAGTTGGGACTGGATCTCCGCAGCGCCGGCATCTTCCATCGTCAGTGACGAAAGCGTGACGCCGAGCAACCGGACAGGTCGCTTGAAAGAATACTCGACGGCACGAAGATCACCTCGACCGCCTAGAGCTCCGCGGTGCTTACGATTCCGAACCGTGTGGGATGCGTGATCTTTGGAAATCGTCCAAACTTCCAGACGGCTACAGCGCCCGGATGAACAAGACATGGCACTGTTAGCCGATTTAGCTTGCCCTACGCGCGTATTTCGCAATAAAATCGTTTTCATTGGCGGCAAGAAGGGGACACGGGAATGTTTGACTGCATAGACCGGCGGGCGGTGCATTATCCCGAGCCCACCGTCCGCGAAACCTATTCTGATGTTAATCCCGCAGTCCGACTGAGCGGATTATCGCTTTTTGGCATGCCGAGGGGGCGGCGCTGACCGCCACGATTTTCAACCGATTGCATTTCAAGGTATGCCATGCCCCTCGAGGATAAGCCGCGTAAACGCGTTACAATCAAAGACGTCGCGCAGGAGTGTGGCCTCGCACTGTCCACAGTATCCAACGCTCTGTCAAACAGCAGCCTTGTGACAGAAGAAACGAAACGACGGGTCAGGGAGGTCGCAGAGCGCCTCGGATACCGCGCGTCTCCGATCGCACGGGGCCTCAGAATGAACCGCACCTCGGCTATCGGCGTACTCGTTGCAGACGTTGCAAACCCATCTGTCGCTGATCACCTCCGTGGGATTGACGATGTCACGATGCGCGAGAACCTCAGTGTCATCCTCTGTAACACAGACGATATTGCGTCACGTCAGCTAACGCTGATGGAAGGAATGCGCGATCGAAATGTGGATGGGATGATTTTGATTTCGCAGCGCTCGCGCGGCGAGGAATTTCGCTCATTGATGTCGGACGTTCCCTTTGTGCTCATGCACCGCCGCAGTGTCGAGTTTCCCGATCCTTACGTCGGAACAGATAACCACCAGGCCATCAAGGTTGTCATGGATCATCTGATTGATCTTGGGCATACGCGTATCGCGCTGGTGGAAGGACCGCAGGATTCGAGCACAGTACAAGAACGTCAGCGAGCCTATAGGGCAATCGTGCGCCTGAAGGGTTTGGACGACGACGAAGCGCTGATTATAAAAAGCGATTACGGCTTGGCTGCGGGTCGCGAGGCTGCGGAGCACGTTTTCAAAATGCGCCACCGACCTACGGCCGTCATCGCCAGCAACGACATGAACGCTCTTGGATTCCTAGAGGCGGCGCGTGAAATGAACGTCCGAATCCCGGAGGATATGTCTTTGACAGGTGCCGACGATATCCCGTTTGCACAGTTTTCGGGTGTCGAGCTTACGACAACTCGACCGCCGCGGCGTAAAATGGGCGTCTGTGCCGCCGAAATGCTTGTAAGGATGATCAAGGGCGAGAATCTCACTGGTGAGGCTCACATCTTTTCCACCGAGCTCGTGATCCGCCGTACCACTGCAAACTCGTCTGATCCCACCCAGATTCAACAGAAAAACTTCCTGCCCCCTCAAAAATCTCATTGACGGCAAAAATAAAAACGTTTCTATTATGTATAGAAACGTTTTTATTTTGAAGGCGGCCTGCATAGCCGCTGGGAGACAAGGGTCCTATGAAAGAGAAATTTGTGTCGCTTTCGGAAGCGATCAGTCGGATTCCGTCCGGAAGCAGGGTAGCCCTGGGCGGCAACATCATGCGACGACAGCCGAATGCAGCCGTTCGTGAAATGATACGGCAGTCCATTGGCGACCTGACCGTCTACACATTTGCCACTGGCGTTTCAGTCGACATGCTTGCGGCCGCGGGTCTTCTCCATCGCTATGAAGGAGTCTATGTGGGATTGTTCTGGCATGGACTGGCACCGAATTTCCGCCGTGCCGTCGAAGCCGGAAAGGTCGAGGTTCGCGACTTTTCGGAATCAACGATGGTCGCACGATTTCAGGCTGCCTGTGCTGGCGTAGGATTCTTTCCCACGAAGGCAATTTTGGGAACCGATATGATGGGGCAGGATGCCTCTATCGTAACCGAAATGACCTGCCCGTTCACTGGTGACATCTACGCCGCCGTTCGCGCGATCGACGCGGAATTCACGGTGATGCATGGATATCGTGCCGACAAGTTCGGCAACGTGCAGTGGCCGCTGCTCCGAGATTCCGACGATGTCGATCAGATTATCGCGCGAGGCTCGAAGCGGCTCATCGTAACGGTCGAGGAAATCGTCGACCACAGCGAGATCATGGAGCAGCCCAACCTCACATACATCCCGAGCCAATGGGTCGAAGCGGTCGTCCATGTGCCGTTTGGCGGTCACCCGCTAGCATGTGACACGATCCATGACGAGGATGTCGACCACATCCGCGATTTCGCGAAGGCGGGTTCTTCGCCCGAGGCTGCCCAGGCGTACCTCAATGAATTCGTTCGGACTGCAGGTCATGAGGAGTACCTGCGCAAATTTGGTGGCCTGGAGGCGTTGCGAAAGCGGCTTGGGGTTGTGGGAGGTGCAGCATGACTGATTACTCTACTAATGAACTGATGGCTTCGGTCATCGCTCGTGAAATTCAGGACGATGACCTTGTCTTCACAGGCGTCGGCACGGCGGGGCGGCCCTTTACCCTTGCTGTCGGACTTCCCGTGGTGGCTGTAAAGCTAGCGCAGAGCGCTCACGCGCCGAATGCTTCACTCTACTGGGGCAACCTTCTTTCGCCCGATCTGGACAAGATGCCGGAGAGCTGGCTTCAGGACTCTTTCACGCGGTGGAGATGCGCAAGCCAGCTCACCGAGACGTCCCAGAAGATCGACATGCTCGCCCATGGGCGTTTTGATGTCTCGTTCGAGTCCGCCGCGCAGGTTGATCGCTATGGCAATCTGAATATTACTCGTATCAATAATCCCGATGGCAGCATCCGCGCCCGCCTCATCGGATGCCTCGCGCAGCCCGAGCATCTGGCTTTCGTCCGCAAGCCGATCATCGTCGTTGACCTCAGCCGTCGCACTTTTGTCGAGGAGGTCGACTTCGTAACGAGCTTCGGCCATCAGCGGCGAGGGGTCAGCCGAGAGCGCTACAACCTGTCTGGCCCCGGTCCACAGCTGTGCGTAACCGATAAGGCCGTGTTCGATTTCAAGGGGACCGGCGGCTCGATGCGCTTGAGGTCTCTGCATCCCGGTGTGGCCCTCGAAGAAGTGCACGACCTCATGGGCTTCATGCCGGAGTCCGATGGCTCACCCAAGTCTACTCCGGAACCAACGCCCGAACAGGTTCAGTTGATCCGGACGCATATCGATAAAGATCGATCGCTGCTGCGCGCGTAAGCGCAACGGTCCGGTACGGACCATTTGCAAGTCACATACGCTAAATTGAAAGACGAAGAACATGAGCAAGCCGCTGGCTGGCCTGAAGGTGCTCGACCTCTCGCGTTTTATCGCCGGGCCACACTGCACAACCGTCCTAGGAGACCTCGGCGCAGACGTCGTCAAGGTGGAGCGACCCACACTGGGTGACGATACCCGCGCGTTCCAGCCCGAGATGAACGGCGCGAGCCTGTACTATCTAATGTTCAATCGGAACAAGCGGGGGATGACACTGGACTTTCGAAATCCGGAAGCTCAGGTCCTGTTGCGCCGTCTCGCAGCGGAAGCCGACGTCCTCGTCGAGAATTTCCGTCCGGGTACGATGGAGCGCATGGGGTGTAGCTGGGAGGAACTTCACACTATCAACCCTCGGCTTATCATGGCGCGTATCTCCGGTTACGGACAGACGACGTCGATGGCATCTCAGCCATGCTTCGACGGTATTGCGCAGGCAACATCTGGTCTCATGGATTTGACGGGGTCGCCGGACGGCTCGCCGATGCAAGCGGGCACATTTGTCGTCGACTACAGCACGGCGCTTTACTCGTGCATCGGTATTCTGGCCGCTCTCCAGGAACGTCACAAAACTGGCAAGGGGCGGATGGTCGATGTCAGCCTAATGAGTAGCGCGGTTTCGCTGCTCATGACGGCGATCCCGGAATACGTATCCCTCGGCGCGATCCGAACCAGAGCGGGTAACCGAGATCGGTATACAGCGCCGTCTAATACATTCCGCGCTCAGGATGGTGCTTGGGTCCACGTTATGGCCGGGGCTGATCAGCCCTTCAAACGCTTCGCCGAAATGATCGGGAAGCCTGGACTCCTGCAGGACCCGAGGTTCAGCACGTTGGCGGCGCGTATGCAAAACGTCGAGGCGACCGAAGCACTTGTAGCCGAATGGATTTCCAATGTCCCGGCGGATGAAGCCGTCCAAGCTCTGAACCGGGCCGATCTGCCGTCGGCCAAGGTGTCAACCATCAAAGACGTGGTCGAAAACCCCTACATGCGCGAAGCCGGCAACATCATCGATGTCGACCATCCGTCGCTCGGATTAATTGCGATGAGCGGGCCAGTCATCAAAATGGGTAGCGAGAGACAGCAGGTTTCCCCCGCACCGCGCCTGGGCGAGCATACCGACGAAGTGCTCGCGGATTGGCTCGATCTTCACCCCGACGAAGTCGAAACTTTGAGAACCAGCCGTGCCGTCTGATGTACCGCGCGAACATTTGGAGGATAATATGCAGTCTGTGAAATCCCCGGCACGTGAGCCGCTTAACAACACCCTTACGGCCGCTCAGGTTTTCGCCGCCGCACTGCACCGTCACGGCGTGGAGTACATTTTCGGCCAAAGCATTCCCTCGGCGTTGATCCTTGCCGCGCCGGACTACGGCATTCGTCAAGTTGGCTACCGAACCGAAAACGCAGGCACGGTCATGGCTGATGGCTACGCCCGCATCTCCCGAAAGGTGCCTGTTGTAACAGCGCAGAACGGTCCGGCTGCGACCCTGCTCGTGCCCGGCCTCGCCGAAGCACTCAAGGCTTCGGTTCCGATCGTCGCTGTAGTCCAGGACGTCAGCCGCGCGTTTACGGACAAGAATGCCTTCCAGGAACTCGACCATCTGGAAATCTTCAAAGGCTCGGCCAAGTGGATCAAGCGGTTGACAGACGCCAGCCGCATCGACGATTACGTCGATATGGCGTTCACGGCTGCAGCCTCGGGCCGCCCCGGACCGGCCGTGCTTATCGTGCCAATGGACCTCTTCAACGAAGTCCTGGATTCCGACACCGCTCCGCGTCAGGCCAGCCTCGGTCATTTCCCCCTGGACCGCGTTAGCGCGGATCCCGCTCAGATCGCCAAGGCCGCCGAGCTTCTCGCCGGGGCTTCCAAGCCTTTGATCATCGCAGGTGGTGGTATCCATCTCTCTGACGCAGGTCCGGAGCTTGCGGCACTTCAGGAGACGGCGTCGCTGCCGGTCGCTACGACCGTTATGGGCAAGGGGTCGGTCGACGAGCGCCATCCGCTCTCGGTCGGCGTCGTCGGGTACTTCATGGGTACGCGCGGTTTGACCAAGGACCTTCGTTCGATGGTTACCAATGCGGACGTTGTGCTCCTCGTCGGAAACCGGACCAACCAGAACGGCACCGACAGCTGGACCCTCTATCCCAAGAACGCGAAGTACATTCACATCGATATCGACGGCCAGGAGATCGGCCGCAATTATGAAGCACTTCGCCTGACAGGCGATGCGAAGCTGACGCTGGCCGCTCTGAAGGAGGCTCTGGCGGGCAAGGATTTGTCGCGTCGTACCGAACGGCGGGCTGAGATCGAAAGCGAGATCGCGGCGGGACGCAGATCGTCTAGCGAAGCTGGGTCCCAGTCATCGTCGGAAGCCACTCCGATCCGTCCGGAACGTCTCATGCGCGATCTCGACACCGTTCTCGACGAAGACACGATCGTGGTTGCCGACGCGAGCTACTCGTCGATCTGGGTCGCGAACTTCCTGACGTCCCGAAAGGCCGGTCAGCGCATCATCTCTCCACGCGGTCTTGCCGGGCTCGGTTGGGGTCTTCCATTGGCAATGGGCGCGAAGGTCGCGCGTCCTAACTCGAAAGTGTTCTGCCTGACAGGCGACGGCGGTTTCGCGCATGTTTGGTCTGAGCTGGAGACCGCCCGCCGAATGGGCATCAATGTCGTCGTCGCCGTCTTGAACAACCAGATTCTCGGCTATCAGAAGCATGCCGAGAAGGTGGGTTTCGGAGCCTACACGGACGTCTGCGATTTCGCGCCGGTGGACCATGCTGCCATTGCGCGCGCATGCGGCTGCGAAGGTATTCGCATCGAGAAGCCAAGCGACTTCCTGCCTGCTTTGAAGGAAGCATTTTCCGCCGACCGGACCGTGCTTCTCGATATTGTCACCGACGAACGTGCTTACCCGCCGATCACCAGTTTCGAAGCTAACTCGGCGCTGGCCTACTAGGATGGCGTGAAAGGTCACACAATGCAAAAATTGATGAACGACCCGAACAACTTCGTCGACGAGATGCTCGATGGCTTCGTCGACGCAAATCCCCACCTGTGCAGGGACGGTGAGAACCTGCGCGTGATACGCGCGGTGACCCCGCTTCGTCCCGGAAAGGTCGGGATCGTCACCGGAGGTGGCTCGGGACATCTTCCGTTGTTCACCGGATACGTCGGCAAGGGACTTCTCGATGCCTGCGCAGTAGGCGATGTTTTCGAAGGTCCAAGCGTTGGCTCCTGCATGCGAGCCATTCAAACGGCGAACAGCGGTAAGGGCGTTTTGCGCCTTTATGGCAACTACGGGGGCGATCGGATGAACTTCGATATGGCCGGCGAACTTCTTGAGGGAAAGATTGACACGACATCGGTACTGGGTTGCGATGACATTGCCAGCGCGGGTCCTGCTGAAGCAACGAAGAGACGCGGTGTGGCAGGTATCGTCTACGCCTACAAAGCCGCTGGAGCGGCGGCGGACGAGGGACGCTCGCTGGAGGAAGTCACAACCGTGGCTCAGAAGGTCATCCGGAGAACGCGGACGATCGGTTTGGCCCTTTCCGGATGCAAAGTTCCCGGAGCCGGCAAGCCTAGTTTCGAGATCGCCGCCGGCGAGATCGAGATGGGTCTCGGCATTCATGGTGAGCCTGGGCTCTGGCGCGACCGGATGAAGCCGGCGGACGATCTGGTCGATGAGATGCTCGACCGCCTCCTTGCTGATAAGCCGGATGAGGCTGGAGACACGGTGTCCATCATCGTGAACAGCCTCGGGGCGACTTCACAGGAAGAGCTTTTCATCCTTTACCGGAGAGCTTCTGCCGAACTTCGTCGACGCGGATACCGCGTCGTCTCGTCTCTGGTAGGCCGCTACGTCACCAGCATGGAGATGGCGGGCGCGTCGATATCGCTTTGCTTTGCCGACGATGAACTTCATAAATTGTTGGCAGCCCCGGCAAGCTGCCCGTTTTGGCAGGTGACCAGATGACTGGCTTTACCAGTTCCCACGTGCGCAGCACGGCATTGAAGGCTTCCGTTGCAATGGATGAACTGAAATCGGTTCTAAACGAAGCAGATGCTCGTATCGGGGATGGGGACACGGGCAGCATGCTTGCGCGCGTTCTCAAGGCGCTGGCCGACCGCGCAAATGCCGACAAGAGCGAAACAGTGGGTGCTACCTGCCTGGTGCTTGCCCAAACAGCTGCATCGTCAACCGGTTCCAGCCTCGGAACCTTGTTGGCGACGGGGCTGATGAGCGTCGGCAAAGCAACCCAGGAAAACAAGGAAGTCGACTGGTCCGCACTGGGCGGATTGTTGGCCGAAGCCCAGCAGAAAATGGCGGCACGAGGCGGAGCGTCGTTGGGCGACAAGACCATTCTCGATGGCCTCCATGCCGTCGCGATCGCGATCGCGGAATGTAACGATCAACAGTCTGCGGCCGAAGCGGCGCGCAGAGGCGCGCATGCCGCCCTCGACGAGTTTCGCCAGAAACCAAACCGCATGGGCCGCGCGCGCATGTTCGCTAACGCCACCATCGGGCTCGACGACCCGGGCATGCTCGCCCTCGCCAAGCTCATCGAAGCAATCGCCAACGACAGTCAGGGTTGAGGGGCACAGGAGAAAGACACACCAGGAGCTAAGGAGGAAACATGCTCCAACACACGAAATTGCTTAGCGCAAGACAGATTACCAAGATCTTCGGAGTTACGACGGTCCTTCGAAACATCGATTTCGATATCGACAGCGGGGAGGTTCACGCCCTCATCGGCGAAAACGGGGCCGGGAAGTCGACGCTCATGAATATCTTGAGCGGTAATTTCCCACCGACATCGGGGACAATCTGGATCGACGGGAAGGAGCGCGATCTACGCAATCCCTCCAAGGCTATCGATGCCGGAATAGCGATGATGCATCAGGAGCCGAAAGTCGCACCGCCGCTGAGCATCGCCGAAAATGTCCTGATGGGGCGTTTGCCACGTAAGGGCGGCTTTGTCGTAGATTACGGCTCACTCCACGAGAAAGTGAACACCATTCTGAGGGACGTCGGTGTTTCATTTGATGCTTCGACACCGATCGAAAAGCTCAGCATCGCGCAGCGCCAACTGGTTCAGCTGGCACGTGCCATTAGCCAGAACGCAAAGCTGATCGTCTTGGACGAGCCGACAGCAAGCCTGACACCGGTCGAAACCGACAATCTCTTTTCGATCATCCGACGTCTCAAGGAGCGAAATGTAGCCTTCATCTACATTTCCCACCATCTCGACGAGATTTTCCAGATCGCCGATCGCGTAACCGTCCTTCGCGATGGCTCGCTGGTGACGACGAACACGATCGCTGAGACGACCAAGGCCGATCTGATACGGCTCATGGTAGGTCGCGAGTTAGGCTCTCACTTCCCGTCCCGCCGAAACGGCAAGGCTGGCGACGTTGTCCTCGAAGCCGCCAACTTGTCCGGCCCGGGCTTCAAGGACGTCTCGCTGACCCTACGGCGAGGTGAAATTGTTGGATTGGCCGGCCTTGTTGGTGCTGGGAGGACGGAGCTAGCGCGCTCCCTCTGCGGTGCAAGTATCATCACGTCCGGGGATCTCGCGCTAGAGGGACGGCAGGTCCGCCCGTCGAGCCCGGCGGATGCGGTGGCGAGCGGCATTGCGTACCTGGCGGAGGACCGACACGATTCCGTGCTGCGGTCGATGTCTGTCGCCCATAACATAACGCTTGCGGGCCGTCGGAAGTTTTCAAAAGTGGGCGTGCTTCGCACCACTGCTGAACGCGCAGCCGCTTCGGAATTCGTGAAGCAGCTCAAAATCGTGGCGACCTCGGTGGAACAGCCGGCCGGCCAATTAAGCGGCGGCAACCAACAGAAGTGCGTTATCGCCCGTTGGCTCTTGCAGCAGCCCAAGGTCATCATCTTCGACGAGCCCACCCGCGGCATCGATGTCGGCGCTAAGCGTGACATCTACGGCCTCATCCACCGTCTTGCAGACGAAGGCTGCGCGATCCTGATGATCTCATCGGAACTGCCCGAGGTCATCAACATCAGCGATCGCGTGATGGTGATGTGCGAAGGCCGGATCAGCGGAGAAGTCGTCGCGTCCGAAACAACCGAGGCTGCCGTTATCGCGCTGGCAGTTCCGTCGAGCCGGGGGAGCTTGAACAATGACAAGCATTAATCGACCGTCCACTGCCGTAGCTGGCGCAGAAACGCAGCAACCGCACAAGGACATCAAGGCGTGGCTAACGCACCACAGCGTGGCGCTGACAAACATCCTCGCGCTATTTCTTCTCCTTGGCGTGGGAAGCATCCTCTCGCCCCACTTCCTGAGTGTCACGAACTTCTTCAACGTCCTCCGCGGTGCCAGCATGGTCGGCATCGTCAGCATCGGCATGACTTTCGTCATCCTGAACAGAGGCATCGATCTGTCAGTGGGTTCTCTGGTCGGCATATCGAGCGTGCTCATGGCGGGGATGATGCCGTATGGGGTCGCCGGCTGGCTGATCGCTCCAATTGGGGCTGCGGTACTGCTTGGCGTGGTAAACGGTCTTCTCATCGCCCAAGTCCGACTACAGCCGTTTATTGCCACATTGGGGATGATGATCTTCGTCAGAGGCCTGGTCTTCATTTACTCGGACGGAAGCCCGCTCGTCGCCGAGAACATGCCGGACGTTGTTCAGAGCCTCGGATCATCGTCGGTCGGCGTCGTCCCTGTCGCGGTCATCGTCTTCCTGCTTTGCGCCGTCGTCGGACATTTCGTCCTTCGAAGCACGATCTTCGGACGCGAGGTATATGCAGTCGGTGCCAACGAGGAAGCAGCACGGCTTTCGGGAATTCGCACGAAATTGAACCAGATCCTCGTTTACGGCGTCAGCGGCCTTCTCGCGGGCATCAGTGGAATCGTGCTGACGGCACGCCTCGGGGTAGGCGATCCGAATGCGGGCAATCTGTATGAACTGGACGCCATTGCGGCATGCCTTATCGGCGGCATGACCTTCGATGGAGGCAAGGGCTCCGTCCGAGGGACTGTCGTTGGCGTCTTGATCTTGGCGTTCCTGTCTAACATACTGAACTTGCTCGGTATTTCGCCGTATACGCAAATGCTGCTTAAGGGTCTGATTATTATTGCGGCAGTAATCATCAGTGAAACACGAAAGCGCTAAGGGAGGAAACCAATGACTTTCGACAAAGGTAAACTGAGCCGTCGTACGTTCCTGCAGACCGGAGTCGCCGCCGGACTCGTGGCACCCTGGATCGGACGCTCCGCGTTCGCACAATCTCTCGCCGGAAAGACGATTGGGTTCACGCAGTCGTTCGTAACGACCCAGTGGATACGGGAACAGCGGGAAGGCGTTGTGACCACGGCCAAGAAGTATGGCCTGGAAACCGTGGTTTTGGACGCGGCCAACCGCCCTGCAAAGCAGATCAGCGATATCGAGGACCTCGTTACACGGCAGGTCGATGCGATCCTGATCAGCACCTACTTTTCCGAAGCAATCGCGCCAGCGGTACGTGAAGCAAATAAGGCAGGCATACCGGTCATCGTATTGAGTTCTGGTCTGGTGGGAGATGTCGACTGGGCAGTGCAGTTGAGCGTTGACTCCTTCGATTCGGGCAGAACCGCAGGCGAGTATTTCGTGAAAAGACTAAACGGCAAGGGCAACGTGGTGCAGATCGAAGGCAGCCCCGGCTCGACGGTGAACCAGAACCGCGGCAAGGGCTGGCACGACGTTATCGATAAGGTGCCGGACATCAAGATCGTCGGGCACGTTATGGCTGATTACGACCGTGCGAAAGCGCTGAAGGGCATGGAGGACATGCTCCAGGCCAACGAAAAGGTGGACGGCGTCTATGTCCACTCTGAAGACATGGCGCTCGGTGCGATTCAGGCCATTCACGAGGCTGGCCGCGAAAAGGAGATGTTCGTGGTCGGATATGACGGCGTCGCCAACGAAACGCTCAAGGCGATCTACGAAGAGAAGCTTGCGATGGTGATGTCGTACCATCCGTTCGGTGTCGAAGGCGTCGAGGCGGCCGTCCGCGTCCTGGAAAGCAAGCCGATCCCTAAGAACATCTCCTTCCCAGCACCCATGATCGATAAGAGCAACGTGCTGGACTACTACGATGCGACGACAAACAAGGCGAAGCTGGCACCATCGCGTCTGGAGGCGATGAACCTCCCGGACAAGTAATTTTGTCCTCCCAAGAACACTGGCCGGGCCACTGATCGGTGGTCCGGCTTACGAGCGAGACCAAACGTTGCACGCCGCATCAGCAAACCTGACAGCCAATACTAGATCACGATAACCGCCACTCGGCTCGGACCGCAAGACTGACTACCTACCGATTTTTGGAGACATGAAGATGACTACGACGAATGAACAAAGGTCTGCTGCAGGCGCTAACAAGAAGCTTGGTTGGGGCATTCTGGGGACGGGCGCAATTGCCAAACAGTTCGCCGACGCAGTGGCCCGCTCCAACAGCGGCGTACTGACGGCGATTGCCAGTCGCAACCCCGCGGCAGACGCCGGCGACGTGTTTCATGGGGCTCGCGTCCATAAAGGGTACGAGGCTCTCCTGAGCGATCCAACGGTGGAAGCGGTTTATATTGCCACACCCCATCCGACGCACGCGGAGTGGGCAATCAAAGCCTGCGAAGCAGGTAAGCATGTCCTTTGTGAGAAGCCGATCGGAATGAACGCGGCCGAGGCGATGGTTATCGCTGATGCCGCGCACCAGGCGGGTGTGGTCGTCATGGAGGCCTTCATGTACCGGGGCCATCCGCAAACAAAAAGGCTTCTGGAAATCGTACAATCCGGCCGAATTGGAGACATCACGCTCATTCAGGCCGCCTATGGCTACCACACTGATTTTGGCGTTGAAAAACGACACTTCGATCCGAAGCTCGGCGGCGGCGCTATTCTGGACGTTGGCTGCTATGGTGTTTCGATGGCGCGTCTCCTGGCGGGTGCGGCTCGCGGGAAGAACTTCGCGGAGCCTCTTGCGGTGCAAGGTTTCGCTCACCTCGGCTCGACGGGTGTCGATGAGCGTGCGGTCGCCGTCCTTCGGTTTGCGGAGGACCTCTTGGTTCAAGTCTCAGCCAGCATCACGACTGTTCAGGATAATACACTGCGTATTTACGGGACCAAGGGCCGCATCGAAGTGCCGTCCCCGTGGTTCTGCTCGGGCAAAACCGGCGGCACCGGGATAATCAACATCACATCGAGACAGGGCGAGGCCGAGACCGTTAAGGTGGAGACAGACAATTGGCTTTATGAGATCGAAGCCGATAATTTTGTCGAAGCTGTCCGGTCCGGCTCGGTATCGTGGCCTGTCCCAACCCTCGAGG
Organism: Rhizobium sp. P32RR-XVIII; assembly: GCF_012641395.1. GTDB lineage: Bacteria > Pseudomonadota > Alphaproteobacteria > Rhizobiales > Rhizobiaceae > Rhizobium. The sequence continues at coordinate 57,790 of NZ_JABAIH010000017.1, read as the reverse complement.
ATACTGTCGGCACCATGACGGCATTGGATGCTTGGCGTCAGGCGGTTGGCCTCGCGTATCCCGGAGAGACGCTGGGATCGAAGACCACGATTTCGGGGCGCGTGCTGGCTCAGGCGGCCGATCACAAGATGATCTTCGACGAGCGCTTGGATGTCAGTAAGCCAGCCTCGCGGATTGTGATCGGCGGTATGGCGCTCAAGACGCTTCCGCTGGCATCGACGGTCTACGATGCCTTCTTCGAAGCCGGCGGCACCGTGTTCGATACCGCGTATGTCTATGGCCAGGGTTCGGTCGACAAACTGTTGGGTCAATGGATTGAGAACCGCGGTGTCCGCGATGACGTGATCATCATTGGAAAGGGTGCACACACGCCACATTGCACACCTCAGGCCATTCGCCCCCAGCTTGTGGAATCGCTTGACCGGCTACGGACCGACTATCTCGATCTTTACTTCATGCATCGTGACGATCCGGCCGTCCCAGTGGGCGAATTTGTTGACGTGCTAGACGAACTGGTGGCCGAAGGTCGTATCCGCAAGTTCGGCGGTTCTAACTGGACCCTCGGGCGGATGGACGAGGCCAATGCCTACGCTGCGAAGAACGGTAAAAAGGGCTTCGAGCTGCTTTCCAACAACTTCAGTCTCGCGGAGATGGTTGCGCCCATGTGGGAAGGCTGCATCGCGTCGTCGGATGAGGCTAGCGTAAAGTGGCTCGAACGCACGCAATCTCCGGTATTTGCATGGTCCAGCCAGGCGCGAGGCTTCTTCACCGACCGGGCAGGTCGCGACAAGTTCGATGACCCGGTCATGGTGAAGAGTTGGTACAGCGAGTTGAACTTCGCTCGCCGCGACCGAGTCCATGCTCTCGCAAAGCGCGGAGGCGTTACGCCGGCACAGATTGCACTGGCCTATCTGCTCGCACAAAATCTGCCGATCTTCCCGATCATCGGACCTGCGAACCTGACGGAGCTTCGGGACTCGCTCGGTGCTCTCGGTGTCACGTTAACCCAGGATGAAGTCCGTTGGCTGAAAGACGGCGACGCATCCGCTTAAGCGACTTCTGGATATCACCTGAGGACACGTCATGGACAACTGGAACGCTTTGCCCGATCTGCAATCACGGAAGGTAGGTGAACATCTTCGTGACCCGATCTTCGAAAACGTCGTTGTCCCGGAGGAGGCCGCGCCGGTGCGCTATACTGCGGACGACGCTGCGATCAACGCCTATTGCTATGCGTTGAACTGCCAGGACCCGTGGTATTTCCGCGATCACAGCGCGTTTTCGGGGCGGATCGCTCCTAGTGCCATGATCCTCAAGGAATTGATGTGGTTCTACCAGACACAATATGATCGAAGCCGCGTCCGCGGCTTCCATCAGCACGAGGATTTTGTGTTTCATGCTCCTGTCCCGGCTGGCACCGAGTTGATCTTCTCCGGCCGGAACACGGAGAAATTCACTAAACGCGGGAAAGGGTACTTCCGTCATGCCAGTGAAGCACGGGACGAGTCAGGCCGCCTGTACGTGTCGCAGATCAACACGGAATTGTTCGACCTAAATCGTTCGGGAATTCCGGACGATCCGGATTCTCGCGAGCGAGTGAGCTTCTCTACCGCTTGGGATGATAGTCTGCCGATCCTCGAAAAAATCGCTGAAGACCCACCCCGGCAGGGGAGACTGCCCTTGCGGACGATGTCATTTGACAGAGGCCAGATGGCGATCTTCTCCGGCTTCGTCGATGAGTTCGTCAATCTGCATACGGATCGCAGAATAGCGCGCGAAATGGGCTTCACCGACGTTGTCGTGCAAGGATTGATGAGCGTTTGCTGGCTTTCGGAGGAGCTTACGAGGCTCGCTGGCATGGCTTGGTTGTCCGGAGGGTCAATGTCGGCCAGCTTCCTTCGCCCGATGCTGGCAAGTCAGACCGCCACAGTACAGACCACGGTGGCGCGTGACGAAACCCTCGTTTTCGAGAGCACCTTCCTCAATGCACAGGGTCAGACCCAAGCGATTGCACTGAGCAAAATCACGTAAGCTTTATCGGTCATCGGAAGCCCGAGCTACCGAACCAACCAGTCTTCCAGATACGCTTTGGGAGCGGCCACGGGTTCGGCAGTCAGGGTCAACCCATCACCAGATGGTGGTCAAACGCCATCTGGAACCAATAACCTACGCTCTGGAGCATCGAACGATACTTGGCTCGATGGGCTTCGGGAAAGTACAAGTCCTTGCGTGGGCACAAGCGGCGATCCCGGCATTGGCTCTTGCGCATCGCGCAGCGCCAACCTCGGCTGTTCGCCCATTGGCCACTGCTTCATGGATACGGCCGGACAATGGGAGCCGGATGATGCGAGAGTATCACGTCCGGTTCTGAGAGAGCGCGGGGGTGCAACTCCCCTGCGCCACTCGCCTGGTCGTTTCCATCAGAGGCAAGAAATATTGGCTCTGGCGGCCGTGGACGCCCAAGGTTATGTTCTCGATGCCCTCTTGCAAAGCCGCCGAAACAAGACGGCGGCCCTGCGGCTGATGCGCAAGTTGCTGAAGGGCCAGGGTGTCACGCCGCGCGTCCTGGTGACCGACAAGCTCCGCTCGTACTCTGCTGCGAAAGCCGAATTAATCCCATCCGTCGAGCATCGTTCGCACAAGGGCCTCAACAACCGCGCTGAGAATTCTCATCTGGCCATCCGACGACGAGAACGGGGCATGATGCGGTTCAAATCCACCCGACAATGCCAGCGTTTCATTTCAATTGAAGGCCCGGTCGCCAACCTCTTCCATCTGCACCGCAAACATCTGAGCGCCTCCGATCACCGAGAATGCCGTGCCGCTGCCATGACAGCCTGGCGCGACATCACCTCATCGGCTGCCGCATAGCGATCGCTACCTGTCCGCACTATACCTTCTTCAGATTAAGGCGACGCCACTCGCCGGACTTGTCCCGGTTCGGCAAAAACCGGGATCGGCCAAGGGTGTCATGTTCATCACCGTTGAGGACGAGACAGGACCGGCCACCCTTGTCGTCTGGCCGACACTCTTCGAAAAGCGCCGGCGGATTGTTCTCGGATCTTCGATGATGGCGATCAGTAGCCGGATCCAGCGGGAAGGGGAGGTCGTCCATCTTGTCGCCCAGCAGCTATTCGACTTGTCAGGCGACCTTGTCGGCCTCGCGGATCGCGACGAAGAGTTCAAGCTGCCGGTCGGTCGCGGCGACGAGTTCGCCAGAGGTGGCGGGCCGGATCCACGGGACAAGCCGGAGCCGGTTGTCGCCCCGCGCGACATGTTCGTGCCTGACCCGTCATATCAATACGCTGAAGATCAAAGCGCGGAATTTTCAATAAAGTTACGGCCAATTTGGAGCCGGCGGTTCCGGTGCCTTTACTCGCCCTAAGGAGCCAGGCTCGCAGTAAATATTTTAGGCGATTAGCAATGCGCGGAAGTCGTTTACGTTGGTTCCCGTCGGACCTGTCTCGAAAAGATCGCCGATCTTCTCAAAAGCGGTGAAGCTGTCATTAGCGTCCAATAAAGTCTGAGCATTAAAGCCAGCTCCCAACAAGTGCTTGGAAGTGCCGCCATCCGCAAAGGCGCCGGCATTGGTCTCTGACCCGTCAATGCCATCGGTATCCGCTGAGAGAACGTGGATTGAACTATTTTCCAGCGCGATAGCCGCAGCAAGTGCAAACTCGGTATTGCGGCCTCTGGCATCGTCAACTTAACGGAATGTGGAATTCGATGTGAGATGACGGGCCATGACAGACCGTGACCCACTCTACCGCCGCCATCGCTTTCCTCCCGAGATCATCGCCCATGCTGTCTGGCTCTATTTCCGTTTTCCTCTCAGCTTGCGGATGGTCGAGGACATGCTGGCGGCACGAGGGATTATTGTCTCGCACCAGACGGTCCGGCTTTGGGCAGAGAAATTCGGGCGGGCCTTCGCCAGCGAGATCCGCCGCCGCTCAGTTGGTCGACCCGGCGACAAGTGGCATCTCGACGAGGCCGTCGTTTCGATCCGCGGTAAGAAGCACTGGCTCTGGCGCGCCGTCGATCAGAACGGTTTCGTCCTGGAGGTTCTGGTGCAAAGCCGCCGCAATGCCAAGGCGGCCAAGCGTGACTTTGGTGCACGGATCAAATTTCAACATTTTCCATCTAAGCGGCTGCGACCGACACCAGCGTAAATGAACCGGCATGCCGCATAAACATAACGCCTCCCGCCGACATCGCATCGGCAAAATGAAATTCAAAGTGGCGAACTGGCGGGAGTATGAAGCGGGTCTTCGCCGTCGCGGCAGCTTAACCCTGTGGTTGACGCCGGAGGCGCTGTCGGGTTGGGCTGCACCGCGCCGAACGACACGCGGTGGTCAGCGGCATTACTCTGATCTCGCCATCGAGACGACCTTGATGTTGGGCATAGCGTTCGGACTGCGGCTGCGCCAAAGCGAAGGGCTTTTGAGTTCGGTGCTTGCGCTGATGGGATTGGATCTGCCCGTGCCCGATCACACGACCCTCAGCCGACGGGCAAGAACCTGGAAACCATCTGCCAAACGACGGGCTGAGCCAGATGCTCCACTTCACGTGCTGGTCGATAGCACCGGGCTGAAGATCTATGACGCAGGCCAATGGCTTGAAGAAAAGCATGGTGCCAAGTCCCGCCGTGGCTGGCGCAAGTTGCATCTGGCGCTTGATGCCGACAGTGGCGAGATCATTGCGCATGCGTTGACAGATCAGGACACCAGCGATGCCTCGCAGGTGGCGCCGTTGCTCGACCAGATCGACGATGAGATTGGCCGGTTCACCGCCGATGGCGCCTATGATGGGGATCCAACCTACAACGCTGTCCTGCGCCACAGTACTGAAGCAAAGATCGTCATTCCACCGCGCGCAACGGCCGTGGCAAGACAGGAGGCTGAGCCGGTAAACCAACGGGATCGTCATGTCGCATCAATCCAGGCCGATGGTCGGCTAAAATGGCAGGCCTCCACCGGCTATGGCAAACGGGCTTTAATTGAAACGGCAATGAGTCGATACAAGGGGATCATCGGGCGTCGCCTGCGGGCACGTTCTTGCCCCACTCAACTGACAGAGGTGGCCATCGGCGTCGCCGTTCTCAACCGAATGCTCGCCTGCGGACGCCCGGAATCCGTCCGCGGCAAAGCGAAAGCAAACTGACTAAATCCATCATGGACACAACTGCTGGCACAAACCGATCGCTGCACCAACGCTATGCGGCGCCGTACTCGAAACATCCGGGTTTGCGATCGATGTTAAGGAAAGCACGCGACGGGCGGTCAAACATCGTCGGTCGGCAGAGATTATCATCGTCACGCATGAGGGCCGCGGCTGGTTTGATCCGCTCAGCGAGGCCAAGGGTGACGTGTTTTCACTTGTCTGCCATCTCGACGGTGTTGGTTTTTCTGAAGGGGCCGCACGCGTTGCAGCGTTGGTCGGGTTCAGCTTCTCGTCGGCGGAGTGGCAAAAACCTGAGCGAGCAACATGCACGGCATCCGTCAGCGATCGCTGGCATGCCCGCAAAGCTCTCGGGCACGGATCAGACGCATGGCGCTATCTGTGCGGGGTGCGAGTTCTGCCGATCAACGTCATACGCGCCGCGGTGCAAGGAGACCTCCTGCGCGAGGGACCGTTCGGGAGTATGTGGGCTGCACATACCGACAGCAGCGGCCGCATCGTGGGATGGGAGGAACGCGGTCCAGATTGGCGCGGGTTCGCGTCGGGCGGATCGAAGGTTCTGTTCCGGTTCGGTGCCTCGCAGGCGACGCGGCTTTGCGTCACGGAGGCCGCGATAGACGCGATGAGCCTCGCCGCGATCGAAGGGATGCGGGATGGCACATTGTACCTCAGCACTGGGGGCGGTTGGTCTCCGACCGGGGAGGACGCCCTGTGCGAGCTGCTCGCACGTCAGAACGTGCAACTGGTGGCCGCCACCGACGCCAATCCTCAAGGCGACAGGTTCGCGGATCGGCTGCGGGGTCTTGCCGAAGAGGTCGGAGGTGACTGGCTTCGCCTCCGTCCGACAGCGGAGGACTGGAACGCGGTGCTTCAGGAGAGAAAAAGGGAAAGAGCGAAAACAGGAAACGGAAACAGGCGTGCCGCATCGCGCCTGCCCGCATCAAGGGAGGCTACGCCCGGCTGAAGCCGGCCCTTGACCCGGCCAGGCGGGATGCCGGCGGCCCGGAAGGTGTCACGAGAAACTGAAGAGGAAGGTGAGATCGCCAGGATCCATCGGCTTCGGTTTCCAGAGCACCAAAGGAGCCGCAGATGAATTCCGTTTCCCCTATCCGCAAGATCTTTGAAGGCGTCGCCACCCGCCCGCAGATGTTCCGCTTGTTCGATCGCCATAATCAGCGTCCGGATCGGTGGGAGACTGACGCCGCCCCGCTCTACGCCGGCGAATGGTTCGAGATCGACGAAGCCCTTTACGACTACATGCTCGATATTCTCCCGCCATTGTGGATGCGCGGACCGATCTTCGCTCTCAGGGAATTTCTGACGGGCTCGGTCACCAGCATTTTCTTCGCACTCAGGATCGACGGGCGGACGCGCTATTTCCACGGCTATTGCGATCTCTCCGACCAAGGCTCGGTCGAGGCCATGCGCGTCGCAATCTTCGACCGCGAGACGCGGCCGATCCGTGCGATGACCCGTGAGGAACGCCTCGAACATATCTGGAGCAGCACGGCCGACGCCTATCGCGGTTATGCCGGCGATCGCTTCCCCAAACCTATGCAGGGCCAGAGAACGATCATGCTGTGGAGTGGTGGCAACGGCACGATCCTGAAACTGCTCGATGACCTGAGCGATGACGAGATCGCCGGCAAGCTACCGGTCCAGATACGCCATCTGCCGTCCGCCGCGGCGTAAGCGGTTCCCTCCCCTCATCTGCCCATCGATCACACCGGTCGCGACGCGACCGGACGATGGCGCTCGCGTTTAGAAGGAGCACTTTCATGAGCAATGATCCCTTTACTCTCGACATGTTCGGTAGCTCGGCCCTCTCGTCCGGGCTCGGACTCGGCGTGACGGCTTTCGGCGGTTTCGACCCCGTTGCGGCCAACGATGACGAACCCGATCCGACACCGCCTTCACCGGCGCCGGCCTTTGCAAACCGAAGGGTGCCGCGCTCTGCCCCGCGGAAGCAGGGTCTTCGAGCGAACTTCTATCTCGACGACGGGGACCGTGGTCTCGCGGCGACCTGGAAGGAGCGTGCCCGCCTCAACGTCGCGGCCATCTTGACGGCGCGCGAGATCGAAAGCGGCAACGTGCCTGTCACACGCGACCAGCAGAAGCGGCTGATACGCTTCACCGGTTTTGGCGCCTCGGAGTTGGCGAACGGCATGTTTCGCCGCCCGGGCGAGATCAGCTTTCGGGAGGGCTGGGACGAGCTTGCCAGTTCGCTCGAGACAGCGGTGAACGACGAGGAATATGCCTCTTTTGCGCGCTGCACGCAGTACGCCCACTTCACGCCGGAGTTCATCGTCAGGGCGATTTGGGCGGGGCTGACGCGGCTTGGCTGGCGCGGCGGCCGTGTGCTGGAGCCCGGGATCGGAACTGGGCTCTTCCCTGCCCTGCTCCCGGAGACACTGCGGGAGGCGAGCTTCTTCACCGGGATCGAGCTCGACCCTGTGACCGCCCGCATCGCCCGCCTGTTGCAGCCGAGGGCACGCATCATCAACGGCGACTTCTCGCGCACCAATCTGTCCCCGATCTTCGACCTCGCTATCGGCAACCCACCCTTTTCCGATCGCACGGTGCGGTCCGACCGCGCCTATCGGTCGCTCGGCCTGCGCCTGCACGACTATTTCATTGCCCGCTCGATCGATCTCCTGAAGCCCGGCGGACTGGCCGCCTTCGTCACAAGTTCGGGGACGCTCGACAAGTCCGACACCACGGCGCGTGAGCATATCGCCAGGTCAGCCGATCTGGTGGCGGCGATCCGTCTGCCCGAGGGCAGCTTTCGCTGCGACGCGGGTACGGACGTGGTCGTCGATATCCTGTTCTTCCGCAGGCGCAAGGTTGGCCAAGCCGAAGGCGATCTGACCTGGCTCGATGTCGACGAGATCCGACCGGCCACGGCAGACGAAGGTGCAATCCGGGTCAATCGCTGGTTCGCGCGCCATCCGGATTTCCTTCTTGGCAGCCATGCGCTCACCTCCGGACCCTTCGGCGAAACCTATACCTGCCTGGCGCCATCAGGGCAGGATCTGCAAGCGGACCTGGCGAAGGCGATCGGCCTGCTGCCCGAAGGCCTCTACGACGGGGAGCCGACCCCCATAGATATCGATCTGGAGGTCGAGCTTGGCGATATCGTCAACCTGAAGCCCGAGGTGAATATCCGCGAAGGCAGTTTTTTCCTCGATCGCACGCGCGGCCTGATGCAGGTGGTCGACGGGGCGGCGGTGGCGGTTCCCATTCGCAAGGGCCGAACTGGCGACGGTCTGTCGGAAAAGCACGTCCGTATCGTCACCAAGCTGATCCCGATCCGCGATGCGGTTCGGGATATCCTGAAGGGCCAGGAGACCGATCGCCCCAGGCGCGATCATCAGGTCCGGCTTCGCATTGCCTGGTCGAGCTTCGTGCGGGATTTCGGGCCGATCAACCACACGACCGTTTCGATCCAGGAAGATACCGAAACCGGCGAGGTTCGCGAGACCCATCGCCGGCCCAACCTGCAGCCGTTTCTCGATGATCCCGATTGCTGGCTGGTCGCCTCGATCGAGGATTACGATCTGGAGACCGACACCGCGAAGCCAGGTCCGATTTTCAGCACCCGTGTGATCGCCCCGCCGATGTCGCCTGTCATCACCAATGCGGCTGATGCGCTGGCGGTCGTACTCAATGAACGTGGCCATGTCGACCTCGATCATATCGCCGAATTGCTGCATATGGACGTTTCCACCGTTACCGCGGATCTCGGCGATGCGATCTTCCAGGATCCAAGCGACGGTGCGTGGAAGACCTCGGATGCCTATCTCTCCGGCGCGGTGCGGACCAAGCTCGTGGAGGCCGAAGCTGCCACGGCACTCGATCCTCGTTTCGCACGAAATGTGCGGGCCCTGCAGCAGGTTCAGCCGGCCGACCTCCGGCCCTCCGACATCACTGCGCGGCTCGGCGCTCCATGGACCCCCGCGGCTGACGTCGTCTCCTTCGTCAGGGAGACGATGGCGGTCGATATCCGTATCCACCACATGCCGGAACTTGGCTCCTGGACGGTCGAGGCGCGGCAGCTCGGATACTCCGCGATCGGCACCTCGGAATGGGGCACCAGCCGTCGCCATGCCGGCGAACTCCTTGCTGACGCCTTGAACAGCCGCGTCCCGCAGATCTTCGATACCTTCAAGGATGCTGACGGCGAGCGCCGCGTGCTGAATGTCATCGATACCGAGGCGGCGCGCGACAAGCTGCAGCGCATCAAGGAGGCCTTTCAGAACTGGGTCTGGACCGATCCCGATCGCACCGATCGTCTGGCGCGGGTCTATAACGACCGCTTCAACAACATCGCACCGCGCAAATTCGACGGCGCGCACCTGCAGCTCCCCGGCGCCTCTGGCGCCTTTGTTCTTTATGGGCACCAGAAACGCGGCATCTGGCGGATCATCTCGGCCGGCTCGACCTACCTTGCCCATGCCGTCGGCGCCGGTAAGACGATGACCATGGCAGCTGCCATTATGGAGCAGCGTCGTCTCGGGCTGATCGCCAAGGGGATGCTGGTCGTGCCTGGCCATTGCCTGGCGCAGGCGGCACGGGAATTCCTGGCGCTTTACCCGAACGCGCGCATCCTCGTGGCCGACGAGACCAACTTCACCAAGGACAAGCGGGCTCGCTTCCTGTCGCGGGCGGCCACCGCGACCTGGGATGCGATCATCATCACGCACTCGGCGTTCCGCTTCATTGCCGTGCCTTCAGCTTTCGAGAGCCAAATGATCCGGGACGAGCTCGAACTCTACGAGGACCTGGTCACCAAGGTCGACAGTGAGGATCGCGTCTCGCGCAAGCGTCTAGAGCGATTGAAGGAAGGGCTGACGGAGCGGCTGGAAGCACTGTCGACCCGCAAGGACGACCTCCTGACGATTTCCGAAATCGGTATCGACCAGATCATCGTCGACGAGGCGCAGGAGTTCCGCAAGCTGTCTTTCGCCACCAACATGTCGACGCTGAAGGGCATCGATCCCAACGGCTCGCAGCGCGCCTGGGATCTCTACGTCAAATCCCGCTTCATCGAGACGAAGAACCCTGGCCGGGCGCTCATGCTTGCCTCGGGCACGCCGATTACCAACACGCTCGGCGAGATGTTCTCGGTCCAGCGGCTGCTCGGCCACGAGGCCTTGCACGAGCGCGGCCTGCACGAGTTCGACGCCTGGGCCTCGACCTTCGGCGACACGACCACGGAACTCGAGATCCAACCATCAGGCAAGTACAAGCCGGTGAGCCGTTTCGCCAGTTTCGTCAACGTCCCCGAGCTGATCGCGATGTTCCGCTGCTTCGCCGACGTCGTCATGCCGGCGGACCTCAAGCAGTATGTCCGTGTGCCGGAGCTTTCGACCGGTCACCGGCAGATCCTGACCGCCAAACCAACCCAGGCCTTCAAGAATTACCAGACGATCCTCGACGCCCGCATCAAGGCGATCGAGAGACGCGAGGGGCCGGCCAAGCCCGGTGACGATATCCTGCTCTCGGTCATCACCGACGGCCGCCATGCCGCCATCGATCTGAGGCTCGTCGATCCCGATGGTGACAACGAGCCCGACAACAAGCTCAACTTGCTGGTCGAAAACGCCTTCCGCATCTGGCAGGAGACGAGAGAGCGCACCTACGTGCGTCCGGATGGCAAGCCCTTCGACCTGCCGGGTGCTGCGCAGATGATCTTCTCCGATCTCGGCACCATCAACGTCGAGAAATCGCGCGGCTTCTCGGCCTATCGCTGGATCCGAGATGAGCTCGTCCGTCTCGGCGTGCCGGCCACCGAAATCGCCTTCATGCAGGATTACAAGAAGACCGAAGCCAAGCAGCGCTTGTTCGGCGACGTCAGGGCCGGCAAGGTCCGTTTCCTGATCGGATCCTCGGAGACCATGGGCACCGGCGTCAATGCGCAGCTTCGCCTGAAAGCACTGCATCATCTCGATGTGCCGTGGCTCCCCTCGCAGATCGAGCAGCGCGAGGGCCGGATCGTGCGCCAGGGCAACCAGCATGACGAGGTCGACATCTTCGCCTATGCCACACAAGGCTCGCTCGACGCGTCCATGTGGCAGAACAATGAACGTAAGGCCCGCTTCATTGCGGCGGCCCTTTCCGGCGACACATCGATCCGGCGGCTCGACGATCTTGGCGAGGGGGCGGCCAACCAGTTCGCCATGGCCAAGGCAATCGCCTCGGGCGACGAACGCCTGATGCAGAAGGCGGGGCTGGAGGCTGATATCGCTCGGCTTGAGCGGTTACGCGCTGCCCATGAGGACGACCTGTTCGCCGTTCGTCGTCAGATCCGCGACGCCGAGCGCGAGATCGAGACGGCCACCCGTCGGATTGGCGATATCGGCCGGGATGTTGCGCGGCTTGTACCGACGACAGCCGATGCCTTCGAGATGACTGTCATGGAAGATCGTCATGTCGATCGCAAAGTCGCCGGGCGCGCTTTGATGAAGGAGATCCTGACCTTGGTCCAGTTGCAGCACGAGGGTGAAATGCGGCTTGCCTCGATCGGCGGCTTCGATCTTATCTTTGAGGGCGGACGCTACGGTCGTGGCGAAGGCTATCACTACACGACCCTGCTGAAGCGCACCGGTTCGGACTACGAGATCGATCTGGCCGTCACCGTGACGCCGCTCGGCGCTATCGCTCGCCTCGAGCATGCCCTCTGCGGGTTCGAAGACGAGCGCGACCAGTATCGACAGAGGCTGGATGAAGCCAATCGACGGCTCGCCTCGTACCGTTCGCGTGACGGCGGCCAGTTTGGCTTTGCTGAAGAGCTCGCCTCCAAACGACTGGCATTGAAGGAGCTGGAGGCACTTCTGGCCGCGGATGTGGAAACGCCAGCGAGCCAAGCCGCGGCTGCATAGCTGCACTGCACAATAAATGTTTTCCAATTGGTCAAAAAACAGGCATACAGCCTGCAGCTGATGCACATGGCGGGCCTCCTCCCAGTTCCGCCGCAGCAGCTGTTCCCCTCTGGAGGTTAATTGACCTTCACACTTCATGGGCCGCGGCTTTCCGCTGGCCCATTTTTTTTGGCTCACATTTGGTCTATCGCCTGACGCGCAATCTCACGGTTGCCTGGAAGCCAATGCCGTTGATGGCGATCGTCAGGGCTGTCGATGGCGCTATTGGGAAATAGGAAGAAGGGTGAGAGAAAAAGGGATGGAGGTCGATCGCAGGGCGTTCCGCCCGCCGCCACTGGCGTTCAATCGCGGTCTCCTCACCCCTGCCCCTCGCGCTGCGCATGGCTGTGAGCCGTGCTGGCGCGTTACGCCAGGGCTGCTCGACCGCATTTGCGACGTGCCGCCCGCCCCGCGGTTCGGGAGGTGTCTTCGAGAAGGAAAGAGGACATGAAGGAGCAGCAAGCCTGCCGCTCCCTACCGGACAAGGAGCAAGATCCATGCAGATCCTCAAGATTGATCCCCGTGCGCTGAACGCAAACCCCGACGATATCAGGCAGTCGAAATCCTCGCCGCCGGCAGATGCGCTGTTGCTGGCGACCGTCAAAGCCGTCGGCATCATCCAGCCGCCGGTCGTGTCGCAGCAAGCCGATGGCGGCAACGGTTATCTGATCCAGGCCGGCCATCGCCGCGTGCGAGCCGCGATCGAAGCCGGCCTCGACGAGATCGAGGTCGTCGTCAGCGATGCCGCCACGGACAATGGCGCCATGCGCTCGATGGTCGAAAACATTGCCCGCGAACCGCTGAACCCGGTCGACCAGTGGCGGGGTATCGAGCGACTGGTCGGACTCGGCTGGACAGAGGAAGCGGTTGCTGTCGCGCTTTCCCTTCCCGTCCGCCAGATCCGCAAGCTGCGTCTGCTCGCCAACGTTCTGCCTGTTATGCTCGACCAGATGGCAAAGGGCGACATGCCGAACGAACAGCAGTTGCGCACGATCGCGGCAGCATCGCTCGAGGATCAGAAGGAGGTCTGGAAAGCCAACAAGCCGAAGAAGGGCGACACCGCCTCCTGGTGGCAGATCGCCAACGGCCTCTCGAAAACCCGCATGTACGCGCGCGATGCGAGCTTTGGCGATGACCTGCGGGAAGCCTACGGCATCGAATGGGCCGACGATCTCTTCGGCTCCGCCGACCAGGACAATCGCTTCACCACCAATGTCGAAGCCTTCCTCGGCGCCCAGCAGGAGTGGATGACCAACAATCTGCCGAAGAAGGGCGCGATCGTCGAGGTCAACAACTGGGGCCAGCCGGAACTGCCCAAGAAGGCGGAGCGTGTTTACGGCAAGCCAGGCAAGGGCGATGTCACCGGTCTCTACCTGGATCGCGATGGCAAGGTGCAGTCGGTGCACTATCGGATGCCCGAGACGAAGCCGGCCAAGGGACAGACGGCCACGTCCGATGGTGCTGACGTCGCCGACGATAGCGCGACGGCCAAGCAGCGGCCTGATGTCACCCAGAAGGGCTTGGATATGATCGGTGACTTCCGCACCGACGCCTTGCACGACGCGCTCGCCCGTGCGCCGATCGAGGACGACATGCTGATGGCGCTCCTCGTGCTCGCCTTCGCCGGTTTGAATGTCCGGGTCGATTCCGGCGCCGGCGGGGCGCTTTATGGTGGCGCTCGCTTCGGGCGACATGCCGCTCGCCTCTTCACGGAAGATGGTCGCCTGTCGTTCGACATGGACACCGTTCGCGTCACCGCCCGCGCTGCGCTGATCGACGTCCTCTCGTGCCGGCGCGGCATGTCGAACAGTGGTTTGGTCTCGCGCATCGCAGGCGAGGCAATTGGCGCCGATACCTACCTGCCGAACATGGGCGATGAGGATTTCCTCGCGTGCCTATCGCGTCAGGCTCTTGAGCTTGCGGCGGCGGATGCCGGCGTCGATCCGAAGGCGCGTGTTCGCGATACCCGCTCGGCACTCGTCGACCATTTTGCCGGGGATGCAAGTCTCGTTCATCCGAGCGCTCTGTTCGCCCCGGACCCTCAGGAGATCATGGCATTGCTGCGTCATGCCGAGATATCTGAAGAGGATGAGGATGCTGGGCTGACCCAGAAAGAGGACGCGGAAGGCGCAGCCGCCGACGATGCGCCCGAGGGCGATCTCGACGATCGCGAGACTGCCTACGGCATCGCCGCGGAGTAGCGCGCCAGCCACAAGTCCCGACCCGATCGCGCCGCCGGCACCCCCGGCGGCGCTTCCTGTTTCCGGTACATATGGAGTTTCCAATGTCCACGCATTTCCCACAGCAGAACAACCCGATCGCGGATGCGCTCGGCATAGAATTCAGCCTTAGCGCCGAGGGTTTTCCGGTGGCGCGCACGCGCGATCTTGTGCTCGCCATGATCACCACACCCGCCGGCAGCTTCCTGGCGAGCGCCTTGTGGCGCGAAAGCCGCCCGCTTTCCTGCCTCGGACGTGGCGATTTCTACCGTCATGACGGCAGTCTCGCAGACGAAGCTGCCTTCATCGCCCGTGTCATCGAAACTGCCGAGCATCAGCGCGATCTGCACGATCTCGGCCGGGTCCAGGCACGCATCGCCTGCAGCACCCCTTGGGGCATGTCACAGATGGCGACGATCTACGGTTCGGGGATCGTGTCTCATGTCACCGCCGGCCATGGCGGCTTTCATCTTTCTCCCGACCGAAACCTGGCCGTGCCGACAGCTCTCCGAAACGAGACCTGCTGGTACGAGGAGGATGTGGAATGGGCAGCCGTCGCCAATGCTTTTCCCGACCTGTTCACGGGCTACGAGCGGCGGGCCGCAGAGGAAACCATCCGACACCACTGGCCAGAGTTTTGGGAGACGGTTCACGGCCGAGCGCTCGGGGTAGGAGCGTCTCGGGGCAAGGACCGGCAGGAGTTCGAAAGGATCCACGCAAACCATTGGATCGTGACGTCGGCGATCTTGTCGGGGCACCACGCCGGGATGACGGAGGTGATCGCGCGCTACGGCACTGAACGATCGATCGGCGAAATCGAGCGGCGATATCTCGTTGACAGCAACGAGTATGCCAGTCGTGGTCCTTTCGGCTACGTCATCGATGAGGCGCGACATCAGCCCTATGACGGGCCGTCCTCCTTCGTTGGCTGGTCGAGGTCGGCGGCATGAGTTCGACGTACCGGCCGATCGCCGATGAAGTTCCGCATCAAGATTTCGATCGTATCCAGCGCCAGATCGTGCATCGCGCGAAGCGGTTGGCCGTGACGGCGAGAGTGCTGGCCCGCTCGCGCGGCCGAAGTGGCGGGTATCACGGTCGATCCCACCGGGCTGTGCTGATGGACCATGCAAACCGCCTTGCTTTTGAGCGGAGGGCGGAACTCGACGCCATGATGGAGGGTGGGAGCCGCGAGGAGGCCGGTTGCCCAATCCGCTTGATCGTACGCTGAGCAACAGGGTGCGGCGGGCGTACAGCTTCCAGGCGTTCCCGTGGATCGGATCGTCGGTTGAGATCGTGGCGCGGGCTATCATTGTGGTCCTCGAGCGTCGTTCCGTCATCCACCTCGCACCCTGCCGCACCTGCCTCGGGTTTGTGACGGTCTTAAGCCTGCTGCCGGTCGTTTCAAGGTCGCTGTCGCGCCGCGTGGCGGCCTTCCTCCCCTCCTCTCGCAAACCGCCTTCGCGATCCCGTGCAGGGCTGGTGCCCCGCGTGCCCGCAAAGTCAATTCGCTCGGTCAGGGCATCCGGACTTGTGAAACCGCCCGTCTTTCGCCGGCTTTGGTCGACCGCACCCGAGGAAGGGCCGGCAGGAAGCCGGTTCGAGAGCCTCGGGATAACCGACAAGGAGACCACCATGGCAAAGCCCGCAACCCATCGCTCTTCCGCTCGCGTCGTCCAACTCCGCAAGGGCGCCACCGTCGAGATGGTTCGCCTCACCTGCCCAGACAGCGCCCAGGCGCTCAAGATCGCCGAAAGCTTCGGGACAGCCGTCATCGACAGCGACGGGATCCGCGACCTCCACGAACGGTTGATCTCCGAGACCGCGGACGCTCTCGGCGAAGGCCTTAGCGAGCGCGCCATGCAGATCCACCTCCAGCGGATCGTCGGCGCCTATGTCGGCTCCGCCCACGGTGCCGGTCAGTTCTACAGCAAGGCCGTCACGGAAGCGCGCGATGCCACCGCCAAGGCGGCAAACGATGCCCGTGACGAGGACCTCGATGGTCCCGTCGGCTACGATAGTGCCGCGCACCGCAAGCGGGAATTCGCAGCCGACATGGGTATCCAGGCCCATGCGCTGCGCACGGCAGCTGAAGGTGCCGTCGCAGCCTACAAGCACGTCGTCGGCGAGAGCTGGAAGCCCTTCGATCGCCCGGTCGAAAACCCTGGACATTCCGTGGATCGCAAGGCTGCCCAAGCTCAGATGTCCGCTTTCGATTGAAATCCTCGGCGGGGTTAAGCCCCGCCGCTCTCGCACGATCAGGGCCGGTCCCTATGGGAACCGGCCTATTTTTTTGCCTTTCGGCAAATGGGTGAAAAGGAAGGAAATGAAAGTTCGTTTGATCCGGCCGGTGCGGCCCGTCTGCGCTTGCCGCCTGCAGGAGCCGCCGGCGCCAGGCAACGGCTTCGCCGTCCTCCACCTTGTTGAGGCCGTTCCGGTGCATGGCCCCGCCTCCAGGGCTCCTGCCTTTTGCCTGCGCGACGGGACCGCGATTGGCGCGGTTCCAACATATGGAGATGAAAATGAGCAGGAATTTGGAATCGAAGCGAGCTGACATCTACAGCCGGATCACCGACCGGATCATGGAGGAGCTCGCTGATGGCACTCGCCCCTGGATGAAGCCATGGAGCGCCGCCAATACCGAAGGCCGCATCACGCGCCCGCTTCGCTACAATGGTCTTCCCTACTCGGGAATGAACGTGCTCCTGCTTTGGTCGGAGCAGATGTCGCGTGGCTTTGCCTCGTCGATGTGGATGACATTTAAACAGGCTATCGAACTGGGTGCTGCCGTTCGCAAGGGCGAGACAGGCTCGACGGTCGTCTTTGCAAGCCGCTTTACGAAGTCCGAGGCGGATGGGAACGGCGGCGAGATCGACCGGGAGATTCCGTTTCTCAAGGCCTATTCTGTCTTCAATGTCGAGCAAATCGATGGCCTGCCGGACCACTTCCATCACCAGCCGGAGCCCCGGCCCGATCCTTTCGAACGGATCGAAGGCGCGGAGCGGTTCTTTCGGAACACCGGTGCGATCATCCGTCACGGCGGCAACCAAGCCTTCTATGCGCCTGGCCCGGATCTCATTCAGATGCCGCCGCTTCACGCGTTCAAGGATGCCGCTAGCTATTATGCGACGCTGAGCCATGAAGTCGCGCATTGGACGGCGCCAGAACACCGTGTTGGTCGTGATCTCTCCCGTTACGCCAAAGATAAGAGCGAGCGGGCGAGGGAAGAGCTGATCGCCGAGCTCGGAAGCTGCTTTCTTTGCGCCGACCTCGGAATCGTGCCCGAACTCGAGCCTCGGCCCGATCATGCGTCATACCTGCAGTCTTGGCTGTCAGTTTTAGCGAATGACAAGCGGGCGATCTTTCAGGCGGCGGCCCATGCGCAGCGCGCGGTCGCATTTCTCCATGGCCTACAGGCCACCAGATCCGCAATCAGGGAGGCAGCCTGATACGGCCGCACGAGCTGATGCGCTAGGAACGGTCGCCAGCTACGATGGCGACCGGTTCATCTGTCCGGTCCAACTCCGGAGAGCGATCATCGGCCATCCGGAGATCCAACGAACCCCAGATCGACGGCTTTTCAACGCCGGTCTTCACTTTCCGGGACTGCTTGATTTCGACGATGAACGGTTTCGTCTGCTTTGCCATAAATCCTCCAGGCGACGAATCGCAGGGCAACTCTACCGACAAGGATTGAGGCCGCAAGCCGTGGTGGCCGGGAGATTGCGAGTACGAAGTGACTTAATGGTGAACTCAGTGATCTGGCCGATCCGGTACTCCGTCAATTCGGGGCCGGGTGTTGTCGGCCGCCATTGTCATATCCGTTTCCCTCGACGACAGGGCTCCATTCGCGGGCTCGATGAGGCATGTCTGGCCGGAGAACGGCTTCGCCTCGCTCGTATTCCCGCAACGGCGCTCCGAAACTTTCATCCCCTGCCGGCTCAAGCCGTCATTCCTCGCGAAACAAGAAAGTCTCTCCACGCCGCCCTTCACGATGTTTCGGCCCTACGGGTGCGGTCCGATCGTCACCGGCCTTTGCGACTGCCATCGAGGCCGCAATGGAGCGGCCCGAAACAGCGAAAAGGAATACGGCAATGGCTACCATCGGCACCTTCACCTCCACCGAAAACGGCTTCACCGGCTCGATCCGCACCCTCGCCCTCAACGTAAAGGCCCGCATCGCCCGCATCGAAAATCCCTCCGACAAGGGTCCGCAGTTCCGCATCTTCGCGGGAGCCGTTGAACTCGGCGCCGCCTGGCAGAAGCGCTCGGAGCAGACCGACCGCGACTACCTCTCAGTCAAGCTTGACGACCCGAGCTTCCCCGCTCCGATCTACGCGACGCTCTCTGAGGTCGAAGGCGAAGATGGCTACCAGCTGATCTGGTCCCGCCCGAACCGGGACTAAGAATTCCGACCCCGCCCGAGAGGGCGGGGTCATTCCTTCGGCGCAGATCTAAAGCCGGATCAGGCATTGAGCCTGGTCCGGCTTTTTTGGTGGCAGACGAGAGGGAGGGATAGCTGCTCAGAAACTGGAAGTGTGCCGCTCGCGCATGCCGGCATCAAGGATGAGCGGTTCCCCCAATTTTCTCCAGCCGCCTGCGGCGCCTTCCGAAAATCGGCTCCCCCACTCCCCGGCTCTGCCGGTCGCTCGCGATCCCTGACCCCGCCATCCCCTCCCGGCCGAGGTGGTCGTCTTTCACACTCAAGGAGATCAGACGATGACCTACGACATTGAAATCCAAATTGAGGAACTGCGGGCCGAGCTTCGTAACGCCTGCGACGCCGGCGAGCGTCGCCAGATCCGAGCCGAACTGGATGTCGCTCAGGCGGAGCTTGCGGCTGCCGTCGCCCTGCGGAACGAGACCCTCGATCGGGAACCTCCTCACTGAGGGGCAACCGATACGGCTTTCGTGTTCGTCGACTGTCGCGGTTCTCCTGTAATCCAATTTCATCGACATCAGGGATGGTGCGTCTCGAGCGTCGCGCCGCAACCTGATGCCGCCAGAATTTTCCCCGCCTTCGGCTTCCTCGCGAGCCAAAATTCAGTCGTCCTCAGGTCCTCCGCTTCGCTGCGGTCGTTCCGATGCAGCACTCCTTCCCGATCCGCATCTCATCCCCGCGATGAAACGCAATCACAGGAGAAACAATATGCAACAGCTCGCAAAATTCTTACACCTCACCGGCCGCCGCCTTCGTGCTCTCGGCAAGGCGCCACCGGCCCGCTCCGGCGGGCCTGTTCCTCAGCACCATGGCTCGCGCCGGCCCGACCAGGTCCGCGCCAAGCCTTCCGCAACCAGCCGGTCGCCGAGGCTGCGCCCGTCCCGGACGAGAACCCGAAGCTTGCGGCCGTACCGATCCGTATCACGCCCTGGCCACGCTTGGAGTTGGAATGGCCCCTCGTTGACGAGCTCGATCAACCGCTCTGTTGCCTTGTCGCCGAGTGCCAGTTCCGACGCGCATTTCGGCGTAATGATCTCAGGGGCGTCGATATCCGCAACCCTCACCTTCTGACCGCTGATCCACAGTGTATCACCATCGACGACGCAGTTGTGACGCGCGCCGGACGCACATTTGGGGAACGTCGCCGGTTGACCGGAATACGCCGCGTCAACATGCGGGACAAGCAAGGGGGCCCCTAGCAGAACAGAGACGGAAATGACGCCAGTCCAAATTGATTTCACCTGATTGCCTCAAGCTCGATGACGGTAGAAGGAGCGAAACTATCAGATTCGCGGGCAGGGGTTGATCGTGGTCGATAGCCTCGAGCGCATTTCCGTCGGGTCAGGTCCAGGAAGAGGGCAACCGCATCCTGCTCCCGTTCGAAATGGTGGATCAATGTCTGACCGTTGGTGCCGATCCGCCCCCATCGCCGGGTAAGGCAGAGTTCACCGAACAGGTTGGCCTCGATCGACATGGCATAGTAGCGAGCCATGTTCCTGGCGCGGTCCTTGCGTTCGACATAAAGCTGGTAGGGCTGTGCGATCATGACCGAGAATCGCGCGTGCTGAGTCTGCAGTCCAACGACAATTATGAATCGGTTTCGCGTGATCGATTCAATCTCGTGAAGCATTCTAAGTGTCAGGTCTTCGGCGATCCGCCTTCGGCGTACGGCTCTATTCGCCACGGCGAACGAAGCCCGCTAGCGGTCTCCGCCCTTTCGGGTCACGATCCTTTCGCGTTCGCGGCAGGATTGATTAGTGCCCGAGATAGCCGACGATATCTGCGCCATAATATTCCCCTCCTCATCGGCATGAGCAATGACCTCGTCAGTGGTTTCATCGATCAATGCTTTGTCATCTTCTCGGACGGCCGCCGCCACGTCGTGGATGCGGCATTCTTCAATCGCGTCTTCAGCCGGAACCTGCGCCTCACAGGCTTCCCAATATCGCATTGCCGGATCCTCCTGCGGTCAGATTGGTTCGGGCGGAACCGGATCATCGGTGCTCGCCTCTCGCTGCTGAAACCTGTTTTCGCCGACGCATGACTTCATGTCCGGTCGACGGAACCAGATCGCGCGGCCGCATCGCAATGGCGCGTTGCCGGCTGTGAAGACGATCTGCTCGTCAGCACGCATGCGAAGAACTTCGTGCGGCTGGATCAGCTGCCTGGAGGCGAGTTGTTTCGAGCGAGTTCGTGACGACCCGCGCGATTGGAAACTGCGGCTGACCTGGTCGATCTCGACTGTCGTCGTGCCGCATCGGCGCGAGATATAATCGGCTGTTTCCGGATCATTGATTGCCGCAAACGAGATCCAGCTGACGCTCTCGAACCATTTGCTGGACGCGTCGCGACCGCCGTAGGTTTCCCGCAGCTGGCCGATCGACTGATAGATCATCGTGAGCGTGATGCCATATTTCCGGCCGGCATCACGTGCCGTCTCCAGCACCCGCATGTAACCGAGCCTTGCCACCTCATCGAGGAGAAAGAGTGCCCGGCCTTTGATCGCACCGTCGCGATTATAGATCGCGTTGAGGAAGGAGCCGATGATGACGCGCGCCAGACCGGCGTGGGTTTCCAAAGTCTTGAGGTCGATATTGATGAAGACGTCGGTTTCACCATCGGCCAGCGCCTCGGTCGAGAAGCTGGAGCCGGAGACCAGAGCGCCGTAGTTCGCATAGCTTAGCCAATGCGTTTCCTTGATCGCATTGGCGTAGACGCCAGAGAAGGTCTCCGGCGTCATGTTGACGAAGGCGGCGACATTCTCCTTCACGAAGTCGGACGCTGAATTGTCGTAGATCTCCTGAAGGCGGGCGCGAAGCTTGGGCTCAGGCTCGGAGAGGTTGGCGCGAACCTGGCGCAGGGTCTGGTGCTTCATATCCGTATGCCCTGACAGGCAGACATCGGCGATCATCGCGGTCAGGAGCTGAAGACCGGATGCGCGAAAGAAGTCGTCGCGAACGCCGGTCGCGCGGCCGCTGTCGCTCATGATCCAAGACGCGACGGCCGCAATATCCTCTTCCTTGGTTCTTCCATGACGACCGATCCAGTCGAGCGCGTTAAAGCCGGAGCCGGTGTTTCTAGGGTCGAGGACGATGACGCGCCGTCCCGCCTTGCGCCGGTGCTCCATCACGATCGGCGCCACCTCGTTGGACGGATCGAGCACGACGAGCGAGCCGCCCCACTTGAGCGCGGTCGGGATCGTGACAGCGGTCGTCTTGAAACCACCTGAACCGGCGAAAACGATCCCATGCGATGAACCGAACGAGCCGTCGAAGCACAATAGCGGTGCGAAACCTCCCCTTCCCCAGGTCGTCGGCTCACCGGCTCGAAACGACGAGGCGGCCGGATCGTCGCGATCGACACGATATCGCTCGCCTATGACGATGCCTCCTGTTTCCGGAAAGAGCTTTTCGGCATCTTGCATCGTCATCCAGTCCGCTTCTCCGTGCAGGGCGCGTTTGCCCCGGATGCGTCTCGGCTCGCTTCGCGAAAACGCCGCATTGCCCATCCTCGCAACGCGCAGCGCGAAGAATGTCGCAAGCAGCGCAGTGGCTGCTCCTGCGATGGTCGAAGGATCGGCATAGGACAGAAGCGTCTTTCCCGTGGGGACTTGGCCAGCAAAAGCCAGCAGGCGCGATCCCTCCCTAAGCGGTGCGACGGCGGTGACACCAAAACCGCCCGCGGCAACGCTCCAGCCCGCGGTCTTGATATTGACCGATCCCCTCGTGCCGAACAGAAACATGAGCCCGCATGCCCCGGCGAGCGTATAGGGCAGTGCGAGCCCGATCCGCCCGAGCATCAGCTTTGCCTGATCCGTCGTTCCGAATGCGGCGAGCCACCGTTCGATACCGGGGAGGCTCAGCGCAATTGCCAGCATGGCCACGGCTGGAATGGCGGCGACAAGGATCCTCTTAGGCATCATCGGCGAATGCCTTTGCGCCGAGCTCACTCAGACGCGTTCGCTCCGCATCGTCCGCTTTGATCCGCGCGCCGGCGTCGATCAGCAGCCCGAGCAAGAGCGCGCGTTTCTCATAACGCAGGCCCGCCTTGACGATCAGGCCGCCGAGCTCGATCTTTTCCCGCGCGTCCTTCTTGCGGGCTTCGCTCGCCGTCGTCTTTTGCATTCGCTCAAGCCTCCGCAGATTGGCCCGCAGCCTCGCCAGCGCCGTTCGGCGGCGTGGTCGCGGACTTGCGCCCCTGCGCGAGTTTCGTTGCTCCGCGAAACCGGCTGGCGACCTCTTCGAATGCCGACAGAAGATCAGCCTCCTCTATCTCGATCTCCCCGATCCCCGCACGTAGCGCGATGCGCCCGATGCGCTCGGCATCGCGTGTTTCAGCCTGTTTGAGTTGCTCCTGCAGGCGAGCAATCTCTTCACGGATCTTGGCAGTTGGCTTCTTCATGGGCGTGGCGTCCTCGTTGCTGATAGTCCGATGGACACAGACCCTGCCCCGAATTTTCTTCCGTTGGAAAGGTGCAATGTTGCACCTCGCCAAAGCGCTAGCTTTTGGCGAATGATCCCGCGGTTCCGAAGGAGCGGATCCAAGGGCGCAATTATACGTCGCTGACGCGACGCCCTGCTCAAAGGCCCTGGCGGGGCCTTGCGCTCCCGACGAACAGTCTGATTTTGTTCGATCTTAGGAGCTCGTTCTCGCCGTGGCGGTCCCGCATTTCTCAGTCAGCATCGTTGCCCGCGGCTCCGGCCGCAGCGCTGTGCTGTCGGCGGCCTACCGGCATTGCGCCAAAATGGACTTCGAGCGGGAAGCCAGGACGATCGACTACAGCCGCAAGCAAGGGCTGCTGCATGAGGAGTTCGCCATTCCTGAAGACGCACCGGAATGGCTGCAGGAGATGATCGCCGATCATTCGGTTTCCGGCGCATCGGAAGCCTTCTGGAACAAGGTCGAGGCCTTCGAGAAGCGGAGTGATGCGCAGCTCGCCAAGGATGTGACCATTGCCCTGCCGATCGAGCTGACCGCCGATCAGAACATCGCGCTCGTCCGCGATTTCGTCGAGCGGCAGATCACCGCCAGGGGTATGATCGCCGACTGGGTGTTCCACGATGCGCCGGGCAATCCGCACATCCACCTGATGACAACCTTGAGGCCACTGACCGAGGACGGGTTTGGCGCCAAGAAGGTCGCGGTCTTGGGACAGGATGGCAACCCTGTCCGTAACGATGCTGGCAAGATCGTCTATGAGCTTTGGGCCGGCGGAGCCGACGATTTCAATGCTTTTCGGGATGGCTGGTTCGCCTGTCAGAATCGGCATCTGGCCCTTGCGGGAATCGACATTCGTGTCGATGGACGGTCCTTCGAAAAGCAAGGGATCGAGCTAACGCCGACCATCCACCTCGGCGTCGGGACGAAGGCGATCGAACGGAAAGGCGACGCCGGGGAAGAGAAAGTCGCGCTCGAGCGGTTGGAGCTGCAGGAGGAGAGGCGCGCCGAGAATATCAGGCGTATCCAGCGCAATCCTGAGATCGTCCTGGACCTCATCACCCGCGAGAAGAGCGTCTTCGACGAGCGTGACATCGCGAAGGTTCTCTATCGCTATATCGACGATGCTGCGCTCTTCCAGAACCTGATGGCGCGGATCCTGCAGAGGCCGCAGACGCTGCGGCTCGACCGTGAGCGCATGGATCTCGTCACTGGCGTCAGGGCACCGGCGAAATACACGACGCGGGAGCTGATCCGCATTGAAGCGCAGATGGCCAATCAGGCGATTTGGCTGTCGCAGCGATCCTCGCATGCCGTCAAGCCAGCGGTACTGAACGGCGTATTCTCTCGCCACGACCGCCTGTCGGATGAGCAGAAAACTGCGATCGAACATGTCACTGGTTCGGAGCGCATCGGCGCTGTGATCGGCCGTGCCGGCGCCGGTAAGACGACGATGATGAAGGCGGCGTGTGAAGCCTGGGAGGCGGCCGGCTACAGGGTCGTTGGCGGTGCGCTTGCGGGCAAGGCGGCGGAAGGTTTGGAGAAGGAAGCCGGCATTGTCTCCCGCACCCTGTCCGCCTGGGAGCTGAGATGGGATCAGGAGCGAGACCGGCTTGATGACAAGACCGTCTTCGTCCTCGATGAGGCCGGAATGGTCTCGTCTCGGCAGATGGCACGCTTCGTCGAAGCGGTAACCTTGTCCGGTGCGAAGCTCGTTCTGGTCGGCGATCCCGAGCAGCTGCAGCCGATCGAAGCCGGCGCTGCCTTCCGCGCCATTTCCGAGCGGATCGGCTATGCGGAACTCGAGACGATCTATCGCCAGCGGGAACACTGGATGCGCGATGCCTCCCTTGATCTGGCGCGTGGAAACGTGTCGGCCGCGCTCGACGCCTACGCGCAGCGGGGCATGGTCCGGACCGGCTGGACGAGAGACGAGGCAATCACCGCTCTGGTCTCCGATTGGGACCGTGAATACGATCCGGCCAAGGCGACCCTGATCCTCGCCCATCGCCGTGTCGATGTTCGTCTGTTGAACGAGATGGCGCGCGACAAGCTCGTCGAGCGTGGGCTGATCGAGACTGGCCATGCGTTCAAGACGGAAGACGGGACGAGGTATTTTGCGGCCGGCGATCAGATCGTCTTCCTGAAGAATGAAGGGTCGCTCGGCGTCAAGAACGGGATGTTGGCGCGGGTTGTCGAGGCGCAGCCGGGACGGATTGTTGCTGACATCGGCGATGGCGAAGACCGCCGTCAGGTCGTGGTCGAGCAGCGCTTTTACGCCAATGTCGATCACGGCTATGCCACCACGGTGCACAAGAGCCAGGGCGCCACTGTCGATCGCGTCAAGGTGCTGGCGTCGAGCACGCTGGACCGGCACCTGTCCTATGTCGCCATGACGCGTCACCGCGAGACGGCGGAGCTCTATGTCGGGCTGGAAGAGTTCGCGCAACGGCGTGGCGGCGTGCTGCTGGCCCATGGCGAAGCGCCTTACGAGCACAAGCCAGGCAACCGGGACAGCTACTACGTGACGCTCGGCTATGCCGATGGCCAGGAGCGAACCGTCTGGGGTGTCGATCTCGCGCGGGCGATGGATGCGTCGGAGGCCATGATCGGTGATCGCATCGGCCTCAAACACATCGGATCGCAACGCGTCACGCTCCCCGATGGCAAGGAGGTCGACCGCAATTCCTGGAAGGTTGTGCCGATCGCAGAGCTGGCGATGGCACGGCTCCATGAGCAGCTCTCGCGTGCCGGATCGAAGGAAACGACGCTCGACTATCAGGACGGTTCGCACTATCGCGCGGCGCTGCGTTTTGCGGAGGCGCGTGGCCTCCATCTGATGAATGTCGCCCGCACCATCGCGCATGATCAGCTCCAATGGACCGTTCGTCAATCGTCGAAGCTCGCCGAGCTTGGCGCGCGTCTCGTCGCTGTCGCGGCAAAGCTCGGCCTTTGCGGAGCGAGATCGACCGTATCGACAACATCTGCAATCAAGGAGGCAAAACCCATGGTCTCAGGCACGACAACCTTCCCAAGATCGATCGGTCAGGCGGTCGAAGACAGGCTCTCGGCCGACCCCGGCCTGAAGGACAGCTGGCAGGAGGTTTCCGCTCGCTTCCATCACGTCTTTGCGGATCCGCAGGCCGCCTTCAAGGCAGTCAACGTCGACGCGATGCTGGCGAACGGGACGGTAGCAGCAACGACGATTGCGCGCATTGCCGAGCGTCCGGAAAGTTTCGGCGCGCTGAAGGGGAAGACCGGTCTTTTTGCGGGGAGCGCCGAGAAGCAGGCCCGCGATACAGCACTCGTCAACGCGCCTGCCCTTGCCCGCGATCTGCAGGGCTTCATTGCGAAACGCGCAGACGCGGCCAGCCGCTATGAGGACGAGGAACGCGCGGTGCGCACCAAGCTCTCGCTCGACATTCCGGCTCTCTCCGCATCCGCAAAGCAGGTGCTCGAGCGCGTGCGCGATGCGATCGATCGAAACGATATCCCCGCCGGTCTCGAGTTCGCCTTGGCGGACAAGATGGTGAAGGTTGAGCTCGAAGGTTTTGCCAAGGCCGTGTCGGAACGCTTCGGGGAAAGAACCTTCCTGCCGCTCGCGGCAAAGACAGCTGACGGGAAGGCGTTCGGGGCAGCGTCCGCGGGTATGCAGCCGGCCCAGAAGAACGAGCTGCGATCGGCCTGGGACACGATCCGGACCGTCCAGCAATTGGCTGCGCATGAGCGAACAGCTGTGGCTCTCAAGCAGGCGGAAGCCATGCGGCAGACCCAGACGAAAGGACTGTCGCTGAAATGACGTCTCTCATCTCCCACACCTCTGCCGCTGCGCGCCAAAGGCGCCCGGCTCTCGCTCTCTTCGCGGTGTCATGTGGCGTTGCCCTTGCGGTGATCTTCGGTGGGTCCATCGGTGGCCTGCGGATCAACACCACGCCCAGCGAGCCGCTCGGACTCTGGCGTGTTGCGGCTCTCGATCGCCCTGTTCAGGTCGGCGACCTGGTGTTCGTCTGCCCACCGGAGACCGACACTGTTTCCCAGGGATTTGAGAGAGGCTACCTTCGCGCGGGCCTGTGCCCGGGCGGCTTTGGCCCCCTCATCAAAACGGTGGCTGCAGTCGGCGGCCAGCACATCGAGATCGCTGGCGACGTTGCGATCGATGGGCGGCAGATCGCAAGCTCGAACCTCGTGTCTCAGGACGGCCAGGGGCGTCCATTGCGCCCTTACGCCGGAGGGACGGTTCCAGCCGGCTTTCTGTTCCTCCATTCGCCATTTCCCGGATCCTGGGATTCCCGATATTTCGGGCCGGTCCCAGCCGCCGGTGTCCTCGGCCTTGCAAAGCAGGTGCTCACCTATGCGCCCTGATTCGCTCCAGCCTCTTTCCCTCGCTCTGGCTTCTGCCACGATTGGATTTATCGGCTGGAGCGGACATCTACTGGCGCTTCCTGCAGCAATCGCATTTCCGGCGCTTTGGTCGCTCGCATGCAGTCGTCGCACCGCGAGTGTCGTTTCGGCCGCCTATTTTCTGGCGGCGTCGCGCGGTCTGCCGCAAGGCGTGGCTGCCTTCTATCAATCAGATATCTGGCCGGGGCTGATCCTGTGGCTGGTCGCCTCAAGCGGCTTCGTTTTCGTTCACGCCGTACTATGGTCGCGTCAGTCCGGGGGTTGGAAAGGCCTGCGATATACGATCGCGATGGTCCTCATGGCCCTTCCACCCTTCGGCATTGTCGGCTGGGCCCATCCAATCACAGCGGCAGGCGTTCTCTTTCCAGGATGGGGCTGGGTGGGATTGGCGGCAGTGACAGCCGGTCTCACGGTTATGACGACGCGATATCGACCGGCTGCAGCCATAGCCCTCGTAGGTTTCTGGCTCTGGTCCGCCGCATTCTGGACCGCACCGGACATAGGGCGGGGCTGGCAGGGCGTCGACTTGCAGCTCGGAAATAGTCTGGGTCGCGATAACAGTCTTGCTCGGCATAGTGATCTTGTTGCAACGCTTCGCTTACAGCGTCGGCCCGACACCGCCTACATGCTTTTGCCTGAAAGCGCTCTCGGGTTTTGGACGCCGTCGGTCGAACGCCTATGGCGGCAGCAGCTCGCCGCCGTCGATCTGAATGTCATCGCCGGCGCGGCTGTCGTCGATCGGGAAGGATATGACAATGTTCTGGTTCGCGTCTCGGCCAGCGGCAATGAGATCCTCTATCGGGAACGCATGCCAGTGCCTGGCTCGATGTGGCAGCCCTGGTTCCCACTGATCGGAAAGGGTCGAGGAGCCAGAGCGGACTTCTTCGCAAATCCGATCGTATCCGTTGGCGGCCAGCGCGTGGCCCCACTCATCTGCTACGAGCAGCTGATCATCTGGCCTGTCCTGCAGTCGATGCTTCATGGCCCTGATCTCATCATAGCCGTCGGGAACGACTGGTGGACCAAAGGAAGTTCCATCATCGCCATTCAGCGCGCCAGCACCGAAGCCTGGGCACGGCTGTTCGACAAGCCCCTCATTATGTCTTTCAACACCTGACTTTGGAGCCATTGTCATGGACCCTGCCTTTATCAAACAGTGCGCCGATCCGGCGCTCAAGCCCACTATTGTCGAGCAGTTCGTGTCTGCGGTCGGCTCCGACGACCCACTTGCTGTCACCCTCAAATCGGGCGGCCGTCTCATCCTCGTTCCCAAGCCGAAGACCCCTGACGAGGCCATGGGCATCGTTCGGCAGTATGTCGGCCAGGCGGTGGTCCGGGTGGGGGTGACGCAGTTTCCGGCCGGTGTCGGCGTCAAGGATACCTCCGAGATAAATTCCGATCTGGTCGAGCCCTGCAAGAACCTCCGAAAGGGATCTGCAATGTTCGCCAAGATCCTTCGGATCGTAAGAAAATGGTACGGCAACCCCACAAACGTTGAGGTCTTTCCGCAAATCTTCGACGATGCGGTCTACGCCTGGAACACAGGCCAGTTCGAGGGCCAAGGCGTGTTTCAAGCCGAGGATCCGGGGGGTGCAGTACCCGAAGAGGACGACAAGGCGAAGGTGGTGGAGGCGGAGCCTGCTGATGCCGCGCCGGCTGAAAGCGAGGCCGAGCCCTCAAGCGCAAACGATATCGGATCGGCGGGTATCAGGATCGATCTGTCGAGAATCGGCGGTCAGAAATGACTTATCGATCAATACTGAACGCGGCGACGGATCAGGGATTGATAATCGCAACGTTCAGGTCATCGAGCACATTCGCGAGACCCGGCGCCCGTATCAGCCTTGTCGCGCCGACAGCCTTCAGCTTGCCGATGGATCGATCGAACACTGCAAGATTCGTGTGCCCGTTTAGCCTCGAGGGATAAATGATGCCGTCGACATGATCTCGATGTTCATGGAATGCGACAGCCCACTCGCGAGCAAGGGATTGCTTGGAGGATTTTGCCACATCCGTCGGCACGCCCATCTTGATCGCTCCGTCGTCGCGCAGATCAACCATCGTCAGTGGGTCGATCACCTCAATCTGTGTAAACTGCCGGTTACGTAACTCTGACTCGGCAATTGGCAGATCACCGATCAACCCATCGCGCTGATCCCTTAGCAAAGCTTCGAGAAAGCAGACTTTGACGGTGTCGCCCATGTAGAGCACGCCAAAGCGATTGGCGGGCTTTCGGCGCCGCGGGTCGCTGAAGCGGCTCGGTGTCTTTCCGAAGCCGAGCGGATCCGGGTATCTACCGAGGTAGATGCGGCCGAACCTTGAGCCGGGCGCAACGACGTGTAGATGCAGGCTCGCTGTTTCGAAGCCGGCGGGCGGTAGTGCATTTCCCATTTACCGGAAATCTCGCCCAACGCTTTCCGCTGCCGCGAGCGCCTCTTTACTTCGTCCACGCTCCAGAGCTTGGCGCCCCGTCAGACCATCCAGTTCACCATGGGGCTGGACCAGGAAGCGATAGACAGCCCAGGCTCCGCCGAGCATCTCGTGGAGGATGGGAAGTGCTACAAACGGTTTGCCATTGGAATCGAGCTGCCAATCCGGGAAGCGATACCCGCGCTTGGCGCCGTCGAGTCCGAGCACCTGACCGTTTTGCCGCTTGGTATTGACTGTCACCCGCGTCGTTCCGAGGAGGCGGGCAAATTCGTCAGCGCTGAGCATATCGACGCGCGCGAGGATTTCTGCTGCTTTCGAGCGTCCGCGTTCCCGGGCTGCGGCAAGAGCCTGCTCAAGTTCAGCATCCGGCGTGCTGTCCTCTTCAGACAGTGCAGGGATGGTCGTTGCTTCCTCTTCGACGGGACTTACGACCATTTCACCTTCAGGATCGACGTCAACGCGAAAGCTCACACGTCTGCCGGCGGTGCGGCTCCTGGAAATCGCCTGACCATACTGCTGCAGCAGTGCCTGCACGCGCTTGGGCTTGTCGGACAGGACTTTGGTCGCACTATCCGGAACTTTGATTTTGAAGCCACTCATACCTTCCGGCAGCGCACCGGCGCCTGTCGCCAGGAAAAAAGCCATGGACCTATTTGGTCCATCCCTGCGGGCTGAGCCGTCTTTCATGCTGGGTTTTGCCTTGGGAGATGCCATAACATTTCCTCCATACAGAAGTACTCATATGGCAAAGATGGATAAGTTCGTCAAGTTCGTAAAGGCACTTAAGTTTATGGCACCTCATGCACCCGATTGTCACGCTGACACTTAGTACCCTGTCAACTTAAGACAGAAACCGCTTTAAGCTCAAACCGACGTACAAAATGTATGGTAGTTTCCCGAGGGAATAGTGCCCACAGTTTAATTTCAGGATCTGCGGCCGGCTGCCGGCGTTTTTCAAACCTAGTAACAAGCTTTCCGACAGCTCCGGGAACACAACCGTGTCTCTCTTGGCAAGCACCACTTGAAGATCAAGATCCGGCCGAGCCAGACGATGCACATAGTTCTCGAGATTGAATGGGCTCCATGCTCGCCTGAGATCAGCCAGCTCGATTTCCGGCTCGAGGCTGCTACGGATAGATCGTGTCGCTCGACCGGTCCAAACCATATCCGCAAGGCTTCCACCCGTCAGAAACAGCGAAGCCTTCGAAACGTTCGCATCATGTGCGGCAATCAATCCTGCGACCCAGGAACCGAGGCTCATGCCGAGGACGGAGATTTCTCGATATCCCTCGCTCTTCAGCCAGCGGATGAGTTTTCTTCCATCAGACACCGCCTGCCTTACGGCTTGGATCGTTCGACCAAGGTTGGCGCTCAGCATGTAATCCGCGTGCAATGAACCGGGACGGCTACGCTCGAAGTGATAAGGCATTGCGATCTCAACGACAGTGATGCCGCGCCGTGACATAAAGTTGGCAATGTGAGCGTTTCGAGCCCGTGCGTTCCAATGGTGAAAAATCACCAGTGCCTTGTCGAGTGATCCACTCTTGGTGATTTTCGCCCAGACGATATTATTCTCTGCGACATCGGTAGAAATGTCCGATGGAAATTTAATCCAATGCTCTCCCACTTCGAATTGTTGATCGCCGCCGTTTTGCTCATCAAAAAACGTCGGGTCAGTCGAAGCTTCATCTGCGCGTGCACAAAATTCGCGGATGGTGTCGATTTCCTCACCTGGAAACACACGGTCTGCATCAAGGATGAAACTCGTCGTTTCCTTCCCGTCCTCACCGCGTCGCGCCCGCTGTTCATCCCACCGATCAAGCCAGCTAAGATACAATTTGTTTGCTTCCTATTTCACTGGATCGCCGACTGCCTAGGCCAGGATCAACCAGGCTGAACACCGCGACCAGTACACCGGAGCCCAACACGATTGAGAAACCCACGAATGCATCTACCAGCAGGTAGGTGGCAAACAGCCATGTCACGACCGCCGCCATCTTCCAGAGAGGAACATGAAACCGCGTGCCGATAGCTCGCAGGCAGATCGAACCGTAGACGAAGACAACGAGGGTCGAAAGTGCAACGAGCAGGCTGCTGTAATGGGTGGGCATGCGATAGTGGAACCCATTGCTAACACCTTCACGTCCCGCCAGTGCCGAATACATGTCTCCTGACAGCCAGTCGACGATATTTTTGGCATTTGATGTCAAATAAGAGCTCTGAGCTTTCATGCACACGGCGACGAGAATGCCCAGAATTGTGCAACGAAATATCCCACGCATTAATCTCAAGCAAAGCTCATAGACTTCGCCTTGAGATCCAACCTGCTGCAGGATCGTGGCTTCGGCGCCGATTTTTCTCAGATCATGGACCATCGTATGCAGCAAAATGAGTCCGGCAAAGAATAGATAAAAGCAAAGGCTCATGTAGAGGTAAGCGAAGGCCGTGAACCCGATCGACACCGGTACCGATATAACCTCCGGTCGCACAGTTGCCAGCGTGCCCCAACTTGTCGCGTAGTCTGCTCCGCCTTCCAGCAATGGGATGAGGCAAACGCCAATCCACTGGAAAACACCGGCAAACAACACACAAATCAGAAACACCGCCCAATAGGACGAGGAAGACGCCTCGACATTGCGTGCCCAATCATCCTCGCTTGTGGTCGTGTCGCTCCCCGACCATAGCTTCACGCGCCCTTTCTTTGTCCAAAAAGCGAGTAGCTCCGTGACGAGCGCGAAAAACAGCGGCAAGAGCACCATGAAAAGGAATGTCCAATTCGGCGCCCAAAGAAATCCAACCTCTTTCGCAACGTTATCCGCTCGGACGTAAACTGCGCTGTGGATCCCCACAATGTACGACAGAAAACCGAGAGCGGAGGCGCCCGCAAACACTGATGCAGGCAAGTTCAACGGCGAGCCGCCGCTAAAAAGGGCCTCCGATTTTCGCGCCAAACCGAAGCGTTGCTTCTTCCGATCGGCTGCCGCTTCGGGTGTAAGCTCGAGCGCTGACGACTGCTCGTCGTCAACTGTGGGGTCTGGCGACACATCTGGACTTTCTAGCGCAAGACTGTCCGCCTTTTTCGCCTCCCGTCTCTTGGCCTGCAGCCGCGCCTGAGCCGAACTTAGCTCGACCTGCCATGCTGCAGTCGCCGCCGGATCATCGCACCCAAAGACCCTTGCAAGCCAACGAATGTTCGCGGCGCTAATTCCCCTGTCATTTTCCTGAAACCAAAGCTGTACGGTCCTCAGATCAACCCCAGCTTGGTTCGAATCTATTTGGGAAATGGCCTCCGCAAGCAGCTCGGGCGT
The DNA here is from genome assembly GCF_012641395.1 of Rhizobium sp. P32RR-XVIII. GTDB lineage: Bacteria > Pseudomonadota > Alphaproteobacteria > Rhizobiales > Rhizobiaceae > Rhizobium. Next base: position 24,459 of record NZ_JABAIH010000017.1, on the reverse strand, counting down.
CCATGGGCCTGCGGGAAATCCGTCTTCGCCCAATGGTCTGCCTGCGCCCGCCGCCGCAAGTTTCTTGAACAATTCCTTCCAATCACTACCGTCGTTTGGTGGTGGCAGAAATAATTTTCCGTTCTGAAACAATCGATTACCAGTTCTAATTTCGTTTCGTTTCACTGCTCTTCATATTACATCGTGCCAAATCACTCACTCGCCGGTTATCGAATTCAGGTTGGATAATTTTATGACAGACGCACAGCGAGTGGGCGACCTGACCAAATGAATTAATCAACCTCAGGCTGAGTCAACGCCCGCGAGTTGCACCCGTTAGCGTTGTAGAAGAGGCCGCATAGGTGCGGAACCGCGTTCCGCTACTGTCGCCATGAGGCGCTTCGGGCAGGAGAGCAGCACTGAATGGGAGAGATTTGGATGAACCAACTTGTCGCCGGGCTTTTAGAAATCAGCGCTGTCGCGCACGACGGTGCAACGCTGAAAACCGCCCTGGCGGATTTGGCCGAACGGTTCGAGTTTTCCGGCTACGACTATTCCAAACTGCTGCCGGGCGACTTTTACGTGATATCAAACCTGCATCCCGATTGGCTGAAGCGTAGCCGAAAGTTGGACCTGGACCGGCGAAATCCGATTAGGAAGCGAGCCCAACAATCACGCGGCGCCTTTATCTGGTCAGGAACGCAAGAAAATGGGACTCTGTCGGAGGAAGACCAGACTTTCTATGAAACGGCATCGCAATTCGGGATCCGTTCAGGCGTCACCATCCCGATTGCGATTTCCAGTGGTGCCATTTCAGTGTTGAGCTTCGTCACTTCAAAGCCCGTTCTGACTGTGCAGGAAGAAATTGATCCGATCGCCGCATCCTCTGCGGTTGGGCAGCTGCATGCCCGCATCGAACAGCTGAAGGTAACTCCTTCGATCCAGGAACCGTTTTATCTCTCTCCGAAGGAGGCGACTTACACGCGATGGCTATCACTTGGCAAAACGGTGGAAGACACGGCCGATATTGAGCACGTTAAATATAATACCGTCCGTATTGCGCTCGCCGAGGTCAGGCGGCGTTATGACCTTTGCAACAATACCCAACTCGTGGCTCTGGCAATCCGGCGGGATCTGATTTGATCAAACCTTCGGCGTTCGGCCCAGAATGTTGAGAAGTGTTGTGAGCGCAGACATCTGTGCGTGCATTTCGATCGTCGCCTCCAGATAGGCTAGGTGAGCGTCATTCGGCTCGTTCTTGTCATCCCGCTCGGCTGCATGAGCGACTTGGAACATTTTCTCGGCGCGGTCGACAAGCGTACGATGTCTCTTGATTGCGCCGACGGTCAGGATTTCGACAACTTGCTCGGACTCGTTCGAGAGCAGTCCGACAATCGGCCGCAGGTCGATGTCCGTGGTAATGTCATTTCTCTCGTGACCCATAATTTCTCCCAACGCCCACGCACAGCCTGCGATGTACGCCAACAGGTCTGCTCGTATGAGAATCGAGCAACACAGCACGTACTGTCTTGAGAATTATTTTAGCGATCGGCCGGAGACACTTCCACTGCAGTTTTGCAGGATGGACTGATCCCTTACCTTCTCGTGCCCACGGCACTACCTTCGCAGCCGTGACAGCCGGAACCTTAAGACGCAGATCGCTTGGCGAACGCTATTGTGATTGCCTGCTCTTGTTGCTCGGAGGTGAGGTGAACCTCGTTGACCTCCGTATCTGGACCCACAACCTCAAAGGCAGAGGGCGTTCGATCTTCGAACATCCGGTAAGCGTTCATCGCGGCCTCTGCGGGATTGTCAGCTTCGATGAGCAAGCTGCGAGAGGTCACTCTGTAAAACGGCATGCTATTCCCCCGCGATTCGTTGCTTACTGGTCTAGCATCCGGGGGCTTTACACGGAACGGCCACCACCTTGAAGGTTAGCAGGCCGACCCCTACGTGAACACTCAGCAGAAACGGATCGGCATGATGAAACCTGAAGCCACATCCATCACGAAGACCTCGCTTGACGCGTTGACCGCGATAGCGAAATTTAGGCATCAAAGACGTGTCGGTCGAGTTTGGCTTATTGGCGACCGTCGGGTCGCGACCAGGACTATCGAAACGCTGGAGCAAAAAGACCTTGTTCGCGAGGTCGCGTTTCACGGGACCCCGGCTTTAATTTTGACTGACGAAGCCAAAACTTTCTTGGCTGGTAAGCACCAGCAGTGAGCTGTGGGGAGCTACCAACTGGTACGCAACCGGATTATCGCCGTATCATCGGCTTTCCAAAGAAGCGGTCTCGCTCCTCCATGACTTCGTGCCCAGCAGCATAGAGGTGCGCAATCGCCTCTCGAATGTCAGTGAATGCCTTCATGGTTCGCTTTGAGATGTAGTCGCCGTCGGCATCAACGTTTGACTGCAGCGCATTCGCACAGTTAGTGGCAAGCTTATCAACCTCGGGCGCAATAGCGTAGAGCTGTTGAACTACACGGTCGAGATCGTCCTTCGCACGCTCTGGCATCCTATCGACCATCGACTATCTCCTTCAGTTGAGCCTGGCCGGGTGTCGGACTTTAACCCCTGTTGCTGCCAGGAAAAATGATGTCCTGATCAACCAGCACATTGAACCGATAACCCGGCCTGATCTTGATCGTCGGCTGGACATTGAGATTTTTCGAGATGGTCTGCTCGGCGACCCGTCCAAAAGTTTCGGTAAAATTCCGCCGCGCCGCGTCTGAGGCGGTGTCCTGCGTGGCAAGAGTTGAACTCTGAGGCATAGACATGTCGATCCCTGTTCCTATGAGCGCGACGAGCGCGGCCGAGCCGAAGGTCCGGAAATAGTGGTTGTCGATTTTGTCGCTGAAACCGCCATAGCCTTCCGCGTCGGTCCCGGCCATGCCGCTGATCTGCAGAGTCGAGCCATCCGGGAAGATGATATCGGTCCAGACGACGAGGACGCGGTTCTGGCCGAATGAGACCTTGCTGTCATAACGGCCAAAGAGCTTTGTCCCTTGCGGCACCAACATGAAATGGCCGGTCGCGCTGTCATAGACGTTCTGGTTGACCTGCGCCGTGATGCGGCCCGGCAAGTCGGAATTGATGCCTGATATCAGTGTCGCGGGGATCACCGATCCACGCTTGAGTTCGTAAGGTGACTGCTGAGGCACGACCTGATTGGGCAGATAGCCGAGATCCTTGATGTCTGCGTTGAAGAAATCTTCCTTAGACGATTGTCCATTCTGATCGACCTGACCCGCAGCGCCCGCTCTCAACGCTGCGGCATAAAGATCTTGCGCGCCGGATGGCGCGGAGTTCGATTGACGCGGTCCGGCAGACGCAGTGTCCGCTGATTGTGCCGAGACATCGGTGATATCGACCTTCAGCGGCGAGTCGAGGGCCGCTCCCCTCGCCTGTAGGCTTGCCATGCGCTGGCGTTGCTGTTCACGAAAGATCTGTTCCCGCTGTTCGCGAAGTATCCTGGCATTCCACTCCTCGTCCGATTCCATGCGAGACCTGCGCGGCTCCCGTGGTTCGACCTTGGGCTCTGCCTCCACCGGACGGGCGGCTTCCTGCTGCTGTGGGACCGGGGTTGGCTGAAACACCGGCTGCTGTTCCTCCCGGTCGCCGATAATTCCGTCTTTGACACCCCGCTTCAGCTGATCGGCGAAGGTGGAAGCCGGCGTGCCAGTCCCGTTTTCGTTCTGGTCGTGCTGGCCAAACCTCAGCCCACGTGAGGAGAGGCCGTAAACGAGAACGGCGAGGAACAGAACCAGGATCCCGATGCCGACGAACACGGGCACGCGATTGAGGCGCTTCATCCCTTTCTCGTCAGCAGACTGATTTGACGTTCCCAGTTGCAGCGATTGGACCATGATCGTCTCCGCCTGTCAGTTTCGCTTCATGAGGGAAAGGGGGCTTGCTGGCGTCGCCACCCCATTGCTCACCGAGTAGGCCCGGCCGAGCTCCATCGCGTCAGTCGAAAGACGCGCCAGAACTTGTCCGTCGGCGGCAACGATCGAGTAGGTCAACTCGACGGGCTTTGCTGCACCCTTCTCGTTTGCGCTCTTGTCATCTGTGACGATGGCAAAGCCCCACCCTTTCAAAGCAGCTTCGAGCGCGACGGCAAATTCGGATGTATCCTTGTGCAGTTTGATGGGAGTGGTCCTTGATCCAGCTTGCTCGGCGAAACGTCCTGCCATGTCGCCGGCGATGGCACCGGCGGCAGGCCCGGTGACGTCAGCGGGTGCTGCGCTGGTGGACAGCCCATCGGTTGCGGTCTGGCATCCGGCTAGGTTGAGGGCAAGGACAATCGGAATGAGGCGATAAAGCTGCATGGATCACCCTCCCCGCCGGATCGTGATCTTCTGCTGCTTCCAGCCAACCCCGGAAATCAGGATCGCCTTATCGATATTATAGTCGACGATCATCATGTCGTTCTCCATCCGATAGTTGACGATGCGGTTCTGTCCACCCGAGACGACGAAGAGAACCGGCGCGTCCTGGCCGGAGATAGCGCGGGGAAACTGGATGTAGGTCTTCTGCCCATCGGAATAGACCCGCTTCGGCCGCCACGGGGCGTTTCCGCTCAACGAATAGGAGAAGGCGAGCTGTTCCGGAGCCACACCGCCGTCCGACCCGGTCATGGCCTGGATACGTGCATTGATATCGGAGAGCTTTGTGGCGGCATCTTCGGGATATTCGAACCCGACGCGGGCCATGTACTGTGTCGGATGCGATTTCAGCTGGATATGATAGGTGCGGCGTGATGTCGTCACCACCATCGAAGTGACAAGCCCCGGCTCAGATGGCTTGACGATCAGATGGATCGCCTGCCCGCCGGCGGCGCCCGATGTTGCTGGCTCCACCTTCCAGCGGACGGTATCGCCGACGAGGACGTCGCGGACGATTTCGCCGCCCTGAAGCTCGATATCGCAGACCTGCAATGGGGAGCAGACGACGGACGGCTGAGTCTCGCCGAAAAGAAAAATCACCTTGCCGTCCGGTCCTCGTGTAACCAGCCCGGCCTGACCTCGCCATTTGCCGGAGAGGTTCGTCCCTTTCACCTCATTGCCCGTGAGGCTTTGTGCGATAGCCATCGGTGAAACTCCGGTCGATAAGGCGAGCGTCAGCATGCAGCGAAGAGCGACGCGTTTGTGTTTGATCCTCATTGCAGATCCCTGCCTTCAAAGTTGCGCGGTCCAATCGAAATCGGTCACATAAACGCCGATCGGATTGAGCCGGATTGTTGCTTCGTCCTGTGGTGATGTGATCGAGACGGTCGCGATGCCCCGGAAGCGCCGGGTCGCGACCTCCTTGCCTTTCCGATCGCGCTCGTACTCCGTCCAGTCGATTTGATAGGTCTGGTTCGAAAGCGCGACGATGTTGTTCACCTCGATCGCCACTGTCGCGTTGACCGCCTTTTCGAACGGCGAGTTGCCGCGAAACCATGCATTGACCTTTTGCGTGGAGGCATCGCTCGTTCGCAGCAAGGCATAGGTGCGGTCAATATATTGCTTCTGGACCACAGCATCCGGTGTGATCGAACGAAAGCTGGTCACGAAGTTCCCGAGCGTCGCGCGAACGACTCTGGTGTCCGCGTATTCGATCTGTTGTGGGAAGCCGCCAGAAACCGTGTTCCCCAGCTTGTCGACCTCGACGATGTAAGGGACGAGTTTGACCTGCGTGCTGAGATAAAGCGCGTAACCGAAGCCGATAACCGCTATTCCCAGGCTCAAAATGCCGACTGCTCGCCAAGCGGAAGCCGCCTTGACGTAGGAGCCGTAGCGTTCTGACCATTCCTGCCTTGCGGCAAGATACGGGTTCTCAGGTGCGGTATGCCCTGCCATTTGTGTGATCCTGTCCGTGAATTATGGTTTGTCCGGTCTTTCCGGATGAGGTGTCGGAGCTGAAGGAATGCCCCTCGCCTGATCGAGCTTGGCGTTGGCCAGGCCGAGAAGGGAGCCGGCATAAGCGCCGGGCGACCCGATCGCCTTCTCCTTTGCGGCGGATCCGGCAGCCATGGCGCCGGAGCTGAAACTTGCGCCCATACCACGGAGCACCGAGCCTGCGGCCGATGACCCACCGGCGCGCGCTGCCTGCGCAGCGGCAAAGCCAGCGCCTACTGCGCCGGCGCCGAGAAACGCGCCGCCCGCTGCAAACGAGGCCGCCTGTCCGCCGTGACGGATTGTCTCCATGCCGCCGGAGACCGACGCCCCTTGCACGACGCCCTGTATGATGTTCGGAACGTACATTGCGATGATGAAGACGACGACGGAAATGCCAGCGATCGCGAGTGTGGTGATAAACTGGTCGCTTTCGGCTGTGGGCGCCTGCGCGAGGCCGAGCAGCACGTTGGAGCCTATCTTGGCGATCATGACTAAGGCCATCAGCTTCATCCCAACGCCGAAGGCATAGATGAGATAGCGGATCGCAAAGTCCTTGGTGAAGGAGGAGCCACCGAGCCCGAGCATGATCATGCCTGCCAGCAGGCCGACATACATCTCGACCATGACCGAGACGAAGATTGCCGCGACGAGAGAGAAGCAGATGACGACGATGCCCATCGCAAGCACTGCGGCAATAGCCAAGGCATTGTCTTCGAAGACGCCGAACTTCGCCTGTTCCGACATCTGGGATGCCACGCGGATTCCGGCGTCGAAGACCTCGGCGGGCGACGCAGAGCCGCCACCGGCGCCGATCTGGAAGAGGCTGTCGACGACAGCTTTGGCGAAGGTCGGACCCTGAGTGAGAGCGAAGGCGAAAAAGCCAATGAACATGATGCGGCGAACGAGCTCGGCGAACCAACTGTCCAGCGATGCTGCCTGGATCGCGAGCCACACCGCTGCAATGCCGACCTCGATTCCAGCGAGGATCCAGAACAGCGTTCTTGCCGCATCCATGACGGTGGTTTCCCACCCTTTGGCTGCTGTCGAGACCTGGTTTTCCAGTTCTGTAAGGACCTGGCCTTGCTGAGCGAAAGCAGGTGCTGCCAAAGCGAGAAACGCGATACCCGCAACGAGGAAGGTGGCTTTCCGATAGCGCTTCACCATCTCGGGCGCATCTCCTGCCCTTTTTCGATCGGCGGCAGCTCTTTGCCGGTGCCAAAAAACTTCTCGCGTGTTGCTCGTTGCTCCTCGCTCATCTGCGGCGCGGCGGAGCTTTCCCCACGCACCAGAACGACTGTGGCGACCGCAGCAATCCCTGCGATCACAACGCACAATGAGGCGATCAATACGGGGCGGGTCACCAGCGGGGCTCCATTTTCTGGCCAGAGGGAATGGACTGGACATCAGCATTGAAGAATTTCTCGCGACGAGCCTGCGCCAGATCCTTGTCCGTCTGTTCGCTCTGCAGCCAGGTTCCCATCATCGTGGTCTGCTGGGAGACGATACCGCGGAGCTTCTGCATCTGGGCGACCTGCTGTGCTGCGATCTGGTGGCCGACCTGAAGTGCTTTCATCTGGCCGTCCGCCGATTGCGACATCGATCGCAGCTGGTCCATCGTATCTTCCTCGCTGTCGAACTGATCGGCGGTAAGGCTCGCGGCCTTGAGCGTGCTGGAAATCGTGTCGCGGTTCGTGTTCGACCACGTCTGATAGGTGGACGAAAAGCTCTCTGCGTTCGGAAGGCTTGTCTTCAAATCCGCGTAGCTCTTGAAGCGTTGCTTCAGCAGATCGTCAGCGTTGCCCATAGAAAAGGCGATGCCCTGACCCTGATTGACGATATTGCGCAGCTGGTTCAGATCGCCTTCGACTTGGCCCCAGATGTGGTTCGGAAGCTGGGCCGTATTCTGCAGCATGTTCTGATAGATATTGAGCTGGTTTTGGATCTGCTCGGCAAGCTGCGTGATTTGTTTGATCTGGTTATTGATCTGTTCGGTCGACTGACCAACGAGATGGATAAGCTCACCGTTGTTGAGCATCTGCGTCATTTCGGTCGCGCCGGTAACCGCGCCTCCTGCGTAGGAAACCGTGGGCGTTGCAGTAAGGGCGGCGGCGACCAACCCCGCCACCAACGATCTGCCGAGCCTCGAAAACTGGACTGCTTCACTCATAGCGGTTGATCCCCCTTTCGATGAGCCACTGAACCGGCCATTCGTGGCCGTGGGTCGACGAGAGCGCCCTGATGCGGGCTAGATCGGCCTTGCCGGAAGCGCCGACGAAGGAGAGTGTGACCGGGCCGAGGGACATGTCGAAAAGCCGGCGGCCATCGGGTGAGGTCACGTAATATTCGCGTTTAGGGATGGCGCTCGCGACAATCTCAATCTGCCGCTCATTGAAACCGATCCGCTCGTAGAAATCGCGGGTGCCGGTTTCCCGAGCTGCGCCGTTCGGAAGGCAAATCTTGGTCGGGCAAGATTCCTTCAGGACGTCGATAATGCCCGAGCGCTCGGCGTCGGAGATCGACTGCGTCGCGAGAATGACGGCGCAGTTCGCCTTGCGTAGCACCTTGAGCCATTCCCTGATCTTGTCGCGGAACACAGGATGGCCAAGCATCAGCCATGCCTCGTCCAGGACGATGAGGCTTGGCGAGCCATCGAGCCGCCTCTCGATCCGGCGAAAGAGATAAGTCAAAACGGGCACAAGATTACGCTCGCCCATATTCATCAGTTGCTCGATCTCGAAGCACTGGAAGCGCCCGAGCGTCAGCCCATCCTCTTCCGCATCGAGGAGCTGACCCATCGGGCCATCGACCGTATAGTGATGGAGGGCGTCTTTGATCTCGCGCATCTGGACGCCGCTGACGAAATCCGACAGAGAACGGCCAGGCGCCGAGGCCATCAATCCAATCTGCCTCGAAATCGCGTTTCGATGGTCTGGCGCAACCGTCACGCCTTGAAGCGAAACCAGGGTCTCGATCCACTCGGAGGCCCAGGCTCGGTCGGCGTCAGTCGAAAGCTCGGACAATGGGCAGAAGGCAAGACTGGCCCCCTCCCCGCTTTCGCCGCCGATCTCGTAGTGCTCACCACCCACCCCAAGCGTCAGCGGCAGCATCGAATTGCCTTTGTCGAAAGCGAAGACTTGCGCCTTCTCGTAGCGGCAGAATTGGGCGGCGATCAGCGCGAGGAGCGTGGATTTGCCGGAACCGGTCGGACCGAAAATCAAGGTATGGCCGACATCGTCGACATGCAGGTTTAGCCGGAAGGGAGTCGAGCCAGACGCAACCTGCATGAGTGGAGGCGCGTCGGGAGGATAGAACGGGCACGGGGCGACGGGTTGGCCCGACCAAACAGAGTTGAGCGGGACAAGGTCGGCAAGATTTCGCGTGTTGATCAGCGGTTCGCGGATATTGCAATACCAGTTGCCCGGCAGGCTGCCGAGAAAAGCATCGGTCGCGTTCAGCGTCTCGATGCGGGCTCCGAAGCCTTCCGCTTGGATGAGGCGACGAACCGCCTCCGCCTTCTCCTGCAGCACCGAGCGGGTTTCGTCGAAGAGAATGATGACCGGCGTGTAATAGCCGTAGGCCACCAATTGAGATGAGGCTTCAGCGATCGCATCCTCAGTCTCGGCCACCATGGCCATCGCGTCCTGGTCGACCGACCGGGATTGCGTCTGGAACAATTGGTCAAAAAATGGCCTGACCTTTTGCTGCCACTTCTTGCGTGTGCGCTCGAGGCGTTGCTTGGCCTCCTCTGCATCGAGAAAGATAAATCGCGACGACCAGCGGTAGGTCAGCGGCATCAGGTTCAGGCTGTTCAAGATCCCCGGCCAGCTCTCGGCCGGAAGTCCATCGATCGCAATCACGCCGAGAAACCGGCTCTCGACCCGCGGCGTCAATCCATGTTCGAGCTCCGCCGTCGCGAGCCAGTCCAAATACATCGGGACTTCTGGCAGGCGGACGGGATGGTTTTCGCCAGCGATCGCAAAGCGGATGAACTGGAAAAGCTCGTCGTAGCGTGCAATGCGAGCACCGTCCCGCTCACGAACCTCCCGGGTCTGCATCCTCTGTATGGAGAGAACATTCCCGAGATATTGCTCGATTTCGCGGATCGAGCGGCGAAACGCATCAAGAGCGGTATCGGCATATTTCGCCGAACGGCTTTCGGTGTCCGAATAGATGTAGCGAGTGAGCCCGGACCGGCGGCGCTCGGGCGGCCGGTAGGTCAGGATTAGCGCATGGCGGCTTTCAAAATGCCCGCGTTCCTGACCGAAATGCCTCCGTCGTTCGTCGTCGATAAGGCGCGTTACCGTATCCGGGAAATGACTGCGCTCGGCGGAAGGGTATTCCGTCGTCGGCACGCGAACCGCCTCGACCTGTATCATCCAGCCTGTGCCGAGCCGCGATAGGATCGCATTGATCTGACGGGACAGTTCGTTGCGTTCGAAATCGGTAGCGCTTTCGGAATCCGGACCGGCAAAATACCAGCCGGCCATCAGACTACCGTCCTTCAGCAAGAGAACGCCGTTATCGACAAGGCCTGCATAAGGAACGAGGTCCGCGAATGACGGACCGGTCGATCGAAATGTGCGTAAGGCAACCATTGCGAGATCCTCAGTATCGGCGCCAAGGCGCGGAGGTCGGGAGGTAATGCGCTTGATACCGCATATGTCGCGCGTAGACTTTGCGCATCATGGGGTCCGCCTTCGCCATCATGCGGAGCGCGCCGACGACCACGATCCAGATCGCCACGCCGAACAGCGCCGAGTAGACGGTCAGGACGACGAAGATGAGAATGACCGCGGCGAGCCCGGTCAGCAGCACGAGTTCCCGATCCGCTCCCATCAGAAGGTTGGGTCGCGACAGAGCTCTGTGGATGCGGTTGCGGTGAAGACCCGTGCCGGCGTCAGCCATGACGCCCCTCCCCTCCCCCGACCCGATTTGCATTCGGGATCGCGGTCTGCTCGGCGACGAACGAGCCACCGATCGAAGCGCCCGTCGAGCCAAAGAGGCCGACGATCGTCGTCGCGCCAAGGAGGATCCCCGCGACCAGCACCACATATACCAATCGTCGTGCGAAATCGTTGAGTTCGCCGCCGAAGATCAGCATGCCGCCGGCAATCGCAACCGCGGCCAGTGCGATATAGCCAGCGACCGGTCCGGTGATGGACTGCTGGATCTGCTCCTGGGGGCCTTCCCATGGCAGACCTCCGCCTGAGCCTGCGAGTGCGGGGCCGGCGAGAGAGACGCAAATCAGTGCGCCGATAGTTCCCAAACGGAGAAAGCGATTATGCAGCATGACTGTCCTCATCGATCTGCGGATAGTGTTCTGTCTGGTAGCGCGAGCCGTTGAAGCCCTCGACATGGAGCACCTCCCTCACCCGGCGCCCCCGCCCGGCGCGTTCGATCGAGATGACGAGATCGACCGCTTCGCCGATCACAGCTTGCATTGGCTGCTGGCTGGCTTCCGATGTCAGTTGCTCGAGGCGTCGAAGCCCCGACATGGCGGAGTTGGAATGGATCGTCGTGACGCCTCCGGGGTGCCCCGTGTTCCAGGCTTTCAGCAGGGTCAGTGCGGCGCCGTCGCGAACCTCGCCAACGATGATGCGGTCGGGACGCAGGCGCATCGTGCTTTTGAGAAGCCTGGCCATGTCGACCGCGTCGCTCGTGTGTAGGCAGACGGCATTCTCTGCGGCGCATTGGATTTCGGACGTATCCTCAAGGATCACCATCCTGTCTTCCGGCGCCGCAGAAACGATTTCGGCGATGACCGCGTTCGCAAGCGTCGTCTTGCCTGATCCCGTGCCGCCGGCGATGACGATGTTCAGGCGGTTGGTGATCGCGCTGCGGATAGTCGAAGCCTGCGCTTCGGTCATAATCTTCGCGGTCACATAATCGTCGAGCGGAATGAGCCGCGACGCGCGCCGGCGGATCGTAAAGGTTGGCGAATTGACGACGGGAGGGAGGAGACCTTCGAAGCGGTGGCCGCCAATCGGTAGTTCGCCGGAGATGATTGGTCGCTCTCCATCGGCTTCGGACTGGAGAGCGTGCGCTACCGATCCGATAACGGTCTCGGCTGCAGTCGCCTGCATTTCGCCCGCTGGCGCAACGCCGTGACCCAAGCGCTCCATGAAGAGCTTGCCATCTGGATTGAGCATGATCTCGACGACTGTCGGGTCTTCAAGGGCAATGCAAAGGCGCTCGCCGAGTGCGTCCTGGAGTTTGCGGACAAGGCGGGAGTGCGACTGAAGCATGGGGAAGATCGTCTCCTCGTTTGAGTGCGTGAGGAGACAGACCCCGGAGGCGGCGCGAAGTCTACGTGCAATTTTGCACCTCGCGAGTCGCGGGTGATTCCGTCAGTTTCGCCTCGAACCGATCGCCGGAAAGCGATGCTGTCTGCAATTTAGGCGGTTGAGTCACAGGAAAGATGAAAGGCCGGGTACGATAGAAGTTTGCCTAACATGATGAAATATAACGCGTATTACGCAAACCGACGCAGATGCGAGGGATCGACTTAAGACTTTGTTAACTTTAAATTCCTTGCCGCGCAGGCGGAATCGAATGATAGTTGCGCAAATGATGGCTCTATGGCCATTTTTTCGAAAGTGTGACCACCAAGGAAATAGTTCGCAAAATGAGCCAGCCGCTGCCTAACCGTTTTGATCTTGAGATCGCCGAGCAGGGATCAAAGATCTCTAGCGCGTTGCATATGCTGCGCAGCCAGCAGTATCCGCCTGATGCTCGAAAGGGTTTGCGAAAATTCCAAATTGGTGAAGTCGCGGATTTCGTGGGCGTCACGCAAAGTCATCTGCGGCAGATCCATTCCGAAGGGAAAGGTCCTGAGATCGAATCGGTCGCTGGTCGACGCTATTATACGGCCGATCAAATGCTCGAACTGAGAGAGTATCTGGAGACCAACAAGAAATCGGACAAGCGATATTACCTTCCCAAACGCCGGCAGGGCGAACCTTTGCAGGTCGTGTCCGTTGTCAACTTCAAGGGTGGTAGCGGAAAGACAACGACGGCGGCCCATCTTGCCCAGTATCTCGCGCTAACCGGCCACCGCGTCCTTGCTGTCGACCTTGACCCGCAGGCATCGCTAACATCCTTGTTTGGTATCCAGCCAGAGCTTGACGAAACCTCGTCGCTCTACGAAGCGTTGCGCTTCGATGATGAGCGTAAGCCGATCGCTAATGTCATCCAATCGACCAACATCCCTGGCCTCGATGTCGTGCCCGCCAACCTGATTTTGCAGGAATACGAATACGACGTTCCGCTCGCCATCTCGTCAAAGAAGGGGGATGAGGGGCGTCTCTTTCATATGCGGATCGTCAATGCACTTAAGGAAGTCGATAACCGATATGATGTGGTGGTCATCGATTGCCCACCTCAGCTTGGCTATCTAACGATCACCGCGCTGATGGCCTCAACCGGCATCCTGATCACCATCCATCCCCAGATGCTGGACGTCATGTCTATGAGCCAGTTCCTGATGATGCTCGGCGGTATCATGACGCCGGTTGCCGAGGCAGGCGCCGAGATCCGGGTGGAATGGTTTCGTTATTTGGTAACGCGTTTCGAACCGACAGACATACCGCAGGCACAGATGGTCGGCTTCATGCAGTCGATGTTCGCTCAGCACATGCTTCGAAATCACGTGTTGAAGTCGACAGCAATCTCGGACGCCTCGATCAAGAAGCAGACCCTATACGAGGTCGAGCGCGGCGATTTCGTCCGGTCAACGTATGATCGCGCTATCGAGAGCCTGAATTCCGCAAACGGCGAGATCATGGAATTGATCCACAGTGCATGGGGACGAAAATGACCTTGTCAGCCGTTTTTTTTCCGCGTTTCGCGAAGGGTAACAAGACCTTATCGGCGTTGACGCTGAGTTGGGAGACAAGCCATGTCGCGTGAAAACCCATTTGCAAAGTTGGACATCGCGTCTATCTCCGCAAGCAAAGCGCCGACCAAGCCTGGTTACGCGATGACTGGGGCTGCTAAGACGGTTGTCCGATCCATCGAAGATCTTGCGGAGAACACCAAGAAGTTGATGGAAGGCGAAGTGATTGTGGAATTGGATCCACAGTCGCTCGACGCTTCCTCTATCTCCGATCGCCTCTCAGATGATGGCGAGGAATATCTGGAGCTGAAGCAGGCCATCCAAGAATCCGGGCAGTCGACGCCTATCCTCGTGCGGCCAGGCGCGGATGGTCAGCGCTACACGGTCGTATTCGGCCACCGGCGCCTGAAGGTCGCACGCGAGCTGGGGATCCCAGTCAAGGCGATCGTCAAGAAACTCGATGATATCGCCTCGGCTATTGCTCAAGGCCAGGAAAACTCGGCCCGGTCCAATCTATCGTTTATCGAGCGTGCCTACTTTGCTCAGAACTTACTTGCCACGGGAATGACCAAGGACGTAGTTCGAACATCCCTTGCCATCGATGAAGCGATGTTGTCCAAGATGCTCGGTGTTGTCGAAGTCGTCCCTGCTCCAGTCATCAAGGCGGTTGGCGCCGCGAAAAAGATAGGGCGAGATAAATGGCTTAGCCTTAGGCAACTCGTGCTTACCCCTGCCCTTCTCCGAGCATCGACGGATCGCGTGGCTAACGCTGAGTTCCTTGAACTTTCCGAGGACAAGAGGTTTGACGACCTTCACGATTATCTCAAGCGGTACAAGGCCAAATCGGATGCAAAAAAGCCGAGAGCGGCGGCATCTGCGAAAGAGTGGGTATCGCGCGATAGCTCGTTGAGTTTTTCGATGAACGCCAAATCCAAGAAGGTCGCCATCGAGCTTTCGAACATAGAAGCCAAGCCGTTTAGTGATTGGCTCTCCGGCCGAATGGACCAGCTGTACGACGAATACAGGCAGTCTAAACCTGACGACAACGGAGATTAAACCGCAAAAGAAAAAGGCCCCCGAACGGTACCCCGTGGAAGCCTCTCTCGTTATCCTTAGCAAGATCGAGAATCGCATTTCCCGGAATCACAGTCAAGAGTCTTTGGCACCGATTTGGTGAGCGGATTTCTTTTGCCCGAAGAAAGGGGAAAGAAAAATGCAAACGGGACATGTCTCGACGCCCTTTGGGCGCCGATCGATGACGCTTGCGCTGGTGAAAGGTCAGCTCTCCGTCGCGGAATCGAAAACGGATAAGAGCGTCGATAAGTGGAAGGTGTTTCGCGACATTAGTGAGGCGCGGGAGCGCTTGGCGCTCCAGGACAGAGCGCTTGCAGTTCTCGATGCTCTGTTGAGCTTTTTTCCGAATACCGAACTCGACGTGGAGCAGGGCTTGGTGGTGTTTCCATCGAACGCACAGCTCTCTCTTCGTGCCCATGGTATCGCTGGCACCACCCTTCGCAGGCACCTAGCGTCACTCGTTGATGCGGGCCTGATCCAGAGACGCGATAGCCCTAACGGAAAGCGCTACGCTCATCGAACCCGCGATGGCGAGATCGAGCAGGCGTTTGGTTTTGACTTGGCTCCATTGGTCGTTCGCTCGGCGGAACTGGCTCAGCTCGCGCAGGACGTCGTCGCCGAACGAATTCGTTTCCGTAGGGCCAAGGAAGCTTTGACCATCTGTCGGCGGGATGTGCGCAAACTCGTCACAGCCGCCCTCGAAGAAGGAGCCAGTGGCAATTGGGAAGCCGTTGAAGACGCCTATATCGGCATCTTGAACCGACTTCCGCGGTATCCCTCCCGCCAGCAGGTGGAGACTACCCTCGACGAAATGGAGCTTCTTCGTGAGGAAGTGCTCAACCAACTGGAAATTCAGGTAAAAGCCGAAAAAACGGGTGGGAATGCTATCCAAAATGGATGCCACTTACAGAATTCAAAACCCGAATCCATCAATGAACTTGAACCTAGCTCTAGAAATGAGCAGGGCAAGAAGTTGGAGCCAGAACCTAAGACAAAGGACAGGGAGCGGGCTAGCGGGCAGAACAACATCGAGCCAATCAAGGCATTCCCGCTGGGTATGGTGCTTCGCGCCTGCCCACAGATCAGCGATTACGGGCCCGGCGGCAAAATTGAACACTGGCGCGAGTTGGTGGGAGCCGCAGTGGTTGTCCGTTCAATGTTGGGCGTCAGTCCGTCAGCTTACGAGGAGGCGTGCGGAACGATGGGTCCTGAAAATGCCGCTGTCGCAATGGCATGCATTTTGGAAAGGTCGAATATGATCAATTCGGCCGGTGGATATCTACGTGACCTGACGAAGCGGTCGGCCCGAGGCGAATTTTCGCTTGGTCCGATGCTGATGGCACTTCTCAAGGCCAATGGGGCAGCGGGAAGGCTCGCGGGATGAGAAATCGACGAATGAGCTAAGATCCGTTATCGCTAGGTCGATTGTCAGCCGTTTTTTTTGGCACTTTGCGTCGCTAAATCAATTGTTTATCTCAATTGAACCTCGTGTTTTCGGGCGGTGGGGAGGGACGGCGAAGCTGATATCATCCTTTCTTGCCACCCTTGGGGAGGTGGCCCCGAAAACCGCGCTGCGTTGAGATCTATTCGCGCTACCAAGGTATTGGTATTAGCACCTGCGCGGCCGCTTAGACATTCATAGGCGACTGAAACACCATCGGCCATTCGGAAATCGGAGCAACATCTATGACTCGCCAACTCTCTCTCCCACGTGATCGCATTTCCGTGCTTCTGCTGGAAGGCATCAGTCAGAGCGCCGTGGACTATTTTTCGTCATCCGGCTACACCAACCTAACTCATCTGCCGAAGGCGCTCGATGACAAGGAACTCAAGAGCCAAATCGCGGACGCCCATATCATCGGAATTCGTTCCCGCACGCAGCTGACGGAAGAGATTTTCGAATCCGCCAAGAAGCTGATTGCCGTCGGCTGTTTTTCTGTTGGTACGAACCAGGTCGATCTGGATGCGGCGCGGCGGCGCGGGATTCCGGTGTTCAACGCGCCGTATTCGAACACGCGCTCGGTAGCGGAACTGGTGATCGGCGAAATCATCATGCTGACACGTCAGATCTTTGCCCGTTCGGCATCCGTCCATGCCGGCGGCTGGGAGAAGTCCGCGGTCGGTAGCCGCGAAGTCCGCGGGAAAACGCTCGGTATCGTCGGCTACGGCAATATCGGCTCGCAACTCAGCTCGCTTGCCGAAAGCATGGGCATGGTGGTGCGCTATTTCGATCTTTCCGATCGGCTGCGCCGGGGCAATTCGGAGTCGATGGCTTCGTTCGGCGACCTTCTTGAAATCTCTGACTATGTGACGATGCATGTTCCCGAAACGCCCTCAACGCATAACATGATCACGGAAACCGAACTGCGCCGCATGAAGAAGGGTGCCATTTTCATCAACAATTCCCGCGGCACGGTGGTCGATCTCGATGCGCTCGCGAAAGTCCTGAAAGAAGGACATCTGGCGGGTGCCGCCGTGGACGTGTTCCCCAAGGAGCCTGCATCGAACAAGGAGCGTTTCGAAACGCCGTTGCAGGGCTTGAGCAATGTTATTCTGACGCCGCATATCGGAGGATCGACGGAAGAAGCGCAGGAGCGCATCGGCGGAGAGGTCTCCAGAAAGCTGGTCGAGTATTCCGACATCGGCTCAACGATGGGCGCGGTAAACTTTCCGCAAGTTCAGCTGCCCGAGCGCCCGAACGGTACGCGCTTCATCCATGTGCATGAAAACCGTCCCGGCATGCTCATTCAATTGAATGAGATCTTTTCATCGCGCGGATTGAACATCGTCGCTGAGTTTCTTCAGACCTATGGAGACACAGGCTACGTCGTCGTCGAGGCCGAAGGGATCTCGCAAGCAGCCGACGACATTCTTCAGGCATTGCGCCAGATTCCTGGAACGATACGCACGCGGCTGCTCTACTGACGCTTGAAGCGAGGTTTGGCAACAAGACGGGCGCTGTTCTCGTGGCTTCATTCCTGGTCCCAATTCGGCGTCGTGTGGGGAATTCGAAAGGGTGTCGGGGAGGGGCAGATGCCTCCTGCGGTCTGTTAAAGACGGCTGCCTCAAAGCATTCGCGCTGCGCGGCCACTTCTGCGCGTGGCATCATTGTAATAGCTCGACGCCTGTTGAACCGACCTATGGCGCGACTGGTCCATGGCCTCGGGCAGGGGAATGCCGCGGTTGGCAGCCTCGGTGAGATAGCCGGACCGTAACCCATGGGCGGAAAACGCACCCGGCTCCAGGCCAGCCATTGCGGCTCGCTGCTTGAGGATCGCATTGACCGACTGCGGATCGAGCGCCCGCCGCGACACGGTCCCCCAGCGCCCGATCGCCCGAAACACACTGCCCTTGTCGATTTTCGCGGCCGCCAGCCAGGCGTTCAGCGCGTCCACCGGACGGCCGGTGAGATAGACGGCATCGTCCTGCTCGCCGCTCGTGGTCTTTGTGCGGCCGAGATGGATGGCCAGCGAGGGGAGGGGAGGGCCGTCCGGCATCTCGATCGGCGGCTCGGCACTCAGCTGCTCAAGGCGCAACCCGGCGATCTCGCTGCGCCGGCGGCCGCCGGAGGCAAACGCGACCATCAGGATCGCCCGGTCCCTGACATCGCGCAGGCTGTCGCTGGCGCAGGTCGCCAGCAGCTTTGCCAGCACATCTGATGTGACCGCCTTGGCGCTCTTGCGCCGCCGTGTGCGCGGGACGGCGCGCACGGCGAGGCGAATGGCGGACTTCAGGGCAGGGGAGGCGAAGGCGCCATCGAGGCCGCGCCATCTGGTCAGCGTCGACCAGGTCGCCAGCCGCCGGCGCACGGTCGCCGGCGCGTGTGGTCCGACAGATTTCAGAAAACCCTGACGCCGGAGGTTGTCGTCGACGTCATCAGGCATGCCATGATCCGGATCGGCCGCACGTTTCTCCGGATCCCACAGATGGTGGGCGACGAACTTCAGCAGCAGCGCTTCGGGCGCCGGCCAGGGCAGCGATTGTCCGGTTGCCGCCAGCCCCCAGGCTTCGAGATAGGCGAGATCCGAGGTCAAGGCCCGCAGGGTGTTGTCGCCCATGCCCGCATTGACCAGATGCCGAAGCGTCTCCACGTCCCGATCGCTCAGCAGTTCGGCGAGCTCGTCGCGGCGTTCGAGCGGCAGCACGGACGCGATCGTGTCGAGTTCTTCGGCGCGGCGTTCGACGGCAGACTTTTGGTTGGGTGACGTCAAAACAAGCTCCGAAACGGTGATCAAGACTGCGCTTCGGCCGTCCGCTGACACGGTTTTCGCTGATTTGCGACTCCAGATCAACTACCATCGATAACCGATACTTATCGATGGCTATATGCCCCATTCACTATCGTAATGGCTGA
Organism: Rhizobium sp. P32RR-XVIII; assembly: GCF_012641395.1. Taxonomy (GTDB): domain Bacteria; phylum Pseudomonadota; class Alphaproteobacteria; order Rhizobiales; family Rhizobiaceae; genus Rhizobium. Next base: position 5,336 of record NZ_JABAIH010000017.1, on the reverse strand, counting down.
CGGAATCAATCACGCATATAACTTCTGATTAAGGGAGTGTTTACCATGATTTCAAGGCGTTACGACCGCCCCAAGTTGCCTGTCTAGAGGTACGTGGGGGTACATGGGGCAGATTTGGTGGCAGTGCCGGTTCATTGGGCAACGGTGATGGCGCAGCCGAGCCGACGCGGCCCCGGGTGTTCAGGCCCGAGCGAGAATGATCGCCGACAGGGGCGGAACCGGTTGGCCGACGTTGCCGATACCAAGCCGGTCACCGAGATAAAGGTAAAAGGACAGCCCAAGCTTCTGGCAGGTCTTCATCAGACCAAGCATGACGTCGCGGGCAACACGGCCATCGCGACTCATCGTGCCGCCGGAGATCTTTCGCTTCGTGACAAAACTCCGCAGATCATTTTCGGAGGCATTGGTGTGCAGCGGAATCTCGGGATGCTCGAGCACCTTCAGCAGCTCGGTCTTCCTTCGATGCAGCCGCTCAAGCAGCTTGTCGAGCGCCCCATAGCCAGTGCGTAGGCTGAAGATTCGGTCGAACCGTCGTCGGAAGGCCGGAGCGGCCCGCGGGGAAGGGTTCTGCTTGTAGGCTTTCAGCGCTTTGTAGAAACGCCAGACGAGATCGCGAACCATCGTGACCAGGCGCTCCTCTTTGGCCGTCGCCGGCATCAGCTTTTGCAGAAGGCGCTCGGCATGAACCCAGCACAGCGCGTGATTGCCGACACGGAACTGGCCGGCGTCTTCGGAGACGATCACCGTGTTGCCCATCAGGCCGTGGTGACGGATAGACCCCCACAGGCCGGCCTCGGCATGCGTGCCGATCTCCTGCCGGTCAAAGATGTCGATACCCTCGGCCAGATGCGCCATGAATGGCACCTGGTTGCAGAAGCGCTGCGGCTCCGGCGTCTGCAGCCTGGATAAGAGGACCGGATCGCCGCGGCGCTTTTCCAGATAGTCGAAGGCGGCATCATTAAGGACAAAATCCTGGTAGTTGCCGCGCAGCAGCGACAGGAAATTCAGACGTGACTTCGATTTTGCCGTTCGGAAGACGGTAAAATTCGGGCCGCCGATGTGTGTGGCGTAATACGGATTATGGGAATGTCGGGCGCCGGTGTCGTCGACGGTGACATAAGACGACGACACCAGACCGGCATGCAACACCGCCGCGTCCTCGGCAACAAAGCCATCCAGCTGCCGGGTCAAAAGCCGTACGATCTGGCGTTTTGAGATGTCGAGACCAATGTCATTGAGCAATGTCGTCAGACGCGCGGTCGTTACCTGTCCTTGTGCATGCAACATCAGGCACAGCCGCCTGAGGTTGGTGCCGTAGCCGCCGATGATCCCGGCCGGCAAGGGTGCCAGCACCGTCTTTCCCTGCGACGTTACCCAGCATTCGCGACGGTAATGCACGACCTCGGCCTTGAGCACCAGGTCGCGAACATAGACGCTTTTGTAGCCCTTGAATCGCGATCCGTCGGGCACCTTGACGCGCAGGATCTCCTGCCGGCTTGTCCGCTCCACGTCCAGCTTCGGGCCGCGCGGCTTCTTCTTTGAGCCCGAGTTGCTGCCGGTTCCGGCGTCGGTTGCCTTGTCCATGCCGGAAGGGCGAAACGGCGGACGCGGCGGCAGGTTTTTCAGCCGGGCGATCTCGTCGCGCAGCAATTGGTTCTCGACCTTCAGCCGGGTGTTCTCCAATCGAAGGGCGGCGTTTTCCTCGCCAAGCCGGACGGCCTCTCCCTCAAGAGTCGCAAGCCGCGCTTCCGCCTGCTGCGACCTCTCGACCAGTCCCGTCACCAGACTGCGCAACGCATTCAGCGAAAGCGTATCGGCATGCTCGGGAGAGGGGGGCCGCTTCTTCATGATGGAATCGAATCATGATTTGCCCCTCTGCGGGAATCCCCGCGCCGACGAACAGCGTGCAAGGCCTCCGGTTATGCACATTTTCCATGCGCTGACGCTGAAAAGCTGCCACCAAATCTGCCCCGCGTACTGCTGCGGGGTAAGTGGAGATCTGGTGGCGCTGCTGGTTTGCCAGGCAAACTTGCCTCTCTGCTTGCCTGATTTGAAGAAGATCGCCGCCTGCGACCCAGATCGACAGGGATCGAGGCCGCGCTGAGTGCCAAACACGACAAGGCGACATCGGGAAGGTTCACTCTCAGGCGCGGGCGAGGATGGTGGCCGACCACGGCGACATGGGATAACCACCGTCGCCAAGGCCGAGCCGGTCACCGGGGAAGTGGTAGAAGGAAAGCCCCAACTTCTGGCACGTCTTCATCAAACCGAGCATGACATCGCGCGCAACACGGCCATCCTGGCTCATCGTACCGCCGGAGATCTTCCGCTTCGTGACAAACGTTCGTAGGTCATTCTCCGATGCGTTGGTGTGCAACGGAATATCGGGATGTTCGAGCACCTTCAGCAGCTCATTCTTTCGTCGATGCAGCCGTTCGAGCAACTTGTCGAGCGCCTCATAACCGGTGTGTAGGGTAAAGATCCTGTCGAACCGTCGTCGGAACGCGGGAGCGGAGTGAGGGGAAGGATTCTGCTGTAGGCTTTCGGCGCCTTGTAGAAGCGCCAGACGAGATCGCGGACCATCGTGAGCGGCCGCTCCTCCTTCGCGGTCGCCGCCATCAGCTTCTGCAGAAGGCGCTCGGCATGCACCCAGCACAGGCGTGATTGCCGCCACGGGACGAGCTTTGCTGCCGGATAAAAATACCGGAAGCGCGCAAATCGATCTGATTCAGGAGGATCCGCAGGTTGATGCAACGCATCAGGGTCGGGTGCGCCATGCTCATCGACAATCACGGCAGATGGTGTTCGATACCGTGCACGCCTTGCACAAGGAGGGTCTGTCCTGTTCGGAGATCGCACGTCGCACCGGCTACGGCCGGCGCAGCATTGCGAAATGGCTGACTTTCGAGACGCCACCCGACCGGCGAAGGTCGGCGCTGAAGCCGACATCACCCTTATATTTCGAGGCGTTCCTCACCGAGTGCTGGAAAGATGGCAATCGCTGCGGACGGCATCTGTTCCACGATGTCAAACAGCGTGGCTACGCGGGCAGTTTCTCGAATCTCGAGCGGCTTCTCGCAAGCTGGCGCCGCGCCGAGAGGTTAGTCAAGGACGGTGCGTCGCCGGCTCCGATCATACCGCATCAATTGGGCCGCGATGCTGTCATCCCGATAAGGGATCCGGAGACCGGCCATGTGATCTCGCCGGTGGTCGCGGCTGCCCTTTGCATGAAGCCACGAAGTATGCTGACGATCAATCAGGCGAGCAAGGTGAGCGTCCTCAAGCAGGGATCACATGAGTTTAGTCTAATGCGCAGCCTTGCCATGCGATTTCGTGGCGTTCTCCGGAGCGGTGAATCGAGCAAGCTTGACATTTGGATCGACGATGCCGTCAGCTCCGGGCTCGCTCCGATGGTGCGGTTCGCGCGGGTCTTGCACCGTGACATCGGCGCCGTCCGCAACGCCGTTGAACTCCCCTGGAGCAACGGCCAGGCGGAAGGCCAGATCAACCGCCTGAAGACGATCAAACGTGCGATGTATGGCAGAGCGGGCGCGGCGCTCCTCAGAGCGCGCATGCTACCGCTCATCAATAATCATCACCACACAAAGTGAGGAAGACCCCCACTGCGGCACATCTCACCGCCGTCAGTCTCGATCTGAGAACCATCCCGCTTGATAGCCGCAGGCATCGTTACCGCGATACGCGATTGCTGGCTATCAGGCGGGATACCGGCACGCTTCAAAGTGGCAGAAGAATTCGGCAATCTCTCCCGAACAATAGAACGGGCCGCCGACAGGAATGTGAGGTTCCCTATCTCTTCGATCACGGGACAACATACCGCCCGTTTACCTATGCTCAAGCTCTTTCTCGCCATTGCGAGCCAAGGCTTGCTCGAGGAAAATTTTCAAGATCATAGCTGCTGTAGTTGCTGTATACAAGAACAACGGGCGTTGTGCCGCCCGGATCACAATAGGAGGTGAAACTCGTGATACACCATGATCGCGTTTCGGTGGTGCGAGCCCTCTTGAGCGAATACGTGAAGAGCCCATCTCTGCGGCATCTCCGCGATCCGCACTCGTTGACGCGGGTGGCAACAGACATCGTAAAGCGATTAGATCCTCAGAGCAGGACGTGGCAGAAATGGGAAGGTGAGCGGGAAGCGCTTCTCAAATCGGCAGTGGGATGCTGGATTCCGATCCAAGATTTGCGAGAGTACCTCAACCACTTGCCTGGCCCGATCCTCACCATGACCGATGTCGCACAGAGAATGAGGGCATTCCAGGAGGAGCCCTTTGCCTCCTACCCAAACGATGATCTCAAAGATGGCTGCCTTGCATTGCTCGCTAAGGAGAAAGCTGAAGGCACCGAGCTGCCCGCGATAATCGGGCTTTTGTCCGAATATGTGGAGCGCGAGGAGGAGCGTTTTCGTCTCGAACGGGCGGAGCGACATAAGCGTATTCGGGAGCAGGAGCGCTCGGCGGCCGAGCAACGACTTCTATCAGGTGCAGATTGCAAATGGACGCAGCTCGGCAAGGCACCGCAATGGTATTGTCGCGCCAATGGGCGCACGTACCGCCTGACACCAACCTCGGACAAACGATGGGACCTTCACCGAGTGAATGCACCCTCGGCAGGAGAGAAAGGGCAACATGTCGGAAGGTACCGCGGGCGTGGCGACGCGACTAAGATCGTCGCGCAAATTGCCTACGAGGTAGAGCCGCGATTTTAAGCAGCGCCGCCAGTCGTGAGACGCCTGCCTGGCAAAATCACGCTGCCGCTCCCATCCAGGTGCTGAGAAGCCAAGCGTGATCGGCCGTCGGGTACCGTTCGGGTGATGATCGCCACCAAACCGGTCGACTTCCGCAAGGGGTGGACGTGCTGTGCTGGTGACCGCGGAGATGGGACGCGATCCATTCTCCGGCACGGTTTATGTGTTCCCGGCGAAACGAACCGGCCCAAGCTGATCTTCTGGGATGGCACCGGCATGTGTCTGGTCGCCAAGCGGCTCCAGGAGGGCGATTTCCGCTGGCCGAAGATGCAGGCTGGCCTCATGCATCTGACCGCGGCGCAGTTCTCGGCCCTGTTTGAGGGCCCTGATTGGAAACGTGTCCATGTCAGGGCGCCGGCGCGTGTTCCGGTGACACCGGCTAAGGACCGCGATCAATCAGGGGCGCTCGCCCACTGCACTCATGCCCCCGAATATGCTCTTTAGCATTACAGTTGCATATTTATCTATGATCTGAATCTATGGGTCTCCATGATTCGGAGGTCATGGATGGCAGGTGCATCAATCGAGACGACGCTTGAGCTATGGGCATCATCGTTGCGCGACGTGA
>NZ_JABAIH010000016.1 GCF_012641395.1 Rhizobium sp. P32RR-XVIII | reverse complement strand
TGGCTTCTGAAATCCCGTGCTTCCGGCACAGGTCCACCGCCTTCGCGCCAGCCTCCTGCTCCTTCAGCACCGCAATAATTTGCTCTTCCGTAAATCTCTGCTTCTTCATGCGTCCGTCCTTCAATGGGCCGGACTCTAATGAACTTTGGAGGAAATTACCCGTGGCAGGTCAGCGGAACTGAGCCGGTTTTTCCACCGAGAGGTGGGCCACCTTTGACTATGGTTTTCTGCTCACGGTTTGGTCAAGGGATTGGCTTTTTCTCCTCTCTTCTGTGCTGCGCGGCCGAGCTGGCTTTGAAGCGGAAGCTGTCATTCCCGGTTTCGAGGATATGACAACGGTGGGTCAGGCGGTCGAGCAGAGCGGTCGTCATCTTGGCGTCGCCGAAGACGGTTGCCCATTCGCTGAAGCTGAAATTGGTGGTGATGACCACACTGGCCCGTTCATGCTACGGGTGCCTCGCGGCACACCCTCATCGAGGTGCCAGACGTCCTGGCGCGACTGCTGCCTGCGACGGAGTTGCTTTGCGTAAGCCGGCCCGAATTTCTTAGCCCATCGCCTGATCGTTTCACCACAATCCCACGCTCCAACAGCATGTCCTCAACCAGCCGCAGGCTCAGAGGGAACCTAAATACAGCCAGACTGCATGGGCGATGATCTGCAACGGAAAGCGGTGGTTCTTATAGCTGACGGTGGGTTCGCCCATCTCCACCCCATTAGCCGCGAACCGTTAAGCCACAACGTGATGTGGTGGATGGCGCCCTCCGACTGCATCGAGTGTGCCAGAGTAGGTTGTTGCAAAACCTTTTAGAGGAGCCACCCACCATGAGAGAGATTACGGCAATCGGCCTTGATATCGCAAAGAATGTTTTCCAGGTTCACGGTGTTGATGCAGATGGACAGGTTGTCCTGCGCAAGCCGTTGCGACGTAGTCAGATGCAGATGTTCTTCGAGAGGCTTTCCCCTTGCCGGATTGGCATGGAAGCCTGCGCGACTGCCCATCACTGGGCGCGAACGCTCATGGATGCTGGCCATGACGTCCGGCTGATCCCACCCAGCTACATCAAGCCATATCTGCGGCGGCAGAAGAACGACGCCGCCGACGCGGCCGCCATCTGCGAAGCCGTCACGCGGCCGTCGATGCGTTTTGTCCCTGTGAAGAGCCAGGAGCGACAGGCGACGTTGATGCTGCACAGCGCGCGCGAACTCCTGATTTCGCAACGGACTGCCCTCATCAATGCCTTGCGCGGCCACTTCGCCGAGCTTGGCATCGTCGCCCCGCAGGGGGCTCGCAATGTCCGACAACTGATCGCCATCCTTGAAGATGAACAACACAGCCCGCAGTCTGTTCGCGTTGCTCTCATGCCCTTGGCCGCGGCATTGACAGAGATGGAGGAGCAGATCGCCAAACTCGACAAGGCGATCCTTGCTGCTCATCGCAACGACGATGTCAGCATCCGGCTTGCGACCGTGCCCGGAATAGGTCCGATCATCGCCACGTGTCTTTCGGCCAGCGTCACGGACCCGAAGCTGTTTGAAGGTGGCCGTGAGTTCGCAGCCTGGCTGGGCCTCGTCCCCAGACAACACTCAACCGGTGGCAAGCCAAGGCTGGGCGCTATCTCCAAAATGGGCAACAGGCACCTGCGCAAGCTTCTCGTGGTCGGGGCGCATGCCGCACTTTACCGGATGAGGAAGGCAAGCAGTGATACGCCTCTGGCGAACTGGGCCCGGTCGCTTCTGTCGAAGAAGCCCTTCAAACTTGTCGCCGTCGCACTCGCCAACAAGAATGCTCGCATCGTATGGGCCATGCTTTGCGGCAACACGCTCTACGAGCCAGCACTGTCGGTGCAAGCACACCGCTTCACCGCCGCATAGCAAAGGACAAGGTGTTCCTACCTCGGCAATTGCAATACATGGCAGAAGATGGTGAAGCGGTCACCCCGTCGCTTCCCGAACCTGATGTCTGGATCGGCATGACTACGGTCAATGTCTTGGCGCCATTCAGGTGGAAGCGAGCGGAAACCCATCGAGGCTCGCGGCGACGATCGTCCAGCCGCATCACGAAGCCGGATATACATCAGCAGTCGTGACCAGCGATCCTGATACTGCCATACCTGTTGCAATCGGACGGGGTCCATATACATCCAGACATGACATCGCCGACTTGCGGCATCGTAGGCTTCGCGAGCTATTTGGAGCTGCAATTCCAACGCTTTAAATCCCGCTTCCGTAACAAGGTTCGGGTGGGGTGAAATTGTGCGGTCGGGCAGCAGAATTTCCGACGCCGTTTCGGCACTTTCTTCCTTGGTGAACGCTGTGCTCAATCTCAAATTCCTTTGATACGTTCGGCATCCCCAAAACCGGCTGGCAGCCCAAGCAACGAACACCTACATGTTGAGATGGCAAAACATGACGCTCGCGACTGATGCAAGCGGCCAAACGCTAAACGACTATCAAGGCCCCAGAAATTACATTGTCCATTCGATGGTACGAAAGTAAAGAAACGAGAACCGCCATATGATTGTACTGATAGTCGCGGTGGTGATCGTTGTGGTCTTCTTCTTTCTGTTTCCAAGACCGACACTGATTGCCATCACCGCTCTGGGTGCCGTGGGCATTGGCATTGCAACCTTCATCTACTTCCAGCAGTCCAGCCGTGATGGATCGATTACCTCGATCAAAGGTACAAGCAGTGGGGCTGACGGATGCGTCGACCCCGCTAAGCCAGTTTTCGTCCGGCTTCTCAACGGTTCGAAGCAGCAGGTGGATGTCGTTCGCTTCCAACTGATCGCAAAACGTCGCGGGTTTAGCGTCGAGTATTATTCCGATTATCTCACGAGCTATAAAATTATCGCGCCTGGCGGCACCTACGACGACTGCTGGGCGCTGAACCAATATAGAGGCCTGCAGACTTTGCCGGAAAAATTGACACCGCAGGAACTGGACTGGTCGGTCGAAATATCATCGGTGGAGTTCGCGAGTGATCGATAAAATTGGTAGAGCAGCTTCGACCTCCTACATGGCCTCCGCCATAACAGCTGCTGTGCGACGAGATGAACAACGTCTCCTTCCCGCTGGGCGCGTCCGACAAGAAGCCCGGAAACCGTGCCTCGGACGCCATCCTCTACGCTTTCGATCTCATCTATCTGGACGGGCACGATCTTCGCGGTGTCGAATTCCGTTCGCGCCGGCACCTCCTCGAAGACACGCTGGACGGCAAGGACGGTGCCATCCGTCTATCGGAGACACTCGACGCCGATCCCGCCGTCCTGCTCGAGCATGTCTGCGGCCTCGGCTTGGAAGGGATCGTCGGCAAGCATTTTGATCAGCCCTATCGCTCCGGCCGGACCGGAGATTGGGTGAAAGTCAAATGCGTGCAGAGCGAAGCTTTTTTCATCGTCGGCTATGAGATGTCATCGGCGCCCCCTGCCGGCTTCGGCTCGTTGGTGCTTGCTGCCTATCGCAATGCCGATCTCGTCCACGTCGGAAGCGTTGGCACGGGATTCAAGGAAGCCGAGGCCATCAAATTGCGCAAGATGCTGGATAAGCTGCGCTGGAAGCGAAAGCAGCCGCCCCTGCCCTGTTCCGGAAGTACCGATGTTGTCTGGGTCGAGCCCACCCTGATCGCCGAGATCGAGTTTCGCGCCTGGACGACGGACGGAAAACTGCGCCATCCATCCTACAAGGGCTTACGAGAACGCCAGGACAATGCCGACGTCTTCCGGCTCGACTAGCGAAATCAGCGCCATACGCTAGATTGTCTCCATTCGAGCTGAGCGGAGCAGATAGCCTACTATGTGCAATCTTTTGTCTGATTGCGATTGGCTCGAGCCACGGTCATGCGAGCAGGTCGCCGAAGAAGCGGCAAAGATGGGCGGCTTACCGTTTCTGAAGGTATGGGACCGCCGTTGATTGAATATTAGGATTCAGGAACACTATAAACGCTGGACTGGTGGCTGACGGACTGGCCTTCACGACAGTAAACGGCAAGGCAGGTCTTCCGGAGGGCCTACGATCCCATTTTGGATTCCGGGCGACTTTGCCCTAACTCTCTTCCCGACGCTTTAGTCCTGACGCTGGTTCTCGGCCAGCCGCATGTGCACGTTGATACCCTCGGACCGGCGGTTTGCCACGGCGGCTATAATTCCTTCGGCCAGCGCCACCGCTGCGGTGACTGAGTTGGGCAGTAGCTTCCGGTCGGCCTGAGCGTAGAAGACGATGTCAGCGTATTTCGACAAAGGACTCGTCGGGCGGTCTGTCAGGCAAATGATCGTCGCGTCGTTCTCGCGGCCGATTTTAGCGATTTCGAGCGTATCAGCGGCGTAGCGCGGAAAAGAAGCGATAATAAGCAGATCCTTTTTATTACAATGCACCACTCGACGTAGCGCGGAGTTGGCGCCGCCTGCGGCGCCGATGTCCGTCGCGTTGCCCCGACAGAAGGGCTCGAGGCCGTGGATCAACAGTCCCGCGATGTACCGGCTGAGTCCCGCGCCATAGGCGAAAATTCGTTCCGCACTCAGGATCAGCTCGACCGCGCGCGCGCAGCTCGCCTCATCAATCCCTGCCAGCGTCGTCTCCAGATTGCCCAGGTCCTGCTGCAGCCCATTGCGGATCACTTCGAAATGGCTCGCGCTCTCGTCGATTTCGTCCCGCAGTTTGTTGGCGGGCGATAAGTCTGTGCGTAGAGCATCGCGTTGCGAACTGCGGAATTCGGCAAATCCGGGAAATCCCAATGCTTTGGGAAAGCGGTTCGCCGTGGCATTTGAGACCTCGCAACGCGCCGCTAGCTCGACGTTGTTGAGCATGGCCGCCTCGGCCGGATGCTGAAGAATAAATTCGGCAATGCGCCTATGACCCGGGCTTAGCCGATCATAGGCCTTCGCGACCAATTGCGCGACCTCGGAATAGTACACTCGGTCCATCACTATCCCACCCCCTTGACTTACACGATTTTCATGGATTTCATTGCGATGAAAAAAATAATTCGTCAACCTGCGACGAAACAGCCTAGCGCAAAGGCGGGCACAAACGGAGGGATACTAAGGTGAAGACATTTCGTTGGGCGACAAGCGCGGCTGCGTTTCTCCTGCTCGGGATCAGCGTAGGGCAGGCAAAGGACATTACCATCGGACTGGCTTCCGAGCCGACGGCCGCAGACCCGCATTACCACGACGTATCTCCGAACAATGCTCTGGCCGATCATATCTTCTCCGCCCTGGGCGTATTCGACGAGAACCAAATCGTGAAGCCCGGCCTTGCCAAGTCCTGGAAGCCGGAGAACGATCATACCTGGGTTTTTAACCTGCGCGACGACGTGAAGTTCTCCGATGGATCGGACTTCAACGCCGATGATGTCATCTTCACGTTTTGCCGGGTCATGAACAACGAGGGCAGCGTCAACGCCTCGTTCTCCGATGACGTCAGGAACTTCGCTTCCGTCGAAGCACCAGACTCCCACACGCTGCGCATCACCACCAAGGCGGTAGAGCCGCTTTTGCCGGAACTTCTGTCCGAGATCGCGATCCTCAGCGACCGGATCGTCGATCACGGCAAGATCAGCTTTGACCTTGCAAATAAATGTGGCGTTACCGGCGCTTGGCCCGGGATTGACGACTTCAATACCGGCAAGGCGGCCATTGGCACGGGACCTTTTGTGCTCAGCAAGTTCGATAAGGGCGCAAGCATCACGCTGAGCCGCAACGCAAGCTATTTCGGCAAGGCCCCTGAATGGGAACACGTAAAGTTCGTCCCAGTGCCGGCCGCCGGCCCCCGCCTCGCCGGCTTGCTCTCGGGCGATTATGACGTGATCGAAGGTCCTGCCGCCCGCGACATCGCCCAGATCAAGCAACGCCCCGAACTGGATTATACGTCGAAGCCATCAAGCCGTGTGATTTTTCTGCAGATGGACATCGGGCGCGATCACAGTCCGTTCGTGGAGACCAAGGACGGCTCAAATCCGTTGCAGGACGAGCGCGTACGCAAGGCCATGTCGATGGCGATCGACAGGCAGGCAATCGTCGACCGGATCATGGATGGCTTCGCAGAACCCGCCTATCAATTCGTACCCACCACGATGTCCGGGGCACTGGCGGATCCCAAGCCGATAAAATATGACCCGGAGGGGGCCAAGAAACTCCTTGCCGAAGCCGGCTATCCGAATGGGTTCGGGCTCACGCTGCATGCAACCAATGACCGCTACATCAACGATTCGCAGGTTGCGCAGGCGGTGGCGCAGTACCTTACTCGCGTCGGTATCAAGGCGAAGGTCGATGCGATGAATGGTTCCATCTTTTTCACACGGCGCGCCAAGCGGGATTTCAGCTTCGCGATGGGCGGCTGGGGCTCGACTCAGGGCGGCGCGGCCTCGTTCTTGCGGCAATACGTGACGACCGACAACGACGAGCTCGGCATCGGCGCCTCGAATTACGGCGCCTGGTCCGACCCTGCGTTTGACCATGTGCTAGTCCAGGCGATCTCGACTGTCGATGAAACCAAGCGCGCTGAACTCCTGCGCCAGGCAACACAGATGGCGGTCGACAAGGTCGGCTTCATCCCGCTGCATTTCGAAAGCACGCTCTGGGCGTTCCGCAAGGGGCTGCACTATACCGGGCGCATGGACCAGTACACACTGGCCTTTGACATCACTTCGGATAAAGCGAACTGACCGGCCAGGTTTGCGACCGCACCCGGCGCCTCACGGCGCCGGGCTCTCTCCCCTGCATCCGGACGGGCTGATATGACCCTCTACACAATCCAGCGGCTTCTGCAGAGCATGGCAGTCCTCCTTGCCGTCTCCGTGGCCGTGTTCCTCGCGGTTTATGCGGTCGGCAACCCGGCCGATCTTCTCATCAGTCCTGAGGCAACACAGCTCGAGCGACAGGAACTGATCGCGCGGCTCGGCCTCGATCAGCCGATCTGGACCCAGTACCTGACCTTCCTCTGGAACGCCTTGCACGGCGACATGGGGACCTCATTCGTCCACGGGGAGCCTGCGCTACGCGTCATCCTTGGCCGAATGCCCGCGACTTTAGAACTCGTCGTTCTCTCGCTCCTTGTCGCTAGCACTGTCGGCATTCCAATCGGTCTCTGGGTAGGCCTGCATGACGGCACCCGCGCGGCCCGGGCGGTGATGACCGGGTCAATCTTCGGCTATTCAATCCCAAGCTTCTGGAAAGGCATGGTTCTCATCCTCATCTTCGCTGTCTGGCTTCACCTGCTACCAGCTTCTGGTCGCGGGCAGACAGTGTCTGTTCTCGGTATTCCCTTCAGCTTCCTGACCTACGACGGTCTCCGGCATCTGGCGATGCCGATCCTGAACCTTTCGATCCCGAACATCGCCCTGATGATCCGGTTGACGGCCGCCGGCGCGGCCGAGGCCCGCAACCAGGATTATGTCAGATTCGCTCGGGCCAAAGGCGTGACCAACAAGCGCATCGTGCGCCGGCACATCCTGCGCAACATCCTGATCCCGATCATAACCGTCATGGGGGTGGAATTCGGCTCGCTGATCGCTTTCTCGACGATCACGGAGACGGTCTTCGCATGGCCCGGCATGGGCAAGCTGCTGATCACCAGCATCTATCAGCTCGATCGCCCTGTCATCGTCTCCTATGTGATGCTTGTGACGTTCATCTTCGTCACGGTGAACCTGCTGGTGGACTTCGCCTATGCGGCACTCGACCCGCGCGTGAAGCTGGTCGGAGGCGTCTCATGAAATCCTCTCGCCCGCCCAAGACCGAGGCATTGCGTTCGCCTTTGATCGACACACCCGCCCGACGGGCGATCCTGGCTCGATTGAAGCGCCGCCCCAATGTCCGCAGTGCACTCATCGCGCTTGCCGCAATCGTGGTGATCGGATTGTTGCTGCCCTTGCTAGCGCAGCAGGATCCGTATGATCTCAGTTCCTTCAGCGTCATGGACAGCCGCCTGGCGCCCGGGTCGCAGGGCATGGATGGAACCACATACTGGCTTGGCACCGATAGTCAGGGGCGCGATCTTCTATCCGCTATCTTCTATGGCATGCGCATCAGCCTGTTCGTCGGCCTGATCGCCACCGCGATCTCGCTCGTGGTTGGCGTGACGGTCGGCCTCGTTGCGGCGGTGTTGGGCGGGCGCATCGATTCCTTGCTGATGCGGCTCGTTGACTTCATCCTCGGGTTTCCCACCATCCTCGTGGCACTGGTCATGCTGGCCGTCATCGGACGCGGCGTCGACAAGGTCATCATCGCCATCGTCGTGGTGCAATGGGCCAATTATGCCCGGATTATGCGGTCGGCAGCACTCAGCGAACGCACGAAGGAGTATGTCGAAGCCGCCTACAATCTCGCCTACCCACAGCGCCGGATCATGTTCCGGCATATCATGCCGAACAGTCTGAATGCGGTTCTGGTCGTCGCCACGGTGCAGGTCGCCTCGGCTATCACTCTTGAGGCGACGCTCTCATTCCTCGGAATCGGCGTGCCGGTAACGCAGCCGTCGCTCGGGCTCCTCGTCGCAACCGGCTTCGATTATCTGATGAGCGGTGACTACTGGATCAGCTTCTACCCCGGCATCGCGCTGCTAATCCTCATCTTCTCCCTCAACCTCGTGGGTGACCGTATGCGGACCGCACTGGATCCGAAGCACACATGACTGAAAACCAATCCGTTCCCCCTGTACTTCAAGTGAGAAACCTGCAGACCGTCTTCCACGATCTTGATGGAGCCTGGCCCGCCGTGAACGGGCTGAACCTCACGCTCAATGCCGGAGAGGTCCTGGGCCTTGTCGGTGAATCAGGTTCAGGCAAATCGGTCGCCGGCTTTTCCATCCTTGGCCTGATCGACCCGCCGGGAGAGATCACCGGCGGCGAGGTCATCTTCAAAGGCCACAACCTTCTTGCCCTTTCGCCCGAGGAACAGCGTAGGCTTCGGGGCGCGGCACTTGCGATGATCTTCCAGGACCCTTTGACCACGCTCAATCCGGTTCTGACCATCGGAGAGCAGATGATTGAGACGATCCAGGAGCACGCGTCGATTGACACCACCGAGGCCCGCCGCCAATGCATCGAGGGCTTGCGCAAGGTTGGTATCACCTCGCCTGAGACCCGTATCTTGCAATATCCGCACGAACTCTCGGGCGGGATGCGCCAGCGGGTGGCGATTGCCATCGCGCTGTTGAACAACCCCGACCTGATCATTGCCGACGAGCCCACGACCGCCCTTGATGTGACGATCCAAGGCCAGATCATCGCGGAAATGCAGGCGCTGCAGCGTGAAACTGGAACGGCCATGATCTGGATCACCCATGATCTCGGTGTCGTCGCCGAACTAGCCGACCGTATCGCCGTCATGTATGCCGGGGAAATTGTCGAAATCGGTATGACCGATGATGTCCTCGACCGGCCTCGTCACCCCTATACGCTTGGACTCCTGAATTCTGTGCCGGGAGACACGGCGCGCGGCGAGAAACTGCGCCAGATAGACGGCACCGCTCCGCCGCTTGCCGCAAGGCCTGCAGGTTGCGCCTTCCACCCCCGTTGCGGCCGCGCGAGCGACCTCTGTCGCAGCACCCAGCCGCCTGAAACCTCCAACGCGCTCGGTCAAGTCTGGCGCTGCCACCATCCCCTGGCACCGGAGTATACCGCATGAACGGCGCGCCCATATTAGATCCTGCAGCTCCTGGAGCAGTTGTTCCCCAAGCCATTCTCCAGCTCGATGCTCTAGGCTGCACCTTCACGCGGCAGCCGCTCTTTGCCGAGCGCCTGCTTGGGCTCCTCGGACGCCCGCCGGAAATTTCGAAAGTGCGCGCGGTCCGTTCAATCGACTTGACCGTGCGCCGTGGGGAGGTCTTGGGTCTCGTCGGAGAGTCCGGCTGCGGCAAGTCAACGCTCGGGCGAATGATCAGCGGTATCATTCGGCCCAGCGAAGGTACGATCCGATACAACGATGTGGGGTTGGACGAGTTGTCGACCCAGGCCCGGCGGGATTTTACGCTCGGCGTCCAGATGATCTTCCAGGATCCTTACGCCTCTCTCAATCCGCGTCAGCGCGTCGGCGATATCCTCGCCGAGCCGCTACGGGTCCATGGCCTGGCTAAGGGAAAACTCGCCATTCGCGAACGCGTCGATGCAGCCCTCGCCGAGGTCGGCCTAGACCCTTCCTATCGCAGCCGCTATCCGCATCAGTTCTCGGGCGGGCAACGTCAACGGATCGGAATTGCCCGGGCGCTCATCGTCGAGCCCGAATTTCTCGTCTGCGACGAGCCGATCGCCGCGCTCGACGTTTCCATCCAGGCGCAGGTCATCAATCTTTTTCTCGAACTGCGGGCGCAGCGGGCACTGACCTATCTGTTTATCAGTCACGACCTCTCGATCGTGCATCACATCGCCGATCGCGTAGCGATCATGTATCTGGGCAAGATTGTCGAACTCGGACCCGCCGCCGAGCTTTTTGCCGAGCCGGCCCACCCCTACACCCGCACCCTCCTTGCCGAAATACCTTCGGTCAAGAAGCGCCGGCGCACGTTCAATCCGGTCAAGGGGGAGCTTCCCTCGCCGCTGCATCCGCCAACCGGCTGCGCTTTCCACCCGCGGTGTCCCGCCGCCCTCGCCCGCTGCCGCATCGACGCACCGTTGCCGCGTGCGATCGGTCCTGGACGAACAGTATCCTGTCACCTTTTCGATTGAGGCCCATATGACTTTGAAAACGCTTCTTGACCGCAATGGTCGCAACGCAATTCCGTTCACGTTTGATAGACAGCCCGGCCGTGGCATCATTCTCCATACCTACAAGTCGGCCGGCTACGCTCCGGGCAAGGACGTGGTGTTCGTCCAGCACGGCATGCTGCGCAACGGCGATGAGTATCGCGACTTTTGGATTCCGGCTGCCGACCGGCACGACCTCTTGATCGTGGCGCCGACATTTCCCGACGCGGACTTCAAGGGTGCCGAAAACTATAACGACGGCATGGTGCGTGATGCCGGGGGACTGGTCACCCCGCCTTCGAGCTGGATCTACCACGTTCCGGCGCTGGTCGCCGCGGCGTTGGTCGAGGCCGGCGTGATCACCGAAGGACGGGTGCGTATCTTCGGTCATTCCGCGGGTAGTCAATTCCTGCACCGAATGGTGTCGCTCGTGGGCTTCGGCCCCTTCAAGGCGGTAGCGGCCGCAAATGCCGGCTGGTACTCGCTACCGACGCTCGATAAGCCGTTCCCTGCCGGCCTGGCCGAGACCGGGCTCGCTGAGGTCGACCTCAAGCGATTGCTGGAAACGCCTCTTCATGTGATGGCTGGTTTGAAGGATTGCGAGGCGACGGCCGACCATCTTCCTTCCCAGCCCGAGGCGATCGCGCAGGGCCCGGGCCGTCTCCAGCGGGCGCGCAACTATTTCGCAAAAGCGAAGGCTGCTGCCGAACGTCTGGACTGCGGCTTCAACTGGCAGTTTACGGAAGTGCCCGACGTGGCTCATGACGGCCGCGCCATGTCCGTTGCCGCAGCCGGCATCTGGTTCGAGGGTCGCCTGCCCGATCCGGCACAGCTTGGCGCCCGGCCGAACGCCGTGGTTGCCTGATCGTGCGACCACCGTCAGGTGCCAGTTTCCCGTGTAGAAATGGAGTTCGAGATGCAAAACACTGATCCAATCCTGCCTCATGTGGAGAGGCATAAAGACGATTTGGTTGCGCTAGCCGACCGTGTCTGGGGCATGCCGGAGACACTCTATGCAGAATACCGCTCTTGCGCCGAACATAAGGCGACGCTGCATGAAAAGGGTTTTCGCGTGACGGAGAAGGTGGCCGGCATTCCCACAGCGGTGGTCGGCGAGGCCGGCAGCGGCGGCCCCGTGATCGCTGTTCTCGGCGAATACGACGCGCTGCCCGGTCTTAGCCAAGAGGCGAACGTCGCCGAGCCGAGGCCTGTCCTGGAAGGCGGTGCCGGCCATGGCTGTGGCCACAACCTGTTGGGCTCCGCGGCGCTGCTCGCCGCCTGCGCCCTCAAGGATTGGTTGACGGCCACCGGTACGCCCGGTCGGGTGCGCTACTATGGCTGTCCTGCCGAGGAGGGCGGAGCGGCCAAGGCATTCATGGTACGCGACGGAGCATTCGATGATGTTGACGCCGCGATCACCTGGCACCCCTCCGCAATGACCAAGGTCGACGAGGCTCGCAGCCTCGCCAATACCCGCATGGATTTCACGTTCATCGGCCGCTCCAGCCACGCTGCTGCTACTCCGCACCTCGGCCGCAGCGCGCTGGATGCAGCAGAGTTGATGTCCGTGGGCGTCAATTACTTGCGTGAGCATATCCCTCAGGAAAGTCGCATACATTATGCCTATCTTGATGCTGGTGGCACGGCGCCGAATGTCGTTCAGGGGCGTGCCAAGGTACGCTACGCCATCCGTTCCACCACTCTCTCCGGCATGATGGTCCTCAACGAGCAGGTCCAGCAGGTCGCTCGGGGAGCGGCCATGATGACGGGCACCGAGGTCCAGATATCGGTAATCTCGGCCGTTTCGAACATGCTCGGCAATACGCCCTTGGAAGAGGCTATGCAAATTGCCTTTGACACCCTCGGTGGCGTCGAGTTCGACGCGCAGGACCGCGAGTTCGCTACGGCGATACAGGCGACGCTTTCACCAGAGGACATCGCTGCGAGCTACCGTTCCGCCGGCCTTGCCCTGCGCCGTGGCGAACCCCTCTGCGATTATGTCGTCCCGCAGCACAGCGGCGGCGCCAAGATGATGGGCTCGACGGATGTCGCCGATGTCTCCTGGGCTGTTCCCACCGTGCAGGCCCGCGTCGCAACCCACGCAATCGGAACGCCCGGCCATAGCTGGCAAATCACAGCACAGGGAAAAGCCCCGGCCGCCCATAAGGGCATGATCCATGCCGCCAGAGTGATGGGATCGGTCGGGCGCATGCTGTTTGCGGATGAGTTGCTTCTGGCGGAAGCCAAGAAGGATCATCAGGCGCGGCTGGCAAATGAGCCATATGTCTGCCCGATCCCGCCGGAGGTTCGGCCTCCTCTCCAGCCCCCTCCGGCTGCCTAATAGCGTAGCCTCTACCCAAGCTCCATCGCCCAAGGCAACACCGTGCCTGCCGAACATCAGTTCCAAAGACCCATGCAGAAGACAATCACGCCATCTCGTCGTGGCGGCGAATGACATGAGGGAATGCTAATGACCTACGAAATATCCGAAATCATCGCCTCGCCACAGTTCCAGGCAGCCGCAGATACGCTTCGTCGCCAGCATGACCGTCTGGTGGAAGAAATCATTGCCCTGACCGAGATCCCTGCCCCGCCGTTCAAGGAAGAACGCCGGGCGCTTGCCTACGAAACTAAATTCCGGGAGCTTGGACTCGAAGACGTCGGCCGCGACGCGATGGGTAATGTCATTGGTGTGAGGCGCGGTCGAGCCAACGGGCAGATGGTCGCCGTTGCGGCCCATCTCGACACCGTGTTTCCGGAGGGCACCGATTGCACCGTGCGACGGGAAGGTACGAAGCTCTATGCGCCGGGCGTGGGGGACGACACGCGCGGATTGGCCGTGTTGCTGGCCTTCATCCGCGCACTCGATGCAGCGCAGATCGAGACCGAACAGGACCTCCTGTTCATCGGCGACGTGGGTGAAGAGGGCAAGGGCGATTTGCGCGGCATCCGGCATGTGTTCACCGAAGGGCATTATCGCGATAGAATCGCTTCGTTCTTCACAATCGATGGGCTGGAACTCGACAAGATCACCACGACCGCTGTCGGATCCTACCGCTATCGAATGACTTTCCGCGGCCCGGGCGGACATTCGCTCAACGCCTTCGGCACCGTCAATCCAGCCCATGCGATGGCCGGCCTCGTACAAGGCCTCTCCCGGCTTGACGTGCCCTCCCATCCACGCACAACCTTCTGCGCGGCGGTATTCGGCGGCGGCACCTCGATCAATGCGATCCCGAACGAGGTCTGGGTTGAAATCGATCTGCGTTCCGAAAGCCAGGCCGAGCTCGACAGGCTGGACGCCAATCTGCATGCACTCATGGAAGGCGCCGTCGCTGAGGAAAACGCGCGCGGGGACACAACCGAAGGGCAAATCACGGCTGAGGCGAAGCGGATCGGTAATCGACCGGCAGGCTACACCGATCACGACACACGCATCGTTCAGGCAGCGCTCACCGCACTCCAGGCGTTCGGATTTGAGCCGAGCTGCGAAGCCAGCTCTACAGATGCAAATATCCCTATGAGCCTCGGCGTGCCCGCAATCAGGCTCGGTTCCGGTGGGACTGGCGGTCGTGCCCATTCGCTGGAGGAATGGATTGACGTCGAGCCTACGCTATCGCTGCGGGGCCTCTCCGCAGGATTGGCGACAATTCTCGGGACCGTCGGGATGCGGATATCCTAGATGCAAGCTCGGCCGTGTCCCGCTATGGGGTTGGCCTGCATGATATCTCCTTCACCGCTCAATAGTCTACGCAGTGGCGCCTGAAAGCGCCACCGCCAACACCCGAAGGTCTAAGACAGCCGATCCATTCGCTTGAGCACGTCTTCGTTGGGATCACATCCGATCCCTGGCACCTCAGGGACCGTGACGGTTCCATCCGAGTTAATAGTAGCCCCATAAAGGAAGACGTCCTGTGCGCTGGACGCGACCCGCTTAGGATAGAACTCTAGCATTAGGGCATTGGGAATTGCACCCAAGAGGAGAGTTGGTGCGCGGATCGTTAATCGCGTTGGCGTAGGTGATCGGCAAACGAAATCACTGGTCTCGCAACGATGCCCTTCAAACACAATGCCGCTCGCCGCCATCGCATTGGCAAGATGAAGTTCAAGGTGACGAACTGGGCGGAATATGACGCAGGCCTTCGCCGGCGAGGCAGTCTGACGCTGTGGATGACGGCAGAAGCGCTGTCGTCTTGGCGGGCGCCGAAGCGCACGACCCGCGGTGGCCAGCCGCGTTATTCCAATCTGGCTATCGAAACAGCCTTGACCGTTGGCCTGGTATTCGGCCTGCGGCTGCGCCAGACGGAGGGCTTGCTGGCATCGGTGCTGAGCCTGATGGGATTGGATCTCGCCGTCCCCGATCACACGACGCTGAGCCGACGGGCACGGAAATGGCGATCGTCTGACAGGAGGCAAGCCCGCAACGATCCGATTAAAGGCCCTGTGCACGTCCTCATCGACAGCACCGGGCTGGAAGTCTACGGTGCTAGTGGCTGGAAGAGAAGCACGGCGCCAAATCCCGCCGGAGCTGGCGCAAATTGCATCTGGCGCTGGACGCCGACAGCGGCGAAATCATCGCTCATGTCATGACCGACCAGGACACGGGTGACGCCTCACAGATCGAACCGCTGCTCGACCAGATCGACGGCCCGATCGGGTCAGGCGCTTTGACGGTAATCCGACCTACGGCGTCGTCGCCAGGCACAGCGTCGATGCTGCTGTTGTCACTCCACCTCAGGTTAACGCGGTCGACCGTTCGGATACAGATACCGCCAGCCGCCAGCGCGACCGGCACATCGCGGCGATCAACAAGGAAGGGCGGATGAAGTGGCAAGCTGCAACCGGCTACGGCAAGCGGTCGCTCGTCGAGACCACGATCGGTCGATACAAGTCGATCGTCGGACACCGGCTGCGGGGCTCGGTCCTTCGGTGCACAGCAGACCGAAGTTGCCATCGGCTGCTCTGTCCTCAACCGAATGCTTGCATGCGCACGCCCGAAATCCATCCTATGCAAGGCAGCTACGGCATAGCCACGGCATCAAAGAGTAAAATCCGTCCATCCCTCGACCGATGCAACAACGCCAGACAAAGCGGCTTTTCTCATCGGGAACCTCTTCACCGTCTTCGTGGCAATCTCAGTAAAGTAATTGTCGAAATGATGCGTCCTTCTCATGGCAGCTAATCGACGGTGCGAAAGGGTTGCATCTCGTCGAGGCTTGCCATACATGCCACGATGAGGGCCGCTGGGTCGAGCTTGAGCGTATGAAAATCGCTGCCGGAAAGGACGCATGAACGGCCAGATGCAACACATCGTCCCATTCGGTGTCGACGACTGGCCGGTCGACGATAGCGACATTGGGCGGCGGAAGAGCGAATTTCCGCATGTGGTGGCTGAACCCAATCGCAGCGCCACCCTGCGTATCAGCCGGCAGCTGTTCGTGCTACCGAGCCCGCCGCCACGGGACATGTCGGTTGACGGCCAGTTCGGGGCCATGCGAGAGCATCTCCTGTCTCTCTGCTCGCCTTGGGATCAGTTGTCCCGGGCGTTTCTGGACGGCTATTTTGAATTCATTCGGTCGGAGATCGAGCGCCACCACGACGAGATCGAGACAAGGCTCTTGCCGTTCGGGGGGCTTTACCGTCCGGAGCATCTGTCGTTTTCCGCGCCTCTGCCTTTGCCGCGCGCTCACTTGGCGGAACCGCTGGAAAACGTGCCGGCGCGAGCGGACATCGCCTTTTTGCTCACGGGCCGGTGGGTCGCCCTACTCGCCAAGCCGATCCGGCTGATGCCCGGTGCAGCCCGGAGACTAAAGCAGGCTCTCCAGGATGACGGCGTGGATCTCCGGGAGTTCTCGGCCGACGACCTGCGCGCCGGCGATACCTTCTTCAGATCGATTTTTACGCTGGATGAATTGCGGTTTTGGGCTGGCGAGGACGTTCCCTCAGGCCTTGCCTTCCCACGTTTCCGGCTTTGAACATCACGGATTCGCTCGTGCCCGCAGCGCTGCGCGAAGGCTTGCTTCGATGCCTGCGCGGTCGATGCCACGGGTGATGAAGACGAGTTGCGTCCTGCCCGGACCGTCCGGCCAGCGATCGAGCGCCACCGGTGGATAAGCCGTGTGCTGCACGCATTGGATCAGAACCGGTCCGTCGCGGCCTTCGAGGGCCAGCACGCCCTTGAGGCGCAGGATATCCGTTCCCCTCAGCGACAACAGCCCGTCCAGCCATTCCATAGCGATATCCGCGGGAAGAGGCCGGTCCAGTTCAAGCGAAAAGGTTTCGATTCCGGAGGCGGCGCCATGGAAATGATGATGGTCATAATCGTGACCATGGTCGTGTTCATGGTGCCCGCGGTGTTCATGCTCGAAGGTCGAGAGCGTCTCGCTCCAGCGTCGGAGTGTTTCTTCTTCATCGTCGACCGGCGGCACCATGGTCATGAACCAATCCGGATCGAGATTGCCCTGAACCGTCAGACGCCTGACCGCGGCCGGATTGATGGCAGTAACTTTTTCCGTCAGGGTTTGCAGTGCGGCTTTCACGACGAGATCGGATTTCGTCACCAGCAGGAGGTCGGCGGCGGCAATCTGTTCGACCGCCTCTTCGAACCGCTCGATCTCGCCGAATCCGTGTTGTGCGTCGACGGTGGTGACCACCAGGCCCAGCCGAAATTCGCCGGCGAGCATCGGATCCGTAACGAGAGTCTGGATAATCGCCGCCGGTTCGGCCAGGCCCGTCGTCTCGATCACGACGCGGGAAAATGCGGGCACCTCTCCACGTGCCACCTGTTGTTTCAAGTTTCCGAGCGTGTCGACCAGATCGCCGCGAACCGTGCAGCAGATGCAGCCGTTTTCCAGCACCACCGTGTTCTCGATGGCACTTTCGATGACAAGGTGATCTATGGAGATCTCACCGAACTCGTTGACGACAACCGCCGTGTCGGCCATCTGCGGATGCCGCAGCAGAGCGTTCAGCAGGGTCGTCTTGCCGCTGCCAAGAAAACCGGTGACCAAAATGACGGGAATGCGGTTCGGTTCGTTCGCCATCAGAAATCCGGTTCGAGGATGTAGAGCCCTCCGGTATGCCGCTCACCGGCATAGACGATGCCGTTCTCGTCGACATAGATGTCGTTGATCTGCGCCGACGTCACCCGTGATCCCTTTGGCGTATCCGGCACGAAATGCGCAATCTCCTTTGGCTGAAGAGGGTTGGATAGGTCGTAAGCGCGGACGCCACCGCTGAAGAAGCAGCCGAAGATCAGATTTTCGGAGTGGAAGGAGGTTTCGCCGGGCCGGTTTTCATGCAGATTATGCGAGCCGTAACGTCCTCCGCGCGGCGCGAACGCCTCCACCGACGGTAGCGGAAGGGTGGAAATCGGTACGAGATTGGTTTCCTCGCGGGCGTCCAGAACCCAAGATAGTTTCGGCCAGTCCGCGCCATTGTCCAGGACGCATTCGTCCGTCACCAGAAGGAGGTCTCGCGAGAAAAGCGGCATGACCGTGTGGGTGAAACCTGGATAGGGCGGATGAGGGTTCCAGGATGAGACGACCTTCGGCCGCGCCATGTCGGAAATATCGAGAATGAATGCGCCCCCGTCCAGGAAGGCGATATAGGCGCGGTCGGGCCGATCCGGATAGACGTTGGTGTTGTGCGCGCGAAAGCCGGAATCGATCTTCAAGCGCTTTGGGGGCGCCCCCGCATCGCCTTCGCGGATCCCCGGCAGCCACCAGCGCCCCACTTCCACAGGCCGAGCGGGATTCGCGATATCGACAATGCGATAAATCTGGTCGTCCTTCTGGTCGCGCGGCTGGAAATCGGCGGCGCCACCGGCGAAGTGGACATAGCGGCCGTCGACGAACCACAGTTGATGTACACCGCGGGAATAAGGTCCTGAACAATCGAAAAAGCTGATCGACTTTGGCTGCTCCGGAACGCTGATGTCGAACAGTTCGAAACCGGCGGGTGTCAAGCCCGGCTCAACTGTCTGATAAGCGACCGCCATGATGTCGCCGACCACTTCGAGGGAATTCGACCGCACACGCCCGTGTGGCAGATCGGTCTGCACGACGACCTTCGGACGTTTCGGATTGGAAACGTCAATGCCGGTGAAATTCTTCGGTGGCCCCTCATGTGCTATCCAGAGGATGCGCCGACCGTCGCGCGCGACCTGCATCGACATGCCTTCCCCGACTGCGCCATAGCCCATCATCGGATCTTGGCTGACCAGAGAGAATCCGGAAATTTCGATCGTCATGCAGCCCTCTTCTGTAGTGTTATCCTTGCGAGAAATCTGAGCATAGGTCCTCGAAATATTTAAGAAGTTCATTCAGATGCATGAAATTCCAATGCTATCCGGATTGGTGTGCGTTTGTCGAAAAATGCGTCTTCGACCCCAGCTTTTCTTTCCACTCAGGGTTACAGGTCCGCGTAGATGGCGAAGCGATCTTTTACCCGCATTCTCTCGGGCTCCGACGCGAGAAGCATCTCCAGCGTCAGCCGCGCCTTAAGGGCGGACAGGCGTCCCCCCGACCAGAGTCCTCTTGAAAGGAGATCGCGCTCCGATCCCGGAAAGCCATAGGTCGATTTCAACGAGGGACCAGCCGGGATCCTAGTTGCCAGAACGACAGGAATATCTTTAGCGATCTTCTCGATTTCCGGAACCAACACGGCGGGAACGTGACCGACGCCCATGCCGGCGATCACGAGCCCCTCGTATCCGAGCGATGGAATGGCATGAAGCAGACGTCCATCGTCCCCCAGGCCGACCGTCAACAAGGCCACCCGTACATCGAATGGCGAGCTGGGCTGGATCGGCGGCAGCCGGTCGATGCGCGAAAAGAAGAACGGCTGGCTCTCGGCCACAAGTCCCAGCCGTCCGGTACCAGCCGACATGAAGGTGTCTGGCAACACGGTATGGGTTTTCTGCACATAGCGCGCGGCATGGATTTCGTCGTTGAGGACGACGAGACAGCCCAGGCCCCGCGCCTTCTTGCTGGCGGCAACGGTGACGGCGGACAGGATATTGGCCGGTCCGTCCGCGCTGGGAGCGTCGGCTCCGCGCATAGCGCCGGTTACCACGACCGGCTTGTGGGACCTGATGAGGCAATCCAGTATCCAGGCTGTTTCCTCGATCGTGTCGGTTCCCTGGACAACGACGGCTCCATCGCAGTCCCACGCCAACCGTTCATCGATCATACTAACGACCTCTGTCAGCATGTTCAGAGTCAGATTGGCACCCGGAAGCCTGAGCGGCGCGGCAGTGTCGATCTCTGCTCGCGCCACCAATTCCGGAGCGGCGGCAACAAGATCGCTGGCATCGAGGGTCGGAGCAATGCCCCCACCCGCGCCTTTCGTCATGGTGATAGTGCCGCCAAGAGAGACGACGAGAACCTTCGGCAGTGTCATGTGATTGCCCTAAATAGCAGGCTTTGGCTGCGACTTGTACCAGTCAAGAATTTCGGCCCCCGTCCACATGACGATTTCGTCATGGCCGAGAATGTAGTCATAAAGGGCCTCAAGATATTTGATCCGGTGTGGCACGCCGGTCAGGTAGGGGTGGATCGAAATCGCCATGACGCGTGGCGCCTTGGCGCCGTCGAGGTAGAGCCGATCGAACTGATCCTTGCCGCGGCGAAGGATTTCGTCGGAAGGCTGCTGCTGGACAGCGCTGATCACCACGTCGTTGATTTCCACCGTGTATGGGACCGAGACGATAGGACCAGAGCGGGTCTTGAGTTCCACCGGCTGATCATCAAGCACCCAGTCCGCGACATATTCGATCCCACCTTCCGCCAAGAGGTCGAGCGTCTCGTCGGTCTCCGTGATGCCGGGACTCTCCCATCCTCTGGGTGCCGAGCCCGTGAATTCGCGGATCGCGGCAATTGTGTCGCGGATCGCCGATTGCTGGTCTTCCACCTTATGCATCGGCCGCTGAACGAAGCCATGCCCCATGAAGTCCCAGCCGGCATCCCTCGCAGCCGCGCAAGCTTGCGGATAAAGCTTGCAGGCGGTGCCGTTCACCGCGAAAGTTGCTTTTAGATTTCGGGACGAAAGCGTCTCCAAAAAGCGCCAGAAGCCGACGCGCATACCATATTCATGCCAGGCCCAGTTCGGGACGTCCGGGATCAGCGGCTGGCCCATGGGTGGCGGCAGAACGGCGCGCGGCATAGCGCCAAGAGGGCTCCAGTTTTCAACGTTGACGATCGTCCATACGGCGACGCGAGCATTGCCTGGCAAAGTCAGCGTCGGCCTCTCGTGAATCGGGATATAGGGCAGACGGTTGCGAACGGAATTGCCGACACTGTCGGACATGGTTCTTATCTCCTAAAAATTGGGCAGAGCCGGATGGGCTTCGGATTGCTTCCGGCGGCAGCCTGCGGGTAGCGTCATCGCGATGCGATCGGTCAGGATTTTCGTTTGACATCGCAATCGGTGTCATCGGTATCGCCAGCGCGGCAGCCTCTACACCGCTCGCGCCGGCGTGGTATGTCTTTGCGGGCCTTAGTTGCAGGACCCAAGAGCCGGCGGAATGCGCTCTTCCTTGGGCGGCAGGAAATCATTGACCACGATCTTATCGACCGAGATATCTCCCTTTAAATCAAACGCTTGGTAGATTTCCTTGACGGAGTCCGCCATGCGATCGGTCGTAAACGAACCAATGCCATTCGTCTTGAACTCGTCGGTCAGCGTCAGGTCGCGAAGCCCGTCGACAAGGCGGATGCACTCTGTGCTGGGATTGACCAGAGGATCGCGCGACTTGATTGCCGCAACGGACTCCTTTGGATTGGCGATCGCATCCATGAAGGAGGCATTTATCGCCTTGACGACGGCGGCCACGGTCTTCGGATTTTTCTTGACAAATTCGGGTTGGGCGACGATAGCGGTTCCATATTGCCGCACACCGAAATCGTTGTATTTCAACGTCACGACCTTATCGAGCGGTATACCGAGATCGACGACGCTCATCACGCTCGACGTCGTGAAGCCTGCGACAGCAGCAACCTCGCCCTTCACCATCATTGGCTCGCGCAGGGCACCGCTCAACTGTTGCCATGTCACTTTCTTGCTATCGAATCCGGCATCCATTGCGAAGATGTCAAACAGTGCCAGCGCAGCGCTGCCAGCCGTGGCGCCGAGTTTCTTGCCTTCCAGATCCTTCGGACTCTTAATGCCGCGTCCATCAACCGTGACGACGGCAAGCGGCGAATTACCGCCGGTCACGTAGATGGCGACCAGTTCCTTGCCGGGGTTCTGAGCGTTGAACTTCACCATCGTCGCGATGTCGGCCCAGCCGAACTGATAGGCTCCGGATGCGACGCGCGTCACCGTGTCTCCCGAACCGTTGCCGCGGTCGACCTGCGCATTGATTCCCAGTTTCGTGAACTCGCCCTTGTCTACGCCGTAGAGAAAGACCGATTGCGGCCCCTGGAAAGCCCAGTCCAGACTGATCTTCACATCGGGCGTTTCGACCGATTGCGCCATTGCCGGCGATATAGAGCCGATTGCTATTGCCGCTGCCGTTAAATGCATTTTCATCTGTTCCACCTTATGTTTTTATGAGGTTTGCGCGGTTATGCTGCTGCTTGGTCACGGGGCGTCGCCGGGAACAACGCCGGGGGGAAGTTCGTAGCAATGGTCGGCTACTGCTCCGGGTGTCGTCCACCAAGCGCGGTCCGCCTTCGGATGCTCGACGCAGTAACGCAGGGCTTTGCGCAAGGCGCCGAGCCGGAACGATTGGCCAATGACGAATGCATGAAGCGATATCGTCATGACGAGCGGCTGCGCTGCACATTGTTCGATCATCTCGTCGAATTGGGCGACGATCATGTCGGCGAACTGATCCGCCGTATTGCGGCGATGAATGATTGATGCGGAATCGTTGAGCTCCGCCGGGTAGGGCACCGACAGAAGGGGGCCTGAGCGCGTCTTTAGCCAGAAGGGCTGATCGTCCGCCGGCCAATCCATGACGTATTTGTAGCCGGCTTCCTTCAGCAGATCGGGGGTCGCATTGCTTTCCGACGCTGCAGGACCCATCCATCCTTTCGGCGGATGACCTTCGTTGCGGGTGATTGCGCTTGTGACATCGTCGATTAGGCGGCGCTCGTCCAACTCCCAGAGATCTCCCTGGCGTTCGGCATTGGTGCGTCCATGCGCGACAATTTCGTCGCCGCGCTTTCTGATCCGCTCAAATATCTGCGGATGGTCGTCATAAAGCAATGAATTGCAATTATGCGCCGCGGGAATATTAAGCTGATCGAACAGGTCGAACAGCCGCCAGATACCGACCCGGTTTCCGTAATCGCGCCAGGCGTAGTTCCGCTGGTTTTGCGGCTCGCCGATTTTGGCGGGGTCCCAGCCGGTACCCTTCCGGTAGGCATAGACTTCCAGGTTGGTAACGACGCAGACTGCCAGCCGCTTGTTGCCTGGCCACAAATAGTCGGGGCGATCGTAGATCGGCGAAAAGGAATAACGTCCGTGCTTGGGAAGCATGTCTATGTCACTTTCACTTTCAGGAAACGGCGTTGCTGGAGCGCGTCGCCCAGAAAGTCATGCGGCGCTCGACGTAGGCGAAGAGTTCGTACATAACGACACCCATGATCGCGATGACGAATAGGCCGGCGAAAACGAGTGGCACGTCAAAACGCGCGCTGGCCGACATCATCAGATATCCGATACCCCTGTCAGACGCGACCGTTTCGGCAACCACAGAGCCGATGAACGCGAGCGTGATGGCGACCTTGAGTGAGGCGAACAGGAAGGGCATGGCTCGCGGCAGGCCGACTTTTCTCAAGATCTGCCAGCGGCTGGCTCCGAGGGCGCGAAGAACGTCCTGCAACTCTGGCTCGATCGTCGCAAGTCCCGTCGCCACGTTGACCATGATCGGAAAGAAGGCGATCGAAAAGGCCGTCAGGATTGCCGGCATCATGCCGATGCCGAACCAGATCACCAGGATGGGAACGATAGCGACCTTCGGAATAGAGTTGAGGCCGACCATGATGGGGTAAAGGCCGCGATAGACGGACGGCATAGCGCCGACGAGCATACCGAGGAACACTCCCACCACTACGGCGACGGCAAAGCCCGCGAGCGTGGTGTAGAAGGTGAAAACTGAATTCAGCCACAGGGCCTGAAACTGGCTCACCAACTCGACCGCCACTTCAGACGGGCGCGGCAGAATGAACCGATCGATCTGGAAGACCACACAGGCGATTTCCCAGAAGAGGAAAAAGCCGACCGTAATCAATACCGGAGAGAATTTCTTTGAGACGTTTGCAAGCATTGGCTGCCTCAATGTGCGATCTTGCCGCGTAGGGAATGGACGAGGTCGACGAAGTCGGGTTCGAAAGTGGACTCGAGGGTTCGAGGACGGGGAAATTCGACTTTGGTCTGGGCAACGATCCGACCGGGCCTCGGGCCGAAGACGTAAATCGTGTCAGCCAGATAGGCAGCTTCGCGAAGATCATGAGTAACGAGAATGACTGTCGGTCGTTTTTCGAACCAGAGCTTCTGCAGTGTTTCCCAGAGGTCTTCGCGGGTAAACGCGTCGAGCGCGCCGAAGGGTTCGTCAAGCAGAAGCAATCGGGGGTCGTGGATCAGGGCGCGGCAAAGCGATGTCCGCTGCTGCATGCCACCGGACAATTCCCAGGGATATTTCTGCTCGAAGCCTTGCAGGCCAACCGTTTTTAATAGGGCGCGGGCTCGTTCTTCATATTCTGTGCGGTTACGGCGCAGATTGCGCGCATAAGGCTCGACGATCTCCAGCGGCAGCAGCACGTTTTCCAATGTAGTGCGCCAGGGAAGAAGGTTCGAGTTTTGAAAGGCGATGCCGCATATGTTGATGGGCGCGGTGACCGGCTTTCCCTGAACGACCACCTGACCTCTTTTGGGTGGGTGTAGGCCGGACACAAGCTTTAAAAGCGATGACTTTCCGCAACCACTCGGACCGACGACGGCAATGAATTCGCCTTCTCTGATTTTGAGCGACGTGTCCGCCAGCGCCAGGGTACCGCTGCCGTATTGCATACTGACATTACTGAGATCGGCCAGTAGAGGCGCTTCAGAAATTTCGGTTTCTATGGAGTTCATATCTGATTTTCGTTATGTTCTTCGACGATACGTCGAGCGGTTGTTGAAAGATGTTTTTCAAGAACGCTGCAGGCCTTCGTCACGTCCCGTGCGATGCAGGCATCTAGCAACGCCCAGTGTTCCTTGCGTGGTTCATCGCGACCGTCGAGCCTGATGCGGTGGCGGATATACCGCTCGATATTGCTGCGCTCCCGCTCGATCTGGCTGACCAGGCGCGGCCAGCCACAGGCGGCATTGATATGGCCGTGAAAGTCTTCGTTGATGGACAGCCACTCCTTGAGTGTTTCGCAGTGGTCCATCCGCAAAAGCATGCTGCGCAGCAATCCGTGATCGCTCTCCGTCATCAATCCGATCGCGCGCTCGAGGGCGAGCTTCTCCAAAGCCAGTCGGATTGCGAAGATTTGCTCGAGATCTTTAGCGTCAAGCAGCGACACTTCGGTCCCCCTCGATGGATAGCAGGTGACCAGCCCTTGGGCTTCGAGTTCCTTCAGCGCGTCGCGGACTGGCATGCGGCTGCAATTCAGTTGAGCTGCGATGCCGGCGGGATCAAGTCTTTCGCCAGGTGCTAGCCGCCCTTCAATGATTGCGCGCCGCAAAACCATCAGGACCGCATCCTTTCGGCTAACAGGCTGGACAGTTTCGTCGAGGAGCATTCGTTTATCTTCCGATATCCAATATATTGGTTAGCAAAACACACTTCCGAGTACATTTCAAGGGTATAAATTGTGCAGTTTTGAGATTGCCTAAACTATAGGCACTATGCCCTTTTAAGTGCGTCGCAGAGGATTACTCGTAGGCTTCAGGCCCCGATCAGTTGAGTTGTTGCACGAGTTTTTGCTGAGGCGATTGCTCCCATTGGCACCGTAAAGTTAATGTTTCCCGGCCAGAATCATGGAGGATGGCCTTGGCTCAGGCGGCTTCGATGCGCGCGATTGCACTCCACATTTGCATGGCAATTGCTCGCAGTTCGCGATGATGCACAGATGAAATGTCGTGTCGGGGAATGTGGAACAAGTTGGCGACCGGATCGTGGATGGACACGAAGCGCTGGAGGTGCCGCTCTGACTTGAAGCGCTTCATGATCTTCTCGCGTCGTCGGACCGGTTGATGGGAATTCTCCGCCCCTGTTGTTGAGACCGTGGTGCGAACGATGCTCGACGCCGGCATGATCTGGCGCTTTGCCGCGCCATAGGATCGGAGCTTGTCAGTAATCACACGCGGCGAACGGCCTTGACCCTTGAGGAGCTTTCGCATCAGACGCTTGGCGGCCTTGGCATTGCGGTGGCTTTGCACCAGAACGTCGAGAACAAAGCCCTCCTGATCCACGGCCCGCCACAGCCAGGGTTTCTTTCCTTGAATGGTGATGACGAGGCGAGTGGCGCAGGGGAGTTGCACCCCCGCGCTCTCTCAGAACCGGACGTGATACTCTCGCATCATCCGGCTCCCATTGTCCGGCCGTATCCATGAAGCAGTGGCCAATGGGCGAACAGCCGAGGTTGGCGCTGCGCGATGCGCAAGAGCCAATGCCGGGATCGCCGCTTGTGCCCACGCAAGGACTTGTACTTTCCCGAAGCCCATCGAGCCAAGTATCGTTCGATGCTCCAGAGCGTAGGTTGGAGAGCTGAAGGACAGAACCGACCATAGAAGTTGACCCAGCCGCGGATGTACGAGTTGAACATCCGCGCCAGATCATCGAGAGCCTTGTCACTGCGAAGGTGCAAGGACCAACTACGGATAGTGCCCCGGTGCGCGGCGACAATCAAGGTGAGACTCGTATTGCCTCAGCTAAGGATGTTCCTGAGGCTTTCATCGATTGCCTCATCTTTTTGCTCCCGACCGCATCGTTATCATAGGACAGCGGGTGTGGACGATGCCTGGAGGCCTGATACCCCAAATACCATGGCGGGAGCCCTTTCTTTTCGCCAGATTTTGACCCGCCGCTGCAATGTGCGCAGTAACAAATCCCGATATTCACCGCGGTATTTCTCTTGGAGGCGCTCCAGCAATTCCCGGCTTGTCAGCCATGGTTCCTCGTCGAACCATGCTTTCAATTCATCCGTCACCTTTATGAGTGGATCCGGTCGGCGCCGTTCACGCTTCTGTTTTTGTTTCAGCCGCGCCGTTGGCCGTATCTCCCCCTCGCGCCATGCCGAGCGCAGACCCTGCAGGAAGCTGTCGAGGTCCGAGGCTTCCGGTGATGCGCCGGTTCGGTCGGCAAGGTCAGCGAGGCGCTGCTGGGCAAGCCGTATTTCTTGCAGGAGTTTGATCGGATTGAGAGACGCGCTCATAGCACGCAGATCGGCCCGCACTGCCTCCGGCGTTTCCGGATGATCCAGCAATCTCTGGCAGGGAGTAGCCGCAGGATGGTAGCGTTTCTTCACGCGCGCGCCGTCACGGTACTTTTCTTTCAATTTGAAGGAGGGCTGAAAGAAATTAACGAAGAGCCGCACCGTTCGGTAGAGCGCAGCCAGACACGCCGCAGCTTGCACCCCCTCGAAGCGGCGATAGCCGACAATGCGCCGCACCACCGCGCCGTTCTTCTGTTCAACGAAAGCCTGGTCATTCTTGCGATATGGTCGGCAGCGGGTGAACACAATCCCGGCGTTCAGACAGTAGTCGCGGATCGTCTCGTTCATAACACGCTGTCATTATCCGTGTCGAATCCCAGGAGCGGGAACGGCAGAAGACGACGCAGTTCCGTCAACACCTCGCTCAGCAAGTTTTGTTCCCGGACCAGCAGCGGAGCGCACTCAGTCCAACCGGAGGCAATATCGGTGAGCACGAGCGTCTGGATAAAACTGCCCCTCGCCATTGGTCCACTGTGGGCAACGAGATCCGCCTCGACGAAGCCAGGCGGAGGGTCCTGCCAGTCCGAGAAGGTCCGGATTGGGATGCTGCGGCGAAGCGCTGAGGAGGAGGCTGTTCTGCGGCGCCTGCGACCACCGGCCGCTTCACGCACGTCGCGCAGTGCCCGGTCGATCGTCGCCGCGCTCATCGCCAACAACGGTTCTCGAACTTCCGCAGCAAGATCGAGTTGACCGTGACGTTCCATCGCCTCGATCAATATTGGCAACAGAGGTTTCAGCCGCTTGCCGCAAATCCGGTCCGACGCCTCCCACAGTACCACCAGCGCCTCACGAACTGCTGTGTCATAGATCCGCGGTCGACGACGTGCAGGATCACGCGATCCACAATCGTTGCGCAACAGACGCATCACATGCTTGCGGTGAAGGCCGCTGGTCGCCACAAATTCATCGAGTATCCGTGACTTCTCGCTCCGATTCCCACTGCGGTATCGCTCCCCTACTGCTCCTGCAAGTTCCCTTCTCGTCGCCATGCTGATCTGCCTCATTTGATTCGCTTCCGGTTTCTGTCGACCGGGAGCAAATCAAATGAGGCAACAACAAACAGTTCAGGAACATTTCAGGCGAGGCAATGCGCGTCTCATCGTGATTGTCGCCGCGCACGCGCCGGCACGGAATGGGGCTGCTACTGCTTCGAGGAGAGCAAGGCAATCACGCTCTGGTATTGCCGGAAGCATCAGCCGTTGAATTATCGCGGGCTGCCGCCGCATCGCTCTAACAGGTGACCGTCTCTAAATCGGGATCGACGACGGCGTGTGTCCCATTCTCAAAGCGAGAGCCAGCGCGGTCAGAGCGAGGACCAAACTGACAACGTAAAGGGCAACGTGGACAGAACTTTTGGACATTGCCAAAAGATAGTAGCGATGCTGAAGATTACAGGAGCGGCAGTTTGTCGCTCGCTCCATGGGGGATGCAGTGATATCCGGACTGCTGGTATGCGCGTCCATGATTGCCGTGGACGGCGATACGGTGAAATGCCTGCCGATATGCGATCGCTGGGGGAAGGTGTTCCGTTCGTCTCGGGCATTGATACACCGGAGATCGGATCGCACGCGAAGTGCATCAAGGAACGGAAGCTGGCGTGAGCGTATGTCACCGCCGGGAAGAAAGCCAGTAAGTGACCAGGGCACACCCGAAACCCAATGCGATAAAGCCGATGAAAACGATGTATCGAAACAAATCAGGCATGATGAAATCCATCTTTGAAATGGAAGCAGTTTAAAATTGCTGGTCTCAACGAATGGTTTATGCGTGAGGCTAAAAAGCCACTCATGCGAAAAGGCGTAATCGCGGTACCGGCGGCGTCACTATCGGAAAATCCGACAACGAACTTTCAACGTCGTGCGGTCTCCATAACATAGGCTATGCCCACGCAAGAGATCGGCAAGACGCTGTTGCGGGAAGGCTTCGCTCGAAAGTGGCGGCCCGGGCATCGAAACGACTGGTGTATCCCAGAGTCTTGAGGCGGGCTGCCACCGTACGGCAACGGACCGATGCTTGAAGCAGGTCCGCGCAGGGCTAAGTTTTTAAGCAGCCCGTTAACACAGCATCCCCCAATCGCGGGATGATACCAGTTGCAACGGAGGAACAGTTGGGTAGCCGATCTGCAAGCGAGCAACAAGCGAGGCTGGAAGCAACAAATAAAGTTGCCAAAACCATCCTCGAAACGGAACGCCTTCAACGCGAAGCCAAGACCGCGAGGTTACGTGAGGCTCGGCTTGGCAGCCGGGGGAATGACGGCCCACCGCCTGAGTAAGGCGAGCTATTTGCCGAAGTCACCGGGAGCTTGGCCGCGCTGTTCAACGTCATATGAGCCGATTGCGATCGGTACGCTACCGCACCGGAACCTTGTGAATGCTTTCGGTGTTCTAGCTGTTGGGATCGCGGGGCGTGGTTCGCTGATAGACCCTTCCTTTGCCCTTACTGGAAAGTCGCGCGATCCTTCTTCGTCAAACTGCCCCGTTTCGGCGGGGCTTCTTTTTGATCGAATGGTCGGGCTGGAACCTGGGGGGTCCTTATTCGTTTCCTGCGTTGGGATCGGTTGCGCGATCCCTGAATGCTGATGAGAACTGCCCTGCTTCGGCGGGGCTTTTTCTGTGACTGTACGGTAGCGGACCGGAACGCTCGCTGAGGAAACCCGTTATCAATATGGCCGCGCGGTAGTCTTCCTTACCTAGTCGCCAGTGATGTTGGAGCCGCAGCCCTCTTCCCTGGTGCCGTGTGGTCAATTCCGCGCTGAATGGCAAGGGATACAGGAGGCGCGGCAAGGGCTCGCTTTTCCGTAGGAGCGGGCCCTTCGATCCGCCGATAACGACTGGCTTAACCCTAATTGATTATTGACGATCAGGCTCCCCGGAGCTTTAGTTTGCCGCGCTGGAGCCCCCCCCAAAGCACAGCGCCGTGACGGCCACGTTACCCAATATCCGCGGCCGCCATTAGACCAGGGGCTCGCCATTTCTGGACGAGGCTCGCCATTTTTGGACGAGCCCCCTGGTCGCCTTTCTACGTTTCATTGCGACGGGCCTGTCTGCCCCGCAGATAGCCGCTGACGCTCGATACGATCGATCCACTCCCGAAGGTCCAAAAGGATAGCCCTCGCACCGTAGACGTTGCCCTGCGCCTGCTTGACGTCGTCGAGCTGCCGTTGCTGGTCGGTGAACCGCTGATCATAGCTGGCGAAGACGCGGTCGAGCTCTTCCCTCGGTACCTCAGCATCACGAAGCTCCTTAACGCTGCCGTCCGTCCTGGCGCGATCCTCGGCGCTTCGCTGTGTGCGCCATTCAAGCTCGCTCTGCGTCACCATCTTCTCTGCGAGGATCCCGACGGATCGCTTCAGGTCGCTGGTTGCCTCCCGGATTGGGAGATAAGCAAGGCCGCCGAGCATCGCCGCGAACGTCAGCGCCACGCCGAGGGCCTGCCATTGCGGCTTGTTCCGCTCTGCCAGGTTCGTCGACAGAGCTGCGATCGATGCTCTCGTCTCGTTCGCCAGCGCCGTTACGGCGGCATCGATCCCCTTGAACCCAGCCCGCATCTCCGGTTCAAGATCGGTCTGCCGGCGTCCGAGATCGGTCACCCGCTCGTCGAGCTGGGCTGTCACTGCATCCGTATAAACTCGGTGTGCATCATTGTTGTTCATGTCATCCGCCGCCCCTGCCCTTCAATGCTCTATGCGTGCTTGACCGGCGAAAGCCGATCGACTATTTCGCCGCCGCCGTGCTCAGCAAGCTTTGAGGCGGCAACAGGAGGGCTCGGCCTGACGAGGAGGCCGGGCCCTTGCTACCAGCAGCCCTGAGAGGCGCCGAAGCGATTGTGTGACGCCACCTGGTTGGCAAACGGCCGATCCGTCTTGAGGATGAGGACCGACGTTTCAAGGCTTGGCTGAAGCTTCTCGAACCCGGCGCATGCAGTCGGCTTTGTCGCGGTCTGGCAGCCCGAAATCATTGCACAGAGCGGCAGCATCAAGAGAAGAGACTTGACCATTGATCTTTCCTTTTTCGGCAAAGCGTTTGACCGCGGCTTCCAGTGCGACGGTTGCGGCCTGTTGGCGTCCCTCAGAGCGCCCAATGAGGATTGCGGGATAGACGACCAGCGCGGCGCCCAAGGCCGCTCCCGCGCCGATCTTGAGCCATTCAGGCAGCAGCTTGAGCATTGACCGCCACCTTCAGATCGAGAGCATCCTGCAGCTCATCTCTCTTGCGCTTCGCATACCAGCGATAGGCAAGGCCGCCGATCGTCAACACGGCGCTGGCGATGATGAGCCCCGCGACAAGCTTGCCGATGAACTCGCTGCTGGTGCTGAGCGTCAATTGATCCTGGGCCTGCTGCAGCTCGATCTCAGGGCCAACGGAGCCGGTTGCCCAGGCCTGCCCGACAGCGCGCACGCCGTTGACGCGGGCCGTCCAGCCCCTGCCGAACGCTTCCATGTCTTCAGCGCCTTGAGCAATGCCAGACGGCGGTCGAGGATGCGCGCAATCAGGCTGTCATTGTCGTTGACGCCACCGAGTGCCAGAAGCGTCCCCTGCCCGAGAATGCCGTCGATGAGACCTTGATAAAGTCCCATCGCCTGAAGCGCGCGCTGTAGCCATTTGACGGACTGAGCAACACCGGAGTTCACCGAACCGTCGAAGACGACATACGAGACACCGGGCGCCAGCTTGTCGCCCTTGATCTCGTCCCAGTACTTTTTGCGGTGGATTGCCTCCAGTTCGGAATTGCTGATGTTCTTTACCGGCATGAGGGGTAGGCCGTGCGTGCGGCGATACTCGTCATAGACACCCTGCGTCACACCTTTCATCGTCGCGCCGCCGGGGTCCTTCGGATTGTTGGAATAGCCGCCTTGGATGATAAGCACCTTGGCGAGAGAGCGTGCGAATTCGTTTGCGGGGTCACGCGACGAAGTCCATGCGCCAGTTGGCCTCTGCAACCTTGACATTCGCTAACAGGCGCGATGCCTGTTTCGGATGCGGTCTTTGCGCTATACCCGGCGCGGATCGCAGCCTGGGTGGCATTGAGATCAATCAGATACTCTTCGACAAAACGAAGCTGCTTTACACCGAGCATGCCAGACCTCGATATCAAGCCGATGCCTTTTCGGCGTAGAACTTATCGGCCACGTCCTTCGTCTCCTGCTCAAGGGCCATCTTCTGGACCTGCAGCGAGATCGAGTGTCTCTTTTCGCCGTTGACGATTTCGATCCGGTCCTCGGTGATCATCGCGTGGGCCATGATGGTGACCGGCTGTCCGCTGTCGAAGTCGCGATCGGTGAGACTCATCTTCTTGAGGGTCGTGTAATCGAGGAACAGCGTGAGGCCGTAGGCATAGTCCGGACGATCGGATTCGGTCGGCCCCTTCTCCCAGCGGTCGAGTTCTTCCTTCTTCTCTGCCGCAGTGCGCGCGAGGTCGACCATCGTTGCCATGGTGTTATCCCTTGTTGGAGTTATCCAGCCTCCTTGTTGCCGTCTTGCCTTTCGCAACCGTTTGGGCGAAACGCTCATGCCTGCGTTTGTCAGGACTGGCATGGGTGATCTTAGGAGGATGGAATGAGCAAAGACGAAGACGCGCTGTTGGCGGATCAAATCAATGGCGCTGCCGATAAGGCTAAGGTCGAAAAAAACAATAACGTCGATATCTTAGCCATGGCTGCAGCCCTACACACTCAGTTTCCGCATCGAACCGAAGCTGAAATCCTAGAGAAGATGAAAGACGCTTGGCGAGCGCGCAAACTCTACTGGGCCTCCTGAGCAAAATCATTTCTACTGGCCGGTGAGGCCGTCGCATTTCGCGATATGAATTTTCTACCAAATGGACCACACGGCATAGACGAGACAGGCGCCAGCAACAGCACAGAGAAGCGCGAGGATCGCGCGTTCTGCACGGGGAGTCATAGCTGCCACCACATAGGCAGCGAGCTCATGAAGAACATCAACGCCACCAAGGCGAGATAGACGATCCATGCGTTGCGGACAGGAGGAGGTAGGCGAGCCAGACGGCCTTCCTGGCGATGTGTAAGGCTTGATCCTGGGCGAACGTCGTCCTGCCCTGCACCTTTGCCTCGCCGATGATCGTGTGAGCCAGCCATTCCGCTAACCCGATCCACACATTGCCGGTGACCAGCCCTACGCCGGCGCCTTGAATACCGGAATGTGCGATCAGGTGATAAACGCGCAGCGGGCCTGATTGTTTGGCCTTGGAGAGGAAGTCACCCTGCAGCGGGTAGTCGAGCAGCCAATGCACTGCGAGGAGCATGAGCGCCAGCGTCAGAATGCTTTCCATGATCTCTCCTGAATGGCTAACTCCGGAGCGGCGGCGCGGGCTTGCCTGCCTGAACTAATTCCACGTGTCGTGCGTTCCTCCGCTCCAATGGAGGAGGACGCAATGGCAGACGATAAGAAGGACGTTGGTCGCGACCGAGAACGCGTAGCCGCCGGGCAAGCTTACGAGCTGACCTCCAAGCCATCGAGGTCTTCGTGCACTCCGGGCAAATGCCGGAACCTATCGTCAGCGGCGGCGATCTGGAGGCGCTGATCAGACCTAAGCGCCACACCTGAGCGATTAAGCTCGCAGCTTCCGAGCTGACCTCGGACAAATCGGAGTCTCCGCTCCATTCAGAAATGGCTGGTTCACCCAGATACGGGATCGAGAACGCCTATGGACAATCAGATGCTAACAACTACCTGTCCAATAGGCCTCGGACGCGTAACTTTTGGAGGACCAAGTCATGAATCGAAACATGATCATTGGAATCGTCGTTGTTATCATCATCATAGTAGCTTTGGTGGTGCTTTTCGGACGCGAGCGACCAAGTGGGACCGCAACAGCTCCGGGCTCGCCCCCCGCTTCTACTGAGACCACACCGCCGGCTAACCCCGCACCAACTACACCAGCTCCAAACTGAAGCGGGTCGCTCTCCAAATGAAAAGCCCGCCACCGGGTGCTGACGGGCTGCAAACTATAATCTGATGCGCCACCCTATAGCGAAAGGCCGGTTTGCTATAAAGTTGGCCTCGAATTGGTGCCGGGCTACCCTCCCGGCCTGGCCGACGGCGCTGGTGCATGCATCAGCGTTCTCTATGGGCGGGGCGCGTCGGCTTCCCCTCGTATTGCTATGCGGCGTGAACTGATTGCCTTTTAGCGATTTCGCCAACCGGCACTTTACCTGTAGCTCAACTTCACCTTGCATCTTTAAGGCGAAAGAGCATCGTCACCCCATGCCGACACACCGTTCGTTTCCGCCGCATCGATACCAGACGAAGAAGCAGGCATTGCCGCTCTTCACGATGCAGTCGTTCTATCTGGCGATCATCGGCGCCGGCTTGCTTGGATACGTCGGTGTCGACGTGATCAACTCCCTCGCCCCAACGATGAACCTGGGCGGCGCCTGCGACATCAAGGGCAATGTTAGCATCAACAGTGGCGAGCGCATCTACCACGTTCCCGGCCAGAAGTTTTACGCTGAGACCAAGATCTCACCCCAATACGGCGAGCGTTGGTTCTGCTCCGAGGCAGAAGCTCGCGCTGCTGGTTGGCGAAAAAGCCTCGCGATAGAAAACCCGCCTCCGATCTCTCGCGGCTGGCTGTGATGGTGCCCGATCCACTTCGGGACCGGGCCAATGCGCCGTATCGATCCGACGATGGTGATTGTGTTGTGTCTGCTTGCGGACCATCCTCGGGCATATGCCCAGATTGCCGACATCAGAGCAGAAGTCGGCACGGCTGGTCGTACCGCAGTCTCCAGGACCTGCCGATCCAAGGCAATGAAGTGACGGTAAAGCTTCAGTTAAGCCGCTGGCGTTGCACGTATCGGCAGTGCAAACGGCAAACATTCACCGACCCGGTCCCGGTGATAGCCTCGCCCTACGCCCGCAGGACAAGGAGGGTCGCCGTCTCGCCCGGTCCTTTAGCCAATACGTCGATATCCACGAAGAAGCGAATTTCGAACATGCCGTCATGGCCGAGGAAGCGAACTCGTCTGGAGATCTCGTCATAGCTTCTGGCTCCGTTGTGAAATTCAATTGCCATGAGAGAACTCTCAATCTTCTTGTCGTAAACACGCGATGCCGACGAGATCGCAGCGGTCAGCGATCGGTCATTAGAGCTCGGCATCCTTCGCCAGAGCCGCTTCGATTTCCTGCATAGAAACTCGCAGGCGCTGCCTGGTGCCCACGCCTGTCGTAATGGCCGGTATCTCAAGTTGGGTGTTGGTTCTCCGGAAGGCGGAAAACGACAGGCCCTCGATCTCTTCCTCCTCAACAATCAGGCGGTACGTCCCCGCTTCAAGGGGAACCATCAACGAACTGAGAGCGAAGGGACGGGCGAATGTTATTTCAGTTTCTGTGGTCCGTTCCATCTTGAATGTGATTCCAGCGTGAGGTGATTTTGCGGGTCTATCGACAGCCACGGCACCAGCCGAGGCTGTTGCCGTGGGCAGATCCAAAATGGCTGCGCTACCAGAAGACACCCTTGAGCGTGACATAGAGAATGAACGCCAGACTCAGTGCTGGTGTTGATTTGACGAGAAAGTCCATGTAGCGAAACCGAAGAGCGGCTCGCATCAGATTGTCCTTGGAGTACATAATGGAGGCGGAAGACATGTCGTCCTCCTTTGTTGGGGCTGGAACGCTATTGGCGTCCGCACCCGGCAGCGCCCGTTTCAGAAGCTGCCGATAGCTTACAAGTGGTGTACCAACAGAACAATTGCAATGTGCCCCCTGCGTTTCCCGAGCTGTCGGAGAGGCGAAAAGGGCGATCACTTAAAGAAGGGAAGTCAGCGCGTGAGGCCGGAAGATCAGGGAGAGCCGCGGCAGCCTGGCTGGGGAATGTGGCTGCTGATGGGACTGGCTATGCTTGGGCGATTGCCAGCGTAATCGGCAGTCTGGCGGCGCTGTTCCGCCTTCTCGACTAGGCGGCACACGGTGCGTTACTTGAACCGGAACATTAGCGGAAGTTTGAGCTTAGGTATTGGGACCGTGTGGCGAACCTACTTTTGTCTCTTCCTTTCCCTTGGCTGGCCCCGAAGTCCTCTGGATCAGATGTGCCGCGCCATTTGGTGGGAGCACATGACGCAAGCGATTAGCGCGGGGTGCGTCTTAGCATCTTCGAAAGATACCGTTTGCTTTGCTACCTACGAAGGCGCATGGTACCGCCTCCAGCAGTCATCATTACGGGCGCTGCTGTTTGAGGGCCGCCAGACCCTAGCCTCGACCGGAAGGAGGACATCGTGTCTTCCGAAGTTTCCACCCAAAATCTGACTGACGACAACATGAACATGCTGTATGGCGTTTTGAACGATGCCGGCTCTACGGACGATATTACGCAGCCCCGGCGCTTCAACCTCGCAACCAAGCTGATGATCCGCCTCTTTAGAGAGGGAATGACGGCTCCCGCCGACCTTACCATCCAGCTTGATCGACACTTCGGCAAGCCTAACAAAGAGGCCGCCGCTTTGGCCGCCGCGCTTCCTCGCTTTGCAGTCCAAGGTCTTCCGGCAGAACTCCGTCGTACGGTACTGCGGCGCGAGGGTATTTCCACAATCCCCGACGAAAGCAAAACAAGCCACTGGCAGGCCAGACATTCGGGGTCGCTGGCGCCCAGGACTGGCAAGTACCTAGGGGACAACCCTTACAATCCCAAGAATGATCCTGTGCACTTCACGCTTTGGAGAGAGGCCTACTTCAAGGCACAGAACCAGATCGATCGTTTCAAGCACGAAGACGGTGGATATCTGTGATCAGAGGCCGCCCAGAAGGCCGGCTACGATTATTGACGACTGGCGACCGCTCCCCTATTGGACTGCCGCCGCGCTTTGCTATGAGGCGACAACGGGAATGCCGGTCAGTCGAGGAGATCGGGCCTGCCACTTCACCACTTCAGAATCGGGAGGTGACTCGCTTTAACTTGGCGGTCAGACGTTCCGCCGTGCCTTGCAGACGGGAGTAGAGGGAATTTTCGCCGTAGCGCTTTCCTTCTCAACCGATGCCCATAATTAAACCAGTGCGATTATGCGCCATGACGAAGGAGCTTGGGGCCGGTGGGCTTGTCTGTTCTGATCATCTTCCTCGTGATCGTGCTGGCTCTTTA
Organism: Rhizobium sp. P32RR-XVIII; assembly: GCF_012641395.1. GTDB lineage: Bacteria > Pseudomonadota > Alphaproteobacteria > Rhizobiales > Rhizobiaceae > Rhizobium. The sequence continues at coordinate 61,237 of NZ_JABAIH010000016.1, read as the reverse complement.
TCTCATCAACCGTCTTCCGCTCGACGCCCGCACCCGGCAGATCGTCCAAGCCATCGTGATCATCGCCGGCATCGTTTTTCTGCTCAGATACCTAGCAGTCTTCTAGTCCTACCCGTTATGCGCTCCCCACCCGGCTATTCTCGGCACCGGCGCGCGCAACAGCGGGCCAGTGATGTCCTGCACGATCAAGAGGACCGGCCGGACTCAGCCGACGTATTGACGTACAGGTATTCCACCTCCAGCTGCCCGACCTTCTCGCGCTTCAGCTGACCGGAGGCGAGGAAGTCCTGGTTCATGGAGGACACTCCAACACGCAAAGCGATCTCAGCCGGGCCTTCTGGATCTCGATCGGCACGGCGTCGCCAGTGGGCGCGCCCCAGCCTTCGCGGTTGACAACGTCCAGACACGGCGGCCATGTCAGGGGCCAGTGGGCGCGCGCTTTCCGCCTGTATCCCTGACGCCCTCGTAAGAACTGGACAGGAACGCCGTGGCGCGGCGCGGCCGTGCACTTGGAGATGCGGAATCGAAACTGGTGAGTTTGACGGTATACCGCCTCTGATGAAGCAAAAAGCCAAGCTTGCCTCAAAAAAGATCATATCTTTGCATATCAGTAATCCGTTTTTACTACGATTTATTGTTGAAAAACTGTTTGCAGAAAACATGTTCGCCGTTTGTATTCGGCATTTATATACATCGATGACAATTGAACGTTTAATTTCGGTCCAACAGTACAATGATCATTACTTGAATACCTCTTTGAATGAACGTTTATGCGATTGTTTACATCGGGTCTTTTAAAGCGCAGTATAAAGATCCGGACTCCCATTGGCTTCCTGGTCCGAGCGCGGGCCCGCCACGATCCCAATAATCAACCTGATTAGAGGGAATAAAATAATGGCACTCGATCAAATTCATGAACGGACAAAGCCCTACGCGATTGGTCTAGTCGTTGGGCTTATCGCCGCACCGATCATACGTTTCAATGCTGGATGGATTACCACCACCACTACCGGCACTCTGGCCGCAGAGACGGCCAGAGTGGATGCGCGTACGGGCGTCTGTTGAACTGCGGCCGGCGAATGGCTACTTCCAGCAGCGCCGACCTTGCAAGTTTTAAGGCTACGACCACCGTGCGAAGCGTGACGAACTGGTAGCAGCATTATAGCCGCTATTCAAGTTCCAGTGGACGTCCTCGGCAAGGTCAGCATGAGTTGCAGTCGCTCACTATCCTGAAGCGCAGCGGATGCCGCGTAGTTAGATCAACCAGAACGAAGAATTAGGAGGTCGCTATGAAAAGCCTCATTCCCGCTCGCTTCTACACGTACGATTTCACGCGCCTGTTCGTATCGCTTGCCTTCACGCTGGCGATTGCCGTGATTGTCTATTCGGTCCTGTTCGGAAGCATCCTTTAGCTGTCTGATCATGCGTGCATCCGCTTCATGAAGCTGGAGACATGCTGGATGACGTTCGGGGTGCCGCGCCGCTGAATAAAGCTGGTAAGTTATCCCGACATTAGCTCAGGCGCATAAAATCGCCCTGGCTCTCGTCCTTTGACCCTTCCTGTCGGCAATAATGTGGGCCGCAGTGATTTGTTTCTCGACATGGCCTATCTACCGCCGATGTGAACGTGCTGTGGGAGGCAACCGGGCGGCTGCCGCCGCAGCTATGACGGTGCTGGTGGTCTCTGTTGTGGCCGCACCGTTTGCTTTCCTCCTGACGGCGCTCGCCGACGATATGAAGAATCTGGCCGAAGGAATAACGCGCGTGCTAGAGCAGGGTCATCGCTGCGACTTTCTCAACGAGGCCAACAATATCGTCCTGGTCGGCGGCCCTGGAACGGGCAAGACGCATGTTGCCACCGCGATCGGCGTGCAGGCCATCGAGCATCACCATAAGCGGGTTCGGTTCTTCTCGACCGTCGAACTGGTCAACGCGCTCGAGCAGGAGAAAGCCCAAGGTCGCTCCGGCCAGATCGCCAGCCGTCTGGTCCACTCCGATCTCGTCATCCTCGACGAACTCGGATACCTGCCATTCAGCGCATCAGGCGGTGCATTGATCTTCCATCTACTGAGCAAACTCTACGGGCGCACCGGCGTCATCATCACCACCAACTTGAGCTTCAGCGAATGGGCAAGCGTCTTCGGCGACGCCAAGATGACCACCGCCTTGCTCGACCGGCTTACCCATCACTGCCACACATCCTCGAAACCGGAAACGATAGCTTCCGCTTCAAAAACAGCTCAGCGCACGAACCCAAAACCGCAAAGGAGAAAAGCAAAAACTTGACCACCACCACCGACCCGAAACATACCTAAGAGGCGGGTCAATTCTCGGCTCTGACTCACATTTGCTGCTGTTGAAGATGACGCTTTCGCTGATTCATTGGAGGATCAGTGGAGGTGCCATTGATTTCAGCACGCGAACCTCGCGCCAGACGGCTTTGCAGTAGATGCGGTCAAAGTTGTCGGAGCGAACGTTCAAATCCAGTTGCGATCGCGTCGGCCTTTTTGTCTTTGTCCAGACTGCGGGCGACAAGGCCGAAGAGTTCAAAGCCGATATGTGCGTCGACCAGCGGACCTGCCGCTCGGTGGTCGGCGTGTGGAACTGACTATCCTCGCGCGTCGGTTCTGGTGTGATGGTGTTCTGTGCGGCGACGCATTTTCTGCGAGCAATTTGATGATGGCGTCTTAGCTCGTTACGGCCGGCGCACGCAGAGACTCGAGACGATAATCCATCATCTTGGCCTCGCACTAGGCGGCAGGCCAGCGGCAGCTTTCGCCAACCGCCTTATGATGCCGGTTAGTAACGATACGCTGTTGCGGGTGGTTCGTCGGCGTGTCGTCCAACGGAGTGACGAACTGACTGTCATCGGCATCGATGATTTTGCCTTTCGGCGCGGCCAAACCTACGGAACGATTGTTTGCGACCTGGAGCGCCGCAGACCCGTCACTCTGTTGCCGGATTGCGCGCTGGATACTTCTCGGGCTTGGCTCGCCGAGCGCCCGTCTATATCAATCGTCGCTCGCGATCGAGGCGGCGGATATGGCGAGGCGATCGCCAAGGCTTTGCCGCATGCTGACCAAGTTGCAGACCGTTGGCACCTCATGGAAAACTCGAGCCGAGCGTTTCTCGATGCTGTTAGCAAGGCTATGCGCCAGATCAGACGGACGGTGGGCAGCAATATAGTAGATCCCAAGCTTCTGACCTATGCCGAAAGGCTGCAGTACGAGGGATATCTGCGTTGCCAGGAGACGAATAAGGTTATCCTGGAACTGTCGAAAAAGGGGATCTCAATCAGGCAAATCGTGAGGCAAACTGGCCATAGCCGCAAGCTTGTTCGCTTCTGCGCCTGAGCATCGATCTGGCCGTCCATCTTCTCGACTTCCAACTGCTTCTTGCGGATATCGAGCTCGCGAAGTTGCATCTCCTGAGCGCGCGTTTTGGCGCGCTGTTGGCTTTCCAGCAGGATCGCCCGGACCTTTTCCGATGCCTCGTACGTCCGCATCTCGGCGTCATGATCGGCAAGCTGGCCCTTGATCTGCGTATCGCGGGCGAAAGCGTCCTGCTTGAGCTTGGCATCGAGCGCCTTCGCGTTGGCATCAGCATCGGCCTGCTGGCTTAGCATCCATTTTCCAGTCTTCCTCGACCTCGGCGATCTCCGGCCATTGCACTACGCCCTCTTGCCTCTGGCCTGCAGCCTGAACAAACTGATTATGCAGTGCGTTTTTAGGACTGGCATGGGTCACCAATGGAGGGATGGATGGCGAAGATCGTCATGGCAAAGCCGCGAAACCTGAGGGGCCGGCTTGAGGATTGTCACATCAATGACGCTCTTTACCGACGTGGTTCAGTCTACCCTTGCGCTGAATGCGGTCGGTACGTCAGGCCCTACGACAGCCTTGATGACGAACCGCGGTTCAAACACATGACTACGTCACCAAACTGCAGCTTTTCCCGGCGCCGCTCTAAATCGAAGCGGTAAAACTCGGCTGATCCACTTTCACGCCGTGTATGAAGGGTGGCTAACCCCGGAGCGGCAGCGCGGCTCTCCACCTCACGAGTGTGGCCATTGCCCTGTTGCCGGGGACAAGCCTGATGCCGTGGAATAACCTAGCATTGGCAATGCTGTTAAACTGCACTGCGCCTCGTTGGCGTTCATCGTTATCTGTCGATGCAACCAAAAAAGGAAACCCACATGGCTAGATACGCCGTCTATTTGAGACACTCGGTTGAACAGGTCGGACATCTCACGATCGAAGACAGTCGTTCGATGGCCGATTTGCCAAACACACTTCAGAGTGTCGGCTATATCCTCACAGAGGAAGTCACGGCATTGGGTGGAAGACCGGTCAGGGGGCAACAGTCCACTATATTCCTCGGCGACGTAAGCCGGATTCAACCGACCCGAATAGAGAAATGCCCCGGACTGGCCTTGGGCTAACCTTGGGAGGACCAGATGAGCGAAAAAGACGATGAACTGCTTATGCTGGAGATCAACGCGCTTGCCGACCGGGCCGAACAAAACAGAGGTCGACCGACAGACGTCAAAGCCATGGCTGTGACCATTTGGTCCAACTTTGATAATCTCTCAATCGAAGACATCGAGGCCAAAGTGAAAGACGTTTGGCGTGCCCGAAACCTCGATTGGGTCGAATGAGAAAACTGTTCCTACCGGTACGCATAAAGCAGTGCCGCAATGCCAATGAGGCAGAGCACGATAAGAACGATGCGTACGGCGTCATCCCTCATAGCCGCCGCAATGTGAGCAGCGCTCCCCCTACTATTCCGCGGCAAAGTACTAAGCACCCGCATTCGGCCGGCTTGATAGGGGTTTGACCGCTTTCACCGTGGGCTGCCCGTACGGTCAGCGAGCAACATGATCAACGCATCGCGTTCGGGACCAAATGGCCGCCGATCGAAAAATGCTGTGAGAGCCATCGTCGTTTCATGGCCACCCGACGGTGGGTTACCACGGTGAAGGACGAATTCACTATTAGTAACGTCGTCCGTTCCTAAGAACCATCGATCACCATTGGTGCTCGATGCAAACTCCTTCAGATGTTCCATCTCCTTCTCCTTCTTCAAGACAAGAACATAGGGCGCTCAGCCTGGATTGCGAAAAATCTTTTACCTAGATCCCCTTCTACCCTCAGATCTTCGGCTAGGCGGCGCGACGATGCGATGACGTCCCAGGGAGTGGTTGTCTAATCGAATCCGGTCAGTCAAGGTTGCTTGGTCATTCGCATTCTTCGCCGTTGCGAGCACGCAAGGCGACAGCGTAGTTCGATTGGTTGTAACTCAGCGTCGTAGTCTGATTGAGCTATCCGGATGCCAGGAGCAGGGTGTTGTCTCCACAATCGGCAAAATGTCGCCGCACGATGCTTTTCGCAGGTAGAACCTTCCTATGTGTAGCGCGTGACCTTGCCCCGTTGAAATAATCCAGTTTGAAGTAAGCTCTGGCCCATTGAGAGGACCAGAGCATGAAGCGCAACCGTCTCACGGACGAACAGATTATCGGCATTCTGAAGGTGCCCGAGGCGGGCATGCCGGGGGGTTGGAGGGTAGTGGTGCCGGGGCATGGATCGACGCGTGACAGGCCTCAATATGTGCATCCGCAATCATCGCAGATGCCTCCATGCGTCCACGTATGCAAGCGATACTCTTCGACCGTGGTTGGCTTTACCACCTTGGAAGCGGTGGCGAGGGCAGTTTGCCTAGGATCGACCAAGGCAACAGGATCACCACTAGGATATCGAACACAGCCGTTGCGATAGGCATTGAGATAGCCCGCCGGTTTAGCCTCATTGCTTGGCCTCGTCACATGCGTCACGGGCGACGGGGTTGCCGCGCCCTTGCCAGTGAGAAGGGCGGAACAGTTATTCTCCGACGGAGTTCGGTCTCCTGATCAGATCTAGAAATGGGAGTGATCTCATGCAGGATGAAAATCAGGGGCCAGGCTGGTGGTTCGCCTGGGTCGGGCGCCTCAACACCAACATCGGTATGCTCCGGTTCCTTAGCGTACCAATCTGCTTCATAGTCATTTTCGGCACAATTATGTGGGCGATCCTGCCCTGACGATCTCTCTGCGGGTGGCGGGGTGTCGCTTAGACCCGGCTCGTCCATCGGATATGCAGGAGGCATTCTGAAAATCGTTCTGGGGTCATGGCTGGGCCGCGCCGGACCATTGCGATCGGCCCACCCTCCCACAAAGGTTTCTAGAGTCAATCGCACCAGTCGTTTCTATGCCCCGGCCGCCACTCTCGAGCGAAGCCTTCCTTGAACAACGTCTTGCCGATTTATCATTGCCCCGATAGATATTCACCAGAGGCCGGTGTGACGGCGTCTTGTTGATCGCGACGCTCCATTCGATCCGTAAGCCCTTTTCAGCTAAAAGCTCTTTCAGCCTTCCCTTGGCGATTAACGCCAGCTTCCGTTCCTTGATGCACTCCGCGTGCGATCCGATCTCCGGCGTGTCTATCCCGGAGACGAAAGGAACACCTTCCCCAAGAAGCCTCATAATCTGACTGCGCAACAGGCACTTCACCGTGTCGCCGTCGACGGCGACCATCGAAGCACAGACAATCAGCTCGGCAATCATCGCGCCATCCCGCCATGCGGAGGCAGCCCGCGATAGTTCAGCGGCTGATGCTTCAGCCGATACCAGAGCGTAATCGCGCTGCTTTCCTCGAAGCCATAGCAGCCCCATTCCGTGCCGGTGCGTCCATAGGATCACGCCAAGGGGTTCGTGACGAGCAGCCTATTGCCCTTGATCAGTTCGATGACTGCCTCCTGCTCGCGACTTGTCAAGGGGACGTGAAGCTCGTCCGGCGTGAACCAAGCGGCCCTAAGCAGTACGCAGATATCGTACAGATCGATCGGGTACTGAGGGGCAGCCCGAAGGGCCCTCAGGCGTTCCACAATGGCGGCTTTGGTTTCGTCAAGTCGGCTCACAATCCTCCCAAAAAAAGCCCTACAAGAACAGAACAGGTTTCGGGATATGGTGGCCGCGCGGTACCAGGATGGTGCGCATCATCGCTGGTAGTTGAGGGTCTGGAACACTGCCGCGCGGCCACAGTTTTAACGAAGTGAGTCTGTCGGTGTTCCAGTCCGCTAGCGTACGGAGAAAAAGAACCCCGCCTGTCGGTGGAGAGTGGTTGCGGGGTCAGGTCGTCAGAACCGATGGCGGGATGCGCTGGTAGGAGAGGCAATATGCGCAATCCACCGAAGTATCGAGCGAACGGGCAGTGCGTTCCAGCCCGCTACCGTAGGCTAAAAAGCCTTGCGGATGCGGGGCAATCTGATCCAGAGGACCGCGCGCTTTCCGTGATGGAGCGGAATTGTCATAAGTCGGGTTCCCTGTGGATGGCGCAGGTGGTTACAAGCTGCGATATCCACCGTCTTCTTGCTTGAATCGATCGATCTGGTTCTGTGCCTTGAAGTAGGCTTCTCTCCAGAGCGTGAAGTGCACAGGATCATTCTTGGGATTGTATGGGTTGTCCCCAAGGTACTTGCCAGTCTTGGGCGCCAGCGAACCCGAATGTCTGGCTTGCCAGTGGCTTGTTTTGCTTTCGTCGGTCACTGTGGAAATACCCTTGCCCGGCAATACCGTACGACGAAGGTCTGCCGGAAGACCTTGGATTGCAAAGCGAGGAAGTGGACCGGCGTAAGCAGCGGCCTCTTCCTCGGGTATCCCGAAGTGTCGATCAAGCTGGATGGTAAGGTCGGCGGGAGCCGTCATTCCCTCTCTAAAGAGGCGGATCATCAGCTTGGTTGCGAGGTTGAAGCCCTGAGGCTGTGTAAGAAGTATATCGTCCGTATAGCCGGCATCGCTCAAAACGCCATGCAGCATGTTCATGTTGTCGTCAGTCAGATTTTGGGTGGTAATTGCGGAAGACATCACGTCCTCCTTTCGGTCGGGGCGTTCTTGGCAGCGACTGGAAACCCTGCACAAAAGCATCGCCATAGTATGAGATATAGTAAGAGCCGACTGCCAATTCAAGCAGATCAGCAGCTTGATCGGTCACAGATAAGATGCTTAGCCAGGGCCGACGACAAGTTTGGCAAGGAGGTCGATTTGCTGCAGCTGCTTTTCTACAAGCGCTTTCAATTCAGTTGAGCGCATCTGATTCAGCTTGTCATGCAACGCCATTATTTCGATTTCAGCTTTCAGGTTCACCCGTAATCATGCGCTGCGTCAATTCGGTCCTTCACTGAATATTCCTGAAACCCATCTCCGCGCATTGCCAGCGTTGGTGGAGGAAGTCAGGTTTGAAATGGGGAGCTGCGTGTAGTCAACGGGCGAGATGAGGGCGCATTGCTGCCATCCGAAACCGATCTGTTTCAACGCGTTCCCTTTTTAACATCGTTGCCAGGCGGATTTGTCAGGATGGCGCTCGTAATCAGGTGAACGAGATGATCCGCCCGCGGCGCGAATGAGGGTTGGTCAACCGCCCAGCCGAGAGCCGTTATCAGAGCGAACAGGTCGTCAGACGATCTCTCGTCGAGACCGCAAACGGACGGTACAAAGCCATCATCGGTCGGCGCCTGCGGGCCCGCTCGTTTCACGCCCAACAGACAGAAGTTGCCATCGCCTGCGCCGTGCTCAACCGCATGCTCGCCTGCGCACGCCCGAAATCCGTCCGCTGCAAAGCAACTACCGCGTAGACAGCTCCATCAAAGACCGGCATCCATTCAAGTCCCGATCCCTGCACCAAAGCCCTGTAAGGGCAATGTAGCCGTGGTTCGTGGGGTAGATCTCGAGAGGGCGCTTTCTGGAATAGGCGATGGCGCTCGGCAATCCGACGGCGGCAATTGAAAGCCCCGCTGGAATGTCGTGACGGAGCCCATTGCGATCGAAGCCAGCCAGGCCACGCAACATCGGACTACTGCCTATCACGCGAGCTCCTATCGCTTTTCCGTGGGGGTTCCTTCCCGCCGCCGGGTATCCGGATTTCTGGTAGTTCCTAAGGTTCAGGTCAGTGTTCGAGAAACACGTAGTTCATCCAGCTGCTCATTCGCAGAAGCACCTTTCTGAGAATTGCGACGTGGTGCCAGTGATCAGTGTAGACGGCGACCTCGGCGACCACGCCGCCGGGCAATTGATACTGGTCGGTAGGTTCGAGCAGCTCGATTTGTGCCAGCGTCTGGCCGGCCGGGATGCGTTCAGGTGATTGCGGGTCGATCAGAGAGCCGGTCGGCTGCAATTGGCCCTGGGCCATGACATCGATGATGCTCTGCACGCGCGCTTTGAATATCTTACCGGGGACTGCTTTGAATGCCACCTCGGCATCGTCGCCAACCCGAACGCGCTGGAGCGAATTCTGGATGAAAGCCGCAGCCAGCATCTGATCGTCATGATTGACGAATACCATGACGGGCCGCAAGGGGAGCGGATTTGCCATCATGCCGGGCCGGAGAAAGACCTGCGTGACGTAGCCGGCGCTCGGCGCGCGGACCGTCGTCTGGTCGAGGTCGTATTCGGCATTGCTCAACTCGGCCTGCAGCCGCGCAACAGTGGGGTTCATGCCGTTTATTTCGGATTCATAAGCGAGCCTTGCCTGTGCGGCCTGAGCGCGCGCCGTGTCGACGGCCGCCTCCGAGGTCAGGTAGATGCCTCGCCGGTTCTCGACTTGGAGTTCGGAATAGACGGCTCCCTTGCCGCTCGACCTTGAGTTTTCGTTCGACTGCTGGAATTTCTGAAAGGCTTGCAACGAGCTGTCTCTTGAAGCTTCGGCACCGGTCACGGCTGCAGTAGCGGCATCGAGTGCCGCCTTCAGCTGCAGCACCGTCTGCTTGGCTTCGGCCAGCGTGGCCGTTTTCTGGTCCACTGCGAATTGGTAGGGACGTGGATCGATGCGGAAAAGCACATCTCCCTTCTTCAGCAGCATATTAGGCGTCACCGGCACGTCCACGACCTGACCACCAACAACGGGAATGATGGGCGCCGACGTAAAGTAGATCCGGGCGTCGCTCGTATAGGGATGATTATAGCTCATCAGCAGGAGCAGGGCGGAGATTAGAAAAATTCCACCGAGCACAGCCGTGGAAAGCGTCCACTGGTTCACCGGAATCCGGAATATCTTGAAGATCGCGTAGCAGATCGCGGCATATGTAAGGATGAGGAGCAGGTCCATCAGGAGTTTTCCTTCTCCAGCGTTCGCGCTTCGAGTGCTGCGATCCTTCTATGCAGGCGATTTCCGCGTTAGCCTGCGCCTCGGCGTATAACTTCAGTCAGTGCGCAGGCCCAAAGCGCGTTCTCCTGTTGTCAACTGCCCCATTAGGTCCCCAATGACGTGAATGGGCGCTACCATAACGCAGTATCGTCATGGCACATAGGTATTTATGATGGCATTGCATCCGCGATGCGATTAGGACTACCGAACATCTCGAGCTCGGGATGCTCACCATCCGCTGGGTTCCAACGACATGCCCTGTGCGTGTGGTTGCGGTGCGCAGCTTAATCCCTGCGTGTGAGCAGAGGCTTCCTGACAGCGGCTTGAGGGTCCCCAGACCGACCGGCCGCCGCACCCCAGCCCACGCTGCGGCCACATTAGTGATGTAGACAGCTCCATCTAAGACCGGCATCCATTCAAGTCCCGACCCCTGCACCAAAGCCCTGCATTTATGGATCTCAGGGATGCGGCACTTGCCGTCTTGGACGAGCTTGAGCGGCATCTACAAAAGATGCGCGACGATAATCAGCCGGCGCGTCTATCGGCGGCTGAAGCCGTTGCAATTGTCTACAAGCCGCTCGCGGTGCTACGCGCCTTCGCCAACGAAAAAGGCGACTTGATCGATCAAGGCCGTGAGGCGAGCAGTCGGAGCTTTGTAAAAGGAATTCGCACCCAGCCAGATGCGTTATTTTTTGCAAAAGCTGGCTGAACGGGACTCAACAGTCATATGCTGGCGAAAAGATGCCATCACTCTTGGGCCGGCCCCAGGGGAAATTAGGGGAAACACTGAGACCGATGAGAATAACAATCCACCCGAAGAAAGTGACTTCGCTCCACAGCTCTTTCGGCTCTACAACCTTCACTGCTTGGTGACCGAGCTTTCCGGCCGGGCAAACCCTGGCAGCCCAATCGCAGGCTCGGAAGCAGCCTGATGCAGAGCACAACGCTTTATTCACTCTTCATGCCGCCCGAGGACTGTTTTGGTGACTTCGGCCTTGTCTGCGGTTTCACCGAGGTGAGAAATTCGATCTCCTCATTTGATGATGCCTATTTTCTTTCGGTCGATCGTCACGAATACGGAGAGGACGAGGACCAAGCCTTTTACGAGGTTCTGGAAATACGGATCCACACCGACAATGTTCATCCCGTTGGACAGGATGGTTATGATCAGCGCGCCGAGGATTGTTCCCTGGAGGCTGCCGATCCCACCGGTCAGCGGCGTGCCGCCAACCACAACTGCGGCAATGGCATCGAGCTCCAGTCCCTCGCCAAGCTGGGCGGTCGCCGACATCGCACGGGCGCTCTGCAGAAGACCCGCCACACCACACAGGAACCCGAGCAGGGCGAAGATCGCGATCTTCACACGATCGACGCGGATGCCGGTCAGCAGAGCGATACGCTCGCCCCCGCCGATAGCACGCACTTCGCGTCCGAACACGGTGAGGTTCAACATCACCGCCGCGACGACGATCATGACGATTGCGATCAACAGGGAATGCGGAATGCCGGCGGTACGCCCGGAATAGACGTCCAGAAACATCTCGTCCTCGATGGAGACAGGCGCGCCGCGGGTAAAAAACAGCACGATGCCGCGGTAGATCACCATGGCGCCAAGCGTCACGATGAAGGACGGCACCTTGCCCTTGGCCACGATCGTTCCGTTGATCGTGCCGCAGAGCACGCCTACGGCGCAGGCCGGAATGATGGCGAAGACGCCGAGCGTCGACGATGTCACGGCCGCCACCAGCGCCGACAGCGCGACGATTGCCCCGACAGACAGATCGATCGATCCGGCGATGATGACGAACGTCATGCCGAGCGCGGCCACCAACAGAACGACCGCCTGTTGCGAGACAATCATCATATTGTTGAATTGCAGGAAGCGGGGCGAGGCCAGAGTAAAGATACCCGCAAGAACGAGCAGCAGCAGAATAGGGAAAAAGCGGCGCATATCCACGCGATTGAGCCAACTCTTGCCGTTGGCTGATGCGGGCTCCCGGGCAGACAGGTCGGACATCGAGGCACTCCTTAAATCATGGACCGGATCACGACGTCTTCCGTCGTGGCGGCCGGATCATCGATCTCGGCCGATACGCAGCCGCCGCGCATGACGACGATGCGATCACTGAGCCCGATGAGTTCGTTGAGATCTTCACTGACGACCAGAATGGCGAGGCCGGATGCGGCGGCTTCACGCAGCGATCGATAGATTTCTACGCGTGCCCCGATATCGACGCCGCGGGTGGGATTGTTGAGCAGAAGGACACGCGGAACAATGGCCAGGCACTTGCCCAGCACGACCTTCTGCAGATTGCCGCCACTGAGCGAGCCTGAGCGGGCAGATGCCGAACTGGTCTTGATCGTCAGCCGTTCAATCAGCGACTGGGCGAGCGCATTTGCCTTCTTGCGGTCGAAAAGCGGTCCGCGGCGTGGCGGCTTCGCCATCACCAGATTGTCCAGCACCGATGCGTCGACAATCAGCCCTTCGGCGGTGCGATCGCCCGGCAGGTAGGCGATGCCGGAGCGCCAAGCATCGGCCGGCGAGGCAAAGGATTTCTGCTGCCCTTCGAGCACGACCTTGCCGGATGCCGGCTTCACCGCGCCGGCGGCCACCTCGAGGAGACGCTCGCCACCTGCGCCCTTCAAGCCGCCAATGCCGACGATTTCGCCTTCCATGACAGACAGTGAGACAGGCTCATGGCGATCGGTCACGATATTATCGAGACGCAGCCTTTCCTGCTTCGACCGCGTGATGGCACGTTGCGGATAAAGCCCCTTGGAGAGGTCGCGCCCCACCATGCGGCTCTGGATCTGATCGCGGTCGAGGTCACCCGCCGCGAAATCGCCGACCTTGAGTCCATCTTTCAGAATGGTCAGGGCATCCGCCACCTCTTCGACCTCAGCAAGGTGATGCGAGACGAAGGCGACGATCAGCCCTTGCGCCTTCAGCGCCCGCATTGCGCCGAGAACGAGGTTGACCTCGCGGTGATTGAGAAAGGCCGTGGATTCATCGAACAGGACCGCACGCGGCGACGTCGAAAGTGCGCGCGCCACCTCGATACATTTCCACTGTCCGAGATCGAGTTTATTGAGCGGTTGGCGCACTGATATCTCGGCCGAAAAGCCATCGAGCAGCGCCTGCGCATCTTGCTGCAGTTTCTGGTAGTTCAGGAAGCCGTTGCGCCGATAACGGGCGAACTGCCCTGTGAAAATGTTCTCCGCGATCGACAGGGCCGGATTTATGGTCATTTCCTGGAAGACGAGGCCAACGCCGCGCTCACGCGCACAGGCGGCATTGCGAGGAGCGTAGCGATCGCCATCGATGGTCATGCTGCCGGCGTCAGGACGCTCGGCTCCGGCAAGGATCTTCATAAGGGTCGATTTGCCGGCACCGTTCTCGCCCACCAAAGCATGAATCCGGCCTGCCCGAAGCGTCAGGGAGACTCCCGACAATGCCCGGGTGTTTCCGAAGCTTCGTTCGATATCTTCTGCGACGATCTGCACGGAACACGATCCTTGGTGAGGGGACATACGTCTGGCGGACGCGCGCGGCCGTACTCGTTTTCTCGAGAATGCGCGGGCGGGCTGCGATAAGGCTTGCTGGTCATCAGAGATAACGCCGGCCAGGTCATGCCAGCCGGCGTCGGAGGCCTGATTACTTCGAGTATTTCAGCTCGAACGACGCGGCAGCGGCGTTAGGCGTGTAGGTCTTGGAATGCGCCTTGAAATCGTAAGGCGGCACACCTCCCGGGAAATCGGCTTGGAACTGCGCGACACGGTCCTTGGTCAAAGGCAACAGCGTCAGCTTGACTTTGTCAGCATCCTTCGGCACTGCATGACCCTTGATTTCGTCATAGAGCATGGTCAGCGCAAAGCCGCCCTGCAGCCAGTGGCCGCCGATATCGAACAGAAGCTCGCCGGATTTGACGGCTTCGACATTCTCAGGATTCAGGTCCATCGCCACCACGAAGATGTCCTTGCCCGGCTGCTTGCCGGCGTTCTTCAACGCCGTCATGACGCCGGTCGCCGTGCCGCCATTGGCAGCCCATACGCCCTTGATGTCGGGGTGGCCCTGATAGAGGGATTCAAACACGGTCTGCGAGGTGTCGCGTACGAAATTGCCGTCGACTTCACCTGCGACCACGACTTCAGGATGAGACTTCAAGGCATCCTCGAGCCCCTTGCGGCGATCGATTGCCACCGATGTGCCTGCGGTACCGTTGACGACACCGATGACTTTCTTGCCGGAGGCGTCAGGCTGGACGGCGGCAAACAGGGCTTCGGCCATCTGGCGGCCGGCATCCTCGTCGCTCGGTCCGACAAAAGCGCGATAATTCGGAAAACGTGAGGTCTGCGGATCGAAATCGGGATAGCTGTCGGTCAGGATGACAGGAATGTTGGCGTCCTTGGCGAGGGTCAGGCCTCGGGCAGCAGTCGCCCAATAGGGTGTGAAGATGATGCCATCAGCCGGCTTTGCGACCAGATCCTCCAGCGACTTGATCATCTGATCCGGCTTGTTATCGGCGTTGAGGACAACAAGATCGACGCCAAGCTCGTCGGCCCCCTTCTTCATGAAGTCGACGTAATTGTTCCAGAACTGCGCCGCCAGTGTCGGCACGACCACGCCGATCGTCGGCCTGCCGGAATCGGCGGCAGCGGCGGTCGTGACGCTCAAAAGCAACGGCGCGACAACTGAGACCATTACCTTGCGGATGTGTTTAGCGATCATGTTTTCCTCCCAAACCGGCTAGACTGGCAAGATCTGACCGGGCCGGAGCCGATCAGACTGGAAATGGCACAAGGTCCAGGTCACCGCCGCATCAAGGTCATCCGCTCACGCCCGCGACATGGTCACGGCAAGCTCAATGGCTTCAATCAGGCTGGTTTCGCTAGCGATACCTTTTCCGGCGATGTCGAATGCGGTGCCGTGATCGACAGAAGTCCGGATGATCGGCAGGCCGAGCGTGGCATTCACGCTGCTGAGCGCCTCCATGCGCCCGGTCTTCTCATCCACCGAGGATCCCAGCAATTTCACGGGGATATGCCCCTGATCGTGATGCATTGCGACGACAGCATCGAATTGGCGTGCGCGCAGCTTCACGAACACCATGTCGCCCACCGGCCCTTCGACGTCAAAACCGTCTTCGCGCAGCGCGCTGATGGCGGGCTCGACCACATCGATATCCTGCCGGCCGAAGAGGCCACCCTCCCCTGCATGCGGATTGAGCGCGGCGATGGCGATTTTAGGCCGTTCCAGCCCAAGGATGTGCAACGCGCCGTCGGTGAGGGCAACGACACGGCTGAACTTTGGCTTGACGTGTTTTGGAACATCTTCCTGAGCGATATGTCTGGTGATGCGGCCCACTCGCACGTTTCGGTGGGCGCGTAGCCTCGCACTATCAAGCGCATCCTTGCTGGACTGGCCGGCGCAAATGGCGTCCGCCACACCGCTTAAGGCAAGCTTGACCATCGAGGCGGTCGCATCGAAGGCAATCTTGCCGCCGGCTGCCATGGATTGAGTGACCGGCACGCCGGCCCGCGCTGGATCAACGTCAACGAACGGCAGTCCAGACGCACGTCCATACGCCGCAGTGTCGTGATCCGATTGGTGGCGGGACTCCCGATCGTTCATCATCTGGCCCGATCGAGGCGGTCGATTGCCTTGACGTTTTCAGCGGAGGGACCGTCCGGATCGAAGCTGGAGGCAAGGAATGCGTCGATCGCCTTGGCAAGCTCCGGGCCGATCACCCGCGCGCTCATAGCGATGATCTGGGCGTTGTTCGACTTTGCCGCGCGCTCTGCCGAATAG
The DNA here is from genome assembly GCF_012641395.1 of Rhizobium sp. P32RR-XVIII. Taxonomy (GTDB): domain Bacteria; phylum Pseudomonadota; class Alphaproteobacteria; order Rhizobiales; family Rhizobiaceae; genus Rhizobium. The sequence goes on along the minus strand of NZ_JABAIH010000016.1, from coordinate 45,256 downwards.
GTGTCATGCGTCAACGCGGCCCGGATTCCCAGAACCTTGTTGCGCGAAATCGATGGGCCGATGCCTGTTCCGCAGAACAGCATTGCCCGCTCATATTCACCGTCAAGAATCTTCTGAGACACGTCGGCATACAAGCCTGGCTCGCTCAGGTCCGCCACCGTGAGATCGGGTTTACCAGACAGGTGCGAGGCGGTGACATCTAGCAGAGGTTTACCAGCTCCGTCCGCTCCGATTGCGATCTTCATGAGGTTTTCCTTTCAGGCTTCTCGATTCCGGCGCACCAAAGCCTTCTAACTTTTTATATGATTGCGCATAACTTGACATTTGTCGAGCGTCTATTGAATATTGTCATGAAAGCGCCGGGCAGAGATTTTTCAATGTCGATCGTCCGCCGGGAGGGTCCGTAAGGTGCTTGTATGGAGGAATATCAAGGTGGAGTTTCTGCTCGAAGTGGGAGGACTGAAGAAGTCCTTTGGCGGTGTCGCAGCTTTGCGCGATGGTCATTTCCAACTTCGTGCCGGCTCGGTTCATGCGCTGTGTGGCGGCAATGGTGCCGGCAAGTCGACCTTCCTGAAAATCCTGATGGGCATTCACAAGCGCGACGCCGGCTCGATCCGCCGCCGTGGGCGGGACGTCGAATTTTTGAGCCCCGCAGATGCGCTTTCATCAGGCATCGCGATCATCGAGCAGGAGCTGAGCCCGGTTCCGCATATGACAGTGGCCGAGAATATCTATCTCGGCCGTGAGCCATCCGCCCGTTTCGGCGGTATCGACTTCCGCAGCATGAACAAGGCGGCGCAGAAGCTGCTCGACGGGCTGGAATTCGATATTCGCGCCACGCAATACATGATGAACCTGTCTGTCGCGCAGATGCAGCTGGTGGAGATCGCCAAGGCGCTCAGCCACGATGCCGAGGTCATCTTCATGGACGAGCCGACATCGGCGATCGGCGAGCGCGAAGCTCAGCAACTCTTCGCGGCGATCCGTCGCTTGCAGGCGCAGGGTCGCGGTATCGTCTACGTCTCGCACCGGCTCTCAGAAATCTTCCAAATCGCCGATTCCTATACGGTCTTCCGCGACGGCTCCTTTGTCGGTGCCGGCGCCTTGTCGGAGATCGACCGGCCGAGCCTGATCCGCATGATCGTCGGGCGCGAACTGTCAGAAGAATACGTCAAGACCAATATGCCGACATCAGAGATCGGTCTGGAGGTCAGTGCGCTCTCCTGCCCGAACAAAATCGAGGATATTTCCTTTGTCGCTCGCAAGGGTGAGATCTTCGGCATCTACGGCCTCATGGGCTCCGGCCGCACGGAAATCTTCAACTGCCTCTTCGGCCTCGACAAACCGTCGGCCGGCCGAGTTGCAGTGGACGGCGCGCCGATCTCGGTCGCAAAGCCTTCGGATGCCATGGCCCATGGTCTGGCGTTGGTGACGGAAGATCGCAAGCAGACCGGCCTCAACCTCTCCGATTCCGTTCGCGCCAATATCTGCATGGCGAGCCTGCCGGAGCTGAGCCCCGCCTTTGCCATGGATCATGCGAAGGAAGTGGATGCCAGCCGCCGCATGCGCGAGCAGTTTCAGATCAAGGCGGCGCGCGACACGATGCCGGTGTCCGGCCTTTCCGGCGGCAACCAACAGAAGGTCGTGCTCGGCAAGTGGTTTCTGCGCAACCCCAAGGTCCTGTTGCTGGATGAACCGACACGCGGAGTCGATGTCGGCGCCAAGCGTGAAATCTATCGCATCATCTGTGACTTCGCCGGAGGCGGCGGCACCGTGGTGATGATCTCATCGGAAATCGACGAAGTTCTCGGCATGTCGGACCGCATCATGGTGATGCGGGCTGGCAGGAGCGCCGGAATATACAGCCGGGAGGAGACGAATGCCCAATCACTCGTCCACTTATCGACCTGATCAGGGTCAGAGCGTTCGTCCGGCAGCACAGGAGCTAGCAGTGTCAGTCAGTGACAATAAGAGTGCGGGCGGTTGGTTCAAGACGGAGCAGCGACGTCTGATCGTGCAGGAATACGGCATTTTCCTCGCCTTCCTGCTGCTGGTCGTCATTCTCTCGTTCTCGAACGAGTTCTTCCTGACCGGTGGCAATATTTCCAACGTGCTGCTGCAGACGTCCATCAACGGCGTGCTGGCGATCGGCATGACTTTCGTGATCCTGACGCGCGGCATCGACCTTTCGGTCGGCTCGGTCGTTGCGCTCGCCGGCATCGTCAGCGCCAGTTTTGCAACGACCTCGCAAACGGCCGGCGTTATCGGTTCGCCCTATCCGGTCGCGATCGGCCTGCTTGTCGGCGTGCTCGTCGGCGTCGTCTGCGGCTCGATCTCCGGCGTCATCGTCTCGCGCTTCTCGGTGCCTGCCTTCGTCGCGACGCTCGGCATGCTTTCAGCAGCCCGCGGCATGACGTTGATCTACGGCGGCGGCCGCCCGGTTCCGGCCCTTACGCCCGCCTTCCGCTGGATCGGCACCGGCGATGTGTTTGGCCTTCCTGCCCCGGTTATCGTGCTTGCTGTTGTTTTTGCGGTCTCCTGGTGGATCCTCAACCGCACACGGTTCGGTCGCTACATCTATGCCGTTGGCGGCAATCCGCATGCAGCCAAGACATCGGGCATCAATACCGACCGTATTCGCTTCACCGTCTACGTCATATCCGGCGGTCTCGCAGGACTGGCAGGCATCCTGCTCAGCGCCCGCACCGGTTCGGGCCTGCCGCAGGCCGGCGTCGCCTACGAGCTGGACGCGATCGCGGCGGTCGTCATCGGCGGCACGAGCCTTTCAGGCGGCGTCGGTCGGGTGACAGGAACGCTGATCGGCGCCCTCATCATCGGCGTCATGAACAACGGCCTCGATCTGATGGGTATCCAGTCCTACTACCAGCAGGTTCTGAAGGGCGCCCTAATCGTCGGCGCCGTGATGCTCGACCAGAAACGAAATTTCGGAGCCTGAACTCGATCTACAGAAATTCGGGGCAGGCAGCTCGCCGCCCCGTCAGACAGGCAAGCCATGCCGGCAGCCTAAACCCAAAGTGGAGGAAAACGATAGTGAAAAAGCTTTTGATTGCGCTTGCTTCGGCAACAGCGCTGCTGGCGACGTCTGCCGCAGCCCAGGAAAAGATCAAGATTGGCGCAGCACCCTACGGCTTGAATGCGGAGTTCATGCAGATCTGGACCGCGGCCCTGCAGGATCACCCGGCCGTCAAGAGCGGTGAGGTGGAGCTGACGGTTTTCGATGGCCGCTATGACGCGCTGGTCCAGCAGGACCAGTTCAAGACGATGATCACGCAGAAGTACAACGCGATCATCTTTGCGCCGATCGATGTCGATGCAGGTGCATCTGCCGTTCAGTCCGCGGTCGATGCCGGCATTCCGGTCATCGGCTCCAACACCCGCGTCAATTCCGACCAGCTGACCTCCTATGTCGGTTCCGACGACACGGTCTCCGGTTATCTCGAAGCCAAGAGCGTGCTGGACAAGATCGGCTGCAAGGGCAATGTCGTCATCATCGAGGGCCCGGTCGGCCAGTCTGCCCAGATCCAGCGTCTGGAAGGCAACAAAAAAGCGCTTGCCGAGTGCCCGGATGTGAAGGTCCTTGAAGACCAGACCGCGAACTGGTCGCGCGCCGAGGCCCAGACACTGATGGAAAACTGGCTGACGTCGCATCCGAACCAGATCAACGGCATTATCGGCCAGAACGATGAAATGGCGCTCGGCGCCATCGAGGCGATCAAGGCTGCCGGCCTTGACGTCAAGAGCTTCGCCATTGCCGGTATCGACGGTGTCACCGACGCGCTGCGGGCCGCCAAGGCCGGCGAAATGACCTCGATCCTTCAGGATGCCCGCGCCCAGGCGCAGGGCGCTCTGGATCTTGCGATCTTCAATGCCAAGAAGGGCAACTACAAGCCGGAATCCGATATCTGGACGACCTATAAGGATATGCCGTGGAACGACGGCAAGGATAAGACCTATAATGTTCCGTGGACCCCGGTGACGGCTGAAAACGTCGATAAACTGCTTTCCACCCGCAAGTGATCCTCCCTGGGGCGGGATGAAGATCCCGCCCCAAATCCCGACAGGTTGAGAAGAAAGCCATGACTGATACCAAACAGGTTGATTTGAACTTTTCCCTGAGCGGCAAGGTCGCTCTGATTACGGGCGGTGCCTCAGGCATCGGCAGTGCCATCGCATCTGCCATGGCTGCCAAAGGCGCGATCGTTGGCGTGGTCGACATCAATGAATCTGTTGCCAAGGCCAAGGCCGACGAACTCGGCAACGGCGCGAAATCATTCGTCTGCGACGTATCCAACCCGCAATCCGTTGAAAAGGTAGTCGCCGATGTGGTGGCCGCGTTTGGTCGCGTCGATATTGCCGTCAACAGTGCCGGTGTCGTCATGCTCGCGCCGGCGGAGGAACTCAGCCTCGATGCCTGGGACAAGACCATCGCCATCAATCTCAAGGGCACTTTTTTGGTGTCCCAGGCGGCTGGCCGCGCCATGATCAAGGCGGGCAGGGGCGGCAAGATCATCAACATGGCATCCCAGGCTGGCACTGTCGCCATCGATCAGCATGTCGCCTATTGTGCCTCGAAGTTCGGCGTCATCGGCCTTTCTAAGACACTTGCCGCCGAATGGGGCAAACACGGCATCAACGTCAACACGATCTCTCCGACCGTCGTCCTGACTGATCTCGGCAGGAAGGCATGGGACGGCCCGCGTGGTGAAGCGCTGAAACAGCGCATTCCATCCGGCCGCTTCGCGTTCCCCGAAGAGATTGCGGCGGCGGCGGTGTTCCTGGCTTCCAACGGCGCCGATATGATCAATGGCGCGGACCTTCTGGTCGACGGCGGCTACACCATTATCTGACGCGCGGTAGATAGGAGTTAGAATGCAGCGGTTTATCAACAATCCGGATGAAGTCGTCGAAGATACGGTGAAGGGTTTCCTCAAGGCCCATGCCGACATCGTCAGGCAATCCGCACAAAATCCCCGAGTGATCGCCTCTCGCCAGGCGCCGGTCTCCGGCAAGGTCGGGGTCATTACCGGCGGTGGCTCGGGCCATGAGCCTGCTTTCATCGGCTATACCGGCCGCAACATGCTGGATGCCGTCGCTGTCGGCGAACTTTTTTCCTCGCCGACGGCAAAGAGCTTTCTCGATGCTGCGCGTGAAGCCAATGGCGGAAAGGGTGTCGTCTGCCTCTATGGCAACTATGCCGGCGACAACATGAACGTGAAGATGGCAATCAAGTTGGCGGCGAAGGAAGGCATCGAGATCGCCACCGTCGTTGCCAATGATGATGTATGTTCCGCTAGCCCAGAGGAGCGAGAAAAGCGCCGCGGCGTTGCCGGCGAAATCTTCATGTGGAAGTGCGGAGCAGCAAAGGCTGCAGAAGGCGCCGGCCTCGAAGAGGTGCAGGCGACGGCGCAGAAGGCGATCGACAATTGCCGTTCGATCGGCGTTGGCCTTGGCCCCTGCACGCTTCCATCGGTCGGCCATCCGAACTTTACCATCGAACCGGGGACGATGGAGGTCGGCATCGGCCATCACGGCGAGCCCGGCGTGCGTGTCGAGCCACTGAAATCAGCCAGGGAAGTGGCCGAGGAAATGGCCAAGATCGTTCTTGACGATCATCAGCTTGCTGCCGGAACCGAGGTTGCAGTCCTCGTCTCCGGTCTCGGCGCCACACCGCTCAACGAGCTCTATATTCTCCACGACACGATCGAATCCGAGATTGCCGGACGCGGGTTGAAGATCCACAAGGTCTATGTCGGCAATTATTTCACATCGCTGGAAATGGTCGGCGCAACATTGACCGTGATGGCGCTGGACGACGAGCTGAAGCGGCTGCTTGAGGTCGATGTTCAGTGCCCCGCGATGCTCTAAGGGGAGGCAGAGGTAATGCAGAAATTTCAGAATGGGAAATCGGGCGAGATCGTTCTCTCACTGGCCGACAGGATCATCGAAAATCGTGCCTATCTCAGCGAAATCGACGGCAAGATCGGCGATGGAGATCATGGTGTCAACATGGCCAAGGGTTTCGGCATGGCGGCCGAACGCATCAAGGGTGCCGACATGTCGCTGGCTGAAGCGCTCGACACGCTCGGCACCGTGCTGATGACGGAGATCGGCGGCTCAATGGGACCGCTCTATGGCGTGATGTTCACGCAGTTTGCCGAAACGATCGAAAAATCCGATGCCATCGATGCTGCGACCTTCAGCACCATGCTGCACAACGGCCTCGACGGCATCCAGGCGATAGGCTCTGCCAAGGTTGGCGACAAGACGCTGATTGACACGCTGGTGCCTGCAATCACCGCATTCGACGCGGCTATCGGCAGCGGCAAGTCTTTTGCCGAGGCGCTCACGGCACTCATCGTGGCCGCCGAAGCCGGACGGGATAGCACGCGCGACCTCGTCGCCATGATCGGCCGGGCAAGCCGTCTCGGCGAGCGTTCGCTCGGCGTGCTCGATGCCGGCGCAACATCCTGTGCACTGATCCTCAAGTCGCTGGCTGATGGCGTGGAGACGAGGCTTCAGCCCGCCTGACAGGTCGGGCTTTGGTGAGAGCCCGTGATCCTCCCTTGCATCACCTTCCCGGCCGCTGCGGCGGCCGGGAACAATCAGGCGAGGGCACGTTGAAAACTGCGGCTTTTACGCTCATCTTCGCCGTCGATTTGGATGAGGGAAACCAGGCAGGATGACCGCTAAGACATCATCGGCGCGAAAGAATGGTACCGCTGATATCGCGGCCGAACCTATCCCGTTGCGTTACGGCGACGACCCCTACGTATGGGCGTGCTGGCTTTATTACGAAGACGGTATGACCCAGGGTGATATTGCCGAAACGATGGGAATCTCGCGCGCGACGGTGAACAGCTACCTCGCCGATGCGCGTGCCCGCGGCATCGTCAACATATCCATCGAACCGGCGCGACTAAGCTCGCTGACCATCGCCCAGGAACTGAAACGGCACTTCGGGCTGCACGACTGTCTGGTCGTGCCGAGCGACGACAGTGCCCGTCCATTGATCGAACGGCTGGGCTCTGCTGGCGCCCAGGCCCTACAGAAGATCCTGAAGTCCGGCGACACACTCGCGGTCGTCTGGGGGCGCACGATCTTGGCGGTCGGTGAACAAGCTTCCATATCGGGGCTGCAGGACATGACCGTTGTGCAGGCAACCGGCGGAACGAACGCGACTTTTGCTTATACGCCCGAGCTTTGTGCTGCGGCCTTTGCCGATGCAGTCGATGCCAAGCTCATCAATATTGCAGCACCTGCCATCGTCTCCAGCCCCGCCGTCCGAGACATACTCCTGCGGGAGCCGCTGATCGACCGGCAGTTCGAGGCGCTTTCACAGGCAAACAAGGTGATCTTCGGTATCGCCTCCATGCGACCGAATTCCACCATCCACACAAGCGGCTTTTTCGATTCCGTTTCGTTGCAGGACTATCTGGCCAAGGATGCCACCGGTGTGGTGGCCGGCCGCTTCATCGACGGCCATGGACGCTCCGTCGCAGGACCGTTGGACGACTGCACGGTCGGCATTTCGCTCGAGTTGCTGAAGAAGATCAAGACGCGCATCGCCGTTGCAGGCGGCTTTGACAAAGTGCCGGCTATTCTTGCCGCGCTTCGCGGCGGCTATGTCAATGTCCTCATCACCGACGCTGCTACCGGCCGCGGCATCTTGAACGCCGATGGCGTTACGGAAGTCGACCAGAAGATCTCCCAGCGCCCACGTGTAGAAAGCGAGATCTCCGCTCAATCCAACAGCTTCCGGACCCATATCAAGAAGTTCCTCAACAACCCCGATGATGTCGTCGAGGAAATGCTCGACGGTGTCGTCAAAGCGCACGCGAGCTACCTTCGACCGGTCGACAGTTCCAACCGCGCGCTCGTTGCCCGATCCGGCCCGCGCGAGGGTAAGGTCGGACTGGTCGTCGGCGGGGGTACGGGCCACGAGCCGGCTTTTCTCGGTTATGTCGGCAAGGGGCTCGCCGACGCTGTTGCTGTCGGCAATATCTTTTCCTCGCCGCCTCCGGGACCAATCCTGCAATGCGCAAAGGCTGCCTCCGGCGGCAAGGGCGTGCTCTTCGTCTATGGAAACTACGCCGGCGACGTCATGAATTTCGAAATGGCAGCCGAAATGGCTGCAGACGACAATATCGAGGTGCGCACGGTGGTGACGACCGACGATATTTCGTCTTCCGCGCTGGAAGACAGGGACGGGCGCCGCGGTGTCGCAGGCAATTTTTTCATTTTCAAGATTGCCGGTGCGGCCTGCGATCAGGGTCTGTCACTCGATGCCTGCGAACTAGCGACGCGCAAGGCCAATGCCCGCACCTTCACAATGGGGGTCGCGCTGGAGCCATGTTCGCTGCCGCAAACCAGACGGCATAATTTCGAGATAGGTCCGGACGACATGGAAATCGGCATGGGTATTCATGGCGAACCCGGCGTGATGCGGGAAAAGATGAGGAGTGCCGATGGTATCGTCGACGTTGTGATGGATCGAATATTCTCGGAGATGAAACCCATCTCGGGAGACCGCGTCGCTGTTCTCGTCAATTCTTTCGGCGGCACACCATTGATGGAGCTTTATATTCTCTACCGGCGCGTCGAACAGCGCTTGAGCGCCAAGGGTGTCAAGATCGAAGCGAACTGGGTGGGGCATTACTGCACATCGCTCGATATGGTCGGTGCATCCATATCGATCCTGCACCTTGACCAGCAACTGACGGATCTGCTTCATCATCCCTGCGATACGGCGTTTCTCAGGTTGTAAACTGAAAGCAAAGAACATCTCGGTGACCGGGTTGTGTGAATTGGGAGGATACGCATGTCGGCAAACGCGGCCCGCCGCTTGAGCAGGATGTTTCATCGGATATCGGTCGCGATTTCGGCTGATAAGGATCATCTCTCCGATCTGGACGGCGCGATCGGGGATGCTGATCACGGCATCACCATGTCCCTTGGCTTCCAGGCGGTGAACAGCGAACTGGCCAAGCGCGATTTGGATGAGATGCGGGCCTCCGAGGTATTTTCGGCTGCCGCTTCGGCCTTCCTTGATGCCGTCGGCGCCTCGACCGGCCCTCTCTATGCGACGGCCTTTCGCAAGGCGGCTTTGTCACTGAAGCAGGACGAGACGCTGTCGGTCGCTTGCCAAGCATCCATCCTCGAAGCGATGACATTGGGTATTCGGGAGCGTGGTAAGGGGCAGCGCGGCGACAAGACGATGCTCGATGCATGGATTCCGGCGGCCGAAGCCGCTGCGGCAGCACGTGAGCGGCAGGCCAGCCTTCAGGATATGTGGAACGAGATTGTCGATGCCGCTGATGCCGGAGCACGCTCGACACGTTCGATGGTCGCGACCCGCGGCCGTGCGGCCCGTCTCGGTGAACGATCCCTCGGCCATATCGATCCGGGCGCGGCGTCGGCCGTCGTCATCATAAAGGCGATGAGGGACGCATTCGCGGAAAATGAACCTACCATTTGAGCACTCAGCGTTGATCGCGAAAGATCACATCTGGTCCTTCGATCCGAAGAGCATGATAGTGTTGGGCATTCGACAATGCAGGTAGTTTCGACGGAAGAGCGTATCACCGCTGACATGGATGTCTTGGTATCAGTCATTCCCGATAGGAAAGGCCGAAGCGCGGTTGTCAAAGAGAAAGATCGACCGCTGGCCGATCTCATCGCCTCACGCGCGGCGGCTAATTAGTTGTCGGCGTCGATAATAATCGCGAACTCGTCAGCCGCTCCGCCCGCCATATATCGCACGACGGTTGGTGTAACGGCAGCATTGGGTCTTCCTGCGCCTAAGGGTCTTGCGGTACTTCGAATCGCCGGAGCGGTGACGATACCGGCCGGCCAGAATGATCGAGGTGGGACACAAGATCGTCCTCGATCCGAATCGCAACGACGCTCATGCCGGATGCGGCATTGACTGGCTGATCCGCAGGCCGACGGTTGAAATGTGGATGCGCATCGCCTCCTCGGCGGCCACGGGATCGCGGGCTGATATCGCCGCAACGATCGCGTGGTGCTGCCTGACCATTTCCTCACTGACGCCAAACGTGAAGACGCGACTTCTGGAATTTACCCAGTGCTGCTCCTTGCGCACCGAATTGATGAGCCGGAATACCCCCCAGAACATCGTATTGCGCACGCTTTCGGCGATTTTGGTGTGGAAAGCACTGTCCCACTGCTCGTATTCCCGCGGCGTCGCAGCCTGGGCTGCCCGACGAACGAAGAGCCGCATCTGGTCGATGTCTTTCGGCGTCGCCCGGGTCGCAGCCAAACGCGCCAGCACCGGCTCCACCTCAAGCCTTACTTCGATGATGTCGTTCGGGCTGGTCCGGTTCGTCAACGATTTGAGGCTGGTGGACTTGGGGCCGACCTCCCGAACGAACGTTCCTAGCCCCTGCTTTCTGAATAGCAGCCCCTCGCCCTCTAGTTCATTCAACGCCTGACGGACTGCTCGACGCCCGACGCCAAGCCGCTCACTGAGTTCCCGCTCGGGCAAGAGCCTCTCATCGATGATGAAACGCTCATCCGTTGTCTGGATTGCCTCACGCAGCGCATCCAGCACATTATGTTTGGCCTCTATCGGCACGTCTCACCCCTCAGGTTCGCACCCGCAACATGAACCATTGCGAACCATTCATCAAGGTATGAAGCGCGCAATAAAATAAGCAGATTTTGTTTCTGATTCACAATTCGGCATTTTTTCTTGATAAATTGGCTTGACGACGACGGGCTGATGCCGAAGAAATAACAGCAATAAGGCCTCGCTTTATAAAATAATCGAACCAATTCGAATTGGTTCAAAAAGGGGAACGTGATGGACAGACGTAGTTTCATGAAACTTGCAGCCTCGGCTGCATTCGCAACACCGGCTTTGGGCTCAGCGCGGTTCGCGTTCGCACAATCGAAACCTGACTCACTTGCCATGATGACATGGGGTGGCCTTTGGGGTGACGGGATGGCGAAGAATGTCGATGCGCCGTTCGCTGAGAAGACCGGCGTCAAGATCGTCCAGGATCGCGGATCGAGCCCGGTTGAGCGCATCACCAAGCTGAAAATCAGCCTCAGCAACCAGGTCTATGATCTTGTTCAAGTACACGACGGCGTCGTGCCGCTGGCCGAAGCACAAGGTGTTCTGGAAGATCTTGATCCGAACTCTCCGAACCTGCCCTTCCTCGCCGCCGTACCTGATCGCTTCAAGCGCAGAGGCTGGGTAGCGATGATCTATTCGGCGCTCGGCATCGCCTATAACCCGAAGCTGGTCAAAAAGCCGCCGACAAGCTTCGCGGACCTCTGGAACGAAGAATATCGCGGCCAGATCGTCCTGCCCGAGATCACCCATTCGATCGGCCCCTACATCATTCCGATCGGGGCGATGGCTGCCGGCAAGGGCCAGAAGGACGCCGACGCAGGCTTCGACATGCTGGCCAAGATGGCCGCTCTCGATCCGATCTGGGCCAAGGACACGGACACGATCATGAGCGCGCTGGTCAACGAGGAAGCCGCCGTCGGCCTCCTCTACAAGTCGCAGACTTATACGGTGCTGCAGCAGGGCGGCAAGGTCGAATGGGTCTTCCCGAAGGAAGGCGCGATCTCCTATCTCTCCGGCACCGGCATTGCAAAGAACACCAAGAACAAGGCGCTCGCCGAGCAATATGTCAACATGACGATCGATCCGGCGACGCAGGGCTGGGTCGCGCAGGTGTTCAACTATGGCGGCACGCATCCCGACACGTTCGCCAAGCTGCCGGTCGAGCTGCAGCAGCGGGTCCAGTTCTCGCCGGAAGAAACTGCGCGAATCGTCGATCTCGATCAGGAATTCATGTCCGCCAACCGCGGTCAGTGGACCGATCGCTGGAACCGCGTCATTTCGGGCGGCTGATAGACAATGGGCGGCGGCCTCGAGCCTCTCAAGGCCGCCGCACCCGATGGCAGGAATCCCAATCTCATGACGATTTTAAAGCTGGCTGACCGCGGCGCGTTCACCGGCACTCCGCTGACGTTTCTCAACCGGTGCCGTGCACATCGGATCCCCGCCTCCGACGACGCCCAAGGATTTGCCGCCGACGGCAACGTCGCTGACGCCGCTGCAAAACTCGGCCTGACCGGCGACGCGGTCGAAGGCCTGCCTGCGACAAGCACGGCACCGCGCATCGCAATCTATGCCGGCGAGGCGATCGGTTATCCCTACTGGGCCTATTATGCCCATGCACTGCTCAGCCTGGGCCTGACCTTCTCGCCGATCGACGGTCGGGAGATCGTCGGCGGCGCACTTTCGGAATTCGACCTGCTGATCATGCCGGGCGGCTTCGCCACCTGGGGCCTCGATCGCGCCGAAAATCTCGCCGGCATCGATGCAGCGATTCATGCCTTCATTTGCGAAGGCGGCGCGTTCATGGGCTCTTGCGGCGGCGGCTTCTACGCCTCGGACGGTCGGCCGGGCTGGCTCGGTGCGATCGACGCGACGCCCAACTATACGCAGGAATATCTGTCGACCGGAGCGGCGGTTCTCGGCATATCGATCAGCGATCCGGTTCTCGGCCGCGGCCTGTCGGAGGCCATCGAACTGCCCTATTATCACGGGCCGGTCTATTCGAATTCGGCGCGGGCGGCAGTCTCGCTCGGCCAATTCCGCAACTTCATCTCGGAAAGCCGGCTGTTCATCGACAATCCGCTGGCGCCTTCGCTCTTCGACCGCGAGATGAAGAACACGCCCGCCGTTCTTTCCGCCGATCTCGGGCGCGGCAAGGTGATCGTCTTTTCGCCGCACCCGGAAATGGGCGAGTTCCTGCGCAAGGGCATCGTGCTTGAAGCCTACGTCCGGCGCTTTCTTCCCATTCGCGGCTCCAAGGTTATGGATGAGACGCTGCGTTTCTTCATGAAGGAAGATTGCGCAGGCTTCCGGCTGATCTACAACGCGCTCGTCTATCTCGGCCTGTTCGAAGCGCGCGGCGGCAGTACAGCCCTCAAGATGGAGAAGGCGCCGGCGCATGAATTGCTGGACTTGCTGGGCGAGCTCGATACGGCCATGACCGCCTCCTTCGGCAGGCTGGACGCCCTGGCCCGCTCGGAAACCCAGGCCATGCAGCAGCTGCTTGCTGCCGAATTCGCAAGGCTGGGGCAGGAATGGCAGGACGTGCTGGCCGGCATCCGCGCCGAAAGTGCGGGGGGCCGTGTCGATACCCGGCTCGCCAACGCGCTGATCGGTGTGCTTACGGCCTCCACATCCTCGCTTGGCGCCTCTTCAAAACTTACCGAAACCCTGGTGTTGACCGAAATGCCCGTGAGGCTCTGCGCCGCCGGACTGCGTATCATGCGGTGCGACAACGCCCTGGAGACATTATAATGACAACCGATAACCCCGCCCCGGCCGGCTCATCTGACGTGCGCTTCGTCTCGGTCGAGAAGTCGTTCGACACGGCCACCGCCCTGCACTCCCTGGACCTCGAGATCGAGCGGGGAACGCTGTTTGCGCTGCTCGGACCGAGCGGCTGCGGCAAGACGACGACGCTTCGCCTCGTCGCCGGCTTCGAGCAGCCGACCAGGGGACATGTGTTCATCCGCGGCAAGGATGTGACCGGCATCCCGGCCTACAAGCGCAGCTTCGGCATGGTCTTCCAGAATTTCGCGCTCTTCCCGCACCTGAGCGTCGCCGAGAACGTCGCATTCGGCCTGCAGATGCGCCATGTCGCGAAGGACGTCATCCGCCAGAAGGTCGCCGCCGTCCTCGATCTCGTGGCGCTCGGAAAGTTTGCGGATCGCTATCCGCGCCAGCTTTCCGGCGGCCAGCAGCAGCGCGTCGCGCTTGCCCGCGCCGTCGTGTTCGAGCCGGACGTCCTCTTGCTCGACGAGCCGCTCAGCGCTCTCGACAAAATGCTCCGCGAGCAGATGCAGGTGGAGATCCGCCAGCTACAGCGCCGCCTCGGCATGACGACGGTCTTCGTCACCCATGACCAGGAAGAAGCACTGACCATGTCGGACCGGGTGGCGGTGATGAACCACGGCCGGATCCAGCAGGCCGGGGCGCCGAAGGATATCTACGACCGTCCGCGCACCGAGTTCGTCGCGACCTTCCTCGGCGCAAGCAACATCCTCGAAGGACAGGTGCGCGGCCGCGAAGGCGACCGGGCGGTGGTGGATCTTGCCGGCAATATGATAGAAGTTCCGGGAACGCCTGCCGGCCAGGGCAAGCTGCGCTTTGCGCTCAGGCCGGAAAAGATCGTCCTGGATCCGCAGAGCGGCATCCGGGCTGTGGTGAAGGATGTCATCTATCGCGGCGCTCAGACCTTCCTCTATCTCGACATGGGCGGGATTGCGCTGAACGCCGTGCTGCAGAATGCCGCCGCGATACCCGCGGACGTCGAGACCGGCACGTCCGTCGGGCTTTCCTGGGAAACGGCAAGTGCCGTGGCGCTGGAGGATCCGGCATGAGCAGGGTCTTTCCCGCCCCGTCGGTATTCTACGCGGTCGCCCTGCCGCCGCTGGTCATCCTCGGCCTCTTCTTCGTCGTGCCGCTCGGCTATCTGCTGTTCGTCAGCTTCATGACGAATTCGGGAACGTCGCTCTTTGACCTTCAGCCGACATTGATCAACTATGTCGAGATATTCACCGACTCCTTCTACCTGACGATCATCCAGCGGACGCTGCTGTCGACGGCGATCGTCCTCATCCTCTGCCTGCTGATCGGTTATCCCGTCGCCTTCTACGCCGCCCGGCTGTCGCCGCGCGGCCGCATGATTATGCTGATGGTGATGATGGTGCCGCTGATGGTCAGCAACGTCGTCCGGGCCTATGGCTGGGTTGCCATCCTCGGCCGGCGCGGCGTGGTCAGCAGCGCGCTGACGGGAACCGGCATCATCGAAAGGCCGATGCAGTATCTCTATACGTTCGAGGCTGTCACCCTCGGGCTTTTGACGATCCTCCTGCCCTTCATGATAGTATCGCTCACCAATTCGCTGACCACCATCGACAAGCGCTATACGGAGGCCGCCTATTCCCTGGGCGCCAGCCCGTGGCGCGCCTTCCTGCGCGTCACCCTGCCGCTGTCCAGTCCGGGCATTGCATCGGGCCTGATGCTCGTCACCTTCCTGACGCTCAGCGCCTACGTCACCATCGCGCTCCTCGGCGGCCCGCGCTACAAGCTGCTGGTGAGCCTGGTGTTCGACAGCGTCACGACCTTCCGCTGGCCTCGCGCCGCCGCCCTCTCCTTTGCGCTGCTGATCATCGCGCTGATCATCGCCGTCATCATCCAGCTCGTCATCCGGCCCAATCGCGTCCAGGGAAAGGGCTGATCCATGGGAAACGTTATCCTCCGCCTGATCGTCGGCATCGCGCTGACACTGATCATGGGGCCGATCCTCGTCGTGCTGATCGTCTCGTTCAGCTCCGGCGACGCGCTCGTCTTCCCGCCGCCCGGCTTCTCGCTGCGCTGGTTCGTCGAATTCTTCGGCATTGCCGAGATGCGCAACGCCTTCATGCTGAGCATCCTTCTGGCGCTGACCTCGGCCTGCGGGGCCGCCCTGCTGGGTCTCCTGGGCGCGATCTACGTCTCTCGCCATCGGAACGGCTTTTCGGCCTTCCTGCAGATGCTGATCATCGCGCCGCTGGTGTTTCCGGCGCTCATCCTGGGGCTCGCCTTGCTGCTCCTCTACAAGACGGTCAACATGAGCGTCCTGCCGGGCCTCTTCATCGCCCATGTAGTGGTCTGCCTTCCCTATGCCTTCCGCGCCGTGCTGACGTCTCTCCAAAGCTTCGACACCACGCTGGAAGAGGCCGGCCAGAGCCTTGGCGCCGGGCCGGTGCGTTCGTTCATGCTGATCACGCTGCCGATCATCTGGCCGGGCGTTCTTTCCGGCTGGCTGTTTGCCTTCGTCGTCTCCTTCGGCGAGCTGAATACCGCGCTGTTCCTGACCGGACCCGGCGTCGTGACGCTGCCGATCGAGATCTTCAGCTACCTGCAGTTCCAGGGCAACCAGCTCGTCGTCGCAGCGGCCTCCGCCTTGCAGGTTCTTATCATCCTCTTCGTCCTGGTGCTGGCTGAACGGCTCGTCGGCGCCAAGCGGATCACTCAGAGATAGGCAGGCGGACATGCCAAGTTTCATCACGCGCCCCGAACTCAGCGGCACATTCGGCGCCGTCAGCTCCACCCATTGGCTCGGCACATCGGTCGGCATGTCGGTTCTGGAGCGCGGCGGCAATGCCTTCGATGCGGCCGCGGCCTGCGGCTTCACCCTTCAGATCGTCGAACCGCATCTGAACGGTCCCGGCGGCGAGGTACCGATCATCCTCAAGAGCGTCGGCGAGGACGAGCCAGTCGTCATATGCGGTCAGGGCGTGTCTCCGGGGCTGGCCAGCCTGGACGCCTTCCGTTCGCTGGAGCTTGCCATGGTGCCCGGCACGGGGCTTCTGCCGGCCGTCGTTCCCGGCGCCTTCGATGCCTGGATGCTCCTGCTTCGCGATTACGGAACCCTGCCGCTCGAAGACATCCTCTCCTATGCCATCGGCTATGCGGAAAACGGCTTTCCGCTGCTGCCACGGGCGGTCGCCTCGATCATTCCAGTCGAGGATCTGTTCCGCAATGAATGGCCGAGCTCGGCCGAGGTCTGGCTGCCGCATGACCGGGTGCCGAAACCCGCCGCCGTGATGCGCACGCCCGGCATCGCCGCGACCTACCGGCGTATTCTCGACGAGGCGAAGTCGGCCGGAGGCGACCGGATCGCCCAGATCGAAGCCGCGAGAACGGCCTTCTATCGCGGCTTCGTCGCGGAGGCCATCGACCGCTTCTATCGGACCGAGCAACTGTTCGACACGACAGGCCGCCGCAACGGAGGTCTGCTTCGCGGCGACGACCTTGCCAACTGGTCGGCGACCAAAGAAAAGACCGTCTCGCGTGACTTCAGCGGACTGACGGTCCACAAGACCGGACCATGGGGTCAGGGCCCGGTCTTCCTGCAGCAGCTTGCCCTGCTGTCGCAACTCGACATCGGCAGTCTCGACCCCTACGGCGCCGACTTCATCCACACGGTCGTCGAAGGCGCCAAACTCTGCTTTGCCGATCGCGAGGCATTTTACGGCGACCCGAACAGTTCCGGCATCCCGATCGAAATACTGATCTCCGACGACTACGCGCGTGAGCGCGCCAGGCTGGTCGGCTCGGAAGCGTCGCAGCGGCTGGTCGCGAGCCATCTGGCGGGCGCCGCCGAACGGCTGGAGCGCATCGCGGCGCGCGCCGGCAGCGAGGTTCCCCAGGGGCCGGGCGGCGGGGAAGTCACTTTCGCGGCCGTTCCGGAGGTCGAGGGCGACACCGTGCATCTCGATATCGTCGACCGGTTCGGCAATATGGTATCGGCAACGCCGAGCGGCGGCTGGCTGCAGAGTTCGCCGGTCGTGCCGGGGCTTGGCTTTCCGATCTCCACACGCGCCCAGATGTTCTGGCTGGATGACGGCCTGCCTTCGACGCTGCGGCCCGGGACCCGCCCCCGCACCACGCTGACACCCACATTGGTGACGAAGGACGGCGAAGGTTTCCTGGCGATCGGGACACCGGGCGGCGACCAGCAGGACCAATGGCCGCTGACGGTGTTCCTGCGGCACATCCTGCACGGGCACGGGCTGCAGCGCGCGATCGATGCCCCGATGTTCCATAGCAAACACTGGCCGGGCTCTTTTTATCCGCGCGAATACGAACTCGGCCGCCTTCTCATAGAAGACCGGTACGATGCATCGGTTCTCGATGCGCTGCGTGAGCGGGGCCACAAGCTCTCCGTCCTCGACAGCTGGTCCCTGGGCCGCGTCTGTGCCGTGCAAAAAAGGGACGGCCTGCTTTACGGGGCGGCGACGCCTCGCCACGCCCAGAGCTATGCAATCGTGCGCTAGGCCCGGCCAACGAAGCCGCGGCTGTAACTCAGTTTCGTGTGGGGAATCTGCAGTTCATGGAGCTTTGCGCAACATTTCATGGCTAGAACGCGGCTGATAGCCTTCCTGGTAACCAACCGTACCAAAGGTCAAATCCTCGTGTTCCTGGGACTTTAGCCCGTTCCAGCGCGCGGATTGATGACCCACTCTTTCCCGAGTGGCCGGACGACATTCGAACAGCCGCTCGATGAAATGGTGGGCCGGATTGTTCACTATATCAATCTGCATCAGAAGAAGAAGCACGAGGCTTTCCATTCGACCGTTCCCCGTCGATCGGTGAAGATGGCGTCATTACCGAAAATCATTCGACGTGCGACCACGCAATCTTAAGCTCTTGGCGAGAATCGAACATTCGAGCCGATCGAGCAAGTGACCTGTCCGCAAAATGATCATTACCTCCGTTGTGCAACTGCTTTCCAAAGGGACGTGTCGAAAGAACCTTCAGAATAGATACGGCGCCTCGATCAGCTGGCATGCGGTCGGCTCCAGCCGCCGGCGTTGCAGGACCCGGCACTTATCGCTTGTCAAATTGGTCGATACCCTCCACAGCGCGCCGTGTCGGTCGTGCGTCGTCATGGGACATATCGTATCCGGTGGCCGGACGAGTCCATGGCGTTCGGCGCGCCATGCCTGTAGCATGCCGAGGATTTGCCCGTTTCTTCCAGGATCGTGGCGTCCCTGCTCGCCTGTCGATCCGCAGTCTCCGACCAGATGAAAGTGCTTCCATGCCAGAGACCCTATCTCA
Source organism: Rhizobium sp. P32RR-XVIII (assembly GCF_012641395.1). Taxonomy (GTDB): domain Bacteria; phylum Pseudomonadota; class Alphaproteobacteria; order Rhizobiales; family Rhizobiaceae; genus Rhizobium. The sequence goes on along the minus strand of NZ_JABAIH010000016.1, from coordinate 26,571 downwards.
TGAGATCCTGATGTCGGGCTTCCCCGCGCGTAGCGCCCGCGGCTTCCTCGGCTGGAGCACGATCGTGCTGCTGCAAACCCGCCGCGGATATGCACTCTTCGATACTGGCGGCAGTGGCGACCGGCCGGGGCTGATGGCGAAACTTACCGAGCGCGGCATTGACCCGAAGGACATCCGCACCGTCATTCTGTCGCATCTCCACTTTGATCACATCGGCAACTCTGAGTATTTTCCGAAAGCGCAGATCGTTCTTCATCAGAGCGAAGTCGACTATGTCCGGGAACACATGGATGACGATCCCGCCTTGTCCCGCTACCAGGTGGAGGGCCTGCTGCGCAGCCCGCAGCTCACGCTCGTTTCCGGTGAACCCGACGTGCTGCCGGGCATCCGGATGATTTCGACCCCGGGTCATACCGGCGGTCACGTCTCGCTGGTCATCACCGTCGGCGACAAGTGCATCGTGCTTGCTCAGGACGCGATCAAGCATCGGGGCGAGATCGAAACCGGCATTCCGCTCGGCGCCTTCGACCAGGAAGCGGGGCGCGAAAGCATCCGCCGCATCGTCGACATGGCCGATATCATCGTTCCCGGTCACGACGGCACCCTGATCATGGAGGACGGCCGCGTGCTTGCGGCATCCCCGCTTGCGGCCGAGGTTATTCTGACGCTCGACGGTCGCCGGATCACGCTGGAGGTCTAGGCGCGGCCAGCCGACGGGGGCACTATATCGCGGTCCAGTAATCGGGACGGGCATAGGCCTGCCTGAGGGTATCGATGAACAGCCGGGCTGCCTTGACCGGGCGGTCGCGCGGGTAGACTGCGGTGATATCAAAGCTCGGCGGGGCGTAATTGTCGAGAACGGTGATCAGCCGGCCAGCAGAAATCTCCGCGCCGACTTCCCAGGTGGAGCGCCAGGCAAGCCCCAGACCCTCGCGCGCCCACCGGATCAGCGCGTCGGCGTCGTTGCAATCTACGGCTCCCTCGACCGTGACGGAGATCGGTTTGCCGCCCTCCTGGAACAACCATTCACGGTGTGTACCGGCCCTCAGGTTGACCCCAAGGCAATTGTGCCGACCAAGATCTTCAAGCGTGCGCGGAACGCCGAAGCGCGCGAGATACTCGGGTGTGGCGCAGACGACGCGCTTGTTGGTCATCAACTTGGCCGTGATGAAGCGCGGATCGATCACATTGCCGATCCGGATACAGAGATCGTATTCGGCGGTGATCGGATCGACATAGTCGTTCGACAGATTGAAGGAAAGCTGCACCTTCGGATGCGCCTCAACGAAGGCCCCGGCGTGCGGCGTCACGTGATAGCGCCCGAAATGCGGTGGTACGAGAACAGTGAACCGGCCGCCGACCTGGGCAATATCCGGGAAAATCTCCGTCTCCCCGACCTCGATTTTGGTGAGGATCACTTCGCAGTGCTTGAGAAAGAGCTGTCCGGGTTCCGTCAACGAAAGGTGGCGCGTCGTCCGGTGAAGAAGCCGGATCCCCAGGCGGCGCTCGAGACTGTCGATATAACGGCCGATCATCGAGGAGGTGATCCCCTCCTTGACGGCGGCAGCGGCCAGAGACCCTTCCTTGACGACGGAAACGAAGGCTCGCATTTCCTTGTAACGGTTCATCGCGCTTCCCAATAGCCGGGCCGCGCATAGGTCGCTCGCAGCCAATCGATGAAAAGACCGACCTTTGCGGGAAGATGCGGCTGGACGGGATAGACGGCTGTGACATCGTAACTTGCCGGCATATGCTCATCGAGCACGCTCACCAGCCTTCCGGTTGATAGCTCGTCTGCGACTTCCCAATGCGAACGCCAGGCAATGCCCTGGCCATCGCAGAGCCACTGCGTCAGCACCTCGCCGTCATTGCAGGACATCCGTCCCGATGGCTTGAAGGGCACGACGCGGCCGTCGACGAGGAAGAACCAGCCGCGCGGCTGGCCCCCATATTCGTTGAACGCCAGGCAATTATGATGCGCGAGATCTCCCGGAACCTGCGGGACGCCATGTTCTTTGAGATAGGCTGGCGCGGCGCATAAAACGGCGCGGCTCGTAGCAAGCCGCAGCTGCACGAGGCTCGTGTCGATAACGGGGCCGAGGCGGATGGCGATCTCATATCCGTCGCGTACAAGATCTGTCACATGCTCACTGAGATTGAGCGAAATGCGCACATCCGGGTTTTCCGCCATGAATCCGGGAAGATGAGGAGCGACATGACGGCGGCCGAAGGCGGCTGGCGCCGAGACGATCAGGTGGCCGGTCGCGTATTTGCGTCCGTCCGAGACCAGCCGCTCAGCGGTATCGAGCCTCCTCAGCACCTCCTTGCAATGATTGAGATAATCCTCACCCTGCGGGGTCAATTCGAGCTTTCGGGTCGAACGCGACAGCAAGAGACCGCCGAGCCTTGCCTCGATCTGGCTGATCCGGCGGCCGATGATCGCAGGTGTCAGTGCAAGATTGCGGGCGGCTGCCGCAAAGCTCTTCGCCTCCACGACGGCAACGAAGGTTTCGATCTCACGAAGCTTGTCCACGCCCATTCCCGTACTTTTTGTATAGAATGAACTGCATTTTTTGCTTCTTATCAATCATAATGTTTATATTTAGCATTCCCTTCAGAGTGAAGTCGCAAGGCCATCATTCGAAACGCTCAGGGCATGGAGGTGCCCGCGCGTATCACCAAGGGAGGAATATCGTGAAGATCAACAGGCTATTCTTGAGCCTGGGACTGGTGGCGGCGCTTTCAAGCCCTTCCCAAGCCCAGGACAAATCCGGTGACATAACCATCGTTCTGTCGTCGGCCGTCGATGTCGTCGAACCATGCCATATGAATTCCACCGGCTACATCGGCCAGGTGTTGAAGGGCAATGTAGTCGAGACTTTGACCCGCATGGACCCGCAGACCAGCGAGATCAAGCCCAACCTCGCCACCGAATGGAAGCAGACCGATCCGCAGACCTGGCAGATCAAGCTGCGCCAGGGGGTAAAATTCCAGGACGGCACGAATTTCAACGCCGATGCGGTGATCGCGGCACTTAACCGTCAGTTCAGCCCCCAGCTTCAATGCCGTGACACGATCCGCCTCTTCGGCCAGACGACGATCCAGACGAAGGCGCTCGATCCCTACACGGTCGAGATCAAAGCGAGCACGCCGGTCCCGCTGATGCCGACGACACTCTCCCAGATCGGCATGACCGCACCGAGCACGAGCACGACGGAAGTGACGAAATCGCCCGTCGGGACCGGTCCTTACGTCTTTTCGAATTGGGATCCGGCAAGCAAGCTGGTTCTGACCCGCTTCGACGGCTATTGGGGCAAAAAGCCCCAGGTCCACCAGGCGACCTATGTCTGGCGCGAGGAGCCGGCGCTGCGTGCCTCCATGGTCAAGGTCGGCGAGGCCGATCTCGGCCTGCAGATCGCGCCGCAGGATGTCGACCCCAATCTCGATGTCGGCTATCTGAACGCCGATACGAGCCGCATCCGCATCTTCATGGACAAGCCGCCGCTCAACGACGTGCGCATTCGCAAGGCACTTAATATGGCCTTCGATCGCAGCGCTTTCCTCGGCACGATCATGGCGGCGGATGCAAAGCCGGCGAGCCAATACATGCTGCCGAGCGTCAATGGCTATGACGACAGCCTGAAACCGTGGCCCTACGATCCGGAAAAGGCAAAGGCCCTGGTGGCCGAAGCGAAGGCCGCCGGCGTGCCGGTCGATACCCCGATTGACCTTTATGGCAGCGTCTTCATGCAGGCCAATCTCGACGAGATGCTGCAGACGCTCGTCCAGAGCTGGCAGGAGATCGGGCTCAACGTGCAGATCCGGATGGTGGACAAGATTCAGCATTCCGCCATGCGCCGCAAACCCTACCCGACCGATCGCGGCCCGACCATGGTCCACGAACTGCATGACAATACCGCAGGCGATGCGTTCTTCACGATGATGGTCTATTACACGTCGGCCGGCGCTCTCTCCAATATTTCCGATCCGACGCTCGACGAGACACTCACAGAGGCGAGCATCTCGACCGGCGACAAGCGCCGCCAGCTCTTCCAGCAGGCCAACCGCACGATCCAGCAGGACATCGTTCCCGATATCATGCTGTTTCACATGGTGAGCTACATGCGGATCGGACAGCGCGTCAGCTTCAAGCCGGACTTCACCACCGGCGGCCAGCTTGAACTCGCGGCAATCACCCTGAAGTAAATCCCCCGAAGAGACGAAAGAGGCGGCATGGCCGCCTCTCCAGTTCCCGAACGATGTGATCCGCTCAAAACGGAAGGTACCGACATGCCTATCTACAAATGGGACAACAAGCCTTACGAAGGTCCTCATGTCCTGAACAACCCGCCGCCATTTCACGAAAAGCTTTGCGACTACGGTGCACGCCCCTACTGGTCGCCTGACGGCAAGCGCATCGCCTTCGTCGAGAAAGCCTATGGCGACGTCCACGAGATTAATGTCGAGACGCGTGAGATCCGTAACCTCACCGGCAATCTGGGCACTCACCACTCCTTTCTGCGCGTGCTTTTCCTTCCCAACGGCGACTATCTGCTGATTGGCCCCAAGGAGTTCAAAGATCACAACACCAGCCGCTATATCGAAACCGAACTTTGGTTTATGGATCGCGACGCGAAGACACCGCCCCGTCCGATGGGCCTGACGTTCTTCGAGGGCATCGGCGTTTCCGCAATCGCCAACCGCATCACCTATTCACGCCACGGTGAACACGATCCACGCCTCGGGAAGTTCGAAGATTTCGAATGCTATGTGTCCGAACTGGAGTATGGCCCGAACGGCGCTGAAATCGGCGCGACACGTCCGATATACCGCAGCCCTACCGGACTGCGCCGTCCCGAGCCGCAGGATTTCCGCAATAACGATACCGAAGTGATCATGGCAGAGTATATCGGCCCGCGGGATCGCAGCACTACCTGGCGGACCCAGACGCGCGGCATCGACCTGAAGACACTTGACGTCCGAACCTATATTGACGAACCGCTGACGCACAATGAATGCGAAGGTATCTTCCCCGACCACGAGCATATCTGCCTGGAATCCTCCTGCGATTTCGTCGATCAGTTTCCGCCGATCGATCTTTGGAAGCTCAAGCTCGACGGCTCTGGCCGTCGCGTGCGCATGACGCGCTTCTTCGACAGGCAGCCGTGGCGCGCCAGCAACTCCAATGTCAGCCCGGACGGCAAATGGCTGGCCTTCATGGTCAATACCTATACGAGCGAGCCCGGCTTCGGCATGGGTATCGGCCTGATGGATCTCGAGGCCTGGGAAAAGAGCGAATATGCCCAGGAATGGGAGACACCTGAAGATCGGGCGGCGATCCGCAAGAAGGACGGCACCTATGCGGAGACCAAATAGGCGCTAGAATCCTGGATGGCCCGGCGGAAGGAGACCGCCGGCCGCCGTGTCCGAGTTGGACGGATCGAGGAAAAGGGAGGAGTCCGCTTTGCACCGCTACATCGGAACTAGAATAGCCCATAGCGCCATTTCAATGGTGGGACTCGTCGTCCTCGTCTTCTTTCTGGCGAGGCTCACAGGCAATCCTGCGGATATCTATCTTCCGGTCGAAGCCTCGGCCGAGGCGAGAGCGGCATTTTCTGCCGCGCATGGCTTCAACGATCCGCTGGTCGTGCAGTTCTGGCATTTCCTGCGGGATCTGCTGCATCTCGATTTCGGCATGTCCCTCCGGCAGGACCGCCCCGTTCTGGATCTCATCCTGGCAGCCTTTCCGACCACGTTGCTGCTCGCCTTCTTCGCCATGCTGTTTGCTCTCATTATTGCGATCGTGTCCGGTGCGCTTGCAGCCCAGCGGCCGAATGGCGTCCTCGACCGTTTTGTCAACGTCATTTCCCTTGCAGGCGCCAGCCTGCCGAATTTCTGGCTGGCGATCGTCAGCGTCCTGGTCTTCGCTGTCTGGCTGAGAGTGCTGCCGACGTCTGGAACGGGCGGCTTCGTCTACTGGATCCTCCCTGTCATGGTGCTCTCCATTCGCCCCTGCGGCCTGATCGCCCAGATCGTGCGCGGTTCCATGATCAGCGCGCTTTCGTCGGCTTATGTGAAGACGGCGCGCGCCAAGGGTGTGGCGCGCACGACCATCGTCTTTGTTCATGCGCTGAGAAACGCCATGCTTCCCGTCATCACTGTTGCCGGGGACCAAGCCACCGGAATGATCAACGGTGCGGTTGTGATCGAGGTCATCTTCGGCCTTCCCGGAATCGGCAAGCTGATGATCGATTCCATCCAGTATCGCGACTTCGCGATGATCCAAGGCGGCGTCATTCTCACAGCGGTCGCCATTTTCGCACTCAACATCATGATCGACCTTTCCTATGCGCTGCTCGATCCGCGCATCCGGTACAATTGAGGCCGATGACCATGACGACTATCGTCTCTTCCGACCATCCCGCCAAGCGATCCGCGCTTCATCGGTATCTGTTGCTGCTGTGGCACGACAAGTTCGCAACGATCGCGGTGATCTTCCTTATGCTTGTTGCTTTTGCCGCCCTGTTCGGCCCGGCTCTTTTCGAGGGCTCGTCCAACAAGATCAACCTTCTTGCCCGCAACGCCCCGCCGCTGTCGTTCAAATACGGCTGGACCTTCATTCTCGGAGCGGATTCGCTCGGTCGATCGATCCTCCTGCGGCTCCTGGTCGGCGCGCAGAATACGATGCTGCTTGCGGCTTCGGCCGTGCTCTGCTCCCTGCTCATCGGCTCGCTGCTCGGCTTTATCGCCGGTTACCGGAATGACTGGATAAGCGCCGTGATCATGCGCCTCGCCGACGTGGTGATGAGTTTCCCCTCGCTGCTGCTTGCTCTGATCGTGCTTTATGTGCTCAAGCCCGGCATCGGCAATGTCATCCTGGTGCTCGCCATTACCCGGATTCCGATCTACTTGCGTACCACCCGCGCCGAGGTGCTTGAAGTGCGGGAACGGACGTTCGTAACGGCCGCGCGGCTCATGGGCGCCTCGCCGACCCGCCTCATCTGGCGGCATATCCGTCCGACGGTCACACCCACACTGATTACGATTGCGACGCTCGAATTCGCCTTCGTGATGCTGTCGGAATCGAGCCTCAGCTTTCTCGGCCTCGGTATCCAGCCGCCGGCCTTCACGTGGGGCGCGATGGTGGCTCAGGGCCAGAGCTATCTGAGCACCGCCTGGTGGGTCGCCTTCTGGCCGGGTCTCGCGATCACCCTGACGGCGATGTCGCTCAATCTTTTCGCAAACTGGCTGCGCATCGTCGGCGATCCGGTCCAGCGCTGGCGGCTGGAATCCAGAAAGAAGTCCTCATGACCGGAAACGACCAGCATCTCGTCGACGTGCGCAACCTGTCCGTCGAATTCCATACGCAGGCGGGCACGGTTCAAGCCGTACGCAATGTCAGCTGGTTTATCGACCGGGGCGAAACGCTTGCGATCCTCGGCGAAAGCGGATCGGGCAAAAGCGTGAGTTCCTCAGCCTTGATGGGTCTGATCGACATTCCACCGGGCCGTATCAGCTCTGGCGAAGTCCTTTATCGCGGCGAGGACCTGTTGAAAGCCTCCTACGAGCGACAGCGCGAACTGAACGGCTCGAAGATCGCCATGATCTTCCAGGACACGCTTGCCGCCCTCAATCCGGTCTATCCGATTGGCTGGCAAGTGGCCGAAACCTTTCGCGCCCATGGCATTGATCGAAAGCAGGCCCGCGAAAAGGCTCTCGACCTCCTGGAACGGGTCGAACTGCCGAATGCACGGGCGAGATTCAACGACTATCCGCACCAGTTCTCCGGCGGCCAGCGCCAACGCATCATGATTGCCATGGCGATCGCCTTGAACCCGGACCTTTTGATCGCCGACGAGCCGACGACGGCACTCGACGTGTCGGTCCAGGCCCGCATCCTGCGCCTGCTCAAGGATCTGCAGCGGGAGCGCGGCATGGGTCTATTGATGATCACCCACGATCTCGGCATCGTCGAAGGGCTCGCCGATCGCGTCGCCGTCATGAACAAGGGGGAGATTGTCGAAACGGGACCGGTACGGCAGGTCTTCGGCGCGCCGCAGCATGCCTATACACGCGACCTTCTGGGCGCAATTCCGGGTAAACAGGACTTTCCGATGTCGCGCACAACAGACAGGCAAAACGAACCGCTGATCGCGGTCAACGAGCTGTCGAAAGGCTATCCGAGTTCCTCCAGGAATCCATTGGTGCTGGCGCTCGACAAAGTGTCCTTCACGCTGGCGCGCGGCGAGACGCTTGGTGTCGTCGGCGAATCCGGCTCCGGTAAGTCGACCCTTGCCCGCACGCTTCTCGGGCTGGAAAAGTCCTCGAACGGGACGGCCTCCTACAAGGGCAGCGATATGCTGAACCCGACGCCTGCCGAACGGAGCGTGCTCCAGCGCCAGATCCAGATGATCTTCCAGGATCCGACCGCATCGCTCAACCCGCGCATGACTGTGGCCGAGATCATCTGCGAACCCCTTGCCATCCATCGGGACGTCCTGCCGAAGAAGGACTGGAAGGCTCGCGTCGGCGAGCTTCTCGAACAGGTGGGGCTGTCGCCAGACCATGCGGCACGCTATCCGCACCAGTTCTCAGGCGGCCAGCGGCAGCGTATTGCCATCGCGCGATCGCTGGCGCTTCGCCCCGACATCATCATCTGCGACGAGGCTGTGTCCTCGCTCGACGTCTCGGTACAGGCACAGGTGATCGCGCTCTTGAAAAGTCTCAAGGACGATTACGGCCTCTCCTACATCTTTATCGCCCACGACCTGCCGGTCGTCCGCAGCTTTGCCGACCGCGTGCTGGTGATGAGGAAAGGGCAGATCGTCGAACAGGGAAAGACAGAGGATCTCTTCAGCAATCCGCAGCACCCCTACACACGGGAACTGTTGCAATCCGATCCGGTCCTCGGCGCCCAGTTGAGCGCCTAGAGCCTTTACCCACGCCATCATTTTGGCATCCGGCACGCACACGTCGCCGGCGGTTCAAACTTGCGCCTTTTTCGGCGCCGCCCATGGGAGAAACGCAATGACGCAGCAACCCGATCACAGCTGGCTCCGCACCTCGCTTGTCATGATCATGACGCTTCGCGAGGCCGATGCGGGTATCTGGAACACTGAGGAGATGGCCGAATTCGCGAAGTCTTTCTCACTGGACGCGCTCGGCTTTTCGGTCGGCGGCATCATGGCCTTCTATCCGACCGATATTCCGCTTCACCCCCGCGCATCGACCCTTGGCAAGCGCGACCTGCCGGCGGAATTGATTGCGTCGCTGAAAAGGCGAAACATCAGGCCGATCGCCCGTATAGACCCGAGCATGGCATCACGCGCGCTCTACGCCGAACGGCCTGAATGGTTCGTGCAGGACAAGAGCGGAAAGCCGGTGGAAGTCCACGGCCATTTCATCACCTGCCCGAACGGTGGCTATTACAACGACTTCATGATCAAGGTCGTCGAGGAAATCCTGACGCGCTACCCGTTCGACGGCCTTTGGGCGAATGCCGCGCAATTTTCGCCTTGGCACACGCCGCAGTGCCACTGTGCCGTCTGCCAGCAGAAATTCCGGGCAAAGACCGGCAAGGCGATCCCGGACGAGGACTGGGGAAGCGAAACGTGGCGGCAGTATAACGAATGGCGTTACGAGTGCATCGCGGAATGGAATGCAAGGGTCCAGGCAGCAAAGACGCGTGTGCGCCCATCCTGCGCTTGGATGCCGCTCAGCCAGGTCGCCGAATCCTGGGATCATTCCCGCGTCGGCGGCTGGGACCTCGACTATACCGAGCCCCACCAGGACGGTATCGTCCTCGAGGCGCAGCGGCGTTATGCCAATATGTTCTGGCCTGGCCTCGAGGCCCGCTACATGCGTTCTCTCGCGCCGGGAAAAGGCGGCGGTATCACAACCAGCTATTTCCTGCCCTGGTGGCGTTTTTATCGGGTGCCGGTTGCCGAGAACCAGATGTGGGCCGGCCAGGTCATAAGTCAGGGCGTCATGCCGTGGATCCATGTCACCGGCTACCAGAAGGAGCAGTTCGACCATCGCGGGCTTGACGGTTTGCGGGAACTCTTCGCCCGCTTCGATCGCAATCGGCAAACTTATATGGAGGCGACATCGGTAGCCGAAGTCGCCCTCGTCTACTCCCGCCACAGCCTCGACAATTTCGGGCACAAGGATCCGACAGGTCGCTATCTCGATCATTTCCGCGGCGCCTATAATGCGATGATGGACCAGCGTCTTGCCTTCGACATCTTCAGCGGCACCAGGATCACCGCGGCGACGTTGGCGAAGTACAAGGCAGTCGTGCTTCCCAATGCGGCCTGCCTTTCGGATGAAGCCTGCAAGGCCATCGAGACCTACATCCGCAACGGCGGCCATGTCGTCTCCACCTATCTCAGCGGCAATTTCGACGAGATGGGAGCGCCACGCTCCAATACGCTGCTCGGCCGGCTGATCGGCGCAAAGGCGACGGGCGTGACCTGGAAAAACCTGCGGGCCGCCTATGCTGCAATCCGCGACCCATCCTCGCCACTGCTTGCCGGTTTTGACGGTACCGACCTCCTGCCTGTCGCAGGCGACGTCACCTTCGTCAGAACCGAAGATCATTCTACCCTTGCCCCCCTGACACTTGTGCCGCCCGTCGAAGGCGAGGTTGGCAGCGGAATATCGGTGCCCGAATTCAACAAGATCGATCACATCACCGACTATCCGATGGTCATCGACCGAAAGGTCGGCAACGGACGGATCGTCCATTTTCCATGGCAACCCGACCTCATCGGCTTCCGCTACGGCTTCCGTGACCTCTTCCGACTGCTGGCCAATGCGATAAAACAGGCCGACGGCTGGCAGAACATCGTCACCGTGAAGGGACCGGGTCTCATCGACGTCTCGGTGATGGAAAAGAGCGATCGGCTGGTGATCACGCTGGTGAATTTCTCCGCTCCAGGCAGTTTCAACACCGGACAGCGAAGGATTATCGAGGAACTGATCCCGCTGCATGACCTCGAACTCGTGGTCAGGGTCCCGTCGTCCTTCAGCGGCGAAAAGGCTCGGCTGGTCTTCGGCGAAGCCGAGCTCCCGCTGGCGCGGCTTGGTGACGATCGGGTTTGCCTGACAATCCCGCGGCTCGAAGCCATGGAGACGGTCGAACTTCTATACGGCTGATACTGAAACCTGCCGCGACAGTCCACAAACGGCGAGATTCAAGGATCCCGCGGCTCGCCCGCGCTGAGTGCGAGCTTCGCAACGATGAGATCTCGCAGCCAGCTGTGGCTGGCGGACCGTTCCGTTCTTTCGTGCCACACCATTTTGAAAAGGATCTTCTCGGTTTCGAATGGCAGCGGCCGCGCGACAAGCCCGAGCTCCGTCATTGTGCTCTCGTTGAGGTGCCGGACGGGAACGCAACTGAGCAGATCGCTGACAGCTGATATGCGCATGGCGTCTGCGAAATAGGCGACGACCAGGGAGATATGGCGGTTGAGGTTATGCAGGGCCAGCCAGTAGTCGATCGTGTCGGAACCGATACCGGACGGTTTCGCAAGGACATGGCTGGACGCCGTGAAAGCCTCGAGCGTTAGTCCCCTGCCCGCCAGAGGATGATCTTTGCGCAGGACGCAAACATATTCGTCGGTCATTAGCGGCGTGACATTCAACCCGCTTGGAGGCCTGGGAAACATACCGACGGCGCAATCAATCTCATCATTCTGCAGCGCAAGGCCTGATGTCATGTTCGTATGATGGTGAAATTGCAGATGGGCTCTCGGCGCCGACTGAAAGAACGCAACGCCAAGGGACACCGTCAGATCGCTTCTGAGCGCGTCGGTGATGGCAACCCGAAACGTATCCGTCGTGAGCGCCGGCTCGAACTCGGGCGGGAACATCGTGGCGGTCAGCATGTCCACTCCCTGGTGAACCTTTGGCCAGAGGTCGAGCGCTTTCTGGGTCGGTTTGACCCCGTCAGGGGTGCGCATGAAGAGATGATCGTCAAAAACGTAGCGAAGGCGATTGAGCGCGTTGCTGACAGCCGGCTGCGTCAGTCCCAGGCGATTTGCCGCGCGACCGACGCTTCGCTCCTCCATGATCGCCTTGAAAATATGAAACAGATTGAGATCGCCGCGTCGATTATTCATCAGAATGATGTCCTGTATAGGAACGTTTAATTGGACATTATACGCGAGCGCACAGATGATTTCGATATGAGGAATGCGCTGCCGTCTGGGAGGATTACGCAGCGCCATAAAGAAACAAATGGGAGGAGACACAATGAGGTATTTTATCGTGCCGGCAGCAGCCTTGGCTGCACTTCTTGCCTCGACCGCCGCGTTCGCGCAGTCCGCAGACAAGCTGACCTGGTCGGCCGGAAGTCAGGTCGGAAATCTTGATATCAATTCCAGTCTTGAGGGAACCTCGCGCAGGCTCCTGAAAGGCAATGTTGGCGAAGGCCTTACCAAGGTGGTGATCACCGACGGAAAGCTCAGCTGGGTACCTTGGCTCTCCACAAGTTGGGAACAGGTCGAGAAGACACGCTGGCGCTTCAAGCTTCGCTCTGACGTCAAATTTTCGGACGGCAAGCCTATGACCGCTCAAGATGTCATCTTTTCCGTTAACAAAATTGCCGATCCGGCCTCCGGAAAGACCAGCATCCTCAATAATATTGCAAGCGCCGTAAAAGTGGACGACCAGACCGTCGATATCATCACCAAGAGCCCGGATTTCTTTGTCTATCGAGCCGTGGCAGAAATCGTCATCCAGCCAGACGGATGGGGAAAAATAGATCCGAAGAAGGCGGGTGAGACACTTGTTGGAACCGGGCCTTACACGCTCGCTAGCGTGTCGGGCGGCCGTGACCTGGCGACGCTGACCCGGAACGATGCCTATTGGGGGCAGAAGCCGTTCTTTGACGAGATCGATCTGCGGGTTATTCCCGATTCAGGAGCAAGACTGGCCGCGCTCAACGCAGGCGAGGTCGATGTCGCTTTCGATCTTGCGCCAGACCTTGCCCAGGCCGCTCCCGCTTCGCTCACGACCCCTGCCACGGAAGTCGATATCCTGCGCATCAATGCGTTGAACCCGCCGCTGAACGACGTCAGGGTTCGCCAGGCCCTCAACTATGCCGTCGATCAGAAGGTGCTGACAGACAATATCCGGCTCGGTTTCGCCGGTCTGCCGAATGGACAATCGGTGACGAAGCCGGTTCACGGCTATAACCCGGATATCAAGGACTATGGCTATGATCCCGAAAAGGCGAAGGCACTCATCAACGAGACAGGTGCTAACGGCGCCACCATCAATCTCATGTGTCCTTCGGAATATTACGGTCAGGTGGGCGTCGATACCTGCCAGACACTCCAAGCCGACTACCAGGCGATCGGGCTCACGGTGAACCTGCAGTTCCTGCCCCACGACCGATGGATCAAGGAAGGCCTGCTAGCGCCTCAAAACAAACTGACGCCCCCGGATCTGTTCTACATTCAGGCAGGGAGCGAGACGCTCGACGCCACACCGCAGATCCGCAACTATTTCACCTGCGGGACGGATCGTTCGACGATCTGCGACCAGGAACTCGCCGAGAGCGCGAAGAGCGCGCTCAGCCTCTCGGACGAAAAGCAACAGGCCCAGGCCTATCAGGAGGTCATGGCGCTTGCTCATGATAAGGCGGCCTTCGTGTGGCTGACCAATCCCAGCACGGTTGTCGCTGTCGGCAAGGATATACGCGGACCGATCTACAATGAGGGATCGACAGTCTACTGGGCCGACTGGAGCCGTGCGACCGACTGATCACTCCCGAACATCCAAGAATGGAGGCCGCGATGACACGGTACATCCTGAAACGTCTCGCCTATGGGCTGCTCACGCTTTTCATCGTCACCGTCGCGGTCTTCTTTCTCTTCGAAGTGATCGGCGATCCCGCCAGACGAGCCTTGCCGCTCAATGCGTCCGAAGAACAGATCCAGGCTTATCGTGTCGCAAACGGCTTTGCTGCACCATTGCTCGAACGGCTGAGCCACTATCTCGTCGGCCTTGCGCGTCTCGATTTCGGGATCTCGACGACCCGCAACGTTCCAGCCTTGCAGGCAGCTCTGGGCGCAGTCCCGCTCTCGCTTGAACTTGCGGCGGCATCGAGCCTGATCATGATTATCGTTGCGGTTTTGTTTGGCACGGCGGCCGCGCTTCGCGAGGGCAGTGCTACCGACAGGATAATTCAGGCGGTCGCTTCCGTGCTTGCCTCCATCCCCGAATTCTGGTCGGGCCTGGTTCTGATCATCGTGATGGCTGTGCACCTGAAACTGCTGCCGACCGGCGGCCACGGCGGCTTGACCTATCTCGTCCTTCCAGCCGTAGCGATGGCAATACCGCCGATAGGGCGCCTCGTTTACGTCGTGCGGGAAAGCATCCGTTCCGTCCTGGAGACACCCTACATACTGGTCGCCCGCAGCAAAGGGCTTCCAGGCTGGGTTCTGATCTTGAATCATATCCTTCGGGCTGCGATCGTTCCCATCGTCTCGGTTGGTGGCCTCGAACTCACCCGTATGTCGATCGGCGGCGTCGTCGTTATTGAATCGGTTTTTGCGTGGCCGGGTCTCGGCCGGTTGTTCGTCGAGGCCATGAACCGTTACGATCTGCCGTTGATCAGTGCCACGCTGTTTTGCACGACCGCGATCGTCCTCGTCCTCAATATCCTTTTCGACATCATCTACGGCTTGCTCGATCCCCGTGTCGACCTGTCGCACGTGTGAGGTGCTCAATGTCCTCAATTGTTCCAACAGTTTCAGCTCGATCGCCGCGCTTCGGCCTCACAGGCCTGAAATCCGTAAAAATCAGCTATGTCATCGTATTTGTGCTGGTTGCTTTTGCGATCATCTTTCCGCTGCTCGCTCCAGCCAATGCGCTGACCGTCACACCGGCGCGCCGGTTCTCGCCGCCCTTTGGTGCCACGCTCTTCGGAACGGATAATCTTGGCCGCGATCTCGGCGTTCTCGTTGCAATCGGCCTGCGTACATCATTGGTCATTTCGGCACTGGTGGTGGTCATTTCCGGGATCATCGGCTGGCTCCTCGGTGCGATCAGCGCCTATGCCGGTGGATGGGTCGATGACGTGCTCGGCCGTATCATGGACGCGTTTAACACCTTCCCTGGAATCATCCTCGCCATCTCGTTGACCACGGCCCTCGGCCCCGGTTTCTGGACCCTCATCTGGGTCCTGGTTGCAGTCACTTGGGTCAACTATGCGCGGGTGATCCGTGCCGGGTCCTGGCTCTGAAGAGCGAGGAATACATCATCGCCTCACGTAGCTATGGGGCGTCGAGCATCTTCGTGCTGACCAAGCATATCTGGCCGAACACTACGGATCTCGTCGCGTCCATTGCATTCGGCCAGATCGCCAACGTGATGCTCGCGGAATCCACGATTACGTTTCTAGGCTTCGGGCTGCAGCCCCCGAACGTCTCCCTTGGGCTCATCATCACGACCACGAAGGACTATCTCCAGATCAACGCCTATCCGGTGATGTTTGCCGGCATCGTCCTTGTGATCGCCTGCACCAGCATCGCCATGTCGGTGATCTCTCTTAGAAGGAGCGTCAAATGACAGTTCCCAAGCAGAGCAACCCAATCCTGTCTGCCACTTCCGTTTCCAAGGCTTATGGGCCGGTTTCGGGAAGATTGTGGGCGGTCCATGATGTCTCTCTGTCGCTCGATCACGGCGAATGTCTGGCAATAGTCGGCGAGTCAGGTTCAGGAAAATCCACCCTAGCGAAATTGATCCTTGGATTGATCGAGCCGACCGAGGGCAGGATCGTCTTTGAGGGTACAAGCCTGTCCGAATACGTCGCCAACCGCCGCGGCCGTAGAATGCTCTCGCAACAACTGCAGATGGTTTTTCAGGATCCTCACAGTTCGCTCAATCCGGCAATGTCGGTAGCGGAGATTGTCGCCGAGCCGCTCCATGTATTCGGTTGGGCGCGCCGGGATATCCAGGCACGCGTTGCTGAAGTGCTGAGCCTCGTCGGCCTTTCCACCAGCTACGCCGATCGTCGGCCGAGGGAGCTGTCGGGCGGCCAACGTCAGCGCGTCGGCATCGCACGGGCTCTCGCGCCGCGGCCGAAGGTTCTGCTGCTGGACGAACCGGTTGCTTCGCTCGATGTCTCCATCCAGGGGCAAATCCTCCAGCTCCTCAAAGATATCCAGGCAGCGACCGATATTTCAATCATCATGATCGCACATGATCTCGGAGTGGTGCGGGCGATCGCTGACCGTACCCTGGTCATGTATCTCGGCCGTCTGGTGGAAGCCGGATCGACCGGCGATGTCTTTGTCCGAACGCTTCATCCCTACTCGGGCGCGCTGCTGTCTTCGGCATCCGCGGATGGCCGGAACGCCATGGCTGATGAGGTACGCGAAGCGCTGACCAATGAAGCCCTGTCGCTCTCAGCACGTACTCAAGGCTGCGTGTTCAGATCGCGTTGTTGGCGCGCAATCGACCGCTGCGAGAAGGCCACCGATACCGTCAAACAAAACAGCAGTCACATCGCCTTCTGCAATGTTCCGCTCGAGAACGGCTTGCTGGAGGCGCGCCTATGACCGGCAAAGAACCTCTCCTCTCCGCAGAGAACCTTGTCGTTCGCTACAGATCGCACAACCGTGAAGCCGTCGCCGTTAAACATGTCTCCTTCGATATCGCGCCTGGGGAGACGTTGGGGATCGTTGGCGAGTCCGGCTCGGGGAAATCCACCATTGCATTGGCGATCATGAAACTGCTGCCTCGAACCAGTACCGTCGAAGGCCAGATCAAGGTCAGCGGGACGGAGGTGGTTTCGGCCGATGCGCATGTGATGAACACCATTCGCGGTACGACCGTCGGCCTCGTCTATCAAGATGCGCTGACGGCCCTCAATCCGGTCAGAACAATCGGTTCCCAGATAGCGGAAGTCTGTCGCTATCAGCTCGGCTTGAGCACCCGGGAGGCCTACCAAACGAGCCTCAGCGTTTTGTCCGATGTCGGGATCGGCGATCCCGAGCTTCGCTACAAGCAATATCCGCACGAATTCTCCGGTGGGATGCGCCAGCGGGCGGCAATCGCCATCGCATTGGCGGCACGTCCGAAACTGCTGATCGCAGACGAGCCGACAACGGCTCTCGATGTCACCGTGAAGGCTCAGATCCTCAGGCTTCTCCAGGATCTCAAGGCAAAACACGCCATGTCGATGATGATCATCTCGCACGATCTCGAGGTGATCCGCGAGGTTTCGGACAGGGTTGCAGTGATGTATGCGGGGCGGATCGTGGAGATCGGGGAGCGGCCGGAAGTGCTGGCATCGCCAAGACATCCCTACACCCGTGATCTTGTCCGAAGCGCTCCATCGGTCGAGATGCCCCGCATCTCGTTCATTCCGGGATCGCCGCCGGGTACCGGGGCAATCATCACCGGATGCGCCTTCGAACCTAGATGTAGCGTGGGGCACGGAAAACCGAATTGCCGCGCAATCCTTCCCGACCTGAATGGCGGGCCTCAGGCTGCTGCCTGTCACTATCCTCTTGAAGCATCAACGAAACCCATGCCGGGCAATCCGGTTGGCCCCAACAGTTCAATTCGTCTGCACACGAAAGAACTGTAGACAAAGCAAAGGAAGCAGAAATGAAAATAATCAAGGTCGAAACTATACTGATCTCGGAGAAGCTGCAAGAGCCCTGGGTGATGGGGCTTGGGACCGCCACCAAACGTGACGAGTTGATCGTTCGTATCCATACGGATGAAGGCATCAGCGGTATCGGCAGCAGCTATCATGGCCATACACCGCATCCGATCCGCTCATTGATCGATACCAAGCTTGGCCCATTGCTTGTCGGGCAAAACCCGCTGCAGATCCAGACGCTGTGGGAAAAGATGTTCTTCGGGAGCATCCACCTCGGCTCGGCCGCAATTCAGGCGATCGCCGGACTCGACATCGCCCTCTGGGACATTATGGGCAAGGTCACAAACCAGCCGATCTATAAGCTCCTCGGCGGGGGTGACGGTTCGAGCGATCGTGGGCCGCTGCTCGCCTCCTATGTCGGCTGCCAGACGCTCGGCATCAAGGACCTCGACACGCTGGTCGCGGAGGCTCGCAGCTACGTCGGACAGGGGTTCAAGGCCATCAAGCTTCGTGGCGGCGGCGGAGTCAATATCGACATCGCTGCCGTCGAGGCGACCCGCGCTGCGGTCGGCTCGAATATCGACATCATGATCGACGTCAATGCACGCTACAGCTGGTCGGAATCCGTTCGCCTGAACCGAGAACTCATGCGGTTCAAGACGTTCTGGATGGAAGACCCGTTCGACTTCACGGTCGCCTATCATCGTGAGGAGATTGGCAAGCTGCGCGGTATGGGTCTGACACCGATCGCGTCAGGGGGAAATGTCTTCACCCGTTTCGACTTCAAGGACCTGGCGCAGAAGGGCGGCGTCGATTACCTGACACCCGATGTCGTCAAGTCTGGTGGTATTTCGGAAGCCATCAAGATCGCCGCGATTGCCAGCGCTTATAATATCGTTATCGCGACCCATACCTATAACGGTTTGACGCAGATCGCCAATCTTCACTTTGCTGCGGCAATACCGGCCCATATTCGCGGTCATGTCGAGTGGGATCCGGGCAAATACAACGTCTTCCGCGACAAGCTCGTCAAACCGGCCGTCAAGGTGAAGGACGGTATTCTGGAAGTCCCGAACGGCCCTGGCCTTGGCGTCGAGCTAAACGAGGGAATACTTGACGAACTGTCCTTCATCGAAGGGCCGGAGATTCTCGGCGTACCACGCAAGAGAACGTGGGCCGCGGGCACCTGATTTGCAATGGGCGGACTTATAAGACCGTATGCTGCTCAACACGACGGATGTGGAGCGTAATAAGGCTGGTGTGGAGGCGGACGGTCGGGGAGCAATGGCTTCCCGACCGTAGGGCGAAATCGGTCGCAGGCTCAGCCTCGTGCGACATTTGGATATGACGATAACCAGCACCGCCAAGGTTCACAATCACGGCGCCACTGGGTGATAGCGGGCGGCACCATCCTAAGGGTGTGATCCTCCAGCATCCCCCGCGCAAGCCGGGCGGCGCGTCCGGCCACAGTTTAATATCCAGACTTTTGAGGAAACGCAGCCGGTCGCTGGTGCGGCTACAACCACCAATTAGCGTGGGCCCTCGCTCTGGCCGGAAGGTGACCCTTTCCCTGGCAATACCGCGCCGCTCGCACGGGCGCGTTCCGGCTAGGTTCACGGCGAAGGATCGCATCCATTGACGCGTTTTCGGACATTGAAGCTAAAAATCGTTCGAGGCTCGAAAGCGAGCTTGCCAGACTTTGAGTTCTTCGCATGCTTTGGCCATATCCCAGCTCGTCGAGAATGACGCGATGGGAATGGTCGAGGCGATTGGCGATCTGACCAGAGCGTCCGCTGTGCTTTCTCCTGCTCAGAGAGTTGACCAACCCGAGGGTCGAGGAGATCATCGGCAATGCGCTCTTCGGCTCTATCGCGGCCCGTTTCCTGGGCTTTGGCCTGCCGGCGGGCATGAATTTCAAGGATCTGTTTGTGCTTGCCTGCGTCGCCGCGATCGGCTTCACCGTTTCCCTTTTTCGTCGCAAGCGTGGCCTTTCCGGCTGGGACATTCAGGATGGGGCGAAGATGGGCACTGCTTTCGTCTGGTGCGGCTTTCATTTCACTCGCGGCAGGTCGCGTCTTCGCCGACCAAAGAAGGCAATAGGTCGCACACGAAAGCTTCAATATCACGTGCTGAGTTGAACAATCATATCAGGCTTCTGATCTTCGAGCCCTAGCTCTTGAACCAATTCGAACCGATGGCACGCATTTCTCCGACAATTAAGCTACTGTTTATGGACTCAATATTAATTGCAATCTGCACCATGAAACACTTCCTGCATTCATGGTGCAGATTGCTGACTTCCCGCTGTCCGGACCACGGCAATCGTTGTCGACTTGCCGCAGTCGAGAGACTACGCGTAATAACAACCTAAGCAGCTTGCTGCTTCAAACCGCTTTTGGCTCTTTCCGGCAAGTCTCTTGGTAGGTCACTATCCAAAGCCTGCCATAATCAAGTCCCGTCGGTGTGGACCGTCATTTGAGATCACTGGCCGTCAGCAAATAACTGGATCGGCGATTGCGCTCATAGACCCTGATCGCCGCCTTCTGAATTTCCGGGCGCGACCTGTCGAAGGCATTGAGGTAATCCGCCTCCGCATCCCCACTATTCGTCTTTTCCAGTAGAGCGGCGGCTTCGATCGGGAAACGCACCTCGAACATGCCGTCATAGCCGTGAAAGCGTACCGTCCGTTTCGCGTCGTCGAAACTCCGGCTTTTGTTTGGAAATTGAAGGGGCATATCTCTGTCCGGAATGAGTGGGCCGGGATCGGCAGCAACGACGCTTCTGCATGCGCGTATTCCAGCGCACCCCGGGGAGCGAGCATCCCTAAAGCAGCGGGTTTTCGATCGGAAAACGGTTGTGGCGCTCCAACAAACCACCCCGCATCTGACCAGCCTTTCTGGTGGCGAAAACGCAGCTACCAGCGACTGGCTACCAGATGCTCGACCGAACTAGCGCACACAAAGGCAGGCTGGTCCAACGCCAATATTGATCAACAGGCCCAAAGCAAGCCATAGCCCGATCTACATCGCCGCCAGGTCATCCATGTCGGGACAAGATCCGGCCTGCCGCCGCTTGTTCAATATCAACATATGGGCCTCATCTCACGCTACGGTTCTCTCGACGGCAAACGGCAAAGGTGCAATGGCCGGTGCGGCGCGCGACGTGTCAACATTGGTGACGGCCTGTTTGGCGAGATGCTGCTCCAAGACCAGAAGAATCTCGCCATCAACGGTCTGATCGAATTTCCGAGCAAAGAGATTGGTGCTTGCTTTGAGATCGACAGCGTCCGCGCGCTGATAGGTTCTGGGGCGCAGCTTGATGTCACCATCGGCAACCCAGTCGATCATTCGCAAGTCATCGCCGGTGATCTCGCTTTCAATCACACAGTTCATCATCACCGTCTGGAAGAAGCCCTCGTCGGCAATCAGCGTGTTTTCGTAAAATGCCTTGAAGCGGTCCACGCTCGGGTCGCGGCAGACGAACTCGCAAAAAGCCCTCGTGACGATCATCCACTGATTACCGATATAGGGTGTGGCGTCGGCCAGGAACGGCCTTGAACGCGCGGTGCGCTGAATGCTTTGGTCAAGTTCGATGACATACTCGCTGACGCGGTGCATCGTGTCCGGACGATGCTGATCCTGGTCCAGCACCTTGATGAATTCGCGATCGAGGTTGGCATCGAGATACGCCATGATCTGCTTTTGAGGTTTTAGGGGGAAATCCTGACCGCTCAAATTAATGAAGTGGCTCCATTCACCCATTTCCAGCAGGCGCTCCATGCCGCGCAACTCCGTGTCTACGAGACTGTAGCCACCCCAGATGGCCTTTTCGCTTCTGATCATCTCCGCGTTTGCATACGGCAGCAGGAAGTCCCGAATTTCGCTTTCGAGATCAGTCCCGGAGTTCTTGTCGACATGCACGACATAATGGTTCTGGTCGTTATAGATCGCCCTGAACAGGCGCTTGAATTGGTCCGGATAGCGGTGAACGAGGATCAAATAACCAATCATGCGCGGACCTTACTGGAGACGGGCGTTCCAAGGCATGGGGCGGAATAGAAAAACATTGAATCGATCCTTTCAGAATAGCGCCGGGGAGCAAGCAGCAGGGCTGATCGGCCGACATGTTCTTTGGTTCGGGAGTGCGGGGCGCAAGCGCGTAAACCGGGGGCGCGGGGCGCCTCCAGGCCATAAAATATCAGTTTCGTCTAATGGGGTGTAAGGCTCCGGTCGCTCGGAGCCCTCTGTCGCAAATTACCCACAAGCTTCCCGGAGGAAGCTTATGACATCATGCCACCCATATCAGGCGTGCCGCCACCGGCAGCATCCTTCTTAGGAAGGTCGGCAATCATGGCCTCCGTCGTCACCAGCAGGCCGGCAACCGATGCCGCGTTCTGCAGGGCGGTCCGGACCACTTTTACCGGGTCGACGATGCCCATGGCGATCATGTCGCCATATTGGGATGTCTGGGCATCGTAACCAAAGTTGTCGGTATTGCTTTCCAGTATCCGGCCAACCACAATGGAGCCTTCGTCACCAGCATTTTCGGCAATCTGGCGAACCAGCGACTGCAGAGCCTTGCGGACGATGCTGACCCCGGCATTCTGGTCGTCGTTGTCGCCCTTGATATCGAGAACGACGGAAGCGCGCAGCAAGGCGGTTCCGCCGCCCGGTACGATGCCTTCCTGAACGGCAGCGCGCGTCGCATTGAGCGCGTCGTCGATGCGGTCCTTCTTTTCCTTCACTTCGATTTCGGTCGAGCCGCCGACGCGGATGACGGCAACGCCGCCAGCGAGCTTGGCAAGGCGTTCCTGTAGCTTTTCGCGGTCGTAGTCCGAAGTGGTTTCTTCGATCTGAGCCTTGATTTGACCAACCCGGCCTTCGATGTCGGACTTGGCGCCGGCGCCGTCGACGATCGTGGTGTTCTCCTTGGTGATCGAGACCTTCTTGGCGCGGCCGAGCATGTCGAGCGTAACGGATTCGAGCTTGATGCCGAGGTCTTCGGAGATGACAGTGCCGCCCGTCAGGATGGCGATGTCTTCCAGCATCGCCTTGCGGCGATCGCCGAAGCCAGGAGCCTTGACAGCAGCAATCTTCAGGCCGCCGCGCAGCTTGTTGACGACGAGCGTTGCAAGGGCTTCGCCTTCGACGTCTTCCGAGATGATCAGCAACGGCTTGCCTGTCTGAACGACGGCTTCCAGGATCGGCAGCATCGTCTGCAGGTTGGAAAGCTTCTTCTCGTGCAGCAGCACATAGACATCGTCCAGTTCGGCCACCATTTTTTCAGCATTGGTCACGAAATAGGGGCTGAGGTAGCCGCGGTCGAATTGCATGCCTTCGACGACTTCAAGCTCTGTTTCGGCGGTCTTGGCTTCCTCGACGGTGATCACCCCCTCGTTGCCGACCTTCTGCATTGCATCGGCGATGTACTGGCCGATTTCCTTCTCGCCATTTGCCGATATGGTGCCGACCTGGGCGATCTCTTCCGAGGTGTTGATCTTCTTCGCCTTCGCAAGCAGGTTCTTGACCACGGCCGCGACGGCGAGGTCAATACCGCGCTTCAGGTCCATCGGGTTCATGCCGGCTGCAACAGCCTTGCCGCCTTCGCGAACGATCGCCTGGGCAAGCACGGTCGCCGTCGTCGTGCCGTCACCGGCGATGTCGTTGGTCTTCGACGCCACTTCTCGGACCATCTGGGCGCCCATGTTCTCGAACTTGTCTTCGAGTTCGATTTCCTTGGCGACGGCGACGCCGTCCTTAGTGATGCGTGGCGCGCCATAGGACTTGTCGATCACCACATTGCGGCCCTTCGGACCGAGCGTGACCTTTACCGCGTCAGCGAGGACATCGACGCCGCGCAGCAACTGTTCGCGCGCGTCACGGCCGAATTTGATTTGTTTGGCAGACATGGAAAAACTCCCGGGCTGATCGCCCAATGGTCGTCATGAAAGGATATAGATGTGATCAAAAATCAGCCGATAACGCCCATCACGTCGGCTTCCTTCATGATCAGCAGGTCCTCGCCGTTGAACTTGATTTCGGTGCCGGACCATTTGCCGAACAGGATGCGATCGCCGGGCTTGACATCCGGCGGTACGATCTTGCCGCTCTCATCCCGAGCACCGGCACCAACGGCGACGATTTCGCCTTCCTGCGGCTTTTCCTTGGCGGTATCGGGAATGATGATCCCGCCCTTGGTCTTGGCTTCAGCCTCGATACGGCGCACGACAACACGGTCGTGCAACGGCCGGAAAACGGTATTCATCATTTTGGTGTTCCTCGACGAGAACGCGGCCCAATGGCCGATCTCGATATAACTTCTTAGCAGTCTTACGTTGAGAGTGCTAGCGATGATTCTAGTTTTGATAGTGCCGATATCGGCGGGCGGGATGATAGGTCAATGGCAAAGATAGAGCTCATATCGGCCCGCTTGATAGGAACGGCCAGCGGGTTGCCTGCCGCTCGTCCAACGAACGCGTCGCTCGTTTCCGCTGGACGCCGTGTCAAAGCGTCGACGGCAGAAATACCCGCTGGCGAAAACCCTTCTTCCGCGAGCCGATGGGGCGTCCATCCCCTCCCCTGCTCGATGACGTATCGGAGATGGGCGACTGTGCGGGCATCGTCGTCAGGACGAGTAGCGCACTCGTCGACCGCTCTTATCGGTCTGGCCAACATGCGCCTATGAGGCGATTTCGATAGCAAGGGTCAGATGGGTCACCCGCGTTACGGCCCACTGGACATTACGCCCGGTCGTAGGTGAACGACGTCAACAGGCTGGTCACGAAATTGCTTGCCCGCTCCTTGACGAGGACCTCTGTCCACTCGTCGGTGCCGCGGAGCCTCAAATCCGTAAGAATACTGTCGACGGCGGCTTCTTCGATACGTTTGATGTGGCCGTTGAACGCTGCCTCACCACCCGCATGGTACATGTCACGGATGACCATTCTGAGGATCTCCTGGATCGCGATCTGCCAAGCCGTGTTGATCGCCTGGATCTCGTTCGTAGGCAGTGCCATAAGAGCTCCCGTTGTTGGAATGCAGTCGAGAATAGCCTGTCGATGCGGAGGTGCGATCAGCCCGCTCGGCCACATTTGGCAAGCAGGGCGGACGTAGCAGAGGTCCGGTCAGCGAGTTCTTTTGATAGCCGCGCTTCCCGCAGCCTCAGCGTCTTCGCGTCTCGGGACTGAGTGATCGCTTCGAGTTCGTCCATTACGTGATTTTTGACAAAAAACGGGGCCTGAAGATTACCGAAGGCAATCTCTGCTGTAGGTCTTTGTCATGAGAACTCCTGGCGTAGTCCACCTAGGGAACCGAATGAAAAAGGCCAGGCAAACTGCCTGGCCTCGGAGTGATACGTGCTTCCGGCAGTGCCAGTACATCCGTGGTCAAAGGGAAGCAGATACCAATCAGGCGGACTGCAGATTGCAGGCCGACATCTTGCCCGACTTCATGTCGCGCTCAAGTTCGAAGCCGATCTTTTGGCCTTCGACGAGTTCGCGCATTCCAGCGCGTTCGACAGCCGAGATGTGAACGAAGGCGTCAGCGCCGCCATTATCAGGCTGAATGAAGCCGAAGCCTTTGGTGGAATTGAACCATTTTACTGTGCCAGTGGTCATGATGAACCCTTTCAAAGCATAGAGTGAGGGACCGCGGAGCGGACGCCACGCGGATAGAAACCGACTATTTTTGAAACGGAAGTTCGCTTAGAGCGCGTTGCCAATCGCGCGGTAGACAAAGCTCGGCAAGCAAAAGATCGATGACACATCGTATACGGCACCGAGAATGCCGCGTCAACGTTTAGTTTTCGAGATTTGTCGTTTGCGTCTATGAGTTGCATTCACTCAAGGCATGCCATATGTCGTGAAGCCGTGGTCGGTTAACCGTGAGCCATGAGGCCTGGATTGGGAAGTACCATGTCTCGGATCTCAGCCACAGCTGCTTTGGCGCCGAAAGCCGACAAAACACGTGTGAATTCCTTTAAACCGGATCCTTCGCCTTGAAGGCGAATGATCCCTTAAACGCCCTTTACACGGGCTCGGCGACTGCCGTTGGCGATGCCCTTGTATCTTGCCCGGTCGGGCAGGGCAGCCATATAAGGCGCGATGACTTCTGATTCAAAGATCTTCGTTGGTCTACGACCGACCCGCAAAAAACCGGATCCCCACCGCGGACCGAAAGGCCCGAAATGCCAATGGGACGGCTGCGATGAGGAAGGCACTCATCGCGCTCCCGTCGGAGCGGATGCCGAGGGGCTGTATCTGTTGTTTTGCCCCCGGCACGTAAGTGAGTACAGCAAAGGCTACAACTTCGTGACGAAGCTGTCTGACCCTCTGACGGCCCGCTATCAGAGAGAAGCGGCAAGCGGCAGCCGCCCGACTTGGGGCACTCGAATCGATCAGGCCTCGGAAATTCCGCTCCCCTCCTCGGTTCGCTCCGGAACTGCGAAGGCGATAAATTCGCGAAAAAACACTGCTCAAAGCCAGGCGGCCAGAGCAGCTTTTCAGCTGCGCAAACTCAAGGTGCTGGAAGCCAAAGCTTTTGAGAGGCTCGGTCTTTCACCGGATGCAACGCCAGATGAGATCAAAAGCCGCTACAAGCAATTGCTCAAGATGCATCATCCCGACGCCAATGATGGAGATCGCAAGTCAGAGGATAGCCTCAGGGCGACGATCGACGCCCATAAGATCCTCAAGCTGAACGGCTTCTGCTAGGTGCTACACTGCCCGTTGGTGGTCTTAATGGGAACCGAACCGCCGACCCTTCTATTGCGCAATCGAACGCCTTGAGATCCCATCAGGGGTGAGTAGCGGCCTGCGCAGTGGCAGAGTGAGGTCGCTTCTGTAACGGGCTTTCCCGAGTCAATCCCTTATGAGCTCAATCCCTCGCCGAGTGCTTGCTTCTGTCCGCAGTCGACGCGGGGTCGCTGCTGTATGGGGTCTGCTGAGGAGC
>NZ_JABAIH010000015.1 GCF_012641395.1 Rhizobium sp. P32RR-XVIII | reverse complement strand
TGATGTTATGGAGCAGGTCAATCCCTACTCCGCGACACCATCATTGTGAGGGACGACCACCAAGCCTTCAAACTCGGCTGGCTGGGCTCCGCCCGTTACACCATCTAGAAAACTCTCTGGAGGCCAATCATGCCGATAACAGCAGATCGAACTCAAGCACGGACCGCTACCCCCGTCGATCTTGGCGCAATTTTCGTCTCGTTGGAATTGAGCAAATCGACATGGCTCGTGACAGCTATGTTGCCTGGAAGCGAGAAGATGTCCCGTCATACGGTGACCGGCGGCGATATCGCCGGCTTGTTTTCATGTTTCGCCGCACTTCGTCACAAAGCCCAGAGACGCCGGGAGAGGCTGTATCCGCTGGTGGTGATCCAGGAAGCCGGACTTGACGGTTTCTGGCTGGGGCGAATGCTCAGCCGAGAAGAGTGGATCGAAAGCCATATTGTAGAGGCCGCATCCATTGCCATGCCCCGCCGCCATCGCCGGGCAAAAACGGATCGCATCGACGGCGAAACGCTGATCCGCGCCTTGATGGCGTGGAAACGTGGCGAGCCACGTG
Organism: Rhizobium sp. P32RR-XVIII; assembly: GCF_012641395.1. GTDB lineage: Bacteria > Pseudomonadota > Alphaproteobacteria > Rhizobiales > Rhizobiaceae > Rhizobium. The sequence continues at coordinate 114,355 of NZ_JABAIH010000015.1, read as the reverse complement.
CGTGCTCGATGGTCAAACTCCTCACACCCGAGGAGGACGACAATCGTCGGATCGGGCGGGAGCGCAAAACTCTAATTGCGGAGCGTGTCTTCCACGTCAATCGCATAAAGGGGCTGCTCTTTACGCAAGGAATACGAGGGTACGAGCCTGTAAATAGAGATCGTCGCCAGCGTCTGGACGAGCTTCGAACTGGAGATGGCCGACCGCTAGCAAAGCATTTGAAAGCAGAAATCTGTAGAGAGCTTGATCGCCTCGAACTGTTACTCACACAAATCAAGGCCGTAGAAGCCGAGCGAGATGCGTTGATCGTGCAGGAGACGCCGGAAACGCCGGCAGGAGCGACGGCGCTTTTGGGAATCAAAGGAATTGGTCCAGAGTTCGCTACGATACTCTACACGGAAGGCCTGTTCCGACACTTCGACAATCGACGGCAAATCGCGTCTTACGCTGGCCTTGCCCCCTCCCCTTGGCAAAGCGGGAACGTCAGTCGCGAGCAAGGTGTCTCGAAGGCGGGAAATCCGCGTTTGCGAGCGACCATGGTCGAGCTCGCCTGGCTATGGTTGCGGCATCAACCGAAATCGCCGTTAACATTGTGGTTCAAGGAGCGCATCGCTCGCAACGCGGGCCGCCTTAAAACGCCGATGATCGTGGCGCTGGCCCGCAAGCTGCTCGTTGCACTGTGGAAATACGTGAGCTCCGGCGTCGTTATCGAAGGTGCAATCATGAAAACCGCCTGAAGTGCAAGCGCCGCTAGCTTGATCAGAACACTCGTCCTCAGGGCCTGATCAGTCCTGACGGATCCAGGTGGACGGACCGGGAATCCTTTTGGCTCTTAAACGCCGATCTTGAGTTTGGTCCCGTTCTCCTGAGCCCGTGACCGTCGAAAGCGGGATAATGGTGCAGCCGCTACGAACGGCGACCGAATGTGAGGTTGTACAGGCCCGCGAACGGGCCGGTAATCGCTATGGGCTCAGACCGCGGATTCGCTTAAAACGGAGAAATTCGATGCCAGTCGAATGAACAATTGACAAAGATCCTGATGTGAACGGATTCGAACCCACGACCAACGACTCGGAACTGCTAAGTATCTAAGATTGCTTCGGTTAAAGATGGCGAAACCCCGTTGAGGCATTAGGCGCCTATATGGAACCAGCCCAACACCCGATCTATCCTGACTGGACCCCTCTTGACTTGCAAGGTGCCGATGTTCCCTTTATGTTCTTGCGTGATAGTGTTTTTATGGATTGAAAATCGCAGTTTCCGCGTGCTGTAGCCGGCCGAGGTAAGGAACCATTGGTGGTTTCCAAGCATAAAGTCGATGTGGACGACTTGCGCTACTATCTTATCTTGTCGGCCACATCTGTAATAGGATGGCTTAACAAAGAGAGAAGACCGTGTCGAACGCCAAGCAAATCCTTGCCATGCTGAGAAGCCGCGCCGAGGGCGACGACGACCTGTTTTTCTCGATTGCCCTCCAGATCGCGGCCTCAGAAGCGCGACAGGGCCACAAGACAACCGCCGAGGAAATGCGCGCCGAAGTCGATAAAGCGCGAGCTCGTCGATCTCGTGGCGCCAGTGTAGCGATACCACTTGGTGCCCCTCGAGGCGACCTTGAGGGGCTGTTGGAATTAAAGGAGCCGCGCTTTACGCTAAGCGATATGGTTCTCGCCCAGCCGCTTCTCGATAATCTCGGCGACATGATCCGTCAGCAGCGAAAGCGCGACTGGTTACGGGAGCATGGCCGCACCCCAAATCGCCGGGTGCTATTCGTCGGACCACCCGGCTCGGGTAAGACAATGTCCGCTGAAGCGCTCGCGGGCGAGCTCAAGATCCCGTTCTATGTTATCCGGCTCGAAGGCCTGATCACCCGCTACATGGGTGAGACAGCAGCCAAATTGCGACTGGTCTTCGATGAAACAGCGCGGCGCAGAGGCGTCTTTTTATTCGATGAATTCGATGCTGTCGGAGCGAACAGAACAGCTTCGAACGATGTTGCAGAAATGCGGCGCGTCCTCAACTCCTTCCTGCAGTTCATGGAAGAGGGAAACTCCACTGACAGCCTGATTATCTGCTCCACCAATCACCCATCGCTTCTCGACCGTGCGCTCCTGCGCCGATACGACCTTGTTCTTGAGTTCGAAGCCCCAACTGCCGATCAGATCAAGCGCATCATCACTAACAACCTCAAACCGATGTCGTCTGCGCGGCTTGGGTGGTCGAAGATCGTCAAGGCCGCCGAAGGCCTCAGCCAGTCCGAAATCGTTCGAGCCACCGACGATGCTGTCAAGACGGCAATCCTGGACGAGAGAAAGTCTATCGCGACCGACGACGTCTTGCTACGGCTAAACCAACGACGGGATATGCGTGAGGCATTCCTTGATGAAAGGCGTCCAGATTAAGCATGGCTGGCCGATTTACGCTTCCTCATATCGATGTTTCGGCCCTTCTTTCCGCAAGTCCCTATAGTGGTACAGGCAGCGGAGGCTCGAGCACACCACGCATACGGGCAGAACACGGCCGCAAGCTCGCTCACGAGCTGGATGTCGCACTCGCGGCAATCACCGAACTCAGAGGCAGTGATCCTCGCCTGCAACCAGCGGACGGTGGCTATATAGAAGTTGAACTGCGCGCCGGAAGTAACGTGGACGCGGCCCTCTTGTGGAAGAAGAAAGGGATACGTCCTGGCGCAACCAAAGACGCAAATAACGTTCGTACAGTCGCGCTCTACGTTCCAGATGCTTCGCAGGAAGCGCTCAAACAGATTCTTGACGACTATCTGAACGGTCCATTGTCAGTGATTGCTGGGAAACCGCCACATTCGGCGCGGGTCGAAAAGATCGAAGAAATTAGACGAGCGCGTCTCGAGGTGTTTTGGACAGACGATCCAGCCGCTCTACCGGGAGATCCCCACCATCTTATGTGGTGGGCGGTTTGGGCACATCGGGAGAACGAGGCGGCTTTGGAGACTGCCTGCGAACGGCTAGGGCTGCGCGCGGCAGCAAGTGATCGTCGTCTTTACTTCCCCGAGGCCGTTGTCGTTCCGGTCCTTGCCCGTCGCGCTGCTATCGAACTGATGACTTTTGCCACGGTGGTCGTCAGCGAGCTTCGCCGGGCAAGTGACACCCCTGTCTTCTTTTTGGAAGATGCAAAAGACAGCCAGGGCGCGTGGGTCGACGATCTTGCCGAACGCATCACATGGCCCGGAAGTGAGGTTCCGGCGATCTGCATTCTGGATACCGGCATTAATCGTGGCCATGCCTTGATTGAGCCGGCGCTTACTACGGCCGATCAGCACGCAATTGATCCGGAATGGGGTATAGACGATCACCACAGCCACGGGACCGCTATGGCCGGTCTTGCGCTCCATGGGGACTTGACATCGGCACTGGCAGATCAATCGTCGCGGCAGCTGACGCACCGTCTGGAATCGGTTAAGCTGCTTCCGCCGGCGGGTGCCGACCCGAATGACCCCAATTCCTATGGGATCATCACCCAGACGGCGGTTTCTTTGGCAGAGATCGCCGCGCCAGATCGCACTCGGGTTTTTTGCATGGCCGTGACCAATCAGAACGTCACAGGCGCTCGACCCTCGACCTGGAGCGCCGCGATCGACCAAGCCGCCGCCGGCGCCATGAATGCCGATGACGATGACGCGCCAAAGCGGATGTTCGTCGTCTCCGCGGGAAACGTCCCGCCAGAGATCGAATACTCACGCCTGCCCCAAACAGACGACTTTCCGGCTGAGGATCCGAGCCAAGCCTGGAACGCACTTACAGTCGGTGGCTATACGGATCTCACGACGATCGCGGACGCTGGATATGAGACATGGTCAAGCCTCGCGGGGGCCGGTGAACTGAGCCCGCACAGCCGCACAAGCGTAAACTGGGGTCACTCCCGGGCACCAATCAAACCGGAGGTGGTTCTTGAGGCCGGTAATCGTGCGGTCAGCCCAGCCAAACGTGAGGTTTTGACGCTCGATTCGTTATCGCTCTTGACCACGTCGTCCACCCTTGGCGCAGACACGCTGACAGCCTTTCAAGCGACTAGTGCGGCGACTGCACAGGCCGCGCGGATCGTTGCGCGATTGACGGCCAACAATCCCAGCTATTGGCCAGAAACTGTGCGTGCCCTTGTCGTGCACAGCGCCGAATGGACCGAGCCCATGTTGGCGCAGCTGAACAGCCCCGCCGGAAAAAAGGACCGATATCCTCTCGTTCGCCGTTTCGGCTATGGCGTCCCTGATTACGATCGGGCTTCTGCATCAGCAAGAGATCATTTGGCGCTGATCGCTCAAGCAGAAATCCAGCCCTTTAGATTGAAGGGCAAGCGGGAGTTCAACGAATGCCATTATTACAGGCTTCCCCTTCCGGCTTCTGTTTTGGAGCAGTTGCAAAACACTGTAGTTGAACTGAAGGTTACGCTTTCATATTTCATCGAGCCCAATCCAGGATTCTCGGCAAATGTCGATCCCCAGCGATATCAGGCTTATGGCCTACGCTTCGACTTACAAAGGCGCGGCGAGCTGCCGGCCCGGTTCAAGCAACGTGTGAATGCCGCGGAGCGAGAAGACGGCGTGAAGCCGCCGCCCCATCCTGATGACGCGCGATGGGTTTTCGGTCCAGGTAGCATTTCCTCGGGCTCGTTGCATTGCGATGTCTGGACTGGTCCGGCGATCGAGCTCCTCAGTCGAGAGCTGCTCTGCGTAAAGCCCGTTGTTGGATGGTGGCGCAATCGGGCATCAAAAGAGATCGTTAATCGCAAAACGCGTTACGCTCTTGTCGTGACCTTGAAGGCGCCGGGGGTCAATGTCGATCTCTATAGCGCCGTCATCACCGCAAAGGCTCGAATCGAAAGCGAGATCGCTGCGGAGAGTGAGATCGAGATCTGACCTTCACGCGCGTGCGTTAATTGCTCAATCCGTTAGCGCCGCGTCTAGAGCTCGGTACACAGCGATCCAGTGTGGCTCACGTTTAAGTCAGCCAAAATCGAGATCGAACAAACAATTTGATTGCCGATTCTTAACTGATTCAACGCTACGTAGAGAGAGTCTGCTATTGGAAGTCATTTTCGCATAGGTGAGCTTTGCCGGACGTTATCACAATTGACTTGAACGTTATCGATAACCCATCGATGGCGTCCTCTTCAGAGGGCTTCATTCAAATTGAGGCGCGTGAACAAGTATTTCGTTGCTTGATCAAGGACATCAGCAAGCCGCCACGCACCAAAACGTCTGCCGACAGACCTTCGGAACTCGACGTCCTAACTGACCGGCGCCACGATGCTCTGCTCGTCACCGCGCGGCGCGGTGAGGGAAAAACAACGTTTCTTACGCAGATCCTGTCGGCAATTGTCGACCAGAGCTACAAATCCTACGTCGAGAGCGTATCCACACCGAGATCCGCCGTTCCAGAGCTTTACAGCTTGGGAATAATCGACCCGACATTGATAGAATCCAAGCAAAACATTATCGTCGTCATCATCGAGAAGATCAGAAAGGCCGTCCTGCACCGCAGAAGAAACATCGTCGATGCAAACGATGAGTATCGGCAAGTTGAAGGAGCGCTCAGAAAATTAGCTCAAGGGCTCTACCTCCTGGATGGCATAGGAGAACAGCTCTACGCGGGAAAAGATTGGGTCGATCCGGATTTCGTCCTAGACGAGGGCTTGGAAAACGCCGCGGCTGCTCATGATTTTGAATTGCGCTTCCGTCAGTTCATTTCCAGTGCCGTCTCATATGTTGGTTGCGACGCGTTTGTGCTTGCCATTGATGACGTTGACACTTGGTTTGAACGTGGTTGGCCGGTGCTTGAGGCTCTACGGAAGTATCTAGCAACGTCGCAGTTGAGAATTATTCTTTCAGGCGATTTAGACCTGTATACCTTACTCGTCCGGCGTCAGCAGTGGGAGCAGATGAATCCTTCGTTCCTAAGAGCCGAGGAGATGCGATCAAAGATCGATGGGGACGCGGCGATAATTTCCAAAATCAGCCGGATGGTCGATTCTCTTCAAGACCAATATCTCGTAAAGATAGCCCGACCTGAAAACCGAATAGAGCTGAGAAATCTAGAATTCCATGCTGATGGCGTGGGTCTAGCTTTTCGTGGTGACAACATCGAAGGCTTGATAAGCGAGCGGCACTTCCTCACCAATGTGGTGTCCGAGGTGTTTGGCATAAATACTCCGAAAGACGTAACACTCTATAGGCAGCAAATACTTCGACTTCCGACGAGAAGTGCTCTTCAGCTGTTATCCGGAGCTAGCCGTGATCAAGGCGCGGGCAACGGTCGGCCAGTCGCTCTCGATACGTTAAGGCATATCTCCTGGACAGCAGTGACGTCACTTGGCCTGGATGTGAGCGACACCAGAAATCCGAATCCGAACGCCCTTATTCCATCGTTGACTCATTGGTTGACAAAGTCGCGCCTATGGCTCCCGCTGGCGAGGTGCTACCCAGACGGCGCCGAGGCGGACAAAAACCTTGCCGCGATGTACGTGGGCGCTGCGCTACTCGATGTCTTCAAGCGTTCGCCGGGAAAAATGATCGACTACTGGATCAAAGTTTCATTGGTAAGAGAAAAACTTGATCGTGGTGAAATTCACTATCGTGGTTCAGAAGCCGAAGCGACCGGCGATCTCGAAAGTTTCATTGCCCACGTCAACGCCACTGCCCTAGAGAGCCCGGTTCAATTCGCAAGCCGAGTAGCTTCATGGGAGGCGACCGAACGCGGCCGAGAAGGCACGAAACAGTTGGTACGGGGTATCCGATTAAGCGGCGCGTCTGTACCACTTGCCAGGATACGGGAAACGGGAGCAGCCGCGCGAGAACTCTATGGCCTAGAGTACGATGGGAGCAAGAATGGCTTTGACCGAGAAGCCTTCCGAGCCATGGCTACAGGTAGCCGCGATGATGTTAGTCGGCTCCTTTCGAGTTTGCCCCCCGCGCTACGTGGCTTCCACACACGTCTTTGCGCGGGCGGTTGGCAGTACGGCTCTCGGCGTGGGACAGAAGCCGCTTTCCAGGTATACTTTGCGAATGGAATCGAGGACCTTGCTCAGCGTCTCAATGGTAGCGCAAGCAGGGCAGCGATGCTTCCCCTTAGTAGGATCGTGAGTGGGCAGCAGGCAGAGTCAGGAAATTACTCTGTGCTACGGCTCTTAGGCCTGATGGCAGATGCTTTGGAGATTGGTCGCGCTCCAAACAAGAGTCAACTCCAAGCGCTGACTGAGTTGGTGAACCAATGCAGCCAGGCCAGGAGCTACCCAACGCCGATTGCGTTAGACGGCGCTAACTCCGAGAGCTATATAGAATTCGATTCACACCAGGACGATTTCGCGGACTCCGACCATTCAGATGGCCCGAGCAAAGAAGCTCACCAGCTTGAAAGAGCGCTTTTGAAATGGATGAGCTCAAATAGCGTTCAAAGCGCAGATTTTGGGCTTGCGCCAGTTACTTTGGCCCGTGTGTGGACTCGGTTCACGTACACATTTGCCAATATACGCGACGATCTCAAACACCGCGATAGCCGCTATCTCGGAATCTATATGCATCGGACTATCATCGGATTTCTACATGCTCTTGGCTACGAGCTGATGCGTTCAGCCAACGCTCGAACCCCCGCGAAAGCGGCGAGCAATCCAGTTAGATCGGGGGAGGTATTCGTTCAGCTTCTGCGGGAGATCTATCAAAATCCTCCGGGGTTCCGTGACACAAAAGAGTTTAGGTTCTTCGATTTGGTTTTCTCATGCCCTTTGTGGGGGTTCTTCCTCGCAAGGGAGGAGTATGACGAGGTCGACAAACCACGCCGGCTGGAACCAAATGATAGTATTTATCAGTTTTACGCTGACAGGCTGTCAGCCTATCTTGCGGAAGACACCACAGGTTCCATTTTCGCTACGCGTTTTAGTTCGTCTAAGGCCGATGAGCCGCCGATTACCTTCGATGGATTGTTTTTCCTTCTGAATACCGTCCAGATGCAGGGCACTTCAGAATTTGATCGCACCGCCGGAAGAGTACTTCGGCAAACCACCGAGGCTTGGCGCAAACGTCAACCCCCCTCTGCTCGGGCAAATCCTTCACCGTAGGATCGGAATTTTGAGTGCACTTATCTACAGGAAGGTATTCGCGGATTTCCCGTCACTCGGCGACTTGGCACAAGGGCGAGTTCCCTTAATCGACGAGGTACTGCGTCGTATTTTCGTATTTGAGAGGCGATCAGATCCGTACCGCCCTGACCACTTCTATAAAGGGTACTTGAATCACCGCTTGGGCGAGGCCAAGACAATCGGTGATCTCACCCCCATTGTTCTAAAAGCGCTTGCAGAACGGTTTATAGAGAGGCGCGCGGGTCGATTGGCAATCCGATCCTCGGAATTTCTAGAATGGCAACGACTGCTACCAAGCATCTCGCCTCTCGCGGTAATTGTCGCGTTCCTTATACTTGAGGGCCGGGGTCCAGCTCTAGGTATAGATCCGCGTCGGTTCCTGTACGCGGAAATAGGTGACACCGCCATATTAAGCCCAGTCCTCCCGGAGCTTGAGCGCCTTGAAGAAATCACAGGACTGAACGAACTTCACATGCACCTGAACGGGTCGACTGAACTGGATATTGTTTGGCTTGACGCTGTACGATTTCCGAAACTGTATCACGCTGAACTCTCGGCTGCGAGACGGGGATCGGGTCTTCCAGACGAACTTTATGACCAAATGGAGTTCAACCTCCGTCCGTACGAACTGTATCATCGGCTACGCTCTGCTCGCCGTGTGAGGCACGTCGTTGCCAACATCGCTCTCGGCCACAGCGGATCGAATATCACTCCGCATCAGTTAGTCGGCCTGATGACTGCGAGTGTACCGGACTACGATTGTGACCTTGCTCACGGCATCACGCTTTCGAAAAATCCCGGCGTCGTTGCTTTTGGTGACGCTGAGAATCCACCACTCATCGATGAAGCGGCATTTCTCTATTCAGCTATGCTGAGCTGGACGACGGGACCAAAGCACTCGCGTGACCTGATAAACCTCGGCCTCTATTTCAACTTCCTAGTGCTAAATCAGATCGCCAAAATCACCGTTCAGCAGGCAGACGAGGTGGGGTTTGATCAATTCCAAAAGTACACAGTGGTCGGAACGCGAGAGAAGCTCGAGCGTGTCTATTCGCAGCGCTTCCGTCAGCTAAATAGAAAGGCTCCGTACACTAATATTGCCCACCTAGAGGGCCGTTTTGCGCCGAAGAAGACGCTAAATGACATCATGGTTCTTCTCGATCGTATAGTCAGCGGGTACCTCGATTTTCGTGGCTGTAGTGAGCGAGTATCGTGGAATCGCACCGCCCGGCTTCCACAGTGTGTCTCGGGACAATGTGACCAAACTCAATGCAAAGGAATCAAGCGGGGCCGCAGAGACACAGAGTTTGCATTAGTGGCACATTTCATAAAGCGCATCGGAAAACAGAGGGGCCGATATAGCCAATCTCGAGATGGTCAAGCAAGAAGCGACGCTCTCCTCCAGGCGCGGTTGTTAAGGCATATCATCAAAAAATCCCCTGTAGCTCGGCAGCTCATTCGCGGTATTGATGCCGCTGCAAATGAATTGCATGCCCCGCCGGAGGCTTTCGCTCCAGCCTTCAGACTACTCCGACGAGATGCCGTCGACCATTCCACGTACCACGTTGGCGAAGACTTCTTACATATCGTATCAGGCATCAGAGCAACCGTAGAAGCCGTTGAGTTTCTGGGGCTTCGGATAGGGGATAGAGTTGGCCATGCCACCGCGCTCGGCATTTCACCGCAACTCTGGCTTGATCGCACCGGAGATCGGATCGTAGTGCCGCGGTCTCAGTGGCTCGATAACCTTGTTTTCGCCGGAAAATTCTTGGCTGGCCGCGGCGAGCATACCGCGCTCGTTCAGCGTATCCATAACGATGCCTGCACCGTGTCGGCGCTGGTCTATGGTCGCGAACAAAGTATCGCAGTCCTCCACCAGGAGTGGTGTTTGCGCCATCTGGACATCCTCACTGTACTGCGATTAGAGCGCGAATACGGAGAGCTTCGTGAACCTCACCTCGTCGCCAAGGCAGCAAGAAGCTTTGCCCAAAAGGTCACGGATGTCACCGTTCGCGCAGAGCTTGAACTAATAATGAGCGCGGCAGAGCATCACCCAGCGGCTTACGAACTGTTTCGACAAAGACATCGCAAAAGCGAATACGTCTGTCAGCCCGTCGAGATTGAAGCCAGCTACTTTCCCGCTTCTGCTCTGATTGCTCTTCAAGACATGGCGCTGGAACGATTGAACCTCAGGGGAGTCGCGATCGAGACCCTCCCCACCAGCAACGTGCGAATTAGCCTGTACAATGACCACAGAGAACACCACATCTTCAGGTGGCTGGGAGTTGCGGCTGAACCCACGGGATCAAAGCCTACCATCTGTGTGGGGAGTGACGATACTGGAATATTCGCGACCAACATTCACAACGAGTATGCGCTCCTTGTGCAGGCGCTTATTGACCACTATGGGAAGACCGCGGGTGAAGCGACCGAGTTGGTCTGGAAATTGAACGAGAACGGCGCCGCTCGCCGTTTCAAACCTCTGCAGATATTCGAATCACCCTGACCTGAGATCCATCAACAATCCGGTTTCGAGGAAAGTTTTCACGCTAATGAGCCCTAGGCTCTCTTCCCAGTGTCACCCTGGGTGTCTGCCTTTTCCTTTCCGGTCTTGACGATTGACGTTTTTAGGAGCGCGATCTTCTGCTCGATTTCCTCAGCAGAGACCTCGACCCGCAGGCGCTCCTGGATAAAGTTTAGTCGACCGTCACAATCTCGAATGATCTCAGCCCAGGTTTTCACCCAGACCTTGTGGTTCTCCTTGTCAAGGAAGAGGCCGATCGGCCTGCCTGTTTGCGTGACTCTGTCTTTGACGTAATCGTCGTATTCCGTCGTAACCAAGTAGAAATTCCAGACGGTGGACGTTGTCGAGAAGTCAGGCTGTTGGATCAAGGCTCGAACGTAGTCCTCGAGCTGATCCAGTTCCTTCCGGGTAACCCTCAGCGATGGCCTCTTCAGCTCGATGAGCAGAAACTCGCGGTGGCCTGTATCTGCGTGCGGCACCATCCGGCCCATGAAGGAATCTATGCGGCCAATCTTGCCGTCGGGCTTGCGGCCTTTACTGTGGCGAGACCGGGTCTTGCCAAGTTCCTCCGAAACGCGAGCCATGATTTTCGTCAGACCCGATTCCTGCATCGTGAAATGGAAGTTTTCGCCGAAGATCCAAGTGTTCTCACCGACCAAAACATCGAGTTCGCCGCGCTCCTTGATGGTCGACCGGTGCTTCGGGTCGAAAACCATCTCGCGCAGCGCCTGCAGCGTGACGACTCGTTCGGCGATCAGGCTCGACGCCGATATGATATGAGAAAGCTGCGTCCTTTCCAGAAGATTCGAAAAATCGTCCTGCTTGTTCTTGGGAAGATTAAACACTGCCCTGAGGATTCGGGTCACCGATTCCGGATTGTGCGCCAGAGCTTCCTTCAGCAGTCCCAAGGTTATTTTCTTCAGCGCGTTTTCGGCTTTCTTGAAATCACGCGAATAGGATTGAACGGCGTGGGTCGCGATATCGAACACCTGTCGTTCCCGGCGCTCGATTTCATCTTTGGGATCACCCTCATAGGGATAAACGCCCGCTTCCTTCAACGACTGGATCAGTTCGCTCGATTTTTCGGCCTCACGGTCTCGGAAGTAGTCACCGACTTCGTCGCGGATGTAGTCGACCACACGAGTGAAATCAGGATCGCCAAGACCGTCGAGCTCCAGCAGGTTGGCGTTGGCAATCTCCTGAAAGAAGGGCGAATAGGCGTAGACAGAGAACGAGTAGTCCGGCGCCGTAACATTTGCGGGAAGCGTCCCCAGGACCACCCCGGTTTCTCCGCCGAAATGAATGCGCCGGGCGGACACTTTCGACTTCCATTCAATGACCTTCAGAGAGAGGTCGCTGATAACGCGGGTTGCGCCGACAACCGACTTGGTCTTGAAATCATACGATCGCTCGATCGACGTCTTGGGGTCGACCGGCACGCCATCATACAGGATTTCAATCCCGGGATACTGAAGCACGTAGGGCGCAAAGGTCGCATTGAAATCGGCGCTGGCTTGTTCGCCGGTCAGCCATTCAAAGCTTTCCTTGAGATTGGTAAGTCCAACCACGGTGCCGGTTTCTTCAGCCGGCACCTCGACGGGCTCCGAGACTGTCCCGGTGTGCAGCCTGTTCGAGTCGACGGAGATCGACAGTGAAAAGCGTTTGCCATCTGCCTCATACACCGTGTTCCAGTTCGCCTTTTGCGCCAGCGAAAAGAACTTGAGGCGGCCTTGCCCCTCCTTCCCATGAATGGCCCGCGCGTGGACCTTCGTTTGCCGGGCCTGGCGTTTCCAGGATTCCCCGAGGCTCTCGAAATCATGCTCGGCACGATCTCTGGAAATCCCAAGCCCGTTGTCGGAAATAACAATGGACTGAACCCCGCCGAGGGGATTTCTCGGGAAATCGACCGAAACCCTTGTCGCATCTGCGTCCAAGGCATTCCAAACGAACTCGGCAATGGCCTTAACCGGGTCTCGCGTGCTGGCGACCTTCTCGAGGTGGTCATGCTTTGCCTTGAGCGTAATCGTCGACATCGATCCCCCTTTGATTGAGAAATCACCAAGCAGACAAGCCGAGGGGCTGTCAATGACGGACTTTGCGGCCTCTGTGATCTGCCCATCTCAAAGTCCACGTAGACATCATGACGCTGACGTCGCCGGATCCGTCCGTCGCCCCTCCAGCTTCCGTTCAAACATCGTGCGTGCGAGCACCAGCCGGTCATATTCCTTCATGCCGATCTCGGCGGCCGCCAAAAACGCATGGGCGATGGCCAGCAGCCGCGTCTCACGATCGCGATGCCGGCGCCGATCGACCGAAATCGATTTGAGGCCGAGATTGACGGCCGCCAGATAGGCGCCGGTGGTGATGCCGGCCTGGCGCAAGATGGAGGCCGCAAACAGCCGACCGAGCCAGGGCGCGTGCTGCAGCACTGACAATTCATTCCAGGCATCCAGGGCGACGATCGCCTGCAGCACCGCCGGCAAGTGTTCGACCTTGCGCAACACGCCCCGCCACTCGTCGAGCCGCGCATCCTCGTCCCAGTCGAGATCATAGACCAGCGGATCCTTTTCGGCAGCATGGCTGCTGGCGCGGCCGGGCCGCGTTGCGTTTTCGATCGCGGTTTCCGATCGGGCCAGCACGGCATCGATGGCGGCATAGTCGACGCCAGGCAGATTTTCGACCTCGCCGGCGTCGTCCTCCTCCCCTTCCGGATCGGTTGCGAATGCGCGTCGGGTGGCGGCGACCGTCGTCGCCTCGCCCGTGCCGGTCGACGGGATCTCAGATGTCTGTCGCAGCGCCCGAACGCCGTCTGCCGACAGCGCCCACTCCGGTGACTGAGTTGCAATGCGCCGGCGGGTGCGAAGAACGTCGCGGGCGATGGTGAGTTCGTGGGTGGGGGGTGCGGATATCGCGGGTGGCGTCGTGGAGGACGAGGTCTTCGCGGTGCACGAGTTCGCCATCGATCCATAGGGACGCACAGGCATCGGTAAAATTCTGGCGCTCACACCAGCCGGCCCCGACGGGTGAGCGGGCGATGCGCTCGTCGAGACGGGTGAGCGCGACAACGGCGTCGAAAGCCGGTCGCATCAGGGCTAAAATGCTGATTTTCGCTAGATCATAAGCCACTGAAATCATGGTCAACACACCATTAAGCGGAAGCGATAGCGTCTTTTGGTTCCGTTGGTGGATTGCATTTCCCGTTGTCGTTATAACCATCGATAAGTATCGGTTATCGATGGTGAGCCATCTGACGCAGCTTTCTTACGATCTCACGCCGCGATCATTGTAACCAAAGCATCATGTCCAAACCACAGCTTTCCATTCTTCGCGCCAAGGCTAGGGACCTGGCGCACGCGCTCGCCCGCCGCACCGGCATGCCGGTCAACAAGCTCGAGCAGGCGCTCGAGCACCATGACAGCGAGCTCAGACAGCAGAAGAACCGCCATCCGATTGACGCGGTCTGGGATCTCGCGGCCGACGACCGGAAGGGAACCGCTGCCGGTGTATCCTCCGTCCATGACGAGTTCTACGACGAACACGGCCTTACCGCGTTGATCGCCATCGACCCCTAATGTTTACCGGAAGTGAGCCACTAACTGCCCCTAGGACTATAGCCGCGACTTCAGCAGCGCCAAATGTTCTTCACATACAGTTGCCACGAGCCGATGAAGCTCCGCGGTTCGTTCACCCAGCCAGATCAACGCTTCGTAGCTGATCTCGTAGTACGGCGAGTAGCGCGCCTTTACGTAGGCTTCATTGACTAGATTGAACCAAGCGGTAAAGCGTTGTCGGTCGCGTGGCCATGCCACTGCCAAGCGACGGTCGCGATCCTCGGCGAGTGCACGCAGGAACTTTATGTTATGGGACGCCGGTGCGTAATTCGTAAGCGTTAAAAGCAGGGTTGAATAGGCTTGCTCTATAGATTGATGAATTAGGAACGATGCTTCATCTACGTCGGCTTCGATCGTATAAAAGCGAGCGCCCTTGAGATACTTGCCGGCGCGCCGGAACATCTCAAAGTGCCCTGCCGCAATTCGATACATTTCCGCAGGCGACGTCGGTTTGGGTTCAGGCAGGGGATCATCAGTTAGTTCGTAGAGCACAATGCCGTCGCGTCGGATGTCGGAGAAGAAGGGCTGGCCCATGTGTAGGTGATCGCCGACTTCCCGACGCGAGTGAACAATCACGCCGACTGGCGTCTTGATGCCGCGATCGCGCATTAACCGGTCCTTGGCAGCATACCAATACTCGGGCTCGGTGAGCTTCTTCGTGCTGACGATGATCAGGATGTCGTAGTCGGAGCGGTAGCCCTTCGTCGTGTGCGGTTCATCAACCCAGGTGCCGCGCGCATAGGAGCCGAAGAGAATGATCTTCCAGATGCGGCCCTTCTTCTTGAACTCCGCCTCCCCTCCCTTCAAGGCATCCTCGAACTCCTCGTGAATGATTTCCACGACGCGCGCGAGTTCGCGCTGCTTCTTTTCCGGCAGATGTTCGAGGCTCGATTTCATCAAGGGCAAAACTCCCGCTGAATCATCTATCTAGCGATGCTCTCGCCATGGCGCCACCGTAATTTCTAAGGGTATTGGCGCTGTGTTTGTGGGGACGCCGGTTTGCAGTTGCATGGACCGGCGCTATGCTTCCCGCGTCTGATCTCTTGTATCGAAAGTCACTCATGGCGCCTCGCGGTTCGATCACTCTCGACAGTTTCGCCTTTTCCGCCCTCGCCTCGCGGATGATCCTTGACGACAGGCTGCCCGATGAGACGGCGCAGGCGCGCCTGAAGCAGATCGGCATGTTGAATGTCCTCCAATACATGCTTGAATTGGGCCGCGAGCTCACCGTCTCCGCGATCGTGACGGAAACCGGATTGACCCGGACCGGCGTCAACGAAGTGCTCGAGCCGCTCGTGCGCAAGGGCCTGCTCGTCGAGCGTGTCGGGACAAATGCGATGGGTCGCGGCAAGGCCAGGTTCTTCGAGATTTCTCCGGCGCTGCTCCCCTCCCCTTCTTGAGCGGTGTCGCTCTTTTCGACATTCGTGCTTGAAAACGATCTTTAACTGCCTTATTCAAGTCAGTCAAACCTTGGAGGAGGTGACGCGACGTGGAACCGATTCGCCAGCATCGAGGCTTTTCGCGCTGACTTCGCTGGCCGGTGACGCTCCCGAAGCACTAAATCCAGCGGCAATATTGCCAAAATATGTAGATAAATGGCCCCCGCCGGGCCGTTAACCGTTAATTCCTTGTTCAAATTCGAGAATCGGCTGATAGTGCCGATAATTCGACGATTTTCGATAAAAATCGACACCAAGGTATTTTATTGGATGAACGCGACACCAAAGCCTAAAGCGCCGGCGCCGAGTTTCTCGGACACCATCCTGGATCAGGGCAACGAGATCTCTACGAAACTCGACATGCTGCGCATGGAGAAGTTCCCGCCCAACGCCAAGAAGACATTGCGCAGCTTCTCGTTAGCCGAGGTCGCGGAGTTCCTCAACGTCTCCCCGAGCTACCTGAAGAAGCTCCACCTGCAAGGCAAGGGGCCGCAGCCGGCAACGACCCCGACCGGACGGCGCTACTATAGCGCCGAGCAGATCGGCGAGCTGCGCGAGGTCATCGGCCGCTGGCCGCGCCGACAGCCCGGCGACAAGCTGCAGGTAATCTCCGTCGTCAACTTCAAGGGCGGATCCGGCAAGACCACGACGGCAGTCCATCTATCTCAGTATCTTTCCTTGCGTGGCTACCGCGTGCTGGCCGTTGACCTCGATCCCCAGGCATCGATGTCGGCCCTCTTCGGCATCCAGCCGGAGCTCGACTCCAATCCGTCCTTTTATGAGGCGCTGCGTTACGACGATGAGCGCCAGCCGATCAGCAAGATCATTCAGACGACCAACTTCCCGAACCTCGACATCGTGCCCGCCAATCTCGAGCTGCAGGAATATGAATACGATACGCCGATCGCCATGCAGCGGCGTGACAGTAACGCCGGCAAACTTTTCTATACCCGCATCGGCCAGGCGCTTGCCGAAGTCGACAGCCAGTATGATGTCGTGGTCATCGACTGCCCTCCGCAGCTCGGTTATCTGACGCTGACAGCGCTGACCACCTCGACCTCGGTCCTGATCACTGTGCATCCACAAATGCTCGACATCATGTCGATGTCGCAGTTCCTGCTGATGCTCGGCGGCATCCTGAAAAGCGTCGAAGGTGCCGGCGTCAACGTATCGCTCGACTGGTTCCGCTATTGTATCACCCGCTATGAGCCGGGTGACGTTCCGCAGCAGTCGATGGTCGGTTTCATGCAGAGCATGTTCGCTGAGCAGATGCTGAAGCACCAGATGGTCAAGTCGACGGCGATCTCGGATGCCGGGCTGACCAAGCAGTCGCTCTACGAGGTGGAACGCTCGCAGTTCACCGCGACCACTTACGACCGCGCCCGAGAATCCATGGACAGGGTCAACAGCGAAGTAATCGCACTCATGCACCAAGCCTGGGGGCGGCTAAATGGATAGATCATTGTCAGCCGTACAAATGCCGGTTTTTTCGAAAGGTTTCATCGGCTTAGGCCGAATCAGGGAGGGTTTTCATGGCGCGCCGTGACGTTTTGCTCGGGATCACACAGGCCGATGTCAAGTCGGGCCGCCCGGTAGCCACAGGATATGCCAGCCGCGGCGCCTCCCGCTCGATGATTAGCTCTCTAAATGAGCTCGCAGAGAAGGCAGCACTTGCCGATCAGCTCCATGGCGAGGCCGTCGTCGAGCTTGATCCGGATATCGTCGACGCCTCATTCGTGTCCGATCGCATGGAAGCCGACGACCAGGCCTTCGAAGAGCTGCTCGCGGCCATTCGCGAGCGCGGACAAGATACGCCGGTGCTGGTGCGCCCTCATCCCACCGGTGAAGGTCGCTACCAGCTCGTCTTCGGCCATCGCCGCGTGCGTGCTGCAAAGCTTCTCGGCCGTCCTGTGAAGGCCGTCGTCAAGCCGGTCGATGATATCGGTCACGTGATCGCCCAGGGACAGGAGAACTCCGCCCGCGAAAACCTTTCCTTTATCGAGCGAGCGGCTTTTGCCGACCGGTTGACGGGCCTCGGCTACGAGCGCGCAGTCGTGCAGACCGCGCTGTCGATTGATGCCCCGATGCTGACGCGCATGCTTTCGGTAACCGCGCGTGTGCCCGCCGAGGTGATTGCGGCGATCGGACCGGCCAAATCAGTCGGGCGCGACCGCTGGATCGATCTCGCACAGCTGATTGAAAAGCCCTCGAATACGGCCAAGGCGATTGCGCTGATCGGCGAGGCGGCTTTCCAGGCGATAGGATCTGATCTGCGCTTCGATGCGCTGGTCAAGGACCTGAAGGCGGTGCCGAAGCGCGCCAAGGGCGCAGCCGCTTCCTGGGAGGCAAGCGACAAGGCGCTGTCGGCTGAATTCAAGCCCTCTGGCAAGACGTTTACGGTGGCGCTGAAGGCGAAGAATGCCGGTAAATTCGGCCGCTACCTGTCGGACAATATCGATCGTCTGTACGAAGAGTTCAGACGTCAAGCAGGTGATGAATAGGAGCTAACCCGCAAAAGAAAAAAGCCCCCGCACGAAACCGCAACGGAAGCTTTCCTCGTAGTCTGGACAACTTCGAGAATCGCACTTCCGGGAATCAGTGTCAAGAATATTTGCGCTAGTTTCGGCGAGCGGATTTCTTTTGCCTCTTGAAAGGTGAAGGAACATGCAGAGCGGAAGTGTATCGACGCCCTTTGGGCGGCGGGCGATGACGCTTGCCCTGGTGAAAGGGCAGCTTCAGACCCGAAAGGCAAACACGGAAGGCACGGTCGACAAGTGGCGTGTCTACCGCGACGCCTGCGAGGCGCGCGAACGCCTCGGAGTGACCGACAGGGCGCTCGCTATCCTGAGCGCCCTGCTCTCCTTCCATCCGGACCAGGAGCTTTCCGGCGATGGGTCGCTTGTTGTCTTCCCCTCCAATGCTCAGCTCTCGCTGAGGGCAAATGGGATTACCGGCACCACGCTCAGGCGCCATCTCGCAAGCCTCGTCGAATCCGGCCTGGTGATCCGCAACGACAGCCCGAACGGCAAGCGTTATGCTCGCCGCGGCGATGCCGGCACCGTCGAGGAAGCCTTTGGCTTCGACCTGTCGCCTTTGCTCGCCCGCCAGGTGGAACTTGCACTGATGGCTCAGCAAGTGGTCGCTGAACGAAAGGCCTTCAGGCTTACCCGGGAGAGGCTGTCGATTGCCCGTCGCGACGTGCGCAAGCTGATCAGCGCCGCAATGGAGGAGGGGGCTGCGGGCGATTGGGCCGCGATCGAGGCGCAGTTCCTGGCGCTCATTGCAAGGCTGCCGCGCAACCCGGATCGCGTAACGCTGGAAGATGTCGCCGAGGAAATGGCCATGCTTCGCGACGAGATCCTTATCGTGCTGGAAAATCAGCTGAATGTTCAAAAAACAAGCGGCAATGATGGCCAAAACGGCTGCCACATACAGAATTCAGATACCGAATCCCTCAATGAACTTGAACCAGCTTCGGAAGAGAAGCAGGAGGCGAAGCCGAGGATAGAGCCGAGATCTATGCGCGAGCCGATCAAGGCGTTCCCGTTATCGCTCGTCTTGACGGCTTGCCCGGAGATTGCCGCTTACGGGCCAGGCGGGGCGGTGGGAAGCTGGCGCGACCTGATGTCGGCGGCTATCGTCGTCCGATCGATGCTCGGCGTCAGTCCGTCGGCATACCAGAATGCTTGCGAAATCCTCGGGCCTGAAAACTCCGCGGCCGTCATGGCCTGCATCCTCGAGAGGGCGGGGCATATCCAGTCGGCCGGGGGCTATCTGAGGGATTTGACACGACGCGCTGAGCGTGGTGAATTTTCACTCGGACCGATGCTGATGGCACTCGTGCGTAGCCAGCCCTCGACATCCCGGCGAGCCTAGCCCGAATTTCGTCCCTCCGAAGGGCAACCTGCCTGAGCGAACAAAACCGGATGTTTGGTTCCGTTTGCAGCTTTTCGTTAAGGTTGACATGGTGTTAACACCTAGGCGATGCGCGGGCTCAAGGGCTAGCTGATGCGAAAAGCGGGGGAGGGGAGGGGACGGACCAAGCCGCGCCCGGCGTGGGCCCCAGGCGCGCGTCATGCCAACCGGGTTTGAATATTCGGTGATCGGTTTAGCGGCGGCTCGCGTGTCGTCAGCGATAGTCTCGCGGTAGTGCGGCTTCGCTTTCGCCTCCCACGGTAAGTGGTGCCGGTACCTCTTTTACATGCTCCCTGCCGCGACGTCGGGGAGGGCTGCTCAGCCGTCATGACCGAGATGATGAAAGACGCGTAGCCAGAACGAATAGTCCGAGCTTCGCCCGTTGCCGCGCGCATGGATAGCACACCACGCGACTGCGGTTTTGGCGTTATGTCCATAGACCAGGCGGGCAGCACCAGCCGCCGCGTCCACAGAAATGCCTTCAGACTCCGCAGCGTCCAGCCGGCCGGCCAGCGTATCAATCGGATTTTGCATCGACGATGTCCTGTCACCGCCCAGCGCGAGTTGATCATGATTGGATGCCTGGACGTTGAAACCCAATGGGCCACGATCACGTGCCGTCCTCTGGCAGCCTCTCAGGCTCGTCGTCCTTCGATGCAGGCTACTTTTATTATGTTACAACAAAAAATGCGGCGCAAGCCTTCATAAATCGCGCATAACGTGTTCTAATGCGTCTATATGGAGGAATTGCTGGCCATAGTTGTTCCGTCGGCCTGCGCACGCGAACTGTTGTGATAGCAAAATGTCATTTCAAGCCAAGATTTCCACGAGATGTCTCATACAGACCGGCATTGCAATCCTCTCGGAAGATGCCGACTACTACCTGATGCTCTCGCACGTGCTCGCCACCGACGGTTATCCGTCGCTTCTCGCCGACGGCGTCGAGACCGCGATCGCTTTGATCGCCGAAGGGAAAGTCGCCGCAGTGCTCGTCGACTGCCAGCCGGGATCGACTGTTCTTTCCGAGCTATCCTTGCGCGTCAGACAGGAAAGCCTCGACGGCAATGTTCTCATCATTGCGCTGGTGGCAGGCGGCGTGCCCTTTATCGACGTGCTGAAATCGGGCGCCGATGAGAACTTCATCCGACCCCTGAAACCCTCAGGACTCCTGTCCTACCTTCATTCTCGGCTGGGGGAGGGGAGTGGGGCGGACCCCTTGTCCGCACCGCCGCAGCATCCCGGACTTCGGCTCGACCCCGATACCCGGCAGGCTTTCGCAGATGGCAGCCCGGTCGGCCTCAGTCCCATTGAGTTCCGCATCCTGTCGGCCTTGATGACAACGCCGGGGCGGGTTTTTACAAGGCTCGATCTTATCGAGGCAGTCTGGCCGGCCGGAAACTTCGTCGATCCGCGCACCGTCGACGTACATGTGGCGCGTCTTCGCCGGTCGCTGCGGAAGGCCCTTGGGCGCGACATGATCCGGACGGTTCGCGGCGAGGGCTACGCCGTCAAGGTGACGTGACATTCGTCACATTCGCGTCGTGGCCGTCACGCAATCTTATCGAAATCTTCGTCGAGGCTTCGTTGTATGAAGTGGTCACTCCTCCTTACGCTTGAACCGTTTGGTGCGGGAGGAGGATCCCATGCAGAATGAGAAGCAGCGTGACGAACGGCCTTCGCGATATCGCAACACGGCAGGCCTCATCCAGTCATCGGCGCCGCATTTCGCCGCCGCCCATCTGAATGGTCTGATGGCACTTTATGTCAGGCCGCTGAAAGGACGGCGGGTCGAGATCGGTGTGCCCAACGGGAAGTCGCGGGAGGTGACCGATTTCGTGCGCTGTTCCTATCTCGGCCTCGACAATCATCCCGCGATTACGACCGGTGCTGCGGCGCTTGTCGTGCATTATGGCGCGCTTCACTGGTCCTGCGCGCGAACCAGATTGAACTTTGCAGCCCTTGGCGAACTGGAGGAGGCGCTCTCAGACCTCTTTGAGGCGCGCGTGATCACCTATTCGACCGTGCTCGCCGCCAATATGAGCGCCTTGCCACTGATTGCCTCCGGGGCGCTGACGGAAGGTATAAAACCGGTCATGGTGTTTGACCGCCTGGCGCACGCAACGCTTGCCTACCACAAGCCGGTCGTCGCCGAGGAAGCCGATGTGCGCACCATATCGCACAACAACCTTGCGGAGCTGGAGGAGATCTGCCAGGCGCATCCCTGTGTCGCCTTCATTTGCGATGGCGTTTATTCCATGGGCGGGAGCGCTCCGCTGGGCGCGCTCCTCGAACTGCAACGGCGCTACGGCCTGTTCCTCTACATCGATGATGCGCATGGCATCTCGATCTTCGGCGAGAAAGGCGCAGGTTATGCCCGCTCGCAGATACCGCATGGGCTCGGCGACCGCACGATCATCGCAGCCTCCCTCGGTAAAGGCTTCGGCGCATCCGGTGGCATGCTGATGCTCGGCACACGTGAGCAGGAGGAGATCTTCCGCCGTTTCGCGCTCGCCCATGCGTTTTCAGCTTCGATCAATGTTGCTGCAATCGGAGCGGCGGCGGCCTCAGAAAGGCTCCACCGCACGGAAGAGCTCGGGCTGCGGCAGCGGAGACTTGCTGCAAACATTGCGCTTTTCGATGAACTGGTGCCGACGGCGCAGGCGGGATCGCTGCTGCCGATCCGGACGGTCGTCATTGGCGATGAGCTGGCGGCAATCGGCGCGGCAAGGCTCGTCCTCGATGCCGGAAGCTATGTCTCGGCGATTTTCTTCCCAACTGTGGCCTCCGGTCGAGCCGGCTTGCGGATTTGCCAGACCGCCGATCACACCGTCGATGAGATTCGCGCGCTTGCAGCAGCAGTCAACGGCGCGCTGGAGCGGTAAGGAGCCGGCGAGGGATCTGGATCCGCCATCAAGAAAGGAGGCGGGATACGGTCTCGATCAACTTCTCTTCATTGTAGGGTTTGTCCAGTACGGCATCGAAGATGTTTGGATGAGCTCGGCCGATACCGCCCTGCGCGCCGGTGACCAAAACGATAGGGATGTGGGCGAGGTCTTTATCCTCCCTCATCGTCTTTGCGAGCTCAAGCCCCGTCATCAGTGGCATCATAAAATCCGTTACCACAAGCGCTGGGTTCTTTTCACGCACCAGAGCAAGGGCTGCCCTTCCATGAGGAGCTGACGCTACTTCGTAACCGGCATCCTCCAGCATCATGACGAGCACGTCGGCAATCAGGAATTCATCCTCGGCGATCACGATCAGCGGCATCCAGCTCCTGCTTCCTCTTCAAAATGCTAGAGTCCGACCGGTTTTGCCAATCCCGTCGTCGCGCCGGAGACAGGCTCCAGCGGCGGTCCAACCAACAGTCCTTTCGACCCGAAGCCGATTTCGCGGATCACCGGTTCGTAAGCTCTATCTCTCACTTTCAGCACCGAAATGGTCCGTACGAAGCGAGAGCTGATCTCTACATGGCGCAGCATCACCAGATTATCCAGGAGGCTGGAGATTTCCGATCCCGGCGCCATGACGCTCGGGCCAAAAAGCTCCCGCAATTCCCAGGTCGCAATAGCCGTAACGCCGAGCGCCCGTAGTTCGTTCGTAAGCGCCGCAAAAAATTCCACCAGGCGCGGCGGGTAGATTGCGGCGCGTTCGAAACCACCCAGTCCGTCGATCACCAAACGCTTGGTGCGCTGTGCCCTTACCTCGTCGAGTAGCCGATGCCCGAGCTTGTCGAGGAGGTTTTCGGTCATCGGATTCCAGATGACCTTCAAAGTGCCCGCTTTCACCGGCTGATCCAGATCCAGCCCAAGCGCGCGGGCCTTGCTCATCAGCCGTTCAGGGGTTTCGTAGAAGCCGAAATGCAGCGCCGGCTCTTCCTCGCTGGCGCGGGCCAGGAAATTCAGACCAAGTGAAGTCTTGCCGCAGCCGGAGGGACCAAAAACGAGCGTAACAGAACCGTCCTGCAGACCGCCGCCCACCATTGCGTCCATGCCTTCAGTTCCCGAAGTCAGCACCTCAGACGCAGCCTGATCGGGAACGCTTGATGTTGCGAGCGCTGCTTCAAGCCGCGGATAGACCACGATCCCAGCTGAAGTGATCTCGAACTGATGGTGACCGCCTAGAGCGGCACTCCCTCTGGATTTCCTGACTTGCAGCCGTCTTACGGAGCGCACCCCGACCAGCTCATTATGTAGGTCTATGACCCCATCCACCATCGTATGCTCAGGGCTATCTTCGGCAACGCGTGTACTGGTCAAGAAAAGGACGGAGCAGCCAACGAACGCCGCCTGACTTTGCACCTCGGCAACGAAAGTCTTGACGTCGATATCTGTGTCTGCACGATCGTGCGCGTTCAGCAGGCCGTCAAAGACCAAAAGGGTTGCCCCCTGTCGCGCGATCTCCTCCCGGATCAGCTTTACTACGGCCGACAGGCCCTCGTCCCTTAGCGTCTGAAAGACGCTGACATAGGACACCTTCGTGCCAAGTTTCTCCCGGTCAAAAAAATCGAGGGTTCCGAGAGCCTGAAAAAGACGCTCATGGGTTTCTGCCAAAAGGGTCACATAGAGAACCGATCTGCCGCTGGAAATGCTCGCGAACGCGACCTGATTGGCAAAGATCGTCTTGCCTGCGCCTGGATGGCCCTGCACGATGTATGAAGCGCCCTCGACCAATCCTCCTTTTAGGATCGTGTCCAGGCCTGCGATTCCCGTCGTCAGTCGTGGAAGTGTTTGTGTCAAAGGGGCCGTCCCGTCTCGCTGTGTTAGCGCACCGTAGGATCGTCACGCGAATTTGCAACCGTTTATCGTCTTAGGGGTATCTTCATCGAGAATAGGGGTTATGGTCTTCAGGCTACTCTTGCGTCAAAATTGCAGTCCCTGAGGGAATGGACCGTATGCCAGCTCTCGACGACCAGCCGCATTTACCAGACTTCGAAGGCAGGTTTCTCGAACTCGAGGAAACCGTAAAAGCTGCACGTTCCGGCCATGACGCGGCAGCTTTCCTCGCTGCCATCGTCGAGTCATCTGAAGATGCCATTATCAGCAAGAGCCTCACCGGCACCATCACCACCTGGAACAAAGCGGCCGAAAGGCTCTTCGGCTATAACGTCGGCGAGGCCGTCGGTCAGCCTGTAACGATGCTCATCCCCGAGGATCGGCTCGACGAAGAGCCCGGCATCCTGGCGCGGATTCGCGCCGGCGAGCGGATCCAACATTTTGAGACGATCCGCCGGCGGAAGGACGGAACACTGATCGACGTCTCTCTGACAGTTTCGCCGATCAGAGATCGCAAAGGTAGAATCATCGGTGCATCCAAGATCGCGCGCGACATCTCGGAGCGAAGGCGTGCCGCAGAGCACCAGGATCTGTTGCTGCGGGAAATGCACCACCGCGTGAAAAACCTGTTCGCCATCACGAGTAGCATCATCACGCTGGCGGCGCGCAATGCCAGTTCGGCCGCCGCGCTGGCAGCAGACATGAAGGACCGACTGGTGGCCCTGTCGCGTGCTCATGAGATGACCCTGCCGAGCTTCACCGGTGATGATGCGTTTCGCGAGAGGCCTGCGACGTTGTTTCAACTGTTGTCGAGCATCCTGAAGCCGTTCGCGGAAGAAGATGGCAGCCGATGGACGCTATCGGGTGAAGACATCGAGGTTCCGAAAGAGCACGTCACCAACTTAGCTCTCCTTTTCCACGAGCTCGCGACCAACGCTGCCAAGTACGGAGCGCTGTCGGTACCGGGGGGCAGGCTGGAGATTCAGGCTGTTTCGGAAGCTGAGACGTTCCATCTGCTCTGGAAGGAGATCAACGGGCCTGACCAGCCCGCTGCTCCAGGTCACCAGACGGGTTTCGGAACCAGACTAGAGGCAATGGTCACGCGCACTCTGCAGGGCGAGATCATACGGGAATTGCGGCCGGAGGGCCTCCGCCTCTCCCTGAAGGCTCCTGCAGGGTTTCTGACGAACCCCCAGTAGTCGGTCCAAGAGCCCCAAGCTACTACGCAGGGTCGCAGCCCCCCTAATATCAGCAAAATGTAAGGTTGACCCCAGTGAGCCCGTGGCCTACTAAGCACTCTCGATACTTTGTTTGCCGATCTTTGCTTTTGCAGCGCCTCGCGCCTCTTGATCATCTTTCCCTCTCAAAAGTCGAAACAACCGCCGTGCGTCGCCCGGCGGGCAGATCAATCTTTGCTATGAAAGGGTTCGTTATGACCACTGGCACAGTTAAATGGTTCAATGCCACCAAGGGCTTCGGCTTCATTCAGCCTGACGACGGCAGCGCCGACGTTTTCGTTCACATCTCCGCCGTCGAGCGCGCCGGCTTGAGCTCGATCGTTGAAGGCCAGAAGCTCGGCTTCCAGCTGGAGCAGGATCGCAAGTCCGGCAAGATGTCTGCAGGCCAGCTTCAGGCCGCTTAAATTTCAAGCCTTCCATGACCACGGATGTACTGGCATGGCGGGTAAAGCATTGAAGGCCAGGCTGACGTCTGGCCTTTTCCGTCTGAACTTTGTGGCCGATGAGTCCTATCAGGCGGGCGATCGTTACCTGCGCCACGAAGACGCGTTCCGGTCCAGGTTGGTTCCATATCTGGAAAACCGCATAAAGACCGGGATAGCCCTTGTCGCGGACATCGGCCGCGAGCGTCTCCCATAAGAGGTACTGAGATGAACAGCACCACCATAGCCGCACCGACGGCCGAGTTGACGCCAACCCAAATAAGGGGGTTGAAACTTGCGAAGGACGGCGACCTTTATCCTCAGGATGCAAAAAGATGGACGCATCTCAATGCCACCGTCACCTATGCAAGGTCTGACCGCTTCAAGGAGCGCCCGATCAAGGTAAAGTTCATAACGGCCGCCACTTTGGAGCAGCTCCGAGAGCAGGGGTTGGTGCGCGGCCTTAATCCCGACGTCAGCACCGCGGATTCCGCGCACGCGATAACGATGGCGGGAAAGATGTGGCTGCTGAAGCACAAGTAACACGGCCATCCCGTAGCGGGCATGATGACCGGCCTCGCGATGTCGCGCCTCTCGAGTTCGGATCAGTCGACCTCGACTGTCAGACATGCGGCGCGTGCTGCTCGTATTCGTCGGATTGGCCAAGGTTTACCACGGAAACCGACGAAACCCTCGAAAGGGTTCCGGCGCATTTCGTCGCCGCAGATCAACGAGGCATGCGCTGCGACGGCTCGCGCTGTTTAGCGCTGCTGGGCCGCGTCGGCGCACAGACATCTTGCCTCGTCTATGAAGTTCGACCCGACGTGTGCCGCGCATGCGTTCCCGGCGATCATGCTTGCATCACAGCGCGAAACGCGTTTGGATTGTCCTAGACGGAGAGCTGCGCAACTCGCTCGTCGACGGCTCACAGCCTCGCGTCCGCTCCGTCTCTCTACATTGTTATAATAGCTTGAGACGTTGCACTGACCGATAGCGCCATTGATCCATGGCCTCAAGCAAGGAAAAGCTTCGAATGGCAGCCTCGGTAGGTAGCCAGACTGTAGACCGTGGGTCGAATAGTCTATGGGATCCAATCTCCCATCGCTGCCCTTTGTTTGACGATTGCGTTGATGGCCTGCGGCTCGATGACCCGCCGCGAGACGATGTTTCCATTGGTCGGTTGCCCGAAACACGATGCCTTTCTCGATCTTCGCCGCCTGCAGCCAGCCGTTCAAGGCATCCACGGGCACCGATCAGGTAGACGACCTCGTCGCGATTGCCCTCGCCGGCCTTAGTGCGGCCGAGATAGATCGAGATCGAAGGCAGCGTCGTGCCGTCCCGGCTCCTCGGCCGTGATCTGTTCACGCCGGAGAGACGCGATCTCGATGCGGCGCCGGCCCCCCGGATCCGAAGGCGATCATCAGGATTGTCCGGTCGCGCAGGTCACGCAGGCTGCCGGTGCGAACGGCGCCGCTATGGTCGTTCGCCGACCGTCCGATCTCTGCAAGACGGTGGCCTCTGCGAACCGGGGCAAGCCGGGCCGGCAAGCCGTCTCGGACGCCCATCAACACCAGGCAGATGCCGATGAACCTCTTCTGATGATCGCCGTGGGCTACTGTGTTCTAAGCAGCAGCTCCCTGGCTGCGTTCGCATTCACCGGATGTCAATTCCGGGATCGGTTTTTGGGAACAATTCGAAGCCTTGTTATGAGCAAACCGGTTGAACTCCCGCGTGACGGCGGTGAGGGGTTCGCCCTTGCGGAACTAGCGCACGTCGTCACCACCTGCCGTGATGAGGTGAAAATGGATGACGACCGTCAGGTTCAGGGGAAACGCGACTCGCTGGCGACAGTACCCGGCATCAGGAGGCGCTCGGCCGATGGCGAGGAGATCGAGGAAGCGCCCCATTGGAAACGCAATCCTTCATCTGGCGAATCTCGATGAATCGACATTTATAGTTGACGATGCGAGCGTCATTTTAGAGGGCCTGACTTTCGACTATCGTAAATGCCGAGCCCTTTCCAAGAAATTTGGCAGCCGATTGGCAGTCAAGGAATAGTCAAGACGGCGCAAGTGATGGTCTGCGCTCCGACGAAAAACCTGAACCGACTGCAGCAATATCATAGCGCACTCGGACTATCGAAGTGGAAGTTTCATTCCCGAGATTCACCCGGAAAGCCTTCGTTGCAGCGCTGGTCGCATCTCGCCAGGCAGTATTCCTCCTGTTGACCACCTACCGACCTCGCGAGCAGCGATAGTTCCCGTCTCAGGTTCCGGCTCAACCCCCATGCGCAATTATACGGACGAGTTCCTCGATGCCGCGAGATTGGATGCCCAGTTCTTTCAGGCCCGGCAGATCGTTTGCTGCGACATTGTCACTCCGCATGAGATCGACTTGGTTGCGCGTTAGGGAGACGGCGGGAAGAAACTCCGCAGCACTCGCCACCATGCTCCATACCGCGAATGGCACGGGTACAAGCCTGATTCGCGCGTTGAGGTGAGTGGCGATCTCCTGGACGAGTTCCTGATAGGAATAAATGCGCGGACCGGCGCACTCGAAGACCGAAGCATCCGTGGAATATTGTCCCGAGGCCAAGCGGCTGACGGCTTCCGCCACGTCCTCGACATAAACCGGTTGCAGCAGAGTGCCGCCTTCTCCAAACAGCGGATAGATCGGGAGGATGCGCACCAGCCTGGCGATCCTTGTGATGAACGCGTCGTCGGGTCCGGCCATTATGGCGGGGCGGACGATCACCGCGCCTGGAAACGCCGCCATCACCACCTCCTCGCCGCGGCCCCGGGCCCTTATGTAATTCGAACGGGATTTGGGATCCGATCCGATGCCCGAAATCTGGACGAACATCTCGACGCCTGCATCCCGCGAAGCGGTTGCTAGATCGGCCGCGGCTTCTACATGGACGCGCTCGAAGGTCTGCTCCCCGCGTTCGACATAAAGGCTGACCGCATTTACAACCGTGCGAGATCCAGTGACGGCAGCGGTGATTGAGGATGAATCGAGTATGTCCGCCTCGATCTGCTGTGATGGCTTCTTGCCAGACGCGTTGTCCGACTTATAATTATGCGGATGGCGCGAGACGGGACGTACGTCAACAGCCTTGTCCAGAAGCCTGCTTACGATCCGCCGCCCGAGGAAGCCCGTTCCACCGAACACCGTCACAGTGTTCTCGCCGGCTAAATCATTTCGACCGGATTGGTTAGTCATCTTGCTTCTGAGACCCTCCTGACCTAGCGACGGTCCTGTTCTCCGCGTTTGCCGGAGTCCCCGCCTCAGCGCTTGATCCGCTCGGCGGGATAGGAGTTTCTGGTTCCGCGAGTCATCGCTGGCTGCCGAACCCATAAGGCATCACCCCATTGCACGGCTGATCGGAGGAAGGCATTCGAGGGCAGCTACAAGGAAACGTTTCCGATTGGCATCCGTTCCGAGACTTTGATGTCGTTTCGGCCCTAGCGCGCTGCAGGCTCACTCATCATGTACGAAGCGGGCACTGTAAAGTTTCTCGGCCAGAATCATGGAGGATGGCATTGGCTCAGGCGGCTTCGATGCGCGCGATTGCACTCCACATTTGCATGGCAATTGCGTCGTCATCAGCCGCCTTGGGTACACGACGACGCCTAGTTTCCGCGCCCGATTTCTTATTCTCGTCCTTCGCGGACGTGCTCGGCGCAATTGGCTTCGACCTCCTTTGGCGACCGCTGCGGGTCGGCCTCTTTCACGAAACGGATCATGCATCAATCTCCTGCACTGGCGGATCGGGGAAGCGCTCCCGACACCGGAGCGCAGGAGCAGGTCTTCTTGAAAAGAGGTTCTCAGACGGCGAGAGCGGTGGCGCAACCTTCGACACCGCCGCTGTCGGGCGATGTCTGTCCAGGCATGATCGCCCAACCGCCGGCTTCGATGAACTGACGCTTGCCGTAGGTACTGCCAATCGCCTTAAACTCGATAAGTTTCGAGGCGGCGTCCGGCGCCGTTTTGAACCGCTGAACGCATATGGCCGCTGCCAGTTCTTCGCGCGCAATGTTGGCTGCTGTCGCCGCCGATGTGCGCGACGTGCCGCCCGTCACCCAACCGCCCCAGCCGAATCCGATGATCATCGTGGCGATTGCCGTGACCATGCAAGCCCAAACGAGCAACGTCTTGGATGGCTGATAGCTGTCGAAATGCTGGGTGATCGATGTCTTGCTGCCGTTCTGCGTTGCCATTGGAATTCTCCATATCCGTCGTTGTTCGGGTTCCGCCGCCCGGCCACCCGGCCGAATGGTTCAGGCACTGCTTTCAGTATCCCATGCCGCTCATGCCGCCGTTTCCGGTGCTTTGGGCAGAGTCTCTCGCGGGAATGTCAGCGATCGTGGCTTCGGCGGTAATTAGAAGTGCCGCGATCGAGCCGGCGTCCTGCAAAGCGGTCCGCACGACTTTGGCGGGATCGACGATGCCGGCCTTGATCATGTCGACATACGTTTCCGTCTGCGCGTCGAAGCCCTGGTTGGGATTCTTGCTGTCGGCAAGTTTTCCAATGACGATCGAACCTTCGACGCCGGCATTGTCGACGATCTGCCGGATCGGCGCTTCGAGCGCTCTGCGTACGATCGAGATGCCTGCCGTGATGTCTGCGTTTTCGCCGGTGAGTCCGGCAAGGGCCGATTTCGCACGCAGCAGTGCCACGCCGCCGCCGGGTACGATACCTTCCTCGACCGCCGCACGGGTTGCGTTCAGCGCGTCATCGATCCGGTCCTTCTTTTCCTTAACCTCCGTCTCGGTCATGCCGCCGACGCGGATCACCGCGACGCCGCCGGCGAGCTTGGCGAGCCGTTCCTGCAGCTTTTCTTTGTCGTACTCGGATGTCGTTTCTTCGATCTGCGTCTTGATTTGGCTGATGCGCGCCTCGATGGTCGCTTTCTCGCCGGAACCATCGATGATGGTCGTCCTATCTTTCTCGATCAGCACGCGTTTGGCGCGCCCGAGCATGTCGAGTGTCACATTCTCCAGCTTGATGCCGAGATCCTCGGAGATCATCTGGCCGGCCGTGAGGACGGCGATATCGTCCAGCATGGCCTTGCGACGATCACCAAAACCCGGCGCCTTGACGGCTGCGACCTTCAGGCCGCCGCGCAGCTTATTGACGACGAGCGTTGCAAGCGCTTCGCCTTCGACGTCCTCGGAGATGATCAGCAGCGGCTTGCCGCTCTGTACCGCAGCCTCCAGGATCGGCAGCAGTGCCTGTAGGTTGCCGAGCTTCTTCTCGTGGATGAGAATATACGGATCCTCCAGCTCGACGCGCATCTTCTCGGCATTGGTCACGAAGTACGGCGAGAGATAACCGCGGTCGAACTGCATGCCTTCGACGACGTCGAGTTCGGTATCGGCGGTCTTGGCCTCTTCGACGGTGATGACGCCTTCGTTGCCTACCTTGTCCATCGCCTTGGCAATCATCTCGCCGACGCTCGCATCGCCATTGGCGGCAATCGTGCCGACCTGGGCGATCTCGCTCGACGAGCTGACCTTTGTGGCGCGCGCCCTGATTTCCGTAAGGACGGCGGCAACACCGAGGTCGATGCCGCGCTTCAGGTCCATCGGGTTCATGCCAGCCGAAACCAGCTTGGCACCTTCGCGAAAGATGGAGGCAGCAAGCACAGTCGCTGTCGTGGTGCCATCGCCGGCAAGGTCATTGGTCTTTGAAGCCACCTCGCGCACCATTTGCGCACCCATATTCTCGAACTTGTCTTCAAGCTCGATTTCCTTGGCGACCGATACACCGTCCTTGGTGATCCGCGGCGCC
This sequence comes from Rhizobium sp. P32RR-XVIII, assembly GCF_012641395.1. Lineage (GTDB taxonomy): Bacteria > Pseudomonadota > Alphaproteobacteria > Rhizobiales > Rhizobiaceae > Rhizobium. The sequence continues at coordinate 82,537 of NZ_JABAIH010000015.1, read as the reverse complement.
CCATAGGATCTGGCGATGACGACGTTGCGGCCCTTGGGGCCGAGCGTCACCTTGACAGCATTGTTGAGCAATTCCACGCCGCGCAGCAGTCGGTCGCGGGCGTCGGTGGAGAAGATGATTTCCTTGGCAGACATGGTCTTTGGCCAGTTCGGGCTTGAGATAAGGGAATTCGACGGATCAGGCAGCCTTGTCGACGGTCGCGGTCTTCTCGACGATTCCCATGATGTCGGCTTCCTTCATAATCAGCAGGTCTTCGCCATCGATCTTGACCTCGGTTCCGGACCATTTGCCGAACAGGATCGTATCGCCGGCCTTGACCTCGCGCTGGATCAGCTTTCCGTTTTCGTCACGGGAGCCGGGACGGACGGCGATCACTTCGCCCTCCTGCGGCTTTTCCTTGACGGTATCGGCAATGATGATCCGACCCTTGGATTTGGTACCACCTCCGGCGCGTCGAATGACGACGCGGTCGTGGAGCGGGCGGAATGTCATGGAAATCTTTCTGCGGCCGGCGCATAGGGCCAGCTACAATTCCTAAATAGCATTGTTCGCACTCGATTGATAGGAGTGCCGAAAAATATTATCTGGGTTCCGAAGTTACGCGAGAATAATATTCATCGCTTCGCATGGTGATTACTAAAATACGGTAGGAATTACGGTCATGTGACATTACAAATATTCTGAGATAAATCGTAAAAAGACTTCGAGAGCCTTGATTGAAACTCAATCGGGGCTTACAGATGTATCTCATTGATTTGGTCTATCTGGCTTCGCGGCGTCAGAGACTACGACCCGCCATACACTCCGAGTTCTCGATAGCGAAAGCATGGTGCCGTTTCGGGGCGCATGTCGTTGCGTTCGAATTAGAATGAACTCATGCGCTGACCGCGGATGTACCGGCAGCCTTGGGATCATTCCGGTTCGGATGTGAATGATAGAGGAGCCGCATCCGCGTCTTTTCCCGGAGACCAGCCATCATGCACAATCGTACCACGCAAACCGTCATCAGCTTTCCGTCTCCGTTCCTGCTGTCGGCCTTCGAGACGCCGCAGATCGCCGGAGATTATCGCGTCGATTATGACGAGGAGCCGATCGAAGGCGCCTTCTGGCTGGCATGGCGACGTATCGCCGCCTTCATCCAGCTGCCGGCGATCGCAGGGCAGAGTTCGGCGTAACAGATGCTGCCGATCAATATATCGGAGCGCGAAACCATCCTCGAAAGGACCACCAGCCATTATGACCACCCCAGCCATTCCACAACGCAATGCCCGCCCCAGCCGCCGAGACCCAGCAGCGCATATCTTTGCGGTGGGACAGTTCGTCCAGCTCAAGGGCAGGTTCCGGATATTCCCTTCCACGTCGACGGACACTCCGAGAGGAAATATGCTGCAATACCGCATCCGCAACGAAGACGAGCGTCATGAGCGCGTGACGACGGAAGACACTCTGGAACCGGTTCGCTCGTCCCCTGATGGTGCCGATGCAACTCTCATGAAGAGAACCTTCGGCCATGGCTGACGGACAGAATGAAGAAGGATTGGCATCATGAACACTGAGGGCAAAATCGAACGAAGAGCGAATGCTATCGCTCTTGGGAGATGGGAAAACGAAGGTGGTGCTCCTGACCATGACTCGATGGACATTCAATATGGCCGTCGCGTCGAATCCGATCGCTCTTGGACGGTTTATCATGTCTTCAACGGCGTTCCGGCGCGAGCAGATGGCCATGCCATGAGCGGCATGAGCCGATCGGACGCGACGAAGGGCATGATGTCCTTCAACCTTATCAATACGGGACGCCGAAGGGAGAGAACCAGATTGTCAGAACTTGCCCGGGAGACGCGCGAAACGCCTGGAGGCCAATCATGACGCTCGCCTTTCCCAATCCGAGCCGCAGCTTCGACGCGGTCAGAAATGCCGTCCGCTTCATCGGCCACGACGGCATGTTCGAGGTTTTGTTCTTCGTGGAGATCGATGCGCTTGCCAAATCCGATACCGAGTTGCACAGGACGCGAGCATCGGAATCGAGATGCCTTTTGGCTTTCGATTCCTTGCGCAATTCCATTCACGAGGTCGCGCGCAAGGTCTACTCTCATCGCCGCGGTACCTCCTACACGCTCACCGCGGCGGATTTCCGTCAGGCGAACCCCGATTCCTATAAGTCAACAAGTTCAAATACCTAGCGCTGATGTCGGCGCACTTAGGTGCAAAGCGGAAATTATTGCGCATGACGGGCAGGAGAGATCGGAAATTACAAGTCTCGGTGTGATCAGGCCGAGCTCTGCACCTGGGGCCACGGGGCGCACCCTCGGAAATTATTTCCCCTACTGACCCCGACGGCAATCCTGCGCCGACTAACTGCTGGCAGCTTTCGCCCGCAGCTGGACCCGTCGATTGTCCCACCCGTTTGTCACATCGAAAAACTGCGTCAACGGGTGTCACGTACAGCTTCCGCTGTGCATCGGCACCGAAGGTTGACCCCTCGCGATGTGAGCGTAGGGCTTTGATTTACAAGTACAAAAATAAATTTGGATGGGGTTACGGTCGGCGCCGATGATGACCCCACCGACGCCATGAGTTTGCCTGCAAACTCATGCTGACAGTCGGCTCGGGGGTCGGTGGTCACTGCGGATTCACAGCAGGCGACTGGCGACCAATTCGATGGACCGCTCACAAAGCCAAAGATATTTCTATCGGAACGTTTGCCTCCCGGGCAGCCCCAATGAACGCCTCCCGCGCCTGGTCTGGCGTCGCTATTCCGGCTGCAACATCGGCACAAATTTGAATCGCGTTAGTATAGGCGTTGCCTTCTTTTTGAGGCCACGAGCTCGTAAGGATGTCCACTGCATCTTTGGTCGTGTTGACTGACAGGGATCTCGCCAGTTTTGTTGCAGATTACCAAAATGGGTGTGATCCACCGCCTGTTAGTCATGGCCCCAGCCCCCTCAACAGCAGCGATTACGTTACGCCCGCACAGCAAGTTCGCAACATCCAAAAATTGGAGGCGCACACGTTTCAGCGTGTAGCGATATGAGCTTCCTGGACCGCCTCCAGAAAGGCGAGGCGGGCTTGAAGCGGAGAAAACAATCCTTCACCGGCCCCAGAGCACATCTGAAGTGCACGAAAGAAGGCCGTTCCGCTGGTAGTAGGCCATTCTGTGGTCAAAAGATCGAAGGCTTGCGCGGCGTTGCCGACCATCTTCCATCTGCGGTTTACTGTCCAATGCAGCAAAACAGCCGATCCCCACGTGTTCTCGGGGATTGTCATTGTACGGGCTTTCTGGTCCGCGTCGTGCAGACAAGTACTTAACTGGGCTGAATGAAGGAACTTCAATAGCGTCCGCAAATTAGATTTGGCTTATGCAGTCGCGCCTATCAACGCCATTCGAGCCGCAAGCATGCTGCGCCGTCGGGCCGGAAGGCGAGGAAAGAGGAAAGTCGCGGCTTGTGAGAAAATGACAGCCATGCATTCAATATTAGCTATGAGCGATCTTATATCTAGTCGGAAGAGTGCAGCGTGCAGTTGGAAGAGTACGAGTTTGAGCGAGTTACATATCACCAAGCGGGAGAGGGAAATCCTCACTCTGATGTGCGACGGCAAGAGCGCACAAGAGATCGCTATGATCCTTGGGTGCTCGGTGCATACCGTTCGAACGCACATCGAATCCCTCAAGGATACCTTCTCCGTCTATAAGGACACGGCGCTCGTGGCGGCAGCTATTCGCAAGGGCGTGATTGAATGACCGGTCCGAGCGAGCATCTCGAAAGCCCAGGCGATCTTCGCGGAATATGGCATTGAAGTCGTGCCTGCGAACGTGATGCCGGCCAAGTTCTGCGCGTCAGTGTCACGACCGCCTCCTTTTGCTGTGGGCGGCACGGCTACGCTGGGGACCAGGGCTGCCAGAACAATCTACCTATAGGGATTCAGCCTTGTCGCATCGCAGGTGGTATGCCTACCTCACTTGGCCGAAACGGGCCGATCCTATGGGCTCGGCTGCAGAGAAAGGATGATTTTAAACCCTAAATTGCGCACGGCAAAGACCTCAGCGTTCCGATGCGCTGACGAAGAGGGACTGGCAAAGTCAGATTCGTTCGTCTCCGTTTGGCGCAAAGTTGCCGCTCAATACGCCCCCTTAGGCGTGGCGGCATCTGCTAACCAATAGGGGAATCTGCTGCTGAACTTGTTATCAACACAATGCGACTCTAGATGATGGTCATCGGCATTGCTGATTGAGCGCTGGCATGCATCTGTCGCTCGCAAGGCCGCAGTCGCTTTCTGCTTTTGACCACGGATGTACTGGCACTGGTTTGAGATGCGATGTGAGGAAGGTCGGTGCGATTTCGCTCCGGCCTTTTTTGTTTTCTGACCGTCAAAAGCAAAGGGCCGCAAAAAGGTTCGCAAATTGTACTGATCGCCCTACATCCTTCTAAGCAAGGAGAGCGATATGACCTGTCTCATGCATTTTGCAGCTAGCTCGAATGGTGATCGCTGGTTCTTAGGTACTGACGATGTCACCAAGGAGGATTTCGTCCTCCACCGCGGTAACCCCTCCTCCGGAGGGCATGAGACGATATCTGCTGTTGAGGTGTTTCTGAATACGCGCCCCTTCGGTCCAGAGCGCGACGCTTTACTTGCGATGCTTGCAATGCGCGATGATCATAACGCGCCAGACTCTCCTGCACCGTCGGAGCGGGGAGGTTGAGGAATCGCCCACGCTAACCACGGCACCAGCCCGTCCGGGAACACCGTGGCCGAAATCGGCCTCGCTCTTCCAAGAATGGCGATCAGCCAACCAACGATCATGATGAAACCCGGTTGAGGCGGGTCACGTTGCAATCCTCACGGAGGATTCGCCATGCGTGTGCATTTGAGCGTCATCTATGTTGCACTCCTCGCCGGAAGCGCATCGGCTCAAACGCTGAACACAGATGATTTCGTCTTCGCCAACCGAGCAGCACAGGTCATCGGCGGTGCTGATGCCTGCGGTTATAAGCTTGACGATGAGAAGCTTACCGCGTTCATGGCCAAGATAGCCGACCTCGACGCAACGTCGAGAATGCAGTTCACCAATGCCCAAGGCATGCAGGCGCGGGTGATCAATTCGATGATTGAAAAAGAGAAGAAAGCCCAGTGCGCGCTTCAGGCCAAGATGGCCCAAGAGTATGGCATCAGTCGCTGACTATCGACATCGACGTCGATCGCGAAGCTGTAGAAAATCAACTATTCAGCTGAGGCAGTGGGCGCATCTCGTCCGCCTTGGCCCTGGCTTCATCGACGTTCTCAGCAGGGAACATCGTAACGAAGTAGTTGTCACCGGGTTGAATTTTCTCCTGCATGTGCTTCTCAAGCGCCTCGGCGTCAGCGCTATTGTCAAAGACATCGTGCAGACGGTTTCGCGTCTCGTCCGTATGAATGGCATAAACGTAAAATCTCATCGGAGCCTCCCTTGCTTGAGAGTGAAATAGGGCGCCGTGACAAGTTTTCAGAATCCTTGGGAGGCGGGGGGAACTCCGCAGCTGGCGATTAAAAACATTCGTTGCCGCGTGGCCGGAGATAATCTGGCCGTGACGGGGAGAGACCCAGCATCGGGTCTGGGCCTTGCCGGGTCTCCTTTTGCTGCAGGAGGACGTGCGGCCCGAGGACGTAGATCGGGATCTGCTGATTCGACCATCGAAATGAACCAGTAGGGTGATAACCGCCGTTTAAGATCCACTGGGCACATTTCGAACCGAGACGATCAGCGGAGTGTGAAGCTGCGCCAGTTTGATAGTCGCGCCTTCGCAAGCACTGTCCGCGCTTCGCGACCGACGAGCAGCATAGTGAAGATCAAAGCAAGCGTGAAGAAATCCCAGAACATTCGCGCACCTCGAAAAATTAAGAAAGAGCGGGCCGCAGCTTAACCACTCACCCCTTGCGGCCGCTCTCTAACGTCCGTGAGGTGCCAAGACCTACTATCTATATCAGGCGGCAATCTGCCCGGTTATCGCAAGATATCAGGATGAGCAGGCACCCTTCGCGACCGCCTTTCCCCTAACCCAACACAATCTGGAGCTCAACAATGCAGGTCATCGACCCTGCAAAAGAATTCCCACGTTCTCTCGCCAAGGTGCTGGTGAACGAAGGCGGTTACTCCAACAATCCGCAGAACCCCGGCGGCGCAACGATGAAGGGCGTGACGCAGCGGGGCCTATGACGAAATACCCTCGATCCCAGCTTCATGCTTGGGTGGCGCATTCCCAAGCCGGCGCCGTTCGACGAATGGCAGGGGACGATCCCCTTTCGTTCTTTGGTGCGCATGTGCGCGACAGAGCATCACCGCTATTGCGGACGCCATTCGCCGGACTGGCTCGGCCGTCATCGGGAGATAGTCTGTACGACGAGGGCTCGACTCACGAACCGAACCCCCGTCGTCCTTCATGCCGTAGTGAACCTACGAAAGTCCTACGGCACGTGGAACCGGACGACATCATGATGAAGGGTGTCATCATGTGAACAGGAAGTTCGCCGCCCGATCACTGTTCCAACAAGTCTGGTTCGGTAATGTTCCCAAAGAAAGCCCCGCCGAAGCGGGGCAGGCTACGGGGAAAAGGTGACCACGCGGCACCAGCCGAAGGCTAGTCGGCTGGCGACTGAGGTAAGGAAGACTACCGCGCGGCCATCCCAATCAACGATCAGCATCAGGGAGCGTTCCCGTTCGATACCGTACGGACAAAAAGAACCCCGCCTGCCTGTGGAGAGTGGATGAGGGGTCAGGTCGCCAGCATTGCTGGCCGGATGCGCTTGCAAGAGAGGCAATGTGCGCAATCCATCGAATCAACGAGTCGAGCGGGCGCTGAGTTCCAGTTCGATCAAGGCATGCCGGTGTTTAGGACGGTACGACCAAGGCTCGCGCAAAATGTTCAAAAATGACGAGCCCTTGCCGCATTGGACTTCGTAGGGGTGGAGAGATCCCATGGGCCATTAACGGCTTGGAGCTTCCCAAAGTCGCGCTGCATGAGCGTGCGATTTTCGAGAGCGTCGAACAGCGCGGTGAAGTGATGCCGGCGTACGAACAGGGCTCGTCTGTGTTGCAAAGTAGGCGAACCCTGTCGCAGACCACGGCACCGGCTATTTAGACCGGGAAAGGGTTGCCGCGGCGAGGCGCTGTAGGTTGCTGTAGGTTGCTGTGGGTTGGCGCATCAGCGTCGATAATGAGGTAGGCAGAAAAGGCTGCTCGTCAATGATGAATTGGCATTACGTTAACAGCGAGTAGCAGCGGAACCGGCGACGAACCAGCTCGAAGGCACTGGTACGTTGTCGGGCGACGGCAAGTCTTCGGGACCTAACCATCTCAACAGCCAAGCAGGCAGAAAAGCCAATGCTGAAGCGAGCGCTATTTTGTAAGGTGTCCAGTGCGCTAGCATACCGGCAAAAAGAGACCCCGCGTCTTTGAGAGGGTAGTGGTGCGGGGTCAGGTCGCCAGGATTGCTGGCCGGATGCGCTTGCAGGGCCGTGCACATGCGCAATCCACCTAAGTAACGGGCGAACGGACCTGCGGTCCCAGTCTGATAGAGATCAAAAAGCCCGCCGAAACGGGACAGTCTAATCCAGAGGATCGCGCGGCCTTCCAAGGGCAAGGAAGGGGCAAAACAATCAGCCTGCCACACGATCCTAAATAATAAACGGCCTGGCTCTATCGATGTTCCGGCGCCTGGCCGCCATTTCTCGGCGCGGCTCATTTGCTGGAGTCAATCCAGGACCATGAAGCCGAACGGCAAAACCGCGACGATATCGCCGCTTTCATCGACGATTTCGAAACGCTGTGCCGCGATCTGCTCGCCGCCCATGACTAATTCCGCAATCATCTCGCGGGCAGCGTTGCGGGCCTCTTGCTGAACGGCCGCGACGTTCGGCAACTCGACACCTTCGTCGTCTTCCACCAATTGATCCCCGGTACGGATGTGAAAATAATACCTCGCCATCGACGGACAGTCTCCTGCTATGGGATCAGAGAACAATCAGGGCTTCGCATTGTTCCGGTCGGTGGCGTCCGATTAGCTGAGCCGACACGTTCACAGCAGGATGAGACGACGCTGATGGAAGACATGACGCCCTCCTTAGATTGGGGCGAAGGGCCTAAGCCCTTTTACGGCAGCGCCCGCTTCAAATGCTGCCGACAAAAAATACTGTGCGCCCCGAACGGTTTTAAACAAGGCAACCGCCACGCTCTTCAATACGTCAGCCGAAAAAATAAAAAAAATTCTATGGATGCGCGTGCTATAGTGGGCTTGCTAGAAAAATAACCCAAGAAGGAGCTTTACGTGAAATCCAATTTTCCGAACATGACGGGCCGCCATGTGGCAATATTCCTGATTGAAACCTCGCTCATGATCACAGGACTAATCGCGATCCTTATTGTTGGGATACCCATGCTTTAGCGCTCTGACGCGAGGCCTCCCAGATTCATTATCCTTGCTTCCCATCAACTCGGCTGCCTCACCAGGCGGTGGTCATAGTCCTCTGCCTTCCGGCCGCTACAATCGACCAAAGCCGACGCTCATCGCTAAGATCGATATCGTGCGTGGACTGGCGGGAGGCTTTGGCGCCCGTCGTGTCGGACCAGCCCAGTTTTGCGAGCGCCTGTACCCATGAGCGGCAGGACGAAGCCTCAATGGCGGTGCGCAAATGCGGCCGGCCATATGACGCCGGCCGCGCATTCTATCCTTTAGCGGATCCAGGCGTTCCAGCGCTCGAGCATCATGGCTGCGTTGGTGTTGATCCAGTCAGCATCTGGAACGACAATATGATCGCGCAGATCTTCCTCGCTCGGTTGCGCCGCGCGCGCCGCGGGAGACATGACCGCGATCGCCTTATTGCTTGGCGGTGTGCACAGAAGCTCCTCGCAAACCCGAGCCTGCGCCTCGGGGCGATCCAGCCAGTAGGCGATGAGTTTCAAGGCGTTCTCCCGGTTCGGGGCGCCCTTGATCACCGTCAGGCGGTCGCCGACCAGAAAGGATGCCTTGTTGGACCAGCCGACAGCGCGTCCCTCCTCCTTCAGCGCATTGGCACGCGTCAGCCAGATCTCGCCGATTGAGTAGTCGCCATTGCGGAAGCCTTGAACGCTCTGGTCGCCTGTCTTCCACCAGACGGAAATGTCGCCGCGGATGGTCTCGAGCTTCTTGAGCGCTCGGTCGATATCCAGCGGAAACAGCTTGTCCTTCGCTACGCCGTCGGCAAGCAGTGCAGCAGCCATGACCCGCCATGGATCATCGAAATTGGGAAAGGCCCGTCCTCCCGGAAAGCGCCTCGTGTCCCACATGTCTGCCCAGGTCGCCGGTGCTGCGCCGGAAAAGGCGTCGGACTTGTAGACCATCAGCGTCGCTGTCGAGAACAGTCGCGCGCCGGCGCCGATACAGGCGTCTCCAACCAGATCGGAGCGATCCTTGAAAGTCTCGCAGAATCCGCCGAGATCTTCCGAGGTCGCCTTATGGGCATCCGAGCCCGCCTGGATCTCGCCGTCGGGGTAAAGATCCCAGGTCACGTTACCGCTCTTGACCATGGCGGTCGCCTTTGCCCGCATCTCGGCATTGGTCGCGGCGACAGAGACGACCTTGATCCCCGTCTCGGCTGTGAAAGGATCGAACCAGTATTTTCTGAGCGCGGCATCATAGGCGCCGCCCGTGGTCGCAATCACCACCTGCTCTTCGGCGGCGGCCCTTTCCGGCAACAGCACGGCAAGATTGAGAGCCATCGAGAAGGCGGCAAGAAATGTCATTGATCTATGCATGTCTTTCCTCACGTCATGAAAAATGGCCGCCTACTCCTCCCGGCGGCCTCTCAGGAGCTCGACTGATCCCATCAGCAGGAGCGAGATGGCGACCATCATGGTCGAAACTGCTGCAATCACAGGGGTCAGGTTGAAATCGATGTCTTCGAACATCTTGCGGCTGATCGTCTTGCCGCCGGTGTCCGAAATGAAGAAGGCGACCGTCGCCTCGTCGAACGAAGCAAGGAAGGCGAAGACCGCGGCCGCAGCGATTGCGGGGGCAATGACGGGAAAGACGACGCTGAGCAGCGCCCGGGTGCGCGAGGCTCCGCAACTCAGCGCCGCCAGCTCCAGTGACGGGTCGAACCGCTCCAGGGCCGCGCCGACCGTGATCACTACGTAAGGGATCGACAGCACGCTATGGGCGATCAGGAAGCCCGCGAAATTGCCCGTCAGTCCGATGGGTGAGAAGACCAGGTAGAGCGCAACGCCGAAGACGACATGCGGGACGATCATCGGCGCCATTGCGAGTGCCTGGATCGCGCCACGGCCGGGAAGCACGCCCCGCACGATCGCAAGCGACGCAAGTGTCCCTACGGTCGTCGCGAGGGCTGTCGTCGAGAGCGCGATCTTCAGACTGAAGATCGTCGCGGCCTGCCAGTCCGGATCCGACAGATAGTCGAGATACCACTTGAGCGTCAGGCCGCTCGGCGGCAGCTGGATGTAGGCTGTTGCGTTGAGCGACATCGGGATCACGAGAAGCGTCGGCAACAGCAGGAAGAACAGGATGCTGCCGGTTCCAAGGCCGGCTGCAAGCCGACCAGCGGCGCGCAACAAAGGATGGGTCGGGCTCGAAGAGGTGACTGGAAAATCAGGCGACACTGCTCAATCCTTTGCTGATCGAAAGCGCACGGCGGAAGATGGCCACGGCCAAAAGCGTGACGAGGAGAAGCACGCTCGATAGGGCGGCCGCAAACGGCCAGTCGAGGACGACAGTGGTCTGCTGGGCGATCAGTGTCGCCATGGTCATCGCCTCCGGCCCGCCGACCAGGGCAGGGGTGATGTAGAAGCCGATCGCCAGGATGAAGCACATGACGCTTCCGGCGAACACGCCGGGAAGCGATAGCGGCAGCGTGACGCGCAGGAAGCACGTGGCCGGGCCGGCGCCAAGGCTGCGGGCCGCCCTCGCATAGTCGGGCGGGATCGAGCGCAGTGCATTGGCGATCGGAAGGATCATGAAGGGCATCAGCACATGGGTCATCGCCAGGATCACCGCGCCGTCCGTGTAGAGCAGCTTCAGCGGCGAGGCGACCAAACCGCTCTCGGTGAGGAGCGCGTTGACGAGGCCGCTTCTCTGCAGGAGCACGATCCAGGCATAGGAGCGCACGAGGACCGAGGTCCAGAGCGGAATGAGGACCGCAGCGGCGATGACAAGGGCAATCCGTCCCTTTGCGCGCGCCATCGCGATCGCCACCGGATAGCCGAGAATGAGGCTGAAGACCGTCACCATCGCCGCGGCACTGATCGTGCGTAGCAGAACCCCAAGATAGAGCGGCGTCTCGAAGACGCGCCGGTACTGATCGAAATTGGGCGCGCCGTCGCCGAAGCTGATGAGCACGAGCCTTGCGATCGGGTAAAGGAAGCCGAGCGCGAACAGGCAAAGCAGCGGCAGGATCAGCACAACCGACAGGGCTGGTCCGTAGCGCCCCGCCGGCGTCACGCGGCGCGCCTTTAACCGTCGGGGGCGCACGACCTTTCGTGGAACCGGCATGTCCATGCTCACGCTCCCGCCAGTTCGAAGACGTGCAGGTTCTGCGGATCGGCAACAACGTCCACCCGCATGCCGGCTGCAAAGGCGCCCCGGCCCGTCTCGGCCGGCATCTGGACCTGCAGAAGCGGATTGCCGTCGGTTTCGGCGCGCACCAGATGCAGGTCGAAGGCACCGGCAAAGACGCTCGCCTCCAGGGTGCCGGGAATGGAATTCCGCCCGCCTTTTCCGTGCTCCGCGAGCACCAGCCGTTCCGGACGCATGGCAATCCTGAGACGCGCGCCCGGGCTCAGCGGCTCTCCGACATCGGCAGCCTGCAAAACGACTGACTCACCAAGCCGAACCACATGCGCGCCATCACAAATCCCGAGATAGATCGCCTCGGCGAAGCTCATCCGCCCGATGAAATCGGCGACGAACGGCGTTTGCGGCCGACCGTAGAGCGCAGATGGGCTTCCCGCCTGGACGATCTGACCGCCTGCCATGACGGCAACGCGATCCGACATCGTCAGCGCCTCTTCCTGGTCGTGAGTGACATAGATCACGGTGGCGCCCAGCCGCTTCTGCAGCTGCTTGATCTCGAGCTGCAACGCCTCGCGCAGCTTCTTGTCGAGCGCACCGAGCGGCTCGTCCATCAAGAGCACCGGCGGCTCGAAGACAATGGCGCGGGCAAGCGCGACACGCTGCTGCTGCCCGCCGGACAACTGATGCGGATATCGGCTCGCGAGGGTCGCGAGCTGGACCAGATCGAGAGTTTCGGCAACCCGGCGATCGCGCTCGGCCCGTGCGACCTTCCGCATCTTCAGCGGGAAGGCGACATTTTCCGCGATCGTCATGTGCGGGAAGAGCGCATAGCGCTGGAAGACCATGCCGATGTTGCGGTGGTTCGGCGCAAGTCGGGTGACGTCGCGCCCGCCGATGACGATCTGTCCGGCGCTCGGCAGCTCAAAGCCGGCGATCATCGTCAGGAGTGATGTCTTGCCCGAGCCAGATGGCCCCAGGATGGAGACGAACTCGCCCGCCGCCACCTCCAGGGACACATCCGTGACGGCGCTGAAGGCGCCGTACTGCTTGCATGCGTTGATGATATGGACGGGAGCACCGATCAAATTATCTCCTCCTTGTGAAGCATTCGCATGCATCGCAGCCATCCTTTGATACGGGTGGCCAGGCGGCGCCTGTGGGCAGTGCAAGGGCAGCGCACATGCGGCGTTGCGAACGTTCACAATCTCGTTATGCTGTCACATTAAGACGTAATATTGCTGCAATGTTCGTTTTGTTGCAACAAAAATTGATGCATGTCAATGCCTGGGGAGGAAATATGAGTGAAGACACAACCGGAAGTCAGGCCGACCTGGAGGGATACCAGGGCAGGCTCAGCGACTTCGTCTATGAAGCATTGAAGGAGCAGCTTGCACGCGGGGCCTACAGTCCCGGCAGGAAGCTTCCAATTCGAACCGTAGCGGAAACGCTGGGCGTCGGCTCTACCCCGGCGCGCGAGGCGATCAACAGACTGGTCTTCGAAGGTGCGCTCGTCATGGCCGGACCGAAGACGGTGATCGTGCCGCATCTCGATCTGGCCGACCTGTACGAAGTGACCCAGATGCGACTCGCGCTTGAAGGCCTGGCGGCCGAAAAGGGAACGGCAAACGCCACCGACGGGACGGTCCAAGCGCTTCTGAACATTCAGAAAAAGATCAATCGCTCACTCGAGGAGAAGCGCTACCGCGATGCCCTCCACGACAACAAGGAGTTTCATTTTACCATCTACCGGCTGTGCGGCATGCCGCACCTCCTGGCAACCATCGAGATCCTCTGGCTGCGCGTCGGATCTTCCTTCCATGATCTCTACCCGGAATTTGCCGAGCAGCGCTACGGCGTTCACAACCACATGGTCGCCATCGAAGGGCTGGCCGACAAGGACGCTTCTGCCGTCCGGGCCGCCATCGAAAACGACATCAGGGATGGCTATCGCAGCCTGAAGAGGGCCGCGCTTTCGCGTCCCGGCGCAGCGGCTACCCTGGCTGGCTGATTTTTTTGTTGCAACTTTTTCGACATTGTGATTTTTGTTGTAACAAAATTGCAATGTGCGGACGCATGGTGCGTTCCGGAGGAGAAAGATGCTTCATACTCGTGACATTTCAGGAGGGCGGCCGCTGTCGCGCGCCCGTTCGCAATATTTTTTCAACAGGAGCCGGAAGATCTTTCCGTCCGGCGTAACGCGCGTCACCGTGGAGCGCCGGCCTGTGCCGCTCTACGTCGCGCGCGGGGAGGGGGCTTACCTCCTCGACGTCGATGGCAACCGGTACCTCGACCTCAACAACAATTTCACCACGCTCATTCATGGTCACGGCTTCCTGCCCGTCGCAGAAGCTGTCGCCGATCTTCTTCACCGAGGGACATGCTTCTCCAATCCGACGGAGCATGAAATCTCCCTGGCGGAGCTCCTGGTCGATCGCATCCCGGCGATCGAGCAGGTCCGTTTCGTCAACAGCGGCACGGAAGCGGTCATGTTCGCGATCAAGGCCGCCCGCGCTTTTACCGGGCGTTCCGGCATCATTCGCGTGGAGGGCGCCTACCATGGCGCCTATGACTGGGCCGAGGCCGGGCAGGCGAGCGCGCCCTCCGTCTGGGGGGACGAGAACCGTCCCGCGGCCGTCGCCGTCTATCGCGGAACCCCGTCATCGGTCGCCGAGGACGTCGCCGTGATCCGGTTCAACGACAGCGCCGGACTTGAACGGCGTATGGACGAGATTGCTGCAACAACCGCCTGCATCCTGATCGACCCAATGCCGAGCAGGGCGGGCCTGATCGGCCCGGATCCCGACTTCCTCAAGGCCTTGCAGGCATCAGCGCGCCGGCATGGCATCCTGGTCGTCGCCGACGAGGTCCTCAATCTTCGGCAGTCCTATCACGGCGCTTCGGACCGCTACCGCCTGGAGCCTGACCTGATCGCCTGTGGCAAGATCATCGGCGGTGGCTTTCCCGTTGGCGCCATCGGCGGCCGTTCCGGCGTGATGAGCGTCTTTGCCAATGACAAGGGAAAGCCGCTCCTGCCGCAGGGCGGGACATTTTCTGCAAATCCCGTTTCGATGGTTGCAGGCCGCGTTGCCATGGAGGCGATGACGGAGGAGGCCTTTGACGCTCTTGAAAAGCTGGGGGATCAGGTGCGTTCCGGCCTGCAGGTGGCGATCGTCCGCAGCGGCGCCTCCTTCAGCGTTACCGGTGCGGCATCGCTCTTCCGCATCCACCCGAAGAAGGCGCCGCCGTGCGATTTCCGCAGCGGTTATCCGACGCCGGCCGAAAGCAGCATCGGCAATGCGCTCTGCGACCACTTTCTCCAGCGCGGCATCATGCTGCCGAACGGAGCGGCGGCATCGCTGTCGACTGCAATGACGCCCTACGAGGCGGAGGCGATCGTCGCGACCTTCGCCGACTTTCTCTCCACACCTGCCGTTCAAGAATTCGAGGCTTCCCGATGACCAGCGCCAAAGAGACCCATACCGTTGCAGAACGCATTGCGCTCAGCCTGAAGCGCCACGATGTTTCGATGATCTTCGCCCAGAGCCTGCCGTCCGCCGTCATCCTTGCGGCGGAGGCGATCGGGATCCGCCAGATCGCCTATCGCCAGGAGAACATGGGCGGCACCATGGCCGACGGTTATGCCCGGCGCTCGGGGAAAGTCGGCGTGGTTGCCGCGCAGAATGGGCCTGCGGCAACGCTGCTCGTGCCGCCGCTCGCCGAAGCCATGAAGGCCTCTGTCCCGATCGTTGCCCTCGTCCAGGAGGTTGAACGGGACCAGGCTGATCGCAACGCTTTCCAGGAACTCGATCACATCGCTCTTTTCCAGTCCTGCACCAAATGGGTGCGCAAGGTCGTCGTGCCCGAGCGCATCGACGATTATGTTGACGCCGCCTTCACGGCCGCGGTGACCGGACGGCCGGGGCCGGCGGCGCTCTTGCTGCCCGCCGATCTGCTGCGTGCAAGGATCGAGACCCCGGCGATACGCCGGGCCGCAAGTCTCGGGCACTGGCCGCTCGACCGCAACCGCCCGGCAGACAGCGACATTGCGCGCGCGGCCGCCCTGATCGCTGCGGCCCGCGCGCCCGTCGTCATTGCCGGCGGCGGCATCCATGCAAGCCATGCCGCCTCCTCTCTTGCGAAGCTGCAAGAAGAAGCGTCGCTCCCGGTGTTCACCACCAATATGGGCAAGGGTGCTGTCGACGAGCACCATCCGCTGTCTGCAGGCGTGCTCGGAGCCCTCGTCGGGCCGAGATCGCTCGGTCGCCACACTCTTCCGCTCGTCGAAGAGGCAGACCTCGTCCTGCTCGTCGGAACCCGGACGAACCAGAATGGTACCGACAGCTGGCGCCAGATCGATCCCGCCGCAATAGTCATTCACATTGATGTCGATCCTTCAGAAATCGGCCGCACCTACGAGGCTGTGCGGCTTTCCGGCGACGCTGCCGAAACCATCGATGCGCTGCGGACGGCTCTCGTACGGCACGATCTGTCGCGGCGGCGCGCCGCACGCCCGGAATTGGAAGATCGCATCCGCGACTGCTGGGCGAAGTTCGAGGCCGACCGCGCTGGCGTCAGCAAGTCCGATGCGTCGCCGATCCGGCCGGAGCGGATCATGCGCGAGCTTCAGTCGCAGCTGACATCCGATACCACCATTGTCGCCGATGCCAGCTACTCGTCGATGTGGGTTGCCGGACAGCTTCGCGGGCTTTCGCCCGGCATGCGCTTCATCACCCCGCGCGGTCTCGCGGGACTTGGGTGGGGTCTGCCGCTGGCGCTTGGCGCAAAGCTTGCGGAACCCGAGAAGCCCGTGGTCGTTCTTGTCGGCGACGGCGGTTTCGCCCACAGCTGGGCTGAGCTCGAGACCATGGTGCGCAGCAATATTCCGGTGCTGATCATCGTCCTCAACAACGGCATCCTCGGCTTCCAGCGAGACGCGGAGACCGTGAAGTTCGGCCGGTTTACCAGCGCCTGCCACTTTTCCAGCGTCGATCACCGGAAGATTGCCGAGGCCTGCGGTTGCCCTGCTGTTCGCATCAGCGATCCCGGAGCACTCACTCATGCGATCAGGACGGGGCTTTCGGGCGTCGACCCCCTGATGATCGAAGTGATCACCGATCCGGAAGCTCATCCACCGCTGTCGCTCTTTGCCGCGATGGACGAAGCCGCATGAGCGCGACGGAGGGCGCGCCGGTCGCCGTCGTCAGCGGCGGGACGTCGGGTATCGGGCTGGCGACGGCCAGCCGTCTCCTGCAGGATGGATATCGTGTCGCGGTCTTCGGACATGGTGCGAGCTCCGTGAAGACGGCAGGCGCAGCGCTGACCGAGATCGGCGGCCCGGAAAGGGTGCTCGCACTTCAGGCCGACGTCCGGGATCCGGAGGCAATCGACGGTTTCTTCGCAGATGTCCGGGGGCGCTTTGCCGCGCCTTCGGTTTTCGTTGCCAGTGCCGGCATCTCACCGAAAGGCGCGAAGGGTCCGGCAGTAGTCGGAACCCTGTCCCGCAGCGAGTGGGACGAGGTTCTCGCGATCAACCTGACGGGCGCAATGCTCTGTTGCAAGTCGGTCCTTCCCGGCATGCAGGAACAGGGATTCGGACGCATTGTTCTGGTGGGCTCAGTGGCTGGCCGCACCCGGCCGCGCATTGCAGGTGCGGCCTATGCGGTCTCGAAGGCCGCTCTTGCCGGTTTGTCGCGCTCGATCGTGACGCAATATGCCGGTTTCGGTATCACGGCGAATGTCGTTGCACCTGGGCGGATCCTTACGGCCATGACCGGACCGGCCTCCAGTCCGACAAACCGGGAGGCCTTATCCCGCATTCCCGCAGGACGGCTGGGCACGGTGGAGGAGGTGGCAGCGGCAATCGCATTTCTCGCATCCAGGGAGGCCGGTTTCATCAATGGCGCGATCCTCGACATCAACGGCGGCGAATTCGCGCCGAGCTGAACCGCAGGTCCTTCTTCAAGGATTGCCTGTTCTTATCTGTACCGAAGATCCGGAACTCTATCTGCTGCTGGACCATATCCTGAGTGTAGCGGGCTTTCGATGCGAGCTCGCCGACAATGACCACGATGTCGAAGCCCGCGTGAGCGAGCAAGGGCTGCTGGCCGTCGTGTTCGACGGCCAGACATGGCACGGCGATGTCGTGGCGCTTTGCGGGTTCGCGAAACGGGCGGGCTTTGCGGTTTGCGCCCTGATGGGCGCCGGCATGACGCCGATGCATCTCCGGATGATCAAGGCCGGACTCGACGACGCAATCGTACGGCCGCTCGCACCGGACCGTTTACTGGATTTCCTCCGGCGAGCGCGCAAAACTGCGGGCGCGGCCGCTTTACAGATCCCCCTGGCAACCCCCGGCGCCGATCATATCTTCGCCGGCGAAAAGCCGATGCGCCTGTCTTCGATCGAGGCTCGGATCCTTCGCTTCCTGTCCGAGGCGGCAGGAACGGCTTGTTCGCGTCAGCACCTGCGTTCCGCCGTTTGGCCTTCCACGCCCGGTATCGGCCTGCGGACAGTCGATGTGCATATTGCGCGTCTCCGCAAGGTCCTCTCGACGTGCGAGGGCGTTCGCATCGAGACAGTCTATGGCGAGGGCTATGCTCTTGTCGTGACAGGGAAAATCCCCGTGCACGCAACTGCGGTTGAAGCCAGTTGTCAGCCGTACAAAGGTTAATATCTATTAACAAAAACAAATCGCTAGCACCCTCTCGGGACCTTTCGAGGCGTCTCGCGACACGCCGGTCGAGAGCGACATTATGGCCCGCCCCGGTGGGATGGCGGTGGCACATCCTCCTTGGCGATTGCTCGAGAGCCCGTTGTCGAATCGGAGATTCCTGGATCCCGGATCTCGTGACGGCGCGCCGGTCCCGGATCCGGCGCGCAAGATGTCAGTCGGCTGCCGGTCGCGCAATTTCCGATGCATATTCGAAATCATCGAGCATTCAGAACAGGTCCGATCCTATTCGGGCGACTGCCCAGAACTCGCGCTCCTCCCCGAAGACCGTCGATATCTGGACGATCTCCCATGCGCTTTCACCGCGGCGCCTTGCCCAATAATAGCTATCCCGTTTCAGTTCGGAAACAGCAGTCATGAGGGTTTCGTCCCATGCGCCTCGCGGTCTTAGACCGATTCACCCGTCTTCTACACTGGGCAGAGCCGATCTGTCAGCCGTCTGTGGGGTTTCGTTCGGCGCTCCCGCGTCGAGTGCCGAAGCGGGCAAGGGAGAGCCAGACAGCGGCCGGGCGGCCCCAGTTGCCGGCATCTGCGCCCTTCGGTGCAAAAGGCACGAATTGGCGGTCGCGGAGCGATCAGTCCGACTGTCCGTCTGGCGTCGCGGCACCTTCCATGTCGTCGGCATAGTTCTGCTTCAATTTGAAAAAACTTCTTTGCGCTGCAAGCCGGTCCGCGGGGCTGAGCGGCTCGACCGCCCTTCCGTCGATGTCATGGCGCATCGAGTCTGGCTGGGCGCTCGCGAAATAATAGCGTTTCGAATAGACATAGAAGGCGGTGGCGCGGCGCAGAGAGGTCACGCCATAGCCGGGTTTGAGTAGCGCGCGCAGTTCGTTGAACAGACCAAGGGCGAACGGGCGGATCGGCTCCCCCGCCTTCATCGGCAGAACGCCCGCCGGGCGAACTAGCATGGCGTTGATCGCTTCGGCCTTTCGCACATCGAAATCGGTCGCGGCAATCGGTCCACGGCTGACTGTCCACGCTTCATCCATGAGCTACCCTCATTGGCCTCTTTTTTTGCCGCCGCGGCGGCGGTCGTTGATCGTGACGTCCATATAGGAAAGGTTGCCCACAAGCACAGGGCGCACGAGCGGGTTTTGCTTTAACGGGCGCGATCATCGACACGGAACCATCGGTATCAGCCATAAGGGATGAGATCGTCGAGTTCGGCGCCGTCAGCTTCACATTCAGCGAAACGGGTGAAATCGGTGGCGTTACCGGCGTCTATGGTGGGCTGCGCCAACCGAGCACTCCGATACCGCTGACCTTACGCGCTTGACCGGCATCACCGGGGGACTGGTCGCCGGCTGGTTGGTTGACTCTGTACTTCTGCATGCCATGGTCGATCCCGCCGATCTCGTTATCGCCCATAATGCCCGTCTCGATCGTCCGTTATGCGAAGTTCTTTCCTAGCAACAATCGGAAACACTTTGTGAGGACCGGGAGGAGACTGATCGGCTGTCTGCGGAGACGATTGATCGTCTGCAACCCGGTCGACTTCCACTTGGGCGGCAAGGATTGGACGTCGCTTATGGTCCATGGACGTGGGCCTGGCGAACGAGCTCGGCCTTGCGTCCGGCGGTCTCCAGCCCAAGCTCGATGAACTGGCGCGCATGCTTGGCTAGCGCCACGTTGTCATCCCAGAGATTGCGCCAGATCGCTGTCTTCAGGGAAAGATCCTTGTCGACGATGGCTGTCGAAAAGGATTCGAACGTCACGTAATCGTTCCAGCCGATAGCGACCAGCGCATCGAAAATGGCGGCGAAATCGATATTGCCCGTACCGAGGTATCCGCGATGGCTTTCGCCGATATGCACGTAGCCGATCTTGTCGGCTGCATGGCGGATCGCCAGGCCCACATCAGCTTCCTCGATGTTCATGTGGAAGGTATCGAGATGCAGGAAGACGTTTGAGGCGCCGGTGTCCTTGATATAGGCCATGCCCTGTGCGACGGTGTTGAGCATGTTGCTCTCGAACCGGTTGACGACTTCGAGATTGAGGGTGACGCCGGCGGCCTTTGCCTGGTCGGCGACTTTCGATAGCGCGGAAACGCTGGTCTCCCAACCCTTTCTGGTCAGCGCATGTTCCTGTTTGCCGTGCGCCGAGCTCAGAATGCCAGCGAGCTTCGTGCCGCCGAGGTCGCGTACGAGCGCCACGGCGCGCTCAAGGATGTCCCGACCATTTGAAACGACGGCCGGATCATCGCTGGAAATATCACCTTCGGAGGGGAGACCCATGCTGACGGCGACATCGAGGCCGAGCTCCTGGAGGTGCGCCGCAAGCCACTTCACATCCACTTGCTTCGGATCGAGATAGGAAAATTCGATCAGCTTGAAGCCGAGTTCGTGCGATCTTGCGAGAGCCTTTTCCAGCTCGTTCTTCGACGAGCCGGCGCTCCAGACGAAGGAATGAACACCGATTTTGGACATGGGACGCCGCTTTCCGATTGGCATTGAAATTAGCGGCCCGCCCGCTCGAGGCAATGGCGGGCCGCCCGGGAGGAGACCTTAGCGAGCTGCGGTCCAGCCCTTGTAATCCTTGACGTTGTCAGCGGTGATCAGCTTCGGGTCGAGGAGGACGGTGTTTTGCGCCGGCTTCTTGCCGTTCAGAACGTCGACGGCCATCTTGAGCGCATCGCCTGCCATCACGTAAGGATCCTGCGAAGCGGAAGCCTTGATCATCGAATTGCCGCTGGCAAGCGACTTTTCGATATCGGGCGCGCCGTCGACGGCGGTGATGAAGAACTCGTTGCGGTTCAGCTGCTTGGCGGCGAGTTCTGCGCCGATGCCCGTCGGATCGTTGATCGCGAAGACGGCGTCGATCTTGTCGAAGCGCGTCAGCAGACCCTGCATGACGGCGAGGCCGCCATCGCGCGAACCCTGGCCGTTCTGATCGTCGGAGAGGATCTTGATGTCGGGGCTCTTCGACAGCACGTTCTTGCAACCCTGGACGCGGTCGAGGATCGAGGAGGAAGCTGGTCCGTTGATGATGACGACGTCGCCCTTACCCTTCAGCTGATCGACGATGTACTGGCAAGCCTCTTCACCGGCCTTGACGTTGTTTGTCATGACGGTGACGTCGGCGCCGGGCGCCGAAACGTCAAAGGCGGCAACGATGACGCCGGCGGCCTGCGCTTTCTTGACGGCCGGTGCGATTGCCTTGGCGTCGACGGCATTCAACATGATGATGTCAACGCCGGCAGCGATGAAGCTGTCGATCTGCGAAACCTGCTTGTTGAGGTCATAGTCGGCCGATACCGAAGTGACCTGAACATTCGGATTGATTTCCTTCGCACGATCCTCGATGCCCTTGATGGTCGCAACGAAGAACGGGTTGCCGAGAAGGCCGACCGAAATGCCGATCTTCTGAAGGTCCTTGGCCGCAGCCGGCATGGCGATGGCTGCCGCCAGAGCGGTGGCTGCGAGCAGTTTAGAGATCATACGCATATTTCCTCCTTATGGCGCTTCCTGCGCCCTGTTATCCGGTAACCCCGGTCCCTCGAGCCGCACATCAGGTGCGGCTAAGCCCTTTCAGCCGGTAGCGGTCGAGCGCCACGGCAACGATGATGACAAGCCCCTTGATGATGTACTGCCAGATGTCCGAGACACCGACGAGGATGAGGCCGTTCGACAGAACGGCGATGATGAGAGCTCCGATCAGCGTTCCCCAGATCGAGCCGACGCCGCCGACGAAGCTGGTGCCGCCGAGAATGACGGCAGCGATCGCATCCAGCTCATAAGCCTGGCCAAGCTGCAGGCCGTTGGCTGCGTAGAGACGCGCCGCCGACATGACCCCGCCGAGCCCGGAAAGAAGGCCGGACATCGAATAAACGAAGAGGAGGACCAGCGGCACCTTGATGCCCGTCAGGCGCGCGGCTTCCACATTGCCGCCGACGGCATAGATCCACGTGCCGAGCACGCTGCGCTTGAGGATAACCCAGGAGATCAGGATCGTTAGCAGCGCGATGATCGCAAGCCACGGGACACCGAGGAAATTGCCGTTGCCGATGAAGTCGAAGGGCAGATCCGGGTTGAAGACGGTCGTATCATTGCCGAGCAGTCGGGCGATGCCGCGCATGGCCGTCAGCGAACCGAGCGTCACGATGAAGGGCGGCAGCTTCAGAAAGGCGATGATCGAGCCGTTGACGACGCCGCAGGCGAGACCGACGGCAATGGCGGCCGGGATGCCCAACATGCCGATATCGGGCCAGAGCGAGACGATGACGCCGACCATTGCGGATGCCGCAAGGATCGAGCCCACGGAGAGATCGATGCCGCCGGTCAGGATGACGAAGGTCATGCCGGCCGCGAGCACCGTGTTGATCGATGCCTGCTGCATGACGATCGACAGGTTGTTGACGCTCAGGAAGCGGCCGCTGAGAAGATGAAAGCCGATCGCCAAAATAATGAGGACGGGAAGCATGCCGAGGGCAGTTAGTGTCGACCGCAGCTTCATCTTGTCCGTTGCTGTCTGTTCGCTTTGCGTTGCGCTCATTTCGGGTTCTCTCTTTTGTCGCGCTCTATGCGTCTCGCTTGGCGGGGCCGGTGGACAGGGCCATGATGGCTTCCTGCCCGATCGGTTGATCTTCGGATCCGACGATCTCGCCCGCGATACGGCCCTCGCGCATGACCAGCACGCGGTCGGCGATGCCGATGATTTCGGGTAGGTCGCTGGAGATGACGACGATGGCGATGCCGCTCTGGGCAAGCTCGTCGATGATGCGATAGATTTCCGACTTCGCGCCCACGTCGACACCGCGCGTCGGCTCGTCGAGGATGATCACCCGCGGCTTGGTCTCGAGCAGACGGGCAAGCAGTACCTTCTGCTGGTTGCCGCCAGATAGGGCTCCGACATTGATCGACGTGCTTTTCGTGCGGATAGAAAGCGATGAAACGGCGCTGTCCGCCCGCTTCTTGGCCTTGCCGAAGTCCAGAAAGCCGCCCGAACGCGCATCTTCCGAAATCACGCCGATATTGATGTTCTCGTTGATTGACATGTCGAGGAAGAGGCCAAGCCCCTTCCGGTCCTCTGTCAGATAGGCAATGCCTGCGTCTAGGGCGCTTCGCGGTCCGTTCAGCGAAAGCTCGCGGCCATCAAGCAGGACGCTTCCCGACGTCTTAGGGTCCGCGCCGTAGATCAGTCGGGCAAGTTCGGTGCGTCCCGAACCGACCAGGCCTGCAATGCCGAGTACCTCGCCGGCGCAGGCATCGACGGAGCAGTCATGCACGCGGCGGCCGTCGCCGATGTTCTTGACTGATAGCACGACCTTGCGATCATGCCTGGCGGCGCGATGCTCCTTCTTGTAAAAAGAGGAAAGATCGCGCCCGACCATCATCGAAACGAGACGCGCGGCAGAAAGCTCGCTGCGCTCCAGCGTTCCGACATAGGCGCTGTCGCGCAGCACGCTGACGCGATCGGCGAGCGCATAGATCTCTTCCATGCGGTGGCTGATATAGATGATGGCGATCCCATGCGCCTTAAGGCTCGCGATAACCTCGAAGAGCTTCTCGGTCTCGCGGCTCGTGAGTGATGTCGTCGGCTCGTCCATGACGATGATGCGCGCGTCCGTCGTCAGCGCCCGGGCAATTTCGACCATCTGGCGCTCGCCGAGCGACAGCGTCGAGACCAGCTGGTTCGGCGAAAAGCTGATGCCGAGCCGCTTGAGGATCGGCTCGGCACGTTTTCTGATATCCACGCGATCGACCAAGCCCATGCGCGAAGGCTCAGCCCCCAGGAACATGTTCTGGGCAACCGTCAAGTTCGGCGCGAGCGACAATTCCTGATAAATGACGGCGATGCCATTAGCCTTCGCCTTGATTGGATCGCCCGAAACTGCAGGCCGGCCGCTGACAAGGATGCTGCCGCCGGGATCGGCGACATAGGCGCCCGACAGCACCTTCATCAAGGTCGACTTTCCTGCGCCATTCTCGCCCATCAGGGCGTGAACCTCGCCGGGATAGGCCGTCAGCGACACATTGGTCAGCGCGCGGCTGTTGCCGAAGGTCTTGCTGATGTTCAGCATTTCGAGGACGGGAGCGTCACTTCGATCGGGTGCGGCAACTGTACTCATTCCCTCATCTCCTTCACCAGGATCGTGTTCGGCGAGCGCGAATGGATCTCCTCGACACGACGTCGCCATTCGCGACGGTAGTCTTCGAGACCCTTGATCTCGGCTGGGCGGATTTTTTCGGATACATTTTTGAAAGGCCGCAACCCCGCCTGGCGGAACACGAGTGCTGCCGCTCCGAAGGCGCTGCCTTCGGGATTGGCACTGGTGAAGACCGTCTGGTTTCGTAATGCAGCCAGCATTGGCGCGTATTGGTCGGTCTTGACCAGACCTCCGTCAATGACGATCTCGTTTTCAGAGCGGATGAGATCAAGCGAAAGATCGGTCATCAGCGTGACATAGAGTAACGCGACGGCAGCACGTTCCTCGCCGGATACGGAGGGGCCGGCAAAACGACCTTCTGCATCCGGGAAAGGTCCAGCCGCGGCGAAGGAGGGCAGGGCAAAGCTGCCTTTGGTGATGACAGCTTCGATGGCCGCAACCGAAATCGACTTGGTCCAGCCATCGCTTGCTACATCATATTCACGCCCGCCCATGAAGCGGATGGTCGCGGCCGGCGCATGGTCGACGGTGACATTGGCGAGCATGTCGCGGTCTCGGTCGAGCGCATCGAGAGGGCAGGCCTGATTGAAGATGATGACCCAGGTGCCAGTCGAAATCAGCGTGAAATCATCAAAGCCAAGGGACCGATAGTAGAAGAGCGCCGAGTTGCTGTCGTGTACGCCGTTATGCACGGAAACATCGACAGCATCGCCGTTGCCGAGCGCGACCCGGTGAGTACCCAGCAACGCACCGGCGGCTGCGAATTCGGGCATCTTCGAACGCCAACCCTGGCCGTCGACCAGACTGCTGAAATCATCGGCAATCGGAGCCCACAGATGGGAATGGCAGCCGAGGTAGGAGACTTCGGAAACGGCCTTCCCGGAGAATTTCCATGACCAGAATTGGGGATAGGCGAGAATCGCATCGGTTGCTTCAAGTGTCCTCGGATCGCGGTCCGCGAGCCAGAGCACATGCCGGCCATAGTTGAAGCCGAGCGGCAGGCGAGGGGAAAAGGTTTCCGAAAAGCTCGGGATCAAGGCATCAATCCGCGCGGCCACCGCTTGTGGGGGCTCCTGCTCGTAGTCGAGGATCGGATGGAAAAGCGTATTATTGCCGATCAGTGCAAAGGTGCATCCATGCCCGGAGAACGTAACATGCCGCACGCCATGTGCCTCGACTGCCTGCTCAAGCTCGCGCGTCATCCATGCAAAGAGTGCGTCATCGTCGAGGACGCGGAGACCTGCATGCTCCCGCCAGACCGGCTTCGTGCGCCGTTCGGCAACGACATTGCCGTCTCCATCAATCACGAAGAGCTTCGAGTTGGTTTTGCCGAGGTCAAACACCGCGATTGGATGATGTGCTTTCATCACGGGCCTCCCACAATTGCAATGAGGATCGATATTCCAGCGCTTTCGAGCATCTTGGCGTCGGCGTCAGAAAGGCCATCATCCGTGACAACAGTTCCGACGCGCGACAGAGGCAGAACAAGATTGCGGGGCCGTATGGAGAACTTCCGGCTGTCGGCAAGTAAGACGACCTCATCAGCGCAACTGCTGAGTTCCCCAACGGCCTTCACCAGAAGCGGGTGCGATTCAAGAAGCCCGGCGCTCCCGATGCCCTGCGTGCCTACAAAAAACCGTGAAGCAAAGTAGTCGGGCGCTCCCGCCGAAGGATCATGGATGATGCCGGGCTCGCGATAAAGCTCGCCACCAGCAACAGTCAGGTGACAGCTGCCATGCTCACCGAGATAAGCTGCAAGAGGCATCGAGTTCGTGAAAATGCGCAGGTTTCGTTTCGCCAACAGGACGCCGAGCTGAAAGCAAGTAGAGCCTGCGTGAACGATGATCGAGTCACCGTCTCGGAGCAGCGATGCAGCGCGGCTCGCTATAGCGCGCTTGGCTTCAACGGCGATGTCGCGATTTTCGTCATAAGGCCTTGCGGGC
This sequence comes from Rhizobium sp. P32RR-XVIII, assembly GCF_012641395.1. Classification (GTDB taxonomy): domain Bacteria; phylum Pseudomonadota; class Alphaproteobacteria; order Rhizobiales; family Rhizobiaceae; genus Rhizobium. The sequence continues at coordinate 56,221 of NZ_JABAIH010000015.1, read as the reverse complement.
GACCGCCCCCCAAGCTCAAACGCCGAAACACCGCCGTAGACCTTCTTGGCTTTACCTAAGTCGTGAAGCTTGTCGATATCGCGCCGGATCGTCGCCGGTGATACGCCTAGACGATCCTGAAGATCGCGCACTGATGCAAAAGGCGTTTCCCGCAACAGTTCGGTGATCATCTTGTGCCGCTCGGCGTCATTCAAAGTCGTCATCCTCCTCGGCCGCTCCCCGCCGATGATCAAAAATAATCACAAAGCCAGCCGACCTGCAAGGTAATATGACGGAGTAACTTCATTATTGACGTTCTTTGATCTCGAAACTACGGTTGCGAAAAAGTTTGCTCATGGCTGGAATGGGCTCAGGGCATTGGAGGGCCAACAATGACTAACGGACCAACAAGGCTAGGTGTGGACTTCGAACGTTTCCTGGAGCTGTCTGCGATGCTCGGGCGGGATATCCTGAAAACCCAGGGTGCAGGTGGGAACACCTCGCTCAAGGGCGGCACTGAAATGTGGGTGAAGGCGTCGGGAAAGTGGCTGGCTCACGCGACAGAGCAGGATATCATGGTCCCAGTCCACGTTGCCGACTTAGTCACAGCTTTGCGCAACAACGATCCGCGCGCCGAGAAGGGGCTGGAGTTTGTCATCAAGACACTCAATACCAGCGGCTTACGGCCATCGATTGAAACAAGCTTTCATGCGGCCCTGCCGAACGCGGTCGTGGCTCACTATCACTGCGTCAACACAATCGCACTTTCGGTGCTGGAACAACGCGATGAGCTTCTGAAGCAAAAGCTCGATGAGACCGGCATGATATGGGCAACGGTTCCTTACCGGCGCCCCGGGACGCCGCTTGCCAGAGAGGTCGACCTTGCGGCCGCGACGAGCCCCGACGTCATGGTCCTCTATAATCACGGGATCATCGTCACTGGCGAGACCGTCGAAGAAGTTGCTGATCGGATCGAGCGGGTCACTTCAGCATTGACCATGTCCGCGAGACAAGTTCCTGATGCGTCTCTCGGGGTCTTACAGAGGCTGAGCCAGGAGAGTGGCTACTCGCCGGCCGCGGATCTGGCGAGCCACCAATTAGCGCTCTCGCCGGAAAATATCCGGCTGGCGATCAGTGGTTCGATGTATCCCGACCACGTGATCTTCCTCGGCACGAAAATTGGCCTTCTCGAAGCAGATCAGTCCCTGCCGGCCTACATCGAAAGCTTTGCCAATGCGGGTGAAACCGCGCCGAAAATGATCATCGTTCCCGGCTGCGGTGTGCTGTTGTCGAATGAGCTGACAGCCGGCGGCCAGGTCATGGCCCGATGCCTGGCGGAGGTCGTCGCGCGCATTCCCGATAACGCGGAGGTCGTCTATCTGACCGAGGCGGATGAATATGAACTGACCAATTGGGAAGCGGAGCAATATCGCCAGGCGCTCGATCGCGGAGCAGCACAGTCGTGACGAGCCGGCAACCGTCAGGACGCGCAACCGTCGTTGGTATTGATATCGGCACGTCCGGCGCACGTGCGGCCGCGCTTGCCGATGATGCAAGTGTCGTGGCGATCGCCAGCGCGCCGTTTGTGGATGCCGATGAAGGTCGCACACCCACGATATGGTGGGAGCGCACGTCGACGGCATTGCGCGAGCTTGCGACAAAGACAAGCCTTGCGGCCGTTCGCGCAATCGGCGTCGACGGTACGTCCGGTACGGTCCTGGCGATCGATGACAAGGGCGAGCCGGTCGGTGCCCCGCTGATGTACAACGACACCTCTCCGGATGCATCGATCGTCGAAGACATCTCCCGGCATGCTCCGAGCGACAGCCCGGCGCGGGGCGCGAGCTCGGCCTTGGCGCGAGCGATTTACCTCGCCCGCCAGCCGTATGTCGCAAAGATCGTTCATCAGGCTGACTGGCTTTTGATGAAGCTCGGTGCGCGAGAATGCGCAAGCGATGAAAACAATGCCCTCAAGACCGGATATGACCTTGATGAGGAAAAATGGCCCGACTGGATAGAACGGGCCGGGCTCGATCGGCGCCTGCTTCCGGCCGTCCATCGTGCCGGCTCAGCACTTTCGGAGATAGATGGTTTCGTCCGAGGGCTCGGTGTCGATGAGAGTTGCCGCTTTCATGCGGGAACGACCGATGGCTGCGCATCTTTTCTTGCGACCGGTGCGTCGCAGATCGGGGACGGTGTGACGGCGCTCGGCTCCACGTTGGTTCTGAAGCTGGCTTCCAAACAGCCGATCAACGCGTCCCAATATGGAATCTATTCGCACCGGGTGCTCGATTTCTGGCTGCCTGGCGGTGCTTCCAACACCGGCGGTGGCGTGATCAGGTCGCTCTTCGGAGACGAGCGTCTCGATGCGCTCACGGCCCGCATCGATATCACCAGACCGACAGGCTTGAATTTCTATCCGCTGCTCAGGCCTGGCGAACGTTTTCCCGTCAGCGACCCGAATTACGCTCCTCGACTGGAGCCGCGCCCCAAGGATGAGGCGGTTTTTTTCCAGGCCGTGCTCGAGGGCATTACCGGGATCGAACGGCTTGGATACGAAAGGCTGGCGGAACTCGGCGCCGCCCGCCTGACATCAGTGCGAACCGTCGGCGGCGGTGCGAAAAACCCGGCATGGACCAGGATGCGCCAGACTGCCCTTGGTGTCTCCTTCGCGCCTTCGAATTCTACGGAGGCCGCGGTTGGCACGGCGGCACTCATCCTCCAATGGCAGAGGACACAGCGGTGACCATTGCTCCCGAGATATCTCTAGCAGCGCTGATCGACCGCTATGACTATTTCCTGATCGACCAATTCGGGGTCCTGCGCGACGACGACGCTTATGATGGGGCGGTCGCTGCACTCCGGAGGCTGAAAGAGGCGGGCAAACATGTGATCGTACTGTCCAACTCGGGCCGGAGCGGGGACTACAATGCCGAGCGCTTCGCTCGACTCGGTTTCGACCGCCAGCTCTTCGAGCGGTTCGTGACATCGGGCGACGTCGCCTTCAATTTATTGTCAGCAGACCCTAACATCCGCCCCGGAATGCGCGCTTTCACGATCTCCAGCGGCGGTGACCAGAATCTTGCTGACCGTCTGGGACTCGTCAGCGTTGCCCAGTCCGACGAGGCCGATCTTGTCATCATCTCCGGCAGCGAGGCCGAGCGGATCGAACTCGAGATCTATCGTCGACGACTGGCGCCCGCAGCGGCCAATAACGCTCCCTGTGTCTGCACCAACCCCGATATTCATAAGCTCGCCGGCGGCAAGATTGCGCCTGGCGCCGGGGCGATCGCACGAATCTACGAGAATCTCGGGGGGATGGTCCACTGGATCGGCAAGCCGCATCGCGAGATCTATGAATTCGCGATGGCGCAGTGGGCCAGTGTCGATCCCGCTAAAATCGTCTGCATCGGCGACAGCATCGAACACGATATCAAGGGCGCGAGCGATATGGGGCTTTCCTCCGTGCTGGTGCGGACCGGCATTCTGGCTGATGCCTCTGAGCAGGAGCTGTCAGAGCTGATGCAGCATTTCGCTGGTGTTCCGACCTATATGATGTCGAGCTTTTCGCCCGATACGACCGCGCTTTGATTCGGGCTGTTGGTTGAAGCCATTGGCGCAAAGCGGGCATAACCAGTGCAGCGTCGCGCAAATCACCGTCTTCTTCCAAATCGCCCGCATATGGTAAACCAACGCCTGAGCGGTGACCACAAGAAGATTTATTGCATCGTTTGCCGAGGCGAGTTCCTACCGCGAACTCAGGAGCGTTGCTTTCACCTCAGGCAGTCCGAATGGCGTCAGTGACGGAGCCTTCTGCCTGGAGAGTCCCACTGTGCGAACGACGGCTCCGGCGTTTGCGGCCACTCCGTCGACAGAGTGGAAAGCAGAGCGATCCTTCGCGGCGGCCCGTGTTTGGGTCGCCAGATCGCACCTCCCACAGGACGGAGCCTCCCCGTCGCGTCGACGCCCCTGTCGGATGCGTTGACCTCGTTATTGAGCCGTTAGCAGCTCACGAATGTTGATGGTTGGAGCGCCAACCTCCTGAAAAGAATTCACTTTCCCGGAAAGAGCGCAGCGATATGAACGGTCCCGTGCCTTACCGGCAATGTCCGCGCGATCGAGCCAGAGGACAACGCCGACCCTTTACCTGCGAAAGCAGCTCTGACATCTGCGCGGCTCCGTCCCCTAAAAGGCATGCGTCGCAACAGACTTTCCGTCAGCCATCAAGGGAACATTGAAGCTTCCAGCATAGCGAGGCAGATAGGCGGAACCGACGCCTGACACGGAAGGCATGGTCGCCCGAAATGTCGCCGGCCTCCACCCTTGCCATTGTGTTGAACAGCGAGCGAGCAACCATCCGAACAGCGTCGTCTCCGTGCCTCTCCCATGCGGTTATCCGCGGTTTCATCGACTAGTTTGGCCAGTTTGCCTTCCTCAGAAATGCAGCACGATCCCGTTAGCGATAGGAAAAGCCGGGCTTTCGCTTAGCGATCAATAGTATCATGATTTCGGATATATTCCGATATTTTCGTTGACAGCAATCTCGACATCGCCAATGATGAACTTGGATACAGATGCCAAAGAGCAACTGGCCATTGGGAGGGTACGGCATGCTATCGAGGAGAACATTCATTCTGCTCGCCGGTACGTTTCTTGCGAGCAAGCCGTCTTTTGCACAAACCGCAGCGCCAACATCGGAAATCCCCCGTGAAGAGCTTCTCATCCTTGAGAATCCCGAGGGGACAATCAAGAACGCCGGATGGTTCAACATTTGGGCAATCAATGCCGGTGGCCAGACAACCGGCCTCCATCAGAATGCGATGGACACGTTCTGGTATATCGACGCCGACCACGGCATCGACGGCGTCTGGGACAATTCCCTCGCATCTGAAAAGCCGGCCTACAACAGCGATTTCACAGAGATGACAGTAAAGCTCCGCCCCGGAGTTTTCTGGAGCGATGGAGTCGAATTCACCGCCGACGATGTCGTCTACACGGTCGATACTCATCTCAGAACCAATGGCTTGCGGTGGAGCGCGCCGATACAGGTCAATGTCGCCTCCATAGAGAAGAAGAGCCCTACGGAAGTGCTCTTCAAGCTCAAGAAGCCGAACTCACGCTTCCATGCGCTGTTTACCGTGCGATGGAATGCCATGTGGATGATGCCCAAGCATGTATTCGAGAAAGTCGATGACGTCCTGAAATACGACTTCAACCCGCCGGTCTCGCTTGGTGCGTACACACTGAAAAATTTCGACCAGGGCGGCAAATGGTTCATCTGGCAGAAGCGTGACGACTGGCAGCGAACCACCGTTGCGCGTTTCGGAGAACCCGGCCCGAAATTTCTCGCTTATATCGATCCCGGTCCCCCGGAAAAGCGCGTCATCGAGCAGCGGAACCATCGGCTCGACGTCATCCACGACACGTCACCGGAAGGCATGTTCACACTTGCCAAGGAGTCGCCGTCCTCGACAAGTTGGTTCAAGGGCTTTCCCTACGCGCATCCCGATCCGACACTCCCTGCTGTCATCTTCAACCATCGTCTTGAGAAGTTCCAAAACAAGGACGTTCGCTGGGCGCTGGCGCTGCTCATCGATATCAAGGGCGTTAGCATGGCCTCATATCGCGGTGCTGCGACGATCTCGGCCCTGGGTGTCCCGCCGACCGGGTTGTATCCGAAGTACTACTTCGAACCGATGGAGAGCTGGCTTGCCAGTTTCGAGGTCGATACAGGCAAGCGCAAGATCAAGCCTTACGACCCAACAATGGGCAAGCAGATTGCCGAGATGCTTCGACCATCAATGAAGGACCAGATTCCCTCTAGTCCGGAAGAGATTTCGACTGCGATCGGCCGCGGATGGTGGAAACCCGACAAGGAGGCCGCCACGGAGTTGCTGGAGAAGGCGGGCTTCACCAAGCAGGGCGGCAAGTGGCATCAGCCGAACGGCGAGCCGTTCACCGTCAAGGTCATGGTCGAAGGCGATCTGAGACCTGTGATGACGCGTGCAGGTTCGATCATTGTTCAACAATGGCGTCAGTTCGGCATCGACGCCAATATCGATGTTGCCCAGGGTACCCTGATCGACCGCCGCGGTGTCGGCGATTTCGACACCTTTATCGGCTGGAGCGTCGAGACCTGGGGCGGCCATCCGGACCTATCGTTCTTCCTGGACAGCTGGCATTCCCAGTTCGTGGCCGAAATCGGCAAGGTCCAGCCACCGCGCAACTGGCAGCGCTGGGCTGAACCGCGCCTCGACAAGATCATCGAGGAGATCCGGAGGATCGATTTCGACGATCCGCGGGGCATCGAACTGGGCCTAGACTATCTCAAGCTTACCGCGGAAGAGATGCCGACCATCCCGTTGATGTCCTACAACGTGTTCACCGTGATGGATACGACCTACTGGACCGGCTACCCCAACGCCACGGATGCGCCTTACACCGATCCCGTGCCGAACTGGGGCAACACCAAATACATGATGGTGAAGCTCAAGCCGGTAAAATCGGCCAAATAGCCCAAGGATGAGCCTGTGCGCGGGGGAAGGAAGGACCGATCCGTCCTTCCCCTCGCGATATCGTCAAGTCGGAGTTGGGTCACATATGCGATCATACGCACTCCACGTCGGCAAGCGTTTCCTGCAATTCGCGCTGGTGGTCTTTATCGGTATCAGCCTGACGTTCTTCATCACGCATCTGACACCGGTTGATCCGGTCGAGCATGCAGTAGCGCAGGTGAGCTCCTTTGGATTTTCGAGCCCGGAATCGATCGAGCTTCTTCGTCAGTCTCTTCGCGAACTCTACGGGACGGGCGACGGGCTTTGGACGCAGTATCTCGTATTCTGGAAACGGTTGGCCTTCCTTGATTTCGGGCCATCCTTGTCAGCCTTTCCGACACCTGTCACCGTCCTGATCGGAAACGCCCTGCCCTGGACGATCGGCCTTCTGACGTTTTCAACGCTTCTAAGCTGGTTGCTCGGCAATATTCTCGGCGGCCTTGCTGGATATTACCATCGAAACCGCCTTCTCAGGATCATCGGCGTCATCACGATGGGCGTGCATCCGGTTCCCTATTATATCGTCGCCTTTGTGCTGCTCATCGCGTTCACCTTCGTGCTGCCCTTGCTGCCGAGTGCTGGTGGATACGAGATGAACCTGCAGCCTGGATGGACGCCGACCTTCGTCGGCAGCGTCCTGCTGCACTCCATTCTCCCGGCACTCTCGCTCATGCTGGTCGGCATAGGGGGCTGGTTCATGGGTATGCGGGCGCTGGTGTCCAACATCATCACCGATGACTATGTCGTCTATGCCGAATTGGGGGGAGTTCCGCGCCAACGGGTCCTCAGATCCTACGTCATGCGCAATGCCTTCATGCCGCAGATCACCGGTCTAGCGATGTCGATCGGTGCGATCTTCAACGGCGCGGTCATCACGGAGCAGGTGTTCGGCTATCCCGGGATCGGCCGGCTGCTCGTCGATGCTGTGCACGCGGCGGACTATTCGCTGGTGCTGGGCATAGCCTCGATCTCAATTATTTCCGTCTCGGCTGCGGTCTTCCTGATCGATATTTTCTATCCGTTGATCGATCCACGCGTGCAGGTGCAGCAATGATCAGCGTCGTTCGAGATCTTTTCCGCTACAACGTCGAATTCGCGATCGGGATCATCATCATGACGGTCATCCTTGCGATCTCGCTCGCCTCCTTCTTCTCGCCTTACCAGCCGATCGATTCGTATGTCGTTGCGCTGGACATGCCGCCCTCGCCGGAATTTATCTTCGGCACGAATTCACGTGGTCAGGATATATTCTGGCAGCTTACCTTCGCCCTCAGGAATACGCTCACCTTCGGTTTCGTCGTCGCCCTGATCAGCCGTATCCTGTCGCTGATCATCGGCCTGATTTCCGGCTACGTCGGGGGAATCGTCGATCGCGTGCTGATGTCGATAAACGATACCTTTATCGTCATTCCGCTGTTCCCCCTTCTGGTGCTCCTCTACTTTGTTCTTCGGGACGACATGACCTGGTTCACCCTTGCCCTGGTCATGTCGGGGCTGGGCTGGTCATACGATGCCAGGCTCATTCGCTCGATGATGATCAGCCTCAGGACGAGGGAATTCACCAACACGAGCATCTTCTCCGGCATGTCGATGCCTCGGATCGTCACGGAAGAGCATCTGCCCTACGTCCTGCCGATCGTCTTCTCCACCTTCATGAACAACATGAACTGGTCGATAGGCCTGGAGATTACTCTGGCCGTTCTTGGTTTCACCGATGTCGAGACACCAACGATCGGCGGCATGATCTTTTGGGCGAACCAGCACAGTGCAATGGTCTCGGGTGTTTGGTGGTGGTACTTCTTCCCGACCGCTTTCGTGACGCTGACCTTTATCGGCCTGTTTCTGTTGTCGATTTCGATGAACGAGTACATCGATCCCCGCAGCCGATTGAGCCGGATGGGAAAATCCTGATGGCAGCGGGGCAACGAGGCAACCAACCTGAGAATGTGGTCCTGTCGACGCAGGACCTGCGCGCCTACTACCGGATGAGCTATTTCGGCATCGACCGGGAGGTGCGCGCCGTCGACTCTGTGACGATGCATGTGCGGCGTAACGAGATCTACGGCCTCGCCGGCGAATCGAGCTGCGGCAAGACCACGTTCATCAAGACGATCGCTGGTGCGATTAGGCCTCCCCTCGACATCGTCGGCGGTTCCGTCAGGTATGAGTTCCTCGATCGAGACCTGTACGAGCTCAAGCCGGAGGAACGAGATTCGGTACGCTGGCGACATCTTTCGTACATCATGCAAGGTTCCATGAACGTATTGAACCCGGTCAGGCGGATTGAGCGGTCCTTTGAGGATTTTGCCTTCCGCCATATCGCGCTCGAAAAGCCGGCCTTCATCGAGGCGGTGAAGCTGCATCTGGAACGCCTGCGCCTGCCCGCCGACGTTCTGCGTGCCTATCCGCACGAATTATCGGGCGGTATGCGCCAACGGGTGTGCATTGCGCTAGCGACGGTGTGCCGACCCGAATTCATCATCGCCGACGAACCGACCACTGCGCTCGATGTCGTGGTACAGAAGGACGTGCTCGCGATGATACGGGAAACGCAACGCGAATTCGGCTCATCGATGGTCTTTGTAACGCATGACCTCACGGTGCACGCCAACATCGCAGACCGTCTCGGCATCATGTATGCCGGTCGCCTTGTCGAAGAGGGCCGGACGGCAGACGTTTTTGCGGATCCGATGCATCCTTATACCGCGCACTTGATCGCGAGCCTTCCGCGCGTGGGAAAAGTCAATACGCGTGAAGCTCTTCCCGGTTCGCCGCCGAATCTCGGCGCGCCACCAGCCGGATGCCGCTTTCACCCGCGATGCCCTCTGGCGATGGACATATGCCGTCGCGAAAATCCGCCAATGACAACATTGGCTCCTGATCACAGGGTCGCCTGTTTCGCAGCCAGCCCGAGCCTTGACGGGCGATCGTCGGCTGGGGGGAAGACGGACCTGCCGGCAAGATCGGAGGCGACGCCATGAGCCGGATGCTTCTGAACGTCAGCCATGTCAGCAAGACTTATACGCGCGGCGGCATCTTCGGCCGCAAGGCATTTCAAGCGGTGAGCGACGTCAGCTTCGCTCTCGCAGGCGATCCGCCCGAAGTCTTTACCATCATTGGCGAATCCGGCAGCGGCAAGACCACGCTCGCGCGTATGATGTTGAAGATGACGACGCCGACAATCGGCGAAATCCGCTTCAAGGGGCAGGACATTTCCGCCATCCGCCACCGCGGGGCGCGGCTTGCTTTCATGAAGGAGGTGCAGCCGATCTTTCAGAACCCGTTCGAAGCCTTCAATCCTCTCAAGCAGGTCGACCGTTACCTCCTGATGACCGCCCGGAACTTTGCAGAGGCGAAATCCCAAGCTGACGCGGATCGGGCCGCGGACAATGCCTTGCAGAAGGTTGGTCTGTCCATGGCGGAGGTCCGGGGCCGCTTTCCGCACGAGCTGTCCGGCGGCCAGCTTCAGCGCGTTGCCGTCGCCCGGGCTTTGATATCGGGGCCTTCGCTCATCCTGGCCGACGAACCGGTATCAATGGTGGATGCCTCGCTCCGGATGTCCATCGTCAACTTGTTCAAGACCCTGCGCGACGACCTAAAGGTCTCGATCATCTACATCACCCACGATCTCGCTACCGCCTACTCCATCAGCGATCGCATCATGATCATGCAGAAGGGGCAGGTGGTCGAAAGCGGCTCCGCCAGGGAAGTGCTCGACAATCCCACACATCCCTATTCGCAACTGCTCAAGAGTTCAGTGCTCTCGCCCGATCCTTTGGGAAAAGGCGTACTCACCGGCTCCAGTGTCGCAACGCGACAAGCGCGCGATGCCCCGTCGCACGACCGCGCTCCTCTGAATCCTGTCCACCTCGAATAGGGGCGGCATGATCATCCCTCAGTTGTTCAACCTAAGATCGGTATCGTCTCATGCTCACAGCTAAAGTGCGTTTCGACAGAGACTTCATCATCGGAGAAACCGACAGGCGCCTGTTCGGCGCCTTCGTCGAGCACCTCGGCCGCTGCGTCTATGGCGGCATCTTCGAGCCGGGGCATCCAAACGCTGACGAGAAAGGTTTTCGCAGGGATGTTCTCGACCTGGTGCGCGAGCTTGCGCCCACCATCATGCGTTATCCGGGCGGCAATTTCGTATCCGGATACAACTGGGAAGAGGGTGTCGGTCCGGTGGGAAAGCGGCCGCGCCGGCTCGACCTTGCCTGGAAATCCATCGAGACGAATGAGTTCGGCACGAACGAATTCCTGGATTGGTGCATGCTTGCCGACATCGAGCCGATGCTGGCGGTCAATCTCGGCACGCGCGGGCCGGACGAGGCGCGTCACTATCTCGAATACTGCAACCATCCGTCGGGAACATTTCTTTCCGATTTGCGTCGCGAGCATGGTTGGGAGAAACCGCATGGTGTGAAGTTCTGGTGCCTCGGTAATGAGATGGACGGCGCCTGGCAGATGGGTGCCAAGACCGCGGAGGAATATGGCCATATCGCCGTCGAAGCGGCAAAACTGATGAAACTCACCGACCCGACGATCGAACTGGCCGCCTGCGGCTCGTCCGGGCGAAAGATGGCGACCTTCGGCGAATGGGAACGGGTCGTGCTCGAGCACACTTTCGACCACGTCGAGTTCATTTCCTTGCATACCTATTTCAACAACTACGCCGACGACACGCCATCCTTCCTTGCCAGCCCAGATCTGATGGACAGCTTCATCGAAGAGGTCGTCGCCATTGCAGACGCAGTAGCGGCGCGCCGCAGATCGCGGAAGCGGATCATGCTGAGTTTCGACGAATGGAACGTCTGGTATCGAACCCGTCGCGGCGAAAAGAACAGAGTGCAGAGCGGCTGGCCGGTCGCGCCCAGCATCCTTGAGGAGCAGTATAACATGCAGGACGCTCTCGTCTTCGGCGGCGCCTGCATCTCGCTGCTCAATCACGCCGATCGCGTGAAGGCGGGCTGCCTTGCCCAATTAGTCAACGCGATCGCACCGATTATGACTGAAACGGGCGGTCCCGCCTGGCGGCAGACGATCTTTTGGCCGTTCGCCGATTTCAGCAATCTCGGCAGAGGCCGTGTCCTAAACGCCCATGTTGAATCGCCCACATACGCAACCCGATACTACGATCCCACTCATACGGAAGAGCTCTATGACACTATTGACGAAGTTCCGTATTTGAAATTCTCCGCCGTTCATTCGCAGAGCGACGGAACGGTGACACTGTTCATCCTGAATAGGCACTTATCAGAAGAAATCGGCATCAGCCTCCACGCAACTGGGTTCGGGACCTTGAGGAAACAGCGTGCGCATCAGCTGCACCATCCAGATCTGCTTGCCGTCAATACGAAGGGAAGGCCAGACGAGGTAAAGCCGATCAACTTCGATGCGATTGAAGGGACCAATGGTGACATTCGGATCACCGTCTCGCCGGCTTCCTGGACAGTCGTCCGTCTTGCATCTTCCCTCTCGGACAATCGTTAATGCTCGAGATAAAGACGCATCACAATATCCTGGTCGTAGTTTCCAAAGCCTCGACCAAATATATTTACGCCGCCTGGATGTCGCGCGTTGGACTCGATGCCGATCTTCATCCGGATTGAATGGTGCTCGAACAGAGCTAGATCTTCAATCGTCATCTCTGATATTCGGATTCCATCGATGTAGGATCCGCTCTTGTTGATGCGCCACGTCTTGAGCTTGCCATACTGGGAGCCTTCCAGCTTCCACCAGAGAGGCGTGAAGACTCCGCGCTTGTCGCCGAAGTCGCCTGGCGACGTCCAAGTGCCGACACGATGGTCATTGACCCATAGCGTAATGTCAGAGGGCCAGTCTGGATTGGTGCCGGGAACCTCGGACGACAACTCCATCGAGAATTCAAGGATGTCAACACGAGAGTTCAGTAGTTTAGCATTGTTTGGAAACTTATATTCGACGTAACCTCGGCCGAACCAGAGCAAGCCTGCCTGCATTCTGCCGGGATCGAGAAAAAAATTTGGTACATCCAAAAGTCCGATGACGCCGTCCCTCGAACAAAGGCCGCACGGAGCGCTCACCTCAAATCCGGTAAAGAGGCCAAGTGGCATCGCCACCTCGACCTTATTATTTTGACGCTCTTGCGAGTTTACCTGAAACTGGAAAATGATCTCCTCATATTTTGCGGAGCAAATCTTCTGATGACCTTTCCGAGCTTTTATCGAATAGGATTCAATTAGACCAGCCTGCTCCAATATTTGAATGTTCGTTGCAATTGTCGATTGCGGCAACCCCAAAGCCCTGCTGATTTCGTTGACGTTTAGTTTGCCTCTGTCGTGCAGCAGTTGGAGGATGTCCATGCGGACTGGAGAAGCCAGGCCCCTAAGCACCAAAGCGCCGGTTTCGGAGGTTACGGTGAGAAAGTTCGGTTTCATCTGTTATGGCTTCACTTCAAATATTTTTCTATCAGCTTATTTGATACTATCAAGCTCGCGCGCAAGCCGAAAGTTTCGTAATTCTTCCTGGTCGCTGATGTCCAAAGAGCGCTCCAATCTCATCGCGCGGCTTAAGGGAAACCGGACTTTGGATCGCAGGCGGCGGGCGCAGAGCTGCGGCCCGCCATCCGCCGGCTTCGAGATCGCAGCCCCCGTCTGGAGGGGATGATGTCACCTTGTCGTGGCTTAACGGTTCCATGATAACTGGTTGGCATGACCAACTAACGCTCAGCGAAAAGAACCACCGCTTTCCGCCATCCATCATCGCCCACGCGGTATGGCTCTAGTTCGGTTTCCGCTGAGCCTGCGTCTTCTCAAGGAAATGCTGCTTGGGCGCGGGATCCCCGTCTCGTATGAAACGATCCGGCAATGGGGCCGCAAATTCGGTCCGGCCTTCGCAAAGCGACTGCGCCGTAAGCAGCCTTCGCGAGGAGACATCTGGCACCTGGACGAGGTGGTGATTTCCATCAGTGGCCCAAAACACTGGCTGTGGCGCGCCGTCGATCAGAGCGGCTACGTTCTCGATGAAATCGTCCAGACCCGCCGCGACACCAAGGCCGCCAAGCGAGTGCTGATCCGGCTGCTAAAGAAGCAAGAGCTGAGGCCAAAGCGCATCATCACCGACAAACTGCGATCGTACGGCGCGGCAAAACGGAAATTCATACCAGATGTCGAACATCGATCTCACAAAGGTCTTCTGGGGTTGCCGCCCTTGATGCAAGTAGTTTCTGACTTTATGAGCGTGTGATCGAGTGCGGTCTTTCTGTCAGGCCTTTTGATTTGCGGCATTGTCAGAAGCCGCTGGCCGGTATGGTGATCTGCGGAACGGGACCAAGTCTCAACAGCGAGCTCTTTGCTCAATCCTTTGTCCTGGTTTTCCCGCTCCAGATCTGTTCGATCATTGCGCCCATTCAGGTCGTCGACTTCTCACACCCTTTTCACCGCCTTTAGCCGATCCCGCTGCATGTGGGTCACGCAGCCACGGCCAACGCCGGATCCTGATAATCTTTTTCCTTCGTTAGCATGGCCCAGATTGCCCGCGCCATCTTATTGGCCAAGGCGATCGCGACCAGCATCCTCGGTTTCCTTGCCAGCATCCGCGCCAACCACGAACCTTCATCAATCGATCTGCGCCCGCGCCAGTTCAGTCGCGACATCGCCCCAATGATTAGAAGCCGACGGATATCGACCTGCCCGGCCTTCGAAACACGTCCAAGCCGTTCCTTGCCACCCGACGAGTGTTGCCGTGGCACAAGGCCCAGCCATGCCGCAAAGTCCCGGCCGCGCGCGAAGGTCGCCATTTTCGGCGCGAAGGCCTCAACGGCCAGTGCGGTCAATGGCCCAACCCCCGGCATGGTTTGCAGCCGACGCGCCATGTTGGTTCCCCCGGCCAGTTCCCTGGCCTTCCTCGTCTTCGCCTCTATCCGCGCCGTCTTCTCTGCGATCTGCGCCAGAAGGTCCCGGCATTCCTCACGGACAAGCATGGGAAGGTCACTGTCCCGCTCGGCCAGGATTGCCTCGATGCGCTTGAGCTGGACGAGCCCCTGTGGAACGATGTGACGGTATTCGTAGAGTACCGCGCGCAGAGCATTCACCAACTCCGTGCGCTGATGGACAATACGCTCGCGCGCTCGGAACAGTACGGCATTGGCCCGCTGCTCTGCCGACTTCATCTCGACGAAGCGCATTTCTGGACGCTGTGCCGCGATAACGATCGCTTCGGCGTCGGCGGCATCATTCGTCTGACGTTTCACGAAAGGCCGGACATACTGAGGTGCGATCAACTTCACTTCATGGCCAAGCTTCAAGATCTGCCTGGCCAATAATGGGCGCCGCCACAGGCCTCCATCACAACGATGGCAGGCGCTTGCTCTGCCATGAATTTCTGGGACTGGGGCCGCGACAGTTTCTTGCGGAACTTAACCTGCCCCGTCATCGACGCGCCGTGGACCTGAAAGACAGATTTTGCCAGATCCACCCCGATCATTATATCTTTCATACTGCCGTCCTCTCCGTTTCGTGGCGTTCAACACCACCAACCTGGCACATCGCGATGCCGTCTGGGGAGGGCGGCAACCATCCCATCTCAACAATCGAGCGCAGAATTCCCATCTGCCGCTGCGAAAAAGAGACCCAATGATACAGGGCTTCGGATCAGTCGGACGTTTGCAGCGTTTCATCCCGCTCTTCTCGGCACTCCGGAATCTTCCTGTCGCACCGCATCAGAAACATTCCGCTCGGCACCCAGGTTCATCGCGTCCGCGCCTGGCGCAATGGAATGAGCCGCGCCGTTACATGATTTCAGACAGCTGCGAGATAGGTTATCGTCGCTCGATAACGTGCCAGATCCGAAGCGAAAGCTTGAATGCGGTAGCCGCGGTAGGTTTTGAGGCGGTACGTGACCGCGCATGTCGACGGCAATAACAACGCCATCGATCGGACAGCGCTTCAAGTTGATGCTTGTAGACGTCTTCTGTCTGACACCATCCTGGTACAATGATAAGCGGATCTTCCCGATCCAGCTTCAAGATAATGAAGTTGGACGCCTGGTCCCACCTCCGCGAATTGCAATCCGACTTAGGTTCAACCACTGCAGCTGCCAAGGATTTCCCAGCGATTATAGCAAAGGCTCGCGGTAAGGCAGACATAGACTTGGCCGATCCATGGAGCCTGATGTCCTCGTAAGGTTAGATCGAAGAGGCAGGCCGTCCCACCTGCTGTAACGCTGTCATGCGGGAATTCACTCATCGTGTTTTTGATGAGGCAGCTGCCTCGCTGTTGAAGCCCAACTGCGCCAGTCTTCCCCTTGCAGCTTTCCCTCCCTGACGCAGTTGCGCTTGCGGCTCTTCGGCCGCAAGGGAAGCTTCGCCGCGAACGATCGTACCAGCGTCCAATTTCCGATCGCGCCCTTGCAGCCTCGGCCTTCGCGCCGAGGTGGGGTCGAGAGCTTTCCCTCAGCAAAGGAAAAAAGGAGAAACGAGCATGGACAGAGAAAAGATAGAAGAGGTGCGCGCCCGCGTATCCTGCGCGACCGTGTTGCTGCAGGCAGGCTTTATCCTCGATAAACGGGAAAGCAGCCGCCGAGCGTTGAAGTTCCGGCGTGGCGCGGACATCCTGATCGTCACGCATCAGGGAGCAGGCTGGTTTGATCCGCTATCGGAGCGAAAGGGTGATGTCTTCACGCTGGCGAGGCTGTTGGGAGAAACCTCGTTTCCGGCCGCCGTCGAGCGGCTCGGTGGGCTCATCGGGTTCCATAGCGCGCCGATTGTTCCCGATGTCTCTATGCGACGGCGTCCGGCTTCGATTCGCGAAAGGTGGTTGAGCCGCCCGGCAATGACCTTGGGATCGCCGACCTATCGCTACCTGTCCGAAACCCGAGCGTTGCCGCCGTCGATTCTCCACTTGGCCGCCAAGCGCGACCTCATCCGGCAGGGCCCTTTCGGCAGCGCCTGGTTCCGCCACGAGGATGAGAGCGGGCAGCTATCTGGGTGGGAAGAACGTGGCCCGCAATGGCGAGGCTTTTCCAACGGCGGGTCGAAGACGGTGTTTTCTTTCGGAAGCTGCGAGCCAGTCCGTATCTGCATCACCGAGGCGGCGATCGACGCGCTGAGCCTTGCGACTTTAGAAAAGGTCAGGCCGGATACGCTCTACGCAAGCACCGGAGGGGGGTGGTCGCCATCGACCGTCCGCATCATCGAAACCATCGCTGCCAACACGATACTTGTTGCCGCCACCGATGCCGATCCACAAGGCGAGGTCTATGCTGACCGGCTTCGGCACATTGCCGAGCTCATAGGTTGCGACTTCAGCCGGGTCCGCCCGCCCGCCATCGACTGGAATGAGGAATTGAAGAAAAGACGGGAAAGCGGGGAACTGGCGCATGCACGGCAAGCCGCGTCAAGGGTGAAGCTTCGCCCGCCGCACGGCGGCCCTTGACCCGGTTCCCGCGAGGCGCCGGCTGAGAAGGGGTGATCAAAGGACTGAAGGGAAAGTCGATGCGTCCCTTCAGCAGCCACCCCAAAGGAGCAGCCGATGTCTCATCTTCCCGCCAATCGCCAGCGCTTCCGCAAGATCCTGGAAGGAGCTGCAACCCGTCAACAGATGTACGCCCTCTTCAACCGCCATGGCCAGGCCCCGTTCGACGATGATCGGATCTCGGGTCGCCTTTATGCCGGCGAGTGGTTCGAGATCTCAGAGGCCGACCATGACCGCATGTTGGATATCCTGCCGCCGCTCTTCATGCGCGGCGATCACTTTGCGATACGTGAGTTTTTGGTGCGGAAAATCACCAGTGTCTTCTTCACCCTGAAGATCGACGGCCGGTTTCGCTGGTTTCACGCCTATTGCGATCTCGCCGATGTCGGTGCGATCAACAGCATGCGCAGGACAATCGTCGAGCGCGAGTCAAGGCCGGTCCGCGCGATGACCCGGACCGAAAAGCTTGAGCACATCTGGAGCACCACAGGCGCTGATTTCCGCGCCTATGCCGATCAGCGTTTTGCGGCGGATTTTGCGGGCGGGCGCATCGTCATGGTGTTTTCGGCCGCGCAGGCAAAGGTCTGGAAACTCCTCGACGACCTGAGCGACGACGAGATCGCCGCCAAGCTTCCCGTGCAGTTCCGCCACCGTGGCAAACAGGTCGCCGCCTGACCGCCGCCCTCCAACTCTTCCCGACATCATCGCAGGCGAACGGCGGCTTGAGCCCGCCCTGAGCCGCGCTTCCCCGACAAGGAAATCTCATGACGCATGACGATCCCTTCACGCTCGATCTCTTCGGCAACACCGCTCCCTCATCGGGCTTTGATCTCTGTTCATTCCCTCTGCAGGCAACTTTTGGTGCCGACGACGAAAGCTTCCATCTTGCAAAGGCTTGGGGATTGGCCGGTCCGATCGAGGGTTGGACGAAGGTTGATTTCTATGACACGAAAAGAGACCCGATCGACGAGGCCGCTTTCAGACAAACGGTCGAGGAGTGGGCAGAGCACCAGCGCCAGCTCGCGCTCCTCGACCGTCGCAGTGTTGCCGCAACGGTACCCACGCCGTGGGGCGCCTCGCAGTACGCCGTTGTCTACGCAGATGGCGTTATCCGCCACAGTACTGCCAGCCACGGCGGATTTCTCCTGTCAGCGGAGCGCAACGCCTCTATACCGGTTTTCATACGGTCACCTGAAGGTGCTTACGAAGAGGATTGCGCCTGGGCTGTCGTCGCCAATGCCTTCCCGGACTTGTTCATCAATTATGAAAAGCGCCACGCCGATGAGACACTTCGCCAGTTTTATCCGGATGCCTGGGAAGCCTTGTGCGGCGAGATCTTGGAGCCCGGCCAGTCTCGTGCGAAGGACCGTCGGCGTTTCGAGGCCGAAAACGCCGGACGCTGGGTGGTCGTCTCTGCCATCCTATCCAGCCGTCAGCCGGGGTTTGTCGAATGCGTGGCAAGGCTCGGGGCACGAGGCGACGAAGCCCGCCGATATCTGGTAGCCGAGCAACGGTACGAGATCGGGCTCTTCGGCTTTGTCATCGATGAGGTCCGCGATACGCTCTATACTGGCCCGTCGAGTTTCATCGGCTGGGGCGAGCGGCAAATTCTGACCGACTGACCGTCAGACCATCAGGGAGACGAGGCGACGCGGCCGGCGAAGCCTGTTGATGGACGCCGTTCCCGGCAGTCCTTGCGATAGTGTGGAGACGGCGTTCGGCATCACGCTCCATCGACCGCTGGCCGTTGCGATTGCCTCGGCTGCTGCTCCGGCGTATTGCCCGCGTTCCACCGTAGCTTCGCCGGCAAGGCCAGGCTGTCATGGGCGTAAGCAGTGCAGTGAAGACGTCCTGCGAGGTGCAGGAGCGAAGACGCCTAGCGGTTTGTCGGGTGCTGCCCCTCGGGTTTGCTCCGGTCTGAACCGGACGGCGTCCCGGTCAAAGGCCGCGTTTTGCGCCGCTTTGCGGCAGGCTCGACGCTTGCTTCACAAGGCCGGGCCGCGTCTACGGCAGACCGCGCGCGGTCCGCGGTATCCGCAACCCGACCTTTCTCGCCACGCATCATCCTGACCTTGAGCCGGGCCCGCTTCGCCGGTTCGTGTCGACCGCGCCCGAGGAACAGCGCCGGACAAACGGACCCTCGGGCTTCGCTCAACCAGCACTCAAGGACAGTCATCATGGCACCGCTCAATCGTTCCGCTTCCAAAACCCCCGCCACCCAGCGCGCCACCACACTCGAGATGGTCCGGCACGCCTGCCCGGACAGCGCCCAGGCGCAGCGCATCTCGGAAAGCTTCGGCCTGCGCGTTATCGACAGCGAAAGCCTGCGTGACCTCCATCGCAATCAACTGATCGAGAGTGCCGAGGCGCTGAAGGACGGTCTCCAGGAAAAGGCCATGCAGATACACATGCAGCGCATCGTCGGCTCTTATATCGGCTCTGCCTACGGCGCCGGCCAGTTCTACAGCCGCTCGGTGACAGAAGCACGCGACTTGACCGCAAAGCTATCCAACGACGACCGGGACGAGGATCTTGCCGGTCCGGTAGGCTTTGACAGCCGCGCCCAACGCAAGCGCGAATTCGCAGCCGACATGGGCCTGCAGGCCCACGTGCTGCGCATGGCAGCCGAGGGTACCGTCAGCGCTTACGAGGAAATCACCGGCGAAACCTGGAAGCCCTACGAGCGCGGCGGTGCTGCAGTGTCGGTCCCGTCGCTCGACCAGCGCGCCGCATCAATGCAGCTGTCAGCCTTTGACTGATGGCCGCACCTTTGTCCTCCACGCCGAGGCCGCTGCACCGGAGCGTGCAGCGGCCTTTTTCATGTGACGAGCGGCTTGGCGCGCCATCGTGGCTCGTTCCGATTGCGGTCTAGCGTCGCCCGGAGAAGGCTACGCGCAACGGCAAGCCGTCCTCCACTGCCGTTTCGGCCCGCTCTCAGATCCTGGCCATTCCCGAACAGGGCACCGGCGGGTGCGCCGCCTCCGGCCGCGCTGTTCGACCGCCGTAACGACCCGCGATGGCGCGGCTCGCCGGATGAAAGGAATCAACGAAGATGAGAAAAGCGACCACCAAGACCGAACCGCGCACCGACGTCCATACGCGCATCACCGACGTGATCGTCGAACAGCTCGATAAAGGGGTGCGCCCATGGGTGCAGCCCTGGAGCGCGAAACATCTGGGCGGCCGCGTTTCGCGGCCGCTGCGCTTCAACGGCGAACCGTATTCAGGGATCAACGTGCTGCTTCTCTGGTCCGAAGGCCTGGCGCGGGGATTTTCGTCGCAAATCTGGATGACCTTCCGCCAGGCCGTCGAACTCGGCGGGCATGTCCGCAAAGGGGAGAGCGGCTCGATGGTCGTTTATGCCAATCGTATCCGCAAGACCGAAACCGATGGCAGGGGTGAAGAAGTCGAGCATGAGATTCCCTTTCTCAAGGCATACACCGTCTTTAACGTCGCACAGATCGATGGCCTGCCGGAGATCTATTCGACATCGGCCACCGGCGCACCTGTTCAGCCTATGGACGGGATCCCGGCGGCGGACGCCTTTTTCAGTGGTACAGGTGCCACCGTCCGGCATGGCGGCAACAAGGCTTTTTACGCTCCCGGACTGGACATGATCCAAATGCCGCCCATCGAGACCTTCCGCGACGTGGGAAGCTACTACGCCACCCTTGCCCACGAACACATCCATTGGGCAGGAGCCAGCCATCGCCTTAACCGAGATCTTTCCCGCTATGCCAAAGATCGGTCCGAACGGGCGCGCGAGGAACTGATCGCGGAGCTCGGGGCGGTATTTCTTGCTGCCGACCTTGGCATTGCTCCTGAGCTGGAACCGCGACCGGACCACGCGAGCTATATTGCCTCATGGCTGACAGTGCTAAAGAACGACAGACGCTTCATCGTCCAGGCCGCAGCTCAAGCTCAGCGTTCCGTGGCTTATCTTCACGCGCTCCAGCCGGACGGCGAAAAGGTGGCGGCATAATTCGGGCGCAAGTCGAGCGTACAGCGCCCGACTTGCATAAACCGCATAAAATACGTATTTTAGGTACTTCACTGGAGGTGGCGATGAAGCAGTTTTCCTTCTCAGACATGAATAGAGCCTCGGGCGAAATCCTCGAGACTGCACTGATTGAACCGGTTGCGCTCACCAAGCGCGGCAAGGAGAAACTGGTCATCCTGACGGCCGACCAGTACCGCAAGCTGATTGGCCGATCGCATACGACCGCCTACAGCCTGGACGATGCGCCCGATACCGTACACGACGAGTTGATGACCGGCCTCGACCAGTTGCTTGAGGACGGCAGTGTTTGAGGCGGGCCAGGTCGTCCGTTTCCATTATCTCTGGAAGCGCGAGGCGCAGGCCGGCGAAGAAACTGGCCGCAAGGCGCGTCCCGTGTGTGTCGTCGTGCGCACCGCTGTCATTCCAGGCGTGGTTTTCCTGTTTCCGATCACCTCACAGATGCCCAATGAAGAGCGCCTGTTTCTGCCGATCAGCCAAATGGAATGCCGCCGCGCCGGTCTCGATTTTCCCTGCTGGATCGTTCTCGATGAGTACAACCGCGTCGAACTCGACAAGGCTTTCGACTTTGAGTCGACTGCGCCGCTTGGCAGTTTCAGCCCGGCGCTCCTGAAGAAGATCGCCCGCACCGTCAAGGACGCGGCGGCAAACCGCAGGCTCGCTGCTGTTTCGCGCTCCTGAGCGCAGAGCGCGCCCGCACGCGTTTCGGCTCACCGGCAATAGCCGAGTCCGGCAGACTGCGGCACGAAACGACGATCGCTCCCTCCGCTCGGACCGCTCGGTGCCCCAGGCACCGCATCTGCGCGTCGGTTGCGTCAGTCGATGCGAACCCAATTTGGCGGCGGCATGCCGGACGGCACCATGGCGTGTCCTTCCCCGCAACGGCTCGCCCCGCGGTCTCGATGGGGCATGTCTGACCGGAAATCGCCTCGCGCACTCGGCTCGATCGTCATCCCGCAACGGCCGGCTCGTTTTCTTCCCCTGTCCGCGACGCGGCCATTCCTCGCGGGACAAGAAAGCCTCGGCCCATGGCCGTCCTCCACTTCGTTATGGCCCCAAGGGGTGCGTTCCGATCGTTCCCGGTCTCATCGACAGCCATCGAGGCCGCGATGGGCGCGGCCCGAGCAACTGAAAAGGAACACGACAATGGCAACAATCGGCTCTTTCACCGCATCCGAAAACGGCTTCTCCGGCACCATCAAGACGCTCAACCTCAACGTCAAAGCCAAGATCGTCCGCGTCGAGCGCTCCTCGGAAGAGGCTCCCGACTACCGGGTTCTCGCCGGCAACGTGGAATTCGGCGCCGGCTGGCAGAAGCAAGCCCGCGACAGCGAGCGCGACTACATCTCCGTCAAGCTCGACGACCCGAGCTTCCCCGCTCCGATCTACGCAACGCTGACCGAGGTCCAGGGCCAGGAAGGCCTCCAGCTCATCTGGTCGCGCAACACGCGCCGCTGAGCCGAAGAAGAAAAACCCCGCTCGACGGAGCGGGGTTTTTCCGTGTCACTTGTTCAGCGCATCCTTTAGCGCCTTGGCCGGCTGGAAGCTCAGCTTCTTCGCAGCCGCAACCTTGACGGTGGCGCCGGTCGACGGATTGCGCGCCTCGCGCTCCGGCGTCTGCTTGACCTTGAACTTGCCAAAGCCGGGCAGGGACGTTTCGTTTCCGGCAACGGCCGCCTCGGTAATCAAGGCGATTACGGCCTCGACGATCGCCTTGCCCTGCGCCTTGGTCAGGCTGTGTTCCGTTGCGATCTTGTCTGCGATTTCGTTGGTCGTGGTCACTTTTCATCTCCGCGTCATGATTGATCCGGAATCCCTGCCATTCCGACTTGCCGCTGTCATCGACGCGCTGCCGCAAAAACCGGGTCGTGAACCGGATTTCCACAATTACCAACGGGTTTGTAGCCCTTGGCCTGTTTTTTTCGGGCAAGATCGAGGAAATGGACCATCGCGTCGCGCTCGCTGTCAAACATTTCGGTCTTTTCTCCGCCTGCTCTCCCGATCCGGCCCCAGCATCGGACAACGGCAGCCTCTCCAAAAAGAGTCGGCTGAATGGAAAGCGCGTAATAGCGGGCAATGTTTTTCGTCTCGTCGACGCGCTGGCAGTAAAGCTGAAAAAGATAGAGGGTCATGACCGCAGGATGGCTGCGGGCCTCGATTACGTCCAACCAGAGTTTTGAATCGATGAGCGAAGTCCGATTCACGATGGTGATGAATGGTGGCCTTACTGTGGATGAGATGTAGAAGCGGCCGCAGCACGCACGAACGGGCAGACGAGCATGGAAGACTCGATCAAGATCGACAATCGACGCGACTTCGGGTTATGGGCGATCGAGGTTGCCAAAATGATTGTCAGCGAGCAGGGCTTCGAATTGGCAAGCGCGGCACGGGACGGCTCCGAAGACGATGTGCGGGCGGCAGGCAATGCACTCGGCCAGGCAATCACCAATGCTCTCATGGAAGTCTATGACGGTTTGCTCGAGGGCGCACCAGAACAATAGTCTCAGTTGTCAGATCGGCAAGGGCGGCATTTCGCCGTCGGCAACACGCCATATCCATGCCGACAGATCGGGTCGTGCCTCGATCATCTCTCTCAGACAAGCCTCGAATGCCTCGTCCGCCGAAGGCGGCACGATATAGAGCGCCAGGGGTTGTGGTTTCACGTCGGACAGGGTGGCGTTTGCCAGCGGATGGTCGCGCCTAAGATTGAAACGAAGGCCTTTTACGTATTTCGATTTCAGTCGCGCCAGCCGTTCGACGAGCCTTTGCTCATAAGCGTCTTCGATCGGCAACCACTGCTCGGTCACGGCCATCAGCGCGATCTCATTGACCGCGATGATCCCGGCCGGATCCCCGCCGATTGTGGCGATCATCATCAGATGCGACGCCTCGCTGCTATGCCAAAGAGCAAGCTCCGGCTCGAACCGGCGCTGGACGCTCGTCCAGGCTATCTCCTCCAGATACAGGCGAAAACCTGGCATGTGTTTGATCACAACCTGACGGCCGCCCCTCGCTTCCGCGAATTCCTTGATCTCTCCCACCAGGACCATCAACTGCTTCGGGCCAGCCGATGTCAGGAAAAGTCTGGCCAATTTGTGAGCCCGCCGCTGCCCGATCGCCGTCTTGTCGTGGGCTCTGAACGGTTCAGGCAGCAATAGGCGATCCGACAGCGGCGTTCCTCTAACCGCCATGTTGCCGGCCGCCTCCAGCAGATGATGGTAGACCTGCCACCAGTGACGTTTGCCGGTCCAGTGCGACGTCCATTCCGTCAAGCCGCTTTCGTGCCACAGGAAATGCAGGAGGGCCCGCAATGACAGTTTCTTGCTCTCCACCTTGACACTGTCGTTCCCTTCGCCCCCAGAGCCAACCTGATTGGTCGCTGCGCGCTTCGACAGCGAAAAATCGAGCTTCAGGCAAGCAACGCCCGACGACGGGTCAAGCTTGATCGCCGATCCCATCAGCGGGCCAAGTCCGGAAAGTTCATAGGGGGGATCGTAGGAGGGACAGGCCGGATCGTGACCACCGCCAGAGAGCGGCATCCGCTTGATCAGCAACTGGTCACCGATATCAGCAATGTACATTGGAACGCCCGGATCCCGGCAAAGGCACAGCGGTCGGATCTTGCCACGATGAGCGCGTGCCAGCAGATGCGGAAACTCGTTGTGGCCCTCGTCGCACGCGACGCTCTCAAACCGAAATCGCCTCATGAAGGAGTGACGCTTGAGGCGCGCGCGGCGCGCAAGGATGGGTGCCACAAGAGAGGGAAACCTGTCTGCTCAGATCGGCCAATTGTGCCGGGCGAAAAAAGCCAGCTCAAGGCCGCGCGGCCCCTCCAATTTTCTCTCCGCTCCGTTTCACTGCGCTGCGACAAAATCGGTTCCTCCGCACGCCGGCTCCGCCGGTCGCGTCCCGCGAGCCTTGACCTGCCTTCCACCGCCCCGCGTGCCGCGTCGTCTTTCACATCCGTCAAGGAGACGACGATGACCATCGACCAGCACATCGAAGAACTACGCATCGAGGCCCGCAACGCCGAGACCATCTGGGAGCGCCGGGCGCTCGAAACCGAACTCGATCTCGCGCTTGCCGAGCGCGAAGTCATCTGGGCCGAACTCGACGGCCGCATCGAGGCGGAGCCGCCGTTCTGAGGCGCCTTCGCCGCATATCGATCGAAGCGCGCCGGATCGACCGACACGCTTCGATGCTTTCGCTCAATATCCATTGTCTTCCAGATAGGTATCGATTGCCGCCTGCATGATGACCGTCATCTTGACATCGTTCTCGTGGGCAGCGCGCATCAGCCGCTCCTTCATCTCCTGCTCGAGCGGTACGTTGACATAGAACTTGATGGCACGATCCTTTGCGCGCTTCAGGCTCTTCAAGCGTCTGCGCGTATCCTGCTGCTCTGCCGCACGCTTAGCCGTCCGGCGTCGCCGCTCATCTTCAGGAAGCCGAGGCAGGACCGTGTCGCGCTCGGCAGGCTCTGAGCGAATATCGTCCGCAGCTTCGGCTTCTGCACCGGCGGCCACTTCGAGCAGCGCCTCACTGGGTTCCAGCGTCGCCGGCTTTCGGCGTGGAGCCAGCGAAAACTGCTGGAAGTCGATTGTCGCCTTGCTCATGCCGCGACCTCAGCCGCGCCCGACAGCCGCCGAACCTCGATTTCGTCGACCAGCGCTTTCACCTCGATGCGCGCCTTGCGGACGGAATCCGTCAGTTCCTGCATCTGCAGCGTTCCAAGTCCGTTCTGGATCTCGCGATAGATGTTGCGTTCATAGAGCTCGGTGTCGAGCAACATTGTCTGATAGTTTGCATCCAGCAATCCCGCGACGAACGGCCGGATGTAGCGATAGGCCTCCAGGTTCCGGCCCGGCAATGTGATGCGGGTACGAACATTCATATGCAGGATCGAAAGACCCAGCTGATCATTGATCTCGTTGACCTCAGCAATCGTCTGTCCTGCTGCCTCGATCTCCTTGATCCCTGGTTGGACCGGCGACAGCACCAGGTCCGACGATCGTATGATGGTTGTCTGAAGGACGCTGTCGACGCCAGGAGCATCGATTACCATCATATCGAAAGCGTCGTCGAACTTCTTCAAGACATCCTCGATCGCCCGTTGGGTCGCGGCGATCGTTACCTCGATCTTTTCCGGTACGTTGCCTTTTCTGTGGCATAGCTTCCACCAGCCCGCGAGGTTCTGCCTGCTATCGGCGTCGATCATGAGGACGCGTTGCCCGCCAAGTGCATATTCGCCGGCGAGCAGTGTCGCCAACGTCGTCTTTCCAGCGCCGCCCTTGTTGCTGACCACCGCATAGGTTCGGGACATCGCAAACTCCCTGCGAGAAGAACGTCGCCCGGCCGGTCGACCGAGAATGGAACTATAATAGTTTGCTTTCTATGCTCGTCCAGCAGAATCTATGCGTCGGTTCGTCTGGATGCTTTTCCACATGACGACGAGATGGCAAGCGGGTTTACTGCCTCGCGCTACCGTGGGGAAGATCATCCACACCGTATCGAAAAGTCTATATCTATATGATTTTAGTGTGCGTCGACACGAAGTAGCGCTACCGAATTTCGATATGGGCGTGACGTGTAATGTGGTCGTGGCTCTTCATCGAGTGGATGGGATCGATATCGAAGTTCGACGGAAAGGGGCTTTGGGCGGCTTGTGTTGTTGAACTAAAATAGTCTATATTGGTTTGGCAGGATACGCAATTTTGTGATACAAATTGCTGACGATCGACGGACGAGCCGTCGATGGCGCCTGCGGCGGCAGACGACGAGGCGAATGTCGTGGCTAGAAGCGCAAAGACGGCACCGACGGCGGGGCGCCTCAAGGAGCGAAAAGAGCGTGTCGTGCACGCTCGCTTCGCTGCGTCCGAGTTGGTGGCGGTCGAAGAAGCGGCGGAGCGGGCTGGGATGACGCTGTCCGCCTTTATCCGATCGCTGACGCTCGATGGTGCCGGCGTCCTGCCATTCCTAACGGAGGAGGATCGGGCAGTATTCGATCTTCTTCATCGCGACATCAGGGCAATCGGTGTGAACCTGAACAGTCTTACCAGGCTCGCGCACCAGCGCACTGTCCCGATCGAGATCTCGAATGTGCTTCAGGATTTCCAGCCAGTTGTCGCGGCTCTCGCGCTGGAGCTTCGTCGGCTCGCCGCTCGGAGCGGCCGCAGAGTCGAAGGGCGCCCCTGATGGAGATCTTTTTTGGGGCTTTCACCAAAGAATGGGAGCAGCGCAGAGCCGCCTTTTTGCATGAAAGGCTGGTCGGCAAGACCGTTGATGATGACGAAGAGGCCCGCCGCCGGCGCAGTGCTGGTGCAAGCAGCAGCTTGGGCCGCCATCCGATAGGATGGAAGAGAAGCAGTCATGTCAGCATTGCACGGCATGCGCCGGCGCACCGGCCAATGGCAGCGCGCTTTGCAGGGCTTGCGACCGGAAGCCAGCCTGCTGTCGTCAAGATGACGTCATTTGGCGGTGGCGGCCGGCTGGGTGCAATGGCCGGCTACATCTCCCGCAACGGAGAGGTCGCGATGGAAAACCAGGCTGGGGTAGAGCTCAGGGGCCGGAAGGCGATTGCGGCACTTTCCGACGACTGGTCCCATCTGATGGGCAACCGGGCAGAAAGCCGCGACATCGGCACCTTCCGCATCGATATCGCCGGCGGTCCCCGCGAGGGGCAAGCGCTGCACGCATGGGCACGGGACGTCGTGAAATCCGCCGTCGGCGAACGTTCCTTTGCCTTTGCAGTCGAACAGCGTGAGGACAATCATCGCATAGAGGGTGTTGTTGTCCTGCGGGCTCGCAACGGAGAACGACTGACAGCCGATGTCAAGGCAGAAGGGATCGTTAAGGCCCGCATGGTGGGGCAGGGGGCAAGTCTCGGGAAGGCAGAGTTCAGCTTTACCGGCTATGGTAATGGCGTTGAATATGGCACCGCCCGTCTGCGCAAGATGGTGGAAAAGTTTGACGGCTCCGTCGAGAATAACCGTGGCGAAATGCTCGCGGATGCCAAACGGGCCGGCGACCTCGTGCAGTTGGAGTGGCGTGGCGAACTCCATAGCCGAAAGCCCCGGGATGTCATGCATCTCGTCATGTCAGCAAGGGCGGGCACCGATGTCCAGGCATTCCAGGCGGCGGCTCGCGAATTTTTGGCTACAGAATTTGCCCACCACCGGTATGTCTTTTCACTGCATGATCCGACGCGGGATCCGAAGGCCGAACAGGACGGTGGCAAGCGGCCGCACGTGCACGTGCATGCGATCATCGCCATGCGGTCCGAGGATGGCGAGCGGGTCGAAACCTCGATTGCATCGTTTCGACGTTGGCGCGAGGGTCTTGCAGAGCAGGCTCGCGCGCATGGCATCCGGATGGAGATGACGGATCGTCGCGAGCAGGCAAGCGCCCCGGCGTTCAGTCGAACCCAGGTGCGGCCGGTCAGTCGCGATGGGCGAACAGAGCATGAGGGGACTTCAACCTTTTCCGAGCAACGTTATGTTCGAAAGCGCCATGAGGCTCCAACCGCGGCAAGAACAGACAGGAGCTTTTTCTATACCGAAAAAGTTCATCAGCAGTGGTCTGAACTCGCACGCAGCGCGGGCAACGTCGAAGTCGAGGCTTTTGCAGATAAGCAGATTTCTCGTTTGAAAACAGCATTTAAGCGTCTGAATCCGCAAATACATGTGTCTGACCTCTCCAGTGATTCAGCCTCGCCATTCCGAACTGAATTGGTTAGACTATCTCAGCTTGCGGAGGTCGATACCATGAGTGCGATGACGCGATCGGAGTTCGAGGCATATGAGAAGCGTGTGGAAACCGCTCTGTTTCAGGCGGAGCGTGTTATGCCGGAAAACCAGCGGGTCAATTTCGAGGAGATTGCCGCGGCCGCAAGGGAGCACGTCGATGTTCGCCGCGAAATCATGGAGCAGACCGCGCAGGCGGGCGGTCGCACGCCGGAGGATACCAGTGCTCGACAGCCCGACGATGCCAACCGCCAATGGGACAAGGCTGTCGCACGTCATGGTCTGGAGGCAGTCGAGGCCGGAAACGACATCATGATTGAAGTCCAATATTATCGCGAGCGGATCGAGTTAGCCGACGATGACGAAGTTCGGCCTGATAAAGCGTCGTTGCAGGCGAGCCTGAATTTCGAGCTTGCCAGGGCAGCCGAGCTGGGGGCCGCGGGTAATTCTTATATCCGAGAGGTCAGCGAGGTAGACGAGGCGTTGCGGGTCGCACTCGAGGCTGCCGAGCGCTCTCTGGATCGAAGCCGGCAAAAAGCCGATGGCCCGGACGAGCGTGACGTTGCGGGCGGCTCCGCCGAAAGTGTCGGAAGACATCTAATTCCGTCCGACGAGATCGACAAAGCCCGTACCGGCGATCATCGAACCGGTGATACCAGACGCACAGATCCAGCGAACCAGCATATTTCGAGACTGGATGAGCTTGAACGCGAGGCTGAGCGAAATCGTGACGATTACGACCGATAGGAAGCAATGATGCGCGACGATCGATGGATGTTCATTCCCGATCCTGATCCGAAAGCAGACGCCGGCTATTGGAGCATAGCTAGCTGGGTATTCGCCTGCATTATGATCGTAGCTCTGGTAGACCGGGGACTGACAATTGCTTGGCATGCCATGCAGGGTTGGTGGGATGCAGCGATCGCTTTCTGGGGGTTCTGGTAGCCCATCACACCGGCTCCCGTGAATAGGGCGCCCCGGAAGGCAGCCGGATGCGGGATGGTGCAAATGGCCGGGTTGCGCGCTGAGCGGAGATGATCTCGGTCCATATCCTCGGCTTATCGAGATAGAGCGGCGAGGTGCCCTTCTCCATGCGTTTCACTTGTCCCGCCCCGAAGCTCAGCCTGATTTTCTCCGGCCGGTATCAGCCAACGGCCGATGGTGTGCCGAAAAGGTCTTAATGCTTTCTAGAAGTGCTAGCCTACTCGAGCCCAAGCTCAGACGGATCGGGCACGGTTTTGGCGAGAACGTCTTGGATGCTTTTCCTTTGTTTCACTGACATATCCGGAGTGGTCGCCAATGAGTCGGAGATGACAGAATTGAGCCGCCGCGCGGTTGCGAGCAATCGTTCGTCGGACTTCGAAAGTCCGGAAGCCACGCTGCTGCGCGCCTGTCTGCGCGGCTCAAGCTGTCTCTCCGACGCGTGAGGATGAGTGTTTGCCGCCTCAGCCCCCTGGATGAGCTCACGTGGATCCGACCCTGATGGACCGGATTCTAACTGGAGCGCCGGCGATCCGTAGTCCGGTAAAGTTGCGGCCACAGGCAGATTCAAGGGCATTTCCACTTCGGGAAGCGAGACAGCGTTTTCATTCTTGTCTAGTACCGCGGACCTGAACGGCTCGGTGGCATAGTAGCGAAGTTTGTCTCCAAACACCGGTCTCTGACCTTCAACCAAAAGGACCATCTTATCCTCCGGCATCTGTCGGACCTCCTGCGGCATCATCAGGTCGCGCTCACGGATCTGTTCTATCTTGGTGCGCCGCGGCAATCCGAGAAGCTCAAGCGTACGGGACTCCGATTGATATCGGATCGTCCGCTTGCCCAGGGCGCGCGAGGCGTAGTCCGCCGTGGCCTGGTCGTTCGCGCCGAGGATGAGCTGCAGCCCGCAATTGCCGAGAAGCGAGTGCCGCGCTGTCTCACCGTAGATTTCATCGATATTCTTGAGGTCCTGGATGATGAAAGCCAGCTTGATATTGTAGCCCGCCACATAGGGCAGCTTGTTCAGCACCTCGTCCATCTTCTTCAATTGCCGGAATTCGTCGAGAAGGAAATAAACGGGGACGGCCTTCGGATTGTGCTCACGCGTCAGAAGATCCATCACCTGCTGCACGAACAAGGTAAGCAGCGGCCGCAAGATCGTCATGTCAGTGATGTTCGGCGCAAGGTAGATTGTTATGGGCCGGCGCCGCAGTGACGCAAGATCCATGTCCGTTACGCAGGTCGCCGCGACGACACGTTCGTTTCTGAAAGGTGCAAGCGCCTTCTGGATGTCGAGCAGTGCAGAGCGCGCGGCCCGTTCGTTGAGAGCGATATAGGCATTGAAGCTGTCCGTCGTGAACCGAGACAGATCCGGCTCGTTTTCCTTGATCAGTTTCATCAATGCTTGAAGATCGACACCGGAATTGAAGATCGCATTTACCTCGCCGAAATTGCGCCGGTTTTTATAGTGGGTGCTTTCCAAGATGTAGCTGATGACACCGGCGATCACTTGCTGCGCTGTGCCTTGCCAGACGGCGTTCTCCGATCCAACAGTCTCAGGAATGAGGATTGCCGCCATATTCTGGATGTCGATCGTGCGGCTGCCGCGATCCGTCCTCACAAAATCGAGCGGATTCCATCGGTGCGTTTTCGATGCTCCGGGCGAAAATAGGAAGACCTGATTGCCGCTTGCCCTTCTGTAGCCGGCCGTCAGTTCAAAAATTTCGCCTTTCAGATCCATGACGATCATCGATCCCTTAAACATCAGCGCGTTCGGGATGACGTAGCCGACGCCTTTCCCGGATCGTGTCGGGCCGATGATCAGGTGATGGCGGTCATCGTTACGTCGAAGAAGCGTCCGGCCAGCGCGCCCGAAGATATGCCCCTCCTTGCGAAACCACCCGGCGCGCCGCAGCGACGCAACATCCTGGAACGCTGCGTCGCCGAGTGGGCTGGCCGGCCGACGGAGCCCGAAAGCGGCCGCCGCTGTGCCTGCTGCCAGCGCAGGAAGTGCTGCGGCCAACCCTACGAGTTGCAGCGATCGATTGTTGAAATAGGCAGCGAACTGGCGAAGGGGAGCTGCCGGGTCGATCGTGGTCATCAACCGAAGGATCCGACCGTCTTTCCATACGATCTGGAGAATGAGGCTGTAACTCAGCATCCAGACCGCGACCGCGATCAGAGCGCAGAAAAGCAGATAGAAGGCGAGGTAAGATCGGTTCATGCGGATTGCCGAGCATAATAGATTTCGGACACGCCGCGCCGGCCGCCGTCGCGGCGCAGCTGGATGACGATCGGGATGACCATGCGGATGTAGGACATCAGGTCCTGCTTGGAATAGCCTGATGACATGCCGGCTTGCATGATCATCATGGCGAGCTGCTCATAGGCGCCCATTGGTGTATCGGCATGCACGGTCGACATGCTGCCTGGATGACCCGTGTTAATGGCACGCAGGAAGGCGAACGCCTCGGCGCCGCGGATCTCGCCGACGAACAGCCGGTCAGGCCGCATGCGCAGTGATGCCTCGAGCAGCGATTGGATCGTCACATGCGCCGTTCCCTGGTCTCCGCGCGAGGCAAGCAAATGGACGCTATTGCGATGGGATGGAAACAGCTCGCGCGTGTCCTCGAGTGTCAGAATGCGCTCGTCTTCATCGATGCTTTTGAGGCAGGCGTTTAAGAATGTCGTCTTCCCCGTCGATGTGCCGCCGCTGATCAGGAGCGAGACGCGCTTGTGGATTGCGGTTTCGATGAAGTCGTGGATGCGGCCGGCCTCCAGCAGCGCTATGAGGCTTGTCTCTGTTTCGCTTAATCCGCTCACAGTCACGGACACGTTGTCCAACCCGCCGCTGTCGCGGTATTGGGCTAAGGTGAAATCATTGACGACCTGCTTTCGAATGGAGATCGAGCCGCCGTCGGGTGCTGCTGGCGGCAAGACAATCTGAATTCGTTCGCCGGTGGGCAGGGCAGCGCTTAACATCGGATTGATACGGCTGATGAATTGATTGCTGGCAGCAGCCACCCGCTCGCCGATATGCTCTATCTCTTTGCTCGTGAGCTCCGGGATTGCATAAAACTCCATTGCCGAGGCGCCAAGGCGCTCGACAAACACTTCGCCCGGACGGTTCACGGAAATCTCGATGACGCGCGGATCCGCGAGGAATTCCGCCAGCGGCGAGAGCGCGCGTCGCAGGAAATAATGCGGATCGCTACCGGGAACGACCTTGATCGAGGCCTCGCTCATGCTTGATCTCCTTCAGTGCCTCCTCGACCGGGTCCGGATACATCCCGGAGAAGTCGAGATCCTGGCGGACATAAACAAAGATACGTTCGCCCTGCGGGACGCTGATTGTCGGGGAAATACGAAGGTTCTCTGCCAACGCCTGATTGGCCATATCGGAAAAGGTTTGGGCGAGCGTTTCCCGAGCGAGTTCGGCGGCCCGATCGGAGTCGGATTCGCCGTTGCCGCTGCCCGAGCTATATTGGTTGCTGCCATAACCGGTCAGATAGGAGGAGCCCGCGCCGACTATGGAGAGCAGGATGGCTGACCCGAACCGCTCGCGCCACTTGTTATCGACGGTGCCTGTGAGGCCGGAGCGCCCCATGCTATCAGTGCCGATGCTGTTCAGCCGCACGGAGACGCCGTCGTCCCGCAGCAGGCGGGTCCAAATCGCGAAAATCCGTTTCTGTCCTCGAGTGACGCCCGATTGATATTCGCCGATCAACCGCGTGCCGGTCGGGATGAGGACGCGGCGCCCGTCGAACGAATAGACGTCCTGGGAAGTGATGGCGCGGATCTGGCCAGGCAGATCGCTGTTGATCGCAGTTTCAAGGATGCCCGGGATCAAGGTCCCCTCCGGGACCATCGCATCGATCCGGTCGATCTGCCGGGCTTTGGTCGATCGGTCGCCAATCGTTGAAGCGGTCGCCAAAAATTTGCTGTTGCGATCTTCGCCAGTAACTGCCGGTCCGTCGGAGGCGCCATTGCCACTCAGCGAAGTCGCATCGCTACCCGTTTTGGCGCTATCGACGACGATCTGCTTTGACCGGTACCGTTCAGGAAATGCCTCTGGTTGCGGGCTGGCCTTGGGGACCGGTTGAGTGATCACCGGCGGGGGCGGCACGGTGAATTCGGTCGTGTCCGGAGACGGCGCTGGTTTCTCCTGAGGCGGTTCTGGGATCTGCATAATGTTCTCCGCCGGCTTGGGTCCGGGCTTCTGCTCCTCGCGCAAGAACGACGGAGGCCTGAAGGTCGTCGTTGAGAACTCCTCGTCGCCCTGCATACCATCACGTGTCGGTCTTTGTGGTGCGAGGACCACGACGTAGGTGAGGGCAGCGCCGCCGAGCAGCAGGACAGCCCCGCCAAGCACTTGCTTTCGACGAGCCCGCTTGTCGCGCACACCGGCTTGATCGGCCGCGAGCATGGCCTCGAGCTCTGGGGAACGCTGCATCAGTTGCCGGTCCTTCTGCGGATCGTGGCTTGGTCATCAGGGGAGGGACCAAGCCCTGCGGGATCCGGCTGACCGAAATCCGGTTTTCTCAAGTTGAATATGCAGGTCCACTGATTACCATCGCGCAGCGTATACTGCGTCCCTGTGCCATCCACGACGATATACTCTCCCTCGCGCCGAAAGTTGCGGAGGGTCTCGGTGAAGTCGCCATTTACGGCGAAGATCGCTGGCACTTTTGGTCCAAACTTGAAAAAGGTCTTCTTCCCGTCATCGAAAACCATCAATGGCTTCAGTCCAGGATCGCCGGAAAAGGAATAGTCGATGTTGACGTTTGCCTTGTCGACCCCGGAGATGTTTGGGTAACCGGCCCTTGCCTCTGCTTCCCTCCTCAACGATGCGTTCAAATCCTTGTCCGGATAGGTGAAGCGGATTCCAAAGATCTTCTTGTTGTCTTCCGGGGCATAATCGTTGAGTTCGAGATAGTAGATGCGCCTCGTGGTCACGACGTTCATATTGGTAGCGACGTTCTTTGCCTTCGGCTTTACGAACAGGATATTGCCCTTGTCCGTCGGTACGACGTCCCAACTGTCGGTATCCCCGACCGCGATGGTCTCGAATTTCTCGTCTTCATCGAAGATGATCATCGTCGAGATGCCGTAGGTGGCGAACACTCGCACGACGTTGTTGGGTTGGTAGACGACGCTCGTCACGCGCGGGTCCAGTCGTCCGGCAGACGGTGTTTCGGCGGCTGTGGCCGGTAGTGCGTGCGTCAGCACCGCCAGCGCTAGGAGGATTGGATGACGTGTCACGGATTGTTCTCCGTGACCGTTTCCTGGTCCCGGCGGTATTCGTAGACTTGGAAGCCCAACGGGTTTTCGAACCGCCACTCGTTTGTTGCCGGCGTGTCGGTATAGCGATAGCGGACGACCGCGATCCAATGTCGCGTGATCGCGCCGGCGTCGGAGACTTCGCTTGTCGCGAAGCGGACGATGCCGGTCGAACTGTTGGGGAACGTCACCGATGCGATCTCGGTCATCACCCGCTTGGCTTTCCTATAGACCTTCGCGGGGTTCTTGGCATTGGCTGCGCTGTAGAGGTTCTGCAGTTCGCGCGCGGCGTTGCCGGTGGACAGCAGTGCGGCGATGCCAAAGTTCTGTTCGATCGCGTATGGATCGTAGCCCTCGCGGGATCTGATGTAGCGAACGATGTTGGCCTGGGTGATGGCCTGTTGCTCGGTGAGGTTGGCGGGCCGCGTCAAGCCACTCTTCACTTCGAGATAGCCGGTGTTTTTGTCGACCTCGACAATGTAGGGCTCGAAACTTTTAAGAGGCACGAGCGTGACGAGTGCCAGCAGGCTGAGCAACGTGATACCGCCGAATATCGTCGTAACGAACCAGGCGAGCGTTCGAGACCGCTTCGCCCTCTTGACGATTTCCTGCTCCCAGATGTCACCGCTCTGGTAATAGGTATGCAGATCGAGTTCTTTTATGTCAGCCATCGTCTTCGTTCCTGGTCGTCAGCTCGGGAGGCCTTGGCGGGAAATTTTCGTTTGCATGGCCGAGCGTATGCCCGAAGCGTTGTCATCTCCTTCGTCGCCGCCCCTGAAACGGCTTGAAAGTGCTCGACCGGCGCGATAGGCGCCTCGGCCAACGCGTGAACCGCTCCTGGTGACGGCGACCGGATAACGGATGCCGAGTCGGCGAGTGATCCCTGCCGCCGCGTTTCCGACGCCGACGGCAATGCCGCCTGCAATCCCTTGGCCGATCGATTGGATGTAGAGCATCACGAATCCGCCCGCGATGCAGAGAAGCAGGAAGCCGGCGATGTCTGCCAGCGTCAGTATCCGCGATCCACTGGCCGCGTCGATCTTGGTGAGTTCCGGGTTCATCGCGACAATGAGAAACGCAGCGATGACGTAGATGAACAGGGGGATGAGCGCGTAGGTGAGCACCTGGTTGAACCAGCCCATGCCGTAGCCCCGCGTGCGATCAAATAGCATGCAGGCGATGAAAATCGGGGCCGTGCCGATCAGCACCCAGAGCATCACCTTGGCTAGGATGAGGATGGCGAGGGCGAGGGCGATGAAGACCCCGGCACCCACCATGATCAGGATGCCGATCATGCTGGGTAGGATCGAAAAATAACCCGACTGCTCCGCAAAGGCCGATGCCGCCTGATTGGCCGTCTTCCAGATCTGCGACAAGCCGTTCGTCGGCTCGCGGATCCCCGTACCCGAGGCAGCCAGGATGGCGCGGCCGACGTCTTCCGGCGTGTCGTTGAGCCAATGGTAGAAGAGATTGTTAAAGTTGGCCCAGGAACCGATCAGTGCGAGAATGATCATCATCCTGACGATCCGGCCGACGACTTCGCCGACGGAAAGACGTGATGTGCCTATCACCAGCTGCAGGCCATACCAGGCAACGTAGACCATGAGCATGACCCGCAGGAGCGGCATCAGCTCGTTGCCGACCACCGTGTAAGCCTGCTCAGAAAAGCTTGAGCCAGAGTCTTCGATGCGCTGCACGAGATCGCCAAGAAAGTCTTGCATCACCGAAATCCTTATTGCCCGTCAGGCTCGACGATGCCGAGCGCGGCAAAGGCGGCGGCCGGGTTATTGACACGGTACATGGCGCCACAGTCCTCTCTCGGATCGGGGGCGAATGACATGAGGTTGGCGGGCCGTTTGCATGGCGCCGTCTTCTCCTTCGCCGTGCCGCACCCTGACAGCAAAACCAGGCCCGCGACGGCAAGCCCAACCATTTCCGCTGATGTCATGCTAATTGCCGTAGGCCAGCGTCTTCTTGGTGTTCGAAATATCCGTGAGCCGGCGCTGGTTTTCGGCCTGCAGCGACGTCACGGCTCCATTCATCACCCCGATCATCTCGTTCAGGGTCAGCCCGGATTGCACCTGCAACTGGGTGTTCTGATCAATCGATCCTTTGATGTCCTGGGCGGTACCGATCTGCGCGCCGGCTTGCTCGAAGGCGTTGCGCCGCGTCTGGACGGCCTGTTGCGAGCCGTTGATCATGGCGGAGACGCCGAGCACGGTGTTCACCAATTGCTCGTAGGATTTGTCCCCTGAGAAACTGCTATCTTCTTTTCCTGAGAGGCTCTTCACCAGTTGCAGGCCGTTGATGAACACGGTGGCCGCTTTGGCGATGTCACCGCTCATCGATCCGAAGTTCGGCACGCCTTCCTTCAGGATGCTGTCGAAGGATGGGACCGCCGAAACGCTGAAGCCGTTGCCGATCGCCAGATCCTTCAAAGGCGCTGCCGCGCTGCCCCGATCGCCGGTCACGGCTTTGAGCGTGTCCTCAACTGTCGTCAGAATATTCTTGTTGGTGTCGAGGATCTTGTCCGTCGTCTCCGCTGTCTGTTTGGCGACCTGATAGTTGGTCTTGTCGATAACGGGCACGTCGGCGAGGGCTGCCGATGCCAAGGAAAGCACGCCGGAAATGGTCATCACCTCAAGTCTCATTGTCTTCTCCCATCATTGCGGTTGCAGCAGGAGCTGCACCTGGTCCACGTCGGCGCGTTTCTCGATGCACGCCTTGTCTTCATCGCTCCACACGAGGGTTTGCCGCGGATCGCACAAGCCGGTCGTGTCGCGCGGTGGCGCGTCACGGCCCTGGCTGCTCATCGACTGTGAGGAGCCGGAAAGGTTGGCCGATGAAACGGTGTTGCGCGAATTGATGAGGTCAGCCATCGCGGTCGTCAGCTTGATGACGTTGTTCATCATTTCGAGATTGGCATTGCGCGCCGTCGAATTGTGATCCCAGCTGTCCTGGACGGTTCCAGTCTGCATCGCACCCAGCTGCTGGTACCAACTCACCACGTTGCCGAGGCTGGCAGACGTCGAGGCGCTGGTGCCCATGGCGTTCAGCGTCGAGGAGCGCATGCCGGTGTAGGCTGTTTCTCCGCCCCCAAAATTGAGGGGTATTGCAGAGTTGTCGGAGCCACCAAACGCCGGGAGCCAGCCCTGCGTGATTGCGGCGACATAACCCTGTGTCTCCTTGAAGGGAGGAATGCCGCCATATTTGCTGACATTGCCCGGCCCGGAATTGTAGGCCGCGAGAGCGAGGTTCACGTCACCGCCGAAATTGCGAAGTTGTTGCTTGTAATAGCGCGCGCCGCCGCGAAGGTTTTCCTCGATATTGTTCTCGTCGACACCGAGTTGCGCGGCGGTACCGGACATCAGCTGAGCGAGCCCGGTTGCGCCGGCTCCTGATTTGGCGCAAGGATTGAACCGGCTCTCCTGATAGACGAGGGCGAGAAACTGGTCCTCATCCACACCCTCCTCCCGGGCGACGCGGCGCACCAGACCGGAAATTTCCGGGTTGGCTTCGGCTGCACCGATCGGATCGTTGCGCCGGCCGGGCCGGTACATCGAGCAGGTGACCGAGGTGTGGATCGTATAGCGATCGTGATCGGTGTCTTCGAGATCACTCGTTGTCTTGTCGCGGTGCTCGCGCGGAATGAGGTTGGTGTCATCGATTGTCGGAACGTCGGCTCTCGCAAATCCTGGAATGACACACAGCCCGGCTGCCGTGAAAATGAGAATTGTACCAAGCGGCGACCTTTGTGCGGTGAGGGGTTTCATGGCTGATGCCCCCAGCCGCAGAACTCGGCCAGCCAAGCTTCCGGGTCGTCACCATGTTGATTGCGAAGGCGCTCGCATTCTTCGACGGTCTCTTTCCGCCCGGAGAGAACCTTGATCAGGTCAGGCATGGCGCTGAGATCGAGCCGGGCTATGACGCTGTCATTCCCGTGCTTGATCAAGAAGGATCGTTTCTCCGGCGGCGTGTTGCGGATGAAGCTGAATTCCTTGGCCGTCAGCCCGAAGCGATGGATGTAGCTCTCTTCGTCAGCCCGCGGATTGGGAAAGTGGATGTTGGTCGCGGACTGCTCAATCAGTGTACGCGCCGGCGGCGAGCGGACAATGTCGGCGGCCGACTGAGTACCGAAGCCGATAATGCCATTCAGCTTGCGGATCGTCTTCATCTTGTCGACGATGAAGTCGCTGAAGGTCTGGTCTTTCAGCAGACGCCAACCCTCGTCCATGAAAATCATGACCGGGGTTCCGTCGAAGAGTTCGTCGAGGCGGTGATAGATGTACATCAATGCCGGCGTTCGGACTTCGTCATTGTCGAGGATGCTCGTCATGTCGAACCCGAAGACGCGCCTCTCGGAGAAAGAAAGGACATCGTGGCGGGCGTTGAAGAGCCAAGCCTTTTCGCCGTCGATCCATGGGCGAAGACGCGCGTGCAGATCGTTGGGGCCGGCGCGTGAACGTCCGGTCAGGAGACCGGCCAAGTTCGCAAGCGTTCGTTCGGCCTTGGGCTCGTGCATGAGGCGCACGATCGCGCGTTCGAGCGTGTCTTCTTCCTCCTGATCGAACGCGCCATCGCGGTCCTTGCGAAGCATTGCCTTGAGCAAGCGAAGAAGGAATTCCCGGTTTTTGCCGATATTCTCGATCTGCAAGGGGTTGAAGCCCGTCGGAGTACCTGGCGAGAGGATCTCGTAGGAGCCGTTCATCGCTCGCAGGAAGATTTCGGCGCCGCGGTCCTTGTCGAAGAAGACGGCGCGCGGCGATGGCCTCACCCTGAAAGCCTGTGCCAGCAGAAAGGTGAGAGCGACGGTCTTGCCCGACCCCGTCGGGCCGGTGACCAGGAAATGGCCGATATCGCGCTGGTGGAAGTTGAACCAATAGGGCGTCTGGCTGCTTGTTTCCAGGATGGTGATGGGGCTTCCCCAATGCACCCCGTCCCTTTGGCCGGCCGCAAAATTGTGCATCGACGAGAGCCCGGAGAAATTGGCGCTCGACAGCATCGCCCGCCGGGCAATGTAAGCGTGATTGCCCGGCAGTTGAGCCCAGAAGGCCGCTTCCAGGTTCAGATCCTCGCGCAGCCAGTTGATGTTCATGTCGGTGAGGCAGGCGCCTAGATCCGAGACCGCCTTGTTGACGCCATCTACGTCACGCGACAGGCAGAGAAGCGAAAGGTGATGGAAGCCGAAGACGGCTTCCTGGTTGAGCAGGCTATTCAGCGCGAAATCGATATCGTTTTCGACATCGCTGCCGGCCTCGTCGGATGCGCCGATCTGCCGCTTGAGCCGCGTGATGCGTTCCTGCGCAATGGGTTTGTCGGCCAGGGTGAAGGACTGGGTGAGAATAAACTCGTGGTTCACCTGCAGCAGGCCATCCAGCATGCCTGGACCTGTAAACGGCGGGTATTCCTTGATGGAGAGCATCGCGCCAAAGCGGTCATCCTCCTTCACCGGCCCCTGCGCCTGCATGGTGCGCCGTGCGAAATGGAGCCGCGACGTCCCGAGGAAATTGCCAAGGCCCATGCGCGGCAGACGCATCTTGCGGGGTATGCCGCAGGTCAGAATAGCGTTCAAGAACGCCGACGGCTCCGAATAGGGCTCATCGTTCGCGCTCGAAATACCGAGGACCGCCGCGCCGTATTTGCTCAGGTCATGAACGATGTTGCCGACAAGCTCTTCAAGCTCACCAACCGCTTCACGCAACTGATCCGCCTGCGCGTCACGACCTGACGCTCGTCCAAACAAACGGCGGGCGCAGTCACCGGCCGCCAGTGCCCCGCGCATGCCCGACCGCAGGACGGTCAGATAGAGCTCGTTCGCGAACATGCGCTTGCCTGCGAGCGAAGCCGTGTAGCGCCGATCAAGCTCTTCGCAAAAGGGATCGTCGAACACGCCGTCGACGGAGGTATCGACCCGCCGGCGGATGACTGTCGACCACAGGGAAAAGCGGCTGGAGCCGAGCGACCGGATAAGGGTATTCTGCACCACAGAACGCATGTTGATTTCGGCCTGATCCTCGGTCTGAAAGAACAGGCCGTCCAATTTGATGACACTCATCAAAGCATCGCCTTCGAGCTTGATGACGGTGTCAGCCACGTGACGGAGGTAAGGGATGTGCTTGGCCATCGGACGCTCGCGATGGAGGATGGTTCCGAAGCCGAGTTCTTCGCGGATGACGCTCAGCATGGTCATGGCCCGTAGGAATTCGCACCCCAGAACGTCTTATTCGGCGTCCTGGGCGTCAGCCGCGTGGAAACCTGCAACACATCGAGGACGCGCGCGTCCCAGCTGCAGAGCGTGAAAAGAACGGCATAGGCAAACGGCGCCGTCAGCAGCGCCCACAACTCGTTGGTTGCCAGCCAGGCGATGATCGTCAGGCCGATGACAATCACCACGGCCATGTAGGGCACGCCCCAAAGCGTCGGCGAGCGGGTCAGTCCGATCACCACGGGGGTCAGCTGGGGTTTGTCATCCTCCATGGCTGCCAAGACCTAATTCCCGACCGTCGATATCAGCTGGTCGACGATGGCCGGTGCGCCGAAGACCAGGCCGATGCCGAGGACGACAGCGCCGGCTGTGAACCAGCTCAGACGCCCGGCGAAGGCTAGAAACCCAAGACCGATGACGGCGATGATGGCGATGAGGCGACCAAACGGACCGGTGATGAAATCGACGACCGCCTGAACGACCGTTTGCAGGGGAGCGAACGCCTGGTTGGTCGCCTGCGCGATGGCGAGGTCCGCCGTGGCGAACTGCAGCAGGGCGAGAGCACCGAGAACGGTTGCGCCGCGCGCCCAACTATTTTGACGATCGAGCAGTACAACAAGCTTCATAGTCGACTCCTTTCGATTCAGAACTGCATGACCCCGCCGATGAACTTCGGCGTTCGTGCGCCGATGACGTCGCTCGCGATTGTGTTGTCGCTGTCCTTTGTCTGATTGCGGCTGCGGCCTGTTCGCTTGACAGGAAAGCCAAGCCCGAGCTGGCGATTGATCACCGAGGCCACGTAGCGGACGGTCTCGGGATAGGCTGGCATGCCGCCGCTGTCGTAGACGGCTTGCTCGCCGGCGTTGTAGGCTGCTGCGGCGATGATCGGGCTTTTGAATTCGTCGAGAAGCGCGCGGAGATAGCGCATTCCAGCATCGATATTGTCGGCGGGGTCGCAAACATTCGTCACGTTGAACCGCTTCGCAGTAACCGGCATCAACTGCATAGGCCCGCGCGCACCCTTGGGGCTGTTGCGGACT
The DNA here is from genome assembly GCF_012641395.1 of Rhizobium sp. P32RR-XVIII. Taxonomy (GTDB): domain Bacteria; phylum Pseudomonadota; class Alphaproteobacteria; order Rhizobiales; family Rhizobiaceae; genus Rhizobium. The sequence goes on along the minus strand of NZ_JABAIH010000015.1, from coordinate 13,974 downwards.
TGGTCGAACCGGCTTTCGGTCCACGCGACGGCAAGCGCGAAGTCTGGATCCACACCGTAGCGCCCGGCGCTTTCGACCACCAATGCCTTGATTTCTTCTGCTGACGCTGGCGAGGCACCACAAGGCGGTGAAGAGGCTGAAGCCGATTCTCTACCGGTGCGGACTATTTCGGTTTTAGTTTCCGTCAATGGCGTTAGGGACATCGCTCTTGATCCGATCTGATCTCGCGGTGACAAAAACGAACCATTATAGTTCGCATCCTGGGTACCGCTATTGAATGTTCCCGCGGAAACAACCACGCCTGCACCGTTGATCTCGAACTCCGTCTCTTGTCGCGGCTCACTCCGTGAGCGTGGGAATGCGCTGTCGTAAGTATGTCCGTAAAAACGAGAAATATCAAATTTATCATGGCTTTGAGCTTGCGCCGCAGCTGAATACAGGCACGCCACCGTCGCAATCAAAGTTATCTGGTGCTTGCTGGCCATTAGGCTACCCATGCGTTTTCTACAGCCAAACGATATCAAAAATCGCTTATTGTCAATTCGGAAAATGAACTGTTATAGTTCGAGTAATCGACGAAGCGGCTAATTGCTGGTGTTGGATAAGGATAGGGGATGTCACGAACTCGTTTGGTCCGAACAACGAAAGTCTCGATCGCGACACTGCTTGCGGTGGGGTTCGCGCTCGTGTCTGGCGCCTTTGCTGCCGGCCTTGTCGATCCCGCCTACATCAAGTCTCTTGCCGCGCCGGGAAAAACGGTGCTGGTCGTCGAGTACCATGACGGGAACCAGACCGTCGTATCTCGCAAGGGGTATGCCTCAGCCAGTGGGTTTTATGCCGGTTCGCCGAACGACATAAGCGTCGGCGGCAAGACCACCTTACATCTCTACGGTCTGGAGCCCTGCCAGGGAGAGATGGTGAACCGGAAGGAAAATTTCTCCGGGAGCTGCCAAGCCTTCGGGCAGCAGCAGCTGCAGATCCTTCTCAAATCTCCGATGGTCATCCTCTGCCGGGCGTTTCTTTCCGAGGAGAATGCGGCAACGCAGGACGTGACGTGCTTCGGCTACTACAATCTTCCGGGATCGCTCGACAGTATCGACAATTTCGAAGAGCAGTTGCTGTCACTTGGTGCGCTCCGTCTGGCGAAAAAACCGGATGGGTCGCTGATGCGACCGGACCTGGCGGAGGCTGAGAAGATCGGCCGGCAGGGATTCGGCATGTGGGCCGATCCGAGGACACAGCCATGATGCGAGACGGAACCGTGGCACTCTTGATCATGCTATGCGTCGGCACTGCCTTGGCCGCTCCCGCTCGCGAAATTGAACTCCATCCCGGCGTGACATTGGTCACTGGAGATACCTGGATTGACGGCAAAAGCCGCTATCGGCTCTTCGGTGTCCAGTCGTGCCTGCGCGGAACCTATTTCACAAATGCTGCAGGTCGGCGCCTCGATTGTGGTGACGCATCGATGGCGTTCCTTGCTGCCTTCATCCAGGATACCGGCCCACGCTGCGCACCGGTGGCGACAACGCCCGAACTGTTCTACGTGGTTTGCTCGGCCGCCGTCGGCGATCAAAGGGTAGATCTCGGAACAGCTCTGATCAGTCGTGGCTATGCCTTCGCGGCACTTGGCCAGAACGGGCTCCCCGCCAACCCGGCTTATGCGGTTGCAGAGCATCAGGCGAGAGAATCCAAATCCGGCCTCTGGCGGTTTGCCGACGTTCAGCATCCGTCGCTTGCCCTTGGAAGAGCCGCGACACGGGCGAGGGGGCCATAGCTATGACCCTGCTGAAAGCGTCCGCTCTCGTGCTGGCATCCCTCATTCTCGGCACTGCTGCTGGGCGCAGCGCCGACCTTCCTGCCTCCCCGCCTGCCGTATTTCGCTCACCAGCACCATCTCCGGCCCCTTCCAGAATTGTCGGCAGGGCATCTGTCGTGGACGGCCGAACGCTTTGGTTCCCTCAGTATCGGTTCCAAGTCAGGCTCGCCGGAATCGACGCGTGCGAATTGCCGCAGTGGGTCTTTGATCCGGACACAGCATCCGCGATTGAGGGTCGGTTGAAGCCGGTGCCGTGTGGGTCATTCGCCAAAGCCTGGCTGAAGAGGGCGGTGCAACACAAACGGGTCGAGTGCCGGGCCGAAGGCGTAGGCCCCTTGCTCGTTGGGCGCTGTCTCGTGGGTGGTCATGATCTGGCTCTCGGGCTTCTGAGGTTCGGCTGGGCAAGGAGCGTTCCCGACGCGATCCCCGACAGCGCGTACCTATCGGCCGAAAAGCAGGCCATGGCCGTTCGTTACGGTATGTGGGCACATATGTCCTCGACATGAATGACTGGCGCGCAAGGGCCGTCGACCGCACGGCGAGCCGGCGACCCGTCGCGGACTACAATCTTCTGCGTGAACGGAAATTGGATATTTCTCCGCCATTCGCTGACGCAAGGCGCTTGCCGAGCCGCACCGATCGCTAACCTTCACCGCGGAGACCGGATGGCTACAGGATAGTGCTGCAACATGCAGCTTGGGAGTAGTTTCGGCATTCTTGCATGTCCGCTTGTGATGCTGTGGACGGCTCCTCCGCCGGCATCAAGAGCGGACCTCAGCTTGGCCTATCTCGCATGCCGGCGGAGCCGGCCAAGGTCAAGCCACCGTCCGGTTGAACCGCGTCAGCCTCGCAACGTCCAGCCAAGCAGCAACAGGCCTGTCGCTGCCAGCCAACTGCCAAGCGCTCTCAGAGCAATGAGGGTCCAGCCGTCGCCCAGCGCGAGTGCCACTGCGGAGATTACAATGAACGGAACGCTTACGGCGGATACGCTTCCGAGCAAGAAGAGACTGGTAGAGGACAGGGCCGGCAAATCGTAGGTCGCCGTGGGGCCAAACGCGAGAGCCACCAGGAGGGCCAACGCTCCAACCGCGAGAGGAGCCAGCCTGATCTTCGTCGCTATGGCAAGACCCAATCCCAGGAAGGTCGCAATCGACAGCCAGGGCTGCAGGGGTGCTGCGCCGAAACGAATCCCATAGAGAGCGCCGGCCAGCCATGCCAGCGGGTAAACGATCACTGCCGCGCGCGCGCCAGCCTTGCCTGATAGACCGGCCAGTACCGCCACGCCTGCTACCGCCAACATGCCTTCGACTGAAACGAGGCTGTGAAACAGGCCGTCGAAGAAAGGACCGGAGCCGGTGGCGATCAGATGTGCATCTGCCGGCGACGAAATCGTCGACACGAGCAGTGCGACGGCAGCAGTCGAATACAGGCGTCTGTTCTGCGGCGCCAATCCCATCAGGCGACCGCACTGTAGAAGAAACTAGCGCCGGCGACGGCGACGGCGGCGCCCAGAAGCTGCACCGCCCTTTCGCCGAGCCTCCACCGATGAAGCTCGCCAATCAGGATACCGAGGGCATGAAGAAGCCCGGTCGCGATCACAAAGCCGAGGCTGTAAGCAAGTGGATCGGTCCCTCTTTCCAGTTCGGCCCCGTGGGCGTATCCGTGAAAAATCGCGAACACACCGACGGTAACCATGGCTACCCAGAGCGCGGGTCGAGCCTCCGAGGCGACCGCAAGGCCGAGGACGACCGCCGAAGCCGCGATGGCTATCTCCACGCCGGGCAATGGCACCCCCACCAGCCCGGCGAAGCCACCGAGAGCCATCATCAGCGGGAAGGTGATCGGCAGGAGCCAGATGGCCGGCGCACCCAACTGCGCACCCCAGAGTCCGACCGCGATCATCGCCACGATATGATCCCAACCCGATATCGGATGCTCGAAACCGGATGCAAAACTACCGGGAATGCCGGCGCCGGTGTGGGCCGTCGCGTTCGTAGCCATCACTACCAGGATCGTGGCCGTCGTGAGATATCTGCGCATGACCCGAGTTCCTTCAAACGGCTGTATTGATCAGCCGCGCTGTCAGAGTGATTGTCCAATAGGCCCCCGCCGTACCGACCAGATAGGCCGGCAGCAGTTCGGCGCGGCGCGGAATGACTAGATCAATCGACCGGGCGGCCCAAAGGACCGTGTAGAACAGGGCGACGAAGGCGAGCTGGCCGATTTCGACCCCAAGATTGAAGAACAATAGAGCGAACGGGATATCGGCGGCCGGGAGCCCAGCGGTCGCGAGACCGACAGCGAACCCGCAGCCGTGCAGCAGGCCGAAGCCGAAGGCGATAGCCCAAGGATAGCGGACACCGAACGTTGCCTCTCCACGCGCGGCCTTGACGATTTCCACGCCGAGAATGAGGATCGACATCGCGATCGCAACGTTGAGGGGCGCTTCGGGCAGCCTGATCAAACCGAACGTCGCGGCCGCCAGTGTCAGGCTGTGCGCAACGGTGAAGGCCGTGATGGTCGCTGCAACTCGTCTCCAGCCCTTGACCAAAAGCAGCAATCCGAACACGAACAGGAGATGGTCGATGCCGCCGAGGATGTGGTTGATGCCATGGGACAGGTAGGTTGCCGCAACCTCCAAAGTCCCTTGCGATCTGGGAACGTCGACCCACGGCTTTGACGGATGGACCAGCGTGGTCGAATGGGTGCCATCCGATAACTGCACCCGCACGAGGACGTCGGTGATCGTGGCCTGAAGGCCCACGAACTCGATGCGGTCGCCCGTCAGCCCTTTTGGTCCCGCATCGAGGACGTGACGCTCGATCAGGGAATCGGAGAGTTCCACGGCGCTTGGTTCAACGACGTCGCGAACGTCGTCCGGAAGCCGCAGCACGACCGGCAGGCGCATGCCGGAGAGCACCGGCGTCCGCCACAGCAATTGGTAACGGCCGGGAGCGATCTCATCGATCTGGAGATAGGCGGGCCGAACCTCATGGGCGCGCGCAGCCGCCAGCGGGAGCACCAGCGCTGCAAGGAGGGCGATCATGGCGGTGCGGAGCCAAGGCCGAGGTTTTGACCGGGCGCTCATTCTGGGGCGGGTTCCATCGAGGCGACCGGTGTCCGAGGTGCCAGCAGGCTTCTCAAGTCGACCGATTCGAGTGGGGGAACCACGACCTTGTAGTGCGCGCGCAAAGCGTCGAACGTGGTGCGTTTGACCTCGCTCTGCTTTTGATCCAGCCATGCGGTCTTGACGTTGGATTTGACTTCTTCGAATGCGGGGACCCGGCGCGGCTGGATGGCGTCAACGAAAACGAGATGCCAGCCATAGCCGGATTGGATCGGCCCCTGCCATACGCTCGGCTTCAACTGAAACAGGGCCTTGGCGAAAGGCGGACCGAACTCCCTGGCCACCTGCTCGGGCGTTCGTTCGGCGTAGTAGTCCTGGAACATGAATGGGTCTGCGAAGCCCACCAGTTCGGAAGCATCGGCCGGCTTTCCGGCAATCGTGGCAAGTGCCGCGTCAGACCTCTCCCGCGCACCCGGCCGATCCAGGGCGAAATACAGGTGCCGAAAAGTCGCTCGCGGAGGCAACGCAAAACGATCGGCATTCTGGGCGTACCATTTCGCAAGCTCGTCGTCGCTCGGCGCCTGCAATGCGGCAATGTCCTGAGCGAGGAAATTCATCTTCTGCACCAATCGCCGCTTGATGATCTCGTCGTCCTTGTCGAGGCCGAGCGCCACGGCTTCGCGGGACAAGATTTCTTCGCTGACCCTCTCGTCAACCAGTTGGCGCATCTCGGCGGTGGAAGGTGGGGGGCGCCCTTGGGCAAGCCAGCTCACGGCCAATTGGCGCAGATCGTCCTCGGTCAGCGTGATCTGTTTGGTGCGGTCGACTTGACCGCTGGCCGGGTTCAAAATTTGGTAGACGACGAAGAGGAGCGATGCGGCAAAAAGGAAATGGAAGAGCGGTTCGCGCGACCAGCGGCGAATGCGGGAGGGCCCTTTCTCGCCTGATTCCCTTGGGCTGTCAGCATCTTCAGGCGAGTACCCTAACGGCTCTGACATGAACTCGCCCCCCAAAGATCAAACGCTTTACTGCAAGGCTGCCTTCGCGGCCGCGGCTCGCTGCAGATAGTTGACGACTGCGAACTGGGAGGCCGGGTCTTTCACCGCATCCGAGGCAAGAAGTGCTGCGTATTCGGTCGCGGCACCCCAGTAATTCCAATCGGCGAGCTGCTGCGCGACGAAGCCGGCCATCGCGGGACGCTCCCTGATAAAGGCGAGATAGGCGTCGATCACCTGTTCGCGGGATATGGTGCCATTCGCCTCGCCATGCACATTGAGCGCGAGCAAGGCGGCTTCGATCTCGGGCATCGTCCGCGTATGATCGGCAAAATACGTCGCTTCGACCCAAGCAATGCGCGACGGCCCGCGCAACTCGAGGTCCGCGCCGATCATCGCGGCGAGGTTCGTGGCGTCATGCGACGTTCCTGCCACTCCCATCCTTTGCTCAAGGCGCTCCGCGTCGTCCGGGCCGCCGACGAACCCGAGCACGAGGGTATAGACGGCTCGGCGCGAGGCAAGCTTCGGATCGTTCAGCCAGCCCTCGACCGTTCCCGCATCGACGTGCGAGCGCACCGTTTCCAGGGCCTGGTAAGGAGCGTGAGCGAGTTCTTGCCAGGCAATCTGTGCGATCAGCGCATCTGGACTTTCGAGGCGCGGAAGAACAAGTGAAATACACTGCCGCGAGCCGGCCTCGTTCAGCACCGTCGACGGCTGCAGTCTCTGCGGCCAGGTTGCACGACGAAGCTCGCCGCTCGTCCGGTAGGTCGCAATCAGTTGCCGCAGCCAATCCGCGTATTCGATCGGCATGGTCCCCAAAGCGGTCCATTGCGGATTGAGCGCGTAGTGGATGAGCAGGCACGGATCGCACCCGGAGGGGACGGTTCCGTCGGAGGCCAGCACCGGGTCTACAATTGTTGCGCTATCGGCATCATCCCCCTTGATGGCGGAAGCGATCCGGAAGTGGGTCGTGGACCCGCCCCACCGGGCAATCACGACCCGGTCGGCTGTGTTGAGCTGCTGACCGATCGTCACCATCTGCTTGGCCGCCTCATAACAGAGAGGGCACGCGATCGCGGTTGCAACGGAACTCACGAAGACAAGTGCGCTCAGCACAGGCCTAAGCCACCGCACTGAAGGAATTGGCACCTGCCGTTCGGAGTTCATCAAAGTCTCCTCACTGGAGCACCGCGTTGCCAGGGGATAGCGGATTCAACTCCTTGATTTCGGGAATGATCTCGTAGTTGACGTAGCCGAACTCGTTGCTGCGCGCCCCGTAGACCTTGTCCCCGAGCTTGTATGCAGTGACTTCGATCGGCGTGCCGGCGAGCACGGTCACGAGCTTGCCGTCGTTGATATAGTACGGCGAAGGCGTGCCGAGATAGCTCGCCGCTGCCGCATCGCCCGTGGCGCTGGGCATCAATGTTTGGCGGCCGACATTGTCCGCCAGGGCTTGTCCCTGGTTCTGATCCAGTTTCGACGTGAAATAGCTTGGGTCGATCGGCGCCAGCGTCTGCGTGGCGTTGGCAGTGCCGGAAGCGCTGTACGTGATCCGGAACTTCGTACCGGTCACGTTGTTCTGCAGCCAGGGGGTCTTGTCGACAATCAGTGCCTTCAACTCGGCATCGTCAAGAGCGACCGCGCCAGCTTTCTTGATATCATCGACCGTAGGCCCGGCCTTGGCGAGTTTGTGGGTTTCGGGCGCGGGCGTGTACCAGATCGGCGAGCTCCATGCTCGCTCTTGGACAGTGGTCGGCGCTACGTCGGGCGGCGCGATGCCGAGTTGGGCCGCCTGGATGGTAGTCCAGCGCGGCGTTGGAATTTCAAGCACGCGGGCGTAATAGAACGCCGGAGTACTCTGGTCGAACTCAGGGTCCGTCCAAACGGACTTCAGTTCGACGGCGCCGATGCTGTTCGTGTACGTGCCCTTTTCCAGGTCGACCGTGGAGCCGATCGGCGGCACGACACCGGTCCACTTGTCGGGTGTCCGGTCCCCGGCCCAGGCGACGTCGAAGACTTTCTCGAAGCTCTGACCGCTCTTGGCCCAGCCCTTGACGATCTGGATACGGTCAAGGTTGCCCGACGTCGGGTCCTTGACCGCCCATACTGCGAACGCTGGCGGCTTGTCCCCGGCGGGCGGAGGCGTGAGATCACCGCCCATGGGAACGCCCTGCGCATAGGCGGCCTTGAGCCAGTCACGGTCCTTGATCCAGTCCGGCGTCGACTTCCAGAAATCGTGCCGCTGGTCGGCAGTCTGTCCTTCAGCATAGTTCCAGCCACCGAAGACCCGGACCTTGATGTGAGGGCCGCTGACCGCGAAAGTCTCCTTGCGCTTCATAGCGTTGAAGATCGACTCGCGCGTGTTCTCCTCCGCCCACACTCCTGTCAGTCCCGCCGGGTTCTCAAGTCGGGGATCCATCCCGGCAAACATTGTGCCCGACATGCGCTTCTCGATCGTTCCATCGAGACTGGCATGGCCGCCGAAGAAGTTGTCCTGGCGATAGGGTGCGCCGGTATTATGTGAGTCGGAAGCTGCGCCGAACCCGAACTTGTATGGGTTGAATCCTTTTGTGTCTTCCAGCACTAGGCCATCCTTCAAGGCCTGGCGAGCATAGCTGCCGATGATATGGGGAATCCGGCCCTCGGGATTGCTGAGGAGGTAGGTGAAGATCTGGTATGTCGCGAACTCGTCGGTGGGGGACAGCAACGGATGCGTCTCCGACGCTCCCTTAATTTGCTTAATCTCGATAAGGGGCTCGTTGCGCATACGATCTTCGGCGTATGCCCTGTCAATCGGTCGTCCGTTCACATCGATCTCGGTCGGATACATGCGTCCGTCTGAGAGATTGGCATTATGCGAGATGGCCAGGAGGTCGTTGCCCTGGCTGCGCTGGTCGTCCATCCATTTCCATAGGTCTGATGGAATGTCCGAATCCAACGCGCTGAAGGGCGCGGCCGGTACGTGTGCACAATCCTTGAAGAAGACATTGCGGTGGAGATTCATGTTGTTCGGCATGGACGTCCACTCGTAGGAACAGAAGGCAGTGAACTTGCCGGGCTCGTTGGCCTTGTTCGCAAAATCGATGTTCTCTCCCCACACCGTGTGTGCGATCTCGGGGCTCAACAACGCCTTGATCTTTTCGCCGGCGAGCAGCTTGAGGGCGTAGAGGTAGACACGCGAAACTTCCTCCTGGCTGTTGTTCTTGAGTATGAGCGGTTCCGCGGCCGACATCTTGTTGATGGCCGAGCCGGGGTCATTGGCCAGCCTGACGACGCCAACATATTCGGAGTGGTCGGTGACGCCTGCGAAATCAAGCGGCGTGTCGATCCTGATGTCGTATCCGAGCGGGTGCTTGATCGGCTCGCCCTTGAAATACTTGTAGGCGTCGCCGGGATCGGTCATCCGATTTCCGAACAGCCAGGCGTCTAAAGAATAACTGGTATGAACGTGGGTTTCGCCGAAATAGGCGTCACGAAGAGGATTTCGCTCCTGGGCCGCCGCAAGCGAGGTGCTGGCAAGCAGCAGAGCATAGGAGCATGCCACAAACTTGGTCCGATTCATGTCGAATCTCCCTCATCCGGTTTGTACGCCTAGCGACAATCGTGTCGCCTATCTCCCCAGGCTTTTTCGTCGAGTGGACGTCAATCCCGTCCCTCGGGTCCGAAGGGATTCATCTCCTGTACGTCTGGAATGATCTCGTAATTGGCGTAGCCAAACTCGTTGCTGCGCGCCCCGTAGTACTTGTCTCCCAGCTTGTAGGGGGTGACCTCGATCGGTGTACCGGCAAGCACGGTAACGATCTTGCCGTCATTGATGTAGTAGGGCGACGTTATGCCGAGATAGCTCGCTGCCGCTGCGTCACCGACCTCGCTTGCCTGAACCGCACCGCGCCCGACGTGATTGATCTGGCTCTGGCCCTGGTTCTGCCCAAGCTTCGCCGTCAGATAGCTCGGGTCGATCGGCGAAAGCGTCTGCGTCGCGTTGGCGCTCCCCGACCCGCTGTAGGTGATCTTGAATTTGGTGCCAGTGACGTTGTTCTGCAGCCAAGTCGACTTGTCGACGATCAATTCCCTGATCTCGGCGTCGCCGAGCTGGACGGCGCCCTGCTTCTTCAGTGCCTCGACGGTCATGCCGGGCTTGGCCTGCTTTTGCATCTCTGCGGACGGCGAGTACCAGATCGGCGAACTCCATGCCCGCTCCTGGATGGTTGCTGGCACGACATCAGGAGGCGCTATGCCCAGTTGGGCCGCCTGGATCGTCGTCCAGCGCGGCGTCGGAATCTCGAGCACGCGGGCGTAGTAGAAGGCCGGAACGTGCGGATCGAACTCGGGATCGGTCCACACGGTTTTCAGTTCGACAGCGCCTATCGTGTTCGTGTACGTGGCCTTTTCGACGTCTGCCGTCGAGCCGATCGGAGGCACAACCCCGGTCCACTTGTCTGGCGTCCTGTCACCTGCCCAGGCGACGTCGAAGACTTTCTCAAAGCTCTGCCCGCTCTTGGCCCAACCCTTGACGATCTGAATACGATCGAGATTGCCAGAGGTGGGGTCCTTGACCGCCCAGATGGCGAACGAAGGCGTCTTGTCGCCAGAGGGCAAGGGGGCGAGGTCACCACCCATGGGCACACCCTGAGCGTAAGCGGCCTTTACCCAGTCGCGATCCTTGATCCAGTCGGGCGTTGATTTCCAGAAATCACGCCGCTGGTCGGCGGTCTCGCCGTCCGCGTAGTTCCAGCCGCCAAAGAATCGAACCTTGATATGAGGTCCGCTGACCGCAAAGGTCTCCTTGCGCTTCATGGCGTTGAATATCGACTCGCGGCTATTCTCCTCTGCCCACACGCCGGTGAGGCCTGCAGTTCCCTCGAGCCTTACGTCGAGGCCGCCCCAGACGTTGCCCGCCATGCGGGTCTCGATGGTTCCGTCGAAATTGGCGTGACCGCCGAAGAAGTTATCCTCGCGATAAGGGACACCGGTATTGTGGGAATCCGCGGCTGCTCCGAAGCCGAACCTGTAAGGGTTGAAGCCTTTTGCATCCTGGAGCGCGAGACCGTCCTTCAGAGCCTGGCGGGCATAGCTGCCGATGATATGAGGGATGCGGCCCGCAGGGTCGCCGAGCATGAATGCCAGGATCTCGAAGTTTGCGAACTCGTCATTGGGCGACAGCAGCGGATGCGTCTCAGATGCTCCCTTAAGCTGCTTTATCTCGATCAACGGTTCGTTGCGCATCCGGTCTTCGGCGTAGGCTTTGTCGATCGGGCGCCCCTGAAGGTCGACTTCGGTCGGGTACATGCGTCCGTCTGAGAGATTGGCGTTGTGCGAGATCGCCAGTAGGTCGTTGCCCTGTTGGCGTTGTGAATCCATCCACGTCCAGAGGTCCGATGGGTCCGCAGAATCGAGCGAGCTGAACGGCGCTGCCGGCACGCGAGCACAATCCTTGAAGAAGATATTGCGGTGGAGGTTCATGTTGTTGGGCATGGACGTCCACTCATAGGCGCAGAATGCTGTGAACTTCCCCGGCTCGTTGGCCTGGTTGGCGTATGCGACATTCTGCTCCCACACCGTGTGGGCAATCTCTGGGCTCATCAGCGCCTTGACCGGCGGACCGCGCATGATGTGGTTGAGCGCGTACAGGAAGACGTCATTGGCTGCTTCCGTACTATCGTTCTTGAGGATCAGCGGTTGAGCCGCCGCTATCTTGCTGACAGGCGAATTGGGCTCGTTGGCCAGCTTGATCACCCCGACATATTCGGAGTGATCTGTGACGCCTGCGAAATCCAGCGGCGTGTCGATCTTGATGTCATAGCCGAGTGGATGCTTGATCGGTTCGCCTTTGAAATACTTGTAGGCGTCGGCGGGATCGGTCATCCGGTTGCCGAACAGCCAGGCATCCGCCGACCAGCTCGTGTGAACGTGAGTTTCCCCAAAATAGGCGTCGCGGAGGGGATTTCCCTCCTCTGCAGTCGCAATTGCCGTGCTGGCAAGCAGGAACGCGTAGGTAGCCTTTACTATCGCCGTTCGAGTCATGCGGAACCTCCCTCATGGGTGCCGCACTGATGTGCGACTGTCAGCGCTGTTCGAAGACCAACTGTATTGGGAATGCTACCGGAGCTTATCGCGGCAAAATTGCGCTGGTATTGCGTCGGAATAATGGCTGTCCCAGCCCCTCAAGTGGCCGGTCGAAACCTTGGTCAATGAAGGGCCGCCATGGGCGGAAAGCGGTCATGGTCGGCTGAGAACTTCCGCACTTGAGGCAGCCGTGCCGAGAGCGGACCGTCCGGTTCCGGCCCCCAAGTGGAAATAATTTCCGGCTTGCGCTCCCATATCGGTCACAGAGGTCGTGGTCGCCCCTGCCTGAAAGCAGACATCACATGGATTTTTAGGCGACGGCATTTACGCGCCATGTGTGGACGGTATATGGACCCCGCCCGATTGCAACAGATTTGGCGAGATGGGATTGCTGGTCACAACTGCTGACGTATATCCGGCTTCCTGATGCAGCGCGGATATCGTCGCTGCGAGCCACGATGGGTTTTCGCTCGCTTCCACCTCAATGCCCCGAAGACATTGGCACGACGCCATGCCGGTCCACACATCAGGCTCGGAAAGCGACGGGAGTGACCGTTTTTCATCTCCTGCCGTTTGCTGCAATTGTCAGGCGTGTATCTCCATTTTTGATATGCTCTCGTCAGGCAGCGCTTCCCACGGATCGTTGCATTTCATAGTTCTCATTCCCAGAAAGCATCGCCCATACGATCCGAGCGTTCTTGTTGGCGAGGGCGACCGCGGCGACATTAGGATGACGTCGGAGACGAAGCTTGCCAAGCCAAACACTGCGCGGATCTTGTTTGCCGCCAGCTCGGGCCAAGGCCGCTCTGGCACCGTGAATCAGCAATGTGCGCAGATAACGATCTCCTCGTTTGCTGATCCCAAACAAACGCTGACGACCGCCACTTGATTGCTGTTTAGGTACCAAACCCAGCCAGGCTGCAAACTGCCTTCCATTTTTGAACGATGATCGGTCGCCAACAGCTGCAACCAGGGCTGTTGCCGTGACCGGTCCAATACCCTCGATCTTGCCAAGGCGCTGGCATTGTTCGCTGTCGCGGAAGATCTCTCGTAACCGAAGATCGAATGACTTGATTCGAGTATCCAGTTCCGTCAGTTCCACATGTAATTCCCGCATCAGCGACCGGAGCAGGTCACCGAGTTCCTCGGCGCTGTCACCAACGATTTCCACCAGGCGTCTACGAAGCTGCGCGATGTCGCGGGCAACAACAATACCATGCTCAGAAAGCAGACCTCTGATCTGATTGACGAGCCGCACACGATCACCAATGAGCCGCTGGCGGATCCGATGGACGGCCTGCATCGTCAGCTGATCGGCCGACTTCGGTGGGACAAAGCGCATCGACGGTCGACTAATGGCTTCACAGATCGCTTCCGCATCATTCTGATCGTTTTTATTCGATTTGACATAAGGCTTTACAAATTGCGGACTGATGAGCCGAACCTCATGCCCCAGCGCCTTCAACGTTCTCGCCCAATAATGCGCGCCATTCGAAGCTTCCATACCAATCAGGCACTTCGGCAGGTTAGCAAAGAACGTAGAGACGGCATCTCGTCGCAACCTTTTGCGCAGGACCACCTTGCCATGAATGTCCACGCCGTGAACCTCAAAGACGTATTTGGCTAGATCGAGACCAATCCGAACGATCGACATGGTAATCCTCCTTCTAGTCCATTTCGGAGTTGTGAAGGCTGCGCCCGATGGCGGGCGGGGTCCATACCATTGCTCCGGGTTGGCAAGAGGTTTTTGACTTTTTGCACGCTGCTGGTCGGAGCTGCCATGTGTCCGGCCTTTGAATGCGGCGCAGAACAGGGCCGCTGGCCATAATGCTCTCCGCAGATTGGGTCCCGGTCAATAGCTCGCGCTCGAAGCGCCTGGCGCATAGTGGGTTGTCCCTTCCCTTGGGCCGACTGACATAGGTGCGTTATAAGTCTCCTGCTCTTTTACCAACGACGTTCACGACATAGCGTCGTGTTTTCAGGCTCCGGCTAGGACCGGTGTTATTCGATAGGGTTCGTTACGGCTC
>NZ_JABAIH010000014.1 GCF_012641395.1 Rhizobium sp. P32RR-XVIII | reverse complement strand
ACCGGCAGCCATGCCCGATCCGGCGGAAACTCCGACTGCCGCCTTCGCCCCCGTCGCCCCCGTCGACCCCGCGCCCCCCGCGATCGATCCGTCGCCGAGGACGCAGATTTACAGCCGCCGCTTCCGCGACGCCAAGCCCATCAATTTCGGTTCCGCCTCGCCGCGGAAGCTCGCCGTGCACGGCGTCGACGTTTCGCGCTGGCAGGGCGGGATCGACTGGGCGAAGTTGCGGACACAAGGCGCGAACTTCGCCTATATCAAGGCGACCGATGGCGGCGACCATCTTGATCCGATGTTCCGAAAGAACTGGCGCAACGCGAAGGAGGCCGGGCTTAAACGCGGCGCCTATCACTTCTTCTACTGGTGCCGGACCGCCGGGGAGCAGGCAGACTGGTTCATCCGCAACGTCCCGCGGGACGCGGACGCTCTTCCGCCAGTCATTGACGTCGAGTGGAACGGGGAATCGAGCTGCAGGAAACAGCCCTCGCGGGCGCGGGTGCTGGAGAAGATGCAGGTCTTCATGGACAAGCTGGAGAGGCATTACGGCCAACGCCCGATCATTTACACCGCCCCCGACTTTTATCGCGACAATCTGCAGGGGGCGTTCCCCAACTATCACTTCTGGCTGCGCTCGGTAGCCGCTCACCCCGCCAAGGTCTATCCGGGACGAAAGTGGCTCTTCTGGCAGTATTCGGGCTCCGGCCTCTCGCATGGCGTCGAAGGCAGGATCGACCTCAACGTATTCCGTGGCAGTGAGGCGGAGTGGCACGATTGGGCTGAAGCATCGGCCGGTTGAGCGAGTCGGATAAGAAAGCAGCGGTTTTCCGCAATGCCTCTACGGTCCTTGCCCGGCCGGATTCCTGAGCGCCATAAAAATCACGGTCGTTGCGTCGGCTGCATTAGGCCGACGCATTAATCCTTTTCAGTTGTAGCGCAACTCGCCAATTCGCGTTTTTGGCAAGGTCCGGACAAGTATCGGCCCACAACTTGGCCTTGCGTAAGGTCAGCCAGAAAAGGATATCATTTTTATGAAAGTAGGATCTGACAATTCCGTTTACAGCCTGTTCGTCCCGAAGGCGCGCAAGAGTCCGTCCGTGAAAGATGAGGGCATGGAGGTGTCGCCTCAACAGCCACCAAAGGCGCCGCCACTGCGAACCGATGATGAACTTGTCGCTGAATTCCAGGCGCGCATGGCCCGTCAGGCGATGGAATGGGCAGATACAAACAAAGACGGCACGCTCACCAAGAGCGAATATCTGGATGGCCAAACGCGCCTCGCCGCACTCAACGACCGGCCTTACGATGCTAGCTATAACGAGGACCGGTGGGCAAAACTCGACACGACCGGTAAGGGCTCCGTCAATGAGGACGAACTTCGCGAAGGTTTGGCCAACATCTTCCCGGTAAAAGTTGGGCATCTGGATCCAAACTACCGGCTACCCAAGTCCTGAGGCCGCCTAGCGGCCCCTGAATGATGGATTTGACCGTCGCGAAGGAAATGATACGCGGCGGTCGTCGGCACGAGATCTGCTAAAAGCCTCGGGATGCCCTTTGACGCCTTATGCCTCAATCGTCTCGGTGTTGCGCAACTGCAATGCTTCGCCCCCTGCTGGTTCTCCAGCGGATTATAGAGCTGTAGCCGCTCTGGCGAACGCCGTCCGTCTCTGATATATGACTATTTCAGTCAAGTTTCGGAAATGAATGGAGAAGTGATGTTGGCGGCAGGCAGGTTTGCAACTTTCGTGGTGGGCGGATTGATGGCGGCTGGAAGCATTTTCTCCGCCTATGCACAGGATGCCGCCGCTGCCGCTCCGGCTCCCGCAAATGCCCTCGAAGTCGAGCTCAACGCCCTGACGCCCTCGCAGAAGGGCTGCATGATGACCTTCGTGGCGCTGAACAAGCTGGGCTCACCGGTCAACAAGATTTCCTTCGAGCTCGCCTTCTTCAACGACAAGAACACCGTCGAAAAGATCACCGTTTTCGATTTCCGCGATCTGCCGCAGGGCAAGAAGCGCGTGCGCCAGTTCGACATGCCGAACGTCAAGTGCGAGGCGGTCACCCGCATCCTGATCAACGATACGCCGGTCTGCGATGGTCCGGCGGCCGGCGAATGCATGAAGGGTCTCGTCACTCGCTCGCAGATTTCCGTTCCCTTCGAAGGGTGAAGAATGGCGCCGGAGTGACCTTCGGCGAGGCTTCAGTTTCCAACGGGCCGGGGCAAGGCAAATGGTAGTTTCAGCGAAATCCAGGTCGCGGCACGCGTTCTTCGTCGAGCAGGATGTGGGCGGTTCGAACGACAACCCGCCCGGGCTCCTTCCCGGGCACGAGATGCCGGAACTGCGCAATGCGGCGCGCCAGCCCGCTGGCGAAGCCATCATCCATTATACCCGTTTCGCTCAGATCGAATGCTTCCCGGAACATCCGCGGGGCCCGAAGGCTGGTGCTGCGGATGCGCCGCCCATGGACCAGGGCGCAATTGAAAAGCAGGACGCTGCCCCGAAGCTCCGCAAGCGCAATGTCGCCGTAGCATGCCTGACCTCGTTTGCCTTTCATGCGATACTTTTCACCGTGCTTACCGTCGGCTTCGTGGTGACGCCGCATGAGCCGGAGGAGGAGGCGGGCGAGACCGTCAGCGTCGTCATTCTCGGCGATTCCGAGGTCGACCAGGCGTCTGCCGGCGACCCCGACCTGCGGGTAGAGCCGCAGCCCGAAGAAGTGGTGGCTGAGACCGTTCGGCCGGAAACGGTTCAGCCCACCGAAGTGCAGCCGGAAAGGGCGGAACCTGTGGAAGCCGAGCCGGTTCGGCCGGTGCAGGAAGTGACGCGGGCATCTGCAGAGACCGTCACCGCTGCAGAACCGGAAGTCCTGACCTCGAATGTTCCGACGGAGACCTCCGTTATCCAGCCGATGGCGACCGAGATACCGGAAGAGGTAAAGTCCCTTGAGCCGGTGGAAACTGCGGAAGCCCTGCCGGAGCCGGTGCAGCCGGAAGAGATGCCGATGCCCGCGCCGAAGCCGAAGGCCGTGCAGCCGGTCGAAAAGCCGAAGGCGGAAAAGAAAGAGCCGCCGAAGAAGGTCGAAAAGAAGGTTGCCGGCTCGCAGGGTGAGAATAAGCAGGATTCGAAGCGTGGCGCCAACGACGGCGAAGAACTTGCGAAGTCGAACCAGAACTCCCGTTCAGCGCGCGGTTCGGATGGAGCAGGCAGTGCGGCTGTAGCCAATTATCCGGGCAAAGTTCGATCCCGCATCAATCGCGGCGTAAAGGTGCCAAACGAATACAAACGCATGGGCCGTTCGATGTCGGTACGCGTCAAGTTAACGATTAGTGCCAATGGTTCACTTGCTGGTTTGTCCATAACGCAAAGCTCTGGACTTCTACAGTTGGATCAGGATGTTGCAGCTGACGTTCGCCGCCTCTCACCATTTCCGCCACTGCCGGCTGAATGGGGCAAGCCGACTTGGACGTTTGACGTGGGGGTCCAGGTCACCGGCCGCTGAAAGTCGCGGGAGCGGTCAAGCACGTATAAAAGCTCTTAAGCTCGTGTATAGGTCATCCCCTCCTTTTTAATAGTTGGAGCCTTTCTCCCGACAATAGCAACGGGCAGGGAGGATGGTGTAACAGTAATAGTCCGGCTTACGTCCATTTGCAGGAGGTGCACGCAGCGGCCTCGTCTGCGGCCGCTGGATGCGGTGCAGTAAGCTGAGCGATTTGGGACCCGAAGGGCGGCCTGCCCGGCTTACCCTGGAACAGGTGCCATTCAGTAGCGTGCCTCCTGGGAAACAGTGAAATGAACGCAAAAACTCCCAATGCAATCGACGTCCATGTAGGTTCGAGAGTGAGAACGCGCCGGTTGTTGCTCGGGCTCAGCCAAGTGCAACTGGCCGAACAGATCGGCGTTACCTTCCAGCAGGTGCAGAAGTACGAAAAGGGTATGAACCGCATCGGTGCAAGCCGGCTCCTGAAGATCGCTGAAGTTCTCTCCGTGCCGCCAAGCTTCCTCTTTCAGCAGGACGGAGCATCGCCGCGGCGCCTTGATGGAGACGAAACTCCGGACAGCGCTGATCCAGTAGGCGAGTTCCTGCGCTCGAAGGAGGGGCTCGCCCTCAATCAGGCATACCTAAAAATTACAGATGCAAAGGTGCGGGAGAAGGTCCTTTCGCTGGTCAAGGCAATGGCGGCCGCCGAAACCGAAGCCCTCGCAATGTGACCATCGCTGCCGCATCGCACAGGATCGCCGCGGACCGAGCGGCACTCCAGCCGATGCTCGAGTTCAAAAACATGTGCAGCTTCCGACGGCGGCATTTGTTATCCGCGCAAGCACTGTCCGAAGCAGGCTGACATTCCACGGTCAATATCGCCTCTCAAATTTCAACAGAACCGTTGGGTCGGCACTGAGCCAAGTCCGGAGTGTAAGGGGACGGGAAAGGTGCCGCGACCTGACCATGGGTCTATGATTGGGACAACCTCTGTATAATTTCGCGCGGTGCAACGGAATGGTACCTTCTTATAGCTTCATCGGCGAACTCCCCCGATGAGGCGTTTAGTACAGCCTCGGTGCTTCCCCACCCCCCTCGCGCACCGTGGCCAGCGGATATCGTATCCGCATTGACCGCCTCCTTCAGCCGGGGCGGTCTTTTTTTGGGCGCTCGTGTCGTGTCACTCGCGATTCCGGCCGCAGTGCCGGCGCGGAATTCAACACCTCTCCAAAATTTGCTTTGAATGCCGCGGACGCCGCTGCTTAACTGGCTTCAGGGGAGGACCTTCCATGAAGAGCGTGATCCTAGCCGCGGCGTTTTTGCTCCCGTCATCAGCCCTTGCCGTCGAGGCCGTGAACGTCAATTCCGGGGCTTACACTTGCAACGAGCTTGCGCAGATCATCCGCCAACAGAAGGCAGTTTTTGTCCGCGTCGGTTTCGGCGGCCGCAGCTTCCGTTATCCGCCAGCCCGTTGCCGGTTGGGTGACAAGCGAGACACGACCAGTTTGCGTGATGCCAACGGAAAGATGTGCATCCTCGACTATGCCTGCGTGTACGACCCGGCATCATCCTATAATTGGTCCTTTGGTTCGCGCTGAGAGGTGAGTGCGGTGTCCTTCGGCGGATCGCCGACGCTCTCGCCTTCTAGCGCCGGATGCCCGCCTAGTGAAGGAAAGCAAGGATCCCGAGCTGAACCGGACTTTCCTCCGTCAGGCGGCGGCTTTGTGCTAACTCAAATCGGCACGCCTTTGCGTGGAACTCGCAACCTGATCGGGCTCATGTGGCCGCTCACCCTCTGGGGCAGCCGCGGCGGCGGGCTGCGGCTGCGAGCCGCCAGCAAGCTTATGCGCACGTTCCCGGAGCGATTGAAAGACCACATAGAGGGCCGGGATGATGAAGATCCCGGCGAGTGCGGCCACCAGCATGCCGCCTGCAACACCCGTGCCGACCGCCCGGCGGCTGAGCATGCCAGCCCCCTGCGCGATAACCAGCGGGATCAATCCGGCGATGAAGGCGAAGCTGGTCATCATCACTGCCCGGAAGCGGGTCCGGGCGCCCTGAATGGCCGCATCGACGATGCCTGCACCTTTCTCCCGCTGGAACTTGGCAAATTCGACGATCAGGATCGCATTCTTGGAGGCCAGCGCAATCAAGACCACAAGCCCGATCTGGGCGTAGATGTCGAATGACAGACCCGCAATCAACACTGAAAGAAGAGCGCCTGCGACACCGACCGCCACCGAAAGCAGAACCGGGATCGGAATCGTCCAGCTTTCATAAAGAGCGACCAGGAAGAGGTAGGCGAAGAGGACGGCGAGCGCCAGGATCACGGTGGTCTGGCCAGCCGCCTCGAGCTCCTGAAGCGCTGTTCCGGTCCACTCGAAGCTGTAGCCTGCCGGAAGCGTCGCTGCCGAAAGCGCTTCCATCGCAGCAAGCGCCTGGCCGGACGAGACGCCGGGGGCCGGCTGGCCATTCAGCGTGATGGAGCGGTAGTTGTTGTAACGCACGATCGATTGCGGGCCTACGATGTAGTCCACGCGCGCCACGGATGCGACGGGGACCATCTCGCCGGACGCATTGCGGACATGCAGGCGTGGAATGTCGTTGACGGAATCGCGATCTGTCTCGGCAGCCTGCAGATTGACCTTCCAACTGCGGCCGAAGAGGTTGAAGTCATTAACGTAATACGATCCGAGCGTTCCCTGCAGCGTGGCGAACAGATCGCTGACCGACACCCCAAGAGCCTGCAGGCGATCGCGATCGAGATAGAGATAGAGTTGCGGAGAGGTTGCCGAGTAGGTGCTGAAAGTCGGCCCGAGCATCGGGTTCTGGTTCGCCGCCACGATCAGCCCGCCGGCCGTCGCGGCAAGTTCCGTGGGTGGGCGTCCCTGCAGGTCGAGCAGTTGATATTCGAAGCCGGAGCCGGTACCCAGACCGAGGATCGGGGGCAGGTTGAAGGCGAAGACCTGAGCGCCCCTGATTGTCGTGCCCTTGGCCATGGTGGCCGCTATCGCGGAATCGACCGAGGCGGCTGCGCTCTCGCGCTCGGCGAAGGGCTTCATGGTCACTACGGCAAAGCCGCTGTTCGATTTCGCCAGGCCATCGAGAAAGCTGTAGCCCGTGACGGTGATGACGTTCGCGACTCCTTCGATGCCGCCCAGCAATGTTTCGACCTGGCGCACAATCGTGTCGGTCCTGTTGTAGGATGAGCCATCCGGCAGACGGATTTCCACAAAGAAGGCGCCTTGGTCCTCGCTCGGCAGGAAGCCGGTCGGCACGACACGGAACAGCCAACCGCTGGCGCCAATCGCGATCGCCAGCAGCACGAGGCCGACAATGGCTCTGCGAGCGATATGCTCGGCGACATACGCATAGCCGTCGCGGCTGCGGTCAATGCCGCGCGAGATCCACCCAAGAAGGCCCCGTTTCGGTCCGTGGTGCGGTTTGAGGAGGATTGAGCACAAGGCCGGACTGAGCGTCAGGGCATTGATCGCAGAAATCGCCATTGACACCGAGACGGCGACCGCAAACTGCTGGAAGAGCTGACCGCTGAGACCCGGAATGAAGGCGACGGGCACGAAGACCGAAAGCAGGACGAGGGTGATCGCAACGATCGCGCCGGTGATTTCGCCCATGGCAAGGCGGGCTGCCTCCGGCGCACGCATGCCAGGATTCTCCTCCATCACCCGCTCGACATTTTCGACGACGACGATTGCGTCGTCGACAACGATTCCGATAGCGAGTACCAGCGCCAGCAGCGACACGGTATTCAGCGAAAAGCCCATCGCCAGTATGACCGCAAACGTGCCGATAAGGGCTACCGGAACGGCGACCAGCGGTATCAGCGTCGCACGGACGCTGCCCAGAAAGAGAAATACGACGACGATGACGAGCACGAACGCCTCGATCAGCGTATGGGCGACGTTCTCCACACTCGCCTCGACGAATTCGGAGGTGTCATAGGAAATCTTGTAGGTGAGACCCTCCGGAAAGGCGCGGGAGAGGCGCTCCATCGCCGCCCTGACACCCTCTGCTGCGGAAAGCGCATTTGCGCCGGGAGCCTGATACGTCCCGATCATGGCGACCGGCCTGCCGTTGAAGCGCGCGCTGGAATCCGAACTCGCTGCTCCGAGCTCAACCTTGGCAACGTCGCGAATGCGAACATAGGAGCCGTCGGGCTGTGCCCGCAAGACGACGTTTCCGAACTCTGCGGGATCGGTCAGCCGCCCCTGGGTCTGCAGGTTGAGCTGGAACAGCGGGTCGTTCGTCATCGGCTGGGCGCCGATACGGCCGATGGCGGCCTGGACGTTCTGTGCCCGCAAGGCGTTGATCACATCCGTTGGCGTCATCTCGAGGCTAGTGAGGCGATCGACGTCGAGGACCACGCGCATCGAATAGTCCTGGGCTCCGAACATCGATGCATCGCCGACACCCGGCACCCGCTTGAGCGTATCCATTATGTTGATGGTCGCGTAGTTCGAAAGAAACAGCGAATCGAAGCTGTCGTTCTCGCCATAGATGGCGATCACCTGCATCAGGGCGGAGGATTTCTTGCGGACGCTGACGCCGGTCTGCTTGACCTCGGATGGCAGGCCGGCTTCGGCGAGCGACACACGGTTCTGGACGTTGACAGTGGCGATATCCGGATCCGTCCCGACGGCAAAGCTGACCGTCAGGTTGTAGGATCCGTCAGCGCCGCTCGTGGATTTCATGTAAAGCATGTCGTCAACGCCGACGACCTTGCTTTCGATCGGCTGAGCGACGGTCGCTTCGACCACTTCGGCGCCGGCGCCGGGATAGTTAGCCGTGACACTGACCTGCGGCGGGACGATATCGGGAAACTGGGCGATCGGCAATCTTGTCAGCGCAATCAGGCCGGCAAGCGTCAGCACGATGGAAATGACGGCGGCAAATCGCGGGCGATCGATGAAGATTGCGGAGATCATGGCTTAGCCGTCTGCGGCAGGTGCAGCATCGACGACCATGCCGGGTCGTACCTTGCCGACGCCATCTGTTATAACGCGCTCGTCTTCCTTCAGGCCTTTTGCGATCACCGACTGGCCGCGCGTAGAGCGAGCGACTTCGATACGACGAAGTTCAACCTTGGAATCCGCGCCGACGACCATCACGAAGGCGCCTTGCTGATCGCGTTGTACAGCCTCCTGCGGTATGGCCAGCACATCCTGCCTGTCCAGCTGTTCGAACGTGACCCTGACGAGCGTGCCATCGAGCAGGAGTTTATCTGGATTGGCGAATTCGGCGCGCACCAGGATCGTATCGGTACCCTGCGCCACGTCGCTGGAGACGAAATTGATCTCCCCTTTCGACGGATATATCGTTCCGTTAGGCAGAGTTATCCCGACATTGCCGCCCGGAGGGGCCTCTCCCCTCAGCACGCGCTCGCGATAGGTAAGAAAAAGCGAGGTCGCGACTGGGAAATTCACATAGATAGGATCCAGCCGCGTCAGAGTAGCGAGCGAACCGGAATCGGGACCGACGAGAGCCCCGACATCTACGGCGCTCAAGCCGATGATCCCGTCGAAGGGCGCGACGATCCTCGTGTAGGAAAGATTGAGCTCGGCGCTCGCCTTGCTGCCCCTGAGACGGACGAGCTCAGCCTCTGCCTTCTTTACCTGGGCATTTGCAATGTCGAGCTGCGCCTGCGGGATCGTCCTGTTGGCGAAGAGCTGCTGGGAACGACGCTGCTCGATGACAGCCAGATCCCGCGCTGCTTCGGCAGCCTCGATAGAGCCCTGGATTTCCTGAACAGCGGCCCGATACGTGCCGTCTTCGACCTCATAAAGTACCGTCCCGGCGGAAACAGTTTGCCCCTCTGTGAATTTGACAGCCTCCAGGAAACCGGCGAC
The DNA here is from genome assembly GCF_012641395.1 of Rhizobium sp. P32RR-XVIII. GTDB lineage: Bacteria > Pseudomonadota > Alphaproteobacteria > Rhizobiales > Rhizobiaceae > Rhizobium. The sequence continues at coordinate 115,624 of NZ_JABAIH010000014.1, read as the reverse complement.
GCGGGCGCGAATATCGACCTTCTGTATGGCAATGACACGGCCCGTAAAGTCCGTGGTCTCCCGCAGATCCATCATTTTAGCGGGAGCGACGGTCACTGCAGGTGCCTGTTGGGAATAGGCAACGTCAGCCACGAAGATGATGGCAACAAATAGCGCGGATGAAAAGGCGGAAACCAATACACTCGAGACTCGCATGAAACGTTCTCCTGAGCAGACGCTGATGCTGTGTCGAATTTCCCGCCTAGACTATACACCAAAGCGAGCAGTCACAAAGAGACGAATCAGAAGCATAAAGTCCACCGCGGCGGACTTGTGCTTGCCGCGCCTATAGTATCGCCAAGTCCGTTCGCTCGCTTGAGCTAGCTCATGCAATGATTGTTATAGCGGCTACGCCGTTGAGCCCCAGCGGACCGTGCAGGTGAGCATCATGTTGTGCGGGCCTTCGAGTCCGGCTTCGTGACGCTCGATAAGCTCCACCACCGCATCCATGAAAGCGGTATGGTCGAGGCTCAGCGTCGTAAGATCGTTGCAATCCCAGGCCGCCATGGCGATGCCGTCCTGGCCCACGATGGCAATATCGTCGGGCGTGTTCTTGCCGAGGACGCGGCGGGCCGCGTCGCGGGCACCGATCGCCATCACGTCGTTGCCGCAGATGATCGCGTCGACCTTGGAGCGATGCAGCAGGAGAACGGCTTCCTTGAAGCCGGAATCGTATCCGTAGTCGCCAAAGGCCTCAGCTTCCAGGGAGAGGCCGCGTCTGGCGAGGGCATCGGCGAACCACTTGCGGCGCAGCTTGTCGATCCAGCTGGACTTGGTGCCGGAGAGATAGGCGAAGCGTTTCTTGCCGTCGCGGACGATCTTGTCGATGATTTCGTCGGCGGCCGCCGAGCCGTCAATGCGGATACTGGAGACGTTTTCGTTCTCAAGCGGTTCGAAGGACACGATGATCGGTTTCGTGGTGTGGAAGATATCGACTGCGTCCTGCATCGAGACCATGTCGGAGAAGACGACAACGTGATCGACCTGATAGGTCGAGGCCAGGCGCATCAGTTGCAGCCGGTCGGAGTGATCGCGGCAACAGAGGATGATGGGCAGAAGCTGGCGGGCCTGCAGCCGCTGGACGAGAAGTTGCTGCTCCTCGGCTTCGCAGGGGTTGCCGATCGCGTTGACGACGAGCGCGACGAGACGGGAACGCTGATTGTTCAGGGAACGCGCCAGCGCATTCGGCTGATAGCCATGTTCGCGCGCTACTGCCAGGATGCGGTCGCGTGTAGCGCTGCCGATCCTCGAATCCGACGAGAAAGCCCGCGAAATGGTCGCGGAGGACACCCCGGCGAGCTTTGCCAGTTCCTTCGAGGTCATCCGTCGTTTGCTCATTACAGACATTCCACACGCTTACGGCGCGGCAATCCTGACGGGGACGCCGTCTGCCGCTGCCGATTCCTTGATTGCATCCCAGAGCCTAGCGAATCGTAAGCCCATTTCAACCGAACCGGTGTTCTCCATCGTTCCGCCACGTATGGCGAGAAAGCTTTTCATCGGGTTGCCGAGAATCTCGGCCTCCTCCCGCGCTCCACTCGCGCGGCCTACGCTGATTTCGCGCCAGCCGCCCCAGGCGTCGATGCGAACGATCGCCTTGGAATAGAAGAACGTGATGTATGAGGCGCAGCCCGGAGGACCTTCGCCAGCCGCCGTCAGGGTCGCAAGCGCGCCATTCTTGAGACGCGCCGAGACGGCGGTTGCGATATCGATCCTTTTCCCATGATTGTTCATGTAGGCCGAGACGCTTTCGAAATCGGAGTTGGCGAGCAGGCAAACGGTGTTCATCATGTGCGCGCCGGTATCGAACATGAAGCCGCCGCCGGAGATTTCGGGCTGCTGCTTCCAGTGTCCGTCGTAGTTGCTCGACCAGCTTTCCCAGATCATCCCGGAAATCGCGATCAGATCGCCGAATTCGCCGCTTACGGCGCGCTCGCGGGTATCGATGACCAGCGGCGAAAGGCCCCCCTGGAAGGCGGTGACGATCGTCACGCCACTTTTCTTTTGCGCAGCAATCAGCCGCTCGGCTTCGGCCACCGTGGTGACCATCGGTTTTTCGAGGAAGAGGTCGAGACCGGCTTCCGCAACCGCGACCGCCTGTTCGCCGTGGAAGGCGTGCGGAGTCGAGACGTAGACGATATCGAGCTCGTCCCGACAGGTGGAAAGCACGTCCCGATAGTCCTCGAAGCTCCTCGGCGCCGGCGCGCCGGAAGCGACGCAGACGTCAATCAGCCGCTGGCGGGAGGAGGGGTTCGTGTCGGCGAGCGCCACGAACTCGAGTTCAGGCATCTTCGCCCAGCTTTCCGCATATTCAGCCGCCTTCAGCCCGGCGCCGATAACGCCAAGCCGCAATTTCTGTGACATGCAAAGGTCCTCCCGATCCAATTGTGTATACGATTACACAACGAAGCAGTGAAGGCAATATCTAAAATTATGAAGTAAAATCAGATATATAATGCATAGGCTCAGCGCTTCTTAATATCCATCTTGTCTTAACTGCGAATGCGTGTACATTTTTACGCACGGTGCTGGAGGGCGCCGTGTACCAAAAGGGAGGACTTCCGTTGAAGAAGACGGTCATTGGTGGCCTCTGCGCCATTTTGCTCAGCGCCGTTTCGACGCTGGCGCATGCCGAGACAATCCGAATCGCCAACCACGGCCAAGCCGGCATCGACGCCATGAAGTCGACCGTCGAGCGCATCGAAAAGAAGTATGGGGTGACCGTCGAGGTCATCGAATATCCCGCGCCGGACAAGGACTATCTGACCAAGCTGCTCACGGAACTCGGGGCCGGGAATGCTCCAGACCTCTTCTCGATTCCGACGACGGCTGCCGTCGCCGACATGGTCGAAGCCGGTTACCTCGCGCCGATCAGCAGCGAGTTCAAGGCGTGGGAAGGCTACGGCTCCCTCTATGATGTCGCCAAGCAGCTCGCCGTCAGCCCGGACGGCGAAACCTATGTGATGCCGTTCATGCTCGGCATTCAGGAGATCTATTACCGCAAGGACGTTCTCGATAAGGCGGGCATCTCCACCGAGCAGCCGAAGACCTGGAAGGAGCTTCTTGATCGCGCCGCCGAAATCAAGAAGAAGACCGGCGCCTACGGCCTGCTGTTCCCGGCGGGCGTTTCCTGGGGCAGTGGCGCCTTCGACGAAGGCTTCCAGCACCTGATTGTCGGCTCCAAGACGCCGCAGATCGTCGATGCCGATGGCAAGCTCGACCTCAATGGCGAGGGCGTCAAGGACGTCTTCGACGTCTACAAGCAGCTAATCGACAACGATCTGATGCCGACGCAGCCGCTGCTTGGACCGGAACCGTGGGTCGTGCCGAAATATCAGATGTTCCCGGCCGGCAAGCTTGCTGCAACCACCTGCGGCTCCTGGTGCTACATCTTCGACTGGGGCCGCGAAAGCAAGAATCCGATCCCGGACGTGACGAAAGTCGTCGGCACCTGGACGGTTCCGGGACAAAATGGCAGCCAGTATGTGATTGCCAACCTTGCGGCGCCGTGGGCGGTCAACTCCAAGTCCACCAATGTCGAACTGGCGAAGAAGGCGCTGATGGAAATCGGCTCGGTAGAGACCCAGGTGTCCTATGCGGCCCGCATCGGCAACATTCCCGCCAGCAAGGACGCTGCGAAGAATGCCGACTTCAAGAAGCTGACCGAACTGGTTCCTATCCAGGCGGCCGCTGAAAACGGGGTGTTTCTGAAGCAGGCTGCCGGCTTCGGCGCGGTTGCCGAAGGCGTTGCCCGAGCAACCGAAGCGCTGCTGCGCAAGGAAACCGATGCGGCCGGCGCCCAGAAGATCCTGGTCGACTACGTCAAGGAAACACTCGGCGACGACATGGTCAAATAGGCTGCCCTTCCGATTATTCCGGGGACGCGGCTGAGCCGCCGCGTCTTCCAGTTTCATTTCGACGGAATTGTGAGCTTCCATGGTCCGAAACGTCCACGAAAAGCGCGCCGAGCGGCAGCTTCTCCTGATCCTGCTGCCATCGCTGGCGCTGCTTCTCGCCTTCGTGATCTATCCCGCGCTTTACTCCGTCTATCTGAGCTTCACCAATGAAGCGCTGACCGGCGCTGCAGCACTTCGGCCGCGCTTCGTCGGCATCCGCAACTATGCGCGGCTTCTGAACGACGCGAAGTTCTGGAACTCTCTACTCGTCACCTTTTTCTTCGTGCTGGGCTCGGCGGTCATCGGCCAGTTCGTCCTCGGTTTGGTCTCTGCGATCGCGCTTCGCCGGAACATCCGCTTCCGGCAGATATTCTCCTCGATCATCCTTCTGCCGAACGCAGCACCGGAAGTCGTTGCGGGCTTCATGTGGATCTCGATGCTGGCGGGTGGCGAGCAAGCAACGCTCAGCCGGATCGTCAGCTTTTTCGGCGTCACGCCGGCCGACTGGCTGCAGGTCTTTCCGCTGTCGATGATCATCATCGTCAACACCTGGCGCGGCATCGCCACCGCCATGATCCTGCTGACGGCGGGCCTCAGCATTATTCCAACCGAAATCTACGAGGCTGCCCGCATGGATGGCGCGACCCCGTCGCAAATGTTTCGCCGCATCACCCTGCCGCTGATGATGCCAACGATCCTCCTCTACATGCTGATTTCCGCGGTCTCGACGATTGCCGTCTTCGGTCTCGTCTATGCGCTCACGCGCGGCGGGCCTGGCGGTGCAACAGAGCTCGTCAGCATCTACATCTACAACCAGTCCTTTACGGCATTCCAGCTCGGTTATGGCGCGGCAGTCGCGGTCGTCGCCCTGCTGATCTCGCTGGTCCTCGGTATCGGCTATGTCCGGGCCATGAAGGTGGACGTCTGATATGGGTGCCATCTCTCCCGCCGAGAACGCGAACAAGACCCGCTCCGATTTGCTTGCCTATGCAACGCTGTCGCTGATCTCGATCTTCTGCGCCGTGCCTTTCTTCTGGGTGCTGCTTGCCTCCTTCGACGGAAATGCGCAGCTTTTCCTGCGCTGGCCGGAGCAGTGGTCGCTTGCCAACTATATGCGCGTCTTCACCAAGGAGGACGGCGCGAAATGGCTCTTCAATTCGCTCTTCGTGGTCGGCAGCGCGACGGTATTGGTCATGGTGCTGGCGGGGCTCGGCGGCTATGCGCTGTCGCGGACCCGGGCCTGGTGGAAGCTGCCGTTCCTCTATGCGATCCTGCTGATCCGCGTGCTGCCGCCGACGGCGCTCGTCGTGCCGCTCTACAAGTTCCTGTTGACGCTGAACAATGCCGAAGGGGCTGTGCTTCGCCCGATCTTCGGCGAGTATGCCCGGCCGATCATGCGTTGGACCGGCTTCATCGATGGCTATCTCGGCCTGATCCTCGTGCTTGCGACCATGCAATTGCCGCTGGCGCTCTGGATCATGAAGACCTTCTTCGACGGGCTGCCACGCGACTATGAAGAAGCCGCCGTGATGGACGGGGCAACACTCGTGCAGCGCATCCGCCGGGTGCTTATCCCGCTTGCGCTGCCGGGACTGGCGGCCGCGGGACTGTTTGCCTTCATGTCGGCCTGGGGCGACTTCCTGCTGCCCCTGATTTTCCTGTCGTCGCCGGAATTGCAGACACTGCCGCTCGGCCTTTTCCGTGCCTTCCTGCGTATCAACGAGATCGATTACGGCCTGCTTGCGGCGCTCGCCTTCATCTACCTCCTGCCCGCCGTGGTCGCCTTTGGCTTCGCGCGACGCTTCCTCGTGCAGACCTTCGCGGGCGGCGTCAAAGGCTGATTTCCGGAAAGAAGTTTCAAAGATGATCAATCTCAAGAACGTTCGCAAATTCTACGGTGCGCTGGAAGTCATCAAGGGCGTGGATATCACCGTGGAGGATGGTGAGTTCGCCGTATTCGTCGGCCCTTCCGGCTGTGGCAAATCGACATTGCTGCGGATGATCGCCGGCCTTGAGGGTATCGACGACGGCGACCTGATCCTCAACGGCCAGCGCATCAACGACGTCCCGCCGGACAAACGCGGGATCGCCATGGTGTTTCAGTCCTATGCGCTCTACCCCCACATGACGGTGGCGGAAAATATCGGCTTTTCGCTCAGCCTGAAGAAAGTGCCGGAAACGGACATCCGCCGCCAGGTGGAAAACGTCGCCGAGATCCTGCAACTGACCGACTATCTCGATCGTCGGCCCGCGGCTCTTTCCGGCGGTCAGCGGCAGCGTGTGGCGATCGGCCGTGCCATCATCAAGAAGCCGTCGCTGATCCTCTTCGATGAGCCACTGTCCAATCTCGATTCCGCGTTGCGCGTACAGATGCGTGCCGAACTGCAGCGCCTGCATCGGGAGCTGAAGGCGACCGTCGTCTATGTCACTCATGACCAGGTCGAGGCGATGACCATGGCGGACCGGATCGTCGTGCTGAACAAAGGTGTCGTTGCGCAGCAGGGCGCGCCGATGACGCTCTACCACCGGCCGGAAAACGAGTTCGTTGCGACCTTCATCGGCTCGCCCAAGATGAACATCATCCCGGTGACGGTCACGCGCCCGCAAGCCGGGACGCTGCATGCCGAAAGCCCGATCGGGCTTTCGCTCGATCTGCCGGATGCAGGTGGCGCTGTGCCGCAAGGGGAGGCGAGGCTCGGCATCCGGCCGGAACATCTGAAGATCACGCCGGGAGCCCCGGGCATCTTTTCCGCCGAGGTCGTGATCGTCGAGCGGCTCGGCGTTGAAACCTACATGACGGTCGGCTCGCAGGCGCAGCCGATCGTGGTGCGCGCCGAGGGCGACATCGCTCTGCGACCGGGCGACCGCGTTTCGCTCGCGGCCGATCCTTCGGCCTGCCATTTGTTCGATTCCACCGGGCGGGTCATTCGCCCTGCTCAAGCTTCATAAGATAGAGGACGCCATGACAATCAAGGTCACCATCTGGAACGAGGGACGCCACGAACAACTGCACAAGGAAGTGCAGGAGATTTATCCGGACCGCATCGACGGAGCGATCGCCGCCGGCATCCAGCATCCCGATTTCGAAATCCGCCGCGGTACGTTGGACGATCCCGACGAAGGCCTGCCGGATTCAGTGCTTAATGACACCGACGTGTTGCTCTGGTGGGGTCACATGGCGCACGAAGAGGTGAGCGATGGGCTGATCGACCGCGTGCAACAGCGAGTGCTGAGGGGCATGGGGCTGCTGGTACTTCATTCCGGCCACCACTCTAAGCTCTTCCGGCGACTGATGGGAACGAATGCCAATCTCTCCTGGCGCGAGACGCCGGATGGCGATCTCGAACGCGTCTGGGTCGTCAATCCCTCGCATCCGATCGCCGAGGGCCTGCCGCCTTATTTCGAGGTGAATGCCTCGGAAATGTACGGCGAACCCTTCGACATTCCGCAGCCGGACGAGCTCGTCTTCATCTCCTGGTATTCGGGCGGCGAAGTATTCAGGAGCGGCTGCACTTTCCAGCGTGGCCGCGGACGTATCTTCTTCTTCAGTCCTGGCCACGAGACCTATCCGATCTATCACGACAAGAACGTGCACAGGGTCATTTCGAACGGCATCCGCTGGGCGAAGCAGACGCATACCGACGGCCGTATCCTTGAAAACTGGCACCGGGCCCAACCGCTCCACGCCCGTCCGGACAAACGAGGCTGATCTTTGTCACGCGGGGCTGGCCCTCTGCAGTTTGGGCCTCTCCGCGTCGAAGGGACATCACGCAGATTTACGGGCGGAAGCCGGCGTTGGCGATATCAGCTCCGTTGCCCCTGCCACCAGACGCTCGACACGTGCAGCATCCGGTGTTTCGCCGAAAAGGATGCGGTACATGATCGGAGAGACAACGCGGTCCATGATCGCCTCGACATCCGGAAACGCTTCGCCGCGCTCCCTGGCACGCTGCACGATCACTTCGATCTGCTGCTTGGTGAAATTGCGGCATTGAAAGGCGCCGCTGCCGTCCTGCGAACATAGCACGTCGCGTATCATCTCTCGGCCGGGGTTCGAGGACATTTCCTCGGCATATTGCTCGGCCCACGCCTGCAGGTCGCCGCGGCAGCTTCCCGTATCGACCGGCTGCATGTCGGGGCGCAGCCGCTCGACGGCGACGTCGGAAAGCAGCTCCTGAAGATCGCCCCAACGACGATAGATGGTCGACGGTGTTACCCCCGCTTCAGCTGCGATGATCGGAATTGTCAGGTCCGCGCGATCCATCTTCGCAACGAGATCCTGTACAGCCTTGTGAACCGATGCCTGGACCCTGGCACTTCTGCCGCCCGGACGGAGACCTTCCCTGCCTGCCATTTTCCTATCCTGGCCCTTCCTTCGGTGATGGTTCAGAAATTTTCATGAAGCCATAAACGCAAATTATTTGCTTTTAGTGGCGCGTTCACTTACATCGCCTAAACGCAACGATTTAGCTTTTGAGGGTTATATATGTTCTCCTCCCGCGAATCCAGAGAGTCCGGAGCTGCCGCAAAGAACCCGATTGCTTTCCATGCCGTCACGCTCGCCACCTTCTTCGGCGCATCCGCAGCGCCGACGCCGCTTTATCGTATCTACCAGGAGAACTTCGCTGCCTCGCCGGTGATCATGACAGTTGTTTTTGCGGTCTATGCCTTCGCACTCCTGACGGCATTGCTGATTGCCGGCTCGATTTCCGATCATCTCGGCCGCAAGCCGGTGATTTTCGGTGCGCTGCTTCTCGAAGTCGCAGCCATGGCGCTTTTCGTCGTTGCGGATGGGCCCAACTGGCTGATCGCGGCGCGCATCGTGCAGGGCCTTGCGACCGGCATTGCCGGCGCCTCGATTGGCGCAGCACTTGTCGACGTCGACCGCGCCAAGGGCCAGCTCGTGAACTCGCTCGCACCGTTGACGGGCATGGCGTTCGGCGCAATCGGCACCAGCGCGTTCATTCAATACGGCCCTTTCCCGCTTCACCTCGTCTATGGCGTGCTCCTGCTTGGCTTTGCGGCGCAGGCGGCGGCGATATGGACGACGCCGGAAACGGGCGGCAGACGCACGGGCGCCCTGGCCTCCCTCAAGCCGCGGCTTACCATTCCGCCCCAAGTCAAGCGGCCATTGGCGCTCGCCACGCCAGTCAACATCGCCAACTGGGCCCTTGGCGGCTTTTATCTGTCACTGGTGCCCTCGCTTGTAGCCTCGACCACCGGCAGCAGGGCGCCGCTGACCGGAGGAGCGGTCGTGGCCGCGCTGATGGCTGCTGGCTCTGTCAGCGTCTTCCTGCGCCGTGCGCGCAGTCCGCGGGCAAACGTGACCTTCGGCGTTTCGGCCACGACGGTCGGCTTCCTCACCGTCGTCGCCGGGACCCACCTCGCCAACGTGCCGGTCCTGATCATCGGCACACTGGTCACCGGGATGGGGTTCGGCACGAGCTTTCTCGGGACTGTCGGATCGATCATGCCGCTTGCCAAAGCGGATGAGCGCGCCGGGCTGCTGTCAGCCTTCTACGTCCAGAGCTACCTGGCCTTCAGCCTACCCGCCATTCTTGCCGGGTTTCTTGTAAAGACGCTCGGCTACCAGCTGACGACCGACATCTATGCGGCCGCCATCATCGCCACCGGCCTCACGGGGCTCATGGCAAGCCGCGCGCGCCCAGAAAGGGCGACGACTGCTGCCCAAGAGAGCTGATCTCCGAACAGCTCAGGCCTTTACATCGAGAAAAGCAATCGGGCCGCCAGGGACGCTGTCATCGAAGACAGCGCAGGACAGCTTGCCACCGAAGACGCAAGCGCTGTCGACGTTGGTGCGGTTTCCGACCGTGAGAGGGTTCTGGTGCGAAGGCGTATGACCGTGACAGAGATGCTTACCCCAGTAAGTGCTGGAATAGTCATCTGGCACTCGCGTCCACAATAGATCTTTGGGGGTCTGGTCTTCGAGATATGCGCCCTCCCGGACGCCGGCGTGAACGAATATCCGATGCTCATCCATGTGCATGAGCGGAAGGCTGTGCGCCCATTCCAGATGCCACTCGGGGATTTCGTTTTCATACGACTGGATAGTCTTGAGCCCTCCGTTTGCGAGCCACCATGACTGATCGCATTGCCCAGCATGCACACCAACCATCATATCTTCGTGGTTGCCTTTAAGCGCTATCCATTTCCAGCTGGAGGATGGCGGGCCGGAAATCAGCCTTTCGACGACGGATCGACTGTCCGGTCCGCGGTCGACATAGTCTCCCAGGAAGACGACGGTGCCACCCGAAGCGTAGGCCGCGATGTTAGCGAGCAGGCGCTTCAGCGGATCAATGCAGCCATGAATATCGCCTATTGCGAACGTGTAGCTCACGCGGCCCCTCTCTTCGGCGCGTCGGATACGTTTCCCATCAAGACGATTGGCTTTGAGACTGGGAACAGCGAATCACCGGTGCGACTTGCCTCGATCTTATTCTCATCGAGGCAATAGTCGCTATCGAATTACTTAAGGAAGTGCTTATTCACGGCTTTAAGCTTCGCGTCCAGTTCCAAACGCGGCAAGGGGCGGCAAGGGCACGGGTTTCCGATCAGCGGGCGTCACTGACAAGGGTAGCCAACGAAAGATATATGGCTTCAAATCCGTTCGCGGGGCAGGGGAGTTGCTCTCTTATCCCACCGTGCCGTCGACGATGACCACCGGCTTGCCTTCGCTGCAGCATTCGATGCGAGCGATGACGTTGTAGACCTCGCGCAGCATATCCGGTGTGATGACATCCTCGGTCGGGCCGCTTGCAATTAAACCGCCGCCGGCGATTACCATCGTCTGGGTACAGTAGCGAAGCGCATGATTGAGATCGTGGAGCGCGATCAGAACAGCCATGCCGTCGGCTGCGGCGAGTTTTCTCATGAACTCCAGCACCTCGATCTGCCGGAAGAGATCAAGCGCCGACGTCGGTTCGTCCATTAGGAGCACTTCGGGCTTGCGGACCAAGGCCTGGGCAATCGCCACCAATTGCCGCTGCCCGCCCGAAAGCGCGCCGAGATCCCGGAAGGCAAGATCTGAAATATGCAGCGCCGATAGAATCCGGTCGATCTCCGTCAGCTCGCGATCGGCGACCCGCCAGCCGGAGCCCTGCTTGGCGGCGAGCAATACCGACTCATAGACGGTCAAAACCGCGTTGGCGCCGGTATCCTGCGGCATGTAGCAGATCGATCTATGGCCGTCGCGGTCTGCCTCGACATGGACAACGCCCGGACCGGAAAGAAGGCCAGCTATCCGCTTGAACAATGTCGATTTGCCGGCGGCATTTGGGCCGATCACAGCGGTCAATTCGCCGCCGCGCAGCACATCGGTCGAGATGCCGTTGAATACCTGTGTGCGGCCGTAGCGCGCGCCGACCCCCTCCAGTCTGAGCGCTACCATGCCCGCCTCCGGTTGGTGAAGATAAGGGAGAAGAAGAAGGGAACGCCCACGAGTGCGGTAATGACACCGATCGGCAGGATCGCTCCGGGAATCAGGGTCTTCGATACAACGGAGGTGACCGAAAGCAACAGCGCGCCGCAGATGACTGATCCGGGCAGAAAGAAGCGCTGATCCTCGCCGACCAGCATGCGCGCGATGTGCGGCCCGACGAGCCCGACGAAGCCGATCGTCCCGACAAAAGAGACGGGGATCGCCGCCAGCAGACTAACGAGAAGCATGGTTTCGAGCCGCAGTGAACGGACGTTGACACCGAGGCTCGCAGCCTTGTCATCGCCGAGGCGAAGTGCCGTCAGCGCCCAGGCGCGGCGGGCAAAGAGCGGTATGCATAGGACGAGGACGGCGCAGGTGACGCCAACCTTCATCCAGGTGGCCTTGGTCAGGCTGCCCATGGTCCAGAAGACGACGGCGGCAAGCGCCTGTTCGGATGCCAGATATTCAAGCAGCGACAAAAGCGCGTTGAATGTGAAGACCAGCGCTATCCCGAGCAGCACGATGGTCTCGACGGTGACGCCGCGCAGCGTCGAAACGCCATAGATGAAGAGCGAGGCGAGCATCGCCATCAGAAAGGCGTTTACGGGCACCATGAACTGGATTGCAGCAGGAAAGACGGCAATGCCCGCGACCAGCGCCAGTGCGGCACCGAAGCCGGCGGCTGCGGAAATGCCCAGCGTAAAGGGACTGGCCAGCGGATTGGCCAGAATGGTCTGCATCTGCGCGCCGGCAAGCGAGAGCGAGGCACCGACCGTCACCGCCATCAGCGCGATCGGCATGCGAATGTCCCAGATTACGACCCGCAACTTGTTTTCGACCGTGTCTGGCGAAAGGATCGCGGCGAGAACTTCGCTCAGCGTATATCGCGCGGGGCCGAGGCCCATGTCCACAGCGACGCTCAGGATCAATGCCGCGAGAAGGCCGGACAATATCAGGATCCGGCGCGCCGCCAGGGCGCGGTACTGACCACGTCCTGGGAGAACTGCCGTGTTTTCGATTGTGACGGCCATCAAGCCGAGCCCTTTTCAAGTGTCACGAGATTTCAAAGACCCGTATTGAGCGACACGAAATAGCCCGTGCGGTATTCGACCGGCAGGAAGCGCTGATGCAATTCCTTGAAGGTCGCGTCCGGATCGAGGTCTTTGAAGAGGTCAGGGTGCAGCCACTTGGCGATCTGCTGAACCGCTACGAACTGGTACGGATTATTGTAGAACTGATGCCAGATCGCGTGGACGTTGCCGGTCTTAACCGCCTTGATATCCGTGAAGGCGGGCCGCTGCATCAGCGCCGCGAGCTTCCTGGTGGCTTCCGCCTTGTCGGCACCGGCGCCCAAACCCACCCATTTGCCGCCAGGAACGTAGAGCTCCCAGTTGGCGCCGGTGACGATCACCTGATCGGGATTGGAGGCGATGATCTGTTCCGGGTTCACCGTCCCGAAGGTACCGGGGATGATGTCCTTGGCCAGGTTTGTGCCGCCGGCGAGTTCAACCATCTCGCCGAAATTCTCGTCGCCGAAGGACATGCAGCAATCGTCGCTATAGCCGCCGGCGCGCTCCATGAAGACCACGGGCTTCTTCAGGTCCGTCGCCTTGGCAATCACGCCGGTGACGCGGGCGAGCTGCTCGTTGCGGAACTTGATGAAATCTTCGGCACGCCCTTCCTTGCCGTAGAGCTTGCCGATGATCCGCATGGAATCATCGGTATGCTCCATGGCCTTCTCGCGGAAATCCACGTAGACGAGCGGAATTCCTACCTTGGCGAGCTTTTCGATATAACCGCTTTCCTCGGTCGCCGATTTGGCATCGATGTTCATGATGACGACGTCGGGCTTCAGCGTGACCGCCTGCTCGATGTCGAAGGTGCCGTCCTTCATGCCGCCGAAGGTAGGGATCTTGTCCATCTCCAGGTATTTCTCGAGATAGGCATTATAGCCGTCGAGATCCGCCTTCTTGAAATCGTCGCGCCAGCCGACGATGCGTTTGAAAGGTGCGTCGGTGTCCAGGGTTGCCGTAAAATAGATCTGCCGTCCTTCACCCAGGATAACGCGCTCGACGGGAACGCTGATCTCGACCTCGCGACCACTGATATCCTTTATCATCATCTTCTCGCCGGCTTCCGCTGCACCCGAAAAAAGAGCGAGCGAAAGCGCGGCGGCGGTTGCCACCACACGAACGTTGAACACGTTTACCCCCGTTGAAATGTTTCGGTGTGGATTTATGATTTTATGACTTTTACAGTCAAGTTATTTCTTTTAGAAGAATTCCAGGCACGGGTTCTGGAGGGTGTATGCATCAGGTCGCTGCCCAATCAAATTACAGTCTGAAAGACGAGATCAAGGCCTATTGGTCGGTGAGGGCAGAGACCTTCGACACGCAACCGGGTCATGAAATCTTCTCCGAGGCCGAGCGGGCTGCTTGGCATGAGCTCATTCTCAGGCATCTTGGAGAAGGCAAGAGCCGCAGGGCGCTGGATCTGGCTTCGGGTACGGGCGTCGTCTCCCATCTTCTGGACGATCTCGGTTTTTCCGTCACCGGCATCGATTGGGCGGAGCCAATGCTGGAGCGAGCACGGGCCAAGGCGAAGTCGCGTGGCCAGGCAATCCGTTTTCTCATGGGCGACGCGGAAAATACCATGGAGGCGGACGCCTCCTACGATATCATCATCAATCGCCATCTCGTCTGGACCCTCGTCGATCCCAAGGCGGCTTTCGCCGAATGGCACCGTGTTTTGAAACCCGGCGGCAAGCTGCTGATCATCGACAGCGATTTCGTCAATCCAAGCCTCGTCTCACGCCTCGCGAACCGGCTCGCCGATGCGTTGTCCCGGCTTCGCCGGAGCTCCGCTCGCCCGCATCAGCCGCCCGCCCTTGCCGAAACGCACAAGAGCATCCTTTCGCGGGTCTACTTTTCCAAAGGTGCGCGTGCCGAGGCGGTGGCGGCGTTGCTGACGGACGCTGGCTTCTCGACCATAAGCATCGATACGAACATGCGCACGATCCACAAAACGCAGAGAGGGAATTTCACCTTCCTGAAGGGCCTGGAAAGGGCGACGCAGCACCGCTACGCAATCTGTGCGGTGAAGGCGTGAGCTGACCTTATCGGACGGGATGTCAGGGCCGAGAAGCCGGACACGCGAGAAATCAGATCGACTGTCGGGAGAGTCGCGATTCGGCTCTCACATGAGACGCTGGCGTGGATAGATGTTTGGCGAGAGCGGCGGGACGCACGCGTCTCCGGCCTTGTTTGAGCGATAATAATATCAAGCGTTTGCCAATCGTCTCAGCGAAGTATTCTGAACGTATCAATTTCGTTCCCAGCCTCATAAATATGCGCTCCGGTCATTGCCCTTCATTCGCGCGCACGTATTTTGCTCGGCGTAAATAATTGATCTTGCGCCACCAAAGCTGGATTTAATGGAGTTATTGATGAAATCTTTATCATTGCCGCCGCGCCGAACGGCGCTCGCTTTTTGCCTTGGAATAGCCTTCGCTTCGAGCGCCGCGATCCTTCTGCAGCCGAGCCGCGTCGAAGCTCAGTGGGGCGGTAACCAGCCTTACATGCAGTCGGCGCTGAATTCGCTGGTCTCTGCGAAATCATCGTTGCAGAAAGGTGCGACCAACAAGGGAGGCCACCGCCTCAACGCGATCAGCCTGGTCGATCAGGCGATCGTCGAGGTGCAGGCCGGCATGGCCGTCGCCAACTGATCGCGGTTGCCGCAAAGCTGCTTCCGGAAGGCGCCCGAGTGGGCGCCTTTTTTATTCGATCCAAGCTTCGAACTATTGCGTATGGCAGTTGGTCGATCTGCCGGCCACTTCAAACTGCGCATCGTCGCCTTTGATCCAGAACACCACGCTGCCATCCGTATAGCGCGCGCCTGAGCCGGACCTCGCCTGCGGCAAACGGAAGCTGCGGCCACCTGTCGTGATCAGGACCTCGTTCGTGGAATTCACAAAGCTTGCAATGACCGCCGTGCCGTCGTCGCAGCGATAGATCACTCCGGCCTGGTCCTGCGCGAAAGCAGGGGCCACGCTCATCAAAGGCAGTGCAGCTCCAAACACAGCGATTCCGATCCTGATCACGCCTATCTCCTTGTATCGCAAAGCGCAGCCCGTAGCAGAAGACGACAGCGGCGGCTTTGCTCTCCATCCCTGCTTGCTTTGCACTCCGTCTCATTTCTCCTGGCGGATGGTGCGAAGCGCGGAGAGTTGCGGAATGGCGCCTGTGAGCTCGGCCACCCAGCGCGCCGCTTCGGCGTCGGGACGAGGCTCGGCCGGACGATCGTCCGGAGGCGCATTGGAGGTCCGCAGCGACCGCTCGCGCGCCTCCCCGGGCGTGAGGCCAAACTCGCGACGAAAGGCCCGGATGAAGGTCGCGTCCGAGCTGAATTGGCATTCGACGGCAACGTCGATGATCCGCCAGGGGCGGAATGCCGGAGAAACAAGGATGGCGAAGGCGCGGTGCAGCCGGCGCTGTTGAATGTAGCTCGCGGGGCTCTGCGGCGCAAACAGGCGATAGAGGCTTGCGCGCGACAGCGCGAAGCGGCGGCACAGGTTCGTCACATCGAGCGAGGCTGTGCTCAGATTGTCCTCGATGTGCCGTTTGATCCGGGCGCGCAGCGCCTCTTGCGATGAGCTCGGGAGGGGGGCGGTGTTGTCGGCGTGGGAATCCATGCCGCCGGCTGCAAGCTGCGCCAGCGATTGCGCTGCCGCCTGGCGCTCGGCCTGCGTCAGTTGCGCCGCGTAACGCTTCAGCGCCAGCATATGTTCGCCGATCAGGGCTCCAAATGCGGTCTCGCGCCTTGCAACGGTGATCGTCGGAACGTTTTCGATCGCGGCGAACAGGGGCGCGAGCAAGGGGCGAGGAAGCATGAAGCTCAAAACTCGGGCGACGCCGTCGTCGCCCGGAATTTCACGCGTCAGGTGGGGTTTACTCATATTGATGAGGGAGACGTCGCCCGCCCGCTGCAGGAAGGTGCGCTCGCCAACGATGAATTCAGCGCCGCCGCCGAGATACATTACGAGCTGAAAGTGATCGAGGCCGCGCGCGATATGCTCGGGCGTCCTGTTATAGCGCAAGGCGCTCGAACGCCCGTCCAGCAGCAACGCGTTGCCAAGATGCAGGGTGCTGGCGACGACACGGAAATTCTCCACCTCGCCAAGCATCGCCGCGTCGCAGATGTCGACGATCAGTTCGCACAACCGTTCGAACCCCTGCTGCGGCGAGGCGAAAGCAGCCGTATCGAACAACAGCGGCTGTCCGTCTGTATTGGGCGCGGCTTCAACGCTCATTTGGCTTCTTGAGGTCTGAGTAGCAAGGAATAGAAAGCCTACATAAGGATTTCCGGGGATTTTGGGAAGAACACGAATTTGGGCATAATTTTCATACAAAAGAGATCGAGTTGCAGCAAAATTCTATCCCGCGTAGGGTCGGGAGTTTCGCCACGATTATGCCGGCCGCTTGCGACGCGCTAAAGGACGGAGACCGCGCGGAGTTGCCGAGCAAGCGGATTTCGCGCGTGGCGAGCTACGAATTAAAATTATAGCAGCGAGCAAAAATCTATCCTTGTTATGAACCCGGCAGGCTGTATCCGTTTGGGTCACGCTAGCAGTTGGGGAGGGTGCAGATGCGTTTCGACCAGTCGGACGTCGATCTCATTCTCAAATTGCACTTCAGCGCCACAGATCTGCACAGCATTCGCAGCGCCGGCGCCTGATGCGTGTTTTCGGGTCAAATTTCGTTCGTTGAGCGCAAGGCGACCGATGCCGGCGATGCGGTCCGGTATCCGACCATACCCACGGGACGTTAAGAGGAGGAGAGTGAGAGTGAGAGGGATTATTCAGACAGTCGTTGCTTGTCTTGCGCTGGCAGCGACCCCGGTGGTGGCCGCCGATTTTCCGGCCAAGAATATTGAATTCGTGATCCCGGTAAGCCCCGGCGGCGGGTTCGATACGTATGTCCGGGCGATTTCGCCGACCATGGAGCGCCACCTGCCGCAATCCGTCAACGTCGTCCCGACGAACGTTCCGGCCGCTGGCGGCGCGCGCGGCGCGGCGCAGGTTTTCCGTGCCAAGGCCGATGGTTACACGATCGGCATATTCAACATCCCCGGCATGCTGGTTCCTCAGATCCGTGGGGACAGCGGTCTGCAGTACGATCTGACCAAGATGACCTGGCTTGCAAGCTTCGGCCACGATGACTACGGCGTCGGCGTTCCCTCCGCCTCTTCCTACAAGACTGTAGCGGACCTGAAGGCGCTCGGGCGTCCGGTCAAGTTCACAGCCTCCGGCCCGTCTTCCACCGCCTATTCCACCACGATGATCGCGACCGACATGCTCGGCATCAAGCGCGAGATCATCTCCGGCTACAAGGGCAGCAACGACTACGTGCTTGCCGTCATCCGCGGCGATGGCGATGCCGTCATCGGCCCGCTGCCGCTTCTCAAGAAATTCGCCGAATCCGGCGAGATGCGCATTATAGGTACGTTCGAGGAGAAGTCCTCCGTTCCCGGCGCGCAGAATGCTACGGAAATGGGCCGCCCCGAACTTTCCAAACTGACGCTCGGCAGGCTTGTCGCAGGCCCACCGGACCTTCCGCCCGAGGTCGCAAAAACGCTGGCTGACAGCCTGATGGCCGCCATGCAGGATCCGGATACCGTGAAGTGGTCGAAGGAAAGCGGCATCGACATCGAACCCGGCGACGCGGCTGCGGCCAAGGCTTCGCTCGAAAGCCAGTTCGATTTCTACAAGCAGTACAGCCAATATCTTGGCCCTGCCAACTAAGCACCAGAGGATCGGGAAAGATCGATGCTTGACGTCGCGCTCACCGCGGCTGGCAATGTATTTACATTGCAGTCGCTTCTGTTTCTGACGATCGGGATGCTGATTGGTCTCATCGTCGGCGTCGTTCCCGGCATGGGCGGCACGACAGCGCTT
The DNA here is from genome assembly GCF_012641395.1 of Rhizobium sp. P32RR-XVIII. Taxonomy (GTDB): domain Bacteria; phylum Pseudomonadota; class Alphaproteobacteria; order Rhizobiales; family Rhizobiaceae; genus Rhizobium. The sequence goes on along the minus strand of NZ_JABAIH010000014.1, from coordinate 97,299 downwards.
GCAGTCTTCGGGCCGATGACCGTCGGTCTCGACCCCTATGCCGCCCTTTCACTAGCGGGCGGGCTGATGGGTGCGGTGTCCTTCGGCGGCTCGGTCACCTCGATCCTCATCAACCTGCCCGGCGGCGCGCCGAACGCAGCGACCTGCCTCGACGGATATCCGCTCGCCCAGCAGGGCAAGGCAGGTCTCGCGCTCGGCGCCTCGGCAAGTTCGTCTTCCGTCGGCGGCGTCATCGGCGTCTTCACGCTACTGCTCGTCATTCCGATCTCGAAGACGATCGTCCTCGCCTTCGGCCCGTCGGAATTCTTCCTGCTTGCGGTGCTCGGGCTGGTGACGATCGCCGCCTGCGCGCCGGGCAACATGCTGCGGGCCATGATCGTCGGCGGTATCGGCTTGCTCTTTGCCTTCGTCGGCTTCGACAACGTCAATGGCGGCACGCGCTTCACCTTCGGCATCGAACATCTGTGGGAGGGCGTTCCGCTGGCTCCGGCCATGATCGGCCTTTTCGCCTTCCCGGAGATGATCGAACTCTCCGCTAAGGGCGGCTCGATCGCCAAGCACAAGGACAAGGTGGGGCTGACAGGGACGCTCGACGGCGTATGGGCCTCCTTCAAATATTGGAAGACGCTGCTTCGCGGCTCGCTGATCGGCACGTTGGTCGGCGCGATCCCTGGCGTCGGCGGGACAGTCGCCGCCTTCCTTGCCTATTTCAGCACCGTTCAAGCCTCCAAGGATCCGAACAGCTTCGGCAAGGGCAACATCGAGGGGGTCATCGCTCCGGAAGCGGCCAACAATGCCAAGGACGGTGGTAACCTCATTCCGACACTCGCCTTCGGCATTCCCGGCACCGCCGAAATGGCCGTGCTCCTCGGGGTCCTTGTGCTGCACGGTATGGAGCCCGGACCGACGATGATCATGCATCACGAGGCGGAGATCTACGGTCTCATCCTGACGCTGACGCTGTCATCCGTACTTGCTTCGGTGATCGGCCTGATGATGGTCCGCCCGCTGGCGATGATCACGCGCCTCGACGCCCATATCCTGGTGCCCGCCGTCATCGCCATTTCCTTCGTCGGCGCCTATGCCAACGACTCGCTGGCGGGGGACATCGTGCTCGCCTTCGTCTTCGGCATCATCGGCTATCTGCTGATCCGCTTCGATTATCCGCGCCTGCCGCTCGTCATCGCGCTGGTGCTCGGCGAACTTGCCGAACGCAGTTTCGACCAGACGATGATGATCTCGAGCGGGCATTGGTCGATCTTCGTCACCCGTCCGATCTCGGCCTTGCTGCTGTTTATGATCGTCTTTGCTCTCACCTTCCCGATGCTGCGCTCGCTCTCGCGGCGGCAGAAAACGGCCGAGGAATTGTCATGAAGGAATCCCCCAAAGGCTTCAGCGCGCTTGCCCAGAATTTCGCGCCGCCGCTCGTGCTGCTTACCATCACCGGCATCTTCATCGTCGCATCCTACGGATATCCGCCCGCCTCGCGCGAGGTCCCGCTCCTAGTCTGCTATACGCTGGTGGTGCTGATCGCGCTCGATATCCTCTCGCGCACGGCGACCCGCACCGGCGAGCTCGTCCGTAAATATCTCAATCCTGGAACCAGCATCACTCAGATGCCCAAGAGCGAGGAGGAGGACGAGCATCCATCCGGCCGCCGTGAGCTGCTGGCGGTCGGTTGGGTTGCCGCCTTTACGGCGGGCGTGATGCTTGTCGGCATCCTGCCCTCAGTGCCCGTCTATCTGGCCTCCTACATGATCTTGGAGGGCCGCAAGAAGCCGCTCTTCAGCATCTTGATCGCGGCTGCCGTCGTTCTGTTCCTGTGGGTCAGCTTCGAAGAGATCCTTTCCATTCCGCTCTATCGCGGCGTCCTCTTCGAGGACTGACGAGCGGCCTCTACATTCACATTCAAGGAATATCATCAAGGAGTTTCAATGAGCGGTTTTCAGGAAGCAAGGTCCGGTACGGGATACGACGTCGAGGAGCGCCGGCTGCGCGAGGAGGTGGCCTCCTGCACGCTGATTCTCAACAGTCTCGATATCCTCGGTTATAGCGGCCATGTCAGCGCCCGGCTGCCGGACGGACAGCATATCCTGATCCAGTCCTTCGACCAGAGCCGCGCCTCGTTGGGACCGGACGATCTTCTGATCTGCGATATGGAAGGGAAGGTCGTCGTCGGACCGAAGGGCATCCGCGCGCCGGCCGAAGTCTATCTCCACACCGAAGTGCTGAAGGCGCGTCCCGACGTCAATTCCGTGGCGCATTTCCATGACGATCTCGCCACGACCTTTACGATCGTCAAGAACAAGCCGCTGCTGGCGGTCAAGAACCACGCGATCCGCTGGGCGAGCGGCATCCCGGTACATCCGGATCCGAGCCATGTCAGCGATTCCGAGCTCGGCCACGCCCTGGCGAAGACGCTTGGCGGTCATCAGGCGCTGCAGATACGCGCCCATGGCCAGGTCATCGTTGCCGAATCCGTCAAGGCGCTGTTGATCGATTCCGTGCATTTCGTCGAAAATGCCAAGGCGCTCTACGACGCGCATCTCTTGGGAGAGGTCGAGCCCCTGACGGCCGCCGAACTCGAGGATTTCGGCCGCACCTTCAATCGCGACCGGCACGTGGCCAAGCTCTGGAAATACTATGTCGGCCGTGCCGTCGACGATGGAATCATTCCTGAAACCTGGTCATCGGTCGTTGCCTGAGCAGCGACAAGACAACCCCTGCGGCGATATACGGAAATATGATGATGGATCAGCACGATCTCCTTGAGGAACTGGTAACGGCGAACCGAATCTTGGCCAACGAAGGGGTTCTGGATTCCTTCGGACATGTCAGCGTGAGAAATCCTGAGAACCCGAACAGCTTCTTCCTGTCACGGGCGCGGGCGCCGGCAATCATCGAAGCCTCTGATATCATGGAATTCACGCTGGACGGGACGAGCATCGGCGCGGAGCCCGGCAAGCCTTATTCCGAGCGTTTCATTCACGCCGGCATCTACGAGGCGAGACCAGAGGTCAATGCCGTCGTCCATAATCACAGCCCGAGCGTGATCCCGTTTTCCGTGACCGGCAAGAAGCTTCGACCGATCATGCACATGTGCGCGCCGATCGGCGACGACATTCCGACGTGGGATATCAGCCACAAGTTCGGCGAAAGCACCAATCTTCTGGTGACCAACATAGACATGGGTCGCGATCTCGCCGCCTGCCTTGGCGGGCGGACGATGACGCTCATGCGGGGGCATGGCAGCACGGTCGTCGGGCGCTCGCTGCGCGAGGCTGTCTTTACGGCCGTCTACATGGAGCTCAATGCCGGCATGCAGATGAAGGCGATGGCGCTGGGGGAGGTGACCTATCTTTCCCCAGGTGAGATCGCCGCCATCGAGCGCGGTCGTGCAGGCTTCACGTTCGAGCGCGGCTGGGAGAACTGGTGCCACGAGGTCGACCGCCCCTACGTGCCGGGCAATTGGGATTTCGGCGAGGGCTATTCCCGTGCGGATAGGCAGGCGGGCGGTTAGCCGCCAGGCGGTTCGGGGAAGCCGGCCGGACCGGCCGCGCTTCCATGAGCTTCAATGAGAGCGCGCGGCCCAGCATGGATATCCAGGCAAACCAGGCAATTCCTCTGAGACCCACTTCGCTGCTGATGCTTTTCACCGTTTGCTTCAGGATCGGGATCCTGAGCTTCGGTGGAGGTCTGTCCGGCTGGCTCTATCAGGAGTTCGTCCGCAAGCGGAACTGGATAAGCGAAGATGATTTTGCGAGCAGCATGGCGATTTCGCAGATGCTGCCGGGCGCCAATGTCGTCAACATGGTGGTTTGCATGGGCGAGCAGCTGCGCGGGCCGTTGGGAGCCGCCACCTGCATCTTCGCCTTTCTGGTCGGTCCCTTTTTCGCCGTCATAGCACTTGGCGTGATCATCGGCCATCTCGGCGATGCCAAAGCTCTCGAGGCGAGCCTGATCGGCGTTGCCGCCGCGGCGACGGGACTGCTCAGCACCGTCGGTTGGCGGGGCATCGTGAGATCCCGCCGCAACTGGGCGGCTCTGTTCGTCACCATCGTTACCATCATTACTGTCGGCATCCTCCAATGGCCGCTTCTGCCCGTTGTGGCCTTCATTGCGCCGGTCAGCGTTCTCTTGCGCTGGAAACGGGGGGCGGCCGATGCGCGATGATGTTCTGATCGGGCTGGTGATGATCTTTGTGCCCTTCTCGCTGGCTTCGATCGGCGGCGGCGGCAGCATTATCGCGGGCCTGGAGAGCGAGCTCGTCACCGGGCGGGGCTGGCTGACGTCCAAGGAATTCGTCGAGCTCTTCGCCGTTTCCCGCGCGGCACCCGGCCCCGGGACCATGCTTGCCACGCTGATCGGGTGGAGAATGGCAGGCTGGACGGGTGCGCTCGTGGCTTCGCTCGCCTTCTTCCTTCCCTCCTCGCTGCTTTGCTATGCCGTCTTCCGGTTCTCGAACGCCCATCGCGAGAAAGCATGGCATCGCATCATGCGCGAAGGGCTCGCGCCGATCGGCACCGGTCTCATCATCGCCGGCGTTATTTCGATATTGCGTCTGACGAGCGGAAACATCGCCTCGGTGGCAATCGCGCTTGCCGCGGCCGTAACTTTGATAGCAGTCCCGCGCCTGCCGCCGCTGCTTGTGATCGCGCTCGGCGGCTGCATCACTTGGATGATGTATGGGGTGCTGAGCTGACCGGCGAAGCGGCGCTAAGCCGAGCTTTCCATCGTCGATTTGACAACAGACCTGGCGCGTTACGCAACGTCGCACGACGCTGATGGAAGATCTGCCCTCTGGCACTGTATCTCATTGTCCCATAATGAAGATATGCCGTACTAGCTGAATGTCAGGCGGTGCCTAAGCTGGTCGGTAATGTCGCCTGTTGACTGATCGGACTGCTTTGGAAAGAGCTTCGGGACATCGTGCTAGCTATACATCACGAAATGACACTTGCTTCGCTCCGCTATTTTGTCTCCGTGGCGGAGGAGCGGAGTTTCACCCGGGCAGCCCAGCGGCTCAATGTTGCGCAACCGGCCTTGAGTCGGCAGATATCCAAGCTGGAGGTGGCGCTCGGCTCGCCGCTCTTCACACGATCCGTTCGGGGCGTGCAATTGACGGAGGCCGGCGAGGTATTGCTTACCCGCGCCTACACGATCTTCAATCAGGTCGAACAAACTGTCCACGATATCGCCATCACGGCAAATGTCGCGCGCGGCGTGGTGACGGTCGGAATGCCGCCGACACCCGGGGAACTGATCGCGCCGCCGCTTCTGGAATATGTGCGCGAGAACTATCCTGAAATCGAACTCCGCTTTCGTGAGGCCTTCAGCGGCGATCTGCTTCGTATGCTGAACAACAACGAGATCAGCCTCGTGGTCATGCATGAGGCCCCTTCAGAAGATGACTTTCTCGTCACTCATCTGCTGGACGAATATCTCTGGGTCGTCGGCAAGTCGGGATCGCTCAAGCAGGAGAGCTATACCTTCGCCGAGGCGGCGGCCCTGCCTCTCATCCTGCCCAGTCGGTCACGCGGCCATCCATCCACCATCGACAAGCAGATTATGGCCGGTGATGTAGGTTGCGTCGTCGCTCGCCAGGAATAATGCAGCATTCGCGACATCCGCGGGCTTGCCGAGCCGCGGCATCGGGGTGCGCCGCCGGGAGTAGTCCAACATTTCCGGCAGGACAGCTCGGCCGGTCTTGCCGGTCAGTATCTTTCCGGGAGCGACCGCATTGCAGATGATGCTGTCGGCGGCATAGTCGGCCGCAATCTGTTTGGTCATATAGACGAGACCTGCCTTGCTGACGCCATAAGCGAGGTCGCTTGGCGCGGAAACCATGCCGTGCTGGGAGGAAATGTTGATGATGCGGCCGCGAGCCTCATTGACGATTTCCTGCTTGAGCATGACGCGAACCGCGGCTCGGCTGCATAGGAACGCGCCCTTCAAATTGACATCCATGACCCTGTCCCAATCCGTTTCTTCGGTATCGGCAAGCGGTGTGGGCGCGTGGATTGCTGCATTGTTGACAAGAACGTCGAGCCGACCAAATCGCGCCTTGCTCTCTGCGAACACCCGTTCCACATCATCAGCCCGCGCAATGTCGGCCTGCATGAAGATGGCCTTCTGGCTGATGGCGTTGAGCGCCTCGATAACGGGCACACCGCCTTCCACGACTTCGCGCGTAATGTCGACGGCGACGATGTTGGCGCCTTCCTCGCAAAACCGGGTCGCTATTGCGCGGCCGATACCGGACGATGCCCCGGTTATGATGACGGTCTTGTTTCGCAGACGCATGCCGGTTCTTTCCCTGTTGGAGGCTAGCCGCTGACCGAGGCAAGCCAGGACATGTAGTCCTCTGCCGCCACGCGGCCCGAAAATGCCCGCTGGAAGCCGATATCGGTCTTGATCCGCTCAATATTGAGTGGGGCTCGGTCACGTGACAGTCCGAACCGGATATTTGCGGCTTCTCCCGGTCCCGCGATCTTCCATTTTCGCGCCTGGGGGAACGATTGAAGCTCCTCGGCCCACTCCGCGAGGCTCGTCAGCACCTCGCCGCCGAGATTGTAGATCGTGTGCGGGAGAAAGCCGGCGGTTAAAAGCGCCGCGATGCCCCGGCCGGCATCCCGGCTATAGAGCCAGTCCCCTCTGAGCGCGCGGGGAAGAACGACGTCCTCGCCCCGCAGCCAGGTATCGAGCACCTGGCCGTGCGGACTGAGGATGGCGCGCAGGCCCGTCTTGTACTCCCAAGGCCCATAGACTGGACCGAGCCTGACGATTGTCAGGTCCATGCCATAAAGCTGTGCGAGGCGGATGGCCGTGTTTTCGGCCGCGAGCTTGGAGATGCCATAAAGACTTGTCGGCGCCGGCAGAGATTCATCCTCGCGATATGTACCCCACGCCGGAGGGTCCTCGCCATAAACAGCCACGCTGCTGACAATGATAACCCGCGGCTGCGACGCCAAACGCGAAAGCGATCGCATGAGATTTGCGGTGCCGCCGATGTTGACGGTAATAACAGCCGCGGGATCGTGCATTTCTGCTTCCCGGTCGGGTGTCACGGCGGCCAGGTGAACCACTGCCTCCGGTTGCGCTGTGTCGAAAAGACGATCCAGATCGGCGCCATTTGCGATGTCTCCGGCGATAAAAGATGCGTTGCCGAGAAGAGGGACGAAACGGTCCGGCATCGGTTCGTGTCCGAACAACACGACATCCCGATCCGCGCGCTCGAGCGCCTCGGTCAACGCCAGACCGACAAAGCCGGTGCCCCCGGTGATAACGATGCTCATCGCTGGTTGCTCCCGATGATGGCTCGCCTCTCCATGCGGGATACCCAATGGGAGAAGGGCCAAAGCATAATGAAAAAGATGAGGGCGGCCGCTGTGAGCGGTGTCGGGTTATAGGTCTGCTCCTGTGCGACGCGCGCCGAGCGAAGCAATTCGGGCAGCGCCACCATCGAGGCGATCGACGTCGTCTTGATGAGTTCCAGGGAATTGCTCGCCAAAGGAGCGAGCACCGTCTTGAGAACCTGCGGCAAGATGACGAGGATCATGGTGTGAAAACGATGCAGACCGAGGGCTGCCGCGGCCTCATGCTGACCCTTTGGGATCGACTGAAGACCGGCGCGGAAAATCTCGCCGAAATACCCTGTATTGTTGATCACCAGAGCAACGACGACAGCGGTGAAGTTGCCGAGCGTCACTCCAAAGAAAGGCAGGCTGTAAAAGATCAGAATGAGCAAAACGATAACCGGAAAGGAACGCAGCAAATCGATCAGCATGATCACCGCGCGACGGGAGAATGCTCCACCGAAGCTGTAGATCATTGCTACCGCGAGTCCCGACAGTGCGGACAGCGGCAACGAGACAAGCGCCAGCAGGACCGTCAGTTCTAGCCCTTGCAGCAACAGCGGATAGATCTTCAGGAAAGACGGTACGCTCGCGAAATTCTGGAGGAAGAGATCCATGGCTGCTCCTTACTGAGACCGGGCAAACCGCTTTTCAAAAGCGCGGCTCAGCCATACGAGCGGAATGAAGAAAGCGAGATAGAAGCCGGCGGCGAGCGTCAGAGGTGACGGATTGGCATAGATGGACATGGCGCTCTGCGCGCTGCCAAGGGCTTCCGGAAGAGAGATCGCAGCGCCAAGCGCAGTGCCCTTGGTTATGGCAATCGAGCGGTTTGTCACAAGCGGGATGGCCAGCCGAATGGCTTGGGGAAGGATGATCAGACGCAGTGTCAGCACGCGGGAGATCCCGAGGGCGGACGCAGCTTCCCACTGGCCTTTCGACACCGCCATGATGGTCGCCCAGAAGATTTCGGCGGAGAAGGCCGCAAGCACAGCCGCCAGGGCCAGCGCGGTGGCGAAGAAGGGTGAGAAAGTCAGCCCCAAATACGGCAAGCCGAAATAGATGAAGATGATGATGACCAGCTGCGGAAGGGTCCGAAAGACCTCCACGTAGATGGTCACCAAGCCATTGATCAACTGGCTATTCGTACAGCGCAACAGGGCCAGGAAGAGGCCGGCCATGACACCGATGACGATCACACAGACGGCCACCTCAACCGTGACGATGAAGCCGCTGAACACATCCGGCAACGCTTGCGCCATTACCGGTCCATTGAAGTAGTTTTCGAGAATCTGGTTCATATAACCCTCGCCATGGAACGCGGCGCGGCCAAGCCGCGCCGGATCTCAAACAGGGTCAGTTGCAGGCGAGCTGATGGGGCTTCTCGTCGTAGCCCTTGAAACCCGGAGCACCATAGCCCGCATAGACGGTGGTCAGTGCGGTGCCGTCAGCCGGCTTTTCCCCGTACCATTTTTCATAAAGCTTCGCCATCGTGCCGTCCTGCTTCAGGCACTCGATGGCGCCCTCGACCTTGTCGCGATAGGCCTCGTCGCCGTAACGGAACGCGTAACCGAAGTTACGGCCGTTGAAATCCTTGAACCCGACCTCGATTGCCGGGTTCTGGCTGGCCGCATAGACCGTCGTCGGAATCTCGTTCAAGGCGGTAAAGGCGCGGTGGGTAATCACTGCCTGAACTGAATCCGGGAAAGTTTCGTAACGCTGAACCTCGAAGCCATATTTTTCAGAGTTTTGCGTTGCCCAGGTGTCGGAGATTGTGCCGCGGTTGACGGCAAGGATCTGCCCCTTGAGGTCGTCCAGGTTCGCAAGCTTCTCACCCTTTCTGACGAGAAAACCGTTGCCCGTCGCAAAGAAGGGCTCGGTGTAGAGCATCTTTTCCGAGCGCTCTTTGGTGATGTTGAGCGGATTGACGGTGAATTCGATGCGCTTTGCGAACAAGGCGGCGAAGAGCCCGGAGAAGTTGACGTCCTGAATATCGACCGACGGACGGCTGACCTTCTTTCTGATTTCGTTGATGAGATCGACGCCGAAACCTTCAGGCCCGCTGGCACCGCGCACCATCCATGGCGCGACGCCGAAATCGGAGCCGACGACGAGCGGCTGGTCCTGCGGATGATCGTCTGCAAGCGCGGCGGTGCGTGACATTCCGAAGGCTGCGAGGGCGGTCAGAAGTGCGATTGTGCTGATTGTTTTTTTTGTCATTGCATTCCCCTTTTGTTGCATGCGTTGGTTACGGTGATGGTTGATGATGCTGATGCCAGTGCCTGGCGATGTCACCACGACGGCAGACCCAGACGCCGTCATGGCCGGAGACGTGATCGAGGAAGCGCTGGAGCCCGGCGGCGCGTCCGGGATGCCCGGCGATGCGAAGGTGCAGACCGACCGACATCATCTTGGGCGACTGCTTGCCCTCCGCGTAAAGGAGGTCGAATGCGTCGCGCAGGAATTGGAAGAATTGATCTGCCGTGGCCATGGCGCCGCGCATGAATTTCGCGTCGTTATTGGTCAAACTGTAGGGTACGACGAGATGATTGCGGTCGCCGACCTTCACCCAATAGGGCAGCTCGTCGTTATACGCGTCGCTATCGTATGAAAAACCGCCATGTTCAACGAGCAAGTTGCGGGTGTTGATGCTGGGTCCATAGCGGCAATACCAGCCTTCCGGCGGGGTGCCGATCGACGCCTCGATGCTGCGCACTGTCCTGGCAATTCGCTCCCGTTCTTCATCGATCGAAAGTCCGCGGTGCTGCTCCCAGCGCCAACCGTGCGCACAGACATCGAATGCGCTCTTGCGCAGGTATTTGCTTATGTCGGGATTGCGCTCCAAGGCCAGAGCGCATGCCATGACGGTCGCAGGAAAACCTCGCTCCTCGAGCAATTTCGCCACGCGCCAGAACCCGACCCTGCTTCCATATTCGAACATAGATTCCGCGGCGAGGTCGCGGCCGGGGAAATTGCCGGAGCCGCCCTCTGTCAAGGCAGCTTCGCTGGCGGCATCGCCGTCAAGGATAGAAGGCTCCGAACCTTCCTCGACATTGATGACGAAATTCAGCGCCAGTCGTGCGTGGTCCGGCCATTTCGGGTCATAGCCCTGTGATCCGTATCCAACAAAGTCTCTGGTAAGATGCTCTATCGGCTTCATCGCTCTATCCTCCCGAGCTTATGCCGAGCGGCGTCGCCAGCTCAAAAAATTCGTCGTTGTCGGCTTTGTCCGTCACTCCCATCGTGACGAAGAATTCCGCCGGCGCGGTCAGCGCCGACAGCGGCGCGTGCCAAACATTCCGGCGATAGATCACGCCCTGACCTGGCTCAGCGACGAAGGCTTTAATCCGCTCGACATCGGGATCGCCTTTGGCATCGTCTGGGCACACCACTACCAGGAATCGCGTATCGCGTAGCGGAACGAATCCCTGGTCGGAATAGGGATGCCGCTCAAGCTGTGTTACTTTCGTCGGCAAAGTCGCCGCCTCCGATACCTTCGAAACCCAGAAGGCACGACGCATGTCGTCTTGCGCGTCGATGAAGTCGATCGACAGCGCACGACGGCGCTGGTCACCCTCATGTTCGATGACGTCGCCGAATCCGGCGAATTCCCGTTGGGTGAGCGGTTGAATAATTCGATCCACGCAAACTCCATCATAAATCCCACTGGGATACCAACGGGGCACGAATGGAATTTATCGGCAAAAAATATATTGTAAAGCGGAAATGAAAAAGCCAGGGCCGGCTTGTACCGGCGGGACCCCGTTGGGATTGCTCCCCAAGCTCCAATCGTCTAAGGAGAATTCGACGGGATAATTCAAGGAATAAAAGTGCAGAACGACGCCGCACTCGCGACAACGCGGGATCAAACAAAGATTTCCGAGCAGGCCTACCAGTACATGCGGAGCCTGATACTGGCGCGCGAACTCGGGCCGGGAGACGTTTTCACGGAACGCAAACTCGCCGAGCAGATCAACGCGTCGAGAACGCCGCTAAGGGCCGCAATCAATCGGCTCGTCGGTGAGGGCCTCGTGGCCCGCTTGTCGAACGGCAGTATCGTCATCCGCCAAGTCGCCGTCGAAGAGCTGATGGAGATCCTCGTCATTCGCCGGCTGCTCGAGGGAGAGGCTGCCGCGCAGGCCGCCCATCGCAGCACTCCCGGTAGCGTCGACAAGATCCTGGAAAAGAGCCGCGCCATCCTTGAGGACCCCGACCTGGAATTCGATCCGTTCTGGGAATACGACGACGAGTTTCACCTCTTCGTCGCGGACGCGAGCGGCAAACCCTTGCTTGCGCAGTATATCCGCAATCTTAGAGACAAGGCGCGTATGTGCCACGTGGTCCGGATGGAGAAGAATTTCGAGCAGCAGGCCCGCGAGCATATCGCCGTCTTGGAGGCTGTTGCCGAAAAGAAGCCAGATGAAGCGCGGCAGGCAATGGCAACCCACATCGACCGCGTGAGGGAGCGTTTCATGCGCTGGCTCTTCACGGAATAGGCCGGCACCCTGAAGCGGATGCAGATTCGGATTTCAGGTCGCTTCGGCGCGAATCCTCCGGCTCTACGGTACCTGAGCCCATATGCTAGGCGGCGCTTTTCTAGCGCATGCTCAACAGCTTCAAGAATCCAAGCCTCACTTGGTCGATGTGATTTCGCATGCATTCCCGAGCGAGATCTCCATTGGTCTCCTGGAGTGCGCGCAAAATTGCGAGATGTTCCATGCAGGTCTCATTGAAACGGTGAGGCAACTTCTCGACGTTGCACATTCTGATCAGGCGGCGCACCGTTGTAACGGACCGGCCAAGCCAGCGGTTCGCGCAATATCTGGCGACCAGCGCATGCAGTTCATCATCCAGCCGCCAATGCTCTGATGGATCAGGCGAGGCCATAGCTCCTTCAATCCTGTCGATCAGACTTCCCAGTTCGGCTTCTGGAATTTTCCCCGCCGCCTGCAACGCTGCTTCGCCCTCAAGGAGGCGCCGAAACTGGATGAGCTGAGCAAAGTCCTCCAGGCCAAGTTCGGTGACCGTCAACAATCCATTTGGCGCGCGATCGACAAGGCCCTCACCGACGAGGCGTGAGAGAGCAGCGCGGATCGGCGTTCGGGAGACATTGAGCCTTGCTGCCAATGCTCGCTCTTCCAAGAGGTCGCCAGGTCTAAGCTCGCCGGTTTCGATGAGCGACAGCAAATGCTCATGAGTCTGCTCGGACAGGCGGCTTGCATCAACCATAGCGCTTCCCCTCATTGCTGCCTCCTCAATGATGTGACCCGTCTTCCCCGCGAGTTCGTTGTTTTGGCGATTGACACTTTTGGTTCGTCGCTGTTACGGTATCTTAGTGGGATACCAGTGGGATTGTCTAGGGATTTCCCACCAGAACCAAAGGGGAATGAAGGATGCTGAAACTTTTGATTTCGGCGGCCGCGATTTCAATCGTCGCCGCTGCTGCGAACGCCGCCAGCCTTGCTGACATCAAAGCCCGCGGTTATCTGAACGCCGCAACGAGCGGTAATCTGCCGCCTGTAAGCTTCCTCAACGAAGACAACGAGCTGGATGGCTATGACATCCAGGTCGAGAAGTACGTCCAGGATAAGCTTGGGGTGGAGATTCGGATGAACCGGCTTGACTTCAAGGGCATTCTCCCCGGCCTGCAAACAGGACGTTTCGATGCCGTCTTTTCCAACGTCAACATCACTGAGGACCGCAAGGCGACCTTCGATTATTCAATCCCGTACTCCCGGTCGGCGGTTGTGGTTGTGAAGAGCTCCAAGGCGGAAGGTATCAACGGCTACAAGGATTTGGCGGGCAAGCGCGTAGGAGCGATCTCGGGCGCCAACGATGGTGAAATGCCCGCGCAGGACATCGCTTCGAAGTTCGGCGCATTCAGCCAGTTCAAGGGATATGCAGGCTACGCCGAGATGTTCCAGGATCTGGCGATCGGCCGTGTAGATGCTCTCATCGCGCCAGACACGGCAGCCGCCAATTTCCTCAAGCAGCGCCAGGGTATCGGCGCGATTGTCGGGGAGCCGTACCAGATCCGATATGTCGGCGTGCCGATGCCGAAGGGATCTCCGGATCTGAAGGCGGCAATCGACGCAGCAATTACCGAAATGCGCCAGAAAGGCCTGCTGGATCAGTGGGCGAGCAAGTATTTCGGCATCGACAATTTCAGCGCGCAGCTGGTCGATAAGGTTCCCTGATGACGTCTTGTCTCTCGGCGGCCGCCGGGAGACAACCCATAAGGAGATACGATCATGGATCTCGATTTTTCGGTGGTCTGGAAAAACCTTCCGACCTTGCTCAACGCCGCCATAATGACGGTCGTGCTGACGCTGATCAGCCAGTTCATCGGGACGATCGCCGGGTTCTTCCTCGCGCTAGGCCGATTATCGCGAATGGCCTGGCTGCGTGGGCTCGTCTGGACCTATGTCTGGATTTTTCGCGGAACGCCGGTGCTGTTGCACCTCTTCTTTGTCTACTACGCCGCGCCCATGTTCGGCGTCACGCTGGATGCATTCCCGGCTGCGATCATTGCCTTCTCGGTGAGTTCGGCTGCCTATAACACCGAGATCTTTCGCGCCGGCCTGCAAGCGGTCCACATCGGCCAGATCGAAGCCGCCCAGGCGATCGGCATGCGATACCCCGCAATCGTCCGCAAGATCCTTCTGCCCCAGGCGGTTCGGATCATCATTCCACCCTACATGAGCAACTTCATCAGCCACACGAAGAACTCCTCACTTGCCTCGGTGATCACGGTTCAGGAACTGATGCTGACGGCGCAGGCGATCTATTCGAGCACCTATCGTGCCATCGAAATCCTGTCCGCAACGGGTGTCATTTATCTTTGTCTCACAAGCTGCCTGACTGGGCTTCAGGTGCTTCTCGAAGGCCAGATGAAGTTCGAGGAGCGCGGTTTGAGCGCGCGGCGCAAGCGGCTTCTGAAGGTCATTGACGGCGAGCCGGTCGCGATTGCGGCGAGCGCATAAGGATGGGAAGCATGGAAACGATGATCCAGGCCCGCGGCGTTCAGAAGTCCTTTGGGGCGGTCCAAGCGCTGCGCGGCGTTTCGATGGATGTGAACAAGGGAGAGGTTGTCTGTCTCATTGGTCCGAGTGGATCGGGCAAGAGCACCTTTCTTCGGTGCATCAATCATCTCGAAGTCCCAGATATCGGCGAAATCCGGGTTGATGGACGGCCGATCGGCTACGTCGAGAATGGCTCGGTCCGACGCCGCGCCATGGGGGGGCGCGAGTTAGCGGAGTTGCGCGCCGGAATTGGGATGGTGTTTCAGCTCTTTTATCTGTGGCCGCATCTCTCCGCGATCGAGAATGTCACGCTCGGCCTGACCGACGTTCGCGGCATGCCATTGGCCGAGGCGGTGGATGTCGGTCACAGAATGTTGGCCAAGGTTGGCCTCGATCATAAAGCCGGGAGCTATCCTGACCACCTTTCGGGTGGTCAGCGCCAACGCGTGGCGATTGCCAGGGCGCTTGCAATGCAACCGAAAGTGATGCTTTTTGACGAGCCGACCTCGGCGCTGGACCCCGAGCTCGTCGGCGAGGTGCTGCTGACCATGGAGCAGGTCGCCGCGGAAGGCATGACGATGATTGTGGCGACGCACGAGATGGGCTTTGCCAAGCGGGTCGCCGATCGTGTCGTCTTCATGGACCAGGGACGTGACGTCGAGGCCGGCACGCCGGCAGAGCTCTTCGACAATCCGAAGAGCGAGCGGCTGCAGCGCTTCCTGGAAAGAATACTGAAATGAGGGAACCCTGTTTCCTGCGAGCGACAGATGGAGCTGCAAGGCGGGCGCGATTCTGCCTGCCGATGGCGGGTGGCTGGCATAGATGACGGTGCGGCGGGTTCTTATCACTGGCGGCTCCGGTTTCGTGGGCCTCAGCCTCACGGAGGCGCTGCTTTCTGCCGGGGTTGAGGTCGTCAGTTTCGATAGAAAACCCGCCTTGCCGACGGCGCTCGACGAATTCAGCCGACTGCCCGGTCGGATCGAAATCGTCGAAGGCGATATCCGTGACGCCGAGCGGTTGCTGGCGGCGGCTCAGGATACCGATGCGGTCATTCACGGATCGGCGGTGACGCCCAATGATGCCAACGAGGCGTCATCCGTTGATTTGACGCTTGCAGTCAATGTCGGCGGCACGGTCAACGCCATTCGTGCCGCGGCCCGCACACGTCTTCGCAGGATGGTCTTTCTTGGGTCTGCGTCGGTCTATGGCGCCCATGCCGGCACGACGGAGACGCTGGATGAAGTTCGTACCGCGCCATCGCCGCGCTCGGTTTACGCAATCTCGAAATACGCCGCCGAGCGTCTTGCGGAACGGCTCGCGTCGCACAAGCGAATTTCCCTTCGCTGCGTGCGCCTGGGTTCAGTTTTCGGGCCGTGGGAGCATTCCTCAGGCGTTCGAAACACGTTAAGCGCGATCCTGCAGGCGACTGCAACTGCTCTCTTTGGTGGGCAGCCCTGCGTATTGCCCCGGCGCGGGCGCAGAGACTGGATCTACAGCCGCGATGTCGCCAATGCGGTTACGAAGGTTCTGAATGCAGAGGGCTCAATATCGGGGCCTGTGAATATTGGGCTGGGATATGAATGGACGGTTCTCGATTGGTGCGATCGACTGGCCCGCTCTTTTCCAGCATTTGAGTATCGCCTCGCCGAACCCGGGGAGGAGGCGACGGTCGATTTCCACGGTGGAAGTGACAGACCTCCTCTCGCGATCGAGCGATTGCGCGGCGAAATCGGATTCGAGCCGCGCTATGGCCTCGACGCCGCCTTCGCCGACTACATGGGCTGGATCGCTCCTCACAGCAACTTCTTGAAAGGGCAGGGCTATGGCTGACTTTGATCTCGTCGTGAGAAACGGGCGCATCTTCACGCCCGATGGCCTCGTCGAAGGCGATATCGCGAGTACTGGAGGAGTGATTGCGGCAATCGGCAAGGGGCTGCCAAGTGGTCGGCGTGAGCTCGATGCCGAAGGCCACTTGATTTTGCCCGGTGGGATCGACGCCCATTGCCATATCGACCAGCTGACATCGACAGGTGCGAGAACGGCGGACACATTTCGATCGGCATCCATTCCAGCCGCATTCGGCGGAACAACAACACTGATGCCCTTTGCCGTACAGCATCGCGGCACGTCATTGCGGGCCGCGGTCGAGGACTACAAGGTGCGGGCGGCTGGCCAATCCGTCGTGGATTATGCTTTCCACCTCATCGTCACCGATCCGACACCGCAAACCCTTGAAACGGACATCCCGGCGCTTGCTGCCGAAGGCTTCACCTCCGTGAAAATCTACCTGACCTATGACGCGCTGAGGCTCGACGATCGATCCGCCTTGGATGTCCTGGCAGTCGCCCGCCGCGAGCAGATGATGGTGATGATCCATGCCGAGAGTCATGACCTGATTGCGTGGCTGACGGAACGGATGCTGGGGCACGGCTACGGCGACCTGAAGTATCTCAGCCGTTCGCGGCCGATCATCGCTGAGCGGGACGCAACGCATCATGCGATCACGATGGCGGAGCTCATCGACGTTCCTATCCTGATCGTTCACGTATCGTCCAAGGATGCCCTCGAGCAAATCCGATGGTCGCGCACCGAGGGTGTACGCACCTATGCAGAAACCTGCCCGCAATATCTTGTCCTCAGCGAAGAGGATCTCGATAGGCCGGATTTCGAGGCCGCAAAATATTGCTGCAGTCCACCGCTGCGTGACCAGCGGCATCAGAAGGCCTTGTGGAAGGGGCTGGCTGATGGCTCGATCGACGTCTATTCGTCGGACCACTCGGCCTTCTTTTTTGAAGGGCCGGACGGAAAGATGCGGAACGGCAAAAATGCCGCTTTCAACAAGGTTCCCTACGGCCTGCCGGGACTTGAAACCCGATTGCCGCTTCTGTTCTCGGAGGGCGTCGGCAAAGGCAGATTATCGCTCGGGGACTTCGTTCGGGTAACAGCCGAGCGGCCGGCTGAGCTCTACGGTCTGCAGGGACGCAAGGGTATTCTTGCTCTTGGTGCAGATGCCGACATCGTTGTCTGGAACGAGAAAAAGCGCGTGCGGATCGGCAAAGACACGCTCCACGACGAATTGGACTACACGCCCTACGAGGGAATGCAGGTCGAGGGATGGCCGCAGACCACGCTCGTCAGGGGGGAAATCGTTTGCCATCGTGGTGAGCTGTTCGCCGACACCGGAGGCGGCCGGCTGCTCGTATGCGCACGGCCGAACGCAGCAAAACCGACCGGACAGCCGGTCACCGGCTTCGATGTTACGGACAATACCATGAAGTTTCGCTGATGCTGATCCCGCTGCGCTCGATTACGCGCGCCATCGCGAGCTACATCACCGGCGTCAACCTGATGGCGGATGGATGGCCGGCCGAGGCGAAACGCCTAGTACGAACTGAATAACAACCGAAAGGAAACAGACCATGGATCTTGGATTGAAGGGCAAGATGGCCCTCGTGCTGGGGGCCGGCGGCGGCCTTGGCGGTGCGATCGCAAGGACGCTTGCCGGGGAACAGGCGCTGGTCGCCGTTGCCGATATCAACAGGCAAGCCGCGGAAAAGACCGTTGCCGACATCCGCACGAACGGCGGATCGGCAATGGCGCTCGAATGGGACCTGGCCAACCTTGGCGCCATCGAACCCAATCTTGCCGCCATCGAACAGCAGCTGGGTTCGGTCGACGTGCTGGTCAACATCACCGGCGGCCCGCCGCCGACGCTGGTGTCCGGCCAGAGCGTCGAGAGCTGGCGCAAGTATTTTGACAGCATGGTGCTGTCGGTGATCGCCATCAGCGACGCGGTGCTGCCGAAGATGCGGGAGAAGAAGTGGGGCCGCATCATTACCTCCACCTCCTCGGGCGTGGTCGCGCCGATCCCCAATCTCGGCCTTTCGAACTCCCTGCGCATGTCGCTCCTTGGCTGGTCGAAGACGCTGGCCGGTGAAGTCGGCCGGGACGGCGTGACCGTCAACATCGTCCTGCCCGGCCGCGTTGCGACCCAGCGCATCACCTTCCTCGACGAGCAGAAGGCCAAGCGCGAGGGCAGGGCAGTCGAAGAGGTTTCGGCGGCGAGCACCGCGTCCATTCCGATCGGCCGCTATGGTGATCCGCAGGAATATGCGGACGTGGTCGCCTTCATGGCGAGCAGCCGCGCTTCCTATCTGACGGGCTCCGTTATCCGTGTCGACGGCGGGCTGATCGCGAGCGTGTGAGGAAGCGGTCATGCACCGGCACGCATTGGCCGGGATCGAAATGATTCATTTGATGCGCAAATGACAGGCGACCTAAGCCTACAATCCGGCGCCATCCACCCGCTGAACAGTTCGATCGCCCCACTGCGTGACCACGAACTACGAGGTCCCTGTCGGCCGAGTTCGAGTTTGCGGCGAAACCGTTCGAGCTCGTGCCGACAGGGGCTGTGTTTCCAACAGTGCGCAGCTCAGGCATCACCGCGTATCCGTGCTTCAGCCGATCCCGCTGCGCCTCCTGTTTTGCCCTGTCCCGCACATTGCCATGCCGCACGCACTGCCTTCTGTGGCCTGCGTGTGATCACTGAAAATTGAAAGGCCCCCCGCAGCAGAACGTCACCGCCGTATCGGGCTGTGTTACAGTTCTACGTCTTGGATAAGCGCAGTCTGGGTGGCCGATGCTTATAACACTCGCGGTACTTATGGGCCTCTATGGTACGGCCGCGCTAGCGCAAGCCGGGGGAGGCGATGTCGATGTGGAACTGGTTCTTGCCGTCGATACGTCCCGGTCCATGGATTATGAGGAAGCTCGCATCCAGCGCGAGGGTTATGTCGAGGCGCTCAAACATCAGGAATTCATCGATGCGGTGAAGGGCGGTCTCACCGGTCGCATCGCTATCAGCTATTTCGAGTGGGCGGGCTATGTGGTGCCCGATTCCGTGATCGACTGGCAGGTGATCGCGACGGAGCAGGATGCGCTCGATTTCGCCGGCAGGCTCCAAGCCCGGCCGATCAACACGTATCGCCGCACATCGATCTCTGCCGCGATCGGTCAAGGCGCAGCGATGATCGCTTCTGGTCCCCATGACGGTATGCGAAAGGTGATCGATGTTTCGGGGGACGGTCCGAACAATGCCGGCGATCCGGTCTCACCTGTCCGGGACAAGGCGATGGAAGCAGGCATCGTCATCAACGGTCTTGCGATAATGCTGAGGCCCGCCGATGCACCGGGCGGGCTCGACAAATATTATGCGGATTGCGTGATCGGCGGCCCCGGCTCCTTCGTGCTGCCGGTCCACAAGATCGAGGATTTCGCCGTTGCCATACGCCGGAAGCTGGTTCTGGAGATCAGTGGCCTTACCCCACGGGAGACGGTGCAGAGAATTGCTGGCAACCAGCCAGGTTCTGACTGTCTGATCGGCGAGAAACAATGGCTGGACCTGTTCGATCGATGATGCTCGCTGACTCACCTGATCCGCTTTCGGTGAAAGGTAAAGGCGCAGCATCCCGACTTGCTCAAGCTTCTCTATACAAGCTTTGACCGTTCCACTATCCATAGGCTTGATCTTCCGCGTCGTCGAGGGCCGCGCCATCAATATCAAGCAGCTTCGCTATTTCGTCAAAGTCGCTGAAACCGGGAACATTACTCGGGCGTCGGAACGTTTGAACGTCGCGCAGACGGCGCTGGGGCAGCAGATCCGCCAGCTTGAGGAATCGCTCGGGGTGCAGCTTTTCGTGAGGCATTCGCGCGGCATCTCGCTGACAGAGTCAGGCGAGGTGCTGTATCGGCATGCCCTATCCATCCTTGCTGCGATGGAGGAAGCGCGCCGCGAGGTGATGGCGCGCAGCGAGAGCAAAAGGGAGGCCATCAATCTCGGAATCACGCCCAGCATCCAAGCGCTGATCGGGCCGGACCTGCTCGAAACTGCGCCGCTGAAAATCCCGAGGATATCGCTCCGCATCGTCGAGGAACTGAGCTTCGTGCTCGTCGACGCACTCCTGCGTCGTGAACTCGACCTGGCATTGGCCTATGAGCTCGACCATCGCAAGGAACTGGTGACGACGTCCGTGGCCGAGGAGGAGCTGCTCTTCGTCGCGAGTGCCAAGACGCAGCCGCAGCGAGACTTTATTACCTTCAAGGAGGCGGCACGGACCGACCTTGCGCTTGTCAGTGAGCGCGACATTGTCTGGCGGCTGATGCATGATGAGGCCGCTCGCTTGGGCATCGACATGAACGTCGCCTTCCAGGTGCAGTCCATGCCGGCGATCAAGGCACTCGTCGCGCGCGGCGCAGCTACCAGCGTGGTACCTTACGGGCTGATGGCCGAAGAGGTAAACCAGGGCCTGGTCGTTGCCTGTCCTATCCGCGAACCGTCGATCAAGCGGACGCTGTATCTGACCAACGCCGCCGGCCGATCCGCTTTCGTCAACGAAAAGGCGCTGATGGGGTTTCTGGGTTCGATGGTGGGCTTGCTCGTCGAGAGGATGGGTCCTTATGGCGCTTTGATCGGCAAGCGCGCCGCTTTTGACACGCCGCCGGGAAACGGCTGAACTCGTTAGATTGAGATGGACGATACGACCATAAATCTTCGGCAGCTGCGCTACTTCGCCACGGTCATCAAGACGGGCAGCATTTCGGGTGCTGCCCATCGTTTGGGTCTGGCGCAGACGGCGATCAGCCTGCAGATCCGTGATCTCGAGCTGGCCGTCGGTGTCAGTCTCTTCAAGCGGCACTCGCGCGGCGTCGAGCCGACAAAGGCCGGCGAGTTGCTTTACGACCGCTACAACGAATTGGAACGCTTCCTCCAACAGGCGCTGAAGGACGTGCGCGTGGCCGGTCAGGCGGTAGCGAAGCCTTTCATCATCGGTCTGACACCAAGCCATATGCGTCTTGTCGGCGCCGATATCCTGCTGTCCGCATCACAGCGGCTAGGCTCGACGCCGGTGAAGCTGGTCGAGGAGCTCAGCTATGCGCTGATCGCGGCGGTGGAACGGTCGGAGCTCGATCTCGCTTTCGCTTATGACGTTGAAGGTCGCACCGGCCTCGTGCGCGATGCGGTGATCGAAGACGAGTTGCTCTTCGTTACCTCGGCCGCGAAGAGCAAGGGGGAGGGGCCGATCAGCTTTGCCGATGCACTGCAGGAGGAATTGTTCTTCGCCGGCGAGAAGGGCATCGTACCCCTTGTCCGGCAGATGGCGCAACGTCTGCAACTGGATCCGCTGATCCGCTCCGACATGCAGTCAGTTCCTGCCATCCGCGCCCGGATCGCCGAAGGCGGAGCCAGCTTCCTGCCCTATGGAACGGTGGCCGATGGTGTGAGCCGCGGCATCTTCGCCATCCGCCGCATCGAGCGGCCGGTCCCCAGCCGCACGCTTTTCATGATCCGGCGCAACGAAGAACATTCCCCGCTCGAAGACAGTGCAGTCGGTCCCTTCATTAAGGAGGTTGTGCAGCATATCTGGCTGGCCTCGCGGCCTTACGCCACGATCGTCGATCCGCGCTTTGCCGATTGCTAGGGCAGGGCCATAGCAAAAAACTAATAGCTCATCGCTTTCAACGGTCTTGGACACCAAGACCCGATCTAACTACCTTCTCCTCAACAACAAACGAGACGCGGCATCGGGCCGATGCTCTCGCAAGTTATTGATTCATGAGGAGAAAGCTATGGGGGGCTATCGGGTCACCGTCGATACGGGCGGTACCTTTTCCGACTTCGTCTATATGGATGAAGCGACTGGCGAAACATCGATTTCGAAGGTTCCTTCGACGCCGGACGACCCGTCACGGGCGATCCTTTCCGGTATCGAGCTGCTGTTGCAGAAGGGCGTTAAACCCGAGCAGATCAGCTATTTCTGCCACGGCACGACAGTGGGCACCAATGCGCTTTTGGAAGGCAAGGGCGCCAAGACAGGACTGCTCGTCACCAAGGGCTTCCGCGGCATTTACGAGGTCGGTGAGCAGGCAAGACCGCATGGTCCTGCCATCTTCGACGTAATGTATGAGCGGCCCGCGCCGATCGTGCTGCCGTCTACGACCGGCGAGGTTTCCGAGCGCGTCATTTTCGATGGCAGCGTGCTTCAGGATCTCGACGAGGGCGCATTGCGCGAGACATTGAGGGACCTGCGCTACGAGGGCATCGAGTCGGTTGCCGTCTGCTTGCTGTTCTCCTTCCTTCAGCCGCGACACGAGCAGCGTGTCCGCGAGATCATCCGTCAGGAACTCCCGGACTGCGAAATTTCACTCTCGTCGGAGATCGTGCCCCAGATCCGAGAGTATCACCGGCTGAGCACGACCGTCGTCAATGCTTATCTGCAGCCGATCCTGGCACGCTATATTGCCCGGCTGGCCGACAAGCTGTCCTCGATCGGCGTCGATACGCCGCAGAAATTCATCATGCAGTCGAATGGCGGCATGGCAACTTTCGCGACGACGGCGAGGAAGGGTGTCACGACGGTTCTCTCCGGCCCTGCCGGCGGCGTGACGGCAAGCGTCGCCATGGCGCGTTCCACCGGCTGGAACGACATCGTCACCTTCGACATGGGCGGCACATCCTGCGACGTGGCGCTGATCAAGGGCGGCGCGCCCGTCATCAGCAATCGCGGCAAGGTCGAAGGCCGCGACATCGCCATGCCGATGATGGACATTAATACCGTCAGCGCCGGCGGTGGCACGCTTGCCGAGGTCGATCGCTTCGGCGTGCTGCAGGTGGGGCCGGAAAGCGCCGGCGCCGTGCCGGGCCCGGCCTGCTACAGCCGCGGCGGCACCAAGCCGACGATCACCGATTGCAATCTCCTGCTCGGCTATCTCTCAGAGGATAATTTTCTCGGCGGCCAGATGCGCCTCGACACGGCAAAAGCACAAAAGGCCGTGGAAACCGCCGTCGCCACGCCGCTCGGCATGGATGTCCGCGATGCCGCGGAAGGCATCATCAAGATCATCGACGTGAAGATGGAAGAGGCGATCAAGGCCATTTCCACCATGCGCGGTCACGACCTGCGCGATTTCATGCTGCTGCCGTTCGGCGGCGCCGGCCCGCTCCATGCGTGCCGCATCGCCCGTGATCTCGGTATGGCCGGCATCGTCGTGCCGTTGCATGCCGGCGTCTTCTCGGCCATGGGCCTCATCATGTCCGATGTCACCCATGACTATGTCCGCTCCCGTCTGGCCCAGCTCGACAAGGTTGCGCCGGAAACGGTGAGCGAGATCTTTGCGGACATGGAGGCGGATGCGCTGGCGGAACTCAGCGAGGAAGGCTTCGGCCCGTCGCAGATCCGCATTACCCGGGCCCTGGACATGCGTTATGCCGGCCAGGGTTACGAGCTGACCGTCGCTGTCGAGGATGTGGGCAGCCGCGCGGCACTCGATGAAGTGCGGAAGCGCTTCGACGACGAGCATGAACTGATGTTTGGTCACAAGGCCTCCGGCGAATCCGTGGAGATCATCTCTTACCGCGTCAAGGCGGTCGGGCTCGTGCCGCCTGTCAATGCCAAGCAATACCAGCCTCAGGGCGGCACGGCTGATGATGCCTTCCTCGGCCGCCGGCGGGTACGGATGGATGGTCGCGATATCGAATGCGCCGTCTATCAGCGCGAGCGTCTCGATGTCGGCATCACCTTCGACGGGCCCGCGGTGATCGAGCAATTCGATTGCACGACCGTGGTGATGCCGGAGCAGACGGTCCGCGTTGATCAATTCAAGAATCTGGTAGTTACGGGAGCCAAGAATGCTGCAGCGTGATCTTTCAGCAAAACCGACGGCAATCGAGCTGGAGGTGATCCGGGCAAGCCTTGGCGGCATTGTTTTGGAAATGCAGAACTCACTGTTCCGCACAGGCTTTTCCACAATCATCCGCGAATCCCAGGATGCCTCTTGCGCACTGCTCGACGCCAATGCCGCCGTCATTGCCCAGCACGTTGTGCTGCCGTTGCATCTCGGCGCCTTCCCCGCCTGCACCGCAGCCGTGCTGCGCGCCTTCGGCGACGACATTGCGCCGGGCGATGCCTTCCTCATCAACGACCCCTATGAGGGCGGCAGTCCGCATGCACCTGATATGGCCGTCATCACGCCGATTTTCTTCGAGGGCACGCTCTCGGGCTTCTGCGCGAGCATAGCGCATAAGGGCGATATCGGCGGTCCGGTGCCGGGTAGTTGCTCGGGCCAGGCGCGCGAAGTCTTCAACGAAGGACTCCAACTGCCGCCGGTGCGTTACCAGCGCAATTTCCAGCCGTGGGGAGACATCGAGCGTATCATCGCCGCCAACAGCCGCACGCCGGCCTTGGTGCTCGGCGATATCCGCGGTCAGCTCGGTTCGGCGCGCCTTGGCGAGCGCCGGATGGAGGCGCTGTTTGGCAAATTCGGCCTCGACAAATGCCTCGCTGCCTTCGACGAGCTCGGCCATATCGCCGAGCGTCGTATGCGGGCGGTGATCGAAACCTGGAAGGACGGCACCTTCGAAGCCGAGCGCTTCGTCGATGACGACGGCATCGAGCTTGCGAAACCGGTCCGCATCCATGTGCGCGTCGAAAAGACCGGTGACGCGATGCATTTTGATTTCAGCGGCTCGGCGGACCAGACGCGCGGGCCGGCCAATATCCGTCCGCCGCTTCTGCAAGCGGCCTGCGCCTATGCTTTGATCTCGCTGGTCGACCCGAACATCTTCATCACCAGCGGCATCCTGAAATCCTACGCGGTGACGGCTCGGCCGGGGAGCGTCGTCAACCCGCGCTATCCCGCACCCGTCAACACCTATAACCCGACGGTACACGCGGTCGTCGATGCGATCTTCGCGGCCCTTGGCCATGTCGTGCCGGAGCGCTCGCGGGCGGATGGCTGCGGCAGCCGCTCGATCATCCTCGGCGGGCGCAGCACCAATACGGGCAAGGGCTATGTGCAATACGAGATCGTCGGCGGCGGCGCCGGGGCAAGGGCAAGCCGCGACGGTGCGTCGGGAACGACGGTCAACCAGAGCAATGCCAAGATCGCACCCGTCGAGATCATCGAGAGCGAATTCCCGACCCGCCTCATCGCCTTCGAGCTGATCAAGGATTCCGGCGGCGCCGGCAAGTTCCGGGGAGGCCTCGGCATCCGGCGGAAATACCTGAACCTGGCCGATGCGCGCTTCTCGATCCGTTCGACCAAGCACGTCATCCCGGCTGAAGGTTATTCCGACGGATTGCCGGGGCGCACGGGGGATATCCAGGTCAATCCGGACCGCGAGGACCGGAAGCGATTGCCGACACGCTGCGCCGACTACCCGCTGATGGCCGGCGATGTCTTCGAACTGGAGACACCCGGCGGCGGCGGCTACGGCGACCCGCTGACGCGGGATGCCGGCATGGTGCTTGCCGACGTCCGCGAAGGCTACGTCTCGCCGGAGAGAGCGCGTGAATTCTACGGCGTCGCCATTGTCGTCGGCACCGAAGGGTTTGCCATCGACGAGAAGGCGACGGCAACACTCAGAGCCTTGAATGAAAAACGGGCCGCTTCGGCCTGATTGGGAGGAATGACAGAGATGGATGTGAATGCAACCAAGAACCCTACGGCCGGCGTTATCGGCCTCGGCGCCATGGGCTATCAGATGGCCCGGCACCTGAAGGAAAAGAACTTCTCGATCACCGGCTATGATGTCTCTGCCGACGCGGTGAAGAAATCGACCGACATCGGCATCACGGTCGGCAGTGATATCGCCGCCGTCGGCAGCCGCTCGGATGTCGTCATCGTCATGGTGCAGACCGACAAGCAGGTGGTCGACGTCATTGGTCCGGGCGGACTCCTGGCCTCGATGGCGCCTGGATCCGTGATCTGCATCGCCAGTTCGATTGCCCCGGAAACCTGCCGCGAGCTCGAACGCCAGGCCGCGGAGCGCAACATCGGGGTGCTCGACACGCCAGTCGTGCTTGGTCAGGAAGCGGCCGACAACGGCACGCTCACCGTCTTCGTCGGCGGCGAGGCGAAGTGGCTGGACAAGGCCCGGCCGGTGCTTTCCGCCTTCGGCCGCAACATTCTGCATATCGGCCCGAGTGGCACCGGCCAGATCGCCAAGACGGCCAACAACATGCTGCTCTGGGCCTGCATCTGCGCCAATTACGAGGCCCTTAGCCTCGCCCGTGCGCTCGGGGCCGATGTTCCGACGCTGGTTGCGGCCTTGAGCCATTCCAGCGGCGCCAATTGGTCGCTGTCGCGTTGGGGCAAGAGCACTGGCAAATGGGCGGAGAAGGATCTGGATGTCGCCCTCGACCTCGCCCAGTCGGCCAAGCTACCGCTGCCGCTGAACGGTCTTGTCGACCAGCTCATGAAAACGATGAACCGCGAGAAGATGCAGAGCCTGCTCGCCTGAGTATGGATCAAGGAGGACGAGAGTTGGAAAAGAAGCTTGAAGGTCAGGTTGCCATTGTTACCGGTGCCGGCCGCAATATCGGCGAGGCGACGGTGAAGCTGCTGGCGGCCAGCGGCGCTTCCGTGGCGCTTGTCGACGTCAACAGCGATCTCGCATCCGGCGTTGCGAGGGCAATCCGCGAAGAAGGTGGCGCGGCAGAAGTCTTCACGGCCAATATTGCCCTGGAAGCCGATGTCACGAAACTCGTGGCCGACGTGACTGCCCACTTCGGCAAGGTCGATATCCTGGTGAACAATGTCGCCATCAGCGACAACAAGCATATTCTCGACGTCACCAAGGAGGAATGGGATCGGGTGATCGCGGTGACGCTGACCGGCACCTTCCTGATGTCGAAATATGTCGCGACCCAGATGGTCGCCCAGGGACATGGCGGAGCGATCGTCAATATCGGCTCGACCTCCGGCTTCTACGGCCGCCCTCGCGCGATCGCCTATACAGCGGCGAAGGCGGGTGTCGCCAATCTCAGCCGCTCGCTTGCCGTCCAGCTCGCCAAGCACAAGATCCGCGTCAACTGCGTGGTGCCGAACAAGATCGGCTCGCCGGTCGGCAAGGACACCTTCGATCCGACGCGCCCGGTCGTGAACCTGCGCGATCGGCCCGGCGTGCCGGAGGATCTGGCCCGTGCCATCCTGTTCCTGGTCTCACCGGATTCCGACTTCATCGACGGCACGACGCTCTTCGTCGACGGCGGTGTTTCGGCCTTGATGCCGGGTTCAGAGTAAAAAAGGTCCAGGCGCCCGCGCATGATGTGCGGGCGCTTATGTGAGGCCGGCCGCAGAGGAGCGGTCCGCCGATCACAAGACATGTCACCGCTCATTCATCGACGCCGCCGGCCTGTGTCGCGCGAGTGGCTTCGGCCAGGGAGAGACACGTTGTTCGCATAAAAAGGGAGAGAGATATGCGACAGAACATTCATCGCAGTTTACGCAAATCCGTGCTTGGCTTCGCCGCTGCGGCGATTGCCGCCGTCGGCCTCGCAGCCACGGCATCCGCGCAATCGGCCTCGGTCGACGCCATTGCCAAATATGATGGGGCGGACCGCCTCGAAAAACTTGCGGCGGGGGCCAAAAAGGAAGGCGCGCTCACCGTCTATACCTCCTTCACGGTCGATGACATGAAGGCCGTCACCGATGCCTTTACCGCCAAATACGGCATTCCTGTCGAGGTATGGCGCGGCTCGTCCGAAGACGTCCTTCAGCGCGGCCTGACCGAGATCAAGGCCGGCCGCTACAGCGTCGATGTCTTCGAAAACAGCGGCCGCGAGCTGGAAGCCCTGGCCCGCGAAGGCGTGCTGGAGCCGATCAATTCGCCGACGCTGCCGGAGATCCTGCCCGATGCCGTTCCTGCGCACCATATGTGGGTCGGCTCGCGCATGAACCTCGTCGTCGGCGTCTACAACACAAACCTAGTGCAAAAGAGCCAGCTGCCGAAATCCTGGGATGGCTTCCTCGATCCGCAATGGAAGGGAAAGCTGGCCATCGAATACGAGGATTACGATTGGTTCTCCGCCATTGCCCAGGAATTTCCGACAGAAGAGCAGGGCATCGATTTCTTCAAGAAGCTTATGGCCACCAACGGCGTTTCGGTGCGCAAGGGTCATACGCTGCTCACCAATCTCACTGCGTCCGGCGAAGTTCCGCTCGCCTTTACCGTCTTCGACTTCACCGCCAAGCAGGTAAAGAGTGACGGTGCTCCGCTTGATCTCTTTACCATCGGAGCGATCCCGGCGCGGCTCAACGGTGTTGCCGTCTCGAAATACGCGCCGCATCCCAATGCGGCCATCCTGTTCCATGAATACATGATCAGCGAGGGACAGCAGGTGCTTGCCAAGCGCAATGTGACGACGACCAATATCAAGCGTGTTCCGCTGCCGGCGGATACGAAGATCAAGATTATCAGCCCCGCCTTCCTGCTCGACCAGGGCAAGAAATGGAGCGATCTCTACGAGCAGATCGTCACTGCCGAGCGCTGAGCTTGCGAGGCGGGAGGGCCGCGGCACCTCCCGCCTCATTCTATCGCGTACCGAAAAGCAGTGTCTTGATCGTCACCGGCACCGTGAAGGATGGCAGCCGGACGCGACCGACGTCGACAAAATCGAAGTCGCTTGCTTCGATGCCGTCAAGCACCATCACTTCGCTTGCAACCTGCAATTCCTCCTTGAGGATGGCGCCGAGGCTGCGGGCGATATCGCCTGAAACGAGGATATAAAGCGGCACGTTACGGGAAATCTGGGCTGCCAGGCCAGAGGTAATCCCTTCTGCCAACGCCCTCAGCCGAGGATAGGCGGGCATCCCGCCGAACCCGAGCGAGATTGCGATGGGGCGGGATGGATCGATATCGAAGGCGGCGACATGCCCTTCGATCGACGTACCGATTTCGGACGCGACAAGCGTATCGGCTTCGAGGTGGATAAGCGGGCGGAAGACCTGGAGGTTGCGGCGAGGCAGAAGCGTTGCCGGCGACGAGATGAAAATCGTGTCGCCGCTCAGCCTGACGCTATGCTCGGAAGCGCCAAGCACGGTAGCGCGGATGCATTCACCGGGCGGAAGCAGAGGGTAGGGCAAGAGCCCCGTATGGATGCGCTCCCGCAGTGTGGTTCCGAGTGTGCGGCCGAGATCGCTGAAATCGCGTTTCTCCCTGTCGTACACATATTCCCCAACTCCACCGGCAAACATGACACCATCGACGGCAGCCTGCCGCAAAGGCGCAGTCAGCAAGGTTTGCTGGAGCGTTTCCGACATGCGCCCGGTGATGGCGTCGAGGATCGTATCTGCCATCGTGGACGCGACGGCGCGGCGCACGGCGGGATCGATCACGCCGCCGACCTCCCAATCAAAACCGGCGCGACGGGCGTAGGCAGCGCCGGCCGCGTCGAGGCGGCGGATGCGGTTTTCTTTGTCGATGACGGCAAGGCGTCCGCCGGCAGCAAGCGCGGCGGTTTCGACGATGCATCCGTTTTCCACGACCGCGAGCTTCGTGGTAGCGCCGCCGATATCGACCAGGAGGATGCGCCGCCCGCCCTCCTGCCGCGAGCACTCGACCGCGCCGGAACCATGGGCGGAGAGCCTTGCCTCCATATGATCGCCGGCCGCCGCGCAGACGAGTTCGCCGACCGTTTCGGAGACGAGGCCGGCGATCGCATCGGCATTGCGCCGCAAGGCCGCCTCGCCAGTCAGAATGACGACACCTGTCTCGATATCGTCAGGCGTTAGTTCCGCAGCCTCGAATGCATTGCCGAGGATGGCGAAGAGCCGGCTCTCGTCGATCAAGCCGTTTTCGTCGAATGGCGTCGGCGCGATGGGGGAGAGGAAAAGCGTCTCGCGCCGATAACCCGGGCTATCCGTACCGGTGTACGCCATCGACAGCCTGGAGAAGGCGACCTGCGTGCTTGAAGAGCCGATATCGATGCCGGCGCTCAGGAACGTCACCGGCTTCAGGATGTCGGACTCTTCGGGAAAGTCGTGATCATGGTCGTGGTCGACCATACCGGAACCATGATCGTGGTCGTAATCGGCACCGAGGGCGTGGTCGTTGATCGAGTGAGGTCTGTCCGCCACGAGCAATACTCCGTCATCGGCGCCGAGGGTGATCGCTCAGCGCCGGTTACCCCGGACGTAGTCCCTGATGATCTCATCGGTCAAGACGACACGCGGATCATATTCCGGCGCATCATCGAGCTGGTCGAGCGTATTGAGACCGATCTGCTTGAAGATGCGGTTGGTTGCCGCGATCAGTCGGGCGGGACGATCCGGATCGAGATTGAAGTGCTGATGAATGGTGTTCGGCGGGATGTAGATCACATCGCCGGCTTCCCATTCATAACGCTTCTTTTCTTCCTGCGGCACCCATTCGAAGGCATCCACGACCTCCACATCGCAGTCCTGATGGATATCGTAACCCTTGCCCTCGATGACGTAGATACACTCCTCGGCGAGGTGCCGATGCCGGCCGGAGCGGGAGCCCGGCGGAATGATCTGCATATAGGCGTCAACGGTCTCCATGCGGGTATTCATGTTCTCGTTGATCAGGTGCTTCAAAAGCCCCTGGCGGGACATTTCCCATGGCAGTTCGCCCGGCTTCAGGATTTTCTTGCGGCGGGAATTGCGCGAGGGTGCGTCCTGCGCATCGTCGAGCAAACGCTGATAGAGGCGCTCATTGGCCGCGCCGTTCAGCCATACGGAGGTTTCATCCCAAGCCATATCAATAGCCTCCCTTCGGATGGTTCAGATCTTCTTCCGCTTCGCGTACCTCAAAGCCAAAACTTTCCTCCGTGTCGTCGACGGAGCGGTCGATAACCGTCTTCTGGAAGAGCATGTTGAGGAACATGTACATCGGCTTGGTCTTGATCACGATGGCGCGCGCCGGCCGTTCCTTGCTGGCGTTGAAGTGCTGGTGGACGCAGTTGTTGTGAACGATAACGACGTCGCCGGCTTCCCAGTCGTAACGAACGCCGTCATGGATTTCGTAGCCGGTGCCGTCGAGAATGTAGAAGGCGGCCTCGTTGACATGCGCATGCTTCTGCGACGCGGCGCCGGGCGCGTATTCTTCCAGGTGCAGGTGGAAGGTCTGGGTGATCCCGTCCTTCGGCTCGACATAGTGGCGGGTGAAGGCCTGCGGCCCGTCGACGAAGGCCGTTTCTTTCGCCTTCTTGACACGCGGGACCGAGCGTAAACGATCCAGCTCTTCCTTTAGGTTGTAGGCGCCTTGGATAGGACGAACGAAGACGCGGTCTTTCTTTGATTGATAGAGCCCCGCGATCTTCTCATCGCGGGTCAGGTGTTTGGAATTGTGGGAGATTCCGGGTGTCTCCTCCCGGTCTTTTTTCTGGTCCATATGATCCAGGTCCTTTCTGCTTTCGGAATTGTGAATTGTCGGACACCGCTTCAGCCCGGCAGCATGTCGGCCGGCGACAAGGGCTCAAGGCACCTCCTATTGCCCCGAAGACAGCGACTGCTTGATGAGCGCGACGGTTTCGGGCGATTGGGTGAGCGCCGATTTGATCGCAGTGGCGACATCCTCGCCGATCATCGCATCGACCGGCAAGCCGAGGCCGTCGGCCTTGGCGATGAGCTCCGGATCGGTAATCGCTCTGCGGTACGCCTCGCGAAGAGTAGCCAGCCGCTCGTCCGGCATACCGGCGGGGCCGGCGGTCAGGCGGGCGATGGTGCCTTGAGAGGCGATCAGCGCGATAACCTGCTTCGCCTCGTCGGTGGAGGCGAAATCGGCCATCTGGGGCAGCGTCGTGTCGTTGCCGCCGATCTGAGCCAGGAACTTGCCGTTACCCTCGCTGACGAACTGCTCGTAGCTTGAGCGGAAGGCGACGACGCCCTGGATTTCGCCGCGGATCATGCCGAGCTGAGCCTCGTTGCCGTTATAGCCGCTGATGATCTTGACCGGCAGGCCGACGGCCTGTTGCAGCATGATGGTTTCGACATAGGAGCCGCTACCGACCCCATCGGCGGCGAATTTGATCTCGCCTTTCCCAGCCATCAGTTCCTCGATGCTGTCGATGCCGGATTTGGTGGAGACGACCACGACGCGAGGATCGGACGCCGCCTTGCCGATCCAGCTCATGTTGCCCAGATCGAAACGGACGCCGGAAACGCCGGCGAGCTGGCTGTAGATGAGGCCGGTGTTGAACGTCCCGAAGGTCAATCCGTTCGGCTCCGAGGCGGCGATGAAATTGGTGCCGAGGACATGGCCGGCGCCGGGCATGTTGCGGACGACAAAGGTGGAGCCGGGCAGATATTTTTGCATGTATTGCGCCACAAGCCGCCCATAGGTGTCGAAGCCACCGCCCGGACCGATGGTGACGATATAGTTGACGGTCTTGCCGTCGAAGAATTCCGCCCCCTCCTGCGCAGCGACAGGCGCCGCCAGAAGGACGAGGGCGACGCCCGCGGCGGCGAGCCTATCAACGATGAGATTCATGTTTTCCTCCTCCAAAATCGATCAATTTATGAAGTCCTACGCCGCAGCCCTCCCAGCCGTGACGGGGTCTTCCGCGGACCCGGGCAAGATTCAATCTGCTTCAAGCGAATGGTCCCTCCGCCAACCCTTTCCGAAGACAGGGTAAGACGCTTGCTGCAGCCCGGGTTCATCCGGGCAGCATCTCGGCCAGAAGTTTTCCATAGCCGCGCACGGGCTGGCGGATCGAAAGCCGGTGCTGGATTTCCCAGCAGCGCGCCGGCACGGGATGCAGCACCGGCACGCCAAGATCCTGTTCGAGCATGTCGATGATCGGGAGGACCCGCCAACCCGAGCCGAGCAGGTAGATACCCTCGGCTTTTCCCTTATGGGGTAGGAAGATGCGTTTGATATGGGCATAGACGGTCTCCGGCGAGAGTGCCCCGACCTCGGTGAAGGGCACGTCGATGCCCTCCATCGCCAGCACGTCGAAACCGGCATCGGTGAAGTAGCGCGCAAAGACCTCGTTGATCTTGCCGCCGAAATAGGAGGCGCCGACGAATCGCTTGATACCGAGCGCGTTCAGCGCCCGGATATGATTGGTCCCGGAGGTAAAGATCTGCGTGTTGTAGGTCTTCTCCCAGCCGGCGATCAGCTCCGCCTCTCCCTTGTGCCCGAGCAGCATAAAGGGAGGCGCGCCCTCCGGATGGATCAGGTCGACCTTCTCTTCCACCAGCCGGGCGATCAGCGGCTCGTAGCCCTGCACGGCCCGGTCGAGTTCGTCCTTCGCCCCTTTCTTAATGTCGAGAAACAGGGGAATGACACCGATCCCCTCGGGCAGGATCCGGATAAGCTCCTCGAGTGAGCCGGGACGCATCGTTGGTTTGATGCATCCGATCGTACCGCGCCAGCTGCTGAAACTCATGCTTTTCTCCAATATGCCTTTAAATCATTCGGTCGGGAATCCGGCGAGAAAGGCGGCGGCATGTCTGCCGCCGCAGTTGTCGGGCAGGGGGGACAGCCTCTCACTGGCTCTTGGATAGCGATTGCTTGATCAGCGCCACCGTATCCGGCGACTGGTTGAGCGCCGCCTTGATGGCATTGCTGACATCGTCGCCAACCATGGCATCGACAGGAAGGCCCATTTTGTTTGCCTTGGCAACGAATTCCGGATCGGCGACGGCCTTTTTGTAGGCATCGCGGAGCGCGGCCAACCGATCTTCCGGAATGCCTTCCGGCCCGACGGTCAGCCGCGCAATCGTGCCCTGGGAGGCAATCAGCGCAATCACCTGTTTGGCCTGTTCGGATGTGGTGAGATCGGCAAGCTGCGGCAGATCCTTGCTGGAGCCGCCGATCTGAGCGATGAACTTGCCGCGCCCTTCCTTGACGAAGTCCTCATAGCTGGAACGGAAGGCGACGACGCCCTGGATCTCGCCACGCATCATGGCGAGCTCGTCCTCGTTGCCATTATAGCCGCTGACGATATCCACCGGCAGCCCGGCTGCTTGCGCCAGCATTAGCGTCTCCACATAGGAACCGCTGCCGACGCCGGCGGCTGCGAACTTCACCTTGCTGCTGCCCGTCATGAAGCTCTTGATATCGGTGATACCCGAATCTTTGGAAACGATGATCGCGCGCGGATCGGAAGCTGCCTTGCCGATCCAGGACATCTTGCCGAGGTCGAAGCGGGCGCCGCTGACGCCGGCGAGCTGGCTGTAGACGAGACCAGTATTGAAGGTGCCGATCGTCAGGCCGTCCGGCTTCGAGCCGGCGATATAGTTGGCGCCGAGCATATGCCCCGCGCCCGGCATGTTCTGGACGACGAAGGTGGTGCCGGGTAAGTACTTCTGCATGTATTCGGCCACGAGACGGCCATAGCTGTCGAAGCCGCCGCCGGGGCCAGTCGCGACGATATAATTGACAGTTTTGCCCTTGAAAAAATCCGCGCCAGAATCGGCAAGCGCCGGTGAACAGGCAGCAGTGATCAGCAGGCCGGCAGCGGCCGGCCCCAATATGGCTCTAAACATGATGTTCCTCCTCTAGCCCCAGTCTCCCTGGGCATGAGGCAATTGTCACAAGGTCAGAGGTGCGTGTCTAATAGTGATAAGCGTGGCAAGGTATAAGTTTTATGCAATGGCCAAAGAGGTGACTTGGTGACAGGTCATATTGTTTCGCCTCTCGAAATAGACATCGCTTGCGCCCGCACTAACTTGCGCAGGCTTCGGCTCGAAGGACGCGATCAGACCTGATCGCTACGGCAAAAAAGTTATGTCTTGCATTGCTGAACGATCTTGGACAGCCGTTCAGCATCTCTATAGGCTTTTGTCATCGAGGCCTTCATAGACAGGCAGGAACGGCGGCGCTGAAAATGGCAGGCGCGACTGTCCGCGCTTTCACTCGAAACTTAATAAGGCCGGGAATGCGCTTTGGAGGAAGCGCAGTGAGGCGGTCGTTCGATAGATGCGGTGGCCTTTGAGATAAGCGCTTTGCGGCCCGATGCGGCCGCGGGCCGCAATTTAAAGAATCGATTGTCGCGAGCAACGGCCGCAAAGGCCGTGTGTGCCGGCGTTTGTGTCGGTTTCGGCGATGGAAAGGGAGGTGGCATGACGAGTGAGACGAAAAGCCATACGCTGGACGACCATCGTTACGAGGATTCATTCAGTCATGAGCACGGGCCGGATTCCGATCACGACCATGATGATTTAGGCCCGATCGGAGCGCTCGAAGACAATCCGATCTGGCTGCAGGACAACGTCTTTCTGAAAAGTGTGGGGATCGATATCGGGTCCTCCGGCACGCAAGTTATTTTCTCGGCCATTCACCTGCGCCGCAGCGGCGAGGATCTTACCAGCCGCTATATCATCGTCGCGCGCGACACGCTTTTCCAGTCGACCGTGCAGTTCACGCCCTATGAAAACGAGACACTGATCGATGCGCGGGCGCTCGGGG
The DNA here is from genome assembly GCF_012641395.1 of Rhizobium sp. P32RR-XVIII. GTDB lineage: Bacteria > Pseudomonadota > Alphaproteobacteria > Rhizobiales > Rhizobiaceae > Rhizobium. Next base: position 61,711 of record NZ_JABAIH010000014.1, on the reverse strand, counting down.
AGATCATCGACCAAGCCTATGCGGCCGCCGGTCTCTCGCCGGATGAGATCGATACGGGTGCGGTGATCCTGACCGGCGAGGCTCTGCGCCGCGAGAACGCCGGCGCCATCGCTGCGGTTCTCGCGTCCAAGGGCGGACAGTTCGTCTGCGCCACGGCCGGTCATCACATGGAGTCGATGCTCGCAGCGTATGGTTCGGGCGCTGCCCGCCGATCCTATGACGACCAGACGCGCCTCCTTAATGTCGATATCGGCGGCGGCACGGCAAAACTCGGCCTGATCGAGCACGGTAAGGTCGTTGCCACGGCGGCCGTCCATGTCGGCGGGCGCCTCATCGTCGTCGACGAGAACAATCGCATCGTCCGGCTGGATCCCGCGGGCCGCCATCACGCGCGCCAGGCGGGCTTCGACTGGAGCGAGGGCGACACCGTTTCATCCTCCGATCTCGATCATATCGCCGCCGTCATGGCCGATACCTTGCTCTCGGCGATTGCCGATCCGCAGCCTCAGCCGTCGGTCATGCATCTCTTCCTAACCGAACGCTTGCCGGTGCTTGGCAAGATCGATGGCCTGATCTTCTCGGGCGGCGTCGGCGAATATCTCTATGGGCGGGAAGAGCGCGACTTCGGCGATCTCGGCCGCCGGCTCGGAAGAGCCTTGCGCGCGAGGCTCGATCAAGGTGTCCTGCCCTGGCCTCTGCTCGATGCAGGCGAGTGCATCCGCGCCACGGCGCTCGGCGCATCGGAATACAGCGTGCAGCTGAGTGGCAGCACGTCCTTCATTTCCGATCCCGGCAGGCTGCTGCCGCGCCGCAATCTTCAGGTGCTGCGCCCGCCCGTCGATCTCTCGGGCGAAATCGATGCGCAGGCCGTTGCCGCGGCAATTGCACGCCACCTGCAGCTTTTCGACATAGACAGCAGCGGTGTCGAGTTTGCGCTGGCCTTTGAATGGGCCGGCGAACCTGAATATGGCCGCATCCGGGCGCTCGCAGAAGCACTGAAGTCGGCAGTCATCGATCGCCCCATCCTTGTGATGCTCGATGGGGATGTCGCGATGACGCTCGGTGCGATCCTCAAGGAGGAGCTTGGCGTAGAAGAAGACGTCCTTGTCCTCGATGGACTGTCGCTGCACGATTTCGATTTCCTTGACCTCGGGCGTGTCCGGCTGCCGTCGCGAACGGTCCCGGTGACTGTAAAGTCCCTGGTTTTCAGCGAGGCGGAAGCGACGGTCGACCGGCCGCAGCGCATTCATCACCGCGAATGGAGTGAAAGCGGCTCCGCCACCGGCGGGCATCGTCATGACCATGACCATGACCATCATCATCATGGTCATGATCACGACCATGGTCACCACCATCACCATCATGGCGGCGAGGCGCATTCGCATGGCGTCGCCACGGAAAAAAGCGGTCTACGTCAACGGTAAGCCGCAGCCGGGGGGCGGGTTCCACTAGGCAGAAATAATCGGGAGGATGTGAATGACGATCGAACAGGAGTATGCGGGGCAGTCGGCTTCGCTGAGAACTCCACGCTTCGATGCCAAATGGATTGTCATCGGTATTGTCGTGGCGGCCGTTGCCTGGCTGGCGCTCGTGCCGCTTGTTTTTCTGGTCTGGCAGAGCTTCTTGACGCCTGGCACCGCAGCGTCGCCTGCCGTTGCGACCTTCGGCAATTATATCGAGGCCTACACCAATCCCGAGACTTTCAGCCTCTTCGTCAACTCGGTCGTCTTCGCTTTCGGCACTGCCACTCTCGCGCTCGTCGTGGGCGGCTTTCTGGCCTGGCTGAATGAGCGGACCAACACGCCGTTCAAAATGCTCTTCTACGCGGCGGCGATTGTGCCGCTCGTTATCCCAGGCATCCTCTTCACGGTCGCCTGGATCATGCTGGCGAGCCCGAAGATCGGCATCTTCAACCTGCTCGCGCGCAACATTTTCGGCATTCAGGACCCGATTTTCGACGTCTACAGCATGGGCGGAATGATCTGGGTCGACGGCCTGCACTACTCCCCGGTCGCCTTCCTGCTGATGTCGGCCGCCTTCCGCGCCATGGATCCGTCGCTGGAAGAGTCGGCGATGATGAGCGGGGCCTCCATCCCGCAGATTGCGATGCGGATCACCTTCAAGCTGGCCTGGCCGGCGGTTCTGGGCTCGTTCCTGATCCTGTTCGTCCGCTCGCTTGAATCCTTCGAAGTGCCGGCGCTTCTAGGATTGCCTGTCGGTATCCAGGTCTTCACCTCGTCGATCTACAAGGCGATCCACGAATACCCGAGCAATGTCGGCCTCGCTTCTGCCTATGCCATCACGCTGCTGGCGATCGCCTCCTTCGGCATCTATTTCCAGTCCCGGCTGGTTGCCCGCGGCAGCCGCTATTCGACGGTGACGGGCAAGGGCTTTCGCCCGCGGCCGATGGATCTCGGCGTCTGGCGCGTTCCGGCCGCCATCGTCCTGGTCTTCTACACCCTATTGGTCGTCGTGCTGCCGTTCCTCGTGCTGCTCTGGTCGTCGCTGCAGAAATACTACAGCGTGCCGAGTTATGCGGCGCTGAAGAACATTTCCTTCGCCGCCTATATCAAGATGATCAATTACCCGACGGTCGACCGCGCCGTCATCAACAGCCTCATCCTGTCGCTGGGATCGGCGGCGCTGGTCATGCTGATGACCTCGGTGATCTGCTGGATCGTCGTGCGCACCAAGCTGCCCGGCCGCTGGCTGCTCGACAATCTCGCCTCGCTGCCGATGGTCTTCCCAGGCCTCGTCCTCGGCCTGTCGGTGATGATCTGCTACCTCTACCTCGACATCGGCATCTACGGCACGCTCTGGATCATGCTGATCGCCTACGTCACGCGCTTCATGCCTTATGGCATGCGCTACAACATGACCTCGATGCTGCAGATTCATAAGGAGCTCGAGGAATCCGCGGCGATGAGCGGAGCTGGTTGGCTCACCACCTTCTGGCGCATCCTGCTGCCGCTCCTGAAACCCGGCCTGCTCGCCGGCTGGATCTACGTGGTCGTCGTTTCCGTCCGCGAATTGTCCAGTTCCGTGCTTCTCTACAGCTCCGGTTCGGAAGTCGTCTCGATCGTGATCTGGGAGCTCTGGCAGAACGGCCAATATGTCGAACTCTCGGCCTTCGGCGTCATGCTGATCGCCGCACTCTTTGTAATCGTCATCATCGCACAGCTCGTCGGCCGCCGTTTCGGCGTCAGCGAGAGCTGAGCCATTTCATTTAACTAACGCATTGAAAGGAAGCCCCAATGGCGAAAGACGCACTCGTTTCGGAAGATTTGGCGAAGAAATTCGCGACCGAGAAGGAAACGCCTTACACACGCTGGATTCGGGACGAGGGGCTGGACATCATCCCCGCCCTTTACGTGCGCAATCTGAGGACCGTGCCTCTGAAGCCCTGGGCGCGGCGGGGCGGCAATGCCGTGTTCGTCAACCACGACGCCTCCCGCACGTCCAATGACAGCTACGTCATGGAAATTCCCGCAGGCGGGAAGCTTGCGCCTCATCGCCAGCTCTACGAGGAAATGGTCCTCGTGCTCGAGGGGCGCGGCTCGACGACGGTCTGGAACGACGCCGGCCAGAGGATCACCTTCGAGTGGCAGGCCGGATCGCTCTTCGCCATCCCGCTCAATACCTGGCACCAGCATTTCAACGGGTCCGGCCAGCAGCCGGCGCGTTACATCGGCGTCACTAACGCGCCGCCGATCATCAATCTCTACGAAGATCTCGATTTCGTTTTCAATAGCAAGCACGACTTCCCGAACCGTTTTGCCGGTGAGCCCGATTACTTCAGCAACAAGGGCGAGCAGAAGGGCCTTCTGCTTCAGACAAACTTCGTCGCGGACGCCGTCAGCCTGCCTTTGATCAGTGCCAAGGAGCGCGGTGCGGGCGGCGGCCATATCCGCTTCAACATGGCGAAGGGCTCGATGAACAGCCATATCTCGCAGTTCCCGGTCGGCACCTACAAGAAGGGACATGCCCACGGGCCGGGCGCCTACGTCATCATCCTGAGCGGCGAAGGTTATTCGCTGATGTGGCCGGAAGGCGAGGAGCCCAAGCGCTACGACTGGGAAGTCGGGACGCTGATCGTGCCGCCGAACATGTGGTTCCACCAGCACTTCAACACCGGTACGACGCCCGCCCGCTACCTCGCCTTCAAGCATGAGGTCGTCTCGATCCGAAATGCGCAGGGTGTGCCGAAAGCCTGGATCAGCCGGCGCCTCGGGGGCGACCAGATCGACTATGCCGACGAGAGCTCGATTGTGCGAACGACATTCGCCGACGCGCTGGCCAAGAACGGCCTGACCCCCCGCATGGATGCCGCCTACGAGGCGGAACTTGCGGACCTGCCGTCGAAATAGACAGCCAAAAACATCAGAGAGCCGGCTGCTGTCCCGGCCACAATGGAGGAGGAAAGAAATGAGCATGGATTCAACCCGGAGCAAGGGCGGCCGGTCCGCCTGGCTCCACTGCCTTGGAATGGCCGCCGTAGCGGCCGGCTCGCTGCTCGCCGCGGCGCCGTCCTTTGCCCAGTCGACCATTGCCGATCTCGCCAAGTATGAAGGGGCGGATCGTATGGAGAAACTGGTTGCCGGCGCCAAGCAGGAAGGTACGCTTACGGTCTACACTTCCGCACCAGTCGACGACATGACCGCGCTGACGGATGCTTTCACCGCAAAATACGGTATCAAGGTCGAGATATGGCGTGGCAGCTCTGAAGACGTGCTTCAGCGTGGCGTGACCGAAACCAAGGCCGGCCGCTACACCGCCGACGTTTTCGAGACGAACGGTCCGGAGCTCGAAGCGCTGACGCGCGAAAACGTCCTGCAGCCCATTTCTTCGCCGACCTTCAAGCAGATGCTGCCGGAGGCCGTGTCCCCACATCACGGTTGGGTCGGCACGCGCCTGAACGTGATTACGTCGGCCTTTAACACCAACCTCGTCGACGCTGCTTCCGCGCCCAAGAAGTGGACCGATTTCCTCGATCCGCAGTGGAAGGGCAAGCTCGGCGTCGAGGCCTCGGATTCCGACTGGATGGCGGCCGTCATCAAACGGTTTCCCTCCGAGCAGGAAGGGATCGACTTCTTCCGCAAGCTCAGCGAGACGAACGGTCTTTCCGTCCGTTCCGGCCATACGTTGCTGACCAATCTCGTCGCATCGGGCGAAGTGCCGCTGTCGATGACGGTCTACCAATACAAGGCCGAGCAGTTGAAGCAGGACGGCGCGCCGGTGGATTCCTTCGGCATATCGCCCATTCCGTCCCGCGTGAACGGCATCGGCATTTCGAGTCATGCAACTCATCCGAATGCGGCCCTGCTTTTCTATGAGTTCGAATTGACCGATGCGCAAGCGATCCTCGCCAAGCGAGGTTTCACGCCCACGAACGTTGCGCTTTTCCCGCTGCCCGAAGGTGTCCGCCTGGATGTGATCGATTCCAAGATCGTGCTCGACGAAGGCAAGAAGTGGCAGGACCTCTTCGATCAGATCGTTCTTCAGAAGAAGTGAATACTCGCTCCCGCAGCGGATCGCCGCTGCGGGAGATCAGTTGCTTTTGGCCGGACATCCCGATCGGCGGGTGTGGATGTCGTCTCTGCAATCCCGCAATGAGGAGAAAACCGTCATGCTTTCCGTCAGGGAGCTTTACACCGAATATCCCGACAAGAAGGGGAACGTCGTCAAGGCCGCACAGGATGTCGGCTTCGAGATCCCGGAGGGCAAGCTCTTCACGCTGCTGGGACCGAGCGGCTGCGGAAAGACTACGACGCTGCGGTCGATCGCAGGTCTCGAGCGGCCCAAGACGGGAATAATCTCGGTCAACAATACGGTGGTCTTCTCCTCCAGCAGCAACGTCTTTGTTGCGCCGAACCAGCGCAATTTCGGCATGGTGTTCCAGAGCTACGCCATCTGGCCACATATGAGTGTTTTCGAGAATGCGGCCTTTCCTCTCCGCGTCAGCCGCAAGCGTTTCACGAAGCAGCAGATCGAGGACAAGGTGAACCGCGTCCTCTCCGTCGTGGCGCTCGAAAATTTCGCAGAGCGCGAGGCGACCAAGCTCTCCGGCGGCCAGCAGCAACGACTGGCACTGGCGCGGGCGCTGGTAATGGAGCCGAAGCTGCTGCTGCTCGACGAGCCGCTTTCCAACCTCGATGCGAAGCTGCGCGAGAAGATGCGGTTCGAGCTCAAGCGCCTGCAGCGCGAGCTGAACATAACGACGATCTACGTCACCCACGACCAGCAGGAGGCGCTCGCGCTCTCTCATCAGATCGCATTGATGCAGAACGGCCGGATCGTCCAGCTGGGAACGCCGCGGGATATCTACGAAAAGCCTGCCTCCCGCTTCGTGGCCGATTTCGTCGGCACGACGAGCTTCCTGCAGGCGACGGTCAAAAGCCGTGACACGCGCAGCAACGAATGGGTGATCGACAGCGAAATCGGCACGATCCGGATGGCCGGCAATGAGGGCCTGCAGCCCGGCGACAAGATCACGGTATCGATCCGCCCCGAAAACGTGCGCCTTCTCGAAACCGCGGACAACAGCGTCCCCTCGGACCGTCTGCTGGAAGGCACCGTGAGCACCAAGCTGTTCCTCGGCGAGTTCATCGACTTCCAGATCGATCTGGGCGGCACCCTGCTGCTCGCCCGCGCCCATCCTTCGCTGCGCACGCCGATCGGAGATCGGATCTTCGTCGATATCGATCCTGAGCACTGCACGCTGATCCACAACTGATCGCAGCCTCGGCCATTCGTGCGGTCGATGACCTGTTTGGAGACGGTCAATCACGACAAACCCGCCTGCAATGGAGTGAAGGCGGGTTCAAAGAAGAAAGAAGAGGAGAACAGAATGAAATTGCAGAGGCGTCTTTTCATGCTTGCGACCGCGTCTTCGCTGCTGGCCGCAAGTTTCGCCATACCATCACAGGCCGACGACTCGCTGCTGACGTCGACGGCCCCCGACCGCGAGGCGAAGCTGGAGGCGGCCGCCAAGGCCGAAGGCGAGCTGACGCTCTATACGTCGATTGCTCAGAACGACCTCGAGCCGCTGATCAAGCCGTTCGAGGACAAATACGGCATCAAGGTCACCACTTGGCGCGCGAGCGGCGATGACGTTCTTCAGCGCGTCGTGCAGGAACAGAAGGCGGGGCGCGCAACCGTCGACAGCATCCACATCAGCGCGCCCGAGATGGAGGCGCTTCACCGGGAAGGCCTCCTGCAGAAGACGGAGTCGCCGTATTACGCCGATCTGCTCAAGGGCGCGGTGCCCGAGCACAAGGAGTGGGTCAGCACCCTGCTTTCCGTATGGGTTCAGGCCTATAACACGGACAAAGTGAAGAAGGAGGATCTGCCCAAAACCTATGCGGATCTGCTCGACCCCAAATGGAAGGGCAAACTCGGCTTCGAAGCCGAGGACATCGACTGGTTCACGTCGGTCGTCGAGACGATGGGCGAGGACAAGGGGCTGCAGTACTTCCGCGATCTGGTGAAGACCAACGGCCTTTCCGTCCGTAAGGGGCATTCGTTGCTGAACAATCTGGTCGTCGCCGGCGAAGTGCCGCTCGGTCTGACGCTCTACAACTACATGCCGGTGCAGGCAAAGAGCGATGGCGCCCCGATCGACTGGTTTGCACTGGAGCCGGCAATCGCCCGCGCTAACGGCATCGGTGTCGTCAAGACCGCTCCGCATCCGAACGCCGCCGCGCTCTTTTCCGATTACATGATCAGCCAGGGCCAACCGATCCTGACCTCGCTCAACTATATTCCGACGTCGACCAAGGTGAAATCACCGCTCGAATCCATCGAGCTGAAGATCGCCGATCCGGCGGACAAGCTCGACAACGCCTCCAAGTGGGAGCCGCTTTACGACAAGATCGTGCTACAAGGAAATCCGGGCTGACACCGTATAGTGCAGAGCAAGATGGCCCGGCCATTCCGATGGCCGGGCCATTTTTATGAGGCAATGCTGCGTGACTTGAGGGTCGAAAATAGCGCTACCGTGATCATGGTAGCGAAGACACCTAAAGCATGATCCGCGATCGCGTGATTTTTGCGTGTCGCAGATCATGCCTTTCCATCACGGGCGTCCGGGAATATGCCCAGCAGGCTGACGTGTGCCCCTCAGATATTCGCGCACGATGTCGTCGGTCAGCGTGACCCTCGGATTGAATTCCGGCGCATCTTCCAATTGGTCGAGCGTATTCAATCCGATCTGCTTGAAGATACGGTTCGTTGCGGAGATCAACCGCACCGGACGATCCGGCTGCAGGTTGAAGTGCTGATGGATCGTGTTTGGGGGAATGTAGACGACGTCCCCCGCCTCCCACTCGAAGCGCTTGGTTTCCTTCTGGGGAACCCATTCGAAGGAATCGGTAATTTCGACATCGCAGTCCTGATGGATATCGTAGCCGCGGCCCTCGAGAACATAGACGCATTCCTCGGCGAGATGCCGATGCTTGCCCGAGCGGGAGCCGGGCGGAATGATCTGCATATACGCATCGACGGTTTCCATGCGGGTGTTCATGTTCTCGTTGATGAGATGCTTGAGCAGACCCTGCCGGGACATTTCCCAGGGCATTTCCTGCGGTTTGACGATCTTTTTCCGACGCGAGTTGCGGGAAGGAGCGTCCTGGGCCTCATCGAGAAGCCGCTGATACAGCCGCTCGTTGCCGGCGCCGTTCAGCCAGACCGAAGTTTCATCCCACGCCAAATCAGTATCCTCCCTTCGGATGGTTCAGGTCGTCTTCGAGCTCGCGGACCTCGAAGCCGGCGCTTTCAGGCGTATCCTCGACCTGGCGGGCGACGACCTGTTTCTGGAACAGCATGTTGAGGAAGAGATACATGGGCTTGGTCTTGATGACCAAGGCACGGGCAGGCTTCTCCTTGCTGGCGTTGAAATGCTGATGGACGCAGTTGTTGTGGACGATGACGACATCGCCTGCTTCCCAGTCGTAGCGCACGCCGTCATGGATTTCGTAGCCGGTGCCGTCGAGAATATAGAAAGCCGCTTCGTTGACGTGCCCGTGCTTCTGGGATGCGGCGCCCGGCGCGTACTCTTCCAGATGCAGATGGAAGGTCTGGGTGATGCCGTCCTTCGGTTCGACATAGTGGCGGCTGAACGCCTGCGGCCCGTCGACGAAACCGGTCTCCTTGGCCTTCTTGACGCGCGGGACCGAGCGCAAACGATCCAGCTCTTCCTTCAAGTTGTAAGCGCCCTGGATGGGGCGAACAAAGACGCGGTCCTTTTTCGAGTGATAAAGGCCGGCAATCTTCTCTTCATTGCTCAGATGCTTGGAATTATGATTGATGCCCGGCGTTTCCGGCGACGTTTCCTGGGTTTTCATATCCTCATTGTCTCTTGATTGGCCTGGGGAAATCTTCACACGCTCACCTAGTGCTGTCTAAGATGGATATATTACACAAGCCATAAATTTAACGCTGTGACAGGCTGTCAGCGGTTCCCACCCAATGCAGCGAGATAGCAAGCTAATCTTGATCTGGCAGATAGCAAAATTCCATTCTTGCCGTTGGCTCGCGTGCATATAACGTCGCAATTCGGAATGTGGTTGGGAGGCTGCAGCTAGGGGTGGAGGTTGATGAGTTCCTCATCGCAGGCACGTTTTATTAGCTGTCATCTTTCCTTTTGATCGCATCATTTGCGGAAATAGAACGCGTTCTACGGAGGCGGGCGGCGAGGTGAACCTTAATCTCAGACAGCTCCGATATTTTGCCGAAGTGATAAAGGCGGGCAATATCTCGCATGCGGCATCGCAACTGGAACTTGCGCAGACGGCGATCAGCATCCAGATTCGTGAGCTCGAAAGGGAAATGGGCGTGCGGCTGTTCGACCGCCATTCACGCGGGGTCGTTCCGACAGATGCTGGAGCGCTGCTTTTCGAACGCTACAACGAGCTCGAGCAACATCTCGAACGGACGGTGCGGGACGTGCGTTCCGCCGCCAACATGGCTACCAAGCCGTTTGTTATCGGCCTCACGCCCAGCCGAATGCGACTGGTTGGCGCAAACATCCTGATTGATGCCGGCGAACGACGCCTGGCAAGGGCCGTGCACTTGGTCGAGGAATTGAGTTTTGCCTTGATTGAAGCGCTGGAGCGCAAGGAGTTGAATCTCGCGCTGGCCTACGATGTCGAGAGCCGCCCCAACCTCGTGCGCGAAGCCGTCATCGAGGATGAGCTGGTGTTCGTCACCTCGGCTAGGCATGCCCGGGGCCAAGGCCCGATCAGTTTCGCTGAAGCGCTGGCTGAGGAACCTTGTTTCGCAGGCGGGCGCGGCATCGGCTCGCTCGTCATGCGTACCGCGCAGCGACTGTCGCTTCCGTGTCGCATCACGACCGACATACAATCCGTTTCCGCCATACGCTCGCGCGTGAGCGAAGGCAGAAGCAGTTTTCTGCCTTACGGCAGCGTTGCTGACGGCGTTAACCGCGGAATATTCGCGATCCGCCGCATCGTACGCCCAACTTTACACCGGACACTCTATCTGGTTCGGCGCAGTGAGGAACGTTCACCGCTCGATGATGAAAATCTCGGCCCCTTCGTCAGAGATTTCGTTCGCCGGATACATCGCGCCTCTTTGCCGTATTCGACCATCGTCGATTCCAGATTTGACGACGACGCTTGACCTAGGAGTTACGCGGATCTCCCTGTGAAGCTCTCATGGCGCCGTCATGGTCACCTCTCGATCGCACCCTCGGCAGGAGTACTGCCTCTTTATGACGCAGAGCTTCGGCTTTTGGCGCCGAAGATCTTTATCAACCGACTAAATCAGCATTCAGGTTCCCTGGGCTTGACATTTCCTCAAGCGAGAGCAGAGATGTGAAGTTATCGCCGATCGGTTGTATTTTGCCGTTCGTGACCTGGTCCGCGCTGGGAGGAAAGAGATTGAATCTCGACTATCCAGATTTCATATCTCTTGTACCGTTCTTCGGCGTTCCGGAAGGGTGTTCGCTTCGGGCTGTACCTTTGAAATCGTCGCCGATCGAGGTCACTAAAATATACAGAACAGCCGGTCCTGGCGAGCTTCCGCGGATTACACTGCCAAGCTGCGATGCATACCTTGTGATGCTGTATCTCGATGACACGGTTCATTGCGACATCAAAGCGGATGGAAGTTTGGGTCCGCCGCGGTTTTGCGGTCGAGGCTCCATTTGCCTCGTTGACCTATGCGAGGGGGGTGCCTCTGTGAGCTTGCAAAGGACGCTGTCGTCCATTGCGATCACCCTGCCAAAATCGCTGATTGCAGAGGTCGCGGCTCTTTCGTCCGGGCTGGTCGGTAAAGAGCTTCGGTGCAGAAGGGCCGAGCGCGATCCCGTCATCAGCAACCTGGGGACGGTTCTGCTTTCCCTTTTTGAGCGAAAGTCCGCTTCTTCGGAAGCGATTTTAGGGCACTTGGGGATCGCGGTTTCCGCGCATCTCTTGCAGGATTGCCTTGACGTCAGGGCAAATAAGAGCGACGCGGTCCTGTCGCACCACCGGCAGGCAGTTGCCAAGGAGTTCATACGAGAGAACCTCGCTCGCGAATTATCGGTTTCCGATATCGCAGCGGTAACCGGCCTCTCGGCAAACCACTTTTCACAAGCTTTCAGGAGAGTGACCGGGCTCACTCCCCACCAATGGCTCGTGCGGGCGAGAGTCGATGCTGCTAAAGAATTTCTCTCAGAGCACCAATTGACGTTGCGGGAAATCGCCAAGGCATGCGGTTTCGTGGATCAAAGCCACTTTACGAAAGTCTTCGCCAAGGAAGTAGGCGTCACTCCGGCCGCTTGGAAAAACAGACGCGTCAATTGATCCATCTCTCTACGCTTAGGTCTGCGTCCGAGAAATCGTTGCTTTTTACAAAAGGATTGTCCTACGGTGACATTACTCGTAAACCACTTTGCGGATGGTGACGTTGGAAAGAGAGTCTGAAAGTACCTCGGCAACCTTTGCCGCCAAAGTGAACAAATGGACCGTCAAGGCGTCCGCCATCACAGTAACACGCCTCAGCTCGGACGAAGACGATCTCCCAATAGCGCCGCCCAGCAAGCGTGAGGAGGCGGTATCGGCTATCGTCCAGCTCGTGGATTTCAGGATGCATCGTCTTTGGCGGAACGGTAAGCTTCTGTTCGAGGGCGGACATCCAAAGGCGGCGATCGCGATCACGGACCTGAGAGAAGAGTGGCAGTGCCATCACCTGTCTCCGTTCGATAATGTCCGTTTCAATATCCCCTTGTCCTGTGTTCGCTCATTCCTGGACGAGCTTGGGAGGCCGCAATTCGATGGGTTTGAATGTCTACCGGGTACCAGGGACGAGGTTATATTGGGTCTCGCCCAGGCGATCTTGCCTTATCTCCTGAGTAAGCATGAACCCAATCCGCTTTTTCTTGAGCAAATTGGCCTTGTCCTGCTGGCGCATTTAACACAGACGTATGGCAATCAATACTTTCCTTCAAAAAAGAACGGCCTTCTTGCGCCATGGCAGGAAAAGCGAGCGCTCGAATTCTTGACCTCTCACGCGTTCAATCAGGTTTCGGTTGTCGAGCTCGCGGGCATCTGCGGACTGTCGCGGAGCTATTTCATCCGCGCCTTCAAGGAGACTTTCGGCAAAACGCCGTATCGCTGGGTCATCGAGTACAGGATTGCAAAGGTCAAAGATCTTTTGCTCTCGGACGCCTCGATGCTCGAGATCGCCACAGAGTGCGGTTTTGCCGATCAAAGCCATATGACGCGGGTTTTTCGGGGAGTTACTGGCGAAACACCGGGCAAGTGGCGACGGCAGTACCGGCCCGTTTCTTCAACGAGCACCGAGCGAGAAGACGATCTGTAGCCGGCAGAACAGGCGCTAGCTGGCACCCGCAGCCAGTCATCGAGCCAATCCGCAGGAAGCCCGAGCACAGACCGGCTTCGTTCAACCGCCTTCGGGGGACTCAATCCTCGCCACAAAGGAGAAGACGCTGAGGACGGCGGGAATGAAGAAACACCACACAGGCGAGACCACAGTCGCCAGCGCAGCGCACGCGCAACCGAGCGCAAAGGCGATCACAGCAACGATCATCTTCTTGACCCGGCTGTAGGCCTGGGCGGCACTCTCACCCTTTTCGCCGGCGACGATTTCCGCGAGATCGAGCATGATCTGGGTCGTTGTGCCGGTCATTAGCGTCGAGGGCGGCGACTTTGACAGATAGACGCGATGCAGAGCATTCTGCACGGCCATCGCGGAGACTAGCGTCATGCCCATGACCAGGTTCGCGACACTGTTGGCGTTCCCAATGGTCCGTATAGGAGGGCAAAGATCGCTGCTGCGAACAGCAGAACGACCTTTGTGGCCAGCAGGCATTTGAGCACCGGCTTTCCAGCGCCCAGTAATAGGCCGACAATTCTGGTGAGGAGCACTACCACGCAAAAGACGGGCAGGGCCAAGAGCTTCGGTAGGGCGCCCGAGCCTCCCATCACGACAGTCGCTCCAAGCGTCACGAAGTTTCCAGTGACATGCGCCGGAAACAATCCCTGCAGGGCAAGGAAGCCGGCGGTGTCAACATAGCCGCCGTTGAAGCTTAGAAGAACAGAAAGTGGTACCCGTCGCATTACGCCCCCTCGACACCCATGGAAGAGGGCCCGCCTACGAATTCGCGAAGGCGGGCCTGGTTTCAGCCTAGCCCTTGATGAAGGCGAGCAGATCCGGATTGATCACGTCGGCATGCGTGGTCAACATGCCATGGGGATAGCCCTTGTAGACCTTGAGCGTGCCGTTCTTGAGAAGCTTCACGGAGAGCTCCGCGGAGTCCGCGATCGGCACGATCTGGTCGTCATCGCCATGCATGACGAGGGTGGGGACGGTAATCTTCTTCAAGTCTTCCGTCTGGTCGGTCTCCGAGAACGCCTTGATCCCGTCATAGTGAGCCTTGGCGCTGCCCATCATGCCTTGCCGCCACCAGTTGTGGATGGCGCCGGGATAGACCTTCGCCTCGGGACGGTTGAAGCCGTAGAACGGACCGGTCGGCACATCCAGGAAGAACTGCGCACGATTGTCGGCAAGCGCCTTGCGGAAGCCGTCGAAGACTTCGACCGGCAGACCGCCGGGATTGGATTCGGTCTTCAGCATCAGCGGCGGCACGGCGCTGACGAGCACGGCCTTGGCGACGCGGCCCTGCGGCTCCCCGAACTTCGCGACATAGCGTGCGACTTCGCCGCCGCCGGTGGAATGGCCGATATGAACGGCGTTCTTCAGGTCGAGATGCTCGGCGACGGCAGAGGCGTCGGCGGCATAATGGTCCATGTCATGACCATCTGCGACCTGCGACGACCGGCCATGGCCGCGGCGGTCATGCGCGACGACGCGGTAGCCGTTCTGCACGAAGAACAGCATCTGAGCATCCCAATCGTCCGACGAGAGCGGCCAGCCGTGATGGAAATGGATCGGCTGCGCATCCTTCGGACCCCAGTCCTTGTAATAGATGTTCACGCCGTCCTTGGTCTTCACGAAACCGTCGGTCATTTCGAAATTTCCTTTCGGGGAGGTGCTGGTTGATTTCGGGAATGCGAGCTCCGGAACAGCCGTTGCAGCGGAAAACGCCGCACCCGCGACCCGTAACGATGCGATTTGTCGGCGGCGACTAGGCGTTGGTATCGCGAAGAATTTCAAACAGGAACCAGACTCGCTGTTCGCCCTCATCAATCCAATTCTCCAGCAGACTTGCCGTGGCAACGTCTCCGTGCTCGTCGCAGGTGCCGTGGAGTGCACGCATGCTGGCTACCAGCGAGCCGTTGTCTTCGCGGAGCTCAGCGAGCATCTCATGGGGATGCACAAAGTCAGCGTCGTTGTCGTCGATGCGCTGACGACGTGCGATGTCGCCAATCGAACGCAACGTCGTCCCACCCAGTTTTCGAGCACGCTCAGCAAGCGGATCGGTCATCTGGAAAAGTTGATCGCCCTGGTCGTCCAACAGCAAATGATAGTCACGGAAATTCGAACCGGACATGTGCCAGTGGAAATTTTTTGTCTTGAGGTAGAGCGCGAAGACGTCTGCTAGCAACGTAGTCGCTCCCGCCGAAATGTCTCGAACAGCCTGCTCGCTTAGTCCTGTGGGGGTGTTCAATGATGCCGTACGGCGTGCCTTCAGAGGCGCTTCCATTCTCTTCTCCTGGGTATTCCGAGTTTTTGAAATCACTCCATCCGCCCGGACGCGGCAGGATCGCTGGCGGGGAACGTCTCAAGCAATGCCTCGTCGAGCCGTTCCTGTTCGCGGTCACGCGATTGTTCGGTTGGCTGGCGTGCCTCGGTCTTGGGCTGTCGGGACGAACTGGGATTTTGTCTGTCTGTCTTCGGGTCTGTCTTCGTGGTCATAAGACATCTCACGTTGAATGCGTATTGTGAACGCGTCGCTTATCCTCAGCGGCCTTTCCCCGAAGATCGTAAAGGGCGACCAGCACGAATGCTCCAGCGAGACCAAGGTGTTCGAAGAAAGTGTTCATGGCCATCGAGCGTTCCATTCCCTGCGGAAGTTCCCAGAAACGAACTGCGAGGAAAGTCGCAAACAGCGTGAATCCCGCAAGCGCCAAGGCGGCTGCCCAACGGAAGACACCGGCCAGGATCAGAGCCGACATCGCAAGTTCGAAGACAATGACCGCGACCGCGAAGAACATCGTCGGCCTCAAGCCGAAATGATCCATTTCCGCCATCGCGCCGTTGAAATCGAAAATCTTGACGAGAGGTCCCTGGATATAGGCTGAACAAAGGCCGAGCAGAGCGATGAACTCCACGCTGCGGGATGCCCCAAAGGCCTTTAGCACCTCGGCTTCAGACTTAGAATTCGTGTTTGCTTGCATCGTTGTCCCCTTTAAACAGCCCAGCAGGCGCAGCCGAGGGCGCCCCAGAAACTCTTGAGGTCGGCGACCGGCAACTTCGAGCCCCAGGCATTGGCGTGGGCGTGGCCGTGGACGTTGCAGTCGTTGGCGCAGCCGCAGGAGGCGACCATCCGGCGGTGCAGCGAGTTCTTTCCGGCACCATCAGGCTCGCCCCAGGCGGCATAGCCCTTGAAGGTTTTGACCGGCGACCAGTCGGGCATGGCGGGCGGAACGGGGTTCTCGTCAAGCTTGGCAAAGTCGCCGGCGCCGTAGACGATCCTGCCGCCGACCATGGTGAAGTCAGAGGTGAGGAAGGAGATTTCCTCCTCGGCGCAGGCGAAGAAGTCCTTGTCCGGCACGATCAGATCGGCGAACTGGCCTTTCTCGATGCGGCCCTTCTTGCCCTCCTCGTTGGAGAACCAGGTGACGTTTTCCGTCCACATGCGCAGCGCCGTTTCGCGATCGAGGCAGTTGCGGCGCGGATAGATCTGCATGCCGGCAACCGTCCTACCGGTGATCATCCAAGCGAGCGAGACCCAGGGATTGTAGGAGGCGACGCGGGTGGCGTCCGTGCCGGCCGATACCTTGATGCCTTTTTCCAGCATGCGGGCGACGGGCGGGGTGGCTTCGGCGGCGCCCAAGCCGTAGCGCTCGACGAAGTATTCGCCCTGATAGGCCATGCGGTGCTGAACGGCGATGCCGCCGCCAAGCGCCGCGATGCGATCGATCGACTGTTCGGAGATCGTCTCGGCGTGATCGAAGAACCAGTTCAGGCCCTCGAGCGGGATGTCCTGGTTGACCTTCTCGAAGACATCGAGCGCGCGGCTGATCGTCTCGTCATAGGTGGCATGCAGCCGCCAGGGCCAGCGGTTTTCGGCCAGCACGCGCACGACCTCTTCCAGCTCGCCTTCCATCTCCGGCGGCATGTCCGGGCGCGGCTGGCGGAAGTCCTCAAAATCGGCGGCGGAGAAGACCAGCATCTCGCCGGCACCGTTGTGACGGAAATAATCGTCGCCCTGCTTGTACTTCACCGAGGCGGTCCAGTTGAGGAAGTCCTGCTTTTCGGCCTTCGGCTTCTGGGTGAAGAGGTTGTAGGCAAGCCGCACCGTCATCTGCCCCTCGTCGGCGAGCTTCTGGATGACGGCATAGTCATCGGGATAGTTCTGGAAGCCGCCGCCGGCGTCGATGACGCCGGTGATCCCGAGACGGTTCAGCTCGCGCATGAAGTGGCGGGTTGAGTTGACCTGGTAGTCGAAGGGCAGCTTCGGGCCCTTGGCAAGCGTGGCATAGAGGATGCCGGCATTGGGTTTTGCGAGCAGCAGGCCGGTCGGATTGCCATTGGCATCGCGGGTGATCTCGCCGCCGGGCGGCTCAGGCGTCTCCTTGGTGTAGCCAACGGCGCGCAGGGCGGCGGCATTGAGCAGGGCCCGGTCATAAAGATGGAGGATGAAGACCGGCGTATCGGGGGCGATCGCGTTGATCTCCTCGATGGTCGGCAGGCGCTTTTCGGCGAACTGGTGTTCGGTGAAGCCACCGACCACGCGCACCCATTGCGGCGGTGGGGTGATCGCCACCTGCCGCTTCAGCATGCTCATGGCGTCGGCAAGCGAGCGCACGCCGTCCCATCTGAGCTCCATGTTGAAGTTCAAGCCACCGCGGACGACGTGTGTATGGTTGTCGATCAGCCCCGGCAGCACGCGTTTGCCCTTGAGATCGACGATCTTCGTATTCGGGCCAGCGAGCGCCATGATCTCATGGTCATCGCCGACGGCGAGGAACTTGCCCTCCTTGACGGCGACCGCGCTCGCCGCCGGGTTGGAACGATCGAGCGTGGTGATCAGGCCGTGGTGAAGGATGATGTCGGCTGTCATGGATAGCTCCCGGGTTTCAAGAGAATTGCAGTCGAGAAGTTGATGCGGGTAGGCGGCTCAAACCGGATGGATCATATCCCGCGCGTAGGCGAGGCCGATGCCGTAGCCTCCTGCGTGCGCTTCCACGATTGCCCGGGCACCGTCGTAGGTTTCCTTACGCGTCCAGTCGCGTTGAAGCTCCAGCAGGACTTGGATCCATGAAGTCATCGTCGCCCCCGCCGCCTCTAACCTGCGAAGCGCAAGGTTATGGCTGTCCAGCGTCAGGCCGCCGCAGGTGTCGCCAACGACGAAAACTTCGTAACCCTCCGACAACGCCGATAGAACCGGGAATGTCACGCAAGCCTCAGTCAGAAGGCCTGAGACAAGCAGTTTACGGCGACCCGTCTTGGCAATCTCGCTACGGACGGCGTCATCTTCCCACGCATTCATGTTGCGCCGCTCGATAACTGGGACATCGGGTATGACGTTTTTTATCGGAGGCAGGAGCGGTCCGCTATAGACCTTCGAAGCCGACGTCGAAACGATCGTTGGAATATTGAAAACCTTGGCTGTTTTAGCCAATGCAACGGCATTGCTCAGCAGAAGCTGACGATCCGCAGATCCGACACCAAATGCCAGTCCAGCCTGTTGGTCGACCATAAGAAGGACAGGTTGACCGGGTTCTAACAGCGGGAGATCGGTCATGTGTTCGCTCCAGAGTTCCAGTGGCGTTGAAGCGAACACTTAACTTTCATGTTCCCGCTTGGCTTGGATAGAATCGCTGTTTTTTTCCAAAACAGTTCAAAAGTTATCGCAGCCGTGCGCGGATAGACGGACTGGGCGGGTCGTGACCAGCAATGCGCGGCCGCGAAGCCGTTTGTTACGAACGGCCCCCTTCAGAAGCTAAACGAGGCGATCGCCGCACGCTTTCGGCTTTAAAAGGCCCGTAGTCGCCTGGCAGGTTAAGCAGCTCCGCCATTTTGATCAGATCTGCCAAAGTCCGCGCCTCCATCTTCCGCATCGCGGAGCCGCGATGGATCTTAACCGTGACTTCGCTTAGAGAGAGCTTTCCAGCAACCTGCTTGTTCATCAGGCCTTTCGTTACGAGGGCCATGACTTCCCTTTCACGCTGGCTCATTTCCGCGAACCGAGCTTTGAGGGCTGCCAATTCGCCTTCTTTGCATCTTCGCCTGCGGTCGATTTCCAATGCCGAAGCGACCGCGTCCAACATGTCTTGGTCGCGAAATGGCTTGGCGAGAAAATCGACCGCGCCAGCCTTCATTGCACGAACCGTCATCGGGATATCACCGTATCCAGTGATGAAGATCGCAGGGATGAATGATCCGCCTCGCATGAGCTGCTCGTGAAAGTCCAGTCCGCTAAGCCCAGGGAGCCTGACATCGACGACCAAGCAGCTGGTTCCATCCACTCGCTTCGCATCAAGAAACTCACGTGCGCTTCCAAAGAGCTGCGTTCTCAATCCGACAGACCGAAACAAGCTGCCCAGCGACAGCCGTAGCTCCTCATCATCTTCGACGATGTAGACAATCGCCTGATCGTTGCGCGAAACGCTCATTGGCGCAAGAATGCCAGCAAATCGCTGTTCAGCTGGTCCCTATGTCCGCTACCCCAATCCTTGTAATAAAGGCGGGTGTTATCGCGTACGGTCAGCATTGGCATGGCAAACCCTCCGAAGCCGTTTTCGAAGCTATTACGAGGGCTTACCACCAGCGCGCGGGAAGCGCCATAGGCGCGAATTTAAAGTGGGAGCATTCGTCAATTCACGGCACTTTTGTTCCAAAAAATGAAGGCGCTTGCCTGAGATTCCTTTCGGTGAGGCGATTGACGGTGCCACCCGCCTCAATCTTTTTGCCATCGCTGCTCACGTTCAAAATAGAAAAATCCAAACGACCTTTGTATGCGACAAGCAGCGAGTATCGATTTGTCGCAAATTCGCTCATGCAATTCTGCATAACGAGAAGGAATTCATGATGAGTAACAAAGCAACGCCGACGCCGGGTTCCAAGCTCCTGACGCCGAAAGACCATACTCTGATCATGATCGACTTCCAGTCGCAGATGTCTTTCGCGACCAAGAGCATCGACGCTGTCAATCTGCGGAACAATGCGGCCCTCGTGGCTCACGCAGCCAAAGGGTTTGGCGTTTCGACGATCCTTACGACGGTTGCTGAAAAGAGCTTCTCCGGTCCGATATTCTCGGAAATCACCGACGCATTTCCGGGCCAGAAGCTTTTCGATCGCACCTCGATGAACACCTGGGAAGATGCGGCCGTCATTGACGAAGTCAACCGCATCGGCAAGAAGCGCATCGTTCTGAGCGGACTCTGGACCGGCGTCTGCATCGTTGGACCGGCCCTCTCGGCCATCGAGCAGGGCTTTGAGGTCTATGTTCTGGCGGATGCCTGCGGTGATGTTTCCGATGAGGCCCATGACCGGGCCATGGATCGTATGGTTCAGGCCGGCGCTCAGCCGATGACTTCGCTCCAGTACATGCTCGAACTGCAGCGCGACTGGGCTCGCACCGAAACCTACGACATGACGACCGGCATTGCCAGGAAGTTCGGCGGTGCCTACGGCCTTGGCATCATCTATGCCAAGACGATGTTCAACGTCTCTGAAGGCCACTGAGGTTATCGGAAAAGTCTGCCGCTCCTCGCTCGTTCGACGGAGCGGCATTTTGCTTGAAGAGGGTTTTTCTCGTGAAGGTCTATCTCTTATCGTTGGGCGCCGGTCTGATCGTTGGCATCGTTTACAGCCTGTTGAATGTTCGCTCGCCAGCACCACCGGTCGTGGCGCTCGTCGGTCTGCTTGGGATTCTGGTTGGCGAGCAGATTTTGCCATTCGCAAAGACGCTCTGGAACAAGGAGCCTGCGGTGGTCTCGTGGCTGAATCAAATCAAGCCGCACATGTTTGGGCACCTGCCGGCAGCCCAGAAGCCATCTAAAACGCCAGTCGATACCAACGTGTAGCGCTCCAAGATATCGTCATCGCTGCAGAGCGGCTCACGGGCCGCTCGCAAACCCGTCGACAAGGAGTGCATCGTCACGAGACCGCGAGCAGAGACTCCATTTCTATGAGGATGAAGTCTTTGCGTTTGCGGCTGCCGAGCGTGGGGTCATCCCTGGTACACCGCCGACGCAGAGGCAGCCTGAGCCGTTTCAAGGCTGAAACTGAAACGCGCGCCGAGATACGAGGACGACTGAAGCTCGATCTTGCTGTCGTGCGCCTCCACGATTGACCGGCAAATCGCCAGGCCCAGGCCAGTCCCTGCGGCCTTCGTGGTGGAGAAGCTTTCAAAGAGCTTATCGCGGACCTTGGGATCCACGCCTGGGCCACTGTCCTCTACCTCAATCAAAACTCGATTGCTTCGTTGCTCTTGCGCTCGAATAGCAAGGCTTCTGTTCCAAGCCTGACCATCGGACATGGCTTGAGCGGTATTCGTGGCCAAATTAACGATTACCTGAAGAATCTGAGTTCGATCAGCGAGGACCTCGGGGAGATTTGGAGATAGCTCGACCCGCAATCCCACTTGCCGGCTTGCAAGGTCAGCGCGAAGGATCAACGCGCATTCGTCGATCAGGATTGGCAAGGATACGGCAGTTCTTGCGGGTTTGGTGTTGCGTGCCATGCCCCGCAATGCGGCAATTATGTCGCCGGCACGCTTACCGCTGCTTGCAATACGCTCGAGCAGAGATTTCACTTCCTCAAGATTGGGTTGATCGTGGCTAAGCCAACGCAAACCTGCTTCAGCGCTTGTGACGATCGAACTTAGAGGCTGATTGACCTCATGCGAGATCGAAGCAGTCAGCTCGCCCAATAGTGAAATTCTGGCTGCATGGGCCAGTTCGCCAAGAAGAGCGGTTTTCGCTTGGTCGTTGGACTGGTTGACCTGAGTGATGCTCACACACACTTCCGACGCCGGCCGTTCATCCCCATCGAGCCATGCGTTGAGAACAGCCGGAATATCGTTGCCGTTCGCTGCCTTCAGAATGCCTTCGAACGAAAAATGGTTTGCCCCTTTCACCAAGGAAATCAGACCGTCGGCAAATTGTCTTTGAAGGGTCTCGGGAATGAGACCGGCCATCCGCTCAGGCAGGGCTTCTCCGGCGACTGTTAGAAGCGCCTTCGCTGAGCGGTTGGCTCCTAGTATCGTGGCACTGTTGGTAATTCCGCAGATAGTCGGTTGATCGCACGAGGTCTGATCGCTCCTCTCAATGATACGGAGGTGGCTGATCAGGGCGCGCGTTTTACGGATATCCAGCCTGACTAAGCTCAGTGGCGAGGCCGAAAAGAAGCTCGTCTCTTTCTCCGAACCGTTCATGTCTTGATGGGCTCCAAGTCCCCTGCTGTCGGGTTTCAACATGCAATCGATATGTTCAAGTTTTCGCGGCGTAACGCTGATAGCTTATAAGAGCATCGGTTGTAAGGCGAACATGCTGGCAAAGCTGTCGCGGGCAGAAGGAGGAGTTTTTGGAAGTGCTGTCGCTGTTAAGCACGAAGGTGGGGCACTGCCTTGGCCTCCCGGCAGCTGCGATTCGATCAGGCCGATGCTCATCCCAGTGCCGCGCTAACCCCTTGCGATCGCGATCGCAGGAGATTTTATCTCAAAGAATCTGCGCTGCCGGATCAGCAGTTCGGAATCGCTTCGAAGCTTGGTCTGCTTGAGCCTTGGTTCTCGGCGGCTCGGTCTCATGCCACAGAGCAGCAACCTTCCGAAATCGTCCTACGCTTGGTGGGGATTTCAGCGATTCCCAGAGAAAGGCGAAAGGACAGCAATCATACGAAGGTATGGTCCGCTAGAACTGATGTCTAGCAAAACACGATGATCGTACGATTGTTCAAGGCGGGATTCGCTTCAATATCAACCCGTAAACATCACTTTACGAGTTATGGAGAGACCGATGATGCCTACCAGCACCGCTGTTCTCACGAACGACGTTCCGCTGAACTTCAGTCAAATTAATACGGACACATCGAACGAAGTATCCCGCCTGGTCATGCACGCCATAACGTGCGTGGAACGCGATGAGGCGATCGCGATCGACCTGATCAAGAAAGCTTCCAATCTCCTGCGCCCATACGGATTGGTGGATGCCGACAACGAACGGCAGCGGATTGCCGTAGGCGGCTTGGCTCCGTGGCAAGTAAACAGACTTAAGCGGTTTATCGAAGAAAACCTGTCGAACTCAATATCGCTCGACGATCTCGCTCAGTTGGTAAAGTTAAGCACGAGCTATTTTTCAGCGGCATTCAAAGTCAGTTTCGGCACCTCACCACATAACTTCATCTTGAGCCGAAGGGTGGAGCACGCCAAGCACAAGATGGCGCATACCGACGCTCCGTTGAGCGAAATTGCCCTGGATTGTGGCCTTGCAGACCAAGCTCATCTGTCGCGTATCTTCCGGCGGGCCACGGGAATGACTCCGAGCGCATGGCGGCGATACAGCAGGCGGCCCGATATGCTGATGGCAGCGAGCTGAGCAGGGGCCATCTTAGCAGAAGTTGAGTCCCATTGGTCCTCCGGCTGGACCGCCTCCCTTTGCATCTCATCCAAGATGCTCCGCCAAACTTCGCCCCGAGCACTTTCCAGGCAGCAATCATCTTCTAAGTGATAATGATCTCGACGAAATAAGAGAGGCTAAACGTGTCCGAAGAATCGAGCATCCAAATGCAGGTCGCAAACATGCGGCCCCAAGACGCTGGGGCCAGCGTCGCGAGACTGACGTCGGCGGTGATGAGCAAGATCGGCGTCAAAGAAGGGGATCTTGTAGAACTGGTCGGAAAGCGGCACACGGCCGCCATTGCAATGCGGCCATATCCCGAAGACGAGGGATTGAACATCGTTCGACTGGACGGGCTCCAGCGAGTGAATGCTGGTGCGACTAGCGGCGATCATATTGAAGTTCGAAAAGCCGAAGCTCGGCCTGCCACAAAGGTGGTGCTCGCGCCCGCACAGAAAAACCTGCGGCTGCAGGGATCGGGTGAGGCTCTTCAAAGAACGTTCCTTCGTCGGCCAATGGTGGCTGGCGACGTCGTGTCGACGTCCGTGCAACAGCGGATCGGCGGAAGGGACCGAGGTTCGGACGAAATCCTTCGTGGCCTCATCGATCTTCCTGCCTACGGGCTTCAGGAGATCAGGCTTGTCGTCGTGTCCACGCAGCCGCGCGGCATAGTTCAGATGAACGAGGGAACGGTCGTAGAGCTTCGTCCTCAGTTCGAAGAACCAAAGGAGGCCAGGCGTGCGGATGTGACGTACGATGACATCGGCGGCCTGGGTTCCTCAGTGGCTCAGGTGCGCGAGATGGTGGAACTGCCGCTTCGGCATCCGGAGCTTTTTCAGCGTCTGGGCATCGATCCGCCCAAAGGCGTTTTACTTTACGGTCCGCCCGGTACTGGCAAGACATTGCTGGCAAGAGCGGTGGCCAACGAAACGGAGGCGAACTTCTATCACATCGCGGGACCGGAAATCATGGGCAGCCGATATGGCGAGTCCGAGGAACGGTTGCGGCAGGTTTTCCAGGAAGCGTCCCAAAATGCCCCTTCGATTATCTTCATAGACGAGATCGACTCCATTGCGCCCAAGCGCGAGCAGGTCACCGGTGAGGTCGAGCGACGGATCGTTGCCCAACTGCTGACGCTGATGGATGGCCTGGAGCCCCGCCAGAACATCGTTGTGATCGGAGCGACCAACCGGCGCGATGCCATCGATGAGGCACTGCGCCGTCCTGGTCGCTTTGACCGGGAAATCGTCATTGGTGTTCCGGACCAAAACGGACGCCGCGAAGTGCTGGGCATTCATACGAGAGGCATGCCGCTTGCAGAAGGCACCGATCTCGATGAGATAGCACGCACGACATACGGCTTCGTGGGTGCAGACCTTGGTGCGCTTGTTCGCGAGGCGGCCATGGATGCTCTTCGGCGCGTTCTGCCGAACATCAATCTCCGAGACGGGATCCCGTCCGAAGTTCTTGAAAACCTGGCGGTCGGACAGGACGATTTTCTTTCCGCGATGAAGAGAATACAGCCCTCGGCACTGCGTGAAATTATGATCCAGGCCCCCAATGTTCGCTGGGAAGACGTTGGCGGTCTCGACGAGGCCCAAGTCAAGCTCAAGGAGGGCGTAGAGCTACCCTTGCGTTCTCCTCAATCGTTCAAGCGGCTGGGTATCCGGCCTGCCAAGGGCTTCCTGCTTTTCGGGCCTCCAGGTACAGGCAAAACGCTTCTCGCCAAGGCGGTCGCGCGCGAGGCGGAGGCTAACTTTGTGGCGACTAAATCGTCCGATCTCCTCTCGAAGTGGTATGGCGAGTCTGAGCAACAGGTATCAAGATTGTTCGAGCGAGCAAGACAGGTCGCTCCCACGGTCATTTTCATCGACGAGATCGACTCTCTGGCTCCGGTCAGGGGCGGTGGCCTTGGTGAGCCAGCGGTGACCGAACGCGTCGTCAATACGCTGCTCGCCGAGATGGACGGTTTGGAGGATATGCAGGGTGTCGTGGTTATGGCGGCGACGAACCGTCCGAACCTTCTCGATCCGGCACTCTTGCGCCCTGGCCGCTTCGACGAATTGGTCTATGTTCCTGTTCCTGACGCAAAAGCGCGGCGGAAGATTCTGGGCATCCATACCAAGAAAATGCCGCTTGCCGACGACGTTCAGCTCGATGATCTTGCGGAGAAAACTGAGCGGTTCACCGGTGCAGACCTTGAAGACCTTACGCGCCGCGCGGGGCTGATCGCCTTGCGTGAATCAATGGATGTGTCGCAGGTAACCAACGAGCACTTCTCAAAGGCGCTTCAAGAAGTCCGGCCGTCCGTAACGCCGGAAGTCGAACGCGAGTATGAGGATATGTTGCGGACGCTGCGGCAGGAGAACCCTCAGCCGAAGCAGTACGGGTTCACATCGTTCCGTCAGGCTACCAGGTGACTGGCTGTTGAACCAGCGACGCGTTCTGCCCGTTTTTACTTGACCGGCCGGGAATTCAGTCTCGCGGCATCATAGTCGCGAGACTGAATTTTAAACCTGGCGTTTTAACGCCATGCCCCGCTGCCAGTGTTGGCAAGCTGGCGCCCTTCAGTTGAACCATTGCAAGGGCCCCGGTTGCCCACAATGCCTATGGCTGCATTTGCAGCATATGATCCATCGGCATCAGATTCTGGTTGAGGTTGGCCATGATCCAGATCGATCCCACCACGATCAGGAAGACCACCAGGATTCCAAACGCCAACGCCAGCACATTGTTGGTATTGTCGGGGCCCGTGGTGATGTGGAGGAAGAACACCAGATGGACGCCCATCTGGGCGATGGCGAGCACGATGAGAGCGACAGGAATTGCCGGGGTATAGATGATATCCGAGCCAGCCAGCAGAAAGGCCGCAGCGGTAAGCAGGATGGAGAAGCTGAGACCCAGGTTCGCGTTAAGCACCCAATGGCCGCTGTCCTCCGGAGGCTCGTCTCCCGGCGAATGGTCTTCCCGAGGGTTCAATGCGCCGGCGTGAAGAGGCGGGTCGGATTCGAGATTGCTCATGTGCCGCTCCCCATAAGGTAGACGATCGTGAAGATGCCGATCCAGACGATATCAAGCGCATGCCAGAAAAGATTGAAGCAGATCAGACGGTGGATGATCTCGCGCCGGAAGCCCTTGATCTGAACCTGCGCCATCATGGTCGCAAGCCACAGCCCGCCGGCAGTGACATGCAGCCCGTGCAGACCGACCAGGCCGAAGAATGACGTCAGCATGCCGCTGCGTTGCGGTGTGATGCCCCGGTTGGCCAGTTCGATGAATTCCTGCAGTTCGAGCAGGACGAACACGAGTCCCAGCAGGCCGGTGATCAGGAGGAATACCTGCGTCCAGAGGCGGCTTCTCGCGTTGGTCGCTGCGAAGGACAGCATGCAGGCATAGCTGGAGAGCAGCAGCGCCGCGGTCTGGAAGGCCACCCGGCGGACGTCGACGATTTCCGCGATCGTGGGGCCGCCCGCTGTGGCTCCTCGTTGAACTGCAAACGCCGCGAAGAAACAGGAGAAGATGACGATGTCGCTCAGCAGGTATATCCAGAAGCCGTAGCCCACGAGGATCCTTTTCCCGGCCGGGCCCGTCGATCCCTGGCCCGTGCCTTCGAGGGGTTCTGTTGGGCCGTGGGCGCGATGGCCCAGCCTGTGCGGATCTTCACGAACGCGGCGAATGGCCTCGACGCTGGCGGGCAATCCGGTGTCGGTCATGGCAGAGCCCCTTGCTGGGACAGGCGATAGAGAAGAGCTTCGCGCGCCGCACGTCGGGCACGGTCCACCCGCGCCACCTCGTCGGCCGGCACCTCGAACTCGTGGACGTCACGCCAGGAAAAGACGACGAAGCCCACGAAGGCCGCCACCAGAGCGACGATGGCGAGCCACCAGATGTACCAGATCATTGCAAAGCCGAAGACTGTGGAGAAGAATGCCGTATAGATTCCCACTGGGCTGTTCACCGGCATTTCGATCGGCACATAGGTCGGCTCCGGGGACAGTTGCTGTGTTTCCACGGCGCGCAATTTTATTCCCCAATAGGCCTCCTCTCCTTCGACATTCGGCATCACGGCGAAGTTGAAGAAGGGCGGCGGCGACGGGGTGGCCCATTCGAGGGAGCGTCCATCCCAGGGATCGCCGGTCACGTCGCGCAGCTTGTCACGGTCACGGATGCTGACGACGAGTTGCACGATCTGCGAGATCACGCCGAGGATGAGGATTGCGATACCGACCACGGAGACGTAAAGCCATGGCCCCCACTCGGCGATGTTGATGTGTTGCAGGCGCCGTGTCATGCCGTCGAGGCCCAGCACGTAGAGGGGTGTGAACGTCACCCAGAAGCCGATGAACGCGAGCCAGAAGCCGGCCTTGCCCCAGCCTGCGTGCAATCGAAACCCGAAGGCTTTGGGAAACCAGAATTCCACGCCTGCAAAGATGCCGAACACGACACCGCCTATGATGACGTTGTGAAAGTGCGCCACCAGGAACATCGAGTTATGGGTCATGAAATCGGCAGGTGGGATGGCAAGCAGCACACCGGTCAAACCACCAATGATAAAGGTGAAGATGAAGCCCATGGACCACAGCATTGGGGTCTCGAAGCGCACTCGACCGCCATACATCGTGAAGATCCAGTTGTAGATCTTTACGCCGGTCCCAACGGCAATGATGCTCGAGGAGATGCCAAAGAACGTGTTGACCGCCGCGCCCGCGCCCATGGTGAAGAAATGATGCAGCCACACCATCATCGAGACGATGCAGATGAACAAGGTGGCCGCGACCATGGACCGGTAGCCGAACAGCGGCTTGCCCGAGAATGTCGAGAAGACCTCGGAGAAAATGCCGAAGGCCGGTAGAACGAGAATGTATACTTCCGGATGGCCCCACGCCCAGATCAGGTTCACGAACATCATTGGGTTTCCGCCAGCGGTGTTCGTGAAGTAGTGCCAGCCGACGTAGCGATCGAGAGTAAGCATGGCAAGTGTAGCGGTCAGGATCGGGAAGGTGGCGACGATCAGCAGACACGACGCGAGTGCTGTCCAGCAGAAGACTGGCATCCGCAGGTAGCTCATGCCGCGGCAGCGCATCTTCAGCACGGTAGTCACGATGTTGATCCCGGTGATCAGGGTGCCGATCCCTGAAATTTGGACCGCCCAGAGATAGTAGTCGACGCCAACGCCCGGCGAATACGTGGTCTCACTGAGGGGCGGGTAGGGCAGCCAGCCCGTGCGGGCGAACTCGCCGACCAAAAGCGAGACGTTGACGAGCAGGGCGCCGCTAGCGGTCAACCAGAAGCCGACCGAGTTAAAGGTCGGGAAGGCCACGTCGCGGACGCCAAGTTGCAGCGGAACCAGGAAGTTCATGAAACCGAGTACAAGCGGCATCGCCGCGAACAGGACCATGATCGTGCCATGCGCGGTGAAGATCTGGTTGTAGTGCTCAGGGGGCAGATAGCCTGGAGCGTCGATCGCCACGGCCTGCTGCGTTCGCATCATGATGGCGTCGGCGAAGCCGCGGATCAACATCACGACACCAAGCAGGCAATACATAACGCCGATCCGCTTGTGGTCGACGCTCGTGATCCACTCGCGCCACAGGTACGGCCACCAGCCTCTTATGGTGATTAGGACCAACACACCAAGCCCGATGAGAATTATGACGGCGGACGTGATCAACGGGATCGGTTGCGAAAATGGGATTGCTGAAAGGCTGAGCTTTCCGAACATGATCAATCCTTTCCACCGGTAGAGACTTCGCGTCCGGCATGCTCCGGAGCCTCAGGCTTTGGTCCCGGGCCTGGCGGGATCTTCTGGCTCGCCACGGCGTCGAACAGGTGGGGATCCGTAGCGCGGTAGGTGGACGGCGGCACGCGCTGGCTCTGCTGCAGCAGCTCGCCATAGGCGGCCTGGTCCAGCACCGGGCCCGTGTTCCTGACGCTGTCGACCCAAGGCATGAACTCGGCAGCCGGCAGGCTTCGCACTTCGAACTGCATGTCAGAAAAGCCGTCGCCGGAGAACTGCGCCGAAATTCCCAGGAGCGTCTCCGAGCTGTCTGCCTGCAGGTTCAACTGCGAAACCATGCCGGGCATGGCGTAGATCATCGATCCCAGGCGCGGTACGAAGAAGACGTTGAAGACACTGGCAGACGTGATCGAGAAACGGACCGGCGTGCCCGTCGGCACCACCAACTGGTTGACCGTGGCGATCCCATGTTGCGGGTAGATGAACAGCCATTTCCAGTCGAGCGACACGACCTGCACCTCCAGCGGCGGGGTCTCCGACGGCAAGGGCCTGAAAGGGTCGAGCTTGTAGGAACCGATCCATATCAGGCCGCTGATGAACATGATTGTGAGGATCGGGATGGACCAGACAACGGCCTCGATGCGGCCGGAGTAGGACCAGTACGGGAGGTATTCGGCATCCGGGTTCGAGGCCCGATAGCGCCAGGCCATCCAGAAGGCGAGGAGGATCGTCGGAACGACGATGGCCAGCATGATCACCGTAGCATCTATCAGAATCGTTGCATTACCCGCGCCCACGGGACCGACTGAATTCAAGATGGCGGGCGAACAGGAAGAAAGTCCAAGGCCAATGAGGCCCAGGATGCAGGCGCGGCTGGCGTGAGTACGCGTGACTCTCAGGGGTCTCGAGGCGGTCATTCGAAGCCTCCCTTTTTCGGGCGCCCCAATTCCCCAAAAACCGGAAGGGGTTCCCATGGTCAGCTATACACCCCGCGGCGATCCTTCGAAATAGCCAAATCCAGCGGAGAAGTGCTCGCCTAGGCCGAGATCCCCGCTTAAGTCCGCGATTGGCGGGGGACAGGCCGTGTTGCGAAGATGCAGAGTAAAGAGCCGCAAAGGCTCGCCTGGCGGCCTGGACCGCGTAGGCATGAACTTCTGCGCCTGCAATCGCGAGTGCGCCGGTCCGGTGGTCTGCGCGTTGCAGGCAAAAACTATCCGTCTCGGCTGGCGCTACGTTTTGGTACATTTTCGGCATTTCTGGAAACATGCCGGATACGCCGGTCCGGCAAATCACTCCCGTCAGCAGATGCCGCCAGGTGGCGGCGAAACAAAGGAGTGCCTCATGACGAGGATCGAGAAAGTTCTCTATACTGGCAAGACCCGGACGACCGGCGGACGCGACGGGTTCGCACGCAGCGACGATAAGCAGCTCGACGTCAAGCTCTCGCCTCCTGGCAGTGGAAAGCCCGGCACCAATCCGGAACAGCTCTTCGCCGCTGGCTGGTCGGCTTGCTTCATCGGTGCGATGACCAAAGCCGCTGGCCGACGCCAATTCAAACTGCCGCCGGATACGGCGGTGGACGCGGAAGTCGATCTTGGAACGACCGACGATGCCTACTTCCTCCAGGCGCGGCTGAACATCAGCCTACCGGGCATCGAGCCCGAGGTTGCCCGTGCGATCGTCGACGAAGCGCACCAGACCTGCCCCTATTCGAAGGCGACGCGCGGCAATATTCATGTCGAGTTCGCGTTTATCTGATGTTTGCCGATCCAGGAGAGGGTAAGATGAAACGGATGATGATCTGTGCTTTGGTCGCGGCGGTTTTCGCGGCGCCCTGTGTCTATGACCTATCTTCGCGGGAGCCGTCGCCTCTGACAGGTCTGCTCACGGCGGTGGCCGCGAACCGCTAAGATGCGATTAAGCAAGTGGCCGGGCTGCTCGACGATCCCGAGCAGCCCGGCGATCTCTCGCATGCGGTCTTACGCGACGAAGCGGGACATGCGTTCGATGATGAGAAAACCGACCGTCGCGCCGGCATCCTGAAGGCCGACGGTCTTTTCCTGGAATGCCGCAGCCTTGCCGTGCTGCGCTACCATCGCCTTGGTGCCCTCAAGAGCCGCTTCGGCCGCAGCGGTCGCGGAAGCAAGACTCTCCTTGAGCGGCTTGCCGGCGGCCGCGGCCGCTTCCAGAGTCGATGCGATCGGATCGAGGACGTCAAGAAGCGTCTTATCGCCGACCTTGGCCTTGCCGCGTTCGGCTACGCCATCGCGAAAGGCGCGCCAGAACGCCGCGATCTCAACCGTGCCAAGGCTCTCTGCCCCTTCCAACGCTTTGCCGGCGCGCAGAAAACCCGTGGCGGTGAGCGTGCCCATGGTCGATGGTGCAGTCCTTGCCATGATGGCTCCGGCGCTGCGAAGAAGCTTGGCGATGCCCGCTGCTTCGCCTTCGGCTGCGACGGTCTCGGCCGCTGCGGCAAAGGACTTGCTCATCGTGATGCCGAGATCGCTGTCGCCGACCTTGCCGTCCAGGGAAATCAGAAAGTCGCGCTGTTCGGCAAAGAGCGTCTTCCACGCTTCGAAAAGCGTGATCAGATCGGATGCTTTGATCGCGTCCATTATCATGTCCTCAGGCTGAATGGTGCTTAAAGAACGGAGTGTTGGCCGGTGCGCCGATCAATGGATCCAGCTCGGCGTCGAGATGCAGAACGGAGATCGATGCGCCGGCCATTTCCATTGAGGTTGCGAACTCGCCGACCCAGACATGCTTGGCCTTCACGCCGCGCTCCTCAAGAAGCTGGGAGACGCGCCGGTACAGAATGTAGAGCTCTTCCATCGGCGTGCCGCCCAGGCCATTCACCAGAACCGCGACCTCGTCGCCGCGCTGGTAGTCCTGCTCGGCGAAAATGCGTTCCATCATCTCATCGATCACGTTGTCGGCGGTAGCGAGCTTCTTGCGGCTGATGCCGGGCTCGCCGTGAATGCCCATTCCGATTTCCATCTCGTCATCGCCGATCGAAAACGTCGCATGTCCGATTTCCGGCACGACGCAGCTGGAAAGGGCGACGCCCATCGTGCGGGTGCGCAGTCTCGCCTTATCGGCGATGCGGGTCACTTCCTCGAGCGAAAGGCCTTTTGCGGCAGCGGCGCCGGCGGCCTTGTAGACAAAGAAAATGCCGGCGACGCCGCGGCGCTTGTGCTCCTCGCCGACTACGGAGGAGGCGACGTCATCGTTGCCCACCACCTGCTTGACCTGGATACCGTCGAGATCGGCGAGTTCGGCGGCCATGTCGAAGTTTATGATGTCGCCGGTGTAGTTGCCGTAGATGTATAGAACGCCGGCGCCTTGGTCGATGGACTTGGTAACCTGCAGCATCTGCTCGGCACTCGGCGACTGAAAGACGCCGCCAACGGCTGCTCCATCCAGCATGCCGTCGCCGACATAACCGAGGAACAGCGGCAGATGGCCGGAGCCGCCCCCCGTTGCGATGCCGACCTTGCCGGCCTTCGGCTTGGCGGTCACGAGGCAGCGCTTGTCATCGGCAACATAGGTGACATCAGGGTGAGCCTTGTAGATACCCTCCAGCATTTCATCGACGAAATTGACCGGATCGTTCAGAAACTTCTTCATGGATTCCTCTTTGATTGGGATTTTATCGTTTGCGCTGGCGGGTCACGAAGAACGCCGCGGCCAGAAGGATGAAGCTTCCGACCACCAGCCGTTGCCAGGTACTTGGAATGCCGACCATGACGAGTACGCTGTTGATGACCACGACCAGTAGAACGCCAAGGATGGTGCCCAGCACCGTGCCCGTGCCGCCGGTGATGCGCGCCCCGCCAAGCACGACGGCCGCGATGACGTTGATTTCGGTGCCGACCAGATCGAAAGGATTTGCCTGGCGGTTGGCGCAGACATGGATGATGCCTGCGAGCCCGGCTAGCGCGCCGGCATAACCGAACAGGAAGATGTGAACGGTTTTGAGGTTGTAGCCCAGACGGCTTGCGATATTGGCATTGCCGCCCATCGCAAAGATCGCGCGGCCCATCAGGGTTCGGTTCAAGATCCACCAGGTAATGACGGCCGCCACAGGCAGGATCAGAAAGTAGACCGGCAGCGTGATCAGCGCCCCGTTGGCCGCCTCTAACTGAAAGAGCGGCATGCGGCCGAAGGCGCCCATCTGCGGTGGCAGCGACATGATCCAGACCGTGCCGATGAAGGACAGGAGAAAGCCTCGGAACAGATATTGCGTGCCGATGGTGACGATCAAAGACGGGACGTTGAGATGATGGACGAGCAGGCCGTTGATGATGCCGAGCACTGCTCCGCCCGCCGTCGCGATCAACAGGATCGCGACGATCGGCATGCCCGGGAAATGGTTCA
This sequence comes from Rhizobium sp. P32RR-XVIII, assembly GCF_012641395.1. Classification (GTDB taxonomy): domain Bacteria; phylum Pseudomonadota; class Alphaproteobacteria; order Rhizobiales; family Rhizobiaceae; genus Rhizobium. The sequence goes on along the minus strand of NZ_JABAIH010000014.1, from coordinate 28,387 downwards.
GGACAAGCACGGTCATGGAATACATGGTGGAGGCAGCGATGGCGGTAAACGAAACATCGATGCCGCCGGCGGCCAGGATGATGAATACACCGAGCGCAAACAGCCCCATGACCACGCTGGCACGACCGATATCGACCAAAGTCGATGGCTGCAGGAAGTCGGGGTTGATCACGGCAACGATGACGCAGATTGCCACCAGCAGAAAGAAAGTAATCGATTCCGGCCGCTTGCGGATGAGCTCTCCAAGGCTGAAGGAGCGGCTGGTGGCGGAACCTTCCTGAAGCTCCTCGACCTGTGACGTTGTCATTGGACATTCTCCGTCTTGGAAGTCAGCATGGCTTTGTAGAGCTGATCTTCTTCTGCCTCTTCGGCGCCGAACTCCGACACGATGCGTCCGCTGTTCATCACCAGGATACGGTCGCAGTTCTGCAGGAGTTCGGGCAGGTCGTCGCTGACGATGATAAGACCCATGCCGGCTTCCGCCAGAGACTGGATGGCACGATAAATCGTGTCCTTCGATCCGACGTCGACACCAACGGTCGGTCCATGCAGCACGAGCAGCTTCGGAGCGATGGTGAGCCACCGGCCGATCAGAACGCGCTGCTGGTTGCCACCGGAAAGCGCTCCGACCGGCAGGTCGAGATCCTTGGTATTGAGCCGCATTTCCTCCGAAAGCCGCGCTGCGATGGAGCGGCCCTCGCTCTTGTCGACGACACCCAACCCGTTGCTGAGCTTGGTGACGATCAGAGCGATCTCGTTCTCGAAAATTGACTTGTCGAGAAACAGTCCTTCCGCCAGCCGATCTTCCGGAACGTAGCCGATACCGTGGGCAATGGCGTCACTTGGGCGACGAATGCAAACCCTTTCGCCATCGAGCGTCAGCGAACCGGACGTCGCCGGGGCAACACCGGTGATCGCCAGAGCCAGCTCATTTCGGCCGGAATCGGCAAGTCCGGTAATGCCCAGGATCTCGCCTTTGCGGAGGGTGAGATCGATGTCTTCAAAGCCTGTGGAGCGGAGCGCGTTTGCCTTGAAGAGCTCGGAAGCACCAGGCTTACCGGTGCGGTAGCGCTCGGCGTCGATGAGACGCCCGGTCATCAGTTCGGAAAGCTGCGTCTTGGTATAGGTCTCGATCGGACCTTGAGCGACGCATTGCCCATCGCGAAAGACGACGGCATGGCCGCCGATACGGTAGCATTCGTCGAGCTTGTGCGTGACGAAAAGCACCGCCACGTTCTCGGAGCGCAGCCGGTCGACCACGCGGATCAGATTGTCGACCTCTCGCCTTGTCAGGGAGGTCGTCGGTTCATCCATAATGACCAGTTTGGCCTGGGTCGCTATTGCGCGCGAGATGGCGACCAGCTGGCGCGCTGCCAACGGCAGTTCGGAGACGATGGTGTTCAGAAATGCGCGATCGGTCGGCAGCCCGACAGTTGCAAGCGCCTTCTCCGCCGTCTGCCGCAAGCGCGTCCGGTCGAAGAGCCTGGCAAGCCTGCCGTTTGCTCGGACAAGCTGCTCGTTGAGGGCAACATTCTCCGCCACTGTCAGGTTCGGAAGCAGGGACAGGTCCTGATAGACGGTCTCGATGCCTGCACTCAACGACTGAATCGGCGTCAGCGAGGAGAAGGTCTGGCCGTCGAGCACGATCTCGCCACTGCTGGGCTCGATTGCGCCGGACATGATCTTGATGACCGTGCTCTTGCCGCAGCCGTTCTCACCGAGAAGATGATAGGCCTGGCCGAGTTCCAGCGTGAGGTTGATGCCGCGGAGGGCATGCACGCCGCCGAACCATTTTTGGATGTTGCGCAGCTCCAGGAAGCGGCTCGAGCGCGGTTCGCTGTTCGGGTTTGCCGACACGTGGAAATCCTCTGTCAGAAATTCCTGCCGCAAATGATGCGGCAATGCATGACGACCGGGGACCTCGTGAACGAGATCCCCGGCTGGCTTGGGAGTGCCATTAGAAGAGGTGGTCCTTATAGGTGGCCTTATCGGCCAGAACCATGCCATTGCCGATGACAAGCAGGCCTGCCCCAGGCCCCTTCTTCACCGTCACCTTGCTGTAGCCCTCGACGCCGAGGTCCATGCCGTCCGTCACTTCCTTCTTGGCCAGCAGCAGCTTGGCGACGGCATTCATCGCCATGCCGGCCTTCTGCGGGTCCCAGAAGCCGATCGCCGTGATAGCGCCGGATTCGAGGAGATCGGCGGAGGGATTGGGCAGGCCCGTGCCGACAAGGCACACCTTGCCCGTCAGGCCGGCCTCATCGATTGCCCGACCGACGCCGAGAACGTCGTTGCCGGCGGAGGTCTGGAAGCCCTTGATGTCGGGATGCTTGCGCAGGATCTCCTTGGCCTTCTCGTAAGTGCCGTTCGCATCGTCGAAGGACTCGTTGTTCGGATCGACCAGCTCCATGTCCGGATATTGCTTGGCGTTTTCCTCACCCGCGCCCACCCATTGCATATGTGTGCGGCTGCCGAGCGAACCGACGAAGGTGGTCCATTTGCCCTTCTTGCCCATGCACTCGGCGAGACGCGCGTTAAGCGCCTTGCCATAATCGGCATTGTCGAAGGCCTCGACGTCAGCGTTGGTGTTCATCTGGTTGTCGGCCTCATGGGTGACGACCACGACACCGCGATCCATCGCGCGCTTGAGGGTTCCTTCCAGAACGGCCGGGTCCATCGGCACGACGGCAAGCGCGTTCACGCCTTTGGCGATCAGGTCCTGGATAATCTGCAACTGCTGGGCGGAATCGGCGGTTGCCGGGCCGCTTTGGCTCGCGACGACATCCGGATTAGCTTTGGCGAACGCGTCGACGCCGGTGTTCATGCGGTCGAACCACGGAATGCCGCTGATCTTGACGACGGTTGCGATAACCGGCTTTTCCTGCGCCACCAGAGTACCCGCAGATCCCGCCAGAAGAGCCGCTGCGAACACGGATCCGGCCAGGAACCGCTTCGATTTCATGTTCATGATTTCCTCCACGCTAGAACTCCCTCAGATTTTACGTTCTGGTGCTTGAGGGATTGGCACCCGAACCGACCCGCTGGCGATTGCCGCGGAACAGGAAGCCGACCAGGTCATGGCGACCGATGGCAAGAAATGCCAGAAGCAGCAGGCCCCAGGCGAAATCGCGCACGAAGTTGGAAAGTCCGCCAAAGTTCAGGAGGCTGGACATCAGCTGCAGGGCAATGGCGCTGAGCACGACACAGATCACACGGCCATAGCCGCCCTCCGGCTTCACGCCCGCCATGACCGCAATCAGGATCGCGATCAGCAGATATGAGCTGCCGTAGTCAAACTTCACGTTGACATTGCGCGCAGCAATGATGATGCCCGCCAGCCCGGATAGCGTGCCGCTCATGGCATAGGTCGCGACAAGCACCGCGTTGCGGGGGAAACCGGCATAGACGGCGGCTTTGGGATTGGTGCCCATCAGCATCAGCCACAGGCCATAAGGCGTGAATTTCAAGGCTGCGGCGATCAGGGCGGCAACGCCTGCAAAGATGAGGAAGCTGATCGGCACGCCGGCAAACATGTCGTTGCCGATGCGCGACAAAAGGTCGGGACTGCCGACGGTCACGGCCTTTCCGCCGGAGATGACGACCGCAAGCCCGGTGAAAGCCATCTGGGTGCCGAGCGTGCACAGGATCGGCGTGATGTTCAAACGCGAAATCAGCAGGCCATTGATCACTCCGCCGGCAAAACCGGCTGTGAGTGCGACGAGCATGAAGGCGAGGCTGAACATCAGCGGGCTTTCGCTGCTTGACAGGAATGACCCGACGATGACGGCCGACAGCACGCCCGACATATTGGCAAGCGCGATACCCGAGAGATCGATGCCGCCATTGCCGGCGCACATCGCCAACATCACACCAATGGCAAGCAGTCCGATTTCAGGCACCTGGCTTGCCATCGACTGTAGATTAAAAAGCGAAAGGAACGACCCATCGGATATTGCCGCGCCCAGAACGAGCAACAGGCAATTGATGGCAACGAGCATGACCAGCTGTCCGCCAGTTCTGCGCATGGTCTCCTCCCATGTTTAGTAAACTTAGCTATGCTTTACTAAAAGAGTTAGCAAAGGGAAAACCGCTTAGCAAGGGGGTTTTTGGCGGATTTGGATTGCATGGTGCGCGATTTTGCCTTAACGCTGAGCGCAAACAGCGACGTCTGTTTACTAAACAAGAGCCGCCCGATATTGCATTTTTCATATTTTTAAGAGCAGCATGAACGTGAAAAAGACCCTGACGATCCGCGACATCGCGACCGTAGCGGGCGTTTCTCCCGCCACGGTATCTCTGGTGCTGAATGGCAAGGGCGATATCTCAGGCGTTACTCGCGCGCGCGTCTTGGAAGCCGTGGCCAGCCTCAACTATGTGCCGCGCAGTGCCAAAGGCGGAAGCGAGCCGACCGACACGCTTCGATTTTTGAAAATCTCCAAGCACGGCCACACGGTAAACCGCGATCACAGCGTCTTCATCTCGGATTACATAGACGGGATGTCGGCGGAAGCGACCCGGCGGAACTACACGCTGGAGGTTGTCAGCTTCGAGGGGCAGCCTATCAGCGCTGTGGCCGAATCCCTGGCCGGGGCGCCGATCAACGGCGTGATCGCACTCGGGACGGAACTTTCCGAAGCCGACATCCGCCTCATACAGGGCCTGGGGTTTCCCACCGTCTTCATCGATACGTTCTACGACATCGTGGATGCCAATTTCGTCGACATGAACAACGAAGATGCCGTCTACAAGGTCTTGTCGCGTTTTCAGGCAAACGGGTTCAGCCGGGTCGGCTTCGTCGCCAGCCATGTCGACACGACCAATTTCCGGCTTCGCCGGGATGCCTTCTTCAAGAACATGGCGCGGCTTGGACTTAAGGTCAGAGAAAGCGACATCATCTCGATCGAATCGACTCATGAGGGCGCCTACACCGACACGCGCGCGCTACTGGAAACCGGGATCGACCTAGCCGAATGCTATTTTTGCACGAACGACATCATTGCTTACGGCTTTATCAAGGCATTGAAAGAATTCGGTATTCGCATTCCCGATGAGGTTTCGATCATCGGTTTCGACAACCTGCCTCAAAGTGCGACGATCGAGCCGCCGCTGACCACCATCGAGGTCTCCAAGCGCAAGATCGGGTATCTCGCAGTGACCGTGCTTGATGATCTGATCAATGCGGCCGATCCGCAGCCGCCGGTCAAGGTCCTTGTCGGCGCCGAACTCGTTGTCCGGTCAAGTGATTCCCGCTCTGAACCGCAGACGGAGCGCCGGCAGGGGAGCCACAGGTCCCGCACGCGCAAAAAACAGCCGGCGAACTAGCCGGCGCAAAGTCTTTGGCTGGCATTCGAATGGAGGAGCTTTAAATGCCATCCCTTGCCTTCATCCATACCGTACCCGATCTCGCAGCCACTTTTCGCCCGCTTGCTGCAGCCATCCTGCCCGACTGGACGAGTTTCAACATCGCCGATGAAAGCCTCCTGAAGAACACGATCCGGGACGGCGCGCTTTCGGTAAAGACCATGCAAAGGCTCAGCCAGTATATATTCCTGGCAACGGAGGGCGGCGCGGATGCCATCGTTGTCACCTGTTCCACGCTCGGCGGTGCGGTCGACCTGATCCGACCGCTATCGTCGGTTCCGCTCTTTCGCATCGATCGAGGCATGGCGGTCGAGGCTGTCCGCCGGGCAAAACGAATCGGCGTCCTTGCGACGTTGCCAACGACGCTGGAGCCGACAAGGGCGCTCCTGGAAGAGACTGCTGCGACCGCAGGAAAAGGCTGCGAAATCACGTCCCGCCTGTGTGAAGGCGCATTTGAGCGGCTCGCGACGGGTGACCGGACAGGGCACGATCGCCTTGTCATCGACGGCTATCGCGATCTTGCCGCATCCGTCGAACTCGTCGTCCTGGCGCAGGCTTCGATGGCACAGGCGCTTTCATCCGTCAACGAGGCGCCAGATGTTCCCGTTTTGACAAGTCCGCAACTGGGCATGGCCCATGTCGCCGGCCTGCTCGCCGTGCTTTGAGGCCAGATCCGGAAATTTCACGCAGCATTTTCATCCAGGAGTTACGCAATGGAATACAGGACCCTTGGCCGTTCCGGCCTGAAGATTTCCGCCATTACGATGGGTACATTTTCCTTCGGAGGCGTCGGCCCTTTCGCGATGGTTGCGAACCAGGATGCCAAGGATGCGCGGCGGCTGATCGATTGCTGCATCGACGGCGGCGTCAATGTCTTCGACACGGCCAATATGTATTCGCTCGGGCGGTCGGAGGAGATTCTCGGAGAGGCGCTGGAAGGCAAGCGCGATCAGGTCCTGATCTCCTCAAAGGCACGCATGCGCATCGGCGACGGGCCAAATGACGAAGGCGTGTCACGCTATCATCTGATCCGCGAGTGTGAGCGAAGCCTTAGGAGGCTCCGCACGGATCATATCGACATCTACTTCATGCATGAATGGGACGGTTTGACGCCGCTGGAGGAAATGCTCTCGGCGCTCGACATCCTCATGAGACAAGGCAAGATCCGTTACATCGGATGCTCGAACTATTCCGGCTGGCACATCATGAAAACCCTGGCCGTCGCGGATGCCAGGAACCTTCCGCGTTTCGTGACGCAGCAGATCCATTACACTTTGGAAGCGCGGGAAGCCGAATACGAACTGCTGCCGATATCGGTCGATCAGGGATTGGGTGTCATGGTCTGGAGCCCGCTCGCCGCGGGCCTGCTATCGGGGGCTTTCGGCCGTGACCGGGCTCCGGAACAGTCGCGCCAGGCGGCCGGCTGGACGGAACCGCCAATCCGCGACCAGGAGCGCCTCTGGCAAATCGTCGATGTGCTGGGCGATATCGCCAAGGCACGTGGTGTCAGCGTTGCGCAGGTTTCGCTTGCCTGGACGCTGACGCGCCCAGGCGTCTCTTCCCTCGTGGTGGGCGGGCTGTCCGAACAGCAGTTCAAGGACAATATCGCCGCCGTCGATCTGAAGCTGTCTCCGGAGGAGCTCGAAAGGCTCAACCTGGTCAGCCGGCCGGCCTATGTTTATCCCTATTGGCACCAGCATAACTTCGCCACGGACAGGTTCAGTGAAGGCGACTGGGCGCTTCATTCGAGCTATCAGGACCTCGGCGCTGTCTAGGTGATGATGGAAGTGACGCGGAGCGAGGCTTCCGAAGTCAACCGACTGATCAGCGATCTCCCCGCATTCAACCGCGTCGGCTCGTCATAAACACGCTAACCGCCCCAGACGACTGACTGCTCATGCCGCTTGATAAGGTGCTTCAGATTGTCGAAGCCCATGCGGATATGGCGCGCGAAGTTATCGAGAGCGGGTGTCCGCGGCGCATCGGAGCGCTTCAACAGGCCGAGTGCGCGTTCGGGATGCGGGATGGAGACAGGCAATGCGGTGATGGATCGGTCGTTGCGCTGCGCAAAGACGACGCTGTGCGGCAGGACGGTCAGGGCATCCGCTGCTTTCATGTAGTTGATGACGCTCATGAGTGAGCCGCCGGAATAACGAATCTTGATTTCAGTTGCGCCGAAAGAAAGCAGCATGCTGCGCAAGTCCGCGAGAAGCGGACTACCCGGTGGTGGCGCCACCCAAGGATACTCGAGCAAATGCGCCGGCTGCAGCCGGCGTTTCAGGAGCAATGGGTGTGTGACGCGACAGGCGACGACGTTGCGTCCGGGCAAAATCTGCTGGAACTCCAGCCCCGATCCCTCGTCCAGAATATCGATCGGGCAAATGGCGATGTCGATTTGGTCAGCCTTGAGTGCTGCGCGCAGATCGGGGAAGTAACCATAGGACTGGTCGATGCGCACGTCCGGATGAAGATTTTGAAACTCCGCGATCATGCCGGCGATCAGCGCATCCATGAAGAAGGGCGTACCGCCGACCCGCACGACGCCACTGTTGCCGACGCGAAAGCTCGCAATGACATCAGATGCCTTGCGTGACGCCGAAAGCATCGTCTGTCCATGATCGGCGAGCGCCCGTCCGAGCGGCGTCGGCTGCAGTGGACGGCGTCCCTTGATGAAGAGCGGCTCGCCGATCCTGGCTTCCAGCATGGAAAGTGTGCGCGAGACGGCTGGCTGCGAGAGGCCTAGCAGCGCCGCTGCCTCGGTGACGCCGCCGGTTTTAACCACCGCGGCGAGTTGGATAAGGTGGCGTTCGTCTATCTTCATAACGATATGATATATTAAACAAGAATAAAATCATCTCAGCGTCGCGATGTTGCGCTAACTTCTTCTCCACTACCCATGCCTTGGAGGAGACGCATGACGCCGGGTCCAATGGCGCTGAATTTCAGCGAGACTACTTCGTCTGAGATTTTCGCACAGCGACTTCTGCAATCGAACGACGACATCCTGCCCCAAGTCTTGGCGGTGGCAGTCGCGCATCTTCATGCGATCATCCGCGAGTTGCGGCCTACGCAGGCCGACTGGCGCAAGGTCATCGAATTCCTCACCGATGTTGGTCACGCCAGTGATGAGCGGAGGCAGGAATGGGTGCTGCTTTCGGACCTGCTCGGGGCTTCGGCGCTTGTCGAGGAAATCAATTCACGCCGTCCTAAGACGGCGACGCCCAATACCGTCCGCGGCCCTTTCTTTCGTGCTGACGTGCCGCAAGTGGCTTCCGGCGGGAACATCTCGCTTGACGGCGTCGGCGAAAAGCTGGAGGTCATTGGACGCGTCCAGGACCTGGATGGTGATCCCGTTGCCGGTGCCGAGATCATTACCTGGCAGGCCAATGCGCAGGGGTTTTACGAGAACCAGCAGCCGGACCTGCAGCCGGAATTCAATTTACGTGGCCGTTTTAAAACAGACGACGACGGACGGTTTCATTATTGGACGATCAAGCCCTGCGGCTACGGTGTGCCCGATGACGGCCCGGTCGGAAAGCTTCTCAGGCAGGCAGGCTATCCCCTGAGCAGGCCCGCCCATCTTCAATTCATGATCAACGCGCCGGGCTTCGAGACAATCACCACGCATATTTACGACGGGAGTGACCCCCATCTCGCCGAGGATGCGATCTTCAGCGTCAAGCCGGAACTGGTGCGCACATTTGAGCGGCAGGGCGAAGGCTCATGGCGGGTAGACCTGACCTTCGTCATGGTCCGGGCAAGACAGAGGACAGGGGCATGAGCCGCAATTTCGTTTATAGCGGCAGTCCTGCCCATATCGTCTTCGGCGAAGGCAAGAGCGCCACCGCCGGCGAATGGATCAAGAAGCTGGGCTGCAAGCGTGCTCTGGTGCTTTCGACTCCCCAGCAGAAGGCGGATGCCGAGGCACTGGCGGAGCGGCTGGGTTCGCTTGCCGTCGGCGTGTTCAGCGGTGCGGTCATGCACACGCCTGTCGATGTCACCGCGACGGCGATGAAAGTGGTTGCCGAAAGCCAAGCCGATTGCGTGGTGTCGCTTGGCGGCGGCTCGACAACGGGGCTCGGCAAGGCCATTGCTTATCGCACGGAGCTGCCGCAGATCGTCATTCCGACGACTTACGCAGGGTCGGAGGTCACGCCGATCCTTGGGCAAACCGAGGGCGGCCGCAAGACGACGGTGAAAGATCCGAAGATTTTGCCCGAGGTGGTGATCTATGATGCCACGCTGACAACCGGTCTTCCGGTCGGCCTGTCGATGACCTCGGGCCTGAACGCTATGGCTCATGCTGTCGAAGCGCTCTACGCGCAGGATCGCAACCCGATCTCGACCGTTATGGCCATCGAGGGCTTGCGCGCCTTCCGGTCCGCACTTCCAAAAATCATGGTGGCCTCAAGCGATATCGAGGCGCGGGCCGAAGGGCTCTACGGCGCCTGGCTCTGCGGCACGGTCCTTGGGACGGTCGGCATGGCGCTGCATCACAAGATCTGTCACACGCTTGGCGGCACTTTCGATACGCCGCATGCCGAGACGCATGCGATCATGCTGCCGCACACTGCGGCCTTTAATGCCGTCGCGGTGCCAGACCTTTTTCAGCCTGTGGCGGAGATTTTCGGAGGTTCGGTCGGCGGCGGGCTTTGGGATTTCGCGAAATCGATCGGCGCGCCGCTGGCGCTCCGCGATCTCGGCCTCACCGAAGCCGATCTCGATAAGGCGGGCCAGATTGCCGTTGAGAATCCCTACTGGAATCCGCGGCCGATCGACCGGTCATCGATCCGTGCGTTGCTGCAGCAGGCCTGGGAGGGGCGACGCCCGGAGAATTACTCGTCATACAAGGGGAGTGGGAGGAGAATGAAATGACAACGAGACGCGAATTCCTGAAACAGACTGCGGCCACCGGCGTGCTTGCCGCGACATCCGGGCTGGCATTGCCGGCGCTCGCACAGAAAAGCTCAATCAAGCTCGGCTACGTCAGTCCGCAAACCGGACCGCTCGCGGCCTTTGGCGAAGCGGACAAGTTCGTGATCGACAACTTTCTGGCGACGACCAAGAAGATGGGCCTCGACTATGAGGTCGTCGTCAAGGACAGCCAGTCCAATCCCAATCGCGCCGCCGAGGTGACCAAGGAACTGATTGTTACCGATGAGGTGAACCTGGTCCTGGTTTCCTCGACGCCCGAAACCACCAACCCGGTGTCGACGACCTGCGAAGCCGAAGAGATGCCCTGCATTTCCACGGTAGCGCCGTGGCAGCCATGGTTCATCGGCCAGCAGGCAAATCCCGGCGACCCTAGTTCCTGGAAGCCGTTCAACTTCGCCTACCACTTCTTCTGGGGGCTCGAGGACATCATCGCCGTCTTTACCGGCATGTGGGGCCAGGTCGAGACCAACAAGAAGGTCGGCGGACTGTTCCCCAACGATGGAGACGGCAACGCATGGGGCGACAAGGTCGTGGGCTTCCCGCCGGTACTTGAGAAGCTCGGCTATACGCTGACCGATCCCGGCCGCTTCCAGAACCTTTCGGATGATTTCTCCGCGCAGATCAACGCCTTCAAGCAGGCGAACGCCGAGATCGTCACCGGTGTCGTCATTCCACCGGATCTGACGACCTTCTGGAACCAGGCGAAGCAGCAAGGCTTCAAACCAAAGGTTGCCTCGGTCGGCAAGGCGCTGCTTTTCCCGCAAACGGTGGAATCGCTCGGCGATTCCGGCCACAATCTTTCGACCGAGGTCTGGTGGACGCCAAGCCACCCCTTCAAGTCGTCGCTGACGGGTGAGACTGCCGCTCAGGTTGCCGATGCTTTCACCAAAGCAACGGGCAGGCCCTGGACGCAGCCGATCGGATTTGCGCACGCCCTGTTCGAGCTTGCGGTCGATGTCATGAAACGCGCCGACGATCCAAGCGACGGCGAGGCTGTCGCCAAGGTCATCGGCGAAACAAAGCTCGACACGCTCGTCGGCCCAATCGCCTGGGGCAACGAGAAACTGCCGCCCTTCGCCCAGAAGAATGTCGCCAAGACGCCGCTTGTCGGAGGCCAGTGGCGGCTGAAGCAGGGCGGCAAGGGCTATGATCTCGTCATCGTCGAAAATGCCACGGCTCCCAACATTCCGACTGGCGGAAAAATGGAGCCGATCGCCTGAGCGCGTCAGCGTTCGTAGATCAAGGAGGAAGTCGCGGAGGCGGCTTCCTGCTGGGAGGACATGGATGCCAATACTGGAGCTGGAAGGCGTTTCGAAGAAGTTCGGCGCGTTGACTGTCGCCGAACAGATTTCCTTTGCCGTTGAAGACGGAGAGGCGCTCGGAATCATCGGCCCCAACGGCGCCGGCAAGTCGACGCTGTTCAATCTGATCACTGGCAACATCTCGGCAGAAAGCGGCGTGATCCGTTTTAGAGGATCGGATGTGACGAAAACCCCGCCGATGGCGCGGTGCTTTGCCGGAATGGGCCGCACGTTCCAGATTCCGCAGCCCTTTGACCAACTGACCGTCTTCGAGAATCTGCTGGTGGCCGGATCGTTCGGCGCGCGGAAGCGGGAAGGCGAGGTCGCGGATCGCTGTGCAGAAATCCTGATCGATACCGGCCTGATCAACAAGGCCAATGCAACGGCCGGCAGCCTGACGCTGCTGCAGCGCAAGCGGCTGGAGTTGGCTCGTGCGATGGCAACCGATCCGAAACTCCTTCTCCTCGACGAGATAGCCGGCGGGCTGACGGAAGGCGAATGCCGGGCGCTGGTCGCGACCATCCGCGGGTTGCACAGCAAAGGCATTGCGGTGATCTGGATCGAGCACGTCCTGCACGCGCTCAATGCCGTGGTCGGGCGTCTGCTCGTCCTGCATTTCGGTCGGGTGATCGGCATCGGAAAACCCGACGAGATCATGAACTCGAAAGAAGTCCGCGAGATCTACCTGGGGATCGATGTGTGATGGCACTTCTCCAAACCCACGATCTGACGGCCTCCTACGGCGATTTCCAGGCGCTGTTCGGCGTCGATATCCGCCTCGAAGCGGGCGAGACGCTGGCGATTATCGGCGCGAACGGGGCCGGCAAGACCACGCTGATGCGGTCGCTGTCGGGCGTCCTCAAGAACGAACCGGATTCCATCCGCTATCGGGGGGAGGCGGTCGGCGCGCTGCCCGCGCCGGATGTCCTGGCTCGGGGAATCGCGATGGTGCCCGAAGGCCGGCGGCTGTTTCCATCATTGACCGTCGAGGAGAACCTGCTGATCGGCGCCTATGGCCGCAGGGCCACGGGCCCTTGGACGCTCGAGAGCATCTATGCGCTGTTTCCGATCCTCAAGGAGCGTCGGCGCAATCCTGCCACGGCCCTGTCCGGTGGTCAGCAGCAGATGGTGGCGATCGGCAGGGCGTTGATGTCGAACCCGGACGTGCTCCTTTGCGATGAGATCAGCCTCGGACTGGCGCCGGTGGTGGTGCGCGACATCTACGCCGCCTTCCCGCGGATCCGGGCAACGGGAGCTGCGATCATCATCGTCGAACAGGACATCGCGCAGGCGCTCAAGGTCTCCAACAGGGTCTATTGCATGATGGAGGGTCGCATCACGCTCTCCGGAAAGCCGTGCGATCTCGACCGCGACGCCATTCACAAGGCTTACTTCGGAGCAGATGGCCATGAACTGGCTTGATACGATAGCGCAAGGCATCTTGCTCGGCGGTCTGTACGCACTCTTTGCGGCGGGGCTCAGCCTGGTCTTCGGCATCATGCGGCTGGTCAATCTAGCCCATGGCGACTTGATCGTCTTCGCGGCCTTTCTGATCCTGTCGCTTGTGTCCCTGTTGGGGCTTCATCCTTTCGTGGCCGCGCTTGTTGCGGCTCCCCTCATGTTCGCCACCGGTTGGATTCTTCAATACTATCTACTCAACCGCACGCTCGGAAAGGATATCCTGCCGCCGCTGCTCGTCACTTTCGGTCTTTCGATTGTCATCCAGAACGGGTTGCTGGAGGGCTTTACGGCTGACAGCCGGCGAATCTCGGCAGGGGCGCTCGAGACGGCGTCCGTTCCACTGGGGCCGATCAATGCAGGTGTGATGCCGATGCTCGCCTTTGCCTCGGCAATCCTCGTCATCGTCGCGCTGAACCAGTTGATCTATCGCACGTCGATCGGTCGGGCTTTTCGGGCCACGTCGGACGATGTCACCACGGCAGGCCTGATGGGCATCCGGCCGCAACGCATTTTCGCCATGGCGACGGGGCTTGCCATGGTGGTGGTGACCATTGCGGCCCTCTATCTCGGAACGCGTGCCAATTTCGATCCCACCTCCGGACCGGCCCGGCTGATTTACGCCTTCGAGGCCGTCATCATTGGCGGGTTGGGCTCGCTATGGGGAACGCTGGTCGGCGGAATCATCCTCGGGGTCGCGCAGACGGTCGGCGCGGCCATCAATCCGGAATGGCAGATCCTCGCCGGTCATCTCGCATTCCTTCTCGTCCTCCTGTTCAAGCCGCGCGGCCTTTTCCCGCGCGCAGTGGATTGAGCCGCCATGGAACAGCTGCTCGCACCAACCTTCAAAGTCGAGACCCGCACGGGCGCATCCGCAATATTCGCCGTCGTGGCCGCGATCGCGGTGATCCTCGCGTTCCTGGCGCCGCTTCTGGTATCGCGCGGCGCCGTCCAGGACCTGTTCTTCATCCTCACCATGCTGGTGCTGGCGCAATGCTGGAACCTGCTTGCCGGATATGCCGGCCTGATTTCGGTCGGCCAGCAGCTCTTCGTCGGTTGTGGGGCTTACGCGATGTTTGCCCTTGTCAGCCTGCTCGGGCTGGACCCGATTGCGGCAGTCATCATCGCCGGCCTCGTCGCGGCGATCGTCGCAGTGCCGACCGCTTTTTTCACCTTCCGCCTCTACGGTCCCTATTTCGCCATCGGCACATGGGTCATTGCCGAAGTCGGCCGCCTGCTCTTTGCTCAATGGAAGGCGCTCGGCGGCGGCACCGGCACATCGTTGCCGCGGGACGCGACGCGCGAGATGATCGGTATCGAGTCTTTGAAATCGCTGTTCCGGATGAAATCGGCGGAGGCAGGCGATGCGCTGACCTATTGGCTTGCGCTGCTGCTCGCCCTGGTCACGATCGGGGCGATCTACGGGTTGCTGCGGTCACGGCACGGGCTTGGTCTTGCGGCCGTCCGGGACAATGAACAGGCGGCACGCGCCGTTGGCGTCGATGCGCGGCGCATGAAGACCCTGGTTTACCTGACGGCGGCATTCCTGACAGGCTGCTGTGGGGCGCTGATCTATGTCCAGAAGCAACGCATCTCGCCGGATGCCGCCTTCTCGGTGCTCGACTGGACGGCCTATGTGATCTTCATCGTCGTTATCGGCGGCATCGGCACGGTCGAGGGACCGATCGTTGGCGTCATCGTCTTCTTTCTGCTGCAGAACCTGCTTGCCGGCTATGGCTCTTGGTATCTTTTGATCCTGGGTCTGGTCGCCATTGTCACAATGCTTTTTGCGCCGCGCGGGCTCTGGGGCCTGTTTTCCGACCGCACAGGCATCCAGCTTTTTCCGGTTCGCCGAATTCTCAAGGGCGGACCCATCGAACATACGAAACTAGGAGGGCCAAATGGCTGATATCACAACGGATGTACTCATCATCGGAACCGGCCCGGCGGGCTCGGCAACTGCAGCGTTGCTATCCACTTACGGCGTCGAGAACCTGGTGATCAACCGCTACCGATGGCTAGCCAACACACCGCGCGCCCACATCACCAATCAGCGCACGATGGAGGTGCTGCGCGATCTTGGCCGCGATGTCGAGGACGAAGCCTACATGTTCGCTGCCGAGCAGGATCTGATGGGCGAGAATGTCTTCTGTACCTCGCTGACAGGCGAGGAAATCGGCCGCATGAAGAGCTGGGGCAAGCATCCGCTGTCTCGCGCCGAGCATCAGCTCTCCTCACCGAGCTTGATGAACGACCTGCCGCAGACCTTCATGGAGCCGCTGCTTTTCAAGACAGCCTGCTCGCGCGGGACACAGCCGCGCATGTCGACGGAGTATATCAGCCATGAGCAGGACGCCGAGGGCGTCACGACAACATGTCTGGATCGGCTGACCGGCAAGCAACTTACCGTCCGGTCCAAGTTCCTGATTGGCGCCGATGGCGGCAACTCGAAGGTCGCCGAGCACGCAAAGCTCTCCTTCGATGGCCGGATGGGCGTCGGTGGCTCGATGAACATCCTGTTCGAGGCTGATCTGTCGCGCCATGTCGCGCACCGGCCTTCCGTGCTTTATTGGGTGCTGCAGCCGGGCGCCGATGTCGGCGGCATCGGGATGGGTCTGGTGCGCATGGTGCGGCCGTGGAACGAATGGCTGATCGTCTGGGGCTACGACATCAACCAGCCGGCGCCGGAGGTGACCGAGGATTTCGCCATCAAGGTCGTTCGCGAACTCGTCGGCGATCAGGAGCTTCAGCCGAAGATCAAGTCGGTCTCGACCTGGACCGTCAACAACATGTATGCGACGACGATGTCGAACGGACGCGTCTTCTGCATGGGCGATGCAACGCATCGCCATCCTCCGTCGAATGGACTGGGCTCCAACACATCGATCCAGGATGCCTTCAATCTCGCATGGAAGCTGTCCATGGTGTTGAGGGGACAGGCAGGATTGGGCCTGCTGGATACCTACAATGCCGAGCGTGCGCCGATTGCCAAGCAGATCGTGACCCGGGCCAACAAGTCGATCGAAGAATTCGGCCCGATATTCAAGGCGCTCGGCTTGTTGGACTCTGTAGATCCCGTCAAGATGCAGGAGAATATGGATTCCCGCTGCAAGGACACGCCGGAGGCGGAAAAGCAGCGCAAGGCGATCCGGGATGCGATTGCCTACAAAGTTTACGAGTTCGATGCCCATGGCGTCGAGATGAACCAGCGCTACAAGTCGCATGCGATCTTCACCGACGGCCAGCCCGAACCGGCCTTCACAAAGGATCCGGAACTTCACTATCAGCCGACGACGTGGCCCGGCGCGCGCCTGCCGCACGCTTGGCTGTTCAATCATAGGGGCGACAAAGGCTCGACTCTTGATCTGACCGGTCACGGCGTCTTCACCATTCTGACCGGCATCGGCGGAGACAGTTGGGTCGCGGCCGCCAAGGCGCTCGCAAAGGAGTTCAATATCCGGATCGCCACGCACATGATCGGACCGCGCCAGCAATGGCAGGATCTTGTTGGCGACTGGGCCAACGCGCGCGAAGTCCGGGATTCCGGCGCCATTCTGGTGCGACCCGATCACCATGTTGCCTGGCGTGCAGATTCAGTGGTCTCCGATCCGGAAGCCGAGCTGCGCCGCGTCCTGAAATCCGTTCTTGATAAGTGAGAGCATCATGGAAGCACATGAAAAGGGCTTCTTCACGGAAGAAGATTCTGTCGCCGTCGTAACCGGCCGAAATGAGAACGCTAAAGACGAGCGCCTGAAACAGGTCATGGAAGTCATCACGCGAAAACTCCATGAGGCGGTCAAGGAAATCGAGCCGACACAGGATGAGTGGATGCAGGCCATTCTCTTTCTCACGCGCACGGGGCAGATGTGCAACGAGTGGCGGCAGGAGTTTATATTGCTGTCCGACGTTCTTGGCGTCTCAATGTTGGTCGATGCGATCAACAACCGCAAACCCTCGGGTGCATCGGAGAGCACGGTTCTTGGTCCGTTTCACGTTGCCGACGCACCGGAACTGCCGATGGGGACGAACATCTGCCTCGACCAGAAGGGCGAGGATATGGTGATCGAAGGTCGGATCGTGGATACCGACGGACGGCCGATCGCCAATGCGCTGCTGGATGTCTGGCAGGCCAACGACGAGGGCTTCTACGACGTCCAGCAAAAGGGGATTCAGCCGGACTTCAATCTGCGCGGCGTGTTCCGTACCGGCCCGGACGGGCGCTACTGGTTCCGGGCGGTGAAACCCAAATACTATCCGATCCCGGACGACGGTCCGGTCGGGAAACTGCTGAAAGCGCTGGGCCGCCATCCCAATCGACCGGCGCATCTCCACTACATCATCAAGGCCGATGGCTTCGAAACACTGACAACCCATATCTTCGACCCCGATGATCCCTACATCAACTCCGATGCGGTGTTTGGCGTGAAGAAGAGCTTGCTTGCAGAGTTCCGGCGTATCGATGACCCCGATCGCGCCAGGGCCTATGATTTCGATGGCGACTTCTGGCACGTCCAGTACGATTTCGTGCTTGCCCGTCTCGGCGAAAAACGGGGCTAGAGCAGTCAAGGCGGAGTTGCGGGGCCAGTTCGATCTTTTGATTTGCGGAGTTCCGGACCGCCCCAACTTTCCGTAGAACTGCTTGATATTGGAACCTTGCGTAAGGAACCGTAGCTTCGAACCTTCGTATCGTCTGAACGACGCTGCCTTACTCTCAACGGGAGGCGATCGACGATCTCTATTCCTCGGGCGCCCGCCAGGTGCAGTGAAACTTTAAGCATCTACGGCGGATTGATCTCACGCGTGTAACGACAAAGGAACGAAAATGACGATCTCTCTCAAGACGGTCGCGCTCCCGGATTTCGGCGCGGTTGGTGATAAGCCGTTGGTACCTTCGCCAACCTACGAAGCTCGCGCCAACGCAGCATATGCAAATGCCAAATGCGACTGGCTGGCCGTTTATGCTGATCGCGAACACTTCGGTAATATCGCTTTTCTCACCGGTTTCGAGCCACGTTTCGAGGAAGCATTTCTTCTCTTGGGTCCGGCGGGCAAGCGCGTATTGATCACGGGCAATGAGTCTGAAAGCTACGCTCCACTTGCACGTTTGCCGGGTCTGGACGTTCTGCTCAGCCAGACACTCAGCCTCATGGGACAGGATAGAAGCCGGTACCCGCGTTTTGCGGACCGGCTCGCCGACGCGGGCATCAAGTCTGGCGACCACGTCGGCCTCGTTGGATGGAAATACCTTGAAGAATATGAAGATCAGCAGGCTGATACGGGCGTCTTTGTTCCGGCTGTCTACGTTCAGGCGTTTCAGCGGGTCGTGGGTCCCTCTGGCCGGGTTACCGATCAGACCAGAGTGACCATGCACCCGGAAAATGGCCTTACGGCGTCGCTTGACGTCGACCAGATCGCAGAGTTCGAGTGGGCGGCAACTCGCTGCTCGCTTGCGACGTGGCGGATTGTATCCGGGGCAAAGGTCGGTGATACCGAGTTTGATGCGGTATCCCGCATGGGCTACGCCGGTGACGCGCTGAACGTTCATACTATGTTCGCCTCGGCGAGCCGTGGAGAGCCCATAATTGGTCTTCGGAGTGCGACCGGCCGAAAGCTGAACAAGGGAGACGGCGTCACCACGGCCATTGGGCATTGGGGAGCGCTATCTTCCCGTGCCGGTTTGCTGGATGACGGAAATGAGGAATTTCTTGCCATCGCCAAGGGTTATTTTCAGGGACTGATTTCCTGGTATGAGACCGCGTCGATTGGCGTATCGGGCGGAACGCTCCATGACGCCGTGGTCGGCAAGCTGGCCGAAGCGAACCTGAAGTCTGCGCTCAATCCGGGCCACCTGGGCGGCTATGAAGAATGGACCAACACACCGGTTCGCCCGGGCTCCACCGATAAAATTCGTTCGGGCATGCTCTTTCAAGTTGATGTCATCCCTACACCTGTTCCAACCGGCTGGGCTCTCAATTGTGAAGACACGGTCGTCTTCGCAGACAGCAGCCTGCGCGATGAGCTCGCTGCAAAACATCCGGAAGCCGCGCGACGTATCGCGCTCCGCCGCGAGTTTATGAAGAACAGCCTTGGGGTCGAGCTTCGGGATGAAATCCTGCCCTTCTCATCGACCCCGCTCTATCTGGCACCATTTTGGTTGAAAAGCGACGCGGTGCTGGTGCGAGACTAAAGAACCGAAACGCCGATAGGGGAACTGCTGGCCCTCGTAGGGTTGAGCAAGCTCGCAGATGCCGTATCAATCGTGCGCCTTCGTGCTATGCCCCTTGCAAATTGTCCCGGTCCACGGCAACACAGGGGCAACGAAGGGGCTAGCGACATGAGCGAATTGGGTCTGGAAATTCACCATGGAGGCCATTGCACGCGGCTGAAATGGCACCGCCTGCGCCGTAGCATGCGGGACCCGCTTTTCTCGCGCGAGGCTATGCGGGCGGGCTTCAAGGAGGGCGCGTCGATGGAGCTCGATCTTCGTGTGCGCGCAGATCGAGGCTTTGTCGTCCTGCACGACGCCGTGTTGGAGGGCGAGACGACGGGACGCGGGCCAATTGCCGATAAGATGATGGAGGAACTGCTTTCCGTTCGCATGCAGGAGGGCGGGCGGCCGTTGATCCTGAGCGAAGATCTTTCTGCCATGATGCAAATGGCCCATCCGCGTGCGTCGCTGCAGTTCGACATGAAGGACGATTACGCGACGATCGGTGAGCAGGGGGTTACGCATCTGGCGGCGCATTTCAGCAACATCGCCGCTTCGGTGGTGGTCAGCGGTGCCTGCCTTGACCTGATCGTGGCGGTAAAGGAGCGCCTGCCGCATTTGAAGCGGGGGATCGATCCAACCGACAAGTTGGTCGATATCTACGAACGGGAAGGTCTGGCCGCCGTCGAGCGCGAACTTTTGATCGACCTGCGCGGGCCGACGGAGCCGGATATCGTCTACCTTCACTGGCCTCTGATCCTGCGCGCCGACTCCGACGGTTTCGACATGATCGGCCTTTGCCGGGCCGAGGGACGGCGTGTTGATGCCTGGACCTTCACATTGAAGAATCCGGACGCGGGATTTGACGACCAGGAATGGATGAACTTTTCGGCGCTGATGGCGCTGAAACCGGATGAGGTGACCACTGACGAGGCCCCTGCGACAGAGCGCGCCTGGAAAAGGCGCGTGACGGTCTGATCAATCCGTGACCGGCGCCAGACCCTCGATTTCCAGAAGAAATTCGAATTGTCGGGCAAGCCCCGGTGAATAGGCAACAACCGGGCCGCCTTCAGACAGGAGCGCCGAGAGCGCGGGTATGGCGATCGTCGCGCCCGCTTCGCGCGCGATCAGCGCGCCTGCGAGCATATCCCAGGCGTTAAGGTGCCGCTCGTAATAGAGATCGGCCGCTCCCTCGGCGACACGTAGAAGGTCGATCGCTGCGGCACCCATGCGACGATAGTCCATGCCACATTCATGCAGCCGCCGAGAGACCGCAAGGTGTTCGTCGAAGCTCGTCTTGCGCGAATGGCCGAGGATGCAAATGGCATTGGCAGGATCGTTCGTCGCTGCGGCATGAATGGGAGTCCCCTCGCAAAAGGCACCTCGGCCGCGGATCGCCGAGAAAACCGCATCCTTCGCGGCGTCGTAGACGACGCCGATCTCCAGACGGTCCTCGGCGCAGAAGGCGATCGACACACCCCAGTGGCTGAAGCCGCGGATGTAGTTCGTCGTCCCGTCGATCGGGTCGACCACCCAGGTTCCAGCCCTGCCGGCTCCGCCGCCGGTTTCCTCGCCCATGAAGGTGTCTTGCGGGAACAGCATAAGCAGCCCGTCGCGAATGGCTTCCTCGGCATTGCGGTCGGCTATGGTTACGAAATCCTGCAGGCCCTTGTTCTCGACCTTCAATTCGGAACCCATTTCCCTGCGGAAGCGAGCCGCCTCGCGGCCAACACGGCGGGCGATCTCGATCGCAGCTGCGGCACGGGCCTCAAGGGCAGAGGAATCGAATGCGGAACTCATCAGGCAGTCCTTCTCGTGATCAGCGAAACGGGCGTGAATTCTATGCGCGCCGTCATGTCGGGCTTGGCGATTCGGCTAGTTAGCAGGTCGATGGCCCTTTCGGCCTGCAGGTCGCAGGGTTGGCGGATGGTCGTGAGTTCGTAGGCGGCCCAGCTTGCCTGGGGAATATCATCGTGGCCGATGACGCGTATGGCGGGCGCGTCTTGACGGCTGCGGCCGGCCATCAGCCGGTCGATCACGCCGCAGGCCATATAGTCATTGGCGCAGAAGACCCCGTCGACGCCGGAGGAGACAAGCCCAGACGCCGTCTCGAAGCCGCTTCGATAGTCGTTTACGGGGACGGATAATAGCTGTCCCTCAAGGCCACGCTGGCGGCAGCGGGCAAGGAAAGCCTCGCTGCGGCGGCGTGCCGTGTAGGAAACAGAGGACGCGGCAATCGCGATGAGGCGCTTGGCGCCGTTATCAATCAGGTGATCGGCCGCCAGGTGCCCGGCAGTGCGGTCATCGGAAATGATGCGATCGACGAAGGGAATGTCGTCGCCCTTGTTGATCAGCACAATCGGCACGCCTTCGGCGGCACACTGCTCGCAGATCTCCGTCGGCGGCGCGTCCGATGTGACGATCACGCCGGAGACGGCATAATGCAGAAGCTGGCCGATGACGGTCGACGTATCCGCCTCCTTCGAGGTCGGCAGCAGGATCGGACGGAAATTGCGGGCAATGAGCGTCCGCGTGAGATGCTCGATCTGAAGCGTGCGAAACGGATTGTCGAGCCCTGCGGCGACGACGCCGACAAGATCGGACCGCTTGTTCGTCAGGCTGCGCGCGAGATAGTTGACGCGGTAGCCCAGCTCCTTGGCCGCTTGGTAGACCTTTTCGCGTGTCTTTGACGAAACGCTCGCATCCGGCGTGAAGGCGCGCGATACCGCCGCGCGCGAGACGCCTGCCACGCGCGCCACGTCGAAGGACGTTACTCGGCGCGGTCCTTTATCCTTGTCCGCCAAATTTTCCATCCCCACCAGGCACGGTGCGCATCATGTCCGGCAAATCCGTGCAGATACCGAGCACCGGCAGTCTCATTATCTCATCGAGGATCGACCGTCTTTCCTCGTGCCACAGCACGATCTCGCGGCCTTCGCCGAACGCGCGCGCCATCAAAGCCGGAGTGACCAGATCCTGAGGCCGTTCGCCGGCTCTCTCCCAGCAGAGATGCAGGATATCGGCGCCGGCCTCGTCGCCGAGCGCATGCGGATCGTGACTGACGCGGATCAGGACGGAACGCGGATAGTCGCAGCCCGCCTCGCGCAGCTCGCGGACCTGTGCTGTATCGAAGGAGCCGAGGCAGGCGAAGCGCTGGTTCTTTTCGGCGAGATGCTTCCAGCAGAGAAGTCCCGTGCCCGGCGCCTTGAGCTCGATGTAAAGGCCAGTATTGGTCTGCCGCCCGAGTGCCGCGACTGCTTCGAAAGTTGGAACATTGACGCCTTCGAGGGCGGCAAGCTCGGCGGCCGTCATCTCGGAAATACGGCGGTCGATGCCGAAAACGCGCTCCAGATGATCGTCGTGGGAGACCACAACCACGCCGTCCTTGGTGAGCTGCGTGTCGAGTTCCCACATTTCCGCGCCGAGATCGGCTGCGCGCTGGAAGGCTTCGAGTGTGTTCTCCCGCTCATGGCCGCTCGCACCGCGATGGCCGATGCAGAAAGGCAGCCTGCCCTTGCTGACAGGCCAGCCGTAGCGCTCGAAGAAGGCCGAAAAATCGCGTTGCATCAGAGCTTCCGTCCGGTTTCGTCGAAAACGAGCACGTTGCGGCTGTCGATTGCCCAGGTGACCTCGTCGCCGATCCTGATATCGTGGCGAACCGGCTGGATGGAGCGCAGCAACGGTCCGCCGGCAAGCTTTACGTCATAGAGATTTTCACGGCCCTGCGTTTCGGCGAAGTTCACGATGCCTGTGACCGGCACGTCGCCCGCCGGATTATAGTGCTCCGGCCGCACGCCGAGCATCAGCTTGGTTCCTTCGTCGGCGGCGACCGAAACGGGGAGTGGAACCTTGATCTCGCTGCCAGGAATGGAAAAGGCACCCTGTGCCGCCACGCCGTGGAGGAAGGTGATCGGCGGATTACCAAGGAAGCCGGCAACAAAGGCGGTGTGCGGGTCGTTGTACATCTCTGCGGGTGTTGCGATCTGTATGATCTCGCCTTCTTTCATGATGGCGATGCGGTCGCACATGCTCATGGCCTCTACCTGATCGTGGGTGACCAGGATCGCCGTGATCCCCGTCTCACGCTGGATGCGGCGGATTTCCGAGCGCATCTCCAGCCGGAGCTTTGCATCGAGATTGGCGAGCGGCTCGTCGAGAAGCAGAACGTCGGGCCTGCGAATCAGCGCGCGGGCAAGTGCGACACGCTGTTGCTGCCCGCCGGAAAGCTCCGAGGGGCGCCGGCCCATCAAGTTGCCGATCTGCACGAGCGTGGCGATGCCGTCGACCTCTTTACGGATATCGGCTGAGGGCATGCCCTTGACCTTCAGCGGAAAGCCGATGTTTTCGGCAACGGTCATGTGCGGGTAGAGCGCGTAGGACTGGAAGACGACACCAACATTGCGGGCCTGACTCGGAAGGTTGGTCACGTCGCGGTCGCCGAAGAGGATGCGGCCGCCGGTCGGGCGATGGATGCCGCAGATTGCAAAGAGCGTCGTCGACTTGCCGCAGCCCGAGGGGCCGAGCAGGGCCAGCATCTCCCCATGCGCCACTTCCAGGTTCATGTTTTCGATCACCTTGGTGGCGCCGAAGCTCTTCGAGAAACTGTCGAGGAGGATACGCATCAGCCTTTACTCCCTCCGCCGTAGATATTCATGAGATACTTGTGGAAGAACGCGTAAAGCAGCAGCACCGGGATCACATAGAACACGCCCACGGCCTTGAAGGTGCCGAAGTTGAAGTTGTTGTCATCGGCGATCAGTCCCGCAAGATAGACCGAGAGCACCTGTACTTGACCGCCCGGCGCCAATACCTGCGGTAGGATGAATTCTCCCCAGCCCGAAAGGAAGGAGAAGAGCGCCAGTGCCATGATCGCCGGTCGCACCTGCGGCAGCACGAGGCTGCGCCAGACGCGGAAGCGCGAGGCGCCGTCGACGACGCCCGCCATCTCGATCTCCCAGGGCACGCTGTCGTAGAAGCCCTTCATCAGCCATATGCCAAGCGGCAGGTCGATGGCAGCCTTCACAAGGATGACGCCGATCAGCGAGTTATAGAGGCCGACCATCTGCAGCACGATGAAGATCGCGATGATCAGCGTGACCGATGGAAAGGCATGCAGCACCATGACCCCGGCGAGGAAGAAGCCGCGGGCAGGGACGTTCAAACGTGACAGCACGTAGCCCGCCATCGAGGAGACGATGAGTACCACGGTCGTTGTGCTCGCCGTGAAGATAAGCGTGTTCAGCGTCACCAGCCAGATGTTCGGTTTTCCGGGCGGTGTTTGCCAGAGGAATGACCAGTGGCGAAGGGTGAGCGAATCCGGGATCAGCGACGCGGACTGCTTGTCTGTGATCGTGTCGATGAAGAGATAGGCATACATCAGCACCAACGGCAGGCTGACGATGGTGAGCGCCAGAATGACCGGCCAGGTGCGGTAGTTTGCCGAGGGCTGCGATTTCTGCGCCATGATCAATCCTCGATGAGCGGTCGCGCAACCAGCGCGGCGTAGTTGAAGACGCGCAGATAGGCGAGCGACAGGATTATGCCGATTGCGACGAGTACCAGCGCCATGGCGGCGCCGAGGCCATATTCCAGATTACCTGCATAGTTATTGAGTGCCGTGTGATAGGCGGCAAGGGACCAGACTTCGGTCGCCTTGCCTGGTCCGCCCCGAGTCGAAAGGAGGATTTCGTTGAAGGAGGCGAGCAGCGACAGCGTTTGATAGCAGGTGACGAAGAGGATCGGCCAGCGCATTTGCGGCAGTATGATATAGCGGATCTGCTGCCAGCGGCTGGCGCCATCCACCTCGCTTGCGAAGAATTGGCTCTTCGGGATTGCTTTCAGTGCAGAGGAAAAGACCAGCATGCCCATCGAGGCGCCGATGAAACCGTTGATCAGCACAACGAAGAACCAGGCATTGTAAGCGTTGTCGAGCAGGTAGTTCTTCGGCGGGTACCCGAATTTGCTCATGAGGGTGGAGATGAAGCCGGTATCCCAGGCGAGCCATTTCCACATCAGCACGTAGATGACGACGGGCGTGATCCGCGGCAGAAGCCAGACAGACCGGAAAATCGCTGCCGGCGCATCCGGCATATAATGTGTCCAGATCGCCAGCAGCATGGCGTAGCTCGTGTTGAAGAGCACGAGCACAAGGGCGACGTAGAGCAATGTGTTGAAGAGGACCTGTGCCATGTCCGGCGAGGAGGCGATGCGCGAGAAGTTCTCCGTCGTCCAGCTCCAGCCAGTATAGGTCGCTTTGGCGAGGCTTTCCTTTTGCTCCGGTGTCATTTTGATGCCGAACTTGTCGAGCGAGGCGAAGAGTTCTTCCTTGTTCGAGAAGCGTAGATTGGCAACGGAACGGTTAAACTGCTCCGAGATTTGCTTGACCTCCCGCGTCGACGGCCGGTCCTCAAGATCCTTGATCATGCGCTCGGCTTCGCGACGTGAGGGGAAGACTTCGCCGAGGTGTTTTTCGTGCAGTTCCTTGGCGATGCCCGGCTCGAGCCCAAGGCCCTCGAGGCCCTTGATCCCGTCTTCGTCGATCACGTAGCGCGGCTCGGTAAGCTGCTGCACGACATCCGGCATTTCGTCCTTGAGCGCGATGAGCGAGTTCGGGGTGACTTGATAGGCGCCACCGGAAATGCCCGTGGCCGTCGTCATGCTGGTGAAGGAAAAGACGGCGGTCAACACCACCGGCATCAGAAAAAACAACAGAATCATGAGCGCCGCAGGCGCGATCATTACGAGGCCAAGCGTTCTGGACGTTCTCATGGCATCCTCCGCAAAGAGCCCGGGCGGACGACGCCGCCCGGGGCGTTACTGCGCCTAGCGGATGACGATCTTGTCGCCGAGCGTGCTCTTCAGCTCGCTCTCGACATCGTTGGCAGCGGCATCGGGGGTCTTGGCGCCCGTCCAGGACGCTTCGAGGCCCTTCCACATGATGTTCCAGTACGTGCCGAAATCGGCATTGTTTGGCATCGCATTGGCATAGGGCAACAGGCGCTCGGTCGCTTCACGCGTCCACCGATCGGAGGAGTAGAGCTCGATTTCGGTTTCGGCCTTCGAAATGCCGAGATGGGCGGATTTGACCGCATGCAGCACGTTGATGCGCGGCTCGGAGGCGATCTTGACCAGCTGGGCAGCGATCTCGGTGTCGTCCTTGTCGTGGCCCGAGGTCAGAAGATAGACGAGCGGATGCGTCAGCGTGTTGGCCTTGCCGCCTTCGCCGGCCGGAATCAGCGTGAAGACGACATTACCGAAGAAGTCCTTCAGGCCTTCCTGATTGACATAGCGCGCGTAGTGCCAGGTGCCGCCGTGCCAGATGCCGGCCTTGCCGGAAGCGACTTCCTTCCACCACTGATCATTGGGCATGCCGATATGGTTTTTCTTGGTGACGCCATCCTTCACGGCGTCGGCGAAGAACTGGTAGGTGCGCTGCATCGCCGCCTTATCGAAGACGAGCTTGCCATCCTCTTCCATCGTACCGCCGAAACTGGTGTAGAACTGCCAGAAATCGGGGCCGTTGGTGTTGCGCGGATAGAAACCGTAACCTGGCTGGACGAGGCCCTTGTCCTGCATCTTCTTGGCGTCTTCCAGCACGTTTTTCATTGTATAGCTGCCGTCCTTGACCTTCTGCGGCAGTGCGTCGAGATCGGCATCGCTATAGCCGATTGCCTTCATGTAGGGCTTCCAGAAGAACATCGGGCGGGATTCGGCATCCTGCGGAATGCCGTAGACCGTGCCATTGAAGGAAGCGATATTCATCAGGTTTTCATAGATGTCGTTAAGCGGCCAGGAATCGAGATCGACATAGTCCTCGATTGGCACGATCAGGCCCGACTGCGCCCAAGGGCCAATGTCCTCGTGGCCGGTGACGGCGATATTCGGAGCGGTCTTGGCTTCCGCGGCAAGCGTCATCGCCTGCTTAAAGTCCTCCCAGCCGCTATAGGCCTTTTTCTCCACCTTGATCTTGAGGTCTTCACCCTTGATCGCGGCTTCCCGCTGGAGCTGCTCGGCTGCAATGTCGATCGCGTCTAGGCGATAGACGTCGTTCGGACCCGTTCCGCCGGCCCAGACCGTGATGGTCAGGTCCTTGGCTAAGGACAGCGCGGTGGTCGAGGCCAGGATGGCGACTGCAACGGTCATGCACTTCAATGTCGGCAGAATAGTCATCTCTTCATCTCCCAGATGATTGGTGTGAACCTCTTTGCGGGCCATCACCATTGCTGACGACCGCCCGGAGGCCCCATGAAAAGCGCGAACGAATTCGCTCTTAGGGGTCCTATGTAACGGTCGAATGACAAAATGAGCACGTGTGCAAAAATGATTATGACGCGGTAATAAAACATTGCAAGCGGGGTTTTTCGCCGCTACGGATCGCCTTCAACGATCTTGTCGGATGTAGAAAATTGTGCGGCTTCAGCCGCCATCATCGGAGATTTCATCATGAAGACCGTTTTCGTACTTTTTGATTCCCTTAATCGGCATATGCTTGGCGGCTATGGTGGAACACGCATTCCGACGCCAAATTTCGACAGGCTGGCCGCGCGGACGGCGGTCTACGACAAGCACTACGTCGGCTCGCTGCCATGCATGCCCGCGCGCCGCGATCTCCTGACCGGGCGCCTGACTTTCCTTCATCGAAGCTGGGGGCCGCTCGAACCGTTCGACAACGCATTTCCGGAATTACTGAAGACGAAGAACGTCCATTCGCACCTGATCACGGATCACTATCACTATTGGGAGGACGGCGGCGCGACTTACCACAATCGCTACAACACGTTCGACTTCATCCGGGGTCAAGAAAGCGATCCGTGGAAGGCGATGGTTCAACCTCATTGGGAGCGTCTGCGCGAGAAGTACCACCATAATCAGACCGCAAGCGGGCCGATCAGCAAGTACAATCCGTATATGATCAACCGCGAGTTCATCAAAAAGGAAGAGGATTTTCCGTCCGTTCAATGCTTCGCGCGTGGGTTCGAATTCCTCGATATCAACCGCGGCGCGGAAAACTGGCTCTTGCAGATAGAAACTTTCGATCCGCATGAGCCCTTCTTCGCGCCCGAGAGATTCAAGGAGCCATTCAAGACGGGCTGGAACGGTCCGATCCGCGACTGGCCACGCTATG
>NZ_JABAIH010000013.1 GCF_012641395.1 Rhizobium sp. P32RR-XVIII | reverse complement strand
GACTACATCAGGGCCAGCGGCATGAACCAGCCGCAATCAAAGGCCGTATACATGCCTGCACCCGACCAATCGTCAGAAATGCCAAAAAGCCCTTGCCACGCGGAGGCCGTCCATACATGCCACTGAAGTTTCATCCGGCTGCGATTAGAGTCCCGATGGTTTTGGATACGCCAAATGGCGCGGTGTGAGCAACCGGCGGAAACGCGAAGCTTTCATCTTGCGTAGTGTTGGAGCCGGTTGCGGCGATGGACCCGGCATAGTCTGCCGGGGTCTGGTATCCGAGCGATGAGTGCGGCCGGAAATTATTGTAATCTTCGGCCCACTCAGCAATGGCACTGCGGGCATGGTCGAGGCCGAAGAACAAGCTTTCGTTGAGCAGCTCGTCGCGCACCGGCCGTTGAAACTCTCGACATAGCCGTTCTGCATCGGTTTTCCCGGCGCGATGTAGTGCCACTCGACCTTGTGATCTTTCGACCAGGCAAGGATGGCATTCGACGTGAGTTCGGTGCCGTTGTCAGAGACGATCATCCCCGGTTTGCCGCGCCGCTCGATCAGCGTTGTCAGTTCTCGCGCGACACGGCGACCGGAGATCGACGTATCGGCGATCGCTGCCAGGCATTCACGCGTCACATCGTCGACGATGTTGAGAACGCGAAAGCGTCTGCCGCAGGCAAACTGGTCATGCACGAAATCCAGCGACCACCGGGCATTTGCCTTCGCTTCGACCAGGATCGGCGCACGCGTGCCGACAGCACGCCGTCTGGCTTTCCGTTTGCGAACAGAAAGCCCTTCCTCGCGATACAGCCGATAGATGCGATTGACGCCGGACGGCTCTCCTTCCCGCCGAAGCAGGATGAACAGCCGCCTGTAACCGAAGCGCCGTCGCTCATTAGCCAACTCGCGGAGCTTCGCTCGCAATTCAACCTCCGGCGGTCGACACGACTGATAACGCACCGTCTTGCGATCGGCAGATATGATCAGGCAGGCCCGCCGCTCCGAAAGACCCATGACGGTCTTCAGGTGCATGACGGCTTCACGCTTGGCGGCGGGCCCTACCATTTTTTTGATAGAAGCTCGCGCAGTGCGGCTGCATCAAGCATCTGTTCGGCGAGCAGCTTCTTCAGCCTGGCGTTCTCGTCCTCAAGCGCCTTCAGCCGCTTCGCCTCGGACACCTCCATGCCCCCGTATTTGGCTTTCCAATTATAAAACGTGGCTTCTGAAATCCCGTGCTTCCGGCACAGGTCCACCGCCTTCGCGCCAGCCTCCTGCTCCTTCAGCACCGCAATAATTTGCTCTTCCGTAAATCTCTGCTTCTTCATGCGTCCGTCCTTCAATGGCCCGGACTCTAATCAATTTTGGAGGAAATTACCCGTGGCAGGTCAAACTCCACAAGTTCTGGCAGGAGAGAAGATCTGCTTGGTAGCACGCGATCATATATTCCCGTCTACTGTGGATCGACAACCGCTACGAATGTCGTCAGGCAGCTGAGGTCGCATATGAAAATAGGAGTTTCGATGCAGAACAACACCCTGCAATCGGAGAAAATGTCAATATCATACGTGCGATCCGACAGTGTTCCCACAAGCGAGGTTCACAAGGTACCCCAGGCAGATGGTTATAGCATCATAACTCAGCTTCGGTATTTTGAGAGGCACTGCTTATGGCGCGGCGGGCGAGTGGTTTTTGACGGAAGTCACCCGGAGGGTTCGCTTGCGATTACTGATCTCACTGAGGATTGGCGTTGTATGCACGGTTCTCCGTTTGAGAACGTCCGCTTCAATATCCCGCGATCGGTTCTACAGGATTTTGCTCGCGAGCATGGGAAGACCAGCTTTGTTACACTGACTTGTGAGCGCGGACTCCATGACCCGATTGTGACGTCGTTGGCACAGGCACTGGTTCCAGCTTTAGTACGACGGGTTCCAGCGGACACCCTATTCATAGAGCACATGATGCTGGCGCTGCAGGCCCATGTATTGTCGTGCTACGGCGGTATAAATGTGCAGGCGAACAGGCGGCACGGGCTGTCGAACCGACAGCTCAATACCGCGACCTCCTATCTTGCGGCTAATACCGGACGGGACGTTCGTGTTGCGGAGGTTGCCGCCCATTGCGGCCTCTCACTCAGCTATTTCATAAAGGCATTCAGGGAGGCGACCGGACGAACACCTCATCGCTGGCTGCTCGAGTACCGTGCGCAACGCTCACTGGATATGCTTTTGGGCGATCAATCGATTGCCGAAATCGCCGCAGCCTGCGACTTTGCGGATCAGGCGCATTTTTCCAGGGTGTTCAAACAAATATACGGGGCGACTCCTGGAGGCTGGCGGCATCAGCGAAAACTTTAGAGCCGGATGACCTCAGGTCTGTCCGACGTTAGATCCGAATCCGCCTCTCCATCAAAAGTGCGAGTGGGATGTCGCAGGATGGTCGGCAAAAGGATTCGCATCGGGTGACGATCATCTGGTCGGATCACTCAACGAGAAGATATCTCTGTGCCGTTTTCCCAACTATTGCGTGATCAGGGCCGCGACGAACAGGGCCGGTTCAAGCAAAGCGTCGACGTTGGCCGGTCGCTGTCCGGCGACAAGCGCCACAAGGCAAAAACGGTCACCAAGCCCGGCGAGGGCGAAAAGGGCGATCACCGCTCGGCCACGCATTGAGGCGGCAGCCATGAACAACATCGCCGGCGACCTCCGTTTGAAGCTTGAGCAACTCGTCGACCACTACGTCACCTCCGGCTCGGAGGCGCCGGAGGTCATCGCGGCGATGGAGAAGGAACTGCGCGACATGCGGCGGGCTTATGACGCCGATCCTGCAGATGAGCCGACCGAGATCGAAGAGCCGGCCAATGACTGGCCCGGCGCGTCGCGTTAGGAGCCTCATAGTCTTGGGTTCAACGCTCTGTGGTGCGGCATCGACTGTTTCGCGGGTTGCCTCCGGAGTATCGTCTCCCAATGAAGCAACGCACCTCCCACTCGCGGCTCGTGCTTTGGGAAAAGCTTGCCGCACTTCTCCCGCGGCAGGCTTTTCGTTATTGATCCTTCTCATACATGTCGAACACGCGGCGTTGTCCCGCACCTCTCTCAACCCCTTGTGTGAGGCATGACGCAAGTTGCCGTCATCGGTCCACCCGCGGACTCAATCTCGGCGATCAAGGTCGGCTGCGCAAAAACGATATTCTTGCCCACACTCACTGGCAGCCGCTATGAACGCGTCACTAGGGTCAATGTCGGGCGGCCCGCCGTTGAGGGCACTGAGACATGCCTTCCGAGCCGCCGCGTATGCCGGACCTTTCTGATCTGGCCAACTTGTCATCAAGCACTCTGCGGCTTCCCTGGTGTTTTTCACGGTACGGAATTGGTCTTTTCCGTCGATCACTAGTTCCACGCTGCGGTCCCAGATATCGTTTTTCACGAATTCCTCCGTTGGCGCCTAGATGGTCGGCGAGGCAGGCTGCTCCTGAGGGGATCGCTCGCAGGCTCACGAGGATGGCAGAGTCGAGGTGCCAGCGCGCGGGACTAAAGTCCTGAGCAGGCAAAAATTCCGTTCAATCATCGAGCGCGTCGTCAACGCGGCCGTGATCTCACTTCATCATCGGCGGAAAGTCTTTAGGGATCGGGGTCGGATTAGGAACTTCAGCCGGCGGCAAATCCGGGATCGGCTCCTCGTTCGGCGGCTGCGGTACATCGGGCGGGAGGTCGGGAACTGGCTCCGGCTTCGGATCAGGTTTCGGGTCTGGGGAAATGGTCGCCATGGCGCGGTCCTTTCTATGGTCCCAATCCATTCATGGCGCAGTTTGTTCCTGACGACCTCAGTGAACTACAGTGATCACCGGAATGCCAGCTTCCTCGGCTGCTCGGATGAGCGCAGCTCTTGCATCTGCCGCCGACGTCTTGCCATGCAGCGCCTGCAAACGTGTCTGCACGGCCAGGAGGTATGGCGAGGAGAAGCGCGCTCTCGACAACACCAGCGCCAGCTATAACGTCATCCTTCGCGATCAGTTCGCTCAGTGCATCCTCAGCGGGCGAAGGGAACGGAAGCCGAAATCCTGAGCTGTCCTCTTGGAGTGACGTTTGGACCCTGAGACAACTTACTTTCGGTAGGGCGGATGTCGACGAGAATCCTGCAGGCGCTGCGATAGTAGATTTCGCCTTCGGCCGTGAGACTGGTTGTCCGCGCCGAGCGCAACAGCAAACGCGTTTGAAGACCATCTTCGATCCGCGAAACCAATTTGCTCACGGAAGACGGCGACATGTTTAGGTGTTTTCCTGCCGCCGCGAAACTGCCGTTCTCGACGACGGAGATAAATACCTGCATCTCTCTCTACGATCGGGATCGCGCCAGAGTTCTCTGGCACCCTGATGCTCCATCCTTCACCTGCTATGATGACGTCGTGAAAAACCTCTTGAAGCCGATATGCATGATCGCCGCCGATCGCATCAAGAGCCTCGCCGAAAGCCGCAACTCGACGCTTGGCATCACTTTCTTCGTGGCCCTCGCTATCGCCCTCTGGAGCACCCACAGCGGCACGCTGGCGATCTTCAATGCGATGAACGTATGAGGCAAAGGAAAACGGGGACTGATCACGCTGAACCTCGTCGGACTATGCTTTACGCTCGCAGCGATGCTTCCTGCCGCCACGATGATCGGGCTGGTCGCCGTCATGCCTGTGGTGCTTTCTCATCTGTGGCTCGCCCAATTCAAGGAGCACATGGTCCTGCTTCTGAGATGGCCTTTGTTGCTTTTGATCGCGGCCGCAGCGGCGACCGCGGCCTACCGATTCGGTTCGAACCGGGAGCCCGCCAAGTTCCGATGGCTGACGTGGGGTGCCGTTCTCGTGACCGTTTCATGGTTTGCAATGTCGCTCGGCTTCTCGTTCTATCTGAAGCACTTCGCCAACTATGACGCGTCCTAAGGCACTCTCGGGGCGCTGATCGGTTTCCTGGTTTGGACATGGCTCTCGATCGTCATCCTGCTCGTGGGAGGCGAGCTCAACGCGGAGTTGGAACACCAGACGGCGAAGGACACCACCACCGGAGCCCCATTGCCGATGGGATCACGCGGAGCCTTTGTGGCGGACACCCTTGGCGAGGCCGCGGACCGGCTGCACTGACCAGCACATGCTATTCGCTCGAGGGAACGAACTGCAAGGCTGTGGCTTTCCTTTGAGCCCAACGAGGAGACGGATCATGGGAAGCACATCGGACAAGATCAAAGGCAAGGCGAACGAAGTCGCCGGCAAGGCGCGTCAGGCGGTCGGCAAGGCCGCCGACAATCACGAAGAGCAGGCAAAGGGCAGTGTTCAGGAAGCCAAGGGCAAGGCCCAGGATGCCAAAGGCAAGGTCAAGGACGCTGTCAAGAAGGTCGTCGATAAGGCGTAGCTGCAAGCCCTCCAGCACAGTCCAAACTCGGCCCGCGCTCGTCGCGGGCTCCTTCCACGAAAAGGAGGCCACATGAAAGTCATCCCTTTCGCCACGACGGTCGTCGCGCTCAGCCTTCTCTCAGGAAACGCATGCGCCCAGGCTGCCGAGGATCCGGCAGTCAATGCATGCAAATCCACCGGCCTTCTCGCTCTTCAGGAAAGATCGCCGGAAATCACGGATCTTGTCATGGACATGGAGAGCCTGGCGATCAGCAAGGCCGACACGAAGGTCGAGGACGTGCCCGTCAAGACGGTCATTCTGGGTGAAGCGTACATCGCCCGCAAGGAAACGACCGGAAAGCCCGACCGGTTCGTCTGCCTGCTTGGCGAGAAGGGCAAGGTCCTGCTGACCTTCTTCACCGCCCAGTAGTCGCACAGTGCGCCGGGCTGTGATACAGCCGCGCGAGTCTGCGGGTTCGTCGGAGGCGGAACGATGTCGGTCGTTCGGCCGAAACGCTCTCGAACAAACCGCTCTTCGGCAACGGACGTGGATCGCAACTGCCGCGCCGTCATGGAGCCAGCGTCCAGGCGAGACCGGGAATCCTTGCAGACCGGGCGAGACCACTGACGAACCAGGATCCGCGGGTTACAGGTGTGGGCATCGATGAATGCGGTGTCCACCCCGGCTACTTGGCTATCGAACATCCCCAAGCTGTGCGCCGGGTCGCGGTTCTTTCAAGTGGTTTTTGTTGGCAGGTTCAAAGCACATCGGAGGCAAACATCCCGATCATCACGAGCACGGCCATCGCGGCGACTAGCAACCAGAGTATCGCTTTCACTCTCGGGTTGGTCGGAATTAGCGTCGGAGTATCCGGCGTCGCCTCGATGTCGCCGGAACGCCTCGAATCGGGGTATCGTGCCATGAGGTTCTCCTGATTGCCGAAGAAACGATCCTGCACAGTCCAGGTTCCCGGCAAATGGCTCGACGACGCCGTCAGAGCCAGCCGGATCGCCTAAACCGGGCGTAAAGGAAGCCGCACAACGATGCGATGACAGCAAGCACGACGAAGTATCCGTACTCGGTCTTCAATTCTGGCATGTTGTCGAAGTTCATCCCGTAGATCCCGGCGATCGCAGTCGGGACTGCGGCGATCGCAGCCCATGCCGCGAGCTGGCGGGTGATGGTGCCCTGGCGCTGCTGCTCGAGGAGATTACTCGCCTCGAAGACGGACGTGATGACGTCCTTGAGGCCGCCGACCATCCCTTCGACCCGCCGCGCGTGATCAAGGACGTCCCTGAAGTAGTTCTGGGCTTCGGCGTCGATACAGGGAAGGTCGATATGGACCAGCTTTCCACAGACCTCCGTCATCGGCCCAAGAACCCGCTGGAAGCGGATCAACTGCCGACGCAGTTTGAAAAGGCGCTTGATCTCCCGACGCCCAAGGAAGGCATCGAGCATGTCATGTTCCATCGCCAGCACGTGATCCTCGATCGCCTGGACGACGGGCAGGTACCCGTCGACGATGAAGTCGAGGATGCCATGCAGCACGTAGTCCGGCCCGTTCTTGAGAATCTGTGGCGCCTCCTCGAGTTGCCTGCGAAGTTCGCTGTGCCCACGGTCGGAACCGTGCCGGACGGAGATTATGTGCCTGGGGCCAACGAAGATCGCCGTCTCTCCGTACTCGATCTCGTCACCGTCAAGATGGGCTGTCTTCGCGATCACGAAGATCTGGTGGCCGTACACTTCGACCTTGGGAACCTGCCTCATGTCGAGAGCGTCCTCGATCGCCAAGGCGTGCAAATGGAATGCCGTCTGCAGGACCGCCAGCTCTTCCTTCGTTGGATCGTGAAGCCCGATCCAGGCGAACTCATCTGCTGCTTCGGGCGGCTTGGGATCATCGGGGGAAAGGGCGGCGGCGCGCTTGCCGTCGCGATAGAGGTAGGCGGCTACTACAGTCACGGGTCATCCTTGGTATTCGGCGGTTCGATGTTGGCCCCGCTGCGGAAAAATGTCCATCTGCAGCCATTGCAATTGGCGGAAAAACGTTGCGAGTGCCGTAACCTCACTCTGCCGGGCGCGTGAAAAAGTGATTGACCGTCCTAGTTCAGGCCAAGACGGCGCCGTCCTGGTCGGAGATCTCGAAGGGCATTCCGTCGATACGCTCCGAATGAAGAACGAGTTCGGCGACCATCTCTCTCGCAGCCTTCCGCGCCTCGTCTCGAGCAGCGTCTATTGACGGAAGGTCGATACCTTCCTGGTCGATGTCGTGTCCTCCCTGTGAGACGCCAGCGAGACCGGTAACTTCTCTGGGGTCGCATACAAGTTGTTAAGTCCGAGCGGTCCATGACCATCGCTTTGTTCAAGGAGGCGACAGTGGCGGTGGAATGGACGATTACGATTGAGGGAAAGAACGAGTTCGGCGACACCTGCCGGAAAGAAGTTCGTATCGACAAAAGCTGGGAGCGCCTGTTCGAGGGAGAAATTGGCTTCTCGATCAATGACGGCAAAAAGATACTCGCGGCGCTGCAGAGCGCGGTCGTAGGCCACGAGGCGGAAACCTTTTGTCTCTGTCGTCGAGTCTGCTCGGATTGCCATGCATTCCGGCCAGTCAAGGATTATACGACTCGCCGGCTCCGAACCGTGTTCGGCACGGTAGAGGTGCGCAATCCTCGCTGGATGTTGTGTCGGGATTGCTATCCGGGCATGATTGCCGCCTTCCCACCGATCTCATCGAAGGGCCCGCTCCTACGGAAAGCGAGCCCTTGCCGCGCCTCTTGTATCCCCTAGCCATTCAGCGCGGAATTGACCACGCGGCACCCGGAGAGGGGTGTCATCCGGGTTGAACAGAAGAACTGCCGCGCACCCCAGGCGCGCCAAACAAGGCAGGTTCTGCAATGTTCCCCAAAAAATACCCCGCCGGAGCAGCAGTTAAGGGGGAAAAGGTGACCGCGCGGCACCAGGGAAGAGGGCTGCGGCTCCAACATCACTGGCGACTTTGGTAAGGAAGACTACCGCGCGGCCGTCATCCAAACGCTCAAGATAGGCAACCGTTCCCGTCCGGTAGCGTACGAACAAAGAAGACCCCGCTGGCTGGTGAGTGGTTGCGGGGTCAGGTCGCCACTGAGGCTGGATGCGCTGGCGGGGTGGATGCCAACACGCACTCCGGCATAATAACGAAGAGAGGAGACTTCGCGTTCCGGTTCGCCAGCGTACAGACAAAGCCCTGCCTCGGCGGGGCTCGGTCGGTTCATCTGCTGGAGTCAATCCAGTACCACGGACCTGAACGGGAAAACCGCGATGAGATCTCCGTTTTCATCAACGATCTCGAATTGCATTGAGCGTATCCGCTCTCCCCTATGGACCAAATCGGCGACAACCTCGCGGGCGGAGTTGACTGCCTCTTCATGAACTGCCGCGAGATCTGGCAGATCGATACCTTCGTCGTCTTCGACGAATTCATCGCCTGCACGGATATGGAAGTAATACTTCGCCATCTACCAACAACCGAGGGAGGGCGGCCTCCTAGTTCGCGAACAATCAAGGCTTCACATTGTTCCTGTCCGGTTAGCGCGCCCCCCATGATGACCGCGCGGTGCCAGGACGAAGTGTCGGTCATCGCTGGCGTTTAACAGGACGGCTGCCGCGCGGCCATATCGATAACTAATCGGCACCAGCGACGTTCCCGTCCGCTAGCGTACCGACAAAAAGAGACCCCGCGTGCTTTGAGGGAGTTGCGGGGTCAGCTCGCCATTACGAGTTGCTGATGAAGGCAGGATCAGTATCGCATCCATAGCCCAGCTTCTCTGGCGGCGGCAATAAAAGCGGTTCGTGCAGCCTCGTGCGACGTACGATCGTCGAGCGCCGCTTGACAAACATTTTGTGCACGAAAGAAAGCCGGACCGAACGTGGACCACCGCGGGTTGTAAGCAATGTCAAGGCTGCCCGTGTGCCTGTGATTACCTCGCACCGCTCACCGGGCCTCAGTTGCAATTCAGGAGTTGTCACGTTATCGAGTGGTGAGCGGTCTTTGTCGCAAGCAGTCTGCGATCAAGCAGCCGCGCCGGTGACGGCCTTCCAGTGCGCTATTGCACGGATGCGATGAAGGTGGGTGGCCAGTGCGGATCGTTTGTGACTTGGGGTGACGAAAAGATTTCGAAGCGCGGAGAAGATCGAGATGAAGCGCTGCAGACTTCCTGGGGATCGGAAACCTTGCATCGTCCTCTCCCGTTTTCGCAGCGGCAAATGAGAATTTTCCGCTCGATTGTTGAGACCCTTATGGGACCGGTGTTCGACCGTTGGCATGAGGTCACGTTTGGCCGCACTATAGGAGCGGAGTTTGTCGGTGATGATCCGCTTGGGTGGCATGCCCTGCTTCTTCAGCAGCCTGAGCAGCAATCGCTTGGCGGCCTTCGTATCGCGTCGGCCCTGAACAATCTCGTCGAGAACGTAGCCATCTTGATCAACGGCACGCCAAAGCCAGTGCTTTCTGCCCGCGATGGAAATCACCACCTCATCCAGATGCCAGACATCCTGGCGCGAAGGTCGCCTGCGACGAAGTTGTTTTGCGTAGGCCGGTCCGAATTTCCGACCCCATCGCCGGATCGTTTCATCCGAGACGACAATTCCGCGCTCCAGCAGCATTTCCTCGACAAGGCGTAAACTCAGTGGAAACCTGAAATACAGCCAGACCGCATTCGAGATGATCTGTTGCGGGAAACGGTGGCGCTTGTAGCTGACGGCAGAACTCTTCATCCCACCGTCTCTATGCCCAATTCACTGACGCCTCGTTTATGTGACAACACCGCCGTGACCGATGATCCCGCAAAGCTATGAATGATTTGAATTATTGGGGAACGGTCCAATGCGAGGCGAAAGCGTACCGGTCAGATGGATCAGAAGTTGGCCTCCGGTATGTGCCAACGGCAGAAACCGCG
Organism: Rhizobium sp. P32RR-XVIII; assembly: GCF_012641395.1. Classification (GTDB taxonomy): domain Bacteria; phylum Pseudomonadota; class Alphaproteobacteria; order Rhizobiales; family Rhizobiaceae; genus Rhizobium. The sequence goes on along the minus strand of NZ_JABAIH010000013.1, from coordinate 120,155 downwards.
GCGCCTCTGGAAGCAATAAAAAAAAGCACGTCCGGCCAGCGCGTTAGAGACGAGGTCACCAAGCAGTTTTGCATAGCCTCGGGAAATTTAGTGTCGCTGGAAATTATTTCGAATGCCCGGAGCGGTTCAGCTCTTAGGTCCGCCTTGCAGGCAGGATAATCCTCTGCACGGGCTTCAGCTTCGGCCATTATGGTTTGAAGAGCAATCTCGACAGCGTCTACGACCACGAACACAGCAACGAGCGCCGAGCTATCGAAACCATAAGTGCCAGTTATTGGCGATGTTCCGCTATTTATTCATAATAGCGTCAGCTTTGGACCGCGCTATGGCGACATTAGACAATTCATCTATATGGCGGCGGCTAACGAACGGATGTGCTCACTAGCGCAAAATCAGGGGTAGAGATATGGCCACGCGCAACGCAATCTCCCCGGCGACTCCGCGCGCTCTTTATGAGATCCACACCGATCCAGCGACGCTGCATGAGGCCTCCTGGCCCATTCGCAAAGGGGCGTTCGGCAACGGCCCGCGGTTGACGTAGTCTGGGCTTTCGACTTCGAGATCATGGTCATCGCGTGCATCCCCGCATCCCACTAGGCGACCACATGACAAGCGTGATGCATACGAATGCGCGGAAAAGACTGCATTATCATTGACAAATGTGGAGGTTCACCATGACTGACTTAGGATCCGGGAGGATCAAAGACGAAGCGCTGCTTATCGCTCGTATATTTCTCGCCGTTCTGTTCCTCGTATTCGGTTGGGGCAAACTCACCGACTATCCCGGGACTGTCGCCTACATGATGTCGGTCGGCGCTCCCCTGCCGTCCGTCCTTGCGCGTTTGGCAATGGTGATCGAGTTTTTTGGCGGCATCGGGCTGGTACTTGGCATCTGTGTACGGCCACTGGCGTTGTTGTACGCACTCTTCTGCCTTGTGGCCGGTTTAATTGGTCATCGTTATTGGACCCTGACGGGGGAGTACGAGTACTTCATGAACAAGATAAACTTCTATAAGAACATCAGCCTCATGGGTGGTTTTTTTCTGTTGTACGTCACCGGCGCTGGAAAATACTCAATCGACGCAATGTTGGGACTGGCTGGCGCGCCGCCGCGACGGACACAGGCTCCGTGAACGCGGCTGGATAGTGGCCCGGGCTACCTCGGCGAAGAGATCGAAAGGTGTCCGGAGAGTGGCGACAGATGTCGCTTTGTGCCTGCGGTGCGCCATAGGTATCCCCGGGTAAAGGTAAGCCTCCAGTGTAGGCCACCGATCAGGGCCGCTTGATCGTTCAACGGCTTCAGGGTCTAATGCCACGGAAGCAATTGCTCCACCCTGCTGATCGGTGTCGGCGGTGTTGGCGAGGACATTGGCCAGCCAAGCCTGCTGATCGATATGGTTGAGCTTGGCGCTCATGATCAGCGTCGCCATGAAGGCGGTGCATCGGCACCACGACGCGACCTGTCGAAGAGACATGACTTCCTTGCCGGAACAACGCGATTCATCTTCAGGTTCGTCGTCGCGATGCTGGAATGGTCAAGATAGTGACAGATTATGGTCACGTCGGTACCCGACTGTAGCAATGTGGCGGCACAATTCTGGCGACCATGTTTCGATCGACAGAGGCGCCACTATCTGCCCCGCCCGACTATGTCGGGTAGCCATGATCTGAAATGTAAACGTCTGAGGAACAAGGAGATTTCCCGGACAACGCGTAGCCGGCAATCGCATCGCCGTCGAAACCGGCGTGTCGCCTGCCACTCTCAGCCGGGTGATGACGCAGGCTGGTCTGTCGAAGCGCAACGACATCGACCCGCGCCAGCCGGTCGCGCGCTATAAGTACGCCGAGCCGGGCGGCCTGATTCATCTCAACATCAAACACCTCGGCCGCTCTGAGCGTGTCGGCCACCGCATCACCGGCGACAGGACCGGCTAGAGAAAGTCCTGTGGGATTGGCTGGGAGCATATCCACGTCTGCGTCGACGATCCCTCCCGCATCGCCTTTACAGACATCTCCCTGGACGAAAAGGCGGCTAAGGCGATCGCCTTCCTCAAGGCGGCCGTCGCCTTCTACACCAGCATGGGCGTCACCATCCCGCGGGTCATGACCGACAATGGCTCCGGATACACGGCAAGAACTTCGCCACCGCCTGCAAGACCCTGGGGCTCAAGCACATCCGCACCAAGCCCTATACGCCGAAACCAACGCCAAGGCCGAACGGTTCATTCAGACGCCCTGCAGGAATGGGCTTATGCTTGCGCCCACCCGTCCTCAGAGGAGCGAAAAGCGTATCTGCTCCATTGGACGCATCTCCACAATTGGCATAGCCCGCATGGCAGTGTAAACTCAAAATCACCAACCGGTCACCTGGCTCTATCCAGCGACAACCCGTTGAGGCTCCGCAGCTGGAGCGGTGCTGGCCGACGATACGTTCGATCCGACCCATGGTTACTCCAGGATATGATGCTGAGGATTGCCATGCCGCCGACGAAGATCAAAGCAGGTGAGAAATCGTCCCCATTCACAAGGAGGCCGATCGTCTATAGCACCCACCCCGAAAGCAAGTCCGGCTTGCTGATCGACCAGCACCAAGGCGCGATCCTTCGGCTCGATCAGGATGTCGGGCATTGCCCTCGCGGTTTCAGTTGTGTCATGATTTAGATAGCTCCAAACATCGGGAATTTATCACCGCGGCTTCACTTCGCTCCCGACAGCACAGCCTTGAAGGTGATTTCGATGAGCTGTTCGGGAAAGGCCAGTCTCGTCACACCGATCAAGTTGCTGGCGCACTGAGGTCGCGCCGTGCCGTAGGCCTCCTTGCGCACCTTGCCCGCGGCGGCGAATGCGGCGTCGACATCAAGGACATAGAGCGTCTCTTCAACGACGTTGTCCAGCGTTGCCCCGAAGCGCGCCAAAAGCCTGCCTGCATTGGCGTAGGTCGCCCGCATCTGCTGTTCCATCATCGAGAACTCGGCCGGCTTGCCGGATTCATCGAGACAAGCAGGCGCGATCAGGTTCCCGTTCTCATCGTGGCTGAGTTGGCCGGAGACATGAATCGTGTCACCAACCTTGATTGCCTGTGCGTATCCGTAGGCATCTTCCCACGGCACACCGAAATAGGCGGCCTCTTTACCATTCACTGCGACCGCGTTTACGTCGTTGCTTTGCATATCGAGCCTCCTGGCTTCTTAATCTGGCGTCGCGTCTCGGTGGCGACCCTGAAAGTTTCGGTACGTCGATGCTTTGGAGAATGACCTTGCAACTCCGGCCAAGGAAATCATCTTTCGCAATCGAGTCGATAGACGGTCGTTATTGCCGCCGCCGGCGGGCCATTCCGGCCCGGGCCACAATTGTCCGCGTGCATCAGCATGGGGCACACATCATCAGGAACAAGTGACAGTCTATGGAAAGGTCACGGGGATTGATCAGCAAGATTAATGCTCTCGTGGATAGCAAATGGCCTTCACGTACGGCTGGCACTGAGCCCCGGCGAGGCCCACATCAATCGGCTCGCGGGCAAACTCCTGAACGACACACAGCCGTTGGAATCGCTGCGCGGACCGGTAGGTGTGCACGAGAAGTCCGACGCGGCCGAAGATGCGGCCTTCGATGCCGTGGAACAGCGCTTCGCGCCGGATCCTCGTCTGAAATCCGGGTCAATGCTGCCCGCAGACCCTTGTTATCACGCCGATTGGATCAACAAGCACATGGGCCAACATCCCGTCAAAAGCAATCGCAGCGATCCAACCTGCTTCAGCGCTTATCCGTACCGCGCCCGTAACTGGGTCGAACGGTTCTTCAATCGGATCAAGCGATGTCGTCGAGTCGCCGCACGCTATGACAGCCTCGCCTCCAATTGCCCTGCCTTCGTCCAGCTTGCACCCATTCGGCTGTGGTTGGCTGCGTTATGAGTCCGCACCCTGGATGGCCGACGGTGCGATCCGAGATATCCCGATCGCCCCTGCAGCCAGGAACAGGAATTCCAAAACGAGCATCCAGAGCAACGTGCGTCGGGGCGCGGCCGTCATCGTCAGCGTGACATGGCGTACGAAGATGATGGCAATCCAGAAGATGGCAGTGCCAGAAGCTTGGCGATAATGCGTGAACTGTGATGGGCAACGGTTGCACCGATCATCACGAAATTGCCGTAACATGAGCGGTGAGAAGGCCATTAAGAGCGAGAAAGCCGACTGTATCGACATAGCCGCCGGTGAAGCTCAGAGCGGTCGGTAGGTTCAGCTTCACGTCATTGCTTCCTCAAATCGAGCCACGCAACGAGCAAGAATCCGCCGACCAGACCCAGATGCTCGAAGAAGGAATTGGCGGCCATGAAGCGCTCCATGCCTGCCGGCAGCTCCCAGAAGCGGAGCGCCAGAAACGTGGCGAGCAGCGTGAAGGCCCCGAGCCCGAGGGCCCCGAGCCAGCGAAAGACCCCTGCAAGGATCATCATCGAGGCGCCAAGCTCCAGGATGATGACGAGCACGGCAAAGAGCGGCGCCGGCGAAAGCCCGAAATGGTTCATTTCGCCGATTGCGCCCGGAAAATCCGTCAGCTTGTTGACGCCGCCCTGCAAATAGGCGGCGCAGAGGCCGAGATATGCGACAAAGCGCATCCAGGGCGCCCCGAAGATCGGGCGGACAAGGTTTGCAAGCTTCGCTTCCAGGGCGAACATCTCGTTTCTCCTCACACAGCCCAGCAGGCACAGCCGAGGGCGCCCCAGAAACTCTTGAGGTCGGCGACCGGCAGCTTCGAGCCCCAGGCATTGGCGTGGGCGTGGCCGTGGACGTTGCAGTCGTTGGCGCAGCCGCAGGAGGTGATCATCCGGCGGTGCAGCGAGTTCTTTCCGGCACCTTCAGGCTCGCCCCAGGCGGCATAGCCCTTGAAGGTTTTGACCGGCGACCAGTCGGGCATGGCGGGCGGAACGGGGTTCTCGTCAAGCTTGGCAAAGTCGCCGGCGCCGTAGACGATCCTGCCGCCGACCATGGTGAAGTCAGAGGTGAGGAAGGAGATTTCCTCCTCGGCACAGGCGAAGAAGTCCTTGTCCGGCACGATCAGATCGGCGAACTGGCCTTTCTCGATGCGGCCCTTCTTGCCCTCCTCGTTGGAGAACCAGGTGACGTTTTCCGTCCACATGCGCAGCGCCGTCTCGCGATCGAGGCAGTTGCGGCGCGGATAGATCTGCATGCCGGCAACCGTCCTGCCGGTGATCATCCAGGCGAGCGAGACCCAGGGATTGTAGGAGGCGACGCGGGTGGCGTCCGTGCCGGCCGATACCTTGATGCCTTTTTCCAGCATGCCGGCGACAGGCGGGGTGGCTTCGGCGGCGCCCAAGCCGTAGCGCTCGACGAAGTATTCGCCCTGATAGGCCATGCGGTGCTGAACGGCGATGCCGCCGCCAAGCGCCGCGATGCGGTCGATCGACTGTTCGGAGATCGTCTCGGCGTGATCGAAGAACCAGTTCAGGCCCTCGAGCGGGATGTCCTGGTTGACCTTCTCGAAGACGTCAAGCGCGCGGCTGATCGTCTCGTCATAGGTGGCGTGCAGCCGCCAGGGCCAGCGGTTTTCGGCCAGCACGCGCACGACCTCTTCCAGCTCGCCTTCCATCTCCGGCGGCATGTCCGGGCGCGGCTGGCGGAAGTCCTCAAAATCGGCGGCGGAGAAGACCAGCATCTCGCCGGCACCGTTGTGACGGAAATAGTCGTCGCCCTGCTTGTACTTCACCGAGGCGGTCCAGTTGAGGAAGTCCTGCTTTTCGGCCTTCGGCTTCTGGGTGAAGAGGTTGTAGGCAAGCCGGACCGTCATCTGCCCCTCGTCGGCGAGCTTCTGGATAACGGCATAGTCGTCGGGATAGTTCTGGAAGCCGCCGCCGGCGTCGATGACGCCAGTGACCCCGAGACGGTTCAGCTCGCGCATGAAGTGGCGGGTGGAGTTGACCTGGTAATCGAAGGGCAGCTTCGGGCCCTTGGCGAGCGTGGCATAGAGGATGCCGGCATTGGGTTTTGCGAGCAGCAGGCCGGTCGGATTGCCATTGGCATCGCGGGTGATCTCGCCGCCGGGCGGCTCCGGGGTCTCCTTGGTGTAGCCGACGGCGCGCAGGGCGGCGGCATTGAGCAGGGCACGGTCATAAAGATGGAGGATGAAGACCGGGGTATCGGGGGCGATCGCGTTGATCTCCTCGATGGTCGGCAGGCGCTTTTCGGCGAACTGGTGTTCGGTGAAGCCACCGACCACGCGCACCCATTGCGGCGGTGGGGTGATCGCCACCTGTCGCTTCAGCATGCTCATGGCGTCGGCAAGCGAGCGCACACCGTCCCATCTGAGCTCCATGTTGAAGTTCAGGCCACCGCGGACGACGTGGGTATGGTTGTCGATCAGCCCCGGCAGCACGCGTTTGCCCTTGAGATCGACGATCTTCGTATCCGGGCCGGCGAGCGCCATGATCTCGTGGTCATCGCCGACGGCGAGGAACTTGCCTTCCTTGACGGCGACGGCGCTCGCCGCCGGGTTGGAACGATCGAGCGTGGTGATCAGGCCGTGGTGAAGGATGATGTCGGAAGTTGCGTTTTCCATAATCTTCGTCCTCGATCAGACCTTCTCGGAAGGATTGACGTCGGAGGGCGCGCTGCCCTTCGGCAGGTGGCCGAACATATGCGGCTTGATCTGGTGGAGCCAGGAGACAGCCGCCGGATCTTTACTGATCAAGGTCTTGGCAAAGGGAATGACCTGCTCCCCGACGAGAATGCCGAGAAGGCCAACGAGCGCCACCACGGGCGGCGCTGGCGAGCGGACGTTCAAGAGGCTGTAGACAACGCCAACGAGCAGGCCGGCGCCGAGCGAAAGCAGGTACATTTTCATGGGTGATACTCCACTCGACCCTTTCTGAAGGTTGCCGCATGCCAAGTTTCTCATGTCATGCGAGCCGGCACTTGACCAACGCTGTAACTATTTCGACTGCTTTATGACTTCTTGCGCCTTCTGATAGCTTTCGGCGACCGCGGCGTAGTTGGGCGCAGCCATGCCATAGAGCTTCGCAAGTTCCGCCGCCTCGGGACGCTTCCACGTACGGTGCATCTCCGACAACAGCGCATTCGTCGATGTTGGGATGACGCCGCCTTGGACGAAACGAGCCAGCGTCGTTCTCGATGCCAATTCACTCGGATCGCCGGAGGCGTCGATAACCGCGTAAACGTCGAAACCAGCCGCCTTGGCGTCCAGCGCCGGGAACATTACGCAGACACTGGTCCAAACCCCCCCTATAATCAACGTCTTCTTCCCGGTTGATCGTACGGTCTGGACGAACTCTTCGTTATCCCAAGCGTTGACTTCGCCTTTGCGTGGTACGTAGACCGCATGCGTAGCATACCGGTGGATTTCGGGCATAAGAGGGCCGTTCGGGCCGTTCGGTTCGGATGCGCTCGTAATCACCGGAATCTTCAGCAGAGATGCCAGCCTTGCGATCATCTCGACGTTCCGCCGAAGATCCGCGACTGCGATATCCTTAACCGTTTGAAACAGTCCCGACTGATGGTCGAGCAACAGGATCGCCGTATCGGACGGATCAAGCAGAGCCTGCCCGCCACCCGTAGACAGCACACTTGACTTGGTTTTCGGCGCGTTTGCCATGAAACAATCCCCTTGAGATTTGTGTTCTTTCCGGTGTCTGTTGGCGCTCTCAACTTCGCTGCATGTCGCGCAAGCGGCAACTCTAAGGTGGTTCAGAGCTAGCTAATCTTGAATAGATCGCACAAAACTGTCTAATAGCTGGCAGTTATAGTTTTGATAGATCGCGCTCGGTTACTGTGCTTGCGCTCGTTTCGAGCACGATCCCCGACGCGCCACCTGTACCGATAGCGACCTTGCCTTTGAGATCGGCGCTACTCCTGATCGCGCTCCGAAAGACCTGTTCGGCCGAATAGGGCAACGTTCCTAATGAACTGATAGCTATTTATTATGGGCAACGGGCCGCTGAAGTTCCATAAATCAACGATATGCCACACGAGGGAAATCGCCTGGTCGTCGGTTCGACGCCTTTCAAGAGCGGGGTGGTCACTCGAGCGATGTTGCTTAGCGATAGATGGAATCGGCGCCACACTGCGTCACAGTAATGGCGAGGCCACGACACTGTCCCTACTTACCCGAGAAGGCCGCGAAACGAGCCTTCCGGGTGGACGTTTGTTGTCTCGGCTCGCTTGGCCAATCCAGCAGAAGCATTACCACCACGATCCAAATCCCTGAAACACGGGATCTGTGCTTGGCCTCGGTTACAGGTGTAGGTGAATTTGCCGTCTGTAAGACGGGAATGTAACAGCCGCGTTCCAGATCTGTCTCCGAGACATAGTCAGGAGATTTTCATGCCGACCGTGCAAACCGAGCCCACCGTGCGTTCCCATGCTCGAGGCCACCACCTCCGGATCGTCACGGTCGATGGAATGATCGTCACGTTCGGGATGGACGGTCGCGTGGATATTCGAGATGTTCCACCCGAGCCGGCTTCGCCTGTCCACCGTGAAGCAGCAGAACCGCTGCTTCAGAGGCTGGCTACGCTTTTTATCAAGGCGTTTGCGCTTGCGGGCGCATCGCTGCATCCGACCGTCGTTCATTGGCCGGATGATTGGTCTTGAACGAGACCTGCTCGCGCCACCGAATCTGCGTGCCGCGGGCAGGGGCTGGCGAGCCGCCTCCTATGAGACGCCCGAGGATGCGGCCGTTCAAATGCGGCATGTCGTCGGATGGGCGTCACCTAAACCAAGGGCGCCGGCTGAATCCCTGATAAATTCGTTTATGAGTTGAAGCTCGCCGCGAGCGCGAACGTCTGACATACCCGCAATCGGCCGGGGCGCAATTTCGCTAAGCCAGTGCCGTTTAGGCGGCCTTCGGATGCGGTCGATGGTTTTCGCTCGTCTGCGAGCAAATCCCGGCACTTTGTTTTTCGTGCTTTTCCCGAGGAGTACCAGCGCTCGGGATTACAGTTGCAACGTAGTTTCCACGTTTGGAAACGCGGCCGAAATTCTCAAAAGCGACAGACAGTCCGTTGGCCTAACGACGGGAGTCTCTTTATGAATAGCAGTCTTTCAATATCTCTGGCCCTGGGTGTGTCGCTTATTTTAGCGAGCGCTGCGCATGCCGATATTCTCATCGGCGTTGCAGCACCTCTCACCGGGCCGAACGCTGCCGTTGGCGAGCAGTTCCGCAAGGGCGCGGAAAAGGCGGTTGCGCAAATCAATGCGGCGGGCGGAATAAACGGCGACAAGATCGTCCTCGAACTCGGCGACGATGCATCCGATCCGAAGCAGGGGATTTCCGTCGCAAACAAGTTCGTTTCCGATGGCGTCCAATATGTGATTGGCGACTACAATTCCGGCGTATCGATCCCCGCTTCACAGGTCTATGCCGAGAACGGCATCCTGCAGATCACCCCCGGTTCGACCAATCCGACGTTCACCGAGCAGGGACTCTGGAACACGTTCCGGGTGTGCGGACGTGACGACCAGCAGGGTGCAGTGGCCGGCAACTACATCTTGAAAAACCTCAAGGACAAGAAGCTCGCAATCCTGAGCGACAAGACCGCCTACGGTGAAGGGATTTCCAATGAGGTGAAGCGGACGGTCAATGCGGGCGGCATGACCGAGGTCATGGACGAGGGGGTCACTGTCGGTGACAAGGACTTCTCCGCGATCATCTCGAAGATGAAGGCTGCGGGTGTGGAAACCATCTACTTTGGCGGTCTCTACACCGAAGGCGGCCTGATCGTAAGGCAGGCGGCGGATCAGGGGCTGCATGCGGTCCTGATCGGTGGCGATGGTATCACGTCGAGCGAATTCGGTCAGATTGCCGGCCAGGCTGCAGCGGGCACTTTGATGACTTTTGCGCCGGATCCTCGTCTCAATCCTGCCGCGAAGGCCATCGTGGCGTCGTTCAGGAGCGATGGGTTCGAGCCGGAAGCCTATACGCTGTATTCGTTTGCGGCGCTCGAGGTCCTAAAGGCAGGATTTGCGCAAAGCAATTCCCTCGATCCGCAGAAGGTGGCGGATGCCTTGAAGCACATGAGTGCGCCAATTCCCACCGTGATCGGCAAGCTTGAGTTCGACGAAAAGGGCGACCGCAAGGACGAGGACTACACCATGTACGTCTGGAAGGCCGATGCGAGCGGCGCCATGACCTATTCCATGCTGCCTTAAGAGAGGAGTGACCGGCGCCCGGTCACCGACCGGGCGCCGGGCCTACGTCATCGTTGGTTCTATCGTGAATTCCTTGTCCTAGACAGAGATCGCCGCATCGAGATGGCTGCCGATTTTCGAAAAGTGATTGAGAAGTATGGTTCTCGTTTTCGCCCTTGCGAAATGGGCTCGTTCAGCTGTTCTGCAGCCGAGGGAAGCGTCGCCTTAACGGCTACGGTGGTAGTTGCTGGCATGACCAAGCGTCCGCCGACCGATCTCGCACCTCTCCGCTACAAACGCCACCGCTTTCGAGCGGAGGTCATAGCGCATACGGTTTGGCTGTACTTTCGATTTCCCCGCAGCCTCCGCCATGTCGAGGACCTGCTTGCCGAGCGCGGCATTGAGGTCTCATTCCAGACCGTCTCGGAGTGGGCTGGCAAGTTCGGTCGCGAATATGCCTGTCAAATTCGGCGGCGGTCGCGAGGCAGCTTTGCTGACAAATGGCATCTCGACGAGATGGTCGGTTCCATCAAAGGCAAGAAATATTGGCTCTGGCGGGCCGTGGACGCCCAAGGCCATGTTCTCGATGCCCTCTTGCAAAGCCGCCGAAACAAGACGGCGTCCCTGCCGCTGATCCGCAAGCTGCTGAAAGGTCAAGGTGTCACGCCGCGCGTCATGGTGACCGACAAGCTCCGCTCGTACTCTGCTGCGAAAGCCGAATTGATCCCATACGTCGAGCATCGTTCGCACAAGGGCCTCAACAACCGCGCTGAGAATTCTCATCTGGCCATTCGACGACGAGAACGGGGCATGATGCGGTTCAAGTCCACCCGCCAATGCCAGCGTTTCATTTCAATTCAAGGTCCAGTCGCTAACCTCTTCCATCTGCACCGCAAACATCTGAGCGGCTCCGATCACCGAGAATGCCGTGCCGCTGCCATGACAGCCTGGCGCGACATCACCTCATCGGCTGCCGCATAGCGATCGCTACCTGTCCGCACTATACCCTCTTCAGATTAAGACGACGCCACCCTTGCTGCGGTTTGGCGATGCGCTCTTCTGCGCTGGACGTCGGGCACATGGCGGATTTCCGGACGCAGGCCGGCACAAGAGAGCTCAAGACCCTCCATGATATTCGATATCGCCCGGGATAGAGCCACCTTGAGCCAACCTCCTCTGTCGTCGACGACGATGGGTGGCTCCGGTTTGAACATGAGAGGCAGGATGGCCTCGAGATCCGACGGTTCTCCTTTCCATTCGCGTACGCCGTTGCTGTTGGCAGCGATGATGGCGCGCGGTGAATTTCCTTTTTTTTGCATTTGCTTTTCTCCACTAACTGTCGAAGTGTCGACAGCAGAGAGATTGCTGGCGCCCGGCTACAGGAGCGTTTCGAATCTGGAAAAGCAGGTTACGGCTGTAGTTCAGCGATCCAGCGCCTGTATTCGCCTGTTCGGAGAAACAGGCACTCCTTCGGACGGCAAGAGCCGATCGCAGAGGAACGGCTTCCTTATCCTGCCCTGCCGCCAAAGAAGAGTTATCCTAGAGCCGCTGCGCAATCGCCTCGGCAAGCATCCAATATTTCAAGCGTAGCCTTTCACCACCGCTCTGAAGCTCGGCGGTAACCGTGATCGCTCATTCTCGTCGCTGCTCGGGCCACGGAGCGGACTTAACTCCGGAGAAGGGGCAAGAGCTACGTTTCAACAACAGAGCGATTGAATACCATGAACATTCTCATTGTCTCGACGCCTGCAACGGGTCACCTCAATCCATTGCTTGCAGTCGGCCGAATCCTGATTGCCGAAGGTCATCGGGTTCTTACTTTATCAGGCACAGCCTTGCGCAAGCGCATCGAAAGCATTACGGCTGAGTTCCATCCGCTCCCGCCGGCTGCTGACTTCGATCCGGAGGACATCCATTCAATCGCTCCGGAGTTGAAGACCATGCCGCCCGGACCCGAATGGCTGCGCATTGCTCTCGAACGCGTTTTCGTCGATACGATTCCTGCCCAGCACCTGGGTCTGCAGCAGGTTTTGCGTGACTTTCCGGCCGATGTCGTCATCGGCGACGATATGTTTTTCGGCCTCCTGCCGATGCTGCTCGGGCCGCGCTCGAAAAGGCCGCCGATCGTTCTTTGCGGCACGTCGATCTTGCACTGGCGCCGCGAAGACAATGCGCCGCATTTTGCGGGCCTGCCACCGGCAGTCACCAAAGCGCAACACGAGGAATATGCGGCGATCGCCCAAGAACACGACAGGCTCGTCAGCCATCCCATCGCCAGACGGGCGGATCTGTGCCTCATGGAACTCGGCGTCCGGCCGCTGTCGACAGCTCTTTTCGATTCGGTCGTGGAGCTTGCCGATGCCTATATGCAGCTGTCGGTTCCGAGTTTCGAGTTTCCCCGTAAAATTCCAACCTCGGTGAACTTCGTCGGAGTCCCGCCTTTCATTCCGAATCAAGCTCCGCTGCCGCCCTTTGCTCACGAACTGGATGGCTCACGCAAGGTCGTCCTGGTGACGCAGGGAACGGTTGCGAACCACGATTTCAACCTTCTCGTCGCTCCAACGCTTGCGGCGCTCGCCGACGAATCCGACGTGCTTGTGGTCGCGACCGCCGGTGGTCGCCCGACCGATGCCATACCGGGCCCAATTCCAAGCAACGCGCGTCTTGCCAGCTATCTGCCGTTCGAATGGCTGCTGCCGAAGGTCGATGTGCTGGTCACCAATGGCGGCTACGGCAGCGTCAACCAGGCCCTGAGTCTCGGGATTCCTCTCGTCACCGCCGGACTGACTGAGGACAAGGCTGACGTGAACGCGCGTGTCGCGTGGTCCGGCGTCGGAATTGATCTCAAGACCAATGAACCGACACCAGCCGCGCTGAAGCAGGCCATTCGCACCGTGCTAGACGAGCCGTGCTATCGGTCGCGCGCGCTGCTGATGGCCGAGGACTTCGCCGAGATCGACACACGAAGTGAAATTCTGAGGATCGTCAACCAAGCCGCCAATCGTTCTGCTGACGGCGATTTAAGAATGGAAGAGCTTGCGATCGCAGCCCGGGCACGGCTTGCACGTCGCCAATAGATCGCTCGTCGGCAAGCTGCCTCTTCAATGGTCGCGGATTTTTTGGCACGGTGAAGCAGTTGAGCCTGCGTCAATGTTGGCGCAGGAAGCAGAAAGCAGTTTTTGGAAAAAGAACGCAATTAATGATCCGCGCACCAAGGTCAATCTGTCCGGTTTCCCGTCGAGAAGCTAGGTTTTCGGACAGGTTTAACCAGCACCGCCAAACGGTCGTTTTCCGGACACGGTGGGAAACCTACAAGCTGGATAGCCCCAACAAAAATCCCGGCATCCAGTGGATGCCAGGAACGCCAACGGGAGTAACGTTTGGGATAGATGATTAGGAAGCCATTGCTTTCGCGGCTGAAGTCTGCGCCTTCAGATACATCGTGACCTCGTCAAGTCCAACAACGTCGCCGTACTTCGCTTGTATATCAAACAGGGCCTGGTCGTGCGCCGCCTTTGATCTATCGCCAAGGGCTTCCCGGACAAGAATCGGTCGGAAGCCATATTGCAACGCGTCCACGGCCGACGCTCTGACACAGCCGCTTGTCGTACAGCCGACAATAATCAGGGTATCGCGGCGCATCGTTTGAAGTTGCGATGCAAGCGTCGTCGCAAAGAAACAGGACGCGTATTTTTTGACGAAAACGGAGTCGTCGGTTTTACGGTGAAGTCTTGGATCCAGCTTCACAATTTCCGATGTGGTTTGAAGGCTCGATAGTCCCTTCATCTTCAGCCTCCAAATGCCGGATTCCCGCGCATCCGCCTCGTCATAGGACACAACGGAATAGAAAATCGGCGCCTCGGCCAGTCGCGCAGCATCGATGACTTGGTTTATCGCCGCGACTTCATCGTCAAGGTTCGATCCGAGCGGCAATGTGGGATCTGTGAAGGCCGTCTGGATATCAACGACAAGGACCGCTGGCGCGCTCCCAAACCCCATATTGACGCCGAATCCGCGTTCACGAAACAGGGTCGCATCATCTACCGCAGTGTCCATAACTTTCTCTCTCCCTTGATTCAGGCTATGAGTGCCTGCAATTTTGCCGCCATCTGGCCGCTTCGATCATGCCCATGACTGACCGAACCTCCGACCCCAAGGTATCGCTCGGCGATATCCTTCGATGATGCAAGCTCGCCGGCCGGTCCGGACATGGTGATTGTTGACTGTTCGAGCACGTATCCCCGATCGGCGATAGCAAGAGCTTGGCGCGCATTTTGCTCCGCGAGAAGGATCGTTATGCCCTCATCCCTCAGCCTCTGGATAAGTTTGAATATCTCGGCCACCAAAAGCGGGGCGACGCCGAGAGACGGCTCATCCAACACCAGTATGCGCGGTCTGGACATAAGGCCACGCGCGATCGCCAACATCTGCTGCTGCCCGCCAGAGAAGTTACCGGCAATATCACCCAGCCTTTCCCTGAGAACCGGAAAAAGTCGACATACGAATTTGAATTGTTGCTCGATAATGGATCTATCGACCTTGCAAACGCTATAGGCTCCCAAGGCGAGATTATCGGCGACCGTCAAGCCCCCGAAAATCTGACGGCCCTCGGGGACGTGCGAGATTCCCTGGCGCAGTCGGTCACAGGCGGTCAGGGAACCAATCGGTTTTCCGTCGAGCAGGACATCGCCCTTCGATGGCCGTAGCATTCCGGAGATCAGCTTGGCTGTGGTGCTTTTCCCCGCACCGTTTGCGCCTACCAGGGTGACGATTTCCCCTGCCTTCATGGTAATGTCGATGTTCTTCAATACCGTTGTATTGGAATACCCGGCAGCGACCTGTCGAAGTTCAAGCAGCGGCATTTTCTTCCCGTCCCAAATAAGCTTCGATAACCTTGGCGTTCGATTGGACTTCTGCTGGTGGGCCAGCTGCAATCACCGCCCCGGCGTCAACAACCACTACGTGATCAGCGACGTTCATGACGAGCGACATGTTGTGCTCCACGACCAGAACCGAAATGCCAGCGACGCGAATGGCACGCAGCAGAACAGCTAATTCTTCGGTCTCGGTGTCATTCAGACCTGCGGCCGGCTCGTCCAGACATAAGAGCTTCGGCTGGCTCATCAGAGCACGGACGACTTCAAGCAGTTTCTGGGCGCCCATCGGCAGATCGACCGCATGCGCGTCGCGAAACTTTGACAGCCCTACCAGCTCCAGCATCGCCACCGCACGCTCACGCGATTCCCGTTCTTCTGCCCTGCTCTTAGATGTCCAAAGCATCTGGCTCAAGCCAGAGCACTTGAACAACCGATGCCGACCGGCGAGTACGTTCTCCAACACGGTCAGTCCGGGGAAGACGCGTGCGGACTGGAATGTCCGTATCAGTCCCAAGCCCGCGACATTCATGGGAGACGTCCCCCTGATGCTCTTGCCAAGGAAGGACACACCTCCGCTGTCTGCGGGGAAGATATTTGTGATCAGGTTGAACAGCGTCGTCTTGCCGGCGCCGTTCGGGCCGATCAACGCGGTGATTGCGCCGTCTCTAACGGAGAAAGAGACATTGTCGGTAGCCTTCACGCCACCGAATGTTTTCGACAGGCCCGATACCTCGAGAATAACCGGTAGGGTTTCACGGGTGACATTATTGACCATCATCGAGCACTCCCCTGTGCAAGCTTGCTTGCGCCTTCGCTATAACGCACCCCAGGTGAAAGTCGGCTCAGACCGTCGGCAATCACCCCGTAGATTCCTCGCGGCAAATAGAGGAAGCAAAGGATCAGCAATGCGCCGCTGAAAAACGTCTTGTACATCGCCAACGGCTGGAAGATCGTCGGCAACAAGGTAATCAGGATGCTGCCAAAAGCGGGACCTACCAGCGTTCCCTCACCGCCGATCACAAGCATCGAAACGAGTTCAAGCGATCTGTTTGTTCCGACCATATCGGGCGAGAGGAAGTTGAACGAAAATGCCAACAGGCTTCCGGAAAGGGAAGCAAGGACGGCGCTGATCAAGAACGCGACAAGCTTATACCGGACGATGTTCACACCAAGGGCGGTCGCCGCCATCTGATCTGTCCTGATCGCCTGAAGCGCCCGTCCGAAACTCGACTTCATCGCCCCGAAAAACAGCAAGAGCAAAGCAACATTGATCGCAATGACCAGGTAGTACATCGACAGCGGAGTATCGAAGTAAATCGATCCCACGGAGAATGACGGGATTCCGACCATCCCGGAAGGACCGCCGGTGATGTCGATGAAACCGATCGCGCAGGAATCGATCAAGAGGCCAAAAGCGAGGGTCGCCAGAGCAAGATAAAGGCCGCGCAACCGCAGAGTGACGAATGACAGAACCAGTGCGCAGATGGCGGATAGAAACACACCAGCTCCAATCCCGAGCAATGGCTCGACGTTGTAGTTGATTGCCAGATAACCAGCCGTGTAGCCGCCTATCGCCATGAAGCCGGCCTGCCCAAGGCTCACCTGACCGGTATATCCCATGAAGAGATCGAGGCCGAGCAATGCGATGAAGATAATCGCTGCAATCGTGAGGCTCGAGATGATTGTGCCGTCGACGAGGAATGGGAGCAGAACCACGACTGCCAGAGCTACCGCTGCTGCCCCCCATGCGACTGTTGGACAGAGGCGGGTGATGTGACCCCACGAGCGGGGTTCCTCTCTTACATCCTGACGGCGCGTTATCCGAGATGGCATCAGGCCCGTTGGTGCAAAAACGAGAACAAGCAAAAGGATGACCAGAGCAATGGCGCTGCTGAACAACGACGACACGTAGGCGGTTGCGAGCTGCGTCGCGATGCCGAGCAGCAGGCCACCAAGGATAGCGCCCGGAAACGATGAGATCCCGCCGATTACAACCGCGATGAAGCCGGAGATCGTGAAGAGCTGTCCGGTGTTGAATTGCAAGGTGGTGGTGGGTGCCACCACGACGCCGGCGATGGCGGCGATCATCGTTGCGAGACCGAAACTGAAGATCGTCATGCGCGTTACATTGATGCCCATGAGCGTCGCGGCTCCTGGATTCTCAGCGCAAGCACGCAGCGCCTTGCCAAGAGTCGTCCTGGCGATGAGGTACCAAATCGCAACAATGATGACGACAGCAGTGCCGATGATCCAGAAGGCCTGCGTCGGGATAAGTATCCCGCCGATGTCGAGGGGCTGCTCGCCGGAAAATGGCGGCACCGAATACGGCTGACTGCCCCAGATCACGAGCGCAATTCCCTCGACGAGGGTGAGGATCCCGACCGTCAACATCAGCACGTTGGCATTGGACAGCTTTTTGAGAGCCGGCACGAAAGTCACGGCACCCAGCAAAGTCCCCGCCGCTGTCGTGACGAGCACGGCAGCGACGAGTGCAATGGGCAGGGGGAGGCCAAGGCTTTGGCTGAACGTATAGCCGACAAGCGCAGCGACAATTGCGAAACCACCCTGGGCCAGGTTGACGATCGCCGTTACCCGATAAATCAACGAGAAGCCAAGAGCGATAAGCGCATAGATCGTGCCCACAAGTAGGCCACCAATGCTAATCTGTATAAATTCAGCCATGAGAACTTCCTCCACTCAGTCGGCAATTACTGGTTCAGCAGCGCTCCGCCAACATCGCTGACAACCTTCCAGGTGCCTGCACCGCTATCCCAGCGCGTGACGACGACGCTCGACTTGTCGAGGCCACGCTGTGGGTCCTTCTTGAAATCGTAAACCCCGTTGATACCGCCGAACCCCTGCAGGTTCGCGAGATATTCCTTCAATTGCTCTGCCGTTGCCCCCTCAGGTAGTGTTTTAAGGGCGCTAACTACCAACAGTCCCGGATCCCAGGCGAATGTCGACGGCCCGTCAGGCTTCACTTTTGCAGCGTCGAAAGCCTTGTAGAAGGCATCTTTTGCAGCCCTGGCTTCCGGAAGCTCCTTGCCGTTTTCGGTTTTCAGCCACTGCGGAGCGGGTATGTAAAGTTCCTTCGGCAGGAAACTCGCATACTGCTCCATCTGCGCGTAGGTCATGTTGCCGTCCGTCGTGCCGACCGGAACTTCGAGAGCGGCATCGCGAATAGCCTTGAAAACGGTCCCCACCGGAGCGCCGGTCGACCATACGATCACAGCGTCCGGCTGGGCACCCTTGATGCGCTGCACCTGCGCAGAAGCGCTGACGTCAGTCGGATTGAACTGTGCCTCGGCAACAAGCTGGAGACCCGCGAATTCGTCTTCACCGACGAGCGGCTTGATCTGTTTGTAAGCATCCTGGCCGGAAGCATCCGTAGACGTGATGAGACCGATCTTGTTCCAACCGCGATCCTTGAAATAGCGCAACAGACCTTCAGCAAGACCCTTGGTCGATACGCTGGAACTGAATGCGTAATCACCCGGCTTTGCGTAGAGGGAGGGCGACAGACAGTACATGACCGGCCCGTTCCTCATAAGCGGAGACATAGCGTTGCAGAGCCCCGCTACCGCAGAGCCGATGATGACCTGAGGGGATTTGGCTTTGATCTGATTGACGATCTGTACGGCCGTTTGAGGGTTCGATTGATCGTCATGGAAAACGAACTTCAGTTCCTTTCCGTGGATGCCTCCACCCTCCTTCACCACCTGCTCATAAAGGCTGAGCGCCTGCTGTTCGGCCTTGCCGAGGAACGCCGCCCCGCCGGTCAGTGGCAGGACAACGTCAATCTCGAAAGTATCGGCCGCTGCTGCCTGATAGGGGATGAACCCCGTCAAAGCGGTCACTGCCATAGCGGCCAAGCGTGCTTTTGCTGATTTCACTCTCTTTCCTCCCTTAGTGGATAGTGCCATGTCATCACCGGGCGCGCCGAAGTAGCAGCGACAGCGAATAATCCCGGTGAATTCCTCCTGAGCCTCAGCATCGAAATTACTTAGGTCTCTTATCATTTAACATAGACGCGGGTTTTTTCGCTGTCGAGAGTGAATCGACAAAGGATGCAGCAGAAACAACCTCACGCCTTTCAGTTGCATCTGATCGTTGAATCCCAACGAGAAAATGGTGTCAAAAATGGAAGGAACGTTCTGCTGTTGCAGGGTCGGCACGTCCCATCGTTCTAACAACTCATGAAATCACAGCTTTGCTCACGATATCGGTGGATTGCGCCTGACCCAATTCCTTAGTAGGTTTAGTTTGAACATTTAGGTTCCTAACCTCTACCCAGCTTGAAGTGAAAAATGCGCGAGACGGAGGAAACGAGCTTAGATCTGCTGCCGCACCCTCGCAAAGGTGTTCGAAGGGGCCACGTTGAATAAGCTAAGGTATTCCCGAAAGTGATGGATGAATGAAAAGTGGAACGAACTCGCCTAACCTGTCCGCGGCCTTCGATGAAGCTTTCGAAGACATCGCACTCCCTTTTGCCGAAAGCGTTGGCTATCAGGTACGCTTAACGAACCGCCTCATTCAGAAGCTGCTTCAACAAACCATCGAGCCTTACGGAGTCACGCTCGGGATGTGGTATTTTCTTAGGGCTCTTTGGCACGAAGACGGGCTAACTCAACGGGAACTTTCACTCATTGTGGGGACCATGGAACCCACCACGCTCTCGGCGATAAAATCGATGGAGCAGAGTGGATTAGTCAAGAGAACGAGAAACGAAGAAGACCGGCGCAAGATCAACATTCATCTCACAGCCAAGGGGCTCGCCCTCAAGGACGAGCTCCTTCCGATGGCGAAGCACGTTGTACAAACTGCCGTGAAAGGGTTTTCTGAAAGAGAATTTCGGACGTTCCTGCAACTGCTGAACGCCATACAGGCCAACATCCGGCCGGTTCTCGAAAACGACAAACTTGACATTCTCTGATGAAGTACATGGGGGACGAACCGCTGTGCGAGCGGTCCGTCCCTGATGCCTATTCGGCCGCGATCTGCCTTTCAGCGTCAACAAGCGTCCGCCAATCGACCGTCTTCGGATAGACCCCTTCGTGGGAGGCGATCCTTGCCTGGGGAAGGCGCGGCTCTTCCGTGCCAAGAGCGGTTCCCCCCGCTGCGACCTTGCGAGCTGCATCGACCATAAGACGACGGAACTCCACGATCGCCAGGTCGGACGCGCCAAGGACATCGTTGGAGCGATTGACGATCGGCCCCATTCCCACCCACATCGCAATATCCTGGTTCGGAATGCCTTTGATGCCGGTAAAATTGCCAAGCTTCATCGCCTGGCGATCCTGGAGGAAGTTGTTTTCTTTGGTGCGGAACGATTCCCAGCGCTCGTTCAGGTGAATGCCTTTTTGAGCATGATTGAACTTGCGCCAATCCTCGGTGCTGGGGCAGTCCATGCCCCCCCAGGCGATGAAATGGAACGCCGTGGTGACATCATCGATCGGCACGATCACGCTCGCGACATTGTAGGAACTGTTGGGCGGAATCAGTGAGTAGTATGGCGCGACGAACTCGGTGATCCGCAGGTACTGGTGGGTATCTGTGTTCTTGATGGGCTTGCGGATCGCCGCATAATGAAAGCCGTAGCTCGTGGTCTGCGTCTGCATTCGCGGGGATTTGTCCGTCGATGGACGGTACCAGGACTTGTCATCGGCAGCTGCCCCTTCCACACGGGCCGGCACCATATCCGAGGAATGAAGGCTCGATGAATGCGCGCTATCGATCTGTCCCTCATGGATTTGCGCCCAATTGCAGGGGATGCGAATTTTAAGGATCGAGACCTGCGTGTTCTCCGTCGGTGCAAAAGCTGGGGGATCGAAAGCTGGAATGTTCGCCTGGTCGCCCAGCCAAGCCCAGACGAAGCCGCCCCACTCCTTGGTCGCATACGATCTATGCTTGACCTTGTTCATCAGCGGACTTTCGTCCGGCTCCGATGACATTGCGACAATGTTGCCCTCAACGTCCATCTTCCAGCCGTGGTAAAGGCAGCGCAACCCGCACTCTTCATTTCGGCCGTAGACAAGCGATGCCCTCCGGTGCGGACAAAGCTCGTCCAGCAGGCCCAGTCGCCCGTCGCTGTCGCGAAACGCGACATAACGCTCCCCCAGGACCTCAACGAGCAGCGGAGTGCCGTCGCGCTCGGCGACCTCTTCGATAAGACATACCGGCGTCCAATGCTGGCGCATCAGCTTTCCCATGGGAGCGTCGCGTGAAACGCGCGTCAAAACTTCATTTTCCTCGTGCGTGAGCATTGGATCCTCCAAGGTTAGGTCTCTAACTAAATTTACATAGCGGGCCGCCATCCGTCCAGTCGTTGACAAAAATTATTTAGAGACCTAAGTAATTCGTACTGGCCGAGGAGGATGGCCGATATCCTTTGAGAAGATGACGACATGATCGATGATACCGCGCCTTTTGAAATGAAGGTCGTCCAGCGCCGTGAGCTGACGCCCTACATCACCGAATTCACACTTGAACCGATCGATGACCGTAGCTTGCCGTCATACGAGGCAGGTGCTCACATTACTGTCAGAACACCATCTGGCGCGATGAGACGGTATTCACTGGTTCGGGACGGACGAGAGCCCAAGCAGTATGTCATTGCGGTAAAGAAGGAGCAGCAATCGCGCGGTGGATCGTCCTCCATGCACGATGATGCCGTCGTCGGTTCGGCGCTCCCGATCGAGCCGCCTGAGAACAGCTTTCCGCTGAAAAAGGCCAGCAAGTATCTCCTGATCGCGGGCGGTATAGGTGTTACGCCGATCTACGCCATGGCGGCTTCACTCGCGGCCGAAAACAAGGATTTTCAGATCATCTACTGTACGCGCAGTGCTTCCGACACCGCTTACCTGGAAGAACTGCGCGAGGCGTTCGGACGGCGAGTGCATGTCCATCATGACGAGGGCGATCCCGATAAGGCCTACGACTTCTGGGATCACTTCGTCGAAATCAAGAACATGCATGTCTACTGTTGTGGGCCCAAACCCCTCATGGATACAATCCAGTCGATTTCAGGTCACTGGCCGGAAGGCCGGGTGAACTTCGAGGACTTCAAGCCCGTCGATGTCGTCCGCGCGGACGACACGCCATTCGAAGTCGAGCTGGCCAAGTCGGGGAAAAAGGTCGCCGTCCCTGCTGATAAATCTATCCTCGAAGCGGTCCGGGAAAGTGGAGTGAAGACCACTAGCTCTTGCGAAAGCGGGACCTGCGGCTCGTGCAAGTGTCGGCTGGTTTCGGGCGCGGTGGACCATCGTGACATGGTCCTGATGGACGAGGAAAAAGACGCCTTCATCATGATTTGCGTTTCACGCGCGAAGACGGGAGGGCTTGTGCTTGACCTCTGAAGCAGGAACCGGCGCTCCCGTCAGGATCGGTGTTGTTGGACTTGGGCGGGCGTTCATGCTCACGCTGCCCGCATTTCGGTCCGACAACCGTGTTCGCCTTGTCGCCGCAAGCGAACCTCGTGAGCAATCGAGGTTGGCATTTGAGCGAGAGTTCGGCGGTCGCGCTTACGACAACGTCGCGGATCTGTGCCGCGACCGCGATGTTGAGCTTCTTTACATCGCCAGTCCGCATGAGTTGCACGTTGAACACGTTTTGGCTGCTGCTGCCGCCGGCAAACATGTTCTGGTTGAAAAGCCCCTGGCGATTTCTATGGATGATGCTCGGGTTATGGTTGAAGCGTGCGCCAGTGCCGGCGTTATGCTCCTTGTCGGTCCGAGCCACAGCTACGACCAACAAATTCAGCTCGCGAGGTCGATTATTGACAGCGGCGAAGTTGGTGAGGTGCGGCTTATCCATGGCTTCAATTACACCGATTTTCTTTACCGGCCGCGACGGCCAGAAGAACTGCAGACTGAACGGGGCGGAGGTGTCGTCTTCTCTCAGGGTATACATCAGATCGACATCGTCCGATTGCTGGCCGGTGGCTTGACCCGGGACGTTGTTGCTCTGACGGGCAGCTGGGATCCTAGACGGTCAACCGAAGGAGCCTATAGCGCGTTGCTTTCATTTCCGGAGTCGATGGCCTGCATCACCTACTCCGGGTATGCCCACTTCGATAGCGATGAGTGGATGGACAATATCGGCGAGCTCGGCACGCGCAAGGATCCAACGAATTACGGCAATGCTCGCAGAGCGTTGGAGAAAATCGCTGATGCCGATGAAGAGGTACGGCTGAAAACAGCCAGGACCTACGGCGTTAGCGATCATAAAAACGCCGAGCCCGAAACATACGAGCATTTCGGCCCGCTCATCGTATCCTGTGACCGAGCGGACATGAGAATTACCCCGTACGGCATCCATCTTTACAATGATGCTGCACGCGTTTTCCGTCCGACCCCGCGCTTCAGGTATCCACGATCGGAAATCATAGAAGCGATCGTTACAGCGTTGCGAAAGAATATCCAGCCAGCTCAAACCGGGGCCTGGGGGCTCGCCAGCCTTGAGGTCTGCCACGCGATTTTGCAGGCGGCTGCGACCAGAGCACCTGTTCATCTGAAACATCAAATAGGATTGAGAGAAACTCCATGAGCAATCTTTCGCTGTCACTCGCAATGGGGGACTATGACCGTACCCGTCCAATCGTTGACGGCCGAGTGCAGATCGATGGCGTCGATCCGACCTGCATGCTGCTTTCGCCTGAAGAGATGTTCTTTAGAGCTTTCCGCCACGCCGCTTTCGACATCAGCGAACTGTCTCTCTCATCTTATTCGATCTCGGTCGCTCGCGGCGAACCTCACTATGTTGCAGTTCCTGTCTTTCTTTCGCGAGCTTTCCGCCATACGTCCATATACGTTCGCAAGGACCGCGGGATAAACGCTCCATCTGATCTTCGCGGACGACGGATCGGGATCGCCGAATATCAGCTTTCGGCCAACGTCTGGTTCCGGGGGATACTCGGTGACGAATATGGCGTGAAGCCAGCAGAGATAACTTGGGTGCGAGGTGGCATGGACACGCCTGGCAGGCCGGAAAAAATCAAAGTGATACTTCCTCCTGAAATCAAGCTCGTCGATGCGCCCGAAGGCGAGACCCTGAATGGCATGTTGCAACGGGGCGAAATCGATGGGTTCGTCGGCCCGCGCGCGCCGCGGTGTTTCGATGAAGGCGATCCGGCGATTGGAAGGTTGTTCTCAGATACCGTTGGAGAGGCCGAGGCATATTTCAACCGGACCAAGATCTTCCCCATTATGCACGTTCTTGGTTTGCGGCGCTCCTTGGCTGATGCAAATCCCTGGCTCCCAGGAGCATTGCTGAAGGCGTTTACGAAGTCCAAGCGGCTTGCCGAAGAAGCTTTAGCCGACACCTCTGCGACAAAGGTCACAATGCCTTTCGTTGAGGACAATCTTAGCCGTGCCCGATCGATCATGGGGCCGGATCTCTGGCCCTATGGCTTACCGCCGAACCTTGCAACGCTCGACACTTTCTTACGATATCATTTCGAGCAAGGGCTCTCGCCACGTCGAGTGAAGGCTGAAGAGTTATTTCACCCAGCGACCATCGAAGCTTATAGCCTGTAAGGTCCAAATTAGGATTCAGACAATGCGATTGCAGCCTGGTGACATTATCGAAATCGAAACTTCTGCGGGCCTTGGTTACGCTCAGGTGACCCACATCCATCCCGCCTATCCGGAGGTGGTCCGCTTCTTCAGGGGCCTGCGCGCGGAGGCCGTAAAAGACCTGGCTGGACTATCAGAAAATCCCACAGCGTTCATCGCGACGTTCCCATTGGGTGGTGCGCTCGAAACGGGGATGCTTGTTGGCCGCAAAATTGGTGCACTTCCTATCCCAAGTGATTTCAAGTCGTTCCCGACATTCAAGATGCCGATCCGTGATAAGCAAGGCGGGGTCGTTTATTGGTGGCTCTGGGAAGGGGACGGGCTGTCTTATAGTGTTGAAGAAGACGGATCATACGACGCATTGCCGATGCGAGAGGTGATGACTGTTTCGGATCTCATCGGCAGACTGGGTGGCTCAGAGGATGTCGCTGCTTGATCGGATCTGTTTATCCCGGGAAGTTTGGATGTCAACGGTCAGTACTATCGTCGAGCCTGACGGCATTCTCAAGTCCATAAATCAATAATAGCCACACGAGGGAAATTGCCCGGTCGTCGGTTCGACTCCTTTCAAGGCGGGCATTGCGGGTTTCGTATCGGCTGTCATACGACAATAGAGGACTACATCGCTGAATGAGACCGCTTCCGCGGCAATGCCTGGATGTCGCAAAAGCTGCCGACTTGTTTTGATCCACAACTGATATTGATTGTAGAAGAGCATCGTCCGGTGCAAGAATCTTTATCTTTCTGGGTGTCGAAATTTCAGAATGCCGAGATCAGCATGCAGATTGGCGCCGAGCCTGATAGGCGACGCCTCTATGGTGCTATCGCCAGCGCTCCGCATATTACCCTCTAAACCTCGTCCTCTCATGTGGGTGAGTGATATCCCTGCACAACCTAAGGCGTATCGCCCTGTTCTTCCATGACGATATGGCTGTCGGATAGCTTGCGGTAGTGTCGTTCAGGCGGGACATAATCTCGGGCTCGGATTGGATTTTTGATCTCTCGTGCAGTCAATGCACGCGTGCTCTTCCGTCTATCGGGATCCGGCAACGGCACGGCAGAGAGCAGCCGCTTGGTGTAGGAGTGTTGGGGATTGGTAAATATCTCCTCTCGCGATCCGAATTCGACAATCTCCCCAAGGTAAAGCACGGCAACCTTGTGGCTGATGCGCTCCACGACCGCCATGTCGTGCGAAATGAAGAGAAATGAAAGGCCGAGCCTTTCCTGAAGCTCCATCATGAGATTGATAACCTGAGCCTTCACGGAGACATCAAGCGCAGACACCGATTCATCTGCAACAATGATCCTTGGAGCGAGCGCCAGCGCCCGGGCTATACAGATGCGCTGGCGTTGACCGCCGGAAAACTGATGAGGAAGTCGGCTGGCCATTAAGGGCTGCAGGCCGACCTGTTCGAGCAGTTCTGCGACCTTCCGTTCCGCCTGCTCCTTCGTCCCGAGGCGATGCGTGAGGAACGGCTCGGCTATGGCTTGTCCAACCGAGCGGCGGGGGTTCAGACTGGCGAAGGGATCCTGGAAAATCATCTGGATGTTACGCCTCGCCGCCCTCACCTG
Source organism: Rhizobium sp. P32RR-XVIII (assembly GCF_012641395.1). Taxonomy (GTDB): domain Bacteria; phylum Pseudomonadota; class Alphaproteobacteria; order Rhizobiales; family Rhizobiaceae; genus Rhizobium. The sequence goes on along the minus strand of NZ_JABAIH010000013.1, from coordinate 93,977 downwards.
GCGAGGAGCCATGGCCATGATTTCCTCGCCCATGATGCGGATTGAACCCGATTTCGGTTCGATGAGGCGCATGATCGAGCGTCCGATCGTCGATTTGCCGCATCCAGATTCGCCGACAAGGGACAATGTCTCCCCTTGCATCAACTTGAAGGACACATTCTCGACCGCGTGGATACGATTGTTGACCTTGCCGAACAGCCCCGAACGGATATCGAAACGTGTCGTCAGCCCTTCCACCTCCAGTGCGGGCTGCGTGCTCGACGCGATAGAAGCAATGGAAGGGCTGGCTTGCCTCGGCTCACCGGTCTGCTGATCGATGATCGGGAAGCGCTTCGGGGCAGCCTCACCGTTCATCGACCCGAGCACCGGCACAGCATGCAGCAGTGCCCGCGTGTAGGGATGCTTCGCCCTTCGGAAAATCTCCTCGGTCGTGCCGGTTTCGACCGCCTCGCCTCGAAGCATGACAACGGTCCGTTCCGCGATCTCGGCCACCACCCCCATGTCGTGGGTGATGAACATGACGGCCATCTGCTCTTCGGTTTGCAATTCCCTAATGAGGCTCAGAATTTCTGCCTGGATCGTGACGTCAAGAGCTGTCGTGGGCTCATCGGCGATGAGGACCTTGGGGCGGCAGGCAAGTGCCATCGCAATCATCGCCCGCTGGCGCATCCCACCCGAGAAGCTGTGAGGATAGTCGTTGTAGCGGGCCTTCGCCGCCGGGATTTTCACGCGTTCCAGAAGACTGATCGCCTCCATCTCAGCCTGCGCGCCAGTCATGGAGCGATGGATCCTCAGCGACTCGACAATCTGCTGTCCGATTGTGAAGACCGGGTTCAGGCTGGTCATCGCCTCCTGGAAAATCATCGAAATGGCGTTGCCGCGAACCCCGCGCATTTCCTCTTCGGGAAGTCTCAACAGATCACGACCGTCGAGCCGGACGGAGCCTTCGATCCTCGCCCGTTCATCCGACAGTAACCGCATGATGGAGAAGGCCGTTACGCTCTTGCCGGAGCCCGATTCGCCAACGACCGCGAGCGTCTCCCCCGCGTGGACGTTGAATGAAACGCCCTTCACGACTTCGGTCCAACCGCCAGCCGTGTGAAAGGAGGTCCGGAGATTGTCGACTGCCAGCACCGGCCTGGCTTTGACGTCGACGCCGCTCCCTGAATGGAGCGTCTGAGCAGGTGTCGTTATCATGCTGTTCACCGCCTTTTCCCTTCGCGATCGCTGGTCATTCGGCTGCTTCGGGGTCAAGTGCGTCTCGCACGGAGTCTCCGATGACATTGAACGCAAGAACCACGACGGTGATTGCCAGGCCTGCGCCAATGATCGACCAGGGCGAACCGAACACATTGCTCAGCCCATCGCGAATGATGTTGCCCCAGCTTGCTTGTGGTGGCTGGGTGCCGATTCCAAGAAAGCTCAAGGCGGCCTCAAGGCGGATTGCCGAGGCGATCCACAGTGTGAGCAGCAGAACGATGGGGGCCGAGATGTTCGGCAGTACATGTCGAACCAGGATGACAGGCGTCCTTACTCCGATGGCTTTCGCCGCTTCGATGTAAGGCTCCTGCTTGATCGACAATGTCGAGGCGCGCGACACACGCGCAAACCCCGGGACGAAGGCAATGGTCAAGACACCGAGAACGTTCCAGAACCCGCCGCCGAGTGCGGCAGAGATGATAATGGCAAGCAGAAGCTCGGGAAATGCCATCAGCAGATCGATCATCCGGGTGACAAGACGGTCGGTAACACCGCCAAAATAACCAGCGACCACTCCGAGCGTTGTTCCAATCAACGCAGCAAAGAAGGGCGCAAGCAAGCCGAAAATCAACGAATTTCGCGACCCATAAATCAGCCTCGAGAGGACGTCACGACCGAATTGATCGGTACCAAGCCAATACTCTCGCGACGGATAGGCGCTGATGGCAAAATAGCTCTGCTTCAGTGGATCATATGGTGCAATCCACGGCGCAAAGATTGCAATCACGCTGAAGAGAGCAATGACGACCGTGGCACAGATCGTTGACGGTTTGGAAAAGATGGCACGTCGAATGAAATCGAAATAGCTCGTCTCGATGACGACGACAGGTGCATTGTCGGCAATGGCCATTTCCTTATCCCCTGATCCGTGGATCGACGAGCGTGTAGACGATGTCGACGAGAAGATTGACGAGAACGACCGAGAACGCGAAGACCACAACGCCTCCTTGGATCAGAGGATAATCGCGCACCTGGATCGCGTCGATCAGCGTTTCGCCGATGCCCGGCCTGTTAAATACCAACTCTATCGCAACCGAGCCGGACAACGTCGCAAGAATACTGAGCCCAACGCCGGTGACGACAGGCAGGAGCGCGTTGCGCAGGCCATGCTTGTAGATGATGTTGCGCTGGGACACGCCCTTGGCCTTGGCCGTGCGCATATAGTCCTTCGAAAGAACTTCCAGCAGCGACGTCCGGGTTAGACGTCCAAGAAATGCGACCTTTACCATGGCGAGGGTAATCGCCGGCAAGACGAGATGGTACAGGCGATCGACAAGGCCCGCCCCGCCACCGTTGATCGGGAACCATCCAAGATTGAGCGCGAAGGCGATAAGCAGCAGCGCGCCAAGATAGAAATCCGGAATCGCATACCCGATCAACGAGAATATCCGCATCCCCGAATCGGGCATTCGGTTGCGCTTGACAGCTGCAAGAACCCCGAACGGCAGGCCGAAGATAACGCCAAGAAGCGTGGCGAAGAGCGTGAGCTCGATCGTATAGGGCAGGTTTTCGGCAATGATGTCGGTGACTGGCCTGTGCTGCATCAAAGAGTTGCCGAAATGAAGGCGAACCATATCCCATAGGAATGTCAGATATTGATGCCAGAGTGGAGCGTCGAGGCCTGTTTGGGACCGGAACAGCGCGAGCTGTTCCGGCGTTGCGTAGTCTCCTAGCGCCACGAGCGCGGGGTCGCCCGGCAGGATCCGCAAGGCCACAAACACGAGTGTCAGGACCAGAAAGACCGTAGGTATGGCGTCAAGCAGCTTGACGGAAACAATGCCGGGCATGGCGACCTCCCTCAGGCGACGCGCTTGGCTTTTGCAAGCGACCAGTAGGCCGGGCCGGATTCGACCTTGTAGCCGATATCAACGCGAGGATTGCGGGCGATCACGTATGACAGCGCGATAATGCCGAGCAACGGAAGATCGGTGAGAACCTTCTTTTCGGCCTCTTGAATGAGGAGGATGCGCTTGTCGAAATTCGGTTCATTCTGGGCTCTTGCGAGCAGGTCGTCGATGCCGGGAATGGCGACGCCATAGTGGCTGTAATTGCCCTGCCCCTTGCCGTCAGCCTTGACTACCGCCGAGGCTGCTAACTGCGACGACAGTGTCAGCGTGGGTACCGGCGGGAAGCTGGAGGAGTAGAGGGCAAGCGCGTTCTTGTCCTGGCGATTGTCGGAATGGAACGTGGTGTGATCGATGATCTTCAGATCGAGGTTGATGTTGGCAGCGCGCAACTGCTCCTGGATCATCAGCATGATGGAGGCATAGTCCTCACGCTGGCTGACATAGCAGGGAATGGTTACGCCATTCGGGAAACCCGCCTCGGCAAGCAGCGCCTTGGCCTTCTCCGGATCGGGCTTGTACTGTAGCTCCGGCGGCAAATCCTCTGCCTTGACGGACCCGGAAAACTGCGACGCGATGATCCCCACCATTGGGCTGGCGATGCCCTGGAAAGCGGCCGCGATCGCAGCATTGTCGATGCCATACCGGATTGCCTGGCGTACCTTCAGATTGTCGAGCGGCTTTCGCGTCAGATTGATGTTTAGCGTGTTATGGCTTCCCGGTGCAGTGGCGTCGAAGATCGTGCTTGCCGAGCGCTGCTTCATGGAATTGACCCAACCCGGCGCACGTACGCCCTCAATCATGTCGACCTGGCCGGATGCGAACGCCAGGGTTCTGGCCGTCGTATCCGCGATGAACGTGATGCGGAGGTTCGGCGTCGCCGGCGGCCCCTCGAAGTGCTCCGGAAATGCAACGAGGTGCAGACCATCCGTCGGACTGAAAGACTGCAACTGGTAAGGCCCGGTTCCAATCGGGTCCGTATTGAAGCCCTCTCCCTTCTCCTCGAATGCCTTCTTGGAGATGATCGAGACGCTGAGCGTGGAGGCGCAGCTTCCGTTGAAGAGCGGGTCCGGCCGCTTCAACGTGAAGCGCACGGTCATGGGATCGACGGCTTCGCAGGACTGAATGTTTGCGTAGAACACCTTATTCGCGGTCACCAGCTTCGGATCGATCTGACGCCCGAAGGTAAAGACGACGTCGTCGGCAGTGACTTGGCCGTAGTTCTTGTGAAACTTCACACCCTTGCGGATCTTGTAGGTCCAGGTCTTGGCATCCTCCGACGACTCCCAGCTTTCAGCGATGCTCGGCAGGAACTCGTCTGGCTTGACAGCCCAGCGGCCCTCGGGTGGTTTGACCAGCGTATCGTAAATCTGGTTGACACCCCAGTTGTCGCCGCCGTTCAGCCCGGTCTGTTGCGGATTGAGACCGACGGGAGCACGGGACGCAAGCGCGATCGTGATGGTATCGTTGTCGGCGGCCGTTGCTGGTGCGAAACCGACGGTCGATCCGACAGCCGCAGCAGCCGTGATCAGTCCCGACTGAATAAGAAACTCTCTGCGTGAAACACTCATTTTTCCTTCCTCCCAAGGATCCTGTTGTCGAGTTAATGTGCGATTGCGATCTTGCGGCGCTCCATTTCTGCAGCATCGAAAACCATGCCGAGGCCCGGCGCGGTCGGTAGTTCGAACCTGCCATTCTTCGGCTCGGACGGATTGACGAACACGGACGAACCTCTCTCCCAGTTGTCCGCAAGTTCGACCGGCTTGGCCAAATGCATGATGGTGCTGAGCACGTGGATGTTGGCGAGATGGCCAACGGTGGGCTGCGTCTGGTGCGGCACGAGCTCCACACCGGCGGCATGAGCGACGGCGGCGCATTTCATCATTCCGGTGATGCCGCCCATCTTGATGATGTCGGGCTGAACCATTCTGACGCCCGCATCGATAAGATCTCGAAGCCCCTGCAGCGTATAAGTCTGCTCGCCAGCCGAGACGGTGATGTCGAGTCGCTGGGCGACTTCGCCCATTGCGCGCACGTTGTAGTGCTGGACCGGCTCCTCGAACCAGGTGTAGCCGAGATCTTCCAGGACCCGACCCACCCGCATGGCCCCGCCGACCGAATAGCCATTGTTGGCGTCGAAGCCGAGGACGAACTCGTCGCCAAGAAGCTTGCGAACCGCCTTGGCTTTTGCGATATCGCCGGGAATGTCCACGTCCTGACGGCTGCGGTCTCCATCCCACCGGATTTTGACAGCCGCAGGATTTTCCTTGGAAACACGCCGTTCGACCACCCGAAGAACTTCATCGACCGTCCGGGCAGCATTGCCCCCGATGGACGCGTAGCATGTCAGACTGGTCTTCCACGCGCCGCCCAGCAGCTTGTAGACCGGCTGCTTGAAGAGCTTGCCCTTCAAATCCCACAGAGCGATGTCGAGCGCGGCAAGAGCAGAGGTTGCGATCCCCTCGGGACCGAGCTTTACGCAGCGATGGAACAGGTCATCGAGCAGGACGGCGTGGTCAAGAACGTCCTTCCCGACGAGAAAGGGAGCCATGTCCCTTGCAATGACGACAAGCGACGCGTAGCCGCCCTGCATTGGCGACGCCTCGCCGAGGCCGAACTCACCGTCCTCGGTTTCGATGCGGACGAAGGCGCTTTTCGAAGCATTTGCGCCATCGGAAAGGGCCAACTGGAATGGCTCAACTTTGGTGATCTTCAACGAACTTTCCTCCCAATTACAAGATATTACCAGGTGACTGCGATGTATTTCGTTTCGCAGAACTCCAAGATTCCATGGTGCGCGCCCTCCCGGCCGAGACCACTTTGCTTGACGCCGCCGAAAGGAGCGGCGGGATCAGAGACGATACCCCTGTTGAGGCCGACCATGCCGGTTTCGAGCCTTTCCGAGACGCGAAGGCCACGAGCAAGGTCGCGGGTATAGACATATGAGATAAGCCCGTATTCCGTATCGTTTGCAGCAGCGATGACCTCCTCTTCCGTCTTGAAGGTCGTCAGCGCTGCAATCGGTCCGAAGATCTCGTCGCGTGTGATCGCCGCATCCGCCGACACGTCACGCAGAACCGTCGGCGGGAAGTAGAACCCACTACGTTCGAGAGGCTTTCCACCGGTCAGCACCTTTGCGCCGCGTCTAGTTGCGTCCGACACCAGGCCATCGATCCGCTCAAGTGCACCCTTGTTGATCACGGGGCCGCATTGCGTCGCCTTCTCGTAACCTGGTCCGACTGCCATGGCGCCCATGCGTTCTGCGAGCTTGCCGGCAAAGGCGTCGACAATGCCTTGCTGGACATAAAAACGATTGGCTGCCGTGCAGGCCTCGCCGCCATTGCGCATCTTGGCAATCATTGCGCCTTCGATTGCCGCATCGAGATCGGCATCGTCGAAGACGATGAAGGGCGCATTGCCGCCAAGCTCCATTGAGCAGGAAATCACGGTATCGGCGGCCTCGTGCAGGAGCTTTCGGCCAACCTCGGTCGAACCGGTAAAGGACAGTTTCCTGACGCGCGGGTCATGCAGCATCTTGCTGACAACGGGACCGGATTTTTCCGTCGTGATCACGTTGACGACGCCGTCTGGAACACCGGCCTGCGCGTAGAGTTCAGCCAGTGCATAAGCGGTAAGCGGGGTTTCAGTCGCCGGCTTCAAAACGCAGGTGCAGCCAGCAGCCAGTGCCGGAGCGATCTTGCGAGTCGCCATGGCGGCCGGAAAGTTCCACGGTGTCACAAGAACGGCGACTCCGATCGGCTGGTGCTGCACGAGGATCTTGTTTGCACCAGAGGGAGCTGTCGATATCTCGCCATTCAGGCGGACGGCCTCTTCAGCAAACCAGCGGAAGAATTCTGCGGCGTAGGCGACCTCACCATGGGCGTCGCCAAGCGCCTTGCCGTTTTCAAGGCTGATGAGCTCGGCCAGCATGTCCTTCCGTTCGATCATCAGTTCGAAGCATCGACGCAGGATCTCGGATCGCCTGCGCGGTGGCGTTGCTGCCCAGGCCGGGCCTGCCTCGTGGGCTGAAGTGACGGCGGCAAGCGCATCCTCGATCGAGGCATCGGCCACAGCTGCGATCACCGCTCCGGTGGATGGATCGATCACGTCCAACCGCTTGCCGGCCTGTCCCTCGCGCCATTTTCCCCCAATGAAAAGCTTCGTCGGCACCGAAGCGATATCGAAACTGATCTGCGAGGTAATCTTCTGCATGATGGACATCGTCAACTTGCCTTTCTCGTGAGTGCACTGGCCCTGAGACGACCCCGGTCGCCGCGGAACGCGGCCTCCACGAGTATCGCCATGGAAGCTTGATCCAGAGGCCGCGGGTTGTTCTTGACAAGCCGAACGCTGCCCAAGGCCTGCTCCACGACTTGCGGAAGTTGGGACTCGGCGACGCCGAGGTCTGCGATCGTTTTCGGGATGCCGATCGATGCGAAAAGATCGGCGACGGCATCGATCGTGGCATCTGCGCGCTGCTGTGGCGAGCGGCCGCCAAGATCAACGCCCATGGCCTCACCGATCTGTCCAAGCTCGGTTTCACAGTGGTCGCGGTTGAATTCCATGACATAAGGCATCATCACTGCAACGCCTGCGCCGTGCGCGGTGTGGGTCATCGCACCGACCGGATACTGGACAGCATGGGCAGCCGCCGTGCCAGCGGTACCGAAAGCGAGACCCGCTGTGGTCGCTCCAAGCATGAGCCGCTCACGAGCTTCTGTGTCGTTGCCGTTGTCGCAGGCCCGCTTCAGGCTTGCCGCTATGTGAGAAATCGCCATGAGCGCGTAGTGATCACTGAGCGCATTCTTTCCAAGAAAGACGTGTTCATGCACGATACCGGCGGTCGGCCGGCGCCGGGTGGTCGTAAATGCTTCGATGGCATGCGTCAGCGCGTCTGCACCCGATACGGCAGTAAGGCCCGGCGGGCAGGAATAGGTCAGTTCCGGATCGCAAATGGCGGTGTGACAGATAAGATGCGGACTTGCGATACCGACCTTTACAGCCCGATCAGGATCCGTAATGACTGCAACGGGCGTTACTTCCGATCCGGTTCCCGACGTTGTCGGCAGAAGAATGAGTGGCAGGACCGGGCCTGGCACTTTGAATTCACCGTAATAGTCGGAAGCGCGCCCACCGTGGGCAAGCAGAAGCGAGGCGACCTTTGCCGCGTCCAGGCAGCTTCCGCCACCGATACCAATGACCAAGTCGGCCCCAAAGGCCCTGCCTGCGTCGAACGCGCTGGCAATGCATTCCAATGGCAGTTCGGCGATCGTTTCGTCGAAGACTTTGGCTTCGACACCAGCCTTCCCGAGCGCGTCCATGAGAACCCGGAAATCACCCTCCCCACTAAGTCGCGCGTCGGTCACGACCAGCGCCTTTTGCCCAAGAGACGCGGCATAAGCAGCCAATGCAGCACGTTGACCGGCCCCGAACACGAGGTTGCGTGGCGTACGTAGTGTTCCAAACAGCGACAAATTTCTTCCTCCTGATTTGGCTAGGCCGTTGCTTTGACGGCTGCGAGCGACCTCAATCGCTGGTAAACCTCGTCCGAGATCGGAATCCCTTCCTTCCGCAGCGTCTCGCGACAGGCGCGGCCACGCTCGCCAGGGATCAACACGCTGGAAAACCCGGCAGCCGGCGGCATCGAACGGATTTCCTCGAGATATGCCTGCAAATCACGTCTTGGGCCTTTGATGAGGATGAAAACATCGCCCTTGTTGCAGACGCTTTCGTCATCCAGCGTTCCGACAACCTCGGTGCCGAGGGCCGCGCCGGAAAGGCTGCTGACGAGCAACTCGAGGGCAAGACCAAGCGCGTAGCCCTTTGCCTGCCCAAATGGTGCGATCGCGCCCTTCTTCGCAGCCTCGGGATCCGTGGTCGGATTCCCGTCGACGTCGAGCGCCCAACCCGGCGGAATTGGTTGGCCACGATTCGCGTGGTCATGGATTTCGCCCATCGATACGAGACTGGTTGCGGTATCCATCATGAACGGCTCGCCGCCGGTTGGAACACCTATAGAAATGGGATTGGTTCCGAGCATGGCCCTGCGGGCGCCCCATGGATGCACGAGGGCTTCGCTGGTCGAGAGCGCGATAATGGTAAATCCCTCCGCTGCCACGCGTTCAGCATACCATCCCAGCATCCCGATATGGTTGGAGTTGTTGATGGCTGCCAGAGCAACGCCATGCTCGCGCGCTCTTGCCTTCAATGCATCCAGAGCAAAGTTCGCCACGACGGGCCCCAGTCCGCGTTGTCCATCCACGGCGAGAAATCCTGCGCCCCGCCAGGTGTGGCTGCCTCGGGCGGCAGGATCGATGACGCCATTTGCGATACGTTGAACAATTCGATCAAGTCGCAAAAGGCCGTGCGAGGGGACACCCCGCAGTTCGGCCTCCATGAGAAGATCGACCTGGAGGTCCCGGTGCTCGGCATCGACGCCTGCGTGTTCGAGCACGCGATCAGCAAGCATTTTGAGTTTCGACGCTTCAACAATGACCACGATATCAAATCCGATCGGATATTTCATTGCGATGGCGGCACTATGGTGCTAAGAAAAACACACGTCAAGGAGCTTTTCGAAAAAATGGGAAAAGAGATGAGCGGCTCAACTTCTAGTGAAACCAGCACGCTGCTGCGGCGCCCGCCTCGTCTCGGGGAAGAGGTCTATAACGCGATCTATGCGCAGTTGATGTCGTTGAAAATACCGCCAGGTGGGCGGATCGCGGTCGACAATCTTGTTCGGGAATTAGGGGTGTCGCAGACACCAATCCGTGAGGCTCTGTCCCGCCTGGAAGCCCAAGGGCTGGTAGTCAAGACGCACCTCATTGGGTACAGCGCGGCCCCGCAGCTCGATAAGGCGCGGCTGCAACAGCTTTACGAGCTTAGGCTGCTATTGGAACCGTTCGCTGCAGCACAAGCTGCCAAATCAATGTCGGAAACAACGATTTCGGAACTCGAGGCGATCGATGAAGAGATGAGAGCGATATCCCATGAGGATGCCCGTCTCGCCTACGGTCGATTCGCACAGAGCGACAGCAAATTCCACGACACGATAGCTCTTGGCAGTGGGAATGCTCTGATCCATGAGACGCTCGCACGACTACATATCCATGTACATTTGTTTCGCCTCTATTTTCATTCGCGGGCGACGAGTGACGCGAACAATGAGCACGCACTAGTTATCTCCGCCATCAAAAGGCGCGACCACGCGGCGGCCGAGAGGGCTATGCGCGATCATATCGAGCGGTCGCGGGTTCGATTCATGGCAATCTTTTCAGGAGTTTGACCTATTTTTCGTTGATCGGCCAGGACACTGCCTACGACCCGAACTCGGATACAGTCTTGTGATGATTTAGCGTCAAGGCAAACGCCTTTACACGCCTGTCGGGACCATTGATGTCGAACAGCGCGGCCCAGTCACACCCCGGGTGCATATCGAGGTGCCGGGCATCGCAGCCATCCTGATTTGCCGCTTCGGCTCGGACAAGGTTGCCGCTTGCGCGCCGGAAGGCGCGGCAGCGGTCTGCTTCGCGCACCGCGGCGATGAAGGGCGGCTGCGATATCAGGACCGGGATTCGACGGACTGGCCACTTCCTCGGAGGATCCGCAACGAATCGAGCGGCCAGTGACGAGCAAATCAGCATCGATGCTGTGAAGCATTTGGGGGGACCTAACTCCCTGAACTATCGTCCGCATGGAGAACTCCCCCGCCATCTGGCTCAGACAGCGTGGCCCGCGATCTTTTGCGGGCAATCCGGACGCAGGGTCAGGTACCGTCGATCTCGTCCTGTCTGTGTTTCAGCGTGACGGGCGGGTGATTGGCTACGAAATCCGCCTAATTCCATGGCGGCCTTTCGTCGACCAGACTGCCCACTAGGAACACGAATACGTGTCCGCCCGTTTCGCCGTCGGAAAAGCCAAATTGGGATCTTCATCCTAGAATGACTAGGAGTTTCAACCTATAGGAACGTTTTGCTGACTTTGGGGCGTTGGTGCGCGGATAGTTATGCAGGCGCTATTCAGTCTTGATGACGTTGGTCATTTTGTTGCCGGCGTCGTTGCCTTGCACCGCACGGATTTCTGGCGTGCACAGATGAGCATTCGGTTAAGGATGGCGACGCCGATGGCCACCTCTGTCAGTTGAGTGGGGCAAGAACGTGCCCGCAGGCGACGCCCGATGATCCCCTTGTATCGACTCATTGCCGTTTCAATTAAAGCCCGTTTGCCATAGCCGGTGGAGGCCTGCCATTTTAGCCGACCATCGGCCTGGATTGATGCGACATGACAATCCCGTTGGTTTACCGGCTCAGCCTCCTGTCTTGCCACGGCCGTTGCGCGCGGTGGAATGACGATCTTTGCTTCAGTACTGTGGCGCAGGACAGCGTTGTAGGTTGGATCCCCATCATAGGCGCCATCGGCGGTGAACCGGCCAATCTCATCGTCGATCTGGTCGAGCAACGGCGCCACCTGCGAGGCATCGCTGGTGTCCTGATCTGTCAACGCATGCGCAATGATCTCGCCACTGTCGGCATCAAGCGCCAGATGCAACTTGCGCCAGCCACGGCGGGACTTGGCACCATGCTTTTCTTCAAGCCATTGGCCTGCGCCATAGATCTTCAGCCCGGTGCTATCGACCAGCACGTGAAGTGGAGCATCTGGTTCAGCCCGTCGTTTGGCAGATGGTTTCCAGGTTCTTGCCCGTCGGCTGAGGGTCGTGTGATCGGGCACGGGCAGATCCAATCCCATCAGCGCAAGCACCGAACTCAAAAGCCCTTCGCTTTGGCGCAGCCGCAGTCCGAACGCTATGCCCAACATCAAGGTCGTCTCGATGGCGAGATCAGAGTAATGCCGCTGACCACCGCGTGTCGTTCGGCGCGGTGCAGCCCAACCCGACAGCGCCTCCGGCGTCAACCACAGGGTTAGGCTGCCGCGACGGCGAAGACCCGCTTCATACTCCCGCCAGTTCGCCACTTTGAATTTCATTTTGCCGATGCGATGTCGGCGGGAGGCGTTGTGTTTATGCGGCATGGTGTGCGGATCAATCACGCTGTTTGCGATTGCGGACCCATAGGCGGAAATCGTTGAAATTTGATCCCTGCACCAATGCTCGCGCCGGATGCTTCTTGTTATCGCCAAGACCTGCTGCGCGAGGATGGCTGGCCCCGCACATCGCGGCGGGGCCAGACTGTAGCGATCGTCAGCGGGCCGCCCAGTTGGCGCCGCGGCGGAAGATGGTCTTCATCTGCGGCACATCGAATTCCTTGGCCTGGTGGCCGAGCGAGGAATAGAAGACGCGGCCCTTGCCATAGTGGCGCTTCCAGACGACGGGCATCACGACGCCATTGATCCAATAGGCATGGTCGCCGGTGAAGGTCGTGGTGGCGAGCACTTCGTTCGAAGGATCGACGTGCATGTAGTACTGCTCCGACGTGTAGGGGAAATCGGTTATTCCCTCCATGAGCGGATCATCGGGCCGGGTGATGTTGACGGTATAGTCGATGATATTGCCGGGATGCGCGACCCATTGGCCGCCGATGATGAACTGGTATTCGACGCTTTCGCGGAAGCTGTCACCCGCGCCGCCATGGTAGCCGGCAATGCCGACGCCGCTTTCGATCGCCGCGGCAAGGTTTTTCACTTCTTCCTTTTCGATCTTCGACATGGTGACGATCGGCACGATCAGGCTGAGATCATGGATCGACGGATCGGCAAAAGCTTCGGTGCTGTTTTCGAGATAGACCTTGAAGCCGTCTTCTTCCAGCATGTCGCGGATGATATGGGCGCATTCCTGCGGTTCGTGGCCGCTCCAGCCGCCCCAGACGATAAGTGCTTCGCGCATATTGCATTTCTCCTGATTAGCGGCCGATTTTTCCGTCCACGAGGGACTCGGACAAGGGGGCCGGACGTTCTGTCTTGGTGGTGATGGCGACCGTGCGGCCGGTGTCGGACGCGCTCTGGAAGGCTTCCATGACTTCGAGCACATGCAGCGCCAGGCTGCCGTTGGCGCGATGCGGCCGGTTGGAGCGGATGGCATGGGCAAGGTCGGCGACGCCGAGCGAGCGATAGTTGCCGTCGGCATAGGGTGCCGTCACTTCGCGCTCGTCGAACTGGCCGCCCTTCTTCAGGAACTCGACCGGGCCGGCGAAGCGGTTCGGATCGGGAACGATCAGCGTGCCCTCGGTGCCGTAGACCTCGAGCGGAACATGCTTGTGGCCGGCGACTTCGAAGCTCATGCCGATCTGCACGACCGCGCCGTTGGCAAAGGCCATGACGCCGGCGACGTGGGTCGGCACGTGCACGGGAATGTGTTCGCCATTGCGCGGTTCGCTGGTGATGATGCGTTCTTTGCGCGGCGTTACCGCGAAACCGGCGACCTGCGCGACAGGCCCGAGCAGGTTGACGAGATCGGTGATGTAGTAGGGACCCATGTCGAGCATCGGGCCGCCGCCGACTTCGTAGTAGAAGGCCGGGTTCGGATGCCAGCGTTCATGGCCCGGGCACATGAAGGTCGCGGTTCCGCCGACCGGAATGCCGATCGCGCCTTCGTCGATAATGGCTCGCGCCGTCTGATGGCCGCCGCCGAGGAAGGTATCGGGCGCAGCGCCGATGCGCAGACCCTTGGCGGCCGCCGCATCGGCAAGCCTCTTGCCTTCGGCGAAATTGATGCCGAGCGGCTTTTCCGAATAGGTGTGCTTGCCGGCATCGAGCGCCTGCAGGCCGACCGCGACATGGGCCTTCGGGATCGTCAGGTTAACGATGATCTCGACGGAGGGATCGGCCAGCAGAGACGCGACGTCGACGGCCTTCAGGCCGAATTCGGCGGCCTTGGCTTCTGCCAGCTCGCGGTTCAGGTCCGCAACGCCGCGGATATCGAGAATGGGGAATGATTTCATCGCGTTGAGATAGGCGCCGGAAATGTTTCCGCAACCGATGATGCCAATGCCGACCTTTTCCATAACTTCCTCCAAATGAAGTATCTTGTTGTGCCTTGGGGATCAGAGCGCCGGAGCAGGCCCGGTGGTTCCCCAGGGTGATTCATAAAGTTCGCGCAGAGCGACGACCGCGGCGCCCTGCGCCCAGGTTTCATCCGTCGACTGGTCGAAGACGAGTTCGGTGACGCCCTTGATCGAGGGCGGGATCGCCACGGAATAAGCCTGCCGCAGGCTGTCGAGAAAGGGTTGGCCAAGCGCAAGGCTGGAGCCGACGAGAATGACGCGTGGCGGCGCAAACAGCGTCACGATATTGGCGAGCGCCATGCCACATGCCTCGCCGGCGCGGATCGCGGCGCTGATCAGGGTGTTATCTTCGGCGGCGATCAGGGTCTTTGCATGCGCCATGCCGCGACCAAGCCGGATCGCCTCGGCAAAGCGTCCGCCGGTCGGCTGGTCGCCGAGGATGGCGCTTTCGCCGGCCTGGCTCGCGAGCCTGATGGTGCCCTGCGGTCCGATGCCGAGCACGAGGTCGCCGAGATTGTGGCTGAGGCCGCCGGCGCCGCGGAAAAGCTGACCGGCGTGCAGAACGCCGAGGCCAAGTGTCTGTTCCAGCGACACCAGCACCATGTCGTCGAGGTCCTTGGCCTTTCCGAACCAATGGTGCGCCAGCGTGATGGCGTGAGCGTCGCTCTCGACGATGGTGGCGATTCCGAGGCGCTCGGTCATCTCGGCCGCGAAATTGACGCCGCTTTCGCGGAAGATCGGGCTGGTGCGGACATGGCCGGTGCGGTGTTCGATGACGCCGGGCAGGCCCAGGCAGACCGAATCGATCTCTTCCAGCGACAGGTTGGCATCGACGACGCAACGCCTGACCCCATCCTCGATCAGATCGGCAATGACGCTGATGGGCTGGCGGTCGACGCGCAGCGCCAGCGTCAGTTTCGACAGGACCTCGCCCCGAAAGTCGGCAACGACAAACACCATCCTGTTGGCGGCGATCTTGGCGCCGACGACCCTTGCGGCATCCGGGTTCAGCTCCAGCATGACCCGCGGTCGGCCACGGGCGGCGGCCTCGCGCAGGTCGCCTTCCGTACGGGCAAGGATGAGGCCGTCATCGAGCAACGAAGCCGTGATCGCAGAGACGGTGGTCGTCGACAGTTGCGTGCGTTCGCTGATTTCGACGCGTGCGATCGAACCCGCCCGCCGGATGGTATCCAGCACGTTGAAGCGGTTTATCGCCCGCATAAGTTCGGGATCTGCTGTTTTCATGAAAATCTTGCCGAGTGGGATCTCCCTTCGGCGACGCCTTGATATTTTTGACGGGATGCGAATTAAATACTCTATGGTTGTTGCCCGGTGTCAAGCCGTATTGCCGAAATTTCGGGGTCGGTGGTTGACTTTTCGGCAAAGCTCCGTTGAATTAATCCGCATAAGGGAAAAATTCTCTGAAGCTCTTATTCCCTTGGGAGGAGAAGATCATGTTTTACGAACGTAGGGCGAAGGCCCTCCGGCGGACGCGTGTTGCCGCCATTGCTGCCGCGACCGGTCTTGCCATGCTTTTGGGCGCCGGCAGCGCCGCGGCGGAAACTGTCGTCAAGTGGCTGCACCTGGAACTCGATCCGAACTATGTCGCCATCTGGCGCAAGATCGCGGATCAGTACGAAGCGCAACATCCGGGCGTGAAGATCGAGATGCAATTCCTGGCGAACGAAGCCTTCAAGGCAAAGCTGCCGACTTTGTTGCAGTCGAACGACGCGCCGGACTTCTTCTACACCTGGGGCGGCGGCGTGCTGAAGCAGCAGGAAGAGACCGGCACGCTGATGGATCTGACCTCGGCGATGAACGCGAAGGATGGCGCCTGGGTGAAGACCTATAACCCGGCGGCCATCAAAGGCCTGACCTTCGACGACAAGATCAGCGCCGTGCCGTTCAAGCTCGGTACCGTCTCGTTCTTCTACAACAAGGCGCTGTTTGCCAAGGCCGGTGTCGACGCCAGCGCGATCAAGACTTGGGACGACTATCTCGCCGCGGTCAAGAAGATCAAGGATGCGGGTATCGTACCGATCGCCGGCGGCGGCGGCGAGAAGTGGCCGATCCACTTCTACTGGAGTTATCTGGTGATGCGTGACGGCGGCCAGAAGGTCTTCACCGACGCCAAAAACGGCCAGGGCAACGGCTTCAACGATACGGCGATCATCAAGGCCGGCGAACAGCTCGCCGAACTCGGCAAGCTCGAGCCCTTCCAGCCCGGCTATCTCGGCACCACCTGGCCGCAAGCGCTCGGCGTCTTCGGAGACGGCAAGGCGGCAATGATCCTCGGCTTCGAAAACACCGCAGCCAACCAGCGCACCAATGCCGGCGACGGCAAGGGCCTCGCCAACGACAATATCGGCCGTTTCGCCTTCCCGGCGGTGACCGGCGGCGCCGGCCTTGCAACCGACACGCTGGGCGGTCTCAACGGCTGGGCCGTGACGAAGAAAGCCCCGCCGGAAGCTCTCGACTTCCTCGCCTATCTGACCAACGCCGAGAATGAGCGGACCATGGCGCAGGCCGGCATGATCATCCCGGTCACCATCGGCTCCGAGGATGGCGTGAAGAGCCCGCTAATGCACGCATCGGCCGAGCAACTGGCGCATTCGACCTGGCACCAGAACTTCTTCGACCAGGATCTGGGTCCGTCCGTCGGCCGTGTCGTCAACGACATTTCGGTCGGCATCGTCTCCGGCCAGATGACCCCGAAGGACGGCGCCCAGCAGGTGCAGGACGCATTCGAGCAAGACCAGCTCTAAGAGAGACGGACGCCGGCGGTCCGCCGCTGGCGTCATCGATTTTCTGAATTCCGAGTATCAGGATTGTTCATGACGAACATCACCGCAACGACCGCCCTCGGGCCTACCGCGCAGGCGAAATCGACGACGCGACGCAAGAGCCCGGCAGCGCGCGGTCGAATGCCCGTGATCCTTCTGTTTTTGCCGCCTGCACTGCTGCTTTTTACCATCTTCGTCATCCTGCCGATGGGAGAGGCCGCCTGGTACAGTCTCTACAAATGGAACGGTTACGGTCCGCCGACGGAGTTCATCGGTCTGCGTAACTTCCAGGTTCTGTTCAAGAACTCGGCGTTCCTGACCGCACTCAAGAACAACGCGCTGATCATCCTGATTTCTATCTGCATTCAGGTGCCGCTTGCCATCTGGCTCGCGACCATGCTCGCAAACCGCATTCGCGGCGTCGTGCTGTTCCGGCTGATCTTCTTTCTGCCGTATGTCCTTGCGGAAGTTGCCGCCGGCCTCATCTGGCGCTTCGTCTACGACGGCGACTATGGCCTGTTTGCCGCGATTTCGCATTTCCTCGGCGTGGAGACGCCTTACGTTCTCGCCGACAAGAACCTTGCGATGTATGCGGTGCTCGCTGTCATCGTGTGGAAATATTTCGGTTTCCATATGATGCTGTTCATCGCCGGCCTGCAGTCGCTCGACAAGAGCGTGCTCGAGGCGGCCGAGATCGACGGCGCCACCGGCTGGCAGAAATTTCGCTATGTCACCCTGCCGCTGCTTGGTTCGACGCTGCGCCTGTCCGTGTTCTTTGCGGTCGTCGGCTCGCTGCAGCTCTTCGATCTGATCATGCCGCTGACCGGCGGCGGACCGTTCAACTCGACGCAGACGATGGTGACCTTCCTCTACAATTTCGGCGTCACCCGCATGCAGGTCGGCCTCGGCAGCGCGGTCGGCGTGGTGCTGTTCGTGATCTGCGTCACCCTCGCTTTCGGCTACAAACGGATATTTATGCGCAATGACTGACATGGCTTCATCCGTTCGCATGCGCACCGGCACGAAAATCTATCTCTACGTGTCGCTGACGATCATCGCCGCCATCGTGCTGATCCCGCTGCTGACGACTGCGCTCGGCGGCTTCAAGTCGCTAGGCGATCTCAGGACCAATCCGTTCGGACTGCCCACCGAGTGGCATCTCGAGAATTATACCGGCATCCTGTTCGGCGACCGCTACTGGCGGCAGATGATGAATTCGCTGATCATCGCGCTGCTGACCGTGTTCCTGACGGTATCGGTATCGGCGATGGCGGCTTTCACCTTCGCCCATGTCAAATTTTTCGGATCCAACTTCCTGCTGAACTATTTTCTGATCGGCCTGATGTTCCCGGCGGCAACGGCGATCCTGCCGCTGTTCATCCGCATCCGCGATCTCGGCCTGCTCAATACCTATTGGGGCGTGGTACTGCCGCAGGTGGCCTTCGGGCTCGGCATGAGCATTCTCCTCTTCAGGAATTATTTTCGCAATCTTCCGGAAGAATTGTTCCAGGCGGCCTTCGTCGACGGCTGCGGCTATATCCGGTTCTTCTGGCACATCTCGCTGCCGCTTTCCCGGCCGATCGTCGCCACCGTCAGTATCATTTCCTTCGTCGGCAGCTGGAACAGCTACATCCTGCCGCTGATCATGCTCAATTCGGACTCGATCTACCCCTGGCCGCTTGGCATGATGGTCTATAGCGGCGAGTTCGGCACGGAGTGGGAACTGGTGCTGGCGTTCATTACGCTGACCATCATGCCCACCATCATCGTTTTCTTTCTTGCGCAAAAGCACATCATCGCCGGCCTGACCGCCGGTGCGGTGAAGTCCTGAGCCACAATCGGAGCAAGGCCTATGGCATCCGTCGAACTTCACAATATCCGCAAGGCCTATGGCGCGATGGACGTCATTCACGGCATTTCACTCGCCATCGAGGACGGGGAGTTCATCGCCCTCGTCGGGCCTTCGGGCTGCGGGAAATCGACGTTGCTGCGCATGATCGCCGGGCTCGAGGAGATCACCGACGGCGATGTTTCGATCGGCGGGCAGGTGGTGAACAGCATGACCCCGCGCGAGCGCAATATTGCGATGGTCTTCCAATCCTACGCGCTTTATCCGCACATGACCGTCGCCGAGAACATGGGCTTCAACCTGAAACTGTCGGGTGAAACGAAGCCGGTCATCGAACAGCGGGTGAACGAGGCGGCGCGCATGCTCGACCTTACCAAGCTGCTCGATCGCAAGCCGGCGCAGCTCTCTGGCGGCCAGCGCCAGCGTGTCGCCATGGGCCGCGCCATCGTGCGCAATCCGGCCGTCTTCCTTTTCGATGAGCCGCTGTCGAATCTCGACGCCAAGCTGCGCGTGCAGATGCGCTCGGAGATCAAGGCGCTGCACCAGGAGGTGCAAACTACCTCAGTCTACGTCACGCATGATCAGATCGAGGCAATGACGCTAGCGGACCGGATCGTGGTTCTGAACCAGGGGCGCATCGAACAGCAGGGCACGCCGATCGAACTCTATCGCCAGCCGGCCAATCTCTTTGTCGCCGGCTTTATCGGTTCGCCGGCGATGAATTTCCTCGATGGCGTGGTGGACGGCGTCGCCGGCGCGCCCGCGGTCCGGCTCAAGGACGGAACAGCGGTGCGCATTGCCGATGCGCGCAAGGTAAAGCCGAGCCAGGCCGTCAAGATCGGGCTTCGGCCGGAGCATCTGAGCCTGTCAGGCAATGGATCGCCTTTGAGCGGCCAGACGCTGCTGGTCGAACCGACGGGCGCGCAGACGCATGTGCTCTTCGGGCTTGCCGGCGAGCAGGTGACC
The DNA here is from genome assembly GCF_012641395.1 of Rhizobium sp. P32RR-XVIII. GTDB lineage: Bacteria > Pseudomonadota > Alphaproteobacteria > Rhizobiales > Rhizobiaceae > Rhizobium. Next base: position 74,320 of record NZ_JABAIH010000013.1, on the reverse strand, counting down.
GCCGTCGTCGACGGCGAAGCACCCGTGCGTTTTGGCGAACAGCTGAAGGTCGCCGTCAATGCCGAGCAAGTCTACGTTTTCGACAGTGGCAGCGGCCTGGCACTGTAAAAGCCGATCTCAACTGGATTGATGCGACCTAGTAGATGAGATCGCGAAGGCAGCCGACGAATTACGTGATTTCAATGCCAAACCGTCGGGGACGTTGAGAATAAACTCTGATGCCGCGGCTGCCGAGCAGGTGCTATGGCTCTTGTTGCTCAAATTCATAGCGTCGTTTCCCGACGTGCAGGTTGAGATGGTGAGCGAGAGAGGGCTGGTCGATATCGCCGAGCACGGTTTCGACTGCGGCATCCGTTCTACTGAAATTGGGGTCTTCCTCACTTTGTGTGGAGCTCAGCCAATTTGATCGGCATCATCCGCGCTCTCAGAAGCTCCGGGCCTGCTCTGCCGTACATTGCGCGCTTGATCGTCTTCAGTCGGTTGATCTGACCTTCCGCCTGACCATTGCTCCAGGGCAGGTCGATGGCGTTACAGACGGCGTCGATATCCCGGCGAAGAACGCGGGCAAAACGGGCCAGGAAAACGAGGCCAGAATGAATGGCATCATCGATCCATTCTTCGAGTTTCGCCGAAGCTCGGCCATGAAATATTCCGCGAAATCGCATGGAGAAGCTGCGCAAAACAAGCAAACGTCTGTGATCCCTGTTTGAGGGTATCCACTTTCCGTGCTTGATTGATGGTCAGCGCGCCGCGCGGCTTTATGCAAAGCGTAGCGGCGACAATGGGTGAGATCAAATGACCGGTTTGCGGATCACGGACAGGCAAATTGTCAGGTGCTCTGTCGGAGAGCCCATTCCGAGCGGGCGCCGCATCATCCTTATCCTCATCCGTTTCCGGTCTCTCGGCGCGGCGCCATGTTGCCAGGAGGCGCTCCAGATTAGAAAAGCTGCCTGTGTATCCTCGGTGCTTGATATCGTAAAACAGATGCCGCCCACGGCGGTTGCCATCCTTCCAACTCTGGGTGAGGAACGCTTCGAAATACAGAGGAGACGTCGGCTGTAGCGCGCCTCTGCGTCGATCGGGTGCAGTTTCTAACGTCAGCCATTTCGTAATGCTTCGTCGGCCATATCCTGTACGACGCGCAATATCCGAGCAGGTCAGGCCTTCTTTGCTCAAGGCATGTACCGTCTCGAATACATCCTTGCGGGACTGTCGATGTGCCCGGCGAAGTTGATTGCGCCCCGGTGTTTCGGGGGTCGGTTCATGCAAGTTTCGATTGCCATGATCAAACGCGATGTCCTCGTCAGGCAGCAGTGCCCTGCCTGCAGCGCGGCCAGAAAGGCTCATCTCTTCTTCGATAGCGAGCCGCAAATTTTGGATGAGATGAAAGCGATCTGCCACCTGAGACGCTTGCGGCGCACCCTCTCGAGCGGCCTGTGCGTAAAGTCCGCATCTATCCCGGCTGACGACCTCAATGGACGGGCGCTGCTTCAACCATTGTGCAACGCTTGCCACACTCCGGTCTTCGAGAATGTCCATGACCTTTCGGCGTTCGAGATCGACGATGATCGTGCCGTAGCGCCAAGATTTCCTCCAACTCCAGTCATCGATACCGACGATCCGAGCCGATGGCTGATCGTCGACCCGTGAAGCATTGCGCTTCAAGTGCCGGAGGATGGTGTCGTCGCTGATCGACATCCCCAGCCGCTCCATCAAGCGCTCTCCGGCCGCCCGCCAGTACTATGGCCAAGCAGACCGACTATCTCGGCGACCCTCGTTGTCCTGCGGGCGTAAGGGGTTGCAATCGCCGGGACCCGGCCCGTGAACGTTTGACGTCGGCATTGCCGATATGTGCAACGCCAGCGGCCCAATTGAAGTCTTACCGTCACCTCATTACCTTGGATCGGCAAGTCCTGAAGGCTTCGGTACGACCAACCGTGCCGACTTCTGCTCTGATGTCGGCAATCCGGGCATATGCCAGATGATGGTCCGCACGCAGACACAACCCAATCGCCTTTGTCGCTGGATACGACGCTCTGCACCTTAATGCCCGGGCCGGGCGACCATTTCGATTTCGTTTGCATGCCAGCTCATACCAACGTCATCGCCAACGATTTGTTAACCACACAAAGTGAGGAAGACCCAAATATGTGGAGAAAGGAACAAAACAAGAATTTGGCGTCGCGGCGAATCGGCAGAGGACGTATGAAGACAGATCCATGCTTGAGGTAAAACTTTGGTCTACCGCTTCCTGCATACCGCCGACGTCCATCTCGACTCGCCTCTGAAAACGCTGGCGCTGCGCAACCCTGAACTCTCCGATTTGATCGGTCTGGCGACGAGGCGTGCGTTCATCCGCCTTGTCGAGCTATGCCTCGAAGAGCAGGTGGACGCGCTCGTTCTTGCCGGTGATCTCTACGACGGCGATCAGACTTCGATGAAGACAGCTCGTTTTCTGGCGGAGCAGCTCCGGCGTCTCCACGAAGCAGGCATCCGGACGTTCATCGTCCGAGGCAATCACGACGCGCTGTCGAAGATCACGGCCGAACTGGTGATGCCGGACACAGTGAAAGTGTTCGGGGCGACAGCAGAATCGATAGCGATCGATCGTGGCGCCGGCCACTTTCCGGTGACGATCCACGGCCTCAGCTTTGCAAAGCCGCACGCTCCACAAAGTCTGTTGCGGCATTACGCCCTTCCTGTCCCGGACGCAGTGAACATCGGTGTCATGCACACGAGCCTGGGCGGATCGGAGAGGCACGACCTTTATGCTCCTTGCAGCGTCCCGGACCTTCAGCAAAGCGGCTTCCGCTACTGGGCACTCGGCCATATCCACAAGCGCTCCATCGTCGAAGATGCTGCCTCAGTCATCGTGATGCCCGGCATGCCGCAGGGGCGTGACATCAACGAGGATGGCCCGAAGTCGGTTTCGCTCGTCACGATCAGGGATGATCGCTCGATTGTCGTTGAAGAACGCCACACGAGCGTCGCGCAGTTCGAGAGACTTGTGGTCAACGTGTCGGGTGCATCCGAATGGAAGGATGTGATCAGTACGATGTCGGCCGCGCTTGAAAGATTGCGTTCGGAGGTCGAAGCCGATCACCTCGTGGCTCGCGTTCAGCTCCATGGTTCGAACGAAATGGCCTGGCGCATCCGGCGCGATCTGGACCTGCTTCGTACCGAAATGGAAACGCGGGGATCGTTGATCGGGAACGTATGGATAGACAAGGTGCAGACTTCTTGTTCCGTGCCCAGCGGCATCGGGGACACCGCGGCCGGCGCCTTGGCGGAATTGACGTCCATCATCAATGACGACGTACTCACGTCGACGGCCTATCAGCAGGAACTGGTTTCCATCGCGGAGGAGCTCCGTGGCCAGCTTCCGGCAGAACTCCGGGACATCTTTGGGACGGACGAGGGAGCCCTGCAGGGCGCGCTTGCCGGCTTTGCTCGGGAAGGCTCGGCGGATGTAATGGCGCGGCTGCGCGGCACGCAAGGGGAATAGATGCGGATCAACCGGCTCGATCTCGCCCGCTACGGCAAATTCACGGACGGTGTTGTTGACTTCGGCTCTCGGCCGATCGGGTCGCCGGACCTGCACGTCATCTACGGCCCGAATGAAGCAGGGAAGTCCACAACCTTCGATGCGATCGTGGATCTGATCTTCGGAATCGGCGCCTCCAGCCGATACGGATTTCTGCATCCCTATCCTACGATGCGCATTGGAGCGGACATCAACGTCGGCAATAAGAACCGCGAGTTCGTGCGCATCAAGCGGCCGCAGAACAGCCTTCTCGACGACGAGGAACGTGTCCAGCCCGAGGCTGACATAAGAGCCGACCTGGGCGGCATCGATCGCGAGGCCTTCACCACCATGTTTTCGCTCGACGACGAGAGCCTCGAGAAGGGCGGGGAGGGCATTCTTGCAAGCAAGGGCAATCTTGGCGAATTGCTGTTCGCCGCCAGCGCGGGCCTCTCGGACCTCAGCAAGCAGTTGACCGCCATCCGAGGCGACGCCGACAGCTTCTATAGGTATCGTGCCAAGAGCGGCGCGCTCGGAGAACTCAAGATCAGGCTGGCCGATCTCAAGCAGCAGCGCGATACACTCGATCTACAGGCAAGCGAGTTTCAGCGGCTTGTTCTCGAGCGCGACAGGCTCGCCCGCCTTTACGACGAGGCAATCAGTGCGCGGGCAGGGACGCAGCGGAGGATCGACGAAATCAGGCGCGTTCTCAACGCTCTGCCCGTCATGTCCCGGCTCAGCGCGTTAAAGGATCGCCTCACCGGTCTTGAGGTTGTTCCGGAGCCACCGGAGGTCTGGCGGCAGGAGGTACAGGACCATAAGCGGAGCGAAATCGAGCTGCGGGTGAAGCTACAGGACGTTTCCCGTTCGATCGCTTCGCTGGAAGATGAGATCGCGCAGATCGCGATCGATCCCGCTGCATCGGCTGCGGCTGCCCAGATCGATGAGCTGTCGGAGCTTCGAGCGCGCTATGTAACCGCCGACAAGGACATCCCGAAGCTAACCGCGCGTGCGGCTGAGCTCTCGATTGACAGCATCCTCGTTCAACTTGGGAGGCCGAAAGAAAGCTCTCCGGAGCGCCTGCTTCTCGACGCCGCCACGGTGGGATCGTTGCGGGGGTTAATCAGTGCGAAGTCAGGCGTCGACGCAAAGCGCGTCGCGGCACAGGACGAACTTACAAAGGCCGAACGGGCTTTAGCGAACCAGGCGGAGGAAGGGGTCGATCATTCTCTGGCGTCGCCGAAGCAGGCCAAGGCGTTCGAAGCTCTCCAGGCCACTCTGAAGGTTTCGCCGAAGTCGGATCAGGACGTGGCACTCCGCTCGCTGTCGCGTCGACGCGACGCAGCATCAGAAACGCTCTCCGAGGCAGTGCGAGCGTTGAGGCCGTGGCAAGGCGATGTGGCAGAGCTTTCTTCGCTGATGCCGCCCTCCAATTCGCGGGTGGAGACCTGGAAGGCAAGGTTCACCGCTTTGGACGATAAACATCGCGCATCAAAGGCGGAGCTGCAGCGCCTGGAGCCCGAAGCACGAAGACTGGACGCTGAAATCGAAGCCCTGCGCACGCAAGCAGGAAGCATAGACGAAGCGACCGCTGAGGCTATTCGGACGGAGCGGGAACTGGCCTGGATGGCGCATCGACAAGTTCTGGACCAGGCGTCGGCGGATGCTTTCGAAAAGGCGCTGCGCGCCGACGATCAACTGACGGCGCAGCGGCTCATGCATTTTGCAGAGGTAGGCAGGCTTAGCCAGCTTCTGCAACGTCGCGCGGCAGTCGGAGCTGATATTCAAAGTCAACAGAATGCCTTTGAAGAGACCACGTCCGACATGGATGTGCTTCGATCGGAGATCCGTCAAAGTATCGGGCAGTCGGACTCTCATCCCGCCATCGCGGATGACCCTTGGGAAGTGGATGAGTGGCTCCGGAGGCGCGAAGCGGCACTCAGGGCTAGGGACGAGCTGGCGGCCATCGAGCGGGAGATCGCCGAGGTCCGCGATTCCATCGAGCACGCGAAGCGGCTGCTGTTGCGCGCCCTGGCCGACGTAAAGGTGGCGTTCAATGCGGACACCGACATCACCGCGTTGATGTCATTCGCGGAAGACGCTCTGAGTGCCTTCCACGCCTCTGCGAATGCGGCCATTCAAATCGAGAGGCTTCGGAAGGAAGTCGCCGAGAGGAGACATGTCCTGGAGGCCGTCAAGGACGCTGCCACAGCGTGGTCGACCGACTGGGAAACCGTCTGCGGCGGATGCTGGCTTCGCGAAATCGGACAAGCTCCAAATGTCGGCGCCGTTGCAGAGATCCTGACCGTTCTCGAACGGCTGTCTTCTGCCGTCGAGGCGCGGGAAGGGCTGGTCGACCGCATTCAGAAAATGGAGAAGGACAAGGTTTCGTTCGAGACGAGGGTGCACGAGCTTTGCGCGTCGCTCGATCTGGCAACCGACGGGACGCCGCTCGCGCTATGCCAGGCAGTCTTCGAGAAGATCAAGTCGGCGGGTCTGGACGCCGAACGCCTTGAAAAGCTGAAGCGCGATTTGGACAATATGCGGCGCGACGAACACGCACTCAATGTCGCCCAGGATCTTCTCGTAGCGCGCGTCACTCAGATGTTGGAGTTCTTCGCTGTAGCCACCCTCGAACAGGTCGAGAGCGGCATTGACCTCGCGGCACGGCGCCGGGACCTGGCAAACGCGATCGCAGAAGCAGAACAGGAACTGCTTCAGATGACCGGTCGCGAGTCTGTAGCGGAGGTCGAGGAGATGACCGCCTCTATCGATCGGTCAGAGCTGGAGGAAGAACTCGCGAAGCTGGCACCCGTTCTCGACGATCAGGACGCCCGATGCCGGGAAGTCTTCCACAGCCGATCGAAGGCCCAGGACGCACTCGATGAAATCGGCGGCGATGCCAAAGTTGCCACACTGGAAGAACAGCGACGGACGACGTTGCTTGAGATCGAGGAAAGCGCTCGTCGGTATATGGAGGTCCGCGCGGGCGTCGCGGCTGCCGAGCAAGCTCTAAAGCTGTATCGGGACCGTCATCGCAGCGGAATGATGGCCCGTGCATCGGACGCATTCCGTACAATCAGCCGAGGCGCCTATCAAGGCGTAGCCGCCCAGCCGGGGAAGTATGGCGACGTTCTGATCGCCGTGTCGGCTTCCGGGGGATCGAAGGCCGCAAACGAGTTGTCGAAGGGTGCCCGGTTCCAGTTGTATCTGGCTCTTCGCGTTGCCGGCTACCATGAATTCGTCGCCAACCGGACGCCGATCCCGTTCATCGCCGACGACATCATGGAGACCTTTGACGACTTCCGGGCCGAGGAGGCGTTCCGTCTGTTTGCGGAAATGGGGATGCATGGGCAGGTCATTTACCTAACCCATCACAGGCATCTCACCGAAATTGCTAGGAAGGTTTGCCCGAATGTGCGGCTGCATGATCTCGAGGAAGTCGGGAAGCCAGCGGCCCTACATGTTGTCGCGGCGGAGTAGTTGAACGTGTGGCCTAGACTAGGGATGGAGTTGCTCGACTCGGCCGCAAGGTTCGCCTCAGGTACCTACGTCGCGGGCAGGAGACCTACTAAATCACGATCGCCAAGACCGGAGCGCACTGGGAAGGGGACTGGTGAACCAGAACCCGTGGCGAGGGCGTCATGGACGCCGAAGCTGGCGACGTAATCGAAGTTCTTCACGGCAGCCTGATCAGGAAGGCGGTTATTGAAAGCGTAGGCTGATTTGCCGACGGCACATGGATCCAGGGCGCGACTATTCCTTGGTCGGCTTCAGCAGTCTTACCAGACCGTCAAAGTCTTCAACATTCCGCTCCCGGCATTCCTTGTCCTGGGGGGGCGCGGATCGACGAGGAAGTGATCGACCATGTTCCTGGCATTACCCGACAGCGCCCAGTTCATCGGAATCTCCAGCTTGCAAAGGTCGGTGGTGAAAACCTTGGCGCGGTCCGTAGTCGATGGCACGAACGGGCCGTCCCTTAGGAGATGCGTCTTGAGGCGTTCTCCGTGTGCGTTGCGGCTCTTATAAAGCCGGACCACCGGACCGATGAGGTCCTCAGCAACGCGGGCGATCTGTGGACTTCCCGGACAATCGTGCGCGAGCGAACGGCCGCGGCGAGCTTTTGCGCGTGCCTGGACATGGCGCCCGTTTTATCGTCCCGTTTCCAGACGAGGACCAGGAAGCCCAATCCGATGACCAGCAGGATCCACGCAGGCTGGCTCCAAACGGTGTCGGCGCGCAGGAGCGCCCAGAAAACAAGCGCAAAGGGAATCGCACCAAGTAACCGCGGACCTAACAGGAGGTAGGGATTGTCTTGCCAGGCCGATCGGGCCGAACTGGCGTTCGACGATGATCCGCGCCCAGAACCACGCCTGGAAGCCAAGGATGAAGACGGAAAAACAAAGGGAAATGACCGGCAGCAGGCTCGGATTGCGATCGGTAACCGACCTGATGAAATCCTGACCCTGCGGCATCCAGGCGAGGATGAACCGATTATCGTCACGACCGCGAGAATGAACGGAAAGCCTCTCGTCTTGCAGAGCGTGTCGGAAATGCCCTGCCACCGCGACGGCTGGGGGCAAATTTGACGTTTCGCCATCGAAGTCCCTCCACGTGTGACTTTTCCTTTGGATAAGTTTTGTTGGGAAACTTCAGTTTGCGCGGCCAGATGGGCACCGGCTGCTCCGAGTACGCTCGATCCTAACCCGGTCTATGGCTGCAAGTGATTACTCATCCACTCTCAAGGGCCGTCGGGTCATGTCTATTTTTGTCTAGGTTTGATGGGGTAGCGGCGCTCCAACGCCAGGTGCCGAGGGCAGATCGCCGGAGGAGATGAAAAGCTCCGATCTAGGCGAGTTCGATAACTTACTTCTTGCGATGCCGCTTTAAGCGCTCCCGTGGCTTACCATGCGAGACAATGATTGGAGTACGATGTGCAGGGGTGAAGCCTGCGGCGTCCAGGGCTTCCTTCATCGTTATCGTCTTTGGGGCATCGGCGGCAGCCTCTTCCGGACGAGCTCCGATTTTTCATCCTCACTCATTGGCGATCTCCAATCAGCACTACAATCAACCCGTCACCTCGCAACGTCAATGTGGTTCCTGCGACTGCGCGCCCTCACCTTGGTAATCCAGGCTTCGGATGTCAGACGAGTTTTGCAGGAGCGGGCTGCACAGACTGCGGTCACGTCGCGATCGGAGAACGTTACTCGCTTGGAAACGTTCTAAAGCGCACTCGTTATGGGTGCGATTGAACCAAAATTGGGTGCGATTTGATGGAGCACCGCACACGCTGCCAGCGTGAGGAAACCGGGAGCGTGAAGTTCGAGGTCATGGCATCGACCGACGACCAAACGAAAATCCACATCTACGAGGTCTATGCGGACGCGGCTTTCGGGACGCATCTAAGCAACCCTTCTATCAAGGTGGCATTAGGCCGCCAAGGTCTGCACCTGATCGCGGATCAGAATCCGATACGCGATCCATCTGTCAATGTCTTCACAGAGGCATTGATGATGGCGGTGAAGCGGGAATCGACGATCTCGTTGTCGCGCATTGTCATTCACCCTAGAATGATAGCGATGTGGTTGCTGAACGCGGCGCGGCGCAGCCGCGCCGCGTAGAATCAGATCTGGTCGCGGAGCGGCTTGAAGGAGGCGCGAAGTTCGGCGGTGAAAAGCTCGGGCTGTTCCCAGGCGGCGAAGTGCCCGCCCTTCGGTAGCCGGTTGTAATGGATGAGATTCGGATAAGCTCTCTCCGCCCAGCTCTGCGGCGCCTGGTAGATCTCCTCAGGGAAGGCGCTGACGGCGACCGGGATCTTGATGCCGCGCGGATCGAAGAAGCCGCCAGTCGGGAAGTGCGCGTTGTCCCAATAGAGGCGCGCAGACGAAATCGCGGTGTTAGTCAACCAATACAGTGTGACATTGTCGAGCACGTCGTCGGGCGTCAGCCCTCCTTTCTCGCCGTCGATGGACCGGGCGATCATTCGGTAGCTGCGAATGTCGTGGTCGAGCATCCAGGCGGCGAGCCCGATCGGCGAATCCACGAGACCGTAAAGCGTCTGCGGCCGGTTGTTCATCTCGATTGCATACCCGAGGCCGTTCTTGTTGAAGTCGTCGAGTTGATCCCAGGCCCTTTTCTCGTCGGCAGAAAGACCCGTCGGCTGAGAACCTGTAGCTAGCGCCTTTGAGATTTCCGCTGGCACGGTCGCGGCCATGTTGGTGTGGATGCCGAGAAGTCCTTCGGGCTCCTGCACCGCCATCAGTTCCGTGACGGCGTTGCCCCAGTCGCCGCCCTGGGCGACATACTTCGCATAGCCGAGACGCTGCATCAGCACGGCCCAGGCCTTGGCGATTCGTGGCGGGTTCCATCCTGTCTCCCTCGGCTTGCCGGAGAAGCCGTAGCCCGGCAGTGAGGGGATGACGACGTGGAAGGCGTCGAACTCGGTGCCGCCGTAGACGGTCGGATCGGTTAGGGGCTTGATAACCTTCAACTGTTCGATGATCGAACCGGGCCAGCCGTGGGTGATAATGATCGGCAGCGCGTTCTCGTGCTTCGAGCGGACATGGATAAAATGAATGTCGATACCGTCGATCTCAGTCACGAACTGCGGAAAGCTATTGAGACGCGCCTCGACCTCGCGCCAGTCGTGATCCATCCAATGCTTGGCGAGTTTCTTGATCGTGTCCAACCGGACGCCTTGGCTGTCGTCTGGGACATTCTCCTCGTCGGGCCAGCGCGTGGCGGCAACGCGACGGTGCAAATCCGCGAGTTGCTCGTCAGTGGCGGAAAACTTGAACGGCTTCAGATCCGACATCGCGCTCGTGGCGGCGAACGCCTCGGGAAGCATGCTGACCGCACTTGCGGACGCCGCGACCGCAAGAAACGTTCGACGAGTGACCGTCGGTATGTGGGCCATAGGATCCTCCTACATATTTGCCTTGTCTCTGCGAGAAGGAAGGTCTCACCAAAACGGCTGAGGAGCCATTGCACCATGGTATCGTCGATACCTTTGTATTCGACGCTTCCGTCTGCGCGGGCGGGTAGCATCGGCGTCTCTCTGAACGCGGCGCGTGTCGAAACGGCACGGTGGCAAGCTGTCGCTTCGAGGAGGCAGGCTGTGTAGCGTGGGCCGGCACGTAGGGGAGGAGGGCGGGCTCTTGGTGCGTCGACAGAAAATACCGACCGACCGCCCATTCGACGGGCGAAAGGTCGGCCCGGTCACCTTGCCGACAGTGAAACCGCGGCTAGAGACGTAAGACGTTCCACGAAGTTCATTTCAACATAGCAGTGGCTGCCCATACGGAGCTTATTCAACGGAGTTGAGAGATACCACCACTCGCTGCCGTTCGTTGCAAACGTGATTGCCAGTTCCACGCGCTGATCGTGATTAGTTCGATCACGGGTCGGGCAGTTGCGGCCCAAACGTTCGTGGCGGACCGCTGCTAGCTGCCCGCCAGCGCCCTTGCGACGGCGAGTTCGAGCGCGTCGTCGCTGAACGGTTTGAAGAGACAGTCGATGGCGCCTTGTTTCAGTAGACGCGTGCGCAAGACCTCATCGTGATTGGCCGTGATGAAGACAACAGGAATGTGTCGGCCCAGACGCCTCAGCTCGAGATAAAGAGCCTGACCCGACATGCCCTCCATCTTGACGTCGAGCAAGAGGCAGCGTGTGCCTGACATTTCCGCCGCCTCCAGGAATCCCTCAGCGGAGGAGAACGTTGCAACCTCATGTCCGAACGCTTGGAGCAGAGCTGGCAGGGCTTCGCGTACCGATATGTCGTCGTCGACGACTGAAATTAGTGGACCACGCAACCTTTCCATAGCGACCTCAAAGACCTGCCGCGGATGTACACTTCTAACTGTTGTCTAAGCTAGGATCTCATCAACCTCTGGTATATTGTACCATGGTATCGGTGGAGCGCCCTTCGCATCTTTCAGTCGGTTCGCTCCGACGGCCCTCGCGATCACGTACGCAGCATCCCATTCAGCCAGTTCTCTCGTGTAAGCCGCCGTTCCTCCCATGTGCTGCGGCATCGCGCCTCTCGCGATCGAAGTCTCTCCATGCTGCATCCACAACATGCATGTCGTCGGGGTGGATGACGCTCTTCCATTGCCAGTTTCGCATCTTCTCTCGCGACAGACCGACATAGTCCAGATAATGACGATCGAAGAACTCGGCAGTCCCGTCCGACAAGGCCGACCACGCAAGTGCCGGGATCGAGTCGATCATGAGTTGCAGATGACGTTTGGAACGCCCACGTTCGACCAGCGTCTGGCCTCTCGCGGTATGTATTGCTCCTACGTGCTGCATTTGCCGTGTCGAAAGACATCACCGCCCCTCATTCGAGGGATTCAAAATGGAAGGACTACCCGTACGACTTCCGGCGTTGCGTGCGGGCTCCGCCACTCTACTTACCGGCCAAGGTCTCTGTGTAATGACCGAGCCTTGCTTCGACGTCGGGATCAGTCTGCAACCCGATGCCCATCAGCTTCCCAATATTCTTCTGCGCTATCGGGCGCTGCACGGCCGTGATGAAGGCGTCCCAGCCCGCGCCGATTTCGGGATCCGTTGGAAGGCTCGCGTAATCAACCAGACGCTTGGTGTCGGCGATAGCCTGGCGGTCGAAACCCGAGATCCGGGTCGCCAACGCGTCGACGAACGCGTCTAGCTTTGCGTCAGGAAACGAACGGTTGACATACCCGTACTCCTCCGCCAGATCGCCGTCGATGTCGTCCGATCCGAGAAGGACCTCCAACGCACGACCGCGCCCCATCAGTCTAGGCAGACGCGCCATCGGCCCGCCGCCGGGGACGAAGCCCGCTCCGACCTCCCACTGGGACAGGATGGCTTTCTCTCGGCTCGCGAAACGCATATCGCTGGCAAGAGCAAGCTCGCTACCGACCCCGGTGGCCCTGCCGCGGATCAAGGCGATCGAAACGACGGGCGCCTTGCTGATGCGAACGAGCATGTCGGGGAGGGGGTGGAGACCTGTTCGTCCTGCAGGAAGGCTCGTGGATTCAGACAAAGGCGGCGTGAAGTTGTAGTGGGTCAGAAAGAAGCCTGGTACCGCGCTGTCGAAAACGACGACCCTCAGGTGGGGATCGGCTTCGATCTCGGCGACCACCTTCTCCATCTGCGGTATTGTCTCTGGGCCGAAGATGTTGAAAGGAGGATTGTCGAACGTGACACGCCAGTACGCGGGGGTTCGCTTTTCGACCCTTAGCTGCACCCGTTCATTTGCCCGCTGTGTTTCGGCGTTGGCCGGCTGACCGACCTTCACCGCGACCGTCTGCCCCGATAAGGCGAGCGCCGGGATCGTAAGCAGCGTCGCGCCGGTCAGCACTGTGGATAAGACGGCGAGGACGCTCGATCGTGGTTTGATCTTCATGACTGCCTCCATGGTTGAAACGAAGCGGGTTTCTAAGGCTTGATCGGCGAGGACGAGCTCGCTTCGACGAGCGAGCCCAGAGGGATTGCTGAGCCGCGCCCTACCATTTCCCAAGATGTGCTCCGTTGTCGACGTGGAGCACCTCCCCGGTAATGTTTGCTGACTCTGTCAGGTAGACGACGCCGTCGACAATCTCCTGCACTGCCGTGATCGTGCCCATAGGTGACAATGTCTTTAGAGAGTCAGAGGGATTGTGCGAATGCAGCGGAGTGTCTACGACGCCAGGCGATAGCGCATTCACGCGGATGTGGTTCGCAGCGAATTCCAACGCGAGGTTCTTCGTAATAGAGTTCAACCCGCCCTTCGTGATCATCGGCAAGGATGCCGTCACGCCTGCGATCGGATGGTCCGTCAGTGATGAGGTGATGGTGACGATGCTGCCGCCCGACCTCTGGCGCAACATCTGTCTTACGGCGTGCTTGGTAAAGTGGATGAAGCCCTCGATATTTGTCGCGGAGAGGCGCCGGAAGTCCTCGATCGTGTATTCGAGAAACGGCTTCGTGAAGAAGATCCCGGCGTTGTTCACGAGTGCGTCTATCGATCCGAACTGTTCGACTGCACGCAGTGCCACCCGTTCGGCGGTATCGGGATCGGCCACGTCGCCGTCTATTAGCTCCAGCCGGCCAGCCCGGTCGAAACCGATGCTTTCGCTGATGCGGCGTGACGTGCCGACGACGTTCCAGCCCTTGTCGAGGAACGTTTTCACCAGTCCGGCTCCGATGCCTTGAGACGCTCCCGTGACGATTACTGTCTTGTGCGCGCTCATTCATGCCTCCCTTGAGGTGACGCCCGGCCTACCCTGAAGTGACTGCGGGCGCTGCTGAATTATCCGAGACTCTGGGGCATTTGGCCGGTGCCGACAAACTGCCGACGTGACCACGTCCGGTTCGCCAGAACGATCGCGCGAAATTGGGCCTGCCGCTATTGTACCAAGGTGTCGGCGGTGCCCCGGACGGGGCTGATCATGCGAAAGACCAAGGTGCCCAACTGGTCCTATTACCTTCGGATAAGATACTTGAAATGGACCATGAATTCCTGGCAAGATCGCCGCATCCTCGACCTCTTCGGCATCGAACTTCCGATCGTGCAGGCCTACGACCGGAGTTACCACCGTTGCCATGGTCCTCGCGGTGGCGCGAGCCGGAGGACTTGGTTCGCTGCCGGGCGCGCAATTAAGCGTCGACCGATTTCGAGTGGCGCTGAAGGAAATCTGCGCATCGAACCGACGCGCCAGTGAACATGAACTTCTTCGCGCATGAGACGCCGCTGGCCGATGCTGTGGCGCAGATGCCACGGCGGGCGCCGCGCTCGCGCCGATCCGGTCGACGGGCGGAGGTGCGTCAAGAAATGATTTCCCGACCTTTGGTCGGGAAGGCGGCCAGGCACGCGTCACGACTTCCCCCGCAGGGAGCTGACGAAGATCCCGTACGACGAAGAATGTCCGTCGTCAAAGTGCGGACAGGACTTCTCTGAGCACTCATCCTGCCGTTTTGCCGGTAGACAGATCGGCACGTTCGAACCTTCATTCTCTGCGGGAAAGGTCCTACTTCCGCGAAGGGTTGAGCGATCTTCCTCTCCAACGGTCATTTGGAGCCTGACGATAGTGCCGGCGGTCGCCGTGTTCTCTTACCGGATTCATGGAAAGTGAAGGAAGGCAGTCATGTCGGAACGGGTTTCGAGATATCGTGCCGTAGTCGCAACCGGTTCCGCGTCACTGGCAATCGCTATGGGCATAGGGCGTTTCGCATTCACGCCAATTATGCCGATGATGCTGCGCGATGGAGTGCTCGATCTCGGGACGACGGGGCGGTTGGCAACTGCAAACTACATCGGCTATCTGGCTGGCCGCTGCTCGCGATGATCATCCCGCGCAGGATTGAACGGACGGGCGTAATTCGGGGTATGCTTGCCGTGACGGTTATTCTTACGGGACTTATAGCACTCCCCCTGCCAGCCACCTGGATTTTCCTTCGAGCATAAGGCTCTTCCATGGTTCAGTGGATCAGTTCGTTCTCGGACAGATTAAGCCGCGCAGCCATGTTCACGAGGTGGGGTAGCGAACGTGCGTTCATCTTCCGCATGACTTGGCCACGATGGGCCTTCACGGTTATCTCGCTGATGCCGAGTTCGAACGCGATCTGCTTGTTGAGAAGCCCTGTAATAACCAGGCGCATGACGGCACGCTCGCGAGGGCTTAGTAACCCGTAGGTTTGCTGGAGAAGGGCGAGTTCTTCCTCTTCGCGCGAGACCGTTTCGCTGTGTGCCAGTGCCGCGCCCACTGCCTCGAGAAGAGCTCCGATATCGAGAGGTTTTGTCAGGAATTCAACCGCGCCGGCCTTCATCGCGCGGACTGTCATGGGGACGTCGCCGAAGCCTGTGATGAAGATGATCGGTATTTTGACGCCGTCCGTCACGATCGTTCGTTGCAGCTCAAGACCATTGAGGCCCGGCATATTGACGTCCAGGATGAGACAGCACGGAGTCCGGGGACGCGAGTAATCCAAAAATTGCTCTGCGGATTCGAAGAGCGATGGCTCCCAGCCCCCCGAACGGACCAAAAGTTCCAGCGACTCCCGGACGGACACGTCATCGTCGACGATGAAGACGATAGGCTTACTCATCTCGACAGTCGGCGACCTCGAGCTCTGTTCAGGCGTGTTGGAAATAACACTGTACATGCGCAATCTCCTTATCCGAGATTTATGGGAATGCTCGATCAAGCGCGTCGCGCAGTTCGTCATCAAATGGCTTGAGAAGGCAGTCGACGGCGCCGCGCCGGATTAATACCTGTTTTCGATCGTGGTCGTCCTCAGCCATTATGAAGACGATCGGAATGGTCTCACGTAGCCAAGCGAGTTTGGCTTGGAGCTCCGGACCGGTCGTACTTAGCATAGCGACGTCGAGAGCCAGACACTGCGTTTCCTCCCCAGACGCGCAACTCAAAAACTCTCGTGCGGAGAAACACATCCTGAGGTCAAATCCGAGGAAGCGAACAAGGCAGGGAAGCGGTTCCCGCGCGGGCTCGTCGTCGAGCGAGATGATGGGCGTCGTCGTCATGGCCGCACCTCGAAGTCCATCCTCTCATTCAAACTCTCTGCGTCGCCTCCGATCGTGGAAGAGAGCGGGACCGAAAAGGCGAAGATCGCGCCATGTCCTTTGTTCGCGCTCGCCCATATCTGTCCATTGTGGCTTTCGATGATGGAGCGGCTGACCGACAACCCGATCCCCATGCCGTCCGGCTTGCTCGTGTGTAACGCATCGAACATTCGATCGATGTCCCTTTCGTCGACCCCGGCGCCCGTGTCAGCCACACTCATAAGTATCGCCTCGCCATCAAATTCCGTGCTCACCACGATCTCCCGAGGTTGACTGCTGATTTCGCCCAACGCGTCTGCCGCGTTCCGCAGCAGGTTCATCACAACTTGCTGGAGTTGAACGCGATCTCCTTCAATGAGCGGAAGCTCGTCTTCGAACTGGGTCTTGATCGTGATCCTGTTTCGCTGCAGATCGTTACCGATAAGACCGATGACCTCCCGTGCGGCGTCGTTCAGGTCGACCGGCTCCGTGGCAGTGGTCTGCTTCTTGAACAAGGCCCTGACCCTAGCGATTACTTCCGTGGCTCGGTTTCCGTCTCGAATGGTTCGACGAGCGGCTTCGAGAGCGCCTTCCACATTGGGCGGTGTCGCGGAAAGCATCCGGAGGGACGTGTTGGCATTGGTTATAATGCCGGAAAGAGGCTGATTCACTTCATGAGCGATCGCCGCCGACATCGTCCCCAGGCTCATCGCCCTGCTGATATGCGAGAGTTCGGCGCGGAACTTGTCGCGAGCCTCCTCGGCAAGACGTCGTTCCGCATCGGTCCGCTGCCGCTGTTCCATCTCTTTCCTTAGCGCGACGTTCGCTTTTGCCAGCTCGGCGGACCGTTGGGCCACGCGGCCGTCAAGGACGGCGGCGAGATTTCGTTGCTCTGAAAGTCTGGCGGCGTCATGTGCCGCGACGGCAGCCTGGTTGGCGGCAATGCTGAGGATCAGCCGCTCCTCTTCCGTTGGAAACGCGACGTCGCGAGAGCCGGCAACCAGCACGCCTGCGGCCCCTTGAAGTCCAAGCTGAGCATGCGCGATCACCAAGTCCGCGCCTGTAAACGTCGCAATGGAGATCGGAGGCCATCCGGAGAGCTGGCCGAGCGCACTGTCGAGGGCCGCACCTACAGTGGCCGCCCTGACGGCTGTTTCGCCAAAGGCGACGCGAGCGAACTCCAGGGGCGCATCTCCGCAACTCGAAAAGAGTCGCAGGTACAACAAGTCCGCGTCGAGCATCGATTTGAGAACGTCGAGGAGCGTCTCCCCAACGTGGAGAAGGTCGCCGCCCGACCAGATCGCCGGAAGGGCGATCAATGCGACCAGATCGTTCACACAGCGGCGAAGCCGATCGGTTTCCGGGGAAGGGAAGTAGACGAGATCAGACATCCCCGCTTCCTTTTCTAGGATTGGCCCGATTTGCGGTGATGCCTTCTTCCCAACTCTTGGAGAAATTGGGAAGGAGGAACGTAGAAGGGATTCTCCTGCATCGTTTCCCCTACGACAACCATCGGATGGGTCCTCATGATGTCGATCACCGTCTCGCCTCCGAACTTCGCCAGGTCGTATACGCAGATTACCGCATCCTCGTGCTGGTCCCACAAATCATTGACGCGAGCTTCGAACGCCAAGAGATCGGTGACGTCCGAACGGCCTTCTCCTGCCCAGTCCATCTGACAGACGATCCTGCTCAAGGGGAACTTGCTGCCCGCATCTCCGCTCGCCAGTTCCTCGAATTCGGCGAACATTCGGTGCTGATCGAACCGACCTTCCCGAAGATAAACGTCGGCGTTCGTTCGCACTTCAAGCTGCCCGGATCTCTGCGCTGATTCCGTGTCGATCCCCTCGCATCGCAATCGCGATAGATGCTGCGCTTCGTCTCCGGGATTGAGGAGATGGACCGCCCTGTGCCCACAGGTGAAACCATCGACGATGAAAGGCAACAGGACCTTGTAGGCGTCTTCCTGATTATTGAAGAACGCACATACGTGCCTGCTTCGGCTCAATTCCGAGCTGGCGAATCGAATTGTGGAAGTGCGCGTTTTCATGGGCGATAACAGTCCTCACTCTGTCTCGCGCCTGCTGCCCCATATTATCGGCGCCCGATCGCGTCAAAGCATACGAACTCGGTCCACCCCGGTCCATCGCGCGGGGGGAAGCTTCCATTTATTGACGGACAGTGTCTATTATACAAAGGTGTTGGCTGTGGGGCACGACAGCAACGAGAACGATATTCCTTCACCTCGACGAAGCTAAGCGAAGACTTCTCGGTCCGGATCCTGGCGCATGCCAGCCAGCTCGACGCTGAAATATTCAAGGCTGTCTAGCAACATCCCTTGCATTGACAAGCGACGCATATGCAAAGTTATCTCTTCGTCGGGGCAACGCGGAACTTGCGGCATCAGGTAGCAAAGACCACCAGGCAGTTGCTACCTTGCGGGAACTGGAAATCGGGCTCCGAGACGCTTCCCGGGAGCTTTCGGTCGACTAGGTGGTTCGTTCGAAGAAACGGCGCTCAATAGGTCTGATATCGAACTAATCGATCTGTTATGCGATCAATCAAATAAATGGCAAGATGGTCTGAAGCAGAACCGTACGAAATGGATGCGCGCCCCGTAGGATCATCGTACGAGCGAAGACCAAGCCTCGAACTCTGGTGGCAGTTGCTACGCAAGTTCGCGAACCTCTTGCCCGAATTGCGGGCCCATGACGTTCAGGCGCGGTTGTCAAAAGAGATCTGCCAACAGACTGGCGACCTTATCGATCCGGATCTGCTCTCTAGTGCGTGCGTCATCCTGGCCATCCTTCCTATGGATCAGGTTGTAAAGCAGCAAGTTTGATATCGGCGCTTCGCCTTCGCCATCCCGCATAGGCATCGCCGATACGATCGCCTGTCCCATCATCTCCAGGACTTTAGCCGTGCATTCGGAGCACCGTTTCAACCGATACTAAGGTATCACCGATACCAATGTGCAAGTGTGCCGGGTGATGGTCGTTAGCATACTCCGGCTCGTGCAGTCAGTTTCGCTGCGTCACAGCAAAGGAAGGAGCCGACAGATGAAAGTCCTGATGGTTTTCACCTCGCATGACATACTCGGAAGCACCGGCCGCAAAACGGGTTTCTGGCTCGAAGAAGGTGCCGCGCCATACTACGTCTTTCGCGACGCAGGCATCGATCTGACGCTCGCCTCGCCGAAGGGCGGTCAGCCTCCGGTCGATCCAAAGAGCGATCTGCCGGAAAACCAGACCCCCGCGATGGCCCGCTTCAAGAAGGATCCCGACGCGCAGAAGGTCTTCGCGATGACGAAGAAGCTGAAGGACATGCGGTCGGAAGATTTTGCCGCGGTCTTCTATCCCGGCGGTCATGGGCCGATGTGGGATCTTGCCGAGGACCCGGACTCGATCGCCCTGATTGAGTCCTTCTATAATTCCGGAAAACCAGTCGCGGCCGTTTGCCACGCACCGGGCGTGCTACATCGGGTTACCTACAAAGGTGCGCCGCTCGTCAAGGGTAAGCGCGTTACCGGTTTCACGAACACCGAGGAGGAAGAGGTTCAACTCACCAAGATCGTGCCGTTCCTGGTCGAGGACGAGCTCAAACGGCTGGGCGGACTTTTCGAAAAGAAGGGAAACTGGGAAGCCTTTGCCATCACTGACGGCCGGCTGATCACGGGCCAGAACCCGGCGTCGTCCACGGCGGGCGCTCAAGCGCTCGTCAAGCTTCTTTCTGGTGCGACGCAAGCGGTCGGCTGTACGGCTGCATGACAGGCGGCACGAACCCGCGACGAGAGATCGGTGGTCGCAGAGTCCTGAAGTTGCGACCACGGGCCCTTTTTCGCGGGGGCACTTGGGGCATTCATGAAACCCCGGTCTACTCAAATGACGGCCCCTGCATAGCGTGGACCTTGCGCTGCGAGCTTGGATCTACGGCAACCTTGCCGAAAACAGCGGGCTGGAAGTCTCGCGCCTGGGTTTCGGCTATCACGAGAAGCCGGTGTTATCCGATGAAGAAGTTGCCAAGCAGTCTAGGTGGGATCCCGTCCCCAAAATTCCTCATGACCATGACTCCGCCTCTAGGATAGCCTTGGCGAAGATCTCGGGAGCCTCCTGTGGTAGGTTTTGGCCGATCCCGCCCGAGACCAGACGATGTTCGTATCTGCCCTTGAACTTCTCGGCATAAGCTTTGGGATCTGGATGAGGCGCGCCGTTTGTGTCGCCTTCCATGGTAATCGTCGGGACGAGGATTTCAGGTGCGTTCGCCAGCTTGGCTTCGAGCTTGTCGAACCGCTTTTCCCCCTGCGCCAGCCCCAGTCGCCAGCGGTAGTTGTGCACGACGATTTCGACGTGGTCGGGCTTTGAGAACGCCGCGGCGCTGCGTTCGAAGGTCGCGTCGTCGAACTTCCAGTTCGGAGAGGCGAACTTCCATATTCAGCTTGTTGAAGTCGTTGGTGTACTTTCCGTATCCGTCGCGACCGCGATCGGTGGCGAAGTAATACTGATACCACCACTGAAGTTCCGCCGAGGGTGGAAGCGGCGTCTTGCCGGCGCTCTGGCTTCCCACCAGATAGCCGCTCACGGAGACGAGCGCCTTGCAGCGCTCCGGCCATAGAATAGCGACGATGTCCCCCGTCCTCGCTCCCCAGTCGAAACCGGCGATCGTCGCCTTTTCGATCTTCAGAGCGTCCATCAGGTTGACCATGTCGACCGCGAGCGCGGATGGTTGTCCGTTCCGCTTCGTTTTCGCAGACAGGAATCTGGTGCCTCCAAATCCTCGCAGGAACGGCACGATTACGCGATGACCTTGCTCCGCCAACAGTGGCGCGACCTGGGCAAAGCTATTGATGTCGTAAGGCCAGCCATGGAGCAGAAGCACTTCCCGTCCATCGTCTGGACCGAGCGCGGCGTACGAGACGCTGAGATCCCCGGCGTCGATCCGTTCACTTGCATTCAGCGCAGCGTGGTCGTTCAGTGAGACTTCGGTGCCAGTCGCCCGTTGTGCGACTGCGCGTTCCCCTAGAACGCCGGCTGCCGTCGCGCCTAGGGCGATGCCAGCGAACGAACGTCGGCTGAGATTTGCAAATTCGAAATTGGGCATGACTTTCCGACCATGTTGGAACGAGGTGGTATCTAGCCGTTGCCGCGGCGAGATCTTTCGAGGTTGCTATGTTGTTATCCGAGGTCCTTTGAGGGCTGCTTCCAAGATGCCCACGTCCTCTGCGACGGTTCCACCTTGGACGCCCACGCCGCCGACAAATTCACCATCCCGTTCGCGAGGCGCTCCGCCGCCCATGGCGCAGAATTTCTCCTGCGAAACTAGGTGGAAAAGGTCCTTTCCAGATTGCACTAGGTGAAAGAGGTCGGCGTTCTTAATCCTGAGCGCGGAAGTGTAGGCCTTGCGCTCCGATATCAGCATTGAAAAAGCCAGCGCGCCATTCATGTGGTGCTGGAGCACGGTGTCCCGGTGGACGTCGATCACACGAACCGTTACGCACTTTGGCGCGCGAGGGTTCCTTTTCGATACGTTCGGCGATGTCCTTCGCCAAGGATAACAGATCCATGACTGAGCTCCTTGCGTGAACGTGCGTCGCCACACCCGTGGGAAACGACGAGGCGCCTTCAGGGGAGTGGACTTTGAGGCAGCGCCAAACGGGCCGCCATTGGACTTTGGTATCGGCGATACCTATGTGCAACTGCGGCGTTCGCGGCCAGTCGTCATACTGTAAGACGTTCAGTCGCTGTCGCAGCCAGCCTTCACGGGACCCGACGATGTTCTACCCGACAACAAACCTGCAAGTTCAAGCTTTCATCTCGTTGCTAGAGCGGTTGCGATGGTGACGATGGTCCTCGCGCTGGTGATGATCCATAAGGCTCGTGCTCCTTCGCCGGTGGGTGCCGGCGGCAGAGATCGCTTGGCTCAGGCGTTCCGCTACCACCATGCCGGAATGCGAGCTCTCTGTGCAGGGCGGGGCGGACAAGGATAGGCGCGATGTTCGGAGCCTTCGACTACAAGGCCAATCGGCCGCTGGGGCCAGACGACCTCTCCATATTGCACGCCGTCCTCGTTGAATATTGCCGAGCCCGGCAGTGCGATCGGGGGGGCGCGCAGGCGCTCGCGGCAGCTCGGGAACTTCTTTGTCTGTATGACGCCGGAATAGCCGAACGCGACGCGCTCTTGGAGCGTCTTAACTCGGAATTCCCGCTGTGATGTCGGATCTTCCCGTGCAACGGAAAAGATATGAACTCAGCGCCCCACGCGAAGTATTCGAAAATGGCCAGAGTAGCCTCGGCGGCGTTACGCCGCCTCGAGCCTGACCATCGCTGTCGGAACTCACTCTTCCGCTGGACCAGCAGGACCGGAGACACTTTGGTACAATAGGCACTCGCAAAATTTTCGGCATTCATTATTTCGTGGCTGCACGTCGGGGAGCGCTACGAGGTTCCACGGCGCGTCACCACTTTCGTACGCGATGCGGCGGTATATGCCCCAAGTTGTCCGTTTTTGCATTCTCCTTTTGATATCGGACAATCACGCAGCCGCTATAATCGCCTCGCAGTCTGCAGACGGGTTCCCTTTAACCGATCGAACCCGCAGATCGCCATACAGAGAGGCGGCGCGGTGGTTCCACGCTGCCCGCTCCTAGGGGCCCGCAAAAGATCCACGCGGAGGATGCCCGGAGCGCCGGGACGACAAGGAATGCTCAGATGAACCGCGCGAGCCGCCAACAACCGTCCAACGAAATCTTCTCGCAGACGTCGTTTCTCGACGTTGCGAACGCGCACTATATCGAAAGCTTGCAGGCCCGTTATCTGGATGACCCCAGCTCCGTCGGCGCCGAATGGCGGGATTTCTTCAATTCGCTGGGAGACGACGCAGTCGACATTCGACGGACTGCGAACGGCGCCTCCTGGCAGTCCGCGAACTGGCCCCTACCTTTGAACGGCGAGCTGATCTCCGCCCTGGATGGGAACTGGTCAAAAGACGCTGGCCCGGAACGAACGGCTGGGGCTGGACTTAGCGCCATACCGAAAAGCGATCTGTTCACGGCGAACCGCGACACCGCGCGCGCATTAGCGATCATCCGTGCCTATCGGATGCGCGGTCATCTTAGCGCCCAGCTCGACCCACTGGGCCTGAAGATCCCGAAGGACAATGAAGAGCTGAACCCTTCTTCATACGGTTTCGGGGAAGGGGACTTGGAACGGAAGATATTTATCGACGGCGCCTTCGGGTCCGAATTGTCCACGATGAGAGAGATCGTGACCTGCTTGCGCCGCAGCTATTGCGGTACAGTCGGCTATGAGTACATGCATATTTCAGATCCGGTGCAACGTGCGTGGATTCAGGAGCGAGTCGAAGCCCAGGACAACGTCACCGAACTGGCTGTTGATCGAAAGCGCGCCATTTTGCAGAAGCTTGTCGAGGTTACTGGTTACGAGCGCTATCTCAACAAGAAGTTCGTCGGTACGACCCGTTTCGGTATTGACGGCGGAGAGTCCACGATCATTGCGCTGGAAGAAATCCTAGAATGCGGTGCGGCTCTGGGCGTGGTCGAGGTCGTCTTCGGAATGGCGCATCGTGGTCGCCTGAACGTCCTCAGTCAGGTCATCCGCAAGCCTCACCGCGCAATCTTCAGCGAATTCAAAGGGGGGTCGTTCTTTCCCGATGAGGTCGAAGGTTCGGGAGATGTGAAGTACCATCTAGGCACCTCGTCGGATCGGGAGTTCAATGGCAAGACGGTTCATCTGTCCCTGCTTGCGAATCCCTCCCACCTCGAGATCATCGATCCGGTGGTTCTCGGAAAGGTCAGGGCAAAGCAGGAGCAGAGAAACGATTCCGTCGATCGAACGACCGTCTTGCCGCTTTTGATCCATGGGGACGCGGCCTTCGCGGGGCAGGGCGTCGTTGCCGAGAGCCTCGGCCTCTCAGGTCTGAAGGGGTTTCGAACCGGCGGCTCGGTCCATCTGATAATCAACAACCAGGTCGGCTTCACGACGGATCCCAGCTACTCCCGCTCGTCACCATATCCGTCTGACATCGCGAAAATGGTCGAGGCGCCCATCTTCCACGTCAACGGCGATGATCCCGAGGCTGTGGCTCGTGTCTCAAGGCTGGCCATCGAATATCGCCAAACGTTCCACAAGCCCGTTGTCATCGATCTGATCTGTTTCAGGCTCTTCGGCCACAATGAGGGCGACGAGCCGTCGTTCACACAGCCGGCGATGTACAAGGAGGTCCGCAGGCATAAATCGACGCTCGATATTTACGCAGAGCGTCTGATTTCGGAGGACGTCGTAGCAAGAGGCGAAGTCGAGGAAGCCGGCGCCAGGTGGACCGAGCATCTCGACTTGGAGCTTGAGGCGTCGAAGTCCTACAAGCCGGAGAAGGGCGACTGGCTTGATGGCAAATGGGCGGGCCTCGGCTCCGGCCAGTCGGCTAGCGAGGAGGAATCCGATAGCCTGACCGGCGTCGACGTGGTTAGGCTGGCAACCATCGGGGAAAAGATCACGACTCTCCCCGAGGGCTTCAACGCGCACCCCACGGTCGTTCGTTTCATCGAGGCGCGGCGGAAGGCGATCGAGGCAGGCAAAGGTATCGATTGGGCAACGGCAGAAGCGCTCGCCTTGGGGTCGCTTGCCGACGACGGATATCCCGTCCGACTATCGGGGCAAGACAGCGAGCGCGGGACGTTCTCGCAGCGCCATTCGGTGATTATCGATCAGGAGACCGGCGCTCGGTACATGCCGCTGAATTCAATCACTCCTAAACAGGCGCCGTGCGAGACTTTCAACTCGATGCTTTCGGAGCAGGGCGTGCTTGGCTTCGAGTATGGTTATTCGCTTGCCGAGCCGAAAGCCCTGGTTCTTTGGGAGGCGCAATTCGGCGACTTCGCAAACAGCGCTCAGGTGGTGTTCGACCAATTCCTCTCGTCCGCCGAGCGCAAGTGGCTCCGGATGTCGGGTTTAGTCTGTCTCCTCCCTCATGGATACGACGGTCAGGGTCCCGAGCACTCTTCGGCTCGTCTGGAGCGCTATCTGCAGAGTTCGGCTGAGGGCAACTGGCAGGTGGCCAACTGCTCAACGCCGGCAAACTATTTTCACATCCTCAGACGGCAGTTGACCCGCGACTTCCGCAAGCCGCTGATACTGATGACCCCGAAAAGCCTGTTGCGACACAAGCTGTGCAAGTCGGACCTGGCGGACCTGAGCGCCGACGGAAAATTCCAGCGCATTCTGCGAGACAACAGCGAAACGGACGGCGAGAACTCAATCAAGCTGGCGCAGGACAGCAAGATCCGGCAGGTGCTGCTGTGTTCCGGCAAGGTTTACTACGACTTCGAGGAGGAGCGGACCAAGCGCGGGTTCGACGACGTCTATCTTCTCCGCGTTGAGCAGCTCTACCCGTTCCCGGCGAAAGCGTTGGCGGCCGAGCTGGCGCGGTTCCCCAACGCGAACATCGTATGGTGCCAGGAGGAGCCGAAGAACATGGGGGCTTGGTCGTTTGTTGAGACCTACATCGAATGGGCGATCAAGCAAGCTCGAGGAACCCCAACCCGGCCGCAGTACGTGGGGCGTCCGGCATCGGCGTCGACGGCGGCGGGTCAGATGTCTCGCCACATTGCCGAGACTGGCCTATTTATGGACGCAGCATTCGCGCCTTGAGCCTGCAGATGGTGCCATGAAAGGAGCGATGTCGATGTCACCCAGAATATCACATAGGTCGACGGCCATTCCGGAACCGCCTGACGGCTATCTTGAAGCGGGCCTCCCCGAACTGCTCGACTACTACCGCACAATGTTGCTTATCCGGAGGTTCGAGGAACGGGCGGGCCAGCTATATGGGTCCGGCCTCATCGGAGGTTTCTGTCACCTGTACATCGGCCAGGAAGCGATCGCGGTGGGAATGCGCGCGGTCTTTCAGCCGGGCGACCAGATCATCACCAGTTACCGGGATCATGGGCATATGATCGCGGCGGGCATGAGTCCGAGGGCGGTGATGGCGGAGCTGACCGGACGGGATGCCGGGGTGTCTCGGGGCAAAGGAGGATCGATGCACATGTTCGATGTTGCCAAGGGGTTCTACGGGGGGCACGGCATCGTCGGTGCGCAGGTGTCGCTCGGCACGGGGCTTGCGTTTGCAAACCGCTATCGCGGCAATGGGGCCGTATGCTTCGCATACATGGGAGACGGCGCGGTGAACCAGGGTCAGGTTGCGGAGAGTTTCAATATGGCGGCTGTGCACTCCCTGCCCATCGTCTACGTCATCGAGAACAACCGCTACGCCATGGGCACTTCGGTCGAACGGTCAACCACCGAGGTCCCACTGTACCAGCGCGGCCTCGCCTTCAACGTTCCCGGCGAGAGGGTCAATGGCATGGACATCCTCGCGGTGCGGGAGGCGGGGGCGCGAGCCAGGTCGAGAGCGGCGGCTGGGGACGGTCCAACAATTCTCGAGATGGAGACCTATCGCTACCGCGGCCACTCGATGTCGGACCCGGCGAAATACCGGACGCGCGAGGAGGTCGACACTATGAGGTCGACACGCGATCCCATCGAAAGTCTGCGCTCTCTCATCGAACGACGGGATGTTGAGCGAAACGCCCTAGAAGAGATCGACGCGTCGGTGAAGGGCGTCGTTCAGGACGCCGCGCAGTTCGCAAGTTCGGCACCGGAACCCGATGCGCTTGAACTCACGAGCGATATATATCGGAACTAGCGGCAATAGCCGCTTCGACGGCGGACTACTTGCATATCGATGTTCACCTGCTCGGCAAGCTGGGGAGGCCTGCCGAGCTCCGCCGGTTGAGGCAGCCGCTGTCCAATGCCTCCCGGTGGAGCGAAATGCTTGAAGAAGCGGCGAAGCATACGGCAGCAGATCGAGTTCCAAGGAACGACTATGGACACGTTTGCAATCATCAAGGCGCTCTCGCACCCCGCTCGAATGGACATCCTCAGTTGGCTGAAAGATCCGGAGAAGCATTTCGATGCTCAGGAGCATCCCTTAGCAATGGGCGTCTGCGCGAACCAGTTCCAGCGAAGCGGACTGGCGCAGTCCACCGTCTCGGGCCACCTCACTGCGTTGAGCGCTGCCGGCCTCCTGACCACGAGACGGGTGGGGCAATGGATGTTCTACAAGCGCGACGAGGAAGCGATTGCCATGTTCTTGAGACAGCTAACGCAGGATCTATGACCGGGGAGGCTGCGGTCAAACCTGACGGACATCAATAACCACACGCCCGCGGATTCTGCCCGCGATGATGTCCTCCGCGAGCTGCGGGAGCTTCGACATAGGCTCGACTGTAGTCATTTTGCTGAGCTTCTCTCTGTCGAGATCGCGTGCCAGACGTTTCCACGCACCTAGCCGCTGCTCTATCGGCGCGCTCACGGAATCCATCCCGATCAGCGCAACACTCCGGAGGATGTGCGGCATCACGGTTGCGTTAAGATCTGCTCCCCCGGCAAGCCCGCAGGCCACGATCGCACCACCGCGTACGGTCTGAGCAAGGGCATTGACCAGGGTGTTCGAGCCGACGCTGTCGATGCCGCCGGTCCAGCGTTCCTTTTGAAGTGGTGGGCCCTTTTCCTGCAAGCTCGCTCTGTCGATGACGCCGCTTGCTCCAAGCGAAGCGAGATAGTCGTGAGTCTCCCGCCGACCGGTCGACGCAGTCACTCTGTAGCCTTGTGCAGAAAGAAGAGCGATAGCAACGGAGCCCACGCCGCCGGCCGCTCCGGTGACCAGCACTTCACCTTCGCCGGGCCGTATCGTTCCCCACTTCTCCAGTGCGTCGACACATAGTGCGGACGTGTAGCCGGCGGTGCCGATCGCCATCGCCTCCTGCATCGAGAAGGCATCGGGGAGGGGGATCAGCCACTCCGCCTTGACCCGCTGGTACCTGACGTAGGCTCCCCATTCCGTCTCCGACAGCCCCCATCCGTTCAGGATGACCTTGTCGCCCGGCCGCCATCTAGGAGATCTGCTTTCGACGATCGTCCCTGCGAGGTCAACCCCGCCGATCATGGGCATCCGCCGAGCGATCCGCGCTTTGCCCGTGATCGCCAGGCCGTCCTTGTAGTTGAGCGTCGAGTAGGCAATTTCGACGAGTACGTCGTAGTCGGGAAACTGGTCGATGGAAACCTCGCGAAAGCGGCCCGCCATTTTGCCGTCCACCGTATCGATCACCATCGCGGTGAAGCTCTTTTCCATAACTACCTCCCTGGGCAATTTGCCGTTCGATGACAGAGGAATGGCGCCGTCAAGCGGTCGCGAGCGACGCCCGTCTTCGAGGTGGTGGTTCGGCGATCGCGGCCGTCTCGGGCGGCCGAAACCGGTGACGATACTCGACGGGCGTGACATTGATCCTTCGCATGAAAGCTCGGCGCAGGCCCGTCTGGTCTGCGAACCCGCACAGGCTTGCGACCCTCTTCAGGGGCGTGTCGCTTTCTTCCAGGATTCTTCGAGCGGCTTCGACCCTGGCCGCCTCGACGTAGTCGCCAGGTGTCATGTGGGTCTCGCGTTTGAAGGTGCGTGCGAAGTTGCGACTGCTCATCCCTAGGCGCGCCGCCAGCGTCTCCACGGACAGATCGTCGGCTATGTTCTCGACGATCCACTGCGTGATATCCCGGATCGGACCGATCCCCGCCGCCTGAGCTTCGAGATGGACGCTAAACTGCGACTGACCGCCGGGGCGCTGCAGAAAAAGGATGAGCTCCTTTGCTACCCGTAGCGCCATGCTGCGACCGAAGTCTTCTTCGACAAGGGCAAGCGCTAGATCCATGCTCGCGGTAACGCCCGCGCTTGTATAGATGGGCCCGTCCTTCACGAATATGGTATTGGGTTCCAGTCTCACCGTCGGGAACATGCTAGCGAGACGGGACGTCGAATTCCAATGCGTCGTCGCACGCCGACCATCGAGTAGGCCCGCCTTGCCCAAGAGGAAGGCGCCAGTGCATATCGACGCGAGCCTGCGGACGTGGCGCGCCTCCCGGATGATCCATTGAACAAGCTCGCGATGGTCCTCGTATTGGCGCACGCTGGGGCTGCCGGCAATCAGCAAGGTGTCGAATCCTTCTAGGGTATTCTCGATCGACAAGTCCGGCAGAAATCGAGTGCCATTAAGGGCTGTGACAGGTTCCATGGACAGTGCCACAATTTTGACCGTGTACCCGGATCGCCCCGTCAGTAGGGTGGTGGCCTCGGAGAACACGTCCATCGGGCCGGCTACATCGAGCATTTGGACGCCCGGAATGGCGAGAATGGCGATACGCATTTTTGCCCTGCCTTACGGATTCGTCTGCGTTCCGGCGGTTCCTTGCTAGCTGCTCGTAAACTCCCGGACTGCGAAGGAGCAGCTAGATTTGTGATCTTAGGTCGTGGTAGTGCCCGGTCAAGCGATCCAAGCTGAACGCTCTGTTGAGACCGCTTGGGTTCGGCAGGACCCACGTTTTCGCAGCCGCGAACACGTCGCTCTGTCTGCCCCAATCGCAATCGCCTCGACCGCTGATAGCGGCAAATGCCGCCTTACCGAGAAATGCAAGATGGGCCGGTCCAAACTTGCTGATCTTTGCCTCCAATTGGGGTACTGCCGTGAGGTAGTCGCTGGCTACCAGCTCGGCTGCGCTTCTGGTCGCGCGGGATACCGCGGCCGTGATCCCGCAGCCATATTGCAGCAGGTGCTGTTCCTCCTCCGCCCGTAACAGCCGGGGAGTGAAGCCGGCCAAATGCAGTACCCGCCAGAAGCGGTTGCTGGGAGACGAGAAATTGTGGCCGTCTCGTTGAGCAGTCAGAGCTGGATTAAGGCCACAGAACACAACGCGGAGACCGGGCGCGAGAACGTCTGACAACCCGGCGCCTCGCGCCAGCATATCGTCATCGCGGCCGGCTTCTATAGACATGACATTCCTCCTGGCAGGATCACACCAGGGCACGACCTTCGGCAGCGATCACAGAGCCCATGTCGACGATCTCTTCTGACAGAATCATCTCATTGTGGGGTCGTCCCGACGGAATCATCGGCAAACAGTTTTCAGTCTTCTCGACCCGGCAGTCAAAAATCACCGGACCAGGAGTGTCGAGCATTTCTAGGATCTTGCCGTCCAATTCGTCCGGTGTCTCCGCGCGAATGCCGACCGCGCCGTACGCCTCGGCCAGCTTCACGAAGTCCGGCAGGCTTTCCGAATATGAATGACTGTAGCGCTCGTCGTGCAGCAATTCCTGCCATTGGCGGATCATCCCCATGTACTCGTTGTTGAGAATGAAGATCTTGACCGGAAGCCGGTACTGCACGGCCGTTGACATCTCTTGCATGTTCATCAGTATCGACGCCTCGCCGGCGATGTCTATGACGAGGCTTTTCGGATGCGCGAGTTGTACGCCGATCGCCGCCGGCAAGCCGTAGCCCATCGTTCCGAGCCCTCCGGACGTCATCCAGCGGTTCGGTTCGTTCAGATGGAAGAACTGCGCGGCCCACATCTGGTGCTGCCCGACCTCCGTCGTCACGTAAACATCCCGATCAAGGGTCAGCGCCCGTAGGCGCTCGAGTGCGTACTGAGGTTTGATGACTTCCGACGAATTGAGGTAGCTGAACGCCTTGCGTGCCCGCCAGATGTTGATCTGGAGCCACCATGGCGCGAGCTTCTCGGTGCGTTCTTGCCGACGCTCCCGCGGCCACGCAGCGATGAGGTCTTCCAAGACCGACAGGGCGTCCCCGACTATGCCGACGTCGACGGGTACGATCTTTCCGATCGACGACGGATCGATATCGATGTGGATCTTCGTCGATCCCGGCGAGAAGGCGTCGAGACGTCCGGTGACGCGATCGTCGAACCGTGCGCCGAGGCACAACATGACGTCGCAATCGTGCATCGCATGGTTGGCTTCGTACGCGCCATGCATGCCAGGCATTCCCAACCACAGCGGATCGGAGGCCGGGAACGCCCCAAGACCCATGAGCGTAGAGGTGACGGGAGCGCCCAACAGAGCGGCAAACTCCCTTAGACGCTCGCTAGCCTTCGGTCCCGAATTGATGACGCCGCCGCCGGTATAGAGAATGGGCCGTTGGGCCCCCAACAGCAGTTTGACCGCTTCCGCGATGCTTGCGGGATCGCCCTTGGTCTGCGGCTCGTAGCGATGCAGAGGCAGACTTTCGCCAGGAGCGACATATGGTCCACGTGAGACCTGAATGTCCTTGGGGATGTCGATCAAGACCGGTCCGGGCCTTCCGGTGGTCGCAATGCGATGGGCCTCGTGCATGACATGGGGAAGTTCCTCGATGCTCCTAACAAGGTAGTTGTGCTTCGTGCACGACCGGGTGATCCCGATCGTATCGGCTTCCTGGAAGGCGTCCGTGCCAATCAGATGGGTGGGCACCTGACCGGTGATGACGATCAGCGGGATCGAATCCATCAGCGCGTCGACGATGCCCACGACGGTGTTGATCGCGCCAGGTCCGCTGGTGACGAGAACGATGCCCGGCTTTCCGCTCGAGCGCGCGTATCCTTCGGCCGCGTGGGCAGCACCTTGCTCGTGGCGCACAAGGATGTGGCGCAGCCGGGGTTCGTCCAATAGGGCATCGTAGATTGGAAGCACCGCGCCGCCCGGATAGCCGAAAAGGATTTCTGCCCCCTGGTCCGCCAGCGCCCGTACAACCATCTCGGCACCCGTCATTTCGCCGTGATCTGCCGAGGAGGTCGTCGATGTCTTGATGTTGATCGTCATGGCTCATTTCCACTTGTAGCGCAGAAGCTCTCGGCTGTTGACGCACTATAGGCGGGTGTCGTTTGTCCGGAATCGTGAAGTATTGGCAATAACGGACAATTCGACGTCGTTTACTGCCAGCGTTGCCCAGCGACGAAGCTCCCGCAGCGGAGGCGCCGCTGGCTATTGTTCTTCAGGGCCCATTGCCGCGCGGGACGTCTGCAATTTGCATCATCACTGACCGTATGGCGTCTTCCTCGTGCAGTTCGCCGACCAGCAGCTTGAACCAGCTAAATCCAACCCAGAGCGAGACCTTGTCGCCCACCTCGTCGGAGCGCAATTCCCCGCGAGCGGCCGCGTCCGTCAACATCCGCCTTACATCGGCGGTGCGGTCCGGAAGAAACCTCTCACGAAGGGCGCTCAGCGCCTCCGGCGCACCCTGCGCCTCGGCGATCAATCCGCGAAGCGCCGCCCCGGCCGGATAGGACGCCCAAAACCGCCACAGGCTCGTCGTGTACTGCACCAGTTCCTCGACCAAGTTCCCCATGTCGGGAACCGGCACGAAGGTCGAACGCTCGGTCGTATAGATCGCGATGAACAGGTCGGCCTTTGTTGGATACCAGCGATAGATGGTCGTCTTTCCCGCTCCAGCCCGGCGGGCGACTTCGTCGACCGAAAATCCGGCATAGCCCTTTTCCGAAATCAACTCCCGTGCGGCGGAAAGTACTGCTGCCTCGGCTTCCGGACTACGGCGCGATCCGATGGACGTTCGCTTCCTGGCTGGGGCGGGCTTTGTCTTCGTCGTCATGGATAAGGCGTATCTCAAGTCCATGTCACCAATCAACCACGATTGCCCCACTATCGGTCGACCAGGTGAGCGCGCGATGGCGCGGGGTCAAACCGATCTGCGAAGTATTGGGTTTCCTTCGCTACAAGTCCGTTCTGGAACTCCATGATACTCACACTGTAAGAGGGTATGCCGTCATAGCTCAGGACGAATTCGGTGACCCAAAGATCGCCGGCGCCGACAATTCGACGCACGCTAAAGCGCTTTTTGTTTGGTTGGACAAGCCGACTTTCTTGAATCTTCCGACGCCCGTGGATCCTCTCACCAGACTGCGGATATTCGAGCAGAGCATCCTCCTGATAGATTTCGTGTTCGCGGTCGAAATCTCCTGCATCAGAAGCGGCCCAGTGTAGTTCGAGTGCCGTCCTCAATTTCTGGTCTTTCATCTAAGGCCTCCGGCATTTCCGTTTGACGACACCCGGCTTTGTCAAGCCGCAGTGTCTTTTTCACTCATCGCGACGCCGCGTTGACAAGGCAGGATCGATAGCTCCGCGACGCAACCGGAACGTTCGACTCTCACTTGGCTGCCTGTTCCGCATTAACCCGAGGAATGAAGCCCGGAACCCCGGTCTCGACGACGCGGTTGAAGCGGAAGTTCGTAGTTATGTGCTCGCGGATCTGCCGCATCGCGTCTTCGGGGAGGCTGGAGATATCGAAGTTCTGCTCGATCCGTCGCGGGGTCACTGAAGTGGTCAGGAACGCTGTTCCGCGCTGTGCGGCCCACGCCAGAGCGATTTGTGCCGGTGTCCTGCCGAGGCGAGCCGCTATTGCGGTGATGACAGGATCCTCCAGAAGGTTTGGCGTCATCCCATGGCCGAGAGCCGCGAATGCCAAAAGGACTATCCCGTGTTGCCGGCAATAGTCCAGCATCTCCCATTCGGGAAGGTAAGGATGCGACTCCACCTGCACGATGGCCGGCTTGATCCGTGCGGCCTCGACGATCTCCTTCAGCTTGTCGAGCGTGACATCCGAGAGGCCTATCGACCTGCACTGCCCGCTATTCGCGAGTTCCTCAAGGGCGCGCCACGTGTCAATTAACTTGACCCCCCGGTCGTATATCACGTGGCCGTGTTCGTCTCTCGGATCCTGTTCGTCGCCAGGAAGAAAGGCGAAGGGCGTATGGATGAGATAGGCGTCGATGTAGTCGACCTGCAGACGGCGGCAGCTTTCCTCGAAGGCAGGCCTCACCCGTTCCGGACGATGATTGGTGTTCCAGAGCTTCGTTGTGACGAAAAGGTGATCGCGGCTGAGCGTTCCCGCAGCGATCGATTCCCGTATCGCGCCGCCCACCGCTTCCTCGTTGCGGTATCGTTCGGCGCAATCGAAATGACGGAAGCCCGCGGTGAGAGCCGTCTTCACTGCCTGTTTCGTCGCATTATGATCGGGGATGAGGGTACCGAAACCGACGGCCGGCATTGTGCCGGTGCCATCGTTGAGCGGAATCCTTTTGTAGCGAAGCATGTCGGGGGCTTCCATGTGGCAATTCCCTCGATTTAGAGCAAAGACTTGCCCGAGTGCGACCGTTCTTCGGCGCACACCAGCCAGACCAACTGCGGTGACATTTTTCGTATCGTCTCTTTTTTAAGACGGTGCGGTATTTCAGCCTATTGTACCTTAGTGTCAGCAGGCTTCCGCGCGGACGCCAGAACCACGAATGACGCCGGTTTCAAGCGCCGTCGTCCGCGTTGCGGGCGTCGCGCTTTCCGAAGTCATCGTGAAGAGTTCCTGGGCTCGGCTGACGCCCCTCAAAACGTGGGAGCCGATCGGGAGCAGGCTCTCGGTTTGCGAGGGCGGCACGATCGCTGCGAAGGGCGCCGACATCAGGAGCTTTCGCTGAAGCGATCGACATAGCGATACGATGCGGCTGACCTCGTTTACAGCCGGGCCAATTACCGTAAAGTCGAGGCGATCCTGACTGCCGATGTTTCCATAGAAGACATCCCCAAAATGCAGACCGAGATAGATATCGGTCACAGGGCGACCTTCGATACGGCGTTGCGCGTTGAGATCAACAAGCCGTTTGTCGAGGAGCGTGCGGGCCTTCAGCGCGGCCGCGCAGGACTCGCTGGAGACCTCGCCTCTGAAGATCGCGAGCGTACCGTCACCCATCAGCTTCAGCACTTCGCCGCCGGCCTCCTTGATCGACGATATCACCGCGTCGGCGTAGTCGTTCAGCATCGGTATGATTTCGTCCGGATCCACCGTGTCTGAGATCCGCGTGAAATTGGCGAGATCGGAAAACCAGAGTGCTGCGGAGATACGCTCGCTGCGGCCACGGGTGATCCTGCCGTGCAGCACTTGGCTTGCGGCGTCCTCGCCGAGGTAGACTTTGGCGATGGTGCTGGCGACGCCGCTGACGACCACGCATTTGACTGCAAGCGCGAGGTAGGGCAGGAAATTCCGCAGTGCCTCTTCGTCCGTTTGTGAGAAGCCACCGGTTGCGCGGGTCCCGAAGTGCGAAAAGAAGCAGTCGATTTCGCCGATCGCGCCCTGCGCGCCAAACCGGTGCGCCATCGCAATAAAATCCGTAAAGCCGTCTGCCTTCATCGCATCGAGCAGATAGAAGTCAGCAGGGTCGCCGTTGAGAAGACGCCGCCGTACCTCATTGCCACCGGTCGTCTTCAGGTAATGGAAGGCGGAGCGATGCCAGTCGCTTGGAACACCGCCGGGGGTGGCGAAGCCGAACTCGAAGACAGGCTGCACCCAACGGCTCCGATCCCAGCGGAAGGCACGGCGCTCGTACACCGGGTGCAGGGTATCCATTACGGCGCTTGCGCGCTCGACTTGCAGTCCGCCAGCGTTGCAACGCTCGCAGAAGCCGGCGAGCAGGTCCGCCTCAGGCAGTCCCATCAGCCCAGCCTGCATCAGCCAGGTTGTGATTTCCTTTACGTGGCTATCGTCCACGGCAGTTCTCCTGGTTCGTAGGCCATGTCATCCACGGCCCACTGGTCGGATAGGGCGGTTCATCACGTGGTCAGCGGGTGCACCGGGGAGGGTTTCATCAGGGACACGACGATCAGCCCGACGATCGCCGCGATGAAGGTGATCCAGAATCCATCGATGTAGGCTTGCACATTGGCTTCCCTTTGGACGATGGTTGCAAGAATGCCTACGCCACGCTTTGCGGCTTCAGCCTGTGACGCGCCTGGTGTCGACCCCGACCCCAGTTGAGCCAGCGTCGAGTTCCATCCCGGCGTCGCGCCGGTGACATGAAGGCCGATCAGATAGGAGTGCAGTTGCTCGCGCTGACGAATCCATGTCGTCATCGTTGTAGCAACGGTTTCCGAGCATATCAGGCGCATGACCTGGACATATGCGACCAAGGATATCGCGCGCGCCGGATTCACATTGCTAAACAGCGTCGCGACGGCGGCGAGAAACACGATTTCCTCGCCGAATGTCTGCAGGATCACGATTAACCTGAACTCAGGCAGCGACCACAGGCTGGTCAACTGAGTGCCAAGCCATGCCGATAGCGCGAAACAGGTGAAACCAATCGTCAACGTGGCCCGTTGCTTGACCGTCCTGACAAGGGTGACCGCAGTGGCCGTCGCTCCCAGGAGAAGCAGGATAGCGTATGGCGCGGTGAAGTCCCCGATCTGCTCCGGACGCAGGCGCGCCACGCTAATCAGAAAATTCGGCTCCAGCAGCGAACTTCCAAGACTTGCGATCATGAAGCAGGCAATGGCGGCGAAACCCAGAGCGATGTTCTTGTGGTACAGGATTGAAACGTGCGCCCACGGCTCTCTGACGCGCGTCTCGTGCCACAGGAAGACGGAGGCGAGAAATCCCGTCGCGGCAAGGAGCGAGACGACGTAGCCGGAACGAAACCAGTCCAGGCGATTGCCCTGGTCCAATGCGAAGTACAGCGTTGTCAATGCCACCCCAAAGAGCGCCATGCCGCCCCAGTCGGCGCGATTCAGGAGCTCGCGGTCGACCTGCGTCGGCTTGCCACCATACCAGAACAGTATCCCGATTACGGGGGCGATGATCGCGCCTTGCCAGTAAAGCCATTGCCACCCGATGGTCTGGGTGTAGCTTCCGGCGGTATACAGGCCGAGATTCTGCGCGAACGGAATTCTCAGGACATAGAAGGAGAGAGCGAAGATCCAGTATTTTCGATCGAGGTTGCGAAAGGCGACCAGGAGCGTCGCCCCGACAAAAATTCCGAGCACCATCGCTCTGACCGCGTGCAACGCGATGAGGGGCTCGAACCCATGAACGAATGGGATGCCGATGGATATGGCCGCATAGAGGATAGACGGCCCGATCATCACTCTCTTCACGCCAAATACTGCGATCAACCAACCGATACTCGGCGCGACAAGGACTTGCGGCGCCGTGGCGAAGGTGCTGAGCCACGCACCTTCGTCGAAGCTTAGACCGAAGGCTCCGCGCAGATCGGCCAGGCCGATGCTTGCGGTACGGACGTCGAAGGCGGTCAAGATCGACGCCATGACCATGGCGACGGCGACATATCCCTGACGGGGAAGATCGCTCGGAGGAGCATTCCTAGACATGATGCTCTGCCTTTGTGTTTATTCGGGTTATAGCCGACATGCCAGGACGAAGGCGGTCGAAGTTCGGCTGGTTCGGATCGAGTTCGATCCGGACGGTCAGACGCTGGGCAACCTTGGTGAAGTTGCCGGTCGCATTGTCAGGAGGCAGCAGTGCGAACGTCGATCCGCTCGCCGGCGAGATACTCGAGACGGTACCGTGCAGGTGTTCGCCCGGCAGCAGGTCAACCGATATGTCAACTGGTTGTCCCTCGCGAACGAGCGCCAACTGATTCTCCTTGTAGTTCGCTAGGATGTAGACCTTGGGGAGCGGAACGATAGAGATCAGGCCGGTGCCGGTGGCGACGTAGTTCCCGAGCTGAACGTTCCTTTTGGC
Source organism: Rhizobium sp. P32RR-XVIII (assembly GCF_012641395.1). Lineage (GTDB taxonomy): Bacteria > Pseudomonadota > Alphaproteobacteria > Rhizobiales > Rhizobiaceae > Rhizobium. The sequence continues at coordinate 36,841 of NZ_JABAIH010000013.1, read as the reverse complement.
GACGACGCCATCGACCGGCGCGCGCACATCTGCGTAGCCGAGATCAAGTTCCCGCGCGGCGACATCCGCAGCGGCGGTGTCGATGTTCGCCTTCAGTACGTCACGCTGCTTCGCAATCACGTCGAGCTTGACGCGCTGGGCGACGACAGTCGCCTGGGTCATCTTCGAATTCGCGAGAGCCCGCTCGTGGGCCGCAGTGGCCCTCTCGAGCGTCTGGATCGAGCTCGCCCTGCCGTCGAGGCCAAGTCTTGTCTGACGATCCAGCTCCTTGCTGGCCTGAATTTCGTCTGCGGTGGATGCCTGTTGCTGGGCAACTGCGACGTCGACCTGGGTGAGCTGGTAGGTGCGCTGGGTGTCGTTGTCCTCTAGTTGGACACGCGCGGCCTCGAGCCTGGCCTTCGCGGCGCGGAGCGCAACCTGAAAGGGTTTGCGGTCGATCGAGAACAGCAGGTCGCCGGCCTTGACGCTGGCATAGTCGTGAACCGAGATCCCGTCGACGGTGCCGCCGATCCGGGCGCTGATGGAGGAGACGTCCGCATACACCGCCGCGTCGTCGGTTGTTTGGATCGGGCGGCTGGCCACCCACCAATCCCAGTTGGCTCCGGCGCCGACGACGGCCGAAAGCGCGACCGCTATTGCAGTGACGGGCACGACGAACGAAGACGGCGACGTCTTCATTGGTAGGGTCGCAGGGGAAGGAGCAGGAGCGGTCACGCTCTCCTGGCCTCCCGGCATCAATGCCGTAACGTTGGTCGCAGATCGTTGGTTTACTTGGTTCTTGTTTCGCAACCAGGCCATTGTCTTCATCCGTTTGGTGGGATCCGATGTCCGCTTTTCGACGAACCCTTGTTCGCGCTTGAGCGTTCAAGAATGCTGGCGATGGCGTACTGCGTAGGCTTTCAGGTTCACGCAGAAGATGCGGCTCGCCAAGTCGTTGGTTTGTAATTTGAACATGACGAAGCTTCTCGACCCGCCTCCGCATCTTCCACCAAGAGGGCCGGCAACCGACCGTCGAGAGCTTTGTCCTGGAGCGCCGTGGAGGAACGAAATCCCGAGGCGGCTCCAAACTAGAACCATTGGCCGTTTGTGCGACTCATATAAACGATACGTATCGTTTGGACAAGATCCGTGCCATGAAAAGAAGCTTGCCCAGCTATTCGTCTTTGGCCGGACTCGAGATCGGCGAAGGGAGATCAAAGCAGCATGGTTGCTCAGCCGCTATCCAACGAAAGTATCGACGACACCTTCGTATAATGGATTGAGCGAGGCTTCGGTTGTTCACTCCCGTAAAGCGGCGTCTCACGGCGGCGTTGTGCAGGGGCGGCGTCTCTGCATGCCCGAAGACCTCGTCGGAACCTTGGAGCACGTGTCATGGTTCGCCTTCTTTCGGTCAACGTCGGCTTGCCCCGCGATGTCGAATGGCAGGGCGGGATCGTGAACACCGCTATCTGGAAGCTTCCAGTCGACGGTACACGCATGGCCCGGCGATTAAACATTGAGGGCGACGGGCAGGCGGACCGCGCCGGACATGGTGGCGAGCAGCGCACGGTGTTCGTGTACCAGATGGAATCCTATCGGTACTGGGAACGGCATCTGTGCCGAAGCGACTTTGTCTATGGCCAGTTTGGTGAAAACTTCACCGTCGACGGCCTGCCGGACGCGGAGGTCTGCATCGGCGACCGCTTCCGGATCGGCGGCGCCCTGTTCGAGGTGACGCAGCCGCGTGTCACTTGCTATCGGCTGGGAATTCGAATGGAAGTGCCCGAGATGGCGGCGCTGCTGGTGTCGCATTGACAGGCCGGGTTTCTATTTCCGTGTCCTTGAGGAAGGGGAGATCCAGGCGGGTGACGAGGTCGTAAAGACAGCTTCCGGCGAGGGCGGAATGACCATCTCGGAAGTCAATGGGCTGCTCTACAAGCCGGGGCATCCTCGTGATCGACTGGAGCACGCATTGCGTATCACGGCGCTAAGTGCCGGCTGGCACCGTTCTTTCGAGGCTTTGCTGACTCAATCAGTTGAAGGCGGGAAGACGACGGGGAACGCCGGCCTCACGGGCATGGTATATCCAGCTCCAGCGTGGCGAGGCTTCCGCCAGTTCCGCCTGCTTCGCAAGACATTTGAGGCTGATCGCGTCACTTCGCTCACACTCGAGCCGGCGGATGGGAATCCGCTGGCCGGTTACCTGCCAGGGCAATTCATCGTGCTCCGGATGCAGCCACGCTCGGCTCCACTCCTGCTGCGCAGCTACTCGCTGTCAGGGAGGCCAAACGACAAGCGGTTCAGGGTAAGCATTAAGCGGGAGCTTCAGGGCGCCGCCGGCAGATACGTGAACGAAGAACTGAGCGAAGGTGACCTAGTGCAAGCGAGCGCCCCGCGCGGCAGCTTCACGCTGGCGCCTGGCGACACGCCAGTCGTTCTGCTGAGCGCCGGAATAGGAGTGACCCCGATACTCGGCATGCTTCATGCCCTCGCAGCCGACAAGTCGCCGAGGGAAGTCTGGTGGCTTTATGGAGCTCGCAACAGCCATGAACATCCGTTCGCAAAAGAGGTGCGGGAGCTTCTCGGATTGCTCCCGCATGCCCATAGCCACATCCGCTACAGCGCGCCCGGACCAACCGACCGGCAAGGCGTCGATTATGACGCGCAGGGCCACTTGGATCCGGCTGTTCTTCAGACGGTAGGCTTGCCTGTCGAAGGCGACTTCTACCTCTGCGGGCCTTCGAAATTCATGAGCAATCTGACCGCAGGACTGGCAGGCCGTGGTGTCTCACGCCGCCGGATCCACACCGAAACGTTCGGCTCGGGTCCGTCCATCACCCCCGGCATCGCGGTTTCGTCTGGGCGCCCACCGCACCTGCCCGAAGGCCCCCAGGGCACTGGCGCGTCGGTGACGTTCGCTCGTAGCGGTCTTAACGTGCGATGGAATCCGAGGTTTCATAGCTTGCTGGAGCTGGCGGAGGCCTGCGACATCCCGGCGCGATGGTCCTGTCGGACCGGCGTCTGCCACACCTGCGAGACCGGAATGATCTCGGGTTCGGTCACGTACCAGCCAAGCCCGATCGATGAAGCGGCGGATGGCAACGTACTGCTATGCTGCTCGCGGCCTGCAAGCGACATCGTCATTGACCTGTAGCGGCCCTACACACGTCGCGTAAGGGAGGAACCAACATGAGATCCGACATCGTACCGGGAGCCCTCTTTCCTGACTACGAATTGAGCGATCACACGGGAAAGCGTCGGAAGGTGCTGTCACATTGTTTGCGTTCGGGCACACGGAAGCAGCAAGCTGGATTTTAGGCGACCTGCAGCGCGGCCATTCTCCATTCGGTAGTGGCGGTTTGGCGGCAGGATCGGATCTGGGCAGCGGGGCGATTTGGTTTGAGGGGAACGAAATGATTTCGGACGGCTGAGAAGATCGAGACAAAATGTTGTAACGACCCGATTGACCGAAATCCTTGCCGCGTTCGTCCTCGCTTTCGAAATGGCAGATGAGAATTCTCGGCCCTGTTATTCAGGCCTTTATGAGAGCGATGTTCGAGATGCGGCATGACCTGACGCCGGGCGGCACCATAGGATCGCAGCTTGTCGGTGATGATGCGCTTTGGCGCCAATCCCTGTTTCCTCAGCAACCGGATCAATAGACGCCTGGCAGCCTTGGTGTTGCGGCGGGTTTGAACGATTTCATCCAGCACATATCCGTCCTGATCGACGGCGCGCCACAGCCAGCATTTTTTCTCTCCGATGCGAACGGCAACCTAATCGAGGTGCCATACATCGCTGGGCGAAGGAGGCTTTGCTCGCAATTGTCCGGCAATCTTTGATCCGTGCAAGCGACACCATCGGCGGACCGTTTCGTAGGAGACTGCCACACCGCGCTCGAGCATCATTTCTTCGACTTCCCGCAGGCTGACATTGAACCGGAAATACAGCCAGATCGAACGGGCGATGATTTCGATAGGGAAGCGATGATTCTTGTAGGTCGGCGCCGAGATACTCATGCCAGCTTCATAACACCACTCACGTTGATGAAAAATCAATGTGACAGTACCGAGCGGACTTGCAGAAGAGTACGACGTCCGGCGCAAGTATCCTCACTGGTATCCAGAGAGCCACCCGCAATCGAAGGCTAATCCACACGAGTCCTGGTGCTATCCGATCGCCGCTTTGGGTGATTTCCGGACGTGGCTTCAAGACGAATATCTTGAGGGCGGGAAGTTCCGGAATTATCTGCAAGGCAAGGTGAAAAAGGGAGATCTCCCTCCTTCGTTTGCAGAATTGGCGCTTGAAATTTTAGAGCCGCTGCGGCTTTCGTAAGGTGGCGGGCTTCGGCCCGCCTATTCCCCGCACCAGTCGTTCTTGTGTCCCGGCCGCCACTCTCGAGCGATGCCAACCTTGAGCATCTTCTTGCCGATTTCTTCACCATTCGCCCGGTAGATATTCACCAGCGGCCGGTGAGAAGGTGTTGCGTCCACCGCCCCACTCCATTCGACCCGCAAGCCTTTTTCATCCAAAAGCTCTTTCATCCTTTGGCGAATATCGCGCTTGGACACATGACGGGAAACTCCGCCACGCGTCATATAAGGGGCTGCGAGAGGAGCAGGATGAGGCGGCGGTTATGAGATCGAGTGAGACATTCCCGGCGAAAGGCATGATGATTTCGGAAACGGTCTTTTTGTCTCACAAATCGGCAAGCTATTGATTCCGGCCAATTGCCTTACTCCGGCATGGGGTCCTACTCGCGGAAGGGAAGCCCGTTCATCGCTTTCGATCGAAGGTGATTGTAGGCCTCTATCATGTCCGCGATTGCCGCGGCGGACTCAAAATTGTCAATGGCGTATAGGCGGGGGGGAACACCAATTGTTGGGCTATTCCTGTCATCCCATTGGAAGGTCAACCGCAGCGAATCTCCTGCGAGCGTCAGCTGGCCGATGATTGCTCTTTGCCCTATCACGTTGCGCATTATTAGCGATACATACGACGCACCTGGTTCCTGGCTGCGCGTCAACTGGATTCCCGGAATATCGCTACTCTCAAGTTGAGAGTTGGTCACGGTTATGTCCGTGGCCAGCTTGGCGACTAGAGACTGGAATTTGCCAGCGAGGTCTCGCTGACGTTGGCGCTCCTCATTCATGGACGCATCCCGCGCCAATTTTGCCTCGTCCTCTTGCGCAGCGTTTTGCTTCGCTGTGAAGATAGCCTGCTTAAGGCGATCGTTGTTGTCTACCATGCGTTTCCCTAAAACAGGCTCAAATTAAACCATTGGATAACGTAGACATGATTCCGATATATTCAAGCTGCTGATACATGCCTAATCGATACTTCGCGATAAATGCGTTCACTCGGCCTATGCATAAATGCTCGGCCAGGTTGGCGACCTTTCAATGGACATTAAACGCGGAGTTTTTCGCCTTTGGATCGTCGCGTCAGCGTTATTCATCGTAGGCAATTTCGCCTTCGCATATTCCTTCACTAGCGAGAGAAGTAGGCGGTGCTGCGATTACTCGCGCGTGGCTCCCGCCAGCATCGCCAGCTGCTCAGGCTCTCGCACGCCCTGCGCCTGAAGCCCCATGATGATCCTCGCCAGCCGCATCACGGCTTCCCGGTCCTTCTCGATGCCACACTTGCGCGAGATCGCCTTCAGCACATCATTGCAGACGGCGAGGTCTTCGGACGGTAGCGGCTCGTCGCGGCGATTCTTTTGGGGTGTGTCGGTCATGCGCAAAACTTAGCCACGGTGCCGCGACCATGCCAAGGGCAGATCCTAACGCACGGTTCGATTTTGCACAGTTGGATCCGCACTAGCCGCCACCGTCATGTTTCCGGCGGCGGATGTTCGGAGGCTTTATCAAGAGCTCCAAGGCGATTTCAATGTGCTTCTCCACCTCGGCTCTATTTTCAGGGGAGGTCTTCCGGGAATAGGCATCCAGCGCTTCCCACCTCACACCGGCAGCATGGTCTATCCGTGCCTGCTGTCGAGCCAGCGCGCGGACGAAGTTTAGAAGAGCCTCTGTCGCTTCGTCTGTCATCGATCCTCCCGGTCATCAACCGGCGTCCGGATTGCTCTCTTTGTCCACCGATGTGGATCTGCTTCCTATGTGCGTCCTGCAGTATTTGAGCGGCTTGCCAAATCAATCGTAAGTGATTGAGAAGATTGGCGCACCCGACAGGATTCGAACCTGTGACCTTTGGAATCAGAATCCAACACTCCAACTTGCTGAGCTACCGATGTGAGATCGCCTTGTCACTGCCGCTAACGTTGGCTGGGCGGACTACATCAAACCAGAGTTCCATAATAGAAGCTTATGCCGCAAATCGCGAATAAATTCCTTGGCTTAGCAAAAAGAGACGCGGATCGGCGGTCCGAATTGGTTCAAGAGCGCCCTCTCTTAGTCGGAGCCCGCTCGATAGCCCGAGATAGAGATCAGCGCGCGTTCGCAACGCGCACACAGGGGCTTGGTACCCACGATTTTTGACCAACTCGGCCGCATCAACTCCCAAAACGGTTGCCAAACGGTCCACGTCTTCAATGGTCGGGCCGTTCGCTGCGCCCAAAGAGCTGATGTAGGTTCGGTCCAGGTCCGCCTGATGAGCAAGTTCTCGGCACGCCCGGTTTGAAGGATCCATGTCACAAGAAGAGATTGACATTGACGCCCAACCCTTGCTGCAATTCATGCCAGGCTTGCGATACGCCCAGCATGCCGTAAAGCGTAACGGAAACCCGTAGGCGGTTTTTCGGGGTTGGGCGTCTCCATGGAAAACGCACATTCGTGTTCGGATTGATGCTCGAATTTTGTGCGTGAGGCTTGCCGTCCTAATGGCTGTCGGCTCGTGTCAGCGCATCCTGGCGGACCGTGTCGTCGACGATCTTTGCGGCGTCGAAATCGGCCGTGATACTTCCTGTCTTTACGAGCAGCTCCTTCAGCCATGTCACGCGGACCACGGGGATCGTCATCGCAGGATCGATCGCCTTGTATTTCACCGCTTCATCGAAAATGTAGGCCGGCCGCGGATCGTCGGCCGGCAGCTTCGCGGCGCTACGGGCGTAATCCAGGAATTCGTCGCGATGCTGCAGGGCGTACTTTATTGCGTTCATTTCGGCTGCCATGAAGCGGGTGGCGGCATCATGGCGGTCATGAATAGCCGCCGGTGTCATATAGGTGCAGAGGCGCAAGAATTCGGGTGCGTCCTCGAGTGCAGAGGCAAGAAGATGGTAACCCTTCTGGACGACCGGCACATAGGATGTGGAGGCGGCGACCGCGTCGGCCGAACCAGCATAAAGCGCATTGAAGCGGGCCGCATCGGTGCCGAGCGCGGCAAAATTGACGCTCTTCGGATCAATCTTGTTGTTGGTAAGGATGGCACGCGTCAGTATGTCGGGCAAGGAACTGGGAGCTGAAATGCCGATCGTCTTGCCGCTGAGTTCGGCAGGCGTCTTGATGCTGTCCTTGCTGTAGATACCATAGGTCAGGCCCGGCCAGTAACAACCAACCATCCGCAGGTCCACGCCCTTCGACATGCCGATCAGCGGGCTCCCCGGGCTGCCTTCGTAACTGTCGATCTCGCCGGCGATGAGCGCCTTGAGCGCGATCGCGTCGCTGTTGAATTTGACGAATGTGATATCGACACCCTGCTTCTTCGCGAAGTCGCGGGTCGATGCCAGCGTGGTGAAGGCCGAGTCGAGATCGGAGGCGGTGATGCCGTGCTTCCACTGCGGCAGTTGCTGTGCCATCGCAGTTGCGCTGGAAAGCAGGATGGGTGTGAGGAGGAGGCAAGCTCCGATGATTCTGCGCCTGATATTCATGATTGTACGTTCCCTTTTTATGGTTAGGCCGCGCCCCTTTTGCGGCGACGGTCGGGCCGATTGACGATTGCCTTTCATATCCCCGAGGACGTCGGGCTGGATGTCCGCGCCGGTGCGTCGTCTCGTTCTCAGCGCGGTCCGTTCTTTTCCTGACCTCCTTCAGACAGGAATGGGTCGCCAAATGTCACAGCGGTCGCGGCGTGAAATAGCCGGCGTCGATCGCCTCTTTCCACAGCTCGACCATGGCGGGAACAAGCCCGAAGGGCAGGCCGTCTTCCGCACGTTCATAGGCATGCGTGCCGGCATCGAAACGGCTAAGCTCGACGCGCGGCGCGGGCCTGATGTCCGCAAAGCTCGGCAGAACCACCGACTCGTAGATCTCGGGACGATGGTCCCGGCTGAACTTCGCGATGCTGAGAAGGATCGGCGGAACCGGCTTCGGCCCCGGGCGCTCCCGAGTGTAGCCGATATAGCGTGCGACAAGCTCGTCGGTCGCGGCCTTACCGAGCTTCAGGCGGGTCGCTGCGGTGCGGGCAGCGGCCGTCAGTGCCGGAACGGATGCATAGTGGATCGGATATTCCGCCTTGAAATTCGGCTGGGTCTTCCCTCTCTCCCATTTTGCGAAGACGTCCTCGATCACCCAGGGCAGCCGCATCAGCGCCTGCGCGCCCTCCTGATGATAGATCTCCGCACCGGAATAGCGGGCGATGTCGCGCCAGGTCCTGATATAGAGGTCGTTGAACGGAACCGGCCATTCGATGTCCAGCATCCGCTGGTAGATGTAACCAAAGGGCGAGTTCTCCATGCCGACCACGCCCACGATGTTTCCGACGCGCTGGGTCAACATGTGCGCGAAGGGGCCGCCGGTCGAATGGCCGTGCACGTAGATCGAATATTGATCCTCCGGAAACTGGCGGGCGCAGGCCGTCTTCATCGCGAGCTCGAAGGCAACGGGCCAGGCGGCCATCCGATCGTAGAACCGCGTTCCCGGTCTGGCCCGGGCATTGGTGCGCGTGCCGTAACGCGCACGCAAAGTCTGGTCCTCGACGATCTCCACCTGATCCTGCGAGATATTCTCGCCGGCCAGCCAGATCGGCAGGCGCACCGATCCGTCAGGGGCAATCGTATCTCCTGGCCAGTCGCGGGAAGGGTCGTTGAGGTTCAGCCGGCCGGGATAGGTCATGCTTTCGACATGATATCCGTATTTGCCGGCAAGAAGGCGTGCCAGGGGTGCCATGAAGCGAAAGTCGGCGGCGCCGCCGTGAAGCAGAAAAAAACCGATCTTTCGGCCGTCGATGCCGGTCGGTATTCTGCTTTTGTCGAGCGGGGCATAGGACATGACGCCGATGTCCCATTCGAGCTCAAGCGCCTCGATGCGGAAGATATGTTCGGTTTCCACGATCGGCATGCTTGGCCGGGCCAGCAGCTTCTCGGAGGTCAAAACCAGCTCTTCGCGGCTGATGGTATGTGGCGCCCGCCAGTTGATCATATCCGTATAACTCCCAATCTCGAAAACAGGTCGACCCGGGACGTCAGGCAGCGGCATCCGCCTCCGCGACCTGCGACATCGTCTTGAGGTGCCCGTCGAGTTTCTTCAGAAGGGTTTTCAGCGTCGCGACCTCTTCGGCGGACAGTCCGCTTTCCATCGCTTCGGCGAGCAAACAGGCGCGTGGGAGAAACCGGTCGATGAAGGATCCGCCGTCTTTGCTCAGAGCAAGTTTCTTGCTTCGACGATCATCAGCATCGGGAATCTCTTTTATCAAACCGCGCTTGACGCAGCTGTACGCCGCGCGGCTGATGCTCACCTGATCCAGCGAAATACGTTCGCTGATCTCTTTGGCGGAAATGCTGCCGAATCTGCTGATCTGCGCGAGAAGGCGCCATTCCGTGATCTTCAGGCCGAATTCCGTGTAGACCGCATCGCAGGTACGGGACATTTTTCGTGCCACCGACGGCAGCAGATAAAGCAGGAATTCCTCGTTATTGAACTTCTCTTCAAAGGCGTTCATCCCGCCCCCCCAATGTCGGCTGACAATTAGTTTCATATGAAATGATATCTTGTGAAAATGGTTGTCAAGAGCATGTCCAGCGCTGAAAACGAGGATCTTGGGTCAAATCATATCGACGGAGAGGCTGGAGAGGGCCGGAGCCCCATATGAAGTATTCATTTGTTTCAATGGCTTACGATCAGTAAAATTCTCCTCGAAAATCGGCTCTAGGAAATTTCGCGCTTTTGCCTATTTTTGTGCCTTGACTATTTTTTCGGCTGAGCTTTAGATACTGATGTGAAATATCACAGTCATATAAGAAAAATTTTAGAGGAACTTCGGAGTGAAACCACCCATCTTCTCTTTCCCGGCAGTTCTGCACAGCGGCGTCGAAGCCACCCATAGCGAAGTCGGTATTCAGAATGCCGTCGTGGCCGGCTGGACCGGCCGTGACGTCGCCGCCGTCGAAAAGCACATTGCCGAACTCGAAGAGCTCGGCGTCAAGCGGCCCGCCTCGACGCCGATCTTCTACCGCGTGGCGGCGACCCGGCTGACGACCCAGGAAGCGGTCGAAGTGAGCGGGGAGGATTCCAGCGGCGAAGTCGAATTCGTGCTGATGAAAGTCGGCGGGCGGATCTGGGTCGGGGTCGGCTCCGACCATACCGACCGCAAGGTCGAGACCTACAGCGTGACCGTCTCGAAGCAGATGTGCGACAAGCCGATCTCGCCGGAATTCTGGGCCTACGAGGATGTCGCACCGCATTGGGACGCATTGGTGTTGCGTTCGTATATCGTAGAGAGCGGCAAGCGGGCGGTCTATCAGGAGGGGCCGGTCGCCGGCATGCTTCCACCGGATGGTCTGCTGAGCCGCTGGAACGGCGGGGATCTGGAAGACGGGACGCTGATGTTCGGTGGTACGCTCGCCGTGCACGGTGGCATCCGCCCGTCCAGCCGTTTCGAGATCGAGATCGAAGATCCGGTTCGCCAACGCAAGATCAGCCACAGCTACGACATCATCACGCTTCCGGTGGCCGGCTGATGTCCACGAAACCCTCGCTCCTGCAGAATTCGGTGCTTGAAGAGGACGAGGGCACGCGCCGCTCGCTTCGCGACGTTGCCTATGATCTGATCAAGCAGCGGATTACGACCTGTGCCTACAAGCCGGGCGAGTATCTCAACGAAGCGCTGGTATCCGCATCGCTCGGGATTGGACGCACGCCGGTCCATCAGGCCATCGACCGGCTGAAGGTGGAGGGGCTGGTCGAGGTCATGCCCCGCAAGGGCATCATCGTCAAGCCAATCAGCCTCGACGAGGTCATGCAGATCATCGAGGTGCGCCTGCTCAACGAATGCTACGGCGTGCGCCTTGCGGCGACCCGCGCCAGCCAGGGCGAGATCGATCAGCTCGCCTCCGTCCTGGCGCGATCGAAGGACGGCATGGCGAGCCGCGACAACGAAATGATGATGACGCTGGACCGCGAGTTCCACGGAATTTTGGCGCAGGCCTCACGCAACGACGTGCTCGGCGAACAGCTTGGCCGGCTGCACGACCGTTCACTGCGCTTCTGGATCATTTCGCTGAATGCGCCTGGCCACTTGCAAGAGGTTTACGACGAGCACCTGGCGATCCTGACCGCGATCCTGGATCGCGACGCCGACGCCGCCGAACAGGCGATGCGGCTGCATATCGAGGGATTCCAGCGGAACATCATGGGAAGTGCGGCGACGGGACAACCGATGCCAACGTGGAACGAAGGGAGCGCGAAATGACGACGGATCCGCAGGTTTTGATTTCAGGCGGCGGCCCGGTGGGCCTGTTTTCGGCGCTCCTCCTGGGCCGCCAGGGCATCCGCGTGCGCCTGTTCGACGTCAACGCGACATTGCAGCGGGATCCCCGCGCGGCAACGACCCATCCGGCGACCCTGGAGGTGCTCTCCGACGTTGACGGGCTTGTCGAGGCCATGGCCGAAGTCGGCCTCGTCGCGCCCATCTTCCAGTTCTGGGACCGGCCTTCGGGCCGCCTTGTGGCGGAATTCGACCATGCGTTGCTCGCCGGCGAGACTGATTTTCCCTATGTGATCCAGTGCGAGCAGTTCAAGACGTCGAAGCTTTTGCTCGAACGGGTGCAGCAGCTTGCCAATGTCGAGGTTTTCTTCGAGCACGACGTGCTCCAGGTCGAGCAGGTGGCTGACGGCGTCCTGGTTTCGGTCAGAGGGCCGGACGGTATTACCACGCACAAGGGGTCCTATCTGATCGGCGCCGATGGCGGCCGCAGCGTCGTGCGCAAGCAGTGCAATATCTCCTTCGACGGCTTCACCTGGAACGAACGTTTCATCGTCCTCACGACGCCATTCGATTTCCTCAAGCATCGCGGCTATTCCTATCGCAGCTATTTCGCCGATCCGGACGAATGGTGCAATTGCTTCAAGGTTGCCGCCGACGGTCCGCCCGGCCTGTGGCGCACCGTATTCCCGACCGATCCGGCGCTTGCGGAAGCCGAACTGATGAACGACGAGGCGGTGCAGGCGCGGCTGCAGAAATTCTTCCCGTCGGACCAGCGCTACGACATCGTCCACCGCAATCTCTACACGACGCATCAGCGCGTCGCGACGACCTTCCGGTCGGGCCGTGTGGTGCTGGCCGGCGATGCGGCGCATGTCAACAATCCGATTGGTGGCATGGGGCTGAACGGCGGCCTTCAGGATGCCGGCAACCTCTGCAAGAAGCTGCTCCAGATCCTGCTGAACGGCGCCGATGACCGGCTGCTCGACCTCTATAGTCTGCAGCGTCGCACCGTCGCAGTGGATTTCGTCCAGGAGCAGTCGATCGCCAACAAGCGTCAGCTCGAGGCGCGCGACGAGGAAACGCGTCAGCGCAATTTCGACCAGCTGTCGCAGGTCGCGGCCGATCCGGACAAGGCACGCGGGTTCCTGCTGCGCGCCTCGATGCTGTCGGCCCAGCGCCGGGTCGCAAACCTGAGCCTGGAGGCGGCCTAATGTCCTCTGCCGCGGCCCCTTCCAGCACACGGCCCTATCTCAAGGCTGCTTCGGCTTTCGCCGCAGGGAATGATACCCCGCGCGCGTTTCTGGAACGGTGTCTGGCCGTCATCGACGAGCGGGAGGCCGATATCGGCGCCTTCGTCGACCTGGATGTGGCGGGCGCGCGCAAGACGGCAGATGCAGCGGCGGATCGCTGGCGGTCGGGAAGGGCGATCTCGCCGATCGACGGGATGCCGCTCGGCATCAAGGATATCATCGAGACGATCGACATGCCGACCGGCATGGGGTCGCCTCTGTTCGAAGGCTGGCGATCGGGCCGCGATGCGGCGAGTGTAAAAGCTCTGCGGGAAGCCGGTGCAATCATCGTCGGCAAGACGGTGACCACGGAATTTGCGGCAACCCAGCCAGGCAAGACGCGCAATCCTCACGACCGTGAGCGGACACCCGGCGGATCGAGCAGCGGTTCTGCTGCGGCGGTGGGCTGCGGCATGCTCAGCGCGGCGCTTGGAACCCAGGTCATCGGATCCATTATCCGACCGGCCGGTTATTGTGGCTGTATCGGCTTCAAGCCGACGGTCCACGCCCTCAATCGCGGCGGCAGCCACGATTATATGAGCCAGAGCGCGATCGGCGTATTGGGCGCGGATCTCGCCGATACCTGGCAGGTGGCCCGCGAAATTGCCGCACGCTGCGGCGGAGATGCGGGATACCAGGGCCTGTCCGGCCCGATGGCCCTGCCGAAGATGCAGCGTCCCGCCCGGCTTGCCCTGGTGCGCACGGCCGGCTGGCCATCCGCGCCGCAGGAGGCGATCGATGCCTTTTCTCGCGCCTGTGATCGGCTGGCCCTCGTCGGACTGGATATCGCCGATGCCGAAAGCGATCCGCAGCTCGCTGAGCTGGAAAGTGCCATCGAGCACGCACAGGAACTCAGCCGGCGGATCAACGCCTGGGAGTCGCGCTGGCCGCTCAATACATATCGGGATCGCGATTTCGCTAAGCTGAGCCCCGTGATGGAGGCCAGACTGGAGCAGGCGGAAGCCATGTTCCAGGAGGATTACGGCAGGGCGCTTGCCGAGCGCGATGCCGCGCGGCGTGTCCATGCTCTGGTCGCCGGGCATTACGACGCCGCCATCACGCTGTCGGCGCCGGATGTCGCGCCGCTCGGCCTCGCCTCGACGGGCGACGCCACCTTCGCCGTTCCGGCCTCGCTGCTCGGCGTGCCGGCACTGTCACTGCCTTTGCTGCGGATGGGAAAGCTGCCGCTCGGCCTGCAGATTATCGGATTTGCCGGTGCCGACGAGAACCTCTTTTCCCTCGCCGCCTGGCTTTCGGATCACCTCAACTAGGGACGTCGCATCATGCCGGAAAAACCGTCGTCCGTTCCTGCCTCCCTGAACACATATGCACCGTCCGGCGGGCCGGAGCGCAGTTATTCCGTCATCGCCATTCAGCTTAAGGGCAGCGTTCGGCAAGCGGAAGTCTGGCGACGCGATGCGGCATCGTCGCTGCATCGCCTTGCCGAGCGACGTTGCCATGAACCATCCTTTGCCGCGCCCACGGCGGGGATACGGACAATATGCCTCACCGGCCGCAACGCGCGGTGAAGGCCGGATGGGATCGATAGCGGAGTAAAAATCGCATGGCGTCAATCGACAAATTCGAAGATCACTGCTGGAAGGACGTCATTCCTCAGGAGGATATCCAGCTCTACGCGACCTATCGGCGAGAGACCTTCGTCGGCCCACGTCCGGCGCTCCTTATGATCGATCACTACAATATCGTCTACAAGGGTGGTCCGGGCTCCCCTTACGAGCTGGAAAAGCAATATCCCAACAGCTGCGGCATCTATGCCCATCAGGCGATCGAACCGACGAAACACCTGCTTGCCGCCGCGCGCCAGGCCGGACTGCCGGTCTTCTTCTGCACCAAGGACATTGCCGCGCATAGCAAACCGCCGAATACGGTGTCGACCAAGCGGACCCAGCATCCGGTCATGCCCGGCGACTATGACATCTATCCCGAATTCGAGGTGCTCCCGACCGATGTTGTGATCCGCAAGCAGCGTGCCAGCATGTTCCAGAGCACGCCGCTGCTCTCGCATCTGAACCTGCTCGGGGTCCGCAGTGTAATTGTCTGCGGCGAAGCGACGTCGGGTTGCGTGCGCGCCAGCGTGATCGAGGCCTTTTCCTCCGGACTGCATGTGACGATCGCCGAAGAATGCACCTTCGACCGGGCACCGCTCACTCACAAGGTCAACCTCTTCGATATGCACCACAAATATGCCGACGTCATGCATGTCGACGAGATCATCGCGCATCTTTCGGACATGAAGAGCCTGGGGGACACCGCCTGATCCCCATTATCGCAAGCACCAGCGGATAAACGCAAAACCGGCCATAGAGCCCATATAAAAATAGGAGTGGAACATGAATAACCGCATCAGAAACATCATCGCCTTCATGGCAACCGCATCGCTGTCCTGTGCAGCATTCAGTACAGCCTCTGCCGAAGATGCAAAGCCGTGGCGCCACGGGATCGTCCAGGCCAAGAGCGATGCCGGGATCGTGCTGATGGCCGATCACAAGGGCTTCGCCAAAGGCCAGGGCGTTGATCTCAATGTCATGCAGTTCACCGGAGACGCGCTGGCGCTCAAGGCTCTCATCGCCGGTGAACTGGACAGCTATGAAGGCAGCCCGGGCGGCCCGCTTCTGGCAGCCTCGCGCGGCGCCGACATCAAGATCGTCGGCTGCTATTGGCCGGGTCTGACCTACGCGATCTTCTCCAAGCCGAGCCTGAACTCCGCCAAGGACCTGTCCGGAAAGACGCTGGCGATTTCCGGCCCCGGCTCGCTGCCGGATCTGATCACTCGCGCCGTTCTTCAGGCAAACGACCTTGCTTCGTCGTCGGTAAGCTTCACGCAGATGGGTAGCGATGTCGATCGCATGCGCGCATTGACGACAGGGGTCGTCGATGCCGCCGCCGCCTCGACCGAGTTCATCGACTTCGCGAAGGAACACAACGTCAAGCTGCTCGTCCACGCTCAGGACGTGGCCCCGAACTTCCTGCGCTTCTGCACCTATGTGACCAGCAAGACGCTCGAAACCCGCAAGGATGAGCTCGCGCATTATCTGGCCGCGCAGATGCAAGGCGTTCAATACGCGCTCGATCATCGTGACGAGTCGATCGCGCTGACCAAGACACTGACCAAGGCCGATCCAAACGATACGCGCGCCGCCGATATGTTCGACGAAGTGCAGAAATACCATGCGGTCGACAGCACGATGCCTGTCTCCGCCGAAAAGCTTAGCTGGATGCAGGATCTGCTCGTCAAGACCAAGAACCTTAAGACGCCCAATGACCTCACCAAGCTCATCGATACCAGCGCCCGTGATCAGGCGCTGGCGCTCGTCAAAAAGTAACAAGGGGATCGAAGATGGGCCAAGTCAGCCTCGTCGATGTGTCCAAGCGTTTCAACTTGCGCATCAACAATGAAATCAAAACGGTAAGGGCCCTATCATCGGTCAATATCGACATCAGGGACGGTGAAATCGCCGTCCTCATCGGACCCAGTGGATGCGGGAAAACGACTGCCTTGCGGATCGCCATGGGACTGGAATCGGCGACGCGCGGCCGCGTGGTCGTTGATGGTCGCGATGTCAACGGCTGCGGCCATGACCGCGGCCTTGTCTTCCAGCATGCAGAATTGCTGCCGTGGCTGAGCGCCCTGCAGAACGTGATGTTCGGCCTGGAAATGAAGGGAATGCGCGGCGCGCAGCTGCAGGAAACCGCGATGCGCTACCTGGATCTGGTCGGGTTGGCAGAGTCAGCCGACCGGCGGCCACACCAATTGTCGGGTGGCATGAAACAGCGCGTTGGCATTGCCCGCGCTCTCGCTATCGATCCGTCTGTTCTCCTGATGGACGAGCCTTTCGGCGCTCTCGACGCCCAGACGCGGGAAGGATTGCAGAGCGAGCTTCTGGAAGTTCACGCACGAACGAACAAGACGATCCTGTTCGTGACCCACGATTTGGACGAGGCCGTGCTTCTGGCGGATCGCGTTATCGTCATGCGCAGCGGCACGGTTCAGGAAGTTATCGACATCAACCTGCCCCGCCCGAGAGGCGACCTCGGGGCCTTGCGCGGTTCGCCGGAATTTGCGGCGGCGCGCTACCGGATCTGGCGCGCGCTCCACGAACTGCCCGATAGCGTGCACTGAAGGTTGAACGATGAAAGGAAACAGCATCATGGCAACACCGGCCTTTCGATCGGAAACGCAGCAAACTGCCGAAGACGATATCGAGCCTCCAAAGCCCCGAGAGATGCCCGGCTGGATGATCACGACGATCTCGCTCGTGGTTATTATCGCCGTCTGGCAGATTTTCGGTCAGGACATCAATCCGATCTTCGGATCCTACCCATCCGCAATCGCGATCGCCTTCTGGGGACTTCTTGTTTCCGGAGAGCTGCCGACAGCGCTGATGACGAGCATGCAGGCCTTTGCCGTCGGCTTTGCGCTGTCGATCGTCATTGGCGTGCCGCTTGGTCTCATCATCGGTCGGTCACGCATTCTCGAAAATGCCGTCGGTGTCTACATCACCGCCGGCAACGCGATGCCGCTCGTTGCTTTTGTCCCGCTGCTGATCCTCTGGTTCGGACTGGGCTTCATGGTCAAGGCTGCGATCGTCTTCCTGATGTCGGTCTTCCCGATCTGCATCAACACGTGGCTTGGCGTTCGGGCTGTGCCGAAAACGCTGATTGAAGTCGGCCGTGCCCTGGTGGCTCCGAATTCGGTGATCATCCGCAGGATCGTGCTGCCGGCGACGCTGCCCTACATCATGACGGGCATCAAGCTTGCCGTCGGCCGCGCCGTGGTAGCGATGGTGATCGCCGAATTCTTCACCGCGATCTCGGGTCTCGGCGGCATCATCATCAACTCCGCCAACAATTTCGACACGGCGACAATGTTCGTGCCGATCTTCGTCCTGATGATCCTGGCGACGCTGCTCAACGGCCTCGTGAGCCTCGTCGAGCGCTGGGTGGCGCCGTGGCAATACGAACTGACGGATCGCAATTAAGCGATCCGCTACTTTCATCTCATTCCGATAGACCTGTAACAGAAATTGGAGCAGGACCATGCGTATCGCTGTCCCCGATCTCATTTCCAATTCATATTTTCCCGCCGCCGCGGCAGTCGAACTAGGGCTCCTTCGAGACCTCGGCCTCGATATCAGCCTCGAACTGATTTTTCCGGTGAGCAAAGCGTATGAAGCGCTCCGCGACGGCGAAGTCGACTTCGTTGGCGGATCTGCCCATTCGGCTCTTGCGGCATTTCCCGACTGGAAGGGCTGTAAGCTTCTCTGCGCGCAGGCGCAGGGCATGTACTGGTTTCTTGTCATGCGCGCCGATCTCAACCCCGTGGAAGGTGATCTCAGCATCGTCAAGGGCAAGCGCATCGGTGCGGCCCCCTGGGTCGATATGGGCTTGAAGGAACTGCTGAAGGCTGCCGGTATCGATGAACAGCGCGACGAGGTTACCATTGCGCCGGTACCGGGCGCAGTTGGTGCCGGTGTCAACTTCGGGCTGACTGCGGCGAAAGCGCTAGGAGAAGGCAAGATCGACGGCTTCTGGGCGAACGGCATGGGCACGGAAGTGGCCGTGACACGCGGCGTCGGCAAGGTCGTGCTGGATGTCCGCCGCGGCGACGGACCCGCAGGCTGCTTCGACTATACGTTTTCGTCTATTGCGACCAGCGACCGTCTCATCTCCGAGAAGCCGGAAGCCGCCGCGGCCATGGTAAAGGGCATCGTCGCCACGCAGAAGGCTCTTAGGGCCGACGTCGGACGGGCGGGGACGGCAGGCAAGGCGCTCTTCCCGCCAACCGAGGCGGGTCTCATCACCGAGCTGATCCGCCGTGATCTTCCCTATTACAGCCCACGGATCTCCCAAAAGGCCGTTTCGGGGATGAACCGCTTCACACGCGATCTCGGGCTTCTCAAGAACGACGTCGACTATGACGACATCGTGGCGACCCGGTTCAGCCACTTCTGGAACGCTGCGTAATTCGCAATACGAAAGGAAATGAATCCATGGCAATCAATAAATTACACGACGAATTTCATACGTTGGATATGTCTTCCGGCTGGGAAGTACCACAAGGCTATCCTTCCGGCATCCAGCAGAAAATCATATCCGGCTCATTGGACGAGACGAACAAGAAAGGCAGTCGCACACGCCTGCTGCGTTTCGACGCCGGCACCTTCACGACCAAGCCCTTCGTTCACGATTATTGGGAAGAGGTCTTCCTTGTCTCCGGTGATCTGACTGTCGGTAACGACGAAAACGGGCAGGGCGGAGAAGCCTTCGCGCCCTTTACCTATGCCTGCCGTCCGCCGGGCGCATTCCATGGTCCCTTCCTGTCGAAGACCGGCTGCCTGCTCCTCGAAATTCACTATTTCGATCCGGCTTGAGGCGTAGCGCGATGTCCCCCAATGCCACTTTGAAAAGCCTTTCCGAAGATCTGGCGCATGGCAGGACGACGAGTCGCGCGCTTGTCGAAGCCTGCCTCCAGAGGATTGAAGATCCGGCGGGTGAGGGTCGGCGGGCCTTCATCGCGGCCGATCGAGAAACTGCGCTCGCTCAGGCAGATGCAATGGACAGGCTTCGGGCGGTAGGCGCGGAACCCTCCCGGTACGCCGGCATTCCCATATCGATCAAAGACCTGTTCGACGTTAGGGGTCAGGTCACCAAAGCTGGCGCCAAAGTACTGTCGGAGGCGAAGCCTGCAACGGAGGATGCGCCGGCTGTGGCACGTCTCCGCAGTGCCGGTTTCGTATTGATCGGCCGCGCCAACATGAGCGAGTTCGCTTTTTCCGGCCTGGGTCTCAATCCGCATTTCGATACGCCACGCAACCCTTGGGACAGGAAAACGGGGCGCGTTCCTGGTGGCTCGACTTCCGGTGGCGCCGTGTCGGTCGTCGACGGAATGGCATATGCGACCCTCGGCACGGATACGGGCGGATCATGCCGGATTCCGGCTGCCTTTACCGGCATTGTCGGCTTCAAGCCGACCGCACGGCGCGTGCCGACAGATGGAGCAGTTCCGCTGTCGACCAGTCTCGATTCCGTCGGCCCGCTGGCCCGGAGCGTTGCCTGCTGCGCAGCGTTGGATGCTGTTATCGCCGACAGCTCGCTTGGAAATATTGTGCGCGCATCCATCGAAGGATTACGGCTTGCCGTGCCGAACACGCTGGTCCTCGACCGGATGGACGCGACGGTTTCCGCCGACTTCGATCGCGCTTTGTCCGTTCTATCGAGAGCCGGTGCTAGGATCACGAAGATCGACATCCCCGAATTTGCCGATATCGCCCGCATCAATGCCAAGGGCGGCTTTGCCGCCGCGGAAAGTTTTGCTTGGCATCGCGACTTGTTGAACCGGTATCCGGATCGCTACGATCCGCGCATCAAGATGCGGATTGAGCGCGGCCAGCAGATGTCTGCCGCAGACTACATAGATCTACAGGCTGCCCGCAAAGCCTACATCGCCGGTGTGACCCGAAGGATCCGAGACTTCGATGCCATCCTCTTCCCCACCGTTCCGATAGTCGCTCCGGCGATTTCGGAGCTGAACGACGACCAGTCGTTCACCGACCAGAATCTTCTTGTGCTCAGAAACTCAACGACGATCAATCTGTTGGATGGATGCGCTATCTCAATTCCAATGCACAGACAAGGCGACGCACCCACGGGTCTAACGATTGCAGGCTTGCCAGGACACGACACAGCGGTCTTCAGTGTGAGTTCCGGGATTGAAAACCTGTTGCGATAACGGCGTCGGGAAGTTGCACGTCTGCGCGGATAAATTGGTCGCTCAATCTCAATTTGCGACCCGACAATTGACCCGCCTTGGAAGATCGGTGGCGCCTACGGCAAGGCGCCAGCCTTAATTCGAAACCGCAAAAAGTTAGAGCTATCAAAAGATTGAAGCTATTGGAGGGTAAAATGTATAGGTTGATGGTTGCTGATGTGGATTCCCCTTCATATTTCGTCGCGACGGCGGCCGTAAAACTGGGGTTCTTCAAGGCGGAGGGCGTCGATGTAGAATTCGTGCCGGAATATGGCGCTAAAAGCGGGCCAGAGAAACTCAAAGACGGTTCAATCCACTTTTTTGGCGGCCCGGCGTTCGCGGCGACGCGAGCCTTTCCAATGTGGAAAGGCGCCAAGCTCTTATGCGCCCTCGCGCAATATTCCTACTGGTTCATGGGTATCCGCAAGGATATCGACATTCCTCGCGGTGACGTCGCTGCCCTTAAGGGTCTGCGCATAGCATCCTCGTTCAAGTTTCCCCGGACGGCGCTGCGACACATGCTGATGGAGGCGGGCTTGAACCTGGATGACGTGCAGATCGTCGAGAGCCTAGCGTCGGAGTCGGAATGGCATAGTCTCGATGGCGTCAAAGCCATCGAGCAAAACCATGCGGATGCGTTTTGGGGCAATGGCATGCGGCTTGCCTTGGCAGAGAAGGCCGGTCTCGCCAAGTTGCATCTCGATCTGCGACGTGGCGATGGACCGCGCGGAGCGCAATACTACAACTTCGCTGCCCTCACAGTCACAGACGCGCTGATCAAGAATGAACCTGAAATTGCCGCCGCCGCCATCCGCGCAATACGGGCGACACAGGAGGCGTTGAAAGCGGACGCATCCCTCGCACGACAGGTGGGTGCCGACCTCCTCTTCCCTAAGGATCAGACCGAACTCATTCCCACCCTCGTGGCCCGGGATAGTCCTTATTACACTGCGGACATCGGGGCGGAGGCAATCGAAGGGCTTAACAGGTTCGCTGGCGCCAATGGGCTGACAGAGCGAAAGCTGGATCCAGACGAGATAGTCGCGACGCAATTCAGCAAGCTCTGGACCAGCTGATCTTGAGCATCAGTTCGGGGCCATTCCCACGTTTGTCGTCGTACGCGTTCATTGCCCTGCATCGCTTGCAATTCTCGGGGCGGACGATGTGCCGTCTTTTGCGGGTTCATCCGAGCGGATTTTATGCCTGGGGGAAGAACCCGTTGAGCCGGCGAGCCAGCGAGGACAAGCGACAGACCGATCTGCTCCTGAAGGCGTGGGAGGAAAGCGGTAACGTCTATCGCAAGCTGCACGACAATCTTCTCGATCAGGGCGAGATGTGCTGTCCGAATTGGATTGCGCATCTGACCCGCCTTTCCGGGATCAAGGCGCAGATTGGCTACAAACGCCGTCCCGGCATCTACGGCGGCGGGCCTTCAGTCGTCGTAGATAATGCGCTCGACCGGCAGTTCGACGTCGAGGCTCAGACACGGCGTGGGTCACGTACATCACCTATATCCGGACCTGTGAGGGCTTCGCCTATCTCGCCGTCGTCGATCTATATTCCTGTTGTGTGACCGGCTGGGTTTCCGTCTAGGTCCTCGCCGTTGAGGCCATTCATCGGCATTTTAAGGTGAGGTCGTCGAAGGGCGCATCATGGCCCACTAACTCCCACCTCAAGAGATTGACGCCTAGCGCCACGCCGCTCTGGGCTGTCGTCGTGCTATCGGCAACGAGGGTGCAGGTTAGGTCCTTGGCTCCGCTAGGCGGGTCGGCATCTTCTTCGAGATAGCAGGTCCGTCCAAGCGACATCGGATCAGAGCTTCACGGCGGTGGCCACATACCCACATATGTGTTAATGTGGGGTTTCATAGTTTAGGAACACGTTAGATGAGCCGATTGACGATCGACATAACGGACCAGCAACATCAAAGCTTAAAGGCGCTGGCCGCTTTGCAAGGCAAGACAATCAAGCAGTATGCACTTGAGCGCCTCTTTCCCGGCGACACAGATGGAGAACGAGCCTGGGAGGAGCTGAAGACATTGATGAACGCGCGCATCAACGACGGGCTCGCCGGAAAACTTTCGACCAAAACCGTAGGTGAGATCCTCGACGAGGAGATTGCCGAGGGTCGCGCTTGACGGCCTACATTCTTACCGCAGAGGCGGAATCGGATCTACGTTCGGTAATCCGCTACACCCGCGCTCAATGGAGTGCCGCCCAGGTACGCCGCTACGTCTCGGCGTTGGAGCGCGGTATCGCTAACCTTGCCGAGGGCAAAGCTCCTTTCAAGGATATGAGCGCGCTTTATCCGGCGTTACGAATGGCGCGATGCGAACATCACTACGTCTTTTGTTTGCTTCGAGGGGATGGGCCCGCCCTCATCGTGGCAATTCTTCATGAACGAATGGATCTCATGAAGCGTTTGGCTGGTCGTCTGAACGAATGATTTTTGGACGAAGGCGAGATTGCCTGAGCGTAGGGCCAATAAATCGTTGTTGTCGAGTGGTCCAAAGGGGATCGCTAGTTCAGATCCCTTCAAGAGCACCAAACGGGCGGGGCCACGGCAGAGTCGTACCGATTGCTGCGAGTCTTTCTCGCAACACCTAAGCGGGAACTGTAATCTTGGACGGATTTAGCTGGATTGGAGCGTTTCAGTTACGGTATCCGTAGGACTGCAAAGCGATTTGCACGAGCGGGACAGCTAGAGAAAGCACGTCCGAATCTCCTAAAGCAGGACCTTGATGAACGCGGATATGATAGCCGCCTGGGCGGTGGAAAACGGATTCCATGCGATCGATTCGGGGAATTATCGTCGCCATGACAATGCAGGCGTGATCACGATCGAGATAAAGAGGATGTCATTTCTCCTCATCGATGAGAGGCAAGGATTGCGACCGCGCCTCATATAGCGGTTGTTCAAAGACATACCCCTTATAAGCGGGAGCGGCCGCTTCCAGCTTCTTCCTCTTGACCGCTATCCCAATCATTGAGTCCTGACGCGGTGACCACAGCCAGTCAATTCACCAAGGCGGCGGATCGTGGCTAACGCCGATGAGCACCGACGCAAACGATCAAAACTCTCAATATTTCTTCTTGCGAACGATCTTGTTGCCACGTAGTCCGCTTACGACCGGTGTTCGGTCGCGGTTTTCTGTAACCAGAGCCGGCCGGCGTTCCAAGCGATCGGCGAGCAGGGCACCGCTTGAGACAGCTGCCTGAACCGCGCACCCCGGTTCATGGGCATGTGTACAATCGCGAAATCGGCAAAGCGGCGCCAGATCGGTTGTTTCCGCAAAGAGAGTGTCTATACCATCGGTGACATCACTCGAGTATAGCGTTCTTATTCCCGGGGTGTTTATGACAAAGCCGCCGCCTGAAATAGCATGCAGCGATCGCGCCGTGGTAGTGTGTCGACCCTGCGCGTCGTATTCGCGGATAGTGCCGGTTTTCTGGTTTGTGTCGGATTCAGGCGCAGTCATGGTGTTCACCAGCGTCGATTTTCCGACACCGGAGGATCCCACCAGCGCAACGTCTGGCCAACGCCGCACCAGGGCCCCAACAGGAAAACGGCGTCCGCGGAGCGCCCATTCAAGGCAATGACAAGACAGGTCACGCTGCAGAGCCTCGGCTTGAGCCTGGAACACGCCAGCATCTTCCGCGGTGTCAGCCTTCGTCAGCACAATCACCGGATTGCTCCCGGCCTGGTTGGCCATGATCAGGTAACGTTCCAGCCGAGCAAGATTAAAATCTGCGTTGCACGAGGTCACGATCAACAGGGTATCGACGTTGACGGCAACAAGTTGCTGGCCACGTCCGCCTTCCTGGCGTCGTTGAAAGATGCTTTTTCGGTCAAGACGGCTGATCAGTATGTCAGTCAGTGGATCGGCAAGAACCCAGTCGTTACCGCGTGGTCGGCAGTGTTGGTATTGGCTGGACGTTTCAGTCCGACAGGCCCGGTGACATCGATCGCCTCGATGCGTGCCCGGTGAACTGAAGCGACGCGTCTGGGGATCAGGTGCGCTTCGCCGGGCTGGACCTGATCCGCGAAGAATTCAGACCACCCAAGCAGTTCCAGCGGTGAAGAAGGGTGGGAGCTGGTCAAATCTTGTTCCGCATACGGTAAGGCTGCCATAAAGGGTTTTTCAATCATTTTCCGCGGCTTCTCGCCTAGCTGCGTGGATGATCCCGTTTTGGCAAAGAGGTTGCGTAAGCAGCAGCCTCGCCGGGATAGGGGAAATCATCCCCGAACTGACGGTCGCCATCGTAGACTTTGAAGGTAGGCCCATCAACTTCAACAATCTTATAACCATTCACGTATTCAATCTTCGGTGTTTTCCAACCCATCAATAGTCTCCAGTCCGGTCCGAGGTTTCTCTACTCTGAAGATGGTGCCAGACAGCTCATACTCAGCGGTCTGTGATCTATCAGGTGCTTACGCAAAAGACGATTAGCCATCGCCGGTTCGATTGCGTTCAAAGCGGAGGAAGTGGAGAATAATTTTACCTGAGCTATTTCTTGCCCGCTTTCACAGATGCTTGCGGTAATGACGGCGGGTCCCCTTCATGCTAAGTCTCCAGCGATGACCCGACCGGAAATTCTCGTGACGCCTGCCCAATTCGACATGTTTGCGGAGGTGCTGCCCGTTCGCGAGGCCATCCCCGTTTCCGACCGGCCTTCGAAGAGGCCTGCCGGGATAATGGATGAGGCGGACATGGTCTCGCACCTGACGGCGACCGGCCGCTATCGTATTTTGCACAAGCTCCCACCACGGCAGGTCGCCCAAACGCTCCGGCCACAGTTTCCGATGTTCGGCGTCATCCTCGACACGGAGACGACGGGGCTCAATCACCGCAAGGACGAGATCATCGAAATCGGCGCGATCGCGTTCTCCTTCGATGACGAGGGTCGGATTGGCGACGTCACCGGGGTCTACGGTGGCCTTCGACAGCCGAGCGTTCCGATCCCTCCCGATATCACCAGGCTGACCGGCATCACCGACGAGATGGTCGCGGGGCAGACGATCGATATGGAGGCTATGCGGTCGCTGATCGAGCCGGCGGACCTGATCATTGCCCACAATGCCGGGTTCGACCGTCCGTTCTGCGAAACATTCTCCTCACTATTTTCCAACAAGGCGTGGGCATGTTCGAACACCGAGATCGACTGGTCTTCGCGCGGTTTCGAGGGGACGAAGCTCGGCTATCTGATCGGCCAGGCAGGATTCTTTCACGACGGCCATCGAGCGGTGGATGACTGTTTTGCTTTGCTGGAAGCGCTCGTTCGGGATACGGGCGCTGAAATGGTGACGCCGTTGGCCGAACTTTATGAGGCAAGCCAGAGATGCCGGGTCCGGATTTTCGCCGAGAACAGCCCCTTCGATCTCAAGGATCACCTGAAGGCACGCGGCTATCGATGGTCGGACGGAAGTGAAGGAAGGCCCAAGTCCTGGTGGATCGAAGTCGATGAACCTGAACTTGAAGAAGAGCTTCGCTATCTGAGAAGCGAGATCTATCGCTATCCTGAGGCGGATCCGCCGACCCGGTATTTGACGGCATTCGACCGCTTCAGGGCTTAATGGCTGGGAGTTGGGCACAAGCTCGTGCGCCTATGCATGATGCGCATGTCTGTGTTGCGGCGCAGCATCTTTCGCGTTTTCCGGCGAGCCCGTATAACTAACTCCAACGAAGCGATGCACCTCCTCCCGCAAAGCTTCGTATTTTCAGGCGGACCGTTCCTCCTCCCAAGGGACGCCTGAGGGAACAGCGATACTCCTCCTCCCAATCGCTGTTCGAATTTTTCAAAAGCCTGCCGCACCTCCTCCCGCGGCAGGCTTTTTTCGTTTCTGTTGTTTTGCTGGGATCCGGGAAAGCGTTACAGGTCGCGTATGCATCCGAGCTCGATCCTCTCGCTGTGCTCGATAAGCAGCGCCTAATCGGCAACTGCCTCGCGGTCAGCGCGCTTCACGGAGCATCACCGAGGTCTCGTTAGCCCACGGACCATTCATGTATCTCCGCAGGTCAACTCCGGTGATCTTGATCCAGCAAGGTTTGAAACCGTCGGCCAATTGACGATACAGCGTGTCCGCTACAGCTCTGGAAAGGTTCTGTCGCAAGCTTATCGTCAACCACCACTGAGGCATGAAGGCTCTTCCATTTCGGGAGAGCTCTTCGATGTTCAAAGGCCGTCATTTCGAACGCTCGGTGATCCTGCTGTGCGTACGTTGGTACCTGGCTTACAATCTCAGTCTGCGCGATTTGGAAGAGATGATGATCGAGCGCGGTTTTGTGTCGACCATTCCACGATTCATCGGCGGGTCGTACGTTTTGCGCCATTGTTGCTCGAGCGCTTCAATCAGCGGAAACGTTCGGTCACTGGCCAGTGGCATATGGATGAGACTTACATCAAGGTTCGCGGTCACTGGATGTATCTCTACCGCGCCATCGACGGCGTTGGTGACACCGTCGAATTCTTCTTCAGCGAGCACCGTGACCTTTTGGCTGCCAAACGCTTCGTTTGTATGGCGTTGGAGCGCCATGGTCGACCTGATCTAATCGTCATTGACGGCAGCCCAACAAACCGCGCGGCCATCATCGCCTGCGATGATGAAAACAGGCTACGGGATCGATCGGGCCGAATACTGAGGCCGATCCGTATCTGGCGGAGCCAATATCGCACGGATGTACGGATGTAATTGACAAGGTAATTCTTTATCCGACGAGAAGGCTTTTGGCTGACGATGCTGCCGCTCATTGATGGTGGATCGCTGAGGTAAACGTCAGGCAACAGACCCGCGTCTGTGACATTGCTTGAAGTGGCGTGCCACCGGTGATTTTGCTATGCTGCAGCGGCTCGGGTGACCCCGTGGCGAAGCACAGGTCCGAGGTTGCAACCCTGTCGCGCAGCTTACGTTTGTCGCACCTCATTGGCGGCACCCGGGCACCTGTTCGGTGGTCGCTGCTTCCACGCTGCGACAAAGCGTCGGTAAACATCTTCCGCCTGGCCGATCATTTCCCGTTCACTGTCGCGCACCGCTTTGTTGCTGTAGGCTGCAGCCGACCCCTTCTGCTTGCCGCCGCGGTGAGAAGGATGACCTGCCGTCAGTTCCAAATGCCGCAGTTTCCCCTGGAGCAGCGCCGGGCGGATCCAGGTATAATCCTCTTCCTTCATTAGCATGTGCCAGACGATGATCGCGAGTTTCCGTGCCGTTGCGACTGCGGCGACATGCTTGCCGCGTTTGTCGCGGATGCGCATGAAGAAAGCGCGCAGCGGGCCGGGCACGCCAGAAATGACCCATGCCGCCTCGACCAGCATCGATCGCGCGTGGGTTCGGCCTTGTTTGGTGATGCGGCCGTGGTAGGCCGGCCTGTCGCCGGACTGCCGGACCCGCGGGTTGAGCCCGACGTAGCTGACGAGCTTTTCCGGAGAAGAGAACCGCTCGATGTCGCCGATCGCTGCCACGATACTCAGTGCCACCGTGACATTGATGCCGGTGATCGTCATTAGTCGCTTGACCCGAGGTTCCCGGAGAGCCGTCTGCGCAAGGCTCCTGTCAACCTGTGCAAGCTCACCACCAAGGCGCTCGAGTTCTCCGACATGGCGCAGGACGACTCGCCGCTGATCGTCGGCAAGCGGCTGGGCTACCAGCCAAGCCTTGCCGCGTTTCGAAAACAGCGTGCCTTTGTAAGGCGGGATCAGGTTGGCGTGCAGAACCGAGTGGATCCGGTTCTTGAGACGGGTCATCTGAGAGACGAGCTGCGTTCGTTCCGCCACGACGCGACGGCGCGTCTCGGTTTCCTCGTCCGGCATCCAGACTTCGGGTAGAAAGCCACTCGCGTGGAGCTTGGCCAGCACTGCCGCGTCAATTTTGTCGGTCTTGACCTTGGCCCAGGCAATGGCCCGGACCAGAATCGGATTGGCGATGATCACTCGGCCTACAAAAGGCAACAATAATCGCACGATCGCACTCGTATTGCCTGTCGCTTCGATGACGATCTCGTCATCCGGCTTGAGCGTCGTGGCAAACTGCAGCAGGCGGCTGCGTTCGAGATCGACCCTCCCGGCATCCCGGATCTTGCCTTTCTCCAGGATTGCCATTTGAGCGAATGATCGGTGGACATCCAGAGCAATGATTCTCATTCCCGGCTCCTTTCCAGGGTCAGCAACCATGGGAGCCGGCGGGCTACACGACAACTACGGATCCGCGCTCGCAGCGCAACCGGGCAAGTCGAAGGGGGCGGCCAGATAACAACTCGAGCTCGCAGCTCATGAGATACTTCGGCCTGCCCGCCATGCGTGCTCCCGACACCCCAATCCCGGTAGGCCGAGGGTACCCGATCCATCCGGGCAGGAAAATGCGGATTGGCGCGTCGCGCCTATTCATGCCTGATAACAACCGCATCGAGCAGGATCACCGACGGATCAAGCGACGGTCAGACCGATGCTCGGTTTTAAGTCCAGGGCCACAGCCGCGACCATTTTGTCAGGCATTGAATTGGTCCACATGATGCGCAAACGACAGGCGAATTACGCCAATATTCCAGCGCCATCGATCGCAGAGCAATTCGAGATCCTTACTGCATGACCATCGGTCGGACGGCATTTCGCATCTTCAATGCGGGTTTACGACAGAACCAAAATATCCACCGGGCCGAGCACATGGAGACAGCCCCTTGGCGGGCTTCGACTGGACCTATTTTCGGGCACCATGGGGGCTATGCTGGAGGTCGCAAGCTTCGACAAGCTCGGCTACGAGGAAAATTCACCCCATCGCCTATGGAGAGCAAGTCAACTCCGCTAGACGTCTGATCTTGAAGGAGCATCTTTTTTACCAAACCAAGGATGTGCCATCGTTCAGGTTGTTCATGGCCGCGTCACAACGACGGACGAGGTCCGTCGGCGGCCCCCGCATAGTCAGAGAGCATGACGACCCCGTCCAGCGTTACGCCGTCCAGAAGATGCATGGTTCTGGGTGGTCTGCCCGCAGCTCTGCTGTAAGCCATAAACTGACGTGTCCGGCAGGTGAACTAGAGCGTTCAGCCACCATTATCGCCAGCGGCGCTTCTGCGCACTTGATACACCTCACGACCTTGCCGACGAACAGCCTCAGCGTTTGCATCTGCCATCCAAAGCCTTCTCGCCGCAAGCATTAAGCGATCATCTCCACCTCGCGCTCCAGCAATGCAATAAGATACCTTGCCGCAGGCGACATAAAGCTTCTGGCCCGATGGGCGATATCGAAGAACCGGTGCAAGGTCGTTGCCGCGTTTTCGACTTCTTCAATCTCGCCTACTTGGAGATTTCGCCGCGACATGAAACTCAAGAGATCGGTCTTCACCGTGATAGCGGGTGCAGCGACCAGGGGAGACGCGGATATGATCGTTTCTGGCTGCGGTAGACCTGCCTTGACGAAGACGGCGTCGAGCCACTGCCGGGTAGAGACGGATGGCGTTGGCAATACCCAGCCGAACTCGGACATTTCCCGTAGTGACGACTGGCGACCTGCGAGAGGGTGACCGCGTCGGGCCACAACGACTACGGTATCCGACAGGAGGCGGTTAGATACGATCGCATCGTCCGGTTCATCGGTACGGTGCGGACTGATCGTGATGTCGATCGCTCCAGCTCTCAACGCCTCCTGCAGCACATCGTCCATGGCGACACGAATCTGCAGCCGGAGGTCCGGTGCCTTCTCCTGCATCGAGCGGCAGACGTCCGGCAAAACGAACGAGGCAATCGATGCTGCACAGCCGACGCGCACCACGCCGGCGATGCCGCTGCGATATGATGACACCTCGCGCTGGATCTCCTGCAGATCCTGTTGAAGGAGTTGATACCGCTCGCGCAGCAGCTGTCCGGACTCTGTCAACGCGATCCGTCGGCCAACCCGGTCGAACAGCTGGACCCCATAGGATTGTTCCAGCCGGCTGATGCATTTCGAGAGCGCCGGCTGGGAGATGTGGAGTTCTTCCGCAGCCCTGCCGAGATGGCAGTACTCTGCCACCTTTAGGAAATATCGAATATCGCGAATGTCCATTTGATAACTGAAAGTAATGAGTACTTGAAATATTACCAATAGACGCCCCGGTTTCTATCGGTCAATAGTCGCAGAAATCAACGGCGCAGCTTTTCCAAAGGCTGGTCGAGAAATTTTGGTTATGAGTCGTGCCGGGCTGATGACCTGCAAAGCGATGGTGGCCGGGACCGGTCGTCGCACGGAGGACTCAGTAACGGCCGAGCGGGGCTCGGCAACCACGGGAGCAGGCCGCGGATAGCCTCTCTGTTCCTGCTGATGGACGAACATCGAGATTTTCTCAGCGGCGGAGCGCCGGGGATTTTGCTCCCTGGCCAGCCTCTTGGTGCTGGCCGCACTTCAATTTTGACAAGAAAGGTTCGACACGATGAAGACGATCGGCTTCCTCGGTTTTGGCGAGGCATCGTTTAACATTGCCGAGGGATTGCGCGGCGAGGGCCTGAAAGGAATCCGCGCCTATGATGCGGCCTGGCAGAAGGTGCCGCAATCCGAACTCATTAAAACGCGCGCGGCCAAAGCCGATGTCGTGCTGGAACCGACACTGCAGGATCTGGTCGAAAAATCCGATATCGTCGTCTGTTCGATCAGCGCCAATTTGGCACTTCCGATCGCCGAGCAATGCGCGCCCCTGCTGAGGCCAGACCAGCTTTATGTCGACATCAACTCCGCAGGGCCGGACACCAAGGTCGCGGTCGACAGGGTCGTTTCGCCGCATGCGACATTCGTGGACGTCGCCGTCATGGGAACAGTACCCGGCAACCGTCACAAAGTGCCGATGCTGGCGTCGGGAAAAGGCGCGAGCACCTTCGCGGAATTCTGCAACGGCTACGGCATGAGCGTGACAGCGTTGGCCGGCCCCGCCGGCAAGGCGTCGGCGTCGAAGATGTTCCGAAGCATCTTCATGAAGGGCTACGTGATGCTGTTGCTCGAGGCGGTGATTGCCGGTCGCCAGTTTGGGCTCGAGGACGACGTGTTGGCCTCGATCCGCGATACGATCACCGGCGGAGATTTCTTGCGGAACGCCAATGACCTCATTGCACGAGGTGTCATCCATGCCGAGCGCCGCGAACACGAAATGGACGAGGTGATCGCGACGCTGCGGAGCCTCGGTGTCGATGACACCATGTCTCGCGCCGCAAAGGCAAAGCTCGCCTGGTGCGTCGAGCACCGCTTCAAGGAGCATTTCCGGGGCAAGCCGCCTGTCGATTATCACGAGATATTCTCGGTGCTGAACGCCTAGAGACACCGAAAGCAGAAGGATGACTGTCATGCCGAATCCCGGCTTCCGTATTTTTACAAAGATCAATCGGCCGCCTGCCGCCCTGGTCGACGGCTTCAAGGACCTTCCCGTTGCCAACATCGGCGACTGCATGAACCGCGCCTCCATGGTCGACGCTCGCATCCGCAAGATCAGCAAGGGTAACCTTTTCGGACCAGCCTTCACTGTGAAGTCGCGCGCCGGCGATAATCTCTTGCTTCACAAGGC
This sequence comes from Rhizobium sp. P32RR-XVIII, assembly GCF_012641395.1. Lineage (GTDB taxonomy): Bacteria > Pseudomonadota > Alphaproteobacteria > Rhizobiales > Rhizobiaceae > Rhizobium. The sequence continues at coordinate 4,694 of NZ_JABAIH010000013.1, read as the reverse complement.
GCTGGACATGGCCGAAGTCGGCGACGTGATCGTCTTCGATGCGCATGGCGATATCACCAATGCGATCACAGGCGAACTGATGATGCAGACCGCCGCAAGAAAGAAACTCGGCGGCATCATCATTGACGGCGCAATTCGCGACCTCGCTACGCTTCGCGAGATGGAACTGCCCATCTTTGCGGCTGGCGTTACGCCGGCGGGGCCGTACAAGGAGGGACCTGGCGAAATCAACGTGCCGATTTCGCTCGGCAGCGTCGTCATCATGCCCGGCGATATTCTGGTCGGCGACGACGATGGCGTGGTGGTCGTTCGCCCCGGGGATGCAGCCGGCATCGTGGAAAAGGCAAAGAAAAAGCAAGCGGCTGAAGCGGAGAAGATGAAGTCGATCCTCGCCGGAACCATTGACACGTCCTGGATCGACAAGGAACTGGCGGCCAAAGGCTGCGAGATCATCGAAGACAGTTACCACTGAAGGAGACGTGCGCTGGGCAGGTGGTTGCGTATTGCGCAATCCACTGCCCACCAGACGCGCATACCAATCTGCGGAGCCCTGCCGACGGGCTTATGTCGGCCTCGGAAGTAATATCAAGGAGGAGGTTTGGATGTTGAGCCAAAATGGAATTTCAGACGCGGCAATTGCGGCGAAAAATATTGATGAAACGGATACCGAGATTAAGGCGATCGTTTGGAAACTGTCAGTGCGGCTCGTTCCGCTTCTGATCGCTGCACAGCTTCTTGCCTATCTCGATCGCGTCAACCTAGGCTTCGCCTCGATTACGGCCAACCAGGCCCTCGGAATAAGCACGATACAATATTCCTTCGGCGTGAGCATTTTTTTCCTGGCATATTTCCTGTGCGAATATCCGAGCAATAAGATCATGATGCGCGTTGGCGCGCGCCTCTGGATTGCGCGGATCATGATCACCTTCGGATTGATCGCCGCGTCGATGGCCTTAGTGGTCGGACCATATTCCTTCTATTTCGTCCGCATCATTCTGGGAGCCGCCGAAGCCGGTTTTTTCCCCGGCGTGCTTCTTTACCTCACATTCTGGTTTCCGCGGGCGTATCGCGCGCGCATCATCGCCACATTCCAAGTCGGGATACCGCTGTCCAGTGTGATAGGCGGACCGATCTCGGGCGCAATCCTCGGCATGGACGGCGTCCTCGGCCTGCATGGCTGGTAGTGGCTTTATGTTCTTGAGGCGTTGCCTGCGGTCCTGCTCGGTGTGTTTGCCCTCTACTATCTCGAGGACCGCCCGGCTCAATCCAGATGGCTGAGCCCTCGCGAGCGGCAGATCCTGCAGGCTCGACTGGATCGGGAAAATGTCCAAGGCGCTTATGTCTCTCGACATGGTTTGGGCCTTGGCCTGCTTGCCGATCGCCGTGTGCTTTTCTATGCGCTCCTTTACTTCACCACCACGGCATCCAGCGTCGGTCTGAGCTTTTGGCTGCCGCAGATCATCAAGGGATTCGGTGTCAGTAATCTGGTTGTAGGTTTGTTGACCGCTATTCCATTCGCACTTGGATGCTTGGCCATGGTTGCCTGGGGCTATTTGTCCGATCGTCAGCTCGAAAGGCGCTGGTTCACGGCAATTCCCTGCTTTCTCGCAGCTGGCGCTATGGCCTCCTGCATCTTCAGCGACAGCTTGGTCGCACAGATGACGATGGTTGCGGTGGCCGGTATAGGTATTTATGCCGTCAAGGGCCCGTCTCTCTCGCTGATGACTGAGGGGCTTAGCGGTGGCGTCAGCGTCGGAGGGCTCGCGCTCGTCAGTTCGCTCGGCAATTTGTCCGGCTTTGTGGCGCCCTTCGTCATGGGGTGGATCAAGAACTACACCGGAAGCCATGTCTATGCCCCTTGTGTTCCTCTCCGTGGTGGTCTTCCTGGGCGGGCTCCTTGCGCTCACGGTCGATGCGCTGGGCATGAGGGACCGCGTGAAATGAGTGTCGTGCAGCGCTCGGATGTCAATTGGCGAGCACCCTCCGGATCCGTCGATTGCCATATCCATCTCTACGACGATCGGTTTGCCGCAGATCCACGGGCCAAGCTTCAACCGCAAGGAATGACGCTCGAACGCTATCGGCACGTGCAAGAGGCGCTTGGTCTAGAGCGCTGCGTCGTCGTTCAGCCCTCGACCTACGGTTTCGACAACGCCTGCCTGCTTCATCACCTGGATCTGCTGGGGTCGAGTGCAAGAGGCGTCGCCGTGATTACCGAGCATACGAGCCAGCGAGAGCTGGTTCGTATGCATGACCTGGGAGTACGCGCAATCCGGTTCAGTCCGGCCCGAGAGGTCGACACGAGCATCGACTCGTTGGAGGCGTTGGCACGCCGGATTGAACCCTTTGGCTGGCATGTGCAGTTGAATGCGCGCGGTCCGTTTGTCGCGGAACTCGCGCACCGGCTGCTGGCTCTGCCGGTTCCGGTCGTGATCGACCACATGGGCCGCCTGCCGCAGCCTGCCGGATTGACCGACTCGTCATGGAATGACCTGCGGCGCCTGGTGGACGCCGGAAAGACATGGATCAAGCTTTCGGGCGTCTATCTGGACAGCCGTGAGGGGCCGGAGTTCTACTCCGACACTGCGGCGATTGCACAAGCCTGGATCGCAACGGCGCCGGAGCGGCTTTTGTGGGGGACTGATTGGCCGCATCCCGCCGCACTTGCCGGGGAGATGCCTGTTCCAGATGATGTCGCCCTGTTTAATATGCTCGGAGCCTGGGCGCCTTCGGACGATCTGCGCTGGAGAATACTCGTCGAAAATCCGTGCAAACTATACGGGTTTCCTGCAACTGCCCGGCAAATCGATCAAACGGATGCTGCATCTTGAGACTTCGCGCCTACATTACCCATACGCCAGACGAACTCGGCAACGCGTTTCCTCCGGACTGTGTCGAGGCGCTTGGGCGGCTCGCGGATCTCGTCCACAACCGGCAACGCGATACCCAGAGCGGAGCGGAGCTGGCAAAAGCTGCGGAAGGATGCCAGATCATCATCGCGCATCGGTCTGTTCCGGGTCTGGCAAGCACGTTCGAGATCGCTCCGCAGCTGGTCGCATTCATGAGGTCGGCGGTGGATGTCAGCACGATCGATATCGACGCTGCGTCAAAGCATGGAATCCTTGTCACGCGGGCCGCAGCAGGGTTCTCCGACGCTGTTGCCGAACTTGGGGTCGCTCTCATGCTTGACCTGGCTCGCGGGATATCCCGCTACAGCCGAGCGCAGTCCATTTCGGCCATGCCCATTCGGCTCGGTCTTCAGCTCCGTGGCCGCACGCTCGGCATCGTTGGGTTCGGACGGATCGGCCGTCGGCTGGCGGAAATAGCACTGGCCTTGGGAATGCGGGTGGTCGCCTATGACCCACATCCGGTTGAGACGACCCCATCCGTGGAGAAGCTGGATCTTCCGGGTGTGTTGGACATCTCGGATTTCGTCGTCTGTCTCGCGGCCGCCAATACCGAGACGGCAGGCCTTTTCGGCGCCGCTCAATTCGCGGCGATGAAGGAAAGCGCCTATTTTATCAATCTGTCGCGCGGCATCCTTGTCGACGAGGATGCGTTGGCGAATGCCCTCGACACCCACGAGATCGCTGGCGCAGCATTGGATGTCGGGCTCGGCGCGGATCAGAGACCCACAATGCGGTTCCACAATCGAGATAACGCCGTCGTCACACCGCACATCGGAGGGGTTACGGCAGAGGCGCGCAGGTATCAGGCGGAGGATGTGGTGGAACAAATGGCTCGCCTTGTAAGGGGGGAGATTCCGCAGGGCGCGATCAACGGTCCGTTCGCCACACGTTTAATTCGGCTGGCCGAAACGGTCGAACGCCCACCCGAACTCTGAATTGATCGGGCGAAAATCATGGTATTGAAGGCTTCCTTCTGTGCTTGCAAGACCGCGGCCGCCTTACGGGGGTCACTCCAATTTGGCGTCCAGTCCAACCAGATTTTGCTTCAGAGGTTAGTCAGAGGACGAGGGCCCGCCCTACGGAAAGCGAGCCCTGTCGCCCCTCATGCGCAGGAACAACCTCCAAATCCCGCAACATGATTGGAACAACGCAGCGCGCCCAACGGGCTGCGCCACTTCGTCCATGGTGCAAAACTATTAGATTCCGTTGATGGTCCGGTCTGGTAGCGTACCGTGAGCTTCAGCCGACGAAACCGAACAGCCTCGCCAAACTGGCGATGACGCCGACGATCGCTCCGAGCATAGCGAGCGCCACCAGCACCCATATGCCCAGCCAGGCTCGCGCGGCTCTCCCGGGGAATTGCCGTTAGGGCTCATTTCCTCAAGTTCGCCCTCGGAATAGAGGGAACCACTACTCATTTCGCTTCTTGCCGAACAGACTCTTCAGCCAGACAAGCGGTAGCAAGAGAATGAACCAGAGCTTCTTTAGGAATATGAGGGCGACAGCAATTGCACCCGCGCCAACCGCCTTGCCATACTTAACTCCGAGAATACCCGCAAAAACAGTCATGGCGCCATACGCTGCAATTTTGTCGCCCTTCTGGGCTTCAAAATAGGCGTTTCCCGTCTTGGGCGTGTACGCAGTGACAACCTGGTCCACTGACCTTGCCCGTTGAAATGATCCATTTTGAAGTAAGCTCTGGCCCATTGAGAGGACCAGGGAATGAAGCGCAAGTGTTTTACAGACGAACAGATTATCGGCATTCTGAAGGAGCACGAGGCGGGC
>NZ_JABAIH010000012.1 GCF_012641395.1 Rhizobium sp. P32RR-XVIII | reverse complement strand
CAACATGGAGCGTCCCGCTTTCGGGACCGGTCACGCCGAACGACATGGCGGACAGAATGGACAAGAGCCTTGATGCGCTCCTGAGTGCGAACTCGGGAGCGTCGCGGCCATCCTATGCCGTGGCAGGGACAGAATGGGTATCGACGGCAACCGCAGGTTTCCTGAAATACTACGTGTATGATGGCACTGCCGATCGCCTAACAAAGACGATCAACATCTCTACAGGTGCGGTTGTCTATGGCGATGGCACTGTAGATGACGTATTCGGCAAGAGAGCGCGTAGAGGACACCTCTACGGCCTGACGCTGTCGAACAACGCGACCGACGCTACCAACGATATCGACATTGCGGTTGGTGAGGCCGCGAGCGACGACACCGAGCCATTCTTGCTGAAGCTGGCCTCAGCCCTGACGAAGCGCCTTGATGCGGCGTGGGCTGTCGGGACCAATCAGGGTGGCCGCATGTCAGCAGCAGCCATCACGGACACCACATATCACGTCTGGCTGATCCAACGATCGGATACCGGTGTTGTCGATGTCGGCTTCGACGTTTCTGCCACATCCCCCACGATGCCGGCGAACTACGACAGGAAAGCGTACATCGGCCCTATACTCCGCTCTGGAGGAACCATTCTTGGCTTTAATCAGACAGGAAGACGAGTGCTGCTGGATTTGCCACTATCCATAAGGAATTCGACGGCTGCATTCGCTGCCAACAACCTGACTATCATATCAGGTGCAAGAGTCCGGCCAATTGTTAGGTCTGAATTAAATGTTAGCGCATCGTCTAGCGCCTCGCTGCAGTTAGGAGATGGTGGTTCCGGCGTCGTGCGAACGGTTCAGCAGTCAATCAATTCCGATATCAACGTAAACGTCATTGATGGAACGTTCACTACAAACGCATCTGGTCAATTGTACTACGGCGTAGCAATCACGTCAGGAACTATCGCCGGGCACATCTTTTCTTTGCTTGGATGGCACAACGATATTTAGGAGCGCAGAATGACTGTTTTTGTTGAACGAAACGGCGGTGTTGTAATCGGCGTTTACGCCTACAATTGCCCCGGCATAGCAGAAGAAGAACTTGCGGATGACCACCCGGAAATCTTGGCTTTCTTAAACCAGCCTCCGCCACCGGTCGAAAGCGTTTCCGCCCGTCAGTTCAAGCTTCAGCTACTCGCTGCAGGGCTGCTTGGTCAGGTCGATGCTTGGATAGCTGCGCAGCCAGCAGCAGTCCAAATTGCCTACGAATACTCTGGTTCCTTCGTCCGTTCTGAGCCAATGATGCAACAGGGCTTTGTTGCCATGGGCTTTTCGGCTCAGCAGATAGACGACTTCTTCATGGCCGCTTCCAAGTTGTAACCGAGCCGTTCGCTTGCTCTCTCGCTACGGGCACCCGCAACGCGTCGGCGCAGTTCCTCGATAGGCCTGTCTATTATGGTATAAATCGCAATCGCCAGCGCGAACGTCAGCACCAGCGCGACGCCTGTCTTGTCGAGTGGCCCGACGTTATAGAAGCGGGCTACCAGCGACAGCATAAAAAGATGCCCAAGGTAAATCGGGTAACTCAGGTGACCGAGAAAGTTATCGACCGCACTCTTTTTCGTGAGGTTAAAAATCAACGGCGTGCAGGCAGCGACTAGGATGTAGAACATCCAGCACTGCCATTGGTCGAGATCTTTAAATCCCCAGAACGGTTCATAGGTGACAAGGCCGAACAACAGGGTAGCTGCAGCAATGCCGATCGGTTTGGCGTCAATGCGTCCGAGAAGCCGGTAGGCTAGCACGCCCATCAAGAAAAACACGAAGTCGGATGGGAAGAGGAAATAGCGCCACGGCAGTAGCGGAACACCTGACCAATAGAGGCCCATTCGAAAGGCGAAAGCGGCGAGTGTGAGGCCAGCGATCCGCATGGTTGATAATCTGACGATGAAGGGCGCGAGAAGGTAAAAATAGATTTCGACGGATAGGGACCAGATTGGGCTTAGGATGAATTGCCAGTCTGCCTTGTTGAACAGGGGCACAAGCTCGCCGCCGAGGAAGAAAACGTTGCTGAACAGCGCTATCGGAGTCATCCATTCGCGCCCCGGGACGGTGTCGAGCGTCAGGAATGAAGCCGTCCCGCTGGAGAGGAAATACAGCGCGTAGGCCGCCAGAATTGCGAAATTGGCAGGGTAGATCCGCAGCGCCCGATTGAGATAGAAGCGCTTGGGCGCCCCCGCATATTTCGCCTCGATCACCATTGCCATGTAGAAGCCGGAGGCGATGAAAAACGCAAAAACCGCGTGTCCGGACCCAACCATGATGTGCAACTTCTCCCGCGTAAACATCGAGCCGGGGGCCGCGAGGCCGGGGAAATTCACACGGGCGTGCGCGAGAAATACGGCAACGGCTAGAAGTAAACGAAACGCACCCACTGCATCCCCCGTTGTGGCGTAAATAATCCTTTGTAGGTATCAGTTAGCCATAGATGACGCAACTCGACCGTTAGCGGGTGAGCAACCTGAAAGAGCGCGTCTCCCCCGCCCACTGAACCGCTCAAACTTCTACGCGGCGCTTCGCGTTGGCGGTGCGGAGACCCGGCATAGGGTCTGGGGCCCTGCCTGTCTCCTTTTGCCGCAGGGAGGTGTGTTCACCTTGCGTTAATCGGGGGCCCGGCCCATCGTCCCCCGCGATAATAAGCGAAGGAAATAAAAATGAATGTGATGAAAGCAGTTTGCACCGGGATCGTCGCGATTTGTCTCGGCGCCACTTCTTTGACGTCTGTCTCTGCCGCTCCGTTGCCGTCTATTCGTCCTGCAATTGTTGAAAATATGGGTGTGGTTCAGGTCCGCGACGACCATCACGGGCGGCCACATCACGGCTACGGTAGGCACGATTGGCATGACCGCTACGCTCACGGTGACCGCGGTCGCCGCGGCTACTACCACGGATATCGCGGGTATCACGAACACCGCCATGGGTATCGACGCCACAGCGATGGGCTTTGGTACCCAGTAGCAGCTTTCGCGCTCGGCGCCGTTATCGGTGGGGCGATTAACTCCCGCTAGGTTGGTTATCTCACGAGCAGCATGTCTGCTGCCTCGCTTCTATAAGGCTCCCTCGCGGGGGCCTTTTTTGTTTCTGCCTTAACCTCAAGGAACATCGTTATGACGTACCGACTTCCGCTGGAATGGCTCCAGCCGGTGAAGATGAGCCGTGTCATTCTTCATTGGTCTGCCGGCGCCCATAAGTGCTCCGAACTCGACAAGGAACATTATCACATCATCGTCGAAGGCGATGGGAACGTAGTCCGCGGCGATCACACGATTGCCGACAACGTGAGTACCGCCGACGACGACTATGCAGCTCATACCCTGCGCGCGAATACCGGCTCCATCGGCGTTTCCATGGCTTGCATGGCCGGGGCGGTCGAAAGCCCGTTCAACGCCGGCAAGTTCCCCATGACCGAAACGCAATGGAGCCGGGCGATGGAAGTCATCGCGCATCTGGCGGCCTTCTATCACATCGCTGTCACCGACAAGACAATCCTTTCCCATGCCGAAGTACAGACGAACCTCGGCATCCAGCAGCGCGGCAAGTGGGACGTGGCGCGCCTACCGTTCGACCCCAAGACCGTCGGCGCCAGGGCATGCGGTGAGAAGATGCGGGAGCGCGTCAAGGAGCTGCTGTGATGAAGTTCTTCATGGACCACAAGGCCTCGCCGGATTGGGCAGTTCGCCGGCGGATCATCATCCTGTCGCTGATCTGGATTGCGGCTCTCGTGACGTACCTAGCTGTCCGGGGGCGGCCGATCGCTCTTTCCGATACGGCAATGACGAACCTGCTGTGGATCTACGGCGGCATTGTCGGCAGCTATGTCTTTGGCGCTGTCTGGGACGGCAAGAACAAGCAGAGGGCCGATATCGTCCAGCAGGCGATCGAGCAAGGCACCGTTGACGCCAGTGTGAAGGTAGAACCCTGATGTTCGGCATCTTCGACTATCTCAAGCTGGGCGCCGGGATCGCCGCTGGCCTTCTCCTCCATCACGTCTATGCCGTTGCCATCGGCTATCCGTCCGCAGCTCGCGAAGCGCGCGCCGGTATGGTCACGACATTCGAGCGCGATGCCTTGGCCGCTCAGTTGGCCGAGGAACGCCGCTTGCGCCTCCTGGCTGATCAGGCCAGCACAGAGGCTTTGAAGCGAGCAGACGCCACGCTGAGGGCGAAAGCGATGGCAGACGCCGAAGTAGAGCGCCTGAAGGCGGAGGCGGCCAAGAATGGCAAACTCTCCCGGCCCAATGAGGAGGATATGCTTTGGCTCGATCAGCACTGATCTTTATCGCCGTTCTTCTATCCAGCTGCCAGAGCGTCGACGAGCGCGTTTCTGCCGCCGCCGCTGTCCAAGGGCAGGCGAGGGCGTCGGCCCCATTCCCTGACCTTCCGCCGGCGTGTGTCGCCAAGATGGGCCGCGTCCGTCCCGGGGATGAGCCGTGGGTCATCACCTTTAAGCGCTGGGAGATCGTCGCCGACAACCGCGATCGTCAAGCCGACGACTGCGCGGCGTGGGGCCGCGACATGAAAACGAGATATGCGGGGGTACGGCATTGACGCAGACAGAATTTGATCCTCGCCTGCACCAGCAGATGGGCGAGGTGCTTGCCGAGGTTCGCAATTTGCGCGATGCCTTCCGCCAGTCGGAGATCAAATCCGACAATAGCCGGGCGTCCATGCACCAGCGCATGGATCTGCTCGTCGATCGCGTCGGCAAGGTAGAGGGCAACGTCGCGGCCGTCCAGGAGGATATATCCGAAATGCGGCCGGTGACCGACGACGTGAAGCGCTGGAAGCTGATGGGCCTTGGCGCGATCGGCGTCATCGGCATTGGCGGGATGGCGATGGGCGTCACATTTGCGGACGCTATTCGGCGGATTGGCGCGATCGTCATCGGGAGATAGTACGACCAGGGCTCGCCCAAACGTGTCAGAAATGGCGAGCCCTGTCGCGTACCACATCGCCGGGTCGGGGCGCCGACCAGATGTCGTGGCGCGGTGCTGTGCTTGGCGGCTACAGCGCTTAAAAATAAAGCTCCGGGGAGGCCTGCTCGTCAATAATCAATTAGGGCTAGGATCGAAGGGCCCGCTCCTACGGAAAAGCGAGCCCTTGCCGCGCCTCCTGCATCCACTAGCCATTCAACGCGGAATTGACCACACGGCACAGTCTGATCCAGAGGACCGCGCGGCCTTCCGCGGGCAAGGAAGGGTCAAAGCAGTGAGCTCGCCACGCGATCCCAAATACCAAACGATCAGTCTGGGGCAAGCGTTCCCGTCCGGTAGCGTACAGTCAAAAAGAGCCCACCGAAGCGGGGCGGGTAAGGGACATGCAGGCGGCGCGGCGATGAGACCATCATCACAGGCTGAGGTAAGGAAGCCTACCGCGCGGTCTACCTCATCCACGATCAGCGTTAGTGATCGTTCCCGTTCGATACCGTACGGAGAAAACGAGACCGTGCGAACTGTGGAGATTGCTTGCGGGGGTGTAAGGCATCCATAATCTCCATAGCGGTCGTCTCATCAAGGTGCTGGAGCGCCATGGCTTCAGCAATAACAGCGATCCTGCCAGTCCTCACGTCGACGATCGACCACGTCCCGTCTTCGTCGCGCCTTGCATGATATTGCGTGTACATTGGCAAGGTCCCCATCGCTCATCGTTCCTCCGAAAGGACGCAGTGTCTAGCATCAAATTAGAAACAACTAAAGTGCAGGCAGGTTCCGGTCTAGTACCGTACAGTGACGGTTATCCGAAGAAGCCGAACAGCCTCGCCAAGCTGCCGACGACGCCGGCGATCGCTCCGAGCATAGCGAGCGCCATCACTGGCCATATCCACCAGTCAGGCCCGCGCCGCTCACCCGAGAAATTGTCGTCATCGCTCATCAGTTTTTCCAAGCCCATTCACGCCTACCGCGGACTCAGAGACATTGGCCCGTTGCGATATTTAACGGTCGAGTTGGTTTCACTTTGTTAACCATTGCTGACCAAATTGCATCCACAGCGTGCATGAAGCGCGATTTTCCCACAAATGCATAAACACTAGTTTCATTTCGGATCATTGATGTCTTCCATCAATACAAACTACGCTGCCATTGCTGCTCTTCAGACACTGAGATCCGTCAACTCCGATTTGGAAAACACGCAACAGCACATTTCGAGTGGCCTTCGAGTTCAGACGGCTTCCGACAATGCCGCGTATTGGTCGATTGCGACCACCATGCGATCCGACAACGGTGCGACTTCCGCTGTATACGACGCCCTCGGTCTTGGCGCTGCGACAATCGACACTGCCTATGAGGGCATGAGCCAAACAGTCGATGTTTTAAGCCAGTTTCGTGCCAAGCTCGTCGCAGCTACAGAACAGGGCCTAGACAGAAACAAAATCCAGACCGAACTGGACCAGCTGAAGGGCCAGATTGTCTCCATAGCATCTTCCGCAAGCTTCAATGGCGTGAATTTGCTCGATACCAACCTGAAAGACATTGAAGATACTTCCCTTAGCACAACCTACATCACGGCTGGATTCGTGCGTAATGAGAATGGATCTGTTTCCATTACGAAAATCCCTTTGGACAGCGCGTCCACATCGCTGCTTAACGTTTCAGGCGGCGGTATTCTTCAGACGAGCGACAAGAGCCCGGGAACGATAGGAGGGCTCAAAGACACCATGTACGACTTCCCTACTACTGGAGCCTCGGGGGGGGTGAATTTCTGGTTTTCCGGTCCTTTGACTTTTACTGATGACACGACGGCAATTACGTTCGACCTTACGCTCGATGCAGATGATCCAGCGACGACGCCAAATCCTAGGGCTGGAGTGACCAAGTCTTTCACCATTAATCGCAGCTTTATCGATAGCATCCTTCCGGGACTTAACGGAGTTATATCAAACGCGGGCCAGTGGTCATCGGTCCTCAGTAAACTTCTGAAAGACGATGCTTACTTGGGTGCCTACTCGGGTGAACCGAACCATCTCACTATTTCCAGCAAAGAGGTAGATGGAACCGGCTCGTCATTCGAGCTTAAGAAGCTAACTTCGACGTTGGCGGGGGCCGCAACAGGCGGCCTTGCGAATTCACTCGCGCCCTCCTATGGCTATAGAGCTTACACATACAGTGTTTACGATGGCCCCTTCGAAATGAAACGGGACGTCGAGGCGACAATCTCGATCAACGAAGCAGGCGTAGACAAGACCATCACCTTCAGCAAGTCGGATGTCATGGCCGCCCTCGGCTCCAGCGACGGTAAAGTGAAGAGCCAATCCGATTTCGTCGATCTGATGAATTACCTCTTCGACAGGGACGGGATCGGTATCACAGCCTCAAAGGAGTCGATCCTGGTCCGATACGACCTCGACCCGGACGTCCACCCCGAAGCCGGGTTGAAAAGCCGCATTGGGGTATTGGGTGCCGATGACAACGTCGGTTACGCGCCGACCTTCAACCTTCTCGACGTTGATATCACGGGCAACGCCGATATCGATGCTTATATCAGCGGCGTCGACAACATGCTGCAACAAACGATCACAGCGGCGACGACCCTTGGTGCCGTCAAGTCACGCATCGATATGCAATCCGACTTCACCAGCAAGCTAATGGATTCCATCAGTTCAGGTGTCGGCAAGCTCGTGGACGCGGACATGGAAGAAGAGTCCTCCAAGCTCAGCGCGCTGCAGACGCAGCAGCAGCTTGCGCTTCAGTCTCTTTCTATTGCCAACAGCGCGCCGCAGATCCTTCTCAGTCTCTTCCGACAGTAATAAGCTTAGGGGTCCCCCGCATAATACGGCGGTTTACGAAATCGAGAGTTAGAGCGCCGCGTCAATCACACCAGTCGTTTCTATGCCCCGGCCGCCACTCTCGAGCGGAGCCTTCCCGCAACAGCGTCTTGCCGATCTCTTCCGTGGGCATAGCCTATTTTATGGAGACCGCACGACGTTGAAAGTTCGTTGTCGGATTTTCCGATAGTGACGCCGCCACCGCGATCATGCCTTTCCGCGTGAGTGGCTTTTTAACCTCACGCATAACCATTCGTTGAGACCAGCAGTTTTAAACTGCCTCCATTTCAAAGATGGATTTCAGCATGCCTGACTGGTTTCGATACATCGTTTTCATCGGCTTTATCGCATTGGGTTTTGGGGGTGCTCTGGTCACTTACTGGCTTTCTTCCCGGCGGTGACATACGCTCACGCCAGCTTCCATTCCTTGACGCACTTCGCGTGCGATCCGATCTCCGGCGTATCGATGCCCGAGACGAATGGAACACCTTCTCCCAGCAATCGCATATTCTGCCCGCTCGGCAGGCATTTCACCGTATCGCCGTCCACGGCAATCATGGACGCGCATACCAGCAGTTCGGTTATCAATGCATCCCCCATGGAGCGAGCGACAAACTGCCGCTCCTGTAATTTCCAGCATCGCTACTATCTTTCGGCAATGTCCAAAAGTTCTGTCCACGTTGCCCTTTACGTTGTCAGTTTGGTCCTCGCTATGACCGCGCTGGTTCTCGCTTTGAGAATGGGACACACGCCGTCGTCGATCCCGATTTAGAGACGGTCACCTATTAGAGCGATGCGGAGGCAGCCCGCGATAATTCAACGGCTGATGCTTCCGGCAATACCAGAGCGTGATTGCCTTGCTCTCCTCGAAGCCGTAGCAGCCCCATTCCGTGCAGCGGATGCCGGCGGAGTCCTCATGGTCGCACAGATGGTTCTCGTGGATGTTGGCGCCAGCCGCCGATGTATGAGCATCGCTAAGCATTTCCTTACCTCCGCATCTTCATCACGAAAAATCCAGACTTCCCCGCCTCGCTACACTTCTTGCATCGCAGCTTGGGTTCAAGCCTGCGCAGGACGGCATCGCCTCCACATTTCAGTCTGAGCGTCCGGATATTGACTTCGGCATAGTGCTCACACTTGCAGATGGCGAACAAAATCTCCCAGCTCATGATATCGCCGAGCTTCTCCCCAGGCCCAATCCGCTCTGGCTTTCGTTCCCTTGCCATGGGCTACCACCGGTTTTCCCGTTTCATCGTCATAGCTCGCGGCGGCTTCGCTGCCGGCATGAACATCACCGCCACCCTCCGGCTGCCGCATACCGGGCAGCGCAGCCGCTCCGACAGCATCGACAGCGGGAAATCCCGGCCTCGCGTAGCAACCAGGGTGACGATATCCAGATCCTGATTCCAACTGCAGGCTCGAACGGTCTTTAGACCCTCATGCTTTCCCCATGCACATCGGGCCTTAAGGTCCCAACCGGCATCCATTGCTTCGCCGATCGTTTCGGCCATGCGTCCTCGTCTCCTCGTCACAGGTTTCCAGTGCCCTGATTTTCAGAAAGACGGCCGCTCGTCTGTTCTCTAATTGTTCGCATTTGTCGACGGAGTCAATCGGCAATAATGCTTTTTGAGGCAAGGATAAAGGATAGCGAAGGAGCTGAGTTGGAGCCCTTGGACCTTGGTCCACTACACGGTCACATCGAACAGCCTAAGTTTCGAATGACGAGGAAGCGTTTTGGTTACTGGGGTAGCGCTCCTCGTAGCCCCCTCCAGGGCAAAAGGAGGCCACGACTTGACTCACCGTCTGGGTCGTGGCCTCCTTGCCGTCATCCTATGATGCACATGCATGCGTCTGCGAAGGCACCTATGCGGCCGGTTCAGATCAGCGTCGGCTCAGGATCGGGATCGATCTCTTCGATGATATCGGGGCTGTCGTTCGGTGGGCTGGCTGCATCAGAGAACGAGCCCTTCGGCCCTGGCGGTGTTTAGGACCATCTGAATCGCGCTGTCGGGACCGTCATCACAAGCAAACCACGCGGGGTTGCACGATATATCTTCCCCATTGATGATTGATCGGAAAGCCCCGCAAGACAGCCCACGTTGGCAATCCACAGCGACTTCCAACTGACCAATCGGCGCTCCGGAACCCATATCATAGGCTCCCACTACAAAAAGGTGCATTTGCTCGATATCCGCGCCCCCCTTCAACGCAGCAATCAACCGGGGGTGCGCATCGGTGATCGTTGCTTCGCAAGGCGGGGTCCAATAAGTTCCTTGCCCGAATTCTTCTTCTTTCGGCTGCCGGGGCATAACCGTTCTCCATTCCCAAAACTGTTCAGATATCGGGATGCGGTATGTTCTGATTGTGTTCTCAAAGGAGGGAGAGTCAAGACATCTTCTTGAGAAGGTCGAGAAGGATGGCCGTCTCGTCGTTGGCGGCAAGCGCCAGCATGTAATTGTCCGCCAGCTCTCCAACTGCCGCGATTGCTTCACGCTCATTCCAACCAGCGGCCACCGCCGCGGTGATCAGATCGCGGAAAGCGAACTGCAAGGCATCTTGGCAGCGGATGTGCCTATCGGGATCGTCGTCGGTAACGAACGGCCTTGAGATATCGCTCATACACCGATGATGGCTGATTCCTACTGATTGGCAAGGAATTCCTGATAGAGTGCTGGCATGGACAAGCCGCCGAAATCTAAGCCGCTCCTCCGCAAAACCGATGCACCGGTTCGATCCCGGCCGCGCAAGCACCGCGATCCCGCACAGCCGAACCTTCCCCTCGACCCCATGCCGGATCGCATCGAGCCCTGCCTTGCGCTGCTGAAGCCCAAGGTGCCGACAGGTCCGGATTGGGTTTACGAGATCAAATGGGACGGATACCGCCTGGCTGTGCACATCGAGCCCAAAGGCGTGCGCATCCTCACACGTGGCGGCCATGACTGGACTCATCGCTTTCCGGCGATCGAGGATGCGGCAAAGCAGCTCGGCGTAGCTACGGCGATCCTCGACGGCGAGGCGGTCGTCTACGACGAGCAAGGCCGGTCTGACTTCGGACGGCTGCAGCAATCGCTTGGCGGCCGGGGTGGCAAACAGAATTCCTTCGATGCGATGTTTGTGGCTTTCGACATTCTCTACTTCGACGGGCACGATCTGACCGGTATGGACCTGATGGCGCGGCGGCATCTACTGGAGGGTTTGATCCCGGCCGGCGGGGAAGGCACCATCCTGCTATCGGAGGAGATCGACGCCGACGGCGACAAGCTCCTTGCGGTCGCAAGCGAAAATGGCCTCGAAGGCATCATCGCCAAGAACCGGCACAGCACCTACCGATCGGGACGCCTGGGCGACTGGGTAAAGGTCAAATGCACCCAGAGCGATAGCTTCGTCATTGTCGGCTATGAGAGGTCGTCGGTCGCGTTCGGAGGCATTGGGCGCCTACTCCTAGCAGCATTGAAAGGGAGCAAGCTCGTCTACGTGGGTGGGGTCGGGACCGGCTTCAATGAGCGTACCGCGATCGAGCTCCGGGAGCAGCTGGACAAGATCGCGATCCCGAGAGCGGTGGTCGACACCGGCCGGAAGAAACGGAATGCCGTTTACGTGCGGCCAAAGCTGATAGCCGAGATTGAATACCGCGCCTGGACGCACGACGAAAAGCTGCGGCATGCGTCATACAAGGGGTTCCGTGACAAGCAGGATGACGCGACGATTTACGTGATCGAAGGGTAAGACCTGCGATTTTCAATTCGTCAATTATATCAATGGGCCGGTGTTTGGTCCCACCTGTTTATAAGTAGTTGATTTTCCCCGACCCTCGCAGAACTGCAGGGGTCGCCAATCTTTCAAGAAATCCGGACGTGTCGTTCAGCGTCGAATCGGCTTTGCTTTCGCAGGTATTCGGATGTCCGCTCGTGAAACGGAGCTTATTATTGCTCGAGTCATTCGGGATTTCGAGCCGTAAGCCATTCGACGCAATGGCAATTCCCAGCCGGTGCAGCTCTTCTGTTGCAGAAGATGCTAATGATCTTAAGTGAAAACAGAATCTTAAAACCTTGTGCGCAACTATACGAACTGCCGTATAACGCTGGGTCAGGCATGAAGCCCTTCTCCATTATCTTCAGGCTCGCTGAGAGCCTGCCGCTGTTTGTCGCCAGGCGGAGTGACGCCGCCGTAAAAAGCCTCGAACTCGCTCTGGCCGAGAAGGAGCGGCAGTTGAAGGAGCAGGCGGCCGCCCTTGCACACAGCCGGAAGATCTTCGACCGGTCGTCTGAAGCTGCTAGGATCGGCGTCTGGGAATGCAGCCTGCCGGACAATGGCTTGGTGTGGACCGATATGGTTTACGATCTTTTCGACCTGGCGCCCGGCACTGAACTCGATCGTGCCGAGATTGTGAAATTCTACTCGACGGACTCTCTTGAGGAACTGACAAGGCTCCGGACCGAGGCGATCGAGCAGCGCAGCGGGTTCAGCATGGATGCCGAGATACTGACAGCCAAGGGCAGCAGGCGTTGGATCCGCATCACCGCGACTGTCGAGTGCGAGGACGATGTTCCTGTCCGCATTTTTGGCATGAAGCTGGACATCACCGCCGAAAAGATGATGTTCGACCAGATCCGCTATCTGGCAGAGTTCGATATGCTCACGGGATTGCCCAATCGCGCGCAGTTTCAGTCTGCCTTACAGCGCTTATCGCCGCCGCAGCCAAGCGACGCCCGCCCAGCCGCGCTTCTCCTCATCGATCTCGACGGCTTCAAGGGCGTCAACGACACTTTCGGTCACCAGGCCGGCGACGACTGCCTCAAGGAGGCAGCAGAGAGACTGTTGATGATATGCCAGGGAGCAGACCTTGTTGCGCGCATCGGCGGTGACGAATTCGCCGTCCTTGTCAGTGGCCAGCGCAGTGTCGATGCTGTCTCCGATCTTGCCGAAGCGATCGTCCAATGCCTTGGCTGGGCCGTCGAGAAGGACGGGATTCGGATGCATATCGGCGCGTCAGTGGGCGTTGCACTTCTTGACGCTTCAGCGCCCACGGACCTTTTCATCAAGGCCGACAGCGCTCTCTATAAAGCCAAGACGGCCGGCAAGAACAGATTTCAAGTCTATCGGCCTTCAGAAGAGGCGGGGAAGCAGGCGATGGACGCAGCCTGAGGCCGGTCGCTTGCGTCGTTGGCAAATAGGAGCTTTCCAACCACCCACACGAAAGCACAGCCAAACCGATACCGGCTTGGCTGTGCTGCTATGTGGGGAAGTGAACCCTTCAGTGACTGCCGGCTTTCTTGCTGGCAAGCAGCATCACGTAGTCATCGGCAGCGTCCGCCAGCGCAAGCGCCACCTCGGCCGGTTCCCAGCCGTGCTGCTGCAACTGCTTTACCATTTCAAACATGGCGGCTTCGACCTCCGTTCGGCAGTTGAGAGGTTGCTGTGATCCGCCGTTTGCATGCTGAGCGCCTTGAATTTCCATTACTGTCCACCCCGGTTTCAAGCCTCGTTTGCGGCCCTGAGCATTGCATAAGTTTTTGCTTAATCAAGCTAATGCTTAATCAACAGTTAACGCAGCTGGTTGCATGATGTCATTTGACAGGATGGAGGGGCCGGTTGAGCGATATTCTGCGCTTTCGAAGCCATCTCCTAACGGTGGTCGTTGTCTCTAAATATCGAACGGTAGACACGCCTTGAGATCATCAGGCTGCGGTCGGGCCGAATGATGTATGTCTCCTCGACAATGCGGCTTCCATCGTAAAATGTGTGCGGGAAAGCCGAGCCGACGGGGGATTTCGTCAGTTTCGTGCGAGGCTGGCCGTTATAGGTGATGCTGCCGGGGATGGGTTCCAGGCCTGGGCCGGAGATGACGCGTGCGGTGCACCCCGCAGTTATTGCGCTCGCAAGAAGAACTGCGGCAAGTGTGACTTTCATCGGAGGTGCTCCCTCATCGGCATCGCATCGTCTAGAATTAAGATTTCGCAGCGTTTTTTCTATGGGCCGGGCACATTGCGGTTTGCCAACCGGCCATGCGTAACGAAAAAGTGTTCGCTTCCGGGACAGGCCGGCCGGATTTGTGCCGGCTTCGGTGCTGGACTCTGCAAAATGTTGCGTGGCTTGGCTTCCGCCAAAGCAAGAAAAGCCGCCGGATCGCTCCAGCGGCTTTCTTGAAAACGTTGCTCTTTCCTAGTGCAGGATCTGGCTGAGGAAGAGCTTGGTGCGCTCGTGCTGCGGATTGTCGAAGAATTCGGCGGGTGAATTCTGCTCGACGATCTGGCCCTGGTCCATGAAGATGACGCGGTTTGCGACCTGGCGGGCAAAGCCCATTTCGTGGGTCACGCAGAGCATGGTCATGCCTTCTTCGGCAAGGCCCACCATCGTATCAAGAACTTCCTTGATCATTTCCGGATCGAGCGCCGAGGTCGGCTCGTCGAACAGCATGATCTTCGGGTTCATGCAAAGCGAGCGGGCAATCGCCACGCGCTGCTGCTGGCCGCCGGAGAGCTGGCCCGGATATTTATTCGCCTGCTCCGGGATCTTGACGCGCTTGAGGAAGTGCATGGCGATCTCTTCGGCCTGCTTCTTCGGCATCTTGCGCACCCAGATCGGCGCAAGCGTGCAATTCTCAAGGATCGTCAGGTGCGGGAACAGATTGAAGTGCTGGAACACCATCCCGACTTCGCGGCGGACCTCATCGATCTTCTTCAGATCGTTGGTGAGTTCCGTGCCATCGACGATGATGTGACCCTTCTGGTGCTCTTCCAGGCGATTGATGCAGCGGATCATCGTCGACTTGCCGGAGCCGGACGGCCCGGCGATGACGATGCGCTCGCCGCGCATGACTTTCAGGTTGATGTCGCGCAGCACGTGAAAATCGCCGTACCACTTGTTCATGTTGAGGATGTCGATGGCCACATCCGTAGCGGAAATGGTCATTTTCTTGGGTTCAGCCATAGTTATTCCCTTCATTCTTATCGTTTGTGGCCGGTGTCGAGGTAGCGTTCCATGAACACGGAATAGCGCGACATGCCGAAGCAGAAAATCCAGAACACGAAACCGGCGAAGATAAGGCCGGTCATCGGCGTTACGGAGCTTGCCCAGTTGGTGTCGGCAAAGTTCAGGCGGACGATGCCGAGCAGATCGAACATGCTGATGATCGAAACGAGCGATGTGTCCTTGAACATGCCGATGAACGTATTGACGATGCCCGGGATGACGAGCTTGATCGCCTGCGGCAGAACGATAAGCCGCATTTTCTGCCAGTAGCCGAAGCCGAGTGAATCCGCACCCTCGTACTGACCCTTCGGAATGGCCTGCAGCCCGCCGCGAATGACTTCGGCCATGTAGGCGGAGGCGAATATCGATACACCGATCACCGCGCGCAGCAGCTTGTCCACCGTCCAGCCTGCCGGCAGGAAGAGCGGCAGCATGACGCTTGCCATGAACAGAACGGTGATCAGCGGGATGCCGCGAATCACTTCGATGAAAATAATGCAGACCATTTTCACGACCGGCATGTTCGAACGCCGCCCGAGCGCCAGCAAGATGCCGACCGGCAGCGAGACCGCCATGCCGACGAAGGACACGACCAGCGTCACGAGCAGACCGCCCCAGAGCGGCGTCTCGACGACTTCCAGGCCAAAGCCGCCATAGAGCATGAAGAACGAAAAGATCGGCAGCACTGCAAAAAGCAGAATCGCGTTCAGGCCCTTGCGCGGCACCGACGGGATCAGCATCGGCACCAGCAGGAGGACGAAGAGGATGCCGACTATTGTCGGACGCCAGCGCTCGTCGAGAGGATAGCGGCCGAAAACGAACTGATCGAACTTCGCATTGACGAAGGCCCAGCAGGCGCCGCTCCAGCCATCGGGCTGGATGCCACCCTGAACCGCCGTTGCGCAGAACGTGCGGTCCGGACCGGTCCAGACGGCCTGGATGAAGAGCCAGTCGACCATGTGCGGGAGGGCCCAGGCGAGCGCCGCAATGGCGAGCACCGTCAGCACGGCGTCCTTCGGTGTAGCGAGGAGGTTGCGGCGCAGCCACGCGTACGCACCGCGTTCGCCGGGCGGTGGCGGTTCAGGCGCCAGTATGGCCGTTCTGACGAAGGATGTGTTGGAAACCGACATCTTATCTCTCCACCAGTGCCATCTTGGCGTTGAACCAGTTCATGAACAGCGACGTGAGAATGCTGAGGCCGAGATAGACGGCGATCCAGATCAGCACGATTTCGATGGCCTGCCCAGTCTGGTTCAGCGTGGTTCCGCCGACGGAGACAAGGTCCGCGAAGCCGATCGCAATCGCGAGCGACGAATTCTTCGTCAGGTTCAGATACTGGCTCGTCAGCGGCGGAATGATGATGCGGAAAGCCTGCGGCACGACGACCAGGCGGGTCACGGAGGACGGATGCAGCCCGAGCGCGCTGGCCGCCTCGGACTGGCCCTTCGCCACGCCGCGGATACCGGCGCGGACGATCTCGGCGATGAAGGCTGCCGTGTAGAAGGATAGCGCCAGGTAGAGCGACATGAATTCCGGGCCGACCACCGAACCGCCCGTGAGGTTGAATTTGCCGGCGACCGGAACATCGAAGGTGACCGGCACGCCGGTCACCAGGAAGGCGAGGACGGGCAGGCCGAGGATCAATGCGATCGATGCCAGGATGGTATGGAACGGCTGGCCCGTCGCTGCCTGGCGCTTATGCGCCCAACGCGTGGTGGCGATGGCGGCGATGACGCCAACGATCAAGGCGATCAGAACCACCCACATGCCCGGTTCGAAAATAGGCTTCGGGAAGGCGAGGCCGCGATTGTTCAGGAACATGCTGAACGGCAGATGGACGGATTCGCGCGGCTGCGGCAGCACGGCGAGAACGCCGGAATACCAGAAGAAGATGACGAGCAGCGGCGGAATATTGCGAAACACCTCAACATAGACCGTGCACAGCTTGGCGATGAGCCAGTTGTGCGACAGGCGCCCGATACCGACGATGAAGCCGATGATGGTGGCGGTGATGATGCCCGTTACGGCAACCAATATGGTGTTCAGGATGCCCACGACCAGTGCGCGGGCGTAAGTCGAATCGCTGGAGTACGAAATAAGCGACTGTCCGACCTCGAAGCCCGCACGTCCCCTGAGGAAGGCGAAGCCGGAGGCCGTATTGCTGCGTGCGAGATTCGCGATCGTGTTATCGACGATCCACCAGATCCCTCCGACGAGGACGAGAACGGTCAGAACCTGGAAAAAGATCCCCCTGATTCTGGGATCGTAGAGGGCCGACCGTAGAGTCGATCCGGTCTTAGGCAAAGGTGTCGAATGCAAGGCCTCTTGCGTCATGCCGAGCCATTTCCCCTATATGCCCTTTTCGGGCTTTTTTCTTGGATCAGGGAAAGGCGGTTACCCGCCTTTCCGGTTCTTGTATCGAGCCAGATGTCAGCGAACCGGCGGAGCGTACTGGATGCCGCCCTTGTTCCAGAGCGCGTTCAGGCCGCGCGCGATCTTGAGCGGGCTGCCCTGACCGATGTTGCGTTCGAAGACTTCGCTGTAGTTACCGATACCCTTGATGACGTTGTAGGCCCAGTCGTTGGTCAGGCCGAGGTCGGTGCCGATCTTGGTGTCGGCTTCGGTGCCCAGGAAGCGCTTGATATCCGGGTTCGGCGAGTTCTTCATCTCATCGACGTTCGCCTGGGTGATGCCGAATTCTTCAGCGTTGACCAGCGCGAAGGCCGTCCAGGAAACAATATCGAACCACTGGTCGTCACCCTGACGAACGGCGGGGCCGAGCGGCTCCTTGGAGATGATTTCCGGAAGGATCACGTGCTCGTCAGGATTCTTCAGTGTCAGGCGCACCGAGTAGAGCTGCGACTGGTCGGTCGTGTAGACGTCGCAGCGGCCGGCTTCGTATGCGGCGCCGACTTCTTCCAGCTTTTCGAAAACGACCGGATTGTACTGAAGGTTGTTGGCCTTGAAGTAGTCGGCGAGGTTGAGCTCGGTGGTCGTGCCCGCCTGAACACAGACGGCAGCGCCGGAAAGCTCGAGTGCCGATTTCACGTTGAGGCTCTTGCGAACCATGAAGCCCTGACCGTCGTAATAGGTGACCGGGCGGAAGTTGAAGCCGAGAGCGGTATCGCGGTTGATCGTCCAGGTCGTATTGCGCGAGAGGAGGTCAACTTCGCCGGACTGCAGGGCCGGGAAACGGTCTTTCGCGGAGAGAGGCGTGTACTTGACCTTGGTCGGGTCGCCGAAGACGGCTGAAGCGACGGCCTTGCAGAAATCAACATCGAAACCGGCCCAGTTGCCGGACGCATCAGGCTGCGCGAAGCCCGGAAGCCCCGAGTTGACGCCGCACTGGATGAAACCTTTTGCCTTCACGTCCCCAAGAGTAGTCGCCGAGGCAGCCGAGGCGCCAAGGGCGAAAACTGCTGCGCCGACGGCGGCGGACAGGAGCTTAATGTTCATTTTTTCCCAACCTTTTATCTGTTGTCTTATGTTTTTGTTGAAGAGACAGCCGAAGCAGGCCATGCGTCCCCCAATTCTCGACACCCTCCCGGCGCGAGTGTTTCTATCACAGTCGCAAATGTCACCCCGGTCAAGTGTCGCGGCATATAATTGGGGCAGAAATTAGCATTTTGACCGAATGCGCCGCCGCAATAGGCATCAGGGCAAGAAATGGGCAGGACTCTGCGGAAAAATATCTCGAAAATTCACTGATATATCTCGCACGTAAGGGCACACATAGTTCCTCGTATGGCTTCGTGCGGGGTTGACCGGCTTGCTGGGCGGGTCCAAAAGTTGGGCTTTGCACCCTCCGCCAGAAGGCTATTCGAGATTATGAAAGATAAAGACAGCTTGCTGCAGAATGCCGGAATCAATACCCGCCTCACGCATGTCGGTAACGATCCTTTGGACTACCACGGCTTCGTCAATCCTCCGGTCGTCCACGCCTCAACAGTACTGTTTCCGAACGCCAAGACGATGGAGAAACGGTCCCAGAAATACACCTACGGCACGCGTGGGACACCGACGACGGACGCGCTGTGCGAAGCGATCAATGAGCTTGAGGGAGCAGCAGGGACAATCCTGGTACCGTCGGGTCTTGCAGCTGTCACGGTGCCGTTGCTGGGATTCCTCGCCTCCGGCGATCATGCCCTGATCGTCGATTCGGTCTATCAGCCGACTCGGCATTTCTGCGACACGATGCTGACACGCCTCGGCGTCGAGGTGGAATATTACGATCCGGCGATCGGCGTCGGAATCGAGCAGTTGTTCAAACCAAACACGAAGCTGGTGCACCTGGAGGCGCCGGGTTCCAACACGTTCGAAATGCAGGACGTTCCGGCAATTGCGGCGATCGCTCACAAGCACGGCGCGATCGTTGCCCTGGACAACACCTGGGCGACGCCGGTCTACTTCCGGCCGCTCGACTTCGGCGTCGATATTTCCATGCACGCCGCGACCAAATATCCGTCCGGGCATTCCGACATTCTGATGGGCACGGTTTCGGCCAATGCCAAGCACTGGGAGCA
Source organism: Rhizobium sp. P32RR-XVIII (assembly GCF_012641395.1). Lineage (GTDB taxonomy): Bacteria > Pseudomonadota > Alphaproteobacteria > Rhizobiales > Rhizobiaceae > Rhizobium. Next base: position 134,316 of record NZ_JABAIH010000012.1, on the reverse strand, counting down.
GCTTAAGGAGGCGAACGGCGCGCTCGGCATTTGCGGTGCGCCTGATGACGCCTATCAGATCCTCCGCGGACTTCGCACGATGGGCATCCGCCTCGAGCGCCACTATGAAAGCGCACTTGATATCGCAAAGTGGCTTGCGGGCAGGGAAGACGTCGCCAAAGTGCTGCATCCGGCGCTGCCAAGCTTCCCATCGCACGAGCTGTGGAAGCGCGATTTCAAGGGCGCAAGCGGCATCTTCTCGTTCGTGCTTGCCGCAGACAGCCCAGAGAAATTCAAGCCGAAGGCACATGCCTTCCTCGATGCGCTGCAGATATTCGGCCTGGGATATTCCTGGGGCGGTTTCGAGAGCCTGGCGGTGCACGTCAACCTCAACGACCGCCGCATCTGCAAGGCACCGACGGAAGGGCCTGTCATCCGGCTGCAGATCGGACTGGAAGACGTGGCCGACATCAAGGCCGACATCGAACGCGGCCTTGCGGCGGCGAACGAGGTCTGATCAGCCGATCGGACGGTAGCCGTAGATCCAGTCGAGATCCGCCGCGAGACTTTGCGGCGGTTTCAGCGAAAGCACGAGATCACGGCCGAGGCGGATCGGTCCGCTTGCGTGGTAGGCAAAGCGGTTGAAGGCGCCGCGCTTGCGGACTTGAGCGATCCGCGGCGCCCTTTGCCGTTCGAACCGTGCCAGAGCTTCGGCGGGCTCATGCGCGGCAAGCAGGGCTGCCAGCTCGTAGGCGTCTTCCATCGCCATAGCTGCACCCTGCGCCGCAAACGGCATCATGGCGTGAGCGGCATCGCCGATGAGGACGGTATCTTTTCCGTTCTGCCAGCGGCCCGCTGTCGTCTCGTAAAGCGGCCAGAAGGTCATTTGAACGTCCCCGAGCAGGGACTTGATGTCGGGATGCCATCCCGAAAGCCGCGAGCGGAGCTGCTTCGACTGCTGGTCCGTCGGCTCGTTTCGCCAATCCTGCGGTGCGGCGTTGCCGGCCGTGATGGCGACGAGGTTGAAATTGGCCGTCTCCTTCAGCGGGTAGCACACAAGGTGGGCCGAGGAGCTAAGGAATGCCGAAACACTCGAACGATCGAGGAAAGCCGGCGCGGAACTGCCGGCGATCGTAAAGCGATAGGCGATGTGGCCGGAAAAGCGGGGCGAGGGGCTTGCCTCGATTGCCTGCCGCAGCTTCGACCACACGCCGTCGGCGCCGACGATAACCTCCGGCTTGCGGCCGGTCTGCGGGATTGCTCCGGGCTCGATTCCGCTCCCGAGACGAAGGGTGCAGAGGGGATTTGCCGTGACGGCTGCGATCAGCACTTTTTGCAGCGTCGCGCGGTGCAGGACGCCATAGGGCGCACCCCAGCGGCTGCGGGCGAAATCGCCTGCGGGAACGGAAGCCAGCGGGCGAAGCGTGTGCCCGGAGACAAGACGGATGGATTGCGGCTCGAGCCAGACTTTTTCGATATCCGCCAGCACGCCGAGCTCGCCAAGGATGCGCGCGGCGTTCGGCGAGATCTGCAGGCCGGCGCCCGCCTCGGCAAGTACATCGGCCTGCTCGAAAATATCGGAGCTGATGCCGCGTTTGGCGAGCGCCAGAGCGGCGGTAAGGCCCGCAATTCCGGCGCCGACGATGGCGGCATGTCTGACCGGCATACTTGGTCCGATCCGGATGAGCGGAATTAGGCTGCCTTGACGTGGAAGACGCAGCCGGGAGGGTTCGTCTGGGACGGCTTCAGCGCGCTATTGAAGCGGTAGAGCGTCGAGCAATAGGAGCAAACCTTCTCGTTGTCGTCGCCCATGTCGATGAAGATATGCGGATGGTCGAACGGAGCCGATGCACCGGTGCACATGAATTCCTTCACGCCGACTTCGATCACGCCGTGTCCGCCGTCGTTCTGGAAGTGGGGAATGCTGTGGCCGGCCATGTCTGTCTCCGAAGCTTTGAAATGTGCCCGGACCTTATAATCCCTTGCCGCAAATGTGTAGAGCCAAAAGCGTTGCACGGCGCATGGTTTTTTGGCGCGGCGAGGGTTCACGTCTGCCCTTCGATAAAATATGGTCCGGCCAAAAAAGGACGGCCCTTATGAATTTGAATACGCCTGTATTTTCCAGCTTTATCCGTGACGGCCTGAGACTCGCCTTCTTCGACGAAGGCGATCCGAGCGGCCCGCCGGTGCTGCTCATCCACGGTTTCGCGTCGAACGCCAACGTCAACTGGGTGCATCCCGGCTGGCTGAAGACACTGGGCGATGCGGGCTACCGGGTGATCGCAATCGACAATCGCGGCCATGGCGCGAGCGACAAACCTCACGATTTAGAAGCGTACCGGCCGTGGATCATGGCGGAAGATGCCGTGGGGCTGCTCGATCATCTCGGCATTCCGGAAGCCAATGTCATGGGCTATTCGATGGGGGCGCGGATATCCGTCTTCACGGCACTCGCCCATCCGGATCGCGTCCGCTCGCTCGTGCTTGGCGGCCTCGGCATCGGGATGACGGACGGCGTGGGCGACTGGGATCCGATTGCGGATGCGCTGCTCGCACCCTCGCTCGACGACGTCACGCATGCCCGCGGGCGCATGTTCCGCGCGTTTGCCGATCAGACGAAAAGCGACCGGGTGGCACTGGCATCCTGCATCCAGGGATCGCGCGACCTCGTGTCGCGTGCCGACATGGGCAAGATCGAGGCGCCGACCTTGATCGGCGTTGGAACCAAGGACGATATTGCCGGTGCTCCAGAGAAACTGGCAGCGCTTATGCCGCATGCCCGGGCGCTCGACATTCCGGGCCGCGATCATATGCTTGCGGTCGGTGATAAAGTGTTCAAGAAGGCCGTTCTGGAGTTCTACGAGGAGGTCGCCGGGCGGTGACAATCTGCCTCAAATGGTCGCGGTCACCGAAAAAACATCCTAAAAACGCATGGTTCCCGCACCCATTTATGTTAGAGGCGTTTTACCCTATATAATGTCATTCCGACGGAAACGAGGAGACCTGGAATGGTCGCGAAGACAGACGCTCGTCCTTTTGAAGCATCGAGCCCGCTGAAGGTCATGGATCCGATCTGGGACAGCCTGCGCGAGGAAGCGCGCGTGGCTGCGGAGAAGGATCCAGTGCTGGCGGCTTTCCTCTATTCGACGGTGATCAATCACCGTTCGCTGGAAGAATGCGTCATCCATCGCATCTGCGAACGCCTCGACCATCCCGACATGCAGGCCACTCTTCTGCGGCAAGTCTTCGATCGAATGCTCGAGGACTGGCCGGAATGGAGCGACATTCTGCGCGTCGATATCCAGGCCGTTTACGACCGCGATCCGGCATGCCTGCGCTTCATGGAAGCGGTGCTGTATTTCAAGGGATTCCATGCGCTGCAGACGCATCGCCTGGCGCACTGGCTGCTCAATCAGGGGCGCCGCGATCTCGCGCTCTATCTGCAGAGCCGGTCGTCCAGCGTCTTCCAGACGGACATCAATCCCGCAGCGCGTATCGGCAAAGGCATCTTCCTGGATCATGCGACCGGCCTCGTCGTCGGTGAAACGGCGGTGATCGGCGACAACGTCTCGATCCTGCATGGGGTCACGCTCGGCGGCACGGGCAAGGAAGGTGCGGACCGTCACCCGAAGATCGGCAGCGGCGTCCTCATCGGCGCAGGTGCGAAGATTCTCGGCAATATCCAGATCGGCTATTGCTCACGCGTAGCCGCCGGCTCGGTCGTGCTGCAGCCCGTTCCGCCAAAGACGACAGTTGCAGGCGTGCCGGCGAAGGTCGTCGGAGAAGCCGGGTGTTCGGAGCCGTCGCGGATCATGGATCAGGTGATAGGCGCCGATATCTGAACGCAGAAAAGCCTGCGGATCTGATGGGGAAGCAAGCGCGCAAGCGCCGCCGCAGCCTTTACAGCGTTGCTTTTCCTGTGCGAGAAGCGGCCAACCAAACCCGCTAGGAGATCAAGTGTGAAGCCTGAAGAACTCAAGAAGCTCGACGCCTATTTCAAACGCACGCTCAACCCGCAGATGGTCGTGAAGGCGCGTCCGCGCAAGGACGATTCCGCGGAAGTTTATCTCGGCGAAGAGTTCCTGGGTGTCGTCTATCTCGACGACGAAGATGGCGATCGCTCCTATAACTTCTCGATGGCGATCCTCGACGTCGATCTCTGATGATCAAACACAGCGAGCCGCATTCCTGCGGCTTGCCTGCCTGACGGAGCCATCCCATCCGTTGGCATGCTGTGCCAGCCGCAGCAACAATCTCACAGCCCAAGCTGGATGAGTTCGTCCTCCGCCCCATTTTAGCTTCTGCGAATGCGACCAGGCTAAATTGGAGGATAGGACATGGGTATTTTCGATAAGATCAAGAATGCGATTTTCGGCGAGGCGCAAGCTGCGCCGGTGAAGGAGGCAGGGGCAGCACCGAAAGCGCAGCCCGCGCCAACGCCGGCCTCACCCTCTGCTGCGCCATCCACAGCATCCTCAACAGCGTCGCCGGCTCCTGCGGCCTCGGCGGCCCCTATCGATATTGCTCCTATTCTCGACGCTGCGGTCAAGAAGAGCGGTCAGAAGCTGGATTGGCGCCGCTCGATCGTCGACTTGATGAAGGCAGTCGGCATGGATGCAAGCATGTCCGAACGCAAGGAGCTTGCGGCGGAGCTCGGATATTCAGGCGACACAAGCGATTCCGCCAAAATGAACATGTTTCTTCACAAGGCGCTGATGAAGAGGCTGTCCGAAAATGGCGGCAAGGTTCCGGCCGATCTGATGGATTGATGCGCCGATCGGCGCAAAGCGCGAGAATGAAGGCTTCGTGATTATATTTGGTGAAGCCTCAGGTTGTGGCTGACTGATATATATCTTTGAAATCAACTAGGCAGGTGCGCGTCTCGTTCCTCACAGCGCGCCGGCAACCACGGCTGCAATCTCCAGTGGTTGTGCAATGCACAAAAAATGCTTGACTATATATGCGGTGCAGCTAACGTTTCCCAGCCAGCAACACATGGAGGATGGGCATGTTCAACTTTGACGAAACCAGCCGCAAGAGCAAGGAAGCCATGGATACGGTTCTGAAGAGCTATTCCGACACCACCAAGGGCTTCCAGGCGATTGCCACCGAAGCGGCTGATTTTTCCAAGAAGTCTTTCCAGGACGCAGTCAATCACTTCGAGACGCTGTCGGGCGCCCGCAGCTTCGAAGCCGTCTTCGAACTCCAGACCGGCTACATCAAGTCGTCCTATGAGAATTTCATCGCCGAGGCGACGAAGATGGGCGAAATGTATGCCGATCTCGCCAAGGGCGCCTACAAGCCCTATGAAGCGCCGCTCGCCGCTCCGCCGGCCAGGGCGCCGAAAGCTGCAGCTCAGGTAGCGCCCGCAGCCGCATAAGATCGAGGGCGCGAATAACGCATCCCCTTGAAAAATGGAGACCGGCAACGCATCTGTTGCCGGTCTTTTTTGTTTCCTCAAACCTCGGAAGAAGCCACGCGGGACTTTTTTAGTCTTTGCGTCCGGTCCTGCGGAATTGTGATTGCAGTCGGAAACAAGGGGCTTAAAATCGATGCATTATGAACTAAGTTAGTGTTTCAGATATCCGGTGGGTAAAGCAGCCTCCCATGCACCATCGGACTGATCGAGGAATGAATGAACATGATCGTAAAGCCGATCCGGATGCAGAACGATAGCGAAAGGAACGGGGACAACGGAAATCGCGGAACCTCGGTCATCACACGTACCAAGCCGAAGACCAAGAAGCCCAATCTCTATCGCGTACTCATTCTGAACGATGACTACACTCCGATGGAATTCGTCATCCACATTCTGGAGCGTTTTTTTCAAAAGGATCGTGAAAGTGCCACCCGCATTATGCTCCATGTCCATAACCACGGCGTCGGCGAATGCGGAATATTTACATACGAGGTAGCGGAGACGAAGGTGAGTCAGGTGATGGATTTCGCCCGCCAGCACCAGCATCCGCTGCAATGCGTCATGGAAAAGAAGTGAGGATCTAAACGTGCCAACATTTTCGCCTAGTCTTGAGAAGGCGCTCCATCAGGCACTGACCTTTGCCAACGAGCGGCACCATGAATATGCGACGCTCGAACATCTGCTGCTCGCCTTGATCGACGATGCCGATGCGGCAGCTGTCATGGGTGCATGCAATGTCGACCTCGATGCATTACGCAAGACGCTGATCGAGTACGTCGACAACGAGCTTTCCAATCTGGTCACGGGATATGACGAGGATTCCAAGCCGACCTCCGGCTTCCAGCGCGTCATCCAGCGAGCGGTGATCCACGTGCAGTCGTCGGGACGCGAAGAGGTGACCGGGGCCAACGTCCTCGTCGCGATATTTGCCGAGCGCGAAAGCCATGCTGCCTATTTCCTGCAGGAGCAGGAAATGACCCGCTACGACGCCGTCAACTATATCTCTCACGGTATCGGGAAGCGTCCCGGCTCTTCGGAAGTCCGCAGCCCACGCGGGGCCGAAGACGGCGAGCCCGACAGCAAGCCGAGCGCATCGCGCGGCGGTGAAGAGGAAACTGGTGCCAAGAAGCAGCAGGACGCGCTGAAAGCCTATTGCGTCAATCTCAACGAGAAGGCCAAGAGCGGCAAGATCGATCCGTTGATCGGCCGCAACGCGGAAGTCAGCCGTACCATCCAGGTTCTTTGCCGCCGTTCCAAGAACAACCCGCTCTACGTGGGCGATCCTGGCGTCGGCAAGACCGCGATCGCCGAAGGCCTCGCCAAGCGCATCGTCGAAGGCAAGGTGCCGGAAGCGCTCGCTGACGCCACCATCTTCTCGCTCGACATGGGCACGCTGCTTGCCGGCACGCGTTACCGCGGCGATTTCGAAGAGCGTCTGAAGCAGGTCGTCAAGGAGCTGGAAGAATATCCGGGTGCCGTGCTGTTCATCGATGAAATCCATACGGTGATCGGCGCCGGCGCGACCTCGGGCGGCGCAATGGATGCGTCGAACTTGCTGAAGCCTGCGCTTTCCAACGGCGCGATCCGTTGCATCGGCTCGACCACCTACAAGGAATACCGCCAGTTCTTCGAGAAGGACCGCGCTCTCGTCCGCCGCTTCCAGAAGATCGACGTCAACGAGCCGTCGATCGACGATGCGATCGAAATCATGAAGGGCCTGAAACCTTATTTCGAAGAGTACCACCACCTGCGTTATTCGAACGACGCCATCAAGACTGCCGTCGAGCTTTCGGCCCGCTACATTTCGGACCGCAAGCTGCCGGACAAGGCGATCGACGTCATCGATGAAACGGGTGCTGCGCAAATGCTGCTGCCGCCGTCCAAGCGCCGCAAGCTGATCACCGAAAAGGAGATCGAGGCGACGGTTGCGACCATGGCTCGCATTCCGCCGAAGACCGTGTCGAAGGATGACGAAGCCGTCCTTGCCAATCTCGAGCAGGAACTGCGCTCGGTGGTCTATGGCCAGGACACGGCGATCGAAGCCCTTTCGACCTCGATCAAGCTGGCGCGGGCGGGTCTGCGCGAGCCGAACAAGCCGATCGGCGCTTACGTCTTTTCCGGCCCAACCGGCGTCGGCAAGACGGAAGTCGCCAAGCAGCTTGCCTCTTCGCTGGGTGTCGAGCTGTTGCGCTTCGACATGTCGGAATACATGGAGCGGCACACGGTTTCCCGTCTGCTCGGTGCACCTCCCGGCTACGTCGGCTTCGACCAGGGCGGCCTCCTGACCGATGGCGTCGACCAGCATCCGCATTGCGTGGTTCTGCTCGACGAAATCGAGAAGGCGCATCCGGATATCTACAATATCCTGCTGCAGGTCATGGACCATGGCGCTCTAACGGATCATAACGGCAAGAAGATCGACTTCCGCAACGTCATCCTGATCATGACGACCAATGCGGGCGCGTCGGAAATGGCCAAGGCTGCGATCGGCTTCGGTTCGTCCAAGCGCACCGGCGAGGATGAGGAAGCGCTGAACCGCCTCTTCACGCCCGAGTTCCGCAACCGTCTCGACGCGATTATCCCGTTCGCGGCGCTTCCGACGGCGGTGATCCACAAGGTCGTGCAGAAGTTCATCATGCAGCTCGAAGCGCAGCTGTCGGAACGCAATGTCACCTTCGATCTGCAGGAAGACGCGATCGACTGGCTGGCGGAAAAGGGTTACGACGACAAGATGGGCGCGCGCCCGCTCGCCCGCTTGATCCAAGAAGTCATCAAGAAGCCGCTGGCGAACGAAATCCTCTTCGGCAAGCTGAAGAAGGGTGGCGTCGTCAACGTCAAGGTCGGCCCGAAGGAAGACGGCAAGCCCGGCATCGTTCTGGAAGCCATTCCGGAAACCGCGCCGATCAAGCCGAAGCGGGAGGCCGAAACCGTTCATCCCGAAGCAGACGGCGATGATGACGGCGAGCTGAAGACGAAGGCAAAGGCGAAGAAGGCTCCGGCCAGGAAGGCAAGGGCGCAAGCCGAGGCCGAGGTCAGGAGCGCGACGAGGAAGGGCAGCACGGTGCCGAAGGTACCGCGCAAGAAGTAGTCGTCACCGGCAGGTGAATTGAAAAAAGGCTGCAGCGATGCGGCCTTTTTTATTGCTTCTCAAACTTTTGAAGGAATGAGGGAGGACGTGCAGCTGAGCGCTGCTGCGAGCCCTTCAGCTCCCCAGCTCGCCTTTGATCTTCTCGGCGTTCGCGGCAAGCACGTCGCCATCCTCCATCTTGCCGGAATGCGGCTTCAGCGGAATGCCGTCGTGGCGGGGGATGACGTGGAAGTGGAGATGAAACACGGTCTGGCCGGCCGCCGGCTCATTGAACTGGATGACAAGGACGCCATCCGCGTCGAAGGCGTCCTTCACGGCGTTTGCGATTTTCTGCACGACGGTGATGGCATGCGAAATCGTGGCCGGGTTGGCATCGAGAATGTTGCGTGATGCTGCTTTGGGAACGACGAGCACATGGCCCGGGGCCTGCGGCATGACATCCATGAAGGCGACCGTGTGCTCGTCCTCGTAGACGCGATGCGACGGGATCTCGCCACGAAGAATCTTGGCAAAGATATTGTTGTCATCGTAAGCGGCGCTGCTCATCTCGAAATCTCCTCGTTTTCCGGTGCTCGGGTAGCGCGGCAAAGGCGCGGACGTCAATCCTCCTGCTGCCGCTCGCCTTTGCGGAAGGGGCTGTGCTCGGAGAGGATCTCGTTCATGTGCTCTACGTCCTCGCGCTCGTGTTGGAGGTAATCGGCAATCGCACGCCGCAGGCCCGCATGGGCGACATAGTGCGCCGAATGCGTTGTCACCGGCAGGTAGCCACGCGCAAGCTTGTGCTCGCCCTGTGCGCCCGCCTCGACTCGCTTGAGGCCCCTGGCAAGTGCGAAATCGATCGCCTGATGATAGCAGACCTCGAAATGCAGGTAGGGGTGGTCTTCAATGCAGCCCCAATGGCGTCCGTAAAGCGTGTCGCCGCCAATGAAATTGATCGCGCCTGCGACATAGCGGCCATTATGCCTGGCCATGACGAGCAGGATGTCTTCCGGCATGCGCTCGCCGATCAGCGAATAGAATTCGCGGGTGAGATAGGGCCTTCCCCACTTGCGGCCGCCCGTATCCATGTAGAAGGCGAAGAACTGGTCCCAGATGCGTTCGGTAAGATCGCTGCCGGTCAACCAGTCTATGGTGATGCCGTTTTCGAGCGCGGTCCGGCGCTCCTTCCGCAGCGCCTTGCGCTTACGCGAAGCGAGGGTTTCGAGGAATTCCTCGTGGTTGGCATAGCCTTCGTTGATGAAATGGAATTGCTGGTCGGTCCGGTGCAGATAGCCGTCGCTCTCGAACACGGAAATCTCGTCTTCCGGCACGAAGGTGATATGGGCCGACGAGACGCCGAGCTGGCGGACGACCTCTTTCATACTCTCTGCGATGGCATTCTGGATCGGACGGCGCTCCAAACCCTCGGCAACGAGCAGCCGGGGGCCGGTCGCGGGTGTGAAGGGGATCGAGCATTGCAATTTCGGGTAATAGCTCCCGCCGGCCCGCTCGAAGGCATCCGCCCAGCCGTGGTCGAAGACGTATTCGCCCCGGCTGTGGTTTTTCAGGTAGCCGGGCAGGGCGCCGATCAGCTCACCCTTGTCCGTCTCCAACAGAAGATGATGGCCGAGCCAACCGGTTTGCGCCGTGGCCGAGCCTGACTCCTCGACTGACGAGAGGAAGGCGTGCGACAGGAAGGGATTGTAGGCGAGCGTCTTGCCTTCCTTGGATGTCCCGGAAAGCCTGGACCAGCTCTCCGGGGAAATCGCGGTGAAGGACCGTTCGACGCGGATCGATAATTCGTCTGTCATGGAACAAATGCGAGGCCGTTTGGGGGAGGATTTTGGCTCTCCTTCAGTCTGCGCATGACTTTGTCCAAAAAGCGAGCGTCAAACCGAAAGCCGGGGATCGAAACCTTCGAACGTCATCTGATCAGCGTGTTCGAAGGTATGCTGGCGCGCCTTTTCGTCGCGGACCGTCCAGGTAATGACGGGGATGCCCTTTGCACGCTGGGCCGTGATGAAGGTGTTCGGCAGGTCGGCGAAGAAATAGGAGATGAAATCGAGGCCGATCTCCATCGCCCGTTCATGGTTGGTGAATTCCTCCGGCTTGTTGCCGCCGGCGGTGAGCCCGAGCGGGTAGGGCGCGTTCAATGCCTTGAGATCGCGCAGCAGCCAATGGTCGAAGCTCATCAGCGCGACCTTGCCCTGGTAGCCTTCCAGCACTTCGAGGACGGCTTCGGCGAAGCCTTCGTCATCCGCCTCGCGGCCCTTGAGTTCGAGGACGAGTGGGACTTTGCCTTGTACAAGATCGAGCAGTTGCTTGAGCGTCGGGATCTTGTCGGCCGTGCCGCCGACCGACAGCAGCCCGAGCTCCCTCGAGGTGCGCTCGCGGATATCCCCCTTCATGTTGCAGAGGCGTTCGAGGTTCTCGTCGTGGAAGACGATCGGCACGCCATCCGAGGCATAATGGAGATCGCACTCGATCGCAAAACCGGCTTCGACGGCGCGGGCGAAGGCTGAAAGCGTGTTTTCCCAGATGAGCTTGTTGGTGTCGTGATAGCCGCGATGGGCGACCGGCAGTTCCTTGATCCAGGCAGCGGAGGTCATTTATGCAATTTCCATGATGGCGTCGATTTCGACTGCGGCGTTAAGGGGCAGGGCGGCCATGCCGACGGCCGCGCGGGCATGCTTTCCGGCATCGCCGAGAACGCCGGCGATCAGGTTCGAGGCGCCATTGATGACAAGATGCTGCTCGACGAAGTCCGGGGTGGAGGCGACAAAACCGTTCAGTTTGATGACGCGCTCGATGCGGCCGAGATCGCCGCCAAGTGCCGCCTTCGCCTGCGCGAGGATATTGATGGCGCACAGTTCGGCGCCACGCTGGCCCGCGGGAACGACGACATCCCTGCCGAGATGGCCGGTCACCGCGACCTTGCCGCCTTCGATCGGGAGCTGGCCGGAAATATAGAGGAGGTTGCCGCTGATCACATAAGGAACATAATTGGCAGCGGGGGCGGCGGCTTCCGGAAGGGTTATTCCCATTTCCTTCAGGCGAGCCTCGATTTGATTCGACATTTTCGTCTCCGCTTTTTGTTGTAGGTTCTTCAAAAAACTATGTATCGAGACTAGAATCTTTGCCTGTGACGTTTTCGAGCCTCGATTTGGCCGAAAGCGTTCTTATATCATCGCGGCCGAGTCCAACAGGAGATAATGGATGTTCCGACCGAGTCTTGCCGCTCTTCTTATCGCAGGCGTCTCATCGAGTGCCTGGGCTGGGGCACCTGCGTCCGGCGCGGCGATCGCCTCCGGTCTTGTCGCCCACCGGGCGATATATGACCTCGAGCTGAAGGATGCCACGGAACGCTCCGGTATCGCCGGCATGTTTGGCCGCATGGTTTACGAGTTCGACGGCAATTATTGCGAAGGTTTCACGACGAATTTTCGCTTCGTGACGCAGATCGACACCGGTGACAGCACGCGAGTCAGCGATCAGCAGACGAAGACCTTCGAGAACCTGAAGGACCGCAAGTTTACCTTCGAGACGAAGTCGTTCACCGACGACCAGCTCGACAAGGAAGTGAACGGCGAGGCAAACAACAAGGCCGATGGTGTGACCGTCGATCTGAAGCGCCCGCAGAGCAAGGAACTGCAGCTTGCTCAAAGCCGCTTTCCGACAGAGCACATGCTCGACGTGATCGAGAATGCCAAGGCCGGCAAGCGCTTCTTCGAGGCTCGTGTCTTCGACGGCTCCGACGATGGCGACAAGGCGCTGGCGACGACGACGGTCGTCGGCAAGCAGGTCACGCCGGTGGCCGGAGAAGAGACGGATGCGGGCAATGCCGGCGCTTTCGCCAATCAGGCCTTCTGGCCGGTGACGATCTCCTATTTCAACGAAAATACGAAATCAGATGCGCTGCCCGTCTATCGTATGTCCTTCAAGCTTTACGAGAACGGCATTACACGCGACCTTACCATGGACTACGGTGACTTCGTGCTGACCGGTAAGCTCGCGAAGCTGGAGATGCTCAACAAGAAAGCGGACACCTGCAAGTGAACCGCAACGGATGAGGCGCATACTCCGGGAGGCATGATGCCTCGCCTTTCCTTTTCGTGCGCATAATCAGAATTCAGTCACCATTGGTAGCCGGCGTTGCCGGCAAGGGGAACGGGTATGAAGAACTTGCCATCAACTGCACGTCCAGGTTTCTTGATGGCGCTTGTCGTCACCGCCGTTGTATCGGCCGGCAATGCTATGGCGGACGATTGCCGTGGCACGCCTAAGTCCGGCATCGACTGGAGTGAGTGCACCAAGAAGAACCTGATGCTGGAAGGCAGCGATCTTCAGAAAGCTACTCTCATCGGAACCGACCTGACGCAGACCAGCCTCAAAAATGTCAACCTCACGGCGGCCAACCTCGAGAAGGCAACGCTGGTGCGGGCTTGGCTTGAAGGCGTAAAAGCCGACAATGCCAGGTTCGACAAGATCGAGGCCTACCGCGCGGTGTTCCAGCATGCGTCGGCACAGCATGCGTCCTTTGTCAGCGCCGAGCTGCAGCGTGCGGATTTCACCGGCGCACAGCTTTCCGGTACCAATTTCGAAAAGGCCGAGCTCGGGCGCGCGAATTTTGAGCAGGCGGTTCTGACAGGCGCGACATTTTCACTCGCGAATCTGTCGCGTGCCGACCTCAGCGGCGCGACCCTGGGAGGTCCTGTCAATTTCGATCGCGCCTTCATGTTTCTGACGAGGATAGAAGGCCTCGATCTTTCCGCTGCAACAGGGCTTCAACAATCGCAGGTCGATCTGACCTGCGGGGATTCGTCGACCAAGCTTCCTGCCGGCCTCAAGCCCCCAGCCAACTGGCCCTGCCCATCTGACTGAGTGGGAACGCAAACGTTAGCAGTGAAGTTATGTCCCGCAGGAGGCGTCGACATGAATTTCACGTTTGCGGTGGGTGACATTCACGGCTGCCTGGAGCCACTGAGAGAGATGCTGGATCGCATCGGTGGCCGCGCGCACGGCGGTACGGTGGTCTTCCTCGGCGACTATGTCGACCGCGGTCCCGACAGCAAGGGCGTTGTCGATCTCCTAATGAGCGGACCAGGCAGCGGATCCTGGCGCTGGATATGCCTTATGGGGAACCATGAGGACATGATGCTGCGCGCCTATGGCAGTGATGAGGAATATATCTGGTGGCTCGAAAATGGCGGCTTCCAGACCGAGCTTTCCTATGGCGGCAGGGTAGCATTTGGGCATCTGGTTTGGGCTGGAAAGCTGCCTTTAATGCACGTCGATGATCATCGTATATTCGTGCATGCTGGCGTGGTTCCGGAACGCGCCCTCAATATGCAGAGGCCGGACGACCTGCTTTGGCTAAGGGTGCCCGATGATTATTCGACGGATTATTGGGGAAAGCATCTGTGCCATGGCCACACGCCCTCAGATCGGAATCCCATAACGGTCGCCAACCGGACGAACGTGGACAGCGGATGCGTGTTTGGCGGTACGCTTTCGTGCGCCGTGTTCGACGATTCGCTGGCCGGCGGCCCGATTGAGTTTATCCAAGTACCGGCTTAGCGGGGTGATCGTCGACGCAATTTGTGTGTCGCGGCGCGACGCAGCGCATTTAGAACAGCTCGGTGGCGGTTTTTTCGGCGGATGCCTTGCATTTCTGGCCGATCGAAGGTAAGGGCACCCGCATTCCACACGTAAGGCATGGGATTGTCCGGGAGAAATCCGGATTTTTCCGCCGGTGGCATCTTCGAAGAGGATGCTGTTCGCCTTGCGGAGGTTCAACCGGAAAAGGAGTCAAAGGCATGGCATTGCCTGATTTTTCTATGCGCCAGCTTCTGGAAGCTGGTGTTCACTTCGGCCACCAGACCCATCGCTGGAACCCGAAGATGAAGCCGTACATTTTCGGCGATCGTAACAACATCCACATCATCGACCTGGCCCAGACCGTTCCGATGCTGTCGCGCGCCCTGCAGGTCATCAGCGATACCGTCGCCCGTGGCGGCCGCGTTCTGTTCGTCGGCACCAAGCGCCAGGCTTCGGAAATCATCGCCGATGCCGCAAAGCGTTCCGCTCAGTACTACGTCAACTCGCGTTGGCTCGGCGGCATGATGACGAACTGGAAGACGATCTCCAACTCGATCCAGCGTCTGCGCAAGCTCGACGAAATCCTCGCTGGCGACGCCCAGGGCTTCACCAAGAAGGAACGTCTGAACCTCGAGCGCGAGCGCGAAAAGCTCGACAAGGCTCTCGGTGGTATCAAGGACATGGGCGGTACGCCGGACCTGATGTTCATCATCGACACCAACAAGGAAAAGATCGCGATCGACGAAGCCAAGCGCCTCGGCATTCCGGTCGTTGCGATCATCGACTCGAACTGCGATCCGGACCTGATCGACTATCCGATCCCGGGCAACGACGACGCTTCGCGCGCCATCGCTCTCTACTGCGACCTGGTTTCGCGCGCCGCCATCGACGGTATCGCCCGTCAGCAGAGCGCATCGGGCCGCGACCTCGGCGCTTCGGTTGAAGCTCCGATCGAGCCGGCGCTCGACGAGGCTCAAGCCTGATAACCAGGCGGACGGGCCCTGGCGGCCCGTCCAGCCTGACTGGATTGGGAAAGGCCGCGCGAGATCTGCGAAGCTCCGGCGGCCTTGACCTTTTTAGGCGGCAGGTTTGCCCAGGCCGCCTAACGAATTCTGTTATGACGCGTCTTCATCACGCTGTCATACATACAGGTACATTTCGTGCCTCAATCCGGTGGCGCATGGCACGTTGCGGACCACCGTATAACCGACAAGAGGAAGCTTATGACCGAGATTACGGCTGCACTGGTGAAGGAACTGCGCGAAAAGTCCGGCGCAGGCATGATGGACTGCAAGAAGGCGCTGACGGAAACCAACGGCGACATCGAAGCAGCGATCGACTGGCTGCGCGCCAAGGGCATTTCCAAGGCTGACAAGAAGTCCGGCCGTACGGCTGCTGAAGGCCTGATCGGCATCGCTGGCGCCGGTCACAAGGCAGTCGTCGTCGAGCTCAACTCCGAGACCGACTTCGTTGCCCGTAACGACGCCTTCCAGGATCTCGTGCGCGGCGTCGCCAACGTTGCTCTGGCGACCGACGGCACGGTTGAAGCCATTTCGGCTGCGACCTATCCGGCATCCGGCAAGCCGGTTGCTGATACCATCAAGGACGCGATTGCGACGATCGGCGAGAACATGACCCTGCGTCGTGCAGCCAAGCTGGAAGTCGAGCACGGCGTTGTTGCAACCTACATCCACAACGCTGCCGGCGACGGTATCGGCAAGCTCGGCGTTCTGGTTGCGCTGAAGTCGAATGGGGACAAGGCCGTTCTGACGTCCATCGGCCGCCAGGTCGCCATGCACATCGCTGCAACCAATCCGCTCGCCATCCGCGCTGAAGAAGTCGATGCCTCCGTTGCAGAGCGTGAACGCAACGTCTTCATCGAACAGGCCCGCGAATCCGGCAAGCCGGAAGCCATCATCGAAAAGATGGTAGAAGGCCGTATGCGCAAGTTCTTCGAGGAAGTTGCCCTTCTCTCCCAGGCTTTCGTGATCAACCCGGACCTGACGGTCGGGGCTGCGGTCAAGGAAGCTGAAAAGGAAGCCGGCGCGCCGATCGAGATCACCGGCATGGCCCGCCTGCTCCTCGGCGAAGGCGTCGAGAAGGAAGAAAGCGACTTCGCAGCCGAAGTCGCAGCAGCTGCCAAGGGCTGATAAAACCTTATAGAATGTGAAAACGGCAGGGCATCGCGTGACAACGCGGTGCCCTTCGTGTATCCGGCAGTCATGCCAATAAACAAGGAGCCAAGATGTCGTTAGAGCCTGTCTATAAACGCGTTCTACTCAAGGCTTCCGGCGAAGCGCTCATGGGAAGCCAGGGATTCGGCATCGACGTTGCGGTGGCTGACCGCATCGCTTCGGATATCGCCGAAGCCCGGAAGATGGGCGTTGAGGTCGGTGTCGTCGTCGGCGGCGGCAACATTTTCCGTGGGGTAGCGGTCGCCTCCAAGGGCGGGGACCGTGTGACAGGCGACCACATGGGCATGCTCGGCACGGTGATCAATGCGTTGGCACTCGCTACATCGCTGCGCAAACTGAATGTCGACACGGTTGTGCTTTCGGCGATTTCGATGCCGGAACTCTGCGAGAGCTTTTCGCAGCGGGCGACGCTCTATCATCTTTCGATGGGCCGGGTGGTGATCTTCGCCGGCGGCACCGGCAATCCGTTCTTCACGACGGATTCCGCAGCCGCTCTTCGCGCTGCCGAAATGGGCGCCGAGGCGATCTTCAAGGGCACGCAGGTCGATGGCATCTATTCTGCCGATCCGAAGAAGGATCCGACGGCTACCCGTTTCGACCACCTGACGCACAAGGAAGTGCTCGAAAGGGGCCTTGCCGTCATGGACATCGCCGCCGTCGCCCTTGCTCGCGAAAATTCCATTCCGATCATCGTCTTCTCGATTCACGAGAAGGGCGGTTTTGCTGAAATCTTGACGGGCGGTGGCCTCAAGACCATCGTATCGGATAACTGACTAGAAGACAGCGCTGCAACCGCGGCGCGTCGGACTGACGGGAGCATTGACTATGACTGAAGAAATCAAGGAACTGAAGCGCCGCATGGATGGCGCGGTTTCCGCATTCAAGCACGATATCGCTTCGTTGCGCACGGGCCGCGCCTCGGCCAACATTCTGGACCCGGTCACGGTCGAAGCCTATGGTTCGCGCTTGCCATTGAACCAGGTTGCTAATATTACCGTGCCCGAGCCGCGGATGCTTTCGGTATCCGTCTGGGACAAGTCGATGGTCGGCGCGACGGATCGCGCAATCCGCGAATCGAATCTCGGCCTCAACCCGATCGTCGACGGACAGAACTTGCGCATTCCGCTGCCGGAACTCAATGAAGAGCGCCGCAAGTCGCTGGTCAAGGTCGCCCATGACTATGCGGAAAAGAGCAAGGTCGCGATTCGCCATGTCCGCCGTGACGGCATGGAAGGCCTTAAGAAAGCCGAAAAGGACGGCGTCCTGAGCCAGGATGACAGCCGTGCGCAGTCCGAACGTGTACAGAAGATGACGGATGAGATGATTTCCGAGATCGACCGCTTGCTTGCGGACAAGGAAAAGGAAATCATGCAGGTGTAGGGCGTTCTCCTGCGCCCCTGGAGACCAGACGGATAATGTCGGAACCAGCATTCTTGAGCATGCCAGAACATGTTGCGATCATCATGGATGGCAACGGCCGTTGGGCAAAGCAGCGAGGGCTGCCGCGTGCAATGGGTCACCGCAAAGGTGTGGAGGCCGTTCGCGAGACCGTGCGCGCCGCCGGGGATGCAGGCATCAAATACCTGACGCTCTTTGCCTTCTCTTCGGAGAACTGGCGTCGGCCGGAAGCCGAGGTCACAGACCTGATGGGGTTGCTGAAGGCCTTCATCAGGCGGGATCTCGCGGAATTGCATGCGCAGAACGTGCGGATCAAGATCATCGGCGACAGGCAGAGCCTCCGCAGCGATATTCTCAACCTTCTGCTCGAGGCTGAGGAGACGACGCGCGACAACACGGCGCTGACCCTGGTTATCGCCTTCAACTATGGCTCGCGCGACGAGATCGCCCGAGCCATGATGAGCCTTGCCAAGGATATCGAGGCTGGACGGCTACAGGCGGGGGACATCACGCCCGAACTCATCAATGCCCGGCTGGACACAGCCGGCATTCCCGATCCCGACCTCATCATTCGCACCAGTGGCGAAGAGCGGCTCTCGAACTTCCTTCTCTGGCAGGCGGCCTATTCTGAATTCGTCTTCGTGCCGGAGTACTGGCCGGATTTCAGCCGCGAACTCTTTTATGCCGCGCTTGAGAAATTCGCGGCACGCGATCGCCGGTTCGGCGGCATATCGGCGCAGGCGGCCGCAGTAGGTAGCTGATGCAGCAGGAACTGAAACTTCGCGTCGTTTCAGGCGTCGTTCTGGCAATCATCGTGCTTGCGGCGGCATGGTACGGCGGCTTTGCCTTCCGGTTGCTCTCGGCCGTGATCGGCCTGCTTATCTACTATGAATGGTCGACGATCACGCGGCTGCAAGGCGAACTGCCGGTTGCGAATGCAGCGGGCTGGATAGGGCAGGCGGCGATTGCCGTTGCGATCCTGCTTGGCCGCTTCGATTTTGCGCTGAGCTTGCTTGTCTTTTTCTTCGCTGTTGCGATCGGCTTCGTTGTCGCCCGCAGCGCCAATTGGTGGTTTCCGGCAGGCGTCGTCTACGCGGGATTGACCGGCATCGCGCTTGCCGAGATCCGGGGTGCCGACACCGCCGGACTGCATGCAATGCTCTTCGTCTTCGCCGTGGTTTGGGCCACCGACATTCTTGCCTATTTCGTTGGGCGTGCAATCGGCGGGCCGAAGCTAGCGCCCAGAATTTCACCGGGAAAGACCCAATCGGGTGCCCTGGGAGGTGCCGTCTCGGCAGTTGTTGCCGGCAGTCTCGTCGCCTACTTCTTCATCCCCGAGGCGGATTGGCTGATGGCGGCTGCCGTCGCCTTCATTCTTTCTGTCTGCAGCCAGGCAGGCGACCTGTTTGAATCTTTCATCAAGCGCCGGTTCGGCGTAAAAGATTCCAGCCGTCTCATTCCGGGACACGGCGGCGTCATGGACCGGGTCGATGGGCTGATTGTCGCTTGTTTTGCGGCGTTCTTGCTCGCGACATTATTTTCCCTGATAAAAGGGGATGGCATGGCGCCGCTCGGCGCCGCCTTGTTCGGTCTCTGATAAATGCGTGAGCGCAGCGGAAGGATTTCATGGAAGGCTTGACCAGTATATTCGGCTTTCTGACGGGCTACATCATTCCCTTCGTCGTGGTTCTGTCACTGCTCGTCTTTGTGCACGAGATGGGGCACTATCTCGTCGGCCGCTGGAGCGGCATTCGCGTGCTTGCCTTTTCGGTCGGTTTCGGACCGGAGATCGCGGGCTTTACCGACCGGCATGGCACACGGTGGAAGATCTCGGCGATTCCGCTTGGCGGCTACGTGCGCTTTTTCGGCGACGAAGATGCGTCGAGCAAGCCTGATATGGACAAGCTCAAAACGATGTCGCCAGAGGACCGTGAGCGCTCATTTGCAGGGGCGAAGCTCTGGAAGCGGGCCGCGACCGTAGCGGCCGGCCCTATCGCCAATTTCATCCTTGCGATCGTCATCTTTGCAGTGCTGTTTTCGATCTACGGCCGCTCGGTCGCCGATCCGGTCGTCGCGGAGGTGAAGCCGCAAAGCGCTGCCGCTGAAGCTGGCATATTACCCGGCGACCTGCTCTTTGCGATCGACGGCGCGAAAGTCGAGACCTTCGATGATGTGCGGCGCTACGTCAGCATCCGTCCGGAACAGCGGATTGTGGTCACGATTGAGCGAAACGGCGAGAAGATGGACCTGCCGATGGTGCCGAAGCGCACCGACATGACCGACCAGTTCGGCAACAAGATAGAGATCGGCCTGATCGGCATCGTCACGAACCAGGAAGTCGGCCATTTCCGCGTGCAGACGTATACGCCGCTCGCGGCGCTGCGGGAGGGGACGGTCCAGACCTGGTATATCGTCACCGGCACCTTCAAGTATATCGGCAATCTCTTTGAGGGCTATATGAAGCCTGATCAGCTCGGAGGGCCGATCCGCGTAGCACAAGCTTCGGGCCAGATGGCAACGTTAGGTGTTGCTGCGTTGCTTCAGCTCGCCGCCGTGTTGTCGGTTTCCATCGGACTACTGAATTTGATGCCAGTTCCGGTACTTGATGGCGGCCATCTGATGTTCTATGCGATTGAGGCAGTTAGGGGAAAACCTTTGGGAGCATCGGCTCAGGAAATTGCATTCCGCATTGGCCTGGCTATGGTCCTTTCCCTGATGGTTTTTGCTACCTGGAATGACATCAGCGCGTTGATTGGCTGACGCGCTTGGTGGAGGGAAATTACCGTTTATTTACGATGTTTCAAAGCTGTAGTGGCGAATGGGTCACGCTTCGAAATGAAGTAAACAGAAATTAACTCGCTACCTTGCTTGTAGGGCAAAAGCGGGTAAAACGACACACGTGCCGGAATCGGGTTCGCCCGGAGACGGGGACGAGAAAAAAGGTAATGGGTGAAATGAAGGCTGGTTCAAGATTTTTGAACGCAGTATCGGCGGTTGCGCTGTCTGCAGGTATCGTTGCTTCGGGCGCAGGTGCAATTACGATCGTTTCCGCGACTGCTGCGGAAGCTGCCGTTATCCAGCGTATCGACGTGCGTGGAGCCAGCCGCGTTGGCGCCGAGGCCGTCAGGTCCAATCTCACGATCACCCCCGGCAAGAGCTTCTCAAACACCGACATCGATGACTCGGTGAAGCAGCTCTACGGCACCGGCTATTTCTCCGACGTGAAGATTTCGGTCTCCGGTAGCACGCTCGTCGTTACCGTCGAGGAAGCTCAGCTCGTCAATCAGGTCGTCTTCAACGGCAACCGCAAGATCAAGGACGACAAGCTTGCGAGCGTGGTGCAGACGCACGCGTCCGGCCCCTACAGTGATGCGCAGATCCAGGCAGACATTGCGGCGATCAAGGAAGCCTACGCTGCGACCGGCCGTAGTGAAGTTCAGGTGACGACGCAGGTCGTTCCGCTCGGCGAAGGCCGCGTGAACCTTGCCTTCGTCATCGATGAAGGCGATCGCACGAAGATCGCAAGTATCAATTTCGTAGGCAATAACGCCTACAGCTCCAGCCGCCTCGCTGCCGTCATCAGCACCAAGCGCTCGAACTTCCTGTCGTTCCTGACCCGCAAGGACGTTTACAACGAAGATCGCCTTCATGCCGACGAAGAGGCGCTGCGCCAGTTCTATTTCAACCGCGGTTATGCCGACTTCAAGATTATCTCTTCGGACGCCTCTTTCGACGAGACCACCAACAAGTACACGCTGACCTTCAATATGGAGGAGGGACCGCGTTACAACTTTGGTCCCATCACCGTGCAGTCGACGGTTGAGGGCGTCAGCGCCGACCAGCTTCAAGGCCTGGTGACGACGCACGAGGGCGAGGTCTATAGCGCCAAGGACGTCCAGCGATCCATCGAAGCCATTTCGGACCAGGTTGCTTCGGCAGGCTACCCATTCGCGCGTGTGACGCCTCGCGGCAATCGCGATCTCGGCAACAATACCATCGGTGTCGAATATCTCGTCGATCAGGGCGAGCGTGCTTACATCGAACGCATCGAGATCCGCGGCAACAGCCGCACGCGTGACTACGTCATCCGTCGCGAGTTCGATATGAGCGAAGGCGATGCCTTCAATCAGCAGATGATCACCAAGGCGAAGCGTCGTCTTGAGGCGCTTGGCTTCTTCTCGTCGGTCAATATCACGACCCAGCCCGGCAGTTCGCCTGACCGCGTCGTGGTCGTCGTCGACGTTCAGGATCAGTCGACGGGTTCGTTCGGTATCGGTGCCGGTTATGCCGCTGGCGGCGACGGCCTGCTCCTGGAAGCCTCTATCGAGGAAAAGAACTTCCTCGGTCGCGGCCAATACATCAGGGTTTCTGCTGGTGGCGGCGTCGAAGGATCGCAGTCCTACGGCTTGAGCTTCACTGAGCCTTACTTCCTGGGCTATCGCCTGGCGACGGGCTTCGACCTCAATCACAGCCAAACCTCGAGCAACGACAACTACGACTATACGGAAGACAGCGCCATTCTTCGTACGACTGCGCCGATCACGGAAGACCTGGCGACGACGTTCCGCTACAACTTCAAGCGGATGGATTACGACGCCGACGGTAACGATCTGAGCGATCTGTCTGACACCTATCAGCACCTGGTCACTGACGGGCCGTGGATCCGTTCATCGGTTTCCAACACGCTCACCTACAACACGCTCGATGACATGACGCTGCCCCGTGAAGGCGTGTACGCGACGCTGACGAACGAAATTGCCGGTTTGGGCGGCGATTCGCAGTACTACAAGATCTACGGCAAGGCCCGGTACTATCATCTGCTGGCCGATGATGCCGATATCATTGGATCGGTTGCTGCTGGCGCAGGCTATGTTGTCGGCTTCGGAAGCGATCTGAACGTCTTCGACCAGTTCACGCTCGGCAACAACGATATCCGCGGCTTCGAGAACAAGGGTATTGGTCCGCGTATTGCTGGCTCCAACGACGACCCGCTCGGCGGCACGACGTATTTCACCGTGTCGGCGGAAGCGACGTTCCCGATGCCGCTCTTCCCGCGTGACTTCGGTCTGCGCGGTGCGGTTTTCGCCGATGCCGGTACGCTGTTCGGCAACGACGTTACGCTGCGCGGCAACGATAAGTTGGAAGGCGACAATGCGGATCTCCGTGCGTCCGTCGGTCTCGGTATCGTCTGGCAGTCGCCGTTCGGCGCACTGCGCGTCGACTATGCGATCCCGGTCGTGAAGGAAGATTTCGACAAGACGCAGTACTTCAAGTTTGGCATCAACAACCAATTCTGATATCGGCAATCCAGAATCGAAAACTGGAGCTTTGCCGGTGGTGCAGAACAATTTTTTTCCGTCCGGAGATGGCGTCAGACTTTCGGAGCTGGCGCACCATCTCGGGGCGGAACTAGCCAATCC
Source organism: Rhizobium sp. P32RR-XVIII (assembly GCF_012641395.1). Taxonomy (GTDB): domain Bacteria; phylum Pseudomonadota; class Alphaproteobacteria; order Rhizobiales; family Rhizobiaceae; genus Rhizobium. Next base: position 111,240 of record NZ_JABAIH010000012.1, on the reverse strand, counting down.
TGATAGTGGGGATGTCCTCATCCGCTCCGTAGCGCCGATCAATCGCGCGAAAGCGGGGGATCTTTGCTACATCATCTCGCGCAAGAGCCGTGCCGAGCTTGAAACCACTCAGGCTTCCGCGGTTCTCTGCGATCCTGCCATCAGCTCGGCCGTGCCGCCGCATATCCCGGTTCTGTTGTCGAAAAATCCGCATGCGGCTTTCGCCATCGCCGGCGGGCTCCTGCATCCGGAGGCGCTTCAGCCCGTCGCGCTCGTATCTTCCGCAACCGACGTTTCGCCCAGCGCGGTGGTCGATCCGACCGCGCGGCTCGAGCCGGGCGTGATCGTAGAGCCTTTGGCCGTGATCGGGGCCAACGCCGAAATCGGCCAGGGTACGCGTATCGGTGCTGGTGCCCTCATCGGTCCAGGAGTGAAGATTGGCCGCGATTGCACGATCGCGGGCGGCGCCAGCATCCTCTGCGCTCTGCTGGGCAACCGTGTGATCGTGCACAACGGCGCACGTGTCGGCCAGGATGGCTTCGGCTACGCGCCGGGGCCGCAAGGCATGATCAAGATCGTTCAGATCGGCCGCGTCATTATCCAGGACAATGTTGAAATTGGCGCGAATACGACGATCGATCGCGGTACAATGGACGATACGGTGATCGGCGAAGGGACCAAAATCGACAATCAGGTCCAGATTGGCCATAACGTCAAGATCGGACGCCATTGCGCGATTGTTTCGCAGGTCGGCATAGCCGGCAGCACAATCATCGGAAACGGTGTTCAGATCGGCGGCCAGGCCGGACTTAATGGCCATATCGTGATAGGCGATGGCGTGCAGATCGCGGCAAAAAGCGGCGTCATCCAAAGCATTCCCGCCGGAGAGCGATACGGCGGTATTCCGGCGCGCCCGGTAAAGGATTTTCTTCGAGAATCTGCGGAAATAATGGCGCGCGCCGGCGCGCGCGCTCACAAGACTGGAGAGAAGAATGACTGAGGGGGCCAAAGCGTCGCTTTCGTCGGCGGACATCATCGAGATCATGAAGCTTCTGCCGCATCGCTACCCGTTTTTGCTCGTCGATAAGATCGTTGAGATCGACGGCGATGAATCCGCGATCGGCATCAAGAACGTTACCGCTAATGAGCCGCATTTCACCGGCCATTTTCCTGAGTCGCCCATAATGCCCGGTGTTTTGCTGATTGAAGGCATGGCACAGACGGCAGGCGCCATCTGCGCGCGCAAGGATGGAACGAACGGCAACCTGGTCTACTTCATGACCATCGACAACGCGCGCTTCCGCAAGCCCGTGATTCCGGGCGATCGGGTCGAGTTTCATGTGAAGAAGCAGAAGCAGCGCGGCAATATCTGGAAATTCCATTGCGACGCCAAGGTGGACGGCGGCCTGGTCGCGGAAGCCGATATCGGCGCGATGATCCTGCGCAGGGAAGATGTATGAGCACGATCGCCGCAAGCGCCCGTATCCATGCCATGGCTGTTGTCGAAGATGGCGCGGTCATCGGGGAGAATGTGATAATCGGGCCTTTCTGCCACGTGGGACCGCAAGTTACGCTGCATGACGATGTGGAGCTTATAAGCCATGTCGTCGTTCTCGGACGCACGACCGTGGGCGCCGGATCGCGCATTTTTCCGTCTGCGGTGGTTGGCGGGGATTCGCAGAGCGCTCGACACAGCGCGGTGGATACTGCGCTCCTGATTGGTCGCAACTGCACCATCCGCGAAGGCGTGACGATGAATACCGGTACGGTCGAGCACGGTGGTGCGACGATCATCGGAGACGACTGCCTCTTCCTGGCCTATTCCCATGTCGCGCATGATTGCCGCGTCGGCAATCATGTCATCCTGTCGAACAATGTCATGTTGGCTGGCCACGTCTCGATCGGCGATCACGCCATCATCAGCGGCGGGGCGGCCGTGCATCAATTCACCCGCGTCGGTGCCTACGCCTTCGTCGGCGGTCTTTCCGCCGTCAGCTACGATGTCATCCCCTACGGCATGCTGAACGGAAATCCAGGCTTGCTCGGCGGTCTTAATGTCGTCGGCATGACGCGCGCCGGGGTCGATCGCACCGTCATCCATACAGTGAGGCGCGCCTACAAGGCGATCTTCGAGGGCTCGGGATCGATCCGCGAAAACGCGGCAGCGATCCGTGACGAATATGCGGATTGCGAGCAGGTTATCCAGATCCTCGATTTCATCGCCGCGGAAAGCGACCGCGCGCTGTCGTCACCGACACGAGGACAGAAAGGCTGACCTTGTCTCCCGCCGGTGATACCGACAAAGGCCGTCTGGCGATCATTGCGGGGAACGGTCTTCTGCCCTCTTATGTTGCCGAGGCGGCGCGGGCAGCCGGCGAGAATCCATTTGTGATCTCGTTGAAGGGAGAGCTCGACCGGTCATGGGAGGGCTACGACCATGCGGTGATCGGCGTCGGCGATTTCGCGGCGCTTGACGGACTTTTCAAGCGTAACAACATCACCCGTGTCGTGATGTCGGGCGGCGTTCGCAAGCGTCCCGAATGGCGGGAGGTGCGGCCGACCTGGCGGACGATTGCGAAGATGCCGGCCGTGGTGCGAACCCTGCTTTCGGGCGGCGACGATACGGTGCTGCAGATGGTTATCAAGCTCATCGAGGATAACGGCCGCCGGGTCATTGGTGCGCAGGACATTGCGCCGGACTTGCTGGCGGCTGTTGGGCCGATCGGGGCGCTGTCGCCGGGAGAGGACGACAAAACCGATATCCTGAAGGCTGCACAAGCCGCCGAGGCGCTCGGCGCTCTCGACGTCGGGCAGGGTGCTGTCTCGGTCGGCGGGCGCATTGTGGCGCTGGAAGGCGTCGAGGGGACCGACGGCATGCTTGAGCGTGTTGCTGCGCTGCGGGATGCCGGGCGGATATCGCCGCGCAGGCGCGGCGTACTGGTTAAGCTCTGCAAGCAGCAGCAGGATATTCGCGCCGACCTGCCGTCGATCGGGCTGTCGACCGTGACAAACGCGAAGAAGGCCGGGTTGGCGGGCATTGCCATTGAGGCCGGCCGCGCGCTTGTGCTAGATCGGCAGGCAGTGATCAAGGCGGCCGACGAGGCGGGACTCTTTGTCTGCGGACTCGATCGCGGCTTGTCGTCATGGGGGCTGCAATGAAGCTCGCGATCGTCGCCGGTGAAGTTTCCGGAGATCTTCTCGGGGCCGATCTCGTGGCGGCACTGAAGCGAAGACAGCCGGGAATCGAGCTGGTCGGCGTCGGCGGTGACGCTCTGGAGGCGCAGGGGTTAAGGTCGCTCTTCGACTTCTCTGAACTTTCGATCATGGGCATCACACAGGTGCTTGGTAAGCTTCCGAAGCTTGTTGCGCTCATCAGGCAGACGGCGGCTGCGATCATCGCGGCAAGGCCCGATGTTCTGGTCATCATCGACAGTCCCGATTTCACGCATCGCGTTGCTAAACGAGTCCGCGAAGCCCTGCCTGATTTGCCGGTCATCAACTATGTCTGTCCCAGTGTATGGGCGTGGAAAGAATATCGCGCGCAAGCGATGCTGGGCTATGTCGACCACGTGCTGGCCGTTCTGCCGTTCGAGCCACAAGTGATGGAGCGGCTGGGCGGGCCGCCGACGACCTATGTCGGTCACCGGTTGACGGCTGATCCGGAGCTCGTCGCCGCGAGGGGCCGCCGCGTCGCGCGCGGGATTTCAGGCGACCGCCAGAAAACCATCATGCTTTTGCCTGGCTCGCGCTCGACAGAGATCACGAGGCTAATGCCCTATTTCGAGGCTGCCGTGAACGAGCTCGTTGCACGAAACGGCGGTATGCGTTTTGTCATGCCGACCGTCAGCCGCCGCGAAGCTGTCGTCCGCGAACTGGTAGGAAAATGGAAGGTCCAGCCCGACATCCTGATCGGGAATGATGCAAAATGGCGGGCCTTTGGCGAGGCAGACGCAGCGCTCGCGGCATCCGGCACAGTCGTCCTCGAGCTGGCTCTGACCGGCGTTCCGACCGTCTCGACATACAAGACGGACTGGATCATGACGATGCTGACCTCCCGGATAAAAACCTGGACGGCATCAATTCCAAATCTGATCGCCGATTACGCCGTGGTGCCGGAATATTTCAACGACGTCTTGCGCGGCAGCGGTCTTGCCCGCTGGATGGAGCGGCTGTCGCAGGACACGCTGCAGCGGCGCGCGATGATGGAGGGCTTCGACCTCGTCTGGCAGCGTATGCAGACCGAAAAGCCGCCTGGCGAGCGGGCGGCGGATGTTGTTCTCGACGTTCTGGACAAGAAAAAACCCGGTCATCACTGACCGGGTTTTCTGTCGGGCGAGGCGGCTTAGCGCTTCGAAACCGGCACGTAATCGCGCTGCGGTTCACCCACATAAAGCTGGCGCGGACGGCCGATACGCTGCTGCGGATCTTCGATCATCTCGTTCCACTGGGCGATCCAGCCGACGGTGCGCGCCAGAGCGAAGAGAACGGTGAACATCGTCGTGGGGAAGCCCAGAGCCTTCAGCGTGATGCCGGAATAGAAGTCGATGTTCGGATAGAGCTTCTTCTCGATGAAGTATTCATCGGTCAGGGCAATGCGCTCGAGCTCCATGGCGACTTCGAGAAGCGGATCGTCCTTGATGCCAAGTTCGCCGAGAACTTCATGCGTCGTCTTCTGCATGATCTTGGCGCGCGGATCGTAGTGCTTGTAGACGCGGTGACCGAAGCCCATCAGGCGGAACGGATCATTCTTGTCCTTGGCACGGCCGATATATTCCGGAATCCGGTCGACCGAGCCGATTTCCGAAAGCATGTTGAGCGCCGCTTCGTTTGCACCGCCGTGTGCCGGACCCCAAAGGCAGGCAATGCCGGCTGCGATGCAGGCAAACGGATTGGCGCCCGAGGAACCGGCGAGACGAACCGTCGAGGTCGATGCATTCTGCTCATGATCGGCATGCAGGATGAAGATGCGATCCATGGCGCGCGAGAGAACCGGATTGACGGTGTATTCTTCGCAAGGAACGGCAAAGCACATGCGCAGGAAGTTCGACGCATAGTCGAGATCGTTCTTCGGATAAACGAAGGGCTGGCCGATATGGTACTTGTAGGCCATGGCGGCAAGCGTCGGCATCTTTGCGATCATGCGCAGGCTTGCGACCATGCGCTGGTGCGGATCGGTGATGTCGGTCGAGTCGTGATAGAAGGCCGACAGCGCGCCGACACAGCCGCACATCACAGCCATCGGATGCGCATCGCGGCGGAAGCCGGTGAAGAACCGCGACATCTGCTCATGCACCATCGTGTGATGCGTGACGCGATAATCGAAATCCTTTTTCTGAGCAGCCGTCGGCAATTCGCCGTAGAGCAGCAGATAGCAGACTTCGAGGAAGTCGCCATGTTCGGCGAGCTGTTCGATCGGATATCCGCGATGCAGCAGAACGCCTTCGTCGCCGTCGATATAGGTGATCTTTGATTCACAGGCCGCGGTCGAGGTAAAACCAGGGTCGTACGTGAAGGCACCGGTGTTTTTATAGAGTGCACCAATATCGATGACGTCCGGCCCGATCGTCCCGCTTTTCACGGAAAGATTGGCGGACTTCTCGCCGATTTTGATTGTTGCGCTTTGATCAGTCATGGTGATCCTCCAACTGGCGGGGGCGGCGCCATAAAAGCGCCACAGGGGTTAAGCGTCCTCAGCGATTGCTATATGATCGAGACGCTAATGCCAAGTTACCGTGACGTCATTTTGTGCATCGCAGTATCAACTTTTGGGCACTGCTGCGATGACAGAAATGCATAGCGGAAGCCGATGCTTGGCTCGGCTTTTTCAGGCTGCGTTTGTTTGTCTTTTTTCCGTCATTTATTTATTGCTGAAACCCTCTCCAGACGGCATTCTGGTTGTATTTTAAGGCGCTGCCGGACTGGGGTACATGCCGGAGTTGAGAACGAGCGAAACGCACATCGGCTCGTCAGTAGATGTTGCGGACAAGTTGCCGCGCGGACCTCTCCCCGCGCCGGCCGACGCTGCGCGATGGCACTTGCAGCGCACGCAAAACAATCGCCCGCTGCTCGCTGCCGTTCCGCGGATGCGGGCACAACTTCAGGCCTCTGTTCTGCGGATGGCGGGCGAGGAAACGGCGCATGGCGCACGCCTGCTGTTTGCGCCCGTCTTTCTGGGGCTGGGTGCGGCAATCTGGTTTGTCGCCGGCGGCGGAGTTTCAATGCGCTCCTCGGGCCCCTGCCTGTTTTTTATGCTTGCGGCGCTCGCCGTGACGAATCGCAACCGTGAGGTGCTGCGCGCTGTCCTGACGGCGCTTGTGCTCATCGTTTGCGGCATATTGGCCGCGCAATTCGAGACGCGGCGCGCGGCAACGCTGATGCTCGATTCCGCCGTGACCACGACGCTGACTGGCCGCGTCGAGCGGCGGGAAGGCGATGGCCGCGGCGGATGGCGTTACGTTTTATCTGTCCGGGCCACGGAGCAGCCTTTGTTGAAGCGACCCCCGGCGCGGGTTACCGTCGTCGCACGAGGGCGGAAAGCCGAGTTCGAGACCGGCACTTGGCTGAAGGGCAGGGCGCGATTGACGCCGCCGGCCGGGCCAGCGCTCCCGGGCTTGAACGACTTTGCCGTCAAGACCTATTTCGACGGCGTCGGCGCCAACGGCTTCTTCTATGGTGCGCCAGTATCGGTGCCGTCGGGGCAGGAGGACGCTCGAAATTTCGGCGAAAATTGGCTGGAATGGCTCTATCACCTGCGCAGCGGGATTGGCGATCGCATAAGGTCGATCCTGCCCGGTGACACCGGTGCTTTTGCCGCCGCGCTGGTGACGGACGAGCGCCGGGCAATTTCCAGCGAGACGACAGAGGCGCTCCGTCAGTCCGGTCTTGCCCATATCATCGCGATCTCCGGGCTCAACATGGCGCTGTCGGCGGGTATTTTCTTTGTCGGATTCCGTTCGATACTCAGCCTCTTTCCGGGTGTCGCTCAGGCCTATCCGACGAAAAAGATTGCGGCGGCGGGTGCGCTGGCGGCGGTGACGGCCTACTTCTTGATCTCAGGCTTTGCCGTTTCGGCCGAACGCGCCTTCATCATGATGGCCATCATGCTGGTTGCCGTTTTCTTCGACCGGCCCTCCATCAGCCTCCACAATGTCGCGCTTTCGGCACTCCTCATCATCGCTGTTTCTCCCTCCGAAATCATGGGCCCGAGCTTTCAGATGTCCTTTGCCGCCACCCTGGCGCTGGTCGCGGGATATGCGCTTTGGAAGGAGCGGCCGGTGCGCGAAAGCCCATTTTCAAAAATGCGATCGCTTCGGCTGTTGGTTTCCGTTTCGGGTTTCTTCGGCGGAATCCTGCTCACATCCGTTATCGGCGGCCTTTCGACGGCACTGTTCTCGATCGAGCATTTCCACCGGCTGACGGCCTACGGTCTGCCGGCCAACCTCGCGGCCATGCCGATCATTTCCTTCGTCATCATGCCTGCAGGCCTGCTTGCCATGCTGCTGATGCCCTTCGGGCTCGACGTGCTGCCGTGGAAGGTGGTGGGTTTCGGTCTCGATCTCGTAATCGCGGTTGCCAAGACGGTGTCGTCCTGGGGCGGCGACATCGGCGTGGGCAGGCTGCCCGGCTGGTATTTTCCGGCAGCGGTCGCCGGTTTCCTGCTGCTCACGCTGCTGCGCACCCGGCTTAGGCATATGGGAGCCGCGATCATCGCCGGTTCGACGCTTGCCGTTGCACTCATGCCGGGTAGAGCCGCGCCAGATGTGGTGATTGCCGAAGACGGAAGTCTTGTTGCAATCGTCAGGCAATCCGCTCTCGCCTCCAACCGCGAACGCCCGCCGGATTTCATTTTCGACCAGTGGAAACGAGCGCTGGTTATCGATGACCACCGGCCGCCAAAATTGCTTGATACCGCTTCGGCCCCGCCTTCGGCAAAAGACGGGGAGAGATTGAGGCTTTCTCCGGCGCAACAGGAAGAAGCGAGAGATGCGATGCGGAACGCCGCTTCGGCAGGCCATTTCACCTGCGTCAAGAAAGCCTGGTGCACGGCAGAGCTCGAAAACGGCTCCATCCTCGCAGTGATCGAAAATGCCGCTTATTTCGGCCCGGCTTGCGACACAGCGGATATCGTCGTGACGCCGGTGCGGCTGCGGTCCGGCACCTGCCGATCCGGAGCAATGCTGTTTACCGGCGAAACCCTGAGGAAAACCGGCGCCGTCGAGCTACGCTTTGGAGACGGCACCGCGGACATCACAACGGCATTCGAGAACCTTGACCGTCCCTGGAGCCGCCACCGCGCCTATGATTGGCGCAGCGGCACATTTGCCGGGGATGCGTTGCCGGTCAGTGATAGCGGCGAATGAGGCCGACGAGCTTGCCTTGAACCTTGACGCGGTCCGGCCCGAAGATACGCGTCTCATAGGCCGGGTTTGCGGCTTCAAGCGCGATGGAAGCTCCCTTGCGGCGGAACCGCTTGAGGGTCGCTTCCTCGTCATCGACCAGTGCCACGACGATGTCGCCGGGGTTCGCGGTATTTGAATTGCGGACAATGACCGTATCGCCATCGAAGATGCCGGCGTCGATCATCGAATCGCCCTTGACCTCGAGCGCGTAGTGCTCGCCCGAGCCCAGCATATCGGCGGGGACGGTGATGTCGTGGGTATTGTTCTGGATTGCCGAGATCGGCACGCCGGCTGCGATGCGGCCCATGACAGGAACGGAAACCGCACTGTTGTTGTCTTCGTTCGCCGGCTTCGGCGGGGCTGCTACCGGCTGCGGTTTGCCGAGGCTGCCCTCGATAACGCTTGGCGAAAAACCGCGGCGCGGCTGAATGCTCGGGTTGTAGGCCTCCGGAAGCTTGATCACCTCAAGTGCGCGCGCCCGGTTCGGTAGGCGACGAATGAAACCACGCTCTTCAAGCGCCGTAATCAGGCGGTGGATGCCGGATTTGGAGGCGAGATCCAGCGCGTCCTTCATTTCGTCGAAGGATGGCGGGACGCCGGATTCTTTCATCCGCTCATGAATGAAGAGGAGAAGCTCCTGTTGTTTGCGCGTCAGCATCGAAGTTTAACCCCAGATTCGTGAAACAAAGCCAGAACAGACACTATATGTTCCATATGTGTTCCGCAAGTACCTAAATTTCGGTAAAACTTTTTCTGAAGTGCATTCATTTTGGGGCTTTTTGTTTGCCGGGTCACCGCTTGCGGCTTGCATCGCGGGAACAGGCCGCGCAAATCTGGAGCACTGGAAAATGGAGACGCGCCCGATGCCTCATCCACTGGATCATCTTGTCCTACCGGTCACGGACATCGACCTGGCGCGGGAACGGCTGGGAAGACTGGGATTTACCATCGCGCCAGAGGGCTGCCACCCGTTCGGAACGGAGAACGCTTGCATCTTCTTTGCCGACAAGACCTATCTCGAGCCGCTTGCTATCGAGAATGCGAAGAAATGTGAAACATCCGTGCGCGGGGGCAATGTTTTTGTGGCGCGCGACCAGGCTTTTCGCTTCCGGTGCGGCAATGATGGGTTTTCTGCGGTCGCTTTCAGCACAGAGGATGCGGACGCCGATCATTCTGCCTTCATGAATGCCAGGCAGAGCGGCGGCGACATGCTGGAGTTTTCGCGTCCGATCGAAATGCCGGATGGCTCGCAATCGACCGGCGCCTTCAAGCTCGCTTTTGCGGCCGACCTCAGGGCGCCGGATTTCTTTCTCTTTGCCTGCCAGCGCATCAATGCCTTTCCCACCAATCGCGACGCGCTGGAAAAACACGAAAATGGCGTAGCCGGTATTCGGGAAGTCGTGCTGAGCGCGCCGGAGCCCGAAGCTTTCGGCGCTTTCGTTCAACTGGCGGCGTCCGGGGCAAAGGTGGAGCAGACCAGTTTCGGCCTGTCAGTTGCAACTCCCAACGTCAAAATCAGTCTGCTGTCTCAGGAGGGGATGGAAGCCTATTTCGATGTCGCACAGCCGCTGGCCGACAAGGGGCTCCGCGGCAGCGCCATCGTTTTCCGCACCCGAGATATTACCGTGACAGAGGCCCTTCTGACTGCTAACGGGATGACCTATACACGCATCAGCAACAGAGTTCTGGTGAAGCCTGCGCCCGGCCAGGGTGCAATCTTCGCCTTTGAGGAGACCCCATGAGCAATACCAACTCCGAAGTCGCAGTCGGCGAAGGCGCCGGACGCGTTGTGTTTTCCAATAGCGGCCGGCTGTCGCTGATTGCCGGTCCCTGCCAGATGGAAAGCCGCGAGCACGCCTTCATGGTCGCCGGCGTTTTGAGCGAACTCTGCAAGAAGCTCGGCATCGGCCTCGTTTACAAGTCGTCCTTCGACAAGGCGAACCGCACGTCGCTTTCCGCCCAGCGCGGCATCGGGCTTGAAACGTCGCTGGAAGTCTTCGCCGATCTGAAAAAGGAGTTCGGTTTTCCGGTGTTGACCGATGTCCATACGGAAGAGCAATGCGCGGAAGTCGCTACGGTGGTCGATATCCTGCAGATCCCTGCCTTCCTCAGCCGTCAGACGGACCTTCTGGTAGCCGCCGCCAAGACTGGCCGGGCAATCAACGTCAAGAAGGGCCAGTTCCTGGCGCCGTGGGATATGAAGAACGTCCTCGGCAAGCTGAATGCGACCGGCAATCCGAACATCCTGCTTTGCGAGCGCGGTGCCTCCTTCGGCTACAACACGCTGGTTTCCGACATGCGCTCACTGCCGATCATGGCGGCGATGGGCGCGCCGGTGATTTTCGACGCTACCCATTCGGTGCAGCAGCCGGGCGGGCAGGGTGGTTCGTCAGGCGGGCAGCGCGAATTCGTGGAAACGCTGGCGCGCGCCGCTGTCGCCGTCGGTGTTGCCGGCGTCTTCATCGAGACACATGAGAATCCCGACAACGCCCCGTCCGACGGCCCGAACATGGTCCATCTGAAGGACATGCCGCGGCTTCTCGAAAAGCTGCTGGCGTTCGACGCAATCGCGAAGAACTGACGTTCAAAAGTCTGACATGATCGTGTAATAGGCCACGTACGATCGCTGCAGCGGAGGACGCTCAAAGCGCCATTGTAATTTGCGCGTCTTCGATTAAGACGATTTCAAACGATTTAACCGCCACCGAGCAGGAGAAACCATGACTGCAATTACCGACATTATTGCCCGCGAGATTCTTGACAGCCGTGGCAATCCGACCGTTGAAGTCGATGTCTATCTCGAAGACGGCAGCATGGGCCGGGCGGCGGTGCCGTCGGGCGCTTCGACCGGCGCCCACGAAGCCGTTGAAGTTCGCGACGGCGGCAAGCGCTATCTCGGCAAGGGCGTGGAAAAGGCCGTCGAGGCCGCCAATACCGAAATCTTCGATGCGATCGGCGGCATCGACGCCGAGAACCAGATCCAGATCGACAACATCATGATCGAACTGGATGGCACGCCGAACAAATCGCGCCTCGGCGCCAATGCCATCCTCGGCGTATCGCTCGCCGTCGCCAAGGCCGCCGCCCAGGCTGCCGGTCTGCCGCTCTACCGCTATGTTGGCGGCGCCAGCGCCCATCTGCTGCCCGTCCCGATGATGAACATCATCAACGGCGGCGCCCATGCCGACAACCCGATCGACTTCCAGGAATTCATGATCCTGCCGGTTGGCGCCGATTCGATCCGCGAAGCTGTGCGCATGGGTTCGGAAGTGTTCCACGTCCTCAAGAAGGAACTGTCGGCTCAGGGCCACAATACCAACGTCGGCGACGAAGGCGGTTTTGCACCGGGTCTGAAGAGTGCGCCCGAAGCCCTCGATTTCATCATGAAGTCGATCGAGAAAGCCGGCTACAAGCCGGGTGAAGACATTTTCCTCGGTCTCGATTGCGCCTCGACCGAATTCTTCAAGGACGGCAAGTACGTGCTTGAAGGCGAGGGCCGCACGCTGGAATCCGGCGCCATGGCCGAATACCTCGCCGAACTCGTCGGCAAGTATCCGATCATCTCCATCGAAGACGGCATGGCTGAAGACGATTGGGACGGCTGGAAGGCTCTGACCGACCTTGCAGGCAAGACGTGCCAGCTGGTTGGCGACGATCTCTTCGTCACCAACTCGGAGCGCCTGCGTGACGGCATCCGCATGGGTGTCGCCAATTCGATCCTCGTCAAGGTGAACCAGATCGGCTCGCTGACGGAAACGCTGGATGCGGTCAACACCGCGCATAAGGCGGCTTATACCGCCGTCATGTCGCACCGCTCGGGCGAAACCGAAGATTCCACGATTGCCGATCTCGCGGTTGCCAGCAACTGCGGTCAGATCAAGACCGGCTCGCTGTCGCGCTCCGACCGTCTGGCGAAGTACAACCAGCTGATCCGCATCGAAGAGGGCCTCGGCCCGCAGGCCCGCTATGCCGGCCGTTCGATCATCCGCGGCTGATTGCGCTTAGAACTCAACGATTTGAAACCCGCGTCCGACCGGCGCGGGTTTTTCTTGTCCGGAAAATTCATAGTCAACGGACGGTTAATCTCTCGGGGGTAGGCTGATCGGACTAGGTAATGCGTCAGAGCAAGTGTGCGTATGTGGACAAAGCATCATAAGAAGAAAAAGATCGGCCGTTTGGTCGTTCCGGCGATGACCGTCGCCTTTCTCTCCTACTTCGGCTATCATTGCATTCATGGCGACTACGGTCTGCGCGCGACGGAAGTTTTCGAGCAGCGCCGCATTGCCCGCGAACGCGATCTTGCGGCGCTCAAGGCGAAGCGCGAACATCTCGAGCAACAGGTCGCGCTGTTGAGCGACGGCTCGCTGGACAAGGATATGCTGGATGAGAAAGCGCGCTACCAGCTGAACATGTCGCGCGCCGACGAGATCGTGATCTTCAATTCCTACGCCAATTAACCGAAAATCGGTTAATCGATGATTTTCGAGTATTATCAGTAGTTTACCTCAGAATACGAGCCATGCATTTATGGCATTGCTGTGGCTATATTTCTTCCCTATGGTACGCGCCACCCAATAAACGACAAACCCATAGGGAGGGTTGAATGGCGCCGCGAAAGAACGCGACCGTTTCCAGCCGTAAAGCCAGCACAAAATCCGCAACCAAGGCCTCTAATGGTGGCCCCGTTGCCGACTTCAATCGCGACGAGGAGCTCAAAGCCTATCGTGAGATGCTTTTGATCCGCCGTTTCGAGGAAAAGGCCGGCCAGCTTTACGGCATGGGTTTTATTGGTGGTTTCTGTCACCTCTACATCGGCCAGGAAGCCGTCGTCGTCGGCATGCAGATGGCGCAGAAGGAAGGCGACCAGGTTATCACCGCTTATCGTGACCACGGCCATATGTTGGCAACCGGTATGAACGCGCGCGGCGTCATGGCGGAACTGACCGGACGCCGGGGCGGCTATTCCCGAGGGAAGGGCGGCTCCATGCACATGTTCTCCAAAGAGAAGAACTTCTACGGCGGCCACGGCATCGTCGGCGCACAGGTTTCGCTGGGCACCGGTCTCGCTTTCGCCAACAAGTATCGTGGCAACGACTCTGTGAGTGTCGCCTATTTCGGCGACGGTGCTGCAAACCAGGGCCAGGTTTACGAGAGCTTCAACATGGCAGCACTCTGGAAGCTGCCGATCATCTATATCGTCGAAAACAACCGTTATGCCATGGGCACCTCGACCGCCCGCGCGACGGCACAGTCGAATTACTCGCTGCGCGGCTCGGGCTTCGGCATTCCGGGCATCCAGGTTGACGGCATGGATGTCCGCGCCGTCAAGGCAGCTGCGGACGAGGCTCTGGAGCATTGCCGCTCCGGCAAGGGCCCGATCATCCTCGAAATGTTGACCTACCGCTATCGCGGTCACTCGATGTCCGACCCGGCGAAGTATCGCTCGAAGGAAGAAGTGCAGAAGATGCGCTCCGAGCAGGACCCGATCGAGCAGGTAAAGGCCCGTCTTATCGAGAAAGGCTGGGCTTCCGAAGACGATCTGAAGGCGATCGACAAGGACGTCCGCGATATCGTCGCCGACAGCGCCGATTTCGCCCAGAACGATCCGGAGCCGGATGCATCCGAGCTCTACACCGACATTCTGCTTTAATCGGGGAGGGAACCCATGCCTATCGATATTCTCATGCCCGCCCTCTCTCCGACGATGGAAGAAGGCACGCTTTCCAAGTGGCTCAAGAAGGAAGGTGACAAGGTCACCTCCGGCGACGTGATCGCCGAGATTGAAACCGACAAGGCGACGATGGAAGTCGAAGCCGTTGACGAGGGCGTTATCGGCAAGCTGCTGGTTCCGGCCGGCACTGAAAACGTCAAGGTCAATGCCAAGATCGCGGTCCTCCTGCAGGATGGCGAGTCGGAGTCCGACATTTCGGCCGCTCCTGCTGCCCAACCCGCGCCGGCCGCTGCGGCCCTGCAAGTCGAGGAGAAGCCTGCCGCCGCTGCTCCGGTTCCCGCTGAGCCGAAGGCGACCGTTCCGAGCGATCCGGATATCCCGGCCGGTACCGAAATGGTGTCGATGACCGTTCGTGAAGCCCTGCGCGACGCGATGGCCGAAGAAATGCGCGCCGACGACAGCGTCTTCGTCATGGGCGAAGAAGTTGCCGAATACCAGGGTGCCTACAAGGTGACCCAGGGCCTTCTGCAGGAATTCGGCGCCCGCCGCGTCGTCGATACCCCGATCACCGAGCACGGCTTTGCCGGCGTTGGCGTTGGTGCTGCGATGGCCGGCTTGAAGCCGATCGTCGAGTTCATGACCTTCAACTTCGCCATGCAGGCGATCGACCAGATCATCAACTCTGCTGCCAAGACGCTCTATATGTCCGGCGGCCAGATGGGCGCCCCGATCGTCTTCCGCGGCCCAAACGGCGCTGCTGCCCGCGTTGCCGCGCAGCACAGCCAGGACTACGCCGCATGGTACAGCCATGTTCCGGGCCTCAAGGTCGTCATGCCTTACACGGCGGCAGACGCGAAGGGCCTGCTCAAGGCGGCGATCCGCGATCCGAACCCGGTCATTTTCCTTGAAAACGAAATCCTGTACGGCCAGCACTTCGACGTTCCGAAGCTCGACAACTTCGTGCTGCCGATCGGCAAGGCACGCATCCATCGCCAGGGCAAGGACGTGACCATCGTTTCGTGGGGCATCGGGATGACCTATGCTACAAAGGCGGTCGCTGAACTCGAAAAGCTCGGCATCGACGTCGAACTGATCGATCTTCGCACCATCCGTCCGATGGACCTGCCTGCTGTCATCGAATCGGTCAAGAAGACTGGGCGTCTGGTCACCGTCGAGGAAGGCTATCCGCAGTCGTCCGTCGGCACGGAAATCGCCACCCGCGTCATGCAGCAGGCGTTTGACTATCTCGACGCGCCGATCCTGACGATCGCCGGCAAGGACGTTCCGATGCCCTACGCCGCCAATCTCGAGAAGCTGGCCCTGCCGAACGTCGGCGAAGTTGTCGATGCCGTGAAGGCCGTTTGCTACAAATAAGGGGAGGGTATTTCGATGCCTATCAACATCACAATGCCTGCCCTTTCTCCGACGATGGAAGAAGGCAACCTGGCCAAGTGGCTCGTCAAGGAAGGCGATACCGTCAAGTCCGGCGATGTGATCGCCGAGATCGAGACCGACAAGGCGACGATGGAAGTCGAAGCCGTCGATGAAGGCACAGTTGCCAAGATCGTCGTTCCGGCTGGCACCGAAGGCGTCAAGGTCAACGCGCTGATCGCCGTTCTTGCCGGTGAAGGCGAAGACGTTGGTGCTGCAGCGAGCGGTGCTGGCTCGGCTGCACCGGCTCCGAAGGCTGAGGCCGCTGCCGCGCCCAAGGCCGAAACCGCTCCGGCGCAGTCCGCGCCTGCGGCGGCTCCGGTACCGGCAGCAGCCCCCCCGGCAGCGTCGGTCGATGCCAATCGCACCTTCTCCTCGCCGCTCGCACGGCGCCTCGCAAAGGAAGCCGGGATCGATCTCTCCGCGGTTGCCGGCTCCGGTCCGCACGGTCGCGTCGTCAAGAGCGACGTCGAAGCCGCCGTTGCCGGTGGTGGCGCCAAGGCCGCACCGCCTGCTGCCGCTGCACCGCAGGCTGCCGCAGCTCCGGCTCCCGTCGCCAAGGGCGCTTCCGAAGAGGCCGTTCTCAAGCTCTTCGAGCCGGGCTCCTACGAGCTCGTGCCGCACGACGGCATGCGCAAGACGATTGCCCGCCGTCTGGTGGAATCGAAGCAGACTGTTCCGCACTTCTACGTCACAGTCGACTGCGAGCTCGATGCGCTGCTGGCGCTTCGTACCCAGCTCAACGACGCTGCGCCGAAGTCGAAGGACGGTGTTCCGGCCTACAAGCTCTCCGTCAACGACATGGTCATCAAGGCCATGGCGCTCGCGCTGCGCGACGTTCCGGATGCCAACGTCTCCTGGACCGAGAGCAACATGGTCAAGCACAAGCATGCCGATGTCGGCGTCGCTGTGTCGATCCCGGGCGGCCTGATCACTCCGATCGTCCGCAATGCGGAAACGAAGACGCTGTCGGTCATCTCCAACGAGATGAAGGATCTCGGCAAGCGCGCCAAGGACCGCAAGCTGAAGCCCGAGGAGTACCAGGGTGGTACGACGTCGGTCTCGAACATGGGAATGATGGGCGTGAAGGATTTTGCTGCCGTCATCAACCCGCCGCATGCGACCATCCTTGCCGTCGGTGCGGGCGAGCAGCGCGTCATCGTCAAGAAGGGCGAAATGGCCATCGCGACCGTCATGAGCGTCACGCTTTCGACCGATCACCGTTGCGTTGACGGTGCGCTCGGTGCCCAGCTGCTGCAGGCCTTCAAGGGCTACATCGAAAACCCGATGGGCATGCTCGTTTGAGCACTGAGCGGAGACGGAAATGACGAAGACCGTTCTTTGCTATGGCGACTCGCTGACCTGGGGATACGACGCCGAGACGATCGGCCGCCACGCCTATGAGGACCGCTGGCCAAGCGTGCTGCAGGCAGCGCTCGGCAGCGAGGCGCGTATCATTCCAGAGGGCTTGAACGGGCGGACCACCGCTTTCGACGATCACCTCGCCGATTGCGACCGCAACGGGGCGCGCGTCCTGCCGACAATCTTGCAGACGCATGCACCGCTTGATCTCGTCATTATTCTGCTCGGGACCAACGACATGAAGCCGGTCGTGGCAGGTTCGGCTTTTGCCGCCTGCCAGGGCATCGCGCGTCTGGTCCGGTTGATCCGCAACCACGCCTGGCCCTTCGAACTTGACGGGCCGGATATTCTGATCGTGGCACCGCCGGCGATCTGCGCGACGGGCAATGTGCCCTTCGCAGCATCGTTCCCGGGCGGTGTCGAGGAATCGGCGAAACTGGCGACGCTTTATCGTGACCTTGCCGACGAACTCGGCTGCGGCTTCTTCGACGGTAATTCCGTCGCCAAGACGACGCCGATCGACGGCATTCATCTCGATGCCGAAAATACCCGCGCTCTCGGGCGCGGCCTGGAATCGATCGTGCGGATGATGCTGGGGCTCTGATCATGGCCTCCTTCGTCGCGCTGCGGCGGGCGGAACGGCGAGCGCGGCGGAGGCCGCGCAGACGCTGTGGCGCTTTTTGAAAAACAGCAGGAAACACGAGTGGGTGCTTTTGACCCGCCACGCCCGATAACAAAGGCAGGAAAATATGGCTGAGAACTACGACGTCATCATCATCGGCTCCGGACCGGGCGGCTATGTCGCCGCTGTGCGCGCTGGTCAGCTGGGATTGAAGACCGCGATCGTCGAACGCGAGCATCTGGGCGGCATCTGCCTGAACTGGGGCTGCATTCCGACCAAGGCGCTACTGCGCTCGGCCGAAATTCTCGATCATTCGAACCATCTGAAGGAATACGGCCTCGTTCTCGAGGGCACCGTCAAGCCGGACACCAAGGCCGTCGTCGCCCGCTCGCGCGCCGTTTCCGCCCGCCTGAATGCCGGTGTCGGCTTCCTGATGAAGAAGAACAAGATCGACGTCATCTGGGGCGAGGCGAAAATCACCAAGGCTTCGACCGGCGCTCAGCCGGGCGAAATCGTCGTCTCGAAGTCCTCCAAGCCGGTGGTCGAGCCGCAGCATCCGCTGCCGAAGAACATCAAGAGCCAGGAAGGCACCTATACCGCCAAGCACATCATCGTCGCGACCGGCGCCCGCCCGCGCGCGCTGCCCGGCATCGAGCCGGACGGAAAGCTGATCTGGACCTATTTCGAGGCACTGAAGCCGGATGTCCTGCCGAAGTCGATGATCGTCATGGGTTCTGGCGCAATCGGTATCGAGTTCGCGAGCTTCTATCTGTCGATGGGCGTCGATGTGACGGTGGTCGAAATCATGCCGACAATCATGCCGGTCGAGGATGCGGAAGTGACCGCAATCGCCCGCAAGCAGCTGGAAAAGCGCGGCATGAAGATCTTCACCAGCGCCAAGGTGGCGAAGGTCGAGAAGGGTGCCAACAGCGTCACGGCACATGTCGAGACCGCTGACGGCAAGGTGCAGCAGATCACCGCGGATCGCATGATCTCAGCCGTCGGCGTTCAGGGCAATATCGAGAATCTCGGCCTTGAAGCGCTCGGCGTGAAGACCGATCGCGGCTGCGTCGTCGCCGATGGCTACGGCAAGACGAATGTCCCGGGTATCTACGCGATCGGCGACGTCGCCGGCCCGCCGATGCTTGCCCACAAGGCGGAGCATGAAGGCGTCGTCTGCATCGAGAAGATCGCCGGCGTTCCGGGCGTTCATCCGACCGACAAGGGCAAGGTTCCGGGCTGCACCTACTGCCAGCCGCAGGTGGCTTCCGTCGGCCTGACGGAAGCCAAGGCCAAGGAATCGGGCCGTGAGATTCGCGTCGGCCGCTTCTCCTTCGCCGCCAACGGCAAGGCGATCGCGCTCGGCGAAGACCAGGGCCTCTGCAAGGTCATCTTTGACAAGAAGAGCGGCGAACTCCTGGGCGCGCACATGGTCGGCGCTGAAGTGACCGAACTGATCCAGGGCTTCGTCGTCGCCATGAACCTGGAGACGACGGAGGAAGAGCTGATGCATACGATCTTCCCACATCCGACCGTTTCCGAGACGATGAAGGAAGCGGTGCTCGACGCTTACGGCCGGGCGCTCAACGCTTGATAATTTCCTTTTCCGCCCTCTATCCCAGGTGGAAAAAACGAAAGGAAATCATCATGTCGATTGAGACGCAGGCACTGCTCATCTTCCTCCTGATCGGCCTCGTCGCGGGCTTTCTCGCGAGCCTGGTCGTCGGTGGGGGCGGATTGATACGGTGCCTGCTCAGCGGCGTTATCGGCGCGTTTGTGGGCGGGTTTCTGTTCAATGCTTTGGGCATATCGCTCGGCATTGAAAATGCGTTGGTCGTGCAGATCATTCACGCCACGGTCGGCGCCATCGTCGTGGTGCTGATCGCAAGGGCGATAGCCTGAGGTAGGGCGACTATGGAAGGTGTGGGCTGGATAGCGGCAATCATCATCGGCGGTCTTGCGGGCTGGCTCGCTGGCAAGCTGATGGAGGCGCGGTATGGCGTTCTGTTGAACATCGTGCTCGGAATCGTCGGTTCGGTCGTCGCGACCGCCATTCTGGCGCAGTTCCACATCGAAGTGGCCGGAGGACGGCTCGGCTATTTCATTACCGGCTTTCTGGGCGCCTGCCTGCTGATATTCCTCGCGCGGCTCGTCCGGCGATAATGCGCGCGGCTCAATTGTAAGAGCCGGGCAAAAAGCTTATGTGCAGACTGATGAAGCCGCATGGGGCGGCGGAAAGTTGAAACTGCAATGGTAACCATTCTCGACACGATCAATCCCGACGCCAAGCGCGTGCGGCATCCGGAAAAGGCGCATCGCCCCGATACGGAAGTCCTGCGCAAGCCGGACTGGATCCGCGTGAAGGCTCCGACCTCGAAGGGCTATGCGGAGACGCGCTCGATCGTCAAGGAACACAATCTCGTCACGGTCTGCGAGGAAGCCGGCTGCCCCAACATCGGTGAGTGCTGGGACAAGAAGCACGCGACCTTCATGATCATGGGCGAGATCTGCACGCGCGCCTGCGCTTTCTGCAACGTCTCGACCGGCAAGCCGAATGCCCTCGACATGGCCGAGCCCGAAAATGTCGCGAAGGCCGTCAAGCAGATGGGCCTTTCCCACGTCGTCATCACCTCGGTCGACCGCGACGACCTGGAAGACGGTGGCGCCGAACACTTCGAGAAGGTGATCTGGGCGATCCGTGCAGCATCGCCGGAGACGACCATCGAGATCCTGACCCCGGACTTTCTGAAGAAGCCGGGCGCGCTGGAGCGCGTTGTTGCCGCCAAGCCGGATGTCTTCAACCACAATCTGGAAACCGTGGCGGGGAACTACCTGACGGTTCGCCCGGGCGCCCGCTACTTCCACTCCATCCGCCTGTTGCAGCGCGTGAAGGAGCTCGACCCGACCATGTTCACCAAGTCCGGCATCATGGTCGGCCTGGGCGAAGAGCGCAACGAAGTCCTGCAGCTGATGGATGATCTGCGCACAGCAGATGTCGACTTCCTGACGATCGGCCAGTACCTGCAGCCGACCCGCAAGCACCACAAGGTCGAGCGGTTCGTCACCCCGGATGAATTCAAGTCCTACGAGACGGTGGCCTACACCAAGGGCTTCCTGATGGTGGCTTCGAGCCCGCTCACCCGGTCTTCCCACCACGCCGGCGACGACTTCGCCCGCCTGAAGGCCGCCCGCGAGAAGAAGCTGCTTGTAGCGGCGGAATAATCAACGAAGGCTTGCATTTTCAAAGAGCCGCGGCGATGTTGCCGCGGCTTTTTTGTTTCTTGCCTAAACGCAGCGCCAACGGGGAGCTATCGAGGATGCCGGCATATATCAACGATATGAGCCATGGCGCTGGCATCTTGCGCCGAGCGGATCGCATCATGGTGATCGGTTGTTCCGGCGGCGGAAAAAGTACGCTCTCTCGCCGGATCTGCGATCGCCTCGACATCCCCTATGTCTCCATGGATCGCGAGTTCTATTGGCTGCCAGGTTGGGTGAAACGCGAAAAAGCGGAGGAGAGGGCGCTAATCGCCGAAACAGTGGCGCGTGAGCGCTGGCTCATGGATGGCAGCGGATCGTCGACCTTCGATCTCAGGCTGCCGCGAGCGCAGATGGTGGTCTGGGTGCGCGTTCCCCGCTGGCGCTGTCTACTCGGCGTGACGAAGCGGGCCTTCCGCTATCTGGGTAAAACCCGGCCGGACATGGCGCCAGGCTGCGTCGAGCGCGTTCCTGACCGGGAATTCCTCTCCTACATCTGGAATTTCGAGAAGCGCTTTGTGCCTCACATTCTGGCGCAATTGCAGAGACATGGAGCGGACATTCCGGTTTTGCAGCTGAAAAGCCACGCGGAAATGCGCCGCCTTCTTGATCTTCTTGGTTCTCCCGCTTAACTGCCCTTCATGCCGCAATTCGAAACCCACCACCGCGTTCCGCACTCTGCCGAGCAAATGTTCGATCTTGTTGCCGATGTGGAACGCTATCCGGAATTCTTGCCGCTCTGTGAAGCCTTGAGCATCCGCAGCCGCAAGGAGCGCGATGGGAGGATCTTGCTGATTGCCGATATGACGGTCGGCTACAAGGCGATCCGCGAGACCTTCACAACGCAGGTCTTGCTCAACAAGGCGGAACAGCTCATCGACGTCAAATACATCGACGGGCCCTTCAGATATCTCGACAACCGCTGGCGCTTCGAGGATGTCCCCGGCGACGGCTGCACGATCCATTTCTTCATCGACTACGAGTTCAAAAGCCGTGTTCTGGGCGCGCTGATGGGCTCGATGTTCGACCGCGCCTTCCGAATGTTCTCGGAGGCGTTCGAAAAACGAGCCGAAGCGATCTACCAGTAGGTCAGACGGCGCACTTACCGATCGGGGTAGTACCGATATGCCGGATAGGCATATGCCCCTCTGTCGATAAAGCCCCGCCGAGACAGGCAACTCCTCAACGCCGCATTGTAATAAAGGCTATACGGATACGGCGAACCTCTCCACCAGGACGATGCTTCGTACTGGCAATATGGAAGCGCCCGGTTGTAGTGCGCGAGCACGACCGGGTCAGAGTCGACGCGGACCTGTCCGAAATATGTTTCGTAGTTCGAAGGCGATTCGGCCGCGGATATGCAGCCCAGACTCAAAGCAACTCCCAATGCAGCCAAATACCTCATCGACGTGGTCCCTTTGTGTGGCTCCACTCAAGAATTGGCGCTGGTCCTCATTCTTTCAAGCCCCTGACTATGCGTCATTTTCTTCCAACTCGATCAACATTTCGAGCGCCGTCAGGACGGCGGCCAGACGGACCTTGTCCCGGCCGATATCGCCGTAGAGCATCTTGCGATGGTTGAGCGTACCGCTGCGCGACTTGGCCGCCAGATGAACCAGTCCCACCGGCTTCTCTGGCGTGCCGCCGCCCGGTCCGGCAATGCCGGTCACCGCGACGGCAACGTCGGCACCAGAGCGGAAGAGGGCGCCGTGCACCATCTGCCGCGCGGTCTGTTCGGAGACAGCGCCGAAGCCTTCGAGCGTCCGTTCCTGGACGCCGAGCAGCTCGACCTTCGCCGTATTGGTGTAGGTAACGAAGCCGCGATCGACGACCGCCGAGGAACCCGAGATTTCCGTCAGCGCCCCGGCGATCAAGCCGCCGGTGCAGGATTCGGCCGTGGCAAGCATTTTCTTCGCGGCTGTGAAATCGCGGACAATCTTCTCGGCGAGCGAAAGGATGTCGGCCGTGAAGATGCTCATCGTTTCGCTCCGCGATAAACCACGGTTGCCGTTGCGATCGCCGCGATGCCTTCGCGGCGGCCAACAAAGCCGATCTTCTCGTTCGTCGTCGCCTTCACCGAGCAGCGATCGATCGAGATTCCGAGAAATTCGGAAAGATTGGCGCGCATTGCCTCGCGGTGCGGACCGATTTTCGGCGCTTCGGCTATCAGCGAGACGTCAGCATTCATGATCGTTCCGCCGTTATCCCGCACGATTGTCGCTGCGTGTTCAAGGAAGATGCGCGAGGACGCGCCCTTCCACTGCGGGTCTGATGGCGGAAAATGATCGCCGATATCGCCGGCGCCGCAGGTGGCCAGCAGCGCATCGGTCAGGGCATGCAGGGCGACGTCCGCATCCGAATGGCCCTTGAGCCGCTGGTCATGCTGAATGAAAACCCCGCAAAGAATGACGCCGTCGCCGGCCTCCAACTGGTGTACGTCATAGCCGTTGCCGGTGCGGACATCCGGCAGCAGCGGCGACGAAAGCCGGTTGTCGGCCAAGGCAATGTCCCGCTTGACCGTCAGTTTCACGTTGTCGGCAGCTCCTTCGACAATCGTGACAGGGATGCCTGCCCATTCGGCGATGGAAGCGTCGTCGGTGAAATCCGTGCGGCCAATCTCGCTTGCCTTTTCATGTGCGTCGAGGATGGCGTCAAAGGCAAAGGATTGCGGCGTCTGGGCGGCAAAGAGCTGCGCACGCGACACAGTTTCCAGGACCGTGCCGGCGCGGTCGGCGCGCTTCAGCGTGTCGGCAACGGGCATTGCGGGCAACACCGCCGGTGCACCCTCGGCCAACGCATCGGCTATTCGGTCGAGAAGCAGGTGATCGAAGAACGGCCGAACGGCATCATGAACGAGCACGTGGGTGATGCCCTTGTTTTTCAGATGCCTCAATCCCGCAAGAACAGACTGCTGTCGGGTTGCCCCACCGTGAACGGTTTCGATCGGCGTGGCAGAAAGGATTTGCCGGAATGCCTTTGCGAAGAGCGCCTCGTCGTCGGGATGGATGACGACGACGATTTGGGCCGCATGCTCCCATGTCATGAAGTTTTCAAGCGTATGGGCGATAATCGGCTTTCCGCCGATCATGCGGTATTGCTTCGGGCCTTCTTCAGGCGCGCCGGCCCGCTCGCCACGCCCGGCGGCGACAATGACAATTCCAGCTGATATTGGTTGCTTCGAGTGCATCTGCGGCATAATTCCCTAAAATATGCAGAAGGCGGCTTTCAGCTCTATCGCCTCGGCGGTCCGCTTTCCAGCATTTGCCCGAAAAATATCAATTGTTACGGAAGCCCCTTGGCAAGAGCGTTGAGTATGGCTAAAAATCGTGCAGTAACATTGTGTGCCTGAAAGATAATCAATTGCATTCCATCAATCTTGCCGCGCCCTTGCAGATCGGAAATGTCTCCGTGCGCAACCGCGTTGCGCTGGCGCCGATGTCTGGCGTCACCGACATGCCCTTCCGCCAACTCGCCTGGCGTTATGGCGCCGGTCTGGTGGTGACCGAGATGGTAGCAAGCCGGGAGCTAGTGAACAACACGGCCGAATCCTGGTCACGTCTGAAGGCGGCCGGCTTCAAGCCGCATATGGTGCAGCTTGCCGGGCGCGAGGCGCATTGGATGGCGGAGGCTGCAAAGATTGCCGCTGGCAGCGGCGCTGACATCATCGACATCAACATGGGCTGCCCGGCCAAGAAGGTGATCGGCGGCTATTCCGGCTCTGCGCTGATGCGCGATCCCGATCATGCGCTGGGCCTTATCGAGGCGACGGTGAAGGCGGTCGATATCCCGGTCACGCTGAAGATGCGGCTCGGCTGGGACGAAAATTCGCTCAACGCCCCTGACATCGCCAAACGCGCCGAAGATGCAGGCGTGAAGCTGATCACCATCCATGGCCGAACCCGTATGCAGTTCTACGAGGGCAAGGCTGACTGGAATGCGATCCGCGCCGTTCGCGATGTGATTTCGGTCCCGCTGATCGCAAATGGCGATGTCGAGACGCATGACGATGCTCAGGAGATCCTTCGCCGCTCGGGCGCCGATGCAGTCATGATCGGCCGGGGTTGTCAGGGGCGCCCATGGCAGGCAGGCGTGCTGGCAGGCGAAGCCGGTCCCGCGACAAGCGCGGTTCCCGACATTGTCGTCGAGCACTACGAGATGATGCTGGACTTTTACGGAGCCGCAACGGCGATCCGCCACGCGCGCAAGCATCTTGGCTGGTACCTCGAGCGTTTCGCGCAGTCGCTACCAGCTGCAGAGAAGGCGGCAATCATGACGTCGCAAACGCCCGGAGACGTCATCGCGCGCCTGCGTGACGCACTGGCGGGCGGGTTGGAGCTTTCAGAAAGCCGGGAGGCGGCATGATGGACAAGGGCCAAGCCGATCAAACCGGCGGAGCAGTCGCGATGGCGGTGCTCAACGCAATTCAAAACCCGGTCGTGATGGTCGACGAGGCGGGCTTGATCGCCTTCGCCAACTGGGAGGCGGAAGCGTTTTTTGGCGCCAGTGCATCGCACCTCGCGCGCTACAAGATTTCCACGTTTATCCCGTTCGGCAGCCCGCTGCTGGCCTTGATCGATCAGGTGCGTGAACGCAAGGCGCCGGTTAACGAATATCGCGTCGACCTGAGCTCGCCCCGTCTTGGCCAGGACAAGCTGGTCGACCTCTATGTCGCGCCGCTGGTCAGCGAGCCCGGATCCGTCGTGATCGTGTTCCAGGAGCGCTCGATGGCCGACAAGATCGACCGCCAGCTGACGCATCGGGCAGCCGCACGATCCGTGACGGGCCTCGCCTCGATGCTCGCGCACGAGATCAAGAACCCGCTGTCCGGCATTCGCGGCGCGGCGCAGCTTCTCGAGCAGTCGGTCGTCGATGACGACCGCTCGCTGACGAGGCTCATCTGCGACGAGACCGATCGCATCGTATCGCTGGTTGATCGGATGGAAGTGTTCTCCGACGAACGGCCGGTCGATCGGGTACCGGTCAATATCCATTCCGTGCTCGATCATGTGAAGGCGGGGGCAAAGGCGGGATTTGCCCGGCATATCCGCATCACCGAGAGCTACGATCCGTCGCTGCCCGCTGTCTACGCCAACCGTGATCAGCTTGTGCAGGTCTTCCTGAACCTCGTCAAGAACGCGGCCGAAGCGGTCGGAGACCGGCAGGACGGCGAGATCCTGCTGACGACCGCCTATCGCCCCGGCATCCGCCTGTCCGTCGCCGGAACCCGCGAGAAGATCTCGTTGCCGCTGGAGTTCTGTGTACAGGACAACGGACCCGGCGTGCCTGCTGACTTGCTGCCGCATCTGTTTGATCCGTTCATCACCACGAAAACAAACGGCAGCGGACTTGGTCTTGCGCTGGTCGCCAAGATCATCGGCGATCACGGCGGCATCATCGAATGCGACAGCCAGAACAACAAGACGACGTTCCGCGTCCTCATGCCGGCATCCAAGGATGCCTCGGCCGAAGACGCGGCAAACCCCACAGGAACTTCTCGATGACAGCAACGATCCTCGTCGCAGATGATGACGCGGCCATCCGTACCGTGCTCAATCAGGCGCTCAGCCGTGCGGGTTATGATGTCCGCATCACCTCCAACGCTGCCACTCTCTGGCGTTGGGTGTCTGCAGGAGAAGGCGATCTTGTCGTGACCGACGTCGTGATGCCGGACGAGAATGCCTTCGACCTGTTGCCGAGAATCAAGAAGGCGCGCCCCGAACTGCCGGTTCTCGTCATGAGCGCGCAGAACACCTTCATGACCGCCATCAAGGCATCCGAGAAGGGGGCCTACGACTATCTTCCGAAGCCCTTCGACCTCACGGAGCTCATCGGCATCATCGGCCGGGCGCTTGCCGAACCGAAGAAGAAGCCGGCGAAGCTCGATGAGGACATGCAGGACGGCATGCCGCTTGTCGGCCGCTCCGCGGCCATGCAGGAAATCTATCGCGTTCTCGCACGCCTGATGCAGACGGACCTGACGCTGATGATCACGGGTGAATCGGGTACCGGCAAGGAGCTCGTGGCACGCGCCTTGCACGACTACGGCAAGCGCCGGAACGGTCCGTTTGTCGCCATCAACATGGCGGCGATCCCTCGCGACCTGATTGAATCCGAGCTGTTCGGTCACGAAAAGGGCGCCTTCACCGGCGCTCAGACCCGCTCCACCGGCCGCTTCGAACAGGCCGAGGGCGGCACGCTGTTCCTCGACGAAATCGGCGACATGCCGATGGACGCGCAGACACGCCTTCTGCGCGTACTGCAGCAGGGCGAATATACGACCGTCGGCGGGCGTACGCCGATCCGCACGGACGTTCGCATTGTCGCAGCGACCAACAAGGATCTGAAGCAGGCGATCAACCAGGGTCTGTTCCGCGAGGATCTCTACTATCGTCTGAATGTCGTGCCGTTGCGGCTGCCGCCGTTGCGCGACCGCGCGGAGGATATTCCCGATCTCGTCCGGCACTTCATCCAGCAGGCGGAGAAGGAAGGGCTTGGCACCAAGCGCTTCGACCAGGAAGCTATCGAACTGATGAAGGCCTATGCCTGGCCGGGCAACGTCCGCGAGTTGGAGAACCTCATCCGCCGCCTTGTCGCACTTTATCCACAGGATGTGATCACCCGCGAAATCATTGAATCAGAGCTTCGGTCCGACGTCCCGGACAGCCCGATCGACAAGAGCCCGATCCGTGCGGGATCGATGACGATCGCGCAGGCCGTGGAGGAAAACATGCGGACCTATTTCGCAAGTTTCGGCGAAAATCTGCCGCCTTCCGGGCTTTACGACAGGGTTCTGACCGAGATGGAGTATCCGCTCATTCTTGCGGCATTGACTGCCACACGCGGCAACCAGATCAAGGCGGCAGACCTGCTCGGCCTCAATCGCAATACCTTGCGCAAGAAGATCCGGGAACTCGGTGTCTCTGTCTACCGGAGCTCCCGTACAGCTTGACAACCCAGCAGCGTGCGTTGCATTTTCGCCACAATGCGTTGCTTAAAGGCCACGCATGGGGATTGGAATCGCAGTGCTTCGAAGCCTTTGATGGCGGCGCTCGTTGTTCGGCGGAATTTCGCTGGAATGTTGAGGCATGCCGGAGCTTTGCATAGCGATCCAGAACCGCTCGATTGAATCCTGGGATGGCGGCCTGTGCCGCTTGGAGTGACGACTTGATGAAGCGGGATGCGGCACCGGCTGCGGCAGACAGCGATACGGTTTCGACCGTCACCGATCGCCGGGCGCTGTTTGCTTTGCCCGGTCTCGTCCTGGCAGGCGGCGCCTTGCTTTGCGCGACGCTGACACTCTTCATCCTGCTCGGCGTGACGCCGATCGACCCGACCACCCGCGTCGTCATCACCTCCGTCGTGGTGAATTCTTTCTTCGTACTGGGGCTAATCGCGCTGATCGGGCGCGAGGTTGTGCGGCTGCTGAAAGCCCGCTCGCGCGGCCGCGCGGCGGCCCGTCTTCATATCCGTATCGTCGTCCTGTTCTCGCTCGTCGCCATCACCCCGGCGATTCTCGTGGCGATCTTCGCCAGTATCACGCTGAATGCAGGGCTCGACCGCTGGTTTGCGCTGCGCACCCAATCCATCGTCAGTTCCTCCCGCAATATCGGTCAGGCCTACATGATGGAGAACGCCAGCTATCTGCAGGGCCAGACGATTTCCATGGCTAACGACCTGGAACGCAACAGAGTTCTCTACAATCTCGACCGCACGGGCTTTGCGGACCTGATGACGCGCCAGGCGCGCGGCCGCGGCCTGCTTGGGGCGTTCCTCGTCGAGAGTGACGGCACGGTCATCGTTCAGGCGGATATCAAGACCGAAAAGCCCTTGCCGGCAATTCCCCCGGATGCACTGCAGAAAGCCGCGGCAGGACAGCCGACCCTCATTCCGCCGGGCGTGACCAACCTCGTCGGCGCCATTATCAAGCTGGAGCAGATCCCGAGCGCGTTCCTCTACACCGTGCGTGCCGTCGACCCCAAGGTCATGGGCGCGATGCGCATGATGGAGGAGAATGCGACGGAATACCGCTCGATGGAGGCGGGACGCGTTTCCCTACAGATCGCATTCGCTGTTCTCTATATCGGCTTTGCCTTGATCGTTCTGCTCGCGGCTATCTGGACGGCCATCGCCGTTGCCGACCGGATCGTTCGCCCGATCCGCTTGCTGATCACCGCTGCTGACAGCGTGGCCTCCGGCAATATGGACATTGTCGTGCCGGTGCATGCGGTCGACGGCGACGTTGCGAGCCTGTCCCGCACATTCAACAAGATGATCTCGGAAATCCGCACGCAGCGTGATGAGATTCTGGAGGCAAAGGACGAGGTCGACGACCGCCGTCGCTTTATCGAGGCTGTCCTGTCGGGTGTGACCGCGGCGGTGATCGGTGTCGGGAGCGACCGCCGGATCACGATCGTCAACAGCTCCGCCGAGACGCTGATGACGCTGTCTGCGCCCGACATGCTCGGGAAGCAGCTGAATGAAATTGCGCCCGAGGTCGATCAGGTTCTCACGGAAGCAGCGTCGCGCTATCGCGGTGACTTCCGCAAGCAGATTGCGCTTGTACGCGGCGGAACGGTGCGAACGCTCAGCGTGCAAGTTACTCGCGAGGAAGTTCGAGACACTAGAGATTCCTACGTGATCACGCTCGACGACATTACGGATCTCGTGATTGCGCAGCGCTCGACGGCATGGGGCGACGTGGCGAGGCGCATTGCCCACGAGATCAAGAATCCGCTGACGCCGATCCAGCTCTCCGCTGAACGCATCCAGCGCCGCTACGGAAAGCAGATCAATCAGGACGACCGCACGGTCTTCGACCAATGCACCGACACGATCATCCGGCAGGTCGGCGATATCGGCCGGATGGTCGATGAGTTCTCGGCGTTTGCCCGCATGCCCAAGCCGACGAAAGAGCCTAGCGACCTTCGCGAGATCCTGCGCGATGCCATCTTCCTGCGTGAGATGGGCAATGCCCATGTGACCTTTCTTCAGGAATTCGGCGACCAGCCGCTGAAGGGACTGTTCGACAGCCGCATGTTGGGCCAGGCCTTCGGAAACCTGATCAAGAATTCGGTCGAAGCGATTGAGGCCGTGCCGAGCGGAGAACGCGAGGAGCGCAAGGTTCTTGTGCGGGCGTCGCTGGATGAGGGACGGGACCGGTTCACGGTCGACGTCATCGACAACGGCCGCGGTCTGCCGGTGGAGAACAGGCACAGCATCCTGGAGCCGTATATGACCATGCGCGACAAGGGCACCGGGCTCGGCCTCGCGATCGTCAAGAAGATCATTGAAGAGCACGGCGGGCAGCTGGAACTGCACGATGCGCCCACAGATTTCGACCAGGGAAGGGGAGCCATGATCCGCGTGCATCTGCCGCGCATCGACCAGACCCCGACGACCCCGGCATCAAGTGACAAGGAAAGTGTTTATGGCCTCTGATATTCTCGTCGTCGATGATGAGCACGATATCCGCGAGATCGTCTCCGGCATTCTCTCGGATGAAGGACACGAGACACGGACTGCGCACGACAGCGACAGCGCGCTCGCCGCGATCTCGGATCGCGCGCCGCGGCTGATCTTTCTCGATATCTGGATGCAGGGCAGCAAGCTTGACGGTCTTTCCTTGCTGGACGAGATCAAGGTCCGTCATCCCGATATCCCAATTGTGATGATTTCGGGCCACGGCAATATCGAGACCGCCGTTTCCGCGATAAAGCGCGGCGCCTTCGATTTTATCGAGAAGCCATTCAAAGCTGACCGCCTCATCCTGATCGCTGAACGCGCGCTGGAAAACTTGAAGCTGAAGCGCGAAGTGTCCGAGCTAAAGCGCCGGGCTGGCGATGCGGTTGAACTGATCGGTACTTCGGTCGCCGTCTCGCAGCTTCGCCAGACGATCGAGAAAGTCTCGCCGACCAATAGCCGCATCATGATTTCCGGCGCATCCGGCTCCGGCAAGGAGCTGGTGGCGCGCATGATCCATAAGAAGTCGGCGCGGGCCAACGGGCCGTTCGTTGCGCTGAACGCTGCGAATATCACGCCGGATCGCATGGAAATCGCGCTGTTCGGTACGGAAGGCTCGCCCGGCCAGGCGCGCAAGGTCGGAGCGCTGGAAGAGGCCCATCGCGGCATCCTTTACCTTGATGAAGTCGGCGAAATGCCGCGCGAGACGCAGAACAAGATCCTGCGGGTGCTCGTCGACCAGCAATTCGAGCGGGTTGGCGGTTCGAAGCGCGTCAAGGTCGACGTTCGCATCATCTCGTCGACGGCTTACAATCTCGAAAGCCGGATTGCCGAAGGCTGGTTCCGCGAAGATCTCTACCACCGCCTTGCGGTCGTTCCCGTTCGGGTTCCCGCACTGGCGGAGCGGCGCGAGGATATCCCCTTCCTCGTCGATCAATTGATGCGTCAGATTTCCGAGCAGGCGGGCATTCGTCTGCGTCGTATCGGTGACGATGCGATGGCGGTGCTGCAGGCACATGACTGGCCGGGCAATATCCGCCAGCTGCGCAACAATATTGAACGTCTGATGATCCTTGCGCGCTCGGATGGCCCGGACGCGCCGATCACAGCCGACATGCTGCCCACGGACCTCGGCGACATGCTGCCGAAGGTCTCCACCAAGAATGATTACCACATCATGACCCTTCCGCTGCGTGAAGCCCGCGAGATGTTCGAAAAGGACTACCTGATCGCGCAGATCAACCGTTTCGGCGGCAACATTTCGCGCACGGCGGAATTCGTCGGCATGGAACGCTCCGCGCTCCACCGCAAGCTGAAATCGCTCGGCGTCTGACTGCTGCCGGCGCGGATATATTGCGCCGGCCCCCTCGTCCATTGCCTCACAATCAGGTTTCCCATGCCGAGAATTTCCTACGTCAATGGTCGCTACGTACCGCACGCCGACGCAGCGGTGCACATCGAAGACCGGGGCTACCAGTTTGCCGACGGCGTCTACGAGGTTTGCGAGATACGCCACGGCTACATCGTCGACATGACGCGCCATCTTGACCGGTTGAACCGCTCGCTTGGCGAGTTGCGCATCGCCTGGCCGATGAGCCGTGAGGCGATGATCCATGTCATTCGCGAAACGGCGCGGCGAAACAAAGTGCGAAACGGCCTGTTCTATATGCAGGTGACGCGCGGCGTCGCCCGCCGTGACCATGCCTTTCCGGCTGAAGGCACCAAGCCTTCATTGGTCATCACGGCCAAGAGCACCGATCCGTCGGTTATTGCAAAGAAAAATGCAAACGGCATCAAAGCGATCACCGTTCCCGAGAATCGCTGGGATCGCGTCGACATCAAGACCGTCGGCCTTCTTTCCAATGCCATGGCCCGGCAGCAGGCGAAGGAGGCCGGCGCTCAGGAGGCGATCTATGTTGACACCGACGGCTTCGTGACAGAGGGGGCTGCGACCAACGTCTGGATCGTCGACGCGGACGGTACGCTGATCACCCGGCCGGCCGAGCATGGCATACTGCGCGGCATCACACGCAC
Organism: Rhizobium sp. P32RR-XVIII; assembly: GCF_012641395.1. Taxonomy (GTDB): domain Bacteria; phylum Pseudomonadota; class Alphaproteobacteria; order Rhizobiales; family Rhizobiaceae; genus Rhizobium. The sequence continues at coordinate 79,025 of NZ_JABAIH010000012.1, read as the reverse complement.
GACGCTGATGGATGTCGGGGCGAAGCTCGGCCTCCGAATCGCCGAGCGCAACTTCACGGTTGCCGAAATGCTGGCGGCGCGCGAGGTTTTTATTACGGCCGCCACAAGCATTTGTTTTCCCGTAGTTTCCGTCGACGGGAACACTATTGCCAACGGCCATCCTGGCACGATCTCGCAGAATATCCGCGAAGCCTTTTTCGACGTTGCGGAAAAGATTGCGATTTGATACCAAGATTTGCTAGGCGGAAGGGATGAGGGTTACCAGCCGCCTTGCAGGAGATGTTGATCAATATTCACCGGCACGATCAAGCCGGCAATAAAGAAAGAAGCGGCGCGATGGCGGAACGTTCTCAGAATCTGCAGGACTTATTTCTCAATACTGTTCGCAAACAAAAGATTTCTCTCACAATTTTTTTGATTAATGGTGTAAAGCTCACGGGCGTTGTCACTTCTTTCGACAATTTCTGCGTTCTACTTCGCCGTGACGGGCATTCGCAACTCGTGTATAAGCATGCGATCTCGACGATCATGCCGGGCCAGCCGATGCAGATGTTCGAGAGCGAAGAAGCAGCGTCCTAACAGGATCAGCCGTCATTTCGACACGTGATACCAAGAATGATTCGATCATCCCGGAGCATCAGAAACTTCGGGATGACATGCGAGCGACCGTCGTCGTTCCTGTACTAAAGCAGGCGCGGGGCAAGGCCGCGCCCCTTGATGGCGCCGCGACCCGCTCGCCGGAGAGCCGCGTCGAGGAAGCGACGGGTCTTGCGGAAGCAATCGATCTTGATGTCGTTAGCGGCTTCATCGTGCCGATCGCCGATCCGCGCCCGGCAACGCTGCTCGGAACCGGCAAGATCGAGGAGATCAAGGCGCAGCTGGATGCGAATGATTCCGGTCTCGTCATCGTCGATCACCCGCTGACGCCGGTACAGCAGCGCAATCTGGAAAAGGAATGGAACGCCAAGGTCATCGACCGGACGGGCCTCATTCTTGAAATCTTCGGCCGGCGCGCCTCCACGAAGGAAGGTACGCTGCAGGTCGATCTTGCGCATCTGAACTATCAAAAAGGCCGTCTGGTCCGTAGCTGGACCCACCTTGAACGCCAGCGCGGCGGTGGCGGCTTCATGGGCGGCCCCGGCGAAACGCAGATCGAAGCCGACCGCCGTCTGCTGCAGGATCGAATTATCAAACTGGAGCGCGAGTTGGAGCAGGTCGTGCGCACCCGCCAGCTTCACCGGGCCAAGCGCAAGAAGGTGCCGCATCCGATCGTGGCGCTGGTCGGTTATACCAACGCCGGCAAATCGACGCTCTTCAACCGCATTACGGGAGCAGGGGTCCTGGCTGAAGACATGCTCTTTGCCACGCTCGATCCCACGCTTCGCCGCATGAAGCTGCCGCATGGCCGCACCGTCATCCTGTCCGACACCGTCGGCTTCATCTCTGATCTGCCGACGCATCTTGTCGCGGCTTTCCGCGCGACGCTCGAAGAGGTGCTGGAGGCCGATCTGATCCTCCACGTGCGTGACATGTCGGATGCCGACAATCCGGCGCAGAGCGCGGACGTCCTGCGCATCTTGAACGACCTTGGTATCGACGAGGCCGAGGGCGCCAAACGCATCATCGAAGTCTGGAACAAGATCGACCGCCTGGAACCGGAAACGCACGACGCGATGGTCCTGAGGGCCGCAGGCGCCGAGAACGTCGTCGCCGTTTCGGCGATCAGCGGCGAAGGTATCGATGGCCTGATGCAGGAAATCAGCAAACGGCTTTCCGGTGTCATGACCGAGACGACGATCCGGCTGCCGGTGGACAAACTGGCGCTACTGCCATGGCTCTACGAGCATGCAATCGTTGACGGCCGCGAAGACAATGAAGACGGCAGCGTCACGCTGGACCTTCGACTTTCGGAATCCGAGGCCGCGGAGCTGGAAGGGCGGATGGGCCACGGCCCCAAGCCGCCGCGTGAGGATTGGGAACGGTAGGCCTCGTCAGTAGACGAGTGGGACGAGCCTGTATCTGACCCGTTCGCAGTAGGCGCCGTATCCAGGAAGATCGGCGGACAGGTACTTCTCTTCGTCCAGCAATCGCGTCACCAGCCCGCCTATCAGGAACGGCACGACGATCAGTCCCCACCATGATCCGAGGCTGAGTGGCGCGCCGAGGAAAATCAGCAGGCCGGCCGTGTACATCGGGTGCCTGATGATGCCGTAGAGACCATTCGTTACGACGATCTGACCCTTCGCGATGCCGATTGTAGCCGAGGCGAAGGAATTCTGCCGAAAGACGAACAGGCAGCCCACAAAACCGAGAGCGGTTAGAAGATTTCCGGCGATGACGAGCGCGATCGGCATTGAAGAGCCCGCGAAGCGATTCTGCAATCCGGAAACCGCATAGAGAGCCAGCATCGCGACGCTGTTGAATGCCTGAATACGCTTTTGCGCCGGCTGCTGCTCCGAAGCTGGTCCGGAGTTCAGTCGCCGTTCGGCAAGCGTGGGGTTGTATTTCGCGAGATATGCGCCAATGGCGCCGGTCCAGACCGTGAAGTTTGCGAGGTAAACCCAGGCCTGCCAGTAGTCGACCGTGCCAGCGCAAGCAAATATCAGCGCCGCCAGGAAGATTATGAATAGCACTGTGCTCCGGGTAAGGCGGGCGCCGAGCCCGGTCGGTCTCTCCTCCATGTCACCCTCCCGATCTCTTGGTGCCGGCAGCGCAGCGGCGGGCACGACAAGCCTTCGACCGGACGCGGTCGGTTCAATAGGGCCGACGCTAGCCGATTTGCCGCTCGATCGCCTTGGCCGCCTGCCAGATCTCCTCCATCTGCTCCAGCGATGCGGCTTCCAGCGTTTCGCCTTCTGCTTCAAGAGTCATCTCTATGTGATTGAACCGACGCCGGAATTTCCTATTGGTGCCGCGAAGCGCCTGCTCGGGATCGGCTTTGACGTGCCGGCCGATATTGGCGATGGCGAAGATCAGGTCGCCGAGCTCGTCGCTGACCTTCGTCTGATCGCCATCCTTCAGCGCCGCGCGCAGCTCTTGGATTTCCTCCTCGATCTTGTCGAGGATCGGCTCCGGCGCCGACCAGTCAAAGCCCACCTTGGCAGCGCGTTCCTGCAGCTTCAGCGCTTCGGTGAGCGCCGGAAAGCTGCGCTGCACGGACCCGAGAAAACCTGCTTTGAAATCCTCGGAGAGGCCGCGCTTTGCCCGCCGCTCCGCGCGCTCGCGTTTCTCCGCCTGCTTGATGTCGTCCCACTGCTTCTTCACGAGTTCCGGCGTGTCGGCATCGGAGCGCGCAAAGACATGCGGGTGGCGCCGGATCATCTTGCGGGTGATGGCTTCGACGACGTCACCGAAGGAAAATTCGCCGGCCTCCTCGGCCATGCGCGCGTGGAAGACCACCTGAAGCAGCAGGTCGCCGAGTTCCTCACAGAGATCGTCCATGTCGTTGCGTTCGATCGCGTCGGAAACCTCGTAGGCTTCCTCGATCGTGTAGGGCTTGATGGTCTCGAAGGTCTGGACGACGTCCCAGGGGCAACCGCCCTCGGGATCGCGCAGGGCCGCCATGATCTCGATCAGGCGCGAAATGTCTTTGGAAGCTTCCATGATGGCTCAGTTCAGTGGGATCTCGTTGGCGCTTTTCGACGCTTGATAGGTATTCGACAGGGCATCGTAGCGTCCCTTGATGCGGGCAGTCTGTGCCTTGAGGCTCTCTTTTAAGGCAGGCTCTTCGGTTTCGACAAGGTCGGCAATGGCAAAGCTGCTCCAGAAGGCATTCTGCCGCCGGTAGCCGCCTGGCTCAAGGCCGAAGACCTCTTTCAGAATCTTGAGATCGTGCGGGATGGCGAAGCTGTCGCGCGAATCTTCATGGCTGAAGAAGTAATAGAAATTGTCGAAGCCGGCCCAGGTAATTGCCGACATGCACATGGTGCAGGGTTCGTGCGTCGACAGGAAGATCAGATCCTTGGTTGGCGGCTTGTCGTTCAGTTCGTAGAACCGCTTCAGCGTATGCACTTCGCCATGCCAGAGAGGGTTCTCGAGCTCGTTGTTGGTTTCCGCCACCACGAGCGAAAGATCCGATTTGCGCAGGACTGCGGCCCCGAAGACCTTGTTGCCCGAGGCGACGCCAAGCTCAGTCATCGGCAGGATATCCTGTTCCATCACGTCGAGCAGGCGCGGCGCGATCGTTTTTGACGGCATGGCTTTCTCCTTCTGCCCAAACTCTATCCCGCCCGGCCTCGAAGAAAAATGCCGAAATGCCAGATGGACGTTTTTGACCACAGGCTTTATATTGCAATGCAGCGACAACGGCGTCGCTCGGGCGACTTTTCTCAAATCCGTGGCATGCAGGCAAAAGAATACGCGGTCAGCGTAGGCTTTCGAATTTCTGTTTCTTCAACGTCTTGCCCCTTACGGGCATATTGGCGCAACTTCGAAGTGGAATGATAATGCCTTCCAAGAGCGAACAACTATCGGTGTTTCCCGCCTTCTTCCGTGTGGAAGGTCGCGCAGCAGCCGTTTTCGGTAACAGGGACGAGGCCTTTGCGAAGGTGCGCCTGTTGCTGAACACGCAGGCGCGGATCGTTGCCTATGCCGATCGCCCAGAGGCGGATTACCACGCGTTCCTGATTGCCAACCGCATCGAGACCGTCAGGGCTTCGTTCTCGCCGGAACAGGTCGAAGGCGCCACACTCGTTTTTGCCGCGACTGGCGATGCGGCTGCGGACCGCGCCATCGTCGATGCGGCGCGCGCTGCCAGAATCCCCGCCAATGCCGTCGATCAACCCGATTATTGCGATTTCTTCACGCCGGCGCTGGTCAACCGCGCCCCGGTCGCGGTTGCGATCGGCACCGAGGGCGCGGGTCCGGTCCTTGCGCAGATGATTCGCGCGCAGATCGATCAGTTGCTTGCGCCGTCGCTCGGCCGTGTCGCCGAGTTGGCGATAAGCTACCGCAAGACAGTCGAGCAACTCATTCCGCGCGGCGTCTCGCGCCGGGTCTTCTGGCGCCGGTTCTTCTCCGGCGCTGTCGCGGATGCGGTCGCCAACGGCAATCTGCCGGAAGCGCGCCGTGCTGCCAGCAACCTGCTGCAGGCGACGGATAAAGTCGAAGGACGCGTCTGGCTCGTCGGCGCCGGTCCGGGCGCCGAAGATCTGCTGACGCTGCGCGCCCAGCGCGTGATGATGGAAGCCGACGTCATCGTTTTCGATGCTCTGGTGCCGCAGGCGATCGTCGACATGGGCCGCCGCGACGCCGAGCGTCTTTCCGTCGGCAAGCGCAAGGGCTGCCATTCGAAGTCGCAGGAAGAGATCAACGATCTGCTCGTCCAGCTTGGCCGTGAAGGTAAGCGTATCGTGCGCCTCAAGTCCGGCGATCCGCTGGTCTATGGCCGTGCGGGCGAGGAAATGGCGGCGCTGCGGGCAGCCGGTATTGCCTACGAGGTCGTTCCGGGCATCACCTCGGCATTCGCTGCGGCGGCCGATTTCGAACTGCCGCTGACCTTGCGCGGTGTTGCATCCTCGCTGGTCTTCACGACCGGCCATGACCTGACCGGCGACGTATTGCCCGATTGGGCAAGCCTTGCCGTGTCCGGTGCGACGATTGCCGTCTATATGGGCCGCACCGTTGCGGCGTCCGTTGCCGAACGGCTGATGACGGCGGGCATTCCGGCTGAGACAACCGTTGCCGTCATCGAAAATGCCAGCCGTCGCGATCGCCGTCTGCTGCATGGCATTCTGCGCGATCTTCCCGACCTGCAGCATCGTGACGAGTTGACGGGACCCGTCATGGTCATTATCGGCGATGCGGTTGCGGGCGCCAATTTCGAACTGTCCGAACCGCTCGTGCGCCACGCGGCGACGGCGCCGGAATTTGCAAGGAGCTAAAGATGGTCGACAAGGTTCTGACCGCCAACAGGTTGACGGACGGCGTGGCCGTATGGCTGAACGCCGGGGGCGAATGGGTGACATCGCTGCAGGAAGCACTGGTCGCCCGGCACGCCGAGGCCGAGGCTGCTCTGGAAGAGATCGGCAAGAAATCCTACGCCGACAACAAGGTCGTCGATGTTGCCGTCGTCGAGGTCCAGGAGACCAACGGCGTGCTCTGGCCGCTCCGCCTTCGCGAGCGCATCCGCGCCCAGGGTCCCACTATGGAATACGCGCCGGGCTACAAGCCGGCCGATCCCGAATTCATCGCAGTCTGAGGAAGCTGATGTACCGTTACGACGAATTTGACCACGCCTTTGTCACCGAGCGTGTTGCGCAATTCCGCGATCAGGTTGAGCGCCGTCTTTCCGGTGAGCTCGCCGAGGACGCGTTCAAGCCGCTGCGCCTAATGAACGGCGTCTATCTGCAGCTTCATGCCTACATGCTGCGCATCGCCATCCCCTATGGCACGCTCAGCTCCCGCCAGCTGCGGATGCTCGCCCACATCGCCCGCACCTATGATCGCGGCTACGGCCATTTCACGACCCGCCAGAACCTGCAGTTCAACTGGCCGAAGCTTTCCGAGATTCCGGATGCCTTGGCCGATCTTGCAACCGTCGAGATGCATGCGCTGCAGACGTCCGGCAACTGCATTCGCAACGTCACTGCCGACCATTTTGCCGGCGCTGCCGCCGACGAGGTCGCCGACCCGCGGCCTTATGCGGAGATCCTGCGCCAGTGGTCGTCGGTGCATCCGGAATTCTCCTACCTGCCGCGCAAGTTCAAGATTGCCGTCACGGGTGCCGAGCGTGACCGCGCCGCAATCCAGGTTCACGATATCGGCCTGCACCTGAAGAAGAACGACAAGGGCGAGCTCGGTTTTGCCGTTTATGTCGGCGGTGGCCAGGGCCGTACGCCGATGGTCGCCAAGCTGATCCGCGACTTCCTGCCGGAAGAGGACCTGCTGTCCTACACGACCGCAATCGTGCGCGTTTACAATCTGCACGGCCGCCGCGACAACAAGTACAAGGCTCGCATCAAGATCCTGGTCCACGAAACCGGCGCCGAGGAACTGGCGCGTCAGGTCGAGGCAGAGTTCGCGCAGTTGAAGGACACCGAGCTGAAGCTGCCGGAAGCAGACGTTCAGGCGATCGCAGCCTACTTTGCACCGCCCGCGCTTCCCGAACGCGCCGAGGGCTGGGAGAACCTTGCCCGCTGGAAGAAGGCCGACCCCGCTTTCGCCCGTTGGGTGCAGCAGAATGTCGCCCCGCACAAGAACCCCGACTACGGCATGGTGACGATCTCGTTGAAGCCGATCGGCGGCATCCCTGGCGACGCTTCTGATTCCCAGATGGATGCGATTGCCGATCTTGCCGAGGAATATGCCTTCGACGAAATCCGCGTCAGCCACGAACAGAACCTGATCCTGCCGCATGTGGCGCTTGCCGATCTCGAGGCCGTCTATCGCGGCTTGGTCGGCATCGGTCTTGCCGAAGCCAATGCCGGCCTCATCACCGATATCATTGCCTGTCCGGGGCTGGACTATTGCGCGCTCGCCAATGCGCGTTCGATTCCGGTCGCACAGGAAATCTCCAGGCGTTTCGGCTCGCCCGAGCGTCAGGCTGAGATCGGTGAGCTGAAGATCAAGATCTCCGGCTGCATCAACGCTTGCGGGCATCACCACGTTGGCCATATCGGCCTGCTTGGCGTCGAAAAGAAGGGTGCCGAACTCTACCAGATCACGCTTGGCGGTTCCGGTGACGAGCACACCTCGATCGGCGAAATCATCGGCCGCGGTTTCGAGCCGGATAGGGTAACCGACGCGATCGAAACGATCGTCGACACCTATCTCGGGCTCCGCCAGAGCCCATCGGAAACCTTCCTTGCCGCCTATCGCCGCGTCGGACCGCAGCCCTTCAAGGATGCGCTCTATGGTGCGGCTGCGGAAGCGGCTTGAGGAGACGACGATGACGAAGATCTGGAGAGAAACGGGTTTTGTCGCCAACGATCCGTGGGTGATCGAAACCGACGAAGTCAAGGCCACCGGCGACCAGCAGCCGCTGCTTAGCCTCGACGAGCTGATCACGAAGGCCGAGGCGAGCAATGATGTTGGCCTCGGCGTACTGATCAAGCCGGCCGACGACGTGCGCAGGCTTGAGCCATACCTCTATCGCCTCGAGATCGTTGCCGTCGCGTTCCCGGCGTTCAACGACGGGCGCGCCTTCAGCCACGCCTCGCTGCTCCGCCAGCGGCTGGGCTACACCAATGAGCTGCGCGCCGTGGGCGACGTTCTGATCGACCAGATCCCGCTGATGCTGCGCGTCGGCGTCGACAGCTTTGCCGTCACGAACGAGACCGCGCTGAAGCGGCTGGCCGAAAACCGCCTGCCGGGAATTCCGCATCATTATCAGCCGGCTGTGCGTGACGCCGAGGCTGGCAAGGGCTATAGTTGGCGCCGTCAGGCGAGGCCGGCCGCGTGAGGCCGGCTCGCCGTCATCTGATGACGGAAGCGATGCAATGAAACATTTCGAAGTGGCGGTGATCGGCGGCGGTCTCGCCGGAATGGTGGCTGCGGTCGCACTTGCCCGCGGCGGCCGCAACGTGGCGCTGATTGCCCCGCCTTCACCACAGGAAGACCGGCGCACGACGGCGCTGATGGATCAATCAATCCGCTTCCTCGATCGTCTCGCGCTATGGGACAAGCTGCGGCCCGAGGCAACACCGCTCACCAGCATGCGCATTGTCGACGGTACGAACCGACTGCTGCGCGCGCCGACCACGACCTTCCGGGCGGCTGAAGTAGGCCTCAATGCTTTCGGCTATAACCTCTCCAACAGGGCGCTGGGCCGGGTGCTCGAGGCCGCCGCAGCTGCCGAAGGCAATATCACCCGCTTCACCGCCTTTGCCGAAAGCATTGATGTCGGCGAAGACGCCGTTTCCATTACACTGGCAGACGGCGAGACCGTTCCGGCTGATTTTGCCGTCGGCGCCGACGGCCGTAACTCGAAGCTCCGCGAGACGGGCGGCATTGGTGTTCGCAACTGGTCCTATCCGCAATCGGCCGTGGTGCTGAATTTCAGCCACTCCCTTGCGCATGAGAACACTTCCACCGAGTTTCACACCGAGCATGGGCCCTTCACGCAAGTGCCGCTGCCGGGTAACCGGTCGAGCCTCGTCTGGGTTCAAAACCCGCAGGAGGCCGCTGCGAAGGCGGATTTGCCGCTGGAGGAACTAAGCCGCGCGGTCGAGGAGCGAATGCAGTCGATGCTCGGCAAGGTGAGCGTCGAGGAAGGGGTTCAGGTCTGGCCGCTTTCGGGCATGATGGCGCATCGTTTCGGCAAGCGGCGGATGGCGTTGATCGGCGAAGCCGCGCACGTCTTCCCGCCAATCGGTGCTCAGGGCATGAACCTCAGCCTGCGCGACATCATGGCGCTGACGGACATTCTCTGCGACCGCGCCGAACTGCCGATCCCGGCCGATTCGGGCGACCGGTTCGACCGCAAGCGCCGCGCCGATATCATGAGCCGCACGCTCGGCGTCGATCTCCTCAACCGGTCGCTTCTCTCGGATTTCCTGCCGGTGCAGATGCTACGCGCCGCCGGTCTCCATTTCCTATCGGCGATCCCTCCGCTTCGCGGCATCGTCATGCGGGAGGGCATCGAGCCCGGCCGCGGCTTCCGCGATATTCCGGCTGCGTTCCGGGAAAAGCTACGCCGGAAGAAAGCCTGACTTTATCGCGATCAGGAACAGCGACACCGTCACGACGGAAAGCGCCGTCGTGATCAGGATCGTCGCGGAGGCGCGCTCTTGCCAGACATGGTATTGCTGGCCGATGACGAAGACATTCGTTGCCGTCGGCAGCGAGGCGAGCAGCATCGCGGCATAGATCCAGACCGGCTCGAACCCGCCGACGAGCGTCAGCGCCGCATAAACCACGAGCGGATGCACGATCAGCTTCGCCGGAACGATGTAGCCGATTTCCGCCGGAACCCGTTTCAGCGGCCTGAGCGCCAGCGTTACGCCCATCGCAAAGAGGGCGCAGGGCGCCGCCGCCTGCGCCAAATAGTCGACGAGCTGCCGGAGCGCCGGAGGCTGGTCGAAGTGCAGCGCGGCGGCGAGAAATCCGGCAGCGGTCGAAAGAATGAAGGGATGCAGGGAAACCTTCCTGACGATGTCGGCGGCAATCTGCCCGCGCGGGCGCTGGTCGTCGCCCGCTGCCGCCATCATCGCCGGGGCGACAATGAAATGCATGGCATTTTCCACGCAGACGATCAGCGCGACCGGGACGGCGGCGCTTTCGCCGAAAGCGAGCAGTGCCAGGCCAGGCCCCATGTAGCCGATATTGCCATAGGCTCCGGCGAATGCCTGGATCGTCGACTCATCCATCCGGTTCTTTCTGATCCGGCGGCCGACGATGTAGATGAGGACGAAGATGAAATAGGTGGCCGCGAGATCGGTCGCGATGAAATCGATCCTGGTGAGATCTTCGACCGGTGTGCGTGAGACAAGCTTGAAGAACAGCGCGGGCAGGGCGGCATAGATGATGAAGGTATTGAGCCAGCCCAAAGCCTCGGCGGGCTGTTTGGTCACCTTGGCGGCAATATAGCCAATGAGGATCAGGCCGAAGAAGGGCAGGAGCAGGCTGATGATGTCGGTCACTGGACCGTCCAATAATGTTGCAGTGCGAAGCGAAGTGCTTTCGGATTAACCGATCTGCATCAGGATTGGAAAGGTCTCCTGGAACCAGATTGCGGCTTGACTGATGAAGCCGAACATGAATGCCAGCCCTGTCAGCACGAGAAACGCCCCCATAGCCTTTTCGACCGTGCCGAGATGCCGGCGGAAGCGCGTCAGGAAGTTCATGAAGGCGCCGGAGAAGCCGGCGGCGATCCAGAAGGGAACCGCAAGCCCGAGCGAATAGACGGCGAGCAGTCCTGCGCCGGAGCCGACAGTTTCGCGCGACGCCGCGACACCTAGGATTGCGCCGAGCACCGGGCCGATGCACGGCGTCCAGCCGAAGGCGAAGGCAAGACCCATGATATAGGCGCCGGTCAGCGTCGCCGGCTTGCCGCCGCTCTGGAAACGCGCCTCGCGGGCCAGCAGCCCGATTCGGAAGACGCCGAGGAAATTCAGTCCCATGACGATGATGATGAGCCCGCCGATCTTCGCCAGAAGATCGAGATGCTGGCGCAGCAGCATTCCGATGCTGGAGGCGCCGGCGCCGAGCGCGACGAACACCGTTGCGAATCCGAGCGTGAAGAACAGCGCTGAAAACAGCACGCCGCGGCGTATATCAGGCGCGACAGCGACAGTATTGCCGCCCCGGAACTGTTCGACGGAAACACCTGCCATATAGCAGAGATAGGGCGGAACGAGGGGGAGCACGCAGGGAGAAAGGAAGGAGAGGGCGCCCGCAAGCAGGGCACTCAACAGGGAAATATCGGCAATCGACACGCATTCTCTCCGGCTGCAATCAGGTCGATGTCGTAGCGCCGCGACCAGCCGATTGCCAATCACCTTTTCGCGCTCCGGCAAGAAATGTGCCTAACATGGCCAAAAGGAAGATTTTTCGGTTGACCGCATCAGGTCGCCTGCCTATGTTCCGCGCACTTCCAGCCGGGGCGCTTTTTTTTGCCTGAGGCAACAAGGGAGAGCGTAGCTCAGCTGGTAGAGCAACTGACTTTTAATCAGTAGGTCATGGGTTCGAATCCCATCGCTCTCACCAATAAACCAACAGCTTGGTGAGTGGTTGTTTTGCTGGTGGTAAACGCCTGGCTGCACCATTCGTAAAATTCACCACGGCCTGCCGGTTACAGTCATGGTTAGCGGTCCGCCCATCACACCATCATTCTGCCCTGGGGGTGTCTTATCAACCCGTGACCCGTAGGAGTGACTTTCGGGTGGTCCGCGTGCGTTGTCCTTTGACGAGCCAGTCTTATCAAACATCTGCCATAGGTCCAAGCGAGATTGGTCTCCAATGTTCACAGGTGTTTCCTACAGGCCGGAGTTAGATGGCCTGCGCGCAATCAGCGTTGGCCGTTGTTCTGTACCACGCTGGTGTGGGTGGATTTGCGGGCGGCTATGTTGGCGTCGACGCGTTTTTTGTCTTGTCAGGCTATTTCATGGCAACAATGATCCTGCGGGACCTCTCGCAGGGGACCTTTTCGATCGTCGACTTCTATGTCCGGCGGATGAGGCGAATTTTGCCTGCGCTGTTCGTCATGGTGGCGGCAATCTCGGCGCTTTCGTTCTGGCTCTTCATGCCAGAGGAACTGACTTACTATGCGCGTAGTGCACGGGCGACGGCGCTCTTCTATTCCAATATCCAGTTCGAACGCGAGAGTGGCTATTTCGACTTGGCAGCGAAGACAAAGCCTCTCTTGCACACCTGGTCGCTTTCTGTAGAGGAGCAATTCTACCTCATCTTGCCCCTCGGGCTGACGCTTCTTTTTCGGATCAGGAAAGGCTTGATACTTCCGGCCTTGGTCCTTGCTCTGACAGCGTCTCTCGTCTGGAGCCAACTGGAGGTTCAGGTCGATCAGACAAAAGCATTCTACCTTTTGCCATTCCGTTTTTGGGAGTTGATCCTCGGCTCATTGATCGCGGTATACAAGCCCGCCCTGAACCCCGCGGTCGCTGAGGTGATGCCATGTCTCGGCATTGCGGGCCTGCTTTTCTCCGCGATGGCCTACTCTGAAACGACGGCCTTTCCCGGGCTCACCGCGCTAGTTCCTTGCCTGTCGGCGGCGGCGATCGTCGCTTTCGGTCATCAATCGAAGATGGCAAAAGCATTGCTTGGCAACGCGCCGATGGCGTTCATCGGCGGGATATCCTATTCCATTTATCTTTGGCATTGGCCAATTATCATCTTCCTTCCGTACTTCTACGAACCGGCATCCACGGGAACAGCCGTTGGACTGGTCATCGTTCTTTCGCTCCTGTTCGGCTTAGTGTCTTGGCGTTTCGTAGAGCTGCCGTTCAGATTTGGTTCGCTTGCGGTCAAGAAGCCCAAATATGCTTTTGTCATTCTGACGGCCGTTGTGGCATTTTTTGTTTCAGTCAACGCTTTCATCATCAGCAAAGACGGCCTTCCTCAGCGTCTAAAGGGAGAAGCCTCGCGGCTGTACACAGCCAAGCACGACGGCAGCCGGTTTCTCGAGCCCGGCTGTTTCGCCGATCCCGATGGGCGAGGACTTCTGGCGGTAGATGTGCAAGGTGGAAAAATTTGCAGAATGGGAGCACCGACAGCTCGTCCAGAATTCATCCTTTGGGGAGACTCCCATGCGGCGGCGATCGCCCCCGGACTGGACATCGCAGCTAGCAGAGCAGGTATCAGTGGCGTCTTTGTGGGAAGCGCCGGATGCCCGCCCTTCGCTTCAGGCGGCCTCATAAGACCCGATAGGGTCGGCCGCTGTGACGGGTTTAACAAAGCTGTGCAGGCGTTTGTAAAGGAAAGCGGGATAGGTCACGTTTTGCTGGCCGCTTATTGGAGAAAGTACCTTCCCAAGTCGGATTTGCCGAACCAGAGTGTGCAGTCTGAGCCGCCAGCGACTTCAGCTTCCAACGAGTCTGCCGAGCCGGTAAAGGCGCGCCTGCTCGACCACATCAGGGAACTGCAAGCAATCGGCGCTGAAGTGTCGCTAATCATGGATGTGCCAGAGATGGGATATGCGGTGCCGGAACACCTTGCGCGTCTTTCCATGCTCGGAAAAACCCCTCAGCTGGAGATACCCCGGGGATCCGTTGATGCGCGACAGGCTGTAGCGCGGCGCCTGCTTGACGAAGTTGCCAAAGAATTGGACGTCAACGTCATAGATCCTTTGCCATCTCTTTGTGACGACCATTCATGCAATGCGACAGCCGGTGGTATCGTCCGGTACAAGGATGGCGATCATCTTTCTGCATCTGGTGCAGAATCAATATCGTTCGTCTTCGACACGGTCTTGGCAGGCATGCGCGACCGCATTGCAGCTCACTGAACCGCGCCGTGTGGCGCATTCTAAGCATATCCGCAATGTCGGCAGCCTCCTTATAGAAAGACGTGAATGCAGACGCATCCTAATTACGTGCCGGGGGTCTGGGCATTCGGCATGGCCTCGTGCCGGACGGTTTATAGACGCTAAAAGCAAAGACCGCCGTTTCCGGCGGCCTTTGCTTTTGGGTGGCTGTTGAACTGTGGATATGCGAGCCCGCAAAGCCCCCGACAGCTCCCGTTCACATCAACGCCACCTGGGCTCTCGCTTCACGTTGTGCAGCAGCTCGCAGGCCGTTGCAAATGGACCGAACAGCTTGAGCAAGCGAGCCTCTTCCGTTTCACAGATACGTTGCCGCTTGGCGAACTCCTTCACGCACAAAACGCTCGTGGCTCCAGTGCTCGCGTTGTTCGGCTCAACTCGCTGCATATGCTACTCCTCCTCACGTTGATGGTGAGACCCTACTAAAGACTAATTTAGAAAGAAATAAAATAAGACATGAAGGTATGGGAGCGTACGGTACCGGACCAAGCCCAAATCACACTACTCAAATAGAATGCCGCGAGTCCTGCGGCCGGATCAGGATTGGCGGGGAGTTGACTGCCGCCGACTGACGGTCGAGTTTGCTGCGCTAAGTTCCGACATCACCGGACAGCCTTGACAGTCCTACACCCACGGCAAGCCTACGGGAAATACGAGGAAAGGCGTCGTTGTATCTATCGCAGCTCGGACATGCTTGTCACCAGCCTTATTCCGGTCTCTCGCGATAGCTCCGGCTCCGTGGTGACAACATTGGGGAAGCTGCTGAGCTTCTGCAGCACGTACCGATCCTCATCGATCTGCTTTCTTTGCTTTCCGACCTCGTTGTAGGAATGCCCCATTTTCACAACCGAGATGCCGGATAACACGACCGTTGGCACGCCCAGGAACAGCGCATAACAAACGCTGGCGACGCCATTCGTTGCCTTGCCATAGCGGCCAATGTCCTCAGGGATGGAGCCGACGATCCGGCGGACGATCGCATCACGCTCATCCTTGGTGGCCCGCTTGAGGCTGCCGACCCTGACGGCCGGCTTCATCCAAAGCCGAAGATGCATCATGAACAGCGGAGCGGTGTGAAACCAAAGCAGTCCGCGGGTGCGCAGCCGCGGATGTTCTTTCCAGGTTTTCCTCCGCTTGCGTATTGTCAGATCGGCTGGTCCCAGGCTCAATATTTCCGCCGTCCGGCCGGCGTTGTTGATGTCGACCCGGGCGCAGTTTTGCAGAATGTCCGATGGGAGAGTAGGCTCCGGTGCCGAACCCAGTATGAGCCAGGGCCGATCCAATATTCCCAGCTTCGTAAGCCAACGTTGATGTTCGAACTTTATAGTTTCTAGCGTGGCTTCGTCGGGCGAGCGTGATTTTCTGCTGCCTTTGACGCTCTTTAGAGCCGGGTCCATCGCCATCGCAACTAATTCCGTTTTATCGTGTGCCTGACATATATTATCGAATACTACATTCAGTTTGAAAAAGGTATCGACGTTCGCTGCGGGCGGCCGTGACGCTGGCTGAAAACGATCGAATGATCGGAAGGAGATGAGCGGTTGGGGACCGTGCGCCGGAAATTGTTCGAGGCAAAACAGTGGCTTTACCGCTTCATCAAATACCAGTGGGTAAGGCCAAAGCCGTGGGTGGATCCGACACTCGCTGGTAAGAAGGTGGTGGTCGTCGGTTCTGCGCCTGTGGCATCCAGGCCGGTGGGCTTGGATGGCTCATATCGCCTGATCACGATCAATGCGGCGCAGCAGGCGCTTGAGCGATGGGGGATTTCGAAGCCCGACATCACCGTCATGATGTTCAACCAGATCGAAGGCGAAAACACCAACGCCCGCGAGGTCCGCAGGGTCCTTCAAGCCAAACGCACAGGCACGCTCTACTTGATGCTGTGGAGGCATGCCCTTTCGCGGCTGGAGGCCGGATTGAAGCGGTTTGACTACGGCTACGACGAACTTCAGATCATTGACCGCTATCGGCGCGTTGCGCTGGTGCGGGCGGTCAGCGGCATCCTCAACTTTGAGCTGGATGCATCAACGAAGTACTCGAATGGAGTGATTGCCGCGATGCTTGCGCTTCATAGCGGGGCTTCGTGCGTTATC
Source organism: Rhizobium sp. P32RR-XVIII (assembly GCF_012641395.1). Lineage (GTDB taxonomy): Bacteria > Pseudomonadota > Alphaproteobacteria > Rhizobiales > Rhizobiaceae > Rhizobium. Next base: position 62,996 of record NZ_JABAIH010000012.1, on the reverse strand, counting down.
CTGAGCGGCATCAATCCTCGCTCCAGCGGTCACGCCTATAACAGCGAGAATCTCGTCCGGATGCATGGCGATACCGACTTTCAGATGCTCAAGAAATTGATGAGCCTCCGCTGCCCAATTTATACGGCAGACCCGGAAGTCGCGGAAACGACGGGCTTGCCGTTATGGCGGGGAGAGCCTAGCGAGCAGGAAGGCTCATTTCGTCGCGGATGATGGCGGACAGCCTCGCAGCTTCATTCAGCGGTTCGTAGTCGTAGGGTTCGAGGCTTCCTTCGAAAGGTCTTGTAAGCCGAAGGGTCTGCTGCAAGTCGCTGTGGAAGCGCTCGAACTTCTCCAGACGCGGACCTTGGATCTTGGTGAGGTCCAATGAATAGACCGGCTTTCCGGATGCCAGTGCTTCGCACGGCATGGTGATGGAGTCCTTCGCGATGAGATAAGCGTCCGCGGCGGCAACAAAGTCGAGATAGGGATTTGGAAGTGTCCCGTCCCAAACCTGGACGCGGTCGCTGCGGAGCCTCAGCAGCTGTTCAAGTGTTGCCTCACTCGACCGGCGCGACGTGGAAACCAGCACGCGCCAACCTTGCTCCTGGAGATGCGTCACGGCGCCCACGATCGAGTTGAGTGCCAACGGGTCATACTCGTAAGCACCATTCGCCCCACCCACAAAGACACCGGCAACCTTGCCGTCGTCCGGCGAATAGGTCGCTCGCGCAGACGCACGCCGTTCTTCGATCACGTGGGGACTGAGCCGGTGCGGCACCCCAACCATCGGGAAGTAGTTGGATCTGCTCGAGAGCTCGTCGGTCCAATCATGGCGCGAAACGAAGACGTAGTCGTAGCCTTCGATCTCCGGTCTCTGCAGATGGATGGCGATCGGCCGATTGCCGAACGCACGTTTGGCCTTGAGAACCGGCTTCTCCGGCCGGTATCCGCAAGAAATCAGGATGTCCGGTTCAGGCTCGGAGCGACGGAAGATCGGCGGCGCGAGCAACCGCTTCAGTCCATGGCGCGGAACGATAATTTTTTCCAAGGGAGTGGGGTCGAAATAACGCCCCACACCGAGGCACTGCGAAAGAGTGCCTATCTTCTGCTCACTGACCGCCCATACCCGGAGAGGGCGCTGAAGGACGGGCGGGTCATAGGTCGATTCCATGTCTGCTCAACGCCGGACTGAGCGCTCAGTTTGCGCGCTGCTGAACGAACAATACCCGGTCCCTTGCTGCGAACCATTCGTCGGCATAGTCGTCGTTCTTGTACTCCTCGAAGTAAGGACCGCCATCGGTAAAGTGAACGAGCTTGGCATCATTGCGCTTTTCATATTCGTTGACGAGATAGTTCCAGGTCACCGGAATACTACCGATCAGGTCATCGTTCTCAAGCCATTTGAACTGATGAAGCTGCAGCCCGGTCGCAGTATTGACGTACTCGGGGGAGAGTGCGCGGCATTTGTCGTTGTTGAACATGACGAGGCTCGACCAGTTCTTTTTCTCATACTTGGTTTGCGTCTGACCCAGGAATTTTGTCTCCACCTTCGGCGTGTAATTATGCTTGACGCACATCGCGGCGTAGCGCTCGTCTCGCAGCGACCACAATTCGGCAATGTCGGCGCGAGCAAGCATGTCGCAGTCCATGAAGATGCTCCAGCCCCTAAAGCTGCTTAGATAGGGGGTCAGAAATCTCGAGAATGAAAACTCTGTTGATTGAAGAGCATTGCGCTCGCGGGTGAAAATGCCGCCCAGATTCGACAAGACAATAGGGCTGAACTCAACGGGGAGCGTGGATCTCTCCAGGATGCTTTGCGATAAAACATGATAGGCGACTGCTTCTTTTGTATCGAAACCGATGAATATCCGAATCGTTTCCTGATCCATCTGAGTGCCTCTCGCTGGTTTGTCCGCTCGGTAGGCTGTTGCCAGCCCGACTCATGAATTCGGGTCCTTCTTCAGTCGGGCTTGCTCCCGCTGTTTTCGTGTCTTGGGTCTGATGCGACGGAAAAGGGCATCCAGACCTCGCTGGAACTTCGTCACCGACATCAGCCGATCGATCTGGTCGTTCGCGCTGTCCTGACGTTCCGCCAGGACTGCGGTCATCTCCATGAGCAGTTCGGCAGGGGGCATGTCTGGAAAGCTCTTCAACAAGGCAGCGGCTCGTGTGACGTCACCGTCCTGATTGAATACCGCGATCTCTCCTCTTTTGGCACAAAGCCGGAGGAAGACCTGCTCGTAAGTCCAATCGTGAACGTTGAAGACTTTCCATGTTTCGCCCCTTGTTCCCGAAAACCCCGCAAGCACGATTTCTGCGGCAGGCTGGAGATCGCGAAGCCACAGCGTCAGGGCAAAACCGCTCGTCGGTATTTTTCCGGCGGGGTAATCCTTCGTCAACGAGGTGAGATCCAGATGATAGACTTTGGCACCTTCAAAAGCCGATTTGGGGCTGAATTGCTCTGACGGTGCTACGCGAATGTTGACGATGCCTACGAGCGCCTCTTCTGGAAAGAAGCTCAGGACATCTTTCACTTCCTTGCGATGGACAATGTTGGCGCCACTTGTCCCGCTTCGCGCCACCAGCAACGAAGGCCTGTCAAAACTTCTGTTAAGGACCTTGTAGACCTTGTTGAAGAATACGAAGAGCGCTGACTGGGGAAACGCTTCCGTAAGCCGGAAAGGTTCGGTGCGGTCGCTGTTTCCGACCAGAACGATGTGCGAAAACGATGAGAAGAACTGCCGCCATTCGTCCCTCTCTCTAAAATTCAGCGGCATTGGATTTGAATTCATCGACCAGCCACTAAGCGCCCGTGGGGCGCATGCCGCCCTTGAAATACGATTTGACCTTTTTCGCTCTCGCCAGCCCGCCGACGGTACTCCCGACGTACAAGGCGAAGTCGCCCAAATCGCGTGCGGGAGAGCGGCATTCGCAGAATTCGGACCATGGAGTTCCACTCAGAAGGTCCGAATACTGGCCCGCGAATTTGCGATGGGCCCAGTTTATCGAATGCTGCCAGGGTTTGCGCCGGCCGGTAAAATGGACAACAGCGGGATCTGAAACGAAGGGCAGCATTCCGGTCTGTACGTTCCAGCGGAATGGCAACGGAAGCCAGGTTCCCTGGAACGCAACGTTGAGAACGTCCTGATCGTTCGCGTCAAATTTTGCGTTTGGCCGTTCGATCAAAGCGCGCGCACGCGCCAGCAGCCCTTCTGAAAGACACTTCTGCCAGTCAAATAACAGCACGCCGGCATTGAAGTATCTTGGCCCGAACATCAGGCCAAGCTTCTGTTCTCTCCTCCGTGCCTTCTCCGGGAAAGCCATGATGTAGTCATCGACCGCGCCAAGTGCCTTGCCTTGGAGGTCTGCCGTGATGAGGTCGCCGACAGGCGCCGCTGCGAGTATGTCCGCGTCGACGTAGAGTACGCGCTCGAAGGAAGCTGAAATGAGCAGGTCGATGAAGAGGCGGGCGAGGGTTGCCGGAGGCCAGCGTCCCGAGGTGGCTGCAAGGCCAGGTGGTTCGCTGTAAGTGACGATTTCGATATCCATCCCGTTGGCTTCGTTGAATCTGCGAATATCGTCGTGGGCGCTTTGCTGTAAGTCGATGCCAATCAGAATATACTTCGTGTCGGCGCGGGAGTTCTTCTGGAAGACGGAAAGAAGCGCGCAGATCGCAGCTGGCATCATTCTCATGTCAGCGCAGGTTACCACAGCATAGCGAAACATTCAGTTCAGGCCTCAAACGGTTCCTGCGTGACTCACTTATTCTAAATTAGCGCATGTATATCTTCTAAATGAGAATATGTACAACTAGAACCAGGCGGGAGACATTCAAGTTCCGTGTTGATAGCTTCTGTTTCGTGGAACCTACGGCGCGGGCTGCGTGAGGCGTATCGCTGCTGGCGAGCCGGAGAGGGATGGGCGATGTCTGACAGCAAGGCGATCTTGATCAACGACACATCCACGAAACCGCATCTGGGCTGCAGGCTTGTCGTATCGCAGATCGTCAAGCTTGCTGCCTCACACGGCATACAGGTCGTAGCGACATCGTCCGTTCATACGGACTGGCGCACACAATCTGCTCTTCAAGATGAAATGAGGAAGGCAGATCTCGTCATCGTTAATGGCGAGGGGACACTCCACCACTCAAGCAGGCAAGCCAAGGCACTGGCGGACGTGGGACCGTTCTGCCGCAGTGCCGGAGTTCCGAGCATACTCGTCAATTCGGTTTACGAGGAGAACGACGATGCCATAGCGCGCGCCTGTGAAGCATTCGACCGCATTTACGTCAGGGAGTCACGGAGCGCACACAACGCCAGGCTCGCCGGTTTGAAGGTGGAAGTCGTACCGGACCTGACATTGTCCAGTCGCGCAATGAGTTCGTATCGGTCATCCTCAAGGGGCGGATCGATGGTCGTGACGGACAACGCCAACAGCGAACGGAACAAGCAGCTGCTTGAGCATGCTCTCCGGCGCCGAGATGCGTCCTACCTGAACCTCAACACCTGTGAGCCCTCGAATCCATTTCTCGACAAGTCGGCCCGGCCTTTCGCAGTTTTCATGCCGGATGGCGTCGCCGATGAAGCGCCGGCCCCGCGTCAACCGCAACGGATCGGATATCGCGCCTTTCGCAAGTCGGTCTTCCGGCCGCTGATGGCTTCGCGCATGGCCATGATACGGGACACGACACGCTTCCGCCCGGCCGCTGACATCCTGACCACGATAGCAGAGGCCAAGGGTTTGATTGCCGGTCGGTTCCACGCCGCCTGCCTGTCATTGATGGCGGGAACGCCCTTTGCATCCATGGCATCCAATACTTCGAAGACGCGCGGTATGCTCGAAGATGCGGGCCTTTCCCAGTTCCTGGCTGGAGATCCGGCCGCCGCTTTCCAACTGGCGACGTCCTGGCGGGAGCAAGACAACATTGCAGCGGCTGCCTATGTCGCCAGGGCCGAGAGAGATGCGCTCGAGATGTTCAACGACATCGCCTCGTTGGCCCGATAGGACCGCAGGGCTTTCAGTCTTCGTCGGAGGTCTTGCCGAGCGTGTCGGCGACATATGCGCCTCGTTCTCCCATCGGCCGAGGCTCGCCTGTAGTCGAGTCGTGCGCTGTCTGGTGTTCAAGTTCGGCGTTGAGCATAGCGCCGACAATCACGATGATCGTCGATATCCACATCCAGACCATGAAGCCTATCAGCGCGCCGAGCGTGCCGTAAGTGGCGTTATAGTTGGCGAAGTTTTCCAGGTAGTAGGAAAACAACATCGAGGCGCCTAGCCATAGGAGTGTGCTGAACACCGCTCCCCAACTCAGCCAGTGAAACTTCGCATGCTCGCGGCTCGGCCCGTAATGATAGAGCAAGGTGATGCCCGCACCGGCAGACGCGAGGATCACGGGCCAGCGTGCAAACCTTGCCAGCTGCTCCTCCCACCGATCGAGCCAGAGGTATGAGAGGACTGCGGGAACCACGCCGATGGCGGTGATCAGGACGACTGCGATCAGCAGCGCGCCGAGCGTGAACGCCAAGGACATCAGGTTCAGCCTGACAAGGCTTCGCTTCTCGGCCTCGCCATTGGCGACATTCATCGCCTCGAACAGCGCCTTGATTCCACTGTTAGTGCTCCATAAGGCGACGACCAGTCCGACGACGAAGGCGATGCTTAACGATGACGTTTTCTGCTGGGCGAGCGCGTCGAGCTGCGTGAGGATGATATCAAGGGAGCCGGGAGGCAGCAGGCCCGACAGGAAATCGATATGACCAGCGATCGTCACCGGGTCAGCGACGAAGCCATAGAGCGAAACCAGCGCGGCGAGCGCCGGAAACAACGCCAGCAGCAGGTAGTAGGTCACCCCTGCCGCAATCAACATGACGCGATCGTCGATAATTTCAGCGACGATGCGCCAGAAGACATCCTTCAGCCCCTTCAGCGGAATCTGATTGGGGGTATCGGCATCTCTTCCCCGGCCCTGTTCATACGCGTGCGGAACATTTTTTCCTGTCGCGCCAGTCTCCCGTGCCGCCATTGGTCAACTCCCGTGACGGGACCGCTCGGGTCCCTTCCGGCGATCTGCTCGTCAGCGTTAGAAGGCGGAACCGCGTCAGAGGAGCTGCTTTGTTCCGGCGCTCTTGCCGTCGGAACTTTTCGAACGTTCCTCAAAACGCTCGGAACCTTTCGCAAGGTCTGAGCCCTTCTTGGCCTCCACTTTCTTTTCCTCCGCCGCGGTGGTCTTCCTCAATCCCCGCGCCGCTTGTTTCCCTTTTTCCGTCGGAGCTTGCTCGATACCCATGACATTTCCTCCGCTGCTACTGTGCCAAAGCTTCAACGGCTAAGCTTCCGGTTCGTTCCTTCTATTCGTTGGCCCCTGAGCCTTGCGGCTGCTCCCGAACATTAGACCTCGGAACGTTCGCCTGGCATGTAAGTTTATCTGGAGTGAAAGCATCATAGCTCTGGAGAATTGGCGTTGCTGCCGCACTGGATGAAGGAATGTGAATGCGATTTTTCCGCGACAACGGACTGACCATTGTTCTCCTCACGGCGACACTTGTCACGATCGCCGGCATGCTGCTCAGCGGATGGCAAAGCTTGAACCAGGAGCTTGCGGAACACGGTTTCCCCCAGCTGCCACTGCTGGAATACGCCGGGTCGGGTCATTTCCTCTCGGCACTGTTCGAGAACTGGGAGAGCGAATTCCTGCAAATGGCCACCTACGTGGTTTTGACGGCCTTCCTCTTTCAACGCGGCTCGGCAGAATCGAAAGATCCGGATGACACCTCATCGCAGGACGAGCATGTCTTGGTCCCTGCCCATGATCCTCACGTGCCGGGGCCTTTGAGAGGCGGGCGGCTCGCGCAGAAACTCTACGCCTATTCGCTGGGCATAGTGCTGGTGGTCCTGTTTGTCGCAAGTTTCATTCTTCATCTGTTCGGCAGCGCCCAAAGGGAGGCACTTGAGGCCGCCCTGCGTGGCCACCCGGCGACGAGCCTTGTCGACCATCTGGGCAGTGCGCAATTTTGGTTCGAGTCATTTCAGAACTGGCAATCCGAGTTCTTTTCCACCGCCGTTCTTGTTGTCCTGTCCATATTCCTGAGGTTCAAGGGCTCGCCGGAATCGAAACCCGTCGCCGCACCGCATCACCAAACTGGCGGGTGAAAGCCTAGAACCTTAATTGGCAACTGGTTCAACCCAGTCGCATCGGAAGGCCAGAACGGGCTTCGAAAATCCCTTCAGACGCCGGCGCGTGGCGTGGGCGAAAAGATCTGAGGCGCCGTATTCCCGGAAAATGTTCTCCGATACCAAAATCTGGTCGCTGGAGGCGGCGCCGCACAATCGCGCTGCAAGTTGCACCGTGGAGCCGAACAGGTCGTTACTATCCTCGACGGGCTCGCCGCAATCGAGTCCGATGCGAACATGAATTGGTTCAGGATTGCCGCGGTTGTACCGCTTGAACTCCTGCTGAACCATTCTTGCACATTCGACCGCTGCAGGGATCGAGGCGAACGTCGCCATGATTCCGTCGCCGGTATGCTTCACCTCGCGGCCGGCACAGTGGCCGAGGCACCTGCGCACGAGGGAGTCATGCGCCCTGACCATTTCGGTTGCCATGCGGTCGCCAAGGCGCGATGTCATCGCCGTCGAGCCGACGATGTCGGTAAACAGGATGGCGCGGTGGCCGGCATCCACAGTGGCCGAGGATTGCCCGGGCGCCGGCTTTGGATCGGTAATGCGGCCGAGAAAGGCCTCTACCGCCGACAATGCAACTTCGACGATCTCGCCGGCGACAAAGCCGTGGGCTTCCCGGTGCACACATTGTGCCGTTTCCGCATCGGGCGCATCTACGAGGCAGAACACGGTCCCCCGGGGCTGGTCGTACCAGTAGGTGAGGAATTTGACCCCGTACTGATCCTGAATCTCGATGTCCTTGCGGTGTGCCTCGGCAATGTCGGCGGCTGTGGTTCCCGCGAGATCATGCCGGTCTATGAAGATAGGCATTGGCGCTCTCCTTCCGGAATCCTCCGCATATAGGAGGCATGCATTCTACGGCCTGCATACGAATCCGTCCACATTCTCGAACGGTTGATTTCCGTCATCGCCAGCGGGCCGGGATACGGTCAAAAGCCTCGTCATCACCAGCCTTCCCAACAAGCCTGGGTGCTCTAGCTTTCTGGTTGTGAAAAGGAGGAATGCTATGTCTGACGCTACAAATCAGACGATGCCGACCCGCAAAGTGCTGCGCGGCCGACCTTACAGTATGAGCGAATTTGCTCGGAAATATCGCTTGGATGAAAAGGAAGCCAGGCGGCTTTACGAAAAGTTCGGGCCTTCGGCGACCGAGCTCGACCTCTTGATGGCCGCCAAGCGGAGGCCGCCGAAATTGCCGCCGGACCTCGATTCCTGATGAAAATCCGCACCGGGGGCTGCCTTTGTGGCGCGGTCAGATATGAAGTGAAGGGTGAGCCGCTTCGCGCCGGCCTGTGCCATTGTGCAGATTGCAGAAAGGAGAGTGGCTCGGCCTTCGTCACCTTCGCGGTATGGCCACGCACCGCATTCGACTATTCCGGCGGGGTCGCGACATTTGAAGGCCGCAGCTTCTGTGCGGCATGCGGCGGGCGGCTGTTCTGCCTCACGGAGAACGAGGCGGAACTCAGGCTCGGTTCGCTGGACGAGGCGCCGATGGAAATTGCTCCAACTTATGAAGTATGGATCAAGCGGCGCGAAAGCTGGCTCCATCCGATGCAAGGAACGCAGCAGTACCACGAAGACGCCGACTAAACCGGATTTTCATTACCAAGATTTAATGCATTTTTTCGCTATTCCATGCCGATGCGCCTCTCGCAGTTAGTTCCGGTTCATCTTCGCTATGACTATTTACATGGCGAAGGAGCAGGCGCTCCCATGGTGGTTTGAGGATTTCATGAACGATTCCGAATCCGGAAGCGGCGCGAAAGCCGTATCGGCCAGGCCCGATCTTGCTGAGGTACTGGCAACCTCCGGCAAGCGTGGCCAGGGTCGCCGCTGGCGCGGCCGGCTCATAGCGGCAGCCATCGTCATCGCCGTCGCCGGTAGCGGCGGCTATGCCTATTACGGCCGCAACGGCAATGAATACAGCTATACGACCCAGCCGACAAAGCGCGGCGATTTGACGGTCCTGGTGACGGCAACCGGCTCGGTGCAGCCGACGGAACAGGTCGACATATCGAGCGAGCTTTCGGGCACCGTGCGCGACGTCAACGTCGATTACAACAGCGAGGTGAAATCCGGCGAGGTGCTGGCAGTTCTTGATACGAACAAGCTGGAAGCCGACGTGAAGAGTTCGCGCGCGAAGGTCGTATCCGCCAAAGCGAACGTTGCCAAAGCCGATGCTGACCTGCTTTCGGCGCAGAGCTCGCTGGAACGCTTGAAAAGTCTGGTCAAAAGCAACGTCTCGACGCAGCAGAGCCTTGAGGACGCATCCTACAAATATGAGTCTGCCGTCGCCGCAAAGCAGATAAACGAAGCGGACGTGCTCTCGGCCGAAGCGGACCTGCAACTGGCAGAGGTCAACCTTGCGAAGGCCAAGATCGTTTCGCCGATCGACGGCGTCGTACTGACCCGCTCGGTCAATCCTGGGGCAACCGTTGCCGCCTCGCTTTCGGCACCGGTGCTCTTCACGATCGCCGGCGATCTCAGGAAGATGGAACTCCAGGTGGACGTCGACGAAGCCGATGTCGGACAGATCGCAGTCGGGCAGAAGGCGACCTTTACGGTCGACGCCTATCCGGACAAGACCTTTCCCGCCGAGATCGAGCAGATCCGTTTCGCCTCCGCGACAACCAACAACGTCGTCACCTATAAGGCCGTGCTTTCGGTCGACAACGCAGGCCTGCTGCTACGCCCGGGCATGACGGCTACCTCGGACATCACGGTCGAAGCCGTCAAGAATACGCTGATGGTGCCGAATACAGCCCTGCGCTACGCGCCGCCGGAAACCGCATCACGCGGGCGCGGCATCTTTGCTCTTTTCCGTGCGCCCCGCATCGGCCGGCCGCGCGGAGGCGCTGGCGGCAGCGAGGCCCTGACTGGCGCAAAGCGGCGCGTGTGGGTGCTTCGGAATGGCGTACAGGTGCCGTTGGTCATCCAGGTCGGCTCCTCGGACGGTCAGTTCACCCAGGTCGTCTCCGGTGAATTGAAGGAGAACGATCGGCTCGTGACCGACGCAACGGCGCTGACGCAATAGATGGACAGGAAAATGACCAGTCCGCCGCTTCTCGAATTCAGACAGGTATCGAAGGTCTATGGCCATGGCGAAGCGGCTATCCGCGCGCTCGACCGCGTCGACCTGCGGATCGGTACCCATGAATTCGTCGCGATCATGGGGCCGTCGGGTTCCGGAAAGTCCACGGCGATGAACATCCTCGGCTGCCTCGACGTGCCGAGCGCCGGCGACTACGTCTTCCAGGGCATTTCGACGAAAGGTTTCGACCGGGGGCAACTGACACTGCTCAGGCGCCATATGCTGGGCTTCGTCTTCCAGGGCTTCAATCTTCTCGCACGCACATCAGCGGTCGAGAACGTCGAGCTGCCGCTGACCTACCGGGGGATTGCCGCGCGAGAGCGCCGCGAGCGTGCCATTGAAGCGCTTGGTCTGGTCGGCCTGGCTGGACGTGAACACCACAAGACACAGGAGCTTTCCGGCGGCCAGCAGCAGCGCGTGGCGATCGCGCGGGCGATCGTCACCGAACCCGCCCTGCTTCTCGCCGACGAGCCGACCGGCAATCTCGACACCAGGACCAGCGCCGAAATCATGGATCTGATGACCCGCCTTAACCGGCAGCAGGGCATCACCATCGTCATGGTCACGCATGAGCCGGACATCGCCGTCTATGCGCAGCGGATACTGCGTTTCGTTGACGGAAGGCTCGAAGCCGAGGTTGCGCCTCGGGAGGAGGCGGATCATGTTTCTTGAAACGCTGAAACTCGCGCTGCGCGCCATCAGCCGAAACATGCTGCGCTCCTTTCTCACCGTGCTTGGCGTCGTCATCGGCGTCGCAGCCGTTATTGCACTGGTCACGATCGGCAACGGTACCACCGAGCAGGTCTCCACCGAACTTTCGCGGCTCGGAACCAACATGCTGTTCGTGCGGCCGGGGCAGTTCGGTCCGGGGCGGGCGAGTGCCGAGGCGAGGCGGTTCACCGTCAAGGACGTCGATGCAATCCGCGATCAGCTGACGGGCGTTCGCGCCGTGGCGCCGCTCAACCAGACGACGGCGACGGCGATCTACGGCGGACAGAGCCATTCGACCACCATCATGGGCACAACGAACGACTATTTCATCGCCCAGGACTGGGACATTGCGCTTGGCCGCACATTCGAGGCGGCGGAGGAGCGCGGACGCGCCAGGTGCATCCTCGGTGAAACGGTGCGGTCGGAGCTTTTCGGCGCGGCCAATCCAACAGGCCAGCAGATCCGCGTGGGCAAGGTGTCCTGCAGCGTCATCGGCGTTTTGGCGAAACGCGGGCAATCGGGCATGGGCAACGACCAGGACGATGTGGTGATCCTGCCCGTGAAGGTCTATCAGCGCCGTGTTGGCGGCAGGGCCAATGCCACGGTTCAGATGATCGTCATCTCGGCGCGCGACGGCGTCTCGACCTCGAAGGTGCAGGCGGAAACGGAAAACCTGCTGCGCGAGCGCCGCAAGATCGTTCCGGGCCGCGACGACGATTTCACCGTCAACGACATGACGCAGATCGCCGCGGCGATGACGGGGACGACGACGCTGCTCACCGGACTTCTGGGAGCGGTGGCGGCAATCAGCCTGCTCGTCGGCGGCATCGGCATCATGAATATCATGCTGGTTTCCGTGACCGAGCGCACGCGCGAGATCGGCATCCGACTTGCGATCGGCGCGCTCGAAACGCAGGTCCTGATGCAGTTCCTCGTGGAAGCCATAGCGCTGTCGCTCTTCGGTGGCATTACCGGCATCGTCCTCGGGATGGGGATCGGCTTTGTCTCCGTCACGCTCCTGAAGGTTCCCTTCGTCTTCAGCCCCATGATGATCGCCGTTGCTTTCCTCTTCTCGGCTGCCATCGGCATGATCTTCGGTTATTTTCCGGCTCGCCGGGCCGCACAGCTGAACCCGATTGACGCCTTGCGCCACGAATAAAATGGCTTCACGTTCGCTTTCCTGGCTCTGAATTATCACGGCAGCTTGCCATCCTCATTTCTGCCATGTCACTATGTGATATATCAGTTTGAAGCATGGATCCCGGAATGCAGAATTCGCAGAGCCATTTGGCCTACCTCGCACTGGAGCACGCGATCGTGACGCTGGTGTTGAAGCCCGGCGCGCTCGTGACGGAAAAGCAGCTGATCGATCTGGCAGGACATGGGCGCACGCCGGTACGGGAAGCGATTCAGAAGCTTGCCTGGCAGGGGCTCATCATCGTCAGGCCGCGCGTCGGGTTGCAGATTGCGGAGATCAAGGCGGGTGACCATGCCGATGTCATGCAGGTGCGCAGGGAACTGGAGCCGATCGCGGCATCGCTCGCTGCCGAGCATGCGACGGACGAACAGCGGGCGGCGCTGACCGAATGCGCCCGCGCCATGGCGGACTGTACCGTCAACGGCGATCTTGATGCTTTCTTCGCGGCCGACAAGGCGTTCGACGAAATTCTCGAAGAAGGCTGCCCGAACACCTTCATCACGGTAGCACTCGGGCCCGTGCAGACGCATTCACGGCGTCTCTGGTATTCCACCGCCAATCCGGATCGGATGAACCGCTCGATCTCGCTTCACGTCGCAGTCATTCACGCGATTGAGGCGGGCAGGGTGGAAGAATCGCGCAAGGCAATGGCAACCTTGATCGACTACCTGAGCCACAAATGAAAACGGCTCCGTCTCCGGAGCCGTTCATCAATTCGTGCAAAGACCATCAGCCGACAAAGGCGCGTTCGATGACGAATTCGGCGGGTTTGCTGTTGGCGCCTTCTTCAAGGCCCGCTTTTTCCAGAAGTTCCTTGGTGTCCTTCAGCATGGCGGATGAGCCGCAGATCATGCCCCGGTCGATTGCCGGGTCGAGCGCCGGAACGCCGAGATCCGTGAAAAGCTTGCCGGAGGAAATCAGATCGGTGATGCGGCCGGTGCGCTCGAAATCCTCACGCGTCACGGTCGCATAGTGGCGCAGCTTATCGCCGACGATTTCGCTCAGCAGTTCATCATTGCGGATTTCATCAACAAGGTCGAAGCCGTATTTCAGCTCGGCGACGTCGCGGGTCGTGTGCGTGAGGATCACTTCCTCATACTTCTCGTAGGTTTCCGGGTCGCGGATAAGGCTGGCGAAGGGGGCAATGCCTGTTCCGGTCGAGAACATGTAGAGCCGCCTGCCGGGGGTGAGGGCGTCGAGAACCAGCGTGCCCGTCGGCTTCTTGCGCATCAGGACCTGGTCGCCCGGCTTGATAGCCTGAAGATGCGATGTCAGCGGCCCGTCCGGCACCTTGATCGAGAAGAATTCGAGTTCTTCGGCCCAGGCCGGGCTTGCGATCGAATAGGCGCGGAACACCGGCTTGCCTTCGACCATCAGGCCGATCATCGCAAACTCGCCCGAGCGGAAACGGAACCCCTGCGGCCGGGTCATCGTGAAGCGGAAGAGCCGGTCGGTATAATGCGTGACGCTCAGCACCTTCTCGGCATAGACATTTGCCGGGATGGCGGAGGCGAAATCTTCAGTCTTTGCAGGAGCGTTCATTTTTCTTAATCGGATCCCGTATTCGTCGGATGATCGTGCGGATGCGAGGCAGATATTACAAATCCGCCTGAAGTTAAAGGCAATCCATTCTCCGGCGCGCTACCAAGAGGAAATATGCATGTCATGCTCATGATTCAATGCCTGTGCGCCATGTTGCTTTTGCGCTGGCGAAGCGAAGCAAAGGATGCATATTAGGCCAAAACGCCGCCTGCAGGTTTTAAGCGGCGATAGGCGGTGGGGAAACATGAAGATTTTCAACTACAAGCGCGTTCCTTATGCAGAAATACGCGCGTTTTCCGTCCATATTTTGACGGCATCCGGCTCCTTCCTTGCCTTTCTCGGCGTGGTCGCCGCCGCCGAGCATCGTTTCATCGATATGTTCTGGTGGCTGGGTCTCGCTCTGCTCGTCGACGGGGTCGATGGCCCGATCGCGCGCAAGGTGCGCGTAAAGGAAGTCCTGCCCAACTGGTCGGGCGACACGCTCGACAATATCATCGATTATGTGACCTACGTCTTGCTGCCCGCTTTCGCATTGTATCAGAGCGGCATGATCGGCGAGCCCTGGTCTTTCGTCGCGGCCGGGATGATCGTCGTTTCGAGCGCCATCTACTATGCCGACATGGGCATGAAAACGGATGAGTATTTCTTCTCCGGCTTCCCCGTCGTCTGGAACATGATCGTCTTCACGCTCTTCGTCATCGGTGCCGATGCCGCGACCGCGTTGAGCGTCGTGGTCGTCTCGGTGATACTCACCTTCCTGCCGATCAATTTCCTGCATCCGGTCCGCGTCCAGCGCTTGCGGCCGCTCAATCTCGCGGTCTTCTTTCTCTGGTCGGCGCTCGGCATGTATTCGTTGCTCATGCATTTCAGCATGCCGCAATGGGCGGTTGTTCTCTTCGTGATCAGCGGCATCTATCTCTATTGCATCGGCGCCGTACTGCAGTTCTTCCCGGCGCTGGGCCGCAGCGAATAGGAGACACATATGACAAAGACGCAGGCGATCGCATTCAGCCGCAATGGCGGAGCTGAGGTTCTGGAATATGCCGATATCGACCTGCCGCCGCCGTCCGCCGGCGAGGTGCAGATCAGGCATGCCGCGATAGGCCTCAACTTCATCGACGTGTATTTCCGCGATGGCACCTACAAGGCACCGCATCTTCCCTTCGTTCCGGGCAAGGAAGCCGCAGGCACCGTCACCGTGGTCGGACCGGGTGTGACGGATTTCGCCGTTGGCGATCGGGTTGCCTATGCCGGTGCCGATGGCGCCTATAGCGTCGAACGGAATGTCGCGACCAAGCATCTCGTCAAGGTGCCGGATGGCATTAGTCTGGAGACGGCGGCTGCGATGCTGAAGGGCATGACCGTCGAGTATCTGCTGAACCGGACCTTCAAGGTGGGGCCGCAAACCGTCCTGCTGTTTCACGCTGCGGCAGGCGGCGTCGGGCTCATTGCCGGGCAATGGGCAAAGGCGCTCGGGGCAACGGTGATCGGCACCGCAGGCTCGGAAGACAAGGTGAAGCTCGCGCTCAAGCACGGCTATGATCACGTCATCAATTACCGGACGGAAAACTTTCTCGATCGTGTGCGTGAAATCACCGCCAGCAAGGGCGTGGACGTCGTCTATGACTCGATCGGCCGCGACACCTTTCCGCAATCGCTTGACTGCCTGAAGCCGCGCGGCCTGTTCGTGTCATTCGGCCAATCCTCCGGCCCGATCGAGAACTTCACAATGGCAATGCTGGCGCAGAGGGGCTCGCTTTTTGCGACGAGGCCGACCCTTTTCACCTACATTGCGACGCGCGAGGAACTGACCGCCTGTGCAAACGCGCTATTTGATGTTGTGCTAAGCGGCAAAGTGCGTATCAATGTCAATCAAACCTATCCATTGCGTGAGGTGGGACGGGCTCACACGGATCTGGAAACAAGAAGAACTACCGGAACTACCCTGCTGATTCCATGAAAGATCCGGAACGGACGGATCGGCAGAGAGAAATGAGGGGAACGTGTCGTCATTGAATGCGCTGTCGTCCGGTGCGTTACTGTCGGTTCAGAAGCTGACGAAATTCTTCGGTAGCTTTGCTGCCTGCAATGAAATCGATCTCGATATTGCCCCAGGCGAAATTCACGCGCTTCTGGGAGAAAACGGCGCGGGAAAATCCACGCTGGTAAAGATGCTGTTCGGCGTCCTGGAACCGACCGGCGGCCAAATCTTTTGGTCGGGAAAATCGGTTGCGATCGACTCTCCGGGAGAAGCCCGCAAACTCGGCATCGGCATGGTCTTCCAGCATTTCTCGCTTTTCGAGGCGCTGACGGTCGCCGAAAACATCGCGCTTTCCCTCGATGACAGAATTCCGATCGGCAGGATTGCCGAAGAGGCGAGAGCACTGTCGCGCGCCTACGGTCTGCCGCTCGATCCGCACGCCCATGTCGCCGACCTTTCCGTCGGCGAGCGCCAGCGCATCGAAATCGTCCGCGCGCTGCTGCAGAACCCGAAGCTGATCATTCTCGATGAGCCGACTTCCGTTCTGACGCCGCAGGAGGCGGACAAGCTTTTCGAAACACTCTTCAAGTTGAAGGCGGAAGGCCGCTCTGTCCTCTACATCAGTCATCGTCTCGAGGAGGTGCAGCGTCTTTGCGATCGCGCCACGGTGCTGCGCCACGGCAGGGTGACGGGCATCTGCGATCCGAAGCGCGAGACGCCCGGTTCGCTCGCCAGAATGATGGTGGGTTCCGACGTGGCGAGCGTAACACATCCCGATCGCGGCAATCCAGGTGATGTTCAGCTCGCGGTGACAGGCCTCTCGGTCGCACCTCGCACGCCCTTTGCCATGCCGCTCAAGGATGTATCGCTTGCCGTTCGCTCCGGTGAGATTCTGGCAATTGCCGGTGTCGCCGGAAACGGGCAGGGCGAACTCTTCGACGCGCTGTCCGGAGAGTATCCGGTGGCTTCTGCGGATGCGATCGTCATCCGCAGGCAACCCGTCGGAACAAAGGGCATCGCCGCCCGCCGTCTGCTCGGCGCAGGCTTCGTTCCGGAAGAGCGCCACGGGCACGCCGCCGTTCCAACCATGAGGCTCTCCGATAACCTCGTGCTCGCGCGCAGCCAGTCGGATCGCAAGACCTTCCTGGCAGGCGGTTTCCTCAAAGTGATCCGGCGCGGAGCCGTGAAAAACGCTGCAAGACGCATCTCGGAAGTCATGGATGTTCGCAAGAGCGGCGAGGATCCACCGGCCGGATCGCTCTCCGGCGGCAATCTTCAAAAGTTCATCGTCGGCCGCGAACTGGATCGCCAGCCTGCGGTTCTGGTGGTCAATCAGCCGACCTGGGGCGTCGACGCAGGTGCTGCGAGCCGCATTCGTCAGGCGCTCGTCGATCTCGCACGCGCCGGCTCTGCCGTCATCGTCATCAGCCAGGACCTCGACGAGATATTCGAAGTGGCGACCGAAATCGCGGTCATCTCGGAAGGACGCCTCTCGCCGCCGTTTCCTGCCGGCGAACTGACACGTGAGAAAATCGGCCTGTTGATGGGCGGCCTGCATCAGAGCGGGTCCGGTGCGGAGATCGCCCATGCGCATTGAACTCGAGAAGCGACCCCAGACGTCGAAACTCTTCGGATTCGTTTCGCCGCTCCTGGCATTGGTCCTCACGCTGATTGCAGGCAGCATCATGTTTAGCCTGCTTGGCAAGGACCCCGTCGAGGCGTTGGATGCATTCTTCGTCGAACCTTTGCTCGAGGTCTGGTCGCTGCACGAGCTGGCGATCAAGGCCGCACCGCTGATCCTGATCGCCGTCGGTCTTTCCGTTTGCTACCGCTCGAACAACTGGAATATTGGCGCCGAGGGCCAGTTCACGATGGGTGCGATCGTAGGCTCGATCTTGCCGATTGTCTTCTACGACTGGCATTCGCCGTTGGTCCTGCCGCTGATGCTCATCATGGGCGCGATTGGCGGCGCGCTCTTCGCCGCCATCCCGGCGCTCCTGAAAGCGCATTTCAATACAAATGAAATCCTGACCTCGCTGATGCTGGTCTATATCTCTCAGCTTTTCCTCGATTGGCTGATCCGCGGTCCCTGGCGCGATCCGCAGGGCCTCAATTTTCCGGTTTCGCGTGATTTCGCGCCGGAGGCGATCGTCCCCGCTATTTGGGAAGAGTCCGGACGCGCCCACTGGGCTTTCATCTTCGCGATCCTGGCCGCGATCCTCGTCTGGTTCATGATGCGCTATACGCTGAGGGGCTTCGAAATTGTCGTGCTCGGCCAGTCCGAGCGGGCAGGGCGGTTTGCCGGCTTCTCCTCGAAGGGCATGATCTGGTTCAGCTTCCTGTTTTCCGGCGCGCTTGCCGGTCTCGCCGGCATTTCGGAAGTGTCGGGTTCGATCGGCCACCTTCAGCCGGCGATTTCGCCTGGCTACGGCTTTACGGCTATCATCGTCGCCTTCCTCGGGCGTCTCAATCCGCTTGGCATCATCGCCTCGGGTCTGGTTCTGGCGCTGACCTATCTCGGCGGTGAGGCGGCGCAGCTTTCGATCGGAGTATCGGACAAGGTGACACGTGTTTTCCAGGGGCTTTTGCTCTTCTTCGTGCTCTCCTGCGACACGCTGATCTTCTACAGGATCAGGATCGTCTGGTCGCGCGTTCATCAGGCGGTCGTCGGAAAGGCAGCGGAATGATTTTCGAAGCCATTCTGCTGACCGTCATCACGGCCTCCACGCCTCTCGTGATCGCTGCCCTTGGCGAACTGGTGGCCGAGCGCTCCGGTGTCTTGAACCTCGGCGTCGAGGGCATGATGATCATGGGCGCAGTCGGCGCCTTCGCGGCTGCGCAAGTCACCGGTTCGCCCTATGTCGGGTTGCTGGCTGGGATCGCTACCGGCGCCTTGTTCTCGCTTCTCTTCGGCTTTCTGACGCTGACTCTGGTAACCAATCAGGTTGCGACGGGGCTTGCGCTGACGATCCTGGGGCTCGGTGCGTCCGGCATGCTGGGGGAGCCCTATGTCAGCGTTCCCGGTATCCGGCTGACGCCGATCGCCTTTCCTTTCCTGTCGGAAATCCCTTTGTTGGGGCCAGCCCTGTTCCGCCAGGATATCATCTTCTATCTCTCTATCGCCCTTCTTTTCGGTGTCAGCTGGTATCTCTTCCGCAGCCGAAGCGGCCTTAAGCTGCGCGCGATCGGCGACAACCATTCCTCGGCGCATACGCTCGGCATAGAGGTCATCCGCACGCGCTACCTGGCCGTTATCTTCGGCGGCGCCTGCGCGGGTCTCGCCGGCGCGCAGCTCTCGCTTGTCTATACGCCGCAATGGGTGGAAAACATGTCATCGGGGCGAGGCTGGATCACGCTCGCGCTCGTGGTCTTCGCCTCATGGCGTCCCTGGCGCGTCTTTGCCGGAGGCTATCTCTTCGGTGCGGTCACGATCTTGCAGTTGCACGCTCAGGCCTTGGGCATCGGCATTCCGGCGCAATTCCTTTCAATGCTGCCCTATGCGGCCACTATTGTAGTTCTCGTCATCATTTCTCATAATCGGCGTACGACGTTGATCAATACGCCCGCGTCGCTTGGAAAGGCCTTCGTGCCGGAGCGATAGAAGAACAAAGAAACGGGTTTCCAGAAGATCTTCAAACCAACAGGGGTTATCATGAAGAAAATAGCACTCGCACTCGCCGCGTCGGCAGCCGCGGTTATTGGCGCCGGTTCCGCCCATGCCGCAGACAAGACCAAGATCTGCTTCGTCTATGTCGGTTCGCACACCGACGGCGGATACTCGCAGGCGCACGATCTCGGCCGCCAGCAGGTCCAGCAGGAGTTCGGCGACAAGATCGAAACGCCGTACCTCGAAAACGTTCCTGAGGGTCCGGATGCCGAACGCGCTATCGAGCGCCTGGCTCGCTCGGGCTGCAAGCTGATCTTCACCACATCCTTCGGCTTCATGGATGCGACGGTAAAAGTTGCCGCCAAGTTCCCGAAAGTGAAGTTCGAGCATGGCACGGGTTACAAGACCGGCCCGAATCTCGCCACCTACAATTCGCGCTTCTATGAAGGCCGCTACATTCTCGGCCAGATCGCCGCCAAGACCTCGAAGAACCACGGTGCCGCCTACATCGCTTCCTTCCCGATTCCGGAAGTGGTGATGGGCATCAACTCGTTCGAACAGGGCGCCAAGTCGATCGACCCGGACTTCAAGCTCAAGGTGATCTGGGTCAACACGTGGTTCGATCCGGGCAAGGAAGCCGACGCCGCCAAGGCGATGGTTGACCAGGGAGTCGACGTGCTGACGCAGCACACGGACACGACCGCGCCGATGCAGGTTGCCGAAGAGCGCGGCATCCATGCCTTCGGTCAGGCATCGGACATGATCGCAGCGGGCCCGAAAGCTCAGATGACGGCTATCGTCGACACCTGGGGCAACTACTACTCCAAGCGTATTCACGCGCTTCTGGACGGTACCTGGAAGTCCGAACAGAGCTGGGACGGCCTGAAGGACGGCATTCTAAAGATGGCGCCTTACACCAACATGCCGGATGACGTGAAGAAGATGGCCGAAGAGACCGAGGCCAAGATCAAGTCTGGCGAGCTGCATCCGTTCACCGGCCCGATCAACAAACAGGACGGCACTCCGTGGCTGAAGGCCGGCGAGAAGGCTGATGACGGCACGCTGCTCGGCATGAACTTCTACGTCGAAGGCGTCGACGACAAGTTGCCGCAATAATTCTGCAGGTATTTTTGCTGCTGCCAAGGCGCTCCGGTTCGGGGCGCCTTTTTTGTTGCGCTGCATCCTAAAATAGCAATTTACAAAAGTAATACTATATGATTTTTTCTCTCTAGCCGCGAGGAGCGGCATTTGGGAGAGACAATCATGAAGTTGAAAACTGCACTTTTGAGTGCCACGGTTCTGGCTGCCTGCATGTTCGGTTCCGCGTCTGCGGCCCAACTCGTCGTGGGCTTTTCGCAGATCGGCTCGGAATCAGGCTGGCGCGCTGCTGAAACGACGGTGACGAAGCAGGAAGCCGAAAAGCGCGGCGTTGACCTGAAATTTTCGGACGCCCAGCAGAAGCAGGAGAATCAGATCAAGGCGATCCGCTCCTTCGTCGCCCAGGGCGTCAACGCCATTTTCCTCGCACCGGTCGTTGAAACCGGTTGGGACGACGTTCTGAAGGAAGCCAAGGAAGCCGAAATTCCGGTCATCCTTCTCGACCGTACGATCAAGGCTCCGGAAGACCTCTACCTGACGGCCGTTACCTCCGACCAGGTTCATGAAGGCAAGGTCGCGGGCGACTGGCTCGTCAAGAATGTCGGCGACAAGAAGTGCAACGTCGTCGAGCTCCAGGGCACCACCGGTTCCTCGCCGGCGATCGCCCGCAAGAAGGGCTTCGAGGAAGCCATTGCCGGCCATGACAACTTCAAGATCGTTCGCAGCCAGACGGGTGACTTCACCCGCGCGAAAGGCAAGGAAGTCATGGAAAGCTTCCTGAAGGCCGAGAATGGCGGCAAGGACATCTGCGCCCTCTACGCCCATAACGACGACATGGCTGTCGGCGGCATCCAGGCGATCAAGGAAGCTGGCCTGAAACCCGGCAAGGACATCCTCGTCGTCTCGATCGACTCGGTTCCGGATATCTTCCAGGCGATGGCAGCAGGCGAAGCCAATGCGACGGTCGAGCTCACACCGAACATGGCTGGCCCGGCATTCGATGTGCTCGACGCCTACCTGAAGGACAAGAAGGAGCCGCCGAAGTGGATCCAGACGGAATCGAAGCTCTACACGCAGGCTGACGATCCGATGAAGGTCTACGAGTCCAAGAAGGGCCTCGGCTACTGATCGACGCTTTGGAACCGCACCGGCCCGTCATGGACCGGTGCGGCGTTGCCCACGCGAGCAAGACATCATGTCTGCAACTGCAAGGGCACAAGGGGTCAATATCAGGAAAATACCGAGCCATGATTCACGATTTCGAGAACATTCTCGCCGCGTCCGGAATATCGAAGTTTTTTCCCGGCGCGGTGGCGCTGGACAAAGTTGATTTCACGCTTCGCAAGGGCGAGGTGCATGCGCTGCTCGGTGAAAACGGAGCCGGCAAATCGACGCTCATCAAATGCCTGAGCGGCGCCTATCGCCGCGACGAGGGACGGCTCGCGCTAGAAGGCAGCCAGATCGATCCTGCCGATACGCTGGCCGCTCAGAAGCTTGGCATCGGTACCGTCTATCAGGAGGTAAACCTCCTTCCCAATCTCAGTGTTGCAGAAAACCTTTTCCTCGGCCGCCAGCCCCGGCGTCTTGGGATGGTCGATGCCCGCGCCATGAACCGGATGGCACGCGAGCTCCTGGCGCAATATGGCTTGAACATCGATGTAACGGCGCAGCTCGATCGCTTCTCCGTCGCCGTTCAGCAAGTGATCGCCATTGCCCGGGCGGTCGATCTTTCCGGAAAGGTCCTGATCCTTGATGAGCCGACCGCAAGCCTTGATACCCACGAAGTCGCGATGCTTTTCGACATCGTAAAGAACTTGAAGATGCGTGGGTTAGGCATTGTTTTTATTACGCACTTCTTGGAGCAGGTCTATGAAATCAGCGATCGCATCACTGTGCTCCGCAACGGTAGATTGGTCGGCACCCGGGAGACGGCGGACTTGCCTCGGCAGGCGCTGATCCCGATGATGCTCGGCCGCGAATTGGCCCAGACGGAACAGGCGGCAAGCGAGCGTGCGGTTGCAGTTGGCGATACCAAGTACCGCTTCGAAGGGTATGGCAAGCGCGGCAAGGTGAAGCCATTCAATCTCGACGTTCGCACCGGCGAGGTAGTGGGCATAGCGGGCCTGCTGGGATCGGGACGCACCGAGACTGCGGAACTTCTCTTTGGCATAGAGCGCGCCGATAGCGGCAAGGCCGAGATCGATGGCAAAGCCGTGGCGCTATCAAGCCCGCGTGCCGCGATCATGAACGGCTTTGGCTTTTGCCCGGAAGACCGCAAGACCGATGGAATCATCGGCGACCTGTCGATCCGCGAAAATATCGCGCTGGCGCTTCAGGCTCGCCGCGGGTGGGCGCGGCCGCTTTCGCGCAGCGAGCAGAACGCCCTCGCGGACCAGTATATAAAGGCGCTCGATATCCGCACCACCGACCGCGAGAAGCCGATCCGCCTGCTTTCGGGCGGCAATCAGCAGAAGGCCATCCTGGCTCGCTGGCTTGCTACCAATCCGGATTTTCTGATCCTCGACGAACCAACGCGTGGCATCGATGTCGGAGCCCACGCAGAAATCATCAAGCTGATCGAGGAACTTTGTGCAAAGGGCATGTCTCTGATCGTAATTTCCTCAGAACTGGAAGAGCTTGTCGCCTACAGTTCACGCGTCATTGTTCTTCGCGACCGCGAGCATATTGCCGAGCTTGCCGGAGACCGCGTGACTGCAGCCGCCATCATCGATGCAATCGCAGCCGCTGAAAAGAAAATGGAGGATGCATGAGTTCCTCGCTCAAGGCGCTTGCCATACGCCTCGCGCCGCAATTGATTGCGCTTGCGGTTATTCTTTTGTTGAATTTCATAATGTTCCCGCAGTTTTTTAATGTCGTGGTGCAGAATGACCGCCTCTATGGCAGTCTGATCGACGTTCTCAATCGCGGCGCACCGGTCGCACTGCTTGCGATCGGGATGACGCTGGTCATCGCGACGAAGGGCATCGATCTTTCTGTCGGCGCAGTGATCGCGATCTGCGGCGCGGTTGCAGCATCGTTGATCGTCTCCGGCAATTCGCTTGCTTACACGCTGATCGTGACCCTCGGCACCGGATTGCTTTGCGGCGTTTGGAACGGTTTCCTGGTCGCGATCCTGAATATCCAGCCGATCATCGCCACGCTCGTTTTGATGGTGGCGGGGCGTGGCATCGCCCAGCTGATTACCGAAGGTGTGATCATGACCTTCAATGATCCGGGGCTCATCTTCCTCGGCAGCGGTTCCTTCGCCTACCTGCCGATGCCCGTGGTGATCTGGCTGGTCGCCGGTGCGTTGGTGATCCTGCTCGTCCGCCGCACCGCTCTTGGCATGCTGATTGAAGCAATCGGCATAAACCGCCGGGCTAGCAGGCTTTCCGGCGTTCGCACTCCCGTCCTGCTGATGGCGGTCTACATGCTGAGCGCGCTCTGCGCGGCCGTGGCCGGCATCATCGTTGCGGCCGACATCAAGGGGGCAGATGCGAACAATGCGGGTCTTTGGCTGGAGCTTGATGCGATCCTCGCGGTGGTCGTCGGCGGCAATTCCCTGCTTGGCGGGCGCTTCAGCATTCTTGGCTCGCTCATCGGGGCGATGATTATTCAGGCCGTCAACACCGGCATTCTGCTCTCGGGCTTTCCTCCTGAATTCAACCTCATCATCAAGGCGGTGATCGTCCTGGTCATCCTGATCATCCAGTCGCCGGCGCTGCAGTCCACGGCGATCTTCTTCAGCCGCAAGCCGGAAGTCAGAGCGGAGCTGTCGAAATGAACTCGAAATACCTGCCGCTGCTGGCGACCATCGTCATCTTCGTGCTGTCCTATGTGGCCTGCGCGCTGCAATACCCGAACATGCTGTCGACCCGTGTCGCCGGCAATCTTTTGACCGACAATGCATTCCTCGGCATTGCCGCCGTCGGCATGACCTTCGTCATTATTTCAGGCGGCATCGATCTCTCGATCGGCTCGGTCATCGCCTTCACGGGCGTATTCCTTGCCGTCATCCTGCGGGACACCTCGATCCATCCGCTCGCCGCATTCGCGCTGGTTCTCGTCATCACGGCCGCTTTCGGCGGGTTGATGGGCGCCGTGATCCATTATCTGAAGATGCCGGCTTTCATCGTGACGCTGGCAGGCATGTTCCTGGCCCGTGGCATGTCCTATGTGCTTTCGATCGACAGCATCCCCATCGAGCACGAATACTATTCGACGCTGACCGGCATCTACTACCGCCTCCCGGGCGGCGGACGCCTGACGCTGATCGGCGGCATCATGCTGCTTGTCTTCATCGCAGGCATCTTCATCGCGCATCGCACGCGCTTTGGAGCAAACGTTTACGCGCTCGGCGGCGGCGTCCAGACGGCCGAGTTAATGGGTGTGCCGGTTGGCCCTACCACCATCCGCATCTACGCGCTTTCCGGCTTTCTGGCGGGACTATCGGGAATCGTCTTTTCGCTCTATACCTCTGCCGGCTATTCGCTGGCGGCGGTCGGTGTGGAACTTGACGCCATTGCCGCGGTGGTCATTGGGGGGACGCTGCTGACGGGGGGAGCGGGATTCGTGGCGGGAACTTTTATCGGTCTCTTGATACAAGGGCTCATTCAGACGTACATCACCTTCGACGGGACGCTTTCGAGCTGGTGGACAAAAATCCTTATCGGCCTTTTGCTCTTTGCGTTTATTCTGATGCAAAAGGCCATTCTGTTCGTTTCCAGCCTGAACAAGAGGTACGCCTGACGGAGGACTTGTTACTTGCGCAACCGATTGCTTGAGACACGAAGGAGCGGTCGCAGGACCCGCACCAGCCACGCGCAGGTCGTAGATGAGCTCGGCAAGGCTATCGTGGCCGGGACCTATCCGGTCGGCTCGATTCTGCCTGGCGACGCCGAGCTTGCGCAGCGTTTCAAGGTCTCCAGAACGGTTCTTCGCGAAACGATGAAGACGCTCGCGGCCAAGGGCATGGTTGTCGCCAAGGCGCGGGTCGGCACCCGGGTCACCGAGAAGACCTTCTGGAACATGTTCGACAGCGAGATCATCGCTTGGCATTTCGATCACGGCGTTACCGAAGAATTCCTGTTGCAACTCTACGACATTCGGCTTGCCGTGGAGCCTTTCGCCGCCGGGCTGGTTGCAGAGCGCGCGAACGGCGATGACATCGCCACGCTGCGTGCCTTGGCGCTCGATATGGCCGAACCCGGCCACACGGCAGAAAGTCTCGCGTTCGCCGACCTGAAATTCCATCTGGCAGTCGCGGATGCCTCCCACAATCCGTTCATGCGCACGCTAGGAAGCCTGATCGAGGCTGCACTGGTTGGCATGTTCCGGCTCAGCACGCCGCCGTCCCAGAACGGCTTCGCCAACATCGCCGATACGCATATGCGCATTGTCGATGCGATCGTTGCAGGCGATGTCCCGGCCGCCCGCACGGCAATGGAAGCCGTCATCATCGAAGGCCGGGGGCGCGTTCGCGATGCCTACGCGGCGCTCACCCGGGTCTCGGCCTGACCAATTTCATCTTTGTCGACGGTTCGCCTTGCTGCTATGAGGCAGAACGTTGCCGAACAATGGATTCTCGGAGCCCGCCATGGAACGCACCTGCCTCGCCGTTATTCTTGCCGCCGGTGATAGCACTCGCATGAAGTCCTCAAAATCGAAGGTGCTGCATCCGGTCGCCAACCGGCCGATGATCGCACATGTCGTGGAGGCCGTGGCAAAGGCAGGTATTTCCTCCGTCGCGCTCGTTGTCGGGCGCGATGCCGAAGAGGTCGCCAAGGCAGCCAGCATCGGCGGCGTCGAGGTCGAGGCGCATCTGCAGAAGGAGCGTCTTGGAACCGGGCACGCGGTGCTTGCGGCACGCGAGGCGATTGCCCGCGGCTACGACGATATTCTCGTGACCTATGGCGATGTGCCGCTGCAGACCGAAGGTCCGTTGAGGGCGGCGCGTCAGGCGCTGGCGGAAGGCAGCGACATCGCCGTCATCGGGTTCCATACGGACCGGCCGACCGGTTACGGTCGGTTGCTGGTGAAAGATGGTGAACTGATCGCGATCCGCGAGGAAAAGGATGCGACCGACGCCGAGCGCGCCGTCAAATGGTGCAATAGCGGCCTGATGGCGATCAACGGCCGCAAGGCGCTCGATCTGCTGGCGCGGATCGGAAACGGCAATGTAAAGGGTGAGTATTACCTTACAGACCTCGTCGAAATCGCCCGTTCGCTGGGCGGCCGGGTGACCGCCGTCGATGCCCCGGAAGTCGAAATGACCGGCTGCAACAACAGGGCTGAACTCGCAGCGATCGAGCGTTTCTGGCAGGAGCACCGCCGTCAGGAAATGATGATCTCTGGCGTGACGATGATCGCGCCGGAAACGGTTTTCCTGTCGTACGACACCGTCATCGGTCAGGATGCGCTGATCGAGCCGAACGTCGTGTTCGGTCCGGGCGCGGTGATCGACGGCGGCGCGGTGATCCATTCCTTTTCCCATATTGAAGGTGCGCATGTAAGGGCGGGTGCGGCGGTCGGTCCTTTTGCCCGCCTGCGTCCCGGCGCCGATCTTGGCCAGGGTTCGAAGGTCGGCAACTTCTGCGAGGTGAAGAACGGCCAGATCGGCGAGGGCGCCAAGGTCAACCATCTGACCTATATCGGCGATGCGGTCATCGGAGCGGGTACTAACATCGGCGCGGGCACTATCACCTGCAACTATGACGGCGTGAACAAATTCGAGACCCGAATCGGCGCCAATGCCTTCATCGGCTCGAACAGTGCATTGGTTGCTCCGGTCAGCATCGGCGACGGCGCCTATATTGCATCCGGCAGTGTCATCACCGACGATGTCCCCGCCGATGCGCTCGCCTTCGGCCGGGCTCGCCAGGAGGTGAAGCCTGAGCGCGCCAAGGCAATTCGCGAAAGCGCACTGGCCATCAAGGCGGCAAAAAAAGCCAAGGCTGAGTAACGGCCGGAAATCGAAAGTGACCAGCTGAGCGATTGAGAAATAACAGGAAATCGCTAGGTACTGGTCTCGTTATTTCAAAGCGTTGGGGACATTTTCATGTGCGGTATCGTGGGCATCGTCGGCAGTCGTCCTGTTGCGGAGCGGTTGGTGGATGCGCTGAAGCGGCTCGAGTATCGAGGTTATGATTCCGCCGGTGTTGCGACGATCCACAACGGCGTGATGGATCGCCGCCGCGCCGAGGGCAAGCTCTTCAACCTGGAGAAGCGCCTCGACGCCGAGCCGCTCCTCGGCACGACGGGCATCGCCCACACCCGCTGGGCAACCCATGGCGTTCCGAACGAGACCAATGCACACCCGCACTTCGTCGAAGGCGTGGCTGTCGTCCACAACGGCATTATCGAGAACTTCTCGGAGCTACGCGACGAACTGAGTGCCGATGGTGCGGTATTCGAAAGCCAGACGGACACCGAAGTCGTCGCTCATCTGATGGCGAAGTATTTGCGCGAGGGACTTGAGCCGCGCGCGGCCATGCTCAAGATGCTGAACCGCGTGACGGGCGCCTATGCGCTCGTTGTCATGCTGAAGAACGATCCAGGCACGCTGCTGGCCGCGCGCTCCGGCCCGCCGCTCGCTGTTGGCTTTGGAAATGGTGAAATGTTCCTGGGGTCGGATGCGATCGCTCTTTCACCCTTCACCAGCGACATCACCTATCTTGTCGACGGCGACTGCGCGGTCATCACCCGTGAGGGTGCTACGATCGTCGATTTTTCTGGCAAGCCGGTGAACCGCCCGCGGCAGATTTCCCAGGTGGCGGCCTATGTCGTCGACAAGGGCAACCATCGCCATTTCATGGAGAAGGAGATCTACGAGCAGCCTGAGGTGATTTCCCACGCTCTCAGCCACTACATGGATTTTGCTGAGAACACGATTGCTGCCAATGCATCGGAGATCGACTTCCGGACGGTAAGCAGCCTCGCTGTCTCGGCTTGCGGCACGGCCTATCTCGCTGGCCTGGTCGGCAAATACTGGTTTGAGCGCTATGCCCGCTTGCCGGTCGAAATCGATGTTGCCTCGGAGTTCCGCTATCGCGAGATGCCGCTGCAGCCGTCGCAGGCAGCACTCTTCATCTCGCAATCGGGTGAAACCGCCGATACGCTGGCTTCCCTCCGCTACTGCAAGGACCATGGCCTGAAAATCGGAGCCGTGGTCAACGTTCAGGAGTCGACCATTGCGCGCGAATCCGACGCCGTCTTCCCGATCATGGCCGGCCCTGAGATCGGCGTTGCCTCGACCAAAGCCTTCACCTGCCAGCTGGCGGTCCTTGCATCGCTCGCAATCAGCGCCGGCAAGGCGCGCGGCACCGTCAGCGCGGACGAAGAAAAGGCGCTCGTGCGCCATCTCGCCGAAATGCCGCGCATCATGAGCCGTGTGCTGAACCTCGTGCAGCCGCAAATGGAAAGCCTGTCGCGTGAGCTCTCCAAGTGCCGTGACGTGCTTTATCTCGGCCGCGGGACCAGCTTCCCGCTGGCAATGGAAGGCGCGCTGAAGCTCAAGGAGATTTCCTATATCCATGCCGAGGGATATGCGGCGGGCGAATTGAAGCACGGGCCGATTGCGCTGATCGACGAGAATATGCCGGTCATCGTCATCGCGCCTTACGACCGCTTCTTCGACAAGACCGTTTCGAACATGCAGGAGGTCGCGGCCCGCGGCGGGCGGATCGTCTTCATCACCGACGAAGCGGGCGCTGCCGCGTCCAAGCTGCCGACCATGACGACGATCGCGCTTCCGAACGTTCCCGAGATCATCGCGCCGATGATATTCTCCCTGCCGATCCAATTGCTTGCCTACCACACCGCGGTGTTCATGGGCACCGATGTCGATCAGCCGCGAAACCTCGCGAAATCGGTCACGGTGGAGTGAACCGCAAGGCGGCTGCACCGCTTGTACAAGGTGTCGAATTCTGGCAGCCTCGTTCGGCAGGTGCGGGGGCGCCTGATCACGACATCCGGTAGACCCAAGGGAGTTCATCGCGAGCGATGACGAACAAACTGCACCGATTGCCGATAGCAACGCGCATTAGAAACAACTTCCTGGCGGGCCTCATCATCTGTGCCCCGATCGCGATCACGCTCTGGCTCACATGGTCGATTGTCCGCTGGGCCGACAGCTGGGTGAAGCCGTACATTCCCGCCCGTTACGATCCCGACAGCTACCTGAATTTTGCGGTTCCCGGTTCCGGCCTGATCATCGCGATGATCTTCATCACCATCATCGGCTTCCTGGGGAAAAACCTCATTGGCCGGGGCATCGTGCAGTTCGGAGAGTCGCTGGTACACCGCGTCCCGCTGGTGCGCAGCATCTACAAGAGCGTGAAGCAGATATTTGAGTCGGTGCTGAAGGAGCAAAACAATTCCTTCAAGAAGGTAGGCCTCATCGAATATCCGAGCCCCGGCCTCTGGGCGCTGGTGTTCATCGCCACTGATGCGAAGGGAGAGATCGCTACGAAGTTCAACGCGATGGGGCATGATATGGTCAGCGTCTTCCTGCCGCCGACCCCGGTGCCGACGGCCGGATTTCTGATTTTCGTCCCGCGCGAAAAGATCGTTGTTCTCGACATGTCGCCGGAAGATGCGGCAAAGCTTTTGATCTCTGGCGGACTTGTGGCGCCGGATGAACTTGCAAGCCGGGCCGCGAAGGAAAAGCGTTCCCGCAAACAGTTGCGAGCGCCCGCGGAAACCTGATCCGCACTTCTGAGCCTGTCACGTAAGTATCACGTTGCCGCCCTACACCGCTCTTCGGGAGGCTTTCGGGCGCAATCTCATCGAACAGCTTCATAAACACCGAAGCGAGCCGTTCATATTTCGAAGCGGCCTACGGGCTTGCGTCCTGATGAAATCCTTTCCGAAAAAGCTTTTATCAAGAGGACATTGCCCCATGAAATATTCGTATTTTCTAAGGCTTCGGTTACTGGCCGCAGCCTTGATCACATCCGCCGCTCTGACGCCGGTTGCCGCGCTTGCCGATAATTCTGTCACTGTCGGCGCCACGACTTTCGTCAATAAAGGTCTCGTCGGCATCGGCCGCATGCCGTCGAACCAGCGCGACAAGTTCGGCGAAACCTTTGGCTCCGGTTCCGGCATGTCGATCGACGAGTCGAGCTGGACGCGCGATGGCGATACCTACAAGGGCTCGCTGTGGCTGCTGCCCGACCGCGGTTACAATGCCGTTGGAACGACCGATTATCGCCCACGTCTGAATACGATCGACATTACGTTCACGCCGGTAGCGCCGGGCGCAACGCCTCCGGCCGGCAAGGAGCAGTCCGGCGTTCAGGCTACGCTCGCCGATACGATGATGCTCGTGGACGACAAGGGTGCGGATACGACCGGCCTCGACCCGGAATCCGGCGTTCGCGCAGCCGCCGGCGACATGCCGCCGCTGCCTGAAGCGACGAACGGCAAGGTCGCCCTCGACAACGAAGCGATCATTCGTCTGCCGGACGGCTCCATGTTCATCAGCGACGAATACGGCCCCTATATCTACCGCTTTTCCGCCGATGGTCACCTGATGTCTGCTACCCAGCCCTCCAAGGCGTTGTTGCCGATGCGCAAGGGCACGCTGAGCTTTGCATCGAACAATCCCGGCCCGGGCGCGGCTGCCCCCGATCCCAAGGATCCCGATACCGGCCGTCAGAATAACCAGGGCCTCGAAGGCATGGCGATGACACCGGACGGCAAGTATGTGATCGCCGTGCTGCAGTCGGCGGCCCGTCAGGATGGTGGCGATTCCAGCTCGACCCGCCAGAATACGCGCGCGATGATCTACGACGCCTCCGACCTCGCGCATCTGAAGATGGTGCACGAATATGTCGTGCCGCTGCCCGTCTTCAAGGATGCCAAGGGCAAGACGACCATCGCCGCGCAGAGTGAAATCGTCGCGCTCTCTGACACGAAATTCCTGATGCTGTCGCGCGACAGCGGCAACGGTTCGATGCTGAAGGGCGACACCTCGCTTTATCGCAATATCGGCATCGTCGATGTCTCGGCCGCGACCGACATTCTCGGAACCGATTTCGACGGCGCCAAGCCGGTCGCTCCGAAGGGTGTCGTGGATCCTTCGGTCAAGCCTGCAACGCTGACGCCGTTCATCGACATGAACGACAACGCTCAGCTTGCCCGCTTCGGTCTGCACAACGGCGCACCAAACGACCGCAACAACCTGTCCGAAAAGTGGGAGGCGGTGTCGCTCGTAAGCGTCAAGGATCCAAACCTGCCGGACGACTACTTCCTATTCGTGGCGAACGACAACGACTTCTTCACGCAGGATGGTTTCCAGGTCGGGGCAGCTTACAAGGCCGAAGGTGGTGCGGACGTCGACACCATGTTCCAGGTCTATCAGGTCACCCTGCCGGGACTGTCGGGCAAGTAACCTCTACCGAAACAAGCGGACGCGCATGTCGCGTCCGCACTCAGCCCGCACGCAGGAAGCGGATCGCCTCATCGCGCCGGAATAGATAGAGCAGCGTGCGGATCGCCGTACCGCGTTCGCTTGTCAGGTCTGGGTCGCGCTCGATCACATAGGCGGCGTCCTTGCGGGCGATCTCCAGAAGGTCGGCATGGGCCTCCAGGCTGGCGATCTGAAAGCCGGGCGTGCCCGACTGGCGGGTGCCGAGCACTTCGCCTTCGCCACGCAGTTTCAAGTCCTCCTCGGCGATCCTGAAGCCGTCCTCCGTCTCCCGCATGATCGAAAGCCGAGCGTGGCCGGTTTCGCCGAGCGGCCCCTTGTAGAGCAGGATGCAGGTCGATGCCTCGTCGCCGCGGCCGACGCGTCCGCGAAGCTGGTGCAACTGCGCCAGTCCGAAGCGTTCTGCGTGCTCGATCACCATGATCGTCGCGTCCGGCACGTCGACACCAACTTCGACGACGGTCGTCGCGACGAGCAGCCGCAGTTCGCCGCTTTTGAACGACATCATCACGGCATCCTTCTCCGGCCCGCTCATGCGGCCGTGGATCAGACCGATGCCCGGACCGAGAGCAGAGACAAGCGTGGAATGCCGCTCTTCGGCCGACATCAGGTCGAGTTCTTCGGACTCCTCGACCAGCGGGCAGATCCAGTAAGCCTTCTTGCCTTCGGCAAGCGCGCTCTTCAGCCGCTGGACGATCTCGCCGGTCCGTTCGCTGGGAACCGTTATCGTCTGTATCGGTTTGCGGCCTGCGGGTTTCTCGGTGAGTTTCGAGACATCCATGTCGCCGAAGGCCGCAAGCACCAGTGTGCGCGGAATGGGGGTGGCGGTCATCACCAGCATATGCGGCGAGATACCCTTCGCGGTCAGCCTCAGACGCTGATGGACGCCGAAGCGATGCTGCTCGTCAACGACCGCCAGCATCAGGTTCTTGTAGTTGACGCTGTCCTGGAAGAGCGCATGCGTGCCGATAATGATCTGGGCCGCGCCGGAGGCGATCCGCTCAAGAATGTCGTCGCGCTCGCGCCCCTTGGTTCGGCCCGTCAGCACTTCGATGCCGAGACCGGCAGAGGCCGCGAACTTCGAGATCGTCGCGTGGTGCTGCCGCGCAAGAATTTCGGTGGGCGCCATCAGCACGGCCTGTCCGCCGCTCTCGATCACGGCAGCCATTGCCATCAACGCCACCAGAGTCTTGCCGGAGCCGACATCGCCCTGGAGAAGCCGCAGCATACGGTCTTCGCTAGCCATATCCTTTAGAACGTCGGAAACGGCCTCTGTCTGACTGCGCGTCGGGGAGAAAGGTAGCGTGTCGAGGATTTTCCGGCTGATCTCGCCGGTGGCATGGACAGGTTGCCCGGCGACCTTGCGAAGCCGCTGGCGCACGAGCGAGAGCGACAACTGACCGGCAAGAAATTCGTCATAGGCCAGTCTTCGCCGGGCAGGGGCCTGCGGGTCGATGTCCGTGGGGTCGCGGGGTTCGTGCAGCATATGAAAGCTGTCGGCGGTCGAAGGCAATCCCTGCTTCTGTGTCAGCGAAAGATCAGTCCATTCCGGCAGTTGCGGTATCCGAGGCAACGCCGCCTCGATAATCTTGCGCAGGGTCTTCGGCGAGAGCCCGGCCGTGAGCGGGTAGATCGGCTCGACGAGCGGCAGGTTTTCCGCATCGCTTGCCTTCACGATGTAATCCGGATGGACCATTGTTGCCCGGCCATTGAACCAGTCGATCTTGCCGCTGACGATGACCTCCTCGTCGATCGGGAGTTGTTTCTCCAGCCATCCCGCCTGACCGCGGAAAAAGACGAGCGACAATTCGCCCGTCTCATCGTGAAGGAAGACACGGTAGGGAATATTGCTCTTTCCCCGGGGAGGCGGCTGATGCCGGTCGACACGCGCCGTGATCGTCACAATCGCACCTTGGGGGGCGCGGGCAATTCCCGGTTGGTTGCGCCGGTCGATCAGCGAATGCGGCGCATGGAAGAGCAGATCGATGATCCGGGTATCCTCCGGCGCCTCGCGCCCGAGCAGCTTTACCAACAGCTCGGCGATCTTCGGGCCGACGCCCGGAAGAGCCGAAACGGGGGAAAACAGCGGATCGAGAATGGCCGGGCGCATGCTGCAAAATGCGATGAACATTAGGGCATTGGCAAGGCTGACAAGCCGCTTTCGAGGGGCTATAGAGGCCCATCAACAGGAAGGTAATGCCATGACAGGTGTGACACTCTCGAGTGCCGGTCTCGATCCGCGCCGCCGACGGATACTCTTTCGCTGCTGGCATCGCGGGCTGCGCGAGATGGATCTGGTCTTCGGTCAGTTCGCCGAGGCCGAGATTGCCTCGCTTTCCGAGGCCGAGCTTGACGAGCTGGAAACCATCATGGGCGAGGAGGACAACGACCTTCTGCGTTGGGTCATGGGAACCTGGCCGGTGCCGGAGCGTTTTCAGACACCCATGTTCGAGCGCCTCGCCGCCTTCAAGCCGGATTTTCAGTACCCGGCGGATACCGCATCCAGGAAACCGGAATGATCCCAGGATTTGATGGAAGTAAGCTCGCAGCCGCTGCCGAGCCGCTGACGATCGGCAATGTGCCGTCCGGCCTGGAGCCGCTTCTGCTGGCGGAACTTGCACGCGCCGGCGAGCCCGTCGCCTACGTGCTGTCTGACGGGCAGCGCATGGCCGATCTGGAACAGATGCTCGGCTTCGTCGCCCCCGAGATCCCGGTGCTGACGCTGCCGGCATGGGACTGTCTGCCCTATGACCGTGTTTCTCCGAGCGCCGATACCTCCGCCCGCCGCCTGGCAGCTCTCAGCGGCCTAATCGCTCACCGCAAGAAGCCGCATGCGGCAATCGTCCTCGTGACGGTCAATGCCATGCTGCAGAAGGTTGCGCCGCAGGATGTGATCGAAAGCCTGGGCTTTTCGGCCCGTCCCGGCAATCAGGTCCGCATGGACGACGTCGCCGGCCGGCTGGAGCGCAACGGCTTCGATCGCGTCGCGACGGTGCGCGAAGTCGGTGAATACGCGGTGCGCGGCGGCATTCTCGATGTTTTCGTCCCGGGCGCGGAAGAGCCCGTTCGTCTCGACTTCTTCGGGGATACGCTCGAAAGCATCCGCAGTTTCGATCCGGCAAGCCAGCGCACGACGGGGCAGGTGCGCTCCCTCGACCTCAACCCGATGAGCGAGGTAACGCTGACTCCCGACACGATCAGCCGCTTCCGCAAGAACTACCTGTCGGCCTTCGGTGCCGCGACGCGTGACGATGCGCTCTACCTTGCCGTCTCCGAGGGCCGTCGTTATCCCGGCATGGAGCACTGGCTGCCGCTCTTTTATGAAAAGCTCGAGACGGTCTTCGACTATCTGAAGGGCTTTCGTCTGGTGACGGATCACACCGTCCGCGAGGCGGCGGAAGAGCGCTCCAAACTCGTTCTCGACTACTATGATGCGCGCCTGAATGCCGGCCAGCAGGCAAAGGGTCAGATGGCGCAGGGGACACCCTACAAGCCGATCACGCCCGGCCAGCTCTATCTCGACGGCAAGAGCTTTGCTCAAACGCTGGATGTATTCAATGCCATGCGGATTTCGCCCTTCAACGAGCACGAGGGCGAGGCACGGCGCGTTGTCAATGTCGATGCGCGTCAGGGAGAGCGCTGGGCGCGTACGAGTGCCGAAAGCGGCGACGGCAACGCTGAGCGCGTCAACATCTTCGACATTGTCGTCAAGCACATAGCCGACAAGCGGGCAAGCGGCGCAAAGGTTCTCATCACCGCCTGGACGGAAGGCTCGCTTGAACGCCTGCTGCAGGTCCTAAATGAACATGGTCTGGAACGCGTCAAGACAGTGGAAACTCTGAAGGCCGTCGACTCGCTGGATCGAGGTGAGGCGGCTGCGGCGGTGCTCAACCTCGAGTCTGGCTTTGAGGCCGGCAACCTGATCGTCATCGGCGAGCAGGACATTCTCGGCGACCGCATGGTTCGCCGTACCAAGCGCCGCAAACGCGCCGCCGATTTCATTTCGGAAGTTGCCGGGCTCGATGAAGGCTCAATCGTCGTGCACGCCGAACACGGCATCGGCCGCTTCGTCGGTCTGCGGACGATCGAGGCCGCGGGCGCCCCGCGCGCCTGCCTCGAGCTGCAATATGCCGACGACGCGAAGCTCTTCCTGCCGGTCGAAAACATCGATCTCCTCTCACGCTATGGCGGCGAGAGCACTGAAGTCCAGCTCGACAAGCTCGGCGGCGGCGCATGGCAGATGCGCAAGGCAAAGCTCAAGAAGCGCCTCCTCGACATGGCAGACGCGCTGATCCGCATCGCCGCCGAGCGCCTGACGCGCCATGCACCCGTCCTGACGACGCAGGAAGGGCTTTACGACGAGTTTGCGGCACGCTTCCCCTATGACGAGACGGAAGATCAGGACAACGCCATCGAGGCGGTGCGCGGGGATCTTGCCGCCGGTCGCCCCATGGATCGCCTTGTCTGTGGTGACGTCGGTTTCGGCAAGACGGAAGTGGCGCTTCGCGCCGCGTTCGTCGCAGCGATGAACGGCATTCAGGTTGCCGTCGTCGTGCCAACGACGCTGCTTGCTCGCCAGCACTTCAAGACGTTTTCCGAACGCTTCCGCGGCCTGCCTGTCCGTTTGCAGCAGGCTTCCCGCCTTGTCGGCTCGAAGGAACTTGCTCTTACAAAGAAGGAAGTCGCCGAGGGCAAGACGGACATCGTCGTCGGCACGCATGCGCTGCTCGGCGCTGGTATCAAATTCGCCAATCTCGGCCTGCTGATCATCGACGAGGAGCAGCATTTCGGCGTCAAGCACAAGGAGCGCCTGAAGGAACTGAAGAGCGACGTGCATGTCCTGACGCTGTCGGCCACGCCGATCCCCCGCACGCTGCAGCTGGCGATGACCGGTGTCCGCGAGCTCTCGCTGATCACAACGCCGCCGGTCGACCGCATGGCGGTACGCACCTTCATTTCGCCGTTCGACAGCCTCGTTATTCGCGAAACGCTGATGCGCGAGCATTATCGCGGCGGCCAGAGCTTCTACGTCTGCCCGCGCCTCGCCGATCTCGAAGACGTCCACGCCTTCCTGCGCTCGGATCTCCCCGAGCTGAAGGTGGCGGTTGCCCACGGCCAGATGCCGGCTGGCGAGCTAGAAGACGTGATGAATGCCTTCTACGAGGGACGCTACGATGTGCTGCTTTCGACGACGATCGTCGAATCCGGGCTCGATGTTCCAACCGCCAACACGTTGATCGTCCACCGCGCCGATATGTTCGGTCTGGCGCAGCTCTATCAGCTCCGTGGCCGCGTTGGCCGATCGAAGGTTCGCGCCTTCGCGCTCTTCACGCTGCCGGTCAACAAAGTGCTGACACCGACTGCGGAGCGCCGCCTCAAGGTGCTGCAGTCGCTGGACACGCTCGGTGCCGGCTTCCAGCTCGCAAGCCACGACCTGGATATCCGTGGCGCCGGCAACCTGCTCGGCGAGGAACAGTCCGGCCACATCAAGGAAGTCGGCTTCGAGCTTTACCAGCAGATGCTGGAAGAGGCGGTCGCCGAAGTGAAGGGTGTCGACGAGATCCATGACACCGGCTGGTCACCGCAGATTTCGGTCGGCACGCCCGTCATGATCCCGGACGACTATGTGCCGGACCTGCATCTGCGGATGGCGCTTTACCGCCGCCTGGGCGAGATCACCGAACTCAAGGAGATCGATTCCTTCGGTGCCGAGATGATCGACCGGTTCGGTCCGATGCCGATCGAGGTGCAGCATCTCTTGAAGATCGTCTACATCAAGTCGCTTTGCCGCGTGGCCAATGTCGAAAAGCTCGATGCCGGTCCGAAGGGCGTGGTCATCCAGTTCCGCAACAAGGAATTCCCGAACCCGGCAAATCTGGTTGGCTATATCGCCAAGCAGGGAGCGATGGCGAAGATACGCCCCGACCACAGCCTGTTTTTGAACCGCGACCTGCCGGCGCCGGAAAAACGGCTGCAGGCCGCAGCCGTCATCATGACGCAACTGGCCGAAATGGCCAAGCCGTAGGGCAGGTCAATTCAATCCGGCGCGCGCTTCGGCCTTCGCCTTGGCGATGTCGCGGAGCGCGCCGGCCAGCACGTCCGGCGTCTGCGCGCCGCTGACGGCATATTGCTGGTCGAAGATGAAGAACGGCACGCCATTCACGCCCATCTTCTGCGCGGCGTCGATTTCGGCGATTACCAAGTCCCGGTCCGCGTCGGAGGCAAGCAGCGAGGCGATCACGGCACGGTCGAGACCGGCTTTCTCGGCAATGTCGAGCAACACCGCATGATCGCCGACATTGCGGCCTTCCTCGAAATTCGCCTTGAACAGCGCAGTGACGACGCTGTCCGCTTTGTCGCGATCTTCGATCATCGCCCATTGGATCAACCGGTGCGCATCGAGCGTGTTGGGGCCGATCTTGATCGCCTGGAAATCGAAATTGATACCCACTTCGCGGCCGAGATCGGTAAGCGTCTTATGCGCCTGCGCCACACGCTCCGCGCCGCCGAGCTTCTGTTCCAGCATTGTCTTCTGGTCGACGCCTTCCAGCGGATAGTCGGGGTTCAGTCGGTAGGGGCGCCAGTTGATGTCGACGCCGATTTCATCCTGCACTTCCGCGATCGCAAGCTCCAGCCGCGCCTTGCCCAGATAACACCATGGGCAGACGACGTCCGATACGACGTCGATGGTGATACGTTCCATGGTGGTTTCCTTTCGATATCCCGGAGTCTTTCCAAGCCATCTATGCCCTGACAGGCCAGACTTCAACCGGGCAGGAAAAAGGAACCACTTCCGGCAGACTTATTGGACGCTCTGATCCCACCAAACGGGAAGCTGGTAGCCGTAAAGCGGCGCGCCATCCGGACGGCCGATCCGCTTGTTGCGCGCAATCCATTGCTGGTCCAGATGGTAGAGAGGCAACACGTAATGCCCGGACAGCAATAAACGGTCATGCGAACGGACAGCGGCCGTGAAGTCCTCGTCGGAGCGGGCGGTGAGAATATGCCTGATCAGCGTATCGACATCAGGGTCGGTAACGCCGGCAAAATTTGAACTCCCCTGGCGGTCGCGCGCAGCCGACGACCAATAGGAGAGCTGTTCGTTTCCGGGCGAGAGCGATGACGGATAAGATTTTAGAATAACATCATAGTCGAAACTATTGGTTCTGCTTTGATATTGCGAATCGTCCACAGTGCGGATCGAGGCAGCGATGCCCAAAGCGTGAAGCGAACGCTGATAGGCGATGGCAAGTTTCTCCTGGTCGGCGTTCTGCGTCATGATCTCGAAAGCCAGCAGTTTTCCGTTGGCATCCACCATCTTTCCGTCTTTGATCGAATAGCCGCCTTCTTTCAGCGTCTGCAGCGCTTGCTTCAACACATTGCGGTCGCGCCCGGAGCCGTCGCTTAGGGGAAGCTTGTAGGTGCCGTCGAGAACGGCCGGGTCAATCTTCTCTTTGATCGGGCCGAGCATTTGGATCTCGCGGGCATCGGCCGGAACGCCGAAACTCGACAGCGCCGAATTCTGCCAGAAGCTCTGCGTGCGCTTGTAGGCGTTGGAATAGAGCGTCCTGTTCGCCCACTCGAAATCGAAGATCAGCGAGAGCCCTTCGCGAACTTTGGCATTGGCGAATACCGGGCGCCGTGTGTTGAAGACAAACCCGAACATGCCGCTTGGCAGCTTCGGCTGGAACGTATCCTTGATCACAGTGCCGGAGGAAACTGCCGGGAAGTCATAGGCTGTCGCCCAATGCCCGGGACTGCCGTCGGGATAGACGTCGATATCGCCCTTCTTGAATGCCTCGAAAAGGGTGGTGTCCTGCAGAAAATACTGGACGGTGATCTGGTCGTAGTTGTCCATGCCGACCTTCGAGGGGATATCCTTGCCCCAGTAGTTCGGATCACGTTCGTAGGTGATGCTTTCGCCGGGCTTCACCGTTTTGATCTTGTAGGGCCCGGAGCCGACCGGTGGCACGAGAGTGGTACGGTCGAAAGTTTCCGGATCGATGGCGTGTTTCGGCAGCACCGGCATCAGCCCGAAGACCATCGGCGTTTCGCGGTCCGCCTTGTCGTTGAAGGTGAAGCGCACGCCATGCTCGCCGATCTTCTCCATTTTCGAGACGAGGCTCAGCCGGCTCGCAAAGGGCACGCGTCCCTTGTCGCGCAGCAGTTCGAAGGAGAATATGACGTCCTCAGGCGTCACCGGCTGCCCATCGGACCACTTGGCCTTCGGATTGAGATTGAACTGAATGAACGTGCGGTCTTCATCCCATTCGACCGTCTCGGCAAGCAGCCCATAGAGCGTGAATGGTTCGTCCCGGGAACGCTGCATCAGCGATTCATAGACGAGATTGCCGTATTCCGGATCCCACATGCCGCGCGCCGTGGTTCGCATGCTTTTCAGAATGAACGGATTGAGATTGTCGAAAGTGCCGACGACCCCGTAGGTGATCTTGCCGCCTTTCTTCACGCCCGGATTGACGTAGGAGAAATGCTTGTAGTCAGGGGGCAGGGAGGGTTGGCCATGCATGGCGATGCCGTGCAGCGGGGCCGCAGCAACGGCGCCGCAAAAAAGCGTAAAGGCTATGGGGAGAATGACCCGGAGCATGCTCACAATCCTTTCCGGCAAGGCACGATTCGGCCGAAGACTAGCATGCGCGGCGGAAAATCGAACGTTCACAGGGCGGAATCTTTCGGCCACCCCGAAATTGCCAAAGAAATACTGGATATCTGGATCGCCCCAATGTAACAGGTGTTTCGAAGTTCTGGGGTCATGCATTTGCCTTAATGTTTTAAGAGGTGGAATGCCGAATAGCCCCGGATGGAGAGGACGGCGCATCGCGGTCCCTAATGGGTATCAGGAGACGGAATCCGTTATGTTGTTCAAATCAGATAAGAAAATGCGGGCAGCTCTGTCCGTTCTGGCACTCGCTTTCGGTGTGGCTTCGGCCCCGGTATCCTCCTTCGCACAGGATGCCTCAGCAGACGCACCGGCTCAGGCTGCCGGTGCGCCGCGCCTTGGCTGGTACAAGACCTGCAGCAAGCAGGCGGACAACGATGTCTGCGTCGTTCAGAACCTGATCCTCGCCAATGGCGGCCAGCTCGTCACAGCCGTCGGCCTCATCACGATTTCGGGCAAGATCAACCGCAAGCTTCTGCAGGTATCCGTGCCGAGCGCCCGGCTGATCCCTCCGGGCATCATGATGCAGGTCGACAACAACAAGGGCCAGAAGCTCGACTACGCTGTTTGCCTGCCGGACAAGTGCACCGCCGAGGTTCCCCTGACGGATGCCATGATCGCAGGCCTCAAGAAGGGTAGCGACGTGATCTTCACGTCGATCAATTTCCGCCGCGCGCCGAACCCGATCAAGATTTCTCTCGAAGGCTTTACCGGCGCCTTTGATGGCGAAGCTGTTTCCCCGAACAAGCTTGCCGAAAGCCAGAAGAGCCTGCAGGACAGCATGCAGAAAAAGGCCGAGGAAGCCCGCAAGAAGCTGGAAGATGCGCAGAACGCCGCCAAGGCGCAGTAATCTGCCAGCCGCGAAAGAAAGAACAAGAACCCGGCCCTGCGCCGGGTTTTTTGTTGCCGACAAACAAAAACCCCGCCGGGAGGAGGCGGGGTTTTAAGTCACGACCGATAGCGCCTTAGTGGGCGAAGCTCATCTTGGGCTTGAACTGGCCGGACGGCGCTTGATCGAAAATCTGATAGACCTGCTGATTGCGAAGCGGCACGCCGCTTTCATCGTTCACCAGGTTCTGCTCTGAGACGTAAGCGACATACTCGTTTTCGTCATTTTCCGCGAGCAGATGGTAGAAGGGTTGGTCCTTACTGGGGCGAACTTCGGCAGGGATTGAGTTCCACCATTCTTCCGTATTCGCAAACTCCGGATCGACGTCAAAGATGACGCCGCGAAACGGAAAAACTTTGTGCCGGACCACTTCACCGATACTGAACTTTGCTACTTTTGTCTTCATGGTACGACTTCCTTTCATCACCAGATTTGGTGATTGGGCCTGCACAAATCAAGTTTTTTGCAGGCTTTCGTCACATGAGTGTCACATCACCGGGAGCCTCAGTGACGAGAGAGGAAAGCTCCGCCGGCGACGGAGCTCTCTACTTGGCGATCAAGCCGAATAGTACATGTCGTATTCGACCGGATGCGGGGTCATCTCGAAACGCATTACTTCCGCCATCTTCAACTCGATGAAGGAATCGATCTGGTCGTCATCGAATACGCCGCCCGCCGTCAGGAACTTGCGGTCCTTGTCGAGGCTTTCGAGGGCTTCGCGCAGCGAGCCGCAAACCGTTGGAATCTTCTTCAGTTCCTTCGGCGGCAGGTCGTAGAGATCCTTGTCCATGGCTTTGCCCGGATGGATCTTGTTCTTGATGCCGTCGAGGCCGGCCATCAGCATGGCAGCGAAGGCGAGATACGGGTTTGCCGTCGGATCCGGGAAGCGGACTTCGACGCGCTTCGCCTTCGGATTGGAGCCGAACGGAATGCGGCAGGAAGCCGAGCGGTTGCGGGCGGAATAGGCCAGGAGCACAGGTGCTTCGTAACCCGGGACGAGACGCTTGTAGGAATTCGTCGACGGATTGGTGAAGGCGTTGATCGCCTTGGCGTGCTTGATGATGCCGCCGATGTAATACAGGCAGCTTTCGGAAAGGCCTGCATACTCGTCGCCGGCAAAGGTCGGCTTGCCGCCCTTCCAGATCGACTGGTGCACATGCATGCCAGAACCGTTGTCGCCGAAGATAGGCTTCGGCATGAAGGTTGCCGTCTTGCCGTAGGCGTTGGCGACCTGGTGCACGACGTACTTGTAGATCTGCATCTTGTCGGCGTTGCGGACGAGCGTGTCGAACTTGATGCCGAGTTCGTGCTGGGCAGCGGCCACCTCGTGATGATGCTTCTCGACGGTGACACCCATTTCGCCAAGCACGGTCAACATTTCAGAGCGCATGTCCTGCGCGCTATCGACCGGCGGAACCGGGAAATAGCCGCCCTTGATGCGCGGACGGTGGCCGAGGTTTCCGGTCTCGTAATCGGTGTCGTCGTTCGACGGCAGCTCGCTGCTGTCGAGTTTGAAGCCGATATTGTAGGGATCGGCCTTGTACTTGACGTCGTCGAAGACGAAGAATTCGGCTTCCGGACCAACGAAGATGGTGTCGCCGATGCCGGATGCCTTGAGATAGGCTTCAGCTTTCTTGGCGGTGCCGCGCGGATCGCGGTTATAGGCTTCGCCCGAAACCGGATCCAGAATATCGCAGACGATGACCATGGTAGACTGCGCGAAGAAAGGGTCCATGTGAACCGTTTCCGTATCCGGCATCAGCACCATGTCGGACTCATTGATGGCCTTCCAGCCGCCGATCGAGGAACCGTCGAACATGACCCCGTCGGCGAACATGTCTTCATCGACACAGGAAACGTCCATTGTGACGTGCTGCAGCTTGCCCTTGGGGTCGGTAAAGCGCAGATCAACGAACTTTACGTCGTTTTCCTTGATCTGCTTAAGAATTTCGTTCGCGGTCGCCATAGATCTCCCTTTCAATTTATAACGTGATACTCAATGTTGAAGCCGAGCCGGGGCCAGCTCAGATAGCGTCGACGCCGGTTTCGCCGGTGCGGATACGAATGACTTCTTCGATGTTGGATACGAAGATCTTTCCGTCTCCAATCCGGCCGGTCTGCGCCGCCTTGCGGATGGCGTCGATGACAGCTTCCGCGTTCTCGTCGGCAAGCACGACTTCGACCTTCACCTTTGGCAAAAAGTCGACGACATATTCGGCGCCGCGGTAAAGTTCCGTATGGCCTTTCTGGCGACCGAAGCCCTTCGCTTCTGTGACAGTGATGCCTTGCAGGCCGACTTCCTGAAGGGCTTCCTTCACTTCGTCGAGCTTGAAAGGCTTAATGATCGCTTCGATCTTTTTCATGAGAAAATGACTCTCCGCTTCTCCCGTTAACGCGGGCAAATTGCCGCTCGAAAACCATGATGCAGGTATCATGCCAGTCGCAGCGCAGGAGAACCAGAAAATGCGCGAATTATCCCCAGATTCGCAAATCCGAGGGCATTTCCAAGGAATTTTCGAACAAAAACTGATGAGAATGGCCCTGAAAAATGAAAAAATGACGCAGAATTCGAAAAAACTCTAGAGGAGCCGGGCTGCGGCTCGCGCGCCTTCGGTGAGTAATAAATATGCAAATGGCGTATTTTTATGCATTTGCTTGACCGCAAATGCGGTTGTTTTTTAGGCGTTTTTTGAATTGAATGAGCACATGGCTGAGCAACTGAGTGATCTCCTTCTTACCCCTGCAGAAATGGCGGCCGCGGATGCCGCTGCGGCTCAATCGGGAATTTCGTCTTTCGGGCTGATGGTGACGGCGGGCGCCGCTGTGGCAGCTGTCGCCCTGCGGCTCTACCCGGGCGCCCAGCGCTTCGCCGTCCTCTGCGGCCCCGGTAATAACGGTGGAGACGGGTATGTGGCCGCGCGCCTCCTTGCCGAGAGCGGCGCAGCGACCACCGTCTTTCATCTGGGTGACCTTGCGAGGCTTCAGGGCGATGCCGGGCGCACAAAGGCCGAATGCCCGCTCACGCCGCAGCCGCTTGACACGTATGAGCCGAGGCAGGGGGATGTCGTCATCGATGCGATCTTCGGGGCGGGGCTCGGAAGGGATGTGCCGCCAGAAGTGCGATCCGTGATCGAACGGGTGATGGATGCCGCGGTCCCCGTCCTTGCCGTCGACCTGCCATCGGGTGTCGATGGCCGCAGCGGCGAGGTCCTGGGCGCGGCGTTCAAGGCAGATCACACCGTCACGTTCATGACGCGCAAACCCGGCCACCTGCTGATGCCGGGCAGAGAGCTGTGTGGAAAGATCGAAGTGGTCGGCATCGGCATTCCGGGCCGCATCATCAAAGCTTGCTCCTCCGAAAGAGTCGGCGAGAACACTCCGGCCAGATGGAAGCACCTTCTGCCCGCGGGGAAACTGGAGACGCACAAATACAAACGAGGACACCTTGCCGTTTTCTCGGGCGGAGCGGGGAAGACCGGCGCGGCGCGAATGACCGCGATGGCTGGACTGAGAGCGGGGGCAGGTCTCGTGACCATCG
This sequence comes from Rhizobium sp. P32RR-XVIII, assembly GCF_012641395.1. Classification (GTDB taxonomy): domain Bacteria; phylum Pseudomonadota; class Alphaproteobacteria; order Rhizobiales; family Rhizobiaceae; genus Rhizobium. Next base: position 18,075 of record NZ_JABAIH010000012.1, on the reverse strand, counting down.
CCTCGCCGGTGGAGGCCACTGCCGAAAACAGCGCTCACCTGACCGCCATCATGTTGCGTATCATCGACAACGAGACCGCGCTGCGCGACTGGCTGGGCGATGAGCGCTTGCAGACCTTCGTGCTCGGACCAGGTTTCGGTATCGGCGCAAAGGCAAGAGCTCTCGTCGCCGCATTGCGCGATCGCCATCTGGTGCTCGACGCAGACGGCATCACCTCATTCAAAGAGAGCCCGCAAGAGCTTTTCGATCTCTTCGCCGAAGGCGAACCGCATCTCGTTCTGACGCCGCACGAAGGCGAATTCGCGCGCCTCTTTCCGGATATCGCCGCCGACGGGAAACTCAGCAAGGTCGACAAGGCACAAGCGGCGGCAAAGCGGGCCAACGCCGCGATCGTTTATAAGGGCGCAGATACCGTCATTGCTTCGCCGGACGGCAGAGCACTGATCAATACGAACGCGCCCATCTGGCTCGCAACGGCAGGCTCAGGCGATGTGCTCGCCGGCATCATCGGCGCGCATCTGGCGCAGGGTCTGCCCGCGTTTGAAGCCGCCGCGGCCGGCGTCTATCTCCACGGCGAAGCTGCACAGCGCGCCGGCAAAGGTTTGACCGCCGAAGATCTCGTCGCCCATGTCCTGCCGTTATAGCAGAGCTATCTGCCGACCTCTTCCTGAAGAGCGATCGCCCCGAACGGCGCGTTGACCTTGCCCTCGTGGATCATAAAGGCAAAGACATCCCGCGGTTCGCTCTTGACCTTTCGGTCTTTGTCGATCAACGGCAGATCGTCCGGCACCTTGCCTTCGGCCCAGGTCTCGAGCCTTTTGGCCCATGCCTTCAGGTCCTTGGCAGGATAGCAGGTCTTGATCTCGTCCGAGCCCTTTTGCAGCCGGGCATAGACAAAATCAGCCGTCACGTCGGCGATCATCGGATAGTCGAAATGCTCGGCCACGACCGGCGCAACGCCGTATTTCGCAAGCAGAGCGACGAATTCCGGCATCTTGAAGGAGTCGTGCCGGACCTCGACGACGTGCCGCAACGGCAGGCCGTCCTGCTTGTCGGGCAACAGCTTCAGGAAGGCTTCGAAATCCTCGGCATCGAACTTCTTGGTCGGCGCGAACTGCCAGAGGATCGGCCCCAGCCGGTCGCCGAGCTTCGTCAGCCCTTGTGTCAGGAAACGCTCCATCGATTCACCTGCTTCGCCAAGGACGCGCCTGTTGGTCACGAACCGGCTGGCTTTCAGCGAAAAGATGAAACCGTCCGGCACGTCGGCCGCCCATTTCGCGAAGGTCTCGGGCTTCTGCGAGCTGTAATACGTGCCGTTGACCTCGATGACCTTCAACTTGCGGCTGGCGTAGTTGAGCTCGTCCTTCTGCCTGAGGTCGGCCGGAAAGAAATGCCCGCGCCAGGGTTCGAAGGTCCAGCCGCCAATGCCGACGCGGATCGTACCGGAGTTGCTCATCTATGTCCCCCACTGCGCCATGGCGCGTCTTGTTTCCCGAACGGCTACTCCGCCGCCACTACAGTCTTCTTCACCGGCCGGCGTTCCAGCAGTTCCCTCAGGAACTGGCCGGTATAGGACCGGGGCTCCTTGACGATCGCTTCCGGCGTGCCGGACGCGACGATCTCGCCGCCACCATCGCCGCCCTCCGGGCCGAAATCGAGCACCCAGTCGGCCGTCTTGATGACTTCGAGATTATGCTCGATCACCACGACGGAATTGCCTTGGTTGACCAATTCGTGCAGCATTTCGAGGAGCTTCGCGACATCGTGGAAGTGCAGCCCGGTCGTCGGCTCATCCAGGATATAGAGCGTGCGACCCGTCGAGCGTTTCGAAAGCTCCTTGGCGAGCTTGACGCGCTGTGCCTCGCCGCCCGAAAGCGTATTCGCCTGCTGACCGACCTTGATATAGCCGAGGCCGACGTCCTTGAGCGACTGCAGTTTGTCGCGCACGGCAGGTACCGCGGCGAAGAATTCGACGCCTTCCTCCACCGTCATGTCGAGCACGTCGGCAATGGACTTGTGCTTGAACGTCACTTCCAGCGTTTCGCGGTTGTAGCGCTTGCCGTGGCAAACGTCGCAGGTCACGTAAACGTCCGGCAGGAAGTGCATCTCGATCTTGATGACGCCGTCGCCCTGGCAGGCCTCACAGCGTCCGCCCTTGACGTTGAACGAGAACCGGCCCGGCTGGTAGCCGCGCGCCTTCGCCTCGGGCAGGCCGGAGAACCAGTCACGGATCGGCGTGAAGGCTCCGGTGTATGTCGCGGGGTTCGAGCGGGGCGTGCGGCCGATCGGCGACTGGTCGATATCGATCACCTTGTCGATATGCTCGAAGCCGTCAATCCGATCATGATCGGCCGGAATTTCGCGGGCACCCATGACGCGGCGCGCGGCTGACTTGTACAGCGTCTCGACCAGGAAAGTGGACTTGCCGCCACCCGAAACGCCTGTCACGGCGGTGAAAACGCCGAGCGGAATGGATGCGGTGACGTTTTTCAAATTGTTGCCGCGGGCGCCGATCACCTTGATCTCGCGGCCCTTCTTCGGCTTGCGGCGTTCGTCGGGCACCGGCACGCCGAGTTCGCCCGAGAGATACTTTCCCGTCAGCGACTTGGGGTTCGCCATGATGTCCTGCGGCGTGCCATGCGCGACGATCTGGCCGCCGTGCACACCAGCCGCCGGACCGATGTCGACCACGTCGTCGGCCGTCAGGATGGCATCCTCGTCGTGTTCGACGACGATTACCGTATTGCCGATGTCGCGCAGATGTTTCAGTGTCTCGAGCAAACGCGCATTGTCGCGCTGATGCAGGCCGATCGACGGCTCGTCGAGAACGTAGAGTACGCCGGTCAGGCCGGAGCCGATCTGGGAGGCGAGACGGATGCGCTGGCTTTCACCGCCCGACAGCGTGCCGGAATTGCGCGACAGACTGAGATAGTCGAGGCCGACGTCGTTCAGGAAGCGCAGGCGCTCCCGGATTTCCTTCAGAATACGGACGGCAATCTCGTTCTGCTTGGCCGAGAAGACGGCGGGCAGCGTCTCGAACCAATCGCGGGCCTTGCGGATCGACATCTCGGTGACCTGGCCGATATGCAGCTTGTTGATCTTCACCGCCAGTGCCTCCGGCTTCAGGCGGAAACCGTTGCAAGCCGGGCAGGGGGCTGCCGACATGAAGCGCTCGATCTCCTCCCGCGCCCAAGCGGAATCGGTCTCCTTCCAGCGGCGTTCGAGATTGGTGACGATGCCTTCGAAGCTCTTGTGCGTGGTATAGGACCGCGCGCCGTCGGCATAATGAAACTCGATCTTCTCGTCCGTGCCGTTCAGAATGACGTCCTGAGCCTTTGCGGACAGGTCGCTCCACCGCGCCCCAAGCTTGAAGCCGTAGTGTTTGCCGAGCGCTTCCAGCGTCTGATTGTAATAGGGCGAGCTCGACTTCGCCCAGGGTGCAATCGCGCCGTCGCGCAGCGTCCGCTCCGGCTCGGGAACGATCAGGTTGGCATCGATTTTCTGCTGCGCACCGAGACCATCGCAAGTGGGGCAGGCGCCGGCGGGATTGTTGAACGAGAAGAGCCGCGGCTCGATTTCCGGGATGGTGAAACCGGAAACAGGGCATGCGAACTTCTCCGAGAAAAGCACCCGCTCATGCGTCTCGTTCAGCGACTTGTTGGCGGACCCGCCCGCAGCGGTTTCTTCCGCCGGCAGCGGCTTGTCCGCGAATTCGGCGACGGCCAATCCGTCTGCGAGCTTCAGCGAGGTTTCGAAACTGTCTGCCAGGCGTGATGCCATGTCCGGGCGCACGACGATACGATCCACGACGACATCGATGTCGTGCTTGTATTTCTTGTCGAGTGCCGGAACGTCGGCGATCTCGTAGAATTGGCCGTCGACCTTGACGCGCTGGAAGCCCTTCTTCATCAGCTCTGCCAGCTCTTTCTTATACTCGCCTTTACGGCCGCGCACGATCGGAGCGAGAATATAAAGACGCGTACCTTCCTGGAATTCGAGCACGCGATCGACCATCTGGCTGACGGTCTGGCTCTCGATCGGCAATCCGGTCGCCGGCGAGTAGGGAACGCCGACGCGCGCGAAGAGCAGGCGCATGTAATCGTAGATTTCGGTGACCGTCCCGACCGTCGAGCGCGGATTGCGCGAGGTCGTCTTCTGCTCGATCGAGATCGCCGGCGAAAGGCCGTCTATCTGGTCGACGTCCGGCTTCTGCATCATTTCCAGGAATTGGCGCGCATAGGCCGAAAGGCTTTCGACATAGCGCCGCTGGCCCTCCGCATAGATCGTGTCGAAGGCGAGCGAAGATTTGCCCGACCCGGAAAGCCCGGTCATGACGATGAGTTTGTTGCGCGGCAGGTCTAGGTCGATGCCCTTGAGATTATGTTCGCGCGCGCCGCGGATGGAAATGGTCTTCAGTTCACTCATCGTATTTTGCTTCTGTGCTGGAACAAGCCCCTTATTTAGTGATGCCGTTTGGCGAGTCGAGGCTAAATGTCGGGAAGGCTCTATGCTTTTCGATTCTACTGACAGTTATTGACAGCATCATAGCGATAAACTAGAACAAATAAAGAACAAAATTCCTTGTGGATGAACCGGTGATGGACGCCCAAGGCGGGGGCTCTATAGTTTAAGGTATGCCGAGTGTTTCAAGCGCCGCCGGGCAGGGCGGCAGTAAGGTGAATAGGTATGGCTGGCAGCGTAAACAAGGTAATTCTGATCGGAAACGTGGGTGCCGACCCCGAAATCCGCAGGACGCAGGATGGCCGCCCGATCGCCAACCTTCGCATCGCGACCTCGGAGACCTGGCGGGACCGAAATTCCGGCGAACGGCGCGAAAAGACCGAATGGCACACCGTCGTCGTCTTCAACGAAGGTCTCTGCAAGGTCGTCGAGCAATATGTGAAGAAGGGCGCCAAGCTCTATATCGAAGGGCAGTTGCAGACCCGCAAGTGGCAGGACCAGACCGGCAACGACCGCTATTCGACGGAAATCGTGCTGCAAGGCTTCAATTCGACGCTGACGATGCTCGATGGCCGCGGCGAGGGCGGCGGCGCAAGCTCCGGCTTCGGCGGCGGCCGTGGCAGCAGCGATTTCGGTGGTGGCGGCAACTACGGGGACGATTACGGCGCGCCGTCACAGCCGGCCGGCCGCGGCGGTAGCAGCAGCGGTGGCGGCGGCAACTTCTCGCGCGATCTGGATGACGATATTCCGTTCTGAGGTGGTTGTTCCTCAGTGTCGCGAAAACAGACGGCCGCGTCGGCGCGGCGTCGCGTTTTGATGCTGTCGCCTTTGGGACCGATGTCGAATAATGCTTTGAGTTTTGGCCTCCCCGATACACTCACAGTTTAGTTACGCGCCATAGACGAAAAATTACTGTCAACTTCATCTGAGATCCGCTTTCTGGATCCCGGTGTCCTGGCTCGTGCATTCACGGCCGACCAAAGGAGGATGACATGAGTTCCCATCAGAAGATGACGCGCCGCTTTAGGGCTGTGCCCCTCGGTATTGCGGTGTTATTGACAGCAGGGGTATGCCTTCGCTTTGCAGCAGTTGCGGCCGAGGAGCCGCACGTCATTCCCGCCCCCGTGCAGGATGAGAAGCCGGGCGCCGGTCTCGAGACGGCTGTATTCGCCGGTGGCTGCTTCTGGGGCGTGCAAGGCGTCTTCCAGCACGTCGACGGCGTGGTCAGCGCGACGTCGGGTTATGCGGGCGGCGTCAAGTCTTCCGCGCAATACGAGACGGTGAGCACCGGTAGCACAGGTCATGCCGAGTCCGTTCAAGTCGTCTTCGACCCTGCAAAGGTAAGCTACGGCCATCTCCTGCAGATCTACTTCTCCGTCGCTCACGATCCGACGCAACTCAATCGACAGGGCCCGGATACGGGCACCCAGTACCGCTCCGCGATATTCCCGCAAAGTGACGACCAAACGAAGGTCGCCAAGGCCTATATTTCCCAGCTCGATCATGCTCGGGTCTACGACGCGGCCATCGTCACCAGGATCGAAACCGGCAAGAGCTTCTATCCCGCCGAGGCCTACCACCAGAATTTCCTGACCAACAATCCAACCTATCCCTATATCGTCATCAACGATCTTCCGAAGATCGAGAATCTTAGGCAAATCTTCCCCAAGGACTACCGCTCGGAGCCTGTGCTTGTTGCGCAAGACGGCAAGTGACCCGGTGCGCGAAAGCCCCATGCCGCGCGGCGCACGAGGCGCGTCTTGCCATCGTCACGCAGGGGACTGGCTAGCGGGGACTCAAGCCGTCATCGGCCATTTCCAGTAGCACATCATCCGCCTGCGGACTGACGTTCCGTTCTGTGTGTCAGGTCAAAAGCGCTTGAAGCGTGATGACAACAAGAAACGCGGCGACGATCGCTAAAGCGAACAGTTTGACTTGGCGATCGGCCTTTTCGAAGACACGGAAGTGCGCTCCCCGCTTCGGGCCACGGCGATGTTGCCCTATGTGAGCGGCGTTAGAATGCAGTTGTTTCTTTTTTTCCGACGTCGCGGCCTCCCTCGGAACGGCGTCATTGCATCAGTCCACCCCAATGAACTGCTCGATTATATGCCACGTCAAGGTAGCATCAAAATGGATACCTGCTCGTGCACCGCCCTTTTGCGCTCCGCCGACTTTGAAGATAGCCGAGACTCGGCGCTCTAGTTCACGGCCATCGCTGCCTTCACACCATCCACTACGAACTGCGCCGCAAGCGCCGCAAGAATGACGCCCAGCAGGCGGGTGAGGATCGCCCGGCCGGTGACACCAAGAAAGCGGTCGAGCCGATCGGCGACCACGAGCGCGGCAAGCATCAGCAGCAGGTTGGCCGCAATCACGATAAGAAGTTGTGCGCGCTCGACGGAGCTTTGCAGCGAACCGGCAAGCAGGATCGTCGCCGAGATCGCGCCCGGGCCGGCAATAAGGGGGAGCGCCAGTGGGAAGACCGCTATGTTCTGGATGTGATCCTTGGTGATCGCCACCTCGCCAGTCTTTTCCTTGCGGTCCTGCCGCTTTTCAAAGACCATCTCAAAGGAAATCCAGAAGAGCAGCAGCCCCCCGGCAATGCGGAATGCGCCGATCGAGATGCCGAGGACGCCAAGCACGCTTGCGCCGAACAGCGCAAAGACGGCAAGGATGATGAAAGCAATCACGGAGCCGCGCAGCGCCACCTGTTTGCGCTGGCTGCGGCTCATGCCCATGGTCAGCCCCAGGAAGATCGGCGCAAGCCCAGGTGGATCGATCGTGACAAGCAGCGTCGTGAAAGCGTTGATCAGTTGGTCGGCGCTTGCCATAATCTCTCCGGAACACCATATGAAGGTTGGGTTTTCGCAATTGTGAAGCGAGGTTTTCCATTTGGCAAATGCCGGGCGACAGCCTGGTCTCGAAAGCCGGGCGAATCGCCTGATTTGCCGCCTTTCCGCCGCAAAAGCCTGTTCAAAACTTCCGCTCAAATTGGCGTGAGACAACCCTTTCCGCTATACATCTTCCAGTGATTCTACAAAGAGATCGTGATCTGTTTTGACTGAACAAGCACCCCCAGGCGGCGGGAAGCTCCCGCCAGGCATCGAGCCCATCTCCATCATGGAGGAAATGCAGCGGTCGTATCTCGATTACGCGATGAGCGTCATCGTCAGCCGCGCCCTGCCGGATGTCCGCGACGGCCTTAAGCCCGTGCACCGGCGCATTCTCTATGGCATGTCCGAGCTCGGCATCGACTGGAACAAGAAATACGTCAAGTGCGCTCGTGTCACCGGTGACGTGATGGGTAAATACCATCCGCACGGCAACATGGCGATCTACGATGCGCTCGCGCGCATGGCGCAGAACTGGTCGCTCCGCCTGCCGCTCATCGACGGCCAGGGCAACTTCGGTTCCGTCGACGGCGACCCTCCGGCGGCCGAACGTTACACGGAATGCCGCCTGCAGAAGGCGGCGCATTCGCTGCTCGATGACCTCGACAAGGAAACGGTCGATTTCCGTGACAACTACGACGGAACGCTCTCCGAGCCCGTCGTGGTGCCCGCGAAGTTTCCGAATCTTCTCGTCAACGGGGCAGGCGGCATTGCCGTCGGCATGGCGACGAACATTCCGCCGCATAACCTGTCCGAAGTCATCAACGCCTGCATTGCGCTGATTGACGATCCGGCGATCGAATTGCCGGAGCTCATGCAAATCATCCCCGGGCCGGACTTTCCGACCGGTGCGAAGATCCTCGGCCGGTCGGGTATCCGCTCGGCTTACGAGACCGGCCGCGGTTCCGTCATTATGCGCGGCGTTGCCGTGATCGAGCCGATGCGCGGCGACCGCGAGCAGATCATCATCACCGAGATCCCCTATCAGGTGAACAAGGCGACGATGATCGAGAAGATGGCCGAACTGGTGCGCGAGAAGCGCATCGAAGGCATCTCCGACCTTCGCGATGAATCCGACCGCCAGGGTTACCGGGTCGTCATCGAGCTGAAGCGCGATGCCAATGCCGAAGTCATTCTGAACCAGCTCTATCGCTACACGCCGCTGCAGACCTCATTCGGCTGCAACATGGTTGCGCTGAACGGCGGCAAGCCGGAGCAGCTCAATCTGCTCGACATGCTGCGCGCTTTCGTTGCCTTCCGCGAAGAGGTTGTTAGCCGGAGAACGAAATTCCTTCTCCGCAAAGCGCGCGAGCGCGCGCATGTGTTGGTAGGCCTCGCGATTGCGGTCGCCAATATCGATGAGGTGATCCGCGTCATCCGCCAGGCGCCGGATCCGCAGTCCGCCCGCGAAGAGTTGATGACGCGCCGTTGGCCCGCCGAAGACGTCGAGAGCCTGATCCGCCTCATTGACGACCCGCGCCACCGCATCAACGAGGACCTGACTTACAATCTTTCGGAAGAGCAGGCGCGCGCCATCCTCGAGCTGCGTCTTGCCCGCTTGACGGCACTCGGCCGCGATGAAATCGGCGACGAACTCAACAAGATCGGCGACGAAATCAGGGATTACCTCGAAATCCTGTCGTCGCGTGTCCGCATCCAGACCATCGTCAAGGACGAACTGAAGGGGGTGCGCGACGAGTTCGGTACGCCGCGGCGCACCGAGATCATCGATGGCGGTCTGGAGATGGACGATGAGGACCTGATCGCCCGCGAAGACATGGTCGTCACGGTTTCGCACCTCGGTTATATCAAACGCGTGCCGCTCACTACCTACCGCGCACAGCGCCGCGGCGGCAAAGGCCGGTCCGGCATGACGACGCGCGACGAAGATTTCGTTAGCCGGCTATTCGTGGTCAATACCCACACGCCGGTTCTCTTTTTCTCCTCGCGCGGCATCGTCTACAAGGAGAAAGTCTGGCGCCTGCCGATCGGCACGCCGACCTCGCGCGGCAAGGCCCTGATCAACATGCTGCCGCTGGCACCCGGCGAGCGCATCACCACCATCCTGCCGTTGCCGGAGGATGAGGATAGCTGGGATAGCCTCGACGTCATGTTCTCGACGACGCGCGGCACGGTTCGCCGCAACAAGTTGTCCGATTTCGTTCAGGTCAACCGCAACGGCAAGATTGCGATGAAGCTCGATGAGGAGGGCGATGAAATCCTCTCCGTCGAGACCTGCACCGAGCATGACGACGTTCTGCTGACAACGGCGCTCGGCCAGTGCATCCGCTTCCCGGTAGATGACGTCCGTGTCTTTGCGGGCCGCAATTCGATCGGTGTACGCGGCATCAACCTTGGAGAAGGCGACAGCATCATCTCGATGACCATCGTCGGCCATGTCGATGCCGAGCCATGGGAACGTGCAGCCTACCTGAAGCGTTCGGCCGCCGAACGGCGTGCGACGGGCGTGGATGAAGAAGATATTGCATTGGTCGGCGAGGAAGTCACCGAAGAGGGACAGTTGCTCGACGAGCGTTACGAGGAATTGAAGGCTCGCGAGCAGTTCGTGTTGACGGTGTCGGAGAAAGGCTTCGGAAAGCGCTCCTCGTCCTACGACTTCCGCATCTCCGGCCGCGGCGGCAAGGGGATTCGCGCTACCGACACATCGAAGACGGCCGAAATCGGCGAACTGGTTGCAGCCTTCCCGGTCAACGACGGCGATCAGATCATGCTTGTCTCGGACGGGGGCCAGTTGATCCGCGTGCCGGTCGGCGGCATTCGTATCGCCAGCCGCGCAACGAAGGGGGTTACGATCTTCTCCACGGCCAAGGATGAGAAGGTCGTCTCTGTCGAGCGCATCACAGAGCCTGAAGATGACGGCGAGGACGTCGCCGAAATCGTCAACGAGACGCCGATCGAGCCGGAAGCGGCGCCGCCAGCAGCGGAAGGCGACGCATCGCCCCCAGCAGAAGAATAACTCAAACCAGATTGTGGTTTGAAAACCGGGCGGCTTCTGCCGCCCGTTTTTTTATGTGCTGAAGGGTGCGGCGCATCTTCGTAAATTGAAAAAAGCCGGACGCTGGGGTGCGTCCGGCTTTGCTGATTCACGTTCGCGAGCGAATGCGCTCAAACAGATTGTCAGAATGCTTTATGCTTCTCGTTGAATGCCTTCGCATCTTCACTCTCACGGCGAAGCGCCGAAATGGTCGACGCCACAGACACGATGAACATGCCGCTAATAAGAACGGTAAGAGCAGTCAAGATCGTGAACATGGCAGTTCCTTCCGAAGTAGCGTTCGCTCCTCAGTACTGGCTGATCATCGCCGTTCGGGTCGATGCATAAGGGCCATATACCTTGGATGTATCAGTCTGCTGATCGTAGAGTGCGATAGTGGCAGTAAGCATTCCCGTGATCATTGCCATCCAGAATACATTGATGATGGTAATCTTATCGGGCATTTTTTCTTCCCTCGTACCGCGTATCATCTACGCTTCGGTTAATGAACGTGTCCGTCTGATAATAGTTCCAGCGGATGTTGACCGGTCGTTTACCAAGCAAGGTCTGAAGCCATCTTGAATGCCTCATTCATCTGGCGTTCAGATTCGCTGCCTGGCTCAACGCATTCTGCCGAGCTTCCGCATGATGACATGGTGCTCCCTCACTTCGGCGCGCACCCAGCCCGCCGCGCGACGGTCCTGCATATACGCCCAGGCCACCTCTGCAAGCAGGGAGAGAACGACGGCGAGGGCAACGATCAAAATCAGCATGTCATCATCTTTCGAGTAACGCCCGGCTTGGCGTTGATGTTTCCGATTGTGCAGGTTGCATCTGAAACGGCGTTGAACACTGCATTCATCCGGCGTTCAGCCGGCTGAATGACTTGCGGGACGCGGGTATCCATGACAAAAGGCCTCGAACGAAACGGTCGGGTCCTATGACGACAGCTTTTTACCCGGGGTCCTTCGACCCGATCACCAACGGACATCTGGATGTGCTCGTCCAGGCGCTGAACGTTGCAGAACGAGTTGTCGTCGCAATCGGCATCCATCCCGGCAAGGCGCCGCTTTTTTCCTTCGAGGAGAAGGCGGAGCTGATCCGCAACGCTATCGCCGAGGCCTTGCCGCAGCGGAGCGGCAGCATCTCGGTCGTTTCCTTTGACAACCTGGTCGTGGATGCGGCGCGGGCGCACGGCGCGACGCTGCTCATTCGCGGCCTTCGCGATGGTACCGACCTCGACTATGAAATGCAGATGGCGGGCATGAACCGTCAGATGGCACCGGACGTCCAGACCATCTTTCTGCCGGCAGGCACGGCCTCGCGGCCTATAACCGCCACATTGGTGCGTCAAATCGCGGCCATGGGCGGCGATGTCAGCGCCTTTGTGCCGGCTGCCGTTTTGAAGGCCCTTCAATCCAAGCGCAAATCTTGAGGCGTTTTCCGCCGCAACGGAGCTCACATGAAACTCTTTTCTATCGCATTTGCCGGCGTGCTTTGCCTCGCGTCCTTCGTGGGTAGCGCTTTTGCCCAGTCGGCTGATCACACTTTGACGATCCAGCTCAAGGATGGTCCGGTCGTGATCCAGCTCCTGCCCGATGTCGCTCCCAAGCACGTCGCCCAGATCGAAGCGCTGGCGAAAAAGGGTGCCTATGACAATGTCGCCTTTCACCGCGTGATCGACGGCTTCATGGCGCAGACCGGCGACGTGCAGTACGGCAACATGGCCAAGGGTTACGATCCGAGCCTGGCAGGCACCGGCGGCTCCGATATGCCGGACATACCGGCCGAGTTCTCCAAGACGCCGTTCGTACGCGGCACGGTCGGCATGGCGCGTGCCCAGGATCCTAATTCAGCAAATTCGCAATTCTTCATTATGTTCGCTGATGGTTCGTTCCTGAACGGCCAGTACACGGTCGTCGGAAAGGTCGTCTCCGGCATGGAGAATGTCGACAAGATCAAGCGAGGGGAAGGCCAGAACGGCGAAGTCAAGGATCCCGATCGCATGGTCAAAGTCACGGTCGGCAAGTAATTCCAAGAAAACGAGGAGAGTAAGAATGGCCGAAATCAAAGATCCGGAAAACACCGTGATCCTGGAAACCACCAAGGGTAAGGTGGTCATTCAGCTTTTGCCGCAGGTGGCACCGGAACACGTGGCGCGCATCAAGGAGCTTTCCCGCGAGAACGCTTACGACGGCGTGGTCTTTCACCGCGTGATTGCCGATTTCATGGCACAGACCGGCGACGTGCAATATGGCAAGAAAGGCGGCGAGAACTTTAACCCGAACCGCGCCGGCATGGGCGGCTCGTCGAAGCCGGACCTCAAGGCTGAGTTCTCCGCAACGTCGCACGTCCGCGGCACTTGCTCCATGGCCCGGTCGCAGAACCCGAACTCGGCAAACAGCCAGTTCTTCATCTGCTTCACCGATGCGCCGTGGTTGAACAAGCAGTATTCCGTCTGGGGCCAGGTCATCGAAGGCATGGACGTCGTCGACGCGATCAAGAAGGGCGAACCGGTCAGTGATCCGGACTCCATCGTCTCCATGCGGGTTGCCGCCGACGTCTGATTGTGATTTCTGCTGAAACCCGCCCTTGCGTGAAAGCGTGGGGCGGGTTTCGCTTTGCCTGGAAGTGCCTGATGCGTGTAGACCTTTTTGATTTCGAACTGCCGGATGAACGGATCGCCCTACGGCCGGCCGAGCCGCGCGACAGCGCGCGCCTGCTCGTCGTCGATCCGCATGCCGAAACCATGTTCAGCGACCATATTGTCAGCCAGCTTCCCTCGTTCCTGCGGGCAGGGGATGCGCTTGTCTTCAACGATACGAAGGTTATTCCGGCCCAGCTCGAGGGCATTCGTTATCGCGAAGGCGCGCCCGGCCAGCAGGTCTCCGCGACATTGCATATGCGCATCGGCACCAGCCGCTGGAAGGCCTTTGCCAAGCCCGGCAAGCGTATCAAGATCGGCGACCGCATCGCCTTCGGCCACAGCGGCGAAAGCTGCTTCCTCGGCCAGCTCGATGCGACCGTCGAGGAGAAGGGCGAGGGGGGTGAAGTTACGCTTGCCTTCGATCTGTCGGGCCCGGCACTGGACGAGGCGATCGCCGCCGTCGGCCATATTCCGCTACCGCCCTATATCGCCGCAAAGCGCGCGGAAGACGAGCGCGACCGCACCGATTACCAGACGATCTACGCCCGCGACGAGGGTGCCGTCGCAGCCCCCACCGCCGGCCTGCATTTCACTCCCCGGCTCTTCGAAGCGCTGGATAAGGTTGGGATCGAACGTCATTTCGTGACACTGCATGTCGGCGCCGGCACCTTCCTGCCAGTCAAGGCCGACGACACCGACGACCACAAGATGCATCTCGAAAGCGGCTATGTCAGCGCCGAAACGGCCGCAAAGCTCAACGCCGTCAGGGCGAGGGGCGGGCGCATCGTCTGCGTCGGCACGACCTCGCTGCGGCTGATCGAAAGTGCGGCCGGGGACGATGGCGAAATCAAAACCTGGGCGGGCGCCACCGGCATCTTCATCACACCCGGCTACCGCTTCAAGGCGGTCGACATCCTGATGACCAATTTTCATCTGCCGCGTTCGACGCTCTTCATGCTGGTTTCCGCCTTTGCAGGCTTCGAGACCATGCAGGCAGCCTATAAGCACGCCATTTCGACAGGCTATCGCTTCTACTCCTATGGCGACGCGAGCCTTCTTTTCCGGAAAGACCAATGACCGAGAATTTCCAGTTCACGCTCAAGAAGACAGATACCGGTGCGCGCCTCGGCGAAATTTCCATGCCGCGCGGCACGATCCAGACACCGGCATTCATGCCGGTCGGCACCGTCGGCACGGTCAAGGCGATGTATCTCGATCAGGTCCGCGAGACCGGCGCCGATATCATCCTCGGCAATACCTATCATCTGATGCTGCGCCCGACGGCTGAGCGCGTCGCGCGCCTTGGTGGCCTGCACAAGCTGATCCGCTGGGAACATCCGATCCTGACGGATTCCGGTGGTTTCCAGGTCATGTCTCTCGCAGGGCTGCGCAAGCTCGACGAGCAGGGCGTCACCTTCAAATCGCATGTCGACGGCAGCCTGCACCATATGTCGCCGGAGCGATCGATCGAGATCCAGGGCCTGCTCGGCTCCGACATTCAGATGCAGCTTGACGAATGCGTCGCGCTCCCAGCCGAGCCGCGTGAAATCGAGCGCGCGATGGAGTTGTCACTGCGCTGGGCCGAACGCTGCAAGGACGCCTTCGGCAAGCAGCCGGGCAAGGCGATGTTCGGCATCGTGCAGGGCGGCGACATCCCGGCACTTCGCATCCGCTCGGCCGAAGCGCTGACCCAGCTTGACCTCAAGGGCTACGCGATCGGCGGCCTCGCGGTTGGCGAGCCGCAGGACGTCATGCTGAAGATGCTCGAGGAAACGCTGCCTGTGCTGCCGGGCGAGAAGCCGCGTTACCTGATGGGCGTCGGCACACCGGACGATATCCTGAAATCGGTCGCCCGCGGCATCGACATGTTCGACTGCGTCATGCCGACCCGTTCCGGCCGCCATGGCCTGGCCTTCACCCGTCGCGGCAAGGTCAATATCCGCAACGCCCGCCACGCCGAGGACATGCGTCCGCTGGACGAGCAGTCTAGCTGCCCGGCGTCACGCGACTATTCCCGCGCCTATCTGCACCATCTCGTTCGCGCCAACGAAGCGCTGGGCGGCATGCTCTTGTCCTGGCACAATCTTGCTTACTATCAGGAGCTGATGCAGGGCATCCGCAAGGCGATCGCCGAACGCCGCTTTGCCGACTTCATGGCGGAAACCCAGGAAGAATGGGCGAGGGGTGATCTCGAGCCGGCCTGAGGCTCAGATACCTTTGCTGTCTGTATTCGGCATGATCTGCACGCCGTTGATCTTGTAACTGCCGTCGGGCTGCCGGGTCATCTGGTAGATCGCCGTCCAGTCCTTGCCGTCGCGGCCCGATATCAGCACCTCATGATAGATCGTCGCCCCACCGGCGATCGACCTGCTGCGGCCGAAGGCATAGTTGCCGGGATGATAGACCGGCTCGTAGCTCTTCTTCACCATCGCAAAGAAGGTGGTCTTGTCCGGATACATCGCCTTGATGCCGGGCGCTGCAAAGGAATAGGCGGTATCGGCATCGTCCTTCAGGAACGCCGTGATCTGATCCTCGATGACATGGCGCGTCGTTTCGAGCGGATCTTCGGCTCGCGCAGGCATGGAAGAGATGACGAATGCGGCACACAGAAGAAGCACTGCGGATAAAGCGCGCATGGATTAATCTCCGGCCATATAGAGCGGAGTGTAGGGCATTTGCGGGAATTGGAAAGTGCCGCAGCCGGTGCTTTTCTCACCAGCTGCCGCCGGTCTCTGGAGCCTCAGTTCCAGCGCCGGAAGAGGGCGCTGGCATTGACGCCGCCGAAGCCGAAGCCGTTGCTGATCGCCTATTCCCCGGCAAGCTTGCGCGCCGTCTTGCCGACGATGTCGAGCCCTTCGGCGGCGGGGTCCGCTTCCTCGAGATTGCGTGTCGGCGGCATGACCTGGTCGCGCAGCGCAAGGATCGTGAATATCGCCTCGAGCCCACCGGCCGCGCCCAGCAGATGGCCGGTCGCGGATTTCGTGGCGCTGATCGCAATCTCGCCATTGCGGCCGAAGACCGTGCCGATGGCCGCCATCTCCCCGCGGTCGCCGACAGGCGTGGAGGTCGCGTGCGCATTGAGATGCTTGATCTCCGAAGGCGCTATTCTGGCCTGCCGGATTGCCGCCTCCATTGCGCGGCGCGCCCCGTCGCCGTCCTCCGGGCCTGCCGTCATGTGGTATGCGTCAGCCGCCGTGCCGTAGCCGACAAGCTCGGCGAGCGGCGTTGCGCCGCGGGCGAGGGCGTGTTCCAGGGTCTCGATGACGAGGATGCCGGCCCCTTCGCCCATCACGAAGCCGTCGCGGGCGGTATCAAACGGGCGCGACGCAAGTTCCGGCCTGTCGTTGAAGCCGGTCGAGAGCGCCCGTGCCGCCGCGAAGCCGCCAAGGCTCACCTTGTCGATACAGGCCTCGGCACCGCCGCAGATCGCCACATCGGCTTCGCCCGATCGTATCAGCCGGGCCGCGTCTCCGATCGCCTGGACGCTCGCGGCACAGGCGGTCACGGGCGCGCCGAGCGGACCCTTGAAGCCGTAACGGATGCTGACCTGGCCGGCTGCGAGGTTGACGAGGAACGAGGGGACGATGAAGGGCGACAGCCGCCGAACGCCGCGCGTTTCGGCCGTGCGGACCGCATCGGTGATCGCCGGAAAGCCGCCGACGCCTGAGGCGATGATGGTCGCGGTACGCTCACGCGAGACCGTATCCTGCGGCATCCATCCGGCCCGGCGGACGGCTTCTTCCGTTGCGCCCATCGCGAACTGGATGAAGCGGTCCATCTTCTTCTGATCCTTGGGCGGAATGTAGCGGTCCGGATCGAATCCGGCCTCGGCGTCCTCGGCAGCAGACGGCACGACGCCGCCAACCTTGGCCGGCAGCTCGCCGACGATATCGTCGGGCAGAACCCGCAGCCCCGAACCGCCAGCAAGCAGCCGCTGCCAGGCGGTTTCAACGCCCGCGCCAAGCGGCGACACCAGTCCCATGCCGGTCACGACGATCCGATCCATGCTCTCTTTCCTTCTTAGGCATCAATGCCGAGATACCAGGCCCTGACGCGCGCAATGCGTTCGCGGTCGCTTTCCTCGGCCGCCGGGCCGGGAAGCAGGCAGGTATTTTTGGGAGTAAGTTCTTCGCCGGTCTCGGCGTCGACCAGCTTGGTGTGCCGTTCCGTGCCGGACGCTGCATTGCCAAGGAGAAAGGCAAGGTCGTCCTCAGGCACATGGCGGCGGCCCCACGAAAAGAGCGCCATCAGAACCGGGAAGAAGTCCCGGCCCTTGTCGGTCAGCACATATTCATGGCGAGCGGGGCGCTCACTGTAGAGCCGCTTCTCGAAGATGCCTTCCTCAACCAGATGCGCCAGCCGGCGGGTCAGGATGTTCGGGGCAACGCCGAGGCTCTTCTGGAACTCGTCGAAGCGCGTCAGCCCTTGAAACGCATCCCGCAGGATCATGATGCTCCACCAGTCGCCGACGCTATCGAGAGCGCGCGCCGCCGGGCATTTGAAACTGGCAAAACTTGTCCGTTGCATGATGCAAGTCATTATAGAAGATACTTGCATCATGCAAGTATCTTCTCAACCTGCATCGCCGGCAAAGATGCGGGCAAGCAACACGCCGGTGACGAGTACGCCTGCGGCGAGGAAGATCGTGTCGCCGAGCGTTCCGATGTAGAGCGGCCCGATATTGGCAAAGAGCAGAAAGGCGATGAGGAAGTTGAGCCAGCCCCAGATGACGTTGGTCTCGGGCGAACTGAGGCTGGAGCTGCTCATCCGGACGAACGGCGTGCGAAACGGCCGGCCGCTAACGCCGGCAACGAAATGCGGAATACCGTTGGTCATGAACGCAGCGGCGATGAAGTGAACGATGTAAGCGATCCAGGGCAAGAGAATCTCCGATGTGGGCGTCTGCCGGTTGTAGATTGAGGAAGCTTCGTCGAAGGCAAGGGCGGTCGTCTGTTTGGAGAAGCTCACCCAAGTGCATCATGCCTGTTTTGCAGGGTAGGGGATCAGACCTCTTCGTGCAAATGCGCCATGAACACTTCGGCTGGTGTTTTATAGCCGAGGCATTTTCGAGGCTGGTCGTT
>NZ_JABAIH010000011.1 GCF_012641395.1 Rhizobium sp. P32RR-XVIII | reverse complement strand
TCTGGCATGATTGGTGGCACGCTGGCGCATCTCGCCGGCCTGAAAGAGCTCGGCGACATCGTCCTCTTCGATATCGCCGACGGCATTCCTCAGGGTAAGGGTCTCGACATTGCCCAATCGTCGCCGGTCGAAGGGTTCGACGCCAATCTCACGGGTGCCAGCGACTATTCCGCGATCGAGGGTGCAGATGTCTGCATCGTCACGGCAGGCGTGCCGCGCAAGCCGGGCATGAGCCGCGACGACCTTCTCGGCATCAACCTCAAGGTCATGGAGCAGGTCGGCGCCGGCATCAAGAAGTATGCCCCGAACGCATTCGTCATCTGCATCACCAACCCGCTGGACGCCATGGTCTGGGCGCTGCAGAAGTTTTCCGGCCTTCCGGCAAACAAGGTCGTCGGCATGGCCGGCGTTCTCGACTCCTCGCGCTTCCGTCTCTTCCTCGCCAAGGAATTCAACGTTTCCGTTCAGGACGTCACCGCCTTCGTTCTCGGCGGTCACGGCGACACGATGGTGCCGCTGGCACGCTACTCCACCGTTGGCGGTATCCCGCTGACCGATCTCGTTACGATGGGCTGGGTCACCAAGGAGCGCCTTGAGGAAATCATCCAGCGCACCCGTGACGGTGGTGCCGAAATCGTTGGCCTCCTGAAGACCGGCTCTGCATACTACGCGCCCGCTGCTTCGGCGATCGAGATGGCCGAATCCTACCTCAAGGACAAGAAGCGCGTTCTGCCTTGCGCAGCGCAGCTGACCGGCCAGTACGGCGTCAAGGACATGTATGTCGGCGTTCCGACCGTTATCGGTGCCGGCGGCGTCGAGCGCGTCATCGAGATCGACCTCAACAAGGCCGAGAAGGAAGCATTTGACAAGTCTGTCGGCGCGGTCGCCGGTCTCTGCGAGGCCTGCAGCAACATTGCACCTGCGCTGAAGTAATCGAAACAGGGAAAGACCCCATGAACATTCATGAATATCAGGCCAAGGCTCTCTTGAAGGGCTATGGTGCGCCGGTCGCGAAGGGCGTGCCGATCCTCAAGGTCGAGGAAGCCGAAGCTGCCGCCAAGTCGCTCCCAGGCCCGCTTTACGTGGTCAAGAGCCAGATCCATGCAGGCGGCCGCGGCAAGGGCAAGTTCAAGGAACTCGGCCCCGATGCCAAGGGCGGCGTGCGTCTCGCCAAGTCGATCGACGAAGTCGTCGCTCATGCCAAGGAAATGCTCGGCAACACGCTGGTTACCGCGCAGACGGGCGAAGCCGGCAAGCAGGTCAACCGCCTCTACATCGAAGACGGTGCCGACATTGCCCGCGAACTCTATTGCTCGCTGCTGGTCGATCGCTCGGTCGGCCGCGTTGCCTTCGTCGTATCGACGGAAGGTGGCATGGACATCGAAGCTGTCGCTCACGACACGCCTGAGAAGATCCATACGATCGCCATCGATCCGGAAGCCGGCGTGACGGCTGCCGACGTTGCCGCGATCTCCAAGGCTCTCGAACTGACTGGCGCTGCCGCTGAAGATGCCAAGGCGCTGTTCCCGGCGCTTTACAAAGCCTTCAACGAAAAGGACATGGCTCTCCTCGAGGTCAATCCGCTGATCGTCATGAAGGACGGTCACCTGCGCGTTCTCGACGCGAAGATGTCCTTCGACGGCAATGCGCTCTTCCGCCACGACGATGTCAAGGCGCTGCGCGACGAGAGCGAAGAAGACTCGAAGGAAATCGAAGCGTCCAAGTGGGACCTCGCCTACGTTGCTCTCGATGGCAACATCGGCTGCATGGTCAACGGTGCCGGTCTCGCCATGGCGACGATGGACATCATCAAGCTCTACGGCAAGGAGCCGGCGAACTTCTGTGACGTCGGCGGCGGCGCCGGCAAGGAGAAGGTTGCCGCAGCCTTCAAGATCATCACCGCCGACCCCAAGGTCGAAGGCATTCTCGTCAACATCTTCGGCGGCATCATGCGTTGTGATGTCATTGCCGAAGGCGTTGTCGCGGCCGTGCAGGAAGTCGGTCTGAAGGTTCCGCTCGTCGTTCGCCTCGAAGGCACCAATGTCGAGCTCGGCAAGAAGATCCTCAACGAGTCTGGTCTGGCGATTACCGCGGCTGACGATCTTGACGATGCGGCGAAGAAGATCGTCGCGGCGATCAAAGCTTAATCTGGAAGGACCGGAAAGAATGTCTATCCTCGTCAACAAAGACACGAAGGTCCTCGTTCAGGGCCTGACCGGCAAGACCGGCACCTTCCACACCGAACAGGCGCTCGCCTATTACGGCACCAAGATGGTCGGCGGTATTCACCCGAAGAAGGGTGGCGAATCGTGGTCGTCGGGCGTCGACGGCACGGCGCTGCCGATCTTCGCGACCGTTGCCGAAGCCAAGGAAAAGACCGGCGCCGAAGCGACCGTGATCTATGTTCCGCCGGCAGGCGCAGCCGATGCGATCATCGAGGCGATCGAAGCCGAGATCCCGTTCATCACCTGCATCACCGAGGGCATCCCGGTCATGGACATGGTGCGGGTGAAGGCAAAGCTCGACAAGTCCAAGTCGCGCCTGCTCGGCCCGAACTGCCCGGGCGTTCTGACGCCGGAAGAATGCAAGATCGGCATCATGCCGGGCTCGATCTTCCGCAAGGGTTCGGTCGGCATTGTCTCCCGCTCCGGCACGCTGACCTACGAAGCCGTGTTCCAGACCTCCAACGAAGGTCTCGGCCAGACGACGGCTGTCGGTATCGGCGGCGATCCGGTCAAGGGCACCGAGTTCATCGACGTGCTCGAAATGTTCCTCGCTGACGACGCCACGCAGTCGATCATCATGATCGGCGAAATCGGCGGCTCGGCAGAAGAAGATGCGGCGCAGTTCCTCAAGGACGAAGCCAAGAAGGGCCGCAAGAAGCCGATGGCCGGCTTCATCGCCGGTCGTACGGCTCCGAAGGGCCGCACGATGGGCCATGCCGGTGCCGTGGTTTCCGGTGGCAAGGGTGACGCAGAATCGAAGATCGCCGCCATGGAATCGGCCGGCATCCGCGTCTCGCCGTCGCCGGCCCGCCTTGGCAAGACACTGGTTGAAGTCCTGAAGGGCTAAGCCGACATATAGACCCGGGCGGTGGATGGCATCTGCATCCGCCGCCCGGCGCAAGAACGTTTACGCAGATGTGCCGCGGACAGGCGGCAAATTGGAATGCGGCAGCCGGTATCGGCCGGCAAATTCATCAAAGTCAGGAGGCGGACGAAGAGCGTCCGCGTAAGACCATGGCACGGCAAGAAGCCAACGAGCAGTTTCAGATCACCTCGTTTCTGGATGGCGCCAATGCTGCCTATATCGAGCAGCTCTACGCACGCTACGAAGAGGACCCGACGTCCGTAGACGATCAATGGCAAGCCTTCTTCAAGGCGCTGGATGACAACCCGAATGATGTGAAGAAGGCGGCCAAGGGCGCTTCCTGGCGTAAGAAGAACTGGCCCGTCCAGCCCCGCGGGGATCTGGTGTCGGCACTCGACGGCGACTGGGGCACGGTCGAGAAGATCATCGAAACCAAGGTCAAGGCGAAGGCCGAAGCCGCGGGCCAGCCGACTGACGGCGCCGATGTTCTCCAGGCGACGCGCGATTCCGTACGCGCCATCATGATGATCCGTGCCTATCGCATGCGCGGCCATCTGCATGCCAAGCTCGACCCGCTCGGCATCGCGGCACCGGTCGAAGACTACAAGGAGCTTTCACCGGAGGCCTACGGCTTCACACCTGCCGACTACGACCGCAAGATCTTTATCGACAACGTACTCGGTCTCGAATACGCGACTATTCCGCAGATGATCGAGATCCTCGAGCGGACCTATTGCTCGACGCTCGGCGTCGAGTTCATGCATATGTCCAACCCGGAAGAAAAGGGCTGGGTTCAGGAGCGCATCGAAGGGCCGGACAAGGGTGTTGCCTTCACCGCAGAAGGTAAGAAGGCGATCCTTGCCAAGCTCGTCGAAGCCGAAGGCTACGAGCAGTTCCTCGACGTCAAGTTCAAGGGCACCAAGCGTTTCGGCCTCGATGGCGGTGAATCGCTGATCCCCGCGCTTGAGCAGATCCTCAAGCGCGGTGGCAGCCTCGGCCTCAAGGAAGCCGTCTTTGGCATGGCTCACCGCGGGCGTCTGAATGTGCTTTCGCAGGTCATGGGCAAGCCGCACCGCGCCATCTTCCACGAATTCAAGGGTGGTTCCTACGCGCCTGACGAGGTCGAAGGTTCGGGTGACGTCAAGTACCATCTCGGTGCATCGTCCGACCGCGAATTCGACGGCAACAGGGTGCACGTTTCGCTGACGGCAAACCCGTCACACCTTGAGATCGTCGACCCGGTCGTGATGGGTAAGGTCCGTGCCAAGCAGGACATGAGCGCGACCGTCTGGGACGGCGACGTCATTCCGCTGACCGAGCGTGCCAAGGTTCTGCCGTTGCTGATCCACGGCGACGCGGCCTTCGCCGGCCAGGGCGTCATCGCCGAAATTCTCGGTCTGTCGGGGCTTCGTGGGCACCGCGTTGCCGGCACGATGCATGTCATCATCAACAACCAGATCGGCTTTACGACGAACCCGGCCTTCTCCCGTTCGTCGCCCTATCCGTCCGACGTAGCGAAAATGATCGAAGCGCCGATCTTCCACGTCAACGGCGACGATCCGGAAGCTGTCGTCTACGCCGCGAAAATCGCGACCGAATTCCGGATGAAGTTCCACAAGCCGGTCGTGGTCGACATGTTCTGCTACCGCCGGTACGGCCACAACGAAGGCGACGAGCCGTCCTTCACGCAGCCGAAGATGTACAAGGTCATCCGTGGCCATAAGACGGTTCTGCAGATCTATGCCGATCGTCTCGTCTCCGAAGGCCTCGTCAGCGAAGGCGAAGTCGAGAAGATGAAGGCCGACTGGCGCGCGCATCTCGAGCAGGAATTCGACGCCGGCCAGAGCTACAAGCCGAACAAGGCCGACTGGCTGGATGGTGAGTGGTCGGGCCTGCGCACGGCCGACAATGCCGACGAACAGCGCCGTGGCAAGACGGCGGTTCCGATGAAGACGTTGAAGGATATCGGCCGCAAGCTTTCGGAAATTCCGGAAGGTTTCCATGCGCACCGCACCATCCAGCGCTTCATGGAAAACCGCGCCAACATGGTCCAGACGGGCGAGAACCTCGACTGGGCGATGGCCGAAGCGCTCGCCTTCGGTTCGCTGGTGGTCGAAGGCCACAAGATCCGCCTCTCCGGTCAGGATTGCGAACGCGGCACCTTCTCGCAGCGTCATTCGGTTCTCTACGATCAGGAGACGGAAGAGCGCTATATCCCGCTTGCGAACCTGTCGCCCAACCAGGCCCGTTACGAAGTCATCAACTCGATGCTTTCGGAAGAAGCGGTGCTCGGCTTCGAATACGGCTATTCGCTGGCTCGCCCGAATGCGCTGACCCTCTGGGAAGCCCAGTTCGGCGACTTCGCCAACGGTGCGCAGGTCGTCTTCGACCAGTTCGTTTCGTCGGGCGAACGCAAGTGGCTGCGCATGTCCGGTCTCGTCTGCCTGCTGCCGCATGGCTACGAAGGTCAGGGTCCGGAGCACTCTTCGGCTCGCCTCGAGCGCTACCTGCAGCTTTGCGCCGAAGACAACATGCAGGTCGCCAACGTCACGACGCCGGCGAACTACTTCCACATCCTGCGCCGCCAGCTGAAGCGTGACTTCCGCAAGCCGCTGATCCTGATGACGCCGAAGTCCTTGCTGCGCCACAAGCGGGCAGTGTCGAGCCTTGCCGAACTTGCCGGTGAGTCCTCCTTCCATCGTCTGCTCTGGGACGATGCCGAGGTCATCAAGGATAGCCCGATCAAGTTGCAGAAGGACAACAAGATTCGCCGTGTCGTCATGTGCACCGGCAAGGTCTACTACGACCTTCTGGAAGAGCGCGAAAAGCGCGGCATCGACGATGTCTATCTGCTGCGCGTCGAACAGCTCTATCCGTTCCCGGCAAAGGCGCTCATCAACGAGCTCTCGCGCTTCCGGAACGCCGAGATGGTCTGGTGCCAGGAAGAGCCGAAGAACATGGGTGCTTGGTCGTTCATCGACCCGTATCTGGAGTGGGTGCTCGCCCACATCGATGCGAAGTATCAGCGCGTCCGTTACACCGGGCGTCCGGCTGCCGCTTCGCCGGCAACAGGCCTGATGTCCAAGCATCTGTCGCAGCTCGCCGCATTCCTCGAGGATGCGCTGGGCGGCTAAGAACGGGGGGCGCGATGGCCTATTTCTTCATGAGATTGGTTCCGCCGCGCCCCACTTTCCCGCATGACGGGACCGGAGAGGAAATGGCGGCGATGAAACGCCATGCCGAATATTGGCACCAGAACGCACAAGCAGGATCGGCAGTTGTCGTCGGTCCCGTCTTCGAAGGCGAGGGAGCCTGGGGCATGGCGGTCGTCTCGGTCGAGGATGAGGAGGCCGCTAAGGTGCTAGCCGACGCTGATCCGATCATCCGCTCCGGCTTCGGTTTCCGCTTCGAAATTTTGCCGATGCCCTCGATCATTCTCCGGCCATCTGCTGCCGGAAACGCATAGAACGAAAACAAGCAAATCAGGATTTGAACAATGGCCACAGAAATCCGCGTTCCAACTCTCGGTGAATCCGTCAGCGAGGCAACCGTCGGCACCTGGTTCAAGAAGGTTGGCGACGCCATCAAGGCCGACGAGCCGATTGTTGAGCTCGAAACCGACAAGGTGACCATCGAAGTGCCGGCGCCGGCCTCCGGTACGCTGTCCGAAATCGTTGCTCAGGCAGGCGAAACCGTCGGTCTCGGCGCGCTGCTCGGCCAGATCACCGCAGGTGCCGGCGCTGCCGCTGCCCCGGTTGCTGCCGCCCCGGCCGCCGCTCCGGCGAAGGTTGCCGAACCCGCACTTGCCGGCGCTGCTGCTCCGGCTCCTGCCGCTCAGCCTGCTGCCCCGTCGTCCATGCCGCCGGCCCCGGCTGCTTCGAAGATGCTCGCTGAGAACAATCTCTCGGCCGATCAGGTCGAAGGCAGCGGCAAGCGCGGCCAGGTCCTGAAGGGCGACGTCATTGCCGCTGTCGCCAAGGGCATTTCCGCTCCGGCTGCCTCGGCGCCGGCTGCAGTCCCTGCGGCTCCGCGCGGTCCGTCGACCGTCGAAGATGCCGGCCGCGAAGAGCGCGTGAAGATGACGCGCCTGCGCCAGACGATCGCCAAGCGCCTCAAGGACGCACAGAACACCGCCGCCATGCTGACCACCTACAACGAGGTGGACATGAAGGCGGTCATGGATCTGCGTGCCAAGTACAAGGACGTCTTCGAAAAGAAGCATGGCGTGAAGCTCGGCTTCATGGGCTTCTTCACCAAGGCCATCACCCACGCGCTGAAGGAACTGCCGGCGGTCAACGCCGAGATCGACGGCACCGATATCATCTACAAGAACTACTGCCACATCGGCATGGCCGTCGGCACGGACAAAGGCCTCGTCGTCCCGGTCATCCGCGATGCCGACCAGATGTCGATTGCTGAAGTCGAAAAGGACCTGGCACGCCTGGCAAAGGCAGCCCGCGACGGTTCGCTGTCGATGGCCGACATGCAGGGCGGCACCTTCACGATCACCAATGGCGGCGTTTACGGTTCGCTGATGTCCTCGCCGATCTTGAACGCTCCCCAGTCCGGTATCCTCGGCATGCACAAGATCCAGGACCGTCCGGTTGTCGTCGGCGGCCAGATCGTTATCCGTCCGATGATGTATCTCGCACTCTCCTACGATCACCGTATCGTCGACGGCAAGGAAGCCGTGACCTTCCTCGTCCGCGTCAAGGAAAGCCTGGAAGATCCGGAGCGTCTGGTCCTCGACCTCTAAGAGGAATTGGAGGGCCGCTCGCGCGGCCCTCGTTCTTCCGGCAAGGAGTGCCTTATGACGCTTGGAGTTCAGGCAAGGGGCAATAGCTCGCTTCGCATCGCGACGCTTAGGCGGCGAATGACGGCGCTGGCCGTGCCGCTCTTCCTGTGCGCGACAGCGGGTGCCGCGCTGCCGGCCGACTGCAAGCAGTCGAATGCCGTTTATGCCGATCGCGACGGCGCTTACGAGCTTCGTTTTTCGCCGCTCGAATCCGATGCTGCTGCGGCAAGCAATCAGTTCAAGATCAGTGTGCAGAAGACGTCGTTGGTCCTGGATGGCTATGTGATGCCATCGGAAGATCCGGACCGTGCGATCGGCATCGTCATGTTCAACTGCCCGAGTGGCGATGTGACGGGTGACGATCTTGATGCCTGCACGGTCTGGCAGGGGCCGGTCTATGGCGTCAGCGCGGCAGGCCAAGTGGATAATCTTCAGGCGGAGTCGGCCGGCGCGGCGGACAGGATCGTGCTGCCGGGTCTCGGTCCGGCGATCCGCGAGTCCTCGATCTGGGGTGAGGGCAAGGCAACCATCGCGCCTTGGGACGTCATGACATTCAAGGAATGTGCAAAATGAGCGAAGCGCCCGTTCTGCTGGTTACCGGCGGAAGCCGCGGCATCGGTGCCGCTGTCTCAAAGCTTGCGGCCAGGCAGGGCTGGCGAGTTGCCGTCAATTACGCCTCGAACAAAGCTGCCGCGGACGCCGTAGTCGATGCGATTTCGGCGGATGGCGGAGAGGCGCTTGCCGTAAGAGCCGATGTCGGCAATGCGGATGATATCGTCTCGATGTTCGAAACCGTCGATCGCCATTTCGGCCGCCTCGACGGGCTGGTGAACAACGCCGGCATCGTCGACGTTGCTCAACGGGTCGATGAGATGAGTGTCGACCGTATCGAGCGGATGATGCGCGTCAATGTGACGGGCTCCATTCTCTGCGCGGCGGAAGCCGTGCGCCGCATGTCGCGCAAACATGGTGGCAGCGGGGGAGCTATCGTCAACATTTCGTCGATGGCAGTCATCATCGGCTCCCCATCGCAATATGTCGACTACGCGGCCTCGAAGGCAGCGATCGACACGTTCACGATCGGGCTGGCCCGCGAAATCGCCACCGAAGGTGTTCGCGTCAATGCGATCCGCCCGGGAATCATCGATACCGATATTCATGCCTCGGGCGGACTGGCGGATCGCGCGCGAGACATGGCGCCGAACATTCCGATGCAGCGGCCGGGAACGGCTGAAGAAGTCGCAGATGCAGTTCTCTACCTTCTGTCTCCCGCGGCCTCCTACGTCACGGGCTCGATCCTCAATGTGAGCGGCGGGCGTTAGGCGGCAAAGGAAAAAGGATGCAACGTCTTCTCTCTGCCGGCGTCCGGATCGCCATCCTCAAATCCGTCCGCGTTCGCTTTGTCAGCGGCGAATGGTTCAACTGCATCCCCGTAACAACGCCTGTCAGTTTTGGTTTCCGGCTCGCGCCTGCCTGCGCCGCCGGCCAATGAAATAACGCAAAGGAAAAGAAGCAATGTCCTATGATGTGATCGTTATCGGAACCGGCCCCGGCGGCTATGTCGCTGCCATCAAGGCGGCACAGCTTGGCCTCAAGGTCGCCGTCGTCGAAAAGCGCGCGACCTTCGGCGGCACCTGCCTCAACGTCGGCTGCATCCCGTCCAAGGCGCTGTTGCACGCCTCCGAAATGTTCCATCAGGCTGGCCATGGTATGGATGCGCTTGGCATCGAAGTCGCGGCACCCAAGCTGAACCTCGGAAAGATGCTGGCGCACAAGGATGCGACCGTGAAGTCGAACGTCGACGGCGTTGCCTTCCTCTTCAAGAAGAACAAGATCGATGCCTTCCAGGGCACCGGCAAGATCGTTTCGGCCGGCAAGGTTTCCGTCATCGGCGACGACGGCAAGGTGCAGGAAATCGAAGGCAAGAACATCATCATCGCCACCGGCTCGGATGTCGCCGGCATTCCGGGTGTCAAAGTCGATATCGACGAGAAGGTGATCATTTCCTCGACGGGTGCGATCGCGCTCGAGAAGGTGCCGGAAACGATGATCGTTGTCGGCGGCGGCGTGATCGGCCTTGAGCTCGGTTCCGTGTGGTCGCGCCTCGGCGCCAAGGTCACCGTCGTCGAATTTCTCGACACGATCCTCGGCGGCATGGACGGCGAAGTCTCCAAGCAGTTCCAGCGCATGCTCGCCAAGCAGGGCGTCGACATCAACCTGAGCTCGAAGGTGACGGGCGTCGAAAAGGGCGGCAAGGGTGCGAAGGTGACGTTCGAGCCGGTCAAGGGCGGCGATGCCCAGACGCTCGAAGCCGAAGTCGTTCTGATCGCGACCGGCCGCACGCCTTACACAGCCGGCCTCGGCCTGGAAGAAGCAGGCGTGAAGCTCGACGGCCGTGGCCGCGTCGAAATCGACGGTCACTTCCGCACGAACGTTCCCGGCATCTATGCGATCGGTGACGTCGTGAAGGGCCCGATGCTGGCGCACAAGGCGGAAGACGAAGGCGTTGCCCTGGCGGAAATCCTCGCCGGCCAGCATGGCCATGTGAATTATGACGTCATCCCGAGCGTCGTTTACACGCAGCCGGAAGTCGCCTCCGTCGGCAAGACCGAGGAAGAGCTGAAGGCCGCTGGCGTCGCCTACAAGATCGGCAAGTTCCCCTTCACGGCAAACGGCCGCGCCCGCGCCATGCTCGCGACGGACGGCTTTGTGAAGATCCTGTCGGACAAGGAAACGGACCGGGTTCTCGGCGGCCATATCGTTGGTTTTGGTGCCGGCGAAATGATCCACGAGATCGCGGTGCTGATGGAATTCGGCGGTTCCGCGGAAGACCTAGGCCGGACCTGCCACGCGCATCCCACGATGTCGGAAGCCGTCAAGGAAGCGGCTCTCGCCACCTTCTTCAAGCCGATCCACATGTAATATTAAATTTCGGCAATATGCGATCGGCCGCTTGTCTCTGGACAGGCGGCCGTTTTACTTTTGAATTGTTCTAATCTTGTCGGGAAGCCAATGCGATCTCATGTCGTTCGATCTTACAGCCTGCCCCAGCGCCTGGTGCATTGGACCATGGCGCTGCTCATATTCTATAACCTTCTCTTTCCGGACGGCATGAACGCTTGGCACCGGGTGATCCGGCATGGCGGCACCCCATCGCCCGAGCAGATCGCCTCGGCCAATGTGCACGCCTATATCGGTATTTCGATCCTTGTTCTGGCTGTGCTGCGCGTGTGCCTGCGCCTGTTCCAGGGCGCACCGCTGGAGATTGCCGAAGAGCCAGCCATCTTTCGCCTTGCGGCAAAGGCTGCGCATGTTACGCTCTATGCGCTGATCTTCGCGCTGCCGCTTACGGGTATGGCGGCCTATTATTTCGGTGTCGATATTTCCGGCTCCATCCATGCGGAAATTCTCAAGATGATCCTCTGGGCGCTGATCGCCGCACATGTAGCCGGTGCGCTCGCACACCAGTTCTACTGGAAGACCAATGCAGTTCGACGGATGACGGTCGGTTAGTTCACGGCCGTGACCGTGAAGCCCTGCTTGCGCAGCAGTTCGATCACGCCGCCCTCGCCGGGGAGGTGAAGCGCGCCGACGGCCATGAAGACATTCCCGCCGGCGAGTATGGGCGCGGCGCGCTCGGCCATCACTTTGTTGCGGTCGAGGATGACGCGCTGCTCGAAGGCGGCATAATCGCTATCCTCGTCCGCGCCGTCGGGTGAAACGGTTTTGAGCATCGGGATCGTCATTCCGATGTCTCCGGAGAGATAGAGATCGGTCATCGTCTCAACGACGTCGTTCATCTTGGCGCCGAGCTCGAGCGTTTCGATCAGCGATTTCAGATGGAATTCGACCGGAAGTTCCGCCATTGCCTGCAGTTGCTCGGCCAGCGTTTCAAGCCCCTTCACCTGCTTGCCTTCGGCAGCGGCGTCGGCGGCGATCTTCTGGTCGAGGAATTGCACGCCCTTGGCCTTCCGCGAGATCTCGCAGGCGGGGAGGGCGACGGCGCTGGCGATCATCCAGGGCCGCATACGCGAGACGGCAGCGAGCGGAATTCCACGTTGCTTCAGGCCGGCGTCGAGACGGGCGTAATCTTCCGGCGAAAGAAGTTTTTCGATCGTCGTGCCATCCGTGAACATCGTGAGGTCCGGCCGCGCCAGGAGAGCGGCCGCCGCCTTCTTCTCATTCAGAATCTCGTCGGATTCGATGATGATCGTGTCGGCACCGTCATGCGCCGCCTGGGCATAGGGCGGCAGGTTCAGCACCCGTGGATCGGTGACATGCATGCTGCCGAGCAACCAGGACGGCTTCAAACCGGGCTTTTCAATCTTCCAGAAAATGCCCTTGCCGTTCGGCGTCGCATCGGCTTCCTTGACGACTTCCGCGTAACGGGCGGGATCGTTCTGTTGCAGCTCGGTCAGCAAGTTCTTGCCGGTGCATGCGTCGTCGGCAGCCTGTGCCTGAGACACCGAAAGGAGCACGGCGAAAAGAGCGGCTGCGAGCAGCATATGGAAGGCGGCAATCAGCCAAAGCAGGATATTGCCGGGTGCTGGGACATGCAGGCTTCGGTGGCCGATCGAGATCGTCATGATGGTGTTCCGGTCACAGTAACGAGGCTAAAGCTCTACGCCTTGTCTCGCGCATATTCCTTTAAGAGAATGCGTTAACAAAAGATTATGCCCTTGGATGGGCGCGATCGTAAACTTCCAGCAAGCGTGATGAGTCGACGCCGGTATAGACCTGGGTCGTGGAGAGGCTTGCATGGCCGAGCAGTTCCTGGATAGTCCTGAGATCGCCACCGCCAGCCAAAAGATGCGTCGCAAAGGAATGCCTCAGCGCATGCGGGGTCGCCGTTTCCGGCAAGCCGAAGGCTCCGCGCATACGCTGCATCGTGCGCTGGATGATCGCAGCCTGCAGCTTGCCGCCCCGTGCGCCGCGGAAGAGCGGTGCCGCGCTATCAAGATGATACGGGCAGATCGATCGGTATTTTTGAACGGCTTCAACAACGATGGGCAGCAACGGGACGAGGCGGGTCTTGTTGCCCTTGCCGGTGATGCGCAATGCCGTGGTGCCGGGCTGCAGAGTGTCCCCGGTCAGGTCGAGAGCCTCGGAAATGCGCAGGCCGCAGCCATAGAGCAGGGTGAACACGGCGGCATCGCGCGCAGCGATCCATGGTTCCTCGTGAAGCTGCGCCTCGTTGCTGGCAACCGTGATCGCCTGGTTGTCGGAAAGCGGCTTCGGCAGCGATTTCGGCTGCTTCGGCGAGCGGACTGCGTTCGCGCCCGCGGCATTCACCAGTCCTTTCTTTTGTAGATAGCGCAACAGCGAGCGAAGGCCGGCGAGGTTGCGGCCAAGTGATCGGGCGCCGGAGCCTTCCTTGCGGCGCGCAGCCAGGAAGGCGCGGAAATCGGCAGGGCGGAGAGCCTCGATGTCCTTCAGGGTGGCGGGGCCGCCGAGATGGCCGGTCAGGAAGGTGAGAAATTGGCGGCTGTCACGCTCGTAAGCATCGAGGGTGTGTTCCGAAAGGCGCCGTTCGCTCTTCAGGTTTTCCAGCCAGGCGCTACGTTCCGCCATCAGGCGCGGGTCGGCGATAATCAGGAGTTCGTTCACGGCGCTGGCCTTGATTTTGCTATTGCCTTGGCCAATTTTGAGGGGCGACCAGTTAGGGAATTGCTAATATCGGCGAAGCGGTTGTCATGCATCCATCATAATAGGTTGCGATAGCTGCTCCGAACGAGACAGGACTTTGCATGGCACGGCGCCAATCCACGACGGCTTTCGGACAGCTCGCGGAAGCGATCGCTCTGGTTTCCCACGGCAATCCCGGCCACATCGTCGATACACTGATCGCGGAACGCGGGCAGCGCATTGTCCGCAATCCGCTTTGGCCGGTGATGCGGCCCTTTCTCTACACGCTTCTGCGTTACAACAAGGCTCTTCAATTCGCCAATGATGTCGCGAACAAGCCTGGTTTCCAGTGCTTCGAATATATGAGCAATCTGCTCACCCTGGATATCCAGGTCAGGAATGCCGAGCGTATCCCTGCCTCCGGCGGTTTCATTCTGGTCAGCAACCATCCGACCGGCATCGCCGACGGTGTTGCAGTCTTCGATCTGTTGAAGAACCGCCGCCCGGACATGATGTTCTTCGCCAACCGTGATGCCGTGCGCGTCAATCCGCGCTTTGCCGAAATGGTTATCCCCGTGGAATGGCGGGAAGAGTACAAGTCGAAGCTCAAGACCCGCGAGACGCTGCAGCTGACGAACCATGCAGTGAAGCAGGGAAAGGCAACCGTATTGTTTCCCTCGGGCCGCATCGCCTATTGGGCCAATGGCCGGTTGAACGAGAGGCCGTGGAAGAGCTCGGCCATCAGCCTCGCCCGCAAATACAACCTGCCGATTTTGCCGGTGCATATGAAGGCCCGCAATTCCGGCCTTTTCTACTGGTTCGCCAAGTGGTCGACGGAACTCCGCGACATGACGGTGTTTCACGAGCTTCTCAACAAGCGCGGCGACCTCTTCGATTTCATCATCGGCGACCTCATTCCTGTCGAGCGGCTCGAAGGAGACATCAACGAAGTGACGAAGGCATTGGAAACGCACACGGTGTTCGATCTGATCAAAGATGGCGATGCACAGTTTAAGCCTGTCAGCGCCTCCGTTGTCAGCGCCGAACCAGTCGCCGTTTAGGTCCTGACTCTCGTTCTCTTTATGGTTCCATTTTGCGGCCGTTGCGGGCATGGTCACGCCCGATGAGCACAGATTCTTCCGATCTCTTTGGCGCGCTATTCGATGCACCACCCGTGAACCGTACGGTTCCGGTTCTCGTCCCCATGCCGGCGCCGAAGGCATACTCCTACTCCGTACCCGAAGGCATGGCGGTCGAACCCGGCTCGGTCGTGCAAGTGCCGCTCGGGCCGCGGCAGGTGATCGGCGTTGTCTGGGACGGCGGCGACGAAGGGGTCGATCCGAAGAAGCTCCGGCCGATCACGCATGTTTTCGATTGCCCGCCGCTCACCAAGGAAATGCGGGATTTCATCGACTGGGTTGCGGCATATACGCTGTCGCCGCCCGGCCTTGTCGCCCGAATGGCGCTTCGTGCTCCAAATGCGTTTGAGCCGGAGCCTATGGTGGAGGGGTTGCGCTTCAGCGGCGGCGAGCCGGAACGCATGACGCCTGCGCGAGCGCGGGTGCTCGAGACGGCAGCGGACGGCATTTCCTGGACGCGGTCGGGCCTTGCGCACGCGGCTGGCGTTTCGCTCAGCGTCGTGGATGGTCTCGTCAGCCACGGCCTGTTCGAGACGATCTTCCTGCCACCGCCGCCCGTGGTCGCAAAACCAGATCCGGATTTTGCGCCGTCGCGCCTGGAAGGGCCGCAAAAGGCTGCAGCCGAAGAGATTCTGACCGAGGTCAGAAAGGGTGAATTTGCGGTCTCGCTGATCGACGGCGTCACGGGCTCGGGCAAGACCGAGGTCTATTTCGAGGCGATAGCCGAGACGCTGAGACAAGGAAGGCAGGTGCTGATCCTGCTGCCCGAAATCGCGCTGACGGCGAGTTTCCTCGAGCGCTTTCAGGACCGCTTTGGCGCAAAGCCGGCCGAATGGCACTCCGATCTTGCGCCGCGCATGCGCGAAAAGGTCTGGCGACAGGCGGTCACCGGCGAGGTCCGGGTCGTTGCTGGGGCAAGATCGGCCCTGTTTCTGCCGTTCGAAGACCTGGGCCTCATCGTTGTCGACGAGGAGCACGATCCGGCCTACAAACAGGAAGACCGCGTCTACTACAATGCACGCGACATGGCTGTCGTGCGCGGGCGTATCGGCGATTTCCCGGTCGTTCTGGTGTCGGCGACGCCTTCTGTCGAAAGTCAAGTGAACGGCCAGAGCGGACGCTATAGCACCATTCATCTACCGACACGTTTTGGTGACGCGGCGTTGCCGGATCTGCACCTCGTCGACATGCGGCGGCACGCCCCGGAAAGGGGCGGCTTTCTCTCGCCTGTCTTGATCCGGGCGATCGGCAAGACCATCGAGAAGAAAGAACAGGCGCTGCTCTTCCTCAATCGTCGCGGCTACGCCCCGCTCACGCTCTGCCGCGTTTGCGGTCATCGTTTCCAGTGCCCGCAATGTTCGAGCTGGCTCGTCGAGCATCGTTTCCGCAGCCAGCTCCAATGCCATCAGTGCGGCCATACGGAGCGGACCCCCGAGGCCTGCCCGGAATGCGGAACGCTTGACCATCTCGTCGCTTGCGGGCCGGGAGTCGAGCGCATCGCCGAAGAGGTCGAGCGGCATTTCCCCGAGGCACGGACGATCGTGCTTTCCTCCGACATCATGGGTGGCGTCAAACGCCTGCGTCTGGAGCTTGATGCGATTGCCAAGGGCGAAGCCGATATCGTCATCGGCACGCAGCTTGTCGCCAAGGGGCATAACTTTCCGCTCATGACCCTGGTCGGCATCGTCGACGCCGATCTCGGTCTTGCCAACGGCGATCCGCGCGCGGCAGAAAGAACCTTCCAGCTTCTTTCGCAGGTGACGGGCCGTGCAGGGCGAACAGGTCTGAAGAGCCATGGGTTGTTGCAGACCTACCAGCCGCAGCATCCCGTCATGCAGGCGATCGTCTCCGGCGATGCGGGCGCCTTCTATGAACGCGAGATCTCCGAGCGGGAACGCGCAATTCTGCCGCCTTTCGGACGGCTCGCTTCGATCATCGTTTCGGCTGAAACCAGGCATGATGCGGAAAACCACGCTCGCGGCGTGCGCAATGCAGCCCCGCAGGTCTCAGGCATTTCGGTCCTCGGACCGGCCGAAGCGCCGCTGGCGCTGGTCCGGGGCCGCTACCGCTTCCGCCTGCTCGTCCACGGACGGCGGAATTCCGACATGCAGGCTTTTCTGCGGACCATGCTCGCCCAGGCGCCGAAAGAGCGAGGCTCGGTCCATGTCCAGCTCGACATCGATCCGCAGAGCTTCCTGTGAACGACACTAGCGCCGCCCGCCCGTCGCCCAATCATTCAACTTGCCGCGATGTCTTGCCACCGTTTCCTAACAGCTGGCTTCGTGCCATAAGTCGCCCCAATCATTCAGTGATTTGGGGCTGATTCATGGAGTTTTATTTTCCGGAGACGTTTGGCGAGCAGCTCGCTTTCTGCGCCGCCGCATTCACGGCTCTCGCCGGTTTCGTGATCATGTTCGCACCCGGCTACGCGATGCGGCTTTTCGGTCTGCAGCCCCGCGGCGAGCGTCGGGATGGGTTCGCCGAGCAGCGCTCCATCGGCGGCTTCTATCTCGGCTTCGGCCTTTCGGCGATCATGCTGGCGCAGGACTTCATCTACATGGCGCTCGGCGCGGCTTTCGCGATGGCGGCTTTCGCCCGGGTCGTCTCCCTCCTTTCCGATAAGGGGAGTACGGCGCTCAATTATTTACTTTTGGTTGTGCAAGTCGCTCTTGCGGCACTGCCGCTCGGATATTCCTTCGGCTTCTTCGCAACGTAGATTATGGTGCTGCGGACCGTTTGCTCACAGCAATTTGGGCCATTTTTCGATTTTCCGACAGAAAATCATTCGAAAGGCACATTCGGACGTTACGCGTGTTGCGAGTCCCGATATCCTATGTTAGACGGACCCCGAATTTCGAAAGAGGTGAGAGGCTTCTCTTGCGCTTTCCGGGGGAAATCAAAAGCGAATTCAAGTGCATGGGCCAATTTACGCCCGTGGCAGGATTCTTGAACTGAAATAGGGGAATTTGTGCCCGTGGCAGACACGTCCCAGCTTACTTCTGGTGTTGCAGAACGCTATGCCTCGTCGCTGTTCGAACTGGCGCTTGAGGAAGGTGCCGTCGAGAGCGTCACGAGGGATCTCGACCGTTTCCAGGCGATGCTGGACGAGAGCGATGATTTGAAGCGCTTCGTTTCAAGCCCTGTCTTTTCGTCCGACGATCAGCTGAAGGCGATCGTTGCCCTCAACGAGAAAGCCGGCTTCGGCGGCTTCTTCGCCAATTTCCTGAAGGTCCTGGCGCGCAACCGCCGCCTCTTTGCCCTTCCGGGCATCATCAGGGCCTTCCGCATCATCGCGGCCAATCAGCGTGGTGAAATTTCTGCCGAGGTCACCTCGGCCCATGCGCTTACTCCAGCGCAGGAAACCGAATTGAAGGCGGCGCTGAAGGGCGTCACCGGCAAAGACGTGGCGATTGCCGTCACGGTTGATCCGTCAATTCTTGGTGGTCTGATCGTCAAGGTCGGGTCCCGTCAGATTGATACGTCGCTTCGTACCAAACTTTCTACCCTCAAGCTTGCATTGAAAGAGGTTGGCTGATGGACATCCGCGCCGCGGAAATTTCCGCAATTCTCAAAGATCAAATCAAAAATTTCGGCAAAGAGGCAGAAGTCTCGGAAGTCGGCCAGGTGCTTTCTGTCGGTGACGGTATTGCTCGCGTTTACGGTCTGGACAATGTTCAGGCAGGCGAAATGGTCGAGTTTCCGGGCGGCGTCCGCGGCATGGCGCTGAACCTCGAATCCGACAACGTCGGTGTCGTTATCTTCGGTTCGGACCGTGACATCAAGGAAGGCGACGTCGTCAAGCGGACCGGCGCCATCGTCGACGTTCCGGTTGGTCCGGAGCTGCTCGGCCGCGTCGTCGACGCTCTCGGCAACCCGATCGACGGCAAGGGCCCGATCAATGCGACCCGCCGCTCGCGCGTCGACATCAAGGCTCCAGGCATCATTCCGCGCAAGTCGGTTCATGAGCCGATGTCGACCGGTCTCAAGGCCATCGACGCACTCATCCCGGTCGGCCGCGGCCAGCGCGAACTGGTCATCGGCGACCGCCAGACCGGCAAAACCGCGATCATTCTCGACACGATCCTGAACCAGAAGGCCATCCACGACTCTGGTCCAGAGGGTGAGAAGCTTTACTGCGTCTACGTTGCCGTCGGCCAGAAGCGCTCCACGGTTGCCCAGTTCGTCAAGGTTCTCGAAGAGCGCGGCGCCCTGAAGTATTCGATCATCGTTGCTGCGACGGCTTCCGATCCGGCTCCGATGCAGTATCTCGCGCCGTTTGCCGGCTGCACCATGGGCGAATATTTCCGCGACAACGGCCAGCATGCCTTGATCGGCTACGACGACCTGTCCAAGCAGGCTGTTTCCTACCGTCAGATGTCGCTGCTGCTGCGCCGTCCGCCGGGCCGCGAAGCTTATCCGGGCGACGTCTTCTACCTGCACTCGCGTCTCCTCGAGCGCGCTGCAAAGATGAGCGACGCGGCTGGCGCCGGTTCGCTGACCGCTCTGCCGGTCATCGAAACGCAGGGCAACGACGTTTCGGCCTTCATTCCGACCAACGTGATTTCGATCACCGACGGTCAGATCTTCCTCGAGACCGACCTGTTCTATCAAGGCATCCGTCCGGCTGTTAACGTCGGTCTGTCGGTTTCGCGCGTCGGCTCCGCCGCACAGATCAAGGCGATGAAACAGGTTGCCGGCTCGATCAAGGGCGAGCTCGCCCAGTATCGCGAAATGGCCGCCTTCGCCCAGTTCGGTTCGGACCTCGATGCTGCGACACAGCGCCTGCTGAACCGTGGTGCCCGCCTGACCGAACTCCTGAAGCAGCCGCAGTTCTCGCCGCTGAAGACGGAAGAGCAGGTCGCGGTTATCTTCGCCGGCGTCAACGGCTATCTCGACAAGCTTCCGGTCGCTCAGGTCGGCAAGTTTGAACAGGCTCTGCTGTCGTATCTCCGCTCTGAAGGCTCGGCCATCCTCGACACGATTCGGACGGAAAAGGCGATCAGCGACGACACCCGGAGCAAGCTCACCGCTACTCTCGACACGTTCGCGAAGTCTTTTGCCTGATCGAACTCAATTAGGACGGACAACGGATGCCTTCACTTAAGGATCTGAAAAACCGGATTGCCTCGGTCAAGGCGACGCAGAAGATCACCAAGGCGATGAAAATGGTCGCCGCGGCAAAGCTTCGGCGTGCGCAGGAGGCGGCCGAGGCCGCTCGGCCTTATTCGGAGCGCATGGCGGCGGTTCTTTCGAACATCGCTAGCGCGGTTACCGATGCCGATGATGCACCCGCACTCATGACCGGTACTGGCAAGGATCAGGTTCATCTGCTCGTTGTCTGCACCGCCGAGCGTGGCCTCTGCGGCGCTTTCAATTCGCAGATCGCGCGTTTCGCGCGCGATCATACTCGCAAGCTCGTTGCCGAAGGCAAGACCGTCAAGATCTTTACCGTCGGCAAGAAGGGCTACGACATTCTTCGCCGCGAATTTTCCTCGCTCATCGTCGAGCGCAAGGAACTTCGTGACGTGAAGCGCGTCGGGTTCGAGAATGCCGACCAGATCGGCAAGCGTGTCATCGAGATGTTCGAAGCCGGCGAGTTCGACGTTTGCACGTTGTTCTACTCCCAGTTCAAATCGGTCATTTCGCAGATTCCAACGGCTCAGCAGCTGATCCCGGCTTCCGCCCCGACTGGCGTCGTCGAGGATGCTGAACATGCGGGCGCGGTTTACGAATACGAGCCGGATCCGGCATCGATTCTGAGCGAATTGATCCCGCGCAACATCTCCGTCCAGATTTTCCGCGCGCTCCTTGAGAATGTCGCCGGCGAAATGGGCGCCAAGATGAGCGCTATGGACAACGCGACACGCAATGCCGGTGAGATGATCAACAAATTGACGCTCAGCTACAACCGCCAGCGTCAGGCTCAGATCACCAAGGAACTCATTGAAATCATTTCGGGCGCCGAAGCGCTCTGAGGCTAGAGAAAGAGGGTAAGAAAATGGCTAGGGCAGCTACCCCGAAGGCGGCAGCGAAGACCGCCGCTATGAAGACCGCCACAGGCTCTGTCGGCAAGGTCACACAGGTTATCGGCGCCGTCGTCGACGTTGCTTTCGAGGGCGAACTGCCGGCGATTTTGAACGCGCTCGAAACGACCAATGCAGGCCACCGCCTGGTTCTCGAAGTCGCTCAGCACCTCGGTGAGAACGAAGTCCGCACGATCGCCATGGACTCGACCGAAGGTCTCGTACGCGGTCAGCAGGTCGCCGATACCGGCGCTCCGATCTCCGTTCCGGTTGGTCCGGAAACGCTTGGCCGTATCATGAACGTCATCGGCGAACCGGTCGACGAAGCCGGTCCGCTGGTCACGGCCACGAAGCGCGCGATCCACCAGGATGCGCCGGCTTACGTGGATCAGTCGACGGAAGCGCAGATTCTCGTTACCGGCATCAAGGTCGTCGACCTTCTGGCGCCTTACGCCAAGGGCGGCAAGATCGGCCTCTTCGGCGGTGCAGGCGTCGGCAAGACCGTTCTCATCATGGAACTGATCAACAACGTCGCCAAGGCGCATGGTGGTTACTCGGTCTTTGCAGGTGTGGGCGAACGTACCCGCGAAGGCAATGACCTCTACCACGAAATGATCGAATCCGGCGTGAACAAGCACGGCGGCGGCGAAGGCTCGAAGGCAGCCCTAGTTTACGGCCAGATGAACGAACCGCCGGGCGCCCGCGCACGTGTGGCTCTGACCGGTCTGACGGTTGCGGAAAACTTCCGTGACCAGGGCCAGGACGTGCTGTTCTTCGTGGACAACATCTTCCGCTTCACCCAGGCCGGCTCGGAAGTGTCGGCTCTGCTCGGCCGTATTCCTTCGGCCGTCGGTTATCAGCCGACGCTCGCAACGGACATGGGCCAGATGCAGGAGCGTATCACGACCACGACGACCGGCTCGATCACCTCGGTTCAGGCGATTTACGTTCCGGCCGACGACTTGACCGACCCGGCTCCGGCAACCTCGTTCGCCCACCTGGACGCAACGACGGTTCTGTCGCGTTCGATCGCTGAAAAGGGTATCTACCCGGCTGTCGACCCGCTCGACTCCACCTCGCGCATGCTCGACCCGATGGTGGTCGGCGAAGAACACTACGAGATCGCTCGTAAGGTCCAGTCGACGCTGCAGCGCTACAAGTCCCTGCAGGACATCATCGCGATCCTGGGCATGGACGAGCTCTCCGAAGAGGACAAGCTGTCCGTTGCCCGCGCCCGCAAGATCGAGCGCTTCCTGTCGCAGCCGTTCTTCGTTGCGGAAGTCTTCACCGGCTCGCCGGGCAAGCTGGTTGCTCTCGAAGACACGATCAAGGGCTTCAAGGGCCTCGTCAACGGCGAGTATGACGACCTGCCGGAAGCAGCCTTCTACATGGTCGGCTCGATCGAGGAAGCCATCGAGAAGGCCAAGAAGCTGTCCGCAGCCGCTTGATGAACGAAGCTGATCACGAGGTTTTCTGCTGCGACTCCCTGAGGGAAGTCGTGGCAGAACTTCCCGCCCCGGCAGCGCCGACCGTTTACAGGGCGGACAACGGCGTGCTGATGATGGTGGTGGGCCTGGTCCAGACTGAGGAAGGTCTCGGATATCTCGATCAGGCAATACTGCATTGCCCGTTCTGTGGGACCAAACTGCAAGATGCAAAAGCCATAGCCGAGAAGGTGAATCACTGATGGCTGACAATTTCAATTTTGAACTCGTATCTCCGGAGCGCATACTTCTGTCGGAGATGGTGACGGAAGTTGTCATTCCGGCAACCGAGGGCGACATGACCGTTATGGCGCACCACGCCCCGACGATGACGACCATTAAGCCGGGCATCGTCAGCGTGCGCTCCCGCGACGGCTCCAAGCAGGACTACGTCGTTTTCGGTGGCTTCGCGGACATTCTGCCGACAGGCTGCACGCTGCTTGCGGAATCTGCCGTTGCGATCGAGGATTTGCGCAAGGACGAGCTCACCCGCCGCATCGAGACCGTGAAGGCGGAACTCGAGGATGCCCTCTCCGAGGAACACAGGTCGAGGCTCGAGCATCTGATCATGGAACTCTCGCATCTGCGCGGCGTCGTAGAGGAGTGATCTCAATCACCGGAAGTGACCTGAGCGGCCTTAACGGGCCGCTTTTTTGCGCGGTAATGTCTGCTCAGCGCGGAAGAGCCTTGGCTCTGAGAAGCACCGGCCGTTCGATGAAAACATAGCTGAATGTCGCCACGGCGAACACGAGTGCTGTAGCCACGAGCGACCAGAGCAGCCATCCGAAAAGCAGGTCGCCGCCGAGCGGACCGAATGCCGAGGGAAAGATCGCTTTCATCGCTGAAATGATCGGATCTTGCCAGAGGTAGATGCCGAACGAGATCTTTGCGATCGAGCCGATCGCGTGATGATCGAGAACATCGCCGAGCCAAAGCGAGTGCGCCAGCGCAACAAGCGTCAGCGCGACAGCGGCCGGAAAAAGCGGGAAGTCATAAGGTATGCCAAGCCAGCCGTAGGCCTCCCATGTGCCACCGGAAGCGGAGGCGAGGGCAGTGGCGGCGCCTGCCATTCCCAGAGAGGCGAGAACGTCGAAGAAAGCTGCGTTCCGTCGAGGCAGCATTGTCTCGACGCCCGAGGCGAGGACGCCAAGCGCGAATATCGAGAAAAAGCCGATCGGATTGTAGCGCGGCATCCATTCCTTCGCTCCGCCCAGCATTCCGAACGCCCAGCCGCGTCGCAGGTCGTCCGGCTGCAGATTGTTGGCGATCAGCCAGTGCAGAGCAATAACCGCGGCAATGAGACCCAGCCAGAGGAGACGCGTGGCGAAGCGCGGCAGCGCGCGGCCAAGGCGATAAAGCGCAAACATGCATAGCGGCAGCAGCACGTAGCAGGTCGCCTCGAACGGAATGGACCAAAGTGGTCCGTTTCCCTCGACGGGAAAGAAGGTTCGCCAATGCCACTGGCTCATCAGCAGAAAGCCGGCAGCATAGCGAATGGCGAGGCCGGCCGTCAGCGGATGTCCGAACAGCGTGATGCTCAAAATGAAGCCGGCGGTCAGCGCCACCCAGAAGCCCGGCAGGATGCGGGCTGCCCGGCGCACCACATAGGTCTTCATGTCCGGCATCGGGCGACGTCCATCCAGCGCAGACCAGAAGGGCCGTGCTAGGAGATAGCCGCTCAAGACAAAGAAGATGGCCACACCAAAATTGCCGAAGCGGCCAACGACCAAAGCTGATTGGACGCTAGGGCTCACCTGACTGATATCTATCCGCAAGACGAGGTGGTGAACGAGCACCAGCAAGCAGGCGGCTGCACGCATCGCATCCGGGCCGGCCAGTCTTCCGTCTCTTTGCATGAGCGCCT
The DNA here is from genome assembly GCF_012641395.1 of Rhizobium sp. P32RR-XVIII. Lineage (GTDB taxonomy): Bacteria > Pseudomonadota > Alphaproteobacteria > Rhizobiales > Rhizobiaceae > Rhizobium. Next base: position 130,325 of record NZ_JABAIH010000011.1, on the reverse strand, counting down.
CGCCTGTCTGGTTCGCACCAGGCCTAGGCCATGATGACTGACGGAACAAGGGCGCGCTTCACTTACGCCGCGGCGGCACGTGTCAGCATGTAGCTGTCCAGAGCGGCAGCCTCGTCCTTTGCCAGATATAGCCCTTTCTTGGAGCGTCGCCACAGGACGTCTTCGGCGGTGATGGCCCATTCGTGCTTGACGAGATAGCCGACCTCGGCCTCGTAGAGATCGGAACCGAAGCAGCGGCCGAGGTCGGCGAGCGATTTTGCCTGCCCGAGCAGCACGCTGGCCCGGGTGCCGTAGCGGCGCGTCAGCCTTCGGGCATGCGGATCGGCCAGGAACGGATAGGCCGCCTTGAGCGTTGCGACCTGCGCTTCGTAACCCTGCACCGGAAAGTCGCCGCCCGGCAGATGGCTGCTGGCCGTCCACGGCGCGCCCTTTTCGCCGATCGCCGCGCCGATCTTTTCCAGCGCATGTTCCGACAGCCGCCGGTAGGTGGTCAGCTTGCCGCCGAAGACGTTGAGCAGCGGTGCGGCACCGGCCTCGCCCTCCACCTTCAGCACATAGTCGCGCGTCGCCTCCTGCGCCTTCGAGGCGCCGTCGTCATAGAGCGGCCGCACCGCCGAATAGCTCCAGACGATGTCTTCCGGCTTCACCGGTTCGTTGAAATATTCGCTGGCGGCGGCGCACAGATAACGGGTCTCCTCTTCGGAGATCCTGACAGCCTGCGGATCGCCGTTATAGTCGCGATCAGTGGTGCCGATCAGCGTGAAATCCTCCTCGTAGGGAATGGCGAAGATGATGCGGTTGTCGGGGTTCTGGAAGAAATAGGCGCGCGGCCCCTCGAACTTCTTCCGGACGACGATGTGGCTGCCCTGCACCAGGCGCACATGCCGGGCCTCGTTCTGGCCGAAAGCGGCGCGCAGCAGCTGGTCGACCCAGGGGCCGGCGGCATTGACCAGCATGCGGGCCCGATGCCGGCGGTTCTCGCCGGTCAGCATGTTCACGCTGTCGATCTCCCACAGGCCGCCCTCGCGGCGGGCCGAGACCACCTTGGTGCGCGGCAGGATCAGCGCCCCGCGGTCGGCGGCATCGCGGGCGTTCAGCACCACCAGCCGGGCATCGTCGACCCAGCCGTCGGAATACTCGAAGGCCTTGGCAAACACCGGCTTCAGCGGCTTGCCGGCCGGATCGCGGCGAAGGTCGAGCACCGCCGTCGGCGGCAACAGCCGGCGGCCGCCGAGATGGTCGTAGAGGAACAGTCCGAGGCGGATCAGCCAGGCCGGCCGGATGCCGCCCTTCTGGTAGGGCAGCACGAAGCGCAGCGGCCAGATGATGTGCGGCGCCATCGCCCACAAGACCTCGCGCTCCATCAGCGATTCGCGCACCAGCCGGAACTCGTAATGCTCGAGATAGCGCAGCCCGCCATGGATCAGCTTGGTCGCCCCCGACGAGGTCCCCGAGGCGAAATCGCCCATCTCCGCCAGCGCCACCGAATAGCCGCGCCCTGCCGCATCCCGCGCGATCCCGCAGCCGTTGATCCCGCCCCCGATCACGAATAGGTCGAAGATCTCGCTGTTCACAATTGTTCTCCAAGGCTAACGCCGTAAAACGAAAGTGAAGTAGCGCTAAAATGAAATAAATCGAATGTCAAACGAACATTTTATGACCACGTCTTTCCTGCGGTCTCGATGAGATTGATGCCGCCTTCCGAACAGATCTTCCTCAGCGGTTCAACATCGCAGTCGTCGGTAACGAAAGTGTGGACCTGGGACAGATGGCCGATGCGCACGGGGGCGGTGCGATCGAATTTTGTCGAGTCGGCAACGAGAACAACGTGGCGCGCATTCGCCATGATCGCCTGCGCGACCTTTACTTCGCGGAAATCGAAATCAAGAAGCGCTCCGTCCGGATCGATTGCGGAAGCGCCGATGACAGCGTAATCGACCTTGAATTGCCGGATGAAATCAACGGCTGCCTCACCGACGATACCGCCGTCCGAATGACGTACGACGCCGCCGGCTATAACCACCTCGATGGAGGGAAACATTCGCAATCGATTGGCGACATTGATGTTATTGGTGATCACCATCAATTCCCGGTGATCAACCAGCGCCTCGCCCACGGCTTCCGTCGTCGTCCCGATATTGATGAAGAGCGAGACGTTATTCGGAATAAGTTCAGCCGTCGCGCGGCCGATCGCGAGCTTTTCAGCCGCAGCGATCGAACGGCGTGCCTCGTATTTCACGTTTGCCGTCCCGGCCGGAAAGATCGCTCCTCCATGAATGCGCGTCAGCACACGCCCGTCACACAGGTCGTTCAGGTCCTTGCGGATGGTCTGCGGTGTGACGGAAAAGCGCGCTGCAAGATCTTCGACCAGCACGCGGCCTTCCGCCTTGGCGATATCGAGGATTTCCGTCTGGCGCCCGGACAGAAACATGGCTTCGCCTCCCTTTCTTTCGTTTGGCCGGATCATATGTTAAAGCGAAAATTGCGCAATCGGCGACTGGCTGCCGAGGCCCGGAGGATCCAGGGGTGTTTCATCCGAAGCTGTTTGAAAATCGCAATGTTGTGGTAACCGGCGCGGGCCGCGGCATCGGTCTTGAAGTTGCTCGGCAGTTCCTGGATTGCGGTGCCCATGTTCTGGTTCACACCGGACGGGATGGGGAGCGAGACTTGCCAGATTTTCTGCTGACTGCCGAGCAGGAGCGACGCGCCATTCTCGTTGCAGGCGATTTTCTGGCGCCGGGCGGGACGGCCGCTTTCGTGGCCAAAGCAATGGATAAATTCGGCGCTGTGCACGTACTCGTCAACAATGCCGGCACGATGGTTGGCCGGTTTCCGGCAGCAGAGTTGACGGACGAGGAGTACCACACGGTCGTAAAGCTCAACCAGACGTCTGTGGTGGAGCTCACCCGCGCGCTTCTGCCGGCGTTGCGGGCAGCCCACGGTGCGGCGATCGTCAACACGGTTTCCATCTCGGCGCTGACCGGCGGCAGTCCTGGCTCGGCAATCTATTCCGCCTCGAAGGCTTTCGTCTCCACCTATTCCAAGGCGCTCGCACGCGAGCTTGCGCCGGATGGCATCCGGGTCAATTGCGTATCGCCGGGTACCATCGAAACCGATTTTCACGAGCGCTATTCATCGCGCGAGAAGCTGGAACAGACCCGCAAGACGATCCCGCTTCAACGCCTCGGCACAGCGGAGGATTGCGCACCCGCATACCTCTTCCTGGCTGCACCATCGCTTTCCGGTTACATCACCGGGCAGGTGCTCGAGGTCAACGGCGGCCAGCTTATCTGCTGATTTGCTTGGACTTTTTTTGGCATTTCACCAATTAGGCCCAACGTCCGGGTGTGGATGTGATATCGCTCTCGTTTATCTGGGGTTAACATATTAGAGAGTCATAATGCCGAAGACTGAGCCGGGGGGGACCGGTCAGGAACTGCAAAAGCTCGCCGCCAAGGCCATTGAGGCGAGCGACCTGCTAAAAGCGATGGCGCATCAAACCAGGCTTCTCATTCTTTGCATTCTCGCCAAGGAAGAAAAAACGGTTAGTCAAATCGAAGCATTGCTTGGCGTGCAGCAAGCCATGGTGTCGCAGCAGCTCGCGCGGCTTCGCATGGAAGGCCTGGTGAATACGCGCCGGGCGGGCCGGCTTGTGTATTACAGTATCGGCAATCCCAAGGTGACGACCTTCCTCGATTCGCTATTCGGGATGTTAGATATGTCGGACGCTGGCTGACCTGTTCTTGCGATTGTTGACGGCTAAGGCCAAAGATGGCTTGCTCCGAAGTCGGTGGGAGGCCAGATGCTCGACAAGCTTGAATTCTTCATCGCCCTTGCCAACGAAAAGCACTTTGGCCGTGCCGCCGAAGAGTGCGGCATATCGCAGCCGACGCTGTCGGCCGCCATTCGGCAACTCGAAGACCAGCTGGGCGTCATGCTGGTACAGCGAGGCTCACGCTTTCAGGGCCTGACCCCCGAAGGCCAGCGTGTGCTTGAGTGGGCCCGCCGCATCGTCGGCGACACCCGCACGATGCGCGAAGAGATGCGCGCGGCCCGCAAGGGCCTGTCCGGCCACCTGCGGATCGCCTCCATCCCGACGGCGCTTGCCATGCTGCCGAGGATCACCACGCCTTTTCAGGAGCGGCATCCGGACGTTACCTTCTCGATCGTCTCGCGCAATTCGCTGCAGGTGCTGAGCATGCTCGAAAATCTGGAGATCGATGCCGGCGTCACCTACCTAGAAAACGAGCCGCTGGGGCGCGTGACGACCGTGCCTCTCTACGCCGAGCGCTATAATCTCATCACGGCCGCAGGCAGTCCGCTTTCCGATCGCGAAACCGTGACATGGCACGAAGTCGGCAATCTTCGGCTTTGCCTATTGACTGCGGACATGCAGAACCGTCGCATCATCAATCGGCATCTATCCGAGGCCGGTGCGACCGCACATCCGTCCCTGGAATCGGGATCGATGATCGTGCTTTTCTCGCATGTGCGCACCGGGCGCTGGGCGAGCATCATGCCGCGGAATGTGGCCGAATCCTTCGGGTTCCCGGCGGAAATCCGCATGATCCCGATCGTCGAGCCGGAGGCCGATCATCTGGTCGGTCTGGTGGCGACGCATCGTGAGCCGTTCACGCCACTCGTCTCTGCCCTGTTGCATGAGGCGCGGATACTCGCAGAAAGCGAAGATCTTCGATAGAAAAATCCTATCAAGCAACGGGACGGCTTTATTGATTACCTGCATGTTCCCTGAGAAACTTCCTCTACGATGTCATACCAAGTTCGGGGGAGCTGGTATGGCGGTTGATAAAGGGAAGCCCTGGGAGGCCTGCCATAATGAATGCCCACGTCGCCACTGGCGATATTGCCGAGCGCACGCGCGCGATCGTCTCGAACCTTCGCTCTCTGGAAGGCCCGCTTCTTCCCATCTTGCATGAAATCCAGGATGAATTCGGTTATGTGCCGCAGGAAGCGCTTCCTGTTATCGCGCAGGAACTGAATCTTTCCCGCGCCGAAGTGCACGGCGTAATGACCTTCTATCACGATTTCCGCAACCATCCCGCCGGGCGTCATGTGCTGAAGCTCTGTCGTGCCGAGGCCTGCCAGTCGATGGGTGGCGATGCCGTGGCTGAGCGTATCAAATCTCTGCTGGGGATCGATTTCCATCAGACGGCCCTCGATGGCAGCGTCACGCTGGAACCCGTTTATTGTCTCGGGCTCTGTGCCTGTTCGCCAGCGGCGATGCTGGACGGCGAACCGCATGGCCGAATCGACGACGATGTGATTGCTGAGATCGTCGCGGAGGTGCGGGCATGACCGTCAGGATTTACATCCCGCGGGATGCGGCGGCGCTTTCTCTCGGGGCTGAAAAGGTGGCAAGAGCGATTGCAAAGGAAATCTCGGTGCGCGGCATCGACGCGAAGATCGTCCGCAACGGCTCGCGTGGCATGTTCTGGCTGGAGCCTCTGGTCGAGGTCGAGGTTTCCGGCAAGCGCATCGGCTATGGCCCGGTCAAGGCCAAGGATGTGCCGTTACTGTTCGATGCCGGCCTCGTGAACGGCGGTAGCCACGAGCTCTGTCTGGGGGAGGTCGAAAGCCTCCCATTCCTCAAGGAACAGACCCGCCTGACCTTCGCGCGCTGCGGCATTACCGATCCGCTTTCACTGGAAGACTATGAAGCGCATGGCGGCCTTGCCGGACTCCGCCGGGCAGTGGCGATGGCCCCCGCAGACGTGGTCAAGGAGGTCACCGATTCGGGCCTTCGCGGACGTGGCGGCGCCGGCTTTCCGACCGGCATCAAGTGGAAGACGGTTCTGGACGCTGCGGGTGACCGGAAATACATCGTCTGCAATGCCGACGAAGGCGACAGCGGCACATTCGCAGACCGCATGATCATCGAAGGCGATCCCTTCGTGCTGATCGAAGGCATGGCGATTTCCGGGCTGGCGACGGGCGCCACAAAGGGTTTCGTCTATACGCGTTCGGAATATCCGCATGCGATTGCGACAATGAGGGAGGCCGTCGAGATCGCCCGCCGGGCGGCCATTCTGGGACCGTCCGTGCTCGGTTCCGGCCGCGCTTTCGATATCGAAGTCCGGACAGGCGCGGGCGCCTATGTCTGCGGCGAGGAAACGTCGTTGCTGAACAGCCTGGAAGGCAAGCGCGGCGTCGTGCGCGCCAAGCCGCCGCTGCCGGCCCACAAGGGTCTCTTCGACTGTCCCACCGTCATCAATAACGTGATCTCGCTCGCCTCCGTGCCGATCATCCTCGACAAGGGGGCGGCTTTCTACCGCGATTTCGGCATGGGGCGCTCGCGCGGCACGATCCCGATCCAGATCGCCGGGAACGTCAAGCATCGAGGCCTCTACGAGGCGGCTTTCGGCCTGTCGCTCGGCGACATCGTCGACAGGATCGGTGGTGGCACGGCCACCGGCCGGCCGGTGAAAGCGGTCCAGGTCGGCGGTCCGCTTGGCGCCTATTTCCCGCGTGCGCTCTTCGACACGCCCTTTGACTATGAATCCTTTGCCGCCAAGGATGGCCTCATCGGGCATGCCGGCATCGTCGTGTTCGACGACACAGCCGACATGCTGAAGCAGGCGCGCTTCGCCATGGAGTTCTGCGCCATTGAGAGTTGCGGCAAGTGCACGCCCTGCCGTATCGGTTCGACGCGCGGCGTCGAAACGCTCGACAAGATCGCCAAGAATATCGAGCCGCAAAAGCAGCTCGAGCTCGTCACCGACCTCTGCAACACGATGAAGTTCGGATCGCTTTGCGCGCTCGGAGGCTTCACCCCTTATCCGGTGATGAGCGCGATCAATCATTTTCCGGACGATTTTCGCCCGTCGCCAATAGCAGAAGCCGCGGAATAGGAGCGGACGACCATGAACGCCTTGCCCGAGTTCAAAACGCTCATCGAAGAAACCGACTACGGTACGCCGGCTTCTAGTTCCGAGAAGATGGTGACGCTGACCGTCGATGGCAGGTCAATCACCGTGCCCGAGGGCACGTCTGTCATGCGCGCCTCGATGGAGGCCGGCGTCGAGATCCCGAAGCTCTGCGCCACTGACATGATCGACGCCTTCGGTTCGTGCCGCGTCTGTCTGGTCGAGATCGAAGGCCGCGGCGGCACGCCGGCATCCTGCACGACGCCAGTCGGCGACGGCATGGTGGTGCACACGCAGTCGGACCGGCTGAACGCGATCCGGCGCGGCGTGATGGAGCTTTACGTTTCCGACCATCCGAGCGCGTGGGGCGGATCGGCTGGCGCGGGTGCCGGAACTGGCGCGAGCGAATTCGACAAGGTCATGGCGTCGGTCGGCCTGACTGAGAACCGCTACGGCACCGATGGCCGCAATCATGTGGCGCCGGGCAATGGCTCGCTTACCATCGATTACATGGTGCGCGACGAATCGAACCCCTATTTCACCTACGATCCCTCGCAGTGCATCGTCTGCTCGCGTTGCGTGCGCGCCTGCGAAGAGGTGCAGGGCACCTTCGCGCTGACCATCGAAGGCCGCGGTTTCGAGAGCCGCATGACCGCTGGCATGCACCAGCCCTTCCTCGAAAGCGAATGCGTCTCTTGCGGCGCCTGTGTGCAGGCCTGTCCCACCGATGCGCTGCGCGAGAAGACTGTGCTTGAAATGGGCATGCCTGAGCGTTCGGTGGTGACCACCTGCGCTTACTGCGGCGTCGGCTGCTCCTTCAAGGCTGAGATGAAGGGCGAAGAGCTGGTGCGCATGGTGCCATGGAAGGACGGGCAGGCCAATCGCGGGCATTCCTGCGTCAAGGGCCGCTTCGCCTATGGCTACTCCACGCATAAGGACCGCATCCTCAATCCGATGATCCGCGAAAAGATTACCGACCCTTGGCGGGAGGTAAGTTGGGAAGAGGCTTTCGCGCACGTGGCATCGGAATTCCGCCGTATCCAGTATCAGTACGGCCGCGATTCGATCGGCGGCATCACGTCGTCGCGCTGCACGAATGAGGAGACGTTCCTCGTTCAGAAGCTGGTCCGCGCCGGTTTCGGTAATAACAATGTCGATACCTGCGCGCGCGTCTGCCATTCGCCGACGGGTTACGGACTAGGTCAGGCTTTCGGCACGTCGGCGGGTACGCAGGACTTCGACAGCGTCGAGCATTCGGACGTGGTGATCGTCATCGGTGCCAACCCGACGGATGGCCACCCGGTTTTTGCATCGCGTCTGAAGAAACGGCTGCGGCAGGGCGCGAAGCTGATCGTTATCGACCCGCGGCGCATCGATCTCGTACGCACGCCCCACGTTGAGGCTGCCTATCACCTGCCGTTGCAGCCGGGCACCAATGTTGCGGTGTTGACTGCATTGGCGCATGTGATCGTCACCGAAGGCCTCTACGACGAAAAGTTTATCCGCGAGCGCTGCGACTGGTCCGAATTCGAGGACTGGGCGGCTTTCGTTGCCGAGCCTTATCACAGCCCTGAAGAGACGGAGAAGTTCACCGGCGTTCCGGCCGAGGAGCTGCGTGGTGCTGCCCGCCTTTATGCGCGTGGCGGCAATGGCGCGATCTACTACGGTCTTGGCGTCACCGAACATAGCCAGGGCTCCACGACCGTCATGGCGATCGCCAACCTCGCAATGGCGACCGGCAATATCGGTCGTCCGGGCGTCGGCGTTAATCCGCTGCGCGGCCAGAACAATGTGCAGGGCTCCTGCGACATGGGTTCCTTCCCGCATGAGCTGCCTGGCTATCGCCATATCTCTGACGATGCGACACGCGATATCTTTGAGAAGATGTGGGGTGTCAAACTCAACAGCGAACCCGGCCTTCGCATTCCGAACATGCTGGATGCGGCGGTCGATGGTACGTTCAAGGGCTTGTACGTCCAGGGCGAGGACATTCTCCAATCCGACCCGGATACCAAGCACGTGGCAGCCGGCCTCGCTGCCATGGAGTGCGTCATCGTCCAGGATCTCTTCCTGAACGAGACGGCAAACTATGCCCACGTCTTCCTGCCGGGATCGACATTCCTGGAAAAGGACGGCACCTTCACCAATGCCGAGCGCCGCATCAACCGCGTGCGCAAGGTCATGACGCCGCGCAACGGCTATGGCGATTGGGAAGTGACCCAGAAAATGGCGCAAGCCATGGGCCTTGCCTGGAATTATACCCATCCGTCCGAGATCATGGACGAGATTGCGGCGACGACGCCGAGCTTCGCGCTGGTTTCCTACGACTATCTGGAGAAGGTTGGTTCCGTGCAGTGGCCCTGCAACGAAAAGTTCCCGCAGGGCTCGCCGATCATGCACGTGAACGGTTTTGTTCGCGGCAAGGGCAAGTTCATCCGCACGGAATACGTAGCAACCGACGAGCGCACTGGGCCGCGTTTCCCGCTATTGCTGACGACCGGCCGCATCCTCAGCCAGTACAATGTCGGCGCACAGACGCGGCGTACCGACAACGTCGTCTGGCACGCCGAGGATCGGCTGGAGATCCATCCGCATGATGCCGAAATGCGCGGCATTCGCGATGGCGACTGGGTGAAGCTCGCGAGTCGCTCCGGCGATACGACGCTTCGGGCGCTGATCACCGACCGGGTCGCGCCGGGCGTCATCTATACCACCTTCCATCATCCGAACACGCAAGCGAACGTCATCACGACCGACTTTTCCGACTGGGCGACGAACTGTCCGGAATACAAGGTGACGGCAGTCCAGGTGTCGCCGTCGAACGGCCCCACGGAATGGCAGATCGAATATGACGAGCAGGCGCGCCAGAGCCGCCGCATCGCCGGCAAGCTGGAAGCTGCCGAATGATGGAAAGGCGGCCGACGCGCATTTCCGTCAACCGCATCGCCCGCAAGGGCGGTGTCGTCGCGCCGGGCCAGCGTATTGTGCCGGAAGAAATGCCGGTCGCGTTCTCCTATGGCGGCACATCGCATGCCGTGATGATGGCGACGCCCGACGATCTGGTAGATTTCGCCGTCGGCTTCAGTCTGACGGAAGGCATAATCAAAGACGCTGGCCAGATTGCTGCGATCGAGATCGTTAATAACGAGCAGGGCATCGATGTCCAGGTGACGCTGGCCGACGATGTTGCGGATGCTTTGCGGGCGCGCCGCCGCAGCATGGCGGGACCGGTCGGATGCGGGCTATGCGGTATCGAGTCTATCGAGCAAGCTGTCCGCCAAGTGCCGGATGTTTCAGCCGCGGGGCTCAAGCTCACGCATGGTGATATCGTGCGCGCTGTCTCGCTTCTCAATGATGCGCAACCGCTGCACCGGGAGACACGCGCAGTACATGGAGCCGGTTTTTACATTCCCGGTAACGGCCTGCTGGCCGTCCGCGAGGATGTCGGGAGGCACAACGCACTCGACAAGCTCTGCGGAGCCGTCATTCGCGCACAAACAAGCGGCTCAAGCGGAGCCGTCGCCGTTACGAGCCGGCTTTCGGTCGAGATGGTGCAGAAAGCGGCCATTCTCGGGAGCTCCGTCCTTATCGCGATTTCCGCGCCCACGGCCCTTGCCATCCGCACGGCGGAGCAGGCCGGAATGACGCTGGTTGCGCTGGTGCGGGGCGACGATTTTGAGATTTTCACCCACCCGCAGCGCATATTGCCCGAAAGCATTGCCGATGTCGCATGATACCCATTCCAAGCTCGTTTATATGGCCAACCAGATAGCGACGTTTTTCAAGAGCCAGCCTGAAAGCGAGGCGGTTCAAGGTGTTGCCACCCATATCAACAAATTCTGGGAGCCGCGCATGCGGCGGCAATTATTCGAAATTCTAGATAACGATAACAATGGCTTGGATACGCTCGTAATCCAGGCTGCACCTCTGATCCGCAAGCCTGAGCCGGCGGAACCAATCCGGAAATAAATATCGGTTTCATGCAAGAGGGGAACCAGGCATTTCGCCTGCTCAAGCATGGATTATTGCAGCAAAGTCATAATCGGGAGGATATTCATGACTTCAGCGGACACAACTACGACAGGAGAGTTAGCGGGCGTCGGCCTGCTTGACCGGGAGCGGATCGTCGCGAAGCCCGGGTTCAATCGCTGGCTGGTGCCGCCGGCAGCTCTCGCAATCCATCTCTGCATCGGCATGGCTTACGGCTTCAGCGTTTTCTGGCTGCCGCTTTCGCGATCGCTCGGGATCACGGCACCGACCAGCTGCCCCGATCTGACGCTTGCTTCCGCGCTGTTCACGACGACCTGCGATTGGCGCGTCGCCGATCTCGGCTGGATCTATACCCTCTTCTTCGTTCTGCTCGGCTGCTCGGCCGCGCTCTGGGGCGGCTGGCTCGAGCGCGCCGGGCCGCGCAAGGCCGGTTTCGTATCCGCTTGCTGCTGGTGTGGCGGCATTCTGGTTGCCTCGGTCGGCGTGATCACCCATCAGCTGTGGTTGATGTGGCTCGGCGCCGGTGTGATCGGCGGTGTCGGCCTGGGCCTCGGCTATATTTCGCCGGTGTCGACGCTCATCAAGTGGTTTCCGGACCGCCGCGGCATGGCGACCGGCATGGCCATCATGGGCTTCGGCGGCGGGGCGATGATCGGCGCTCCGCTCGCAAACCTGCTGATGAATTACTTCAAGACCGACACCTCGATTGGCGTCTGGCAGACTTTCGTCGTCATGGCGATCATCTATTTCGCCTTCATGATAGGCGGTGCTTTCGGTTACCGAATCCCGCCGGCCGGCTGGCGTCCGGAAGGCTGGACGCCTCCGGCTGCCAAGAGCACGATGATCACCACAAAGCACGTCCACCTGCGCGACGCGCACAAGACGAAGCAGTTCTGGCTTATCTGGGCCGTACTCTGCCTCAACGTCTCCGCCGGTATCGGCGTTATCGGCATGGCTTCGCCGATGCTGCAGGAAATCTTCGCAGGTTCGCTGATTGACCTGCCGGATCTTTCCTTCTCGCAGCTCGATGCGGGCCAGAGAGCGCAGATTGCCACGATCGCCGCCGGCTTCGCGGGTCTCCTGTCGCTCTTCAACATCGGCGGCCGCTTCTTCTGGGCGTCGCTTTCCGACAAGATCGGCCGCAAGAACACCTATTACACGTTCTTCATTCTCGGCATCGTTCTCTATGCGGTGGCGCCGACGCTGGCCGATATCGGCAACAAGGCGCTCTTCGTGCTCGCCTTCGGTATCATTCTGTCGATGTATGGCGGCGGTTTCTCGACAATTCCGGCCTATCTTGCCGACGTCTTCGGCACGCAGTTCGTCGGCGCGATCCACGGCCGTCTTCTGACAGCGTGGGCGACCGCCGGCATCGTGGGGCCTGTCGTCGTGAACTACATTCGCGAAGCGCAGATCGCAGCCGGTGTGGCGCCTGGCCCTGCTCTCTACACCGGGACGATGTATATCCTGGCCGGCATGCTGGCGCTTGGCCTGATTGCCAATTTCTTCGTCAGGCCGCTTGAGAGCAAGTGGTTCATGCCCGATGAGGAAGTCGCCGGGCTTCAGGCGAAATCCGCCGCCGCAAGCCTTGGCCCAACCGGCTCGTTTGGTATCGGCACAGGCGGCTTCGATACGAAGGCTCTGCTTGCCTGGGCGGTCGTCGGTATCCCCTTGCTTTGGGGCATATGGGTCACGCTGAAGGCGACCTTCGCGCTGTTCGGCTGATTTTGATCAGCGTAGAAAACCACGGCACGCGCCTCGGCGCGTGCTTTTTTATGGAAACCGGCTACGAGGCGCAGGCCGGCTTTGGGAGAAGCATCAGAATTCTTCCCAGTCTTCGACACGGGCGAGGGCGGCAGCGCCGCTTGCTCTGGCCACGCGTGAAGCCAGACGCCGCGGGGGCGCGCCTGCCGGTTTGGCAGCGGTGCGGTCGAGAGCCTTGGCTTCCATGCGGAACTGGCTGAGGAGCGCTCTGAGGTTTTCGGCCTCCGACGCAAGCTTGTGGCTTGCGGCCGTGCTTTCCTCAACCATTGCAGCATTCTGCTGGGTCGCTTGGTCCAGGGAATTGACCGCCTGATTGATCTCCTTCAATCCGGTCGCCTGCTCTTTCGACGCTTCTACGATTGCTGCAACATTCGAGTTGATATCGGCGACTTGAAGTACGATTTGCTCCAGGGCGGTGCCGGTATGGCCGACGAGTTCGACGCCGTTCTTGACCAGGTCGCTCGATGTGTTGATGAGCGCTTTGATTTCCTTGGCGGCGCTTGCGGAACGCTGCGCCAGCTCACGCACTTCCTGCGCCACCACCGCAAAGCCCTTGCCTGCCTCGCCGGCCCGCGCCGCTTCGACCCCGGCATTGAGAGCGAGCAGGTTTGTCTGGAAGGCGATGTCGTCGATGACCGAGATGATATTGGTGATCTCCCGCGACGATTGCTCAATCTGGCCCATGGCGGAAACAGCCTTGCGAACAACAATACCGGATTGTTCCGCGCCCTGTTTTGTCTTTTCGACAAGCCTACCTGCCTCGCCGGCGCGATGGCTGGAATCGTTCACTGTTGTCGTGATCTGTTCCAGTGCTGCAGCGGTTTCCTCGATCGACGCCGCCTGCTTTTCCGTCCGCTTGGAGAAAGAGTCAGCCGAAGCGCCGATTTCACGAGCCCCTGCTGCAATTGCCGCGGTGTTTTCGCCGATGGTTGTCAGCGTTTCCCGAAGCTTGGAAATGGCGGCATTGAAGTCTTTTCGAAGCTGCTCCATGGAGGGGACAAAGGCTGTCTCAACCGTCTGTGTCAGATCGCCTTCGGAAAGGCGGCGCAGCGCTTCCCCTAGTCGGCTGATTGCGCTCATGCGCTCTGTCACGTCGGTCGCGAATTTCACGACCTTATAGACTTTGCCGTTGGCGTCTCTAATCGGATTGTAGGCCGCCTGGATCCATATTTCCCTGCCGCCCTTCCCATAGCGGACGAATTCGTTGGCAATGAATTCGCCCTGAGCAAGGCGGCGCCAGAAGCCTGAATAGCCTTCGGTGCGGGTATAGGCGGGATCGCAGAACATACTGTGATGCTTGCCGGTGATTTCCGGTAGTGTGTATCCAAGCGCATTGCAGAAGTTTTCGTTGGCAGTCAGAATCTCTCCGCTCGGCAGGAATTCAATAACCGCCTGCGAGCGAGAGATCGCATCCAGCTTGCCGGCGTCCTCCACGGCCTTCTTCTTGGCAGCGGTGATGTCGGTCGCGAATTTCACAATCTTGTAGGGCTTGCCGTTCTTGAAGACTGGATTGTAGGAAGCCTGGATCCAGATTTCCCGGCCTCCTTTAGCCAGCCGCTTGTAGGCGCCCGCGTCGTACTCACCGTGACCGAGACGACCCCAGAATTCGCGATACTCCGCCGTGGCGGTATAGGCGGGATCACAGAACGTGCTGTGATGCTTGCCGACAATTTCACTTAAACTATAGCCCAAAGCCTTGCAGAAGTTCTCGTTCGCCGTGAGAACGTTACCTTTCAGGTTGAACTCTATGATGGCCTGTGACTTCGAAATCGCATCAAGAACATGCTTTGAATCAGAAGATAGCCCGAACATCCCCACCCCTCCGCTGTCGGCGCAAATTTGGCGTTAGCCTCTCGAAGCAACGCCCGCGAATACACTTCTGATCTACTTCTTGAGGTAGACCATTCGAAGGGATACTTCACAACTGATGATGAGGTTCTGAAGGTTAGCAAATCTACTATTCGTTCTAGTAGAATTTGTGATGCATTCTTATAATGACTGAGTTTGTCAACAAAAAAGCCGCCTTGGAAGGCGGCTTCGCTACAGCTGCAGGCCAGCTACTAGGCCGCGAGCTCGTCTGCTTCGCTTTCCTTGAACATCTTGGCGAGGTTCAGGAAGCAAATCATACCATTCTCGGAGGCGATGACGCCTTCGCAGTAAGCGCGATCGAACGAGGCCGTCACTTCCGGCACAGGCTGAACCTGGCTGGAGGAAATCGTCAGAATGTCGGACACGCGGTCGACAAGCATGCCGATGACCATGCTGTGCACTTCGGCAACAACGATAGCGCTGCGCTCGTTGGCGACGGTGCTTTTCATGCCGAGCTTGTAGGCGAGATCGATGATCGGGATCACTGAGCCACGCAGGTTCATGACACCGATGACGTCAGCCGGCGCATGCGGGATCGGGGTAGAGGGCGCCCAGCCGCGGATTTCGCGGATGGTCGTCGTCTTGACGCAGAATTCCTGATCGTGCAGCCGGAATGCGATGATCTCGAGCGTGTCGCCGCTGAAATTATTCGAGTTGATCGTGGTCATTAGAAATCGTCCCAACCTAAGCTGGCAGATGCGGCTGCGCCACCATTGGCGCGAACACCCTTGCCCTCACACCACGCGACGCCCCGTTATTCCGAGACTTCGTTACGGTTGCATGCAACTTTATCGGAAGAGTGTTGCGCAAATCTAAATCGTGGCTGCGAATTGCAAGGGGTTTCGGGATCCCCTTGCAAGCTCGTATGCGGCCTCAGGTGATCGTCTTTTCGATCTGGGAAACGGCCCACTCCACCTGCTCCTTGGTGATGACGAGCGGCGGCGCCAGGCGGATTGTGTTTTCGTGCGTATCCTTTGCGAGCAGGCCGCGTTCCTTCAGGCCGTAACAATACTGACGCGCTCCGCCTGCCTCTGGCTCCAATTCGACCGCCATCATCAGGCCGCGGCCGCGCACGTCCTTGACGATGTTGGAGCGGATCGACTTCAGCCCATCCAGGAAGTATGCACCCATTTTCTCGGCGTTTTCGATCATCCCCTCTTCGGTGAGCACCTTAAGCGCCGCGCGCGCGACGGCGCAGGCGAGGGGATTGCCGCCGAACGTCGAGCCGTGCTGGCCGGGCTTCAGGACACCGAGAACCTCCGAATTCGAAAGAACCGCCGATACCGGATAGAAGCCGCCGGACAGCGCCTTCCCGATCAACGTCACATCGGCTTCGATACCTTCATGCTCCTCCGCCAGGAGTTTGCCTGTGCGGCCGAGGCCCGTCTGGATTTCGTCCAGGATCAGCGTCACATTGTTCGCCGTGCACAATTCCCGGACATGTTTGAAATAGCCGGCGGGTGGGATGACGACGCCGGCTTCCCCCTGGATCGGCTCGATGAGTGCCGCAACAGTATTCTCGTTGATCGCGGCCGCAAAGGCTTCGCTATCGCCGAAGGGAATGATGCGAAAACCGGGTGTGTAGGGTCCAAAGCCGGTGCGGGCATCCGGATCGGTGGAGAAGCTGATAATGCTGAGCGTCCGGCCATGGAAATTATCGGAGCAGACGATGATCTCCGCCTTGCCTTCCGGGACGCCCTTCACCTCGTAGCCCCATTTGCGAACCGCCTTGATCGCCGTCTCCACGGCTTCGGCCCCGGAATTCATCGGCAGGATCTTGTGCGAGCCGGTAAGCGCCGCCAGCTCCTCGTAGAGATGCGCGAGCTGGTCGTTGCGGAATGCGCGCGACGTCAGCGTGAGCTTTCCGGCCTGCTCGACCATCGCCGCAAGGATCTTCGGATGGCAGTGCCCCTGGTTGACCGCCGAATAGGCGGAAAGGCAATCGAGGTAGCGGTTGCCGTCGGTATCCCAGACGTAGACGCCTTGGCCGCGCGTCAGGACGACATCAAGCGGCTTGTAGTTATGGGCGCCAAGCCGCTGTTCGGTAGCGATCAGGTTTGTGGATGTGGTCATTGCCGTTTCCCCTTATGCGGCGCGTGTCGGACGATCGAAGATGCGGCGGCCAAAGAGGCTTGCCGTCAGCTCCACCAGAATGCGGGCACTCTTGCCGCGATCGTCCAGGAAAGGATTGAGCTCGACGAGATCAAGGGACGAAACGAGCCCGCTGTCGGAGAGCATTTCCATGACGAGGTGGGCCTCGCGGAACGTCGTGCCGCCCGGAACGGTGGTGCCGACGCCCGGTGCGATGTCCGGATCAAGGAAATCGACATCCAAGCTGACATGCAGCAGGCCGTTCACCTCTTTGATCGTGCTGAGGATGTGGCGCATGATGGCTGCGATGCCCTGTTCGTCGATGGAGCGCATATCGAAAACATTGACACCGCGCTTCTGAACTTCTTCCCGCTCACGTGGATCGATGGAGCGAATGCCGACCTGAAACACGTTGCGCGGATCGACCAAAGGCCGGTCCTTGGGCAGGATTTCCGCCAATTCCGCATGGCCGCTGAAGAAAGCGACGGGCATGCCGTGCATGTTGCCCGAAGGCGATATCTCCGGCGAATTGAAGTCGGAATGGGCATCCAGCCACAGCACGAACAGCGGACGGCCTTTTTCGGCGGCGTAACGTGCCATGCCGGAGACGCTGCCCATCGACAGGCTGTGGTCGCCCCCCAAAATCAGCGGAAAACGGCCAGCCGCCGCGGCGTCATAGGTGCTGGCTTCAAGCGCTCGCGTATAAGCACCGATGAGGCGCAGGTTGTGCGCCTTGGGATGGTTCGGAAGATCCCGTGCCGGAACAACGCGAATGTCACCCTCGTCGCGCACATCGTGACCAAGGTCGATCAGCGTCTGATCCACACCGGCGATGCGAAGGGCTGCCGGGCCCATTGCCGCGCCGCGCCGCCCTGAGCCTTCTTCCACCGGAACGCCGATGAGCGTGACTGAGCGAGATTGAACTTCCATTCTGAGGCTCCCTGGGACTCTGGATTTCGACGTCGGATTCGAACCCATATTCGGATATCGGCGTGACAGCAAAAAGATGGAAAAGTGTCAGAAGATAAGCTCTATTATACACTTTGCTAAGTGCTTTTCGACAAAGTGATCGCAATGGATGACCTTGACCAAGAACTCCTCAGCGCGCTTCGGCACAATGCCCGAGCGCCCATATCGTCCCTTGCCGCGATGACCGGTGCGTCGCGCGCAACGGTAGCCGCCCGCATGGAGAGGCTGGTTGCCAACGGTACCATTGCCGCCTTCACGATCCGAACCGGTCACGAGACGCGCGCCGCGGGCGTTCGCGCCATCGTCATGATCGAGGTCCTCGGCAAGTTGGCCGACCGGGTGGCTGATCAGTTGCGCGGGCTCCCCCAGGTGCGGGCGCTGCATAGCACCAATGGCAAATGGGACTTTGTCGCTGAGCTCGAGGACCGGGATCTTGTCTCTTTCGACGAGACGCTCCGCCGCATCCGGCTCATCAATGGAATCAATTCGACCGAAACCAATATCCTGCTGAAGACCAGCAAGACCGGGTTCTAGGGTCAGCAGTAGATCCTGACCCTAGTATTCGTGCTCGTAAAAGACGCCAGCTTCGCCGGCGCCATCCCCGCCTGCAGCGCCACGCAGCTTTACGCCGCGGCCGACATCGAGATTGATGATCGCCTTGGCTCCAGCTCTTCCGCCCTGCTGCAACTCGAAGTAGGTGCGTTCATTCAGGTAGCGGCCGACACTGACACTCGTCTGGCCCCTTTCATCCGTGCTGATGTTGAGGTCATCGACGCCAAGCTGATTGCGAAGCCCCTCGAAAAGCGAGGTAGAACGGCCCCCCGCCAACTGGCTTACGGCATCGGCGAGCTGCGCGATCTGAACCGGCGACAGCTTTGACATGGATTGGCCGAAGATCAACTGTGCCAGCACCTCGTCCTGAGGCAAGGTCGGCGACGACGAGAAGGTGATCGAGGGATCGGTCGCAAGTCCAGTGACATCAACGGTGAGCGTCGTGTTTCCGGACACCGATGTCGCCTCCATGTCGAGCGCCGGCGTCAAATCGCCGGCAAAGGTAATGCGGCTCCTGTCGGTAAAGGTCAGTCGCCGGTTAAGGATGGTCAGCCGTCCGCGGCGCATTGTGAAGCCGCCGGAAACGATGGGCGTTGCGGCGGTTCCCCTGATCGTGACGCTGCCGCCGAGTTCCGAATCGATGCCGCGGCCACGGACGAAGATCCGTGCCGGCGCATCAATCCGCAGATCGAGGCTGATCGTCGACTTCGCCCTGGCTCCTTGTTGGCTTTCATCACGCATCTGGGCGCGCACGGCGGGCGGCGCGTTGATGTGTCTGACATCGATCTCGCGCAAGGATGTCGGCAGCTTGTCCGGAACGGTGATCGATGCCTTTTCCACGTTCAATCTGCCGCTCAGGGTTGGGCTGGAGAGCAAGGGTCCGCGCAGACCGAGATTGCCATCGACTGTCGCGACGAGGAGCGTTCCATCGACATAGACTGCCCTGTCGAGCCTGACCTCGATATTGGCCGGATAGCCACTGCCCGGCCGTATGCCGATCGTGCCGCTTGCGGCAATGCTGCCGCCGCTCGCAAGATTGCCGCTCAGACGGGAGATCGTGGCCTGCTCGCCATTCATGCTGATGTTAGCGGTGACGTTGTTGAGCGCGAGATTTCTGCGGACATCGACCAGCCTCGCGCCGCTCGTTGCGATGGTCCCGTTGATCAAGGGTGCGGCTGCCGTGCCGGCGATACGGAGGTCTATGTTGGCCGTGCCGTCGGCGACAAAACCCTGCTGCGCCAGCTGTGCGCCAAACATCGCAAATGGGACGTTGCCGCGAACTTGCAGATTGAGGGCGCGATTGCCGGTGATCGCAACGCTGCCTCCCCCCTGCATGGAGAGGCCGCTGCCACCCCTAAGGTTGCTATCGATCGCCAGAGTGTTGTTGGTGAGGTGGCCGCTTGCAGCTATTGCGAATGGCGGAAGCCCGGCCCCTCTGGTGTGGCTCGTCGCCGCGTCCCTCCAGTCGAGCTTGAAATCAACTTTTGGTGCAGACAGCGGCCCTGATACCGAAGCGGTCCCGGAAACCCTCCCTTCTGCAGCAAGGCCAGGCACGAAGCCGTTTGCGACGCTCGCCGGAAGATTGGAGAGATCGGCCTTAACATCCAGGTTCTTGACCGTCGTTCCTTCAATCATGGCATTGCCACCGGCTTTCAGTGACACGTTGCCGGCGCCATTCAGATCGGCTTTGAAGTCGAGCCGGTTGTTTGCAAGCTTGCCGGCTGCATTCAGCGCGAGTTGCGACAGGCCAGCCCTTCTGGTCTGGCTGGTCGCTGCATTCTTCCAATCAATTTTGAACTCGGCTGTCGGCGAGGCGAGGCTTCCCGACGCGGTGACCGTTCCTGAAACGATGCCTTCCGCTGCAAGGCCGGGCACGAAATTGTTGGCGAGGCCCGCCGGGAGATCGGCAATCGCTGCATCGACTCTCAGGCTTTCGACTGTCTTGCCTGCTATCGCGACATTGCCGGTTGCCTTCAGCGAAGCGCCGTCAGCGCCGCTGGCATTCGCGTCGAAATCGAGCCTGTTGTCGGCAAACTTTCCGCTTGCAGTCAGGTCAAGCGGCGAGAGTCTGGCGCTCTTCGTCTGGCTGGTCGCCGCATTCTTCCAGTCAATTTTGAAATCGGCTGTCGGCGAGGCCAAGCTCCCCGAGGCCGTGACCGTTCCTGAAATGATGCCTTCTGCTGCAAGGCCTGGTACGAAATTGTTGGCGATACCGGCCGGAAGATTGGCGATGGCCGTATCGACCCTCAGGGTTTCGACAGTCTTGCCTGCAATCGTCGCATTACCGGTTGCCTTCAGCGAGGCACCGTCAGCGCCGCTGGCATTCGCATTGAAATCGAGCTTGTTGTCGGCAAATTTTCCGGTTGCAGTAAGGTCCAGCGACGAGAGTTTGGCATCCTTCGTCTGGCTTGTCGCCAAGTTCTTCCAATCAAGCTTGAAATCAACGGCAGGCGACGCGGGTGTCCCGGAGGCAGTAACCGTTCCAGACACAATGCCGTCGGCTGCCAGGCCCGGCACGAAGCCGTTTGCGATGCTTGCCGGAACGTTGCTGATGTCGGCGTTAATATTCAGACTCTGGACCGTTTTTCCAGCAATGGCGACGTTACCTGACGCCTTTGCGGTCACCCCGTCTGCGGCATTGGCATTTGCATTGAAGTCGAGCTTGTTATCGGCGAATTTGCCGGTGGCGCTCAGGCCCAGTGATTTCAATCTCGCGCTCTTGGTCTGACTTGTCGCGGCGTCCTTCCAGTCGAGATCGAAATCGAGGCCTGGTGCCGCGAGCGTTCCTGCCGCCTTGGCAGTTCCGGAGAGGGTCCCTTCGGCAGCGAGCCCGGGCACGAAGCTATTTGCAATGCTCGCGGGGACATTGGCCAGGCTGGCGTTTACCTGCAGATTTTGGACCGCCGTACCGGCGACCGTGACATTGCCATCTGCCTTCAGGCTTAGATTGGCTGCGCCAGTGAGGTCCGCATTGAAGTCGAGCTTGTTGTCGGCAAATCTGCCGGCGGTATTCAAGCCGAGCGATTTCAATCCGGCGCTTTTGGTCTGGCTTGTGGCCGCGTCCTTCCAAGCAAGGTTGAAATCGACGGCTGGCGCAGCAATCGTCCCCGACGCCTTGGCCGTTCCGGAGATCGTGCCTTCGGCAGCGAGCCCCGGCACGAAGCTGTTGGCAACATCCGCCGGGACATTATTAAGGTCAGCATTAACCTGCAGGCTTTGCACCTCGGTACCGGCAATCACGACATTGCCGTCTGCCCTCAGGCGCATCCGGTCTGCGCCGGCCAGATTGGCGTTGAACCCAAGCCTGTTATCGGCAAACTTGCCGGTCGTGCTGAGACTGAGGGGAGCAAGCCCGGCGCGTCTCGTCTGGCTTGTGGCGGCGTCCTTCCAATCAAGATCGAAATCGACCGCTGGAGCGGCGAGCGTTCCAGAAGCTGTCACTTTGCCGGTGATCGCACCTTCGGCAGCAAGGTCCGGAACGAAGCCGTTTGCCATTTTTGCCGGAAGATTGACGACATCGGCATCGATTTTCAGGCCCCGACCGCCTGTTCCGGCGACGACGATATTCCCCCGAGCCTTCAAGGCCAATTCATCGGCGCCATCGAGCGTTGTGTCGAAGTCGAGGGTGTTGTCGACATATTTCCCAGTCGCCGCTATATCGAATGGCGCCAGTCCTGCGCGCTTTGTCTGGGCGACCTCGGCGTTTTTCCAATCAAGCTTGAAATCGGCAATCGGCGCTGCCGGCGTGCCTTTGACAGATCCGGTGCCGGAAATGGCGCCTGCCGCATCCAGATTCGGAACGAAGGTGTTGGCGAGGCTTGCCGGGAGATCTTTGATGTCGGCAGCGATGTCGAGCGTCTCGCCCGCTGAGCCGCTGACCGTGACCGAACCGTTCCCGGTCTTGATCGCAAGGTCGTTCAGCATGGCCCTGCCATTCGCAATCGCGATCTCGGCGGGGTGGGAGAGTTCAACTGGAATATTGCGCGGTTTGCCGGAGAACCGGTCGAGCCGGATCGTCATGTTGCCGGCGGTTGCTTCAACATTTCCCGCAGCAAGCAGCGGATTGTTATCGTATGCAGCCTTAAGATCGAAATTCGTGTGGTTCTGCTGCTGCACGAAGGTCAGCGTCGGTGCCGCGAGCTTGTTCGTGCCCGACGAAATCTCGTCGGCGCTGACGACACCGTTGGCGGCCAATGCTCTCAGATCGGTGACAGTGACATCGATGTGGGGCCGTATGACGGAAAGCGTGTCGCGTTGGATCCGGTTTCCTGCGGCCGTGACCTTGAGCCTGATCTTGCCGGCGTCGTTCGTGATGTTGAGCGTGCCTTTGAGGTCACCTTGTGCCTTCTGGCCGCCAAACATCGCGAGCAGGCCTATATCGGGGAAATCGAACTCAAGCGTGCCCGTCGGCTCGAAGCCTGGAGAAAATTGCAAGCTGCCTTGCAGGCGGTTGCTGGCGACATCCGCAACCAGGGACGGAATGTTGATGGCGCCGGCTGCAGACTGCACGTTGGCATTGATGGCGATCGGCTGGTTGTCGATGGCGCCCTTTCCGTCCACGGTCGCTCGCGGCGCGGCAGGGTCGGCATTGCCGAATATCTCAACGTTGAGATCGCTGATCGTGCGGCCGGCAGTGTGTAGTGTTGCGGCACTGACACTCGCCTTTATGACCGGTGCCGTTATCGGGCCGCTCGCATCGATCGCGTAGCTTACCTCGCCTTCGGCGTTTTCTGTTAACTTCCTCAGGTCGGGCAGCCGCCCGGAAAGGGTGGCCGCGATGTTGTCGCCATCCAGCGTCACAGTGCCGGCGGCTTCGACCGTTCCAGATTTGATGGCGAGATTTGAAAGACTGATCTTCGAAGGAATCGTCCCGGAGACCTGCGTTTCGATAGCGATCGGAGTATCGAAACGCTGAGCAATGGCGGGAGGCAGCGCCGCCGGCTGGACGACGAGCTTTGTATTTCCCGTCAGCGTCTGATCGTCAAGCTTGTAGGTGCCGTTGACGGTACCGTTGGCATTGGCGCTCTCGAAAGTCGTGCCGTTGAAGCCTATGCCCTCAGGTGCGATCTGAAGTGGCGCGACAAGTGTCACGGGGCCTTGTACCGCCCGATTGATGTCAGGGTTCGTGAACGTCGAATCGCCGGCGACCATCCGCAATTGAACGGCGCCGGAGCGTTGCGTCAGATTGAAGGCTTCGCTCTTGGCGGTCAGCTTCACGTTGCCGATCGTCACCTTTGGCAATGTCGCCGCATCGAGGGAGGCACTGGCGTTCAGTCGTGCCGTCTGCGCATCGCCGGTCAGCGCCAGGTTGAGGCCGGTAATCATGAAGCGGGCTTCGCCGTCGGCAAGCGGCCAACGAAAATCGACCGGGCCTGACGTGCCGAGGACGTTGGCGTTGAGACTGTTGTTGCCCCGACGATCCAAGGTGCCTGATGCTGCAATAACGACGCTGCCGGTCGCTATGTTGCCGGTCTGAATATCGAGCTTGCCCTTGTTGTCGAAGGTGGCGGAGACGTCGATGTTCGTCTGGCCGGAAAACAGTGGTCGAAAGGCCGGCGGAAGAAGAGTGCTGAGATCGCCGCCGCCCTTAAGATCGACGTGGTGCAAGCCGTCCGGCGTCAACGCGTGACGGCCTTCAATCGAAGCGCGCTGTTGGCCGTCGAGTGATGCCTGAAGGCGACCGTTCCAATCCGAGATCGGCCCATCGCCGTCGACGGCGAGATTGACAGCAGGATCGCCCGGCAGGGACAGGAAAGCCGCGAGCAGCCCTCCTTTCGGCTCAGTAAGCTGGGCCTTCAGCCGCAACTGGTTGCGATCCGGCCTGAACGCCATGTCGGCCAGAAGTTTGGCATCCGGCACATCTGGGCGGCCGACATTGATCGTGGCACTCCCGCCATTCCGGTCGGCCTTCAGATTGCTGCCGTCGGCCGTTAGCGTAAACGCGTGGCCCGCGAACTGCTCACTGAGATTGATGCCCGCGACGGCGATCTTGTCGACATCGATCTTGATCGGCAGATTGAATCCGCCATCGCCGGCTGCTGTCCGCGATGAGGGAATGGTCCGCACCGGCTTTCGGATGACATTGATCGAGTCGACCAAGACCTCCTGCGCGTCGAATGTGCCGCGGAGGAGCGCCAAGGGGTTCCAGTCTATCGAGAGACCGTTGATCTGCGCGAACACTCCACGCGTATCGGAGACTGTTATCTCGGCGGCACGCAGTCCGCCGCTCAGAAGGCTTCCCGGTTCGCGGACCTTGATCGTCATGTCCCGGTTCGAAAGGATCTCCGCAACCTGTTGCGTGATGATCCGGGAGCCGAAGGAGGTGAAGCCGAAGATCGCAATCGCGGCTGCAGCAAGAATCAGCACGACGCCGGTAGAGACACCGATCGCCTTTATGGTCCAATTCGCGAACTTCGTCAGTGCTTGCATGGAGGCGAAACTACCCCGTTTTTGTCACAGTTCGACGGTTGAAACACCGCGAGTACCGGCACTCTAGAAAGACTGCCCTATTCCGGCATAGATACCAAAACTTGCACCATCTTCGTACTTGTTCAAAGGTACGGCAAAATCAAGCCGAAGCGGTCCAAAGGGCGTGGCATAGCGAATTCCGACGCCGGCGCCAGCTCGAATGTCCGAAAAATCCGGGAATTCATCGGGCCCCACGGTTCCGACGTCGATGAAGGGAACGACGCCGACGGTGTCGGTGATTCTGACACGAGCCTCCAGCGAGGCTGTGACATAGGACTTGCCGCCGGTCTCGTCACCATTGTCGTTACGAGGAGATATCTCCTGAAAGCCATAGCCGCGGACCGAGCCGCCGCCGCCGGCATAAAAACGCCGTGTCGCGGCAATCTGCTCCAATTCGCCCCCGATCAGGCTGCCCGCGGCAAGCTTGCCTGCGAAAACAACATTGTCTTCCGCACCAATCGCCTGGTAGCCGGTAATCGATCCCTCGAAGGACGAATAGATCACGCTGTCGAAAGCCTCGTAGCTTGGCGTTGCTTGTAGCGTTGCCCGATAGCCTGCAGTCGGATTGAACCTGTTGTCGCGTGCATCACGCTCATAGGTAAGCGGCAGAGCGAAAGTCAGATATTCGTTGTTGCCGAACGCGTCGTCGTCGTCGTTTTCGTAGCTGATTTCTCCGCTCACCGAGGCGGTATCCTGATCGCTCAGCTCGTAGGATATGCCGAGCGAAGCCGTGATCAGCGAGGCATTGTACGGATCCGGATTTTCGGTCTTTGCGACAATGCCTGCTTTCAGCGTTGCCTCGGGGACAAAGGCGCCTGGCTTGGTGAAGAGAATGCCAGCCGAATAGTCGAGATTGCTGATGTCGTTCTCGCCGAACCGCCCGACCGAACCTTCGATCCGAAGGGATTCCGCTTCTCCGAAAAGGTTGCGGTGGCCCCAGTAGCCCTGGACGCCGAGACCATCGATCGTCGAGTAATTGGCACCGACGCCGAAGTAGCGCTGCTTGCCCTCGGAAACCTCGATCGTCATCGGCAAGGTGCCATCCCCGGCAAGCGAATCGGCTTGGAGTATCGTGACGCTCGAAAAAACGCCAAGCGCGCGCAGTCGCTCGCTGGCTTTCTTGAGCGCCTCGGGGGAATAGGCCTCGCCTCTTTCGAGCCGGGAATACCGCTGGATGAAAGTGGGCTTGACGGATTTTTCCCCGGTGACGCCGACATCTCCGATCGGCGCAACCGGGCCGCCCTCCGCTGCTATGACGACATCAACGGTGCTGGTGCGATGATCGGCTATCGCTTTCCGGGTTGTCAGCTTGGCCAGCGGTCTGCTTTCGCTTTTCAGCTGTTCGACGATTTTGTCGCCGGCGGCGATGATGGCCAGCGAGCCTGCCACCTGGCCAGGAGCAAGATCATAGTCGGCGGGGCTGCGGTTTGCAGCATCCCCACCAAACTGGACTTCCCTCACCCGGAAAACCGGCCCTGGGTCGATTTCGACATGCACGGGAATCGGTTTAGACCGGTCGAAGGTCGGGTTGGGCGGCAGGTCGTCGATATTCTTTCCATTAACGGTAATGGTGACGACCCCGCCATAGCGGGCATGTTCGAAAAGCGTGGCAATCAAGCGGTCGCGATCGTCGCGAGCCTTGACGACAATACCGAGATCGCCGGAAACCGGGCGATCCTTGTCGCCAACAAGTCGCGAGCTGTCTTCCAGCGCTTTCTTGAGGTCGGCATCGGTGGTTTTGACGGCAAGATCAGCGGAATAGCGTACAGGGTCGGGCACCTGTTCGCTCTCGCTCTGGTCCTCGCCGAAAATGGTCATGCCGAAAAGCTTGAATGCATAGGCCTTAGCAACCACGATCGGTGAAAATGCGGCCACCGCCGCGATCACCATCATAGTGCCTGTCCGCCGATACGCAGAACCCGTTTTCGGTGTCTTCCCTCTTATGTGCATCCGCCGCTTTTAGTTCCATCACAATGAAGCATTGCGTTTGCCCAGCCGTTAGCAGCTTAGCGGCAAAAATGCACGGGGTGTACCAATTAAGTTAATTTAAGTTAATTTAAGCAAATCAAGCTATTCAAGTCACTAATTTAGATAGACGAAAAAATCCCGGTTGGGGCCGGGACTTTCGAGCCTCTATAAATTGGGTTCTGCCCGTTAGCGGGGGCAATCGTCGATATAGCGGCGGCCATAGCGATCGCGATAGTAGCATTGGCCAGGCTGTTCCGCGACGTTGCCAATGAGGGCGCCAGCGAGACCTCCGGCTGCAGCGCCGACGGCGGCGCCGCGAACATTGCCTGTAACGACTCCGCCAATGACCGCACCGGAGGCCGCACCGATCCCGGCACCCTGCTGCGTCGGTGTACAGCTTGCAATGGACAAGCCGATCAGAGCGAATGCGATTATTTTCTTCATTTTGGTTCTCCAGGTTAGCTGCCTGCAGGCAGCAGCAGTCCCTTTGCGTTTTTTGACGTTCTTCTTAGTTTTTGAAACTATGTCGCGATAAGGTTGCGTCCAGCTTGCGCGGAAAATTTTCGTAATCACGGTTCTTTTCAATGTGACTCGATCAACACACAGTTTGCATTCTTCGCTGAAGCATATTTGGCATGACGCCCTAAAGTAGCGGTTGATTCCAAAGCGAAAAGGTCAAATGATGCCCCCGTGCCTGGAGGAAGGCGCGAGGAGGAAATCATGGCGAAGGTGAAACTGACGGTGAACGGCCGGGCGGTGAGCGGCGACTGTGAAGATCGTACGCTTCTTGTCCATTTTATTCGCGAAAAACTAGGTCTGACGGGAACGCACGTCGGCTGTGATACCAACCAATGCGGTGCCTGCGTCGTTCACATGGATGGCAAGTCGGTGAAGAGCTGTGGGATCCTTGCCGTCCAGGCGTCGGGTTCGACGATCACCACTGTCGAGGGGCTCGCCACCAACGGCGAACTGCATCCCGTTCAAGCGGCCTTCAAGGAAAACCACGGCCTGCAGTGCGGCTTCTGTACGCCGGGGATGGTGATGACGGCGGTCGACATGATCAACCGTCACGGCGGGCAGCTCGACGAGAACACGGTCCGCCATGAGCTCGAAGGCAATATCTGTCGCTGCACCGGCTATCACAACATCGTCAAGGCCGTGCTGTCCGCCAATGCGGAGATGCATGGCGGCGCAAGACAGGCTGCCGAATAACATCTCTTTGGAATTGTCTGGCTGACTGCCGAACGCGATTCTCTTTGGCGGAATGCCGGGCCCGAAACCCCATTGGGAGGACATCATGGGTGTTGAAGGAATTGGTGCACGCGTAGCGCGCAAGGAAGACAAGCGGTTCCTGACCGGCAAGGGACGCTATACCGACGACATGGTCGTGCCGGGCATGAAGTATGGCTATTTCGTTCGCAGCCCGCATGCGCATGCCAAGATCAAGGGCATCGACGTTTCTGCCGCAAGGTCCATGCCCGGCGTCATCGACGTGCTTGACGGCAAGCAGTTGCTGGCAGATGGCATTGGCAACCTCATCTGCGGCTGGATGATCCATTCCAAGGACGGTTCGCCGATGAAGATGGGTGCGTGGCGCCCGCTGGCGGTCGACACGGTGCGCTACGTCGGAGATGCCGTTGCCATCGTCGTGGCGGATTCCCTTAATGAGGCTCGCGACGCTGCGGAAGCGGTCGTCGTCGACTATGAGGAATTGCCGGCTGTGAGCGAGGCAGTCGATGCGCTCAAGGCGGGCGCGCCTCAGGTCCATCCGGAGGCTCCCAGCAATCTGATCTTCGATTGGGAACTCGGCGACGCCGGGCCAACGGACAAGGCCATTTCCGAAGCTGCCCACATCACGGAAATCGAGATCCACAACAATCGCCTCTCGCCCAATGCGATGGAACCGCGCGCCGCGCTCGGAATCTATGACGCGGGCGAAGATCACTACACCTGCTACACGACGAGCCAGAACCCGCATGTCGCGCGGCTCGTGATGAGCGCATTCTATAATGTCGCGCCGGAAAACAAGCTGCGGGTGATCGCCCCGGATGTCGGCGGCGGCTTTGGATCGAAGATTTACATCTATCCTGAGGAGGTCGTCTGTCTCTGGGCTTCGAAAAAGACGGGCGTACCGGTCAAGTGGACCGCGGACCGAACCGAAGCCTTCCTGGCGGATGCACATGGCCGCGATCACGTTTCAACCGTGAAAATGGCATTCGACAAAGACAACCGCATCATCGGGCTGAAGGTCGACACCATCTGCAATCTCGGTGCCTACATGTCCCTCTTCTCCTCGGCGGTTCCGACCTACCTCTACGCGACGCTGCTGTCGGGCCAGTACGATATCCCGGCCATCCATGCCAATGTCCGTACCGTCTATACGAATACGGCGCCTGTCGACGCTTACCGCGGCGCCGGGCGGCCGGAAGCGACCTATCTGCTCGAGCGCACGATGGAAACGGCGGCGCGGGAGCTCGGCATTTCGCCAGCGGAGTTACGGCGGAAGAATTTCATCCGCTCCTTCCCGCATCAGACGCCGGTGATCATGAACTACGACGCGGGTGACTACGAAGCATCGCTCAGTGCCGCCATGCAGGCTGCAGACTGGAATGGCTTCGCGGCGCGCAAAGCCGAGGCGGCCGGTCGCGGCATGAAGCGTGGCATCGGTATGAGCTGCTATATCGAGGCTTGCGGCATTGCACCGTCACAAGCTGTGGGTTCGCTCGGGGCCGGGGTCGGTCTCTGGGAATCGGCAGAAGTGCGAGTGAACGCGGTCGGTACGGTCGAAGTGCTGACGGGGTCGCACAGCCACGGGCAGGGGCACGAGACGACCTTTGCACAGCTGGTTGCCGATCGCCTCGGTGTCCCGATCGACAGCGTGTCGGTCCTGCACGGCGATACCGACAAGGTGCAGATGGGCATGGGCACCTATGGTTCACGCTCCGGTGCGGTTGGCATGTCTGCTGTCGTCAAGGCTCTCGACAAGGTGGAAGCCAAAGCCAAGAAGATTGCCGCGCATCAGATGGAAGCGGATGAGAGCGATATCATCATCGAAAACGGCGAGTTGAAGGTCGCCGGCACCGACAAGACGCTGCCATGGTTCCAGGTCGCGCTTGCCGCCTACACAGCTCACAATCTTCCGAGCGGGATGGAGCCGGGACTGAAGGAAACGGCGTTTTACGACCCTTCGAACTTCACTTTCCCGGCAGGCTGCTACATCTGCGAGGTCGAAGTCGATCCCGAAACGGGCAAGACGGAAATCGTCCAGTTCGTCGCCGCCGACGATTTCGGCAATATCATCAACCCGATGATCGTCGAAGGGCAGGTCCACGGCGGCATTGCCCAGGGCATCGGGCAGGCGCTGCTTGAAGGCGTCCAATATGATGAGAACGGCCAACTCCTGACCGCGAGCTACATGGACTACACCATGCCGCGCGCCGATGACTTGCCGTCCTTCAAACTGTCGCACCAGAATACCCCTTGCCCCAACAACCCGCTCGGCATCAAGGGGTGCGGCGAGGCCGGCGCAATCGGCTCGCCTCCGGCGGTGATGAACGCAATAACCGATGCGATCGGGAACAACATGCTGACGATGCCCGCCACGCCGCAGAAGGTGTGGATGGCTGCACAAGCGACCCATTGAGGAGGAACGGCCATGTATCAGACGAACTATCACCGCGCCTCTACGGTCGATGAGGCGGTCAGCATGCTTGCAGGCGCAGCCGAGGGCAAATACGTCTCCGGCGGCATGACGCTGATCGCAACGATGAAGCAGCGGCTTGCCGCGCCGAGCGACCTCGTTGACTTGCGTCACATCGCCTCGATGCAAGGGATCACCGTGCAGGGCCGAACGGTGGGGATCGGCGCGGCAGTCACGCATGCGGAAGTGGCTTCTTCCGCTGCGATCAGCGCTGTTTGTCCTGCCCTGTGCGAACTTGCCGGTTTGATCGGCGATCCGCATGTGCGCCACATGGGGACGATCGGCGGTTCGATCGCCAATGACGACCCTGCTGCGGACTATCCTGCCGCGATGCTGGCGCTGAATGCCTTGATTATCACCAACAAGCGCGAGATCGCAGCCGACGATTTCTTCACGGGTCTTTTCGAGACAGCGCTCGACGAAGGCGAATTGATAACCGCGATTACCTTTGAGGCACCGGAGAAGGCAGGCTACGCCAAGTTTCCGAACCCGGCCTCCCGCTACGCCTTGACCGGTGTCTTCGTGGCGAAGGGATCCGGCGGTGTGCGGGTCGCCGTCACTGGAGCCGGTTCCAACGGTGTGTTTCGCCAGCACGCGATGGAGCAGGCATTGAGCGCCAACTGGTCGCCCGGCGCGATAGCAGGCGTCAATGTCGACTCGACAGGCTTGATGTCGGACCTGCACGCCAGCGCGGAATATCGCGCCAATCTCGTGAAGGTGATGGCGAAGCGTGCCGTTGCCGCGGCAGGCTAATATCTTGACGGGGACAGTTCCCGTGCCAGCGAATTTGCGCGATCTCCCGGCTAATGGGTGATCGCGCATTTTTTATCTGGAATGATTCAAAAAGATAGGCCATTTGCCGCAGTTGATGCTAAAGCGGTTGACGTGTGCGCGTTCGTTGGGAGATGAACGCTGCACGATACTGGAGCAGATGATGGATTTCGAAGCGTTTTTTAAAGGCGAACTGGACGGGCTCCACGATGAGGGCCGCTATCGCGTTTTTGCCGATCTCGAGCGTCACCGCGGCAATTTTCCGCGCGCCACGCGCCACACGCCCGAAGGCCCGAAAGACGTAACCGTCTGGTGCTCCAACGACTATCTCGGCATGGGCCAGAACTCCAAGGTGATCGAGGCGATGAAGAACGCCATAGATCACTGTGGCGCGGGTGCGGGAGGCACCCGGAATATCTCTGGAACCACCCATTACCACGTTCTGCTGGAGCGCGAGCTTGCCGATCTGCACGGCAAGGAATCGGCACTGATCTTCACGTCCGGCTATGTCTCCAACTGGGCGACTCTCGGCACGTTGGGCGCCAAGATTCCCGGCCTTATCATTTTCTCCGATGCGCTGAACCACGCCTCGATGATCGAAGGCATTCGCTATGCGAAGTGCGAGAAGGTCATCTGGAAGCACAACGACGTGGCCGATCTCGAAGCCAAGCTTGCGGCCGCCGATCCGAAGGCGCCGAAGCTGATTGCCTTTGAGTCCATTTATTCCATGGATGGCGATATCGCACCGATCAAGGAAATCTGCGACCTCGCTGACAAATACGGCGCAATGACCTATCTCGACGAAGTCCATGCCGTCGGCATGTATGGACCGCGCGGCGGCGGCATTGCCGAACGCGAAGGCCTGATGGACCGGCTGACGATCATCGAAGGCACGCTCGGCAAGGCCTTCGGCGTCATGGGCGGCTATATCGCGGCCTCGACGGCGCTTTGCGATTTCATCCGCTCGTTTGCGTCCGGCTTCATCTTCACGACGGCGCTGCCGCCGGCGCTTGCCGCCGGCGCGGTCGCCTCGATCCAGCATCTGAAGGTCAGCCAGTTCGAGCGCGCCCGGCACCAGGATCGCGTCCGCAAGCTGCGCTCGTTGCTCGATCAGCGGGGTATTCCGCATATGCCGAATCCCAGCCATATCGTGCCGGTGATGGTCGGGGATGCGGCGAAGTGCAAATGGATTTCGGACCTGCTGCTCGACAATTGCGGCGTCTACGTTCAGCCGATCAACTACCCGACGGTTCCGAAGAAGACCGAGCGGCTGCGCATTACGCCGACGCCACTGCACAGCGATGCCGACATCCTGCATCTCGTCGAGGCGCTGCATTCGCTTTGGTCGCGTTGCGCACTGGCTCGGCAGGTCGCCTGAATTTAGGGAATTGTTCCTTCAGCAGAGGAGCGCAGCGCGCCGCCGGGCTTCTCTGTCCGCTGCGAAAACCTCGTCCATGGCCGTTGCCGGCGGCAGATCGATCAATTGATCCATGACGGTTTCGGTTATTCTCGCCATCTCTAGGAAAGAGAGCCGCCCCGCGATAAATGCCTCGAGGGCCACTTCCTTGGCGCCGTTCAATACGGCGCCCTGAACCCCTCCGCGGATCATCGCGAGCCGTGCCAGGCGCAATGCCGGAAAACGGACTTCATCAGGCGCCTCGAAATCCAACCTCGCCAGTTTTGCAAAGTCGAGGCGCTCTACCGGCAGAGTGGGCCGAAGCGGATAGGAAAGCGCATAGCCGATTGCCGTGCGCATGTCCGGCGCCCCAAGCTGTGCCAGCACGGAGCCGTCGGTATAGCCGACCATGGAATGGATCACCGATTGGGGATGGACGATCACCTCGATCTGTTCAGGCGCCAGCCCGAACAGATGTCTTGCCTCGATCATCTCGAGCGCCTTGTTGAACATGGACGCGCTGTCGATCGAGATTTTCAGACCCATCGACCAGTTGGGGTGAGCGCGGGCGGTCTCGACCGTGACATTTGCCATCTCGTCGACCGAACAGTTGCGGAACGGCCCTCCCGAAGCGGTCAAGATGACCCGCTCAACGGAATGGCGCTGTTTTTCCTCGAGTACCTGGAAAATGGCGTTGTGTTCGCTGTCGACAGGCAACAGCTTGCCGCCACCAGCCCTCACGGCTTCGACGAACAGCGCCCCTGCGGAAACAAGGCATTCCTTATTTGCGAGCGCGATATCGGCGCCGCGCCTCGCAGCGGCGAGTGTTGGGACAAGCCCGGCCGTGCCGACGATTGCTGCCATGACCCAGTCGGCCTCGGCGTTAGCCGCCTCCATTAAGCCGGAGGTGCCTGCTGCCACCGCGACGCCGCTGCCTGAAAGTTCACGCTTCAGCGCCTCGTAGTGCCGCTCGCTGGCCGTCACAGCGAGTTTGGCGCCCACGGATCTTGCCTGCCTCGCCAGCAATTCAACATTGCCGTTGCCGGTAAGGGCAGTGATCTCGAAATTCTCCCGCCCGCCCAGATGATCGATGACATCGAGCGTATTTTGCCCGATTGAACCCGTCGAGCCGAAGATACTCAGGCGCCTTGGGGCGTTTTTGCCGGTCGTCATGCGGGTATGTGCCAGAAATTTCCCATTTGCCTCTTGGCTCTACAGGGCTTTGAAATGGGCGGCAAGTGTGCGGTGCAGCACTTTTCCGCCGGGAAGGGGTTTACATAGCGTCTCTCGGATGTGATCCTGATAACGTTCGTGCGCGGTTTTCCGCACGACGCCGCGGCTGTCCCGACGGCCGCTTAAGGCAACTACGAGCGCTTCCGCGCTCTATGGCACACGGCATCTTTATGCCGGGCCGCTTCACAATTGAGAGGAACAAAAGGACGCGCAGCAAGCGCATCCGGTGGTTTTTTGCGCCCTTTTCGGTGCGATTGGATTTGATGATGAGGCTGAGAAGAACATTGATCGCCGGCGCATGCCTTCTATGGGTTCTGCCCGCCAAGGCAGATAATCTGCTGATCTGGAGGCCAGTGCGGGTTTCGGAGCAGTCCTACAAGGCGACAATGGGTTTCCACCTTCCTTCTGAATGGGAAACCAGCGCCGGCGCCGACTTGGCGCTGGCGTCGGCCGGGGGCGGTACCATCCAGGCTGACTCCGAGCAGGCGACGCTGTGGGGCAAGATCACCAAGGTTCGTGCTACGCCCGCAGGCCAGGCGGAGCAGGATGCAAGCGTCAGCATCGATACGTTGCGCGGCAGCGGTTCGCTCCTGCTCAGTCGCTCGCGCAGCTTTATCCTGTCGGATTCGCTCGACCTTCAGACGAGCCGGTTTGTCAGCGTCGGCTTCGATGCTGTCGAAACGCGACAAGCTTCGGTAACAGCAAGTCAGGCCTTGAAGCTGATCGCTCCATCGACTGGTACGACGTTTTCTGCCGGCGGCAGCGTTGTGGATTTCGGCAAGGATTTTTCAAGTTCACTCGGAGTGAGCCAGAACATTTTTCCAAACCTCAATCTCAGTGCGGGTATGACCGATCCCCTTTCGATAGATCGTTCGGCAACCGTCAACGTCAACTACCGGGTAAGCTGGTAGGCATCTGCGCCTATGGTTGTTTGAAACAAAGGCCAAGCACGCGGTGGGATTGGTGCGCGAGCGCCGCTTCGCGCCCTTGGAGCAGCGCGAGGGTGAGCATGCCATTCTCCTGCATCACGCCCATGACTTCGGAATCATGGTCTATGCGACCACGCCAGGGCAACTCCGCTCCCAACTTTCAGCGAGCGGCTTCGAGAGCACCCCCATGCTCTTTTCGGTCGACGGTGAGCCTCTTGGCGGTGAGACCATGCCGGAGGAGGAGTATTTCCATGTCGTCGCTTATAAGCCGGCGCTCAGCTAATCAGCCGGCAAAGCGTTCGACAAGAAACGTTGATTGGTAGGCGGCGCCCGCAGAACGATCGGTCTTCTGGGTTGTAATAGGCCCGGATGACTGATGAGCAATAGCAAGCAGCGCGACGCTGATCGCGACGTAAGCTGCAACCAGTATGGTCATCTTGATGCGCATGGCGAGACCTCCTGTTTCGCCTTCAACGCCGGACTCATTTCAAAGTTCCAAGTATCGCACTCTATGGTGCGATCGCGATGCCGCTACGTGTGACAGGCTGGCGCAGCTCGTTCACTATTTGAGACGGATATTAAAACAGCCTGACCGGCTCTGCCTTCTAAAAGTCCGTTTGCAGTGAACACTGGATGGGCCGCTCGCAAAAAAGTGCGGACGCCACGATACGGAATCAGGAAGATAGTTCGGATCATTCTTCGATGACATACGTTTATATAGCGCCGGAGTTGTTCTTCGTTGGCCGGGCTCAATCGTATCTGGCCAAATTTAGAAGGAGACGATGATGAGAAAAATCATTGCGATGGTGGTCGCCACGGCAGCACTGGCCCAAGCCGGTTCAACAGTTGCATTCGCAGCCGATGCGATTCGCACGTATCAACCGCCGCCCCAGCAGTCGGATGTGCGTGGCGGGGTGAAGATCGGTTTGCTGACCTGCGATGTCGGTGGAGGCGTTGGATATGTCCTCGGTTCGGCGAAGGAAGCCGATTGCGTCTTTACGTCCAGCATCGATAACGAGTTTTCTGACCATTATAGTGGCGACATAAGAAAACTCGGCGTGGACCTCGGATTTACGACGCGCAGCCGTCTTATCTGGGCGGTCTTTGCGCCGACCGCTGGCTACCATCACGGATCGCTTGCCGGCCTTTATGTCGGCGCCGCGGCCGAAGCTACAATCGGTGCCGGTGTCGGGGCGAATGTGCTCGTCGGTGGTACGACTGGATCGATTCATCTCCAGCCTCTCAGCGTCACGGGTCAGTTCGGGCTCAACGTTGCTGCCGCCGGGGCGTCGATGACCCTCACGCCGACCTGATAAGCGGCCACACGCCCTCCGGAGGCTCCGGACGGGCGTGTGGCTCAGTTAGGAGTTCGAACTATGAGCCAGACAGCAAAGCTATCCGCTAGAGCAACGTTCGCTCGCGGCATGCTTAAGTCGGCTTCTTGGTCTGATCTGCAGACATCGTTCCATCGGCGCGTGCGGCATCGTTCAAGTTTCGGCGCACGGGAATCAGCAGCAGCGGCATTAGAGGCCTTTTGCGGCCTCATGTCACGTCCTGAAATGTGCTGATATCGCATTAGCGCCTTGCAAAGTAGGATATTCTATAGTTAGTTTTGATTGGAGCCAAACGACCCGGGATGCACATTTTTGTGCCTTGCCATAGATGGCGGACAGGTGTCCAATCAATTCACGAAACGTGTTGATTCTCAACGAAATGTCGTTTTCCATTTATTGGTTCGGCAATTTCGAGCGCCTGCGGCATAAACCTTGAATGGAGGCCCCATGCTGAATGAATCCGTGTTCGATGCGTTTGCGCGTAGCTACGAAGCGCGTCGCGAAACTGAAATGTCCATTACAGATTACCTGGAGCTCTGCAAACAGGAGCCGCTCGCCTATGCGAACGCGACGGAGCGCCTGCTCGCTGCGATCGGCGAGCCGCAGATGCTGGACACCGCCAAGGATCCGCGCCTCGGCCGGATCTTCATGAATAGAACTATTCGGACTTACCCCTCCTTCACCGGCTTTTACGGAATGGAAGAGACGATCGAGCGGATCGTTTCCTTCTTTACCCATGCCGCACAGGGGCTCGAAGAGCGCAAGCAGATCCTCTACCTGCTTGGTCCGGTCGGGGGCGGCAAGTCGTCCCTCGCCGAGCGGTTGAAGCAGCTGATGGAGGTCCATCCGATTTACCTGCTGAAGGCTGGTGACGAGATCAGCCCGGTTTTCGAAAATCCGCTCAGCCTCTTTGACCCTGTCGCAGTAGGCCCACTGCTTCTCGAAAAATATGGCATCCCGACGCGCCGGCTGACGGGTCTCATGAGTCCCTGGTGCGTGAAGCGGCTGGACGAGTTCGGCGGCGACATCTCCCGTTTCCGCGTCGTCAGAATGCAGCCTTCGCGGCTGCGCCAGATCGCGATCGCCAAGACCGAGCCGGGCGATGAGAACAATCAGGACATTTCTTCCCTCGCCGGCAAGGTCGATATCCGCAAGCTGGAGAGCTATTCGCAGAATGATCCCGACGCCTATAGCTATTCTGGCGCGCTCAACCGCGCCAACCAAGGCCTTCTCGAATTCGTCGAGATGTTCAAGGCGCCGATCAAGATGCTGCATCCGCTGCTGACTGCGACGCAGGAGGGAAATTACATCGGTACCGAAAATATCGGCGCCATTCCCTTTTCGGGCATCGTACTCGCGCATTCGAACGAGGCAGAATGGCAGACGTTCAAGGCGAACAAGAACAACGAGGCCTTCATCGACCGCATCTGCGTCATCAAGGTACCCTATTGCCTGCGGGTAGCCGAGGAGCAGAAGATCTACGAGAAGCTGATCGAAGGATCGGAACTCGCAGATGCTCCTTGCGCGCCGGGGACGCTTGAAATGCTCGCACGCTTCTCTGTGCTTTCGCGCTTGCGCAAGCACGAGAATTCGACATTCTTCTCCAAGATGCGCGCCTATGACGGCGAAAGCCTCAAGGAAACCGATCCGCGAGCCCGTAGTGTTCAAGAATACAGGGATGCGGCAGGTGTCGATGAGGGAATGGACGGAATATCGACACGTTTCTCCTTCAAAGTGCTTGCTTCGACCTTCAATCATCACACGAGCGAGGTCGGAGCGGATCCGGTTCACCTGATGTACGTTCTGGAGCAGGCTATCCGCCGCGAGCAGTTTCACGACGAAACCGAGAAACGCTACATAGAGTTCATCAAGGCCGATCTTGCGCCGCGGTATGCGGAGTTCATCGGCAACGAAATTCAGAAAGCCTATCTGGAATCCTATGCGGATTACGGTCAGAATCTTTTTGACCGCTACGTGGACTACGCCGATGCCTGGATCGAGGATGTGGATTTCAAGGATCCGGACACCGGCCAGCTGCTTGATCGGGAACTCCTTAATCAGGAGCTGACGAAGATTGAAAAGCCGGCGGGTATCGCCAACCCGAAGGATTTTCGCAACGAGATCGTCAAGTTCTGCCTGAGATCGCGGGCAAACAACAACGGGAAAAACCCGTCTTGGACGAGCTATGAAAAGATCAGGGAAGTGATCGAGAAGCGCATGTTCTCGCAGGTCGAGGACCTGCTGCCGGTCATTTCCTTCGGCACCAAGAAGGACGGTGATACCGAGAAGAAGCACAGTGAATTCGTTTCTCGCATGACCGCGCGCGGGTACACCGAACGACAGGTTCGGCGCCTCGTGGAATGGTACATGCGCGTTAAGCAGGCAAGTTAATGCTCAGCGGGAGCCATCATGCACATTGTCGACCGCCGGCTGAATCCGCGCGGTAAAAGCTTAGAAAATCGTCAACGGTTTCTTCGGCGCGCGAAAAGTGCCGTGCAGCTGGCGGTAAAGCGTTCTCTGCAAAGCCGTAATATTCGAGATGTGCTCGACGGTGGTGAGGTCAGCCTGCCGATTGACGGCTTGGGAGAGCCGAGCTTCCGCAGGGGTGAAGGCGGAATCAGCGATCAAATTCTGCCGGGAAACCGGGCCTTCGTCGAGGGCGACATCATTCCAAGGCCACCTGGCAGGAGCGGCGGAAGACCGAAAGAAGCGGGCGAGGGTGACGGTGAGGACAGTTTCCGTTTCGTCCTGACGCGCGAAGAATTTCTCGACGTCTTTCTCGATGATCTGGAACTGCCCGATCTAGCAAAACGGCGGCTGACCGAAACCGAAGAGGAAAGTCCTGTTCGGGCCGGCTACTCCGTTTCCGGATCGCCTGCCAATATCGCTGTCGGGCGTACAACGCGGCTGGCGATGATGCGGCGCATTGCACTTCGTCGCCCGCGCATCGCAGAAATCGAGGCGCTGCGGCGCCAGATCGACGAATGCGAGGACGATGAAAAGCGTGTGGCGCTCGAGGCTGAGCTCAAGTCGCTGACGGAAAAAAGCCGGCGCATTCCTTATATCGATCCACTTGATGTGCGCTATCGCCGCTTCGAGAGCGAACCGAAGCCGGTGGCAAAGGCCGTCATGTTCTGCCTGATGGATGTCTCCGCCTCGATGTCTGAGCATATGAAGGACCTGGCGAAGCGGTTCTATCTTCTCCTCTACCTCTTCCTCTCGCAGCGCTACAAGAAGGTGGAGATTGTCTTCATCCGTCACACGGACAGAGCCGAAGAGGTCGATGAGGAAACCTTCTTCTATGGCCCGGCGACCGGTGGCACGCTTGTCTCCAGCGCGCTTGCGGCCATGCGCGCGATCGTGGCGGCGCGCTTCGACCCGGCCGAGTGGAACATCTATGCCGCCCAGGCTTCGGATGGCGACAATTCCTATTCGGATGGGACAAGGACGGGACAGCTGCTGCGCCATGAGATTCTGCCGCTGTGCCAGTATTTCGCCTATATAGAGGTCGGCGACGAAGACAGCGATTCCTCGGTGTCACGCTCACCGCTGTGGATGCTCTACGAAGAGATACGGTCCGAGCTTCTGCCGTTGTCGATGCGCAAGGTATGCCGTCGAAACGAGATATTCCCGGTCTTCCACGAACTCTTCCAGAAACGCGACGGACAGAAGGTGGCGCCATGACGACAACCGCGATGTCCAAGGAGCGATTGCTGTTTCACGGTGCTGACTGGGACTTTACGACGCTGCAGCGAATCTACGACGCGTGCGAGGACATCGCGCTCGGCGAACTCGGCCTCGACGTTTATCCCAATCAGGTCGAGGTCATCACGTCGGAGCAGATGCTCGACGCCTATTCGTCTGCCGGCATGCCGCTGTTTTACCGGCACTGGTCGTTCGGCAAGCATTTCGCTCACCATGAAGCTTTTTATCGCCGCGGCATGCGCGACCTTGCCTACGAGATCGTCATCAACAGCTCGCCCTGCATCTCCTACCTGATGGAGGAAAACTCGGCGACGATGCAGACATTGGTGATCGCGCACGCCGCTTTCGGGCACAATCATTTTTTCAAGAACAATTATCTCTTCAAGTTGTGGACGGACGCCGAGGGAATTCTCGACTACCTCGATTTCGCCAAGGGCTACATCGCTCACTGCGAGGAACGCTACGGCGAGGTTGCCGTGGAGCGCACGCTCGACGCCGCGCACGCGCTCATGTCGCATGGCGTGCATCGGTACGCCGGCAAAATGAAGCTCGACCTCCGTGAGGAGGAACGGCGGCAGCAGGAACGTCGCGCCCATGAAGAGCAGATCTTCAATGATCTTTGGCGCACCGTGCCCGTCAGCAAGACGCGAACGGCAGCCGATGCCGGCCTGGAGAAGCGTCGCGCCGCTCTTGGTCTTCCGCAGGATAATATCCTGTATTTCCTTGAGAAATCAGCACCTCGGCTGCAGCCATGGCAGCGCGAGATTCTACGCATCGTCCGCCATGTCGCGCAATATTTCCATCCGCAGCGGCAGACCAAGGTGATGAACGAGGGGACGGCCACCTACGTCCACTATCGGATCATGAACAGGCTTCACGAACGTGGCCAGATCAGCGACGGAAACTACCTCGAGTTTCTGAAGTCGCATGCCAATGTGGTGTTCCAGCCGAACTACGACGACCGCCGTTTCTCCGGCTTCAATCCCTATGCCTTAGGCTTTGCGATGATGCAGGATATTGAGCGGATCGTGACAACGCCGACCGAAGAGGACAAGGCGTGGTTTCCGGACATCGCCGGGCGGGGTGACGCCATGTCCGTGCTCCGCGAGATCTGGGCCGATTACCGGGACGAGAGTTTCATCAACCAGTATCTCAGCCCGAACCTGATCCGCCAACTACGCCTTTTTCATCTTTACGACGACCCGGAACAAAAAGAGGGAATCTTGGTCTCGGCGATTCACGACGAGCGCGGCTACCGGCGTATCCGCCGCCAGCTTTCCCGGGAATATGACATCGGGTGGATCGATCCGGGCATAGACATCGTTGATGTCGATCTCGCCGGCGATCGCCGCCTCCTTTTGCACCACAATGTAGCGAATGGCTGGTTCCTTCAGGAGACCGAAACCAAGCAGGTGCTCCAGCATCTAGCCGACCTTTGGGGCTACGACGTCTTGCTTCAGGAAATCAGTAGTTCCGGCAAGGTGGTGAAGGAACACGCGGCGAGCCCGCGCAAGCCGCTGCAGTAGCGACCTCTCCGCATCCGGCATCTATCCGGAGGAACAGTGGTGATCCCGACGCGATTCGAACGCGTGACCCTCAGATTAGGAATCTGATGCTCTATCCTGCTGAGCTACGGGACCACTGATGCCATGCATACAAAAGGCTCGGCGCGAAGCCAAGCCTTTTTGAAGTCCCCACAGCTATGAATTCAAGCGCCCAGACGCTGTTCGGCCAACCGGACCCAGTAGGAAATCCCGTGGGCGATGACTTCGTCGTTGAAATCGTAGGCCGGGTTGTGGAGGCCCGCGGTGTCGCCGTTGCCGATGAAGATGAAGGCGCCGGGGCGGGCGTTCAGCATGTAGGAAAAATCCTCGCCTCCCATCATCGGATCGATCTCCGGATTGACGTTCGCCGCACCTGCTATGTCGGTGGCGATGGCGATCGCGTGGCCGGTCTCGGTCGCGTGATTGACTGTAACGGGGTAGTTGCGGTGAAAATTGATATCGGCCTCCGCGCCATGCGCAGCCACTAGGCCGTTGATGACCTGCTTCAGCCGTGCTTCCGCCAGATCGCGGACGTCGTCGTCAAGCGTGCGGATCGTGCCGGCGATCACCGCGTCGTTTGGAATGACGTTGTGGGCAAACCCGGAATTGAACTTCGTGACCGAGACGACGACGGAGCGCAGGGGATCGGCGCTGCGGGAGGCGATCATCTGCAGGTTGGTGACGATCTGAGCGCCAATTGCGATCGGGTCGATCGTCCGGTGAGGCTGGGCGGCATGGCCGCCGCGGCCCTTGATCGTGACCGTGAACTCGTCGGTTGCCGCCATGATCGGACCCTTGCGGATGGCGAAATGCCCGACGGGCAGCCCGGGAAGATTATGCATGCCGTAGACTTCATGGATGTTGAAGCGCTCCATCATGCCGTCCTGAACCATCAGGTTACCGCCGCCGCCGCCTTCTTCGGCCGGCTGGAAGATGACCGCAACATCGCCGTTGAAGTTGCGCGTCTCCGCGAGATATTTGGCAGCGCCGAGCAGCATCGCGGTGTGCCCGTCGTGGCCGCAAGCATGCATCTTGCCGGGAGTGATCGATGCCCAGGGCTTGCCGGTAATCTCAGTCAGGGGCAGGGCGTCCATGTCGGCGCGCAGGCCGATCGTCCGGCTGCCTTCGCCCTTGCCCTTGATCAGGCCGACGACACCGGTGCGCCCGATGCCGGTCACAATTTCGTCAACGCCGAACTCCTGAAGCTTCGCGGCAACGAACGCCGCCGTGTTCTCGACCGCGTAAAGAAGCTCCGGCCGGGCGTGAATATAGCGGCGCCACTCGCTCACTTCGTCTTGTAATTCAGCGGCTCTGTTCAAAATCGGCATGCATGATTTCCTGTGACGAGATCGGATGGTTGGCGGCGGGCGCGATGCGAATGCCGCAGAAAGAACTTATTCAATGGCCTTTGCCATGTCATGGCCATATAGGCTAAATAGGTGAGGTTTCGAAATTTCCGGACATCTTAAGGACTAACCGTGTCGACGCGCCAGAACAATTTG
The DNA here is from genome assembly GCF_012641395.1 of Rhizobium sp. P32RR-XVIII. Lineage (GTDB taxonomy): Bacteria > Pseudomonadota > Alphaproteobacteria > Rhizobiales > Rhizobiaceae > Rhizobium. Next base: position 87,656 of record NZ_JABAIH010000011.1, on the reverse strand, counting down.
TTTGCCGCTTTGCGGCCGCTTTCATTCGCAGCTGCCGTTACCGCCGCATTTTTGTCTTCCGCCCCGCTGGCGCAGGCCAACCCGCATATTCTCGTCGATGTCCAAAGCGGCCGCGTGTTGGAGCATGAGGAGGCGTTCACCAAGTGGTATCCGGCCTCGCTCACCAAGCTTCTGACGATCTATACCACCTTCGAGGCGGTACGCTCCGGCCAGATCAGCTTTGACACGCCGATCGTCATGAGCAAGCGCGCCGCCTCCCAGCCGCCGGCAAAGATGTATTTCAAGCCCGGCCAGAAGCTCACGCTCGACAGCGCCATCAAGATCCTGATTGTCAAGTCGGCGAATGACATCGCGGTCGCGGTCGCCGAAGCAGTCGGCGGTACGCAGGAAGCCTTCGTGATGCGCATGAATGCCGAGGCCAAAAAGCTCGGCATGACGGATTCGCATTTCATCAATCCGAACGGATTGCCGGGCAAGGGCCAGTACACGACGGCCCGTGACCTTGCGGTCCTCGCCGTGGCTCTGCGGCGCGACTTCCCGGAATATGCCGGTTACTTTTCGGTCGAAGGTATCACCACCGGTAAGCAGAACATTCCCGCCATTAACGTGCTGATCGGCCGTTTCGCCGGCGCCGACGGCATGAAGACCGGCTTCATCTGCGCCTCCGGCTTCAATCAGGTGAGCTCGGCCACCCGTAACGGTCGCACGCTCATCTCCGTCGTGCTCGGTACCGACAGTCTTGCCGCCCGCGCCGACGATTCCGCCGATCTTCTGCAGAAGGGCTTCACCACCGCCGCGACGAGCAACGACACGCTCAGTTCGCTGAAGCCTTATGGGCCTGGGCAGGATCAGGTCGCCGACATGACTGCGGACATCTGCAGCACCAAGGGCGCCAAGGTGCGCAGCGAAACCCGCGACGAAGTCGGCCGCATGAAGGTCCTGTCGCCCTATATTCAGGAGCGGGACCACGAACCGAGTTTCGTCTATGCCGGCCTGATTCCCGGCCAGGATGCTCCTCCGAGCAAGGTGGCGAAAGCAGACGAAATCGGCGATATCGCCAACGTGCCGGTGCCGGTGCCGCGCCCGGCGTCCTTCTGAGGTAAGCGATGAGCGTTCATCCCGACAGGATCCCGGTCACGATCCTGACCGGTTTTCTCGGTGCCGGTAAATCGACGCTTCTGAACCGCATCCTCAAGGATCCGGCGATGAAAGATGCTGCCGTCATCATCAACGAGTTCGGCGATGTGGGCATCGATCACCTTCTGGTCGAGAGTTCGGGCGATGCGATCATCGAACTTTCCGACGGCTGCCTTTGCTGCACCGTGCGCGGCGAACTCGTCGATACGCTGGCGAACCTGATGGATGCGGTACAGACCGGCCGGGTGAAGGCGGTGACGCGCGTGGTGATCGAAACCACCGGCCTTGCCGATCCTGCGCCGGTCATGCAGGCCGTCCTGGGCAATCCGGTGATTGCCACGAATTTCGACCTCGACGGCGTCGTTACGGTCGTTGATGCCGTCAACGGGGTTCAGACCCTCGACAATCACGAAGAAGCCCGAAAACAGGTCGCCGTCGCCGATCGCCTGGTCGTATCGAAGCGGTCGATGGCGTCCGCAGAGCTGTTGCAGGCGCTGGAGGCGCGGTTGCGCCAGCTCAACCCGCGCGGAGCTACGATCGATGCAGACAGCCCGGGTGCCGGCAGCGCGGAAATCCTCGTAAACGGCCTGTACGATCCGGCAACGAAGATTGCCGATGTCAGCCGCTGGCTTCATGACGAAGACGAGCGAGACGGGCATCACCAGCACGGCCATCATCATGGTCACGATCACCACGATCATCAGCATGAGCATGACCATCAGGATCCCCACGATGTGAATCGTCACGACGCGTCGATCCGGTCTTTCTCGATCGTCGAGGACAAGCCGATCGAGCCTATGGCGGTCGAGATGTTCATCGATCTGCTGCGGTCCGCGCATGGTGAAAAGCTGTTGCGCATGAAAGCGATCATCGCCGTTTCGGATCGGCCCGAACGGCCTCTGGTCCTGCACGGGGTGCAGAATATCTTCCACCCGCCGGTTCGTCTTCCCGCCTGGCCGAATCCGGCCGACCGCCGGACGCGCATGGTGCTGATCACCAAGGATCTGCCGGAGGATTACGTCAGGGACCTCTTCGATGCTTTCCTTGGCAAGCCGCGCATCGATACTCCGGATCGCGCGGCTCTCAACGACAACCCGCTCGCCATCCCCGGTATGAAGCTCTGAGGATCAGAGCCTTGAAAGGCTCTATCCCTTGCGGATCAGGAAGCGGTGGCCGGTTTCGGTCTTAACAGCTTCCAGCAGCTCGTGTCCGTCTTCCTTGCAGAAATGGGGGATGTCGATTCCGGCCAGCGGGTCGGTGGTTTCGACGCGGATCACGCTGCCGCTTGCCATCGCGGAAAGCTTGCGACGCGTCTTCAGGACGGGCAGAGGACATTTCAGGCCGCGCAGGTCATAAGAAACGGCGTCCAAACCGGCCAGTTCCTCTACCAAAATTTCCAGAATGGCTTCTTGGCAGCTTCGGCCGTTTGCTGTGGTGGTGCGACTGGCGCGAACGCCAGCGGATTCTGCGTGGGAATCGGGACATTGGCAGGTGCCGCGGCAACGGCTGTTGCGTTATCCTGAGCCGCGGTTGCCGGTGCAGCCGCGGCTGGCGCTGCGGCGGCAGTCATCGTGGCAGTTGCCGTAGGTGCGGCCGGTTTCGTCATCAGCTCTTCAAGCTCGGCAGCCTTGACCATGCGGCCGGCTTGCAGTGACGTGCCGGTCGGTGCGTAGGCGAGCTCGCGGCCCATGCGTAGCTTGGCTACAACGGCTTTGCGCTCGGCTTCGGTGGGATCGTACCACGCCATGCCGTCGAACTTCTTTTCGGCCTTGGCATAATCGGCCGCATAAGTCTTGTCGTAGGAGGAGAGTGCCGCCGTCAGGGCTGGAGGCGTCGACATGGCAGGACACTGTCCGGCGGGATTGAAGGCGGCGCCGTCTGCGGCTTGCTGGTTGAAGACGTATTTCTTTTCGCAGACGTTCACTTCCGGCGGACGCTTGGTGACCTCGAAGTTGTCGTAGCCAACCTTCAGCATCTTCCAGAAATCATAGCTCGGGCTCAGGCGGTGCTTGAACATGTTTTCCGCCGTCATGCGGAAGGGGAAGGCCTGGAGCTGGACCGTGGTCTGACCGCCCTTGAAGGCATCGCGTGCGAAAGCGTAGATTTCCAGAACCTGTTCGTCGGTCATGGAGTAGCAGCCGGAGGACGAGCATGCGCCATGGATCATCAGGTCTGAGCCTGTGCGGCCGTTGACGGCGTCGTAGCGATTCGGGAAGCCGGTGTTGATCGCGAGATAATATCTGGAGTTGGGGTTCAGGTTTGCCCGCGTCAGTTCGTAGAAGCCTTCCGGAGCCTGCCGATCGCCGGTCTTGACCTTCGGGCCCAGACGACCGGACCATGCGCAGATCTTATAGTCGGCAATCTTGTCGAAGCGGTTGTCCGTCTTCGCCTTCCAGATCTCGAGAGTCCCCTCTTCCTTGAAGATGCGGACCATGATCGGCGAATTTCGGTCCATGCCTTTCGCCTTCATATCCGCAAGGATACGCGGCGGAAGAGGCTGTTCCACCTTGTTCTTGATCTTCGACAGATCGGTGTGGGTGACTTCCAAAGCGTCGTTGCAGCCGGCAAGAGCCAGCGCCATCAATGACACATAGGCAAAATGACGAATGCGCATTCCCAACTAGCCCATTAAAAATCGATGCGACCCGATCCGCTCCCTGGACTCCGGGCATTCCCCAGAATCATAGGCGGCCGATAGTTTACAATTTCTTACCAGCCTATGACCTGCTTAGGGATGCCCTGCAAGCGCGACTGTTATAGATAATACTATTGTGGCCAAGGTTTGGCCGCAATCCGGTCAGGGATGATGAGGGCTAGCCGAGATTTCGGCCCATGGCGAGGAATTTCTGGCGGCGGTCGCTGCGGAGTTGCTCGCCGGAACGCGGTGAAAGCTCGGCGAGCGCGTTGGCGATGACATCGCCGGTGGCGGCAATAACGCTCTCCGGATCGCGATGGGCGCCGCCGAGCGGTTCAGGAATGATGCCGTCGATAATGCCGAGCGACTTCAGATCTTCGGCGGTGATCTTCATGTTGGTTGCCGCTTCCTTGGCTCGGGTCGAGTCGCGCCACAAAATGGAGGCGGCACCTTCCGGCGAAATCACGCTGTAGATCGAATGCTCGAGCATGTAGACCCGGTTGCCGGTCGCGATCGCGATTGCGCCGCCGGAGCCGCCTTCACCGATGACGACGGAGACGATCGGCACTTTCACGCCAAGGCACATTTCCGTCGAGCGGGCAATCGCTTCCGCCTGGCCTCGCTCTTCGGCGCCGACGCCCGGATAAGCGCCTGCAGTATCGACGAGGGTGATGACGGGAAGACCGAAACGGTCCGCCATTTCGAGAATGCGGATTGCTTTGCGATAGCCTTCCGGACGGGCGCTGCCGAAATTGTGCTTCAGGCGGCTCTTGGTGTCACTGCCCTTTTCCTGGCCGAGGATGGCGACCGGCTGCCCGCGAAAGCGGGCCAGTCCGGCCTGGATCGCCGCATCCTCGGAAAATTTGCGGTCTCCCGCCAGCGGCGTGAATTCCTGGAAAAGCGTCTTGGCATAAACGACGAAATGCGGGCGCTGCGGATGGCGCGCAACCTGCGTCTTCTGCCAGGCGTTGAGCTTAGAGTAGATATCAACCATCGCTTCGCGGACGCGAACTTCCAGCCTGCCGACCTCATCGGACGTGTCGATGCTCTCGTCTTCCGACGCAAGCTTCTTCAGTTCGATGATCTTGCCTTCGAGGTCGGAGATCGGCTTTTCGAAGTCGAGATAGTTGTGCATGAGGTGCGTTTCCGTTCCTTGTGCGCGGGGCATTTTCCAGGCTCTGCCCCATGTCGCCGGTCCTATTCGTGCTTTTTCGCCTGTTTGGCAAGGGGGTGATGCGTCTGAACCAGTTGCTGCAGCCGTTCCTCGAGGACATGCGTGTAGATCTGTGTGGTCGAAATGTCCGAATGACCGAGGAGTTCCTGAACGACGCGAAGATCCGCGCCGTTGGCAAGCAGATGGCTGGCGAAGGCGTGGCGCATCACGTGCGGTGAGATCATCGACGGCGTTAGCCCGGCACGGATCGCGAGGCTCTTCAGGTCTCGGGCAAAAACCTGGCGGGGCAGATACCCTTCCTTGGACGCTGCTGGAAAAAGCCAGGGACTATCGACCGGATCCTTTGCTTTCGCATGCTCTTCGGAAAGCGACCGGCCGTAGGCCTTGAGTGCTGCGACAGCGGATTGCGATAGCGGCACGAGCCGCTCCTTGTTGCCTTTACCGCGAATGATCAGGAAGCGGCCCTCCTGGTCGAGAACGCGCGCCGGTAGCGAAACGAGCTCGCTTACGCGCATCCCCGTCGCATAAAGCAACTCCAGCAGCGCCAGCATCCGTCTCCGCTGCAATTGGCCCTGCGCAGGATCGTTGGCTTCCGCTTCGGCCTGGCTCAATAGCCGCGTCACGTCATCGACGCCCATCGTCTTTGGCAGCGAGCGCGCCTTTTTCGGAGCATCGAGAACACCGGTCGGGTCATCGACCCGCAGCCCCTCGGCATACAGGAATTTGTAGAATTGCCGCATGGCGGCCAACCGGCGAGCTTGGGACGACGGCTTGAAGCCCTGCTTTGCAAGCGAGGAAAGGTAGGCCGCGAGGTCGGCGGAGGCGGCCTCCGTCAATCGCACGCTTTTACCGTTCAGGAATGCGTGGAGATCGTCCAGATCGCGTTCGTAGGATTGCAGCGTGTTCGCAGCCGCGCCGCGCTCCGCACTCATCATCTCCAGAAACGCTTCCACGTGGGCGCGGCTCAGATCCCTCATCGGATCACTTCTTCGCCGGTTTTATCGCGCCTGTCGCCGGCGGATTGATCCTCTCCGATGGAATGCGGATCGTCACGTCGCGCGGTTGCGGCTCGACGAAGGTGACGAGCGCGACCATGCCGCCGTAGATCGCCCCGGCGATCAGCGCCAGGACAGCCAGCAAACGGAAAAGGGTCGGCATTTTCGCAACTCCATGAACTCTGCCTCTTTTATGAAGAAGCGGGTTTACGTGCAAGAAGCGGCTTTCCAAGCATGTTTCCCGTGCCTGCGACTTGACGCTACACCTGCATTTGTCGATACCGTTTGCAAACAAAGTGTGAATGGACCGATGAGTGACCCAGTTCTGAAAGCCGGAGATAGCCTGAAAGACAGAGCTCGCGCCGCGCTTCGTTCACGCAATCTGATCCTCGTCGGTCTGATGGGCGCGGGCAAATCATCCATAGGCCGCATTGTCGCCCACCAGCTCGGTATTCCTTTCGTCGACAGTGACAACGAAATCGAGCGCGTTTCGCGCATGACGATCTCCGAGCTTTTCGCAGCTTACGGCGAAGAGGAATTTCGGGCGCTGGAAACACGGGTGATGAAGCGGCTCTTGAAGAACGGCCCGCGTGTCGTCTCGACCGGCGGGGGCGCTTTCATCAACAGCAGAACGCGCAAGCATATCAAGAAGAGCGGCTTGTCGATCTGGCTGAAAGCCGATCTCGATGTGCTCTGGGAGCGCGTCAACAAGCGCGACACACGTCCGCTTTTGAAGACCGAGAATCCAAAGCAGACACTCGAAAACCTGATGAATGCGCGGTACCCGGTCTATGCCGAGGCCGACGTCACGGTGTTGTCGCGCGATGTTCGCAAGGAAGTCATGGCCGATGAGGTGCTCAAGGCCGTGATTGAAGCCCAAACCGAAAGTGCAGTTCCATGAATGCGATCTCCTCCGCTTCCGCCGAACGGAAAGTCCACGTGCCGCTCGGCGACCGCGCCTATGATATTCTGATCGGGCCAGGCATCATCTCCCGCGCCGGTGCGGAAATCGCATCGCGTCTGAAGGGGCGCAAGGCTGCGATCATCACCGACCAGAACGTCGCGCCGCTTTATCTCGAGACGCTGGTCAAGAGTCTCGAAGGCGCAGGCATTGCACCTGCGCAGCTCGTGCTGCCGGCTGGCGAAAAGACGAAGAGCTTCGAGCACCTGATCACCGTCTGCGACCGGGTCCTGGAAGCGCGCGTCGAGCGGAATGATTGCGTCATCGCCCTTGGCGGCGGTGTCATTGGCGATCTTGCCGGCTTTGCCGCCGGCATCGTGCGCCGGGGCGTGCGTTTCGTGCAGGTGCCGACGTCGCTGCTCTCGCAGGTGGACTCTTCCGTGGGCGGCAAGACCGGGATCAACAGCCGCCACGGCAAGAACCTCATCGGTGTTTTTCACCAGCCGGATCTGGTACTTGCCGATACGGACGTTCTGAACTCCCTCAGCGCGCGTGAATTCCGGGCCGGCTATGCCGAAGTGGCGAAATATGGCCTCATCGACAAGCCGGAATTTTTCGCCTGGCTTGAAGCGAACTGGAAAGCAGTCTTTGCTGGCGGTGCCGCGCGCATCGAGGCGATTGCCGCGAGCTGCCAGGCCAAATCCGATGTCGTGGTAGCCGACGAGCGGGAAAACGGGCCGCGCGCGCTCCTCAATCTCGGCCACACGTTCGGACACGCGCTCGAAGCCGCGACGGCTTATGACAGCGCGCGCCTCGTCCACGGCGAAGGCGTTTCGATCGGCATGGTTCTCGCGCACGAATTTTCCGCGCGCATGAACCTGGCAAGCCCCGATGACGCCAAGCGCGTTGAAAGCCACCTGAAAGAGGTTGGATTGCCGACGCGCATGTCCGACATTCCGGGTTCTCTTCCGCCGGCGGAAAAGCTTCTCGATGCAATGGCGCAGGACAAGAAAGTGAAGAACGGAAAGTTCACCTTCATCCTCACTCACGGCATAGGTCAGTCGTTCATCGCCGATGACGTGCCGGCTTCCGAAGTGTTGATTTTTCTCAAGGAAAAACACCCGCAATGATGCTCGAAGGCGCGCTGGCATTTCTTTCGGTTTACTGGCCGGAAATCCTTTCCATCGTGGCCTTGGTGCTCATATCAGCTTTCTTTGCTGGCTCGGAGACTGCGCTGACGGCGGTTTCGCGCAGCCGAATGCATACGCTCGAGGCAAACGGAGAGGTGCGCGCCGGACTTGTGCGCCTGCTGATCGAACGCCGCGACCGGCTGATCGGCGCGCTGCTGATTGGCAACAACCTCGCAAACATCCTCGCTTCCTCTCTGGCGACCAGCGTGTTTCTCAGTCTTTTCGGCACGTCCGGGGTGGCGATCGCAACGCTTGCGATGACCATCGTCCTCGTCGTTTTCGCCGAGGTGCTGCCGAAGAGCTGGGCTATTTCAGCGCCGGATCGCTTCGCGCTCACCGCAGCTTTTCCGATAAGGCTTTTCGTCGCGGTCGTGGGTCCGGTTTCGTCTTTCATCAACGGATTCGTTCGCCGGATTCTGGCGGTCTTCGGCATCAATCTTTCACGCGAAACTTCGATGTTGACGGCGCATGAAGAGTTGCGCGGCACGGTCGATCTCCTGCATCGCGAGGGATCGGTGGTGAAGGCGGACCGCGACCGCCTCGGCGGTGTCCTCGATCTCAGCCAGCTCGAAGTTTCCGACGTCATGGTCCACCGGATGGCGATGCGGGCGATCAATGCCGACGACGCGCCGGAGGTGGTGATCCGCACCATACTCGAGAGCCCCTACACCCGCATGCCGCTGTGGCGGGGGGCAATCGACAACATCGTCGGCGTCGTACACGCCAAGGACCTGCTGCGAGCGTTGGCCGAGCCGGACGTCGCGCCGGTGAACCTCGATATCATCAAAATAGCGCAGAAGCCGTGGTTCGTGCCGGACAGCACCAATCTCGAAGACCAGTTGAATGCGTTTCTTCGTCGCAGGCAGCATTTCGCCGTCGTCGTCGACGAATATGGCGAGGTGCAGGGCATCGTGACGCTCGAAGACATCCTCGAGGAAATCGTCGGCGATATTTCCGATGAACACGACATTGATATGCAGGGCGTTCGCCAGGAATCGGACGGGTCGATCGTTGTCGATGGCAGCGTTCCGATCCGCGACCTGAACCGCGCGCTCGATTGGCAACTGCCGGACGAGGAAGCGACGACCATTGCCGGCCTCGTCATCCATGAATCGATGACGATTCCCGAAGAGCGGCAGGCTTTTACCTTCTACGGCAAACGTTTCATCGTAATGCGGCGGGAAAAAAACCGCATTACCAAGTTGCGTATTCGTCCCGCCGGAGAGGACGAGATCAAGCCGGTGTGATCCAGCCAGATGCGGGCGATGATCCTCCTTTGTAAAAGGAGGGCAAAAGCCTATATAATGCAGGTGTTCCGCTACCAGCGGGTCACTTCGCCGGGTGCGGCGGGTTCGACGGCGAGGGCATGCAGCCCGGCGTCCAGCTCCGGTTTCAGCAGTTCGGTAATAGCCCGGTGACGGGCGAGCCTGGTCATTCCTGCAAATTTGGCCGAAACGATGCGCACCCGCATGTGCGTTTCGCCCATGCCTGTGATATCCGGCTGGTGGCCGGCATGCAGGTGGCTTTCGTTGATGACGTCAAGGCGTTCAGGGGCGAAAGCCTCGGTCAGTTTTGCTTCGATGCGGGTCTGGAGAGTCACGATTTCGTCCGGTTGGTTGGCAAAAAAGGGGTTCCCACCAAGCCAGCAACAATCGTGTTTGTCAATTCTTGTTGTCGCCTCTTCGGAGGCTCATAATTAGCGCCGCCATGAGACTTGATTCCAAATATTTCGATCGCATCCGCACCCGCCGCAAACGCGAGCAGGAAACCGAACAGGCTCCTCCGACCTGTCAGTGGGACGGCTGTGACAAGAAAGGCGCGCATCGCGCACCCGTCGGACGCAACGCCGAAGGGCAGTTCTTTCTTTTCTGCTTCGAGCACGTCAAGGAATACAACAAGGGCTACAACTATTTTTCCGGTCTCTCCGACGGCGAAATCGCGCGCTATCAGAAAGAAGCGATTACCGGCCATCGTCCGACCTGGACCGTCGGTGTCAACAAGGCCGCCAAGAACAGCCCGCTGCATTCCGATCTCCGCTCGGGTTCCTACCGCGTGCGCGATCCCTTCGGTTTCGTCAACGGCACCAAGGGCAGCGGACCGCGTTTTCCCGAACAGCGCAAGCTGAAAAGCCTGGAAGCCAAGGCTTTCGACACGATGGGCCTTGCCGCCAGCGCGACCTCCTCGGAGATCAAGAGCCGCTATAAGGAGCTGGTCAAAAAGCATCATCCCGACGCTAATGGCGGAGACCGCGGTTCGGAAGACCGTTTCCGCGCTGTCATTCAGGCCTATCAATTGTTGAAGCAGAACGGTTTTTGTTAATTCCTGTCCTTGCTCTCCGCCTTCAATCGGGTATGGTCCAAGTCGGCTGAGGCCGCAGGCAACCGCGGCAGGAATCTGTGCGGTTTGCCAACCCGCCTTCGCCAACCTTCCGGACGCGGCGTTTCTTGTCCGGGACTCAGTTCCAGAATGCTCGCACGCGGTCATTATCCCGCCGAGGTTTCGCTTCAGTCCCGGAGAAGTATCGCCGAGTTCCCACCTGAACGGCGCGGAACAAAGCTGCGGCGTCATGGTCGTGAGATGGCCTGAGATAGTATGGCCGGGTGGAAGCACCCGCCTTGGAGACATGATGAGCAAGATAGACCTTGATATTTCCGAGCTTCCCGATACCACCGTTTCGGTCAGGGAGGTCTTCGGGATCGATTCCGATATTCGCGTTCCGGCCTACAGCAAGGGTGACGCCTACGTTCCCGACCTCGACCCGGATTACCTTTTCGACCGCGAGACGACGCTCGCCATTCTCGCCGGTTTTGCTCATAACCGGCGCGTCATGATCTCCGGCTATCACGGCACGGGTAAATCCTCTCACATCGAGCAAGTCGCTACCCGCCTCAACTGGCCCTGCGTGCGTATCAACCTCGATAGCCACGTCAGCCGTATCGATCTCGTCGGCAAGGACGCGATCGTCGTCAAGGACGGACTGCAGGTCACCGAGTTCAAGGATGGTATCCTGCCCTGGGCCTATCAGCACAATGTTGCGCTCGTCTTCGACGAATACGATGCCGGCCGCCCGGACGTGATGTTCGTCATCCAGCGCGTGCTGGAATCTTCGGGCCGCCTGACGCTGCTCGACCAGAGCCGGGTTATCCGTCCGCATCCCGCTTTCCGCCTGTTTGCGACGGCAAACACGATCGGTCTCGGCGACACGACGGGCCTCTACCACGGCACGCAGCAGATTAACCAGGCGCAGATGGACCGCTGGTCGATCGTGACTACGCTGAACTACCTGCCGCACGATCACGAAGTGAACATCGTCGCCTCCAAGGTAAAGAGCTTCGGGAAGGACAAGAACGGCCGCGAGACCGTTTCCAAGATGGTTCGGGTTGCCGATCTGACGCGTGCCTCGTTCATGAACGGCGATCTCTCGACCGTCATGAGCCCGCGTACGGTCATCACCTGGGCCGAGAACGCGGAGATCTTCGGTGATCTCGCCTTTGCCTTCCGCGTGACCTTCCTCAATAAGTGCGACGAACTTGAGCGTCCGCTGGTTGCCGAACACTATCAGCGCGCCTTCGGGGTCGAGCTCAAGGAAAGCGCAGCCAACATCGTGCTGGAGGCCTGAGGCCGGTCGATCATGGCATCTCGTGGTGACAATTCCAAAGCAAGGCCGAGCGGCCCGGTCGACGTCGAGCCCTTGCGGCGTGCGATAACTGGCTGCGTCCGGGCGATTGCGGGCGACGGCGAAGTCGAAGTAACCTTCGCCAACGAACGCCCCGGCATGACGGCCGAGCGCATTCGTCTGCCGGAGCTTTCCAAGCGGCCGACCGCGCACGAACTGGCGGTGACCCGCGGCCTGGGCGATTCCATGGCGCTTCGGCTCGCCTGTCATGATGAGAAAATGCATGCCACAATGGCGCCGCAGGGCGCTGATGCGCGTGCGGTGTTCGACGCCGTCGAGCAGGCGCGGGTCGAATCGATCGGAACGCTGCGGATGCAGGGCATGGCGGCCAACCTGCGCTCAATGACTGAGGAGAAATACGCCAAGGCGAATTTCACCGGTATCGAGCGGCAGGAAGATGCGCCGATCGGCGAAGCCGTCGCCATGATGGTGCGTGAGAAGCTGACCGGCCAGAAACCGCCGGCTTCCGCAGGGAAGGTGCTCGATCTGTGGCGCTCCTTCATCGAGGAGAAGGCTGGTTCGGAACTCGACAACCTGTCTGATGTCATCAACGACCAGCAGGCCTTTTCCAAGGCCATCCGTAACATGCTGTCGGCGATGGAAATGGCCGAGCAATACGGCGAAGACGACAACGAGCCGGATGCCGACGACCAGTCGGATCAGCAAGACCAACCGAACGGCGACGAACCGGATCAAGACGAGGTCGATGATGATGCCGGCACCGACGCGGCTCCAGTCGAAGATAGCGAAGTCGCCGACGAGCAGATGGAAGACGGCGAAACCGAAGGCGCCGAGATCTCCGACGATGACATGATGGAGGAGGGCGAGGACGATTCGGAGACGCCCGGCGAGACGCGCCGGCCAAACACGCCCTTTGCCGATTTCAACGAGAAGGTCGATTATCACGTCTTCACCGAAGAATTCGACGAGATCATCACCGCCGAAGAGCTCTGCGACGCTGCCGAACTGGAGCGCCTGCGCGCCTTCCTCGACAAGCAGCTGGCGCATTTGCAGGGCGCCGTTGGCCGCCTGGCCAACCGCCTGCAGCGCCGGTTGATGGCGCAGCAGAACCGCTCATGGGATTTCGATCTGGAGGAGGGCTATCTGGATACGGCCCGCCTGCAGCGCATCATCATCGATCCGATGCAGCCGCTCTCCTTCAAGATGGAGCGGGATACGCAATTCCGGGATACGGTCGTGACGTTGCTGATCGACAATTCCGGCTCCATGCGCGGGCGGCCGATCACGGTGGCGGCGACGTGCGCCGATATTCTTGCCCGCACGCTGGAGCGCTGCGGCGTCAAGGTCGAGATCCTTGGCTTTACAACCAAGGCCTGGAAGGGCGGTCAGGCCCGTGAGACCTGGCTCGCCGGCGGCAAGCCGCAGACACCCGGCCGTCTCAATGACTTGCGTCACATCATCTACAAATCCGCTGACGCGCCGTGGCGCCGCGCGCGCACCAATCTCGGGCTGATGATGCGCGAGGGTCTGCTCAAGGAAAATATTGACGGCGAGGCGCTGATCTGGGCGCACAACCGCCTTCTCGCCCGGCGCGAACAGCGCCGCATTCTGATGATGATCTCGGACGGCGCGCCGGTCGATGATTCCACGCTGTCGGTCAATCCGGGCAATTATCTCGAACGTCACCTGCGAGCTGTCATCGAGCAGATCGAAACCCGTTCGCCGGTCGAGCTGCTTGCTATCGGCATCGGCCACGATGTGACGCGCTACTATCGCCGCGCCGTCACAATCGTCGATGCGGATGAGCTCGCAGGCGCGATGACCGAGCAGCTTGCTTCGCTCTTCGAGGACCAGGCATCGCAGCCGCAGGCCGGCCGCCTGCGACGCGCAAGCTGATTGCCGCAGGAAAACGGCTTGATGCTCCGTCTCTCCTGCGTGGCTTTGCTTACTCTCTGTCTCGCGGCGGATGCTTCAGGCGCATTTGCGGTCGATAAGACTGAGATCAGCAGTCGTGCCATCTCGACGTTCAAGATCGGCTCCAGCGAGACGAAGTTTGGACCGCTGGAATTTCTTGGCGGGCTGGAAATGGTATCGGGCGACCGGCTGTTCGGCTCCTGGTCGTCGATCCGTTTCAGGCCGGACCAGAAGCATTTCGTCGGCGTGCTGGATACCGGTCACTGGCTGACCGGCAGCATCGAGCGTGATCCGCAGGGCAGGCTCTCCGGTCTGTCGGGCGTTGAAATCACGCCCATGAAGAATGGGACCGGGCAGACTTTCGAAGGCAAGGGACACATGGACGCCGAGGGCCTCGCGCTGAGGGGCGACCAGGTTCTGGCTTCCTTCGAGCAGGATCACCGGGTCGAGACCTACCCCGATCCCGGCTTCGAGAACTCGCCGTCATTAGGTTCGATCCCGCTCCTCGTGCCGACAAGATTGTTGCGGCCCGGCCGTGGCTTCGAGACGATGGCGGTGGCACCGCCTGATAGCCCGCTGAAAGGTGCGATCGTCATCATTTCCGAAGAGAGCCGGGATAAGCAGGGCAACGTCTACGGCGCGATCCTCGATGGGCCGCTAAAGGGGCGCTTTTCGGTGATCCGCAAGGACGACTTCGATCCGACGGATGGCGCCTTTTTGCCGGATGGCGATCTCCTGCTTCTGGAGCGGCGTTTCAACATCGCCGAAGGCATCGGAATGCGTATCCGGCGTATCGGCGCAGGAGAGATCAAGCCGGGCGCCATGGCCGACGGCGAAGTCTTGCTGACAGCCGATTTCGGCTATCAGATCGACAATATGGAAGGCCTGGACACCTTTCAGGCGCCGGACGGCACCACTCATGTGATCGTTGTTTCCGATGACAACCACTCCATTCTGGAGCGGAACCTCATGCTGGAATTCCGTCTCACGGAATAGCAGACCTACTCGAAAGCGGCCGTTGGCGATGATCTTACGCGCGCCACCTGCATCGGCCGCAATGTGTTCATGAGAGCGCTGTAGGGCAGCAGCATCACAAGGCCCATGATCATCTTCACCGAGAAGTCGCTGATTGCCCAGGAACTCCAGCGAGGCGCCTGAGCGGCAAATGCCCCGAGGATCGGAGCCGGCTCCAGCGCAAACGGCTCATTCGGGCCGAGGAAGACAAAGAAAGCGGCAAACGCAAAGGAGAAGAAGATCGCCGTATCAAGGGCCGAACCAATCAGCGAGCCGACGAGCGGCGCGCGCCACCAGGTCTGGCGACGGAGGCGATTGAAGACGGCTATATCGAGCAGCTGGCCTGCGAGATAAGCGGAGCCTGAGGCGATTGCAATGCGCGGCACTGCCGTGAAGAAGGACAGCCCGACACCGACGACGAAGCCGGCGAATACGACCTTTCGTGCGGCCTGAGGGCCGAACTGACGATTTGTCAAATCGGTGATCAGAAAGGCGACCGGGTAGCTGAACGCGCCCCAGGTTAGGATGTCGGCAAGGTTGACGCCGGCAACCTCGGCGTTCAGCGGAAACTGGACGAGGAAGTTGGAGGCGACGACCACCAAAGTCATCAGAGCGATATAAGCGAGCGTATAGCGGGTCTTCAGCATTTTTTTATCCTGGGTGATGCCACCAGTTGGAGCGATAGCTAGGCAAAACAAAAGGCTTGTCCGGCGTCAGCCGTGCAAGCCTTTTGAAGCGGTATGAGAGAAGGTGTCGAAGCTTATGCGGCTTCGGCGGTCTTCTTAACGATCTGGCGGCGCAGCAGACGCGCGCGCATCGACAGTTCGTTTTCACTTGCTTTCAGCAGGAAGGAGTCGAGGCCACCGCGATGCTCGACCGAACGAAGAGCAGCAGCCGAAACGCGCAGACGGTAACGCTGGCCGAGAGCGTCAGAGATCAGCGTAACCTGGCACAGGTTCGGCAGGAACCGGCGCTTGGTCTTGTTGTTAGCATGGCTGACATTGTTGCCAACGAGGACGGCCTTGCCGGTCAATTCGCACACGCGAGACATTGGACACCTATTCTTGTTTTTCTCGCCATCGGCTTGCAATCCCCGGCAAAACCGGGTCAGCAATCCAACAGGCCATAATTGGAAAGTTGCGGTTCTATAGTCAGAGCGGCCGCCCGCGTCAAGCCAAACGTTGGCCTTTCCCGCGATTCTGTCAAAAAGCTTGTGTTTGCTTACACACGAGGCAGGAGTATAGACTCTCTATGCGGGGCAAATCCGCCCCAAAAAAGGCTCTCGTCATGGTTCATCTGGGCAAGCGAATTTTCGTATTGTCAATTGCAGCACTGATGTCCGTCCCGGCCACTGCAAGCGAGATCCGCCATCGCACGGAATACAAGGTTGCTCTGGGAATTCTGCCGATTGCGCGTGCCGCTTTCGTTACCCAGATCGAGGACGATCACAGCTACCAGGTTTCCGGAGATATCAGTTCCGCAGGGCTTGCCGATCTCGTGACGAAGATTGCTGCAAAGACTACCGTCACCGGAGTGATCCGCGACGATCGCCTGCAGGCGCAGCGCTATTACCTCTACTACAAGAGCGGCAAGCGCGCGCGTACCTACGAAGTCCGGTACAGAAACGGCAATATCGTCTCCACCACGGTCAGGCCGGAACGGCGCCCGCCGAAGAATTGGATCGATGTCAAACCGGGAGACATGCGCTCCGTGCTCGACCCCATCTCAGGCTTGATCTTCCCTGGCGACGCGAAGCTTTGCTCGCAGCGGCTGCCGATCTATGACGGTGAGATGCGCATGGACCTCGTGCTTTCGCCGAAGCGATCAGAGGATTTCACGACGAACGGATTCTCGGGCAAGGCAACGGTCTGCGGCGTGCGTTTCGTGCCGAGGTCGGGATACAGGAAGGGCCGCAAGGATATCGACTATCTGAGCAGAAGCGGCGCCATGGAAATCTGGTTTGCAAAGGCGCAGGCCGCCAATGTATATGCTCCGGTTTATGTCCGCATTCCGACGCAATACGGAATGGTGACGATTACCGCTGTGAAATACGGCGTAAGCTGACGGAGCTGGTCCTCCGTGAAGGGGGACAGGTGAAGCTTCGGGCGACATTGATCGGATTCACGGCCATTCTGATGTGGTCGTTTCTGGCACTCTTCACCGCTGCGTCCGGCAAGATGCCGCCGTTTCAGCTTTCGGCGATCTGCTTTGCAATCGGCAGCATTCCGGGCATGGTGGTGATGATCCTCAACCCATCCCGCATTGCGCTGCTGAAGCAACCTGCAAAGGTCTGGCTCATCGGCATTGCCGGCCTCTTCGGCTATCACTTCCTGTATTTCACGGCGCTTCGCAATGCGCCGGCGGTCGAGGCTGGATTGATCGCCTATCTCTGGCCCCTGCTCATCGTCGTCGGCTCAGCACTGCTGCCGGGCGAAAAGCTGCGCTGGTATCATGTGGCGGGTGCGCTTGCCGGGCTCTGCGGCACGTTTCTCATTGTCGGTCGAAACGGGATTGATTTCGATGGCGCCTATGCGGTCGGCTACGGTGCAGCTCTCCTCTGTGCCTTCACCTGGTCCGGCTACTCGCTGCTGACGCGGCGTTTCGATGCGGTTTCGACGGATGTCGTCACCGGCTTTTGCCTTGCGACCTCGATCCTGTCGCTCATCTGTCACCTCGGGCTTGAGACGACGGTCTGGCCGGAAACCGCTACGCAATGGGTCGCGGTCGCCGGTCTCGGGCTTTTCCCCGTCGGGGCCGCCTTCTATGCTTGGGATTTCGGCGTCAAGAACGGCGATATTCAGATTCTCGGTGCTGCAAGCTATGCCGCCCCGTTGCTGTCGACGCTGAACCTTACGCTTTTCGGCTTTGCCGAGCCGAGCTGGCGCATCGCGATCGCTTGTGTCCTGGTGACCGGCGGTGCCGTTCTCGCCGCACAGGAGATGTTCCGGCGCAAGGGCGCCGCGGAGCAGCCCGCGGCCGCCGAGTAGTTTGCGGCCTGACCCTAGCCTCCGGGTTTCCAATCCGGCGGAGCCATTTCGAATTTCGAGAATTCGAAGCCGGGCGCTACCGTGCAGCCAACGAGCGTGTAATCGCCAAGCGTTTCAGCGGATTGCCACCAGTTCGCAGGAATGATCGCCTGCGGCCGTTCGCCGTTGAGGATGTCGATGCCAAGCCTCAAGGTTTCGCTCGTCATGCCGTCTTGCGACCGGTGGAGCGCCAGAGGAGCGCCCGTATAGTAGTGCCAGACCTCTGCCGCATCGTGGACACGATGCCAGTGCGAGCGTTGCCCCGCCTTCAGCAGGTAATAGATTGCCGTGGAGTGGCCGCGGTCTCCGCCATTGCCATCACGAAACGTCTGCACATACCAGCCGCCTTCGGGATGGGGATGCATCGAAAGCGCCTGGATGATCTGGTCGGGCGACATTCAGAAATGATCCTTGCGGCTGCGGATTTCCGCGAAGACTTCCTCATTCGTCCGGCCTTCCATCAGAAGGTTGCGGCGGATCGCAGGATCCGCGGCGCGTAGGAACGGGTTGGTTTCCTTCTCCAGCGCCAGCGTCGTCGGGATCGTGAACTTGCCTTCGGCGCGCAGCGCTTCGATCTCTGCCGCGCGGCTCTTCAGACGCTCGTTGTCCGGATCGATCGTGAGCGCGAAGCGGGCGTTCGACAGCGTGTATTCATGGCCGAAATAGACTGCCGTCTCATCCGGCAGGACAGCCAGTTTCTGGAGCGAGTGCCACATATCTGCGGCGGGACGCTCAAAGAGGCGGCCGCAGCCGAGCGCAAAGAGGGTGTCGGCGGCAAAAAGCAGCTTATCGTCAACGAAATGGTAGCAGATGTGACCGGCGGTATGGCCTGGGGTTTCGATGACGTTGACCGTATGGCCGCCGAACAGGAAGCTGTCGCCATCGGCCATGGTCTTGTCCAGGCCGGGAATGGCGATGGCCTCGTTGACCGGGCCGATGATCTCGCAGCCGAACTGCTCCTTCAGTGGCAAATTGCCTTCCACGTGGTCGGTGTGGTGATGGGTGGTGAGAATGTGCGAGATCTTCCATCCACGCCGCTTGGCCGCGGCTGTCACGGCTGCCTCTTCCGGCGCGTCGATCGACGCCGTCAGGCCCGTCTCCGCATCATGCACGAGGACGCCGAAATTGTCGGATCGGCACGGAAAAACTTCTAATTCCAAAGGTTTCATCGTCTAAAGGGCCTCTTTCCCACGGATATGCCCGGAATGTAGAGACTTCGACCTTGAAGTCCAACTGCCCGCTGATAACATTTGTCGCGATGCACATGGATATTGTCGATCTGCGCCAGTTCTACCACTCCGAGCTCGGTCGCTTTGCCGAGCAGTCGATAGCCATGGCGCTGTCGTCGCTTTGGGTGCGGCTGCCGCAGGAGCGGCTCGTGGGCATAGGCTATGCCGTTCCGTTTCTTGATCGGTTCTGTACGGATACGGAGCGCACGTTTGCCTTCATGCCTGCCGGCCAAGGCGCCGTGAACTGGCCCATGGGGTCGCTGTCATCGACCGCCCTCATCTTCGACGAGGAATTGCCGCTTCCCGATTCTTCCATCGATCGTGTGCTGATGGTTCATTCGCTGGAATTTGCCGAAAGTCCACGGGAGACGTTGAAGGAACTCTGGCGGGTGCTTGCTCCCGGCGGCCGCCTTGTGATCGTCGTTCCGAACCGGCGCGGTGTCTGGGCGCGGATGGAGCATACGCCTTTCGGCTCCGGCCGCCCGTATTCGCGCGGCCAGCTTACGAACCTGCTGCGCGAGACAAACTTCACTCCTGGGGCCACCGCGGAAGCGCTGTTCTTCCCGCCCTCGAAGCTTCGTGCGGTTCTTAGTCTTCGGCGCGGTTTCGAGCGCGTCGGCCGCGCGCTCTGGCCGGCCTTTTCCGGCGTCATCGTCGTCGAGGCGCAGAAGCGGCTCTATCAGGGCCTGCCGGTCGCTGCCCGCGCGTCACGCCGCGTCTTCGTTCCGGTTCTTGCCCCTCATGGCGTTCCGACGACGCGCAGCCGCTAAGTCTCACTCGACAAAGGCCGCTTTCCGCTTTATTGCCACAGGGCAATTTCCAGCCGGTATTCCGGCATTTTTCCAAGGTCGACCCCATGAGCGTTGAGAAGAGCAAGCCCGTTCCGCGTCCCGGTATCCTGGATATCGCAGCCTACGTGCCGGGCAAGGAGCACGCGCCAGGTGTCGCCCGCGTCTACAAGCTCTCGTCCAACGAAACGCCGCTCGGCGCGAGCCCGAAGGCAATCGAGGCCTTCCGTGCGGCTGCCGGCCATCTCGAACGCTATCCGGACGGCCAGGCGATCGCGTTGCGCGAGGCGATCGCCGCCGTTCATGGTCTCAACCCGGCTAACATCATGTGCGGCAACGGCTCGGACGAGCTGCTCGGCCTGCTTTGCCACGTCTATCTCGGCCCCGGCGACGAAGGGATCATCACCGAGCACGGCTTTCTCGTCTACAAGATCCAGATCATGTGCGCGGGTGCGACGCCCATCGTGGTGAAGGAGAAGGATCACACCGTCGATGTCGATGCGATCCTTGCTGCCGTGACGGAGAAGACGAAGATCGTCTTCATCGCTAATCCCGGCAATCCGACCGGTACCTATATCCCGGTCAGCGAAATCCGCCGGCTGCAGGCCGGGCTGCCGAAGCATGTCATTCTGGTGCTCGATTCGGCCTATGCCGAATATGTCCGCCGCAACGACTATGAAGCCGGCATCGAGATCGTGTCATCCAATGCGAACGTTGTCATGACCCGCACCTTCTCGAAGGTCTATGGTCTTGCCGCGCTCCGTGTCGGCTGGATGTACGCCCCGGCCGACATCATCGACGCCGTCAATCGCGTCCGTGGCCCGTTCAACATGAACGCCCCGGCCATTGCCGCCGGCGCCGCAGCTATCCGCGATCAGGCCTTCGTCCAGGAAGCGGTCTCGTTCAACCAGATGTGGATCGAGAAGCTTACTTCAGCGCTCGAAACGATCGGTTTCAAGGTCACGCCATCGGTTACCAACTTCGTTCTCATCCATTTCCCGGATGTCGACGGCAAGCGCGCTGCTGACGCTGACAATTTCCTGACGAGCCGGGGTTATATCCTGCGTGCGGTGCGTAGCTACGGCTTCCCCAATTCGCTGCGCATGAGCGTCGGTCCCGAAGAGGCTAATCGCGGCGTCATCGAAGCGCTCGGCGAATTCATGGGACGCCGCGCATGACAGTCCAGTTCGATCGTATCGCGCTGATTGGCATCGGCTTGATCGGCTCCTCGCTTGCCCATGACATCAAGCGGCTGGGTATTGCCAATGAAGTGGTAATCGCCACGCGCAGCGCTGAAACGTTGAAGCGCGCCGAGGAACTGCAGCTCGGCACTCGCTATACGACGTCGGCGGCCGAGGCTGCCAGGGATGCCGATCTCGTCATCGTCTCCGTGCCGGTCGGCGCGTCCGGGAGTGTTGCCAAGGAAATCGCAGGAAGCCTCAAGCCGGGCGCGATCGTCACCGACGTCGGATCCACCAAGGCGTCGGTCATCGCGCAGATGCAGCCGCATATGCCGCCGCACGTGCACTTTATCCCCGGCCATCCGCTGGCCGGTACGGAGAAATCCGGTCCCGACGCCGGCTTCCCCGGCCTTTTCGAAGGCCGCTGGTGCATCTTCACGCCGATTGCTGGCACGGATGAAGCTGCGGTGAAAAAGCTCCGCACATTCTGGGAAAGCCTTGGTTCCAAGGTCGATGAGATGGATGCCGAGCACCACGACAAGGTGCTGGCCATCGTCTCGCACCTTCCGCACATCATCGCCTACAATATTGTTGGTACGGCCGACGATCTGGAAACCGTGACGGAATCGGAAGTCATCAAATATTCCGCGTCGGGCTTCCGCGATTTCACGCGCCTTGCCGCCTCCGACCCGACGATGTGGCGTGACGTCTGCCTGCACAACAAGGACGCCATCCTCGAAATGCTGTCGCGTTTTTCCGAAGACCTTGCCTACCTGCAGCGGGCGATCCGGTGGGGCGAGGGCGACAAGCTTTTCGAACTCTTCAGCCGCACGCGCGCCGTTCGCCGTTCGATCATCCAGGCCGGACAGGATGTGGATACGCCGGACTTCGGCCGCCCGCACCTGCAAGAGCAGAAGAAGAGCTGAGCCTCAGATCGGCGGAATAGCGCCGAGCGGGATGAAACCGCCGACCGTGGCTAGGCCATGTTTGACGACGAGATCGACTGAAACCCTGTCCCCGCCGATTGCGAGCGCCTTCAGAAGCTTGGCAGCTGTATCGACAGTATCGGCGACCTCCGGGAAGGCCTTCTTCATGCTGTCGCGCCAGGGTCCCAGTTTCTCGATTTCGAGCTTGAACTTGCCAGACAGAAAGCCTTGTTCGTCGAAGGAGAACGGGCCGGTCAACGTCATCACCCGGCCGTTGCCGATGTCGGCCACGACCTTGCGCAGCTCTCCGCTCGCCCCGTAAAGCCCTTGCTGGTCACTGCCGTCGATCATGCCCGCCTTGCCCGCGAGTGTGAGATCGGCGCTCGCGGAAAACTGCGGGAAGACCTGCGGCCAGTCCTTGATGACCGCATTTGCATCCTGAAAGGAAATCGCGCCATCGAGATCGCCGGCATTCTGGCGCAGATGCACTTCGGTGCGAGCGGCATCGACATCGATCGTCTGCCCTGTCTGGGAGGAGACGGCAGTCGCCTTCAGGCCTTCGATGACCGTCGAGCTGCGGTCGACGCCTTGCAGCTTTGTGACGAGACTGGATTGTAAGTTTGCCCACTGTGCGGAGATCGAAAGGCCGTTTGCCGTGCGGATTTCGGCCGGTGAATCGAGCTCCCAAACGATGTGGCCCGGCGCGTAAACCTGTGCCGCGGAGCGAAGCTCGCCAAAGGAAGCGGAGACACCGTTCATTTTGTCATCCACATCGACTTTCGAGCAAAAGAGGCCGATGCGGAACGGATAGCCGCGAAAATCGATATCATCGCATTCGCCGCTGACCCCGGCTGTCGTGCGCGGTGCGATTGCTCTCAGCACCGTCTCCTTGAGCTGACCAGCTGCATAGAACCAGCCACCGGTATAGATCGCGATGAAGAGAACGATGCCCAAGCCGAGCAACCAGAATTTTCTGCTGCTGCCGGATTGGCTTGACGCTGCCATGATGCTTCTCCAATGGTGAATCGCGAATGAGGGAGTTTCGGTCTGGCCTGCGATATGGACGAATTTTGGGTGTTTGGCTACGGATCCTTGATGTGGAATCCAGGCTTTGAGTTTCTTGAGCGGTCTCAGGCTCTTGTTTACGGCTACCGGCGTTCCCTATGCGTCCGTTCCTGGGTTCACCGAGGCACGCAAGAAAATCCGGGGCTTGTGCTCGGCCTCGATCGCGGCGGCTCCTGCCGGGGCATGGCGTTTCGCGTGGATCCCGAGAAGTGGGACGAGGTGATCGACTATTTGCGCGCCCGTGAGCTCGTGACCAATGTCTACCTGGAGCGCCGTGTGCAGCTAGTGCTTCCCGGCCGCCGTACGATCAAGGCGATCGCCTACATCGTCGATCGCGATCATCCGCAATATGCCGGCGCGCTCGAGGCCCTCGCCGCCGCGCGTGTCGTGAGCGAGGCAAAGGGGCAGTCAGGGCCGAACGACGCCTATGTTTTCAATACGCTTGCCCACCTGAAGGAGATGGGCATTCGCGACCATTGGTTGGAAGAGGTCGCAGGCGAGGTTAAGCGGCTGCGTGCGGTCTAAGCCGAGGCTGCCTTCGCACTGCGCAACTGCGCCAAGCGTTCGACGGCTGTCGGCGGCAGCGGCAGGTGCGGATTGCGCTCCACCGTATCGATCAGGAGCTCGTCGCTCGCCTTCTCGGTCACGCTGATCAGATGCTCGAAAAATGCATCCGGGTCCATGCCCGGCTGAATGGCAGGCAGAATGCGAACCTTGAAGTGGCCGGGACGGCGGATGGCGCTCCGGCGCGGCCAGAACAGGCCGGGATGCATGGCAACCGGCACGACTGGGATGCCGAGGTCCCGATACATGCGGGCAATTCCGTACTTGTAGATCGGCTCAGCACCGGGCGGACGGCGTGTTCCTTCCGGGTAGATGATCAGCTGACGGCCGGTCGCCAGCTCCTCCTTGGTGCGCTTCAGCACTTCCACCATGACCTTGCCGCGTGCGCCGCGATCAACCGGGATCATGCGTTGCTTCTTGGCGTACCAGCCGAAAAGCGGGATCCACATCAGTTCGCGCTTGAGGATGTAAACCGGGTCTCTCAGCCACGGCAGCAGAGCGTAAGTATCCCAGAAGGACTGGTGTTTTGGTGCCAGAATAAAGCTGCCGTCCGGCAGGTTTTCCATACCCTCGATCTCGAAAGTCGTCCCGACGATCTTTTCCATCAGCCAGTGGTTCGAGAGCGCCCAGTTCTTCGGGATCGCATAGGCCGTCTTGCGCGGAACGATGAAATAATAGGGCGAAAGCACGATCATCCGGAGGATGAGATTGGAGTAGAAGATCGTGTTGAAGAGAACGGAACGCAGGGCGATCATGAAATTTTCCAAAGCCAGTATCGGCGCCAGAGGCTGCTGGCACTGCCTACACGATAATGGCCGTCATAAAAAGCGCCCGATGAAAATCAGTTCTGGGCGGTATTACCAGCGGAGCGAAGGCCGGCATGGCGTCCAAAGCCGGTCATGTTGCGCGCAGCTGCCAGAAGCACCTTGACGTACTCGGCAAGCATGACACGAAGCGCATTCGGATCGGTGAACCAGGCGCGGGTCTTCAGGTCGGAGTTGACGACCGGGTAGGGGATGAATTGCGTATCGGCATCGACATAGGCAAGTTCGGCCAGGCTGCGCGGCATGTGGTAGTTGTTGGTGACGACCAGAACGCTCTTGTAACCTTTGGCATGGATCCAGTTCGATGCTTCCTGCGCGTTGCCGATCGTGTCGATTGCGTCGTAACCGATGTCGACACAGCAATTGAAAAGCTCGGCCGAAGCGGATGTGGTCTTGCGAATCTGCCCCGGCGTCGTGGATGGATGAACGCCCGATATGAGCAGGCGTTTGCCTGCGCCTTTCTCGAGCAGCGCGACGGCTTGATCGATGCGTTGATAGCCCCCTGTCAGAACGACGATGGCATCGGCTTTCGGTTCCGCCGGAGGCTTCAAGGTTGTCACGGAGTCGGCAAATCGTAGAAAACCGACGAAGAGAAGCGCAGTTGCGAGCACGCAGGTGAACCCGCCCCACCTCAACATCCGGCGGATGGGACCACGACGCGGGGCCTCGACACGGTAGCTCGCAAGCGCCGGGTCAGGACGAATCGGATTGCGTCTGGTTTGGCCCATGGTCATGAGTCGTGATATACGCAGATTGCGGCAGGTAACAGACACTTTCGTGCAAAAAAGGCGAAGTCGTTCAATTCGCGATGCCATCAGTTCGCGTCGGGTCGGAACGTAGCGTATCGATTTCATAGATCGTGCGCATAACCGTGAGCCGCGCTGTAAGTGTCGTCAGCAATGCAATGACGATCATCGTGGCAAAAATGCAGACATAGCCGAGGGCTCCGACCGAGAAGGTACCGAAAAGGGCAGTTGCCTGGTCGGTTTGCGGCGTTGCGAGCGTGCGGCTTTGCAGGAAGCCCGCGGCAAAGAAGAAGAGCGCCGCCAAGGCGCTGCCGATTGCCGAGCCTTTGAGGCTGATTTTCAGGAAATGCTTCTGAAATTCGGTGGCGACGAAAGAACTTTCGGCACCCACGAAATGCAGGACCTCGACGATATGCCGGTTGCCGGAGAGCGCCCCGCGCGTCGCAAAAACCACCGTCAGCACCATCGCGGTGAAGACAAGGAGCAGGATGCCGGTGCCGATCATGACCGTTGTATGGGCCATTGATACGAGACGATCGACCCATGTGCGGTGATCGTCCAGTGAGGCCTGGGGAATGCTCTCCTTCAAGAGCGAGCGCATTGCCTCGAAGTCTGGCGGGTTCGCCTCGTCGATCGTGATGATCACGAGACGGGGGACAGGAAGCTCCTTGATATCAAGGCCGCTGCCGAGCCATGGCTCCAGGAGGCGCGCCGTTGCGGCCTCGTCGACGATCTGGCTGCCCTTTGTGCCGACGAAGGTCATGGCGATGTCGCGCGCCTGCGTCAGCGCTTTTTCCATGTCCAGACCGTCATCCGGCTTGATCTGGATGGTGATCTCGCGAGAAATCTGGCTCTCCCAGCTGGCCGCCGTCGAGCGGACCATGCTGACGCCGCCAAGCGTCAGGCAGGCGAGGAAGGCCATAATGCTGATGACCACCGTCAAGGCATTGCCCTGAATGTTGGAGGGCGGCAGGATCGGCCCCGTTGGCCGCACGCGCATCTCGGCCCGCTTCTGCTGGGCTCGGGCGGCGCCTTGCGCGCGGTCGGTCGATACGGGCTCAGTCATAGACGTCAAGATGCCCTTCCGAAAGGATCATGCGGCGGGCCTCCACCTGATCCATCAATGTGAGATCGTGCGTCGCGATGACGACAGCCGTTCCAAGACGGTTGAGTTCGAGAAAGAGGTTCAATAGGCGGCGCGCCATCGGCGGATCGACGTTGCCGGTGGGTTCGTCGGCCAGCAGAACCTCCGGCCGGTCGATCAGCGCACGGGCAATCGCGGCGCGCTGCTTTTCACCGCCGGAAAGCACGGGGGGAAGCACGTTGATGCGTTCGCCAAGCCCGACCCATTTCAATAGCTCCAGCACATCGGTTTTGTAGGAACTCTCGTCTTTCCCTCGCACACGGAGTGGCAAGGCCACATTCTCATAGGTCGTCAGATGATCGAGGAGGCGGAAATCCTGGAAGACGATGCCGACGCGGCGGCGAAGCAGCGGCAGCTCCGGTCGCGGGATGTCGGAGATATCCCGTCCGAACATGCGGATCAGGCCACGCGTTGGCTGCAACGACATGAAAAGCAAGCGCAGAAGCGTCGTCTTTCCGGCCCCTGAGGGACCGGTCAGAAACTGGAAAGACTTCTTCGGAATGTCGAAGGTCAGGTCCCGGAGAATCTCCGGGCCCATGCCATAGCGCAATCCGACATTTTCAAAGTGAATCAACAGGCAGCCCAGTCTTTCACGGTTTCACCCCATCGACTTGTTAACCAACGCCGTTAACAACTGGTAAATTTCGCCAGAAAGACGCCCCTCTTAAGGCCAGTTAGCGAAGGATTAACCATTAAAATTTACGACTGGGCAGGATTCGTTTCAATGCCCGGTTTTCGGCCGTGCACTGAAACCATGTGCAGATGGGAAAGGCCGTCAACATGGAAGCATCATCCTTTGGGCGTCATGCGCCGGGTTATGCCTACGATTTTCTGCCGCCGGAGCCTGCAGCGCGTCGGGTTCGCCCCCACCGCCCCGCCGATGTGGCCGACGCCGAATTCGTCGTCCTAGGCAAGCGGGGCCAGAGCTTCAACGCCAGAAGTTTCAACGACGCTCGCAAGCCCGCCGCTCCAGGCAAGTCACCCACGCCACCCGCGGCGGTTTCGAAGGCTGCCGTGTTCCTCAAGGGGGCCGAAGAATGGTTGCAGCAGGCTTCATTCAAAAGCTTCACAGCCCTTGTCTTCATGCTCTTCGTCCTTGTCTTTGGCCTGGCCGGCGGCTTTTCCGGCCTGTCACCGAATGACGCCGCCGCGTCAGCCTCGCCGCTTCACTTCACGCATGTCACGATGACGCCGCGTGATGCCAACGGCATGCGAATTCTGGTGATCAACGGCATTATCGAGAACGAGAGCGGTACGACGCAGTCCATTCGCCCGATCCGCGCCGATTTGATGACCGATGACCGGCTGGCGGCCAGCATCGTCATCAATCCGCCAACAGATGTGATCTATGGCGGCGAGAGCCGCGGCTTCTCGGCGCGCGTGCAGCACTCGGGCGGAAAAATGCCGGAAGTCCGCCTTTCGTTCATGCCCTAGGGTGTTTCCGCGCTGCTAATGTGCTAACGGCTACCCTTCGTTTTCATGGAGAAGCCGTATGCCTGTCGTGCGCGGAAAAAATATCGAGCCTCTTTTCACCGCCGAACAGATTGCCGAGCGCAATCACGAGATGGCAAGACGGATTGCCGCAGGTCCGACAAAGGACCTGCTCGTCATCGCCGTGTTGAAGGGCTCGTTCATTTTCGCCGCCGACCTGATCCGTGCACTGCACGACAGCGGGCTCGCGCCCGAAGTCGAGTTCATTACGCTTTCGAGTTACGGAACAGGAACTGTTTCGCAGGGTGTGCGCATCGTCAAGGATATCGACAGCGACGTTAAGGATCGCGACGTACTGCTGATCGACGACATCCTTGAATCCGGCCGTACCCTGCTTTTCGCCAAGGAACTGCTTTACGCGCGCGGCGCGCGGCACGTCAGCATCGCCGTGCTGCTCGATAAGAGCGTCAAGCGCAAGGAAAAGCTCGAGGCGGATTACGTCGGCTTCGAATGCCCCGACTATTTCGTCGTCGGCTACGGCATGGATGTCGCCTATGCCTTTCGCGAACTGCCGTTCGTCGGCGTGGTTACCGGCGACGCCTGAGCTCATCGGCTTCAAGACGGGTTGTTAACCATCCCGTCCATCGCTTGCTTCCGTTTACCGATCGAAAAGGACCGCCGTGCAATTTCCGCTTCGGGGCATGAAGACGGAGCGATGCACATCATGGCAAAAATTCTGATCACGGAAGACGAGGATTCGCTTCGCTCTTTCGTAGCCCGGGCCTTGCGCCTTGACGGTCATGAGACCGACGAAGCAGCCGATGGCGCCGAGGGGCTGGAGAAGCTGAAGGACGGGGTCTATGACCTGCTGCTTTCGGATATCCGCATGCCGGTGATGGACGGCATCGAGCTTGCGCATCAGGCGAAATCAGCCTTTCCGGCGCTCAAAATCCTGCTGATGACCGGCTATGCCGAGCAGCGCGAACGCGCTGATGATCTTGCGGAAAAGATCGTCGATGTCGTGTCGAAGCCTTTTGCGCTGCCGGATATCCGCAAGGCGGTTGCACGCGCTCTGGCTGCCTGATCCTGGGCAGCCTCACTTCTCGTCCGGGATGAACTTACCTTCGTAGCGCACCCGGAAATTCCGTCTATGAAAGTCCTGCTCGAAGCAGACAAAGACCAGTTCGATATCGTTGTCACTGTCACGTTTTCCGAGAAGGCTTAGCGTGATGACGGAGACGCCGCTGTAGCCGCGCGTCAGCCGGAAAGCCGCATTGCGGATGTCCGTCGCTTCCGGATCCTTGCGATCGTCGCGGCGTTCGTAGATGACCCAGAAGCGGGCGGCATCCCATGTCTTCCTGAGGACCTCGCTGATCTCGGCCTTGAACTCCTCGGCATGCATCGCCGGTCCCCAGGACAGCGCCGTCTCGCCGGTATCGCTGACGACGTTGAGATAGCCGTCATATCGAGAGGCGCCAGAGAGCGCCTGTTCGATCATCTCAAACGCGGTGTTTTCGCTAATTACAGTCTTGAAGAGAATGGCCATCGAATCGTTATCGTCCGTCAATTCCGCGGACGACATTACGAAGCTCTTCGCTGAACGGAAACGGCTTATCTTGTCCGGTCACTGAATATCCAGCAGCCGCTCGAGGTAACGCCGCTCCATCTCCTGCGGTGGGTTGTTCCCCAGCTTTTCGCGGATGGCATCGAGGATCTCGCGGGCGCGCTGGACATCGATTTCGTCAGGAACCTTGACGTCATTGCCGAAGTCCGGACCGTTGGCGCGGCGCGGGCGGCCCAACGGATCGCGGCCGTTCTGGTTGCCCTGTCCGACCTGCCCTTGCGGTCCCTGGCCCTGCTGGCCTTGCTGTGCCTGCATCATCTGGTTCATCATGTCGCGGGCGCCCTGGCGGAGCGCTTCGAGCGCGCGGCCCTGGCCCTGCACAGCCGTGTCGCCGCGGCCTTGGCCGAGTTCGCGGCCGGCGCCCTCCATTTCGCGCTGCGCCTGACCGAAGCCCGGACCGGGCTTCATGCCCATCTCGCCGAGGCCCTTCTGCAGTTCCCCAAGCTGCTTGCCGAGTGCATCCTGCTGGGCGCGCAATTGCTTCAGCGCTTCGCGGAGCTGCTCTTCAGTCATCTGGTCCGATGGCTGATCGCCCTGCTGTCCGTTCTGGCCCTGCTGCTGGTCCTGCGGCTGGTCCTGCGGCTGGCCCTCCTGGCCCGGCATCATTTCGTCCAGCAGCGGATCGTTCATGCCCATGTTCGGGTCGCCCCGCTGCATCCGGTCCTTCAATTGCTGGTCAAGCTTGAACGTCTGCTCCATCAGTTGCTGTTGGTCGCGGAGGATCTGGCCAAGCTTGTCCATCTGCTGGCGCATCTGGCTATTGTCGCCCTGCTGGCCTTGCTGGGGCCTGCCGGCCTGCAGGTTGTTCATCATACGCTGCAGTTCGGACAGCAGCTGCTGAGCGGCGTCGCGGTTTCCGGAGCGTGCCAGATTCTCGATCTGGTCCATCATGCGCTCCAGATCCTGCTGGCGGATGAAGTTCTGCGCGTTCTGGTTCGGCTGCATCGGCGCATTCTGCATGCGCTGGGCCAGTTCCTTCATATACTCATTCATCGCCTTGCGGAGCTCATCCATGAGCTTCTTGATTTCCGCGTCCGGGGCATTGCGCTGCAGCGCATCGGCGAGGTTCTGCTGGGCATTGCGCAGGTTGCGCTCGGCGAGCGAAAGGTCGCCGTCCTCCATACCGAGCGCGATATCCCAGAGGTAATCCGCCGTATCCTTGAGCTGCTCTTCGTTGCGAGCAAGCTTCATTCGGATGCGGGCGGATTCCAGCAGCAGGTAGTTGGTCAGTTTGGGAATGGTCTCCTCGGGCCGAATCGTCAGCGCCTCGTTGAGCGCGATTGCCTCCGGCATCTTGCGGGTGTCGAGGGCAAAGACCTGACGCTCCTCCGCAACCGCGGCGGCCAGTGGCTCAAAGAACGGACGCGACGGCAGCGTCATTTCATGCGGTGGGCTTCGGCCGGTCTGGCCCGCTGCGTCCTTCGCAACAAGCGTCACGCGCACCCGCTTGCCGGCAAGCGGGTGTTCCGTCAGGTTCTTGCTGGTGACGGCCTTGGCGTCCCGCGCGTTGCGGCGCGGAATGTCCAGCCGGAAATCGGGCAGCGGATAAAGTGCCTTTGCCTCCGGGTCGGATTCGACCGGCACGATCTCAGCACGCGCCTCCTGCACCCCGTAGTCGTCCTTAACCCTAAAGCCGATCTCCAGTGCGCCATTGACGCTGCGTTTGGGCAATCCGTCAAAAGCAATCTCGGGCGCCTTGTCTGGAATGACCTTGAAGGTCCACGTGCGGCCGTTGACGAGCAGCGCGCCGTTCTCCTCAAGTTTCATCACATGCGTCTGTGCAGCAAGCACCGGCGTGGCGGGCGTGCCGGTAGCCGGCGGCTGGCCCTGCGGTGCGGCGGGCTGTTGCTTTGCGTCCGTAGAAATTTCCTGTGCCTCGCCGGACGCCTTCTTGAAGAGAACCTTCTCGGCCACCTGTCCACCGCTGACACGGACCGTCAGGTTCGAGGACTGCGGAACGTTGATAGCGCCCTGCTCGGAGCCGGTTGCCGTCAGATAGACCGGCGCGCGGCCGGTATAGGATGGCGGCGTGACCCATGCATCGATGCGCACCGCCGGGTTGCTTGCCGCCGGCGTGGCGGGCGGCTGCAGCGCGTCGGTGAGCGAGCCGCCACCGGTTGAAAGCGAGTAACCGAAGGCGGTAACGACAAGAAGGGCCGGGATGGCGCGAAGCGCGAAACGGTCGTGCGCTGCGATGTCCGGACGGGGAAGGCCTGCATCAAGGGCTGCAATTTTCTCCGCCATGCGCGTCTGGTGCTCGCGCCAGAGTGCCTGTGCGACCGGCGTATCGAAAGCCGGCCGGTCCTCCTGCACCGTCACCGGCTGGTGCGGCAGGCCATTGCGCTCCTCCAGCAGACGGTCGGCGGCGGCAGTATTCGGCCAGCGAAGCTTGCGAAACGGAGCGAGCGAAACAAGCAGGGCAATACCGAAAGCAATCAGCAGACCGACGCGCGCGAAATCGGGAATGAAACGGAAAATGCCGAACCACGAAGCGGCAAGATAAAGAGCGACGACCGAGAGAACAGCGACCAGGGACGGCAGGATCTGCTCGGAAACGAGCACCAGGCGCGCAAAGAACCGCTTTACCGCCACAAGCCTCGCAAGAGAGGGCCGAAGGGCAAATGCACCTTGTCTTTGCCTGCGGGGGCTCTTCGTCAATCCGGTCTCCGCCGTTTGGTGTTAGAGTAACAGATGGCGCTTCCGGCGATTGCTGGGCAATACGCTCGCATCACAAAAAGATAACACTCTTTGTGGCGAAGACGAGGGCGAAGGGCCAGCAAAGCCGGTTTTTCATGTCTATTCGAGAAAAAGTGATGGGTTTCTCAGCCGAGCCAGGCGGGGACGGAGTCGAGACCTATCAGTTCCTCATAGGTTCCGCGAGGACGAACCACGTGGAAATCGGCCCCCTTGACCAGAACTTCCGGTATCAGCAGGCGGCTGTTGTAAGTGCCGGCTTGCACGGCGCCATAAGCACCCGCGGAACTGACGGCGAAAAGATCGCCCGGCTTCGGCATCGCCATTTCACGATCGAGTGCCAGATAGTCACCGGTCTCGCAAACCGGACCGACGATATCGGCCTTGATCCGCGGCGCGTTGGCCGCCGAGATCACCACCGGGCGGATTTCGTGATAGGCGTCATAAAGCGTTGGGCGGATGAGGTCGTTCATCGCGCCGTCCACGATAACGAAGGTCTTTTCGCCGCCGTCCTTCACATAGATGACTTCGGTGACGAGAATGCCGGCATTGCCGACGATGAGGCGGCCCGGTTCGGTGACGATCCTGCAATCAAGCCCGCGCAGCTGGTTCTTGACGACCGCGGCATAGGCCTCCGGAGGTGGCGGCGGGTTGTTGTCGTCCTTGTAGGGGATGCCAAGGCCGCCGCCGACGTCGACGTGGTGGATATCGTGACCGTCGGCGCGAAGCGTGCTCACCAGCTCGCGCAGCAGCTTGAAGGCGTCTTCGAACGGCTGCAGTTCGGTGATCTGGCTGCCGATATGCATGTCGATGCCCGTGACTTCGATGCCGGGCATTTTCGCCGCCTGAGCATAGACGGCGCGGGCGCGCTCCCAGGAAATGCCGAACTTGTTTTCCTTCTTGCCGGTCGAGATCTTCGCATGCGTCCTCGCATCCACGTCCGGGTTGATGCGGAAGGAGACCGGGGCCTTCTTGCCCGCCTTGATGGCGCGCTGGTTCAGGATTTCCAGTTCCGGTTCCGATTCGACGTTAAAGCAATAAATTCCGGCTTCGAGCGCAAAATCCATCTCGCGCGGCGTCTTGCCGACGCCGGAAAACATGATGCGGCTTGCCGGAATGCCGGCCGCGAGCGCGCGGCGCAGCTCACCTTCGGAAACGACATCGATGCCGGCGCCGAGCTTGCCCAGCGTCTTCAACACCGCTTGGTTCGAATTCGCCTTCATGGCATAGCAGACCATGGCATCGATATCGCTGAAGGCTTCGGTGAAGACCCGGTAGTGGCGCTCAAGCGTTGCGGTCGAATAGCAATAGAAAGGCGTGCCGACGGCCTTGGCGATTTCCGGAACGGGGACGTTCTCGGCGTAAAGGATGCCGTCGCGGTATTCAAAGTGGTTCACGGGAATATGCCTTAGAGCAGGGGATCGAGGAGGAACGGCCTGTCGACGGTGCCCGGCTGTTTGGTCGGCTTCGACACGTCGCCTTCCTTCGTGGCCATCGCGCTCGGCGGATCGAGGTCGCCTTTGCGTCCGCATCCGGCAACGGCAAGGCCGACGACGGCAAAAACAACCGTCAGGCGGATGAGGTACGGCAAGCTGGTCTGCATAGGGGCCTCGTATCGAAGGGCAGAAGTTTGGACATCTTCATAGCGAAGTTTCTCAGCCTTGTGCACCCTGATTATTTTGTCAGTTGCGGCCGCGCCAGTAGGCGATCTGCTTTCTGACTTCGGAGGGTGCGGTGCCGCCGAAGCTCTTGCGGCTTGCGACCGATGCCTCGACCGTCAACACGTCATAGACCTTGTCGGTGATACCAGGGTTGATCGCCTGCAGATCGGCAATCGGCAGTTCGGCGAGGTCGCAGCCCTTGCTTTCGGCAAGTGCGACGGCGCGGCCAGTCACATGATGGGCATCCCGGAACGGAAGGCCTGCCTCGCGCACCAGCCAGTCGGCAAGGTCCGTGGCGGTTGAATAGCCCGAGCCGGCCGCCGCCTTCATCCGGGCGGTGTTGATCGTCATGTCGCGCACCATGCCGGTCATGGCTGCGATTGCCAGCTCCAGGCTCTCGGCGGCGTCGAAAACCTGTTCCTTGTCTTCCTGCATATCCTTGGAATAGGCGAGCGGCAGGCCCTTCATGATCGTCAGCAGCGCGACCAGCGAGCCGTTGATGCGGCCGGTCTTGGCGCGCACCAGCTCGGCCGCGTCGGGGTTCTTCTTCTGCGGCATGATCGAGGAGCCGGTGGAGAAGGCATCCGACAGGCGCACGAAGCCGAACTGCGGCGTCGACCAGATGACGATCTCTTCGGCAAGCCGTGACAGATGCATGCCGCAGATTGCGGCGATCGACAGGAACTCGATGGCGAAGTCGCGATCGGAGACCGTGTCGATCGAATTGCGGGTCGGTTCACGGAAGCCGAGCGCCTTGGCCGTCATGTGGCGGTCGATAGGGTATCCGGTGCCGGCAAGTGCCGCAGCGCCGATCGGGCTTTCGTCGAGATGTTCGATGGCGTGACGCACACGCGAACGGTCGCGGCCGAACATTTCCACATAGGCCATGCAGTGATGGCCGAAGGTGACGGGCTGTGCCGTCTGCAGATGGGTGAAGCCCGGCATGACGCTTTCGGCGTGCTCTTCGGCGCGGTCGAGGAAGGCCGCGATGAGGTTCGTCAGCATCGCCTCGGTTTTCTGCAGTTCCTCCTTCACCCAGAGCCGGAAGTCGAGCGCCACTTGGTCGTTGCGTGAGCGGGCTGTGTGCAGGCGTCCGGCGGCGGGACCGATCAGCGTCGCAAGCCGAGCCTCGACATTCATGTGAATGTCTTCGAGTTGGCGGGAGAACTCGAAATTGCCGCTCTCGATTTCTGACAGGATCGTGTTTAGCCCGTGAACGATCTTGTCCTTATCGTCTGTGGAAATGATGCCCTGATGGGCAAGCATCGTCGCATGGGCGATCGATCCACGGATATCCTGGGCAAACAGCTTCTTGTCGAAACCGATCGATGCATTTATCTCCTCCATGATGGCGTCGGGACCGGAAGCGAAACGCCCGCCCCACATCTGGTTGGAGGATTTGGTGTCCGTGGTGTCGGCCATGAAGCTGCCTGCCTTGAAGAATGCATGCTCTGGGGAATGAAATGACGACAAGAAAGCCGTTCGGACTGCCATCTCTGAAGTTGATCGGGATAGCCGCCGTCGCGGGCATCATTGCCGGTGCGGCAGCGGTTTACATTAAGGAGACCGGGTATGGCAATGGCGGCGCGCAAACCGCATCGGGCGAATGTAGTGCCGCCAAGCATCTCGCGGGGAAGATAGGGCCGCTCGCCAGGGGCGAGGTTGCGGCGATGGTTGCCGTCGATGAGCCGCGCAAACTTACATCGGTTGCCTTCAACGGTCCGGACGGCAAGCCGCTGACGCTCGAGAATTTCGCAGGCAAAACCGTGCTTCTCAATCTCTGGGCGACGTGGTGCGTGCCCTGCCGCGAGGAAATGCCGGCGCTGAACGCGCTGGCGAAGGAGATGGGCAACGACAAGTTCCAGGTCGTCGCGGTCAATATCGATACCGGCGATGACGAAAAGCCGAAGGCCTTCCTGAGCGAAACTGGCGTCGATTCCTTGCAGCTCTACCGCGACAATACGATCGGCGTCTTCAACAGCCTGAAGAAAGAAGGGCTTGCCTTCGGCCTGCCTGTCACTTTGCTGATCGACGACAAGGGCTGCCTGGTTTCGGCCATGAACGGCCCCGCCGCATGGGATAGCGGCGATGCGAAGGCACTGATCAAGGGCGCGGTGGGGACGTGAACATCGACAACCTAGAATCGTACCTCAAAGAGATCGCGCGACCATCGATATTGGAGGCACATTGCGGACCTTGCCGTGCGGCGCTACATTATGAACGAGCCTAAGTTGCGTGCTTAACGCATAAGTCGAGCCCGCGACCAAATTGACGCCGAAGGAGACGGCGTCTCTCAAGCTTTTGAAGCTTTAACTCGCTTCGCTCAGGTGGCAGGCGACGTAGCCCTATCGAACGCAGGTCAGTTTACTGGTGGAGGCGTAGATGGCAATTTCGCGCAAGCAGGCAGAGCGTTTGCTAACGGCGGACGAATGGCAACTCGTTCAAAAAACCCACCACCCGGCAATGCAGGACCTGTCGGATGCTGATCTCTCGGACCTCGCCAAGAGAATACGTGAAAGGCGCGATCGCGCACAAAGCGAGGCGAACAGGCAGCGCAGGGAAATCAGAGGCAAGGCGCAACCCAAAGGGGCGACGCCAGCACGCAAGGATACGGGCACGAGAGCCAAACTTGAAGTTCTGGCAATGGGCGTGCGTAGTGTGAACGCCGAACAAGCTCGTCGGCGTAGAATGCTTGCTAAAGTTCAGATGGTCGAGAACATGCGAGCCGCGTTGGCGCGAAAGAAAGAAGCGAAAGGCGAGAACGACGAGTCATTTAACGCACGCCAGGCCCATGCAGGCATGCACTCGATCGAAAGTTCAAAGCCCAAAAATCTCATCCGTCCTATGGAGCGAGGCAGATTGCGGAAGGCTGGCGCTGTTTCACAGGCAAAGCGCGACGCTCGCGGGGCATAGGCCTCGATGGCGTTTTGGTGAGCCGCGAAGCCTCAAATAGCAGGAATGGAAACCGACATCTCGCGGATCCGCGAGATCATCTGGCGCCTCAGCGCGTCGGGACCGGCGTCTCGCCGCGATAGTCGTAGAAACCGCGGCCGGACTTGCGGCCCAGCCAGCCGGCTTCAACATATTTGACCAGCAGCGGGCAGGGACGGTATTTCGAATCCGCCAGGCCATCATGCAGCACCTGCATGATCGAGAGACAGGTGTCGAGGCCGATGAAGTCGGCAAGCTGCAGCGGTCCCATCGGGTGGTTGGCGCCGAGCTTCATGGCCGTGTCGATGGCATCGACGGTGCCGACGCCTTCATAGAGCGTGTAGATCGCCTCATTGATCATCGGCAGCAGGATGCGGTTGACGATGAAAGCCGGAAAGTCTTCAGCAACCGTGACGGTCTTTTCGAGCGACGCGACGAAATTCTTCGCGGTCGCAAACGTTGTTTCGTCGGTGGCGATGCCGCGCACCAGTTCGACCAGTTTCATCACCGGGACGGGATTCATGAAATGAATGCCCATGAAGTGCTCGGGCCGGTCCGTCGCCGAAGCTAGCCGCGTGATCGAAAGCGAGGATGTATTGGTGGCGAGAATTGCTTCCGGCTTCAGGACCGGACAGACCTGCGCGTAGATCTTGCGCTTAACAGCTTCCTCCTCGGTCGCCGCTTCAATAACCAGATCGGACGGAGCGAGGTCGTTCAGGTTGGCCGATCCGGAGATAAGGGAAAGCGTCGCCTTGCGCTCTTCATCCGTCATCTTGCCGCTCGTGACGTGCCGGGCGAGATTGCCGTTGATGGTCGCCAGGCCTGATTCGATGCGCTCCTGGGACAGATCATAGAGTTGGACTTTGTAGCCCGCAGTTGCTGAGACCTGGGCGATGCCGCAGCCCATCTGACCCGCGCCGACAATCCCGATCATTTTCAACACCGCATTCATCGCCAACCCCCGCGGCAGTCGTCTTGCTCTGCCGTGCTTCTCTAAATGAAACTGCCGGGCAAAGTATCGCCCGGCAGCAGTAGTAGCGCTATAAATGATAATTTTCCAGTCTTTCGCAGATGCGAAAAGTGGGCAATCTGCTCGTTCAGAGAGCCTTCTGCAGTTCCGGCAGGGCTTCGAACAGGTCGGCGACCAGCCCGTAGTCGGCCACCTGGAAGATCGGCGCCTCCTCGTCCTTGTTGATGGCGACGATGACCTTCGAGTCCTTCATGCCGGCGAGGTGCTGGATGGCACCCGAGATGCCGCAGGCGATGTATAGATCCGGGGCGACGACCTTGCCGGTCTGACCGACCTGCCAGTCGTTCGGCGCATAGCCGGCGTCGACCGCCGCGCGCGAAGCGCCGACGGCTGCACCCAGCTTGTCGGCGACGGGCAGGATGACTTCCTTGAACTTCTCGGCCGAGCCGAGGGCGCGACCGCCGGAGATGATCACCCGGGCCGAGGTCAGTTCCGGCCGGTCGGAAGCCGACAATGCGTCCTTGACGAAGGTCGAAAGGCCGGGATCGGAAACGGCCGGGATCGCCTCGACCGCTGCGGAACCGCCCTCGGCGGCAGCGGCGAAGGAAGCGGTGCGCACGGTGATGACCTTCCTGGCATCGGTCGACTGCACCGTCTGGATGGCATTACCGGCATAGATCGGCCGCTTGAAGGTGTCGGCGGAGACGACCTCGATGATTTCCGAGACCTGCGCGACGTCGAGCAGGGCGGCCACGCGCGGCATGACGTTCTTGCCGGTCGAGGTGGCGGCCGCGACGATCGTGTCGTAGCTGGCGGCCAGAGAAACGATCAGGTCGGCGAGCGGTTCGCCAAGGTTGTTGGCGAGCGCATCGCTTTCGGCGAGCAATACCCTGGAAACACCTGAGAGTTTGGCAGCCGCGTCGGCGGCAGGCTTGGCGCCCTTGCCGGCGACGAGGATGGTAACATCGCCGCCGATTTGGGTAGCGGCGGTCAACGCCTTGGCGGTCTGGTCGGAAAGGCTTTGATTGTCGTGGTCAGCCAGAAGAAGAATGGCCATGGTCGTAATTCCTTTCTCGAACCTTAGAGGACGCCGGCTTCGGTCTTGAGCTTCTCGACGAGCTCGGCGACCGACTTCACCTTGACGCCGGCCTTGCGGCCCGACGGCTCTTCGGTCTTCAGGACCTTGAGGCGCGGCTCGGTGGAGACGCCGAAATCGGCAGGAACCTTCTTGTCGAGCGGCTTCTTCTTGGCCTTCATGATGTTCGGCAGCGAGGCGTAGCGCGGTTCGTTGAGGCGCAGGTCCGTGGTGACGACGGCCGGCAGCTTGACTTCGATCGTCTGCAGGCCGCCATCGACTTCGCGGGTCACGGTCGCCTTGCC
The DNA here is from genome assembly GCF_012641395.1 of Rhizobium sp. P32RR-XVIII. Classification (GTDB taxonomy): domain Bacteria; phylum Pseudomonadota; class Alphaproteobacteria; order Rhizobiales; family Rhizobiaceae; genus Rhizobium. The sequence continues at coordinate 48,875 of NZ_JABAIH010000011.1, read as the reverse complement.
CTCACCGATCTCGATCTTCGAGGCGAAGGTCGCCTGCGAAATGCGCAGCAGTGCCGCCAGCATCTGGCCGGTCTGGTTGGAGTCGTCATCGATCGCCTGCTTGCCGACGATGATCAGCCCCGGCTGCTCGGCTTCGACGACGCCCTTGAGGATTTTGGCGACGGCGAGCGGCTCGACCTGATCGTCGGTCTCGACCAGGATCGCCCGGTCGGCGCCCATTGCAAGCGCGGTGCGCAGCGTCTCCTCGGCCTTGGCCGGACCGATCGACACGGCGACGACCTCATCGGCCTTGCCGGCCTCCCTCAGCCGCAGCGCTTCCTCGACCGAGATCTCGTCGAACGGGTTCATCGACATCTTCACATTCGCAAGCTCGACACCCGTGCCATCCGGCTTGACGCGGATCTTCACGTTGTAATCAACCACCCGCTTCACGGGGACGAGAATTTTCATGGGGTCCTTCCTTCAACTCTTTCGCCAAGAAAATGCGCCCTTCGGCGCCGGTCCGATTGTCGAATGGCGACATGGATACGCGTTTTTCCTCCAAATACAACGCTCGCCGGTCGCAGACAGACAAATTGCTCCGGCAAATATATGCCGCTTACGTTCACGTCAACATTTGAGGTCCGGCTGCTCATGTCCGCCTCATAGCCGGCGTGCTTCGGACGGCCCGGGGCGTAACGATCTCGCGATCGAACAGAGGTACGCCTCTGCGGCGCATGAAGAAGACCAGAAAGGCGCCGGCGATGATTCCGCCGGCATGGTCACTCCAGGAAACACTGCCGCCCGGATCGACAATCAGCATGAAGAACTGCTGCCCGATCCAGAGCAGCAGCGGCACGAAGGCGGGAAGTGGCAAAGGAATGCGCGCGAAGACCAGCACCCAGACCCTCACGCGCGGGTGAAGGATGACATAGGCCGCGACCACGCCGGAAATCGCACCTGAGGCGCCTATCAGCGGTGCCTGCGAGTCGGACGCAAGCAGACCATGGCAGAGCGCGCCGAAGGCGGCGCAGATGAGATAGAACAGCAGAAAGCGAAAATGCCCCATCGCATCTTCGACATTGTCGCCGAACACCCATAGGAACAGCATGTTGGAAGCGAGATGCCAGAAGCCGGCATGGACGAAGGCATAGGTGACGTAGGTTAGCGGGTCGGGCGCGATCGCGAGTCCGGGAGCAAGCACTGCGTGGTGAAAAGCGACAGCCGGTATGTAGCCGAGGCCGACTGCCGCTGCCTGAGCCACCTGCTCTGGAACGAAGAAATCGGTGAAAAGCCAGACTGCGATATTCACGCCGATCAAGCTCAGCGTCACCCACTGCACTTTGATGTGCTTCAGCGTATTGGCATCGTGCAGCGGAATGAACATGAAAGCCTGCCCCCGGCAAATCCTAACCGGTGGGAGCCTACCTGTTTTTACCCGGAACCCAAAGCACGTCCGCATTGCCGCGATCATTCGCGTATCGCGCGGCAACAAAGAGGAAATCGGAAACCCGATTGACATATTTCAGCGCCGCCTCGCTGACGATTTCATCTGGGGTGCGCGACAGCGCCACCATCAAGCGCTCGGCGCGGCGCGAAATGGTGCGGGCGAGATGCAAATGTGCGGCTGCCGCTGAGCCGCCCGGCAGGACGAAGGATTTCAACGGCTGCAAGGCGGCATTCAGCGCGTCAATGTCGTGTTCAACCCGCGTTACCTGCGTGTCGACGATGCGGAGCGGTTCGTATTCCGGCGTCTCTCCCGTCTCGGGCGTCGCCAGATCGGCGCCAAGATCGAAGAGATCGTTCTGGATGCGGATCAGCATCTGGTCGAGATCGGGCATGCCTGCCGTGTGCAGCCGGGCGATGCCGATCGCCGAGTTCGTCTCGTCGATCGTGCCATAGGCTTCGACGCGCAGATCATGCTTCAGCCGCCGCGGTCCGGAAACGAGCGCCGTCGTGCCGTCGTCGCCCGTCCTGGTATAGATCTTGTTGAGCTTGACCATGCATCCTCCTTGGCAAAATCGTCAGGTCGGCCGCCCGCCGCCCGTCAGCCACAGCGTCAGCATGATGAGAATCACCGCGATCGCCTGCAGCAATATGCGCAACTGCATCAGCTTGTTGGAAAGGTTCGGATTGCCGCCCTTCATCATATTGAAGAGGCCGCGGATCAACACGAGCGCCACAAGGCCCATGACGATGATTGCGAGAATGTAGGTGACCGTGGACATGGCGTTCGGCTTTCTTGTTCAGTCGGTCCGGCGCATCAAACGGTAGAAGAGATCCGCCGGAAGCAGCCTCTTCAGGAGCATGCCCTGTTTTGCCGGAGTTGTTACAGGATAATGTGGCCTCGGAGCGTCCGAGTTCAATGCGTGTTTCAGCACGGTATAGACGGCATCCGGCTGAAGCTTATGTCGATTCTTCGTGCCTGTCCCCTCAAGCCGCGCGAGCTGCCGTCGGTAGTCTGCCGCATGTACCGAATTACCGATATCGACATGCTCTTTGAACTTGGCGAGCGCATTGACGGTAAAGCGGGAGGCGATCGGTCCCGGCTCGATCAAGCTTACATGGATGCCGCTGCCTTGAAGCTCCATACGCAATGTAATGCTCAGGCCCTCGAGCGCGAATTTCGATGCAATGTAGGCGCCGCGAAAGCGATAGGGTACCAACCCTAAAATGGACGAGCATTGCACGATGCGGCCCGAACCGCGCTTTCGCATCAAGGGCAGCACCTGGCGTGCCAGTTCGTGCCAGCCGAAGAAATTCGTTTCGAACTGCGCGCGCAGCACATCGGTCGTCAGATCCTCGACCGCGCCGGGCTGGCCGTAACCACCGTTGTTGAAAAGCGCGTCGATGCGCCCGCCGCTCGCCTCGGTCACATCCCGAACGAAGCCAGAGATCAAATCCGGCCGCGTATAATCCATCAGGAAAGCTTCGAGTCCGTCGGCACGCAGCGATGCCACGTCGTCGTGTTTCCGCGCTGTTGCAAAGACGCGCCAGCCGTCATCCTTCAGAGCTCGCGCGCAATAAGCACCGATGCCGGACGAGCATCCGGTCACGATGATGGTGCGCTGCTCCGCCATGGATTGATTCCTGTACAAAATGCGACTGGTTTCCCATATTCGACGGGAGGATACAACGACGAAAGCCGGCTGACGAAAGGCCGAAGATGGGGACGGAATGCCGAAGATAGTGCGGACGTTCTACGACGTGGCATACGACGCAATTTGCCATCTCATCGAGGATGACGGTTTCGCCATGGCAAGCCATGTTGCATTGTCGATTCTGCTTGCGGTTTTTCCCTTCCTGATCTTCGGCACGGCGCTTGCGAACTTCCTTGGCGCCGATCAGTTTTCCGCGACGGCCGTCCATCTCATTTTCGATACATGGCCGGAGGCGATCGCCAAGCCCGTTGCCGATCAAGTGCTTCAAGTCCTGACTATCCCGCGTGGCGGGCTGCTGACGGTCTCGGTACTGGCTGCCGCCTACTTCGCCTCGAACGGCGTCGAAGCGCTGCGCATTTCGCTCAATCGTGCCTACCGCGTGCAGGAAACGCGGCCATGGTATTTAACGCGCCTTGCCAGCCTCGGTTATGTCCTCGTTGCTGTCATCATTTTTGCCGCCATCAGCATCCTGCTCGTCGCCGTGCCGGTGGGGCTCAACTATGCGCGCGAATGGCTGTTGAACAACGACACCCTCGAATGGCTCCCCGACGTCATCCGCGAACGGCTGCCGCTCATTGTCGACGCACTTGAGATCGTCTTCAGCTGGCGAATCTACGGAACGCTCTTCGTGCTGACAGTCGGCCTGCTCGTCGTTCACCTCTGGCTGCCGGCCGGCCGGCGGCACGTTTATGACGTCATACCCGGCGTCCTGCTGACACTGCTTTTCTGGCTCGCCGGAGCCGTGATCTTCGCCTACTACCTTGCGACCTTTGCCAACTACACGGCCACCTATGCCGGTCTGGCATCGGTGATGGTCGTGCTGATTTTCCTCTACATGGTTGGCGTGATCTTCATCATCGGCGCAGAGGTCAACGCGGCGCTGATGAAATTTCGCGTACGCGCCATTTTTTCCCGCAACTTCCTGGGCGGACAGGCCAGCAAGTCCTCAAAGGCCGACAAGGTGCCGGATATCGGCCGCTGACAAGCCCTTGGCTCTCAATTCGGCAAGGCCGGTATGGCCTTCGCTTTTGGAGAGTTTGCGTCCCGCCGCGTCCGTCACCAGCCGATGGTGGTGATAAATGGGTTCCGGCAGACCGAGCAGGGCCTGCAGCAGCCGGTGGACGGACGTCGCATGAAAGAGGTCGAGCCCGCGCACCACATGCGTGACGCCCTGCAGCGCGTCGTCGATGACGACCGAAAGGTGGTAGCTTGATGGTGCATCGGAGCGTGAGAGAACGACATCTCCCCAAATCGATGGATCGGCTGCAATCTCGCCGGTTTGTGCGTCGCCGGTTTCGCTCCAGCGCAAGGTGCAGCCGAGGGATTGCAGCGCGCGCCGCATATCGAGACGCCAAGCGTGCTTCAGTCCCGATGCGAGCATCTTTTGCCGCTCACCCTCGCTGCGGTCGCGATCGTCGGCTGGATAGTGCGGCGAACCGTCCGGATCGCGCGGCCAGGGATTGCCGCCGGCTTCGGAGGCGGTCACTCTGGCCTTGACCTCGCCGCGCGTCAGAAACGAAGGATAGACCAGTCCGCGCTCGATCAGCGTGCGCAGCGCCGCCTGATATTCCGTGAAATGCGCGGACTGCCGCCGAACGGGTTTTTCCCAGCCGATCCCCAGCCATTCGAGATCGATGTAGATGCCTGCTTCGAAATCGGGTGTACAACGCGTCTGGTCGATGTCTTCGATGCGCAGCAAAAGACGTCCGTTCGCCGCCGCTGCCATGTCCTGATTGAGGAAAGCCGAAAGCGCGTGGCCAAGATGCAGCGGGCCGTTGGGGCTGGGTGCAAAACGAAAAACAGGCTTTTGACGCTGAGTCGTGGTCATGCTTTCTTCTGCCACGGATTCGAAACCATCGCGAGGCACTGTGCAGATCATTCGAGGCGAAGAGGATATCCGCGAGGGAATGGAGCATCTGCTGCGCCTCGACCCGCGGCTCGCAGTGATTGCCGAGGAGGCAGGCCCGATTCCGCTCCGCCTTCGCGAACCCGGGTTTGCGGGGCTTGCGCATATCATCGTCTCGCAGATGGTTTCGCGCGCAAGCGCCGAAGCCATCTGGCGGCGCATGCTTCCCCCAGATGGACTGCTGACGGCCGAAGGCTATGTCGCGCTTCATCCGGAAGCCTGGCGGCAGTTCGGCTTGTCGCGCGCGAAAGCGACGACGCTGTCGGGTATCGCCGACGCGGTGGCATCAGGCGATCTGGATCTCGCGGCACTTTCCGTGAAGCCGCCTGCCGAAGCGCTTGCCGAGTTGACATCCTTGAAGGGCGTCGGTCCCTGGACGGCAGAAGTCTATCTGATGTTTTGCGGTGGGCATGCCGACGTCTTCCCATCCGGAGACGTCGCGCTGCAGAATGCAGTTGCTGCGGCTCTTGGTCTCGAAAAACGCCCACAGGCAAAAGCGCTCGCCTCGCTTGCCGCGATCTGGTCTCCCTGGCGATCTGTCGCGGCAAGGCTGTTCTGGGCCTACTACGCGCAGAAACTGGGTCGTGGACTGCTGCCGGTCGGCTGATCGGCAACGCTCATGAATTAGCCTTTATTCGCTGAATTTATTGGACTTCACAAGGCTGTCACAACCGGCCTAATATAAGGATGCAGATGCCGAATCGCTCAGGAGAGTCCTTTGACGATTGCAGTCTCCCCCCAGGCCCTGCCGGCGCTCGTCCTGAACGCTGACTACAGGCCTTTGAGTTATTATCCCTTGTCGCTTTGGTCCTGGCAGGACGCGATCAAGGCGGTTTTCCTTGACCGTGTGAATATCATCGCAGAATACGAACATTCGGTTTCGTCGCCGAGCTTCTCGATGCGGCTTCCGAGTGTCGTTTGCCTCAAGACATACGTTCAGCCTTCACGGAACCCGGCCTTCACGCGATTCAACGTGTTTCTCCGGGACAAGTTCGAATGCCAGTATTGCGGCGAGCATGATGATCTAACCTTTGATCACGTCATCCCACGCGCCCATGGCGGCGAGACAACCTGGCAAAATGTCGTGGCGGCCTGTTCTCCCTGCAATCTCAGGAAGGGCAGCAAGCTGCCGAAGCAGGCAGGGATGTTCCCCACGCAGAAGCCGTATCAGCCGACCGTGCAGGATCTGCACAACAATGGCCGGCTCTTCCCGCCGAACTATCTGCACGACAGCTGGCTCGATTATCTCTACTGGGATACCGAACTGCAGCCGTAACGGCAGCAGTCTCTTTCAGGCCGACTTGCGGACGCCGACGAAGGCGAAGGCCGCAAGAACGAGGCTTGCAATCACATTCCAGCCCGCGAAGGACAGGCCGAGCACGCGGAGCGCTGCGTCGGTGCACGAAGGGCCGGTGATCGTATTGAGTTCCGTCAGCAGGTCGCCGGCGTTCTGCGTCATGCTGCTTGCGCTCGTCGAGCAGGTCGCAGGTCCCGCCCAGAAGTGCCATTCGACACCTGCGTGATAGACCCCCATTCCGGCTCCGACCACCATCAGCATCCCAGCCGCCAAAAGCAGCGCGCGGCCGATCCAGTTCGGTAGACCGAAAAAGGATGCAAGCGCTCCCAGGATCGCGATCGGGATGGCGTAGTAATAAGGCTGGCGCTGCAGCAGGCAGAGCGCACAGGGAATATAGCCGCCGATATACTGGAAACCGAGCGCTGTCCCAACCACGACTGCCATGCCAAGAGCCAGGAGCAGCGAATAGAGAACGACCGGGCGGGAAAATGGCGAGGCAATGGCAGTCATGGAGGAACTCCGGGAGGTTGGCTCAGTGTGCAAGGTAGCGGTATGCAATATAGAGCACCATCGCGACCACGGCACCGATGCTGACGATATGTCCGAGGCGCTTCTCGATGAAATGGCGGATCGATTCGCCATACCGCCGAAGCAGCCAAGCCAGGAACAGGAAGCGTGCGCCACGTGCAACGATCGCAGAGACGATGAACAGCCAGATATTGACGTGAATGACGCCGGAAAGGATCGTTACGATCTTGATCGGTGGCAGGTGCGCCAGCCCCGAGGTCACCAGCAGAAGCAGTATCGTTTCGTAGGTGACGTAGGACTTCATCTGCTCGAAGGCATCGAGCTTCCCATAAAATTCCAGTACCGGCTTCGCCACCGTCTCGTAGGCGTAGAAACCAAGCGCCCAGCCGGCAATGCCGCCGAGAACCGAGGCGATCGTCGCGACGATTGCATATCGATAAGAGCGCTCAGGTTTGGCCAGTGCCATCGGAAGGAAGAGGACATCGGCCGGAACGAGAAAGACGGAGCTTTCGACGAAGGCGATAACGGCGAGCCAGACTTCGGCCGATTTGCGGGCGGCGAGAGACATGGTCCAGTCGTAAAGTCTGCGGAGCATTCCATTCCTTTCGTGCTGCGGTGCAAAAGCTTTAGGGAACCGGTCCGGGCCTGTAAATCCTTTAACGTCGCGATAACGCCAGGCTGTTGGCGAAAATTTTCGTGATCCGAATGTCAGCGCCGCTCGCGGCATTTTGGCAGATTGCAAATCGGTCAGCCGGCTGCAAGCTGCTTTCGGGTCTAATTTACAGGTGCGACGAATGAAATTTAGGGTGATTGAAGGCGGCCTGGGCAAAGCGGCCGATGAGGTGGGAGCCGCAGCCCAAAGGCAGCCAAGCAGCGAAGATGTGCGGCGGGAAGCGGTCCGGCGTCTTCGTGAAAGCGGTTATCATACGTCCTACGTGCGACAGCTTGCGACAGGGGCTCCACAGCCCGAAGCACTGAGATATTTGAAGATGCAGCTCGATTTTGCGGCCCAAACGCTCTCTCGGCTCAATCCGATTCCCGAGGATTTCCACGCCGATGCCTATTGGCCTTCGGTGGAGCGTTCGCGCTGATCCGGCTGCGCCTGGCGCTTCGCCCGCATGACATTCATTTCCGCCCGTTCGCGCGCCATCTCGCTGACGGCGGCCCTTAATGCCGGGTGGTGCGCCGTGAACATGTTGAAGTCACGGCGGTCCAGCACCAGGAACTGGCAGAAATCGACAGCGATGACATCGGCCGTTCGGCGCCCACCCGTCAATAGCGCTATTTCGCCGAAAAAGGCACCGGCCTCCAGGCGAACTGGATCACCATCGACGCGCACCTCCACCGCGCCCGAGGAAATGAAATACATGCCATCGCCCCGGTCGCCCTTGCGCACCACCCTTTCGCCGGGAAGCGCCGATTTCGGCCGGAAAAGCAGCAGCAGCTCCTCCTGAGAATACTCGTCGACCTCCGAAAACAGCGGAAAGGTCTCGATGAGCTTTTCTATCTCCAGCTTATGCTCGCGCGCGCGTTTTTCACCGAGCAGGCGGTTTTTCTCGAGTTCGCGGCCCAGGATATCGAGCCGCCGGCGGCCATAATTGTCGTAAAGATGCGGCCATTTCCTATGGGCGCGCTTGTGAAGCACTTCGGCACCGTAGCAGACGGCCGGATTGAACGTGATCGACAGGATCGCGGTGGCGAGGATCAGGTCCTGTCCCTCCTGCGGCAACAGGCCGAGCGAGACCCCGAGGCCTGCCAGGATGAAGGAAAATTCGCCGATCTGCGCCAGCCCGCCCGACACGGTCAGGGCCATTCCGATCGGATAGCGAAGCATGATCACAATCAGGAAGGAAATGATCGCCTTGCCGACGATGATCAATGCCAGCGCACCGACCACGGCCATCGGCTGGCGCACCAGGATCGACGGATCAAACAGCATGCCGACCGAGACGAAGAACAGCACCGAAAAGGCGTTCTGAAGCGGCAGGGAGTCGGCAGCGGCCCTGTGACTGAGATTGGACTCGCTCATCACGACGCCGGCGAAGAAAGCGCCGAGCGCGAACGAGACGCCGAAGACTGCAGCGGAGCCGAAAGCGATGCCGAGCGCGACGGCGAGCACCGTGAGCGTGAACAGCTCGCGTGAACCTGTCCGGGCTACTCGCATGAGGAGCCAGGGGACGATCTTCGGTCCGAGCAAGATCGCCAGGATCGCAAAGCCGCCGACTTTCAGCAGCGTCAACGCAATCGTCAGCCAAAGCGGCAATCCTGGATCATGCGCGGCACCGTTGGCGGCGTGGCCGCCGAGGAATTCGGCGAGAGCGGGCAGCAGCACCAGCGCCAGAACCATGGCCAGGTCTTCGACGATCAACCAGCCGACGGCGACGCGGCCGCTGGCCGAATTGAGAAGGTTTCGCTCCTCCAGGGCCTTCAACAGCACGACCGTGCTTGCGACCGACAGGGCGAGACCGAAGACAACCCCCGCACCAAGACCCCAGCCCCACCATTTCACGAGCCCAATGCCGAGAAGCGTAACGATCACGATCCGCGCGATCGCGCCCGGTACCGCGACGCCGCGCACGGCCAGCAAATCGGCGGTGGAAAAATGCAGGCCGACGCCGAACATCAGCAGGACGACGCCCATTTCCGCCAGTTGGCTGGCAAGCGCCGTATCCGCAACGAAACCGGGGGTATACGGTCCCATAAGAATGCCGGCCACGAGATAGCCGACAAGCGGCGGCAGCCGGAGTCTGTCGGCGAGGTATCCGAGCCCCGCCGCAAAGACGAAACCTATGGCAATCGTCGCGAAAAGGGTTGCTTCCTGATGCACATCCGCCCCTGACGTTGGTTCGAGGCGGCCACTTTTAACGAAGTATCGGGGAAATTAAACACTTGATTTGAAATCGCGCGATTCAGGCCCGTCGCTTAGAAGACACCAGCTTGGCGCTAGGTTCAAAGCGAAGTATAATATTGCACTAAAACATAATATTGAGTCTCACTGGAGAGTTCCATGCGAGAACTAAAAGCTGTTGATCTCACATCCAACCGTTATTTCGAAGCCGTAGAATTTGGATATGTTCGGAAAGTCTTTCTCGAGGACGAAGCTTGCTGGGGTCTTTTTGACTCTGAAGGCGACGTCATCTTTGTCGGCGACGATCCGGAGGAATGCCAATCGTTCGCTGCAAAGGAGGAGATCAGGATTCAGACGATCCACTAGAGGCCGCGCGGTTGCTTTTTTGGAAGTCGGTGGTGCCCCATGCCGGGGTCGAACCAGCACTTCTTTCGAAACTCGATTTTGAGTCGAGCGCGTCTACCAATTCCGCCAATGGGGCAACGGATACCGACGAGCCGGGTGTCTAACACGCTCCCGCCTGCGCGCGCAAGACGGCAGGCGGGCTTATCGGGTTGATTTGATGCAACATCCGGGCGTTGCATACTGGAAGCCTATTGCATCAGTGAGCGGCGGCGGGCGCCGGGGCCGTCAGGCTGGATTTCTTCAGCGTGATCGCGAGGATTGAGGCGAGCAAGCAGAAGGCGCCGGCGGTGAAGAAAGCCGGCAGGTAGCTCGAGAGCTCGGTGCGCGAGAGCCCCGCGCCATAGGCAGCGGTCGCCGCGCCGAGCTGGTGGCCTGCAAAAACCCAACCGAAGACCAGGCCCGCCTTTTCCCGCCCGAAGCGGTCGGCGGCGATCTTGACGGTCGGTGGAACGGTGGCGATCCAGTCGAGACCGTAGAAGACCGCGAAGATCGAAAGACCGTAGAAGCTGAAATCGCTGAAGGGCAGGAAAAGCAGCGAGAGGCCCCGCAGACCGTAGTACCAGAAGAGCAGCCAGCGATTGTCGAAGCGATCCGACAGCCAGCCGGAGCCGATCGTGCCGAAGAAGTCGAAGATGCCCATCACGGCAAGGACGCTGGCGGCGGCGACCGGCATGATGCCGAAATCACCGCAGAGCGTGACGAAATGCGTCTGGATCAGGCCGTTCGTGCTGAGACCGCAGATGAAGAAGGTCGCGAACAGGATCCAGAAGGTCGAGGTTCTCGAGATTTCAAGCAGAATCGTGATCGGCGTCTTCAAGGCGCCGGTCAATGTGCCGCGCGCAGGCGGTGGCGTAATATGGGTCTCGCCAACCGAGGGCAGATTAACGTCCGAGGGACGGTCGCGCATGAAGGCTAGGACGACAAGAGCTGCAACCATGATCATGGCGCAGACAAAGAAGACCGTGGAGCGCCAGCCGTAGCGTTCGGTCAGCTCAGCCATCAGCGGCAGGAAGACGAGCTGGCCGGTGGCCGAGCTTGCGGAAAGCATCCCGACAACGAGGCCCCGATGCCTGGTGAACCAGCGTGTCGATATGGTCGCAGCAAGCACCATGGCCGTCAGGCCCGTGCCGAAACCGACGACGATGCCCCAGAGCAGCAGAAGTTGCCAAAGCGACGTCATGAACAGCGAGCCGATGAAACCGGCACCGATCAGCGCCAGCGCGAAAACGATGACCTTGCGCACGCCGAAATAGTTCATGAAGGCCGCTGCGAAGGGACCCATCAGGCCGAAGAGAAGCAGGCGAATCGCGAGCGCGGAGGAAATCTGAGAGGTTTCCCAACCGAACTCGTCCTGGAGCGGCTTAATGAGGACGCCCGGTGCGCCCATGGCACCGGCGGTGACCAGCATGGTCAGGAAGGTGGCAGCGACAACGACCCATCCATAATGGATGTTGCGACGGGCAAGGGTGGATGCAAGCGCAGCGGAGACCATGGGCAAATTCCATTCGTGGGAATGATGGATGGATCACAGATTTAGATGATGGTCATCATATTTCTTGCGTATTGATGATGGACGTCATATAAATTGTCAAGCGACTATTTCCGGAGCCGGTACATGCGCGTCAGCCGCGAGAAATTTGCAGAAAATCGCCAGAAGATCCTGGAGACGGCGGGTGTCATGTTCCGCGAAAACGGGTTCAACGGCGTCGGCGTCGCCGACATCATGAAAGCCTGCGGGCTGACGCATGGCGGTTTTTACGGGCACTTTCAATCGAAGGAAGAGCTGCAGCTGGAGGTAAGCCGTGCCCTGATCGCGAGGGTGGAGATCCGGTGGAAGGAATTGATCGCCAAGTCTCCGGAACGGCCGCTTGAGGCGCTCCTGGAGCATTACGTGTCCTGGTGTGCGGTGGATGATCCCGGTAACAGCTGCGTTTTTGTTTCGCTGATGGACGAGGTCAGCCGCAGCACCGGTGCCGTGCGGGAAATCTTCAACGACGGGCTTTCGGCCCTCGTCTCGATCCTCGCCGAGATCGTGCCCGGCGATACGCCCGAGGAGCGCCGCAAGAACGGATTCACGACGCTCTCGTCAATGATGGGGGCCGTCAGCCTGGCGCGCGCCGTCGAAAATCGCGAGCTTGCCGGCCAGTTCCTGTCGACGATGAGGGAGAAGCTGGCACCGGCAAAATCTGCCGATGCCTGAAGGCGCCGCTTTTGAAGCTCATGGGCGGCGATTGCCGCCCGCATCCAGGTTACTTGAAGCCTTCCACGTGATGCGGAACATACGGCTCTTCAAGGGCGGCGACGTCCTCGGCGCTGAGTTTGACCGTCAATGCGCCGACCGCATCCGACAGGTGGTGCGGCTTTGATGCACCAATGATCGGCGCGGTCACTGCGCTTTTCTGCAAGACCCAGGCAGTACCGATCTGGGCGCGGGAGACACCATGCGCTTTCGCCAGCTGGCCGACCGTATCGATGATCTTGCGGTCGGCATCCTCGGCCTGCTTGTAGAGGGTCTTGCCGAACTCATCCGTCTCGCTGCGGGCGGTCTTTTCGTCCCAGTCACGCGTCAGCCGGCCGCGGGCGAGCGGGCTCCATGGGATCACGGCGATCTTCTGATCTTCGCAGAAGGGCAGCATCTCGCGCTCTTCCTCGCGATAGAGCAGGTTAAGGTGGTCCTGCATGCTCACGAACTGCGTCCAGCCGTTCAGCCGCGATGTGTAGAGCATCTTCGCGAATTGCCACGCATACATCGATGAGGCTCCGATATAGCGCGCCTTGCCCGCCTTGACGACATCATGCAGGGCCTCGAGTGTCTCTTCGATCGGTGTCGCATAGTCGAAGCGGTGAATCTGGTAGAGGTCGACGTAATCGGTGCCGAGACGGCGAAGACTGTTGTCGATCTCGTCGAAGATAGCCTTGCGCGAAAGGCCTGCGCCGTTCGGTCCCGGCCGCATGCGGTTGAAGACCTTGGTGGCGAGCACGATATCCTCGCGCCGGGCGAAATCCTTGATGGCGCGGCCGACGAGCTCCTCGGAGGAGCCGTCCGAATAGGTGTTGGCGGTGTCGAGGAAATTGACGCCTAGGTCGAGCGCCTGCTTGATGATCGTCCGGCTCTCTTCCTCGCCGAGCGTCCAGGCGTGACTGCCTCGGCCCGGGTCGCCAAAGGTCATGCAGCCGAGACAAATCTTCGAAACTTCGAGGCCGGTACCTCCGAATTTGACATACTCCATGAGATGACTCCGTCACTAGATTTGAATACCCGAGGCGCCCCAGAGTTATCTAACGCCCAATCATCATAAATGTCAGCGACTTCGCCGAGAATGTTTTGCGGGATGAGCACGATAGTGTGAAACGAGCTTTGAAGCGCCAGCGACACACCTTGATCCGCTAAACTTGCACTCGATCACCGCAAGGTGTTAGCTACTGCAGCATTGAACGGAATTCGAATATGAAATTGCCCACCCGCGATCGCTACGACGATCTTTATCGCGATTTTTCATGGGAGATTCCGGAAGATTTCAACATCGGGCGTGCCGTCAGCGACGAATGGGCGGAGCGTGCGCCGGACCGCATTTGCCTCGAGCATTTCAGCCCGGACGGCCGCCATCTATCGATGACGTATCGCATGCTCTCGGAACGGTCTTCATCTTTCGCCAATGCTTTGACGTCGCTCGGTATTCGCTGCGGCGATCGCGTGGCGCTGCTCCTGCCGCAATGTTTCGAAACGGTAATCGCCCATGTGGCGATCTACAAGCTCGGCGCCATTGCGGTGCCGCTCGCACTGCTCTTCGGCGTCGAGGCGCTGGAGTACCGGCTGAAAACGTCGGGCGCGGCCGCGATCGTCACCAACTCGTTCGGCCTGGAGCGCGTGAAGCAGATTCGCGAGAGCCTGTCAGAGCTCAAGACAGTCATCAGCATCGATGGCGGCGAGGCGCTTGCCTTCGGAGCGCTTGTTGAGGCGCATCCGCCGCTTTTTGAAGTCGCAGAGACTGGCCCGGATGCTCCGGCACTTATGATTTTCACCTCCGGTACGACCGGGCCGCCCAAGGGTGCCTTGCATGGACATCGCGTTCTGGCCGGTCACATTCCCGGCATGCAATTCGCCCATGAAGGCTTTCCGCAGCCCGGCGACAAGGTCTGGACGCCATCCGACTGGGCCTGGGCGGGCGGCCTGTTGAATGCGCTGTTGCCCAGCCTTCTGCTGGGTGCGCCCGTCGTTTCCTCGCCGGCGCAGAAATTCGACGCCGATATGGCCTATCGCATCATGGCCGAGATGAAGGTGCAAAACGCCTTCATTCCGCCGACGGCGCTCCGCCTGCTGAAATCGGTCAGCGACCCGCGCACGAAATACGATCTCAACCTGCGGACCATCGGCTCCGCCGGTGAATCGCTCGGCCGCGAAACCTATGAATGGGCGCGCCAGACACTCGGCGTCACCGTCAATGAATTTTACGGCCAGACGGAGTGCAATTTCGTCATCTCTTCAAGCGCTGCCTATGGCGTAACGAAGGCCGGAGCGATAGGGCGGGCCGCGCCCGGCCATCGCGTCGCGATCGTCAATGCAAGCGGAGAGGAGATGCCTGCCGGAGAGACAGGCCAGATCGGCATCAAGGCGCCCGATCCGGTTATGTTTCTCGGCTACTGGAACGACGAGGAGGCAACCCGCAAGAAGTACGCCGGAGGCTGGCTGATGACCGGCGATATCGGCCACCAGGATGAAGAAGGCTACATCACGTTTCATGGCCGGGACGATGACGTCATCACGTCGTCCGGTTATCGGATCGGACCGGCCGAAATCGAGGATTGCCTCGTGGGCCACCCCGCCGTGCAGCTTGCCGCCGCCATCGGCAAGCCGGACCCGCTGCGTACCGAGATCGTCAAAGCCTATGTCGTACTGTCACCCGGCTACACGGCGAGCGAGGCGCTCGGCGCTGAAATCCGCGAATGGGTCAAGATGCGGCTTTCGATGCACGAATATCCGCGGGAGGTGGAGTTCGTGGATGCGCTGCCGCTGACGACAACCGGCAAGGTCATCCGGCGGCTCTTGCGGGAAAGGGCTGCGGCGGAGGCCGCCTAGCCGCGTCCTGCCAGGGACATGATCTTCTCGCGGAGCATCTTCGCCATATTGCGGGTGCTGCGATACATATGCAACTGGGCGGCAGCCTGACGGACGTCGCGGTCGCCATTCTGCGTCAGGCCGATCACGAGAGTTCCCATATCCTCGCGCTCCTGCCAGAAGCGGCTCATGATCGGGTGATCCGGAACGGCGCAAGAATCGGAGCGCACGATATTGGCGTCGTCGAGATGCCATTCCGTCAGTTCGGCCATCAGCAGCTTGCCGGGCGAATAGCGGGCATAGGCCTCGTCATAGGCTGTCTTCCAAGTATAGGCTTCACCGCCCATCATCAGCACGACGGTTGCGGCGATCGCTTTGCCGTTCAGGTCGATGGTGTGAATACGCACTGCGTCGATCGCCGCGAGGTTCGAGACGGCCTCACGGGCAAAGGCTGTATGATATCGGTCCGTCACCAGCGCGCTTCGCCTCTTGCCCTTCCAGCCGCCAGCTTCCATTGCCAGGAATTCCTCGAAGCGTGCATGGATCTCGCCGGGTTGACGTGCCACGGCGTAAACAGCCGTACCCAGCTCTTCCAGTTGCCGCCACTGCCGCCGCATCTCGCGCATATGCGAGGAAGAAACGGTACGGCCAAGATAGGCGGCGGCGTCCTCCTCGCTCTGCAGCATCGGCCGCAGGAGCGGATTGGCGACTGCGACAGGTAGATTGCGGCCCAGCGCGACCGCCTTTGCCATTCGGGCGAAGATGCCGTTCAACCGGATATCCGGCAGTACGAGCGTCGCGGGAAGGTTCAGGTCCGGGGCCGTCAGGCCTTCAAAAAGGTTGTCCAGCGTCTCGGCCGCATCCTCGGCATCGACCAGCGGGGTGCCAAGCGGAGCGAAGCTGTTCGACCATGCGCGGATGATCGATGGCCCCACGCCAAAACCGGGCCGCTCGACGGAAAACGGCATCAGGAAGCGCAGCCGGCTGCGCTGGCCGTTCTCATCACGCATAAGCGCGAAATTCACCCGACGGTCCTCAAGCCGCGGCATCGCCGGCGCCAGGAAGCGGCCGGTGAAGAAGACATTGGGTTCGATTGCCCGGTTCGAAAGGAAATCCAGTTCGTCCTGCAATTCATAGCCGAGCCTGCCGGGATAGACGCAGAGTTCGCGTCCGGGGCGCCCGATCTCGACGCGCGCTTCCGCCTGAGGCAAGTCGAAGCGTATTGCGGCGAGTTCGTGGACCATGCGGTTTGCATTGGTATCCGTGCTCTCGGTTATCGGGGGAACACGCACCATTATGAGACTCTCGTTTCTTCTATTGCCGGCAGACGGCTAAATGCAAAAAGGACAATGCCAAGAGCCTGCCGAACGGCGAGGTGCAGCAGGACGGCTTCGACACCCATGGCGCAAGCTGTGGCGATCGCGGTTCCAACGGTGCCGTAATGCGGGATCAAAGCGATATTCAAAGAGATATTTGCCGTGAGCGCGACGGCATAAAGCCCGACGCAGAGGTTCTGCTTTCCTGCCATCATCAGCAGCGTTTCGGCCGGCCCGACCAGGGCCTTGGCAAGGATTCCCGCAAGCAGGATCCCCATCAGCGCATAGCCAGCCGTGAAAGCCGCGCCGAAAAGCGACAGCAAAAAGTGGCCGGCTGCAACGACGGCAAGCCCGAGCGCGAGAGCTGGCCAGAAGGTCCAGCGCGCAGCGTCGATCGCGGCTGTAGCAAGCTGCTCACGCGTGCCCTCGGCGATGAGGCTGGAGAAGCGTGGGCCCGATGCCGCCTTTACCGAGAACATGATGAAATGCACCAATGCCATCGTCTTTGCAGCGGCAAAATAGATGGCGACGTCATGCGGCTCGAGGAAAATGCCGACGACGACGACATCCGAATTGGTCAGCAGGAAGCTCACACCTTCGATCAGAAAGATCGGGAACGCCACATTCAGCCAGGCGAGGAAATCAACCTTGCGCGGCCCTCCGCTATAGTGGCGGCGCAGGCGGAGGAGGGTTGCGACGTACTGACCGACGGCGGTGACATAGGTCGCGGCGAGTGCCGCCTTCATTGCGGTGACTGCGGAATGCTCGGCACCAGCTCGGATCGCCGCCAGCATGAAGACAATGATGAGGACCGGCCGGATGACATAGACCGGGCTTAGCGCCATGACCGGCCAGTGATTGGCGCGCGAGGTGCCTTCCAGGATGTCGCCGAGGGCGATCATCGGCATGGCGAGAAGTCCAAGGAAGACGGGAAGGAGATAGTAGGGCTCAACCCTGTCGCCAAAAAAGTGAAGCCCAGCCATGCCAACTGCCATCACTAGCGTTCCCGAAAGCATGGCGAAGATGCGGGCCGTTCCGGTCAGGCCGCGAATTTCTTCAAAAGCGCCTGCAGCCTTGTACTGCGGCAGGAAGCGAACGATGGCAGTATGGAAGCCGAGGCAGGAGAGATCGCCGAAGACGACGATCAGAACCCAGACAAACACGAAGATGCCGTACTCATATTCGCCCATGAGACGCGCGAGAACGATCTGGGAAATGAAGGCGAGCGCGGCGCTAAAAATGCGGATCGAGAAAGCCGTAAGCGCCATCCGCTGCGCGGTAGCCCTGTCGCCGCGCCCCGTCAGGAGGCCGGCAAGCATGCGCAGCAGACCGCTTCCCGCAGGGCGCAGGCTAGCAGGCAGCATTCTCTCCGCCGTTTCAATGACCGCCATTACGAACACGCAACACTCTGAACTCAGGCAAATCGTCCCGGAAGTCTTGCCAGTTCAGCGTTAAGAAACGGTTGTGGCGAACACGAAATCCTTAACCACCGGTGATAAATCACGCAAAAGAAAATGCCGCCCGGAGGCGGCATTTTATGCTTCATGCCATTGCTTACGCTTCGGCAAACGCGCCGTGGCAATGCTTGAATTTTTTGCCCGAACCGCAGGGGCAGGGCTCGTTCCGGCCGACCTTGCCCCAAGTGGAGGGGTTGTTCGGATCGCGGTTTTCCGGCGAAACGATGACTTCGGACGCCTGGTAGATCGGCGCGAAATCGTTCTCGCCCGTGTCCGGGTCAAGATGCTGGGCTTGCATCACCGGCAGTTCCGGTTCGGCAGGCGCCTGCTGCACCAGTTCAACGCGCATCAACTGCGCAGTCACGGCCTGGCGCAGGCTGGTGAGCAGCGTCTGGAAGAGCTCGAAGGCTTCGGACTTGTATTCCTGCAGCGGATCGCGCTGAGCGTAGCCGCGGAAGCCGATGACGGAGCGCAGGTGGTCGAGGTTGACGATGTGCTCGCGCCAGAGGTGGTCCAAGGTCTGCATCACGACCGAGCGCTCGACGTAATGCATGATATCCGGGCCGAACCGCTCTGCCTTTTCGGTGAAGCCAGCGTTGGCAGCCTCGGTGATCCGGTCGCGGATATCGTCCTCGCCGATGCCCTCTTCCTTGACCCAGTCCGCGATCGGGAGATCGAGATTGAGAACGGCAGCCGTCTGCTCCTTGAGACCCGCAGCGTCCCACTGCTCAGCATAGGCGCGTTCCGGAATATGCTTGGCGACGAGATCCTCGATGACCTCCCGGCGCATGTCGGAGACGGTCTCGGAGATGTTGGCAGCTTCCATCAGCTCGACGCGCTGTTCGAAGATCACCTTGCGCTGATCGTTCAGAACGTCGTCGTATTTGAGCAGGTTCTTGCGGATATCGAAGTTGCGGGCCTCAACCTTCTTCTGCGCGCGTTCCAGAGCCTTGTTGATCCAGGGGTGGACGATTGCCTCGCCTTCCTTGAGGCCAAGCTTCTGGAGCATGCCATCCATCCGGTCTGAGCCGAAGATGCGCATCAGGTCGTCCTGAAGCGACAGATAGAACTTGGAGCGGCCCGGGTCACCCTGACGGCCGGAACGACCACGGAGCTGATTGTCGATACGGCGGCTTTCGTGGCGTTCCGTCGCGATGACGTAGAGACCACCGGCAGCAAGCGCCTGCTCCTTGAGCTTCTTGATCTCTTCGGCAATCGCCTCAGCCTGGGCGTCGCGTTCCGGACCGGGCTCGACTTCGCCGAGCTCACGTTCGATGCGCATGTCGAGGTTGCCGCCAAGCTGAATATCGGTACCACGGCCCGCCATGTTGGTGGCGATCGTCACCGCGCCGGGGACACCCGCCTGCGCGACGATGTAGGCTTCCTGCTCATGATAGCGGGCGTTCAGGACCTGGAAGTCCTTGAAGCCCTGCTTGCGCATCATCTCGGCGAGCAGCTCCGACTTTTCGATCGAGGTCGTGCCGACGAGAACCGGCTGGCCGCGCTTCTGCGCGTCGGCGATCTCGGCGATGATCGCCTTGTATTTCTCCTCGAAGGTCCGATAGACCTCGTCGTCCTCGTCGATACGCTGGATCGGCAGGTTGGTCGGTACCTCGATGACATCGAGTCCGTAGATATTGCCGAATTCCTCCGCTTCCGTTTGCGCCGTACCGGTCATGCCGGCAAGCTTGTCGTACATGCGGAAGTAGTTCTGGAAGGTGATCGAGGCCAGCGTCTGGTTTTCCGGCTGGATCTGCACCTTCTCCTTGGCTTCCAGCGCCTGGTGCTGGCCTTCCGAATAGCGGCGGCCCGGCATCATGCGTCCAGTGAATTCGTCAATGATGACGATTTCATCATTGCGGACGATATAGTCCTTGTCGCGCTGGAAGAGCTTGTGAGCCTTCAACGCGTTGTTGATGTGGTGGACGATCGCGACATTCTCGATATCGTAAAGCGAGTGGCCCTTGAGCAGACCGGCTTGCTTGAGAAGGCCTTCGAGCTTTTCCGTGCCTTCTTCGGAGAAGTTTGCGGAGCGCTGCTTTTCGTCGATTTCGTAATCTTCGGGCGAAAGTAGCGGAATGAAGGCATCGATCGTATTGTAGAGATCGGAGCGGTCGTCGAGCGGGCCGGAGATGATGAGCGGTGTACGGGCCTCATCGACCAGGATCGAGTCCACTTCGTCAACGATCGCGAAGTTATGGCCGCGCTGGACCATCTGGCTCTTCTCATACTTCATGTTATCGCGCAGATAATCGAAGCCGAGTTCGTTGTTGGTCGCGTAGGTGATATCGCAATTGTAGGCGGCAGCGCGCTCCTCATCCGAGAGGCCGTGGACGATGACGCCGGTGGTGAGCCCGAGGAAGCTGTAGATACGCCCCATGTTGGCGGCGTCGCGCTGTGCGAGATAGTCGTTGACAGTAACGACGTGGACGCCATTGCCGCCGAGCGCATTCAGATAGACGGGCAAAGTCGCGACCAGCGTCTTGCCTTCGCCGGTCTTCATTTCGGCGATGTCGCCGGAATGAAGGATCATGCCGCCGACGAGCTGGACGTCAAATGGTCTCAGGCCAAGCACGCGGCGCGCGGCTTCGCGCACAACAGCGAATGCAGGAACGAGAATGTCGTCGAGCGTCTTGCCGTCTGACAGCATCTTTCGGAACTCGACTGTCTGGCCGGCGAGCTGTTCATCGCTCAACGCCCTCGTCTTCTCTTCGATCGAGTTGATGGCGTCGACGTTCGGCTGGAAGGACCGCACGCGGCGATCATTGGCAGAGCCAAATATTTTGCGGGCGATACCGCCAAAGCTGACCATATTACTGGCCCTTTCTTAATTCTTCCCCGGCTCTTCTTATCCATACACCCAGCCGAAAATCAGGCATACGTCTCGAAACGCCAGGAAACTTTTCTGGACGCGAGGTTGCGTGAGAGATAAGAGGGGGGTCGAATGATGTCAACGGATTTGGCTGATATAGAAAGGCCACATTCCAGTGTTGATGGCTGTCTGGGGGCTGGATTCACGAATGCTGAAGCCGGTGGTGTAACTCTGAAAGGTTATTTGATGTTGAGCTACAACAAACTTGCCGTGGTGGCGCTTGCAACTTTTGTTGCGCTACAGGCACCGGCTTACGCGGAAGACAAGCCGGATGCAGTCATCGCCAAGGTCGGCGATCTGGAGATCCATCAGTCGGAACTCGACCTGGCCGTCGCCAATCTCGATCCCCAGCTGGCGCAGCTTCCGGACGATCAGAAGAAGGTTGCCGCTCTTTCGGCCGCGATCGATGTCAAGCTGCTTGCCGCGGATGCCGCAGCCGAGAAGCTTGATCAAACCGATGAGTTCAAGAAGCGCATTCAGTATCTCTCCGACCGCGAGCTGCATAATGCGTATTTCAAGAAGCATGTCGTCGATACCGTTACCGACGATGAGGTGAAGGCGCGCTACGACAAGGAAGTCGCTGGCCTTCCGAAGCAGGAAGAGGTTCACGCCCGCCACATCCTCGTGAAGACCGAGGACGAGGCCAAGGAGGTCATCAAGCAGCTCGATTCCGGCAAGGACTTCGCCGAGCTTGCCAAGGAAAAGTCCACCGATCCGAACAAGGCTGACGGCGGCGACCTCGGCTATTTCACCAAGGGCCGGATGGTCAAGGAATTCGAGGACGCGGCCTTCGCCCTCGATAAGGGCACCTATTCGAAGACACCGGTGAAGACCGATTTCGGCTACCATGTCATCAAGGTCGAAGATAAGCGCGATGCTCCGCCACCGCCGTTCGACCAGGTGAAGGACCAGGTACGCCAGCTCGTCATGCGCGACAAGTATCTTGCGCTCCTTGCCAAGGCGAAGGAAACGACCAAGGTCGATATCATGGATGCGACCCTTCAAAAGGGTTACGACGATGCGAACAAGCAGCCGGCACCGGGCGACCAGGCGGCACCGGGCGACCAGCCGGCGGCTCAGCCGCAGCAGTAATCTCCATTCAGGGCCCGGTTTTTCCGGGCCCTTCACTATTATCGTTTGTTGTCGCATTTCCGGATGGTGAGGCGGTTTTACGCCACCGGCAAAATGCTCTTAAGCAGGTATGATGATGTCCGCTACCGTGTCTCCACTCGCTCCGAAAACCTTTGCCACGATGCCGGCTCTCCGGGGCGTGCGCATGGCGACCGCCTCCGCCGGGATCAAATACAAGAACCGGACGGACGTCTTGATGATGGTCTTCGACAAGCCGGCGGCCGTTGCGGGTGTCTTCACGCGTTCGAAGTGCCCGTCCGCGCCGGTTGATTTCTGCCGGGCCAACCTGCCCCATGGCGTGGCGCGCGCCGTTGTCGTCAATTCCGGCAATGCCAATGCCTTCACGGGCATGAAGGGACGCCAGGCAACGGCGCTGACGGCGAAGTCGGCTGCCGCCGCCGTGGGCTGCGCAGAGAACGAAGTCTATCTGGCTTCGACCGGCGTGATCGGCGAGCCGCTGGACGCATCCAAATTCGCTGGCGTTCTCGACAAGATGCACGCGGAGGCGACCGGGGAGTTCTGGTTCGAAGCCGCCAAGGCGATCATGACCACGGACACCTATCCGAAGGTCGCCACGAGAACTGCCGACATCGGCGGCGTGAAGGTGACGATCAATGGAATCTCCAAGGGCGCCGGGATGATCGCGCCCGACATGGCGACCATGCTTTCCTTTGTCGTCACCGATGCCGATATTGCTCCGGCCGCCCTGCAGTCCCTGCTTTCCGACGGCGTCGGGCCGACCTTCAATTCGATGACGGTCGATAGCGATACGTCCACCTCCGATACTCTGATGCTGTTCGCCACAGCTGCCGCTGCTGATGACGGTCAGGTTCGCGTCGAGCATGCCGACGACCCGCGGCTTGCCGGCTTCCGCAAGGCGCTCAACGAAGTGTTGAAGGACCTGTCGCTGCAGGTCTGCCGCGACGGCGAGGGCGCAACAAAGATGCTCGAAATCACCGTGACGGGCGCCGAGAGCGATGCGGCTGCCAAGCGTATCGCGCTCTCGATTGCCAATTCGCCCCTCGTGAAGACCGCCGCTGCAGGCGAAGATGCCAATTGGGGCCGCGTCGTCATGGCCGTCGGGAAGGCTGGCGAGATGGCCGACCGCGACCGGCTTGCCATCTGGTTCGGTGATATCCGGGTTGCGGTCAACGGCGAACGCGACCCCGATTATTCGGAGGAAGCAGCCTCGAACGTGATGAAGAAGCAGGACATTCCGGTCAAAGTCGATCTCGGTCTCGGTAAGGGCGAGGCCACGGTCTGGACCTGCGACCTCACAAAAGAGTATGTGGCGATCAACGGCGACTACCGGAGCTGATCGTCATTGTCTGAACCACTGTCACAGAAAGCAAATCTGCCACTCGTACGCAGACTGGAAGCTGTCGGTTTCCGGGCGTGGCCGGCCTCGACCGTGCAATATGATGGCAGCTGGCAGATAAGGCTGACGGCTGGCCATCCGTCAAACCGTCTGAATTCGATCGTGCCGCTCGATCCGTCCGATTATCGCGATGCCGTGGTCCGGCTGGAGAAGGCAAGCCGCAAGTTTGAAGCCTATGGTCGTGCCGCCGTTCTGCGCCAAACGCCGCTTGCCTCGCCGGTGCTGATTGATTTCGTCAAAGAGCAGCAATGGACACATTTCGACGAGACGGTCGTCATGACCTGCGAGCTGGCGCATGCCGAGCTGCCGGACACGCTCGATCATCTCCCGACCCACGACGTCGGCCGCTTCGTCGATGCCAATCTGGCGACGGATCAGGCGCCGGTGAAGCTGAAGCCCGCACTTGCGGAGATCATCAACGCGATCAAGCCGCCGTGCGGTCTCTTCATGATCGAAGATCCGGCAACCGGGCCGCTTGCGACCGTGCTTTGCGTCCAGGACAATGATCTCGCCGGCATCATGTCGCTTTCGGTTGCAAAAGAGCGGCGCCGCGAAGGATTAGGCCTTGAAATACTGACCTCTGCCCTCCGTTGGGCGCGCATGCGAAGCGCCCGCTCCGCGTGGCTGCAGGTAAAGGCAACGAACGCGCCGGCGCTGGCGCTCTACGAACGCCTCGGTTTCCGCGAGGCCTATCGCTACAGCTACTGGCGGCAGGATCAGGCGCAATGAGCGATACCGGCAAGAAGATCGTCCTGGTTGCCGCCTGCGCGCTGATCGATTCCGACGGCCGTATTCTTCTTGCGCAGCGGCCGGAAGGAAAGTCGCTTGCCGGTCTGTGGGAGTTTCCTGGCGGGAAGGTCGAACCGGGCGAGACGCCGGAGGAGACCTTGGTACGCGAACTCGAGGAAGAGCTGGGCATCAAGACCAAGGTTGCCTGTCTCGCGCCGCTGACATTCGCCAGCCACAGCTATGACACATTCCATCTGCTGATGCCGCTCTATGTCTGCCGGCGTTATGAGGGCATTCCGCAGGGCAGGGAAGGCCAGGCTCTGAAATGGGTAAAACCCATGGCTCTCAGGGACTATCCGATGCCGCCCGCCGATGAGCCGTTGATCCCGATGCTGCAGGATCTCCTTTAGCGAATTGTTACTTTCTTAGGGCAAAATGTTGATTTCGGCAGTGCCCGTTAATCGATCATTTATCACCTTCTGCCAAGTATCGGCCTCAATCAAGCAACTCGCGTATCTGTAAAGGGCTTGACGCATGGACGACGATTTCTGGAAAGCTGTCCGGGAGAAAGAACAGAGCTCGAATGCCTCGCGCAGGACGGGCGCGCTCAACCTTGCCTTGCTCTTCGGGACGGCTGTCGTCGCCTTGACGCTTATCCTCACGCCGATGCTCGCCGACAAGTCCAGGTCGAGCGTTTTTGCCAGTGCGCCGGCTGAGTTCGATACAATCACGACGGGATCGATTCCGAAAGAGGAAAACGGCAAACGATATACGATCCGCCGCAGCGTCCTGCAGGAGACGCCTGGCTCCGTCTGTGTGGTCCAGGGGTACGGCTCAGGCGCGGGCTGTTGACGAAATTGGATATCCGCCGATGGCGGGGAAGGTTGGGCATGCGTAGGCTGAGGGCTTTTGTTGCAGACGCGCGTGGCGCGACGGCTGTCGAGTACGGTCTCTTGGCAGCCCTGATTTCAGCGGCCCTTATCGGTGGACTGACGACCTTCGGCAACAGCCTGCAAGATACCTTCGACACGGTGTCCAACAACCTCGCCAATCACGCGACGCTGAACTGAGACTCTGATTACGGCTTCAGCTTGTGCTCGTCCACGCGCAGGGCGTCGGCAAGCCGCGCTTTCGCCGAGCCGGGCTGCAAAGGCTTCTGCTGGCTCTCATGCGGCGCCCACCCCGATGCATAGATGATCGAGAATGTCGCCCTTATCCTGCCGTCCGGATCGGAATAGCGCTCCGCGTAGATTTCGGCTGCGCGCAGAAAGAATGCGCGGGTGAGCGGCTTTCGGCTGCGCGCGGCGAGCGGATTGGCCATGCCCATGGCTCGCAAATCCTTCATCAGCGGAAAGATGGAATCATAGCGCACGGTATAGGTCTCGGCATCGACCACCGGCAGCGCGAAACCGGCGCGTTGGAGGAGACCGCCAACGTCGCGCACGTCCGGGAAGGGGATTATACGCGGGCTCGCGCCTCCGGTCATTTCCGCTTCCGTTGCTAGCAGGACATCCCGGAGCTCCTGAAGGGTCCCGGCGCCGGGGATCGCGGCGAGAAACAGGCCATCCGGCTTCAGCGCGCGACGAATCTGGATGAACACGCCCGGCGTGTCGTTGGTGAGATGCAGGTTGAGCGGCGCGAGAACCAGATTGGCCGATTGTGGTTCGAGCGGCACATCCTCGAGCGGCGCCGTGACCAAAGCTTCGCCCGGCGCGGCAAATTCCTGCTCCGTCTCTATTCGCTTCATTGCGCCGATCTTGCCGGTGGCAATCGCCGCCCGCGCCACTGCGCCGGTCATGCCATGCAGTTCCACCGCGGTTTCGAAATGGCGCTCGACGACAGCCAGCCGGTCGGCAAGTTCCTCGGCGGCGATATCCAGGAGGAAGGCGGCTTTCGGATCGGCATTTTTCCGCGCACGACGGCGGTTTGCTGCGATCACGGCCCGGTCGAAGATCATGTCCATGTGATGTCCATAGTCCTGCAGGCGAAAGGCGGCAAGGCGGATTTTCCTTTTGCCGGGAAACCGCTACTCTCCGCTGATGGGGCTCATCAATTTCGAACGGCCGAGGGCGGTACGATGGACGCATTTCCTGCGGCCGTTTTCCGTGCTTGCCGACCTGCTCTATCCACCGGCCTGCGCCGCGTGTGGTGTCATGACTGCGGATCACCGCGGGCTTTGCCCGAAATGCTGGTCCGGCGTGCGCTTCATCGAACGGCCCTATTGCGAGGTGCTGGGGCTGCCGTTCTCGCATGATCTCGGCTCGGGCATCCTGTGCGCCGAGGCGATTGCCAATCCGCCAGTGTTCGATCGCCTTCGCTCGGTCGCAACGCATGATCATGCCGTCCGCGATCTCGTCCACGGCCTTAAATATCGCGACCGCACCGATCTGGCGCCGATGATGGCAGGCTGGATGCTTCGTGCAAGCGACGGTATGGTCGAGGCCTGCGATGCACTGGTCCCGGTCCCGCTTCACCGCGGAAGAATGCTGTCACGCAAGTTCAATCAGGCCGCAGAGCTTGCCCGGCATATCGCTTATCTGTCCGGCAAGCCGCTGTTTCCTGCCACCCTGCTGCGCGTCAAGCGCACCACCCAGCAGGTCGGACTTGGCGCAAAGGCGCGCGAGGACAATGTGCGCGGCGCTTTTGGGATCGCCAAGGGCCGCGAAAACGATGTCTTCGGCAAGCGGATCGTTCTTGTCGACGACGTCTATACGACCGGCGCGACCGTCGGTGCCGCGTGCCGCGTGCTTCGCAAGGCGGGTGCCGCGGACATAACGGTTTTGACCTTTGCAAGGGCTCTTTCAGAACCTATATGACAAAAACAAAAACGGCATCCATCCGGAGACCAAGCATGGCACCCGTCACCATCTATACGCGGCAGTTCTGCGGCTATTGCGCCCGCGCCAAGTCCCTCCTTACGGAGAAGGGCGTCGACTATGTCGAACATGACGCGACCTTTTCGCCGGACCTTCGCCAGGAGATGATTGGCAAGGCGAACGGTCGGACGACCTTTCCGCAGATATTCATTGGCGCGCAGCATGTCGGCGGCTGCGACGATCTCTACGCACTCGATCGGGCCGGCAAGCTCGACCCCATGCTGGTAGGCTGAGGAAGACCGATGACGTTCAAGGCTGCTGCCGTTCAGATGTGTTCAGGCGTCGATCCGGTGAAGAACGCCGCTTCGATGATGCACTTGGTGCGTGAAGCAGCAGCCCAAGGCGCAATCTATGTGCAGACGCCGGAGATGACCGGCATGCTGCAGCGCGACCGGGCCGCGGCCAAGGCCGTGCTTCGCGACGAAACCAACGACATCATCGTTAAAACGGCATCTGCCCTTGCCGCTGAGCTTGGCATCTACATGCATGTCGGTTCGACTGCGATCGCGCTCGAGGACGGCAAGCTCGCCAATCGCGGTTTTCTCTTCGGCCCGGATGGCAGAATCCTCAATCGTTATGACAAGATTCATATGTTCGATGTCGATCTCGACAACGGCGAGAGCTGGCGGGAGAGTGCCGCTTACCGTCCCGGCTCGGAAGCGCGCGTCCTGTCGCTGCCTTTCGCCGAAATGGGTTTCACCATTTGCTACGACGTTCGGTTCCCTGCGCTTTTTCGCGCTCAGGCGATTGCCGGTGCGGAAGTCATGACGGTACCTGCCGCGT
Source organism: Rhizobium sp. P32RR-XVIII (assembly GCF_012641395.1). Classification (GTDB taxonomy): domain Bacteria; phylum Pseudomonadota; class Alphaproteobacteria; order Rhizobiales; family Rhizobiaceae; genus Rhizobium. The sequence goes on along the minus strand of NZ_JABAIH010000011.1, from coordinate 21,153 downwards.
TCACCAGGCAGACGGGCGAGGCACATTGGGAAATTCTGCTTCGCGCCCGCGCCATCGAAAACGGCGTTTTCGTCATTGCCGCAGCCCAGGCTGGTCTCCATGAGGACGGCCGTGAGACCTACGGCCATTCGATGATCATCGACCCATGGGGGAAGGTGCTGGCTTCCGCCGGCGGTGCGGGCGAGGTGGTGATCGTCGCGGACATCGATCGAGCTGCCGTCAAGGCGGCGCATGACAAGATTCCGAATCTGAAGAATGGGCGGGAATTCTCGATCGAAAAGATCCCGGGGGCAGTCGTGGGAGGCGTCGCCGCTTGATCCGTTATTCCCTCAATTGCGAAAACGCCCACGAATTCGAAGCCTGGTTTTCCGAAGGTGCCGATTTCGAACGCCAGCTTGCGTCAGGCTTCCTCACCTGCCCGGTTTGCAACTCCACCTCAATATCGAAGCAGCTGATGGCCCCTTCCGTCTCGACCGCCCGCAAGAAGGAGGAGAAGAAGACGCTGGCGATGGACACGGTGCGCCGGGAAGCCTTCGAAGAGCTCAAGAAAGCTATCGCGCACGTCAAGGCCAATGCCGAGGATGTAGGCACACAATTTCCCGAAGAAGCCCGCAAAATCCACTACGGCGAGGCGGATGCTCGCGGCATCATCGGACAGGCGACGATCGACGAGGCTCGGGCACTGGTCGAGGAAGGCATTGAAATTGCGGCTCTTCCGGTGCTGCCGGACGACGTGAATTGATCGTTTATTCGGGCCGCTTCGCCAGCAGCATGTAGTTCACGTCCGTATCCTTCGACAGGTTCCACTGGTTTGCCAGCGGATTGAAGAAGACGCCGGTGCGCTCGATTATCGTCATGCCGCTTGCCGCAAGCGGCTTTTCCAGCTCTTCGGGGCGGACCAGCTTCTGATACTGATGCGTGCCGCGCGGAAGCCAGCGGAGGATGTTCTCGGCGGCGAAAATCGCAAGAGCGGCGGCCTTCATCGTGCGATTGATCGTGGCAACGTACATCAGCCCGCCGGGACGAACCATTTTCGCGCAGGTCGTCATGAAGAAATCGACGTCGGCGACATGTTCGACCACTTCCATGTTCAGCACGATGTCGAAGGTCTCGCCGGCTTCGGCGAGCTGTTCGGCCGTGACCGCACGATAATCGACCGAGACACCCGATGCCTTGGCGTGCGTCGAAGCGATGCCGATGTTCTTTTCGGAAGGATCGGCGCCAACCACGGTTGCACCCATGCGGGCAACGGGCTCCGAAAGCAGACCCCCGCCGCAGCCGATGTCGAGCACGCGCAGGCCTTCCAGCGGCCGCGGGTTCTTGGGGTCACGGCCGAAATTCTCGGCGGCCTTGTCGCGGATATAGGTCAGGCGCACCGGGTTGAACTTGTGCAGCGGCTTGAACTTCCCGGTGGGACTCCACCATTCCGCCGCCATCGCGGAAAAGCGGTCCACCTCGCTCTGGTCGATCGTACTCTTTGCCGCATCGCTCATGCGCCTGCTCCTTGCCTTGCTTGTCCAGTGAAGTCGGACGATCGGCAGCATAAGTCAAGGGGCGGGCAGACGGGGAACGGCAAGACGCGCCTCGAGGGCCGCGCCCATCGCAAGAACATGCTCGTCGGCAAAGCGTCGCCCGACGATCTGCAGTCCGACCGGCAGGCCATTCGTGGCCAGCCCGACCGGTAGGGAAAGCGCCGGCAGTTGCGGCAGCATGTTGAAGGGGCAGGTCATGTCGAGCCCGACGAAACGGCCATCCGCATCGGTGCCGACATAGTCATCGTCGCATTCGCTGGCGAGCGGCGCGGTGATCGCACAGGTGGGGCAAAGCAGCGCGTCGTAGGATTCGAAAAGCTTTGCCATATTGCGCCACATCGAGGTGCGCAACAGTTCCACGCGCTTGTAGGCGGTGGCATTCATCGAAAGTCCGCGTTCGATCGCAGCTACGATGGCTGGATCCATTTTTTCCCGGTACTCGGCGATTGTTTCGCCAAAGAAACCGGACATGAAAACGCACCAGAGATCGAACCATTCGTCGTTCACCGAGCGCGTCCAGTGCATCGGGACTTCATCGACGATGGCGCCCGCGCCGCGCAGTTCCTCAGCGGCGGCCAGTATGACCTGCTCTACTTCCGGCTGGATCCGGTAGTAGCCGAGGTCCATCGACAACGCGAAGCGTTTGCCTTCCAGGTTGCCGTTTCGCGCCACTTGCGACACAAAGCCGATCGGCAGCGAGGAAATATCCTCGTCGCTCGGGCCGCATGTCGTTTCCATGAAGGCGATGGCGTCGCCCACCGTGCGCGCCAGTGGGCCGAAATGCGAGATGTTGTCGAAGACACTCGGCAGGATCGTCATCGGAATCCGTCCGAGACTCGGCTTCAAGCCGACCGTGCCACAGAATGCCGCGGGAATTCGCACCGAGCCGCCCATATCCGTGCCTTCCGCGAGAGGAACGACGCCGGTGGCGACCGCAACAGCCGAGCCCCCGGAGGAGCCGCCGGAAGTCCGCGCTGGATTCCATGGATTGCGGGTTACACCCCAGCGAGGGCTGCTGGTGAAGCTCGCAAAGGCGAATTCCGGCGTCGTCGTCTTTCCCATTAGAATTGCACCGGCGGCTTGCAAGCGCCGGATACAGAGCGCCGTTTCGCCGGGCACCCAATCGCCCTTGGTCCAGGAGCCCAGCGTCGTCAGATCGCCCGCAGTCGGGGTCAGATCCTTGGCAGCGAATGGCACTCCGTGCAGCGGGCCGACCGCTTCGCCGCGGGCGACGGCGCGGTCTGCGGCGCGGGCAGCTTCGAGCGCCTGGTCCTCGCGGATGACGGTGAACGGGTTCAGGGTTTCGCAGACGGCCTTCGCGCGCCGAAGCGATTCGGCCACCACGCTTTCGGAGGTGAACAAGCTCCTTCGGATTCCGCTTGCGATTTCCATTGCGGGAAGGTCCAGCGGATGTAGCGTTGCGGTTTCCAGTGGCGTGTTCATTGTGTCCTCTGCCAGTTCCATCGGGTCATTGCATTTCGGTGCCAAAGCGTGCTTGCTGCGCAAACCGTGTTATGCGGCTTTTTGATCGCCAGGGCCATTCATGAGTTCCGTTCCGAGAACAAGCACCCAGATGCCGTCCTTCGACGTCTGGAATGCGAGCCTTGCCAATGCCGCGAACGCTATCGGTTCGCGTAGCTTTCCAGACGCGTTGACTTCGGCGCTCCGCCTCCTTGCGCCGTTCCAGATGATGAATGGCTTCATCTATTCGCCTGATGGCCATGCCTTCGATCTCTACAACGAGAAGATCATTGCCGCGCGCGCGATCATCGTCGATCGCTATCTCGCCGGGGCCTTCGTGCTCGATCCGTTTTACGACGCAATCCGCAATCACCGCCGCGAGCGGATGATCGTGATGCGTGAAGTCGCACCGGACGATTTCCAGCAGTCTGAATATTACCGGCTGCATTACGCGGCGACCGAGATCGTCGACGAGATCGGTTTCGTCATGATGCTGGAGAACGGCTTTACCGCCGTGCTTTCGCTGTCGCGAATCGGATCGGCCCCGCTCTTTTCGACGGAGGATCTGGAGCGACTGAAATCCGCCGCTCCAGTTGTCTGCGCTTTCGGTGAACGGCACTGGTTTCATGTTTCCGGCCTTTCGCTGGAGATCAAGAATGCAGCACCTGCGGCGAGGATCGAGCATCCCCTTCTGACGAAGCGCGAGCTGGAAATCGTCACGCTGGTCCTCAAGGGGCATTCCAACCTCTCCATTGCCGCGGTCCTCGAGCTGTCTCTGAACACGGTTAAGGTTCACCGCCGGCAGATTTACGCGAAACTCAATATTTCCAGCCAGGCCGAGCTCTTCCGGCTCTTTCTGGCGTGAGGCCGGCCCGATCGGGCGGGCCTCGTTTCGATGTTATTCGGCGAAATCCATCTCGGGAGGAGCTGCCTGGAACAAGCGCGTCAGGTAGGCGAGATAGACGATACCTATGAGGAGCCAGAAGAGGCCGAGCATCTTGGCGTGAACGTCAAGCTTCCAGAGCAGGAAGAGGTCGCAGACTGCAGCCAGAGCTGGAATGACCAGACCGATCAGCGCGCCGAGCGGTTTCACCTGCGCATCACCCTTCATGTAGAGCGCAACGACCGAGACGTTGACGGCGGTGAACGCGAGGAAGGCGCCGAAGTTGATGAAGGAGGTCGAGGTCGTGACGTCCATCGTGAGTGCCAATAGACCGACGATGCCAACGAGGACAAGGTTCAAGATCGGCGTATGCCACTTGGGATGAAGGTTGCCGAAAAAGGAAGACGGCAGCACTCTGTCACGGCCCATCGCGTAAAGCAGGCGGCCGACACTCGCCTGCGCAGCAAGACCCGAGGTGAATTGCGCAACAACAAGGGTTGCAAGGAAGATCGTGACAAAGAGATCGCCGCCGATCGATTTGGCGATTTCAGTTGCTGCGGCGTCGACAGAGACGAAGTCCATGCCAGGATGAGCGAGCTGCGTGAAGTAAGCCGCGACGACGAATATCAGCCCGCCGGCAAGCGCCGTAATCAGGATCGCTTTCGGCATGGTGCGCCTCGCATCCTTGGTTTCTTCAGTTAACGTCGAAACGGCGTCGAAGCCAAGGAAGGAATAGGCGGCGATCGCCGCACCGGCGACGGAGGCCGAGAACGGGACGTCAGCCTTGAAGAACGGTGTCGCGGAAACCAAGCCGCCCGGGCCGCTTGCTGCGATCACATAGCGTGCGGCGAGGAAGACGAAGGCGATAAGCACGCCGAGCTGCACCAGCATCAGAATAAAATTGACACGGTTGGCGAAAGCGATGCCGACGACGTTGACAAGCGTGGTGAGCACGATGAAGCCGAGGATCCAGGCGTAAGCCGGAATGGCCGGAAAAGCGGAAGTCAGGTAGGCGGCTCCGATCAGCCAGATGACCATGGGCAGGAAGAAATAGTCGAGCAGCACCGCCCAGCCGACGAGAAAGCCGACGCTGGGGCTGATCGATTTGCGGGCATAGGTATATGCCGATCCGGCCACCGGATAGACACGGGCCATGACGCCGTAGCTGATGGCGGTAAGCAGGATCGCTGCTGCCGCAACAAGATAGGCCATTGCCGTCGTGCCCTGGCTTGCAGTCGCGAGCGCGCCGAAGGTGCCGAAGACGATCATCGGCGTCATGTAGGCCAAGCCGAAGAGCACGACGGACCAAAGTCCGAGCGCCCGGTCGAGTTTCACTCCATCAGTCATATGTTCCGCCTCCGCGAAGAGTTGTTGTTTGTTTTTTGAAACTGCGCAGGTGCAGGTCATTCCAGCTGTTCCGCGCAGGTCTCGCCTGCATTTTCTTATTATGAAGAAAAGATGAACGAGCGCGCGGCAGCCGAACATAACCCCAAGGTGTTATGTGGAGATGGTGATACTCAGCCGTGTGCTTACCGCAGGAAGTCATCAGCGGTCATCAGCTCGAGTTGAACGGAAAAGCGGTTTCGCAGCAGTTCCAGCGAGGCTTCATGCGTTTGGTCGTCGCCGCTGCAGAGGGCATCCTCGATGAGTATGATGCGGTACCCAAGGTCGACGGCCCCGAGCAACGTCGCCATGACGCAGACATCAGTTTCGCCGCCGGTGATCACCAGCGTTTCGACTGCGTGGCTTTGCAAAGCCATATCGAGCCTGCCGTCGAGCCATGGGGAATAGATTTTCTTGTCGAATAAGGAAGCCGGCGGCACCAGTCGTTGCAGCGCGGGGACAAGCTCCATTATCTCCGCAGGTAGATGTTCGCCGGTCATCATCCACCATTTTTCATAGTAATCACGCCAGGAGCCTTTTGCCGCGTCCTTCGTTTCCGGCGTCAGGAAGCGCGTAAAGATGGTGCGTTCGGGATAGGTCGAGGCGATCTCAAAGACCTGCGGCAGTACGCGATCCATCCACACGACATGCCAAGGCGTGTCTTCCGCAAAGAGACGTTGCATGTCGACACAGATATGGCGCCAGTTTTCGAGCGTGCTTTTGTTCAATGGAAACTCCTCCGTCCCCTAATTCGGCAGAGGGTCGTCGGGGTCCTTGGATATCGTTGGGACGGAGTGGCGTACGCCGCGGATCAATGAGGACCAGCAGTGGCTCACGGGATCGCAAAGATGCTGATTTCGTTCGCGATGCCGCGAAGCGCGACTTTTTGCGATATGGGATTGAGACCGCGATCCGTCAGAAGGTTGAAGGCGCTCGGGTCGCCAAGCACGGAGCCGGTGGCGAAGATTTCACGAGAGGTGGCAAGGTGCTGAACGCGCGAGGCGATATTCACCGTTTGCCCGAAGTAATCCTGCCGCTCGTTGAGGTTAACGGCGATGCATGGGCCCTCATGGATGCCGATCTTTAAAAGCAGGTCCTCGCTGCCGCGCTCGTCGTTGAGTTTGCGCATCGCCTCGCGCATCCGCATGGCTGCGACGACAGCGCGATCCGGAGTCGGGAACGTGGCCATCACCGCGTCGCCGATCGTCTTGACGACGGCGCCCGCCTCCGCTCCCACGATTTCGTTGAGGATACCGAAATGCGTTTTCACCAGATCGAATGCCGCCAGGTCACCAACCCTTTCATAAAGCTCGGTGGAGCCGCGCAGGTCGGTGAAGAGGAAGGTCAGGCTGGTGATCTTCAGACGCTGGTCCACTTCTATGGTGTCCGTGCGAAAGATATCGCGGAATGTCTGGTTCGAGAGCAAGCGCTTGGCAGTCAGGAAGGGACGGCGGCGGCCAAGCAATTCGTGCAGCGCGTCGTTTGCAACGGCGACCGATGGCAACGTGCGAACATCGGTGTGGTTTTCCAACGAAATGCGCATCGGGCCGGGCCGCAGCTTGAGAGGCTCGCTGTGCCGGTGGGCTCGGTCGAATACGAGCGAAAGACTCTGCCGCTCTTTCGTCGGCTCGCCTTTGACATCGAGAAATTGCGCCGAGTGGGTGACCGGCTCGAAGACGATGACGAACTCTGCCGGCAACTGCAAGGAGATGACCGCCTTCTCGCCGGGCGGCAGTTCCAAGCATTCAACGATGAATTCGTCGATCTTTTCCTCAAACCCGTCCTCGGGCAGATCGACCCCTGAACTCCAGTAGATTTGCCGGTAATACTCCAACGGCGGCAATTCATGAGGATTGTGGGCTTCAATGTGGCGCACGCGGGGACTGATGGTGAAGGTCACCTCGACCATCTCGTCCAGTGTCGGCTCATAACCGGCCGCGCAAAGCGCGCAGCTATACTCGTCGCTCTGCACGGTCCTCAGGGAGGTATTGGCATCCAGCACGCCGCCGCAGCCTGGGCAGAGTACGTTCCATGACAGGTCGAACACGCCCAGCTGAGACGCGTGCAGAAAGGCGTTGATCACCTGTTCTTCGTTGAGCCCCTCGCTGGCGGCGAAGGCAAGTGGATTGACACGACAAAGCTTGCGGTCGGGCGCTTCACGGACCAGACGTTCGATAGCATCAACGACTTTCGGCTGTGCCGACTGGCGCAGAGCTGAGAATAAAGTCTGAGCTTCACTCATGGATGCATCTTACACTGAATTGGACGCGCGATCAGCGAATTTCTCCAAAGAGGGTGCAGTTTGCACCAGCCGCAAATCGGGCTCGGCCTGACCGCCGACTTTGGACTGATTTTCTTGCGGCACGAGGTTTCGCTCCAACCTGCTATTCCAATCTCAATGCGTCCACCTTGCCACCCCACTTCAAACTCGCTAAGAGACGCCGCAACTTGGGCCCTTGGGCGCAAGGCCTAAGAAGGGTTCCAGAACTCCCAATTCCCGGGCTCTTTGGCCATGCCGCTTTCCAAGGCTTTGTGGTGCCGGGTCGGGCTTTCGTCTCTCCCGGCGGTTTGCTGTGGTAGAGGCTTATGGCACGCATCGTAATGAAATTCGGCGGCACGTCCGTCGCTGATCTGGACCGCATCAAGAACGTTGCTCGCCACGTCAAACGCGAAGTCGATGCCGGCCATGAGGTGGCCGTCGTCGTGTCCGCGATGTCCGGCAAGACCAACGAACTGGTCGGCTGGGTGCAGGGCACGCCGAAGGTCGTCGGCGCCAATTCGCCTTTCTACGATGCGCGCGAATATGATGCCGTCGTCGCCTCCGGCGAGCAGGTGACGTCGGGGCTGCTGGCGATTGCATTGCAGGCGATGGACATCAACGCGCGCTCCTGGCAGGGCTGGCAGATCCCAATCCGCACGGACAATGCGCATGGCGCAGCGCGCATTCTCGAAATCGACGGTGCCGATATCGTCAAGCGCATGGGCGAGGGGCAGGTTGCCGTCATCGCCGGGTTCCAGGGTCTTGGACCGGACAACCGCATCGCGACGCTCGGCCGCGGCGGCTCGGATACGTCGGCGGTTGCGATTGCGGCGGCGGTCAAGGCCGATCGCTGCGATATCTATACGGATGTCGACGGCGTCTACACGACCGATCCGCGTATCGTGCCGCAGGCGCGCCGTTTGAAAAAGATCGCCTTCGAGGAAATGCTCGAAATGGCGTCGCTCGGCGCCAAGGTTCTGCAGGTTCGCTCGGTGGAACTCGCTATGGTGCACAAGGTTCGTACCTTCGTGCGCTCCTCTTTCGAAGATCCCGATGCTCCGGGCATGGGTGATTTCTTGAACCCGCCCGGAACGCTGATTTGTGACGAGGATGAAATCGTGGAACAGGAAGTAGTCACCGGCATCGCCTACGCCAAGGATGAGGCTCAGATCTCGCTTCGCCGTCTCGCAGACCGGCCGGGCGTCTCGGCAGCGATCTTCGGGCCTTTGGCCGAGAGCCATATCAATGTCGACATGATCGTCCAGAACATCTCCGAGGACGGCTCCAAGACGGATATGACCTTCACCGTGCCTTCGGGCGACGTCGAGAAGGCAATCAAGGTGCTTGGCGAGAACAAGGAAAAGATCGGCTACGACGTCGTCCAGAACGAATCGGGGCTGGTCAAGGTTTCGGTTATCGGCATCGGCATGCGTTCGCACGCAGGCGTTGCTGCCACCGCTTTTAAGGCTCTTGCCGAAAAGGGCATCAATATCAAGGCGATCACGACCTCGGAAATCAAGATTTCTATCCTGATCGACGGTCCTTATGCTGAACTCGCTGTCAGGACTTTGCATTCCTGCTACGGTCTGGATAAGAATTGATTCCCAGCAGGTGTGCCGCACGTTCGAGTTAAGTAGAAAGTGGCGGCCTGCCGGGTTATCCTGCTTTTGATTTGGAGCTTGAGACGCAATGAGAGACCTTTCCGGCGGTCCGCGCGTGTTGCTCAAGCGGCTGCGCGAGTTGATGGCGGAGCCGCTGGAGCCACAAGAGCGTCTCGATCGGATCGTTCGCCAGATCGCCAGCAACATGGTGGCGGAGGTCTGCTCCGTCTATGTGCTGCGCGCTGACGGCGTTCTCGAGCTCTATGCAACAGAAGGCCTGAAGAAAGAGGCTGTCCACCTGTCCCAGCTGAAGATGGGGCAGGGGCTTGTCGGCACGATCGCGGCTTCGGCGCAACCGCTGAACCTTTCCGACGCGCAATCGCATCCAGCCTTCCGCTATCTTCCGGAGACCGGCGAAGAAATCTACCATTCGTTCCTTGGCGTGCCGATCCTGCGCACCGGGCGCTCGCTTGGCGTTCTCGTCGTGCAGAACAAGGCGAGCCGCACCTACCGCGAAGAAGAGCTGGAAGCACTCGAAACCACGGCGATGGTGCTCGCCGAAATGATCGCCACCGGCGAGCTGAAGAAGATCACCAAGCCGGGTCTCGAACTCGATCTGACGCGTTCGGTGACGATCGACGGCGATACCTACAATGAGGGCATCGGGCTTGGTTATGTCGTACTGCACGAGCCGCGCGTCGTCGTCACCAACCTGCTGAACGAGGACTCGGAGAAGGAGATACGCCGACTTTCGGAGGCGTTGGGCTCGCTCAGAATTTCGATTGACGATCTGCTGTCGCAGCGAGACGTCTCGATGGAGGGTGAGCATCGCGAAGTTCTCGAAACCTATCGCATGTTCGCTCACGACCAGGGCTGGGTGAGGAAGCTCGAAGAAGCGATCCGAAACGGGCTCACGGCAGAGGCCGCGGTCGAAAAGGTGCAGAGCGATACCAAGGCGCGTATGATGCGCTTGACAGATCCGTATCTGCGCGAACGCATGCATGATTTCGAGGATCTGGCGAACCGGCTGCTGCGGCAGCTCACCGGATATTCGGGCCGGACAGCGGGCGATGGATTCCCGAACGATGCGATCATTCTGGCGCGCGCCATGGGCGCGGCCGAGCTTCTCGATTATCCGCGCGCCAATGTGCGTGGCCTTGTGCTGGAAGAAGGCGCGGTCACCAGCCATGTGGTGATCGTCGCGCGCGCCATGGGCATTCCGGTGATCGGGCAGGCGGCCGGCGTTGTAGCGCTTGCCGAAAACGGCGACGCTATCATCATCGATGGCGATGAGGGCCATGTGCACTTGCGGCCCCTGCCGGAGCATCAGCGGTCCTACGAGGAGAAGGTGCGCTTCCGGGCCCGCCGGCAGGAACAGTTCCGGGCGCTGCGCTCCGTCGAACCGCTCACCAAGGACGGACAGCGCATCTCTCTGCTGATGAATGCCGGCCTTCTGGTCGATCTGCCGCAGCTCGCGGAATCGGGGGCTGAAGGAATCGGGCTTTTCCGCACAGAACTGCAGTTCATGATCGCGTCGACCATGCCGAAGGCGGAGGAGCAGGAGCTTTTCTACCGCAACGTCGTGAAGCAGGCGGCCGGCCGCGTCGTCACCTTCCGCACGCTCGATATTGGTGGCGACAAAGTAGTGCCCTATTTCCGCGGCCATGAGGAAGAGAATCCGGCGCTGGGCTGGCGTGCGATCCGCCTTGCACTCGATCGGCCGGGACTGCTGCGGACGCAGCTTCGTGCCATGCTGAGGGCTGCGGCGGGCATCGAGCTGAAGCTCATGGTGCCGATGGTGACCGAGGTCTCCGAAATCGCCGCGGTGCGCGAATTGCTGCAGAAAGAAGTGCAGCATCTTTCCCGCTTCGGCCACGGTTTGCCTCGCAAGCTGCAATTCGGCGCGATGGTGGAGGTGCCGGCGCTGCTCTGGCAGCTTGACGAACTGATGGCGGCAGTCGATTTCGTCTCTGTGGGGTCCAACGACCTCTTCCAGTTCTCGATGGCGGTCGATCGCGGAAATGCACGGGTCTCGGACCGCTTCGATCCGCTTGGCAAGCCGTTCCTCCGTATTCTTCGCGAGATCGTGCGGGCCGGCGAGCGCAATAACACTCCTGTCACGCTTTGCGGTGAGCTGGCAGGCAAGCCGATTTCGGCGATGGCGCTGCTCGGTATCGGGTTCCGTTCGGTCTCAATGTCGCCGGCCTCAATCGGGCCGGTGAAAGCGATGCTGCTTGCGCTCGAAGTTGAAGCCCTTTCCAAAGTCGTGAACCAGGCGTTGGACGATGTCGTGTCTACGACGCCGGTACGCGAGGTGCTTGTCGGCTTCGCCGCGAGTAACAATATTCCCCTTTAGCAAACCATAAAAAGAATCGGAGTGAAGGGTGGCGAAGCTTCCCGTTGAAAAGATGCGCGAGCTGGAACGCCGCTTCAGTGAAATCGAAGCGCGCATGTCGGCTGGCCCGTCCGCCGATGTCTATGTGAAGCTCGCATCCGAATATTCCGAGTTGCAGTCGGTCGTCGCCAAGATCCGCGCGTATGAAAAGGCCGTTGCGGAACTCGCCGATCTCGAAGCATTGCTCGGGGACAAGTCCGTCGATCGCGAGATGCGCGATCTCGCCGAATTGGAGCTGCCGGAAGTCAAGGAGCGCATCGACACGCTGGAGCAGGAAATCCAGATTCTGCTGCTGCCGAAGGACGCGGCCGACGAAAAGAGCGCTATCCTCGAGATCCGCGCCGGCACAGGCGGTTCGGAAGCAGCACTTTTCGCCGGTGATCTTTTTCGGATGTACGAACGCTTCGCCGCGGCGAATGGCTGGAAGGTCGAAATCCTTTCCGCAAGCGAGGGTGAAGCGGGCGGTTATAAAGAAATTATCGCCACGATTACCGGCAAGGGCGTTTTCGCCAAGTTGAAGTTCGAGTCCGGCGTGCACCGGGTGCAGCGCGTGCCCGAAACGGAAGCCGGCGGACGCATCCACACGTCGGCGGCGACAGTCGCCGTGCTGCCGGAAGCTGAGGAAATCGATATCGAGATCCGGCCGGAAGACATTCGCATCGATACAATGCGTTCGTCGGGCGCGGGGGGGCAGCACGTCAATACCACGGATTCGGCTGTCCGCATCACGCATCTGCCGACCGGCATCGTCGTCACCAGCTCGGAAAAGTCGCAACACCAGAATCGCGCCAAGGCCATGCAAGTTCTGCGTTCGAGGCTCTTCGATGCAGAACGGCAAAGGGCCGACAGCGAACGATCTGCCGATCGCAAGAGCCAGGTGGGGTCCGGTGATCGCTCGGAGCGAATACGGACCTACAATTTCCCGCAGGGACGCATCACCGATCACCGGATCAACCTGACGCTCTACAAGCTCGACCGGATGATGGAAGGCGAGATCGATGAAGTGGTGGATGCACTGCTTGCCGACTATCAGGCAAGTCAGCTGGCGCAGCTTGGCGAGCAGCAATGACGGGGGAAGGGCCGACGGTTTCCGAAACTTTGGCCGAAGCCCGCCGCCGCTTCATCGAAGCCGGTATCGCCGATCCCGTGACAGACGCGAGACTGCTCGTTGCCGGACTGCTGAAATTCTCATCGACGGAAATGCTGTCGCGCGGCGATGAGCGCCTCGCCGAAGAAAAGGTAGCGCTGATCAAGGTTGCGGTGAAAAGACGCCTGGCGCATGAACCGGTCCATCGCATCCTCGGCGAGCGGGAATTCTACGGATTGCCGCTCTCGCTTTCCGAAGGAACACTGGAACCCCGGCCCGATACGGAAATCCTCGTCGATACGATACTTCCTTTTTTGAGAGGTCTTGCAAAAACGGAAGGCCATCTCCATATCCTTGACGTAGGAACCGGAACCGGGGCGATATGCCTCGCGCTGTTGAGCGAATGTCCGGAAGCATCGGCTATCGGTAGCGATGTATCGGCAGATGCCCTGAGCACGGCAAAATCAAACGCTGAAAGAAATGGACTAGGGGAGCGTTTCGAAGTCGTGCAGTCGAGCTGGTTTCAGAACATCAGTGGCACGTTTCACGCGATCGTCTCAAATCCGCCCTATATTGCTTCCAATGTCATTGCCAACCTAGCTCCTGAAGTGACGAAATTTGATCCGGCGGCAGCACTGGACGGTGGCCCTGATGGGCTTGACGCGTACAAAGCGATAGCCAAGGATGCGGCCAGGTTTATGCGGCCAGATGGCGTCATAGGATTAGAAATCGGCTACGATCAGCGGAATGATGTGACGGCGGTCTTCGAGGCTGCGGGCTTCCAGTGTGTCGGATCGGCAAAAGACTATGGCCAAAATGACCGGGTGCTCGTGTTCGCACTCAATGCTTGAGCGACAAATTGCAGCATGGGAACAGAACAATATTGCTATTGCGAAGAAAGGGCTTGGATTTCCGAGGGAAGCAATATAGGTTGCCCCTACGTGTTGGGCAGTCAGGAATGAACACAGATTCGTTCGGTACTTGGTCAGCCTCGGGGGTCCACTCTTTTAAACGAGAGTTTCAAAGGTTGAACACGACCCAATGCGTGAATCAGTCAATATGACTTGAGAACAAGCGGCGGGTCGGCGCGAAGGCGCATTATGCTTGCGGCACGAAGGCTCTGAGTCGGTTTTCCGGCCACGGCGGTTGGTGCCATCAATCCACACAAACAGAGAATTCAGGTGAGCGATCTATGAGGCCAGGACAGCAGAACAAGCGCGGTCGAGGGCGTGGTAACAACAACGGCGGCGGAAATAACAATAATAACAATTTCAACCGCAAGGGCGGCAATCCGCTGACTCGGAGCTACGACAGCTCCGGCCCCGACGTGAAGATTCGCGGTACGGCTCAGCATATTGCTGAAAAATACGCGCAGCTTGCCCGTGATGCACAAAGCTCCGGCGACCGCGTCATCGCTGAAAATTACCTGCAGCATGCAGAGCACTACAACCGGATCATTGCGGCCGCCCAGGCGCAGATGCAGGAACGCTTCCAGCGCGATGATCGGAACGAATACACGGACCGCGACGGTCTCGAGCGCGAAGGTGACGAGCTGGATACGGTAGACGGCGACGAAGTTGTTGTCGTTCAGCCGCCGCGCGAGCAGCATCGCCGCGAGCAGCGCGCGGAAGCGGCAGCCCCGGCTCCGGCTCCGGCTCCAGTTGCGGAGCAGGAAGCCATTGACGGGACCGGTCCGCAGCCGGAAATCGAAGGAATTCCAGCCGAAGTCGCCATGGAGGAAGAAACCTCCGCCGCCCCGCGGGAGCGCCAGCCTCGCCGCCGCAATGCCGGCAGTCGCCCGCGCCGTCCGCGCCGTGGCGCCGAGGGTGAAGATGCCGGTGAGGGCGCTTCAAACGAGACGCCTGCGCCGGCGCTGGCGGAAGCGGCTTCCGAGTAATTTCGTTTCAAGACGATGGTTTGATCAAAGGCCGCTCCCCGAGCGGCCTTTTCTTTTGCGCGACGGGTTATCGGCATTGCCGCTTGACATATTCATACCTCGCCGGCTATACGTCAATCCATAGCCAATGAGGTATGAATTTCCGGTGACGAACACCCATGATGCGCTTTTCAGGACGCTTGCCGACCCGACCCGGCGGGCCATCTTCGAACGGCTGTGCCGTGAGGGGGAGAAGACGGTCGGCGCCCTGACGGCGCAGGCCGGCGTTTCGCAGCCGGTCGTTTCGAAACATCTCAAGGTTCTGAAGGACGCCGGCCTGGTTCGCGACCGTCACGAAGGCCGCCAGACGCACTATAGCGCGCAGCGTAAGGCGCTCGCCCCATTGGTCGACTGGACGAGCCAGATGGCCGGCTTCTGGGAAAGTCGGTTCGACGATCTCGAAGATTTGCTCAAAAGGATGGACCAATGACCCTGACCTCGACCGAAACACTCTCCGTCGTCGTCGAACGCCACGTTGCTTTTCCGCCGGAAAAGATCTGGCGGGCGCTGACACAGCCGCATCTGATCGAGGAGTGGCTCATGAAGAACGACTTCAGGCCCGTCTTGCACCACATCTTCAAACTCAGCGCCGACTGGGGTGCCGTCGATTGCAAAGTCCTGGAAGTCGAGCCGAACAGGACGCTTTCCTACACCTGGGCAGCTCATGGACTCGAGAGCGTTGTCATCTGGACACTGACGCCGACCAGCACGGGAACGCACCTGCGCATGGAGCAATCTGGCTTCCGGCCGGATCAGCAGCAGGCCTACAACGGCGCCCGGTTCGGCTGGCAGAAGTTCTTTGCGAATCTGGAGCAGGTTCTGGCGCGGGCGGACTGAGGCCAGTCCCGACGGATAAAGCCGACTGGCGCAGCGAGACTCTTGCCCGGATCAGGGCGCTTATCCGGCGGACAGATCCCTCGCGTCTCTGCCATTCCAGCCTCGAGGGCAATATCAGGCGTGCCATCCATGCGCGGGAGGCGAAATCGACAAGGAAGCCTTGAGGGCGCTCATGTCGCTCGCCGCCAAGCCGCGAACGAAGAAGACAGCATCGAGTTGAGTGAAAAACGGATTTATGACCGACGGCCGGCATCCGGCTTCGTTGAGGAGGAGCGATCATTGAATTGGAATAAATATATCCGGCAGGTCCATCGTTGGCTTTCCATGGTCTTTACGGTGACGGTCATTGCCAACTTCGCCGCCATGGCGTTGGGGACGCCACCCGCCTGGGTGGTTTACTCGCCGTTGCCGCCGCTCTTCCTGCTGTTGTTCACCGGCCTCTATCTGTTCGCCCTACCCTATGTCGGCAACCGGCGCAGCGCATGACGCACCAATTTGAGAACGAAGAGC
Source organism: Rhizobium sp. P32RR-XVIII (assembly GCF_012641395.1). Lineage (GTDB taxonomy): Bacteria > Pseudomonadota > Alphaproteobacteria > Rhizobiales > Rhizobiaceae > Rhizobium. The sequence continues at coordinate 5,268 of NZ_JABAIH010000011.1, read as the reverse complement.
CACCGCCCGGTGCGCTCAAGCCGGACGGATTTTCCCGCCGCATGCCCCTTTAAACTCTACAGATTCTCCACCATATCCTGACCAGGTTTGTTCGCGGCAAATGCCAGATGCGGCGGACAGGGCTCGCCTTTTGAGGGAGCTCAATCTCAGTCATCGGCCTGCGCCTTATATTAGGGCAGGGCGATTTATGGAGGTACAGCATGAATATTGAAAAGTACTCCGAGCGGGTGCGGGGTTTCATCCAGTCCGCCCAGACTTATGCTCTGGCGCAGGGGCACCAGCAATTTACACCGGAGCATGTCCTCAAGGTCCTGCTCGACGACGACCAGGGCATGTCCGCTTCGCTGATCGAACGCGCCGGCGGAGATCCCAAGGCCGCCCGGCTTGCAAACGATGCGGCGCTCGCCAAGCTGCCAAAGGTTTCCGGCGGCGGCGGCAACATTTATTTGTCCCAGCCGCTTGCTAAGGTCCTGTCGACGGCGGAAGAGGCAGCGAAGAAAGCCGGCGACAGTTTCGTCACGGTCGAGCGGCTGCTGCAAGCTTTGGCGATCGAAAGCTCGGCTTCGACGTCTGCCACCCTTAGAAACGCCGGCGTGACCGCGCAGGCGCTCAATCAGGTCATCAACGAGATTCGAAAGGGGCGCACGGCCGATTCCGCGAACGCCGAGGAAGGGTTCGATTCCCTGAAGAAATACGCACGCGATCTGACCAGTGAGGCCCGGGAGGGCAAGCTCGATCCGGTTATTGGCCGTGACGACGAAATCCGCCGTACGATCCAGGTCCTTTCGCGCCGCACCAAGAACAATCCGGTGCTGATCGGCGAGCCCGGCGTCGGCAAGACGGCGATCGTCGAGGGTCTCGCCTTGCGCATCGTCAATGGCGACGTGCCGGAATCGCTTAAGGACAAGAAGCTGATGGCGCTCGACATGGGCGCTCTGATTGCCGGCGCGAAATATCGCGGCGAGTTCGAAGAGCGGCTGAAGGCCGTGCTCAACGAGGTGCAGTCGGCAAATGGCGAGATCATTCTCTTCATTGACGAAATGCACACGCTGGTTGGCGCCGGCAAGGCCGATGGGGCAATGGATGCCTCCAACCTTCTGAAGCCTGCCCTTGCCCGCGGTGAACTGCATTGCGTCGGCGCGACCACGCTCGACGAATACCGAAAGCACGTCGAAAAGGATCCGGCGCTTGCCCGTCGCTTCCAGCCTGTGTTGGTCGAGGAGCCGACCGTCGAGGACACGATCTCGATCCTGCGCGGCCTCAAGGAAAAATACGAGCAGCATCACAAGGTGCGTATCTCGGATTCCGCGCTGGTGGCTGCCGCGACGCTGTCCAACCGCTACATCACCGACCGCTTCCTGCCGGACAAGGCCATCGACCTTGTCGACGAGGCGGCTGCCCGGCTGCGCATGCAGGTCGATTCCAAGCCCGAGGAGCTCGACGAACTCGACCGCCGCATTATCCAGCTAAAGATCGAACGCGAGGCCCTGAAGAAGGAAACGGATGCCGCATCTGCCGATCGCCTCACGCGGCTTGAAACCGAGCTGACAGGTCTTGAGGAAGAGGCCGATGCCCTGACGGCCCGCTGGCAGGCGGAAAAGCAGAAGCTCGGTCTTGCCGCCGACCTGAAGAAGCAGCTCGACGAAGCCCGCAACGAACTGGCGATCGCCCAGCGCAAGGGCGAGTTTCAGCGTGCCGGCGAGTTGACCTATGGCGTCATTCCGGAACTGGAAAAGAAGCTGACGGAAGCCGAGCAGCAGGACAGTGATCGCAGCGCCATGGTGCAGGAGGTGGTGACCCCTGACAACATTGCGCATGTCGTCTCCCGCTGGACCGGCATTCCTGTCGACAGGATGCTGGAAGGCGAGCGCGAGAAGCTGCTTCGCATGGAAGACGAGCTCGCCAAATGGGTGATCGGCCAGGGGGATGCGGTCCAGGCCGTGTCACGCGCAGTCAGGCGTTCGCGCGCCGGCCTGCAGGATCCGAACCGGCCGATCGGCTCATTCATCTTCCTAGGCCCGACGGGCGTTGGCAAAACCGAGCTTACCAAGGCGCTCGCCCGCTTCCTCTTCGACGACGAGACGGCAATGGTGCGCATGGACATGTCGGAATACATGGAGAAGCACTCCGTGGCCCGGCTGATCGGCGCCCCTCCCGGCTATGTCGGCTATGATGAAGGCGGTGCACTGACCGAAGCTGTTCGCCGCCGGCCGTATCAGGTCGTGTTGTTCGACGAGATCGAGAAGGCGCATCCCGATGTCTTCAACATCCTGCTGCAGGTTCTGGACGATGGCCGCCTGACGGATGGCCAGGGCCGGACGGTCGATTTCCGCAACACGATGATCATCATGACCTCGAACCTCGGCGCCGAGTACCTGACCCAACTCAAGGAAGGGGACGACAGCGACACCGTTCGTGCGCAGGTGATGGAGGTCGTACGCGCTCACTTCCGGCCGGAGTTCCTGAACCGTGTCGACGAAATCATCCTGTTCCATCGCCTGAAGCGTGAGGAAATGGGCGCGATCGTCGATATCCAGTTGAAGCGGCTGATCGCACTCCTTGCCGAGCGCAAGATCACGATCGACCTCGACGAGGATGCCCGAAACTGGCTCGCCAACAAGGGTTATGATCCGGTCTATGGCGCACGGCCGCTGAAGCGGGTGATCCAGAAGTACGTCCAGGATCCGCTCGCCGAGCAGATACTCTCCGGCCAGGTGCCCGACGGGTCGACGGTGAAGGTCACCAGCGGCACGGACCGCTTGCTGTTCCGTACGCGCAGCTCTGCTGTCAACGAAGCAGCCTGAGAACCGGCGATCAGAGAAGGAAAATGGCGGCTTCGGCCGCCGTTTTTGTCTGAACTATTTGCTGGCGACCTGATCGACCGGCTGATTGTTCAAAAGCGTGTCGATGCGTTTGCGCTCGTCCTCGAACTTCGCCAGCGCATCGCCGTCAAGTGACTTGCCGCCCGGCAGGCGGATGCGCAGCGGATCGACCTTGGTGCCGTTGACGATCAGCTCGTAGTGAAGGTGCGGGCCGGTGGATTCGCCTGTCGTGCCGACCCAGCCGATCACCTGGCCCTGGCGCACCTTGGCGCCGGGAACGATGCCCTTGGCGATGGCGCTCTGGTGATTGTAGGAGGATTCGTAGCCGTTGGCGTGACGGACAATGGTCTGGTTGCCGTAGCCGCCGGAGTCCCAGCCTGCTTTTTCGACGGTGCCGTTGCCGGTCGCGATGATCGCCGTGCCGCGCGGGGCTGCCCAGTCTACGCCGGTATGCATGCGGGCAAAGCCCAGGATCGGGTGGCGGCGCATGCCGAAGCCGGATTTGAAGATGCCGTTCGGAACCGGATTGCGAAGCAGAAACTGGCGGATGCTCTTGCCGTCCTGATCGAAATAGTCGACGTTCCCGTCTGGATCCTGAAAGCGGTAGAAGCGCGTCACCGTGTCGCCGAAGCGGGCATTGACGTAGAGCAGCTCCGAATCCGCCGTCGCGCGGCCGCTGGAATCGGCGACCGAAAAAAAGGCCTCCAGGAAATCCGTCGGCCTCAGCTGCGCCTGGAAGTCGACGTTTGCCGCAAGCAGCTTGATGATCAGCGCCGTCATCTCCTTGGTCATGCCATAGGAGAGAGAAGCCCGGTAGATGCCGTCGTAGACGCTCGGCAGGTTCTGGCCGGCCGGTACCGATTGGGAATTGTCGTCGAAAGCGGTGGCGACCGCGTCAAGCATGGGCGGCTCGCTCGCCTGGACGAAGCGGTTCTTGTCGTCAAGCGCGATCGTGACAAGATGACGGGTTCCGCGATAGACACTGGCGCGGATAAGCCTCGCCTGTTCCCCCTTCTGGATGATGCCGATGCGCAGGACATCGCCCTTGGAGAGTTCTTCACTGCCGAACAGCGCAGACAGGTTGGCCGCCAGCATCTTTGCCTGCGGTTCAGGATAGCCTGAATCGATCAGCGCCTTGGCAATCGTAACGTCCTGACGAGCCGGAATGATGTCGTCTGCGAATTCCTCGGTCTCCGGCGTGATCGATTCCGGCGCGGAGACCGTCATGTTCTGCTCGAGAACACGCGCCGACAGGCCGGAGGTCAGATCGATATCGTTGTCCTCGTTCGAGAAACGTTGAGGGTCGACATAGTAGAGCGCGGAGACCTGCGTTGTGCCGTCGGTCAGCGCCGAACCGTTCGAGCGGACATTCTCCTCGATTTCGTCCAGGGTCATGCCGGGCAGGGTTTGAAACTCGCTTTTCCCGGTCGGGAAGGCAATGGTCTTGAGGCTGACTTCGGATTCGACATCCGAACCGTAGATCGCGCCGGTGCGCGCCGCCGGAGCAGGCTGCCCCTCGTCGGCGGAAAAGATCGCGAGGGCGTCGAAATCCGGATAGTCTTCTGTCGTGACATGATTTGCGGCAAGCCGCATCTTCACATGCGAGAACGGCTGGCGGCGGACGACTTCCTTGTCGCCGTCGTGAACCACAGTCGAGACTTCCATGATTGCCCGGTCAGAGGGCTTGGCGGCGATTGCGGGTGCAATCAGTCTGTCCCCGCGGGTGACGCCGGTATCAGCAAGAGCATCCGCATTGGCGCTGGCATAGGCTTCAGCCGGGATTGCAAGCTGCTGGCGTCCGTCGAGGGCCGCAAAGAGGGCCACACCCATCAGAACGCTGGAGGTGATGCCGGTGAGGAACGTACCCGAAAGCCAGCGCAGCGAAACCTCGCGCCTGTCTGGCGCCCGTCTGCCATCGGCGAGAAGCGGAGGCTCGTTGCCCAACGAGCGTATCATCATCTTCTCCGTCATCATGGCAGTTTTGTCCGCGTCCTTTCATGGTTCATCGGCGCCGCCCCGGGCTGGGCCGAAAGATGTGCATATTCCGGGCATGGAAGTCAAATCGCGCCACGCGCGCAATCTATGCGCCTATCCCTGCCTGAATCGTGCGCCCGTGAAACCACGCGCCCTTGAGACCATCCGATTGTGATCTTGTGAGGGCGGAATAGTGGCGGAGGCGATTTTGAGCCGTTTTGCAGCAGCACACGGCCTGCCGGTGCGGGGCATTGGACCCTACGACCGAGCCCTCCAGTTGCCCAAGGAGGATTATTGTTAAAAATCAATCGGTTGTAAGAAAGTTCACTTTTTTCCGAAAAGCGGTGTTGACTATGTCTGAGGGAAGGACTTATAAGCCGCGTCACTGAACGAGGGCGGCGGCGCTGCTGGCGACGAAGTTTCTCGCTCTAGGGTTTCCGGATTGGCTGGATTGCTGATTGATGGTTTGAGG
>NZ_JABAIH010000010.1 GCF_012641395.1 Rhizobium sp. P32RR-XVIII | reverse complement strand
GACTACATCAGGGCCAGCGGCATGAACCAGCCGCAATCAAAGGCCGTATACATGCCTGCACCCGACCAATCGTCAGAAATGCCAAAAAGCCCTTGCCACGCGGAGGCCGTCCATACATGCCACTGAACTTTCATCCGGCAGCGATTAGAGCCTCGGCAGTTTTGGATAAGGGTCATCCCCGCTATCTCCTGATCTCCATTTCGAGATGCAGGAGAGCATGGGATTCGAGCGTTGGGGATTGGAAACGTGCGGCGGTGTTTTCCGCTTTTCCGATATACGGAAGCACCTTATGCTGCCTTTAGGTTGCAGGAATCAGCTGGGAGAAGATCTTGAATAACGAATATCGGAAGCACGCGGGTGTAGTCTCTGTGGCGATTGTCGTATCGGCGCTTTCAAGTTTTGCGGCTGAGATGCCCCCGGCTTGGCGCAAGACGATGACCAACGATCCGTCAACGAATCACTATCTTGCTGAAGCGCTAAAGCCGCTAGGAAGCAAAGACGCGGAAACGCTTCGAATTTTCAAGCTCTCAATGGTCCTCGGCAATATGTGCGTTGGAGCAAGAATCAATACGGATGTAGGCGGAGCCTATATGGGTGCTGCCGGCTATTCTCGGATCACTGGGAAAGCCTATGATGACGCGGCATTTCTCGCCGACGATCGGTTCAAATACTTCGATTATAGGAAGCTCGCTCACCTATGCGCTGGTAGCAATTATCTGTTCGGGCCGGAGGGTCATCTGATAAAGGGACTGATAGTCGGTAACACAGGTGAGCCAAAGGGCTCCTATGATCCCGACAATCCCTATCTCAAGCTGCCGCCGCTCGCAAAGCAACACTCGTGAATTAGGCAGGAATTCCGAGCTCGCAGAAATACCGCGCGACAGGGGGATGATCGCGTCTAAGCGTGGCGTCAACAGGCTGCAGTCGTCCGTATTTGGGCAGAAAGCGGATACATGTCGGACAACACCGGGTCGGCGTGGATGCCCCAAAGCCGACTTAGTGGGTGCTTCGCGCAGCGTTGCAACCATTTGCGTCATCGCGCCAAACCCTCAGCGACAGCGCTCGCCGGTATCGGGCGATCAGTGGGCGCGCGCGTTGCACAGGGCGTTCTATGGTTGCCCGAGAGACTTCACCTTCCCCGCCTCGCATTCCGGCAGTCGCACAGGTTTGGCGAGATTCGCCAGCGTCTCGGGCTTGGCGCACGCCGGGAAGCCAGCTAGCGGCATTGTCTCTATGAATCGACTGCGCTCCATTGCGCTCAGGCCGGATTCATTGATCATGCTCTCGACAGTCAGGTCCGGGTGCCGCTTGAGAGTTTCTACAACCGAAGCATTCGCCTCATCGGTTCGACCCAGTGCCGCGAGGGAGCTGCTACGTATCACCCAATTCCACTTTTGGTAGTTGTTAGGCGTCATGCGGTCCAGCATCTTCACCGCGTCCTCATACCGGCCCGCCATAAAATAGGCAGGTGAGAAGAAGTTGGACGTCCACATCGGATAATTCGGGTCGAGCCGCATTACCTGGTCGACCATTTGAGCGCCGCGTTCGGGTTCACCGAAGCGTGCTGCAAAGCCGGAATAGAAAGTCAGGATTTCGGACGAACCGGGAGCTAGACGAAGGGCCGTGTCCAGCTCAGCCTTGGCGCGGCCCATGTCGCCCTTATTAGCAAGGCTCATACCAAACACCGCGTGTGCTTCAGCGTCGCTCGGATCAAGCTGCACCGCGCGTTCGGCTACATCGGCAGCGGCCTTGCGGTTGCTCTCGGGATCGACACCAAACACACCCAATAGATCATGAGCATGGTAAAGTTCTACCCAGGCCCGTGCCAGCCCCGGCTCCAGCTCGACGGCGCGGTTGAGAAACGTGACGGCCTCCTCCGCATCCGCTTTGGTGAGCTTTTCAATATTCTCGGACCCGAGCAGATAGTAATCATAGGCATTCAGGTTTTCAGGCCGTTTACGTTTGGCTGCAGCCCGCCCGGCTTCTTGAATCAGTCCCACTCCGCCGCCGAGGCGGTTGGTGACCTGCTCTGCGATTTCGGTCTGAACGGCGAACACGTCCTCAACAGGCCGGTCCCAATTCTCCGACCAAAGATGGTGGCCGGTTTTTGCGTCGATCAACTGTGCTGTGATCCGTACCCGGCCCCTCTGCTGCTGGATCGAGCCTTCCAATACAAAGCCGACATGGAGGGCACTTGCGACCTGGCGGGCATCCACCGGCTTGCCTTTATAAACTTCCGTCGAATTCCGCGCCACCACCTCGAATTCGGGAAACCGCGCGAGGTCGGTGATGATGTCCTCAGTCAGGCCATCGGCCAGACGCCCACTAGCCTCGTCGCCGCCATAATTGTTGAAGGGCAGCACCGCCACCGACGGCTTGCCGCTCAAAGGTTCGGGCTGCAAGAACCACCAGACCCCGCCGCCCGCCAGAGCCAGCGCCACGATCGCCGCCGCAGCCGTCTTGGCCCAGCGCGGCATCATTCTGAGAAGCGGGCGACGCGCCCGTTTGCCGTCGAGTCTCAGCCGATACATCCGCACCGGGCGGCTGATGTTCTTGACCTGCTGCTCGCCGGCGAAATCGAGCGGCCAGTCGAGTTTGCCCTGGAGATGATCGTATGCCGTCCCCGACACCATCACGCCGCCCGGCTCGGCCAACTGCTCCAGCCGCGCGGCGACATTCACGCCATCCCCATAGACATCGCCATCCACCAACACCACATCGCCCAGATTGATCCCGACGCGGAATACGATGCGCTCAGCCTCCGGTACGCCGGCGTTGCGCGTCGCCACAGTATTCTGAAACTCCGCGGCGCAGGCAACCGCATCAACCACGCTGTCGAAGGCGACGAGCGCGCCGTCGCCCATCAGTTTGATAACGGTGCCATGGCGCTGGGAGATGGCGGGATTGATCAGGTCGGCGCGGATGGCTTTCAGTCGCTTGATGGTGCCGGCCTCATCGGCCTCCATCGCCTTCGAGTAGCCTACCATATCCGCCGCTAGGATCGCGAGCAGCTTCCGGTCGAGCGCGGGGATACTCATCATCGTTGCCTTGCATGAACATGCAATATGCCGGGAGTCTACACCCATCGAAGCGCCGCAACTAGCACACCGCCAAAACGGCATGTCTGCTTGTGGCCCATCGCTTCTGGCCTTTCCGACTTGCGGTTTTTCAAGAGCTTGGCCCCCGACAGAAACCCACTGGTGAAAGCGAGGGTGGGCGGGCGTTAACCGAACGTTAAAGGCTATTGACTAACAGTCCCACAGTAGCGAAGGTTCGCGTGCAGCCTCGACCGCCGATTCGGCGGACGGGCTGTTGTAGCGCGAAGACGTTCGCGTTCACTGGCGTGGGGATATCAGGGCCGCTGCATGGCTCTGGATGCATGATGCCCTTCCGATGCGCAGGCTCGTCCGAGCCATGTTCTCTGCAAAAATCGCTTTTCCTTCGCAGCGACCACGCGATGGCGGCGTCCGGCTGATCTGGCGAACCCCGAGCAGCACGGAGCTGGCCTTGTCCAACACTGAGAGGGCCTGATTGGTCCACTCGCGCGGAGCGGTAGGTAATGACGTTTTTGATCCGTTAGCAAATCTGGGGCGCGTCCATGACAACAACCATCCCTACGCTGTCCGTCAGCCAAATCCGGAGCCTTTCCACGGCTTCGATCGCGGCCTGGACTACCGAGGATGCGGCAGCCCTCAGCGCTGACCAAGTCAAAGTCCTCAACGCGCGTCAGATCGCTGCTATGGGTGCGGACAACGTCCACACACTGAGCGCCCAACAGATGAGCGCCGTATCGCCGGGCGCCATCGTCGGCTTGACGGCCGACCAGTTGGCGGTTCTGTCCGCGCAGCAGATCCAGAGCCTGTCCACGGGACAGGTTGCAGTCCTTTCCGCCGGCCAGATGACAGCACTGGACAGCAATCAGGTCGCTGCCTTCACCAGCTCGCAGATCGGCGCCTTCAGTCTCAATGAAATCCACGCCCTCACGCCGGAAGACATCGCGACCTTCACGACCGACGAAATCGCAGCGATCAGCACCAGGGCGCTGCCCGGCTTGTCCACTGACGCCATCGCAGCTCTTTCCACCGATCAGGTCCACGCACTGACGACCCGCCAGGTTTCGGCGCTGACGACCGCTCAGCTCGCGGCATTTTCTGGCGAGCAGATGGGGGCTTTGAGCACCACGCAGATCAGCGCACTGACCTCGCGGCAAACCGTAGGACTGGATGTCACGGCGCTCTCCACCGAGCAGACTGCCGCCCTTTCGACGACCCTGATCGCCACGCTTGGAAGCAACCAGATCGCAGCCCTCTCAGCCGAGCAGGTGGACGCCCTGACGAGCGCCCAAGTCGCCGCGCTGTCAGTGGTCGAACTTCGGGCACTGTCGCCGGAAGACATCGCAACCTTTACACCCGACGAGATTGCGGCCATCAGCACCAGGTCGCTGCCGGGCCTGTCCAACGATGCCATCGCGGCGCTTTCCACCGACCAGGTCTATGCGCTGATGACCGGCCAGATTGCCGCGCTGACGAGCGGCCAAATCGCGGCTTTGTCGTCCGAGCAGATCGGCACCTTGAGCACGACGCAGATCGGTGCCTTGACATGGCGGCAAGCACCGGGACTGGACGTCGCAGCGCTCTCGACCGACCAGACCGCCGCCCTTTCGGCGAGCGTGATCGCGGCACTTGGAAGCAGCCAGATCGCCGCGCTCTCAACCGATCAGGCGGCCGCCCTGACGAGCGCGCAAATTGCTGCGCTGACTTCAATCGAGCTGCGTGGCCTGTCGCCGGAAAATGTCGCAACCTTCACGACCGGCGAGATCGCCGCGATCAGCACGCGGTCGCTATCGGGCCTGTCCGCCGACGCCATCGCCGCCTTCTCCACGGACCAGATTCATGCGCTGACAACCGGCCAGATCGCCTTGCTGACGAGCGACCAAATCTCCGCGCTGTCATCCGAGCAGGTCGGCGCCCTGAGCACGACACAGATCAGCGCCCTGACCTCGCGCCAAGCCCTGGGGCTGGATGTGACTGCGCTCTCCACCGACCAGACCGCCGCCCTGTCGACGGGCGTGATCGCGGCACTCGGAAGCAGCCAGATCGCCGCCCTCTCAACCGATCAGGCCGCTGCCCTGACGAGCGCGCAAATCGCCCGACTGACCGCGGCCGAACTTGGCGCACTATCGCCGGATAACCTCGCGACCTTCACGACCGCCGAGATGGCGGCGATCAGCGTGCGGGCGCTGCCGGGCTTGTCCATCGATGCCGTCGCGACCCTCTCCAGCGACCAGATCCACGCGCTGACAACCAGCCAGATTTCCACGCTGACGACCGTTCAGTTCGCGGCGCTGTCATCCGAGCAAGTCGGCGCCTTGACCACGGCGCAGATCAGTGCCCTGACATGGCGGCAAGCCCTCGGCCTGGATGTCGCGACACTCTCGACCGATCAAACCGCCGCACTGTCGACGACCCTGATCGCAGCACTCGGAAGCAACCAGATCGCCGCCCTGTCAACCGATCAAGCGGCCGCCCTGACGAGCGCGCAAGTCGCCGCCCTGACAGCGGTCGAGCTTGGCGCCCTGTCACCGGAAAATATCGCAACCTTCACGACTGACGAAATCGCGCTGATTAGCATCAGATCGCTGCCGGGCTTGTCCACCGATGCCGTCGCGGCTCTCTCCAGCGACCAGCTCCACGCGCTAACGGCCCGTCAGGTTGCGACGCTGACGACCGTTCAGCTCGCAGCGCTGTCATCCGGCCAGATGGGCGCCTTGAGCACCACGCAGATCAGTGCCCTGCTCGCGCGGCAAGCCATGGGGCTGGATGTCACGGCGCTCTCGACCGATCAGACCGCCGCCCTTTCGACGGGCCTGATCGCAGCACTCGGAAGCAATCAGATTGGCGCTCTCTCAACTGATCAGGCGGCCGCCCTGACGAGCGCGCAAGTCGCTGCCCTGACGGCGCTCGATATCAGGGGCCTGGAGTCCGAAGACACCGCGACGTTCACGACCGGCGAAATCGCGGCAATCAGCACCAGGGCGCTGCCGGGTTTGTCCACCGGCGCCGTTGCGGCTCTCTCCTCGGATCAGCTGAACGCCCTGACGACCGCCCAGTTTGTGGTGCTGACGAGCGACCAGATCGCCGCGCTGTCACCCGAGCAGGTCGGCGCCTTGAGCACCGCGCAGATCAGCGCCCTGACCACGCGGCAAGCGGCGGGACTGGATGTTACGGCGCTCTCGACCAGCCAGACCGCCGCCCTTTCCAACCGCCTGATCGCGGCGCTCTCAAGCAGCCAGATCGCCGCCCTGTCGACGGATCAGGTTGCCGCCTTGACGAGCTCGCAAATCGCTGCCCTGACGGCGGCCGAGCTTGGCGCCCTAGAACCGGAAGACATCGCGACCTTCACGCCCGACGAGATCGCGGCGATCAGCACGCGGTCGCTGTATGGCTTGTCCACCGACACAGTCGCGGCTCTCTCTACCGACCAGATCCATGCGCTGACGTCCAGCCAGATTGCCAGGCTAACGAGCGACCAGATCGCGGCGCTGTCATCCGAGCAGATCGACGCCTTGAACTCGACGCAGATTCAAGCGCTGTCGGCCGCACAGATCGCGGCGATGCTGGTGGAGGACGTCCAGACCTTCACGACGGACGAAATCGCGGCGATCAACACGAGAGCTCTGCCGGGCCTGTCAACGGCCGATATTTGGGGCCTGAGCAGCCAACAGCTGGATGCTCTCACCTCGGCACAGGTCGGGGCACTGAATTCGGCGCAAGTCGATGCGGTACTTGCTGCCTATGCGGAATTCGACGGCTCCTGACGGTTAGGGCGCCTCACCCGGCAAGTCAATGCTCTCAGTGGCAAGTAAAGATCATAAGGCACCTCTTGCGAGGCAATATAGACAGACGACATGAAAGCACGCCGCCTACTTTTACTCGCTTGACCAAAATTGTATGTCGCAAGAAAAGCAACAATTTGGAGCTGCAATTAACCAAAATTTAAACTCTGCGGAATAATGGTGTAATCAGAATGCGAGGCATGGGTGCACCGGCGCTTTCAAGCTAATTCCGGTGACATGGCATTGTTACTCGCTTTCGAGGGCGTGGGAATCAGAGACGTCGCTGCTCTGGATGCATGATGCCATTCCGATGCGCTGGCTCGCGCGAGCCATGTTTCACCTAGCATAGTCTTTGCCGAGGGTGATGCCAGACACCGGCGTTGCCACGACACCACTAACCTTGGGGTACATCCATGTCAGCCGTTACCTTTCTTCAAAAACTTAACGCTACTCAAATCAAAAAACTCACGACAGATTCCGTTGCGACTCTGAGCACTGCGCAGCTTGGCGCCATGAATTCCACTCAGGTAGCTGCGCTCAATTCCAGCCAGCTCAGCGCGATTGACGCCACCAGAGTCACCTCGCTGGGCACGGCGAACCTCACCAGCCTGGCGACCGCCGCTCTTGCCGGGTTGAAGCTCGACCAACTCCAGGCAATAACGAACGGCGCGGCTGCATTCACCACAGGCCAGACCGCAGCACTATCAACCGATGTCATTTCCTCGCTCGTTAACACCGACTTGGCGAACTTTGACTCGGCTCACCTGCAGGCGCTTAAGACCGCGCAGATTGCGGTTCTGCACGCCGATCAGCTTACAAGCGCCCAGGTCGGCAACCTACTGACCGCCCAGGTCGGCGCCCTGAGCAGCACGCAGATCAGCAGTCTCACCAGCGCGGCATTCGGATCGTTGACAAGCGGTCAGCTTGCCGGCCTGAGCACCGCCGGCGCCGCCGGCTTAACCGCGGCACAAGCCCAAACGCTGAACAGCAATGACCTCAACGCACTCAGCACGAATACGCTGGCGGCCATCTCCACGGACAACGTAGCGCTGATCGCAACCGCGGACGTCGCCGGTATCAACGTGGCTCACATCAAGGGCCTGACGGCCGGCCAGGCGGGAGCCCTCTCGTTGGCACAGGCAACTGCTCTGACTTCCGGCCAGGTCGCTGTGTTGTCGTCGACCCAGCTCGAAGCCTTCGACGCCGCCGAAATCGCAGCCTTCTCTAGCGACGAGATCGCTGCTATCGACGTCAAGGCTCTCCCCGGCTTGTCCTCGGACGATATCCTGGGCCTGTCGGATGCGCAGCTCGACGCGCTCACCACCGCCCAAGCTAACGTGCTCGATCCGAACTGGGTCCAAGAGGCTTACAACAACTAATAGCAAGCGGCGCGTTAACCCGCGCCGTAATACTTCATTCAATGCTGCAAGAGCGGACGGCGCACCACGCGCCGTCCGTTTTTCATTTTCGAGGAGCTGTCGCGCCACCCCTCCCCATACAACCAGCCCCGCGCAAGCCAGGCCGTCAATAAAGCTGCAGGCCATCTAGCGCGCCTGGGGAGTCTTCGGCCACAGGGCCGTTTTGTCGAGGGAAAGGCATGAACGTCAATACAACAACCGCTTCCGCTCAGGCGTCAACGCTTTCAGATATGCTGCAGCAGGCGCGCAGTCAGCAGATGTCTCTGACTGCACTGTTCCAGGCGGCCGAAGGCTTCGGTGGCGCTGGATTGCTCGCGCATTCGGCCGACCTCTACAAGACTTGGATTGCCTTCAACGACATCCATCCGCTGCTGCACATGGCCTGTTTCAACTATGCTGTCTGCCTGCGCAACATGGGCGACCTAGCGGGTTCGATCCAGGCTTTGCGCGCCTGCTTGAAACAGGAGCCGATGTTCGGTCCTGCCCACATCAACCTCGGCCGTGCTCTCGAGGATTGCGGCCTTATTGGTCAGGCCGTCGGGCAATGGCGGACTTTCTCGGAGGCGACTGGGGAGATCACGCCAGATCGCCTCAGCCATCGTCTGATGGCCCTGGAGCATACCGGCCGTGTGCTGGAAACCGCCGGCCAACTGGCCGACGCAGAAACGGCGTTGTGGCAGGCGATCGAGCTCCAACCCTCGAAGCCCGAAGCGGGCCAGCATTGGACCTCTCTGCGCCAGCATCAGTGCAAATGGCCGCTTCTCACTCCCTCGATCCACGTCTCGGCCCGGCAACTGGTTGATGCGCTGTCGCCGCTGACGCTCGGCTGCTATGCCGACGACCCGCTTTTCCAGCTCGCCAAAGCGTATCGTTACGGCCAGAAACTGGTCGGGCGGCCGGACACGGTTGGCTTCCCACGCAAGCCTACTCGGCTCAAAACGGGAACCGGACAGCGCCTGCGCGTCGGCTATGTCTCTTCGGATTTGCGCCAGCACGCGGTCGGCTTCGCTCTTTGCGAAGTTCTCGAGCTGCACGACAAGAGTAGCGTTGAGATCTACGCCTACTACTGCGGCGAGCCTCGGTCCGGTGATACGACGCATAACCGCATCAGGAACGCCGTCGATTGCTGGCGCGATATTACCGCGCTGAGCGATATCGATGCGGCCAGACAGATCGTAGCCGACGAAATCGACGTCCTTATCGACGTCAACGGCTATACCAAGCAGGCGCGCACGAAAATCTTCGCCTATCGGCCGGCGCCGGTCATCGTTAACTTCTGCGGCTATCCCGGCACGATGAGCAGTCCGTTTCATCAGTATATGATTACCGACGCGCAGATCGTGCCGCCCGAAAACGAGATCTATTACACCGAAAAGGTGCTGCGGATCGCCTGCGACCAGCCCGTCGACCGCAAGCGAGAGGTGGCCGAGCGGCCGACCCGGGCCCAGGCCGGACTGCCGGAAGATGCTTTTGTCTATGCCAGCTTCAACGGGATGCAGAAGATTACCGCCGAATGCTTTGCGCGCTGGATGAAGATTCTTTCGGCGACGCCGGGCAGCGTGCTGTGGCTGCTTGGGGCAAGCGAGGATGTCAACCAGCGCCTGCGTGAGGCAGCCGCGCAGAGCGGTGTGGCAGCAGAGCGGCTCATTTTCGCCGCCAAGGCGCCCAATCCGCAGCATCTCGCGCGCATCGGTCTTGCTGATCTCTTCCTCGACACCTTCCCCTATGGGGCGCACTCCACTGCGGCGGATGCGATCACCATGGGATTGCCGGTCCTGACTTTCCCAGGGAAAACCTTTGCCGCACGTTTCTGCTCGAGCATCGTCGCGGCCGCCGGCATTCCGGAATTGATTTGCAGCACGCCGGACGAATATGTGAGCCGCGCCATCGCCCTGGCGCACGATCGCAAAAGCCTCACGGCAATCAAGGACGCCTTGCAACGCAATCGCGAGACAAGTGTCCTGCGCGATATTCCAGGCCTTGCACGCCGTCTCGAAGAGCTGTTCTGGCAGATTCAGGGTGAAGCCGAGCGCGGCGAAACACCGGTCCCTAACCTGCGCAACCTCGACGTCTACTACGAGATCGGCGCGGAACTTGTCCTGGCAGGCGTCGAGTTCGAGGATGACCGCGCCTACCGGCGGCGGTATCTCGAAAAGCTCGCTCAGTGGCACGACCACGCGCCCTTGGCACCAGATTCACGCCTTTGGGCAGAGCCGACCGGACGTGCAGGGCGATAAACATCTCCCACTGGGCCTACTAAGGCGATCTGGTCAAACACCTTTCCTCACAGCATTCTAACAACAGCGAGAAGCTAGATGGCAGATCTCAGTGAGCATATTGATGAAAGCGTTCTCAGAAATTGGTTCTCCGCAAAAACCCTTGCTGACCCTCAGCTGACAAATTTCATCAACGCTAACGATCTCAAGCGAACGAAGCCGAATTTTAAAGACATCAGCAACCGCTTGTTCGGATGCGATAATCCTTATCACGGCTACCGGCCGCAGCTTTTGCCCGCTCCAATGCAATATACGGCACACATTGGTCCGCTAACTCTTGGCGCTATCGAAGCCTTTTTAGGTCGGAAGCCTACTTTGGGCGTCGAGGTCGGTAGCTTTATCGGCAATAGCGCGACAATAATTGGGTCATGGCTTCGCGAAACGAATGGCACACTGCTGTGTGTCGACCCATGGTGTGGCGACATCAACATGTGGCTCCTGAGTAATTTTGCGGGCACAATGAGGAAAGCGGACGGCAATCCGGCAATCTTCGATTACTTCATGAACGCCATGTACAATAACGGTCTCACTGAGACTGTGGTGCCGTTCCGCGTAACCTCGGTGGTTGCTGCTCGGACCTTGAAGGTGCTCAACTACGAAATCGATTTCGTTTATTTGGATTCGGCTCACGAGTGCGGTGAGACCTTCCTAGAGCTTTCTCTATATTATGATCTTTTGCCGCCGGGTGGTGTCCTGTTCGGGGACGATTATCTAATGTTCCCAGCGGTGAAGCACGACGTTGATTTGTTTTGCAAAGTGCATGGATGCACCCTCCACTTCACCGGAGAGCGGGATACTTGGATGATACAAAAGCAGGCGGAAATCGCCCCATCCGAGTGACATTTCGTGCGCGGTCCTTGGATCTAATCGTAGCAATCAGCCAGGCGCGTAACTTCCCTGGCTGATTGACGGTATTAGCCGCATTACGCGAACTCAGCTCGTTTGAGGAGTGCCTTCATAATGCGCAGCGCGAATTGCAATAACAGTTGTAAGCGATGAGGATACTATGACCCCAGTCGTACTGGTGACGTTTGCCGGACGCCAAAAAAGAATGGAGATTCTGACCCAGTACATCCGGAAGGCAATGGATGACGGGATTATAGATGAATGGCACGTCTGGGATTTTACGCGCTCCGTCGCGGATCATGAGTGGGTGACGCGCGAATTTGGCCCGGTCCGCTACATGGGCTCCGCCGCGCCCTACCAATCCTGGGGATCGGTTGCTCCCAGTCAACCTCTCCGCCTCAATGCGACGATCACAAACGACCTTCACATTGCCGTCGTTCCGAACGACGGCGGCGATATTTATTTCGAAATCGTTGTCGGCGGCTGGAGCAATTCGCACTCGGTCCTGCGCAAGCTGCCACGCAGTCAGCTCAAGAGTTTCGATCGCGACAACGCGCAGGCGATTTGGAGCAAGCCCACTCCAGCGATCCTGTCGCCAGGTGCTCCAAATCAAATCGTCCTCAACATTGATGCAGCAGGAGTCCTTTCCCTGCATGTCAATAACGTGGCGATCGGCCACTGGGCCGAGCTTGACCTTTCGGCGGGCGCCTCGATCATGTTCCGCGGCGGGTGGGGTGCCGATCTGGAATTGGGCGAAGTACGATCGCGCATACAACGTTTCGTCGGCAATCCGAACGAGCAGATACCCTATTGGCAAGCCTATGATTTCTATGCCAAGCGGCAGCAGACCTTTTCGAACTCGATATTCCTCAAATGCGATGACGACATCGTTTATGTGGACCTCGAAAAGCTCAGCGAGTTCATCGAGTTCAGGCGAACCAATCCGAAATATGTTGTCGTTTCCGCCAATGTCGTGAACAACGGCGTATGCGCCTATTGGCAGCAGGTTGCGGGCTCAATTCCCAACCAGGTCGGCCATTTTGAACGGCCGCCCGGCGGTTTTGGCGGCAGTCTTTGGCAAAGCGCGGAGCGCGCCAATGAACTGCACGACTATTTTCTGCAAACGGAAGACAAGCGCCTGCCCTTGCCAGCCAAGGTCATCGATTGGAACGAACGTCAGTCGATCAATTTCATAGCCTGGCTCGGAAGAGACCTGATCCACATGGCTTTGCCGAAAGGCGATGACGAACACGCTCTAACAGTCGGTTTGCCGACCTTCCTCAATCGACCGACCGCGATTTATGCGGACTTTACCGTGAGCCACTTGAGCTTCGGGCCACAAGAAAAAGGACTCGATCTGGATCGCTTGATCGACGGGTATGATGCGCTCATGCGCGCCAAACTTTCATTAGATCCCGCCAATCGTCGAGCACCCGGAGTGGAGCCTGTTCCCCACTCGACTGCTGTCGCTCAACACGCTGAAACCCCGAGGTAGGACCGGTTTGCAATGCACGCAAAAGAAAAAATTCTAGCTGTGGGAGCAGGACTTTCGGGCGCGGTCATCGCGCGTGAACTCGCACAAGCGGGCCATGAAATCGAGGTCATCGATGCCCGCGACCACATTGCCGGCAACTGCCATACGGAACGGGACAAAGAGACGGGCGTCATGGTCCATGTCTATGGCCCTCACATTTTCCACACGGATGACGCCGAGGTCTGGAGCTATGTGAACGGCTTTCAGACGTTTCTACCCTACAAAAATCGCGTCAAAACGACGAGCGACGGTCAGGTTTATTCCCTGCCCGTCAATCTTCACACGATCAATCAATTCTTCGGCAAGAGCTTCAGGCCCGACGAAGCTCGCCAGTTTATTGAAGAGCAGGCCGACGGATCCATAACCGATCCGGAAACCTTTGAAGAGCAAGCCCTCCGGTTTGTCGGGAAAGACTTATACGAGGCATTCTTCAAGGGATATACGCAAAAGCAGTGGGGCTGCTCACCAACGGACCTGCCGGCTTCCATCCTGAAACGGCTCCCGGTGCGTTTCAACTACGATGACAACTATTTCTTCCATAAGTACCAGGGCATGCCGGAGAAGGGCTATACCGATATGATCGGACGTATTCTCGATCATCCCAACATCACGGTAAAGCTCGGAACGCATTTCGACCGTGTTCAAAGCGCGGACTTCCGACACGTCTTCTATTCGGGTCCGCTTGACGGCTATTTCGACTACGAATTCGGCTGGCTCGGCTATCGCACCCTCGATTTCGAGCGTTTTACGTATGAAGGTGACTACCAGGGCTGCGCAGTGATGAACTATGGGGATGTCTCGGTTCCCTACACGCGTATCACTGAACACAAGCATTTTTCTCCCTGGGAGGATCATGCGGGCTCTGTTTGCTATAAAGAATTCTCCCGCGCCTGCAGCCCTGAGGACACTCCCTACTACCCAATTCGCTTGGTCAGGGAGAAGGAGCAGCTTGCCGACTATGTCTCGCGCGCCGGACAGGAAAGCTCCGTCACTTTTGTGGGCCGGCTCGGCACTTACCGCTATCTCGATATGGATGTGACGATTCGCGAGGCGCTCGACACAGCGCGGCTCTATCTTTCCAAGAAAGCAGAGAGTGCTTCGATGCCGGTATTCCTGCATTCGCCACTTTGACTGGAAATCACACGTAGCCGCGCGGCGCTCTCGGGCGCCGGCCTGCTCATGTCTCGCCTTTCCCGTCAGGAAACTTGACTTCGCGTCATTCGCCAGCTAGCGAAATCGGTCAATTGAATGAGCTGCAGAATTTCAGACCCGTGGACCGGGCGTGCTGCAGCACAAGGCATCCGGCTCGGTCTGCCCGCGGTGCCAAGGCCCGAAGCGTTCGTAGACCAAAGCCAAGGATCAGATAAAATGGCGGAGAAAGACCTGAGCAAAGTGCTCCACATCGAACGTAAGGACGAGGTGTTCAGCGAGGACCAGCCGGTCGGGGACTTTGCCTTCGACGCCACGGTTGCCGGTGTCTTCGATGACATGGTGAGCCGGTCAGTGCCCTTCTACGAAGAAATGCAGCGCATGGTCTGCGAACTGGCGCGGGATTTCGCACGGCCCGGCACCAATCTTTATGATATAGGCTGCTCGACGGCGACCACGTTGCTGATGCTCGATGCCTTTTTGGACGAAGGCGTCAAGTTCATCGGCATCGACAACGCACCGGAAATGCTGGAGAAAGCCAAAGTAAAAATCCAGCAGGCAGAAACCAGCAGGCAGATTGATCTTAGGGTCGGCGATCTTCACCAGGGCCTCGCGATGACGGATGCCAGCGTCGTCACCATGCTGCTGACGTTGCAATTCGTCCGCCCGCTTCATCGTGAGCGCGTGATCAAGCAGATCTACTCCGGATTGAATGAGCAGGGCTGTCTGCTTCTCATTGAGAAGCTCACGAGCGAGGACACCATGTTCAATCGGCTTTTCATCGACCACTATTACGATTTCAAGCGCCGGAACGGCTATTCGGAAATCGAGATATCGAAAAAGCGCGAAGCCTTGGAGAATGTGCTGATCCCCTACCGCCTGGAAGAAAATGTCCAGCTGCTCAAGGAGACAGGATTTCGCCAGATCGAAGTCTTTTTCCGCTGGTACAATTTCTGCGGAATTATCGCGGTCAAATAGGCATGGGTCATCAAATGAAGAAGACGATGATAAGCATCGGGAATTTTTTCTTCCGGTTCCGCAATCAGGCATTCCCCGTGATGATCGTCGGATTGCTGCTGATGGCGCTACCGCCGACCGAGATATTTGGCAGCGCCTTTCTTGAGGAAGGGAAAGATCTGATTGCGCTCGCCGTCGTGCTTGCCGGCCTGATCCTGCGCGCCACCGTCATCGGTTATGCCTATATCCAGCGGGGCGGCCTTAACAAGAAAGTCTATGCCAAGAATCTGGTAACGGGGGGAATGTTTGGCATCTGCCGCAATCCCCTGTATGTCGGCAACATGCTGATCTACAGCGGCTTATTCCTGGTGCATGGCAGCCTTTGGGTGGTGGCCGCCGGCATCGCACTGTTCGCCTTCATCTATCAGTGCATCATTTACGCGGAAGAAGCGTTTCTCGAGGACAAGTTTGGCGATGGGTATCGAGCCTATTGCCGGGATGTGCCGCGCTGGATGCCGCGATTCGGCAAGTTTGCCGAATCCACCGAAGGCATGGAATTCAATTTCAAGCGCGTCATCGCCAAGGATTATTCGACAGCTTGCGCTGCTTTGTTCGCTGTGGTTGCGGTAGAGGCCTGGGAATATCTCGCCGCACCGAATCCGACCCTACATGTCGGCTATCTGTCTGTCCTGATCGCATTGATGGCCGCTTTCGGTGTGCTCGCCGGAGCCATCAGCTTTCTCAAGAAGCGCGGCGTTTTCCACGAAGGCAAGGCCGCGTAGGGTGCCGCGAGCCTAAGCGGACGTCCGGGACGCGCTTGCGGAATGATCCATCATGCTACCCGAGGGGAAACTACAGCCTCGACCGCGTGCTCGCATCTTGCGCGGCTCTACTGCAGTTTCGCCGCCGGCTGCTCACCCATCGCCGTGACAAGCCGGTCAAGGTTGACGGTGTAGCAGAAAAGCTCAAACAGCGATCCGGTCACGTAGAGTGTCGCGGCAGATGTCCGGCTCTGCATAGCTTGATCGTCCAGAGGCGCGGCGGACCGGCCTTTATTGAAGGAAAACGCCATCAAATGAGCCTCGGAGCCGCTGTCCGGCGCTGAGTGAGCGTCCGGCGTCGGCGCCGTGGTCCAGCCTTCCGAAATACGATCCGGGAACAGCTTCAAGGGGATGAGCTGGCTTTCGATACGATTGGTTTCCTGTGTCATGGTCGTAATCCTCAGTAGGCACGTGGCGGAACGAAGAGGCAAATCGTGCGGCCTGTGGGCTCGCCGGCCACCGTGCATTGGTGAAAATGCCCGTCCGGGCTGTCCTTGATGCGAGTATCCCGGGACATGATGAGCTCTCCCGTGAGCTTGATGACATAGCCGCGGGGGCCTTCGAGAACCGCTTGGTCAGTGACCTCGCGGCAATCCATGCCGCTGCAGCACGAAAAAGGATATGTCCATCCGTTGGGCTGCATCGGCGTCGGCTTCGCATCGTGCGCGGCTGCGGGAGCAGCGGTCAGGACTGCAAAAAGAATAGCTGCGGGCTTACTCATGATCCTTACCTCGATGGTAATAGAGCCGGCTTCCGTGTCCGAATGTCCCTTCGATCAAGTGTGTCCGCTGCGAGCATTCTCGTCGTCTTTTTCTCGAAACAACCCGCGAGGTATGCTGGTTCCATTCGGGATCGATCGAGAGAAACTGCCCCGCGGCAGAAGCATCTTGAGAATAATGGCCCGCTCCCGGCCTGACTATTGAACGGGAGGAAGCATCAGGCACCAACGAGAAGGGTATGACCTATACGGGGGTCTATGTGCTTTTATGCGGCTGTGCGATAATCGTTGAGCATCCGTGATGGCCTCGTAAACCGGCCGGCATTGGATCATCAACGGTTTTCCGGCGCCCACGATCTGCGGAAATGCCGGCCGGGGAACTGATCTGTCCAGGAGACGTTTGGCACGATCAGTTACGAGGTCCCATTATGCGCTGCGCCGCCTATTTGTTATCCGTTGCTCTTGCTAGTGCCCAACCGCTTACGGCCGCCGCCGCAGAGATCGACTTCATCAAGTCGCTCGCCGGAAATTGGAACGGCGCTGGCACAGTGCTGACGCGGATCGGTAGCAATCCGATCAACGTGAACTGCAGCTTCGCAACAACGGCGGGTGCGTTCGACTTTTCGATGAAGGGCAACTGCCGCGGCTTGCTCGTCATTCGCAAAGCCGTTTCAGCGGATTTAAAGGTGAACGGCGATCGCTACACGGGTACCTATGTCGGACCGTCCGGCCTGCCGTCGGCGCTTTCGGGAAGCCGCCGCGGAAACGCGATCAATCTTTCCGTCCGGTGGCCTCGCCCCGTGAATGGCGACCGGAATGCGAGCATGACCATCGAGAAGGTCGGAGCGGAGGGCCTGCGTCTCAGGACGGTCGACCGCGACCCCGCGACTGGAAAGACGGTCGTCACGAGCAACATCGATCTCCGGCGCCAGTAAGCGAGCCCGACAGCTTGTTTGCCCTTCCTTGCGCAGCGCCGCGAGATCAACCTTACGCTGCTGGCAGATCAGACAACACGCTTGCCTTCCGCATCGAGAACCTTTTCGCCGTCTTCCTTGGTGAAGGCGCCCTTATGGGTATCGGGCAGGATGTCCAGAACCAGTTCCGACGGCCGCGCCAGACGCGCACCGAACGGCGTCACCACGAAGGGACGGTTGAT
Source organism: Rhizobium sp. P32RR-XVIII (assembly GCF_012641395.1). Classification (GTDB taxonomy): domain Bacteria; phylum Pseudomonadota; class Alphaproteobacteria; order Rhizobiales; family Rhizobiaceae; genus Rhizobium. The sequence continues at coordinate 173,286 of NZ_JABAIH010000010.1, read as the reverse complement.
CAGGATCGGATGCTCCAACATCGCATCAAGCAGCTGATCGTCCGTCAGGGCAGGATCATCGAGCCCGAGTTCCGCATAGGGCGTGCCCTTTTCCCGGATGGCCTGGCGGACGGTCAGGCCCGCATCGGCGATCATCTTGACCAGTTCCGCGCGAGACGGCGGGGCTTGCACGTACTCGATGACCGTGGGCTCGATCCCGGCATTGCGGATCATCGCCAGCGTATTGCGGGACGTGCCACAGGCCGGATTGTGGTAGATGGTGACGTTCATAGCTTTGCCTCGTTCGATAGGGATCAACGTAGCCCGCGACCCGGGCGATCTGCCTGAACGCACGGCCCTTGTCGACTTGCTGCGTCGCGGTAGCCGGATCCCACCAATTATTCAATGGCCATTGCAGCTTATCTGCGGCTTGAGGGTTGCAGCAAGCCGCAACGGCCAAACGGCGGATGAACCCTTCATTAACCATGTTTGGCCTATCTTCAGCCAAACCAAGGGGGATGGTGGGTGAAGGGGCGAACTGTACTAACTCGCAGCGCGGCATGTTTTGTGATCGCGTCGGCCTTAGCCGGCTGCGTGGTCGGGCCGAATCATACACCCCCCGAGATGCCGCTTCCTGGCAAGTTCGCTGAGGGTGGCGCCAAGAACATCGGCGACGTTGCGACGGTGCAGTGGTGGACGGCGTTCCGCGACAAGCAGCTCGACAGCCTGGTGGCCCGCGGCATCGACCAGAACCTCGACGTGCTGCAGGCGATGGAGCGCATCAACGCCGCCTCCGGCAATGTGACGGTCGCCGGGGCCGGCTCGCTGCCGAGCCTGGTGGTTGGCGCCTCGCAGACGGTCTCCGGGCAGATGGGCTCGCGCCGCAACCAGGTCGGCGCCGAGAACACCTCCGCCGGCGATGCCAATATCTCCTGGCTGCTCGATCTCTTCGGCCAGTACCGCCGTTCGAAGGAAAGCGCGCTCGCCTCGCTCGATTCGGCCTATGCCACCGCCGACGTCGCCCGCCTCGCCTTCCTGCAGGATCTCGCTAACTCCTATATCGACGCCCGCTTCTTCCAGGAGCGCCTCGCGCTATCGAAGGACAACCTGCGCTCGCGCCAGGAAACCTACGAACTCACCCAGTTCCAGCTGGAAGCCGGCGCCGCCTCGCGCCTCGATGTCGTCCAGGCCGAGGGCCTGGTGCAGCAGACGCAGGCGGAAATCCCGACGCTGGAAATCAACTTCCGCGTCGCCGCCCATCACATCGCCACGCTGCTCGGCCTGCCGGCCCCGGCGCTGCTGAGCGAACTGCAGAAGGGTGCCGCCCAGCCGATCTACCGCGCCGGCATCATCTCCGGCATTCCGGCCGACCTGATCCGCAACCGTCCCGACATCCGCCGGGCCGAGCGCGATCTCGCCGCCGCCACCGCCAATATCGGCGTCGCCCAGTCGCAGCTTTATCCGACGATCGCGCTCTCCGGCTCGATCTCGCCGTCCTGGGTCAATCCCGCCGGCGGCAAGGGCGGCGGCCTGACCACCTGGTCGTTCGGCCCGACGCTCACCCTGCCGATCTTCGACGGCGGCCGCCTGCGCGCCAATGTCGACATCGCCCGGTCCGACGCCAAGACGGCCTATCTCGCCTGGAAGCAGACGGTGCTGAAGGCCGTCGAAGAGGTGGAGAACGCGCTGTCGGCGGTGCGCCGCGACGCCCAGACGGTCGAAGCACTGCGCGCCAACGTCAAGACGACGGAGGAATCGCTGGAACTGTCGACCGCCAGCTACAAGGACGGCGCCTCCTCGCTGCTCGACGTGCTCGATGCCCAGCGCAACGTCTCGCTCGCCGACGCCAGCCTGGCCGCCGCCATCCAGCAGATGGCCAAGGACTACGTCTCCCTCAACGTCGCCATCGGCGGCGGCTATGCCGCAGCCGGCGTCAAGGCCGGAGCCGCCGGCACATCCGCCGGCGCAGCAGCACCGGTCTCAAAAAGCTGAGTGGCAAACAGGCGCTTTCGGCGCAAGAAAAAAGGGCCGACCTGCAATCGGCCGGCCAGCCCCTCTTCCTCATCGGAGGAGTGGTGAGACGGCTATGCGAGCATCATGCCGTTCGCACTTATCAAAGCATAGGTTTGAGGTATTGGATATCTCTCCAAAAGGATGAAGCCTCATACTCCGGACGGTCTCACGGCAGCCCAAATGGCCCGGCAGGCCCGACGCCGATCGCCCCATCGGCAAGGCGTTAGTCGATTTTCTTTGGTCGCAGGGCAATGCTTCCGCCGCCTCACGCCATGTAACCGTGGCGTTGCAAGCGTGATTCCGACACACTCGCAATAGGGGAACAACCGCCCTCCCCCTCCGTTTCTTCTTTGCAGACTCGAGCTAAGGAGAAAGCAAAATGTACAAGATCCTACTTGTCTCCAGCGCCCTGGCGCTGTCGTCCCTAGCCACGAATGCGTTGGCTGGCGGAGCCGTTACCGGAGCTGCCGGTGGAGCCGTTACGGGTGCAATTGTCGGCGGGCCTGTGGGCGCCGCTGTGGGTGGCGTTGCCGGCGCCGTGGCCGGCGCGATCATCGATCCGCCGCCGCGTGAGGTTGTGACCTATGTCGAGGCGCAGCCGGCTCCGCCGACCCCTGTCATCATCAAGCAACCGATCGTTGTCGGCAAGCCGCTTCCGGCGGACGTACAGGTCATCCCGGTGCCGGAAAATCCGAAATACGCCTATACGGTCGTCAACAACCAGCGTGTGATCGTCGAACCGAGCACACACCGCGTTGTTCAGGTCATCCAATAAGCCTTATCCCGGCTAGCAAAAACCGCCGTTCGTAAGAGCGGCGGTTTTTATAGACTTCAAAATCGGCATCATCAGACCTTGAGTTCGCACCGATCGCGCTCGGTAATCATGGCAAGATCCAGTACTTTCTGCAGGTTGGCGGCGTGGCGGAAGTTCGGATCCGGCTGCAGGCCGCTCCTGACCGCATCGGCAAAGCGCTGGTAGTTGGTTGGCACCGGCGGAACCTCGATTGCCCTCCAGGTCGCGCTCTCGACATCGTCGCCGAGACAGCCGCGCAGTTCCGATCCGGCCGGACGATGGCTGACCTCGAGACTCCCTCTCTCGCCGTAAATGCGCAGCTTCAGCTCGTTCAGATGACCGGTTGCCCAACGGCTGGCGTGAATGACACCGAGTGCACCGTTGGCGAAATCGACGGACATCGTGAAGCTGTCGTTCGCATCCAGAAGGTATTCGCCGATCTGGCCTCCGGGCGCCTTGTTGAAGGTCTTGAGGCGAGCAAACACGTGGTCGATGTCCGTTGCCGCGCCATAGGCCGCGAAGTCGAGAATGTGAATGCCGACATCGCCGAGCACGCCGTTCGAGCCGTGACCGGTCGAAAGCCGCCAGAGCCAGGTCGATTCCGTGCGCCAGTCGCCCCAGGCACGCGAAACGAGCCAGCTCTGCAGATAGGATGCTTCCACGTGTTTGATCGTGCCAAGCTCGCCGGCAAGCACCATCTCGCGCGCCCGCTGCAGCGGCGCAACGTTGCGATAGGTGAGGTTCACCATGTTGATGACGCCGGCCCGTTCGGCTGCCTCCGTCATCTCCAGAGCCTTCGGGTAGTTTTCCGCCAGCGGCTTTTCGCAGAACACATGCTTGCCTGCGGCAATCAGCGCCATCGTCGTCGGATAGTGGACGCGGTCTGGCGTGATGTTGGTCACCGCATCGAAATCGCCCCAGGCCAAAGCCTCGTCCAATGTCAGGAAGCGCTTTTCGATTTTGAGTTCGTCAGCAAAGTGCTTCAGGCGGGCGGGATCGGTGTCCACTGCGCCAACGACCTCGACGCCCTCCATGTTGGCGAAATGGCGCATCTGGTTCTTCGCCATGACGCCCGTACCAAGTACCAGTAGTCGCATGAATTCTCCTCAGCGGTAACCGGCTTCGCCGGCCTGGTGCAATTTGGGACCGCGCTCCTCGATCGGCTCCAGCGCTTTTTCCACCGGCACATTTGGAGCATCCGTAATGGTCGTCAACGCGGGCTGCAGGTTATAGGCCCATTTGACGCCGTTGATCAGCACCTTGCGGACGTTGGCGTCGTGATAAGTCGGATAGGTTTCGTGGCCGGGGCGGAAGTAGAAGATGTTGCCCGCGCCGCGCCGCCAGGTCATGCCTGAGCGGAACACCTCGCCGCCCTGGAACCAGGAGATGAAGACCGTCTCCAGGGGTTCGGGAACCGAGAACTGCTCGCCATACATTTCCTCATTCTCGAGGATGAAGCTCTCATCGAGACCTGCGGCAATCGGATGGCGGGGATTGATGACCCAGAGCCGCTCACGCTCGCCCGCCTCTCGCCACTTCAGCGCGCAGGGTGTGCCCATCAGCCGCTTGAATATCTTCGAGAAATGTCCGGAATGCAGCACCAGCAGCCCCATTCCCTCCCAGACCCGCTTGGCAACGCGTTCGACGACTTCGTCGGAGACCGCGCCGTGGTCCTTGTGGCCCCACCAGATGAGGACATCGGTCTCGGCGAGCCGCGCTTCGGAAAGCCCGTGTTCCGGCTCCTGCAGGGTCGCGGTCGTGGCTTTGATTGCCGGATCGCTGTTCAGCGCATTGGCGATGGTCGTATGCATGCCCTCGGGATAGATGCCCTTGACGACGGCATTGGTGTTCTCGTGGATGTTTTCACCCCAAACGACAGTGCGAATGGCCATTGTCGGTGCTCCTCCGGACGCAAATTCTGAAAAGGCTGGGTGGATAGTCGATGCGCTTTGGAAGGATGCCGATGGCACCCTCACTCCTCCGCGTTAAGAGGAACACATAGACATTTGACGTTATTTTGACAGCGAAAAAAATAAGAATAGGAAGAACGGTAGCGAAATCAATGCGAAATGGATTTCGAGTAGATATTGACGATCAAAACGCCGGCAACGATCAGCGCAAGTCCGATCACTGCGGGCAGATCGAGCCGCTGCTTGAAGCACACAAGCCCGACGCCGGAAATCAGCACGATCCCCAATGCGCTCCAGATGGCATAGGCGATTCCGACGGGAATGACCTTGAGGGTGTGCGACAAAGCATAGAAGGCCACCGTATAGCAGACGACGAGAAGCACGCTCGGCCACAGCCGCGTAAACTGCTGTGACAGCTGCAGGGCGGTCGTGCCGATGACTTCCAGCACGATTGCTGCAAAGAGCAGTGCGTAGACGGCACTTGGGCTCATGGTTCTGTCCTTAAAACTAGCGCGTCGTGAGTTCGGTGAGGCGAGCGATCAGCGCGCCGCGCTCGGTGGCATCGATCTCGTGACTTTCCGTCATGTCCGCAAGCCAGAGACCATCCGCCGCAAAGCGCACCATCTGCGCGTCGAGTGACGAGTCGGTGCCGACATATTCGTCCGCCCGCTCCCGCACCCATTGCCGCCAGCGTTCACGCAGCCGCGGCTCCGCCAGCATCGCAATCGTCACTTGCGCCCACTGGCTGGAATCGTCCCGCTTCTCCCTGATGCTGGCGCAGGCGAGGAGATAGGCGCGCGTAAAGCGTCCGTGCGGAAGCGGATCTGCGCGCATCCGTTCATCCAGCTCCTCGTCGAAGCGTTCGAGGAGACTTTCGAACAGTGCATCCAGCAGCGCGTTCTTCGTCGGAAAGTGGTGCAGCAATCCGCCCTTGCTGACCCCGGACGCTCCGGAGACCGCATCGAGCGTTACCGAAGCCATTCCCTGTTTCGCCGCAAGGCGCGCTGCCACGTCCAGCAATTGCCGGCGCACCAGAACAGGCTGCTTCTTGCGATGATGAGCGTTTGACATTGCTTATAAAAATACCGTCTGGACGGTTTTGTCAATCGAGATCTTATTCTCCGCACCCATATTGGGACTCTGGCGCGAAATGACGCGGCGGTGGCGATCGGGTTGCGAATTCAGCAGCGGCAGTGCAATAAGGATCGGACTTCAAGGATAGTGTTGTGACGGAAGAGGTTATCACCCTCTATGAGGCGATCGGAGGCGAGCAGACGGTGCGCGCCTTGTCGCATCGCTTCTATGAACTGATAGACACGTTGCCGGAGGCAAAGCATGTCCGCGCGGTTCATCCGCCCAGCCTCGAAGGCAGCGAGGAAAAGTTCTACGAGTATCTGACCGGGTATCTCGGCGGCCCGCCGCTTTATACCGACAAGCGCGGCCATCCGCGCCTTCGCAGCCGACACTTCGTAGCGGAGATCGGCCCAGTCGAGCGCGACGAATGGCTGCTATGCTTCCGCCGCGCGATGGACGAAACCATCGCCAACGAAAAGCTGCGCGACATCGTCTGGCCGCCGATCGAACGGCTTGCGCATCATATGCAGAACAAGGAATAGGATCCGGCATGGTCTCGAACGCACGCGTCGTCCCGCTTTTCTTCGTCTTTGCCGGACTGTTTGGCTTTGCCGGCGTGGCGCTTGCCGCCGTCGCGGCGCATGGCGGGGGCGATGCCGCCCTGCCAGCATCCGCGTCCGCGATGTGCCTGGCGCATGCCCCTGCCCTGTTGGGTCTGGGTATCGGCATGGAGAAGATCAAAACTGCCGTGCTCGCTGGCTTGCTGATGATCGTCGGAACGACGCTTTTTGCGGGCGATCTCGTGATGCTGCGCTTCACGGGCCACGGGCTTTTCCCCTACGCAGCGCCAACCGGCGGCTGGGCGATGATGCTCGGCTGGCTGGCGGTCGCCGCAGGTGGCTTGATGCGCCGCTGACGCGGTCAACCGTCGGGCGCCAATACAGCTGTGCCGTAGTTGCCTCTTCAGATTCCGTCTACGACGTTAAATCCTTCGAACACCGGCGGCCCCTTGTACATGACCTTGTTCTCGCCGGCATTGCGATGCGCGGCGCGGAAGTTCTCGGACTTCGTCCAGTTCAGGAAGTCTTCCTCGCTTTGCCAGATCGTATGCGAGACGAAGAGCGTGTAGCCTTCCTCCGTATTCGTCGAGCCGCGCAGCAGCCGGAACTCCACGAAGCCCGGCACCTGCGCCAGGCTGGAGTCACGGTTGCGCCAGACATTTTCGAAATCCGTCTCCGCGCCGCTCGCGACCTTGAAGCGGTTCATGGCAATATACATCGGGACCTCCTTACGTCTTCCTGCCTTTCGCGCGCACTTTGGGAAAGGCAACGACATTATCGCCGTTCGCCGCCTCGTCCCCAAGGGGGCGATCCGCGATTTCGCCTGACTGGCGCGCTTCCCACACGGGAAACTCCATCACGTTCGGATAGAGTTCCCGGCGAGCGGCATTTTCCGTCAGGAGGTCGTAGAGCTCGGGCACGAGGCCGTCGCCATTCTGCGCGGCGAGCTTGTGCAGGCCGATCATCATGAAGCCTTGGAAGGGCTGATCTGTCATCGGGAACTGTCTCTTTCGTTCATGGTTTGCAGCGCACGCTCGAGGCTCGATTTGCTGCCGTTGCGCAGCGGGATGAACGTCTTGCCGAACTTCTTGCAGCCGGTCTTCACACGCAGGCAGGCATCGTGGCTGATACAGTCGATCGGGCAGAACACGCAATCGACGGAGGGAAGGACCGTGTCGATGCGGGAAACGGCTTCCCGCAGGCCGCCATCATGGTGGATCAGCTCGGCGCCGAAGCTGCTCGCGATCTGGCGAAGATGCGCCACCTGGCAATCGCGGCCGCCGACATAGAGGAAACTGCGGACACCCGGTTTGGATTGTCCCAGGCCCCGTTGCGCCGCTTGCGCTGGCGCGTCCGCAGTTATGCGGTTGCCCTGGTTTGATCCCTTCTTCGCCTTGCGAGCCATTTACCACCCGTTCGCCCGTTGACCGTCACACGCTTCCTGCGTGTGCGAGCGGCACCTTATTAAACTTGATTTCTGCGGTAAAGTATAAAGTTGACTCCAAAGATCATATTTTACAATCGGTCATTTTTGCCTCCGCATGGCGCTCCAGCTCGGCCTGCCACGCTCCAAGGCAGGCGATTTCGAGGAGCGACACCACCCCCGACTTGGCGATCCCGACCGGAACTTTTGATTGCCCCACGCGTTTGACGCTCGATTAGTTGGGTCAATGCCACCTCCGGTTCAGACCTCGTTGAAACCGGCGCCTTTTCTGCGCCTCACAGATGGAGAGCATCATGGCTTCCCTCTTCCACTCCGCTCGCGGACGTTCTGGCAACGGAACGCTTCACGACATCGAATCCACGATCGAGGATCAGATCGAAAGTCTGCGCGACGAAATCGCGACTTTAACCAAGCTCGTCAGCAAGAATACGCGGCGCTACGGCGACAGGTCACGCTATCAGGCGGCGGCGGGCTATGATGAACTCATCGCGCGCGGCGAAGACCTGCTTCGCGACCTGCAGGAGGGTTATACGCGCGGCGCCACGGAAGTTCGCGATACCGTGCGAAGCCACCCGGTTGCGGCAATTGGAACGGCTGCCGCCGTTGCTCTTGTGCTTGCATTCCTCGTGCGCCGTTAAGGAGGTTTGATGCTCGCTCCGATCCTTGGCCTGCTCGTGGGGGACGGCGTTCACAGGACCATTGCGCGAACAAAGCGCAGCGGCATTTTTATCGCCGCCGCCGCACTCTTCTTTCTGACCGCCTATGTGCTGGCGGTAACAGCCCTGGCGATATGGCTGGAAAGCATCTACGGAGCCGTGGGTGCCGTCCTCTTCCTTGCCGCCTGCGCCCTGCTGCTGGGCATCGTGGTGCTGATCGTCATGGCGATCATCAATGCACGGGAAGCCCGCCGGGAACGCGAACGCCGCCAGGCAATGGAGTCGATGGCTGCAATCGGCATCGGCCTTGTCCGCTCGCAGCCGCTCTTGACCGCCGGTGTGCTGACCGCGCTCATTGCGTCGACCCTTATGGGCTCCAAGCGCCGCGACTAGAAATGCAAAAAGCCGGCGGTAGCGCCGGCTTTTTTCACTCATCAAACTCGTAGCAATCAAAAAGCGAAGGCTTTCGAAGTCAGCGGCGCAGAGGTCGCGTCCGGACCGAAATCTGCCTCGCCTGAGATCTGCAGCAACTCCTGCAGGCGCTGTCGCGCGCGGTTGACGCGGCTCTTGATCGTTCCGACCGCACACCCGCAAATCTCGGCGGCCTCTTCATAAGAGAAGCCTGAGGCGCCGACGAGAATGATGGCCTCGCGCTGGTCGGGAGGCAATCGATCGAGTGCCTTTTTGAAATCCTGCAGGTCGAGCGCGCCGTATTGCGACGGGTGCATGGCCATCGACTCGGTGAACAACCCATCGCTGTCCTGGATCTCGCGGCCGCTCTTGCGCATCTGGCTGTAAAGCTCGTTGCGCAGGATCGTGAAAAGCCAGGCCTTCATGTTGGTGCCCATCTCAAAGTGGTCCTGCTTTGCCCAGGCCTTCATGATGGTGTCCTGCACCAGGTCGTCGGCACGATCGTGCCGGCCGATCAGTGAAATCGCGAAAGCGCGCAGGCTCGGCAAGGCAGCCAGCAATTCGCGTTTGAAGCTTGGTTCAACTTTAGCCATCTGCGCGCCCCTACTCGGCCACCTTGGCCGTCGCCATCATCTCTGCCTCGTCCAGCTTTTCAAGCAAATCGAGAAAACGGTCGGGGATCGCCTCCTCCTGAACGGCCGCGTAAAGAGAGCGCAGTTTGATGCCAATCTGGTTGGTTGGGTCGAGGATGTCGCTTGCGCGCATGTCCAGCCGCTGCTTGTTCTGTTCATTTTTTTGCTGTTTTGTCATTAATTCGTCGCTTCTCGCCGGTTGTCTCTGTTTGAAGGCGCGATACTTGTTCGCGGCGGCTTGAGACGCCGGCAACACCGGCTACCGCTTCGAAACGGTCGGTGTGAAAAATCTCTGCCGGTTACCATGCTCAAAATGCGATACGCCCTCATCTGTCGCGATCATAATGCAGGGCCGGATCAAAAGTTCCGCAGCTGCTGGAACTTTTTTGACAGCGCGGCGTTTTCACAACATTAAAGCCAGATATGGCCTACCGACGGGAGTTTTTAATGACACTTTCTACTCGAATTGCGCCGCACCTTCCTTATCTGCGTCGTTATTCCCGCGCACTTACCGGCACCCAGACGTCAGGCGATGCTTACGTTGCTGCAGTTCTCGAAGCGATCATCGCCGACATATCGATTTTTCCGGATACCGCGAACGACCGTGTCGCACTGTACAAACTGTTCACGCAACTTTTTGGTTCCACCGCCGTCCAGATTCCCGAGCCGGCTTCGCCGTACGCCTGGGAACAGCGTGCGACGGTGAACCTGGCCAAGGTCTCTCCGCTAGCCCGCCAGGCCTTCATCCTCGCTTCAGTCGAGAATTTTCGCGTCGGCGAAATTGCCGATATTCTCGATATCGAGGAACAGGAAATCATGACCCTGCTCGACACTGCCTCGCAGGAAATATCGCGTCAGGTTGCCACCGATATCATGATCATCGAAGACGAACCGCTGATCGCGATGGATATCGAGCAGATGGTGGAAAGCCTCGGCCACAAGGTCACCGGCATTGCCCGCACGCACACGGAAGCCGTGGCACTTTACAACAAGACCAAGCCGAGCATGGTTCTTGCCGATATACAGCTCGCCGACGGCAGCTCAGGCATCGACGCCGTGAACGACATTCTGAAGACATCGAGCGTGCCGGTGATTTTCATAACGGCCTTCCCCGAACGCCTTTTGACGGGCGAGCGGCCCGAACCAACCTTCCTCGTCACCAAGCCCTTCAATCCCGACATGGTCAAAGCATTGATCAGCCAGGCGCTATTTTTCAATGAATCCAACAAGGTTGCCGCATGAGGCTTAGCCGCCAAAGCGACGGAACAAAGCGAAGAACGAGGCGTTCCCAGTTAGCTGGTGGCTTCGGTAGCGCCTTTAACGGTTTTTGCAACGCTTACGCGTAGCATGACCGGCGGGTTTCCTGAACGGCAACCTCTTTCCAGCTGCACCAGAAGGATCGAAGGGACGGCGGCTAGGTGAATACGACGGAACCACTAACCGGGAGGCCCTTCGCGCTCGAAGGCAAGTCCGCGATGATGGAGCGGGCGTTGAGCAGCGCCGGAATCTCGATTCTGTTCCAGGATGCCACGCTGGCACTTTCCTATGCCGAAAACTTGCCGCCCCACCTCGCCGAACGGTACTTCGCCGGCGGCAGAGACGGCGATCTTTTCGGTCAAGTGCATGGCGACTACCTGGGGGTCTTGAAGTCCAACGTGCTCGAAACCGGTTCGGCGACCAATGCCGAAATCGATCTCGACGTCGAGGGCGAGATCCGAACCTATGAACTGAAGGTCCAGCGCGTCAACGGCGACGGTTTCCTTGGCATTCTCTCGGTCATTTCCGAAGTGACCGAAATGCGGCACCGTGAAAAGGTGCTGAAATCACTGCTGCGCGAACTCTCGCATCGTTCGAAGAATCTGCTCGCGATCATCCAGGGCATAGCGACCCAAACGGCGCGCAATACACTGTCGCTCGATAGCTTCCTCGTGAAGTTTCGCGGGCGCCTTCAATCGCTCTCGAACTCACAGGACCTGATCACGGATTCGAGCTGGCGCGGCGCCTATCTCTTTGACCTGGCGGAAAAGCAGTTTGCACCCTATTGGCCGGAAACGGCAGGGTCCATGCCGATCTTCGGCATCAATGCCCATTTGACGCCGAATGCCGCCGTGCATCTTGGGCTCGCCCTTCATGAACTCATCGTCAATTCGGCCTCCTATGGCGCGATCGCCGGCGGCGCATCATCGATCACGCTGAACTGCAAGGAAGTCAAACTGAACGGCAGGAAGGCGATCGAGGTGGCCTGGGTGGAAGTCCTCCCGAACCGTACGGACATTCACGAGTTCAGCGAAAACAGTTTCGGCAGGAGCGTGCTGGAACGCGTCGTCCCATCATCGATGAACGGCAAGGCGGAACTGAAACTGCTCCCGGGCCGCATCGAATATTATCTGCAGATCCCCGAGACGGAATTCGAAATTCTGAAGCGCGCCTAACTCAGCCGCGCGCACATCAAAACAGCCAGTGCGAGGGCGGCGCACTGGCTGTTTTCACTCATCGGGAGGGGACCGTGAGTAATCCAGATGATGAGTTGGGGGCGCGCATGTTGGGTCGATGCGATCATCATCTGGATGTCGCCTAAACGACGCCGTTAACCTTTGGTTCCGGCGGTTATGAAAAAAAATACATTTTCAAGAGATTTTTTTCGATGCGCATCAACTTCGGGCCGTGCAAGAGGCGTTTTGGCTGTTGATCGCGCGATGCATTTGGCAAAATAATCAGCTACTTAACTGGTGATCAGTATCAAAATTTTACCGTTTGATAAATTTTTGATACTGAGTTACGCTTTCCCTCACTAGCCGTTTACCAATAATGAGGGAACTTCAATGGAACGACTGGAAACTGGGATCCATGCCGGCCGGCTTTTGCCCGCCGAGTATGAGGCTAATTTTTCCGATCTGCATCCGCGCCTCGACAAGCATGAGGCGCTGGTCGCCGCCGACCGCTGCTATTTCTGCTACGACGCGCCGTGCATGACGGCCTGTCCCACCTCGATCGACATTCCGCTGTTCATCCGCCAGATCGCCACCGGCAATCCGATCGGCTCTGCAAAGACGATCTTCGACCAGAACATCCTCGGCGGCATGTGCGCCCGCGTCTGTCCCACCGAAGAGCTCTGCGAACAGGCCTGCGTACGCAACACGGCAGAGGAAAAGCCCGTGGAGATCGGCCGCCTGCAGCGCTACGCGACGGATACAGCCATGGACGCAGGCAAGCGGTTCTACACCCGCGCTGCCTCCACCGGAAAAAAGATCGCCGTCGTCGGCGCGGGTCCGGCAGGTCTGGCTGCGGCGCACCGCCTGGCCGTCAAAGGCCACGAGGTTGTCATCTACGACGCCAGGCCGAAATCCGGCGGCCTGAACGAATACGGCATCGCCAGCTATAAGACGGTCGACGACTTCGCGCAGAAGGAAGTCGACTACGTGCTGTCGATCGGTGGCATCGAAGTCCGCAACGGGCAACAGCTCGGCCGTGATTTCTCGCTCGCGGATCTGCAGTCGCAGTATGACGCCGTCTTCCTCGGCATCGGACTGGCCGGCGTCAATGCGCTCCGCATCGAAGGCGAAAACCTGCCGGGCGCCGACGATGCTGTCGATTTCATCGCGGCGCTCCGCCAGGCGAAGGACAAGGCGGAGATTGCGATCGGCCGCCGCGTCGTTGTTCTCGGCGGCGGCATGACGGCGATCGACGCCGCCGTGCAGGCCAAGCTGCTCGGCGCCGAAGAGGTGACGATCTGCTACCGCCGCGGCAAGGAACATATGAACGCCTCGGAATTCGAGCAGGATCTTGCCACGTCGAAGGGCGTCATCATCCGCCACTGGCTGGCGCCGAAGTCCATTCTTGCAAAGGACGGCAAGGTGGCAGCGATCGAGGTGGAATACACCAAACTCGTCGAAGGCCGCCTCGTCACGACTGGCGAGACCGGCGTCATTGCCGCCGAGCAGATCTTCAAGGCGATCGGCCAGACCTTCGAGGCGTCCGGCCTCGGGACAGTTCGCATGGAATCCGGGCGCATCGCAGTCGACGGCGAAGGCCGGACCTCGCTCGACGGTGTCTGGGCCGGCGGCGACTGCGTTTTCGGCGGCGATGATCTGACCGTCTCGGCGGTCGCGCAGGGCCGCGATGCTGCCGAATCCATCAACCACATGCTGACTGCCGATGCGCAGTCAACCGTTGCTGTCGCGTGAAGGGGAGAATGAACAATGGCTGATCTCCGCAACAATTTCGTCGGCATCAAATCCCCCAACCCGTTCTGGCTCGCCTCCGCACCGCCGACCGACAAGGCCTACAATGTCGAGCGCGCCTTCAAGGCGGGCTGGGGCGGCGTGGTCTGGAAAACGCTCGGCGAAGAAGGCCCGCCGATCGTCAACGTCAACGGTCCGCGCTACGGCGCGATCTGGGGTGCCGACCGCCGTCTGCTTGGCTTGAACAACATCGAGCTCATCACCGACCGCGACCTCTACACGAACCTGCGCGAAATGAAGCAGGTGAAAATGAACTGGCCCGACCGCGCGCTGATCGCCTCTATCATGGTGCCCTGCACCGAGGATGCGTGGAAGGCCATCCTGCCGCTCGTCGAAGAGACGGGCGCCGACGGCATCGAGCTCAATTTCGGCTGTCCGCACGGCATGTCCGAACGCGGCATGGGCTCGGCTGTCGGGCAGGTGCCGGAATATATCGAAATGGTCGTGCGCTGGTGCAAGCAGTACACGCGCATGCCTGTCATTACCAAGCTGACGCCGAATATCACCGACATCCGCAAGCCGGCGCGCGCCGCCAAGGCGGGCGGTACCGATGCCGTATCGCTGATCAACACGATCAACTCGATCACCGCGGTCAATCTCGACACTTTCTCGCCCGAGCCGTCGATCGACGGCCGGGGCAGCCACGGTGGCTATTGCGGTCCGGCCGTCAAGCCTATCGCGTTGAATATGGTCGCTGAGATCGCCCGCGATCCGGAAACCTACGGCCTGCCGATCTCCGGCATCGGCGGCATCACCACCTGGCGCGATGCGGCGGAGTTCCTGGCCCTCGGTGCCGGCAATGTGCAGGTCTGCACGGCGGCGATGACCTACGGCTTCAAGATCGTGCAGGAGATGATATCCGGCCTCTCCGACTGGATGGATGCCAAGGGCCATAGGAACCTCGACGACATCACCGGCCGCGCCGTCCCAAACCTCTCCGACTGGCAGTACCTGAACCTCAACTACATCACCAAGGCGAAGATCGACCAGGAGGCTTGCATCAAATGCGGCCGCTGTCACATCGCCTGCGAGGACACCTCGCATCAGGCGATCACGCAGTTCGTCAACGGCGTGCGCCATTTCGAGGTGCTGGAAGAGGAATGCGTCGGCTGCAACCTTTGCGTCAATGTCTGCCCGGTCGAGAACTGCATCACCATGGAGCAGTTGCCTGCAGGCGCTCTCGACGAGCGCACAGGCCGTGTAGTGGAAAGCACCTACGCCAACTGGACGACCCATCCGAACAATCCGATGGCAAGACAGGCCGCGGAGTGATGAACGAGCAACGCCGCGGAAACCATCGCTCCGCGGCGTTGCTTTCTACGTATTCTAGTATCCTGCTAGGTTGATTGCAGGCTTCGCAATTCAACGTGTTGCAAGCAGCTCCCGAAGTTGATCCGGTCGATCAACCCCAAACTCAAACCACATCGTCAACTCCTGCGCAGCCTCCTGTGCCTCTATGTTCAAAATGTCATAACCGCGATCGTCGCACCAATCCTTGAGCAAACCGTCCAACATAGTCAGATCACCTGAAGTCAAGATGCGCTTCTTCGAGGCCGCTGCTTGAGACATACTATTCCTCCCAAAGATATTACTTTTTACCACCACCCGATATGCAAGTACTACATTAGTATAATGTTGCTTTCCGGAAAATATATTTTATCACACGTTAGCGCGAAAACGGCATAACTGTCTATTTTGACAAAGCAATTTTTACCCAGCCGCAAGCGGCTTGATGACCGGCTTAGCGACGAAGGACTGCTTCAGCGGAAGTCGACGCTGCGGCCCCGTTGGCGGCAAACCTGCCGCCTCTCATGAGCTAACGGGAAAAGCGGGGGAACCATCTCAACTTATTGATGTATTCACTGGATATAGCGGATTCCCGCCATATATGCCTTGCCTTGTGACGCCGGAATGAAGCAGCAGCCAAGAAATCGTGTGGAAGATGCGGCATCTCGCTCAGAGCGCGCTGGAGCAGGTCGATATTGAATGGCTGATCCCGAACCGGCCGCTATGCACGGCTGCTGAAATGGACCTGGAGTTGCCTGTCTCGTGAGCGAACCTTCCCGTCAACTCGAACCGACGAATTATGACCGAGCGCAGCTTTACCAGCTCGGCGCTATCCAGCCTTTCGGCTTCCTGATTGTGGCTTCCTCCGATTGGAAGATCATGCGCGCTTCGATCAATCTCGAAGAATTTCTGGGCATAAGCTACAAGGACGCGCTCGGGCAGCCGCTTTCCGCCATCATCATGCCCCAGACGCTGCACGCCATCCGCAACCGGCTGTCCGTCATGCGCGGTCCAGGCATTGTCGAGCGGCTGTTCTGCATCGCCTTTGCCGATGGTGGTCCTGCCTTCGACGTGGCTCTACACCTCAGCGACGGCCAAATCATCATCGAGGGCGAACCCTCTCAAGATGGGCGCCAGGGCGGCTCAACGATATCGATCCGCGCGATCATGGCCCGGCTGGATCAAGCGCAGACGCCGGAAGAGTTTTTACGCGAGGCTGCGCGGCAGGCGCGCGGCATCACCGGTTTCGATCGCGTCCTGGTCTGCCGCTTCGATGACACAGGGTCGGGCGAAGTCGTTGCGGAAGCCGCAAGGCCTGCCATCGGATCATTCCTTGGCTTTCATTTTCCGGCTTCGGACTTTCCGGCCGAGGCGCGCGCCCTCCATACCCGCAATATCTTCCGTGTTATCGCCGATGTCGAAACTGCGCCGGTTCCGATCGTGCCCGAGGTCGACGAGCATGGTCGGACGACCGATCTCTCCCTGGCGATCCTGCGCTCGGTCTCGCCGGTCCACGCCGAATATCTGAAAAACATCGGCGTCGTAGCCTCGCTTTGGCTGCCGATCATGGTGAACGGCAATCTGTGGGGCCTCCTCGCCTGCCATCATTACACCGCTCGCCTTCCGTCCTTCGAGCGCCGCTCCGCGGCAGAACTCTTCGGCCAGATGTTCGCGTCGCGGCTGGAAAGCCGGGAACGGCAGCGGGCTCTCGAATTGGAGACCGGGGCACGGCGGACCGTCGAGCGGCTGCTGACTGCCGTTACGGACAATGCGGACTTGCTCGCTGACGCGGCGTGGCTGAACGAAGCCATCGCCGACGCCGTCCCTGTTGACGGCGTTGCCGTCTGGATCAATGGCCGCGTGGCAGTGCGGGGGCTCACACCCTCACAAGTGCAATTTCCGGCGCTGGTCGAGACGCTGAATCGCACATCCGGCCAAGTCCTTGCGACCGATCACCTCGCCGAATTCTGCCCCGACGCCGCGGCGAACGGCGACGCAGCCGGGCTTCTTGCCATTCCGATCTCGCGGTCGCCAAGCGATTACGTGATATTCTTCCGCCAGGAAATCCTGCGTACGGTGCGCTGGGCGGGCGATCCGCCCAACACGGTGCAGCACGCCTCTGGCGATCCGGCATTGACGCCCCGCAAGCGCTTCGAGGCCTGGTCTGAAATGGTGCGCGGACGCTCACTGCCATTTTCCGAAGCAGAACGCCGTATTGCGGAAACCATCCGCCTCACGCTTCAAGCGGCCCGCCGCCTGGCCGGGTAAACGGCAGCGCGGCGGAGGTTCGATCAGGCCGGCCGGACCAGCCCGCTGGTAAAGAGCTGCTCGAGGAAACGCCCGGCATCCTCGAAGCGCCCTGCCCCCGCATGCTCCTGGCCAAGAACGGCGCGGACCTGGACATCGAAGTCGGCATAGTGCTGGGTCGTCGACCAGATGGAAAAGATAAGATGGTACGGATCGCACTCGGCGATCTTTCCCGCTTTTGCCCAGGTCCGGATAACCTCGGCTTTCTCGTCGACGAGTTCCTTCAGCGGACCCTTCAATTCGTCTTCTATATGCGGGGCGCCCTGCAGCACTTCGTTGGCAAACAGTCTGCTTTCGCGGGGAAAGTCGCGAGCCATTTCCAGCTTGCGGCGGATATAGTTGCAGATTTCCGATTCCGGATCGCCGTCGGCATCGAAGGCGCGCAGCGGCTCCAGCCACGTATAAAGCACCCGATCGATCAGCGCCCGGTGCATCGCCTCCTTGGTGCGGAAGTAGTAGAGCAAGTTCGGCTTCGACATCCCGGCCACTTCGGCGATCTGGTCGATGGTCGAGCCGCGGAAACCCCTGGCGGAAAACACATCGAGAGCCGCCTCCAGAATTTGCTCTTCCTTTTCCTCCTGAATACGTGTGCGCCGCTGGGTCTTCGCTGCTCTCGGAATTGCCATCTGGCTCTCATTTCCCCTTGGAATTCAGTTGCTTCGCCCAGACGGCTCACCTTGCCGTCATTTTGAGCAACTGCCTGCAATTTTGGCTGTATTTTTCCTGATTTTCGTCTTGAGCCCGGCGCGGGAAGCTGTAATGTTTACCAATCGGTCAAATTATCTGTCAGGTGCAAAACAAAGGCAACTGCGGATTTTCCGGCGTAACAAAACAAACAAGCGCGCCGGGAATTGACGATGGGAACAGACGGCGCATGCTCCTGGCATGACGGCGAAAAACAGGTGAGGATTTTCAGACATGGTGGCAGCGCCAGGTGAGAATATGCGCGTCAATGGGGACCGTCTCTGGGACAGTCTCATGGACATGGCGAAGATCGGCCCCGGTATTGCCGGCGGCAACAACCGCCAGACGCTGACCGACTCCGATGCCGAGGGCCGCGGCCTCTTTCGCAAATGGTGCGAAGACGCCGGCTTAACGGTCGGCGTCGACAAGATGGGGACGATGTTTGCGACGCGCCCCGGCACCGATCCCGATGCGCTGCCCGTCCATGTCGGCTCGCATCTCGATACCCAGCCGACCGGCGGCAAATTCGACGGCGTCCTCGGCGTGCTCAGTGCGCTTGAGGTCGTTCGCACGATGAACGATCTCGGCATCAAGACCAAGCATCCGATCGTGGTCACCAACTGGACCAACGAGGAAGGCGCGCGCTTTGCCCCGGCCATGCTGGCATCCGGCGTCTTTGCCGGAGTGCATACGCTCGAATACGCCTATGGCCGCAAGGATCCGGAAGGCAAGACTTTTGGCGACGAGCTGAAGCGCATCGGCTGGCTCGGCGACGAGGAAGTCGGCGCCCGCAAGATGCACGCCTATTTCGAGTACCACATCGAACAGGGCCCGATCCTCGAAGCCGAGGACAAGCAGATCGGCGTGGTCACGCACTGTCAAGGCCTCTGGTGGCTGGAATTCACGCTGACCGGCAGGGAAGCGCATACGGGATCGACGCCGATGAATATGCGCGTCAATGCCGGGCTTGCCATGGCGCGGATCATGGAGATGGTTCAGGCGGTTGCCGTGGAGAACCAGCCGGGCGCCGTCGGCGGCGTCGGCCAGGTCTTCTTCACGCCGAACTCGCGCAACGTGCTGCCCGGCAAGGTCGTCTTCACCGTCGACATCCGCTCGCCGGACAAGGAAAAGCTCGACCGCATGCGCGCCAAGATCGAGGCCGAAGCGCCGAAGATCACCGACGCGCTCGGCGTTGGATGCTCTATCGAGGCGATCGGCCATTTCGCGCCGGTGACCTTCGACCCGAAGCTGGTCACCGCCGTGCGCAACGCGGCCGAAAGGCTCGGCTACAGCCACATGAACCTCATCTCCGGCGCCGGCCACGACGCCTGCTGGGCCGCCAAGGTCGCGCCCACCACGATGGTCATGTGCCCCTGCGTCGGCGGCCTGTCGCACAACGAGGCGGAAGACATATCGAAGGAATGGGCGAGCGCCGGTGCGGACGTGCTGTTCCACGCGGTGCTCGAGACAGCGGAGATCGTCGGGTGATGGCAAGCGCCGAGTTCGCGGCCCCCTCATCCGCCCTTCGGGCACCTTCTCCCCGAGGGGAGAAGGGAGAAGATGCTGAGGCCTCGGTTTTTCCCTTCTCCCCGCCGGGGAGAAGGTGGCCCGAAGGGTCGGATGAGGGGGTGCCACGAATGCCGAAGGACGACGCTACCAAACGCCGGCCGGGAAAAACGGCGCAAGCACGGCAACTTCGTCAGAATGAAACTGAAGAGGAATATCATCTGTGGAGCGATCTTCGTGCCCGCAGGCTGAACGGCCACAAGTTCGCGCGACAGGTTCCGCTTGGTCCTTATATCGTGGATTTTCTCTGCCGCGAGCAACGGCTTGTCATTGAAGTCGATGGCTTCCAGCATGCCGACAGCGCGAATGACAGGAAGCGCACGGACTGGTTGAACTCGCATGGCTATGCCGTGCTGCGTTTCTGGAACCGTGAAATTTCACGTGAACGCCGCTCGGTGCTTGAGACAATTCTCGCCGCGCTGAGCCAGCGGCTTGAGGTAGACCGAGCATCCGGCTTCTATTCGCCGGCCTCATTCGCAAAAGAGAATAAGGAACAGCAGCCATGAGCACAGTCATCAAGGGCGGCACCATCGTCACGGCCGACCTGACCTACAAGGCGGACGTTAAGATCGACGGCGGCAAGATTGTCGAGATCGGCCAGAACCTCTCGGGCAACGAAACGCTGGACGCTTCCGGGTGCTACGTCATGCCGGGCGGCATCGACCCGCACACCCATCTCGAAATGCCCTTCATGGGCACCTACTCCTCCGACGATTTCGAAAGCGGCACGCGCGCCGCACTTTCCGGCGGCACGACCATGGTGGTCGATTTCGCCCTTCCCTCGCCCGGCCAGTCGCTGCTCGAAGCGCTGACCATGTGGGACAACAAGTCGACGCGCGCCAACTGCGACTATTCCTTCCACATGGCGATCACCTGGTGGAGCGAGCAGGTCTTCAACGAAATGAAGACCGTCGTTCAGGACAAGGGCATCAACACCTTCAAGCACTTCATGGCCTACAAGGGCGCGCTGATGGTGAACGATGACGAAATGTTCGCCTCCTTCCAGCGCTGCGCCGAACTCGGGGCCCTGCCGCTGGTGCACGCCGAAAACGGCGACGTGGTCGCGCAACTGCAGTCGAAACTCTTGGCCGACGGCAACAACGGCCCGGAGGCGCATGCCTATTCGCGCCCGGCAGAAGTCGAAGGCGAGGCGACCAACCGCGCGATCATGATCGCCGACATGGCCGGCTGCCCGGTCTATATCGTCCACACCTCCTGCGAACAGGCGCACGAAGCGATCCGCCGCGCCCGGCAGAAGGGCATCCGGGCCTACGGCGAACCGTTGATCCAGCACCTGACGCTCGATGAGACGGAATATTTCAACAAGGATTGGGATCACGCCGCCCGCCGCGTCATGTCGCCGCCGTTCCGCAACAAGCAGCATCAGGACAGCCTCTGGGCCGGCCTTGCTTCCGGCTCGCTGCAGGTCGTGGCGACCGACCATTGCGCCTTCACGACCGACCAGAAACGCACCGGCGTCGGCGATTTCACCAAGATCCCGAACGGTACCGGCGGCCTCGAAGACCGCATGCCGATGCTCTGGACCTACGGCGTCAACACCGGCCGCCTGACGATGAACGAATTCGTCGCGGTGACCTCCACGAATAGCGCCAAGATCCTCAACATCTATCCGAAGAAGGGCGCGATCCTCGTCGGCGCCGATGCCGATATCGTCGTTTGGGACCCGAAACGCTCGAAGACGATCTCCGCGAAGAAGCAGCAGTCGGCCATCGACTACAACGTCTTCGAAGGCAAGCAAGTGACCGGCCTGCCGCGCTACACGCTGACGCGCGGCGTCGTGGCCATCGAGGAGGACGCGATCAAGACGCAGGAAGGCCACGGCGAGTTCGTGAGGCGCGAGCCGGTCACCGCTGTCAGCAAGGCGCTCTCGACCTGGAAGGAAATCACCGCGCCGCGCAAGGTCGAACGATCAGGCATTCCGGCAAGCGGGGTGTGATCCTTGGCCTCATCGCTCCTGCACCAGCCCATCCAACTCCGGCAGCAGCACGACGCTTTCCTGTTCGTTGGGGTCCGTCCGTGCGATAATCGCGGTGCAAGGCGTGCTGCTGAGGTTCGCCGGCAGATGGGGAACACCGGCCGGAATATAGAAAAGCTCGCCGGCATGGACGACCACATGGTGCTCCAGTTGGTCGCCGTACCACGTGTGGGCCTCGCCGGAGAGCATGTAGATTGCCGTTTCATGCGCCTCGTGCAGATGCGCCTTGGCGCGAACGCCCGGCGGGATCGTCAAAAGATGCATGCAGATGCCCTTCGCGCCGACCGTTTCCGCGGCAATGCCTTCGAAGTAGCTCAGCCCCTGCTTGCCGTCATAGGCATGGCTCGGGCGAATGATGTGGCAGGTAGGCTTTGACTTCGCATCCATCGTCATTCTCCATGAATTTTGCCGCTACAACAGAAAACGGTGACAATCATAGCACGCAAACCGCTGCAGGCGGGAATAACAGGATTGGTCAAGCATCGATGCAAGCAGCGTCCGTCGTATCCGCTAAGGATCTCTGTCTCACCTACCACACAAATGACGGGCCGGTGCATGCGCTGAGCAATGTCGATCTGGATGTCCGCAAGGGCGACTTCGTCTCCTTCATCGGTCCGTCCGGCTGCGGCAAGACGACGTTCCTGCGCGTCATCGCCGATCTCGAACGGAAAACCTCGGGCGAGATCACCGTCAACGGCATGACGCCTGAGGAAGCGCGCAAGGCGCGCGCCTATGGCTATGTTTTCCAGGCGCCCGCACTTTATCCCTGGCGCACGATCGACAAGAACATCGCGCTCCCGTTGGAGATCATGGGATATGCGGCCGACGACCAGAAGCGGCGCATCGCCGAGGCGCTGGATCTCGTCAACCTTTCGGGCTTTGAAAAGAAATTTCCCTGGCAGCTTTCCGGCGGCATGCAGCAGCGTGCCTCGATCGCCCGCGCGCTGGCCTTCGACGCCGATCTGCTTTTGATGGACGAGCCCTTCGGCGCACTCGACGAAATCGTCCGCGACCACCTGAACGAGGAGCTTTTGAAGCTCTGGGCGCGCACCAACAAGACGATCTGCTTCGTCACCCATTCGATCCCTGAAGCCGTCTATCTCTCGACGAAGATCATCGTCATGTCGCCACGCCCCGGCCGCGTCACCGACATCATCGACTCGACGCTCCCGGCCGAGCGCCCGCTCGGCATCCGCGAGACGCCGGAATTCCTGGCCATCGCCCACCGCGTTCGCGAGGGGCTGAGAGCGGGGCATAGCTATGAGGAGTAGGCCGCTCGGAGCAAAGACCCCTCCCCAACCCCTCCCCACAAGGGGGAGGGGCAAACTAGCGACACCCCTTCTCGTTCAACGGCAGGCTTCGAGGGTGCGGCAGACCTGCCCCTCCCCCTTGTGGGGAGGGGGTGGGGAGGGGTTTTTCGCCCCAAGCAAAAGGGAAGGCCTCTGAATGCCCCACTCGAACATCCCCTCCAAAACCCGCGAAAGAGCAAAACGCCTTCGCAGAGAATTGACCAAGGCCGAAGCCGCGATGTGGGACATGTTGCGCGATTTACGCCCTTTTGGCGCCCGGTTCAGGCGTGAAACCCCAATTGGCCCATACATCGCCGATTTTGCCTGGCTGTCGGCACGCCTTGTCATCGAAGTCGACGGCGATAGCCATGAGACCGAAGCCGGTCGCAGCCACGACATTCGTCGCGATACATTCATGAAGAACGAAGGCTTCAACGTGCTCCGTTTCGACAATGCCCAAGTGCTTGATGGGCCTGACTACGTATTCCTCGAAATACAAAAGTACGCCGCTCCATTTTTGAAGGAGCAAGCGGCATGAAACCCGACACCCTCAAGGACAAGATCGTCCCCGTCCTCACCATCCTCGTGGCACTGATCGCCGTCTGGTATGTCGCGGCTGTTCTCCTGAATGCGCCCTTCCAGCGGGACATGGATACCCGCAACAACATCACCCCGACCACGATGGAATTTATCGGCAAGACGCTGTCACAGCCGAAACCGGTCCTGCCGGCGCCGCACCAGGTGGCGAGCAACTTTTTCGAGAACACCTTCCTGCGCAAACTCTCGAGCAATCGCAGCCTCGTCTATCATGCTGGCGTCACCCTGTCCTCGACGGTCCTCGGCTTCGCCTTCGGCACGCTACTCGGCATCCTGATCGCCGTCGGCATCGTGCATATCAAGGCGCTCGACCGTAGCCTGATGCCGTGGATCATCGCCTCGCAAACGGTGCCGATCCTGGCGATCGCGCCGATGGTCATCGTCGTGCTCGGGGCGATCAACATTACTGGCCTGATCCCGAAGGCGCTGATCTCGACCTATCTCTCCTTCTTCCCCGTCGCCGTCGGCATGGTGAAGGGCCTGCGCTCGCCGGAAATCATGCACCTCGACCTGATGCGCACCTATAATGCCACGCCGGCGCAGACATTCTGGAAGCTGCGCGTCCCGGCCTCCATCCCCTTTCTCTTCACCTCGATGAAGGTGGCGATTGCCGCAAGTCTCGTCGGCGCCATCGTTGGCGAGCTTCCGACGGGCGCCGTTGC
Organism: Rhizobium sp. P32RR-XVIII; assembly: GCF_012641395.1. GTDB lineage: Bacteria > Pseudomonadota > Alphaproteobacteria > Rhizobiales > Rhizobiaceae > Rhizobium. The sequence continues at coordinate 149,185 of NZ_JABAIH010000010.1, read as the reverse complement.
CGGTATCGGCTCTAAGCTGCTAGCGGGTTCCTATTATAGCCAGACGATCGATATCTGGGCGGCCCTTGTCGCAGGCTCGGTGTTGGCGGCCATGCTCGTTGCGATCGTCGGTCTGGTGGCGAAAATCGTCGATCGCGCCATGGGCGGGAGGCCGGCATGAAATTTCCGGGCATCTCGTGGCAGGCTTTGATTGCGCTCCTTCTATGCATCGCGGCCGTGATATCGCTGCCGCTTCTCAACGAGGGCGCTGCCCACCCCTTCACCGACGGAACGGTGACGTTGATCATTGCCGTGGTCGCCGGATCCGCGCTCATGTCCATCGTGCCGCTGCCGCCGGCCTCTTCCGCGATGGCGCTACTGATCGGCACGCACGCGGCCGCATGGATGCTGCTTTCCGGCATTGGCGGCAACGAGGGCATGGCGACCAAATCCTTCTTCTTCCTGATCGCCGCCTGCTGGTTGCTCGCCTGGCGCTGCGTCGCAGTGCTCTCCGCGTTGAAACCCATCTCGAAGCTCGGAAGCTCGTTCCTGCGGCTGCTGATCCCGGCGATCTTTGGCGCCTGGATCCTGATCCTGTGGGAAGCGGCGACCCGCGGCTTCGGCATTCCTTTCGTGCTCCTTCCGCCGCCGAGTGCGATCGGCGCCAGGATCGCCGGTTCGCTGCCGATCCTGTTCGACGACGTGCGGCAGACGATCTTCAAGGCGGTGCTGATCGGCTATGTCATCGGTTGCGCCGCCGGCTTTGCTGTCGCCATCCTTGCCGATCGGGTGGCGTTCCTCCGCCGCGGCTTGCTGCCGATCGGCAACATGGTTTCGGCGCTGCCGATCATCGGGGTCGCTCCGATCATGGTCATGTGGTTCGGCTTCGACTGGCCGTCGAAGGCCGCCGTCGTCATCATCATGACCTTCTTCCCCATGCTGGTGAACACCGTCGCCGGACTGGCCGCATCCGGCAACATGGAGCGCGACCTGATGCGCACCTACGCGTCGAACTACTGGCAGACGCTGTTGAAGCTCCGGCTTCCCGCCGCCATGCCTTTCATTTTCAATGCGCTGAAGATCAACTCGACGCTGGCGCTGATTGGTGCCATCGTTGCCGAATTCTTCGGAACACCGATCGTCGGCATGGGCTTTCGCATCTCCACCGAAATCGGCCGCATGAACGTCGATATGGTCTGGGCCGAAATCGCCGTTGCGGCGCTGGCAGGCTCGCTCTTCTATGGGGTCGTCGCCCTCGCCGAAAGGGCGGTGACGTTCTGGCATCCGTCTATCCGTGGTGGCTAGGCGTCGCTTTGTTCCCGCAAATGGGATTGGGGCATAACTTCAGAGGGAAAAAAGAAAATGAAAAAACTGATTATTGCGATGATGGCGAGCGCGATGTCGCTCGCGGCAGCCCAGGCGATGGCTGCCGACAAGGTAACGCTGCAGCTGAAATGGGTCACGCAGAGCCAGTTCGCCGGCTATTACGTCGCCAAGGAAAAGGGCTACTACGAAGAGGCGGGCCTCGACGTCACCATCAAGCCGGGCGGCCCGGATATCGCGCCTGAGCAGGTCATCGCCGGCGGCGGCGCCGACATGATCGTCGACTGGATGGGCGGCGCGCTCGTGGCCCGCGAAAAGGGCGTTCCGCTGGTCAACATCGCCCAGCCTTTCCAGAAGTCGGGCATGGAGATGATCTGCCGCAAGGACGGCCCGATCAAGACCGAAGCCGATTTCAAGGGTCACACGCTTGGCGTTTGGTTCTTCGGCAACGAGTATCCGTTTTTCGCCTGGATGAACAAGCTTGGCCTCAAGACTGAAGGCGGTCCGGATGGCGTTACCGTTCTGAAGCAGAGCTTCGACGTTCAGCCGCTCCTGCAGAAGCAGGCAGACTGCATCTCGGTCATGACCTACAATGAATACTGGCAGGCGATCGATGCCGGCTTCAAGCCGGAAGACCTGCTCGTCTTCAACTATACCGCGATGGGCAACGATCTTCTCGAGGACGGCCTCTATGCGATGGAAAGCAAGCTCAAGGATCCCGCCTTCAAGGAAAAGATGGTCAAGTTCGTCAAGGCATCGATGAAGGGCTGGAAATACGCGGTCGACAACCCGGATGAAGCAGCCGAGATCGTCGTGGATAACGGCGGGCAGGACGAGAACCATCAGAAGCGCATGATGGGCGAAGTCGCCAAATTGATCGGCGACGGTACGGGCACGCTCGACACCACGCTTTACGATCGCACCGCTAAGGCTCTTCTCGACCAGAAGATCATCAACAAGGAGCCGTCAGGCGCCTGGACACACGACGTTACGGACGCTGCCGCAAAATAAGTGGCCGTCCAACCAAACACGAAACGCGCGGCGAAGTCCGCGCGTTTTCGCTTTTTTGGCGGCGATTGAAAAAATTTCGCAAGCGATGTCGCATCGGCGGAGGCTGCGACGTCATAATACTATGCGGCAATCAATCATCGGAATGAATACATAACCACTCGCCGATTGATTTGGACGCAAATGGTAATTAATGCTCTCTTGTGGGGAATTATTTTCTGCCGGTCTTGCGCGTCAAGCAAATCGATACCACGTACGAGCCGGGTTTGCCGTACGTGAGGGTGTGAGAGCGACGGCAACCGAAGCGGGAGTACCTCTGAGAACACAGAGTTGAAATGGCCTTTTCGCGAGCTGAGGGACAACGCGCGATTTCGGCTGACTATGTTTATGATTGGACGACGACCCAATGGCACGCATGCGAACCAAAACACGCGCCTTCGCCCTACTTATCGCCGCTTTCGCGGCAGCTCCTGCTTTTGCGCAGGAAACGGCAACCACGAAGCCGCGCCAGAACCTCCCCGCGATCGTCGTAACCACGGCCAAGACGCGGACGCTCGTCGATCGCGTCGTCGCGACCGGCACTGTGAAGCCTGTCGAGGAAGTGTATCTCCAGCCTCAGGTCGATGGACTTTCGATCCGTGCGCTGAACGCCGACGTGGGCGACAAGGTTGAAGCCGGCAGCACACTTGCGACGCTGAACGACGATGCGCTGCTCTTGCAGAAGAGCCAGATGCTGGCAACGAAGGCGAAGGGCGAAGCGACGCTCGCCCAGTTGCGGGCGCAACTGATCGAAACAAAGGCGAATGCCGAGCAAGCCCGCCAACAGCAGGCCCGTGCGCAGGAAATGGGCAAGAAGGGTACCGTGTCCACCGCCCAGGTTGAGCAGGCGGTTGCAGCAGCCGTTTCCGCAAACGCCCGCGTCAGCTCGGCCGAGCAGGCAATCATGGTTGCCGTGGCAGACCTGAAGGTCGTTGACAGCCAGATCGCCGATACCGATCTCAAGCTTGCCCGCACCGATGTGAAAACGGCTGTCGCGGGGACGGTTTCGGCAAAGAATGCCAGGGTTGGCGCGATTGCGCTGGCCTCGGACGACCCGCTCTTCACCATCATCCGTGACAACGATATCGAACTGGTTGCCGAAGTCGGCGAGAGCGATATCATCAAGATCCAGGCAGGCCAGAAAGCGACCATCTCGCTTGCGGGCAGCCGCGACAAGCTCTCCGGTTCCGTCCGCCTCGTTTCCCCGACGGTCGATCCGACCACACGCCTTGGCCTTGTCCACATTCTGATCGATGATGATAGCAAGGCGCGGGCGGGCATGTATGGCAGCGCGGATATCGTCGTGAAGTCGACGCAGAACGTGGCTCTGCCGCTTTCGGCGGTCCTGACCAGCAGCGAAGGCTCGTCCGCCCGCAAAGTCGAAGAGGGGGTCGTAAAATTCGCCGAAGTGGAAACCGGCATTCAGGACGGCGCTTACGTTGAGATCCTCAAAGGCCTCAAGGAGGGCGATGAAGTCGTTGCCAAGGCTGGCGCCTACGTTCGGGACGGCGACCGCATTACACCCGTGCGCGAACAGCCTGCTGCTGCTTCCAACTGAGAGAAGGCCCGATGAACTTTTCAGCCTGGTCCATCCGAAATCCCGTAGCACCGCTGCTGCTTTTCGCCCTGCTGCTTTTTGTCGGTATCCAATCCTTCAACAGGCTGCCGATCACGCGTTTCCCGAATATTGACGTTCCGCTTGTCTCGATCACCGTCACGCAGAGCGGCGCTTCGCCTGCCGAACTCGAAATGCAGGTGACGAAGGAAATCGAAGACGCGGTCGCCAGCATCAACGGCATCGACGAAATCCAGTCCACCGTGACGGATGGCCAGTCGCAAACGGTCGTCATGTTCCGCATGGAGGTACCGACCGAGCAGGCGGTGCAGGACACCAAGGACGCGATCGATCGCATTCGCAGCGATCTCCCGGCCAATGTGGAAGAACCGATTGTCGCCAAGATCGACGTCGAAGGGCAGGCAATCCAGACCTTTGCCGTTTCATCGCCGGACATGACGCTCGAAGAGCTTTCCTGGTTCGTTGACGACACGATCAAGCGCTCCTTGCAGGGCCAGGCCGGCATCGGCCGTGTGGACCGTTATGGCGGCGCCGATCGCGAGGTGCGCATCGAACTCAATCCGGACAAGTTGAACGCTTACGGCATCACCGCCGCCAGCGTGAACGAGCAGCTGCGCAGCACGAACGTCGACCTCGGCTCCGGCCGAGGCCAGGTCGCGGGCAGCGAGCAGGCGATCCGTGTTCTCGGCGATGCGCGCGATGTCGCAGAACTCGCCAATACGACGATTGCCCTGCCGAACGGCCGTTTCGTGAAGGTCTCCGAACTAGGCGCCATCAAGGATACCTATCAGGAGCCGAAGTCCTTCTCGAATTTCGATGATACGCCCGTCGTCACCTTCGGCGTCTTCCGCGCCAAGGGCGCCAGCGAAGTCAGCGTTGCCGAAACCGTGGCAAAGAGCCTCGACAAGGTGCGTGCAGAAAACCCGAATGTCGGCATCGAACTGATCAGCGATTCCGTCTACTTCACCTACGGCAACTACGAGGCCGCGCTCGACACACTGATCGAGGGCTCGCTGCTCGCAATCGTCGTCGTCTTCCTGTTCCTTCGGAACTGGCGCGCAACGCTGATCTCGGCGATCGCGCTGCCCCTATCCGCGATCCCGACGTTCTGGATCATGGACCTGATGGGCTTCTCGCTGAACCTCGTCAGTTTCCTCGCCCTGACACTCGCGACCGGTATTCTCGTCGACGATGCGATCGTCGAAATCGAGAATATTGCCCGCCATATCAAGATGGGCAAAACGCCGTATCGCGCAGCCATCGAGGCCGCTGACGAAATCGGCCTCGCCGTCATCGCCACGACCTTCACGATCATTGCCGTGTTCGTGCCGGTCTCCTTCATGCCCGGCATCCCTGGCCAGTACTTCATTCAGTTCGGCCTGACGGTTGCCTTCTCGGTCTTCTTCTCGCTGATGGTGGCACGTCTCATCACGCCGATGATGGCCGCATACCTGATGCGCGCCCAAGACGGCAAGGACGACCATCACGACAATGACGGGCTGTTCTTCCGCGGCTACACGCGGCTCGTGCGCGCCACCACCCGCCGCTGGTGGACACGCTATGCGACGCTGATCGCGGCGATCGCCTTCCTGGTCGGCTCTGTCATGTTGCTGGCTCAGGTGCCCGGCAGCTTCCTGCCGCCGGAAGACGCATCACGTATCGTGCTCTCCGTCGAGCTGCCGCCGAATGCGACGCTAGACGACACCGCAGCGACGACGAACACGATCTACAAGGACGTGAAGGATATCGACGGCGTCGAAAGCGTCTTCGTGCTCGGTGGTGCATCGCCAAAGGGCGACCTTGAGCTTCGCCGCGCGACGGTGACGCTGACGCTGCACAAGCTCGATCAGCGGCTGTCGAAGAAGCTCGTGAACGACTTCTTCGGCGCGATGCCGATCATCGGGCCTTATCTGCCGAAGGTCGAGGTTCACGGCCGCATGCGTCCGCAGTGGGATATTGAAAAGGAAGTCTTCGCGAAGGTGAAGGACATTCCGGACGTCCGAATCCTGAAGCTCAACGACCGCGGCGAACGCGACCTTTCCTTCAACTTCCTCTCCAAGAGCGAAAAGGACCTGAACGAAGCGGTCGGACTTCTGGAATCGAAGCTGCGTGCCGAACCGCTGCTGGCAAATGTCAGCGCGGACGGCGCCCTGCCCCGTCCGGAACTGCAGGTTCGTCCGCGCAAGGACCAGGCGGCCCGCCTCGGCATTACGCCGCAGCAGATTTCCGAGACGATCCGCGTGGCGACCATCGGTGACATCGACGCGGCGCTGGCGAAGATCAATCTCGACGATCGCCAAATCCCGATCCGCGTTCAGGCCGCACTCGATATGCGGCGTGACCTCGCCGCCATCCGCGCGCTGAAAATCAAGACGGCGAGCGGCGCGACCGTTCCGCTCGCGACCGTGGCTGATATCGACTATTCGGAAGGCGTGAGCTCCATCAAGCGCAACAACCGTTACCGCGTCGTTTCGATCGGCTCCGACTTGCCGCAGGGCGTGGCGCTCGATACGGCATCGGCTCGCTTCCTGCAGATCGTCAAGGACACCAAGATCCCGTCGACGGTGCAACTTGTCGAAAGCGGCGACGCGAAGGTCCAGAAGGAAATGCAGCAGAGCTTCGGCAACGCGATGCTGATGGGCCTGATGCTGGTTCTGGCGGTCTTGATCCTGCTCTTCAAGGATGTGATCCAGCCGTTCACCATTCTGTTCTCCCTGCCGCTTGCAATCGGCGGCGTGGCAGTGGGTTTGCTCATCACCAACAATCCGCTGTCGATGCCCGTCATGATCGGTATCCTGATGCTGATGGGCATTGTGACGAAGAACGCGATCCTGCTCGTCGACTTCGCCATCGAGATGCGCCATCGCGGCATGGAACGTGTGGAGGCGATGGTCGAAGCGGGCCGCAAACGCGCCCAGCCGATCATCATGACCTCGATCGCCATGTCGGCCGGCATGTTGCCGTCGGCACTCGGCGTCGGCGAAGGCGGCTCGTTCCGCGCGCCGATGGCAATCGCAGTGATCGGCGGCATCATCGTCTCGACCGTGCTGTCGCTGGTCGTCGTCCCCTCCTTCTTCCTGATCATGGACGATCTCTCACGCCTGCTCCGCTGGCTCTTCGGCCGCCTGGTCGGAAAGAAGGATCAGGAGGAGCTGGCGATGTCCCGCGAGGAGCTGACCGACGCCGTCGGCTCTCTCAACGAGCGGATGGAGGCGATTGAGAATCCGGAAGGCAAGCGCAAGGTCGCCAACGCCAACGCGAAGAACGTGCTGCGCCTGCCGCCGTTCGCGGCAGAGTGATTTCTCAAATAGCGAGACAGAAAGCCGGGCGCCAAGCCCGGCTTTTTTATTGGAGACTTTTCACCGTCACGCTTCTTCCGCGATCGGCAACTGTGCCACCTGCGGCGCACGGCCGTTGAAATAGGAGGCGATCAGATGGCCCGCCGAGACCGCTGCGATGCAGAGCACCACCGAAGCCGCGATATTGACCGCCGCCCGCGTCACGGCTCCGGAGCGCAGCAGATCCAGCGTCTGCAAGCTGAAGGAAGAGAAGGTCGTATAGCCGCCGCAGAGGCCGATCATCACGAAGAGCCGGAGGTTTTCCGAAGCGGGAAAGCGCCCGTGGGTGAGCGTCAGCGTTCCGAACAGGCCGATGATGAAGGACCCGCTGATATTGATGATGATCGTGCCCCAAGGAAGATCGCCGCTGATGGGCGCCGCGAGAACGGACACAAGATAACGCGCCAGAGTGCCCAAGGCGCCTCCAGCCATGATCAGTAAGCAAGTGTAAAATGACATGCACGCCTCTCTGTTCGGGCGGACATGAAAGCCCGCCTGCGGCGGGCAGTAGACACACTCCCACCGTCGAATGAATCGCGGTAGGAGTCATCAGCCATCACGGCGGTTTCGGGGGAACTCCATCCCCATCGCGCGCAAGATAGCTTCGGCGCGCCTGCAATGCAACCAGCCCCAACGCCCCGCGTCAATTTGGACGCGCCGGATTAGAGACCGCCCTGCTCCCTGAGGAAATTGACGATGGAATCGACGCCGTCGCCGCGCTTCATGTCGGAGAAGACGAAAGGACGCCTCTCGCGCATGCGCGTTGCATCGCGGTCCATGACGTCGAGGTCGGCGCCGACATAAGGTGCTAGGTCCTTTTTGTTAATGACCAGCAGGTCCGATTTGGTGATGCCCGGGCCGCCCTTGCGGGGGATCTCCTCGCCCTGGCAGACGGAGATCACGTAGATGGTGATGTCGGCCAGATCAGGCGAGAACGTCGCTGCCAGATTGTCGCCGCCGGATTCGATGAAGACGACATCGAGATCGGGAATTCGCGCGCTGAGACCGGCGATTGCCTGGAGGTTGATCGTGGCGTCCTCGCGGATTGCCGTATGCGGGCAGCCGCCGGTTTCCACGCCGACGATGCGGTCCGATGGCAAGGCCTGCATACGCATCAGCGCTTCGGCATCCTCGGTCGTGTAGATGTCATTGGTGACCACCGCGACGGAATAATCGTCGCGCATCGCCTTGCAAAGCTTCTCCGTCAGTGCCGTCTTTCCCGACCCAACAGGTCCGCCGATGCCGACGCGAAGCGGTCCGTTTCTCGATTTCATCTCCACACTCCAATTTCGGCCGATGATAGCCGCGCGATCTCGACGCTGCCACCGGCAAATGACGGAGATGCTCTGATCAGGAGCGGAAGAGCCGCGTCGTCTGCGTCTCGTGCCGCAGCGAGGCAATCTCGGCCTGAACGGCCGCCGAACCCAGATTGTCGAGCGTCGAGCCGGCTGCACGATGCGTGACGGCGGCAATCGTCTCCTCCAGCCGCGCCAGGATGGCCACGCCGTCCTTCTGGCCGGCAACACCGAGCCTGATGCCCGCCGACACCGCTTGCGAGACATAGGCATGCAGAAAGGCAGCGAGCGCCTTTTGCAGCTCTATGCCATGCGCCCCGGCAACCGTACCGACGGCAACCGGATAGGCGACGGCCCGCGGCAGGCGATCAAACAGGGGATCGGGCCAGGCGCGCGCCGCCGTCAGAAACGCCTCGCCGAGCAGCATCGTCTCCTGGTGGCGCTCCCGTGATCCTGCCAGGGCCTCCGCCAGGGCAGCAAGTTCTGCAAGTTCATCCGCATCATCCAGCATCCACCAGCTTGCCGCAAAGAGCACCGCGTCGTTCCATGTGCTCCCATTAGAAAGCAGCGTCTCGATCCATCCGCCCAGCGAGGCCGCATCCGTGACGAGCCTGTCATGGACGGCGCGCTCAAGACCGCCGGAATAGGCGAACGAGCCGACCGGAAAGGCCGGCGAGAGCCATGTCATGAGACGCAGCAGAGCCTGCAGGTCGCCGCCCTCGGTCATTGCGGCTCAATCATGCGCGTGATGACCGTGGTCGTGCCCGTGCGAATGGTTGCCATGCGAATGGTAGGCGCCGCGCGCGGGCTGGAACGGCTCCGTGACTTCGTTGACGGTCGCGCCCAGCCCCTCGAGCATCGGCCGGATCACGTGGTCGCGCAGGATGAGCATGCGCTCTTCCTCGATCTGCACACCGAGGTGCCGGTTGCCGAGGTGCCAGGCAAGCTCGATGAGATGCATCCGGTCGCGGCCTCGGATCTCGAAAAGCTTCTCGTCGGCGGCCTGGATTTCGATGAGTTCCCCATCCTCGAGAACCAGCATATCGCCGCTTGCAAACAGCACCGGTTCCTTCAGGTCGAGCATGACCATGTCGCCGTTTTCGAGATGCAGGAGTTTGCGGCGCAGATGCCTCAGATCGTGCGGCAGAACGACTTTGCCGATGGGGTTGGAAGACGGGGTTCCGGCTCGAAGATATGAGGTAACGCGCTGCATGACATGTCCGTTTCTGTGAGGTCACGACCATGCAAAATAGCGCCTGCCGGCGCAAGCGCCAATGCGCTTTGCAACCGAGTTATCTGCCAGAGCCTTGAAATGCTCTGGAGGCGCGGGGCGCGTCGTCGTATTCCGGATCAGCCCCCTGAACGCCGAGGCCACTTTCGATCAGATGGCGATGCAGGGCGTAGTTCAGCCCGTGTCTCTCGTGTACCACGCGGTTTCGGCCGAGCGCCTTTGCCAGATAGAGCGCCTTGTCGGCGGCTGTGTAAATAGAGTCCTTGCTGCGTCCGGGCAGAAGATCGGCGATGCCAGCCGAAATCGTGATCGCGATATCGCAGCCGTCGGCAGCGATCGGGCGCCGGGCGATCTGAGCCTTCACCGACTCGATCCGCTCCAGCCGCTCTTCAACGTCACCGCCGGCAACGATCACACCGAACTCTTCGCCGCCGAGACGCGCGACGACCGAAGGAGCGCCAAAGGCCGACGCAAGAATTGTGGATAGGGCAACGATGACGGCATCGCCGCAGGCATGACCGAAGCGGTCGTTGATCGCCTTGAAGCGATCGACATCGAAGATCACCAGCGAGGCGCCGTCATCCATCCCCTCCAGCGCTTCGGCGAAAGCGCGGCGGTTCAACAAGCCGGAGAGCACATCGGTGCGGCTCAGCTTTTCGAACTCCGCGCGCGATACTGTCAAATGATGCATCGCGTGGCCGACGATCAGCGAAAGCACGCCGCAGACCACGCCGCAGACGAGCCAGGAGAGAATGACGCCGAATTGAATGGCATGTACCAAAGGGAGAGGCAGGAAGCCGATGTAGTCGAGCGTGGGCAGCATCGCGGCAATCACAAGCGCCGACAGAATGACGGCGAGAAAGCTCATCTTAAGCGCGAACACATAGACCGTGCGCCTATGCTGGAAATTGCGGAGATCGGCCTGGAGCGAAATCCATCTTTTCATTTTGATCGACCTCTCCGATCTCCCGCGATAGCGTTTGATTAAAGGGCGATTTGCTTCCAACCACCTAAGGCGATCGTTAAAATGCCTGCCATCCCAAGCTTGTGAACACCAATTTCACGGTGACGGATGCACGCTAAAGCTGCATAGTCATCTCTAGAAGCAAGGGCCCGGCAAAATGCCGAGCCCCGCTGTTTTTAGCGATGATTTTTGGCCTGTCAGGCGGCCTGCTTGACAGACTTCAGGGCTTCCAGAATGTTCTGGGGCGAAGAGACGCCGTAGGGATCCGTATCGGAATTATCGGAATAACCCTCTTCCTCGAACCACTGCTCAACGACGCCATCATTGACGATCGCCGCATAGCGCCAGGAGCGCATGCCGAAGCCGAGATTGTCCTTGGCGACAAGCATGCCCATCTTGCGCGTGAACTCGCCGGAACCGTCCGGGATAAGCTTGACGTTTTCGAGATCCTGCGACTTGCCCCAGGCGTTCATCACGAAAGCGTCGTTGACGGAGATGCAGTAAATCTCGTCGACGCCTTCGGCACCGAACTCGCCGGAAAGCTTTTCGAAGTCCGGCAGCTGATAGGTCGAGCAGGTCGGCGTAAACGCGCCCGGCAACGAGAAGAGGATGACGCGCTTGCCTGCGAAGTAGTCGTCGGTCGTCTTGTCTTCCCAGCGGAACGGATTGGGACCGCCAACGGCCTCGTCGCGGACGCGGGTACGGAAAACAACGGTGGGAACCTTCTTGCCGATCATCGAAATCTCCTTCGTGGGAGGGTCTGCGGCAAATCTTGGGAAAATCCGCGACCCCGAAAATGGAGAGTCCTCACTAGCGAAGAATTCGCGGCATTGCAGCATGAAAGAGACAAAAATACCGCAGCGCATAACAGACATTCCGCAGGTGCATGGCGCTTGCGGGCAACTGCATAAAGATGAGGTCAATCAGTCCGATTAGAACAGGAAATACCGCTGCGCCATCGGCAGCACTGTCGCCGGCTCGCAGGTCAACAATTCACCATCAGCGCGAACCTCGTAGGTTTCCGGATCGACCTCGATGTCAGGCGTCAGGCTGTTGTGGATCATCGACGCCTTGGAGATACCGCCGCGGGTGTTCTTGACCGCGATCAGGTCCTTGGCGACGCCGAGCCGTCCCTTGAGACCCGCATCGAGCGACGCCTGCGAGACGAAAGTCACGGAAGAATTCGTCAGGCTCTTGCCGTAGGATGCGAACATCGGGCGGTAGTGGACGGGCTGCGGCGTCGGGATCGAGGCGTTCGGATCGCCCATCGGAGCGGCAGCAATCGAGCCGCCGAGCAGCACCATGTCCGGTTTCACCCCGAAAAAGGCTGGATTCCAGATGACGAGATCGGCGCGCTTGCCGGCTTCGACGGAACCGATCTCGTGCGACAGGCCGTGGGCGATCGCCGGATTGATCGTGTATTTGGCGATGTAGCGGCGGACTCGGAAATTGTCGTTGTCGCCCTTCTCCTCTCTCAACCGGCCGCGCTGGCGCTTCATCTTGTCTGCCGTCTGCCAGGTGCGGATCGCCACCTCGCCGACGCGGCCCATGGCCTGGCTGTCGGACGAAATGATCGAGAAGGCACCGATGTCATGCAGGATGTCTTCGGCGGCGATCGTCTCCCGGCGGATGCGGCTTTCGGCAAAGGCGATATCCTCCGGGATCGACGGTGACAGGTGGTGGCAGACCATCAGCATGTCGAGATGCTCTGCGATCGTGTTGACCGTATAGGGCCGCGTCGGATTGGTGGATGACGGAATGACATTCGATTGGCCGCAGATCTTGATGATATCAGGCGCATGGCCCCCGCCGGCGCCTTCGGTGTGAAACGCATGGATCGTGCGGCCCTTGATGGCGCCGATCGTATCCTCGACGAAGCCGCTTTCGTTCAGCGTATCCGTATGGATCATCACCTGCACATCATACTGGTCGGCGACGGAGAGGCAGCAATCGATGGCCCCCGGCGTCGTTCCCCAATCTTCGTGCAACTTCAGAGAGGTCGCCCCCGCAAGCACCATTTCCTCCAATGCCCCCGGCAGGGAGGCATTGCCCTTGCCTGCGAAGGCAAGGTTCATCGGGAACGCATCGGCCGCCTCGATCATCCGAGCGATATGCCAGGGTCCGGGCGTGCAGGTCGTCGCCAGCGTGCCATGGGCGGGGCCGGTGCCGCCGCCGAGCATGCAGGTCAGTCCGCTCATCAGCGCTTCCTCGATCTGCTGCGGGCAGATGAAGTGAATGTGGCTATCCATGCCGCCCGCCGTCACGATCTTGCCCTCGCCGGCGATCGCTTCCGTGCCCGGTCCGACAATGATGTTGACGCCCGGCTGCGTATCCGGATTGCCGGCCTTGCCGATCGCGACGATGCGTCCGTCCTTGAGGCCGATGTCGGCCTTGACGATACCGGTATGGTCGACGATCACCGCATTGGTAATGACCGTATCGACCGCACCGCTGGCGCGCGTCACCTGGCTCTGCCCCATCCCGTCGCGGATCACCTTGCCGCCGCCGAACTTCACCTCTTCGCCATAGGTGGTGAAATCCTTCTCGACCTCGATGAAGAGTTCCGTATCGGCCAGACGAACCTTGTCGCCGACGGTCGGACCGAACATGCTGGCATAGGCGGCGCGGGAGATCTTATGGGGCATCTGTCAGGCTCCTTGGGAGGAAGAAAGGGATGCGTTCGCCCTCGGAAGCCGCGTGATGCGGCCAGCGGCGACATAGCTGTCGACGAGCTGCCTTTCGGCGGCAAAGGGATGCCATTCCCAGCCGGTATGGTTGAAGCCGGACAGCAAGATATCCGCATCGGGAAACTGCCGGAACGTCTCGGCGATGACGATCATGCCGCTGCTCGGAACGACGTATGGCGCGGGATTGAAAGCGGCGAGCTCGGCTTCTACGGCTTCATGAATCGATTTCTGAACGACCACGTGCCGCTTGCCAGCATCCTCGCAGAAGACATTGAACCGACTCGTATAATCATCGCAGAAATCATCGAGGTCAGGATGTGAAACGGCCAGCGGCGCCTTGAAAGCTGCAAACTTTTCGGGATCGCGGACGCTCCAAATTTCGGAGGCTTCAATGACGGCGCGGTGGTTCCGCCAGGCATCCGAACCACTCATCGCCTTGCCCGGTCTGCCGGTATTGCAGACGGCGACCACATCGGTCCGGCCCGGGCTTGCGGCATAGGAGCGGCACTCGTTGAACCGGATGACGAAGTCCGCAGCGGCGATTGCCGCGGCCCCTTCCTTGCCGATTTCACCATTGCCTACGATCACGATCTTCCGGGTCACGTTCAGTTCCCCATCGCGTCGGAGAGCTCTTTGAGCTGCTTGGTGCGTTCGTCCGTGAGATCGGCAAGGCAGCCGGCAACCAGCATCGGCTCCATCGTACCGCCCCGCGCCTGAAAGCCGTAGGCTTGGCAATGAGCATCTCGATAGGAGATCCAGGCGCGCTGAGCCGTTAAGAGCGCCTTCTCGGCGCCACGATCATTCTCATCCAGACCCTTGTCCGTCGCAGCCAGTGCCGCGCGCGTCTTTTGCCACTGCTCGTTCAGTGCCGCGTCTGCAGCCTCGTAGCGAGACTGCTCACAAAAGGTCATATCGGTCTGCGTCTGCGGATTTTTGCAATCCGCCTCCTGAGCTTGCGCGGTACTGGCCATCAGCGCTGCTGCCGCGGCGACCAGGTACAGAGTCGATCGCATTCAATTGTCTCCCGTCTTTTTTCTTAGAGCTTGCCCATCACGAGTTGGCGGAAGCCGTAGACTTCGCGCTTGCCGGAAAGCGGTATCAGCGTCACGGAACGCGTCTGGCCCGGCTCGAACCGAACGGCGGTGCCTGCCGGTATATCGAGGCGCATGCCCTGGGCTTGGTCACGATCGAAGGAAAGTCCCGCGTTGGTTTCCGCAAAATGGTAATGGCTGCCAACCTGCACGGGGCGGTCACCGGTGTTCGAAACCTCAAGCGTCACGGTCGGCTGACCGGCATTCAGTTCGATGTCGCCGCTCGCGGCAATGATTTCGCCTGGGATCATGTCGTTCTCCTCACGCCGCCCTTTGCGGCGCGCAACCTTCTGCTTTGAGCACGCGCTTTACCGATGCCGGATATTTGGCAAGCATAGCGGTCGGACGCACGGGACGGCGGGTGAATTCGCCACCGCAGTTCGGACACCGCCCCTGCAGCACACCATCCACGCAGTCCGCACAGAAGGTGCACTCGAACGTGCAGATCATCGCCTCTCGGCTTTCTGGCGGCAGGTCCTTGTCGCAGCATTCGCAGTTCGGACGAAGTTCGAGCATCATCGCCTCCTCAACGGATCGGTTCGTGAACGGTGACGAGCTTGGTGCCATCGGGGAACGTCGCTTCCACCTGAACGTCATGGATCATCTCGGCGATGCCCACCATCACCTGATCGCGGCTGATGACGTGGGCTCCCGCCTCCATCAATTCGGCGACCGGGCGGCCGTCACGCGCGCCTTCCACAACGTAGTCGCTGATCAGGGCGATCGCTTCAGGGTAATTGAGCTTCACGCCGCGCTCCAACCGCCGCCGTGCCACCATCGCTGCCATGGAAATCAACAGCTTGTCTTTTTCTCTTGGAGTGAGGTTCATCATTCATCCATTCAGATTAGAGGTTCCAGACTTTCGGCACAGGCGCTCCGTTGCGCAAGGCGGAAATGACCGGGATCAGTATTTTTCTGAGGGCAAAGCCATCGGCTGCCGCAGCGCGCACCACAAGCTTGCCGTTCCACGCGCTGGCCCCTGCCATGTGACCCTCGAAAAGCGGCCGGACCTTCGCGAGATAGCTATCGGCAAACGCGCCGGCATAAAGCAGCGTCGCAAAGGCCACCTGCCCGCTCAGAATAGGCTGGCGAGCGGTGAGCGCGCTGACGGCACCGTCAAGCCGCAACTCCTCGGCATGGATCAACCTGCCCGCTCGACGGATGCGCCAGCGATCACTGAAAAGCCCGGTCTCCATGACCTCGCCCATCGCCTTGCGGCCGAGCAAGTTTGCTTCCACAGCGAGAAATTCCGCGGTCTCATCAAGATCGACATCGAGGCGGCGAGACAGCGATGCACGGTCGAACAGAATGGTTTCCTGCGGCAGCCAGTCGACGCGCGAATTCGCACCCGCCGTGATCGTGGTCGTTACTTCCGCCGTGCCAGCCGATGCCTTGTAGATCTTCTCGCATGCCTGCGTGGTCACATCGATACGCGTGCCGGGTCCTGCGACGACGCTCCAGTTCATCCGGTCGCCGCCGGTCAACCCACCGGCCGTATTGATGATGACCGCCTCCATGGACGCATCGAAGGTCTCCGGCAGGCGGATCTTGGCGGCACCTTCCTGGTAGAGTTCGCGGATACGCGCACGCCCGTCCAGCAGCTTTGCGGCCAGATGCCCGCGCCCTTCGGCCCTTTGCGGTCTGGTGGTTGCCGCCACGGTCGTCATTCCGTCTCCCTGCGCCTTCGCCGTTTGCCCGGCTGTTCTCATTCAATCCGGCAAATATTTTAAGTGAGCAATCTTTGTGCCATCCGCCGAACCGGCCGCAGCCGCGGCAGACGGATTGGCAGCATCTGGACCATGCCTTAAAAAGCAGCATCTGCCACTCGGATGGTCAGGTAACGGCAGCCCGTATGCTGCATGAGATGTGAATAGCATCCCGCTCCCTCATCCGCCTGCCGGCACCTTCTCCCCGAGGGGAGAGGGACAAACCTCTCCGTGGCATTCCTTCCTCTTACTCAGCGGGGAGAGGATACAAAATCAGCATCTTAGCTTTAGCTAAGTGCTCGATTTTGTTGGTGAGGGGGATGTTGTTCTCTCAAGCCACCCTGTCCGGCGGCTCCCTGCCGTCGAAGAAGGCGGTGATGTTGTCCACCACCTTCATGCCCATCGCGGTCCGGGTTTCCTCCGTCGCGCTGCCGAGATGCGGCAGGAGGACGACGTTTTCCATCGCTTTCAGTCTCTCGGGCACCTGCGGCTCGGCCTCGTAGACATCGAGCCCCGCCCCGCGGATCGTGCCGCTATCCAAAGCGCTGATCAATGCCGCTTCGTCGACCACGTCGCCGCGCGCCGTATTGATCAGAAACGCACCCGGTTTCATTGCCGCAAAGCGTTCCGCGTTCATCAAGTGCCGGTTCTCGGCCCCGCCCGGGCAATGCAGCGATATGAAATCGGAGGCGGCCAGCACCTCCTCCACCGTCGCAAGCTGACGTGCGCCGTAACGCGCCGCCTCGGCTTCATCGACCTTCGACCGGTTATAGAAGACGACATCCATGCCGAAGCCGAAATGGCAGCGCCGGGCAAAGGCCTTGCCGATGCGGCCGAAGCCGATGATTCCGACCGTCTTGCCGGTCACCTTCGTTCCTATCATGTGCGTCGGGCACCAACCGCTCCAGGCGCCGGCACGCACCTGGCGCTCGCCCTCGCCGCCGCGGCGCGCCACCGCGAGAAGAAGCAGCATGGCGATATCGGCCGTGCAATCCGTCAGCACGCCCGGCGTGTTGGTGACCGCGATGCCCTTGGCCTTGGCTGCAGCGATGTCGATGTGGTTGTAGCCAACGCCGAAATTGCCGAGGATTTTCGTGCGGACATCGCCCGCGAAAACAGCGGCTGGCAGCTTGTCGGAGACGGTGGGCAGGATCGCGTCATACTCCGAGAACGCCTGCCGGAACTGATCGGTATTCAGCGGGATGTCGGCTTGGTTGAATGTCACATCGAAGCGCTCCGCAAGCGCCGCCTCGGCAGCAGAGGGCCAGCGGCGGGTGACGAGGATGCGCGGTCGGGACATCGGGAACTTCCGTTTCTGAATTCTGGTGGGGCCAACAGTTAACTGAGCGTGACCGGAATGCAAACGGCTTATGCGCCGAAGGCGGCTTCAAAAACAAAGAAGCCCGGTCGAAACCGGGCTTCCTGTAAGCGGTGTGAACCGTTCAAGCAAAGCTTACTTGGCAGCTTCCTGCTGGAAGTAGCTGTACTTGCCGTCCGGACCCTTCTTCCATTCGTACATGACGTAGCCCGGGAGCTTCGGGTCGCCCTTTTCGTCGAAGGACATGTCGCCGAGAACCGTCGGGAACGGGCCCTTTTCCTTCATTGCCGCGGCAACGGCTTCGGGGTCGACTGAGCCGGCTGCCTTGGCAGCACCAGCGATCGCCTGCACTGCAGCGTAGGAGTAGAGGGTATAAGCTTCCGGGTTGAAACCGGCAGCCTTGAACTTCTCTACGAGTTCCTTGTTGGCCGGGTTGGTGGTCGGATCCGGGCCGAAGGTGTTCAGCGTACCGGCAACCGCGTCGCCAGCGATGGAAGCGAGTTCGTTCGAGACGATACCGTCACCCGAAACGAGCGTCGCCTTCAGGCCCTGGTCGGCAGCCTGGCGGATGATGAGACCCGCTTCGGTGTGCAGACCACCCCAGTAGATGATCGAGACGCCGGCTTCCTTCATCTTGGCGATGAGGGCGGAGAAGTCCTTGTCGCCGACGTTGATGCCTTCATACATGGCTTCCGTGACGCCAGCGGCGTTCAGAGCCTTCTTGGTTTCGTCGGCAAGGCCCTGACCGTAAGGGGTCTTGTCGTGAACGACAGCAATCTTGGCATCCTTGAAGTGATCGGCAAGATACTTGCCGGCAATCGCGCCTTGCTGGTCGTCACGTCCGCAGGTGCGGAAGGTGTTCCAAAGGCCGCGCTCGGTGAACACCGGGTTCGTTGCAGCCGGGGTGATTTCGAGGATGCCGTTTTCAGCGTAGACCTCAGACGCCGGGATCGAAACGCCCGAGTTGAAGTGGCCGACGACGAACTTCACGCCGTCAGCGACGAACTTGTTGGCGACCGAGATGCCCTGCTTCGGGTCCGAAACGTCGTCACCGAGTTCGAGCTTGATTTGCTCGCCGTTGATGCCGCCTGCCGCGTTGATGTCGGCAACTGCCTGCTCGGCACCCTTCTGAAGCTGAGCGCCGAAAGCAGCGTTCGGGCCGGTCAGCGGACCGCCAACGCCCATGAGAACGTCGGCCCACGCGTTGCCGCTGAAGGCGACCAACGCCGTCAGAGCCACTGCCGACAGAAGAGACTTCTTCATATTTTACTCCCAATTATTTGGGCGGGTTCCGGTCCAAGACCTGGCGCATTGCCCACCATCACTGCGCCAGGAAAGCTGTTCCACTCTGAAGGCAATTCATGCCTAGTTTCAACGGGCTGTCAATGTTTGTTCTTCCACGAGAACGCGGATGTCTTTTCGTACAGCCAGTAATAGTTGTTAACCATCTGATTGGTGCGGCGATAGCGGAAACCTGCCGTCGAGAAGACAAGCAGCAGCACGAAATCGATGACATAATAGAAGGCGCTGAGCATCGGCCCGTCAAAGAGGGCGTGATGCAGGAACTGCATCGCCCAGGCGAGGAGGAAGGTATAGACGATGACCTGCGGATAGTTGCTCCAGCTTTCAGCCGCAGCCCTGCCCGCACGCCACGCCGTCCAGAAGCCGATCAGCATCACAAGTCCACGGATGGCCATCCGCACGCCCGAATCTGCCTCAAAGAAAAGTCCCTGCATATCAAACTCTCCTTTTCTATCGGCTCAATGTCTTCCGCCTTCGAGATAGGCGGCACGGACTTCAGGATTGGCGAGCAGCTCTTTACCCGAACCACTCATCGTCACCTTGCCGTTCACCATCACGTAGGCGCGATGCGAGAGTTTCAGGGCAGCGAATGCGTTCTGCTCCACGAGGAAAACGGTCAAGCCTTCCTGCTCGTTAAGCTTCTTGATCGCGTCGAAGATGCCCTTGACGATCAGCGGTGCGAGACCGAGCGACGGTTCGTCGAGAAGCAGGAGCTTCGGGCGTGCCATCAGTGCACGGCCGATCGACAGCATCTGCTGTTCGCCGCCCGAAAGCGTGCCGCCGCGCTGCGCATGGCGTTCCTTGAGACGCGGGAACAGCGTGAAGATCTTCTCGACGTCCTCGTTGAAATGTTTGAGGTTATCGAGGCCCGCGCCCATCTGAAGGTTTTCCGTGACGGTCATTCGCGGGAAAATGCGACGGCCTTCCGGCGACTGCGCGATGCGAAGCCGGGCAATTTCGTGCGTCGGCATACGGGTAATGTCGCGACCTTCGAAGATGACGGTGCCCTTGCGGGCCTGCGGGCTACCGCAGATCGTCATCATCAGCGTCGACTTGCCGGCGCCGTTGGCGCCGATCAGGCTGACGATCTCACCCTTATGGACGTCGACATCGACGCCTGCGAGCGCGCGGATATTGCCGTAGTAGGTTTCGACGCCCTGAACCTTGAGAAGCTGTTCACCGGCCATCAATTTACGCCCCCTTCGAGGTTCTCGACGGTTGCGATGACCTCCTCCACTTCTTTGTCCTCAACACCGAGATAGGCCGCGATGACCCTCGGGTCGTTCTTCACGTGCTCCGGCGTGCCGTCGGAGATCTTCTGGCCGTATTCCAGCACGACGACATGGTCAGAGATTTCCATGACCACCGACATGTCGTGCTCGATGAGCAGGATCGATGTGCCGGTTTCGGTGCGGATTCCCCGCAACAGTGCGTTAAGGGCGGCAGATTCGCGCGGGTTAAGGCCTGCGGCAGGCTCGTCCAGGCAGAGCAGTTCGGGTTCGGTGCACATGGCGCGGGCAATTTCCAGACGCCGCTGCGCACCATAAGGGAGATCGCCCGCCGGGTCGTCGGCACGACTGATCAGATCAGCCTTTTCCAGCCAGAAGCGTGCACGCTCGATGGCTGCGGCGGCCTCTTTCTTGTAGGGGCCGATGCCGAGCAGGCCGAGAACCGTGTAACCCGATGCCTTCATCAGCTTGTTGTGCTGGGCGACGAGCAGGTTTTCCAGAACCGTTAGGCCCGAAAACAGCCGGATGTTCTGGAAGGTACGTGCGACCTTGGCTTCCTTGGTAATGCGGAAATCCGGCAGGCGCTCCAGCAGATACTCTTTTCCGTGCTGCTGCTTCAGCGTGATCATGCCCATCGTGGGCTTGTAGAAGCCGGTAATGCAGTTGAAGACGGTGGTCTTGCCGGCACCGTTCGGACCGATCAGCGCGGTAATGTCGCCTCGCTTGGCTTCGAAGGATAGGTCGTTAATCGCCATCAAGCCGCCGAACTTCATCGACAGGTGCTCGACCTTGAGCAAGGTATCCGGGGACATGGTAGTCGTCATCTCTACGGGGCTCATCAGCCGTGCCCCTCCTTGATAAAGGTTCCGGATACTGCCCTCCGCTCCTTGAGGAAGGCAGTCGGTTCACGCGAGCCGACGAAGCCGCGAGGCTTGAACAGCATGACGGCGACCATGGCGAGGCCGAAGAGAAGCATGCGGTAGAGTTCCGGCGTGAAATCCGGGCCGAAGACGACCTTCAGGAAGTCCATCTCGCGCAGCAGTTCCGTACCGCCGACCATAACGATGGCAGCGATCGCAATGCCGGTTAGCGAGCCCATGCCGCCCAGGACGACGATGGCGAGAACCACCGCTGACTCCAGGAACACGAAGGATTCCGGCGAAACGAAGCCCTGGCGCGCTGCGAAAAACGAACCGGCGAAGCCGCCGAACATCGCGCCCGTCGCAAAGGCAGAGAGCTTTGTCGTGACCGTATTGATCCCGAGCGAGCGGCAGGCGATTTCGTCCTCGCGCAGAGCTTCCCAGGCGCGGCCGATCGGCATGCGGCGAAGCCGGATCGTGACATAGGCGGTCAGCATGCAGAGAGCGAGGATCAGATAGAAGAGGAAAATCTTGTAGTAGGCCGACGACATCGGAAGGCCGAAGAGCTTTGCAAAGCCGCCGGACGTGGCATCGAAGGGAATGCCGAACAGGGTCACCTTCGGGATGCCGGAAATACCGAAGGTACCTCTGGTCAGATCCGTCCAGTTGATGAGCACAAGGCGGATGATTTCGCCGAAAGCGAGCGTAACGATGGCGAGGTAGTCGCCGCGCAGGCGCAACACCGGGAAACCGAGGATGACGCCCCAGAGTGCGGCCAGCATCCCCGACAGGGGCAGCAGGACCCAGAAAGACAGGCCGAAATGGCTGGAAAGCAGCGCATAGGAATAGGCGCCGACCGCGTAGAAGGCGACATAACCGAGGTCAAGCAGGCCGGCGAGGCCAACGACGATGTTCAGGCCCCAGGCGAGCATGACATAGATGAGAATCTGGATGCCGAAGTTGTCGACCCATTTCAGCGAACCCTGCGCGCCGAGAAGCGCATAGATGGCCATGGGATACAACAGCAGCGCGACCAGAGCGATTTTCAGGAAATGCTGACGTAGGAAGCCCTTCTCCGTTGAGATTTCCAGCTCGCCGTGCTTTGCCTTCGCGAGCTTCCGCCGGTCGATATTCGGCCTGACGAAAACAACGACGACGAAGCGGCCGATTGCGGCGATCGCCACGAAGCTGGCCAGCAGACCCCAGCGCTGGACGATGACCAGCTCGTTGTTGATGTTCTGATCGGTCTTGAGCCCGACATAGAGAACGAACAAGCCGAAAGACAGGAGGGCCGCGAAGAAGGCTTCCGTCAGGCCCTTCCGGACAAGCCCCGGTGCGGGCTTGCCAGCAGAATTTTCGATGTTTGCCATGATGTTATACCTTCTCGACTTCCGGCCGTCCGAGAATGCCGGTCGGCTTGAAGATCAGGACGAAAGCGAGGATCGCAAAGGTTGCGACATCCTTGTAGGCGATCGTGAAATAGGCGGACCACAGCGACTCGATGAGGCCGATCATCAGCCCGCCGAGAACGGCGCCCGGCAGCGAGCCGATGCCACCGAGAACGGCTGCTGTAAAGGCCTTGACACCCGGCGCGAAGCCATCGCTGAAGGAGGCAACGCCATAGTACATCAGATACATGGTGCCGGCGACGGCGGCCAGTGCGGCGCCCATGACGAAGGTGATGGAGATCGTCTGGTCGACGTTGACGCCGAGAAGCGCGGCCATCTTCCGGTCCTGCTCCGTCGCACGCTGGGCGCGTCCGAGCGCCGTGCGGTTGACGATATACCAGAAGGCAGCAAGCAACACCCCGGTGATGACGATGATGATGATCTGCTTCAGCGAAATCGACAGACCGCCGATGGCGTAAACCTTGCTTACGAGCGGCGGAATCGGCTTGTTGCGCGGACCCTGCGTCACCTGAATGAAGTTGGACAGCGTGATCGACATGCCGATCGCGGTAATCAGCGGCGCCAGCCGGAAGGAGCCTCGCAGCGGCCGGTACGCGATGCGCTCGATGGTCCAATTCCACAGGCTCGTCATCAGCATCGCAACCACAAGCATGGCCAGCAGCAGAACGGCTACGGGAAGACCTGCGAAGATGGATGTCAGAACGAGAAAAACGATGAGAGCAGCGAAACCGCCGAGCATGAAGATATCGCCATGGGCGAAATTGATCATGCCGATAATGCCATAAACCATCGTATAGCCAATTGCGACGAGGCCATAGATGGACCCGAGCGTCAGCCCATTAAAGAGCTGCTGGACGAAGTACTCCATATATCATTTCCCCTGGATGCGAGCCGAGCGCTGCATCTCTTTTTGGTGTGCAGTTCCGCTTTTGCCGGAACCTTATAAGCGGCAATCCATACCGCTTTCCGCGAAAATGTGAAGACAAAAAGGCTTTACTGGGTCAGATTCTTGTTCAACTGGACGCAGATGGCGCGTTTCGGATCAAAATCCACACAAAACAGGCATTCTTCGATGAAATTTTAGCCGGAACCGGAATGTGGATTAACCAAACGGCCTCGAAGAACCAGCAACATGCCCCAACGCCGAGCTGTTACTTATTCCATGAAAGCGGATTTCCGAGCAAATTTCATACCGACTCTGCTAGCTGTGCGCGAAAAAATATCTCAATGCTTACCCTGCGTTTCCGGCGAATTTCCGCTGCCGCGCAAAAACTGGCTCGCCTCCCCTATTTATCTCTATACTGCGGAAAGAGCTTTCAGATGTTTGCGTTCCTTGAGGGAAAGATGCTGGAGATATTCGAAAAGACGGCGCTCGAAGCGGGCAGAGTGATCATCACGATCTTCGAAGAGGGCTGCGCGGTCGCTATGAAGGCAGACTCCAGCCCGGTGACACGTGCAGATGAGGAGGCAGAGCGCATCATCCTGGCGCATCTCGCCCGCAGCTATCCCGATATTCCCGTGATCGCCGAAGAATCGGTAGCGGCCGGTCAGGTGCCGGATATCGAGGGAAAGGCCTTTTTCCTTGTGGACCCTCTCGACGGCACACGCGAATTCGTCGACAGGCGGCGCGAATTCACCGTCAACATCGCCTATGTGGAGAATGGCATCCCGGTTGCCGGCATCGTCTATGCACCGGCACTCGGCGTCGCTTTCGCGGGCGAAGCAGGTCATGCCGAAAAACTCATCGTCGGCACTGATTTTACGGTGATGGAGCGCGTCCCGATTGCGGTTCGAGAGCCGCCCCTCAACCGCCTTGCCCTCGCAAGCCGGAGTCACAACAGTCCTGCGACCGACAAATTTCTTTTCGAACAAGCAATTTCTGAATGCACGAATATCGGCTCCTCACTGAAATTCTGCCTCCTCGCTGAGGGAAAGGCAGACGTTTATCCGCGCTTCGGT
The DNA here is from genome assembly GCF_012641395.1 of Rhizobium sp. P32RR-XVIII. Taxonomy (GTDB): domain Bacteria; phylum Pseudomonadota; class Alphaproteobacteria; order Rhizobiales; family Rhizobiaceae; genus Rhizobium. Next base: position 124,871 of record NZ_JABAIH010000010.1, on the reverse strand, counting down.
CGCACAATGGAGTGGGATACGGCGGCCGGCGATGCCGTGCTGCGGGCGGCGGGCGGCACGACGGTTACCGTGGACGGATTGCCGCTCACCTATGGAAAGACCGGCGTCAAAGCGGATTTCGACTTCGCCAATCCCGACTTTATCTCCTGGGGCGGCAAGGTGAACCCCGCGCGGATGCGCATGACTTCCGAAGAAAATCCTTAGAAATCAACAGAGGAAGGGCGTTTTCGTCAGCGGACCTCATGGATGGCTTTACGATGCGGCAATAACCGCGCCGTTGCGCCAACCGGAGACCGCACCTTGTCCGACGAAACGATTAATCTCGCCCTCCCCTACATCCTTCCTTCACAATCTCAGAAGCACGTGACGCATAACGAGGCGCTGCAGCGTCTCGACGCCATTGTGCAGCTGACAGTGAAAGAAGAAGCGGCAGTACCTCCCGAAACCCCGTCGGAAGGCGATTGCTATTTGATTGCGCCCAGTGCCGGCGGTCTTTGGACCGGCAAGGAAGGCAGGCTCGCTTTCCGCCAGGACGGCGCCTGGCTCTACCTCAGTCCGCGCGAAGGCTGGCGCGCCCTCTTTCTCGACACAGGCCGGTTCCGCGTCCTGCAGGCCGGCCTTTGGAGCGACCTCTCTTTGCCCGTACCAGGCAGCCTGCCTCTTCTCGGCCTCAACGCCACCGCCGATGCCACGAACCGGCTTGCCGTCGCGGCACATGCCAGCCTCTTCAGCCATGAAGGTCAAGGACATCAAGTCAAGGTCAACAAAGCCGCCGCAGGCGATACCGCCTCCCTGCTCTTCCAGTCGGGCTGGTCGGGCCGCGCAGAAATGGGGCTCGCCGGCAACGATGAATTCGCAATCAAAGTGAGCGGCGACGGCGCAGCCTGGCAGACCGCCCTGGCAATTGCGGCAGGCGGCATTGTGAAAACGCCGGGTCGCCCCATCGTCCGGGCCTCGCTTGCGGCAGCGACGTCAACGCCGGCAAACAACAGCCGGACGGGTTTCGATACCCTGCATGTGCAGCAAGGCGGTTTCGCGCTCGGTGCTGCTGTTCCCTCCGGCTCCGGCAACAGGCTGATCATCCCGGCAACAGGGCTTTACCTGCTGATCCTGACAACGAGCACCGTGACATCCTCGGCCTACGGGGCACGGCTCGATGCCAACGGCGCCAATACGCTTGCCGCCGTGGCGGGCGTGGCCTCGACGGCAGCAACCCGCGAGACGGCCTTCGGCCTCGCTGAGCTTGCAAGCGGCGACTGGCTCTCGATCATTCACTCCGGGACCGCTCAATACGAGTTCGGCGCCGGAAAGACCGAGGTCAGCGCCATTCTGATCTGAACGGAATCCGGCATCGTTTCCCTGGAAAGCGCAGGCGATGGACGGCCGGATTACGGCCGCGCCTGCGTCGCAGGACGGCAGGTAAAGTTGTTATCAAAGTGTTACTAAGCGCTTAGTCAATTTTTAAATGTGACGGGCTAGAGTGCCCGCGTGGTCTTGAGTTGTGTAGAGAGTCCAATGACCGAAGTGATACGTCCCCGAGTAAAATATGTCATCGGCCCCGATGGCAGCCCGCTGACGATAGCGGATCTTCCGCCGCCCAATACGCGGCGCTGGGTTATCCGTCGTAAGGCTGAGGTTGTCGCGGCGGTTCGCGGTGGCCTGTTGAGCTTGGAAGAAGCCTGCGAGCGTTACACGCTTACCGTCGAAGAATTCCTGTCCTGGCAGTCGTCGATCAACAGCCACGGCCTTGCCGGCCTGCGCACGACGCGTATCCAGCAATACCGTCACTGAACCATCTGCCCCAGGCAAAGACATCATTTCGGGCCGGACGCATTTCCCTGAAGGGAGTGAAGAAGGCCCGAAATTATTGTTGAGGCAGCGTAGCACCAGAGGCCGGGCTGGGTGAAAGCATCCGCAAAACCCGTCGTCTTCGCCGCTGCAATCACGATCGCCACCAGAAGCACGTCCATCATCGACCACTTGGACAGATACGGTACGGCGTGACGATAAAACCAGCTGCCGGTTCCGCCGCCGGCAGCCACCGCCTCGGCGGCAATCCCGATCATCTTCAGGACCGGCAGTACGATCGAAACCAGCCCGACGATGAGCGCAAGCGGGATGTCCCCTCCGCTCCAGAGCGAGGAAACGATCTGAACCAGCGACGGCGTCTCATCGAAGAAATAGAGTTTCTCGAATCGGATCAGCGGCAAAACCAGCCCGAGCGCCAGAAAGAACGGGGCCGCAACAAGCAGAACTGGCCGGATCGCCGCCAATCTTTTCATCGAGCATCCCTCGGTTGAACAGTGTGTTGCCGCTTGCGCCGGCTTGGCACGGCTGCGCCGGCATGTCACGGTCCGCGTCAACAACATCAGTTTCCGGAGAAATACAATGAACATTCGCAACGAAGAAAATGCGTCCGGCGGCCGATATGTGGCCGAGGTTGACGGGCACGAGGCCGAAATGGTCTACTCCCGCACCTCACCGAAACTCATCATCATCGATCACACTGGCGTGCCGGACGCCCTGCGCGGCAAGGGCGTCGGCCAGGCGCTGGCGCTTCACGCCGTCGAGGAAGCGAGAAAGGGCGGATGGAAGATCTTTCCGCTATGCCCGTTCTTCAAGGCGCAAGCGCAGCGACATGATGAATGGCGCGACGTGGTGAACTGAGCGCAAGAGCTCAGCACCAAAAGCCATGTATGACGGACTTCGATGTCCATCATACATGGCTTCTTCAGGCGATTCCCCGGACGCCGCAGGCGGCATCCTCGGCTCGTCGTTCAGGCGCGGGCCCGAACGGCGCCATCGCGCTCTTCGAGCGCACTTGCGCGGGCGTATTCCGCCTGCATCTCCTCCAGCGCCTGCTCGAGCGTTTCCTCCTGCATCTTCAATTCCTTGATGGAAACCTGAAGATTGTCGGCACGCTGACGTGCCGCCTTAGCGAAGGTCGGGTAGGCGAAGTGATTCGGGTCGGAAATGCCGGACTTCTTCTCTTCGACGAGGATCTGGCTCTCCAGATCCTTCGTCATCCGTTCGAATTCCGACATCATCATCTGCAACTGCTGCAGCTGACGTCGTTTTTCGTTCACCTGAAACTCCTTCAGGCGAACTAGGCTCTCACGCGACTTCATACGCATTACTCCAGTGATGCGAGATCCCGGCTTTACTAAAATTGCCCGCCGCGCACCGCTTTGAGACGGTCTGCCTGAAAAATTTTCAGCGGTATTAACAAAAACCTACCGCTGGTAACCTTTCGTTTACGGGCATCGTTAATGATAGTGCCGATGATTTAAGGGTCGGTAAATATCACTACGCGATTTCCGAAACCTTTTCATTGGTGAGTCGAATGAATCGCTTACCCGCCCTTCTTAATGTAGCAGTTGAGGATAAGGCTTTGCGAATTGTCATTGGAAAACAGCGGAATGGATCGATTGCTTAATAAATTCATTGCCTCTTGCCAGAGTGAATCAGAATTTGTTAACCATTTCGTGGCAGCTTCCAAATCACGCAGTGAAAGCATTCGGTATCGCGTAGGGGGCCAGCCCACCTTTCGGCGGCGGCAAAGGGGATAATAATGCGGGTACTACTTATTGAAGACGATAGCGCGACAGCGCAGAGCATAGAATTAATGCTCAAGTCCGAAAGCTTCAACGTCTACACCACCGACCTCGGTGAAGAGGGCGTCGATCTCGGCAAACTCTATGACTACGACATCATCCTTCTCGACCTTAATCTTCCGGACATGTCCGGATACGAAGTGCTCCGCACTCTCCGCCTGTCCAAGGTCAAGACGCCGATCCTCATCCTGTCCGGCATGGCAGGCATCGAAGACAAGGTGCGTGGTCTCGGCTTCGGCGCCGACGATTACATGACAAAGCCGTTCCACAAGGACGAACTGGTCGCCCGCATCCATGCGATCGTCCGCCGCTCCAAGGGTCATGCCCAGTCCGTCATCATGACGGGCGAGCTGATCGTCAACCTTGACGCCAAGACTGTCGAAGTCGGCGGCCAGCGCGTTCACCTGACGGGCAAGGAATACCAGATGCTGGAGCTGCTTTCGCTCCGCAAGGGCACGACGCTCACCAAGGAAATGTTCCTGAACCACCTCTACGGCGGCATGGACGAGCCGGAACTCAAGATTATCGACGTGTTCATCTGCAAGCTGCGCAAGAAGCTCGCAAACGCTGCCGGTGGCGCCAACTACATCGAAACCGTCTGGGGCCGCGGCTATGTGCTGCGCGAGCCGGATGGAGCTGAATACGCCGAGACCGCATAAGACGCCGAACGTCCCCTTCGACTGAGAGATCCCGCCTTCCCCGGCGGGATTTTTCGTTTGCGGAGGTGCGATGAGCTTGTTGACGAGATCGCCCATCCCAGGCGCGGCCTTGTGCCGAGGATCTACGACGCAACAATGGGTGGCAGATGCTCGGGACAAGCCCGAGCATGACGGAGGAAGACAGCTTCATTGTCAAGAAATCAGGCGGCGATTGCCCGGTTGCCGAAGACTGCCGTCAGGATCTTGCGGTCGAACGGCTTCAGCAGGAAGTCGGTTGCCCCTGCCCGCTTGCCGGCCATCAGCTTTTTCAGATCGGCCTCGATCACGCAGTAGTAGATCTTGACCTCCTTGCCGCGTTCCATCGCGCGGATGGCGGAAATCAGTTCGAGCGCACCGTCCATGCCGGAATCGACGATCAGGTATTCGGGAAGTTCGGTCTGGCAGCGGGAGAGCGCTTCGCTTGCATTTGACGCCTCACTGACCAGAAAATCGAGCTCGGAAAGGATACGTTTACCCACCTTGCGCACGACATCCGAACTATCAGTGATCATGAACCGCTGCATGACTGCTCCTTCGCTCCACTTCTATACCGGTGGCGCTTCCTTAGTCTTCGAGGATAGGTCGATTAGGCTAAGGAAGTGTTACCCAAATCGGGACAGACGGCAGCGATGCGGGCATAAAACTAGGCGGCCAGAGACTCCGCAGTGAAGATGATTTCTTCGCCCGTCTGGCTGTGGCCGAGCTCCATCCGGCACTCTTCGGCGAGCAAGACGGCATAGTAGGGCTGGATCGAATGGGCATCGATCGCCTCTTCGATTTGACCAGAGGTGATCTCCACGAATTTGCCCGGCATGCGCATCAGCTTGCCCTTCGCGATGATCTTGAACTTCGCATCGAATTCCGGATTTTCGAGCGTCACTTCCAGCGAACCGCCGCGCGGGATCGACGAATAGGCGACGAGAAAAAGGTTCAGCAGCAGCTTCACGCGATTTTTCGCGACGATGGCGCGCGGGCCGTTCCAGGTAACCTCGGTCTTCTTTTCCGCGGCAGCGAAGTCCTTGGCCGCGCGCTCTGCCTCACCGGTATCGATCGAAGCGCCGACCGAGCCGGAAGCGCCAAATGCGAGGCGTGCAAATTTCAGGCGAACGGACGCATTGAGCGCGCTCGTGCGGATGAGGTCCATGGCGTCGGAATCGGCCCCACCTTCGTCCAGCAGTTCGAGACCGTTGTTGATCGCGCCGACCGGCGAGATGACGTCGTGGCAAACTCGGCTGCAAAGTAGCGCGGCCAAATCGGGGCCGGTCAATGTAAGATTAGGATTTCTGGACATCATCGTCTCCTGAGGGCGGTGGATCCATCCGCCTATATCTTGCTTGATCAAAATTGCACGAAGTTTGCGCCGTACTCGCCGCCATAATGACACCATATTTGGTAAACCGATTGTTAAGACGATCGGCGCAAAATGTGTCTACTGCCGGAAACGGCTCATCGAACCGACCATGACGAACGGATCACACCATGCGCCTTCAATCCCCCAGAAGATTTATCGGCTTCTGCCGGCTTCTCGTCGCGCTGACCATATCCGCATTTATGCTCTCCTCGCAGGAGGCCGGAGCCCAGCAGGCCAGCGGCAACCAGTACACAGTCCAGGAGATCATCGACGCCGGCCACTCGTTCTTCGGCTCGACCAGCGGTGGCCTTGCCAAGGTCATTGAGGCGGCCTTTCAGAAATACGGACTGCCGAACGGCTACATCCTCGGACAGGAAGGATCGGGCGCCTTCATCGCCGGCCTTACCTATGGCGAGGGCCAGCTCAACACCAAGAATGCCGGCGAACATCCTCTTTACTGGCAGGGCCCCTCCCTTGGTCTCGATTATGGCGGCCAGGGCACGCGCGTGATGATGCTGGTCTATGACCTGCCTTCGGTGGACAGCATCTATGCCCGCTTCGGCGGCGTCAGCGGTCAGGCTTTCGTGGTTGCCGGCTTCGGCATGACGCTCCTCAAGAACAACAATGTTCTGGTGGTTCCGATCCGCACCGGCATCGGCGCGCGTCTCGGCGTCAATGTCGGCTATCTGAAGATCACCCCGGGCCCGACCTGGAACCCCTTCTGAACCTACAGTCCGGTGGCGGTTTCTCTCCCGCCGTCACCCATCCGCCACTTGCCCTGCGCTTGGTGCGCGCTTAATCATTGGCGCTGACGCAAATCAATTCTGAGGCAATGGCGGCGCCGTGATCGAGTATGCACTTCTGTTCGGACTGGGATTCCTGACGGCGGCGTTCCTCGTCTTCCTGATCTCGCCTGCCATCCATCGCCGCATCGTCTGGTATACGGAAAACCGGATGAAGGCGACCATGCCGCTCAGCCCGCAGGAGGTTCGCGCGCAGAAGGACATGGTGAGGGCACTCTATGCGGCCGAAAATGCCAGGACGGCCCAGGATTTGATAAGGGAGCGCGAAAAATCTCTTTCCTTGAAGCTTCGCCATGACGGTCTCGCCCTCGATGCCGGTCGCCTCTCCTCCGAAGTCGGCGCGTTGAAGGCCCAGATCGAAGATCTGAACCTTGAGGCCGCCGATTCCCGATCTCATCTTCGCAAGGACGAGACTTACATCAGCCAGCTGAAGACGAGCCTGCACATGGCCGAACAGGCGAGCTCCGCAAAGGAAACCGAACTCGACCTCCTACGCAGCCGTCTGAACAAGCTTGCCGAACAGTCCGATAACCTGAAGATCGACATGGCTGCGCAGCAAACGGAGATGGAAAGTCTGAAATCGCGGGCCAACACGCTGCGCGACGAACGCGATACGCTGCGCAAGGACGTCGACCTTCTGCAGAAGCGCGCCAAGGATGCCGAGCAGAAGTTGACGCAGCAGGAACACAAGGTGCTCCGCCTGGAAGACAAGGGTGCCCGTGACGCGACCGCTGCTGCCGACAAGGAAACGCTGCTGGGGCGGCGCCAGCAGGAAATCGCCAAGCTCAAGGAGCAGTTGAAGGCAACCAAAGCCGGCCTGCGCCAGGCAAACCGTGCGCTTCGCGCCGCCGGGCTGGCGGAGGCAGTTGTCGAAACCATCGCGGAGGAAACGATGCAGGAAAGCGCTCCAGCGTCCGAACTTGATCCAGCAGTCGTTGCCGCCCGCCTCGCCGAGGAAGTCCGTGCCCGCAGCGCAGCCATTTCCGATCGCATCGCCAAGGCAAAGACGACGACAGCCGACGACAGCGCAATGCGCGAAGAGATCGCCTCGATCGCTGCCGGCATGGTCGCGTTGACCGTTATCAACGAAGGTCCGTCCTCGCCGATCCGTGACCTTTTGCCGGAAGGCACCGGCAAGGAGCAAGGCGAACGCGTGAGCCTCGCCGAGCGCGCCGCGACGATCCTTTCGGAGCCGGGCTAAGTCAGACCCGGCCCACAGCCGACGAGATTGCGAACAGTGCGATCCCGGTCGCCGTTGCGACGTTGAGGCTGTCCAGGCCGGCGGATTGCGGAATGCGCGCGCTCCTGAAGCGTGCCAGGACTGTTTCCGGCAATCCTTCTCCTTCCGTACCGACGACGAGCGCTATGCGATCTGACGACGATATCGCGCGAATATCCGTCTCGCCGCGCGGCGATAAAGTCCAGATATCGAAGCCCCCTGCGGCAAGCGCTGCGAGAATGTCCAGGGCGCTGCCGTCGCGCTGATAGGGAACGCTCAACACCGATCCGACGGAGACGCGCATCGCCTTGCGGTAAAGCGGGTCGCAGGATGTCTCATCGAGAAAAACGGCATCCGCACCGAAGGCCGCCGCATTGCGAAACATCGAACCCGCATTGTCGTGGTTGGAAATGCCGCAGCCGACCAAAACGAGCGCGCGATCGGGCAGGCAGTCGAGCAGGCTCTCGCTGCGCTCGATCCTTTTTCCGATCGCCAGGACGCCGCGATGAAGATGGAAACCGACAATGCCGTCGAGGACATCGGCCTCGGCGACGTAGATTGGAACCTCCGGGGGAAAGCGCGCAATAATGTCGGAAACGCCTTCGACGCGGTTGCGCAGCAGCAGCACCTTCTCGGCCTCGAAGCCGCGCCCTGCCAAATGGGCCTCGGCCAGCATCCGCAGCACGACGGTGCCTTCGGCAATGAAGCGGTTCTGCCTGCCGGTCAGGTCGCGCTCGCGGATCGATCGGAATTCCGCAATGCGCGGGTCATCCACGCTCTCGATCGTGACCGGAGGCGCAGCCATCGGCGCTAATTGGCCCCGACGATGATATCAGCGACGAGGCGGCCTGCCTTGATATCGTAGACCAGTGCTTTGCGCTTCCCGTCGGCAGACTGCCCGAAGAACAGAATCCGGTCTCCTGATAGCGATGTGGATTGCACGGCGAAGCCGGGCGGCAGCGAAACCGTGGAGCTGACCGGCGCATCCGAAGGAACGCCGGAGCCGGAGGCAGCGGCCGTTTCGGCTGGTTCCGCCTTCATCGTCTTGTAGACAACGGCGCCGAAGACCGCCATAAGGCTCACAAACATGATGACGCCCGAAACGATCTGCAACCGCACCATCTTGCGCCGGACACTTTCCATTGCCGGGTCAAGGGACTGTTCTTCCTGATCGTCTGTCTCGATTTTGGTCATTGTGGCGTCCTGCAAAAAATACTTCGGAGAAGAAGCGTCTTGAGCGACCCCTTTAAACAAGCATCCGGGATTAGGAAAGTCCTGACCGCTGATGAGAGTGCCGAAGGCCGGCTCGATGCCTGGCTGACTGCACAGCTCGGCGAGGAATTCTCACGCAGCCGCGTCAAGGTGCTCATCAAGGACGGCCAGTTGCTTGTGAACGGAGCGCCTGCCCTTGATCCGCAGAAGAAGGTGCGGCCCGGCGACCAGTACGAGATCCTGCTGCCCGAGCCCGAGGACCCCACGCCGAAAGGCGAGAACATTCCGCTCGACATCCTTTACGAGGACGACGACGTCATCGTCATCTCGAAGCCGGCCGGCCTTGTCGTCCATCCGGCCGCCGGAAACTGGACGGGCACGCTCGTCAACGCCCTGATCTACCACTGCGGTGACAGCCTGTCGGGCATCGGCGGTGTCCGGCGACCGGGCATCGTTCACCGGCTCGACAAAGACACCACAGGTGTCATGGTCGTTGCCAAGAACGATATTGCCCACCGCAACCTGTCGCAGCAATTTGCCGACCACGGCCGCACCATGCCGCTCGAACGTGCCTACAAGGCCATCGTCTGGGGCCGCCCGCGTTCGCTCAGCGGAACGATCGACGCGCCACTCGGCCGCTCGACCGGCGACCGCACGCGCCGCACGGTCAAACGTCCCGACAGCCAGGATGCCGACGAGGCCGTTACCCATTACGAGGTGCTGGAGCGCTTCCACGAAAACCCGGACGCGACGGCGCTCGCCGCGCTCGTCGAATGCCACCTGGAGACCGGCCGCACTCACCAGATCCGCGTCCACATGGCCCATATCGGTCATCCGCTTCTCGGCGACGGGGTCTATGGCGCGCATCTCAGAACCAAGGCCAACCTTCTGCCGGAAGCGGCACGCAAGGTCGTCAACAGCTTCGGGCGGCAGGCGCTCCATGCCTATATGCTGCAGTTCGAGCACCCCCGCTCAGGTGAACTTTTGCACTTCGAGGCTCCCCTCCCCGAAGATATGGTGGAACTGGTCGAAGCCCTGCGCCGTTAGACACGTAACGCCATCGTGAACCGGGCAAGCTGGCTTGAACCGCCGTTCCGCCATACTTATCTTTACATAGACTAAGTGCGGGCCCGGCTTTGGGCCGCATGTCTCGGTTCGCCTGTTCAACGCGGGGGCGCGTTCCATTGGGAGCCGGAATCTACATAGGAGGGTGCAATCATGGCCCGTAATACCTTGCCGTCCATTACCGCCGGCGAAGCCGGCCTCAATCGTTATCTCGACGAAATCCGCAAGTTCCCGATGCTGGAGCCGCAGCAGGAATACATGCTGGGGAAGCGTTATGCGGAGCATGGCGACCGCGAAGCCGCGCATAAGCTGGTCACCAGCCACCTGCGTCTCGTCGCCAAGATCGCCATGGGTTACCGCGGTTATGGTTTGCCGATCGGAGAGGTTGTTTCCGAAGGCAACGTCGGCCTCATGCAGGCCGTCAAGAAGTTCGATCCGGAACGCGGATTCCGTCTCGCCACCTATGCCATGTGGTGGATCAAGGCTTCGATCCAGGAATACATCCTGCGTTCGTGGTCGCTGGTGAAGATGGGGACCACTGCGAACCAGAAGCGCCTGTTCTTCAACCTGCGCCGTCTCAAGGGCCGTATCCAGGCCATCGATGAAGGCGATTTGAAGCCGGAGCAGGTTGCCGAGATCGCAACGAAGCTGAACGTGTCCGAGGAGGAAGTCGTTTCGATGAACCGCCGCCTTTCCGGCGACGCTTCGCTGAACGCGCCGATCAAGGCCTCGGAAGGCGATAGCGGTCAGTGGCAGGACTGGCTCGTGGACGACCACGATAGCCAGGAGGCCGTGCTGATCGAGCAGGATGAACTGGAGACGCGCCGCCGGATGCTGTCAAAGGCGATGAGCGTGCTGAACGACCGCGAACGGCGTATCTTCGAGGCCCGCCGCCTTGCTGACGAGCCGGTTACGCTGGAAGATCTCTCGTCCGAGTTCGATATCAGCCGCGAACGCGTCCGCCAGATCGAGGTGCGCGCCTTTGAAAAGGTGCAGGATGCCGTCCGAAAGGAAGCGCTGGAGAGGGCACAAGCCGTCCGCGTCGTCGAATCCACGGCATAAATCAGCAAACTCACACGTGAAAAAGGCGGGTCCATGCGGCCCGCCTTTTTTGTGTCCGAGCTCTGGATCAGGGTTACTGGCTCGTGCTCACGTCGCCGAGTGCGGTCCACTCCTGGATCGCCTTGTTGAACGCTTCCGTGCCGGTCGCACCCTTCTGGATGGTGATCAGAGCGCGACGGCCATTGCGATAGGTGATCGGGATATCGATCCAGTCGCGCGTTTGAAGCAGTTGGAGATTGGCCTTTCGCGCGTCCGGATAATCATTCAGCGCGACCATGTGGAAATCGTCGGTGATCTTGGCAGGCACGGCTATCAGCGCGTCGCCGCGATCCTGCTCCGTGCGCTTCATTGAAATGCGCTGCACGCTTTCGATGCTGCCGCCCTCGAAATTCGGCGGAAGCGAGAAAACGACTTCGACGAGATGGCTCGCCGGAAGCGACGGATCGGAGTTGCGCTTGAAGGTCACGAGAACCGAAAGATTGCGCTCCGGCACCGTCACATTGGCCTGCACAGTCGATTCCTGCTTGCCGGCCTGATCGGTTTCATGCTGGACGCTCCAGATGACGGATCCCTGGATCGCCGTCGGCGAACTTTCGCCGATCCGCTCTTCGTAGAGGAACATCTTCTCCGTCGCACCGGCGGGCGTCTGCTGAGCGGCCGGCGCGGTTTGGGCCTGCTGAGGGGCAGCGGCCGGGGCGTCTGCCGCCTGCCCTTGGGCGGGTGTACTCGCCTGCGCGGCTGGCGCCGGCGCAGCGGATGCGACGTTCTGTTCGGAGACGGACTTGCCTTCGGCCGTCGGCGTACCGGGGGCGGCGGCCGGGCCGTTATCGACTTCCGTGCCGTCAGCCATAAGGCGCTGTGTGAACTTGTTGTTCGTAGCGGAGCCGTCATCACGGGCGGTAGCCTGCTGGTCCTTCTCGGCCGGCTTTGCCGCTTCGGTATTTGTCGCGGGCGCCGCAGGTGCCGGGCTTCCGGAAGAGGCAGCCGGCTCGCCATCGGCCGTCTTGGATGGCGCCGAACTTACCAAACCGTTGAACATCGCGACCAGCTGGTCACGGTTCATCCAGGCGGCATAGGCGCCCCCGCCCAGCACCGCCAGCACCACGAGCATGGTAATGGCCGCGCCGACGCCAAAGCGCCGTCGCTTCGGCTCCATGCGGAAATTCTTGTTCTGCAGTTTGGCCGCAAGCAGATGGTCGACACCGTCGGACGGCACGGAATCGTCGTCTTCCGCCACGACGCCGCGGTGATCGTAGCCTCGAAGTGCCTTGGCCTCCTGCCACTCTGCACCCGGAACGTCCGCGACGGGAGCTCCAGTTTTGCCGTTGATATCCTCAAAGAGGTCCGCATCGTTAAACTGTGCCGCAACGGGTTTCTTCTTGTCCTGACCTGCCTCGATCGGCGGCAGGTCGTCGAAGGCCGCAGCCTCCCATGAGAAGCCTTCGTTCGCGGGCGGCATCTTCGGCAGCACCGGGGGAAGCGCCGCAATGGCTTCCTCGAAAGCGCGCGCCGCGTCGCTGGTCGACTCGGCCGGCGGCACGATCCCCGAAAAGTTCCTCACCTCCTCGGCAGCCCACGCCGCCTCCGCTTCCTTCGCGGGCTCGGACGGGATCTGAGCAGCAGGTTCGGCCCATACGGGATCGAAATGCGCGGCAGTTTCCGCCTGAAGCGGCTCCTCGCGGCTATGCTCTACGAATTCCTCCGGCTTCTCGAACGCGGCGACGGGCTCGACGAGACGGTTCGAGGGATTGTATTCGTTGATCGGCGGGAGTGGCTTCGGCTCGGCCGCCGGTTCGGGTTCGACCGCGGGCTCGGCTTCGAAGGCAGGTTCCGGCTCGAAAGCGGGCGCCTCCACATGAGGCTCATGCGGAGCAACACGGTATTCCTCGACCGGCGCTTCGTCGTGATGCGATGCCGCCCACTCCTCAACAGGGGCCACTTCTTCAATGGGGGCGGCTTCCTCGGCGGGGCGTTCCCATTGTACCTCTTGGGGTGCGGGCTCATCCGCCGCAACGACGGGCTCCTCGTAATGGGCGGCCTCTTCCCGAGATTCCTCTTCATGCTGATATTCGACAGGTTCGGCGGCTTGCTCACGAGACTCGGCAACCGGTTGATCCACCGGCTCGGGCGCAGGAGCAGGTTCGGCGAATGCCTCGACTGGAGGTTGCTCATGGACAGGCGCTTCGGCAGCAGCAGCGGCAATCGCAGCCTGGTCTTCCGGCAATGCCTCGGAATGCTCTGCTTCCACCTCGCGAATGGCGGCATCGAGCTTATCCAGCTGGCGTTGCAGCATCGCTTCCGGCGGACGCGGCTTCATGTTTTCGAGCTGCCGCTGCACGGCACCGCGCGCGCGCTCGTAAACCTTCACCCGCATCTCGGGTGTATTTTCGGCCAGGCCGTCCACCGCCCGCCGGATAACTGCAATAAAATCAGCCATTAGTACTTTCTCGAGGGGCCAGGTCGCCCAGAGCCTGGCCAGATGTCTTAGTGACCCGCGACATTAGTCCTCAAAAGGATCAGTCACAAGTATCGTGTCGTCTCGCTCAGGACTTGTAGACAAGAGAGCGACAGGCGCCCCGATCAGCTCTTCGACCTGGCGGACATACTTGATCGCCTGGGCCGGCAGATCGGCCCAGCTACGCGCGCCAACCGTCGATTCCTTCCAGCCTTCAAGCGTAATATAGACCGGCTCCACGCGCGCCTGCGCGCCCTGGCTGGCCGGAAGATGATCGATCTGCTCGCCGTCCAGCTTGTAGCCGACGCAGATCTTCAGTTCGTCCAGGCCGTCGAGAACATCAAGTTTCGTCAGCGCGATCCCGGTAATGCCGTTGGTTGCAACCGACTGGCGGACGAGCGCCGCATCGAACCAGCCGCAGCGACGCTTGCGGCCCGTTACCGTGCCGAACTCATGGCCCTTTTCACCGAGGAACTGGCCGATGTCGTCATGCAACTCGGTCGGGAACGGACCCTCGCCAACACGCGTGGTATAGGCCTTGGTGATGCCGAGGATGTAACCGAGCGACCCCGGACCCATGCCCGAGCCGGCCGCAGCCTGACCGGCTACGGTGTTCGAGGACGTCACGAACGGATAGGTGCCATGATCGATGTCGAGCAGGCTGCCCTGCGCGCCTTCGAAGAGAATGCGGGCGCCCTTGCGGCGTTCCCTGTCGAGCAGGAGCCAAACGGTATCGCGGTATGGAAGCACGCGGTCGGCGATCGACGTCAGCTCGGTCATGATCGCGTCATGGCTGACCTCGGCGACGCCAAGGCCGCGGCGCAGCGCATTGTGATGCGTCAGGATGCGGTCGACCTTGCCCGGCAGCGCCTCGAGATCGGCGAGATCCATGACGCGGATCGCGCGGCGGCCGACCTTGTCTTCATAGGCCGGCCCGATCCCGCGGCGCGTCGTGCCGATCTTCGTCCCGCTATTGGAGGCAGCATCTTCCCGGTAGGCATCAAGCTCGCGGTGCAGCGAGAGAATAAGGGTCGCGTTGTCGGCGATGCGCAGGTTCTCGGGAGAAATCTTGACGCCCTGCTTTTCCAGCTTCTCGATCTCGGCGATCAGCGCATGCGGGTCGACCACGACGCCGTTGCCGATAACTGCCATCTTGCCCGGGCGCACGACGCCGGAAGGCAGCAACGAGAGCTTGTAGCTCGTGCCGTCGATGACCAGCGTATGGCCTGCGTTGTGCCCGCCCTGATAGCGCACAACGATATCCGCACGTTCCGAAAGCCAATCGACAATCTTGCCCTTGCCTTCGTCACCCCATTGCGAACCGACCACGACTACATTCGTCATTAAACTCTTCCTGTTACCAGCGGATCAACCGCTCTGCTCAAACCCGCGCATCTATAAAGCTTTGTCTTTTGGAAAGCGACCCTGTTATCACGGGGAATTGGGCTTTTTGCGTGACAAATCAGCCCGCCACGGGCTAATTGCCGGGGCATCGGCAGCAATCAAAGCTCCTTTTCAGGGAAAACGGGAAGAATCATCCTTGCGGATCACGGCCTACCTTTGTCTCATCGTTGCAGCGCTATGCTGGGGGGGAAACGCCGTCGCCGGAAAACTGGCGCTCGGCCATGTCAGTCCGATGATGCTGACTTTCCTGCGCTGGACGCTTGCGACCACGCTGATTGCAGCTGTGTCGTTTCCGCAGCTCAGGAAGGACTGGCCGCTCGTCCGCAAGAACCTGCCTCTGCTGTTTTTCTACGGTATGATCGGTTATACGATCTTCAATGCCGTGCTTTACTCTGCGTTGCAGTACACGACCGCCATCAATGTCGCGATCGAGCAGGCCGGCATCCCGATGCTGATTTTTCTGCTCAACCTCATCTTCTTCCGCACAATTGTTTCGACCGCGCAGATGGCCGGGTTCGGCATGACGCTCGCCGGCGTCGTCTTGACCGCCACCCATGGCGATATCGCCACACTGCTGAAGCTGGGCCTCAATCGCGGCGACGCCCTGATGCTGCTGGCGGTCGCCGCCTATGCAATCTACACGATCTTTCTGCGCTGGAAGCCGCCGGTCGATTGGCGAACGCTGATGGCTTTCCCCGCGTTTGCGGCGGCATTGTCGTCCCTGCCGTTCCTGCTTTGGGAGGGTGCCGCCGGCAATATCCAGATGCCTGACGGCAAAGGCTGGATCATCACCATCTATACGGCGATCTTCGCTTCACTGCTCGCGCAGATCCTCTACATCAAGGGCGTCGAATGGATCGGCGCCAACCGCGCCGGTCTCTTCATCAATCTCGTTCCGGTTTTCGGCACGCTGCTGTCCGTGCTGCTGCTCGGCGAAGCGTTGCAACTCTTTCATATCGCCGCACTGGTTCTGACGCTTGGCGGCATTGCCATCGCCGAAAGGGGCCGCCCGGAGCTCGCCGCTCCGACTGCTCCCGCATCCCCGATGGATTGATCTGCGAGCTACCCGAGTTCCAGCGTCGTCACGCCGAAGATATTCTTCAACGGGATCGCAGGCGCGCCGCCGCGATACATGCGCGCAGTCTCGAAGACCGGCTCAAGACCTATGCTTTCGGCCAGCGCGACCGCTTCCCGGTTGGGTACAGGGACATCGATGAAAACCGGTGCGTCCCCGGCTTCCGGCAACAATCCGGCAAGCAGCGCGGCTGCGGAGTCGGCATCCGCCGCAAAAAGCGGCCCGATCTTGTAACCTTCGTAGCAGCGCCGGATCGTCGCGTAACCGCGAATCTTGCCGCTCTTGCGGACGACCAACGTCATGCGCCCGCGCCGCCTCCTGCACCAGGCGGCAACGAATTCATTGCGCGGTTCCGGGAAAATCGAGGCATCGTAGCGGAAGAGCCCATCCAGCTTGTCGGAGACCGGATGCGCCGCGAGTGACGAGCGTGGGAGGCTCGTGGCGACACCGCCGTAACGCACCGTCATGTGCGCCGTCTCGAAGCCTGCCCTGCGATAATTCGCCTGTTGAGCGGCAACACCGTCAAGACCGACCGTACGGTCCGCTGCGGACTCGATCCCCACATTCCAGAGTGCCCTGCCGTAGCCTCTGCCGCGGAAGTCCGGATGGACGATAAAGAGACCGAGAAACGCAAAACGCTCGCCGTATTTCACCACGGAAATGGAGCCAACCGGCACTTCGCCGAGCGCGCCGACGAAAAAGCCGGAGGGGTCGGCCTCCTGGAAAGCGAGTGAATCGTCGAGCCCGGGATTCCACCCTTCTTGCCTTGCCCATTCGAGCACAAGCTCCAACTCACCCGGCCGTATCGCACGAACCGCAAATTCCGAACTCATGCAACCTTCCCATGCAAACCCTGCCGTAAGTTTGCAGGGAGGAATATCCAGAAACGCTAAAGTCTAGAGACCACCGCATCGCTGCCAGGCGCAAAGAAACATGCTCATGGCTGAAACGATCTGCATCGATCGTCAAAAGGCACGACACGAAATTCCTCGCGCCGCGAATATCATGAAACAACGCCGTTACAATCTCAAGAAAATTGCTTAAGAAATTGGAACCGAAAGCAGGGGAGTAAATGGGAAAACAATAAGGCCCGCAGGCTTTCGGCGACATCATCCACTCACATCGGCTTTCGAGCCGAATAAGCGCATTTTCACTATTTCGTTGAGTGTTTCGCTTCTCTTGTTGACTAAATACTGTTTGCCAGACGTAGTGATGCGGGCGACCGCCTTCTGACGAGTGATTGGATTTGGCCAGCGAGCCCTCGCGCCAGCACCTGAAAACGCCGGCGCCGCATCGTAAGCGGCGGGCAGCGCTTTGGCTGATGGTCGCCGCCTCGCTTTCGGTCGTCGGCGGCACAGTTCTCCTCTCCAATGACATGCGCAATCTGCGTACGCTGGCTGCGCGTTTCGGATATGAACTGCCGGACGAGAGCGTGGTGGTCCACACCGAAGTAGAAACGACCAAGCCCCCAATTCAACCAAATCCGGCGCCGGTTCGCCTCGACTTTTCGAAGCGTCTGCTCGAGGCGCCCCGGATCGAGCTTGCGGGCGGTTTCCTGAGGACCTGGCGGACGACGGGCCCCACGATGTGCGAGGCCCTGCGCAAGGCGGGCATCGAGACCACGCCATGGCGCCCCTCGGCGTTTGGCAGCAGTGCCTATGAGTGTTCCTTCCAGGAGGTCTACAAACAGGATGAGGAACGGCCGCTGAGTTCGGTCTTTTTGATTGTTCGCGGAGACCGCAAGGGCGCGATTTTCAACATGCGCGCAAAGATCGTCGGCCCGGCTACCGACGGCGCCGGGCGGCTTGACCCGTCGGTGATGCGCATTTTCGATACGATGCTCGCGCAACCGCACTGGCTGGATTTCAGCGACACATTGGCCGCAATCCGCGAAATGAAGGATGTGAAAGAGGACGGCTTCGGCGCAAGCGTCAGTTTCACCCGCGAGTTCACGAGCGAAAACAGCTTCAACTTCATCGTGACGATCAAGGCCGCGCCTGGCCCGCAATTGCGGACCAGGGCTTATTTTTCACGCGAGCGCTGGATGACGGCGCCAGATGTTGAGGCATCCGAAAACCTCCCACAGATTTTCGGTAGGCTTCAGAGATAGGGCGCGAAAAAGCGCCTGACGGCGTCGATCTCATTCGGCCGGATATCATGACCGCCCGGGTGCCACTCGGTCTCCGTCTGAGCACCCTGCCCTTCGAAATAGGCTGCTAGCGCCTTGGTCAGCGGGACTGGGCAGATCGGATCGCGTTCGCCCGCTGTAATCAGCACCTTGCGCCCATTGAGTTCCGGGTTCGTTTTCGGCTGGAAGGGGACGAGCGGGTGCATGAGCACCGACGCATCGAACAGCCCCTTCTCGATCAATACATTCGCTAGAATGTTCGCGCCGTTGGAGAAGCCAAGACCCAGGATGTGTGACGCCCCGTGATCGACGGTCATGTCCTTGACGAAGGCCGCCATCTTCTGCGTGGCTCTGGCGAGATCGTCCATATCGTAGACGCCCTCGCCTGTGCGCTTGAAAAAGCGGGCCGCACCGTGCTCCGAAACGTCCCCGCGGGGGGAAACGATCGTTGCATCGGGCAATAGCCGCCGCGCGAAATCGAAGAACTGGTTTTCATCTCCGCCGGTGCCATGCAACACAAAGAGAATGGGTTTTCCTGGTGCACCGGCATGCAGCCGGTGCACATAGCTGTGGTCGTTCATCGTTCCATCCTTAAGCTTCGAGCGGCTGCAGATGCTGCTCGAGCAGCTCCCGCAGATGCGCGTGCTGCTGTGGCAGCTTCAGCGCTTCGCCGAGATGAGCCGTGTCTTCGTCCCGGTTGAAGCCGGGTTCGTTGGTGGCAACCTCGAATAGAACGCCGCCCGGCGTGCGGAAATAGATCGCCCAGAAATAGTCGCGGTCGATGACCGGCGTCACCTGGTAACCCGTATCCATGAGGGCCTTGCGGACCTCGAGCTGCTTTTCCCGGTTTTCGACGGCAAAGGCAACGTGGTGAACGGAACCGGCACCCGGCAGGGCGCGGGAAATATTCGGCATCGTTTCGAGATCGACGAGATGTGCGCCATTGCCGCCCGGCATAATCAGACGCTTTACGCCGTCCTTCTCGTCCTGAACTTCATAGCCCATGAATTTCAGGAGCTCGGCCGTCGCACCCTCGTCACGAAGCCGCATGGCCACGGAGTGGAAACCGCGAATCCCATGGTCTTCGCTGATGCCGCCATGCGTCCAGGGCTGGCGGTTGTCGTCCTTGACTTCAACAAGTGCGAGACCGTCGCCATCAGGACCGGCGAAGTTCAACCGCTTTTCGCCAAAGCTCTCGTCGGCCTTGAGGCCGCTGACGCCGAGCTTGGCGAGACGGTCGCTCCAGAAGCCGAGCGAACCTTCGGGAACGGAAAAGACGGTCGTGCCGACTTCGCCGGTACCCGGACGGCCCTGCGCCATCTTCGGGAACGGGAAATAAGTCATGACCGTGCCGGGGGCACCGGTCTCGTCGCCATAGTAGAGATGGTAAACTTCAGGCGCGTCGAAGTTCACGGTTTTCTTGACGCGGCGCAGACCGAGCGCGTTCGTGAAGAACTGATTGTTGGTGCGGGCGTCCTCCGCCATGGAAGTGACGTGGTGCAGACCCTTGATCTGGTTGATCATATCGAAACCCTCTTTCTTGCCCGCAACGGCGGGCGTTGGATGGCTTATAGATGAGCCCTTGGAGCGCTTTGGAATAGCCGTGGAGATCAAAACGCATCGTCTCCGTTCATTGAACAACGATCATCGGCTGTTCAATAAGTCTGACTATCCTGCGGATTAGCCGGTAGCTCCCACTCCACCGGCGTGCGGCCATGGGACTGCAGAAAGGTATTCGCTTTCGAAAAATGCCGGCAGCCGAAAAATCCGTTATGCGCCGAAAGCGGCGACGGATGCGGCGCCTTCAGGACGAGATGGCGGTAAGAGTCGACGAAGGCCGCCTTTCGCTGCGCGTAGGAACCCCAGAGCATGAAGACGACCGAGTCGCATTGCTCGTTCACCTTGCGGATCACTGCATCGGTGAATTGCTCCCAGCCCTTGCCCTGATGCGACGCTGCCTGCGCCTCCTCGACGGTCAAAACGCTGTTCAGCAGCAGGACGCCCTGTTGGGCCCAATGCTCCAGGAAGCCATGCCGCGCCGGCTTGATGCCGAGGTCGGCTTCCATCTCTTTGTAGATGTTTACCAGCGATGGCGGAATACGCACGCCGGGCCGAACGCTGAAGCAAAGCCCATGCGCCTGCCCGAGACCGTGATACGGGTCCTGCCCGAGAATGACGACCTTCACCCGGGTAAGGGGCGTCAGGTCGAGCGCCCGAAAATACTCCGGACCTTTGGGAAAGATGCGCTTGCCAAGCTGCTTCCGGGCCAGCAGAAAATCCTTGAGCTGCGCCATGTACGGGCTGGAAAATTCAGCCGCGAGCGCCGTCTTCCAGCTTTCTTCAAGCGCGATGGTCTGTTCGCTCATCGATCATCCCTGTTCAACCGCATGGCCGACGGATTGCCCTAAGCCTAAAGGGAATACGCGGAATATTTTAGTCACCTATCGCGGCTAAAATTTACGAAGTATCGTTAGACCGGTGACAATGGCGCGGTAAAGCAAGCGTCAGCAAGGATTTAACACGAATGAAGTTTGGCACAAGCGGCCTGCGCGGCCTCTCCACCGATTTGAAAGGCAGGGCATCGGCCGTCTACGCCACGGCGTTCGGGCAATATCTTCTTGAGAGCGGGCGTGCAGGGCAAGGCGATCTCGTTCTGATCGGCCGCGACTTTCGTGATTCCAGCCCCGAAATCGCTGCGACTTGCGCTGCGGCACTCTCCGCGCTCGGCTTCAGGGTCGCCGACTGCGGCACCGTCCCGACGCCGGCATTGGCGCTCTACGGGCTCCGGCACAAGGCCGCCAGCCTGATGATTACCGGTTCGCACATCCCGGCCGACCGCAACGGCATCAAATTCTACCGGCCCGACGGCGAAATCGACAAGGCAGACGAAACGGCGATATCCGACCTCGCGGCCAAGCTCGACGCCTCGATGCACAAAGCGACCACCACAGCCGGCACAAAAGTCGAAGACAAGACAGCTGACTGCACGGAAGCCTTCGTGGCGCGCAATGCCGGTATCCTTTCTGCAAATGCACTTTCCGGCCTGAAGATCGGCGTCTATCAGCACAGTACGGTCGCTCGCGACCTTCTGGTTCAGCTGCTGTCGCATTACGGGGCCGACGTCGTTGCCCTCGGACGATCGGAAACATTCATACCTGTCGATACCGAAGCGGTCTCGGCGGAAACCATCGCGCTCCTGCAGGATTGGGCAAAGTCGTTGAAGCTCGACGCTGTCGTTTCCGCCGATGGTGACGGCGACCGGCCTCTGGTCACCGACGAAACCGGTACGCCGCTGCGAGGCGACCTGCTCGGGCTGATTGCTGCGAAGTTCCTGAACGCGGGCACCGTCGTCACGCCCGTGACGTCCAACTCCGGTATCGAAGCCGCTGGCGCCTTCACCGTCGTGCGGACGCGCGTCGGCTCGCCCTTCGTCATATCAGGCATGCAGGAAGCCAGCTCCGCGGGCAAAGACCACGTCATGGGTTTCGAGGCCAATGGCGGCTTGCTGACCGGCTCGGATTTCACCGTCAACGGCAAGACCGTGGACGCACTGCCGACGCGCGATTGTTTCCTGCCGATGCTCGCCGTGCTTTCGCTGGCAGCAGCGCAAAAGAAGCCGCTCTCGGCAATCGCCGGTTCCTATAACCTTCCGGTTGCTGCCGCCGACCGGCTGGAGAACTTCCCCGTCGAAACCAGCGCAAAGCTGATGGCTTACCTGCGGGCATCGCCGGAAAATCTGGCCGAATTCCTGACACCGATCGGAAAACCTTCCGCGACGAGCGATATCGACGGATTGCGGGTCACGCTGGCCGACAAGCGCATCATTCACTTCCGCCCCTCTGGCAATGCGCCGGAAATGCGCTGCTATGTCGAGGCGGAAAACGAACACGCCGCGACGGAACTGCTTGAAGCCGGACTGAACCGGATCAGGCACTGGGCCGGACAAAACTGATTGAAGACAAAAGACTTTGAGGAAACGCACCCGATGACGCAAAAGATCGTTCCCGTGATCATGGCAGGAGGCAAGGGCACGCGACTCTGGCCGCTGTCGCGCGCAACTGCGCCGAAGCAATTCATTCAGTTCATCGGCGACAAGACCCTGTTCCAGGAGACGCTCGCCCGCGTCTCCGACCCTGCACTCTACGAAGCGCCGGTCGTGCTGACCAACGAGGAATTCCGCTTCCTCGTGGCCGAACAGGCCCGCGAGCTCGATCACCCGCTGAAGGCCATCCTGCTCGAGCCCGTCGCCCGCAACACCGCGCCCGCCGTCGCCGCCGCTGCCGCTCTCGTTGCCGAGGCTTTCGGCAAGGACGTGATCATGCATGTGCTCGGCTCGGACTATGAGATCGTCGCCGACCAAAGCTATTTCGACAGCGTACGCGCAGCGCGGGAGACCGCCGCTACGGGCAAGCTCGTCACCTTCGGCATCAAGCCCACCGAGCCGGCGACCGGCTACGGCTACATCGAGGGCGGCAAGAACCTTCCGACCGGCGCGCAGACGGTGAAGCGCTTCATTGAAAAGCCGCCTCTGGACAAGGCGAAGGAGATGCTGGCAGCCGGCGACTTCTACTGGAATTCGGGCATGTTCATGTTCCAGGTTTCGGTGCTTCTTGGCGAAATGCGCGCCCATGCGCCGGATGTCGTGAAAGCGGCCGATGCTGCGGTCGCGAAGTCCACACGCGACCTCGACTTCATCCGCCTCGATTCCCCGTCCTTCGCGAAGGCGCCGAACATCTCGATCGACTATGCGATCATGGAAAAGACGGAAAACGCCGCCGTCGTGCCCTCGCCATTCAAGTGGTCTGACCTCGGCAGCTGGGACTCCGTGTGGAAATCCGGCACGCGCGACCAGAATGGCAACGTCGCGACCGCCAATACGACACTCGTCAATAGCCGCAACTCGCTGGTGATGAGCCACGGCGTTCACCTGGCCGTCCAAGGCATGGACGACGTTGCCGTGATCGCAAGCGAGGATGCCGTCTATGTCGGCAAGTTGCAGGACAGCCAGAGTGTTGGCGATCTCGTCAAGACGCTCGCCGCCCTGCCCGCGACGTCGAAACTGACGGAGACGCACCCGACCTCATATCGGCCCTGGGGCGGTTACACGTCGATCCTCAACGGCGACCGCTTTCAGGTGAAGCGCATCTTCGTCACGCCCGGCAAGAAGCTCTCGCTGCAGAAACATCATCACCGCTCGGAACACTGGATCGTCGTCAAGGGCACGGCCGAGGTGACGATCGGCGAGACTGTGCAGATGCTGCGCGAAAACGAGTCGGTCTATATCCCGCTCGGAGAGGTCCACCGGCTCGCGAATCCCGGCAAGATCATGCTGGAACTGATCGAAGTGCAAACCGGTTCCTACCTCGGTGAGGATGACATCATCCGCATCGTCGACGAGTTCGGCCGTAGCTGAAACGTGCCGCTGTCTTGAATTTGTAAGTGTGCGCCTGTAACACGATCGCGTTTTGCCGCCGTAGGCCACGATCGTTTTACATGATGAAGGTTATCCCATGCGCATAGTTATGATTGGTTCGGGTTACGTCGGTCTCGTTTCCGGCGCCTGCCTTGCGGATTTCGGACACCACATCACCTGCGTCGACAAATCCGAAGCGAAGATCGACGCGCTCATGGCTGGCGAAGTGCCGATCTTCGAGCCGGGCCTTGACGCTATCATCGAACACAACCGCAGCGCCGGCCGCTTGGATTTCTCCAAGGAACTGACAGGGCCGGTCGCCGATGCCGATGTCGTCTTCATCGCCGTCGGAACGCCGTCGCGCCGCGGCGACGGCCACGCCGATCTGAGCTACGTTTATGCCGCCGCCCGCGAGATTGCCGCAGCTGTCACCGGCTTTACCGTGGTGGTCACGAAATCCACCGTTCCCGTCGGCACCGGCGACGAGATCGAGCGCATCTTTCGCGAGGAGTTCCCCGGCAAGGACATCGCCGTCGTCTCGAATCCGGAATTTCTGCGCGAAGGCGCGGCGATTACCGATTTCAAGCGTCCAGACCGCATCGTCATTGGCACGGAAGATCCACGAGCGACAGAAGTGATGCGCGAAGTCTACCGGCCGCTCTATCTCAATGAAGCACCGCTCTATTTCTGCGAGCGCCGGACGTCGGAACTGATCAAATACGCTGCCAATGCTTTCCTCGCCATGAAGATCACCTTCATCAACGAGATCGCCGATCTCTGCGAGCAGATCGGTGCGGACGTGCAGAAGGTTGCCAAGGGCATCGGCATGGACAAGCGCATCGGCGACAAGTTCCTGCATGCCGGTCCCGGCTACGGCGGCTCGTGCTTTCCGAAGGACACGCTCGCCCTCGTCAAGACCGCGCAGGACTACGACAGCCCGATGCGCCTCATCGAAACAACGGTGGCGATTAACGACAATCGCAAGCGGGCGATGGGCCGCAAGGTCATCGCCGCTTGCGACGGCAGCGTGCGCGGCAAGAAGATCGCCGTCCTCGGCCTGACCTTCAAGCCGAACACCGACGACATGCGCGACGCGCCCTCGATCACTATCGTTCAAGCCCTGCTCGACGGCGGTGCCACCGTTCACGCCTACGATCCGGAAGGCATGGAAGCTGCCAAGGAAATGCTCGGTCCGGTCACCTACGGCAAGGATCCATACGAGATCGCTGAAGGCGCCGACGCGATCGTGATCGTCACGGAATGGGATGAATTCCGCGCCCTCGACTTCAAGCGCCTGAAGACGACGATGAAGAACCCTGTCATCGTGGATCTGCGCAATATCTATCCCGTCGGCGAAATCACCCGTCATGGCTTCAGCTACTTCGCCGTCGGGAAGAAGACCGAGAAGAGATAGAGAATGCACTATTTCATAACAGGCACCGCAGGCTTCATCGGCTTTCACCTTGCGCGGCGCCTGTTGCAGGATGGGCATCGCGTCACCGGTTTCGACGGCCTGACGCCCTACTACAATGTCAAGCTGAAGCACATGCGGCACGCAGCTCTGGCGCAGTTCCCCGCCTTCAAGCCTGTTATCGCCATGCTTGAAGATCAAAAGGCGCTTGCGGGCGCAGTTGGCGAGGCAAAGCCGGATATCCTGATCCACCTCGCCGCCCAGGCGGGGGTCCGTTACAGCCTCGAAAATCCGCGTGCCTATCTCAGCTCGAACGTCGAAGGCTCGTGGAACATCCTTGAGCTTTCAGAGCGCCACAAGGTGCAGCATCTGATGCTGGCCTCGACTTCTTCGATCTATGGTGGAAATCCGTCTGTTCCCTTCCGCGAGACAGATAGGGCTGACGAACCTCTGACGATCTATGCCGCCACGAAGAAGTCGATGGAACTGATGGCGCATAGCTACGCGCATCTCTACAAGGTGCCGACCACCGCCTTCCGCTTCTTCACGGTCTATGGTCCCTGGGGCCGCCCGGACATGGCGCTCTTCAAGTTCGTGAAGAGCATGCTGGAGGATCAGCCGATCGAGATCTACGGCGAAGGCAAGATGAGCCGCGATTTCACCTATATCGATGACCTCGTGGAAGCGATCGTCCGGCTTTCCGCCGTCGTGCCTTCGGAGGAGAACCGCGTTGCCGACGAAAAGGTCGAGACGCTGTCGCATCAGGCACCGTTCCGCGTCGTCAATATCGGCGGCGGTCAGCCTGTCAGCCTGATGGACTTCGTCGAGACGGTCGAAAAGGCGCTCGGAAAGCCGGCACAGCGAAAGATGCTGCCGATGCAGAAGGGCGATGTTCCGCGCACCTTCGCCAGCCCGGATCTGCTCGCGGCGCTCACGGGTTACAAGCCGGACACGACGCTGGAAACCGGCGTCAGAGCCTTTGTGGAATGGTATCTGGAAGCCCGCCGCGAGCTGGAGCCGTAATCGCTAGAGCCGTCCTGCCGCGCCTGGTTTGACCTCGATCCGGCTCGCCGGCGAAATAAGCTGGTCGATCTCCACCGCGGAAACCGGAGAGCCGAGCGCAAAGCCTTGGAGCGTGTCGCAGCCAAGCCGGGTCAATGCTTCGGCATGCCCCTTGGTCTCGACACCCTCCGCGATCACTTCGACATTGAGCGCCTTGGCAATGTCGATGATCGAACTGACGATTCGGTACTGCTCCTCGGATTCGACGACATCGATCACTAGCTGGCGGTCAAGCTTCAGCCGCTTCGGGCGCAGCCGCGCCAAACCGATCAGCGAGGCATGCCCCGAACCGAAATCATCGATCTCGATGTCGATGCCCATCTGCTTGATTTGATCGATGTTGCGCAGCAATCTGTCGTCGGGGTCATCGAGAAAAATCGTCTCCACCAGCTCGAAAGCAAATTGCCCGGGAGGAATTTCCATTGCCCGAAGGCTATCCAGTAGCGTCGGGTCGAAGAGCCGCGGGCCGGAGATATTCACCGCTATACGTGGAACAACCGCTCCCCGGCGCAGCCAGTATTTGCGATCTTCCAAAGCCCTCTTTAGAATTGCGGCATCGATATCGGCCAAAAGGTCACTTTCAGCCGCGACATTCATGAACACGGCGGGTGACAGCAGGCCTTTTTCCGGGTGAAGCCAGCGGGCAAGCGCTTCAAGACCTGAAATCTCGCGCGTCTTGGCGTCGAACTGCATCTGGTAGTAAGGAATGATCTCGCCGCGCTCCAGCCCGCGCTTCAACTCCTCGGCGAGGTGGCGTTTGCTCAGCAAGTCATCCTGCAGCTGCCGAGAAAAGAATTCTATGCGGTTCAACCCGGATTTCTTGGCCTGATAAAGCGCCAGATCGGATTCCGCGAACAGATTACGCGTTCGCCGGCCGGCGCTCCATGATACGCCGATCGTGGCGCCGGATTGCAGCAATTCGTGACCAAACCGGATCTTCTTGCGCAGACGCTGCTGGACATCCGCCGCTATGCGCCTGAGCGCTTCGACCGTTCCGAAATTCCACAGCAGGATCACGAACTCGTCGCCGCCGACGCGCGCAGCCATGCTATTTGTTGGGATGGCGGCGGTGATCCGCAGTGCTGCCGCACGCAGCACGCCGTCGCCAGCCGCATGACCATAGCTGTCATTGATCTGCCTGAACTGATCGAGATCAAGATGAAGGACCGCGAGCGTCGAGATCGACTTGTCGGCCTGCAGGGCGGCGAGCCGGTTATCAAACAGGCGCCGGTTGGGCAACCCGGTCAGGTAGTCGTGCTCGGATGCATATTCGATGCGCGCATTGCTTTCTTCGAGCGCCCTTGCGCGCGCTTCAGCAACCTGCCGCTGACGCTCCACCTCGGCATTCAGCAGCACGTCAGCCGTGACGTCCCATTCGGCGCCGATGAAGGAGGGAGTGCCCTCCTCGCTGACGTAAAAATGGCCGCGCGAACGCAAATGCCGGATTTCACCATTCGGCAAAATGATGCGGAATTCGGAATTGTAAGGACCGCGCCGGGCAACCGCCTCGTCGAACTCATCCACTGCCCGCCGTAGGTCTTCCGGATGAATGGCGTCCATCCAGAGTGATGCCGGAATGACCCGCATGCTCAGGCCGGTCTGGTAGAGCCGGTGCATCTGCGCGTCCCAGAAAATCTCATTGGTGCGCACATTATGGTCCCAAACGCCGATCTGCGACGCGTCGAGCGCGAGCTCGAGGCGCCTCAGGAGATCCTGGAATTCTTGCTCCGACCGGGTCGTTTTCGTCATAGGCAGTCGGTCTCAGCCTTAAAGCAGATGCGATGACTTATAGTACCGTCTCAAACCCACATTAACGAATATACTTTGGGACTATCGAATTGGTTATAGGGTGCCCAATTCCTTAACGCTTGCGTCTAATGATTGTGGCGCGGTGGAAATTTTGCAATCCCCCTAAATTCCGGTGCTCCCTCAAGAACCGCACCTTCAGAAAGCTGATTGACCGACCGGCGGTAGATACGCTGCCATGGTGTGGCGTCCGGCGGCACCGGTGGAATGCCATCCCCTTTCCGGCGTTCGATCTCGGTCGCATCGACCAGCATGTCGCAACGGCCCTGATTGAAATCGATGCGGATGATATCACCGGTACGAAGCCACGCGAGACCGCCGCCGGCCGCGCTCTCCGGCGAGGCATTGAGGATCGAGGGGCTGTCCGCAGTCCCGGACTGTCGGCCATCGCCGATCGTCGGAAGGCTGCGGATACCGCGTTTCAGGAGACGATCCGGCGGCTGCATGTTCACGACCTCGGCTGATCCCGGCCAGCCGATCGGGCCTGCCCCGCGGATGACGAGGATAGTGTTCTCGTCGATGTCGAGCGCCGGATCGTTGATCCGCTTGTGGTAGTCCTCAGAGCCGTCGAACACGACCGCCTTGCCCTGGAATATGCCTTCGTGGCCGGGTTCTTGCAGGTAGCGCTTGCGAAAATCCTCCGAGACCACACTCATCTTCATGATCGCGAAATCGAAGAGATTGCCCTTGAGCACGAGGAAACCCGCCCGCTCCTTCAGTGGCTCGTTGAACGGCCGGATGACTTCGCGGTCGCGTGCCTCCCTGCCTTCCAGGTTCTCGGCCATCGTCCTGCCGGTCACCGTCCGACAGTTCCCGTCGAGCTTTCCGGCTTGCAGCAGTTCCCACATGATCGCCGGCGTGCCGCCCGCGCGATGATAGCGCTCTCCGAGATAGGCGCCGGCCGGCTGGACATTCGCAAGCAGCGGGATATCGAAGCCGTGGACCTGCCAGTCGTCGGGATGAAGCTCGACGCCGGCATGCTTTGCCATCGCCGCCAGATGCGGCTGCGCATTGGTGGAACCGCCGATCGCCGAATTGGTGCGGATGGCGTTGAGGAAGGCTTCGCGCGTCAGAATATCCGACGGTTTCAGATCTTCGAAAACGATCTCGACGGCGCGTCGTCCGGTGCGATAGGCCATCTGGCCGCGCTCGCGATAGGCGGCGGGGATATTGCCGCAGCCCGTCAACGACAGGCCAAGCGCCTCTGCAAGAGCGTTCATCGTCGAAGCCGTGCCCATCGTATTGCAATGGCCGACAGACGGTGCGGAATCGAGCGCCGTCTGCAGGAACTCCTCCTCGTCGATCTCTCCCGCCGCAAGCCTGCGCCGCGACCGCCAGATCGCCATGCCGGAGCCCGCCAGCTCCCCTTCATGCCAGCCGTCGAGCATCGGCCCGCCGGAAAGCACGATGGCCGGGATATCGACGGTCGAGGCGGCCATGATCGCCGAAGGGGTGGTCTTGTCGCAGCCGGTCGTCAGCACGACGCCGTCAAGCGGATAGCCGTAGAGAATTTCGACGAGCCCGAGATAGGCGAGGTTGCGGTCGAGCGCCGCCGTTGGCCGCTTGCAGTTCTCGAAGATCGGATGTGTCGGAAACTCGATCGGAATGCCACCCGCATCCCGAATGCCGTCGCGCACGCGTTTGGCGAGCTCGATATGCACTCTGTTACAGGGGGTCAGGTCGCTGCCGCTCTGGGCGATGCCAATGATCGGCTTGCCGGAGCGCAGCTCCTCCGGGGTGATGCCGTAGTTCATGAAGCGCTCGAGATAGAGAGCCGTCATGTCTATATGGTCCGGATTGTCGAACCAGTCCTGCGAACGCAGGCGACGTTTCGGCGTTTTATTGTCAGTCATTCCTTCCTCCCGAGCTAGGGATTGCTCCCTGCATGCGATGTACGTTCGTCAAAAAAACATAGACAGATGACGCCTGCGCGCAAATGAAAAAGGCGGGACCGATGTCCCGCCTTCTTTTTTTTGCTCGTCGAGCTCCCGCTTATTCGGCGGCGACCCGGACATGCTCTTCTTCATCCCGAGGATGATTGTCGTTGTGCTGAATCAGCGGACGGTTGCCCGTCATCCTGCGCAAGAGCACGTAGAAGACCGGCGTCATGAAGATGCCGAAGAAGGTCACGCCGATCATGCCCGAGAAGACGGCGACACCCATGGCGGCGCGCATTTCCGAACCGGCACCCGTCGAGGTGACGAGCGGAACGACGCCCATGATGAAGGCCATGGAGGTCATCAGGATCGGGCGCAGGCGCAGGCGGCTTGCCTCGATTGCGGCCTGGACCGGCGTCCTGCCCTCGAACTCGAGCTCGCGGGCGAATTCCACGATCAGGATCGCGTTCTTCGCCGAGAGGCCGACAAGGACCACGAAGCCGATCTGGGTGAAGATGTTGTTGTCTCCACCCGTGAGCCAGACACCGGTCAGTGCGGCCAGCAGGCTCATCGGCACGATCATGATGATCGCCAGCGGCAGGGTCAGGCTCTCATACTGGGCAGCCAGCACGAGGAAGACGAGCAGCAGGGCGAGCGGGAAGACGACGACGCTCGAATTGCCGGCAAGAATCTGCTGGTAGGTCAGATCCGTCCATTCGAAGTCGATGCCCGGAGGCAGCGTCTCCTTCAGGATCTTCTCGATTGCCGCCTGCGCCTGACCGGACGAGAAGCCCGGTGCCGGACCGCCGTTGATATCGGCCGCGAGGAAGCCGTTGTAGCGGTTCGCACGCTCCGGACCGGTGCTCGGCTCCACCTTCAGCAGCGCCGAAAGCGGGATCATCTGGCCCGATGCCGAGCGGACCTTCAACTGGCCGATATCTTCCGGTTGTGCCCGGAACTTGGCATCGGCCTGGACGCGAACGCTGTAGGTGCGGCCGAAGGCGTTGAAGTCGTTGACGTAAAGCGAGCCGAGATAGATCTGCAGCGTCTGGAAGACGTCGGTGACGGACACTCCGAGCTGCTCGGCCTTGGCGCGGTCGAGATCGGCATAGAGCTGCGGCACGTTGATCTGGAAGCTGGAGAACAGACCGGCAAGCTCAGGCGTCTGATAGGCCTTGGCAAGGACTGCCTTGGTTGCCTCGTCGAGCGCCCGGTTGCCCAAGCCTGCGCGATCCTCGATCTGCAGCTTGAATCCGCCCGTCGTGCCGAGACCGTTGACCGGCGGCGGCGGGAACATGGCGATGAAGGCATCCTGGATGGCGCCGAACTTCTGGTTCAGTGCCATGGCGATCGCGCCGCCGGAAAGGTCCGGCGTCTTGCGCTCGTCGAAGTCCTTCAGCGTCACGAAGACGATGCCGGCATTCGAGGAGTTGGTGAAGCCATTGATCGACAGGCCGGGGAAGGCGATCGCATGGTCGACACCCGGCTGCTTCAGGGCAATATCGGTCATGCGCTTGATGACGTCTTCCGTGCGGTCGAGGCTTGCGGCATCCGGCAGCTGTGCGAAGCCGATCAGATATTGCTTGTCCTGCGAAGGCACGAAGCCGCCCGGAACCGTGGTGAACAGGCTGTAAGTCGTTCCCACCAGCGCAAGATAGACCACCATGACGATGCTCTTGCGCGACAGGAGACCGCCCACGCCCTTGCCGTAGTAGCTGGAACCGACACCGAAGGCGCGGTTGAAGCCGCGGAAGAACCAGCCGAAGATCGCGTCCATGAACCGCGTCAGCCAATCCTTCGGTGCGTGATGCCCCTTCAGAAGAAGAGCAGCAAGCGCCGGGGAGAGCGTCAGCGAGTTGAAGGCAGAAATCACGGTCGAGATCGCGATCGTCAGCGCGAACTGGCGGTAGAACTGACCCGACAGGCCGGAGATGAAGGCGAGCGGCACGAAGACCGCGACCAGCACCAGCGCAATCGCGATGATCGGGCCGGACACTTCCTTCATGGCCTTGTAGGTCGCCTGTCGCGGACTGAGCCCGTTCTCGATATTGCGTTCGACGTTTTCAACGACAACGATCGCATCGTCGACGACGATACCGATCGCCAGCACCAGCCCGAAGAGGCTGAGCGCGTTGATCGAGAAGCCCAAGACATACATGACCGCGAACGTACCGATGATCGATACCGGAACGGCGATCAGCGGAATGATCGAGGCACGCCATGTCTGCAGGAACAGGATGACGACGAGAACGACGAGCGCGATAGCCTCGAGCAGCGTATCGATGACCTTTTCGATCGAGGCGCGTACGAACTTCGTCGTATCGTAGACGATTTCGTACTTGACGCCATCGGGCATCGCCTGCTGCAGCGTATCCATGGTGGCGCGCACGTTGTCTGCGATCTCGATCGCGTTCGAACCCGGCGCCTGAAGGACGGCGACGGCGACGGCCGGCTTGCCGTCGAGCAGTGAGCGCAGGCTATAGTCGGCGGCACCAAGCTCGATGCGGGCAACGTCGCGAAGGCGGGTGATTTCACCGTTGGCGCCTGTCTTGACGATGATGTTGCCGAATTCCTCAGGTGTGCGCAGACGTCCCTGGGCATTGACGTTGAGCTGCAGGTCGACGCCCGTCGGGCTCGGCGACGCGCCGATGATGCCGGCGGCGGCCTGCACGTTCTGGGAATTGATCGCATTGCTGATGTCGCTGGCGGCAAGATTGTGCTCGGCAGCCTTCTGCGGATCGATCCAGACGCGCATCGAATAGTCGCCGGCGCCGAAGACCTGCACCTGGCCCACACCTGGGATGCGGGCAAGCCGGTCCTTGACGTTCAGGGTCGCGTAATTGCGCAGGTAGGTGATGTCATGATTGTCTCCATCCGAGACGAGGTTCACGACCATGATGAAGTCGGGCGAGCTCTTGACCGTGGTGATGCCGAGCGCGCGCACTTCCGCCGGAAGACGCGGCTCGGCCTGCGAAACGCGGTTCTGTACGAGCTGCTGTGCCTTGTCCGGATCGGTGCCCAGCTGGAAGGTAACAGTGACGTTGAGTGCCCCGTCGGAGGTCGCCTGGCTGGACATGTAAAGCATGCCCTCGACGCCATTGATCTGCTCTTCGAGCGGCGTCGCCACCGTTTCGGCGATGACCGACGGGTTGGCGCCGGGATAGGTGGCGTGCACGACGACGGAAGGCGGCACGACTTCCGGATATTCCGAAATCGGCAGCGCCCTGAGGCCGATCAGGCCGGCGACCACGATGAGGACCGAAAGAACACCGGCAAACACCGGGCGGTCGACAAAGAATCTGGAGATGTTCATATCAAAGCCCTCTCCGGGGTGAACATGGATATAAGGTCCCTCTCAGGCGGCATGGGAGGCCGCCGGCGGGTGGTATATTTTTGGATTGCGGCCCATCCCCTTCTCCCCAGCGGGGAGAAGATGTCCGTCAGGACAGATGAGGGGGTGAGCGACGAAGGAGCGAACGGCTGAGCGAAAGCGAGGCCGTCCCGGCCGCACCCGCCCCCTCATCCGGCCCTTCGGGCCACCTTCTCCCCGTGGGGGAGAAGGGAATTTTCAGTTGGTCGCGACCTTCTCTTCCATCTGGGGCGCCACGATTGCGCCCGGACGGATGCGCTGCAGCCCGTTGACGACGATCTTCTCGCCGGCAGTGAGACCGCCTTCGATCACCCGCTGGCCGTCGAACAGCGAGCCGAGCTGGATCTGCCGGTAGCTGACCTTGTTCTCGCCATCGACGACGAAGACGAACTTCTTGTCCTGATCAGTGCCGACCGCGCGGTCGTTGATGACGATCTTGTTCTCGGATTTCGGCTGACCCATGCGGACCCGCACGAACTGGCCGGGGATCAGCTTGCCGCCGGGATTGTCGAAGACGGCGCGGACCGCAATGGTGCCGCTTGCCGCATCGACTTCGTTGTCGACGAGCTGCAGCTTGCCCTTGATCGGCGTGCCGTCATCGGCGAGCGTGCCGACTTCAACCGGGATCCGTTCGACGGCCGGCAGCGCGGCGTCGGTTGCCGGAAGCTCCGAAAGCGCCTTCGTCACCATTTCTTCGCTTGCATTGAAGCTCGCATAGATCGGGTCGACGGAGACGAGCGTCGTCAGTTCCGGCGAGGCGGAGCCAGCGGCGACAAGGTTGCCGACGGTGACCTCGATCTTGCCGATGCGGCCGGAAACCGGGGCATGCACCTGCGTGTAGTCGAGGTCGAGCTGGGCGGATTGAAGGGCCGCCTGAGCCGAACGAAGGCCCGCTTGCGCCTCAGCCAGCGTGCTCTGACGCTGATCGAGATCGCTCTGCGAGATCGTGCGGTTGTCGGAAAGCTTGCGGCCGCGGTCGAGTTCGGTCTGCGCCAGGCCGACCTTGGCTTCGGCCGAAGCAACCTGACCCTGCGCCTGCGCGACTGCAGCCTCATACGGAGCCGGGTCGATGGTGAAAAGCAGATCGCCCGCCTTCACCAAAGCGCCTTCGCGGAAGTGCACGGACTGGATGGCACCCGCAACGCGCGGGCGGACCTGAACACGGTCTACCGCCTCCAGACGGCCTGAAAAGTCTTCCCAGGCCGTCACGTCACGGCTCTGGACCACGGCAACGGTGACCGGCACAGCGGGAGCCTGCGCGGGTTCCGAAGCGGCGGTCGCAGCCGTGCTCATCGGCAATTCAAAAAAGATAGCGGCCGCCGAAACAGACGCAACAACACCTATGCCGGCGCCCACCAGGGCCCAGCGTTTCTTTCTGGACGTCATTGGTACTCTCCTTCCGGCCGCTACGGCCGGCAAAAACAGGTTGTCTTCAATGCAATTGCTGCTGAACGCTTAACTCTCGGAGGAAACTTTCGAACTCGCGGCTGACGTTTTCCTGCCAGTTCGAAGTGCCGTCCGTTTTCCCGCCGTAAATCGAAGGCCAGCCTGCCCGGGCGGGGAGGATATGCTGGCGAACTGCAACGCCGGCCGTTTTGAGGCGGGCTCCGTAACCGACGGTCTCATCACGCAGAGGATCGTCCTCCGCCGTAAAAATGAGGGCTGGAGCAACACCGGCGATGCGCGAACAGAGACAGGGCGCGGCGTAGGGATGGCACCCGCCGCCGCTGAGATAGTGGCTCCAGCCTTCCGTCCAGCGCTGACGCATGCCGATACCATCGGCTTTGCGGATGGAGGCCGTACCCATGAACGGATCAAGAAGCGGGGAAATGAGGATCTGGCCATCGAGCGCATCGGCATAATGATCGCGCGCCTTCAGCGCTACACCGGCCGCAATATTGCCGCCAGCCTCTTCGCCGGCGACCAGAAGCAGCGAATTGCGATCGCCGATGCCGGAGGCACGCTTGTTGGCAAGATAGGAAAAGAGGGAATAGCCGACTTCGAGCGGCTTCGGAAAGACGTTGCCGAGTGGCGCGTTGTAGTCAGGGATCGCAACGATCGCGCCGGCGTTCGCCATGCTCTCGGCAACCGCACTTTCCTTGACGCCGGATTGCAGGAAGGCGCCGCCGTGAAAGAACAGAACGATCGGCGCGCCCTTGCCGAACTCGGCGCCCTGATAGACGCGTGCGGAAACGGGGCCAGTGGCCACCTTCTCCAGCACTATGTCTTTCACCTGCATCGCCATCGTTCCGGCTTTCATTTGGTCGGCGCAAACAGCTATGGCTTGCCAATCTACGAAAAAACATATTGTTATTCACATCGCGGAATAAGAAGGTCTATTGCGATTACACTGTTCCGATTTTCGAATAATATCGCAGTGCACACTGTGGAGATCTCCAATGGACCAACTCTCGGCAATGCGCGCGTTCATACGCGTGGTTGAGACGGGCAACTTTACGCGAGCGGCCGAGACGCTCTCAATGCCCAAGGCGACAATCACCAATCTCATTCAGGGCCTGGAGGCGCATCTGCACACTAAGCTGCTCAACCGCACGACGCGGCGCGTCATGGTCACGACGGACGGCGCGCTTTACTATGAGCGGGCCTCCCAGATCGTCTCCGAGCTGGAAGAGCTCGACGGCAGTCTTTCCAACTCGCAGAGCCTTCCGAGCGGCCGCCTACGCGTTGAAATGGCAGGTGCTTTTGCCGATACCATTGTTGTTCCGGCGCTCTGCGATTTCTACGAGAAATATCCTGAGATCCGCATCGATCTGGGCGTCAGCGACCGCAACGTCGACTACCTTGCAGAGAATGTCGACTGTGCCCTTCGCGGCGGTACGCCAGCCGATCAATCTCTGATCGCAAGGCGCGTCTCCGAGGTCGAAATGATAACCTGCGCTGCCCCGCGCTATATCGAAAAGTTCGGTATCCCGGGCCGGCCCGAGGAACTGGAAGCCGACCACTATTCGGTCAGCTATTTCCGCGCTCAGACCAACCGCGCCTTTCCCTTCGAGTTCCGCAAGGGCAACGAAGAGCTCGAAGTCAATCCGCGCTGCATCGTCGCCGTCAATGACAGCCGGACGTACGTGACGGCTGTCCTGAACGGTCTCGGTATTGCACAGATTCCGCGCTTCATGATCGGCGACGCCCTTGCCAAGGGCGAGCTGGTGCCAGTCTTGCCCGAGTGGAGCCGCGAACCGCTGCCGCTCTACGTCGTCTATCCGCCGAACCGGCACTTGAGCAACAAGGTGCGCGTTTTCGTTGACTGGCTGGTGAAGCTGCTTGCCGACGCGAAGCTCAATGAGCCTTGAAGACGGAAGCGGCCCGGAAGGCAGGGAAACCTTCGACGGGCCGCTTATCATCGACTTTGAATTTCGAGGTCCACCGCGTCACCAGGGGAAATGGCCCGGCGGACCTTGGAGGTGGGCGACAGGACGGAGACTTCCCGTCGCCCCTTACCCAATAGAGATACGCCCTAATGCGAACTTTGTAAGGCGTTTGATTCGCATAGCAGTGTTCGCAAAAATGCAACAATCAAGCCCGCGTCAGCCGATCACCGAGGGTTTCAGCAGGTCCTCCAGACCGACGCGGTAGAAGAGTTCGGCCCTGACGCGATCGGCAACGCCGTTGACGATCTCGGCACCGTCCTGCGACGGATCAACGTGGACGCGGAACGGACGCTTGCCGAACGGCTTGCCGACGACGTCGACGATGGCGCGGGCAACCTCTTCGGGATCGGCATCGGCAGGCTCAAGTGCTGCCAGCCCCTGCAGCGCCTTGTCCGAAACGCCCTGGTAAGGACCTTCCAGATATTCGGCGGCACGTGCGGTATCGGCCGGAGAGCCGGAATGCGCGAAGTGGTTGGTGCCCTTGGTGAAGGCGCCGGGAACGATGATCGAGGTCTCGATGCCCCAGCGGGTTAGCTCACTGGCATACGAAACGGCCAGCGAGTCCATGGCGGCCTTGGCTGCGAAATACGGTGCCAGAAACGGCGGCGTGCCGCCGCGGGTGCTGGAGGACGAGACCCAGACAATCAGCCCTCTGCCCTGCTTGCGCAACTGCGGCAGGGCCGCGCGATTGAGGCGCTGCGTGGAGAGCACGTTGATATCGAAGAGTTCCGCATATTGCTCCGGCGTAAAGGCCTCGGCCGGGCCGAAGGACATATGACCGGCATTGTGGACGATGACGTCGAGGCGGCCGTTTTCGGCAACGATCTTTTCGACCGCCTGCTCGATCGAGGCATTGTCGGCGACATCCAGCTCGACGCTGCGCAGATCGGCATTGTTTTCCTTAGCGAACGCTGCCGCATCGGCAACGGCCTTGGCATTGCGGCTTTGCGTAGCGCGGATGCCGGCGTAAACGGTATGGCCTGCTTTTGCGAGGGCGCGTGCGCTCATCGCACCGAAGCCGCTCGATGCACCCGTGACGACGATAACTTGCTTGCTCATAGTGCTGCTCCTTCTTCAAATCAGATCGGTGAATATTCGGGGAGAAAGGGGAGACGGATAGCCGCCTCCCGGCCGAGGGTCAGATCATGCCGCCGTTGGCACGCAGCACCTGGCCGTTGATCCAGCTGCCGTCGGGACCGGCGAGGAAAGAGACCGCGGCGGCGATGTCTTCCGGCGTGCCGAGACGCTCCAGCGGGTTCATCTTCGCCATGCGGCCGATCAGTTCCTCCGACTTGC
This sequence comes from Rhizobium sp. P32RR-XVIII, assembly GCF_012641395.1. GTDB lineage: Bacteria > Pseudomonadota > Alphaproteobacteria > Rhizobiales > Rhizobiaceae > Rhizobium. Next base: position 87,161 of record NZ_JABAIH010000010.1, on the reverse strand, counting down.
CGTTGAGGAAGAGGTCGGTGGCGGTTGGGCCGGGAGCGATTGCGTTGACGGTGATATTTCGGCCGCGCATTTCCTTCGACATGATCGCCGTCAGCGTTTCCACGGCGGCCTTGGTAGCGGCATAGACCCCATAGGTCTCGAGCTTGAGGCCGACGACACTCGTCGAGAAATTGATGATCCGGCCATCGTCACGAAGGCGCTTGGCGGCTTCGCGCAGCGTGTTGAAGGTGCCCTTCAGGTTGACGCTGATGTGGCGGTCGAAATGGGCATCGTCCGCGTCGGCGATCGGTGAAAGCATCATGATGCCGGCATTGTTGACGAGCACATCCACGCCACCAAACGCTGCTTCTGCGGCATCGAACATGCGGCGCACGGCTTCCGCGTCGCTGACGTCGGCTTTCGCCGTCAGAGCCTTGCCGCCGGCCTGCTCGATCCTCCGAGCCAATTCTTCCGCGGGAGCGGCATTTCCGGAGTAGTTGATGACGACGGTAAAGCCGTCCTGGGCGAGACGCTCGGCGACGGCAGCCCCGATGCCGCGGGAAGCGCCGGTGACAAGAGCAACCTTATTGTTATTGTTAGCCATTTTCTTTCTCCTTCAGTCATTTGCGCCGCAGCGCGTTCCGATAAGGACAAGATGCCTCTTTTCATCCTGCGGATAATCATGCATTCTTCGGCATCACTATCCGGAAAATACGAACAAATACGATGGACAGGTTCGATGCCATGCGGGTTTTCTCCCGCGTTGTGGAGAGGCGCAGCTTCACCCTTGCAGCCGAAGATATAGGATTGCCGCGCTCGACGGTAACCGACGCCGTGAAACAGCTGGAAGCCCGGCTTGGCGTTCGCCTGCTTCAGCGCACCACGCGCCATGTCAGCCCGACGCTCGACGGGGAAGCCTATTACCAGCGCTGCCTGTCGATCCTGGCCGACATCGAGGATGCCGAAGGCGCCTTTGCCGGCGCCAAGCCGAAAGGCATGCTTCGGGTGGACGTGCACGGCACGCTTGCCCGGCATTTCGTCCTGCCAAGCCTGCCGTCATTTCTGGAGACGTACCCGGATATCGAATTCTACATGAGCGAAGGCGACCGGCTGGTCGACCTGGTGCGCGAGGGCATCGATTGCGTGCTGCGGGTCGGCATTCCGCAGGATAGCGACATGATCGCCCGGCATGTGGCCATGCTGGAGGAGATCACCCTCGCCTCGCCCGCTTATCTCGAGCGCCATGGCATTCCCGAACATCCGGACAAGCTGGACGGCCATCGCATGGTCGGCTTTCGTTCGACCGCGACCGGCGGCGTAATGCCACTGGAATTCCTGGTAGACGGCAGCATCCGCAATGTCACCCTGGCCGCGACGGTCACCGTCAACGCCGCCGAGAGCTTCATGTCGGCCGCCCGCCTCGGCCTGGGCTTGATACAGGTGCCGCGCTACCACGCCGAAAAGGACCTGGCCGCTGGCACCCTTATTCATGTGCTGCCGGATTTTCCGCTGACCGAAACGCCGGTTTCGCTCCTCTATCCACGCAACCGCCAGCTCTCGCCCCGTGTTCGCGTCTTCATAGACTGGCTGGTGAAAGTCTTCGCACAGCAGCCGCCAAGTTTCGGGTAGCGGCGCCCGGCACGCGGTGATATCGGCCGAAATCAGAGAACGGGATTTGAATGACGAACATGGGCGCCATCGGAAGCGGTCCTTTGACCGGCAATGAACTTCGAAGCTTCTTCGAGCGCGATGCGATCGCCGTCGCCCGCGATCTCATCGGATGCCATCTGCTCGTCAACGGTGCGGGCGGGCGGATCACCGAGACAGAGGCCTATTTCCCGCACGACGAGGCCTCGCACAGTTTCCGCGGCCCGACGAAACGGAACGGCGCAATGTTCGGCCCGCCGGGCAACGTCTATATCTACCGCATCTACGGCATGTACTGGTGCCTGAATTTCGTCTGCACGCCCGGCTCAGCCGTGCTGATCCGCGCACTCGAACCGGAAAGCGGGATCGCCGCGATGATCGAGCGGCGCGGTACCGATGTTCTGACCCAGCTTTGCAGCGGCCCGGGCAAGCTCTGCCAGGCGCTCGGCATCGATATCGCACTCAACGATCGGCTGCTCGATCACCCGCCTTATTCCATCTCACCTTCTACACCGGTTCCGATCATCGCGGGCACAAGGATCGGGATCACGAAGAATGCCGAAGCACCATGGCGCTTCGGCATTCAGGGCTCGCGATATCTGAGCAAGCCGTTCCGCTAGAGCAATTCCGAAAAAGTGCCAAGCGGCTTTCGCCTGCGATGGCATGATGTCCGGAGCTTCATTCCATGACGGCGGTGTGATCGGATGGGGCGGTGGCAGCGGCCTTGGGCTTGCGCAGCAGCAGCACCAGCGGCATCACGGCCACGGACATCAGCATCAGGAGCTTGAAGTCGTCCATATAGGCGATGATCGTCGACTGCAGCGTGACGAGCTCATTGAGCGACGCCCGGCCCGCCGCGGTGAGCGGGCTGAGCGACTGTGCAGCGGCGGCATCGAAGGCCCGGTTGAACGGCGTGACATAGGCCGCGATCGACTCGTGATTGCTCTGGGTATTCTCGACGATTAGCGCCGAGACGATCGAAATGCCCACGCTGGAGCCGATGTTGCGGGACAGGTTGTAGAGGCCCGTGCCATCGCCGCGCATATGCGCCGGCAGCGTTGAAAAGGCGATCGTCGTCAACGGCACGAAGAGGAAGCCGAGCCCCGCGCCCTGGATGAAGCCGACGGAAACGATCGTCCATTGCGAAACGTCCGGCGTCCAGCCCGTCATGTCATACATTGCCCAGGCTGTCAGGCCGAGGCCGGCCAGGAGCAGCCAGCGCGTATCGACCTTGCCGATCAGGCGGCCAACGATGAACATGCAGAGCATGGTGCCGATGCCGCGCGGACCCATGACGATCCCGGCGGTTGTCACCGGATAACCCATCAGCGTCTGCAGATAGGGCGTCATCAGCGCCAGCGAAGCAAGATAGGTGACGCCGACCACGAAGATGAACACCATGCTGACCGCGAAATTCTGATCGAGAAACAAGCGTGGATTCACGAAGGATTTCTCGGCCGTCAGCGTATGCACGACCAACAGATAGAAGGCAGCGGCGCAGACGATCGCCTCGATCATGATTTCGCCGGACGAAAACCAGTCGAGCTGCTCGCCGCGGTCGAGAAACAGCTGCAGCGCGGCGATGAAGAGGCTCATCATGCCGAAGCCGAACCAGTCGAGTTTCGCCAGAGCATCCCGCTTCGTTTCCGCCACGAAGATGACAATCCCGGCAAACGCCAGCGCACCGATCGGCACGTTTATGTAGAACACCCACCGCCAGCTGATGTTGTCCGTCAGCCAACCGCCGATGACCGGGCCCAGAACCGGCCCGACCATGACCGAGACGCCGAATAAGGCCATGGCCGAGCCGCGCTCCTCGAGCGTATAGATGTCGAGGAGGATGCCCTGAGAGAGTGGAACGAGAGCGGCGCCGAACAGGCCCTGCAATAGGCGGAACGCAACGATCTGGTTCAGCGATTGGGCAAGACCGCAGAGGACCGAGGCGACGACGAAGCCGACGATCGCCGTCAGCAGGACGTTCTTGCGGCCGAACTTGGCAGCCAGGAAGCCCGACGGCGGCGTCATGATGGCAGCCGCGACGATATAGGAGGTCAGAACCCAATTGATCTGATCGGCACTCGCCGCAACGCTGCCCTGCACATAGGGCAGCGCCACGTTGGCGATGGTGGTGTCCAGCGCCTGCATGATAACGGCGAGAATGACGCAGGCCGTGATCGCGCCGCGATTGGCAACGGGTGCGGCCGGAGATGCAGCGTTACTCATGGTCCTTGCCGCCGGAACGGCCCAACAGGTTATTGACGAAATCGGGCAGGCCGCGGGCGTGGCCTGTATCGACATCGACGATCGTGCTCATGCCGACGCGGAGCGGCGGCTTACCGGCAGCATCCTCGATGCTGACGCGGATCGGAATGCGCTGGACGACCTTTACCCAGTTGCCGGTGGTATTCTGCGCCGGGAGCAGCGAGAAGCTGGAGCCGGATGCCGGACTAATGCTCTCGACCTTGCCCTTCCATTCAACGCCCGGATAGGTGTCGACATAGATGGCCGCCTCCTGGCCCGGTTTCACATAGGTAAGCTCGGTCTCTTTCGGGCTTGCGGCGATCCACAGATGGTTGGTGGCGACCAGCGAGAAAGCCTGCTGGGAGGCCTGCAGGTACGAGCCAACCTGCAGCGCGTTGACGTTGGTGACGATGCCATCGAACGGTGCCTTGACGACGCTATGGTCGAGTTCGCGCTGGGCATCGTCCACCTTCGACTTGGCCTCGAGATAGAGCGGGTTCTGCTCGACCGGCTGGCCGGCGTCGCCGCCGAGCTGGGCGAGCGTGGCTGCGGCTTGCGCTTTGGCGACCGCAACCTTCTGAAGCGCGGCATCGAGGTCGTGCTTTGCCTCGTCATAAGCCGAACGCGTCGCCGCGGAACTGTTAATGAGATTCTGCTGACGGGCGAACTGCGCCTGGTAATATGGGATGTCTGCCTCCGCCTGCGTGATTTCCGCGAGCGACTGCTGATAGCTGGCCTTCAGGTTTTCGATCTGGTTGCGCTGGGCGCCGAGCTGCGCCTTTGCGCCGTCGAGCGCGATCCGGAAGCTGTCGGGCTTCAGGCTAAAGAGCACCTGCCCCGCTTTGACGGTTTCGTTCTCGTGTACGTTGATCTGGTCGACGATACCGGAAACGTCCGTCGTCAGGCCAACCATATCGGCCTGGATATAGGCGTTGTCGGTCGACATCACCTGTCCGCCGTTCACGTAGTAATAGCCGCCGACAACGAGGGCGACGGGCAGGAGCGCGAACAGCACGGGACGTGTGAGGCTGCGCCGACGGCGGACCTTGGTACCGTCGGGCGCAGCCACGGCGGCAACCGGCGCTGGATTGGATGAAGGCGCTTCGGCTACCGTTTCTTGGGTTTCGGAGATCTTCTTGTCTTCGGTGAGGTTCTTTGCACTGGCGTCACCAACGACGCGCAGGGAGGAGTTATCAGCCATGGTTCAGCTCATTCTCGGCGACCGGTGTCGGCACGCCTGCACTAGGTTTGACTTCATGAGATAGGATGCGCACTCAAGATATGCCAGCTATTTATAAGCACACTTATGATCTTGCAAATACGTTCTGACGGTTCGCGGAACAAGATCAGCCGCCGGAAATTCTGCGACTGCGGCCAAAATGTCGCAGGGCATAGTTAAGCATTCGCTTCTCCAGCACCAGAGCGCCGTATGCAAGCCCCGCCGCCGCGCTAGTTTCTTGTTCAAACACTGATGGCGATGGGGAAATCGATGGCGTTTTTCGAGAGCATGCTGAGCCTGTTGCTGGTCGCGATCGTGTTCTTGCAGTTCTCGCGCAAATTTCTGATCCCCTATCCGACCATGCTTGCGATCGCCGGGGTCATCGTCGCCGCCGTACCCTGGGCGCCGGAAATCGGCATCGACCCTCAGTTGGCGCTCGCCCTGTTCATTGCCCCTGTTCTCTTCGACGCCGCCTATGACTTGCCGCCTCGGACCTTGAGGCAGAACTGGCTGCCGCTCGTTTCGCTCGCAGCTATCGCGGTGATACTGACCACGGCCGCGGTCGCCTTCGTCGGCGTGACGGTCGCGGGCCTTCCGCTTGCAGCAGCGATCGCGCTCGGTGCCATTGTCGCCCCGCCCGACGCGGCGGCCGCGACAGCGATGCTTGAAAGGTTCAACCTGCCGCGCCAAACCTACGTCGTCCTCAAAGGCGAAAGCCTGCTGAACGACGCAGTCTCCCTGCTCATCTTCAGCGCCGCAGTCGCGGCCGCCGCCAGCCCCAGTTTCTTCGCGAGCGTCCTGCCGCTGCTTGCATTTGCCGTTCCCGGCGGACTCATCTTCGGTTATCTCGCAGGCCGCGCCTACATGCTGATCGGCATCAAGCTCGCAGGCACGCTCGGCGGGACGCTGCTGGAATTCGTCGCCACCTTCGGCACCTGGATCATCGCCGAACATCTGCATCTCTCGGCGATCCTGGCGATCGTCGCTTATGCGATGGTCATTGCCCGTTACATGCCGGAGCGCCAAAGCGCCCGCCATCGCATTCATTCCTATTCGGTCTGGGAGGCAGCGGTCTTCCTTTTGAACGTCCTGGCATTTCTGCTCATGGGCCTTCAGGCCCGGCAGATATTCCTCGAAATGGAACCGGACCGGCTGACATTCGCAATAACCGTCGCCATTTCCGTCTTCGTCACCGTCGTCGTCGTGCGCATGCTCTGGGAACTTCTCTATAACCGCACGATGGCTCTCTTCCCGTCGCGCCATGCCACAAAGCAGGCGCCGACGCTTTCCATGAGCCTCGTTGCCGGCTGGTGCGGCATGCGCGGGCTGGTGACGCTGGCGACCGCGCTTGCTCTGCCCTTCGACTTTCCATCCCGCGATATCATTCTGCTTGCCGCGCTCGCCGTCGTTCTCGGCACCTTGATCATACAGGGTCTTACGCTCGGCCCGCTCATCCATTTTCTCCGCTTCGAGCCCGACCATTCATGGGGGAAAGATCTGTCGCAGGCCCGCGTCGAACTGATCGAAACCGCACTCAAGGAACTCGAAACCAAGCAGGGAAAGTCGGCAAAAATCCTGCGCGATGTCTACGCTTCGGAGCGCGAGATCGCGCGTAGTGGCGAGCATCCGCGAGAGGTGGGTGAAATGGACGAACTGCGGCGGAACATCATCGCTGCCAAGCGGGAAAAACTCGCCGAAATGCGCCGCGCCGACGCCATCGACGACGATATGTTCCACATCCTGGAGCAGGAACTCGATTGGGCCGAGCTCGCTGCGTCGTCGCCCGAGAGCGAGCAGATCGTCGAGGGCTGAGGCCTCACGCAAATCTCAAAACGGCGAGCGGTTGGCGTTTGCAATTTTCATCCACTGGCGTCTATATTCCTATGCCAGAGGTTTACCCGGGACGAACCTCTGCCTCTTCGAAAAACCAGGCGCGGCGGCCGGCCGCATGACGAGACAGGAAGACGAACACGGGAAACCGGGTTCCAAAGCAGCAGATATGAATTGCATCGTTACAGTGTAAGATCGGCGGTATAACGGCCGCCCAGCAGCGGGGGTTGCTATGCCTTACTCTTTTCGTAACATCCTGACATTTGTTGGCTTTGCAGCGCTTGCGCCGATCGTTGCAATGGCACAGCAAGCCCCTCCGGCTCCCCCGTCCGTCACGGTCGCCAAGCCCGTCGTCCGGGACGTGGTCGATAATGACGAATTCATCGGCCGCTTCGAGCCAGTCGACGAGGTCTCCGTGCGATCGCGCGTCGGCGGCTACCTGCAGGAGGTGCACTTCACCGACGGCTCTCTGGTCAAGAAAGGCGACCTGCTGTTCGTCATCGACCAGCGGCCCTTCATCACTGCCCTGAACCAAGCGAATGCTGCGCTGGAAGTGGCGAAATCGACGCTGACGTATGCCGATGCGCAGTACAAGCGAACGGCATCGCTCTCGACCAGCGGCAGCCAGTCGATTTCCTTGCTCGAGGAACGTCGCAGCCAATGGGATTCCGCTCAAGCCAATCTCCGAGGCGCTCAAGCAACGGCCGACCGCGCAAAGCTCGATCTGGAATATACGACGATTACCGCCCCGATCAGCGGCCGCATCGACCGCCGGCTGATTTCCGTGGGCAATCTCGTTCAGGCCGATCAATCGGTTTTGACGACCATCGTTTCACTCGACCCGATCGATTTCTATTTTGACGTCGATGAACGCCGGCTCCTGAACTTCGCGCAAACTGCGCGTGAACGCGGCAGCGAGCTTCAGCAGGGTGGCGGCGGTCTCGAAGTTAAGGTCCGCATCACGGATTCCAACGATAAGCCGTTCACAGGCAAACTGGACTTCGCCGAGAACCGGGTCGATAGCCAGACGGGCACGATGCGGGTCCGCGCCCGCTTTGACAATCCGAAATTCGTGCTTCAGCCCGGTCTCTTTGGCCGCGTGCAAGTGGAGGCGTCGAACGTCTATAGGGCCATTCTCGTGCCGGACGACGCAATCGGCTCCGACCAGAACCAGCGCGTCGTCTATGTCGTCGGCAAAGACGGCACTATTTCGACGAAACCGGTCCGAACTGGTCCGCGGCTTTACGGCTACCGCGCCATCCGCGAAGGCATGGACGGCAACGAGACGATCGTCGTCAACGGCCTGATGCGCGCCCGCCCGGGCAGCAAGGTCACGCCGCAGATGACAGAACTGCCGCAGAGCCGCGAGGATATCCCGCCGGAAGCTGCAAGCATGGAGCTGGCCCAATGAGGTTTGCGCACTTCTTCGTGGACCGGCCGATCTTCGCGTCCGTTCTCTCCATAGTTCTGCTCATTCTCGGCGGCCTCGCCTATTTCCAGCTGCCGGTGGCGCAGTTTCCCGAAATAGCACCGCCCACCATCGTCGTGCGCACAAACTATCCCGGCGCCGACGCCCAGACCGTCGCCGACACGGTCGCAACGCCGATCGAACAGGAGATCAACGGCGTCGAGAACATGCTCTACATGTCCTCGTATGCGACGGATGACGGGTCGATGTCCCTGACGATCACCTTCAAGCTCGGCACCGACCTGGATCAGGCCCAGGTTCTCGTCCAAAACCGGGTAGCGATCGCCGAACCACGGCTGCCGGAGGAGGTTCGCCGCACCGGGGTCACCACCACGAAGAGTTCGCCCGATCTTATGATGGTCGTGCACATCCTCTCTCCGAACAGCCGCTACGATCAGCTTTACGTCTCGAACTATGCCCGCAGCCGCATCCGCGATGTGCTCGTGCGCCTTGACGGCGTCGGCGATCTCACCATCTTCGGCGAGCGCGAGTATGCCCTGCGCATCTGGCTCGATCCGCAGAGGCTGGCATCCTATAGCATGACCCCGAATGATGTGGTGGCTGCCTTGCGCGAGCAGAACGTGCAGGTGTCCGGCGGCTCAATCGGCGGTCCGCCGGCGGCCGGCACAAATGCATTCCAATACACCGTGACAACGCAGGGCCGGTTCTCCGATGCGCGGCAGTTCCGCTACGTCATCGTGAAAGCGACAGCGGATGGCCGCCTCGTACAGTTGCAGGACGTTGCCCGCATCGAACTCGGCGCCAAGCAATATGTCACCAACAGCTACCTCGACGGCAAGCCGGCGGTGGCGCTCGGCATCTTCTCGCGTCCAGGCACGAATGCGCTGGCTGGCGCCGCCGAAATCAAGGCGGCGATGGAACGGCTCGCCAAGGACTTTCCTCCAGGGCTGGCTTATAACATCGTCTACAATCCGACGGAGTTCATTTCCGAGTCCATATCAGAGGTCTACAAGACCATTTTCGAAGCAGCCCTGCTGGTCGCAATTGTCGTGCTGGTCTTTCTGCAATCCTGGCGCACGGCCATCATCCCCATCGTGGCGATCCCCGTGTCGCTGATCGGCACTTTTGCTTTCCTGCTCGCCTTCGGCTTCTCGCTCAACATGCTGACGCTCTTCGGTCTCGTGCTCGCCATCGGCATCGTGGTGGACGATGCGATCGTCGTCGTCGAGAACGTCGAACGAAACTTGGCCAAGGGCATGACGCCGAGGGAAGCGGCGCATGTTACCATGGACGAGGTCGGAACGGCGGTCATCGCCATTTCCCTTGTCCTCATCGCCGTCTTCGTCCCGACAACCTTCATCCCGGGCATTACCGGCCAGTTCTACCGGCAGTTCGCGGTGACGATCTCGGTCGCAACGGCGATTTCGGCGATCAACTCGCTGACATTGTCGCCAGCGATCGCCGCGCTCGTGCTGCGGCCACACGAAGAACATGCGAAAGAGACGCGAAATCCGCTCACGCGACTGGGCCGCGGCCTCGCCAACGGCTTCAATCGCGGCTTCGACCGGATGAGCCACGGCTACTCATGGCTTGTTCGCCACATCGTTGCGACAAGGACCGCCGTGTTTTGTGCGCTGCTGGTATTTGCGGCACTGCTGGCGTCGACCTACTACATGGGCCGGATCGTCCCGAGTGGCTTTATCCCTAATATGGACCAGGGCTACGCAATCGTCGTCATTCAACTGCCCGAGGGCGCCTCGCTCAACCGCACCGACGCCGTCGTGCAGCAGGCGGCGGAAATCATCGGCAAAACGCCTGGCGTCTCTCACTCGGTGGCCTTTGCAGGCTTCAGCGGCGCCACCTTCACCAACGCGTCCAATCAAGGCGTTGTCTTCGCGCCCTTTGACACGTTCGAACACAGGCTTGAGCAAGCTCTAAGCGCTGGCCGGATCATCGGTCAGCTCTACCAGAACCTGCAGGGCATCCAGGAAGCCTTCATCATTGCCATCCCGCCCCCCTCCGTCAGGGGTATTGGTAATTCCGGCGGCTTCAAAATGCAGCTGATGGACCTCGAAAGCGGCGACATGCGGCGGGTTCTGGCCCTTGCCTACCAGATGATGGGCACCGCCAACCAGACACCCGGACTGACAGGCGTCTTCACCACCTTCTCCGTATCGAGCCCGCAATTCTTCCTCAATATCGATCGCGACAAGGCCCGTATGCTGAACGTCCCGATCTCGAACATATTCGATACGCTCTCGATCAATCTCGGCACGTCCTATGTCAACGACTTCAATGCTTTCGGCAGGGTCTATCAGGTGCGGGCGCAGGCCGACCAGGAATTCCGCCTCGAGCGGGACGATATCCTTGCTCTGAAGGTCCGTTCGGCGACGGGCGCGCTGGTGCCGCTGGGAACGCTCATCGAAGTTCAGGACAGGAGCGGCCCGGCGCTCGTCCAGCACTACAATATGTATGTCTCGGTACCGCTGCAGGGCAATCCGGCGCCGGGTGTGTCGACCGGCACTGCCCTCGATAGCATGGAAAAGATCGCAGCCTCGGTACTGCCCCCCGGAACGACGTTCAACTGGACCGAGCTCGCCTTCCAGGAGCGCGGCACCGGCAACACCGCGATCTATATCTTCGCGCTGTCGGTCATCTTCGTATTCCTGGCACTGGCCGCCCAGTATGAAAGCTGGGTGCTGCCGCTCGCCATCATCCTGATCGTGCCGCTCGCCATTCTCGCGGCCCTGCTTGGCGTCCATTTCCGCGGTATGGACAACAACATCCTGACGCAGATCGGCCTCATCGTGCTGATCGGACTTGCGGCGAAGAACGCGATCCTGATCGTGGAATTCGCGAGACAGGCGGAAGAGGGAGGCAAAACGCCCGTGGAAGCGGCGATTGAAGCCAGCCATTTGCGCCTTCGCCCCATTCTGATGACTGCATTCGCCTTCATCTTCGGCGTCGTGCCGCTGATGATCGCAACGGGGCCGGGCGCGGAGATGCGCCAGGCGCTTGGCACGGCCGTCTTCTCCGGCATGCTCGGCGTCACGATTTTTGGCCTGTTCCTGACTCCGGTCTTCTACGTCGTGCTGCGCGCCCGCTGGCGTAAGACGGCTGTTGCGGAGCAAGCATCTGCCGATGAACTGGACGCTGAGACTACGAAGGACGTTCGAGCGGGCGGCGCTTGAAGGTGTCGCCCGACAGCAGCTTGCGCATGGGCTTTTCGATCATCTCGTAGGCGGCGACTCCCAGGAGCGTTCCGGCGCAAGTGGCCGCAACCACGGTAAGAGTATCGGGGATCCCGGCAAGTCCGGAGGCCTTGAGGACAACCGACACCGCCAGCGTGTGCCAGAGGTAGATGGAGTAGGAAGCGTCGCCGAAATAGGTGAGCACCGGCACGCGGCCGATGCTGCCGTCCGCCTCCAGCGAGACCATGCCGTACACCAGCGCCATCGCCAGCGGCCCGCAGATGAACTCGTCGAATTCCGCTCCACTCAGATAGATCACCGCAAAGCCGCAGAGTGCTGCGCCGACGAAAGCAAGCCCGAGGCTGTGGCCCGCGATCCAGCGGCGCAGCCACAGTTCGGCGATGAAGACACCGCCCAGGAATTCCAGGATGATCGGGCGGGTGTAGGTGGCGAGCATCGGCGAGGACGGATGCCAGATCGCGCCGATGACGACGAAAAATCCGAACGCCGCGGCGAGGAAGAGCAGCCGCCACTGGCGCGGCAGGAACAACGCACCGGCAAAAACGACATAGAAGAACATCTCGAATTGCAGCGTCCAGCCCTGAACCAGGACTGGCCAAATCTCGCCTGTGCTCGGCGAGTGCACAGGAATGAAGAAGAGCGAACCCAGGACGTGGCCGGCAGCAAGCCGCAGGTTTGGAAACAGCCCTGCCAGTGCTCCGGCGATCATGATCATGGTCACAAGCCAATATGAGGGGGCGATGCGGCGGACTCGGTCGAGCAGGAAGCGCTGCGGCGTCAACGGCTTGCGCTCGCTGATCACCCACATGATGAATCCGCTGATGACGAAGAAGACATCGACGCCCGCAGCGCCGATGACGAAATGCTCGCTACTTCTCTCCGCCGCATGAAAAACGACGACGGCAAGTGCCGCGAAAGCACGCAAATATTGGATCCCGTAGAGGGTCTTCATGCATTTCCCCGTTTACTCCGCTCTCGCGGCGTAGATGCAGATGATCAGGAATTGACAGGCGAAACGGATTGATAACGTCGCAGGGCGGCCATCGCCGAACGTTGTCGCGCGCCGACAAGTTTTCCCGCGGTGAAGTAAAGAAGGAACGTACCGACGTTATAAGGTGTCAGAATATCGATTTCCACGAACGAGCGGAACAGAAGCAGCACGATGATGCCGAACAGCAGATAGGATTCATCGTTGCGCACATCCTCCAGCAGCCGGCGCAAATGCCCCCACAGCGTTGCGATGATTGTGGCGGCCAGAATGAGCACACCGGTCAGGCCGAGTTCGACTGCCGTCTCGATGTAGGTGTTATGAAAATGGAAGCCGCTTCTCGAGCCGATAAAGAATTCCTTCCATAGCCGCTCCGGCTCGGAAAAACCTTGCACCCAATAAGCCTGGTAGCCGACACCGAAGGCCGGGTGTTGCGTCGCTGCGGCAATACCCTGCTGCCACAGATAGGTACGCCCGGTCAGGGTCGAATCCTTGCCGAAAAGACCAAGGACCGCATCGACGGCACCGAGATAGACACCCGCCACGGCGAGCACGATTGCCGCAACCCCGCCACCGACGACCAGCAGTTTACGATTATCCGGCGACAGCATGAGCACGACGCGTAAGCCAATCAGCAGGGCGACGATAGCTGCCGTCGTGATGACCGAGGTTGCGGATTGCGCGGCGTGCAGGCAATAGGCGGACATAAGGCCGGCGATGACGGAGGCTATCATCCACAGACGGCGTTCGCCGTAGATGAAGACGGCGGCATATGCGAAAATGATGCCCAGGGATGCGTAGAAGGCAAGCTGGTTCTTTGACGCGAAAGCACCGACGAAACTGTAGGTCCCGTCGATCGGGTCATATTCGTAAAAGCCGAAGAGGATCGAATAAAGGAGCACAATGGCCGTGCCTGCCACCATCCCAAGCGTCAGGGTCCGGACGTCGACCACGCGAACGGCGATCAGCGCGCAGGCCACCTGTGTCAGTAATTGGATGCTCGCCCGCATCGAGACGCTCGGGACCTGCGACCAGAATACGGACAGAAATGCGAAACCGGCAAAGGCAAACAGCCAGATGAACCGGCTGTAGCTGCCCAGCACCTTACGATAATCGACTGCGATGAGCGGCAACCACAACGCATAGTAAAGCAGGATCGCCGGCTGTCCGAAACGGAGCGAATAGGCGAAGCAGAAGAGCGAAAGCGCCACCGCCGGAATGGCGTAGATTTCGTTCTCAGCTGGTTTTATCAGCACCGATTTGGCGATCCGCATGCGGGTCTCCGCTATCTCATTGCGACCCCGGCGGTGACCTTGATCAGGTCGCCGGGCTGCAGTGCGGTGTTTTCCTGCACCGGAATTTCCTTCGACTGGCCGTCGACTTCCCGCACGATCGAGTAGCCGATGCTGGCACTATTGTCCGGGTCGAACCGCGCGGCATCATTCGATTGCGCCAGAGCTTCCGACATCAGCGCATCGCTGGTCGCAAGCTTCAGGTTGTGCGTATCCAGATCGCTTTCGGTGTCCTGCAGTTCCTGCGCCAGCGTGGCGTCCCAGTCGTTGCGGAGCGTAATCTCGTCCTGATTGGCCTTGTTGATGTCCTGCTTGGCCTTCAGCGAGTTGGTGTCGATGTCGAGAAGCGTGGCCTCGATATCGGCTGCGCGCTGTTCGGATGCCATCTTGCGGGCGCTGAGCGCAAGCCCCTTCTCGGCAAGGTTTTCCACTTTATCGCGGTCTTCCTTGGCAAGCTCGAGCTGGCGTGTCTGCGTCTCTGTCTTCTTGGCGAGAGACTCAATTTCGGACTGCAGCAGAGATTTCAAGTCCTCGAGCCCCTGAAGCTGCAGCGTGAGCCGCTTCTTGCGCGTCGACATCAATGCTGTTTCGCTGGCAAGCAGCGCCTTTGCCTCCGGCAGATCCTTCAGTTCCTTCGGCATGTCGATCGTCTCTTGGCCGGCGATCTCGGCCTGCAGCCGTGCCTTGCGGGCGAGCAGGCGATTCTTTTCCGTCGTGTAGACGACTGCATCACCCTTGGCGTTGATGAAATCGCGGGCAAAGCGCTGGCCGGCGTCTGCGCGGTGAAGCCCGCCGGCGAGGCTGACGGCCTTCACGACGGTGAGATTCGGTGCGAAAGGATATTCGCCCGGCTTGTCGACGTCGCCTGTCAGGAAGACAGGCCGGAATTCGGCAAGTTCGACGGATGCGGAGGGCCGGTCCTTCAGGCCGAACTGCTTCTGCAGCGCGACACCGATCTCCTGCGCGATCGCATCCGTCGTCTTTCCGGAGGCTGGGAGGTCGCCTACGAACGGAAGCGAGAGATTGCCTGCGGGGCCGACCGTATAGTCGCCGCTGACCACCGACCAGTCGCGGATCGATCCTTCCGCCGTCTGCCATTCGGCAACGCGGATGCGCAACTTGTCCATCGTGCCCAGCTTGTAGTCATCAGCCTTTGCAAAGCTAGAAGAGCCGACCAATATGCCAAACCCCGCAACGAAAGCGAGGCCAGTCATAAAGGAGTTTCCAAGCAGGTTACGGCGTAACAGGATTTCTCTCATTCAGTCTTTCCCATAAATCGGCACGGCAAGCCAAAAGCTATACCGTACGTCACTGGTGTATTTGGAAGCGGCGTTCTCAGTAGCTGCCGCGCTGCATGCAGACGGCAGGGATCGTCCGGGCAATGATCATAACGTCGCGGGTGAGCGACCAGTTTTCGACGTAGTGGGTGTCGAAAGCAACGCGCGTGGCATAGGACACGTCGTTACGTCCGCTGATCTGCCAAAGGCCGGTAAGCCCAGGGCGAGCCTGAAGATAATAGACGGCGGAAGACTCATAGAGCTCCAGTTCGTCATGCACCACGGGCCGAGGCCCGACGACGCTCATTTCGCCGCGAAGGATGTTGATGAGTTGCGGCAGTTCATCAAGGCTGAGCTTGCGCAGCACGCTTCCGACGGCGGTGACCCGCGGATCGTCCTGAAGTTTGCGCGTTGAACGCCACTCTTCCATTGCCTTCGGATTGTTGCGCAGATGCTCCTGCAGAACCTTGTCGCCATCGACGACCATGGTTCGGAACTTCAGGCAACGAAACTCCTGGCCGTTGTGGCCGATACGGCGATGTCCGTAGAAAGCCGGTCCCCTGTCGGAGAGCTTTATGAGCAGCATCACCATTAGAAACACCGGACTCAGGAAAATGAGCCCGAGCGCGGCAGCAGAGATATCGAATGCTCGCTTGATTATCCCGCCGGTCGGCGGAAAGACATTCGCATGAACCACGCCAAAGAATGGCGTACTGTCCGATCTCGTCGCAGACTTCATAGAGTTAACTCCACTTATGTTTGCCGTTTGGTCGGTATGCCAAGGCCGATAGGCTGGCGTTGACGAGTTCGGAGTGTATGGGCCGATTTTGTTTTTTTAAGCCACAATTTCATGGCGATTGTGTAACGGGCCGTTTTTGACGTGCCGCAAGCGCTTTTTCGTTTATGAGCCATCCCTTAAGTGCAGATGCAAAGCTTGCAATGTTTTCGAATAGTCTCGATGAGCCGCACTAAAGAACTTGGTATTTGCTTTGCGGCGCAAAAAGATTGAAGAATAACTTCTTCTGCGGATTTGCGACGGAATTTGGCTATGCAGCCTCGGCACTACCCTCAATAGGTCAACTATATTGCCTTATTGCCAATTTTATTGCGGCGCACCATGCATTTTGCGCCGCACACTCAAATCGTTTTAGATGAGAACTTTGTAATAAAAGTTGAACGCATTGCCCGCCGCCGCGTTAGTTACCATGTGGAAATATGGCGCGAAAGACAGGTGCAATGTCAAATTTGCCGCAATCCAAGGTAAGCTGATCGCATGAAAGGAGGCCGGAGTTAATCCTTAACGAGCATTCGCCGATTTTATCCAAGGCCGGAACGAAACCTTAATTCGAATACTGTAGAAAACGAGCAACGGATAACGAAAGAATGCTTCTGTTCGGTTGAAACCACAGGCTATCTAAAATATACAAAGTAAAGGGTCCCAGGGAGGCAGCCCGAATTCAATGAATGTTCATTGAACGACCTCCTTAGGGGAGGCAGGATTATGTACGCACCTCGTGTTTTCGTCAGCATGCTCGGCGCTTTGGCGGTCTTTGCGATTGCGACCTATTACCTAAACGGTTCTCTCGTCGATACGCTGATCGACACAGCAATCAGCGCGGTACTTTTGCAGATCGGCTACTTTGGCGGCGTGCTTTTCCTCGTCTGGAAAGAAAGCAAGGCGCGTAACGCCAAGGGGACTGCAGTGATGTCGCCGGCTCGCGACGACAAGGAAACGCTTGTCGTTACACCGTTCAAAAGTTCCGAGCCTTTCAACCGTTGAAAGCACGCTTCCGGCACGTGACGCCCGGGCTCCGTAATATCTTTTGAAGGTCTTTTGCATTGCCGTCGAAGCGGCGACGTCCTAACTGTTGCGCGAAACAACGGAGGGTACGACGTGGTTGAGACGGCTACGGCAAGCATATGCGTAATCATTGCCGCCAAGAACGCGGCCGATACGATCGGTATGGCGATCGCTTCGGCCTTGCGGGAAAAGCAAGTGGCCGAAGTCGTCGTGATCGACGACGGATCCACCGATGGAACGGCCGATGTCGCCAGGGCTGCCGATGACGGCAGCAATCGCTTGAATGTCGTCTCCTTCGAGAAGAACAGGGGTCCGTCCGCCGCCCGCAACCATGCGATTGAGGTCTCCTCCGCGCCGCTGATCAGCATTCTCGATGCCGACGACTTCTTCTTCGAAGGCCGCTTCAGCCGGATGCTTGCGGAAGACGATTGGGATCTGGTGGCCGATAACATCGCCTTCGTGGAAGCCGAGACCGTCACGCGCGCCCCGCAGCAACTCGACCATTTCCCTGATCGTCCGCTGTTTCTTGACTTGGTGAGCTTTGTCGAGGGCAATATTTCGAAGCGCGGCGTCCGGCGCGGTGAAATCGGCTTCCTGAAGCCGGTCATGCGGCGTGCGTTTCTTGATGCTTACAAGCTGCGCTATCGCGAGGAGATGCGCCTCGGCGAGGACTACGATCTCTACGTCCGCGCGCTGGCTAACGGCGCACGCTACAAGGTGATCCATAGCTGCGGGTATGGCGCCGTCGTGCGCGGCAACTCCTTGAGCGGAAGCCACCGGACGGAAGATATCCGCAGGCTCTATGAAGCGGACCAGGCGATCCTGGCCAATTGCAAGCTGTCCTCAGAAGCCGCCGCAGCCGTGCGCCGGCACGAGAGCCACGTTCGCGGCAAATACGAGCTTCGGCACTTCCTCGATGTGAAGAAGCAGTCCGGGGCCGGTGCGGCCCTTGGCTACGCCCTGACCCACCCCCTGGCCATCCCGGCGATTGCCGGGGGCATCTTCATGGACAAGACGGAACGCTTCCGCAGCCCCGGCGGCGTCGACATCGCGACCAAGGGAGCCGGTGGGCTCAGATATCTTTTGCCGTCGCCTGCGGAGTAAGCCTGCCTATTTCGAAGGTTTTCCGCCGGCGAGCTGAAGCACGCTCGTGAGCAAGGCCGGATCGCGCCAGGCCCAGCGTGCCAGCAGCCGCAAGTCCGGCATCCGTCGCCTGCGCACAAGGCCGGCCTGGCTCCAGAGCGCCTGTTTCCGTGCCCGGCTCTTGTAGGCCTTGATCGTTTCGATTTCCTGCGGACGCTTGGAGAAACGGCTTTCCAGCCGGTCGAGCGCCATCCAGGTTATGAACTGCTGCTTGAGGAACTCCGGCGAGGCGTTGTCGACGCCGTGGAAAATATTGATTCCTTCTCCGCGCAGCGCACCCGCCTCCCCGCAGAGAACGATCCGCCGCGCCGCGAGCATGCAATCGCAGAAAAACAGAACATCTTCCGCCGCGAGCCGAAGTGCCGCGTCGAAGCGAACCTTCTCGATCAGCGGCCGGCCGATGACCATGCACGACATGTGCAGGAAAGCCCAGTTCTTCAGCATCACGCCTGCAAGGTCCGGAATCTCGAGCAGCAGCGGATGGTCGGAAAGGCGCGACGCCTTTTCGCTCCTCTCCAGATCGGCGATCCCGAAATGGTAGTCGAACTCTTCGCCGCCGTGGATTGACGCCCAGTAACAGTCTGCATCGAACTTCTGCAGCGCATCATGGGCATTTTGCAGATGCGCCGGCGTCCAGAGATCATCGGAATCCAGAAAGGCTGCGAAGCGCGTAGCGGCCGGAACGTTGTCCAGGCCGGTATTGCGCGCTCCGCCGGGGCCTGCATTCGGCTGCTTGACGATCGTAATCCGCTCCCGCTGGTCTTGGGTGAGCGGCTTCAATTCGTCTTCGGCCGCATAGGGTGACTGGTCATCGACAACGATCACATCGAAGTCCTGAAAGCTCTGCGCAAAGACCGAAGCCAGTGCGCGGCGAAGGATGCCGTCTTCGCGCTGATAGAAGGGGATGATGATCGTGAAGGTCGCCATTCTTTCTCCTGAAGGACCGTCCGGTGATCAAGCACATAGACCCGAGAGCTACACCGAACAAGTTGCTGCAGTGCGAAATGATGAAGGTCATTCCGGCCGAAATTTGTCAAAGCCCAATAGTTTGGCCTCGAGAGAGGCATGTGCTGAAAAGGCGCACCAAGGATACCAAAAATCACATTCTCGCCGCAATTCGGGACTGCATGGCCTTGGAAACCGTCGACATCTTTCACCAAGAATGAAAAACTTTTCTAGCACGCGTGCTCCCGGCCCGGCCCAATCCTGCTTTATTATCATATTCCGAAATACATTGCCGTATGGGGCGTTCAGCCGCTTCTCTAAGTCGGTGCGCGACAAAACCGGCTGCCGATGCGGAGGTTCCCCGGCTGTGTCAAGACGGGACACCCGATCATTTTTGCTGCAGCGCCATATTTTCTTCCGTGAAAACACTCTAGCTTTTGGATCGCGGGCTGGAGTCTGTCTCGTTGAAACGGCCGTAAGGGGAGGTGCGGCCGAATAGGGGTGACTGATAACGTGAACGTAGACACAAACGTATCCTCTCGGATCAACCTGATGCGCATCGTGCTCATTTCGGGCATCGTGTTCGTCCATATACCGTTCGATCCTGCCAACACGCCGTTCAACGGAAACTACGGTTTCTTCGACTGGCTGCGGGTGTTCCTGAGCGAAGCGCTCTTCCGTGTTGGGGTTCCCTGCCTCAGCGCCATTTCCGGCTATCTGCTGTTTCGTGGCGGCATGGAGGGGTTCGACTACTTGAAGACCGTGCGGACGAAGGCGCAAACCGTTTTCCTGCCATTTCTCCTCTGGAATACGGCATTCTTCATCGCCGTGCTGGCAATGCTGAGCATCGGCATCGGCGATGGCTACGTCATCAGTCCTTGGACAGCATCGGTCCGTGGGCTTCTCAGCCAGCTGTTCGCGCTCGAGGATTTCCCGGCAAACATCCCGCTCTATTTCCTGCGCGACCTCTTCGTCTGCATCCTGCTTTCGCCGCTGCTTGCCTGGCTCATCCGTCGCGTTCCGCTGCTGACGCTGTCGGCGCTGCTGCTTCTTGCGCTCATTCCGGAATTGTCGCTCTACATCGTGATCAAGCGCTCGATCCTCTTCAGCTTCACGTTCGGCATCTATGCAAGCCTCTACAAGCTCGACATCAAGGCGCTTGATCGCTTCGCCCCGCTCGGTGTCGCGGCTCTCTTTATCGCCTCGGCGCTACTTGCGACCGCGATCTACACGACCGGTCCATTGATGCCCTCGTGGGTCGAACTTTCCCGCAACGCCCTGGCGATCGGCGGAGCTGCGGGTTTCTGGATGTTGTCTGCCCTGCTCATCAAAACCCGTCTGGGCCAGCGTCTTTCGAAAACCGGGAGCCTGAGCTTCTGGATATTCTGCGCCCATTATCCGCTGCTCGTCTTTCTTTGGATGGTCTGGGGAAAGATGGGGATCGATTTCTATCCGCTCTTCTTCTGCGGCTCGCTACTGGTTCTCTTCCCGGTGCTTGCGGTTTCCAACAACCTCGTCCGCAACACCGCTCCGCGTCTCTACGCCGTACTGACCGGTGGCCGGTCGAAGAAAGGGTCTTCGCCCGCTTCGCGCCGGGAAATCCCGGCAGAATTCATTCCACAGCAAAGGTGACACATGACGGCTAAAATCGCCCATGCGCGACTGCTTTGCCAAAGCTTGACAATCGGCGCCCTGTTCCTGGGCGCCCTTCCCGCCCATGCCCAGCAGGCGACGGGCAAATCCTTCGTCGACGATTTCGACAAGATCGATCGCAGCGTCTGGTTCGTATCCGACGGCTGGAACAATGGCGCTCACCAGAATTGCACCTGGTCGAAGAACGAGGTGAAGGCCGAGGGCGGCATGCTGGGCCTGGGCTTCACGGAGGGTAAGTCCAAGGACCGGAATTATCTCTGCGGCGAGATCCAGACGAAGAAGCGCTTCAGCTACGGCACCTATGAAGCGCGGATCAAGGCGGCAACCGGCCCGGGCCTGAACTCCGCCTTCTTCACCTATATCGGCCCGGCCGACAAACAGCAGCACGATGAAATC
Source organism: Rhizobium sp. P32RR-XVIII (assembly GCF_012641395.1). Taxonomy (GTDB): domain Bacteria; phylum Pseudomonadota; class Alphaproteobacteria; order Rhizobiales; family Rhizobiaceae; genus Rhizobium. Next base: position 66,109 of record NZ_JABAIH010000010.1, on the reverse strand, counting down.
GATTTCGAAGTGCTTGGCAAGGACACGTCGACCGTTCAGCTGAATCAGTACATCAAGGCGAAGGGCGGCAACGAAAAGCTCGTGCCCGTCGGCCAGGCTGCCGACCAGGGTTTCAACGACTATGCCTTTGTCTGGGAGCCGGCCCGGCTTCGCTATTACCTGAACGGTAAACTCGTTCAGGAGGTCACCGATCCATCCAAGATCCCTCAGAGCCCGCAGAAGATTTTCTTCAGCCTCTGGGGATCGGACACGCTTGCGAACTGGATGGGCAAGTTTGCCTACACACAACCCACGACGATGGAAATCGACCGGTTCGCCTACACGGCGCCCGGCGATAAATGCCAGTTCCAGGGTTCGATCGCCTGCACGCTCAACTGAGCGTGCAGAACCTGCCAAGACACTGCACAGCACCAACCGAACGGACTCCGGTGAATTCCGGTCTACGCAAAGGAGTATTGATGCTAAAAGTCCTCTACCTGGCGCACGACCTTGCCGATCCGGCTGTGCGCCGCCGCGTGCTGATGCTGAGGGAGGGCGGCGCGTCGGTGACGCTGGCCGGCTTCCGGCGCGGCGAGAATGCGCTCGCCGCCGTCGATGGCCTTACGCCGATCGAGCTGGGGCGGACCGCTGACGGCAGATTCGGCCAGCGCATGGCCGCCGTCGCAAAGGCTGTTGCCGGACTCCGCCGCCTGCTCAAGGGCGTCGAGCGCCCTGACGTGATTATCGGGCGCAATCTGGAATCGCTCGCCGTCGCTGACCGCGCAAGCCGGCTCTTCGGCGGCGTGCCCGTCGTTTACGAATGCCTCGACATCCATCGCCTTCTCGTGAGCGACGGTGCAGCCGGCAAGGCCATCCGCCGTGCGGAAGCCCATTTCGGACGCGACGCCAAACTGATCCTGACCAGTTCGCCGGCGTTTATCGCCAACTACTTCGTTCCGCGCTCTGCTCTCAAGGCGCCGATCATGCTTGTCGAAAACAAGGTGCTCGCGCTGGACGGCATGCCGGAAGCCAAGCCGTTCCGCTTGCCGCCGCAGGACGGCGAGCCCTGGAAGATCGGTTGGTTCGGGGCGCTCCGTTGCCGCAAGTCGCTAAAACTGCTTGCCGATTTCTCCCGCTGCATGGATGGTCGCGTCAACATCGTGCTGCGCGGCCGGCCCGCCTATTCCGAGTTCGAGGATTTCGACACCTTTGTCGCCAACGAGCCCTACCTGAGCTTCGAGGGGCCGTACAAGAACCCGGAAGATCTCTCAGCGATCTACGGCGATGTCCACTTCTCCTGGGCCATCGACTTCTTCGAAGAAGGCCTCAATTCCAGCTGGCTGCTTCCCAACCGGCTCTACGAAGGCTGCCTCTACGGGAGCGTGCCGATCACGCTTGCAGGCACCGAAACAGCCCGCTTCCTCTCCGCCAAGGACATTGGCCTGACGCTGCACGACGCCTCTCCTGAAAGCCTCGAGGCGCTCTTCGACGGCCTCACCGGCGAACGTTACGGCGCCCTTGCGGCGGCCGTCGCAGCCGAGGATCGCAGAAGCTGGTTTGCTGACCGCAGCGATTGCCGCGCCTTGGTCGACAACTTGTCCCGCCTTGTATCCTCCGCCGCGGAGGCGTCCGCCGCTTCCTTTGTTCCCGCAACCGCAGCTCAAGAGGGTTTGACTGCAATGAAGACTGATGTTTGTTCCAGCGTCGCCAGCCTTATCGTCATCCCCTGCCTGAATGAAGAAAAGCACATCGGCCCCCTGATCGAGAGACTGGGTCCCGCCCTCGATCAATTGAATGCCCGCATCGTCGTCGCCGACGGCGGCAGCACCGACGGCACCCGTGACATCGTCGCGCGGATCAGCGAAGCCGACCCCCGGGTCATTCTTCTCGACAACCCGCGCCGGATTCAAAGCGCGGCCGTCAACCTGGCGGTCAAAACCTTTGGACGCGACTACGAATACCTGATCCGGATCGACGCCCACGGCGACTATCCGGCGGATTATTGCCAGCGGCTTGTCGAAGAAGCCGAGCTGGTCCAGGCGGATTCGGTCGTCGTCGCGATGGAGACGATTGGACACGGCATTTTCCAGAAGGCAACGGCTTTCGCGCAGAACTCCAAGCTCGGCAATGGCGGCTCCAAGCACCGCGAGGGTGCCAAGGGCCATTGGGCCGATCACGGCCACCATGCGCTGATACGCATCGCAGCCTTCGAGTCCGTCGGCGGATACGATGAGACATTTAGCCATAATGAGGACGCGGAACTGGATTACCGCCTGAAAAAGGCCGGGTTCGGTATCTGGATGACCGACAAGACGCGGATGATCTATTACCCAAGATCAACGGTCCGGACGCTTTTCCGCCAATATCTTGGCTATGGTCGGGGCCGCGCGAAGAACATCCTCAAGCATGGCAGCATGCCGAAGCTTCGTCAGATGTTGCCGCTTGCGGTGGTGCCGCTGTTTATCGGTGCGTTCCTGGCCGTGCTGAATTGGATCGCCGTTATACCATTCAGCCTCTGGGCGGTCGCCTGCGTCGGCTACGGCTTCTGGATGGCCGTCGGCCAGCGCAACCCATACGGCCCGCTTGCCGCACTCTCGGCCATGGTGATGCATTTCGCCTGGTCGGCAGGTTTTTGGATGGAGCTCCTGAGCTTCCGCAACCGCAAGGCTTCCTGATGAAGGACCAACGCATGCAGATCGATATCGGCGTTTGCACCTATCGCCGCGCCTCATTGGATGAGGCGCTGCTTTCGCTTGCCGGTCTTGCGGTTCCCGAAAACGTCAAACTGCGCATCATCGTTGCCGACAACGACGTGACGCCGAGCGCACGAGAGCGCGTCGACGCTCTTCGCTCAAGGGTCCCGCACGTGATCGCCTATGTGCACTGCCCGGCATCAAACATTTCGATCGCCCGGAACGCCTGTCTCGAAAACGCGACCGGCGACTTCCTGGCCTTCATCGACGACGACGAGGATGCCTCGGAAAACTGGCTGATCGAATTGCTGAGTGCGGCCGAGAGGACCGAAGCAGACGCCGTCCTTGGACCGGTCCGCAGCGTCTACTCCCAGACGGCGCCAAGCTGGATGCGGGAAGGTGATTTTCATTCGACCCTGCCGGTCTGGGTCGGCGGCGAAATCCGCACCGGCTACACCTGCAATGTGCTGCTTCGCCTCGGCTCGCCGCATGTGAAGGGGCGCCGCTTCAACCTGGCACTCGGAAAGACGGGCGGCGAAGACACCGAGTTCTTCAGCCACATGCACCGGGATGGCGGGCGCATTGCCTATGCCCCCGAAGCGCACGTCTATGAATCGGTACCGGAAAATCGGGCGGAGCTTTCGTGGCTTGCGAAGCGCCGCTTCCGTTTCGGTCAGACGCACGGCCGGCTGCTGCAGGAGAAGCACAAGGGCCTCAATCGTCTGAAGCAGATCGGTCTTGCGACGGCAAAGGCCGGTTATTGCCTCGGCGTTGCCTTCGTCTGCATCCTCGTTCCGGTCCCGCGTTATCGCTACGCACTTCGCGGCATGATGCACCTCGGTGTCGTCAGCGGCCTGCTCGGTGTGCGCGAGATCCGCCAATACGGCGCGGCGGAGGGGACTGCATGACGAAAGCGCCGCCGGACATCAGCTTCATCATGGCTGCCTACAATGCAGCCGAAACGCTCTCGAAAGCGATCGACAGTGCGCTGGCGCAGACCGGCGTGACCGTCGAGGTCATCGTTGCTGACGACTGCTCGACCGATGAAACCGGCGAGGTGGCGCGAGGTTACGCGGATAAAAATGTCCGGCTGCTGACGCTTGAGAAGAACGGTGGGCCGGCCGTAGCACGCAATACCGCCCTAGCCGCGGCGAGCGGCCGCTGGATTGCCGTGCTCGATTCCGACGACGCCATCGAGCCGGGCCGACTTGCGCGACTGATCGCCCGTGCTGAACACGCAGGTGCACAGATTGCGGTCGATAATCTTCGGGTGATCCGCGCCGATGGCTCGCCCCCGGAAACGATGTTTGCCGAAAGCGCTCTGGCGGCCATGCCGGAATTGACGCTGCCCGACTTCATTCGCTCCAACGCGCTTTTCGAAACGACGCATAATTTCGGTTATCTGAAGCCTGTTTTCGAGCGCGCCTTCATCGAGAAGCATGCGCTACGCTTCGACGAGAACCTGCGGATCGGCGAGGATTATGTTTTTCTCGCTTCGGCGCTGGCGCTCGGCGCACGCTGCGTCATCGAGCCGATCCCCGGCTATAACTACAATATCCGCGAGGGCTCCATCTCACGGGTGCTGGAACTCCGGCATATCGAGGCAATGGTGGAGGGAGACAGGGTCTTTCTCGGGAAACACACGCTCGATGCGGATGCCATGGCTGCACAGAAATTCCGGGCACAGAGTCTGCGACGGGCGGCGTCGTTCCTGATCCTGGTGGAAAACATCAAAAACAGATCGATCTCCGGCGCGATCAGGGCGGCATGGCGCGATCCTGCTGCCCTTCGCCACCTCAAGATGCCGATCGCCGCACGCCTCAACAGAATGGCGGCGGCATTCCGCAATCTCGCCGGACAAAAGACAGACATTCCAACGTTCGGCGGCGCACCGCGTTCGCCCAAAGGATGAGCTCATGAATCAACGAAACCTGACCCTGCACAGCTCCGTACCGAAAGCGGGCGACGATTCCGACAGCTTCATCGATATCGATCGGCTGATCGCGATCCTCTTGCGCCGCAAAGGCTCGATCGTGCTTTGCGTCGTTGCGTTCGTGGCGCTCGCGGCCGTCTACCTGTTTCTTGCGACACCCGTCTATACGTCGATGACGCAAATCCTGCTCGACGACAGCATGACCAAATATGCCGAGGATCAGCCGCCGGCCGCCAACGCCCAGCAGTTGGATACGCAGATTGCCAGTGCCGTCGAAATTCTGAAATCGAACGAACTTGCGCTGCGGGTCGTCGACGCTCAGAAGCTCGCGGATAACGACACCGTCCTCGACGCCGGCCAGTCGCCGGTCGACCTCGTGAAGTCAGGCATAAAGCTTATCGCCAGTGCCCTGACACCGGGCGGCCCGCCGGTCTCCGAGGAGGATGCCCGTAATGGCCGCCGTCAGAAGGCCGCAGCCATGCTGCAGCAGGCGCTGGGGGTGGAGCGCGTTTCCCGCAGCTCCGTTATCGCCGTCTCCTATCGCTCGACCGATAGGATGCTGGCTGCGAGGATCACCAAGGCATATGCCGACGCTTATCTGAACGACCAGCTCAACGCGAATTTCGACGCAACCGAACGTGCCTCGGTCTGGTTGCAGGAACGCCTTGCCGATCTCCGCAATCGCTCGCAGCAGGCGGCGCTCGACGTCGCGAATTTCAAGGCCGCGAATGGCCTGACTTCGGCAAACGGCGAGCTTATGTCCGACCAGCAGCTTGCCGACCTCAACAAGCAGCTCATCGTCGCACAGGCCGATACCGCAAGCGCCTCGGCCCGCTACAACCAGTTCAAGTCGATCGTCGATCAGGGCCCGGAAGCGGCGGTCAACAACGCCGCAATCTCCTCCGGCCAGACGGATAACTCCGTCATCCAGGACCTTCGCACGCGTTATCTGTCGGTCAGCCGCCGCGAGCAGGAGATCACCACCAATTATGGTGCCGACCATCCGCAAGCGGTGCAGCTTCGCGGTGAGAAGGAAGACCTGACACGTCAGATCTTCCAGGAACTCAAGCAGCTCACCTCCAGCTATCGCAACGAGTTCGAGGTCGCTCAATCGCGTGAACAGTCGCTGCGCGAAAACATCCGGCATCTGACCGGCAAAAATTCGGAATCGGACAAGTCGATCGTACAGCTCAACGATCTCGAGCAGCGGGCAACCGCCTTGAAGACGCTCTACGAATCCTATCTCGGCCGTTACGAAGAGGCTTCGCAGCAGCAGTCCTTCCCGATCGCGAAGGCACGCGTGATTTCCGAAGCCGGTATCCCCACGTCGCCGTCGAGCCCGAAGAAAACGATGACGCTCGGTCTCGCCATCGTTCTCGGCCTGATGGCCGGCGGTGCGCTGACCGCGTTCCAGGAATTCCGCGAACGCTTCTTCCGTGTCGAGGGCGATGTGCGCAGCATCCTGGGCCTGAAATTCCTCGGCTACCTGCCGCTAGTCGGAAAGCCGCCGCGCGAACGCAAGGTCTTCCAGCCGCGTAAGGAGCCGCTCCCTCAGACCGCCGAAGCACCGGACGATGGCGCAAGCTTCGAACGCATCATGCGTATTGTTCTCGAAGCGCCCCGCTCGGTCTTTGCCGAAACGCTGCGCAATGCCAAGCTTGCGAGCGACGTCATGTTCCAGGGCAAGAGCGATCGTGTCATCGGCGTCGTCTCCGCCCTGCCCGGCGAAGGCAAGTCGACGACAGCGGCGAACTTCGCAGCCCTGCTCGCGTCCAGCGGCAAGCGCACTCTGCTGATCGACGCCGACCTTCGCAATCCAGGCCTGACGCAGATGCTGAAGTCACCGCCGCAGCAGGGTCTTGTGGAAGCAGTCCTCGGTGAGGTGCCGTGGGCAAGCGCCGTCAAGGTCGACAGCCGCACCAAGCTTGCGATCCTGCCGGTCGTCACGAACGACCACCTGATGCACACCAGCGAGCTTCTTGCCTCCCAGGGCATGTTCAACCTTATGGAAAACGCCCGGAAAATGTTCGACTACATCGTGGTCGACCTCGCGCCGCTCGGCCCGGTCGTCGACGCCAAGGCCTTTGCGCCGCAGGTGGACGGCTTCCTGTTCGTGACCGAATGGGGCCAGACACCGACGAGCATCGTCCGAGACGTCGTGAATGCCGAACCGCAGATCAAGTCGAAGATCCTGGGCGTCATCCTCAACAAGACGGATATGGCCGAACTCGGCAAGTTCAGCAATTTCGGCGGCACGGAACGCTACCACCACAAATATGTCAGCTACTACACGGAAGAAGTTCCACAGAAGCGTCAGGCTGCCGAGGCCTGATCAGGTCGAAAAGAGGTGAACCCGTCCCCGCCACAGGCGGGCGACGGTCAGCCTTCCGCTTTTGAATGCACGCGTATCAAGATTGAGCCGCTTCGGCTGCACCTCTGGTTCGTCACCCGGCGTATGGCCGTGAACGACGAGCTTCGGTAGCGAACTGCTGCTGTTGAAGAAGCGGTCGCGGATGAAGACGAGATCCTCGTCCTTCTGTTCGGAGAGCGTGAAGGCGGGGTCGATCCCGGCATGCACGAACAACGCGTCCTGCGTATCGACCAGGATCGGCATTGCCCGCATGAAATCGATATGCTGGCGCGGCAACGACTGGCGGATGAAGCCGTCGAGTTTCGCAGCCGTCGGAAAGATCAGCGGCAGATGCTCGGCATCGAGACCGTAGGAGCGCAGCAGCGCGTCGGCGCCCATGCGCATCCATTCGGAAAATGAAAGATTCCCGTCGATATAGTCGAGCATCATCATTTCATGATTGCCGGTCAGACAGATGCGGTCGAAATTCTCCGGCGGCGGCGACATCAGATGCGAGATCACCTGCGCCGACGAGGGACCGCGATCGATGTAGTCGCCAAGTGCGATGATGAGCTTGCGGCCCGGCAGACGCGCCGCATCCTTGACAATCGTGTGTTCGGCCATCTGCAGCAGGTCATGACGCCCGTGAATGTCTCCGATGGCATAAATAGGCATATCGCCGCAATCGAGCTGAAGGCGTTGCCGGGCAGACGATAGCATTATGGGAAACCTCTTGGCGGGTACTGACGCATGAGCCATAATCAATTCCGTGCATGGCTGAAAGCGCTGCGGTGCGAAATGCCAAGTTTGTGAGGAGTTGAGCGCGGCCTTTTCCTCTTAACCTGGTAAGAAAATTCAAACCATACTAATTTTGTAGAAAAGCCGGTCTTACCATTCCGGCTGCAATCCTCCACTCCTGTCATCTCTGAACACGAGACCGACCGATGGGAACCGTATCGCAATTTCACGACCGTACGAGACCGGTCGCACAGCGCATCGAAAGCGAGGAAGAGGCGATCAACACGGCCCGCAGCCTTGCTGCCGCCTTTCAGCGGCAAGCGAGCGAGCGGGACATCAACCGCATCCTGCCTTACCAGGAAATCGATGCGCTCTCGCAATCCGGCCTTGCCGCCCTCTCCGTCCCTGCCGAGTATGAGGGGCTGGACGTCACCAATTCGCTGCTCGCCGAAATCGTTGCGATTATCGCCGAAGGCGACCCCTCGATCGGTGAATTTCTCGAAGTCCACTTTACCGTGCTCGAAGGGTTGCGGCAGCACGCCAGCGAAGAGCTGAAGCGCTTGCTTTTCGCGCGCGTGCTTGCCGGCGATCGCCTTGCAGCGGCTTCATTTCCAGACACCGCAGCAACCAGCGCGAACGGTCTCGGACACCGACTGAACGGCCGCAGCACATCTTCTCCCGCCGTCCTCTTCGTCGATTGGATCGCGATCCGAAGTGATCAGAGCACGCTCTATGTGCCGCGCGACAGCGACGGCCTTCAACTGGTCGATGATTGGGACGGCTTTGGCCAGCGCACCAATGGCACGGCCGCGATCGTCGCCAACGAGGTGCATGTCAATGCAGATGCGATCGCTCCTGCTGCGGAAACACCGTCGGCGATCGGCGAACTGCTGCATGCCGCTGTCGATCTGGGGATTGCGCGCGCGGTTCTTTCGTCGGGTGTCAGCACCACGCAGGAAAGTGACGTTGGCAAACTGGCGATCAGCGCAGAGGCTGCATCCGCTCTTCTCGAAAGGGCCGGTCGCCAGCTCGACATGGCCCAGATCAACATCGTTGGCCGGGCTGCCGAAGATGCCTACTTCTCCGCGACCGCCGCGCGGGCGGTAGCGAGCGAACTAGCGTTGAATGCCTCAAGCCTGGTTTTCGAACTGGCCGGGAAAAATACCGCGAGCATCGGCCTCAACCTCGACCGTCACTGGCGAAACGCTCGCATCCGAGCTTTGGGAACGCCACTCGATGTCCTTCATCGCCGCGCCGCGACCCACCACTTGCGGAAGAATCGCTGATCAACTCGCGGCGGAGACCGGGACCTTTTCGTCGTCGTGGCCTTCAACTTTGCCGCCCTTTGCGACGAATTGTTCGAGCGTCATGCTGTCGAGAATATCAGCGATCGCATCCCGCACCTCGGTCATCGACCTGCGGACGTGGCAGGTTTCCGGATCCGAACAGTCGTCGCAGGCTTCGTATGCCGTACGGCTGGCGCAGCGAATGGGAGCGAGCGGGCCATCGAGCGTCCGGATGACATGACCGATGCGAATTTCCGATGCCGGCCGCGACAGCGAATATCCGCCGCCCGGCCCTTTCTTCGAGCGCAAGATGCCGACATTGCGCAGTTCCAGAAGGATCGCGTCGAGAAATTTTTTGGGGATATTGTTGCGCGCGGCGACATCGTTGATGAAGGCGGTTTCACCTGGAGCGAGACGCGCCAGATCGACCAGTGCCTTCAATCCATATTTGCCTTTTTTTGTTAACATTATCGACTGCCCTACAGGGTTCCGCGCGCCCTGCTGTCCTCTAATATGCAAATAGCGCCGAAAGCACGAATGAGCAAGAAATACCTAGGATTTATATAGGTTAAGTCCGCCTTTTTGACTCTCCTCAAAAATCGGAGTCTTGTGTTACAACCCGAGAGTTCATGATCGCTTCAAGAGGGATTGAAAATAAGCGATGGAAACGCTTGCGAATCTTGAGTCCTTCGTGCGCAGCGCCGAACTCGGCAGCTTCTCGGCTGCGGCGCGGCGGCTGACGATTACACCGGCCGCAGTCAGCCGGAATGTCGCAACGCTCGAAACCAATATCGGCGTCCGGCTTTTCCAGCGCAGCACGCGCAAACTGACATTGACGGAAGCCGGCGAGCGCTTCCTTTTTGCAATCCGCGACCACCTGGAGCGTCTGCAGGATGCGATCGCGGATATTTCCACAGATCGTGGTGAGCCTTCCGGCATCCTGAAGGTTAGCCTGAGCCCGACTTTTGGTATCGCTTATCTTTTGCCGCTGCTGCCGGACTTCATCGCCCGTTATCCTCACATCCGGCCGGAATGGACCTTCGAGAACCGTCCGGTCGATCTGATCGCCGAGGGTTATGACGCGGCGATCGGCGGCGGCTTCGAGCTGACGCCAGGCGTTATCGCCCGCACGCTTGCCCCGGCGCATCTGATCGCAGTCGCCTCCCCCTCCTACATGCAAAGCCGCACGCCACCTGCCGATCCAGCCGGATTGGCCGGGCTCGACGGCATCGTGATGCGCTCGGTGCATACCGGCCGTATTCGCCGCTGGCTGATGCGCAATGCCGCCGGCGAGGAGGTGGCGGCCGAGCTTCAGGAAAAGATCGTCGTCAACGATCCGGCAGCCATGTGCCGCGCCGCGGTGCTCGGTCTCGGCGTGACGCTGATCGCTAAACCTGACGCGCTGCCCTATCTCGACAGCGGCGAGCTCATCCGGCTCGTTCCGCATTGGTACGCCGATGCCGGGCCAATCTCGCTTTACTACGCGACCCGCTCACTCCTGCCCGCAAAGACCCGCGCTTTCGTGGATTTCGTCACCGAGGAGTTCCGAAAGAGAAAGTTAGCCGCCCGCTTTGCCGGCAGCCCGGATTGAGGCCTCAACGGGTGTCACGATCGTACCGGTGGTGCTGGTGCGCCTATCCGCCGCAAGCGCCGTTTCAGAGCGGAATTCGCTTGGGATTCCAGATCTCGTCAATTAGGAAAACCGACGCCACGGCATCGGTCCTGTCGCGCTCGATCTCAGTATTCCAGGCAGCGAAGGCCGCGACCGAACTCGGGGCGAGGCGATTTGACTACACCCCCGGAATAAATCCGATCCGCGAATGTCTACCATTTCCGATGGTTATATTCGCGGCCGCCGGGATACCGCGGCGTTCATCGCATGTCCCAACCTCAACCTCGACCGAAAGGCACATCCTAATGCCACGACTTACCCGCCTTCTCTCCTACGCCGCTGTCGCGAGCGCCGTGCTTGTAGGCCCGGCTTTCGCCCACGCGCACCTGACGTCCTCCGTACCGGCCGACAACGCTTCCGTTGCAGCACCGAGCGAGATTGACCTGATCTTCACCGAGGGGCTAAACCTCAAATTCTCAGGCATCAAGGTGACTGGGCCCGACAAGCAGGATGTCGAGCTTGGCGACAGTAAGTTGATGGACGGCGACAAGACATTGATGGTACCCATCTCCGACCCGCTGAAGCCTGGTGCTTACACCGTCGACTGGCACGTGCTTTCGACCGACGGCCACAAGACCAGCGGTTCCTACAGCTTCACCGTCAAGCCGTGACCGGTCCCGGCGCCGCCCTCATCCTTTGCCGGTTCCTCTTCGACGCTGCCACGCTCTTGCTGTGGGGCACCAGTGTCTATTTGTGCACGCTCGTGCCGAGCGGTTTGCGGTCGAATGTTTGGGCGCGGCTTTATGCATTCCGAACGGCCGCTATCGTCTGCGTGACCGTGGCGACCGTTGCCACGCTTCCACTACGTGCTGCCACGATCGGAGAAGGCTGGCAGGACGCGATCAGCTTCGAGATGATGGCCAGCGTCGCATCGGAGACAACCGTCGGAGCCGCTTGGGTGTGCCAGGTGGTCGCGACTTTGCTGCTTCTTGCCACGGGCGCCCTACCACCTCGCTACCGACTTTCCGCAACTGCAGCGACGTGCGCCTTGCTCCTCTGCAGTCAGGCGGTGACGGGGCATGCTGCCATGAACGAAGGCTGGCTGCGAACCCTTCATCAGGCAAATGATATCATCCACATGCTTGCCGGAGGAGCTTGGCTCGGCGCGCTGCTGCCTTTGCTCATCATCCTGCGGCCGTCGACCGACCCTGCAAAGAAACAGGAAGCCAGAACGGCGCTCATCCGCTTCTCGACGGCCGGGCATGTCGCCGTGGCTATCGTCATCCTCTCGGGGGTCGCCAACATGCTTCTAGTTCTTGGCCGCCTACCCACGGACTGGACCATCGACTATCAGCGGCTGCTTGCGATCAAGATCGGGCTGGTCGCCATGATGGCGCTGATGGCGATTTTCAACCGCTACGTGTTCGTGCCTCGATTGGCACGCAGATCCCATTCCGTTTCGGCATTAACCGCCGGGACCGCAGCCGAGATTATCCTCGGACTGTTCGTCATTGGCCTCGTCGCGTGGTTCGGCATGCTTGAGCCATATCCGTAGCTCGGCCCGCGTCGGCCAAAATTGTTCCGGCTAAAGCTTTCATGTATATTAGCAACTTATCCGCCTCCGCATTCCTCGAATGAACTTGCCCAGGCGGCTTGGCGATCCCGACCGAGGGTTCCGGCATGGTTGCACATCGTCGAATGACGGGCCTGATGAGCGCCCTGCTGTTGGCGCTGTGCTGTCTTGCAGCAGGCGGGTGGCGGGTGATGGCCACGGAGCCAGCGGCTCCGGTCCAGGATGTGGTGCGCCGCAGTGAGTTCGAGCGGCAACTGATTAGCCGAAGATACACTTACGAACTTTTGGATGCCGCACTGGAACGCAGCGTTGCCCGCTACGGGCCGTATCGAGTCGAACCTGCCATGACGGAGTTGACCGCTGCCCGGCTCAGGCGCGAGGCCGTGAAAGGTGATCTGATCAATCTCGTGGTCCTCGAACCGCTCGACGACGATTTGATCCCAATTGATATCCCGCTGGACAAGGGTCTTTTTGGCTATCGCATCGCCTCCATCCGCGCCAGCGATCAGGGCCGGGTGGCAAAGGTGCGAGATCTCGCCGACCTCAGGCAACTACGGATCGGGGCATCAGGCGAGACGACGGCGGCGATATTTCGCCACAACGGCATGGAGGTCGTGACTGCCACAGATCCCAAGTTGCTGATGCTAATGCTGGAACGCGGACGCTTCGACCTGATTCCACGCGGTGCAACCGTGGTTGCTGCAATACATGATGAAGATGCAAAGGCTTACCCGAACCTGGCGACCGACCAGCATCTGCTCATACACTTCCCTTATGCGCAGTACGCCTATGTTTCGAAGTCCGCACCGCGCTTGGCGGAACGAATCCGCTATGGGCTGCAGGAAATGCAAAAGGATGGCAGCTTTGACCGTTACTTTGAAAAGTACTTCGCGCAGACGATTGCCGACTTTCGCTTCTCGCAGCGAACGGTCATCGAGCTCGAGAACCCCTCCCTGCCGGCCTGGGCAAAGATTCCTCGCCTTGAGTGGCGCTCAAGTGATAGCGTACAAAATCGTTGACGTGGACGATCATCTTCATCGGTTAAAGCAAGGGAAACAGGGCCATACTGTCAGAGGCCGGACTGATCCCGGCCCAGCAGCGGTCTTTACGCGGCGTGCGAAGGAAGAATGCGGCTATCTTCAGTCTGCCACCGTTGGAACGAGGGGCACTAAGCGCGCCACAAAATAGCGTTTGACCTTTTGGGCGTCGGCGATTGAGCCGCTGGAGCGAAGGATGGTGAGCGCTTGAAACGGTATTCGGGTGTCCTCAGCGCACTTGCAGCCCATACGCGCGGACGTTTGGGGGTCCCCGCCAGCATGCGCCACAGCTTGGGGCTGCGCCTTCTGATCAGCGTCCTCCTCTTTAGCGTGTCCATCACGCTCATCTTGACCCTGCTTCAGCTCTATATCGATTACCGGCGCGATGTTTCGGCCCTTGAGTCGCGGCTTGAGCAGATCAGCAATAGCTATCTCGGCAGCCTGGCTGAAAGTCTCTGGACCTTGGACCAAACGCAGCTGCGGCTGCAACTCACCGGAATTCTCCAGCTTCCTGATATCAGCGCCGTGGAGGTCCGCGAGACGACTGCGACCGGAAATCCGTTTACCGTGCAGGTTGGAGCGAAATCATCCGATTCATCCATCATCGCACAGGAATATCCGCTACGCCGCAGTGTGGAGGGGCAAGAGAAAACGATCGGCACACTTCATATCGAGGCCACGCTTGCCGGCATATATCGTATGCTGCTGAATAGAGCATGGACAATCTTTCTTGGGCAGGCAGCAACAATATTACTGCTATCATTGTTCATCATTTACATTTTTCATTATCTCATCACGCGTCATCTGTTTGCTATCGCGAACTTTGTTAGCACCTACTGCATCAGTGATCCGCCGCCGCATTTACGGTTGCGGCGCCGTCCCCCTCGGCACGAGGACGAACTGGAGCGGCTGGTGACCGCCTTCAATCTGCTGTCCGACGACCTTCAGACAGCCTATCACGGTCTTTGTAATGCCAATGTTCAGCTTGCCCGAGACGTTGCAGTCCGCAGCGAAATAGAGGCAGTCCTGCGGGAAAGGGAGGCCCGTATCCGGCGCTTGGTCGAAGCCAATATCATCGGCATTTTCATCTGGGACTTCGAAGGCCGGATAATCGAGGCCAATGACGCCTTTCTCCAGATTGTGGGCTACCAGCGTGAAGATCTTGTCGCCGGGCGCCTGAGCTGGGCCGACTTGACACCGCCGGACTGGCACGGGCGCGATGTCCAGTGGTTACAAGAGCACAAACTGACCGGAAGCCGGCCACCAATCGAGAAGGAGTACTTTCGAAAGGACGGCAGCCGCGTGCCGGTGATGATCGGCGCGGCAACCTTTGAAGAAAGCGATAATCAAGGCGTCGCCTTCGTGATTGATCTGACGGAGCGCAAGCAGGCGGAAGAGGCGCTACGTGAGAGCGAGGAGCAATGGAGGGCGGTCTTCGAGAACAATCCGACGATGTATTTCATGATAGACGACACAGGCACAATCCTGTCCGTCAATCCCTTTGGCGCAGAACAGCTTGGATACACCGTCGACGAATTGATCGGTCGCCCTGTACAGGACATCTTTCACGAGGAAGACCGGGACGCTGTCCAGAGAAATGCGGCCGCTTGTCTTGAACATCTTGGCCGGGCCATGAGCTGGGAACTGCGCAAGGTCCGCAAAGACGGCTCGATGCTCTGCGTCCGCGAGACGGCCCGGGCGATGGTGGTGAAGAAGCGTACCGTGCTCCTGATCGTCTGTGAGGACATCACCGAACGCAAACGCGCCGAAGAGGCGGCCCGGCGGAGTGAAGAAGAGCTTCGTCAGGTCATCGAGACTGTGCCCGCTATGGTTTGGACCGCCTTGCCCGACGGCCACGTCGATTTCATCAATCAACGGTGGCGGGAGTTTACAGGCCTGTCCCTCGATGAAACCTTGGGATGGAGCTGGGAAGCAGAAGCCCCATTTCACCCGGAAGACATCGAAGCTTACCTCGCAAACTGGCATGCATCTCTGGCCACAGGCCAGCCTTTCGAAGCCGAGATGCGCATCCGCCGCGCGGCTGACGGCGAATATCGCTTGCTGTTTGAAAGCGCCGTGCCACTCAGGGATGAAGGGGGCAATATCCTTAAATGGTACGGATTCCTCGTCGACATTGAAGACCGCAGGCGGACCGAGGAGGCGCTGCAGAAGGCGCAGGCGGAACTCGCGCATGTGGCGCGGGTGACGACGATGGGAGCGTTGACCTCGTCCATCGCGCACGAGGTCAACCAGCCGCTGGGAGCCATCGTCACCAATGCCAATGCGGCCCTACGCTGGCTTGCCAGTCAGCCCTCCAACATCGGCGAAGCTCGGGAAGCGCTTGGGCGCATCGTCCGGGACGGTCACCGCGCCGGTGAGGTGATCGGGCGGGTGCGCTCGCTGCTCAGGAAGACGGAAACAGCCACGACGCGCGTGGAACTAAATGCCCTCATCGAGGATACGGTAGGCCTGCTTCAAGGCGAGCTGCGCCGCCACCGCATCCTGCTGCACACCGAGCTGGCGGAAGACTTGCCGCCGGTGGCAGGGGATCGCGTGCAGTTGCAGCAGGTGATTCTCAACCTGATGATGAACGGCATCGAGGCAATGAGCGGGGTGACGGACCGGCCGCGCGAGCTGCTGATCACCTCCCGGCTTGAGGCATCCGCGGCGGTGCTCGTCGCCGTGAGGGATACCGGCACCGGGCTCGACCCGCAAAGTGCGGAGCTGTTCGTGCCGTTCTACACGACGAAGGCGGAGGGACTTGGACTTGGCCTGTCGATCTGCCGGCTCATCATAGAGGCCCATGGAGGGCGGTTGTGGGCAAGCGCAAATGAACCTCACGGGGCGGTATTTCAGTTCACCCTGCCTTCGGAACGGGAGGAGTTCAGCAGCTGACGACAGCTTGCTGAAGGCGCTTTGTTCGTCGGAGCATGGCCGGGCTGTACGACTGGGGTGCCTTCGTCTCAAGTCATAAATCGACCTCTCCGTCGCTACCAGGCGGCAGCGCGGAACGGATGCAATCAAGGAGATCCTGCTCGCCAAAGGGTTTTGTCAGATAGCCGACTATACCCGGGCCGAACCCCCGCGCGCGCGCATTTTCGTCCGGATAAGCGGTAATCAGAACGGTCGGAATATTCTTGCCCAGCGCAACGAGGTGGCGGTGCAGATCAAGCCCGCTCAGTCCGGGCATATGGATATCCGTGACCAGACAAGCGGTGCGATTGATATCGGGAAACTTCAGAAAATCGTCCGCGGATGAAAAGGCCTCGGCGTCAAATCCCAGCGATCTCATGAGTCCTTCGATAGCCTCGCGCATCGACACGTCGTCATCGACGATCGCAATCAGAGGCTTGACGGTTGGCACTGCCGCCTCCCCAAAAATTCGCCGTTTGGTGTTGTGAAGCATTCTAGCGTTGTAGCGTCTGCAATAACATACAACAGCGTGCAGTGACGACAAAGTCACCGGAGCCTATACGATGGTATAGGTTGTTTAACACCGGCACCATCACAACGAGGAGGCGCAAAGCGGCTGACCCGGCGGACTGGTCACATCGCATTTGCCCTTGTGGCTTAGATAATTAGGGGGCATTCTAGCGTGCCGGAGCTCGGGAGGGAGAGAGGGGGAGTGTTCTGTTCACCTTGGCGTTATAGCGTTTCGAGTCCGCCTCGGCCTGCTGCCATAATGGGCACAGATAGCGCGCGACGAGAGCTCGCTCAGTTTTGGGGGCGCTGACGATGCCCGAGGCGCCAGCAACCGTTATTGTCATCGATGACGATCCGGCGATCCGCGAGGCGCTCGGCAGTCTCCTTCGATCCGTCGGTTTTGACGTGAAGCTCCTCACCTCGGTGGGCGATTTCCTCAATTCTGGGCGGCCAGCCGGGCCGACCTGCCTCGTGCTCGATGTCCGGCTACCTGGACAAAGCGGCCTTGATTTTCAACGGCAGCTGTCGCAGGCGGACATGCAGCTCCCGATCGTCTTCATCACTGGGCATGGCGATATTCCGATGTCCGTCCAGGCAATGAAGGAGGGCGCGATCGAGTTCCTGACGAAGCCGTTCCGCGATCAGGATTTGCTCGATGCCGTTTACGTCGGCCTGGCGCGCGACCGCGTATGGCTTGAAAATGAAAAGGCACTGGAGACATTGCGCCTGCGGTTCGATAGCTTGACCCCGCGAGAGCGCGAGGTAATGGCTCTGGTAGTAACCGGCCGGCTCAACAAGCAGATCGCCGGAGATCTGGGCGTTAGCGAGATTACCGTGAAGGTTCACCGCAGTCAGGTCATGCAGAAGATGCGTGCTGCCTCCTTGCCGGAGCTCGCCCGCATGGCGGACAAGCTGAAGCTGCCGCTTGGGGAGCCGCCGAGGCACGTATAAACGCTCTAGGGCCAAAAAAAGCCCAAGCCGGTACTATCCATTTTCAGCCTTGCCAAGGTTTCGCCGCAGCGCACCCAGTTTCCGGACGGGTTCTCGTGCCGCATCCGAAGGTATGACGAGAAAAGACGACTGTATAATTCTCTTTCGTCCCTCCTGGCGCTACATTTTCTCCAGCCTCATGAGAGGCGGGTAGCAAGCTCTTCTCTCCTGCTACCAATGAGCTTCGGCATCCCCTCCCGAAGCTTCGCGGGTCCAGGATCCCGCAAGACCGCCCAGCCGTCCTGGGCGGTCTTCCTGAAGCTACGAAGACCAAGGGGAGTTTCTCCCCGATCGCTCTAGCCGACCCGAACGGGAAAGCGCTGCAGAACTTTTTGTTACGCCCGACGTTCCACGGAGCACTCAAAAATGAAGCGTCATCAGCATAGGGATCAGAACTCGCAATCCCTCAGCCTCGCCTTCCCGCTCGGCATGTACCTGATTTCGCTATTTGCCATCGCGATCTATCTTGCTTTCGTCACACCGCATGGCCCGTTTGGTGGCGAGTTTTCGCCGGGCCACAGACCACAGGAGCTTTTCGGAGATACCCCCTCTGCGCCCATCGAAGCAGCCTCGAATGCTCAATGGTAACGGCATCCAGCGGTTGGTCCATGCCTGCCGGCCAACTCATTGCCTCATGAAGCCACGTCCGGCATCTCCAGCGGTCGATATCGTGTAATGGGCGCCTCATTTTTGACTCCAATTCACAGAAGACAGACATAAGGAGCGACTTTCGTCGTCGCTGAAGGATGTATGGCATGATATTCGACTACAGCATGGCAGGACTCGACTTGTCCTGCGATCCGGCGTTTTACACGCTGATGGCCGAGAGCTTTGAACGCCGCGTAGGACGACCTCTGACACCCGAGGACCAAGGTGCCGAGTGGCTGTACAACCAGTCTCCGGCTGTGGTCCTTGCTCACAACAATGAAACCGATCCGCGTTTCATCTATGCAAACCGCGCCGCCCAGGCCTGCTTTGGATATACATGGGCGGAGTTCATTACCTTGCCGTCCCGTCTTTCGGCTGAAGCGCCGGATCGGGCCGAGCGCGAAAGATTGCTCAATGCCGTGACAGCCAACGGTTTTATTGCCGACTACCGTGGCCTTCGCATTGCCAAATCAGGCCGCCGCTTCTGGATTGAAAATGCCATTGTCTGGGAACTCATCGATCGGCAGGGACGGCGCCTCGGCCAAGCCGCAACGTTCGATACCTGGAAAGATGTCAGCGTCGAGTAAAGCGCCGGGCGGGGCTGGCGTGCAGCTCGCGTCTGATTCCTAGAGCCAGTTGATGCGCTTCAGCATCCACAGTGTCACGACCGCCATGATCGTCACGAATGCAACGATGATCACAAAGGCCCAGGTGTCGTTGACGCCCGGAATGCCGCCGACATTCATGCCGAAAAGGCCGGCAATCACGCTTGGTGGCAACAGCAGCGCCGCAAGCGCAGCCAGACGGTTGGAGTTGCGGGCGATGCGTTCGCTGATAACGGTCGAAAGGTCGTCGTGCAGGATACTCGTGCGATCACGTATCGCGTCGAGATATTCGATGAAGCGCATCAGCTTGTCGATAACTTCGCGCATGCGAAGCTTGTCGCGCTCGGCCAGCCAGGGTGCGTCGTCATGCTCGATGCGATTGAGCGCATCGCGCTGGGGCGCAAGATAGCGGCGAAGTTGCACGGCACGCCGACGTAGCAACTTGAGGCGCTCGCGCACCTGGCTCGCCTCACCGTGAAATATCATCTCGTCGAGTTCGTCCACTTCCTCGTCCATGGCGTCGAGCACGGCTTCGAGATCGCGCACCAGTTTGTCGCCGATCAGGGCAAGCAGATCGCCAGTGCGCTGAGGGCCCTTGTTCTTCTCCAGTGACAAACGGATGTCGCGGAGTGCGGTAATGTAATGACCGCTGTCGCGCAGTGAGACGATGCGGTTTGTGTCGACCCAAAGATGCAGGGGCACGAGATCGATATCCGCCGGTGCCTCCTGCGCGTCCTCCGGCGACGTGGCGCACACGCCGCGCAGGATAATCAACAGTCCATCGTCGACAGGTTCGACGCGAGGGCGGGACTCTTCTTCCAGAAGCGCCTCGACCACAAACGGATCAAGGCCGCTTTTGTGCGTGATCCAGGAAGCGGCGGCGGGATGATCGCGCTCCAGATGAAGCCAGAGGACGCCCTCTTCCGGCCTCCAAGCGCAGAGCTGCGCCATGTCCAGTTGCCTGCACCCGCCTTGTCCGTCAAGCAGCGAGGCAAAGCGCAATCCAGGTTCGGCACCATAGCTGACACTCGGAGTCTTCGATGCTTCCATTGTGCCTCAACACATTCAAATGGGGACAAAAATGCAGGCAGCACAATGCGTGGCGCTTATGCAATTCACTCTATCAGCTTGGGTTAAAGCTGCAAGGCAAGGCGATTAGCCATCTCGCTTGCCGATACTGTCGCAACGACTGCTGAATAGGCATCGCTTTGCAACCGGCAGCGAAATGCTATTCGGTCGGTACCGTCATATCGGCGGAATACGCGCTCGCGTCGGCGATGCCGGCGTGAATACCTCAACATCCGGTGTTCACGTCGACCTGCCGACGAGTTCAGCATAATCCGAGAAGGTAAGCCGTTTCGCCCGCTGAGCATCCTGGCCGGCGAGCAGGAGGACGCGGATCGGAAACAGCGCCGCCGCACGGTTGGCATCCGATAGTTCGCGCTTGCCGTCCTCCGCGATCGCTCTCTCCGCCTCTTCCAGGGCGGCATTGATGTCCCGGCGACTGATCAGGCCCTTGTCGACAATGACATCCGCCATGGCTGCGATCGCCATGACGAGGCCTTCGAGTTGAAGATTGGCCGTGTTCAAAGTGTGCTCCTGTGTAAATTGTACGCCACACCTATGGTTCCGCCTCTGCCCAACGACGGACGTTTCTTGAAGCTGTATCGGTCAAGCTTTGATGGGCGTGCAATGGCGACGCTTAATCACGATTTCGAGGCATGCTCCGGTTTGCCTTTACGTTTCGTCGACGCCATGTCGTGCAGCTCCTTCTCGCTCATGGACTCAGCCATGCCCTTTGAAGCGCCCTTCAGCTCGCTCTTTTTTATGTCTCCACGCTTGGCGGCGAGAGCGGCGCCTGCGGCCTTCTGCTGTGATTTCGATTTTGCCGGCATGGGAAATACTCCCCTGTTTTCTACGAGGGCTGAACCATTCTTACGGGCAAAATGTTCCAGCGGTCGCCACCGGAAGGCTCGTCTTCATGAATGCCGAAAACATCGCCCGAGTCGGTCTCAGGCGGCCTCGGCGGCTGGGGAAAGGGATTGGCGACGCCGGGTGCTCCCTTCGCGCATCCTTTGCTACAGCCAGCCGCCAGTGAACCCGGCCTGACGCAATCCACGGACGATGGGCTCGCAATTGCGCATCAGATTCCAGAGGAGGCCAGTGCGATAGTTTTCGATCATCAGCGCCACCGGCCCCTGGTCGATCCCGAAATGGTAGGGGCTGATCCACCACTCTGTCGGACTGCTTGCATCCTTGAAGGTCTGATTGAAGGACGGCTTGAATCCGTAAAGCCGCGTCATCCCCAGCTTCAAGCCCGCGAAATTGCGAACGGTCGGAATGACGATCTCAGGCGCAAAAGGAAGGGATGCTACGACAACCCAGGGGCATACGGTCCCGTCGTCGGGCCCAAACGGTGCCCCGCGTGCGATGTAATCGAAGAACTCGCGCCGCACGCCGTCAATTTCCACGGTCCGCCAGCCGGGACCGTCGCACGCGGTAAATCCCCAGCAGTGCTCGCCGTAGCCCTCGAATCCCATCGGATTTCGGATCGCATATTCCTGCTGCACGAAGGTGGCCTGACGGCTGTTTTGAAAATAGTCGCTTTCGTGCTCTTGCATGAATTCGTCGCGGATATCGCGGAAGTCGATCCACATATGCGAAAGCTGATGCGTAAAGAGCGGACCGGAATAGAGCAGTTCACGCCCGAAGATGTTACGCCACTCGTAGCTCTCCCTATAGGCCGCATAGCTTTCCGGCGGCAGCGGATAGGTCGGCGATCCAAGCCCCAGTATGTAGAGAAGCAGGCCCTCGTCATAGCCACGCCAGCGATAGGGAATGAAGCCGTTCTCCGGTCGCCAGCCATGCGTCAGCGTCGCACCATGGTCACGCGCCCAGTTCCAGTCTGCCCGTTCGTAGAGCGAGGCAGCAAGATGCCTGACTTGCACCTCGTCCTCCGTATCCCCATCGAAATAGGTAGCGGCCGTCAAAGCGCCGGCAAACAGAAAGGCCGAGTCGATCGTCGACAGTTCGCACTGCCAGACCCGCCGCCCCGTCTCGATGTCGAGGAAATGATAGAAGAATCCCTTGTAACCGGAGGCGTCAGGTTCCGGTCCCTGGTGGCAACGCATCAAGAATTCCAGCCGGCGCCGCGCGATCTTGACGGCAAACTCGCGAATGATAACGCCACGCTCCACCACGACGGGAATGGTGGCAAGCGCCATACCGACCGCAGCGATGCTCGCCGGCGCACCGTCCTGCGTCTTGTCGCGCACCAGCCCGTTGTCCGGATTGGTGCATTGCAGGTAGTAGAGCAGGGTCATTAACTGCAATCGCGCCAAGTCCTGGTCGCTCGGCGCGGACTCCATATGTGGCGCGATGGGAGGTATCTCGATCATGACTTCACCCATTCCACAGCTTCGCGATCCATTTTGCCTCACGCAAATCACAGCCTGAGCGTCGTCAGGCGTGACTTGCGTATCAGCACTGGTGTCATCGCAAGTCAGCCTAGCCGCCCCTCAGCAGCCGGCTGGGCGGCTCACGTGTTGTCGCCTTCCGTCGACGTCCCTTGCGGCCTAACTGACTGTCCTCGGACACCCCATTTCCAGCCGCTGATCTCAGGCATGTCATCGCCGTGCTCCTGGATGTACTGCCGATGCTCGATCAGCTTGTCGCGGATCGCCTGCTTGAAGTAGGCCGCGCGAGCGCCGAGTTGCGGCAGCCGATCAATGACGTCTTCGACGAGATGGAAGCGATCGAGCTGGTTCAGAACGACCATGTCGAACGGCGTCGTGGTCGTTCCCTCCTCCTTGTATCCTCGAACATGCAGATTGTCGTGGTTGGTGCGACGGTAGGTCAGACGATGAATAAGCCAGGGATATCCATGGAACGCGAAGATGATCGGCTTGTCCTTGGTAAACAGCGCGTCGAAATCGCGATCGGAAAGCCCATGCGGGTGCTCGCTTGACGGCTGCAGCTTCATGAGATTGACGATATTGATCACGCGCACCTTCAGCTCCGGAATATGTTCGCGGATCAATTGCACGGCCGCCAGCGTCTCCAGCGTCGGCACGTCGCCACAGCACGCCATGACGACATCCGGCTCCGAACCTCGATCGTTGCTGGCCCACTCCCAAATGCCGAGGCCTTGGGCACAGTGCTTGATCGCCTCATCCATGGTCAGCCATTGCGGAGCCGGCTGTTTGCCGGCCACGACGACGTTCACATAGTTGCGGCTTCGCAGGCAGTGGTCGGTGACCGAAAGCAGCGTATTCGCATCCGGCGGCAGGTAAACGCGGATCACCTCGGCTTTCTTGTTGACGACGTGATCGATGAAGCCCGGGTCCTGGTGGCTGAAGCCATTGTGATCCTGCCGCCAGACATGCGAGCTCAGGAAGTAGTTCAGAGAGGCGATCGACCGCCTCCAGGGAATGTGGTTGCACACCTTCAGCCATTTGGCGTGTTGGTTGAACATCGAGTCGATGATGTGGATGAAAGCCTCATAACAGGAGAAGAAGCCGTGGCGCCCCGTCAGAAGGTAGCCTTCCAGCCAGCCCTGGCACTGATGCTCGCTCAACACTTCCATCACGCGGCCATCGGGCGACAGGTGATCGTCCTCGGGATAGATCTCCGCCATGTAGCAACGGTTGGTGACTTCCATCACGTCCTGCCAGCGGTTGGAGTTGTTCTCGTCAGGGCTGAACAGCCGGAAGTTCTTGCTATCCATGTTCAGCTTCATGACATCGCGCAGGAACTTGCCCATGACACGAGCGGATTCCGTCGTCACCGATCCGGGGCTCGGCACCGAGACGGCGTAGTCGCGGAAGTCCGGCATCTTCAGATCACGCAAAACCAGGCCGCCATTTGCATGCGGGTTGTCGCTCATCCGGCGATGACCCGCCGGGGCCAAGGACGCCAATTCGGCGCGTAATCGACCGTCGTCATCGAAGAGTTCTTCAGGCTTGTAGCTCTTCATCCACTGCTGAAGGATCTCGATGTGCTCCGGCTTGTCCATGTCGCCCATCGGGACCTGATGCGAGCGCCAATAGTCTTCACACTTCTTGCCGTCGATTTCGCTCGGGCAGGTCCACCCCTTAGGGGTGCGGAAGACGATCATGGGCCAGGCCGGACGGCTGACGTTCCCCTTGTCCCTCGCCTCCGCCCAGATCCTTTTGATCTCCGTAACGGCGGTGTCCATGGCCGCGGCCAATTGCTGCTGCACCTTATCGGGATCATGCCCTTCCACGAAAAGCGGCGCATACCCCATCCCTTCGAAGAACTTCTGCAGTTCGGGCTGGGGAATGCGAGCGAGGAAGCACGGGTTGGCGATCTTGTAGCCGTTGAGATGCAGGATCGGCAGCACGCATCCGTCACGGGCGGGATTGAGGAACTTGTTGCCGTGCCATCCCGTCGCCAGCGGGCCTGTTTCGGCCTCGCCGTCGCCGACGACGCAGGCGACGATTAAATCAGGATTGTCGAAGGCAGCGCCGTAGGCGTGGCTCAGGGCATAGCCCAGTTCACCGCCTTCATGGATGCTTCCAGGCGTTTCGGGAGCGACGTGGCTCGGGATTCCACCCGGGAAACTGAACTGCTTGAACAGGCGTTTCATGCCCCCCACGTCCTGCCCGATATTCGGGTAGACTTCGCTGTAGGTTCCCTCCAGATAGGCATGCGCGACCAGCGACGGTCCGCCATGGCCAGGCCCGATCACATAGATCATGTTGAGGTCGTCGCGCTTGATCACCCGATTCAGGTGCACATAGAGCATGTTCAAGCCGGGCGACGTTCCCCAGTGGCCAAGCAGCCGCGGCTTGATATGCTCGCGCCTGAGCGACTCTTTCAGAAGCGGGTTATCGAGTAGATAAATTTGCCCCACCGAAAGATAGTTCGATGCCCGCCAATAGGCGTCCATCAAGCGGAGTTCCTCGGCCCCAAGCGGGGTGGTCTTTGTCTGCTTGTCATCGATTGAAAGAGCGGCATTCGTCATCATCAGCCTCCCATCGAGTTTCTTCTCGCCTCAGTCTCTGTGCTGCATGCCACCACCGCTTGTGCGGTTATGTCCGTTTCCTCCACTGCCAAGCGCCATCGTCTGCAAACTTCAGGATGGCATCATAAAGTGATATCTCTGCGACGTTCCCAATATGAACGCAGGCGATACCGTCTTCTGCAAAGCGCGTAATAATCTTGCGGACTTCGTCCTGCCCCACCGTAGCCGCGGTCCTCTCAAGCACAATGACACGCGGTTTCGCTACGGATACACTCGCCATCGCGAGCAGCTGCTGCTCTCTTGGCGTCAGAAGCGTATCCCATTCTACTACCTGTTCAAATCCCCCCGCTGCGGAAATGCGTTCGAGTCCGAATTCGGTAAGCAGTCTCGAAATCCGTTCATCCAGGTTTTCAGCACCCGCATCCGACGGAACGATCAGCTGTCGAAGCGTGCTCGGCGGAAGATAGGGCTGCTGCGGCAGGAAGCGTATCCCTGCGTTGGCGGGACGAAAGATTCTGCCCGAACCCGGATAAGCGAACCCTGCGGTGACCCTGAAAAACGCGTTCTCTTGGTCCTCGCGGCCGGTCACCAGTACGCGAGCACAAGACGGAATGGCTACGGTCAGCTCCCGCAACAACGGCGCGTCATCCCGCTCTGACAATATCGTGAGCTTCTCATAAACAAGGCCCTCTCCGGTGTCGTCGATCTGAATTTCCGATCGGACGTGCTGCCGGGGGTTTTCTATCGCTGCCGAGAGTGTGCTCAGCCGTGCCACGACGGCAGCAAAATTGGAGATCGAGTTGAATTGGTTGATTATCAGCGAAAAGGCGCCCACCAGCATCGCGAATGCTGCTGCAGACTGTGTAATCACCCCAAATTCGATATCACCGCGGAAAAACGCCGGCGCGACGATCAGAGCAGGGATGATCTGAATCAGCCAGTTGTAACCAGTTGTGAAGAAGCCGACATTGCGGTTCACAGATGTTATGACCCGAAAGTTCGCTACCAGATCATCAATTCGGCCTGCCAGAAAGGACTTCATGTGCCGCTCGGTGCCGGACAGCGTGATCCGTGCGGCATTTTCCCTTGCCCGGACGAGGCCCGTACGGAAGCTTGCCTCTTTATCGAGCTGGTCGTAGTTCAGCTTGATGAGCGGTCGCCCGAGCCATACCGTGAGCAATGAGCCACAAGCTGCGTAGATGAAAGCCACGGCGAACAAGACAGGGTTGATGGACAAAAGCACCCCTGAAAATGAAAGAATCGTCAGTCCGCTGCTGAAGATCAGGAGCAGGAAGGACAGCGTCGTCACGGTAAACGCACGGATATCCTCCGAGATGCGCTGATCCGGATACGAGAGCTCTCCCGAAACGTCCAGGCGGTAGAAGGCTCTGTCCGTGAGATAGAGATTGACGGCGCGACGCGTCAGAAAGTCTCTCCAAAGGAGTGCGAGCCGTTCCTCGGTAAAGCGCGCAAACACCGATACGGTCGTAGAGGCGGCAAACACAAGAAGATAGAACACGGCTTGCCTGGCGAACTCTGCAACCTGCCTGTCGACGATCGCCGTCATGAAATTCCGGCCGACGAAGCTGTTGAGCACATTGAGCCCGTTAATCGCGAGGAAGAATACGACCAGGCTTGCGGTCAGAAGCTTTGCCGTGCCGCCGACTTCCGAAGAAAGGAAATGCTTCACTGAGCGCAGAAAGCGGCTCGCCGTCACCCTGAGAGAAGTCTGCAGCTCTTCCATGCCTCCCTCTTTGCATCGCGTCGCTGCTCGTTTTCGCCCTACAGATGAAGCCCTGCCTCTCTCACGGCTTCCTTGAAGGCTATTCGTGCCAAATAGAGTGGCGATCAGTTGCGAACACCATCTTCGCAACTTTCGATTACTCTGCTAATCCCAGGGCCTCAGAGGGGCCAGTCCTTGCACCCCTTTTTTGGATGCAACTCCGCAGACTCTGCCGCGCAAATGGCGACCGATCTGGAATAGTCGCCAGCCACTTCTTCGGCCTCCACACACATTACCGCCGCGCGCCCGCGGAAACAATAAGGGCCACCACCTAGGCGATTTTTGAGGCCTATGAGCCGGCCTGAGGATGCTGAACCGCTGCGCGCCGACTCTTTCGGCCAAATAGACCGGCGGCCTAATCTATAATGTGGTAGCCGCCGTCGCTGTAGAATCGTGTCGCCGCCGATGGCCGCTGGGAACCGGCCGACCGGCTAGAGCCTGTTGTTCGGCCGCCAGCGGTCGAAGCGGCGCTCGACCATCCTAAGGATGTTGGTGAGCACGACGCCGGCGGCGGCAATCAGGATGATGCCAAACATGACCCGGTCGGTCTGGAAGGTGGCGCCGGCGACGGATATGAGATAGCCGACGCCGGCCTGTGCCGAGTACATCTCGCCGACGACGATGCCGATCAGCGCGTGGCCGAGGCCGAGACGGAGGCCAGTCAACAGGAACGGAACGGCCGCCGGGAAGGCGACGGTCAGGAACATCTGCCTGTCGTTCGCCCCGAAAGAACGAGCCACCTTGATGTAGTCGCGTTCGACGGTCTTGACGCCGGCATTCGTGTTGATGAGGATCGGGAACACGGCGCTCAGGAAGATGATCGCGAACTTCGAGCCGAGACCGATGCCGAACCAGATCATGATCAGCGGCAGGAGCGCAATGCGCGGTGTGGCGTAGAGCGCCGAGATGATCGGGTCGAGCGCCGCGTCGAAACGCCGGTACCAGCCCATCAGAATGCCAAGCGGCACGCCGACGATGATCGCCAGCCCATAGCCTACGAGCAGCTCCAATCCACTGATGGCAAGGTGTGGATAGATGCTGCCGTCAGCGAACATCGCATAACCTGTTGCGATAATGCGGCTCGGCGAACTGGTGAAAAGCGGATTGACCAGGCCAAGGCGGACAACCGCCTCCCAGAGCAGGAGCGCCACGATCATGGTGGCCCCGCCGAGCAAGGCATTCTCTCGGCGCACCAGGAATTCGTAGATGGCGAATTCCGGCTTTCGCTGTCTTGGGATTTCTTGTTCTTCGGTAACGGACGTCATCTCTCGCTCCTTCAATTCACCCGCAGAAGGCCCATTCGGGCGCTTTCTTCCTCGATCAGTCGCCAGATATGGCGAAAGATCTCCATGAAGCGCGGTGTATGCTTCAGATCGAGCGTGCGCTCCTTCGGCAGGTCGATCTCGACAATCTCCTTCACCTTTGCCGGACGCGCCGAAAACACGATGACGCGATTGGAGAGGAAGATCGCCTCGTCGATCTGGTGGGTAATGAACAGCCCGGTCTTCTGAGCACGGTCGAGAATGCGCAGCAACTCGAACTGCATGAATTCGCGTGTCTGCGCGTCGAGTGCGGCAAAGGGCTCATCAAGCAGCAGCAATTCCGGGTCGACGGCCAGCGCCCTTGCGATGTTGACACGCTGACGCATGCCGCCCGAGAGCTCATTCGGAAAGTTGTCCTCGAAGCCGGCGAGCCCGACGAGCTCGACGAACTTGCGCGCACGTGCGGCGATCTCCTCCCTACTGAAGGCCTTCTGGATCTCCAGGCCGTAGGCGACGTTCCTCAGGACGGTGCGCCAGGGAAAAAGCGAATCCTGCTGGAAGACAAGGCCGCGATCCGGGCCTGGTTTCCTCACCTCCCGTTCGTCGATCAGGATTCTGCCGCCGTTGATCGAGACAAGGCCGTCGACGGCAGCGAGGAAGGTCGATTTCCCGCAGCCGCTTGGGCCGACGATGCTGACGAGTTCACCCTCGTTGACACTGAAGTCGACGCCGTCAAGTACGCTCAGATCGCGCTTGGTGCGATCATTGTAATAATTCAGTTTGACGCTATCGGCCTTCAGCTTGACCGGCGTTGCCTGCAACATGGGTTCTCCTCCCGCCTTATCGGCAGTTTTTAGTTGAGCGCTTTGAAGAAGCCTTCCTTATCGAGCGCATCGAGCGTGCTTGTGTCGACGATCGATTCCGGCTTCACGGAGGCTGCAGCCGGCTGCGTTTTCGAAAGCTCCGCCAGGACAGCAGACACACCTGGGATCGAGGGGCGCAGATCCTGCGGGAACACCTTCTCGGAATAGAAGCGGAACGCCTGTTCGACCGATGGCCCCTTCTCAAGCTTCAGAAAGGATGCAGTCACGTCCATCGCGTCCTGCGGATTGGCACGAAAGCCGTGGAGGCCCTCTCCCATCGCCATGAAGAAGCGCTTGACGGTATCGGAATGCTCAGAAAGATAACTCCGCGAGGTCACATATGCAGTGTTCGGGTAGTCCTTGACGATCTCGGTCACGTCTACCAGCATCTTCGAGCCGGCATCGACCATTTCCTGCGTGCGCGGATATTGCGACATCAGCCCCTGGACCTGGTGGCTTTCAAAGGCGGCCGCGCGCGTGCCCTCGCCACCGAGTTGGAGAATGTTGATATCCGTGGGTTCGAGGCCGAGAGATTTCAGAGCGAACTTGACGGCGGTGTCGGTCGACGAACCAAACTTGCTGATGGCGATGCTTTTGCCGCGCAGCTGGTCGGCGCTCTGGATGGAGGCATCGACGACAAGCTGGAACGGCAGCTTGTTGGCCATGCTGCCGATGATCACGACATCGGCGCCGGCAACGGCCGCGGCGATTGAGGGGGTGTAGCCGTTCTGGGCGATGTCGATCGAGCCGCCGACGAGCGCCTGGGTGAGCACGGAACCGCCCTCGACATAAACGAGGTTGACGTCAAGCCCGTACTTCTTGAACAAGCCCTTGGCAAGCGTGTACTGGATCGGCGCGCTCGTCATGGTGAAGCCGTCATACGCGACATTCAGCTTGGTCAGGGCTTCGTCTGCCGCGGCCGGCGACATGGCGCCCGCAAGCAGGCTCAACCCCGCTGCCAAAGCTGCTTTCAATAGATTTCTCATGCTTTCCTCCCACGATTTGGTTTGTCCTCACCCCGCTCTCCTCCGAGCTACGGGTGGGCGCAACTAAGTGCAGCTAAGCAGGCTTTGCATTCGTTCCCTGTTCATCGACTTCATGAACTGGTCGACGAGACCGTTGAGCGGCAAGGGCAGCTTCACGCTCTGCGCGAGGTCAAGGGCGACGTCCATATCCTTCTCCGCCACTTGCCGGTGCTCTTCCCTTAGCGCGATAGCGGCCTGCCGACGCTCTCTCCTGCCCCGCTGGGTTTGTCATCAGGTGAGCCTAGTGCCGCGAAAGCTGCCTGTCCAAGACCGTTGGAAGCGACGAGCTATAAGTTTTTTGCTATGGGCGGCCGGTATCTCAGAAGACGTAAGGACAAGCACGGCAGATGTGATGAACAACATCCGCAGGAATGGCCCGATCAGCTTGGCTTCACGGGCGACCGCTCCTCGCACCTGGTCACCATCCGGTCTCGACCAGCTTAGAACCAGCGACGCTGACTGACAATGACCGGGGTAGTCCCCGGCAGCGGCTGACGGAACATCCGGTTCAGGCTGTCGCCGCTAGGCTCTCTCTACGGACGGGGGACGGCGACGCCGAGGCGCTCTGCATGCGGCAGCAGCGATGGCATGATGCCGGGAGCGAGTTCGACGCCCTCGGCAAGGGCTGCCCGCTTCTTCGCAAGGCCGTTTTCGCCGGGAAGCCTGACGCGCGCCACGCCGGGACGCGGCGGATTAGAACGACAGGCGTCGGCCAGCCAGCCCGTCTGCCGGAGGAAGGCCTCACGGCCGCCGAAGGCATCGGGATCGAAGACTTGCACGATGACCGCGGCATTGGTTCCCTTCGGTGCATCGACGCGGCCGTAGCCGGCAAGGCCCTGGGTGAAAGCTTCGACATGCAGCGCCATCCCGTAACCTTTCTGGCCATGATCGAGGCCACCCGTCGGCAGAAGCGTGCCGCCGCGTTCGAGAACGCCCGGATCGCGGCTCGGATTGCCCTCCTCGTCCATCAGCCAATCGTGATCATATTGCCGCCCTTCGCGGATCAGGCGCTGAGCCATGTTGACCGTGGTGATCGAGGCGCTGATATCAATCAGGATCGGATCGCCCGGCGTCGGGATGCCATGGGCGACCGGGTTCGGCGTATAGATGCCCCGCCTTCCCCCGAAGGGAGCGACCTGTGCACCGGAAGGGCTGGAGCTTGCGATGCTGACCATGTAGCCGCGATCGGTGGCAAGACTGAGATAGGCGGCAAGGCAGCCGATATGGTGGCTGTCGGCGATCGTCACCGTCGCCGTGCCGTACTGAGCCGCGCGCTCGGCAGCGAGCTTTACCGCCTCGGAAGTCAGCCAGGCGCCGGGCAGCCGGCGCCCGTTCCAGGCGATCGCCGGGCCGCGATCGGAAATCACTGCCGGCAGTCCGGCAGGTTTCATCACGCCATCGGCGACGCTCTGCAGATACCAGCCGGCAAGCGCCAGGCCATGGGTGGTGTGGCCCATGAGGTCCGCCTCAAGGAGGTAGCGGGCAACAGCCTCTGCCTTGTCCTCTTCGAGGCCGGCGGCCGCAAAAAGTTTCTGGGCAAAGGAGCGCAATTCGTCCACGGAATAATGCGGCACCGGCTTATGGGTCATGTCGGCCATCTCAGCCTCCTTTGAAGACATAGGTTCAGCGCGCCAGGAAGCGCTCCGCGAGTTGCTGACCCCGCAGGGTCGTCAGCACGTTCTGGGCTGCCATCACGGCCATGGCGCGCTTGGCGTCGATCGTGACGCCGGCAACATGCGGCGTCACGATCGTGTTCGTCAGCTTGAAAAGCGGATTGTCCCTGTCCGGCGGTTCGAGCGCGAAACTGTCGAGCCCGGCGCCGGCGAGATGTCCGGACTTCAGCGCCTCGACGAGCGCCGCTTCGTCGACGACCACGCCGCGGGCGGTATTCACCAGGAAGGCGCCCGGCTTCATCAGCGCGATGCGCCGCGCGTCGATAAGATTGCGGGTGTCCGGGGTCAGGGGGCAATGCAGGCTGACAATATCGGCCTGCGACAACAGGCGATCGAGATCGCTTTCGCGCCGGATGCCGTCACGAAAGGCTGAATCCGGCGTGTGCGGATCGAAGGCGGAAACGCGCATGCCGAGCGCCAGCGCCATGGTGCCGAGCGTCTGACCGATGAAGCCGAAGCCGACGAGGCCGAGATGCTGGCCGCGCAGCTCCCGCCCCTGATATTGGTTCTTGTCCCAGACGCCATCGCGGATCAGCGTATCCTGCCGGGAAAAATCCTTGACGAGCGCCATCATGAGGCCGAGCGCATGTTCGGCGACCGAGTGGCCATTGCTCCCTGTTGTGACGGAAACGGGGATGCCGAGCCGGGCGGCAGACTCGATGTCGATATCGTTGGTGCCGACACCGTGCTTTGCGATATGACGCAGCCGGCCGCCCGCTTCCATCTCCTTCCGGCCCAGAATATCGGCGAGAAGACGGACGATGACGGCATCCGGCTTGTGGCGGTTCATCGCCTCGATGACGGCCTGCCGGTCGATATAGGGCGGGGTGGAAACGACACCGACGCCTGCCTCCTCAAGGATCGCCCTGCCCTCCGCTGCAAGCTCCCCTCCGAGGATGACGACCGTCTTTTCCATTGTGCCTCCCCCTCGCTCGCCCCTCAGGACGGTTCGTGCGCCTTTGCATCACGCGGCGAACGGGCCATCAGCCGTGCATAGGCGATGGCAGAAAGCATGTTGACGTGGTTGGCCTTGCCGGTGCCGGCGATGTCGAAAGCCGTGCCGTGGTCCACCGAGACGCGGTCGATCGGCAGCCCGAGCGAGACGTTGACGGCGGTTTCGAAGGCGACCAGCTTGATCGGGATATGGCCCTGATCGTGATACTGCGCGACGGCGAGGTCGAAGGCGCCGTTATAGGCGCGGGCAAAAACCGTATCGGCGGAAATGGGGCCGACGACATCGATGCCCTTGCCGCGCGCCTGTTCCACGGCCGGGGCGAGGAATTCCGTGTCCTCGGTACCGAAGAGCCCGTTCTCGCCGCAATGCGGATTGAGGCCGGCGACGGCGATGCGCGCGTTCTTGCCCAGCCGCATGAAGTGATTGTGTCCGGCCTCGATCGTCGCCAGCACGCGCTCGGTCTTCGCCCGCTCGATCGCGCCCTTCAGCGAGACGTGGGTGGAGACGTGAATGGTGTTCAGCCGTTCCGAGGCAAGCAGCATGAAGGAGCTTTTGGAGCCGGTCAGATGCGCAAGCAGGCCCGTATGACCGTCGAAATGATGGCCGGCGAGGTTCATCGCCTCCTTGTTGATCGGCGCGGTGACGATGACGTCGGCTTGCTTCGACATCGCCAGATCGACGGCGCGGGCGATATAGCGGACCGAGGCATCGCCGGCGACGGGACTGACCTTGCCGATCTCCGGCAGGGCCGCGCCGAGCGGCACTTCATCCACGGCGATGATGCTTCCGTCGTCCGAGGCCGAAGGACCGAAGCGGAGCGTAATGTCGGTTGCACGCGCTGCCCGTTCCAGCGCTTCCGTATTGCCGACGATGACGAAATCGCGCCGTTCGGCGGCCGGCAGCGCAGCCAGCGCCTTGACGATCACCTCAGGGCCCACGCCGGCGGGATCACCGAGGGTTACCGCGACTTTTGCATTCCTGTCCATCAGTCAAATCCTCTTGAAAACCCTGCTCAATAGGCTGCTTCGTAGATCGAGCGGATGTCGGCGCGGGTCAAGTCGCGCGGATTGTTGTCGAGCAGCCGGCGGATGGCGAAAGCGTCGTCGGCCATGGCGTCGAGATCGTTTTCCGGCACGCCGAGGCCGGACAGCGTCATCTCGATGCCGAGTTCGGCGCAGAAGGCATAGGCCGCATCGAAGACCGACTTGATGCTGTCAGAGGTGTTGTAGCCGAGCGCTTCCATGACCGCCTTCGTCTTTTCCGGCACGGCCGGCGTGTTGAAGGCGAGGACATGCGGGAAAATCAGCGCATTGGCCGCGCCATGGGCGACATGCCAGCGCGTGCCGAGCGGGTAGGCGAGCGCATGTCCGCCTGCCGTGTTGACCGGGCCGAGACAAAAACCGCCATAGAGCGAGGCGAGCGAAAGACCGGCGCGCGCCTCAGCGTCCGAACCATCGCGGACGGCGCGCGCGAGATATTTGCCGACGAGCCGGATGCCCTCGATCGCGTAGATATCGATCATCGGATGCGCCTTGCGATTGGTGAAGGCCTCGACGCAATGCGCCATGGCATCGACGCCGGTCGCGGCCGTCGTGCGGGCGGGAACCGAGAAGGTCAACGACGGGTCGATGACGGCGATATCGGCGAGCATATGCAGGCTCTCGACGGCAAGCTTCGCCTTTGTATCGGGATCGGTCACCAGAGCGCGGATGCCGGCTTCACTTCCGGTTCCAGACGTGGTCGGCACCTGGGCGAGCGCTGCCTTGCGGGGGCCCTGAACCTTGTTCGCTCCGACGACGTCGCGCAGGCTCTGCGACGAACCGGTGAGCACGGCAGCCAACTTGGCAAGGTCCATGGCGCTGCCGCCGCCGAAACCGACGATGAGATCGGCCTGCGCCGCCCCGGCCGCTGCGAGCACCTTGGCAAGATTGCCGATATCCGGCTCGGGGACTACGTCCGAAAAGACGGAAACCTGGCCCTTCAACTGCAAAAGGTCGATGCGCGAGGCATTGAAGGCGTCGGAAATGACCAGCATGCGGGAATAGCCCTTGTCGGCCGCCCAGGCGCCCAGCTTTCCCGCCGTCCCGAGGCCGAATTCGATCAGGTGCGGCCGGACAACGGTGATAGGCGAATCCAAACTGACCATCTGCGGTCCTCCCCGAGGCGCGACGGACTTGCCGTCGATGATGTAAAGTTGTTATCTCAATTGCTGGTTTTTGGCAAGAACGGTCAAGGGTTTTTCTTGCTTTCCGATCCATTTCGATGAGGCTGCATCGATATGAAGCAGCTGGTATACGCGTTAAACCATTGACTTAAAAGCAATTTTCTTAGAAAGACCTACGCCAGCGCCAGTGAAGAGGAAAGTGCACGATCTGTCGTACACTTGTAAACATCGCTGTTGACACAGTGAGGCCGAATGCCTTCCGGCATCCAGCCTCACCGCGCCCCTCCAACTATTTTCACGGAGTGCTAAGCAATTGATTCCAATGGAAGACGCACATATTTGATGGCGCGCCGGTAATAGGTATAGGCCACATGCAGCACGCCGTCGGATCCCTGGACAATCGACGGATAGGAGAACTCGCGATTGAGCATGTCTTTCGAATTGTTGCTCAGGCAATAGCCGTCGCCGGTATCGAGATCGAGCTTGCGCTCGAAGCTGCGGCCCTCGTCGACGGAAACCGCAAGGCTGAGGGGCGCACGCGGCACGCCCCAGACGGCCTTTCTCACCGGCGCCCCGGAAACCTCCACGCTCGCCGTCTTGTCGCTGTCGATCTCGTCATAGAGCGACTGACGTCGCGCATCCGACGATGCAGC
The DNA here is from genome assembly GCF_012641395.1 of Rhizobium sp. P32RR-XVIII. GTDB lineage: Bacteria > Pseudomonadota > Alphaproteobacteria > Rhizobiales > Rhizobiaceae > Rhizobium. The sequence continues at coordinate 30,878 of NZ_JABAIH010000010.1, read as the reverse complement.
ATTGCTGTGGTTGTAAACCATTGCGATTCTTCGATCTTTCAAGGCCGTGGCCTGGATCGAGGAATTGTTGTTGGGGAGGTTTGTCGGCTCCAGCGCGCTCCAGGTTTCGCCCTGATCGGAGGACAGCGAGGCGCGGACGTTCTCGGAATAGCGATCGCGGAAGAAGGCGACCATCCTGTCCCCGTCGAGCGGCAGGATATTCATATGCACGGCGCCCAGGCTATCGGCTATATCCCGCATCTGCCAGCTTTTTCCGCCGTCGCGAGAGATCAGCACGCCCGCCGTATCGGCGTCACCGCTCCAGCGCTGCCCGGGCAGGCTGATGCAGCGGAAGACCGGGAGCAGCCAGTCGCCGCTGCGGTTCACGACAATCTGCTGGCGCACGAACGTGCCTGGAACGTCGCAGAGAATATAGGCCGGCGCGAAGGTCTTGCCGCCATCCTCGGAAATCCGGCATTTGACAACTGCGCCATCCTGGTCGCCGGATGTCTGCGAGGTGTAAAGCAGCCAGACCCCGCCGTCCGGCGCAGTGAAAACCAGCGGATTCTGCTCGGATTTCGCCGGATCGTCCGACATTTTCTCCGGCTCGGACCAGCGATCGGCTCCCGGCGCGAGCCGCGACATGTAAATGGAGATGTCCCCCATGCCCTCCATCGTGCCGCCGAACCAGACGCAGGTAAGCGTGCCGTCGGCCAGGAACGCGAGGTTGGCGGCGTGGTTCTGGATGCACGGAGACGGCAGATAGGCATCGAAGCGCCCGGGCTGAGCGCCATTTGGCCGAAGCACGCCATCCATCAGAGCCGGAACCTCCTCCGGCAGCAGGCCTGTCGCTTGCATGAGCTTTCTCCCTTACGGCAGCTTGGCGTAACCTTCGGCGAGCGTCGCATATTCGGCATCGCTGAGCGGCACCAGCGGCGGCCGCGTACGCTTCCAAGCAGTATTGCCGGTCTTCAGACCGACCATCGCCTTGATCGTCGGGATCTGGACATAGGAGTTGGACAGCGTGCGGAAAGCGTTGATACGCGCCTGCGCAGCTTCGACTTCGGCGGCACGCGTCTCGTCATGAACATGGTCGTAGACGGTGCGCAGCGAATTCGCGACGAGGTTGGAGGTCGCGGTGATGCAGCCGGCGCCGCCGGCCTTCAGAAGCGGCAGCAGCAGCGGATCGGCACCGCAGAGCACCGAGAAGCCCGGGCAAGCGGCGATGATTGCCTGCATGTTATTGAAATCGCCGGCAGATTCCTTGATGCCGACCACGGTTTTCGGGAAGGCTTCGACCAGCCGGCTGATCAGCGGAATGGAGAGCGGAACGCCGGAAACCTGCGGGATATGGTAGAGGATCACCTGCAAGCGGCTGTCGCCGATCTTCTCCAGCACCTGCGCATAGGCGGCGAACAGCCCCTCGTCGGAGACGCCCTTGTAGTAGAAGGGCGGCAGCATCACCACCTTGGTAACGCCGAGCGAGAGCGCGTGCTTGGTGAGTTCGACCGTCTCCGGAATGGCGACGACGCCGGTGCCGGGCAGAAGCTGGTCCGCCGGGATGCCGGCCTCAAGCGCCGCTTCGAGGATGGTGCGGCGCTCGGCCGAAGAGAAGGAGTTGGCCTCGCCGGTGGTGCCGAGCAACGCGACGCCGTGGCAGCCTTCGCTGATCAGCCTCCGGCAGTGTTCGGTGAAGAGGCCGAGATCGGGGCTGCCATCGGCATTGAGAGGGGTCGTGGCGGCGCTGTAGACGCCTGTAATCTTGTGATCGCTCAAAGTATCCTCCTCTTCAAACCGGGCCTTCCGGGCACGTTCCTACCGTGCTGAATTCATCGCAACGTGCCGGAGTTGTCAATCTTACAAATTTGAGAAAACCCCGCCCTGGATTTTAATTTATTGATTTTTCTATATTAAATATTGAGCCATACAGTTTTGGTGGTCGCTTCGTTATTTTTTATTGACAGATTTACATTATCGCGCAACTCTCTACGCCATGTCGCGCGGCTTCGGGGAGGGTCTTTCGAACAAGCGCGCTGCTTGCCACGGAGGAGCAAATGACAATTCGCAACGACCAAAGCATTTCGCAGATTTCCCGCCGCGAAGCCCTCAAGCTCGGGCTGGCCGCCGGTGTCGGCTTCACTCTTTTCGGCGCAAGCGCCCGCATCGTGAAGGCGCAGGAAGGCCAGGTGCTGAAGGCCATCAACCCGGCCTTCGACCAGGACTGGTCGCCGCTGCGCGGCGGCGGCAGAACCTTTCGCTGGAATTCCTTCTGGTGGGCCTCGCCGATGTATTTCGACGCCGACGGCAAGCTGAAGCCCTACGTCTTCACCAGCTGGGAATCGCCGGACAAGAAGGTCTGGACCTTCAAGATCGATCCGAAGGCCGTGTTCTCCGATGGCAGCAAGATTACCTCGGCCGATATCAAGGGTTCGTGGGAAGTGGCGTCCATGCCGAACACCAAGAGCCAGCGTGCCGACCAGGTGCTGAGCAAGGTTCAAGGCTACAAGGAACTGGGCGCAGGTTCGGCAACTGAGATCTCCGGTGTTGCCACCCCGGACGAGGGCACGGTCGTCGTCACGCTGACCGAAGCTGACCCGATCTTCTTCATGCGCCTTGCCAACCACATCATCCCGATCACCAAAGCTTCGCAGTCCAAGGGCAGCGATGGCGAGGAAGTCGCAGACTGGTACAAGCCCGACAACAGTGCGGTCTATTCCGGCCCGTTCAAGCTGACCGCGATCGATATCGACGCCGGCACGCTGACCTTCGAGCCGAACGAGAACTTCTTCGGGCCGAAGCCGAAGCTCGCCCGTATCGAGATTGCCTCGATCGAAGACAATGTCACGGCGACGCAGCTCATCAAGTCGGGCGAATACAATGCCCATACGGAGCTCGTCACCTCGACGATCATCCAGGATCTCGGCCCCGAATTCTCCGCCGGCCCGATCATTCCGACGAGCCAGCATTTCTGGTTCAACATCTCCCGCGCGCCGATGGACGATCCGAAGGTGCGCCAAGCGTTGATCATGGCGGTCGATCGCGACGGCCTGTTCAAGGCCTCCTATCCCGACGGACCGCACAAGAAGGCTGACCAGATCCTGAACTCTGTTCCGGGCGCCGACAATTCCGGCTTCGAGCCCTACCCTTACGATCCGGAAGGCGCCAAAAAGCTTCTGGCGGAATCGAAGTATGGCGGACCGGAACGTCTCCCGAAGATCATGTTCGTCGGCATTTCGGCTCCGGCGATCGAGGCGGCCGCACAGTTCATCGCCGAGCAGTGGCGCCAGAACCTCGGTATCACCGCCGTTGACATGAAGCCGCAGCAAGACGCCTATGCGGGACCGGACCAGAACTCCGTGCAGATCTTCCGCGACGACGTCGGCACGCGGGTTCCCGATGCGGCTTCCTATCTTGCAGGCTCCATCGCCTCCACCTCGTCCAACGCCCAGAACAAACTCGGCGGCTACAAGAACGACAAGGTGGACAGCCTGCTTGCCGAGGCCGCGACCAAGTCCACCGACGATCCGGACCGCGTGAAGCTCGCCCAGGAGGCGCAGAAGGCGTTCCGCGAGGATTGGGCGTTCATTCCGTGGTATTCTCAGGCGATGTCCCGCTGGGCAACCAAGGACGTCAAGGCCATGGAGAAGAACCTCGACTGGCAGGTCGTGGCGCCCTGGGACGTTTCCATCGGCTGACCGCAACGACCAAGGCCGCCTGAGGCGGCCTGACATCGGCGCGAAGGCCGCAGGGGTCTTCGCGCATCTTTCAAGAAGAACCGGCCATTTGCGGTATTCCCGCCAGTCATGCGCCGGGCAAGAGTGGGAGGTGGCCTTGCTACGCTATGTGCTAACGCGGTTCGCCATCTGGATACCGTCGGTATTGGTCGTGATGATGGCCGTCTATGCGATGGCCTTCTACGGCGCCGGCGATCCGATCAAACTGATCTTCCTTCGCGCGCCGGGCGACGTCGCCTATAATCCGCAGAAGATCGAGGCCATCCGCGAGAGCGCCGGTCTTAACAGGCCTTTCATCGAGCAATTCGGCCTTTACATCTGGAACCTGCTGCACGGCCAGTTCGGCAATTCGCTGACCTCCGGCCGTTCCGTCTGGGCAATGGTGTCCGCCGCCGCCCCCGTCTCCTTCCAGCTCGCGCTCTGTGCCATCGTCCTGACGGCCGTGGTGGCGATTCCGCTTGGCATGCTTGCCGCACTCAACCAGAACAGTCGCATCGACTACACGATCCTCGGTTCGGCGCTCTTCCTCTGGGCGGTCCCGGCCTATGTCGCCGGCCCGCTCCTGATGGTGGGGCTGATCGTGCTTCTGCCAATGATCAAGGTGCCCTATGGCTGGGGCGGCATCTTCGACGTGCGCATCATCCTGCCGCTCATCGTGTTGTCCTTCCAGCCGATCGCGCTCATCGTGCGCCAGACGCGCGCCGCCGTCATCGAGGTGCTGTCGGAAGATTTCGTCCGCACCGCCCGCGCCAAGGGCGTGCCGGAGATTGTCGTCGCACTGAAGCATATCCTGCGCCCGGTACTGACACCGGTCGTCACCCAGCTCGGCCTCATCATGATCACGATCGTCAACGGCGCGATCTTCGTCGAGCTCGTCTTCGGTCTTCCGGGCCTCGGCCGGTTGACCGTGCAGGCACTCACCAATTCCGACTATCCCGTTATTCTTGCGATCACGCTGATCGGGTCTTTCCTGGTCATGGTGTCGAACCTGCTGGTCGATGTGCTCTATCCGCTGCTCGATCCGCGCGCCGGCGATTCGAGAAGGAGCCGCTGATCATGTCCGCCATTCCCCTCTCCACGGTCGAGACAGCCGACGAGCCGCCGGTCAACCTATGGCGCGATGCCTGGCACCGCCTGAAGCGCAACAAGCTCGCGCTCTTCGGCCTCGCCGTCGTGCTGATCCTCGGCTTCGCGGCGATCTTCGGTCCCTATCTCACGCCGTACGATTATCTGAGCCAGGATCTCGCAGCCAGAAACTCGGCCCCTTCCCTCTCGCATCTCTTCGGGACGGATGATCTCGGCCGCGATGTCTTCAGCCGCGTCGTCTTCGGCACGCGCACCGCCTTCCTGGTCGCCGTCATCGTCACCTTCTTCGCGGTGCTGATCGGGCTTACTCTTGGCGCTGTTGCCGGCTTCTTCGGCAATCCCTTCGACCGCGTCATCATGTGGCTGACGGATGTGACGATGTCGGTCCCCAATCTTCTGCTCGTCGTCGTCATCAACGCCTCGCTGAAGTCACCGATCACTCGATGGATGGAAGCGCGCTATCTGGAGACGCTCAACCCCTTCTATCGCCAGACGGTATGGGTAGATTTCATCCTCGTCTTCGGATCGATGGCGCTGATCTCCTGGCCGCCCTATGCCCGCCTGGTACGTGCGCAGGTGCTTTCCATCCGCAACCGGCCCTATATCACGGCGGCGCAGGCGCTCGGTCTGTCGAACTGGATCATCATCAAGCGCTATATCGTGCCGAATGCGCTGGGTCCGCTGATCGTCTCCGTCAGCGCCGGTCTCGGCACTGCCATGGTTCTCGAAAGCGCCTTCAGCTTTCTCGGTGTTGGCGTCAATCCGCCGACGCCCAGCTGGGGTAACATGATCTCGGACGGCCTGCGTGTCTGGCAGCACTATCCGCATCTCCTTGCCGCCCCGGCGGCCGTGCTCGGCCTTGCCTCGGTTGCCTTCAGCTTCCTCGGCGATGGCCTCAACGATGCACTCAATCCGCGGGGGAGCAAATAATGAACACCAAGGCGAACGAACGCCTTCTCGACGTCCGCGACCTCACCGTCGAGATCGAAACCAGGCGTGGCCCAGCAGTGGTGGTCGACGGTATCGACCTTCACGTGAACAAGGGCGAAACCCTTGGCGTCGTCGGCGAATCCGGCTGCGGCAAGAGTCTGACGATGCTGAGCCTGATGCGGCTCCTGCCGAACAAGATCAAGGTCACCAAGGGGAGCGCGGATTTCAACGGCCGCGACCTGCAGAAGATGTCGAATTCGGAGCTGCGAAAAGTGCGAGGCGGCGATATCGGTTTCGTCTTCCAGGACCCGATGACCTCGCTGAACCCGGTCATGCGCGTCGGCGACCAGATCTGCGAGCCGCTGATCTATCACAGCAAGATAAGCAAGGCGGAGGCCCGCGCCCGTGCCGTCGAGTTGCTGCGCCTCGTCGGCATCCCAGGCCCGGAAGAGCGGCTGATGGCTTATCCGCACGAGCTTTCGGGCGGCATGCGCCAGCGCGTGATGATCGCGATCGGCCTTGCCTGCAATCCGAAGCTTTTGATCGCCGACGAGCCGACCACGGCACTCGACGTGACCATCCAGGCGCAGATCGTCGATCTCGTGAAGGAGCTGCGGGCCAAGCTCGGCATGTCCGTCGTCTGGATCACCCACGATCTGGCGCTGATCGCCGGTCTCGTCGATCGCGTCGCCGTACTCTATGCCGGCACCGTCGTCGAGGATGCGCCGGTGGACGAGCTTTATGCCCGCCCGAGCCATCCTTACACGCGCGGCCTGCTTTCCTCGATCCCCAAGCTTTCGGATGCGCCCGCAAGCCGACTGAGTTCGATCGGCGGAACGCCGCCGGAGCCCGGCCGCCGGCCGAAGGGATGTCCGTTTGCGCCGCGTTGTCCGCTGGCCGAGGCGATCTGCCACGAGCAGGTGCCAAAGCTCGAGCCACTCGCCGGCGCCATCGATCACCGCGCCGCATGTTTCGTCGTTCAGAGAATGCAGGAGGCTGCATGATGGGTGCGCAACCGCTCCTCAAGGTCGAAGGCCTGGTCAAGCATTTCCACGTCAAGCTCGGCGCCTTCGGAGAACGCGCGGCTACCGTCTATGCGCTCGACAATGTCGATCTCGACATCATGGAAGGCGAGACGCTCTCCCTCGTCGGCGAATCCGGCTGCGGCAAATCGACGACCGGCTTCACCATCCTCAACCTTTATCGCGCCACCAGCGGCCGCGTCGTCTACAAGGGCCAGGATCTGGCCACGCTCGGCGAGAAACAGATGCGCCCTTTCCGGCGCGACCTGCAGATCGTCTTCCAGGACCCTTATTCGACGCTCAATCCCCGCATGACGATCGGCGAGGCGATCGCCGAACCCATCCTCTTCCACAAGCTCGCCACGAAGGCGGAACTGAAGGACCGGGTCGCAGCACTTCTGACCGATGTCGGCCTGCCGCCACGCTTTGCGCAGCGCTATCCGCACGAGCTTTCCGGCGGCCAGCGCCAGCGCGTCGCTATCGCCCGCGCGCTTGCCTGCCAGCCGAAATTCATCGTCTGCGACGAGGCGATCTCGGCGCTCGACGTCTCGATCCAGGCGCAGATCATCAACCTGCTGCTCGACCTGCAGGAGAAATACGGCCTGACCTATCTCTTCATTGCCCATGACCTTGCGGTCGTGCGCCATATCAGCACCCGCGTCGGCGTCATGTATCTCGGCCGGCTAGCCGAGCTTGCGACGCGCGAGGAGCTTTTCGACAATCCGCTGCACCCTTATACGAAGGCGCTGCTGTCGGCTGTGCCCGAAACCGATCCGGAGCATGAGAGGAACCGCAAGCGCCAGATCCTGCAGGGCGATGTGCCGAGCCCCCTCAACCCGCCATCCGGTTGCCGCTTCCATACACGCTGCCCGATTGCCATGGAGGTCTGCAGCAAGGTGGTGCCGGCTTGGACGGAGGCAAAGCCCGGCCATCTCGTCGCCTGCCACGCCGTCAATCCGGGACAGACGGCATGAGCTTGAAGGTTGCCGTGATCGCCGACGATCTGACGGGCTCGCTCGACACCGGCACGCCCTTCGTCGAGGCGGGCCTGTCTGTCGCCGTCGCGGTCGATGCAGGGGCGATCGAGGAAGCCATCGCCACAGGCGCTGAAGTGGTTGTCGTCAATACGGCTTCGCGGGCGCTCTCCGGCGACGAGGCGGCCGAGGTGGTCCTGGCCGCCGGTCAAAAGCTTGCGGCTGCGGCTCCGGCGGTCGTCATGAAGAAGATCGATTCCAGGCTGAAGGGAAATGTCGCGGCCGAAAGTGCGGCGCTTGCCGACGTATTCGGACGCAAGAGCATCCTGATTGCACCGGCAATCCCGGATCAGCAACGGTTTACCTCCGGCGCCTCTGTCGTCGGACGCGGCGTCGACACGCCCTTGCCGATTGCCGCTCTCTTTGCCGGACATTCCGAAGGACTCGCGATCGGGGATGCCGAAAGCGATGCGGACCTCGACCGGATCGTGGCGGAAAACGACTGGGCATCGGTTCTCGCCGTCGGTGCGCGCGGCCTTGGCGCCGCCCTCGCCCGCCATCTCGGCCGCGGCCACATCGGTAGCCAGCACCAGGGTTTCGAAGCCCGGGCGGAAACGCTCTTTGCGTTCGGCTCGCGCGATCCGATCACCGCCCGCCAGATGGAACGGTTGGAAAGGTCCGGAACCCTCGCAACGGTGATCGATGCACCGATGGGAGAAGTCGAACCGGTCGGGAATATACGGCTGCCTGCACTCTTGCGTTGCACAGGAGAAATATCGCATGAGGCTGCGCAGGTCGCGGCGCGCTTTGCGCAGGGTGTGAAATCGGTCATAGTTGCGACGGGGCCGGAAATGCTGATGGTCGGCGGCGGGGATACCGCGCTTGCCGTCCTTCGCGGATTGGGGGTGCGGGTCGTTCGGCCGAAAGGCGAGATCGAAGCCGGCATTCCCTGGTTCGATCTGACCGATGGCGCAGGACGGCAGTTCCGTTGCGCCATCAAGTCGGGAGGCTTTGGCAATTCCGATAGTTTGCTAAGACTGGTTCCCCGAAATCAGGCGGCATAGACGGATGCCAGCAGGGAGAATGAGAGTGGATGAAGCGAACGGCGCATCAGTGAATTCGCAGGCGGGGGCGCCGCCGCGGCCGGAACGCGGCAAGGCTGTGAAACTGGTCGACCGCGTTTTCGACCAGCTCCTGGAGCGCATCCGGACCGGCAATTATCCGCCGGATTCCCGTCTGCCGGGCGAGCACGAGCTTGCCTCGATGCTCGGCGTTTCGCGTCCGATCGTCCGCGATGCCTTGGCCCGACTGCGCGAACAAGGGATCGTCTACGCCCGTCAGGGAGCCGGCACCTTCGTCAGCGCACATGGCTCGCCGACGGCTCAGCTCGCCTATTCGCCGGTCAAAACGATCGCCGATATCCAGCGCTGCTACGAATTCCGCCTGACGATCGAGCCGGCGGCGGCCTATTTCGCGGCCAAACGCCGGGATGAGGCAGCGCTTCAGAAGATCGCCGACGCGCTTGCCGATCTGAGGGAAGCGACCAGCCATCAGTTGCATCGCGCCGATGCCGACTTCATCTTCCATCGCGCCGTCACCGAGGCTGCCAACAATCACTATTACACCGCCTCGATCGACGCCCTGAAGGCACATATCGCCGTCGGCATGCATCTTCACGGCCTTTCGCTGCTCGGCCCCCGCCAGGGCCTCGAACAGGTGTTCCAGGAGCACAATGCCATTTACAAGGCCATTGCCGAGGGCAGAGCCGACGAGGCGCGCGACCTGATGCGCGCGCATCTCGAAGGTTCCCGAGACCGGCTTTTCGAAGGCCGCGTGCTCGATCTCTCCTTCTGAGGTCCTTCGAAATTTCGGATCGACACCGGGGAGGTCGCGCCTTTGAGGACGAGGAGCTGCAAGCTGCTCTCCTTCGCATCCCACCCACCTCGCGAGAAAACCTTTTCCCGCTTGACAAGTGCCATGGTAAAAGCTTTTCTCATGTCGGGTGCGACGGAGGAGCAGCTAATACTCACGGGGAAAAAAACAGGCAGGACCACCATTCACGAAGTGGCAAGGGCTGCCGGAATTAGCATATCGACGGCATCGAAAGCGCTGAACGATACCGGCCGAATGACCGATGACACGCGCGAACGCGTGAAGCGTATCGCCGCGGAGATCGGATACCGGCCGAATGCCTTGGCAAGGGGTCTCCTCAGCAAGCGGAGCTTCACGATCGGACTCCTGACGAACGACACTTACGGCCGCTTCACGCTGCCGGTCATGGCGGGCATATCCGAGGCTCTCGTCGATCACGGCGTTTCGGTTTTCCTGTGCGCGATCGAAGACGATCCCGCTCTCGGCCAGATTCATGTCGAGGCTATGCTCGACAAACAGGTGGACGGAATAATCGCGACGGGAAAGCGTCTTGACAGACGGTTGCCGGTCGATTTGTCCAATTTGCATGTGCCGGTCGTCTACGCCTTCACGGAAGGAGCGCCGAATAGCGTGACCTTCCGGTCGGATGACGAGCAGGGTGCCAGGCTGGCGGTCGAGTGGCTGCGCAAGCTTGGACGGCGACGGATCGTCCATATCACCGGGCCCGAGGATTTCTTTTCGGTTCGGGAGCGTGCGGCCTCCTACCGGGCGATCGTCGGTCGGGATGCGGAAGTCATGTCTGGCGTCTGGTCCGAGAGCTGGGGCCACGATGCGATAGCGGCGATATGGAGCCGTGTTGCGGAGAAACCGGATGGGATCTTCTGCGGCAACGATCAGATCGCGCGGGGCGTCATCGATGCCCTGCGAGAGAGAGGCCTCAAGGTTCCGCAGGACGTCTCGGTTGTCGGCTTCGACAATTGGGAGATCGTCGCGGCCCAGACGCGGCCGCCGCTGACGACGGTGGACATGGAATTGAAGGAATTGGGACGTCAGGCGGGGCTTACGGTTCTTGCCCTGGCGGAAGGCCGGACGGTGGAGCCCGGCATCAGGAAATTGCCGTGCCGGCTTATCGTGCGGCAGTCATGCGGGGGGGACACCCTCGGAATATAGCAACGGCGCGAAGGAGACGCGCCATATTGGGAGGAGTGCCATGATCAAGCGTCTTTTGCTGGCGACGAGCGTTGCCACCCTCTGCCTGGCGTCCGGCGCCTCGGCAGCCGAAAAAATCGAGATGTGGGTCCGGACCGGCATCGGCGATGCCTTCAAGAAGGTCGTCGAGGCCTACAACACCAGCCACGAGAACCAGGTCGTCGCGACCGAAGTGCCCTTCAGTGAACTGGTACAGAAATATGCGACCGCGATCGCCGGCGGCCAGGCGCCCGATGCACTGTCGATGGATCTGATCTACACACCGGCCTTTGCCGCCGCCGGCCAGCTCGAGGATCTCACCGACTGGGCCAAGCAGCTTCCCTATTTCAATTCGCTTTCGCCCTCGCATGTGCGCCTCGGCACCTACCAGGACCGCATCTACGGTCTGCCGCTCTCGGTCGAGACCTCGGTCTTCGCCTGGAACAAGGATCTCTACAAGAAGGCCGGGCTCGATCCTGAAAAGGCACCGGCCACATGGGAAGAGATTACGGCCAACGCAGAGAAAATCCGCAAGCTCGGCGACGATACCTACGGCTTCTATTTCTCCGGCGGCAGCTGCGGCGGTTGCATGATCTTCACGTTCACGCCACTGGTCTGGGGTGCGGGCGCCGATATCCTCTCGGAGGACGGCAAGACGGCGACGCTCGATACGCCGCAGATGCGCAAGGCAGTCGATATCTATCGCAACATGGTCAAGAAGGACCTCGTGCCGGCAGGTGCGGCAAGCGACAATGGCGTGAACTTCCTGACTTTCCCGAACGGCAAGATCGGGCAGCAGAGCCTCGGCGCCTTCGCGATCGGCACCCTGGTGACCCAGCATCCCGAGATCAACTTCGGCGTGACGCTGATCCCCAGCGTCGACGGCAAGCCTTCTTCCTTTGCGGGCGGCGATAACTTCGTCATCACCAAGGGCACGAAGAGGCTCGACGCCGTGAAGGAATTCCTCGAATACATCTATTCCATGGACGGCCAGAAGGTCATGGCGAAATACGGCAGCCTGCCGACGCGCGGCGACATAGCCGAGCAGGTGCTCGCAGGCCTCGATCCGCGGATGCAGGTGGGGCTGAAGGCGATCGCCGTTGCCAAGACGCCCTATACGCTGCAGTTCAACGATCTCATCAACAGCGCCAACGGTCCCTGGGCGACATTCACCAATGCCGCGATCTACGGCGACGATGTCGATGGAGCCTTCTCGAATGCACAATCCGAGATGCAGTCGATCATAGACAGCGGCCAATAATCTCTCCCGGCCGTGGCCGGGGAGCGGTGGCAGTTCCCCGGCCGACCCCTTGACTGATCGACATCATGAAATGCGGAGGTTTCGATGACCGGTTCCGGTGCGCAGCCCATACGCGCAGCCCGAAGACGGCGGAAGTCGCAGTGGCGCGGCCTTCTCTATATTGCGCCGGCCATGGCGCTCGTCATCGTCTTCTTCGTCATGCCAGTGCTCTTCACCGGCTGGATGAGCCTGCACAACTGGCCGCTGATGGGCGTCTCTCGCTGGATCGGCCTGGCTAACTATACCCGCATGTTAAACGACGGCCGTTTCATGGCCGCGCTCAATTTCACGGCCTATTATACGGTGATCGTCACCATTGCGATCTTCGCCGTCGCCTTTCCTCTGGCGCTCTTCGTCGAGCGGCAACGCCGCTTCGTCGGCACCTATCGCACCATCATCTTCCTGCCGGTCGTCGTCGGCCTTGCCACCGCATCGCTGCTCTGGGTGTGGCTCGCCAATGTCGATAGCGGCTTCTTCGGTCCGGCTCTGCGCGCGCTCGGCATCGTCGAGCGCAGCCCGAACATCATGGCGAGCTTTGATACCGCCTTCCTGACGATCATCGTGATGGTGGTCTGGAAGATTGCGGGCTTCACGATGATCATCCTGCTCACCGGCCTGCAGGCGATCCCGGCGGAGCTGACGGAGGCCGCGCGCATCGACGGCGCCGGTCGCTGGCAGCGGTTCAGGCACCTGACGCTGCCGCTGATGCGCCGCACGATCGCGCTGGCGCTCATCGTCTCCGTCACCGGCTCGATCCTCGCATTCGACCAGTTCTACATCATGACGTCAGGCGGGCCGCAGAACAAGATGATCTCGGTCGTCTACTACATCTTCAACCAGTCCTTCGTGTCCTTCAATCTCGGCTATGGCGCGGCACTCTCGATCGCCCTGCTCGCCATCCTTGTCGCGATCAGCATCGTGCAGCTCTGGCTGTTGCGGGTCGGGGAGGAAAGGCCATGATCTCAACCAAGGAAAGACGCGCCCGCAAGGCCCGCCGCGCCGCCTCCGCCTATCATGTGATTGGTATCGCCATTTCGATCTTCTTCCTGGCGCCCTTCGTCATCACCCTGCTTGCCTCCTTCCGGCACGGGACGGAGTCCGGCCTGCCGCCCCTGCCCCCATGGCCGACGACCGGCGTGAGCTTCGATGCCTATGCCGTGCTCGACAGCTTCGGTGCCGGCATCTGGCGGCATATGGTCAATTCGCTTTTCGTCTCGCTGGCAACGGTGGTCCTGACCGTCGCCGTGAGCCTGCTCGCCGGCTACGGCTTCTCCCGCTACCGCTTCCCGCTGAAGAACGCCCTCTTCGTGCTGATCATCGCCACGCTGATGATCCCGTTCCAGTCGATCCTGACGCCCCTCTTCATCATCCTCGCCAGGCTCGGCCTCAACAATTCGCTGCTCGGGCTGACACTCGTCTACGTGACGCTGCAGCTTCCATTCTCCGTCTTCATGATGCGCAACGCCTTCGACGCCGTGCCGAAGGAGATCGAGGAGGCGGCGCGCATCGATGGCGCCCGCGACCTCAGGCTGCTTGCCCGGGTGCTTCTGCCGCTGGTGCTTCCGGGTGTCGCGACGGTTGCGATCTTTGCCTTCCTGAATGCCTGGAACGAATTCCTGGCCGCCCTCGTGCTGCTCTCCAGCAACGAGAAATACACGCTGCCGGTCCTGATGACGGCAGTTCGTGCCGGCCGGCTCGGCGCGGTCAACTGGGGAGCGGTCCAGGCCGGCGTCATCGTCATGACGATCCCCTGCCTGATCGTCTTCCTGCTCCTGCAACGCTACTACATGCGCGGGCTGATGGCCGGCGCGGTGAAATGATGATCTTTCAACGAAATGGATGAAGCCATGAACAAGCTGAAGAGAGACCGCCAGTTCCGCCCCCTGCCCGTTCCGAGCGTCGAGTTACAGGGGCTTTTCGGAGACCGGCAGGATGCTATCTGCGACTCGACTGCCGAGACGCTGCTCGACCGCTGCGTCGAGGCCGGAATGTTGCGTGCCATCGACGTGAACCAGCCAAGCCCCGGCGTTGTCATTCCGATCGGCCCCTGGGGCGGCACGACGCAGATGTTCTGGGACAGCGATCTTGGCAAATCGATCGAGACCGTCGCCTACTCTCTCTACCGTCGCCCGAACCCAAAGCTCGAAGCCCGCGTTGACCAGATCATCGACATGTACGAGAAGCTGCAGGATGAAGACGGCTATCTGAACGCCTGGTTCCAGCGCGTCCAGCCGGACCGCCGCTGGACAAACCTGCGCGACCACCACGAGCTCTATTGCGCCGGCCATCTTATAGAGGGCGCCGTCGCCTATTACCAGGCAACCGGCAAGCGGAAGCTGCTCGACATCATGAGCCGCTTTGCCGGCTACATGATCAAGATCTTCGGCCACGGCCCCGGGAAGATCCCCGGCTACTGCGGCCATGAGGAGATCGAGCTTGCACTGGTCAAGCTGGCGCGCGTGACGGGCGAAAAGAAATATCTCGATCTTTCGAAATTCTTCATCGATGAACGCGGTAAGGAGCCGCATTTCTTCACCGAGGAGGCAATCCGCGACGGCCGCAGCGCCGCCGATTTCCATCAGAAGACCTATGAATATGGTCAGGCGCATCTGCCGGTGCGCGAACAGACGAAGGTGGTGGGGCACGCGGTGCGCGCCATGTATCTCTATGCCGGCATGGCCGATATCGCGACCGAATATAACGACGACACGCTGACCGCAGCGCTCGAAACGCTCTGGGACGATCTCACCACCAAGCAGATGTACATCACCGGCGGCATCGGGCCGGCGGCATCCAACGAAGGCTTCACCGACTATTACGACCTGCCGAACGAGAGCGCCTATGCCGAGACCTGCGCCTCTGTCGGCCTCGTCTTCTGGGCGAGCCGCATGCTGGGCCGCGGCCCGAACCGGCGCTATGCCGACATCATGGAACAGGCCCTCTATAACGGCGCCATGGCCGGTCTCTCGCTCGACGGCACGCGGTTCTTCTACGAAAACCCGCTGGAAAGCGTCGGTAAGCACCATCGGTGGATCTGGCACCATTGCCCCTGCTGCCCGCCGAACATCGCCCGCCTGCTCGCTTCCGTCGGCTCCTACATGTATGCGGTTGCCGAAGACGAGATCGCCGTGCACCTCTACGGTGAAAGCAAGGCCCGCTTCGAGCTCGCCGGTGCGAAGGTCGAACTTTCCCAGAAGACCCGCTATCCCTGGAAGGGCGCGATCCGCATCGACGTGTCGCCCGACAACCCGTCGCGGTTTGCGCTTTCCCTTCGCATTCCGGAATGGGCTGACGGCGCCACACTCAAAGTCAACGGCGAGGCGTTCGATCTCGCTGGCGTCACGGTCGACGGCTATGCCCGCATCGAACGCGAATGGAAGGCCGGCGATCATGTCGACCTCGACATTCCGCTGGTTGCCCGCACGCTCTTCGCCAATCCGCTGGTCCGGCAGGATGCCGGCCGCACGGCCGTCATGCGCGGGCCGCTCGTTTATTGCGTCGAGGAAACCGACAACGGCGCTGGCCTGAACGGCATCAGGATTGCATCCGATGTCACCGCCGCCAAGACCGATGAGATCGAAGGGATGGGCGGTGCGATCGCGCTTGACGTACCGGTTACGCGAGACGAGGCCGATTGGGGACCGGCGCTTTACCGGACCTCCCCGCCGAAGGCGAAGAAGACGACCGCCCGCTTCGTGCCCTATCCCTTCTGGGACAATCGCGCGCCCGGCGAGATGCTGGTATGGGTGAGAGCGGGCGAAGTGCGTGGTGAATAAGATGGCTGATACCGGCGTCGTACTGACCGGGATACGCAAGAGCTTCGGCAGTCTGGATGTGATCCATGGGATCGACCTTTCGATCGACGAAGGCTCCTTCGTCGTCTTCGTGGGACCTTCCGGCTGCGGAAAGTCGACGCTGCTGCGCATGATCGCAGGCCTGGAAGAGGTCACCGACGGGGAGATCGAGATCAAGGGACGAACCGTCACCGATCTCGATCCTTCCGAGCGCGGCATCGCCATGGTCTTCCAGTCCTACGCGCTCTACCCGCATATGAGCGTGCGCGACAATCTCGCCTTTGGGCTCAAGATGGCGCATACCGACAGCGGGGAGATCGAGGTCCGCGTCAAGGCTGCCTCCGCGATCCTGAAGATCGACCATCTTCTCGACCGGCGGCCGGGCCAGCTTTCCGGTGGCCAGCGCCAGCGCGTAGCGATCGGCAGGGCGATCGTCCGCAAGCCGGAGGTGTTCCTCTTCGACGAACCGCTATCCAATCTCGATGCGGAACTGCGGGTTTCGATGCGCATCGAAATCGCCCGCCTCCATCGCGAACTCGGCAACACGATGATCTACGTAACCCACGACCAGACGGAGGCGATGACCCTGGCCGACAAAATCGTCGTGCTGCGCGACGGACGCGTCGAACAGGCCGGAACGCCACGCGAGATCTACGAGAACCCGTCGAACACTTTCGTCGCCGGTTTCATAGGATCGCCGCGAATGAATCTGCTGAACGCCGAGTGGCGGGGCGCTGGCAAGATCGGCATCAGCGGACATTCGCTGCAAACGCCTGTTTCCGGCAAAAGTCTTGCACCGGGTGGCAGCGTGACCCTCGGTGTCCGCCCGGAACATCTGCGCGTCGCATCCAGTGATGTGGATGGCATCTTGCGCGCCAGCGTCGAGTTTTCGGAGTACCTCGGAGGAACACAATACCTCTACTGCCAGCTTGCCGACCGCCAGCCGGTGACGGTCGAACATCGCTCCCCCGCCCCCATTGCGCCAGGCGCTGAAATCATCCTCGCGGCGGCAGCGTCTGATCTGCGTGTCTTCGATGAACGAGGAGCGAGGGCATTATAACAACAATATGGCTGTGATACTCTGATTGGCCGGGCAAAAGCCCGCCCCAATAACCCGCGGTCGATCAGACAGCGGCTTTTCTGGCAGCAGCGGAGAGATCAGAGCCACCCCGGCAAATCATCGCGGTTGCATTCGGAACGTCGTGAGAAACGCGCCTATTCCGGCAGCGCTGTCTGCCGGAAGAATGTCACGGTCGCTTCGTCGGGCGGGCCGAACCATGTTGCGAAGAAGGTACGGAAACCATCCGAAGCATAGGTCTGGCTGAGGGCGCGGTCGACGGACAGGCGGAAGTCCTCGTCTCCGCGCGCCAGTTCAAGGCCAAGCGGTTCATAAGTGAAATGGCGCTCCAGAACGATGAGATTACCGGAATTGTCGCTGCGGGCAGCGGCGTCCATCAAGAGAGGCATGTCGCCGAAAAGCACAGCCGATTGACCATCGAGGACACGCTCGATCCCCTGCTGATAGCTCTCCACCGGGGTCGTCGTTGCGGCAAGCTGGAAGGTCTTGATCTTGTCGGACAGCCAGCGCTCGCTTGTCGTGCCTGCGACCGACGAGAACGTCTTGTGCTCAAGGATGGTCCGGGCTGGCGCGCCGCGCCAGACGGGACGGCTCGACGGTTCGCCGTATTCCAAGACTTCGCGCAATGCCAGTGGCGCGCTGGTGCTGACGACGGCCCCGGTGCCGCTCGGGAAAATGGGGATCGAGAATGAAACTTCCTGCCTGCGGCTGAGCGTTACAGGCTCCGCTCCGCAGACGAGATCTACAATGCCATCCTGTATGGCACGCATCCGAGCATCACCGGCAAGAGGAACCCATTCGGCATTGAGCTGCGGCAGGTTCAGCTCTGCCTTCACGCTGTCGGCAATCTTGTTGCAGAGGGCGACCGCATAGCCATCAGGCGCTCCCTGCTCAGTCTTGAACGAAAACGGCCTCGCATCCGCGTCGTACCCCAGCCTGAGCGAACTGCTTTGGCGAATACGGTCCAGCGTCTGTGCGTTAGCGGACGTCCAAGCGGTCGATGCGATCGCCCCGACGAAGATGGAGGCAACTATTGCGGTCCAGCGACCTTTGTTCGTTGGCATGATTGGTCCTCCCTGCGCTACTCGGCCGGTGCGCGATTCACGCCGCTGACGAAGCGAGGTGCGATCAGGCCGTAGATGATGAAACCGATGCCTGTCACCAGCATACCGCCAAGCACCGCGTCCTTGCCGGAGGCATAGATGGCAAACACGCTGTAGAGCATGCCGACCATGGCGATGAAGGCGTTCAACCGGTACTTCGCCTCCGGCACGCCCGCAGCCTTCATCATGACGAATAGCGCCGACAGCGCGATGATGTAGGGCAGGACGTTCGTCACGACGGCGAGGTTGACCAGAGCCGAGAACTGTTCGCTGAGCGTCGGCGAAATCGTCATGAGAGCGAGGCATGTCTGGACGATGCCGAGGATAATCATGCCGCGGACCGGCGCACCCATCTCGTTCACGCGGGAGAACACGGCAGGAAACATCCTTTCCTGAGCCGCCGTACGTGCGGTCTGCGCGATCGTGAACTGCCAGCCGAGAAGCGAGCCGAGGCAGGCCAGCACGGCGAGCGCCATGATCACCGAACCGATCGTCGGGTTGAACATGGTGGCATAGGCAAGCGCGAACGGCCCGGTCGACGCCGCGAGATCGGCATTGGGGACAATCCCCTGGATGACGGTCGTCGACAGGATGTAGATAACGGCCGCTCCTAGCGTGCCGAACATGCAGGCAAGCGGCACGTCACGCTTCGGATTCTCCACAGCGTCCGAATTTTGCGCCGCCGACTCCATGCCGAGAAAGGCCCAGAGCGTCAGGGAAATGCTTGAGCCCATCCCCTGGGCGAGCGTCAACCCCTTCGGATTCCAAGCGGCCGCGAAGGTGCTGGAGCTGAACCAGAACCAACCTATGATGGAAAGCAGCCCCACGGGAATGATGACGCCCCATACGGTGACCGAGCCGATGCGTCCGGTTATGCGCGGACCGCCGAAATTGGCAGCCGTCGTCAGCCACAAGAGGACGACCAGGGCCAGGCACGTCATCACGGGGGTCGACGTCAGTACCGGAAAGAACCCGGCGAGGTAACCCACCGCAGAAATGCCGATTGCGACATTGCCGACGGCAAGTGAGAGAAAATACAGGAAGAACACCAGGAAGTAGCCGTCCTTTCCATAGGCATCCTCCGCATAGGCGGACATGCCGCCCGGCCGCTGATTGAACAGTCCGGCCTGCGCAAATCCGTAGGCGATCGCCATCGAGCCGACTGCAGTCACCAGCCAGGAGAGCAGCGAGATCGCCCCGACCTGCGCCATGTTGGCCGGCAGCATAATGATGCCAGATCCCATCATGTTGACGGCGACGATGAAGGTGAGCTGCACCAGGTTCATTTTCTTCTTGGCCGTGGCCTCGGTCGCGAGATGCATCGTGTTATCGGTCATGGTGAAATCCTCCCGTCCCTACTCGCGCACGACATACGTATAGAACTTGATGCGCCCATCGACCCGTTCCTGGAACACGCCCTGGACTTCGTAATTGAAGCCGGGGAAGCGGTTGAAGGACTCCTCGAAAGCCAGGAAATAGTCCCGCATCGGACGCGCCCTGTCGTCCCAGCGCTCTCCCGGCACGATCACGCCAATGCCCGGCGGATAGATCAGCGCCAGCGTCGCCGAGATGCGGCCGGCGGCCTCTGTCAGCGGCACATAGTCAACATCGTTGGCCACGAGCGCTTCATAGGCCTGCTTGGGAGCAATCGCCGGCTCCGGAAAACTCTCGGAGCGGAAGCAGAGGCGCTGCAATTCCTTGACGCCGGCATTGCGGTAGAAGGAATGCATCTCCTTGCAGACCTGCCGAACCGTGTAGCCCGCATAGCGCTCGCGATTGGCCGCAAACACGGTCGGCAGCACCTCTTGCAGCGGCGCGTCGCGATCCCAGAGGTTCTTGAACTTCACCAGTTTGGCAACGAGCGTGTTCAGCTTGCTCTCGTCCTCCGCCGGCGTGAGCAGGAAGAGCAGGCTGTTCAGGTCGCACTTTTCCGCCACGACCCGCTGCTCGCGCAGATAATTGGCGACCACGGTCGCCGGAATGCCGAACTCGCGATATTCACCCGTCTTCCGATCGATGCCGGGTGTGAGCAGCGTCAGCTTGTTGGGATCGACCATGGTGTAGCCAGGCGCATAGCCGGCATAGCCGTGCCACTTCGCCTCCGGATCGAACCGCCAGCACTGCTGCTCGCGCTTCAGCACGTCGGTCGGGATATCCTCCCACCGCGTCTCAGCGATGTCATCAGTATGCTTCGAACCGGAGACCGTGATCTTATCGGGCACGAAGGGATCGAAGAACCACTGCTCCTCGGGATTTGCGGCCTTGGTCTCATAGTGCTGCACGAAGCCGCGCAGCTTCTTGCGCACCTCGATCCCCAATCCGATGCAGCGATCCCAGAGCATTTCGCCCGCGTTGCCCTCGTGCACCTTGGCGTTGACGTCAAGCGAGGCGAAGAGCGGGTAGAACGGCGATGTCGAGACGTGCATCAGCAGGGATTCATTGAAGCGCTTGTGCTCGATGAACCTGCGCTGGTCGCGAATATGTTCGTCCCGCTTGTGGATCTGCGAGGCCTGCGAAAAACCGGCGCCCTGCTTGTGCACCGACTGCGTCGAGAAGAGACCCGGCATATCGGGCTGCAAATCCTTGAGGCGCATCGGGCTGTGGCCCTCGAAGAGCGGATGAAAGGCGTTGTATCCGATCCACGCCTCGTCCCAGAGCACATAGTCGCAGAGATGCCCGATCTTCTCCATGACCTGGCGCACGTTGTAGATGGTGCCGTCATAAGCGGCGAGCTGGATACAGGCGAGCCGGAAGGGTCTGTCGGCGGCGGCACGGCTCTTGTCGGCAACGAGCGGATGCGCCTCAATCTGCTGCCGCAGCCAGGTCTCATCCCACGCCGCCCAATCGACGGCTCCGATCATGCCGAACGAATTGCGGGCTGTGGGCAGATAAATCGGGATGGCGCCGGCCTGTACAAGAGCGCCCTGATGAAGAGACTTGTTGTTGCGGTCGAAGAGCACAAGGTCGCCGGCCCTCAGCACCGCATTGGCGACGACTTTGTTGGAGGTGCTCGTTCCATTCAGGATGAAGTAAGTGCGGTCCGCACCGAAGATGCGCGCCGCCTGCTTCTGAGCTTCCGCCGCGGGCCCCTCGTGGATCAGCAGGTCGCCAAGATCGACGTCGGCGTTACAGAGATCATTGCGGAAAATGCTCTCGCCGAAATACTTGAAGAAGAGCTGCCCGGCCGGTGATTTTCGATAGAACTGCCCGCCCTGATGACCAGGGCAATCGAAGGCGATGTTGGCTTCACCATCATAGGCCATCATGCCGCCAAAGAACGGCGGCAGCAGCGACTTGCCGTAGTTGACCAGGCTGGAGATGATCTGCTTGGCATAGAATGTGGGCGTCTGCTGGCCGAGATAGACGAAGCCATCCACCTCGCCGGCCATCTCGACGATATCCATGTCCGCGATCGTCAGCACATCCGCCATCGCCCAGATCGGGGTGCGGAAACCGCCGTCCCGGACGGAGCGAAGGAAGGCGCGCGCATCCGCCAAGCGCCCACCCTCGACCGAGCCGATATAGGCGCCGACGGACGCATCCTCGGAGACGTCGGCGGAATAGTCGTCGCGCAACTCCACCTCGAAGTTTTCGGCAGCAATCCGCGCGAGCAACTCCTGCACCTGCGGATTGCCGCGATCCACAACTGCTACGACCTTCAGCATCTTGTGAAACGGTATGGCCACGGTCGGAGACTTCACATCGCGCGGGATCATTGTTGCTGTCCTTCTGCAATGCAGTCGACGAGGTACCGACGTCCGTCTTTATCGGGGGCAAATCGCAGGCCGTGAATGTCGGTTTCGAAGCCCGGAAACTTGCGGTCGAAATCACGGGCGTAGAGCAGGTAACCCTGGATCGACTTCGTCGACTGCGTGATCCGCTCGCCCGGCATGATCAACGGAATGCCGGGCGGATAGGGAACGATCATGACGGCAAGCACGCGATCCATGAGATCGTCAATCTCAACGCTCTCGATCTGTCCCTTGACGAGCCGGTCATACGCATCGGCCGGCCGCAACGCCATCTCGGGCAGGACCGTGTACATCTCGCGCTGCGCCTTCGGCACGTCGTCCCTGCGATAGATCGCATGGATCTGCTCGCAGAGATCCTTCAGCCCCATGCCGCCGTAGGCTTCCGGATGCGCGGCGGCAAGTGCCGGCAGCGCACGCGTCAGCGGCGCGTTGGCATCATAAAGATTCTGAAATTGAAGAGTTCGGTGACAAGCGTGCTCCATTTGCCGCGGGTAATCCCCATCGAGAAGAGAACAAGGAAGGAGTAGAGGCCGGTCTTTTCGATTTCGATGCGGCGCGAGGAAAGAAACTTCGTGACGACGGCGGCCGGGATGCGGTGTTCCTGCATGGTGCCGTTTGCGGACAGTCCCGGCGAGAGGATGGTGACCTTTATGGGGTCGACCATCACATGATTTTCGGCCAAGCCCGCAAAGCCGTGCCAGCCGTCGCCGGGTTTCAGCACCCAGTCTTCGTGATTGTCACTCGGCGTCTGTTCGGCAACCGTCGGCTCCCAGACATCGAACCACCAGCTCCCTTCCGTCTGTTTTCTGACCGCGTTCATCGCACGCCGGAAGCTGATTGCCTCGTCAATCGTCTCCTGCACAAGCGCGCGCCCGGCCGGCTGCTCCATCATCGCGGCCGCGACATCGCAGGAGGCAATGATGCCGTATTGCGGCGAGGTCGAGGTGTGCATCATGAAGGCTTCGTTGAAGCGCGTAATGTCGACGCGCTTGTTCTCGGCATGCTGGATATGGATCATCGACGCCTGCGAGAACGCGGCGAGCAGCTTGTGCGTCGAGTGCGTGGCAAAGGTAATGGCGTTCTGCGAACGCGCAGGCTGAGCGGAGGAGATGCCGTGGAAGCCGTCGTAGAACTCGTGGAAATTGGCGTAAGCGTACCAGGCCTCGTCGAAGTGCAGCACCTCAACCGCATCACCCAGTGATGCTTTGATGGCATCGACATTGTAGCAGAGCCCGTCATAGGTCGAGTTGGTCATGACCATCAGCCGGACCTTGCCACTCGTCTGACCGGCAAACGGACTTGCGGCGATCTTCTGCGCGATTGCTTCGGGCGTAAACTGATCCTTCGAGATCGGGCCGATGATGCCGAGCCCGTTGCGCGACGGCGTCAGATAGATGGGGGTCGCGCCCGTCATGATCAGTGAGTGCAGGATCGACTTGTGGCAGTTGCGGTCGCAAAGCACGAGATCGCCGCGCCCGACCATGCCGTGCCATACGATCTTGTTTGCAGTCGACGTGCCGCCGACCACGAACAGCGTCTCGTCCGTGCCGAAGATGCGGGCGGCGTTGCGTTCGCCCTCGGCGATCGGCCCGACATGATCGAGCAGCGAACCGACGCTGCCGACAGATACGGAGATATCGGATCTGAGCGTGTTTTCGCCGAAGAAGGTGTAAAAGAGCTGCCCGACCGGGCTCTTGCGGAAGGCGACGCCGCCGCCGTGGCCGGGCGTATGCCAGGAATATGCACCCTCGAGCGTATAGTCCATCAACGCCTTGAACATCGGCGGCGGCAGCCGGTCGAGGTAGTTGCGCGCAGCCTGCACGATGGCGCGTGCCATGAACTCCGCCGAATCTTCGAACAGCCGCAGGAAGGCATTGGCGTGACGCAGCACGCTGGCCGGGACATCCTCGGCGGTCGTGTCGTCGCCGAATAGGAAGATCGGCAGCCGGTCGTTTTTCCCGCGCTTCGCGCTTAGAACCTCTTCCAGCACCTGCCACCGCGAGATCTTGTCCTCCGTACTGTCGACGGAAACCAGCCAGCAGGATTCGGTGTTGAAGATATGCACGAGACGGCGCGCGTCCTCATAGGAGACACCGGAAACGATGCGGAACCCCTCGTTCTCGATCGCCGCCGCCAGATCGCGCATCCCGCGCCCAGCAGCACTCTTGCCGTCAAAATCCTCATCAATGACGGCTATCGGAAATGCCTTTTGGAACTCCATGCGCCCTCCACAACCCGATGGTCAAAAGGCAGCGACCGCCACGCAGCCGCATGCGCCTCAGGTCGGGGGATGGTACACGCCGGATAAAGCGGCGTCGTTGATCGCAATCAAGATAGGAACAAAAGCCTTTCGAAATCGGCGGAGACGATCCCTCGTCTCTACTCGGCCCATTCCGCATCGGCGGTGAAGGCAATCGTGAGCCAGCGATTGGCGCTCTCATCCCCGATCGCGTCGCCGATTTCTTCGCGAAGCGCATCCCATTCCTCCACTGTTTTCGGAGGAAGTCCTTGAGGCACGATGAAGTAAAGTTCGATCTGCGTTGCCCGCCAACGCGTGCGACATAGGCCCGGTAAGAGAGGAAACCGAGACGGCGAACCGTCTCGGAAGCAACATGATCGACATGGTCCTTGAGATCGACCGGCGCAATCAGCAGGATTTCGGTCAGCGCCTTCCAGACCGTGCCAATCGGAAGCGGAATCATCACGAGGCAGACCAGGCCCAAGACCACCGGGTCCACATAATTGGCGACCCAGGCGACCGGCGTCGACTGCACCGCAAGGCCGATCAGAAAAGCAATCAGCAGGGCAAGGGCGATACCGCCCGACATGATCCAGGCTTTGACGTCGAGGGAGATGAAGTCGGATTTCAAAGTACGGTTCAGTTTCATGCCTATGGCGGCCATGACCACGCAGACGACCACCGTCGCGGCGGAATAGGCGATCGCGACGCCGAAATGGAGTTCGTGCCCGCCGCTGAGAATGCTGATGATCGCGTTGATCAGCGCGTAGAGCGCGACCGTCATCAGCAGGCAGCCGTTGAGCATGAGGACGATCGGTCCAGATGCCAGAAGCCCATGGTGAAACGGTTGCGAATTCTGCCCGACTGAGCATCGCTCTGCGCCGATTTCACGATCAGGCTCGAAACCCATAGAGCAAGCCCGGTCATCGCTGCATCCGCCAGCGAATAGATCCCATCGAACGCAATGGAAAATGAGCCCGAAAGAATACCGAAGACGACGCCGAGCGCGGCAACCACGACGGTGGCCGCAATCGAGATGCGTAAAAACCCCTGCTCGTTCCACATCGGCATCCCCACGCGGCCCACCACTGAGCAGTGGCCATTCTAGCGCCTCTACGCCAATCGTGAAGATGTCTGAGGCGCGCGCCGACTACGCATTGAACCGGATTGCAGCGCCCGATCTTTGGAGGGAAGATCGGGCTTGAGATGGCGGCCCACGGCGCCGTTGGCACCAGGGAGACGGCCTCTTAGGGGGAATTCATGACGACGTCACCGAATGGCAAAAGCCTCGGACTTGCCGCCTGCACCGCCATCGTCGTCGGCAATATGGTGGGATCGGGCTTCTATCTTTCGCCGGCCGCGATCGCGCCATATGGCAACCTCGCGATCGTCGTCTGGATCATCATGGGAGCCGGCGCAATCTGCCTCGGTCTCACATTCGCGCGGCTCGCCAGTCTCGTGCCGGCTGTCGGCGGACCCTACGCCTATACGCGGCTGGCCTATGGCGATTTTGCCGGCTTCCTGATCGCCTGGGGCTACTGGATTTCCATCTGGACATCGCTGCCTGTGATCGCCATCGCTTTTGCCGGCGTGATGATCGATCTCTTCCCAGCGCTAGGAAACCGCTTTGCCGCGACATTGCTGACGCTTGGGGCGATATGGGCGATCGTGCTCGTCAATCTTCGCGGCGTTCACGCAGCCGGCGTCTTTGCGCAGGTCACCACTTACGCCAAGCTGGTTCCCTTCGGCGCGGTCGCCATTATCGGTCTTCTCTTCGTCGACACGTCTCATTTCTCCGAATTCAACCCGAGCGGCCAGCCGCTGCTTCAGTCGGTCGCCGCATTGGCGCCGCTCACCATGTTTGCCTATCTTGGACTGGAATCGGCGACCGTTCCCGCCGGCGATGTCCGCGATGCGGAGCGAACCATCCCTCGTTCGACGGTGCTCGGTATCTCCATCGCTGCGGCTCTTTATGTGCTCGGCACGATCGTTGTGATGGGCCTTGTGCCTCGCGAGCAGCTCGTGCGTTCCGTGGCGCCGTTCTCCGAGGCAGCGGGAATCATGTGGGGGCGCAGCGGCGAGCTGGCGATCTCGATCGCAGTCGTGCTCTCATCGATTGGCGCGCTAAACGGCTGGACGCTGCTGATGGGGCAGGTTCCAATGGCGGCAGCTCGCGACGGGCTGTTCCCTCCTCTCTTTGCCCGGCTCTCCTCACGCGGCGTGCCGGCGATCGGTATGGTGGTCTCGGCATCGTTTGCGACCCTGCTGGTCCTGGTCCAGGCTATCGGGTCGGAGGGCTTCGCCGCAGTCTATCGGCTGATGGTCGGGCTGAGTACCATGACGGCCGTTGTTCCCTATGCCTTCTGCTCGCTTGCCGGAAGCCTCGTTGCGGCGCGTGTGACCAACGGAAGACGGGTGCCGCGCGTGACCGCGATCGAGCTTGTCGGTTTCATTTTCGCTATGTTCACCCTCTATGGGTCCGGCGCCGAGCCAGTGCTCTATGGTCTCGTGCTGCTCATGCTCGGCATTCCTGTCTACGTCTGGCAACGACGAAACGCCGCGGCACCGGTCGACAGCAAAGAGACGGCTGCGGGTGCAGCAACGCACCCGGCCGTCTCAGGATAACGTCATCGCGGAACCTGGCACGCTCAAGCGTGCCAGGTCAGGCCAGAGAACCCGCTGCTGATGATCGTCCCGCGCTCACCGCGCACCATCCTGGCAATGTCAGCCAAGGTTCCGATTGCCGCGCTCTTGCCGGTTTCCTGAGCAAAATGGCACGCGGCATCGACCTTCGGCCCCATGGAGCCGGCAGGGAAGGAGAACTGCTTGAGATCATCGGGACGCGCCTTATGGATCGCCTTCTGAGATGGCTTGCCCCAGTCGGTGCAGACGGCCTGGGCGTCAGTCGCCATGACGAGAAGATCGGCACCGAGCTCGCGTGCCAGAAGCTCCGAGCACAGATCCTTGTCGATCACGGCTTCGACGCCGATCAGCTTCCGGTCACTACCCTTTTCATACATCGTCGGAATGCCGCCGCCGCCAGCGCAAATGACGATGGTTCGCTGTTCCGGCAGCCACCGTACCGGGCGGACCTCAAAGATGCGCTTCGGCAATGGCGACGCAACGACGCGCCGCCACTTCTCGCCGTCCTGCTTGAACACCCAGCCTTTTTCCGTGCCGATGCGATCGGCGTCGGCCTTGTCATAGACCGGGCCGACGAACTTGGTCGGATTCTGGAAACCGGGATCGTCGGCATCGACCTCAACCATGGTCAGAAGCGTCGCCAGCGGTTGCTCGAACGGCAGCAGATTGCCGAGTTCCTGCTCGAGCATGTAGCCGATCATACCCTCGGTTTCGGCGCCGAGAACATCGAGCGGATAGGCTTCATCCGGCTCGTAGGCCGCGCCCTGAAGCGCGAGGAGGCCCACCTGCGGCCCATTGCCATGGGTTATGATGAGCTGATGCTCGGCTGCCAGCGGTGCGATCGCTTCCGCAGCGATGCGCGCGTTCCGCCTCTGGACATCCGCGGTCATGGCTTCTCCGCGCCGGAGAAGGGCATTGCCGCCAAGCGCGATAACCACACGCATCCTAATCTCCCAGGGTAGCGACAAGCAGCGCCTTGATCGTGTGCAGCCGGTTTTCCGCCTGCTCGAAGGCGACATTGGCCTCCGACTCGAAGACCTCGCCGGTCACCTCAAGGCCGTTGCTCATGCCGTAGTCTTCTGCGATCTGCTTGCCCAATGTCGTCTCAGTATCGTGAAACGCCGGCAGGCAATGCATGAACTTCGTCTGCGGATTACCCGTTGCCTTCATCAGGTCTTCGTTGACCTGATAGGGCGTGAGCAGCTTGATGCGTTCGCGCCAGACTTCCTTCGGCTCACCCATCGAGACCCAGACGTCCGTATGGATGAAATCGACGCCCTTCACGGCTTCCTTGGGATCTTCGGTGATCAGCAGACGCGCACCAGACCTCTGCTGCAGATTCCTGGCGATCTTCATGTATTCTTCCGAAGGCCAGAGCGACTTGGGCCCACAGATGCGCACGTCCATCCCCATCAGGCAGCCGACGATCAACAGCGAGTGCCCCATGTTCGAGCGCGTGTCGCCAACATAGGCATATTTGATGTCAGCGATCGGCTTGTCGCTATGTTCGCGCATGGTCATCACGTCGGCGAGCATCTGCGTCGGATGGTATTCGTCGGTAAAACTCATTTTCTTGCTCCGTCGGGTCTGTTTTGATGGATGCGAGGCATCAGTATGCGGGGTCGCGCCATATGGGGCAGGTCATGCAATGTCCGCCGCCGCGGCCGCGGCCGAGTTCTGAGCCGCGAATGGTGATGACTTCGATGCCCGCCTTGCGCAGAAGCGTGTTCGTGTGCGTGTTGCGGTCGTAGGCGACGACGACGCCCGGCTCGAGCGCGACGACGTTGTTGCCGTCGTCCCATTGCTCGCGTTCGGCTTGGTAGGAGTTGCCCCCGGTCTCCACGACGCGCAGTTGAGGCAAGCCAAGCGCTTCGCTGACCACATCGAGCATCGGCTGATTTTCGGGATGAACCTCGAACGTGCCGTCGTCGTCCTTCGGGTGCATACTGTAGCAACGGATCTGGTCGACCACCTCGGCAAACAGCGTGACGACGTCGCGGTCGCAAAAACTGAAAACGGTGTCGAGATGCATCGCCGCGCGACTCTTCGGCATCAGGCAGCCGATGACCCTCTTTGCCGCCTTGCTCTTGAACAGGGCCTGGGCCACCTGCCCGACGGCCTGATAGGTCGTGCGCTCGCCCATGCCAATCAGCACGGTGCCGTTGCCAATCGGCATGACGTCCCCACCCTCCATCGAGGCATTCGCAAACTGCTGGTCTGAATCGCCCCACCAGATCTGGAAATCGCCGCCATGGAAAGATGGGTGGAACTTGTAGATCGCACGCTGGATCAGGGTTTCCGCGCGCCTAGCGGGCCAGAACATCGGATTGCAGGTGACGCCACCATAAATCCAGCAGGAGGGATCGCGCTGGAACAATGTGTTGGGGATCGGCGGTATGACGAATTCCGACTCCGCTAAGGCACTCAGCATCAACGACTTCGCCTTGACGTCAGGCAGATCGGAGATAGCGATGCCGCCGATCATGAATGCCGCGAGCTGCGTGGCCGGCATTTCGTCAAGCCACGGGCGCACCGCCTCCGCGATCTGCGAGCCAAGCACGTTTGGGGTGATCCGGCGATCCAGCACGAAATCGCGCGCCTGTTTGTCGGCGAGCGTCTGGCCGAGCAGATCGTGGAGTTCGAGAACCTCGACGCCCCTTTCCTGCATCTTCAGGACGAAATCATAATGATCCTTCTGCGCCTCATGAACCCAGAGGACATCATCGAAGAGCAGATCATGACAATTGGCAGGCGTCAGACGCTGATGGGCCAAGGACGGTTTGCAGACCATGACGGTCCTGAGTTTTCCGACCTCCGAGTGAACACCGAAACCGCGCATGACCCTCTCCACTGCAAGCAGCCTACCGGATGGCGGCCACATCCGGCCGCCCGTGAACCCGGCCAGACTATGTTGGCGCGGTTGGCGATGTCATTGATCGGAAGCAATGTGCGGTGCAGCATCTGGTGCTCCGCTGACAAACCGCCCGAGGCGGCCGCGTCTATTCGCGTCAATGAACTTTGACCACATGGAATTGTTGAACAAGCCAGGCGCGCCAATGGGTCGGATGAACCTCCAGAATTTCGCCAGTCATGGCGTTCACCCAAGCGCCGGGCCTGCGCTGACACGGAAAAACCAAAGCGTGAACTCCGTCCTCGTCGATCACGGCGAGTTCTAAATCCTGCTCCAATGGAGCTTCGATGATTGACTTCCACATCACCGGAAACCTCGCGACGATGCACGAGCGACAGTCTGGGCTGAGAACGGCTCAGCCCATAACTCGGTCACCTGGATGGCACGGTCCTCGGTCGACCAGCGCACGAGCCAGGTTTCGCTGTAGCGAAACGAACGCCTGCAACGCACTTGTCAGGGGATGTTGCAACGATCGCTCGCTATGTGTCGGAGAAGATTTCTCCTCCGAGACCAGCTATCGCTCAATCTATGTAGAAAACCATGTTGCCATTACGGGCTCGTGTCACCCACTCGATTTTGCTCGGCGTGAGTTTCCTGGCCTTCAATTGCGCAACGAGCCATTTGTTTGCCCGAGCTGCAGCTCGGATTGCCTCCACCTGCTGTGCAGTGCCAGGCGACGGATGATGGCCGGTTTCATGTGCGTTGCTGTAGCTGATGACCGTGAACCGCTTGTCATGATACGTCCTGACCGCTTCCGGCAGGTTTTCGGCCCAATTCATCCTTCGGTATTCCTGGCGAGTCGTTTGTTGAGCGCTCACAGGCATCACCGTCGGCATCACCATCGCAGCAGCGGCCACAATTCCAACGGCGGCCGGGGCAAACTTCCTCATTTCAGCTACTCCTCGAAAGATCATGTACCCGTTGGTTCAAATTAGCCGAACAGCAAAGCGGCGGCATTGAGCCGGATCAATGAAAATAGAGATAGGTGCAACTCCCATTGACCACCTCCTCCCGACCACCGCGCAATGTTGGGTGACGAGCCATTTCCAATAGAGGTTACGCGATGTTACACCGATCATCGGTCCAAAGATGGCCGGCGGAGCTATCATCTCGTGCGGACAAGCTCGCATATCGCACACAGGCAATGGAGAAGGTTTCCTTTCTCGTTGTCGCCCGCGTTGCCGGAGAGCTCAACTGATGGCGAACGACCTTACAGTCCATCTCGTCGATGACGCGGAGCCGTTTAGACGATCCTTGACGTTCTTGCTGGTCT